>NZ_CM177859.1:7012500-9947148 GCF_058267695.1 Streptomyces sp. DF42 | reverse complement strand
CCTGTACGAGCAGATGACGGCCGAGCAGCGGCGGCTCACCCGCTCCGTGCTGCTGCGGATGGTGTCCCTCGGCGACGGAACCGACGACTCCAAACGGCCCGTGTCGCGCGAGGACCTCGGCCCGGACACCGGCGCCGTGCTGGACCTTCTCGCCCAGGCGCGGCTGGTCACCTTGGACAGGGACAGCGCCGAAATCACTCACGAGGCGCTGCTGCACGCCTGGCCCAGGTTGCGTGGGTGGATCGACGAGGACCGGGCAGGTCTGCTCATGCACCAGCAGATCACCGAGGCGGCCGCCGTCTGGCAGCGGCAGGGCCGCGACCCCGGTGCCTTGTACCGGGGCGGCGTGCTGGCCGCGGCGCGGCAATGGGCCGCCACCCGTGGCGAGGGTCCGGCCGCCGGCCCCCGGGTGGAGGAGTTCCTCGCCGCGTCCGTCCGGCACGCGGGCCGCGCGGCACGTCTACGCCGCGCCGGAATCGCCGCCGTGTGCGTGCTGGCCCTCGTCGCGTCCGTGGCCGCCGGAGTAGCGCTCAAGAAGAGCGCGACCGCCCAGGCCGAACGCAACAACGCCATCGCCGGGGAGGTGCAGACCAAGGCCAGCCAGTTACGGCAGACCGACCCCTCGCTCGCCGCCCAACTGGACATCGCCGCCTACCGCATCCGCCCGCGGCCCGAGCTGCAGACCGACCTGATCAGCGCCGCCGGCGCCCCGGTGTCCAGGCTCCTGACCGCCGGAAGCGGCACCGTGTTCGCGGTCGCGTTCAGCCCCGACCACCGCACCCTCGCCGCCGGGGGCGCGGACGGGCGGATCCGGCTGTGGAACGTCGCGGACCCGACCGACCCGGTACCGGTCGGCCGCCCCGTCGACAGCCACAGCAAGTGGGTCTACTGGCTCGCCTTCAGCCCCGACGGCCGCACCCTGGCGTCCGCGGGACGCGACCACACGGTGCGGCTGTGGAACGTCACCCACCCCGCACACCCTGCTGCCTGGGGAGCGCCGCTGACCGGTCACAGCAGCTACGTCTTCTCCGTGGGCTTCAGCCGGGACGGACACACCCTCGCCAGCGCGAGCGACGACGGCACGGTCCGGCTGTGGAACGTCGCCGACCCGGCGCACCCGCGGCGGCTCGGACGCCCCCTCAAGGGACACGACCACGGTGCCGTCGCCTCGGCCGCGTTCAGCCCCGACGGGCACACGCTCGCCAGCGCCGGTCACGATCACACCATTCGGCTGTGGAACGTCACCGACCCCGCCAAACCGCAACGTCTGGGGCGGCTCACCGGCTTCCAGGACACCGTGTACTCCGTCGCCTTCAGCCCCGACGGCCGTCTCCTGGCAGGCACGGGCAACGACCGCACCGTCCACCTGTGGAACGTCGCCGACCCGACCGCACCCGTCCCGCTCGGAAAACCCCTGGCCGCACACGACGACACGGTCTACGCGGTCGCCTTCAGCCCGGACGGACGGGTCATGGCCACCGCCGGAGCTGATCACACCGTCCGCCTGTGGAACGTCACGGACCCCTCCGCACCCGTCCCGCTCGGGCAACCCCTCACCGGTCATACCGAATACGTCTACTGGCTGGCGTTCAGCCCGGACGGGCACAGCCTCGCCTCGGCTGGCGCCGACCACACCGTCAGGCTCTGGAAGCTCCCGAACACCGTCGTCCCGGACCCGAGTTACGTCAACACCGTAGCGTTCAGCCCGGTGCGGCACATCATGGCCAGCGGCAGCACCGACAGTACCGTCCGATTGTGGGACGTCACCGACCCGTCACGGCCCACACCTCTCGGCCGCCCTCTGACCGGCCACCGCAACGCCGTACGGAAACTGGCGTTCAGCCCCAGCGGGGCAATCCTGGCCAGCGCCAGCCGGGACGGCACCATCCGGCTGTGGGACGTGCGCGATCCCGCGCGCGCCAAGCTTCTGGGCGGTCCGCTCACCGGCCACCGGGGCGAGATCAGCTCGGTCGCCTTCAGCCCGGACGGCCGGACGCTGGCGAGCGCCGGCCTGAGCGACCAGCAGGTCCGCTTGTGGGACGTCTCCCGTCCGGCGCACGCGACCGGCATCGGTGAGCCGCTCGCCGCGCACAAAGGAGCGGTCACTGCCCTGGCCTTCCGTCCGCAGGGGCACGTGCTGGCCACGGCCTCCGCGGACGACACCACCCGCTTGTGGGACGTGACCCACCCTTACCGGCCTGTCCCGCTGGGCCAACCCCTCGCCGCCCGAAGCGGCGGTGCGTACGGCGTGGCGTTCAGCCCCGACGGCCGGACCCTGGCCACCGCCAACGTCGACCACACGGTACGGCTGTGGAACGTCACCGCCCCCGCGCGGCCGCTGGCACTGGCCGAGCCCCTGCTCGGTCACACAAGCTTCGTGTACGGGGTCGCCTTCAGCCCGGACGGCCGCACTCTGGCCAGCAGCAGCGACGACCACACCGTCGTCCTGTGGAACGTCATCGACCCGGAGCACCCGTCCCAGCTGGGCACCGCTCTCGTCGGCCACACCGGGCCGATCGACGACGTGGCGTTCAGCCCTGACGGCCACACTCTGGCGAGTGCGAGCGACGACCACACCGTGCGGCTGTGGAACCTCGACGTCAGCCAGGCGATCCGCCACCTGTGCGCCTCGACCGGCGCTGTCAGCGCACGGCAGTGGCACCGGTACATGCCCGAACCGTCGCTGGACCAGCCCTGCTGATGTGCCCTGCAGTGGCAGCGCACCGGGCCCGCTCTCCTGACCTGCGTGTCTGAGCCGTCGTTGTCCGGCCGCTGTTGTCCGGTGCCCGCTCACCGGCACCGGACAACGATGACGTACTAGACCGGTTGCAGGTGCCGGCCGGCCTGCACGGCGGCAGCACCTGGCGGCCCCACGCCCTCCATGTCTCCTGATTGCGGCTGACGGAATCCGTCTTCCGCCTGGCCGGGGGGCTTGGGGGCCGCACCGCACCTGTTGTGGTCACACAGACACCGGGAGAGAACGAACATGACGATCATCAAGCCGACGCCGGCCCGTGCCGGAGTGCTCTTGGCCACGGCTGCGCTGGCGCTGGGCGCCCTGGCCGGACACGCGGAGGCCCGCAGCGCGAACATCTCCAGTTGGAACAGCAGGTCCGACTGCGACGTCAGGAGCCGTTACGACCTCTGCCTGTACTACTCCCCCAACGCCAAGAACGCCGCGTACCGGACGACGTTGTACAAGGTCGGCGACCTGGGAACGAAGAGGTTCGGCGGCAGCGGGGCCGGCTACGGCCAGAAGGTCCGCAACAACGCCGCTTCCGCTCAGAACGGCACGGTGTGCAACGTGGGCATCTGGTACTCGACGAACTACCGCGGGGACTCCAACTGGCTGTCACCCCACAAGGGCGGGAACCTCACGAGCTGGATGCGGAACAACGAGGCGTCCATCGCCATCTCGGACCACACCCGCTGCCCCGGTCTCGGTCACTGAGCCGAGCAGACCCGTGAGTACGCGGTGCCTCGCCGGTGGGCGGGGCACAGCGTGCCCGATTGCCGAGAAAGCGATGGCCATGGCGTACGTCTCCGCACCCGCCTCCGCACGACCAGCACAGCGTGTACGACGCACACCGCGTCGACGGCTACCACGACGCGTCGCACTCGCCGGCGGCGCGCTGGTGCTAGCGGCCCTGAGCGCCTGCTCGTTCCGATCGGCCCAGCCGTCCCATCAGGCTGCACCACCCGCGGTGGGCGCGATTCCGCGGATCGTCGGGGTGGAGCACCTTCATCTGCCCGTGGAACGCTACATGTTGAGCCCGCGGCAGGCCCTGGAATACGACGAGATGGACGACGCGGCCGTACGGGCGTGCGTGCGGAGGTTGTCCGTGCCGTACCCTGCGGCTGCTCGCCTGCCGGCAGGTTCGGCGGCGGAGCGAGAGGCGCTGGACGCGTACACCGTGCTGTACCGGCGGTACGGGCTCACCGACGCCGCGGAAGCCCGGACCTGGGGTTACCACACCCCCGCCCCCGAGCCCTCCGGGGCCACCGCCGCGAAGGCGGCGAAGGCGGCGAAGGCGGCGAAGGCGGCGAAGGCGGCGAAGGCGGCGAAGCCTCCGTCCCTCTCAGCGGCGGCCCAAAGTGTCCTCACGGGGGTGGACAGCTCGGGCACGCCCCTGACCTCGTACCGTGGCCGGCCGGTCCCCAGGGGCGGATGCCTGGGCGAGGCCGAGCGGCTGCTCGGCGCCGGGGCTTCGCAGGGGCCAGGCACCGATACGGACGGAATGGTCACCAGCATCAAGGCCGACGGCTTCGAACGGTCCATGTCCGACGCCCGGGTCACGAAGGTCTTCTCGGTATGGTCGGCGTGCATGAACACCCGGGGCTTCAGAATGACCACCCCCATGGACGAGGTGCCCTCGTCGAACGGCGCGACCCCGTCCCGCAGCGAGATCGCCCAGGCGCGGGCGGACGTCGCCTGCAAGGCGCGTACCAACCTCGTAGGAGTCTGGTTCGCGGTCGAGTCGGCCTACGAACAGGCCGCGATCGCAGAGCACCGCGCGGAGCTGGACCGGGTGGCGAAAGCCCGCGACGCCACAGTCCGTGCGATCGACCGGCTGTCGCACGGCAACGAGAGCCAGTCATGAGGCCGTCACTGCGGCACGAGCAGAAGACCCCGCCGACGTCTCCCCTGCAAAGGGTGCGGGTCGGCCAGGCGAGCGACGCAGGCCGTGGCGTTCACTGAGGTCGCCTCGGCGCCCGTCTTCTCGCCCGGAGGGCGCCGTGCGTAAGGGGGATCGGCTGGCGTGCGGCAGTCCCACCGGCCGGAAGGGACCACCGGCCCCCGGGCGGTCAGGACGCCGGCTTTGTGGCGCCGGCCGAGGGAGGAGTAGAGGCGCTGGCCTTCCTCACTGGCGATGAGAGGACCGGTACGGGCCCCGCTCTGCTCGTCCTGACGACCCTCGAAGTCAACCGGTGACGAAGCGGTGCTTTTCCACTGGCCGTGCTGCCTGTCTGTTCAGTCTGTCTGGACGCCGAGGGGCTGCAGTCGAGGATTTTGGCGCGGACCGCGACGTCGTGCTGGGCGGCCAGTTGCTCTTGCTCGTACGTGATTTGCTGCCGTGTGTGGCGGGGTGAGCAGCGCCGCCTTGCCGATGAGCTCCACTGGTCGCAGTCGAAGAAGCCGACCAGGAAGATCCCTGCGGTGCGGGGTCGGCGCAGGTAGCGGGCTACCAGCTGATCGGAGAGTGCCGTAGGCAGTTCCTGATTCCAGCAGCCCTTGGATTCGATGATCACGGTGAAGGGTTCGGTGTGGTGGGAGGGGTCTGCTGCCTGGATGTGGATGTCGGTGCGCCCTCCTCCGGTGCCGGGGCGGTCGACTTGGACTTCGCGGTTGAGGATGACGCGCTGCCCGCCGAGTCGAATCTTCAGCAAGCCCATGACGAGATCGCTGAAGTCCTCCTCCCACATCGGCCACATCGCGGCATCGCCCGCCGCGGCAGCGCGGTTCCACAGCAGGATGGCCATTCCGTTGGGGCCCGACAGCGCCTGCTGGACCTGGTCCAGGGCCTCCATGACGACGTCGAGGAGGTGCACTTCGTCGGCGACCACGCGCAGGCTGTGGTCGGCTGCGAGTTTACTCAGCTCGTGCACGGTCAGCGGGCGGCTGTGACGTTGGGCTGTTTGGCGGGCGGCGCGGCGGGCCAGGCGTCTTAAGACCGACGACGTTGGAGGGCCTCCGCAACCGAATTGTCCGCTCGGGGCCTGCATCCTTCCCACCGCGTGGCGGCACAGCTGCGACAACGAAAAGCATGCTTGGCAGCGAAAGCACGTGCACCAGCGCCCGACGGCCGCGGCAAGGCCGTCGGGCGCTGCCTGCAAAGGAGACCATCACGGTGCGTCGCCGTAGACGGCGGTGGTCAATCGCTTGGCGCGGGTGAGGGCCACGTAGAGCTTGCGGTGGTCTTCGCCGTCGGAGCTGAGGCCTTGTCGCAGGGTTTCGCGCTCCGGGCCGGTGAGGCACACGCCGACGGCGTCCCACTCCCGACCCTTGGCCTGATGGGCGGTCAGGCCGGGGATGAGGCATGCAGCGGCGTGGAGACGGGCTCTCAGCTTCTCCAGGCGTGCCGTGTGGGTGTGGTTGCGTCGTCTGGGTAGCGGACGGTCGGTTTCGCTGGCGACAACTGTGTTGCTCGATCAACCTGGGCACAGCCACATACACAGAGGTCAGACAGACCCCACCCGCCCGGCCCCACACTCCACGCATGCCCCAAACGCCACGAACATCGCCCAGAAGAGTTGAGAAACCCCAGCTCACAGCCACAGCAACAACGCATAAAAACTGGGCGACGACAGCGCGCCCGGCGGCTGGAGAAGCTCGGCATGGTCTGGAGCGTCGCTGACGAGCGCTTCCAGGAGAACCTGGAGGCCGCGAAGGCGTACTACGAGGATCACTGGACCCTTTGTGCTCCAAGGTCGGCAACAGCCCTGGACAGGCCGGTGGGGCAGTGGTCGAGCAATTTGCGCCGCGCGGGTGCGCTGGACGGCCACCAGGAGTGGAAGGCCGCGCTGGAGGCCGTAGACCCGCACTGGAACCCGGATTGGCCGGTGGACTGGCAGCGGCACTACGCCGCGCTGCGGGAGCTGGTGCGCGATGAGGGCCAGGCCGACGTCCTGCCCGGTGGGACCGTGCACGGGATGGACGTCGGGCGGTTTCTCGCGAAGAACCGCCAACACGCCGTCTGGCAGGGCCTCATGGACGGGCAGCGTGAGCTCCTGGAGGCCATCGGCGTCGTGCCCCTGCCGCCGGAGCAGGAAGCGCCCGCCAAGGCCCCCAAGGCGGCCTTTGGGGCCTTCGAGCGGGGCGTAGCGGCCCCTGGGAGCGAGAGGGCTCTGTGGGGCCTGTCAGCCGTTCTCACATCGAGGTTTTGCCTGATGGGACCGAGGTGAAGCTGGGGGTGTTTCTCTCGAACACGAAGTCGAGGCGCGGGAAGCTCACCGCCGACAAGCTCCAGGCGCTGGCCGACCTCGGGCTGGAGTGGGCGGCGTAGCGGCGCTGAATCGGTGTTGTCCTCATGGATACCGGTCATCTGCGATCGCAGGTGCGATCGCACTGAGAGGGTGTGAAACCCCACCCTCATGCATCTATGGGTGCGTTAGGGTGGGGTCGCAGACTTAGTTGCAGGCTTTGTTTTCAATCAAGTCTGCAACTAGAAAACGGGGCCCCCGCCGCAGCAACGGCAGAGGCCCCGCATATTCAGACGCCGTTCCCAGCTCAGCGAGATTGAGCTGGGGGCGGCGTCAGCTGTGAGGCCAGGCCCATGTGTGGACCATCTGCCCCAGCCAGAACGCAGTGGCCGACACCGGCGCCATCCAGAGTCGGATGCGTCTCCGCATCCTCTTCCAGCTCACCGGCCTTGGCCTTGCGTGCTTCCCCATTGAATCCCCCTCGGGACGGTGGGACCGACACCTTGCTGTCGGACCCCCGGCCGGAAGACCCGCCAGGGCGATCCCTACCGAAGGATCTTCTTGAGGAAGCAGCCTTCAACTTACACGGCGTCAGTGCCCCCCACGGGCCGTTTGAAAATGCTGCGTTGGGGCTGCCATCAGCACAGCGTTACCCGGCCGGGCGGCCGGTTCCGTGCTGTCTTCCCGCCTGAACAGCGGGGAGTTTCCATAAAACACTCATGTGACCACATTCGGCGAAACCGGGCGGCCGGGCGGCCGGATAGCGCATCGTGACGTCATTTTTCTGAATGTGGCGTACCTCACTGGAGGAACCGCGCTGGGGGCGGGGGCAAAACAGCGACGGTCAGCCCATCGCATGGGTGGGCAGCGCCCCCGACGACTGGTGAGTGCGAGGCCGGCCCCACCGGGTGGGATGTGTGCCGTCGCCGGTGCGGCGGCTCTCAGAACGTGGTGGCGGTCGGACCCTGCCGGAATCCGGCGGCGATCTCATGGTGGCGTGCGGGCACCGTGTTCGGGCCGACGCGGACGTAAAACTCCGGACGCTGTGAGTCACGGTCGCGATAGGCGTACATCTGGCCCCCGCCGGAGACCTCGATCGCGAGGACCTTCTTGCCGTCGTGGTCGATCACGCGTGACTCGTACGGCGGCGCTGGTTCCACGCTGTCCCGGATCATGCCGACGACCTGGAGTTCCTGCTTGTCGACGGTCGGCTTCTCGGGCAGGCCCACGATCTGCAGATCGTGGTCAAGCTGGAGCGTGTTGGCGTCTCGGTTGATGGTCCACTCGGTGCGCGGCCACGGCGTGGTCACCCGGTCCCATTCGTGCTGGCCGCGTAGCCGAGAGGTGGAGGCGCTGGAGGGCGGCGGGCCGGGGGCGACGACGTGGAGACCGTGGATGCCCTGTTCGTCGCCCTGCAGCAGCGCGGCGACCGTCGGGCCGGGCAGGCGCAGTTCCAGGAAGCTCGCCGTGCTGCAGCGCCAGGCCCGCTCCGTCACCGGGGTGTCGTCGTCCAAGGTGACCTGGCCATGGTGCAGTTGCCACTGCTGTTTGTCCGCGACCAGGGCCAGCCGGACGTTCACGGCGGCGCGCTCGCTGAGCATCGCCACCAGTACGGCCGTGTCCGTCTGCCCGTTGTTCGCCATGTCCGGCTTCCCGCTCCCCGCAGCGTGTGGAGCCGAACCAGGCGCCCCGTCACGGCCCGTGCTCCCGAGCAGGCTACGCGGGGGTACGCGAGCGGGAGGCCAAGTGCTGCTGCTTCAGCTCAGGCTGTAGCCGGGCAGCTCGAGGCTGGCGGCCGCGGCACTTGCGGCGTTGCCCACCCGCTGGGTTCGCTTCCTCCCGTCCGATTCGAACGATCCGACTCGAATTCGAGTCACGCGGACCCGGCTTTTGCGGGGACGCCCGTGCGAGGACGTTCCCCTCAGCAAGATGGTCTTGTTGGGCAGTGGCGGCTTGAGAGGGGATCGAATGCCTACAGGAGTGGCTGTCGTGTGCGACACCGACGACTGCTTCGCTGTCTACCTGGCGGTGGAGACCGGCGACGACGAAGACGCACGCTTTGCCTCCGAGGTCTCGCAGCTGGCGCGTGACGCCGCGCAAGGCGAGGGGTGGGTGGTCAGCTTCGGCTTCCAGCAGCCGGTGATGACCTGCCCAGGCTGCGCGGACGGCCGGGGGCCGGTGCGTGAACGCGGGGACTGCCGGCGGTGCATGGGCCGCGTCGACTCCGGGTCCAGGTGTGTGTACTGCCTGCGCCAGGTGGAGCCTTCACAGCCCGAGGCGTGACGCCGGTGTGTCGCGCTGTCGTTGAACAGCACGACTCCATACACCGGGCCCCGAGGATGCCTTCACTCCCCGGTGCCCGTGGTGTGTCCGGACGCGAGTCAGATCTCCCCGGCCGCCGTGGCGGTGAGCCAGTCGGCGGCTTCGGCGTCGGTCATGAGCAGGGCCTGCGTCGGGTGGGCGTCGCCGTCCTGGACGACGTGGACGCGGCCTGGGAGCGGACTGTTCTGGGGGGCGGGGGCGACTGCCGGGGCGAGCCGCCGCTGGCCTTGTCGATGTCGGCTGACAGCGCATGTCGGTGAGTCTCGACACCACTTCGCCATCAGTGGGGTTAGAAATGTTGGTGAGTTTTGGCAGCACCTGGCAGCGGCCAACAGGGAATCCGCACATCAACAAGCACCCCGGCATGCTGGGGTCGTTGCCTTACCCGCCGATCCCAAAGGGCAGCCCCTTGTGATCCTTGCTCAGCGAACGTCGTATGACGTTGACCAGCTTCACCTGCGCTTGGGCGGATGCCTGTCTGGCCTGTTCGAACTCCTCCGGACTCAGCGGGTCACGCAGTGGGGTGCGTTCGCCTCGCTCCACCTGGTCCAGGAAGGAGTTGATAGCACGGCTGAAATTGTCGACTTCCGTCGCAACTTCTGTGGGAGCGACCAGGCTTACGCGTATCAAGGCCGCGCTCCACTCGCCCCAGTCGTAGTCCCACCCGCGTCGGTCACCATGCGCCCGCCTGAGTTCCATCGTGAACTTGGCGTAGTGACTAAACAGCTCCTGGTAGGCGGCAAGTTGCTGATCACGGGTCCACTGACGATCTTGAGCGCGGCGCGTGACGATACCGCCGACCAGCACACCTGCTGTGGCGGAAAGCGCACCAGCAGCTGTTGTCACCAGCGTGTCCAGCATCAAACCCCCTGAGGCCCGCAGTCCCAACCTTCGGTGAGACGAACATACTGATCATCATTCCTCGGCGACAATGATCAGCCTTCGGGCGGTTCAGGCCGCTGTGGTCAGCCGTTGTGCGCCTGCTCAGCCCTGGCCCGGGTCTGGGCGAGGCGGAAGGAGTCGGTGCCGGTCTCGATGATGTTCCCGCCGAAGGTGAGCCGGTCGACAATGGCTGCGCAGAGCCGGGGGTCGGTAAACGTTTTTGTCCACCCTCCAAAACTTTCGTTGGAGGCGATGGCGACGCTGTTCTTTTCCTCCCGTTCGGTGAGAACTTGGAATAGTAACTCGGCGCCGCGTTTGTCGAGTTCCATGTATCCGAGTTCGTCGATCGCGAGGAGATCGACGCGTCCGTAGCGGGCGATCGTCTTGGTCAGGACCTTCTCGTCGGCGGCCTCGACCAGCTCGTTGACCAGCTTGGTGGCCAGGACGTACTTCACTCGGTAGCCGGCCATCGCGGCCTCGGTTCCGAGCGCGATCAGCAGGTGGGACTTCCCGGTGCCCTCGTACAGAACGGCCTCGAGGGCGGCGATGGCCGGGGCCTTGATCGGGCTGAAGAAGGCCTGCAGGTCCGGTGGTCTTGGAGGGCCTGGCGCAGGGCGAGGTCGATGCGGTCGGCGAGGCGCTGGCCCATGGTGATGACGCCGAGGTTGAGGTGGGGTACGTCGGTGGCGTGGGCCAGGGCGAGGTCGACGACCTGGCTGACTCCCTCATCAGAGGAGCCGTGGTGGCCGGGGCGGGCGTTGGCGTCGACGCTCTCCAGGCGTAGGGGCCGGTCTGGGTGGCGCCGGGGAAGGTGACGAGAGCATCGTTGTAGATGTGGTGGTTGGCGAAGGCGATCAAGCGTTCGTGGGCGGTGCAGCGCTCCTGTCCTCGTCCTCATGGTCCGCCACGGCCGATGCGAAGCGCTCCTGCAGGTGGGCGTGCCGGAACTGGTAGACGGCGCCGACCTGACGCAGCACGCCGCGTTCGTGTGCCTCAGTGAGGAAGGCCATCAGACGCCAGGGAAGGCGGTCTGTCGGGCAGAGCCAGAGGCGGGTAGTGAAGAGGCGACCCCAGGCGGAAAGGGTGAGGGCGAGCAGGCCGGTTGGCAGCAACACGATCACCATGGTGAGATTCGAACCGGCCAACGGGCCGACGAAGAGCGCGCAGAAGAAGCTGGCAACCGTGGTCAGAAAAGCACGGACGAGCCCCGTGTCGCGGTCCGTGCGCAGACTGGTCAGCGGGCTAGGGGTACGGGCGATGTCGGCCGGCACGCCGAGCCACCGATGCAGGCCTGCGGCAAACCCGGCCACCACGCCGAGCCCAAGGCCGCCGAGGATCCCGAACGACAGTGCAGAGCCGAGCAGGTCACCCGCGTCCTGTCGGGTCATCCAGGCCAGCTCGCTGCCTCGGAACCACTGTTCCGAGGACATCCACATGGCGAAGCGGCCGTCGGGCAACCGTACGACCAGGGAAGAGGCCGGGTAGTCCACCGAAACCTCCAGGGCCGCCCGGAGGCGATGGCACTGCCCCCAGTCGGCACAGGGACCACTTGCTCCCTCGCCTTCCGCCACGACGAAGTCCGCGCCGCCGCCGGGGTCCTCGATCACGCCGCCGTTGAAGGGGGCCGCCCGCTTGATGTACCTGGTTCCGTCGGCACGCACGCCGTACCGGGTGCCATCGTCGGCCACCACATAGCGGCCGCCACCGGGCGATCGGTGGACGGCGGCCTTGAACGGGAAGTCGGCGCGCGCGACGGCCCGCCCTGCGGCCGGGATGCCCTCGGCCACCGCGAAGCCCAGGCCGAGTACGGCTCCCGCGAGCACTCCCGCGCTGAGACCTTGGACAAGGGCTCCGCCGAATCTGCGCAAGGAGCGAGCCCTCCCGCGCCTGCCGCGCCAGCGATGGGGCCGGTCGTGAGCGGCGCCCTCGCCCCGCACGACGTACGCCCCGACGGCCGCGCCGAGCGCGACGCAGGCGAGCAGCGCGGTCCCTTCGGAGGTGTCCCAGACGTAGAAGTAGCCGAGGCAGAACGCGAAACCAGCGACCACCAGGGCGCCCACTGCCTTCCATGCCCAGCGTCCGTAGCGCCTGCCGCCCAGGAATGGAAAGGACATCGTGGCGGGTATGGGTGTGGCGGTGACACCGATGGCCGTCAGGGCCGTGGCCACCGAAACGCCGTAGAGGGCGCCCACGACCAGCCAGCCAAGGACTTCGTTCAGGCCGAGGAACGGAGCACGCTCGTACAGGCCTTGGGTCAGCGGCCGGAAGGCTCCGGCGATCACGCCGAGCGGAGCAACGCAGGCCAGCGCCAACAGCAGTGTGTGTCGCGGCCCGAAGCCGTCCCGGGACAGTGCCGCATGCCCGGCACACAGGCCGGCGACAACGGCGGCCCCCGCCACCGGCGGCCCCGCGCTCTCCCCCACCCACCACACGATCAGACAAGCCACTTCGGCGACGAGTCCGAGCATCAGCAGCGGCGCTACCGGGCGCAGCAGCCTCGGCAGGGCGGTGTGCAGCTCCCACCAGGCGATGTCCCGCGTACCGCGCCGCTGAAGATGGCGAGCTAGGAACCGCAACCAGTGCACAGCCTCGTCAGCGTCCCAGCGGGCCGATGTGCGAAATGACGCGGGCACGAACGCGTCAAGCAAGTGCCGTTCCAGGGCGGCCGGTGTGGCGAGGTCGGGCCGGTGCAGCAGTTGTGCGGGGTCGGCGCCGGTGTCGCCGTACACGCTCCGGGCCATGGCCACCATCAGGGGCAAGCCCAACACCTCCCGCAAGCAGCGGGACGCCGGTGCGTCGGGATCGCGGCGGACCTGCTCGAGCACCGGGTCCCAGGCCGTGGTGCGTTCGCCGCTCAGACCGCGTGCCGGGCGGGCCGTGCGGACCAGGAACCCGGCCGTCTCCTCGAAGCCGAGCGGCTGGAGTTCGACCACCGCGGCCGACGTGAGCACGTCGCCGGCCTCCACGGCCTCGGCGTACACGTCGCCACGACAGGTCAGCAGGAGGGGAAAACCCGCATCCAGCTCGGTGTTGAAACGCCAGACGGCTTTGGCCCGCAGCGGCACGGGTATCTCGTCGAGTCCGTCGACCACGGGAAGGATCCGGCCGGCCGCGACAAGGTCTCTGGCCAGGGCCGCACTCCCTGATGTGCCCTCAGCAAACACACGCGGGTACGCAGTGATGAGGCTGTCCGCCAACCACTCGTAGAGGTCCTGCCGATCGGGCTGCCAGGTGGACGCCTGCAGGACGACGGGAACGGGGTCGCCGGACTCGCGGATCTCGAGCAGGTCGAGAGTGAAGCGGACGGCGAGAACGCTCTTGCCGCTGCCCGGCGCGCCGAGGATGACCAGGCGGCGGGACGGTACAGAGCGGAAGAGCTGGGCTATCTGGGGGAGTTGACCGCTCAGGTCGGGACGCCCAGGGCCCCGGGGCCAGCCGATGGCGTCGTCGACATCAGACAGCCACGCGGGGGCGGGACCCCAGCACACGGGGAGGGGTTCAGGATCCTGCAGCCGCCGCAGTCGCCACTCGGCCTGCCATTGTTCGCGTATGGCCGCGGCAAGCGCATCGGCCGAGCGGCCGATCTGCTCGTCGGGCGAAGGCGCCGGCACGATCCGTGCGGTGCTGTACAGGAGGCCCACGAGGGACACGAAGAAACCCAGGATCGACAACAGCGGCTCCGCTGATCCAAGGCTCCCGCCGCGTACGGTCACCGCAGCGATGGCACCCGTGGCGATAACCGCCCCCACCCACAGCCCGCGCCGCCAGTACTTCATTCCTCGAGCCCCCGCACTCGCCTCCCCGGCCCCTCAAGTCCCGCCGGCACACACCATCCTCCCAGGATGACGATCCCTTCCAAACCGGCCAGCCGCCCCTCAACTACCAGCACACAATGGGCGCTTACCCCGCCACAAGCCCAACAGCACCCAGCGGCGGCGAGCCTGCGGCCATACCGACTGTGGCCGCCCCCTGTCGTGGCCTGGGCACCAGCCCTGCGCGCCGCGCATCGCGCGCAGGACCAGGCGCCGTCCCAGGCCCTTACGCTGCCAGCGGTCCGCGATGGAGATCTTCGCGATGTGGCCGCGGCGGCACCCTGAGCAGGTGTGCCAGGACAGCACCGCCGCATCCCAGCCCGTCCGGTCGCATACCCGCAGCACCTCGAAGTCCCCCACACGGGCTGCCGGGTAGTACAGCCACAGCTGCTGCCGCGACGGGTGCCGGAGCAGTATCCACTTCCATTGCCGGTCGGTTAATCCCTCGGGCGTTCGTCGTAGCTCCTAGAACGAGACGTCGAAGTAGTCAATGCTATTGAGGCTTACTTCGAGGTTGTTGGCACGGCTTCCGCCGTCCTTGAAATACACCTCCTGCAATCCTTCAGCGACGATGTCACGCATCTGCTGGTCGCTGGCACCCTGCTTGCGGGCGTCGAACAGGCGGCGCGCGTACTCCGGAGGGAGGTGGACGGTCAGCCGGCGGAAGCGGCCGTCGTCGGTGGTCCCGATCGGCGCGGTGTAGCCGAACTGGGCGCGGGTCTCCACCGTGATGCCGGTGGCCGTGGCTGCCTGCTTCTGGCGCCGCTTGCGGACCAGGGGTTGCCACCGGGACCGCACCGCCGCATCGATCTTGTCGGCGATTGCCTTGGGCGGGTGCTTGCGTTCGCCCTTGCGGTAGCGCTCCACCGACCGCTGGCTCACTCCGAGCTCCTGAGCGACGGCGCGGGTCGACTTGAGCTGCTTGATCAGGTAGCCGATCTGGCCCTTGAGGGTCTTGGGCGGCTCATGGGTGAACGCCTCACGGTCGGCGCGCTCGATCGCGTCCTCGATCTCCCCCACGGCCCTACTCCCCTTCGTCCAGGACGGCGTCGCCGCCCTTGATGTGGCGGGCCGGGTTGAGGCCCTTCTCCATCAGGTCGACCGCCCACAGCACCGACTGGACGCCCTCCAGCTTCGCCAGGCCCGGCGTGGGCCCGAGGCGGAACCCTCCGGGCTGCGGCTTCCCGGACGCGGCGTACGGCAGGAAGTCCAGCGGGCTCTCCCCCGGCGAGGGGTAGACGACGCAGTCGGACAGCACGGCGAGGGGGTACAGGCCGGTCATCTTCGCCATGTTGTTGAGCTTGCGGTGCATGTTGACCCGCGCCTTGCTGATGACGGCGGCGCGGATGTCGGGGCGCCAAGTCGGCCGCTGAAGGGCCGGCCACCGCTCGCCCTCCTTGTAGGACTTGCCCTGCGGGCGCTCCCGCAGCTTGCCCACGCCGCCCTTCACGGTCGCCTTGATGGCAGCGAGCACGGCGGCCATCGCCGGGTCGACCTGCTTGTGCTGCTCCATCGCGACGAGGAAGGCCCGCTCGTCCAGGTCCCGGGTGACACCGAGGTCGGCAAGGGTGTCGACGTACGCGGTCTTGAGACGGTCGTGCCACGGGTCCAGGTACGCGCCGGTCTCCCGGCGCAGGTACGCCTCGACCGGCTGGACGTTGTGGCCGAGCTCCTGGGCGTAGGCGACGGTGTGCGTCTGGTACCAGGCGGGGCCTGTCGGCCGGGTGCCGTCCGGGGTGAACGGGCTGGGCAGGCGCGGGTCCAGCTCAATGTGGGACAAGTCGACCAGCCACGAGCCGGGGATCTTCGGGTTGAACGTCGGGGCGCGGAAGTGATCCGGGGCGGACAGGCCGACGACCAGGCGGGCCGCGGCGGCGAGGAACGCCGTGTTCAAGTCCAGGCCGACCGCGAAGAACAGCATGCACTCCTCGTCACTGAGCAAGTCCACCGAGCGCACCCACTGGTACGCCTCTTCGTTGAGGAACCCGCCACTCCAGCCGGAATTGACGACGACGGGGTGCTCCGGGGTGGCTTCCGGGGGCGCCGGGTCCATCGGCTCCGTCCCCAAGCTGCCGGCGTTGTGGCCAGATACCCAGTTACCGGTCTCCAGGTCCTGCACGGCCTTCGTCGGCGGGCGCAGCGCCGTCATCAGCTCCAGGCCGCAGACCGCGGTGGAGCCGCACGGAGTGATGACCCGGGTCGCGTGTGGTGTGCGCGGCGCAGGCCTCACGCCATGAGGTGATCTCGTCTTCGGACCACGGATCGGGTGCCGGCCGCCTGGTAGTTGGTGAGGTCGGCGTGGATGCGGTCCAGGGCTGCGCTCAGCACTGCGCCGTCGGAGACGGCTTCGCCTTCCAGGCGGTCGCGGACCATCGATGGCTCGAGGCAGGGGATGCCATACACGGCCACGGGACCATCGGCGTCTTCGAGAAGGACCGGGATGTCGCAGGTGCCGGAGTCGGTCCTCAAGTGGATGCCGGCACGGGCAAGGAGGCCGGATCCGACGCCGAGGCGGTGCACGGAGTCGTGATTCCCACTGATCATGATGATCGGCACATCGAGGTCCGCGCCCTGGCCGACCGCGGAGTGCCCCGCGACCTCATCGACGTGTTCGCGGCCTCCCGCCGCTGGACCGGCACAGGCCCGCCCGAACCCGAAGGCACCCGGCCGGAGAGACAGCGGCCCCGCGCCCGCCGGACAGGCGGACGCGGGGCCGTTGGTGTTGCCTCAGCGGGAGGTGAGTTTCCACAGGTGGTCGGCAGTGCCGCTGTCGTCCCACTGCAGGACCTGCGCGCCGGACGCCTTGCTCATCTGGTTCACGCCGAGTACGAGACCGCTGTTGTAGTTGGCGATCTTGTAGTAGCCGCCGGGGGCCGGGATGAGCTGCCAGAGGTGGTCGGCGGTGCCGTTGTCACCCCAGATCAGGGCGGTGTCGCCGTCCGCGGTGCCCGCGTTGGTGATGCCCAGCAGCAGCCCGCTCTTCTGGTTGACGATCTTGTAGAGGCCCGATCCGGCGGCCACCAGGGTCCAGTTCTCGTCGGTGCCGGTGGTGGACGTGGCCTGGACGACCGAGGTGCCCGGGGCGGTGCCCGCGTTCAGGGTGTCCAGCGCGAGGCCGCTGTTCTTGTTGGTGATCTGGTAGCGGCCGGCCAGGGAGGTGTTGGTGCCGGTCGGGGTGATCACCAGGTGGTAGCCGTCGGAGGCATTCATCGTCACCGGGACCGTGATGGAGCCGTTCGAGACCGTGTAGTCGGCGTCGGAGATGGTGATCGGGCCGGAGGAGGCGGTCGTACGGCCGGTGTCGGGGCTGTACTCCAGCTTCACGTGGACCGTGCTGCCGAAGGCCGACAGCGACGAGAGGCCGTTGACCTTCACGGCGCAGGAGCCGGTGCAGCCGGCCGCGATGACGCTGATCTGGTTGCCCGCGCTGTTCAGGGACGCGAGACCGTCTATGCCCGTCTGGGCGGGCGGCGTGGTGGCCAGCATGTTGCCGGACATGTCGCCGTACCACTTGTACGTCCAGTAGGAGCCGTTGGGCGATCCGCCGGTGTCGGTGAGGGTGTCGCCGAGGGTGCCGTAGTGGTTCCAGAAGGCGAGCTCGGCATCATGAACACCGGCCCGCTCGAACTTGGCGGCGTAGCCGATGAGCGCACCGGAGTTGCCCATCTCCGTGGGCTTGCCGTACTCCTCGATGGAGATCGGGCGGGGACTGATGCCGAGGCTGCTCTCCAGTGCGCGGTAGTCGGAGATGTGCGCGGCGAGGTCCGTGCTGCCGTGCAGCTCGTGCCAGGCGATGACGTTGGGGACGGTGCCGCTGGCCTTGGCGTCGGTGAGGAACTGACTCATCCGGGCGTGGTCCCAGTGCTCGTAGCTCGGGCCCTGGATGGGGGTGGTGGTGTCGTGCGTCCGGATCTCGTTGAACGTGCGTGCCCAACCGTCGTTGTAGGGGCCGGCGTGGGTGGTGTCCCAGGTCCAGTCGGGTTCGTTCCAGATCTCGTACGCGCTGATGTTGGTGGCACCGGAGGCCTGCACGGAGGCGACCTGCTGGTCGACCGCCGACAGCCAGTCGCTCCAGCTGACCCACTGGTAGGGGAAGTTCGGGTACCAGTCCGGCATACGGGCGACCACCTTGGCGCCCGCGCGGGCCGCCTTCGGCGCCACGACGAGGGAGTCGCCGGCGGGGTTGGGCTCGTTGTTGGGCTTCTGGCTGCCGCCCGGGGCCATCTGTACGAAGGTGTTCGGCTTGAGGGCGCTCACCAGGCTGTCGGAGGGGGTGACGTCGTCGGCGAGGCCGTAGAGGCTGCCGGTGCCGACGTGGGTGACGGGCCGCAGGTTCTGCGCGGCGTTGACGACCAGGGTGGTGGAGGAGGTGGGGGTCGCCTGGGCGGAGGCTCCCGTCAGGACCACGGCGGTGGTGGCCAGGGTCGTGGCGAGGGCGACGGCGGTCGCGCGGCCGAGAGTTGCTCTGTGGCGGCGATGGAAGCTCAGGTGTGACATCAGCGGCTCTCCTGGGCGGGAGGGGGACGTGCAGGTGGCGCGGCGCGCCGGGGGGAGGCGACGGCTCGGGGGCCGGCCGGTTACGTGGGACGTGGGCCCTCGTGACGGGTGACAGCTCTGGACGGTGTACGGGCGGGACGGGGGCGGAGCGCGGTCCCAGCGGGTCGGGGGGCCCCGGGCGGAGGGCATCGTGGCATCAGTCCTTGACGGCGCCCGCGGTGACGCCCGCGGCCACGTAGCGCTGTGCGAGGACGAGCAGGACGGCCGCGGGCAGCGACGCGACGACGGCGGTGGCCATGATCGCGTTCCACTCCTGGTTGTTGTTGCCGATGTAGTGGTAGATGCCGAGCGTGATCGGCCGCCAGTCACCGCCACCGTCGAGCGTGTTGGCGAAGACGAAGTCGGACCAGGCCCACAGGAAACTGAAGAGCGAGACCGTGACGATCGCGTTGCGGCTCACCGGCAGGACGACGGACCGGAAGGTGCGGAAGGTACCGGCGCCGTCGATGCGGGCCGCTGCGATGAGTTCGCCGGGGATCCCGGACATGAAGGCTGTGAAGATCATGACGCCGAAGGGGACGGCGATGGTGGAGTCGGCGATGATCAGGCCCCACCAGGTGTTCTGCAGCCCCAGGTCGAGGAAGATGCCGTAGAAGCCCATCGCCATGACGATGCCGGGGATCATCTGGGCGACCAGCAGGACGAGGCCGAGGAGTCCCCCGCCGTAGGGCTTGAGCTTGGCCAGTGCGAAGCCGGCCGGGGCGGCGAGAAGGAGGGTGAGGACGACCGTGCCCAGACCGATGAGCAGGCTGGTGCCGAGGTAGGGCATCTGGTCGTTCAGCACGGCTCGGTAGCCCTCGAACGTGGGGTGCAGGGGCAGCAGATCGGGCGGGCTCTTGCGCATGTCCTGCTGCGGGGTGAGGGACACGTTGAGCATCCAGTACACCGGGAACAGCATCACGGCGGTCAGGACGAGACCGATGACGGTGTAACGGCGGGATCCAGTACGGGACTTCACGATTCCTGCCTCCTCTGGACGCGGATGTACAGCAGCCCGAAGACGAGGGCGATGAGGATGAGGATGTTGCCGACGGCGGCGCCGGGGCCGAACTTCGGCAGCAGGGTGCCGAAGCCGAGCTGGTAGGACCAGGTCGCCAGGGTGGAGGAGGCGTCGCCGGGGCCGCCCTTGGTCATGATCCAGATCAGGTCGAACACCTTGAGGGTGTAGACGAGACCGAGCAGCAGGGTGATCGCCGACACCGGCCGCAGCAGCGGGAAGGTGATGCGGCGGAACTGCTGCCAGGCGCTCGCCCCGTCCAGGGACGCGGCCTCGTACAGCTCACCGGGGATGTTCTGCAGGCCGCTGTAGAGGATGACCAGGTTGAACGGGATGCCGATCCAGACGTTGGCGATGATGACCGAGGTCAGCGCCCAGTCCGGGGAGTCGAGCCAGTTGACCGGTGCCACGCCCACCAGGTGGAGGGCGTAGTTGACGACGCCGGACTCGCTGTTGAGCATCCACGACCAGGTCGACGCCGACACGATCAGCGGCAGCAGCCAGGGGATCAGGAAGAGAGCCCGGAGCGTGCCGGCCAGCCGGAAGTGCCGGTTGAAGAAGACCGCGAGGGCGAGCCCGGCCACGTACTGGAACACGATCGACACGAAGGTGAAGATCATGGTGTGGCGCATCGCCGGGCCGAACGTGGGATCGTCGAGGACGGTCCTGAAGTTGTCCAGACCGGAGAAGGGCGCGTCGCCCGCCACGAACGACCGGACGGTGTAGTTGCGCAGGCTCAGGTCGAGGTTGCGGTAGAGGGGGTAGACGTAGAAGGCGGCGAGGTAGAGGGCCAGCGGGGCGAGGAAGGCCAGCGCGGTGAGCCGGCTCCTGCGGCGCTGTCGGCGCCGGAACGGCGAGGCGTCCGTCCGGTCAACGGTGCCGGTCGCCGCGAACTTGACCGTCGACCGCGGTGAGCGGCGGTCGAGGCGGGCGGTGGTCATGCGAACTCCTGGGTGCGGGTGGCCTGCCCGGGGCCGTGGTGGTCTCCGGGCCGTTGCGGGTGCCGTGTGGTTCTCGGAGGAAGGGCCCCGGGGCGTGCCATGAGGGCGCCGGGTGTCAGTTGCCCTTGCCGACGGCCGTCTGCGCGGCGTCGAGAGCGTCGTTGGGGCTCTTGCTGCCGGACAGGGCGGCCTGGACGGCGGTCCACATCGGCTGCGAGATGGTCGGGTACTTGGTGCCCAGACCGCCGCTGGTGCGACCGCGTGCCGCGGCCACCGCCGTGACCCACGGCTTGAGCTCGGGGTTCGACTTGACCTGCTCTGCCTGGACCGCCGCGGTGGGGGCGACATACGTCAGGGTGTTGTCCGTGGTCAGCAGGTTGGCTGAGTTGGTCAGGCAGGTGACGATCTTCTTGCTGACGTCGTAGCGCGAGGTGTCCTTCTGCACGGGCACGGTGACGAACTCGCCGCCGGTCGGCACGGGTGCCGAGCCGCCGTTCTGGCCGGGGATGCTGATGACGCCGTAGCCGAAGCCGGCCTTGGCCGCGTTGCCGAGCTGCCAGGTGCCGTTCTCGGCGAAGGCGTAGTCGCCGGTGGCGAACTCCTGCCAGCTGGTGGTCTGCGTGTTCTGCAGGACGTCCTTGGGCGCGTACCCGGATCCGACCCACTGCTTCCACAGGGACAGCGCGGCGACGCCCTTGTCCGAGTTCAGCTTGGTGAGGTCACCGCCGGCGCCCCAGAACCAGGGCAGGAACTGGAAGCTGCCCTCTTCCGTGTTGATCGCCGAGAAGGTGATGCCCTTCTTTCCGGCCGCCTTGACCTTCCCCAGGGCTGCCGTCAGCGAGGCCCAGTCCTTGATGGAGGCGGGGTCGACGTGCGCGGCGGTCAGGACCTTCTTGTTGTAGTAGAGGGCCAGCGTGTTGGCGCCGATCGGCACACCGTAGGAGGCGCCGTCGATCTCTCCCGCGCCGAGGATGTTCTTCTGGATCGGCTTGGTGTCCAGGCCGAGGTCACTGGTCTTGTTGAGGATTCCCGCCTCCACCATCGTGGACACGACCGGGTTGTCGACGAGCATCACGTCGGGCGCGTTGCCCTGCTGGGCGGCGAGCAGCGCCTTGTTGCCCAGGTCCGAGGTGTCCATGCCGGTGCGCTTGACCTTGACCCCGGCGTCGCTGCCGCACTTGCTGACGAGCTTGCCCCAGGCGGAGGAGGCGTCGAACTGCGGGTACGGGTCCCAGAAGGCGTACGTGCCGCCGGCCTTGCCCGAGCCCGACCCGGAGGCGGAGGAGTCGGAACCGCCGCCGCAGGCGGCTACGGAGGTGAGCGCGCCGATGGCGGCGATGGCGGCGATCAGGGTACGGCGGGTGTTTCTCATGGTGACCTCGTTGTCTCGGGGTGTTTCGCAGGGAGCGGGGGGAGGGCGGAGCGGGGAACGGCCGTGGGGTTCAGGAGGTGGGCAGCCAGACGCGCATGCTGCCGTCCTGGCGGTTGGCCCACGCGTAGTAGGGGATCGCGGTCAGTTCGAGGGGCTCGTCGGCCGGCGGCGCGTCGGTGGTCTCCGCGCTTCGGTACGGCCACCAGCCCGCGTCGGGGATCTGCCGGCGGTACCCTGCGGCCACGACGGTGGTGACTCCGCCGAGCAGCTCCGGACGGTGCTTCACGGCGAGCGGGTGGCCGGTGTCGAGGACGATGTCGTCCAGGCCGCCGCCGGGGTGGTCGACCTGCTCCAGGCAGTACACGAGCGGCCCGCGCTCGATCGCCACACAGCCGCGTACGGCGTCCACCCGCGGATCGGCGGCCGTGAGGCGGGGCTCCAGGCCGAGTTCGAGGACGACCTCGTCGCCGGGCGCCCAGGTGCGCTCCAGCCGCAGCCAGCCGTCGCTGACCGGCGCGTCGGTCCGGTCGTACACCGTGTCCCCGCACCGGACGCGGAACTCGCCGCACCACTGCGGGACGCGCAGCGAGAGGGTCCAGGGCCGGTCCGCTGGCGTCTCCTCCACGGTCAGTCCGATCACGCCCTGCCAGGGGTAGTCGGTCTCGCAGCGGACGGTGACGCCGTCGGCGGTGTAACGGCCGGTGACGTACTGGTGGACCTGGAGGCCGCCCTCGTCGCTGCTGGCCAGGTAGTGCTCCAGGGAGGCCACCAGCCGCATCGCGTTGGGCGGGCAGCAGGCACACTTGAACCAGCGGGTGCGGCGGGCCGACTGGTCGCCGCCGGGGTCGGTGTGGCCGTCGCGGACCTGGAGCGGGTTGACGTACAGCCAGCGCTCGCCGTCCAGCGACACCCCGGCCAGGAAGCCGTTGTACAGGGTGCGCTCGATGAGGTCGGAGTAGCGGGCCTCGCCGGTGAGCAGGGCCATGCGCCAGCTCCACTGGACGGAGGCGATGGCGGCGCAGGTCTCGCAGTAGGCGCGCTCGTTGGGCAGTTCGTACGGGTCGCCGAAGTCCTCCTCGTCGTGGTGGGCGCCCAGTCCGCCGGTGATGTGGGTCTTGGCGGTGGTCATCGCCGCCCACAGCCGTTCGGCGGCGGCGCGCAGTTCCGCGTCCCCGGTCTCGGTCGCCAGGTCGGTCGCGGCGGCCAGCAGGTACAGCTGGCGTACGGCGTGCCCTTCGACGTCGGTCGCCTCGCGCAGCGGGACGCGGTCCTGGCAGTACGCCTCGCCGCCGTGCGCACCGTGGCCGAAGCGGTCGACGAAGTAGCCGGCGAGGTCCAGATAGCGGCGTTCACCGGTCTCCCGGTACAGCTCCACCAGGGCGGTCTCCACCTCGGGGTGGGCGTCGACGCCGTCGAGGGGCTTTCCGCTGTCGGCGGGGCCGAAGACGCTGTCGATGTGGTCGGCGAACCTCACGGCCACGTCGAGGAGCTCGGGGCGTCCGGTGGCCCGGTGGTGGGCCACCGCGGCCTGGATCAGGTGTCCGGCGCAGTACAGCTCGTGGCCCCAGCGCAGGTCCTTGTACCGCTCACCGCCTTTGAGCAGCTGGAACCACGTGTTCAGGTATCCGTCGGGCTGCTGCGCGTCCGCGACGAGGGAGACGATCCGCTCCACGTCGGCCGCGAGCGGGCCGTCGTCCTCGGACGTCTCCTGGGCGAGCTGCCAGGCCGCGGCCTCCAGCCACTTGTAGACGTCCGAGTCCACGAACGGGTACGCGCCCTGGAACTCGCCCTCGGCGGTGCCCGCCACCACGCGCAGGTTCTGCAGGTTTCCCGCCGACTCCAGCAGGCCGGGGCCCTGGGGGATGGAGGTGCGCGCGTTGACCTCCCGCCGGGCGCCCCAGAAACCGGCGCTCACCTCGACGGTGGCGGGGGCCAGCGCCGTCTTGGCATCCGGACCGAGGCGAACCGGGCCCATGGGGGCGCGCCGCGCTTCGGGTGAGGCCGAGGACGGGGAGGAGGGCACGGCGGAACGTGGGCGGGACATGGCTCTCCGAAGAGGTAGAGGGGAAAACGGGTAGAGTCCGGCGCACGTTGGATGTTCATGCGTCCCGGGAACGGACTGGCGGCTCACCGAATCCTCGAACCCGTTTGGGCAAACGTTTTTCTGCGGGAAACGTAAGTAGCCGGCGAGCCTGAGTCAAGGGGTGCGTGGCAAGTTTCTTCCGGCTGGCTGTCGGGGCTGGCCAGCGTCCGGGAAGGGTGCCAGGATGGGCACGCCGACGTCGTCTAGGAAAAGGATTGCGCGTGACCGCCGTTTCAGGTTCTCCCCAAGCCGGGCGGGCGAAGCTCGCCGATGTTGCCGAGCTGGCCGGCGTCAGTGTGGGGACGGCCTCAAAAGCGCTGAACGGCAGCGGCCGGATGCGGCCCGAGACTCGGCAACGGGTCCTGGCCGCCGTCGAGGCGCTCGACTTCCGGCCCAACCAGCATGCGCAGAGCCTGCATACGGGCCGTAGCTGGACTGTTGGGCTGATGACGACCGACGGCATCGGCCGCTTCAGCACTCCTGTGCTGCTGGGCGCCGAAGACGCGCTCGGCGCGGGGAAGATCTCCGTGCTGCTGTGCGACACCCGTGGCGACGCCATCCGCGAGCAGCACCACCTGGGCAACCTCATGGACCGCCGGGTGGACGGCATCATCGTGACCGGCCGGCGCACCGACCCACGCCCTCCTTTGACGGGCATCGAGCAGATACCGACGGTCTACGCACTCTCGCCGTCCACCGACCCGGACGACATGTCGGTCGTGTCCGACGACCGCAGCGGAGCGCAGCTGGCAGTCGAGCATCTGCTGGCGACGGGCCGCACCCGGATCGCACATGTGACCGGCCCGGCACATCACGCGGCCGCCCGCGACCGCGCCCAGCACACCGTCGAGCTGCTCGAAAGCTCTTCGCTGGAGCTCTCCTCCGGCCGGGTGCACTTCGGCGAGTGGAGCGAGGCATGGGGACGCCGCGCCGCCGAGGCGATCCTGCGTACCGCACCGGACACGGACGCCTTCTTCTGCGGTAACGACCAGATCGCCAGGGGCGTCGCCGACAGCCTGCGCGAGAACGGCGTGGACGTCCCCGGCAGGGTGGCGGTCGTGGGCTACGACAACTGGGATGTCATGGCCCTGGCGTGCCGCCCTCCCCTCACCACGATCGACACGGATCTCGCCGAGATCGGCCGACAGGCCGCGCTGCGGCTACTGGACGCCATCGGCGGCAACCCGGAGCCAGGCGTGCGCACCGTCCCCTGCCGCCTCGTCGTCCGCGAATCGAGCTGAGCCGCCGGACGAATCGGGCCAGGCTGAGCCGCCGCGAGGGGCGTTCAGGTCCGGCCGCACACACCTGGTTGCGGCCGGTTCCGCACGAGGGCCACCCCTGCCGAGGGACGAGCCGGAAGCCGTGTCCGGCGTCCGGCGACCGTTCGACGAGCCCTCCGCGAGACACCCCAGGTCTGCTCCCGCAAGTCCGCGGCCGGCCGGCACCTGCGTGCGGGTGCCGGCACCGTTTCGACGAGGTTTCCGCCCTGGCGAAGCCGGTGCCCAGGGGACCCGGAGCGCTCCCCAGGACGTACCCCGAGGTCGTGCCAGGACGCCGCCCCCTCCCCCGGGCCGGCGTCGGACTTCCTCCGCCGTCGTCACCACCGGTCCGGCCTGCGGCCGGGCAACGCGGAAGCACACGAAGGGGCGGGCTCCCTCCGACCACGGCGGGTCGGATGAAGCCCGCCCCCGGCGAGGCTGCGGGTACGGCGGTCACACCGAGGCGGTGAGCCCTGGGTCAGGGTTGCCGTAGTAGGCGTCGGGGCCGTGTTTGCGGGTGTAGTGCCGGGTCAGGAGGTGCTCAGGTGGCGGAGCCGTCGGGAAGAGGGACAGGGTGTGCAGGGCGATGTCCGCGACGGCCTCGCAGATGATCGCGTGTTCCAGGGACTTGCGGGCGCCGGTGCCCCAGGTGAAGGGGCCGTGGTTGGCGACCAGGGCTCCGGGGACCTCGCTCGCCCTGCGATCGTCCCTCTCCAGCATCTCCACGATGACGTGGCCGGTGTTGTACTCGTAGTCCTTCGCGCACTGTTCGGCGGTCAGGTCCGGCGTGCAGGGGATGGGGCCGTTGAAGGAGTCGGCGTGGGTGGTGCCGAGGACGGGTATCTCGCGGCGGGCCTGGGCGAAGGCGACCGCGTGGGTGGAGTGGGTGTGGGTGACCCCGCCGATGGACGGGAACGCCAGGTACAGGCAGCGGTGGGTCTCGGTGTCGGTGGAGGGGCGCAGGTGGCCGTCGACGATCGCGCCGTCGGAGAGACGGACGGTCACCAGGTCGTCGAGGGCCAGATCCTCGTAGCGGACGCCTGAGGGCTTGATGACGAACACCCCGGCCTCCCGGTCGACCCCGCTGACGTTTCCCCAGGTCAAGGTCGCCAGACCGACCTGCGGGATGGCGAGGTTCGCCTCGAGGACCTCCTGTCGCAGCCCGTCGCGGACGCGCACGCTCATCGGTCGTCTCCTTCGGTACGGGGTGGGGGGTCACAGGGCCTGCGCCAGACGGTGGTAGGCGGCGTTCCAGCGGATTTCCTTGCCGAACTGCCCGGTGCTGGTGTTCTCGTCGATGGTCAGCAGCTCGACACCGGTCATGGACGCATAGTCGGTGAGCGTCTCCAGATCGACGGCCGAACTGAGCACGGTATGGTGCGGGGCGCCGGCCAGCAGCCAGCTCTCGGCCGACTCCGCCAGTGACGGGCGCGGCTTCCAGACCGCCCGCGCGACCGGAAGGCGGTGCAGCGGCTCGCTGGGGGCGATGACGTCGACGGCGTTCGCGGTGAGCCGGAAGCGGTCGCCGAGGTCGGACAGTCCGACGACGACTGCGGGGCCGGGCGCCGCGTCGAAGACGAGGCGGACGGGGTCCTCGCGGCCGCCGATGGACAGGGGGTGGATCTCGCAGCGGGGGCGGGCGGCCGCGATGGACGGGCAGACCTCCAGCATGTGGGCGCCCAGGACGCGGGGGGTGCCGGGGCCGAGGTGGTAGGTGTAGTCCTCCATGAAGGAGGTGCCGCCGGCCTGACCGAGGCCCATGACCTTCATCGCGCGCAGCAGGGCGGAGGTCTTCCAGTCGCCTTCGCCGCCGAAGCCGTAGCCGTCGGCCATGAGGCGCTGGACGGCGATGCCGGGCAGCTGGCGCAGGCCGCCGAGGTCCTCGAAGTTGGTGGTGAAGGCGGTGAAGCCGCCCTCGGTGAGGAAGGCCCGCAGGCCGAGTTCGAGACGGGCCGCGTACAGCAGGGAGTCGTGGCGGATGCCGCCGGGGCGCAGGGCCGGGACGACGTCGTACGACTGGACGTACTCGGCGGCGAGTTCGGTGGCGGCCTTGTCCTCGACCTGGTCCACGACGGCCACCAGGTCGTTGACGGCGTAGGTGTTGACGGAGAAGCCGAACCGCAGCTGGGCCTCCACCTTGTCGCCCTCGGTGACGGCGACGTCGCGCATGTTGTCGCCGAAGCGAGCGAGGCGCAGGGTGCGGGAGGCGTGGCGGCCGACGGCGGCGCGGGCCCAGGCCGCGATACGTCTGACGACACGGGGCTCGGTGGCGTGACCGGCGACGTTCTTGCGGTCGACGCCGACGCGGGACTCGATGTGGCCGAACTCGCGGTCGCCGTGGGCGGCCTGGTTGAGGTTCATGAAGTCCATGTCGATGCTCGGCCAGGGCAGCGACAGGTTGTACTGGGTGTGCAGGTGCAGCAAGGGCCGGTCAAGGGCGCTGAGACCGGCGATCCACATCTTCGCGGGCGAGAAGGTGTGCATCCACACGATCACGCCCACGCAGGTGTCGGAGGCACTCGCTTCCTGGCACATCCGGCGGATCGAGTCGGAGTCGGTGAGGACCGGCTTCCACACGATCCGGACCGGGACCTTGTCGGGCTGCCCGAGGATCTCGGCGATGCTCCGCGACTGCTCGGCCACCTGATTCAGGACGTCGTCGCCGTACAGGCCCTGACTGCCGGTGAGAAACCAGACCTCCTGGTCGGCGTACGGCTGGGCTGATGCGCTCATGATGGGTTCCTTTCCGGACGTTCAGGTGGTGCGAGCCGGCAGGGCGTTGCCGGGCTGCGGGAAGGCTCAGGCGGACGCTTCGACGCGGATACGGCGCAGGCGGTGCATGACGTCGTTGGCGCCTCGGCCGAAGTAGTCGTGCAGCACCCGGTACTCCGCGTACAGGCGCTCGTAGGCCGCAGCACGCTCCGGGTCGGGCTGGTAGACACCTCGCCGGACCTTGCCCATGGCGTGCGCTGCGGCGCGGATGTCGGGGTACGCCCCGGCGGCGACCGCGGCGTGCATGGCGGCGCCGAGGGCCGGGCCCTGGGCGGAGCCGATGACGCCGAGCGGGCGGCGCGTGACATCGGCGTAGATCTGCATGAGCAGGGCGTTCTTCGTCAGGCCGCCTGCGATGATCAGTTCCTTCACCGGTACGGCGGCGGCCTCGAAGGCGTCGATGATGGTGCGGGTGCCGAAGGCGGTGGCCTCGAGCAGGGCGCGGTAGACGTCCTCGGGGCGGGTGGACAGGGTCTGGCCCACGAAGACGCCGCTGAGGTCGTGGTCGACCAGGATCGACCGGTTGCCGCTGTGCCAGTCCAGGGCGATCAGGCCGTGCTCGCCGACGCTCTGCCCGGCCGCGAGCTCGGTCAGGTACTCGTGCGGGCTCTGCCCCGCGGCCGCGGCACGCGCGGCGTACTGGGCGGGCAGGCTGGTGCGGATGAACCAGGCGAAGATGTCGCCGACGCCGCTCTGGCCGGCCTCGTAGCCCCACATTCCGGGCAGGATGCCGCCATCGACGACACCGCACATGCCGGGGACCGTGCCTTGCTGGTCCGAGCTCATCACATGGCAGGTGGAGGTGCCCATGATGGCGACCATCTGGCCGGGCTCCACGGCGACCGCCGCCGGGGCCGTCACATGCGCGTCGACGTTGCCGACGCAGACCGCGATGCCCTCCGGCAGGCCCGTCCAGGCGGCGGCCTCGGCGGTCAACCGCCCGGCCGCCTCGCCGAGTTGGCCGATCGGCTGGTCCAGCTTGTCGGTGACGAAGGCAGCGAAGTCCGGGTGGAGGGCGGCCAGGTAGTCGGGTGACGGGTAACTCCCGTCCTGGTACTGGCCCTTGTAGCCGGCCGTGCAGGCGTTGCGGACATACGCGCCGCACAGTCGCCAGACGATCCAGTCCGCCGCCTCCAGCCAGCGCTCGGTGCGCTGGTAGATCTCCGGGTCCTCTTCCAGGACCTGCAGCGCCTTGGCGAACTCCCACTCCGAGGAGATCTTGCCGCCGTACCGCTTCAGCCATGGCTCCTTCCGCTCGGCGGCCAGCGCATTGATCCGGTCGGCCTGGCCCTGGGCTGCGTGGTGGCGCCACAGCTTGACGTAGGCGTGCGGGCGGGCGGTGTACTCGGGCAGCTCACACAGCGGTGTGCCGTCGGAGAGCGTCGGCAGGACCGTGCAGGCGGTGAAGTCGGTGCCGATGCCGATCACCTGCTCCGGCCGCACTCCGGCACGGGCGAGAGCCTCGGGTACGGCGGTGCGCAGGACGTCGGTGTAGTCCGAGGGCACCTGCAGGGCCCAGTCGGGGGGCAGCGGCGTACCGTCGGGCAGCTCCCGGTCGAGAACGGCGTGCCGGTACGGGTGCTCCGCGACGCCCAACTCCGCACCGTCCCGGACGCGGACCACCACAGCCCGCCCTGACAGGGTGCCGAAATCCACCCCGACGACACAGAGGTCGAGGCTCGTCGATTCAACATGCTCTGCGTGCACAGGTCGTCCTTAGTGCGTTTGGATGATCTGGGGCGGCGAGCAACCATTGTTCGAGATATCGGTCACTGTTCGGAATGTTGAACAGCGGACACCGTCTGCAAACATCCCCATCAGGGCCGCACGGATCCACGTCCTACGACACCGATGAGAAAATGATTGCTCACTTCGCTGCGCCATCTTGACCCGTCAAGGCCCGCACGTAAACCCCTGATAGCGTCCCCGTGTGAGCGACCAGCCCGATACGGCTTCCCTGGCCGAAAGAATCGCCCACACGCTGGGCTAATCTCCAACGAGTGACGCCTGTCACATCAACTCTGCCGGTCAGTGGACCCAGGCGACGAGGCGGTGCACGCCGACCCCGGTTGACGGCGTGATCACGCGACTTCACTCTCGAGAGAGAAATCGTTTTCTCGGGAGTATCGTGCTCGAGTCCTGCTTGGACAAAGACATCCACAGCACCGCCCCTGCCGAAAACCACAGGAACCGTCTCACCGCAAGAGCCAAGGCGGGGCCACTTCGCCCCGTCACCACCCCTCAATGCGCCCGCGCGACCCACCAACTGGGGCCGCTCGAAGCCAACATGCCGGGGCCGCTGAACAACGTCACGGCCAGCCCCGGTAGCCGCCGTCCGCGATGACCGTGGTCTTACCGACGGCCTTCTTTGCGCCGGACAACTCCCATGCCTTGCAGTCGTTGCGGTTGCCCGGCAGTGGTCGGCCGACAGCGACGACAAGTCGTGTGTCGGCGTCGATGACGACTTGGTGGTTGGTGGAATACCGGTAATTCTTCGACTGCTCGGCGACGGTGTGGTCGCGTGTGGGCACCAGGGTGCCGTCCACGATCAGCACAGTGTCCCGGCGGAACCGCCTGCGTGGCTGGAGCGCAAGCGCCGGGCCGAGGTCGTCGACCATGCGATCGGCCGCAGACTTCGACACTCCGAACAGCGGCGCCAGTTGGCGCAGTGTGAGGTTGGTGCGCCAGTACGCGGCGACCAGCAGAACCCGGTCTTCCAGCGGCAGGCTCCACGGCCTGCCCTTGCGCACCGGATCCGCACCCTCACGCCGCAACGCGCTGATCAGCTTGCCGAACTGACGCGGGCTCAACCCGGTGAACGGGCTTATCCAGGACGGCTCCGACGCCGTGATCACACCAGCCACAGCGAGATCATTTCAGTTGCCGTCGCCCGTTCCTCAGGCCGATCCTGTGGGCTCGGTCAACGAGGAGGACACGTGGGGCTCGTTCTGTTCCCAGGAGACGACGACACCAGCAGCCCGGATGTGTCCTGGTCCTACACCGGCTTCGGAGTGTTCCGGCGGTGGCTGGCGCAGGCCGAGGGGTTCGAACTAGACGAGATGGACGGCTTCGGTGGACAGCGCCCCTGGAACGACTTCTCCACCACCCTGGCACCACTCCTCAATCATCCCGACGACGACGGCCCCGACCTGACACCGATCCAGTGCGCCGCGATCCTGCCCCGCCTGCAAGAGATCGCCGACCAGCCGCAAGAGGGAAGCATCGACCCGCTCCTCCGGCGGCACCTCGACGACGCCCGCCAGTTCGCGGTCGTCCTACAGCTCTGCATCGAGAAGGACGTCGATCTCCTCTTCGGCTGACGTCGGCCGGCGCCACGGGCTCACTGTGACCAGCAGTTACGGGGTGGATTCAACTGGTCGTCGCAACACTTTGATCTCGGAGGTGTGCGACGTGGCCACGGCGGACTGGAGTTTGAAGACCAGCGATGTTCCGGAGGGTCGGCGTCGGCAGTGGCGCGCTGATCGTGCGTTGCGGCCGGCGATGCGTTCGCCGGGGCGGCCTGATCCGTCTCGAGTCGTGCAGCGCCAGTTCTGGCGGCTGATCGCCACAGGGGTCACGACGGTGGAGGCGTCGTTGGCGGTCGGCGTGTCGTGGCCGGTGGGTGCGAGGTGGTTTCGTCACGCTGGCGGCATGCCTCCGATCTCGTTGGCCGAGCCCACGGGCCGGTACCTCGCGTTCGAGGAGCGCGAGGAGATCGCGATCCTCAGGGCGATGAACAAGGGCGTGCGCGAGATCGCCCGCGCCCTGGGGCGTGACCCCGGAACGATCTCTCGCGAACTGCGCCGCAACGCCGCCACGCGCAGCGGCAAGCAGGAGTACCGCGCGACGGTCGCCCAGTGGAAAGCACAGCAGGCCGCCAAGCGCCCGAAGACCGCGAAGCTCACAGGCAACGACAGGTTGCGTGAGTACGTGCAGGACCGGCTCGCCGGCAGCGTCCGCCGCCCCGACGGCACGATCGTCATCGGGCCCAAGACGCCCGCGTGGAAAGGGCTGAACAAGCCGCACCGGCAGGACAGAAGATGGGCGACGGCATGGAGCCCGGAGCAGATCTCGCACCGGCTCCATGCCGACTTCCCCGATGATGAGTCCATGCGCATCAGCCACGAAGCGATCTACCAGGCGCTGTTCATCGAGGGCCGTGGCGCGCTCAAGCGGGAACTGGTCACGTGCCTGCGCACCGGCCGGGCGCTGCGGACTCCCCGTGCACGGTCGCAGAACAAGCCGCAGGGGCATGTCACCGCGGACGTCGTCCTCAGCGAACGCCCCGCCGAGGCTGGGGACCGCGCGGTCCCCGGACACTGGGAAGGTGATTTGATCATCGGGACGGGTCGCTCCGCGATTGGCACGCTGGTCGAGCGCAGCAGCCGCTCCATGCTCCTGGTGCACCTGCCCCGGCTCGAGGGCTGGGGCGAGAGTCCGCCCGTGAAGAACGGCACCTCACTCGGGGGCTATGGCGCGATCGCGATGAACGCGGCGCTCACGACGTCGATGACCCGGCTGCCCGGGCAGCTACGCAAGACCCTCACCTGGGACCGCGGGAAGGAACTCTCCGGCCACGCCCAGTTCGCCATCGATACCGGGACGAAGGTGTTCTTCGCCGATCCCCACTCGCCCTGGCAACGACCGACGAACGAGAACACGAACGGGCTGCTGCGTCAGTACTTCCCGAAGGGCACCGATCTGTCCCGGTGGTCCTCCACGGACCTCGAAGCCGTAGCCATGGCGATCAACAACCGGCCCCGCAAGACCCTCGGCTGGCGGACACCCGCCGAGGTCTTCGAAGAGCAGCTACGCTCGCTGCAACAGCCCGGTGTTGCAACGACTGGTTGAACTCGCCCGGGACAGGACTTACGACCTCGTGCACGGTTGGCCGTGGCTCGGCGTCCGGGTGGCTCGTTGGAAGGGGCATGGTGGGGGCTGGGGTGCGTGAGTTGATTGTGGCGGAGTACCGGGTCACCGGGTTGTCGGCGACGGTGATCGCTGAACTCGTCGCTGAGGTAGGGCCGTTGTGGCACGAGCTGCATCAGGCTCGCCTTACCGCTCGGCCACGGCAGCGGGCGGTAGGAGCCGGGGCGAAGCACAAGTTCGTCTTCTTCGATCGGCCGTTGGCCACGTTGGTGAGCCTGCGCCATGGCACCACGCACGACGTGCTGGCCTGCTGGTTCGGCGTGGACCGCTCCACCATCACCCGCGCCATCGGCGAGGTACGGCCCCTGCTGGCGCAACGGGGCTGCACCGTCGCCCGGGGCATCCGGCTACGCACTCTCGCCGAGGTCATCGAGTACTTGGGTGCGGGCGGGACCGGCATCATCGACGGCACGGAGGTCCGCGTGCGACGCCCCGCCCCAGGCCGAAAGGACCGGGACAAATTCGTCTCCGGCAAGACCAAACAGAACGCCGTGAAGTCCATGGTCGTCACGGACGCCGAGGGGCGCGTACTGTTCTGCAGCCCGGTCCGGCCCGGCAGTTGCGCCGACATCACCCAGGCCCGCCAGCTGGGCCTGGCCCAGCTCCTGGCCGGCGGCCCGTACCTGGAGATCCTCGCGGACGCCGGCTACCAGGGCATGGGCGCGCAGACCGGCGGACGCGTGTTGACGCCCCCACATCGCAAGTTCAAGAAGAACGCTCCAGCCTGGTACGAGGAAAGGCACGAGCAGCAGCGCAAGGCGCACTCGACACGACGCATCCGGGTCGAGCACGGCATCGCACATCTGAAGAACTGGCGGGCTCTCGCCCGGCACCTTGGCCGCCGCGAGCACATGAGTGACATTGTCCAAGCCGTCGCGGGACTGCTCTCACACCAGCAGACCGCAACCCTCGGCCACGGTCTTCGAGCGTGAACTCCGACCACGCCACACACCTCGACGTACCACCGCCAACCGTGCACGAGGTCGTTAGCGGCCGAGGGCCTGTCGCACGGACAGGTTGTGGTACTTCCGCAGCCGGTACAGCTCCCAGCACGACAACACCGTCACCGACACCGGAGCGCCGAGCAGAAACACGATCCGGGCAAGGACGGGAACCTCGGCGTTCGCGTTGTTGACCATGTCGAGGGTGGCCATCACCCACGCCAGCAGGGTGGCGAGAACCGGCGGCAGCACCTCGTGGATGTCGGCGGTGCGGAACACGTGGTTGAGGCAGAGCGCGATCCCGTACAGGGCGAATCCCAGCGACCATGTGCAGAGGGCGATGAGGACGACCATGCCGGGAATCCCGATGGCGTCACGGAAGCCAGTGGTCGCCGAGTCGGGCGCGACGGCGAGGGGGAACGTTGCCATGGACCCCATCAGAGCCGCCACCGCCCCGAAGGGCTTCAGGGACCGCCGCAGGTAGAGCCGGCGCAGCGCGCCCTGCGCGGCGAACGCGAACAGGGCGATCACGAACGGGAAAGCGCACACGAGGAAGAGTGTGCTGGTCCAGCTCTGGTCGAACTTGTCGCTCGCGACGGCGTTGGCACCCTTGGCCGTGTCGACCGGCTCGTACGACATGACCAGCACGAGCCAGGCGGCGGCGCCGAGCCCGGTCCGCCACATTTGGATCTTGCGTACCGTCAGGTCCTCGACGGCGTCCGGGCGCGAGGGACGAAAGGCCCGCTGGGCGGCGTAGAACGGGTTGTAGACGCACTTGAGGATCCGCTGCCCGCGCGTCAGCGGCGGCCGGGGTGGTAGCGGGAACGGCGGCTGCGGGCCACCGCCGTGCGGTTGTGACGGGTACGGGCCCCAGCCCTGCGGATGTCCCGGAAAGCCCTGCGGCGGCACAGGGGCGGGCTGCGGCGGGTAGGGCCCCACGCCGGGACCGGCGGGGTACGGGTGGGGTCCGCCTCCAGGGTAAGGCTGAGGGCCGGGACCTGGGCCCGGCTGTCCACCGGGGCCGTATCCGGGTCCGCCCGTCGGACCCCACTGACCATTGCCGTGCGTACTCATCCCGTGCGCCCCCGATGTTTTCGTCTGTGCCATGCGCAGCGTGGCTCGAACCATCCGCTCGGCGTGCGGCGTGATCCTACCCATGCCGGGTGGGTCGTGCAGATGGTGGCACTCGCCCTGGCCCCGAGCGTGTTCGACGACCCAGGCCGCCAGTGGGCGCAGGTCCTGGCCACCGTTGCCGAAGCCGTCCCGGTGGTCCTGGTGGGCACACCCGGACCGATCCCTGATGGCCAAGCCGGAGACCTGGCCGGAGCCGACAGCAGTGACCCTCAACGACACGCCCCGCTACAGCAAGGCCGAGGCCCGCGCCGGGGACCGGCTCCACCCCCGGCTCACCCACCGCTCGCCTGGATCGACCTGGACGGCGAACTCCCCCTGATCGAGGGCACGTTGATCCGACTCAAGGTCGAGCATCTGCCCGGCGACCGTGACGCGCCGCCGGTCTGGCTGTGGTCCTCCGCGAACCGGCGCCGCCCCGGGACGACGTCGACTTCCTCTGGTCGTGCTACCTGCGCAGATTCGACCTTGAGCACACGTTCCGCCTGTTCAAGCAATCCCTGGGCTGGACCCGCCCCCGGCTGCGCGACCCACGGGCGGCGGACCGGTGGACGTGGCTGGTGATCGCCGCGCACACCCAGCTCCGCCTCGCGCTGCCGCTGGCAGCCGACCGGCGCAAGCCCTGGGAGGCCGGCACCCCGCCACCCGCTACGACGTGGGCAAGACCGTCAAACGACCCGAGACCCTCGTCGCTCTGCGTAATGGCCGATGTTAAGGAGCAAGGTAAGCTCGACTTTCGCTGTTTTCGTAGGTCATGGGGCGGTGTTGGCGCTGGCTGTAGCCCAGGCGTGCTGACGGCGCGGATTTCGTCGGGGGTGGGCTGGGCTGGGTCGGTCGCGGAAAACCGGGCGGCGGAGCTTGGCGGCCCTGTCTGCGAAGGACAGCTCGGCCTTGGTCCTGTACCACGGTGAGAGGCGGCGCCATTTCCACCGTACGAGCTCATGACGTATCCCCGTTATCCTGCCCTGTTGAGCCCGCCGAACCTTGCAGCCGGCCCCCGACCAGCGCGGCGGCGTCCACCCTGCCGCAGGCATCGCGCAGGAGCGAGGACACGTCGTGGGGACGCACGGGTCGCGGTCGACATCGGACACCCCGACCTGCGATGTGGCTCCTGCACGCCGCCCGTCTCAGGTGCGGGCCGGCGGCAAATCCTCTGCCCGGCTGCCCCGTATGAGACGCGGGATCCGCCCCGCTTCGGGTGCACCCGGGCGAGTCATTCCGACAGACGTGAACGTCGCTGCCGCCACCGTGGCGGCAGCAGTGAACGCGACAACCAGCCAGACACCCCCGACAGGGGCGTTCGTCTGCGGCGCGGCGAACCCTCCGGGCACCGCATACACCACGATCCGGTCTCCTGCCTCCGCGCTGGCGGGGCACGCCTCGCCCGGCGAGACGAAGTCCGACTCCCTGAGGCTCCGTTCGAGTTCGGTACCGTCGAGCCGCTCCAGCGAGCACTCCCACCAGGATCCGGTGACTTTCCCCGTCGGCGCGTTCCTCTCATGCCGCACGGCCTTGGTGACGACGGTCTGAAGCGGCTTGCCCCACACGTCGAGCACGGCCTGGTCGAGAAACGTCGCCAACCCCACGGCCAGCAGACACTCCACGAGTGCGGCCGCTCCGAAGTGCCAAGGATCAAGGCGGATGAAACACGCGGAGATCGCTGCGAACCCCAAGCCGAGGAGCAACAGCGTCGCGACAACGGCCACCACCGGGTGAGGCCACCACGCGGGCACGAGCACCACCAAAACCACGGCCAGCCCGCACGTCAGGACCGAAGCGGTGCCCCCCACCAGCGCACCGGCCACCCACAACCGCGGGCTCCCGCTCACCGACACCTCCCCCACCGCCCAATCGTCCCGTGCACTTTCATGCCCAGCCTGCGGGCGGCCCACGCGCGAGCGACTGTCCCATGTCCGACCGACCCACCTGTCGCCCCAACTGAGACGTCCTTGGGCCGCCTGATCCGGCTGTGTGAGGGAGTGACGCTTCCGCGGTGATGCCGTTGTCCTGGGCAGCGCGTAACTCCGTATCACCCCTGGGACCGTGGGGGCGACGGATCCGGCTTCGGCCGGGCCCGTCTCTCCTTTGCGTGGGGCGAGTTGGGCTGTCCTTGCTGATCTTCCTGCCGATCGGGCTCTGCCTGGCGTTCAGCTCCAGCGAGAACATCGGCGTCCAGACGCCGGAATTCGTCCACTTCGGCAGCGAGACCGCTCGGGAAGGGTTCAGCTATGTCACGCGCAACACCCGCCGGGGCGAGGGCGTGAGCTGCAGCGGGCATGCCGCTCCGGCCACGTGATGCGGGGCCTGTCCGGGCCGATGGCCGAAGGACAGGAGACCAGAGGGCCCGGCACAGTGTCGGCGGGTCCGCGCGCTCCGCTCAGCTGCGGTCGTTGAGGATGAGGGGTTCGGACACCGCCGTGCCGCCTGGGAAGCGCTCCACCTGGACGTGAGCGGGGACGCCCCGCCCCATCACCTACTCACCCGAGCTTTTCAGCAGCCTCATCAGTTGCTCGTCCAGGTCGACCTCGCCGCGGGTGACGGCGTTCTCGATCCAGTCCGCCGCGGCGCGCACCCGCGACAGGCCGCGCTCGATCGTGTCGCGCTCGGCGTCGTCGTAGGACTCGCCCTTCAGGTTCGGCACGATCCGGCCGGCCGTGGCGACGAACCGGACCAGGCCGCGACCAGGTCCATGAACTGCGTGCCGTGCTCCATCCGCGCCAGCTGCGGGGCGGCCTCCTGGTGGACGTACTGGGCCTGCTGGCGGAACCGGTCGAACTGCGCCTCGTTCACGGCATGCGGCCAAGCGTCCTCTTGGCTCTCCCATCGTGCGCTGGGCCACGGCGTACCCCTCCTCTCCCGAGACCATCACCGCACGTTGAGCACCTTAAGCACACACGACAGGACGGCGCCGGGGGGCGATCCGGTTCCGAAGTGCAGGCATGGACCACGGCCTTGGAGCGCTTCGCCCCCATGGAATGCGGCTGGCACTTGAGTCATCGTCTGGAGCGCGGACACACAAAGGAGTTCGATTTCAGACCAGGTCAGAGACCCGCCGGTTTGTCATGCAGAGCTCAGACACAGCTTCTCATCGGCATCCCCGGCACCGGCAAGAGCCTCACCGCGAAGATGATCGGCGGACTATGGCGCCGGCGTGCGGTGCAGAGTTGCGTTGGCCATGGGCGCTTGGGCTCCTCGGGAGGGGTCCCGGTACCGGCGGGCTAGAAATGCCGAGCCAGAACCCCCACTCGAGAACAGGAGGTCCCACTGATGAGAATCAATATGCGTCGGCGCACCGCGACGACTGTCCTGACGCTGGCCACGGCGGGCACGCTCGGATTCGGACTCATGACGCCGGTTGCGTCTGCCGCCAACGGGCCCTGCTACGACGGACGATGCAAGATCACCGTATCGGCACCCAAGACCATCAAGGTCAACAGCCGCAAGTTCGGGTTCGGATCGTTGAAAATCACGAGCATCAGCTCGCGATCCGTGAAGATGTCGGCCGCCGGCGGGAGCCTCACCGGCAGCACCAGCCCTGGCGGCACCGTTCAGTTCAACAACCTGAAGATCTGGGTGAAGTCGGTCTCCGGCCACAAGGCCAGGCTCCAACTGTTTCCCACGCGGCACTGAGCCTGCCGCTGAGCCCCGGCGCGTCCGTCCTGCGCCGGGGCTCGCCGTTCCCCAGGCAACAGGCGATGAGACAGCTCATCGCCGTTCATCGCTCCAGCCCTGCAGCCGTCACCGACAACGCGGGCTTGCCCGGATCAGGTACGCCAGCGTCCGAGCCAGCCGCCGGCCCTCCGCGCAACCTGCTCGGCTTCCGCCTCCTGGCGGAGGCGCTGCTGCACCTATCGCTCGCGTTCGTCGGCTTCGGCCTGCTGCTCGGCTGCGACGGCCCGGCTCTGGCAGTCCTCACACAGGTGCAGGTGCGACTCGCGCGGCTGACTCCAGCCTCGTGCGTCGTCCGCCGCTCGCCGGTCGTCGGTCGTCGGTCGTCGGTCGTCGGTCGTCGGTCGTCGGTCGTCGGTCGTCGGTCGTCGGTCGTCGGTGAACTTATTCCCACCCTCCGCGCACACGGGCGGCGGGCTTCCCGTGCTGCGGCTTCTCGTGCCTCGTGGGTCGTTGTTCTTCGCGGGCGGCTTGGCGGCGGCGGGCGAGGGCGGCGTCCCGGCTGGGGTTGCCGATCGCGTCCAGCAGCCGCTCGTGGCGGTCGCAGCCGAAATGCCGGAAGGCGGACCCGGCCGGGGCGTGTTCGCGCAGCAGCTCCAGCTTGGTCGCCACGATCGGGATGCGACCTTGAGTCCGTCACTTGCCCTCGGCGCCACAGTCGTACTCGTCCACCGCGTCGAAGATCGGATTGATCTTCTCGTTGAACACGGGGTCCACCACATCGCGCAGCTGCGAGTCCGGCTTCAGCTTGCTCGACGAACTCCTGATCGCACCGAGCACTGTACGGAACTGCCTGGCGACGTCCGGTGGAGCGCTCGTCTGCATTTCCTCGCCCATATGAACTATCACGGCGGCACGCTTCTGCAGACCCTTCAGGTCCAGCTCCTGACTGTGCGCCGCGTCGGCCAGGTCGCCCCGGTAGGCGACGACGCCGACCTGGAAGGATGTCAGATCAAGGCAGAAGGCCGAGGTGAGTGAAGGGCTCGGCGACGCTCGGGCCGATGTGGACGGTGCGGCGGCGGGGGAGCCCGGGCCCTGGTCCGGAGAACCCGAACAGCCCGCGGTCATCATGGCGGTGGCCATCATCGATGCGGCGATCGTCGCGGAGATCCAGCCGCGTGGAGAGAGCATGAGTGGAGAGTAGGCAAGGGAGTCCGGGAGGGGACCCCGGCCGTTCTATTACGTGGACAGCGCGCGAGGACGGCCCGTCCGTAGTTGTTGGTGTCGGCCACTCTGTCCAACTCGGCGCCCGTCGGCATGCGGCCGACGGCCTGCTGTTGCTGCAAGTGCTCCCACATGACCTGCTCAGCGTTCGGCTCAGCCTTGGGCTGTGCGGCCGTCGAGGGCCGAGAGCCACCGGCGACGTTCTCGCCCTCGGCAGAAGTGTCTCGCTGGCGCGCGTCGCGGTGGCCGCCACCGGGTCGACGGAGCCGACGCCCAACTGTCCGACGGGCTGGCCGCGTTGCGGGAACTGGCCACTGCCTCGGAGTCCGTCGCCCTCGAACGCGGCCTCCTCAACGGCGTGTTCGCCGAAGGCGCCTTCCACGGCCACGCGTACATCGACTTCACCGAGGTGCGTGCCGAGCGCGTCGCCGCCCTCGCCCGCTTCCGGCAGGTCGCCACCGCACTCCTCCCGCCCCAGTCCGCCCCGGACGACCCCGACACACGGCTGCTTGGCGGGGCGGCGGAGATCGCCGCGGTCGCGGACTCCCTGCACGAGGCGGACCCCGATTCGTCCTCCTTCGGCGAGTTCCCGGGCCCGAGGACGAGCCACTGGCTCACCGATCCGACCGCCGACCGGCAGGGCCTGGCCCTGCTGTGGGACAGCGCCGCCTCCGCCGCACGGTCCCTGCCGGCGCTCGCGGCGCAGACGTTCGGCCAGGCGCCGTCCGATCGCTGGGCATTCGAGCTGGGCGAAGCACTGCAGCCGAAGCCAGGCGATTCCCTCGGGCTCCCGCAGGAGCTCAGCCTCCTGCTCCACGCCTGAGACGCCGTACTCCGCGCCCCCCGGTTCACCCCCGCATCGGGGGCGCGGTCATACCTCCTCCGTGCACTCCTGCAAAGACACGCTCCGGGCCAACGATCGCTTCCAGCGCTTCGGCGGTAGCCGGCCGCCAAGAGGGCTTCCCGCGCCCCCGAGTCGACGGCGTGCCTATAGCGTGGCCGTAAGACCGGTCATCTACGGTCAACAGCGGGCGCAATCCCGCGCTTTCGTACGTCGTGTCAGATCTCCGGACTCGCCGCCGGGGCTGCCGCGGTCTGAGCCTGGCACTGTCAACGGTTGAACCACTCGCGTGCCGGGGCACCCAGCATCGTCCTGCCGGTCAGCGCGGCGACCGCCAGCCCGACGCCCGCGGCAGGCACGCACGCGACGAAGACATTGATCAGCGAGAACAGAGCGATCGCGCACTCGCCGACGAGAACAGTGACCCGCACCCAGCCGAACCGCTTCCGTGCGAAGACGCCGGAGACGAAGAGCACGGCGGACGCGGCGAAGGACGTAAGGACAGCAATCATGCCGAGATCCGCGACGTCCTGATGGTGAGTGAGACGTTCGTTCATCAGGGTCCAGACGAACCATCCGGCAAGGCAGTTGAGCACGGCCTGACACCACACCACCGCCAACGCGCCCTTGACACCCTTCGGCATACGCTCCGACACCGAGAGGAGTACGCCGTGATGGACATCGTCGCGGTGGTCCTGTCCGCCACCGGCGTGGCCCTGCTCTACGGCCACCGCGGCAACGCGTGCTTCCGCCGACGGCCATGGTGACGGCGTCAGGCGGCGTCGATCAGTGCCAGGTCCATCGGCACGAGCGTGGTCGACGCCATCAGGGCCCGGATCAGGTGGTCGTTGAGCGCGTTGCCCACCGGCTCGCCGAGCTCCTCGCGGGTCAGCCAGGGCACCCCGTCGCGGGACAGCCGGGTGCGCACGCCGTTGACCAGGTGTTCGACGCGCTTGTCCGTCCAGCCCGCGTACGGCTGCGACTCGGCGAGCTCGGCGGCGGTCTGCCTCCAGGTCAACGGCTGCGGCCGGGGCTCGTGCAGCAGGTACCGTCGGCCGAGCGCGACGAGGGCGAGCTTCTCCTGCTCGGTCAGCACCCACACCCTGGGCGGGCGGGTGACGTCCCCGTGCCGAGGTGGCGGCCGCTCGCCCTCGGGACCGGTGACGAAGACCTCCAGCAAGTGCTCGCGGCCACGTGAACCGCCGGCGAACAGCGGGGTGTAGCCGGTGTCGAGCAGCAGTGGCTCCTCGCCCCGGAACAGCAGCCGGGACCCGGCGCACCGGATCGGCAGGCGCCCGGCGTTGCTCACCCACCAGTGGCCGTGTCGGTGGATGAGTGTGCCCTGGTGGCGGCTGACCTCGGGATCGTCCTCGCCGAGGCAGACGTGGACCTCGGGCCGGTTGCGGCCGAACAGCACCTCGCGCCCGTCCCCGGGCCCCAGCGTCATGCCGCCGGTCAGGGCGAGCGCGAAGACGGTGCCGGGCAGCGGCGCGGACGCGCCCCGGGCGAGGCTCCCGTGGGTGGCGGGCAGGAGCCGGCCACCCGGAGCGGGCATGCCCCGCTCCGCCGGCCGTCGCCGTGCCATTCCCGGCTCGGTCATGTCACGTCTCCGGCAGTTCGCTTCTGGATGTTCCCTACGACGTCAGCCGCGAACTCCGTGGCGGTGTCGCACAGTTGCCTGGTCGGCTGCGGAGCGTACACGGTCAGCTGGAAGAGTTCGGTGGTACGGTCGCCGGCCGAGTCCGTAAAGGTGCGGTGCGGGGTCCGTACGGTGCAGCTGTCGGCCTCGGCCTCGGCCGCGATGAAGTAGCTCTTCGTACCGGCGACGTTCACCAGGGTTCCGTCGTCGGCGTCCAGTGAGTTGTCCCGGCTGAACTGGATCTCCACCTCACGCTCGCCGTCGTCGCTCGACCAGTCGCACGTCCAGGATCCGAAACCGCGGTCCCGGTTGTCCACCTCGACGCCGGGAAGCCGCTTGAGCTTGATGGCGTCGAGCAGCGTGCAGGCGTCCAGCCGGGCCAGGGAGTTCGCGTCCGGCGACGACGAACGCCGGGGCACCGGCCCGTCGGCCAGCACACCGACCACGTGATCGGTGGCGGCGTCGGCCATCTGGCACGGGTCCGGCGCCACCTCGTTGAGCTGCTTCCCGATCACACGGATCTGCTTGCCGTCGGTGCTCAGGACGGCCCGCTCGCAGGCCCTCTCGTCCCGCTTGAGGGTCACGACCGTGAGGCCGTCGACCAGCCGGGTGGACACGACGTCGTCGAAATCGTCCCGGTCCGAGTCCAGGTTGACCTGGACGTCCGCGTTGTCGTGACCGCTGTTGTTGCGCACCAGGACGTCGCACCGGTCGATCTCCCCGTAGTCAGGGTCCAGTACGGTGCCACCGAAGCGGCTCAGCGAGGCCGCGTCGAGCAGCCCGCAGGGGTCGGCCGTGCGCTCGTCGCCCATGGCACCGGCCCGCACCATGGCCGACGGTTTCGCGTCAGCCGCACCGCTACGACCTCCCTGGTCCCCGTCGTCCTTCGAGGCCCACGGGCCGAAGAGGACGAGCCCACCCGTGATCGCGCCCACCCCGACCAGCGCCACCGCCATGATCACCAACCGGTTCCGGCGTCTTCCTGCGGGCTGTGGCGACTGGAACATGGAGGGCGTGGATTCCTGCGGGCGGCGCACGGGTCGCGACAGCCGGAGCGTGCGGTGCATCAGGTCCCGCGTACGGCTGTCCCGCAACTGCTCCTGTATGTGCGGGGGCGGTGGTGCGGCGCGCGTCAGCAGCTTCTGCGCCCTGGCGGAGTCGGGACGGCGTCGGGGCTCCACCTCCAGCAGAGCGGTGAGCGGACCGGTCAGGGTCCCGACCCGGTGCATGGGCTCCAGGTGTCCCTCGGCGGCCCGGGCCAGATAGGCCATGAGGTGTTCGGCCTCTCCGTACGGCGACCGGCCCTCGACCGCCATGAACAGAGAGGCACCCAGGGAGAACACGTCCGACTTCTCGCCCGCAGGCTGCCCCTTGGCCAACTCTGGTGCCAGATAACGGAGTTTGCCGCGCACTCTGCCCGTCGCACTGTGGGTGACGTCGCTCCACAGGGCCCGCGAGATCCCGAAGTCGGTGAGTCTCGCCACGCCTTCGTCAGTGACGAGGATGTTCTCCGGCGTCACGTCGCCGTGCACCACACCCTCGCCGTGGGACTTCGCCAGCGCGGCCGCGATCTGGCAGCCGATCGACCCGGCCTCCTCGGGCGTGAGCGGGCCGTTCTCCGTCAGGATCTGCGCGAGGCTGCGCGAGGGGACGTATTCCATGATGATCCAGCACGTGGCGCCCTCGTCGACGAAGTCGAATACGCCCACGATGTTCGGGTGATGCAGCCGCCCGGCGTTGCGCGCCTCGCCCATGAGCCGTCGCGCGGCCCGATCGTCGTCCAGGCGTGCGCACTTGACCGCGACCCGTCGTTCGAGCCGCTCGTCCCAGGCCAGCCAGACGACGCCCATCCCGCCGCTGCCGATGGGCTCCCGCAAGAGATACCGGCCGGCGATCCTGTTCCCGGCCTCCGGCGTCACCGGCACCGTCCCACCCCTCGCCCCACCACCGACGGCCCTGCCAGACAACGCAGTGTACTCAACCCGTACTTGGTGGCGATCTCCTTTCACCGCACTTCGCACAGACCCGCCCAGAACCCCCACAGCAACTGAGCCAGGACCCAGAAGTGGGAGTAACTCGCCTCCTGGTCCGAGCGGGTTCCGGGCCCCCTACCGGGAACGGAGCCGCACCATGCGGGCACCGGAGCCGTCGCTGACCGAGACCGGGAGAGACGAGGATGTGCGACCCGACGCATGCCCTACCCACCATGCCGAGTTCCGCGCCCCACGAGGCCGGGGCACCCGGCCCGAGGGTCGTCGCCCTGGGCAATGCCTCGCTGCTCGGTGTCGGCTATCTGCTGCTGCGGCGGTGCGGGCTCGCCCTCGCCGCCGTGGCCGGTACGACCGCGCTCGGTCAGTCCTTGTCGGCCGGTGCGCCCCAGCGGCCAGGGCCAGCCGGGCGCTGTGTTCCCGGCGGCCGAGGCGAGCGCGGTCACCGCGGTCCTCCGGTGCCCTCGACGCCGGCGCTCAGCAGCGCGACCCGCTGAGCATGGATGTGCTCCATCCCGCGCGCGAACCTCTCGGCCAGGTCCCGGCCCGAGAGGTGGATGTAGCGCATGGTCGAGTCGGTGTGCCGGTGTCCAGCGAAGGTGGCGATCGGGTGCACCTCCCAGCCCATCCTTGCCAGATCGGTCAGGCACAGGTGCCGCGTGGTGTATGTGGAGACGCGCTCCACTCCGGCCTCCACAGCGAGCCGGCGCACCGCCTTCGACCACGTCCATAGGCTCAGCTTGTTGGGCTCGGGGCTGCGGAATTGCAGGAGCGCCCGGTATCGGTCAGCCAGTGCACTGCCACCCCAACCCGGGCCGCACGGCCCGGCAGCGGCACCGGCAACTCGCGGGCCGCGGCGAGGATGCCGGTGTACAGGACGGCGGCCTCGCCGGCGTCGGCCGCGCGGCCGTGCAAAATCCCGGAGGCCACCCCGTAGACGGTCCCCCACACATCCAGCGCCTTCTCCTGCGCCGCACCCAGCGTGACTCCCAGCAGCCGCTCCACGATCCCCGCCGCCCGCGCCTGGTGATACCGGCCCGGATGACTCAGGTCGCCACGCAGCACGTCCGCGGCCGCCCTCACCCGCCCCCACGCCGCGCCCGCCTCGGCCGACACACCGGAGGCGCCGGACGCGCCGCCGGCCGCGTCGGCCGCGGTGGTGCCGGCCGGCCCGGTGTCGGCGGCCGGCCCGTCGGACGGGGAGGCCTCGACGACAGGGGGTGCGGCATCGGCCGGAACGGCCGGCTCCGACGCGTCCGGCCCCAAGGCCTCGGCGGCGGGGGCCGCGACGGCGTCGACCGCGGCCAACAGGCCTTGTGCCGCGGGCTTCAGTCCCACCGTGACCGGGGCGCCGGGCAGGCCCAGCAGCGCGTCCGCGCCTCGCGGCCGAGGCCACCCGCACCTCCAACCGGATACGCGGCCTGCTCACCCAGTTCCATCCCAGCCTGGAGCGCGTCCTCGGCCCGCGCCTGGACCACCCCGCGGTGACCTGGCTGCTGGAACGCTACGGATCCCCGGCCGCCCTGCGAAAGGCCGGTCGCCGCAGGCTCGTTGAAGTGATCCGGCCCAAAGCTCCACGCATGGCCACCCGGCTGATCGACGAGGTCTTCGACGCCCTCGACGAGCAGACCGTCGTGGTCCCGGGCACCGCCACCCTCGACGTCGTGATCCCGTCCCTGGCCCGCTCCCTCGCCGCCGTCCACGAACAACGACGAGCCCTGGAAACGCAGATCGGACAGCTGCTGGAGGCTCACCCTCTTTCCGCGGTCCTGACCTCGATTCCGGGGGTCGCGGTCAGGACCGCCGCCACCTTGCTGGTCACCGTCGGCGACGCAACCAGCTTCCCCACCGCCGCCCACCTCGCCTCCTACGCCGGCCTGGCCCCCACCACCAAGTCGTCGGGGACCTCGAACCGCGGCGAACACGCACCCAGAGGCGGCAACCGGCAGCTCAAACGCGCGATGTTCCTGTCCGCGTTCGCCGCCCTGCACGATCCCGCCTCCCGCACCTAATCCATTGTTAAGAGCGTCCTGTTGGGGCGCTTGTTCCTACGGGCGTTCGAGTGCCGGATCGTGACATCTAGTGGCTGCCGGGCGGGCAACGCCTCGCTTTAGACAGGTGTGCGGTCCTGGTGCTCATGGTGGTGACCGTCGTGCAGCGCCGGGTGGATGCCTGTCCCGCACCGGGCTCGGATGCCTCGTAGTAGATCGCGCAGCGTTCGGCACCTTCACGGCCGTCGCCACCGTCAACAACTACCGGCTTGATCACTCGTTGGTGTTGGTGGTGCGAGCCTGCTGCACGGTGACCTCTTGATACGCCCGAGCCGTCTGAGCTCCGGTACAGACCGAGGCCCGTGGGGTGCGCTGGTGCCACGAACGGCTAGTGAGGTGGCGGCCCGACCGCGTGGTGGTCGAGGCCTTGGATTAGGTCGCTCGCGTGGCCCGCATGCGCTCGTGACCAGCGCAAACACCAGCACGCTGGAAGGGGACAACCTTGATCTACTGCGGAATCGACTGGGCGGAGCGAACCCACGACATTGCCATCGTCAACGACAAAGGCGAGCTATTAGCCAAGCGGCACATCACCGACGATGCCGCTGGCTACAAGATCTTGCTCGACCTGCTCGTCGAGTACGGCGACACGGAGGAGAACCCGATCCCGGTGGCGATCGAGACCTCCCGCGGTCTCCTGGTCGCCGTGTTGCGCACCGGGACACGGAAGGTGTTCGCAATCAACCCGATGGCCGCCGCGCGCTATCGCGATCGCCACTCGGTCTCGCGCAAAAAGTCCGACCCCGGCGACGCCTTCGTGCTGGCGAACATCCTGCGCACTGACATGCACGCTCATCGACCCCTACCTGCGGACTCAGACCTTGGCCGGGCGATCGCAGTCCTGGCTCGTGCCCAGCAGGACGCAACCTGGAACCGCCAGCAGATCGCCAACCAGCTCCGATCTCTGCTGCGCGAGTACTACCCGGCTGCCTTGGACGCCTTCGCCACCTGGACGAACGGCCTATGCCGCCCCGAGGCTCGCGAACTCCTCAAGGCCGCACCGACCCCCTCGCGAGCGGCGCGCTTGTCTCGCACCCAGCTCCAGGCCGCCCTCAAACGGGCCGGCCGCAAGCGCGGCATCGAGACGGAGGCCGACCGGCTGCGTGACGTCCTCCGCGCCGAATGGGCCCACCAGGCTCCGCTTATCGAAGACGCACTCGGCAAGCAGATGCTCGCCCTGCTGATCCAGCTGGAAGCCGCCTGCACCGCCGCCGACCAGCTCGCCGAAGCGGTGGAAGAGGCTTTCCCTCAGCACCCGGACGCTGAAGTGATCCTGAGCTTCCCGGGGCTCGGCATCCAACTCGGCGCCCGGATCCTGGCTGAGATCGGAGACGACCATACCCGGTTCGCCGACGCCCGCGGCCTGAAGGCCTACGCCGGCTCCTCGCCCATCACCAGGGCCTCCGGCAAGAAATCGTCCATCACCCGGCGCTGGGTCAAGAACGACCGGCTCAACCACGCCGGATACCTGTGGGCCTTCGCCTCACTCCGAGCGTCCGCCGGAGCCAACGACCACTACCGGCGCCGACGCGAGCAGGGCGACTGGCACGCCGCCGCGCAGCGCAACCTCTTCAACCGCATGATCGGCCAGCTCTACCACTGCATCCAGCACCACAAGCCCTTCGACGAACAGACCGCCTTCCCCACTCGACTTGCCGCTGCTGCGTGATGACTTGACACCGTGAGGTGTCTACTACGACAAATGCCGGGCCAGAGGGAAGACCCACACCCAGGCACTTCTCCGCCTGGCCCGCCAGAGGATCAACGTGCTGTTCGCGATGCTCCGCGACGGCACCTTCTACGAACCCCGAACCCCACGCCTCGCTTGACCAAAGACATAGAGGCACCCCCCGGCCCGGTACGACACCGCGCGGGGTGCCGCGCGAAGAAGCACTCCGATGCCCCTCACTCCGTCTGCGTCGGGTAGGCGATGGTGTAGTCGTCCACGGCCAGGGCCTGGTCCGCGGCGTATTCGGCGCGTGCCTGCCGGTCTTCCTCGGTGATGTCCGGGTGCACCGGGAGTGTCTCGGGTGCGGGCCAGAGTTGGACCAGGTGGCGTTCCCCGTGGTCGCCGATGCCGGGTTCAGGGTCGTCGGCATGGCAGTACAGGCGCATGCGCACCCAGTCGCCGCCGTCCGGGGCGGGCGGAAGGCGAAGGGGCGCTTCCTCGTCAGGCCAGGCGTCCATGATGTCGCCCGACTCGAGTGTCGCGAGGTGGAGGGTGGGGAGGTCGGCGCGCAGGCTGATTTCTTCGGCCGGCTCCCACCCGCCGCCTGTTTCCGGGGCCGGTGGGGCATCGTGGACCTGGATGGTCATCTGGAGGGGGCCGGTGTCAGTGGTGGCCAAAACGACAGCGTTGGCGTCGGTGGCCGGGCCGCAGCGCCAGCCGAAGGGCATCTCGGCGGGGTACTCATAGTCGTCGGTGAAGCCGATGAGGTAGCCGTTTTCACCGAGCTCGACGGTGAACGAGGACGCACGAACCAGCATGAGGGGCCTCCTGGAACGGGCAGGGTGCCCCTTCCCCCGGCGAAGCGGGAAGAGGCACCCTGTCTGGCTTGGCGGGAGTGTAGCGAGGCTCAGGCGATCACGTAGAACGGGTCGCCGTCCATGACGTGCATCTGGCCGCGCCATGCGGTGATACGTCCGCCCTGGGACTTGTTCTCCTGCACCTTGACCCAGGTGATCTCCCGCTGGTTGGCAGGAAGGTTCGTGGCGCCTTCCTTGGTGGAGGCGAAGGGGTACTCGTCGCACGAGGTGCGGCCGGCGCGCTTCATGTCCGCCGGGGCGGTGCGCGGGCACACCGCGGTCCTGTTCTTGTTCTCCTGCGTCTTGTTGATCATCGAGTGCAGGGGCTTCCCGCCGTTCGGGTCGCCGTAGTGCCCGCCGCGGGAGCGCAGCTTGCGGATGCCTTCGTCGATGCGGGCCAGGCCGACCATGCTCACCCCGGTGGGCACCTCGAGGAAGGCGCAGCCGGAGCGGTTGGTGCGGGTGCTGCCGTAGTAGTTGTCGCAGCGGTAGACCGACGAGCCGTAGGAGACGCTGCCGGGGCTGTAGCCCGCCTTGGTGAACGTGTAGCCGTATGTGGTCTTCGCCTTGGACAGGATCTTCTTCGGGGCGATGGTCGTCTTGTAGGCGACGCTGCCGCTGGCCGCGCTGTCCAGGGTGTGGCCCTGCGGGAAGGACACGGACGCCTTGGTGCCGCCGCCGGACTTGGCGGCCACCTCGACGGCGACGCCCTTGCCCTGGCCGGTGGTCGTGGCCTTGGAGATGGTGAGCTTCTCGCTCCAGTTCGCGGAGCTGGCCTTCAGCGTCATCTGGTGCTTGACGTTGAAGTCGGCCGTGCCCTCGATGACCGGCTCCCCGTCGACGACCTTGACCACGTCGACGTGGACTTTCACCCACTCGCACTCGCTGAACGGATTGATCGTGATCTTGTTGATGCTGCAGGTCGCGGCGGAAGCCGCACCGGACACCGCAGCGGCCTGGGCCCTCGGCGAGCCGACCGTGACCCGCAACTGCGCGCTGCTGCCGGCCTGGTCTGCCACGGCCGACGGTGCCCCGGCCGTAGCCAGTACACCCACTGCCACGGCCCCCGTAGTGAACAGCTTCCCCAATTTCAAGTTGTACCCCCGGTGTTGGTCGAAACCGGCGAGGGCACACGCGTCAACTCACGTCGTCCAGGAACTTCCATCCTGGAAGACCTCAACGCCTACCCGACTACACCCCTCAACTGCGAAGAGCCGGAAAGCCACCGACTTCGAGCTCACGGGCTGCCGGGACGGACGGTGAAGTAGGTCCACCCACTCTGCGCACCGCCGGTCTGCGAGCCCTTGGCCGGCGGTGTGTAGAGACCGCGGACGCGGTAACGGTCGTTGCTCGTAAAAAGCTTCAGAGCGCGGCCGTAGCCGTACCAGCCGTCGGAGTACAGGGGCACGCACTTCTGAGAGGTGACCTGGTGCCAGGCCCCCGAGGAGTAGTGCTCGACGTACACCGACGTGCAGCCTCCGGCCTGACGGGGAGTGACCTGGAGGTTGAAGCCCATGGTGACTTCGGACTTGTAGAAGACCTCGTAGGTGGTGGATCCGATGCCGGTGGTCTTCACCGGATACTGCATCTGTGTCCGGATCGTCGGCGTGAGGGTCGCACCGATGGTCACCGTGCGCGGTGCGTAGCGGTAGTCACCCGCGAAGGCCGCGCTGAACACGGTGTTGCGGGTGATCTTGTACGACGCGACGAGGTTCCCGTGCGTGTCGACCTTGCCGCTCTTGACTGCCGTCCGCGACTTGCCCGCGGGTTGGGCGTACAGCGTCACGAGCCGGGAGTTGTACGTGGTCCCCAGGTGCACGGTGACCTTGGCGGTCGCGCCGGAGTGGTACGACTTCGCGTCGGTCGTCACGCTCAGGCCCGGCGTGGTCCGGGCCACCTGCACCGTCGCCGACTGACTGGCCGGGAGGTAGGACGTACCGCCGTCGTAGGTGAAGGAGTAGGTGTTCGCGCCGCCAATCTGCGGGGTGTCGTGGAGGGCGAAGGTGCCGTCGGCGGCGACGGGCACGGTGCCCATGGAATACCCCGAGGGGTGTGCCAGATCGGTCTTGACGACGTGCACCGCACCGGTCTTCACCTGCGCATGCGGCCAGACGAGCCGTCCGGTGACGGTCAGCGGCGCGGCCCGGCCCCCGGTGTCCGGGGCGGTCAGCACCATGGTGGGCGCGTACTTCGCGACGGGGACGTCGAAGGTCTGGACGGCCGGGCCGTAGTGGCCGCTGCCCGAGTAGTCGACGCGGAAGCTCAGGGGGCCGGTGAGGGGAGCGGTGCCGGAGACCTGGTAGGAGCCGAAGAAATCGACCGGTGGGCGGGCCGGGGTGGCCGTCGGGTCCGGGACGAGCACACCGTCCGGATCGGCGTCGTCGTAGCGCGTGATCCGTACGGTGCCCGGAAGTATGGGTTCCCCGGCACCGAGGCTCAGCGGCGAATCGAAGTTGGCCCGGAACCCATAGGTCTCGCCGGGGGCGAGCGGGGTGGTGGTCGATGTGCCGGAGAGCCTGACCCACGCGGTTTCCGGGTTATGGGCTGTCTGGAGAGTTGGTGTGCCGCCGGCGGCGTCCACGGTCACGGCGTAGAGCCGGCTGCCGTCCGGCGCCCAGGCAAGGCCGTGTGCGGCCAGGTGCATCGGGGACTCGATCTCGTACAGGTGGTAGTAGCCCTCGCCCGGTTCCGGAAACGCCTCGAATCCGTAGTTGCAGCCGCAGCCGGCGAGGGTGCCGTCCGGCGCCACGGCGACGGCCCTGGCGGCCAAGGGTCTGGAGAACTGCCCGTCCACTGCCAGGTCCGAGACGCGGTACCGGTTGCTGCTCGCGCGCAGCCACGACGAGACCGCCAGATGCTGTCCGTCCGCCGTGACCGCGAAGTCGGTCAGCTCGGGCACGGGCAGCGACTTCCCCGCCTGCCGGGTCAGCGCACCGTCCTGGGCCGAGTACGTCACGAAGGCGGAGGTGTCGCCCGTCTGCACGGCGGCCGCGAGGACGCCGGAGGGCGTCGGGGTCGTCGCCAGCGCCAGCGGCGCCGCCCAACTGCCCGCATCCTGCCCGAGGTTCACCGTGCCGGACGCGTCGACGGAACCGATGCCGCCGGCGCCCGCCGAGCCGTACCCGAACCAGAGGGTCCCGCCGGCGACGGCCAGCGAGTCCGGGTGAGTGCCCGCGCCCGTGCCGTAACGCGCCGACTCGGTCAGGTTCGCCGTACTGATCGCCGCGATCGCGTCCTGGTCCGGGAGAGCCGCGTACAGCGCGGACCCGTCGGCGGAGAGGGCGAGACCGGTGGCCCCCGGTTCACCGCTGATCGTCGTCGGGTTGCCGCCGTCGAGATCGGTGACGACGATGCCATCGGTGCCGGCGCCACCGCTGATGTACAGGTGTCCGTGCGAGGCGTCCACGACCAGGTGCGCGAAGTGCGCGATCGGCAGTGCCGTACCCGACGCCGCGTACGAGTCGACCGCGCCGGGACCGACGACGGTCGCGGCCGTCATCCCCACGAGCAGTGCCCCGACGGCCGATGCGGCGATCGACGGCGAGAATCGCGCAGATTTCATGAAAGGCCCCCCACCCACACAACCTTCACGATCAATGGGGCGCAAGGTAACACGGTGCCGTCGGGCGCCGACAGGGAGGGCAGCCGGGCCGGTCAGGCCCGGGGTAACTGCAGGGCCGGCTGCTGCGGTTTGGGTGGCTTCGAACGCGAGAGTGGAGGGGTTTACACGCGACGACCGTCACCGAGTTGACCCACGTCGTCTATGGGTGCGGCTCTTTGAAGTGAAGGTCGTGGATCAGGCGGTCAGTGTGTAACCGTCCTGGGCGGGGCTGGGATAGAGCGTCCCGGACCTACGAGCCAGCGCCCGTCACAGTCGGCCCACCCGTACTCGCCGTGCCCAGCCATTCAGACGTTGACCGCGACAGGGAAGGACAGCTTCTCTTCTTGGTGAAACTGCCGTTGCCGTGTCAGGAACTCGGCAGAATGCGCCGTATGACGAGTACGGATGATCAGATCACGGACAGTGCTGTGCAGTTGATTGGCACATCGGACGGGGTGGCTTTCGAGAACTGGCAGGGGTTGGAGAGCACGCCAGTCACCGACTTGCTGAGGATCGCCCTGGACGACGGCATCCCTGTCGCGTGGGTTCCACCAGCTGAGGTACTGGGTGCCCTTCTGGCCGCCAGCGGGCACGAAGCCCGGCTTGAAGTGCTCAGCGAGTTCGAGGACAACATCCTCTCGGCCTGTGAGGCGGAGATCGACGCTTGCGGAGACGAATGGATGCGCGAGGACGTCGCTCTCGCTCGCCGAGTATTCGCGGCGTTCCGAGCGGGGCATCGGGAGGCGGCAGCGTGCCTGGCCCTGCTGGGCACCGAGGACACGTTCTACGACGTCATGAACGTGCCCCGCGACGCGGAGGAGTTCAAGCAGTCCAACCCGTGGGAGCAGAAGTACCAGAGGGAGGAGTTCCAGGAGCGCACCCCCGGCATCGAGCCAGGAAAACTGGACAAGGAGGTGCAAGCATGGGTAAAGAGGCGGACCAGTTACGCGGGCCTGTCACGAAAGGTCCAATACCGTAAGCCGTCATCTCCTGCGTGGGGGGACGGGCTGAATCCGAAGGCCCTCTTCCTGCCGCTGAGTTCCCTGTACACGAAGTACTGGCCGGGGAGGGGGGATCCGATGCCCGCGAATCTGTCTCGCCACCTGGTGGCGCACCGTCCCTCCTTGGAACACCTCAATCAAGGGCATTGTCTGATCGCGGTCATGCTGATGACGTCGTTCTTCGCCCAGAAGCACGACTACTGCATCGACGCACGGATGGACGTCGCCGATCCTGACTACGGTGATGCCTGACCACGACATGGCCGTCGTCCCCGACCTCATCTGAGCCCATTTCGAAGGCAACCGTGCCGCCCACGACCGTGAGTTCGCCGCCCTCCTCGCCCCGCAGCACACCCGTGCCGTCGTGCTATGACCCAGATCACGCCCGTGCGCGGGAAATGCATTGCTGGTGGCGCCGCTCCCCGGGACCGGGAGGTGAAGCATCCCCCTCGGACAAGGAGCAGCTCGCAATGAACCCCCAGAACGTCGAGCCGGCCCGCGACTGGCACCTCGCCGTCCCCGGGCGCCGGGCCGGAGACAGGGCCGAGTTCGTCACCGTCACCCAGGACGGCATTTGTCTGGAAAGCCGGGACGGACTCCGTCGACGCTACGGCAGCTACGAGGCGCTCCGCGATCTTCCGATGCCCGACCTTCCGGGGGGGGTCCGCCGGACCTCGTGCAGGCCATGATCGTCCGTAGCGCCGTCTACGGCCGGACGACGTCCACACTGGGCCGCTCCCTCACGCCCGCCGAGCTGGGCGTCTCCCTCGACCACGTCGCCAAGAACCTGGTGGTCGCTCGTAGCGAGCGGTGGCGGGAGGCCGTCTCCACCGCCCTTCTCGGCGACTGGTGCGATCCACTCTGGCGGACCGGCCATCTGCCCACCACAGCGATCGGCGCGCTGAGGGCGCAGACCCGGACACTACACCGGCAGTTGGTGCCGGTATGGCAGCGCGAGACCCGGCGCGGGCGGGTGTTGTCCCTGGATGCCGACCTCGGCGGGCTGTCACTGCATGATCTGGTCGCCTCCGATGTCGACCTGCTCGCCCACGCGGCGGGCGGGGTGTTCGCCGACGAACGACTGAACACCGTGCTGCGTGGTCTGTCCCCGTTGGAGCGGACGGTGGTGTTCGCCTACGCCGAGGGTGACGGGCACCACCTGGGCCGAGGCCGCAGCCGTTGCCGGCGCAGCCGACCCGGCCGCCTTCGGCGAACGCGTCCGGCGCAAGGTCAAACGGCTCTCCGCCGAACAGGCCCGGCGTACCGGGCTTCGACATGCCGTGAACAGCGGTCCGGAATCTCTCCAAGATTTATTGCCGGTCCGGCCGTCGTCTGGGACCGAGTAGGGACACCGCCCCTCCGGCACAAGGAGCATCCCCGCGTGAGCCCCGTGTACGTCCCGATCCGCCGGTCCGTCGTCGTTGAGGAACCCGACGGTGACTTCAGCTTCCTCGACCTCTCCTCCCCCGGCCAGAAAATCGTGGCGGCCGAGGACATCCCGACGGGCGAGGTCCTCACCGTTCAGGCGCCCGGCCTCGGTGACCCCAGGTTCCTCGCACTCTCCCCTGAGCAGCAGCTCATGGTGGTCGAGGCCGCCGACGGCCTGCGCAGGACCAACGTGCACCGGGGACGCGCCGTGGAGCGCACTGTGCCGTCCGTCCGCTACGCACATCCGGACCTGCTGCATGCCTGCACCGTGCGTTCAGTGGTCAGCGGCTCCACGCCCGTGCGGCGCTCCGAGACCGCCGCCGACTGGGTCGAGCCTCTCGCGGCTCATACGCTGGTGCTGCCGCGCAGCGCCCGCTGGAACCAGGCCCTGACCACCGCGCTACTCGGCGACTGGTGCGCCCCGCTGCTGACCGACGGCTTCCTGCCCGCTACCGCCCTGGGCGCGCTGAAGGCGGAGGCCCGCACACTGCACCGCCAGCTGGTGCCGATCTGGCGGCGCCGAACCCGGCATGGGCGGGTGTTGTCCCTGGACGCCGACCTCGGCGACGGGCTGTCGCTGCACGACCTCGTCGCCGCCGACACCGGCCTCCTCACCCATACGACGGGCGGGGTGTTCGAAAACGCGCGGCTCAACGCCGTGCTGCGCGGCCTCAATGAGGCTGAGCGGCAGGTGGTGTTCGCGTACGCCGAGGGCGAGGGCACCACCTGGGCCGAGGCCGCGGCCGCCGTCGGCGCCACCAACCCTGGGGCCTTCGGCGAACGAGTCCGCCGCAAGAGCAAGCGCCTGGCCGCCGAACAGCGGCGTCGTGCTGAGCAACGACAGGCCTGAAACAGCGACCAGGGTGCTCGTCAAGATTCTTTGCCGGTAGGGCTGGAGCCCGGGACCGAGAGGTGAAGCCCCTCGCGTCGAAGGACACCAGCCACCATGATCGTTCTCCTCCTGCTCGCCCTGCTGGTCCTTGCGCTCGTCGTCTGGCGGGCCATGGACAAGGCCGCGCAAGCCGACGTCACCGGCATCGTCAGGTGCGCTCTCGCGGCGATCGTGACGCTTGTCCTCACCTACGTTGCCATGCGTGTCGTGCCGCCTGAGGCCGTACCTGAGGTGCTCCAGGCCGCGCTCAAAGGTCTCAAGTCGGCATGACACAGCCTGTGCTGGACGTGTAGGCGGAGGTGTTCCCCCTCACCGCTCGGGCGGGCGAACACCTCCGCCTCTTGGGGACCTGTCACAAGCCGGCGTGTGGTCTGTGCCGTTTGAGGAGTTCGCCGAAGAAGTCGGTGAGGAGTTCCTCGCCATGCGGCGGCGAGAGCTCCCAGCCGCCGAAGCGGTAGATCTCGTAGCCGGCAAGCCGCAGCCGACGGTCCTCGGCCACCATCTCCGAGTACAGCCGAGGCGAGGCGGTATGAGTGACGCGCCCTTGTTCATCGGGCGGGTCCTTATGGCCGTAGTGCTGCACTCCGTCGACCTCGATGACGATGCGGGGCTAGCAGCAGGAAGTCCATCCGCTGCCGGTACAGCGCCCCCGACTGCTTTCCGCTTTTGCGGGTGTAGGGGTCGTAGTGAAGGTAGACCTGCGGAATCAGCGCCGGCAGATCGAGCCCGTCCCGTCCGGCGTAGCGGGCACAGTAGGTGATCATCAGTAGTTGTTCCGGCGGGGAGTCCAACGACCGGTACAGACGCCGGTAGAGGTTGTCGGCGGCGGTCTTCTCATTGCTGTCGGGCTCGTGGTTCCAGGCGATCATCTGCCGCCACGTGAGCCCCTGGGGAGGCAAGGGATCGGAGAAGACCAGGCACGTGTCGGCGTGGCGCACGATCTCCACGTCATTGTTCACCGCATCCCGAAGCACGATCTCAGGCTTCGCACCATCTGCAGCAAAGATCAGGTTCTTGAAGCGGCCCGACGGTCCTTTCGTGAACCGGCTCTCGTACTCAATTTCCTGCAGCTGCTCCAGCGCGTCCCGGGTGGGGCCGAGAATCTCCTCGATGCAGTCCCGTCGGGCCTGCCAGCTGTTGCGCATGTCGTGGTTGCGCCAGTAAGTGCCGAATCCACGCGGGCCGTCGAACGCCCGGAAAGGCCAGGCGGGCGCCTCCAGAGCGAGGCGCTCGAGTACGGCTCGGTGGGCCTTGATGACGAGTTGCACGTTGTCGTCGTTGAGATGTATGCCCTTGCCGTCGGTGCCGTAGGAGGCGAAGTCATGGTGGAGGAGCGGACACCATCGACGACATGGGCCGGATACCGGGGACGGAGGGTGTCGCGCCCGCTGACTGGGGTGGGGCCGTCCCGTTCGACAACCACAGTTTCAATGTCAGAACTGGGCCTGGAACCAACTACGCGGTGAAGGAGACCGTTCGGCCGGGGGACTTCCGGCCGTGCACCACTGCCGGCTGCGACGTGTACAAGACGGGTTCCTCCTACCGCTGTTGGCCTGGTGGCCCTTCGGGCAAGGTGTGGCTCAAGGTGGTGTCCGCCAAGGGCGGATCGGGGTGGGTGGCTCAGCACTGCGCCACCTGGGGCCGTGTCGGGTAGGCCGTGTTTTAGAAGTCGGTGATCTGTTTGGTTGGCCGTCCGGGAAAGTGGCGGGCGGCCAACCAGATGGTGAGGTCGCAGGCGATGTCGTTGATGCTGGTCGCGGTGGTGACCTCGTGCTCGTTTCGGGCCGCGTCGCGGCGGACGACCTCGTATCGGGTGTCGGGGCGTCCCAACCAGGATTGATCGATACACGCATCATCCAACCTGGCGCCGGCTGCGGTGAGGTGAGCTGCGCCCTGGTCGCATGAAGGCGTGAAGCTACCCGTCCAGCTCAGTCAGTTGCAGTCGGTCGGTCTCACAGCTGCGGGGGGACCTGCCGGCCGAGAAAGGCGGCAAGGCGATCAATGGCCGGAGCGGTCTCCTCGACGGGTCGCGGCTCGGCGAATCGTCCCGCTCGGGACTGGGGGGCGAGTTGGGCCTGAGCGAACGTCAGAGCCTGCTCGGCAAGGTCTTCGGGCAGCCGGGCAGGGATTTGGATGCCCTGGGCGAGGTCCCATCCGTGAGCGAGCAGATCGTACAGGCGGATCTGCAAGCGCTCGGCGCCCGTGGCACTCCCCAAAGGTCCGCGATAACTCCGCTCCAGCACCCCCGGGCCGGAGAAAGCTGCCAGCAGTGAAGTGCTGGAGGACCGGTAGGCGCCGACCGGGTCGTCACCGAGGCGGTCTACTCCGCGTTCGGGCATCGGGCCGCCCTCGATCATGGCTGCGAACACCAAGTCCATGCCGACCAGGTGGGCCACCACCTCGCGCACATCCCATTCCGTGCACGGCGTCGGCTCCTTCCACTGCTCGGGGCGGACCTCAGCGAGCAGGTCACCGACAGATTGGCATGCACGTGCGAGATCTTCGACGGAAACGGTAGTCATCCGGGGAGACTACGGCCACAACTGTCAGGGAGCCCAAGGGATTTGCATCCGTGCGAAGAAGCCCTGCCGAATCGGACGACCGCGCGATCGCTGAGCGTCGATGACTGGCAGCTGTCACAGGTACCTGCCCCGCTCACTAAACTCAGCGACCCCGAACCCACCGCACTTCCAAGCGCACCTGCAGAAGACGCCGTGGGTTCCCGGTGAAAGTCCCTCAGTCACGCTGAACCCACGGCCGACGTTCCGGTAAGAACACTGTCACCGATCCTGCTGGCTTATTGTGCGGTGGCCTCGACCATGCGGCTCAGCTTCGACTTGAGGTCGTTGAACCTGTTCTTGACGTGCGGGGTCCTTCGCGGCAACGATGCCCGCCGCGCCTACGGCCGCGACAACCTTGATCACGTTCTCAGCCGGGAAGAGCACGGCATGTGTGACGAGCGCCTTGTCACCATCCCGCACGAGAGCGCTGATCCCATCAGGAGTGCTCGACTGCGAGAGATGCGTCTCGGCCAGACGCACAACCCACATCAGGTCCCGCACCGTCCCGGGCAGATCAACAGAGGCCAGGGGGCCACTGTAGAGACCATCACCGACGCCGTGGCGGGAAAACGGCCGATACCCCGTCAGCCGTCCACCAGGACCGACGACTGCTGGCGCACACACTGACACGGATGTCTCTGAGAGGGCGGTATGAGAGTACATAGGAGTTTTGCCGTCACCTGAACGTGTGACGGTAGGTCGGCGACCATGGGCATGTTGGGCTGGGCACCGTGAGCGAGCACAAGCCCCACAAGACCGACATGAACGACGAGCAGTGGGCCCTGGTGGAGTCTGTGATCGCCACGTCGAAGGCCGCACACTCCTCGGCCAGTGGCCATCAGGGCCGGTACGAGATGCGGGAGATCGTCCACGCGCTGCTCTACCAGGGCCGCACGGCGACCAGAACAACCGACAGTGATGTCGATGAGGATCCTGGCTCCGGTCCTGACACCTATCCCCAGCATCGTCGTCAGGAGCGCAGAAAGAGGGGGCGCCTCCAGCAACTCCTCTATGTTGGCCACGAGTTCCTGGCACTGGTCGAGCAGTGCGGCGAGGTTCTTCGCGAACTTGGGGACAATCACCGCGGACCGCGTCAGTGTCCGGGACCACGACGGTCTGCTCGTCCAGCGCGGTCAGAATGTCCTCGACCAGCCGCTCGGCCAACCGCGGAGCTTTCGACCGCAGCAGTGTGACTAGGCGCCGTCGGCCGACCTTGCGGACGCTTCGAACGAGCCGAACTCTTCTAATTAGCAGAACAGACGCTGATCCTGGCCGAGATCGCTGATCTTGTGCCAAACTCATTTGAGGAGCAAGTGTCTCAACGGACGTGTCGGCGTTAGGGGGAGCCGTGTCGGACGAGAGACCTAATCGCGGTGGGCGGTTGGTTTCGTACAGCGTTGGTCTTGTGTCGCTTGTGGCGTTGCTCGGATCACTGATTCTCGTACATGGTGCCGCGCAAAGCTGGGTGGCGGGTGTTTTGGCTGCCGTCATTTCAGCCGTCCTGGGAGCCGAGGCGACATCATTCCTAAAACACATCAAGGGGGAGGAGCCGCCCCCGGCGTCGCCGCTAGAGCCACCAACCTACGTTGATCCGCAGCTTGAATCAGACCCTTTGAGGGTAACCGTGGATACGGTTGGACCTGAATTCGCGATTGTGCCGTCTCGGTCCGGAGGGCCACCTGAGATCGCCTTCAAGAGCGGGCATTCGATCCGCGTGGCAGTGGAAGTTGTTGGACCTCAGACCGCTCTTGTGCAATCGCTGCGTCCGGTCGTAGTAGCGCGCGACCTGCCGCTGGATGGCAGAGATCACCCGCATCGCGGATCCGTGACCGTGCGCAAATACGAGTTGGACTTGGATGCGGATACTCCACAGTTGCGGTGTCGGGATGATAGTCCAGATTTTCCGTTTAAGGTGGCTAGCAATGACCCAGAAGTGTTCGAGGTGACGGCGTACACGATGACTTACGACGTGCAGTGGCACCTGGTGGTGGAGTGGGTCTGTGCTGGTCATCGTGGTGAAACCGTCGCAGACTTTGCTGGCGAGCCGATTCGTACGATTCCTGCCCCGATGTAGTGAGGGAGGCATTTCCGGGTGGCGGACTCAATGCAACCGTATAACCTCAGGTATCATGTGAACTCCCCAATGGGAACACTCATTTACCCTAGTTCGACAGTCGGGGGAAATCCAGTCCAGGCGAATATTACTGGCCATGGGATCGAATTAAGCCTAGCCCCCAAAGGGGCGACCTCGGTGGAGTTCCTTGCATTTATGGCAGAGGTGGAGGAGCGGATCCCGTTTGAGGGTCATGGTGCTACGATTGCGGGCGGCGATGTCGAGCGCCCGGATCTTGAAATCGATCTGGATGCCGATCCGCCAACTATGCTTGAAGTCGCTGGTGGGTCGAGTTGGCGGTCACGTTGCCGGTTTGTGGTTTACACCGAAGATCTCCGGTTGGTGAAATGGAGGCTGTGGATTAGGCTGCGATGCGACGGGAGGGTACAGCAGGCATCTCTGCCTGTCGCGACCACCGCAAGAAGTAGCTGGATCAAGACCTCACCTACTGGCGAGAGAACCCGTCTAAAGTTCCCTCCGGGGCATTGGGGCCGGGAATAGAGACATGTTTTGGTGCCAGCGATCCGCCTTCGGTAGCGATACGCTAAACAGCTCGGCGATATCCTTGCGACGGCACCCCTCACCCGCCCACAAGGCGATGCGGCCCGCGTGGCGATATCAGCGGTACTCAGGTTGAACTCGTGGAGTCCGTCAGGCCGTGACTGTTCCTGATCGCTGCGGTACGACGTGCTCCCGTTTCGTGCTTGGAGCCGGACTGTCGGGCTGGTGGTGGCCTCTCCGGGGGGCTATGGCCGTGGCTGGGTGAACAACCCCTGCTCGGGCTCGATCAGGATCCCGCGTTCGACCAGCCGCTTTAGCTTCAGCCGGACGTTGTTGATGTTGCTGGGTGCGATCTCCAGATCCATCGCCTCGCAGACTGCCCGTGCCCGCAGTGGGGCGTCGGTTGCGGCGAACACCGCCATGATCTGCTGGTAGGCCGGATGATCCGGCAGCTTCACGGCCGGCGGCGTCGGGGACGGATCAGGCAGCGCCAGCAGGGTCTTGCGGGTGATGCGGACCTCCTCGGCGAACCGGTCGAGCTCCTCCAATTGCGCGGTGAGTTCCGCGATGCGTTTCCGCGTGGCCTCGGCCTGCTCGGCGATCTCGCGCTCTTGCTCCTCCAGGCGCGCCAGCACCGCTCCCAAAGTCAGCTCGGTGCCGCTCATGCGCCGCGCCAGGTGGGGGTGGAGGTCGCGGTGAGCATCCGGGCCATCCGGTCGCTTATGGCCCAGTACACCCTCGACTCGGCGGAAGCGGGCCGGTGCTCGTAGTCCCGCACCAGCCTGCGGTGCAGCATCATGATCCCGTTCACCTGCTCCACCACCCACCTCTTGGGCTGCGGGACGAACCCGCTGGCTGCCGGGTTGCGCTCGATGACTTCGACGTCGATGCCCACCCTCTGCCCGTGGTCGATGACGGCGGTCTTGAACCCCTGGTCCACCAGGGCCTTGTGCACCATGTCGGTGTCGGCTGCGACCTTGTGCAGCAAGGCGATGCCGGCGGCGTTGTCGTGCGCGGAAGCGGCCAGCACCACCACCGCGATCACCAGACCGAGAACATCAACTGCCAGGCCGCGCTTGCGGCCTGGGACTTTTTTTGCCGCGTCCCTTCCGGTGGTGTCGGCGGGCACCCCGGCGGCCGCGTGCAGGCTCTGGGTGTCGAGCACCACCAGGCTCGGGTCGGCCTTGCGCCCCCGGCTCTCGCGGACCTGCCAGCGCAGCAGGTCGTGGATGGTCTGGTCGGTGCCGTCGTCGCGCCACCTGTAGAAGTAGTACTTCACCGCGCCGACCGGTGGCAGGTCGTGAGGAAGGTAGTCCCACTGGCAGCCGGTACGGGACTGGTAGAGCAGGGCGTTGACGATCTCCCGCATCTCGTAGGCGCCCTGGTGGCCGCTGACGGAGGGATGCTGAGCCTTCCAGGAGGCGATGACGGGCTCGATCAGGGCCCACCTCTCGTCGGACAAGTCGCTCTTGTAGGGCGGGCGGTCGCTCACGAACCCAAAACTGAAACACAACAGACGCCAGAGAAGCAGGAAAACACACCCGACCAAAAGTAGTGTCCGGATTCCCGTATCGCGCCGAACTCCGCGGAGATGTCTCGGTGTTGGGTGGCTCCACAGAGATAACCTAGAGGTCTGGCGGGGCTGGCGCTGGGGCCCTTGCCTCCCGTGGCGCACCATCGGACTCAGTGAGTGGGGGCGGTTGCCTTGGGCGACGACGACAGGCTACAGAGCAATGCGGGCAACAACGGCATCGTGATCAACGGTGGTCCCGCACAGGTGCAAAACCAAGCCGTAGGAGCGAGCTCCCACATCCATCAGGTCGTCCAGCCAGCTAACTCATTCCGGCCGGATACGAACGGCCCGCGGGAGATGATCCTGCGCCTTCAGCAGTTGGCGGAGATGCACCGCGGGGAGCTCGCCGACCCCCACGTCGTCGTCGCGCTGCTTCACCGTATGCGCGAGGCGATCGAGCAGCCAGACCCGTCGTGGGAATTGCTGCGATCTCTCATCGAACACCTGCATGCGCGGACCCAAGAAGTGCCGCTGCTCGCCGTGGCGGTGCACGATCTTGAGCGCACGGTCCGGGACGTGTTCGAGAACGCGGCTGCCGGAACCGACCGTTCTCAGGCGCCCGTAGCCAGGTCATCCGAGCCGGAGCCAGCTTCGGTACCGGTCACGATCTACCTGTCCGACGAGGCTCCGCACGCCGACGTCCAGGCCGCCGTGGAAACCCTCCTCGCAACCGCCGGCCTTGAGGTCCTCGACCGCGAAGACCCCATCCTCGGATCCTGGTTCCGCCGCATGCGGGCCACCATCTCCCGCGCCACACGGTCCCGAGCCGTCCGCGAGGGCGCCCTGACCGCCGCACACATGGCCGATGCACGCCTGCTCCTGCCCCTGGACGCGACGATCACCGCGACCATGATGCAGAACGTCGGACCGCTCCTTACCTCCCTGCAACCGACCAAGGACGCGGTCGTACGCATCGGCGCCGTCCTGGTCGTCAAGGTCGACTGGCAGGTCCACGTCCTTCAGCTCACCGCAGCCCAACAGGCGACCCTGGACCACCACCCGCAACTCGCCACCTCACCGCGTGACGTGGTCAGTGCCATCGGCCTGCTCAGCGCTTCAAGTGGCCCCACAGCAGCGGACTCGGCCGCCCGAACAGCCGCCGACCGCTGATCCAAGGCCGTACCAGGGCGCCGCCGCCCCTGCTCGACCCAGCTTTGGACGGCGGCGTCTGGCTGGGGCCTCAGCTGAGGTCGCCCTCCTCCGTCATCTTCTCGTCGAGGCCACACAGCAGCGCGTGCATATTCAGCAACGCCGGCATCAGGTACTCCACGGCGGCCTGGACGGCGATCCCGGCGAGCTGGCCAGGGCGGACGACATGCCGGTTGCGCAGCCAGGTCTCCAGCCGCTTGGTGCCGATTCGGCGGGTGGCCGCCGGGGTCTGGTAGCCGGTCAGTAACTGGGTGGGCCGGTGTTGGCCAGGTCCAACTCCCGTTCCAGGCCGGGGAAGACGCTGGTGAGCTGGGCTCGCAGGCGGTTGACGGTGCGGGTGCGGTCGGCGACCAGGTCGAGGCGCCGTCCCGTGAGGATCTTGAGGTCGGTGACGGTCCCGTCGCTGGCGCGTAAGAGGTGCAGGTCGCGGCGGATGCGGGCCTGGTCGGCGATGACGACGGCGTCCTTGGCGTCGGTTTTTCCCTCGCCTCGGTAGCTCTCGGAGGCGCGGTGGATGGCCCGGCCGGAGATGTAGTGCACCGGCTGGTCGTGGTTGAGGAGGATCGTGATGGCGAGGGCGGCTCCGCCGTCGGCAAGGTCGATGCCCCAGCTCACCTCGTCGCCCAGGGCCAGGACGTCGGCGAGGAGTTCGAGTAGTTCAGGCTCGTCGTTGGCGACGCGTCGGGACAGCAGCCGACGGCCGCTCTCGTCGATCGCGACGCAGTGGTGATGGGTCTTGCCTGCGTCGATGCCGACCCAGATCGCGGCTATGTGGTGCCTCCATGAGGTGAGGTGCTGGTGCCTCCCGACGGACGACCTCGCTGTAGATTCCCTACAGAGCGATCATTCGCAATTCCTAATTGGCAGCCGAGTCGTCGTGGGGCACCGGGCGGCCAATCACTGAGAGCCACAAGCGGCAGAGCTTTTTCAACCACACCTGGCGCCCCTGGGTGGGTGAACCATACGAAGGGCCCACCACCTCCCGCAGAACAACGTAGGGAGCTTCTTCAGCGTTGCCGCTCCAGGGTGAGAATGGCTTTTGCGATTGACGTCATGCGGCTCGGGAGCCGGCAGGAAGTGACGCATGTCAGTTGCACAACACAGAGAGGCCGTCTGATTACCCAGGTAATGACAGGTCACGGCCGTGGTCGCGGATGCTTCGGCGCGGTCGGCGGGGTGCGCAGTTCGCCGTGCACCGCCCAGGCCACCGACACCATGGGCACCGCCACGACCGCGCCGACCACGCCGGCCAGGAGGGCGCCGGCGATGACGGAGACGGCCACGACGACCGGGTGCAGCCGGACCGCCCAGCTCATCACCAGCGGATGCAGGACGTGGCCCTCGATCTGGCCGACGATGACGATCAGCGCGAGGACCACGATCGCGATGGCCGGCCCGCGCGACGCCAGGGCGACCACCGTGGCCACACCCAACGCGATGGGCGATCCCACCAGCGGGATGAACGCGGCGAAGAACTCCAGCAACGTCAGCGGCAGGGCCAACGGCACCCGCAGCACGAACAGCGCGCCGCCGACCAGCACTGCGTTGCTGGCCGCCACGATGATGATGCCCCGCGTGTACCCGGCGAAGGTCCGCCACGCCGTACGGCCCGCGCGGTTGAACCGGTCCCGCGCCCGCTGCGGCAGCAACTCCTGGAACCAGCTCCAGAACCGGTCGCCGGAATGGACGAAGAACAGGGAGCAGAACAGCGCGAGCACCCCCGCAGTCAGCACCTCCACGAGCCGTCCGGCACCGCTCACGGCGCTGCTGATCAGCACGGAGCGATGCTGGGAGACGAAGGAGTTCACCTTGTCCTGAAGGTTCGAGGTCACCGCGGGACTCACATGGAAGGGAGGCCCCTGCAGCCACCGTTCGATGCGCCCGACGCCCCCGCTGAACTCCTGCCCCAGCCGGCCCCACTCGCTCGCCACCAGCTCGCCGACCAGCGCCAGCAGCCCGAGGAGCACCAGCAGGCTTCCCATGACACTCACCACCACCGCCAGGGCCCGCGGCAGCCACCGCGCCAGCAGATCGGCGAGGGGACGCAGTACGGAGGTGACGACCAGGGCGAGGAACAACGCGACAGCGACCAGCTGCAGACGTCCCAGCAGCACGAAACCCGCGTACACGGCCGCCCCGAGCACCAGCAGCCGCCACGCGTAGGCGGCACCCACCTTCAGCCCGTGGCTGACGGTCACGCCGTCCACGGCCGGGCGCACCGCCGTCGCCGCCCTGCGCGCGACCGCCACCGTCCCGACTCCGCGCGCCCGCCGGCTGCCGAGCACGACGTACCGCATCCGCCGCGGACCACGACTGGCGCCACGACCGCCGCCGGAGCCGGCGCCCGGACGACGGCGCGACCGACGCAAGGCGTCGCTCACCTGCACGTCACCGCCTCACATCATCGAAACCACGCAGCTAGGTGTCCCCCGAGGAACCGCCTTCTAAAAGGGTCTGCTGCAGGTTCAGGTGACAGGTTTGACCTGCCCCACCTCTCAGGTTCCAGTTCTGCTGGCTAACTGACGGCCTTCACGACGGGGGCCAGTCGGCCGAGCGAGGCTTGTCGGCGGCGTCGGTGGTAGGTCCTCTCGCCGAACCAGAGCTGGGTCCACCTCTCGTGCCGGGCCCCGGGACCATGGTGGTCGATGTGGAGGCAGCAGGCCCTGCAGATGCCGTCGAGCAGCGGGACGCTGCGGCGTCCGCAGCGGTGGCAGTCGCCGACCGGGTGCTTGCCCCAACAACTGCAGCCGGAGCAGAGCGAGCGGAATCCCCAGCAGTCGCAGTATGGCAACTGCGGTGCGGCTTGGGCGGGTTGATGGGAGGGCGGAGTCGGCGCGTGCGGAGAAGACCGGCCATGCGCAGGATGTCGGCAACCGCGCCCTGGCTGCGGGGCAGGTCGTCGAGGAGTTCCTCGGCGACCAGGTCCTCGCCGTCGGCGTCCCGGACGGCCAGGGCCAGCCGGAGCATCCAGCAGACCACCCGCCACCACTGTTTGCTCAGCCCCTGCTCGGCGGCCTGGGCGATGGCGATGGCCTGCAGACGGTCGTAGTCGGCGAGGTCCCGGTCGCGGATCCGCCGGACATGCTCCCGAGCGAGGTGCCGACGCGGGCGGAACAGGAGGAGCTGGCCGCGTACGGCCGGCGGACACACGCGCGGGTCGTCGCTCGGCTCGGCTGCGGCGATGCGCCGATGGTCCAGCCAGGACCGCGGTCGGCTCGCGTCGCGCAGCCTTCCAGCGCTCAGTTGCCGTACGCGGCTGTCGCGATCTCGACGAAGGATCGGATCAACGGGTTGGTGTCACCTTCGTTCCATACCGCCACCACTCGGCTCGGCGCCATGTCGATCAGCGGTACCGTGGCCAGCTCTGCGGGCAGGTCGTGCCCGAGGGGGGCCAGGCCGACCGTGCCGTTCCACAGCACGGCCTGCAGGCATTCCTGAACGGCGCGCACCATCGGCCCCTCGCGCGGCCTGCCGCCGTTCCAGTACGACTGCCAGATGGGGTCGGTGCCCTCCGGGAACTGGAACCAGCGGCGGTCGCCCAGCTCGGCCAGCCGCAACCGGTCGCGGCGGGCCAGCGGATCGTCGGCGCGCAGGACCACGCCGACCGGATCGGTTCGCAGCGCACGCACCGTCAGGGCGGTCTCGTCGAACGGCGCCCGGGTGAGGGCGACGTCGACCAGTCCGGCGCGCAGCCCGCACGTCGGGTCGGTCAGCTGGGTGTCGCGGATGCGGATGTCGATGCCGGGGTGGTTTCGGCGGTAGGCGGCGGCCAGCCTGGACGCTCCCGGGTCGGTGCTGTCGCCCAGGATGCCGACGGTGATGGTCGCGGCGCCGGCCGCCGCGCTGACGCGTACACGGACGCGGTCGGCATGGTCGAGCAGGGCTCGCGCCTCGTCGAGCAGCACCGTGCCCACCGGCGTGAGCGTGACGCCGGCCGGCGAGCGGGCGAAGAGCAGGGCCCCGACGTCGGCCTCCAACTGCTTGATCGCCCGGCTCAGCGGCGGCTGACTCATGTGCAGTCGGGTGGCGGCCCGGCCGAAGTGGAGTTCCTCGGCGACCGCCACGAAGTAGCGCAAGGTCCGTAGCTCCACGCTGCAACGATACCCACGAGGTATCGGCTCTGCGGGATAGGTCTTGGACACTGGCGGGGTCCCGGCGGTGCACTCGTGAGCATGACCGAAGAAGCAAAGACCAGCGAGCCGCAGGCCCACTCCGCTGTATCGGTGGTGGGTCACGGCGACGGTGAGACGATCGTTCTGGGCACCACGCGCATGCGCGTTCTGGAGGACGGCAGCCACACCGGGCACCGCCTCGCAATCGCCGAGTCCGTCCTCGCCCCGCACACCCAGGGACCGCCGCAGCACCGCCACGCCCAACACGACGAGGGCTTCTACGTCCTCTCCGGCACCGTGCGATTCACCGTCGGGAACGACGACCACGACGCCACCGCGGGCACGCTCGTGATGGTTCCGCCAGGCACCCCGCATACCTTCGCCAACCTGACCGACCGGCCCGCCGTCATGCTCAGCACATTCACCCCCGACCTGTACGTGCAGTACTTCCGAGACCTCCAGGAAGCACTCGCCGACGGCCGGCCGCTGACGCGACAAGCCAACATCGACGCGATGAGCCGCTACGCGACCGAGCCCGCCACCGAACTCGCCTGAAGCAAACGGGACGGAACAGCCCAGCCACCCTTCTTCCAGCCGGCGAGGCCGTGGCGCTGCCGCCTTTCGCGTCCGGCCCCCTCGGACGACGGACCGGGCCTTCTCCAGAGGCTTCCCTGGCAATCGACGCAATCGACGGGCCCCGCAAACCGGTGGCCCATGAACGGATTGATGAACATCGCCTACTGGATCGTCGCGAGACTGCTCGCCCTCTTCTACTGCTACGCAGGCACGCTGAAGGTGATCCGGGTTTGTCGTCGCCGACTACAGTTTCTACATCCAGTACGCCGACAAGCTGGAAGACATAGACCTACACGGGGTGCTGGGTACCCGGAGGCCCAGGAGAAGAATCAGCATATGTGGGAAGCCATCGACGAGTTCGTGCAGATTGCCCGCCCACGCCTCACACTCTGACTCTCGCCCAGGGCACACCCGCCCTGCGGGCAAACCGCGACGCTCAGCAGCCGGTACCGGACGACGGATACGGGTAGTTGGCATTCCCGCCGGAAGCGTTCTCGTCCTTGATTCCCGCGGGCAGGTTCATGGCCTTGTGCGCTGGAATCCCGGCCCAGACCCCGGCGAAGTTTCTGTTGTAGAAGACATAGAACGTGTAGTTGGTGCCGTTGACCACAGAAGCGACGTTGTTCTTGATGCTCTGCCCGAACCCTGCTGTTCCCGTCGCGCTGCTCGCGCCGAAGCGGCAATTCGTGTAGTCACTGATATTGTGGGTCTGCTCGTACATTCCCCCACGGAAATTTGAGTTGTAGTACAAACATACCTCGCCCGATGAGCAGGTCGACGGAAAAGGACTCGGGGGCGGCAGCGGGATAGTGCTTCCCGAAGGGTCAACCGGAATCATCGCGGCTGCCGGCGTGGCGGCCAGGACAAGGCCGGTGATCGCGGTGGCGGCCGTGAAAGCGGTGGCCGCGAGTCGCCTTCTCAACACAATGCTTTCCCTCTCCTTGGTGGTTGCGCTTCCTCTTTGCTGTGACGTCCTCGACGGCAGGGATGGTCCGCCGGGTGCGGTCGCCGACCGTCACCCCATGAGAGGGAAAGCGGCTCCCGGGGTGTGACATCGCCCCCCATATGTGACCCGTATCATATCCGTGAGTCTCGTGGCGGCCATGCCCGAGCGGCACCCACCCGAAGCGGTACCGCGCATCATGAAGCGAGCGGAGGCGGATCAGGGGCCTGCCGATCAATAACTCGTCGATCTTGGTGGGGATTACGGGAGGGTGGGGTCATGCCCGGCGATCGCGGCGAGTTGTTGTGCCGTGGTCACGGTGAGGGCGCCGGCCGGGACCTTGTGCCCGAGCGCGGTGAGCACGGGGGTGACCTCCTGGAGGGTCGCGCCGATTCTGCTCTTGGCCAGGCTGGTCGCCTCGGCGAGAACGGCGTTCGTCATGGACCAGCGCCTCTTGAGGAGGAAGACGACAAGCTGGTCGGAGACGGAGAGCCGTCTGCCGCCGGCGCCGGGGCCGCCGTCGGGGCGTTTCCCGGGCAGGAAGATCGGCGGGTGCTCGGCACGCCAGGCGCGGTAGCGGACGGCGAGATCGTCAAAGGCGGCGGGCTCGAGTCCGGTGAGGCTGGGGTGCCGGAGCCAGGCGGGGAGCTTGTCCCCGGTGGGAAAGCGCCCGCACTCGGTGCTGGGCGGGGGTGGTTCGGGAGCGAGCGGTTCGGGGCGCAACGTGTAGTTCCACGTGCCGTGCCACTCGTGCGGCGTCAGGGGCAGGCGCTCCATGACGGTGTCGGGGACGGTGACGCCGGTGGGGTAGGCGCCGGGGTCGAGTTCGGCGTGGACGGACAGCCCGCTGCGTGTCGTGGTCGCTCCGATGGTGCTGACGACGACTTCGTGGCTGGTCAGGGGCCTGCCACGCCAGTTGATGCTGATCTGTGAGAACAGCCGGTGTTCTATTTTGTTCCACTTCGATGTTCCCGGTGGAAAGTGACATACAGTCACATCAAGGCCCGACTCGTAGGTGAAATCGGCGAGTTCCTTCTTCCAGGCGCGCACACGGTAGCCGTTGGAGCCTGCGGCGTCGGCGGTGACCAACAGGCGAGAAGCGTGCGGGTAGCGGCGGCGCCCCTCCCCGTTCCACCAGCGGCGCAAAGTGGCCACCGCGAAGGCAGAGGTGTCCCCGTCGCAGCCCACCGACACCCAGCCGGTATCCGCGCCGACGTCGTAGATCCCGTACGGCACCGCCTTCTGGGCACCCTTCTCGGGGAAGTCGTGCGCGCGGACCTGCACCGGCTGGCCGGCGCGATGCCACTCGCGTCCGATGACCGCGTAGTTGCCCAGCGTCTCCTTCTTCTTGGCATCCACGCTGATGACCGGCTGCCCGTCGGCGAGGTACGCCGTGGCCTGGTCGTTGATGTAGCGGAACTGGGCGTCCCGGTCCGGATGCCGGGCCCCCTCGGTGGTCCTCGAGGTGCCCTGCAGGGAGAAGCCCTCTGCCTTCAACAGCGTCGCCACGGTGTCCGAAGCGACCCGGTGCCCCTGGCGCGTCAGCTCGGCCGCCAGATTCCGGGTGGACTTCACCGTCCACAGCAGCGGAGATTCCGGGTCGCCGCGCTGGTCCGGCTCGACCAGCACCAGCAACGCGGGCACCAGCCCCGGATCGGCCTCCCGCAAGGGCTTCCGACCTGCGCCCGGTGCCCGGACCCGGCCAGCGGGCTCCTGCGCGTGCTCCAGTTCCCGCTTCCCGCGCGCCACCGTGGACTCCGCCACCCCGGCCGCTCCGGCCACCATGCGGATCCCGCCGTGGCCCAGAACGCGGGCCGCGGCGCCCAGCGTCAGGCGCTGCTGGCGCTCATCGAGATGCGGCAGCAACAGCCCGAATGGTCAGTGGTCTTGCGACATGCTTGTCCCTGGTATGAGAAGCCGTTGCCATACCGATCATGGAGTCTGTCGATCGAACGGGAGTCTCGATCGGGTGATCGCGGGCCTTGCCCGGCATGAGAGCAGGGCCTGGCGGTACGCGGGGAAAATCCAGGGGAGCGGACGGCCGCGCGCTGTTACGGTCGGGCGCCATGAGCTGGCTTCCCGATGACTTCGTCCACCCCGTCCTGGTACCGCTGCGGGCGGTGGCCATCACCTGCGGCCGATCCGGGAGGTGGACACCCCGCTCGACTATCCGGCTGTGATGGGTTCGCGCGAGCGCCTGTGGACCATCTTCGGCCCGGCCTGGGGCTGGCCCGCGGCCACCATGACCTACGAGGCCGACCAGGCCGACCTGTTGCGGCACGAGAAGGAAATCGCCGCACACCAGTCCTTCAACTACGCGCTGTTCGACGCGGCGGAGACAGCTCTGCTCGGCTGTGTCTACATCGACCCACCAGAGAGGGCCGGCGCGGACGGCGAGATCTCCTGGTGGGTGGTGGACGAGCTGGTGGGCAGCAAGGTCGAGCAGGCCCTCGACGCGCTGGTGCCGCAGTGGATCGCCGCCGACTGGCCGTTCGAGCAGCCGCGCTTCCTCGGCCGCGAGATCTCCTGGTCGGACTGGCTCGCCCTGCCGGAGCATCCCGACACGTAAGTGGTTGTTGCATGTACCGATCTCGAAGGCTGTCGATCGAACGGGAGTCTCGATCGGGTGACTGCGGCGGTTTCCGCGCGTGAAAGCAAGGCGTCCTGATAGCTCGGGGGTGCAATCCCGTTCCGAGTGGTTCCCGGAGGTCCTGTTGTCTTTGTTGTACGTGCCCGAGCACGCTGACTTCAACTCGCCCGCCGTGTCGTGTGATTGCCTCGCGCACGTGTACGGCAACGCGGCCGACCGTCCGGACCGGGTGCGCCGGTATCCGTCGGACATGACGGACGCGGAGTGGGTGGCCGTCCGGCCGTTGCTGCCGGTGCCGGCCTGGTTCCAGGGGCGGGGTGGACGGCCCGACGGCTACTGCACCGGCAGCTGTTGGACGCGATCCGCTACCTGATCGCGGGCGGGAGCTCATGGCGGGCGATGCCCGCGGACTTCCCCGCACGGGCCCGGGTCTACGCCTTCTTCCACCGCTGGCGCGAGCACGGGCTGATCGCCGAGTTCCACGACCGGCTGCGCGGGACGCTCCGTGAGCGCGAGGGCCGCGAGGCCGAGCCCACTGCGGGGATCATCGACGCGCAGTCGGTGCGGGCCGCCGCGACGGTGCCGGCCGTCTCACGCGGCTACGACGGCGGGAAGAAGGTGCCGGGCCGAAAGCGGCACATCGTGACCGACACCCTCGGCCTGCTCCTGCCCTCGTGGTCACCGCCGCGAACATCGGCGACCGGGACGGCGCGGCGGGCCTGCTGTCCTGCTGATCCTGCTGCGCCGTCTGCACCGCGCCATCACCCTCGTGTGGGCCGACGGCGGCTACACCGGCTCCCTCGTCGGCTGGTGCCAGGACAAACTCGCCCTGACCTTGGAGATCGTCAAGCGCACCGACGACATGGCAGGGTTCGTGGTGCTGCCCAGGCGCTGGGTGGCAGAGCGCACGATCGCGTGGCTGATGAACTCCCGCCGTCTGGCCCGGGACTAAGAAACCGTGCCCGCCACAAGCGAGGCGATGATCCGGTGGTCGATGGTCACGCGGATGAGCCGGCGTCTGGGACGGCCACGGTCCGCCGGCCGGCACTGAACGCCCCCGACGCCTCCAGGAGGAGCCACCCGCGCTCCGCCAGGCGCCGGGCTTTCGACCGCAGTCCCTCGACCTTCGCCGGCGTCGCGTCAAGGCCCAGCTCCATCGCGATCTCCTTGGCCCGAAGCGGTCCGTGACCCGTGGATCGCTGCTGTTCCAGCACGCCCAGAATGCACTGATAGTCCGGCGCCAGAACCGTCACCGGCAGCCCTTCCCGCCAGGGCGACACCGTCGAGCCCGGCACCGGCGCGAGCGACAGCACCGCTTTCTCCTCGGCCTCGGTCCCGGCGGTGGTCTCGGCAGCCGAGGCTGCCAGGGCCTCGACCAGCTCTTCCCGCGCGATCACCCGCCGGTCCAGCTCGATCTCGGCGGCCTCCAACACCTCAGCCAACTGGGCGACTTCCTCCCGTAGCCCTTCCACCCGCACACGGGCCGTTGTCTCCCGCTCCTCCAGCATTCCCAGCACCGACGCCATCGCGCACCCCTCGCTCACGGAGCGGAAACAAGACGCCGGATGCCTCTCTCATTCCGAGCTGCACCATGCCTGACTAGCAGAAATCAACGGATCACGTTCGGTTGAGATACGGCTTCTTAGGCCATATCAGCTCCACCCCGACCTCTTCGACGGCTGCCTGGCCGGCACCGGACTGACCCTCACTCAGCAGCCGACAACAACCCGAGGAAGTCAGTAACAAACCGAACCGTCGTTGCTGACGCCCGTCGCAGGAACCACCCGCGATCACCACCCGCTCACGAGTTCACCATCCATCGCGCGGCCTGCCGATCGCGCATCTGGCCGCGTGTCAGGCGCCGCGGCTGTCTCTCGTGTGTTGACGATGCCGTCGTGCACGGCTCGCGGTGATCCGGGGGGCGGCTTTCCGGGATGATTGAGTACCGGTGCGACACTCTCTGCTTTGGGAAAAGGGGTGGGTCTCATGGGGTTCGGTTTCCGTGTGGGTGTTCCGGGGATGAGTGTGCGCGTCTCGACGCGCGGGGTGCGCACCTCGGTCGGTCCACGTGCAGCACGGATCAGTGTCGGCAGTGGCGGTGCGCGGGTCTCCTCCGGGCTCGGCCCGTTCTACGCCTCGAGTTCCCTCCGAGGCAGCCGGGGACGCACCAGTACGCGACGCAGCACGCGGTCGCGCACGGTTGCGCCGTCGGCCGCGCATCTGGAGCGGGCGCGCCGACAGGCGGAACGGGCCCAGCAGGAGGCACAGCGCGATGCCGCGATCGCTGAACTGCGCGAGCTGCGGCGCCAGATGACCGAGGTCCACCTGCAGTCGTTTCCCGCCGCGCATCCGCCCGAGATCCCGGACGCGCCGCAGCTTGGTCTGCCGTGGGCGCTGGCCGAAGCGCAGGTCTTCCATCTGCAGGGCGTGGGCCGGCTGGCGAGGGCGGAGCGGGCCGCTGCCAAACAGCGCGCCCAGCAGGACGCTCCCGCCTACCTGGCGGCGGAGATTGCGCGTCTGCACGCGATCCGTGACCAGGTGGCCGGCGAGGCGGCGCGGTGGTGGCAGGCCCTGCTCGCCAACGATGAGGGCACCGTCTGCGAGGCCGTGAACACGGCCTTCTCCGACAATCCGGCTGCCGGCTGCGCCGTCGGCGTGGACGGTTCGGTGATGTCCGTGCTGATGCGGCAGCAAGACCTCGACACGCTGCCCACCCAGACCCCCGGCCTGACCTCCAGCGGGCGGCCGACCTTGAAGAACCTCACCAAGCGCGACCGGCTCTTGTGGTGGCTCACCGCCATGGGCTCCAACATCATTGCCACCCTCAAAGAGGGCTTCGCCACCGCCCCGGGCATCGCCGCCATCGACCTCGCCGTCCTGACGCGCCTGCCCGATTCCCAGCGCCTCGGTTTCGTCGCCTATGGCCGCTGGACGCGTCAGGCGATCGAGGCCACCGTCTGGCGTCAGGCCGAGGACGCGCTGCGGTTCTTGGATCTCGGCCAAGACGTCGCCTGCGCCGTCACCACCACTGCCTCCGGGAACTACTCCAGCACCCTCAAGGCGCTGGATACGGGCCGGGTGCCCGGCCTGCAGGACCTGCTGGACAACGCCCAGGACGAGGCCGAATCCGGCGAGCCCTCTCTCGCCGACCTCGACAGCACCCTCGGCGCCAACACCTCACCCGACAGCGGCGCCCCGGCCGACAGCCCCTACCGGCTCACCCCCTTCACTGAATGGAAGGACTCCACACTCGCCACCACAGCGCCGCCAGCACCGTTGCTCCCGTCGTCCGCGCCGCCGCCTCCACCGGCCGCGCTGGTGGCCGGCCAGACCCTGGTACTGCCCGAGGAAGCCTGGCAAGGCCTGCGGATCGCGTTCCGTTTCGCCGGTGCGGACGCCGATCTCACCCTCTTCCTCACCTCCACCGACGGCCGGGTGGCCAGCGATGCCGACTTCGTCTTCTACAACCAGCCCGCCACCGGCGACGGCGCCGCCCGCCTGCTGGGCAAACAGCAGGAAGGACTGCACACCGTCGAACGCGCCACCCTCCACCTGTCCGCCCTGCCCGACCGGGTCCAGCGCATCACCATCGCCATCAACATGGACGTCGACACCGGACTGACCTGCGCTGCCCTGACCCATGCCGCCCTCGACATGGACTGCCCCACCGGCGCCGCATGGACCTTCGCCCCGCCCGCCGACCCCCACATCAAAGCCATGGTCATCGCCGAGTTGTACCGGCACGCTCACGCCGGCCAGCCCGTCTGGAAGCTCCGCGCCCTCGGCCAGGGCTGGGCCGACGGCCTCGACGCCCTCGCCCGCGCCCACGGCGTCGACATCGCCTAACCTCATCCCCCCCAAAAAAAACACCAGCCCACCCACGCATACCAACGCACCCGGCCAGGCCTGTCGGCGTACGCCTGAACGTGCTCAACCCCGTACGCCTGAACGTGCTCGACCCCGTGCAGGTGAACGTGCTCAGTTGGTGATGCGCTGACCTCGGGCTCTCGTCAGTCCGCAGATCGTCGACGGCGCCGGCGGCCAGGCACTTCTCATGCCACCTTGATGACAACCTTGCCCGCAGTGTGACCGTTCTCGACGGCGGCGAGGGCGGCCAGGGCGTCGGAGAGCGGATGGACCGCAGTGATCACGGGTGCGAGAACTCCGTCGAGGGCCAGCCGGGCGGACCGCTCCCCGGGTCTGGAACGCGTGGAGCGGATGCCTCAGTTCCTTCTGACCTGCGAGGTCTCAAAGAAGGACAGGCATCGTTCTCCACCGTGAGTTTCGTGGTGGCCCGTTCGGGCTGTCGCTCCGCGGACCTAGACCATGGTCGGGAGGTGATCCGTCGGTTCGTAGTCGATCTTCCAGTCGGCATAGAGCCCGCAGAACCCATCCCTGATGCACCGCAGGCCCACGGTCACCCAGCGGACGGATCCGTCGGTGCCGAGCGAGAACGCGACCGCGGCCTCGAACTCCTCGCTCCCGCACGGGCAGCCGGCCGCACCGGGCTCGTCGTCCTCCCAGGACTCCTCGTTCCAGTACTCCTCGCTGTCCGCGATGAACGCACGGCTGTCGCAGCCCGAACACTCTCGTTCCGCGCCAGACGCGTTGACCAGCACGAAGAACGCACGACCGCCGCACCCCTCGCAGACGGAAGGAGCGATCTTCACCGGGCAGCCATCGACCGCCGCCTCCCGCAGGAACACCGCGAGCTCCGCGGGGACCCCCTCGCCAACCTGATCATCAGCATGCATCGACACATCGTTCCAGACGCCCCGAACCCACACCCGACCAGCTTGACCAAAGACATAGGGGCACCCCCCAGCGTGGAGTTCACTCCCCTGACCAGGGCAAACTCCACACCCGCTAGAGCAGTCGGCGTGAGAATGACCTGGCCTTTCGTCACTCATGTCAGCAACGAGTGAGCACCACCTGTCAGCACCAATCAGCAGGTCACCGAGCCTGGGCCACTGCCACTCAGATGACGAGATCCGACTGACACTCCCCCGCAGACAAGCAGCTGGGAGGCAGCATGCGCGAGCGCCAGCGCTTCCCGGAAGCGCTGGCCGCCGTCCAGGTCGCGATCGAGATCTGTGAGAGGCAGGTCTGGCGCGAGGACAGCCTCGACCTGGCCGTTGCCGAGGAAGAGATCGGCCTCGTCCACCGCAATGCGGGCCGGCGCACCCAGGCTCTGCTGCACTACGAGCGGGCCTTGAACCGGATACCCAGCAGGGGCAGCCAGGAGCCGCCCGAATACACCGTCTTCCGTGCCATGCTCCAGCACGACCGGGGAATCGTCGCCCAGGACCGCCGGCAGCTGGAGCCGGCCGAGCAGGAACTGGGAGATGCGCTGGCGGTGTTCGGTGCGCACCACGGACCGGAGGACTTCGAGACGGCTCAGATCGCCAAGTTCCTGGCGGAGGTATTGCGTCGACGCAGCGAGCACCACAGGAAGCAGGCCCGCCGCAGCGTTCGTCCCTTGCAACGCCGCGATCTTCTCCGCAGGGCTCGCGCCGAGCTGGACCGGGCCGACCAGATCCTGGGCCCGGTGGTGGAGTTGCACAGCAGGCGCAGCGAGGCCGAGGAGCACAGGTACGCGGCCTGTCTCAACAATCGGTTCCCTGCGGCTCGCACAGGGACGGATCACGGAGGCGCGAAGGACACTGGAGCAGGCCGAGGAGATCTACCGCCGTCGCTATGGCGAAACGCACTACTACCGCGCCAAGTCGCTCACACGGCTCGGCCCCGTGCTGCGCGCCGAAGGCAAAGGTGCCGAGGCGGAGCGCGTGCTGCGGGAAGCGGCCGCGATCTTCCGAGCCGCCCTCGGCGACGACCATCCGGCACTGATGGCCGTGTACGAACACGTGGCCGACTGCGGCGCCGACCGCGGCGACCACGCGGAGGCTGACCGCCTCAGAGCCGGCTCTACGGAGGTGTGCGGGGGCCGCAGGGTCCGGCGGGCGCCTGTGGGCCGAGCCACAGCGACATCACCCCTGTCGCCGTGCGCACGGCGACACGGTCCCCACCGAGCTGGACCAAGTCCTGGAAGGGCGCCCCCAGGTGTACCTCCGTAGCGGTCTGAGCCGCTTCGGAGTCCACAATCCGGAGGACCTGATCCGTGCCGACAACCACCACCGTCGGCCGTCCGTGCAAGGTGAGCAGATGCAGCGCCACGGGCGTTGCGCAGTCCGGGTGCTTCCAACTCCACTGCAGGCGACGGGAGTCGACGCCCCAGACGGTGATCTCGCCGCCCCCGGTCACCTGGCCGAGGACCGGTTGCCCCACCCAACTCCCCAAGGACACGGCCCGCAGCACATCTCCGCCATCCAGGTCCAACTCCGTCCAGGGGCCGCATATTGACAGGACATGCGTCCTGCCGTTGCTCTCGCTCACGGCGGCCAGCAGCCGGTCGCCGTCTTCCAGGAGGCACAAGTTCTCCGGACTCGGGAGGGTGGGCCACTGCCCGAGGCGGTCACCATTGAAGTCCCATGCGCTCACTCGCCCCGGCTGGGCCAGGACAAGCGCTGCTCCTTGCGGTGTATGGCCCACACGTGCGGCCGTGACCGGCGTCCCCGGCGGCCACGGCAGTCTGGCCCGTCGGGCGATACGGACGAGAAGCCGCCATCGTGCACCGACCACACTGACGCCGAGGGATCCGCGCGGCAGGCGACGGCCCAGGGCTGGCAGCAGCCAGTCCAGGAAGGGCCTCGGGTACAGGTACCCCGGGGCTACGGCGACAGGAGGCGGCTGGGCCGAAGGCGTACCACGCCATACCAGTGGAAGGGCCGTCGGCCCGGAGGCAGGAACAACACCCATGGCCAGCTTGCCCGAGTACACGCCGGTGCCGGTGGCAGCGTCGATGACCTTCGGACTGACCTCACTGCCCGGGACCACGAGGACCGCCTGTCCATCAAGTCGCCCTAGGGAGAGGGTCGGTGGGATGGATCCGGTCTCTGCGATGGCTCCCTGCAGCCGCCGCAGCACCTCGATCACCAGCCTCAGACCGGCGGCCACCAATGGAGTGGCCAAGGTCTCGGCGAACATCTCTGCCGACCGCCCGACGTATTCAGGTACCTCCGTCTGCAGTCTCTCCAGCCAGGTGGGCTGAAGGGCGGTCACGTCCCAGACTCGTGCGGTGCCGTCGCCGTCACCTGCGGCCAATAGGGCATGCCCGCCGCGCGGCCGAGGGACGGTCATCACCTTGGTCCTGGCGGCGAGGTGCGCAACGACCTGTGTCCGACGCCGGCGTCCGTCGTACACGTCGAGGCCACCCGCTGCCTGCCGCACGCACAGCATGCGGGAGCCCACCGCTGCCACAGCGGAGGCATGTCCGGGATCGCCGTCGACCCATATCTCGAACCGCCGTCGCGACAGGAGTCCCCACCCCGCCACATGGTGCAGCTGGCTTCTTTCGTCAGGCGGCGACGATGTACGGCTTTTCCTCATGGTTGCCGCTATGCAGGTGGGCAGGACCTGAAGAGTCGTGAACTTCCCGGGCAGACCCCTTCTGGACCATGAGTGCAGCGTGCGCCAGCTGTCGCTCGGATCCAGGTCCCGGACAACCAACTCTGACCCTGCTTCGCGATGCGGGTCGACCAAGCCCAGAGCGACCGTCAGGTGCTTCCGCACACCGATGGAGATGCGCTGCGGCAGGAGCTCCTTCATCTCTCTTCGTCTGCGGCGCCTCAGCATCGCATCGAATCCGAATGGGTACGGCATAGCCCCTGTCCGCTCCAACGGCACAGTGAAACAGCTCAGTTCGCGGCCGTTTCGTGCGTCCAGGACACGGACCGTCCCGTCCTCTTCCAGCAGGGCCACCACATCCGTCCCGGCACATCGGGTGATCGCGTACGCCACAGCCGATGTGCCAAGGGGAGGCCCGACCGCTGTCCGGCGTGCGAGGTCCCACACGGTGAGCTCGGAGCGCTCGGTGCCCCTGCCGGTCGCTTCCACAAGAAGCAGCGGCTGTGTGCCCGTCGGATCGGCCGCAATGCCTTGGACAGCTGAGCCACCGCTCAAGGGCGAGTCGCGCAGCCGTACTCCTGCCGCGAAGTCCCACAGGTTCAGCCCTTCCGCCGAGAGCACCGCCAGCACCGTCTGCCCGCGCACGTGCAGTGTGGCCACGTCCCTCACTTCGGAGGGGAAGGAGCCCACGGTCCGAAAGGGAGCCGAGGCGTCATACGCCCACTGCGCCCGCCAGGGCATTCGGTGCTGTTGGGCGGCCACGGCTTCGGCGAGCTCGTCGGCACCCGACTGCAGGGCGGACAGCCGCAGTTGCTCAGCTCGGGTCAGCAGTCCGTCCCGCTGGGACAGGAGTGGCGCGATGCGTAGGAAGGCCCCGCCCGCCGCCACGGCGGCCGGGGCCTTGAGTCGGTCGACGGCGCGGGTGAGGGCCGTCGGTTCCGCGTGGAGGAGGAAGCCCGGGTCGAGGACGAGTGCGTCGATCCTGCCGGTGGCAACCGCGTGCGTGGCCAGATGGTCACGGACGTACGGGTCGGCTGCCGCCCAGTCGCGGCGTCCCGTCGTCTCGTCGACGGGCACCAGTGCGAGCAGCGCATCGGCGATGCGCCGCGGTGTCTCCGGGGCTGCGTCGGCGCGCAGTTCGTCGGCCAGGGACTCGTGGTACAGCCGGTACACCGACCGCCCCTCGGCGTCGGTGTCCTCGACGATGTGGGCGCCCGCGGTCTCCATGACCCAGGTGATGTGCGCCTGGGGCACCGGGCCTCCGGTCACCGCAGAGGCGATCGCAGGCCAGACGGCGCCTGCGGGCAGGCCGTTGCCCTCTGCATGGGCCAGCGCCGTGAGGAGTGCCCGGCCGCGTGCGGCGTCCCGGCGCAGCTGTTGGTCCAGAGCCCATTGGAACGCACTGGCCGCGGGCCGGCCCGCGACGTCGGCGGCGATTTCGGGAAGTTGGTCGGCCCAGTCGGCGGCGGCGGTGTCGAGTGGCTCCGCGCGGTGGGCGAGCGGCCGCGCCGTCAATCGCGCTGCCAGGTAGTTGCCATACGCGCGCCGAGCGATCACGGCGGCTGGGGCAGTGGCGCTCTCCTCGGTGTAGGGGCTGCTGCTACCCGGGCCGTCTGGGGCCAAGAGGAGCTTCTTGGCGTACGCGTCCAAGTCGCCGGGGGCCGTCCAGCGGCTGTCGTTGAGGTTGAGCGGGGCGAAGTCCGGGCCCAACGCGGGCAGGACGTGGCTGCGGGTGCCGATGAGGAGCTTCACGCAGGGCACTTCGGCGAGGGGCCGCAACAGGGACTGCGCGATCCGATGGGGTTCGTGGTCTGTTCCGCCGGTGCCTGCTTCGTCGAGTGCGTCGATGACGACGACGAGGGGTTCGGCACGGTCGGCGAGCGCCGCGCACAGTGCGGTCGGTTCGGTGGCCGTGGCGCCTGCCGCGTCGGCGATGGCCGCGGTCATGTCTTCGAGGAGTTTGTGGCGTGCGTGGATGGCGACGTCGACGGGCCGTTGCGGGTGGGGGGTGTCGGGGTTCAGATCCTCCAGCAGGGCACGGAGTTCCGGGCGCGCGAGCAGGACGAGCCTGCCGAGGAGGGACGACTTTCCGACGCCCGGGCCACCGGTCACCACGGCGCATCTGCCCAGCGTGGCGGAGCGGCCCTCCAGCCAGTTGGCGAGCTCCAGGAGCGCCGCTCGGCGCCCGGTGAAGTACGAGCCGACGAGGGCGCTGCCCTGCCCCTGCAGTCCATCGGTGCCGCGGCCGCGTGGCGCGAAGTGCACGAGGAGTTCCTCGCGTCGGCGGCGCGCTTCGGCGCTGAGCCAGGTGCGCTGCTCCGCCAGGTCGAGGCCTTCGGGCGTGTCAGGGGCGTAGCGCGGGTTGGGGAAGAAGGGGAATCCTTCACCGCTGGGTAGCGCTCCCCATGTCGCGTGCTGCGGCACGCCTGCGGTGCGCAGTGCCTCATTGGCCCGGTCCACCACTTGTTCCAGATAGAGCTTGGACTGGCGGTGGCCTCCGAGTGCGGGGTCGTGAACGGCTTCGCGCAGGGCCCGTGCGAAGGCGCCGTCCGAGGCCGCCTCCTCCAGTGAGCGAGCGGCGGCGATCACCGCGAAGCCCGTGAGGCGGTGCGGGTCGGCGGCCTGTGTGGCGGTCAGCGTCGAAGCCAGTTCGCCGGCGGTGGCACGGACGGCGTCCACTCCGCCCTGTGCGGCGAAACAGGTGTCGACGATGAGCAGCAGGCGCTCGACGCCGCTCTCCGTCGCGATGCGGACAAGGTCCTCGGTGGCGAGCGCGGTACCGGCCAGGCGGGTCGCGTGGCTGTCCCGGCACAGCAGGTAGTGGCGGTCGCCCGCGCTTTCGCCGTGTCCGGTGTAGTACAGGACTAGGGCGTCACCGGTCCGGTCCTCGGCTGCTGCCCAGTCGGTGAGGCTTCGCCGGAACTCGGCCGTGGGCACGTCGTGGAGTCGCTCTGCTGGGCCGTAACCGAGGTCTTGGAAGAGTTCGGTGACGACATCCAGTTCGGCCTCGACCCCCGGCAGCTGTTCGTGGTGGTCATAGTGTGTCGTGCCGCCGACGACGAGCAGGCGTCGGGGCGCGTCACCGTTCGGTTGTGCCACGGTCTCAGGGCCTTCCGAGGAGTCCGTTCGCGATGGCCCGCCCCGTTTCCACGGCGGTGAGGTGGTGCTCGATGGCGTGCGCCTGCCAGCCGTTGTTGATCAGGATGTCGTCCACGGGCCGGGGCCCGTCGGGGAAGTGTGGCGCCAACGACTTGGTGAGCGCCACCACGTCGTACCGGTCACACAGGTTGGTCCAGTGCTGGACGGCTCCGGGCCACTGCCCTCGTCCCCGCACCGGCTTCGGTGCCAGCCTGTCGAAGACGAGGTTGGGGATGCCCAGGGGGGACCCGATGGTGACGAACGTCGTTACCGGCCACTCGGGATGCGCGCACAGGGCCTCGTACGCGATCACGGAGCCCAGCGAATGCCCGATCAGGACACGGGTGTCGGACCCGATGGCCGCGGCCACCGCTTCCTGGACCCGCTGTCGCACGTCCGGCTCCGTCAGATATCTGCGCACTTGACGCAGGGCGCCCACAAGGAAACGGTCGGAGACGCGAGCGAAGAACGTGGAACGGGCCAGGGCTGCGAGGGCGCGTTGCGCGGACTGCGGGAACGGGGCCTTGCTCCCTTTGGAGGCGAGGGCGGGTACACGGTGGGGTTCGAGAGCAGCCGCCTGAGCCCACCAAGCGTTCAACAGGTCCAGTTCCAGTGGGTCGGTGAGGGCCCGCGCGGACCCGCCTTCCTCCCCCTTGCCCGATGCCGCGCCGGGAGAGCGGAACCAGTGACCGTAGAACGCGACACCGACATCCTCGGGCGATGCCTCCAACTGACCGGTGAGCCGCACACCGTCGGCGACAGCGGGGGCGATACCGGCGTGCAGCGTATGGCTCCCCAGGTACTGCTTGCCGATTCCGTGCACGACGACAATCACGGACACAGGCCCTCCCCCAGCCTCAGGCTTGCCGTGATCGTACAAGCCGGGGAGCACAAGCGGGACTTACTGGCTCTAACAAAAGCGGGTTGATCATGTGACTGTCGGCTTGATCGCTCGTTGATGAGGACATGGGGAAGCCTCAGTCGCGGCCGTGGCTCGTGTCGGACGAACTGTGGTCGCTCATCGAACCGTTGAGCGTCCAGCCGGTCGTTCTCTGGCCGGCCGCTGTGCTCCTTGCCCCATTCGGTCCCCTCAAGCCACCCGGGGTGCGGCTCACGAGACCACGGGAACGTCTTCTGGTAGGCGTGAAGCGGCAAGTGCAACTCGGCGGCCTTGTGCAAGAACGCGCGCTCCCTGCTCACCAGCGCCCAGGCCGTCTTGGACGTGCACCAGCGGCCAGCATCCTCTTCCTTAGCCGCGCTAACGCTGATGGGCATCCATCCCCGCTGGACCCGGCTCAGACCAACAGCAAGGTCGAACGCTTCCACCGCACCCTGCTCAAGGAATGGGCCTGCCAGCGGCCCCGTACCTCGGCGCCGAACGCCAAGCAGCGTTTGACGACTGGCTGGACTGGCACAACTACCGCCGACCCCACACCGGAACCAGCGGCCAAACCCCAGCCAGCCGCGTCACCAACGTGTCCAGCCAGCACAGCTAGAGGCCGACCCCGGCTCGGGGGCGGACGGTCATCCGCAGGGCGCGCGGCCGTACGGTGAGCCGGGCGACCTGGCGGATGACCTGGCCCTCGGCAAGTTCCAGCCGTACCGACCGCAGCATCGTCGCGAGCGCCGTGACCATCTCGGTGAGGGCGAGACGGTCTCCCATGCACTTGTGCTTGCCGTCCCCGAAGGGCAGGAATGCGCCCGGCGGCAGCTCCTGAGCGGCGTCGGTCCACCGGTCCGGGTCGAAGGTGAGCGGGTCGGGGAAGCGCTCGGGGTCGCGGTGCAGGGCGTGCTGGCAGTAGGCCAGCTCGGTGCCGGCGGGCAGCGTCCACTCGCCGAGCCGGGTCTCCTCGGTGGTGCGGCGGGTGACCAGCCAGCCGGGGTGGTGCAGCCGCAGGGTCTCGGTGATCACCCGGTTCAGGTATGGCAGCCGGATCACGTCGTCGAAGGCGACCGGCCGTTCGCCGAGTACCTCGTCCAGCTCGGCCAGGACCCGGGCCTCGACGCCGGGGTTGCGGGCGAACTCGTACAGCGTCCAGGACAGCACCGACGCGGTCGTCTCGGTGCCCGCCACGGCCAGGGTGAAGATCTCGGAGCTGATCTGATGCCCGGTCAGCGGCTCGCCGGTCTCCTCGTCGATGGCGCGCAGCAGCATGGAGAGCATGTCCCCGGTGTCGTGCCCGGAGGCCTGCAGTTCGTCGACGGCGGTGTTGATGGTGGCGCGTACGCCGGCCTGGGCCCGGTCGAAGCGGCGGTTGAAGGGCAGCGGCAGACGCTCGGCCCAGTCGGGCAGCATCATGCGCACACCGACGTCGTTCATCACCACCGACAGGTCGTTGCGCAGTCGGCGGAAGACGGCGTCGTCGAGGCTGCCGGCGAACACGGTCTTGGCCAGCATGTCGAGGCTGAGCCCGACCATCGCCTCGCGTACGTCGAGGGGCCGCCCGCGCTCCCAGCCGGCGACGGTGGCCGTCACCTCGGCGCGCATGATGTCGACGTACCGGCTGATCTCGGTGTGGGCGAACGCGGGTTGAAGCTGGCGGCGTTTGCGTACGTGGTCGCGGCCGGTGGCGGTGACGACGCTGTCGCCCAGCAGCTGGCCCAGCTTGTCGTAGAGCCGGCCCTTGTCGAGGCTGGGTCCCAGGGCCTTGAGTATCTGGTGGATCAGGGCCGGGTCCTGGACCACGATCGTGCGCGTCCCGGGTTGCAGGATGATCTCGACGAGTGGTTCCCGTGTCTCGCGCAGCGAGTCGATGAAGCCGAGGTTGTCGCGCATCTTCAGCGCGTGGCCGATGAGCGGAAACGATCCTGCGGCCCGGGGTATGGGGGGAGGCGCAGTGGACGTCACGGGTGATCCCTTCACGGCAGTCATGGGCGCCCTTATGACTGCCCTGAACCTTCCCCAGCGCAATCCTGTCATGAACGTGCCCTGCGCCACGTGGGACAAGCTGGTTGGTCACCTGCGGCGCCGGGCATCCATGCGGTCACCCCAGCGAACTGCTTGCGGACCAGCCGTCCGCCCTCGTCATCGGGCGGGCCGATGGTCACCGGTCGCCACGACATGGTTGAACATGTTTCCGTCGGTGCGGCACCTATGGGGCCATCGACGCTCGATTCCGGCGTGGGCTGCCAGCGTTCTCATACATCGATGCCGGGGGCGTCCCTCCTTGCCGCGCCTGCACGGCGAAGAACACCGCTTCCCGACCACGTCTCCGCGGTGGCTGGAGTCCGCGCAGGACTGACGTCAGTTGTGGGTCAATGCCCTCGGCGACCCTTGTCGTGGACTCTTGCGGTCTGGGACACGATCACTCTGTTCGGGCATGTCGGCTGGGACCCTGAACCCCAGCACTGGCGCCATCGAAGCACCGGCGGTGCCGGGCCTGCGTTACGGCGGGTGGCTGGGGTGCCGAACTCAGTGACCGGCCGGGCGGCGCCGGGGGCGATGTACTCGGCTCGGACCCGGGTGCACAGCGAGGCTGTGCTGCGGTCGTTCTACGCCTTCCACTTGGAGGAGGGCTCGGGCCCCATCATCAATCCGTTTCCTGCCGGGCGGGATCGCCGCCGTCCGGCGGCTGCGGGCGGCGCAACTCGGGGATCGAGCGGAGGCCGGTACCGACCATCGGTCCCGGTTCGGCTGCCTCGGCGGATTCCTGACCGCCGGTTCAACGAGCTGTTCGCCGCTCTGCGGTACTACCGGGACCGGGCTTTGCTGGCGTTCTGGGTTTCCAACGGCGCCCGTGCCGAAGAACTGCTGACGAGCTGCCAGCGTGACCCGATGCCGGGCGATCAGCTGCTCGGTGTGACCCGCAAAGGAACACGGACGTATCAGCAACTGCCGTCGTCCCCGGACGCCTTCGTGTGGCTGCGGCTCTACCAGGAGGAGGCATGGCGCGCGCGGGAGTGCCGCGGGATCCGGCCGAGAAGTTGTGGTGGACACTGCGGCGGCCGTTCGACCCGCTGACCTACCACTCGGCCCGGGCGATGCTGAACCGGGCCAACGCCCTGCTGGGGGCGAACTGGACGCTTCACGATCTGCGGCACACAGCCGCGTATCGGATGGCACGGGATCCGAAGCTGGCGCTGACGGACGTCCAGTGGGTCTTGGGCCATGCCCACCTGACGACCACCCAGATCTACGTGCCGGCTGGCCGCGACGAGATCGTCGAGGCCGTACGGGCGCACCATGTTCGCCAGGAGCGACTGGCCCGGATGCCGGCGGTGCCCGCCGCCGGATACCGGGCCCAGGCCCTCACCGACCTGTTCGGAGGATCCTGGTGAAGGCTCGTATCCGGCATCTGACCGGCGCGGCAGCCGCTGGCCCCGGCGAGCGGCTGCGGGTGCCCCAGGCCGCGGGCGGGCCGTTGGAACAGGCCCGCGCCCGGTTTCCCGCCCGCGCGGCCGGGACGGGGTGGCAGTGGAGTTCCTACGCCACACCGGCGCCCGCATCGAGGAGATGCTGGAGACCAGCCACCACACCCTGGTCCAGTACCGGCTGCCCACGACCGGAGAGATCGTCCCCCTGCTCCAGATCGCCCCCTCCAAGACGGACCAGGAACGCATCCTGTTGGTCAGCCCCGAGCTCGCCGACGTCCTGGCCGCCATCGTCCGCCGGGTCCGTGACCCTCGTACCGGCGCCATCCCGCTGCTGGCCGCCTACGACTACGAAGAGCGCACCTGGAACCCACCCGCCCCGCTGCTGCTGTTCCAGTGGGACCGCGCCGGATAACCGTCCCGCATGACCGGCGAATTCATCCGCCGCGCCCTGGCCGAGGTCCTCGCCTTCACTGGCCTCACCGACACCACCGGCCGACCTATGGACTTCGCCCCGCACGACTTCCGACGCGTGCTCATCACTGACGCCATCCGCTCCGGCCTGCCACCCCACATCGCCCAGGTCATCGTTGGTCACACCAACATCAACACCACCATGGGCTACAACGCCGTCTACCCCGCCGAGACCATCGAAGCCCACCGCGCCTTCATCACCCGCCGCCGCACCCTGCGCCCCGCCGAGGAATACCGCACCCCCACCGACACCGAGTGGGACGACTTCCTCGGCCACTTCGAACGCCGCAAGCTCTCCGTCGGCACATGCGCCCGCGCCCACGGCACCGCCTGCATCCACGAACACGCCTGCGTCCGCTGCTCGCTCCTCCGCCAGACCCCGGACAGCGCGGACGTCTGGTGGAGATCCGCGACAACCTCCTGGATCGGATCCGCGAGGCCGAAGGGGAGGGCTGGCTCGGTGAGATCGAAGGACTCCGTGTCAGCCTGGCCAGCGCCGAGGCCAAGATCGGCCAGATCGACTCCGCAGCAGCGGGTGGGCCCATCCTGCTGGGGCTGCCAGCTGCGCGGTCTGCTCGGCAGGGGGGCGGTGTCTGCTCCGGGGTGAGGTCGTAGCGCAGGCGTGCGAAGCGGACCGGGTGACGGTACCGCCGGCGTCGATGACGTGGCGGTGGCGGCGACGAACTCGGCGACCGTGTTCGGCCGGACCGGGCGGTACTCCACTTGGGTCAGCGGGCGATCGTGGGTCCGTCCTGGTGTACGGGTGCGTGAGGCAGGCCGACGCGGTCAGACCCGGCTATGGAGAGGGCCCGAGTTGTAGGTGATCGCGTCGGCGAATGCCTGGGGCAGGTCGAAGGGGTGGCCGGTGGTGTCGGCGTAGGCGCGGTGCAGGTTGAGGACGATGCGTTCCGCGTCGGGCAGGTCGGCGAAGGGGCCGAGGTGGCAGGCGCGTGCCGCTTGCAGGGGTGTGAGGCCGTCGCGCAGGCCGGCCTGGGCGGTGGTGTGGACGAGTCGGTAGTACGCGCGGTGCTGGTCGAGTACCGCCGGCAGGGCGTGTGCGTCGATGACGGGGCCGTGGCCCGGTACCACGTGTTCGGGTGCGAAGGAGGCGATCCAGTCCAGGGAGCGCAGGGCGCCGTCCAGGGAGCCCATGAACACCAGCGGGGTGACGCGGTGGAAGAGCAGGTCTCCGGCGAACAGCACGCGTTGTTCGGGGAGCCAGGCGATCAGGTCGCCGCTGGTGTGCGCGGGATGGCCGGGGTGGTGGAGTTCGATGGGATGGCTGTCGCTGTGCAGGGTGAGCGCTGTGCGGATGGTGAGGTCCGGGGCGCGTCGGGTGACCGCGCCCCAGTCGGGCACGGGCTGCCAGATCGGCGGGCAGCCGTCGATGATGGTGTCGGTGAGGATGCCTTCGCGGGTGGCTTCGTGCGCGATGACCACCGTGGTGCGGGGCAGCAGGCTGTTGCCGTGGGTGTGGTCGCCGTGCAGGTGGGTGTTGACCAGGTAGCGGATCGGTGTGCCCGGTGCCGCCCGGCCGACAGCGCCCAGCAGGCCCCGCGTGCGGTTCTCGGTGGCGCAGGTGTCGATGAGGACGGTGTGGTCGTCGGTGATGACGAACCCGGCGTTGTTGATCCACCAGGAGCCGTCGTGCTGTATCCAGGCGTGCACGCCGGAGGCCACGGCGTGGGCGGCGCCTGCGGTGTCCGGTGCCGGGCTCTGGGCGGGGGTCATCGGCGGCCTCCGTGGGGTGCGAGGGCGTGCGGGTGCGAGGTGGCCCGCAGATCGCCGACGGGGCGCTCGGCACGCTCGGTCACGCGGCAGGTCTGGGTGCCCAGGTGCTCGACGCTGAGGGTGACGGTGTCTCCCGGGGCCAGGGGTGGGTGGGCGTCGAGTCCGTGGCGTCCCCACAGTTCGGCCAGGCAGCCGCCGCCGCAGGTTCCGGAGCCGAGGATGTCGCCGGTGCGGACCTCGGTGCCCCGCGAGGCGTAGGCGATCATCTGGGCGTAGCTGAAGGCCATGTTGCTCCACACGTCCTCGCCGACGACGGTAGCGTCGTTGGCGGTCGGCGTGTCGTGGCCGGTGGGTGCGAGGTGGTTTCGTCACGCTGGCGGCATGCCTCCGATCTCGTTGGCCGAGCCCACGGGCCGGTACCTCGCGTTCGAGGAGCGCGAGGAGATCGCGATCCTCAGGGCGATGAACAAGGGCGTGCGCGAGATCGCCCGCGCCCTGGGGCGTGACCCCGGAACGATCTCTCGCGAACTGCGCCGCAACGCCGCCACGCGCAGCGGCAAGCAGGAGTACCGCGCGACGGTCGCCCAGTGGAAAGCACAGCAGGCCGCCAAGCGCCCGAAGACCGCGAAGCTCACAGGCAACGACAGGTTGCGTGAGTACGTGCAGGACCGGCTCGCCGGCAGCGTCCGCCGCCCCGACGGCACGATCGTCATCGGGCCCAAGACGCCCGCGTGGAAAGGGCTGAACAAGCCGCACCGGCAGGACAGAAGATGGGCGACGGCATGGAGCCCGGAGCAGATCTCGCACCGGCTCCATGCCGACTTCCCCGATGATGAGTCCATGCGCATCAGCCACGAAGCGATCTACCAGGCGCTGTTCATCGAGGGCCGTGGCGCGCTCAAGCGGGAACTGGTCACGTGCCTGCGCACCGGCCGGGCGCTGCGGACTCCCCGTGCACGGTCGCAGAACAAGCCGCAGGGGCATGTCACCGCGGACGTCGTCCTCAGCGAACGCCCCGCCGAGGCTGGGGACCGCGCGGTCCCCGGACACTGGGAAGGTGATTTGATCATCGGGACGGGTCGCTCCGCGATTGGCACGCTGGTCGAGCGCAGCAGCCGCTCCATGCTCCTGGTGCACCTGCCCCGGCTCGAGGGCTGGGGCGAGAGTCCGCCCGTGAAGAACGGCACCTCACTCGGGGGCTATGGCGCGATCGCGATGAACGCGGCGCTCACGACGTCGATGACCCGGCTGCCCGGGCAGCTACGCAAGACCCTCACCTGGGACCGCGGGAAGGAACTCTCCGGCCACGCCCAGTTCGCCATCGATACCGGGACGAAGGTGTTCTTCGCCGATCCCCACTCGCCCTGGCAACGACCGACGAACGAGAACACGAACGGGCTGCTGCGTCAGTACTTCCCGAAGGGCACCGATCTGTCCCGGTGGTCCTCCACGGACCTCGAAGCCGTAGCCATGGCGATCAACAACCGGCCCCGCAAGACCCTCGGCTGGCGGACACCCGCCGAGGTCTTCGAAGAGCAGCTACGCTCGCTGCAACAGCCCGGTGTTGCAACGACTGGTTGAACTCGCCCAATACACATCGTTCACGCTCGCCGAACACCTGGATCCAGAGTCTCCGGCCAACCCGGAACGGTTCACGCCTGTGCTGTGGCGTTTCCATGCGGCCCTTGGTTCGTTGGCAGCTGTGGGGCATCCATATGGCCTACCTCGGAGGGGGAGGGAGAGGTCGCGTTGATGGAGGCAGAGGGAGTCCATCATTCCTACGGTGTTCGGCGGGTATTGCGCGGTGTCGATGTCGCGCTGCCCGCGGGGTCGGTGGTGGGCATTGTCGGCGAGAACGGGGCGGGTAAGTCGACGCTGTTGAAGATCCTTTCGGGGGAGCTCCGGCCGGACCGGGGCGTGGTCCGGCACGGTGGGCGGTTCGGGTACTGCCCTCAGCAGGTGGTGCTCAACGACGTGTTCACGGTGCGTCAGCATCTAGAGCTCTTCGCTGCGGCTTATGACGTTCCGGATCTGCGGCGGGCGGAGGAGGTCATGGCGATCCTGGGTTTCGCCCAGTACGCCGGGGCCCTGGTGGGAACCCTCAGTGGCGGCACGCGGCAGAAGCTGAATCTGACGCTCGCGGTGATGCACGACCCGCAGGTGCTGCTGCTGGATGAGCCGTACCAGGGGTTCGACTGGGAGACGTACCTGCGTTTTTGGGATCTGGTCGGGGACCTGCGTGCGGCCGGCCGATCGGTTCTCGTCGTCTCGCATCTGGCCTACGACACCGATCGTCTCGATCAGGTGTGGCGGTTGCGGGACGGTGTGCTGCATCGACGGCAGGAGGAGGTGCGATGAGGCGAGGGGTGCGGCTGTTCAAGATCGCCACGCGTTATGGCCTGGTGGAGCACGCCAGGAACCGGTTCGCCATGCTGCTCGTGGCGGTGTTTCTCCCTGTGTGGGTCACCATGACGGGCTGGGCTGTCGCCAAGGAGCCGGTGCAGTTCCGGCTGCACAGCACCGGTCACGTGTTGACCGCCGGCGGTGACAAGATCACCCAGATTACCGGGGCGCTGAACGGGGTCACGCTGATCATCGGATTCATGATGTTCGCGGCGACCTTCAGCAATGGGGCATTCGACCGCCGTCTGTCCATGGCCGGGTTTCCCCGGGTTCCGCTGGGGCTGGCGAAGGTCGCCTGCCTGGTCATTGCGTCGGTGGCCGTCTGTTCGTACGCCACCGCGGTCATCTGCTGCTTCTGGTCGCCCCGGCAGCCCGTGCTGCTCGGCGCGGCGCTGTTTGGCACGGCGATGACCTACGGCGCGCTGGGCGTCGCCCTCGGCACGCTCCTGCACCGCGAGGTGGAGGGCATGTTCGCCATTGTGATGATCAGTGTCGTGGACCTGGGCTTGCAGAATCCCCTCGCCAGCGGAGCGGACAGCGGCATGGTGCGCTGGCTGCCCTCATACGGTGCCATGCAGGCTGCGACAGCCGCAGGCTTCTCCACCACCGTGCCCGCCGTGGACTTCGCCGTCCAGCTGGCCTGGTTCACCGCCGGGGCCCTCATTGGCCTGCTTGCCTTCCACCGGCGTACCCGGTCCGCGCTGACAGCCGCTGCGCGGATTGGCCGGCAGGCGGATGCCGACCCGATGGCGTTCGGTAAGGCGGCGAATCGATGAGGGCGGTGTCCCTGTGCACCAGCCCGCACAGGGACACCGTGTTTCTCCAGCCCCCGGGACTACCGCGTAGACGGGGCCGGGGCGGCAGGCCGGCTGATCTCACGACGCAGACGCTCCAGGTCCGGTCCCGCGGCCGTGGTCTTCGGCTGGTACCTGTCGGACTCGTCCTGCCGCAGATCGAAGAACAGTTTCAACATATCGTAGATCGCCGCATACCGGTCACCCTGACCGGAGAGACCGGGCAACGTGCGGAAGAGCACGGGCACGTACCTGTAGACCGCGTTGAACTGGGCACGCTTCTCCGCCACTTGGCGCTCCACCCGCTCGATGGCTTCCGCGCGGCTGCACCCCATCTCCTGACGGATCGCCCTGACCAGGTTGTAGGGGACCTGGTCAGCCTCGTCCTGGTCCACGCCCGCCAGGTCGTTCTCAGCGAAAACGACGAAGAAGCCAAGATCCTCAAGACGTCGGACCATACGGTGGCTGCGCACCGCCGGCGGCATCTCCCGGTCCTGCACGATCTCCGAGCACGCCATGCCGACCTCGAATCCACCAGTCGACCTCCGCAACGGCAGCCAGTCCGCTGGTGAGGGGATGTAGCCGCCGATGCGGTGGCGCGCCTCACGCTCGCAGGCGTGGAGCCATTCCTCAATGTTGTCGAGCAAGGCCTCCTGCCATCGCGCTGTCCTGCCTTTACACAGGCGCGGCCACAACTGCGCCCAGGACGTCGGGATGGCACCGTGCGTCCATGGTGCGCCCGGGCACTGGCGCAATGTCGCCACCAGTCCTTCCCTCAGCGCGCTAACAGCGCGCGGGTCCGTCAGCTGCGGATCCTCGAACAGGTCGTCCCACACACCGAACAGCAAGCCCAACGCTGCGCTGGTCTGCCTCCTTTCGAAGAGGTCATCGTCATTGCCGTCGGCGTTGCCAACCTCATCCGCCACCCGAGGAAGGGTCCGCTCAATCATCGACAGAGCGCCCGACAGCCGGTGATGGTCGGCCTCGGCTGGGGTGGCGGCGATGCCGGTCTCTACGAGCCAGCCCTTCAGCCACCTCGTGACCTGCTCGGCGTGCGCGCTGCTCTGGGGCTGAGGGGCCTGCCGGACCTGGTGGGGGATAACCGCGGGACGGGAAGCAGTGGGCCGGTCGAGTACGGCCCGAGCGTAGGCCGTCAGACCATCGAGCGCATAAGAGCGATCGGTAAGGTGGGAAAGCTGATCAGCGGCCTCGGTCATGCGTGCGTCGGCCACCGTCTGCGCCTCCTGCACGGCCCCGGAGGCGACAACGAGGTCTCGGGCACGTGCGGCTTCCTCCTGTGTCATCTCCTTGCCCAAAAGGCGGCCGAGGTCGCGGTCGCGGGAAACCGCACGGATCACAGGCAGGGTGTAGACACCCTCGGACAGATCCGTGTTGACGGGCTTGCCCAGCTCCTCGACTGTGGACGTCAGATCGAGAATGTCGTCGCGCAACTGATAGGCGTACCCGAACTGCCAACCGAACCCGGACAGCGCCTCCTCCCAGTCATCCTGCCGACCACGGACCCCGTTCGCCTGCATCGCCCCCAGCCGGCAGGCCAGGGCGAACAGCTGCGCCGTCTTGCCGGCGATCGCGTCGAGGTAGGCCTGTTCGCTACGCGAGACCGCATACAGGTCGGCCGCCTCCATCACCATGCCGGCGCACATGCGTTCATTCGCCATGGTCCCCTCGATGACTTCGCGCTGACCAAGCTGCGCCAGCATGTTCAGGCCGGTGAGCATCACGCAGTCCCCGGCGAGGATGGCGAGGTGTTCCCCCCATACCGCGTTGGCGCTGGGGCGGCCCCGGCGCTCGTGAGCGTGGTCCACGACGTCATCGTGGTAGAGCGCGCCCAGATGCAGCAGCTCGACGGCCGCGGCGGCGCGCACTGCCCGGTCATCGGCCGGCACCGAAGGGTCCGTGAGAGCGTAGTACGAGAGCAGAGCGAGAGTGGGACGGACCAGGCCACGGGACGTACCGGGCCCTTCCTGTGTGAGCGCGTCGAGTTCGGGCCTGCCCTGGATACGCACCGGTCCCAGAGCGTCACGGACCCTGTCCAAGTCCGCCTCCAGACACGGAAAAGCAGCAAGGTCAATCCCAGAAGGTGGCATTGTGCGCTCCTGACACTGGTCGGTGTTCACCGAGCGCGAGGACAGCCGACACGCAGCAGCAGAATGTCGCAGTACCCGCTCCCCGTTGTGACCACCTCCACGCCTCGCCGCCAGGAAACAGGCGACTGTCGCAGTACAAGTCCTTTCCTGCGCTAAACCACCTGATCGCATGAGCTGTCCACTCTGCGGGGGCGCTTTCGCGCTGGTCTGCCGTTGGGCGCGCCGCCCCGGCTCCGGCGGACAGTCGGGCGGCCTGGCAGACCAGTTGAAGTAGGTGCGGTGCACCCTGTTCCCGCCGGCCAGATCGCCGGGCCGCTGGTCACAGCGCAGCACCGCCAGCACGATGACGGCGATCTTTCCGGCGTGGCGGGCCCGCCACCGGGAGCCGATCTTCTTGAGGTGGCCGCGTATCAGGCCGGCGAGATAGCTCAGGGTCGCGCTCGACAGCGGCAGGCAGGCGGTGTAGACAAGCCCGTCAGGGCCCTCGGCGAGACCGTTGTTTCTCTTCACACCAACTCAACTGCCGCCGGGAGTCGACCAGTTACGGGCACGCCGCGCGACTACGGACGTGCCGTGAACCGCCCGTCGCCCCGCTTGTGCAGCCAGCCGCGGTCGCGAGCTTGGTCATCTTCACCCGCAAAGGTTCCAGCTTGCCGCGCACCGAGGCGTCCAGCCCCAGCCGCTCCTCGACCGCCCTGACCTGCACCGGGCCCTCGGCCTCCCGCACGATCGCCAGGATCTCGCGGTAATCGCCGGGCAGCGCGCCCTCGTCGGCCGCGCCCCAGCGGCACCGGCTGGCATCCCGCGCGTGGCTGACCGTGCCTGCCCCCGACCAGCGCGACCGGTCTGACCACTCCAGCCACCGTCCGCTCGACCAACTCCACCACGACACGGACCAGATGAGTGCACAACACCTCGAAACGCCGCGAAGAACACGCAAGCCATGATCACAGCCACCGCTGACACCGACAGCGTGTGCGCAGCCTGGGACCTGCGCGCCGCGCAGGTCCCAACAGGGGGGCCAGCAGCGCGGGTTCGGCCCCATTCGTGCGGCATCATGGCCGGTCAGCGATGGCGTCGGCTGAGCGGGAAGATCGCTGGGTATAGTGCAGGCGTTTCCGGGAACCGCCGACCTGGAGTCGGTCGACCCCACGCGCCACCTCGTGTTCATCGACATCCGGGGCCCTGGCGGAGTCCCGATGACCACATCGCTGAGGAGGCCGTCCCATGGAACCCGTCACGCTGATCACCGGTGGCTCGACCGGAATCGGCGCCGCCACCGCCCGCGCCCTGCTCAAGCAGGGCCACCGCGTGGCCGTCACCGGACGTGACGCCGACAAGCTGGCCGCCTTCGCTGCTTCGGCCGCAGCGGGCGAGCGGCTGCTGACGATCACCGGCGACACCAGCGACGCGCACGACGTCGCCTCCGCCGTGCGCCGCGTGATGGAGGCGTGGGGCCGACTGGACAACGTCATCGCCAATGCCGGTTTCTCACTGCCCGGCAACCTGGAGAGCCACGCCCCCGAGGACATGCGCGCCATGGTCCTCACCAACGTCCTGGGCCCGGCCCTGCTGGTGCGGGAGACCCTGCCACACCTGCGGGAGTCCAAGGGCCGGATCGTGATCATCGGTTCGGTCGCCGGGGTGCGCAACACGCCTGGCAACCTGTACTCGGTCACCAAGTGGGCCACGCACGCACTGGCCGAGAACACCCGGCTGCTGGTCGGCAAGGACGGGGTCGGCGTGACGGTCGTCGCCCCCGGGGTGGTGGACACCCCGTTCTGGGACGAGCGCGGCGGCACCCGCGAGGCGGCGCCGGTGATGACCGCCGAGCAGGTCGCGGACACGATCGTCTTCGCCGTCAATCAGCCCGCGGGCGTGGACATCAACCACATCACCATGCGGCCGACCGGACAGGTCGGCTGACGCCGCGCTCCCAACGACCGTACGACAAGGCGCCTTCGGCCCCGCCGCTTACCACGCGGTGCAGGCCGAAGGCGGTTGAGCACGCCCTTGAGTACCAGGGGCAGGGAGGTCACTTCGCGCAGCCAGGCGAGATCCTCCCGGGTGATCGAGGCGTCGAACTGCTCCTTGGATTGCCGGGCGATGGCCGGCTCCCCGTCCCGGCTGCCGTGCGAGGCGGCCATCACGTCGTGCGCCACGTTGACCGCCCGGATGCCCGGGGCACCGCGAACCCGTTGGCGGCGTCCCGCGGACGGAACGCCACCCTGGGCGCGTCGACGGTGAGGACCCAGCGCGCGGAAACCGGCGGCCTCGGCCCGGCGGATCAAGTCACGGCGCTTGAGCCAATACAACTGCATCCACAGCGGGCCGGTGGCCGCGGCGGCGATGTCCACTGACACCTACCGCGTCAGACCAGCGGAGCCACTGGTCTGCCTCGTGAACAGGCCCGGCCAACCAGGGTGATGAAGAGTCTCTGGATTTCGTTGCAGGTCGACGGGATCAGGTCGTCGGGGCTGGGGCGGAGACGGTGCTCGTCCGCGCGGACGACGGCCAGGAAGGCGTGGGCGAGCATGGCGAGGGTGACCCAGCGGGACCAGGACCTGTAGCGGCGGAGCTGGTGCTCGTCCAGTCCGGCCAGACCCTTTCCCGACTGGAATGTCTCCTCGACCCTCCACCTGGATCCCGCGACCCGCACCAGCACCGTCAGAGGTACCGGCTCGGGTGAGTAGCAGCGGTAGTAGGCGAGTTCGCCGGTGGTGCGGTTGCGGCGGATCAGCAGGTGGCGGTGGCCTGGCGCGATGCTGGGCAGGTCGATGTGGGCCCAGTCGTAGAAGCGGTGTCCTTTGGCTCCGGCTCCGGCGGACAGCTTCTGCCAGGCCCGCTTGGGGAGCGCTTCAGCAGCGATCTCCTGGAGCTGCTGGTCGGTGGCGCCGGCCTCTTGGGCGTCGAAGAGGCGGGCGGCGTAGCGGGGCGGCAGGGCGACGGTCAGGAACGGATGTCCGCCGGGAACGATGGGCACGCAATCTCGCCAAGACATTGGGCGGCACGGCCGACATGCGGTAGATCGAGACGCGCCGCCGCTCGGGCCTGTACATCGCGGCAGGAGGCTCCAGCTGCCATACGACCTCGCAGTCAGGGGCCAGTTCGAAGGCCGCACCCGCCGTGGAGTTGGTGACCAGCAGATTGCCGCTGGGCAGCCGTTCACAGCCGCCGGCCGGCGGGCAGTGGAACGACTCGGGTGGCTGGGCCGACCAGGTCCACACCGTCTGATCCGTCCGGGGGTCCACGACGACCAGACGGCTGCGCTGTCGGGTGACACCGTTATCGAAGATCAGAATCCGCCCGTCGGGCAACGCCGAGGGCTGGTGGGGCCCGGACAGCTCTCCCGCCCCCAGAACCAGCGCACTTCACCGCGTTCGAGGTCGGCCACCACCACGATGTCGAGTTCCCGTATGCACAACAGGACATCACCGGCCCGCCACAGGCCGCTCGGATGGTCACGGATGGGAAGGTCAGGCCCGGGACGCTCCGAGGAACCGCAGCACGGCCAGGACGCGGCGGTGGTCCGCGTCGACCACGGGCAGGTCAAGCTTGGCGAAGATGTTGTTGATGTGCTTCGCCACGGCGCTCTCGCTGACCACCAGCGCCTGCGCGATGCCGGCATTGGAGCGCCCCACGGCCATCAGGCGGAGTACCTCCCGTTCGCGGGGGGTCAGCCGCACGAGCGGGTCGCTGTCGCGCAGCAGCAGCAACAACTGGGCGACGACCTGCGGGTCCAGGGCCGTGCCCCCGTCCGCCACTCGCCGGACCGCCGCCACGAAGTCGGCGACATCGGCAACCCGCTGCTTGAGCAGGTGCCCACACCGCTGGTGTTCGCAGACAGCAGGTCAGCCGCGTACCGCTCCTCCACGTACTGCGAAAGCAGCACCACCGCCGTCCCCGGCCGGCGCCGACGGATCTCCATCGCCGCCCGCACCCCCTCGTCGGTGAGGCCGGGCGGCATCCGGACGTCGATCAAGGCGAGTTCGGGCCGGTGCTCCGCCACTGCCGCCAACAGCCCCTCCGCGTCGCCCACTTCCGCGGCGACCTGGAACCCGCCCATCTCCAGCACCTTGATCACCGACCCGCAACAACACCGAATCCTCGGCGATCACCGCGCGCACGGCAGCTCCGCAGTGATGGTGGTGGGCCCCCCAACGGGACTGCTGACGTGGAAGGCCCCGTCGAGGGAGCCGACCCGCTTGGCCAGCCCGACCAGCCCCGTGCCGGCGGCGGCGTCGGCACCGCCCAGCCCGTCGTCGGTAACGCGCACTCGCAGCACCTCGCCGACCTGACGGACTATCACCTCTGCACGCATCGCGTTGGCGTGCTTCGTCGCATTGGTCAGCGCCTCCGAGATCACGAAGTACGCGACCGACTCCACGCTGGGCGCCACCCGCTCCTCCAGATTGACCCGCAGCCGCACCGGCAGGGGCGTGCGCGCAGCCAGCCCGGACAACGCCGCGTCCAGACCTCGGTCTTCGAGCACGGCCGGGTGCAGCCCCCGCACCAGGTCATTGAGTTCGGCGATCGCGTGCTTCGCCTCCAGGTGCGCTCTCGCGATCACCTCGCGGGTGTCACCCGGCAGGTCCGGGCGGGTGGCAATGGCCAGACCCAGGTTGACCGCGAGAGACACCAACCGCTGCTGGGTGCCGTCGTGCAGGTCGCGCTCGATCCGGCGGCGCTCCGCGTCGACGGCCTCGATCAAGTCGGTCCGGCTCACGGCCAGCTGATCGACCCGCTCCTGGAGCCGCTGCGCCCGGCCGGGCCCGAGCAGGCCCAACGCCAGCCGCGTCTCGGCCCGGGCTACTGCCCGCGCGGTCCAGGGCAGGGCGCACAGGAGGAGGAGTCCAGCCGCTGTGTAAACCGGCAGCTGGGTCAGGTAGCCGAACCAGTCCTGGCGGATTCCGGTTGGCAGCGCCCATGCCCAGGCGTAGGCGATGACGCCCGCCAGGCCCGCCGCCGCCAGCGCGAGCACCAGCAGCTCCAGCAGCGCGAGCAGCGGGCCCAGCAGGAGGTGGTAGCCGACCTTGCGCCAAGGCCGCGTCGCCGCGAGCCACCGGGCGGCCGAGGCCCACGTCCATTTCTCCGGCGCGGCGGGGGTGAGCCGGGGGACGTCCACACCGATGAGCACCCGGTAGCGAGCCCGCTGAACGGCCGTCAGCACCGGGGTGCCGAGCAGGACCAGGGCGGCCGACATGGAAACCGTAAGGAGCCAGTTCCCCGTCCTGGCGGTAGTCGCCACCGCCCAGGCCCACACGGGCACCAGCGCCAGGTGCGGCAGCACACCAGCGGCAAGAAAGCCGGTGTCCCGCTGCGCCCGGAGGACCGTGCGTCTCAGTCCAGCTGGAATCGTCATGGCACGACGCTAGGGCACCGCAGGAGGACGGTGCCATGAAACCTGTACCCGATCTCATGGTGAACCTAGTACCAGCTGTAGATCTTGATCTTGGCCCGTGGGCGGACACCATCTCGGGTCGGTAGGTCGGCTTCTGCTGGCCGCTGGCAGGTAGACCGGGCCCGGTGGAACAGGCACTATGCATTTCGGGGATGTCACGGCTCTCTTTGCCGCGGGCGACGTAGGTGGGCAGTTCAGCCGAAAGCCCTTCCGCGCTGCCGGGAGGCAGGGGATGGCTTCGTGAATGCCCAGGACGGCGCGGTCGGTTACCTCCTCCACCAGCGGAATCTTTCCCCTGCGGGAAGGGAGCCGGTTCAATGCGCCCTCAGCCTGCGCTTCGCGCTCAGCCGTGCGTGTCGCACGGGCGGCAAGCACATCAGTCCACGCTGTGTGAGTCCGGTCACTCCACCACGGGAGTATGCCGCCTCCCGTGACCTGGCCTCCGACAGGAACGTAAGTGGCGTGACCTGCGCTTTTCCGCGTGAACCTGCACGCGGGCACACCTTGAACAAGAAGGTAACCCAACTTCGGGAAGTCGTTCCCCCGGGTCCCTTTCGATCGTGTCCTGCACCGTCTCGCCGGGCAACTGGCCTGGGACGCGGGCGAGTTCAGCCCCATACCTTGATGTCACCCAGGGAACTGGAAGGGGCGGAGAAGCACGGCCAGCCGACAAGCAACAGCCACGCTCCCCCGCCAAGTCGCCAGGCCCATCGTTCCGGCATCAGGAGAAGGAGCCCAGCAAGGTGACCAACCTTGACACAGCGGGGAACCGAGGAGAAGTCCATCCCCCGAGCACCGCCTTGGCATGGGTCCGTACATCGTCTCCGCTCTCACGCTTTCAGCAGCCGCACTCGCTTTTGTGATGGGCGGCTCGACCACGCTGGCCGCCGCGCTGGCCGCCGTCGGCGTCCGCGAGGGCGCGAAAATCGTCGTGCGCGTTCGTCGCTAGCCCTGGGCGCGAGCACCGAGCAGAGCCCGGCCGAACACCTCTCCGGCCAGTAATCGGCCGAGGGGTCCATGGCGCAGGAGGTCGGGGAAGGCGCCGCGGTCGACGTACGGTCGGCTGCGGTGAGGGCCAGACGCTGGGGTGCCACGCCGCTCCCCCAACCAGGCGGTTGAGTCGGCCAGTTGCGTTCGACGGCGCGGCGACGGCGGCCAAGATCGGGAACAGTAGGCTCGGGTGGGTCCGTGCCGAACTCGGCGCGGGCCCTCGGTGCGCCCCGATTCGAACGATCCCACGCTCAAGCAGTGAGTTCGCGGCGCGTGGTCGAGGCGGGGAGCGCCGTGCGGCGGTGGCGTCCGGCTGGGCCGTCGTCAGGGTGGATGTCGCCGATGGCGAAGTCCATCAAGAGCTGCTCGAGCAACTGATTGGCTTCGGGTTCTCCCGCACGCCGGAGAGTGTCCTGGGTGTCGCGGACCATCCGCTGGATCTCGATACGTGCGCGCGCCTTGAGCCGGTCGGCTTCGCGCCGTGCGTCGGCGGCCACTACATCCGCCTCCCGCAGCAGCGCGTCGACCTGCTCGCCAGCTCGCCCGTGCAGGCTGGAAGCGTAGGTCTGGGCGTCGGCGCTGATGCGTTCCGCCTGTGCCCGAGCCCTTTCGACAATGTGGGCGGCCGTGTCCTCCGCGTCTCGGATCGTCGCGGTGGCCGCCACCCTTGCATGCTCCTCGCTGAGGGTGGCCTGCGTCATCGCGTTGCGGATTATCTCGTCGCAGTGCCGTTCGATGTCGGTGCGCATGTCCTTCAGGCGGCGCATTTCGGTCTGCACCTGGGTGAGGAGCTCCGAGGCGTTCCGTTCCATGTCCGCCGCACTCCGGGCCCGGTCGGTCGCGGCGTTCAGTTTGCGGTCCGCCCAGTGCCCGGCATCGTCCGGATTGGCGATCATGAGTTTGAGGGCGGCGATCTCCTCGCGGGCATGCTGGAGTTCCTCCGCGAGGCCCGGCGCGAACTCCTGCCGGGGCTCCTCCTCACGCTGGGCCTGATCGAGCAACCCCAGCCACTCCCGCGGGTTTCCTCCCAGCCATTGCACGACGTCCTGAAGGAGCTCACGGCTGGGCACCTGGCCGTTGAACAGTCCGGACAAAGCCGTACGCGAATAGCCGGTGCGTTTGCTGATCTCCACATAGGTGGGATCCCCGGCCTGGTCCTTCAGCGCACGCAGGCGCTGCGCAAGCTGGGTGCGGGCCGATCCGTCGTCCGGTAAGTCCTTGAGTCTGCGGCCCGCCACGAATGCGCCCCCCCATTGTTCACAGACCGCTGATTGTTCCGGAACTACTGCCGCGATGCGGTCCGTTCGATGAAGTCGATGTTGCGGGTGCAGGTCAGCGCATTGTTCGGCATTCTTCCCGCAGTCTGTTCATGCGTTGGAAGGATCAATACGCAGCCCGTGTACTGGCTTTCCGCACCCAAGCCTGAAGCCGGTTGCCCCCTCTGCAGATCCGTCTCGGGGCAGAACGGCTTCGGGCCGTGGTCACTCTGAAGGAAGGAGAACTGTGCACGACGCGCACGGCCCCCGCGAGGAGGAGCCTGAGAAGCCCCGCCCGCGGCGGCGCCTGGCCGACGCTCTCAAGACAGTCGGCCGCATCGAGCCCCTGGTCGCCCTGGCGGTACAGATCGGCTCGCTCATCGTCACCGTGACCAGCAACTGGCCCGGCCACCCTCGCGGATGACCGGGCCAGACAGAAGGAGCTGATGACAGGCCGCCCCGGGGTGGAGCGGGCAGCAACACCCCCGGGGCCGGCCGCACGCCTTCGTGCCGCCACTGTGCCACGCCCTCGCAGCCCAGCCCAGCCCGGCTGCCACGTGTTCACCCGCTGGCAGGTTCCTGGCGCCGGAGGTCTCGGCGGGCGTCGGCCAAGGCGAAGGCCCGTGTGAGGCCGTCCACGAGGGCGGGCTCGATCCGGTAGACGCGTACGCGTTCATCGAGTTCGAGCACCTTGGTCTTGTTCTCCGGGCCGCCCGACGCCGTACCGCGACGAGCGGAGCCGCCATCGATCAGTGGATGGTGGCGGTGCGGCCGGAAGGCGAAGACTTTCCGGCCGCACCGAACCACGCGCCGGATGCGGGACCTCGGTCTCGAAGCCGAGCAGGTGCCCGATGCTCGCGCGGTGCAGTTCGGCGGCGTGGTCCTCCGCCGACCCCACGGCAACGTCAAGCGGCTCCGGGACGGCGAGACCAGACGGCACAGCCGTGCGCACCCGGCCGCGTTCTGCGGGCCGACGTCATCGACGCGGCCCGGCTGCTGCGGCCAGTCAGGTGGCGGGCCATGCCCTCCGGCTTCCCGCCGCCGAGCAGCAAGCCACGACCAAGATCAATAGGTAGGCGCAATAGCGGCACTACAGATCCGATGTATAGCGCTCCACTCACCGGATGGGTGACCTTTCAGGTCCCACCTACCGCCTGAAACATCCCCTTTCTCTCTCTCGGCTTGGGCTGGTATCGCCTCAACTGTAGACACGACCCTCGCGGTTCCCCTATAAATCCATCCGATGTCTTCTAGAGAGTGAAGCGGAACACGGCCGCCATGCCGGTGTTCCGCTCCTAGCGCCATGCCCTCCTTCCCCCAACACATGGAGCCGCACCATGTCCTCCGCATCCCTCAGCAGACGCTCTCTGATGAAGGCCGCCACCCTTGCCGGGGGAGCGGCGGCCTTCGGGCTGCCTCAGGTCCTGTGGCCCTCCACCGCCGAGGCGTATTCCGTCCCCGCGAAGATGGACTGGTGGTACCAGGCCCGGTTCGGGATGTTCATTCACTTCGGGTCCTACTCGCAGCTCGGCCAGGGCGAGTGGGCGTTCGCCCAGCAGCGGTGGAGCAAGGCGAACTACCAGACCCAGGTCAGCCAGAAGTTCAATCCGACCCAGTTCAACGCCGCCGCCATCGCCGAACTGGCCAAGAACGCCGGTATGAAGTACCTCGTGATCACCGCCAAGCACCACGAGGGCTTCGCGATGTGGGACTCCGACGTGGCGAGCTTCACCGACACGACCGGCACCAAGCTGTACAACCTGCACGACTACAGCGGCATGCAGGCCGACCTGCTCGGGGACCTCAAGAGGGAGTGCGAGAGCCGTGGGATCAAGTTCTGCCTGTACTACTCGATCCTCGACTGGAACCATCCTTCACAGACCGAGCGTCACGAGGGCGGTCTCACCACGATGTCCTCGCAGGCCGCCCGCACCGCCTACATCGCCGACATGAAGTCGCAACTCCAGGAACTGCTGGACCGCTACGACCCGGCGCTGCTGTGGTTCGACGGCGACTGGTCCGGTGAGCCTGCCAGCCCCACCCTGGAGGACTGGTGGCTGAAATCGGACGGCGTCGGCCTCTACAACTGGCTGATCGCCCGCAAGCCCGGCCTCATCGTCAACGAGCGGGTCAAGCGGGACCTCGGTCTCGGTGACTACGCGGTCGCGGAGTTCGGGGTACCCGCCGAGCCGATGGACCGGCAGTGGGAGAAGTGCGCCACCATGAACGGTTCCTGGGGTTACAACGCGGCCTACGAGACCCGCTACAGACCCTTGAAGGACCTCGTCCGGGAACTCGTCACGGTGGTCTCCCGGGACGGCAACTATCTGTTGAACATCGGCCCCACGGGCGAAGGCCTGGTCACCCCCGGAACTGAGAGCGTCCTCAAAGGCCTGGCCTCATGGATGTCGACGTACAGCGACAGCATCCACGGGACCAGCGGCAGCCCGTTCGCCACCGAACCCTCCTGGGGGAAGGTCACCAAGAAGAACGGCAAGCTCTTCGCCCACGTCTTCACCTGGCCCACGAACGGCCGGCTCCCGATCCCGGCGCTGGACAACACGATCCGCCGCGTCTATCTGCTGAACAACCCCTCGGCCTCGCTTTCGTACACCGTCAGCGGCGGCACGATCAACGTCACCGTGCCGGCCACCGCGCCGGACGCCAACGTCTCCGTGGTGTGCGTCGAGGTCCAGGGCATGCCCATCAGGGTCTCCGCGGCGGTGTTCCAGAACGTCAACTACCAAGGCACCGGCGCCGTTCTGCCGCTGGGCAGCTACACCTCCTCCCAGCTGTCCGCCGCCGGCCTGGGGCCCGCCATGGCCTCCTCCGTCCTGGTACCCGACGGCTACCAGGTGACGGGCTACTCCGGTGACAACTTCACCGGTACCGCCTGGACGTTCACCTCGAACACCCCCGACCTTGTGGCGACCGGCAACAATGACGCGATCAGATCACTGACGGTGACGTTCAGGCCCGACAAGTACTTCCGCCTGACCAATGTCACCAGCCGCTTGGCGCTGGACAGCGGCGGCAATGTTGCCAGCGGCTCGAACCTGAAGCAGTGGCAGCCGATAGACAACTCCAATCTCCAGTGGCAGGCAGTCGAACTCGGCAACGGCTACTACAGGTTCGTCAACCGCACCAACGGCATGGTCGCCGACGGCTGGGGCTCCACCACCAACGGCGACCCTGCCCGGCAGAAGGCCTGGGACGGCAGCGACACGCAGCAGTGGCGGATCACCCACCGCGGCCAGGGCCAGTACTCGATCGCAAACCGCAGCACGGGACTGGTCATCGACAGCGGCGGAAGAGTCGCCTCAGGGTCCGTGACCAAGCAGTGGACGTGGCAGCAGAGCACCAACCTGCTGTGGACGTTCAGCCCGGTCGCCTGACCGGCACCACCCCGGTGGCCCACCTTCCCACCCGGTCGGGGCTGCGGCACACGACCGGGCGGGAAGCGTCGCAGGACGGCAAGCCGGTTCCCTGCCGAAGAACAGCGGGGGCACTGGCTCGCGCGCTGCATCTGCGAGAGTCGGCGGCCATGGGCATGTTGGCCTGGGCACCGTGAGCGAGCGCAAGTCCTACGAGACCGACGTGAGCGACGAGCAGCGGGCGCTGGTCGAGCCTGAGATCGCCGCGTGGAAGGCCGCACATCCCTCGGTCAGCGGCCATCAGGGTCGGACCGGTTGCCAGTGGGATCTGCTCCCACATGACTTTCCGCCGCCCGGCGCGGTGAAGTACTACTTTTACACCTGGCGTGACGACGGCATCGATCAGACCATTCACGACCTGCTGCGCTGGCACGTGCGGGAAATGGCGCGTCGGAAGGCGGACCCGAGCCTGGTGGCGCTCGACACCCAGAGCGTGCACGCGGCGGCCGGGGTGCCCGCTGAGTCGACGGGGCGTGATGCGGCAAAAGATGAACGGGGCCGCAAGCGGGGCCTGGCCGTTGACATTCTGGGGTTGGTGATCGCGGTGGTGGTGGCGGCCGCGTCGGCGCACGAGAATGCCGTCGGGATCGCGCTGCTGGACAAGGTCGCCCCGCGAGACCGACGCCGTGGAGAAGGCCATGGTCGATCAGGGCTTCAAGGACGCCGTCGTCGCGCACGGGGAGACGTGGGCATCGAGGTGGAGGTCGTGGAGCGCAACCCCGCGCAGGCCGGGTTCGTTCCCCAGGCCAAGCGGTGGTCGTGGAACGCGCCTACGGGATCTTGATATTGCACCGCAGGCAGGTGCGCGACTACGAGCATCTGCCCAGCAGTTCGGAGTCGCGGGTGTACTGGGCGATGACCGCGGTGATACTGCGCCGGCTGACCGCGGTGACCATGCCCGCCTGGCGCACCGCATGACCGGCGGTGAGCTGACGCTCGGCGCGGTGCTGGCACGGCTGAAGGAGCGGGAACGCGAGATCACCGCGCAGGCCGAGACGACGCGGGAACAGATCACGCAGCTGACCGCCCAGCTCGACGAACTCGGCGGGGCCACCGAAGAAGTCCGGATCACCCGCAAGACACTGCTGGCGCTGCCCGACCCCGGGCTGGCGCGCGGCGGTCGCCGGATACCGCAAGAGCGGCGATGTCGCCGCCCACGCGCAACCGCCGCCGCACGCCGCCATGGTCAGCATGCCGGCGACCGCGGCGGCAGCGGCCGCTCGCGCCGCCGGCCCCGAAACTGCCGGACCATCCGGCCTACCAGCAGATCATGGCGGTGTTCACCGCGGCCGACCATCCGCTGCGTGCGCGGCAGGTGTGCCAGGCGATGGACGTGGCAGTCGCGCCCAACGACATCAACAACGTCCGCCTCAAGCTCAAGCGGTTGGCCGGCCGCGGGATCCTGGCCGAGACCGAGCCAGGCTTGTTCACCCAGCCTCGGCCGTAGTCGACCGACATCGCCACGATCTGCCCGCCTGTCCCGCACGAAAACGAAGAATCAGGCATCAGGCCTCATACCACCCTCCGAGTATTGGTCGTCTGCCGGCGCTGCATGCCGTCCCTGAGCGCACGGGCCGTCGAGGACGACCACTGCGTCGTCTGCCTCCAACCCGATCCCGTCGAGGCAGATACAGGCCTGCACGTAGGCGAGAACGACGGGCAGGGTCGGCAGCCGCTCACCACCAGCAGCCTGCGACAGGGTGCTCGTCCCCTGACCCGCGCGCTGCGCCATCACCCGGGAGATCGGACTCCCGGCCTCCGCACGGAGTTTGCGTAACTCGGCCGCGAACCGCGCCACCGGCCCGGTGCTGGTATCGAGCGGGCTTTCAGGACGTCCCGCCATCGACAGCTCACTCCTCTGGCCGCCCGCTTCCCCCGTGGACGCGGCGCGAGGCCGGACAAGGTGCGCAACCTCCCGGCATGGGGCAACCCGAAGGCGCCTCCTTTGGCCACCGCGGCAATGCCGTGCCCGTGGCCTGCAGCGCGGCCATTGTTCAGGGCGGCAAAACCGGCTGCCCATTCAATTCCCGACCCGCTGAACTCGGTGATGCACGGCGGTCGCCCAGGCCCAGCGTCAGTTGTCGGACGGCTCAACGGACCTCCGGCACACACACGTGGCCAGGCGGCCCACCACCCGAATGAAGCAGTGAAGGAGCCAGCGTTCATGAGCGAGAACGAGCAGACGCCGCCTTACCCGCAGGGCGGCGCGGGGGTCTTCGACATCGACCCCGACCAGACCGGCGTCAGCCAGGACCCCGCCCACGAGGTCACCTCCGACCTCGACGCACTCCCCGACGACATGGAGCTCTGACACCTGCCATGGGAACCGCAAAGGAAATGATCGCCGCCGCCCGCAAGCTGCTGGGCACCACCGAGCACCCGCCCGGCTCGAACCACAACCTCATCACCTCGTGGTACGGCTTCTCCGGCCCGTGGTGCGACATGTCCATCAGCTACGAGGCCGCCCACTCCGGCAACCTCAAGGCCGTGATGGGCAAGTTCGCCCTCACCACCGCCCACGCCCGCGCCTTCCAGAATCATGGCCGCTGGCACTACGGCCTGGGCGGTATCCGTCCCGGCGACGTCGTCTTCTTCGACTTCTCCGGCGGCCGGTCCATCAGCGGCATCGACCACGTCGGCCTGGTGGAGGCCGTCCACTCCAACGGCACCATCACCACCCTGGAGGGCAACACCTCCGACGCCTTCCGCCGCCGGGTCCGTGGCCGCGCCTGCGTGGTCGGCTACGGCCGCCCCGTCTACGACGGCGCGGCCCCCATGCCGAGCCACGACGGCATCCTGCGCAAGGGTTCCACCGGCAAGGCCGTCCAGACCCTGCAGAAGAACCTGAACACCGTGCAGAAGGCCGGCCTCACCGTCGACGGCCAGTTCGGCGCCGCCACCGACAAGGCGCTCCGCACCTTCCAGTCGAAGCACAAGCTGCCCGTGGACGGCGAGTACGGACCGCACACCGCCGCGGTGATGAAGGCCGCCCTCGCCGGCCGCACCGGCGTCATCAAGCCCAAGGCTCTCGTTGCCGCCCCCGCACCGCTCGCCGTGGACGGCCAGTTCGAGCCCGCCACCTGCGCCGCCCTGCAGCGCACCCTCAACAGCAAGACGGGGGCCGGGCTGGACGTCGACGGCGCCTTCGGTCCGCTGACCGTCAAGGCCCTGCAGACCTACCTGCAGGTCACCGCCGACGGTGTCACCGGACCCGACACCGTCACTGCCCTCAACAAGCACCTCGGCCTCACGCCCCAGGACACCTGGGACACCAGCACCACCACCCAACTCCAGAAGGCCCTCAACGCCGGCAGCTTCTGAACCTGCCGGGCGATCCGACGGTGAAGCCGTCATCGATATCCACAGACCCGAGCCACCTTCACGGCCTGCCGCAACAGGCCCAAGACGAGAGGAGAACGCTCATGCGCCTCATCCCCAAGACAGCTCTTGCTGCGATGGCGTTACTGGTCAGCGGACTGCTGTCAGGCACCGCCACCGCCCGTGCCCAGCCGGCCGACGTTTCCATCCAGTCGGCCTGGACCGCCCAGCACACGAGGGGGGATGTCGGCGGAGCCCACGCATCCGGGAGCATCTACAAGCGCGGGGACGGCCGCGTGCAGCTGACCGGCAAGCTGTGGGACACCAAGTCCGACCACAAGCTGGCCGTCCTGCAGATCTGGGCCACATACGCCGACGGAGGCCACCGCTACGAGCGCGATGTGACCGGTAGCTCCAAGCAACTCGGCTCCGACGGCTACAACTTCGCCCCATCGGTCCGCGACATCCAGGTCCAGGAATGCCTGGGCCACAAGACCGGGTCGGGCCGCCTGGTCTTCGACAAGTGCGCGCCCGGGTGGGCCACCATCTGGTAATCGCCCACCGCACCCCCGAGGTGCCCCATGGCAGGCATGGGGCACCTCGGGTACCACCGCAGCGTGCCGCGCTGCTTGGGGGTAACTGCCGCAGCGCCCCGGCCATCGGCCCACCGTGACCAAAGACGACCGCTGTTCGCGCCTGAGCGACGGCGAGCGACAGTCGGCGCCAGGCGGGCGCGCGCGCCTCGGCCCGCCCGGTGTCATCCCACCCCGGCCCCGCTGCACGTCCCGGATGCTCATGCCCACAGAACAGGAGCCAGATCATGAACGCTCGTCAGCCCCGTTGGCGAGGTGCTGGAATTCGAAGAGTACGTCCGCGTGCGGCACGACGCGTTGCTACGCAGCGCCCGGCGCCTGGTCTCCGACCCGCTCAAGGCCCAGGATCTGCTGCAGACCGCGTTAATGCGCACCTACCCCCAGTGGGAGCGCCTGGCCGACAAGCAGCTTGCAGACGCCTATCTGCGCCGCGTCATGATCAACACGCGCACGGAGTGGTGGCGGGCCCAGAAGCTGCAGGAGCTCCCCATCGAGCAGTTTCCGGACGCACCCGTCGGGGACTGCGCCGAACAGCACGCCCACCGCGCGCTGTTGATGGACATCATGCGAGTGCTGCCGCTCCAACAACGCAGCGTCGTGGTGCTGCGGCAATGGGAGCAGATGACCACACAGGAGACGGCCGCCGCCCTCGGCATGGCGCCTGGAACGGTCAAGAGCACTCTGCACCGTGCGCTCGCCCGGCTCCGTCAGGAGTTGCAGCGCCGCGACCCCGACTCCGCTTCGGCGTCGGCCGCCGGCCGTGGATGCCCACCGGCCGGCCGCCGGGCACGCTGATGCAGGGGCCGCACCGCAGCGCCAACGGATGTGCGGCGGCTGGGGTGTTCAGCCGCCGTTGTTGGCACCATGGCCCCTTCCACTACGACCTTGTCGTCGACGGGGACGGAGTGCGGACCGAGCACGGCACGCGTACGGCTCACGTGCCGTGGACGGACATCGAGTGCATGGGGGTACTACGCAGGGCGCCGGGGACGGTATCGAGCGCCAACGTGCTCATCGTGCGGCTCAAGGCCGACGCTCCGCGGCCGCCAGGGTTCCACAAGAGGCTCAACCAACGTCTCCCGGACCGCCACTACGTCATCGCGGGAATGCTGGGTACCTACGGCGCCGACCCATGCGCTGGCGCCGCAGCCTGATCTTCGAACTGCAAGTCGAGCCTGCGCCGGCACGGCCGTAGAGGAATGGGCGATCATCAAGCGTTGGAATGAGGGATGAGCGACCCTTTGTCCAGCACGTTCTCGACGGCCTGTCCGTCGGCTCTGGTGAACCGGCCATGTGCTGGCTGGATGCCCAGGGCGGCAGCCAGGTCCATCAGCTTTATGTCGGTCAGCGCTTCTACCAGAACGCTCAGCTCGGCGGCGGCGCGACGCGCGGCGGCCCATGCCGAGAGGTAGAGGGCCACTCCCGCCACGGCTGCTGGCCACCAGAGCACCAGGCCGAGCACCAGGTAGCCCAGCGCCCAGGCTGCGCGTACGGCCGCTGCCGTGTACCTGCTCCAGGCGAGGCTGACCGGTGTGCGTTCGTCGTTGTCGCACAGGTGCCACAGCCGCGGCCACAGCCGTACCAGCGCCACGCCGTACTGCGCCTCCACTCGTCGTTCGGCGAGGAGCAGATGGTCCCCGATGCGGGTGGCGCGCTCCGGCAGGTAGCGGTCCGGCACGAAGTGGTCCGGGCCGGCCTGGCCTTGGACCCGGCGGATGCGGCGCCGGCGGAACGGGGCGAGGAGCGCCTGGCTTGGTGCGCCGCGGCCTGTCCACATGTGAGCGATCGGCTGGCTCAGTTCGGTGGCTGCGGCAGCCGAGGCGGCGGCGAGGAGGGTCACCAGCACCGTCGCCGCCATCCGGTGCGGGGTGGTGGCCAGCCAGTGGGCCGAGGCTCGGTGGAGCCGGTTGCCGAGCACGGTCGGGTCCAGGGCGTCGGCCGCGCCCTCTGGGTGCCAGATCCAGGACAGCACCGCCGTCAGGGAGAAGATCACGCCTGGCACTACCAGCAGCGCGGCCCATCGTTCGGCCGACTTGGCGCTCAGGCCGCTGAGGACAGATTCCACGAGTACCCCACCGCCTACGGGTCGAGTCGGTGTGTGGTGGGGTGCAGCGGCTGGTCGTCCAGGTTGCACCAGGGCTCGGTGGCGTCCAGCGCGCGGCCGCGGGGCGGGCAGACGGCGCGCGGGCAGCGGAAGCGCTGCACGATCGGGGCCTGGTCCCACAGTCCCTGGAGGGGGACTTCGCCTGTACCGCGCACGGTGCCCTGTCCGGTGAGCAGGAGCGCATCCAGTGCCTCGGTGGCGGGCCCGCCCTCGCGGATCGCTGTCACCTGCGCTTCCAGTTCCGGCCGCCAGCCGTGCCGGTCGGCCTCGGCGCGCAGCAGCGGCAGGTGCGTGCAGAGCCACGCATGGGCCAGCACGGGGTCCTCCGGCGGCATCCCCGGGCCGGGAGACGGCATCGGTGCAGCGGCGGACGGTTGGCGGTTACGGCGGCGGAAGAGCCAGGGCATGCCCCAACTCTGCCTTATCCGTGCGGCGTTCAGGGGCCCATATGCGCGAAGGCGGCCCACCGTGCTGGATCTCCGGGGGCTTCCGCGCGCAGTCGGCGCACCGCCCGGTGCAGCGCTACGGCGGGACCGCACCGCTCGGCCAGCAGGATGCGGTAGAAGTCGTCCGCCAGGCTCGCCGCATCGGCACCGACGACGTCCCACAGCGTTCCGATCACGTGTGTGAAGCCGGTGAGGTGGAACGCAGCGGCGGGGTGCAGCACCTCGTCCGCCGTCCGGGCGTCCGGCAGCGCGGTGACACAGGCTGACAGGAACGCCAGCCGATTCCCCTGTAGGTCCATGTTGGCGAGCTCATCGAGTCCGAGCCGACCGTCGTGCAGGGCGAGGCCGCTCTGGTCGCCATGGCAGGCGATGTGCACCCAGGCGTGACCGGGCAGTGCAGCGCGTGTCGCCGCGACGGTCGCGGCCGGCCCGGCCAGCCGCGTGGCCGCCGGGAACCGGGCGGCGACGGCGCCGGCTTCATATTCGGCGTCCTCCAGTACCGGCAGCCCCGGCGCATCGCGCAGCGAGGCGACCAGCATGGTCGCGGGCGGGGTCGGAGACGCGGCGTGCGGCCCAGCTCGCCGGGCGTCTCGTAACGCCCACAGGCTCGGCGTGTAGGAGGAGACGACGTGGTCGATCAGCGCGGGGCCGCCCTGCCGGTCGTGATGGCCCGCCAGGTGCAGGGGCACGGCCGACAGCGGACCGGTCGGGCACCACCAGATCCGTCGTTCCGGGCCGAGGTACGGCTCGACTGCGGCCAGTACGGGCGCCGCGAGCGTGTCCCACAACTCCCGGGCGATGGCGCGAGCGTTCATGCGCCGAGCACCGGGGCTGCGCAGGCCGGCGGCCCAGTCGGCCACCCGGGCGGCGGTCACGCCGGGCAATTCGATCGAAACGGGATCCCCGCTGGTGAGAACCATAACGGCGCCGCCGCGTGCGGCGGCGACGTTGACGACCACGACGGGTCCGCCGTCGGCGGCCTCCCGGAGTTGGGTGAAGTCCACGCGACGGCCGGCATCGGTTCCACCCGTGAGTTCCTTCCACTCCGTGGCCAGCTTGGCGCGGGCGGCAGCCGCGTGGTGCCTGGCAAGGAGGTCGGTTCGCTGGGCGGCCGGGTAGTCCGGCTGCTCCAGGGCGGTTTTGAGCTCCGCCAGTCGCACTGCGGCGCCGGGCCGCGGCGCAGCGCGGCGCAGCGTGCGGGTGTGGGACCAGATGATCGTCCGGCCCAGTTCCAGGAATTCCACTGCGCGTTCCGGCTGACCGATCACCAGGGCGATGTCTGCCAGCTCGGTGGGGCTGGCGTTGGCATCATCGACCCGCGCCTGCCGGTCGCTGCGGCTGAGTCCGAGGGAGACAGACCGCGCCCGAAGCATCAGGGCGCGTTCGTAGAGGCGCAGCGCCCTCTCGGAGTCCCCGTCGGCGAGGACTAGTCCGGCTTCGACCGTCGCGGCGAACTGGTCGGTTCCCGTTGACGAGTCGGGCAGCGCGGCGATCCGGTCGAGCACATCCCTGACCGGAGCGCGGCGTTGCTCGCTCCACCAGTCGTCCCCATCGGTCAGGAGCTGCAGCAGCAGGGTGAGGGCGACCTCGCCGAACTCCTCGTCGTCGCCCAGTCCTTGCGCAATCTCTGCCGCCTCCGCTATATCGCCGCGGTGCCCGGTTCTTTGATGACGCAGGAGTAGGGCATACGCCAGCCACGGCGAGGGAGCAGCCGACCGCAACACCTTGATGCCGCGGTCCAGCGCGGCGGCGTCCCCGCCGAACTCGTACTGTTCGACCAGCAGTCGCCCAAGACTGTCGCCTACCGCTTCGACGGAGATGTGAGGAGCGGCCGCCTCGGCCAGCATGAGGGCCCGCGCCAGATCGGCCCCGCCGGGGTCCGGGTAGTTCCGGTGGCGCATGCCGAGGGTGGCAGCGAGGGTCGCCGCCACCCAGGGCCGCCGCCAGCGGCTGACGAACAGCGGCGGGCGGCGGTGGATCCCTTCCAGGATGCGGACCGCGGCGTCCAGATGCGGCCGCGCGCCGGAGTGCCTGAACTCGGTCACCAACGCGTCGGCGAAAAGGTAGCGCGCTATCAGCTCGGCGGGCGTCAGGGAAAGTCGGAAGGACCAGCCCGGCTCCTCCAGGTTCGGTACCAGAGCCAATGTGCGCCGCACGCTCTCATCGAGCTCACGGTCAGATGCGCCGGCATCGATACGTATCAGCAGGCTGAGCAGGATCTGCTCCCGGTACGGGCGTTGGAGCATCTCCTCGCCGAGCCGGATGACCTCGTCCGCCAACCCCGCTCGATCCCCAGCCGCGTTCAACCGTGACAGCCGGCGGGTGTAGCGCAGGACGCGCACATAGTGGTCAGTCTGCCAGGGGCCGATCGTCGCGAAGAGGATCGAGGACATCCCGATCAGCGAGCCGGCGAACCAGGCGAATGGCTGATCGGCCAGCACCCAGTGCGAAAGATGGCTGCCGGCCGGTACGCCACGCACCCGGTCGGCGAGAAGGAGCATGAGGAGCGTGACGCCCGGGGGCGCGGAAGCCCAAGCCAGCACAACCAGCGACATGACCATTGGGCGTTCCCGCCATGCGGCGAACCCGAGACGAATCTCCGTCTCTCGCCGGAGGAGGACGCCGACGATGACCAGCGCCATCGTGGCGGCGACGAACGGATAGAGCAGCGCCGCGCGCGACCCGATTCTTATGGCCTTGTCCACGCCTGTGTCCGGGTCGCGATACAGCACGAAACGCAGCATGGTCCGCTGCCCCAGCCACCACCCCCAAGCCGTCAGCCCTGCGCCCAACACCACGACACACCTGCGCGCCCACCTCATGTCGGCAGTATGGCTTCCCCAAATCCATGATCGCCTGGTGTTCGACCTGGCATCCGGTGACCCGGCGGTGTTGACCGACGTTTGCCCTGTTGTGGAAGCCCCCGGTGATGCGGGCCATGGGGTGCTGCTCCTTGTCGCAGACGAGAGAGCGCCGCGCCCGGCTGGCAAGGCTGGGCGCGGCCGCTCCAGGTTGAGGAGGAGTATTAGAGGGCGCCGGTGAGCACGAAACGAGCCGCCGGCTTCCCGTGCTGCTCGGCGGCGTCGGGTCCGCGGCTGTGCTGGCAGCGGGGGGCGACGTCCGCACGCCCGGGGCCGTTGTTGAACCGGCCCCGGACATCGCCCCATTGTCACAATCCGGTGGTGCCCCGCGTGATCGGGACGCTCTTGGTGGACCGGCGGCGGGAGAGAGCGACCCTTATGCCGGCGGCTCCGAGTATTCCTGCACATACGCCCGGTCGAGGTCGTCCCACCGATGGTTGCAGTACTTCTTGGAGGTACTGTATCCGCCGACCCAGGGACCGTACTTCTTGTACTGGACGTTGGCCGGTGTGAGGCACACGAGAACAATGCGGTGAGTCTCTGAGCCCGCGGAGGGCTGCACTTGGAGTATGCCCCGTTGCTGCTGACGTAGTGCGCTTTGCAGATCGTGTGGAGCTGTGGAGTGTTCTGCGCCGCGTGGGCGGTGCCGGTCACGCCTCCGAGGCTCACGCCTGCTGTCGTTGACTGCTGTGCGGCAGTGATGCCTGCCTGAGCGGCTCCTGCACCGGTGAAGGCGATGCCGCCGGCGAGTGCGGCTCTGGCTGCTGCCAATGTGACGCGCTTGCGCATGTTCACAATCCGATCCCTTTCTGGGCTTCGGGCCGGACGCGCCTGGAATAGCTGTCCGTGCCGTGTGAACTCGACATTTCCGGATGGGGCATTGAATGACAGCCCAGCTTTGCCACCCTGATCAATGGCAGCCCAGCAGGTCACGGAGGCAGCTCGGTGCTCTGACCGAAGAGTGCGGCTCTGGTTTGCCCTCCTGCCACGGGCGCGCGTACCTTCTGCGGCCACAACGCCGCGTCCACGGGGGAAGCGGAAGCGGGAGGGGAGCCGTTGATGGCGGGGCGTCGGGAAAGCGCACTGGATCCGGGTGCGGGGCCGGTGGCGCGGCTTGCTGCCGAGTTGCGCAAGCTGCGGTCGGAGGCGGGCAGCCCGACGTACCGGGTGATGGCACAGCGCACCGGTCAGGGGGCGAGCACGCTGTCGCAGGCGGCGGCGGGAGAGCGGCTGCCGACCCTGCCCGTCGTGCTGGCCTACGTGAGAGCGTGCGGCGGTGATCCGGAGGAGTGGGAGGAGCGTTGGCGTCAGGCGGCCGCTGAAGCAGCGGCGGAACCTCGGGCCAAGGATGAGGATGCCGAGCCTCCGTACCGGGGTCTGGCCCGCTTCGAACCCGGCGACGCCGTGCTGTTCTTCGGCCGTGATGAGCTCACTGACCGCCTGGTCGAGCTGACCCGCTCCCGCCGGTTCACCGCGGTGTTCGGTCCGTCGGGCTGTGGCAAGTCCTCTTTGTTGCGGGCCGGTCTCATCCCCCGCCTGCGCGACCCCGACACGACAGAGTCCAGACCAACTGCCCTTCGTGTCTTCACGCCTGGCGAGCATCCCCTGGGCGCTCACGCTCAGCGCCTGGTACCGGCCGAGGGGGATGGAGACACGTGGCTGATCGTGGACCAGTTCGAGGAGCTCTACACCCTCTGCCAGGCCCCGGACGAGCGCGACCAGTTCATTGACCGCCTCCTGGCCGCTACCGATCCGGAGAGCCGTCTGCGTGTGGTCATCTCCGTACGCGCTGACTTCCTCGGCCGCTGCGCCGAACACCCGGTGGCCTTCTCTGCCGACAACCGCACGTTTGCCTCCACCGCGTCGAACCAGGCGGAGGACGCCGCGCCAACAGTCACCATCGTGGACCGCCGCCATCCGGACAGAGGCACGAGACTGCGGTTGCCTTCTGAGGATGCGGGCGCCAGCGTAGACGCTTTGGCCCTGAGCCACGACGGCCGACGCCTGATGATCTCGCTTCTCGGGGATACGGAGATATGGGATGTAGTCCGGCACACCAGAATCGGCCGGCTGAACGGTGTCGGAGGCGATTCCCTTGCCCTGCGAGACGACGACCGCCTTCTCATGACAAACAAGGGGGAATTGGCCGACCTGCACTCTCACAAGATATGGCACACCCCACTTGCTCAGTATGAGCCCACCGATGTGGCTTTGAGTCACGACGGCAGCTACCTCGCGGCAGCGGGCGACGGCTCCGGATGGGTGGGCCTGTGGGACGGCCGCGCCCGGCGACGGCTGGGCGAACTCCCCGTAGACTCCGCTGACACGCCGTTGACAGATGAGGCTGGGACAGGCGGCTACACAGCCATGGCCATCTCTCATGACGGCGCAACCTTGGCCATCGGCAGAGAAGACGGATCGATATACCTGTGGGACGTGGCCTCCCGGCGGCGGCTTGGAGTAGGACTCTCCGATCCGGGCGGCACGGTTCTGACACTGGCCTTCAGCGGCGACGACCACAGTCTGTACGCCTCGGCACCGCACATGCCGGCGCTTCGATACGAGCTCGACTCCGGCCGGATTGCCACCGAAGTGTGCCGGAGAGCAGGCGAGGGGCTGTCACCCGCCGATTGGCGGACATACGTGCGCCATATTCCCTATCGCACTTCCTGCTGAACTGACACAATCCGGGCATCTAGCGGTAGTTCGTCAAACCCGGCGGTAGCGATCAAGGGGTCCGCGGGCGGTAACCGCGTCGAGGAAGGCTCGGAGTTCGAGGGGAGTCCTTGTCGGTTCATGCCCGCTACCAGCTGCACAGGGGGGCGTGGAGGAGCGGCGTGCAGAAACGAACAAGAAGGGGCGGCGCGTCTCCTTCGAAGTCGTGCCGGGCGAGAAGGGATCGCAGGACGAGAAGGTCCAGATCTTGGACCAGGAATGCCTCTGCGTAGCCGTCCGGCCCCGATCCGCCGGGGCCGGACGGCTGGGGTCAGGTGACGGGCCGAAGCAGGATGACGTTGTCAGGGACCCGCCGCGGGGGCGGTGGCGCACCCTCCCTTTGGGTGAGGACAGCGGCAGCGAGAGGCCGGGCACAGCGGTGCGGCATGCCGCGCGGGGTCGTCTCCCCGGCCCACTCCGCAGGTGTAGCCGAGTGGCACGAGCTCCCCGCATACCTTCCAGGCGTTGGTGCAGCCCTGGTTCCAGCGGTCGTCCAGATAGGGCTTGAACCCATCCAGGACCGAGAGGTCGCCCTGCTACTGGCCGTGGAAATTGCCTTCCGGGGCGGCAGCGTCAGCGAGGTGCTTGACGGTGCGGTTGGTCATGCCGAACTGGCGTTGGATCGCGCGCCGGCTGTGGCCGACGGCCAGCAGCGCGTGAGCGGCGGCGTGATTGGCTCGCACGGCGGGTGGAGGAGGAGGTACGCGGGTCGTCAATCGCCGACGAACAGTCAGTGCTGCATGGCCCACTCCCCCGCCCGCCAGCCGGGTTCGATGCCGTCCTGAAGCCAACGGCGATCTCGCCGAGTCGCTGGTGGGCGGGGAGCCTTGCGAGTTGCTGGAAGGCGGTGACGCGTCGCTGGCCGACGGGCCGTCAGAAGTCGTACGGCTTCTTGGTGCTCCAGTTCAGCACGTCGGCCTCGGTCCAGCTGAACTGCGGCTTCTGGCCCTTGGTGTCTACAGAGTAGAAGGGGCCGTCGTGACCGTCCGCGCCGCGCAGCGCGATGGCGAACGAGTTCGCCGTGTGGTTCTTCGAGCCGTAGTCGAAGAGGTTCACCGCGCTGTATGCCTTGCCTCCGGGCCGCAGCGTGATGTGCTTGTCGCCGCCCGGGTTGTCCTTCTTCGAGTGCGGCAGTGCGGCGCCGTCGACGTCCCCGCCGAGCTTCACAGCTGGGTACGAGGTGACCCAGCATGGCTTGGTGCCCTCGTTCGACGCGGTGACCAGCAGGTGGTCGCCCTGCTGACCGGCGAACCGATGCACCGCGGTGACCAGCATCTCGTCTCCGCGGCACTGCTGGGCGTCGGCCGTTGTGCCCTTGCCCGCGACCTCGTCCGTCCCGTCCGAGGCGGTCGCCGGGCGCGCCCCCTCCTTGGTGTCACCACCACTGCCGGCCTGCTCCGCGCTGCCCTTGCCGTCCCCGTTGGACGCGGACCGGCTCTGCGCGGGAACAACGGCGTGGTCGCCGCCCGCCGCCTTCGAGCCGTCGGCGCCGCCGCAGGCGGTCAGTCCCAGCGCCAGCGCGGCGGCGCCGGCGGCCAGGGCGGCGGAACGGGCGGTACGGCGGGCTCGGTGCGTGGTCATGATGAAAGCTCCCCCATGGTCTGTCAGGACGCGGCACCTCCCCCTGCTCTCGCAGAGCGACCGGCCGCATCGGCTGTTTCGCACCCCGTGAGATGACGCCAGAGCGGGCGCCGTTCACCCGGGTCTGTCCGGATTCGGTAACTTCGGTAACTTCGGTAACAAGGCAACTGGGCGTAGCCACACCGGTGTTCACGCCGTGCCCCGTCAGCGGTGCAGCGCCTCCGGGCGGTGGATGATCAGGGTGCCGGGGGCGATGAACCGGGTGGCGCGCTCGTCGGGCCTGCGGCGTCGACGGCGAGCGGGCCGGCCGCTGCGCAGGACGCCGGGAGTGCGTTCCAGGCCGCCGCGGTGCGGCAGATGGACGGCCTGGTAGACGGTCTCGTGCGCGAGGTGCCGCTCGGGCTCGTCCCGGAAAGCGGTGCGCAGGGCCTGGCAGATCTGCTCGTGGCTCCACCGCCGGTCCAGACGCTGCTGGATGAACTCCTTCAGTTCCGGGTCACGCCGTATCTTGCCCTCCTTCGAGCCGACGCGGCGTACCGCCGCCCGGCGCTGGGCCTGGAAGGGGTCGGGCGCGGTCCGTGATGGCTGTCAACGCGTAACCCGAAGTGCTGGCCCCCGCCCGTGCGCCCTCCGCATCCCCCACCGTTCAGTTCCTTGAGGCCGACCTGTTCGAGTGGCAGCCACCACGACGCAACGACACCGTGTTCGTCGCCTTCTCTCCCACGTCCCGCCGGCGCGGCTGCCCGACTTCTGGAACACCGTCGCCACCGCGCTCGCGCCGGGCGGCAAAGCGATCTTCATCGACGATGGCCCCGCCATAGCCGCATACGAGGAGGTCCTCGCGAACCAGTCTGCCCCTGCGGCACCGCGGCAGCTCGACGACGGCAGCCAGTGCCGCACCGTGAAGGTCTTCCACGATGCCAGGACACTCACGGACGACCTCACAGCTCGGGGGTGGTCGGTCCGCATCCGGTCTATGGCCGGGAACTTCATCGGCATTGCCGAACCGCCGACCACCCCTGGCCGAGAAGCCGCAACACGCAGAGAACCAGGTCACCTGAGACCGCACGCGAATCTGGCCGGATCATCTGAGACAGGGGCCAGATCGACAGAGACGGGACAATCCCGCAGGGTCAGGGGTGCATTACGGGGGCACGAGGGCCTTTCTGTTGGCGTAGACGTCGCGATCCACACCGAACCGGAAGGCCCTCACCCGTTCAAGATCCCCCAGCCGAGACCTGGCTCACCTGTCCACAACCTCCCGAGACACAACAGCTAGAAGGCCGCTGTCCGGTCTTCGCTGCGCGGGTCGATCACCTGGTGCTCGGTGTAGATGCCCGATCGTGCCTCACGACGCCAGGGACGCCCGTAGGTCACTGCGTCGGCGGCGGCTTCGGAACTGTCGTCGAGGTTCACGACAGCCACCGATGGCGAGTCGTCCGTGGGGCACCGCGCAAGCCAGTGGCCATTGGGAGCGACGATTGCGGACGGTGCGGTGGCGCTGTGCTGTGCCGGCCCTGACAAGCTGACCCAGTAGCTGTTGACCGCCGCGTGGCCTTGGGCTTGGGCGGCGGTGTTACCCGGGGTGCCGCTGGTAGAGAACAGGACGCAGTCGACTTCCAGCTTCTCGTATTCTGCGAACAGCTCCGGGTAGTGGATCTCCATGCCGAGCAGGCAGCCGAAGCGCACACCCTCGACTTCGAAGGTCACCGGTGAGACGCCCGGCGAGTACATGAACGAGACCTTCGTCTTCGACAGGAGACGCTCGTCGTAGCGCGTGACGACGGCGCCGCGGTCGGAGATGACGTAGAGGCTGTTGTGCGGGCGGTTCGGGCCGGTCAGGCGGTGCACCGATGCAATCACCGTCCACAGCCGCAACTCGCGGGCCAGCTCGGCGATCGCGGCCAACTCCGATTGGAGCACGGGCCACTGGCACCGATCCCAGTCCGCCGGGCCGACCGCGTCCGGGCCGTCGACGGACATGACGAACTTGCTGGGAAAGCAGATCGCGCCTTCCGGAAAGTGCACGATCCTCGCTCCCTGAGCGCTGGCCTCGCGCATCAGAGCACGGACCTCACGCCCACTCTCGCGCAGCGCTTCAACATCTCGGGGGTCTTCGCGTACGAGCGTCTGCGCTACGGCAAGCCGCACGCTCTTGGGATTCCTTGCTTCCGACATGACGTCTCCTGATGGAGTCGGACGGAAGTGCCGCAGGGCGGACGAGTAGGACTCACCGGTCTTGGCGGCGCGGGCACGCACCTGGCGCTTGAAGTTCCTACGGGCTGTCATCGCGGCCTTCCACGCCTTGAGCGACGGCTCCCCAGCAACCTCGCCCGAGGCGATCGGGCTGCAACAACGACCTGAGACGCTGGTCCCTTTACCTCCGACGGGAGACCGCGCTGGGGACGGTCGCGGGAGGTTCGGCGTAGGCCACGCAGTCGGTCATCATGCCGTCGCTCGCGAGGTCCGTCAACATTTTTCAACCCCTCCAGCGCGCCGTCGCTTTGCCGGCGGCTGAAGAGAAACATCTCAGCTCAACACCCTGAACCTGACAGAGAAGGTGTTGAACGGCCACCGGTGAAAGGCATCCATGGTGTGGCACAAGCGGGCAGCACGGTTCTTCTGCAGCTCCTTCAGCCGGTGCACCTCGACCAGGCCCTCATCGCTGAGATGGACGGCGTAGAGGCAGGACGCGACCCGCAAGGCCCTCACCAGGCCTCGTTGTTCCAACTGAAGAGCGAGGGGGCCAGGTCCTCCTGAAATTCTTCCTCGATCTGTTCCATGCTGGCGCCACGCCCCGTCCCGGTGTCGAGCAAGAGCAGCAACCGGGCCAGAAGGCCGCCGCTCTCGGTGATCTCATGAGCATCTGGGCGAAGTCCCGTACCAGTTCATAGGTTTGCTCCAGCTCCGGGCAGGCGTCGAGCACCGTCTTGAGGCGCCGGTCCTCATCCTCGGTGAGGGTGTCGGGCGTCGCGGCCACGTGCCGCAGCGGCCCGCTCAGAGGTGGCCGTCCAGGAACTTCCGTGCCTCGGCGATGGTCATGGGCCCCGTGCCGTGCGCCACCGCCTCTCCTTCCTTCAGCAGGACATAGGACGGGGCTCCGGTGATCCCGTATCGCTCGGTTGCGGCCGGACAACGCGTGATGTCGGCGCGGACGGCCGTCAGGCGGCCCGTGTAGTCGTCGGCGATGCCACCCACGACGAGGTCCATCACCCGGCAGGGCTCGATTGCCTTGGGCCAGGTCCCGGTGAAGTACGCGAGGACCGGCACTCCGCTCATCCCGAGGATGAAATTGAACTCCGCGTCCTCACGGGGTCGGTGAACCCGCTTCGCCATGGAAGCTCCTGACCTCTCGTTCCGTCATTCCATCCCCATCATCCCTCGCGCGGTGTGCCAGGCCGGCCCGGTCGGTCGTCTGGTTGACCTGTCGGAAGGGAGGCACGGGCCGTCGCGGAACCACGGTGGTCCCCGACGCGAGCGGCCGGGCCCCCGCCCCTGGTGACCCGGCCTGGCCGCCCCGCCCCTCACTCAGCTGCAGCCCGCCGCGCGCCCGCGGGTCAGCTCGTGCCAGAGCAGCGCCCTCCACAACGACCTGAAAGCCGTTTTCGAGGGCGTAGCGGCCCAGATCACCGACCAGATGCTCGATGAGCGCGTCGACGAGCGGGCCCGTGCGCATCGTCCACCGGACCCAGTCGAGCCATATCCGCCACCGCGCTCCTCAGAGGCAGCGCCCCCGACGGGCTTCCCGAGGCCTTGTCCGGTCTTCGCATCAACCCCCGCTCTCAACTGGCAACGTAATCCCGCTCTTCCCCGGGCCGCCTGAGCCAGCTGACGGCACCGAGAACGAGGCACGATTCCCGGACCGCTCGCGGACGCGGTCGTGGACGGTCGACGTACGCGTCAGCTGTCCCGAAGACCGACCGCCAGTGTCAGTTCAAGGACCCGGTGCGGCGATGCGAGATCCGGAAACAGCTCCCGCAGCTGCGACATCCGGTACCGGACTGTCTGGGGATGGACGAACAACGCCGCCGCCACCTCGTCCCGCCTGCCCTGGTGCAGCAGCCACGCCCGCAACGTCTCCTCCAGCCGCCGTGCGGTCGCGGCAGGCAAGGCCCGCAACGGCGCGAGGGCTCGGGCACGCAGGTCTGCGAACGCGTCCACGTCGGCGCTCAGCACCAGCTCGGGCAGGTGGTCCTCGGTGTCGCGAATATCAGAGGAGAGGGAGCGCGCCCGTACGGCTCGTGCGTACGAGGCGGACGCACGCGTCCATGGCCGGGCCGGGCCGACCACGGCGGTGCGGCCCGTCAGCTGCCGCAAGAGATGTGATCGGTCGGCATCGGGTACGAGCAGCACACCGGTGGCGTCCGGCAGGTCGTCGAGGACAAGGGTGCTCGGGTCGAGCGCGCGATAGGCAGGCCGGGCCTGGGCGGCGGGCAGCAGGACCGCGGTCAGTGAAACCGGAGGCTGCCACCCGGCCCTTTGAGCAGAGGCCAGCAGCAGGTCCGGGCTCGCGCCGGCGAGGAGGTCGCGGGCCAGATGTTCCAGGTGGCGCTCGTGCGCCCTGCCCCGGGCGGCCAGTTCGTCGGCGTGGCCCGCGGCGCTCGCGGCGGAGAGCTCGTCGATGTAGGCGAAGGTCAGCTCGGCGAACTTGGCGACCTCGGCGGCGGGCAGACCTGCGGGTACGGCACCCGCGGCCAGGCATCGCCAGGCCACGCGGGCGCCGACGCGGTAGGCGCTGAGCAGGGCGTCCATCGAACGGCCGTCGCGCACCTCACCGCGGCCCAGCTCGTAGGCTGCGTCACCGGCGTCTCCGCCTGTGGTGTTCCCGCTCGCGAGGTCCAGGTAGTGCCCGAGGGCGGTGCGGACGGCTCGGCGGATGGTGCCGCCCATGTGGCCCGAAAGGGCGTTGGCGTAGGGAGGGACCTCGTCGATGATCGCCTGGACGACCTCGTCGGCGGTGGCCTTCAGCGCGGACCGAAGCGCGGTGACCGTCGTCTCATCCAGGGCCAGTTCGCTGGCCCTCCGGATTGCATGGCTCACGTTTCTATTCCCTGCGAACAATTCAGCCGACCAGATTTACGTCCTGCGGTCAGGACTTTACGCCTTGAGGCGCAGCAAGCTGGAGTCATGACGAGTGCAGCCCTCCGCAGCAGGGCGTGGAATCTGTTGGAGATGGTCACGACGCCGCTCCTGCCGTCGGACTACCTCGACCTGGTCAGCCCGCTGCGTGCGGGCGCTGACCTGCGTGGGCGCATCGAGGCCGTGCACCCCGAGACGGGTGACGCCGCGACTGTCGTGATCAGGCCGGGACGGGGCTGGCGCGGCCACACAGCCGGTCAGTACGTGCGGATCGGTGTCGACGTCGACGGGGTGCGCCTGTGGCGTGCCTACTCCATCACCTCGCCGACAAACCGCCAGGACGGCCGCGTCACGATCACCGTGAAGGCGATCCCGGACGGCAAGGTCAGCAACCACCTGGTCCGCAGGGCGAAACCAGGCACACTGATCCAGCTCGACCAGGCGACCGGTGACTTCGTGCTGCCGCAGGCCAAGCCCGCCAAGGTGCTCTACCTGACGGCCGGCAGCGGCATCACGCCCGTGATGGGCATGCTGCGCGACACCGAGTTCGACGATGTCGTCATGGTCCACTGCGCGCCACAGCCGCAGGACGTGATCTTCCGCAACGAACTGCACGACCTGGCCGCGGACAAGAAGCTGCGGCTCACCGAGGTGCACACCGACACGGACGGCATGCTCGACATCGCCCGTCTCGACGAACTCGTGCCCGACTGGGCCGAGCGCGAGACGTGGGCTTGCGGCCCCGCGGGCCTGCTCGATGCCGCCGAAGAGCACTGGACCGAGCACGGCGTACAAGAGCGCCTGCACACCGAACGCTTCCGCCCCGGCATCGTCGTCACCGGCGACGGCGGCGAGGTCACCTTCAGCGCCACCGGCAAGACCGTCGACGCGGACGGCGCCACGCCGCTGCTGGACATCGGCGAGGAGGCCGGCGTGCTCATGCCCTCCGGGTGCCGCATGGGGATCTGCTTCGGCTGCGTCACGCCGCTCAAGGCGGGCGCCGTCCGCGACCTGCGCACCGGCGAGATCACCGAGGCCGAGCCGGGCGTCCTCATCCAGACCTGCGTGTCCGCCGCGGCGGGCCCCTGCGACATCGAACGGTAGGAGCACCTTGACCGCCATCGACCCCACCGCCCACCTGACCGCGGAGCAGATCGAGGAACTCGGCCGCGAGCTGGACGCGATCCGCGACGAGGTGATCGCCGGCCGCGGCGAGAAAGACGCCGCCTACATCCGTAAGGTCATCTCGGCGCAGCGCAAGCTCGAACTGGTCAGCAGGGGCGTGCTGCTGTTCTCGATCTTCCCGCCCGCGTGGCTGCTCGGCACCGCCGGTCTGTCCGTGGCGAAGATCATGGACAACATGGAGATCGGCCACAACATCCTGCACGGCCAGTGGGACTGGATGCGGGACCCGAAGATCCACTCCACCACCTGGGAGTGGGACCACGTCTCACCGTCCGAGCAGTGGAAGCACTCGCACAACGAGCTGCACCACACGTACACCAACGTGATCGGCAAGGACAACGACCTCGGCTACGGCATCATGCGCGTCGACGAGGACCAGAAGTGGCACCCGTTCCACCTCGGCCAGCCGCTGTGGAACTTCCTCAACGCCTGCTTCTTCGAGTACGGCATCGCAGCGTACGACCTGGAACTCGGCAAGAACCTGCACAAGCGCCGCCGCAACAACCCGGAGTTCCGCGCGCGAGCCAGGGCCGTGGGCCGCAAGATCCGCAAGCAGGTGCTCAAGGACTACGTGATCCACCCTCTGCTGTCGGGCCCGTCGTTCCTCCCCACGCTCGCCGCCACGTTCACCGCGAACCTGGTCCGCAACATCTGGTCCCACTCGGTGATCATGTGCGGGCACTTCCCCGAGGGCGTGCAGGTCTTCGAGCGCCGGTCGATCAAGGGCGAGACGCGCGGCCAGTGGTACCTGCGGCAGATGATGGGCTCGGCGAACATCAGCGGCAGCAAGGCCATGCACTTCATGACCGGCAACCTGTCGCACCAGATCGAGCACCACCTGTTCCCGGACCTGCCGAGCAACCGGTACGCCGAGGTCGCGGTGAAGGTGCGCGCGCTGTTCGAAAAGTACGAGCTGGAGTACGTCACCGGGCCGCTGCCCAAGCAGGTGTTCTCCGCGTGGCACAAGGTCTTCCGGCTCTCGCTGCCGAACAAGAAGCCCAAGGTCAAGACGCCGGACCGCGAGCAGGAGCTCGTTGCGGCCTGATTCCCGGTATTGGTTCAGATCTCTCGGCCGTACCGGCGGCAACGCCGGGTTCGGTGAGATCCGTCGCGGACGGTGGGCGGCCGCTACATCAGACCGTACGACACGGGATCCGGGCAGCCCGCACCTGATAGAGCGCCGCCCCGTCGGTCACGAGGTGCCTCTCGATGCCGACCTCGCCGGCTGGGTCCTCTAACCGGAAATTCCCGACTGGTGTCAGGGACGGCGTGCCGCTTCCGGCATACCACTCCTGCCGAGCGACCCGGCCGGGCAGGCAGTCGCGGAAATGGGGTGTGCGCGTTGCGCCTGAGTGGACCTTCGCCATGCCCCGAACGCCAGCCCAAGCCCGTGACCGCGTGGTCCCCCTCCGCGTGCCGAGCTTGACGCCGAGGGCTGATCGCGTGGATCGGCTCAGCTCAAGGCATCGAGGGTGGCGATGATGTCGGCCGGTTCGGCGCGGGTGTAGTCGGTGTGGACGAAGCCCCAGCGGCGGTTGTCGAGGCCGGGTGGGATGCCGTCGCCGGCGAGGCCCCGCCATCGTAGGAAGACCTCCCCTACGCGTGCCCGGTCAACGCCCGCCATCCGCTGAGCGGTCTGCCCGCCGAAGGGCGCGGGCAGACCGGCCAGTGGTGCTGTGGCAGCGCGTCAGCTCAGACCGAGGGAAGACAGGGCGGTGGTCCAGTCGGCGGCGATGGCGCCGCGGGCGTCGTCGAGAGTCACCGTGCCGTTGCACACGGCCTTCTTGAGCTTGTTCTCCACGGAGTCCTTGTTGGAGGCGGTCTGGTCGCCGTACCGGGGTTCCGGCCAGAGGTTCTTCGGGTCCTTGGGGGCTCCGCCGAGTTCCAGCGGGACCTGGTGGTCCTCCTCGTAGTCGGAGGTGCTGGTGTCCGAGTAGCCGTACTCGGCTATCTGCTTGACCTTCAGCGCGTTGGTGTACGAGGTGGGGGGGCGCACGGTGGCGGTCCAGCCGGAGACGCAGATCGTCGAGCCGATCGTGTCCTGCGTGACGTCCGGGTTGTAGGCGCCGGGCTGGCAGGCCGGGTCGGGCAGCGGCAGGTAGGACTGCGAACAGCCGGCGGCATGGGCGGCCGAGCCGGTGGAGAGGATGAGGCCGGCGACGGCCAGGCTGAGGGACGCCGTGGTGGCGGTGAGGCGGCGCGTGGCATGCATGGGGGTCTCCCGCAATGAGCCCGGAGGTTCCGGGCGGGCGTGAGCATGACAGCATCACGAGGGTCTATGCGGGTAGATACATGAGGCGAAGAAACGGTGAACTCACCCAAGTCTTACCGCCCCATGACGACTCGTTGCCCAACTCCTGGGCCGACCCAGACCGTTCGATAATCCGGCGGTAACAGACACGGAAAAGCACCCGGCGGGTGGAGGAGGAGGTACGCGGGTCGTCAATCGCCGGCGAACAGCCAGTGCTGCATGACCCACTCCCCCGCCCGCCAGCCGGGTTCGATGCCGTCCTGAAGCCAACGGCGATCTCGCCGAGTCGCTGGTGGGCGGGGAGCCTTGCGAGTCACTGGAGGGCGGTGACGCGTCAGGTCGACCGGCGACGTCACCGGACCGTCCGCCGCACATCACCGGCGTCGGTCGCGACTACGAACGCGATCCCTCCACCAGCGAAGCCATGATCCGCTGGGCCGCCCTCGGCCTCACGACCCGGCACCGCCCGGGGTGAGGATTTCCATGAGATGCCCCGCGGGATCGGAAGTAGGCGCCCCTGCGGCCCTTGGCGTGCCTACCGCGGTGGATCTGCCCGATCTCCTGGCATGCGGGATAGCCGTAGTCGGTGATTCCACCGCCCTGGATGCGGGCGAGGGTGGCGTCGAAGAGCATTCCGGTACCGGCGCCGCGACCGAAGCCACTCAACCTCAGGGCGTGCACCACGCGATGGCGCCTGAGGAAGGGCGCAGGGAGCAGGAAGCGTGGACCCGGCGCCCTGACCTGGCTGCAGACGCGGCACCGTCTGTCCGCCGACGACATCGAGGATGCACTGAATCACCATTCCGGTCTGCTCGGCCTCTCCGGCACCTCCGGCGACACTCGCGACATCGTTCGCAGCCGGGCAGCGGGCGACGAGCGCGCCGCTCTCGCCCTGGCCGTCTTCACTCATCACTGTCGCCGCGGCATCTTGCGATGGTCGCGTCCCTCGATCGGCTCGACGCCCTGGTCTTCACCGCGGAGATCGGCGAAGACCAGCCCGAGGGCCGCGAAGAGGTATGCACCCGGCTCACCGCCCCCGCCCTGACCGGCGGCCTGCGCACGCCCGACGCGAGCCGTCCGGCAATCGTCAGCGGGCCGGGGGCGGACATACCGATCGTGGTCGTACCCACCGGAGAGGCCCAGCGGATCGACCACGACACCCGAACCCTTCTCCGCGGCCCGTGAGACGCATGCGCGCCTTCCGCGCCGCCTCGTCGCGTTCGTAAGAGAAGTGCGAGAAGGTCGTGACCGGCCGGCACCGCACCGCTACCGCTCCGACTGGCCCGGCGTGCAGTGGCGCCGTTCCCATCCCGTCAGCCCACGTGCGCAGGGCGAAGTCGGCGGAAGGCCGCGGAAAAATGGGGAGCAGCGTACCAAGACATGTGTCGGCGGGCTCCGGCAGCCAGGCTAACCCGCTGCGCCGGCCCGGCCGGGTCTCCGCGGTCAGCGCCGCCCACCCAGGATGATCTTCCAGACGCGCGTCGCCACCTGCAGATTGAGCCGGGTGTCCACATCCGCCAGGTCGCGGTCGCTGATCTCACGGATGCGCTGCAGCCGGTAGCGCAGGGTGCTGCGATGAACCGTCAGCGCGGCGGCCGCGTCGTCGTAGTTGCCTCCGCAGTCGAAGTAGCGCGAGAGCGTTTCCACCAACTCCGTGTCGTGCTCTGCGTCGTAGTCGATCAGCTGGCCGAGCCACTCTCGCACGAAGCCTTCGAGCTCCCGGAGATCGTTGCCGGGTCCCAGGATCCGGTACAGCCCGAGGTCGTCGAAGAACGTCGTCCCGCTGCGCTGGCGGGAGTTCTGCCGCACCTCCAGGGCCCGCAGTGCCTCCTGATAGCAGCGGGGAACGCCGTCCGGGGAGTCGCAGCGGGTGCTCACCCCGATCGATCCGTCGGGCGTCCCCAGCTCATGGGCCAGCGCCGCGTGCACGGCATCGTCGTGGGGCCTTGCTTCGGTCAGCAGGATCACCCGGTGGCCGCGACGGGTGATCAGCGGACGGGTCGCCGTGGTGGCCGTCGTGTGCTCGACGGCACGAATGAAGGAGTCGTCAGGGGCGTTGCCCGGCCAGTGCACCACGACCACGTACTGGGTACGGTGCAGGTCGTGGCCGACGGCTTCGGCCCGGGCGTAGGCGCTTGTCTCGTCAGTGCCCTCCAGCAGGTCGTCGATCAGCTGACGGCGCAGCCGCAGCTCGACCTCGGTGAGCTCGCGCATATGCAGGAGCTCTTGAGCGAGCAAGCGCTGGGCGTGATCCAAGGCGAACATGGTGTGCTCGTCGGCCGTCGCCTCGGGGTCCTCGAGGGCGAGTACGCCGAGGAGGTCGCCGCGCGGCCGGGCCAGGGCGATCAGCCGGGCCTTGACCCTGACCGGGCCCGCCTCGCGCGCGACCAGCCGCAGCATCTCTTCCTGGTAGGTCGAGGACCGCAGCGGATGAGGGTCGGGCCGGTCGGGACCGGCCCAGGACCTCAGATTGCCGAACCGGTCCTCGATGAGCGCCGACAGCCCGGTGAGCTCGTACAGCGCTTGGGTGATGGCGTCCTCGCCGCCGCCCCGGGCAGCCACACGGGCCAGGGTCTCGTGCACGGTCTTCTGCAGGTGCAGCTCGGAGCGCATGGTGTCCAGCTGCCGCAGTGCGGTGTCCCGTTCGGTGCGGAGTCGGCTCAGTTCGCCGGCGTTGTCGTGCTGCGAGGCGCGCGTGGCCGCCAGTGACAGGGCCGCCGATGTGAGTACCACCAGGGTCGAGAGGAGGAGGTGCCCCTCCTCGTCGGGTCCGGAGTGGGAGGAGACCACGATGTAGCCGAGCAGACCGCCGGCCCCACGCAGGCCGAACGCCCAGTTCCAGGACCCCTCCGGAAGGGATACGGAGCCGTCAGCCTCGCCCAGCTCCTTCAAGCCTGCGTCGTCGACCGTTGGCGCTCCCGCGCCCTGGCAGGAAACGCGGGACAAACCGTCGCCCGTCGCGAGGTATCCGGCCTCGGCGTTGTAGGAACCAAGGGCACTGACATGCCGCATGGCCAGACGCACGATCTCGCTCTGCTCCGCGCAGGCGAACAGGGTGCGGGACAGCGCCAGCAGCCCGTGTGGATCCAGCACCGCGAGCGGACGGGGGGCGCGCCGTTCGGTGCCCGCGGTGTCGCTCGGGTGGCGGGACACTTCGTGGCCGGAGACGTCAGAGGACAAGCTCTGTGACGGGCGGCAGGCCATAGAGCACTCCGTTCTCCGGTCATCGGAGGCGATCGAGCGAATCGTGGGATCGTCGCCTGTGCCAGCCCCGCGTACCCAGCCTGGGCAAGGTCATCCGGCTTGTCGGGATTTGGCCTTGTTCTCATGGAGTGACCGACTGCGTCGATTTCTGACCTGCCGGGTGCAGGCGGAGCGCGCTGCCCTCTTGCCACTCTGGGCTTGCCAGGGATCGCCGGGTGCACCGGTGGCCGTGGCGGGAAGGACTGGCTGATGAACGAGCAGTCTCGCAGGACCATCGTCTCGTACACGACCTACCAGGAGGCGGAACGCGCCGTCGATCACCTTTCCGATCAGGGTTTCCCCGTCGAGAGGGTGGCCATCATCGGGCAGGACGTGCGCCTGGTCGAGCAGGTGACCGGCCGCATGGGACCCGGCGGGGCCTCCCTGCACGGCGCCGCGAGCGGCGCCCTTCCCGGCGCACTGATCGGATGGATCTTCGGCCTGCTGAACTGGCTGGACCCGGTCGTGTCGGGGCTGCTCCTTGCCTTGTACGGGCTGGTTTTCGGAGCACTGATCGGCGCGCTGTTCGGCCTGCTGGTGTACACGGCCCAGGGTGGCCGCCGGGACTTCGCCTCGGTGAGCTTGATGCAGCCCGGCCGGTACGACGTCGTCGCCGACGACGCGGTCGCCGACGAGGCGGTGCGGCTGCTGGCCGAGCTGCCCAGCGGGACCGGCGCCGGCACAAGCAGCGGGGCTTGGAAGAGCAGCCGCCCGCGGAGCGGTCCCGCCGTCACCTGAGCAATTGCGGAAGACGGGCGCGACTCCCAGGGCGCACGGGGGCCGCCCCTCGCGGAAGGAATACCTCATGGCCAAGGCAGTAGGCATCGACCTGGGCACCACGAACTCGGTGATCGCCGTATGGGAGGGCGGCGAGCCGACCGTCGTACCCAACAGCGAGGGCAACCGCACGACGCCGTCCGTGGTGGCCTTCACCGACACCGGCGAGCGCCTGGTGGGCCAGCTGGCGCGCCGTCAGGCGATCCTCAACCCCAAGGGCACCATCTACTCGGCCAAGCGGTTCATCGGCCGACACTTCGACGAGATCTCCGAAGAAGCCAAGGCCGTCGCGTACGACGTGGTCGAGGGAGACGGCGGCGCGGCCCGCTTCAAGGTGCGCGACAAGCTCTACGCGCCCGAGGAGATCAGCGCGCAGGTGCTGCGCAAGCTCGCCGACGACGCCTCCAAGCAGCTGGGAGAGCGGGTCACGGAGGCGGTCATCACGGTGCCCGCCTACTTCAACGACGCCCAGCGCACCGCCACCAAGGACGCCGGACGGATCGCCGGCCTGGAGGTGCTGCGGATCATCAACGAGCCGACCGCGGCCGCCCTCGCCTACGGCATGGACAAGAAGCAGCACGAGACGGTGCTCGTCTTCGATCTGGGCGGCGGAACCTTCGACGTCAGCATCCTCGACGTCGGCGACGGCGTGGTGGAGGTCCGGTCCACGGCGGGCGACAGCCATCTGGGCGGCGACGACTTCGACCGCCGGCTGGTCGACCAGCTCGCCGACGGCTTCCAGAAGGAGAACGGCATCGACCTGCGCCAGGACCCGCAGGCGCTGCAACGCCTGTTCGAGGCCGCCGAGAAGGCCAAGACCGAGCTCAGCTCGGTGACCCAGACGCAGGTCAGCCTGCCGTTCATCACGGCCGACGCCTCCGGGCCCAAGCACCTGACCACGACGATCATGCGGTCCACGTTCGAGCAGATCACCGGCGACCTGGTGGAACGCTGCCTGGGCCCGGTGCGGCAGGCCATGGACGACGCCAAGGTCAGTGACAACGACATCGACGAGGTGATCCTCGTCGGCGGCTCCACCCGCATCCCCGCCGTCCAGGCCCTGGTGCGGAGGCTGACCGGCGGCAAGGACCCCAACATGAGCGTCAACCCCGACGAGGTCGTGGCGATGGGCGCCGCGATCCAGGCCGGGGTCCTCAAGGGCGAGGTCAAGGACGTCCTGCTGCTCGATGTCACCCCGCTGTCGCTGGGCGTGGAGACACGCGGCGGCGTGATGACGAAGATCATCGAGCGGAACACCACCATCCCGGTGCGCCGCTCCGAGACCTTCTCCACCGCCGAGGACAACCAGCCCGCCGTCGACGTCGTCGTCCTGCAGGGCGAGCGTGAGAGGGCCGCCGACAACCGGGTCCTGGGTCGCTTCCAGCTCACCGACATCCGCCCCGCCCCGCGCGGCGAGCCGCAGATCGAGGTCATCTTCGACATCGACGCCAACGGCATCCTCAACGTCACCGCGCGGGACAAGGACACCGGCAAGGAGCAGGGCATCACCATCAGCGAGAGCTCCAACCTCGACCGCACCGAGGTCGAGCGGATGGTCCAGGAGGCCGAACGCAACCAGGGCGAGGACCAGGCCCTGCGCGAGGCAGTCGACGCCCGCAACGAACTGGACGCCATCGCCTACCAGGTCGAAAAGCGCCTCGGCGAGCTCGGCGACGCCGCGCCCGCACACGAGAAGGCCCGCGCCGAGATGCTGGTGTCCGAGGCCCGCGACGCGGTCAAGAACGAGGTCGGGGCAGACAAGGCCCGGCCGCTGACGTCCGAACTCCAGCAGATCTTCGCGGGGCTCGCGGCCCACCAGGCGGGAGCCACCGCGGGCGGTCCGGCGGGCACCGGCTCACCGGACGGATCCGGTCCTGGCGGAGCCGCGCCGGGCGACGCCGGGGGCGACGACGACGTGATCGACGCCGAGTTCGACAAGGGCTGAGGTGCCCACCATGCCCATCCCACCCCGGGGCCCAGAGCCCGATCCGCCACCGGAAGGCGCCGTACAGCCGCCGCGCGGGGACCTTACGCAGCCCGGACCGCCGACCGAACAGGCCGGGCCGGGGCCCGACGCCGCAACCGGCACCGCCGCACCCGACGACGAGTCCTCGGCCGCGCTGCGCGAGGCCGAGGACCGCTGGCGCCGCGCCCTGGCCGACCTCGACAACCTGCGCAAACGTCATGCCAGGGAGCTGAAGGGACAGGCCGCGGCCGAACGCGCCCGTACGGCTGCGGCCTTCCTGCCCGTCATCGACAACCTGGAACTTGCCCTGAGCCACGCGGCCGCCGACCCCGGTGCGATTGTCGAAGGTGTCCGGGCTGTGCGTGACCAGGCCGTGAACGTCCTGGAGCAGCTGGGCTACCCGCGCCAGGCGGAGAGCGGCGTGCCGTTCGACCCGGCCCTGCACGAGGTCGTCGGCGTGGTCCAGGAACCCGACGCCGATCCGAACACGGTGGTCCAGGTGCTGCGACCCGGTTACGGGGAGGCCGAGCGGCAGCTGCGACCTGCCGCCGTGACGGTCGCCAAGCGGGAGTGAGCGGCCATGGCAGGCGACTTCTACGAGGTGCTCGGCGTTGCGCGCACCGCCGACCGGGACGAGATCCAGCGGGCCTACCGCACCCTGGCCCGCAAGTACCACCCCGACGTCAACAAGGACCCCCAGGCGGAGGAGCGGTTCAAGGAGATCAACGAGGCCTTCAGCGTGCTGTCCGATCCGGAGCAGCGAGCCCGGTACGACCGCTTCGGCGAGGACTTCCGGAAGGTCCCGGAGGACTGGGAGGAGCGCGTCGGCGCCGACGCCGGAGCCGGAGCGGGAGCGGGCGGCGGATTCCGGTGGACGACCGGCGGCGGTCCCCGGGTGCGGTACTCCACGGCGGGCTTCGACGGCGAGGGGGTCGACGTCGAGGATCTGTTCGGCTCGCTGTTCGGCGGCGCCGGGCGGATGCGCGTGCCCGGCGCCGACCAGGAGGCCGAACTGCCGCTCACCGTCGAGGAGGCATATCGGGGCGGCCGCCGCACGGTCACCCTCGCCGGGCCGACCGGGCAGCGGCGCTACCAGGTCGACGTGCCGCCCGGCACCACCGACGGGCAGCGCATCCGGCTGGCCGGGGAGGGCGGGCGCGGGAGCGGCGACGACGCCCCCGCCGGTGACCTGTTTCTGAGGGTGCGGATCCAGCCGCACCCCGAGTTCCGCCTCGACGGCCGGGACGTCCACGTGAGGCTTCCGGTCACCCCGTGGGAGGCGGCGCTGGGCGCGACCGTGCCGGTTCGCACGCCGAGCGGTGCCACGGCGAAGGTGACCGTGCCCGCCGGATCCTCCAGCGGACGGCGCCTGCGGCTGCGCGGCGAGGGCATGCCGGATCCGCGCGGCGCGAACGGAGACCTGTACGCGGAGTTGCGGATCATGGTGCCGCCCCGGCTGAGCGACCGGGAGCGCGAGCTGCTGGAGGAACTTGCCACTGTCTCCTCGTTCGACCCCAGGAGGACCTGATGACCGACCGACCGGCCGAGGCCCGCCCGTCCCACGCAAGCACACACGAGGTGGGCGTGCAGTACGCAATTGTGCCCGTGCCCAGGCTCTCGCTGGAGACCGCGGCCCGCCGCTCAGGCCTCCATCCCGACCTGATCCGTCGATTCGTCGCCCTGGGCCTGGTGGACGCCGGCCGTGACGCCTCCGGACGGCTGGTGTTCGCCCCAACGGCCCCGGCCGCCCTGGCCCGCGTCCAGCGGTTGCGCACCGGCCTGTGCCTGAACTACGCGTCCCTCGGTCTGGTGCTCGACCTGCTCGACCGCATCAGCCTGCTCGAAGCCGCGCTGCGGCGTGCAGGCAGGAGGAGTGATCTACCACCATGGACATGAACCGCCTGACCCAGAAGTCACAGGAAGCCCTGCAGGAGGCCCAGAGCGCCGCCGGCCGCCTGGGCCACACCGAGGTCGACGGCGAACATCTGCTGCTCGCCCTCCTCGACCAGGAGGAGGGCCTGATCCCGCGGCTGCTGCAGCAGGCGGGCACCGAGCCCAAGGAGTTGCGCGCGGCCGTACGCGAGGACCTCTCCCGCCGGCCCAAGGTGACCGGCCCGGGCGCGGCGCCGGGCCAGGTCTTCGTCACCCAGCGCCTGGCCCGGCTGCTGGACGCGGCCGAGCGGGAGGCCAAACGCCTCAAGGACGAGTACGTGTCCGTGGAACACCTCCTGCTGGCGCTGGCCGAGGAGGGCTCGGCGACCGCCGCCGGGCGGCTGCTGAAGGAGCACGGCGTGACCCGGGAGTCCTTCCTCGGCGCGCTCACCCGGGTCCGCGGCAATCAGCGCGTGACCTCCGCCAATCCCGAGGTGGCCTACGAGGCCCTGGAGAAGTACGGCCGCGATCTCGTCGCCGAGGCCAGGGCCGGGCGGCTCGACCCCGTCATCGGCCGGGACGCCGAGATCCGCCGCGTCACCCAGATCCTCAGCCGCAAGAGCAAGAACAACCCCGTCCTGATCGGCGACCCCGGCGTCGGCAAGACCGCCATCGTCGAGGGCCTGGCCCAGCGCATCGTCCGCGGCGACGTGCCCGAAGGACTCCGCGACAAGATCGTGTTCGCCCTCGACATGGGCTCCCTGGTCGCCGGCGCCAAGTACCGCGGTGAGTTCGAAGAACGCCTCAAGGCCGTACTGAGCGAGGTGAAGGCCGCCCAGGGGCGCATCCTGCTCTTCGTCGACGAACTGCACACCGTCGTCGGCGCGGGCGCCGCCGAAGGGGCCATGGACGCGGGCAACATGCTCAAGCCCATGCTCGCCCGCGGCGAACTGCACATGATCGGCGCGACCACCCTGGACGAGTACCGCAAGCACATCGAGAAGGACGCCGCCCTCGAACGCCGCTTCCAGCAGGTCCTGGTCGACGAACCCAGCGTGGAGGACACCGTCTCCATCCTGCGCGGCCTGCGCGAACGCCTGGAGGTCTTCCACGGCGTCAAGATCCAGGACACCTCGCTGGTCGCGGCGGCGACGCTCTCCCACCGCTACATCACCGACCGTTTCCTGCCCGACAAGGCCATCGACCTCGTCGACGAGGCCTGTGCCCGGCTGCGTACCGAGATCGACTCCATGCCCGCCGAACTCGACGAGATCACCCGTCGGGTGACCCGCCTGGAGATCGAGGACGCGGCCCTGTCCAAGGAGACCGATCCCGCGAGCAAAGCCCGTCTGGAGGAGCTGCGCAGGGAACTGGCCGACCTGCGCGGCGAGGCCGACGCCAAACACGCCCAGTGGGAGGCCGAACGGCAGGCGATCCGCCGCGTGCAGGAGCTGCGCCAGGAACTGGAGCAGGTCCGCCACGAGGCGGAGGAGGCCGAACGCGCCTACGACCTCAACCGCGCCGCCGAACTCCGCTACGGCCGCCTCCAGGACCTGGAGCGCCGGCTCGCCGCAGAGGAGGAGCAACTGGCCGCCAAACAGGGGCAGAACCGGCTGCTGCGCGAGGTCGTCACCGAGGAGGAGATCGCCGAGATCGTCGCCGCCTGGACCGGCATCCCCGTCGCCCGCCTCCAGGAGGGCGAACGCGAGAAACTGCTGCGCCTCGACGAGATCCTGCGCGAGCGCGTGATCGGTCAGGACGAGGCCGTCAAGCTCGTCGCCGACGCCGTCATCCGCGCCCGCTCCGGCATCCGCGACCCTCGCCGCCCCATCGGCTCGTTCATCTTCCTCGGCCCCACCGGCGTCGGGAAGACCGAGCTGGCCAAGACCCTCGCCCGGGCCCTGTTCGACTCCGAGGAGAACATGGTCCGCCTCGACATGAGCGAGTACCAGGAGCGGCACACCGTCAGCCGGCTCATGGGGGCCCCGCCCGGATACGTCGGCTACGAGGAAGGCGGCCAGCTCACCGAGGCCGTACGCCGCAAGCCGTACTCGGTCGTGCTGTTCGACGAGATCGAGAAGGCGCACACCGATGTCTTCAACACCCTGCTGCAGATCCTCGATGACGGCCGCATCACCGACGCCCAGGGCCGCACCGTCGACTTCCGCAACACCGTGATCATCATGACGTCCAACATCGGCTCCGAGCACCTCCTCGACGGCGCCACCGCCGAGGGCGAGATCAAGCCGGACGCCCGCGCCCTGGTGATGGGCGAGCTGCGCGGGCACTTCCGCCCGGAGTTCCTCAACCGCGTCGACGACATCGTGCTGTTCAAGCCTCTCGGTGAACGGCAGATCGAGCGGATCGTGGAGCTGCAGTTCGACGAGCTGCGCCGACGCCTCGCCGAACGCCGCATCGACGTCGAACTCACCGATTCGGCCCGCGAGTTGATCGCCCATCAGGGTTACGACCCGGTGTACGGGGCCCGACCGCTGCGGCGTTACATCTCCCACGAGGTCGAGACACTCGTCGGGCGCGCCCTGCTGCGCGGCGACGTCCAGGACGGCGCGAAGGTCCGCGTCGACGCCGAGCACGGAGAACTGGTGGTCACCTACGACCAGCCCGAGGACGTGAAGGGCGCGAGGGCGGCATGAGCACCGTGCAAGCCACCAACGTCACCTGTCCGCACTGCGGGCGCACCAACCGGGTGCCGGCGGCCGCCGAGGGCCGCCCCAGGTGCGGCAACTGCAAGCAGCCGCTGCCGTGGATGGCCGACGCGGGCGACGACGACTTCACCGAGGTCGTCGAGCAGGCCACCGTGCCCGTCGTCGTCGACTTGTGGGCCACCTGGTGCGGTCCCTGCCGCATGGTGAGCCCCGCGCTGGAGAAGGTCGCCGCCGATCTCGCGGGAAAGATCAAACTGGTCAAGGTCGACATCGACAAGAACCCGCGCCTGGCGCGGCGGTTCGAGGTCCAGGCGGTACCGACGCTGCTGGTCCTCGACCGGGGCGAGACGGTCGCCCGGCAGGCGGGGGCGGCGCCCGCCCCCGCTCTGCGCCAGTGGGTGGAACAGTCGATCACTGCCCGGGAAGGGTGATCCGGATGACTCTGCACGCAGACCCCCACCTCGCGCTTGTCCGGCCGGTCCAGCCGCAGACCCCAGAAGGGTGTCAGGAGTGCCTGCTGCTCGGCTCCCCGTGGGTCCACCTCAGGCTCTGCCTGACCTGCGGGCACGTCGGCTGCTGCGATTCCTCGCCGAACCGGCACGCCCGCCGTCACGCCGCCGCCGACGGCCATCCGATCGTGGCGTCGCTGGAGCCCGGCGAGGACTGGCGCTGGTGCTTCGTCCATGAGGCGTTCGTGTGATGCCCGGCGACGAGAAGCGGCCCGGCGCAGCGCCTGTGCCGGACGAGGCGGAGGAGAGCGTCCCCTTCGAGACTCCCGACATCTACGGCGCCTATCCCCGCCTGTCGGACGACCAGATGGCCCGCCTGGCGCAGCATGGCCGGCGGCGCGCGGCTGACACCGGTGACGTGCTGATCCGGGAGGGGGAGCGGTGCGAGACGTTCTACGTCGTCCTCAGTGGCTCGGTCGCCGTCGTCGAGGGCTACGGCACGCCCGATGAACACCTGCTGCGTGTGCACGGCCCTGGTCGCTTCATCGGCGAACTCGGCCTCCTGAACGGACAGGTGGCCTTCTACACCGCCGTGGTCAGGGACCCCGGCGAGATCCTCGCCCTGTCCATGGATCAGCTGCGTGACCTGGTGACCCGGGACTCCAGCCTTGGTGATGTGGTGCTGCGCGCCTGCCTGGGCCGCCGCGCTCTGCTCGTCGGGCAGGGCGCCGGTTTCCGCATCATCGGCTCGCGCTACTCGCCCGACACCCGGCGGCTGCGCGAGTTCGCCGCCCGCAACCGGCTGCCGCACCGCTGGATCGATCTGGAGACTGACGAAGAGGCCGAGGCGCTGCTGCGGCGCTTCGCGGTCGGTCCGGAGCAGACGCCGCTGGTGATCTGGCGGGACACGACCCTGCTGCGCAATCCGAGCAACGCCGAACTGGCCCGGTTCATCGGCCTGCCGCCCCTGAAGTCGGGCAACGGCCGCGGCGATCTCCTCATCGTCGGCTCCGGTCCGGCAGGTCTCGCCGCCGCGGTCAACGCCGCCTCGGAGGGCCTCGGCACGACCGTGGTCGAGGCGCTGGCCACCGGCGGCCAGGCCGGGACGTCCTCCCGCATCGACAACTGCTTCGGCTTCCCCTCCGGCATCTCCGGCGCCGAACTCACCGAGCGCGCTGTGCTCCAGGCGGACAAGTTCGGCGCCCGGATCAGCGTCCCGGCGGAGGCGGCCCGGCTCGAACGGCGGGACGGCCACTACGCCGTCGGGTTCGCCGACGGCAGCGAGGTCACCGCCCGTACCGTCGTCCTGGCCACCGGCGCCCGCTACCGCCGCCTCCATGTGCCCGGCATCGAGCCGTTGGAGGGCGCGAGCGTCCACTACTCGGCAACCGTCTACGAGGCCCAGCAGTGCCGTACCGACCCGGTTGCAGTGGTCGGCGGCGGCAACTCCGCGGGCCAGGCAGTGCTCTTCCTGGCCGGGTACGCACCGCAGGTGTATCTGCTCATCCGCGGGCCGAGCCTCGAGGCGCACATGTCCCGCTACCTGATCGATCAGATCGAGCGCCACCCGCGGGTGCGCGTGCTGCTGCGCACCGAGGTGACCGAGGCACTCGGAGACAAGGTGCTGGAGGCGGTCACCGTGGTCGACCACCGTACGGGTGAGCACCGCCACCTCGAGGTGCGGGCCCTTTTCGTCTTCACCGGGGCCGACCCTCACACCGATTGGCTGTCCGGCGCGCTCGCCCTCGACGCGCGCGGCTACGTGCTCACCGGCGCGGATGCGCAGGCCTGCTCCGTTCCCGAGCTGTGGCAGAGCCAGGGCCGCGACTGCCTGACGTTGGAGACCAGCATGCCTGGTGTATTCGCCGCCGGCGACGTCCGCAGCGGCTCGGTGAAGCGCGTGGCCTCCGCGGTCGGCGAAGGCGCGATGTGCATCCACTTCGTGCACCGCTATCTGGGCCACACGGCCGCGCCCGGCGGCACCGACAGCTCCCCGCACACCCGTCCGAAGGAGTCCGCTTGGCTCGCATGACACCCAGCGGGCGACGAGATCACGAGAAGGAGAAGGAGGCGATGGGAATGACCACGCCCGTCCGGCGCCATCGCGGTGGCGCCATGCAGGACAGGCCCCTTGGCTGGGCACGCAATCCGCTGACGGAGTTCGACCAACTGCTCAGCGAGATGAGCGGACTGATCGAATCCACGGTGGGAGGCGCGGCGCCCGCAGTCGCGTGGACACCCCTGGCGGATGTCACGGAGTCCGACGACGCCTTCCACGTCGAGATCGAACTCCCCGGCGTCAAGAGCAAGGACATCGACGTCGAAGCGAACGGCCAGGAGCTGGTGGTCACCGGAGAGATCAAGGAGAAGGAACGCAAAGGCGTCCTGCGCCGGAGCACCCGCCGTACCGGAGCCTTCGAGTACCGGCTGCGGCTGCCCGGAGAGCTCGACACCGAAAAGATCAATGCGCAGATGTCGGACGGGGTGCTCACCATCTCCGTCCCCAAGGCCGAGGTCACAAAGCCCCGGCACGTCGAGATCAGCGAGACGAGTGAAAGCACCGAGAGCAGCGGCTGAGACCCGAACGCCGCGGTTCCGGGCACCCGTCCGGCACCGCGGCCGGGCCGGCGAGCTCGACACCCGGGGTGACTCATGAACGACGTCCCGTGTCACAACCGTTCCTAAACAGTGTCCAGGAGTGACATTTGCTGCCAGCTCCTGGAACTGCGCGCATCCCGAACGGTGTTGGATGCGCTGGTCTCCCGCGTTCGCTGTGTCCCCGTCCGGCTGCGTGCATCGTGTGCACGCTCCGTGACGGGTGGGCGGGTTCCCTCATGCCCTCGTGCGCCTGGTCCGGCCTGGGCGGTCCGATGCCCCACAGCATCGCTCTGGTGCTGCGGGGGCGGTGCCGTCCGTCGCCGGATCGGGTGCCCGAGGGCGCGCCTGCCGATCGCGACGCTCGCGGCGTCGTGCCGGGACATCTTGCGAGTCTTGCCGGCCAGGGGCTTACGCCAATGCTGGTCGCCCCACATCGACGTGTACGCCGGGTCGACCGCGACGATCGACAGGCCGTGCTCGGCGGCCATGGACACCAGACGGGCCTTGAGCTTGCCTGTCGGGATGCCGGAGATGAGCTGCCGGAACCGCTTCTTGCGGCCGTGCTTCTCGCGGGTCTTCTCGGCGGTGAAGTCCAGGTTCTCGATACCGATCGCCTTGACGCCGCACCGGTTGGCCCAGTGCAGCAGCCGGCTGATGGCGTGCCGGATCTGCGCGTCGCGGTGGTCGGCGGTGCCGGACAGGTCGTAGAAGAACCGCTTCGGGTCGCCGACCGGGTTGCCGTTGCGGTCGAGCCGGTAGGCGGCGAAGTGGTCAGCGTTCGTATCGACGCCGACCATGCCCTGGGCGCGGGCTGTCTCCAACGGGACCGTCTTCACCACGGGCTTCGTCCACGAGGCGGTGATGTACCAGCGCCCGCGCTCCACATCGAGGTGGATGCGGTAGGCGACAGCACGGTTGGCTTCGACGCGGTCGCGCCACTGCGCGCCCCGGTGCTGGAACTGGACCCTGCAGGAGAGGACGTACCGGCCGAACTTGCCGTTGGCCAGATGGGCCAGTGGTGCGGGCAGCTTGATGGAGACCTCGCCATCGGGGGTGACGCGGATCGTCTCGTTCCCGTACCGCTTGCCGGACTCGCCGTCAGCAGCGAGGAACCAGCGTTCGGCTTCCCAGCGCCGGCGCCACTGGGCCTCGCTGAGCTGCGCATCCTGGAGGTTGTTGCGGTTGCCCAGCAGGCGTCGGCCGCCGCGCACGACGTGCACGACACCGGCCTCACGCTCCACGCGGGCGACATCGAGGCGGTGTTCCAGGGTCGCCAGACGGCGGGACTTGTGGCACCACTCGCCCCGACTGCGGTATCCGCCGGGTGCCCGCTTGGTGCCTTTCTCCCCGATCGGCTGGGCCAGTCGGTGCATCAGCGTCCGCACACCGGCCTCAAGCCCTTGGATGTGGGCGAGCTGACAGCGGCGGGACAGTGCCCACTGATCGTGAGTGGCCTTCGTGATCGAACCGGCCCACCGGGACGAGGAGTCGGCCGTCAGGCCCTGCTTGCGGGCGGCCCACGTGTCGCTGTCGTGGTCCAGGCCGTCGGCGCAGCGGTTCTTGAGGTCCAGCGAGGCGAGGCGTCCGAGGTGTTCACCGACCAGCCGCAACACCTTGTCGTCCACGTCGGTGAGGTGCTTGAGGCGGTCGCGTATCGCCACCCCGGACGGCCCGGGCGCGACGAACGGTGCGTCGATGGTGCGGAGCTTCTTCTTCTTCGGCTCACTCATCGCCGGCCGCCGCTTCGAGAGCCTTCCTCGCCCGGTTCTTCGCCGACCGACGGCCGTACAGGCGGGCGCAGAACGACGTCAGTACCTCCACCATGTCCCGGACCAGGTCGTCTTCGTCGTCTTCGACTTCGCCGTCATCGAGGACGACCAGTCGGCGGCCAGTCGCGGACAGGGCGGCCTCGATCAGCTCCACGTTCATCCGCCCGAGGCGGTCCTTGCGCTCGACCACGACCGTGGTCACCGCCGGATCGGCCGGCAGCCGCTTCACCTTCGCGCGGCAGCCGTTCACACCCGAGGCGATCTCGGACTCGATCCGCACAACCTTCTGTCCCGCCTCCGCCGCCCATGCCGACAGGCGAGCGGTCTGCCGCTCCAGGTCCGGCTTCCGATCGTGCGAGGAAACGCGGGCATACAGACCTACACCACCGGTCACCGAGGGTGAGGCGTTCGCTTCGATGTTCACCAGGATCGTGCGCGGCCCCACCCGGCGCGCGGGCACCGGCAAGGCGCCCTCACGAAACCAGCGATATGCCGTATGCGGGTTCACCCCCTGCGCCCGCGCCCACTCCGTCAGGTTCATATGCTGATAACGCCACCACTCCCTCATGGTTACGCACACTCAACAACCCTCCGCTGCCAGCAGTTGGCAACCCCTCACGGCGGCGGAGACTCGGCACGCCGCTCCCCACCGGCTTGCTTTCGGCGCCGCAGACGCCAGGCTCGCAGCAGTCGAAGGGGGAGCAGACCCAGCGGTGCTCGCCGGCCCATGTCCTCCTGGTCCTCGCGGTCGAATGCCCGTGCGTAACGCGCGGCGTCCTGGGCCGTCGGATATCGCTTGCTTCCCTCCGCTCCGCACCCACGCGCGCAGCGCCAGAGCATCGTGTCGTCCTCATGGCGAAAGCGAAAACGGTGTCCGAGAAGGTGGCAGCGCAGCGGACCACCCTATGCGGACGTGTCCATTTCGGCCCGCTCTGTCCCTCTCCGGGCAACAGCCCATGGCGGCAGCCGAGGAAGCAGATCGCGCTGAAGCTGTTTGGGGCGGACGCCGAAGCGGGGTGGTCGGTGGCGCGGAGTGCGGTGCGTGCCGGGGTGATGCCTGAGCGGGTCTTCGCGCTGGCGGACGCGATCGCGGCCCGGTGCCGGGAGCAGGCCCTGTGCTGGGAAGACGAGGAGATCCGGCCGTACCGCCTGCACCTGCAGGCGGAGGCGGGCGTGTCACGCTGCGTCGACGTTACCTCGGCGGCGTCTGTGGGCACTTGGGGTCGCGGGGCAGCCGACGAGGAGGGTCCAGTCATGCGGGAGTCGCAGGGCGTTACGGTCGTGGCTCTCCTGGCGGATCCGGACGCGCCGACGGAGGTCGCGCAGCGCATGGCCCGGACACTTTCTGCTCGGCTCGCCGACAGGTCGGGCCAGGGGCGACGGTTCGATGTCGAGGTGGTCAGCGAGCCCTTCACCTCGGGGACGGAGGACCCGCCCACCTTGATGCGCCGGATCATGGACCGTGGGAGTGCGGAGAAGTGGGACATCGTGGTGGCCCTTACCGACCTTCCGCTGCACTTACACGGGCGCAAGCTCGCCGTGCATCTGAATCACGAACACGGCTTGGCGCTGCTCTCTCTTCCTTCACTGGGGGGCCTGCGGCTGCAGACGAGGGCCCGGCGGGCCGTCGAAGAAGCCGTGCTCGGCTTGGCGGATCCGCAAACCACTGGGGCTGAAGGACCTCCGCGAAGTCAGCCGCTTCTGGGGCCCTTCGTCAATCGTCTCGCGCCTATTCATCCGGGCCCAATGAGTGAGAAGGAGACCGACGATCTTCGGTACGTCGTCAGCGGGCCGCGCGGTTACCTGCGGGTGCTCGTCGGTATGGTCCGCGCCAACCGGCCGTGGCGGTTGGTGCCGGGCTTGTCGAAAGCCCTGGCGGCCGCACTCGCCACGGGAGCAGTCGCCACCGTGAACTCCACCGTCTGGAGCCTGGCCGCGTCCCTGAGCACGCCACGCCTCGTGATTGCCATGGTCGGGTCCGTTGCGATCATGATCGGCTGGCTGATCGTGGACGCGGACCTGTGGCATCGATCACCAGAGAGCTCGCCGGAGGCTAGGCAGAGGACGCGGCTCTACAACGCCTCGACGGTCGTGACCGTGGGTATCGGGGTGCTCGTCTGCTACGTGGGTTTGATGGTCATCAACTGGGTGTGGGCGCTGTTCATCCTCAACGACCAACTGTTCGCTTCCGCGACACGAAACCCACTGCACGCCGAGGAGTACCTGACGTTGTCCTGGTTCGTCGCTTCGGTCGCCACCGTGGGCGGCGCGCTGGGATCAGGTTTGGAGAGCGACGAGGCGATCCGGGCAGCCGCCTACTCCAAGCGCGAACAGGAACGTCGCCACGCGCTCCAAGGCGACCACGGTGACCAGCCCTCGAAGTGAACCGATACGGCACAAATGGCTCCCGGACGCGCGTGCGGCATCGCCGCTCACCGCTGGTCGGCGTACCGGGCGTTCGTGCTCCACGCGGCGGCCCTTCGGCGACGCCGGGGCGTCCCGGTAGGGGAGGTCCGTCACCCTTCTTCAGCCGCTTCGCGACCTCCGTCGGCCATCCCGGATCGGCCCCGAGGACGACGTCGAGCCGCTGGGGCTGAACAGCCGGCGCTGGGGGTGTGGTCATCGATCGCCGATGTACGCGAGGGTGTGCCGGTCTATGAGTGAAGGCCCCCGGGGGGCGCGCATCCGCCGATGCGTGGTGCCGTCAGGAGGCGGCGGGGCGGCCGACGCGCCCCGGCAGGGTCTTTTGGCTAGGCTCACACCCGTGACGTGGCTGCGGACCTTCGGGGAGGTCGTGCGATCCGGGCTCACGATCGAGGAGACGCGGCTGGAGCCCCTGCTCGCGTTGCGCACGGCTGCTGGGGTGGCGATCGTCGTCGGGCCGGCGCTGTGGCTGGTCTCCCCCGCGTACGCCGCGTCCGCCGCCCTCGGTGCCTACTCCGCGGGCGGGGCCACCTTCCAGCGCACCTGGCGTCCACGCAAGGTGATCGCGCTCGGCGCAGGCGCGGGTCTGGCACTCAGCACGTTCGTGGGCTACCTGGCGGCGGGGCGGCTCGTGACGTTCCTCCCGCTGCTGGCCGTATGGGCCTTTGCCGCTGGGATGGCGTGGGCCCTCGGATCGACCGCTGGGATCGTCGCAGCGACGACGGTCGGCAGCATGCTGGTGACCGTCACCCTGCCCACGAGCGTCGGGCGAGCCCTGGAGCACGCCGGGATCATCGCGCTCGGGGGCGTGGCGCAGGCCGTGCTGATCTTGCTGTTCCCGATCCGCCGTTGGGGCGCGCATCGCGACGCGCTCGCCGACGCCCTGGCCGCCGTGGGGGACTACGCCCGTCGGCTGCGGCACGACCCGACCGCCCCGTTCGACCCGGAGCCGTTGATGACGGCCCGGGACGCGGCCGCCGTGACGCCATCACAGGCCCGCACCCGTCCCCCCGTCCTCCACGGCCCCCGGGGCCTCGTCGAGCGCATCCTGCCGGTCGTCGCCGCGCTCGCCGACCCGCACGTCGGCGCCCCGGCAGAGGGACCCGGGCGGGACCGCGCACGGGAGTTGCTCGACACAGCCGGCGACGTACTGGATGCGGCCGCCCGCTCGATTCGCCGCGGAACTCCCGCCGAGGTGCCTCCCGGGAGCGCGGATGTCCTGCGCGTCGACGAGGAGGACGAGGTGCTGGAGGGGCCCGCCCGGCAGGCCGCCCAGCGGCTCGTGGAACTGCTCGCCGAGGCGTTGGCGATCGCCGAGAGCGGCGGGGCGCGCGACAAGGCTCCTACGCCGCCCGGCACCGCGAGCGCCCAGTTCCTGGTGCGCCCGACCATGTTCCGGCTGGTCCCGGTCGTCGCCCGGGCGGTCCGCCGTGAGCTCCGCCGGGACTCGCCCGTGTTCCGGCACGCCGTCCGCCTGGCGGCGGTGGCCACGCTCGGCTATCTCATCGCTTCCCGGCTACCCCTGGGCCACGGCTACTGGGCGCCCATCGCCTCGGTGATGGTGATGCGGCCGGACTTCCACCGGACGTACGCGCGTGCGGTGGCCCGTCTCGTCGGGACCCTGGCGGGGGTCGCGCTCGCCACCGGGATGGTGCAGGCTCTGGGCCCGGACGCCCATGTGTTCGGCGCGCTGGCGGTGGTCTCGGCGGGCCTGTCGTACACGCTGCTCCGTACCGGCTACGCCTACTCCCAGTGCTTCACTGCCGCGTACGTCGTCTTCCTGCTCGGCATGGGCGGCCAGGCATGGGAGCAGACGGTCCCGGAGCGGGTGGTGCTCACCCTGCTCGGCGGGGCCCTGGCCATGCTGGCGTACGTGGTGTTCCCCGCATGGGAGACCCCCCGGCTGCCGAGCCGGCTCGCGGACTGGCTCGCCGCCAACGGCCGCTACGCGGCCGCAGTGCTCCGCAGCTACGCCGAACCGACCCGGGAACATCGCGCCGACATGCGCAGGGCACTGCTGGCCAGCAGGGAGGCACGTGCCGCCTGGCAGGAGGCCTACGACCAGGCAAGGCAGGAACCGGTCCGCCCCAGAGGTCTGACATCGCGCGAGGCGGAGGAGGCGCAGGAGGCACTCAAGGGGTTCGACAGGGCCGCGATGCTCATGGAGAGCCACGTCCCTCGGGCCGACAGCCGTTTCGTCCCCGAGGCGGAGCGGCTCGCCGAGGCCCTGGAGTCGGACACCGCACAGGCCGCAGTCGACGTGCGCGAGCACAGGAATCCGGACTGGGGGCACGTGGAGGAAGCGTTCCACATGTGGGAGGGCGCCGCCGCCGGGGACCAGAGCCCGGTGCTACGGCGCGGGGCGGAACTGCAGAAGCGGGCCCTGGAGGACCTCGCGACAGCCGTAAGCCGCACACCCCTGGAACGGGACGTCGGCTCCGCCCGCGAGGAGCAACGGGTGCGGGCGGCCGTGGCTGCGGAAGGTGACGGACCCGGACCCACGCACCGGGGTGGATGACGGCTCCGGCGACGGGGAGCGCCGCGTCTCCTGAAGCGGGAAGTAGTCCCCCGGCCGCGTCGGCCGCAGCGCGACCGCACGCCGCCGCACGGGGTGCTGCGAACGTCTTGTCCAACACCAGGTGCCACGGGTATGGGTGCCCAGGAGCCGCGTTGGTTCCGTATTCTGCCGCACTCGACTTGCCCCACGCGCTGGTCGAGTGGGTGACCATGCTCATCGTCACCTGCGAGGGTGACCGTCGCTGCAAACTCCCTGCGCACCGGCGTGGGCTGGTCGGCCTGGTGTACGCAGCTCGTAGACCGACCGTGTGACGTACCGGGCCGAAGTGCGGCTGCGTTGCGCGCCGGTCGGTCCCCACCGCGACGCAGGGTGCTTTCGTCGGGGAGCCGGGTGTGCGACGGCTCCTGTGTCGGTCCTGACGGGTCGGACGACGTCCAGCCGTTCTCCGGCGCGTCGACCGGTTGCCGAGGGCGTCCGTCCGCAACGCAGAAGGAGAGATCGTGGTGGCAGGAAACGTCAGTGAGAGCCGCAAGGCGGTGTCCGCGCAGCTTCTCAGGGGCCAGAAGGCGTTGGTGACCGGCGCCAACTCGGGCATCGGCCTGGCGACCGCCGTCGCCCTGGGCCGGGCCGGAGCGGACGTAGTGGTGAACTACGTCGTCGGTGCGCACGAGGCAGACAACGTGGTGAAGGAGATCGAGGGCTTCGGGGTTCGCGCCTACGCCCACGAGGCCGACGTGTCCGACGAGGACCAGGTGGCCGCCATGATCGCGCGGATGGTCGAGGAGTTCGGCACCATCGACATCATGGTGGCCAACGCGGGCCTCCAGCGGGACTCGGCCGTGACGGAGATGACGCTCGCCCAGTGGCAGAAGGTCATCGACGTCAACCTGACCGGCCAGTTCCTGTGCGCGCGGGAGGCCGCCAAGGAGTTCGTCCGGCGCGGCGTGGTGGAGGAGGTCTCCCGGTCGGCGGGAAAAATCATCTGCATGAGCTCGGTCCACCAGATCGTCCCGTGGTCGGGGCACGTGAACTACGCCTCCTCCAAGGGCGGTGTGGGCATGCTGATGCAGACCCTGGCCCAGGAGCTGGCCCCCAAGCGGATCAGGGTCAACGCGGTCGCGCCCGGCGCCATCCGCACGCCGATCAACCGCGACGCCTGGTCCACCCCCGAGGCCGAGGCCGACCTCCTGCGGCTGATTCCGTACCGCCGCGTGGGCGACCCGGACGACATTGCCAACGCCGTCGTCGCCATGGCGTCCGACCTGTTCGACTACGTCGTCGGGACCACCCTCTACATCGACGGCGGAATGACGCTCTTTCCCGGCTTCGCCACCGGAGGCTGATCTCCGGTGCAGGATCACGTCACACCCCGCCGGGTGGTCATCCTCGGCGGAGGGTTCGCAGGGCTGTTCGCCGCCCGCGCGCTGCGGAGGTCCCCGGTCGCGGTAACCGTGGTCGACCGCCGAGCCCACCACCTCTTTCAACCGCTGCTGTACCAGTGCGCCTCCGGGATCCTGTCCGAGGGGCAGATCGCACAACCGCTGCGCGGCGTCCTGCGACGCCACCACAACGTGAAGTGCGTGCTCGCCGAGGCCACCGACGTGGATGCCGGCGCCCGGCTGGTCCACGCCCGGCGGCCCGAGGGCGGAGCCGTCGTGCTGCCGTATGACGATCTGATCGTCGCGGTGGGCATGCGTCAGTCCTACTTCGGGCACAACGAGTTCGCCGCGCACGCCCCCGGCATGAAGACCCTGGACGACGCGCTCGACATCCGCCGGCGGGTCTACCGGGCGTTCGAGATGGCCGAAACGGCCGCGGACGACCGGGAACGGCAGCAATGGCTCACCTTCGCGCTCGTCGGCGGTGGGCCGACCGGTGTCGAACTCGCGGGACAGATCCGGGAGATCGCCGGCCACACGCTTGAGCGGGAGTTCCAGACGATTGATTCCGCCAAGGCCCGGGTGCTGCTTTTCGAGGGGTCCGACGCGGTGCTGGGTGCGTTCGGTCCTCGTCTGGCCCACCGTGCGGCTCGAACCCTGCGGGGTCTCGGTGTGGAACTCCACCTCGGCACGATGGTCACCGACATCGATGCTCACGGCCTGACCGTACAAGACCATGACGGCAAGGCGACCCGGTTCGACGCACGCACCGTCCTGTGGACGGCGGGAGTCGAGGCGCCGCCCATCGCAGCCGCGCTGGCCCGGGCAACCGGGGCCAAACAGGACCGGGCCGGCCGCATCCTCGTAGAACCCGACCTCACCGTCCCGGGCCATCCGGAGATCCGCGTCACGGGCGACGCGATGAGCCTGAACAGGCTGCCGGGCCTGGCCGAAGTCGCCATGCAGTCCGGTGCGTACGTGGGCCGGAGCGTGCGCCACGCCGTCGAAGGCAGGACGAAGAAGCCGAAGCCCTTCAAGTACGTGGATCTCGGCAGCGCCGCCTACATCGCCCGCGGCCGGGCCGTGGTCAAGGCCGGCCCGCTGCATCTGTCGGGCTTCACCGGATGGCTGGCCTGGCTCTTCATCCACCTGGCCTTCCTCACCGGCTTCCGCAGCAGACTGGGAGCGGTGCTCAGCTGGTCCGTCGCCTTCGCCACCAGCTCCCGCCGCGAACGCGCCTTCACCATGCCCAACACCGGCGTGTCGGCGGCCCGGGTGAGCGACCCGGAGACACCTCCGCCGCCCTGACCGGCCCTGGTCGATCCTCTACGGGCACCCCTTCGCATCCTGTCCCTCCTCAGCCCTGCCACCCCCACAGGGCGGACCATCGAGGCACACATGCTCAGCATCGTTGGCTTTCTGGCGAACAGCACCCCCGACCAGCTCCTGCCGGCACGCGAGTTGATGGCCTTCACCCTGGCCTCCCACATCCTGCTGGTCCCGTTCGGCGTCGCACTGCCGTTCATCACGTTGGTCATGCACCACCGGGCGCTCCGCCGCAACGACCCCGTCGCCCTCACACTCGCCCGGCGCTGGTCGGCGGTGATGGCCGTCCAGTTCGCCATCGGCGTCATCACCGGCACCGTGCTGTCCTTCGAGTTCGGTCTGCTGTGGCCCGGCATGATGGGCCGCTGGGGAGACGTCTTCGGCCTCGGGTTCGGCGTCGAGGCCTGGGCGTTCTTCCTGGAGGCCGTCCTGATCGCGATCTACCTCTACGGCTGGCGCCGGCTCAAGCCCTGGACCCACTTCTGGCTGGCCGTGCCGCTGCCGCTGACCGCCCTGATGGGGGCGTTCGGCATCATCGCGGCCAACTCCTGGATGAACACCCCGCAGGGGTTCCGCCTCGATGCCCAGGGCAATCCCGTCGACGTCGACGTGCGGCAGGCGGTCTTCACACCGATGTTCGGCCCGGAGTACTGGCACTTCGCGGTCGCGATGTTCATGACCGCCGGCTACGTGGTCGCTGGCGTGTACGCACTCGGCTGGCTGCGCGGGCGCCGTGACCGCTACCACCGGCTCGGCTTCACCGTGCCGTTCACGGTTGCCGCGATCCTCACTCCGATCCAGTTCATGCTGGGTGACTCCGCTGCTCGGGCCGTCTTCCACAAGCAGCCGGTCAAGTTCGCGGCCATCGAGATCGTCTGGAAGACCGACACCCATGTGCCCGAGTACATGTACGGGCGGCTGAACAGCGACGGCACGATCTCCGGCGGACTCAAGATCCCCCAGCTGGACTCGATCCTCGCCGGCTTCAAACCCAGCACCCAGGTGACCGGGCTGACCTCGGTGCCGGCCGCCGACCGCGCCACCGCCGTCCAGGCCACGATCGCCCACTGGGCCTTCGACACCATGGTCACCATCGGCAGCGTACTGATCCTGCTCGCACTCTGGTACGCCTGGTCCTGGTGGCGGCGCCGGGACAACCCTGGCAGCCGCTGGTTCTACCGCTGCGCCGCGCTCGCGGGAGCCGCCTGCCTGGTCACCGTCGAGTGCGGCTGGATCACCACGGAGGTCGGCCGCCAGCCCTGGATCGTGTACCAGCACATGAAGGTCTCGGAGGCGGTGACCAGCACCCAGGCCGGATCGGTCTGGGCGATGCTCGGCATCGTCATCGTCGTGTACGTGGCCGTCTTCGGCTCGTTCCTCGCGGTCGTCCTGAAGATGCGTACCCGCTGGCGCATCGCCGACGAGGGCTCGGCCGCCGCCCCGGCCGGACTGCCTCCGGAGACCGACACCCCCTACGGGCCCAGAGGCGAGCCCGAGCCCACAACCGCCGGCGCCGTGCCCGGTGGCGGATCCGACCACACCCCTGGCGGTGCGTCGTAATGGCCGAATTCATCGCCTGGGTGATGGTGGTCGGCATCGCGGCCTACGCCTGCGCCGGAGGCACCGACTACGGCGCGGGCTTCTGGGACCTCCTGGCCGGCGGCGCCGAGCGCGGCCTACGGCCCCGCCGGCTCATCGACCACGCCATGGCACCGGTCTGGGAGGCCAACAACGTCTGGTTGATCTTCGTCCTGGTCATCATGTGGACCGGCTTCCCGACCATGTTCCAGGCCGTCTTCACCGCGCTGTGGCTGCCGCTCGCCCTCGCCGCCGTCGGCCTGGTCCTGCGAGGCGCCGGATTCGCCCTGCGCAAGCCGTCCCGCCGCCTGGCCCAACGACGGATCTACGGTGCACTGTTCGCCGTCTCCTCGCTGCTCACACCCTTCTTCCTCGGGGCTGTGCTCGGCAGCATCGCGTCCGGCCGGGTCGCGGTCGGCACGACCGCCTCCGCGGACGCCTGGGCCAGTGGAACCTCCGTCCTCACGGGTCTGCTGGCCATCGCCGCCACCGCCTTCCTCGGAGCGGTCTTCCTCTGCTCTGACGCCCTGCGGTTCGGCGCACCCGATCTCGTCGACTACTTCCGCGTACGGGCGCTGTATGCCTTCGGCGCCGTTGTGGTCCTCGCGCTCATCGCCCTGCCCGTCACGCACAATGACGCCCGCTACGTCTGGGACGGCCTCACCGGGGGCTTGGGCCTGCTGCTGATCATTCTGGCGGCGGTCTGCGGTCTGGCCACGGTGTTGCTTCTGCTGCGCCGGTCCCACGGCTGGTCCCGCTACACCTCGGTGGCGAGCGTGGCCCTGGTCGTCGGAGCCTGGGGCTTCGCGCAGCGGCCCTACCTGCTGCCCACCTCGTTGACGGTGACCGAGGCGGCCGGGGCCGCTCACACCCTGCGCTGGCTGGTGATCGTCACCGCCATCGCGGTCGTGCTGGTCGGTCCTGCGCTGGTACTGCTCTACCGGCTCGACACGATGGGTGAGCTGGAGGAGCTCACCGACGCCGACACCCGGGCCGTGGGAACGTCCGGCGACAACCTGTAGCGGCGTTCAGCCGGTTCACGGAGCGACGGTGTCCCAGTCACCTCAGCCGGGCGGCGATGTGGTCGCCGACCCGCAGGGCGTTGGCGATGGCGGTCAGTGACGGGTTCACCGCGCCGATGCTGGGGAAGAAACTGGTGTCCACGACGTAGAGGTTGTCGAGGTCGTGGGCCTTGCAGTTGACGTCGAGGGCCGAACTGCGTGGATCGTCGCCGAACCGCACGGTGCCGGCCTGGTGTGCGGTCGCGCCGATCGGCATGCCCTTGTGCAAGTAGATGCTGTGATCCAGCAGGTGGTGCTCGTGCATGCCCAGGTGCCCGAGCATTGACCGCAGCTTGTGCTGGAGGCGCTTCAACCCGGCGATGTTGTTCTTCTCGTCGAGCACCAGGTGGATGGCGTCGTCCTTGTCGAGGGTGACCCGGCTGTCGGGCAGCGGAAGGTCCTCTCCGCACAGCCAGAAGTCGACGGCGTGGTGCGCGAGTACCTCGAAGGGCATGTCGGGCATGACGGCACCGGCCCAGCGCGGCGCCTCGCCGTGGATCTGGTCGGCGTCCGACTTGCCGAGCATCTGGATGCCGCCGAGCGGGAACTTCCAGTCGTCCGCGCCCAGGTACCAGTCGTTCAGCGCCAGGGTCTTCTGGAAACTGGTGGGGTTCGGTTCCTTAGACACCGCCATCAGCGCCAGGTTGTTGTGCCGCATGTAGTGGCGACCCACCACGTCCGAGCTGTTGGCCAGACCGGCTGGGTGCTTGTCGTTGGCCGAACGCAGCAGCAGAACGGCGGAGTTGACCGCGCCGGCGGCGACCACCACGATGTCGGCGCTGAATTCCTCGGTCGCTCCGTTCCTGAGTTCGGCGACGACCCTGGTGACGGTGCGTCCGGTCGGGTCGGTCTCCAGGCGCTGCACATCGGCGTTGGTCACCATCGTGACGTTGTCGTACTCGAGCGCCGGGTCGACGCAGATCACCTGCGCGTCGGACTTGGCGCCCATCAGGCACGGGAAGCCGTCGACCCGGTCGCAGCGGATGCAGACGCTGTCGTGGGTGGGCCGGCCGTGCTCGTCCTGGGTGAGGTTCACGCCGATGGGCAGGTGGAAGGGGTGCAGCCCGGCCTTCCCCAGATCGTCGCTGAGCTGCTGGATGCGCGCCTCGTGCTCGACCGGCGGGTAGGCGTACTGCGCGCTGGTCGGCCCTCCTGTGGGGTCCTCGCCGTGCCGGCCGTGCACCAGGTAGAGGTGCTCGGCCTGGGTGTAGTACGGCTCCAGGTCCTCGTAACGGATCGGCCAGGCCGGAGAGATGCCGTCGTGGTGGCGCAGTTCGCCGAAGTCCTCGGGCCGGAGCCGGAAGAGCGCGGCCCCGTAGAACTTGGTGTTGCCCCCGACGTAGTAGTTGACCTCCGGCGGGAACTGGTTGCCGTGCTTGTCGTACCAGAACTCCGGGGCACGGTACTTGCCCTTGACGAAGACGGCGGTGGAGTCCCAGTTGTCCCGCTCCCGCGGCAGGTAGCCGCCGCGTTCCAGGATCAGGATCCGCTTGCCGGAGGGGGCCAGCCGGTGGGCGAGCGTGCCGCCTCCCGCTCCCGTTCCGATGACGATGACGTCGTAGTGCTGATCGTCGGCCATGAGAGGGTCCCGTTCTAGGAGTCGTCGGCTGTCCTGGCCGAAGTGCCCGCCCGGGGGGCTCCGGGCTGTGCTGTTCCGCACGGACGTTCGCGCATTCGCGACATTCAGCGCCAATTCCCAAGCTATCGGGTGGGTCGGCAGGCGGCGACCCGGCAGAGTCGATCAGGCGCCCGGTCATTTCACGGCCCGGACAGCGCGCACCGCCTGCTCGACGAGGGTCTGCGGGTCGGCCACCGCGTCGACGGTCAGGCCGGGCTCGTCCGGCCGCAGCGGTTCCAGGGCGGCGTACTGGGAATCCACCAGCCGGGCGGGCATGAAATGGCCCACACGGCCTGCGACGCGCCGGTCGGCGATCGCGCGGTCCAGCGCCAGGTACAGGAACCACACGCCTGCGCCTGCCCTGCGCAACTCGTCCCGGTACTCGTGCTTGAGGGCCGAGCACGCCACCACCCCGCCCTGTCCGGTGTCGGTCGCCTCGCGGATCCATTCGGCGACGGACCGCAGCCACGGGCGTCGATCCTCGTCGTCGAGTGGGTGACCGGCGGCCATCTTGGCGCGGTTCGCGGCCGGGTGGACGTCGTCCGCCTCCAGGAAGGGCACCATGAGCCGCTGCGCGAGCAGCAGTCCGACGGTTGACTTGCCCGATCCCGAGACACCCATGACCACCACGACCGAGGGTGCCGGTGTCACAGGACGGCAATCGGATTGACCGGCGAGCCGGTGGCGTCCGGCAGCCTCAGTGGGGCGATCACGCAGAGGAAGGACCAGCGTCCCTCCGCCTCGCAGACCGGTGCCAGGTCCTCGAACTGCAGGTAGTCCAGCAGGTGCAGGCCCATGGCGTGGACCGCCAGCACATGCACCGGGAAGTCGACGCCCTCGGTGGAACTCGGGGCGGTGTCGTTGTTCCCGTCGCCGCCGAGCACGGCGACCCGCCGGTCGGCGAGGAACTCCAGTGCCGACGGGTGGAGTCCGGCGCGCTCACGCGCCGCGTGCCACGGCCCGAGTTCGGCACGGCGTCGGCGATGGCCGACGCGGACGAACAGGAGGTCGCCCTCGGTCACGCGGACGTGCTGGGCGGTTTCGGCCGCGGTGAGGTCGCCGACCGTCACGTGATCACCGGGTTCGAGCCAGGGCACGCCGCGCAGTCGCGCGATGTCCAGCAGCACGCCGCGCCCCACGATCCCGTCGCGCGCCGCCTCGACCGAGAGCGCCGTGGCTCCGTCCGCCGTGACACTGCTCGCGGACACGCCGCCGTGCAGGGTGCCGTCGTAGATCACGTGGCAGAGGGCGTCGAGGTGGCTGTCGGCGTCGCCGTGCACGTTCATCGTGAAGCTGTCCCTCGCGAAGTGCAGTCCGCTGGAGACGTCTTCGCCCGGCTGCCCGCTCATCCGGTGCTTCGCGGGCTCCGGATTGTCCGGGCCGGTCATTGTCTCCACGGGCGCGGCGAGCGTCACCGTCCGTCCCGTCCGTACCTCCTGGGTCGCGGCCGCCACCCGGGCAGGAGTGAGCGCGTCCAGAGCGCCCCGGTCGCCTGAGGCCCAGGCACCGCGCGCGGACAGGCGCCGGTACAGCTCGCCGAATTCCTTCTCGGTCAGCCGTGGCCGTCCTGGCGGATGGGCATGGGTGACCATGGGTCAGCGCCCTACCTCCGCGTCGAGCGCCTGGTCGAGGGTGGTGGCCGCCATGATGAGCGACAGATGGGTGAACGCCTGTGGGAAGTTGCCCAGTTGCTCCCCGGTCGGACCGACCTCCTCGGCGAAGAGCCCGACGTGGTTGGCGTAGGTCTGCATCTTCTCGAAGGTGTAGCGGGCCTGGGGCAGTCGCCCCGCCCGGGCCAGCGCGTCGACGTAGAGGAAGGTGCACAGACTGAAGGTGCCCTCGGAGCCGCGCAGCCCGTCCGGCGATGCCGCCGGGTCGTAGCGGTACACCAGGCTGTCGGAGACGAGCTTGCGGTCCATCGCGTCGAGCGTGGAGAGCCAGACAGGGTCCTTCGGGGCGACAAAGCCGACCCTCGGCATGAGCAGGAGGGAAGCGTCCAGGACGTCGCCGCCGTAGTGCTGGACGAAGGCGCTCTCGCTCTCGCTCCAGCCGCGTTCCATGATCTGTTCGAAGATGGCGTCCCTGGCACTGCGCCACTTCTCCAGGTCGGCGGGCCTGCGGAACTGCTCCGCCAGCCTCAGTGCGTGGTCGAAGGCGACCCAGGACATCACCCGGCTGTAGGTGAAGTCCTGGCGGCCGCCGCGGGTCTCCCAGATGCCCTCGTCCGGCCGGTCCCAGGCGTCGGCGAACCAGTCCAGCATCCTGGCCAGCGCCTTCCACGCCGAGTAGGTGGCCTGCGGCACGATCTCGCGGCCCTGGGACAGCGCGTAGATGGCCTCGCCGTAGATGTCCAGCTGGAGCTGGTCGGCGGCGCCGTTGCCGATCCGGACGGGGAAGGAACCCCGGTAGCCCTCGAAGTGCTCCAGCGTCTCCTCCGGCAGGTCGGGGTTACCGTCGATCCGGTACATCGTCTGGAGCGGCTCGCCCTCCTTGCCCTCGCGCTCGTGCAGCCTGCCCACGAGCCAGTGGACGAAAGCGGTGGCCTCCTCGACGAAGCCCAGGTCCAGCATGACCCGCACGGACAGCGCGCCGTCACGAACCCAGGTGAACCGGTAGTCCCAGTTGCGCTCTCCGCCGACCTGCTCGGGCAGGCCCATGGTGGCTGCCGCGATGAGGGCGCCGGTGGGGGCGTACGTGAGGAGCTTGAGGGTGATGACCGAGCGGTGCACCAGCTCGGGCCAGCGGCCCCGGTAGCGGGACTGGCGCAACCAGGTCTGCCAGAAGAGGCCGGTGTCCTCGACCTGTGCGGTGAACCCGTCGACCGTGAGGGGTGCGGGCGCCGGGCCGCCGGACGCACAGACGGTGAACACGACGCCGCCCGACTCGCCGGCGCGCAACGTCACCCTGCCGCATACGTCCTGGCCGTCCCGCTCGAGCGGGAAGGAGGTCTGCAGGTGCGCGTCCATCCCCGGCGACCGGAACAGGCCGCTGTTCTCGCCCTCGCCGAGCTCCAGTTGGTGCTCGGCCCGGCCGTAGTCGAAGCGCGGCCGGCATTCGAGAGTGAAGTCGACGCTCCCGCGCACGGTACGCACGACGCGTATCAGGGTGTGACGGTCGGTGGCGGTGCCGGTCCGGTCCGGAGGCATGAAGTCGATCACTTCGCCCACCCCGTCCGGTGACATGAACCGGGTCACCAGAATGGCCGTGTCGGGGTAGTAGAGCTGCTTGCACGTCAGGTCGGGGTGTTCGGGCGCCAGCCGCATGTACCCGCCGCCGTCGTGGTCGAGGAGGGCGGCAAAAATGCTCGGCGAGTCGAATCGCGGAGCAGCGAACCAGTCCACGACGCCCTGCGACGAGACGAGCGCCGCGGTCTGCAGGTCGCCGACCAGGCCGTGTTCGGCGATGGGAGGGTAGCGATCCATGGATGCTCCGAAGTCTCGGAAAGAACCCCCTGCGTCCACTATCGGCCACTCGGGTGGTTGCTGCGCGTCGGAAGCGACCGAAGTGACCGGGGGTGCCGGAGCCCGAGGAGCGCACCCCGGCTTGCCGACCCCCACCCACCGGGCGTTACTTACTGGAGTCAGCCGGTCACGAGCGGGAGGGGACTCCGGCCCTCGGGCACCGTAGCGCCGCGGTGGCGCCGTCGGCGAGCGAAGGAGGTGGTGCATGGAGATGATCCACGTCCGGCTGGTGAGCCCCACTGATCTCACCCCCCGGGCGGTCGGGCTGCTGACCGACGACCGCTATGTCTTCAACCTGGTCGTCCTTGCCGAACTGGCGCACAACCCCGACGGCGACGCGATCGAGTGCGACATCCTGGCGGGTGCGGCCAACGGCGTGCTGCGCGGCCTGCGCGAGCTGGAACTCGACCGCCGCGGATCCATCGTCATCGAACCGGTCGAGATGGCCTTCTCCGGTCCGGCGGCCGAAGCCGAGCAGCAGCAGCTCGGAGCGCTCGCGCACGCGCCGGTCTGGGAGGAGGTCGAGGCGCGGATTCGCGCCGAGGGCACCTATCTTCCGAGTTTCTACATCTACTTGGTCATCGCAGGCGTCATCGGGGCGGTGGGAATCATCACCAACTCCCAGATCCTGATCGTCGCGGCGATGGTCGTAGGACCGGAGTACGGCGCCATCACCAGCGTCGCACTGGGCATCGACCGCGGCAACGGCACCAGGATCCGCCAGGGCCTGTTCGCCCTGACCGCGGGATTCCTGCTGGCCATCCTCGTGACCTTCCTGTTCTCTTGGGCGGTCCGGGGCCTCGACTTTCAACCCAAGGCATTCGAGCTTGGTTTCAGGCCCGTCTCCACGCTGATCGACGCTCCCAACGCCTTCTCCGTCGTCGTCGCTGTGCTGGCCGGCATCGTCGGGATCATGTCCCTGACCCAGGCCAGGACGAGCGCTCTGCTGGGCGTCTTCATCTCGGTCACCACCATCCCGGCCGCCGCCGACATCGGCGTCTCCTGCGCGTTCTCCAGCTGGAGCGAGGCACGCGGATCCCTGATCCAACTCCTGCTCAACATCGTGCTGCTGATCCTGGTGGGCGTGCTGATGATCAGATTCCAACGGGCTGTCTGGCGGCGCATCGGCCGTCGTGACGGGCGCGCGGGCAGCGGGTGACGCCGCCGTCCGGGCGCCCGCACGAGTGCCCTTGCGTCGACCGCCGCCCGCTCCTGTGGCCTCAGCGGGCGAACCTGCCCGGTGATCGAGCCGAGGGGAACGTGTCGTGCTTGACCGGGCCCATGAGGGGCCGCACTCTCCCGACGGGAGGGCCGACACCGCAGGCCACCACTACGCCGGCGTCCGAGGACGGCCGGGCGGACCGAGGAGGCCACGCGTGCAGGAGAGCCGCACCGGACGGCAACTGACCCTTCGTCACGGCACGCACCGTGCCGTTGTCGTCGAGCTGGGCGCGGCCCTTCGGTCGTACGCGGTCGGTGAGCGCACCGTGATCGACGGATTCGCCGAACAGGACCGGATCACCGGCGGACGCGGCCAGATCCTGGTGCCGTGGCCCAACCGGATCCGCGACGGCCGCTACCCCTGGTCAGGGGAGGATCTGCGGCTACCGCTCACCGAGCCTGCCGGCGGCAACGCCATCCACGGGCTGCTGCGGTGGATCGCGTGGCGGGTCGTGGAGGCCAGCGGCAGCCGCGCCGTCCTGGAGGTCTCGCTGTGGCCGCAGCCGGGCTACCCGTTCCACCTGCGCGTCCGCGCCGAGTACACCCTGGGCGCGAGCGGGCTCGAAGTCGCCGTCACCGCGCGCAACCTTGACGCGAGCGCCGCACCGTACGGCTTCGGCCAGCATCCCTACGTCACCGCGGGCACCGCCGTCGTCGACAAGGCGGTGCTGACCGTCCCCGCACGCACCTGGCTGCGCACCGATGAGCGTGGCCTGCCGGTCGCCGCCGAGCCGGTCGCCGGGAGCGAGTACGACTTGCGAACGCCCCGGGCTGTCGGTGCGCTCCGGCTGGACACCCCTTTCGGCGACCTCGTCCGGGACGCGGACGGTCGGGCCGTGGTGCGCCTGGCTCACCCGTCGGGTGCGTTCGGCACGGATGTGTGGCTCGGTGAAGGCGCCGACTACGTGCAGCTCTACACCGGCGACACGCTCCCGCCGAAGGAGCGCCGCCGTGCGGTCGCCATCGAGCCGATGACCTGTCCGCCCGACGCCTTCCGCAGCGGCACCGGGCTCGTCCGCCTTGGCCCCGGCGAGCAGCACACCGTCCGCTGGGGGATCGCCCCGTGGGGGGAGTGACGACGCCGTCACGGCGCCCGGCAGTCACACGGCACTCGGCGGAGGTCTGACCCGGCCGGCCACGCAGCCGGGCGGCAAGAGCACCCGCTCGTCCCACCACCCCGCACCGAAAGGGCCGCATGTGACGACGAACCAGGTACTCATCGGCGTGGGCGTGATCCTGGTCCTGGCCGTCGGATCGCAGATCCTCGCCGGCCGCCTGCACATCCCCGCCCTCATCGTCCTGCTGCCGGTCGGCTTCTCCGCCGGCGCGCTGATCGACGACGTCGCCCCCGCTCAGCTGCTGGGCACGGCGTTCTCACCGCTGGTGTCGCTGGCCGTTGCCGTGATCCTTTACGACGCCGCCCTCGGGCTGGACCTGGCGAGGCTGAAGGGCCACACGCGCCGCGTCGTCGTCCGGCTGATCGGGATCGGTGTCCTGATCACCGGGCTGCTCGGCACGCTGATGGCCGCGCCGCTGCTGGGGATTTCCCCACGGGCGGCCCTCATGATCGGCACGATCCTCGTGGTCTCGGGGCCGACGGTCGTCGGACCGCTGCTCGGTTTCGTGCGACCGAAGGACCGGCTCCAGCGCATCCTGGTCTGGGAAGGGTCCCTCATCGACCCGGTCGGCGGCGTCCTGGGCGCACTGGTCTTCCACGCGGTCGTGGCGAGCTCACACCACCACATCGGCAGTGGGACGGTGCGGTTCCTGGCCAGCGTGGGCATCGGAGTGGCCGGAGGAGCGGTCGGAGCGGCTGTGCTGTGGGTGCTGTTCCGGGTGCTGCGACTCGGCGAGGTCCTCGGCACGACGGCGCAGCTCGCCCTGGTGATCGGTGTGGCGGCGTTCTGCGACGTCCTTCGCGACGACACGGGACTCATCGCCGCCGTGGTGATGGGCCTGGCCGTCGCCAACCTCCCCGGCATGGACGTGCCCGCGCGTCGGCCCTTCTTCGAGACCCTGGTCAGCCTGATCCTCGGCGTGCTCTTCATCTCGATCTCGGCCACCGTCACCCCTCACTCGCTGCGCCACGTATGGCTGCCCGCGCTCGGGCTCGCCGCCTTTCTGGTGCTGGTCGTCAGGCCGCTGGTCGCCGTCGTGGCCACCCTCGGCACCGACCTGACCCGCGGCGAGCGGAGCTTCATCGGCTGGATGGCGCCACGCGGTATCGTCGCGGCCGCCACGGCCTCCACGTTCTCGGCCGGTCTGGTGGCCAATGACATCGGCGGCGCATCGAAGATCCTTCCGGCGACGTTCGTCGTCATCGTCGCGACCGTGACGCTCTACGGCCTGACCGCCTCGCCCGTGGCCCGTCGCCTGGGCGTCGTGCGCCCGTCCCGCTCGCGGCCCCTGCTGGTCGGCGGCGACCCCTGGGTGGTCGACCTGGGCGTGGCCCTGAAGTCAGCAGGGCTGGAGGTGCTGATGTGGGCGGGCGAAGAGGAACAGCGCGAACGTATCCGACGGGCCGGCATCGAGCTGGCGCCCGGTGAGCTGTTGGGCGCCGCCACGGGCGGGGCGGCCGAGCTGGAGGGCATCACGGCGGTGTACTTCCTCACCTCCGAGGACGACTTCAACGCGCTGGCGGCGGTGCTTGTGCAAGGCAGCGTGGAGGGTACGGTCCACCGTCTCAACGCACCGGCCGACAGCCACGGCGTGGTGGCGCCGTTCATCGGCGGTGAGGTTCTGTTCGGCCCGGATCTGACCTGGCCGACGTTCTCCCGCAGGTACGAGGAGGGTGCAGCCGTGCTCGTCCAGCCCGTCGGCGACGCCGTGCGGCCCGGCAGCGATCTGCTGTTTCTCGTGCGGCGTGACGGCCGCCTCGATCCGGTCACGGAAACCGGCACGCCCCTCCCCCGACCGGGAGACACGGCCGTTTTGCTGGCCCCGGGCGCGCGGGGTACCGACAGCACGCCGGAGTAGGCCGACATCGGCTGCCGGCCGTCCCGAGGTCCACCCCACGTATCGGGGGGCCGAGCCTCTGCGCCTTGGAAGGGGAATCCGCTGTGTGCCGGCCACCCTGCTGCTGGGCCAAGAGGGGCTTACCGTCATGCCGCTGGTGATCGAGGCGGTCGTGGGCTACTACGTCTTCACGCTCAGGCTGACCCCGCCACCGAGCGGGACGCAGCCGGGCCGCGGGGCGGCTGAGTGCCAGGGGCGCGGTCGCGGTCCGCAGCTCGTGACCTCTCGTCGGAGGCCAACGCCCGCCATCGCAAGATCGGCTGGTCAGAGCCACAGGCGCTGCTCCATTGCGGATCAGGGGGCCTGGATCCGTATCAACATGCCGCCCGCCTCGACGTACCCGCACTCCCGTCTCAGCGAGCAAATTGCCCAGGCACCATGGCCCCCCGGGGCCTGGTTACGGTGCGTCGGACGTGCCCCGCTCAGTGTGCGCCTGTTAGGGACGTGACCGTCGTCTTCGGCTTGCGCAACGCCTGCGCCTGCGCGGCGCACGACGAGCTGCGGGGTACGAGCGCCTCTAGGAGCCGACGACAGGGCCATCGGCCCGCGGTACCCACGAGTCGGCCCCCCGAGAGCGCAGGCGGCCGCGCAACACTCATGGGCCACTACCGATTGCGGGCTGCGGTGGCACTGCCTCTCATGGATCCCATGCAGCAACAAACCTTTCCACCAGACGCTGTCGTGCCTCCGATGGAGCGATCGCACTGGGTGGCCTTCGCCGGAATCCTGCTGATGGTCAGCGCCCTCTTCAACCTGCTCAACGGATTTGTGGCGATCTTCAATCACGGCTACTACTCGACCGTCTACTCCGGAGGAAACCGGCTGCTCATCTTCAACTACACGGCTTGGGGCTGGATCTGGGTCGCCATCGGCATCGTGATGGCCCTGGCGGGTCTCGGCGTGCTCGTGGGCTCCAGAGCGGCGCGGCTGACGGGCGTCTGTCTGGCAGCGCTCTGTCTCGTCGGTCAGATGATCTTCCTTCCGGTCTACCCGTTCTGGTCTCTGTTCACGATGCTGGTGTCCGTGCTGGTCATCTACGGTCTGCTGGCCGAGCCGCGACACGTGCACGGCGCGCGCGTGTAGCGCAGCGCAGCGCAGGCCCGAAGGGACATTGCCGCATCGGGGGCACGGCTCGCGGCGGTTGTCGCGCCTGTGGTGGCACCCCTACCGCACCCTGGCCACTCCATTCAGGCATCCGCGGTGGGCGGCGACACACGTTTCCACAGCTCGGCCGATGCCCCGGCCACAGGTGGAACCTGACGGCGACCTGGATGGCCGCGGGAGCGCCGAGCCGCGCACCCTCGGCACAGGCGCCCGCCCGGTCCCGACAGACGATCCCCACGCCCGGGTGATCGGCCGCTACATGGCCGGCGGTCCCGAGACGCGTGTCGGTCCGCGACGGTGCGGAGCACTTCCACTACGCGATGGGTCTCTCCGCAGGTCACGACAGTGGAGTCGGTCCGCCCGCGGCGGGTGGCGAAGTCGTCCACGCCCAGCCAGCACGCGCGGTGTGCGGGGCTGCGGGTCGGGCAGCGCCATCACCTTGCGCAGCAAGGGTCATGCGCACGGTGAGTCATACACGGTGGACCAGCCGTGTTCCTCACGGGCGGCCCGGTCGGCGCCCCCGCCCCGGACCCATACCCTGCGGTGCGTACGGTTGGCCCGCTCTCTTCCGGCCACCGCAGTCGCTGTCTTCCCAGTGGTCGGTACGTGAACTGATGGGTGATTTTCCTGCGACCCTCACAGCCCGGGAGCATCGAACCCATTGAGAGCCCACAGCGCGCCGGAGTACCACAGCAGTCCGACGAGGCTGACCAGGACGCTGCCGGCGACTGGGAGCATCCAGCCCGGCAGTCGGCGGCTGCGCACCACGAGTACCTTGGCGACGAACGCGCCGTACAGCGCGCAGCCGGCAACAGAGTGCAGGAAGACTCGTGTGCTTGTGGTCTCCACACCGTACGTGCTGAGGCAGTGGTAGGTGATGGGCAGCGACAGCAGGAAAGCGACCCACCCCACCAGTCGGTGCCCGGTATGGACCGAGCGAGCCGCCGCCGGCAGGCCGGGGAGGCGGCGGTACATCCACAAAGCCAGTAGGAGTTGGACGAGAGCAAGGCCGAACAGGGCGCTTCCGAGTTGGGCCTTGAGGTCGACCGCGCCGGTGCCGTGGGCGCCGAACAGTCCCATCCCGTACTCAGGGCTGTGGTGACGCCCGGTCACCCAGATCGCCACCGCCACGGCCACGGAGGCGCTCAGCACCAGCGCAGCGGCGGCCCCGGCGGACTGCCGCCCAGAAGTAGGGTGGTCTGCTGGCATCATCGCATCCTCTGTCCGGCCGCGAATTCGGCGGTGGTCAGCTCAAATCCACCTTCTGGCCGCTCACGTCGAGCACGTACCACGGGGCGCCGAACTGGTTGAGGCCCTGGCCGTTCGTGTCGCCCGGCTTGGAGTCTCCGGCATACCCGTACAACGGATGTCCGTGATAGGTGACCTGGGTCTTGCCGTCGGACCGCTTCGTCGTACCCAGCAGTCCTGACTTGGCCGAGCCGCCCGCCGCCGGTGTACCGGACGTAAGCAGCGGCGGCCAGGCCGCGGCGCACGAACCGTTGCAGGTCGACTGCGTCGATTTGTCGGCCTCGAACAGGTACAGGGTCCGGCCCTTCGCATCGACCAGGATCGTGCCGAGCTTGCCGGCCGTGGCGGTCTTGACCGTGGCCTGCGCACCGGCCGAGGCGCTGCTCGCTGGTGCGGAGGGGCTTTTGCCGTAGCCAGAAGCAGCGCTCGAGGCCTCGCTCGACGGCGTAGCTGACGACGAACCACCACCGCTGGAGCAGCCACTCGCTCCGACGGCGAGCGCCACAAAGGCAGCGGTACACGCAACATTAGCCAGGCGGATGCGCCTCATCACAGCTCCTCAGTATTCCGGCCCAGCCGATCGAACCGTCAGAGCCATGCTTGCCAGGGTCTCCGGGACCCCGTGCCTTACGGCGCCGCGGCGCCGGGCGTTTTCGCTCAGATGGACGACTCTGCCCGTCGCCCGGCTGAGGTGCTGCGCGGTTGTCGGGTCTGGTGCGGGTGGCCGATCGGCGCCGGACAGACCCTGACCGCTGTACCGACGCCAGACTCCCCCGACTCCCATCCCGACACTGACGCTGACGCTGCCTCCGGCTGGTTCACCCGCGCGCTCGCCTACGACCGCACCCCCATCAGGCAGGTCGCCGTGCCCCTGTCGGACGTGCCCCTGCCCGCCGGCACGGGCGCACTGCCCGGTGTGGTGAGTCTCGCCGACTACCTCCAGCCCCACGGCCGGCTCACCCGCCGCGCCCTGTGCCCACCCGCCTCGTTCTGGGAAGCAGCCCTCACCGACCTCACCGCCCCCGACGACCTGACAGCCTCGTTCACCATCCGTGCATCGCGCCCCCTACCGCCACGCCGTCCTGCTGAGCGAGCGCGTTGCCGACACCGGTGACGCCTCTGCTCCGAAACTGCTGATGACGATGGCGCGGTACCGGGAAGAGGCCGGAGACTGGCCAAACGCCGAACGCCTGCCCGGCGTTCAGTGCGCACGCCTGCGCCGACGGACGACGAGGACCGCACCGCCCAGCAGTGCGGCGCAGCCGGCCGCGGTGGCGATGAGTGCCGTCCGACCCGCGCCCGTGGCGGCCAGGATGCCGTCGGACAACGCCGTCGCGGTCGGTGTGGTCGACGCGCCGAAGGAGAAGGTGACGGTGTCGTTGGAGGCGTCCGGGTCATGGAGGGGGATGCCGGCGGGGCCGGGACGCACGCTCGCCGTACCCTTGGCGCCGTCGTACCCCTTGGCAGTCTTCCCCCACAGCACGAACAGCTGGCTCTTGCCGGCGGCGACACCGAACGGCACGGGGCACACGTAATGCCGGTGCCCCGCCTCGAAAGGCGCCGTCCTGGTACTGCTGACCCGGACCAGGCACTGGCCGTACGGGGTGTCCTCGCCCTCCTCGAAAGCGTTGCCGGTCACGACGGTGCCCTTGGGCAGGAGGACGTCGACCAGGGCGACGGCCTTGCCGGTGATGTTGTACACGGAGGCCGGGCCCTGGTTGACGGCGTTGAGTTCGAGGCTCCATTCACCCGCCTTGCGGCCCGGCTTCGTCGTGGCCTTGGCCTTGAGATCCGCGAAGTTGTCCGCCGACACGGTGAACTGGCCCTTGGCACCGGTCTCGAATCCGCTTCCCGACCCGGAGGCCGGGACCAGGGTGAGTGGGGGTCCGGTGCCCAGCTCACTGCCGCCGCCGGGTTGCACGTTCGGCCTGAGGAGTGTGGCCGAGTAGTCGGTCACGGCGTTCAGGACACGCTTGCCGACGGTGGCGCTCAGGGGGCTGCTCAGCTCAACGGTGGCCCCGGCGGGCACGGGCGCCGTGAAGATACAGGTGACGGATGTGTGGCCGCCCGGTTCAACCGCGTCGTCCCCTACGCCGTAGGCGCAGTTGGAGAACTTTTGGTCGAAGGCCAGACCGCCCTCCGATTCCCACTGCACCATGACGCGCCGGTCGGTGGTCAGATCCCCACTGTTGCGGAGCTGAAGCGGGAGAGCGATCCGGGAACCGATCTTGGCGTGAGACACATCAGGAACCTTGCCGACGACCAGGTTCGGAATGCCGACGACCACCTTGGCGTTCGCGGTGGCGCCGGTGGCCCTGTCCGCGGTGAGAGAGTACTTGATCGTGCCGCTGTCGCCGAGCCTCGCGTCCGCGTCCTCACGCACGGTGAAATGGACCAAACTGCTCTGTGCGGAATCCGAGTTGACGCAGGTGATGACCTGCCCTTCGGCCTTGCATCTCGGGTCGTCGACAGCGACGCTCGCGATGCCCGTCAGGTCACGTGCGTCGATCACGAGCGTGTCGTTCGTGGGTACGGGCACCTGTGCTCCGCCGTTCCAGAACATCCAGCTCACATAGGCCGACTGCGCCGCCGACCCCACGTTGAGCTGTTTTTCCGACTCGATCGTCGCGTATGCCCGCGTCGGCAGGGGTGACGGTGTCTCAGACGGACCGTCGGCCACGGCGGCTGCGCAGGGCGCCAGGGCCAGCAGCACGGTAGCCGGCACTGCCCCGAACACCCTGCCCTTGGATTTCATGCACATTTGACGCGCGAGACACCCCGAAAGTTGCCCAGAAGCCGCCCGCCTGCAGTTTCTTGGCTGCAGGGCTGGCGCCGCGGTGACGCGGCTACTGGAAAGGGGCCGGCCCGCAAGCGCAAGGCGGTGGCGTCCCGCCAGGTGGTGTAGCCGATCAATTCGCCGGAATCCGCAGGCCGGCGGCGGTGGCTCCGTGCAGCCGGGCGCTCAACTCGCCCCAGCAGGGCGCCTCGTGGACCGCGGACCTGGCGAAGATCCCCTGGAGCCTCGTACCGGAACGCGAACCGCTTGATCCCCTACACCACGACGCGGGACGCGACCCGCAAGGCTTCAAGCGAGACCTACGAGCGGACCGTCCTCTGGCTGCCGTCCAGCTCCACGGGCCATTTCTGGACCATTCGGTGACATGCCACGCCGTCTTCTGAGCCAGACTGGGGGGCGCTCCCTGTGGTCCCTGTGGTCCCTGTGATGGCGTGACGGGGCCTGTCCGAGCAGCGCGCCGGCCGCCGAACGTCACTGACCGACCGTCGACCGAGAAGTGCACATGCGTCTGCGCGAGCGGGCGGTTGCCGCCGTGTTCGTGGTCACCGCAGCCTTCACCGCCCTCGCCCCCGGGCCATGGCCGTCCCCATGCGCTGGTTGGGGTCCGTAGCTGTCGTTGTCGGTACGTGAAGTACGGCTCCGGCAGCTGGAGTTGGCGGATTTCATCCCGGAGCAGTAGCGGTCGGTGGTATGGCACTTTCGTCAGCCTGCGGGTCGCCCGTTCGACACGGTGGTGCGGCGGTGGCGGCGAGCAGGGCGGCGTCGTCGTCGACCCGGTCGGGGGTGTTCAGCAGCTCCAGGGCTCGTTCGGCGATCTGCTGGGGGTCGGTGCGGGCGGCGGCGGGCAGCGCGTCGCAGGTCTGGCACAGGGCCGCCAGGCAGCTGTCCAGGGACAGCGCCCGGTTTTCCACCAGGCCATCGGTGTACAGCAGCAGGCTGGTGCCGGGCGGGAACGCCACCTCGCGGTCGACTGGGGTGCTGCCCAGTCCCAGCGGCAGCGCCGGGGGCAGCTCCAGGTAGGCGGTGTCGGCGGCTACCAGCAGGGGCGGCAGGTGCCCGCTGGCGGCGTAGCGCAGGCGGTGGCGGTGTGGGTCGTAGACCGCGTAGAGGCAGGTGGCGAAGCGTTCGGTGGCGAGCGACTGCAGGTAGGCGTCCAGCCTCGTCAGCACCTGGGCCGGGCCGGCGCCCTCCAGCGCGAGGCTGTGCAGGGCGGAGCGGAGTTGGCCCATCATGGTGGCGGCTTCCACGTCGTGGCCCATGACGTCGCCGATGGCCAGTCCCACGGCGCCGTCGGGCAGTGCGAGGACGTCGTACCAGTCGCCGCCGACCTCGGCGCCGCGGTTGCTGGCCCGGTAACGAGTGGCCAGGCGCACGCCGGGCACCTGGGGCAGGCGGTGGGGCAGCAGGGCGCGCTGCAGGGTCAGGGCGAGGCGGCGCTCGTTGTGGTACCTGGTGGCGTTGTCGTAGGCCAGGGCCAGGCGGTGGGCGAGGTTCTCCAGATACTTCTGTTCGACCGCGGAGTAGTCGGTGTGCCGGACCAGTACCAGGGCCCCCAGCGTCTGGTCATGGGCGTGCAGCGGCAGGGCCAGCACGGCGGCGGGCGGCGAGTGCGGGCCGGCTGGGGCCGGGGCGGTGCTGTTGATCGCGTGGTTGGCGGCGGTGGCCAGGGCCTCGCGGGCAAGAAGGGGGGTGCCTGCGAGGTATGACGGGGGCGACTGCGCCGGGGCGGGTTTTGCAGCGGTGAGGTGGATGCTGATCTGGTCGGCGAAGTCGGGCAGCAAGATCTGTCCGGCGGTCTGCAATATCCGGTCCGGGTCGAGGGTGGCGGACAGCCGCAGGCCCGCGTCGGCCAGGGAGGCCAGCACGGCCAGCTGGTTGCGGGTCTCGGTCAGGACCTGTTCACGCAGCCGGGACACCTCCAACCCGGTGCGGACGCGCGACAGCAGTTGGCGCGCGGAGAAGGGTTTGGCCAGGTAATCGTCTGCGCCGGCCTGTCGGCCCATCACGGTTTCCTCCTCGCCGGCGCGGGCGGTGAGCAGGACGATGGGCAGGCGGGCGGTGCGCGGGTCGGCGCGCAGCGCCCGGACCAGCTCGAAGCCGTCCATGCGGGGCATCATCACGTCGCTGAGCACCAGCTCCACCGGCTGCGCCAGGGCCATCTCCAGGGCGGCCCGGCCGTCGGCGGCGAGCAGCACGTCGTAGTCGGGCTCCAGGAGCTGGGTGAGGTAGGCACGCATGTCGGAGTTGTCGTCAACGACCAGCAGGCGGGCCCGGTGGGGGCGGTCGGTTTCGTGCGGCCCGGGGCCGCGGGGGGCATCGTGGTTCACGGGGGCGTGCGGGGTGCGCGCCGTGGGGGTGGCCGCGTCGGGTGCAGGATCAGCCGCCAGCCAGCCCAGCGCCTCGTCCACATAGGCCGCGGCGCGGTCTGACCGGCCGCCACCTCCTTCCCTGAGGGTTTCCCCGGGTGATCCGGCGTCGGTGGCGGGAGGGGCCGGGCGGGGCCGGTGGGCGGCGGCGAAGGGGAGGTCCACGGTGACGGTGGTGCCCCGGCCGAGCCGGCTGTCCACGCCGACGGTGCCGCCGTGCGCTTCCACCAGGTCCTTCACCAGCACCAGGCCGAGGCCGCTGCCCTCGTGGGAGCGGGAGCGGGCGCCGCGGACCCGGTGGAAGCGCTCGAACAGGCGCGGCAGCTCGTCCGCGGAGATGCCGGTGCCGGTGTCGGTCACGGTCAACCGGGCCCGGTCGCCGACCTCGGCCACCTGTACCCGGGCGCCGCCGGCGAAGGTGAACTTGAGGGCGTTGCTGAGGAGGTTGAGGATGATCTTCTCCCACATCTCCCGGTCCAGGGACACCGGCTTGGACAGCGGCGGGCAGTCCACCTCCAGCGTCAGCCCGGCCGCCTCGAAGGCGGAGCGGAAAACCCCTGCCAGCTCGGCCGTGGCAACGGCGAGGTCGACCGGCTCGGGGGCCGGGCGTATCTGCCCGGCCTCGGCTCTGGCGACCTCCAGGAGGGTGTTGACCTGCTTCAGCAGGCGCAGGGCGCCGCGCTCGGCGAGCTCAAGCCGCTCGCGCCGCTCGGGCCGGTCCTCGTCGGCCAGGGCCTGCTGGAGCGGGCCCAGGAGCAGGGTGAGCGGGGTGCGCAACTCATGGCTGACGTTGGCGAAGAAGGTGGTCTTGGCCCGGTCCAGCTCGGCCAGTGCCTCCGCCCGCCGGCGCTGCTCGTCGTGGGCGAGCGCAGCCGTCAGCGCCCCGGCCACGGCGGCGGCGAGCACCTCCAAAAAGTCCCGGTAGGCCCCGGCCGGCGGGAAGCTGGGATTGACGCCCACCACCATGACGCCCTCCACCCGGCCCGTACAGTCCAGCGCCAGAGCCAGCGCCTGCTCGACCGGGAGCCGGGAGGCCGCGGCGTGCTGCCCGGCCGTTTTGCCGCCGGTGAGCGCGGCGGCCTGCAGCATGGCAGGGGCACCGTCGGCGAGCACCTGCGCCAGCCGGGCCACGACCTCCGACCTGTCGGCCGCACCCAGCGAGACGGCCTCGGGCGCCGCCCCGAGCCCGGCGGAGGCCGCCAGCCGCAGCGCCCCCGGCTCGGAGGCCAGGTACAGGCCCAGGAACGGGATCTCCTCGGGATAGGAGCCCAGCACCTCCGCGACGACGCGGGCGACCTCGTCCGGGGTGGGCAGCCCGGCGGTGCGGGCGCCGGTCTCGCTCAGCAGGCGCAGCCGGCGCTCGCCCAGTACCCGGCCGGTGGTCTCGGTGAGGATCTGCAGCACGCCACCGGCGGTGCCGTCGTCCAGCAGCACGGGCTGGAAGGAGGAGTCGAAGTAGCACTGTTCCAGAAAGCCGTGGCGCTCCATGATGAGCGGCTCATCCGGGATCAGCAGGGGCTTGCGGGTGTCGGTCACATAGTGGAAGTGGGAACTCACGGGGGCCCAGACCTCGGGGAACACCTCCTTGTAGGGTTTGCCTAGCGCCCAGGGGTGTTTGGCGCCGGGAATGGGTGCGGCGCCCAGGTTGTACAGCGTGACGAATTCGGCGCCCCAGTACAGAGCCATCCCGTGCTCAGAGGTGAGCATGAGGCGCAGGCTGTCCACCAGGGGCCCCGGCCAGGATTCGGGGGGCCCGAGCGGTGTCACCGCCCACTCGATCCCGGCCAGGAGTTCGCCGAACGCGCCGGCCTCGGCGAACATCCGGGCCGCCGCGGTGCGCGGGTCATCGGGCCGGGTCATCGAGAAATGCTCCTCCTGGCGCCTACGTGATCCGCCCGCGCTCTCCCAGGTCGGCAGACGGCCACTCGCTGCGGACCCCTCCGGGCAGATCGGACGCCGGATCCGACGGTTCGGGCTACGCTCTCGCCAGAAGTGCACGGTCAAACGAACAAAAACGACGATTTTGGGAAAAGTCTACGCTTGCAGCCGGACGGCGGCGATTGTCGACTCGGACCCTCTGCGAGCGGCTGCCACCGTCGGCGCCCACGGTGGCGGCCGGGACGGCCGCCGTAGGCGAGGATTTCGAGAGCAGCGGCGTTCGACGCTTCGACCTGGTCGCGGCAGATCGGCTCTCGGTCGCGGAGCCCGCCGTGTTCGGCGCCCAGCGGATGGCGACCAGAGCCACGAACTTCTTCCAGATGCTCACCGAGCGCCAGAGTGAACGCCTCCCAGAGCGGCTCGATGCCGTTCGCTTGGACGACCTGCCCAGTCGGCACACGGTCACCACAGGCATTGACCGCGACGCCGTCATCGCCGGCCTCACCCTGCCCGGGCGGGCGCCTATGCCGAAGGCGCGCGGCTCGGCGCTCCCGCTGTCGCGAAGCAGCCTGCCCCGTGACGCTCACGCTCGCTCCCCAAGACCTGGGCCGGAGCCGAGTTCCGAGCGCACCACCGAGCTGCCGTGGGGCGCGTGAACAAATCGCTGTTCCCTGCGGTGCCGTGTTCGTAAGGTTCCTGCATGGCGGGTGACGAGCGAGAGCAGGCCGTGCAGGCGGCTATCGACGGAGAGATGCGGCTTCTCGATCCTGAGGTGCGAGCTTCCCCGGCCCGGGTCCTGGAGCTCCTGGACCCGGAGTTCACCGAGATCGGGGCTTCCGGACGCTGGTGGGACGTGAAGTCGATACTCACTGTGACGAGTGGCGGCAGCATCTCCCCCGAGTCTCCGGTCAGGGTCAGTGACGTGTCCGGAGTCGTTCTTGCCCCCGGCATCGTTCATCTGACGTACTTCGCCGATAACCAAGGCCGCCGGGTATGGCGGAGTTCTTTGTGGCGGCTGACCGAGACGGGCTGGCGGATGTACTTCCACCAGGGCACCTTGGCCAGCTGAGTCTGTGCACCGCCGCCCATCAGGACGGCGGTCGAGTTGCCGTCGTCGGCGGAGTGGACGCCGGGGGGAAACCGCCCTCAGCACAACGCCAACAGAGGTTAAAAGACAAGACAGACTCAGCGGCGGGAGTTCCCTCGGGCGCTTCAGGTGACGGCGGTTGGGAGTAGAACGTCCCGTGGTCAGGTTGACCGAGCGGGTGATTTCGGCTCGTCCGGGATCGCGGGATCCAGATGCTTCACCAGGAAGGAGATCTCCGCCGCGACGGCCTGTTCGTGCGACTCGAGGAACGGGGCGTAGTGACGGCCCGTCAGGTGAATTACTTCGGACCGAGGTGCGTTGCGGGCGGCCCGGACGGCGGGGCCGGGGAGCACGCTCTGGTCCTGGTCGCAGACGACGACCAGCAGGGGGCACCGGATCCGGGAGGCATGGCGGCCGGGCCGGTACCCGCCGATCCGCAGGGCGATCCGTGCGGCGACTGTCTGCTCCCAGTTCGTGTGGCGTCGGTCGGGATCGAGGGCCCGGTCGCCGTCCATGGCGTCAAGCGTGGTGAGCGAGGCCACCGCGCCGCGCGGTCCGGCGGTCGGGACCAGCAGCGGCTGACGCCCGGCGAGGCCCCCGAGCGCGTCCGCAACGCCTCGGCCGAACAGACGTAGCGCCGCGAGGGGCGTCATGGAGCGCAGTGCGTGGGGAGCGACCGCGCGGCCATCGACCAGTGGGGTCTGCGCGATCGCGCAGGCAAGTTCCGGGTGGTCGGCCGCGACACGGAAGAGGTGGCCGCCCGCGAGCGAGAAGCCCCAGACCGAGATCCTGTCCGGGTCGACGTCCGGCAGACCGGATGCGTACTCGATCGCGGCGTGCCAGTCGGCGACCTGCTCATCGAAACTGACGATCTGGCGCGGCGCTCCCCCGCTCTCCCCGAACCGTCGGTGGTCGAAGGCCAGGACCGCGAAACCGGCGTCGTTGAACCGCGCGGCGAACTGGTCCGAGGCCGGCTCCTTCGTCACCGAGGTACCGCCGGCCATGATCACGCAGCCGCCGTTGGACCCCGGATAGTGCCAGGCGGCACAAGACGTGTCACCGCTGGCGAAGCGTACTTTCTCTCGTTGCTTGAACGCGGGCACATGGACCTCCGTGGTGAACCGTCGTTGTTGTCGGGTGCTGTGAAACCGTGAGCCTGCGGCCTCATGGCGTCGTGGGCCCCAGAGATGCAGGCGGTCAGGCGGGGAACCAGATGTACGGGTCGCGGGTCATCGGTTGCTCCTTCGTGGCTCGGGTCCGCCGACGCTGTCTCGCGTCCGGGCCGGACACCCGGGACGGGACGGGCGGGGACGGGACGGAGTGGATGCCATCCATGTTTGGGGACCAGTCCCCGACATGAGCCCCGTACGGCGGCGGAATGAGCGAAACTTGCTTTCATGGTTCGCGCATCGGCGGATTCCGTACTGAGTCTCATGGATCAGCGGCTGGTGGCCGCGCTCCAGTGCGACGGCCGCATCACGGCGGAGAGGGCGGCCCACGTGCTGGGGCTCAACGCCGCCACCGTGCGCCGCCGCCTGCACGCGCTGGGCGCCGACGGCACCGTGCGCGTAGTGATCTCACCGGTCGCGCGACCGCGCAACGGGGGCTCGGCAGGGGCCCTGTTCCTGCGCATCCGGGTCCTGCGGGGAAAGCTCGACACGATCGTGGCCGCGCTCGCGGCGCGCGACGACGTCCCGTTCATCGACGTCACCACCTCGGGTGACGAGATCTTCGCGGTTGCCCGCACCGAGCCGGGTTCACGCGACCCGCTGGTCTTCCGGCAACTGCCCTCCACCCAGGCCGTCACGTCCGTGCAGAGTTCCACGATCCTGCACGTCTTCCGACTCACCTCCGAGTGGCGTCACCAGGTGCTGACCGCGTCCGAACGTGCGGCGCTGAGCCCGGCTGAGCCGGTCGTCGAGGCGACGGCTTCCGGTTCTGCGGGCTCGTACGGCATCGACACCGATGCCCTGGAGCAGTCCCTCATCGACGCCCTCACCCCCGACGCACGCCTGACTGCGGCGGCCCTGTCCGCCCACACCGGGCACCCGGAGAGCACGGTGCGCCGCCGCCTCGCCCAACTGACCGCCCAGGGCCGCCTGATCACCCAGGTTCTGGTCGATCCGCGCCACCTCGGGCTGCCCATCGAGGCGAAGCTCCTGCTCCAGGTGGCCCCCGACCACCTGGCCGCCGCCGGGCAGGCGCTGGCCGACCACCCCGCGGTGCACGGCGCGTTCGCGACGTCGGGACCGTCGAACCTGCACGCGGCCGCGTACTTCCCGGACCTGACGGCCCTGTACGGCTTCCTCTCCCGCGACCTGGTCGGCCTGGGGATCACTCACGTCGAGACGGCCGTCGTCAGCCGCGCCGTCAAACGCACTCCCCCGCCGGTTCAACGGGTACCAGGCGGCCAGGGCCGGGTGAACGCCGCGTCGAAGAGCGGGAACTGACACCTCCGGAACGTACCCCCTGCCCGTGGTCAAAGGGCTGCGGCGCGGGGACGACAAGACCGCCGCCTCGTAGGAGGCGGCGGTCTTGTCGAGCATCGTTTCTGTTCTGGTCGAGGTCTGTTTGCGGGCAGTCCCTAGCCGCAGGTCAGCGTCGGCGTCCCCCAGTCACCGTGGTCGTTGCCGTTGCCGTCGCCGGCGTCGCCGACCTTGAGGTCGACCAGTTGGGCGCCGCTGACGTCGACGTCGATCGGCACCGCAGCCTGTTTGCCGTGGATCGTCGGCGTGGTCACCAAGGTCTTCCCGTCGGCGATCACGGAGAACGTCACCGTTCCCGCACCGCCCGTCTCGTCGTCGACGCCGACGTCTGCCGTCAACCGAGAGCAGTTTCCAGCGAGGTAAAGCTCAACGTCGCTGACCGAGTTGGTGCCCAGGCCCTTGGTGTGAGCAGTGCCGTCGATGGTGATCGGGCGGCCGTCTCCGGCCGCCTGCTCCCCCACGCTGCTGTCGCGCTCGACCGGGCCCCATCCGTTGGTGGACGACAGGAACGGCAGGTCGCTCACGGCGTTCTTCCCGGCCGACGGAACGGGCGGGATCCCGCCGACGATGCGCTCGTCACCGACGGCGGCCTGCCGTCCGCCCTGCTGGTAGTGCACCGTGGTGGTGAGTGCCGAGGCGGACGGCAGCTTCCCGGCGGGCGGTTCGACTTTCCAGGTGAAGGTGGCCGATTGGCCGGGTTGCAGGCGCTTGACCGACGTGGGGCTCGGGGCGCTCACGTTCCAGCCGTCGGGCGCGGACAGCGAGGCCGCCAGCCCGGAGGCGGATGGCCTGTCCTTCGGTACCTGCACCGTCGCCTTGGCCGTGAAAGGCTGCCCTGACTGAGCGGTGTCCGGGACGTCCAGGGTGACATCCGCACCCGGACGCTTCGGCATCGCGTACGTCCGGGGATCGTAGCGGGGGCTGTCGTTCTGCGCGACGCGCAGGGACGACGCATAGCTGCCGTAGTCGGTGAGTGAGACCTTGCCCAGCCCTCCGGTGCTGCCGTCCAGGTTCCACACGGCGATGGCGATGCTGTTGTGGCCGTTCGGGTTCAGGATCCCGTTGGGGACCGGGAAGGTGTGCTGTGGGCCGAGGTAGTTGACGTAGTTGCCGACCTGCCAGCCGTTCACGAAGATCGTGGCACGGTATTTGCGTGACGGGTCGTCGGTGAACGTCAGCCCGAGCGAGGTGTCCTGGCCGTGCGGCAGGTCCAGGTCGGCAGCGGTGCGGTACCAGGACACCCCGGGACGGCTGTCGGTCGTCGGCAGGGACACCCGCTTCCACTTGTCGTCCGGGTAGCCCGGCAGAGACCAGCCGGCCCGCTCGCCGTACAGACCGCCCGTTGAGAGCGGGCCGCGCACCGTGTCCTTCAGGTCCTCGCCGCCCCGTACGCCCTGCAGCCGCCAGGTGACGGAGGTCAGCGGAGCCCCGACGAGGGATGCGCTGGTCAGGCCACGCGCGGTCTTGTTGCCGTTGGTCGAGTTGTAGTCCTCCTCGTGCCCCATGTTCACGGTGAGTACGGAGATGACGTTGTCGCCCTTGGACTTCACCGAACCGGCCGGGAACGTGAAGTCGGCACTGCCTGTGGTGGAGCTGCCGAGGAAGGTGCCGCCCAGCCAGGCGGAGAACGCCTGCGCATCTCCGCCGGAGTCCGAGACCAGGTGGATGCCGGTCTCCTTGCCGGTGGCGCGGAAGCGGCCGCGGTACCAGGTGTTGCCGGTGTGGAAACCGTAGTCGTCCGCGTAGAGCACCGGCAGCGAGTTGACGCCGGAGACGCTGTTGGTGGTCGTCTTGTCGGCCACCTGCCAGCTGGAGTCGTCGAACCCGGGGGCCGCTTCGGGGGATTCGTCGGCGTGCCTCCAGTCGGTCAGCGTCGGCAGGTGTACCGGGGCGGCCACCGGGATCTTCCCGGTGAGGCTTCCCGCGCCGGCGGCCTGAGTGTCCAACTGCCTGCCGTTCCAGGTGACATGGGCTGCCGAGGTGAACACCTCGATGTTCTTGTCGTCGGCGTTGTCACCGGTGAGGGCCACGGTGTGGCCGTCGTTCAGGCCGGTCGCCGTCCGCAACAGGTGGGTGCCGCGCACGAGCACCGGGCCACTCGCCGTGTCCTGACGCCAGAAGGTCTTCGCCGTGGCCTTGTCTCCGACGAGCAGGAGCAGCGGCCGCTGTCCCCCGCCGCTGAGGCTGATGCGGGTCAGGCCCTTGTGGGTGTAGTTCAGCCGCAGGTCACCGGTGGCCGCGTCCCAGGTGGTCGTGGCCGTGCCGCCGGTGGTGGTCACGGTCGGTTTGGATGCGTAGCGAAGGACGGTTTCGCCGTCGGTGCCCGGGTCGCCGTAGAGCACGGCGACGTCCTGGTTGCCGATGGTCGCGCTGGTCATGATCTCCGAGGTCGAGTACTGCAACTGCGCGTCCCCGAGCCGGTAGTTGGCCACGATCACGTGCGCGTCACGTCCGTCGAGCGTGATCGCGGTGCCCGGTTGCTGCGGCACGACCGGGTAGGTGGGCTCCGAGGCGGCGGCTCCCGTCGGCACGTCGATGGCGTCGATGGACACGTAGTTGTCCGTGGACCCCGAGCTGTGGTTCCCCCCGACGACGATCTTCAGCGTGTGCGCCCCGGCCGTCAGGCCCGTCTTCTGGAAGATCACGGCCTGGTTCTCGCTGCCGGAGTCGTCGACGGTCGCCACCTTGGTGCCGTCGAGGTAGACGTCGGCGTTGCCGTGGTTGTTGGTCTTCGAGCCGATCCAGCGGACCGCGGTGCCGTCGAAGGGGACGGTGAGCGAGTCACCGGCCTTGTTGGAGAACGACTCGGTGTGCTTGTAGTCGCCGCCGGTGTAGCTCTGGTCCGCCACGTGCGACCACGAACCGGTGTACTGCAGCACGGAGTCGGGATCGTCGTAGGTGTAGGTGGTGTCCGTGGACGGCTGTGCGTTGAGGTCCAGCGAGATGTGCGTCCTGTCGACCGCGGTGGACGTGGAGTTCCCGTGCCGCAGGACGTGGAACTGCGTCCTGGTGTCGGGGTTCATCCGGGCGGTGTCGACGACCGCGGAGTCGTCCGGCGGCGTGGCCCTGATCGCCTCGGTCTTGGTCAGGGGGGCGACGGACTGCGTGAAGTACCCGATCAGCTTGTCCTCGTCGTACTTCGGATCGAGCTGGCGGTTCTCGCGGATCGCTGCGCCGTAGTCGTACGACGTGTAGTTCTCCGGCATGCCCAGCCAGCCCCAGTTGGTGCCGCCGTAGGTCATGTAGAAACTCTGCGCGGTGGCGCCGACGGCTATGTTCTGCTTGTAGAACACGTTGGCGAACTGGTCGTTGATCAGCTGGGCGCATTTGTCGTAGCCCGGTCCGCCCCAGGGGTCGAAGGCGCCGCCCTGGAACTCCGGCGAGTACAGCGGCTTGCCGGCCGGGTGGTCGTAGCTGATGTCGGGGACGCCGTTCCACTTCGAGGGGTTCGAGCAGTCGAAGCCCTGCGGGTAGGAGTCCGGTCCGTCGACGTCAAGAGCGCCGGTACCGGAGTTGAAGGTGCCGTTGTTGTTGCCGGTCAGCGGGACCGTGATGCCGTCGGCGCGGGCCTTGTCCTTCAGGTGCTTCATGTAGGAGCGGCCGGCGTCCGAGCCGTGGTAGTACTCGTTCTCGACCTGGTAGGCGATGACCGACCCGGTGCCGTTGGTCAGTTGGTGGCGGGCGATGATCCGGTCGATCTGCGTCAGCCACTCATCCGCGTACTTCAGGAACTGCGGGTCGTCACTGCGGTTGCGCCCGGCCTTGGTCGTCATCCAGCCGGGCAGGCCGCCGCTGTCGACCTCCGCGTTGATGTACGGCGCCGGGCGCGCGATCACGTAGAGCCCGGCCTCCTCGGCCATGTCGAGGAGCTTGTCGACGTCGCGCACCCCGCTGAAGTCGTACACGCCGGGCTTCGGCGAGTGGTATCCCCAGTCGAAGTACAGCGAGGTGGAGTTGAACCCGGCGGCCTTCATCTTCTGGAAGATGTCCCGCCACAGGTCCGGACTCGGGAGCCGGAAGTAGTGGAACTCGCCGGACCACAGGTAGGTGCGCTTGCCGTCGACGAGGAACGAGTACCCGTCGAGAGTCACCGTGTGCGTCCGCGCACCGGCGGCAGGTGTGGCGGCAGGTGCCTGCCCGCCGACGTCCTGCGCCGCCGCGGGCGCGGTCATCCCTGTGGCCAGGGCGATGGTCGCTGCGGTCGCGAGGGCCGCCCTCCACCATCGGCGCCGACCGGGTCTCGCACCTTCTGAACCGATCCGATTACCCCGCACTGCGGCCTCCCTACCGCCTGAGCAATCAGAGTCAAACAGACTCAGGCAAAGCCGAACAGTAAAGGGGCACAAGGCGCAACACAATGGGGCGGGAGAACACAGCTGAGGTAGCACCGCCGTAGCGCCGAGGCAGCAGGGGCGGCCCGCTACCCGCGCGCAACAGGTCCAGTGCCGTTCGACCCGCTTGCAGCGGTGCCCACCTACCCGGAACTCGCCAACTGCTCAGTCCTGTCAGCTGCGTTGTCCCTCGAACACTCCTCGCTGGTGCTGTCCGTCCGGTCACCAGCCGGCGTCAGTGATGCATGAGCAGCATGATGGCCGTGCCCATGGCCGTCGATCCCTGCCAGAAGCGGTCGCACGGCCCGCTGATGCTGGTGGACATGCCCGGGCTGCCCGAAGCCCCGCGCAGCGCGGGCATGTCCCGGGTCAATGACCGAAGGGCGCAGGCGAGGAGACACAGCGTCAGTACGCCCGTGACCGCGTCGCCGGTCTGTACGTCCGTGTAGCCGCCGTGACGCACCGGCATCCATGCCATGGCAGCCATGCCGACCGCGTACGGCCGCCTCCGCGCGATGTCGGCGGATCCGGGCCCCCGGCGGCTGAGCAGCGCGGTCAGCGGGAACCACAGGGCGGCGGCCGCGAAGAAGACCGTCTGCCGCTGCGGCGACGGTTCGCCGCCCCAGTGCCATGGCATCACCGCCATGGCCAAGGCCATGACGGTGTGCAGGAGATGGTCGCCGCGGCTGAGCCATCCGGAACCCCAGGACAGGACCGCATGCCGCAGCGCGTGAACGGTCGCGGCCCCGAACAGCGCCGTCAGCATGCCGTACACGACATCAGGGGCGCTCATGCCTCACCGCACCCTCCCACGGAGCTGACAGACTCCGTTGACAACCGCCTTGGACGGGCCGGGCGGGGCGGACAGGGCAGACGGGGCGAACGGCGGCCAGTCAGCCGGTGGGCCGCGGGGCGCGCATGTGGGCCCGCCGGGACAGTTCCTCCTCCTCGACCAGTTCGAGCATGGGCTTGCCCGGTGCGCAGAGCATGGTCACGACGAATCGGGTCCGCGCATCCGTCAGGGCGTTGCCGTCCTGGTAGTGGATCACGTCGCCGCCCGGCTCCCAGAACGTCCCACCGGCCTCGACCACGCGCTCGGGCTCGCCCTCCAGCTCGAATCGGACCGCGCCTTCGACCACGTACCCGAACGCGGGCCCGGGGTGACGGTGCGGCGGGCTGCCCGGGTCTCCGGGCTCCCACTCCACGAGGATGGTCATCCCGGAGGCACCGTCGGGAATGGCGAGTGGTGCGGCGTCCTGCAGCATCTTCACCGCCGTCTTCCATCCCTCTGGCCGTGTCTGCAGACCGGTGCCGTGCTCTGCGTCCTTGTTCGACACTGTGCTGACCTCCCTTGGATCACCGGGCCATGGCCGCCATGGCCGTCTCCAGGTTGACCGGGCTCTCGGCGGATCTGTGACACCAGGGACCGGAACCGAGATCGAGACCAAGTCCGGGACCGAGACCGAGACCGAGACCGGGACCGCGTCAGTGTCACAACGTTGGCAGGTGCCCTGTCGTAGATGGTGTGAGGGTCTGCGTCACCGCCACCTCACGAAGACATCAGCGGAGTCACACGGTGAGGGCGCCCTCCCGTGGGGAGTGGGACGCCGCCCTCTCCCGTCCCCACGCCTCCGTCCCCGCCCCGCGCCCCATGCCCCACGTCCTGACAGGAAACGGCCATGAGTGAGCTCGACCAACTACCCGACCAGGACACCGAGGAGACCGCCGAATGGCAGGCGTCGCTCGACGCCGTCGTGCGGAAGGCGGGCCCTGATCGGGCCGTGTACCTGCTGCGACGCGTGCATGAGTTCGCGGCCCGGTCCGGCGTGTCCGTGCCCGGGCTCCTGTCCTCCGACTACATCAACACCGTCCCGGCGTCGGCCGAGCCGGCCTTTCCCGGTGATGTCGCCATGGAGGCCAGGATCACCGCCCTGAACCGGTGGAACGCGGCGGCGATGGTGACCCGCGGCTCCCGATTCGGGCTCGGCGGCCACCAACCTCCCGCAAAGATCTGGCACCCGCAGTCTGACCTTCCTTGACAGCTATAGGAGCATCGGCAAGGTCGAACGCTTCAACCGCACCCTGCTCGGCGAATGGGCCTACCTGCGGCCCTACACCAGCAACACCGAACGCACCGACGCCCTGGCAGACTTCCTCCACGGCTACAACTACCATCGCTGCCACACCGCCCTCGGAGGCCAACCACCCATCAGCCGCGTCAACAACGCTGCTGGTCATACACCTAGGTACTCCGCTGCGTGTCCTGATCGGTAGCGGGCAGCAGTGCCTTCACGTGCCGCCACGCCTGTTCGACGGTGAGCGTGCTGTCGCCCGTCAGCAGGGCCACGCTCAGCCCCTCCATGAGGGCGACCACTCGCTGCGTGAGCGTTTCGACTTCGTCGGTCAGCTCGCCGAGGATCCGGGCGATATCAGCGCGCCAGGCGGCGTCGAACTCGAGTTGGGCCTCGCGCAGGGCGGGCTCGTGCATCACCCGCGGCCACAGCTCGACCCAGAGCAGCCAGCGGGGATCACCGGCGGCACGAGGGAAGTTGAGCATGCACAGGCTGTGCAGCCGCTCCTCGGCCGAGCTATCGGACTCCAGCAGAAGTTCCCGCTGCTCGGCCAGTTCGCCCTCGCTCCAGCGGAGCAGCTCCAGGAGCAGCCCGCTCTTACTGCCGAAGTAGTAGGAGAGGTGACCGGCGCTTGTGTCCAGGCGCCGCCCGAGCTCGGAGAGGCTCAGGTCAGCCAAGCCGCGCTCGACGAGCAGCGCCCACGCCTCCTCCATGACCCGCTCGCGCGGACGCTCGAGTCGGCGGTGTCGCCTGAGATTTTGTTTGGTCACCTCTTGACTCTAGCCACGGGGAGCCCCACATTGGCGCGAGGCCCATTTTGAAAGCCTTTCAATCCGAGGAGTCGTTATGGCATCGCCCCCCGGCGAGATCACCGCCGAGCCTCCCGCCGATCCTCCCGACCGGGCGTCGAGACGGCTGAAGCCGGTGCTCGGCGTGACGGCGGTGATCCTGCTGACCGTCTCGTGCATCACGCCGGCCTCCAGCCTCTTCATCATCGTTCCGGAGCTGCTGGCCACGCAGGGCTCGGGCGTCGTCATTGCGTTGCTCCTCGGCGTCGTGGTCTCGATCGCCGTAGGCGCCTGCTACGCCGAACTGGGCACGCGCACCCCGAGCTCGGGCGGTGAGTACGCGATGATCACCCACACGGTCGGGCGCACGCTCGGCTGGCTGACCTTCGTGCTGACGGCCGCCCTGCTCGTGATCATCCCGCCGGTCATCGCGCTCGGCACGGCGGACTACCTGAGCTCCATCGCCGACCTCGATCGGGCCACCACCGGTGCGGTGGTGATGCTGCTGGCCGCCTGCACGGCCATCCTCGACGTCCGCGCGAACGCGTTCGTGACCAGCTGTTTCCTCGCCCTGGAAGTCCTCGCGGCCGGGGTGGTCGCCTACCTCGGCTTCGCGCACGCCAAGCGCCCAGTGAGCACGCTGGTGCAGCCCGAGGCGCTGACCGACGGGACGCTTTCCCCGTTCACGCTCGGCGTCGTGGTGTCCGGGCTCGTCGTCGCGATGCTCATCGTCAACGGCTTCGGCACCGCGTCGTACCTGGCCGAGGAGATGATCGAGCCTCGCCGTGACGTGGCGCGTGCGGTCTTCGGCTCGATCTTCGTCGCTGCGACGGTCATCATCGTGCCGACAGCCGCCGTCGTCGTGGGCGCTGGATCACTCAAGGACCTGGGGGTGCTGGGCTTCCCCGACTTCGTCGAGGCCTGGGCCGGCCCCGGCGTCGCTGCCGCGGTGAGCGCCGGCATCGCGCTGGCGATCCTCAACGCCGTCATCGTGATGGTGCTGCAGAACGGCCGCGTGATGTACGCGTCGGGGCGTGACCAGGCGTGGCCCGCTCCGGTCAACGCCGCGCTCACCCGGCTGCATCCGCGCTTCAACACGCCGGTCGTGGCGACGATGGCGGTAGCGCTGCCCGGCGCCGTGTTCGCCTACTTCTTCGACATCGAGTCCCTGTTGGGGATCACCGGCGTCATTGTCGCCGCCGTCTACCTGCTGCTGGCCGTCGGGGCGCTCGCTGCCCGTCGTACTCCGCATGCCGGTTGGAAGATGCCGCTGTGGCCGCTGGCTCCAGTGGTGGTGATCATCGCCCTGGCCTACGCCGTGTCCCAGTCGGCTCCGGTGGACCTGGTCATCACCGCCGGGATCGTCGCCGCCGCGCTCGGCTATGAGGTGCTGTACCTGCGCCCTCGTCGTGACACCCGCTTCCTGGTGGACGCGAGGGAGGACCGATGAACCATAGGGAGTCGTCACCAGTCCTGGTCCTCGGCGGGAATGTGTACACCGTCGACCCGGCCGTGCCGCACGCCGACGAAGTCGCGGTGCGCGACGACCGGCTCGCGCGGGTCGGCGACGCCGCTGACGTGCCCGCGCGGGTCGTCAACGCCATGTTGGCCGCTTTTGACCGCGAGGGCACGAATGTCCATTGAGAATTGCGCAACCGGCAGGGAGCCGCAGTGAAGGTCAGTCAGCACGACAGCCTCGATCCTGAGCTACGGGCACCGTTGGAAGAGCTCCTCGAGAACTTCCCCGGTGGGGTGTGTGCCATCGAGGACCTGGCGGAGCGTAGGCGTATCGATGCCATGCATGCGGCAGAGATGGTCGAGGTAGTCAGGGCAGCCCAGACATGCTCCACCGAGGACGTGTGGGTGCCCGGTCCGGTGGGGTGCGCAGACGTACCCGTTCGCATCTACCGGCCCAGGCGGCCTGAGCCGGCCTCGCCCGCGGTGTTCTTCATCCACGGCGGCGGGATGTGCCTCGGTGACATCGACTATGAGCACGGAGCGGCCGTAAAGATCTGCGAGGAACTCGGGGCACTCGTCGTCTCCACCGGCTACCGCAAGGCGCCTGAACATCCGCACCCGGCACAGGTCGACGACTGCTACACCGCCCTCAGCTGGATGAGCAACAATGCGACATCCCTGAACTTCGACCCAGGACGGTTGGCGGTCTTCGGGGGAAGTGCGGGTGGCAACCTGGCCCTTGCCACTGCCCTCAAGGCGAGAGACCTTGCAGGACCTGCACTCTCCTATGTCATGGCCCTCTACCCGATGGTCGACCACCGCAACACCACACCGTCGGCTCACGAGGTCACGGAGATCGGGGTGTGGGACCGAAGGAACAACGTCGAGGCCTGGGAGTGGTTCCTCGCCGGTCAGGAGCCTGACGGATATGCCGCGCCGCTGCACGCGGAGGACCTGGCCGGCTTGCCGCCAACGTTCATCGACGTCGGAACCGCCGATGTCTTCCGGGACGAGGACCTCGCCTTGGCGCAGCGGCTCCTCGCCGCAGGTGTCACCACAGAACTACACGTCTATCCCGGCGTCTATCACGCTGCGGAGCACTACGCGCCCGACGCGGAAGCGGCCCGCCACATGTGGACGGTCCGGTTCCGGGCGCTTCGCAGGGCTCTCGGCATTCAGCCCGTTCGGATCGACGCCGATAGGAGTAGTCATGGCAATTGATCACCGGCGTCGGCCCAGAGAGGGCGTTTGATCTAGAGTCTGCCTTCAAAGATCATCGGGTAGTGGATCATGGTGGTACGCCGCCATGAACTCACCCAGTGGGATTGGGAGTTACTCGCTCCACTGATACCGCGGGCCGCGACGGGCCGGCCGCGAGTGTCGGACCGGCAGGTCATCAGGCGCTCTTCTTTGCCCGGATCTGCGGCGGGTGAGCTGCGTTCATCCGCCTGCGGTAGGTGGCTTGTCGGCATGCCGGTGAACAGTACTGACGTGGCCGCCGATGATAGGAGAGCCCGTTGCCGCACCCTTGGCAGTTGGTGATCCGTGTGAGTTTCAGCGGCTTGGGGTGCCGCTTGCGGTAGCCCTTCTGACGACAAGCCTGAGAGCATCGCCACCGCACGTTCGCCATGAAGACCGGCTCGGGCGTCCCGGCCCGGACGAACTCCCAGCCCACCGCCTGGCAGGCCAGCTCCATCGCCTCGAACGACTCGGCGGCCGCGTCATCGACCTGGTCATCGGCCCGCACGTCCACGACGCGCCGCCGCCGTCGGCGAGCCGGACGAAATAGTCCGGCGCGTGCCGACGCCTTCGGGTGCCGTCCTGCCAGTGCAGCCAGAACGGCTGCGAGGCGATGCCCACCACCTGCGGATCGCGGTCCAGCAGGATCAAAGGTGGTCCCGCTCCAGCCAGGATTCGTACCCGACGTGGTCCCGGGCCGTCGCGCAGTAGTACCAGCCCGCGAAGCTCTCGACGCCTTTGGTCCAGCGGAAGTCCCGGACCGGCTCAACGGCCTCGAAAGGCGTACCCCATCCCTGACCCAAGGGCTGTCGCCGCCGACGTCCACGCTCAAGAAAGTCCAGCTCAAAGGCCGATAACGCGGCGTTCCCGTACGCAAGAGCCGGTGCCCCCACCCTGCCCCCGGCCCCCTCGGTCCAACATCAATGGCAGGAACGTAGTGGTTGTCCAACTTCCCTGGCAATCGGTCCATGTTCAGTGTCAGAGGACACTGATGGAGGAGGTCTCGACCGAGGGAAGGCTCGCCGAACAGCTCGGTGTCACAAATCGCCCTCCCGTTCTGTCACTTCTAGTACACGTATCTGAGAACTCCGAGAGGAACCCGTCATGAAGGTCGTAGTGATCGGTGGAACCGGGCTCATCGGCTCGAAGGTGGTCGCCAGGCTCACGGAGAACGGCCATGAGGCGGTCGCTGCCGCACCCAACACCGGCGTCAACACGCTGACGGGCGAGGGCCTCGCCGATGTCCTGCAGGGCGCGTCGGTCGTGGTCGACGTCTCCAACTCCCCGTCGTTCGAGGACGAGGCGGTCATGGAGTTCTTCCGTACTTCCACGACCAACCTGCTCAAGGCGGAGACCGAGGCCGGCGTCGGACACCACGTGGCCCTGTCGGTCGTGGGGACCGACCGCCTCCAGGAGAGCGGGTACTTCCGGGCCAAGCAGGTCCAGGAGGAGCTGATCAAGGCGTCCGGCCTCCCCTACTCCATCGTCCACGCCACCCAGTTCTTCGAGTTCGCGAAGGGACTGGCCGACGGCTGCACCGAGGGTGACACCGTGCACCTGCCCGATGCCAAGATCCAGCCCATGGTCTCCGACGACGTGGCCGCGGCCGTCGGCCGCGCCTCGGTCGGCGCCCCGGTGGGCGGCGTCGTGGAGGTCGCGGGCCCTGAGGCGTTGCAGCTCGACGAGTTCATCCGCACGGCGCTCGCCGCCAGTAACGACCCTCGCAAGGTCGTCACGGACCCGCAGGCCCGTTACTGGGGTGCCGAGCTGCAGGAGGACACGCTGCTGCCGGGGCCGGACGCACACATCGCCGCCACCAGGCTCGCGGACTGGCTCGCGCAGCAGAAGTAATTCCGTTTCTTGGGTGGCTCCTTCGTCCTGGGGACTCTCGGGTGGCTCTTCCGTCCTGCGGAGGGCCACCCGCCCTTTCGGAAAAAGGGTGTCGCATTCGGAACGGGATCGGAACGGGAAGAGGATGTCGCAGCAAAGGGGGCGAGATCCTGATCCGGCCGACCGGCCGGACCCGCTGCTCCGGCCGGACCCGCTGCCGCCTACGACGGCACACGTCATGGGCGGTGGTTCGCGTCGGCGGACAGCACCCTTTCCAGCCGTTCCAGATCACCGGAGCGGGCCGCCGCGAAGAACGCCTCCACCAGGCGCCGATGCGCGACGGAGTCCACCGGCTGCCGGTGATCGTCGGTGACCAGGCGTTCCTGTGCGCGTGAGACATGCTGCCTGCTGTTGACCACGCTGAGGTTCAGCAGCTCGGCGATCCGGTCGTGGGGGTAGCCGAAACCCTCTCGCAGGACGTACGCGGCTCGCTGCCTGGGCGTCAACCTCTCCATCAGCAGCAGAACCGCTCGCTCGACGGCGTCCTGCCGCTCGGCCACCGTTTCCGGGGTCCCCCCGGTGTCCGCCCGCTCCGGGAGCCAGGGACCGGCACAGGCCACCCGGCGTTTCCAGGCGGACTGGATGACGTTGATGGCGAGCCGGACAGTGGTCGTCCGGAGCAGTCCGGACGGATTCGAGACAAGCGCGCGGTCGGTGCCCTGCCACCGCAGCCATGTCTCCTGAAGGACGTCTTCGGCCTCCTGCGCGTTTCCCAGGATGCGGTGGGCGAGGTCGAGCAGTCCCGGCCTGGCACGGACGAACACCCTTGTCGCATGGTCCAGCTCGACGATCGTCGGGCCGGCCGTCGTGCCCGGCGTCCCCCGGCCCTGCCTCGCTTCCGCCAGATGTGTGTCCACGCCCAGCTCCTGTCGTCGTGGGTCGGCGGACGAAGGTCCGAAGGTCCGCTGACACCAAACTCGCGCCCCAGGAGCGGTCGGCGCGCCCTTGGAAGGCCGTAGTGGACTCCGTGGTCGTGCCATGGCCGATTCATGGCGGATCTTTCCGAGGCTGCCGGGCCACCGGGTCCGCGGGCAGCGCCACGGGACCGGCGGGGAGCCACAGGCCCGACGCACGACGCAGTGGAGGCCTCGGCACTCGTTCCGCCAAGTTCGCTCAACTCTGGACCTTCCCAGCCATCCCCGCCTTTACGATGGACACGGCTCGCCTCGGTCGCCCCACGGCTGCAGTGATCCGCAACACCTCGGCCGACGGGCCCTGGAGTATCCGCACAGGAGGCTGCGCATGACGAGCCGCGGTTCTCGGGCGGGACTCCTCGGGCGGCAGCGCGAGTGCCAGGTCCTCGACGACCTCCTGGCGGAGGCCAGGGCCGGACAGAGCGGGGTCCTCGTCCTGCGCGGCGAGGCAGGGATCGGCAAGACCGAGCTGCTGAAGTACCTGATCGAGCGCGCCACCGGATGCCGCACCGTCAGCGCGGCCGGCGTCCAGTCGGAGATGGAGCTCTCCTACGCCGGCCTGCACCAGCTCTGCGCCCCGCTGCTCGCCGGTCTCGACAATCTTCCCGAGCCGCAGCGCGACGCGTTGTGCACGGCATTCGGGCTGCGCGGCGGCGCCACGCCCGACCGGTTCCTCGTGGGCCTGGCGACGTTGAGCCTGCTCGCGGACGCCGGCGGGGACGAGCCGCTGGTCGTCGTCGTCGACGACGCGCAGTGGCTGGACCACGTGTCGGCACAGGCGCTCGAGTTCGTCGCGCGCCGGCTGCTGGCGGAATCGGTCGTGCTCGTCGTCGCCGTGCGTGAGCCTTCCACCAGTGAGCTGTTCGCCGGCCCGCCGGAGCTGCCTGTGCCCGGGTTGTCCGAGCACGACTCCCGCCGTCTCCTCGCCTCGGTCGTCACGGGTCCGCTGGACCGGCGGGTGCGTGACCGCATCGTCGCGGAGACCCGGGGCAACCCGCTGGCCCTGCTCGAGCTGCCGCGCGCCCTGATCGCGTTGGATCCGGCAGGCGCCTTCGGGCCTCCCGAGGCGGAGCCTCTCGCGAACCGGCTCGAGCAGGACTTCCTGCGGCGCGTCGAGTCGCTCCCGGACGAGACTCGACGCCTGCTGTTCCTCGCCGCCGCCGAGCCGGTCGGTGACGTGACCTTGCTGCGGCGTGCGGCCCAGCAGCTGGGTATCGCCGTGGACACCGCCGCGGTGCGCGCTGAGGCGTCAGGGTTGATCACCTTGGGCACCTGGGTGCGCTTCCGGCACCCGCTGGTGCGCTCGGCGGCCTATCGCGCGGCGGACCCGGAGCACCGTCGCGCGGTCCACAAGGCGCTGGCGGACGCGACGGACGCCCGGCTGGATCCGGACCGGCGGGCGTGGCATCTGGCGCGCGCGGCGACGGGACCCGACGAGGGGGTGGCCGCCGAGCTGGAGCGCTCGGCGGGCCGGGCGCAGGCGCGCGGCGGAGTCGCCGCGGCGGCGGCCTTTCTCGACCGGGCCGCCCAGCTGACCCCCGACCCCGTGCTCCGCGGAGCCAGAGCGCTGGCCGCGGCGCAGGCCAAGTACCAGGCCGGCGCATTCGACGCCGCGCGGGAACTGGCGGACGCGGCGGAGCTGGGTCCCCTCGACGAGCTGGGAGCCGCACGGTCGACGTTGCTGCGCGGTCGGATCATGGCCGCGTCCAGGAGCGCCGGCGCGGGCCTGCCGCTGCTGCTGCAGGCGGCCAGGCGGCTTGAGCCGCTCGACGCCGGGCTGGCTCGTGAGACCTACCGGGACGCGATCTACGCGGCGCTCACCGCCGGCCGGCTGCCCGAGGGCAGCGGGATCCGAGAGGTGGCCCAGGCTGTCCTGAGAGCACCGAAGCCCGCCGAGCCGACGCGGGACGATCTTCTCCTCGACGGCCTGGCGCGGGCGTACACGGCGGGGTACGCCGCCGCGGCGCCGATGCTGCTTCAGGCGATCGGCGCCTACCGCGCCGACGGCGTCTCGGGGCGCGAAGGTCTCGGCTGGCTGCCGCTCGCCTGCCGTCTGGCGCACAGCGTGTGGGACTTCGCCGGCTGGTCCGTGCTGTCGGCACGGCTGGTCGACCTGGCCCGTGAGACGGGTGCCCTTTCGGTGCTGCCGTCGGCTCTGCTGCTGCGGCTGTCGAACCGGGTCTTCGCCGGCGATCTCGACAGCGCGCACGCCCTGGTCGCGGACGCCACGGCGATCGGCGAGGCGACCGGCAGCAGTTTCTTCGCGCACTACAGCGCACTGGTCGTCGAGCCCTGGAAGGGCCGGGAGTCCACGACACGGCAGGCGATCGAAGCGCTCACCCGGGACTCCCTCCTGCGCGGGGAAGGCAAGGTGGAGACCGCGACGCAATGGGCGGCAGCGGTGCTCTACAACGGTCTCGGCCGGTACGAGGAGGCCTACGCGGCCGCCCGGCGTGGTTGCGAGAACCCGGACGAACTCGGCCTGTCGCTGCAGTCGACGCTGGAGCTCGTCGAAGCGTCCGTTCGACGGGGCAGACCCGAGGACGCGGCCGATGGGGTGCGCTGGATCGGCGACATGGCGCAGGCCAGCGGCACCGACTGGGCTCTCGGCACCGCCGCCGGCGCCCGTGCCCTGGTGAGCGACGGGCCCGGCGCCGACGCCCTCTACCGTGAGGCGATCGAGCGGCTCGGCGCCACCGAGGTGCGGATGTACCTTGCCCGCAACCGGCTGCTCTACGGCGAGTGGCTGCGCCGCGAGAACCGCCGCGTCGACGCCCGTGCCCAGCTGGGCGCGGCCCACGACATGCTCAGCAGCATCGGGGCCGAGGCGTTCGCCGAGCGGGCCCGCCGCGAACTGCAGGCCACGGGGGCGAAGGTGGCCAGGCGCCCGACCGCGACCCATGAGCCCCTCACGCCCCAGGAGGAGCAGATCGCCCGCCTCGTCGGCGACGGCCTCACGAATCCCGAGATCGGCGCCCAGCTGTTCATCAGCCCCCACACCGTCGAATGGCACCTGCGCAAGGTGTTCTCGAAGCTCGGCATCACCTCCCGCAAGGAGATCCGCACCCTGCGGCTCGCGGGCGAGGCGACTCCTGCCTAAGGCGTGCGGCGCAGAATCGGCGAGGGCGACCCCGAGCGCATCGCCGAACGGTATGCCCAGCACGGCGATGGGAAGCGCGACTGACCGGAGGCCGAGCACGGCCGTACTGCCACGCCGTGGATCCGTCACCCACTGTCGATGCGCGTCTTGGTGCCCAGGGTGTACTGCCCTGTTGTACGCCTGTCAGCGGGACCGTGCGTCGTGTCACGGGCCGGTGGTGCCCGGCGTTTTCACGCCCGCTGTGGGGCCACCTCATCCGCCTGCGGCGTCCTCGGCCTCCCAGCGCAGCAGGTCGCCCGGCTGGCACTTGAGCACGTCGCAGAGCGCGGCGAGCGTCGCGAAGCGCACCGCCTTGGCGCGGCCGTTCTTCAGTACCGCCAGGTTGGCGGGCGTGATCCCCACGCGGTCCGCCAGGTCGCCGACGGACATCTTCCGCCTGGCCAGCATCACGTCGATGTCGACGACGATCGGCATCAGATCACCTCGTCCAACTCGGCCTGCATCTCCGCCGCTTCGACGTCGCGCGCGACGGCCTGGGCGAGCAGCATCCGCAGGACGAACACGATGAGCGCGACCCCCAGGATGGCCAGGCCGACCCCGCCCATGATGACGGTGACGCCCGGGTCGTCCCGCTGGCCCGGCGCGTTGAGGGCCGTAACCGCGAACCACAGGAGGGCAGCCGCCACGATCGCGCCGATCACGGCGTCCACGTACCGGAAGGCGGCGTGGGAGAACACGGTTCCGCGTCGCACCATCGTCACCAGTCGCCAAACGCTGACCAGGGCGACCTGGGCCGACGCCATGCCAAGGATCGTGATCACGCGCAGCGGGGTCAGCGGGAGCGACCCGTCCTCCGGGTCGTTCCCGCTGATCAACACCCACACCATCGACGCCTGTACGAACACGGTGCCGGCGAGCACCACCACGAGCACGGCGCGAAGCGCACGCACGGCCAGCTTTCCCATGACTCACCCTTCCATCGAGTTGCGATGGGAAGCTATCGAATCTCGATAGATGAAGCAAGGCCTGGGCTGAGCTGAGCTGGCCAGGCGGGGCCGGAGGGCTGGCGGCGGTTTCCCACCGTGGCGGGACGCCGCCGTCCTCCTCCTCAAGGAAGGCTGCGGCGTTTTCCGGGCGCATCAGTGGCGGCGCTCGCCGGTTGTCTCCTTGTATTCCGGCTCGGTTGGCTTGGCGACCTGTGCCTGTGCGCCTATCCCGTGAGGGATGTGCTGGGTCAGAACCTGGAGTCGTTCTGGGCTGAGCGGCTCGTGCACCTCGATGAATTCTCCGTTGGGCAGGCGCTTGATGATGCCCGTCTCGCGTCCGTGCAGCACTTTGTCGCGATCACCGATTTGAAGACCGAGCGCCAGTCGTCTCGTCACGACGTAGGCCACCACGGGCACGACGAAGAGGCCGATGCGGACTGCCCATGTCACCGATTCGACCGAGACATGGACACGGACGGCGATGATGTCGTTACCGGCGCCGATCAAGGACACCAGATAGAAACTGAGCCATGCGACGCCGAGCGCCGTGCGTACCGGGCGATTGCGCGGCCGGTCCAGAAGGTGCTGGTCCTGCCGGTCACCGGTCACGCGGGCCTCGATGAACGGGTACACGGCCAAGGCGAGAAAGAAGACGACGCCCACCGTCAGCGGAATCAGGTTGTCCAGCGCCAGGGTGTGACCCCAGAAGTCGACTTCCCACCCGGGCATCACACGCAACAGCCCGTCCGCCACGCCCATGTACCAGTCGGGCTGCGAACCGGCGGAGACCTGGTCGGCACGGTAAGGGCCATATCGCCAGACGGGGTTGATCTGGGCGACCGCAGCCATGATGAAGACGGTGCCCGAGACGAGGAGGAAATAGCCGGCGGACTTGATGACGCGCACCTTGGCCGGAACACCCACGACATTGCTGTTGGTGCGCCCCGGGCCCGGGTACTGGGTGTGCCTGTGGTGGAGCACCAGAACCAGATGGGCAGTCAGCAGTCCCACCATGAGAGCGGGGATCACCAGCACATGGATGGTGTTGAAGCGTGCCACCAGCTCGTTGCCCGGGAACTCGCCTCCGAAGAGGAACATCGACAGGTACGTTCCGACGATCGGGATGGAAAGGATCGTTCCGTTCACGACGGCGAGCCCGGTCCCGGAAAGCAGGTCGTCCGGAAGGTCGTATCCCGTCAGTCCTCCGAACATGGCGAGTACCAGCAGCAGGAATCCCGTCAGCCAGGCGAGTTCGCGAGGCTTGCGGAAGGCGCCCGTGAAGAACACCCGCATCAGGTGGGCGAGTATCGCGGCGACGAAGACCAACGCCGCCCAGTGGTGGGCCTGCCGGATCAGAAGGCCGCCACGGACGTCGAAGGATATGTGCATCGTTGAGTCGAACGCCTCCGACACCATCTGCCCCCGCAGCGGTGCGTAACTTCCGTTGTACTGCACCTCCTTCATCGACGGATGAAAGTAGAACGTCAGATACACGCCTGTGACGACGAGAACGATGAAGCTGTAGAGACAGATCTCCCCCAGCATGAACGACCAGTGGTCCGGGAAAACCCGCCGCATTTTTCCTCTGACCAGACCGCGAACGCCCAGGCGTCCGTCGGCCCAGTCGGCGAGCCTTTCTCCCTTGCCTATGCCGCTGCCGCCCATCACAGATCGCTCATGCAGGATGGTGTGTGCGGGAGCTCGCGGCCCCGCATCGCTCGGCGTTCGCTTTCCGTCGTGCCGCCCCAGATACCGTCCACCTGTCCCACCCGCACGGCCCAGTCGAGGCACTGCGGCGCCACGGGACAACGGCCGCACACGGCCTTGGCGTCGTCAATCTGCCGGAGTGTCGGACCGCTGTTGGATATGGGGAAGAAAAGCTCGGGATCCACGCGCAGGCAAGCTGCCCGTTCACGCCAGTGCATGGCATGGTCACCTCGTTCAGCAGTCAAGGAAAGAATGTGGCGCTGCCGTATAAGACCGCGCAACGGCCGCATGTGTGACACCTGCCCGCCGCGGCCCGTGTCACAGGACGTGGGAGTTCCCGGTCTTACGGTTTGAGCCGACGCCCCTGCCCCGTGCGGGGTCGTACGAGCGAGAGGGAGGATGCCGTATGGACCAGGGCGATGCGGTGCCGATCTCCGAGCTGTGGGAGGAGCGTCGGTTCCTGCTCGATGTCGCCCACTGGATGCTGGGCGACGCGGATGCGGCGGAAAGCGTCGTCGACGAGGCCTATCGCCGGTGGTACGGGCTGTCCGACGCCGCGCGTCGGCAGATCACCGTTCCCCGCTCATGGCTGGCGAAGACCGTGGGCACGATCTGCCTCGGCCGGCTCGCGCTGCCCGCCTGGGGTGCGGCCGGCCAGGAAGAAGAGCACCGGGTACGGCCTACGGAGGTGGAGGTGGCGGCGGGCCGGATCGTACTGAACGCGCTGGAGTCGCTGCCGACGGCCGAGCGTGCTGCGTTCGTGTTCCGTGCCTTCGGGCTGGCCCCCGGGACGGTCGCCGACATCGTGGGCCGCACGGAGCCGGAGCTCGCCGAGCTCGCCGAACGGGCCAGACACTGGCTGCAGCTGCAGCGCGCCCGCTCCACAACGCCGCAACAGCACGATGCCATCGCCCACGCCGTGCGAAGGGCGTGTGTCACGGAGGACGACGGGTTGCTCGCATCGTTGTTGTGCCCGGACGTCACGGCGTTCTTCGACGGTGGCGGCAAGATACGCGCTTTGACGGGGCCCGTCCACGGCACGGAGCCGGTAACCTGCAGCCTGCTGACACTCCTGGCCAGCCGCCCACGCACCACGCTGACCACCCACTCCGTCAACGGCCGCACCGGCCTCGTGGCCCGCTACGACCACCAGGTCGCCGCCGTCCTCAGCCTCGACGTCGCCGGCGACCGTGTGGCCCAGGTCTGGGTCATGCTCAACCCCGACAAACTACGGTCCTGGAATCAGCCGCACGCGCACGATGGTTCCGGCTCGGACACCAGTGCGTGACAGCGGAGCGAGCGGCACACCGGCGCCGCCCTCACACTCGATCCGGCACAGCGCAGCGGAGGACCCCGAAACGGCGACGCGAATCGAGGAACGCGGCGATCTTGCTCGGGGAGAACACCCACATCACCTGGTGAATGCCGTCCTTCGAGGCGGCTACCGTCATAAAGGCGAGGGGCCGGCCGTCCCGGGAGATCATCACACCCGTAGCACCGTTGGCATCGACGAGCTCGGGCACGGCTCCCCTCCAAAGCTGCCGATAGACCGACAGTCTGGCCACACGGTCCCGCCCCAGGACAGGTACACGAGCACAGCCCCGCATACCGTTGCCGTCGGACAGACTGACGGCACCCGGAGTGAGCAGGGCTTCCAGTGACGCCACGTCTCCCGTGCGAGCCGCCGAGACGAACGCGTTCAGCAGGCGTCGGTGCTCGGCCGCGTCCACGCTCTCCCGCTGCTCGTCCAGCAGGTGCCGACGCGCACGGCTGACGATCTTCCGCACATTGACGAGGCTGAGCTCGAGCATGTCGGCGATCTCGGCGTAGGCGTAGTCGAACGCCTCGCGCAGTACATAGGCGGCGCGCTCGACGGGGTTCAGTCGCTCAAGCACCAGCAGCAGCGCCAACTCCAGGGCCTCGGCACGCTGCGCGCCGACCTCCGGGTCCGCGCTCGTATCGACGGGCTCTGGCAGCCACGGCCCGATGTAGGTCTCCCGACGCACGCGCGCCGACTGCGCGACGTTGATGGCCAGACGGGTCGTCGCGCTCGACAGGAAGGCCACGGGGCTGACCACCACCGAGCGGTCGGTCATCTGCCAGCGCAGCCACACTTCCTGGACCACGTCCTCGGCCTCGACCGCGCTGCCGAGCATGCGGTAGGCGATCCCGAAAAGCCGCCTGCGGTGGCGCACGAACACGGCGACGGCCTCGTCGAGATCGTCAGGTGGGGTGAGGGACTCTTCGAGATACATGTACCAATGGCCTCCGTTGCTCCGCTATCTCTGCTTCATAGACCGCGGCCCACGGACGCCTGTGACAGAACTCGACTGTGTTTTTCGAACCACCTGCGAGCCTCACTGTTCGACACCCCCCAGATGCTTCGTCTGACGCCTCGAACCGCAGCGCAGGATGCCGACGGAGGTTGGGGAGGGGAGGACTCCGGCGAGGCGCGCTGATCAGGCGGTTGGACGCGGATGGCCCTTCCAGGCGTAGTTGCCGAACTCGGTGACATGAAGGACTTGGGAGGCGGGCTGCCCTGGCAGGTACTCACGGGGCATGCCGAACCTGGTGCAGCGCCCGGTCAGGTTCGTGGAGGTCAGCCAGCTATCCCGGCGGCTCAACGCGGGGACCAGACAGGTAGTCCTGCACCACCGTCTCAAAGCTGGGGTCGGGCCGCAGGCCGAGAGTGGCGGCCCGCCGGTGGTCGAAAACGGCCGGCCACGAGCCGACCATGGCCTCCACCAGCGGGTCGGGGGCGATCGTCACCAGGTCGGCAACAGCGTCGCCGGCCATCTGCCGCAGCGTGGCGAGTATCTCGGCGATCGAGACGGTGAGGGCGGGCAGGTTCACCGGCATCGGGCCGTCAACGCGACCGGCCCCGGTGCCGCCTTCGGCCTCGGCGATGCGGAGGATCCCTTGGATGGTGCGGCGCGGTGAGGCCAGAGCCACACGCAGACCGGGGTCGACCGGGCAGATGGCAGGCAATCCCGCGAGCGGTTCTCGGACGATGGCGGACACGAAGCCGGAGGCGGCCGCGTTCGGCCGTCCAGGCCGCACCGCAACGGTCATCAGCCGGGCAACACGTCCATCGATGAAGCCGCGGCGCGTCACGTCCGCAATCAGGTGCTCGCACATCAGCTTCTGCGTTCCGTAACTCGACTGCGGCAGCGGCAAGGTCGACTCACTGACCACCGGTGGCAGCGGCGTCCCTGGCGGGGAGCCGTAGACGGCGAGACTGCTGGCGAACACCACCCGTGTCCTCGGCCCACCGGCGGCCAACTGCGCCCGCGCCGCGTCCAGCACGGCACGGGTGGCATCCACGTTGGAACGCATGCCGAGGTCGAAGTCGGCCTCGCACTCGGCCGACACGGCCGCCGCGAGATGAAACAGCACATCGACCGGCGTGGCGAACACCTCATCGAGGCGGTCCACCAGGTCCCCCTGCACCACCTCCACGAGCGGGTCGGCACTCCCCTGCGAACCGGGCCACGGCACACGGTCGGCCAACACCAACCGAGTGATCGGTACACCGGCCAACACCCGCGCCCGCAACAGGCTGCCGGCCAGCAGACCTCCCAGAAACCCCGACGCGCCCGTGACCACAACCCGCACCCGGCACCTCCTCGCACGGCGACCGCCACCCCCACGATGCCGCACCCAACTGGCCTCCGACAGTCCGCCCCACCCTGCGCACCCCCACAGACACGCCCCCGGGCATGCCCGACGGCGGCGGCAATGCGGCGGCCGATGCAGGCTCCCGCGCCGCCTGCGACGTGCAATCACCCGCTACCGATCCCGCCGCCGACCGGCACAGGCACCCCCACGACCGGCCACACCTGAAATGGGATGCCGAACGAGTCACCGGAGTTCGGCGGAACCGGTGGCCGCCGCTCCCGTGGTGGCGAGCGGCCCAGGCAGGCGGACGCTTCGCGCGTCAGTCAGTCACTTGTAGATCTTGCCGGGCTCGGCCTTGGACGGAGCGAGCAGCTGGGAGACGGTCACGAAGGTGTAGCCCTGCTTGCTGAGCGCCTTCAGGATGGACGGCATGGACGGCACGGTGCCCTTGTGCAGCGGGTGGAGCAGGATGATCCCGTCGCGGTCGGCGCCCGCGAGCACGCGCTTGGTGATCAGCGCGGTGTCGTCCGTCTCGTAGTCCTTCGCGGTCACGGTCCACAGCACCTGCGCCATCCCCAGTTCTTTCGAGACCTTGGAGACGCGGTCGTCGGTACGGCCCTGGGGCGGGCGCATCAGCGTCGGCTCGCTGCCGGTGATACTGGAGATGGCCCGTGCCGTGCGGCGCAGCTCGTCGCGGATCTGCGCGTCGGAGACATCGGTCAGCACCGCGTGCGTCCAGGTGTGGTCCCCGATCTCATGGCCGTCGTTCGCGATCCGCCGCACCACATTCGGGAACTTGTGGATGCGCCGGCCCTCAAGGAAGAACGTCGACGGCGCCTTGTACTCCTTCAGGAGGTCCATCAACCGGTCGGTGGGTTCGCCCGGGTTGCCATCGAAGGTGAGCGCGATGCACTTGACCTTCCGGCAGTCCACCTGCCCCGGCGGTACGACTGCTTCGGACGCGGCCCGGTCACGTTCCTCGCGGGGGGAGAGCGTCTCCATCTTGTTCGCCTGGATGACCATGCCGACGGTCACCGTCACGGCCGCCACCACGGCCAGGGTCAGGAGTATGAGGAGGCGAGGCCGCCTCTTGAGTATCTTCACCCCAAGGAGAGGGTTTCAGCGCCGAAACGGTTGCCCAGCGGGCCTCGATAGTGAGGCAGGACACGTGTGTGCAGCACGTTTCATGTGAGCTGCGGTGCCATCTCGGTTGCGATCCGCTCCGGCGCCTCTCCGACGTGTTCGGCCTCCGACGGTGGCGCTGGTGTGTCTCGCGCCTGGCAACGGCCCGCTGCTGCGGCCGCCGCCAGGCGGGCCACCTCGGCTTCCGCCTCCGCGAGTTCCTTGCGCGGCTGCTCGACCCGGCCCGCCGGCACGACCCGACGCTGAATCACCGTTCGCGCCCACGGCCGGCCGCGGCCACAGCAGGACCTGACTGTTGCTTCCGTGCCCCGCTAGCGATTGACGCTTCGCATCCCCGCCTCGTCATACCGCTCCCCCGCAGCCTGGGGCAGCTCCGCGTCGATACGGCCCAGGTCGTCCTCGGTGAGCGTGATGTCGACCGCGGCGGCGTTCTGCTCCAGGTAGGTGCGGCGCTTGGTACCCGGGATCGGCACCAGGTCCTCCCCCTGGGCCAGCACCCAGGCGATGGCCAGCTGGGCCGGGGTCACGTCCTTCTCGGCGGCGATCTCCTTCACCTTGGCCGCCAGCCGCAGGTTCGCCTCCAGGTTGGTGTCCTGGAAACGCGGGTTCTCGCGGCGCCAGTCGTTCGCGTCCAGCTCGTCCGGCGAACTGAACCGCCCGGCGAGGAAGCCACAGCCGAGCGGCGAGTACGGCACAAAGCCGACGCCCAGCTCCCGGCAGGCGGGCAGCACCTCGGCCTCCACGTCCCGTGACCACAGCGAGTACTCGCTCTGCACGGCGGTGACCGGATGCACGGCGTGGGCACGCCGGATGGTCTCCGCGCTCGCCTCGCTCAGCCCGATGTACCGCACCTTGCCCTCGGCGACCAGTTCGCCCAGCGCGCCGACCGTCTCCTCGATCGGCACGTTCGGGTCGACCCGGTGCTGGTAGTACAGGTCGATGTAGTCGGTCCCCAGACGCTTCAGGGAGCCGTGGACCGAGCTGCGGACGTGCTCGGCCGAACCGTCCTGCGGGCCGACCGTGCTGATGTCGCCGGGTACGGCGTTGTCCATCCGGTAGTTGAACTTCGTTGCGATCACGTAGTCGTCGCGACGTCCCTGGATCGCCTCGCCGACGAGGGACTCGTTGGTGAGCGGTCCGTACATCTGCGCGGTGTCGAGGAAGGTGATGCCGAGGTCGAGGGCGCGCCGGATGGTCGCGATCCCCTCCTCCCGGTCGGTGGATCCGTAGAAGGCGGACATGCCCATGCATCCGAGGCCGATGGCCGATACCTGGAGGTCCCGCAGACTGCGCTTCTGCATGCCGTGTCCCAGCCTTTCTTGCACACTCGTACGACATTCGGACGGCACCAGGCCCTCATCCCTCTGGCAACAGATCCGCCGCCCGACATCCTGTGGGCACCGGACGGCGGGGGCCTCGTGCGCCACGGTGTCTCCGACGCTACGACTTGGAGCACACTCCAAGGCAAGTCGCTCCTTGAGGCGGCGGAGGCTTTTGGAGCGAGACAGTACTGAACGGGCTGCCGGCCGGGGCGGACGCTGCCAGGTTGAGCACGTGGGGGTCAACGTCGATGCCACGGTCTGGTGGGCCCACCGGACGACCATCGGATCGGCCGGTCCCGGGGTGGCAGAGCCACTTCCTCGATCATGCCTGGAGCCTGGTACGGCGGTCGGTGTCGAGGCTGGCCGTCTCTGGACGGTGGGAGGCATCCATGATCGGCTTGGGCCATGAGTTCTTTGATACGCCATGTCACCATCGATGCGGCCGACCCGTTCGTTCTTGCGGGCTTCTGGGCACAGGCTCTGGACGGCTCGCTGGCTGATGACGATTTTCCTGGGGATCCGGAAGCCATCGTCACGAGTGCTGCCGCCACCTTGCTGTTCGTCAGGGTCGATGACCGCAGGTCAGTGAAGAACCGCGTGCATCTGGATCTCCAACCCCAGGACCGCACCCGGGACGAGGAGGTCGAGCGCCTGCTCTCGCTCGGTGCCACGGTTCAGGGGGACCACCGGAGGCCGGACGGAACCGGGTGGGTGACGTTGTATGACCCCGAGGGCAACGAATTCTGTGTGGAACGCAGCGGGGCTGAGCTGGCAAACGGTTGATGTCCCTGTTGCCCGGCCTAGTTACGCCTGTCGGATTCCGGGCGATGTTCCAGTCGATGTCGCCTGCGGCGACGGCGACGGCGAGCCGCGGAAGCCCCCACCATGGCCGGTTCGTATGCGACGGCGGCGCTCAACGTCGGCGCCGCCGTCGGTCCTCTCATCGCCGCAACCACCCTCAGCAGCACCGTCGGAAACCTCGGGCCGCTGTGGGCGAGCGGCCTCCTGGTCGCGATGACACTGCTCATCGCATTCCCCTTCCGCACCGTGGTCACGGCCGGCCGAAGCGTCGAGGTGCTCCAGTGACATGCCCGAACGGGTCGGCAGGGCGGGAGGCCGGGCACCGCACCGCGAGGTCGCCCGTCGGACCTGCCTGCGTGCCTGCGTGCTGAGAGCGCTCACAGACCATGACGACGGGGAAGTTCCGCTTATGGGCTGTCGCGCGGGGCGGCCATGGCTAGGCTGGGCTTGTGCAGTCGGCGCCTGGGGCGCCGCACCGGAAGCACCGACGAAGGCGGTGTGGATATGGGCTCCACGGTCCACGACCTTCTGGACAACCTGCATGCGACGGCGAGCGAAGAAGAGCGCCGGGTGTGGGCGGTTGCCTGCGCGCAGGCCCTGGGCCTTGGCGGGATGGCCATCTCGTTGGGGCAGGAGCTGGTGTGGTTCAGCGATGAGACGAGTGCGCGCCTGGAGGATCTGCAGTTCGTCCTCGGGCAGGGCCCCGGTCTCCTCTTCCGGTACGGGACAGCGGTACGCGAAGTGCCCGACCTCAGTCGGCTGCTGGCACGACAGTGGCCACAGTTCGCGGCCGAGGCGGAGGAACTGGGCATCGCGGCCCTGTTCGTCTGGCCCGTGCACATAGGCGCCGTTCAGGTGGGCACGATGACCGGCTACCGGTGCACGGTCGGCCCACTGAACCCGGAGCAGTCCGCGCAGGGCTGGCTGGTCGCCGACGCGCTGGCCCAGCACGTGCTGAACCACTGGCCGGCCAGCAGCAACCACGGCAACGGTCCCGGGCATGCGGGAGCGGTGAACCTGCACCGGGCGGAAGTACACCAGGCCACCGGCGTCCTCAGCGAGAGGCTCGGTGTTCCGCTGGTCGAAGCACTGGACCGGCTGCGTGCCCGGGCCTACGCCTCGGGCATGTCCCTGACGCACACGGCTCAGGCCGTCATCCAGCGGGAGCTGCCGGACGGCGCACAGTAACCCGGTCAACCGCACCGGCCACGCTCTGCGCGGGAGCCAAGGAGGAGCCCATGAGCAGGGAACAACACATCGCCCGCACCTTCGTGGAACTGGCCGACACCATGGTCGAGGACTTCGACATCATCGACTTCCTGCACCAGATGACCGTCCGCTGCCAGGAACTCCTTGACGTCACCGACGCCGCGGTCTTCCTGTCCCACCCCGGCTCCCACCTGCACAGCCCGGCGCCCTGCGACCCCAACCCCAACCTGCAGCCCGTACTGGAAGCCGCCTGCCACCAGGGCCCGGCCATCGACTCCTACAACACCGCACGACCGGTCACCGCACCCGGCCCGACCGACGCAGCCGCACGCTGGCCGGAGTTCACCCCGCACCTCCAGCGCGCCGGTTACACCCGTGCCACCGCCCTGCCGATGCGCCTTCGCCAGGACATCATCGGCAGCCTCCTGCTGCTGCACACAGCGGACGAGCCGCTGAACGCCAACGACCTCGCCCTCGCCCAGGCGCTCGCCGACGCCGCCACCATCGGCCTGATCCAGGCTCGCAGCATCCGTCAGCAGCACACCGTCAACGAACAACTGCACTCCGCCCTGCAGAGCCGCATCGTCATCGAACAGGCGAAGGGAGTCCTCGCGGCTCGTAGCAACATCTCCCTCAACGAGGCATTCGAGGCGCTGCGCCGTCACGCCCGACACCACCGAATTCTGCTCAGCAAGGTCGCCCACGATGTCATCGACGCCGGCTTCACACCCGCGGCCGTCCCTGCCCGGCCACAAGCCAGCACGACCGACACCGGGTGACACCCGGCGCACACGCATACCGTCGCCGGCGCGAGCTGCCGCAAGCGCTCTCAGATGAGGGCCGGCCTGCCCGGGCCTGGAACGTTGCGGAAGCGGAACGGCTCCGGTTCGCGGCCGGCCTGGACGAACCAGCACTCCCCCGTGCCGTCGCCGGTGATGATCCGCAGAATCGTCTCCGCCACGACCTCGGCCGGGATGACCGGCAGTTCCTGCTCGGAGAGCATGTCGCGCAGGTGGTCGATGATCCGCGACTCGGCGAACCCCGGGCAGACCGCGTTGAAGCGCACGTTGTCCTGCATGAGGGCCGGTCCCAGGGAGCGCGCGAGACCCACGACCGCGTGCTTGTTGGCCGCGTACAGGGGATCGAGCGGTACGGCCGCCAGGCCGGCCAGGGAGGCGGTCGCCACGATCGATCCCCCGCCGCGGGCCCGCAGCGCCGGCAGCACGGCGTGGGTGCCGTAGACCACCCCGTCGAGGTTGGCACCCATCGCCCGGCGGTATCGCGTGGGGTCGAAGTCCTCACCGACGCCGCATCCGGTCGCCACTCCCGCGTTGAGCAACGCGATGTCGACACCGCCGTACTGCTCCTGGGCGAAGTCGACCAGCGCGCGGTTGGCGTCGAGGTCGGAGACGTCACAGGCGCGGAAGCGGCCGCCGGTCATGTCGGCCACCTCCCTGCCACCCTGCGCGTCGAGGTCCGCGACGACCACTCGGGCTCCCGCCTTCGCGAGCGCCAGCGCGGTGGCCCGGCCCAGTCCGCCGGCACCGCCGGTCACGATCGCCACCTTGTCCTGCAGCGCGGCGCCCTTCGTCCGTGCTCCTCGCGGGGCGGCGGCCCGGCTCTCGGCGGCGGTCACGCCAGCTCCAGCACGAGCTTGCCGACGTTCTCGCCGCGAAAGAGCATCTGCAGCGTCTCAGGGAAGTCGTCCACGTCGCCTCTCACCACATGTTCCTTGACCTTGATGCGGCCGGCGCCGATCCAGTCGGCGATCTCCTGTGTGGCCTCCGCGTAGCGCTTGGCGTAGTCGAAGACGACGAGGCCCTCCATACGGGCGCGGCGCACCAGCAGGGAGAGGTAGTTGGAAGGTCCCTTGACCGGACCGGCGCCGTTGTACTGACTGATCGCACCGCAGATGACGACGCGCGCGTGCATCGCCAGCCGGGTCAGTGCGGCGTCGAGGATGTCCCCTCCGACGTTGTCGAAGTAGACGTCGATTCCGTCGGGGACCTCCCGGCGCAACGCCTTCTTGACGTCGTCGGCGCGGTAGTCGATCGCCGCGTCGAATCCCAGTTCGTCGGTGAGCAGCGCGCACTTCTCCGGGCCTCCGGCGATGCCCACGACCCGGCAGCCCTTGGCCTTCGCGATCTGCCCCACCATGGTGCCGACGGCGCCGGCCGCCCCCGACACCACGACGGTTTCGCCGTCCTTGAGCGCCCCGACGTCCAGCAGACCGAAGTAGGCGGTCATGCCGGGCATGCCCAGCGCCCCCAGATAGGTCGCGGGCGGCGCGAGGGCGGTGTCGATCTTCAGTGCGCCCCGGCCGTCGGAGACGACGTGTTCCTGGACGCCGAACATGCCGGCCACGTGATCACCGGGCCGGAAGTCGGGGTGGTTCGATGCGGTGACCTCGATGACCGATCCGGCGCGCATCACCTCGCCCACGCCGACGGGCGGCAGGTAGGAGGGGCGGTCGTCCAGCCAGCCACGCATGGCCGGGTCCAGGGAGATGACGCGGGTCCGGCCCGCGAACCGGCCCGGGCCCGGTTCCTCGACGGGCACGGAACAGTGCTCCCAGTCATCCGGTTTCGCCTCACCCACAGGGCGGGCAGCCAGACGTATCTGGCGGTTGGTCGCAGGCATCGCGGCTCCTGTCGTTGGTGGCTCGCAGCGACCATACCGACCAGTTGGTACGTGAGTGGAGTGAGGTTCGCCACACGCCATCCGTCGGTTCAGGGACGCGATGCCTTCGGGGCGGCATCGGCGGCTCCGGCCGCAGGGCGAGACGTCCGGGCCGAACCCGCGGCTGAGGCGGGGGCTGGAGCTGGGGCGGGGGCTGGCGAGTCCGCGCTCGCCCCGATCGTCCGAGCCACACCCATGAACGCCGCACCGCCCGCCGTGACCGACCGGCGCAGCCGGCGCCGACGCCGTGCCGCGTCGAGCCTCACGTGACCGCCGCGTCGAGTGGCGTCACGTGCGTCTGGGTGGTTGGACCCAGCCCACGGACCGCTGGACGGCGCGCTGCCAGCACTCGTACTCCCACTCTCGCCTCTCGGGATCCATGTCGGGCAGCCATTGGGCGGCCCGGTGCCAATTCCGGCGCAGGACCGCCAGATCCGGCCAGTAGCCTGCCGCGAGGCCCGCGGCGTAGGCCGCGCCGAGTGACACCGTCTCGGAGACCATGGGCCGTACGACGGGAACGTCCAGCACGTCGGACAGCAACTGCATGAGCAGGTTGTCGGCTGTCATGCCTCCGTCGACCTTCAGCTGTTTGAGGGCGAGGCCGGAGTCGGCGTTCATGGCGTCGACGACCTCCCGTGTCTGCCACCCGGTGGCCTCCAACGCGGCTCGGGCCAGGTGGCCCTTGGTGATGTACGAGGTGAGGCCGACGATCACGCCGCGGGCGTCGCTGCGCCAGTGGGGGGCGAAGAGGCCGGAGAACGCGGGGACGATGTAGCAGCCGCCGTTGTCCTCGACGGTGCGCGCCAGGGTTTCGATCTCGGGTGCGCTGTGGATCAGGCCCAGCCGGTCGCGGAACCACTGGACCAGCGAGCCGGTGACCGCGATCGGGCCTTCCAGGGCGTAGACCGGCGGCTGGTCAGCGATCTTGTACGCGACGGTGGTGAGGAGTCCGTGGCGGGATCGCACGACGTCGGGACCGGTGTTCATCAGCAGGAAGCTGCCGGTCCCGTAGGTGCATTTCGCCTCTCCGGGCGAGAAGCAGGTCTGTCCGAACAGGGCCGCCTGCTGGTCCCCGAGGGCGGCCGTGATGCGGACGCCGGGGAGCACCGTGCGAGCCTCCCCGTAGCTCTCGGCGGAGGAACGGATCTCCGGCAGCATCGGGCGGGGCACGCCGAAGAACTCCATCAGCTCACGGTCCCAGGCCAGCGTCCGGATGTTGATCAGCATGGTGCGGCTGGCGTTGGTGACATCGGTGATGTGCAGGCCGCCCTCCGTGCCGCCGGTCAGGTTCCAGACCAGCCAGCTCTCCATGGTCCCGAACAGCACGTCGCCGTCCTGGGCACGCTTGTCCAACCCGTCGACATGGTCGAACAGCCAGCGGATGCGGGGCGCGGAGAAGTAGGTCGACGGCGGAAGACCGCAGCGGTCGAGGAAGAAATCATCCCCGGGCTGTTGTCTCAGCTCGTCCACGAACTCAGCCGTGCGCGTGTCCTGCCAGACGATCGCCCTGCCCAGCGGGACACCGGTCCGCCGGTCCCAGAGCACTGTCGTCTCCCGCTGGTTGGCGATCCCCACGGCGGCGATCTGTCCGGCGTCCACGCCCGCGTTGGACAGCGCCTCGGGTACCACCCGCTGCAGATTGCGCCAGATCTCGACGGCGTCGTGCTCGACCCAGCCGGGGCGCGGGAAATGCTGCTGGTGTTCCCGCTGGGCGACCGACACCAACCGCCCGCCGTGGTCGAACAGGATGCATCGCGTGGAGGTGGTGCCCTGGTCGATGGACATCACATACCGTTCAACCATGATCGGGCCTGCCTTCCGATGCGTCGCGAAGGTACGGGGACCTACCAGCGTCCGGCGCCCAGGTCTCTGGAAATCGCGCGGGCGGCCTCCCGGAGCAAGGTGATCGGGGTCGGCCGGGGCCGGCCCGTGGTGTCGCAGAGCCGCTCCAACGGGCCGGATACGCCGATCGCACCCACCACCAGGCCGCCGTGCCCCCGGATGGGCATGGCGATGCCGGCCTCGCCCATGCTCATTTCCTGCACCTCGGCGCCCCAGCCGAGCTCCCGGATCTCACCGAGCGCCCGGTGGAGGGCCTCCGGGAAGACCAGGGTGTGCCGGGTGTACGCCTCCAGTCCCGTCTCCAGCAACGGATCGACCTGCGCCGCCCCGAAGGCGAGCAGGACCTTCCCGAGGGAAGACGCGTGCAGCGGCAGGAGCGCGCCCACGTCCAGGGTCTGAAGGGTGTCGTCCGGCCGGAAGACGTGGTGCACGATGAGCACCTTGCCTTCCAGGGGCGTGCCCAGGCGGACGGCCTCCCCACTGCGGGCGGCCAGGGCGTCGGCCCAGTTCAGGGAGCGCGACCGCAGTTCGTTCACGTCGAGGTAGCTCGTGCCGAGGTGCAGCAGCGCCGCCCCGAGCTGGTATTTTCCGGTCGCCTCGTCCTGTTCCACGAAGTCCACGTGTTGCAGGGTGCGCAGAATGCCGTGCACGGTGCCCTTGGCCAGCCCGAGCGACGACGCCACTTCGCCCAGTCCGAGCCGTCGGGGACCGCCGGCCAGCAGGCGCAGGATCGCCGCCGCCCGTTCTATGGACTGGACTGGCCCGGCCATACGGCGATCGTAGCCGCGTTTGCCCCCGTCAGGACTGCCGTTCGGTAATGCCGACCGCTGTTCATTGACCGACCGCACATCCCTCCATAGCGTCACATGACGCCCGGCCTCCAGCCGGCAGCAGCACCTTCCTCGGAGGAGATCGGCACATGACTGCAGCGCCGCCCAGCGCCGCACTTCGCTGGGAAGTCGAACACGTCTTTCCGCTCCTGCACGCCGCCAGGGCCGTCTCGGCTGTGCGCCAGCGCGTAGCCGCAGTCCTCAGCAGCTGGAACCTGTCCGCCGAGGGCACCGACGACGTCCTCCTGGTGGTCTCGGAGCTGCTCACGAACGCGGTTGTCCACGCCCTTCCCCCGGCGACGTTGCGGGTGTCGCGGGCCGCGGCCGACGGATGCCGCGCCGTACGTGTCGAAGTGAACGACACCGGCCCCGCAGCGCCGGCCGGGCCGTCCACGCCCATGACGGACCCGGATGAGCACGGGCGAGGCCTCGACATCGTCACCGCCCTGTCCGCCCGATGCGGAGTCCAGGTGCACTCCGGCGGAACGTGCCGTTGGGCAGAGGTGCCCGTGGGTTGAGGGCCGAAAGGCGAACGCCACCCACGTGGGCTCGACCACGCTCGCGCTGCTGCACGGGCCTGCGTACGGGCTGGACTTCCCCGAGCGGTACGAGGCACACGGCGGCCGCGACCTCGCCGACGGCTCCGACCACCTGTACTGGCGGCTGCTCGACGCTCTGCACTACTGCCCCGACGCGGCCAAGCCGGCCGGGCCGCAGCGGTGAACTGGGGCGGGTCGACCTGACGTCCGAGGTGCTGGGAGAGCGGCTGGAGGCGTACGTGGACGGACTGCTGCAGCGATACAGCGGTCGCGTCCCGCGTCGTGGTGTAGGGGATCAAGCCTTACGCGTTGCGGTACGAAGCTCCAGGCGATCTGCGCCGAGCTGGCCGTCTACGAGGCGCCCTGCTGGGGTGAGTTGAGCACCCGGTTGCGCGGAACTACCGGCGCTGGCCTGCGGATTCCGGCGACTTGATCGGCTACACCACCAGGCGGGACGCCACCGATACAGCTGACGGTGCCCTGGATCACTCGTCCGACACCGACACTGACGCCGACAGCGACACCGCGGGAGCCTGGGTTGTCGTTCTCGACCTCTACCGTGGCTCATTGCCCGTAGGCAGAGCCGCGGTCCGGGCCTTCGTCGAACAACCCGCTGCCGGCCCAGATCGGCGAGGAATACGGCAAGTCGGTGGCACAGGTCGTGCTGCGCCCGCTGACCGAGCGCGGCGTCGTCGTCATCCCCAAGTCGGTGCGCGCCGAGCGCATGGCAGAGAATCTCGACGTATTCGACTTCGAGCTCACGGCGGAGCAGTGGCCCGGATCTCCACCCTCGACGCCGGCAGCTCCCTGTTCCTCGACCACCACGACCCCGGGATCGTCGCCTGGCTCGCGAAGCGACGTCTGGACGCCTGACCGCCCCGCAAGCTCCGCCTCGTCGTCGCGCTACGAGCTCGTAGGAAATGGTTTGAGCGGGGCGGCTCCCGCTGCTACTTTCGCGATGGACCGTGAAGTCGTCGTATGGAGGTGAGCCCCGTGAACACAGTTACCCGTGGGTGCTCCCTCAACCCGTCACGGTCCGGCGGCTGACGTTCGGTGTCGCCAGGAGCGCCTGAGATCGAGGCACTCCTGGAAGGACACTCCGATGGATTCAAAACTTTTCACATCTGGTCTGAGCGACAACGCGGTGACGATCACGCGCGTCGCGGACAGCCAATGGCATGCGCTGGATGACGACCTGGTGGTCGGCCGCGGGCATGCGCAACACCGGGCCGACGGACGCCTGTTCGTCAGCATCGACGCCTGGCACGACGCCACGTTCGACCGGCTCGCCGAAGCGATGCTGGCGCAACTGCCGGCGCCGCTGTACACGGTGGTCGACGAAGCCGATGTCGAGCTGACGGACCGCTGGTGGCGGGCCGGTTTCACGATCCGGCGCCGCGAGTGGGAGTACGTCGTGCCGACCGACCCGCGGGTCACAGGGCTCGACGAGGCCATGGCGCCTTCGGGCGTGACGATCGTGCCCGCCGGGCAGGCGGACGAGAGTCTCCTGCGGGCGGTGGACCGCGTGATCCGGGACGAGGTCGAGGCGACCGTCGGGTGGCAGTCGATGCCCGCGGAGGTGATCCCTCGCCCCGAGGGCGACACCATCGTCGACCCGTCGAAGTACGCGGTGGCCGCGGCGCCGGACCGGTATCTGGGTCTGATCCGGGTGGTGACGGTGAACCGGCCGCGCATCGGGCTGGTCGCGGTCCGGGCCGGTGAGCAGCGCCGCGGCATCGCGCGGGCGCTGCTGGCCCATGCGCTGGGGGCGCTGCACAGCTCCGGCTTCGCCACGGCCTGGACGGAAGTCCAGGAGTCCAACCAAGCGGCCTCGGCCCTGTTCGAGGGCATCGGCGCCCGGCCGATGAGCAGCAACCTGGAGCTGGTGCGATGACGAGGAACAGGAACGTCATCGAGGTCGAGGGCAAGGTCGTCGAGTGCCTGCGCAGCGCCATGTTCACCGTGGAGCTCGAGAACGGCCACCAGGTGCTCGCGCACATCAGCGGAAAGATCCGCAAGAACTACATCAAGATCATGCTGGAGGACCGGGTGCTGGTGGAGCTCCCGCCGTACGACCTGACGCGCGGCCGCATCGTGTTCCGCTACCGGAACTAGCGGCGGTACGAGCGGCGGTCGGCGCCTTCCGCGACAGCTGATCCTGAGCCCCGGTCACGACGTTTGGGTGACCGGGGCCCTGATGGTGACTCGTATGGCCGCGGCGAGCCGCATCACTCTGGTCGTCGTGTCCGTCATCCCCGTCGAGGCGTCCGCGACCAGGTGCGGGTGCGCGCCGTCGTGCAGGGGCAGGGTGAGCCCGATCCGCCCGGCGCCGGACTCGACGAGGTGGCCGAGCAGGAGACGCAGGCCCGCGCAGCCAGACCCCGGGCTCACCGGCCAGAGAGCAGAACTGTCTGATTCCGCCCCGGCCAGGGCCGTGTCACGTTCAGGCGCGCCCGGTCCCCGCGACCTCGCGGGGACCGGGCGCGCCTGCGTCATATCAACAAGAACCCGCGTCACAGGCACGGTGCCGTTCTGGCCTCGTGTGTCAGTTCAGGCGCCAGTGCTGGTTCGCACCGCCCGAGCAGCTCCACAACTGGATCTTTGTCCCGTTCACGGTGCCCTGGCCGCTCGCGTCCAGGCAGAGACCCGACTGCGCTGCGGTGATCGTGCCGTCGGGATTGACGTTCCACTGCTGGTCCGCCTGCCCGCTGCAGTCCCCGATCGCCGCCGGGGTGCCGTTGCCCGCGGACTGGCCGACGCCCAGGCACTTGTTGCCGTAGACGACCAGTTGCTTTCCGGTGGAGTGGGTCCACCGTTGGTTGGAGCCGCCGTTGCAGTCCCACAGTTGTGCCTGCGTGCCGTTGGTGGTCGTGGAGTTGTTGATGTCGAGGCAGCGCCCCGACTGCTGACCGATGATCTCCTGGTTGCCGGAGGACGGTGGCGGCTGGTTCGAGCCGAACTGGGTGAAGAACTGCCACACCGCTGCCGACGTCCAGGTGCGCCAGCCGTCACCGGTGGAACCGTCTATCGGGCCGGGGTCGTGGCCCGCTCCGTCGAACGCGGCCCATACGACGGGGTATCCGGACTTGCATCCCGAGTAGGTGGTGATGATGTGCGTCAGGCTTCCGTTGGCCGGCTCGGGCGGGTTCTGCGGGGTGCAGCCGTTGGCCCGGACGAACGTGTCGCGCAGTTCCCGTCCCAACGCGATGGGCAGCACGTTGTCCCTGAGGCCGTGCAGACCCATGTAGGCGATGGGCTGGTTGCCGCCGTTGCACCCGCTGAGGTTCGCGCCGGAGTAGACCGCGACCGCACGGAAGACCGTCGCCCGTGAGCAGGCGAGGGCGTACGACATCCCGCCGCCGTAGCTGAAGCCGCCGGCGAACAACTGGGTGGTGTCGACGCACAGACCTGCTTCGATCTGGCTGACCATGGCGTCGACGAAGGCCACGTCCTGGCCGCCGGGGTTGGCCCAGCCGTTGCCGTTGCCCTGGGGGGCGACGAAGATCGTGCCGTTGTTCGCGTTGTCCGCCAGGCGCCTCAGGCCGTAGTAGGACCAGTTGTACCCGTCCGTTCCGCCCGAGTCGACGTCGGCCGCCGTGCCGCCGCGCCAGTGGAAGCCGAAGACCAGCCGGTAGGGGTGGTTGTTGTCGTAGCCGGCGGGGACCCGCAGGATGTAACTGCGGGCCTGGCCGCCGCTCTGGATCGTGTGGGTGCCACTCGTCAGGGCCGGGGCCTTGCCGCAGCCGGCGGTCGCCGCGGCGGCGGCGTGGGCGGCCGACGCGGGCGCGCCGAGACCGCTGCCCAACGAGGTGCCCGCGGCGGACAGGACGAGAAGTAGCGCCGCCGCGATGGACAGAAAGAGCGGTGTGCGTTTCATGCACTCCTGCTTCCGTGGTCGGGGGATGGAGGGGAGCGTCGGTCGGTCGCCGGGGCGGTTCACACGCCGGTGACGGTCCATTCGTTGTTGGTGCTCGAGTTCGGCGTCCACAGCACGGCCGTCGAGCCCACCGCGGTGCTGCCGCTGCCGTCGAGGGCGGTGCCGGTGCCCCGGTTGACGATCTGGTAGCGGTTGCCGCCAAGACCGTTGAGCGACCACTGCTGGTTGTTGCCGCCGTTCCACGCCTCCTGCCGGGCGGGAGCGCCGTTGGCGGAGTTGCCCCAGCTGTCGGCGGCCATACCGTTGGCGCGGTTCATGATGCGGACGTAGCCGTTGCCGAGGTCGATGAGCTGCCACTGCAGGTTGGCGCTGCCGTCGTAGCTCCACTGCTTGAGGTTGGAGCCGGCGGCGACGTTGCCCCCGCTGTCCAGCGCCAGCCCGCTGGTCACGTTGGCGATCTTCATCCAGGTCGTGGAGCCGCCCGGTGCGCCCAGGACGGGAATCTCACCGGAGAAGGTGAGCTTGACCGTGTAGGCCAGGGCGTTGAACGGCGGGTTCGACGAGGGCATGGCCAGGTGCAGGCCGGAGGCGTCCTGCGTCGGGGTGGGCAGGTTGGTGTAGGTGCCGGCGGTGTTGTTCAGCAGTTGGGCGCCGGTCAGGCTGCTGAGGTTGATCTGGTTCGAGTTCAGCGTGGTGACGGTCATGGTGCCGCCCTGCCAGCCCAGCGCGGTGACGTAGAGGACCTTGTTGTCCTGGCTGCGGGTGAAGCGGACGTCCTGGGGTTTGCCGGCCACCGGTCCGCTGAACGAACCTCCGCCCATCTTGGTGGGGCCCTCGCCGTAGCTGGCCCAGGAGCGGGTGCCGTAGACGGCCTCTCCGAAGCGGCCGAGCCAGTCCCCCATGGCGAGCAGGATCGACTGCTGCCCGGCGGGGATGGTGCCGTCGGCCATCGGGGCGATGTTCAGCAGCATGGTGCCGCCCTTGCTGACCCGGTCGATCAGCGAGTGCAGCAGCGCCTGCGTCGAGTAGTAGCCGATGCCCACCGTGTAGCACCAGCTGGAGGAGGAGATGCTGTCGTCGGTCAGCCAGTAGGGGGTGAGCAGTCCGGCCGGGCCGCCGCGCTCGAAGTCGAAGACCTCGCCCTTGTTGTTGAGCCCGTCCTTGTAGGTCGCGGCCACGTCCTTGTTCCAGGAGACCGCCTGGTTGTAGTAGTGCGCGAGGAACTGGAGCCGGTAGGACTCCTGCACCAGGTTGAGGTCGAAGTCCTGCCAGAGCAGGTCCGGCTGGTAGCCGTCGATGACCTCGACCAGCTTGTCGTACCAGAGCTTGTTCTCCGCGTCCGAGCCCTGCTGGCCGTAGAGCACGCGGAGCGCCGGATCCGACTGGGACGGCACGTGGTCGTAGAAGCCGTTGAAGTGGTAGGCGTGGTGCAGGGAGGCCATGAACTTCAGCCCCTGCCCGCGGATGGCCTGCGCGTGCAGCCCCACGAGGTCGAGCCGGGGGCCGTGCCGGACGGAGTTCCACGGGTTGGCGCGGCTGTTCCACATGGAGAAGCCGTCGTGGTGTTCGGCGACCGGGCCGGCGAATCTGGCGCCCGCGGACTTGAACAGCCGGGCCCAGGCGTCCGGGTCCCAATTGCCGCCCTGGGAGGCCGGTTTGGGGGCGAACTGCACGAAGTTGCCCGCCTTGTCGCGGGCCCCGTCGATGAAGTTGTTGTACGGCCACACCGAGGGGTCGCCGTAGGTGGCGATGTGGTGCCGGTTCTCGTTCGAACCGCCGACGTACATGTTGCGCGGGTACCACTCGTTGCCGAACGCGGGGACGCTGAAGGCGCCCCAGTGGTAGTAGATGCCGAACTTGGCGTCCTTGAACCAGGCCGGGGCCGGGGGGTGCTGGTCGACGGAGGACCAGCTCGCGGTGTAGCTCCCGGGGCCGTCGGTGGCGGCGGCCTCGGGGGCGAACCGCAGCAGGCCGTAGGCCGCGGCCGCGCCGGTCGCCGCCAGCAGCCGGCGTCGGCTGATGGGAAAGGGGGAGGAAGTCATGCGGGACCTCTCTCGTCATTGACGATGGGTGATGGCCGCCGGCGCCGGATCACTCGCGTGTCCACTTCTGGTTGTCGGCCCCGCTGCAGGTCCACAGCTCCAGCAGGGTGCCGTTGGCCGTTCCCGCACCGGTGGCGTCCAGGCACAGGCCGGACTGGGCGCCGGTGATCGTGCCGTCGGCGTTGAGCGTCCACTTCTGGTTGCCGCCGCCCTCGCAGGTCCGGATGTCGACCTTGGTGCCGGGGCTGGTGCCGCTCCCCGAGGCGTCCAGGCAGAGGCTGCCGTAGACGCGCAGTTCACCGGCCGAGGTGCTCGTCCACTGCTGGTTGCTGCCGCCGTTGCAGTCCCACAGCTCCACCTGGGTGCCGGGCGTCTGGGACTGGTTCGGTACGTCCACGCACCGGCCGGAGCCGACCCCGACGATCGGGGCGGTCGTGCCGCCGCCGGATCCGCCGCTGCCGGGAGTGAGAGACAGGTTGTCGAACTGCGCCGTCTCACCCTGGCTGGTCGCGTAGCCGACCTGTCCGCCCGCCCAGGTGCGGTCGTTGGCGGAACCGGCCGTGGCACCGTCGATGACGGCGGTGACGGTGGTTCCGGAGAAGGTGAGCGCGAGAGTGTGCCAGCGGTTGGTGCCCAGGGCCGCGGTCGTGCCGTGGGCGAGGGTGGAGACGGTGCCGTTGGTGCCGGAGTTCAGGATCGACCAGGCTCCGGTGTCAGTCACCCGCAGGTGGTAGGCGTTCAGTCCGCCGGTGCTGCTGTAGTCCTGCCCGTTCGCGCGTCCTATCAGCTCGGCGTATCCCGGCTGTTCGAGCAGCACGTCGGACGAGATGGTGTAGTTGCTCCAGCTCACGTCACCGAGCAGGGCGTGCGGATCGGACAGGGCGTCCCAGGTGATCGGTTTCTGGGGGCTCATCTGGCGCACGCACTTGCCGCTGCGGCCGCCGCCGCAGCCCGCGACCTCGAAGGCGCCCTGCCAGTCCATGAGGTACTTCGCCTCGGTGCCGGTGGCGTTGCCGTCGAAGGAGTCGCTGTACGGCAGGTTCATGGCGCTCTGGGCGGGAGCGGTCGCGGTGCCCTTGCCCTGACCGGTCGTGGTGGTCAGGGTGTAGAGGCGATGGGGCTGCAGGGTCAGGCTGAGGCCGCCGCCGGACGGGGTGATGTCCGTGGTGTGCACGAAGTAGTCGGCCGGATTGGCGGAGTTGACGTCGGTCGACCAGACGTGGACGGTGGCGTTGGACAGGCCTCCGGTGACGTTGAAGTTCAGGGTCTGGGCACTGCCGGCGTCCATCGTCTCGATGACGGTGGAGTAGTCGGAGTTGTTGGTGGACTTCAGCGAGACGTAGCTGCCGTTGTTCCGGTTGCCGCCGATGTAGCCGCTGGAGGAGTCGAGGTACTTCCAGCCCGGGGCGGTGAACTGGCTGGTGTGCGCCATCACCCAGGTGTTCTTGCCGATCGCGTAGTGTCCGGACCACGGCTGCGAGGCGAGCGTGAGACCCATGGTGGGGTACGGCAGGTTCGGTGTGATCGCCGCGACCACCGGCCAGTTGAGGTACGCGGTCATCCGGCCGTCGATGTATCCGCGGTTGATGCCGCGGGCCATGGCCGGTGCTCCGCCGTTGTAGTCGTCCGAGCCGTTCTCGCTGGCCCACAGGGGCTTGCCGGACGATGTGGCGGCCGACGGCACCGAGCAGTTGGACTGGGAGGAGCGGTAGCCGCAGGGGTAGTGCGTGCCGATGACGCTCACCGCGGCGGCGAACGCCTGGTTGGAGTTGACGTCGTTCGCCACGGACCAGTCCGAGTCGGCTGCGACGATCTTGACGCCGGTGTAGCCGTTGGCGTTGAGCGCACTGCGCAGTTGCTCGTACCAGGAGACGTTGTAGCCTCTCTCGTTCCAACCGCCGAGGTAGTCGATGCCGAGCCCGTGCTGTTTGGCGCAGCCCAGCCACGAGACCAGGTAGTTGATCATGTCGGTGGACCAGAAGTTGCCGCCCCCGATCCAGCCGGGGGCGCCCCAGGCCAGTCCGTACAGCTTGATGTTCGGGTTGCGGGCCTTGGCCTGCTCCATGAGCCACCATTCGTAGCCCCGGTCGCAGTTGAGGTCGGAACGGGTGTGCTGGTGGCTCGGCTCGGCTCCCGAGGTGGAGTTGGTGTCCCCGCCGATCTCGGCCTTGAGGATCTGCAGGGAGGCCCCGTAGCCGGGCCGGAAGAGGTAGTCGAGGATCTGGCCGCGCTGGGGCTCGGGATAGTCGGTCAGGAGTCTGCTGTTGCCGCCTCCGCCGCTGATCGCGCCGACGCCGTCGAAGGTCCGTCCGCCGGAGGCGCCGTTGATGGTGATGGAGGTCGCGGCGTGGGCCGGCGCGGCGACCGTGCCGACGAGGCCGCCGGCGGCCAGGACGAGGCCCGTGAGCACGGCCGTCGAGGCGCGCAGGCGCCGCAGCAGCCGTCTGAGTGCTGACACGGTGGGGGTTCCTTTCGCAGGTCGGTGGGGGTCCGCGTCGGGTGTGGTATCAGCGGACGGCGAAGTCCTGGTTGGTGCCCGGCGCGTTCTTGCACTGCCACTGGTCCAGTTGCTGTCCCGCGTTGCTGCCGGCGCCGTGGACGTCCAGGCACAGACCGCTGTTGCGGTTCTGGAAGGCGTACGTGCCGTCGGACTGCGGTACGGGCAGCCACAGGGCGCCGGCCGCCGTGCCCGGGGCCTGCTGGACGATGTCCGGGGTGCCCGCCGTCGTGGAGTTGCCGGCGACCGCCACGTCCTGGCCGGAGTTCTGGGCGCGCAGTTCGCCGTAGCCGCCCGAGGCCGGCATGAACCGGAACTGCTGGTTGCCCTGCCCGTTGCAGGTCCACTGGTCGATCACGGCGCCCGCGCTGGTGGAGTTCCCGTACACGTCGAGGCACAAGTTGTCGTTGGCGACCACGAGTTGGTGGTAGCCGTCGGGGAAACTACCGCCGCCGGACGACGCCGGGGTCAGATAGACGGCGAAGGCGTCGTGCGCGCCCTGGAACGTGAACGGCACGGTGACCGAGCCGCCGGAGGCGCTCACGTTCTGGTCGTACACGGTCTGTGGCGCACTCAGCGGCGCCTGGTCCTGGATGCGATGCACGGTGACGTGCACACTGCCGGCGTTCGTCAGCCAGGGCACGGACGACAGCCCGTCGAAGGTCACCGAAGCGGCGCCGGTGTAGCCGTTGGAGTCGCCGATCACTGCTACCGCGCGTTGGGCGGCGGAGTCCTCGGCGGCGGCGATGGCCGTCGAGCCGACCTGGCCGGAGGTGTCGACGAGGGTTCCGGTCATGTCGGCGTAGTCCCGAAGCGCCCACCAGTTGCCGGTCGGCTGCCAGGTGCCCCCGCTCTGGGTGAGCACTCCCGTCAGGTTCGGGGTGACACAGCAGACCCAGTTGCCGCGCATCGCGTTGGCGTAGCCGGACTGTGCGAACCGCGCCAGGTACCAGGCCGTCACCCCGGCGCTCTGCCGGTCGGCCGGCTGGTACTCGTTCGAGGACAGCGGCAACGGACCGATGCCCGCCGCGCTCAGGGCGTTGCTCAGGCTCTGGGCGACGGTGACCGGGTCGTCGACGTCGCCCTCGTTGTGGTTGGCGATCATGTCCGGCACTGTCCCGGCCGCCTTCACGTGCGCGAGCCAGGTCCGCCATTCGCCCGGGTTGCGCTGCGGGGTGAACGCGAGGGACGGGCCCACGATCTGCGCCGCGGGGGCGATACGCCGGATCTCCCGGTAGGCGGTGTCCCACATCTGGAAGTACTGGGCGCTGTTGACACCCCGGGTCCAGAAGGCGGAGATGTCCGGCTCGTTCCAGATGTCGTAGGAGAACGTCAGCCCCGAAGCCTGCAGTGCGCCCACCGTGGAGTCGATGAAGCTGATCCAGTTGGAGCAGTCACCGTTGTCGCAGGGGTACTTCGTGTTGGAGGGCTGGCCGCCGTTCGCGCCGTAGATGTCGCTGACCAGCACCTGGTACTGCGCGTGGTACGGCGGCCGGGTGAGCCGCTCGGCCTGCGCGGTGATCGAGCCGACGTCGGCCCGGGTGGCCGAGCCGTACTGGTAGCCGTCCCTGATCCAGCCACCGGAGAACCATCCGCCGCCGCGGAACGCGTTGATCCCCAGCGGCTGGAGGAACTGGTCGACGGGCTGGCTGCCGTCCTCGCTGATGCCGTAGAGGAACCCCTCCCCCACGCCGGTCGACGGTCCCCGGGCCGACGCCAGGTGGACGCTCAGCGACGTACCCGAGGCGGCCCGGCTCGGGGCCGTCGACAACAGCGCCAGCACAAGGGCCAGGACGACACCGCTCAGCAGTACCAGACGGCCGGGTCTCACTCTCGTCGTCATCAGATCCTCCTGAGATCGCGCGCCGTGCCTCACCGGGTCAGCTCAGCGTCCACTTCTGGTTGGACTGGCCATTGCAGGTCCACAGCTGTACGGGGGTTCCGTTGGCGGTGGCGGCGCCCGAGACGTCCAGGCACAGCCCGGACAGGGTGCTGGTGACGGTGCCGTTGGTGTTGAGCGTCCACTGCTGGTTGCTCTGGCCGTTGCAGGTCCAGGTGATGACCTTGGTGCCCGGGCTGGTGCCCCGTTCGGAGGCGTCCAGGCACAGACGGTTGCCGGCCAGGGAGACGGTCAGCTCGTGCGAGGCGCTCTGGGACCAGGTCTGGTTCGCCGCGCCGGAGCAGTCCCTGATCTGTGTCTGCGTGCCCGGAGTCGTCGAACTGCCCGGCACCTCAAGGCACTTGCCCGCACCGACCGCGTGCAGCGCACCGGTCGTGCCGCCCCCGCCGCTTCCCGTTCCGTAGCCGGCGGCGGTGATGGCGGCCTGGACGGCGTTCTCGGTGGCGTCGGAGGGGTAGCCCGCCGTCATCGCGCCTTCGAAGAACTCGCCCTGCCCCGAGACGCTGTTGTCGCCGCCGGTGCCGAGGAGGACGGAGCTGTCGACCTTCATCGGGGAGTATCCGTTGGGCAGGGGGCCGGAGAAGGTGGTGGTCAGGCCGCCGCCGGCTCCGTTGCCGTACTTGAGCGTGAAGTTGCTGGTTCCGTTGTTCTTCAGCCACGCGCTGACGAACGGGTAGTGCACACCCTGGTTGTTCGGGTCCTTGTTGGAGCCGGTGTTGGTGTGGAACATGCCGTTCTCCAGGTCGGCCTCGACCCACGGGCCGTTGCCGGTGCAGCCGTTGAACCAGCAGGCGTTGCCCCAGTAGATGGCGTTCATGGTGGCGTTGCCGGTGTCGGTGTGGGAGTTCTCGCCGCTGCCGTAGTCGAAGCAGCACCACTGGTTGGTGTAGTTCGACGACGTCACCATGTAGATGCCTTCGGGCTGGGAGCCGGTGGCCACGCCGCTCGCGTGGTCGATGCGGTACCCGACACCGGGGGTGACCTTGACGCCGAAGACCTGGTGGCCGGCCGCGGTCACCGGCAGGGCCATGGCGTCGGCTCCCACGTCCGATCCGTTGGGTCCGGGCCCCTTCCAGTAGCCGCCCCAGGAGATCGGCAGGTCGTTGTGCCGGGTGGTCTGGTCGTAGATCTTCGTGATCGTGCACGACGTGCCCGCGCAGAACGACACCTGGGACGCCGCGTCGGCGTACCCGCCCGCGGCGAGCACCCCGATGTCGCGGTAGCTGTGGTCGGAGGACCGCTGGATCTGGTACAGCGGCCCGTTGTACGCCGCGAAGAGCGCCCTGGTCGTGGCGTGCGCCGTCACGCACGGCGTTCCGCCCGCCGCGTAGAGGTCGCACGGAAGCGACGTGTCCGCGGCGGGCGCGGGCGTCGACGCGTGGCCGACGGCGGGTGTGCCGGTCCGCGCGGAAGTGGCGAACGAGGGTGTCCCCAACGCGGCCAGGGCCATCACGAGGGCGATCAGGAGCACCGCCGGGAATCGCCTGCGCCGGCGATCGGTTGCTGATCCGGGCATGGAGACCTCCTTTGTGGCGGTGCCGCCGTACGGCGGCACCGAAGCTGCCGGTGGCCGGAGGGAGGGGCGGGTCATCGCAGCGTCCATCGCTGACTGCTGCTGCCGTTGCAGGTCCACAGCTCGGCGAGAGATCCGTCAGCCGTGGCCGCTCCGGTGACGTCCAGGCACAGGCGGGACTGCACGCCGGTGATGGTGCCGTCGGCGTTCAGGGTCCACTGCTGGTTGCTCTGGCCGTTGCAGGTCCAGATCTCCACCTTCGTTCCCGGCGTGGTCTGGTTGTTGTAGGCGTCCAGGCACATCTGGCCGCTGCCGGAGTAGACGGTGAGCGAGCCGGAGGCGGAATGCGTCCAGGTCTGGTTGGCGCCGCCGTTGCAGCTCCAGATCTCCACCTGGGTACCGGCGGTCGTGGTGGAGTTCGGTACGTCCAGGCACTTGCCCGCGCCGACCGCGTGCAGCTGACCGGTCACGCTTGTGCCGCCGCCACCGCTGGTGCCGCCCGCGACCCGGTACATCACCGTGCCGTGCGCCGGTACAGAGGCGCTGATCGTGCCGGAGGTGGTCGAGGACGCGCCCGACCACAGGTCGGTGAGGGTGTAGGCGGACGCCCCCGTCTTGCCGATCGCGGCCGCGGTGGTGGTGATGGTCGCCGTGGAGTTCGTCTCGTTGAACAGGGCCACCGACACGTCCCCGTTGGCGAGCGGCTTGGCCAGCACGTCCAGGCCGCCCGAGGAGGACACCATGGTCCCCTGTTTGCCGAGCGGGTCCTGGTCGACCGCTATCACCCGGGAGTTGGTCAGGACGGACAAGGTGTCGGCACTGGCCGAGGGGATGTTGGTGCCCGCGATCAGTGGTGCGGCCATCTCCGCCCAGAGGCTGAACTCGCTGCGGTTCTCGGTGGCCGTCATCGAGCCGTTGCCGACCTCCAGCATGTCCGGGTCGTTCCAGTGGCCGGGGCCGGCGTAGGAGGCCAGTCCGACGTTGCTGTGGAAGATCGACAGCATGCTGGAGAAGCTCGGGGTGATGTCCCCGGTGGTGCGCCAGCTGTTGCCCACGTCCGCGCCCCAGGTCCACACGTTGTCCTGGCCCCAGTTGCACAGGCTGTACAGGATCGGCCTGCCGGTGGCCGCCAGGGCGTCCCGCATCGCGGTGTAGCGGGTCCGCGCCGGCGCTCCGGTGTTGTTGCAGTTGTCGTACTTCAGGTAGTCCACGCCCCACGACGCGAACGACTGCGCGTCCGTGCTCTCGTGGCCGAGGCTGCCCGGGTATCCCGCGCAGGTCGCGGTGCCCGCGTCCTCGTAGATCCCCAGCTTCAGCCCCAGTGAGTGCACGTAGTCCGCGGTGCCCTTGATGCCGTCGGGGAACTTCGCGGGATCCGGCACCAGGTGGCCGCCCGAGTCGCGGCTGTGGGTCATCCAGCAGTCGTCGATGTTGACGTACGTGTAGCCGGCGGCCTGCATGCCGTTGGTGTGCATCGCCTGCGCGGTGGCCTTGATCAGCGACTCGGAGACGTTGCAGCCGTACGCGTTCCAGTCGTTGAAGCCCATCTGCGGGGTCGGCGCGAGCCCGTTGCCGAGCGCGGCGGCGGGCTGCGCCGTGCCGAGCGAGAGGAGGGGGGCGGCCGCGACGAGCAGCACGGTCGAGAAGGCGAGCGCAAGGGGCCTGCGCAGGGACAGCAACAGGGACAGCAGCGGGGGCAGTTGGCGAAGACGCCTGGCGCTCGCGGTGGTGGTGGGCATACCTCATCGACTCCTGGGACGAGTGGGGGAAGCTGAGAGCGTTCAGCGGTAGCCGGCGGCGGTGATGTCGGCCTGGACCGCGCTGTCGGTCGCGTCGGAGGGGTAGCCGGCGACGACGGCGCCCTCGTAGAAGGTGCCGGCGCTCAGGTTGGCGCCGCCGCCCGGCTTGCAGCAGTCGCCGCCGCTGCCCAGGACGATGGCCCCTTGTTTCTTCATGGGGCTGTATCCGCCGGGAAGGCCGCCGTCCCACAGGGTTGTCAGGCCACCCGACTGGGCGTTGCCGCCCTTGAGGGCGAACCTCGACGTGCCGTTGTTCTTGAGCATCGCGGTGACGAACTTGTTCGCGAACGCCCGCTGGCCCGGGTTCCATGACTGGCTGCCGCCGGAGTACAGGCCCCATTCGAGATCGGCCTGCACCCAGGGACCGCTGCCGGAGCAGCCGCCGAACCAGCACTCGGTGCCGAAGTTGATCGCGTCCATCGCCCCGGCGGCGTCGGCCTTGCGGTCCGTCTCGCTGTTGCCGTAGTCGAAGCAGCAGCCGCCGTTGACATGGGTGCCGCTGGTCACCATGTACGCCCCTTCGGGTGCGGCACCGGTCGGCACGCCCGTCAGGTGACCGTCCCGCCAGTAGCTGTTGCCGGGGTTGATGTACAGCGAGTAGGCCTTGGTGCCCCCGGCGGTGAGTGACTCGGAGGTCGCCTTCGCGGGACTGCTCTGCGTCGAGCCCGGGACCTGCGCCGAGCCCTGGTACCACAGGTCGTTGCCGTGTCCGGACTGGTCGCGGACGACCGTGATCACGCATGTGGTGCCCGCGCAGAACGAGTCCTGCGCCGCCGCGTCGGCGAAGCCACCGGCCAGTACGCCGATGTCCTTGGTCGCGTTGTCCGAGGCGCGCCTGACCTGGTAGAGGGGGCCGTTGTACGAGCCGTAGAGCGCGCGCACCGTGCTGTGCGCGGCCACGCACGGGGTTCCGCCCGCGGCGTAGATGTCGCACGAACGCGACCCGCCCACCGGGGGCGCCGGCGCGGTCCACTTCTGGTTGCTCTGGCCGTTGCAGGTCCACAGGATGACCGCGGTGCCGTCGGCCGCCCCCGCCCCGCTCACGTCCAGGCAGAATCCGGAGGCGGCACCGGTGACACTCCCGCCGGAGCTCTGTCGCCACATCTGGGTCGCCCGCCCGTCGCACGGCCGGATGACCACCGCGGCTCCCGGAACGGTACGGGTGTCGTAGGCGTCCACGCACCGCGTGCCGTTCAGAGTCCGCAGCTCACCGGCCGCCGTGAACTCGAACGCCTGGTTGGCCTGGCCGTTGCAGTCCCAGATCTGCAGCCCCGTACCCGACGTGTCGACGTTGCCCTTGACGTCCAGGCACCGCCCCGACGCCGAACTCACCAGGGCTGCCCCGGGCGTCGGTGCCGACCATGCCGGCGCGGCGGTCAGGAACATGGCCAGCAGGGCCATCACGCATACGGCGGCCTGCGCCGGCAGGCGTGGTACACGAGCGGCGGGGCTGCGGGGCGGAGCGCATGGAGGCTGCATTCTGTGTCCTCGGATATGCGGGGGAAGGGGACGGAGAGTGCTGTGCCTGTCCGAAAGAGTTCGGAAGGGGTGCCGACCGCTCCCGTCAGCGCGCGCCCTGGAGCACTCACGAGGACACTCACACATCCCATGTCGCATAGTGATCCCACAGGCCCAATACGCTGTCAATAGAGCTGTCTTCGCGATTCGGGATCTGATCCATCCCATGTTTTTCCTGGTCAGGCCGCCCTGAGGGCATGCCGAACCCGCGTCCGGCGACGGCCGTCGTACCGGGCGCGGGTGTTCGTCACGGTGCAGGTCCGCGCGCTGGGCGCAGGTCACCTCACCTGAAGCTCCAGTGCTGGTTGGCGCCGCCGTTGGAGTCCCAGATCTGGACGGGGCTCCCGTTGCCGCCCTGCCCTGCCGGAACCTCCAGCGCCCGGCCGGAGGCGGCGTTGGTCAGGGTGTAGGAACCGTCGCCGTTCTGGCTCGCCCGCCAGTGCTGGTTCGCACCGCCGTTGGAGTCCCAGATCGCCATCCGCGTTCCGTTCCCCGTCTGACCGCCCGGCTCGTCCAGAACCCGTCCGCTGCCGACGTTGGTCAGGGTGTAGGAACCGTCGCCGTTCTGGCTCGCCCGCCACTGCTGGTTCGCAGCGCCGCTGGAGTCCCAGACCTGCAGGGGCGTGCCGTTCGCGTTCTGCCCGCTCGGGACGTCCAACGCCCGGCCCGCAGCGACGTCCACCAGCGAGTACACGGTTCCCGAGACGATGCCACCCGGGTTGCCCGAGCCGCCGCCGCCGAGCGCGGACAGGGCCGCGTCGTAGGCCGGCTTCTTGTTGCCGCCCGCGCCGAACAGGAGCGGGTTCTCCCCCGACCGCCACGAGTCGCTGTCCCTGATACCCCACACGGTGATGCCGGTGCAGCGCGCGACGTTCATGCACGCCTTGACGGTGTTGGCGTACGCCGTCGGGGACGCCTGGGCGATGTCGAGCTCGGTGATCTGTACGTCGACGCCGAGCGCGGCGAAGTTCGACAGTGTGGTCTGGAAGCTCGACGGCGGGCCGCCGGCGCCGAAGTGGGACTGGAGGCCGACGCAGTCGATGGGCACACCGCGCGCCTTGAAGTCGCGCACCATGTTGTAGACGCCCTGGGTCTTGGCGTCCGACCAGTTCTCGATGTTGTAGTCGTTGTAGCAGAGCTTGGCCGCCGGGTCGGTCGCCCGCGCGGTGCGGAAGGCCTCCTCGATGAAGCCGTTGCCCAGCACGTCCTGGAACACCGAACTGCGGTGCTGGCCACTGCCATTGTCGGCGAACGCCTCGTTGACCACGTCCCAGGCGTAGATCTTGCCCTTGTAGTGGTTCATCTCCGTGGTGATGTGGTTGTTCATCACACTGCGCAGGGTGTTCGCGTCCCTGATGGAGCTGACCCAACCGGGCAGTTGGGAGTGCCAGACCAGCGTGTGCCCGCGCATCCGCTGCCCGTGCGCGGCGGCGTGGCTGACGATCTGGTCACCGGGGCCGAAGTTGAAGGTGCCGCGGGACGGCTCGATGGTGTCCCACTTCATCTCGTTCTCCGGGGTGATCATGTTGAACTCCCGGTCGAGAATCGTGGAGTACGTCGAGTCTCCGAGCCTTCCGGCGGCCACGGCCGTACCGAAGTAGCGGCCGCTGTCGGCCGCGGCCGCGCCCAGCGTGCCGGAGGCGGCGTGGGCGGCGGTGTTCGCCGGACCGGCCAGGGCCAGGACGGTGCCGGCTGTCAGTCCGACAGCCAGGGCCAGTGTCTTGCGCAGACGGGGCTCCTCGTTGAGCCAGGACATCAGAGATCATTCTCCTTGTGTGTGGGAGTGTGGGGGTGAGACACCGACCACGAGTCGGTGCCGCGGCCCTGTCGGGTCAGGGAGCCGAGGTGGTGACCGCCAGCGCGGTCCACTGCTGGTTGGCTCCGCCGTTGCAGTCCCACAGGACCAGTTGTGTTCCGTCGGTGGTGGACGAGCCGGGGTCGTCGAGGCAGCGGCCGGAGACCGGGTTGCGGTAACCGCCGTTGTACGCCTGCCATTGCTGGTTGCTGCCGCCGTTGCAGTCCCAGATCTCGATCTTGCTGCCGTTGGCGGTACCGCGGCCGGTCACATCGAGGCACTTGCCGAGCGCGCGCAGGGTGTTGTCCGCGTGCGCGGACCACTGCTGCGCGGCAGAGCCGTTGCAGGCCGCGACGATCGCGGCGCTCCCGTCGGCGCTGTTGCCGCCGCTCACGTCCAGGCACTTCCCCGCGATCCCGGAACGCACCTGACCGCCCGCCGAAACCGGCGGTTTGATCCAGCCGTCCGCGTCGGCGGCCTGCACCCCGGCGTTGAAGGCGTCCGCCATCTTGCGGAAACCGTTGTCGTTGGGATGCAGGGCGTCGGACAGGTCCGCACTGGTCAGCGCACTCATGTCCACCAGGCGTACGTGCTTGCCGGCGGCCTGCTCGGCCTGGACGATTCCCGGAAGCCTGGCGTTGAAGGCCGGCCGGTTGGCCTCCTCGGTGCCGCTGGTGGAGACGATCACGGTGCCGAGCAGGACGGTCGCGTCGGGGGCGGCGCGCGTGATCTGGTCGATGAGTGCGCGGAGCCGGTCGGGAGCGGTCGGGATCTGGTAGTTGCCGTTGAGGTCGTTGGTGCCGATCTCCAGGGTGATCACGTTCGGGCGGTAGCGGGCCAGCACGGAGTCGGCGATCCCGGCGATCTGGTCGATCCGCCACCCGGAGTGGCCTTCGTTGTCCGGGTCGGACATGGTGCCGTTGCGGCCCGAGCCGACGAAGTCCGGGGTGTGCCCCTCGGCCGACAGCTGGTTCCACAGATAGCCCCGGTAGCTGTTGCCCGACGGGCTGCCGACGCCCCAGGTGATCGAGTCGCCCAGCGGCATCAGCCGCACGGTGGCGGGCGCGGCGGCGACGCGTGCGCCGGACGGCGGAGACCCGCTGCCGGCGGCGGCCGTCGCGGGTGACGCGGCGCCGACGCCGAGCACCGCCGTGAGCGCCGCAGCCAGGACTGCCGAGTACGTCTTCATCATCGTTCCTCACTGGTGCGGGACAGTGGGTGGGGTGAACGAGTGCGCGAGCGGTCAGCGGGGGGTGAAGTCCTGGTTGCTGCCCGCCGTGTTCTTGCAGGGCCACTGGTCGAGCTGCTGGCCGAGGTTGCTGCCGCCGCCGTGGACGTCCAGGCACAGGCCGCTGTTCTGGTTCTGGAAGGAGTACGAGCCGTCCGACTGCCGCACCGGCAGCCACAGGCCGCCTGCCGCTGTACTCGGGGCCTGCTGCACGATGTCGGGCGTACCGGCGGTGGTGGAACCGCCCGACACCGCCACGACCAGCCCGGAGTTCTGCGCCTGCAGCTGCCCGTAACCGCCCGAGGCAGGCAGGAACTGGAACTGCTGGTTGCTCTGCCCGTTGCAGGTCCACTGGGCGATCGCGGCACCCGCGGCGCCGGAGTTGCCGTTCACGTCCAGGCACAGGCTGTCGCTGCCGATCACCAGCTGGTGGTAGCCGCTGGGGAACCCGGCGCCGCCCGAGGACTGGACGCCTGCCTGCTGGATGACCTGCCGGGCGCCCTCGGGCCAGTTGGTTCCGCTGACCTGGACGTTGCCGGTGAGGACATTGTTGTGCGGAGGTCCGGTGGCCACGTAGGTGTTGCCGCCGTTGTACCAGTTGCCGGAGAAGGTGCTGTCGTCGGTGTGGTTGTTCGCGTTGGCGTTGGTGAGCGCCCAGTTGCCGGCGTCCTGCACCACGTTGTGCGACACCGTCAGGTACCGGGACCCCTCGTCGAGGTACAGCGCGGTGGTGCGACCGTTGTCGTACATGTAGTTGTCGGAGATCACCGAGCCGGGGCTCGCGGACAGGTTGTAGATGCTGCCGCCGTCGAACATCGCGTTCTTGGTGTCGTAGATCAGGTTGTGCGAGACGGTGTTGTTCTTCAGCGTCGTGGGGGTGCTGTAGACGGGCTGGTAGGTGTACGTGCCCCGGTTGACGTAGTCCTGGCTGCCGCCCGGGTCGTTGACGCCCCAGCCCCAGCCGATGTCGATCCCGTCGTAGGGCAGGTGGTCGACCTGGTTGTGGCTGATCGTCGCGTTGGTGACGTACGTGGACAGGATGGCGGCGGTTTCCTTGTAGTCGGTGCCCACCCCGCTGACCTTGTTGTTGCTGATCGTGATGTTCTGGTTGGTCATCTGCGGGTTGCTCGGGTGGTGGGCGTCCGGCTGGATCCCGCCGACCTGGATGCCGCTGCCGGCGGTGTCGGTGAAGGTGTTGCCGGTGATGGTGACGCCGTTGGCCCCGAGTCCGGTGCCGGAGGCCGTGGCGACGCCGTCGTTGCCCACCCCGAGGCCGGCCTGGCCGAGTTCGGAGAACGTGTCGCCGGAGAACGTGATGCCCGTGGCGGCGGAGACCTGTACGGCCCCGGGCATCTGCGCCCAGTGGTTGCGGGTGGCCTCGAACTGCGTGCACCCCGACTTGCAGGTGCTCAGCCAGTTGGCGGGCATCGCGTAGGCGCCGGTGATGTGTGCGCCGCTCTGCTGGTCCGCGTAGCCGTCGGGTCCGCTCGGGCCGAGCCAGGAGGTTCCCGTGAACCGAATGCCGGCGAAGCTCAGGCCGGTCGCGGGTGAGCCGTAGCTGCCGCTGATGCCGAGCAGGCTCTGCAGGCGGGGCAGTTCGACGTCGAGGCTGTTCGGGCTCTGCCCCGGCTGGGCCCGGTAGTACAGGTCGCCGGTGGAGGCGTCGAGATACCACTGTCCGGCCTGCTGCAGGAACGCGTAGTTGTTCTCCAGGTACATCGTCCCGCCGGCGAACGGCGCGTTGATCGTGTCGTAGCCCCAGGAGTTGTTGTTCCACGCGGGCTGCTGCATGGTGATGGTCCTGCCGCTGATCGACCGGACCGGCGCATAGCGGTCGGTGAAGGAGTTGATGCTCTCGACTTCCATGTGGTTCTGGTCCGAGAGGCCGGCCAGGTAGTCGAGGGAGGGGTCGGTGACGGTCAGGCCGGTCTGGGTGAAGGTGAATCCGGAGCGGGGCACCTGGATCGCCGCCCGCGGCGCCTCCTTGCCGTTCACGTAGAGCTGGCGCGTGTTCACGCCGGTGCCGACGTGGACCGACCAGATATTCTTCGACTGATCATGCACCTGCCAACCCGTGACGTGCTGGGCACCGGACACGACCGGCTGCTGACCGGACCCGGCCTGGTAGGTGATGGTGTGGCCGTTCTGGCCGCCGTCGCCGGAGCCGAAGGCCAGTGGCTTGGACAACCGGTAGGTGCCACCGGCCAGATGGACGACGACGTCCGAGTCGGCCGACAGCCGGTGCGCGGGCTGCTGCGCCTGGTCGATGGTGGTGAACGGCTGCCCGGCGGTGCCGTTCCCGCCGGGAGCCGCATCCGGCGCCACGTACAGGTCGGCGGCCGCCGCTTCACGCTCTGCCGGCATCGCGTACGCGACCCCGACCGTGGCCTGGCCAGAGGCCAGTAGGGCGAGCAGCGCCATGGGCGCGACCCACAGGCCGCGGAGCGCTCTGGCTCTGGCTCTGGACATGGTCATCCTCCGGTGGTGTCACGTGGGGTTCTGCGGTGAGCCGGCCGCGGACGGGCCGTCCAGGTCAGCCGAGGCTCCATCGCTGGTTGGATCCGCCGTTGCACGGCCACAGTTCCGCCAGGGCGCCGTTGGCCGTGGAGGCTCCCGTGACGTCCAGGCAGAGCCCGGACTGGCTGCCGGTGACGGTGCCGTCGGAGTTCACCTGCCACTGCTGGTTGGCGCCCCCGTTGCACGGCCAGGTCACCACCTTGGTGCCGGCGGACGTCTGGTTGTCGTAGGCGTCGAGGCACATCTGGCTGCTGCCGCTGTAGACGGTCAACTGGCCCGAGGACGTACGGGTCCAGGTCTGGTTGGCGCCGCCGCTGCAGTCCCAGATCTGCAGCTGCGTGCCGGCCGTGGTGGACGAGTTCGGCACGTCCAGGCACTTGCCCGCGCCCACCGCGTGCAGAGCCCCGGTGCCCGTCCCGCCGGAGGAGTTGCTGTACCCGGCCGCGGTGATGTTGGCCTGGACCGCGTTCTCGGTGGCGTCCGACGGATAGCCGGACGTCATCACCCCTTCGTAGAAGGTGCCCTGGGCGCCCTTGCTGTTGTCGCCACCGATGCCCAGGATGATGGCGCCCTGCTTGCGCATCGGGTTGTAACCCGCGACGTTGGGGCGCGGACCGTCGTAGAAGGTCGACAGGCCACCGGACTGCGCGTTGCCGCCACGGATCGCCCAGTGGTTCGCCCCGCCCTTGATGATGGCGGTCGTGTACCGGTGGCTGATGGTCGGATCGCCCGCGTTGTAGTGCTGGTTCACTCCGGAGAACAGACCGTTCTCCAGGTCGGCCATGATCCACGGGCCGTTGCCCGAACCGTAGCCCCAGACCTTGATGTTGCCGAAGTAGATGGCTTCCATGGTGCCGTTGCCGTCGTCGTTGCTGTCCGTCTCGGCATTGCCGTAGTCGAAGCAGCAGCCGCCGTTGTAGTGCGTGCCGTCGAGAATCGCGTACATGCCCTCGGGGTTGTCCCCGGTGGCGACGCCGTTGGTGTGGTTGTTGCGGTAGCCGGTGCCCGGCGCCACGAAGACGCCGTAGGCCTTGTGACCGCCCACCGTGGTGGGCGCGGCGGTCGCGTTCGCGAGGTTGTCGGGGCCGCCCGCGGCACCGCCACCGGGTGCCTGGGTGAGGTTGTTTCCGCGGCCCGACTGGTCGTAGATGATCGTGATCAGGCAGGTCGTGCCCGAGCAGAACGAGTCCTGGGCGGCGGCGTCGGCATACCCGCCCGCCTCCAGGACACCGACGTTCCGGGTCGCATTGTCCGAGGCACGCCGAACCTGGTAGAGCGGTCCGGTGTACGAGGCATAAAGCGCCCGCGTCGTGCTGTGCGCCGCCACACAGGGCGTGCCGCCGGCCTGGTAGATGTCGCACGGACCGGACGTGGCGGCCCGGGCCGTCCCGGCCGTGACGGTGGCACCGGCCAGGGCTCCGCCGACGAGCGCGGCCGCGGCCGCCGCCCGGGCGAGCGTCCTCCAACGAGAGTGTGCTGAGCGTGTCGGTGAAGGCACGCCGACCGACCTGGCACGGTGCTGTGCCACCGCGAACAGCCGCGCGACGCCACCGCGCCCGGACAGCGGACGGCGTCTTGTACGTGTGGTCCCCATCTGTTCTCCCTACCGTGCCGACGCAACCCGGTCGGGTTGTGGTGGTGGCGCTGATGCATACCGAAGCGCTTGAACGTGCCGTTGTGCAGTGGGATGCAGAGAAGTTCGGCGGGAGACGGCGCTCCCGGTGCCGCGGTGCTGCCAAAGGTGCACAGGCCGCTGCTGCGCACCTTGTTGCGGAATCGATTCGACTGCTGATTCCCGTCTTGCGCAAGCCGTCAGCACCGTCGAAAAGTTGCGGTCCGAAACGAGTCCACCACGCCACCACCGCTTGCCGCGCGGGCACCGGGGGAAGGCCAACCGCGGCCGACGGCAGGGGCCAGGCCTTCCATGTGACCCACCATCATGCCGGTGAACAGGGACGCAGCCGATCGGATCGGGTCCGGGAGCGCGCCGGCACAGAGGGGCACTGGCCGAGGCAGCCGAAGCGGCCGAACCGCAACCAGGTGTCGGTGAGGCATGCACCTCCCGGCATGCCATCGATCCGACATGCGGCCGGTCGCGCTTCCCGTCGAAGCGCTTACGTCGAACCGATTCGCTCCATTCCTGCCGGTATTTCGGGAGGCCGGAACATAGGCCGGTTCGGACAACTCCGGACCATCGCACCGGACTTGTGAGCCGCGGAGGGCAGCCGCGACCTGTACCCGCGTCCCCATCTCGCGTGCACCGCACGCCAAGCCAACGGCTCGGCACGCTGAGCCGGGTGCGTACGGCGACACTCGTCACGCCGATTCGCGGACGACCAGTTCCGTACGGAGGATGACGTGGCGCCAGGCCACGTACGGTTCCTCGATCTCCTCAAGCAGCAGCCTGATCATGGCTCTTCCGATCTCCCCCAACGGCTGACGCACTGTGGTCAGGCACGGCTCGGTGCGCTGGGCCAGCGGAAAGTCGTCGAACCCGATCACGGCGACGTCCTCGGGCACACGCCGTCCCGCTACCCGCAGCGCCTGCAGCGCCCCGGCGGCCGTGGTGTCCGACGCGGCGAGGACGCCGTCGATCTCCGGGTGACGTTCGAGGAGCTCCGCCATGGCGCGACGCCCGCTGTCCTGCGAGAAATCACCTTCCGCGACCAGGGAGTGCGGACTCTCCAGGCCGGCCGACTCCAGGGCGTTCCGGTAACCCTGAAGCCTTGACTGCGCAACGTACATGTCCAGCGGCCCCGTAATGGTGGCGATCGCTCGACGGCCCTGTTTCAGCAGGTAGGCGACGGCGCTGCGGGCGCCGCCCAGGTTGTCCGCGTCCACGTGGCTGACGTACTCGTCGGCCGACCGACGCCCCAGCAGCACGGTCGGCAACCGCGCCTCGGCGAGCATGTCCGGCAGCCGGTCGTCCGCGTGGACGGACATCAGCAGGACTCCGTCGACCCGGCCGCCGCGTGCGTACTCCAGGAAGCGCTGCCGTTCGGACTCCGAGCGGACCAGGGTCAGCATCAGTTGCATGCCGGTGTCCGCCAACCCGTCGCCGATCGAACTGACGATTTCCGAGAAGAACGGCTCCGCGAACTGCCTCCAGTCCGGCTCCGTCAGGACAAGGGCCACGGCGTCGGCCCGCTGCCCGGCCAGGGACCGGGCGGCGAGATTGGGCACGTAACCCAGTTCCTCGATGGCGCGCTGTACGGCCCGGCGCGTCGAATCGGCCACACCGGCCGCGTTGTTGACGACCCGGGAGACCGTACCTCGCCCCACCCCCGCATGGGCGGCCACCTCTTCCAGCGTGGGCGCCCCAGGGCGTCGCCTGCCCATGACCACCTCCCCCACGAGATCACCGATCTTACGGCGGAAGGCACCACGGCGCAGCAACATCGATGGCGGACAACTCATCACCACGTGGGCAGAGTTGACCAGACGCGGGCAGAGCAGCCCTGGGGAACGAGTCGGCCGTCGAACGGCGGCCCACCCCGGGCCTGGGAGTCGGGCAGGGTGGGCCGGCCCTTTCACGCGGCGGTACAGGCTGTTCCGTTCAGGCTGAAGCCCGCCGGTTCGGCGAAGGTGCCGCCGTAGGTGCCCTGGAACCCGAAGGAGACCTGCCCACCGGGTGCGATGTCCCCGTTGTACTGCTGACCGCTGGCGGTCACGGCTCCCGATGCCGGGGAGACATGGGCGTTCCACACACTCGTTGTCTTCTGCCCCGAAGGCAGGGTGAACGCGAGATTCCAGCCGTTGACGGGAGAGGAACCGGTATTGGTCACGGTGACGTCGGCGGTGAAACCTCCCTGCCACACGTTCGTACCGTAGGCCACCCTGCACGCCGTTGAGCCGCCCGGCCCGCCAGGCGTGCCTCCGCCGAGGTTCACGGTCGAGGAGAACGACGTCACCGCCAGCCCCGCGCCGTTCTGCCAGGGCTCGAAGCCTGCCTGAACACTCGTCAGGTACCAGTTGTCCTGCGCGAGTCCCCGGGAGACGGTCTGACGGACGAAGTCCATCAGGTCGAAGTTCCAGCTGCTGATCGCTGACGGCGCGACGAAGGTCAGCACGTCGTTGGTGCCGTTGTTGCCGGTCCACACCTGCCATGAACGACCGGCAACGCTGGTGGTACCGGCCTGCGAGCCGACCGGCTGCACGGCCCCCACGCGGTTGAACCAGATCATGATCTCGGTGCGGTTCACACCGTCGGTGCGGGGTGTCGGGTCCAGCCAGATGTCGTACGCGGCATCGTAGACCGCGCCGCTGACATAGCTGTAGGAGATGCCCGTGGGCGCGCTCGAGATCGAACTCAGCCGGGCCGGGAGGTTCGTGCCGGGTGAGCAGTTGGTGTAGTGACAGCCGTTGAAGACGGACGGGTAGGACTTCGGACCGCCGTTCGTCGGAACCGAGCCGTCGGCCTGGGCGACCCTGAAGCCGGAGTCCGTGGCGGTGATGCACTGGGTGGCGTTCGTGCCCCAGCGGTTGTTCTGGACGACGTAACGGCCCTGGATGGTGGTCGAGCCGAACTGCTCGCAGATGGTCGAGTCGGCGTGTGACGGCGGAGCGGAGGCGAGCAGCGCCGTGAGGACGAGGAGTGCCGTGAGCAGGGTGCCGAGCACGGCTCGTGCTCTGCTCAGGGGGTTGGGGAGTGGGAGTTGCATGCGGATCCTCCGCGGGGTGTGAGAGGAAGCGGGCGTGTGAAGGGACGCGGGCGTGCGAGGGGAAGCGGGCGTGTGAGGGGAAGCGGGGGTGTGAGGGGAAGCGGCGGAGCGTCCTGGATTCGGGAGCGCTCCCAAAGGGGTTCTGCGGGACGTTCACCGGAACGTTTCGCCGGGAGGGGAAACAGCGGTCTCGCCCTGGCAAGAGCGCCGGGCAGCCCTCTGGGAACCGCGGACCGCCCGGCCGAGCGCCCCCCTCAGGCTGGGACGAGGTGCGGCACGCGGAGCCTCAGGGGCTCGTTGGGGCGCTCCGCGTACGCGTTCGACGCAGCCGAGTTCACGACCAAGGTCGACACCCAGTGCATGGCTGGGCTGTGCTTTTGCGTCCGGGATCCATGGTTCTGGTTCCTCCTTGCGGAGTGCGGCTCGATGGGGGTCAAGGCTTGAACCAGTGGGAGCGCTCCCAATAGTGGGGACAGGTGCGCCCTCGGTCAAGACGTCAAGACGTTGATTCCTTCGATCTGGACCAGTCGAGAAACGTCGGGCAACACCCCTGTGCTTCCAGTCGTGTTGGCGCTACCGTCCGATGCACCAGTGGGAGCGATTCCATCAGTCGACCCGTCCGTCACGACGCGCCGAGCTGCAAGGAGCCGCTCATGCGACACGCCCCATTCAGTGCTTCCAGCCGTCACCGGTAAGGCCGCCGCCGGCTGCCGGTGAGGCGGGCAGGGGCTGCACGGCGGCTCCTCGGCACCGGCGGGAACGGCACTGCAGCCTGCGTCACCGCCCGGCCCGGCGGGTTGGCGCCGTCCGCGCGCTCGAAGTCATCGCACGGCCTGCGGCGTCGCCTCGACAACACCATCTGGTCCACTGCCGAGACCCGCGCGCGATCGCCGTACCCGAACCAGTCCGACTCCGCGATCTCCCTTGAGGCAAGCAGCGGACCGCTGTAATCGGCGGTGTAGCAGATCATCCGGAACTCGGTGCATCCGTCGGACTCCCTCCGCGTCTCGAAGGTGCCGACGTGCACCATCGTGGCCGTGTCGACCCGGGACCGGAGTTCCTCGGTGATCTCGCGCGCCAAGGTCTCGGCATCGGACTCACCTGGCTCCCGCTTCCCGCCCGGGAAGTAGAAGACATCGACACCGCGGTTACGCGTCACCAGCACCCGCCCGTCACGCACCAGAACCCAGGCCACCTTCTCCGGAACGACCTCGTTCTTCCCCATCTCCAGACCCTACCCACCCATCCACACCGACACAGCGGCAAGGCGACAAGGTTCAGCACCACCGGAGCCACCGAATCGATCACCGGGCCAATCACGCGATCCCGTCGCCGAGGTCATCGCCGCGTGTTCGGCCGAGCCGAGGCCCGTGATCACCGGGCTCGCGGGGCGGCGCGGGTGGGGCCAGACCGCACAGCGTCGGCGGCCGGTTCGGTACGCGGGTGGCCCACGGCGGCTCAGGTCTGCGGCGGGGGCGCGGGGCCGTGTGCCGGGACCGCTGGGCCGCCCGGCCGAAACCCGTGCTCGCACAACGCACACCTCGCAACAGCGCTGGATGCCGACCCGGCGAACAAGGAGCTCCTGGCCAGGGATATTGTCCCGTACAGAACAACCTGGGGGCTCTCATGTCATACGGCTCAATGATGTTGCTCAGCCTGGGCCTGATCGCCCTCGTCTCGCTCTGCGTGGGCTCGCTGGGCATCTACGCCTTCACCCGCAACCGTGTGCCCAGCCGACTGCTACGCCGCATCGTGCGCAACCCGCGACTGTGGGGGCTGGGCCTCCTGGTCCAGGTCGCGAGCCTGCTCACCTACTCCTGGGACCTCCTGGTCGTGGGCGTGGTCTGCACCGTCTGCGGCCACGCCCTGAAGCCGGGCGGCCGGACATGACCGCGGTCCGTGCCGCCCAGGACGTGGCCGACCCGCATCGGTCGCACGCTCCCGACAACCCCACCGGGTACGGCCCCGACAACCCACCGGGCGGCTGACCGGCGACGAAGAGCGGCCGTACGGCACTGATGCCGTACGGCCGCACCTGTCGGGAGGCTCCCCCCGAGGCGGACACTGTCAGTTCTTGCCGGAGAGGCGCCAGATCTGGTTCTTCTTGGTGGAGAGCGCACTCGCGGGGTCGCAGGTCCACTGGTGGATCTTCGCGCCGGGCGTGGTGGAGATGCCGGTGACGTCGACGCACTTGCCGCTGTGGACGGCGACCAGCTGGTAGTCGTGGCTGTTGCCCAGTGCCGTGACGGGGTTGAGGGTGAACTGCTGGTTGGTGGCGCCGTTGCAGGTGTACTGGATGACGGCGGCGTTGTCCGCGGTGGAAGCCCCGGACACGTCGAGGCACTTGCCGCTGAGCTCGTTGACCACGGTGTAGGTGCCGCTCTTGCCGCTCACCGGCTTGAGGTCGAGCATCTGCTGGTAGCCGCCCTCGCAGTTCCACTGCTGGTACTGGGTCCCGTTGGCGGTGCTCAGGTTGGTGTCGTCCAGGCACTGGCCGCTGTTCTCGCTGACGGCGACCGTGGAGATGGTGGTGTTGGACGGCGGGAGCAGAGTGACGGTGTAGCCGTCCTTGGCGTTGCTCCAGGGCAGGCTCACCGAGGCCGCGTTGTTGCTGACGGTCAGGGTGGTGTCGGAGATCGTCTCCGGGCCTGCCACCGCGGCGCCGTTGTTGTACGGGACGCGCTGGACGACCGCACGGACCTTTCCGCTCTCCACCACCGAGGTGGTGCCCAGGCCGGTGAGGTTGACGGTGACGTTGCCGGCGTTGCCGTTGCTGCCGAGCAGCACCTTGGCGTTCTTCGCGGTGTTGTCCTTGGTGGCGAGGCCGTCGGTGTTGGTGCCGGGGACGAGGTTGACGATGTTGCCGGTCTGGGAGCCGTAGTAGCGGTACATGAACCACTCGCCCAGCGGCAGGTACTGGCCCGCGCTGTTCTTGGTGAGCAGGTTCGCCTCGTTGTCGTGCAGGGCGGTGCCGGAGGCCCAGTTGCCCCGCAGGCCGTCGATGCCGGCCCGCTCCAGGCGGCCGATGTACCAGGCTCCGCCGCCGGGGTTCTGCTGGGCCAGCGCGCCGTACTCGTTGATCTGGTACGGGCGGGTGTTGGTCAGGCCCGCGGCGGCGAGCGTGGAGTTGGCGCTCGCGGCGCCCGAGACGGGGTCGGCGGGTTCGGAGTGCCAGCTGTAGATGTCCGGGGCCACGTTGTTGGCCTTGACGTAGTTGAGATACGTGGTCCACCAGCTGTTGGAGGACGTGGGCTGGTGGGCCATGCTGGGGCCGACGATGAGCTGGCCCGGGAACGCCGCCCGGACGCGGGCGTAGAACCGCGACCACATCTGCAGGTACTGCGCCTGCGAGGCGCCCCAGAAGTTGCTGCCGTCGGGCTCGTTCCACAGGTCCCACTGGACGGTCATGTTGTTGGCTTTGACGTCGTTGATGAGCTGGGTGACGAAGCTGTCGAACTGCGTCCAGTTTCCGTTGTCACCGGGCCAGCCCACGTGGGTGGTGCTGTCGGCGCCCCACAGGTCGTGCGGCAGGAGCACGAAGGTGCCGCCCAGGGCGGCGGTGCGCTTGTACTGCGCCAGGGTCGAGTTCCAGCGGGTCTGGTACTCGGCGAGGCTGGTGGCGTAGCCGCCGCTGTTGAGCTGGGCGCCGCCGGCCCGCATGAAGTGCCACTTGATGTCCTTGAAGAAGTGGTCCTGCGGGAGCGAGCCGTTCGGCGTCATGCCGTAGATGATTCCGGAGGCGCGGTACGTGGGGGCGCCTCCGGCGTTGGCGAAGTCGACGGTCACGCTGGTGTCCGCGGCCCGGGAGGGGGCGGCCGGTATCAGGGTCGTCGCCAGGGCGGTCACGAGGACGGCGGCCGACGAGACGGCCCGGCGCCTGGCGCTTGTCGTGGGTCTGGGAAGGGCTGTGGGCGAGTACATGGTGCGGCTCCTGGAGGGGGGAGGACCGGGGCTCGTGACGGCGCCGGAGTTTGGGGAGGCCGCCGGTCAGCGGCTCTCTCGGTGGGCGTGTGCTTCGGCGAGGAGGAGGTAGCTGCTGGCGGTCCAGGTGTAGGCGCGGTCCCGCAGGCCCGTTCCGGTGAGGGCGTCGAAGTTCTCGGCGAAGCCGTGGGTCTCGCACAGGGCGCGGAAGCGGGCGCTGATCTCGTCGGCGAGGCGGTGGTGGCCGGCGCGGCGCAGGCCGTCCTCGACGAGGACGGTGGCGGGTGCCCAGATCGGGCCGCGCCAGTAACCGTCGGCGAGGTAGTGCGGTGAGGTCGTCAGTTCGGTGGCGAGGCCGTACGGGGTCAGATGGGCCTCGATGTGGTCGGTCAGTGCGCTGCTGACCTCGCTGGGCAGGTGTTCGCCCAGGACGATGGGCATCAGGTCGAGGAGGCCGGCGCTGCTCCAGGTGGCCCCGGTGGCAACCGACCGGGCGACGAACCTGTCCCCGGTCCAGAGCTGGTCGAACAGCGCCGTCTGGGTCTCCTCGGCTGTCGCCGTCCACCTGCTCGCCTCGTCGGGCTTGCCCAATTCCTCAGCCAAGGCGGCGAGTTCATGCAGCTGGAGGACGAGGAAGGCGGCGAGATCGGCGGTGACGACCACTCGCTCGGGGTCGAAGGTGGTGGCATTGTCCCAGCCACTGTCGTTGCCGTGCTGGTAGTGGGGCAGCTGGGCGCCGGGGGCTCTTCGTGCGGTGAGCCAGAAGTCGGTCCAGCGCTCCAACCGGGCGTACGTCTCGGTCAGTTCGGCCCGGCTGGGAGGGGCCGGCAGGCGGTGGCGCAGGTGGCCGAAGGCCCAGCCGTGGATGGGGGGTTTGACGAAGTTGTGGAGTACCTCGGAGTGGGTGACCGAGTCGGGCAGGGCGCCGCTGTCGTCCTGGTGGTCGAAGGGCAGGTGGTACTGGTCCAGGGCGAGTTCGGGGCAACCGGGAGCCAGGGCAAGGGCGTTGAAGCAGTGGTCCCAGCTCCAGACCTTGTCCATCCAGTGCTTGGACATCAGCACTGCGGGCCGGGTGACCAGGCCCGTCGGCCGTACGGTCGCCGACCAGACGACGTAGGCGGCGAGTTCGGCGGCCGGCGTGGCGGACGAGCGCCAGGGGGCCACCGCGTCGACGAAGTCCGCGAACTCACCGCGAACGGACTCCACGACGTCGTCGAAGGTCGCCGCGAACACGTACGGCGGGCGGGAGGTCTCGAGTTCCTCGATCGCCATCTCCCAGGCTCCGTCCGCCTGCGCGGTCACCGTGAGACCGCGGTCGCCGCTGCCCAGGACCTGGTCTCCGGCCGTGTCGGCGATGGTGCCGGACAGCACGGTGACGCGGTAACGGCGGCCGGTCTCGTACGACGTGAACACGTAGGCGTCCGCCGCCGGATCGTGGAAGAAGTACGTTCCGCTGAACGGAGTCAGGGTGTGCGCGGCGGCGAACACGCCCATACCCACGCCGCTCCCCCGCAGGCGCACGGTGTCGGGCGACTCGTAGGCGAGGTCTGTGCGCCCGCTCTCACCGATCCAGCTGAGCAGGCCGGGTGTCGCCTCCACACGGGTGGCTGCCCGGTCTCCGGTGGCCGGGTCCACGGGGATCAGGCGCAGGACGGCGTGCATGCCGTTCTGGTGCGAGACGAGGTGGAGGTCCTCGGCCCGGGTCTTCTCCGCGAGCACGGGCGAGATGCCGAACCAGGAGCCGTAAGTGCTGAACGGGATGTCGTGGACGGAGAAGGCCGGGCCGGACGAGGCGGCGGTCATGGGGCGTGACTCGTTTCTGGAGCAGGAGGCAACGGTCGGCTGACGCACGGACGCTTCAGCCGCCGGGCGGAGTTGGGGGACTCAGTCCTTGACCGCGCCGGCGGTCACGCCGGCGGCGACGTAGCGCTGGGCGAGGACGAGGATCACCGCGGCGGGCAGGGAGGCGACGACGGCGGTGGCCATGATGGCGTTCCACTGCTGGTTGTTGTTGCCGATGTAGTGGTAGATGCCGAGGGTGATCGGCTCGTGCGCGCCGCCGTTGACCAGGGTGCTGGCGAAGATGAAGTCGGACCAGGACCACAGGAAGGCGAACAGCGACACCGTGACGACGGCGTTGCGGCTGGTGGGCAGGACGATGGACCAGAAGGTGCGCAGGATGCTTGCTCCGTCCATCTGCGCGGCCTGGAGCAGTTCGCCGGGGATGCCGGACATGAACGCGGTGAAGATCAGCACCGCGAAGGGGACAGCCAGGGTGGAGTCGGCGACGATCAGGCCGGGCACGGACTGGAGCAGGCCGAGCTGGAGGTAGATGGCGTAGAAGCCCATCGCCATGATGATGCCGGGGATCATCTGGGCGGCCAGCAGCACGAAGCTCATGATGCCGCCGCCGCGCGGGCGCAGCTTGGCCAGCGCGTACCCGGCGGGGGCGGCCAGGGCGACGGTCAGGACGACGGTGCCCAGGGCGATGCCGAGGCTGGTGCCGAGGTAGGGCAGTTGCTCGCCGAGGACGGTGCGGTAGCCGGCCAGGGTGCCGTGCAGCGGCAGCAGGTCCGGGGGGCTCTTGCGCATGTCCTGGTCGCGGGTGAGGGACACGTTGAGCATCCAGTAGACCGGGAAGAGCATGATCGCGGTAAGCACGACGCCGATCGTGGTCTTGCCCCATGTGCGCTTGCGGCTTCGGCTCATGACAGGGCCTGCTTTCTCTGCACCCGGACGTAGACCAGGCCGAAGACCAGCGCGGCGACGACGAGGAGGTTGCCGACGGCCGCTCCGGGGCCGAAGGCGGGCAGCAGGTTGCCGAAACCGAGCTGGTAGGACCAGGTGGCGAAGGTGGTGGACGAGTCCGCCGGGCCGCCCTTGGTCATGATCCAGATGATGTCGAAGACCTTGAGCGTGTAGACCAGCCCCAGCAGCAGGGTGATCGCTGAGACCGGGCGCAGCAGCGGGAAGGTGATGCTCCAGAAGCGGCGCCAGGCACCCGCCCCGTCCAGGGCGGCGGCCTCGTAGAGGCCGGCCGGGATGGACTGCAGGCCGCTGTAGAGGACGACGAGGTTGAACGGGACGCCGATCCAGATGTTCGCGATGATCACCGAGGTCAGCGACCAGGACGGTGACGTCAGCCAGTTCACCGGGGCGATGCCTATGGCGTGCAGGACGGCGTTGACGACACCGGAGTCGCTGTTGAGCATCCACGACCAGGTGGATGCCGAGACGATCAGCGGCAGCAGCCAGGGCACCAGGAACAGGGCACGCAGGGTCGCCGACAGCCGGAAGTGCTGCTGGAAGAAGACCGCGAGGGCCAGCCCGATGGCGTACTGGAAGACCAGACACACGGCGGTGAAGACCGCGGTGTGCAGCAGGGCCGGGGCGAAGGTCGGGTTGTCGAAGACGGTGCGGTAGTTGGCCAGGCCGGTGAACGGCGCGTCGCCCTGGACGAACGAGCGAACGGTGTAGTTGCGCAGGCTCAGGTCGAGGTTGCGGTAGAGCGGATAGGCGTAGAAGAGGGCCAGGTAGCAGGTCACCGGGGCCAGGAAGGCCCAGGCGGCCCACTGGGAGGAGGCGCGCCGGCGGCGTTTCCTGCCGCCGGCCGGGGGCGGGGCGGCGGTGGCCGCCCCGCCCCGGACGCCCGCGGGCCGGTGGCCCGTCGGATGTGTCGTCTGCTTCATCGGGCTCTCGTCACTTGGCCGCGGCCTGCGCCGAAGAGAGCGCGTCCTTGGGCGACTTGGATCCGCTGAGGGCGGACTGGACGGCCTTCCACATCTGCTCGGAGATCTTGGGGTACTTGGTGCCCAGGTCGTCACTGGTGCGGCCCTTGGCCGCCTTGACCGCCTCCACCCACGGCTTCAGCTCGGCGTTCACGGCGACCTGCTTGTCCTGGACCTCGCTGGTGGGGGCCACGTAGGACAGGGTGGTGTCGGTGTCGTACAGGTTCTGCGTGCTGGTCAGGCAGGTCAGAAGCTTCTGGGAGGTGGCGTAGCGGCCGGTGTCCTTCTGGACCGGAACGGTGACGAACTCGCCGCCGGTCGGGGCCGCGGCGTGGCCGCCCGCGGCCGCCGGGATGGGCAGCACCCCGTAGTCGAGGCCGGCCTTCTTGGCGCCTGCGAGCTGCCAGGTGCCGTTCTCGCTGAACGCGTAGTCGCCGCTGGCGAACTCCTGCCAGCTGGTGGTCTGGGTGTTGTTGAGCACCGAGTTGGGGGCGTAGCCCTGCTTCAGCCAGTCCTTCCACAGAGACAGCGCGGACACGGCCTGGGAGGAGTCGAGTGCGGTCAGCTTGGCGCCCGATCCCCACAACCAGGGCAGGAACTGGAAGCTGCCCTCCTCGGTGCCGATCGCCGAGAAGGTGATGCCCTTCTTGCCCGCCTTCTTCACCTTCGCCAGCGCCGCCGTCAGCGACGTCCAGTCCTTCACCGAGGAGATGTCCACCCCGGCCGCCTTCAGCACCTTCTTGTTGTAGTACAGGGCCAGGGTGTTGGCGCCGATCGGCGTGCCGTACGTCTTGCCGCCCGACTGGCCGGCCGCGAGCAGGTTGGGGTCGACCTTCGAGGTGTCCAGCTTGTTGTCGTCGGTCGTGGTGAGCACGCCCGCCTCGGCCAGCGTCGACACCACCGGGTTGTCGACGATGAGGACATCGGCGGAGTTGCCCTGCTGTGCCGCCAGCAGCGACTTGTTCGCCAGGTCGCTGGTGTCGAAGGCGGTCCGCTTGACCTTCACCCCGGCCTTGGTGCCGCACTGGTCCAGCAGCTTCGCCCAGGACGAGGTCTTGTCGAACTGCGGGTAGGGGTCCCAGATCGTGTACGTGCCGCTGCCGGCGCCCTTGGTGTCGGTGCTGCCCGAGCCGGAGGAGCAGGCGGTGGCACCGGCGGCCACGGTCAGGACGGCCAGGGCCGCGGCGGTCAGACGGCGGTGTCCGGAGGAGCTGTTCATGGCGAGGGTTCCTTTGCTCAGGACATGCGGGTGCCGAGGGCGCGGGGTGCCGAGGGCACGGGGTGGCAGGAAGGACGGGCGCGGCGAACGGCATTGCCGAGCGGTTCGAGCGTCCGGTGACAGAGGAGTTCTACGTGGTGCCGGGAGGGTTGTGCCGGTGCGGTCAGGAGGCCGTTGCGGTGGCGGCGGGCCCGGTGCTGGCGCGTAGCGAGATCGGGGGCGCGAGGAGGTGGTGCCGGGGCGGCGCGCCGGGATGATCGAGCCGCTCCACCAGCAGGTCGACGGCGCGCCGGCCCATCTCCTCCGCCGGCACGTCGGCGGCGGTGAGCTGCGGGGTCACCGTCTCCGCCCACCGGCCGGCCACGACCCCGGTGACGGAGAAGTCGCGCGGCACGTGGCGGCCCGCCTGGGCGAGCCCCCGGTAGAGGCCGCCCAGGGCGGCCTCGTTCAGGGTGACCAGGGCGGTGGTGGCCGGCTCGTCGTGCAGGATCCGTTCCAGGCATGCCTGGCCCGAGGCCGCGTCGTCCCCGCAGCAGTAGGTCCGTCCGGTCAGCCCGCGTTCGGCGGCGGCTTTGGTGAAGCCGTCGAGGCCCCGCTGGGCGGACTCGTATCCGGCCCGTAGCAGCGGCTCGGGCCGGTTGACGAAGGCGACCCGGCGGTGGCCGAGGTCCGCCAGGTGGTGGACGCACGCCGCCGCCAGCGCGGTGTGGTCCAGGCCCACCCACCAGCCGCGCTCGGGATGGGCGGTGCGGCCGATGGCGACGGAGGGGAAATCGAGGGCGGCCAGGTGATCGACCCGGTCGTCCTCCAGCCTGATCTCCATCAGGATCGCCCCGTCCACCCGCCGCTCCCCCAGCAGCCGCTGGAAGGAGCGGTCCCTGTCCACACCACTCGGTGACAGCAGCACGTCGTAGTCGTGCGCCGCGGCGGCCTCCACCACGCTGCCGATGAAGTCCAGCTGCATCCCCGTGTAGTGGTTGCCGGCCGGCGGGAACACCAGGCCGATGGTGCTGGTCCGCCCGTTGGCCAGGGCGCGGGCGCTGGCGTTCGGGCGGTAGCCCAGCTCGTCGATGACCTCCTGGATCTTCCGGCGCGTGTCGTCCGAGACAGGGCGCTTGCCGCTCAGCGCATAGGACACGGTGCTCCGTGAGACACCGGCCCGCCGGGCGATCTCACCGATGTTCACGGCGACTCCTTGCTCGAACCGGTTCGACTCCTCGGAGGAGGAGGAGCCCGCGGGTCGTGAGGGCGTGGGTGGGACCAGACACGCGGACCGTGTGTCGAACCGGTTCGCGTGAAGTGAAGGTAGGAACTGCCCCGCGACCTGTCAACACCCTCGGCCGGAATTTTCCGACCCGTAATACGGCCGCAAAAACCTTATGCTCAAGGGATTGCTGGCTGCAGGCCCCGATGTTAGCTTCCCCGAACCGGTTCGACTACGTAGATCCCTCCGACAGCCATGGCTCCGATCCGACCTTCCCCCAGGCGCACAGGGCCCGCGACGCCCACAGATCAGACGTTCCCGATTCCCTCGCGCCGCACGTCATCGAACCGGTTCGATGTACATCGACATCAAGGATTGAGGACGCAATCCATGCCATCCGCTGACAGATCAGCCCGGCGCCGGGTCCCGGCCGCCGTGGCGCTGGCTCTGGGCGGGGGCCTGCTGGCCGCGCCCGCCGTCCCCGCGCAGGCAGCCGATACGCCCCAGCCCGCCGCCCACTACACCTTCGACCAGGACGACCTCACCTCCGGCAAGATCACCGACAGTTCCGGCAACGGTCTGACGGCGACCCTGGTGAACGGCTCCACCGCCCGGTCCGTCACCGGCACCGACGGCGGCAGGGCGCTCGCCCTGCCGGGCGGAGCGCCCACCTCCGACGGGGCCTACGTCCGTCTCCCTCGCGAAGTGCTCAACGCCGCAACCGACTTGACGGTCTCGGCCCGCCTGAAGTGGAGCGATGACCAGTCATCCTGGCAACGGATCTTCGACCTGGGCACCGACACCACCAAGTACCTGTTCACCACGCCCTCCAACGGCAGTGTGCTGCGCACCGCCGTGACCACCGGCGGAGGTGGCGCGGAGGCACAGGTCCTGGGCTACGCGCCTCTGCCCGCCGACGGTTGGCGGACCGTCACCGTCACCCTCGACACCTCCGCTCACCGGGTCACCACCTATCTCGACGGTGTGGCGGTCTCCTCCGCCGCGACGACCGTCAAGGCGAAGGATCTCCTGGACGGCTCGGCCACGGCCGCCGGCTACATCGGCAAGTCCTTCTACCAGGACCCGCTGCTCAAGGGCGCGATCGACGACTTCAAGGTCTGGCACTCGGCGCTCAGCCCCGAACAGGTGGCCGGCACGGTCGGGAGCCTCCCCACCCTCCAGCAACTCTCGCGGACGTCCTTCGAGGTCCGTACGACCGCCGGAACCGCGCCGTCCCTCCCCGCGGCGGTCCGCGCCTCGTTCTCCGACGGCTACGACCGCGATACACCGGTCACCTGGGACGACGTACCGACTGAGAAGTACGCCCGGCCGGGGACCTTCACGGTGGCGGGAACCGCGGCCGGGCGCACGGTGAAGGCGACCGTCACCGTGGTGCGCGAGGGGCAGCTGACCGTCGACCTCGGCTCCGACACCGGCGCGTTCCACGGCGGCGCCTCCGGCACCCTGTATGGCGTGTACGGGCCCGGCGTCCCCACCAACAACCTCATCGAGGGCATGGGCCTGCGCACGGTTTCCACCAAGGCCCAGGACGGCCCGCAGCACCCGGGTGCCGACGCGCTGGACGTGGTGAAGCCGCTCGCCGACTCCACCGACGGTGACGTGTACATCTACATGACCGACATCCACCGCGGCTTCCCGTACGAGTGGCCGGGCGACACCCCCGCGCAGAAGCTCAAGCTCTACGAGGAGAAGCTCGCCAAGCAGGTCGACCAGGTTCTGCAGCTGCCGAAGCAGTACCAGGACAACATCGTCTTCGTGCCGTTCAACGAGCCCGAGGGCAACATGTTCGGCACCGGCGAGTGGAGCTACAACAAGGTCAGCTGGCTCAACCACCCCGACGACTACTTCGCCGCGTGGGACGAGGCCTACAAGCTCATCAAGGGCAGGATGCCGCACGCCCGCATCGCGGGCCCCAACACCAGTGTCCTGTACGACCAGGTGAAGGGCTTCCTCACCCATACCCTGGCCGCCGGCACCCTCCCGGACGTGATCACCTGGCACGAGCTGAGCCACCCGGAGGCGGTGCGTGAGAGCGTCGCCAAGTACCGGGGGTGGGAGAAGGAGTTGTTCAAGGGAACCGACCGCGAGGGCACCCGACTCCCCGTCAACATCAACGAGTACGCCTTCAACTACCACACCTCGGTCCCCGGAGAGATGGTCCAGTGGGTGTCCGCGATCGAGGACTCCAAGGTGGACGCCGACATCGCGTACTGGAACATCGACGGCAACCTCTCCGACTCCGCCGTGCAGTCCAACCGCGGCAACGGCCAGTGGTGGCTTCTGCACTCGTACGCCTCGATGAGCGGCCACACGGTCGACGTGGCGCCGCCGTTCCCGGGCGAGAACTACACCATGCAGGGTGTGGCCACGCTCGACGCGAAGAAGAAACAGGCCCGGCTGATCTTCGGCGGTTCCACCGGCAAGGGTCACATCACCTTCGCAGGCGTCCCGAGGAAGGTCTTCGGCGGCCGCGTGCACGCCTGGGTGCGCGAGATCGAGTGGAGCGGGCAGGTCGGCGACCACTCCGGCCCGAAGCTGCTGACGGAGACGAACCTGAAGGTAGGTGACGACGGCCAGGTCGTCGTCGACTTCGGCGACGGCGGGCTGCCGAAGCTGAAGGAGTCCTCGGCGTACGAGATCGTCCTCAGCCCGGCGGGGAAGGCCAGGGGCACGCAGTCCCCGCCCGTGCGCTGGCAGGCTTCGTACGAGGCGGAGGACGCCGCCCACACCGGGTCCGGCTACACCAGGAACGGCCCGGAGGGCTCGACCGGCGACGTGTCGAAGTTCTACACCTCCGGCGGCTACGACGTGGGCGGTCTGCGCACCGGCTCGGACGTCACGCTCGACTTCGGCGTGGACGTGCCCGAGGACGGCTTTTACGACCTGAGCACCTTCGCCAGCTCCCTCAACACCTTCGACAGGGTCAAGGAGCAGGGGCCCACCAACGTCTTCCTGCGGGTGGACGGCAAAGCTGACAGCGAGCAGGAGCTGTACCTGCCGCTCGGATACAAGTGGGTGGTGTGGGACCACACCGACACCAAGGTCCACCTCACCAAGGGGAAGCACACCCTGACACTCGCCGCGAGGAGCCTGGACGGCAAGAGCGCCACCAAGGGCGACGCCATCGTCGACCGCGTCACGCTGTCCTTGCCGAAGGCGTCGGCGGCCACCGAGGTCTACGAGGGCGAACTGGCCTGGACAGGCGGTGGCGCACGGCCCGTCTACGACGTGCCGAAGGGCACCGCAACCCCCGCCACCGGCTCGGGCGCGGTCCGGATCGCAAGGAACCAGACGGCCACGTTCTGGGTCTACTCCCCCGCCGACCGGGAGGCCACGCTCGAAGTCGACACCCTCGGCGGAGCGGACGCTCGGCTGTCCGTCAACGGTCACGACGTCCTGCACGTGACCAAGGGCCGGCACAAGGTGGCCGTCTCCCTGTCAGGCGGTGTCAACAAGGTGACGGTGGCTGGTGGTTCGGCTCGTGGTTCGGCCGCAACCCTTGTCGATCGTCTGACGGTCACGCCCACCGACGGCGCGCTCAAGGGACGTGTCTACGAGGCGCAGGACGCCAAGCTCGCGGGCTCGGCCACGCTGACGCCGCTGTCCCTGGCCACCGACGGCACAGCGATCACCGGGATCGGCGGCGACCCGGGCAACGGCAACACGGCGACGTTCACGGTCGCCGCGGACACGGCCGGCCTGTACGCGCTACGCATCCGCTACTCCAACCCGGAACAGTCCGAAGCGACCCACTACAACCCGGACCCGCTCGCCCGCCACGCCGACATCACCGTGGGTGGCGGCGAGACGCAGCGGGTCAGCTTCCCCCACACCTTCCACCAGAACAACTTCTGGGAGCTGACGGTCCCCGTCCGCCTCAGGAAGGGCTCGAACACGATCACCTTCCGCTCCGAGGAACTGCCCAACTTCGACGGCACCACCTACGCCTCGGACACCTTCCCCGGCGTGCTGCTCCGCTCCCGCTTCGCACCACTGATCGACCGGATCACCGTCGCACCGTACGCGCGGGAGATGCGGGATTCCGGGGAATCCCGGGAGACACGATGAGGTAATGGCCACTGGCGGCCGGCGCGCATCCACTGCGCCGCCACCAGTGCCGCGTCAGTCAAGGTGTGCCCGTCAAGGAGCGGCGTCGTGGGGGTCCCCCCGCTCGAGCGAAGCCGAGAGTGGGGGAGCGTGCTCTCGGCGTGCCGGCCGGAAGTCCTCGTACTGGACGTACTTGGGCTTTCGGCCGGTGCGGCGAAGGGGGTCCCCCGCCCGAGCCGGACGGAGCCGGTTCGAGGGTGGGGGCGCGTGCCGGGCGTCGCGACGGGGCGAACCTTGGCTGACGCGGCACCAGCTGCAAGCAGAGCCTCTCGCCCGGGTCCGCCACGGTCGGCGGACCCGGGCGCTTTGTCATTCGGGGCAGGCTCCGGCCCCGTGCAGGCCGCCAGGCGCAACCGGCGAACGGGCTGCCCGGTCGGGACCTGTCGCTGATGAGCGGCATCCTGGCCTGCGCCACCCACCGTCCGCTGCCGGCCTGACGGCCCGGCCTCACTTCAGGTGCAGGCCGAAGAACCGGTTCCTGTCGTCCACCTCGAACGACGGGGCCGGCGTGCCCGCCCATACTGGCGTGCAGCACCTTCTCCTTGGAGCCGAAGGCGTCGAACAGGTCCAGGGCGCGCTGCCGCGGGTTCCCCTCCTCGTCCCACTGCAGCGGGAACAGCAGCGGAACGGTGACCTGCCGGGCCTCCTCGCGCTGGGCGCGGGGCACGTAACCCCCGGCGAAGAAACCGGCGGCCGCTACGCGCGGTTCGACCACCGCGAGGCGGATGCCGAGGGCGGTCATCCCCGCGTACCCGACCGGGCCACCGATCTCGGGCAGTGGAAGGAGGGCGTCCAAGGTGGTCCGGCGTTCCGGGACCGCCGGCCGGGGCACTCGACTGACGTATCACCACTGCGCCAATGCACCACTGCAGCCCGGCAATTGCCGTTGAGGCGAGTGGCTGCGTGCCGAGGCTGCCGGGGTGAGCACCATGCGTCAATTACAGATTGACGATTACGCATCGTCAATCTACGATTGACGCATGAGCCCACTCAACATCAGCCTCAATGACCTGATCGCCCGTCTGGACGAGGAACTCCCCGACGCCAACAACCTGGCCCGCATCAGCGAGGCGCACCTACGGGCCCAGACCCTGTCCGACCTCGGTGACCAGCTCGTCGGCCACTACGTCGGCAAGGCCAAGGAGGGCGGTGCGTCGTGGAGCGAGATCGGCGACGCCATCGGGGTGTCCAAACAGGCCGCCCAGCAACGTCATGCGCCCGCCCCGTTCGAGCGGTACACCAAACTGAACCGGCACAGCATCGTGCTCGCGCAGGAGGCCGCCCGAACCCACAAGCACGACTTCATCGGCACCGAACACATCCTGCTCGGCCTGCTCGGCGAACCGCAGGGCCTGGCGTACGAGGTGCTGACGGCGAAAACCGCGTCGGAGCAACGCGTCCGTGACGCGATCGAGGAAGCGCTGCCGCCGGCCGGGCAGAAGGCGCCGCGGGGTCACATCGCGTTCCGGCCGGAGAGCAAGAAGGCCATCGAGCAGGCCCTCCGCGCGTCGGCCGATCTCGGCCACGACTGGGTCGGCACGGAACACTCGCTGCTGGGCCTGATCCGTACCGAGGAGAGCCCCGCCGCCCAGATCCTGCGCAACCTCGGCTTCACGTCGGACGAGTTGCACGAGACGGTCAGGTCCGAGATCACCAAACGGCTGGCCGCGCGGGACAAGCAGTAACGAAACGACCAGTCGCCGCGGCGGACCGGGCCGGGGGTGACCGCTACTGGTTCACCGGCGTCCAGGTACCGGTGTCGTACCGGTGTCGAGCAGCACGAGCGCGACTGCCACGGCGCCATTCAGAGCCGGGGCGGTTGTTCGTCGTGCGCGGTCAGGACCGGGGAGGGTTGCGGCACAGGCAGAACGGGTGCCCGGCCGGGTCGACGTACACCTGCCAGCCGTAGCCGGACTCGCCGACGAAGCTCTTCTGGAGGGTGGCGCCCAGCTCGATCACACGGCGATGCTCGGGCTCGAACTCGTCCACTTCGAAGTCGAGGTGGAACTGCTGCGGATGCTCCTGTCCCGGCCAGCTGGGCCGCTTGTAGTTCTCCACCCGCTGAAACGACAGCTCGACGCCGTCGTTGCGCAGGTTGACCCAATCCTTGGTGCTGATATCGGTGTTGATCTCCCAGCCCAGCAGCTCGGCGTAGAACTCGGCCAGCTTCCAGGGGTCGGGGCAGTCAAGGATGACATCGGTGAACGTCAGCATCCGCTCATCATAAGGAGCGGCGCCGAACGCCCGCGACACATTGGTCGGCACCGCGATTCGAGCCCGAGGGCACGAGGGCACTGCCCCCCGAGGCACCAACTCCGCATGATGTCCGCGATGAGCTCGGCCTCACCGTGGGCGGCCAGGAAGTCGACGGTCGGGTCGAGCGCCTCGGACGCGAACACCGGGCCGAGAACTCGCCGTACCGACGGCGGACTCCTCGTCCCTTCAGTCGCCGCTCGTCACCGCGACCCCGCGGCCACGAGCGCCGCCGTGATGGGTTCGAGCTCGGCGGGAGACAGGGCGTCGTACGGCGGGGCGGCGAGCTCGTCGGTAAGGGCACTGCCGGCCGTCCACGTCACGCCGCTTCCCCGAGGGACACATCCTCGGGGATCGGGGGCCGACGCCGTGGCATGAGCAGCATCGTTCCGGCGGCCAGTGCGATGGTGACGCAGCACAGGTTCATCATCGCCACGATGCCCAACGCCTCGCTCAGCAGTGAGCCCGCCACCATGCCCGACAAGGAGGCCGCCGCCTGTAGAAATCCGTAGGTTGCGCTGACCCTGCCCAGCACAGCATCAGGGGTGTAACGGGCGACGAGCGTCCCGCTCGTGATGGTGAAACAGACCATGGGCGCCCCGATTGTGAGGAACAGTGCGGCGCTCCACTCGATCACGGGGGTGTTGAATGTCGCCGCGAAGGTCACGGCGAGCGCTGCGAGGGAGCCCACCAGCACTGTCCGGTCTGCGAGTCTCCGGGTGAGTGCGCGGCTGATCGGCACCCCGAGCAGGAGCCCTGCACCGAAAGCCCCGAAGAGCAGGCCGAGGATCTGTGGTGAGGCGTGCAGAACCCGGTCCATGTACGGGATGAGGCCGACGTTCACGGCGGACGTGGCGATCGCGAAGAGGGCACCGGCTGCCGCCAGCGCCGCCAGCCACGGGCTGTGGCGTATCTGTGCGACTCCGTCGCGGATCTCGGCGGCCAGCCTGCGTACCTGCCCGCGCCCCGCCCCGGTGCTTTGGCACGCCGTCGTCTGCGGCCGGTTGCGGACCATCGTGAGGCACAGTGCTGAACACGCGTAGCTGATCGTGTCGATGGCGACGACTGCCGTGAAACCAGGGCCGCCGTACACGGCCCCGCCCAACGGGCCGCCGACGAGCCGGATGGAGCCGACGATGACGGCGCTCACGGAGTTCGCCGCGTGGAGGTCCCCCCCACGGCCGACCAGTTGCGGGAGCAGGGCGGCGGAGGCCGGGTTGAACAGCTGGCTCAGGGACGACTCCAGGACCAACGCGACGTAGATCAGCCACACCTCGTCCGGACTGTCCACCCACAGCATCAGCGAGACCGCCACCATGCGGACCAGGTCCGCGGCAATCATGACGCGCAGCCGGTTCCAGCGGTCGACGAGCGCCCCCGCCAGCGGGCCCAGGACCAGCGCCGGAACCGTTCCCGCGGCCAGCGAGAACCCCGACGCCATGGCGGAGCCGGTCAGCTCCAGGACGTAGTACGGGACCGCCAGGAGCAGGAACCAGTCGCCGAGACTGGACAGCAGTTGACCGAACGCGAGAAACCGGTAGTCCCGGATCCGCAGCACACTGAACAAGACCATTCCTTCGGGGTGGAGGCCGGGCCCGGGCCCGGCAGCCTACGTGGCGTGCTGAGACGTCTGAGCGGCGTCAACTCCGCCCAGACGGCGGGTGGATGAAGACCAACGCGTAACGCCCACTGGCCTCCTTCCGACGGACCAGGTCCCCTCGCACTTCAAGCAACTCCCTTTTGGTCGGTCACATGCACAGCCGACCGACCGGTGTCGTGTGATCACCTCGGCGGTAGCGCTCTCACGAAACGTACAGGACGTACAGAACTGCGATACGCAGCATGGCCCTGAGATTTCCGTGACGCAAGCCCGGTCCGAGCTTGCGGAGCTGGTCAACCGCGTCGTCCCCGGCGGGGAACAGGCAGTCCTGACCCGCCACGGCAAGCCGCTTGTCGCCCTCGTGTAGGCCGCTGACCTGGAGCGACTCGGATCCGCGGCATACGAGCCGGACAAGGTGATCGGCACGGTGTCCGTCATCCTGGACGCCCTGTCCCTCGCAGCGAGCCGAACCAGTTCGGCCTGGTCGCCGAGCACAGAAGCCGGCGCGAGACTTACCGGCCTCACTCAACTCGTCCTATTCGCGGACCGGCGTTCCTGGCGCGGGTCCACTGAATGTGCAGATTCACTCCAGCGCGTCGATCGCAGCTCGGATGCGTACGCGTGGTGTCGTCGTGCAGGGCGAGCTTTGCCGTTGACGTGTTGGGCCTGGTGATCGCGGTGGTGGTGCTCGCCGCATCCGTGCACGACAACGCCTCCGGCACCGTGCTGCTGGACAAGGTCGCCGCCGACACCGACACCGTGGAGAAGGCGCTGGTCGACGTGGAACGGTGTGGGCCGCTGGATCAGTTCCTGAGTGCCTCCTGGTGCGGCAGCCGAACGCCCCGACCCTGCCGAAGCTCGTCCTCCCGACAACTTGCGGATCCACAGCGGGACATGAGCAACAGAGTCGCCCTGCTATGGTGCGCCGATGTCCTCGATCAAGCAGTTCCAGGTCACCTTCGACTGCGCAGAACCCGAGCGCGTCGCTCGCTTCTGGTGCGAGGTGTTGGGGTACGTCGTACCACCCCCACCGGAGGGGTTTGTCACTTGGGACGATTTCAATCGCTCGCTGCCGCCCGAGCGTCAGGGTGCGGGGTTTGTCTGCATGGATCCCTCAGGTGTCGGCCCGCGCATGTACTTCCAGCGCGTCCCCGAAGGCAAGGTCGTCAAGAATCGGGTTCATCTTTGCGTGCGGGTCGGCACCGGGCTCGTGGGCGAAGAGCGCCTCGCCACACTTGAGGCCGAGTGCACACGACTGGTCGCGCTCGGCGCGGTCCGCGAGCGACTGCTGCGTGCCGATGGCGTCAACGAGTCGTGCATCGTCATGCAGGACATCGAGGGCAACGAGTTCTGTCTCGACTGAGCATCCTCCGCGACGGCGAGGTTGTGGAGTCCGGCGATGCCGCGCATCGTCGTGTTCATACGGTTACCCGCCCTTCGCCCATCTCGGACGGCAGTCGCGAATGATCTTCCAGGGTCTTGATCCGCGTGAAGACGTGCTCGATGCGGGCCGGGCGCGGTTACTGCGGAGCCTCCCCGCCTGAAGGCGTGGCGTCGCGCCGGCCTCCGGCACGTTGCGTGCCGGAAGAGGAGGGCTGCGGTCGCGACTTGCCGAGGCCCCGGCGCGCCGTCTCGGCCTGGTGATACGCCGGATGCATTCCGTCAGCCCTTGTAACATCGCCGCACATGACAGCAGAGTCGCCGGCGCAAACCGTGCAACGCCTGTTCCCGCTGCTCGCCGAGGGTAAAACCGTTGCGGCGGCGGCGCTGTTCGCCGACTCGGTGTCGTTCTCGATCCCGCACCCGCCAGGCATTCCGTGGGTACCGGAGGTCGACTCGACGGAGGGCATGCGAACATTCTTCGAGCTGCTGCGGACCCACGTGCGGCCCAAGGAGTTCGACCTCCGGCACGTCATCGCCGAAGGCGCCGACGTGGTGCTCATCGGGCGCATGGTCTCCGAGGTCAGGAAGACGGGCCGGGACATCGACACCGCGTTCGCCCTCCACACCACAGTCCAGGACGGGCGGATCACCCGCTACCACCTCTACGAGGACAGCCACGCCGTCGCCAAGGCCTACTTCGACGACTGAATCGTCCGCCGGACTCGGCTGCCGGACTCGGCTGCCGGACTCGGCTGCCGGGCTCGTTCGCCGCTGCCACGTGCCGATCGATGCGGGTGGGCCGGTCGGGCGGTTCCTGGGGAGCACGCGTGCGATGGGCAGCCTCGAAGGCCTCGTCCAGGCATGATGTGTCGCCATGTGCGACCCCGCACTGACGGGACACGCTCCGGACGGGCCCTTGGAGAGCAACGCATGCCGAAGCTGCCGTCGCTGACCGAGTCCGTCGGTGCGGGCGGCAACGCCGTACGCGTCACGGTTGCCTCGCTCGCCGGTTTCTATCCCGCGGCGCACCTGCTGGAACGACCCGTTCTCGCTGTCTACGCCCTGTTCGCTCCCATCGCGTTCGGCGTCATGTCGCCGCTGCCGGGCTCGGGTCGGCGGCGCGCCGGCACTCTGCTGCGGGCTGTCCCGGCCGCAGCCGCACTGGTCTTCCTCGGTACGGTCCTCGCCGTGTCGACCTGGTCGGCCGCGGCAGGCGTGCTGCTCGTGGGGGTCGTCCTGACCTACGGCGCAGCCTGTGCACCACGGCTCGCGGGCATCGTTCCCGGACTGCAGCTCTTCTACATCCTTGCCTGCTTCCCGCCGTACGCGCCCGGCACCCTGCCGGAGCGGTTGGCCGGGCTCGCCGTCGGTGTGGCGCTGCTGATCGTGTGTGAGACGTTGCTCCCGCAACCGGCGCGGCCGTCGTACCGCGCACGGATCGCGGACGCCCTCGACCTCGCGGCACAGGCCGCGACCTGCCTGGTCCGGGCCTCCCAGGCTCCGGATCATGGTTTCGTCGAGCGCCTCCGAACGACCGGCCGCGATCTGCGCCTGTCGCGGCAGCCGGCAGGTGGCAGACCTACCGGAGCGGGCAGGTCACACCGCGCACTGGCCCAAGCGGGTTCGGCCACCCGCCGCCTGCTGGACCAACTCGCCGCTCTCGCCGAACTCCCCGCCGCGCCCGCGGACATGCCGTCGGAAACCCTGCTCCGCGGTATCGCAGCCACGTGCGCCGACACAGCGCAGATCGTGCGCGGACAGCGCCCCACCGCCGGCCCTGAACTGATGGAGGAAATGACCGCCCAGTTCCTGGCCACGCGCGGCAGCACTCCGAACGCGCGCGTGAGCGGCCTGCACGGGCTGCTGAGGCGGCAGTCGACCGTACTGACCGTCGCGGTGTCGGTCGTGACCGTTCGCACGGCCGTCGCCCTGGCGAGCGGTCTCCGCCGTTCGGTGCCCGGACTGCCCCACGAACAGTTCTGGTATGCCGAGAAGTCGACGGCCCGGCTGTGGATCGTCCGGACGACAGGAAACCTCACCCCTCGCTCCGTCGTCTTCCAGAACGCCGTCCGTACGGCGCTCGGCCTCGCGCTCGCCCGCTTGGTGGCGGGGTCCCTCGACCTGTCCCACGGCTTCTGGGTTCTGCTGAGCGTGCTCACCCTGGGCCGCACCACCGCCGGCGCCACCTGGTCCGCCGTTCGCTCGGCTGCCGCCGGGACGCTGGCCGGTGCGTTGGCCGCCGGGCTTCTCCTCGTCGGGGCGGGTGACGCCATCGAGGTGTACGAATACCTGCTGGTGCCGACGATGCTGGTGGCCTTTTCCGTGGGGCCCGTCGGCGGGCCGGCCTGGGCACAGGGACTCTTCACGCTGGTCGTCTCCACGGCGTTCGCACAGATCGCCCCCGTGACATGGCAGCTCGCCGAGGCCCGCCTCGTCGATGTCCTGACCGGGAGCGCGGTCGGGCTGATGTGTGGGCTGCTGGCCTGGCCGTCCGGGGCACACGCCGAGATCCGGCGCAGCGTGGGTGCGCTGTTCCGGGCCGCCGCCCCCCTCGTGCGGGCCACCGCCGACGCGATGACGAGCCCGGCACCGCGGCAGGACGTCACCGCTCAAGCACTGCAACTGACCCTCCATCGGCTGCGCATCGCGCAGGCCGCGTACGCCCAGTACCGTGCGGAACCCGCTCCCCGGACGGCCGACGACGGACCCGACTGGCTCGCCGCCCTCAACTACGGCTCCCGAGCTCTGGTCGGCGCCTACTGGCTACCGCCCTCAAGCGGCACGGCGGACATCCCTGTGGCCGCTCTGCGATGGGCCCGTGAGGCCGCCGGTGCCGTCGCAGCAGCGACCGATCGGGCCGCGGCCTTCCCGCGGGAAGGCACCCGCATTCCCCTCCCGGTGCTGCCGTCGCACCTCGCAGCACCGATGCCGCCCGAGGCGTTGTCCCTCCTGGTCGACCTGGAGGTCTGGTTGCGCGCCCTCACCGCGGACCTCAGGACGGCGACCGGCACGGACGTCCACACCGACGCCAAGGCCAAAACCGGTGCCCGCCCCCACGGGACGGACTGACAGCGTCGCCCACGAGACCCACTGGGTCAGTCGATGCCAACGCTGTCGCGTCGGTCGTCGACGCGAACCTCCAGATCAGGCCAGTGCGGGGTCCACCGTGTCAGATCGCCGACAGTCAACGGCGCTTGTGAGTGGAGCGACGCAACCGGCAGAAAACGGACGAGAGTCCCGGTGGTGCCATCGCCGCGGACAGGCTCCAGGCCGGTCAAGGGCGACCGTCGCGGAACTCTCCACAAGCGCTCGTTCCGCGCCATGACGATCACGGGCTCGGCAGTGCTCTTCGCGCGCCGGGACCTGGCGTGACCCCAGGAAGTCGCCCCGTTCATACGGGAGTACTGCGGCAGGCGTCGGATCCGCCGTTGGATTTACACTGCTGCACCAGGAGGTGCTGGGATGCGGTGGTGGTTCGGTGGGCTGGTGGTCGCCGGGACAGTCGTCCTGGCAGCGTGCGGGACGTCTGCGGGCGGCGGGTACAAGGGAGGGGCGTCCGAGAGCGGCTCGGCGCGGCCGTCGTCCCCGGCACCGGCGCACTCGTCCGCGAGCCCGGGCGAATCGGCCACGACGCCCGCGAGGCCGAGTGGGTCCGCTCCTACGCCCTCGTCCTCGGCGGCCGGCTGTGCCGCTGGGCACACGTCTGTCAGCGTCGCCCCGGGCGATCCGGTCGAACAGCGGCTGTGCGTACGGCCGGGAACCGCGGTGTCCCTGGTCCTGCGGCCCCGTGCGGACGACAAGCGCTGGATCGCGGTGCGAAGTTCTACGCCAGCCGTCGTCCAGGTCTCCGGCTGGCGGCTGGATGCTGACGGCACGGCCCACACCTCGCTGCGGTGCGCGGGTACCCGGGGCGGCACGGCCGAGATCACCGCGCTGGCGAAGGCCCCGGACGTGGCGGGCGCGGCGCGCGGCGCCTTCACACTGCACGTGAGCGTGGTGCCGTACCCGGCGCAGGGGTGAGTCCCCAAAGCTGCTTGCCGTAGGAGAAGAAGGCTGCCTCCACTTGGTCCGGGAGGACGCCTCGGGCCCGCGCGGCCTCGTGCACCACGTCCAGGTATCGGTCGTACTGGTCGGTGGTCCATCCGTTGTCCGGCCAGCCGGCCTCCACCGTACCCGTGGCCCTGAGGGCCCGTGACACGACGCTGTCCAGGATGACCGGGCGGTCGTGCGCCGCGGTGCTCCCGTGCCCGGCGAAGTAGAGCACCTTGGTGAAGAACGCCGGTCCCAGGTAAGGGATGTGCTGGTCGTTGCCGAAGGCGCGATACGCGGCGACGGCGCCCCGTTCCCGGAGTACGTCGAGTGCCTCACGGAGTCGGGCGTCGAGGTCCGCGCGGGTGGAGTGCCGGAAGACGCGTGCACTGCGCAGGACCGACCGCTCCTTCGTGCCGTTCCCCCAGACCAGAGCGGCGACGAGCAGGTGGCGGCGACCTTCGGCGGTGTCGGCCCGGCGGGCGATGCCGAACACGGTCCGCCGGTCCACTCGGGGCCAACTGCCCGTCTGCGGACACGTGTCGAGCTCGGCCGGCCACCAGGTGGCGTCAGGGAGCCGGGAGACCCAGCGGGCCCGGTCGAAGGGGATCGCCTGGCCGAGGACCGTGTCACGGCTGGGGAGTTGGACGTCGTCGGGCAGTACGGTCACTTGTTCTCCTTGTTCTCCTTGATCCAGGCCGGAGACGCCCATCACCGGCCGGGGCCGGGCGGCACCGGAGGCGGGTCCTTGCCCAGGGTTGCGGTGGCGGCCGCGGCGCCGATGTCCCTGGTGAGGGCGGTCCGTTCGCCGGTCAGGCCGAGTTCCCGGGCCAGGGCAATGGTGCCATTGAGCACGCGATCGGGGCCCCGGGCCCGAACCGCCCAGGTGTTGCGGGTCATGGCGTTGTTGACGGGGCCGTAGGCAACGACTTGGGGGGCTGCGAAGGACGAGGGAGGTGGTGACCGGCCCGTAGCGGGCAAGGGAGTCCACGACCTGCTCAAAGGCATTCGGCGTGAGAACAGTGCACGTCCGGTCTGCGCGTCACTGCGGAGAGCCCCGCGATTGGCTGAACCCGATGTTCACTGTGCCGAACCGGCACAGGTCAGCGCGCGACCAGCTCGCGGTCAGTTCGCCGTCTCCTCGGGTTTCCAGCCCCAGGCGGTGAGCATGCCGGCTGACAGGTCGGCGCACTCGTCGGAATCGAGGTACCGGAGAGCCGAGTCGACGGCTGCGTCGTCGACCAGGCCGGTGGCAACCATCGTCCCCCTGCTTCGCTCCCATGTGTCCGCCCAGAAGCGGCTGATGGGGCTGCCCGGCACCAGCGGCGGCACATGCGCCTCGGCGGCAACGGGCCCGAGCCCCGCCCCACGCAGCAGGTGCGGGTACGACGTCACCCAGGAGACATCGGTGCCGATGGTGGCGCGCAGCGCCTGCCACATCGACCGCATCACCGTGGTGTACGGCGTGCTGGACGTCCGGTCGCTCGTCAGGTCGGCCGCGTCGCTGAGCACCAACACACCGCCGGGCGCGACAAGTTCGGCCAGTACAGTGATCAGCCGTTCGCGCTCGGGCAGGTGCATCAGCACGAACCGTGCGTGGACGAGCCGGAACCGGCGGCCCGTGAAGAAGCCCGGAGCAGTGATGTCGGCCTCTGCAACGTCCAGCCCGGGCACGGCCCGCTCGGCGAGGAAACGAACATCGCGGTCCACGGCGAGCACGCTCGTCACCCCGGCCTCCTCCAGCAGCCGGCGGGCGACCGTGCCGGTCCCGGCCCCCACGTCAAGGCAGCGCCAACCCGGGCCGACCCCAAGTGCCCGCAACCGCGCCATGGTGATGTCGTCGTAGGCGAGGGCGCCGAAGTCGATGCGCTCCCCCTCGCCCGCCTGTCCCGGAGGAAAGACGGCTTCGCCGTAACGGCCGTCGCCCCGCGCATCTCCGCGCGCAGCGGCACTCACGACGCGACCGGTGTGACCGGCGTGACGCTGAGAGTGCCAACGAACCGGTCGAACACCCGCTGCGCGAACAGGGAGCGGTTCCGGTTCCATACCCCGGTGTGACCGAGCATTCCGCACGCGGTGCGCCGCACATACGGGAGGCGGCACGCAGTGCGCCGGAAAGACGGAAGACATGTCAGGCGGGTGAGCTCGTCCAACAGTTTCATGGCCGGACCTCATTCACGCGATGGGGCGGCGCGGTGCCGGGCGGCCCGTCCCGAGGCCGCTGCCCCACCGATCCTCCACCGGCGCCCGCCTCCACACCCAAGGCGCGCCGTTGCTACGCCGATCGGCGCAAGGAGGCCGGTGGGCACCCTCGTCGCGGGCCACCGATGAACCCGTTCGGGACGTTGCACGCGTGAACAGTGGCCTTCTGGGCATCCGTCCTTTCACGCATCGGAGGCCCGTCCTCCGCACGATGCGGAGGACGGAAAGTGCGGCAATACGAACGACTTGGCAAGGTGGCATGCGTAGTGAATACGAGCCCCAGGCACCCTCAGGCAGGCTCTCCTCGCAGGGAGCAGGTACGGCAGAGCGCGGCGAACATGCCGCGGCAGGTCCGTGAAGAACTGACGCGCAGGCTTCGCCGCAGCAGGCGCGCGTTGCGCAAGGAGGACGTTCAGGTCGTCGAGCCGCCATTGCTGCGGCGCGCCGTCGGTGCCTCTGCTCTGGGCAACTGCATGGAATGGTTCGACTTCGGCGTCTACAGCTACCTCGCCGCCACGATCGGCAAGGTCTTCTTCCCCGGCGCCTCGCCTGGTGCGCAGGTCGTGTCCTCGTTCGCCACGTTCGCCGCCGCGTTCGTCGTCCGCCCACTGGGCGGGCTGGTGTTCGGGCCGCTCGGAGACCGTCTGGGCCGGCAGAAGGTGCTCGCCACCACCATGATCATGATGGCGATCGGCACCTTCGCCATCGGCCTGATCCCCAGTTACGCGACCATCGGCATCGCCGCCCCGATCCTGCTGCTGCTCGCCCGCATGGTCCAGGGCTTCTCCACCGGCGGGGAGTACGGCGGCGCCACCACTTTCGTGGCCGAGTACTCCCCCGACAGGCGCCGGGGCTTCCTCTCCAGCTGGCTGGACTTCGGTACGTTCGTCGGCTACGCGCTCGGCTCCGCCCTGGTCACCATGCTGAACCTCGCTCTGAGCGACGACCAGATGCTCTCGTGGGGCTGGCGGATCCCCTTCCTGATCGCGGGGCCGCTGGGCGCCATCGGTCTGTACATGCGGTTGAAGCTGGAGGAATCGCCCGCCTTCCAGCAGCAGCTCGACGAGCACGAGAAGGGCCTCGCCCAGACGTCGGCCAGCAGCGAGTTCAAGACCATCGTCAAGGACCACTGGCCTGCCCTGCTCATCTGCATGGGCCTCGTTCTCCTGTACAACGTCACCAACTACATGGTGACCGGTTACCTGCCCTCCTACCAGACCGAGACCCTCAACCGCTCCAGCTCATCCGCCGACGTCCTGGTGCTCATCGGCATGGTGTGGATCGTGGTGCTGATCACCTTCATCGGCCGCTTCAGCGACCACGTGGGCCGACGCCCCGTCTACGCCGTTTCTGCGGCGGCGATGATCCTCCTGGCCATCCCGTCCTTCCAACTCATCAAGATGCACGGCACCTGGCCGCCGATCCTGGGCGTGCTGATCCTGTCGACGCTGCTCGCCTGCTTCGCCGCCCCAAGTGCCGCCACCCTGCCCGCGCTCTTTCCCACCGCCGTGCGCTATGCGGCCATGGGCATCGGCTTCAACTTCGCCGTCGCCGCTTTCGGCGGCACCACGCCACTGGTCACGGCAGCCCTGGTCAACGCCTCCGGCGACGACCTGATGCCCGCCTACTACCTGATGCTGGCCGGGGTCATCGGACTGATCACGGTGAAGTTCCTGCCGGAGAGCGCTCAGGTGCCGCTCAACGGTTCCCAGCCGATGGTGGGCTCCGAAGACGAACAGCGCGAACTGCTCTCCACCGCGGAGGACCTTTATCGCTCAACCCGGCAGAAGGTCTGAGCCCCGTCACCCGCATCGCCCCAGCCGTCAGGCCCTCTGTCCACCTCGGACGCAGTCGCAGTGGCCAGTCACTCGACGGCTCGGCCCGTTGCAAAGAAGCCTGTTACTCACTTTCGGGTGGACCCCCTTCGGCGGGTGGGGTGGCGGGATTCGGCGCACCGTTCGCTGAACAAGGAGTGGGTGGAGGTCAACCGCCTGGAGGGCCGGTCCACCGTCCACAGGCACACCGGCGTCGGCCACGACAACACCACCGACGTCTACCAGGACCGGTGCACGTACGTGTGGGACAACACCTCCTGGGGCCGAGGCCACCGCGGCGGACACCGCCACTGACGACCCGGTTGTTGACGCCACCTCATAAACCGGCGTCCAGAGGTGGGCCACCCGCAGGTGGCCGACCTCTGTTGTCTTCTCAGACGCGAACTCGGGGAGAGTCGTCCTCCAGAACATGTCGGCGTTCGACTTCCGGGTTGTCTCCGTACACTGACGGTCATGGCATGCCGCATCAGTGAACTGGTCATCGACTGCGCCGGCCCCGACCGGCTCGCCGAATTCTGGAGCAAGGTCCTCGGCTACGTCGAAGTCGGCCGGGAGGGCGACGGAAGCATCGAGATCGGGCCGCCCGACGTCGGCTTCGGCGGCCCCCAGCCCACCCTCGTCCTCAGCCCCAGCAGCGACCCGCGGCCCGAAAGGCTCCGGCTCCACATCGACGTGAGCGCCACCGACCGCGACCAGGACGCCGAACTGGAGCGGCTGCTCGCTCTAGGCGCCAGACCCGCCGACGTCGGCCAGACCGGCACCGAGAGCTGGCACGTCCTGGCGGACCCGGAAGGCAACGAGTTCTGCCTCCTGCACACCCGGCTCCAGCCCCTCTGACCACCCCCGCCGGCGCGTCGGCGAAGCGGCCGCACGTGACTGCCCAGCACAGATTCGCCTGCTGAGAGCGCTCTACTCCGTAGATCGCCGAAGGAGAGAGCGGACAACCTCGCGGTCGATTCCCCCGCGCATGCCTACGAAGCGGTTAGCCGCAGTTCGTGATGGGCAGCCGAGTTGTCGTGGGACACCGGGCGGCCGATCGGCGGGAGCCTCAAACGGCAGAAGTTGGAAAGCCGGACCCGGCGCTCCTGGGCGGGTGAACCATCCGAAGGCTCCCGCAGCAGAACGTCAGGAGGTTTGAGTGACACGGATCACTAAAGATCTACGTGCCGCACGCAACTGCGGCCCATGCCGTCACCATCTGACAGAGAGTGGGGCCCGTCAGGGCCGGGGCACGAGAGAGTGGGGCAAGTCGTGGGACGGCGCAGGGGCGGCATAGGGATCGCATTCGTCACGGTCGCGGTGCTGGTGGGCGCGAGTGCCTGCGGCGGGGGTGGCAGTGACAAGGCGAGTGGCGGCGACGCAAAGGCGGCGGGAAAGGCGAGTACGAGTGCCTCGCCCAAGCCGACCAAGCCCGCGGGCCCGCCGATGCTGCTGGATACGATCACTCCGCAGACGGGGAACACGGTCGGCGTGGCCATGCCGATCTCGGTGATCTTCACGAACCCGGTGGCGGCGAAGGCTAAGGCCACTGTCGAGAAGCACATGAAGGTGAGCGCCTCGCAGCCGGTGGCCGGCGCCTGGCACTGGATGGGCGACAAGCGCGCCGACTGGCGGCCGAAGACGTACTGGCCCGCCAACACGAAGGTGAAGATCGACGCCGACCTGAAGGGCGTCAGCAACGGCAACGGACGCTACGGCGTGCACGGCTACACACACAGCTTCACGATCGGCGACGACGTGCGCGCGGACGTCTCGGTGACCGGCCACACCATGAAGGTGACCCGGAACGGCAACCCGGTGCGCACCCTGTCGATCAATGCGGGCAGCGCCGAGTACCCGACGTGGAACGGCACCATGGCCGTCATCGACAAGCAGGAGAAGGTCCACATGACCTCCTGCAGCGTTGGTATCAGCTGCGACAAGGGCAGCCCCAACTACTACGACCTGACACTGCCCTGGGACATCCACCTGACCCAGTCCGGCACGTATGTGCACTACTCGACGGGCGACCCCAACCCGGGCAGCGGCAGCGCCCGCGGCTCGCACGGCTGCGTCCACCTGTCCATGTCGGACGCCAAGTGGTTCTACGGCCAGGTCAAGCAGGGCGATCCCGTCACCATCACCGGCTCTTCCCGCGCCAAGGCCCCGGCCGACAACGGCTACGCCGACTTCAACCTCGGCTGGGACCAGTGGCTGGCAGGCAGCGCGTCCGGGGAGCAGACGACCGCGACGCTGTGATGCGGTGCGGCGACGACACCGTCGGCGGCACCTCGCTCGAACCTTGACCAGGCACTCCACCCCCAATCGGCCACTGTGCACGGCGCAGTTGGCCGATTGGCGTTCGCTGCCTCACCCAGGTTGGCCCCGTGGAAATTGAGCTGCGGAAGCGGTGGAGTGGGCAGCCCTTGTGGGCGAGATGGGTTCTCGCGGTGTACGTGATCGGATTCCTTGAGGGAACCGTTGCGCATCTCCTCGACCTGCTCCGTGGAGGGATGCACGCCTATGCCTCGTTTCAGCAAGTCCCCTTGCAGGTCTTCTTCGTTGGTTTGACGGCCCTCGATCCGCTGGTTGCCGTACTGGTGATGCTCGTACGGAAGCAAGGGGTCTGGCTGGCGGGCACCGTGACGGCGCTGGACGTCTGCGCGAACTGGTGGGGCAATCGGCACTGGCTGCACGACGATTCTGGGCAACTGCTGCCGCTGTTGCCCCTCACGCTCTTCGGCCTCTTCGTCGTGGGGTCTGTGCTCCCGTTGTCTCGGACGGTTGCGGGGAAGACCGACCGACCCCAGACGGCCATGCCGCCGCCGTCCGCGTGACGCACCGCATTGCGCAGCGAAGAGCGACTGTAAAGCGGCCGATGGTGGTGCTGCCGAAACGGCCGACTCCCCCTTCCGTGAAGGCCGATGACAACGTCCGCGCAGCCTGCTGACCGACTGTGCCGATCCCGCGTGGCGATGCGGTGGCGCTCTTGGCGCACTGCTGGTGGGTCTGCCCCTGCGCCACCGCTGAAGCCGCCTTGCAGCCCGACAAAGGAGCCTTGCGCGGGGTCGGCGGGCGCGCGGTCAGAACCAGTGCAGGCAGTGCGGGGAGCGCTCCGCGCGGAAGAGGGCGTCAGCGAGAGCGGCCGCGCCCGGGCGGTGGGCCCGTATGTGTCCGGCGCGTTCGAGCGTGCTCGGGGCGGTGCCGCCGAGGTAGACCGAGCCCAGGTCGCTCACGTCCAGGGACAGGTCGGGCTCCCGGTCCGTGGGGACGCACTCGGCCTTGCTGTCCCGGACGGTCAGCAGGTAGCGGCCGTGCTCGCCGAGAAACGGGTCGTCGACGTCGAGGACGAGCTCGCCGTCCACGGACCAGCCGCGCGCGGTCAGGGCACGCGGGACGTCCAGCAGCCGCACCCACAGCCAGTCGGTGTCGTGGCTCACCTGGCCGGCGCGGAAGTCCGCAAGCTGCCAACGCAGCGGGTGCTCGGGCGGGAAGTGCTTGAACACGACCTGAGTGACCAGGTCGTGTCCGAGCACGAAGCGGGCCAGGGCCGTGAAGACGGCGTCGTCCACGGCGATGGTCTCGTCGACCGTCAAGGTGTCGGACTCGCCGAGCGAGTAACTGGCATACCCGTCGGGGACGCCGTCGGCGTCACGGTGGACCGCGACGTAGCGCGGCGCGGGAGAGATCGGGGCCTGCCCCGCACCCACGGCCCACCAACGGTGCGGTCGGGACAGCGCCCCGGGCTGCGCGCGGCGGTACCTGTCGTAGACCTCTTCCAGGATCTCGCCGCACTCGGCGCGCCGCAGCACTTCGACCGAGCCGGGGCCCGAGCCGGTCGCCGAGGCCTCGGCCGTTCCAGGCGCCCGGGGCAGGGCGAGGGCGGCCTGGTGGCGCGGCACGGTCAGCCGCTGGGTGTACGTCGCGGGACCGTATCCGAATCTGCGGTAGATGAGGGCCTCGGAGGCCAGGAGTACGGAGAGGAACTCTCCTCGGGCCCGCAGTTCGGTGAGCTGATGCCGCATCATTTCGCTGAGCACGCCCTGGCGTCGGTGCGAAGGCAGGACACCGACGGCGGTCACCCCGGCGGCCGGGACGAGGATCTCACCGGGCAGGGTGAGCTCGAAGGAGTACGCAGCGGCGGTGCCGACGGGCCGCCCGTCCGGTGTCATGGCAAGCAAGCTGCGGTCCATTTCGAGGGCCGCCCACCACACTCCGCCGCCGTCGGTGGGGGTTTCCGGGAAGCGACCGAACGCGGCATGGAGTGTGTCGACGAAGACGTCGAGGTCCTGGTCGGTGGTCTGGCGGATCTCCATTGCTGCCACTGCCTCCCCGTATGTCGGCACCACGGCTCGTGGCGTCCCGCCACAGTGCAGCGTTGCTCCGTGGCCAGGTCAAGCGAATTAAGACCGGGCCCACAGCCGTTGACACCCGTGCCCGGCAGTGCGACCTCACATCGTCGACGCACTCCACAGCAGCAGTCGACCGGCCCGCCCGTTGATCAAGCACAGGTCCCGTCAGCGTGCCGCGGGATGGCGGACAGCCGCGCGGGGACAGCCGCACAGGGACAGCAGCACAGGGACAGCCGCGTGGGAGAGCTTCGCCGGCGGACGACCTGCTGCACACCGCCTCAGCGGGTACAGACGTAACGCTCGTCCTGGAACGAGGTGGCGTCGGAGCTGCTGCCACCGGGCCGGATGCTCCACACCTTGTCGTCCTGGCTCGCATCGAAGAAGTCGACGTAGACGGACTGGTTGTTGCGGTAGGACCCGACGCTGCTGATCCCGAAGTCGAGGAGGTTCCGGCAGTAGCCGTGTCGCTGGGTCATGTAGGCGATGTCGGTGAAGTTGCGGCCCTTGTACAGACACAGCCATCCGGCGCCGCACGGCTCGGCAGCCGATGCCGTCGGGGCGAGCACCACGCCGCTGACCGTCATGGCGAGCAGCGTGAGCAAGAGGGCTCGAAGTCGTAACGTCCGCATCGACATCTCCTGGGCTTGACGGCGCGCATGAACGAGATGGGCTGTCCAGGGAGGGAGCAGAACAGCGCAGACGGGTCCTACCCTGCGAGGGACGGAGCCAGTCCGTGTGTTCTGGATCAGCCTGCCGAGCGGATGCGGATGCGTGCGGCGTTCAGGACAGCGAGTTCCGTACCCTGGCGGCATGCGCATGCGCCCCACTCTGAGCTGGACGCCTACCGAGGACCTGCCTGCGGGTACCACGGATCTGGCACCGGTGGCCGATGCGCTGCGCGCCGGCGGTGTGCTGGTGCTCAGCGGGGCCGGCATCTCCACGGAGTCGGGCATCCCCGACTACCGGGGCGAGGGCGGGAGCCTGAGTCGGCACACCCCGATGACGTACCAGGACTTCACTGCGGGTGCCCAGGCCCGGCGCCGGTACTGGGCCCGCAGCCACCTCGGCTGGCGCACCTTCGGCCGTGCCCGCCCCAACGCCGGTCACCGGGCTGTGGCCGCGTTCGGCCGGCAGGGACTGCTCGCGGGTGTGATCACCCAGAACGTGGACGGCCTGCACCAGGGCGCCGGCAGTGAGGACGTCGTCGAACTCCACGGAAGCCTGGACCGGGTCGTCTGCCTTGCGTGCGACGCCGTCAGCCCGCGCCGCGAACTGGCCCGCCGGCTGGAGGCCGCCAATCCAGGTTTCGAGCCCGCCGCCGCCGCAATCAACCCAGACGGTGACGCCGACCTCACCGACGACCAGGTCGGCGACTTCCGTGTGCTGCCCTGCACGCTCTGCGGCGGCATCCTCAAGCCGGACGTGGTCTTCTTCGGCGAGACCGTGCCGCCGCGGCGGGTCGATCACTGCCGCACGCTGGTGAGTGAAGCGGCCTCACTACTGGTCCTGGGCTCCTCCCTGACGGTGATGTCCGGACTTCGGTTCGTCCGCCAGGCAGCGCAGGCCGACACGCCGGTGCTGATCGTCAACCGGGATCCGACCCGGGGCGACCGGCACGCGCTCACCCGCATCATGCTCCCGCTCGGAACCGCCCTCACCACCCTGGCCGACCATCTGGGCATCCCCCTCGACGACCACCCCGCGGCCCGGCCGCAAGTGTGACGACTACCGGCCGCCCGGCCGCCTGGCAAGTGACCACAACCACGACCTCCCTTCGCAAGCCCATCACCGCCGTTCGTGCGCGCAACGGGCACACGCAACGGGCCCGGCGACCGTCGAAGCAGCGGGTGACCGTTGAAGCAGCCGTTCGGGGGCAGTCGAAACAGGCACACGCCGGGGAGGTCGCCCCGGCCCCGAGGGAGGGAGTCTGTCCGCGATGGGAACCGCCGTGCACGTCCCGCAGACCAGGGACATGATCGGGGAAGAGCTCTCGGGAGACGAGGCTCTGGCCGCGCTGCGGCGGTACGGCAGGGTACGGCTGCTCGTCGACTCCTTCGCCCGGTTCCGGTACGCCGACGGCTTCTCCCACGCACGGGCTCTGGGATTCCAGATCGTGGTGGGCCTGGTGCCGCTGACCCTGGCGCTGGTCGGCGTGGCCACGTCCGTGCACACCGACGCGGTGGGCCGGATCGTCGAACGGGTCTTCAGCGACGTCGTGCCCGGTGCCGGTGACGGGGTGCTCGCGGAGGCGTTCGCAAGGTCCCGGCGCAGCGCTCACGGCGATGTCTGGAGCACCCTCGCGCTGTGGCTCGGTCTCGCCTTCGCCGTGCTCAACCTCGCCTCGGCGATGGGTCAGATCGAACGGGGCGCCAACCGCATCTACGGCATCGAGCGCGACCGCCCCTTCGCCCACAAGTACGGCCGTGCCGTGCTGCTTTCGATGGCGGCCGGCCTGCCGATGGTGCTCGGCTTCGTGGTGCTCGTGGCCGGCGAGGCGGTCGGTGACGCCGTCGCTTCGACGCTGGGTTCACCCGGCGGCGCGGACCGCTGGTGGGGCGCGCTCAAGATCCCGGTGGGGCTGGCGCTCGCGTGGATCGCCTCCGCCGTGATCTTCCGGTGGTCGCCGCGCCGCAGGCAGCCGGGCTACACCTGGCTCGCCTTCGGCAGCGCGGTCCACCTCCTCCTGTGGGTCTCGGCCACCTGGCTGCTGGCGCTGTACGTCGGCAAGAGCACCGCTTTCGGGGCCGTCTACGGACCTTTGACCGCGTTCGTCGCCCTGCTGCTGTGGGCCAACGTCACCGGTGTCGCCCTCTTCCTCGGCATCGCCTTCGCCGCCCAGCTGGAAGCGGCGCGCGCTGGTATCGCCTCCGCCGTGCATCCGGATCCTGGGCCTGGCCGCTGACGCCACTGCCTGCCCGATATCAAACAGATGTGTTCCACCTGATCGCGTGAGGCGTGGCGTACGACTTCTCAAGGCAGGGCCCTGCATCTGGATCGAAGGCCGCCGGGGACGGAGGGCCGCGCCCTCGGCGACGACCGACAGGATCTCGACCGCAGTGGGCCCGGCCGGACGGTCCTGTCCTGGTCCTGCTCGTTCAGAGGCTGCGGGCGGTGATGTCGCCGCGGGACGTCGTGGCGCGGATGTCGAGTTCGACGGAGCCATCGTTCTTGAAGGCGTTGCTGATCCGGCCGTAGTCGGTGTCGGCAGCCAGCGCGGCCGAGACGCCCGCGGCGGCGCCGACCGTGATGTCGCCGGACTGGGTGGTCAGCACGACCGCGCCGCGCACGGCCTCGGTGATCCGGATGTCGCCCCGCACGGTGCTGATCTCCGCGGGGCCGCCCAGGCGGCCGACCTCGACGTCGCCGTCGACCGCGGTGAGGCGCACGCTCGCGGCCTCGTCGATCTTGATCCGGCGGTACGCGCCGTCGAAGGCGACTTCGCCCAGGCGGCCGACGCCGCGGAGCTCACAGCTGCCCGCCCTGGCCTCGATACGGGAGCCCGCGGGCAGCTGAACGGAGACCTCCAGGGATCCGGAGGGGCCGAAGAGCTGGCTCTTGAACTCGGGAGTGTGAATCCGCAGGACGCCGTCGGCGTAGGCGACCGTGGTCTGCTCGGCGGCCTGGACGTCACGGCTCTCGGAGGGATTGGCGGGCAGGACCTCGACGGTGGTGTCTGCGCGGTCGGCGGCAATGAACTGGATGCGTCCGGCGGGGATGTCCAGGACGGCGGAGATGGGCGCGGGGGTGTCGAACTTCTGCATCTTGCTCTCCTATACTCGGTCATGTTTTCCGACACCAGAAACGCTACGTTGCTTTCCATATTCCGGCAACAACTTCGTTGCACACAATCCGTATCCATGCAGCTCACAGGCCTCTAATCGTTGCAACGATCCTGGCAGTAATGCAACGCTCATCGAACCGATTATTGCAATGACTGGGAGGTGAACGCTATAGTGAGCGGGATCAGGGACCGCCACGAAGAATCACCGAGGGAGATCGCGATGCCGGGAGGCAGGCTCACCCAGCAGGAACGCCAGCAGATCGCGCTGGGGCTGGCCGACAGCCTCCCCTACGCCGAAATCGCCCGGCGCCTGGAGCGTCCGACCTCGACGATCACGCGTGAGGTGATGCGCAACGGCGGCCCCACCGCCTACCGTGCCGACCTGGCCCACCGCGCCACCGAACACCGCGCACACCGGCGCAGGCCCGCCTCCTCCCGGGAGGCGCAGTCACTTCCCCAGCCACACGGACGTGACGCCGAGGCCGTGGCGCAGTACGAGGAGACACTCACCACCGTCCTCATGGCCTCGGGACTGCCCAAGATGGCAGCCCGTTTGCTGACCTGCCTGTTCACCACCGACGCGGGCAGCCTCACCGCGTCCCAGCTCGCTCAGCGCCTCCAGGTCAGCCCGGCGTCCATCTCCAAGGCGATCGCTTTCCTGGAGAGCCAGAGCCTGGTGCGCCGAGAACGCGACGAACGCCGCCGCGACCGCTACGTCGTCGACGACGAGCTCTTCTACCAGGCGACGATCGCCAGCGCCCGAGCCAACGACCAACTCGTCGAAACCGCACGTCAGGGCGTTGCCGTCCTGGGCCCCCGTACCCCCGCAGCCACCCGCCTGGAGAACATCGCCCGCTTCCTCGACTTCATCAGCGAAAGCATCACCCGCGCCGCCGAACAGGCCCGCGAAGTCCTCCACACCAAATCCGAAGCAACCTCGGCCGACGCCACCGAAGCAAGCGCGGACAACCGATAGACAACGCCGTCTGTCCAACTACCGGCTCAAACGGGCCGAACACCACACCTGGCCCCAGCCCACCCACACCGGCACTCGAGCAGTCCGCATCCTACGAACCCAACCCGCAGACCCGTAAAGCAACAGCATTGCCCCTAAGGCGGCTTCATGTCACCGCAAGATTCGGACCGCTGACATCATGATCGGCCGCCTGCAGCACCAACTGACCAGTACCCAGGTGTCTTCCATCAGTGACACGCGATGCCGAACATTCCCGTGGCAGCACGACCGAACCTCACCCATCGTTCGGGTGGCTCCCATGCTCCCCGGGATGCAGGAAGAAGCCCTGTTCCGCAGGCGACTTCTCTTCCTCGATGACCAGTGGGTGACCTCGCGCCCACGCATCCGCCCGGACACCGGTCACCAGCCAGCTCACCCGCTGCCCCGGGCGGCCGCCTGCCACCGCGAAGCTGTGGTCACTGACCTCACGACTGATGTGCAGCTCCGGCGCCGGTGCACCGAGCGCCGTGAGCTGATAGCGGAAGTCCTCGTTCAACGCCTCTAACCAATCCGGCAGTTCGACCGTTGCCCGACCCTGCGCATCAAGCGTCACCGTGCCGTCGTAGACGTTCTTGCGCTCCGACGACTCGACGGAACAGTGCGAGAGAACGCGGTTCTCCGGGTCGAGGGGGTGGTCAATGCGGAAGCTGCAGGCCGACTTGTTGATGGTGCCTGAGACGGTCACGTCGCCGGTGAACTCGGCCGCCTTGGAGACCCCGCTGGCAACCAGGCCGACGTCCCCCACCGCGACCACGCCTATGCCCCCAAAATCAATTTGGAGGCCGAGCTCGGTTGCCTGGTCTCCGCTCTCGCCCCACACCCCGACACGTGTGTCGCTGCTCCCGACGACACCCACCCCCTCCCGGCAGAAGCCCGTCACCCCGCGGCCGTTGGTGGAGAACCCCTCCACACCGTCACCCTCGATGACACTTCCGACGACACCGACGCCGATGGCGACCGACCCTTCAGCATCAGGAGATTCATCGCTGGTCCCCTGCACTCCGGCCGCGCCAGGACCGCCGTTCCCCTGCACACCGACGCTCTGCCTGCTCGTGCCCATCAGCCCGGGCCCCATGGTGCTCTGGCCGTCCACCCCGGGCCCGGCGAGGCCCGTGCCCGCCACGCCAGGCGACGACTCCCCGCCTTGGCCCTGCACACCGGGCGCCTCCGTGCTCGTGCCGGACACCCCCGGCCCCTGGGCACTCTGACCCGCCACACCTGGACCAGCCATGCCCGTACCGGACACCCCGGCAGACAATTCCCCGCCCTGCCCCTGGACCCCAGGCCCCTGCACGCTCCTCCCGAAGACGCCCGGTCCCCGGTCGGCCGTACCCGACACGCCCACGCCGCCGCCCCCGCCCTGGCCGGAGATGCCGGTGCCCCGGCTGCCGAGGCCTCGCACTCCGACGCCGCCCTCCACGCTGCTCAGGCCGAGTACGCCCGCCCCTCCCTCGGCCGGGCCCTGCGGGCCCATCTCGACAGCCTGCGCGCTACTGCCGATGACTCCCGGCCCGACGCCACTGTCGCCCCACACCCCGAACTTGAGCGGCGGATCCTCCTGCCCCGGATCGAAACCACTCGGAACATCCTGCGATTCAGGCGGTTTGATCGGCATCGTCAACTCCCGTCTCCACCATCGGATTTCTCCGACCTGCTTGTCGTCGCCCCCGGCGCTGTCGCCGCCCCTGATGGCAACTCCGGGCGGCGGAGCGCCATCAGCGCCCGTTCCGGCGGCGCGCCGTGAGCCTCCGGAGCGAGGAAGTAGCCGCGCTCCTCGGGCACCTTGTCCTCCTCCTGGACGAACGGATGGGCCCGCGCCCAGGCGTCCGTGCGGACACCGGTGACCTGCCAGCACACCTCCGCCCCCGGCACGCCGCCACGGATGGTGAAGCCGTCGCCGGGATCGCGCACAACGTGCAGGTCCGGGGCAGGGCCGTCCAGCGGCGTCAGCTGGTAGCAGAGCTTGCTGTTCAGCGCGGCGAACCAGTCCGGCAAGGTGACGGTCGTCTCCCCCCGGCCGTCCAGGGTCACCGTGCCGTCGTAGACGTTCTTGCGCTCGGGCGACTCCACGAAGGAGTGCGAGAGGAACCGGTTCTCCGGGTCCAGCGGGTGATCGATCCGGAATCCGCCAGCGATCTTGTGCAGGGTGCCACTCACGTCGACATCGCCCTCGAAGAGGGCGGCGTGGTCCGCCCCGTTGGCGATCAACCCCGTGCGGCCGGTGGCGAAGACGCCCACACCAGTCGAACCGAATCCGAGCACCCCGGTGCCGGTGCCCGATCCGGAGACCCCGGTGCCCTGGCCACTGGTCCCCTCCACCCCGGTCCCGCTGGTCACCGCGCCCCGTACTCCGGTCCCGTTCTCCATCTCGCCCAGCACTCCGCTGCCGCGGCCGCCCTTTCCGGACACCCCGGGGCCCTCCCGGCTGACCCCCAACACCCCCGGCTCGGTGTCCGACGATCCGGATACCCCGCTCCCGCCGGTCGAGGAGCCCGCCACCCCGTCCCCGGCTTCCGCCGTGCCCTGCACGCCGGCGCTGCCGTCACTGCCCGTGCCCAGCACACCGGGGTTGCCCTCGCCGCCGGTGCCGGACACTCCGACGTTCTGGCTGCTCTGCCCCACCACCCCCGGCCCGCCATCGGCGTTGCCGAGCACCGCGGGGCCCGCTCCGAGCCCCTGCCCCAGTACGCCGGCGCCCCGCAAGCCGGTACCGGCCACGCCCGCGCCCAGCTGGCTCTGGCCGAACACCCCAGCTGCGTTGACCCCCATCCCGGCCACGCCCGCGCCATTAGGGCCACCCGTCCCGGAGACGCCGACGCCCTGGGCACTCGTACCGAAGACACCGGCATCCGATCCCCTGCTCGCCCCACTCACGCCGACGCCCTGGGCGCTGGTACCGGCGACACCGTCGGCGTCACTGGCACTCGTACCTCTCACTCCCACGCCCTGGGCGCTTTCCCCTGCGACTCCGGCGCCGCCAACGCTGGCGCCCGACACTCCGGTGCCCTCGAAGCTCCGGCCGGACACCCCCGGGCCCTGGCCCGCCTCCCCCGCGACACCGGCGCCCGCGCCGCCGCCCTTCCCGGAGACACCGGTTCCCTGACGGCAGTGTCCGTGCACCCCGATGCCCTGCGCCGCGATGTTCAGGCCCAGCACGCCCACCCCGCTCTGGATCTCGCCGTCTCCGGCCGGCACGCCGCTGCACCCCACCACCCCCGGACCGACATTGCTGTCCCCGAACACTCCGAACCTGATCGGCGGACTCTCCTGCCCAGGGTCGAACCCACTGGGCCCATCCTGCGACTCTGGCGGTTTGACCGGCACCGTCCTCACCTCCAACTCATCATGCGGATCACTGCGTTCACGGCCCCGGGCTTGGGGTCGCGGCGATTCCTCGTTCGGGTGGCTCCCCGTGCTCCCCGGGGTGCAGGAAGTAGCCGCGCTCGACGGGGGCCTTTTCCTCCTCGGTGGCCAGCGGATGGCCCAGCGCCCACACATCTGCCCGGACGCCGGTCACCTGCCAGCTCACCCGCTGCCCCGGGCCACCACCCGCCACCGCGAAGGTGTGGTCAGTGACCTCCCGACTGATGTGCAGCTCCGGCGCCGGCGCACCCAGCGCGGTGAGCTGGTAGCGGTAGTCCTCGTTCAACGCCTCGAACCATTCCGGCAGTTCGATCGTCGCCCGGCCCTCCCCGTCAAGCGTGACCGTGCCGTCATAGACGTTCTTACGCTCGGGCGACTCGACGAACGAATGGGCCAGGAAGCGGTTCTCCGGGTCGAGCGGGTGGTCAATCCGGAAGCCGCCGCCGCCCTTTGTCAGCGTCCCCGTCACCTGGACGTCGCCGTTGAACTGGCCCGCCACGGGTCGCCCGCTGGCCACGATTCCCACTCTTCCGCTGGCGATGACCCCCTCCGCCGAGAAGCTGGAACCCACCACGCCGGCCCCGAATACGCCGTAACCGTCGACGGCCGGCGCCGAGGTGCTGTCCCTGGGCGCCTCGCCCGGCAGGAGGCCGCCCTGGATACCGTCCAGGCCGAGCGGCCAGATGAACGGGCTACGCCCGCTGCGCGCGGTGACAGCGGTTCCGGTGTTGCTGAACGCCTTCACCGCGGCCCCGCTGGCGCTGGTGGCCTCCACCGCGCTCCCGCCCTGGCTGGTGGCGGTCACCCCGGTGCCCTGGACGCTGTGGCCCGCCACGCCGGCACCGGTCGTGCTGATGCCGGACACCCCGGCACCCTGGGTGCTGGTGCCGGCCACGCCGGGACCGGCGGTCCCGGTACCGGCCACTCCCGGGTTGGCTCCCCCACCGACGCCGGTCACCCCGGTGCCCTGGGTGCTGGTGCCCGAAACGCCCGTGCTCTCGCTGCTGACACCCGCGACGCCCGGGCCCTGGCCGCTGGCACCCACCACGCCCGGGCCAGCAGCCGCCTCACCCGCGATACCTGGATGGTCGCCCCCGCCCTGGCCGGAGATGCCGGTGCCCCGGCTGCCGAGGCCTCGCACTCCGACGCCGCCCTCCACGCTGCTCAGGCCGAGTACGCCCGCCCCTCCCTCGGCCGGGCCCTGCGGGCCCATCTCGACAGCCTGCGCGCTACTGCCGATGACTCCCGGCCCGACGCCACTGTCGCCCCACACCCCGAACTTGAGCGGCGGATCCTCCTGCCCCGGATCGAAACCACTCGGAACATCCTGCGATTCAGGCGGTTTGATGGACATCGCTCTTTCCCTTCTCGCTCACCCGCACTCAGTCCTGCTGTCCGCCCTCCGTCCTTTTCACCAACAGCTCCCGGTCACGGGCTGCGGCGATCGCTCGCTCGGGTGGCTCCCCGTGAGCCTGCGGATACAGGAAGAGGCCGCGCTCGTCCGGCGTCTTGTCCTCCTCCCCGCCGATCGGGTTGGCCCGGGCCCAGGCGTCACAGCGGACCCCGGTGACCTGCCAGCACACCTCAAGGCCCGCGTCACCGCCCGCGATCGAGAAGCTGCTGCCGGCAAGTTTCCGGCTCACATGCAATCCGGGCGCCGCCGCGCCCACCGGCGTCAGCTGGTACCGGAAGGACTCGTTGAGCGCCTCGAACCATTCCGGCAGACCCACCGTCGCCTGCCCTACGGCGCCCAAGACCACGACACCGTCGTAGACGTTCTTCATCTCCGGCGACTCCACCGAGGCGTGGGAGAGAACACGGTTCTCCGGATCCAAGGGGTGATCGATCCGGAACCCGCTACCCCCCTTGCTCAGGCTTCCGGTGATGACGACATTGCCCTCGATAATCGCGCCGACGTCGTTGCCCAACGCGACGAGTGCCGTGGCGCCGCGAGCTCGGACTCCGACGCCGTTCTCGCTTTGGCCACTGACGCCGTCGTGGTCAGTGCAGAAGCCACTGACTGCGGCACTGGTGACGCTGCTCGCCGACACCGCGTGCCCCTGTTGACTGACAGCCCTAACGCCGGGACCGCTGATACTGGTGCCGAGCACGCCCGGACCGTCGGTTCCGGTACCGGTCACGCCGGCGCTGGAGCCACCACCCGCACCGGAGACACCGACCCCCTGAAGGCTCGTGCCCAGCAGCCCAGGGCCGCTTTCCGCGGTCCCGGACACACCTGCGGCGGGACCGACACCCATCCCCCGGACGCCCACCCCCTGACGACTGCTGCCCGACACACCGGGCCCGTCTGCGCTCACGCCGACCAGCCCCGGGCCGACGGTCGCCTGGCCCAGCACGCCGGGGGCGCCTGCACCGCCCTTCCCCAGGACCCCGATGCCCCGGCGGCAGAAGCCGTGGACGCCGATGCCCTGCGCGGCGATGTTGACGCCCAGGACGCCCGCTCCGCTGTCGATCGCGTCGTCGGGGCCCAAACTGGTGGTGGCCGGACTGCTGCTGCTACCGATGACCCCCGCTCCTTCCCCATTGTCCCCGTGCACACCGAAGTTGAGCGGCGGAGTCTCCTGCCCCGGGTCGAAGGTGCTGGGGCTTCCTCCCTGTGTCTGCGGCGGTCCGAGTGACATCTCGGTACCTCTTCTCGGTGGTTGACGGGCGATCACTGGTAGGAGATCTGGAAGCAGGACAGCTTGACCGAGTCCGCACCGGCAGCGGTCGGTGCCGCGCTGAGGTCCGCCGTGATGAAGTACCGATGTGTCTTGTTGGTTACTTTCGCCGGAGTCAGCGGATTGGCCGGCGTGTTCAGCACCGTGACCCTGCAGAGGTCTTCCGCCCCGGCGCCCGAGAAGTCTTTGCGGCGCAGGGTCACCGTGATGGTGCTGCCGTCGTTCGGTTTGGTGCCGAACACCTGGAACGACTTGAGCTCGACACCCTCCGGCAGGACAACGTTCATGATCCCGTGTGCCTCCGCGGCCCCCGGTGCTTTCTGCGCCACGTCGGTGCCCACCAACCAGGGCAGCGGGGGCTGTGTACCGGTATCGGGCACCCGGGTCGGGGTGAGGATCGGAACCAGCGAGAGGAAGGAATCCGCCCGGGCCAGTGACTGGATCAGCGGGTTGAGGTGCTCGTCGGCCAGGGTGGCGAACTCTGCCTCCAGCTTGTGGAAGCGGAGGTTGAATCCGTTCTCGCCGCCCGCCTGGACCCGGTCCTCGTTGTCGATCCAGTCGGTATGGGTGAACTTGGGCGCATAGGGAGGGATCATGGTCATCGTCCTTGGTCGTGGCCGGCGGCACCGCCGTTGGCGCCCGGGTCGTCGTCCCGTCCAGGGCGGGCGAAACGGGTAGGCCGGCGCTGGTCTCCGGCCCGGTAGGCCGGGAAGGTGTACGCGGGCGGCAACCCCGGCTCCGCGTTGTCGAGTTCGCGCACATGACCGCGGAGCCGTCCGGTCCGGAACTCCACGCCGATGGGCTGAAACCAGTTGAGGATGTTGAGCACCAGGTCGTACTGGTCCTTACTGACCACGACCTCGGGCCGGGTGTCGAGGTCGGCACGTAGCCGCACTTCGCACTGGTAGGGCAGCACCGGGCTGCCCCGGAGGTAGTCGGCGCGCAGACGCACCACGCCCGGGGCCAGGCCGGTGACCTGGGTGACGGGGCTGCCGGGCGAGTACGGTTCGGCCCGGCCGGGACCCGCCGGGGCCGCGGACCAGGTGAGTTGTGCGTCGGGTTCCAAGGCCAGGACCTGACGGAACGACAGCAGCGGCGGCAGCGGCGGGTCCCCCGCGAGGGGGGTCTGATCGGCGAGCAGCAGCGTACCGGCTGACTCCACCGCGGCCAGCAGGCAGGGCCGGTACGCCGCGCCGGCCGGGGAGGCGGCCAGCACTCGGCAGTCGCCGCCCGGGCTGAAGGCCGTCGGCAGCAGCGTGCCGGCGGCCGGGTCGAGGACGTGGACACGCCCGGCGACCGTCTCCGATCCGGCGGTGGCGACGTACAGTTGCCGTCGGTCAGTGGCGGCGCACATCGTGACCGGAACTGTGCCGGACGGGAGGCCGCCGACGGTGGCGATCGCTGTGGTGCCGCCGGTCGGGTAGACCTGGACGGAAGCGCTCCCGGCTCCGGGCGTGGCGGGGCCGGTGCCCACATACAGCTTGGTGCCGTCCGGGGCGAAAGCCGCGCAGAGCGCCGGGGTGCCCGCGCCGATGACGCCGCCCTGGAGCTGGAAGGCGGCCCGGATCACCAGGCAGAACCCGCCGTCCTCCAGCAGGACGGCGAGCAGCGGGCTGTTCGGAGCGGAGACGATCGCGGTGGGTGTGGCAGGTAGATTGACACTGCCGTTCGGTTGCAGGGTTCGCGGGTCGAACGCGCGCAGGGTGTGGTCGCCGGCGCAGGCGACGAAGAGCCTGGTGTTGTCGGTGGCCAGGGCCGCCGGGCCCGGCAGCGCGATGGGCGGGATGGCGGGCCCCAGGGTTGCCGGGTCGAGAACGGCCAGCATGCCGACGCCTCGGTGGGCTACGAACAGCCGGTCGGCCGCGAAGGCGAGCGCGCCGGGCAGCGGGTCCACCTGTCGGGCGGCGGCGAGGGCCGGGACAGGCAGGGCGGTGGCCGTGGGGGCCGCCAGCCGGAGTGCCAGCACCCGGTGCCGGCCCGAGTCGGCCAGGAAGAGCCGGGCGCCGTCGGAGGACAGGCAGGCGGCGACCGGCACGGTGCGCGGGATGACGGTGACGGTGACGGTCCCGTCCACCCGGACCTCGGTCGCGTTGTTCCCGTCGGCCCCAGAAGGGGCCACGTCGGCGCCAGCTACCTCCGCCCGCAGGTGTTCGCCCGCCGCGACCGCGACCCGCACGGTGGCTGGGGCGCCTGCTGCGGCCGGGGCCTGGAGTGCGATGTGGTCGAGGCCGGCTGCAAAGGCGCGGGCGGCAAGAGCGGGTGCGGACAGGGTGTCGTGGGCTAGCACCAGCACCCGGCCCTGCCCGGCCAGGCCGTGGTCGGCCTGGTCGAAGGCGCTGAGCACGTGGAGTTTGCCGACGGCCGGGCCCAGCACGTCGAGCAGCCGCTCCAGCGCGGCGCCGGCGGCCGGCTGCATCCGGCGCGCGGCCAGGTCCGGTCCGAAGACCACCGCGCGGGCCTCGGTGCGCACATCGTCGGTGCGCAGTTGGAGGTAGGTGGGGTCAAAGTCGTCGGCGGGCGGGCCGGCCGCCTGGGCCTCGGTGGCCCCCAGCCAGCCGTCCCGGCCGACGGATCCGGTGGCGCCGAGTGCGGTGTCCGGCAGACCGATGCGGACCGTCCGGCGGCCGCTTCGGGTGTGTCCGGCGCGACTGACCTCGACGGTGACGGTGACGTCCCCGGCAGTGGCGGCGAGCAGGGCGGCGGCCTCGCCGGAGCCGCCGGGCACCACCGTGGCGGAGCCCGGTCCGCCACGGGTCACGGACCAGCGGACCTCAACTTCGGTGAGCGTGCCGGGGTCGGGGTCAAGGCCGAGGGCGGCGGGGCGGCCGGCCGTGGTGTCGGTGCCGCGAACGGGCGGCACGTCGGGCCGAAGGGTGATCGCGAAAGTGTCGGTCGGCGGCTGGACGACGCGGAGCAGGCCGTCGGCGGTGTGGCAGACCCAGCCGAAGCCGGCGGCGTGCGCCTGGACCCCAAGCTCCGCAGTCGGGCCGGGGCCGGCCGGGCCGCCCGGTCCGTCGAGGCGCAGCAACAGGGCCCGGCCGACCGAGAACAGGTCGGTGGCGGTGGGGTCGTAGGCCCGCACGACGGTGAGGGTTCGGGGTGGGAGGGGCTGCGCGCCGAGCCGGGTGAGCAGGGTGTCGAGCGCCTGGCGGACGCCGAGTTGCATCAGACGGCAGCGGTCGTCGGCGAAGGCGAGCCCGTCGGCGCCCGGGTGGTGGCAGAGCCACCCGGGGTCGAAGTCGGGTTCGCCGGCCGCGGTGCCGACGGCCTGCGCCTCGGTGCGCAGCCGGTCGCCGTCGGCGGCGATGCACTGGCCGGTGGTGAGCGGCGGCGGGAGGACCCGCAGGTCGAGCGAGCCGGTGGCGATCCGGCCGGTGGTCTCATCGATCTCGAACGAGCCGGGGCCGGTTTCCGGCGTGTTGTCGCCGCTGACGCGGCCGGCGGTGCGGTTGAGCACGTCCTGAAGTGCGTCGGGGGTGGGCACCAGCCAGCGCTGGAAGATGTGCAGCCGCCGCCGGTAGTGGTCGTCGCCCTCTCCGGTGACCGGGTCGAAGGAGGTGCGGGCGGTGCGGGAGATCCGGACCTCCTCGACCAGGCCGTGGTATTGGGCGGGGTCGGGCCCGTCGGGGCCGGTCTCCTGGCCGTGGCCGATCACGAGCGGCTCGGGGCTGGTGAGGGCACCCAGCCCGGGCAGCACGGCCCGGGCGACCTGGGTACCGTCGAGGTGGAGGCCAACGGCGGTGCCGTCCGGGGTGCGGCGGACTACCGCGGCGAGGTGGTGGAAGCGGCCGTCGCCGAGGTCCCGGTCCGCGAAGAGCCGGATGCGGGCGCTGCCGTCTCCGAGGGAGAGCCGCAGGTTGTGGTCGATGCCGCGGAAGGTGCCGATGGCCAAGGACCAGCCGGGGGCGGTGTCGTCATCGAGCCCCGCCCGTTTGGTGAGGACGGCGCCGGTGCCGGTGGTGGTGCGGTCGGGGCGGACGACGGCCTCGGCGGTGAGGTCGGCGCCGGGGGCGACCGCGAAGTCGGAGTGGTCGGAGACGGTGATGCTGCTGTTCGGCGCGGTGAAGCCGAATGCGAACGAGAACCGGCCGGTGCGGCCCGGTTCGGCGCCGTGGTTGACCCCGTGGTGGTCGGGAGCACCGAACCGGGCACCGATGTCGGCCACGTTCGGCGTGGTCGTCGTCCCGTCGGGCGGGGTGTCGTCGAGGTGGTAGAGGGCGACGGTGTCGGCGTCCCAGGAGTACGGCCGGGCCGGGAACCGCGGCGCACCGAGGTCCTCGCCGAGCAGGTCGAGGCCGGCGCCTCGGGCGGTGGTGGCGTTGCGCTGGGCGGCGACGTCGGTGAGCTGCCGGGTGAAGTCCTGGTAGTCCCGGCCGATCACCCAGAGCAGTTTGGCGAGGTTGCCGAGCAGCGCGGTGAGCTGCCAGTCGTCGGCCGCGCGGGGCGCGGGGGGACGCGGGCGCAGTGCGGTGATCCGCAGTTCGTCGGTGAACTCGTCCGCGCGGCCTGGCAGTTCAACGGCGACGGTGTCGCCGCCGGGCCAGCCGGCCGGAAACCGGACCTCGGTTTCCTCCTCGGGGCTCCCGATCCTGCGCCGGAAGGCGACACGGACAGTGAGCGGTTCGGCGGTGTCCCGGGTGGGAGCGAGCAGGTAGCGGGGGGCGTCGGGGGCGCGGCCCCAGCGGTCCCGGTAGGCCCGGAAGCCGTCGTCGGCGGGCCGCAGTCCGCCACTGCCGTCGGAGCGCAGCGGGAGGGTGACGCGTTCCATGCCCCGGTCGTAGACGGGGGTGAGGCCGCCGCGCAGCACGTCGAAGAAGTCGCTGCTCATGGCCCGGCCACCTGGAGGTCGATCAGTGGGCTGTCGAGCGCGAAGCGGGCGATCTCCTCGGCGGCGAGGGTCAGGTTCTCGCCCACCGACAGCTCTGCCGCGCTGCCGAATACGGCGTTGCCCAGGCCGACATCGCCGAAGGCGGGTGCGCCGCGGCGCAGCCGGAGGTTCTGCACGTCGACCACGCCGGCGACGGACCGTGCGGTGAGCACGATGTCGGAGTGGAGCACGCCTCGCCCGAGGCGCAGCCGGTCCACCCCGGCCTGGACGGCGGTGAGGATCTCGCCGCGGATGGCCTCGGGGTCGTGGCCGGCCTGGACGACCAGGGTGCCGCGGATGCCGACGTCGACTTGGTCGGCGGGTTTGACATCGGGGAAAACGGACACGGGCCGCCACTGCCGGACGACGTCCAGCACGCCCTCGTACACGGGCGGGACGGAACTCTCGCCCTGGCGCCAGGGCCAGCCGGGTTCGACGGCGACGACGATGTCGAAGAAGTAGGGGGAGCCGGTGCGGCGCCCGGCGGTGAAGGTGTGCTGGCCGAAGCGGTAGGTGTGGAAGTCGCCGTGGGAGGTGTCGACACCGCCGAGCGGGTCGAAGACGGCGGTGTCCCGGACGCCGGGGACGTCGAGGATCCGAGCAAGGAGCGCGTCCTTGGTCCACAGGGTGCGGGGGACTCCGAGCAGCCGGGCGCGGTAGGTGTCGTCGGGTTCCAGCAGTTCGCCTCCGGTGACGGGGGCGGGCGTCACGACGGTGACGGTGGCCGGTCCCAGATTGAGGTGGAATCTGGCCCAGTTGGGCTCCAGCCGGAGCCCCTGGCCCGCCGGGAGGTTGCTGGCCGGGCCGCGCCGGACGGCCCGGACGCCGACGGACAGCGGCGGGGCGCCGGCCGTGAGCGTGGCGGGTGCGGTGGTCCGCAGGCTGATGTGCGGCGGGTCGGGGGTCTCGACGACGGTCCCTTGCGGCAGGGTGAAGCGGTGTTGCGAGTCGGCGCCGGTGAGGGTGAGGGTGACGTCTCCGGTGGCAGGCAGGAACTGACGTTCCAGTCCGAGATCGGTGCCTAGCAGGTCGAGGCCCGCGCCCTGGGCGGTGGTGGCAAAGTTGGCGTAGTACTGGTTCTCCAGGGCACGCCACAGTTCGTGGACGTGCACCGCGGCAGCGTCGAGCACCTTGCGCAGGGCGCTGCCGGAGCCGAGGTCGACGTCGCTGCCGAACATGGCGCGGGCGCGGGCCTGCTGGTCGGCGACGATCCGGTCGAGCCCCTTGAGCACGAAGCCGTCCGGGGTCACGCCGTACTGGTCTTGGTCACTCAAGGCGTCCTCCCGTTTCGAGCGTCAGCGCCGAGCCGGCGACGGTGTCCACCACGGCGCAGACGGTGTAGCCGCGGCCGGTGCGCGCGGTGTCGGCTGTGCCGCCGGCCGTCACCCGCTCGGGGACGGGTTCGGCGAAGCGCGAGTCGTCCTCGAAGAAGACCTCCCGGACGCCGGTGACCCGGCGGTCGGTGTCGAGGCAACGGACCAACTCCATCCGGATGTGCTCCTTGCGGGCAGCGACGCCTTCGGCGTAGCGGCCGATGGCGAGCCGGTCGAATCCGAAGCCGCTGTTGAGGAGGTCGCTGCCGAGCTGGGTCCGGACGGTCAGGACAAGGGCCTGGACGAGGGCCGGGAACCCCTCGACCTCTGCGGGCCCGTGGGTGACGCGGTCGATGACGAGGTCTCCGTCGTCGACGGCGAGGCTGCGGCCCAGGGCAGGTGCCCCGGCAGCGGGGCTGGGCGGCCCGAGGGCGGGCGCGCCCGGGGCGAAGGTGTCGGTCATCAGGAGGCCTCCAGGATCGTCTGGCCCGGAGAGACGACCTGCCAGGTGCCCGGCCCGGCGCCGCTGGCGGTGATGCCGCTCGCGGTCGCCAGCAGGACGGGCTGCCCGCCGACGGTCAGGCTGACGGCCAGGCCCCCCGGCACGGTCGGTGTGGTGACGCACGGCTGGGGCGCACCGGCGGGGGTGACCGCCGAGCAGGGCGAGACCATGCCGGGCACCGGGGTGGCGGCCGAGCCGAAGGTGAATCCGCCTTCCTTGCCCGCCGTGAGCACACCCTGGCCCTTGACGGTGGCGTTGGGGTTGCCGCCCGTGAGCTTGCACTGCCCGCCGTGCGGGCAGCCGATCACGGCGCCTTCGATCAGTACGAGTGGCATCAGCTGATCGCCACCTTTCCCTCTCCGACCGTCAGCGTCACGCCGCCGGCCGACACGGTCACTTTCTTGTCCCCGAGGCTCACCTCGGCGCCATCCGCCGATACGGTGACCTGGCCGCCGTCGGCCGCCACCGTGACATTGCCGTCCGCGTCGATCCGCACGCCGGTACCGGACTTGTGGGTCAGCAGGAACTCGTCCGCGGTGCCCTCGGTGGGGCGCGCTCCCACCGGGGAGCAGGCGTCCTTGCCGACGGAGATCTTCAGCCCGACCGCCTCGACCACCCGGCGGCCGTCGGCGGCGGTGAGGTCGTTGACGCCCTTGCCGGTGGGGCGCGGGCTGTCTCCGGCGGAGAGTTCGGTGGGCAGGCAGAGCCACCAGTCGCCGTCCTCGGCCCGCGGCCGGTCCATCCGCCCCACGCTGTCGTTCGCCCACAGGAAACCCGTCACCACCGTGTCGTCGCGGTCCGCCCGGACGTCGTTGAGCAGCGCTCGCATGCCCGCGTAGACGGGGACTGACAGGCCCACCCGGTGCCAGGCGAACGGAGCCGCGAGCGGCTTGTCCGGCAGGAACCGGTCCTCGCCGGGGACAGGCAGGTCGACACTGGGCGAGACCGCCCGGTCGCCGCAGTCCTGCCCGTAGTCGAGGCTCACCGTGCGGGCGGCCGGGTCGCCGGTACGCACCTGGCCGACATCGACGGAGGGCGCGAGCGCCAGCTCGTCCCTGATCCGGCCGGCGATCGCGTCGGCCACGGCCGCCGGGCTGCCCCTGCGCACCCGGTCGGTGGCCTGCCGGTTGCCGTCCTTGCTGAGGACCGCCGCCCGGCCGGAGCAGACGTAGCCGGTCCGCGGGGACAGCCGGTGGGTGAGCTGCACGATGCGGAAGCCCTGCAGCGGGTTCTGGTAGCCCTGGACACTGGCCGTGACCAGCTGCCCGGCCCGCAGGTCGGGCACGCCGAGCACGGTGAAGTCGAAGGCGGAGACGTCGCCCTTCGGCAGGTCGCTGTCGACCCCGAGAGCGCTGACCGGGCCGAGGTGGGCCGGGCGGAACTCGGCCAGCCGGGCGCTGCTCATCCCCTTGACCGTGATCAGGCTGTCCTCGGCGGTGAGCAGGGCCAGCACCGAGGCGGGGTCGGGCACCGCCGGCAGGCCGCTCTCCGGCGGGTAGCTGACGGCCTTGCCGAACTGCACCGCGCCCTCCTGTACCAGCAGTTCGGCGCCGTACTTGTCGGCGAGCCGCCGCAGCAGCCCGAAGGCGTTCCGGTCCTCGGCGTTGATGCTGTCGAGCTCGTCCTCCTCGTCGCGCCGGCCGGTCAGTTCGACGCCGGCCGACGCCGCGACCCGCTCGGCCGCCCCGGTGGGCGTCAGGTGGCGCAGCATGATCCGGGCGGTCCGGGTGACGTCCTTCTCCAGGTTGACGGCGACGGTGGCCAGCAGCTTGAAGGCGGCCTCCTCGTAGCCCTTGAGCGTGATGCCCAGCGGGGGGAACCGCGTCGAGGAGGTGAGCCCGACCACCCGGCCGGTCACCACCGTGCGACGGGCACCGGGGGCGTCCAGGTAGCCGAGCCGGATCGTCACCTTCACCCCGCCCTCGGAGCCGGTGCCGGCCGTGGCGAGCGCGGCGACCAGCTTCCGGTGCTCGGCCATCGGCAGGTCCGCCAGGTGGATCTCGAACTCGCCGGGCAGTCCGATGCCGTAGCCGACGCTGATTTCCGCGTCCAGCAGCAGCCCGCCGGACAAGGCGTCGTTGGAGACCTTGAGGCCGAGCGCCGGGAACTCCACCAGGTAGGAGATGATCACGCCCATCGCTGCGCCACCCCGATCACGATGCTGCTGCCGTAGTGGCCCCGCCCGTTGAGGTTGCCGCGGGCCACCCGGGCCTCCAGCAGGCGGACGGCCAGCCGGTCGGCGAGGTGCACGAGGTCCGGCTCGGCGACGAGTTTGCGCAGCAGGACGGTCTGCGGCCCGCCGGGACCCTGACGGACCACCCGGAGCACCAGGTAGCCGGGGGGTGTGTCCGGGGGACGGGCGCCTGGGCCCGGGCCCAGGTCGTAGAGGGTGTCCAGCGGGTCGTCGGAGCCGGTGTCAATGGCGGCGTACAGGCCGAACTCGTAGGAGGTGCCGCCGATCCGGCAGCTGAACACCTGCGGCAGGCCCTCGTCGGGTTCCACGGGCAGCCGGTGGTAGTCGAGGGCGGCAGGGAGCTGAGGGGTGTTCACAGGGCGCCTCCGAGCTCGCGTTCGACCGAGATGTTCCCGCTGAGACTCGGGGCGGCGGCCATGCCGGCGGCCAGCGCCATGTCCAGGGCCTCGCCAGTGATCGCCGACACGCTGGAGCGGGGCACCTGTTCCAGGGTGATGGAGACGTCGATGGCGTCACGCTTCTGGTTGGACTGGGTGAACCTCAGGTTGGTGATCTGCATGTCGAGGCTGACGGTCATCCCGCAGACCACTGGGATCCCTGCCAGGCTCATCGCGGGCGCGGTGGCCGCGGCCAGCACCCGCGAGGTGAGGGCCTGCGCCTCAAGGCTCTTCTTGACGAGCAGCCGGGTGCGGCCGACCAGGACCGCCTCGACCGAGATCGTCCGGGTGGTCGGGGACACCAGCTGGGCGAGCCGGCTGCCCGCGATCCGGGCCACCTGGTAGCCCTCGTCCAGACTCAGGCTGGTGACGGTGAACAGCGGTACCGCGCCGATCAGTACGGGGACGTTCCGACCCGCGACCATGGTGTGCGCCTACCTTTCGCTGTCGTCACCGGGGCGCCGCAGACGTCGCCGGGCGGGGGCCGGGGGAAGCTCCTCGGGCAGTTCCTCGGGCAGTTCCTCGGGCAGCTGCTCGGGCGGTGGGCCGGCCGGCTCCTCGGGTGCCACGCGCTGACGGGCCGGGGGCTCCTCGGGGGGCGGCTGCGGGCCGGGCGCGGGACCAGGGCCGGGCGCGGCCGGCGGTGCCACGGGCGGGGCGGGCGGCGGGTCGGGCGCGGCACGGCGGGTGGCCTCCACCACCTCGTCGAACTCCTCGTCGGTCAGCCACCCGGCCTCGCCCCGGATCGACTCCATCCACTGCGCGAACGTCTCCCCGCGCCGGGCACCGGCCAGGTCCTCGACCGGTATGCCGTTCTTCAGCTCGAACTTGATCTCCGCGATCACCTCGTGGACCCGGCCCTCGCGGCGGGCCTTCAACAGCCGGAGGGTCAGCTCCCGGTAGTACGCGTTAGTGTGCACCAGGGGGTGGCGAGTCAGGGCCTCCGGGACGATGGACGCGTCCGCCGAGGTACGCGGCAGCCAGACGCCGTTCAGCGGCGAGTTACGGGGGTCAATGCCGGCCTCCCGCAGGATCTGCCGGGCAAGCTCGCCGCGCGGGTCCGCGTCCGGCGCTATGTGGTGCGGCTCGTGGCCCTCCAGCCGGGGCTCGCCCGCCGCCTCCAGCCGGTCGCCGAGGTCCGAGGAGGCCCGGTCCCGGCCGGCCTTCGGGTGCTTTTCGTCGTGCACGCCCGGCGCCTCCGGCGGCGCCTCCCCGGGCTCGTGGTGCAGCAGCTTCTCGTCCTGCGTCGCCCGCCTCCCGGCCTCCTCGACGTCGGCGGACACCTGCTGTTCGATGCTGGGCGCGCCGGGCCGGTCGGGGCGGTGGGCCTCGAACTTCTCCAGCTCCACCAGCGCCTTCTCCCGGTCGTCCCGGGCGAGCCTGCGCAGCGCGCGGATCTGGTTCTCCAAGACACGCGGGTCCTTCGCCCGGCGCAGGTAGCGCAGGCGCAGCCGGCTGATCCGCTGCAGCAGCGCACCGGTGTCCAGTTCCGCGGCCTCCACGCCGCGGTGGGTGAGGAGGGCCCAGGCTTCGGCGTCGCCCGCCGTCAGCCGGTCCAGGAGGTCCACGTACTTGGCGAGAGCGTGCTCCTGGCGGGCCTTGAGCTTCAGCCGGGCCAACTCCACCAGCAACGAGTCGAAGGTCTCCGCCTTGCCCGCGGCACGGTCGAACACCGCCAGCAGGACCGGGTGGCCGAACTCCCGAACGGCGTTCATCCGACGGGGCTCGGCCGCCAGCAGCGTCAGGAACTCGGCGCCGACGGCCGAGTGCGGACCGACCCGCTCCAGTCCGATGTGCTCCAGCACGGCGAGCAGTCGGGCCCCCTCATCGGGCGCCAACTCCTTGACCAGCGTGCGGACTTCGTCGGTGGTGAAGCCCTCCGGTCCGGCCAACCGCCGGAACACCTCGCCCAGTTCCTCGGTCAGGCCGCCGGACTTGCGGGCCAGGATCTGCAGCGCCTCGACCTTGGCGACGGCCTCGGTGACCGCCTCCCCGATCTCCCGGTCCGTCACCAGGACGGACAGGGCGTGGCCCTCGTGCACCTCAGCCCGCGCCAGCGCCTCGGTCAGCCGCAGTTCGTCCGCCACCGGCAGTTCGGAGATCAGCCGCAGCACCTCGGCGTCGCTGCGCAGCGAGCGCAGCACCGCGCTGCCTTGACGCATCGCCCGGGCCACCCTGGTCAGCCGGACGGCGATCAGATCGGCCTCGAGCAGGTTCCTGAGCCTCCCGGTCACGCCCAGGATGCGCAGCATCGCCACCGTCTTCTCGGTCAGGCCGACGGCCCTGGCCGCCGCCTTCAGCTCCCCCGCGCCGACGAACCAGGAGGCGAGCTCGATCAGCACGGCCCACTTGATCTTTCGCAGCACCTGCTCGCCGAGCGGGGGCACGGACGCGGACTGCTCGGCCTCCTGGAGTACGGCCACGCCCTTCAGGCCGTCGAGGATCGCATCGCCCACCTTCCGAAGCAGCGCCGCGCACTCGGCCTGCGCGGGCGGATAGCCGACGTACGCCAGCTGGAAGGAGACCACCAGCCGCACCAGTTGCCCCAGCCCGCTGATGACGTCCAGAGGTTTCGTCAGCATGAAGTGCAGTCCCTTGGCCAGCCCCACCACGAAGTCCCAGACCGCGACCAGGGCCGTCTGGATCTCGGCCAGCGCCGACCACGCCGCGTGCTCGGGTGCGCCCTGCGCTATCTCCCAGAGTGACTCCCGCACGTTCGCACCGATGCCGAGGGACCGCTCGATCAACTCGACAATGTCCTCAGCGGTTGGCTTCCCGGCCTTGCCGAATCGTTTGCCGACGCTGGTCAACAGCTCCCAGAGGTTCTCGTCGAGGTCGCGGTAGAGCCGCTCGACCAGGCCCTTCTCGGCGAGGAGAGTGTGCAGTTCGGTCAGGCTCAGGAGCGAGCAGAGGAGCTCGACGATCGCCCGCTGGTACTTCTCATCCGACCCGGCCTCGAGCAGGACCCGCAGGTAGCGCCGCTTGGCGGCCCAGTCGGTCAGTCCGAAGGACACCCGGTCGAGCCGGGCCAGGCGGTCGGCGGCCTCCCCTAGGAGGTCCGCCCGGCCGGCCAGGGCCTGCTCGACCAGCCGGTCGATTCCCGCGAACACGAGCCGCCCGACCTCCTCCGGTTCGAGCGCCGGCGGGGCGGCCTCGATGAGCTCCTGCAGGTTCTGCGCGGCAATGCCCAGCTGGGTCAGGTACTCCCCCTCGGTGGAGGTGACCGCGAGCACTTGGTAGTCGTGACCGGCCGAGTCCGTCACGGCCCGGAGGACCTCGCCCTGGTAGGTGGCCACAGTCTGGCCGGTCTTGCCGACGGTCCAGCGCTGGGCGCCCTGCACCAGCTCCCGCACCGAGACCGAGCGGTCGGTGGCGACGGCCCACAGCCCGCTGTCCGCCTCGCCCAGTGGCCCGCGCAGGATGGCGAACGAGCCGCGGCCGAAGGCCGCCCGGCCCAGTTCGAGTACCCGCATGATGTTGGAGGCCCGGACGTAGCGCTCGGCGCCGAGGGTCACCGTGTGGGATCCGGCCAGGATCATGACCACCCGGCCGTCGATGGGGCTGGGGCCCTCGACCAGCCGGTCGGCGGGCTCGGCGGGCTGCCCGGGTGGTCCGGCGGCCGGCTCAGGGGGTGGTGCGGGGGCGGGAGTGGCCGGCTCGGGCGGGCCCTCCACCAGGTCGGCGGGCAGCGACATCGCGAGCGTAAGCCGAGCCGTGGGAACCGGTTCGGACGGCCCGGGTTCGGGGGCGGTGGGCTCGGGGGCGGCGGGTTCCTCAACGGGCGGTGCCGGTGCGGCCGACGTCGGGGCGGGCCACCGGAGGGCTGCCGGCGGGCCCGGTGACCCGACGGCTGGCAGCGGCGCCGCATCCTGGCTCGCGACCGGCGGCAGGTCGATCCGCAGGTCCGTCGGCTGCAGCCGCTCCAGCGCGGTGGCGACTGCCCGCAGCAGCACGTCCTCGAGCGCCCGGCGCAGCTCTGGGTCCGGCCCGCCTCCGCTGCCACCGTGGAAGACCACCCGCTCCGGCGGGTGCGGCCGGATCCACACGGTGTCGCCGCCCGTGTTCACGGCGTCCCCGATTCGCCCAGCCGACGGAGCAGTTCGTCCCGCCGGTGCTGTGAGGCCAGCTGCTCTTCGGGGTTGGTCGATGAGGCGCCGGCCGCGGACTCCTCGGCGGCGATCCGACGCAGCAGATAGTCACGCAGCTCGGCTCTGCTCAGCGGTTCCAGCGCGACCGGGAAGACCCACCGGGTGAGGTCCCGCGGTGCCCGTGCGGTCACCCAGCTACCCACCCAGATCCGCGCATGCTCGGTGCGTTCTACCCTCTCCGTGCCCACCGAGACCGAGGTGAGCTCGATCGAGCAGCCCACCGCCTCCTCGCCCTCGCCAGGCGCTCGGTACACCGTGGTAAGCAGGCCGATCACGCCGAACAGCGGTGCGCCGGGGTGGGCGAGCTGGACCTCGGCGAGGTCGTCGGCCTGGGCGTCGAGGCGGGCGGTGATGACCGGTTCGAGCTCCCGCATCCGGCGGTCGGTCTGTGCGCGGAGCCAGGCGCTCTCGATGGCCTGTTCCACCTTGGAGATCAGCGTTTCCCAGGCCAACAGGGCGGCCAGCACGAGCACTTCGCCACCGATCACCCGCAGGTGGCGGCCGAGCTGCGGGCTGGTCTGCCTTGCCGGCGCTGGCGCCTCGGGTAGTTGGGTCTGCGGCGCGGCCGGTGGGGGTGTCGGCTTCGGCCCGGGCTTCGGCACCGGCTGCCCGCCCGGTACCGGCTTTCGCGAGCGGGTGCCGCTGGCTCGTTCCCGCATGGCTGCGGTCTCCTCGTGACCGGCCGGCCGGCCGGTCCGCGCGTCCTCTTTCCTTGCCCGGGCCTCGTCCTTCCTGCGCTGAGCCCGGACCTCCGGTCCGACCACGTCCTCCGGCTCCACCTGGGGCGGCAGGTTTCGCGCGCCCTGGCCGTACCCGCCCGCGTTGGTGAGCTTCAGCCTGATCCCCAGCCCCTTGGGGATCAAATCTCCGGCCCGGACGGCCTCCAGTGCGCTCTCCAGCCGCCGGACGATGCCAGCCTTCTCGGGGAAGTCCGGCATGCCCCGGACCTGCGTGACGGCCTCCTGCAGGCTGGTGCCAAGGTTCTCGCCGAGGGCCGTGGCGCTCTTGCCCTCCAGCTTCCCCCGCCGCCCGGTGGCCTTGTTGTCGATCAGCCAGATCTCGCCGTTCGAGGGGTTGAAGGCCACGGCGTCGACACCGTGTCCGGTGAGCTGGTGGGCACCCGGACCGGACGACGTGACCAGCAGCCGCATCCCGCGCCGACCGAGCTCGAAGGGCAGGTCGTGCTCGCCGTACGTGCCCCCGGCATGCGCGGCGGTGATGTCGAACGGCTGGTCCGCGGCCGGTTGGGCGCCGGCCTGGCCCGCGCCAGACAGGAGCGGCGACGCGGCGGCGCGCAGCTCGACGGGCCGAAGCGCGCCGCCGGCGTCGTACCAGGGCACCCGGTAGACAGTGCCGTCCTCGGTGATCCGGCCCGGGTCCGCGGGTTCCTGAGGACGGCGGCCGAGCGGGCCGACCGAGCTGACCGGCGGCTCCGACGCGGTGAGCAGCAGCCGCTCCAGCTGCTGGCGCGCCTCGCCCAGCCGCTCGGTGAGCCGCTCCGCGACGGCCTGCCCGAGCCGTTCCAGATCCGACGCCGACGTATCCGGGCCCAGCGACACCGTGATCGGGAAGTGGCACGATATCCGTGGCATGCCCGCTCCTCAGGTCGGCCCGGCAGGTTCAGCTCAGCGCCTGGTACAGCGCGTCGCAGATGGCGTCCACCACGTCGTCGTCGGCCTGCGCCCCACCGCCGGCCAGCACCACCTTGACGGGGAACCAGTAGTGGACCTCGCCGCCCGCGCGGGCGGCAGCGGCGGCCACCGCGGCCTCGGAGCCGGGCGCCACGACGATTTCCTCCCCCGCACTCACCGCCACCAGCCCATCGCGGGCCACGGGCAGCACGGTCTCCTCGGGGGCCGGGGGCTGCTCCCCCGATCCCAGTGCCGGATCCGTCATCACAATCTCCTTGTGCGGCTCAGGTGTTGGGGCTGACCTGCAGGCAGATGCAGTTGAACGTGGTGGTGGGCACGCCGTCGATCACGATGGTGTTGGCGACGGATGTGATGTAGCAGTCGTGGAAGGTGATCTGCTGGAACGTCCAGTCGGTCCCCGTCAGCTCCTGGACGCCGATGCTGAACCCGGTGCGGCTCAGCGCGAGCCCGGTCAGCTTGGCTACGGCCGTGCCGATCGCCTTGATCGCCATGGTGAAGGTAAACGCCTTCGGCTGAACGACGTAGGCGACGTTGTCGGCCTCCAGCGAATGGACCGGCTGGACGGGAACGTTGAACGTCGGATTGAACGAGTCGATGGGTGACACCGCAGCGCCGTCCAGCATCACCGCCAGCCGGGTGTCCCACTTGGTGGCGTCGGGCATGGTCTCTCACTTCCCTGGGTGATCCCTGCTCGGGTTCCGGTCAGGTGAAGACCAGGTCGATCTTCAGCCGGTGGATGGCGCCGGCGTAGACGACCGAGACCATCATGGGGACCTCCCGCGAGCTCCGGGCGGTCTTGATCTTCAGCTGCTCAGCCCCGGACAGCTGCGCCTGGTCCTTGTCGAGCAGGGCCAGCAGCGGGATCACGATGGCGAAGTCCTCGATCACCTCCTGCTGGACCAGCGGGGAGAGCACCGACTCGACCATCGTCAGCACCGCGCGAAGGCCGGTCCGGGAGATCCTCAAGCTGCCGATCGCCCTGATCAGCTGGGCCTTGATCCGAAAGTTGATGTCGTCGAGGGTACGGACGACGTCGATGTACTTCTTACCGAGACTCTCGTCCGCGGTGTAGCCCTCGCCCAGGTAGAGCGCGTGGCCGGGGAGAAGCACCGGGCTGGTGATCCAGTTGATCCGGGCGTCGTCGAGCTTGGTGATGTCGGCCTCGGCGAACAGCTCGGTCATCGCGATGTCGATTGGCTTCAGCAGCAGCGAGACGTGCGGCCGGTACCCGGCGATCACCCCCGCTGCCGCGGCCGCCACATCGTCCGGGGAGTGGTGGGCGACCAGCACCATCCGCTCGTTCTTCACGGGCGCCGCGTTCTGTTTGACCATGTTCTCGGCGCTGAGAGTGCGGTCGAGCATGGCCACGCCGATGCGTTCCTTGCCATCTCCGTCGGCGTGCTTCACATGGTCCGCCAGCAGGCCGAGCGTAGCCGTGTTCGTATCATTGAGAGGCATGTTGGCGAGCGCCACGATCTGCACGTCGAGCCTGCCCACATCGTCGAGCGCCTCGCCCCACAGGGGTGTGTCGAAGTCCACCTGAACGCCCCAGACCCTGGTGGGCGGAGGCAACTGGCGGAAGACCGTACGGACCGCCCGGAGGAGGTCGCTGTCCTGCTCCTCCTGGAGGTCGGTCCCGGCGGGGTGGGGCTGGTCGAGTGCCGTGTCCAGGGTGAGGGTGAAGTTCGTCCCGGCGGCCGCCGAGTCCTTGACGGTGCGGACCTCCGAGGTCGCCTCCGCGCCGATACGCACGAGAGTGCCGACCGGTACGTCCACCGGAACGTCGATGGAGCCGGAGCCGCTGTCGACGGCGGCGACCAGCTTGGTCGCCCCGTGTGGGTACGCACCCGCCGCCTCCGCTGGCGAGGCGAGGTCCACGGGCCGCGACTTCTGCGTGCCGAAGCCGCCCTTGCCGATGATCGCAATGTCTCCGAACGCCCTGACGGCGGGCGCGAACAGGTCGCTGCCAGCGGTGACATCGATGTACTTGACCGCCATCGACCGCTCCTTACGTGAGGTCTGACGGTGGGATAATTGTGACGGTCCGTTGTCCGAGCATGCTCACGAGGCGTCTACGAACGCGGTCACGAAGCCCTCGGCGGCCAGCAGGTCGGACACCTGCCGTTCGGTCACGGAGGCGTTGGGGAACGTCGCGGTGGCCGGGAAGACCGCCAACCACGCACTGACGGCGAGCAGGGCTCCACCGTCGTACTCCTCGGGTCGCGGGCACGAGTCGTCCAGCGCCCTCCGGCACCGGACCAGCCGACGCAGTGCGGCACCGAGGTCCAGCATGGGGAAGAACAGCACCGAGACACGCAGCCGGTACGTCCGGCCAGGCGCGGCCGGGTCGAACGGCGGCGGCTGCGCGTAGTGCAGGCGGTAGAGCCGGGGGAACTCCTCCTGCAGCTCCCTGAAGTCGGCGACCTTGGCGCGGCGCATCAGCTCCGCGAGGTCGATGAAGGAGAAGCGCTGGGCGAACTCCTCCTCGGTGAAATTGGAGAGGTCCTCGGAGGCTATCGCGTCAAGCGCGCCCGAGGTCAGCTCGACCCGCGCGGTGACCAATGCCTCCAGCGCCAGGTCGATCCACTGCGGCGGCGCGACCCCCGGGACTTCCAGCACGGCCCGCCCCTGAGCGATGTCCGGCAGTACCTTCTCCCAGCTCCCACGGACCGTCACGGGGGCGGCCACGGGCACCTGGAAGCCGGTCGCCTTGACCGTGACATCGTCCACCACGCGCACTTCCAGCAGGCTCGGCTCGTAGACGCTCGCCAGCAGGTCCCGTACCCGGCGCCGGTCGGTGTCCTCCTGCGGAGCCAGGAGCAGCTTGATCTGATCCTCCGCCAGATACCGGATCATGAGTTGGTCGGCGAACACGTTCATCTCACTTCCCCCGCGCGGCAGGGACTCCCACAAGGGCGGAGCAGTACGCGACACATCGGCAGGAGTCGGGGTCCATCGATTCACCAGCGTGTGTTGCACCGCCGGTACACCGTCCGGAGGGCACAAATGGCGAACGATCCGGACCGGTTGTTCACTCCCTCCACACTACGTTGTTCGAGTGGGGACGGCACCCCAGCGCTGGACGCCTCCAGGCCCGACGCCGTGCTGCACCACGACATCCACGTCCGGGCCCAAGTAACGGCCTGACCGTCGTCCGTGTCCGCGGCGCGGGGTGGGGGTCCGGAAACTCAAGGGCCAGGTGTCCGCCCATGTCGGCGCAGACAGCGGGCGGCATGAACCCGTTCCGCGCGCGGCGGGGGCGGCTGCAGGCGGTGCTCTGTAGCGGGGTCTACCGGGGTAGCTTCGCGGTGCGTTCGGGGTGGGCCGCGGTGATGTACCGCATCGCGGTCTGAGAGGAGATGCCGAACAGGCGCATCAAGTGAAGGGGGTCGTCGACCTCGAATGCCTCGTCGCGGATCCGGTCCTGCCGCAGCGTTGGCATCGTGAATCCGGTGGGAACGAGCCCGTGAGCGTCCTGGGGCGTGGCGCAACGCCTACGGCCAGCGAGAGATCGACGAGCTGTTTGCCGCCCTTGAGAAGAGCTTCTCGGACAGCATGTCGTACGTGTTCGAACTGCAGGCGTACGACGTGTCAGGAGACATGGCCTATAAGGCCGGCCTTGAGCACACCTCTACCGCCGTCGACGGAGAACCGCGCACTTACACGTTGCGGGCAACTCAGGTGTACCGCCGCGAGGACGGCGAGTGGAGGGTGGCTCATCGTCATGGCGACACAGTGACCGACTGAGCGCCCGAACTCGACCATCAGAACACCGAGTTGACCGCCGTCTCGGATGGCGTCCGGTCCGAACCGACAGCCCTGCTGGCGGCGCTTGGAGCGGTGGAAGCAGGCCGGCGTCTTCGACCACCCGCACTCGCATCCTGCGCACCAAACACAACGCGTCCGGGACATCATCCGCATCGTCCCGGACACGAATGTGTTCCGGGTCGCCCGGGTGAGGAACGCGATGCTTCCGATGCTCAGCCGCAGGCCAACTCGCCGCGCATCGTCAACATGTCGAGCAACATGCGCTCGCTGACGCTGCAGACCGGCAAGGTGCCGCGATCGCAACCCGGCTCGCCACCCTGCCGGATGACGGACCGCGTGGCGGCTTCTTCGACGACAGCGGCGCCCTCCCCTGGTGCCCTCTGGGGCGGCGCAGGCACGCACGCCCCTATCGCCCCCGCGACGTGGGCACCGCTGGACGAGGCCGGAACCCAACGGGCTCAGTCGCGGGCCGGTTCCGGCGTCGGGGCGGGGCCCGGCGGCGCCGGTTCCGGAGCCGGGGGTTCGGGTGCGGGAGCCGGAGGACGCGCGGGGGTAGGCGCCGGCCCGGGCGGGGCGGGCTTGGGATGCGGGGTGGGACGGGGCTCCGGGTCCGGTTGGGAGGCAACGCTTTCGGACTGCGCGCTCATCAGGTACTCCTGCCTGTCGTCGAGTCTCTGAGTCTTTGCTGTGGATTCGTCTCTGCTGAGGATTCCTTCCGCTCTGCTGTGATTCCTTCCGCGCGTACCCCTTGAACCCAGCCCGACTCACCCTCGCGGACGATCCTCTGGTGCAGCTGGCGCAGAGGCCTTCTCCCGGCACGGCCACCGCGAGCCGCCGATCTGGCACTGGAGCCTCTGCCCTCCGGTCGACACCCGGGCGCACCCAGTCCTGATCAGGGCGGCCGACTGGCTCGGCCACGTGGAAGTCCGGGCGGCCACGCGGGGCGACCTGCTCTTTGAAGGCGGGCACAGCAAGCGATCAGAACCGACGAACCGGCGGTCCGACAAACGGCCGGACCGCCGGACGGTGTGGATGACTTCCGCGGTCGGCGGTCGAACGCGCCCAGGAGGTGCGGTTCGGACGAGGGCGAGGAGGAGAGCGTCAGTCGGGGCTTGAGAAGGTCATGAGGTGTGCTTGTGCCCGTTGAACATGTTGATCATGCTGTGGGGCGCCTCGCTCGCGGGCGACCCACGGATATCGCTCACACTGGCCTGAGCCGCAGTCCCTCGCCCCGGCCTTGGCCCAACGCCACCACCCGCCCGGCCACCCCGTCGCCCCAACTGGGCCCCTATTACTGGTGGAACATCTCGGCCACGACCTCACATCAGCCGGCACAGGTCACGCGCACGCCCTGGGGCATCGGCCACAGGGCGTGCGAATTCAGTGCGCCAGGGGGTGGTGCCGCGCGGCCGGCTCTCCAAGGTGGCCGACTCAGCCGCCGCTCTTGCGCTTGAACGACCGCTGGCTCGCCGCCGGGCCGTGCGCCCCACGCACCTTCGACGCACCGGGGTTGGCACCAAGATCGGCACCGTCCGTCTGCACGCCCTTCTTGCGCGCCAAGGCCTCGCGAAACTTGCGCTTCAGGTCGTACTGGCCATCGCTGTCGGGCGCGAGTGCGGACGTCTCGGGGTCAGCCGGCTCCGAACCTTCTGGGGATGCAGCCTCTTCGGTCATGGTGACCTCCTGGGATCGGGCGGTGGGAAGCACAGCTTGTCATGCCTGGCGGTGTGCCGAGCACCGGCACCATCCCCGGGCTCCGGCTTCATGGGGGTCGCCTCGCGGTATCGCGTCCCAGCCGGGCGCACCACGAGGTGTTCGTCTCACAGAGGTGAGTATGGAAAGGCTACGGGAGAGGCTGGCGGGAGGCCCTTCCTTTTTGCTGGTGCCGAGGCCACGGGAAAGGGGCGTGCCACTCGTTTTGGGTCCGAGGTGCGGCGTGGCGGGCGAGGCGTTGGAGGGAGCGTTGCGCTGGAGGCCGCGTTGGCCTGAGCGGTCCGGCGCAGCGCCGGCTCAGCTGAGCGCACCGTGGTGATGGCCCGCACCCGCACGTCGTCGTACGGACCGCTCCGACACCGTCGAGGAGTCCACACCACCCATCACCGCATGCCAACATCGCCGTCCGTCCGCCGAGCCCGCCGAGTCCGCTCCGGTCGCGCGGCGGCGCACGAGGTAGCCGAGGGTTCGCTCGATGACCCGGCGGCGGGGTCCCTGGACGGGAACGCCGCGTGTGGTGGCGTCAGGTCGGATGCTTTCGAATCGGCCGAAGGCGCACCGGCCGCGATGAGTTCCGGCCGAGTCGCGAGTCTGATCTGGTGACCGTCGTAGAACGGCGTACGCCGCTGCCCAGCACCCGACACCACGGAGGACACCATGACCACCACGCCGGACGACCCGACCCCCACGCTGCCCGGCCGCCCGCCCGTGGTCGACCAGGCCACCTGGCAGACCGCCCGTGACGAGCTGCTGGTCCGCGAGAAGGCCCACACTCGCGAGGGCGACGCCATCGCCGCCGCCCGCCGCAGGCTGCCGATGGTGGAGTTCGACGGGGCGGTCGAGGTCGTCGGACCCGAAGGCCCGGTCCCGTTCCTGGATCTGTTCCAGGACCGCGACGAGCTCGTGGTCTACAAGCACATGTGGTACGACGGCGCGCCGCACCAGGGGCAGTGCGAAGGCTGCACCACCACGGCCTGGCACCTGAAGGACGCCGTCTACCTCAACGCCCGCGACGTCTCGTTCGCCGTCCTGACCTCGGGCCGCCCGGACGAGGTGGCCTCCTATGTCGAGTTCATGGGCTACACCCAGCCCTGGTACTCGGTACGCGACCTGGACGCGCCGGTCGGCGACAGCATGGGGTCCCTCACCTGCTTCCTGCGCGACGGCGACCGCGTGTTCCTCACCTACTCCACAACCGGCCGTGGCAACGAGCGGGTCAACGGGTCCCTCGGCCTGCTCGACCTGACCCCCTACGGACGCGGCGAGGCGTGGGAGGACAACCCCGAGGGCTGGCCCGAGGGACGCAGCGCGTGCTGGTCCTGGCGCTCGGACGCGGAAGGGAACTCCACCTGGGGCCCGACCAGCCGCCCCGTACCGCAGTGGACCCGCCCCGGCGCGACCCCCGTGGAGGCCCTCGGCCGCCACGGCCACCACCACTGACGCGCTGTCGTCGCAGGTTTTTTCGCCGCATTCGCGTCGCCACTGCCCGCCGCCGCGACCTTCCCTGACGGTCATCGCGGTGCCCCGGCGCAGCAGCAGTCGGTTGCACTGGTCGGGCACACGATTCCTGTGCCCGACCAGGCGCTCCCCCGGTTACAAGTACGGCTGGGTGATCAGCTCAATCGCGTGACCGGCGGGGTCCTTGAAGTACACCCCTCGACCACCGTGCTCATTGTTGATCTCGCCGGGGCGCCGCATGTGCGGATCGGCCCAGTGCACGATGCCGCGTTCACACAGTCGTCCGTAAGCCCGATCGAACAGTGCGTCGTCGATCAGGAACGCGTAGTGCTGCATCTGGATTTCCACCGGAGGTTCGGCGAACTGAAGCAACACCCCGTCGGACAGCTGGATGTTGGTGAACGGGCCCCAGGACGGTGCTTCCGGAAGTTCCAGCAACTCACGGAAGAACCGAGCCGAATCGTTGCGATCCTTGGAGGCGATGATGGTGTGGTTGAACCTGACTGCCATGTGGCTGACCTCGCTGTTGCTCGACACGAAAAAGGACTCGTGGTGCACGAGCGCTGGGAGGTCCACGTGCCGAAACGAGTGGGTGCCTTCTACGCACCCACTGTCCGATCAGCTCACCACCGGGTAGCCAATCCGTGTGTGGCGTAGCGCCGGTCCGGTGTTCACACCGGGGACACTACTTGATCCCCATGGGCAGCGACAACAGCGCGGCACCCGGCTGCTGTTGGGCTCTCACGCAGCCTTGGACGGGGCAGGTGTCCACGGAGCGCACGGGTCAGTGGTCCACGGCACGGAGGTCTCGGTAGAGGAACCATGCCGTACCTGCGGCAACCACCCCGCAGACCGTGGGCACGAGCAACCACGGCAGGCCCGTCCACACGGTGCACAGGCCCACGACGGTGCAGGAGGCTCCCGCCACGATGAGCAGCCACTTGCCATACGGGCGCCAGCTGAAGACGCCGGGATCGCGGGGCCCGACCAAGCGCACTGCGCCGAACGCGAGGGTCAGCGCAGCCATAAGCCCAGCGAACGTGCCGACAGCGGCGGTCATTTGGGGTTCGTCGCGCGGTGCGTCGGAGGAATTCTGACGGACCTCTCCCTCGGCCACCACCACTACGACTCCGCGCCAGACAGTACCGGTGACCCGGTCCCCCCGCTCAAGCCCACTCAGCACCGGCCCCGGGTCCCCGAACGGCACGACCACCCTCGCAAACGGCGCCTGGCCGAGCAGGGTCGCCCGCATGTCCTTGGTGGAATTCCGGGTGCCTTCGACAGTGAAGGTGAGCTGCCGCAGGCAGTCCTCCGACCTCGGTATCACCGGGCGGGCTGCGCACGCCTCGGCCGCCGTGTACTCCCGGTAGAGGGCGCGGTCCTTGGGCAGCCAGGTGGTGAAAACGTCATAACAGGCCAGAGCGGCGGCCAGGGACGAAAACACCAGCAGCGCGCCCACCAGCCGGTTCCGGCCGGCCCTCGGAGAGGACGGCAGGCCCCCATCCGCTCCTCGGGCAGCGCTTGATCTCACCGTGGTCACCGATCGTCTTCCCCGCCGCCCGCCACCGACATCTCAAGGCCTCAGTCTCTTCCCATCACGATCAAGCAGGCAAGCACGTCGACCGCCAGGCAAGCACCACAGCCTCCGTAGTTCCCTGTCGCCGTGGGGTCAGGGTGGTAGTCGTCTGCGTTCGTCCAGTTGTCCTCACCGCAGCCTTTGGACGTTGCCGTCCGCAGCTTTAGACTGAGATTACAGATCTGGACAGATATGACAGGTCGGGGCTATCCTGCCTTCAGGAGGTACACCGACGGGATCCAGGTCGCCCAGGTGCCGGCACTCCGGAAACAGAGCCGGCAGCGATCAGAGGCCGGCCGTTCTCCGACGCTCCTCGTTGCCGAGGCGTGCGTTCTCGTCCCCTCCGTCGCACGCCCCGTATCCGCAGTCGGCAAAAGAGGATTCATGGATCACGTCGCCACCAGCGCGCAACAAGGTCGGCGTGCCGAACCCGACGGATTCGGCCTTGCCGCGGAGGATGGGCACCTCATCCGGGAGGCCGAGAAGATCGCTGTTGCGCTGGGGCGGATGTTCCCCGGCTTGTGCGAGGTGGTGCTGCACGATCTGCGCGACCCGCAGCACGCGATCAGGGCCATCGAGAACAACCTCTCCGGGCGTCAGATCGGTGACTCCGCGACCGAGTTGGGCCTGGCTCGTATCGCCGACCCGGCGTACCCCAGCGTGATCCAGAACTACCCCAACCAGTTCCCTGACGGACGCCCGGCCAAGAGCACGTCGATCGGCATCAAGAACGCCGCGGGCGAGTACATCGCGGCGCTGTGCCTGAACCTCGATGTGTCCGTGCTGTCCCCGGTCACCCTGGCACTGTCGAATCTGGTCGCCACCGAACCCGAGGAGCGTGACGGACCCTTGGAGAGCCTGCGCGACCGCAACGCTCGCGAGCTGCGCCAGACCATCGAGGCCCTGGCCGCGGAACGCGCCGGCACTCCCCGCTCGCTGAGCCGCAAGGACAAGAAGGAACTGGTGCAGCAACTGCACCGGGACGGCTTCTTCGACTCTCGTGACGCCGCGCAGGCCATCGCCGATCTGCTGGGTGTGTCCCGGGCGACGGTGTACAACTACACCAAGTGAAAGGGTGTTCATGTCCCGCGCCCGTTCGCCCGGCCCCACGCTCACGGCGGTGTCACTGATCGACAGTGCGGGCCTGATGCCGCGGGTCGGCCGCTCCTCGAGTGTCGCCGTGCGCGGCGGCCTACCCCCTCGCGCCGATCGACTGCTGGTCAAAGCCACGCCTGAGGGCGGCGATCTCGCGGGTGAGTCGTGCGTCGCAGGGCGCCACCGCCGCCCAGCACCACGGCTATCACGTCACCGACAGCTCCCGAAGCACCGCCGGCCCCGCGCCCGCGATCGAGGCATTCTGGCCGCGCGTCACGGGCTGGTAGCTGTCACCCGAGCACTCGCAGGCTCCTGGTCCGACCTCTCACCACCGCAAGGGATCCACCATGGCCGCTGCACAGCCTGTTTCGTTCGACGATGTCCGCGGGGCCGCCACACGTCTCGACGGGATCGCCCACCGCACCCCCGTTCTCACCTCCCGCACCCTCAACGCCCTGGTCGGCGCAGAGGTGTTCATCAAGTGCGAGAACTTCCAGCGCATCGGCGCCTTCAAGTTCCGCGGTGCCTACAACGCCGCCGCCCAACTGCCCGCCGACCAGCTGGCCAAGGGAATCGCCGCCTACTCATCCGGCAACCACGCCCAGGCCACCGCCCTCGCCGCCCGCGAACTGGGCACCACCGCGGTCATCCTCATGCCCGAGGACGCGCCTCGGAACAAGATGGACGCCACCGCCGGCTACGGCGCGGAGATCGTCACCTACGACCGGTACACCCAGGACCGCACCGCCCTCGGCGAGGCTCTCGCCGTAGAACGCGGCCTGGCACTCATCCCGCCCTACGACCACCCTCATGTCATCGCCGGACAAGGCACCGCAGCCCTGGAACTCTTCGAGGAAGCCGGCGAACTCGACGCTCTCGTCGTACCCGTCGGCGGCGGCGGCCTCATCGCCGGCAGCGCCATCACCGCCACGGCGCTTCACCCCGGCATCAAGATCATCGGCGTCGAACCGGAAGCCGGCGACGACACCAAGCGCTCTCTGGCCGGCGGCGAACGCGTGACCATCCCCGTGCCCCGCACCATCGCCGACGGCCAAGCCCTGCCCACTCCCGGCGAGATCACCTTTCCCATCAACCAGCGGCTGGTCAACGCCATCGCCCTCGTCAGCGACGACGACATCATCGACGCCATGCGCTTCGCCTTCGAACACCTGAAGATCGTCCTCGAACCCAGCGGCGCCACCGCCCTGGCCGCCCTCATGGCCCGGCGTCTGGAACATCTCCCGCGCAGGATCGGCATCATCGCCTCCGGGGGCAACATCAGCGCCCAACGGTTCGCAGAACTCATCAACCGGAGCGGGCATGACGGAGCCGGGGCGCCAGTGTGAGGGGGCCGATGCCGGAGTCGAGCAGCCATCGCGTCGAGCAGACGGTCCATGATGGCGGCTGCTTCGTCATCGTCAGCGATGAACAACAGCAGCACGCCGAGGCGCGCAGGAGCAGGCCCAATGGTCCACCGGACATCACCGCCTGCGTGACTGCGTGGAGACGCGGGGTCAGGCGGGCTGCCACAGTTCGATGCGATTGCCCTCGGGGTCGGTGACCCAGCCGAATCGGCCGACGCCCTCCATGTCCTCCGTCTCCTCGGCCACGTCTGCTCCCTTGGCCCGCAATTGCGCGAGCATGGCGTCCAGGTCGCGCACCCGGAAGTTGAGCATGGTCTGCTGAGCGCGGGAACCGAAGTAGTCGGTCCCGGACTCGAACGTCGCGAACACCGTCACTCCGGCTTCCGGACGCCACAGGCCGTTCTCATCGGCATCCAGGCCCAGGCAATCGCGATACCAGGCATTCAAGACCGTCGGGTCGGAGGCCCGCATGAAATATCCGCCGATTCCCATCACACGTTCCATGCCGCCATCTTGCCAGGACGGCGATCGCGCGCACCGGCACCACATCATCGCCCCGGCCCCTGCCCTCGCCCTCGCACCAGGGCTGCGGACGTGGCCTCTCTTGCCGGAGGGACCGGGATGGCCGAATCCACGAGGGGGAACAGGTGTCGGCCGCCGATACCCGGGCCCTCCACCCGGCCGATCACCTCAGTGAGCCCAGGCCGGGCGTGGCACGCCAAGTGCTGCGTTGTTCCGCTCGTGCCGTTCGCCTCGCGGGATGACCGGTGGTCCCGTAGGGTCGCGATGCCCCCATGTCAGGGCGGGCGGTACGGCGTGTCACTGGCGTTGCTTCGCGGCGCAGCTGTCACGTGACCAGGCGAGCCGTCCGGTATTGGCCAGGAGGGCGCGGACGTGTCGTGGCTCGACCGATGAGGAGTGGCCATGTCGGGACAGTTCGAAGCGGTGGTCGAGGTCGATCGACCCGTCGAGGAGGTGTTCGCCTACCTCGCCGACGGGCGCAACGATCCACAGTTCAGTCCCAGGGTGCTGCGGATCGATCGGATCCCGGACACCGAGACCGCGGTCGGTACGGTTTTCCGGAGCTCGGTGAAGGACGCCGGGATGAAGACCGCCAGGGAGTTCCGCATCACCGAACTCGAGGCGCCGGTGAAGATCCGCTGGGCCGAGGAGTCGAAGAACACCGTGACGGTACGTGAGGGCGGCTACGACCTTGCGGCGCTCGGCGACGGCAGGACGCGCGTGCGTATCTTCAACGTTCTGGAGGGGCACGGTCTGGGCAAGGTCGTCGTCTCTCTGGCGCTGGCCGCCGCCCGCAAGGACGCCGACGCCTTCGGCGCCCGTATCAAGACAGCGGCCGAGGCGGCGATCGGTCCGCACTGACGCCGCACGGGCGGCACCCCAGCTCGGGCCGGAGATGTGACGCCGCCGTCGTCGAGGAATCGTGCGGCACTGCGCTGCTGCGCTGACGGCCCGCGCGCGGCTCCGGACGGCTGGTGGTGGGCGTGGCAGTCCCCTCCTGCGATCCCCCTGCCCATCCCCCGTTACCTTTTTCGTGGCTCCGCAATGGGGCCTCCGGCCTTCGGGTCCGGCATGACTTCCCCCTTGCTTTTCATGATCCGGGGGTGGTGTCACCGGGTCCGGAGGCATCGACGGACCGCTGATGAGGGGGCTTGAGTACCGGCTTTGTATTGCCATGACGGTCCACGACATCGACATCGGCAGCCCCCGGGTCGGCGCCCTCAGCCAACAGCGCCCTCAGGCCGTCCGCGTCTCCGCCGCCAGCCGCATAGTGCACCGCGGCCCGCCCCAACCGATCCTGATCCGTCATGCCGACCATCCTCACCTGGCTTGACGAAAGAGACAGGGGCACCCCCCGGGCGCGGTGATCACTCCCGCCGGCGACCTTCGGCGGCCTGTTCGCGGTGGTACGTGCGCCAGATCAACCGGTGCACCCGCGTCCAGCGCGGTACCGAGCGCACTCCGGGGATGAAGGGGACCAGCACCAGGCCCAGGCTGAGCAGGGCCATCAGACCCCAGATCAGAGCGTCGGCGTTGCCGGAGGACTTGAAGGGCTCGATCTGGTACCAGAAGGTGTACAGCCACAGCCACGCCTGGCCCGGGTAGTTCCCGGTCTCGTTCATCATCCCCCACTGGTCACCGCCGAGGTGCCCGGCACGGGCCAGGGACTCCAGGTAGGAACCGTCGGAGAGGAACAGCAGCGGGCGGGTGTAGTCGGTCTCGTAGAACTTTCCCTGCGCCTGGAGTTGGCCGTCCAGCCCGCCGCTGCGGGCCAGTTGGAGAAGGCGTGCGGTGAGGACGGGGACGGGGCCGTAGTCGCCCTGCGCGGGGGCACCGCCGTGGGCCTTGGCCAGGGCGTCGGAGTAGGCCGCGGTCCATGCCCGGTGCCGGGCGGCAGGGGCGGTGTCCCAGGCGGCGAGGGCAGCGGTGACAGCGGGCGGTTCCGGGGCCTCACGCAGCGGGCCCAGGACGAAGTCGTTCGCCGTGTCCACCGGGATGCGGACCCCCGCGGCGCTCTGCAGCCCGACCGGGCCCAGCTTCTGCGCCGCACCCGGCGTGTGGTTGTACGGCGGCCCGTACTCGGCCGTACCGCTGGTGCCGCCGAGTTCGGACACCCCGGTCGCCGTGAAGTCGGCACCATCGGCCCTCGCCCAGGAGGCCAGTGTCACCGGCTTGACGTCGGGCGACGAGAACAGGGCGGCCAGACCCACGGTGAGCAGCGCGACCACGACCAACGCGATCGTGAACTCCTTGACCAGGTCGTACGGCCTGACCGGAAAGGTGGCCGGGTCGGGCACGGCGGCCCTGCGCGCGCGCCGGTTCATCACGCCGCCTCCCGCGTGGTTCCGTCCGCCTGAGGCGGAGTGGCGTCGATCGGCGGCGCGATCCCGCGCAGCCGGACCAGCAGGATGTGCCAGCCCGTCAGCAGGGCCAGGACGAAGGGCAGCAGGACGATGTGCCACATCAGCATCTGGCCGAAGTCCAGCACGTTGAAGAACGCGCCGATGCCGACCGAGTTGAGCCCGTCCTTCGCCTGTCCCGCGATCCACTGGGCGTCGAAGTTCTGCTGGACCAGGTAGCCGGTGAAGGCCGTGCCGATCGAGGTGAAGAAGCACACCGCGCCGGTGATCCAGGTCAGCACCCGCCGACCGCGCCAGGCGGCCATGAAGAACTTGCCCCACAGGTGGATGACCATGAAGAACATGAACAGCTCGACGCTCCACAGATGAAGGCTGTTCACGTACTTTCCGGCGTCCGAGACGTGCCACCAGGCGGGCCCCTTCAGGGAGAGCACCCCGCCGGTGACCAGGACGACGATCAGCGAGGCGACGGTGAGCACACCGAAGACGTAGATCCATGACGCCATGTACGCGGGCTGTGTGTCCGGCAGCAGCTTGTCCGGGGGCAGTGCCCGCACCGCCCTGCGCCGTACCGCTCCGGTCCACCCTCCGCCGGCCTCCGGCACCCCGCTCATCGCCGGCCTCGCCCTCGGGGGAAGGGCAGCAACACGGCCGCCACGAAGACGACCAGCATCACCCCGACCACCACGAGGTTGGCAACGGACACCTGCACCACACCCCAGTGCACGTAGTGCCCGGTCCCGTTGAGATCGATGGGCGCGCCAAGCACGCGCCCACCGGAAACAGGGTGTCCTGTCATGAGCCGGCTCCCCTCGGAGTTCGAGAGCAATTAGAGCGCCTGTCAGGACACTCGGCCTGCCGGCCCACCTTGGCCATGCGCCGAACGGCTCAATCACCCGAAGAGCGCAGGAAAAGCAGCCCCAAGGGACACGGCAAGCACACCGGGCTCATCGCGAGTGGGCCTACGGGCATTCCAGGACACCCGTGGAGCCCGGCCGGCTACTTGTTCACCACAGTCAACGGCAGCAGCTTCTTGCCCGTGGCGCCGATCTGGATGTGGGTATCCATCTGCAGCCCGCCCGACCAGGCCACAGCGCCGTCGCCCACCAGCCCCCCATTACGTTCTTGATCAGCCCCGCAACGGCGCGCGTCGGAAACCGACGGTCAAGCGCCGGCCGACGGCGGAGCGAGTGCCCGCCCACGCCCGCCAGTTCGATGCCGTACGGCTCGGGGACGTCGACGATGCGGCGGGCCGCGACGTGCCGTTTGAAGGTGCGTCGGGCCTCTTCCTCCAGGTCGTTCCATGGGGCGCTGGAGAGCGGCGCCAGGTCACGGTGCAGGTTGTTCACCGGGAGTGCTCCGCTTCATGCGGCCGATCCCCAGCGAGGAATCGGAGGACCGGGCCCGGTCGGCGTCCGCTTCCTCTTTTCTCGCTTCCTCTTTCCCCGCTTCCGCGCCGGGTGGTTCGGGCAGGTCGTCGAGGAAGTCCGCCGTGGGGACGTGGAACAGGCATCCGGTGAGAGGCGCCGAGAAGTCCAGGATCCGGTCGTGCGACGCGCCCGGGGCGCCCAGGAACATGCGCTCAAGCATCGTCTCCGTCACCGTCGGAGTACGGGCGTAACCGATGAAGTAGGTACCGAACTCGCCCCGGCCGACGGTGCCGAAGGGCATGTTGTCACGGAGGATCTCGTGTTCCGTGCCGTCGGGGTCGGTGATGGTGGTGAGGGCGACGTGCGAGTCCGCCGGTTTGGCGCTGTCGTCCAGCTCGATGTCCGACAGCTTCGTCCTGCCGATGATCTTCTCCTGCGTCTCGACCGGGAGTGCGTTCCACGCGTCGAGGTCGTGGAGGTATTTCTGGACGATGACGTAGCTCCCACCGGCGAACTGGGGGTCCTCGTCCCCGACCAGGACTGCGGCGCTCGCGGCGGGCCCGGTCGGGTTCTCCGTGCCGTCGACGAACCCGAGCAGGTCACGTTTGTCGAGGTACTGGAAGCCGTGCACCTCGTCGCAGACGGTCACCGCCTCGCCGAGGCGGACCATGATCTCCGCGGCGAGCGCGAAGCACAGGTCCAGGCGTGCGGCACGGATGTGGAAGAGCAGGTCGCCCGGTGTCGACACGGCGCGGTGTACGGGCCCGCTCACCTCACGGAAGGGGTGCAGGTCTGCCGGGCGGGGGCCGGCGAACAAACGGCTCCATGCCCGCGAGCCGATGCCGGTGACGCAACTGAGCCTTCCCTCGGGCTCGGCACGAAAGCCCACGGATCGCTGCAGGGAACTCACCTGGGACAGCACGTCCCGGGTGACCGCTTCGCCGCCGGGGTCGATCGTGGCGACCAGGAAGATCGCGGCTCTGGTCAGCGGGGACAGGACCAGCTGCGGAGTCGGTGCCTGGGCCTCTCCGGCCATGCGCCCCACCCTTCCCGGTCATCGTCTGCGGCTCAGCGCCAGCTCTCGCACTCGCACTCGCACTCGCACTCGCACTCGCACTCGCACCACGGTCTCGGAGTGACTGAGGCATCGCGAGTACGGCCTCCTCGTTCCCTCCGTGCCGACTCTATGGCGGAGCACGCGGCGCCGCAGCCGGGCCGGCGAACGCCATGTCGGCGTGTGTGCTGCTGGAGCGGGCAGCGGAGGCTCCGTGATGGCACTGTCGCTTTTCGTCCTGCTGACGGACAGGTGACGGGGTAAGCGACCGGGCAGACGACGGGGCAGAAGAGTGATGTGCGCGACGACTCGGCCGTGCCGGTTTCGCGGACTCCAACGGACGAGGAACGACACGCCAGTTGGCTGGAGCCGTTCTTCGACCTGGTGGCCGTCTCGGGCGTGGCCCAGATCGCCCATCTGCTCCGGGCTACTTCCATCCGAACCCGTGAGCCAGCAGCACGGTCGGCCCCTGCGGGTTGCCGGTGACCGTGACGTTGTTCCTACGAGCGATGTCCATGTCTCGGTCTCTCAATCCCTGCTCACTACACTTATACGGCCGTCAGCCAGCCCGCCCGCCCAGCTCCTCGCTGCAATCGTCCCCATGTACCAGCGGCCCCTTCCTGATGCCGGCGATCATCGGAGGCAGCTGCTGCCGTGCACGTCATTCGACCGACGCACCGCCAAATGGAGTCACACACAAGGAAATTGACGGCTCATCATTTCCACGATCAACTACAACTTTGCCAGTTCTTGGTGTAGCTCGGCCACCGTTTACGTGAGCCTCGTGGGCACCAGGCGGTGACCGCAGCCCCGTCAGACAGGGCACAGCGTGATGACCGTCCCCCCACGTACGGTGAGAGGCAACAACGATGACGACGAACCGCGCGCTGCGGCACGGCGGCCGCGCGCTGGGTCTGACCGCGGTCGTGCTCGGGACGATCGCGGCGGCCGTGCCCGCTGCGGCCGACGAGCAGCCGACCTCGGAGCAGATCATGGCCGACTGCGCTTCCGGTGAAGGCAAGTGCAGCTTCAACTCCCCGAAGATCGGCGAGGCCTACGTCGGCCAGCCCCGCCAGGTCTCCGAACTGCTCTACAACTGCACCGCCTCGTCCGCCTCCCAGTCGATGTCGTGGGCCGACACCGTGGGCTCCTCCCAGTCGGTGGGAGGCTCGGTCACCGTCGGTGGAGGGATCGAAGGCATCGTCACGGCCAGCGTGACCGCGACGTACAACTACACCTGGCAGAGTTCGCACACGGAGACCAGCTCCTTCACCGTGACCGTTCAGCCGGGAGAGGTCGGCTGGATCTCCCGCGCACAGGTCATGCAGCAGATAACCGGCACCTGGCAGACCCACTACGACGACCCCAAGTGGGGCCACTACTACTGGTTCGTACCCGACGTGATCACCGGCCCGGCCACGAACGGCACCGACGGCAAGCACAATGCGGTCGTGGTCAAGTCCCGCAAGATGACGGCCACGGAGAAGAAGCTCTGCTCCACCGGCTCCACCGAGGGCAAGGCCTTCACCCGCAGCCACTGACGCGGCCCGGCATCGCGAGGCGTACGAGCGGACCGGCTTCGCCGGGCGTACGAGCGAAGCCGGCTTCACCAGGCGTACGAGCGGGCCGGAAGCCCGGCCCGCTCTCCGCCCGCCCCACTGCCGCCGGGCTCACCGGCGACGGAACTCCGACGCCTGTCGAGTCGCCTGCGAGGGCGTTGTCAGTGGTGGCAGGCAGGATGGCGGGCATGACGACACCCGTTGCGCAGATCGTGGATGCCGCCGCCTACGCGCAGGCGGTCGAGGACGCGGTCAAGGCCGCGGCTGCCTATTACGAGGGCGGCTCCACCCCTCTGGACGACGACGCCTACGACCGGCTGGTGCGGGGCATCACCGAGTGGGAGTCCGCTCACCCAGACCAGGTGCTGCCCGGCTCGCCGACCGGGAAGGTCGCCGGCGGCGCGGTGGTGGGCGATGTGCCGCACACGGTGGCGATGCTGAGCCTGGACAACGTGTTCTCGCCCGAGGAGTTCACGGCCTGGACGGTCTCGCTGGCCCGACGGATCGGCCGCGAGGTCGCATTCTTCAGCGTCGAGCCCAAGCTCGACGGACTCGCCGTCGCGGCACGCTACACCCGCGGCCGACTGACCCGGCTGATCACCCGTGGCGACGGCATCGCCGGGGAGGACGTCTCGCACGCGATCGGCACCCTGGAGGGCCTGCCGAGGACACTGGCCGAGCCGGTCACCGTGGAGGTGCGCGGTGAAGTCCTCATGACGACGGCCCAGTTCGAGCATGCCAACGAGGTGCGCACCGAGCATGGCGGGCCGCCGTTCGCCAACCCGCGCGGCGCGTCTGCCGGCACCCTGCGCGCCAAGGAACGCGCCTACACGGTACCGATGACGTTCTTCGGCTACGGACTACTGCCGCTGGCCGACACCGACCCCGCACTCGCCGGACGGCTCGGCGAGCTCGCGCACAGTGACCTGATGGCCCTGGCCGTACAGCTGGGGGTGAACACCACCGCCGCCACCGCGGTGCCCGGGGTCGTCGTCACCACCGGAGAGGAGGTCGTGACCCGGGTGCGCGAGATCGCCGCCCTGCGCGCCGAGCTGCCGTTCGGCATCGACGGCATCGTCATCAAGGCCGACCTGGCCGCCGACCAGCAGACAGCGGGATCCGGGTCACGGGCACCGCGCTGGGCGATCGCCTACAAGCTCCCCGCCGTGGAGAAGATCACCCGCCTGCTGGAGGTGGAGTGGAACGTGGGCCGTACGGGCATCATCGCCCCCCGCGGCGTGCTCGAGCCCGTGGAGATCGACGGTGCCACCATCACCTACGCCACCCTGCACAACCCGGCCGACATCACCCGCCGCGACCTGCGTCTGGGCGACCATGTCATGGTGCATCGCGCCGGCGACGTCATCCCCCGCATCGAAGCCCCCGTCGCCCACCTGCGCACCGGCGACGAACAGGCCATCACCTTCCCAGAGGTGTGCCCGCGCTGCGGATCCCGTATCGACGCCAGCCAGGAGCGCTGGCGGTGTGAACAGGGCCGCAACTGCCACCTGGTCGCCTCCCTCTCCTACGCCGCGGGCCGCGACCAGCTCGACATCGAAGGCCTGGGCGCCACCCGTGTCGTCCAGCTCGTCGAGGCCGGCCTGGTCAGCGACCTCGCCGACCTGTTCACTCTCACCCGCGACCAGCTCCTCGCGCTGGAGCGGATGGGTGAGACCAGTACCGACAACCTCCTGGCCGCCCTCGCGACGGCCAGGACGCGGCCGCTGTCGCGGGTGTTGTGCGCGCTCGGCGTCCGCGGCACCGGCCGCTCCATGTCCCGCCGCATCGCCCGGCACTTCGCCACCATGGACCGCATCCGCGCCGCCGACGCCGAGGCACTGCAGCAGGTCGAGGGCATCGGTCCGGAGAAGGCGCCCTCCATCGTCGCCGAACTCGCCGAACTCGCCGGTCTCATCGACAAACTCGCGGCAGCCGATGTGAACATGACCGAACCCGGCGCCACTCCCCCGCCGCCCGTCGGCAGCGACACGCCGGACCCCGGCGATGCCGTGAACAGCGCCCCGGCCGACGAGGCCCCGCTCGCCGGCATGACGGTCGTGGTCACCGGCACCATGACGGGACCGTTGGCACAGCTCAGCCGTAACCAGATGAACGAACTCATCGAGCGGGCCGGCGGCCGCTCCTCGTCCAGCGTGTCCAAGAGGACCACCCTGGTCGTCGCCGGCGAGGGCGCCGGATCCAAACGGGCCAAGGCAGACGACCTCGGCATCCGGCTCGCCACACCGGACGAGTTCGCCGCGCTGGTGGCCGAGTTCATCAACTGAATTCGAGGGACAACTCGATATTCACGCGGGTCGGCCCTCCGACCGCTTCCGGCCGTACGCGGTGCATCCGGCAACGGGCTTCCGCGGCAGCCCGTTTGGGCCGGATGCAGCGGCCCGCCGTGTCCTCCCACGCAGGCAGGGGGGCGGCGCACGACCTCCCCAGGCACTGCGCCGCCTCCCTGCCCACATCCCCGTTGCCCGCACCCGGCCGACTTACGCCTCGCCGGTCCGCGGAATGCAGGCCATCGCCCGACAGTGCGGTGGGGGGGTGGTCCTGGCCCGCCCGACCCAACTGGCATGGGGCGGCAGGCAGATGGCGACATACAGCCGTTGAGCCATGCGGACGATGCCGTTACCGCGAAGCCCCGCCCCCGCGCGCTATTCGCCGATACAGCGGCTGTAAGGCGCGGCAGTGGCGCAGGCGCACGGGGCGGCGCCCACCGTCGTCCGGCGCGACCCCACCCGGCGGCGCTGTCCCGCGCGCTCCGGCCGCCAGGGTGCGGCCTCGTTCCCGGAGCGCGCCCGGCGTGTGCCGATCACGGCGGTGTGCAGCCTCGGGCGGATCTCCTCGGGCAGTCGGCTCCCGTTGACCCAGCGCAGAACGTGCAGGGCGACCTCGCGCAGCTTGACATTGGTACCACGATCTGCTCAACACCGTTCCCGGAGAGGGAGCCACCGTGACGGAAGTAGCCGCCCGCTGGGGTTTCAGCCACCCGGGCCGCTTCGCCGCGCTCTACCGGGAGACCTACGACAGGTCACCGCACCGCACGCTTCGCGACTCCTGACGGCACCCGCCCGCCGACCGGCCGTGGAGGTGCCTTTCCCCGTGGAGTTGCCCTTCCGGCGACCTGGCGCGACGGCGTAATAGCGGGCATCGACCGTCCCTGCCGGGCTCGCCTCGTCGCCCTACTCAGCCCGCACGGTCCAGCGGGCCCTCGAACAGGGCGAGCCGGGCGGTGATGCGCTTGCCGACGGGCTCCCGTTGCGCCTCGAAGCCCTGCACCACCGCCATCACGATCTCCAGACCGTGCTGCCCGACCCGCCCGGCGTCGGCGGTCTCGGCCGACGGCAGTGTCGGCTCGGTGTCCCACACCGCGATCTCCAGCGCGTCGCCGGTGATGCGCAGGTGCAACAGCACCGGTCCGGGCGCGTATTTCAGCGCGTTGGTGACCAGCTCACTGACCACCAGCTGGGCCAGGTCCATGACGCGGGCCGACACGGGCAGCCCGTACGCGGACCGGGCCCGTGCCAGGAACTCCGTCGCCCGGGCCCTCGCGCCGGCGATACAGCCCGCCGCTCCGTCCAGGGCCACCGTCACCTCGGCGGGTGCGACATCGTGCATCCAGGAACCCTCCTCGGGCACAACACAGGCTCCCTGTCATGATCCACGATGTCCCGTTCGTGGGCGCGTGAAGATCTGCGATACCCCGTTCATGGGCGCGCGTCTACCCCGTACGCCGCGCAGTACTCCTGTGCCGCGAGCATATGAATGGGCCAGCTGTGTGCATCGCACCTACGATCCCGGGGCAGCGTTGGCAACAAGGACGTGTGCCGACCCCACCGATGTGCGCGAAGGATGCGAGTGGCAGACAAACAGGAACCAGCGGGGCACGGCCGGCTGACCGTCGTCCGCACCGACGCCGAAGGCATCACCGTGCTCAGCCTCGACGGAGAAGTCGACCATCAGAGCGGTGGCGCCCTGACCCGGGCCATGCCTCCGGCGGACGCCACCGCCGGACACCGGGTCGTCGTCGATCTGAGCCGGGTCACGTTCATGGACTCCAGCGGCATCAACGCCCTGATCGCCGCTCATCAGTCCACGCAGGCCGCACGGGGGTGGCTGAGGCTCGTGGGGGCGCGGGGCGCCGTGTTGCGCACCATTCAGCTCGTGGGGCTCGACACGATCGTCATGTGTTGTCCGACCGTCAGGGACGCCTTGGCGCCATGACGACCTCGGCGCCTGAGACGGGCGGTCCGGCGGCACCGGCGTGCCCGCCGGACGTCCCGGCCCCGGTCCTGTTATGGCCCGCCCTTTTGCGGCCTGCGCACCGGGCTCGCCGTCGGCCTGTCCAAAAATCCTTTGAGTACCCCGGTTCAGCACCGTCATTCCGCCTTCGTGGCGCCTTTTTCGGCGAGCTGTGATGCTCACGCCAGGCTTTTGTTGGTGCGCGGCAACTGAGCTAATCTTCCACCGATTTCTCATCGGGCAGATCCGTGAACAGCGGAAATGCCGCTATTGAGCGGGGCCTTCCCGGCCCCGTCGCGGTTCCGGGTCCTCGGGGTGGGGACTCTTGGGGAGCGGAACGAGGGTGCGCATGACCACCAAGTCGACGGACGCCCGGGAGCAGGCTCCGGGCGAGCAGGAGCTGCGGCAGCTGCTGGCCGGTCTGACCGCCGTACGGGACGGCGATTTCGGCACTCGGCTGCCGTCCGACGGCCAGGGTCTGCTGGGTGACATCGCCACCGTCTTCAACGGCATGGTCGACCAGTTGTCCGTGTTCACGTCGGAAGTGACCCGTGTGGCCCGCGAGGTGGGCACCGAGGGAACGCTGGGCGGTCAGGCAGAGGTGCCGGGAGTCTCCGGTACGTGGGCGGATCTCACCGATTCGGTCAACGCCATGGCGGGCAATCTCACCACACAGGTCCGCGACATCGCCCAGGTCGCGACGGCGGTCGCCAGGGGTGACCTGTCCCAGAAGATCGACGTGCCCGCGCGCGGGGAGATCCTGCAGCTCAAGGAGACCGTCAACACGATGGTCGACCAGCTGTCCGCGTTCGCCGACGAGGTCACCCGCGTCGCCCGCGAAGTCGGCAGCGAGGGGCGGCTGGGCGGCCAGGCGCAGGTGCCCGGTGTGGGCGGTGTCTGGCGCGACCTGACCGATTCGGTCAACTTCATGGCGGGCAATCTCACCTCCCAGGTCCGCAACATCGCGCAGGTGACGACGGCGGTGGCGCAGGGCGACCTCTCCCAGAAGATCACCGTCGACGCCCGCGGCGAGATCCTCGAACTCAAGAACACCATCAACACGATGGTCGACCAACTCTCCGCCTTCGCCGACGAGGTCACCCGCGTCGCCCGCGAAGTCGGCACCGAAGGCCGCCTGGGCGGGCAGGCGGACGTCAAGGGGGTCAAGGGCACCTGGCGCGACCTCACGGACTCCGTGAACTTCATGGGCGGCAACCTCACCGCGCAGGTCCGCAACGTCGCCCAGGTCGCGACGGCGGTGGCGCAGGGCGACCTCTCCCAGAAGATCACCGTCGACGCCCGCGGCGAGATCCTGGAACTCAAGAACACCATCAACACGATGGTCGACCAGCTCTCCGCCTTCGCCGACGAGGTCACCCGCGTCGCCCGCGAAGTCGGCACCGAGGGCAATCTCGGCGGCCAGGCGATCGTCCGGGGCGTGTCGGGGACCTGGAAGGACCTGACGGACAACGTCAACGTGATGGCGTCGAACCTGACCGGGCAGGTCCGTTCGATCGCCCAGGTCGCCACGGCGGTGGCGCGCGGCGACCTCTCCCGGAAGATCACGGTCGAGGCCAAGGGCGAGGTCGCCGCCCTCGCGGACGTCATCAACACCATGGTCGACACGCTCTCCGCCTTCGCCGACGAGGTCACCCGCGTCGCCCGCGAGGTCGGCACCGAGGGCCGCCTCGGCGGCCAGGCGCATGTGCCGAACGTGGCCGGCACTTGGAAGGACCTGACGGACAACGTCAACTCCATGGCCAACAACCTCACCGGGCAGGTACGCAACATCGCCCTGGTGACGACCGCGGTGGCGGGCGGCGATCTGTCGAAGAAGATCGATGTCGATGCCCGCGGCGAGATCCTGGAGCTCAAGACCACCATCAACACGATGGTCGACCAGTTGTCGTCGTTCGCCGCCGAGGTCACCCGCGTGGCCCGCGAGGTCGGCAGCGAGGGGCGCCTCGGCGGCCAGGCCGAGGTGGAGGGCGTCGAGGGCACCTGGAAGCGACTGACGGAGAACGTCAACGAACTGGCCGGCAACCTCACCCGCCAGGTCCGCGCGATCGCCGAGGTCACCAGCGCCGTCGCCGAGGGCGATCTGACCCGCTCGATCACCGTGGAGGCCTCCGGCGAGGTCGCCGACCTCAAGGACAACATCAACTCCATGGTGGGGTCCCTGCGCGAGACGACACGGGCCAACCAGGAGCAGGACTGGCTCAAGACCAACCTCGCCCGGATCTCCAGCCTGATGCAGGGCCACCGCGACCTGCCCGTGGTCGCCGAACTGGTCATGGACGAGCTCACCCCTCTGGTCTCCGCGCAGTACGGCGCCTTCTACCTGGCGGAGGACACCGAGCGCGGTCCCGAACTTCGGCTGGTGGGCTCGTACGGCTCCCCCGACTGCGCCGACCGGCCCACCCGCATCCCCGTCGGCCGCTCACTGGTCGGCCAGGCCGCGCGCAACCGCCGTCCCATCACCGTGGAGGAGCTTCCGGCGGGCTACGTGGCCATCTCCTCCGGTCTCGGGCAGGCGGTGCCCAGTGCCCTGGTGGTGCTGCCCATCGTGGTCGAGGAGCAGGTCCTCGGCGTCATCGAGCTGGCCTCGCTCAGCCCGTTCACGCAGATCCACCAGGACTTCCTGACACAGGTGATGCCGGCCATCGGCGTCAACCTCAACACCATCGTGGCCAACGTCCGCACCGACGAACTGTTGGACGAGTCCCAGCGACTGACCGCCGAACTGCAGGCCAGGTCGGAGGAGTTGCAGGTCCAGCAGGACGAACTGCAGCGCTCCAACGCCGAGCTCGAGGAGAAGGCCTCCCTGCTGGCCTCGCAGAACCGCGACATCGAGGCCAAGAACCTGCAGATCGAGCAGGCTCGGCAGGAACTGGAAACCCGTGCACAGCAGTTGGCCCTGGCCTCCAAGTACAAGTCGGAGTTCCTGGCCAACATGAGCCACGAACTGCGCACTCCGCTCAACAGCCTGCTGATCCTGGCCCAGTTGCTGGCACAGAACCCCTCGCGCAACCTCACCCCGAAGCAGGTCGAGTACGCGGGCATCATCCATTCGGCGGGCTCGGACCTGCTGCAGCTGATCAACGACATCCTGGACCTGTCCAAGGTCGAGGCCGGAAAGATGGACGTCGCTCCCGAGCGGGTCCCGCTGCGCCAGCTCCTGGAGTACGTCGAGGTGACGTTCCGGCCGATGACGACGCAGAAGAGCCTCGACTTCACGGTGGACACGGCGCCCGGCACACCCGCGGACCTGCTCACCGACGACTCCCGGCTGCGTCAGATCCTGCGCAACCTGCTGTCCAACGCGGTGAAGTTCACCGAGCAGGGTGGCGTGGAGCTGCGCATCGAACCGGCCGCCGACCGGGAGGTGCCCCCGGGTGTTCACCGCGGTGGCCCGATCGTGGCCTTCCGGGTCAAGGACTCCGGCATCGGCATCCCCCAGCAGCAGCTGGAGACGATTTTCGGGGCGTTCCAGCAGGCCGACGGCACGACCAGCCGCAAGTACGGCGGCACCGGTCTCGGGCTGTCCATCACGCGGGAGATCGCCCATCTTCTCGGCGGCGCCGTCACGGTCGACAGCACACCCGGCCAGGGCAGCACGTTCACGCTCCATCTGCCCGTCGCACGCGCCGACTTCGAGGAGCTGCTGGACCACGGCGTCCGGCCGCCGGCCCCGTCCCACGCCACCGGCGAATCCGAGGTGGCGCCGGCGCTTCCTGCCGTCTCCGACCTCATGGCAGCCCCCGAACAGCGCAGACGCCGCCTGCTGGTGATCGAGGAACGGCCTCGCGGTCTGCTCACCCTGGTCGCCGAACGGGCCGTCGCCGACATCGCGCACGACCCCGACGATCCGCGCGGGGCGATCGACATCATCACCGCCGTCGGAGCACAGGAGGCGGCGAGCACACTGGCCGCCGAACCCTGCCACTGCGTAGTCCTCGAACTCGGCGGGCCCGACGACGAGGGCGCGGGCTTCCTCGCCGCCATGCACGGCGACTCCGCGCTCGCCAGCGTGCCCGTACTCGTCCACACCGGTCACCGCATGGACCCGACCCAGGAACAGACACTGCGCGCCCGGGCGGGCGACCGGCCGCTGGACTTCCTGTCCAGCCTGGACGAACTGCGTGAGCACATCACCCTGCATCTGTCCGCCGAAGAGCCGGGCGACGTACTGTCGCTGGTGCGCGCCGAGGAGCCACAGCACCCTGCCGCACAGGTCCTGGACGACTCGTTCCTCGGCCGCAGCGTCCTGGTGGTCGACGACGACGCACGCAACCTGTTCGCTCTCAGCGGGGTGCTGGAACTCCACGGTTTCCAGGTCCTGCACGCGGACAACGGCCGCAAGGGCATCGAGAAGCTTCTCGCCCACCCCGACGTCTGCCTGGTCCTGATGGACGTGATGATGCCGGAGATGGACGGCTACGCCGCCACCGCGGAGATCCGCACGATGCCGCAGTACGCGGATCTGCCCATCATCGCCGTCACCGCCAAGGCCATGCCGGGCGACCAGGAGAAGAGCCTCGCGTCGGGCGCCAACGACTACGTCACCAAGCCCGTCGACACCCATGACCTCATCGCCCGCGTCCGACGCTGGCTGCCCGCGTGACCAGGCGTCACTGCAGTGCGCACCAGCCGACCGTGTGACGTCCCGGACGTCTCACCCGAGGAACAGGCCAGCCGTGAGTGATCTGCGTCAACCACCCGAGCCGCACCGTGCCCAGGAGTCCGAGGGCGACCGGCCCGCGCCGCGGGACTCCGCCGGCACGCCCGAGTCCGGCAGGGGCGGGGACGGCGGTCCCGGGCGGACGTCCCCGGTCGGCAGGCTCGCAGCGACGGTGGAGCGCCTGCGCCGGGAGGTGCGGGCGGCCCAGGCCGAGGCGGACGGGCGTGCACTGATCGAACTGGCCAAGGGCATCCTGGTCGAACGGCTGGGCTGCGGACCGACGCAGGCCGCACGGCAGCTCGCCGAGCTGACCGAGCAGGCGGGGATGACGCCGCTCGAATTCGCCGTCGAGGTCATCAACCAGGCCTCGCGCGACCAACTGTCGGAGGTGGCCACCGCCTTCCTCGCCGCCACGTCCAGGACCGAGGCCGCCGGCTCACCGGGAGGCAGAGGCCCTTCCTCCGCCGTACGGCTGCGGGCGGCCGAGAGCGGTGCACTGGCCGCCCACGACACCCAGGCCGTCGCCGATTCCCTGCTGGAACACGCCCTGACCCCGCTGGGTGCGGAGGCGGTGGCCATCTGGTCTCTGGGCACCGACGGCTCCCTCACCCTGGCGGGCAGTGCGGGGTTCTCTCCCGCCGAGGCCGGACGATGGCGGCACGTGCCCCCGGGCGTGGCAACGGTCGCGCGGCGCGGGCTCGCCGAGCGCGCGGGCCAATGGATTCGCAGCCTTTCCGAGGCCGGACTGCCCTCCATCGGCCAGCACCACCATGCGGACGGCGGCCGGGTCGCCGTACCGGCCGGTGCCGTCGGTCGGATCCACGGGGTGCTGGAGATCGCGTGGGCCACCCCGTTGGACACTCCCGCCCCGCAGATCGTGCGCCAGATCGAGGCCCTGGCCGAGTTGTGCGCGCACACCCTGGAGACCTATGTCCCCCAACACCCCGACGCAGAGGCGAGTTTCGGGGTTCTGCCGGACGTGGCCGAACTGATGGACCTCTCCGACGGGCTCCACGACCCTGCCCTGGTGCTCGTGCCGCACCTGGACGCCGACGCACACCTCGTCGACTTCCGCATCCACCACGTCAACAGCCGCTTCCTGGACCCCGCCGGCCGGCCGCGAGGCGTCATAAGCGGCGCCCTGCTGCTGGAGACGTACCCCATGGCAGCCGGCCAGAGCGAGCTCTTCGAGCACGTGGAGCGCGTCTACGCCACCGGCGAGCCCTACCGCACCCGCCGGATGAGACTCACCGCCCTGGTGGACGACGTGCCCCTGGCGGCGGTTGCCGACATCAGCATCAGCCGGCACGGCGGCAGCGTCCTGCTGATCTGGCGCATCGAGGACGAGACGGCCCGCCTGGCGAGTCTGCTCCAGCACGCCCAACGCCTGGGCCGTATCGGCGGCTTCGAGGAGAACCTCCTCACCGGCGAGATCTCCTGGAACGCTCAGCTCTACCACCTCTACGGCAAGCCCGCCTCCAGCGTCCCCGTGCCGCTGGAGGACCTGGCCGCCCACGCCCATGCCGACGACGCCGTCACCATCGGCCGGTTCCTGCGGACGCTGCTGCACCATCGTCGGCCGGCGTCCACCTCGTTCCGCCTCCAGCGTCCCGACGGGGTGACCCGCCACATCCGCGTCGTGGCCGAGCCGGAGCTCGACTCCGACGGCCAACTGTTCGTCGTACGCGGGGCGTATCAGGACATCTCGGCCCACCACTGGACCGAGGTCGCGCTGGCCGCCACGCGCGACCAGCTCGCCCACAGCGAGCAGCGGGCCAGTGAACGCAACCGGCTCACCCTCCAGTTGCAGCACGCGATCATGCCTCCGGCGCAGGCGCCGCTGGAGGCTCCCGGGCTGCGCGTGGCCGTACGCTACCGCCCCGCGGAGACCCAGCATCTGGTCGGCGGCGACTGGTACGACGCGGTCGTGCTGCCGTCCCGGCTGGTTCTGCTGTGCGTGGGTGACGTCGCCGGGCACGGCATCGAGGCGGCCACCAGCATGGTCGTCCTGCGCAACGCGCTGCGCGGGCTCGCCGTGACGGGCGCCGGGCCGGGACAGTTGCTGTCCTGGCTCAACATGGTGGCGCACCATCTGACGGGCTCCGTCACCGCCACGGCGGTCTGCGGCCTGTACGACCCCGACCTCCACACCCTGCGATGGGCCCGGGCCGGCCATCTGCCGCCCGTTCTGGTGCGTGGCACCGAGGCGGCGCCCCTGCCCCTGATCAAGGGACTCCTGCTGGGTGCCGTACCCGAGGCCACCTACGAGGAGCACGAGGTCCAGCTGGCCGTCGACGACACGTTACTCATGTACACGGACGGTCTGATCGAACGTCGTGACCGGTCGGTGGAGGAGTCCCTCGCCCAGTTGCTGACGGCGGCTCGCATGATTTCTCCCACCTTGGACCAGCAGTTGGACCGCCTGCTCACACACAGCAGGTCGGACACGGACGACGACACCTGCATCGTCGGGATCCGCGTGGTCTGATACACGCCCCAGGACCGCGGCGGGCCCGGCACGCCCTGTTCGGCGGTGGTGGATGCGCCGACGGTGCAGGTGTCCTTGACCTTCACCTCGGTGACGGCGCGGACGACCATCAGGCCCTCGTCGTAGGCCCGGTGCGCCTTCCACCACAGGTTCACGAAGGCCTGGGAGCGGATCAGGTGCATCCAGTCGGTGCGATACAGCTCCCGGTTGTAGTTCGTCTCCCCCATGGTGAAGACGAACTTCGAGTACATCGCCTTGACGTGCTCCAGCGTCACCTCGTCGTCCTCGGCGATCGCCGGTCCGGGCGTCCCTGCCCGTATGCGGGGCGCCGCGGGCCGTCGGTCGCCGGTGCGTCTACAGCTCGATGTGCGAGCCCATGATGACGGTGCGTTCGCGGGGCAGGCCGAAGTGCTCGGCGGCGTCGGCCGTGATGTAGGAGGTGGCGATGAACAGGCGTTTGCGCCAAGGGGCCATGGTCGGGGCGCTGCCGCGCAGGAGTTCGATCTTCGACAGGAAGTAGGACGCGTGGTCGAGCTGCAACTGTCCCTCGGTCTGGCCGGGGTTGAGCATCGCCAGCGTGCCGGGCACATCCGGCGTCTCCATGTAGCCGATCCGAGCGGTGACGTGGACGATCCCGTCGTCGGCGTAGCCGAGATCGTCGATGACGATCCGTCGGTCGGCCGGGACGCGGGGCACGGGCTCGGTCTTGATGGACAGGATCACGACCTGCTCGTGCCGCACGTGGTTGTGCTCCACGTTGGCCCGCATGGCCAAGGGGGCCGTCTCCTTCCCCCGGTTGAGGAAGACGGCGGTGCCGGCGACCTGGATCGCCGGCAGCTCTCCGCTACGGAGGTCGTCGACGAACGCTCGCAGGGGGCCTTCGTGGCGAGCGCGTTCCGCGGTGACGACCTCGCGGCCGCGTTGCCAGGTCGTCATGACGGTGAACACGGTGAGGCCGATCAGCAGGGGCAGCCACGCGCCGTGGACGAGCTTGGTCAGGTTGGCCGCCACGAACAGCAGGTCCACGGAGAGCAGCAGGGTCGCGCCGATGACGATCAGCCACCTGGGCGTCCCCCATTTCGCGCGGGCGACGTAGAAGAACAGCAGGGTGGTGATGGTGATGGTGCCGGTGACGGCCATGCCGAACGCGAAGGCCAGCGCCGTGGAGCTGCGGAAGGCGAACACCAGGGTGAGTACCGAGACCATCAACAGCCAGTTGATCCAGGGGACGTAGATCTGCCCCATGGTGGACTCGGAGGTGTGCGCGATGCGGAGCCTCGGCAGATAGCCGAGCTGGGCGGCCTGGGAGGTGACCGAGTACGCGCCGGTGATCACCGCTTGGGAGGCGATCACCGTGGCCGCCGTGGCCAGCAGGACCACGGGCCAGCGTCCCCAGTCGGGCACGAGCAGGAAGAACGGGCTGCTGATGTTGTCCGGATCGTCGAGGATCAGCGCGCCCTGGCCGAGGTAGCTGAGGATGCAGGCGGGGAAGACGAGGAACAGCCAGGCGCGGGTGATGGCCGGGCGGCCGAAGTGGCCCATGTCGGCGTAGAGCGCCTCGGCGCCGGTGACCGCGAGTACGACGGCGGCCAGGGCGAAGAAGGCGGTACCGAAGTGGCCGAACAGGAAGCTCAGTGCGTACGTCGGTGACAGCGCCCGCAGAATGCCCGGGTGGTCGGCGATGCCGGAGACGCCGCACGCGCCGATGGTCAGGAACCAGGCGATCATGATCGGCCCGAACACTCGGCCCACCGCCGCCGTTCCACGGCGCTGCACCAGGAAAAGGATCACGATGATCACCGCGGTGATGGGCACGACCGCGTCGCCCAGCGACGGCTCGACGACCTTGACCCCCTCGACCGCGGACAGCACCGAGATCGCGGGGGTGATCATGCTGTCGCCGAAGAACAGCGACGCGCCGAAGATGCCCAGCGCGGCCAGTACGACGGCGGCCCGCCCGTCCCGCTGTGAACTCCACCGGCGCAGCAGCGTGATGAGCGCCATGATGCCGCCCTCGCCGTCGTTGTCGGCGCGCATCGCCAGCAGCACGTAGGTGATCGTGACAATGATCATGACCGACCAGAAGACCAGCGACACCACGCCGTACACGTTCTGCGTGCTGACCGGGACCGGGTGCGGGTCGCCCGGGTCGAACACGGTCTGGAGGGTGTAGATCGGGCTGGTCCCGATGTCGCCGAAGACCACGCCGAGCGCACCGATCACCAGCGCGAGCCGCACCGTTTGGCGCGGGCTCGCCGGTCGAGCCTCCGGCAACCGCGTCGCCGGCCCCTCTCCCGACGGGGTCTCGGCCTGGCGATCGGCCATCGTGATCCTCCTCCTCGCGGACTGCGGTGGCACGGGCCCCCGCTGCATCGGGGCGGACACTACCCATGCGCCGGCGCAATCGCCGGTAGGAGTGCGCCGACCCGTCTCGAACGGTGGGCCGAGCTCGAATTTGAACACGTTCAAACATCTGGTTAGGCTGAGCCCACCAGAGCTGAGGGGGCTCCATGAAGGTAGTGCTGCCCGGGGGAACCGGACAGGTGGGCGCAGTCCTCGACCGCGCGCTGACGGCGGCGGGTCACGAGGTGGCGGTGCTGACCAGGAGCCCGAAGCGGGAGCGTGAGATCGGCTGGGACGGGGAGACGATCGGCCCGTGGGCCGAGGCGATCGACGGCTGCGACGTCGTGATCAACCTGGCGGGGCGCAGCGTCTCCTGTCGCTACACCGACGAGAACCTGCGGGACATGATGGATTCCCGGGTGAACTCGGCGCGGGTCGTCGGCGAGGCGATCGCCGCCGCCGCACGACCCCCGCGGGTCTGGCTGCAGATGAGCACCGCGACGATCTACGCCCATCGCTTCGACGCGGCCAACGACGAGGCCACGGGGGTGATCGGCGGCTCGGAGGCAGGGGCGCCGGACTACTGGGCGTACAGCGTCGAGATCGCGAAGAACTGGGAGCGGGCGCAGGCCGAGGCGCCCACGCCGGGGACCCGCAAGGTGGCACTGCGCTCCGCGATGGTCATGAGCCCGGACCGAGGCGGAGTCTTCGATGTCCTGCTGCGCCTGACTCGGCTGGGGCTGGGCGGCCCGGTCGGCGGCGGCAAGCAGTACGTCTCCTGGATCCATGACGAGGACTTCGTGCGGGCGGTGGAGTTCCTGATCACCCGGGACGACATCGAAGGGCCGGTGAACCTCGCCTCGCCCGGCCCCCTCCCGCACCGGCAGTTCATGCGGGCACTGCGCGCGGCCCGGGGCGTCCCGGTGGGACTGCCGGCAACGCGCTGGATGGCGCAGCTGGGGGCGTGGGCGATGCGCTCGGACGCCGAGCTGTTGCTGAAGAGCCGCCGGGTGGTTCCGGGCCGACTGTGTGCGGCCGGCTTCACCTTCGCGCATCCCGAGTGGGACAAGGCCGCCGCCGACCTCGTACGACGGGCCAGGGCACCTCACTCGGCACAGACGGGCGAGCACGGGCCCAACCGCCTGCTGTCCCGCCAACGCCCCTGACCCCTGCCCCCTGCGCTTGCGACAGCAACAGCTGTCCCGAGGGAGTCACCGACTACATCGAGGCCGACGTTCGGAAGCCTGACGAAATCGTCCAACACGCCCGGCACACACTGGACTTCAATCGCCCCATCGCGCTCTCACCCATTGCGCTGATGCGCTTCATCACCGACGAGCAGGGGGCCCACGACATCGTCCGCGATCTCGTAGCCACCCTGCCGCAGGGCAGCTGTCTCGTGCTGTCGCACGCCTCGTCCGACCTGTTTCCGGAACTCGCCGAACAGGTCACCGCCGAGTACGCGAAGGGGGGCATCGAGCTCGGTCTCCGTACTCGTCCGGCAGTTGAGCGTTTCTTCGACGGCCTGGACCTCGTCCCGCCCGGCCTGGTGACGGCCACGGAATGGAACGCACCCGGCCGGACGACGGAGCCGGAGGCGAGTGGTATCTACGCAGGAGTGGCACGCGTCGCCTGAGTCGACACGCCGTCAACGCATCGCGGGGACAAGGCACTCGACCCAGCCACCTTCCGCGCGCCGACTCAGCCGAGGCGCCCGAGGAGCCAGGTGACGGTCCAGCGGACGAGCGCGCCCAACGCGGCCGCCAACGCCACCTTCCCAGTCTTGCGCGCGACACGGCGAACCCTTCCGGGCTCGTGCTCAGGCTTCGTCATGAGAACCACCATTCAGTGAACAGATGGACACTGACTGATCAGACTAAGGAGCGATGAGCGAATCGCTCCGGGTGAGACACCACTCAACTCGCCAGTGTTTCTTGGCTACTTCCCACAGGTGCTGTATGCCGTGAAGCACCCGGCCGCATCATCTTCGCCTTTGCCTTCACCTCTTGACGGGGCCGATTCAGACCTTTCGGTTCCGCCACGAGGGGCGCCCGCGTCGCCTTCTACGGGCTGACCGTCTCCCACAACGAAGCATTTACTTACAGTTGGTTGAGCAGTCCCAACTGATAAGCCTAGCGTTAGTACCCATGAAGGTGGATGACGGAACAGGGCACGGCGACACCCGCGACCCGATCGATACCGCCAGACTGGCGTCCGACCTCCGGCTCGCGATGGGCCGCGTGACCCGGCGTCTGCGCCAGGCTCATGCCGTGGGGGACGTGTCACTGTCCGGTATGTCGGTGCTCGCCCGGCTCTCCAACGACGGTCCCGACACGCCGACAGCCCTCGCCGACATGGAACGCGTGCGCCCGCAGGCGATGGCGAGCACCCTCGCCCAGCTCGAACAACGCGGGCTCGTCCGCCGTACCCCTGACGCCTCCGACGGGCGGCGGAGCATCGTGGCGATCACCGAGGAGGGACGCGCCATGCTGGCCGAGCGGCGCTCCGAGTCGGTTCACCGGCTCGGAGCCGTCATCGACGGGTTCACGGCCGAGGAGCGTGCCGCACTCACGGCGGCGCTTCCTCTCCTCGACCGTCTCGCGGAGCAGCTGTGAGCGGGCCGTTCGGGTTCGGCGCGCTGCGCTCGACGCGCGGCAAGGACACTCCCGTCGGACCGGGCTACAAGTGGGTCGCGCTGTCGAACACCACGCTCGGCGTGCTCATAGCCACGATGGACGCCTCCATCGTGATCATCTCGCTGCCCGCGATCTTCCGCGGTATCGGCCTCGACCCGCTCGCTCCGGGCAACATCGGCTACCTGCTCTGGATGATCCTGGGCTATCTGCTGGTCTCGGCCGTGCTGGTCGTGGTGCTCGGCCGGCTCGGCGACATGTTCGGGCGGGTACGGATCTACAACCTCGGCTTCCTGATCTTCGCGTGTGCCTCGGTGGCGCTCTCCCTGGACCCGTTCCACGCCGGGGCGGGCGCCCTGTGGCTGATCATCTGGCGCATAGTGCAGGCCTTCGGCGGCTCCATGCTCACCGCCAACTCGGCCGCCATCCTCACCGACGCGTTCCCCGCGCGGCAGCGTGGCATGGCCCTGGGCATCAACCAGATCACCGCGCTCGCGGGCCAGTTCCTCGGCCTCCTCGCGGGCGGCCTGCTCGCCGCCGTCGACTGGCGGGCCGTGTTCTGGATCAGCGTCCCGATCAGCATCACCGGGACGATCTGGTCCTACCTCAGCCTCCGTGAGACCTCGGCAGGCCGCCCCGGCCGGGTCGACCGGCTGGGCAACCTCACGTTCGCGGTGGGAGCCGGAATCCTGCTGGCCGGCATCACCTACGGCATCCAGCCCTACGGCGACAGCGCCACCGGCTGGGCGAACCCATGGGTCCTCACCGGCCTGATCGGCGGCGCCGCTCTGCTGCTCCTCTTCTGCTACGTCGAGACGCACGTCGCCGAACCCATGTTCAACCTGGGCCTGTTCAAGGTGCGCGCCTTCGCCGCGGGCAATCTGGCCGCCCTGTTGACCGCGATCGCGCGTGGGGGCCTGCAGTTCATGCTCATCATCTGGCTGCAGGGCATCTGGCTGCCCCTGCACGGCTACGACTTCGAGGACACGCCGCTGTGGGCCGGGGTCTTCATGCTCCCACTCACCATCGGCTTCCTGATCGCCGGGCCCGTCTCCGGTTTCCTGTCGGACCGGTTCGGCGCGCGTCTGTTCTCCACGGCCGGCCTGGTCGTCGTGGCGTGTTCCTTCCTCGGCCTGCTCACGCTGCCCGTCAACTTCGACTACGGGCTGTTCGCGGCGCTGCTGCTGCTCAACGGGCTGGGCCAGGGCATGTTCTCCGCGCCGAACACGTCCTCGATCATGGGCAGTGTGTCGCCCGAGTACCGGGGCGTCGCATCGGGCATGCGCTCCACGTTCCAGAACTCCGGTACCGCCCTGTCCATCGGTGTGTTCTTCTCCCTGATGGTCTCGGGGCTCGCCGCCTCGCTGCCCGGGACGCTGAGCAGCGGGCTCCAGACGCACGGCGTGCCGGCCGGCGCAGCCGAACAGGCGGCGGCGCTGCCACCCGTGAGCACACTGTTCGCCACCTTCCTCGGCACCAACCCCATCGAGCACCTGCTGTCGTCCAACGGAGCCCTCGACCACGTCTCCGCGGCGCAACGAGCGGCGCTGACCGGCCACACGTTCTTCCCGCAGCTGGTCTCCGGTCCCTTCCATCACGGCCTGACCATCGTCTTCAGTGTTGCCGCGGGCATGGCTCTGGTCTCAGCGGCCGCATCGGCGCTGCGCGGCAGCCACCGTGCCGGGTACGACGGTTCCCGCAAGGACGGGCCGAACCCGGCCGGCGACGCCCAGGAGACGTCACAGCCCCAGCACAACGCGCCGTCGTAACAGCCGCCCGGCCCCCACACGTTCGGTGCCTGCGGGGCGCGACAAGGGTCCGTGGCCCCGGACGGCGCCGACGGACCGCATCGCCGTTCTTCGGCGGCTCAACGAGCTGCGCGAGGCAAACGCCGAGAAGATCGCCGCCCACATCTCGCCGAGAACGGATCGGCCGGATGGTTCACACCGACGGCCGGCCGGGACTGAGCACGCAGGCAGCCGCCTACCTCAAGGCCGCCGAGGAGTTCGGCTGGGAGGAGCCCCTGTCACCCTCCGACCCCGCCTCCCCCACCCGAAGCGTCGGGCGCCGCGAGCCCATCGGCGTCGTGGCCGCCGTCATTCCGTGGGACCCCCCGTTCTCCGCGGCCATGGCCAAGATCATCCCTCCCTGCCGGCCGGTGACACCGTCGCCCTCAAGGTGTCCATGGACGACGGGCCCGCTGTCACCAAGGCCCGCCCACGGGCGCGGTTTCAGCCACCTCCGCGCACACCCCTTCGCGCACGCCCTTCGGCGTAGCTCACCCAATCGGCTGCGCTCGGCGCGAAATTGGCCGGGCGGCCGTAGAGGGTGACTGCATGAACACACCACTGCACAACCACCCGAACACGCCCGATCACGCCGAGAAGACCAGCACCCGGATTCCGCGAATACTCGCCGTGGGTACCGCCCTGGGCATCGCCTGTGCGGCGCTCGTGGGAGCCGCCGGGTCCGCCGTGGCCGCCCCGCACGACGACGCCAGGGACAAGGCCTCCTCGTCCGCCCAGGCCCGAGGCCACGGCCAGGAGGAACATCGCGGCCACGGTGGTTACGGCGGCTACGGCGACGACGGCGACGACTGCGACGGCCTCATCGTGCTCATCTGCCACGGATAACCGACCGGGCGCGGACAACCGTCGGCAAACAACTCGCAGCAGTTTCAGCGGACTTCGAGGCCTGCGGCCGGGAGCGGCCACGCCCGTCGCGGCGCCCACGTCGCCGTCTCATCGACGAGGATGCGAGCGGCACTCCAGGGTCCCGTGTTCTGCACATCGGCGACGATGTGCAGAACACGGGGCTTTCCGGCGTCTCCGGTCGAGAGGGCCAAGCGGCGCTGGGCGGCGCTGGGCGAGTCGTCGTCTCGGCTTGCATGCCCGCTCGGGCCGGTGCGTCCTCGGCTGTTCGGCGAGAGTCCCAACGACGCCTACGAGGCCGGCGCCGGACCGCACATCGTCGATGAGGTCGACGGCCGCACTGGTTCACACCGTAAGCGGTGGGAGACGAGGTAGGGGTGGTCCGTGGCGCGCGCCGTGCATCTCGACGGCCATCGGGCGCCGCGGGGCGCCGGCGGCGCCCAGCCCCGGGGCCGCAGCCGGCACGGGCACCGGTGCGACCAAGGGCGTGAACGGCAGCGTGGACCGTCCTTCCGGTCACCGGGCCCCCGGCCTCCGTCCCCTGGGCCACGATGACATCGGCACCCAGGTCCGATGCCGCACCCCGATCAACCTGGCGAACGGCGTCGTATACGCGACGGCGGACATCTCGCGCCGCGCGGACCGGCAGGTCATCCGGCACCCCCGAACGACACGGCCGGCCCGGGCATTAGCCTGGCAGTGCTGCTGGATCGATTCCGGACGCCTGGCCGCCCGAGAACAGACGAGAACGGAGCAGGCGACGTGAGCGACACGCAGACCGGCGACCGCGAAGGGGCTGCTGTACCGACGGCGAGAGCCGAGCTGCTCGAGCGAGTACGCCGGCACCGGCGGCAGACCCTGGAACTGCTGACCGTCTGCTCCATCGCCCTCGTCCCGTGGACCGTCCTGCTGGCGCTGACGTTGCCGTCCGGATACAGGGTCCACCACTGGCGCGCGGCCTGGGTGGGATTCGACGTTCTGCTGTTGGTCGCGATGGCGTCCACCGCGATACTCGGCTGGCTGCGGCACCGTGCGGTGATGGTGCCGGCACTCGCGACGGCGGTGCTGTTGGTCTGCGACGCGTGGTTCGACGTCTCGCTCTCCTTCGGCACCTCAGAGGTCTGGCCGTCGGCTGCGCTCGCCGTGTTCGGCGAACTGCCCCTCGCCTTCTACTTGATCCACCGCGTGATGGGGATGATCTCGCTGGCACGGTGGCCGTCAGCCGAGACCGCCAACGACGGTCACGGGCAGCCCACCGGCCCGGACGTCTGACGTTCTCAAGGGTGCACGCCCCCTGCCGGCCCTCCCGTGCTGTCCGTGCTGTCCGCGCTGTCCGCGCTGTCCGCGCTGTCCGCGCTGTCCGCGCCGGAGAAGATCGCGCCGAGGCGGGTCGGTGCCCGGTCACCGAAGGTTCCCGTGGCCATGATTGGCTGGTTTCCAGCCACCGCAGCCGATACACAGGAGGTCGCCTCAGCCATGAGCCACGCCTACACCTACGAGTACAAGGTCGTCACGTTCAGGGAGTCACTGATCGGTGACGCTCTGGACAGCGACAAGCTGGAGAAGGTCCTCAACAAGCATGCCGAGGACGGCTGGGGCCTCAAGGCGATCACCTCCGCCGACGTCAAGGGCCGGATAGGGCCCGGATCGGTCGAGGGCCTGCTGCTCACCTTCGAGCGGCCCCGCGCCTGACACAGGACCATCGCTTCCGCTGACGGGTCCGCGCACAGCGCGGGCCCATCAGCGCGTCGGCCGGCCGCCGTCGGACACCGTCCGGCCGTCCGGTCCCGGCGCGGCGCGGCGGGGCGGGGCGGGCGGGCGAGCGGGCGGGCGGGCGAGCGGGGCGGACAAGCCTCGGTGGACGTTCCGGACGACGTGTCAGCCCAGGGCTGTTCACCACTGGGCCCGCCTGTCGGCCTGCCTGCCTGTCGGCCGACCCCTGTCCCTCACTGGACAGTTAGGCTCGGGAGATGGATGACGCGTTGCCCCTGCTTGCGATCTTCGCCGGTCTCGTCGCGATCCTGTGCGGCCTTGCGTGGCTCGCGTCTCACGTGCGCCGCCGTGGTACGGCCGGTGTGGCCATGCGCTCGGCTCTGGCGTCGTGGGAGGAGGCGTACCGCGTGACCTCTCACGAGTCGTATCAGGAGATCAAGGCGCAGACGGACCGTAGGGCGCCCCTGCTGTCACCCGACGGCCACTGGCAGTCCGGGGACCGCGACGGCATGCGGACGGAACCGGGGCCCCGGCCGTCTCGGCCGTCCCGTCCGCGTCGAGGGCGGCGAGCGTCAGGCGGCTGGCTCGGCGCCTGCGTCAGAGGCGCTGACCGGACCGTCAGGCCTGCGCGCCGGCCCCCGGGCGAGGCATCGCGCGCGGTCGGAGGCGGCAGGAAGGTGTGTGTTTCCGGGACGTCATCGCCCGGCCGCAACGACGGCACCGCGCCCGTGCTCGCGCCACGCCCGCTCTCGGAGTTCCGCGGACATCAGCAACTCGACCGCCGTGCAGGCGAGCGCCTCCGTCGCCGCCAGCATCGCCCGGCGGCCGCGGTCGGAGGACGCCGCGGCGGCGAACTCGGCGGTGTGGTCGGAGCCGTCCGGATCCATGATCGCGACGAAGGGGTGGATGGCGGGCACGCGGCCGCTGACGTTGCCGATGTCGGAGGAGCCCGGGTAGACGCCGGGCTGGGGAGGCGTCAGGCCGATACCTGTGCGTGCGAGGTGCCGGGCGAACCGTCCTGACAGCACCCCGCTGTCGCGGAAGTGCTCGTAGGACGGGGAGACGCGCCCGAACGTGACCGTCGTCCCCGTCGCCCGGGCCACCCCTTGAGCGCAGGTCAGCAGCTCCCCCGCCAGCTCCTCCAGGGCGGTGGTCGTCCCTGCGCGCAGACCGAACAGTCCCTCCGCGTACTCGGGGACGATGTTCGTCGCCACGCCCCCGTCGGTGACGATGCCCTGCACATGTGAGGCCTCGGGGAGCCGTCGGCCCACGACGGCAAGGGTGTTGAACAGCTGGATGAGGGCCGCGAGGGCGTCGATGCCCTCGGTCGGGTTCCCGGTGGGGTGGGCGGCGCGGCCGTGGAAGCCGACGCGGTACCGCGTCTGGGCGGTCAGGGGCGCCCACTGCCAGCTGTGCACCCCGGGGTGGAACATCAGCGCGGCGTCGACATCGTCGAACAGGCCCGCCTCGGTCTCGGCGACCTTGCCACCGCCGCCCTCCTCGGCAGGCGTTCCCACGGCCCATACGGCTCCTGCGCCCTCCCCCACCACGGCCCGTGCCGCGAGCGCGGCACCGAGGCCGGCCGCGGCGATCAGATTGTGGCCGCACGCGTGCCCGAGCCCGGGCAGGGCGTCGTACTCCAGGAGCAGGGCCACCGCCGGGCGGCGTACGCTTCCCGCCCGCGCGGCGAACGCGGTGGGCATTCCGGCGAGACCACGCTCCACGACGAACCCCTCGCGTTCGAGTTCGCCGCTCAGCAGCCGGGCCGCCCGGTGTTCCTCGAAGGCGTACTCGGGATCCGCGTGCAGGGCGAGGGCGACCTCCCACAGGCGCTCCGCCCGCACGGCAACCTCCCTGACCACCCGTCCGACCGCCACGTCCACCGTGTCTGTCACGCCGGCCTCCCCAGGTGCGCCATCCATGTCGGCTCCTGTGGGCGGGTTCCAACAAGGCGGCGGCCCACACCCCGTCCGAACGGGCGAGCCGCTGTGGTCGGGCGTTAGCGCAGCGGGGGCCGGGGCACTCGGGGCTCGCGGTGGATCCGGACCGGGAGCCACCGCTTCCTGGCTGGAGGTGGAGAGCATGGGACATGGTGGAAACGTCATCGACGAGCTGATGACCGATCACCGGGAGGTCGAGGAGCTGTTCGGCCGGATCGAGGCACTGCCGTCCGGAGACAAGGACCGCAAGGTGTACGCCGACCAGGCCACGATGGAACTGGTGCGGCACTCGGTGGCCGAGGAGGAGTACCTCTACCCGGCGGTGCGGGAACACCTGGTCAACGGGAACACCATGGCGGACAGGGAGATCGAGGACCACTCCAAGGCCGAGCAGCTGATGAAGGATCTGGAGAGCTGCGAGGCGGGCGACGCCGAGTTCGACCGGCTGGTCGGGACGCTGATGAGCGAGGTCCGTTCGCACATCGCCGACGAGGAGCAGAACCTCTTCCCCCAGCTGCGCGCGGCGTGCACTGCGGAGGCACTCGACGACCTGGGCGACAAGGTCCGCCGGGCCAAGAAGCTGGCGCCGACCCGGCCGCATCCCTCGGCCCCGGACACCCCTCCCGCCAACAAGCTGCTGGCGCCGGGGGCCGGAGTGGTCGACCGGATGCGGGACGCGCTGAGCGGACGCGGCAAGCACGGCTGACGGGCTGCAGGCCGGCCCCCCGCAGCGGGTGGCCGGTCTCAGGCGGTGAGCGGGAGGGGCGGCTTGAGCAGGTGCAGCAGCTGGTCCTGGTGAAGTGCGACGACGGGGGCGAGCAGGTCGGGGTGGCGCAGCAGCGTCGCCGCCCGCAGGTCGCCGGCGTCGGGTGCGAGCAGGCGTCGGAACGCGACGGGCGTACCGGCCGTGTGGCTGCTCTCGGCGGCGGCTGCCACCGCGAGGGCGGCCAGTCCCGGGTCGCTCAGCAGGCCGGACGCCCAGCTGGCGACGACCTCGTCGACCCAGGTGCGCCAGGCGTGGACTTCGGTGTCCTGGCCGGTGAGGTCGTGCGCGCCCGCGAGCCGGTCGAGCCGGGCGGATCCGCCCGCGCCCGCCATCCCGACGAGCGCGGCGTCCATCGGGGTCGGGTAGCGCAGCCAGGCCGCGACCGTCACGGCCTGGCGGGCCTGCGCCTCGCACAGGGCCGAGGCCAGAGCGCCACCGCCCGAGGGATAGGCGCAGGTCAGCCACTGGGCGGTCGCCGCGATCAGCGGGGAGAGGTCTGCGAGCACTGCGGGGCCGTCCGTACTGCGTGGGAGGACAGGTAACTGGGCAAAAACGGTAACTCGCGGCCGCCGGAGAAGAACATGCCTTCACCTCGCCCGATGACGTGGCATCGACCACAGCACGGCGGGGAACCCGGTGGCTCTCTGCACGCGCTCCTACCCTGGGAGAAAGTCATGAGCTTCCTGCGTCTGGTCGGCCGCCCCATGCTCGCCTCGATGTTCGTCTCCGGCGGAATGAACTCGCTGCGCGCTCCCGAGCAGGTCGCCCCCGTGGCCGAGCCCGTCGTCCAGCCCCTCACCGAGCGGGTCGACGCCCTGCCCGACTGCACCGAACAGGTCGTGCGGCTCAACGGAGCCGTACAGCTGGTGGCCGGTCTGCTGCTGGGCACCGGGCGTCTGCCGCGGCCCGCCGCGCTGGCCATAGCGGCCACACTGGTGCCGACGACGCTTGCGGGTCACCGTTTCTGGGAGGTGGAGGATCCGGACGAGCGCGCCCAGCAGCGCATCCACTTCCTGAAGAACCTGTCGATGCTCGGCGGTCTGCTGATCGCGGCCGACGACACCGCCGGCGCCCCCTCCCTGGCGTGGCGGGGCCGTCATGCCGCCCATGACCTGCACCGTGAGGCTCATCTGGTACGGCGTTCCGTCGGTGCCTCCGCACGGCCCGCCGCGGCGGTCGGCGGTGTCAGGGCCAAGCTGGCGCGCTGATCACCTCACCCGCGCGCTGGGGTCACGAACCGGTCGAGGGCCGTGGTCAGTTCCGCCGGCTTCTCCACCGGCAACTCGTGGCCGGCGTCGATGATGCGGACCACCGCGTCCGGGTAGTCCTTCGCCATGCGCAGCATCTGCTGCACGGGCAGCTGAATGTCGTGATAGCCGTGGACCATGAGGGTGGGTACGAGGATCTCGCCGACCCTGTCCAGTACGTCGAAGGCGCGCATGGCGCCGTAGAGCGTCATGACGACCTCGCGCGGGGTGTCGGCGGAGGACTTGACGTAGGCGCGGATCTCGTCGCGAGGATGGCCGGGGGCGAAGGCGCGCTGGATGTTGGTGGCGACGAACAGCTTGTACGGGGCGAGGGTCGAGGCCGCCATCAGCAGACCCCTGCCGCGGCTGAAGGCCATGCGTCCGATGGAGTTGACCAGTACGAGGCGTTCGACCCGCTCGGGGTGGTCGAGGGTGATGGTCTGCGCGATCATGCCGCCCATCGAGTGGCCCACGAGAACCGCCCGGTCGACCTTCAGGTGGTCGAGGAGCGCGATGACGTCCCTGGCCAGCTCCGCGACGGTGCGCACCCCCGCCCCGCTGCTCTCGCCGTGACCGCGCAGGTCCAGGCGGATCACCCGGCGCTGCTCGGCGAAGTGCGTCATCTGGTGGTCCCAGCGGCGCCGGTTCGCCGTCCAGCCGTGGATGAACACCAGCGGCACGCCGTCGCCGTCGCGGGGGCCCTCGTCGTCGTACGTCAGCGCTGCGCCGTCGACCTCGAGCTGCGGCATCGGTGCCTCCTGAATGTGACCGGTTACTGGCGAGTAGGGTAGCGCTCGCCGAGGCACACGTCACCGGCGCAGGCGGAGAAAACCGACGCAGGCACACGGTCGGGCCCCGTGCGGGCGCACGGAGCCCGGGATTCTGGGGGGGGTGGGCGTCAGCCGCCGTCAAGGCGTGCGCGCAGGAGCCTCTTGCCCAGTTCCGCACCCTTGCGGCTGTCCGCCTGCGCCTTGCGGAACAGGTCGGCCACCTCGGTGTCCTTCTCGCGTTCGGCGTCCTGGATGTAGTTCTCCAGGCGCAGCGCGTTGCTCAGGCACGCCTCCACGTACCAGATGAGGTTGTAGTCCTTGTCCGGCGTGCCGGTCACGCCGCCGGTCTCCGTGTTGCTGGTCATCCGGACCTCCTCCAGCGGTAGCTGCTCCGGAGCCTGCCGAGTACCCGTCCCACGACGGGCATTCAGCCGACGCCCACAGGAAGCGGTGGGTGTGAATGCGGTGATGGCACACCCCAACGGGGCAGTCGATGATCCGAGAAGCGGGCCGCAAGTGCGACGGGGCGCCTCAGGCCGGAATGTCGCGGCGAAGTTTCGCTTAACCGTGCGAGAGCGAGGGGTGGCGATGTGTAGTGTGCTGCGAGTGTCCGCTGCAGGGGCCACGTCGCCCTGCCCGCCTTCCATTCCGGGAGATCCGTAGTGACCGTGACCGACCGGCTCGACCGCTTCGTCATCGACCCGTTCGGAGCCGACATCGCCGCCGAGAGCGCCCGGTTGCGCGCCCTGGGCCCGATCGTGCCGGTCGAGTTGCCGGGCGGCATCCCCGCCTGGGCACCGACCGGCTACGACACCCTGAAGGTCCTGATCCTCGATCCTCGGGTCAGCAAGGACCCGCGGCTGCACTGGAGGTTGTGGCCCGAGCTGGGTGAACACCCCTCGTGGGGCTGGATACTGGGCTGGGTGGGCGTGGTCAACATGCTCTCGGCGTACGGCGGCGACCACGCCCGGCTGCGCAAGCTGGTGGCGCCGAGCTTCACCCGTCGGCGCACCGAGACGATGCGCGCACGGGTGGAGGCGATCTCCGCGGAGCTGCTCGACACGCTGGAGGCGGCGGGCGCCGACGGCCAGGTGGTCGACGTCAAAGCGCTGCTCGCACATCCGCTGCCGATGCGGATCATCTGCGAACTGTTCGGCGTGCCGGACGAGTTGGTGGACGCCACGGGTCGGCTGATCGCGGCCATCATGGACACCTCCGACCCGAGCCCGGAGCACGCCGCGTCCGTGCAGCGGCAGATCGGGACGGTGCTGCCGGCGCTGATCGCCCACCGCAGCGAGCACCCCGGGGACGATCTGACCACCGAGTTGATCCGGGTGCGGGACGAGGACGGCGACCGGCTCAGCGACGAGGAACTGCTGTACACCCTGCTGCTGGTGATCGGCGCAGGGTACGAGACCACGGTCAACCTCATCGGCAACGCGATCGTCGCCCTGCTCAGGCACCCGGGACAGCTGGCCGCCGTACGTGCCGGGACGACCGGCTGGGACGGCGTCGTCGACGAGACGCTGCGGGTGCACCCGTCGATCGCCGCGCTGCCGCTGCGCTTCGCCGTCACCGACATCAGGGTCGGCGACGTCACCATCCCCGCGGGCGACGCCATCATCACGACGTACGCCGCCGCGGGGCTGGATCCCGTGCACTACGGGGCCGACGCGGACGTCTTCGACGCGGCGCGCGGGGCCGAGGACCATCTGGCGTTCGGCATCGGGGTGCACCGGTGCATCGGTGCTCCGCTGGCCCGGGTGGAGGCGCTGACCGCGCTGCCCGCTCTTTTCGGACGTTTTCCCGGGATGCGGCTGGCCGTCGGCGAGGACGAGCTGCGGCAGGTGCCGTCGTTCATCGCGTTCGGCTGGCAGGAGGTGCCGGTGCGGCTGCGCGCGTAGAACCGCAGCAAAGGGGGCCCGACCGGTCCCCCGTTCCGGTCGTGCCCCCGCCGCCCGTCGAATTTACGTCCAGGGCGGATCGGTTGTGTACCGCGTCAGTGCCCGCTGCGGTGTGCGCAGGGCTCACTTGTGCACAGGCGCGCCCGGATGGCCCCGGTTCGTCCGGTTGAGGTCGGGCTGGTCGAGGTCACCGAGGGCCAGGTGGGCCAGCACGACCTCGTAGAGATCGGAGCCGGAGGCGAGCAGTTGGCGTTCGAGGACGGGTTCCGCGCTGCGCACGTGCTCGCGCACGGTCTGCGCGTGCACGCCGAGGAGGTGGGCGGCGCGTTCGGCGTTGCCGCCTGCCGCGATCCAGGTGCGGAGGGTGCGGCGGAGGTCGCGGGCGTCGGACTCCAGGCGGCCGAGCAGGTCGTGTGCCCAGGTGCGCAATGCGGGGCCGGCCAGCAGGTCGCCGAGCGGAGGGTCGGCGGTGTCCGTGGTGCCGGCCGTGCCGGCGGGACCGGTCTCGTGGGGTTCCTCCGGCAGGCCGACGCGGGCCTTGAGCGCGAGGTGGACGACGGCTCGGGCGGGGAGGTCGGAGAAGTCCGCGTGCAGCAGGCCCTCCACGCGCTCCATGCGGGCGCGGACGGTGTTGCGGCTGACACCCAGGACCTTGGCCGCGTTCACGGCCGTGAACTCCAGGCCAAGGCGGGTGGTGGCGAGGAGTTCGGCGCGGGTGTGGTGCGCGAGCGTGTCCAGCGGGCGCAGGACCTCGGTCGTCCAGCCGTGGAGCACGGCCGGGTCCATCAGGCGTTCGGGGTGGGTGCGTTCGGCGTAGGCGGCCTGCCTGTCGGGTCGGAAGCGGGCGACGGCGAGGGCGCTGACGGCCTGTCCGTAGGCGGTCGCGGTGCGGACGAGGCTCTGCGGGGCGCTGCCGCCGAGGAAGGTGCCCGGCCGCCTGCCGACCAGCAGGCGCAGCTCCGCGGCGGCCGCGTCGTGCGGAGCGACGACGATGACGTGCGTGTCCACGGCGGGACAGCGCACGACCAGGGCCTGCTCGTCCGTCGCGTCCAGGCATTCCTCGGCGATGCGGTCGCGGTCCTGGGCGCCGGCTTCGAGCACGTAGACGCATGCTGTGTCGGTGTCGAGCAGGCCGGGCCACAGGCCTGCGGCGACACGACGCGCCGAGACGGTTTCCTCGACCATCAGGAGCTGCAGGATGGCCAGGCGCAGGTCGGACGTCGCCCGTTGCAGACGGCGTCCGGCCATGCTCGACTCGTGTGCCCTGAGCAGGAGTTCGACCACCTGGGCGGTGTGGGTCACGATGTCTGAGGCCCGCCGGTCGAAGGGGTCCGTGCGGGACACCACCAGTACACCGCCCGAGGCGGGCTGCGGCAGCTCCACTCTGACGAGGCGCAGATGACGCCCTTCGTCGTCCCAGGCCGCGGAGGCGATGCGGCCGGAGACGATGTCCGCGACGAGGCCCTCGTCGAGCGGTGTCGGCGTTCCGGCGAGGAGGCTGCCCGTGTCGTCTTGCAGACAGGCCGTCCCGTGCACCACGTCCGCGAGCCAGGCGGCGACCAGGCGGATGTCCCGTCCGGTCGGCCGGAGGTGGTCGAGCAGTTCCTGTGCCCACGTCGCGCCGTCGGCGCCCGTCACCTGCGCAGGGCGGGCCCGGTCCTTTCGGCCAGCCATCTCGGCCTTCTCCTCGTCCATCGCATCGACCTCGGCATATCGGTCGGGGACGTTACCTCACGTGTGCCCGAAGGCGACACGAGTACGACGTCCGAACGGCGAGGCGACGGTCGCCTTCACAGGCCCCGACCACCGAAGACGCCCCCTTCGGCGAAGGCCAGTTCGGCGAAGCGTTCGCCGATGCGGAGGTGGGTGGCGGCATCCGGGTGGAGCTGGTCGGGCAGCGGGAGTTCGGCCGAGTCGGACTCCCCGTACAGGTCGCGTCCGTCGAGGTAATGCAGGTTCGGGTCCTCGGCCGACCGTTGGGCCACGATGCGGTTCAGCTCGTCGCGGATCACGCCCAGGGCCAGTTTCCCGTCGGCGCGTTCCGCCGGATCGCCCATGGCGTGGAACTGCAGCCGGCCGTCGCCGAGTGAGGTGAAGTCGATGGCGCTCGGGCCGGGCGTGTCCTCGTGCATGGGGCACAGGATGGGTGAGACGACCAGCAGCGGTGTGGTGGCGTGACCTTCGCGGACGGTGTCGAGGAAGCCGTGGACGGCCGAGGTGAACGCGCGCAGGCGCATCAGGTCGGTGTTGACCAGGTTGATGCCGATCTTGACGCTGATCAGGTCGGCGGGGGTGTCGCGCAGCGTCCGGGCGGTGAACGGGTCGAGCAGGGCGCTGCCGCTCAGCCCGAGGTTGATCAGGTCCACGTCGCCGAGGGAGGCTGCGAGCGCGGGCCATGTGGTGGTGGGGCTCGCCGCGTCGGAGCCGTGACTGATCGAACTGCCGTGGTGCAGCCACACCTTGCGGCCGCTCGGCGGTGCCGGCTCCACGGCGGCGTCGGTGCGCAGGGCGACCAGTTCGGTTGTCTCGTTGTGCGGGAGCCAGATCTCCACGTCCTTGTCTCCCTCGGGCAGGCCGGTGAAGCGCAGGGTGCCCACGGGGCCGGGACGGACGTCGGTGGTGCCGGCGGCCATGTCGACGGTCACCGTGTTGCCGCCCGTGACGCTCGCGCGGCCGGCCGCGCGGCCGTCGACCAGGAGGTCGTACACGCCGTCGGGACGCGGCGGGGCGCCGACGTAGACGCGCTTGGTGGGCAGGGTGTCCAGTTCGACGGCGGTGGCACGCGTGCGGAAGGCCAGCCGTACGCCGGAGGGCTGGGACTCGGCGCCGGCCAGCTGTGGATCGGTGCACTGGGCGCGGGCCCGGGCGGGCAGTCGGTGCGGCAGTACGCCGTGTTCGGTGTGTGCCACGTCGAGTGCGCCGCGCAGCAGGTCGGCGGTGACGGGCGTGGTGATCCAGTCGTACGTGGTGTGCATGTACTCCGCCTGTCGTTCAAGTGGTCGGTGCGGTGGGCCAGTTGCGCAGCAGGGCGTCGAGGGCGTCCAGGATGCGCGTCCAGGACTCCTCGGAGCCGGGGCCGCTGTAACTGAAGCCGCCGGCTGCCTCCAGGCTCGAATAGCCGTGGAAGACGCTGCCAAGCAGCCGTACGGCGTGCGTCTCGTCCGGCTCCCTCAGGTCGTAGCCGCGCAGGATCGCCCGCGACATCTGGGAGTGGCGGACGCCCGCGCCGGCGGCGGCCGTCTCGGGGTCCAGTCGCAGCCGGGCAGCGGCCGACCGGCCGGGGTGTTCGCGGCCGTAGTCGCGGTAGACGTTCGCGAAGGCCACCAGGGCGTCCTTGCCGGCCCGGCCGGCCAGGGCGTCGGCGGCCCGGTCGGCCAGCTCCTCCAGGGCGAACAGGGCGATCCGGGTCCTGAGGTCCTGGGAGTTGTGCACATGCGAGTACAGACTCGCGACCTTGACGCCGAAACGCCGGGCGAGCTCCGAGACGGTCACCTGGTCGAATCCCACCTCGTCGGCGAGCTCCGCACCGGCCCGCACCACACGCTCCGTGGTCAGCCCTACGCGTGCCATAAGCAACCTCCCCTTCGGCTGAAGCGATTATGCGTTTGCCTAAACCTTTTAGGCAAATTACCGTGGCCTTATGGAACCGCTGACCGAGCAAGAGATCCGTGTGGCGTTCGTGAACTGCACCAAGGGCGAGGCCAAGCGCCTGAACATCCCCCGCGACCTGGCCCTCCAGCCCTGGGAGGACCTCGACTACCTCGGCTGGCGCGATCCACAGGCCCCCAACCGCGCCTACCTCGTGGTCGAGCTGGAGGGCCGCCCCAGGGCCCTCGCGCTGCGCGCCTCCGCCGCCGCTTCCTGGCAGGCGCGGCGCAGCATGTGCTCGATGTGCCTCACCACCCACTCCGGTGGGGTGTCCCTGATGGTCGCGACGAAGGCGGGGAAGGCCGGACAGCAGGGCAACTCGGTGGGCGCCTACATCTGCAGCGATCTGGCCTGCTCGCTGTATGTGCGCGGCAAGCGGGACGCGGGCGCCGGCGCACGGCTCCACGAGACGGTCACGCTGGAGGAGAAGATCAAGCGGACCGTGGCGAACGTCGCCGCGTTCGTCGCCAACGTGACCACGGCATAAGCTCGCCCAATGGCGAAGTACTTCGACGTGCACCCCGACAACCCCCAGCCGCGCACCATCACCCAGGTCGCGGACAGCATCCGCGCCGACGCGCTCATCGCGTACCCCACGGACTCCTGCTACGCGCTGGGCTGCCGGCTGGGCAGCCGTGACGGAATCGAGCGGATCCGGACCATCCGCCATCTCGACGACCGGCACCACTTCACCCTGGTCTGCCAGGACTTCGCGCAGCTCGGCCAGTTCGTACGGGTCGACAACGACGTGTTCCGGGCGATCAAGGCCTCGACGCCCGGTAGTTACACCTTCATCCTGCCGGCGACGAAGGAGGTGCCGCGGGTGCTGCAGCACCCGAAGAAGAAGACGGTCGGCGTGCGCATCCCCGACCACGTCGTCACCCAGGCCCTGCTCTCCGAACTCGGCGAGCCGCTGCTGTCCAGCACGCTGCTCCTGCCCGACGAGGACGAGCCGATGACACAGGGCTGGGAGATCAAGGACCGCCTCGACCACGTGCTGGACGCGGTGGTCGACTCCGGGGACTGCGGCACCGAGCCGACGACGGTCATCAACTTCTCGGACGGCGAGGCCGAGATCGTACGGCGAGGGGCCGGGGACGTCAGCCGGTTCGAATGAGGGCGTCCCGGTGAGGCCGGGGGCCCGTCGGCGGGACGAGTGGCCGTGCAACGATGGCCGCGACCGGCCCGTCAGGCCGACGTGTCGCTTCGCCGCAAAGTACGCAAGTACGCAGAGAGGTAGTCCCCCATGACCTCCGTACAGGGAACAGCCGTTGACGTCCCCACCGAGGACGGCGTCGCCGACGCCTATGTGGCACACGCCGCCGACGGCGGTCCCCGGCCCGGCGTCCTGCTCTACCAGGACGCCTTCGGGTTGCGCCCCCATCTGACGTCGATGGCCGACCGGATCGCCGAGGCCGGCTACACGGTGCTGGTGCCCAACATCTTCTACCGTCACGGGCGTTCGCCGGTCGCCGAGCTGCCGGAGTTCATCGACCCCGAAGCGCGACCGGAGATCTGGGGGAAGGTCTGGCCACTCATCCAGTCCCTGACGCCCGACCTCGCGATGCGGGACGCGGACGCGTATCTGCGCTGGCTGGCCGACTCCCCCCTGGTCGCGGACGGCCCGGTCGCGCTGACCGGTTACTGCATGGGTGCGCGGCTGGCCCTGTACACCGCGGGCACCTACCCGGAGCGGGTCGCGGCCGCGGCCGGGTTCCACGGTGGCCAGCTGGCGACGGACGCTCCCGACAGCCCGCACCTGGTGGCCGAACACGTCACCGCCGAGCTGTACTTCGGCCACGCCGACGAGGACTCGTCCCTGCCGCCCGAGCAGATGCAGCGCCTGGAGGACGCGCTGACCGCTGCGGGCGTACGCCACCGCTGCGAGGTCTACCCGGGCGCGGCCCACGGCTTCACGCAGGCGGACACCGCGTCGTACCACAAGGACGGCGACGAGCGGCACTGGGCCGCGCTGCTCGGCCTCCTCGAGCGCACCTTCTGACGCGTACCGCCCGAACCGGCCAAGGCGCCCGCGGAGTTCGCTCCGCGGGCGCCTTTCGTCGGCCATGTTCAACTTATTGACATGCACGCAGCCCGGTGCCAGTTTGAGAGCGCTCTCAAAGAGGTCCGGACCTACCCCCTCAGGTGATCCCCCCACAACAAGTGAACCCCCCACGGAGGTGGAGCGTGCTCAGAAAGCTCACTCACCGGCTCCTGGCCCCGGCAGCGGCGGCCGCGCTGCTCGCCGCGGTCCTCGCCATCCACTCGCCGTCGTCCGCCGACGCGGCGGTGCCCGACACCATCCCCCTGAAGCTGACCAACAACTCCGGTCGCGGTGAGCCGGTCTACGTCTACACCCTGGGCACCCTGCTCTCGACGGGCCAGCAGGGCTGGGCGGACGCGAACGGCACGTTCCACGCCTGGCCCGCGGGCGGCAACCCGCCGACCCCCGCACCCGACGCGTCGATCGCCGGACCCGCCACCGGCCAGTCGAAGACGATCCGGATCCCCAAGTTCTCCGGCCGGATCTACTTCTCCTACGGCCAGAAGCTCGTGTTCAAGCTGACGACCGGCGGTTTGGTGCAGCCGGCCGTGCAGAACCCGAGCGACCCCAACCGCGACATCCTGTTCAACTGGTCCGAGTACACGCTCAACGACTCCGGCCTGTGGCTCAACAGCACCCAGGTGGACATGTTCTCCGCGCCCTACGCAGTCGGGGTGCAGCGCGCCGACGGCAGCACGGCCACCACCGGACACCTCAAGTCGGGCGGCTACAACGGCTTCTTCAGCGCGCTGCGGGGGCAGCCGGGCGGATGGGCCAACCTGATCCAGGCGCGCTCCGACGGCACCGTCCTGCGCGCACTGGCACCGGGCTACGGTCTGGAGAACGGAGCCCTGCCGGCGTCCGTGATGGACGACTACGTGAGCCGCGTCTGGCAGAAGTACGCGACGAGCACTCTGACGGTGACACCGTTCACCGACCAGCCGGACACGAAGTACTTCGGCCGGGTGTCGGGCAACGTCATGAACTTCACCAACAGTTCGGGAGCGGTCGTCACCAGCTTCCAGAAGCCGGACGCGGACAGCATCTTCGGCTGCCACAAACTGCTCGACGCGCCCAACGACCAGGTGCGCGGACCGATCTCCCGCACCCTGTGCGCGGGATTCAACCGCTCCACCCTCCTGGCCAACCCCAACCAGCCGGACACCACGACGGCGCACTTCTACCAGGACACGGTGACCAACCAGTACGCCCGGAAGATCCACGCCCAGATGGCCGACGGCAAGGCCTACGCCTTCGCCTTCGACGACGTCGGCAACCAGGAGTCCCTGGTGCACGACGGCAGCCCGCAGCAGGCGTACCTGACCCTCGATCCCCTCAGCTGAAAGCCGAACACCGCGTTCCCGCACACGGGTTGTCCCGTGCGCGGGAACGGTGGGTCCGGCGCGATGCCCTGGATGTCCCGCGGCAGTGTGAAGCGGGCGGTCACGCTCCTCGGCCAACGACGTCTTCCACGTTCAGCCGGGGCATCGAGCAGTTCCACAACGGCTACCCGTGTCTCGACCTCACCGCTCTCGGGCGCCAGGAGGAGTGGGAGGAACCGAAGGGCCGCGCCGTCCCGCTCGGTCTCCAGGTGGGCGGCCCCGCACTGCGCCTGCCCGACGAATATGACATCTGAATGTGGCGCATGGCCGATACTCGCGCAAGAGTGACCGGAGTTAACCGCTGAGAGTTGAGAGTTATTCAGTTACCAGTGGTAATACCTTGCCTTCACCTGACCTCCACCCGTAGACCTTGCTCCACAATCTGCCATGGCTCTGGGGGGAGTTGGCATATGCACGGCACGGTTGACGGGTTCCGCTATGGCGCGGTGACCCCTGTGGCTGCCTATCTGATGGCCTGTCTGGGAGGGGCGCTGGGACTGCGCTGCATCGTCCGGTCCCTGCTCAACGAGGAGTCGTGGAAGCCTGGTTGGCTGGCGCTCGGCGCCGCGTCGATCGGCTGCGGCATCTGGACGATGCACTTCATCGCCATGCTCGGTTTCCAGGTCGAGGAGAGCGGGATCCGCTACGACACGGGCCTCACCCTGCTGAGCCTGGCCCTGGCGATCATCGTGGTCGGCATCGGCGTGTTCATCGTCGGCTACCGAGGCTCCGGAAGGATCACGCTGGGCGTCGCCGGCGCCGTCACCGGTATCGGTGTCGCCGTGATGCACTACCTCGGCATGGCCGCGGTGGAGGTGAACGGCGACATCCGGTACGACCCGCTCACCGTCGCCCTGTCCGTCGCCATCGCCATCGTCGCCGCGACGGCCGCGCTGTGGGCGGCCGTCAGCATCCGCGGCTTCATGACGAGCCTCGGGGCGAGCCTGGTCATGGGTGTGGCGGTGTCCGGCATGCACTACACGGCCATGGCCGCCGTCAGTGTCCATGTGCACGGCAACGGCAACGACTCCTGGGCGGGCGACTCGCCCACCTCCCTGCTGCTGCCCATGCTTCTCGGACCGGCCGTCTTCCTGCTGCTGGCCGGGGTGGTGGTCATGTTCGACCCGCTTCTGGTGCTGGGCGACGGCGAGTGGGGCAAGTCGGCCACGTCCCGGCGGACCTCGGCGGCCAAGGAGGCGAAAGAGCCCGTACCGCAGCACAGCAGCGCCGGCTTCGGCGCGCCGGTCGGCCAGGCCCGCCCCCGGCAGGATCACTACGGGGCCGCCTCGCCGCAGTGGGCCCCACCGCCCGGCCACGACTGGTGATCCGCGGCAGCCTTCCACGTGCGGACGGACCGGACGGTACAGCGGCCCGTCCACACGGGAAGCAGGCCCTCAACTCTGCGCGCCGGCCGGGTCCCCGCAGCGGGAGCCAGTAAGCCGGGCGACCGGCCGAACTCCCGCGTGGGGCAACCCACCCCACCAGGGGCGGAGGAAACCAGGATTGTTACGGTGCAGCGGTGTCTGACTCTTCACGCGATACCGCCGAAGGCGCCGGCTGGGGTTCCACAGAGCGCGGCGAGTACAAGCGGCTGATGCCGCACAGGACAGAGAAGCTCTCCTGGCTCAGCCCCAAAACGCTGTGGGCCGCTCGCAACGGCGTGCTGGCCTCATGGTTCGGGGACCCCACGGGCCGCACCCGCAGCAGATGGGTGGCCCAGCGCCAAGCCGCCGGCGCGCCCGCGGACAAGGTGATCCGGCGCGAGGACGCGGACCGGTTCTCGTTCATGGTCATCGGTGACACCGGGGAGGGCGACGACCCCCAGTACGCGGTGGTGCCGGGCTTCTTGAAGGTCAGTCAGGGGACGGACTTCGCTGTCATCGCCAGCGACGTCATCTACCCGGTCGGCAGCGCGGACGACTACGCCACGAAGTTCTTCCGCCCCTACCAGGACTACCGGGCGCCGATCTACGCGATACCCGGCAACCACGACTGGTACGAAGACCTCGGCGCCTTCATGCGCGTCTTCTGCGAGGACGCCCCGCCCCTCGCGCCCGAGCCGGCAGCGCGGCCGCTGACCCGGGCCTGGGCACGCGGTCTCCTGTGGCACCGACCGCGCCCGACTGACGGTCAACACCTGGGCGAGGCACGGCAGTTGCGGTCCGAGCCGGACCAACGGGCCGTCCAGCCGGGCCCGTACTGGGCCGTGGACGCCGGACCGGTGCGGATCATAGGCATCGACACGGGCCTGCTCGGCACCATCGACGCCGAACAGGGCGCCTGGCTGCGGGAGGTGTCGAAGGGCCCCCGGCCCAAGATCCTCATCACCGGCTCGCCCCTGTACGTCGACGGTGAGCACCACCCCTGCACCATCGAAGGGGGCAACGGCACCGTCGACGACATCGTCCGTGACCCCGACCACCACTACGTCGCGGCGATAGGCGGCGACATCCACAACTACCAGCGCTACCCGGTCCAGGTGGACGGTCGCACCATCCAGTACGTCGTCTCGGGCGGCGGCGGCGCGTTCATGCACGCCACCCACACCATCCCCCGCATCGACATCGCGAACGTCACCGAGAAGGACTTCCGCTGCTACCCGCTGCGCGGTGACTCCCTCGCCTTCTACAGCAGGCTCTACGGACGCCGCCTGCGCCTGCCGCGCCTGTTCACCCTCACCGAGCACGAGGCGATGGCCGTGATCGCCGAGCGACTCGGCATGGCGCCGACCCGTGCCCCGGGCGGCCCGGTGCGCGTCACCCGCCGTGCCAGCATCGTGGCCGGTCTGCTGGGCGCCGGCGGCCGCCCCGACCGCACCTCGCGCCTGCGCCTCCCGGTCCGCAAGATCTACACGCAGCTGTTCTCGCCGGGTTCGGCGACGTACAGTCCGCCCTTCTTCAAGTGCTTCCTGCGTCTGGACGTCACTCCGGAGGCGATCCGGCTGCGCTGCTTCGCAGCCACGGGCAACCGCGCCCAGGAGGTCGAACCGCCGGTCGAGGACGAGTTCACCATTCCCCTGACCTGAGCTTGAAAGTGGGAACACTTCTTGCGGGGATCCGGTTGACGCTGCCGTGGACCTTGATCGACGAACGACGGAGGACGCTGTGTCGCCGACCTCACGCCCCTTGCGCAAGCTGGGTTTCCTGACCATCGGCCTGTTCGACGAGACGGATCCGCGCCGGGGGCACGAGTCCACGCTGGAGATCATCGAACTGGGTGAGCGGCTCGGCTTCGACAGCGCGTGGCTGCGGCATCGCCATCTCCAGTACGGCATCTCCTCCCCCGTCGCGGTGATGGCGGCGGCCTCGCAGCGCACCAGCCGTATCGAGCTGGGCACCGCGGTCATCCCGCTCGGCTGGGAGAACCCGCTGCGCCTGGCCGAGGACCTGGCGACGGTCGACATCCTGTCCGGGGGCCGGATCAACCCGGGTGTCAGCGTCGGGCCGCCGATGCACTACGAGCAGGTGAAGGAAGCTCTGTACCCGGACACGGCCGAGGCCGAGGACTTCTCCTACGAGCGGGTGCGGCGCCTGCTGGATCTCGTGCGGGGCAAGAGCGCGACGGACTTCAGCGGTGTCGAGGGCTTCGAGGTGTTCTCGGACCGGGTGCAGCCCCACTCCCCCGGTCTGGGGCGCCGGCTCTGGTACGGCGGTGGCAGTCTGGGGTCGGCTCGCTGGGCCGGTGAGCACGGCATGAACTTCCTCACCAGCAGTGTCGTGAAGGCCGAAGGGGCGGGCGGGGAAGGGGACTTCGACTTCGCGGAGATCCAGCTGTCCCACATCCGCGCCTTCCGCGCCCATCACCAGGACGGCGAGGACGCGCGCGTCTCGCAGGGCCTGGTCGTCATCCCCACCGACTCCGCCTCTCTCGGGCAGCGTGCGAAGTACGAGGAGTACGCGGCCCGGCGCACCCCTCGCACGGCCTCACCTCAGGGCCCGGCCCGCCTGATGTTCGCGCCGGACGTCGTCGGCACCTCCGAGGAGATCGCCGAACGGCTTCGGGCTCATGCCGCGTTCCGCGAGGTGGACGAGGTGGCGTTCGCGTTGCCGTTCACCTTCGAGCACGAGGACTATGTGCAGATCCTCACCGACATGGCCACGAAGCTCGGTCCCGCGCTGGGCTGGCAGCCCGCCGGGTGAGGTCACCAGCGCCCCGGCTCGGTTCCGGTGATCGGCTGCGACGGCCTGCCGTCCACGCCGACGGGTACGTCGCCCGTCAGCATCACCCGGTGCATGATCCGTGGGACGTCGAGGTGGGTGTTGTCGCTGGGGGCGAGGTGGATGGTGGCCCGGTTGTCCCAGAAGGCCACGCTCCCCGGCTCCCAGCGGAACCGCACCGTGTACTCGGGCCGGACCGCCTGCTCCAGCAGCATGTCGAGGATCGCCCGGCTCTCCGGGCGGGAGACGTCGGTGATCTGCTCGAGGTAGTAGCCGTTGACGAACAGCACCCGCTCGCCCGTCTCGGGGTGCACGCGCACCAGCGGGTGCACGGAGGCGACCTGATGGTCCAGCAGGTGGCGCAGGTAGCTGTCGTCGCCGGGGCGCGGCTGGTAACCGACGCCCAGGCGGTGTTCCGCGCGGAGCCCGTCGACGAACGCCCGCACGGGAGCGGAGAGTCCGGCGTAGGCGGCCGCCAGGTTCGACCATGTCGTGTCACCGCCGTAGGGCGGTACGGTCTCGGCGCGCAGGATCGTCGCGGCCGGCGGGTCGATGCGCGCGCCGTGGTCGCAGTGCCAGCCGCGCAGCAGCGTGTGCCGTCGGCGCTGCAGCCACTCGTCGTGCTCCATGCCGAACCTCCCGCCCAGCTCAAGGCGGTCGGCGGTCGTCTCGACCTCGGGGACGTCCGGCGGCGAGGCACTGCCCCGTTTGCGCGGCACGACGGGCTTGCCGAAGCGGCGCGCGAACGCCACGTGCCCGGCGTGGTCGAGCCGCTGCCCGCGGAAGAACACCACCTTCCAGCGCAGCACCGCCGCCCGGATCGCGGTGACCACGGCATCGTCCGGTGCGGAGGCGAGATCGACCCCTGTGATCTCGGCTCCGATGTGCCCGGCGACCGGTTTCACCTCGATCCCCGCGGTCTGTTCGACGCCCGTCACCGTGTCCCGCTCCGTCGTCATACGCGCTCCGATGATCACCGGGCCGACCCCGCTCGGCCGGTCCCGTATCCGATCTTCGCAGGGAACGCGGGGGACGTTCCATGCCCGGATCCCGGGTCTCAGGGACGACAGGAAGCCGGCGGACGTGTACGGGAGCGGACCGCCGTATGACGCCTGAGTACGGATTGAATCATTCAGGCCCCAACTGCCTTTGTGGACCTCTATGTTCACGTCGTCACTCGGTCTTCGTCCCCTCGTCCCACGTCCCTCGTCTCGGGAGGCTTTTCACATGCGTAACGCGCTCCGTACCGCCGTCGTCGGCGCGGTCGTCACCGGCACCGTTCTGACCTGCAACACCGCCGGAGCCACGCCGCCCGGCCCGGGGGTGAGCGGGCGGCTGATCAGCCAGACCACCGTCGGGGACACCGACTACGTCGTCCGGGAGATCACCGTCCCGCCCGGCCAGAGCACCGGCTGGCACTACCACGACGGCACGGTCTACGGCTTCGTCCGACAGGGCACCCTCAGCCACTACCACGCCGACTGCGCCGAGGACGGCGTCTACAGGACCGGCACGACCCTCCGCGAGCCGGGCGGACCGAGTGACGTCCACCTCGGCCGCAACGAGGGCACCACTCCACTGATCCTGGAGGTGCTGTACATCCTGCCGCACGGTGCGCCCTTCTCGGAGGACGTGCCGAACCCGGGCTGCTCGTTCCAGTGATCACTGCGGGGTCAGCGACTGTTCGGCCCAGATCGTCTTGCCCTGGCCCGTCTGCCGACTGCCCCAGCGCTGGGTGAGCTGGGCGACCAGCAGCAGTCCGCGGCCGCCCTCGTCGAAGGCGTGCGCCCGGCGCAGGTGCGGTGAGGTGGAACTGCCGTCGGACACCTCGCAGATGAGGGTGCGGTCGCGGATCAGCCGCAGCTGGATGGGGGGCTGGCCGTACCGGATCGCGTTGGTGACCAGTTCGCTGACGACGAGTTCGGTGACGAAAGCCGCCTCGTCCAGCCCCCAGGCCGTCAGTTGCTCGGTCGCCGCCTGCCGGGCCGCGGCCACGCGCTCCGGGTCCGGGGTGATGTCCCAGGTCGCGACCCGGTCCTCACGCAGCGCCCGGGTGCGCGCCAGGAGCAGCGCCACGTCGTCACCGGGCTCCTCCGGCAGCACGGCCTTGAGGACCGTGTCGCACAGCATGTCGAGGGTCCCGGCGGGGGCGGAGAGCGCGCGGCACAGTTCGTCGATGGCGTGGTCGACGTCACGGTCGCGGTCCTCGATCAGGCCGTCGGTGTACAGGGCGACCAGGGAGCCTTCCGGCAGTTCCAGCTCGGTGGCCTCGAAGGGCAGGCCGCCGACACCGAGCGGAGGCCCGGCCGTCATGGGGATCAGGCTCGCGGTGCCGTCGGGCAGCACGAGGGCGGGCGGTGGGTGGCCGGCCGCGGCAAGACTGAGGCGACGCGAGACGGGATCGTAGACGGCGTACAGACAGGTGGCACCGAGCTCGGCGGCCTCGGCACCGCTGTCGTCCGACGCCAGGTGGATGACCAGGTCGTCGAGGTGCGTGAGGAGTTCGTCCGGCGGCAGGTCCACGTCCGCGAGGGTGCGTACGGCCGTACAGAGGCGGCCCATCGTCGCCGAGGACGGGATGCCGTGTCCGACCACATCGCCGACGACCAGGGCGACACGGCTGCCGGACAGCGGGATGACGTCGAACCAGTCGCCGCCGATGCCGACCGGCGATCCGCAGGGCAGATAGCGGTGGGCCACTTCGACCGCCGCCTGTCCGGACAGTCCCCTCGGCAGCAGGCTGTTCTGCAGCGCCAGTGCGGTGGTGCGCTCGCGGGCGAAGCGGCGCGCGTTGTCGATGCAGACCGCGGCCCGGCTGGCGAGTTCCTCGCCGAGAACGGCGTCGTCGTCGCCGTAGTCGTCAGGATTCGCGATACGGACGCCGACCGCGACGCCCAGCGTGGTGCCCCGGGCCCGCAGCGGCACCGCGAGCATCGAGTGGACGCCCCTGCGGTACGGGCGGCCCACGGGCTCCCGCGTGTTGCGCTCGGCGACCCACCGCACGAAGTCCGGCTCGCCCGCCTGGCTGAGGACGGCCCGCCCCGTGTGCAGGGCCTTCGCGGTCGGCGAGAACGGCGGGTAGATGTCGGTGTCCCCCACGTGCACGGCGGCCTCGGGCGTGCCCTCGGTGGCGGAGCCGTGGGCGACCCGCCGCATCATGACGTCGGCCTCCGGCATCACGGGCCGCTCCTCCGCGCCGAGGACCCAGTCGAGCAGGTCGACACTGGCGAAGTCGGCGTAGCGGGGCACCAGGAGTTCGATGAGTTCCTCGGCGGTGCGGACCACGTCCAGGGTGGTGCCGATGGAGGCCGCCGCCTCGTTCAGCAGTGCCAGGCGCTGACGGGCCCAGTACTGCTCGGTGCTGTCGAACGCGGCGAGCGCGACCGCGTACACCTCGCCGGAGGGCTCCCGCAGCGGCCACATCTCCGTGGTCCAGGCATGATCCCGATTCAGTGCCGGGGCACCGCCGTAGCTCTCGTAGCGGGTCGCGCTGCCCGTCTCGGCCACATGGCGCAGATGGGCCAGGAAGCCGCTGCTGTGCTCGGCGTCCGCCACCGTGTCAGAGAAGAACCGGCCGAGCAGGGCGTCCTCCGGCACGCCCATGACGCGGGACGCGACGTCGTTGAGGCGCAGATAGCGCTGGCGGACGTCGAAGACGGACATCGACATCGCGGCCTGTTGAAAGGCCCGGCCGGCCAGGACGGAACGGTGGTGGTCACCGGCGGGATCGGCCGTGATCATGTAACCGCCGGCCTCGCCGGCCTCGGTCAGCATCACGCACGCCCGCACCATGAGCGGGACAGCGGAGCCGTCGCGATGCCGCACCACGACGGTGCCGGTCAGCGCGGCGACGGCCTCGGGCGGGGGTTCCTCGGCGAGCAGGTCCCGCACCGGCCGGCCCACCGCCTCGCCCGCCGGGTATCCCGTCAGTTGCCGGGCGCCCTCGCTCCACCCTGTCACGATGCCGCGGGCGTCCACGACCGCCGCGTTAGAGGCGTGCTCCATAGCCCTCAGAATGGTGCTTTTGTCCCACCGCTTCAACCGAAACGGAGGACCGGCCGGGTCCTCCGCTTCGCGGGTGTCACTTCTGTTGTGCGCGCAGAGCGGCCAGAGCCCGGTCGGCGTGGGTGTTCATCCGCAGTTCGCTGCGGACGATGTCGAGGACGGTGCGGTCCTGGGCTATGACGAAGGTGACGCGTTTGGTGGGTGCCAGGGTGAAGCCGCGCTTCACGCCGAACAGCTCGCGGACCGTTCCGTCGCGGTCGGAGAGCAGCGGCATGCCGAGCGTGTGGCGGCCCGCGAACTCCTGCTGGCGTTCGACGGGGTCGCCGCTGATGCCCACGGGCTGGGCGCCGACGGCGGCGAACTCAGCTGCCAGATCGCGGAAGTGGCAGGCCTCCGCCGTGCAGCCGGCGGTCAGGGCGGCGGGGTAGAAGAAGAGCACCACCGGCCCGTCGGCGAGCAGTTCGGACAGCATGCGGGGGGTGCCGGTCTCGTCCGGCAGTTCGAAGTCGTCGACCTTGTCACCGATGGCGAGGCGCTCCGTCACGACCGTCCCTCCCCGCTCCTCGCGACGCTGCGGGCCCACAGCACGAGGGGCAGCTGCAGGGGCAGTCGTCCCAGGGCCGCGGCCTTCTGCGGGGTGGGGCGGTGGCGCCAGTCGACGGCCATCTTCACGTTGGCGGGGAAGACGCCGACGAAGAAGGCGGCCGCGGCCAACGCCGAGGCCTTGCGGGTGCGGGGCAGTGCGATGCCCGCGGCCAGTGCCAGTTCGGCGGCGCCGCTGACGTACGTCCATGTCCGGGGCGCGCCCGGCAGGGCACGCGGAATGGTCGCGTCATATGGGCTCGGCGCGGCGAAGTGGGTGACGCCTGCTGCGGCCAGCAGGCCGGCGAGCAGCAGGGGCGAGCGTTCGGACCGTGGCACGGTTCCTCCTCTGATGACCTGCCGGGCGATGTTACCGGAGGGTAGAGAGGCGACGTACCGGGCGTCCGGCATGGGCGGCCTTCCGCTCTCTCAGACCAGGGCGACCGCGGCCTTTCCGCGGGCGTGCCCTTGTGTGGCACCTGCCGTCGGCGACGTCGGCCGGGCACTGCCCCCGGAGGCGGCCCTCGTCTGCCTTGACGAAGGTACAGCGTCCGCCCGGTGCACTCCCTCGAGGTATACGGCGTATGCCCGCGACGCCGCCGTACCGGGCCTAGGTGCGGCGGTTGTGGGTGCCGGGGGTGTAGCCGAAGGAGCGGCGGAAGACGTCGATGAAGGCGCTGGTGGAGGACCAGCCGCAGTGGTGGGCGACGCTGGTGACGGGTGTGTCGTCGGCCAGCATGCGCAACGCGTGGTACAGCCGGGACTGGGTGCGCCATTGCGGGAAGGTCATGCCGCACTCGCTGCGGAAGAGGCGGCTGAGGGTGCGCTCCGAGGCCCCGGTCGCGGCGCCGAGCGCGGCAAGTGTGCGCGGGTCGGCGGGGTTCGCGTGGAGCATCGCGCAGACGGCGGCCAGGCGGGGGTCGGTGGGGGTGGGCAGGCGCATCGGCTGCTGGGGCGAGGCGCGCAGTTGGTCACGCAGGACGGCGAGCAGGCGGCGGCGTTCGGGTGTGGTGTCGTCCGGGTCGCGGGTGTAGGCCAGGATCAGCTCGCGCAGGAGCGGGCTGACGGCGAGGACGGTGGGGGCGTCCAGGGCGAGCGGGTTGTCGTCGGCGGGCAGGCCCACCAGGTGCAGGTCGAGGTGGCCGTGGGCGCGGTGGGCGTGGACCGTGCCGGCCGGGACCCAGATGGCGCGGGTGCCCGGCGCGAACCAGGTGCCGGCTTCGGTCGTGACGGCGAGGACACCGGCGCCGGCGTAGACGATCTGGTGGTCGTCGTGGCGGTGCGCGTCGATGCGTTCCCCGGCGGCAAGGCTCCGGGCGTGCGTCGGCGCCTTGGGCGAGTGGCGGATGTTCGACACAATCAGGCAGATTAACGGAAGTTGGCCGGCACCCGGTGCCGCGACGATCGCAGGGTGTCCATCCTTCGCAACCGCCCCATCACCCTGATGTCCCTGGGCCACGCCTGCGTCGACGTCTACCAGGGCGCCGTGGCCGCGCTCGTGCCGTTCTTCGTCTCCGAGCGTGCCTATACGTATGCCGCGGCCTCGGGCATCGTCCTGGCCGCCTCCCTCTTGTCGTCGGTGGTGCAGCCACTGTTCGGGGTGCTCACCGACCGGTGGCCGATGCCGTGGCTGCTGCCGGTCGGCGCACTGACCGGCGGCGCCGGTGTGGCTCTGTGCGGGGTCGGCGACTCGTACATGCTGACGCTCGCGGCGGTCGCGGTGTCCGGGATCGGTGTGCCCGCGTACCACCCGGAGGCGGCGCGCGCGGCCCGCGCTGCCGCGGGTGGCAGCAACACGGCGATGGGCTGGTTCTCCTTCGGCGGCAACATCGGCTTCGCGCTGGCACCGCTGCTCGTCGCCGCAGTCGTCGCCGACGGAGGCCTGAACGCCTCTCCCCTGTTGGTCGTCCCGGCGCTGGCGGGGGCGGCACTGTGCGCGGCCGCGGCGCGCTCCTCGGGGAGCCGCGCGGCGGACTCCTGTGGGGTTGCGGCCTCCGGCGCCGACGACTGGACGTCGTTCGTGCGGCTGTCCGCTGCGATCGTGTGCCGCTCGATCGTCTTCGTCGGCCTGAGCGCGTTCGTCTCGCTCTACGTCCGGCAGCGGACGGGCGGCGGTGAGGCGGCCGGCACGGCGGCGCTGTTCGTGTTGTACGGGGGCGGCGCGCTCGGCACGATGGCCGGGGGCAGACTCGCCGACCGATACGGACGCATCGCGGTGGTGCGCCGGTCGTACGCCCTGACCGTCCTGGCCGTCGCCGGCGTGATCCTCGTGCCCGGTCCGGCGGTCTACCTGTTCGTCGCGCTCACCTCGGCAGGGCTCTACGTCCCCTTCGCGCTGCACATCACGCTCGGCCAGGACTTCCTGCCGCGACGGCCGGGCACCGCGAGCGGGGTCACCCTGGGGCTGACGGTGAGCGTCGGTGGGCTCGCCGCCCCGGCTCTGGGTGCGCTGGCCGACGCCACCTCGCTGCGGACCGCCCTGATCCCGCTGATCATGCTGCCCGCCCTGGGCCGACTCCTGCTGTGCGGTCTGCGCGAGCCCGACCCGGCGGTGGAGCCGGCGCCCGTACGGCAGCCATCCCGCCGACGCCCCCGCACCACCTCGGCGTGAGCCTGCGTCGGGTCAGGCGGTGCCCGCCCGCGCGACCGGCTGCTCCTCCGCGTCGTCGAAGGAGTAGGAAAGGAAGTCGTCGACCATGCGGTGGAAGAGAGTGGCCAGCTGCCGCAATTCCTCCGGCTTCCAGTCCGAGAGGGCAAGCTGCATGCCGCGGGATCCCGCGTCCCGGACGCGGACTATGGCCTGTTGTCCGGCCTCGGTGAGCTGGATGCGCTGGGCGCGACGGTCGTCGGGGTCGGGAACGCGGGTGACGTAACCGGACTTCTGCAGTTGCTGCACCGTGCGCGTGACGTGGGACGCCTCCACTCCCAGCCGGTTGGCCAACTCTCCCGGGCGCAGTGGCTCAGCATCAGCGACCTGCCGCAGCAACGCCACGGCCGCGCGGTCCAGCGGCACACCGGCGAGGGCCATCAGCTGGTCATGCTTCCGAGCGCGCGTACTCAGGTAGGTGATGCGAGTGAGCGCCCGCTCGATCTCGATCACTTCGTCCGAGGCGGGGGTGTCGGCGATTTCGTGGAGCGGTGGAGGGGACATGCGATCCACTTTACCATATTGTTGCGTAACTCAAGTAATCTACTGCGTGTGCTGTATTGCGTTTACTCCGCATAGAAACAGCGGGTCATCTCGCTCACGGTGACCTCGCTGCGCACGTCCACACCCCGCTCTGCAGGGGCGCGGGTGAGCATCATGCCGCCCTCCTGGCCGACGGAGTGGGCGAGGGGCACTGGCGCCGGTTCGAGGACGTCCGGCGTCCGGCGTCCGGCGTCCGGCGTCCGGCACAGCATCCGTCGTCGACGCGGCGGGTGAGCGGCTCACCCGCAAGGACCCGTGGCGATCCGGCCACCGCCGAACCGGCCGCAGGGGTGCCCGCCCCCGTCTGACCTCCCCGGCTTCCCTCCGAGAGCGTCGCTCGTGTGGCGGGACACGGGCGATCCTCACCCGTCGTTCCCGGCATGCATCGCCCACCATTGCTTCCAGGACCCGACCGGAAAGACGCGATGAGCATCCCTTGGCAGCGCTATGCGGGCGACCACCTCCGCACCGTCGACACCATGATCCTCACCGACCTCACCTGTACGACGTCCTCGGCGCTGGGCGAGATGAAGGCCACCGTGGGTGTGTTGCGCCAGAAAGACGAGGACCACCTGACGATCACCTTCACCGACGACGGCACGTGCGCCGTCGTCGCGAGCCCCGCCCCCGGGGCACGGCTTCGGGCTGATCGGCATGCGCGAACGCGCCCACTCCGTCGGCGGCGCCCGCCAGGGCCGCCACCGCTGGAGGACGGATTCGAGGTCGCCCCCCGACTCTCCCTCTACCCCACCGCTCCCTGCCGTGACGGACTCCCCGGCGCCAGGGAACGGCAGCCATGAGACGACAAGAACGGACACCATGACCCTCCGCGTGCTGCTCGCCGACGACCAGGCCCTCCTCCGGGCCACGTTCCGGATCCTGATCGACTCCTGCGACGACATGGAGGTGGTCGCCGAGGCCACCAATGGCGGCGAGGCCGTAGCCCTCGCGCGCGTGCACCGCCCCGACCTCGCGCTGATGGACATTCGCCTGCCCGGCACCGACGGCCTGGCCGCCACGTCCGCGATCTGCTCCGACCCGGATCTGTCGAGGACGCGCGTGCTGATCCTCACCACGTTCGAGATCGATGCGTACGTCGCGCAGGCGCTGCGGGCCGGCGCGAGCGGGTTCCTCGGCAAGGACGTGACCGCCGACGCGTTCCTCGACGGCATCCGGACCGTGGCCGTGGGTGACTCGCTGCTCTCCCCGCTCGCCACGCGCGCGCTGATCACGCGCTTCCTGGCTGCCCCCGCGCAGAGGGTGCGCCCGACGGCGTCCGTGGATCTCTCCGCACTGACCGCAACTGAGCGCGAGGTGATGGGCTGGGTGGCGGAGGGCCACTCGAACGAGGAGATCGCCAAGAAGCTCTCCGTCAGCCCGCTCACGGTGCGCACGGAGGTCCACCGCGCCATGACGAAGCTGGGCGCCCGCGACCGCGCCCAACTCGTCGTCATCGCCTACCAGTCGGGCCTCACGACGGTCTCGCCGCCCGCGGAGCGATAACCGCTGACATCTCACATCCACACCTGACATCCGCCATCCAACGGCCAGCGTCCGGCATCAGACGCCCCACGGCTCACGGCTCACGGCTCACGGCTCACGGCTCACGGCTCACGGCTCACGGCTCAGCCTGCTGAGAGTCTGTCCAGCCACTGTTCCAGCAGCGCCGACTCGGCAGGCGTGAACACCGGGGCCTGTTGGGCACGCAGGCGGGCGGCCAGGGTCGCGGCGGCGACAGGGACGGCCCTGTCCCGTTTACTTGGCTCGCTCGTCTCGGCGGGACGGGTCAGCGAGTCGAGCACGCTGTCACGCAGTCGCTCGGAGAACTGCGGGTCCGGGTACTGCTCCGGTCTGGTCAGCATCGACAGGGCCGCGCCGACGTTGGCCGACATGATCATCTGGGTGGCGAGGGCGGGCGGGACGGTGAGCCGGCCGGCGGCAGCGCAGCGTTCGAGGATCCCGTGCAGCAGGGCGTGCGCCTCCTGGGCGGCCGCGGGCGGTGCCGTCAACTCGGGCGAGTACATCAGGCGGTAGTGGTTGGGGTGTTCCAGCGCGAAGCGCATGTGGTTGTCCCAGCCGCTCCGAAGGTCGGCGACCGGGTCGTCGCTGGGCCGGGCGGCCCGCTTCGAGGCGAGATACTCCGCGAAACCGCGGTCGACCACGGCGGCCAGCAACCCGGCCTTGTCGCCGAAGAGCCGGTAGAGCATCGGCGCCCCCACCCCGGCCGCCTCGCAGACCGCGCGCGTCGAGACATCCGCGACCGGCGCCTTGGCCAGCAGGTCCGTGGCGGCTTCCAGGATCTTTTCCCTCGCATCCATACGTCCACGGTACGCCATTCGTAGCGCCGATACGAAAGGGGCTGTACCGCCGCTACGCATACGTGTTATCGTCGATACGAATCAGTCGTAGCAGCGCTACCAGTAAAGGATGCAGTCATGACCACTCAGCCTCGGACGGACCGGCGCGCCGCGATCGTGACAGGCGGATCGCGCGGCATCGGACGGCAGGTCGCCCAGCGGCTCGCCGCCGACGGATTCGCCGTGGTCGTCGGATACGCGGGAAACAAGGACGCGGCCGACGACGTCGTACGCACCATCGAGGCGGCGGGCGGCACGGCGTACGCAGCCCGCGCCGATGTCGGCGACGAGACCGAGGTCGCCGCCCTGTTCGACCTGGCGGAGGCCACGTACGGCGGCGTGGACGCGGTCGTCCACGCGGCTGGGCGCATGGCCCTCTCCCCCGTCGCCGAGCTCGACCTCGGTGAGCTCGACGCCGTGTACCGCACCAACATCCGCGGCACGTTCGTCGTCGACCAGCAGGCCGCCCGCCGACTGCGCCCGGGCGGGGCGCTCGTCAACTTCTCCACCTCGGTGGTGGGTCTCGCCTTCCCCGGTTACGGCGCCTACGCCGCGAGCAAGGGCGCGGTCGAGGCGCTGACGCTGATCCTCGCCCGGGAGATGCGCGGCCGTGACGTGACGGTGAACGCCGTCGCGCCCGGTCCCACCGCCACCGAGCTCTTCCTCGACGGCAAGGACGAGGAGACCGTCGCCCGCCTGGCCGCGCAGCCCCCGCTGCAGCGACTGGGGACGCCGGAGGACATCGCCAACGTCGTGTCCTTCCTCGCCGGCCCCGAGGGCCACTGGATCAACGGCCAGGTGCTGCGGGCCAACGGCGGCATCATCTGACGGCGCGCCACGTCCTTCGATGTGAGCCATGCCGCGGAACTCGTACGGTTCGGCATCGACACCTCGATCGTCGTGCCGGGCGCCTTCACCTCGGGCACGAACCACTTCGCCCGCGCCGGAGCACCGGCCGACGCCGACCGGGCCGCCGCCTACGACAGCCGGTACAAGGCGCTGGTGGAGGACGTGCACGAGCGGCCGGCCGGGCTGATACCGCCGGACGCCGATGTCGCCGACGTGGCGGAGGCCGTCGTACAACCGTCGAACTGCCGCCCGGCAGGCGGCCGTTCCGGATCCACGTGGACCCGAGCCGCGACGGCAGTGAGGTCGTCTCCGCCGTGGCCGACCGCATCCGCGTCGAGTTCTTCCGCCGGGTGGGTCTCGACGATCCACTGACCCCGGTAAGCAGTCTGTAGGCAGCTTGGTTCAGCTGCGGACAGCGCCGTTCAACAGCGCCGTTCAGGGGAAAGCGGCGCGCGGAGCGAATGGCGGCGGGCCGCACCGTCGACAGTCATCCCGTGACGCTCCCCCTGATCCCGCCCATGCTCGCCAGGGCCGGCAAGCTGCCGCCCACCGCACAGGACGCCCGCTGGGCCTACGAGACCAAGCAGGACGGCCAGCGCGTGGTGGCCTACCTCGAAGGGGACGGCAGCGTCCTGCTGCGCGCACGGTCCGCGGAGGACATCACCGGCGCGTACCCCGAGCTGCGGCCGCTCGGCACGGCGCTCGGTACGACACCGACCGTGCTGGACGGGGAGGTGCTGGCGCTGGACGACCGGGGGCGCGCCGACTTCCAGTTGCTGCAGTCCCGCATGGGGCTGGCGCACGCGCCCGGCAGGGCGGCACGGCAGGCGGCGAATGTGCCCGTGCACCTCGTCCTGTTCGACGTGCTGCACCTGGGCGGGCAGGACCTCACGGCGCTCCCCTATGCCCGACGGCGGGGGCAGCTGGAGCGGCTGGATCTCGACGGTCCGTTCTGGTCCACCCCGGCCGCGCTGGTCGGGAACGGCGACCAGGCCCTGCGGGCCACCCGTGAGCACGGTCTGGAGGGCCTGGTGTGCAAGCGACTGGACTCGGTGTACGAACCCGGGGTGCGTTCCCGGGCCTGGATCAAGATCCGCAACATGCACAGTGAGGACGTCATCGTGGGCGGCTGGCTGCCCGGCAGGGGGCGGCTGTCGGGGCTGCCCGGCGCCGTCCTGGTCGGGCAACGGGCCGCGGGGCGGCTGCGGTACGTCGGGAGCGTGGGCACCGGCTGGAGCGAGGCCGAGCGGGCGCAACTGGCGGCACTGCTGGGGGCCGCAGCGACCGACGTATGCCCCTTCGACCCCGTACCGCCGGTCGCGGGGCCCCACTGGGTGGTGCCCCGGCTGGTCGGCGAGGTCCGCTACAGCACCCGTACCCGGGCCGGAATGCTGCGCCAGCCGTCGTGGCTGCGGCTGAGACCCGACCTGGCGCCCGAGGAGTCGTCGGCCGACATCCCGGACGATCCGGACCGGCCCACGCCCTGACACGCCGTCATCAGCCGAACACTGGGCTGCGCTTCACCACTGGTACGCCTGCGCCCTCTTGGCCCGGAAGTGAAAACCGGGGATGCTGAACTCCCTTGCCCCCCAAAGCCGTTGGGCTGTCCCGGACCAGGAGGAGGACGCAGTGTCGTCGCAGAAGTCCAAGCTGCATCGCAGAAGGTGGCTGACCGCTCCGGCGGTTGCCGCCACGCTCGTCATCGCCTTCCCCGCCGCCGCCTTCGCCGCCCCGCCCCAGGCGCTGCCCGCGGCCGCGGACGCCGCGGAGTTCACGTACCAGCCGGCTTTCGACTACGACACGGACGGCTGCTACTCCAGCCCCGCCATCGGCCCCGACGGCACGATCAACGGCGGCCTCAAGCCGACCGGCGCCCTCAACGGGCAGTGCCACGACGCCTCCGAGCTCGACAACACCAACAGCTACTCGCGCTACAGGTGCAACAACGGTTGGTGCGCGTACATGTACGGCCTGTACTTCGAGAAGGACCAGGCTCTCGCCTGGAGCAGCATCGGCGGGCACCGGCACGACTGGGAGCACGTGGTGATCTGGGTGCAGGACAACCAGATCAGGTACGTCTCGACGTCCAACCACGGCTCGTTCTCGGTGCAACGGGCCTCCGAGGTCCGTTTCGACGGCTCGCACGCGAAGATCGTCTACCACAAGGACGGCATCAGAACGCACTGCTTCCGGCTGGCGAACACGAACGACGAGCCGCCGGAGAACCACAAGCACACCTGGCAGTACCCGCCGCTGGTCGGCTGGAACGGCTACCCCGCGGGCCTGCGCGACAAGCTGAGCGCCTACGACTTCGGCAGCGCCCACTTCGGTCTGAAGGACGGCAACTTCGCCGCACATCTCTCGTCGGCGAAGCCGTCCGGAATCGCGTTCGATCCCAGCGCCTGATCGCGCCACCCCCGGGTGCGGTCGTGCACGATCGACGGGCGAGCGGCCGAACCCGTCCTGCCCGGTGACGCAACCGGACACCATACGGTGGACGCGGTCCTCGGGGTGTAGCTCGTCGGCGTCCACCGGCCCGCGTTCTCACAGCCCCGTGAACCGGCGCGCGTCCTGGGTGAGTCGGCGGTCGCACCCTGCCTCTTCACCCGACCTACCGGCCGGTATCGTCGGCGTGCAGCGCGTTCTCTGAGACGAGAGACGGGACCCTTCCATGGCCAAGCACTGGGCGGACTTCCAGTACGAGATCTATCTCAACGGGATGTCGGGCGCCGTACCCAGGCTGCCCACCGACCTGACCCGGCTGGAGGAGCTGACCGAGCAGCGCCTCGGCCCCGGACCGGTCGGCTACGTCGCGGGAAGTGCGGGCGACGGCAGCACCGCACGGGCGAACAGGGCGGCACTCCAGCGACGCCGGATCGTGCCGCGAATGCTGCGGGACGTGCACGAGCGGGACCTGTCGGTCGAGGTGCTGGGCCGTGCCCTGCCCGCCCCGCTGGCACTGGCGCCCGTCGGCGTGCTGTCGATCATGCACCCGGACGCCGAACCGGCCGCCGCCCGGGCCGCCGCCGCGCAGGGGGTGCCGTACATCCTGTCCTCGGCGTCCAGCACGCCGATGGAGCAGGTCGCGGAGGCGATGGGCGACGCGGAGCGCTGGTTCCAGCTGTACTGGGCCAAGGACCGTGAGGTGACGCGGAGTTTCCTGAGCCGGGCGAAGGCGGCCGGGTTCACGGCGCTGGTCGTCACCCTGGACACGCCGTTGCTGGCCTGGCGCCCCCGCGATCTCGACCAGGCCTATCTCCCCTTCCTGCACGGTGTCGGCACGGCGAACTACTTCTCCGACCCGGCCTTCCAGGCGGGCCTCGCCAAGCCGGTGCACGAGGACCCGAACGCGGCCGTGCTGCATTTCGTCGGAATGTTCGCCGACCCGGGCAAGACCTGGCCCGACCTGGCGTTCCTGCGGGAGAACTGGGACGGCCCGATCGTTCTCAAGGGCATCCTGCACCCGGACGACGCACGGCTCGCCGCCGACGCCGGCATGGACGGCGTGGTCGTCTCCAACCACGGCGGCCGTCAGGTCGCCGGATCCGTCGCGGCCGCCGACGCGCTGCCCCGGGTGGCCGAGGCGGTCGGAGACCGGCTGACCGTCCTGTTCGACAGCGGCGTGCGCACCGGAGACGACGTTTTCAAGGCCCTCGCGCTCGGCGCGCGGACGGTGCTGGTGGGGCGGCCGTACGTGTACGGGCTCGGCCTCGACGGGCAGGCGGGCGTCGAGCACGTGATCCGCTGCCTGCTCGCCGAGTTCGACCTCACGCTCGCCCTGTCCGGACACGCCTCGCCCGCCACGATCGGGCCCGCCGACCTCATCGAGGAATCAGCATGACCACTGCCCGGAAGAACGTTCTCGCCGTCGTCGCCCCGCACGTCGGCGGCCGTGCCGCCGGCGCCGGACTCGCCACCCTCTTTCCCGGCGAGGCGAACGTCACCGTCGTCGAGGCGACCGACGAGGACCCGGCCGCCCTGCAAGCGGCGCATGTGATCATCACCGCGCTGTCCCCCGTGACGGCCGAACACCTGGCCGCCGCAGCGGACTTGGAGCTGGTGCAGTGCGCCAGCCACGGCTTCGACTACGTCGACCTGGAGGCCGCCAGGGCCCAGGACGTACGCGTGTGCAACATCGGCTCCAGCGGCGCCGAGTCGCAGAACGTGGCCGAGCAGACCTTCGCCCTCATGCTCGCGCTCGCCAAGCAGCTGATCCCTGCGCACACCGCGCTCGTCGAGGCCGACTGGGCGCTGCCCCGGCTGCAACGCTCGCTCACCGAGCTGTCCGGCAAGACGCTCGGCATCGTCGGGCTGGGGAACATCGGGCAGGAAGTCGCCCGCCGCGCGGTCGCGTTCGACATGAGCATCATGTACACCGGCCGCCGCAGGCTGCCCGAGGAGACGGAGGCCCGCCTCGGCGGGGCCCGCCACGTACCGCTCGACGAACTGCTGCGCACGGCGGACTACGTCTCGCTGCACGCCCCGCTGACCACCGAGACCCGGCATCTGCTCGACGCCGGGCGACTCGCGCTCCTCAAGCCGACGGCGTTCGTGATCAACACGGCGCGTGGCGCCCTCATCGACCAGGACGCCCTCGCGGACGCGCTGGAGAAGGGCGCCCTGGCCGGGGCGGGCATCGACGTCTTCGATCCCGAACCGCCCACCCAGGCCCTGCGTCTGCTCAGGTCCCCGGGCGTGGTGCTCTCACCGCACGTCGGCGGGGTGACCCGCGAAACGCTGGTCCGCATCGCGCTGGCCGCCGTGCAGAACGTGGCCGGCTTCCTGTCCGGCGGGAAGCCGAAGGACGTCGTGGGCTGAACCCGGTCACATGGTCCGCTCCGACAGTCGCGCGGTGCGCACCACGGGGCTGTCGGTGCCCGTGATCGACAGCGAGCCCTGGTCGGCCGACGCCGTCGGATCTGCCAGCCAGCGCTGCGCCGGTGAGCCCTCGCGGACCTTGACGACGATGTCCGCGCCCGGGTCCTCGGCGGTGGCGGTGAGGGCGAGCTGCTTGTCCCAGCGGGGCAGCAACTCCCCCTTCGCGGTGAGGTCGTAGCGCACGTCGTCGCCCCGCTTGTCCTTCTCGGCGGCGCACTTGCCGAGGACGACCACGCCGGCGTCCACATGCGAGTCCAGGCACAGGCCGGCGTCCGCCACACTGCGCACCAGCCCGTTGCTCTCGTACGACCACCGCTGGGTGCGAGCGTCCGAGCATGCCGCCAGCTCGGTCCCCGCCCCGGCTTTCGCCTCGCCCCTGATGCCGAGGCACAGGTCCGCGCCGGCGTTGCGCAACCTGGACCGGCCCGGCGCCGTGGGGAGGTGGGCGGTTCCGGGTGACGACTGGGAGCCGACGCCCGGCGTGGTCCCGCTGTTCGCGGCGTTGGAGGCGGCCGGGTCGACGCCGTCGTCGTGCGAGAACAGTCCGGCCGCGAACACGGTCGCGAGCAGCCCGGCGGAGGCGACGCCCACTCCGGTCAGCAGCGCCCGCGAGTTCCGTGGCGCCCCGGAAGACCGGCGGCCCGGGAGCGGGAAACGGGGCATGATGCGCGGGCGTCCTCCGCCGTGCCGTGCGGAGGAATTGCGCGTGCGCTCCGGCTGCTGTGCGCGGCCCGGTCGGCTGTCGAGGTAGCGAAGGGCGCCCCAGCCGAGCACCGATTCGGCCAGAAGTACGCCCAACCCGCCCTCGAAATGGCTCAGTTGCTCAGCGGCGAAACGGCAGTAGGGGCACTGGGCCAGATGCTGCTGGACATCCGGCAGCAGGGTCCCGCCCCGGCGAATCGGAACGTCGAGGAGGCGGTTGTAGAACCGGCAATCCTTGCTCGGCGCGAGTTCCCGATGGGCATGTACACAACCTTCGCGGAATTTTTCACGCGCCTGTTCGAGTGCCGCCGACGCGGTGTCGGTATCCATGCCGAGCAGGCCGGCGGGGATGGAAATGGGCTCCGCCTCGACCTCGGTGTGCCAGAGCAAACACCGGGAAAGTCCGGGAAGGGCCTGAAATGAACGCTCGGCCAGCTTGCGATTTTCGGGCGTCATGGACTTCGCCGTACGCATACCGCGCCCGCCGGCCGGTTTCAGCAGCTCCGGCAGAACGCCGGATATCCGGTCCTCTGCGGACCACACCCGGGCTGTCTCCCTGACGGCCACCAGGAGGCGGGGGCGCACCGCGAGCGCGGCCTCGCCCAACGCCAGCCGGTCGAGGACCTGGTGAAACGTGGCCGCGGTCACCATGGAGACGACGTCGGTCCGGGAGGCGAGGCAGATCTCCGCGTAATCGCGGGCGGGCTGCCAGTGCCGCGCCATGAGCAGCGCGACGGATTGGGCGACCTCACCGTCGGGACGACCCCTGAGCCGGGTGGCGAGATTCTCGTCGGATTCTCCGGGAACCCCGCCTGGCGGCGGGTAAGGGGGTCGAGGTGGGTGGGGGGTGGGCACTGAGCGGATTCCTTCCCACGCGCATGGGACATACAGGAGGGCGTGAATTCAGCTATGTCCGTTCGCCCCGGTTCCGATAGGCCGATCGACACCCGGCCATTACACCCCCCGCACGGATAGTTCACTCTTGCACAACACACTCATGACCAACAAGCCACTCAGGCAACGTCCGACTCTTTGAAAGTTGGTCAGAAGCGGCGACAACCCGCCTCACCCGCATGAGCTTTCGTCATTCCATGCGCCCCGTGTGAAAGAGGCGCACGCGCCGGAGCGCCGCGCACGCTCCCGGCGCGCACCACCCCGTAGTGCACTGGGTACGGCCCTTCTCGGAGGCCCTGCGCAGGACGGCGGCTCTCCTGCGCCGCACGGGCCGCCGACCTTGTTCCTCCCGCCCTCGGTCGGCGGCCCCGGGGGCGGGTCGACGGCTCTCAGATCTGCCAGGAGCGCAGCCGGTCGGCCGCGCCGTAGACATCGGCCTTGTTGGACATCAGATCGCGGGCAAGGTCGACGAGGGCGCCGTAGGGCGGATCGATGCCGACGCCGCTGACGAACATGTACGCCACGGCCGTCGCGCAGGCGAAGCGTGCGTTGGCCGCGGGCAGGGGCCTGAGCAGGGCGAGGGTGTGCAGCAGGGCGGCGGCTCGCCAGGCCGGGTCGGAGTCCACGCCCAGGCGCGGCGGGTCGACACGGTGGCGGGCGACGGCGGCGACCAGCGCGGAGAAGTCGTTGACGGTGGGCTGGTCCGGCAGGACCTCTTCGTGGCGCTGCAGCAGCCAGGGCACGTCGATGTGGATGACGGGTGCCATCGGTCAGGCGACCCGCCCCTCGCTGGTGTGGGCCGGCTCGTCTTCGGGGAAGGCGGCCGCGAACTCGTCGGCGTGGGACGCGAAGAAGCGGCGGAAAGCTTCCGCGCCCTCCTGCAGCGCACGGTGCCGGGCTATGTCCGCCGCGGCGGCCTCGCGCACGAGTGCTTTCATCGACGTACCGCGCTCCTTGGCGATCTGCCGCAGGTCCTCAAGTTCGCGGTCGCTGAACTCGACATTCAGGGCTGGCATGCCTTCACGGTACCGCTGTGGTACTTACTCGTAAATATGTGCAGGCCACAGCACCTCTCGGCCGGTACCTTCCGGGCTTGTCACCGGCTGAGGACCAGGTCCGATTACCGTCGGTGACGGGCTGCACGGCGTGAGCACGGTCCGCTCCGGCCGCCGGCACACGCTGGGCATCGTCTTCCACGACGCCGCCTGAGCGGCCGTGGCGAGTCCCGTGCGGTACCGCGCCCCGTAAGAGGCAGGGCACGGTACCGCACCACCATCCCCGCCCGCGGGTTCGTCAAACCGCTTACAGCGGAGCGCTTGGGCGTCAGGCTCCGGCCCACAGGCCCCTGCGCCGGTACCTCCCCTCCCACAGAAGGCGGTTGAGGATCCGGGCCGGCGGCGGCAGGGCGCCCAGGAAGCGGGCACGGTCGGCCGGCGGGGCGCCGTCGACGATCCACGGCACGAACACCGAGGCGCCGCGCAGGCCTTGGGTCCTGCGGATGCGGCCGGTGAAGGCGGCCCAGTCGGCTGCCGTCAGGACGTCCTGCATCAGCGGCAGGGCGCTGTCCTCCTCGTGCTCCAGGTGGTCGTCGAGGGTGGCCGCCAACGCCCGTACGAGATCCGGAAGTTCGGGCGCGCAGTCGGCCAGTGCGGTGTCGACCGCCGCGAGCAGCGGGTCGATGCGGGAGTGTTCCGCCTCCATGTCGTCCAGCAGGGCGAGGTCGCGGGGGCGGCCGGCGGCGCGTTCGCGCACCCGCGGCCACAGACCGCCGTCCTCGGTGGTGTGGTGGATGTGCAGCTGCCGCTTGAAGTTCTCCCAGCCGGCACGGACCCGGGGCGAGCCGGCCCGCCCTTCGGCGACGGCGGTCGCGAGGCGCTCCAGATCGCGACGGAAGGCGTCGTGGGAGGCGTACATCGGAGTGAAGTCGATCGTCTTCCGCGGGCTGTCGGTCATCGGCCGGCCTCTTCCAGTTCGGGATCGGACACGGGCAGGGCATGGGGGTTGGCGGACGGGCCGCTGTGGCGCCGTACGGCGAGACAGGCGAGCGATCCGGCCAGCAGCACGGCCGCGGACACGTACACGGCCGGGCCCATGGCGTCGACGAAGCCGTGGCCGAAGACGTCCCCGCCGAGGGCGCGCATGCGCTCGGCGACGTCCTGCGGCACCCCGTGCGGCACGCCGCCCTGCTGCCGGGCGCCGACATCGGACTCGGCCCCGGAGAAGGCGGCGACGAAGGAGTCCCGGTACCCGGCGGGCAGCCGGCCGGCGCTCTCGCGGGCCCGGTCCGTCAGCGTGGAGGCGAGCTGGTTCTGGAGCACCGCGCCCACGACGGCGCCGGCGAGCACGGAGCCGACCTGCCTGAGCGCGTTGGTCACACCTGAGGCCGCTCCCGCGAGCCGGGCCGGGACGCCCCGCATGACCTCGGTGGCCATCGGGGCGAAGGTGCACCCGACGCCGAGCCCGGTGAGCAGGAGCGGGAGGGCGATGCTCAGCCATCCCGACCCGACGTCCGCGACCGCCGCCACCCACGTCAGACCGGCCGCCCAGGCGAGCAGGCCGCCCATGAGGATGAACTTGCCGCCGATCCTGTCCGCGAGGGCGCCGGCGGGCCCGGCCGTCACGAAGGAGCCGATGGCGACGGGGAGCAGGACCAGCCCGGACTTGAGGGCGCTGAAGCCGAGCACGGACTGCAGGTAGATCGTCAGCGGCAGGAACATGCCGACGACGCCGAACGACACCGTGACGCCGACGAGGTTGACGAGGGTGAAGTTCCGGTCGCGGAAGAGGGCGAACGGGACCAGCGGCTCGCCCGTCTGCCGGCCGCGTTCGTGCAGCAGGAACGCGGCGAACAGGACGGCGGCCGAAGTGAACAGGCTCCAGATCCAGGGGTTCCAGTCGTAGCGCTGCCCCTCGGTGAGCCCAAAGGCCAGGCAGAACAGGGCAGTTGAGGCGAGAACCACGCCGAGGGTGTCGAAGCTGTGGCGTACCGTGCGCTGTGCGCCCGGGATGATCGCCGCGGTCATCACCAGCACGATCACGCCGAACGGCAGATTGACGAAGAAGATCCACCGCCAGCTCAGGTGGGTGATCAGGGCCCCGCCGAGGATCGGCCCGAGCGCTCCGGACACGCCCGCGACCGCTCCCCAGATCCCCATCGCCACACCGCGCCGGTCGGCCGGGAACACCTCGGCGATGATCGACAGGGTCTGCGGCATCAGCAGCGCCGCGCCCAGCCCCTGCACCGCCCGGAACGCGATCAGCTGGGCGGGGTCCCGGGCCAGGCCGCAGGCGAGGCTCGCCAGGGTGAACAGGGCGACTCCGGCGGCGAAGAGGTTGCGTTTGCCGCGCAGGTCGCCGAGGCGCCCGCCGGTGATCAGCAGGACGGCCAGCGCCAGGGTGTAGGCGTTGACGACCCACAGGATCTCGTCGAGGGACGCGTCCAGGTCCTCGCCCAGTTGCGGGATCGCGATGTTCACGATCGTCAGGTCGAGGAGGGTCATGAAGAACCCGAGCGAAAGGGTGGCGAGAATCGCCCACGGGTTGCCGTGCCACTTCTTGAACACGATGTCGGTCTCCTAGTGTCGGACTCGCGTTCAAGAGGGCGGGGCGGCGGGCGAGTGTGACACGGCGGGACTTCCCTGAGACGTGGGTCACATTTCGTCTCTTGGATGTCACATTCCGACCCCTGGGCGGCCTCGCAGTAGTGAGTACGCCACCGGGGAGGCCCACGTATGTCCGAACGCTCTGTGACCGATGAGGCGACCGATGTCTTCATGGACCATCGGGAGCTGTTGTTCGGCCTCGTCTACAACATGCTGGGCAGCGTCGCCGACACCGAGGACGTGCTGCAGGAGACCTGGCTGTCGTGGTCGGGCCGGGGCGCCGCCGGCGTCGCCAATCCGCGCGCCTATCTGGTCCGTATCGCCGTCAACCACGCCTTGCAACGCCGGGCCTCGATCACCCGCCGTCGCGAGACCTATGTCGGCCCGTGGCTGCCCGAGCCGCTGGTCGCCGACGGCGCGAGCGCCGACGACCCGGCCCTGCGCTCCGAGTCCGTGTCCATGGCCATGCTGGTGGTCCTGGAGTCACTGACCCCGCTGGAACGTGCGGTGTTCGTCCTCAACGAGGTGTTCGGGTACGCCCACACGGAGATCGCGGAGATCATCGACCGCACTCCCGCGGCGGTACGGCAGCTCGCGCACCGCGCGCGGGGCCATGTCCATGCGCGGCGGCCGCTGTACCAGGCGCATCCGCGGGTACGGCGAGAGGCGACCGAGCGGTTCGTGCGGGCCGCGTTCGGCGGGGACATCGCCGCGCTGATGGAGATCCTGGCGCCGGACGTCACGGTGTGGACGGACGGCGGCGGCAAGCGCAGGCCGGCGGGACTGCGACCGGTGCACGGCCGGGACAAGGCGGTCCGCCTCATCACGTCGTACGCGGCTCGGCGCGGCCCGCAGAACCTCGACCTGCGCTACCGCCGCGTCAACGGCGACGACGCCGCCGTGCTGTTCCAGGGCGACTCCCCGTACGCGGTGATGGTCATGGACCTCACCCCCGAGGGCGACCGGGTGTCCGATGTCTACATCGTCACCAACCCCGACAAGCTCACGCACGTGCACAAGGACGAGGCCCAGGACCAGGACCAGGATGAGGTCGAGGGGGCGGAGGCGGAGTGACCGTCATCGAGACCCCCGGCAAGGGTGAGCGCGTCGCCGACTGGCTCGACGGCCGCCTCGGCATCCACTCGCTCGGCAGGAAGTACCTGCGCAAGGTGTTCCCGGATCACTGGTCGTTCCTGCTCGGCGAGATCTGCCTGTACAGCTTCGTGGTGCTGGTCCTCAGCGGCGTCTACCTCACCCTGTTCTTCCATCCGTCGATGAACGAGGTGACGTACCACGGCAGTTACGTCCCGCTCAACGGCGTGCGGATGTCCGAGGCGTACGCCTCCACGCTCGACATCAGCTTCGACGTGCGCGGCGGCCTGCTGATCCGGCAGCTGCACCACTGGGCGGCGCTGGTCTTCGTCGCCGCGATGCTCACGCACATGATGCGGCACTTCTTCACGGGTTCGTTCCGCAAGCCCCGTGAGATCAACTGGCTGTTCGGCTGGACGCTGCTCCTCCTCGGCCTGTTCGAGGGCCTGTTCGGCTACTCGCTGCCGGACGACCTGCTGTCGGGGACGGGCCTGCGCTTCGTCAACGGCGCCCTGCTGTCGATGCCCGTCGTCGGCACCTATCTGTCGATGTTCGTGTTCGGCGGCGAGTTCCCCGGTCATGACATCGTGGCCCGCTTCTACTCGCTGCACATCCTGCTGATCCCGGGCGTCATGGCCGCGCTCGTCGTGGCGCACCTCATCCTGGTCGTCCACCACAAGCACACCCAGTTCGCGGGGCCGGGCCGCACCGAACGCAACGTCGTCGGCACGCCGTTCATGCCGGTGTACCTGGCGAAGGCGGGCGGATTCTTCTTCCTGGTCTTCGGCGCCCTCTCGCTCGTCGCGGCCGTGGCGACGGTCAACCCGGTCTGGGTCTACGGCCCCTTCCGCCCCGACCAGGTCTCCACGGGCGCACAGCCCGACTGGTACCTGGGCTTCGCGGAGGGTCTGGTCCGCATCATGCCGGGCTGGGAGATCACCCTGTGGGGCCACACGCTGGTACTGGGTGTGCTGGTCCCGGTCGTGGTCTTCCCTCTCCTCCTCGTCTCCATCGGGATCTACCCCTTCCTGGAGTCCCGGATGGCCGGCGGCCGAGGCGAGCACCACCTCCTGGACCGCCCGCGCAACCGCCCCGTCCGCACGGCGATCGGCGCGTCCTGGATCAGCCTCTACCTGATCCTGCTGGCGGGCGGCGGCAACGACATCGTCGCCACCCGCCTGCACCTGTCCATCAACACGGTCACCTGGACGGTCCGCGTCGCGGTGTTCGTCCTCCCGGCCGTCGTCCTCGTCGTCACCCGTCGCATCTGCCTCGGACTGCAACTGCGCGACCGCGAGCTGGTGTTGCACGGCAGGGAGACCGGCGTGATCAAGCGACTGCCGCACGGCGAGTACGTCGAGGTGCACCAGCCGCTCGATCAGGCCGAGTTGCACACCCTGACCGCCCATCGTCGGCGGCAGGGAGAACTCGTGGAGCGCGAGCCTCAGTCCTGATCCGCCACGAAGGACGCCATCCGGGCCAGGGCAGCGTTCCAGTTGATGGCCGTCTCGTTCGTCGACCAGGACTGGATGTCGTCGATGTAGCAGAACTGGCCTGTGCAGCCCTTGAGTTTGCTCTGTGCGTAGGGGTCCTGGATGGACGAGTTCGGTCCGCCGGCCAGGGTGCCGTGCGGCGGGTTCGGAAGGTCCGGGTCGAGTTCGTGTGCGTACCAACGGCTGTGCTGGTTATGGGAGTTGACCTCGCCATAGCCGGTGACGTACGAGATGTTCAGCGCGTTGCGGCCGAGGATGTAGTCCATGCTCTGGACCGCGCCGTCACGGTATTTCGAGGATCCCGTGAGGTCGTACGCCGTCGCGAGGACCACGGCGTTGTTGAGGACCTGGTGACTGGAGCCCCAGTCGTAGATGTTGTCCGCGGGCGCGTACGGCATCCCGTACGGCTGTGCCCCGAGCGTCGCCAGATAGCGGTCGGCGCCCTCGACGACCGACCGCCGCACCCTGTCCCGGCCGGGCAGCTTGTTCGGCACCGTCGCCAGGTCCAGCCGTCCGGCCGCGGCCGTCCTGCCCCAGTCGAAGCCGAGGCTGCCGAAGATGTCGGCCGTGTTCAGCGGGGAGTTGAGCACGTAGTCCGCGAACTGCTTCTGCCCCGTGGTGAGATACAGCTCCGCCGCCGCCCAGTAGAACTCGTCGGTCGCGTCGGCGTCGTCGTAGGCGCCGCCTCCGACGCCGTCACTGGCGGAGGCGTACATGCCGGGGTGGGCGAGGGCCGCCGACCAGGCCTTGCCGGCGGCCGTCAGCGCCTTCGCCGCGAAGGCGCGGTCGTAGGGCCGGTACAGACGGGCCGCCTGGGCGGCGGTCGCCGCCAGGTTGAGGGTCGCCTGAGTGGACGGCGGGTGCAGTTCGCGCTTCTGCGGGTCCTCGCTCGGCAGCAGGGGCAGGCCCGTCCACTGCTCGTCGTGGATCTTGTGATGTGCCATGCCGGCCAGCGGCTGTCCGTCGGGCACCTGCATCTTCAGCAGGAACTCCAGCTCCCAGCGGGCCTCGTCGAGGATGTCGGGCACCTTGTTCCCGCTCTCCGGGATGGCGAGGGTGCCGTCCCGCAGCTTCCCGGACTCCCCCGTGCGGGCCAGCAGTTCGCGTTCGTAGGTGCTCAGCAGCTCCCAGGTGGCGATACCGCCGTTGACGACGTACTTGCCGTGGTCGCCCGCGTCGTACCAGCCGCCCGTCACGTCCAGGGTGTAGTCGCACACGCCCGGCTGGCAGGGGACCTTGGTGTCGCCCTGGTTCGGCGCCACGCCGAGATGCCCGGCAGCACGCGCGTACCCGGGCCGCAGGTCGTCCCGTATCGCGATGCCGCTGCGCTGTGTGTAGTAGTACTTCACCGAGTCGAGCCTCAGCTGCTCGTACGCGCTGGTGCCGATGTCGAACGGGCGGCTCGCCTCCCCGTCCGCCACCAGCGTGAACCCCTTGCCCCGCTTGTGGTAGGCGCCGAAGTCGATGGAGTGGACGTTCTGCCCGGAGGAGACGTCGGCCCCGCGCGGGACGGTCAGGCCGTGGGCGACCGTCGCCCCTTCGGCGTTCTTCAGCTGCCAGGGCAGTTTCGAGGTGGCGTCGGTGACGAGCGTGGCGTTCTTCGGGCCGGAGGGCAGATAGGCGACCTGATTGACGCGCACCCGCGGCCCCGTGTCCGGCTCGTACACCTCGGGCGGCACCCCGCCCAGCAGCGACACGTCGTCCATGCACATCCGCCAGGCGTCCGCGCTCCCGCCCGCCTGCAGGGCGACCTGGCCCTGCGTGGTGTCGACGGGCGAGGTGAACGTGTACGAGTAGGTGTCGCCGGAGACACTCAGCTGCGGGCTCACCTCCAAATAGGTGTCGTACGGGGCCACTTGCAGCCCGACGACCGCCCGCACCACGTGTCCCCCGGGCGAACCGGACGCCTTGAAGCTGAACTTGTACGACTCTCCCTTCACCAGGGTGACGTCGTTCTGGCCGACGGCTGCGTCCCAGCGGTTGGCGGTGCCGCCGGGCACGTCCGCGCAGAGCCGCCCGTCGGAGAGGGCTGCGGTGACGTTGGTGGTCGTCCACCAGGGGTCGCTGGTGGTGTCGAAGGTGCCGTTCTTCAGCTGCTCGACCTCGTCCGCGACGGCCGGTCCGGCCGGTAACGCGGTGAGTGCCGCTCCCAACAGGGCGGTGATGGTCAGCAGGACGGTTCTGCGTCGTTTCACGTCTGGGCTCCTCGGGCGGAGGGGCGGGTGACGCTCGCCATCACGATGGGAGCGCTCCCAGATGCGGACGCAGCTCATGTTTGTTCGCGCCATGACATCCCGTCAACGGTCCGGACGGGACTGGTTTTCCGCCCGGACCGTCACGACCCGCTCAGCCGGCGGGCGCCTCCAGCTTGCTGATCCGCACCGCACCGGCGACTTCGCCCGGGTGAGCGCTGGTCAGCGTGAGCCTCAGCCGGGAGCCGCGCGCGGCGTCGAAGGTGATGACCGTCGGCGCGTCCGTGGCGCTCGCCCAGTCGACCGCCGCTCCGGTGACGGGCACATACCGGTGGCCGTTCCACACGGCCGCCTCGACCGAAGCAGGCAGGCTGTGTGTCGCGTCCACGGTGAAGGAGACCTCCACGCGGTCGAAGGTGCGCGTCCGGCCGTAGTCCACCAGGACCCAGTCCCTGGTCCGGGCGCCGTTGAACGCGGGCAGCAGGGCCGTGGCCGACTTCGCGAAGGCGTTGGACCAGCCGGTGGCCGCGTCACCGTCGAGCATCGCCGCGGGAAGCGTGTCCGGGCGGCCCGAGTAACTGGCGTCCGCGGACGGGTGGTTCGGGGGCGCCGGGTGCTGCGGTGCGAAGGCGGCCGCCGGGGTGGTCGCGACCGACCCGGCGGGTGTGGTGCGCACGGTCGCCGTGCCCGACCGCAGCCCCTCCGCCCGCGCGGTCACATTCAGGGTGCCCGCCCTGGTGCCCGAGCGCACGATCGCGAGCGCCTTGCCGTGGAAGGCGGTGCGGGTGCTCGCCTGGTAGCGCTCGGCGCTCTCCTCGCGGCCGTTGTCGAGTCCGGCGATCGAGCCACCCTTCACATCGAAGGTGATCAGATGCTCGGCATCGGGCACCACCACTCCGCGGGCGTCGACGACGTCCGCGGTGACGAACACGAGTGAACGCCCGTCCGCGGCCAGGGACGTGCGGTCGGCAGTGAGCCGTACGGCATGCGCCTGGTCCGCCGTGCGCAGCACGTCGGTGGCGACCACCTTGCCGCCCTTGCGGGCCACCGCCTTCAACTCGCCCGGCTCGTAGGGCACTTTCCAGATGAGGTGGAGCTTGCCCGCGCTGCCGTTCGGGCTGGTGTAACTGCCCGGGTAGGGGCCCGTGGTGAAAGTCCTGTCGTCACCGGTCGCCTCCGTGGTCTCCAGATACGTACGGCCGTCCGTGGTCCTCTTCGTGTCGAAGGAGCGCGTGCCGAGGGATTTTCCGTTGAGGAACAGTTCGACGTCGGCGACGTTGGAGTACGCCCACACCTCGACAGTGTCGCCCTCCTCGTGGTTCCAGCTCATGGGCAGCAGATGGACCATGGGCTCGCCGGTCCACTGGCTCCGGAACAGGTGGTACATGTCCTTGGGGAAGCCGGCCGTGTCGACCGCACCGAAGAAGGACGCCTTCACCGGGAAGACGTCGTACGGGGTGGGCTCCCCGATGTAGTCGATGCCCGACCAGAGGAACTGGCCGGCGAACCACTTCCGGTCGCGGTCCTTCTTGTGCCCGTACTCCCCGCTCATGGTCCAGGAGGCCAGGTTGTTGTCGTAGGACGAGGTCGCGCGCCTGCCGGGGGTGTGGTTCTCGCCGGTGTTGAGGTGCTCCGGCTCCTGGTACGCGCCACGCGTCGAAGTCTCCGAGGAGGACTCGGACTCGAAGAGGAACAGGTGCGGGTAGGCCGCGTGCAGAGCGTCCACCGACTTGGCGGTGTTGTAGTTGAGGCCGAGCCCGTCGAGCTTGGCGAGCATCAGGTCGGCCGCGGATCCCCTGGCGGGCACACCGTGGTACTTGTTCGAACCGATGACCAGCGGCCGGGTGTCGTCGGCGGCCTTGATCGCGCCGATGATCCGGTCGGCCATGCCGAGGCCCGCGGTCGAGGTGGAGTCGGGGATCTCGTTACCGATGGACCACAGGACGACGGCGGGCGAGTTGCGGGCGGCGAGGACCATCTCGGTGGCGTCCCTCTCGCACCACTCGTCGAAGAAGCGGCCGTAGTCGTACGTCGTCTTGCCGGTCCGCCAGCAGTCGAAGGCCTCCACCATCATCACGATGCCCAGCTCTTCGCAGACCTGGATGATCTGCGGCGAGGGCGGGTTGTGGGAGGTACGGAAGGCGTTGACGCCCATCGACTTCATGATGGTCAGCTGGCGGCGCACCGCGTCGATGCTGATCGCCGCGCCGAGGGCGCCCTGGTCGTGGTGCAGGTCGACGCCCTTGATCTTGGTGGGGGTCCCGTTGAGCGCGAAGCCCTCGTCGGGGTCGAAGCGGTAGCTGCGGATGCCGAAGGTGGTGCGGTAGGTGTCGACGGCTTTGCCGCTCACGCGCAGTTCCGTCTCCAGGGTGTAGCGGTGCGGGGCTTCGATGTCCCACAACTTGGGCCCTGGGACCGTGAGTTCATGGACCTCGGCCGCCTTGTCGGTCGTGTCCACCGTGGTCGCCCGGCGGGCCACCGTCCGCCCGTCCGGGTCCTTGACCGTCGAGCGGATCTCGACCTCGCTCGCGGCGCCGGACTCGTTCACCACGGAGGTCCGTACGCGTACGACGGCCCGCTCCCGGGTGATGTCCGGCGTGGTGACGTGGGTGCCCCAGCGATCCACGTGCACCGGCTCGGTGACCACGAGGCGGGCCTCGCGGTAGATGCCGCTGCCCGAGTACCAGCGGCTGCTGGGCAGTTGGTTCTGCACCTGGACGGCGATCACGTTCTCCGTGGTGCCGTCGGTGTGCAGCAGGTCGGTCAGGTCGAAGGCGAAGCCGGTGTAGCCGTAGGGGTGCCGGCCGGCCTTCGTGCCGTTGCAGTACACGTACGAGTCCATATAGACGCCGTCGAACTCCACCGAGATCCGCTTGCCGGCGAACCCGGACGGCAGGGTGAAGGCGAGGCGGTACCAGCCGAGGCCGCCGGGGAGGAAGCCGGTGCCGCTGGTGGTGCCGTGCTCGGTAGTGGGGGTCTGCTCGATGCTCCAGTCGTGCGGGACCGCGACCTCGCGCCAGGCCGAGTCGTCGTAGCCGGGGTCGGCGGCCCGTGCGTAGGCGCCGGTCGGGTCGGTGATCCCGCCCGGGTTCACCAGCGCGAAGCGCCATCCGTCGCGCAGGGCGACCGTGCGGCGGCCGGATCCGCCCGCGGCGGCCTCGGCGGCCCGCGCCACCGGGCTGCCGAGAAGCGCTCCGGCTGCCGGTGCGGCCGTGGAAGCGATAAGGACCGATCTCCGAGTCACTGTCATGGCGGCTCCCCCTCATCAGGGCCCAGAAGTACTCACAACTGATCGTGAACAAACAGATTCTGACGCCGGGCCACGCGTGGCCGTCAAGGGTGCGGTGGCGTCGTTCTGTCCCACGGGACACAACGGCCGGATTTCCCCCTTGACCGTCCGGCCGTTCGCGCCAGGGAGTTCCCGTCCGCGCAGGACGCGGACGCACTAGGCTGGAACTCAAGTGGCTCACCGGTTCACTGTGAGTGTTCGCGATGGAGTGGCGGAGATGAACCCGGAGTATCCGTTCGACGATGCCGCGACGGCGCGTGCCGCCGTCGACGACTCGGGCACGCTCGTCGAGTGGAACGCCGGCGCGGAGCAACTGCTCGGCTGGCCGGCCGCCGAGGTCGTGGGCCACCCCGCCGGGCGTCTGCTCGCCGACGGCGGGCCGCACGAGCCGTTCCCGCCCGACGGACTGCGCTGGGACGGCACCGTCACCTTGCTCCACCGGGACGGAGGTGAGGTGGCCGTGTGGCTGGTGGCCCACCACCGACGGGCGCAGGACGGCGGCCGCGGCCGCTGGCACGCCTTCAGCCCGCTCCAGGGCGGCGGCCCCCGCTCCCCGGAAGACGCACTTGCCACCGCCGCGCTCACCCAGTCACCCTGCGCCGTCGCCGTCTACGACGAGCGGCTGCGGCTGCGCCACATCAACGACGCCATGGCCGACGTGATCGGGCTGCCCGAGGAGCGCATCCAGGGGCTGCGCCTGTCCGAGATCGGCGGCAGACCGGAGAGCGAGCAGCTCGAGGAGAACATGGTGCGGGTCCTCGTCTCCGGGCGGGCGGCGGACATCCAGATGTACATGCGGACCGGCGGCGAGGTCGCCGCGCACGCCTGGCTGGCCCGGATGGCCCCGGTCAGGGATGCCGAGGGGCAGGTGCGGGGCGTGTGCCTGGCCGCCCACGACTTCACCGACAACTACCTCGCCCGCGAGCGGCTGCAACTGGTCAACGAGGCGAGTGTGCGCATCGGCTCCACCCTCGACATCACCCGTACGGCACAGGAACTGGCGGACGTGCTCGTGCCCGCGCTGGCCGACCTGGTCAGTGTCGACCTGCTCGACCTGCAGGAGCACAGCGTCGAACCCCCGCCGCGGCTCACCGCCCCGATCGAGATGCGCCGCGCCGCGCACGGCTCGGTCAACCCCGGCACGCCCGAGGCCGTCCTCAAACCCGGGCAGCTGGAGGTCTATCCCGACGGCTCGCCACAGGCCGACTCTCTGGTGGCGGGCCGCACGATCGTCGCCTCGCTCTCCTCGGGCGCACTCGACAAGTGGCTCAGCTGGAACAAGGCGCGCGCCCAGCGGGTCAGGGAGTACGGCTTCCACTCCACGATGTCCGTGCCGATCCAGGCCCGCGGTCTGACCCTCGGGGTCGCGGTCCTCACCCGGTTCCGGCGCCCCGACCCGTTCACCGCCGACGACATACTGCTCGCGGAGGAGGTCACCGCCCGGGCCGCCGTGTGCATCGACAACGCCCGCCGTTTCTCCCGCGAGCGCGAGACCGCCCTGGCCCTGCAGCGCAGCCTGCTGCCCCGCTCGCTGCCGCGCACGGCCGCCGTCGACGCCGCCTCGCGCTACCTACCGGCGGCGCGGGCGGGGGTGGGCGGTGACTGGTTCGACGTGATCCCGCTGTCCGGGATGCGGGTCGCGATGGTCGTCGGGGACGTCGTGGGCCATGGCATCCAGGCCTCGGCCACGATGGGCCGGCTGCGTACCGCCGTCCGCACGCTCGCCGACATCGATCTGGCCCCCGACGAGCTGCTCACCCACCTCGACGACCTGGTGGTGCGGCTGTCGGCGGAGGCCGGCAACGACGGCAGTCCCGGCGAGGTCGGCGCCACCTGCCTGTACGCGGTGTACGACCCGGTGTCGCGGCGTTGCACGATGGCCCGGGCCGGACATCCGCCGCCGGTGGTGGTGCCGCCGGGGGGCGAGCCGAAGCAGGTGGAACTGCCGGCCGGGCCGCCGCTGGGTCTGGGCGGGCTGCCGTTCGAGTCCGCCGAGCTGGAGCTGCGTGAGGGCAGCGTGATGTCGTTCTACACGGACGGCCTGATCGAGACCCGCGAGCGGGACGTGGACGCCAGTCACCAGCTGCTGTGCGACGCGCTGGCGACGTACTCCGACTCGCTGGACGAGACATGCGACCGGGTCCTGCACTCCCTGCTGCCGACGGGCGGCGCCCTGGACGACGTGGCCCTGCTGCTGGCCCGTACCCGCGGACTGCCCGCCTCCCAGGTCGCGACCTGGCACATCCCCCCGGACCCGGCGCTGGTCGCGCCCATCCGCAAGCAGGCCGTGGGGCAGCTGGACACCTGGGGGCTGCAGGACGCGGCCTTCACCGCCGAGCTGGTGGTGAGCGAGCTGGTCACCAACGCGATCCGGTACGGCGCCCGACCGATCCGGCTGCGGCTGATCCACGACACGGCGACACTGATCTGCGAGGTGTCCGACACCAGCCACACCGCCCCGCATCTGCGCCGGGCCAAGACGTGGGACGAGGGCGGCCGCGGGCTGCTCCTGGTCGCCCAGCTCACCGAGCGCTGGGGCAGCCGTCACACCGCGGACGGCAAGACGATCTGGGCGGAGATCGGCCTGCTCGACGAGGACTGAGCGCTCAGGGCGTGTCCGCCAGCCAGGGTCTGACCTGCCGGCGCGCCTCGTGCAGCCGCGACTTGAACGTGCCCAGCGGGATCCCGGCGCGCTCGGCCCCCTCGGCGTACTCCAGCTGGCAGATGTCGCGGTACACCAGCGGCTCGACCAGCTGGGGATGCTCGCGCTCCAGCCGGTCCAGCGCCTCCAGCAGGTCGAGGCGGGATCCGGCGATGACGCTGGTTGTGCGCGGGTCGGCGTGCCGCTCCGCGTCGATCGGGGCGGGCACTACGCCGGCAGCCGCGCCTACACCGGCCAAACCGAGCACGGCCGGATCCGCGGCTGGAGCCGCTGCCCGGGAGGCGGCTCGGTCACGGAGGCCGCGCTCGCCCCGACGGCCGGCGGCGGGCAGACTCGGGTGTACGTGCAGATCCGCCAGAGTGGCCGGGCCTCGGCGACCGACCGCGTTCTCGACTCCGTACGCGTCGCAAGCTGACGCGGACCACTCGGGCCGCGCGCGAACTTTTCCGTCCCGGCACGCATCGGACCTGAGTGACGGGGCACAGAGCGCCGTACGCACACGCCAGGGTGTGTGCGTGAAATCACCGGGAGTGTTGAGGACCATGACGAAGAAGTCCCCCTCCGTACACCGGACGGCCCTGCTCACGAGCGCGGTCGCGGTGCTGGCTCTGCTGACCGCCTGCGGCAGCAGCGGCGACGGCACCACGGCGAGCTCGCCGCGGACGCTGTCCGGTACGGCCGCGCCCGCCACCGGCGCCCACAGCAGCGGCCGGGCCAGCGCATCCCCCTCCGCGTCGGGCACCGCGCAGGGCGGGGCCACCACTACCGCGTCCAAGGCCACGCCCAGTTCCAGGTCCACGTCCACGTCCACGCATGCCGGCGCGGGCGGTGGCGGGCGTTGTCACACCTCCGAGCTGCGGGCGAGCGTCGGGCGGAACGACCCGGGTGCCGGGCAGGAGAACTTCCCGATCGTGCTGACCAACACGTCCGCCCGCACCTGCACCGTGCGGGGGTACCCGGGTGCCGCGTTCGTCGACGCATCGGGCCGGCAGCTGGGCCCGGACCCGAAGCGTGAGTCGGGTACGCCCACGACGGTGACGCTGGCGCCGGGCAAGAGCGCCTGGGCCGGCATGACGTTCTCGAACCCCGAGGTCAGCGGAGCGCACACGGCCACTCCGGCCTCGCTCCTTGTGACCCCGCCGGACGAGCGGGACCACCTCTCGGTGAAGTGGACGGGCGGACCGGTCCCGGTGTCCGGCAACGCGTCCTCCGTGTTCCTGATGGTGTTCAGCCCCGGTACCGGCGCCTGAGCGGGCGGGGGCCGGGCGGGACCGTTCACCTCGACCTGCTTTCATTGAAGGCGCCTCCCCCACCCTGATTCGCACAGATCCGCACAGATCCGCCCTGAAGGACCCCACTCTGAACACCCCGCTCGCCGAAACGCTGTCCGTCGTCCTGCTCGTCGCCGTCCTCGCATGGGCGGTGTTGCGCCCGAGGGGCCTGCCCGAGGCGGTGCTGGCGGTCCCGGCCGCCGGGTTGGTGGTCGCGACGGGCGCGATCTCCCTGGACCACGCACGGGCCGATGCGGCGAGTCTCGGGCCCGTCGTCGGCTTCCTCGCCGCGGTGCTGGTGCTGGCGCACTTCTGTGACGTCGAAGGACTCTTCCAGGCGTGCGGGGCATGGATGGCCCGGCGAGCGGCGGGCTCGCCAGGGCGGCTGCTGGTGGCGGTCTTCGTACTGGCGTCGGCGATCACGGCCGTGCTCAGCCTGGACGCCACCGTGGTGCTGCTGACACCGGTGGTGCTCGCCACCGCCGCCCGGGCCGGTGTGCGGGCCAGGCCGCACCTGTACGCGTGCGCCCACCTGTCGAACACGGCCTCGCTGCTCCTGCCCGTCTCCAATCTCACCAACCTGCTGGCCTTCGAGACGAGCGGTCTGAGCTTCACCCGGTTCGCAGCGCTGATGGCACTGCCGTGGCTGGTTGCGATCGGCGCCGAGTACCTGGTCCTTCCGGCGCTACTTCGCCGACGACCTCACCGCGTCCCTGCACTCCCCCGAACCCGGTGAGACGCCCGAACTGCCCGTGTTCGCGCTGGTCACCGTGGCGTGCACGCTGGCCGGGTTCGTCGTGGCCTCGGCCGTCGGCATCGAGCCGGCCTGGGTGGCGACGGCAGGTGCGCTGGTGCTGGCGGTCCACGCGATGCTACGGCACCGGGCCACCCCTCTCTCGGCGCTGCGGGCCTCCTCCCCTGCGTTCCTCGCGTTCGTCCTCGCGCTCGGCATCGTCGTGCGGGCCGTGGTGGACAACGGCCTCGCCGACGCGCTCGACGACGTGCTGCCCGGCGGGTCGGGGCTGCTCGCACTGCTGGGCATCGCCGCGCTGGCCGCCGTACTGGCGAACCTGATCAACAACCTTCCCGCGGTGCTGGTCCTGCTGCCGCTGACCGCCTCGGCCGGGCCCGGTGCGGTGCTGGCGGTGCTGCTCGGCGTGAACATCGGCCCGAACCTGACCTACGCGGGATCGCTGGCGACGCTGCTGTGGCGGCGCATCGTGCACGGGCACGGCCAGGACGTGAAGCTCGCGGAGTTCACCCGGCTGGGTCTGCTCGCCACCCCGGCCGCGCTCGTGTCGGCCGTGGCGGCGCTGTGGCTGTCGCTGCAGGTCGCCGACTGAGCCTGCCGGTCAGGGGCGGCCGTCGCCGCCGTGGCCGTGACCAGGGTCCGAGCCGTACCCGCCCCATCCGCAGTAGGACGGGTTGTAGTAGCAGTAGGAGTTCGCGGGATAGGAGCCGGTCGGCGTCGGCTGGGTGGCCCTCGGCGTCGTGGACGGCGTCGGCGTGGGGCCCGGTGTCCTGGAGGCCTTGGGGGTGGGCGTGGCCGAGGGCGAGTGCAGGGGACCGCTGTCGGTGTCCCAGTTGACCACCTGCATCTGGAGGTCGGCCTTGGAGGTGTCGAAGACCCAGCGCTGGGCGGTGCTGTCGTCGCGGGTCTTGACGACCAGCGCGCCCGAACCGTCGGTGGCGGCAGGGGTCAGCGCCAGGTCCTGGTCCCAGCGCGGAACGAGCGTGCCCTGCAGGGTGAAGTCGTAACGGATGTTCCTGGCACCCGGCTTGGACGCGCCCGTGCACGAGGCGAGCTGCACCGAGAAGCCGAGGTGGGAGTCCAGGCACAGGCCGGGGGCCGCGACGCTGCGCAGACGGCCGTCGGTCTCGTACGACCACTGCTGGACGGCGGCCGAGGAGCAGTCGGCGAGTTCGGTCTCGGCTCCCTCGACGGCCTTCTTGCCGATGACAGCGACGCACAGTCCGGAGTCGACGTTGTGCAGCCTGCCGCGCAGGGGGCCCTGGGTGCCCGTGCTGGTGCTGACCCAGGACGGGTCGGTGGCCGGCGAGCCCTTGCCGCTGCCGGGTCTCTCGGAGGGGTGGCCGCCGTCGGCCGCGGTACCGCCGTCGCCGGAACCGAGCACGGACCACAGGACCAGCGGGAGGACGATCAGCCCGCTCACCGTCACGACGGCCGCGGCGAGATTGCGGCGGCGGGCTGCGGTGTGCCGGGCCGCCCTGTGGGCCGAGCGGCGGGCGGCGGCGCGGCCGCCGGGACGGGCGCCCGTGCCGGGAGACGGGTACTCGCGGGTGAAAGGCTCGCCCCGCATGGGCGGGGCCGGGATCTCCTCGGGAAGAGCGCCGGGCTCCTCGGGCCTGGAGGCGCGGGATTCCACGTAGGCCCGGGCGCCCCAGCCGAGCACCGCCTCCGCCAGGGCGAGGCCGATGCCGTGGTTGAACTGTGCGAGTTGGCCGGCCGTGTGGCTGCAGTGCCGGCAGCCGGCGAGGTGGGCGTTCAGGTCGGGGTCGATGTCGACACCACCACGCCGGTAGGTCACGTCGAGCATGCGCAGGTAGCGTCGGCATTCCTGCTCGGGGGCGAGTTCGCGGTGGACCTGGAGGCACTCCTCGCGCAGGCGTTCACGGGCCCGCTCCAGCTCGACGCGCGCGTCCTCCTCCTCAAGGCCCAGCAGGCCGCCGGGTATGTCCAGTGACTCGGCCTCGACCTCCACGTGCCACAGCAGGCAGCGGGCCGACTGGGGAAGCCGCTGGAAGGCCCCGGACAGCAGACGCCGGTCGGCCGTCGGGAGCAGGCGGGCCGCGACGCGGTCACCGCCCTGGGAGCACAGCTGGGGGTGGAGGTGTTCCCGTCTGTGGTCGTTGTCCCACTCCGCGGCGATGCGGCGCACGGTGACGAGCAGTTGGGGGCGCCAGGCGGACGTCGGCCCGTTCTGCCGCAGGGTCTCGCCGAAGAGCCGGGTGAATGCGGCGGTCGTGAGCATCCCGGCGGAAGGGACACCGTCGGTGCACAGCCGTGCGTAGGCGAACGCCGCTTCCCAGTGCCGGTCGAGCAGCTCACCGACGGGCTGCAGCGCGGGCGTCGACCCCGTCCACTTCTTGAGCTCGGCGCTCAGTTGCTCGTCGGTGACGTCGAACCGGCGGTCGGACATGGGGGAATTCGACAGGCCGGCGTCAGTCACGGCTGCATTCCTCTCGGCGGCATGCGCATAAAGTCCATACCATTGGGTATGGGGACCCGCCGCCTGTGCGACAGTGTCCGCCCGTACAGGATTCAGCAGCTCGAACGCCCACCTGGGGAAGCTCTTTCGAAGCGTAGGTCGAACGGGGAGCGGCCTCGTGCGCCCAGCAAAAGAATCCATTGTCTGCGCGCCGACAGGGCACACCTTTACACAGGCCAGGGAGCCCTAACAAGAGATCTCGCGGTTTTGTGCTTTGCCTGCCCACCGAGCGGATTTGACGAATCGTCAATCCTATCGGGGCAGTAATCGGGAATGGGATTCAGCCGGCTCGCGGTGCGGCCCCCTCCGCCAACCATTGAAGCGGCCGTCCCGCCGCACATCCGACGGGTCGAACGGCGTACTTCGGCTCACGTTTCAACCATTGAGCCGCCCCTCCGGTACGCGCCGGGCGGCGCACCATAACGCGTGTGGAAGACGCGGCTGAAGTGGAAGGGGCTGGCGAACCCCGAAGCCGCGGCCACCCTGTCCACGGACAGATCCGTACTCTCCAGAAGCCGTGCGGCATGCCGCAGACGGGCCTCGCGCAGCGCCCGCATCGGGGACTGCCCGGACTGCCCGGTGAACAGATGGGCGAACCGTGAGGGCGACAGCGACACGCTCTCGGCGAGTGAGCGCACCGTGTGCGGGGCACCGGGGTCCGCGGCGATCAGCGCCTCGGCGTGCCGCACCCGGGGGTCGGTGCCGGGAGGGGGCGACGGAGGCCGCGCGGTGGCGGCCGTGAGCAGGACGATCTCCTCCAGCGAGGACAGGGCGAGTTCCCGGGCCGCGGTGCCGTGCGCGACCGCGACCCGGTCGTCCGGTGCGGCGGCGGGCGGTGCCTCCGTTCCCGTCCAGCGGGCATCGGCGAGCATCCGGCGGAAGGCCGCCCCGACCCGGTCGTGCAGGGTGGCCGGGGTCGGCGTGACGACGAACAGTCCGTCGCCGGTGCCGTACGGGCGCAGCCACGGCGCCCAGGCAGGACGCGCCTGGCAGTGCACCCACCAGAACTGCCAGCTGCGGGCGCCCGGTTCGACGGCGTACTGGTGCCGGACTCCCGGGGCGAGCACCACCAGGTCTCCCGCGCCCGCCCGTGCCTCGGCCGCTCCCTGGCGCAGCCGGCCGTGCCCGCCCGTCGTCCAGGTGAACAGCCAGCTGTCGGCGCCCCGCGGCCGGTCGACGCCGTACCCCTGGAGCCGGTCGTAGCGGCCGACCACGACCAGGCCCGGCGGCGGCGCAGCGGTCTCGGGCAATCCGTCAGCGTTCACGGGCATCCTCCTCAGGCATGCGGCGGCCTAGCGTGATGAGCCGAGGACACCTGACCGAGGAGTGGACGCATGACAGCCATGGACATGGACGCCGCCGGCACCTCCATCCTGACCCAGGACGGGCTGACGCGGTTCGAGCAGGACGGGTTCACCGTCGTGCGCGGGCTGTTCGGCTACGAGGAGATCGACCGGCTCCGCGCGGAGTTCGCGGCGCTGCACGCGGGCGGGCCGGTGCCCGGCCACTTCCAGCCGCGCACGTCCGAGGATCCGCTGGCGGCGTACCCGAGGGTGATGCACCCGCACGAGATCAGCGAGCCCGCGCGGCGCCTCCTGCTCGACGCCCGGCTGCGCACGGTGCTGGAGGCTCTGCTCGGCGAGGAGGTCCTGGCCGCCCAGAGCATGTTCTACTTCAAGCCACCGGGCGCCCGGGGGCAGGCGCTGCACCAGGACAACTTCTACCTGCGGGTCGAGCCGGGCACCTGTGTGGCGGCGTGGGTGGCCTGCGACGTCATCGACCGGGACAACGGCGGGCTGGAGGTCGTCCCCGGTACGCACCGGATGGACCTGTTCTGCCCCGAGGAGGCGGACGCCGACGTGTCGTTCGCGCGGGAGTTCGTTCCCCCGCCGCCGGGCCTCGCGGCCGTGCCGGTCGACATGGCGCCCGGAGACGTCCTGTTCTTCAACGGCAGCCTGGTGCACGGCTCGCAGCCCAACCGCACGCCGGACCGTTTCCGCCGCTCGTTCATCGGTCACTACGTGGGGCGGTCGGTGGAGCGCATCGGGCGCTACTACCGCACGGTGACGATGGACGGTGAGCGGGTGCTGCTGGCGGAGAGCGAGGGTGCGGGTCCGTGCGGCACGGAGTTCGAACCGCACGGGCCCCACTAGGGCCACTCGTCAGCTGTGACCGACGATGGGGTGCGGCGCGTACGGCTGCTCCAGCTCCTCGATCTCCTTGTCGCTGAGCTCGAGTTCGACGGCGGCCACCGCGTCCTCGATGTGGTGCGGCTTGGCGGCGCCGACGATCGGCGCCGCCACCGTGTCCTGGTGGAGCAGCCAGGAGAGGGCGATGCGGGCGCGCGGGACGCCTCGGTCGCCCGCGATGCGGGTGACGGCCTCGACGATGGTGCGGTCGCTCTCCGGGTAGAGGCGGCTGCCGAAGTCGTCGTTCTCGCTGCGCTCCGTCACGGTGCCCCAGTCCCGGGTGAGCCGGCCGCGGGCGAGGGGGCTCCAGGGCAGGACGCCCACGCCCTGGTCGGAGCAGAGGGGCAGCATCTCGCGCTCCTCCTCTCGGTAGAGGAGGTTGTAGTGGTTCTGCATGGACACGAACTTGGTCCAGCCGTGCCGCTCGGCGGTGTACTGCATCTTGGAGAACTGCCAGGCGAACATCGAACTGGCGCCGATGTAGCGCGCCTTGCCCGCCTGCACCACGTCGTGCAGGGCCTCCATCGTCTCCTCGACGGGGGTGTGCGGGTCGAAGCGGTGAATCTGGTAGAGGTCGACGTAGTCGGTGTCGAGGCGGCTCAGGCTGTGGTCGATCTCGGCCATGATCGCCTTGCGGGACAGGCCGCCGCCGTTGGGCCCGGGCCGCATCCGGCCGTGCACCTTCGTCGCGAGGACGATGTCGTCGCGGTTCGCGAAGTCCCGCAGCGCCTTGCCGACGATCTCCTCACTGGTGCCGTCGGAGTAGACGTTGGCCGTGTCGAAGAAGTTGATCCCGGCTTCCAGCGCCTGCCGGATCAGGGGACGCGAGGCCTCCGCGTCGAGGGTCCACTCGTGCACACCGCGGTCGGGCAGGCCATAGGTCATACAGCCGAGACAGACCCGCGACACGTCCAGGCCCGTCGAACCGAGCTTCACGTACTGCATCGTTGCTGCTCCTGCCTTCGGGATGGGTACGAGGGGGAGCGTACGACTTCACCCGTACTTCCAGCACCACGCCCTCTTGACGCAGGGCCCGCGTCGGCGCTTTGATCTTCGGCGTAGCCGCTCAGCGGCATACAGAGGTACGCCCAGCCGGTAGCGGACGAGTTCCAAGTCCGGCCAAAGTCGCCAGGATCACCCGGACACCCGGTCCGAGGCGGGGTCGTACCCGCGATTGATGGAGCGGACATGCCCGCCAAGGGTGCCTCTCGCGTCGGACGTCTTGGGACGGCCGTCGGCGCCTGCGTACTTCTCACCGCCGCGTTGTCGGCGTGCGGTTCCTCCGGCAAGGAGTCGGCCGGCACGTCGAAGCCGTCCGCCGAGCTGCACCTCCCGCCCCGCCACGCCGGCTTCGACTACCAGATCGGCGGCGCCTATCCCCCGCCGCCGGGCACCCGCGTCGTCAGCCGAGACCGTACGGCCTCCCCTGCGCCCGGCCTGTACAACGTCTGCTACGTCAACGCCTTCCAGTCCCAGCCGGGCGAGCGCACCTCCTGGCCCTCCGACCTGCTGCTGCGGGACGGGCGGGGCAAGGTGGTCGTCGACGGGGACTGGGGAGAGGCACTGCTCGACATCCGGACGCCGGCCAAACGGCAGCGCGTGGCGGCCCGGATCGGCCGATGGATCGACGGCTGTGCCGCCAAGGGATTCGACGCGGTCGAGCCGGACAACTACGACAGCTACACCCGCTCCCGGCACCTGCTGACGGCGAACGACGCGACGGCCTTCGTCACGCTCCTGTCCCGGCACGCGCACGCCCGGCACCTGGCGATCGCGCAGAAGAACACGGTGGAGCTGGCCGGGCTGAGGAAGCGGACGGGGCTCGACTTCGCGGTGGCCGAGGAGTGCGCGGAGCACGACGAGTGCGGGGCGTACGCGAAGGCGTTCGACGACCGGGTGCTCGTGATCGAGTACTCGGACAGCGGGCTGCGCAAGGCCCTTACAGGATTCGGCGACCGACTGAGCATCGTCCGGCGGGACGTGATGGTCTCGACGCCCGGCAGCGACGACTACGTCCGCAGGGTCCGGTGAGGGCGAGGACCGACGGGATGCCCCGTCGGTCGACTGCCGCTCACGCACCTGCACTTCACCGTCACCGGCGGGCCCTGAGTGCGTGTCAGCCCCCGTTCAGTCGGTCCAGCACCCGCTCCCACCCGAACGACGGTCGCGCACCGTCCTCTCCCCCCTCACCGGAGTACGGCTCACCGAACCGGACGCCCATCCCACGCAGGCGTGTCAGGCTGTCCTGATAGGCGGGGTGGGCGGCCAACGCGTCGGCGACGCACGGGAGTACGGCGACCGGGACACCCAGACCGTATGTCTCGCACAGGGTGGCCACGGCCAGGGTGTCGGCCAGACCCGCCGCCCATTTGTTGATCGTGTTGAAGGTGGCGGGCGCGACGACGACGGCGTCCGGCGGCGGGAAGGGGCGCGGATCACCGGGGGTGCGCCAGGCGGAGCGTATGGGACGGCCGGTCTGTGCCTCGACGGCCCTGCTGTCGAAGAAGCCGTTCATGGCGACCGGCGTCGCGATGACGCCGACCTCCCAGTCCCGCTCCTGCGCGGCGGCGATCAGCCTGCTGACGTCCGCGGCGATTCCCGCGGCGCAGACGACGACGTAGAGGAACGGCTTCTCGGCCTGCGGGGGTTTCCCGGCCTGTTCGGTCATCCGCGCACACTACCCAGGGGCATCGCTACTCGATCGGGAAGGACCGCCCCCGCTCGGCCTCGGGCCGCGGGCCGTGGATGCGGCGTTCCTTCTCCTCGATCGCCACGTCGTTGATGCTGGCCTCGCGCCGGGTCATCAGACCGTGCTCGTCGAACTCCCACAGTTCGTTGCCGTAGGAGCGCCACCACTGGCCGTCGGCGTTTCGGCACTCGTACTGGAAGCGGACCGCGATGCGGTTGCCTTCGTGGGCCCACAGGTCCTTGCGCAGCGCGTACTCCTGCTCGCGCTCCCACTTGCGGGTCAAGAACCGCACGATCTCGGCCCGGCCGGTGACGAAGGTGTCGCGGTTGCGCCACACCGAGTCCTCCGAGTAGGCGAGCGCCACCTTGTGCGGATCGCGGGTGTTCCAGGCGTCCTCGGCGGCCTGGACCTTCTGCGCGGCGGTCTCACGGGTGAACGGGGGCAGGGGCGGACGGTCGGCCATGGGTTCCTCCTCGACGGGCGGACAACAGTATCCGGGGCGGCGCGACGTGCGCCGGCGCGGCCGACTCGCCGAGTTCGTGGAACGGCGGGGGCCCGGGAGCGGAGCCTCGCCGTCTTCAATACGGGGCTGTCCCGCCGGGTTCGTGGCAGCGGGGGTGTCCGGCGCCCTGGGCGGGGAGCTGTTCCTGCCGCCTAGGGTGCCGTGGTCAGCGCCGGGATCACCGAGAGCACCGAGCCCGCGCGGCGGGCGCGGCAGGCGACGCGGCGGCTGCCGCTGTCCCGCCGACCTCACCCTTCGGACACGGTGATGGCGCCCACCGGACAGGCCCGGGCGGCTTCCCGCACCATCGGATCGCCGCCGCCGTCCTCGCGGCCCGGCAGCAGCGTGCTGAATCCGTCGTCGTCCTGGGTGAAGACGCCCGGGGCGGCCATCGCGCACTGGCCGGCCCCGATGCAGACGTCCTTGTCGATGTCGATGTCGATGTCCCTGTCGATGTGCATGGCCTGCAGCCTCTTACCAGGTCACGGGGAGTTCCAGCATCCCCTGGATCGTGTCGCCGGGCTTGAAGGGGATCTCGTCCGCCGGAGCGGCGAGGCGCAGCGTCGGCAGCCGGTCGAAGAGGGTGTGCAGGGCGATCTCCAACTCGGCACGGGCCAGGTTCTGGCCGAGGCACTGGTGGATGCCGAAGCCGAACGCGACGTGGTGGCGGGCGGAGCGATGCCAGTCGAGGGTGTCGGGTGCGGGGTAGACGTCCTCGTCGCGGTTGATGACCGAGGTCACGAAGATGACGCCGTCGCCCGCCCGGATCGTCGTATCGCCCGCCTCGATGTCCTCGGTGGCCCGGCGCAGCAGCCCGTCCGCGATGGACAGCATCCGCATCAGCTCCTCCACCGCCGAAGGCACAAGCTCCTTGTCGCCGCGCAACTCGGCCAGCCGCTGGGGGTGTTGGAGGAGCGTGAAGGTGCCGAGGGAGATCATGTTGGCGGTCGTCTCGTGACCGGCGATCAGCAGGATGGTCGCGAACGAGATGACCTCCTGGCGGTCGAGCACTCCCTCGCGCAGCTGCTGGTGGACGAGTTCGTCCAGCACGCCGTCGCCGGGCTCCGGCTGTTTCTGCTTGTGGTCGATCAACTCCTCGAAGTACGCGTCGAGTTGGTGGCGTGCGTCCTGCACGTCCTCGACCGTGGGTCCGCGCAGCAGCCGGCGTGACTGTCCCTCGAAGAACTCGTGGTCGGTGTAGGGGACGCCGAGCAGGGCGCAGATCACCATCGACGGCACGGGCAGCGCGAAGGCACTCACCAGCTCGGCGGGCGGCCCCTGGGCCACCATCGCGTCGATCCGCTCGTCCACGATCCGCTGGATCTCGGGGCGCAGTTCGACGGCCCGTCGGAGGGTGAAGCTGGGGACCATCATCCGCCGCTGAGTGCGGTGTTTCGGGTCGTCGACTCCGAGCAGCGCGACCCTCCGGCTCTTCACGGCCGAGAAGCGTTCGGTGGGTGCCGGGAAGCCGGGATGGGTGCGGTCCGCCGACAGCCGCTGGTCGGCCAGCAGATCGCGGGCCAGGGCATGACCGGTGACCAGCCAGGCCGGACGGCCGTCGTAGAGGGTGATCCGGGACAGCGGGCGGGTGGCGCGCAGGGGCTTGTAGGCGGTGGGCGGGTGGTAGGGACACGTCCGGTCCTGGGGGAACGCGACGGGTTCCGTTTCCGTCATGGAAAGACCTCACAGACGAAGAGCGTGCGTGGTGCAGACCTTCATTAGATGCCCGGGGCATCTATGGGGCGACGTGAAGTTCGGCCAGATCGGTGGTCCCGGCAAACTGGCCGGGGATACTCGCTCACGCATCGGAATTCGGTTGTGGGCGGGCCGTGGCCGCGTCCACAATCCGGTCATGCCTACGACCTTCGCCCTGCTGCCGCTGACCGCCACCGCCATGCCGGTGCGGTTCCAGCAGCAGTCCGGCCGGCACCGGAGGCCGACGCTTCCCGCGTCGTGACCGCCGCGCTCGTCGCGGGCCTGGTCGCGGGCTACGGCATCGCCGTTCCCGTGGGCGCGGTCGCGACCTACCTCGTGTCCCTGACCGCCCGTACGTCGCTGCGGACCGGTGTCTGCGCGGCGCTCGGCGTCGCCACCGCGGACGGGCTCTACGCCTTGCCGGCCATGCTCGGCGGCTCCGCTCTCGCGGCCGCGCTGCGACCCGTACTGGGGCCGCTGCGCTGGGCCTCGGCCGTGGTGCTGGCCGCCCTGGCGGTGCGGGGCGCGGTCGCGGCCCTGCGGCAGTACCGCGGTCACCGGCTCACCGCCCGTTGCGGCCCGCCTCCTCCGAGTGCCGTACGGGCGTATCTGAGCCTGCTGGGGATCACGCTCCTCAACCCCACCACGGTGATCTATTTCGCCGCGCTGGTGCTCGGCACCCGGACCTCACAGGCGGCGGCGCCCCTGGAGCAGGGCGTCTTCGTCGCGGCGGCCTTCGCCGCGTCCGCCAGCTGGCAGCTCCTGCTCGCCGGGGGCGGGGCTCTGCTCGGCCGGGCGCTCACGGGCCGGCGCGGGAGACTGGTGACGGCGCTGCTGTCGAGTGGCGTGATCACGGCACTCGCGGTACGGATGGTGGGTTGATCTTGACCGATGCGTGGCCGAAGGCCGGTGCGGTATGGATGAATCCTGCGCACACCGGTGTTGAACCACGGTGGCAGTCAGCCGTACGACACGACGATGGGACGGATGCCATGCCTCTCGAGGGCGAGTACGAACCGAGTCCGGCGCAGTGGGTGCGGGATCAGGTGGAGCTGTACGAGAGCTCCGGTGGCACGAAGGGGACGACCCTGCGGGACACCGGGCTGCCGGTGATCGTGCTCACGAACCGCGGCGTCAAGAGCGGGAAGATCCGCAAGACGCCCCTGATGCGCGTCGAGCACGACGGCCGCTACGCCGTGGTCGCCTCGCAGGGCGGCGCCCCCGAGCACCCGGTCTGGTACCACAACCTGAAGGCCGACCCCCAGGTGGAGCTCCAGGACGGACCGGTGAAGCGGGCCTACGTCGCCCGCGAGATCAGCGGCGCCGAGCGGGACGAGTGGTGGGAGCGTGCCGTCGAGGCCTATCCGCCGTATGCCGACTACCAGGAGAAGACGGACCGGCAGATCCCGGTCTTCGTCCTCGAATCCGGAGAGAAGTGATCCGGGCCGGGGGCGGGGGCCTGATCACCGGGCCCTGAACCGAGCCGGGACCCCTCCCTGAGAGGGGTCCGGAAAAAATCTTCGGTCGAGCACGCATGAAGCGGATGGCACCGGGCACGCGTGCGTCAGGCCCCGCCGCGTTCCCCCGTCGCGGCGGGGCTTTCCAGTGCCTCCTGGGCCGGCCGGTCGGTGATGTCGAGGAAGATCTGGTCGGCCTCGGACACGGTGTTGGCCAGGGACTTCTTGATCCGTACGGCGACCTCCTCGACCCGCTCGCTGTCCAGCCCGGGCACCAGGTCGACACGGGCGGCCACCAGGGCCGTGTCGAGGCCCGTCTTCATCGTGAACAGTGCCTCCACGCTGTCGATCTCGGGCTGCGCTTCGAGCAGCGCGCGGATCCGGGCCGCCGTCTCCGGGTCGGCGGACTCCCCGATGAGCTGGTCGCGCGCCTCGCTGCCCAGCTGGTAGGCGACGAAGACGAGCAGCACGCCGATCGCCAGCGACGCCGACGCCTCCCACACCACCTGTCCGGTGACCATGTGCAGTGCCATGCCCGCAGCGGCCAGCGTCACGCCGAGCACCGCCGTGCCGTCCTCGGCGACCACCGTGCGCAGTGCGGGGTCGCGCATACCGCTCCTGCCGCCCTGCTGTCGTACCTGATGCAGCGCCCTCAGTAGTGACGCGCCCTCCGCGACGAAGGCGACGCCGAGCACGATCAGGCCCGCCACATAGCCGCTCAGCTTCTCGTCGGCGCCGTTTCTGAGGGCCTCGACGCCCTGGAAGAAGGAGAAACAGCCACCCATGACGAAGATCCCGACGGCCGCGAGGAGCGACCAGAAGAACCGCTCCTTGCCGTAGCCGAAGGGATGCCGCGTGTCGGCCGGGCGGCGGCTGCGGCGCAGCGCGGCCAGCAGGAAGACCTCGTTGAGGCTGTCGGCCACGGAGTGCGCGGCCTCCGAGAGCAGAGCCGGTGATCCGGCCAGCAGGCCGCCGACGGCCTTCGCCACCGCGATCACGAGATTCGCCGCGAGCGCCACCAGCACGGTGACGCGAGTCCTGCGGTCTGTCCTGTCGTCCGAAGATGTCCCGCTCACCTTCGCCGACTGCCCCTCTCGGGGCGGCTCACACCGTGCGGGCGGCCGAATTCGGGGAACGCGTCCCTGAGGGACACGCACCTCAGGGAGGAAACATGGGCGGCGGGGGCAACAGCACGTACGGGAAGAAGTCGTTCAAGCGGTCCAAGAGCCACTTCACGGATCGGATCACGGCGGACGGCCGGGACGGGTGGCCGGTGGAGGCGGGCCGATACCGGCTGGTGGTCAGCCGTGCCTGTCCGTGGGCGAGCCGGGCGCTGGTCTCCCGCCGTCTGCTCGGACTGGAGAACGCCCTGTCCCTCGCCGTGGCCGACCCGGTCCAGGACGACCGCAGCTGGCGCTTCACCCTGGATCCGGAGGGCCGTGACCCGGTCCTGGGCATCCGTTTCCTCGGCGAGGCCTACGAGCGGCGGGAGACCGGCTACCCGGGAGGCGTGAGCGTGCCCGCGGTCGTCGACATCCCCAGCGGGAAGCTGGTCACCAACGACTACCAGCAGCTCACCCTCGATCTCGCCACCGAGTGGACCGCTCTGCACCGCGACGGGGCACCCGACCTGTACCCGCACGCCCTGCGGGACGAGATCGACGCGGTGATGTCGGACGTCTACGAGGACGTCAACAACGGTGTGTACCGGGCGGGTTTCGCCACGGACCAGGAGGAGTACGAGGCCGCGTACACCGGCGTGTTCCACCGTCTGGAGCTGCTCACGCAGCGGCTTGCGCGGCAGCGCTTTCTGGTCGGCGACACCCTCACCGAGGCCGACATCCGGCTGTTCACCACCCTGGTCCGCTTCGACGCCGTCTACCACGGACACTTCAAGTGCAACCGCTGGAAGCTGGCCGAGAACCCGGTCCTGTGGGCGTATGTTCGTGACCTCTACCAGACGCCCGGCTTCGGTGACACCGTCGACTTCGACCACATCAAACGGCACTACTACCAGGTCCACACCGGCATCAACCCGACCCGGATCGTGCCTCTCGGGCCGGATCCGTCCGGGTGGCTGACGCCCCATCACCGCGAAGAGCTCGGTGGCCGGCCGTTCGGCGACGGGACGCCTCCGGGGCCCGCTCCCGCGGACGAGCAGGTCGCGCCGCAGGGCCGGCCCTGACCGACGCACCGGCCCCGATCGACGAAGGAGACAGACGTGGCGAAGACCAAGAAGAAGAAGATGAAGCTGCCCCTCGCCTACAAGCCCCTGGGATTCGCTCTGGGCTGGGTCAGCGGCTCCCTCGCCGGGCTCGCGTTCCGCAAGACGTGGATGGCGCTGCGGCACGAGGAGGACGCGCCCGACGCCCTCGACCAGGAGCGTGGCTGGGGGGAGATACTGCTCGCCGCCGCGGTCCAGGGCGCCCTGTTCGCCGTGGTGCGCAGCGCCGTGGACCGCACGGGCGCGAAGGCCATCGAACGCTCCACCGGCGTCTGGCCGGTCGCCGAGAAGGGCGGCCGGGACTGACGCCGGTGGAGCGGCCGGTGGGGCGGCTCAGCCCTGCTTGGGTGCCGTCGGCGTGACGCGGAGCAGGGTGAAGGAGTGGCCGGCCGGGTCGGCGTACCCGCGTTGCTCGAACGGCCCGGAGGCGTCCTTCGTCTCCAGCGGGCGCCCGCCCAGCTCCACGACCTTGCGCTCCGCCTCGTCCAGGTCCGCCACGACGAAGTCCAGGTGGGCCTGGAGGGAGTTCTCGGGGCGCGGCCAGCTCGGCGGTACCGCGTTCACATCGCGGCGGAAGGCCAGCCGGAAGCCGTCGGCGCCCCTGATCTCCACACGGTTGGCGGTCGCATCCGTCTCCTCGCCCTCCAGCAGTTCCTTGTAGAACAGGGCGAGTTTCTCGGGCTCGGCGCAGTCGAGCACCACGTAACCCGCTTCCACCAGTGGCATGTCTCCTCCGAACGGTCCGGGGCGCGGGGCGTCGTGTCCCGCCGCTCCTGTACCTCACGGATATCCCGGTCCGGCCCTTTCAGTCGGCCACCAGCCAATTCCCGTACGAACGCGCCGAGTTGGCGGGCGTCACGTCTCCTGACCCGCTCGGATCTCCGCCAGTCGCGCCGCCGCCGCACTCAGGAAGAGGTCCAGTGCGGCCGGGTAGGAGCTCTGACGCATGTCGGCCACCAGATGGCGGGCGGTGGCGGCGATGTGGGGGTGTGTGTCGGCGGGGAGCCGCGCGTAGGTGGCCCGCCACACAGCCGTCTCCGCCTCCCGGGCGGCCTTCGGCAGGGCGGCGCTGGCCGAGTCGAGGGCGCCGAAGGCGAGGGACTGGTCGACGAAGGCGTGATAGATGCGCACCGCCTCGCCGTCGGGGAACCCGGCGTCGCGCAGCACACCGAGGATGGTCTCCACGGCGTGGATCTCGTACACCCGTCCGGTCACCCGGTAGGAGCTGAGGACGGATGCCCGCGGATGGGCGAGGGAGCCCGCGTGCATGCGCAGACCGAGGTCCCTGAGGTCGGCGCGCCAGTCACCGGTGGGGCGCCAGGTACGCAGGGTGCTGCCGATGAGTTCGTCGGTGACGGCGAGCATCAGGTCGTCGGTGTGCCGGAAATAGCGGTACAGCGAGCTCGGGTCGGCACCGAGCGCGTGGCCGAGGCGCCGGACGGACAGCGCCGCCGCGCCGTGTTCCTCGATCAGGCGCAGGGCGGTGGCGACGATCAGCTCCTCGGAGAGGACGACGCCCTGCTTGGTGGGGCGTCTGCGGCGTCGGGCATCGGGTGGGACGACGCGCTCGCTCATGGACTGCCTCCCTGGGACCGGTGCCGTGCCCGCACTTTATGACAACACCGTTGACGTGTTAAGCCCCCGGGCAGTTTCATGTGCGGTCACCGGGCCGACCAGGCCCCACGGTGCGAGCGGAGACCCGGCCATGTCCGACACCCCCTTCGGTGCAGATCCACCAGCGCGGCCCGAGCTGCGCAAGTCTCTCGGCGTCCTGGACGGCGTCGCCATCGCCGCGTCCAGCACGGCGGCGACCACCAGCATCGGTATCGGCCTGGGCGTCACGGCCGGTGTGGTGGGCCTGCATCTCCCGGCGATCATGCTGCTGGCGTTCCTGCCGGTCCTCGGCATCGCGGGCGCCTTCTCCCGGCTGAACCGGGTGGAGCCGAACGCGGGCAACGGCTATGTGTGGGTGGGTCGTTCGCTCAGTCCGTGGCTCGGTTTCATGGTCGGCTGGGTGACCATCGTGGCGACGCTGGCGTTCCTCGCGTACACGACGGCCGTCACCGGGTCGGCAATGATCCAGCTCGCCGGGGAGTCGGGGCTGCACCGGGTGGCCGGGCTCGCCCTGGACCCGGGCTCGACCGTGCAGACGACCGCCGTCGGCATCGTCGTCCTGATCGCGGTCACCGTCACCGCCGTCACCGGCGTCCGGACCGCGGCGCGGCTGCAGTCCGGGCTGCTGGTCTTCGAGTACGTCGTCCTGCTCGGGTTCTGCGGATACGGCATCATCCACGGCCCGCACGCCTTCAGCCTGAGCTGGTTCGACCCGTTCGCGATCCCGTCGGCGAAGGCGCTCGCGCAGGGGATGCTGCTTTCGGTGTTCTGTTACTGGGGCTTCGAGACCGCGTTCAGTGTCAACGAGGAGGTGCGCGAGCCGCGCGACGCCTCCCGCGCCGGCCTCATCACCCTGGTCACCATGCTGATGCTCTTCCTGCTCGGCTCGGTTGCCTTCCAACGGGTCCTGACCGAGCCGGAGTTGGCCGGGCACGGCGCCCAGGGCCTGGCGTACTTCGGAGACCGGCTGGCCTCCCAGCCGGTGGCGGCACTGCCTCTCGTGGCCCTGATGTTCTCGGCGGTCGCCTCGCTGCAGGCCGGCGTGATTCCCACGGCCCGGGCGATGTTCGCGATGAGCCGGGACCGCACCCTGGGGCCCGTGTGGTCCAAGGTGAGCCCCCGCTACGGGACGCCGGCCGCCGGCACGCTGCTGATCGGCGCCCTGGCGACAGTGATCGCGGCACTCGCCCTGGTCATTCCGCGGCTCTCGGACATGATCATGGCGACGGTGAGCGCCGTGGGCATCGTGGTCGCCCTGTCGTACGCCCTCACCGCGCTCGCGGCGGCCGTCCGCTTCCGCTCTCTGCTGCGCGAGAACTGGCGGGAGGGCATACGGGCAGTCGTGCTTCCGACGCTGAGCGCGGCGGCGCTGCTCGGACTCGGCGGCTATCTCGGCTGGTCCTTCTACACCTCCACCGACCATCTCGAACTCCGCGCGGACAACGGCTGGTTCCTGCTCCTCACTCCCGTGGTGATGATCGCGTCGGGCTTCGTGGCCGCCGCGTGGGCCAAGTGGGTGCGCAGGTCGCCGTACTTCCGCACGGGCGACGGCACGGACGCCGACGCGCCGCAGCTGCTCGCCACGTCCAACTGACCCCCACCAGGAACGGACCATGCACACAGATCTCATCTTCACCGGCGGCCCGGTCCTCACTCCCGCGGGCCGCACCGCCACCGCCGTGGCCGTCACCGGCGACCGCATCACCGCTGTCGGGCACGCCGAGGTCCTGGATCTCGCCGGACCTCGGACCGAAGTGGTCGACCTGGCCGGACGGTTGCTGCTGCCGGGCTTCCAGGACGCGCACGTCCATCCCCTGCCGGCCGGCCTGGAACTCTCCCAGTGCGATCTGACCGGGACCAGGACGGCCGAGGAGACGGTCGCCGCCATCCGTGCCTACGCCACGGCGCACCCGGAGCAGGAGTGGATCACCGGGGGCGGCTGGTCCATGGAGGCCTTCGAGGGCGGCACGCCGACGAGGGAGCTCCTGGACGCGGTCGTGCCGGACCGGCCCGTCTACCTGCCCAACCGCGACCACCACGGCGCCTGGGTCAACAGCCGTGCACTGCGGCTGGCGGGCATCGACCGGGACACGCCGGATCCGGCCGACGGGCGGATCGACCGGGACGCGGCGGGAGATCCGAGCGGAACGCTGCAGGAGGGCGCGATGCAGCTCGTCGGGCGTCTGACACCGCCGGTCACCCCGGCGGACCGGCTGGCGGCGCTGCTGCACGCGCAGCGCCATCTGCACGCCCTCGGCGTCACGGCCTGGCAGGACGCTCTCGTCGGGGACTTCCTCGGCATGGACGACCCGTCGCAGGCGTATCTGACCGCCGCGCGCGACGGCTCGCTGACCGCTCGTGTGGTCGGCGCCCTGTGGTGGGACCGTGAGCGCGGGGCCGAGCAGATCCCCGAACTCGTCGAGAGGCGGGCGGCGTCGAGCCACGGCCGGTTCCGCGCCGGCAGCGTCAAACTGATGCTGGACGGGGTCGCCGAGACCGGGACGGCGGCGCTCCTCGACCCGTATCTGGACCCATGCGGCTGCGCCACCGCCAACCGCGGCACGAGCTTCATCGACGCTGGGCAACTCCCCACGTACGTGACCGAGTTGGATTCCCTCGGCTTCCAGTGCCACTTCCACGCGCTGGGCGACCGGGCCGTACGCGACGCCCTGGACGCCATCGAGGCCGCGCGTGAGGCGAACGGGCCGAGCGACACCCGGCCGCATCTGGCGCACCTTCAGGTCGTGCACCCCGACGACGTGGCGCGCTTCGCCCGGCTCGACGCCACCGCCAACATCCAGCCGCTGTGGGCCGCGCACGAACCGCAGATGGACGAGCTGACGATTCCCTTCCTGGGGTCCGAACGGGCCGCGTGGCAGTACCCGTTCAGGGCGCTGCTGCGTTCGGGGGCCCGGCTCGCGGCGGGCAGCGACTGGCCGGTCAGCAGCCCTGATCCGCTCCAGGGAATCCACGTGGCGGTCAACCGCCTGACGCCCGACGGCAACGACGCCCCGGTGTTCCTGCCCGGCGAGCGCATCGGCCTCGCCGAGGCGTTGAACGCGTACACCGCGGGATCGGCCCATGTGAACCACCTCGACGACACCGGCCGGGTGCAGGCGGGCGCGCTGGCCGATCTGGTGGTGCTGGACCGCGATCCGTTCGACGGGCCGAGCTCGGCGATAGCGGAGACGGGTGTGGCGCTGACCTACGTGGGAGGGGAGGCAGTGTACGCAGCCGAAGAGGCGTAAGCAGTAACGGACATCACGGTGAGGTCACGCGTAGATCATTTAGGCTATGGGCAGCCTCGTATCGCTTCTCGGTTCAACTTTCGGCCACAGGAACTGAGTTCGAGGGCGCGGGTGGTCATTTCGGCCACCCGTTCGCAGGGCGGGGGGCTCTGCATCACCGTCTCCCGGAAGGACATGGTCATGGTGCACGGCAACACAGTTGACGCGGCGACGCAGGTGCTCGTCGTGTAACAGGAGTGCTTCGACAGGGGCGGGCCGTTCGTCGTAGGTCAGTCGGGCGATCGGCTCCATTTCCTCGGCCGTCGAGCAGCAGTCGCACCCCTGGCGGCCGTTCGTGGCATGAACCCGAACCGGTCGCGTGAGTCCGGCCGTTCGACGACGCCGGCACGGCATGCACAGAAATCACTCGGACACGACCGACCGACCGCTGAGGTCGGCCGATTCCGTTGTCATGACCACAGCCTGATGGGATACCGGTGTGAAATTTCGAGTCAGAGGTGCTGTTCCGAAGACGTCCGCCGACAGCCCGCTCCCCGTGCAGCCAAGCGCCCAGCCCCAGCCCACGGAGGCGGGGAACACCCTGGCTCGCCTCCTGGTGAAACGCATCAACGGGAGCACGGAGCAGTACCGAAGGGCCCAGAGCGCCGCTCAGCAGCGGCTGGACGCACTCGGATCCCCCCACTCCGGTACCACGCTGCATGTGGAAGGAGCCCTCCATCTGGCGCGGCCCGCGTTCCTCCCGCCCGACGAGGAGGGCTCCGCCAGGTTGAGGCACCTCGACACCGGCCTGCGCGTGATCGAAGAAGCCTTCCCCCAGGTCAGCATCGATATTGAGGTCTGCCGACTGACCTGCATGATGCTGGAAGGGGCCTGGAGGAGCCGGGCACTCACCCCGCCGCGCGAGGAGGATCGGACGACCGCCTGCTCCTGCCCTCTGTGCCGTCGGCTGCCCACGCCCCCCATACGCACGCTGGATGACTACCGTTGGCGGCAGAGCGCCGGTCGTCCCCTCACCGTCAAGACCTGGCCGAACCGCCGCGAACTCGACAGCGTCCTGACCGGCGGATGGTCCTGGACCCGGCAGATGAACGACCTCGAACGAGACCTTGGCCACCGCCACCGCTTCGAGGACGACATCCTCGTCTTCCACGAGTACAAACGCGTGATCGACACCATCGACACAACACGCCTCACCCAACACGTCGAAGGCCGCCTGGCCGAGAATTTCAGCACGAACAGCGCACGGGCCCTGGTCTCCGGACTCTTCGCAGCCCATAAGCGATCCGTTGACGAGTACTGGCTCCAGCAGCACGAGGCGGGCAGCGTCACCCTCCCCCAGAGCAACCCACTCAGCCAGAGCACCTACTCGATCCTGCAGATGCTGGACTGCCTGTTCTGGCACGTCGCACCAGACACCGAACTCTGGCAGGAAGAAAACCTCGCCTCCCTGCTGCTGTGCCGCGTCATCGACGACATGGCCGACGTACGAGCCGACGCCCTCACCGGCGAGATCAGCAACTTCTGGCTCGCCGACATGCCCACCCACACCAAGGCCCTCTACGCCGCCTGCGCCATAGCCATCGTCAAGTACGGCTGCATGCCCGAGGCGCACAGCCCGATGTGGAACACCTGGCTGATGACCACCACCGTCGTCTGGATGGGGCTCACGGGCCGTCACGCCCTGTGGTTCGACGGCATCACCGAGGGCCTTCCCCCGACCGAGGGATGCCCGATGTGCGACCTGCAGCCCAACCCGTGCACCGGCATCCTCACCCACGGCACCACCCTCACCCTCGCCCCGCGGCCCACCGTGCCGGCACTGAGCACCCGGGCCGCCGAGCTGTCCGCGCGCTGCCGAGCCCAATTCCCCCAGACGTGGCCCCTCTTCGACGCCGAGCTCCATGCCTTCGAAGCACTGCACGGCCCCTGGTACGGCAACACCGACAGCGCATGGGAGATCTTGCGCCGCACCTACATCGCCGCTGTGGAGGCATCCAGGGCCGCGCCGTCTCCGGCCCGCGCCCGTCAGATCCAACAAGACGCCGGCGTAGTCGGATCCGAGAGGTTCCACACCCTGCACGACCCTCGAACCGGGAGGGAAGACACCGCACTCCTCGCCTACATGTTCGGCGCCGCCCACCCTCATTTCCTCTGGAACGCCACGGGATATCGCCCCACGGACGTCGCGGGCGACTGGCTCGACGGCTGACGCCACCTCGGACCTGTACTGCGGGGCCGTGGGGCCGTTGTGCTCTTGCGGCCGGGTGGTCGTCCGGGGCCTGAGGTGGGAGGGTTTCGGTGCTCCGACGGGCAGCACGCCGGCGGGCAGAGGTGCCGAAGTCGCGCCGGACGGGGGCAGGAGTGAGTCCGTTCGGCGGCCCCGGCTGCTACCGCGGCCGACGCGGCCTCGCTCCCACGTCAGTGACGCCGAACCGGTCACCCTCGCGGTCATGTCCGCGCTACTCCGGCCACATCTCCGAACGGCGGTGGCCGGGGCGCGCGGACCGGGACTTCCCCCATCTGCCCCCCTCGCCTGCTCCAGCAGTCCGGCTGCAACAAGCGGCTCATTGTGGAGCGTTGACGTGGGGTGGTGGGTGGTGGGCTCCACTCCCGTCGGCTGCGGCGGCTCCCGCGAGACCGCCAGGCGGACCGACGCCGCCGGATGTCTACTGCGCGTCCCTGGTCATCGGCCGCTGCGCCGCGGCCAAGGAGTGGCCCGGTGGCCTCGGCCGAACTGGCCGGACTGGCCTCGTGGACGACCTGCCGGCCGTGTGAGGAGACGGCGCTGCCCGGCCGGGGGGTTGCGGCCGGGCAGCGGTGGTGTCAGACGGAGAACTCGACCGGCAGGCTGTCGAGCCGGGACTCCCAGGTGGAGGCGGTCGAGGAGAGCTCGTCCGACGACGCGGACAGGCGCAGGCCCGGCAGCCGGTGCAGCAGGACGTCCACACCGACCTCGATGATGGACTGGCCGATGTTCTGCCCCGGGCACTCGTGCGGTCCGGCGCTGAACGCCAGGTGCGACTGGTTGCCCTGCACGGCGACGGCCGCGTCGGGCCGTACCTCCGGGTCGAGGTTGCCGGCGGCCAGGCCCAGGACGAGCAGTTCTCCCTCCTGGATGTGATGGCCTCCGAGTTCCAGGTCGGCGGCCGCGAACCGGCCCGGCAGCACGGCCAGCGGCGGAGTGTCCCACATGACCTCCTCCACCACCGAGGAGATGTTCAGCTGCCCGCTGACCAGGCCGGACAGCCGGGCGGCGTCGGTGAGGACCAGTTGCAGGACCCGGGCCAGCAGGTTGCTGGTGGTGGTGTGCGCGGCGATCAGCACCAGGCGCAGGTGGCTGACGACCTCGTCGTGGTCGAGCCCGGCCGGGTGCTCCAGGAGAGCCGTGGCGAAGTCGGAGCCGGGCTCGGCCCGCTTGCGCTCGGCGAGTTCCGCGAGAATCTGCATGATCCGGTCGTTGTGCTCGAGGGCGCCCTCGCCGCCCTTGAAGACCTGGGCGCACGACTCGACCAGGCGTAGACCGTCCGCCGCGGGGAGGCCCAGGATCCGGGTGAGCACGAGCATCGGCAGGTGCTCGGCGTAGTCGGCCACCAGGTCGGCGCGCCCGGCGTCGGCGAACGCGTCGATCTGTTTGTTCGCGAAGTACGTGGCGTGTCGCCGCACACCGCGGCTGGACGCCGCGAGCAGCCCGTCGGTGACCGCGCCGCGCAACCGGCGGTGCGGTTCGCCGTCCTGGGAGACGCAGTCGGGCCGCCAGCCGACCATCGGGATCAACGGTGACGTCTCGGAAACACGTCCCTCCCGCCAGTCCCGCCAGATGCGCGCGTCCCGGCTGAACTGGCGCGGGTTGTCCAGCACTCGCCGGTTGTCGCGGTAGCCGAGGACCAGCCAGGCGGGGACGTCGCCCTCGAGCAGCACCGGCGCCACGGACCCGTGCTCCTTGCGCAGCCGCTCGTAGATGCCGTACGGGTCGGTCGATGCCTCCGGCCCGAACAGCCGGGTGAGGTCGGCCCCGTGTGCAACGGGGCACCCGCTCGGGGTGTCGGGATCGTTTAAGGGCTGGGCGTTCATCGGGACTCCATTGCGACGGCGGAGCGGTCCTTCAAATGCTGGATCAGCGCGACGAGCACGTCACGGCTGGCGGCCCGGTCGCGGGCGTCGCAGGCCACGACCGGGATGTGTTCGGGGATGTCCAGGGCGTCGCGGATCTCCTCGACCGGGTAGTGCTGGGAGTCGGGGAAGACGTTGAGCGCGACGACGAACGGTACGTCCTGCCGTTCCATCTCCTCTATCGCCCGGAAGCTGGAGGCGAGGCGTCGGGTGTCGACCAGGACCACCGCGCCGAGCGCACCCTTGAACAGGCCGTTCCACAGGAACCAGAAGCGCTCCTGGCCGGGGGTGCCGAACAGGTACAGCATCAGGCTGTCGTTGAGGCTGATCTTGCCGAAGTCCAGGCTGACGGTGGTCTCCGTCTTGTCGGCGACGCCGATGAGGTGGTCGACGTCGGCACTTGCCTGGGTGAGTGTCTCCTCGGTGGTCAACGGCTTGATGTCGCTGACCGAGCGGACCATGGTGGTCTTCCCGGTGCCGAAACCGCCGGCGATCATCACCTTCACCGAGCGGGTGCCACCGTCCGCCGGGCGGCCGGGGTGGTCAAAGCCGTTCAAGTCCACTGAGTACCTCCTCAAGGAGCGCGAGGTCGGGCCCGCGGCCGGCGCCGTGTGCCGGGATGGGGTCATGGGCTTCGACGCGACCTGCCTCCAGCAGATCCGCCAGCAGCACCGCGAGAATGTTGAAGGGCAGTCCGAGGTGGGCGCCGAGTTCGGCCACCGACAGCGGATCGCGGCAGCGCCGGAGGATGTCCTCGTGTTCGTGCTGCATGCTCGCTACGGGGGCGGTCAGGGCGACGATGAGGGTCGCCACGTCGAGACTCGACGCCGAACCGCCCGGTCCGCTGCGTCCCCCCGTGAGGACGTAGTAGCGCTCGAGACCGGACGGGTCCGTGGGCTGGCGGGGAGCACTCATCCAGAGTGCTCCTCCACTCGCGGAGTGGTTCCGAGGAGCTCACCCATCCTGCGAGCCATGTCCCTCATCTGGTGGCCGAGCAGGCCCTGGTCGAGGCCTTCCCGGGCGAGAACACCGAGATACGTCTCCACACCGGCGCGTACGACGAAGAGATGGCCGCCGTCGACCTCGATCATCGCCAGCCGCAGCTGCCCCGCGTACTTGGGGAACTGCTCGGCGACCGGCTGGGCCAGGGCCTGCAGTCCGGCCACCACGGCGGCGAACCGGTCCACGTCGTCGGGGTCTTCGGCGCCAAAGGAGGTGATGGCCTTGCCGTCGCTGGAGGCCACGAGGGCGAAACGGATCTCCGGGATGGATTCCACCAGATCGCGCAGCGCCCAGCTCACGTCGGTTCCCTGTTGCGTCATGTGGACTAGTCGCTCTCTTCAGTGCGGTGCTCGGTGGACTCGCGGCCGGCGGGCGCCGTGTCCTCCGTGGTGTACTCCTCGCCTGCCTCACGTCCGGCGGTGGCGAAGGCTGCCAGGCCGGTGAACGAGGCGTCCGGCGGGACGGCGGAGACGGCGGTCTCCTCGGTCCGCTCGACCGGCCGGTGCCGTGCCTCCTCCTCCCCCTCGTGCCGCTTGCTGCGGCGCCGGGGAAGTCCGCCCGGCGTGGTGTCCGCCCTCTCGGAGACCTCGGTCACCGGCTGGGCGGACGCCGCCGCACGCACCGGCGCGGCCGCGGCGGGCTGGGCCGCCGGAGTCGACGCGGCGGTCGCGGCACTGGTCGCGGCAGCCGCGGGCAGCGGGCTGAAGTACTTGTGCGGGACCACGACCACCACCGAAGTACCGAGCCAGGGCGAGTCCGCGAAGGTGACGCGGATGCCGTAGCGGCGGGCGAGGGCACCCACGACGCGCAGACCGATGTTGGCATCCTCGGAGATACCGCCGATGCCGGGTCCGGCCGCGGTGCCGATGAGAGCCTCCTGGGCCTCGCGCTTCTTCTCCTCGCTCAGGCCCTTGCCGGAGTCCTGGATCTCGATGCCGACGCCGTTGGGCACTTCCTTGCCCGAGACGAGCACGGGCTCGCTGGGCGGCGAGTAGCGGGCCGCGTTGTCCAGCAGCTGCGCGAAGATCAGCGTGAGGTGGTCCACCAGACCGCCGTCCACGCCGAGTTCGGGCAGATGGCGGACCTCGATGCGGTGGAAGTCCTTGATCCGGCCGATGCCGCCGCGCACCACGCTGAGCAGGCGCTGCGGCTCCTGCCACTGCCGGCCCGGCCGGTCCGAGCCGCCGAGCACACCGATGCTCGCGGCGAGCGAGTCGGCGGGGCCGAGCTCCTGGTCGAGTTCCATCAGGCCGCGGGCCACGGACGGCAGCCGCCCGTGCTCGCCCTGCATCTCGTGCAGCCGGCCACGGAGCTTGCTGGTCAGCACGTGGATACGGTTGCCGATGCTGATGACGGCCTGCTCGGCGGAGGTCGAGCGGTTGAACTCCTCCTCCACACCGATCAGGGCCGTGCGCAGCGCCTTGCGCAGTTCGGCCTGCAGGTCGGCGCTGACCTTGGCGCGCTGGTTGGCCGCGGGCAGCAGGTCGTCGATGGCGTCGCCTGCGCGCAGCTGCCGCAGCGCTTCGGGCAGCTGCTCGTTCGCGAGCCGGGCGACCGCGTCGTACTGGTGGGCGAGCTGCTCCCGCCAGACCTCGCCCTGGTCGGCGAGCTGGGCCTCGTACGACGTGGCCTGCTCGGCGAGGCGCGCCTCGAAGGCCCGTGTCTGTTCCGCGAGTTGGGCGTCGTACGACGAGGTCTGCTGAGCCAGCTGCGCCTCGTAGGCGCCGGACTGGTCGGCGAGCTGTGCCTCCAGCGAGCCGCGGTCGACGCTGAACTTCCGCTCCAGGCCCGCGACATGCTGCTGCCACTGCTGCGAGTGCTCGGCCTGCGTGGTGCGGAAGGCACCCTCGGTGCGGTTCAGCTGCGTGCGGGTGCGAATCAGCAGCCGTACGCACACGGCGCTGGCCGCGGTGGCGGCGATGCCCGCGACACCGGCGGCCATTCGCTCGGAGCTCATGAACGTTGCGGCAACCGTCCCGCCTCCTAAGGCCAGCGGCATCAACCACCAGCTGTACCAGGCGACAGGGGCCCGCGCCGCCGGCGGCGGGGTGGCGAGTTCCATCTGCATCCTTACGAGCAACACGATCGAACAGGGGGGCGTGCAAGGGGGAGCTGCACTGATGCATGCATACGCACCACGAGAGGACCGTCAACGGACACGTCAACTCGCAGCGCCGATGGGGAGCTTATCGGGTTTGAACCCGAAAGGATCAAACTCGGTCGCCCGCGGAGGTGAGGGTTCCATCACTGTCAGGCAGCAGCTCGCACATCGATAAATACCTTTGCCCACCTGGGGGGCATGGTCGCGGCCGCGATTGACTTCTTGGACAGGTGTCCATCTATAGTGGACACCTGTCCAAGAAATGGAGTCCGATGATGGAGACTGTTGCGAACGTGCTGGTCGGTCTCGTGGCCGCCCTGCACGCTTACATCCTGGTGCTGGAGATGTTCCTGTGGCAGAAGAAGCCCGGGCGGGCTCTGCACGGGTTCGACCGGGAGATGGCGCGGGCGACCGCACCGATGGCCGCCAACCAGGGGCTCTACAACGGCTTTCTCGCGGCCGGTCTGGTCTGGGGTCTGATCGCGGCGGACCCGACCGGATTCCGGGCGCAGGTGTTCTTCCTGAGCTGCGTCGTGATCGCGGGCGTCTACGGCACCGTGACGGCCAACCGCCGCATCCTGTTCGCGCAGGCGCTGCCCGGCGCTCTCGCCCTGGCCGCCGTCCTGATCGCGCGGTGAGCCGTCCCGCACCGGAGGACCCGCGGGCCGCACGCACCCGGGCGCGGCTGCGGGAGGCGCTGCTCGCGGAGTGCGCCGAACGGCCCCTCGCGGAGGTCGGCGTGGCCGCCCTGGTGCGCCGGGCCGGGGTCGGCCGGGCCACGTTCTACGTCCACTACGCCGACCTGGAGGCGCTGGCGGTCGACGCGTGCGCGGACGTCGTCCGCGAGGCCGTTCAGGCGTTGCACTCCTGGACGGGGCGGCCCGACCCGGTGCACGCGCCGCCCGCGCTCGCCGAGTTCTTCGGCTCGCTCGCCCCGCACGCCGGCCTGTACCGGGCGCTGCTGACCCCGGGCGGCGGCGGGCCCCTCGGCCGGGTGCTGCACCGGGACCTGCGCGCCTACAGCCTGCGCGAGCGCGAACGGGCGGGCGCGGCGGACGCACCCCTGGTCGCCTCGGCCGTGGCCGCGACCTTCGCCGGCGTCCTGGCCGACTGGCTGCACGGGCTCCTGGACGCCGACACCGCTCAGATCGCCGACGAGGTCTGGCAGTTGCTGGTGGCGTTGCACGCCAGTCGGTGACGGGTCACGCGCAGCCCGTGCCCTCCTTCACCAGCGGCCAGGCCTCCACGCCGTCGGACGTACGGACGTAGGCCTTCGCCGGATCGTCCGTCAGCCACAACTGCCGGTCGTGGAAGCGGTATCCGGTGTCGTGGGCGTCGGCCGGCATTCGGACGTCTCCGTCGTACGGCGAGGTGAGCATGCCGTCGGGGAGCACCCCGTCGGGATCGCGGGCGTACAGGCCCTGCTTCCGCTCTCCCAGTTCCAGGAAGTGCGCCTTCTCCCAGTCGCAGTGTTCCGGTCCGACCGAGCTGTTCACCTCGGTGATCGGCACCCGCTTGCCCTGCCGGTCCTTCCAGATCTCGTACCACTGCTTGTCCGTGTAGCTCTCCGGGAGTTCGGACGGATCGCAGGACGCGCTGGTCTCCGGGCCCCAACCGGGCCGGTTCTTCCGGTCCTTGGCCACGACGACGGCGACCTTGGTCCTGCCTCCCACGTCGAAGGAGTACAGGACACGGTCCGACTCGCTGCGCTCCGCGCGGTAGCCGTGACGGGGAACGTCGGGCTGCTCCATGTCGAAGTAGGCCTTGAGGCCTTCCTCCGGATTCGTCCCTCCGTCGCCCTCGCTCCACGGCTCGCCGCCGCCGCCCGAGTAGATCTCCCCGTCGCACTCCAGGGCCCGGCCCGCGGCCCCCGACTCGATCCTCGTGGCGCGGGCGCTGTCCTCGTCGAGGTTCTTCGTCGGCACGTGCAGCGGCCCGCTGTAGGGCACGGCCGGAGCCGTCCCGTCGACGACGAGGTCCTGACCCCTCTCACCTCCGCACGCCACCGCCGCCGCCGCGACCAGTACGGTCGTCACCGCAAGTCTTCCGCGCATCCCCGCCCCTGTTCGCCGCGCTCCGCCTACGGTCCTTCGACGCGGCAACGGCACGGAATGTTCGTTCGCGGCTAGGTGTATTGATCACGAGCGTTGTTAACGGTCGTGATCAATACACCTAGCGGGCCGCCGCCTGGAACGTACGCCGGTACGCCTGAGGCGAGACCCCGATCGCCGCGTGCAGGTGCTGGCGGAGCGAGGCGCCCGTGGCGAAGCCGACGTGACCGGCGATCTGGTCGACGGACAGGTCGCTGGACTCCAGCAGGTGCCGGGCGCGGGAGACACGCTGCTGGACGATCCAGCGGCCGGGGCTGAGGCCGACCTCGTCGTTGAAGCGGCGGGCGAAGGTGCGCAGGCTCATCCGGGCATGGCCGGCCAGCCCGGTCAGGGTGAGCGGTTCGTCCAGGTGCTCCAGAGCCCAGGCCCGGGTGGCCGCGGTGCTCGCGGCCCCGCTCTCGGGGACCGGCTGCTCGATGTACTGGGCCTGGCCGCCGTCCCGGAAGGGGGGCACCACGCAGCAGCGGGCCACGAAGTTGGCCAGTTCGCTGCCGTGGTCGGTGCGGACGATGTGCAGGCAGACGTCGACACCTGAGGCCGCGCCGGCCGAGGTGAGGACGCGGCCGTCGTGGACGAACAGGACGTCCGGATCAAGGTCGACGTTCGGGTACCTGCGCCGGAACAGGTCGACCACGTGCCAGTGCGTGGTGGCCTTGCGGCCGTCGAGGAGACCCGCCGCGGCGAGGACGAAGGCGGCGGTGCAGATGGAGACGATCCGTGCGTCCGGGCGGATCCGCGCGAGCGCGGCGGCCACCTCGGCCGGCAGTTCGGTGGGGATGTGCGAAGGCGTCACCGAGGCGACGACGACCGTGTCGGCCGTGGCCAGGATCTCAGGGCCGTGATCGACACCGATCGTGAAGTCCGCGCTGGTGCGCACCGGTTGACCGTCGACGGTGCAGGTCAGCACCTCGTACCGGCCGCCGGCCGCGCCGAAGATCCGGCTGGGGATGCCCAGCTCGAAGGGGTAGACACCGTCCAGGGCCAGCACGACGACCCGTTCCACCTGCCGCTCACACGTCATGGCACGATCCTATCGAAGCTTGGCAATCGTGCCATTTTCTTGTCGGGCGACCCCGGGCACGCTGGTTCACCATGAGCACTGTGAACACGATGCGAGCCATCAGCCAGGACACCCTCGGCGGTCCCGAGGTCCTGAAGGTCGTCGAGCTGGAGCGGCCCGAGCCGCGTACGAACGAGGTACTGGTCCGGGTCCGCGCCGCCGGCGTCAACCCGACCGACTGGAAGCACCGCGCGACGGGCGGTTTCCTGGGCGAGCCGCCCTTCGTCCTGGGCTGGGACGTCTCCGGCGTGGTCGAGGCGGTCGGTATCGGAGTCGTCCGATTCCGGCCCGGCGACGAGGTCTTCGGGATGCTGGCCTACCCGTACGGCCACGGCTCGCACGCCGAGTACGTCACCGCCCCGGCTCGCTGGTTCGCGCCCAAACCGGCCTCGCTCGACCACACGCAGGCGGGCGCGCTGCCGTTGGTCTCGCTGACCGCCTGGCAGGCCCTGGTCGAGTACGCGGACCTGCAGCCGGGGCAGCGGGTGCTGATCCACGCGGCGGCGGGCGGGGTCGGCCATGTGGCCGTGCAGATCGCCAAGGCCCGGGGCGCGTACGTGATCGGCACCGCCGGCGCGGGCAAGCACGGGTTTCTGCGCGACATCGGGGTGGACGAGGCGATCGACTACCGGGAGACGGACTTCACCGAGTCCGTGAAGGACGTCGATGTCGTCCTGGACGCGATCGGCGGCGAGACCTCCACGCGCTCGCTGCGCGTGCTGCGGCCGGGCGGAGTCGTCGTCTCGATCCTGCCGGTGGGCTCGGCCGACTTCCACGAGGAGGCCGAGCGGCTCGGGGTCCGCTCGCTGCGGATGCTCGTGGACGCCTCGCACAGCGGCCTGAAGGCGATCGCGGAGCTGGTGGAGGCGGGGAAGCTGCGCCCCGCGATCGCCGGCACCTTCCCGCTGGCCGATGCCGCCGAGGCGCATGCGCTCGGCGACACCGGCCGGACCATGGGGAAGCTGGTCCTGACGGTCGACTGACGGTCTGTCAGAACGTGAGCACGGGCTTGATCGCCTTGCCCGCGCCCATGTCCCGCACCGCCTGGTCGATGTCCGCGAACGGATAGGTACTGATCAGGCGGTGCAGCGGCAGCCGTCCTTCCTTGACCAGCTGGACCAGCGCCGGGATGAAGGTCTGGGTCTCGGCGTCGCCGAGTGTGAGGCCGACGACCTGCTTGCCGCCCAGCAACCCGTTGACGTCCAGGGCGACTTCGCTGCCGAAAGGCGGGGCGCCGACGACTACCAGGGTGCCGCGCGCGGCGAGCGCGTCGACGCCCTGGCGCAGCACGGCGACACTGCCGGTGGTTTCCACGACACCGTCGGCGCCCTGGCCGCCGGTGATCTCCGCGAGCGCCTCGGCGAGGTCGGTCTCGCCGACGTTGACGGTGTGGGTGGCACCCAACTCCTCGGCCAGCGACAGCCGTTCGCCGATCTTGTCGACGGCCACGATCCGCGTGGCCGGGGTCAGGGCGGCGGCCATCACCGCGGACAGGCCGACGGCGCCGGCGCCGAGGACGACGACGGTGCTGCCCGTGACCGGCTTCAGCACGTTCCAGACGGCGCCCACTCCGGTCTGTACTCCGCAGCCCAGCGGCGCGATGGACTCCAGCGGTACGTCGGCGTCGACCTTGACGAGGCTGCGCTCGTCCACCAACGCCCGCTCGGCGAAGGAGGACTGGCCGAAGAAGTGGCCGCCGATCGGGGTGCCGTCCCGGCTGATCGTGCTGGTGCCGTCGGCACGGACACCGCCGATGAGGTTCAGCGGCAACCAGGTCGCGCAGTACGCGGGGTGACCGCCGTGGCAGTTGCGGCACTCGCCGCAGGAGCTGAACGACAGCACGACGTGGTCACCGGGCCCGATGCCGGTGACAGCCGGGCCGACGGCCTCGACGACGCCGGCGCCTTCGTGGCCGAGCACGCCCGGCAGGGGGAAGGGCAGGCCGCCACTGGCGACTCCGAGGTCGGTGTGGCACAGACCGGTGGCCACCATGCGGACGACCGCCTCATGCGGTCCGGGCTCGTCGAGCTGGACCTCGGTGAGGGTGAAGGGCGCCCCGCCGGACTCGACGACCGCGGCACGGGTGGTGATGGACATCGTACGAACTCCCTGTGTTTTCAGGCGTGTTCAGCCGAGAAAGCCGAGCGCGAGCCAGTGCCGCGTCAGTCAAGGTTTGCCCGTCAGGGAGCGGCGTCCGGTGCGTGCTCTCGGCGTACTGGCCGGAAGTCCCTCGTACTGGACGTACTTGGGCTTTCGGCCGGTTCGAGGGCGGGGCGCGTGCCGGGCGTCGCGACGGGGCGAACCTTGGCTGACGCGGCGCTAGTCGAGCGAGACGACGACGGACTTGACCGTGCTGTACGCGGCCAGGGCCTCGGGCCCGTACTCGCGGCCGAAGCCGGAGTCCTTGACGCCGCCGAAGGGCACCGCGGGGTCGAGCATGGCCCAGTCGTTGATCCAGACGATGCCCGCCCGGAGGCGGTCGGCGATGCGGTGGGCGCGGGCGAGGTTCTGGGTCTGGATGCCCGAAGCGAGGCCGTACGGCGTGGAGTTGGCGAGGTCGACCGCCTCGTCCTCGCTGTCGAACGGCTGCACCGTGAGGACCGGGCCGAAGATCTCCTCCTGGACGACCCGGGAGTCATTGGACAGGTCGGCGATCACCGTGGGCTTGTAGTAGTAGCCGCCGTCGAGGTCGAGCCGCTCGCCGCCGCAGACGATGCGGCCGCCCTCCTTGCGGGCCAGGTCGACGTACTCCTCGACCTTCTTCAGGTGCTTCTCCCCCGCCATCGGTCCGACGACGGTCTCCGGCTGCCGGGGGTCGCCGACCGGGACGCCGGGCACGGCCTCGGCGAGGATGCCGAGCACGGTGTTGTGCACCTGGCGCGCCACCAGCAGGCGCGGGCCGCCCATGCAGAACTGGCCGGTGTTGAAGACGAAGGCCTTGATGATCGCGCCAACGGCCTTCCCCAGGTCGGCGTCCTCGAAGACGATGTGGGCGGCGTTGCCGCCGAGTTCCATGGTCACGGGCTTGAGGGCCTCGCCGGCGGTGGACGCCACGTGGCGGCCGACCGCGGTGGAACCGGTGAAGGCGACCTTGTCGATCCCCCGGTGGCGCAACAGCGCCTCGCCCGCCACCGGGCCGGTGCCGGTGACCACGTTGACGACGCCGTCCGGGACACCCGCCTCCTTGAACAGCCGGGCCATGTAGAGGGCGCTCAACGGCGTCTCGTCGGCCGGCTTGTGCACCACCGTGTTGCCGGCCGCGAGCGCGGGGCCGATCTTCGAACCGGCAAGAATCAGCGGGAAGTTGAAGGGTGTGATCGCGGCGACCACGCCGAGCGGCTCGCGCTTGGTGTAGGCGAGCGCGTTCATGGGTGTGTCGCGGATGGAACCGTCCAGGGAGTGGGCGAGGGCGGCGAAGTGCTCGTAGTCGTTGGCCGCGTTCGTGATGTCGACGGCGTGGCACAGCGAGATGGGCTTGCCGACGTCCAGGCTCTCCAGCCGGGCGAGTTCGTCGGCGTTCTCACGGATCAGCTCGGCGACGCGGTGCAGGATCCGGCCCCGCTCGCGCCCGCTCAGCCCGGACCAGGTGCCGTCGTCGAAGGCCTCCCGCGCGGCGCGCACGGCCGCGTCCACGTCGGCGGCGCCCGCCTCCGCGACGGTGGTGAGGACCGCGCCCCGGGAGGGGTCGACCACCTCGGTGCGCGCTCCGTCGGCGGCCTCGCGCCACTGCCCGCCGACAAACAGCCGTCCGGGTTCGATCTCGAAGGTGGTCATCACCACTCCTCAGCCTCATCGCCAAGATTTCAACAAACAGGATTCCTGTTGGTCCGCAGTTTCATTACAGACAGGTTTCCTGTCAATGCTCTAGACTGAACTCATGCTGCACTCCCAGGCTACGAAGACATCTCCGTCCCTGCTCTACATGGTCAAGCAGGTGGAGCTCGTGGTGCGCTCGCACCTGGACGAGCTGGTCAAGCCGTCCGGGATCACCGCGCTGCAGTACACCGCGCTCACCGTCCTGGAGCGGCACGACGGACTGTCGGCCGCGCAGCTGGCCCGCGACTCGTTCGTCACCGCCCAGTCCATCGCTGATCTCGTACGGTCCCTGGAGAACCGCGGGCTGGTGCGCCGGGAGCGCAATCCGCGCAATCGGCGAGAGCTGCTGATCCTGCTGACCGACGCCGGCCGGGAGCTGCTCGCGCGGCACGCGGCGCCGGTTCGGGAGCTGGAGGAGCGCATGGTCCGGGATCTCACGGCCCACCAGTCCGAGCAGTTCCGCCAGGCACTTTCCAAGGCCTGGCACGCCCTGTCGTAGACCCGCGACGCCCTTCAGGGGGCGGCTCCGCGCAAAAGCTGTGTCGCAATTCAAAGACATATGTCAATCGAACATGCTCAAATTCATTCCAACGAGGGTAACTTGCAGAGCGGAGAACTCAGTTGCGCTCACTCGGGACCTGGGGGCTCGTCGGCACTCGTACGCTCGCTGCACACTGTCACCCCGGCCCCCGGTGACCTGCAACCCCGCAGCGGACGGAGCAGGTTGGAGGCGATGTCGTGGTGCACCAGGAACCTGCGCCGTTCACCCGGCATCTCCGTGTCCACCAGGACCGGGGCCACACGGTGCTCGAACTCCGCGGCGAGATAGACATCGCCGCGGCCGTGGAGGTCGCCCCCTATCTGGACCGGGTGACGGCCCATCCCGATGCCCGCCTGGTGATCGACCTGACGCAGGTCGACTTCTTCGACTGCTCCGGGTTGCGGCTGCTCTACCGGGCGCGTACCCGCATGCTCGACCAGGACGGAGAGCTGCGGCTCGTGTGCACCCACCCGCTCACGCTGCGCATCATGCGGGTCACCGGCCTGGCCCGGCTGCTTCCCGCGCATCCGTCCCTGGACGCGGCCCTGGGCCAGCCGGAGGCCACCTCCGGGTCGTTATGACGGCCGTCCTCGTCACTGCGACCCCTCCTGTTGTCTATTCGCTTCGCGGCTCGTCGAACAGGGCGCTGACGGACTCGCCGTTGTGAATGCGGCGGACGGCCTCGGCGAGGGCGGGGGCGATGGACAGGATCCGCAGCTTCTCGGTGCGCTCCTCCTCCGGGACCGGCACGGTGTTGGTGCACACGATCTCCAGCACGTCGGGCTGCTCGCCGATCCGCTTCAGTGCCCCGGCCGCGAACAGACCGTGCGTACAGGCCACCCGGATCGACCGCGGCCCCAACTCCCTCAGGCGCTCCAGGAGTTCCAGGACGGTGCTGCCCTTGGCGATCTCGTCGTCCAGCACGATGACGTCCCGGCCTGCGACGTCGCCGATCACGGTGCTGATGGAGACCTGGTCGTCGGCGTACCGCTGCTTGGCGCCCGCGGCGACCTGGGCGCCGATCATCCGGGCGAAGGCCGCCGCCTCCTTGGCGTTGCCGAGGTCCGGCGAGACGACGGTGGTGCGGGTCAGGTCGTACTGCCGAAAGTGGGCGGCCAGCTCACGCAGGGCGTGCAGGTGGTCGACCGGTACCGAGAAGAATCCGTGCACCTGCGGCGAGTGCAGCGTCATGGTGAGGACGCGGCTCGCGCCGGCGGCGACCATCAGGTCCGCGACGAGCCGGCCGCCGAGGGAGATCCGGGGCGCGTCCTTCTTGTCGGAGCGGGCGTAGGAGTAGTGCGGCATCACCACGGCGATCCGGGCCGCCGAGGCGCCGCGGGCCGCGTCGCACATCAGCAGCAGCTCGACGAGATGCTCCTGCACCGGTTTGACCAGCGGCTGGATGAGGAAGACGTCCCGCTCGCGGCAGTTGGCCTGGAGCTGCACCTCCAGGCAGTCGTTGGCGAACCGGCTGACCCGGGTCGGACTGAGCGGCACGCCGAGGTGCGCACAGACTTCGGCCGCCAGGCCGGGGTGGGCACTGCCGCTGAACACGGAGATGTCTCGCACAATCCGCTCCTCGCATGATCATTCCGGGGGACGGGTTCATGCTACTGACCGGAAAAATCGGTAGCGGTGCGCCACCGGCCGCGCGCCATCGTGCCGGCGTACGAGTTCCGTCACCTCAGGAGGCTCCAAGCGCGGACTGCTCGGAATCGTCCGGCTCGGCAGCGTCGACGCGGCGACACCTGCACGGACGGCGACACTCGTGCGGACGACGGCGAGATCGAGCGTCACCGTGGCGTCGCCAGGTGGTCGCGGGTGCCAGGGGACCGTGAACTGCGGTCTCCCTGGGGCATGTTCACCATGACACCGGCAGCCTTCGCGGGCTTCGCGTCATCTGGCCCTCCCGCCACTCGATCGTCTCGGGCGTGAACCCGGCGCGCAGATGCGGGAAGCGGGACGCCAGGCGGTGCAGGGCCAGGCCCAGTTCCAGGCGGGCGAGCCAGGCGCCCAGGCAGTGATGAGGGCCTGCGCCGAAGATCACGCCGGGTGAGGCCGACGGTGTGAACAGATCGGGCGGGCCGGGCGGGAACACGTCGGGGTCGCGGCCGGCGGAGTTGGTCTGGACGGCGACCACGCTGCCCGCAGGGATCGTCACTCCCCCGACGTCCGTGTCCTCGACGGCCCGCCGGATGAGGCCGGGCAGCACGCGCCCCTCGCTCAAGGGGACGACACGCAACAGCTGCTCGACCGCGACGGCCGCCTTCTCCTCGTCCTCGGCGAGTCCGGGCCAGGCCTCCTGCCGGTCGGTGAGGAGGTAGACGACGATGTTGCCGAGCGCCGTCATGGTGGTCTCGTGGCCGGCCACGACCAGCCCGCACACCAGGCGCACCAGCTGTCGCTCGTCGATCCCGAGGCTGTCGCCCGCCGCCACCAGGCCGCTCACCAAGTCGTCGCCGGGAACCTTGCGCCGCTCGGCGACCAGGTCGGCGCCGAACGCCCCGAACTCCCCCATGGCGGCGGCGACCTCCTCTCGCGTGTGCGCGCCGCCCGAGAGCGCGTGGTCGGCCCAGTGCCGGATGCGTTCCCGGGCCGGCCGGTCGAGGCCCATCAACCGGCTGATCACCGACACGGGCAGCGGGCGCGTGAACCCCTCGATGATGTCGGCGGGTCGCTCCTGGGCGCCGAAGTCGTCCAGAAGTGTCTCCACCACTGAGGCCACCCAGGGCCGCCAGCGGGCGACCGCGCGAGGTGTGAAAGCCCGCTGCACGGTGCTGCGCAGCCGCTGGTGCGGCTCTCCGTCCAGGTTGACCATGCCGTCCGGGTCGTCCAGCAGGTTCGGTACGGCGAGCAGCGGCGGGGCGTCCGCGGAGTGCAGGGAACTCCTGTTGAAGCGGGGGTCCATGAGCACCTGCCGCACATCGGCGTACCGGGTCACGAGCCACACCGGGGTGCCGGTGGCGAGGGTGCCCCGCCGGGGCGGTCCGGGCTCGGGGAGGTCGAGGCGGTGCATGGGGCAGAGGGGCCGGGACGTGCTGTCTGTACTCATCCGGGACTCCAGGCGCGCCGGTACGGAGACTTCTCCACGCTAGTGCGCCCGCGCTGCTTCCGTCAGGGGCGCCAATCGGCCAACAAGACGGTCTGCCAAGGGCTTTGGGGGGCATTCGCAACAGTAGGAAGGAGGGCCGTCGCCATGACGACTCCCATCAGGCGCGTGTCCAGGCGCATGCCCGGCTGGGCGAAGGCGGTGAGCGCCGTCGTGCTGGTGCTCGTGGTGTTCTTCGCCGGGATCCGGCTCAGTGTGCTCCCTGGCCTCAAGGACCTGTTCGGCACCCAGACGCACGACCGCTCGGGACCCGCACTGCTCCAGTCCATCCAGGACATGAGCCGTTACGACGCAGCCTCCGGCAACTTCCAGGTCGTCGTCGACCTGGAAAAGGACACCAAGTTCCTGCCCGACGCGATTCGCGGCTCCCGCACGCTCTACATCGGTGCGGGCACCGTCGACGCCTACGTCGACCTGGGCAAGGTCGGCAAGGACGACGTGACGGTCAACCGCGACCGTACGTCCGCCACGCTCCGGCTGCCGCACGCGGCGCTCGGCAAGCCGGCCCTGGACCCCGACCACTCCTACGCCGTCTCCAAGCAGCGCGGTCTCCTGGACCGTCTCGGCGACCTGTTCTCGGACAACCCCAACAGCGAACAGGCCGTGCAGAAGCTCGCGATCAGGCGCATCGGTGACGCGGCCAAGGAGAGCGAGCTGACCAAGCGCGCGGAGACCAACACCACGGGCATGCTCGACGGTCTGCTGCGTTCGCTCGGCTTCAAGGAGGTGCATGTCAGCTATGCCGGCTGATCAGATGCCCGCGATCCCCGGCAGGGCCAGAGCTCCGAGCAGCGCGGCGCCCACCAGCACCCATGCCACGTAGTCCCCGACGTGCCCGGACTGCAGGCGCCGCAGCGGCAGCGCCCAGTCCGGGGCGGCGAACAGCTTCGGGCGGGTGACGGCGACGGCCGCGAGGCCCACGGCGAGCACGGTCGAGAGCAGGCCGAGCAGCACGCCCGCCGGGGTCCAGTGCGCGGAGGTGATCACGCCGCCGGACCCGGCCTCGTTCACCGCGTGCGCCACGACGCCGGCGAAGCCGGGGGCCACCCCCACGGCCAGCGCTCCGGCCAGCAGCACCGCGGGCACCGCGGTCATGGTGTCCGGGACGCGGCTGAGCCGCTGTCCGGTCTCGGGCGGCTCGCCGGAGCCGGTCGTCTCGTACTCGCCCCCGTCCCGGGGCCTTGGGCCGAGGCCGAGGAACACCCCTGCCGCGACCCGCAGCACCGCCGCGGCGGTCACCGCGCTCGCCGCGACATACAGCACGGTGAGAGGTCCTTTGACGGCCTCCTCCGTGACGGACTTGCCGAGGGCCGTGCCGAAGGGCGGCAGCCCCGCGAGGCCGAGCGCGCCGACGACGTACATCACGGCGACGGCGCGCAGCTCCCGGGCCCGTCCGTGCAGCGCGTGCTCGTCGACGCTGCCGTAGCGGTCGAGGAGGATGCCGGTGCAGGCGAACAGGGCGGCCTTCACACCGGCGTGGCCGAGGATGTACAGCGCGATCCCGTCGTCGGCCTCGGGTGTCAGGACGCCGATGCCGATGAGGAACAGCCCGGTGTGGGCGACCGTGGAGTACGCGAGCAGCCGTTTGATGTGCCGCTGGTACCAGCACATGACCGCGCCGATCACGGCTGTCAGCACGCCGAGCACCACGAGTACCCGCTCCAGGTCGTGGGCGGGCACCCCGCCCGGCCCGGAGAACACCGCCCCGTACACCCGCCAGACGCCGTACGCGCCCATCTCGACCATGAGGCCGGAGAGCAGCATGCACACGGGGGTGGGCGCGACGGCGTGCGCGTCCGGGAGCCAGAAGTGGAAGGGCACGGCGGCGGACTTGACCAGCAGGCCGGTCAGGACGAGGACGAACGCCGCGAGGGTCAGGGCGTCGGGCCCGCCGTGGGCGTCGAGCCCGCGGCCGATCTGCGTCATGGCCAGCTCGCCGGTGCGGGCGTACAGCAGCCCGATGCCCATCAGCATCGCGTAGGCGCCGAGCGAGGTGACGACCGCGAAGGTCAGCGCGCCCTGCACGGCCCTGGCCTCCTCCACACGGGTGCCGGTCAGGGCGTACGCGACGACGCTCATCAGCTCGAAGAACACGAACGCGTCGAAGAGGTCGCCCGCGATCGCGAATCCGCACATGCCGCCCTGGAAGAGCAGCATCAGCGCCGGGAAGGAGCCCGCGCGGCCGCGGGGTGGTTCGTCGAAGTAGTGCCAGGAGTACGCCAGTGCCGCCAGGGTCAGCACCGAGGCGAGCGCGGCCATGCCGAGCCCGGGCCCGTCGCCGACCAGGACGATGCCGACGCTCCGGCCGTTGACGGGCGTCCAGCCGCCTGCCCACTCGGTCATGGGCGGGGAGGAGTTGAGCAGCAGCACGATCGCGAGTCCCGCGGTGCCGCCCGAGACGGCGCAGGCCACGGACTCGGCGACCACCCGGGGCATGCGGCGGCCGCCGATGACCAGCAGGGCGGCCCCGAGGAGCGGGACGGCGACGAGGAGCGGCAGCAGGTCGTTCATCAGCCGCGCAGCTCGGAGAGTTCGTCGGGGTCGACGGTGCCGTGCCGCTTGGAGATCTGCACGACGAGCGCGAGCAGCAGGGCGGTGACGGTGGCGCCGACGACGACGTCGGTGAGGGTCAGCGCCTGCACGATCGGGTCGACGACCGGCCGCGAACCGGGCTTGATGTCGGAGAACACGGGTGCGGTGGCGCCGTCGCGGTAGCCGACGGCCAGCAGCAGGACATAGGTGCCGGCCTGGCAGACCGACAGACAGCCGACGGCGTGGATCAGGTTGCGGCTGGTGGCCAGGCCGTAGCAGCCGGCCAGGAAGACCCACACGGCCACCAGGTAGGGCAGCACGTCCATCACGGAGTTCACTTCCCGCTCTCCTCCTCGATCTCGACGGCCTGGTCCAGGAAGCCGGCGAGCAGCACGACGACCGCGCAGGCCACCTCCATGCCGATGGCCGCGTTCAGCAGGGGGACGGTGCCGCCGGAGGACAGCGTGTTGAACGTCCCGTACGGCAGCAGGGTGTTGGCGAGGAAGGCGGAGCCTCCGATCAGGCTCGCGAGGCCGGTGACGAGGTAGGCGGAGGTGGCGAGCGCGTCGCCGACCTCGTACGCGCCGACCGGCCGGATGCCTTCCAGGGCGCGGTAGTCGGCGCCCAGATAGAGCAGGTGCAGGGCGGTCGCGGCGACGACGCCGCCCTGGAAGCCGCCGCCGGGGCTGAGCTGCCCGTGCGCGACGACGTACAGGCCGGCGAGCAGGGCAACCGGCAGGACGGCGAGGGCGTAGCGGCGTACGGGCAGGGCGACTTCGGCGGGTTCGGGCCGGGCGCGGTGTTCGTTGCGGGTCTGGCGCAGCAGCGCCACGCAGCCGAGGACGGCGGCGAACAGGGTGGACATCTCGCCGAGGGTGTCGAAGGCGCGCTGGTCGAAGTTGACGGAGGAGATGGTGTTGGCGGTGTGCCGGGCGAGGGAGGCGCGGACGGCCCGGTCGCCGTACGGGTGCCGGTCGCCCCCGAAGGACGGCAGCTTGAGGCAGGTGGCGACGAGCAGGACGGCGAGACCTGCGGCTCCGGTCAGCAGGACGCACAGCCGGGCGCGCCGGCTCACCGCTCGCGTCCCTTGCTCCGGCCGCGCCGCCTGACCTTGCGGACGGTGAGCATGAGCAGCAGTGGCGTCAGCGCGGAGCCGACGGCCAGCTGGGACAGACCCACGTCGGGTGCCTGGAGCACGGTGAACAGCACGGCGAGGACGACGCCCAGGACGGCCAGGACAAGGGCCTGGCGGGTGGGGTCACGGGTCGCCACGGCCACGGTCGCGGAGGCGGCGACCAGCAGCAGCGCGACGACGATCACCGCGTCAGCCACGGCGGACCCCCCTCACTCCGCCGGACAGGGCGCGCGAGGCGACGAGGTTTCCGCTGATCAGCAACGCGCCGATCACCAGCAGCTTGGCCATGGCGCGGCCGGGGCCGGTGGCCACGCACAGCGCGATCACCGTCACCGCGCCGAGGCCTGCGACCGTCCAGGTCGGCCCCCAGGCGCGCGGCGGGTCCTCGGCCAGTTCGTCGGCGAGCAGCCGGGCGAAGACGAGTGTGCCGACGGGGCCGAGCAGGGCGAGGGCGAGGCCGAGATCGACGTAGGAGGGGCGGTGATAGCCCTGCGCGAGGAGCAGCATGCCCGGGGAGGCGAGGGCGGTGGACAGGTTCTGGGCCACGACCCGGCGCCGCAGCGGCCCGGTGGCCACGCCCCACAGGGCCGTTCCCAGGCCGCCGCCGAGGCCGACGGTCGCGGCGAGCGTCCAGCCGTTCACGCCCCGGTCACCGCCCGTCGCGCGGCCCGGGCCGCCACCGCGCCCACGCAGGCGGCGCCCGCGCCGACCGCGAGTTCGAGCGTGTCGACCGTGCTGATGAGGAACAGCCAAAGAACGGCGAGCGCGGCCCACCAGGCGAGCAGTTCGGCCGCGGCGCGGAGCGTCGTACGCGGGGTCATGCGTCACCTCCTCGGTTCGGCTCACGCACCGTCATGACGAGATGTCCGTTACGTCCTTGCGGGGCATCCAAACATCGCTGCGGGCGCCGCGGGTGGCGGCGCGCGCAGGTCTGAGCCCGGAGTGCCCCTACCGCAGGAAGGGAAACCGGACGGTGCCCGGACCCGGGCCGAAAGCGGACGGCATTCTCGGCCGCCGAGCGGGTAACCGCCTGACAACGCAGGGAAGTTGAAGACTGGAGGACCAGGTGTCCCGTGCAGCCCTGACCCCACGCTCGTTGCTGCGCCCGCGTACCGCCAAGGCGGAGAAGGCAGGTAGGACGGAGAAGGCAGGTAAGGCGGACAAGACAGGGAAAGCGATACTGGGCAAGGCTCGCAGGACGCGGTCGGGGAAGTCGGCGAAGTCGTCGCGCGGGGCGCGGCAGACCCCCCGCGAGCGGCATGCCCTGCCCCTGCCGCTGCGTCTGCTGGCGATGCTGTGTGCCTTCGGGGTCATGGTGGCGTTCGCCGTGGTGCTGGCCCGGCTGACCCTGGAGCCCTCCCCCGCGTCGGTCTCGCTGACACACACGAACCTGCACCCGGGACGCTCGCTCAAGGCCTATCTGGACCAACCGGCGCTACGGGACGCGGTGAAGCAGATCGGCGGCAACATCCTGTTGGGGGTGCCCTTCGGTGTCCTCGTCCCGGTGCTCGCGCCGCGGGCCCGCGGGCTGCTGCGCGTGCTCACACTGACCGCGGTGGTGATGCTTCTGGTGGAGTTCGCGCAGGGCGCGCTGATCACCGGGAGGGCCTTCGACATCGACGACGTCATCCTCAACACGACCGGTGCGCTGATCGGCTACGTCCTCCTGGGCCGGCGGATGGGACGGGCGGTGCACGCCCGGGAGCGGCTGCCGCGCGGGGCGGCCAAACGGACGAAGGGCGCGTAGCCGACCCCTTCGACTGGTCCGCACCAAAGTAGTGACGAGATCCTTGTCTCACCCCTTAAAGCAAGAGGCGACGCCTTCACCTCCCACCCCGGCCGCCGCACCCGTGCGCCGCACCCGTGCGCCGGCCGCCGTACGGAAGGAAGTGCCGTGGCCTCCCCGCGCCTGCTGCGCAGATGTTGCTCGGCCAACGGCACCCGGCTGCAGCTGTGGACCTGCATGGGCGGCGCCGACCAGATGTGGCCGGTCGGCCGAGCCGCACCCCTCTCAGTGCGGTCTCCAGGTGAACTTGTCCCCGCCCACCCAGCGCACCACGTCGGGATCGTCGAGGTCGTGGACCGTGATGCCGAACGCGGCGGCGGCCTCGAGGACGTCGGTGACGGACTTGGCCTCGCCGACCACCTCTCCGTCGATCTCCACGATCCGGAACGGCGGTGTGCTCGGGTGCACCCCGAGAACCATGATCCGCGGACGTGAGACACGCGGGCTCTCTATTTCGGTCATGGAATAGAGCGTAGGACGCTTTCCGGGCCCAAGGCTCGTCACCGCCCGATCGATCGGCACACCGTGCGGCCCGCCCGCGGCTGGGGAACCCTGGAGGTGGAGGTCACCATGGATCCCCTCGACGCACTGGACCGGATCGCCTTCCTGCTGGAGCGGTCGCTGGCGCCGACGTACCGCGTCCGCGCGTTCCGCACGGCGTCGCGCGTGCTGAAGCCGCTGCCCGGGGACGAGGTGCGCGAGCGGGCGGCCGACGGGTCGCTGGAATCGCTCAACGGCATCGGCCCGAAGACGGCGCAGGTGGTGCGGGAGGCGCTGGCCGGGCAGGTGCCGGGCTATCTGCAGAAGCTGGAGGGCGAGGCCGCGGCACCGCACGCCGGGGGCGGTGAAGGCCTGCGGGCGCTGTTGCGCGGGGACTGCCATCTGCACTCCGACTGGTCCGACGGGGGCAGTCCGATCGAGGAGATGGGCCGGACCGCGGCGGCACTCGGACACGAGTGGGCGGTGCTCACGGACCACTCGCCGCGGCTGACCGTCGCACGCGGCCTCTCGGCCGAGCGGCTGCGCGAGCAGCTCGACGTCGTGACGGAGCTGAACGCGGCCTGGGCGCCGTTCCGGCTGCTCACCGGCATCGAGTGCGACATCCTCGACGACGGCTCCCTCGACCAGGAGCCGGAGCTGCTGGAGCGGCTCGACGTCGTGGTGGTGTCCGTGCACTCCAAGCTGCGCATGGACGCCCGCTCGATGACCCGCCGCATGGTGGCCGCCGTACGCGATCCGCGCTCGGACGTCCTCGGGCACTGCACCGGGCGGCTGGTGACCGGGCGGGGGCGGCCCGAGTCGGAGTTCGACGCGGACGCGGTGTTCGCCGCGTGCGCCGAGACCGGCACGGCCCTGGAGGTCAACAGCCGCCCGGAGCGGCTCGACCCGCCGCGGCGGCTGCTGCGCCGGGCAGTGGACGCGGGGGTCCTGTTCTCGGTCGACACCGACGCGCACGCGCCCGGACAGCTGGACTGGCAGATCCTCGGCTGCGCCCGGGCGGAGGAGTGCGGGGTACCGGCCGAACGGGTGGTGAACACCTGGGCCCTGGACGACCTGCTGGCCTGGACCCGGCAGCGACGTACACCGGCGGGAGTGGCGCGTCCCTGACGTGGTACTCGTGCGGCCGAAGAGCAAGGGAGCGCGCATGGAACGGGCGGCCGTGTTCGACGTCGACGGGACCCTCGTCGACACCAACCACCTCCACGTGGTGACCTGGTGGGAGGCATTCCGCCAGGCGGGCCACACAGTGCCGACGCACGCCATCCACCGGGCCGTCGGGCTCGGCTCCGACGATCTCGTCGCCCATCTGCTCGGCGACGACCGCGACACGGACCGGGACGCCGAACTCAGCGCCGCGCACGAGGCGTTGTACGGCCAGTACTTCGCCCGGCTGCCCGCGTTGCAGGACGCCGGGCGGCTGCTGCGGCGCCTCGACCACGACGGCTGGACGGTGGTCCTCGCCACGTCCGCCAGCGGCCCCGAGTTGTCCGCGCTGCGCCGCGCCATCTCCGCCGACGACGCGATCACCGCCACCGCGAGCGCCGATGACGTCGAGGAGGGCAAACCGGCGCCCGAACCCGTCGAGCACGCCCTGGAGTTGGCCGGCGTGCCCGCGGACCGGGCGGTCTTCGTCGGCGACACGGTGTGGGACATGCGGGCGGGCAGCCGGGCGGGGGTGCACTGCGTGGGAGTGCTGTGCGGCGGCATTCCGCGCGCGGACCTGGAGGAGGCCGGGGCTCGGACCGTGTACGACGACCCCGCGCACCTGCTGGCGAACCTGGCGGACAGTCCCCTGCGGCAGCGGTGACGCACATCACCCCGTAACCCGGCGGGCAGAGGAACACCCGCAAGAGGTTGTCCGTTGAACAACACGTGGGTGCGGATGGGACAGTGTCCCCGGGCCTCACCTTTTGCCCACAGGGACGATCGTTCGGCTGAAGCCCTGTGGAGCCTTTCGCCGAGAGGCGACCGCCATCCGCGCCCACACCTCGACTGCCCCGACCGAGATTCCCCCGTCCGGTCGGGGCTCTTCTCCGCCCGCCCGGCCGCAGGGTCCGCTTGACTTCGAGAGCACTCCAATACGTAGCGTTCCCGGCATGATCACTGCACAGCACAAGATCGGGTCCGGCTTCGGTGCCAAGAGCACCGCCGAGGACGTCCTGCGCGGCATCGACCTGACCGGCAAGCTGGCCGTCGTGACCGGCGGCTACTCGGGACTCGGTCTGGAGACCACCCGCGCGCTCACCAAGGCGGGCGCCCATGTCGTCGTCCCCGCCCGCCGCCGGGCCGCCGCCGAGGAGGCGCTGGCCGGCCTCGGCGGCGTCGAGGTGGACGAGCTGGACCTCGGCGACCTGGAGAGCGTGCGCGGCTTCGCCGAGCGGTTCCTCGCCTCCGGGCGGAACATCGACATCGTGATCGACAACGCCGGCATCATGGCGTGCCCGGAGACCCGGGTGGGGCCCGGCTGGGAGGCGCAGTTCGCCACCAACCACCTCGGCCACTTCGCCCTGGTCAATCGCCTGTGGCCGGCGATCGCGCCCGGCGGTGCCCGGGTCGTCGCCGTGTCCTCCCGCGCCCACCACTTCGCCGGCATGCGCTGGGACGACGTCGAATGGCGGCAGGACTACGACAAGTGGCAGGCGTACGGCCAGGCCAAGACCGCGAACGTCCTGTTCGCCGTCCACCTCGACAAGCTCGCCCGCGAGGCGGGTGTCCGCGCCTTCTCGCTGCACCCCGGCGGCATCATCACGCCCCTCCAACGGCATATCCCCAAGGAGGAGATGATCGAGCGCGGCTGGATCGACGAGGACGGTACCGTGCTCAACCCCGAGGGCTTCAAGACCCCGCCGCAGGGCGCGGCCACCCAGGTGTGGGCGGCGACCTCGCCGCAGCTGGACGGCCTCGGGGGCGTCTACCTGGAGGACTGCGACGTCGCCGACATCGCGGTGGAGGGCGGGTCGACCGGTGTCAAGGAGTGGGCGATCGACCCGGAGCAGGCCGCCCGCCTGTGGGAGCTGTCCGCGGAGCTGACGGGCGTGAACGCCTTCGCCGGCTAGTGCGATGCGCCAGGCGTCGTTTGCCCGTCGAGGAGCGGCGTCCGGTGCGTGTCCTGGGGATCCCCCCGGCCGGAGGCCGGCGGGAGTGCCGGCCGGAAGTCCTCGTACCGGACGTGCTCGGGCTTTCGGCCGGTGCGTCAGCTCGTCATGAACTCCCACAGGTCGGCGTTGAGTTGGTCGGCGTGGGTGGCGAACAGGCCGTGGCCTCCGTTCTCGTAGACCTTCAGGGTGGCGTCCGGGAGTATCCGGGCGGCGCGCTGTCCCGTCAGCTCCAGAGGGGCCGAGGTGTCGTGCGTGCCGTGGACGACGAGCGCCGGCAGGTCGAGCCCCGGCAGTTCGGGGGCGACGTCCACGACCGCGACCAGTTCCTGGACGGCGGCGGTGGAGTGCGGTGTGGAGAGCTGGGCGCGCTCGACGAAGTACCGCACATACGCCGGTGACACGTCGTTGCCGGGCCGGTCGACGGCGAAGAAGCCCGGGGCACCGTCCTGGAAGAACGCCGCCCGGTCACGCCGGCACTCCTCGTTGGCGGCCCGCACCGCGGCCTGGTCCAGGCCGCCCGGATTGTCGGCGGTGCGCACCACCCCCGGGGCGATACCGGCGACGAAGGCGACGCGTGCCACCCGGCCGGCGCCGTGCCGGGTGAGGCAGCGGGTGATCTCCACCGTGCCCATCGAGTGACCGACCAGGGTGACCTCGCGCAGGTCCAGGTGATCGAGAAGCCCGTGCAGGTCGTCCGCGAGGGTGTCGAGGTCGAAGCCGTTCCACACGTCCTCGGAGCGCCCGTGCCCCCGCCGGTCCGGGCTCACGCAGCGATACCCCCGCGCCGCCAGCGGCAGCATCTGGAACTCCCACATCTCCGATCCCATGTAGGCGCTGTTGACGAAGACGGCCACCGGGCCGTCGGCCGGGCCGTAGTCGACGTAGTGCAGCTGCGTGCCGTCGGCGGGACTGGCGAAGCAAGGCATGGGACGTCCTCCTGCGATCCGGTGGAATGGCTACGTCCTTCATGGTTTCGGGAGCCGCCGCGCGGGTCGATTACCTCCGGCGTCATGGAGGTCCGATGCCGTCGGAGGAGGTGGAGGAGACGGCAGGTGAACCCGCGCCGGACGGGTACTCGGTCACTCCTCTCCAGTCGAGCGGCCGGAAGGAGCCGAAGGGGAAGGAGCCGAAAGTGAGCAGCACAACGGGCAGCAGGATCGTGGTCACGGGCGCGACCGGCAATGTAGGCACCAGCGTGGTGCGTCTTCTCTCGGAGGACACGCAGGTCGGTTCCGTGGTGGGGCTGGCCCGGCGGATCCCCGACTGGTCGCCCGCCAGGACGGAGTGGTCCGCCGTCGACCTTGCGTCCCAACAGGCCGACCTGACGGAGGAGTTCGCGGACGCCGACGCGGTGATCCATCTGGCGTGGGCGTTCCAGCCGACGCATGATCCGGCGACCACCTGGCGCACGAACGTCCTCGGAAGCATCCGGGTCTTCGACGCGGTGGCGGCGGCCGGGGTGCCGACGCTGGTGCACGCGTCGTCGGTGGGCGCCTACTCACCGGGGCCGAAGGATCACGCGGTGGACGAGTCATGGCCGACGCACGGCTGGCCGGACGCCGCGTACTGCCGGGAGAAGGCCTATCTGGAGCGTGCTCTGGACACGTTCGAACGCGAACGTCCCGAGGTGCGGGTGGTGCGCATGCGCCCCGCGTTCCTCTTCAAGCGGGAGTCGGCGAGCGAACAGCGCCGGATCTTCGGCGGCCGCTTCCTGCCGGGCCCGCTGGCACATCCGGAGCTGCTGCCCTTCCTGCCCGACATCCCCGGTCTGCGGGTACAGGCGCTGCACACCGACGACGCGGCCAGGGCCTATGTGCTCGCGCTGGCCTCCGAGGTCCGCGGGGCGTTCAACCTGGCGGCGGAACCCGCCGTCGACGCGGATCTGATCGGCCGGATGCTGGGCACGCGCCCGGTCCGGCTGCCCCGCGCCGCGGCCCGCTCGGCGATCGCCGCCGCATGGGGGTTGCATCTGCTGCCTGCCTCGCCGCATCTGTTCGACGCGGTCCTGCGCCTGCCGCTGATGGACTGCACACGCGCGCACACCGAGCTGGACTGGCGCCCGGAGCACACGGCCGACAACGTGCTGGAGGAGTTCCTGCAGGGCCTGCAGCGGGGCGAGGGGGCTGCGACGGAGCCGATGCAGGGGCACAAGGTGGGCTGACAGGTGGGCCGGCCCCCCGCCCGCCGCGCCACCCGCCCTCGGCGGGACCGTCCCGCTATCCGTCCTCGGCGGGTCGGTCTGCCTGCCCCTCTTGGTCGAGCTGATCGAGCCGTTCTCTTTGCGGCACCACCGTGTACTTCGGGTCCTCCGCCGAGGCCGTGCCCGCCGCGAAGACGCCGAGGCGGGTGCACACCGAGCCGGTGAGGAGGGCCAGCCCCGAGACGACCGCGGGCGCCCGGCGGCCACCGAAGGCGGCGGCTCCCAGGGCACCGGCCGCGGTGAGACACCGCGCGGCGCGCAGCAGAGTGCCGGCCCTGCCTGCCCGCCAGGTCTCGGCGACCATGCCCAGCCGCCGCTCCGCCGCCTCCTCGGCGGCCAGGTCGGCCAGCGCGGCCAGCCCGGCGGCACAGCGCGCGGGTGCGTTCTCGTGCGCGGGCCCGGCCACCAGCGCCATACCGGCCGCCGCGGCCGTGGCGGAGGCGCCGAACAGATACGGCAGCTCGCGGTGGGCGCCGTGCCAGGCCGGCACGGCGGTGTCGGCGACCAGGACCCCGGTGTACGTGGCGACCGCCGGTCCGAGCAGCGCCGCGGCGCCGGTTGCCGCGCCCCCGAGTCGCGGCAGCCGGCCGGTCACCGCGCTCGCGGCGGCCGCTCCCGCTGCCGGTGCGTACGCCGACAGCAGCCAGGAGCCCATGCTCATGGGTGAGGTCGGCTTGAACACCCGCAGCATGTTGGCGAACCGGCTCGGCCGGCCGAGGTCGTGGATCAGCGCGGCGGTCGACAGGGACACGGCGGTGAGCGAGGACACCTTCAGTGCCGTGGCGGTCGTCGTGCGGCCGGTCAGGTGGGCGCCTGCCGCGAGGACCGACCCGGCACCCGCGAGTCCGCCGAGGAAGAGATACCCGCCGACGTCCAGCGCGGCCCAGGACGGTGCCTTGATGACCGGACGGCCGTAATAGGACGCGAACTCCGCACGGGGGACGACGGGTTGTTCGCCACGCCCGCGTCGCCTGCGCCCGCTCCTCGGCTCGCTCACGGTCATCGCCGGCCACCTCCCGCCTTTCCCGTGACGGCGAAGCAGGCCGCCAGGCCGCCGAGCAGGGACAGGGCCGCGGCGCCCGCGTGTTTCCACATGGCCGGCAGATCGCGGGTGGTGACGACGGGGTCCGGCGGCAGCCCGTACACCTCGGGCCGGTCCAGCAGCAGGAAGAAGGCGCCGTCGCCGCCCACACCGTCGCCGGGGTCGTCGCCGTAGAGGTGGGCCTCGGTGACTCCGTCGTCGTGCAGCTGGTCCACCCGCAGTGCGGCCCGCTCGCGCAGTTCGTCCAGCGGGCCGAACTGGATGGACTCGGTGGGGCACGCCTTGGCGCAGGCCGGTTCCTGTCCCGCGCCGAGGCGGTCGTAGCACATGGTGCACTTGAACGCCCGCCCGTCCTGCGGGCGTTGCTCGATGACGCCGTACGGGCAGGCGGGGACGCAGTAGCCGCAGCCGTTGCAGATGTCCTCCTGGACGACGACGGTGCCGAACTCGGTGCGGAACAGCGAGCCGGTGGGGCAGACGTCGAGACAGGCGGCGTGGGTGCAGTGCTTGCACACGTCCGAGGACATCAGCCAACGCATGTCTCCGTCACCCATATCCCCTTCGGCCAGCGGGAGTTGGGTGCGCCCTTCCGGCCGGGGCTGCTCGATGAAGGCCACGTGCCGCCAGGTGGAGGCGCCGAGCGCCTGTGTGTTGTCGTAGGACATGGCGCTCAGGGAAAAGCCGTCCTCCGGGATGGCGTTCCACTCCTTGCAGGCGACCTCGCATGCCTTGCAGCCGATGCAGACGGAGGTGTCGGTGAAGAAGCCGACGCGTTCCTCGCTCACTTGTGCACCTCCGTCCCGGTGGCCGGCGTGATGCCGGCCCGCTTGCGGTAGTCGGCGACCAGTTTGGGCAGGTCGGGTCCGCGCGGGCGTCGTCCGGGACGGATGTCGGCGGTCAGGGCCTTGTCCTCCTGGATCTGGGCGTTGGGGTCGAGGGCGATGGCCGTCAGCTCGTTGGCGGCGTCACCCTTCGCGACACCGTTCGGGCCCCAGTGGAAGGGCAGGCCGATCTGATGGACCACGCGGCCCCGCACCCGCAGGGGCCGGACGCGCTCGGTCACCAGGACGCGCGCCTCGACCGCGTTGCGGGCGGTGACGATCGTCGCCCAGCCGCCGTTCTCCAGACCCCGCTCGCGGGCCAGGGCGGGTGAGACCTCGCAGAAGAACTCCGGTTGCAGCTCGGAGAGATAGGTGGACCAGCGGGTCATTCCGCCCGCCGTGAAGTGCTCGGTCAGCCGGTGCGTGGTGACGACGTACGGAAAGACGTCGGCGCCCTTCTCGTCGCCGCTGGGGTGGTAGCGGTTGCCCTCGCGGGGCAGCAGGTGGCGTACCGGGTTGCGCGGGGTCGAGGGGTGCAGGGCGTTGGCGAACGGGGAGTCCTGCGGCTCGTAGTGGGTGGGCAGCGGCCCGTCCTCCAGGCCTGCCGGGGTGTACAGCCAGCCCTTGCCGTCGGCCTGCATGATGAACGGGTCGTCACCGCGCAGCGCGTCGACTCCGACGGCGTCCTCGTCGGGTACGTAGTCGGGGGCACGGTCGGGCACGAAGTCGGGGACGTCGTGGCCGGTCCACTCCCCCGCCTCGGCATCCCACCAGACGTACTTCTTGCGTTCGCTCCACGGGGTGCCGTCGGGAGCGGCGGAGGCCCGGTTGTAGAGGATGCGCCGGTTGGCGGGCCAGGCCCAGGCCCATTCGGCGGCGACCCAGTCCTGTTCCCACTCGGGCTTCTTGCGGGCGGCCTGGTTGACGCCGTCCGCGTGGACGCCGCAGTAGATCCAGCAGCCGCAGCGGGTGGAACCGTCGTCCTTCAGCTCGGTGTAGGCCCCCAGAGGGCGCCCGTCGGGGCCGTGGCCGCTGATCTCGGCGAGCACGGCGTCGGCGACCGGCTCGTCGAGTGCGCCGCTGACCGGGTAGTCCCAGGCCAGGTCGAGGACCGGCCGGTCCATCGGGTCGCTCGAACCGGCCAGCTTCTCCCTGATGCGGCGGCCCAGGTGGTACATGAACCACAGGTCGCTGCGCGCGTCGCCCTGCGGTTCGACGGCGGCGTGGTGCCACTGCACCCAGCGGTTGGTGTTGGTGAAGGAGCCCGACTTCTCGGTGTGGGCGGCGGCCGGGAAGAAGAACACCTCGGTGCCGATGTCCTCGGTGCGCAGCTCGCCGGTGTCGATCTCGGGGCCGTCCTTCCACCAAGTGGCCGATTCGATGAGCGAGAAGTCGCGCACGACCAGCCACTCCAGGTTGGCCATACCGAGGCGCTGCAGGCGGGTGTTGGCGGACCCGACGGCCGGGTTCTCGCCGAGCAGGAAGTAGCCCTTGCAGTCGCCGTCGAGCTGGGCCATGACGGTGTCGTAGGTGGAGTGGGAGCCGGTCAGACGCGGCAGGTGGTCGAAGCAGAAGTCGTTGTCGGGCGTGGCGGCGTCGCCGTAGTAGGCCTTGAGGAGGCTGACGACATACGCCCGCATGTGGGACCAGAAGCCCTTCACGGTGCGGCTCGCCTCGACGAAGTTGTCCAGGTCCATGTCGGCGTGGGCGTGCGGCATCGGGATGTAGCCGGGCAGCAGGTTGAACAGGGTGGGGATGTCGCTGGAGCCCTGGATGGAGGCGTGCCCGCGCAGTGCCTGGATGCCGCCGCCGGTGCGGCCGATGTTGCCGAGCAGGAGCTGGAGGACGCTGGCGGCGCGGATGTACTGGGCGCCGGTGGTGTGCTGGGTCCAGCCGACGGCGTAGCAGAAGGCGCTGGTGCGCTCGGGCCCGGAGTTCGCGGTCAGCTCGTCGCACACGCGCAGGAAGATCTCGCGGGGAATGCCGCAGACGTCTTCGACCAGTTCGGGCGTGTAGCGGGCGTAGTGGCGTTTGAGGACCTGGTAGACGCACCGCGGGTGCTGGAGCGTCTCGTCGGTGGGCGCGCGGTGTCCGGTGCGGGCGCCACCGGAGCCGTGGGCCTCGGCGCCGGCCGCCTTGCGGGTGCGGTCCTCGTACAGTTCGTCGGCCTCGCCCGCGGGCTGCTGCACCTCCACGCCCTCGTACTGCCAGCTGGCGGGGTCGTAGTGCGCCTTCTCGTCGTCGAGGCCGGAGAAGACGCCGTCGAGGTCCTCGGTGTCGCGGAAGTCCTCGCTCACCAGGGTGGCGGCGTTGGTGTAGTTGAGGACGTACTCGCGGAAGTCCTTCTCCTCGGTGAGGACGTGGTTGATGATGCCGCCGAGGAAGGCGATGTCGGTGCCCGCGCGGATCGGGACGAACAGGTCGGCCAGGGCGCTGGTGCGGGTGAAGCGCGGGTCGACGCTGATGATGCGGGCGCCGCGCTTCTTGGCCTCCATCACCCACTGGAAGCCGACCGGGTGGCACTCGGCGAAGTTGGAGCCCTCGATGACGATGCAGTCGGAGTGCTGCAGGTCCTGCATGAACGTGGTGGCGCCGCCCCGGCCGAAGGAGGTGCCAAGGCCCGCGACGGTGGACGAGTGACACACCCGGGCCTGGTTCTCCACCTGGACCACGCCGAGGCCGGTCAGCAGCTTCTTGATGAGGTAGTTCTCCTCGTTGTCGAGGGTGGCGCCGCCCAGGCTGGCGATGCCCATGGTGCGGGCGGTGCGCATGCCCTCCTGTTCCCACTGCCAGGTCTCGCGCCGGGTGCGGAGCACCCGCTCGGCGACCATGTCCATGGCCGTGTCGAGGTCGAGCGGTTCCCAGTCGGTGCCGTGCGGGCGGCGGTAGAGGACCTGGTGTTCGCGGGCGGGGCCGGTGGTCAGCTGGAGGGTCGCCGAGCCCTTGGGGCACAGACGGCCGCGGCTGATGGGGGAGGCGGGGTCGCCCTCGATCTGGACGACCTTCTCGTCCCGCACGTAGACCTGCTGGCCGCAGCCGACCGCGCAGTACGGGCAGATGGACTGCACGACCCGGTGCGCGCTGTCGGTACGCGGGCGCAGGCTCTCGGTGTGCGGGGATTTCGCGGCGGCACCCCGGCCCGTACGGTCGGGGCCGGTGAGCTGTCGGTACACGGGCCAGGAACGGACCCGGTCGGCCATACCCATGATGGCTCCCTGTCACGGTCAGGCGGAGGACTCGTCCGGATCGGGATGCTCGGGGTGGACGGTGGCGGGGCGGGGGCCGCCCTCGCGGCCGGTGCCGGCCTCGTCCGTGTCCGGCACGTCGGCGTCGGACCGGTCCTCCTGGGCGTTCGGGCTCGGTATGTCCAGTGGATCCTCGCCCTCGCTGACCTGCTGGTCCGGCAGATCCCGCGGCACGGGCTCGCCGTCCTGGCCTGTATGACGCCGATCGGCCACGTCGTACTCCCTTCACGTCGTCCAGCGACGGGCGAGTACCTCCACCGGAGAGCGGCGAAACGTCGGTCTGCCATCACCGCCCGGACCCTCGGCTCCGCGATGCGCCTAGGGCCCGCTGCGAAAGCGGCGTCTGCCGCGCGACGCCCGGCACACTCCCCCACTGCCTCAAGGACGTGGGGGGTGCCCCACTCGCCGCACCGCCCGAAAGCCCGAGTACGCCCAGTACGAGGGCTTCCGGACGGCACTCCCCAGCCTCCGGCCGGGGGACCCCCAGAGCACGCACCGACGGTGACACCAGCCGCTGCCGCTGCCGCCCTTCGGGCGACGACGCCGCTTTCGCAGCAGGCCCTAATGCGGAGCGCGCTCCTCCAACGCCGTCCGCCAGGCGGGAGCCGGCCCCTCGGGCTCCGGCTCCGGGCGACGCCCGCCACGGGTGAAGAAGTCGGCCAGAGGAAGAATCGCGGCACCGACGGTGACCGCGTCGGGACCCAGGCGGCCGAGGTCGATGGTCACCTTCTCCGCCGGGTGCCGCAGGGCGTACGAGGTCGCGTGCCGGCGCACGGCGGGCAGGAACCGCGCACCGAGCTGAAGCCCCGCCCAGCCCCCGATGAGAATGCGTTCGGGCTGGAAGAGGTTGATCAGGTCGGACAGCCCCGCGCCCAGATACTCCGTGGTCTCCTCCAGCACCGCCCGCGCCACCGGATCGGCCGCCTCGACGCCGGAGGGATACGCGGCGGCCAGCATCGCCGTCAGCGCCGTCTCCTCGTCGACGCCCCGCGGCGGTCGCCCGCCCTCCTCGCGCCAGCGGTCGAGAAGCGACTCGGCCCCCGCGTACGCCTCCAGGCAGCCGAGCGCACCGCACCGGCAGCGGCGCCCCCTGACCCGTACGGTCAGATGCCCCCACTCGACGGCCCGGCCGTGCTCCACCTCGGGGGTGACGAGGCAGGCGCCGACTCCGGAGCCGAACAGGACGACGACCGCGTTGCGCGCGCCGCGTCCGCCGCCGAACCACATCTCGGCCTGGCCGAGGGTCTTCGCGCCGTTGTCGATGAAGTACGGGACGGTGTCGGGGAGTTGGGAGGTGGAGCGGAGCAGGTCTTCCAGGGGGACGGCTTCCCAGCCGATGGTCTGCCCGTGTACGACGGCGCCGCGGTCCGGGGTGCGTTCCACGATGCCCGGGACGCCGATGCCGACTCCGAGGAGCTGCTCGGGGGCGATGCCGGCGCCCATGAGCACCTCGGCGATGCCGTCGCGGATGTGGCCGACGATGACGTCGACCTCGTAGCGCTGTGTCTCCAACGGGCGCTCGGTGCGGGCGAGTTCGGTGAGCGTCAGGTCGAACAGCTCGATCCGCACCCGGGTCTCGCCGACGTCGACGCCGATCATGTGGCCGCTGGCGGGTGCCACACGCAGCAGGGTGCGGGGGCGGCCGCCGTCGGAGTCGACGCTGCCGGCCTCCTCGAGAAGACCGTCCGCGACCAGGTCCGCGACGACGTTGCTCACGGAGCCGGAGCTGAGCCCGGTCGCCGGGCCGAGCTCGAAGCGGCTGAGGGGGCCGTCGAAGTAGAGCCGCTGCAGCACGGCCGTGCGGTTGGCCCGCCTGAGGTCGCGTACCGTGCGCCCGTTCCGCCCCGTAGCCATGTGGCCCCCTTCACACCCTGTTCGACCTGCAACATACCTCCGGGTGCGGGCGTGGCGCGATATTCCTCCAACCCTTAGTTCACGATGTGAGCTAAGACGCGCCCAGGTCCTCGATCTCGTCGAGGGCCGCGACGAGTTCCGGGGCGACGACTTCCTGGACCCAGCGGTCGTGGTCCGCACCGGTCCCCCGTGGGATCGTCTCGGTGAGCATGATCAGGTAGAGGTAGGTGCGGTAGAGGGCGAGGCGGAGCAGGGCCGGGGTGTCGAACACGGCGCGTCCGCCGGCCTCCCGGTAGCCCGCCAGGAACGCCTCGTCCTTCTTGATGTCCCCGAGCAGCGCGAGAGAGACGAAGTCGGCCAGCGGGTCGCCCCAGAACATGCGCTCGCCGTCGATGAGTCCGCCGATGCGGGGCTCCCCCGCCGAGCGGTCCAGCAGGATGTTGCCCCTCCACAGGTCGAAGTGGACGAGGTTCGGGACGGTGACGTCGTCGAGCGCGGGGTAGGCGGACCGGACCGTGCGGGCCACGTCGTCGGCGGGGCGGGGCAGGCGGGCCCGGTAGTCGCGCGCGTCGTCCAGTACGGCGCCAAGTATGGCGGTGAACGCGGTGCGCCAGTCGTCGGCGAGCGGGCCGAGCGCCCCGGAGGGATAGCCGTAGCCCGGCCCTCTCACGCGGTGCAGGCGGGCCACCTGCCGACCCAACTCCGTGCGCAGGGGCACCTGTTCGGCCTCCGTGACCGAGTCGTCCCATGGTTCGCCCGGGCAGGCCGTCATCAGCAGATGACGTGCTGCGCCGTCGCCGTCGCCGCCGCCGACGGCCACGACCCGCGGGGCCGGTACATCGGCCTCGGCGGCGCCACGGTAGAACTCGGCCTCCGACAGCAGCAGGCCACTCTCGTAACGCAGTCCCGGAGCGTCCGGCGCGACCTTGAGCACATAGCGGCTGCCGTCGGTGAGCCGGAGTTCCTCGACGGCGTTGTAGGTGCCGCCGCTGAGGGGGCGCCGGTGCGTGAGACGTTCGGGAGGTATCTGCGAGCCCTCCAGGATGCGTCGGGCTCTTTCCCAGGAGTCCACCACCGTGCGCCCACCCCTCACCTCGGTCAGCCGGCCGCGTACACGTCCTCGATGTAACGCCCGTCCGCGATCAGTCCGTCCAGCCAGGCATCGGCCGCCGGGCCGTCCGCGTCCGGCGTGCGGTCCCGGTACAGCGTACGAAACGCGTCCCGCACTCCGGGCGCCATTCGCGAACCGTCGCCGCAGACGTACACCCGGGCCCCGCACCGAGCAGTTCCCACACCTCGTCGGCCTCGGCGACGACGCGGTGCTGGACGAACGTGCCCGCGGTGCTGAACGCCGGGCGCAGCGAAACGGCTCCGGCGGCCTCGGCGGCGCGCAGCTCCCCGGCGTGCAGGAAGTCGGCGTCCGGCGCGTCGCAGCCGAAGTAGCAGAGCGCTGGGGCGAGTTCGGCTCCCTTGGCGAGGGCGGCCGTGGATGTCGAGGAGCTGCGGCCAGTCGAGGGTGCCGCGCAGGGCGGGGTGGTCCTCGATGACCTCGATGAGGGTGAGCGGTTCGTCGCCGGTCAGGGCCGCCAGGGCCGTCCGCCCGGGCGGGCAGGGGTTGGCGGCGGCCAGCTGGGCTGCGGTCGGCCGCTCCTGCAACTCGACGTGGTGTGCCGGGAGTTGGCGTGCCGTCAGGGGCCGGTCGACCGCGAGGCCGTCGCGGCGGGGACGGGTGGCGCGGATGTCCAGGACGGTGGCGGGGTCGATGCCGAGTGCGGTGGCGACGCGGTCGACCAGGGCCGGGGCGTTGACGGGGAGCACGGTGAGGTGGTCCGCGGTGCGGTAGGCGGTGCCGGCGGGGAGGGCGACTCGGACGAAGCGCTTGCGGCGCGGGTGGCCGGGTGCGGTGAGGTCGTGGGCCTCGGTGACCGTCATGGGGACGAGCCCGTGCCGCTCGGTGAGTGCGTCCAGGGGGCCGCCGGTGAGGGTGCGCACCTCGTACGACGTGGTGCGCTCGGCGGTCGTCGGGGCGGTCGCGTCCGGGTCGCCGTACCGCTCCGGAGTACTGCGATCAAGGGTGGTCGAGCGGGCCCGGCCGCCCGCGCCACGGGACTACACGATCGTGTAGTCAAGAGGCCCGCGGGGGCTTGCGCAAGTCCCCGACCTGCGACTCACTCGGGTTTCGGGAGGTCGGTGCGCTGTCCGGGGGCGGGAGCGGTGGTGGCCCGCGGGATGAGATGTGTCGGCAGGACGATGTGCCGCGTGGGGTCCGCGTCGGGGTCGTTGATCAGTTCCAGGGCCAGTTCGCCGACCATGCGGCCCATGTCCGAGGGCGACTGGGCGACCGTGGACAGGTCGAACCACTCGGCGACCGGCTGGTCGTCGAAGCCGAGGACGGACATCCGCTCGGGGACCTCGATCCTGGACTTGCGCAGCGTCCAGATGACGGAGGCGGCGAGTTCGTCCTGCTCGGCGAAGAGCGCGGTGGGCGGCTCGCGCAGGCTGAGCAGTTTCCCGAGCGCCTCCGTGACACCGCGCTTGTAGGGGAACGGGGTGGCCACGACGAGGGAGTCGTCGAGGGGAACGTCCGCCTCGGTGAGTGCCTGCTGGTAGCCGAGCAGCCGCTCGTGCGAGCTGAAGGAGAAGCCGGTGGCGCCGGCCGTCTGGACGAAGGCGATCCGGCGGTGTCCCAGGTTCAGCAGGTGCCGGGTGCCGTGGCGTGCCCCGGCCACGTCGTCGACGTACACGCTCGGCCGCTCGTCGGCGTGCTGGCTGGCGTAGATGACGGGCATGCCGAGGTCGTCGAGGCGGGCGCTCTCCTCGTCGGTGAGGTCGAAGGAGAACACCAGCAGTGCGTCGGCGTTGCGCCGGGCCGGCAACTGCTCGAAGAACGAGGCGCGTTCGGCGAGGTCGGGTATCACGTAGACGGCCAGCTCCAGGCCCGCCGCCCGCAGCAGCGGGGCCAGGCTGGACAGGGCCGAGCCCATGAACCACGAGTTGAGCGTGGGTACGAGCACCGCGACGACGCCCGTCCTGCCGGTCACCAGGCTCGACGCGTGCCGGGAGATCGCGAAGTTCAGCTCGCGCGCGGCCTGTTCGACCCGGACGCGGACATCCGGCGACACGTTCGACAGTCCCCGCAGGGTGCGCGAGACGGTGGATGCGGAGACCCCGGCCCGTTCGGCGACATCGGCCATCGTGGGGTGCCGTCGAGCAGCTGGCATGCGCGGACGCTAGCACAAGCGTGCACGCATCCACACGGTCCGGTGACAGCGCTGTCAGCGAATTACCGGCGTGTAACGCATTGACGTGTCCTCGGCCTGGCTCCTAGCTTGCAAGCGTTGTCTCGCTGAGCCGAGGGATGCTTCGATCATTGCCCCGGGGGTAGTCATCAGATGCTCTGAACTGCGCGGCGCAACCATCGTTGCAAGCAGCATGACAGCGCACCCATTGCCTCGGTTCCGTTCGACCCGGGAGCGACAGTGAAGATCGGAACGACCGAAGCATTGCGGCGCTCTGGCGCCTTGTGCGCAGCGCCGGCCGCGCGCGGCTCGGGCGGCGGCTCGATGTCGAGCGGGGGCGGGCCGTCCGGGCACTCCTCCTTCGAGGGCGGGGCCCCGTCACCTATGCCGCCGGTGCGGACAAGACCGGCACGGTGCGGGCGGTGACACGGCCGGCGCGGCGAAGCAGCCCTTTCGGCCCACGTATTCCCACACCAATCCGAGGAGCAGACAGCACCATGTCCACCAGCACCGCACCTTGGTGGCGCGACGCCGTCATCTACCAGGTCTACATCCGCAGTTTCGCCGACGGGAACGGGGACGGCGTCGGCGACATCGCCGGCATCCGCTCCCGGCTGCCGTATCTCAAGTGGCTCGGCGTGGACGCGATCTGGATCAATCCCTGGTACAAGTCACCGATGGCCGACCACGGTTACGACGTCGCCGACTTCCGGGAGATCGACCCGCTGTTCGGCACGGTCGCCGAGGCGGAGCAGCTCATCGAGGAGGCGCACGCGCACGGGATCCGTGTCATCCCCGACATCGTACCCAACCACACCTCCGACCGGCACGCCTGGTTCCGGGCCGCGCTGGCTGCCGGGCCCGGCAGCCCCGAGCGCAGGCGCTACGTCTTCCGGCCCGGCCGCGGGCCCGACGGCGCCGAGCCGCCCAACGACTGGGTGTCCTGCTTCGGCGGCCCGGCCTGGACACGGTTGCCCGACGGCGAGTGGTACCTGCACCTGTTCGCCCCCGAGCAGCCGGACCTCAACTGGGAACACCCGGACGTACGGGCGGAGTTCGAGTCGGTCCTGCGCTTCTGGTTCAGCCGGGGCGTGGACGGATTCCGTATCGACGTCGCGCACGGTCTCATCAAGCACCCCGAGCTGCCGGACCTGCCGCCCCGCCCGGAAGTGGCGCCCGAGGGGGCCCGCCGGCACGTCGACCATCCGCACTGGGACCGGGACGAGGTGCATGACATCTACCGCGCGTGGCGCCGGGTGGCGGACGAGTTCCCGGGTGACCGCTCGTTCGTCGCCGAGGCGTGGGCGGACACCCCGGAGCGACTCGCCGCGTACGTCCGCCAGGACGGCCTGCACACGGCGTTCAACTTCGACTTCCTGATGTCGAGTTGGGATGCGCAGGACCTGCGTGCCGTCATCGACGACTCCCTCGCCATGCTCGGCGCGGTGGGCGCGCCGGCCACCTGGGTGCTGTCCAACCACGACGTGATGCGCCACCCCAGCCGGTACGGCCGCAAGGTGGTGAAGCGGTGGGTGGCGGGCGAGACCTACCGGCCCGAGGGCCCGCTGGATCTGGAACTGGGCACGCGGCGGGCCCGTGCGGCTGCCCTGCTGATGCTCGCCCTGCCCGGCGGCGCCTATGTCTACCAGGGCGAGGAGCTCGGGCTGCCCGAGGTCGAGGACCTGCCCGAGGCGGTGCTGCAGGACCCGGTCTGGGAGCGGTCCGGGCACACCGATCGCGGGCGCGACGGCTGCCGGGTGCCGATCCCGTGGTCGGGGTCGAGCGCGCCGTACGGCTTCAGCGCCGAGGGCAGCGAAGCCGCGCCCTGGCTGCCGCAGCCGGCCGGGTGGGCCGGCCTCGGGGTGGCCGAGCAGACCGGCGCGGAGAACTCGACGCTGGAGCTGTACCGCAGCGCCCTGCGTCTGCGCCGCGAGCATCCCGCCCTCGGAGACGGCGCCCTGACCTGGCTCGACTCCCCCGCCGGCGTCCTCGCCTTCGGACGCGACCCCGGCTTCCTGTGCGTGGTGAACCTGTCGGCCGACGCCTACCGGCTGCCCGAGCACTCCTCGGTTCTGCTGGCCTCCGGGCCCGTGCCGGACGGACTGCTGGCACCGGACCACGCGGTCTGGCTCGCGGTCTAGCGGGCGCCGTACGGGGAGGTCAGGGCAGGTCTGCCACCGGGCGGGGCCTCCCCGTCACCGCCGCCCGGGAATTCACCCCCGGCCCGCGCCGCATGATTGTGTGGTGCACGCAGTGAGCTCCCCTCGCGCGGGGTGGCAGGAGGGGTGGGTGGAAGAGGCCAGCCGGGAGGCCGTGGTGTCGCGCAATCGCGCCCTCATGCTCTTCGACCGGGTCGCCGTGCCCGTCGCCGTGTGCGATGCGCACGGAGTCGTCCTGCTCGCCGATCCCGCGATGGCGGCCGAGTGCGGTACGGCCCCGGGGCGGCTGCGCGGCCGTGCCGTGCTGGAGTTGTTCCGGCCGCAGGAGACGACGCAGGTGGAGCGGATCGCGCAGGCGCTGCGGCTGCGACACCGGTCGCGGTACGAGGTGTCGGTGCGGTGGGAGGCGCCGGGCGGCACCGAGCGGTTCGGGGAGCTGACGGCCGATCCGGTGAGCGACACCGTGGAGGACACGCCCGCCCTGCTGGTGATGCTGCGGGTGCAGGGCGAACGCGACGAGCCACTCCCGGACGCGTCCGCGCCCGTCGCACCGGTGGAGGCCCGCATCCTGGCGCTGCTCGCCGCCGGTGCCACCACGGCCAGGACCGCCAAGGAGACCGGCCTCAGCACGGACGGAGTCACCTATCACCTGCGGCGGCTGTCGGCACGCTGGGGCGCGTCGAACCGTACCGAACTGGTCGCCCGGGCCTACGCGCTCGGAGTTCTCACATCCGGAGTGTGGCCGCCCGGCAGGTAGGCGGTGCCCGCTCCCTCGGGTGCGCCGAAGCGGGCGAGCGTGTGCCACACCATCTTCAGGTCCTGCGGCGCGTGCCGGCCGGTGCGGACCGCGTCTCCGATGATCCGCGGGTCCAGGTGGCCGTCCTCGGCGATCCGGGCGCCCAGCTCCACGTACTCCTGGCCCCGGTAGTCCGCGTGGCGCCGCAGCTGCGGCACGGTGAGCCGGTAGCCGGGGTGCCACTCGACGGCGCAGGGCAGGAGACGGGCGGCGGCCTCGACCGATGACCCGCGGTAGCTCTCGTCCAGGACGAGCGCCTCCACGTGCGCGGCGAGGAGGACGCCCCCGTGGACCTGGGCCTCGACGTAGTCGTTGAGGGCGTCCTGCTCGTCGGCCTCGGCGAGGGCGATGAGCGACATGCCCGCGGCGACCCCGAAGTCGGTCGGCTCGGCCGCACTGTCCGGATAGCAGAAGGTGGCGCGGGCCACGGCGTCCGCGCCGAGCCTGAAGTGCGACGAGCCGAACCTCGGTGCCGCGCCGACCACTTGGCGCCGGAAGTTCAGCGCGCCGTACACGGGCCGGTCGTGCGGGTCCGCGGCGTCGTAGGCACCGCCGAAGATCCGGGTCTCCCAGCGATGGCGATCGCCGCCGGGGTGTGCGGTGAGGCCGCCGTTGCTGGTGCCGGTGACGAACTGGGAGTGGTAGGCACCGTCCTGGGCCAGTGCCCGGAGGATGGGCAGCCCGCCGATGAGCCGGTCGGGATGGAAGTTCAGCGTGATCCGAAGGTCCTGGCCGACGGCCGGGCCCGTGGAGCGGGCGGCGACGTGACGCAGCGCCGCCCGTGCCCAGGGCGTCCGGGCGTTTACGAAATCCACTGGCTTCCCTCCACGGGATTCTTGGTGTCCGGCGGGCGCGGGCCCCTGAAGGACCTCGTGACCTCCCCCAGGAGATCGCTCACCGGGCAGCGCCTCCGCAACTCCTTTGTCGCCGGCCCGAACCTACCGGTCACGGAGCCGGGCGGCCACCACCCGGTGACGATGCATCAGGACGTCCTGAACGGGAGCGAGTTCGGCCGGGACGTGGCGGCCGGGCAGCTCTTCGGCTTCGCCGTCAGCCAGTTCTCGGCGGTGGCGAACGGGTTGATCGGGCTGTGTCTGCAGACCGTCGTCACCGTCGCCCTGCGCCACGGGCGTCAGACGCCCGCCGGGGTCCAGTGCGGGTCGCGGCCCAGGAAGGCGAGCAACGCCTCGGCCCTGTCGTAGCCCTGTGCCGGCTCCAGCGCGGGCGCGAACACCCGGTAGGAGTCGCGGAGATGGTCGACGAGCCGCTCCGCCACCGGCCAGATCCCCTCGGCCAGTTCCCCGGACAGCGGTCGGTCCTGGCCGGTCGCGACCGCGATGTCCCAGGCGTGCACGGCCGCGTCCATGGCGGCTGCCGCGGCGGCGAACGGCAGGGGCAGCGGGCCGAGCGGCGTCGGCACCTGCTCGGCGTCGGCGGGCAGGCCGGTATACGCGTCCGCCACCGTGCGCAGCACCTTGTCGAGCTCCGCCACCGGATCCCCGTCGAGGGCGTCGTCCGGGTGGAAGGGGTCGGAGTCCGGGCGGCCGCCGGTGATCGCGAACCCGTAGCCCTGCTGGTCGATCCGGGCGTGGTTGAGGACCTGCCGGACCGTCCACGCGCTGCACGGCGTCGGCGCTCCCCACGCCCCGTGCGGCACCGCGGCGACCACCTCGGCGAGATAGTGGTGCGCACGCGTGAGAACCTCGATGCCCTGGGAGTTCTCCATCATTGTTCCTCTCCTGTCACCCTTTGACCCACACCAACAATCTAGGCTTCCTTGCGGACAGTTACGGTCCTCAATGGCAGTTCGGGCCACACCGGCCGCGTCCTGGAAGGAGTACGCCCCGCGCATGCGAGTGATAAGTGAGTGGACGGCGTCCCTGGCGCTCCAGGTGAAACGACGCCGGGACCCGGTGGTCGTACAGACACTGCGGTCGGCGGTCGCCGCGACGGTGGCCTACGTCGTCGCGCTGCGCCTCAGCCCCGAATCCGCGCCGCTCACCGCGCCGCTGACCGCTCTGCTGGTCGTCCAGGTCACGCTGTACGCCACGCTCACCAACGGGATCCGGCGGGTGAACGCCGTGGTGGCGGGCGTCCTGGTCGCCATCGCCTTCAGCATGCTGGTCGGTCTGACCTGGTGGAGTCTGGCCCTGCTGATCGTGGCCTCGCTGGTGGTCGGGCGTCTGGTGCGGGTCAACGAGTACGTGCCCGAGGTGGCGATCAGCGCGATGCTGGTGCTCGGGGTCACGACCGTCGGGGACACGGCCTGGGCGCGGATCGTGGAGACGCTGATCGGCGCGGTCGTCGGGTTCGGCTGCAATCTGCTGCTCGCGCCGCCCGTCTGGGTGGACGAGGCGGGCGAGTCGATCGAGGGGCTGGCCCGCCGGGTGCGGCAGCTGATGCTGCGCATGGGCGAGGAGGCGGCAGGCCGCACGCCGGTCGAGCGGGCGACGGAGCGGCTGCACGAGGCACGCAGGCTCGACCACGACATCGTCGAGGTGGACGCGGCGCTCAGACAGGCCGAGGACAGCCTTCGGCTCAATCCCCGCGTGAGTGAGGGCCTGCTGCACCGGGTGGTGCTGCGTACGGGGCTGGACACGCTGGAGATCTGCACGGTCGTGCTGCGGGTGCTGGCGCGGACCTTCACCGACCTCGCCAAGGAACGTGAGCCCGAGCGGCTGTTCGCGCCCGAGACGGGTGCCGCCGTGGAACGGTTGCTTTCCGAGATCGCCGACGCCGTGGTCAGCTTCGCGGTGCTGGTCACCAGCCATGTCAGTGCGAGCGCCGAGTCCGCGGAGTCCCGGCTGGCGGCCGAGCTGCGGCAGGCCGCGGCCACCCGCGACAAACTGGCTCAGCTGCTCCTGGAGGACGTACAGCGGGACGCCCGTACCTGGCAGCTGTACGGGGCCGTGCTGACCGAGGTCAACCGCATCCTCGACGAGATGGACACCGAGCACCGCTCGCGGCGCCTCTTCGAGGAGCTGGACCGCACGTCCCGCGAGCAGCGCGAGCGCATGCCGCGGCTGACCAGGCTGCGGGAGGGGCTGCGCGACTCCGAACGGTTGCGCGTCCCGGACGTGCTGCGCCGGAACCGCGGCGACGCCGCCCGTCGTTCCAAGTGACGAGGGGGCCGGGGCGGCGTACGTTTCCGGCACCGGAGGCGAAGGGGCGGGCTGGGATGAAGGGGGCGGGGATGACCGACTCGACTGTGCGGATCGACGGGAACACACTGCGGTTGCCGGGCGGGGTGGCGGTGCGGTTCGTGCGTACACTGCGGCTGCCCGAGACGGGGACGCATCCGCTGCCGCCGGGTCTGGGCGAGTTCCCGGTCCGCCGGGTCACCGACTACCCGGACACGGTGCCCGAGCAATGGCGTGCGCGGGGCGGTGTGATGCTGCCGGTGTATCTGCGCGAGGCGATGTGGCTGAGCTTCGCGGGCACGGCGGAACCGGCCGCGCTGCAGGTCGGCGTGGGCAAGGTGTGCGCGGTCTCGGGCCGGAAGTGGAGCGACCGCCTCTCCCGTGAGCCTCAGAACTACCTCGTACTGCCACGCCAGCCCTGGCTCGACGGAATCAACTCGGGAAAGGGCACGGTCCGCCAGTTCGTGGCGGTGCCGCTGGGCCTGGGGGCGACCGTCGAGGGCCAGGTCACCGGCGAGGAGACCTGGGGCGGCGTACAGCTGCAGTCCTTCCCACTCGTCGAGCCGAGGCTGGCCGAGTGGCGGGAGGAGGAACGGCGCCGCTCGGAACTGCAGCGGATGAGCTTCACGGGCGGGGGCTACGGCGCGGCGATGCCGATGGCGGCGCCCGCGCCGGGGCCGGCGCCAGGGGCCGCTCCTGCGGGTCGTCCGCGGCCCGCGGCGGCCATGGGTCTCGGTGTCGGCGGTTCGATGCGCCAGGAGGTCTACCGGGACGACCGGCCACTCAAGGACTGGGCCGAGCAGCCGGCCGGGCGGGTCTTCGTGCACCTGGTGACGCCTCCGGAGTGGCGCCGCATCACCGGCGAGGCTCCCCCTCCGTCGCCCGTGGACCGCGCGGCGTACACCCGGGCCGGACTGCCCTGGTACGACTACTTCGACCAGGAGGCCGAGGACCTCGCGCCCACGGAGGCACTGGAGGGCGTACAGCCGGTCGGCGACTGGCTCGGCGACGACCACGAACCGTGGCAGAATCCCGCGCCCCACCAGGTGAAGCCGCTGAAGGACGCGCCGGGCAAGGCGGTCGAGGACGGCGACTGGTAACCGGCCGCGACGACGGCTGCAAACCGGCGGACGGACGCTGGTAACCGTTCGAGGACGACGGCCGGCAAGCCGAGACCCCGAACAACGCCTCCGAGCACGTCGGGCTGAGCGGCCGTCGAGCGCACCCGGCTGACCGGCCGTCGGCCACGTTGCTCGGCAGTCGCGCCAGGCCTGGCCCGGATCTCCCTCTCCGCCACCGCCGCCAGGCCGGTCAGCGACGAGGGCTCCTCGGGCATCCGCGATGCCCGGTCCGCTCGCCCTCGTCGTGGTGCCGGTCCTGGTCTCGGTGGGCGGGGTGGGCGGGGTGGTCACCCATTGCACCCTGCGCAACGCCCGTTGCCGGTCTTGCGTGGAGCGGCGGCGCGCGTCATGGTGGCTTGTCACGAGCGCGGCGAGCGACTACCGGAGGTGCGGACATGGGCAGTGGGGCAGGCGCGACGGGCGGCGGCCTGAGCAGGCGCCGCTTCGTCGGCACGCTCGCGGGAGCGGCCGCGGTGACGGCACTGCCGGCACCCGCGCCACCCAGGTCCGCGTCCGCTCCCACGGCCCCCGAGCTCGCGGCGGCCGATACCGGACAACCGTCCGCCGGGCGGTCCGCACCCCGCCCGTCGGCGAAGCCTTCCTCCGGGCCCCGCCCGCTCTACCTCGGCACCTACACCACCGTCGAGGGCGGCGGCACGGGCATCGGCCTCGCCACCTACGACTCAGCGACCGGACGTGTCACCGGCACCGGCACCCTCACCGGCGTAGCCAACCCGTCGTACCTCGCTATCCATCCGAACGGCGGCACGGTGTACGCGGTGAACGAGCAGGACAACGGCGCCGTGACCGGCGTACGTCTCGCCGACCGCAGGATTCTGGGCGCCCGCAGCACCGGAGGGGCGGGTCCCTGCCATCTCTCCGTGCATCCGAGCGGCCGCTGGCTGCTGAGCGCCAACTACACGTCGGGCAGTGTGGCCGTGCATCCGATCGACGGCTCGGGCGCGCCGGGCGAGCGCACGGACGTGGTGACGCACTCGACTCCGTCGCCCGGCCCCGGTCAACAGGGGCCGCACGCCCACCAGTTCATCACCAGCCCGGACGGCGGCCATGTGCTCGCCGTGGACCTGGGCACGGACACCGTCTACACGTACCGGCTCGACGAGCGCCGTGGCACCCTCACCGAGGTCGCGCAGGCGCACACCCGGCCGGGCGCCGGCCCGCGCCACCTCACGTTCCACCCCGGCGGCCGGCACGCCTATCTGGCCAACGAGGTGGACGACACGGTCGCGGTCTGCGCGTACGAGGCCTCCACCGGCCGTCTGACGATCGGCGAGCCGCAGTCGACGGGCTCCGGCTCGGGCACCAACTACCCGGCGCAGATCCTGGTGACGGCGAACGGCTCCTACGCCTATCTCGCCAACCGCGGCCACAACAGCCTCGCCCGCTACGCCGTCGAGGCGGACGGCGCGAAACTTCGGCTGCTCGACACGGTGCCGGTGTCCGGCGACTTCCCCCGCCAGATCGCCTTCTCGCCGGACGGCACGCTGCTGTTCGCGGCGAACCAGAAGTCCGGCACTGTCAGCGTCTTCCACGTGGACGGCAAGAGTGGTGAACTGCGGCTCGCGGGCAAGCCGTTCGCCTCACCCGTCGCCGTCTGCGCGCTGCCGCTGTAGGGCGCGCGGACAGGAAGCGGCGCCGGCCTGCGCGAGCAGGACGTGCATGCGCTCGGTGAGCCGGCCGACGTCGTCGGCGGGAGCGTGGAACGGCAGTCGTACGTCGCCGTGGGCGCGGTTGCGCTCGATGCGCAGCGTCAGTCCGTGCCGGTCGACGGCGAGGGGCTGGACGCGGACCGCGCCGTGCAGGCCGGCATGGTCGACGAGCCGGGTGAGTCGTTCGACGGCGTCGGCGTGGCAGTCGGCGAGATGGGTCAGCAGATGGGCCTCGGCGAGGGCCAGCGGGTCGGGCTCGGCCGCGGCGAACTCGTCGAGGTCGACGACCACCGCGCCGGACGACTGCCACAGCACGATCCTGGTGGCCCGCAACGCCAGATGGCCCTCCTCAGGGATGAAGTACCCCGCCAGCCACAACCGGGCCCGGATCCGGCTCCGAACCGGGACGGGTGCCACGTCGGCGAACTCCAGCACGGCGTGCGGCTCTCCGCGGGGCGCACAGATCGCGGCCGCGAGCAGGGCGCTGTCCTCGGGCACGCGCAACAGAACCCGGCCCTCCTCGTCCACGCTGTGCGCACCGACGAACTCCTCGCGGCCGCCGTCCCCGGTCACCGCGCAGGACCATGCGGCGGCGAGCACCGAGCGGGCCCGTTCGGCCGCGGCAGGCACGACCGTCCCGCTGGGGCTGTCACCCATCCCAAACCTCCTTAGGTAAGCCTTGCCTAACCTACCGAAGATCGGGGTGGACGCCAACCATGGGGTCGCGGAAACAAGCACGCCTCAGGGCGCGATGGCACCCAGCAGCGTCCGGGCGCACAGATCGCGCACCTGCTCCCGGGTCAGGTCCGAACCCCGCAGCCACTCCAGACAGACGGCCGTGGTGAAGGCCAGCCAGCCGCGGACGGCCAGCCGGAGGTCGGGGCGCTGCTGTGCGAGAAGGCCCAGTTCGGGATCGGCGGCGAGGGTCGCCAGGATCTGTCGTTCCTGCGCGGCCACCGCCAACTGGTAGACCCTGCGGACGGCCTGGTCCCCCGCCGCGTCCGCGCGGTGGAAGGCGCGGAAGCCGTGCGCGTGGGCGTGGACGTACTCCAGGAAGGTGTCGAGACCGGCGGCCAGTTGCTCCCGCGCCGGGACCCCGGGCACAGCCGCCGTCATTCGCAGCATCCGCCCGCTCTCGCGCTCTACGACCGCCGCGAAGAAGTCCCGCTTGGTCGGGAAGTAGTGGTACAGCAGCCCGCGTGAGACACCGGCGATCTCGGCGACCTGCTCGATCCACACCTCGTCGTAGGGACTCTCCGAGAACAGCCGGGCCCCCACCGACAGCAACTGCTCCCTGCGCTCCTCGGTGCTGAGCCGACGCCGTGTGCGCCCGCCCTGGTTCGCGGCCATCCCAGCACTTTACTTGACGTCGGTTCAACGACGGGACCAGACTGGGGATCGCTATTGAACCCACGTACAACAGCTGTACGACAGCTCAACCTGCCGCTGATTCAAGGGAGATCGCGTCATGGCGCAGACGACGTCAGGGGCCGGACCGGCGACGGAGGCCGCGCTTCCCAAAGGCTTCCGGGGCGCCGAGCTGGGCTGGCCCGAGCTGCACCGCATCCCGCATCCCCCGCACCGGCTCCCCCTCCTCGGCGATGTGATCGGTGCCGACCGGCGCACTCCCGTCCAGGACTCCATGCGCCACGCCCTGCAGCTGGGGCCGGTCTTCCGGCGCAAGGCGTTCGGCAAGGAGTTCGTGTTCGTGTGGGGCGCCGGGCCGGCGGCCGACCTGGCGGACGAGTCGCGCTTCGCCAAGCACGTCGGTCTCGGGGTCGCCAATCTGCGGCCGGTCGTCGGGGACGCGCTGTTCACGGCGTACAACCACGAGCCCAACTGGCAGCTGGCGCACGACGTCCTGGCCCCGGGTTTCAGCCGGGAGGCCATGGAGGGCTACCACCCGATGATGCTGGCGGTGGCCGAGCGGCTCACCGACCACTGGGACCGCGAGCTGAGTGCGGGCCGGGCGGTGGACGTGCCCGGCGACATGACCAAGCTGACGCTGGAGACGATCGCGCGCACCGGATTCGGGCACGACTTCGGTTCCTTCGAGCGCTCCCGGCCGCATCCGTTCGTGTCCGCGATGGTGGGCACCCTGTCGTACGCCCAGCGCCTGAACACGGTGCCGTCGCCGCTGGCCCCGTATCTGCTGCGCCGGGCCTCTCGCCGCAACGAGGCCGACATGACCTGTCTCAACCGCACGGTCGACGACCTGGTCCTGGCGCGCCGGGCCGCGGACGGGGGCGGGGACGGGGATCTGCTGGACCGGATGCTGGAGACCACCCACCCGCGGACCGGGGAGCGGCTGTCGGCCGAGAACGTGCGCCGCCAGGTCATCACCTTCCTGGTGGCCGGGCACGAGACGACCTCGGGCGCGCTCTCCTTCGCCCTGCACTACCTCTCCCGGCATCCCGAGATCGCCGCCCGTGCCAGGGCCGAGGTGGACGCCGTCTGGGGCGACACCGCGGTGCCCGGCTACGACCAGGTGGCCAAGCTGCGGTACGTGCGCCGGGTCCTGGACGAGTCGCTGCGGCTGTGGCCGACGGCGCCGGCCTTCGCGCGGGAGGCCCGCGAGGACACCGTGCTGGCCGGGGACCATCCGATGAAGCGCGGTGCGTGGGCGCTGGTCCTGACGATGATGCTGCACCGCGACCCCGAGGTGTGGGGCAGCGACGCCGAGCGGTTCGACCCGGACCGCTTCGATCCGAAGGCCGTACGGGCCCGCGCGCCGCACACCTTCAAGCCGTTCGGGACGGGGGCGCGGGCGTGCATCGGACGGCAGTTCGCCCTGCACGAGGCCACGCTGGTGCTGGGACTGCTGTTGCGCCGCTACGATCTGCGGCCCGATCCGGACTACCGCCTGCGGGTCACCGAGCGGCTCACGCTGATGCCCGAGGGACTGCGGCTGCACCTGGAGCGGCGCCCGGTCCCGGCCGGCGCCGACGGCGTGGCCGCCCCCGCGGCGACCGTCGACGAGGCTCCCTCAGGTCCGCGCTGTCCAGTGCAACGGGCGGGTGAATGAGTCCGGCAGCCGGGTGCCAGCACTGCCGCGGGCGGCGTTGAGCTGGGGCTGGGTGAGGAAGAAGGCGCCGGTCAGGTCGGCATCGGTGAGATCGGCGTCGCGCAGGTCCGCACCGATCATGTCCGCGTCGCGCAGGTCGGCGCCGGTCAGGTCGGCGGCTATGAGATAGGCGCCGCGCAGGTTCGCACCGCGCAGGTCGGCTCCCTTGAGGCGGGCGCCCATCAGATCGGCACCGCGGCGGTCCTTCCTGCGGCCGCGGGTGCCCGACCGCACCAGCTCGCTGGTCTTCAGCAGGAGCACGTTGACCTCCTGACGGTGCGCGCGCACGTCCAGCGCGGCCAGCTGTTCATGAGTTCCACGGGTGATGTCCTCGGTCTTCTCCAGGGCGCGGCGCAGATCGTCGTGGACCGGGCGGGCCGGGGACAGGGCGAGTGCCTCGGTGAGATACCAGAGCAGTTCGTGCAGCTGCCGTACGACCGGGAAGACGTCGAACATGCGCCGGGCGTCCTGCGCCGGGCCCATGCGCCAGTCCTGCCCGCCGAAGGTGACCTGCGAGACCTTCTGTCCCGCGCCGAAGCAGTCGTAGACCGTGCAGCCGGTGAAGCCCTTGTCCCGCAGGCGGGCGTGGATGCCGCAGCGGTGGTCCTCCCGCAGGTTCGGGCAGGGCTTGCCGGCCTGCTTGTCGATCGCGAAGTCGGCGGAGGCCTGGAAGGGCAGGGCGACACAGCACAGCCCGAAGCAGCTCTCGCAGTCGCCGCGCAGGCCGGCACGGTCGGCTATGTGATCTGGCATGCGGCCCAGCCTATCGAGGTACGGCAGACCGCCTGTCCTGCGGGGATCACCGGCGTACCGTGTTCAGGCCGAGAGGAGGGCCCGCTCCCACTGGTCTTCCCGCTGCTCGATGTACTCGGCGTCACCTCGCCAGGCGTCGCCGTGGCCCTGGGCCCACAGGGTCGACCAGGGCTGAACGCCCAGGGCGGACCGGTCGCGCAGGAAGTCGTGCATGGCGCGGGTGCGACGGCCCAGCATCGGCACGAGGGCACGGCGCTCGGTCTCGTCCAACCCGTACGCGTCCGCGAAGACGCGCAACCGGTCAGCGGCGTCGGGGCACTGCCAGTCGGGGTGCGCGGACAGCGGCACGAAGCCGCGGATGGCGTAGGCGACGTCCCACAGGCGGGAGCCGGGGGCAGCGGTGTCCCAGTCGATCAGGGACAACTCGTCCCCCTCCGCGACCACGAGGTTCCACGGCGCCAGGTCCTGATGGGCGATGATGTCGGCTCCCTCCGCGGGAACGAGCACCTGCCAGCACGCGTCCGACGGCGGAGTGAAGTCCCGTACGGCATCGTGGAGATCCCGGACCAGACGGGCCACTCGGGCCAGCTGCTTTCGGGGTTCCACCACGGCGAACCGGTCCGGCCAGATCACCTCGCCCGGCATGAAGGTCAGCACCTCGCGGCCCTGCTCGTCGATCCCCAGAGGGCGGGGGGCGGCACGGAAGCCGGCCTCGTGCAGATGGGTGAGCAGCGCGTGCACCGCCGGTGTCCAGGGACCCGCGGGCCGCCGGACCGTGTCGCCGACGCGGACGACGCCGGCACTGACGTTGCCACCCGACAGCGGCTGCTCCTCCTCGTGTGCCGGGTTCTTCTCAACTCCCATGAGGCAAGTGCACGTTGACAAATCCATTTTGTCAACGTGCACTTGCCTCATGACGCTTCCCGATCTGGATGAACTCATCGCCGAAGTGGACCGCACCTGTGCCACCGCCCACCGCCCCGGCGGCGAGGATGAACAGCCCGACTGGCTGGCCCTGTTGACCGTCGCCTCCCGGATATCGGGACGCCTCCAGGCCCTGGCCGACGATCTGGTCGAGGACTACGTCGAGCACTGCCGGATGCACGGCTCCTCGTGGACGGACGTCGGTGCCGCTCTGGGCGTGACCCGGCAGGCGGTGCAGCAGCGCTTCCAGGCACCCCACAAGCGCTACGCCCCCGAGACGATGACCGAGGACCTGCGGCAGGCCATGGCCCACGTCAAGGAGGCCGCCGTGCGACACCACAACAACTACATCGGCACGGAGCACCTGTTGTGGGGGCTGACCGTGCGGGACAACAGCGCCACCCGTCTGCTGCGGGCATCGGGTGTCTCGCCCGATGCCGTGCACCGCGCCGTCGGCGACCGGTTCGGCATGGGCGCCTCCCGGGCGGCCGAGCGGATCGCGTGGACTCCCTACTCCCGCAAGGCGATCGCGCTCGCCGAGGCGCGCGCCGCGCAGACCGGCTCCGAGCTCATCGACTGCGCCGACCTGCTCATCGGCCTCGCGCAGGTGGGTCGCGGAGTCGCGGCAGCGGTACTCAGGGAGAGCGGCGCGGAACTGGGCGCGGCGCGCCCGGATCCGGATCCAGGTCCGGTTCAGCCGTCCGCGCGGGCAGCGCCTCGACCCCCCTGACCTCCTCGGTCAGCTTCGCGATCCTGGCCCGCTTCGCCCTGATCCCGCGCTCGATGAGGCGCAGATGGGTCGGCGACACGGGGACCGCGGCCTCGAACTGCTCCAATCGCCGCCGTTCCACGGCGAGTTCGGTCCGGAGCCGGGAGGCGGGGTCCGGGGGCGGGGATGGGTTGCGGCCGTTGAAGACCACGTTGTACTTGGGGCGCTCGGTGAAGACGGCCTCCCGTTCGGCGGCCTCGGGGTCATCCGGATAGTCGATCCGTATCGCGATGACGCTGGGCCCCCACGGCTGCTCCCGCAGATGCGTCCGCACGCGCGTCAGGGGCGAGACCGAGATCCCGACGTAGAGAAGCCCCTCGATACCGTGCAGCCGGTACAGCGCCGTCCGGCCCCGGGTGTACAGGCTGCCCTCCTCGTCGAACAGGCCGCGCAGGAACTGCGCGTCGACGTCGCCCATGTCGCCGCCCCCCTTTGCTCGTCCCTGTCCTCACGCTCCCACGCGGGTCTGACATCTACGGCCACGGAACCAAACCTCACCGATGAGTTTCCGGCCGTGTGGGGGTCTGCTCATTCAACGGAAAACAAGCTCGGGTACCACAGATACAAGCCCCACTTAAGGCGGGAGCCCGGACGGATCGAGGAGACAGATCATGTGCAGTCACCGGCCTTCGTGCCCCACCGCAGACAGCCCGGAACACCATCTGGCAGTGATCGTGTCGGCCCACCCCGAACAGGGCTGGAGCCTGCTGTGCAACGGGACGATCGTGTTCGACGACTCCGGTGAACTGCTGCCGGACGGTCGCGTCGTGAACCCGCACCGCGCCCTGGGCCCGCTGGCCGTCGCCGCCTGATCCCCGGCCGCCGACGGGCCCGAAGAGCCGCCGGGTCAATACCGTTGCGCCTTGGCGAGGTTCGGGGTGAGTACGGGCTCGGGGGGCTTGCGGCTGATGGCGATCGGGTGGGCCTTCTCGCCGGGGGCGAGGTCCTCGGCGCCGACGTACCGGGTCTCCACCACCTTGCCGGAAGAGTCCTCGAAGTCGACCTGGACGGCGTAGGACGCCTTCTTGTCGGTCTGATTGGTGATGGTGACCAGGACGGCGAGCAGTCCGCCGGTCTGGGAGCGCGGCTTGCCGATCATGGAGACGTCGGACATCGCGTTGCCCTGCCCCTTGACGTTCTTCAGTTCGTTCTCGGCGGCCCTGTTGGCGCGCTCCACCTCGGCCGACACGGAGGCTTCGAAGGACGAGGCGGCGGCGGAGGCCGACGCCGCTGCCGCGGAGGCCCTGGCACGCGCCGATGCGGCCGCCGACGCCAGCGCCGAGGGTGCCGTACCCGAAAAGGATGCCGTGTCCGGAGCGGTGGGCCGTCCGGTGGAGGGTGTGCTGGAACTGCCGCCGCCGTCGTCCGAGCTGCATGACACCAGAGTGAGGGTGCTCGCCATGGCCGCGGCGAGGGCCAGCGAGGCGACGGCCGGCCGAGGCCGCACCGCTCGGCCTGTGCGGCGAGAAGGCCTCGTGTTCATCGGGCCATGTCCTTTCACGGCATCCGGGCAATGAAATGAACCTTATGCCGGAACAATCCGCGGGGCATGTCGTGCTAGCGGCTGAACACCTCGAAGGCCACGGCCGGCCTGCCCCCGAACTGCTCGGCCATCCGCTCGGCGTTCGCGGTGAGGAATCGGCGGACGTACGTCTCCGGGTCCTCGTCGGTCAGTGCCTCGATGTAGGAGCGGTGTTCGAGCAGCGAGCGCACCGCGCGCTCAAGGCCGGCCGACGCGTCCGCCGCGTGTGTGGGCGAGGAGGAGCCGGCGATGGCGACCCAGCGAACGCCGTTCCAGGGTTCCAGGCCCTGCTCGACGAGCTCGGGGAAGATCCACCGGTTGCCGGCGTCACCCGCCGCGTCGAGCGTGGCGCGCCCGACGGCCACGTGGTCCGGCGTGTTCCATGCGACGCCACCCCAGGTGTCCCGGTGGTTGAGGGTGATGACCAGCTCGGGCCGGTAGCGGCGGATCGCGGCGGCGATGTCCCGGCGCAGGGCGGGGCCGTACTCGACGACTCCGTCCCTGTGGTCGAGGAACTCCACCTCCGACACCCCGACCACGGCCGCGCTCGCCCGCTGTTCCCGCTCACGCACTGGTGCGCACTTGGCGGGCTCCAGTGTGTCGATGCCCGCCTCGCCGCGCGTCGCCAGCACATAGGCGACCTCTCGGCCCTCGTCGGTCCAGGTGGCGACGGCCGCCGAGCAGCCGTACTCCAGGTCGTCCGGGTGTGCGACGACGGCGAGGGCGCGCCGCCAGTCGACAGGCATGGGCTGGAGCTGGGTGGTCCGCGGCTCGGTCATGACCGCAGACTAGCCCGTGACGGTGACATCACGCCTCGTCACGGGCGAGGGCGAGCAGCCGGTCCAGCACCCGGGGTCCGCCGGCCCGCACACCGTCGTGCTCGAACTCGTCGGTCACCCAGGTGCGCAGGCCGCGGATGGTGCGGGCCGTCTCCAGAGCGTGGGCCGTGTCGACGTACATGTCGTCGTGATAAACGGCCGCCGCGACGGGAACCTCGTTGGCGGCGAGGCGCGCGGGGTCGTAGAGGGGCGGCCAGTCGGTGCGGGCGGCGAGGAATTCAGCCGTTTCGCGCAGGGGGCGCAGGGCCGGGTCGCAGTCGAACATCCAGGGGTGGACCGACTCGCCCGTGAACAGCAGCGGGCTGTCACCGGCGAGCGTCTTGGCCGCGTCGAACTGGGGGAACTCGGCGCGGACTCGTTCGGCCGCCCAGGCGGTGGGGCGCTCGTCCTGGCCGTAGATCGCCTCGTGGACGAGGGCGTACAGCGGATGGCTCGCGTACGACAGAAGGCCCTGGACCTCCTCCTGGAAGGCGTCGGAGAGGACCGGGCCGTGCGGAGCGCGGACGAAGGCGTCTTCCAGCAGGTAGTGCAGGCGGTGGCTGCCCTCGCTGCCGCCGAGGACGATGCCGAGGGATTGGCAGGCCTCGACGGTGAGGCGGTAGCCGTTCGGCAGGGTCACCTCGTGGGTGAGGAGGTGGTCGGCGATGCGGCGGGCGCGTTCGACGTCCTGCGGGTAGCGGGCGTAGTGCGTGGTGACCTTGCGCTCGATACGGGGATAGGCGGCGCGGTAGACCTCGTCGGCGTGGGCGTCGAGGGAGGGCAGGCCGCCGGCGATCACGGCGGCGGTCAGGCCCTCGGGGGCGCTGGAGAGGTAGTTCACCGTGCAGAAGCCGCCGAAGCTCTGGCCGAGGGCGGTCCAGGGGGCCCCGCCGGTGACCTGTGGCCGGATCGCTTCGCAGTCGCGGACGATCGCGTCGGCGCGGAAGTGCGCTAGATAGGCGGCCTGTTGCGCCGGGCCGCCGCGCAGCGGGAGGGTCTGACGGTTGGCGGGGGTGGAGTGGCCGGCGCCGCGCTGGTCGAGGAGCAGGACGCGATACTCCTTGAGGGCGCGGCCGAGCCAGGACGACTTGCCGACGAAACGGTTCGCCCCGAAGCCGGGACCGCCCTGGAGGTAGACCAGCCACGGCAGGTTCTGCTGGGTCCTGTCCGCCCTGTCGCTCGCGACGACCTCACGGGCAAAGAGCTCGATCGTCTCCCCCGCCGGGTCGTCGTGGTCGAGGGGCACGGTGAAGCGACGGTCGGTGAGGACGACGCCGGGCTGACGGTACGTGGCGGTCACAGGTCTCCAGGGACGGACGGTTTTCGGGTCGCGTCCCACTTCATCACAGGTTCGTCCGGTGGCCGACCCCTGGGATCATGAAACCTACTGAACCGACGATCAGCGGGCGGACAGACTCGAACGCCGTACGACCAGCTCCGGCTGGAGCACGACACGCCGGTGTTCGTGACGCTTCGTCCCGGTCTCCGCGTCCGTCTCCTCCAGCAGGAGCTCGGCGGCCAGGGCTCCCATGGTGACGGCCGGCTGCCGGACCGAGGTCAGCGGCACGGCCGCGGCGGCGGCGAACTCGATGTCGTCGTAGCCGACGATGGCAAGGTCGTCGGGAACGGCGACGCCCGCCGCGAACATGGCCTGCAGGACGCCCAGCGCGAGGAGGTCGTTGGCACAGAAGACCGCGGTGGGGCGGTCCACGAGGCCGAGGAGACGGGCTCCGGCGTCGCGGCCGGCGGCCACGTCGAGCCGCTCGGTGGGCAGCTCGCGCAGGGCGTCGGGGCCGAGGCCCGCCTCGGCGAGCGCGTTCAGGGCGCCCGTGCGGCGGTCGCGCACCTGGTTGAAGCCCGGCGGTCCGCTGACGTAGGCGATGGTGCGGTGCCCTGCATCGACCAGATGGCGCACGGCCAGCGCGCCGCCTGCCACGTCGTCGACGGAGACCGAGCACTCCGTGGTGCCCTCAGCGACCCGGTCGACGAGGACGAAGGGGATGTTGTGCCGCCGGAACATCTCGATGTTCCGGCCGGTCGCGTCGGCGGGCGTCAGCAGCACGCCCCGCACCCTCTGCTCGGCGAACAGCGACAGATAGTCGGCCTCCTCGCCCGCGCTCTGCGCGCTGTTGCAGACCATGACACCCAGGCCGGCGTCGCGCGCGGCGCGCTCGGCGCCGCGTGCCACATCGACGAAGAAGGGGTTGCCCATGTCCAGCACGAGCAGCCCCATGATCCGGCTGCGGCCCGCGCGCAGCTGGCGTGCGGACTCGCTGCGGACGTAGCCGAGCCGGTCTATCGCGGACTGCACCCGCGCCCGGGTCTCCGTGGCGACCGTGTCCGGGCGGTTGATCACGTTCGACACCGTGCCGACGGAGACTCCGGCGGCGCGGGCGACATCCTTGATACCCACCGACTGGGACATCAGGCAGGGACCTCCAGGGGGGCGCGGGACGGCCGGAAGGTCTTCACATTACCGTCAACATCAGGTGTATCCGGCCCGGTCACCCGGGCAGTGCGAAGTCGGCGACATGCAGCGCCGAGGGGGTCGTACCGCTCGACTTCTCCTGGTACATGAACGACAGCACGTTGTCCGCCGCGACCCGCAGTTCGTCGATCACGACCTCGCCGAAGGCGTTCAGGTCGCTGCCGTCGTACAACAGCGTCCAGTCGGTGTGGCCGGAGGACTTGGACGCCCCTGCGATCCGGCCGAAGGGGAGGATCGCGTAGGCGTTGTCGTACTTGTCCAGGACCAGCTTGGTGCGCTGGCTGGAGCTGAGCGCGATCGGGATCTCCGTCTTGGTCCAGGTGCCCGCGGAGTTCTTGCGGAGGTGGAACGCGCGGCCGTTGGCGGTGCGGTCGCTGACGTAGTTCGTGGTGCACTGGCCGAAGCGGCCGGGCACGTAGCTGATGATCGCGTGCGGGAGGCCCGAGGAGTCGGTGGTCTGGCTCTCCTGGTTCATCAGCGAGTGGTCCGGGTTCAGCGAGTCGACGACGAGTCCGCTGTCCGTGACGGCCACCGTGTCGGAGCTTCCGGTGGTGCCCACGACGGTGCCGGCGTCGTTGCGCCAGGTGCGGCCGCGGTCGGCCGAGTGGACGTAGCCCGTGTCGTGGTTGGTGATGCCGCCGCTGTTGCACATCACGGCCGCGTTCTGCTCGCGCCAGGTGAAGAAGGAGTGCAGTCGGCCGCCCGTGTCGTAGTCGATGCCGTGCAGGTACATGTTGCGGGCGGTCGAGGAACCGTGCGTGCTGGTGTACGTCCCCGTGGAGCTGGACCACTCCCCCAGTGCCGTCCAGCTCGAACCGTCGTACTCGGCAAGGGCGTTGCGGCCGTTGCCGGAGATTCCGACCCGGTAGCTGAGCTGCAGCCTGCCCTCGGGGGTGGAGATGAACTGGGGGTAGGTGAACTGGGTCGTGAGCGCCAGTCCGTCGAGCGAGGTCTGGACGGAGCCGAAGACCGACGACGTCCAGGACGTGGTCGCCGGGTTGTCCAGGAGTCCGGCGATCGACTTCACGTAGAAGTAGCCGTCGCTGTGGGAGTCCATGGTGATGTGCAGGCGGCCGTCGACCTTGGAGATGCCCATGGAGATGACGTTGTGGGAGTCGCTGCTCTTGAGGGTGTGGGAGAGCGTGACCGTCGACCAGCCCGACCCGCCGAGGACACGGCGGGCGATCACGGCCCTGCCCGTCGACGTGTACCAGGCGGCGTACTGGTGGCCCTTGTACGTGAACAGGCCGTTCTTCTGGAACGAGTTGTTGTTGACCAGGCCGTCGTAGGAGACGAAGAAGACGGCCTGGGAGTCGAGTCGGGTGGTGCTCTTCTTGCTGACGGACGGGCCGGGGACTGCGGCCCGTGCGATGCCCGGTGTTGCCACAGCGGCCAGTATGGCGGTCGCGAACACGGTGCGTCTTCTCATGAGCGGCTCCGGGGAGGGAGGTCGGGCAGAGCGGGTCAGGCGAGGTGGAACACTTCGGCGAGCGGCTTCATGGCCTCGTCGGGCCGGGCGCCGTCCAGCGACTCGAAGAACGGCGCCATCTCGGCCTGCCAGCGGGCGTTGACCTCGGTGGCCTCCATTCCGGCGACGGCGGCCTCGAAGTCCTCCGTCTCCAGGTAGCCGACGAGCAGGCCGTCGTCGCGCAGGAAGAGCGAGTAGTTGTGCCAGCCGGTGGCGGAGAGCGCTTCGAGCATCCGGGGCCACACGGCGGCGTGGCGTTCGCGGTACTCGGCGAGCCGGTCGTCACGGACCTTGAGGAGGAAACAGACCCGCTGCATGACGTACCAGCTTCCCAAGGGGGCGAAGGAGCCTAGAAGTTGAACTGGTCGATGTTCTTCGCGTCGAACACGGTCGGCTTGCCGAGGGTGATCACGCCGTCCTTGCCGATGGTGTACTCGGTGGAGCCGGCCTTGAAGGTCTCGCCCTCCCTGCCGGTGATCTGGCCCGAGGCCAGCGCGACGGCGGTGCGAGCGGCCAGGTCGCCCAGCTTCGCCGGGTCCCACAGCTCGAAGCCGTCGACGGTGCCGTTCTTGACGTACTTGCGCATGTCGTTGGGGGTGCCGAGGCCGGTCAGCTTGACCTTGCCCTTGTACTTGGAGCCGGACAGGTACTGCGCTGCCGCCTTGATGCCGACGGTGGTCGGGGAGATGATCCCCTTCAGGTTCGGGTACTGCTGGAGCAGGCCCTGGGTCTGCTGGAAGGACGCCTGGGCGTCGTCGTTGCCGTACGCGATCTTCACCAGCTTGACGTTCTTGTACTTGGGAGCCTTCAGCTCGTCCTTCATGAACCCGATCCAGGTGTTCTGGTTCGTGGCCGTCTGGGCGGCGGACAGGATCGCGATCTCGCCCTTGTAGCCGATCTGCTGCGCGAGCAACTGCACCTCGGTGCGGCCGAGGTCCTCGGCGCCGGCCTGCGACACGAAGGCGTTGCGGCAGTCGGCCTTGGTGTCGGAGTCGTAGGTGACGACCTTGATGTTGTTCTTCATGGCCTGCTTGAGCGCGGTGCACAGGGCGCCCGGGTCCTGCGCGGAGACGGCCATGGCGTTGACCTGCTGCTGGGTGAGCGTGTTGACGTAGCTCACCTGGCCGGCGGTGTCGGTGGCGCTGGACGGACCGACTTCCTTGTACTTGTTGCCCAGCTCGGTCAGCGCCTTCTCGCCGCCCTTGTCGGCGGAGGTGAAGTACGGGTTGTTGACCTGCTTGGGCAGGAACCCGACGGTCAGGCCCTTCTTGAGGGCGGCGTTCGGGTCGGCCTTGCCCGCGGAGGCGGCCGAGCCGCCGTCGTCCTTGACGTCGTTCTTGGTGGTGCCACCGCAGGCGGTCGCGGCAAGGGCGAGCGAGGTGACGGCGGCGAGGGCCGCACAGGTCCGGCGGAGGGATGACTTACGCATGGCGGTTCCTTATGACGAAGGGTGAGTGCAACGCGCCCTGCGAGGGGCGCGGGACTGTAAGGAATGTGCGGCTCCGCCGCGTGGACGCGACCAGCCACATCCGGCCTGCAGCCTTCAAACGGTCTGTCCAGCGGAGCGTGCCGCCCTCGCCACGCCGATCTGCCGTGCGACCCGGGGCCCGAGCACGGAGATCACGAGCAGTACGCCGGTGACGACGATCTGCGACTGCGCCGAGACATTGAGCAAACTCATCACGTTCTGCAACGCCCCGAGCAGAAACACCCCGGCGATGGCGCCGCCCAACGTGCCCCTGCCGCCGTCGAAGTCGATGCCGCCGAGCAACACGGCCGCGACGACGGAGAGTTCGAGGCCGGTGGCATTGTCGTAGCGGGCGCTGGCGTAGTGCAGGGCCCAGAAGACGCCGGTGAGGGAGGCCATCAGGCCGGTCACCGTGAACAGGATCAGCTTGTGCCGCTTGACGCGGACGCCCGCGAACCGCGCCGCCTCCTCACTGGCGCCGATCGCGAACAGCGAGCGTCCGAACGGGGTGGCGTGCAGGGCCACGACGGCGATCGCGAGCAGCACGAGGAAGGGCAGGAAGGCCTGCGGGACGAAGGTGTTCCCGATCCGTCCGGCCGCGAAATCCAGGTACTGCGTGGGGAAGTCGGTCACCGCGTCGGAGCCGAGCACGATCTGTGCGATGCCCCGGTAGGCGGCGAGGGTGCCGATGGTGACGGCGAGGGAGGGCAGCCCGAGGCGGGTGACGAGGAGGCCGTTGACCAGTCCGCAGACGACTCCGAGCAGCAGGCAGATCGGGATGATCGTCTCGATCGCCATGCCGTCGTTCCAGAGCTTGCCCATCACCGCGCCCGACAGACCGGCCGTGGAGGCGACGGACAGGTCGATCTCCCCGGCGACGACCAACAGGGTCATCGGCAGGGCGATCAGGGCGATGGGCAGGGTGTTGCCGATCAGGAAGGACAGGTTGAGGGCGTTGCCGAAGCCGTCGACCGTCCCGAAGGACAGCAGCAACAGGACGATCAGGAGGGCGCCGACGACCGTGTCCCAGCGGACCACGCGCGTCAGGGAGTCAGGCATGGCGGGCGTTCCTCTTCTTCAGGGCCGAGGCGACGCGCAGCGCGACGACCCGGTCGACCGCGATGGCGAGGATGAGCAGGATGCCGTTGATGGCGAGCACCCAGACGGAGCTGACGCCGAGGGCCGGCAGCACGCTGTTGACGGAGGTCAGCAGCAGGGCGCCAAGGGCGGCCCCGTAGACACTTCCGGAGCCGCCGGTGAAGACGACGCCGCCGACCACGACCGCGCTGACGACGGTGAGTTCGTAGCCGCTGCCCGTGCTGGAGTCGACGTTGCCGAAGCGGGCCAGATACATGGCACCCGCGAGTCCGGCGAGGCCCCCGCAGAAGGTGTACGCGGCCAGGATCCGCTTGCGCACGGGGATTCCGGCCAGCCGCGCGGCCTCCGGGTTGGAGCCGAGCGCGTACAGCTCGCGCCCGCTGCCGAAGTGCTTGAGGTAGTACGCCGTCGCCACCAGCACCGCCAGGGCGATCAGCGCCGGCCACGGCACCGCGGAGATGCCGCCGGAACCGAAGTCCACGAAGCCGCCGGGGAGATCGGCCGCCGTGATCTGGCGGGAGCCGACCCAGATGGAGTCGACGCCGCGGATGATGTAGAGCGTGCCGAGGGTGACGACGAGCGCGGGCACCTGGCCGAGGCTGACGAGCAGGCCGTTCACCAGGCCGAGGCCGATGCCGAGCAGGACGGCCAGGACGACGGATACGACCGGGTTGCCACCGCCGTGCAGATAGTCGCCCGCGGCGAAGGCGGTGATGCCGAGGGTCGAGCCGACCGACAGGTCGACGTTCCTCGTGATCACCACCAGGGACTGCCCGGTGGCGACCAGGACCAGGATGGTCGCGTTGAGGAGCAGGTCCTTGATTCCCTGCTCCGACAGGAACTCGCTGTTGCCCGCCTGGGTGATGCCGATCATCACCAGGAAGACGGCCAGGATGGCGAGTTCGCGCATCTTGAAGACGCGGTCGACGAGCCGGGTGCCGCTGGACCGCGGTACCTCGGCGACGGGGGTCTCTTCGGAGGTGGTCACCGTCATGCGGCGGCCCTCCCCGTGGCTGCGGCCATCACGGTTTCCTCGGTGGCGTCGGCGCGTGGGATCTCGGCGGTGAGGCGTCCTTCGTGCATGACGAGCACGCGGTCGGCCATGCCGAGGATCTCGGGCAGGTCGGAGGAGATCATCAGGACGGCCACGCCGTCGGCGGCCAACTCGCTGAGGAGCCGGTGCACTTCGGCCTTGGTGCCGACATCGATGCCGCGGGTCGGCTCGTCGACGATCAGCACTCTGGGGCCGGTGGCGAGCCACTTCGCCAGGACGACCTTCTGCTGGTTGCCGCCGGACAGGGTGTTGACGGTGTCGGCGATCCGGGCGTACTTGACCTGGAGCTTCACGGCCCAGTCGAGGGAGCGGCTGCGTTCGGCGCCGCGGTCCATCAGAGCGCCCTTCACGGTCGTACGAAGCCCGGTCAGACCGATGTTGCGCTCGATGGACATGTCCATCACCAGGCCTTGGGCCCGCCGGTCCTCGGGGACGAGGGCGAGACCGGCGGCCATGGCCGTGGAGGGGGCGCCGTTGGTGAGCCTGCGTCCCTGGACCTCGACCTCGCCGGCGTCCCAGCGGTCGATGCCGAAGACGGCCCGCGCGACCTCCGTACGGCCGGCGCCGACGAGTCCGGCGAGACCGACGATCTCCCCGTGCCGCACGTCGAAGGAGACGTCGGTGAAGACGCCCTCCCGGGTCAACCGCCGTACGCTCAGGGCGACTTCGCCGGGTTCGACGTCCTGCTTGGGATACAGCTCGTCGAGGTCGCGGCCCACCATGCGCCGCACCAGGTCGTCTTCGGTCATGCCCTCGGTCGGCTCACTGGAGATCCAGGCGCCGTCGCGCAGGGTGGTGACCCGCCGGCAGATCTCGAAAATCTCCTCCAGCCGGTGCGAGATGAACAGCACCGCGGCTCCCTGTTCGCGCAGGGTGCGTACGACGCCGAAGAGGCGGGCCACCTCGCTTCCGGTGAGCGCGGCCGTCGGCTCGTCCATGATCAGGACGCGGGCGTCGAAGGAGAGGGCCTTGGCGATCTCGACGATCTGCTGGTCGGCGATCGACAGACCACGGGCCGGACGGTCGGGGTCGAGTTCGACACCGAGGCGCTGCATCAGCGCCAGGGTCGCCGCGTGCGTGGCCTCGTGGTCGATGCGGCCGAGGGCGCGCCGGGGCTGGCGGCCCATGAAGATGTTCTCGGCGATCGAAAGGTCGGGGAAGAGCGTGGGCTCCTGGTAGATGACGGCGATGCCGGCGTCGCGTGCGTCGCCCGGCCCGTGGAAGACGACGGGCTCACCGTCGAGCAGGACCCGGCCGGCGTCGGGCCGGTGCACACCTGCGAGGGTCTTGATCAGGGTCGACTTGCCCGCGCCGTTCTCTCCGGCGAGCGCGTGCACCTCGCCGGGGAACAGCTCCAGAGAGACGTCCCGCAGGGCGCGCACCGCGCCGAAGGACTTCGAGATGTCCTCCAGCGCCAGCACCGGGGCCGGACCCGGGTCGGACGGGTGGGTCATGAGGGGCTCCTCGACAACGCCGACAGGGGGCTCACGACGTCATGAAAGGTTTCAACCTGGTTGCCGGGACGTTAGGCGCGCAGCCCATGTCACGTCAATGGGTCCGCCTCGAAAAAATTTCGAGAGCCCTTCGAGAGCCAAAGGTCACGGCCGAGCCACGGGCAACAGCCTCTGCCGGAACGCTTGACACCCCTACGGGGAGCCCTAAGCTTCGTCTACTGAATCGATTCATCCGTATGCCGTTCCGGCCTGACGTCACAGGAGCCCTGAAGTGACCGAGCTCGCCGCGGTGAAGGCCGCGCTGAAGACCCAGGCAGTCGAGACGCCGTCGTGGGCGTACGGGAACTCGGGGACCCGTTTCAAGGTGTTCGCACAGCAGGGCGTTCCACGCACGCCGCAGGAGAAACTGGCCGATGCGGCGCAGGTGCACGCGTTCACCGGCGTCGCCCCGACCGTCGCCCTGCACATTCCGTGGGACAGGGTCGACGACTACGGCGCCTTGGCGAAATACGCCGAGGACCACGGCCTGAAGCTGGGAGCGATCAACTCCAACACCTTCCAGGACGACGACTACAAACTCGGCAGCATCTGCCACCCCGACCCCGCCGTGCGCCGCAAGGCCCTCGACCATCTCATCGAGTGCGTCGACATCATGGACGCCACGGGCTCCCGGGATCTGAAGCTGTGGTTCGCCGACGGAACCAACTACCCCGGGCAGGACGACCTCCGCGAGCGTCAGGACCGGCTCGCGGAAGGCCTGGCTGCCGTCTACGAACGGCTGGGCGAGGGGCAGCGCATGCTCCTGGAGTACAAGTTCTTCGAGCCCGCCTTCTACGCCACCGACGTCCCCGACTGGGGCACCGCATACGCCCACTGCCTCAAGCTCGGCGAAAAGGCACAGGTCGTCGTGGACACCGGACACCACGCACCCGGCACCAACATCGAATTCATCGTCGCCACCCTCCTGCGCGAAGGGAAACTCGGCGGCTTCGACTTCAACTCCCGCTTCTACGCCGACGACGATCTGATGGTGGGTGCCGCCGACCCCTTCCAGCTCTTCCGGATCATGTACGAGGTGATCCAGGGCGGCGGTTTCACCTCCGACGTCGCCTTCATGCTCGACCAGTGCCACAACATCGAGGCCAAGATCCCCGCCATCATCCGCTCCGTGATGAACGTGCAGGAGGCGACCGCGAAGGCCCTGCTCGTGGACCAGGACGCGCTGGCCGCGGCTCAGCACGAGGGTGATGTGCTCGCGGCGAACGGCGTGCTCATGGACGCCTACAACACCGACGTACGACCGCTGCTCGCCGAGGTGCGCGAGGAGACGGGACTCGACCCCGACCCCATGGCCGCCTACCGCCGCTCCGGATGGGCCCAGAAGATCGTGGAGGAGCGGGTCGGCGGGGAGCAGGCCGGCTGGGGAGCGTGAGGGCCTCTGCTCGTCGGCCGGGTTCGGCCTCGCGCAGGCTGCGGGTCAGCCGTCGGCCATGCCGAAGAAGTCGTGGATCGGGCGCACCTCCACCGCCACGACGTGGAAGTCGAGGACGCGTTCGGCGATCTCCCTCGCCCGCTCAGGGGTCGCGCAGTCGATCACGTAGTAGGCCGTCAGCTGTTCGGTGGTGTCCGTGAGCGGTCCGTCCGGCGCGGCGAACGGATGCCGTGTCGCGGCCGGCGGCCAGACCGGTGCGGTGTACGGCAGCCGGAAGGTCCGTTGCTGTACGTCGCCCGGTCCCACCGGCTTCCGGCAGTGGTGCGAGGAGGTGCTCAAGCCGGCCGTCCTGGCCTGAGCACCTCCGCCGCACGGTCACTCCGGCGCGGCGAACGGATGCCGTGTCGCGGCCGGCGGCCAGACCGGTGCGGTGTACGGCAGCCGGAAGGTCCGTTGCCCCGAGCCGACCTCGAACGGCTCGCTGTCACCGGGGAGTTGGACCTCGGTCCGGGTGTTCGGCGGCAGGAGGACCTCGACGACCAGCGTGTCGTCCTCGATCCGCCAGCCCGCCTCGGCACGGCCGTACGGTGTGTCGTGCGTCGCCTTCGCGAAGGTGAGATCGCCGCCGGGAACCGGCGCGATGCGCAGTCGGCGCCATCCCGGTTCGGCGGCTTCGAGGCCGGCGACCGTGCGGTGCAGCCAGTCGGCGACGGCACCGAGCGCGTAGTGGTTGAACGAGGTCATCTCGCCCGGGTTGACGCTCCCGTCGGGCAGCATCGAGTCCCAGCGCTCCCACACGGTGGTGGCGCCCATGGTCACCGGGTAGAGCCAGGACGGGCAGCCCTCTTCGAGGAGCATGCGGTACGCGAGCTGCGGCTCGCCGCCCGCGCACAGGGCGTCGCAGATCAGCGGCGTACCGGCGAATCCGGTGGCGATCTTGAAGCCTGCCTTGCGCACGATGAATGCCAACCGCTCGGCAGCGCCCACCCGTTGACGCTCCGTCGGCAGCAGTGCGAAGCACAGAGCCAGTGCGTACGCGGTCTGTGCGTCGCTCGACATCCGACCGCTCGGAGTGACGAACTCATCGGCGAACGCCACCCGTACGGACCGCGCGAGTTGCTCGTACCGTACGGCGTCGTCCTTCTCCCCCAGCAGCCGAGCCGTCTCGGCGAGCACGTCGGCCGAGCGGGCGACGTAGGCGTTGGCGACGAGGTCGCCGTCCGTGCGGGCATCTCCCGGGGCGTCCGGCGGGGCGGCCGGGTCGAGCCAGTCGCCGAGCTGGAAGTCCTGCCGCCACAGTCCGCCGCCCTCCTCGGTGAGGCGGGCGGCGGTCTCCACCCACGCGCGCATGCTCGGGTATTGGGTGCGCAGCACCTCCAGGTCGCCGAAGCGCCGGTAGAGGGTCCACGGCAGCAGCACGGCGACGTCGGCCCACACCGCGTGCGGGGTGCCGCCGAAGTCGACGGGCAGGACGTCGGGGACGACCAGCGGCGGTGCGCCGTCGGCACGGGCGAGTTGTTCCGCGGCGAGGTCGCGCAGCCAGCCGCCGAGCATGCCCGAGCAGTCGTAGAGGAAGGAGGCGGTGGGGGCGAAGACCTGGATGTCGCCGGTCCAGCCGAGGCGTTCGTCGCGCTGGGGGCAGTCGGTCGGGATGTCGAGGAAGTTGCCGCGCATGCCCCACACGACGTTCTCGTGCAGGCGGTTGACCAGCTCGTGAGAGGACTCGAACCATCCCGTGCGCGTCATGTCGGTGTGCAGGACGACGGCTTCGACCGCGGCCGGGTCCAACTCGCCGGGCCAGTTCTCGATTTCGGCGTAGCGGAAGCCGTGGAAGGTGAAGCGGGGTTCGTACGTCTCCACGCCCGCGCCGGCGAGCGTGTACGTGTCGGTGGCGGCGGCCTGACGCAGGGGCCTCACGCCTAGTTCGCCGTGCTCCAGCACCTCGGCGTGCCGCAGGGTGACCGTGTGGCCGGCCGGTCCCGAGAGTCGGATGCGCAGGCGTCCGACCAGGTTCTGGCCGAAGTCGAGAACGGTCTTCCCGGAGGGTGTGGTGATGACGTCGACCGGGGCCAGGGTCTGGGTGCGGCGCACGGGCGGGCCCGTCGGTGCCACCAACTCGGCTTCGGGAAGCGCGAGTTCGGTGACCGTCGGCCATTCGGAGATGTCGTGGCCCGGTTCGGACCAGCCGGGGCGGGCCAGCCGGGCGTCGTACGCCTCGCCGTCGTAGATCTCGGAGCGCAGGACCGGTCCGGTGGTGGCGCGCCATGTCTCGTCGGTGGCGACGGTGGTGACGGTGCCGTCGGGATGGGTGACCTCCAACTGGGCGAGCAGCGCCCGGCGCTCGCCGTAGAGGTTGCGCCGGCCCCCGTTGAAGCCGAGCCGGCCCGTGTACCAGCCCTCGCCCAGGAACGCGCCGATCGCGTTGTCGCCGCCGCGGAGCAGACCCGTCACGTCGAAGGTCTGGTAGCGCAGACGGTGGTGATACGACGTCCAGCCGGGGGCGAGGACGTGGTCGCCCACACGGGTGCCGTTGATCTCGGCCTCGTACACGCCGTATGCGGTGATGTGGAGGCGGGCCGAGGTCACCGCCTTGTCGAGGGTGAAGGTGCGGTGCAGCAGCGCCACGGGGAGCGGGGTGTGGGCGTTGGCACGTTCGCGGTCAGGGGTGACGGGTCGGGCGGTCCAGTCGGCACGGGCGAGCAGTCCCGTCTCGGCCCGGGTGAGCGGCGACCAGGCGGACGGTTCGGCGCCCTCGCCCCACACCCGCACGCGCACCCCGACCCGGCTGCGGGAGCCGAGCGCCTCGCCGGGCCATTCCACCAGCACCGAGTCTGCACCCTCGACACGTCCCGTGTCGGTCAGTACGGCGCCGTCGGGGCCGGTGATCTCCAGCCGGTACGCGTGCTGCGTCCAGTCCGGCGTGTCCGTCTCGGTGCGCCAGCTCAGGCGCGGGCGGGGCTCGCCGATGCCGAGTGGTTCGCGGTGGTGTTCCAGTACGGGAGCGGTGACGCGCATCAGATCGCTTCCTTGACGTCGACACGTGCAAGTGGCCGAAAGAGGGATGTGAATCGTTTCACCGCATCGTGAAGCCGGCCGGGCGCACCGTCAAGGCTTCCGGCGCGGACGGAGTCACTTCTTTCGAGCCGACCCGGACACGGATGCGCCGACATCTTGACGGCGTCGCCACGCTGGAGCTACGTTGCCTGAAACGATTCAAACGGTTTGCAAACAGTGATGTGCTCGCGGCGAACGCCGTTCCGACGACGCAAGGAAGAGACCCGCTCATGGCACCCCACCCCGAAGCCGCCGCCCTCCTGGCACGCTCCCGTCGGCTCGGTTCCGACCCCCGCAACACCAACTACGCAGGCGGGAACGCCTCCGCGAAGGGCACCGACACCGACCCCGTCACGGGCGGTGACGTCGAGTTGATGTGGGTGAAGGGGTCCGGCGGCGATCTCGGCACGCTCACCGAGGCGGGGCTGGCTGTCCTGCGGCTGGACCGGCTCCGGGCGCTGAAGGGGGTGTACCCGGGCGTCGAGCGCGAGGACGAGATGGTCGCCGCCTTCGACTACTGCCTGCACGGCAAGGGCGGCGCGGCTCCCTCCATCGACACGGCCATGCACGGGCTGGTCGAGGCGGCTCACGTCGATCATCTGCACCCCGACTCCGGGATCGCGCTCGCCTGCGCGGCCGACGGGGAGAAGCTCACCGCCGAGTGTTTCGGCGACACGGTGGTGTGGGTGCCGTGGCGGCGGCCGGGGTTCCAGCTGGGGCTGGACATCGCAGCGGTCAAGGAGGCCAACCCGCAGGCCATCGGGTGCGTTCTGGGCGGGCACGGCATCACGGCGTGGGGCGACACGTCCGAGAAGTGCGAGCGCAACTCCCTGCACATCATCCGCACCGCCGAGGCGTTCCTCACCGAGCGAGGGAAGGCCGAGCCCTTCGGGCCTGTGATCGAGGGGTTCGAGGGTCTGCCCGAAGCCGAACGGCGGGAGCGGGCCGCGGCGTTGGCACCGTACATCCGTGCCGTGGCCTCTCAGGACAAGGCGCAGGTCGGGCACTTCGACGACTCCGGCGTCGTGCTCGACTTCCTCGCCCGCGCCGAGCACCCGCGGCTCGCCGCGCTCGGCACGTCCTGCCCCGACCATTTCCTGCGTACGAAGGTACGGCCGCTCGTGCTCGACCTGCCGCCGGCCGCTCCCCTGGAGGAGGCGATCGAGCGGCTGAAGGAGCTGCACGCCGAGTACCGCGAGGAGTACGCCGCCTACTACCAGCGGCACGCCCTGCCCGACTCCCCCGCGATGCGCGGCGCCGACCCGGCGATCGTGCTGGTCCCGGGGGTGGGCATGTTCAGCTTCGGCAAGGACAAGCAGACGGCGCGGGTGGCGGGCGAGTTCTATGTCAACGCCATCAACGTGATGCGCGGCGCCGAGGCCGTCTCGACGTACGCGCCGATCGAGGAGTCGGAGAAGTTCCGGATCGAGTACTGGGCGCTGGAGGAGGCCAAGCTTCAGCGGATGCCGAAGCCCAGGCCGCTGGCGACCCGGGTGGCACTGGTGACGGGTGCGGGCAGCGGGATCGGCAAGGCGATCGCCCACCGCTTGGCCGGTGAAGGCGCGTGTGTCGTCGTCGCCGACCTCGATGCGGAGAACGCCGCTGCCGTCGCCGAGGAGTTGGGCGGCCCGGACAAGGCCGTGGCCGTCACCGTGGATGTGACGTCCGAGGAGCAGATCGCCGCGTCCTTCAAGGCGGCCGTGCTCGCCTTCGGCGGTGTCGACCTCGTGGTCAACAACGCGGGGATCTCCATCTCCAAGCCCCTGCTGGAGACTTCGGCCAAGGACTGGGACCTGCAGCACGACATCATGGCCCGCGGATCCTTCCTCGTGTCGCGTGAGGCGGCCCGGGTGATGACCGCGCAGGAACTGGGCGGCGATATCGTCTACATCGCCTCCAAGAACGCCGTGTTCGCCGGGCCCGACAACATCGCCTACTCGGCCACCAAGGCCGACCAGGCCCACCAAGTACGGTTGCTGGCAGCCGAGTTGGGTGAGCACGGCATCCGAGTCAACGGCGTCAACCCGGACGGCGTGGTGCGCGGTTCCGGCATCTTCGCGGGCGGTTGGGGTGCCCAGCGGGCGGCCGTGTACGGGGTGCCGGAGGAGAAGCTGGGCGAGTTCTACGCCCAGCGGACCATCCTCAAGCGGGAGGTGCTGCCGGAGCACGTGGCGAACGCCGTCCTCGCGCTGACCGGCGGGGAGCTGACGCACACCACCGGGCTGCACATCCCGGTCGACGCCGGCGTCGCGGCCGCCTTCCTGCGATGAGTACGGGCGTGAAGTCGTACGCCGCGGTCGACCTCGGCGCGTCCAGCGGGCGTGTCATCGTCGGCCGCGTCGGCCGCGACAGCCTGCGGCTGACGGAGGCCCACCGCTTCCCCAACCGGCCCGTGCGGCTTCCCGAGGGGCTGCGATGGGACATCCTCGCTCTGTACGGGGGTGTCCTGGACGGACTGCGGGCCGCGGGTGCCGACTGCGGTGGACGGCTCGACTCGGTCGGCATCGACAGCTGGGCCGTGGACTACGGGCTGCTGGACGCGGACGGGGCGCTGCTCGGCAATCCGGTGCACTACCGGGACACGCGCACCGAAGGCGTCGCGGAGAAGGTGTGGGCGACCCTGCCCGCCGAGGAACTGTACGCGGCGACCGGACTGCAGTACGCGCCCTTCAACACGCTGTACCAGCTGGTCGCGGCTTGTGGGTCCGGTCAACTACCGTCCGCGGAAAGGCTGTTGCTCATTCCGGACCTGTTGTCCCACTGGCTCACGGGCGAGCAGGGCACCGAGCTCACCAACGCCTCGACCACCCAGCTGATCGATCCCCGGACGCGGGACTGGTCGTACGAGATCGCCTCCCGGCTGGGTATCGACCTCGGCCTGTTCGCGCCGCTGCGCCGGCCCGGCGATCCGGCGGGCGTGCTGCGGTCCGAGGTGCTGGAGGAGACCCGGCTGTCGGGCCCGGTGCCGGTGACGACGGTCGGTTCGCACGACACGGCGTCCGCGGTGGCCGCCGTTCCGGCCGACGGCGAACGGTTCGCGTACATCTGCACCGGGACCTGGTCGCTGGCCGGTCTGGAGCTGCGCGCGCCCGTGCTGACCGAGGAGAGCCGGGCGGCCAACTTCACCAACGAGCTGGGGCTGGACGGCACGGTCCGGTATCTGCGGAACATCATGGGGTTGTGGCTGCTCCAGGAGTGCGTGCGGGCCTGGGGCGAGCCGGAGCTGGGCGGGCTGCTGCCGGCGGCCGCCGAGGTACCGGCGCTGCGGTCGGTGGTGGACGCGGGCGACGCCACGTTCCTGGCGCCGGGTCGGATGCCGGAGCGGATCGCCGAGGCGTGCCGCGCCTCGGGGCAGCCGGTGCCCGTCTCGCCCGCCGAGATCACGCGCTGCATTCTCGACTCGCTGGCCCTGGCCCACCGCAGGGCGGTCGAGGACGCGCAGCGGCTGGCCGACCACCCCGTGGATGTCGTGCACGTCGTGGGTGGCGGTACCCACAACGCGCTGCTGTGCCAGCTGACCGCCGACGCCTGCGGGCTGCCCGTGGTGGCGGGCCCGGCGGAGGCGGCGGCGCTGGGCAATGTGCTGGTCCAGGCCCGGACCCACGGGCTGGTCGGCGACCTCGCGGGAATGCGGCACCTGCTCGTCCGTACCCAGCCGCTCACGCGGTACGAGCCGCGCGGCGACACCGCGCGGTGGCGTGCGGCGCAGGCCCGGATCGTCGGGGAATGAGAGCGGTCTCCCCCAGGCCCTCGTACTCGGACTACTCTGCACTCATCCGATGATCGATCCACAAGGAGCCGCGATGCGTGTCGCCCTGTTCCTGACCTGCGTCAACGACACGCTCTACCCGGACACCGGGCGCGCCGTGGTGAAACTGCTGACCAGGCTGGGCGTCGAGGTCGATTTCCCGATGGCCCAGACCTGCTGCGGGCAGGCGCACTACAACACCGGCTATCGGCATGAGGCGGAACCACTGGCCAGGCACTTCTCCGATGTCTTCGGGGAGTACGAGGCGATCGTCACACCGTCCGGGTCGTGCGGGGCGATGGTGCGGGAGCTGTATCCCCGGATGGGCGAGCGGGCGCGGGCAGAGGGGCGCGGGGACACCCTCGCCGCGACGCTGGCGTCGGTCGTCCCGAAGACGTACGAGCTGACGGAGTTCCTGGTGGACGTGCTGGGGGTGACGGACGTCGGCGCGTACTACCCGCACCAGGTGACCTACCACCCGACCTGCCACGGTCTGCGCGGACTGGGACTCGGCGACCGGCCGCGGCGTCTGCTCCAGGCCGTGCGGGGCCTGGAGCTGGTGGAGCTGCCGGGCGCCGAGGAGTGCTGCGGCTTCGGCGGCACCTTCGCGCTGAAGAACGCGGACGTCTCCGCGGCGATGGGCGCGGACAAGGTACGCAATGCCGAGTCGACCGGCGCCGAGGTGCTGTGCGCGGCCGACAACTCGTGCCTCATGCACATCGGCGGCACGATGACGCGGGCCGGCAGCGCCATGCGGCCGGTGCACCTCGCGGAGATCCTGGCGAGCACGGAGGAGGAGCCGGCGGCATGAGCGGGACATTCGTAGGGATGCCGGCCTTCCCCAAGGCCGCGCACGACGCCGTGCACAACGAGACGTTGCGCGGCAATCTCCGGCACGCCACCCACACCATCCGCGCCAAACGGGCGAACGCGGTGGCGGAGCTGTCCGACTGGGCAGAGCTGCGGGAGGCGGGCAAGCGGATCAAGGACCATACGCTGCGTCATCTCGACCGCTATCTGGTCCAGCTGGAGGAAGCGGTCGCGGCCGCGGGCGGCACCGTGCACTGGGCCGCGGACGCCGACGAGGCCAACCGGATCGTGGCCGGCCTGGTGAAGGCGACCGGCGAGTCCGAGGTCGTCAAGATCAAGTCGATGGCCACGCAGGAGATCGGCCTCAACGAAGCCCTCGAAGCCGAGGGCATCCGCGCCTACGAGACCGATCTCGCCGAGCTGATCGTGCAGTTGGGCAAGGACCGGCCCTCCCACATCCTGGTCCCCGCCATCCACCGCAACCGCGGCGAGATCCGCGACATCTTCAGCAGGGAGATGAGCGAGTGGGGCCGCCCGGCCCCGGACGGCCTCACCGACACGCCCGCCGAACTCGCCGAGGCGGCCCGTCTGCACCTGCGCGAGAAGTTCCTGCGCGCCAAGGTGGGCATCTCGGGCGCCAACTTCATGATCGCGGAGACCGGCACGCTGGTGGTCGTCGAGTCCGAGGGCAACGGGCGGATGTGTCTGACCCTGCCCGAGACACTGATCTCGGTCGTCGGCATCGAGAAGATCCTGCCGACCTGGCGGGACCTGGAGGTGTTCCTGCAGACCCTCCCCCGCTCCTCCACGGCCGAGCGCATGAACCCGTACACCTCCATGTGGACCGGCACGAGCGGCGGTAGCGCCGGGGAAGGAGACGGCCCGCAGCACTTCCATCTCGTCCTGCTGGACAACGGCCGCACCGACACCCTCGCCGACGAGGTCGGCCGGCAGGCCCTGCGCTGCATCCGCTGCTCGGCGTGTCTCAACGTCTGCCCGGTGTACGAGCGGGCGGGCGGCCATGCCTACGGGTCGGTCTACCCGGGCCCCATCGGTGCCATCCTCAGCCCCCAGCTCCGGGGCACGGCAAGCGACATCGACGCCTCGCTGCCGTACGCCTCGTCCCTGTGCGGCGCCTGCTACGAGGTGTGCCCCGTCGCCATCGACATCCCCGAGGTCCTCGTCCATCTGCGGGAACGGGTCGTGGAGGGCGGGCCGGTGACCCGTCAGGGCAACAAGGTGGTGCTGCAGCCCGCGAAGGGGCATGCCGCGGAGCGGGCGGCCATGCGCGCGGCGCGCTGGGCGTTCACCCGCCCCGGCGTCCTGCGCTCGGGCCAGCGGCTCGCCTCGCGAACCCGTCGCCTGCATCCACGGACGCTGCCCGGCCCGGGCCAGGCGTGGAGCGGCAGCCGGGACCTTCCGGCGGTGCCGGCGGAGCCGTTCCGCGACTGGTGGCAGCGCACGAACGGCGGGAACACCGAAAAGGGGACCTCGAAGTGAGCAGCAGGGAACGGATCCTGGGCCGGGTGCGGCGCGCACTGGCGGACGTGGCACAGGACGACACGCCGTACGAGCAGGCGGTTCCTCGGGAGTATCTGCGCGAGCACGGCGAGCGCGGTGTCGAGCAGACCGTGGATCTGCTGGCCGAGAACCTGGCGGACTACCGGGCGATCGTGCACCGCTGCACGGAGGGCGAACTGGCGGCGGTGATCGGCCGGTTGCTCGCCGGGCGAAGCTCCAGGACGGTGCTGGTGCCGGCGGGGCTGGACGAGGAGTGGCTCGGGGCGACGGATGCCGAGCGGGTCCCGGATCGCGGTGAGAGCACTCCGCACGAGCTGGACCGGGTCGACAGCGTGGTCACCGCGTGTGCGGTGGCCGTCGCCGAGACCGGGACGATCGTGCTGGACGGCGGCCCGGACCAGGGCCGCCGCCGCATCACGCTCGTACCCGACCACCACATCTGTGTCGTACGGGTGCCGGACCAGGTGGTGTCCGGCGTGCCCCAGGCCCTCGAACGCCTCGACCCGGCCCTCCCGTTGACATGGATCTCCGGCCCGTCGGCGACCAGCGACATCGAGCTGGACCGGGTCGAGGGGGTGCACGGTCCGCGCTCCCTGGAGGTGGTGCTGGTGGGCGGCCGACCGGACGTCGAGGTCACCTCGTAGCGGGCCGGCGGGGCCGGTGCGACAGCGGCCGGATCGCGTTGCTGGACGGGGCCCTTCCCTGGCGTCCTGACCACGGCGAAGCCGCACGAGGCGCTGCGGCGGTCGGTGGACGCGGACGCGCCCGGCGTGTCCCGGGCGGGGAAGTCCGAGTTCGACTCGGTGGCGGGCGCGTGATCGGAGGCCCGGTCGGAGGCGTGATCGGACGCCTCCGGAACGATCAGGAGTAGACCATCGGACAGCCTCGCCGCAGCGAGTGCTGTGCGGCCCGAAGATACAGGGCCACATAGAACGCGGCGTCCAGGTCCTCGCTCCACGGTCCGGGCCGGGCGACCGCCACGTCCTTGGCCGGGCCGTCCAGGAACCACATGGTCAGATCGAGGTTGTCGCAGGCGGCCGGTATCGCGTCCACCGGCAGTCCTACGGCCGCCGCCAGCCGCTCGACGAGACCGAGCACCTGAGGAGCGCCGGCGACCATCGTGGCGTCCGTGTACGCGGAGCCGAGGGGCAGCCAGATCTCCTCGTCGAGCGAGAGTGGCACCAGCACCGACCAGCCGCAGAGCACCTCTTCCTCCTCTCGTGACAGATGCGTCCGGCACAGCGCGCTGAAGCCGTCCATGGGAGGCACCAGCTTCTCCTCGAACGACATTCCGGAACCGCGTACCAGGTCCGCCGCCTCGGGCACCGACTCGTACGGCGGCAGGCCGCGCCGTCTCAACTCCTCGCCGAGCGCGGAGGCGAGGGCTCCTCGGCCGCCCTCGTCCTCGTCGTCGTCGAACCACTCCTGCGCACCGACACTGACCAGATAGATCCCCATGCCCGAAACGTACAGCGCACCACTGACATCGCCCCGGGCCGTTTCTTTGAGCCTGCCGGGCACCTTGGCGGGGGGCGTGCCGCCCGCACGAGAGCGGTTGACGACCGGGACGACGTGGTCGGCGTTCCGGAAGCCGAGCGGGTCTCACTCACGGAGGAGCCTCGGTTCGCGTGACAGAGGGGTGAACAAGCGCTTAGATAGTGGATCCGATCCGCGTTCCGATCCGCACCGATCCGTGTCGAGCTGGAGGCTCCGTTGCTGTTCACATCCGTCGACGACGTCTCCGCGCGTCTCACCGCCACCGGATATCTCGCCTCGCCCGCGGTCGCCACGACCGTCTTCCTCGCCGACCGGCTGGGCAAGCCGCTGCTGGTGGAGGGCCCCGCCGGGGTGGGCAAGACCGAGCTCGCCAAGGCCGTCGCCGAGGTGGCGCAGGCGCGGCTGGTCCGGCTGCAGTGCTACGAGGGCGTGGACGAGTCCCGGGCGCTGTACGAGTGGAACCACGCCAAGCAGCTGCTGCGCATCAGCGCGGGCCGCGACGAGACGTGGGACGAGGCGCGTACCGACATCTTCAGCGAGGAGTTCCTGCTCACACGGCCGCTGCTCACCGCCATCCGCGGTGACGACCCCAAGGTGCTGCTGATCGACGAGACCGACAAGGCGGACGTGGAGGTGGAGGGCCTGCTCCTGGAGGTGCTGAGCGACTTCCAGGTCACCGTCCCCGAACTGGGCACGATCACCGCGACCCGGCGTCCCTTCGTCGTCCTCACCTCCAACGCCAGCCGCGAGCTGTCCGAGGCGCTGCGACGCCGTTGCCTCTTCCTCCACATCGGCTTCCCCGACGAGGAGTTGGAGCGTCGCATCGTACGGCTGAAGGTGCCCGGTCTTGATGAGGCACTGGCGACTTCGGTGGTCCGCGTGGTCGGTGCCCTGCGGGCGATGGACCTGCGCAAGGTGCCCTCGGTCGCCGAGACGATCGACTGGGCGCGCACGCTTCTAGCGCTGGGCGCCGACACCCTCGACGAGACCGTCGTACATGACAGCCTGGGCGTTCTGCTCAAGCACCAGGACGACGTCCTCAAGGCGGCCGCCAAGCTCGACCTGGACGCCGTGTGACCGCCCCCGGCGTGGCGGATCGCCTCACGTCGCTCGTCGGGGCGCTGCGGGCGCACGGCATGCGGATCGGCACCGGCGAGACCGTGGACGCGGCGCAGGCTGTGGCGGAGCTGGGCCTCGCCGACCGCGAACTGCTGCGGGAGGGGCTGGCCGCGACGCTGCTGCACGGGCCGGCCCAGCGGCAGGTGTTCGACCCGGTCTTCGACCTGTACTTCCCGCGCGGCATCGGCGCGCCCCAGGGCGAGTCGGCGGGCCGTGACGAACTGCGGGACCGGCTCGCGGGGGCACTGGCCGCGGGCGACGAGATGCTGATGGCACGACTGGCGGCCGAGGCGGTGGACGGCTTCGGCGGATACGGCTCCTCCCCCGCGTCGGACGGTTGGTCCTCGCACCAGACGCTTGACCGGCTCCGCCCGCAGACGCTGTTCGCCCGTGTCCGCGACAGTGTCCGGGCGCAGGGCGGCGCGTCCGGGTTCACCGACCGGCTGCTCGAGGACGAGATCCGGCGGCGTATCGAGACCTTCCGCCGGCAGGTGGCCGCGGAGGCGCGGCGCCGGATCGCCGAGCGGCGCGACCGGGACGAACTCGCCCGGCGCGCGGTGGCCACGACGCCCGACCGGGTCGACTTCCTGTACGCCGGCAAGCTCCAGCTCGCCGAACTGCGCAGGACGGTTCAGCCGCTCGCCCGCAAGCTCGCCACCCGGCTCACGGCACGCCGGCGCCGCGCCTCCCGCGGCAGCATCGACCTGCGCCGCACCCTGCGCGGATCGCTGTCGACGGGCGGGGTGCCGATGAAGCCGGTGCGGCGCAGACGCCGTCCGGTACGGCCCGAACTGGTGCTGCTGTGCGACGTGTCGGGGTCGGTGTCCGGGTTCTCGGACTTCACGATGCTGCTGGTGCAAGCGCTGCACGACCAGTTCAGCAAGGTGCGGGTGTTCGCCTTCGTCAACCGGCTCGACGAGGTGACCCCGCTCCTTGAGCACGGCGCGGCCGACCCGGAGGGGCTGGGCGCACGCATCCGTGCGGAGGCGACGCTCACGGGCTGGCACGGCAGCAGCGACTACGGCGTCGCGCTGGGCGAGTTCGCGGAGCGCTACGGCGAGGCGGTCGGCCCGCGCACCACGGTGTTCGTCCTCGGTGACGCCCGTACGAACAGGAGCGATCCGAACCTGGCGGCGGTGGGGCGTGTCGCCGAACGGGCCCGGCGCGTCTACTGGTTGAACCCCGAGCCGCAGGCCCTGTGGGGAACGGGCGACTCCGCCGCACCCGGGTACGCCGAGCTGGTCGAGATGCACGAGTGCCGCACCGCCCGCCAGCTCAGCGCACTGATCGCACGTCTGCTGCCGGTCTGACCGCCCCGGCACGCGCAGCCGGACACCGTGCCCTTCCTGGCCCTGCTTCCCCGTACGTCTTCCGGGCGCTTCGGCTTCCGAGCCCTTCTTCCTAGTCCTTCGCCTTCGCGTAGTCCGTTGCCATGCCGCCCGCGAAGTCGTAGACCACGCACGGTTCGTCTCCGACCACCCAGGCGTCGTGGCCGGGCGGGATCACGAAGGCGTCGCCCTCTGCGACCTCGCTCTCGCCGCCGTCGTCCATGCTCACCCGCATGCGCCCTTTGACGCAGTAGCCGTTGTGATGGACCTGGCAGGTGTCCGTGCCGGCGATGGGCCCTACGGACTCGGACCAGCGCCAGCCGGGTTCGAAAGTGGCCACGGCGAAGTCGAGCCCCGTCATGTGGACCGCTTCGAGGTGTCCGCGCGGGAAGTCGCGCCGCTCGTCGGGCTTGTCCACGGCCTTGATCTCGATCATGTCGGCTCCCTCCATTGCGAGCCCCGTCCACCACACCATCGTCGACCCGTCCACCCGGGGGCGCCATCCGGGGAACGCGGCCTTCGCCGAACAAGCGGACAAGTGGGTCGAACAGGCGGAGAATGGTGCGCGGAGGCCGCCATCGCCGATCCACCAGAAAGGTGGCGATCATCGTGGCTGAACACCCCCACGCACTGCTCGTCCGCAAGGGCTACGAAGCCTTCTCAAAGGGTGACATGGACACCCTGCGCTCGATGATGACGAGCGACGCCACGCACCACGTGCCCGGGAGCCACCCGCTGTCCGGAGACTGCAAGGGGATCGATGCGGTCCTCGACTACTACCGCCGGCTGTTCGAGGAGACGGGCGGCACGTTCAAGGTCGAACTGCGCAGCATCCTGGTGGACGGCCGCGGACATGCGGTCTCCCTCCACCACGCCACCGCCCGCCGTGGCGACAAGAGCATGGACGAGGACGGAGGCATCGTCTTCCGGATCGTCGGAGACAAGATCACCGACCTCGACGAGTGCGTGGAAGACCTCGACGCGGGCAACGAGTTCTGGTCATGACGCCGTCGCCCGGCCGCGCAGCCGGGCGAAGCGGGCCGCATCCGCCATCCCGCCGGAGTCGATGACTCCGCTGCGGCACGGCCCGACACACCCTATGCCCGGCGAGCAGGATGTCCGCCGAGCGGCATGTCCGACGGGGCCGCCCCGTGCGCCTCGACGACGATCTGCGGCAGCTCGAAGCGCGACAGCTCGCCGGGTGTGTTCAGGGCGTGCCCATCGGTTGGGCATGTCGGTAGGCCGTGTCGGCAGTGATGCACGGCGATCGGCCAGAGCTCACGTGTCGTGGGTGGCCGCGTGCGTCAGCGCCTCCCGAGCCGCGTGCCGGTCACCGACCGTCTCCCACCACGGGTGGGTGTGCATCTCCTCGGCCAGACGCCTGCACCGCTCCCGCGCGTCCCCCAGACGGTCACGCTGGTTGTCGGAGATCTCCGCGCGTCCCGCCGCGATGTCCGCGCCGCTCGGCAGGTGCGAGGCGATGTCCGTGCAGTGTTCGAGCGCCCGGGTGAAGGTGCGCCGCGCGGCGACCAGATCGCCGGGTATGACGAACTCACCCACCGTGAAGGGACGGGAGAATTCGGACGGGCCCGGCTCCGTGTGCCACAGGGAGGCATCGATGGGCTGCCCGTCGTCGAGCGCCCGGGTGAGTTCGCTCCGAACTCCCGTCCCCATGCCGTCGCCTTCCCGCAGACCCGCGGGTCCTGGAAGCGGAAGGGGCTGTCCTGCCCGGGGCGCGGTCCGCTCCCCCGGAACGGGCTCGGGGCGGCCTTCGAGGAACTCCTCCTTGTCCGTCGGGGTGACCCACATGTGCCAGCCGCGGCGGCCTGCCGGATGCGGCATGTAGAGCGAGACGAGTTCGCCCGCGCCCGTGCGCCGGATGACGTCGTCGTAGTAGAGGCCGCGCACCGGTTCCCACAGCCCGTGCCGTCCGCCGCACCGTCCGGCGCGCTGCCGGGGACAGGGCACCGGGTTGCTCCAGTCGCAGCGCGACATGTGCAGTTGTTTGACGCCGCCGCGCACCGACAGTGCAGCGCGGTCGGTCACGTCGCGCCAGCTCTGTACGTTCAGTCGGGCCCAGGGAGCGCGGTCGATGGGTATCGCGTTCTCGTTGTTGACGAGCCACAGGGGGGTGAGGCCCTCCCGGTGTGCGCTGCGGGTGCGCTCGTCCACGGAACCGCCGGCTATCGCCGCGAGCTGTATTTCGTATGCCAGTCGGTGCCTGTCGGCGCCTTCCACCGTCACATCCGTACGGTGCTTTCCGTGCGCGGCCGCCTCCGCTCGCGTCACATGGAAACCCTCCCCCGAGGCGATGTCGGCGGTGTATTCCCCGAGCGCTTTGTGGAGATCGCTCTCGGCCTTTGTCTCGGGGCGTTCGCCCTTTGCCACATGCATGGCGTGCGGTCGGCCGCTGACCTTGCGGATCGCCATGAAGCCGGGGCAGATGAACCCTTCGTCCTCATGGGCTTCCAGGCAGTACAGAAGATCCGGCTGGTAATGGCCGTAGATCTCGTCGAGCAGCCGCGGGTATTCGGGGTGTCCGAGATCCGCCTCGGTCAGATCGAGCGTGATACCGAGGCCCCTGTGCCAGACGCTGTAGGTCATATGGCGAGAGTAGGACGCACCACTGACAATCCACTCGGGCGGTGATCGGGTGCCCGGAGCGGTGGCCGCCGCCTGCGATCACTGCCCGAGGGCGCGCAGGCCGTGCGGATCGGCGAAGCACGGAGACGATGCCGACGAGCCGGTCCGCCTCGTCGAGGAGGGCGGCCGCTCCGCGCGGTGCTGGGCGTGTACCGGGGAGCCGGGCGTGTCGTCCTTCATCGCGATTCTCCTCCGGGTTTCCTTACACTTCGAGCGTCCAGCGGAACGGGGCGAGTCCCCACGGGCTGACCGGCGTTGAACCGAGGGCCGGTCGGCCCCCGGTGTCCGCATGTCGGTGACGGGAAGGGCGGCGCCATGGCAGGCAAGAAGGCGGGGGCGGCGCTGCCGCGCAAGACGTACGAGAAGGAACTGCTGCGCCTGCAGACGGAACTGGTGAAGCTCCAGGAGTGGGTGCGCGCCGAGCGCGCCCGGCTGGTGGTCGTCTTCGAGGGCCGGGACGCGGCGGGCAAGGGCGGCACCATCAAGCGGGTCGCCGAGCACCTCAACCCGCGTGTCGCGCGGATCGCGGCGCTGCCGACGCCCACCGAGCGCGAGCGCACCCAGTGGTACTTCCAGCGGTACGTGGAGCATCTGCCGGCCGCCGGGGAGATCGTACTGTTCGACCGGTCCTGGTACAACCGGGCCGGGGTCGAGCATGTCATGGGCTTCTGCACGAAGGAGGAGTACCAGCTCTTCCTGCGCCAGTGCCCGATCTTCGAGCGGATGCTCGTCGAGGACGGCATCCTGCTGCGCAAGTACTGGTTCTCGGTGAGCGACACCGAGCAGCAGGACCGTTTCCGGCGCCGGCTGCAGGACCCGGTACGGCGCTGGAAGCTGTCGCCGATGGACCTGGAGTCGATCACCCGCTGGGAGGCGTACTCCCGGGCCAAGGACGAGATGCTGGTGCACACCGACGTCCGTGAGGCGCCGTGGTACGTGGTGGAGAGCGACGACAAGCGCCGGGCACGGCTGAACATGATCGCCCACCTGCTCGGCTCCCTGCCGTACCACGAGGTGCCGCCGCCGGTGCTGGAGCTGCCGGACCGGCCGGCGTCGACCGGCTACGTGCGTCCGCCGCGCGATCTGCAGAACTACGTTCCCGATCACGCGGCGAACCTGTGACTCACCCGTACTGCGGTACGACCGCCACCGGGCAGGCGGAGTGGTGCAGCACCGCGTGGGCGACCCGCCCGAGCTGAAGCCCGTGGTGTCCCTCGCGCCGCCTGGCCCCGACGACCAGGAGGTCGGCATCGTGGGAGACGTCGGCCAGCACCCGGCGCGCGTGGCCCTCCAGGGTGCGCCGGCGCACCTCGACGTCGGCCGGGGCGTCCCGCAGTGCCGTCTCCAGCGCCTCGGCGGCCTCTTCCTGGCGCAAACGGGCGGGCTCACCGGCCATCAGGGGATGGCCGGTGGTCTCGTGCGCGGGGCACCGCCAGGCGCGTACGGCGTCGAGGGGCACACCGCGCAACCGGGCCTCCTCGTAGGCGAAGCGGACGGCAGCCGTCTGCCTCGCGTCCTCTCCGACACCCACCACGACCCGGCCGTGGACCGGTGTCCGGGCCTGGTTGTCGTGGCTGCCGCGTACCACGATCACCGGGCAGTGCGCGTGTGCGGCCACCGAGAGACTCACGGAGCCCAGCAGGGCCTCGGCCAGTCCGCTGCGTCCGCGGGTACCGACCACGACGGCGGTGGCCTTGCGGCTCTCCCTCGGCAGCACGTAGTCCGGTTCCTCGGGAACGGCTTCGGCGCCCACCTCGAGATCCCGGTGCCGGTCGCGCGCCCGTCGGGCGGCGGCCCCGACGATCTCGGCGGCCGACACCTCCTCGTCCGGCTTGCCCAGGTCCCCCGCGAGGGACTTGCCCTCGTAGCGCTCCCACAGCGAGGCGTACACGATGCGCAGCGGCACGCCGTGCATGGCGGCCTCGTCGGCCGCCCAGTCGACGGCGCGCAGACTGGGTCCGGAGCCGTCCACGCCTACCACCAGGGGCAGTTCCATGGTGTTCACCGTTGGCACAGCCCAGAGGCCTCGACGCGGACCCGGACCTGCCCGGGTCCGGGTTCGGGGTCGGGGTCGGGGTCGGGACGTTCCCCGATGACCAGGTGCTCGCCGAGGGCTCGTACGACGGCTGCCTTCATGGGGGCAACTCCTCAAGGCGGGACGGGTCAGCCGTGTGCGATGACGGCGACGGGGGTGGGCGCATGGTGGAGGACGGCATGGGTAACGGGTCCGGTGTGCGTGCCGACGGCGCTGCGCCGGATCCGGCGGCCGACGACGACCAGCGAGGCCTCGCGGGAGGCGTCGACCAGGTGATGGGCGGCGCTGCCGGAGCGGGACTCCGCGATGACGTCGACGGCCGGGTGCTTCTCCCGCCAGGGACGGAGGGTCTCGGCCAGGCCGACGGCCTGCCGGCGGCTGATCTCGTTGTGGAAGCCCGCGTCGGCGGACAGGCCGTAGGTGTAGTAGGGCGGCAGGTTCCAGCCGTGCACGACCCGCAGGGACGTGGCGCGCCGAGCGGCCTCCTCGAAGGCGAAGTCGATCACCGAGTTGTCGGGGGCCGCGACGTCGAGGCCGAGGAGGACGGGCCGGTAGCGGGTGGCTGCCGACGGGATGCCCGTCGGGTCGGGCTCGTGCTCGTGCTCGTCGGAGGCCTGCTCGCCGGCGTGGACCAGAACGACGGGGCGTTCCGTGTGCGCCACCACGGCCAGACCGACGGAGCCGATCATGAAGCCGCCGATCCCGCTGAGGCCGCGACATCCGAGGACCAGCAGTTCGGCGTCCTTCGCCCGCTCCCTGAGGACGTCCGCGGGCCGGCCGGCGACCTGCTCCGTGACGACCTCCAGGCCGGGGTGACGCAGCCGGATGCCCTCCCCGGTCTCGCGGGGGATCTTGTCGCTCCAGTGCTGCAGGGTCTCCCCGCCCACGAGCGGTGCCTGGGCGACCGGCTCCGGGACCGGCTCCCGGACGTGGAGCAATTTCAGCGGCAGGCCGCGCAGCTTCGCCTCGCGGGCCGCCCATTCGGCGGCGGCCCGGCTTTCGGGGGAACCGTCGAGACCTGCGACAACAGTGCGGGCCATGGTTCTGCCTCCTGATCAGGGGGTCTGCTTTCAGCCTCGTCACCCGGGGCCTGTTGCAGCAGGGGCCGCTGGTCCCGCACCGGGACCGACCGGCCCCATCCGCAGCGCGCCGGCCGGGGCCGGTCGCCCTGGCCGCCCTGGCCGCCCGGGCTGTTCGTGCTGAAGGCCGTCGGCGACTACGCCCGCTGGGCCGAACGACCTCCACCGCGGGATCCGTTGGGCCGTACCGGCAGGTCGGCCCTCGCCCGCGCGGGTGGCTCGGTGGATCCTTGAGGCACCCTGCGGAAGGAGTCCCATGTCCCACCGCCCGGACCGGCACGCCCCGCGCCGACGTGATCTGGTGCCGGGCGCCGCGGTGCTGAAGGGCTACCGCCGCTCCTGGCTGCGCGGCGACCTGCTGGCGGGAGCCACGGTCGCGGCGTATCTGGTCCCGCAGGTGATGGCGTACGCGGGCGTGGCCGGGCTGCCGCCGGTCGCCGGACTGTGGGCGATCCTGCCCGCGATCGCCCTGTACACGCTGCTCGGTTCGTCACGGCTGCTGTCGGTGGGACCCGAGTCGACGACGGCGCTGATGACGGCGACCGTGGTGGCCCCTCTCGCGGGATCGGACCCGGACCGGTACGCCACGCTGGCCGCCACCCTCGCCATGACGGTCGGCCTGCTGTGTCTGGCGGCATGGGTGCTGCGCCTGGGGTTCATCGCCGATCTGCTCTCCCGCCCGGTCCTGATCGGCTATCTGGCGGGCGTGGCCCTCATCATGACGGTGGACCAGCTGCCCAAGCTGACCGGGGTGCCGACGACCGGGTCGGTCTTCTTCGTCCAAGTGTGGTCATTTTTCGGGAACTTGGGGCAGGTCCACGCGGCCACGCTGCTGTTCTCCGCCGCCGTTCTCGCCCTGCTGTTCGCGGTGGCCCGGTGGGCGCCCGCGTTTCCGGGGCCGTTGCTCGCCGTGGTGCTGGGCACGGTGACCGTGATCGTCCTCGGCCTCGACGACCGGCTCGGCATCAAGGTGATCGGGGAGGTGCCGGCGGGGCTCCCCGACCTCGGCCTCCCGGATCTGACGGAGGTGCCGCATCTGGTGCTGCCCGCCCTGGGAGTCCTGCTCGTCGCGTACACGGACTTCATCCTCACGGCACGGGCCTTCAGCGGCGGCGAGGACGGAGCGGCGGATCTGGACGCCAACCAGGAGTTCCTGGCGCTGGGCGCGGCCAATCTCGGCGCGAGCGCGGTGCACGGGTTCCCGGTGAGCAGCAGCGCCAGCCGCACCGCGCTCGCCTCCTCGGCGGGCGCCCACAGCCAGGCCTACTCGCTGGTGGCCGGCGCGGGGGTCGTCGCGGTCCTGCTGTTCCTCAGCCCTCTCCTCGCGCGGACGCCGTCGGCGGTGCTGGGCGCACTCGTCGTGTACGCCGCCACCCGCATGATCGACCTGGCGGGCTTCCGCCGCCTGGCCTCCTTCCGCCGCCGCGAGCTGCTCCTGGCGTTCGGCTGCCTGGCCGGGGTGCTGGCCCTGGACATCCTCTACGGAGTACTGGTCGCCGTCGGCATGTCGGTGGCCGAGCTGCTCAGCCGGGTGGCCCGCCCGCACGACGCCGTCGAGGGGCTGGTGCCAGGGGTGGCCGGCATGCACGACGTGGACGACTACCCGACGGCCCGCACCATTCCGGGCCTGCTGGTCTATCGCTACGACTCCCCGCTCTTCTTCGCCAATGCGGAGGACTTCCGGCGGCGTGCGCTGGCCGCCGTCGACGAACAGACCGAGGAGGTCCACTGGTTCGTCCTCAACACCGAGGCCAACGTGGAGGTCGACATCACAGCCCTGGACGCGGTGGACGACGTGCGCCGTGAACTGGTCCGGCGAGGCGTCGTGTTCGCCATGGCACGTGTCAAGCGGGACCTGCTGGACGACCTGCGGCCGTACGGGCTGCTGGACTCGGTCGGCGAGGAACTGATCTTTCCCACGCTGCCCACGGCTGTGGCGGCGTACCGGGAGTGGCGCCGCGGCCGGTAGCCGGAGGTGCCCTGCGTATGCCGCCGGGTGGCCCCGGGCCGGGGCCGGGTGGCCCATGGTCCATGCCGCTGCGTGCCATCACGCTGGAAGCGGCCAGTCGAGACGCGCTCCTGGAGGCCTGCCATGTACGGTCCCACAACGACGATCATGCCGCGGGCGCTGCCCGCCGAGCACCGGCAGCGGCTGATGGACGTGGCCCGGGAGGTGTCGCTCCCCCAGGGCACCCGCCTCTTCGAGGAGGGCAGCAAGGCCGGCCGCTTCTGGATCATCCGCACCGGCACGGTCGAACTCGACATGCGCGTGCCCGGCCGCCAGGCCGCCGTCATCGAGTGCCTCGGGCACAACGAACTCGTCGGCTGGTCCTGGCTGTTCCACCCGCACACCTGGCACCTGGGCGCGGAGGCGGCGACGCCCGTGCGGGCGTACGAGTTCGACGCCGTGGCCGTGCGCGCGATGTGCAAGGAGGATCCGGCGTTCGGCGAGACCGTCGCCCGCTGGGTGGGCGAGGTGGTGGCCCACCGGTTGCGCACGGCCCGTACCCGGCTGCTGGATCTGTACGCCCCGTACGGCAGCGGGAGCGCGCGATGAACGTGCCCTTCACCCGTGAGGAACGGAGTGCCGAAGGAGCGACCGTGCACGGGTCGCCGCACATCGTCGCCGATGTGATGACCCGCGCCGCGATCACCGCCCGACGCGAGGACTCCTTCAAGGACCTCGTGCGGATCATGCAGGACCACAGGATCAGCGCACTGCCCGTGGTGGACGCCGTCGGCCGGGTCATGGGGATCGTCTCCGAGGCGGACCTGCTGCCCAAGGAGGAGTTCCGCGACAGCGATCCGGACCGGTACACGCAGCTGCGCAGGCTGTCCGACCTCGCCAAGGCGGGTTCGGTCACCGCTGAGGAGCTGATGACCTCGCCCGCCGTCACCGTCCGGGCCGACGCGACGCTCGCACAGGCCGCCCGGATGATGGCACGGTCCAGGGTCAAGCGCCTGCCCGTCGTCGACGCCACGGGCCGGCTGGAGGGTGTCGTCAGCAGGGCCGACCTGCTGAAGGTGTTCCTCCGCGACGACGAGGCCATCGCGGAGGAGATACGGCGGGAGGTCGTGGCGTATCTCTTCCCGGCTCCGGCGTCCGCGGTGTGGGTGGAGGTCCGCGAGGGCGTCGTTCTGCTCGCCGGCCGGGTCCGGGACCGTGCCCTGGTGCCCGTGGCCGCACGACTGGCCCGGGCCGTGGAGGGTGTGGTGGACGTGCGGTTCGACCTGGCCGGGGACGGCCCGGCCGCGGAGTGAGCCACTGGGCGCCGGGCACGCGTGCCGCCCCTGTACCGCAGTCTGCCTGCCGGGCTTCTTCGATGTAGCTTCGGTGGTGGGGCCGGTCGGCCCTAGTGAGTCCGCCCCCGGCACGTCACGATCGTCTGAGGGCGGCCCGTCCGCCACTCATCGGGGAACGAGGGGTCGGCATGACCGAGGCACGCACTTTCACGGCACAGGACCCGATCCGCGTCTTCCTGCTGGACGACCACGAGGTCGTCCGGCGCGGCCTGGCCGATCTGCTCGACTCCGAGCCGGACATCAGCGTGGTGGGGGACGCCGCGAATGTCGAGCACGCGCTGGTGCGGGCGCCCGCCGTGCGGCCGCACGTGGCCGTCCTGGACGTACGCCTCCCTGACGGCGACGGCATCTCCGTCTGCCGCGACCTGCGCAGCCGCATGCCGGAGCTGGCGGTGCTGATGCTGACGTCCTTCGACGACGAGGACGCCCTGCTGGACGCGATCATGGCCGGTGCGTCGGGCTATGTGCTCAAGCAGATCAGGGGCTCCGACCTGGTCTCGGCGGTTCGTACGGTCGCCTCGGGCCAGTCGATGCTCGACCCCGCCACGACCGCTCGGCTGATGCGCACGCTGCGCACCGAGCCCGCCGAGGCCCCCGAGCTCGCACCCGAGCTCGCGAGTCTGTCGCCGCGTGAACGGGAGATCCTCGCACTGATCGGGGACGGCCTGACCAACCGCGAGATCGGCAAGCGGCTCTATCTGTCGGAGAAGACCGTCAAGAACCACATCTCGCGGCTGCTGGCCAAACTCGGCGTCCAGCGCCGGGTGCAGGCCGCCGTGCTCGCCTCGCAGCTGGAGCAGCCCGAGTCCGGGGACCGTCCCGCACGGCGGTGACGCCCCGGGGCCCTCCGGCGGTCCATGGGGCCCTACGGCGCGCCGGATGTGGCCGTAACGGTTGCGACAGCCGTTCCCAGTCCGGTTCGGCGAGGTCGCCGTAGCCCTCGAACTGGCCGATGACGCCCCGGTGGAAGGGCATGTGAAGTGAGCGGGAGACGTCCTCCCACTGTTCGCGTTCCCCTCCGTCGAGGCCCGTGCGCTCGACGAGTTCCCAACGCTGTCGACGGTGGCGGAGGTGGCCCGTGACTGGTTCTCCGCCCACCTGGCGGCGGTGGGCTCTGCTCCGGGGCGTGCGGTCCCGGGCCCTCGCCCGTGGTCGGCGCCGTGACCGGCCGTGTGCCGGGGCCGCGCCGCCCACCTCCTGCAGACCGCCCTCGTCGTCCCGCTCGGCGGCACGCACCAGCTCTCGCAAGCACGACATGACGATCGTGACCTCGTACAGGCAAGTGGTCGTCGCGTCGGACACGGCGCCACCTCCCGCCCCTCCCTCGTCATGATCGGACGGCCGCCATGAGGGGACGGCGTTCATGATCGGACGGCGGCACGGCCTGGTCATGCGGCCGAAGGTCCTCGGCGGCGGGCCTTCAGGGCGGGTCGCCGACGGAGTCACCGACGCGCCGAAGGTCCTCGGCGGCGGGCCTTCAGGGCGGGTCGCCGACGGAGTCACCGACGCTCATCATGGAAGGAGAGGCACCCGGTTCGGCGAGTCGCATGCGCAGAGGTGAGCCGCGTGGCTCTGTCCGTACGACACGGGCCGGGAAACGTGCCGGAGCGAGCCTGCGAGACCGCTGAGGCGCCCGAGGCCGAGTGCGGACAGCCGGGCTTCGAGCGCGACGACGAGGCATGCCCGCTCCGGGCGGAAAGGGAGGAAGCCATGAAGGTCGCAGTGCTGACCGGCGGCGGTGACTGTCCCGGCCTCAACGCCGTGATCCGCAGCGTCGTCCGCAAGGGCACCCAGGAGTACGGCTTCGAGTTCGTCGGCCTGCGGGACGGCTGGCTCGGTGCTCTGCAGGGCAACATCGTGCCACTGGACATCGCCCGCGTGCGCGGGATCCTGCCACGCGGCGGAACCATCCTCGGTTCCTCCCGCACCAACCCCCTCAAGCACGAGGACGGAGTGCGGCGCATCAAGGACACCCTGGCCGCGCACCAGGTGGACGCACTCGTCGTGATCGGCGGCGAGGACACGCTCGGTGCGGCCACCGAGCTGAGCCGCCAGGGAGTCAGTCTGGTCGGCGTGCCCAAGACCATCGACAACGACGTGCCCGGCACCGACTACACCTTCGGCTTCGACACGGCCGTGGGCATCGCCACCGAGGCCATCGACCGCCTCCACACCACCGCCGAGTCGCACATGCGCACCCTGGTGGTCGAGGTGATGGGCCGGCACTGCGGGTGGATCGCCCTGCATGCCGGCGTCGCCGGCGGCGCCAACGTGATCCTCCTCCCGGAGCGGCCGTTCGACATCGACCAGGTCTGTGCCTGGGTGAAGAGCCGATTCAGGATCAACTACGCGCCGATCGTGGTCGTCGCCGAGGGGGCCGTCCCCAAGGAGGGGCGGATGATCCTCAAAGACCGGACGCTGGACGAGTACGGGCATGTACACCTGTCCGGCATCGGCGAGTGGCTGGCCCAGGAGATCTCGGCGCGTACGGGCACGGATGCCCGCACCACTGTCCTTGGCCACGTCCAGCGTGGCGGCACGCCGAGCGCCTTCGACCGGTGGCTGGCCACCCGCTTCGGCCTGCACGCCGTCGACGCGGTCAAGGACGGCGACTTCGGCGTCATGGTGGCCCTGCGCGGCACCGACGTCGTCCGCGTCCCGCTCGACGAGAGCCGGGGCAGGACCAAGACGGTCGATCCGGCGCTGTACGACGAGTTCGAGGTGTTCTTCGGCTGACCTGCCGCTGTCGGACCTGCTCTCTCCGCGCCGGCCGGCTGAGCCACCCGAAGGCCGATGTGGGGCCGTTCGGTCCCGCGACGGGACCAAACGGCTCTGGTGGTGCAGGCCGACGCGTCGTTCCATGGCGTGATCGGGCCCGCACCCCAGCGGCACCGCAGCCCCTGAACGACCGACACGTACGGATACCCACCATGGCCCTCCGCCCCGCCCGGCCGATCCTCGTAGGACCACGCCGCAGCACCGACCTCGACAGGGCCGAAGCGCTGCGGCTGCTGGGCAGTGTGTCGTTCGGACGGATCGTCTTCACCAACCGGGCGCTGCCGACCATTCGGCCCGTCAACCATGTCATGGACAACGGCGACATCGTCATCCGCACACACGAGGGCGCGGCCCTGACCTCACGCACCGGCCAGGCCGGTTCGGCGGGCGTCGTCGTCGCCTACGAGGCCGACGAGATCGACCCGCGCACGCATCTGGGCTGGAGCGTGGTGGCCACCGGCTATGCGCAGCTGGTGACGGAACCGCAGGAACTGGCCCGCTACCGGCGGCTGCTCAACCCGTGGGTGAGGCAGACGATGGACTACGCCGTGCGGATCCGCCCCGAACTGGTCACCGGTGTCAGGCTCGACGCCGACGACGGCTGACATGCCGGCGGCCGGTACGGCGGCCGTGCGGAGCACCGCGTCGTCCGTGAGCGGGGAGGGTGCCTGCTCGAGTCGACGGACGCAAGGGTCCCTTCCGGGTCGGGTCCCGGGCGCGGAGCCCATACGGGACGTACTTGCCCACCTTCCGTTCCCGCCCCTGGCGACCGACAGGGCGTATCGGGTCACCTCACGGGGCCGGGGCGCGCCCCAACCGGTCGGCATCACGGCCAGAAGGCAGTGGGCACGGTGTCGGGCGGGTTTCCTTCGCCCAGGGAACACGAATGCAGGAACGCGGAGGCGAGTACCGCGCCGCTCCGCCTTTTTGCGCCTGCGCCACCAGGCCGAACGGCCCGTGTGCGGGCACCCTGAAGGTCCCGATCGGCCCTCTCGTTCCGCCTGACAGGCCCATGCCGCGGCGGCATGGCGGCTGCCACCGTAGGGAGTGAGAACCGGATGGGGAGGTGCGGTCCCGTGGGCAGCAGGCGTACGCGAAAGCTGTTCTGGCGGTGGCGCGGCAACTCGCTGCGCCGACGTGACGACGTCATCGAGGCGTGGATCGTGTTGATCGTGTGGGCCGTCGTCGCGGTGGGAGGCTCGCTGGTCGGCCTGCTCACGGCCCGTGCCGCCGACGACGTGTTCGCCCGCCAGCGCGCCGAGCGTCACGCCGCCCGGGCCGTACTCCTCACGGACACGTCCAGCAGCGTCTCCAGGTTCGCGGGCGCGAGCGACCGGATCCTCGCCAGGGTCCGCTGGACGACCGCGGACCACTCCACGCACTCGGGCAGCGCCCTGGTGGACGTGGGCATGAAGGCCGGTGCCTCGGTCGTGATCTGGCTGGACGATCGGGGCGAACTCACCACCAGGCCGCCCGGCCAGGGTGCGGCTTCCCTCGAATCGGCCGTACTGGGCGCAGGCGCCGCGCTGGGTCTCGCCGGTATCGCGTGCGGCGCCGGAGCGGTCGCACGGTGGCGGCTCGAACGGCGGCGTACCGATGAGTGGGGCGAGGAATGGGACGTGGTCGGCCCTCAGTGGGGGCACAGGACCGGTTGACGCGCTGCCTGATCCCTTGTGAGCACGATGCCGGCGAGATTCCCGTTTCCGGCGGATGCCCGCACCCGGCCCTCCCCCGCCCGGCCCTCCACTCCGACGAACCAGCGTGACGTGCAGGCCTTTCCGGGGGCCCGCGACCACCGCGACCGCGCCCGGAGAAGTCGCCGGCAGCTGCGATCCGCGGGTGTGCCGCGGTGGTCGCAGAGCCCGCACCCGTTGTCACGTGCCGGCCCGCCCCTGACCTGCCCACCCCGACGTCGGGATGAGCCCGCGTCAGGTCAGTTGTCGTCCCCGTCGCCACTCGACGCCGTCTTCGAGTAGCCGTCGTGCCAGGCGGCCTTCGCCCCCGAGTCACCGATGCGGTAGACGTCGACGACGGCTCCCGCGGACACGATGAGCGACAGCACCACGGCGGCGATGCGCATCGGCGTGGCGGACAGGCGAGTGCGGGGAGAGGTCCCCGACGCGGACGCGGCGGTGCGGCGAGCCGCCCACCAGACGACGACCGTCAGAACGAACAGGCCGCCTGCCCACGGAAGCATGCCGTCGCCGAGCTCGGCGTGCCGGCGCACCAGCGCGTTGCTGCCGACGTGTTGCTCCAGCCACTCCCCGGCCGACGTGGTGAGGGGAACGCTCAAGAGCGTGACCAGGGCCAGCAGCGGCAGCACGATGCCCAGGCGCTGTGCCGCCGTCGGCCGGATCGCGCAGACCACGAGGGCCAGAGCGGTCAGGGGGACGAGCACAACGACGATATGCACGAGCAGTATGTGCGCGGGCAGGCCGTTGACCAGGCTCATTGGTGGCTCCTCCAGCAGGGTTGGCACACGTGGTGTTGATCAGTCGCGCCAGCCTGGCACAGGAAGTTCTCAGCTTCTTCTGAGCGTACGAAGGCCTGGCCCTCGGCTCAGGGCCGGACGCTCCGGCACGGAACGTCGTCCGCTCCGTGGCCGTCCCGAACACGCCCCGGTTCCAGGTCCGCGCGCACGTGCCGGTGCCCCGTGAGGGCTTCAGGGCAAAGGATCGTGTCCAGTTGGTCGGTGGTGAGAAGACCCGATTCGGCCGCGAGGTCCTTGATGAGACGGCCGGAAGCCCTGGCCTGGCGGGCGAGGGAGGTGCTGGCGGCGTAGCCGATGTACGGGGCGAGCGCGGTGACCAGGCCGATGGAGCGGTGAACGCCGTCGTGGAGGTGGTCACGGTTGGCTGTGATGCCGGGGACGCAGCGGGCGGCGAGCGTGTCACAGGCAGCGCGTAGGTGGGTGAGGGAGCGCAACAGGCCGTAGGCGATGACGGGTTCGAACGCGTTGAGCTGGAGCTGGCCCGCTTCGGCCGCCATGGTCACGGTCAGGTCGTTTCCGATGACCTCGAAGGCCACTTGGTTGACGACTTCCGGGATGACCGGGTTGACCTTGCCGGGCATGATCGAGGAACCGGCCTGTACCGGTGGGAGGTTGATCTCGCCCAGTCCGGTGGTCGGCCCCGACGAGGTCAGGCGCAGGTCGTTGCAGGTCTTGGAGAGCTTGACCGCGACTCGCTTCAGGACGCCGGAGAGCTGGACGAAGGCCCCGCAGTCCTGGGTGGCCTCGATGAGGTCACCCGCGGACACCACCGGTTCGCCGCTGATCCCGGCGAGGTGGGCGCAGGCCAGCTCCGCATAACGGGGGTGGCCGTTGATGCGGGTCCCGATCGCCGTACCGCCGAGGTTGCATTCCAGGAGCAGGGCGCCGGCCTCGGTGAGGCGCAGGCGATCCTCTTCGATCATGACGGCGTACGTGGTGAATTCCTGACCGAGTGTCATGGGCACCGCGTCCTGGAGTTGGGTGCGGCCCATCTTCAGCACGTCGCTGAACTGCGCAGCCTTCGCCGAGAAGCTGCCCGCCAGGCCCTCCAGGGACGCGCAGAGCTGTCGCAGCGAGGTGACCAGGGCCAGGCGCACGGCGGTGGGGTAGACGTCGTTGGTGCTCTGGCCGAGGTTCACGTGGTCGAGTGGGTGGATGACCTCATAGAGGCCACGAGGGTGGCCGAGGAGCTCCAGTGCTCTGTTCGCGATGACCTCGTTGGCGTTCATGTTCGTCGACGTCCCGGCGCCACCCTGGATGGGATCGACGACGAACTGGTCATGGAGCTGTCCCGCGCCGATCTCCTGGCAGGCCGTGATGATCGCGTCGGCGACCTCCGAAGGCAGCAGGCCCAGGTCGCGGTTGGCTGCCGCGGCGGCCTGCTTGACCGCAGCCAGCGAGGCGATCAGGTCAGGGAACTGGGCGATGGTCGACCCGGTGATCGCGAAGTTCTCCAGGGCCCGCACCGTGTGCACGCCGTAGTAGGTGTCGGCGGGGACCTCCTTGTCGCCCAGCAGGTCGTGTTCGATACGCGTGACTGCCGCCATCCGGTGCTCCTCTTCATCGCGGGGCCCGTCGGCAGGCCACCGCCATCCGGGCCCAGTGTCACCCTTCAACATGCAGAATGCAATATATTGGTGATGGTGAAGATCCTCGGGGACACCGTAAGGACAACGGCGCCCTGCCCACCGAACGGGACATCCTTCAGCCTGCGCCGAGAGGAGTCATGCACCCGGTCCGAGAACCCACTGCAGTCCGGGCAGTCCGCTTCGGCCGCGCCTGCACTTCAGCGAGACCGGGCCGCCTTCACGCCTGGCGTCTCGGCCGCCGGGTGTCCGTCGTGGAGTGCCGAGAGCGCGGCGGCGAGCTTGCCGCGGCTGGTGATGCCCAGGCGGGGGTAGATGCGGTACAGATGGGCTCCGACGGTGCGGTGCGAGATGAACAGGCGCTGGCCGATCTCCCGGTTGCTCAGTCCCTGCGATGCCAGCACCGCGATCTGCATCTCCTGAGCCGACAGCCGGTCGCTGGTGTTCGCATGCCGCCGGCTGCTCGACTCTCCGGCGGCGCGCAGCTGCTCGCGAGCCATCTCGGCCCAGGGCCGCGCGCCGACCCGGTCGAACTCGTCGCGGGCGATGCGCAGCGGGTTCCGGGCGTCCACGTTGCGCCGTTGCCGTCGCAGCCAGCGGCCGTGGTGCAGGTGCAGCCGGGCCCGCGACAGGGCCCAGCCGGCGGGCAACGCGGCCAGCGCCGCGGTGTAGCGCTCCTCCGCCGTGTCGTCCGGCGCCAGCACCGCCTCGGTGTAGGCCTGGGCCACCACCATCATTTCCGAGGGCAGCCGGGCGGCCAACTCGGGGAGCCCGTCCAGGAGTTCCCGGGCCCGCCGCACGGTGCCCGCGGCCACTGCGGCGTCCGCCAGGTCCGGTGCGAGCAGCCAGCGGCTGACCGAATGGTGGTGCGGGTCGGTCGGATCGAACGCGCGCGCGAGAATGTCGTACGCCTCGGTCGTGTGGCCGTCGAAGAGCGCGAGCAGGCCCTCGACCTGCTGCGCCATCACGGCGGCGAACGGCATGCCGGGGAACAGCCGGTGGGCACGGAGCTCGCCGAGCATCCGCGCCGCGGCGTCGGTCTCCCCGCGCAGCGCCGCCACCAGGCTCCCCGTCGCCTTCACTCCCAGCCAGACGATCCATTCCCCGGTCTCCTCGGCCAGGGCGAGTCCTTCGCCGGACTCCTCGCGGGCCCGATCGAGCTGACCGAGGTAGACCCGCGGCCAACTGCCGGCAAGTGACCGGGCGAGCAGTCCGAGCCTGCCCTGCGACCGCCACGCCGCGGCCGCCAGCGACAGGTACCGAGCCGCGCGGGTGACGTCGCCCAGGACCATCGCGCCGCTGCCGAGAAAGTGCATGATCCGGCCGTCCTGGTGGTCCGGCCGGAGGGCGTCGAGCCGTGCGATCACCTCGGCGCCGTGCCGGTACGGTTCGGTGTACGCCCTTACCGTCAGGACGACGGGCCCGTCCGGATCGGGGTCCCAGCGGTCCAGTTCGGCCGCGGCCAGCGTGCGCACCCGTGCGTCGCCGTCCTGGAAGAAGCAACGGGCAGCGGCCCGCCACAGCAGGTTCTCGGCGACCCGCACGGCTCCCGCGTCGAACGCGCCGGCCGCCGTGGTCACCATGTCCTCGATGCGGCGGTGCGGGTCCTCGGGTTCGAACGCCGCCTTGTCGGACACGACCATGAGGCGGGCCCGTTCCAGTGGGCCGAGTTCGGTCATGTCGGCCTGGTCGAGCAACAACTGGGTGTGGATCCTGTCGTTGATCTCACTGGCCGACTCGACAGCCCGGACCAGGATTTCGGTCCTGCGGCGCGGGTCCTGGACGAGCTCGGCCGCCTGGCGCAGGGCCGGGACGGCCGACGCCACCTTGCCCCGGGCCAGCGCGGTGTCGGCGAAGCGTTCGAGCCGCGCTGCGAGTTCCGCGTCCGGGCCCAGCGATGCGGCAGCGAGGTGGAGGAGTTGGCGTTCGGGGGTGTCGGCCATGGCCGCGGCGATGGCGCGGTGGGCGGCCAGCCGGTCGGCGACCGTGGCGCGGGTGTAGATCGCCGAGCGCATCAGCGGATGCCGGAACTCAAGAGCGCGGCCGACCAGGACGACCAGGCCCGCGTCGACCGCCTCCTGCACCGTCTCCACGGAAACCGCCGTGCCCGTCAGACGACTCGACACGTCCAGCAGCCGGTTCAGTGGTGCGTTGGGCTCGGCGGCCAGGGCCAGCAGGAGCGTGCGGCACTCCGGGCTCACCGAGTCCGTACGTGCGGCGAACGCGTCCTCCAGCCGCTTGGTCAGCGGCAGATCGTCCAGCTGCGGTGCCATGTCCTGCACCGTCTTGGGCAGCTCGACCAGGGCCAGCGGGTTGCCCTCGGCGCGTTCCAGGATGAGGGCCCGCATCGGCGCCGGCAGGTCCGGTGCACCCGCGTCGAGCAGTTCGGCGGCGGCCGACCGGCCGAGCGGCTGCAGAGGCAGATCCGGCTGCGCGCTCGGGGCGTAGGTCTCGGGCGGGCGGGGCCGGGAGGCCGCGATGACCAGTACGGGGAGGTCGCGGGTGCGCCGGGCCACGAATCTGAGGACGTCCCGGCTCGGCGCATCGATCCACTGCACATCGTCGACGAGCAGCAGGAGCGGCTGCCGGTCGGCCTGGTCGGCGAGCAGTTCGAGTACGGCGAGTGCGACCCGGAAGATGTGGGGCTCGTTCTGCGTGGCGCTGAACGCGTCGACCAGTGCCGTCCGATGCGTGGCCGGCAGCTTCCCGATGCCGTCGGCGGCCGGCCGCAGCAGCAACTGCAGGGCTGCGAACGGCAGCCACAGCTCGGTCTCCACACCGGCTGCGCTCAGCACCTTGAAACCGCCCTCGGTGCCCTCGGCGCCGACCGTGCGCAGCAGAGCCGACTTGCCGACGCCGGCGGTGCCGTGGATCAACAGCGCAGCGCCGCGTCCGTCCGCCGCGTCCGCCAGCAGCCTGCGCAGGACGCGCAGCTCCTCGTCCCGGCCGATCATCGCGCGGGGGCTGGGTTCGGCCTGAGGAAGGCTCCGGCTGCTGGGCTGAGCATGTGCGGCTTCCTCCGTGCAGAGTGTCACGTCGCACGGCATTCTAATCCCGACCCATTACACCCTCGGCGGGATCGCACCATCAGTCAAACGACTTAACCGTCGCCAGTACGGCGACGCCGAGGTGGGGACTCGACGGCGCAGACGCGACAGAACCGGCCGGGCTGGTGGCCCCCGGCCGGTTCTGTCGATGACGGCGCCGTCGGGATCAGCCCGGCGTCAGGATGAACGCTTTGCGGAAGTTCGCCATGTTCACGGCGCAACCCATGACGACTCCGGAGGGGCGATCCACGTCCTCGGTTCAACGAGGAGTTCGGCGGGTTCAGGTGACCGGGTGCGTACGGCCGGCGGCGGCCCCATGCGGAGGAGCGTCTCGCGTGTCTCCTCGGTCAGACCGCCCCAGATCCCGTGTCGTTCCCGGTGATCGAGCGCGTACTGCCGACACAGGATCTGCACCGGGCACCGATCGCAGATCATCAGCGCCCGCCGGACGCTCTCCAGGTCACCCGGAGGCGGGAAGAAGGTCTCGATGTCGGTGCCTCGGCAGGACGCGGCCGGCCACCAGCCCGCCACCGAACGGACGGGCAGGGCACGGTTGTCCGGCCGGAGGGTACGTGGCGCTGTCATCCCATCTCCTCCAGCTTCCTGCCGTTGGTCTCGCGCACCCGGACGGCGACGAAGACGAAGGAGAGCACGGCGAAACCGGCGTAGACGGCGTAGGTCGACGACAGATTCCAGTCGGACATGCGGGGGAAGCTCTCGGTGACGGCCCAGTTGGCGATCCAGTTGGCGGCGGTCGCCACCGACATCGCGGCGGCGCGGATCCGCAGCGGGAACATCTCGCCGACCATCACCCAGAGCACCACACCCCAGGAGACCGCGAAGAAGAAGACGAAGGCGTGGGCGGCGACCAGCGCCACGGTGCCCTGCGTGTCCGGAATGGACAGACCACTGCCGCTCCCCGTCTTGTACGAGAACGCCCAGGCGGCGACGGACAGCGAGACGGCCATGCCGGCGGAGCCGGTCAGCGCGAGCGGTTTGCGGCCGACCCGGTCGATGAGAAGCATCGCCACGACGGTTCCCACGATGTTGATGATCGACGTGGACAGACTGATCAGCAGGGAGTTGGACTGGTCGATGCCCACCGACTGCCACAGCAGCGACGAGTAGTAGAAGATGACGTTGATGCCGACGAGTTGCTGGAAGACCGCCAGCCCGATGCCGACCCACACGATCGGCAGAAGCCCGAAGCGGCCGTCGAGCAGATCGCGTACCCGCGGCGTGTGGCCGGTCTTGAGCGCGTGCTGGATCTCGGTGATCCGGTCCTCGGCGCCGTCGTAGGTGCCCTGCAGGTCGCGCAGTACGGCGAGGGCCTTTACCTCGCGGCCCGTGGCGACGAGGAAGTGCGGCGACTCCGGGATGCGCAGGGTGAGGAACAGGTAGGCGAGTGCCGGGACGACGGCGGCCATGAGCATCCACTGCCAGGCATGCAGGGCACCCAGCTGGTTCTCGCTCCTGCCGTCGGCCCCTTGGGCGATGCCCCAGTTGACGAGTTGGGAGGCGGTGATGCCGAGCACGATGGCCGCCTGCTGGAACGAGGCCAGCCGGCCGCGGTGGTCGGGCGGTGCGACCTCGGCGATGTAGGTGGGCCCGATCAGCGAGGCTAGGCCGATCGCCATACCGCCGACGACACGCCAGGCTCCCAGGTCCCAGGCGGAGAAGGGCATGGACGAGCCCAGCGCACTGATCGCGAAGAGGACGGCGGCGAGGTGCATCACGCGCGGACGGCCGATGCGGTCGGCCAGACGCCCGGCGACGGCCGCTCCGAAGGCGGAACCGAGCAGGGCGGAGGCGACGATGGTGCCCGTCTCGCTGGAGGTGACGTCGAATCGGTGCTGGATTCCGGTGACGGCACCGTTGATGACGGCGCTGTCGTAGCCGAACAGGAAGCCGCCGATCGACGCTGCCGCAGAGATGTAGGTGATGCGCCGGAGGTTGGGCCGGTGGAGCGTGGCCCTTGATCGGGCCTGCCCCCTGGAAGAGGCGTTCGCGGTCATGGACAAGGACTCCTTCACAGGACCGGGTGCACGGACGTACGGCGGGGCTGCCGGCCAGGCGGGCGTGCCGGTCGTAGAGGACGTGGATCTGCATGACGACTGCGCTGGTGCGCGGGCACCGCTCTGCGTGTCTGTCGGCGTGTGCGCCGCCGGTCAGAGACTGGCTGCCGGGGATGAGAGCAGTTCGTGGACGCGGGCGAGGCCGGCTGCGCCGACGAGACCGGCGTCCGGTCCGAGGGTGGCGGTGCGGACCGCGGCGTGGACACGGTGCTCGCCGCCGCCGAGGGCCCGGCGGTAGGAGATCTCGGCCGGACGCCTGATCAGCTCGCCGGTGTCGCCGAGGCCGCCGCCGATGACGAGGACGGACGGGTCGAGGATGGACGCGAGGTCGGCGAGAGCCTGTCCCAGCCAGCGGCCCGACTGCGCGAACACATCGAGGGAGAAGGGGTCACCCCGGAGGGCCGCCTCGGTCACGTGGTGCCCCTCAAGGCCGGAGGGGGTGCCGTCGCCCAGGGCGAGTACGACCGCGGCCCGTGCCGGATCGGCGGCCGACATCTCGCGGGCCCGGCGTGTGTGAGCCGCTCCGCTGGCGTACTGCTCCATGCAGCCGTACTGGCCGCAGGGGCACCCGAGCCCGTCGGGGACCGCTCGGTAGTGGCCGATCTCCCCGGCCATGCCGAAGTGGCCTCGGAAGAGCCGGCTTCTGCTGATGACGCCTCCGCCCAGGCCGGTACCCGCCATGACCATCAGCATGTCGTCGTGCCCGGCACCGGCTCCGTGAATGAACTCGCCCCATGCGGCGGCGTTCGCGTCGTTCTCGACGACGACCGGAAGCCCGGTGGCCTCCTGGACGATGTCCCGGATCGCCTTGTCGTGCCATCCCAGGTTGGGTGCGAAGCGCACCGTCGAACGGTCCGCGTCCACGTATCCGGCGGCGCCGACGCCGACCGCCCGGACGTCGTCCCAGCCCCAGCGGACCCGCTGGACCGCCTCGGCGATCGCCTCGGCGATCCGGTCCGGGTCGTTCGGGGTGGGGATGCGTACACGGGAGACGACCTTCCCGGCGGGGTCGACCGCCCCGGCGGCGATCTTCGTGCCGCCGAGATCGACACCGAGAGTGAGACCGCCGTTCTGTTCGTTCATGCGGCACCGCCCACACCGTCGAACCGACGGGACGCGTGCCGACGCGTGTGTCCGCCTGACCACCGCGGACCGACGAGAGCGAGAAGCATGGTGTGTTCCTAACGTTGTGACGCAGTGTGAATGTGCGGAAGAGCCGGCTCATCACCATCCGGAACTCCGGGCACGGCGGCCTCGGCACCCCGGGGCGACGGTTCGCCGCAGGCCCGGGAACTGCTTCAGCTTCCGGGATCCGGCCGCGATTTGCTTGAGTCATTCGACTGCGTCGTGAACGCCGTCCGCCCGCGCTGTCACACACGCGGACCGTGCCCGGTCTTTTCCTGTGAAGCAGATCGGATCGACGGAGGGATGACACGGTGTTGGAGATGGGATCAATGGGCGGGCACGGCGGACACGGGGACCAGGAGGGGACCGGCCCCAGGATGCTGGCGGACGTCAGGCCGCCCTTCGTGCCGGACGGCGCTTCGGCGATGACCGTGCTGGTCGAGTGGCCTCCGGGACACCCCGGTACGCCACCGCACCGGCACTCGGGGCCGTGCTTCGGCTACGTCACCGAAGGCGCCGTCCGGTGGGAACTCGAAGGCGAGCCCGAGCGGGTGATCAAGGCCGGTGAGACCTTCTGGGAGCCGGGCGGTGAGGTGATCCACTACCAGAACGGCAACGCGCTGTCGGACACCCCGGCCAAGTACGTCGTCGTCATGATGTGCGCGCCCGGCGAGCCGATGCTCACGCTCGTCGACGACGAGGAGCTGGAGAAGCGGGCCCACCTGCGCGCCCCGCGGCCTTCCGCCGACTGAACCACGGCCCGCAGACGGGGAGTTCGTCACGTCAGTTCTCGAAGGGGGCCACTGTGGCCGGTGATGGGTCGGTGTCGCACGGCACGGCCGAGGGGTTGGTGGGACGCGACCAGGAGCTGGAGCTGCTCCGGTCGTACGTCGACCAGGTGCTCGGCCACGGTGGGGTGCTGCTGCTGTCCGGGGAGCCGGGCGTGGGCAAGTCCGTTCTCCTGGACGCCGCGGCGGAGGCGGCGACGGCGGTCGGTGCGCTCGTGCTGCGCTCGGCCGGGGTCGAGTTCCTCGCGGATCTGAGCTTCTCCGGGCTGAACCACGTACTCGAACCGTTGCTGCACGAGCGCGACGGGCTCGACCCGGCACACCGCGAGGCACTGGCAGTGGCGTTGGGCGCGGGTGACGGTGACCCAGTGGACCGGCTGGTCGTCTACGGGGCCGTACTGGCGCTGCTCCACCGGGCCGCGAGCACCCGTCCGGTTCTGCTGATCGTCGACGACCTGCAATGGATCGACCGGGCCAGCGCCACGGCGCTGGCGTTCGTCGCCCGGCGGCTGACCGGGAGCCGGGTGGGCCTCCTCGCCGCTTCACGGCCGGGGTTCGAGAGCTTCTTCGAACGTGCGGGACTTCCGGAACTCACCGTGTCACCGCTGGACGACTGGGCCGCAGCCGACCTGGTCGGCAACCGGTTCCCGCTGCTCGCCGGGCGGGAGCTGCGGCGTGTCCTCGCACAGGCCCAGGGCAATCCGCTGGCCCTGCTGGAACTGCCGGCCGCACTCGACGACTCGCGGGGCAGCGCGGGAGTGGTGCTGTCCGAGGTGCTCCCGCTCAGCCGTCGACTGCAGGATCTGTACGCCTCCCGGGTCGCGGAGATGCCGGCACCCACCCGCCGGCTGCTGCTTCTGGCCGCGCTGGAGGACAGCGGCGACCTGCCGGTCCTACGGGCCGCCGCCCCCGGCGAGGACGTGCTGTCCCTTCTGGCCCCCGCGGAGCGGGCACAGCTGCTGCGGGTCGAGCACCAGGGCCTGGGACGGCTGTCCTTCCGCCATCCCCTGATCCGCGCGACGATCGTGTCGGGCGCGACCAGCTCTCAGCGCCTGGACGCCCACCACGCTCTTGCGGAGGCACTGCCCGATCAGCCCGATCGCCGGGCGTGGCACCTGGCCGAAGCCACACCCGATCCGGACGAGCAGGTCGCGGCGCTCCTGGAGCACACCGCCCATCGGGTCCGCCGGCGCGGCGACGCCGTCGGCGCCTTCAACGCGCTGGTACGAGCCGCCGACCTCACTCCCGGCACCGCGGAGCGCGGCAGACGGCTGGCCGAAGCCGCCTTCGTGGGTGCGGACGTCGCCGGAGAGCTGCGCACGGCGGCCGAACTGCTCGTGGAGGCCCGGCGCGCCGACCCCGAGCTCAGGGGATCGCTGCGGGCGGCGGCCGCGGCCTCCAACGTGCTGCTCAACCGCGACGGTGACGTCAACACCGCGCACCGGCTGCTCGTCGGTGCGATCACCACCCGCGAGGGCCGGTCCGACGGCGACGACGAGTCGCTCGCCGAGGCACTGTGCACGCTGCGCAGGGTGTGTCTGTTCGCGGGCCGACCCGAGTTCTGGGACGCGTACCACGCCGCAATGTCCCGGCTGACCGTGCGGATGCCTCCCCTCCAGGAACTGCTCGGCGATGTCTACGCCGACCCGGCACGCTCGTCCGCGACCTCCCTCGGCCTGCTCGACGCGGTGATCCACGACCTGCACCGGGAAGCAGACCCGAGCCGGATCGAACGGATCTCGTTGGCGGCACTCTTCGTGGACCGGGCGACGGGGTGCCGTGCCGCTCTCTGGCCCGTCGTCGACGACGGGCGCGAAGGCGGCGCGGTCACCTCGGCTCTCATCGCGCTGGTGGTGTTGTGCCTGGACGACTTCATGACAGGTCGGTGGGAGGAGTGCGGACGTCTCGCGGCAGAGGGGCTGGCGCTGTGCGAGGCCCACGGCTATCAACTGCTGGCCCAGCAGTTCCACCGGGCCCGGGGCCTGCTCGCCGCGGCGCGGGGCGAGGACGGCACGGTAAGGGAACTGGCGCAGGGGATCACGGAGTGGGCCGGACCCCGCGGCGCCCGAACCGTCGAGCACTTCGCACGGCACATGACGGCACTGGCCGCCCTGGGACGCGGCGACCACGAGGAGGCCTACCTCGACGCATCGGCGATCAGTCCTGCAGGGGTGATCGCCCCCCATGCCCCGCTGGCTCTGTGGGTTCCGATGGACCTCGCGGCAGCCGCCGTCCGCAGCGGACGCCGAGCCGAGGCACTCGCGCATGTCGCCGCGATGCGACAGACAGGTCTGCCCGGCATCTCCGGCCGCCTCGCGCTGGTCACCGCCGGTTCGGCCGCGATCGCCGCCCCCGAGGACCGGGCCGCGGGCTTCTTCGAGGAAGCGCTCGCCGTTCCGGATGCCGAGCGCTGGCCCTTCGATCTCGCCCGGGTCCGCCTGGCCTACGGGCAACACCTGCGTCGCACACTGGCGGTCAAGGACGCCCGGGTGCACCTCGCCGCCGCCCTCAAGACCTTCCGCCGTCTCGGGGCCGTCCCCTGGGCCGCGCGGGCGGCCGAGGATCTGCGGGCCACCGGCCGCACCGCCACCCGGGCCCACCAGGACCTGGGGACCACTCCGCTCACGGAACAGGAACACCAGATCGCCGCCCTCGCCGCCTCAGGAATGACCAACAAGGAGATCGGCGAACGTCTGTTTCTCTCCCACCGAACCGTGGCGGCCCACCTGCACCGGATCTTCCCGAAGCTCGGCATCACCTCCCGTGTCACGCTCGGCGAGGCCCTCGCCCAGCTGCCGCAGCAGCAGCCCCGCGCGGAGCGGTCTCCCCCCTCCTCGCAGCGCTAGAACGCGGCACCCGGGGGAAGAGACGCGAGCGCGTCCCTGAGTGCCGCGCGTGAGGCGATTCCGAGTTTCGGGAACAGCTGATAGAGATGCGAGCCCACGGTCCGGGGCGAAAGGTGCAGACGTTCGCCGATCTGCTTGTTGGTCATGCCCGAGACAGCAAGCGCGGCGATCTCCCGTTGCTGCGCGGTGAGAGTCACGGAGCCGCGCTTCGAGCCGGTCCGGGACCGGCGGGTGGCACGCAGTTCGCCCGCGGCCCGCTCGGCCCACGGCTCGGCCCCCAGGAGCTCGAACGCCTCGGCCGCCGCGTCCAGTTGTGCCCGGGCCTCCGTGACGAAGCGCATGCGCCGCAGACGCTCCCCGTAGGCCAGTCGTATCCGGGCCAGGTCGAAGGGCTGATCCTGCGCCCCCGGGACGGCCAGGGCCCGCTCGAAGCGTCCGACCACGTCGTCATCGGGTGCGACGAGTGCGGCAGAGCCCGCCACCAGCAGCGCCAACTGCGGGGAGAGCGCCGCGATACCTGCCTCCTGCATCGCACGCACGTGTGCCTCCGCCTCAGCGGTGCGCCGGGTGCGCACCGCCGCCTCCACGAGGTCCATGCAGGACCACAGCGCCTGCGGAGCGTGGGCCGCGAGTCGGCCGGCGGAGCTGATCGCCACGGCATGGCGGTACGCGCACTCGTAATCGCCCGCACCGAGTTCGGCGAGGACCCGGGCGTGGTCGGCGAAGGCCACCGCCTGCAGAACCCCACGAGGCATGGCCCACTGCGTGATCCGGTCGGCCAGTCCCCGGCTCTCCTCGACGCGTCCGTGGACGGCGGCGAGCAGGGCCTGGTGGTACTCGAAGTACCAGGAGAAGAACGGGACTTGGCGCTCCTCGCAGATCCTTAGGCCCTCGGCGGCCAGCGTCCCGGCCTCCTCCCACCGGCCGTTCGGGAAATCCTGCAGACACAGGTGCATGAGCGCGTCGATGTGCCGACGGAGGTGGCCGCCCCGGCGTCCCTGACGGACCACACGCCAGGAGGCGTCCCGTAGCTCCGTGAGCCGGTCGGGATGGACGGAGGCCGTACCGATGCGGACGATCTGCCCCGGATCCTCTCCGTTGTGGACGCCGACGAGGATCGAGTCGAGTTCCTGACGGTCGGTCAGGTCTGTGGGTGCCGGGTCCGCCGGTGTCCTGCCGCAGGCGGAGAGCAGCGGCGGAGCAGTCGGCTTCAGGCGGTCGAGGGCGGCGTGGAAGGGTTCCCACAGGGCATCGCGACCACCGGACCAGCACACCAGCAGCAGGACGTGCAGTGCCTCGATGAGGGCGTCGTCCTCGGCGTCGTATCCGTGGGTGCCGCTCTCGATGGCCTCCACCAGGAGGCGGTGAGCCATGTCGATGTCGCCGTCACCGCCGTTGAGCAGGAGGAGTGCTGCCGTGGCGGCGGTGAGCGGAGACCGAGGGAGGTCCGGGTCCGCGTGCCGTGCGCGGTCGAGGAGCTCCGACGCCGCGCGCAGCTCGCCGGTCGCGTCGGCACCGAGGTAGGCGGCCCGCGTGAGTCGGCGTCCTCGGTCCGCGGGACGGGGGCTGAGCTCGGCGGCCCTGGTGAACGTGGCGACGGCTGCCGTGGCGTCACCTCGTCGGGAGGCGCGATGCCCGGCCTCCTCGAGCAGGGCGGCAACCCGCTCGTCGGGAACGAGGGTTGCCCGGCCCAGGTGCCAGGCCCGCCGCTCGGGTGTCTCCGCGCGGATCTCGGCGAGCGCGCGATGAGCCTGGCAGCGCTCGGTCAGGGTGCTGGTCTCGACGACCGCGGCCCTCATCAGCGGATGGCGGAAGGCGACCCGGCGGTTCGTGTCGTCGACGGTGATCAGGCGGTCCGATTCCGCCTCTGTCAGCGCTGCGAGAGTCCTCGTGTCCTCCGATCCGGCCCGCAGGACACCCGGATCTCCGGTGTCGTCGAGGGCGAGGAGCAGGAGGAGGCGGCGCGATTCGGCCGGAAGGCCGGCCACGCGCGAGGCGTGCAGGTCCCGCACACGTGGGGACAGGGGCAGTACGTCGGGCAGATCGGCCAGCGCCCTGCGTTGCGGGCCGCTCAGCGCAGCGGGCAGTTCGACGAGCGCCAGCGGATTCCCGTGGGCCTGCCTGAGGACGCGGTCCCGTACAGGCGCGGCCAGCCCCGGAAATCGGGCTCCGAGCAGTTCCACGGCCGCGTCGCGATCCAGCGGCGGCAGCTCGAACTCGGTGAGCCCGTCCGGCTCGAAGAAGGTCTCGGCTCCCGACCGGGAGGCGGCGAGGAATCCGATACGGCTTCCCGCCAGCCGCCGGGCGACGAAGCCCAGGACAGCCGAACTGGCCCGGTCGAGCCAGGCGAGGTCGTCCACGACGATGAACACAGGGCGTTCGGTTGCCGCTCGGCGCAGCAGGAGGAGCACCGAGTCGCAGACGTGAAGCTCGTCGGGCAACGGATCACCGCCGTAGCCCAGCGCGCCGCGCAGAACCCTCCGATGTGTGTCTCCCAAGCGCTCGAACCGGTCGTTCAGCGGCAGCAGCAACTGGTGAAGACCGGCGTAGGCGAGTTCGGTCTCGAACCGGACGCCGACGGCCGACAGGACCTGGGCACCCGCCCCCGACATGCCCCTGGCCATCTCATCGAGCAGTACGGTCTTGCCGACCCCCGGCTCTCCGGTGAGCAACAGGGCACGGCCCGCGGCCGTTCCGGACCCGAGCAGCGCCCTGATCTCCTGGAGTTGCCGCGCACGGCCCACCACCCTGCCCACCACGCCAGGGGGCTGACTGCCGTCCGCGTCCAACCGCACGGTCTCACTCGGCGGTTCGGGCGTGGCGCTGCGTGATTCCGGTGTGGGACGGTACTGCGGCCATCGTGAGGGCAGGTGCCCTGCAGCGGTCGGGGGCAGCCGTTCGACACGCGAGCCGAGGGACATGGGTACTCCGTAGGTTGCGCCGTCCTTCCCACCCGCACGGCGGGAAAGCTCGGGCTCACCGTGCACCCGGCCCGCGAGGACAAACATCAGTAACGTGACTGCGCGGCGACTCTCGGGTCATTTGTGCGCGGCGGCTCCCGAGTCATTTGACTGATGGTGCGAGGGCGCGGGGCCTCGCAGAATCGTGATGTCCCTGAATCACACCGACGGGCACATGACGCACCACACCGTGTGCCCACCGAGCCCCCTTGACCCCACCGGTTTACCGAGCGGTGATGTGATGAGAGAACCCGACAGTTTCACTGTGGTGGTGTGCCGGATGCTTGTCCGCCTGGTCGTCGCCGAAGGAGTGGACCGGCCCGTGATGCTCGATCTGTCCTACGACAGAGGCGATCCCTACGCGGTGTCCCTGACGTTCCACCTGTGCACTGACGCGACCGTGCGCTGGGTGGTCGGCCGCGATCTCCTTCTGGACGGGCTGGAGAAGCTCGCCGGCGTCGGCGACGTCCAGGTCTGGCCTTCCCGGCGCCCATGGGCGGGCAGGGTGCACATCGCGCTGTGCCCTTGTGCCAAGCAGGAGGCGGTCGTCGTGACCGCTTCGGCACGAGCCCTCGAAGCCTTCCTGCGGCGAACGCTGGCGATGGTGCCCTCCGGCACCGAGGAATGCCACCTGGACGTGGACGCTGCCGTCCACCAACTCCTTGAGCGACCCCGGTGAGTCGCTTCGACAGGGGCCGTCCGAGCCGGACGGACCGGCGCGGGACAAGGTCGCAGGCCGAGCCCCGGCTACAGCCCCCAGACGCAGACCCAGGCGCGAGACGCAGGAACTCGAACTGCATCACGACACGGAACTGACGGAACTCGTCCACACGCTCACCATCGAGATCCACAAAGCGGTGAACGCCGCGGCCGTTGGCGAATCGAACACGGGCGACAACACGGAGCAAGTACCCACATCTCCGGCCTGAGCCGCCCTTGTATGTCACATCAGCCGGGCCCGGGCGGTCTAAGTGGTGGCGGAGAACAAAGCAGAGGGAATCATGCGTGAGATTTTGATCGTCGGCGGCGGCTATGCGGGCTTTTACACCGCGTGGGGTCTGGAGAAGGCGCTGCGTCCGGGCGAGGCGCGGGTCACGGTCGTCGACCCGCGCCCGTACATGACCTATCAGCCCTTCCTCCCGGAGGTGGCGGCGGGTTCGGTGGAGGCACGCCACGCAGTGGTGTCGTTGCGGCGGCATCTGCGTCGTACCCGGCTGATCGCGGGGACCGTCACGGAGATCCGTGACGCGGACCGTACGGTGCGCGTCCGCCCGGCGCACGGGGAGGCCTACGACCTGAGCTACGACATCCTCGTGGTCACCGCCGGGGCCGTCACCCGCACCTTCCCCATTCCCGGCCTCGCGCAGCAGGCCATCGGTCTCAAGCACGTCGAGGAGGCGGTGGCGATCCGGGACCGGTTGCTGACCGGGTTCGACCAGGCGGCATCGCTGCCGCCCGGCCCGGAGCGGCGACGGCTGCTCACCGTCACGGTGGTGGGGGGTGGCTTCTCCGGCGTCGAGGGCTTCGGCGAACTGCTGTCGCTGGCGAGTGCGCTGCTCAAGTCCTATCCGGAACTGAGCAGCAGCGACCTGTCCTTCCACCTGGTGGAGGCCAGAGGCCGGATCCTGCCCGAGGTGAGCGACAAGCCCGGGGCCTGGGTGGTGCGCCATCTGCAGGGCCGCGGTGCGCACGTGCACCTGAACACGCAGCTCGTGTCCGCCGAGGACGGGCATGTCGTGCTCTCGGATGGAACGCAGTTCGACTCCGCGCTGATCGTGTGGGCCGCGGGCAATGCCTCGAACCCGGTCGTGCACAACCACACGGACCTGCCCCTGGACGAGCGGGGCCTGCTCCTGGTGCGCTCCGATCTCCGGGTGGGCACGGACAGCGAGCCGGTGGCGGACGTATGGGCGGCCGGAGACGATGCCTCCATTCCCGACCTGGCCTCGCCCCTGCCGGGCGCCCGGACGGTGCCCAACGCCCAGCACGCCGTACGGCAGGGCAGGCGGCTGGCCAAGAACCTGGTGGCCGACCTGCGCGGCAAGCGCGTGCGGGAGTACCGCCACAGCAGTCTGGGTGTCGTGGCGACGCTGGGGCTGGGGCGGGGAATCTTCCAGTACAAGCGCATCGTCATCAAGGGTTTCCCGGCCTGGCTGATGCACCGGGGCTACCACGTCCTGGCCGTGCCCAGCTGGGAGCGCAAGATCCGCGTACTGACGGTCTGGCTCACCGCGGCCCTGACCGGCCGGGACCTGGTCTCGCTCGCCTCCGTGCAACACCCCCGCGATGCCTTCGTCACGGGGAGCCGGACGCAGGGCCAGGGCGCCGGCCGTGCGAAGGAGGGGAGCGCGGCATGACCATGTGGAGTTCTCGTTTCCACCGGGGGTACACCATGGACGCACGCGAGGAGGCCGCCCGCGGCCTGACCGACATCGAGGGCTACCTCTACCAAAGGGCCCATCTGGGAGCGGCACACCGGCGCGTGGCGGACTTCACCGCACGGGTCAAGGACCTCACCCCGCAGCAGAAGCGGGACATCGAGGGGTGGTACCTCGACGAGCAAAAACACGTCGCCCGCATGGTGACCGACCACATCGCCGAGCGCGTCGACGTACTGGAAACACAGCACCAGGCCCGAATCCGGCAATGGCTTCGGGGCACACTCACCGCCATGACGCTGATCACCCTGGCGATGATCGCGTGCGTGGCGGTCATCCTGGAATCCTCGGCGTGACCGCCGTAGGCCCGCTAGGAACGACCGGCGCGATACAGCCCGCGTCCGGCGCGCCGGATGCGGGAGGAGGCGACGAGGCGATCGAGTGTGCTGCGGACCGCGTTGATGCTTCCACTGTCGGCGTCACGGCCGAGCGCCACCGCAACATCGCGGGCCCGCACATCGACGTCACCGACCTTGGTGAAGTACGCCATGATCTGCTCGGTGAGCCTGCCGTACTGCTTGTGCCCGTCTTCGTCGGTGTCCGGCTGCGAGGCGGCGGGCGCGCCGTCCTCGTCCACCGGCGCATCGACGATCGGGGCGACGCCCACGCTGGCCAGGGCGCCGAGGGCACGCTGGAGCGAACCGAGATGTGCCACGACCGCGGCCAACTCCCTTTCCAGCGCCTGCTTCTGAATCTGTAGCCGGGCCAGTTCCTCCTGAAGGCCCTCGGCCGTGACCTCGATGCTGTGTGCCGTACGGCTCGCGGAGACCATGAGTTCTCCCCCTCCTCAACCCTTGTCGACATCATATGCAGTGCTTCGAGTGTCAGACAGAGCATTTCAGTGTGCCGAACAGTGGGATTTCGCAGGTTCGTGAAAGACATTGTCCAGTTCTGTCACAGGTACCCGTCTGCCGCGGTTCAGGCAGCCGACGGGGCGGAGCAACGGAGGTCAATGGATCATGTACGTCCAACCGTCCCCCATCCCACCTGGCGACCTCGACGAGGCCGTCGCCGTGTTCGTGCGCCACCGCGGGCGGCTTTTCGGGATCGCCTACCGCATGCTCGGCAGCGCGGTCGAGGCCGAGGACGTGGTCCAGGAAGTGTGGCTGCGCTGGCAGACGACCGACCGCTCGGTGGTGGTCAGCCCCGTGGCCTTCCTGTCGAGCGCGACGACCCGTCTGGCCATCAACGTCGCGCAGTCGGCGCGCGTGCGTCGGGAGACCTACATCGGGCCGTGGCTGCCAGAGCCCGTCGACACGGGCGCGGACCCGGAGGTCGGCGCGCAGCGTGCCGAGGCCCTGGAGTTGGCGCTGCTGCTGGTGCTTGAGCGACTGAACCCCGTCGAGCGCGCCGCCTATGTGCTGCGCGAGGGGTTCGACTACGCCTACGCCGAGATCGCCGACATGCTCGAGCTCAGCCTCGTCAATGTGCGGAAGATCGTCAGCCGTGCGCGTCGGCACCTGCTGGACGAGCAGCGGGAGAGCGTGGACGCGGCCGAGCACCGACGCCTGCTGAACGCGTTCGTCTCGGCGGCTCGCACGGGAGATGTGGCGTCACTGGAAGCCCTGCTCACGCCTGATGCCGTCAGCTTCTCCCACGGCAACGGCACGCGGGGCCGTGCCCGGGTGGCCGGACTCCCGGCCCGTCGGCAGCTCCGGCGGGAGGCGGAGCCCGAGCTGGTCGATGCCAACGGCCCTACGGGCGTGGTGGTTCCACCGGGACGGCCGGACCCTCGCTTCCATGACCGCCGCCTTCCTCGATTCGCGTCCCCGTCCCGCGATGTTCCCCGGCGCCGTGCCGCTCGGTGTGTGACGGCGGCGTCGTGACGTCCTCTCAGCTGCCATGGCCTCTCGTCCGAGCCGGCGCCTTTGGCGGTATGGGGCCGGTTCCAGGACCGTCGTCAGTCGGCGTCGAGCCCGAAGAAGACGGTTGGGTGCCGGCGACGTCATCGCCGCGCGAGCCACTCGGAGAAGGTTTCACGGCCCAGGTGGGCGTCCGCCCCGGGCAGCAGCGCCCGCCGCGCGAGCATCGCCCCGAAGAAGGGGGTGTGGGCGTCGGCGACCACGTCACACATGTAGCCGCGCGCGGCCAACAACTTCGCGGTGACGTCGTCGAGGCGATGCTCCTCCGGGCCGGCGACCTCCAGAACACCGGACAGCGGTACCCCCACGGCGACATGGGCGATCTCGGCGGCGACGTCGTCGGCCGACACGGGACGGATCAGTACGGGCGCGACATGAACGGCGTCTCCGTACGTCGCCACGCGCGACATGTACTCCACCGACTCGAAGAACGGCGTGGTACGCACGATGGAGTAGGGCGTGGGAGAGTGCCGCACCCGTTCCTCCTGCAGCGCCTTCGCGCGGAAGTAGCCCGACTGCAGGCGGTCGGCCCCCACAATCGAAAGGATCACATGATGTCCGGCGCCCGCCTTCGCCGCGGCCTCCAGCATGTTGTGGGTTCCCGCGCCGAAGAACGCCCGGCTCTCCAGTTCTCCGCGGGAGGGCGTGTCGGTGAGGTCCACCAGCACATCGGCGCCGCGCATGGCCTCGGCGAGGCCCTTCCCTGTCGTGACGTCGACGCCGTCACGACGTGATACGCGCATGACCTCCACACCGTGATCCCGGAGTCTGGCGACCGTCCTGGAACCGATCAGACCAGTGGCTCCTGCCACGACGACTCGCATTCCTGGCCCTTCCCGTCGAGGGGTCGGTGACCCCACTGAGCTTCGTGAGGCGGCTGTGGTGTCGACCCCTCACACCATCTAGGACAGGTCTCACCTCAATGTTGTGACACTGATGTGGGGCTGGGTGTCACAGATTCGTGCGGAGCCCGGTCATCACCAAGACGGCCGTGTCGGTCATGGCCGACGCCCTCTGCTTCACAGCCCGGCGTCCCTCAGGACGGCTTTGCCCTCTGCGCCAGGCAACCGGTGTCACACATTGTGTGGCAGCCCGGTCCTAGTTGGGGAAGCGATCCGATTCGGTGCCCATGGTGAGAAAGGTGGATCATGAGAGTTGCTCGCCGCCGGAAATCAGTCTCATCGGCGCACTTCGGCCTCAGCGGAGGAGAATCGAGCCAACCGGCCGGAAAGCCGACGACGGCGGGTTTGCGGGCCCTTCCCCGTCCTGTGGCCGTCGTGGTGGGCGCCGGCGGTGTGCTCGGAGCGGCGCATATTGGTGTCGGGTACGCGCTGGAGCGCCACGGATTCGTCCCGGACATGATCATCGGAACCTCTGTGGGTGCGCTCAACGGGGCCATCGCGGCCGCCCATCCCGACAGGGCCGCGCCGTGGCTGGACCACGTGTGGACCCAATTGCGCCGCCGTGACGTGTATCCGCTCGGCTACCTGTCCTCACGGACCAGCCTCTTCACCGATCGCGGCCTGCGTCGACTGATCGCCCGGGCAGGACTGCCGTCGCGGATCGAACAGTTGGCGGTCCCCTTCACCGCGGTGGCCATGGACCTGGTCACCGGCGCTCCGGTGCTGCTCGATCGGGGAGACCTCGAATCCGCGCTCCTGGCCAGCGCAGCAGTTCCCGGGATGCTGCCCCCCGTGGATCGCGCGGGCCGGACTCTCGTCGACGGCGGGGTGATCGCCTACGTCCCGGTGCTGGCGGCCCGGCAGGCCGGGGCGGCCAGCGTGGTGGTGGTGGCGACCGGGCCGGAGAGCTCGCCGTTGCGCCCCACGGTTCCGCGCCGCCGTGCCAGTGCGATCGCGGCGCGGGCCGGGCTGCTGCTGTTGCACCACCAGATCGAGCGTGATCTGCAGGAGGTGTCCCGGCACATCCCGACCGTCGTGCTGCCGACCGGCATCGAGGACTGGCCCGCACCGTGGGACTTCGGCCACTCACAACGGCTGATCAGCACCGCGTGCCTCACAGCGGGGAATTTTCTGGACGGACTGCGCATCACGGGGCCGGGGCTGTATCGGGTCGCCGACTCTCCGGTGGCATCCGCAAGCGCGGACGCGGCATCGATTTCTTCCATGTCAGGGGTGGGCCTGTGAGTACCATCGCGTTCCTCAGTATCGGCATGCACGGGCACATCAACCCGACGCTTCCGGTCGTGGCCGAGCTGGTTCGGCGCGGCCACGCCGTCACGTACCACACCTCGCCCGCGTTCCGTCAGGAGATCGAGTCGACCGGCGCGACGGTGCACCTGTACCCCGGGGGCGACCGGCCGTTTCCCGATCCGCCGACGCCGGTCACGTGGATGGAGTCACTCGCGAGCACCGCCGTTCGCCTGCTGCCCGCTGTGCTCACCGACCTGCGCCGCGACCGTCCTGACCTGATCGTCCACGACAGCGCCTGTCTGTGGGGCGCGGTGGCGGCACGCGAACTCGGGGTGCCGGCGGCCTCCTCGTTCACCACGTTCGCCCTGAACCGGCATGTCCCGAGCCCCACCCGTGGCTCCTGGGAACTGCTGACCGCGGCGGCGGCTCAGCCTCGCAGTGTCCAGGGCTACCTGCGGTCCCGCTGGGCGCTGCACCGTCGCTTCGACGCCCGCGGGCTGCCCCTCCTCGACCTGGCGAACATCCGCCAGCCGCTCAATCTGGTCTACACCTCACGCGCGTTCCAGCCGGCCGTCGAGGAATTCGACCACTCCTACCGGTTCGTCGGCCCAAGCATCGGCGCCCGACCGGTCGATGTGTCGTTCCCGGCCGATCGGCTGCGAGACCCGGTGCTGTTCGCCTCGCTGGGCACGGTGTTCAACGCCGACCCCCAGTTGCTGCGCAGCCTGGCCACCGCGCTCGCCCCGCTGGGCGGCACCGTGATCGTCTCCACCGGGCAGACCGATCCAGAGGCGTTGGGTCCGTTGCCGGCCAATGTGCTTGCCCGCCGCTTCGTGCCACAGCCGGAGGTGCTGGCCCGCGCGGCGCTGTTCGTCACCCATGGCGGGATGAACAGCGTCAACGAGGCCATGTACGCCGGGGTTCCGCTGCTGGTGGTCCCACAGGGCGCCGATCAGCCGATGGTGGCCCGGCGCGTCGTCGAACTCGGCGCCGGCCTGTCGCTCCGTACCCAGGACGTCTCAAGGGACTCGGTGCGCGCCCTCGCCCAGCAACTGCTCCACGAGCCCCGGTTCCGAGCAGCCGCGAGCACGCTGCAGGTCGCCCAGCGCGAGGCGGGCGGATATCGGCGCGCCGCCGATGAACTCGAGCGGTACCTGCAAGCGGCCGGCCCGGCGAGTCAGCCGTCTGCGTCGATCCGGCGCATCGAGGCTGAGTGATGTCGTACGCCGTCGTTGTTCTCCTGCTGCTCGCCGGGCTGTCGGAGGCCGCCGGGCGCATCGTGCCTCTGGTAGCGCGCCGGCCTGGTATGTCGCGGACTCTCGTGGCCAAGTCGCTGCTGGCCGCCGGCCTGGTCGAGGGTGTTGTGTTCGCGCTGTGGCCGCTGACCGCGTGGACCCTGGCCGGGTTGGCGCTGTCCTCCACGCCGCCGGGCGCCGGCTTGGTGTGGACGCCGAGCCTGGTCGCCCCGCTGGTACTCGCTGCCGTCCTCGCGTTCCCCTTGCTCGGGCCTCTGCTCCACTTCTTGCTCTTTGTGGGGGTGGGGGCAGGTCTGGCGAGCCCGCTCGCCGCGGCAAGCGGGCTCGGCTGGTGGAGCGCCGCCGGATGCGTCGCCGTCGCCGGAGCCGGGCTGGGTCTCGCCGTAGAGGCTGTTCGGCGTCTTGTCGTCAGGATCAGCGCGACCGCAGCACAGGAGTCGATCGCATGAACGACTACTTGCTCTGGGTCTGCCTGATCGGGCCTGTTCTGCTGGCCGAAGCTCTGCTGGCCCGCTACGAGGTTCTTGCCTACGCCGCCGGCTGGCGGGCCCCTGTCAGCGAGCTCCCGGAAGGCGTTCCCTACGCCCGGGGTGCGGCCCCTGACAGCCCCCCGGATGCCTATCTGGTCTACCTCGACGGCATCGGCAAACGCCGCGTCCGTGACAGCCGGGACGGCGGCCAACTGGTCAGGGCCCTGATCTCCGGCGCGCCGGAGCTGCGAGTACTGGGACAGGTGCAGCCGTACTCCCCACTGGCCGACCCGCTTGCCGATCGGCCGGCGTGGGCGTGGCTACGCCGCCACATCGGGCTGCTGCTGTTCCTGCACAATGTCGTGCAGACCTTCGTCGCTGCCGACCAGCGCTACCGCCCCCTGTACAACCGGGCCGTCGGCTCCCAGATCGGCACTCAGCTCCGGCTCGCCGGCTACCGGCCCGACAGCGGTGTCCCCGTCGTGCTGCTCAGCTACAGCGGCGGCGCCCAGGTCGCCACGGGCGCGGTGGCCGAACTGCACACCCAGCTACGCTGCCCTCTCCTGCTGATCACGCTCGGTGGGTTCCACAACGGCGCCAACGACCTCACTCATGCCGAGCACCTGTATCAGCTCACCAGTGCGAACGACCAGATCGAGCGGGTCGGCACCTGGATCTTCCCTCAGCGCTGGCGACTGTTCCGTCGTAGCGGTTGGAACCGGGCCCGCCGGGCCGGGAAGATCACCGTGCAGCGGCTCGACCCGGCCACTCACTTCGGCCCGGACAGCTACATCAGCCCGACGGCTCAGCTGCCCGATGGCCGCAGCCACCTCGACCGCACCGCCGACACGGTGATCGCGGTCATTCACGCCCACCGCAGCGCGACCGTCGCGCAAGGCGACCCGATGCCATGAGGGTCTCGACCGGAGCGCACAGCGCAGGGCCCGGCACGACGGCTCGTTCGGCCTCCCGTGCCGCGCTCTGTACCGCGGCCGGGCTCGACGGCGATCCGTCGACTCCCACCACAACCGGACCGTTCATGGCAGCCCCTCCGACTCCGGCCTGCTCCGGGCCGGCTCCTCCGTGAGGCGGGACCATCGCGGCATAGTGCGGCGGGGGCCGTACCCGCCCCTGTCGACGGGACGGCCCCCGCCTCCCCTGACGGGACCCAGCGTCCGCCCGCGAACACCGGGCCGCAGTGGGCCGTACGGGCCCAATGGCACACCGTCCGGCCCTCCCTCACCGCTCGGTCGGCGGCCAGCCTGGAGGTAGGAGGCACGTTGCGCGGCATCCGTCGCGCCGACTCCGGAGGTGTGCCATGACCGGACCTGTCGTCGTCGGACTCGACGGCTCCCCCGCAAGCGTGACGGCCGCATGGTGGGCGGCTCGCGAAGCCATGGACGCCGTCGTCCCGCACGACTGAGCCGCACCGGCCGAAGGAGCGAGGCCCGACATGGACCGTGTCACCGCGAGGAAGCAGCTGCGCCGGCTGTACACGGCCCTGTTCGTGCCGCCGACGCCCGAGTCCGTACTGCTGTGCCTGACCACGGCCGCGCTGGTCGCGGGCGCTGCCTTCCGGCTCGCCGGAGCTCCCGGGCTCGCCGATCTGTGCTGGGCCGTCGGCACTGTGACCGCCGTGGTCCCGGCGATCGGCTGGGTGCTGGAGACGCTGCGGCACGGCCGCGCGGGCGTCGACGTGATCGCCGTTCTCGCCCTCGGCGGCACTCTGGTGGTGCACGAGTACCTCGCCGGAGCGCTGATCGCGCTGATGCTTGCCTCCGGTCGCACCCTTGAGGCGGCGGCACAGCGGCGCGCCTCGCATGATCTGCGGGCCCTGCTGGTACGGGCGCCACGTACCGCACGGGTCCGTACCGAGACCGGCGTGCGCACGGTTCCCTCGGCCGAGGTAGCCGTCGGTGACCTACTGGTCGTGGGGCCCGGCGAAGTGGTGCCCGTGGACGGCCGGGTGGCCGCGGTGACCGCAGTCCTGGACGAGTCCGCGCTCACCGGCGAGCCGCTGGGTGTGGAGCGTCCGCAGGGCGAGGCGGTGCGCAGCGGAGTGGTCAACGCGGGCGGCGCCTTCGAGCTGCGGGCCACCGCGACCGAGCAGGACAGCACGTACGCCGGGATCGTCCGGCTGGCCCGGCAGGCGGGCGCGGAGTCGGCCCCCGTGGTGCGGCTGGCCGACCGGTACGCGGCCTGGTTCCTGCCGCTGTCGCTGGCGGTCGCCGGTCTTGCCTGGCTGGTCAGCGGCTCCGCCGTGCGGGCGGTGGCGGTGCTGGTGGTGGCTACGCCGTGTCCGCTGCTGCTGGCGGCGCCGGTGGCGCTCGTATCCGGTCTGTCCCGGGCCTCCCGGCTCGGGGTGGTGGTCCGGGACGGCGGCGCCCTGGAGAACCTCGGCCGAGCCCGCACGCTGCTGCTCGACAAGACGGGCACACTCACCGGCGGCCACCCCCGCGTGCTCGACGTGGCCGCCGCGCCGCGTTGGCAGCCCACCCAGGTGCTTCGCCTCGCGGCATCGCTCGACCAGTACTCGCCGCACGTCCTGGCGCGGGCCCTGGTCGACGCGGCCCGCGACCGCGGCCTGCACCTGTCCGTGCCCGCGGACATGTCGGAGGAGCCCGGGCGGGGTGCGTCCGGAACGATGGCCGGGCGCCGGATGACGATCGGCCGGCGTGCCGACGACGCTCGACTGCCGGACTGGGCACGGTCGGTGGAGAACCGGGCGCTGCTGGACGGAGCGGCCGTGGCCTGGCTCTCCGTGGACGGCGATCCCGTCGGTGCGGTGCTCCTGCGCGATCCGCTGCGTCCCGACGCGCCGCGTACCCTGCGCCGCCTGCGCGCCTCGGGTATCGAACGACTCGTGATGATCACCGGCGACCGTGCCGGGCCCGCGCGCGAGGTGGGCGCCGTCCTCGGCCTCGACGACGTGCGGTCCGGCCTCACGCCCGCCGACAAGGTCGCCGCGGTCCGCGCCGAGCGCGAGCGCGCGGTCACCGTCATGGTGGGCGACGGCGTCAACGACGCCCCGGCCCTGGCGGCCGCGGACATCGGTGTGGCCATGGGTGCTCGGGGCTCCACGGCCTCCTCGGAGGCCGCCGACATCGTCCTGACCACGGACCGGGTGGACCGGCTGGCCGACGCCGGGGCCATCGCCGTACGGGCCCGGCGCATCGCCGTGCAGAGCGCGCTCGGCGGCATGCTGCTGTCCCTGGCCGCCATGGCCGCGGCCGCCTTCGGGCTGCTCCCGCCGGCCGCCGGCGCACTGCTGCAGGAGGGGATCGACGTCGCGGTGATCCTCAACGCCCTGCGGGTGCTGCGCGACGACCGGCGGGGCCGGCCGGTGCTGCCGCCGTCGACGGAAGCCCTCATCCGCCGCTTCGCAGCGGAACACGACGACCTGCAGGATGTCCTGGACGCCGTACGCGACGCGGCCGACCGGCTGTCGGACGGCGCAGGGACCGAGTCCCTTGCCGCGGTGCGCGAGGTGCACCGGCTGCTCACCGAGCGGCTGCTGCCGCACGAGTACGCCGAGGAACACCAGTTGTACCCCGCGCTCGCCCCGACGCTCGGCGGCCCCGAGGCGACGGGCACCATGAGCCGCGCGCACGCGGAGATCGAACGGCTCGCCCGCCGCGTCGCCACCCACCTCACGCTGACCGGCTCCGACGGGTCCCTGTCCCCGGAGCAGCTCGACGACCTGCGGGCCTGCCTCTACGGCCTGCACAGCGTGCTGCGCCTGCACTTCACCCAGGAGGAGGAGAGCTACTTCTCCCTCGCACCCTGAGTACCCGCCCGCGGGACCCGCCTCGCCCGCCGGCCGGGCTGCCGGTGCGCCAGGTGATGACCCGCGAGCCGGTCACCGTCCGGCCCACGACGACCGTCGCTGCGGTGACGGCATGCACCGCGAGACGACCGTCGACCGCCTGACGTTCGCGGCGGACGGCACCATCCAGCCGGTGCTGCCGACCCTCCAATCGGTCGGGCCTTCCTGGCCGAGAGGCCGCGTCGGCGCCTGCCGTCACTCCGCTTTCCGGTGCTCGCGGCGGACGGCACACCGGCCGGACCGGTCACGGTCGGACTGATCAACCGGGTTCCCCTGCAGGCCCGTTCGGCTGCCACCGTCGCCGACGTGATGCACCCTCACCGACGTTGCGACCACGACCCCGGCGAACCGGTCGTGGACCTGATGCCGCGCCGGGAGGCGAGCAGGGACCGGCGGGCCCTCGTCCTCGACACCGGGCACCTCGTCGGCATCGTCACACTCGCCGACATCAGCCGTGCCGTGTCCAAGCTGACGGCGACGCCCCGGCAGCGGACGTGACCTCCCAGCAGCTCAACAGCAGAACCCTCCCGGTCCCGCTGAAGGCGCCCGTCGAGAGGTCCGACGTGCCCGCCGCGGCCCCGGGACAGGGCCCGTTGGTCACCCACACGGTGCCGCTCGGCCCACGCGACGGCCCGCCGGTACGGGGCACGGTGAAACCAGAGACCTTCAAGGGAGGCAGCCGTGACCGAATGCGCCGAGGGCAAGGGCATCGTCGTGGGCGTCGACGGTTCCGAGGCCTCACGCGCCGCACTGCGCTGGGCCGTCGAGCAGGCACACGTCCTCGACGCGGACGTGATCGCCGTGCACGCCTGGGAACCGGCCACGACGTTCGCCCCCTACGCCCCCGTCTCCGCGTGCCCCACGCCCGCCGAGCAGCGCGAACGAGCGGCCGAGGTCCTCGCCACCACCGTGCGCGCGGCCTTCGGCTCACGCGTCGACGCCCGCATCCGCGCCGTGCTCATGGAGGGACCGCCCTCGCATGTCCTGCTCCGGCAGTCACGCGGCGCCCTGCTGCTCGCTCTTGGCCGCAGGACCCACGAGCAGTGGGAGCTGCCCGCAGTCGGGCCGGTGGGCCGCGAGTGCCTGCGCCACGCACCGGTACCCGTCGTCATGGTCCCCGCCCCCGACCGGTCCGAGGTCCCGCTGACGGCGGCCGGGGCGCCCGGTCGCGTGCGAAGTGGCGTCGGGTAGCCGACGCCATCCAGGACACCGGACGCTCGGTCCGCGGAGGACCCGGGCTTGCAGAACGAGGTGAGATCCATGGACGTCCTCGTCGGATACGCGACCGCTCACGGTTCCACCCGTGGGATCGCCGACCGTGTGGCGGCCGGACTGGACAAGGCGGGCCTGCGCGTCGAGGCCAGGGATCTGCAGACCGTGGACGACGCCGACGCCTACGCCGCTTTCGTCCTCGGCAGCGCCGTGCACGGACAGACCTGGCTCGACCCTGCCAAGGCCTTCCTGCGCGACAACGCCGACGTCCTCGACTCCCGCCCGGTGTGGATCTTCAGTGTCGGGATGCCGGCCGCCCTGCGCGGGCCCTGGAAACGCCTCGCACCCAAGGAGAAGCCGGTGATCGTGGAGAGCCTGCCCGGCGAACTGCCCTACCGGGACCATCGCCTCTTCTCGGGTGTCATCGCGCCGGACCAGCTACCCCTCACCGGGCGCCTTCTGTTCCGCCTGGTGGGTGGCCGTTTCGGTGACTACCGTGACGGGGACGCCGTGGACGCCTGGACCGCCGGGATCGCGGAGGAGCTGGCGCGCTGACCGCGCGCCCGGCCCCGGGTTCGCACTACGGGCCGTACGGCCTCGTGACCGCGGCGCACGGGTGGGCCGATCGGGCCCGACACGGTCCGCTTCGGCCCGTGATCCGGGGTCGAAGGCCTCATGGTGGCGCCCTCCGTCCGGGACAAGGCTGGTCGGTGTACGCGGCGCCGGGATCACCGGCACCTTGTGGGCCACTCGGCGGGAGGCGGCGGTCACGAAGGGGATACAGGAAGCCCGTCGCTCCAGGATTCCGTACCGGCCGGAGCCTCAGGCCCCGCGCACGCCCTCGGGGCAGCCTCTCCCCCACTGAGCGAGAACGAGGCGGTGACCATGCGTTTCGAGGACCGTACGGATGCGGGCCGCCGGCTGGCACGCCTGCTGGGGCAGCTGCGCGGCCAGGATGTCGTCGTCCTGGGACTGCCCAGGGGCGGGGTGCCCGTCGCCTTCGAGGTGGCGCGGGAACTCGACGCTCCGCTGGATGTCCTCGTGGTGCGGAAACTGGGCGTGCCCCGGCAGCCCGAGCTGGCCTTCGGCGCCGTCGGAGAGCACGGGGTCCTGGTGCTCAACGACGACGTGATCGAGCGGACGGGCCTGGGACCGGCCGAGCAGCACAAGGTGGAGCAGGTCGGACGGGCCGAACTGCGGCGGCGGTCGGACCGCTACCGCCGCAACCGTGCGCCCATCCCGCTGACCGGGCGGACGGTCGTGGTCGTCGACGACGGGCTGGCCACCGGCGCCACCGCCGAGGCCGCGTGCCGGGTCGTCCGAAATCTGGGTGCGGCCCGGGTCGTGCTCGCCGTGCCCGTCGGCGCGCAGCGGACCGTCGTCCGCCTGCGGGGAGCGGCCGACCAGGTGGTCTGTCTCTCCTCGCCACGCTTCTTCGGCTCGGTCGGCGCCTGGTACCGGGACTTCACGCAAATCCCCGACGCGGAGGTGACCGATCTGCTGCACCGGGCCACCCGCCCCGCTCGGTCCTCTCCCCTCTCGTCCGCCGCAGATCCCCCGCCCGGGAACCGGGAGATCGAGATTCCCACGCGGCATGTGCGGCTGGCCGCGCGGTTCGTGCTGCCCGCGGGGGCACCGGCCGTCGTGGCCTTCGCGCACGGCAGCGGCAGCAGCCGCCACAGCCCGCGCAATCGGTACGTCGCCGGAGTCCTGAACCGGGCGGGGCTGGGCACGCTGCTGCTGGACCTGCTCACCGAGGACGAGGAACGCGTCCGGCACAACGTCTTCGACGTCGTGCTGCTCGCCGGTCGGCTGCGTACCGCCGCGGCCTGGGCGCGCCTCGAAACCGGCCTGCCCGTCGCCTACTTCGGGGCCAGCACCGGGGCCGCCGCCGCCCTGGAGGCCGCCGCCGGTGATGCCGGGATCCGCGCGATCGTCTCCCGTGGCGGCCGCCCCGACCTGGCCACGCCCGCCGCGCTGGCGCAAGTGCGCGCCCCCACCCTGTTCGTCGTCGGCTCCCTCGACACACGGGTCCTGAGCCTGAATCGGCTCGCCGCCGACTGGATGCACTGCGACCACCGCATCGCCGTCGTCCCCGGCGCCACCCATCTCTTCGAGGAGCCCGGCACCCTGGACACGGTCGCGCAACTGGCGCGCGACTGGTTCACCGCCCACCCCGCGCTACCACCCGCCGGAATGTCGCCACGCCGGTCGGCGTGATCGACCCGACCCATGACGGTCAGGGCATCCGACGTGCGAGGTGGTGTGGATACGGCAGCGCCACCTGTCGTTCATCCCCGCTCTATATCGTCATGCGATATCGGCGGACGACAGAGAGGCGGGGGCGCCGTGAGGCAGGCGTCGCAGGGCGGCACGACGGCTGTGTTGGAGCGGCGGCTGGGTGTCTTCGACGCCGTCGTCATCGGGCTCGGATCGATGATCGGCGCCGGGATCTTCGCCGCCCTGGCGCCGGCCGCGCGGGCGGCAGGCTCGGGGCTGCTGGTGGGACTGGCGGTCGCGGCCGTGGTGGCGTACTGCAACGCCACGTCCTCGGCCCGGCTGGCGGCCCGGTATCCGCAGTCGGGTGGGACGTATGTGTACGGCCGCGAACGGCTGGGCGAGTTCTGGGGATACCTCGCCGGCTGGGGATTCGTGGTGGGCAAGACCGCGTCGTGCGCGGCGATGGCGCTGACCGTCGGCTCCTACGTGTGGCCGGAGCAGGCGCATGCCATCGCGGTGGCCGCCGTGGTGGCCCTGACGGCGGTCAACTATGTGGGCGTGCAGAAGGCCGCCCGGCTGACGCGGGCGATCGTGGCCGTGGTCCTGGCGGTGCTGGCTGCGGCCGTGGTCGTCTGCCTGACCTCCTCGGACGCCCGATCCGGACGGCTGGACATCGGCTCGGACGCCTCCGTCACCGGCGTGTTGCAGGCGGCCGGGCTGTTGTTCTTCGCGTTCGCCGGGTACGCGCGGATCGCCACTTTGGGCGAGGAGGTACGCGATCCCGCGCGCACGATTCCGCGGGCGATTCCGCTCGCCCTGGGCATCACCCTCGCCGTCTACGCGGCGGTCGCGGTGTCCGTGCTCACCGTCCTCGGGCCGAGCGGCCTGGCCCGGGAGAGTGCGCCGCTGGCCGAGGCGGTGCGGCAGGCCGGGGTGCCGGGGCTGGTTCCGGTGGTTCGTGTGGGGGCGGCGGTGGCCGCCCTGGGCTCCCTGCTCGCTCTGATTCTCGGCGTCTCGCGCACCACGCTGGCGATGTCCCGTGACCGTCACCTGCCGCATGCCCTGTCCGCCGTGCATCCGCGTTTCAAGGTCCCGCACCGCGCCGAGCTCCTGGTCGGCACCGTCGTCGCGGTCCTCGCCGCCACCACGGACGTACGCGGCGCGATCGGCTTCTCCTCCTTCGGCGTGCTCGCCTACTACGCCGTCGCCCATGCCTCCGCCTGGACGCTGACCGAGGAGGAGAACCGGCCGCCGCGCCTCGTCCCCGTCGTCGGGCTGGCGGGCTGCCTGGTGCTCGCCTTCACGCTGCCCGCCTCGTCGGTGGCCTGGGGTACGGCCGTTCTGGTGCTGGGAGCCGCAGCCCATGGCGTGCGCCACAGCATCACCGCGCGCGGGGCGTCGTCGTAAAGCCTGCCCTTGGACGAGGCCGTGTCCGTGTTGTTCAGGCGGAGTTGTCGTCGCCCAGGACTTCGCGGGCCAGTTCGGCGAGCGCCTTGCGGTCCTCGGCCAGGGCCTGCCTCCCGGCTTCGGTCGCCTTGTAGATGCGGCGGGTACGGCCGTCCACGAGGCGCTGTTCGGACGTGAGCAGCCCTTCGGCCTCCAGCCGATGCAGGGTCGGATACAGGGTGCCGGGGCTGATGTCGTAGCCGTGGTGGGCGAGTTCCTCTGTCATCCAGGCGCCGTGGATCTCGCCCTCAGCCGCGTGATGCAGGATGTGCAGCCGTACCGCGCCGCGCTGGAACTCCCGCACCCGTCCACCTCCGCGCCCCGACAGGCGGTCACGAAACCGATATCGGCAACCGATCCTACGGGGGAGCAGGCGGACGCTCGACGGGAGTTCAGGAGCCTCAGCCGTTGGCGGCCGAGCGGGCAGCGTGACGGGCGATGCCTGTCGCGGCGAACTCGGTCCCGGCCACGAACCGCATCATCGGCCCGAACATCGGAGCGGCGAGAGATCCGGTGAAGTACAGGCCCGGCACCGACGCCTCCAGCGCGGCCGACAGGTGAGGCGCATTCGAACCACGCACGCAGACCAGAGCGCCCCGCAGCGCGGGAGACAGGAACGGCACCGCGTCCAGGTCGAGCCGATAGCCCGTCGCCGCCAACACGTGATCGACGATCAAACTCTCGGCCCCATGCGGCCCGGCCAGTTCCAAGCGCACCCCGGCCTGAACCGCCTCGGCCCGTGTGACCCGGCAGGACGTGCGTACCCGCACGATGCCCTCGACCCGGTCTCGCAGCCACCAGCCTCCCGACGGCCCCAGCGCCCGCCGGAACAGCAGCAAGCGGGCGGCCGCCGGCATCCGCCGCACCCCGCCCGGCGCCTTGCACACCGCGGCCAGAATCCAGCCAGTACCCAGCGGCGAGGCGGGTTTGGTCACCCGCTCGGTCCAGGCCCGGGCCGGCTCCGGCCTCATCCCCCACAGCACGCGCGACTCGCGGACCAGTACCTGCGCCTCGGCGCCGGACTCGTGCAGCAGGGCGGCGCTCTCCAGGGCGGACTGACCGCCGCCGATCACGGCGACGCGACGACCGGCATAGCGTGACAGGTCGGTGTGGTGGCTGGTGTGGGACACCGACGCGCCGGCCCCCGGCCCCTGCGGGGCGAGGCGCCGCAACTCCGCGGGGATGTGAGCGAGACCGTTGAGGCCGGTGGCCACCACCACGGCGGCCGCCGCGATCTCCTGCCCGTCATCAAGACGGACGCGGAAGCCCGACCCCGGCGAGATCTGGTCGACGGCGACCACCCGGGAAGGTTCCACCCCGCCGACGTACTGCTTCTGGAACCACATCCCGTAGCGCACGAAGACATCGCAAGGGATCGGCGTCAACTCGGTCAGCTCCGGCTCGCCGTGCACCCGACGGAAGTCCGCCAGTCGCCCGCCCGGCTCCGGCGCCGAGAGGTCGGTGGCCTCCGGGGTCGACTTCAAGAACATCCCGGTGGCCATGGCATGCCGCCAACTGCCCATCACCTCACCGAAGATGCGCACGGGCACGCCCGCGGCCAGCAGGTGGGCGGCCACCGACAGCCCGTACGGGCCGGCCCCCACGACGACGACCGGAAGCCCGGCGCACCCGGTGAACCCCCGCCGATGGGCAGGGCGTTGCCCCGGAAGCGACTGCGTCATGCATCCCCCTGCATGTCCCGACGCCGCCTTCCCCAAAGCAGCGCAAACCTCGGGATGGCGCGCACGGCGCTACGCCGAGACACCTGTCCCCCTCCGCAGCTCAGTCTGACGTGTCGCCCGGTATCGGTCGACGATATCGGCGCACGTTGACCAAAACCTGGTCGAACCGAGGCTGCGGATTGCCCACCCATCCCCCTGGCCTCAGCAGGCCCACGAGCAGGCGTCCGGTTTGGTCATGTCCGGGACTCCTGCGCCGAAGGCGCCCACAGGGAAAATCCGCCGCTCCTGCAGGCCGGGGGGCCCATGGCGGTCCCGTCTCCCGCGGCAGAGGGTGGAGGGGAGAGCCGTCCTACGAGTCCGGGGGTCCGGTGCCGAGTCGTCTCACAGCGCGTGCCTCGACCAGCGGCGTCGCATCGGCGACGGGCACGGCCTCGCCTCCCGACCCGTCGGCGCCACCCGTGCAGCGGCTGCGTGCGGACGAGGTGTTCACGGCGTTCGGCGGTTCGCCGCGCGGGCTGTCCACCGGTGAGGCAAGCGCGCGGCAGGGGATGCATGGACTCGATGAGCTGCCTCGCCCGCGGCGCGAGGGCGTGTGGCGGCGCTTCCTGGCCCAGTTCACCGCTGCGCCAGCTCATGGCCGAACGGGGCATGTTCCAGACGTCTGACTTGGTCCCGCTGCTGGCCGAGCGGGGCATCGCGCTTTCGCGCGAGCAGGTCTACCGGCTGGTGACGCAGCCGCCGCAGCGGCTGAGCATGGATACCCTGGTCGCGCTCTGCGACATCCTGGAATGCACCCCGAACGACCTGATCAAACCCGAGGTCGTCAACGCACAGGTCCGTAAGACCGCCGACGGCCAGACCGGAGACCTCCCGGTCACTCGGCGCCGGACCGTTATCCGCCGCCCCGATGGATCATGACGAGCGAGCAGACGCTCCGGCAGCGCCGACGTGAACTTGAGCAGGTGAGGGTCCGTCTGGTCGGCCACATCCAAGGGGCGACGGGCCGGCGCTTGACGCCCGCGCAAGTCCAGGCCGCTCTTGGGCAGGCGAAGGCCTGGGCGCCCGCTCCCGCCGGGGAGTTGGACAGGCACCTGGCAGAGCATCCGAATGCGCTGTCCGCTCCGTCCCCGCACTGCCCCGAGACGCTCGTCCGGCTCGCACATCTGCTGGACGAGGCGGGCTTCGGCGACGCGGTCAACAGGCCACGATGTGTCCGCTGCGGCCGCACGGACCCGCTGCCCCTGCGGGCGTCGCCGCAAGGCCGGTGCTGCGGCTGGTGCGCCTCCAAGACCCGGATCAAGATCTGCGGCCGGTGCAAGAAGGACGGGCTGATCGTGACCCACCGTGAGGACTGTCCGATCTGCCGACGCTGCTACGTCAAGGACCCACTGGTCGTGACGGAGTGCGCCGGCTGCGGCAAGAAGCGCGCTCCGGGCAGTGCCAAGGACGACTGGAGTACCTACCCGGCAGCCCGCGTGATGACCAAATCCCGGCCGTCGTCGTGCCGCCCAGTACCGACAGGACCCCGTAGCTGGCCATCGTCCGGACGCGTCCGGACTCTCGCCCAACTGCGGGGTACCAACCCCGACCATTCCGTCGACGCTAGGCGGCTCGTGCGTCAGCCACGCCCTCCGCCGCTCGTCTACTGGGGTGTCGGCGCGGCGTTGGCCCGGATCACCCTCGCCCCACCGGACCATGTCACCCAGTCCGAGGGCATCCCCGCGCAGCCTCGCAGCACAGCCCATCCCCCGCAACGGCCCCGTGCGATGGCGGCGCTTCCCGCAAGACGCCTTCGATAGTACGGTCGCGCGCGTCACCTGCGCCCGCCGGAGGATTCTGCATGTCCGCACGCTATTTCGAGGACTACACACCAGGCCACGGCAGGGCCGCGCCACGCGCGGCCCTGGACTCCGACGCCCCCAGAATCGACCTCAACGGGGAGTGGGCGTTCCGGTTCTCACCCACCCTGCGCCCGGAACCGGACGGATTCGAAGCCCCGGACTTTGACGACGGCTCCTGGGACGCCCTTCGCGTCCCCTCGCACTGGCAGCTGAACGGCTACGGCCGGCCCATCTACGTCAACATCGCCTACCCGATACCGGTCGACCCGCCCTTCGTCCCGGACGAGAACGAGACCGGGGACTACCGCAGGACCTTCGACCTGCCCGCCGGCTGGGCGGACACGCCGGTGGTGCTGCGCTTCGAGGGCGTGGACTCCTGCGCCCGGGTCTGGCTCAACGGCCGCGAGCTGGGTGTCACCTACGGCAGCCGTCTGCCGAGCGAGTTCGACGTGACCGGGCTGCTGCGGCCCGGTCGCAACGTGCTGGCGGTCCGGGTGCACCAGTTCTCCGCCGGCACCTACCTCGAGGACCAGGACACCTGGCGCCTGTCGGGTATCTTCCGCGACGTGTCCCTGCTGGTCCGCCCCGCGGGCGGCATCCGGGACGTCTTCGTGCACGCCGACTACGACGCGGACACCGGCGCGGGCCGGCTCCGGGTGGAGGCCGACGCGGACGCGCCCGTGCGGATCGACATCCCGGCCCTCGGGATCCACGACCAGCCGGCCGAGAGCGAGTTCGCCTTCGCGGCGGTACGGCCCTGGAGCGCGGAGGATCCGCAGCTCTACGAGGCGTACCTGGCCACCGGCAGCGAGCGGGTCCGGATCCGGGTCGGGTTCCGCAGCGTGGCCGTCGACGAGGCCGGGGTGCTCCGGGTCAACGGCCGTCGGACGGTGCTGCGCGGCGTGAACCGGCACGAGTTCGACCCCGATCACGGCCGTGCACTCTCGCTCGAAGCCATGTGCCGCGACGTGGAGTTGATGAAGCAGCACAACATCAACGCCGTGCGCACCGCGCACTACCCGCCGCACCCCGCGTTTCTCGACCTGTGCGACGAGCTCGGCCTGTGGGTCATGGTCGAATGCGACCTCGAGACCCACGGCTTCGAGCACGCCGACCCGGAGCGCTGGCAGCGCAACCCCTCCGACGACCCCCGCTGGCACGACGCCTGCCTGGACCGCATCGAGCGGACCGTGGAACGGGACAAGAACCACCCGAGCGTCATCCTGTGGTCGCTCGGCAACGAGGCCGGGGACGGCCGTAACCTTCGGGCCATGTCCGAGTGGGTCCGGCAGCGCGACCCGTCCCGCCCGATCCACTACGAGGGCGACCGGCTCGGCGAGTACACCGACGTCCACGCCGAGATGTACCGGCCGCCCGCCGCCGTCGCCCGGATCGGCCGCGGACAGCTGCTGCCGGGCGAGGTCAACTACCCACCCCGCGCCGGCTCCGGCGACCCGGCGGACGACCCGCGCAACCGCAAGCCCTTCCTGCTCACCGAGTTCGCCCACGCCATGGGAAACGGGCCCGGAGGGCTGGCCGAATACCTGCAGCTGTGCGACGAGTATCCGCGGGTCCAGGGTGGCTACGTCTGGGAGTGGATGGACCAGGGACTGCGCACCCACGACGCCCAGGGGCGCGAGTTCTTCGGCTACGGCGGCGACTTCGGCGAGGACCTGCACGACGGCAACTTCATCTGCGACGGCCTGGTCCTGCCCGACCGCACCCCCTCCCCCGGTCTCCTGGAGTACGCGAAGGTCATCGCCCCCGTCCGGATCGGCCCCGGCCCGCAGGCGGACACCCTCACGGTGGAGAACCACTACGAGGTGCTGGACCTGTCCCACCTGCGGTTCACCTGGTCGCTGGCCCGCGAAGGGGTCGAGCTGGACCACGGCGTGCTGCCCACACCAAGGCTCGCGGCCGGGGAGCACGGCCGGCTGCCGCTGCCCCGGCCGGCCCCGCCGGGCGGACAGGACGGCGCAGGCGAGCTCTGGCTCACCGTCCAGGCGGAGCTGGCCAAGGCCACCGACTGGGCCCCCGAAGGTCACGTGGTCGCCTGGGGACAGCTCCAGCTCTCAGCGACCGGCCGCCGGCAACCGATCGGCCTGCCGGGCCCGGCCCGCAGCGAGGGCGAGCACATTCTGCTCGGCCCCGGCCGCTTCGACCGGACCACCGGAGCTCTGCTCTCCATCGGCGAACTCCCCCTCCACGGACCACGGCTGAACCTGTGGCGCGCCCCCACCGACAACGACCGCGGCTGGCACCAACGCGACGCCGCCTACTGGAAGGACCGCGGGCTGGACCGACTGCGGTGCCGCACCGTCTCCGTCACCCCTGACGCACATGGCATGACCGTCGTCGTCCGCAGCGCCGCCGCCGCGGGCAGCTCCGGCTACCTCACCACCTACCGCTGGGACAGTGACGGTGACAGCCTGCGCCTGCGAGTGCATGCCGAACCCGTCGGCCACTGGCCGGAGCGAGGCGACGACTTCCCCGACACCATGGTGGACCCGGCACTCCCGCCGGAGGAGTACCACGAGCTGGTCCGCAGGAACAGGTCCCGCTCACTGGCCCGCATCGGACTCGACTGGGAGATCCCCGCCGTCTGGTCCCAGGTCGAGTGGTTCGGCGCGGGCCCGGGCGAGGCCTACCCCGACTCGCATCAGGCAGTTCGCGTCGGACGTTTCCACGCGACCGTGGACGAGCTGCAGACGCCCTATGTGCGCCCCCAGGAGAACGGCAACCGTGCGGACACCCGCCGGGCCACCTTCACCGACGGAGCCGGGAACGGACTGCGCGTCGCGGGCGAAGAGCCGTTCCATTTCGCCGCCCGCCGCTGGACCGACCAACAGCTTGACGCCGCACGGCACCACAGCGATCTCGTCCCGGGCCCGGTGATCCACCTCCACACCGACCACGCCGTCCAGGGCCTCGGCACCGCCGCTGTGGGTCCCGGTGTCCTGCCTCAGCACCGGCTCGAACTCACGTCGGCGGAATTCGCGTTCATCCTGACTCCCCTGCACCAGAGCTGAGACCACCGAGCGGCCCGCCGCACCAGAGTTCCTGGTGCGGCGGGCCGCTCCGTGCTCCGATGGCCAGCCCTGCTCGGCCCCACGCGAGAACCGCATCTGCCTGTCCCCGTCGCCGCGCCCGCCGTGTCTTCCATGCCACTGACCGGTGTTCGACAGGATCAGGACCCACACAGCCGCCCGGATCCAAGGTCTACCGGAGGTCCGCGGTCCACGCCCGGTACGGAGCCCACGTCAACACTGCGCCGCCAGTCCGCTCGCGCAGCCAGGCCAGTTGGACGGGCGGGTTGGAGCCATGGCCGCCGCCGTGGTCGGCGAAGGACCAGACGGTCATGGTGCAGTCCTCGCCCGCGTAGTGGTTGAAGGAGGCCTTCATCGCGGAATAGCGCATGGTCAGAAAACTGCTTCTTCACCAGTAAGGCCCGGCCCCGTGCCGGTCACCACGACCTCAGCCCCGGGCTCCACTGCCATATGGCGCGTACAGGTCCAGCAGACGGGTGCGGGCCGCGTTCAGCCTGCGGACGACGGCCTCGCCCACCCACAGCGCGATCGAGCGCCCCATCTCGGGATCGGCCTCACACATCTGCCGGACAGCCTCGGCGTCGAACTCGTGGGCCCGCACCGGACCCACCGTCCGGGCACCGAACCGCCACCTGTGAGGCTGGTACAGCCAGGACCAGCCGAGGAGTTCACCGGCTCCCAGGGTGTCGATCACGGCCGCGCGGCGTCCGGGCACGCGCATGTCGAGGGCGATGGTGCCGGACTCGACGATCCAGAAGTGATCGGCCCGGCCACCCTCGACGAACAGGCGGGTGTCCGGTGGGTAGCACACATCGTGCGCCATGCTCATGAGCCTCCCCCGGTGCACGGCGGGGAGGTTCCGCGTGATGCGAGATGTGGTCACGGTGGTCATGGCTGCGCCTCCTCCTGCGATCCCCTGCCTTCAGAGTCGGCCACGAGAGCGGGGAGCACATGGGCCGATCGGCCCCCGTCAAGAAGGCCGGCGGGGCCGGCTCCGCCTCCCACGGGGCCCCCGGGTACGGCTCAGTCGTTCCAGGTCCGGCCGGCCGGCCCCACACAGTCGCGTGGCGGACCCCGGCAGACGGGATCCGCCACGCTGCCGCGGTCGTCGACTCCACGACCGACGGCTCACAGCCTCTCCGCGATCACGCTCCGGCGCCCCGTGCCGAAGGTCGGTCCTCGCCGTCCTGGCGATGGACCGGTGCAGTGGTTCGGCCCGAACACCGAGGCCACCGTCAGGTGGACATCACCGCCCTTGACGCGGTGTCGACGACGTGCGCCGGGAACGCACCCGCCGCGGGTTCATGTTTGCCCTCGCCCGGGTGGAACAGGACCTCCGGGACCACCTGGAGGCGTACGGGCTCGCCGAAGCGGTGGGCAGGGAGCGCGGATCTTCCCCACCCTGCGCATGGAGCCATGTCAGCCCTTCACGAGCGGGGGGCCGCGGTCGGGTGCGGTCACGCGTCGTCGTTCCGGGAGGCGGGGTGCTCGATTGGCGCCGCTCCACGCGCCGCTGCTGCGCGCGCAGATACGGCGCGTCGAGCGCCGTACTGAGCACGAAGGTGACAGCCATGGCGATCACCAGGAGCGAACTGTCGCCTGCCACCAGGGTGGCGCGGGCCGCCGGACGGCCCGTTCGTGGGACCGGGTGGCCCCTGGCCCGTCGCGGGCGGCGGGCCCACGCTGGCAGTGGTAGCTCCGTACGCCTGACCGGAGGCACGTCATGAACGCTCCAGCCATCATGAGCATGCCGCGGGCGCTGTCCGCCGAGCACCGTCAGCGGCTGCTGCGACTCGCCCGGGAGGTGTCGTTCCCGATGGGAGCCCGGCTCTTCGAAGAGGGAGGTCGCGCCGACCGGTTCTGGATCATCCGCACCGGCACGGTCGACCTCGACATACGTGTGCCCGGTCGCAGGCCGGCCGTCATCGAGTCCCTCGGACACAACGAACTCGTGGGCTGGTCCTGGCTGTACCCCCCGCACACCTGGCAGTTGGGCGCCGAGGCGTCCTCGCCGGTGCGGGCGTACGAGTTCGACGCCACCACCGTGCGGACGATCTGCGACGAGGACCCCCACTTCGGCCGGAGCGTGGCCGTGTGGGTCGGCATGGTCGTGTCGCACCGGCTGCAGGCGGCCCGCATCCGGCTGCTGGACCTGTACGGCCCGTACGGCAGCGGGAGCCTCGGGTGAACGCGAGCGCCAAGGCGTCATGCATGCCTTCCCGCACATCGTGAACGACGTGATGACCCGGGACGTGACCGCCGTGAGCCGTGGGACGGCCTTCAAGGACATCGTGCGGGTCATGCAGGACCGCAAGGTCAGCGCGGTTCCCGTGGTGGACGGCGGCGACAAGGTCCTGGGGATCGTCTCCGAGGCCGGCCTGCTGCCCGAGGAGGAGTTCCGTGACAGCGGCCCCGACCGCCGTACCCGGCTGCGGCGGCTGTCCGACCTGGCCAAGGCCGGCTCGCTCACCGCCGACGAGGTGATGACCTCACCCGCACTCACCGCCACGCACGTCTGACCTTCCGCATCGGTCACCCCCCTCAGGCGCGCCCCGAGGACGGACACGCCTGAACGGTCTCCCCAGATCACCGCTGACGGGAGGAGTGGTCGCCCGTCGGGGCTCGCCGACGCGGAGGAGCGGGGCCGTGGTCGGTGAGATCTGGAGGCCTTCCGCGGCCCGGCGCAGGGGCCCGCCCTCCTCGACGACGCAGACGGCCGGTTGCTGTCAGAGGTGCATCACGGTGGGGCACCTGGGCCCTTCTCCTGCTGGTCGGGGCGGGCGGTGCGACCGCTGCGAGTCAGTGTTTGGCGAGGGTGGGGCCGTCCCCGCGCAGCACGGCCAGGTGGCGGCGGTACTGCTCCTCGTCGATCTCTCCCCGGGCGAAGCGCTCCGCCAGCAGTTGCTCGGCCGAGGCGACGGTGGCGTCGGGGGGAGGGGTGGTGGGGGTCTGCGGGGGCATCGAGGCGTTGTTCAGGCTCCGGTAGACGAGCACGGCCACGGTGATGAGCAGAGCCCACAGCAGGACCATGGCGATCGACATCGTGAACCAGCCCCATCCGTTCATGTCGTGCCCGTTCCAGTACATTCCGGACCTCTTCTCGTCGCTCATGGCGTGCGACATGTCGTACGCGCGAAGTCCTCTTGACCGACAGCCTCACACCCCGGAGGGCCGACGGAGATGGGCCGTCCGGTCTCGGCCCGGGTCCATGCGGCCCCCGTCTGCCCTAACTCCCCCAGCACCAGCCGGCCGGTGTCCCCCGGCTGCATGCAGACCGCCCGGTCCGGCAGTCGTACGTCGATCGGTGAGCCGTCGGACGACGGCACCGCGATCTCCAACAAGCCGCGCTCCAGCCGCAGCCGCACACCCCAGTGCTCCTGGTAGCGCAGGGCGAACCCGTAGGAGGACAGCTCCGGCAGCGGCACGGGATCGAGCCACAGCGCCCCACCTCGCGTCTCCAGTCCGGTCAACCCGCGCTGGACGAGATCGAGAGTGCCGGCCATGGCGCCGAGGTGGATCCCCTCGCCGGTGGTGCCGCCCTGCACGTCGGCGATGTCGCCCCGGAGGGCCTCCAGGCAGAACTTCCACGCCTCCGCGCGCCGGGCACGGGCCAGCACCCAGCCGTGGACCAGCCCACTGAGCGTGGAGCCGTGGCTGGTGCGCTGCAGGTAGTGGTCCACGGTGCGCCGCCAGACGTCCTCGTCCAGCCGCAGCCCCAAGCGACGGAACAGACCTTCCAGTTCGGCCGGTGAGAAGAGATAGCCGAGCATGAGGACGTCGGCCTGTTTGGAGGCCCGGTAGCGGTTGGCGGTGTCGCCCTCGGCCTCCAGGATCCGGTCCAGGCGCCGGATGTCGCCATAGCGTTCGCGGTAGCCCTCCCAGTCGAGCTCGGCCAGGTCGCCATAGCCCTCGAACTGGCTGATCACACCCTCGTGGAAAGGCACATGGAGCGTCCGCGAGACGTCCTCCCACTGTTCGAGTTCGCCGCCGTCCAGCCCTGCACGCTCGACGAGTTCGCGCCGCCGCGGTTCCGGCAACGACTCCAGCAGCTCCATGGTGCGGGCGAGCACCCAGGCTGCCGTGACGTTCGTGTACGCATTGTCGTCGAGGCCGGGCTCCTTCGCGTCGGGGTACGCATCGTGGTACTCGTCGGGACCCACCACGCCTTTGATGCGGTGCCGGCCGAGGCTCTCGTCCCAGGTGGCGGAGTCGGCCCAGAAGCGGGCGATCTGCAGCAGCATCTCGGCGCCCTTGGTGTGCCGGAACTCGGCGTCACCGCTCGCCTCGCAGTACTGCCACACGTTGTACGCGATGGCCGATCCGACGTGGTGCTGGAGGCGGGAGTGATCGGGCAGCCACCGTCCCGAGCGCGGGTTGAGGTGCAGCCGCTGGGACTCCTCGCGCCCGTCGCTGCCGCTCTGCCAGGGATAGAGCGCACCACGGCGGCCCAACTCCCGCGCGGCGGTGCAGGCCTGTTCGAGGCGCCGGTGGCGGTAGCGGAGCAGCGCGCGGGACACCTCGGGGAAGTGCAGGTTGAGGTAGGGCAGGACGAACAGCTCGTCCCAGAAGACGTGTCCGCGGTACGCCTCGCCGTGGAGTCCGCGGGCGGGCACGCCGACGTCGAGGTCGGCGGTGTGCGGGGAGAGCGTCTGCAGGACGTGGAAGAGGTGCAGTCGCAGCACAAGGCCCGCCTCCCCGTCGACGTCGAGGTCGGCCCGGCGCCAGAGCTGGTCCCAGGCCGTGAGGTGCGACTCCAGCAGGTCGTCGAAGCCCGGCGCCCGGGTCACCCGGTCGACGGCGGCGAACAGCGGATCGCTGATCGCCGGGTCGCGCGAGGTGTGCACGGCGACGGTCTTGTCCACGACGGCGGTACGTCCGGCCACGAGGTCCAGGCTCAACCGCTGGACGGCGCGCGGGACTTCGTGGCTGATCGTGGCCGGCACGCCGGCGTCGAGGCGGGCCGCCATGGCGATGCGGATGTCCGAGGTGCGGGTGCGGCAGCGCAGCCACACCGTGTCCGGGGCGGCCGTCCCGGTGTGCACGTGGGTGAGGTGGCGGCCGTCGAGGTCCCGGTAGCGGGTCACGCCCGCGTTGGTGACGGAACCATCGAGGGCGGCCTCGACATCGAGCAGGCCGGAGAAGCCATCGGCCGTGAACTCGGTGCGCAGGGCGGCGACATGGGGATCGGCCATGTGCACGAGCAGCTGCTGACGCACCGCCAGTACGCGCCCCGCACCGAGGTCGAACCTCGTTCGGCGCTCCATCAGCCCCGCGGACAGGTGCAGGGTCTCCCGGTGCTCCAGCACGGTCGCCGTGTCGGGCGTGAGCCACGGCCCGCCGGCGAGGCGGAAGCGGAGCGGCAGCCAGTTCGGCAGGTTGACCATGTCCTCGTTCTCGACCTGACGGCCCGCCACGTCCGAGGTGAGCCGGTTGTAGCAGCCCGCCACATAGGTGCCGGGGTAGTGCACCCCGTCGGCGGGGCACTCGGGCAGCGCCCCCCGCGTGGCGAGGTAGCCGTTTCCCACCGTGCACAGCGCCTCCCGCAGGCGCGCGTCGGCGGGCTCGTAGCCCTCGTACTCCCAGGTCCAGCCCGTCACGTCGGTTCTCCTTGTGCGACCGGTTCTCCAAGATCGGGTACGGCGATGTCGGCACCGTGCCACAGCACCGACCGACGCCCCGCAGCATCGCGGGACGTCATCGGGTGTGCGGCGGCGCGTGGTCACGTCTGTTGCGGCACGATGGCCACCGGGCAGTCGGCGTGGTGCAGCAGCATGTGCGCGACCCGGCCGAGCTGGAGACCGACGTGACCCTTGCGGCGCTGGGCTCCGACGATCAGGAGGTCGGCGCCGGCCGAGCGGTGCAGCAGCACCTTGCGGGCCGGTCCCTCCACGGTGATCCGGCGCATCCGGACGTTCGGGTGCTCCGCGACCGCCTCCTCCAGGAGGTCGTCGAGCAGGGCGGACGCCTGCTCCTCGTGCAGGTGCGCCGGTTCCTCAGCTAGCTTCGGGTGGTCGGCACTCTCGTGGGCGGGGCAGCGCCAGGCGCGCACGATGTCCAGGGAGCATCCGCGCACCTCGGCCTCCCGGAAGGCGAACCGCACGGCCTCACGGCCGGTCGCCGGGTCCCCGGCGCCGAGCAGGATCCGCTCGTGGGCAGCCGTCAGCCCGGCCTTGTCGCCGCGGACGACGATCACCGGGCCGTGGGCCCGGGCCGCCACGGCCAGTCCGACCGAGCCGAGCAGCAGACCCGCCAGCTCTCCGCGGCCGCGGGAGCCGGTCACCAGGACGGAGGCGTTGCGGCCCTCGCTCAACAGCGCAGAGACCGCGTCCTCGGGGATCACCTCTGCGGTGACCTTCACTTCGGGGTCGCGCCGCCGGGCACGCTCCGTGGCGGAGGCGGCGATGTGCTCCGCCAGCACCCGCTCCGAGGGGCGTTCCACACTGCCGGAGGGTACGTCGCCCTCGTAACGCTCCCACTTCGAGGCATACACCAGGCGCAACGGCAGGCCGTGCCGGGCCGCCTCGTCCACGGCCCAGTCGACCGCTGCGAGACTCCCGTCCGATCCGTCGACACCCACGACCAGGGGCAGCTCCATCTTCCCCACCGCCTTTCGTCGGTCCGTGCGGGGACGCGGTTCAGGGCTCCCACCTCACCGTGGCACCGGTGGAACGGCTTCAGCAGGGGTGATTCGGCCCCGGCGGCGGGGCCGCTCGGCCCAGGCTCGTGCCCGCTCAGCATCTGGGCCGCTCACCACCACGCCCGGACACTGAGAGGAACTCGACCGTCTCATTGGGTCCGGATCGAGGTGCACCACCGACTCCAGGAAGGCAGTCATCGTCCCTCTCATCCTGATCGGTGCGGCCGTATGGGGAGCGTGCCTGATCTTCGTGCCGGTTCGCTCGTCGTCGCTTCGTCCTTCTGGCCGCCGGCATCCTGGGCCTGACCGTCCTCATGGGCACGACCGGCGGGGTCCGGCGGCCCGGTGAGGGCGAGACGGTCATCGAGACGCACTTCATCGGCGACCCCGATCACCCTCGGCACTACCGGACCTGAATGGCACGGACTCCGGCCGGAGCAGTGGCCCGGCCGGAACTCTCTTCATGCCGGGGGAACGGGGACGACCTCGCGCTGCGGCCCGCCGAGCACGACCTTGAGCGCGCCGGTGTCGGCGGCGTGGGCGAAGACCTCGTAGGCCTCCTCCATGCGCTCCAGCGGGAAGCCGTGCGTGACCAGCTGTGAGGTCGGCAGCCGTCCGGCCGCCGCCATGCGCAGCAGGGTGGGCGTGGAGTGCGTGTCGACCAGGCCCGTGGTGATCGTCACGTTCTTGATCCACAGGTCTTCCAGGTGCAGGATCGCGGGCTTGCCGTGGACACCGATGTTGGCCACGTGCCCGCCGGGCCGCACCATGCGCGTGCACAGCTCGAAGCTCTCCGGCACGCCGACCGCCTCGATGACCACGTCTGCGCCGAGCCCGTCGGTGAGGTCGGCGACCAGCTGCTCCGGCTCCTCGCTCGCGTCGGCCACCGCCTCGGCGCCGAGCTTCCTGGCCGCCTCCAGGCGGGACGCGGCGAGGTCCACGGCGACGATGCGCTCGGGCGCGAACAGCCGGGCCGTGGCGATCGCGGCGAGCCCGATGGGGCCGGCGCCGACGACGGCGACGGTGTCTCCGGGACGCACGTGCCCGTTGAGCACGCCCACTTCGTACGCGGTGGGGAAGATGTCGGCCAGCAGTACGGCGTCCTCGTTGTCCACCGCACTGGGCAGCGCGTGCACGGACAGGTCGGCGTACGGGACGCGGACGTACTCGGCCTGGGTGCCGTTGATCAGATGGCCGAGGATCCAGCCTCCGCCGCCGCGGCACTGGCCGTACATGGCCTCTCGGCAGTAGCGGCACCGCCCGCAGGCGGTGATGCAGGAGACCAGCACCCGGTCCCCGGGACGTACGGTGCGCACGTCGCCGCCGACCTCGACGATCTCACCGACCGCCTCGTGACCCAGCACCGTGCCCGGGCTCACCTCGGGCACGTCGCCCTTGAGGATGTGCAGGTCCGTGCCGCAAATGGTGACGGCGTCGACCCGCACGATCGCGTCCGTGGGCTCTTCGATGCCCGGGTCCGCAACCTCTTCCCAGGCGCCCTGTCCCGGGGCGTGGAACACGTAGCCTTTCATGTCCGACCTCACCCTCTTGATGCGCGTGATCCTGAAGTCGCCGGAAAACTCCCCCGCAGTCCAGCTTGGCCAGAACCTGGGGGTTCCGCATGGGCCGGTCGGCCCTGCGGGGCAGCCGATCGGCGTCGCAGCCGTCGTGGCGGCCCCGTCAACGGACGAGCACGCGCTCTCCGGAGCGGGGCACGACGGCAGTCCCGCCCAGCGTGCGGTCGATGCGGTCGCGCAGCGCGTCGGCCGCATCCGGCTCGCCGTGCACCAGGTAGGTGACGCGGAGAGGCACGGTGCCGCGCAGCCGGCCGACGACCTGTACGGCGTCGGCATGCGCCGAGAAGTGCGGCACGTCGGGGACCTGCGCCCGCACGGGCACGTACGCGCCGAACATCTTCAACGCCTTGGCGCCGTCGACGAGGTCGCGGGCGCGGGTTCCCTGGGCGGCGAAGCCGACCACGACGACGGCGTTGCGCGGGTCGGGCAACAGGCGCCGGTGGCTGTTCCGGACGCGGAGACGATTACGGCCGGGCCGCCGGCCTCGGCGATGTCCGCCGGCTCCTGAATCGAGCGGGCCGGCAGGAACGGCTCGGGGCGCATCGCGGCGGTGCCCACGGCCATGACCTCCTCACGCAGCTCCGGCGCCCCGCAACGCACGGCGTCGCGGTAGACGTGGAGTGCCGCGAGGGCCATGGGGCTTTCGACGTACACCGGCACCGCGGCCGGCAGCCGGCCCTGGCGGCGCAGTCCGGCGGGTTCGTGCGGGACGACCTCGGTGCGGTCGAGAGCGAACGAGGGGATCACGACGGTGTCGCCGAGGGCGAGGGTGCGGGTCGGCACGTCCGCGAAGTTCTCATGGGCCTCGGCCGGGATTCAGGGCCGAGTGGCCCTGGTATGTCCGAGGCGCGCGTGTTGTCCTGGAGTTGACGGGAAGGGCCCGCAAAGGACGCGGAGAAGCGGCCGACAGCCGCGCACCACGCGATCAGGACCCGCGAGAAGTGGGTGGAGCCCTTCCCGCCTTCCATGTCCGCATGCGAGCTGCCGCTCATGTCCGGGTATGGGCGCCCATGTCCCGCGCCACGGCTGCCAGTTGGCGGACGATCTCGTCCTCGACCCGCCCGGCCAGCTCGTCGACCGTGGCGGCGACCGACAGGGACAGACCCCGGCCGACCGAGGTGTCCGCACCGTCGACGGCGTAGGCCACCAGTCGCCCGGGCAGACGCCCCAGCGCACGGGCCAGGTCGACGGCCTCCCCGAGGCCGTGCGGGCTCATGGCACCCGGCCGCCACAGCTGCGCGGCGTCCAGTTCGAGACGGTAGACGCGCCCGGGGTGACCGTCGCCGCTGTGGGCCGGCTGCAGCACGACGGCGAGTTCGGCGTTCTCCCACAGCCGGATCAGGAGGGCCGGATCGGTGTCGGACTCCGCCAGCAGCGTGCCGGGCGGCAAGGGGCGTTCCGCGGCCCGCTCCCGCAGTCGGGCGAGCACGGCGCGGGCCACGCCGTCGTCGTGCCGGTCCGGGTCGCCGACGGCGATGATCGCGATACGTGTGGAGACAGCCATGGTTCCTCTCCCTCCACTGCGGTTCCGGTGCGGCACCGGTGCGTGGATCTCCACTCTCTGCGAAACGAGGCATTCCGGTCACTGGGCCGATAGGCCTCCGCCGGGCCCGGGCGGCCCTGCGCCGTGTCCGGGCCGGGCAGGCGTGCGCCCTGTCACGTGCCCGGCCCGGGCAGGCGTGTGCGCGACCGGCGTACCGGCCGCGCACAGCGGTTGCCGCCGAGCGTCCACCTGCACTCAGCCTTGCCGCACCGGGATGGTCCTCGTGCCCGTCTTCGTCTCGGGCACCGGGATCGTGACGGTGAGGACACCGTCCTTGTAGTCGGCAGTGGCCTCGTCGCCCCTGGCCCCGGCCGGCAGCCGGACGGAGCGGGCGAAGGTGCCGTAGTGGAACTCCGTGCGGTGCTTCTGTGTCGTCTCCTCACTGCGCTCCGCCCGCAGGGTCAGAACGCCTTCAGTGACAGTGATCTCGACGTCCTTGGCGGGGTCGATGCCCGGGAGTTCGGCCCGGAGCACGTACTTCTCGTCCGCCAGGAACTCCTCGATGCGAATGCCGTGCAGTCCGGGGACCGTGTGCGCCCCGGGGATACCGGACTCGACCCAGCCGAACAGGTCGGGCAGGGTCGGCCAGCCCGGCAGCCGCTCGATCATGCTGGTCATGTCTCCCTCCTCCTCTTCTTCTTCGCCACTTCCAGCGTCCCGCGGCCGGGGCGGGGCACGCGTGGGCCGAGCGGACCCGTACCGGACCCGGTCGGCCCTGGCGCCCCAACGCCCCGGGCGTTCCGCGGTTGAGGCACCGGCTCATGTCTTGCCCGCGACTCCCGACGGCGGTGCCGCGGTCCCGGAGGCCGGCAGGTCCGGGTCGAGCACCGGACGCCGACGGGGCCCCATGAGCGCGCAGTCCACGTCGACGACGCCCTCGACGGCCCGTACCAGCCGTGCCGCGACGGGCACGAGGGCGGTGTCCGCGATTCTTCCGGTGAGCTTCACGACGCCCTCGCGCGCCTCGACCCGGATCGATTCGGTCTGGGCCGGGAACAGCTGGGCGACGACCGCGCGCCGCACCTCCTCGGCGATGTCCTCGTCGTCGCGCAGGAACACCTTGAGCAGGTCGGCCCTGCTCACGATGCCCAGCAGCGTGCCCTGGTCGTCGACCACGGGCAGCCGTTTCACCTTCTTCAGGGCCATGATCCGGGCGGCCTGGGCGAGAGTGGCGTCCGCCGGCACGGTGATGGCCGGCGCGCTCATCAGCTCCTCGGCGGTCACGGCACCGGCCTTGACCAGGTCGGCCAGGCGGCGCAGTTGGGTGCGCCGGTCCGGGTCTCCGTCGCGGAACTCCTCCTTGGGGAGCAGATCGGCCTCGGAGACGACCCCGACGACCCGCGTCCCGCCCTCCACCACGGGCATGGCGCTGACCCTCCACTGCTGCATGGTCTTCACGATCTCCTTGAACGTCGCTCCGCGGCCGAGGGCGACGACGGTACGGGTCATCACATCGCTGACGATGTGCGGAGTGCCGTGCATGGCGTCCTCCTGGGTGCTCGTGTCACGCGGCGTACTCACGTCGCCCTACACCCTTCAGCGTCGGCCACGCACCGGCTCACGACAGGGGCCGTTCGGCCCGTTGCCGAGGCCACGCAGCCCCTGCCCTGTGGCACCGCGGGCCAGGACGCTGGTGGTAAGGAGGCCCGCCGCGATGGGCGGGCGACGATCCGGGGAGGTGGTGGCCGTGCTTCGCCCCGTTGTCGTAGGCCTGGACGGTTCTCGTGAGAGCCTCGCCGCCGCCGAGTGGGCGGCCGGGGAGGCGTTGCGGCGCGGCCTGCCGCTGCGCCTGGTGCACGCGTGGGAGGGGCTGCCCCCCGACGCCTCGCAGCTGCCCGAGCTCGAGGCGCCGCGCTACTGGGCCCGGCGGATCCTGCGCGGAGCCATGGACCAGCTCAACGAACGCCACCCGCAGGTGTATCTGAGTGCCGAACAGATCGCGCGGCCCGCGCCGGACGCGCTGGTCGAGGCGAGCGCCGAGGCCGAACTGCTGGTCCTGGGCAGCCGGGCGTTGAGCGGATTCGGCGGATTCATGGCCGGTTCGGTGGCGCTCGCGACGGTGGCCCGGACGACGCGGCCCGTCGTGCTCGTGCGGGCCGACCGCACCGCCGAGGACGATCATCTGCCCGGCTCGGCGGGCCGACCCTCGCAGCACACCCCCTACCGCGACGTGGTCGTCGGTGTGGACATCGCCCAGCCGTGCGAGGAAGTGCTCGCCTTCGCCTTCGAGAGCGCGGCGCTGCGTTCCGCGCCGCTGCTGGTGGCCCACGCATGGCACATTCCGTACGCCCCGCCCGCGACGGCGGCCACGATGAGCCTCACCGCGCTGCGGACCGCCGAGCAGGGGCTGGCCGGCGCGCTCCAGCCGTGGCGGGAGAAGTTCCCGACGGTGGAGGTCCGGACGCTGGTGGAGAGCGAGCGCCCGGCGCAGCTGCTGCTGCACGCCACGCGGGACGCCGGCCTGCTGGTCGTGGGCCGCAGGGTCCGTCCCGCCCGGCTGGGCGCGCACACCGGGCCCGTCGCCCACGCGGCGATGCACCACGTCCGCTGCCCGGTCGCCATCGTCCCGCACGACTGAAGCCTTGACGGGCACAGAGCTCCGTTTCGGAAGGGAAGGTGCCGTGTTCCAGGTTCGCATCCACGGCCGCGGCGGCCAGGGCGCCGTCACGGCCGCCGAGTTGCTGTCGGTGGCGGCGTTCATGGCACCGTCGACATCGGGTTCGGCTGTCTGTCGGGCATGTTCGAGCGCCGAGTGCCCGAGCGGAGCGATCGACATGGTGCCCGAGGACTGAAGACCCGCGCCGGGCGGCCGCGGACCACTTCGTGGTGGACTTCCAGATCCCGGCTCCAGGCGCGCCGCCTGACCGGCGTCACGCCGCCAGCCCCATGAATTCGCCGCGAAGAGGGGGCCGGTGAACGCCCTGCGGTCGTATCCGAGCCTGGGTTCAGTGCCTCAGCTCCAGCCCGTACGGGCTCTGCCCGCCCACGAGTTCGCGGCCGGTGACGAGTTCGGGCTCGACGCGGACGAAGACCTCCACCGGCGAGGGCACCCAGGAGCGTGGTCCGGTCCGCATCAGGCGTTCGTGCTCGTCGGGGTCGGTCACGACGGTGGCGGAACCGGTGACGACGACGCTCCATCCCGCGTGGTTCACCGCGTCGACCTCGTCGGCCTCGAAGGCGACAACCGCGCCGTCGACGGCGCTGACCAGCTCCGAGGCCGCCGAGGTACGCAGAACCACCGATCCGTCGCCGTCCAGGACGAAGTTGACGGGCAGCACGGCCGGCAGGGCGTGGCGCGTGTGGACGATTCGGCCGACGGGCACCTTCGTCAGAAGCCGCAGGCACTCCTGCCGGTCGAGTTCCCGGAAACCGTCGTTCGGATACATGGGCCAGTCCATCTCTCACCTGGGTACACCGCTGGAGCGTCCTCGTTCATCCTCCGGCGGGGCAGGGTCCGAGGTGAGGGCCCTTCGGCCCCGGTCCGCCGGAGAACGTCCCGCCTCACACGGTGATGCGGCGTCCCGTGATCACCAGGGGGTCCACGCGCACCCATACGTCACGGTGCCCGCCGGCCCAGGGCGCGCTGCGGGCCCGCTCGGTGAGCCGGCGTGCCTCGTCGGGCTCCGTCACGGTGCGGGCATGGCCGCACACCAGCACGCTCCAGCCCCGGCTGAAGGCGTCGTCGATGCGGTCGACCTCGAAGGCGACCTGGCAGCCCGACGCCTGGAAGGGCGTGCTTCCGATCTCGGTTCTGAAGACGAGCGCGCCGTCGACAACGCTGTAGTTCAGGGGCACGACGACGGGTCCGGAGGCGGTGGGCACCGCGATCCGCCCGACTCCGTGCGTGGCGAGCAGGGCCCGGCACTCCGGGACACTCAGCTCGGTGAGGCGGGCGGTGCGGGCGGGCTGCCCCAGCCCGGGCGGCAGGTCGGTGTCACCGCCGGTGAGGTCCCGCACGGTGGTCTCCAGTACCTCGGCCAGCCGCAGCAGAGCGCCCGACCCCGGCGCGGCACCAGGGTGCTCCTCCAGGTACTCGAGGTAGCCGGGCGCCATACCGGCCCGCGAGGCCGTCTGCGCCCTGGTCAGTCCGAGTTCCGTGCGTCGCGCGGCGAGACGACGGCCGAGATCGCCCAGCGCATGGTCTTCCGCCGCTCGGGACGGTGCCGATTCCGCCATGGCCCGTCACTTCCTCTCGTCCGACCGGGCGCGAGCCCGGTGCCGGGATTGCCCCGTAGGTTCAGCTTGTCCGGGTGTGCAGCGGGGCGCTTGGGCCGGTCGGCCCTGCCTGCACGGCCGGACGGAACCCGGCGCCTGCCCCTACGCTTGTCGCGAAGGCCGGCCATGGTGAAGCGCGGCACCGCCACGCGTCGGTGACGGACCTGCGCCCTGTGACCTTCATCGACTGCGGCGGTCTGCCGCTGCTGCGCGGTCAGCTCGCGCGGGCCAGGGGGCCGCGGGGCCAGTCGACGGCCAGCCGGTCGCCCTCGTCGGTGACGTCCGTGCCCATCTCGGCGCAGACGCGGATCAGCCGGTCCGCGGTCCACGCGTACTCGGCCCGGTCGACGAGGCGGGTGTGGCAGTAGTCCAGGGCGATCGGCACCGCCTCGGTGCGCACAGGGCCGTGCTCGTCCAGGGTGACCAGCCACAGCAGGCCCAGGTCGTTGCGCAGGGCCGGGTGGACGGCATAGTCGTCGATGAGGTCTCCCAGGTCGTACAGGACGTTGCGGGTGAAGCCGTGGAAGACGTGTGCGGAGTGGCCGAAGACCAGATCGGCCCCGGCGTCGGTGAGGGCGGGGGCGGCGCGGCGGACGTGCTGGACCGGGCGGGCGGTCATGTTGGGCCCCCAGTGGACGCTGACCAGCACGATGTCGGTGGTGCCGGCCAGCCTGCGGATCGTGTCGGTGAGCCAGTCGGGCACGCTCTCGTCCCACAGGTCGGCGTACGCCACACCGGGCCTGCCGTCCGCGGCGGCGAACGCGGCGGGATGGTCGGTGACCGCGACGAACCCGATGCGCAGCCCGCCGGCCTCCAGGACCAGCGACGCTCGGGATTCCTCGGGCGTGGCCCCGGCCCCGGCCGCGCGGATGCCCGCGCGGGCCAGATGGATACGGGTGTCCAGGAGCGCCTCGGGGCCGTGGTCGAGGGCGTGGTTGTTGGCCAGGGACACGGCGTCCACGCCGAGGTCGGCCAACACGCCGGCGGCACGGGGCGGGGCACGGAAGAAGAACGCCTTGCCCGGCAGGTCGACGGGGGTGCCCCGGTCGGAGATCGAGCATTCGAGGTTGAGCAGGAAGAGGTCAGCGGCTCCGGCGGCCCTTCGCACGGCGGCGGTGAACAGGGGGTGCGGCTTCCGGTGCGCCAGCGCCTCGGCGACCCCGCGGCCCAGCATGGCGTCCCCTGCCAGGGCGATCGTGACGGCCATGGTCTCTCGCCTCCACTCACTCTGCCCGACCACAGGCTCCGGGACGACAGGATCCGACTTCCCGTCCGCTCGCCCGGCGCGCCCGGGTCCGATCGACCCGGACGCCACACCTTCTGAGTGTCGCCCTCACAGGCGATGGGCGGGAGGGCCGAAGGGACCGCGGCAAGGGGCGGTCGGCCCCCCTCGACGGCACCGCTGGTATCCGACGGCAGTGCCGTCGGGTCACATGGAGGAGGCCGACATTCCGGGGAGCGGGCAGTGTGCGGCAGGGATCAATCGGCCCCCTGGCGGAGCTGGTGGCGGGCGGCCGGGATGCGGTTCGGCGGCCGGGCCGATCTCCTGGCGAACCTCGATCAACAGCCACCCGGAGTGGCGGCGGATCCGGGCAGCCGATCGGCATGACCATGGCCGAGCCGACGCGCACGGGATCGTAGCGGAGTGTGCGGCGAGCCTCCAGGAGACCGGCCTCGTCGTCCAGGGACCGGCGGAGTGGCCGCGGCAGCGTCGGCCTGGGAACGCCGGGCCGTCCCTCGGCCGCTCTCGGTCCTTCGGCAGGCGGACATGGAGCGAAACGACCTCGCGCCCCGGAGGTGCATCCTCCGGGGCGCGGCTCCGCGGCGGCCGCTTCGTTATGCCGCGGTGATGCCCTCCATGCCGGATTCGGCGAAGGCGGGCAGTCCGGTGGCGGTGGTGACCTTGGTGAGGGAGCCGTCGCGGCCGATGCGGAAGCCGTCGACGGTGCCGGACGTGGCGTTCTGTACGTACAGGAACTTCTCGTCGGGTGTCACCGCCAGGTCGATGACGCCCTGGGACGTGGCGGACGGCGGGGTTGCGATGCCGACGCCGTTGGTGAGGGACAGGCGGCCGTGCCGGTCGGTGCGGTAGCCGGTGACGGTGGAGTTGCCGGTGTTGCCGCCGTAGAAGAAGGAGCCGGCGCGCTCCAGCCAGCACAGCGTGTCCTGACCGTTGGTCAGGGGGTTCCGGAGGATCTTCAGGCGTCCGTCGGAACGCACCTTGTAGGTGGTGACCGTCGAGTTCTTGGCTTCGGCCACGAGCATCCGGCCGGCCTTGTCGAAGGTGATCGCGAACGGCACCTCACCGGCCGACTTGTTGACCACCGGCTGCGTCGTGGCACGTCCGTCGGCCCACACGGGGAAGACCTCGACGGTGTTCGCGGACTTCGTGGTGACCACCAGCGCCCGCCCGTCCGGGGTGAACGCGACCTGTCCGGGAGAGCTGCTGAACAGCGGCACCTTCATGTTGTCCAGGCCCAGGGAGCGGTTCGAGTGGGACAGGGGCCTCAGACCGGCGGAGGTGATTCGGAAGCCCTGGATGCTGCCCTTGCCCCCCGCGTTCATGACGTAGGCGAGCTTGCCGTGCACCGCGATCGACGACGGGAAGTCCCCGCCGGAGGCCACCACCTGACGGTGGGTCAGCTTCTGCCCCTGGACCTGGAAGCTGGTGATGGTGCCGCTGCCCGCGTTGACCGCCATCAGCAGGTGGGATCGGTCGTCGTAGACGAGGGACCCCTGGGAGGCGAGGGAGTCGGTGGGCGCGTCGACCTGGTCGCCGCCCTTGCCGCCGGTCGTGTACCGCCCGGCCGCGGTCAGTGTGCCGTCGTCGCCGCGCTTGAAGACGTGGATGGTGTTGCCGTCGAGTTCGTTGCCCTGGACGAAGACGGCGTGGTCGGCGCCTAATCCGCTGGGGGCGGACTTCAGCGACACCCCGCTGCGATGCCCCGGCTCCCCGGCCGAGGCGACGGTCACCGTCGCGACGGCGCCCACGACCGTGACGACCGAGGCACCGGCCACCATCATCCGCCTGTGCCGCGGCGACCTGCGCCTGGTGTGCCTGCTCATGCTCTGCTCCTCCCGCCTTCGCCACCGCCGCGGAATCGGCGGGTGCGGGGCCAGAGTTGCTCCAGAGGCGCAGGCAGTTGGTCGGCTTTCCCTGCGCGTCAGAGTCCCGTAAGAACTTTCGACGGCGTCCGAGGACAGGACCTGGCCAGGGGACCGGTGTGGGAGGAGGGGCCGGTCAAGTCGCCCGCGCCCGCGAGGTACTGGCCGCTCGTCCCGACCGGCTCGACGACGGCCTCATCGGACTGTCGGCCGACGTCGAGCGCATGCGCGGGTTCCCGCTGCCGCCAGTCTGTGTGGAACAAACCCGGGCCGGCACCGGTTGAACCGAGCAGACCAATATACCCCACCGGGTATGTGGGATGGAGTGGAGGGAACCCCATGTCGACCGTCGAACTGACCAAGGACAACTTCGAGGAGACCGTCACCGGCTCCGCGATCCTGCTGATCGACTTCTGGGCCGCCTGGTGCGGACCGTGCCGGACGTTCGGCCCCGTCTACGAGAAGGCGGCCGAGCGCCACCCGGACATCGTCTTCGGCAAGGTCGACACCGAGGCACAGCCCGAACTCGCCGGCGCCTTCCAGATCTCGTCCATCCCCACCCTGATGGCCGTCCGCGACCGGACCGTCCTGTACTCGCAGCCCGGCGCGCTGCCACCGCAGGCCCTGGAGGAGCTCATCGGCAAGATCCGGGCCGTTGACATGGAGGACGTGCGCCGGACTGCCGCCACGGGATCGGCGACAGCGAACTGACCAGGGCGCCCTTCAAGCAGGAAAGGCGCCCTGGAACGTCGGGTTCAGTGGGTGCGAAGAGCAGCGAGTACGGCGTCGAAGTCGGCTGCGCGCGGGCGGTTGTGCGGCAGCTTGCCGAGCATGACCGCCATGCCGCAGGTGTCGGTGAGAGCCGAGAAGACCAGGCCGCCCGCGATGCCGGCCGAGATCAGCAGGAGGCCCGGATGCACGAGCAGGCCCAGAACGAGGCCGAGAAGAACCAGGCTGCCGGCGGTGAAGCGCACCTGTCGTTCCATGCTCCAGCCGGAACGGGTGTCGCAGGCGGCCGGGGTGTGCAGGCCGTGCCCCGCGGCAGCCCAGGCGCCGGTGCCGCCGGCGAGGGTCGCCGTGGTGATGCCCTGCTCGGCCAGCAACTTGCAGGCGTTCTCCGAACGGGCGCCCGAGGCGCACACGACGAGGACGTCGCCGCGCTCGGCGGCGTGCCGAATCTCCGGCAGCGCCCTCCGGACGTGATCCAGGGGGATGTTCAGGGCACCGGGCAGATGGCCGGAGGCGTACTCGGCGGGCGTGCGCACGTCGATGACGGTCAGCTCGTGCAGCCGCGTGCGGGCCTGGTCAGTGCCGAGGGTGACAGGGGGCGGGAAGTTGGTCATGACAGGTGTGATCCTTGATGGTCGACGCCGCCCCGAACCGGGACGTACAGTACCCCTAGGGGTATTTTTGGAGGAGTGATCGTGGAACTGGAGCTTGAAGGTGCGAACCTGAAGGCCGTGCTGAACCGGCTGCGCCGGGCACAGGGTCAGATCTCCGGGGTGATCCGGATGATCGAGGAGGGACGCGACTGCGAGGATGTCGTCACGCAGCTCGCCGCGGCATCGCGCGCACTGGACCGTGCCGGTTTCGCCATCATCGCGACGGGCCTGCAGCAGTGCATCACCGACATGGAGTCAGGGCGCAAGAACGGCGAGGACCCGGAGGCGATGCGCGCCCGTCTGGAAAAGCTGTTCCTGTCTCTGGCCTGATCCGCATCCGGCACGACCTCATACCACCGCGTCGATGAGCATAAAGGCGGCCACGGCCAGCAACCCCAGGGCGAAGATCCGTTGAAGCGAGTGCCCGGTGACCTTCGCGGCCAGCCGCTTGCCGTCCCAGGCACCGAGGATCGCGGCCCCGACGAACGGGCCGACGACCGCCCAGTCCAGCCCCTCGACCGAGCCGGCCCGCATCGTCAGCGCGGCCAGCGAGTTGACGGTGATGACCAGCAGGCTGGTACCCACCGCGCTGCGCATCCGCATGCCCAGCACACCCACCAGCGCCGGTACGGCGAGAAAGCCGCCGCCGACACCGAGGACACCGGTGACCGCGCCGAGGCCGGCGCCGGCCGCAGCCGCCCGCCCCGGCCGTACCGTCACAGCGCCTTCCGCGGCGGGCCGGGAGCGCAGCATGCGCACGGCGGCCGCTCCCGCGACCACGCCGAACGCGGCGGTGAGTTCGCCCGCCGGGACACGGGCGACGAGCGCGCCGCCGAGCATCGCCGGGCCGATCCCGACCGCCGCGAACAGCAGCCCGGTACGCCAGCGCACATGCCCGTCGCCGGCGTGCGCGACCATCGCGGTGACCGAGGTGAGCGTGACGATGACCAGGCTCGCGGTCGTCGCCCCGACGGGGCTGAAGCCGAGCAGGTAGATCAGGGCCGGGACGGCCAGCACGCTGCCGCCGCCCCCGAGCGCGCCGAGCGCCAGGCCGATGACCGCTCCGGCGGCCAGGGCGAGTACGAGTGCGCTCACGCGACGGTGCCGTTCTTTCCGCGCGCGTCAACCACCGGCAGCCCCGCCTTGGCCCAGTCCCGCATCCCGCCGATCACGTCGGCGGCTTCCGAGCCACGTGCGACGAGCAGTTCGGCGGCCTGTCGGGAGCGGTTGCCGGAGTGGCAGATCACGATCAGGGGCCGTGCCTGCGCATGGGCGGGCAACCCTGCCCCGGCGGCCAGCGCGGACAGGGACAGGTGCACGGCGCGCGGCGCATGGCCCGCCTGCCACTCGTAGGGCTCGCGCACGTCGAGCAGCACGGCATCACCGCCGCCTTCGGCGTTGCCGTGCCCGGTGCGTATGGCTGCCTCCTGCACGCTCACGCGCCTCGGGCCGCCCCGGGTCCGTCGGAAGATGCTCATCTCGGTGTCTGGCTCCTGTTCGTCACGTCAGGGAAGTTCGGCCGGCCTCTGCGGCGTCCGGCGCCGTCAGGGGGTCCGGAGGGCGAGTCCCGCCTTCTCGGCCGCGTCGAAGGAGTCGTCCACGGCGACGACGTGCCGGCCGGCGGCGTCCAGCAGGGAGGCGGCGATCGCGGCGCGCATGCCGCCCGCGCAGTGCACCCAGACCTCGCCCTCGGGTACCTCGTCGAGGCGGCGGGGCAGGGCGTGGATCGGGATGTGGACCGAACCCTCGACGAATCCATCCGTGCGTTCGGACGCCCGGCGCACGTCGAGGACGACGACTCCATCCCGGGAACGCCCCGCGAGATCGGCGAACGTCGCACGGCGGAAGGCGGCCGGTGTCTCGTCCGCGCGCACCCAGTCGGTCGGCCCGCCCGTGGTCGCGGCGGCCGGGCGGTCGATACCCACTCGCACCAACTCACGCTGTGCGGCGGCGAGTTGTTCGGGCGACTCGGCGAGCAGGGTGACCGGCCTGCCCCAGGGGATCAGCCAGGCCAGATAGGTGGCGAGCTGCCCCTCCGCCTCGAAGTTGAAGGCCCCGGAGACATGCCCGGCGGCGAAAGCGATCCGGTTGCGCAGATCGACCACCCACTCCCCCGCGTCCAGCCGCGCGGCGATCTCGTCGGCGTCCGCGACGGACGGCGGGGTCAGGTCGACGGGCGCGGGTCCGGCAGCGTTGGCCGGGCCCATGTGCGTGTAGTAGGCGGGCACGTCGTCCAGGCCGGCCAGCAGGTCGGCGACGAAGGTGTCGACGTCCCGAGTGAGGGCCTCGTTGGACACCTTCTCCTTGCCGATGGTGGTGTCGCCCCCCTCGGCCTGGGAGGAGGAGCAGAAGCTGCCGAAGCCGTGGGTGGGGAGCACGGCCGTCTCGTCGGGCAGCTCGGCTGCCAGCCGGTGCGCGGAGGCGTGCTGGGCCCGGGCCAGCCGTCCGGTCAGCCGGGGCTCGACCAGATCGGGGCGGCCGACCGTGCCGATCAGCAGCGAGCCGCCGGTGAACACCGCGATCGCCGCGCTGTCCTCCTCAAGCACATAGGACGTGTGGTGCGGGGTGTGCCCGGGGGTAGCCAGCGCGCGCAGGGTCAGGCCGGCTTCGCTGTCGATCTCTGTTCGGTCGCCGTCGCGTACGGGTACGCGCTCGAAGGAGACGCGGGCTCCCGCAGGCACGAGGTAGGCGGCGCCCGTGACCCGGGCAAGCTCCAGGCCGCCGGTCACGTAGTCGTTGTGCACGTGCGTCTCCACCACGTGGGAAATCCGCACTCCACGCCGGGAGGCCGCCGCGATCACCCGGTCGAGGTCGCGCGGCGGGTCGACCGCGACCGCCGTCCGCTCACCGCCCGCCAGATAGCTCCGATTGCCGAGCCCCGACACCTCGATCGTGTCGACGAAGAACACGAAGTACTCCCTTCAGTGAAGATTTACCCCAGGGGGTATATCTTCGACGGTAGCATGAGTACCCCCGGGGGTATTTACGAGGACAGGGAAAGCCGCGGACACACCTCCCGAGCACCCCGTACACAACGGCTGGACACCCGCCCCGCGCCGACCGACGAGAAAGGCCACCGCCATGCGCTACGACCGCACCGTGCACCTCGACACCGACTTCGCCACGACCGTGGAGCGCGTCCGCGGCGCTCTCGCCACCCAGGGCTTCGGCATCCTCACGGAGATCGACGTCACCGCCACCCTCAAGGCAAAGCTCGGCCGCGCCGCAGAGGAAATGGAGGACTACGTCATCCTCGGCGCCTGCAACCCTCCTCTGGCCCACCGCGCCCTGGACATCGACCGCTCCATCGGCCTGCTGCTGCCCTGCAACGTCGTCGTCCGCCGCGACGGCGACCGCACCACCGTCCAGGCCCTCGACCCGAACACGATGGTGGCCCTCACCGAACTCGACGCCCTGCGCCCGGTCGCCGAGGAGGCCACCCGCCGCCTCGACGCCGCCCTCGCCTCACTCACCACAGCCGACACGAAGAGCTGAGCGGGGGTGCAGCCCTCACGGAACTCGCGTCGCGGGCGAGGGCGGCCCCATGTCACAAACCTGGCCGAGGGGCGAGCGCCAGGGGGACCCAGACCGTCATTCGCGCAGGTCAGCGGCCACCGTGCGCCCATCGCTGCGTGGTTTCCATCAGCCGAATCGCCGGGCGAAGGCCTCGTACGCCCGGTCATCGAAGAGAACGAGCCGTACCTCTTCGACGCCCGTCGGTACGCCACGCACCGTCTCCACCGCGATACGAGCCCCATCCCCCGTCGGCCACCGATACACGCCGGCGGAGATCGCCGGAAACGCAGCGCCGGCCACGCCCGACCTGCCGGCCCGTGGCTTTACCGCTGACGCTCCCGGGCGCAAACTGGTCAGCGATATCACCTGCGTTCACACCTGGGCCGGGTTCCTGTATCTCGCGACCGTCATCGACTGCCACACCACCACAAGACCGCCCCGGCGCAGGTCGCCGAGGATGCCCTCCAGGACCTTGTGCGGGATGCCTGCGCCGCTGCGATCGCCTCGGCCTTGAGCGAGGCCTCGCTCCCTGCTGCGGCCAGCTCCAGTGCCGCCCGCACCGCATAGTCCGCCCGCGCCGACATCCGCATGCCGCGATTATCCATCGCTGTCGTGTCGGCCCCCGCACCGGTCGACCTCCCGGTCAGGCTGGAAGGGCGAAGGGTGGGTGCGCGCCGTTGAGGAAGTAGTCGCCCACCTCGCGCAGTCTGTGGGCGACCGGCTCGCGCAGGGTGTGTGTCCGGGCGTTGCGCCAGAAGCGGTCGAAGCCGTGCCGCGCGGAGGCGGCGTCGGCGCCGATGACGTCCAGGGCACGGGTGGTGATCTCCTGCGCGGCCCGGGAGGAGGCTGACTCGGCCACGCTCGCGAGGACGGCGATCTCCGCGCACTCCTCGTCGTCGAGATCCTCGCCCTCTACGAGGCCGCGCACCAGGGCATCCACCGCCTGCTCGGCCAGGGCGGACGCGGCACGTGCGACGACGGTGAGCTCGCCGTACACGGTCAGCGCGTACGGATCTTGCGGCGGGCTGTCCGGCCAAGGCTGAGGCGAGAAGGGCTGCCAGGGGGACCTCATGCCCCTTCCGCACTCGCGAACCTCGGCCAGCAGGCCCTCTGCCACGCCAAGACAGAACTGGACGGAGACCAGACGCGCGGTCGGCGCGGCCAGAGAGGCGAAGGGTGACAGGACGCCCTCGTCCGCCGAGAGGGAGCCGAGCACATCGTCGGCCGCGACCGGCACGGAATCGAACTCCACGCCGCCACCGGCCGCCAGCCGCTGGCCGAAGGCGTCCCCGCTGCTGCCGCTCACGACGCCCGAGAGAGCGGGGTCGACCAGGACGGCCAACGGCTCACCCGTGCCGTACTTGGCGGCTCGAACCACCAGCCGGTCGGCGATCCCGACTCCGGTGGCATACCTCTGGTAGCCGTTGAGCAGATAGCCGCCCGACGTGGGGGTCAGGATGAGTGGTGGTTCATGTGAGGCGATGCCGCCTCCCCAGCACCACTGCCCCGCCGTCGACTCCCGCTCGATGCAGGCGGCACGGGTGCGGTCGGCGAAGAACCGGGCGCTGCAGGACAGGAAGTAGTGGTTGCCCAGCAGGTGGCCGATGGCCCCGTCGGCCGCGGCGACGGTCCGGATGACCGCGTAGGCCGTGCGCCAGTCCCCACCGCCTCCCCCGAGTTCGGCCGGCGCCGGCAATGTCAGCAGTCCCGACTCGCGCAGCCGCGCCACCTCGTCGAGCGGTGCCTTGCCGGCCTGTTCGCGCTCGACCGCGTCCGTGGCCAGGTCGTCCGCCATCTCACGGGCGATGTGCAGCCAGTCGGCCTGCCCAGCTCCCTCGTCGGTCACCTCGCCTGCGGTCACCGTCATATCCTCGCCCGCTTCATGCGGCTGCGGCTGTCGCTACAGCTCAGAGCTGTGGTCATGGCGTCTTCCTTCAGGGGACCGAGGACGACGCGGTGCCCGGCGAGGCGGCGTGGGAGTGCAGCGGTGCGCGGTGACGCGTCGGCTTCATCATCCTCACTCTCCTCTTCGACCACCGTCAACAGTTTCCCTAGTAATTCGATAGGAAAACTATGAAAGCTGATGTCTTCCGGCTGATTCGCGCTCCCGGATGGCGAGTTCGCGGTGACGGGCGGCCGGGTGGTCATCGTCCTGACCCGGGGGCTGCCGGCCGCGCCGCGGCCGGCGCCGCGGCCCCGGCAAGGGCCTCGGCGTCATCCGCGATGACGTGCGCGACGCTCATCCGGCGGCCGCCAGCAGCGTCGTACGGCCGCCCAGCGCGGCCGAGAACTGGTCCGTTACCTGCGCCAGAGCCTCGGCCGATCCCGGCGAGACGGTCAGCGTGCCGTCCTCGCCCACCGTGATGTCCTTGTCGAGCGTGAACCAGCCCGGCGTGATGTACGCAGGGCCCATGGAGGCCAGCACCGGGCGCAGGGCGTAGTCGATGGCCAGGACGTGGGCGGTGGTGCCGCCGGTGGCCAGCGGGAGGACCGTCTTGCCCGCCAGGGCGTACTGCGGGAGCAGGTCGAGCAGGGACTTCAGCAGTCCGGAGTAGGCGGCCTTGTAGACGGGGGTACCGATCACCACCCCGTCCGCCTGCTCGAACAGGGCGGTGGCCCGGACGATCGCCGGGTGAGAGAAGTCGGCCCCGAGTAGCGCCTCGGCAGGCAGGGTACGCGCGTCCAGCGCGATGACCTCGTGTCCCTGCGCTATGAGCCGCTCGTCCAGGTGGCGCAGCAGCCGAGCGGTGCGGGAGGTGGCGGAGGGGCTTCCGGAGACGGACAGGACTGTGGCCATGGGAGGACCTTTCGTTCGTCGTTTCGTGTGCGGGCCGCGGTCAGGCGTGGGCGGCGGCGGCTCGGACGCGGCTTCCTGTGCCTCCAGTTCTCGCACCAGGGGCATCACCCCCTTGCCGAAGTAGTCGACCTCCTCCAGGTAGTGCAGGAAGCCGAGGAGGAAGAGGTCGACGCCGAGCCGCTTGTAGGCGACGAGCCGCCCGGCGATCTACTCAGGGGTGCCGATCAGACCCGTACGGGAGCCGTCGCGTGCAGCCGGTCGGTGGGGATTCCCGAAGATCAGCTCGACTGGAAGGAGTGCCCCCGTCGGCGCCATTCCTCCGCGAGTAGTTCGTACGAACGGACTCGGTCCGTGTGGTCGTGTGTGATCGTCGTGATGAGCAACTCGTCCGCGCCCGTGGCCTCCTGGAGTTGTTCCAACTGGTCGGCCACCCGGCCCGGCGAGCCGACGAACCGGGTGTCGAGGCGGTCCTGGACGAGGGCCTGGTCCTCGTCGGTCCATGGGTGGGCGCGCGCTTCCTCCGGCGTCGGGTACTCGATGGCGCCCTCGGCGGTGCGGATGCTGCGGACCCACGGGCCGTAGCCGGTGGCGAGTGCGCGGGCGGTGGCGTCGTCCTCGGCGACGACGACGTCCGCCGAGACGCTGACGTACGGCTTGTCCAGGAACTCGGAAGGCTGGAAGAAGGACCGGTAACCCTCCACCGCCTCCAGGACCGTGGCCGGGCTGACGTGGTAGTTCGCCGCGAACCGCAGACCGTTGCGGCCCGCGACAGCGGCGCTCTGACCACCGCTGCTGCCCAGGATCCACAGCTCCACATCGGCGCCCTCCCCCGGCACGACGTGCGCCTCGACGCCCTCCGGGGAACGGTAGGTGCCGGCGAGCAGGGAGAGGATGTCGTCGATCTGCTCCGCGTAGTCCTGTGACTCGGCGCCCGGCAGCAGAAGCAGCCTGCGCTGCAGCGCGATGCGGGGTGACCCGAGCAGATGCTCGAAGGAGAAGCGGGGCGGGATCAACAGGCCGTTCGGGGTGCGGTCGTCGAGGACCGGGGTCGCCGTCGGCAACGGTGGGGCCGGCTGTCCCGGCGGGCGGCCGCCCGAGCGGCCCAGGCCCAGATCGAAGCGGCCCGGGTGCAGCGCGTCGAGCAGGCCGAACTCCTCCACCGTGGACAGCGCCGTGCGGTGCCCGAGCTGCACGGCCCCGGAACCGAGCCGGATGGTGGAGGTGGCGGATGCGGTCAGGGCCAGGACGACTGCGGGTGACGTGCCGGCCACGCCCGGATTGAGGTGGTGCTCGGCGAACCAGTAGCGGGCATATCCGAAGCGCTCGGCCTGCTGTGCGAGGTCGATGGAGTGGCGCAGGGCATCGGCTGCCGTCGAGCCGGAGGGGATCGGGACCAGGTCGAGAACGCCGAGGGCAACATCAGACATGGACGGACTCCTGGGTGAGCGGTGGCGCCGGAAGCACGGGTCCCCATACGAACGGGGGGTCCGGGATCTCGCGGCGCAGGACGGGGGCGACCTCGGACTGGAACAGCTCAAGGGAGGCACGGTGCTGGGACGCCGTCAGCCCGCTCGCGTCGGCGTGCAGGTGGAGCACGGTGTGCCCGAACTGCTCGTGGTAGCGGTGCACCTTGTCGATGACCTGCTGCGGGCTGCCGATCAGCGCGGAGCTGCGCTCGACGAAGTCCTCCAGCGTCTCGAAGACGACCGGCAGCCCCGCCTTCTTGAATGTGAGGGGATCCGGGCGGTGCACGACGAGTGTGATGGCGAGGAATTTCACGACGCCACCCGCTCCTCGCCCCGCAGGTCGTCCGGGTGGACGAGCCCGAGGTGGTCGCGGAGGGTCGGGCCCTCGTAGTCGGTGCGGAAGACGCCCTGTTCCTGTAGGAGCGGGACGACCTTGTCGGCGAAGACATCGAGGCCGGTCGGGGTGATGTGCGGGACGAGGATGAAGCCGTCACTCGCGTCCGCCTGGACGTACTCGTTGATGGTGCGGGCGACGGTCGCCGGGGAGCCGATGAAGTTCTGGCGGTTGCCCGTCTCGATGACCAGGTCGCGGATCGACCAGTTGTTGGCCGTGGCCAGCTCACGCCACTCGCGGGCGGTGGCCAGCGGGTCACGGTACATGCGGACCTGGGCCCGGCCCTTGGAGATGTGGTCGGCGCTGACGTCCGGGTCGATGTCGGGCAGCGGGCCCTCGGGGTCGTAGGAGGACAGGTCCCGGTTCCAGACGAACTCCAGGTGCTTGAGCGCGGTGGCCCCGCTGACCTGCTGGCGGCGCACCTCCTTGGCCAGTTCCCCGGCCTCTTCGTCCGTGTCGGCGAGGACGAAGCTCCCGGCGGGCAGGATGAGTAGTTCGTCGTGACGGCGGCCGTACTTGGCGAGGCGGTTCTTGACGTCCGTGTAGAAGGCCTGGCCTCCCTCCAGGGTGGCGTACCGGCTGAAGATGGCGTCGGCGCTGGAGGCGGCGAACTCGCGGCCCTCGTCGGAGTCGCCGGCCTGGAAGATGACCGGGCGGCCCTGCGGGGAGCGGGGGACGTTGAACTGGCCGTGGATGTCGAAGTGTTGCCCGGAGTGCACGAAGGAGCCGGCCTTCGCGTCCCGGAGGAAGACGCCCGTGGCCTGGTCGGCGATGATCTCGTCGCCATGCCAGGAGTCGAAGAGTTCGTGGGTGGTGGCCAGGAATTCCTTGGCGCGGGAGTATCGCTCGTCCTGCGGGAGGAAGCCGCCGCGGCGGAAGTTCTCGCCGGTGAAGGCGTCCCAGGAGGTGACGACGTTCCAGGCGGCGCGTCCGCCGGAGAGGTGGTCGAGGCTGGCGAACTGGCGGGCGACCTCGTAGGGCTCGTTGAAGGTGGAGTTGATGGTGCCGGTCAGGCCCAGGTGTTCGGTGACGGCTGCGAGCGCGGCGAGGACGGTGAAGGTGTCGGGGCGGCCGACGACGTCCAAGTCATAGAACTTCCCGCCCTGTTCGCGCAGTCTGAGGCCCTCGGCGAGGAACAAGAAGTCGAACTTGGCGCGTTCGGCGGTCTGCGCGAAGTGGACGAAGGAGCTGAACTCGATGTGGCTGCCGGCCTTCGGGTCGCTCCATACGGTGGTGTTGTTGACGCCCGGGAAGTGCGCGGCCAGATGGATCTGCTTCAGCGGCTTGCTCATGTCGGTGGGGTCCTTCCGGCTCAGGCGGTGGCGTAGCGGTTGGCGGGGCGGGCCAGGCCAAGCAGGCCGCGCAGGGTGTCGGCCTCGTAGGCGGTGCGAAAGGCGCCCCGACGCTGGAGTTCGGGGACCAGCCCACGGGTGATGGCCGGGAGGTCATGTCCGGCGACGGCGGGCCGCAACCGGAACCCGCTCAGCCCCTCCGCAGCCAACCCCAGCACCAGATCGGCCAGTTGGGCCGGCGTACCGGCGAAGACACGGGCATCGCCGGTGTGCGGCTCTCCCGCGAGGGCGTCGAGGCGGGCGCGGCGGTCCTCCGCGGCGGCCTGGTCGTCGTCCAGAAAGACCACCAAGTCACCGAAGACGTGCACGAGTTCACCGGCGCGTCCGGCCGTCTCCTGCTCGGCGCGGATCTGGGCGACGATCGCGCGCGCCTGCTCGGCGTCGTGCGGGGTGACGTAGCCGACGTCGGCCTGGCGGGCGACCAGCCGGTACGGGACGGTCTGGTGGGCCAGGGCGGTGACCAGGGGCTGACCCTGGGGCGGGCGCGGGGTGACGGAGGGGCCCTTGACGCTGAAGTGCTTTCCCTCGAAGTCGATGTAGTGGAGCTTGTCACGGTCTACGAAGCGGCCGGTGGCGGCGTCCCGGATCTCGGCGTCGTCCTCCCAGCTGTCCCAGAGGCGACGGACGACCTCGACGTAGTCGGCGGCCTCGTCGAAGTGGTCGGTGAGCCGCTCCTGTCCGGCCGGGCTCTGGAGTTCCGCCAGGTTGATCGGCGGGAAGGTACGGCGGCCGAAGTGGTCGGCCTCGTGCGGGCGGGCGCTGATCTGGACGCGCAGGCCGGCTCGGCCGTTGCTGACGTAGTCGAGGGTGGCGATCGCCTTGGAGATGTGGAAGGGCTCCGTGTGGGTGGCGATCACGGTCGGCACCAGGCCGATGTGCCGGGTGAGCGGCGCGATGCGGGATGCGATCAGTACGGCGTCGAGGCGGCCGCGGACCTGGTCGGTGCGGCCGTCCAACTCGCCGTAGTGGGAGGACTGCAGGCCGAGTCCCTCCTCGAGGGTGACGAAGTCGAGCAGGCCGCGCTCGGCCTCGGCGACCAGATCGGCCCAGTAGCCGGCGGTGAACAGGTCCCGGGGGCGGGCGACCGGCTCACGCCAGGAGGCGGGGTGCCAGCCGGTGCCCTCAAGGGCGACGGCAAGGTGCAGGTGGAAAGAGGGAGTTGAGGACACGATGGTGCCTTCCTGGAGGTCCGTACGAGATCGCCGGCCCGCGGGAATCGGGGCGCGCGGCGGCTGGGCAAACGGGGTCAGGAGCTACAGAGGGAGCCGGCCACGCGCTGGAGGTCGATATGGGGCCGGGAGTGGAGGCGGACGACACGGAGTACACGTGTCACGTGCCGCACCTCCGTCCGAGTGGTCCAAGCACTCACCTTCGACAAGGACAACGACACGGCTATGCCGTTTCTTCCAGAGCGGCGGCTCCGGTGTGCCGGACGAGCGAGAAGACGGTACGGCGGCGCAGGGTGAACCCGATCGACTCGTACAGCCGGATCGCGTTCGCGTTGTCGGCCCTGGCGTGCAGGAAGGGCCGCTCGCCGCGCTCCCTGATGCCGGCCGCGACGGCGCGGACCAGGCAGGTGGCCAAACCCCGGCCGCGGTACGCCGGGTCGGTGCACACGGCGCTGATCTCGGTCCAGCCGGGTGGATGGAGGCGTTCGCCGGCCAGGGCGATCAGGCGGCCGCGATGGCGAATGCCCAGGTAGGTGCCCATCTCGACGGTGCGGGGCAGATAGGGGCCGGGTTCGGTGCGGGCGACCAGGTCGAGGATCTCGGGCACGTCGTCGGGGCCGAGCCGTACGGCCTCGGGGTCGGGCTGCGCGCGCAGGCCGGTGTCCACGAGCTGGACGCCGTGTCCGGTGCCGACGACCTCCCAGTCCTCCGGCGCCTCGGTGACGCCCTGCACCGAGGCGGTGCCGCCTGCGCCGACGAGCGCGGCAAGGTCGACCCAGGCGCGCGGGTCGTCCTCGCCGGAGACGGCGTAGAAGGGAGCCACGTCCTGGTGATAGCGGGCGGCGTGGCCGATTCGTTCGGCGAAGTGGGCGTGGGGGCCAGTGAGCGCGGCCCAGGCAGGGTTGTCCAGGATGTGCGAGGAGCTGGCGGTGGGGGTGGTGACGGACATGGTGTGGCGGTCTCCGGGGTGCGGCTCGGTGTGTCCGGCGGGCGGGGACCCCATCGCGGGGCGGCGGTGGAGTCCCCGGCACGCGGTGGTCAGGAGTTGTCGAGCGGCAGGCCCGGCGGGTTGACCTCGGGCTTGGCGACGGCCTCGTCAAAGAGGTTGTACGCCTTGAGCCACTCGGCGTACTGACCGTTCTTGATCAGGTAGTTGATGGCGTCGGCGAGCGGCTTGGCGAGTCCGCTGTCCTTCTTCGCCGTTGCCGCGATCAAGCCCTGGAGGCTCGCGCCCGCGCCGGAGTAAGTGCCCGCGGTGCGGGTGGCGTTGGGCGTGTTGGCGACCTGACGGTTGTGGTAGGCGAAGCCGGGGTTGGGACCGAAGGAGGCGTCGATCTTGCCGCTGTTCAGGGCGAGGAAGGTGCTGGGGCTGTCCTGGAAGTACTTGACGGTGAGCTTCTTGCCCTCCTTGGCCAGCTTGGCCTTCCACTCCAGGAGGATCTTCTCCTGGTTGGTGCCGGAGCCGACGGCGATCGTCTTGCCGGCGAGGTTCTCGTAGTCGCCGTCGAAGTTCCAGGTGCTCTTCTTCGGCACGATGAAGGCGAGGTTGTCCTGCCGGTAGGAGGCGAACTCGTACTTCTTCTTGCGCTCCTCGGTGTCGGTGACGTTGGAGAAGGCCACGTCGACCTTGCCGCTGTCGATGCCGACGAAGAGGTTCTCCCAGGTGGAGTTCTTCACCTCGGGCTTGAGACCGAGGACCGCGGCGACCAGGCGGCCGAGGTCGGGCTCGGAGCCGGTGAGGGTCTTCTGGTCGTCGCCGACGTACGCCAGCGGGGGAAACCCGGCGGGCAGGGCGCCGATGCCGATCTCCAGCGTGCCGCTCTTCTTGACGGCGGCGGGCAGTTCGGCGCTGATGGACTTGACCTCGGAGACCTTGATGGTGGTCTGGGTTGCCGCGCCGTTGGAGACCCGTCCGATGACGACCTCGCCGGACTTGGCGGCTTCGGTGGTGGTGGCCGCGTCGCTGTTGCCACCGCAGGCGGCGAGCCCGGTGGCGAGGTAGGCGACGGCGGTCGCCGCGGTGATGCCGCGTATCAGGCTGCGTCGGGTGAAGTGGGTGGGCATGGCCGTTCCTTGTCGCTGGAGGTGATGAGGGTGGCGTGGGGGGGAGGTCTTGGGGATGCGGCAGGTCAGAGGACCTTGCTGAGGAAGTCCCTGGTCCGCTCGTGCCGGGGTTTGTCGAGGACCTCGGCGGGCGGGCCCTGCTCGATGATCTTTCCGCCGTCGAGGAAGACGACCCGGTCGGCGATCTCGCGGGCGAAGCCGATTTCGTGGGTGACGATGACGAGTGTTGTGCCGCTGGTGGCCAGGTCCTTGATGACAGCGAGGACTTCGCCGACCAGTTCGGGGTCGAGGGCGGAGGTGGGCTCGTCGAAGAGGATGACGCCGGGGCGCAGGGCGAGGGCGCGGGCTATGGCGACGCGCTGTTGCTGGCCGCCGGACAGTTGCCGCGGGTAGGCGCCGACGCGTTCGCCGAGGCCGACGCGTTCGAGGAGTTCCTTGGCCAGTTGCTGCGCCTCGGGCTTGCCAAGCTTTCCGGTGGCGACGGGGGCGGCGGCCACGTTGTCCAGGACGGTCAGGTGCGGGAACAGGTTGAAGTTCTGGAAGACGAACCCGATCCGCCCGCGCTGGGTGAGGATGGCCCACTCGCTCAGCTCCTTCAGGCGGTCGCCGTGCCGCTTCACGCCGATCAGCTCGCCGTTGATGCTGACGTAACCGATCTCGGGCTTCTCCAGGTGGTTGATGACCCGCAGCAGGGTGGACTTGCCGGAGCCGGAGGGGCCCAGGATGACGGTGACCTCGCCGGGGCGGACGGTCAGGTCGACGCCGTCCAGTACCCGGTGGGTGCCGTACCACTTGTGCACGTCGTGGACCTCGACGGTGGCGGCCTCGACGTCCTCCACGGCTTCGAGCGTCTCGGCGGTCATACGGCGGCCTCCCGGCGGATGCGGGCCCGCAGGTCGCAGAGACCGGTGCGGAGCTTCTGCAGTGGCGTCGGCGGCAGGCTGCGGGTGGCACCGCGGGCGTAGTGCCGCTCGACGTAGAACTGCACGACGGACACGATGCTGGTCAGGATCAGGTACCAGACGGTGACGACCAGCAGCAGCGGCACGATGTCGCCGGGGTAGGTGGACCCCATGGTCTGCGCGGAGCCGAACAGGTCGAGCAGGGAGACGTAGAAGACCAGTGAGGTGCCCTTGATCAGGCCGATGAGCTGGTTGACGTAGTTCGGGATGATCGAGCGCAGCGCCTGCGGGAAGACGATCCTGCGGAACTGGTAGCTCTTGGGCAGGCCGAGCGCGGCGGCAGCCTCGTGCTGGCCCTGGTCGACGGAGAGGATGCCGCCGCGTACGACCTCGGCCGCGTAGGCCGCCTCGTTGAGGCTGAGGCCGATGACGGCGACGACCATGTCGGTGGCGAGTCTCGACTCGTCGAAGGAGAAGAAGGCCGGCCCGAAGGGGATACCGACGCTCACCGTCTTGTACAGGGCACTGAAGTTGTAGAGGAAGATCAGCACCACGATGAGCGGGATAGAGCGCAGCGCCCAGACGTAGGTCCAGCTGACCGCGCGCAGCACCGGGCTCTTCGAGAGCCGGCCCAGTGCGAGCACGATGCCGCCGACAAGGCCCAGCACCGCACTGTAGGCGGTGACTTCGAGGGTGATCAGCAGGCCGTCGAGGATGGTGGGGCGCAGGAACCAGTAGCTCCAGCGGTCCCACTGGTAGAAGGGGTTGGTCACCAGTCCGTGCACGAACTGGGCGACCAGGACGAGTACGACCGCGGTGACGATCCAGCGGCCTGGCCGTCGCAACGGAAGAACTCGCTGGGCAGTGAAAGGTTTTGACGGACCGTCGGTGATCGGCGGCTCGGCGAGGGCGACGGTGGCACCAGGGGGTTCACTCATGGTGGGCTCCGGCTGGGTCGGACCTCCCGGAAGCACGGCGGCATGCGGCGGCGCACGCGACGGCGGGTACCGGGGGCGGGGAGGACGACGGCACACCGCGGTCGCGGTGTTCGTCAGGAAGTGCGGGGGCTGCTGAGAGAGGTCAGCCCCGACAGCGGGCGCGGGCCGGTGCGGTACACAGTGCGCTGTTCACGCGGAGCAGATCGACGGCACGATCGCCGACGAGCAGGTTCGCATACGACGGGACGCAGCCCTGGGAGCGGCGTGCGGCCGTCCTGGGAGCTGCGTACATGGCGTCACCGTCACTCTTCCGGCCCTGTGGGCCTCGCGCTTACCGAAACTTCATCGGCCGGGTCGTCACCTGGGGCACCCCACCGCGGTGGGAGGGTTGCCGGTCAGCAAGCCAGGGCTTGTCGCTGACGCTCATGACCGTTCTGAACGGTAGTTAAAACAACGGCCCGAACATTTGTCAACGCCGGTCCAGCAGATGGAAAGGCAGGCGAGCGGTGGGGGCCGTCCGGTCCAGGATCCGGCCGGCCGCTCCGGCGGCCTCCAGGCGAGGCGGCGGAGCCGCGGTCGACGATCCGGCCCGCGCGCAGCAGCGCGATCTCGCCACACACGGTCTCCGCCTCCTCCATGTAGTGAGTCGTCAACAGCACAGTGGTGCCTGCGGAGTTGAGGCCCTGGACGACCCGTCAGATCTCCGAGCGCAGCTCGACGTCGGCACCGGCCGTCGGCTCGTCGAGGATGAGCAGGCGGGGCCGGTGCATGAGGGCCCGCGCGAGGACGAGGCGCCGTTGCATGCCGCCGGAGAGTTCGTAGGCGCGTGCATCGGCCTTGTCGTCGAGGCGGAACAGGGCGAGCAGTTCGTCGGCGCGCCGGGCGGCCGCCTTCCGGCCGATGCCGTGGTATTCGGCGTGGTAGATCAGGATCTGCCGGATGGACAGGGACCGGTCGACGTTGATCTCCTGAGCGGCCGGACCGAGGCGCCTCCGGGCCTGACGGCTGCGGTGGTCGTGGCCGAAGACGGAGAGCGTGCCTGCGGTGGGTCGGACGATGTTGCACAGCGAGCCGATCAGCGTGGTCTTCCCGGCGCCGTTCGGGCGAGCAGGCCGAAGAAGGCGCCGTCCGGTATCTCCAGGTCGAGCCCGGCGACCGCGGTGAAGCCGTCTTCGTACGTCTTGCGAAGGCCCTCGACCCGCAGTGCGGGCGGACTCCCGCCGCTCCGGAAAGCGGCGGGAGTCGCGAGCGGGTCAGGCATGGAACTGGTTCGCCGGGACCGGGAGCCCGTAGTGCTCGCGCAGGGTCGTGCCTTCGTACTCCTCGCGGAACAGCCCCTTGCCGCGCAGGATCGGCAGCACATGCTCCACGAAGGCCGCGAGACCCGACGGCAGGGCGGGCGCCATGATGTTGAACCCGTCCGCGGCACCGCCCTCGAACCAGGCGGTGATCGTGTCCGCGATCTGCTCGGGTGTGCCGACGAACTCGAAGTGGCCGCGCCCGCCGCCGAGCCGGGAGATGATCTGCCGGACCGTCAGCTGCTCGCGCACTGCGAGATCGATGATCAGGTCGGAGCGGCTCTGCGAGCCTTCCAGCTTCGGTCTGGCGAGGATGAAGTCCGGCAGGGGCTCATCGAGTTCGAAGACCGACGGCTCGGTCTCGAACACGGCGGCCAGCTGACGCAGCCCGTACTCCGGAACGCGCAACTCGTCGAACTGCCGCGCAAGCGCCCGGGCCTCCTTCTCGGTCGAGCCGATGTACGGGACGATCCCGGGCAGGACGATCACGCCGTCCGGGTCGCGGCCCGTGGCCCTGGTCCGTGCCTTGATGTCGGCGTAGAAGGCGGCCGCGCGCTCGTACGTCGTGTGGGCGGTGAAGATGGCCTCGGCGTGGCGGGCCGCGAAGTCCTTGCCGTCCTCGGAGGAGCCGGCCTGGACGAGCAGCGGGTGCCCCTGCGGCGGGCGCTCGACGTTGAGCGGGCCGGCCACCTTGAAGTACCTGCCCTGGTGGTCGAGCCGGTGCAGCCGACCGGGGTCGGCGTAGCGTCCGGTGGCCCTGTCCGCGACGACGGCCTCGGACTCCCAGCTGTCCCACAGCGCCTTGGCGACCTTCAGGAACTCGTCGGCACGGGCGTAGCGTTCCGCGTGGCCGGGGCGGTCGTCGAGGCCGAAGTTGGCCGCCTCGTCCGCCCCTGCCGAGGTGACGATGTTCCAGCCGGCGCGGCCGCCGCTGACGTGGTCGACGGACGCGAGCCGGCGGGCGAGGTTGTACGGCTCGTTGTACGTCGACGACACGGTCGCGATCAGGCCGATCCTGCTGGTCGCCTGGGACAGCGCGGTCAGCAGGGTCAGCGGCTCGAGCTGGCCCGGCGGCCGGAACTCGCCGGTGCCGATGAGGGCCGGGCCGTCCGCGAGGAACAACGAGTCGAACTTGGCGCTCTCGGCCAGCTGCGCCAGCTCGATCCAGTGCCGCAGGTCGAAGTCCGCCCGGGGGTTGCTGTGCGGGAGCTGCCACGCCGCCTCGTGGTGCCCCGCCTCCATGAGGAAGGCGTTGAGGTGGAGCCGCCGTCCCCCGCTCATGAGGTGACCTTCAGCTTGGAGCTGTCGTAACCGGCCGGGAGGAGGTTGTCGGTGATCGACGTGACGTCGACCTTCTTGGTGATCTGGCCCGCGTCGAGGAAGGCGTCCGCGAGCTTCTGCTCCAGTTCGATGTCCGACTGCTCCACCGGGGTCACCCGGTTCGAGTAGGCGGCCAGGGACGTCTTGGCGTCGGCCAGCGGGATGCCCTGCTCCTTCGAGAGCGCCTGCGCGTACTTGTCGGGGTTCTTGACGGCCCAGGCGAACTCCCGCGACAGCCTCTTCAGGACGTCCGTGAGAGCCGCACGCTTGGTCTTGTCCTTCAGCGAGGTGTCAGTGGCGACGTAGTAGCTGCTCGTCTGGTCGATCGGCGGGAGACCCTTCACCAGGATCCGCGCGCCGTTCTTCACCGCGATCGCCGACTGCGGGTTCCAGATCGACCAGGCGTCCACCTTGCCCGTGTTGAACGCCGTCGCGCCGGCCGCCGGGTCGAGGAAGACCAGCTTCACGTCCTTGGGGGTGAGGCCGACGCTCTTCAGCGCGTTCAGGGCCAGGCCGTGGGCCGAACTGCCCTGCGGAACAGCGATCTTCCTGCCCTTGAGATCGGCGGCCGACTTCAGTGTCGAGCCCTTCGGCACGATGATGTTCTCCACCGCCTGATCGGGCGTGAGCGAGCGGTTGACGGCGACGACCTTGAAGCCGTACTCCTTCGCTGCGCCGGTGATCGGCGGTACGTCGCCGACGCTGCCGAGGTCGATGTCGCCCGACGCGGCGGCCTGCACGAGCGGCGGGCCGTAGGTGAACCGGGCGAACTTCACCTTGTAGGGCGCGTTGTCGAACACGCCGGTGATCTTCGCCAACTCCTGGCTGCCGTCACCGCCGTTGTCGCCGATGGTGAAGGTGTACTTGCTCCACTCGGTGTGCTTGGCGTCGCTCGCGTCGGCGGCGTTGCTCAGCGGCGCGGCCGTGTCCGACGACGACGATCCGCAGGCGACGAGGGTGCTCGCGAGGGTGAGCGAGCCGGCGGCGCCGATGAGTCTGCTGGTTCTCTTACGCATGGGATGTGGTGTGCTTTCTGTGCTGGGTGAGGGTGTGTGTTCGGTGAGGTCAGTGCTGGCCGGCGAGGCCGAGATCTTCCAGGAGCCGGGCGCGGAGTTCCTCGCGTGCGACGCTCGCTTCGCGGTCCGCGGCGGAGAGGTGCACCTCGTGCGAGGTGCCGATGCGGCCGTCGCTCATGACGACGATGCGGTCCGCCAGGGCGATCGCCTCGTCGACGTCGTGGGTGACGAGCAGCATGGCGGCGTGGTGTCTGGTCCGCAGGGCCCGTACGAGGTCGTGCATGCGCAGCCGTGTGATGGCGTCCAGGGCCGCGAACGGCTCGTCGAGCAGCACGAGTTCGGGTTCCGACACCAGGGCTCGCGCCAGCGACACCCGCTGGGCCTCGCCGCCGGAGAGCTCCTTGGGCCATGCCTTCTCACGGCCCGCGAGGCCGACCTCGGCGAGCACCTCGCGGGCTCGCTGTTCCGCGTCGGGTCCGTGCAGGCCGAGGGTGACGTTGCGCAGGACCCGCTGCCACGGCAGCAGCCGGTCGGCCTGGAAGACGATCGCACGTCGTGCCGGGACCTCGACCCGCCCTCCGTCGGGCCGGTCCAGTCCGGCGAGCAGACGCAGAAGGGTGCTCTTGCCGCAACCCGAGGGACCGAGCAGGATCACCAACTCCTCGTCGGCGATGGTGAGGTCGAGGTGGTCGAGCACCACCCGGTCACCGAACCGACGGACCACCTGCTCGACGACAACCCCGGTCTGCCGGCGGGCCTCGGTCGCGATCGTGCTGCTCATGACGCCTCATAACTGGGTCGCCACCGCAGCAGCACCCGCTCGAGAACCCGGACGAACTGATCGGCGAGCAGACCGAGGAGCGAGTAGATCACCAGCCCCACGAAGACCTGGTTGGTCTGCAGATAGGTCTGCCCCTGAGTAATGAGGAAGCCAAGTCCCTTGTCGGCGTTGACCGTTTCGGCGGCGACGAGGCCCAACACGCTGTACGCGAGGGAGAACCGCAGGCCGACCAGGAACCCCGGCAGGGCCCCGGGCACCAGCACCCGCGTCACCAGACGCCAGGTGCCCGCGCCCGTCGTCCGCGCCATCTCGATCAGCCGCTGGTCGACGCCCCGGATCGCGGCGAACAGGTTGAGATACATCGGCACACCGGCGCCGAAGGAGATCAGCAGCACCTTGGTGAGTTCGTCGATGCCGAACCACACGATCATCAGCGGCAGCACCGCGAGGAGCGGGATGGTGTTGAGCACCTGCACGAGGCCGTTGAACAGGTACTCGCCGCTGCGCAGTAGCCCGCCGAGCACCCCGGTGACGATGCCGACCGTCAGCCCGATCGCGAGACCGATGCCGGCCCGCTGCAGCGAGATGGCCAGGTCCGGCCCGAGGACGCCCTGCTGCCACAGGTCGGCGGCGGACTTCACGATCGAGGTCGGCGCCGGAGCGTAGGTCTTCGACACCACTGCGGCCCGGGCGAGTACCTCCCAGGCGATGAGGATCACGACCGGGGTCGTGTAGATGCCCAGCGGCCAGCGCAGGCGCTCGCGGAGCGCGGTGAGCGGAGTCGTCCGGCGGCGGGCGTCGCGCGGCAGGAACACCTCGCGTTCCTGCGCTCTCGTCGTCTCGACGGCCGGGCCCTTGGTAACGGGCAGGGCCGGGATGCGGACTACGGTCATGCGGCCACCGCCAGCACGCTGCTGTAGTGCGAGGCATCGCCGACGAGCTGCTCGCTGCGGCGGCCGTCGGCACCGGCCGGCACCTCTCCGGCGACCGTTACCCGGTTGAGGCGGCGCGGATGGTCGTCGTAGTTGTCCACCCCGTAGTGCTGGGTGATCCGGTTGTCGAAGATCAGCAGCTGGTTCGGGGACCAGGCCCAGCGCAGGATGTTCTCCGGACGGGTCACGTACGACTGGAGGAGGCGCAGCAGATCGGCCGAGTCGCTGCTCGACAGGCCGACGATCCGCTTGGCGAACCCGCCGATGAACAGCCCGAATTCGCCCGTCAGCGGATGAACCCGCACGACCGGGTGCTCGGCCTCGAACGGCGTCGAGACGAAGACGCGGTCGTACCCCTGCTGCTGCGCCGTCGTGGCCGAAGGGCGGGCGTAGTCGTACTGGTTGGTGTGCACGACGCGCAGCGTGTCCGCGAGGGCGCGCAGCGGTTCGGGCAGGTCGCGGTAGGCGGCGGCCGCGTTCGCGATGAGCGTCTCGCCGCCGTACGGCGTGGTCACGACCGACCGGAGCGTGGTGAGCTGCGGCGGGTTGATCACGAAGGTGACGTCCGTGTGCCACTCGTTGGCCTTGGACGTCTCGCTGTCGACGGCGAGCACGTTCGTCGTGCCGTCGGCGGCCGGCACGTTGGGGTGGGCGGTGGTCAGTTCGCCGAACCACCGGGCCACGCGTTCCTGGCCGGCGTTGTCGAGGTTGACGTGATCGAAGACGATCGCCTTGTACTCGTTGAGGGCGTCACGGAGCGCCGTGACCGTCGAGAGATCGGGGGTCGCCGTGAGGTCGACGCCCTCCACGACGGCGCCGATGCGGCCGGTGAGCTTACGGATGGACACAGACATGAGGGAGCCCTTCTCGGGAGGAAGTGGGCGCACAGCTGAGAGCTGGGTGCTCCGTGCGGGGAGCGGGGAGCGGGGAGCGGGGAGCGTGAGTGAACGGCCGACTCGCGAGCCGATCAACGGGGGATCGGGCAGTCGGTGCGATGGCGACGCAGGGGAGACCGAACCTCAGCCTGTGCGGAGCGCGCGGAAGAGGTGAGGCCGGAGGAGCAGTCGCTCAGGAGGCGGACACGGCGATCCCACAGGGCGGCGCTGCATTACGGGCGGTTTCGGACCGCCTCCGCACGACGCGCACCGGTTGCCGCCGGGGACCACTTACCGGGTCAGCAACAACAAAACGCGCTGGAGACGTGCGCCAGATCGATGTGGCGCCGCCGAGTGAGCTCCACGCGCGGGTTCATGGCACGGGAGTTCAGCAGACGTCCACCACATGGGTCAATAACTTTCCGGACAGGTCTCGCATCGCGGACAGAGGAGCGCGGCCTGCTGCCCCCACCGCAGCGTACGGCCACCGACCAACGCCGGTACGGAGCGGACGAGGTGACCACGTCCGCGCCATCCGCGAGCTGCTCGGCCTCGGCTCACCGTCGAGGATCTGCGCGGCATCGCCGACCGGGTCCCCCGCCTGGCCAGGGACCCACTTCCGCCTGTCCGCCTACGAGGGTGGGCAGGCAAGTCGCCGGCTCTTCCAACTGGGCAGAGCACTGCGCCATGTCAGCAGACCAAGAACCTGCTGGTGGAGTTCCGCCACGCACCCCTCGCGCCGCCCCGCAAAGCAGCGGTATCGGCAATGAGCGACGACAGCGGGGTCTGTTGAATCTCCACAAGACGGCAATACGAAGACCGCCATCCCGCACCGGCACGCTGCTCAACGGCGCGCTGGTTCGGCGATGGTCCAACCGTCACCGCACCGACGACGTTCGACTCTTGCGGCAGAGAGATGTGCAGAACTTCGCAGCCCAACCTGGCGGCACGTCAACCAAGGCAGCAAAGGTCAGCAAAGGCTCTGCCACAGTCGCCCGCAGACTGCCACACGCTGGAGTCGCCAGCGCACTGGCCCGAGACGGCAGGGTGGTGAACTGCCTGCCCGTGAGCGGACGACCGGAGCAAGCATCACTTGATCGTCCCTCATTCGTCAGGGCAGCCCCACGCTCGGGAAATCCTGCAGGTCAGCGCACTCTTCCGCGCGGCTTCAACGGCAGCGGCGGCAGTTCCGGGGCAGGCAGCGGAGCGCCGTCATAGCCCTTCACCTCCCCGAACCTTGCCCCCTCCATCCAGTCCCGACGCGCCTGGACGATCTCTTCTTGGGACCGCCCGATCCAGTTCCAGAACCATTGCATCGCTCGGCGTTTCCGCAGGTCAGGGCCGTTCGAGTCCTGCAAAGTCAGCAAAAGTCAGCATCAGAGTGTCACTTGGGCAGGTCGTTATACGCCTGTTTGCCCCCGTCACACTGGCTGGCAAGGGGTCCCTGTATGTCGGACTGATCTCCGACGGACTCGCGCATGCGGTTGCCCACGTGAGCAACGCCCGTTAAGCCCAATGCCGTTGCGTTACGTCGTTGCCGGTTGGGGTCGTTGGATGCGGACTGCTCGGGTGCCGGTGCGGGTGGGTTGCGGCCAGGTGTGGTGTTCGGCCCGTTTGAGCCGGTAGTTGGACATCTTGCGTTTGACGACGCGGGGCTGACTGGTCTCACCATCAGCTCACGCAGCGCGTGATGGACCAGCAGGTGGGCCCAGATCTGCTGCAGGATGCCGTCGGGCGTCTTGCTGGTGAGCACGACGTGCGCTCCACGTTGATGGGTCTTGAGTTCGGCGAAGACAGCCTCCGCCTCCCAGCGCTCTTGGTAGAGCGCGGCCAGCTGGCGGGCGGGATAGCGACGGGCATCGAGCAGCGTGGTCACCAGCCGGTAGTGCTCGCCTGCGCCCGCCTCGGGCATCGGCCGTATCGGCTCCATCGTCGGCCCGTCGATCACCGGTGCCCTCGTGGCGTCAGGCATCGGCCACCCCTGGGGCTTCTACTTCTTCGCCGCCGTGGCGGTCGCCGGATTCCTGGCCGTGCTCACCCTGCCCGGCCGGGCCGCCGCGGCACAGGCGGAGGCAACCGCGGCCGCGCCGGCCGCCGAACCCGCCGTCTGACCCATCACGGAAGGGCGGTACGGCACCGAACGGGCCGTACCGCCCTGTACTTGATGCGGTGAAGAACCCGACAGCCACACTCAACCCATGGAATACGTCGGCCGGGTACCCGCTCCGCCGCTCGACCAGTTCATCGACGACATCTGCTGTCCGACCGGGGTGCCGCACCACCGGCTGATGAACGTCCCGCGCCGGTCGCCGCCCTCGGCATGGCCTACGACCTCGCCCGCCGCGCCCTCGACGAGCATCACCATCCCTGACGCCACCGCCGGGCCCACTCCAGGGCCCCGGCCCGACGGCTACCCGGACATCTCCGGCAAGGACTGCTACTCCGCGGAGCTGATGGACCACCGCGTCGGCATCAGCAAGGACCAGTACTTCGTGGGCTCGTGGACGAGGGCATCGACAGCGATGACCAGGCCCACGCCGGCTACTGCCTGGAAGCCCACGGACGAGATGTACGCCCTCGACTCCGACGACCGAAATTACAGTTGGTCGATCGTCCAAGACGCCGGTTAGCATGGAGTGAGCATTTCACTCTTGATGAAACGGTGGACCGAATGTCTCGCATGGCAGCGAAGGATCGGCGGGAAGAACTCATCGCCGCGGCGTTCCGTGTCATGGTCCGCGACGGAGTCGTCAAGACCACGACACGCGCTGTCGTCAACGAGGCGAAGATGCCGCTGGGCGTTTTCCACTACTGCTTCAACTCACGTGAGGAACTCCTCCAGGAAGTCATCACCCGCATCACGGACAGCGGCGTGGCCAAGGCCCGGGACGTGTTCGAGGGAGAGGGCGACCTCGGCGCACGCATCGCCAAGAGCCTCTGCACCTTCTGGGAGGGGGTTGAACTCAGTCCGAGAGAGCACCAGGTGGGGTACGAGCTCACCCACTACGCGTTGCGCCAGGAGGGCTTTGAGGATCTGGCCCGGCGGCAGTACGAGCATTACCTGGAAGTCCACGAGCAGCTCCTCGCTGAAGCCGCCGAGAGCACGGGCATCAAGTGGACCGTGCCCCTTCCCGTTCTGGCCCGCTACCTCAACGCGGTGCTGGACGGCGTCACGCTGTGCTGGCTGGCCGACCGCAACAGCGAGAACACCCGCGAGGTGCTCCGCCTGACCGGCGAGCACCTCATGAGCCTCGCCGCCAAGGACGCGTGAGTGAGTCGCCCGTGAGCACACGCTCATGGACACTGGCCGCCCCCCGTCGCACGGTGGCCATACCAGAACGTCGGGTGGGTGCGGCGGCCGTAGCAGCCGCACCCACCCGACGTGGCTTCCCAGGGTCAGCGCGTGAGGTCAGTCGAACAGGTCGGGCTGTTCCGCGGTGATCTGGTCCCACAGGGGGCGGAACTGGAACCAGCCTGGCAGGGGGCCGGAGACCTGGTCCCTCACCATCCGTGCCGTCTCCGGATCGATGAGCTTCGGTTCACCCGCGGCCATGGCCAGCAACTGCGCCTGACAGGAGCGTTCCATGGTGATGAAGTACCAGGCCGCCTCGGCGACGGAGGCCCCGACCGTGAGCAGTCCGTGGTTTTGCAGGATGACCGCCTTGGCGTCGCCCAGCGCCACACCGATCTTCCGGCCTTCCTCCGTGTCGTTGACGACCCCGCGGTAGTCCGAGTAGATGCCGTGGTCCTCGAAGAAGGCACAGGCGTCCTGGGTGATCGGGTCCAGCGGTGCGCCGAGGCTGGAGAATGCCTTGCCGTGCACGGAGTGGGTGTGCGCGGCCGCGACCACGTCGGGCCTGGCCCGGTGCACCTCGGAGTGGATACAGAAGGCGGCGTTGTTGACCGGGCGCTTGCCTTCCAGGAGTTTGCCTTCGTGGTCGACGAGGATGAGATCGGAGACGCGGATCTGGCTGAACGACATCCCGAAGGGGTTGACCCAGAAGGCCGAGGGGTTCTCCGGATCGCGGGCCGTGATGTGTCCGGCCACGCCCTCGGAGAAACCGAAGCGGGCGAACAGGCGGAAGGCGGCCGCGAGTTCCTGCTTGCGGACCTGACGCTCCTCCTCGGTGCTCAGGTTCTGCTGGGGCAGCGGCAGGGTGACGCCCTCGGGCATGGCGCCGACGGACATGTGCGGGGCGGCGGCTGTCGTGGTCATCGGGATCTGGCCTTTCGTGATCTGGTGGGCAATGGCGCGGTTACTTGCTCCGGCGGCGCAGGCGGTTGCCGTACATGAGGTCCACCAGGCGCAGGATGGACCGGTAGGCCGAGGGGTCGAACGGGATCATGTGAAGGTCGCGGCGGGTCGGGAAGCGGTTCACACTGACGGCCTGGAGCCTGGTGTACTTGCGGATTCCTTCGGCGCCGTGCCGTACGCCGAGGCCCGACTCCTTCCAGCCGCCCATGGGCAGGCCGAAGGCCATGTAGTTGGTCTGGGCGTCGTTGATGGTGACGCAGCCTGCCTCGAGACGCTCCGCGAGGTGTCGGGCACGCTTCATGTTCGAGCTGATGATGGAGGCTTGCAGGCCGTAGGTGCTGTCGTTGACGAGTTGGAGGGCCTCCTCGGCACTGGCGACCTTCATCACGGGCAGCGTGGGTCCGAAGGTCTCCTCACGCATGCATTTCATGGTGTGGTCGACATCGACGAGCAGCGTGGGTTCGAAGAACCGGCCCGGGCCGGGGGCGGCGTGGCCCCCCACGAGGACGCGCGCTCCTCGGCTCACGGCGTCCTTGACGTGGTCCTCGACGATCGCCATCTGGGGCGGGAAGGTCATGGCGCCCACATCGGTGCTGCCCAGCCCTGCCGGCCTGCCGGCGGTGACCTCCTCGAACCGCTGGCGCAGCCTGGCGACGAACGCGTCGTACACCGGTTCCTCGACGTAGACGCGCTCCACCGAGGTGCACATCTGCCCCCCGTTGCACAGAGCACCGTGGAGGGTGACGTTCACCGCCCGTTCCAGCGAGGCATCGGCCAGCACGATCAGGGCGTCCTTGCCGCCGAGTTCGAGTGAGCACGGGATGAGCCGTTCGCCCGCCCGCGCGGCGACGGCCCGGCCGGTCTTCGTGGATCCGGTGAACATCACGAAGTCGGCGGTGTCGACCAGGGCCTGGCCGGTGGCGCCGGCGCCGGTCACGACCTGGAAGACGTCCTTGGGCCAGCCGCATTCACGGGTCATCTTCTCCATGAGCAGCGCGGTCAGCGGCGTGTACTCGGACGGTTTGAGGACGACCGCGTTGCCGGCAGCCAGGGCCGGGATGGCGTCACCGAAGGAGTTGATCAACGGGTTGTTCCAGGGGCCGATGACTCCGACCACACCGAGGGGGACCCGCCGGGTGTACATGCTGCGGCCGAGCACGAACGGCGAGAGCGAGCGGATCTTCGTGTCGGCGAGGAGGTGCCGTGCGCGCTTGGCCCAGTAGGCGAAGGCGCTGACGCAGTAGACGATCTCGACGATCGCGTCCTCTTCGGTCTTGCCGTTCTCCGCGACGATGGAGTCGAGGATCTCCTGCCGGTGAGTCAGCAGCCACTGGCGACCGCGCGTGAAGAATTCCGCACGACTTCGGGAGCTCAGTTCAGCCCAGCCCGGCTGCGCCCGCCGAGCTCGTGCGACCGCTTGCGCCACCTCCTGCGCCGACGCGTCTGCGACGTGGCCGACCACTGCTCCGGTGGCCGGGTTGTCCACTGCGATGGGTGCGTCCGCCCGGGCGCCGTCGGACGTGAGCGATCGAGTCTGAGCCACGGAAAAACTCCTGCCGGAACGTTGACTTCGGTTTGCCCAGAATGAGACGGTCGCCCGTACAAGTCAAGCGTCTTGTACACATGACCAACTTGTTGTGCGACAGAGACATCGCACCGAAGGCCCCACACCAAGGAGCGGCTGGAATGAAACGGACGACATCGGTCGCGTTGAGCGGCTTCGGCGTTCCCGAGTCACTGCGCTGGCATCAGGGAGCCCTGTGGTTCTCCGACCTGGCACACGGCACGGTGCACCGCTGGGACGGCACGGGAGAGGCCGAGACGGTCCTCAAGGTTCCCGGTCGGGCCGGCGGACTCGGCTGGCTTCCGGACGGGCGCATGCTCGTCGCCTCCATGGACGGAGGCGTCGTGTACCGGCTGGAAACAGACGGCGAGCTCGTCGAGCACGCGGATCTGCGGCACCTTGTCGGCGGCCCGGTCAACGACATGCTCGTCGACCCGCACGGACGTGCGTACGTGGGCAACTTCGGCTTCGACTACCACGCGTTCGCCCGCGAGCACGCCAACGCCATGCTCTACGCGCCGCCCGGCCCGACGAAGGCACCGATCGCGTGCCTGGCTGCGGACGGGACCCTGCTCGGGGTGACCGAGCCGGTGCTCTTCCCCAACGGATGCGTCCTGACGGCCGACGGCACCACCATGGTGGCGGCCGAAACCCTGGCCATGCGGCTCACCGCTTTCCCCGTGCTCCCCGACGGCACACTCGGGGAGCCGCGCCCCTGGGCCCCGCTGATCTCGCCGTTCCTGTGGCATGCGGTGAACCATCCGGGGCTTCTCGGCCGGATCACCCGCAGGATCTCGGCGCTGCTGGACCACCCGGCCATCGCCAAGCGTTCCGCCTCACCGATCGCCCCCGACGGCATCGCCTGGCACAGCGACGGCGAGACGATGTGGATCGCGAACGCACTGCGCGGCGAATGCGTGCGCGTGGCCGAGGGTGGCCGCGTCCTCGACCGCGTGACGACGAGCCAGAACACCCTGAGCTGCCTGGTCGCAGGTCAGGACGGGCGAACCCTGTTCGCCGCGACCGTGCCGACCGACGACCCCGTCCGCGCCGCAGAGCTGAACGGCGGCCGCATCGAGATGCTCCGGCTGTGAATCCCCGGGTGACAACCGAGGACAATCTCGTGTCGGACAGTTGACTTGGACAGTCGACCAGGAGACTCTGTTGGCCATGAGCGAAGCGTCTGAAAACAGCCGGGTCCTTCTCGTCACCGGCGCGGCCTCCGGCATCGGGGCCGCGATCGCGCAGCTGGCGGTCGCACGCGGTCACCGCGTGATGCTGTCCGATGTCAACGAGCAGGCCGTACAGGCCAGGGCGCTCAGTCTGGGCAGCCGGGCCGCCGGCTGCGTCCTGGACATCCGGGATCCGGCGGCGTGGGTCAAGGCCTTCGAAGCGACGCAGGCCGCGTTCGGAGCCGTCGACGTACTGATCAACAACGCCGGCATCACCCACACCGGCCACGCAAGTGACCTCCGCCCCCAACAGCACCGCGACATCCTGGAGGTCAACCTGCTCGGCGCCATCACCGGCACCTGCACGGCGATCGAGCGGATGACCGCGCAGGGCCGCGGCCACATCATCACCGTCTGCAGCATGACGTCGTTCCTCCCGCTGCCCGGATACGCGACGTACTGCGGCTCGAAGCACGGGCTGCGCGCCTTCCACCACAGCGTGGCCCTGGAAGAACGCGACGGGCCACTGGACTTCACGATCATTCATCCTCCGTCCACCCGCACGGACATGCTTGAGCAGGAACTGGCCGACCCCGCATGCGCCATCTCCTTCGCCGAGAAGTCCTACGCACCGGAGGAGATCGCCAAGACCGTCGTCGACGCGATCGTCTCCAAACCGGTCGAGGTGGTGTTCCCTCCCCTGGGCGGACGTGTCCAGCGGATCGCCGGCGTCTTCCCCCGCCTGATGCGGTGGGTGATCCCGCTCGCCGAGGCCAAGGGGAGGAAGCAACGAGAGCGGATCATCGCCCCCACGGGCCGCCGCCGGTCCGATGCGGCGCGGCCTTCGGACGGCTCGACCGTCTGACGCGGTTCCCGGCCGCCGCTTACCAGGCCGGTCCACTGAACTACCGAGAAAGGGTGCGGATGTGAGCGCACATGTGGCGTCCTGGCCGGACGTGAAATCGGCCGCCTCCGCCATGGCCGGTTTCAGCGAGGTCCGGATGGCCCAACTGGAGCGGGCCACCCAGCACTTGGATCCGCCGTTCGCCGTGGTGGACCTCGATGCCTTCGACGCCAACGCCAACGATCTGGTGCACCGCGCGGGCGGCCGCGCCACGATCCGCCTGGCCAGCAAGTCGGTCCGCAGCCGCGACCTGATCCAGCGCGTCCTGAAGCGCCAGGGCTACCGGGGCATTCTCGCCTTCACCCTGCCCGAAGCCCTGTGGCTGGCCGAGGACCACGAGGACGTGGTCATCGGCTACCCGACCGCGGACCGCGCCGCGTTGCAGCAGCTGGCCAAGGACGAGCGGGCGGCCTCACGCATCACCCTCATGATCGACTCCGTCGGACAGCTGGACTTCATCGACGAGGCCGTCGGTGCCGCCCGCACCCCGCTGCGGCTGTGCATCGATCTGGACGCCTCCCTGGAACTGGCCGGCGGGCGCATCCACCTGGGCCCGTACCGCTCCCCCGTGCACACCCCGCACCAGGCCGTCACGCTTGCCCGGGCGATCCAGAGCCGTCAGGGGTTCCACCTGGCCGGGGTCATGTCGTACGAAGGACAGATCGCCGGCATGGGGGACAACCAGCCCGGATCCCCTCTCAAGCGCGTCGCGCTCCGTGCCATGCAGCGTCTGTCGGCACGTGAACTGGCCGACCGGCGCGCCGCCGCGATCGCCGCCGTCGAGACCGTCGCCCCGCTGGAGTTCGTCAACGGCGGCGGCACCGGCTCCGTGGAGCAGACCTCGGCCGAGCACGTCATCACCGAGATCGGCGCGGGTTCGGGCCTGTACGGACCGGGACTGTTCGACTTCTACCGGCGCTTCCGTCCCCGGCCCGCCGCCTACTTCGTCATGCCGGTCGTACGCCGTCCCACGGACAAGATCGCCACCGTACTCGGGGGCGGCTGGGTCGCCTCCGGCCCACCCGGCCGCGACCGTCTGCCCACTCTCAGCTGGCCCCGGGGCCTGCGGATGAACCCGCTGGAAGGAGCGGGGGAAGTGCAGACACCCGTGCTCGGTCCGGCAGCTCAGGGGCTGCGCCTCGGCGACCACGTGTGGTTCCGGCACGCCAAAGCCGGCGAACTGTGCGAGCGGGTGAACACCCTCCACCTGGTGTCCGGCGGCGAAATCGTCGGCCAGGCGCCCACGTATCGGGGTGAAGGACACGCCTTCCTCTGACCCATCTCCCCCATCCGCGGCCCACCTTCTCCCGGAGGCCCGATGCTCCCCGACTTCAACTCCCCCGCTCCTGCCCTTGCAAGCCCCCTCGGCCCGGCCACCGCCCAGGGACCGGCCGCGCCCGTCTCGCGCCGCTGGACCAGTCTGTACGGCCTGGTGTGGTTCGGCTTCTGGATGGCAAACCTCGTCCCCCTCCAGTTGCTGCTCCCCCAGCAGCTGGAGGCGATCGATCCGGCCTCGAAGGTCTACGATTTCGCCGTCGTCAACGGTGTCTCCGGGCTGGTCGCACTCGTCGCCCTGCCCCTGTGCGGCGCCCTGTGCGACCGTTCCCGCAGCCGCTTCGGCCGGCGCAGACTCTGGCTGACGGCGGGCGCTGTCGCCTTCGCCGTCGGGCTGATCGTCACCGGCGCGCAGACCAGTGTGACCGGTGTGGTCGTGGCGTGGGCGGCCAGCATGATCGGTCTCAGCGCAGCCACCGCCGGGCTCACCGCCGTCATCGCCGACCGCGTTCCCGAAGACCAGCGCGGCATGATCTCCAGTGCCATCTACGGTCCCCAGGCCCTCGGCGTGGTCGTCGGCATCGCCCTCGTGTCGGCTTTCGGACTCTCCCCCATGTCCGGGTTCACCGTCATCGCGGTCCTGCTGATCATCTGCCTGGTGCCGTTCCTGGCCGCCCATCGCGACATCGCCTTCAACGTCGAGGCGCCGCTCAGCATCGGGGAAATGCTCGCATCGATGGGCAGCTCGCTCAGGAACCGGGAATTCGCCTGGGCCTTCGGTGGACGGCTCCTGGTCAATCTGGCGAACTCGCTGGGCACGTGTTACACGCTCTACTTCCTCAGCGATGGCCTCAAGGTCCCCGATCCGGCCGGCAGCCTGCTGGTCTGCACCGTTCTCTATCTCCTGGCCGGCCTTCTGGCCACCGCCGCCGCGGGTGTGCTGTCCGACCGCCTCGGCCGACGACGGATTTTCGTCGCCCTGGCGGCGCTGCTCCAGGCTGCTTCCGGCTTCCTGCTGGCGAGCGCCCCAAGCCTCACCGTCATGATGGTGGCATCCGCTCTCATGGGCGGCGGCTTCGGTGCGTACATGGCCGTCGACCAGGCGCTGATCACACAAGTGCTCCCCGACGCCGAGAGCCGGGCGAAGGACCTCGGCATCATGAACATCGGCTCGGTCGTTCCCCCGGCGATCGCCCCGTTGATCGCCGGAGCGATCATCAGTTCGGAACCCGGCTACCCGCTTCTCTTCGTTCTCGTGGGTGCGGCCGCCGCCGTCGGAGCGGTCCTCGTCTACCGCATCCGTTCCGTCCGTTAGATACGCGTGGCACCACCGCCCACCTCACCGAGGAGGAGCAGGACGTGGCAACGACCCGCTACGGCGCGCACGCGGGCAAGGACCGTGCGAACAGGAGTGTGTGGCGGAACTGGGCCGGGAACGTCACGGCCCTCCCGGTGAGGGACACCGCACCCACCTCGGTCGATGAGCTCTGCGCCGTTGTGCGCGAGGCGGCCGAGGAGGGCCTGCCGGTGAAGCCCGTCGGCAGCGGCCACTCGTTCACCGCCGCTGCCGCGACCGAGGGCGTGCTGATACGGCCCGACCGCCTGACCGGTATGCGCGCCATCGACCGGGAGGCCGGAACCGTGACCGTGGAAGCGGGCACACGGCTCAGGGACCTGAACGTCGCCCTGGCCCGGGAAGGCCTGTCACTCACCAACATGGGCGACATCATGGAGCAGACCGTCGCCGGCGCGACCAGTACGGGCACCCATGGCACGGGCCGCAGCTCAGCCGCGATCTCGGCCCAGATACGCGGCCTTGAACTGGTGACGGCGGACGGCTCGTTGCTCACGTGCTCCGATAAGGAGAACCCGGACGTGTTCGCCGCTGCGCGCATCGGGCTGGGTGCGCTCGGGGTTGTCAGTGCCATCACGTTCGCCGTGGAACCGCTGTTCCTTCTCACCGCGCGCGACGAACCGATGACGTTCGACAGGGTCACCGCGACCTTCGACGAACTCCATGCGGCCAACGAGCACTTCGAGTTCTACTGGTTCCCGCACACCGACAACTGCAACACCCTGCGCAACAACCGCAGCACAGGTCCGCTCGCCCCGATGGGCCGGTTCAGAGGCTGGTTCGAGGACGAGTTTCTCTCCAACGGTGTTTTCCAGGCAGTCAACTCGCTGGGGCGGGCCGTGCCCGCCGGCGTCCCGGCCATGGCGAGGGTGTCGAGCCGGGCTCTTTCCGCCCGCACCTACACGGACATCCCGTACAAGGTCTTCACCTCCCCGCGCCGCGTGAAGATGATCGAGATGGAGTACGCCCTCCCGCGCGAGGCACTGATCGACGCCCTGCGCGAGGTGAAGGCCATGGTCGACCGTTCGGATCTGCGGATCAGCTTTCCCGTCGAAGTGCGTACGGCACCCGCGGACGACATCACCCTCTCCACGGCGTCGGGCCGGGAGAGCGGATACATCGCCGTCCACACCTACCGGGGCATGCCCTTCCGTGAGTACTTCGCCGCGGCGGAGCGCATCTTCACCGCGCACGGCGGACGCCCGCACTGGGGCAAGCTGCACACACGTGACGCCGACTACTTCGCGGCGGCGTATCCACGCTTCGGTGAATTCACCGCACTGCGTGACCGCCTCGATCCGGATCGGCGCTTCGGCAACGCATACCTGCGACGAGTCCTGGGCGACTGACCCGGCCCTGTCCACAGCTCTCATTACAGAAAAGTGGGAGTTAAACCCACGTCCTCCACACAGCTGACTTCGGTGGAAGTCGTTCAGCAGGAACGGCGCTGTGTCGTCTGGCTGGATGACCTTCAAAAGTATCTGGGCAGCGACGGGCTGACGGCGCATCTGCTGGAGAGGCTTCTCGGTGATGGCACCCGGCATGTCGTGGTCCTCGCCACCATGCAGGCACAGGAGCGTGCCCGACCGGCGCGACCGACAGGTGCCGTTGTCCCCTCCTCCTCTGTCACAGCAGGCCATGCGTGCGGGCGTTGGCGATGAGGTGGGCCCGGTTGCGGGCGGCGAGCTTGTGCATCACTTCCCGGAGATAGCTCTTGACGGTGTTGACCGACAGGTTCAGCTCGTCGCCGATCTCCGGGTTGGTGTATCCGGCCGCGACCAGGCGCAGCACGTCGTACTCGCGCGCGGTGACGGGAGCCGCGGAGGGGTCGGGGAGGTCGGCGCGGAAGGCGCCGGTGCGGGCCACGCTGCGGATCGCGTCGCGCACGGCCGTGCCGCCGGCGTCCTTGACGAGTAGTCCGCTGGCTCCAGCGGCCAGCGTTGGTGCGACGGCGGCGTGTTCGGGGAAGGCGGTGAAGAGCAGGACGCGGCTGTCGGGACTGACCCGGTGCACCGCCGGGACGACGTCGGCGGCGAGGCGGTCGGGGAGGCGCAGGTCGAGCAGGACCACGTCGGGCTGTTCTCGCGCGCACAGTTCAACGGCGGCGGCGCCTGTTTCGGCGTGGCCGACGACGGCCATGTCGGCATATCCGTTCAGCTGCGCAGCGACGCCGTCGTGGACGACCGGGTGGTCGTCCACGACGGCGATCCGCGTGGGCCGGCCCGTCAGCATGGCAGCTGCGCCCGCCAGACCGTGCCGCCGTCCGGGTCGCAGAGGACGCGGACGGAACCAGTCCCCTCCGTTGGGGACGTTGATCAGCTTCCCGGAGGTGTCGTAGGACCAGCCGTGGTAGCTGCACGTGAACGCCTTCGTCGCCCCCGCGTCGGCGCGGCACACCCGCATGCCGCGGTGGCGGCAGGCGTTGAGGAAGGCACGCAGTTTCCGGTCCTTGCCCATGGTGGCGATGACCGGTCATCGCCCAGCCTTTCGCCCTGCGGCCACCAACGTTGACGCGTCTCCGCAGGTCAGCGCACCCTTCCCCGCGGTTTCAACGGCACCGGGGGCAGCTCCGGTGCGGGCAGTGGCGCCCCGTCGTAGCCCTTCACCTCCCCGAACCGGGAGCCTTCCATCCAGTCCTGACGGGCCTGTACGATCTCTTCCTGAGATCGCCCGATCCAGTTCCAGAACATGATGAGTTCCTCGTCGAAGGGCTCGCCGCCCAGGAGCATCAGTCCGGCGTCCGACTCCGCGCGCAGCGGGAGTTCGGTGCGGCCGCAGCCGAGGTAGAGCATCGAGCCCGGCAGCAGCGGCACACCGTCGACGTGGGCCTCGCCGGACATGGACAGCACGGCGTACTCGAAGTCCGGCTGCAGCGGCAGGCGTACGTCCGCGCCGCGGGCCAGGGCCAGGTCGGCGCCGACGATCGGGGTGTACGCCGTTCCGGGCGAGGTCGCGCCGTCGAGGTCGCCGAGGATCAGCGTGCCCTTGAGTCCGGGCGCGGTGACGACCGGGAGTTGTGCGTGGTGTTCGAAGCGGGGGTCGGTGTGGCGGTGGGTGTCGGGGAGGGCGACCCACAGCTGCGCACCGTGCAGCAGCCGGGCGTGGGGCCTCGGGCTCTCCTCGGAGTGGCTGATCGCCCGACCGGAGGTCATGAGTCCCAGTTCGCGGGGGCGGATGGTCTGCAGGCTGCCGGTCGAGTCGCGGTGCAGCACCTCGCCCTCGTGCAGCCAGCTGACCGTCTGCAGGCCCATGTGGGGGTGCGGCGGGACCTGCATACCGGGCTCGTCGGCGATGTCGTCGGGACCGTAGTGATCGACGAAGCACCAGGCGCCGACCATGCGGCGGCCCAGGTTGGGCAGCAGGCGGCGGACTTCGGTCGACTCGCCGAGCTGGACGCGTCGAGGGCTGAGGAGTTCACGCACGGGTTCTGCCACCACGAAGCCGCGGCCGCCGCACAGAGCGGGAACCGCCTCGCGATCAAGATTGCTCATGGCGCCAACCTAGCCCCGCCGGGGGCGTCCCGTCAGTCCGTCACACGGGCGGTCTCGCCGGCGTCGCAAATAGTAGCCATGGATATAGTAGCCATGTACTGTATCTGCTATGAGCACAGGTTCCGAGAAGGCGACGCCCGGTTTCCTGGTGTGGCGCCTGTCCATGAAGTGGCGTGTGGCCGTCGACCGTGCGGTGGCGCCGCTGGGCCTCACGCATGCGCAGTACTCGCTGGTGGCCTCGCTCTACGGCATGCAGCGCAGCGGAGAGCGTCCCAGCCAACGCCGCCTCGCCGACCGCACCGGGCTCGAACCGCTCTACGTGTCCAAGCTGGCCCGCGCACTGGAGGCGGCCGGCCTCGTGGAGCGCACCCGGGACCCCCGGGACCCGCGCGCCGTGCGGCTGGCCCTCACCGAGCAGGGCCGCGAGGTCACCGGGCGCGCCATCAAGGTCGTACAGGGACTGCTGCAGCAACTGCTGGAGCCGCTCGGCGGCCTCGACAGCGCGCGTGCGCGGGAGTTCAGCCGCGACCTGGCGACCCTGCTAGACGCACCTCTTGATCCATTCAGTGACAACGAGACGGAGCAGTCATGACCACCACCCCACCGACCGTCGACGGCCGCGTCATCGCCCTCGCCCACTACGCCGGCCGCGCCGTCCTGGAGCACGTCCTGGCCCGCCGCGGCCTCGCCTTCCAGCAGCAGATCACCCTCAGGCCTCTGGCCATCGCGGAAGGGCCGGTCGCGCGCGAGGAGCTCGTCGAGCAGGTCGCCGACGCCCTCAAGGCCGACGCGGCCGACATACACGGCGTCGTCGAAGAGCTGATCGCCAAGGGGCTGGCGGCGGCCGACGCGTCCCGCCTCCACTGCACGGACGCCGGACGGGAGCTCTACGCCGAGGTGGTCGCCGAGACCGGGAAGATCTCCGCCCGGATCTACGCCGGCATCCCGGCCGAGGAGCTGGCGGCTGCCGGTCACGTCCTGGCCCTGGTGACGGAGCGGGCCAACGCCGAGCTGGCCGCACTGCCGGCCTGAGGACTCCCCCGCAGCGAAATCATGTAGTGGAATGTTCAACCACCCCTCGCGGTTGCAGCACTCCGAAGGAGGTCACAGTGGAGGCGACGGTCGAGGCGAGGGTGGAGAAGACGGTGGAGACGACGTACTACGACCATGGAACAGCGGCCGAGCGCTGGGAGCGTGCGCGGATGTTCTTCGACGCCAAGGACTACGCCGCCGCGGCGCGCGTGCTGGGCGGGCTGGTCGAGGAGGTGCCGGAACAGACCGGACTGCGGCTGCTGCTGGCACGGGCCTACTACCACTCGGCCCAACTGCGGCGCGCGGAGAGCGAGTTGCGCGTCATCGTCGAGCGCGACCCGGTGGAGCACTACGCCCGGCTGATGCTCGGCCGCACGCTTGAGCGGCAGGGGCGGCAAAAGGAGGCGGAGTCGCACCTGCGCATCGCCTCGGCCCTCGCGGGCGACTTCGAGCAGGCCTGAGGACCGTTTCGGCCTGAGGACCGTTTGGGACAGGGCTCGGACATGGCGGGGGCCCGGAAACCCGGGCCCCTGTTCCTTGCTTGACGGCGACTTGACGGCTATCTGACGGCCGCGCTCCGCCGGTGGGCGATCTCGCCGAGCAGGACGTCGGTGACGACGAAGGCCGCCAGCGGGATGCCCAGCAGCGGCACGAAATAGCTGAGGACTGCGATGACGGCGACCGCCGGCACCAGGATCTGGGGAGGCACCTGCTGCCAGGCGCCGCGCGGGATCGGCCGGCCGAAGGCGGAGCCGCGCCCGCGCTGCCACCACATGCGGTAGCCCCAGACGATCAGCAGGACCAGGGAGAACGCGAGCGCCATCAGGGCGAGTTGGTTGACCAGGCCGAAGAGGACTCCGGTGTGCAGGTCGATGCCCCAGCGGGTCAGCTTGGCGAGCAGCGGGTAGTCGTCAAACCGCAGGACGTCGGTGACCTTGCCGGAGGCCGGGTCGATCGCGACCGAGTCCTGCTTCTCGGGCCAGCTGCGCTGCACCTGCCGGACGACGTATGCCGACTTCGCGTCCGCGGGCGGCACGATCTCGACGGGGTCGGTCAGGCCCTCGGCTCGGGCTGCGGAGAGCACCTTGTCGAGGCCGACGCCGTGCTCGGCGTCCCCTGTGGAGGCGGAGGCGCCGTGGCCCTCGTGCGCACCGCCGGCCGTCGCCGACACCGACGGGGTGGCCTGGCCGAGCGAGGTGCGTAGTTCGTCGACGTTCGCCCCGGCGTAGGTCGACCAGGTCAGACCGGTCGCCGAGAGGAATACGAACCCGGCGGCGGCCCAGACACCGACGGTGCCGTGCAGGCCGAGCGTGCGGCGCCGTCCGCTGGTGCCGCGCACCGTGCGCAGGGCACGGCGTCGGGAGAACCACAGCACCAGGCCGCCGCCCGCGATCACCCACAGCCAGCTCGCGGCGAACTCGCTGTAGAGCCGGCCGGTGTCGCCGAGGTGCAGGTCGCGGTGGAGTTCGTCGATCCAGGTCCGCAGCGGGAGCGCTCCGGTCGAGCCGTACTTGTTCGAGGGCGCCGCGGACCTTGCCGGTGTACGGGTCGACGAACACGGCGAGGGTGTGGTCGGGATCGACGCCCTTGATGCCGGACAGCAGCACCCTGGTGGTGGCATCGGCCTGCGGGGAGGGGCGTACGGCCGAGACGATGCCCCCGGGGTGGGCCTTGCGGGCGGCGGCCACCTGCTCGGAGATGGGCAGTTCGGTGCCGCCTGTTCTCGCGACGGTCATCTCATGCGCGTACACGAGCTTCTCGGCCTGGAAGGCGCCGGCGTACAGGAAGCCCGTGACCGCGGCGACGAGCAGGAACGGTGCGACGATCACTCCGGCGTAGAAGTGCAGGCGCAGTACCGGTGGGCGGAGCGGCGCCCATCGGCTGGGGGACGGCACCGGGGCGGTGGCCGGTGGCGGGGCGTCATCCTTGGTGGTCGAGGGAGCGATGGACATCGGCTGGCTTCTCCGAGGGACGGGGGCGGGGAGGTGATGCGGCGTAGCAGTTCAGTAGTCGGGCGCGTGGGACGCCGAGTTCCCGGAGACAGAAGTGGCGTGTGTCACACGGGGTGACGTCTGTCGCCGGTGGCCGTGGCATGCTGGACCGATGGCAACTGCCCGTGACCACGCGCCCCTTGCCGAGCGGGTCGAGGAACTCCTCGCCGCCGAAGGGCCGCTGCCCATCGTCGCGGCCGGCGACCCGGTGCTACGGCGAGGCGCCGAGCGATTCGACGGTCAGCTCGACCCGGCCCTGCTCGCCCGCTTCGTGGAGGCCCTGCGCGTCACCATGCATGCGGCGCCCGGCGTCGGAGTCGCCGCGCCGCAGGTCGGCGTGGAGCTGCGGATCGCGGTGATCGAGGACCCGGCGCCGGTGCCGGACGAGGTACGGCTGACCCGCGGCCGGGTGCCCCAGCCGTTTCGGGTCCTGGTCAACCCGTCGTACGAGCCCGTCGGTTCGCAGCGGGCCGCCTTCTTCGAGGGCTGCCTGAGCGTGCCGGGCTGGCAGGCCGTGGTGGCACGGCACGCCCAGGTGCGGCTGACGGGCGAGGACGAGCAAGGGCGTGCGCTGGACGAGGTGTTCACCGGCTGGCCCGCGCGGATCGTGCAGCACGAGACCGACCACCTCGACGGGATGCTGTACCTCGACCGCGCGGAACTTCGCTCGCTGTCCTCCAACGCATCGATGGCGGAGCGCTGGACGCAGTCGACGCCGGAGGAGGCGGCGAAGGCACTCGGCTTCGAACTGCCGTGAATCAGGGGCGCTTTGCAGCGAATCGAGGGCGCTCATCGCAGCGCCCTCACCTTCCCCCCTCCCTCGCCGCGCCCCCGCTCTCCGCGGACGTCAGTTGTCGCGATAGGCCTCCAGCAGGCGCAGCCACACCTCGCTGATCGTCGGGAACGACGGCACCGCGTGCCACAGCCGGCCGATCGGGACCTGGCCGGCCACGGCGACCGTCGCCGAGTGGATGAGCTCACCGACGCCGGGTCCGACGAAGGTGACTCCGCGCAGGATCTCCTCGTTCAGGTCGACGATCATGCGGGCGCGGCCTCGGTAGCCGTCGGCGTACAGTCCCGCGCCGGCCGCCGAGGACATCTCGACGTCCACGGCCCGTACCCGGTACCCGGCCTGTTCCGCCTCCGCGAGGGAGAGGCCCACGGCCGCCGCCTCCGGGTCGGTGAAGACGACCTGGGGGACGGCGTGGTGGTCGGCGGTGGCGGTGTGGGCGCCCCAGGGGTCCGACTCCAGGATCGGTACGCCGGAAGCGCGGGCGGCGATGGCGGCGCCCGCGATGCGCGCCTGGTACTTGCCCTGGTGGGTGAGGAGCGCGCGGTGGTTGACGTCGCCGCACGCGTACAGCCAGTCGCTTCCGTTCACCAGCATGCTGTCGTCGACGGGCAGCCAGCCTCCCGGTTCCAGGCCGACCGTGTCCAGGCCGATGTCGTCGGTGCGCGGACGGCGGCCGGTGGCGAAGAGGATCTCATCGGCCTCGATGCGCTCGCCGTCGCCGGTCACGACGACGACCGTGCCGTTCTCGCGGGCGACCGACTCGACCGACGTACCGGTGCGGATGTCCGCGCCGGCCTCGGTGAGAGCCTCGGCGACCAGTTCACCGGCAAAGGGCTCCATGCGGTTGAGCAGGCCCTTGCCCCGGACCAGGACGGTGACCTGCGAGCCGAGGGCCTGCCAGGCGGTGGCCATCTCGGTGGCGACGACTCCCCCGCCGACCACGACGAGACGGCCCGGCACTTCCTGCGCACTCGTCGCGTTTCTGCTGGTCCATGGCTTGACGTCGGCCAGGCCCGGCAGGTCGGGCAGTACGGCGTCGGTGCCCGTGCAGACGGCGACCGCGTGTCGGGCGGTGAGAACGCGTCGCCCGCCGTCCGAGCCGGTGACGGTCACCGTGCGCGGGCCGGTCAGGCGGCCCCGGCCGCGGTGGAGGTCGGCCCCGATGCCCTCCAGCCACCCGGCAGCGCCGTCGTCGTGCCAGTCGGAGGTGTAGTAGTTGCGGTGCGCGAGGACCGCGGCGGCGTCGAGGGGGCCCTGCACCGACTGTCGCAGGCCGGGCACCCGGCGGGCTTCCGCGCGGGCGATGGCAGGGCGCAACAGCGCCTTGCTGGGGACGCAGGCCCAGTAGGAGCACTCGCCGCCGACCAGTTCGCTCTCCACGACCGCGGTGGACAGGCCTGCCGCACGCGTGCGGTCGGCCACGTTCTCGCCCACGGGCCCGGCCCCGAGCACCACGACGTCGTACGCGATGGTTTCCGTATCCGTCATGGGCCCAGTCTGGTGGGTGGTGTGCGCTCAGGCCACACGGGTAGGGGCGCGGAATACGTGACCGGCCGGCCGTGTTGTGCCGACGGCTTCGCCCGACAGCAGGAAGAGGGATTTCAGGTCATGAGCAGCACCGTGGAGCTCACCAAGGAGAATTTCGACCAGACGGTCACGGACAACGAGTTCGTCCTGATCGACTTCTGGGCGTCGTGGTGCGGGCCGTGCCGTCAGTTCGCACCTGTGTACGAGAAGGCGGCCGAGGAGAACCCGGACCTGGTGTTCGGCAAGATCGACACCGAGGCGCAGCCGGAGCTGGCCGCGGCCTTCGGTATCCAGTCGATCCCGACGCTGATGATCGTCCGTGACCAGGTCGCCGTGTTCGCGCAGCCGGGCGCCCTGCCCGAGGCCGCCCTGACGGACGTCATCGGGCAGGCGCGCAAGCTGGACATGGACGAGGTCCGCAAGGCGGTCGCGGAGCAGCAGGCCCAGGCCGACCAGAACGGCCAGTAGGGCACTGCGCACTACGCACCACCGGAGCACTGTCAGAGCGCCAACAGGGCAGTCCTAGAACGGATACGGCGCCACGTCCCCACGCACCGTCGTCCAGCGCACGTCGGTGAAGGCCTCAAGGTTGGCCTCGCCGCCGAAGCGGGCGCCGGTGCCGGATGCGGCGATGCCGCCGAAGGGGGCCACGGCCTCGTCGTTCACCGTCTGGTCGTTGATGTGGACGATGCCGGTCGGGATGCGCTCGGCGAGGTCGAGACCGCGGGCCGTGTCACGGGTGACGATGCCCAGGGAGAGGCCGTACTCGCCGTGGGCCGCCAGGGCCGCCGCCTCGTCGACGGTGGCGAAGGAGCGTACGGGAGCGACCGGGCCGAAGACCTCCTCGGCGTAGGCCGGAGTGCTGTCGTCGACGCCCGCCAGGACCGTCGGCCGGTAGAAGCGCCGCTCGTGGGTACCGCCCGCGGCCAGGGTGGCACCGCGGGACGTGCTGGCCTCCACCAGACCGTGCACCTTGGCGAGCTGGGCGTCGTCGATGATGGGGCCCAGGTGGACCTGCTCGCGGTGCGGGTCGCCGACGGCGAGTGCGTCGGCCTTGGCCGCGAGCCTCTCGACGTACTCCTCGTACACCGACTGGTGGACGAGGTGCCGGCCGGTCGTCATGCAGATCTGGCCCTGGTGGAAGAACGAGCCCCAGGCGGCCGTCGAGATCACCGCGTCGAGGTCGGCGTCCTCCAGCACGACGAGGGCGGAGTTGCCGCCGAGTTCGAGGTGGACGCGCTTGAGGTGGCGTCCGGCCGCCTCGCCGACCGCCCGGCCCGCCGCAGTGGAACCGGTGAAGGAGATGACCGGCACGTGCGGGTCGGCGACCAGGGCCTGGCCGACGTCCGGGCCGCCCGGCAGCACCTGCAGCAGGTTCTCGGGCAGGCCGGCCTCGGCGAAGACCGCGGCCAGGGAGAGTCCGCCGCAGACCGCCGTGCGCGGGTCCGGCTTCAGGACGACCGCGTTGCCGAGGGCGAGGGCCGGGGCGACCGAGCGGATCGAGAGGATCACCGGCGCGTTGAACGGGGAGATCACTCCCACCACGCCCACCGGGACCCGCCGTGTGTACGACAGGCGGGGCGCCTCGCTGGGCAGGATCTGTCCGGCCGGGCGGGAGGCGAGCGCGGCGGCCTCGTAGCACTCCTGGGCGGCGACGTGCAGCTCGAAGTCCGCCTTGCCGGGGATGGATCCGGACTCGCGCACGATCCAGTCGCGCAGTTCGGCGGCGTGCGCGGTGAACAGGTCGCCGGCCCTGCGCAGGACGCCGGCGCGGACGAAGTGCGGGACGCGCGCCCACTCGGCCTGGGCGGCGCGCGCGGCCTCGGCGGCCGTGCCGACATCCTCGGCGGAGGCGAGGGTGACGGTGGCGAGGGTGTCCCCGGTGGCAGGCTCCGTTACGGCGTACTCGGCTCCCGACAGGGGGCGGGACTGCCAGGTTTTCGATTCGAGCAACGGCATGACGGCTCTCCGTTTCGTCACTGGCGGGACTCAGGTGATCAGCGGAAGTCCCGTGTAGTTCGCGGCCAGTTCGGCGGCGGCGTGGCGGGATGAGGCGATCCGGCGCAGGCGTGCCAACTGCAGCCGGTTCTCGAACACATCCCCATTTGGTTGAGCGTGCAACATCCTAGTCATGTCGTACGAGAAACGCGTGGCCTGCCACACACGTGCGAGGCATGTCCGGGAGTAGGCGTCGAGGAGTTGCTCGGTTCCTGAGCGGTGCAGTTCGGCGAAGGCGCGGGCGAGGACGCGGACGTCCGAGACGGCGAGGTTGAGGCCCTTGGCGCCGGTCGGCGGCACGATGTGGGCGGCGTCGCCGGCCAGGACCAGGCGTCCGTGGCGCATGGGTTCGTGGACGTAACTGCGCATCGGCGTAACGGACTTGGCGGTGATCGGGCCGCGGTGCAGCGTCCAGTCGGCGTCGACGGCGAAGCGGGCGTCGAGTTCGTCCCAGATGCGGTCGTCGGGCCAGTCGTCGGCATCGGTTCCGCCCGGGACCTGCAGATAGAGGCGGGAGACCCGGGTGGAGCGCATGCTGTGCAGGGCGAAGCCGCCCTGCCCGCGCGCGTAGATCAGTTCGTCGCAGGACGGTGCCACGTCGGCGAGGATCCCGAGCCAGGAGTACGGGTAGTCGCGCTCGTACGAGTGGCTGCTCTCGGCCGGGAAGGTGGCGCGGGAGATGCCGTGGAAGCCGTCGCAGCCGATGACCCAGTCGCAGGTGAGCGTCTGCTCTCGGCCCTCGTGCAGGAACCGTACGACGGGCGAGGCGCTCTCCGGCTTCTCGACCGCGAGTGCCTGCGCCTCCCACAACAGCGGTGGTCCTTCGGCCAGTTGGAGGGCGACGAGGTCCTTCACGATCTCGGTCTGGGCGTAGATCGTGACGGTACGGCCGCCGGTGAGGGCCGGGAAGTCGATGTGGTGGCGTTCACGGTCGAAGCGCAGCTCGATGCCCTGGTGGACCAGGCCCTCCGCGTCGAGGCGTTCGGCGGCGCCGGCCTCGCGCAGGGCGTCGACCGTGCCCTGCTCCAGCATTCCGGCACGCTGGCGCTGTTCGACGTACTCCCGGGTCCTGGCCTCCAGGACGACACAGTCGATGCCCGTGCGGTGCAGCAGCCTGGCCAGGAGGAGCCCGGCGGGGCCGCCGCCGATGATGCCGACCGTCGTGCGCATGGGCGCCATGCCTACCTCCCGGAGGGTCAGCTGGAATCGCGGTGGACCACCGTGGCTCCCAGCACCTTGTGGGACTCGGGCGCGGCGGCGGGGTTGCGGACCGCACGGTCGACCAGTTCGGCCAGGTCACGGCCGGACGGCAGCTCGATGTGGACGGTGCTCAGGCGGGGCCGCAGCAGCCGGCCGAGCATGAGGTCGTCGGCTCCGATCACGGCCACCTCCTGCGGGATGCGTACGCCCTCGTCCTGCAGGGCCCTCATCACCAGCATCGCGTATTCGTCGTTGTACGCGAACACGGCGTCGAGGCCGAGGTCGCGCCAGCGGGCGGCGAGGCGCGCGGCCGCCTCCTCCTCGTAGGCGAGGGGCAGTTCGATGACGGATGCGCCGGTGCCGTGCAGGGATCCGCGCACGCCTTCGAGACGGGGCAGGCTGAAGGACTCCAGGCCGCCCGCCTCCGGCACGACGACGCCGATGCGGCGCCGGCCGCGGTCGAGGAGGTGACTGCCGGCGCAGTGGCCGATGGCTTCCTGGTCCATGACCAGGGCGTGGGCGCCCTCGACGGACCCGGAGCCGAGGGTGAGTACGGCCCGGGCGCCCGAGCGCTTGAGGACCGTCACGCCCTGCGGGCCGAGGCCCGCGCCGGGCACCAGGACGGCGACGGGCCGCAGTTCGGCCCAGGCTCGGGCGGCCTCGTCGCCGTGCACGCCGACCGAGCCGTACTGCACGACCGTGTAGTCGAGGCGGCCCAGCGCCCACTGCAGCTCGCTGATGAACTGGCTGTAGAGGGGGCCGATCGGGAAGTCCGGGGCGGGCATCAGGACCATACGGCTGTGCCCGGCGCGCAGGCTGCGGGCGGCCGCGTGCGGCACGTACCCGAGTTCCTTCGCGGCCTCGTGGACCCGGCGGCGCGTGGGCTCGCTGATCCGTACGGCACTGGTGTTGTTGAGGACGTAGGAGACGGTCGCGCGCGAGACGCCGGCCAGGCGGGCCACATCGGCGCTCGTGGGCACGGAGCGCTGCGTGGACGAGGTGGGCGCGGGCGTTTTCGGTATCTGCACCATGACGTACGGCATCTTTGCAGAACCTGTGGCCGAGGCCACAGGCGGGCAGGCGCGAACATGTTCGTCACGAACTTGTTCGCAACGAACATGTTCGTTACCCTGGAGGCATGACAGACCGCACCGACACTCCCCGCAGCCGCCGCGAGCGCCCGGCCAAGCCCGCCCTGACCAGGGATGGCATCGTGAACGCGGCCGTCGCGATCATGCGCGCCGAGGGACTGGCGAAGGTGACCATGCGACGCCTGGCGCGGGAGCTCGACACCGGTCCGGCCTCGCTGTACGTCTACGTCCGCAACACCGCGGAGCTGCACGCGGCCGTCCTGGACGAGCTGCTGGGGACGGTCGGTCCGGCCCCCGCCGAGGGAACGTGGCGGGATCGGCTGGAGCGGGTGCTCACCGCGTACACCGCGACGCTCTTCGAGCACCCGAGCCTGGCCCGCTCCGCGCTCACGGCCCGGCCGAGCGGCCCCCACTACCTGAACCTGATCGAGGCGCTGCTGGCCCTGCTCGACGAGGGCGGCGTGCCGCCCGCGCAGGCCGCGTGGGGCGTGGACCTGCTGCTGCAGCACGCCACCGCGACAGCCGCGGAGCACGCGCAGGAGGCCTCCGAGGAGGAGTGGGACGCCCTGCGCCGCGCCCTGCACGGCATCTCGGACCGAACCCATCCGCGCATCGCCGCACTGGGCGGCGAGCTGCTGTCCGGCGCGCCCGAGTCCCGCCTGTCATGGGGCCTGCGGGCTGTGATCGCGGGCATCGAGCAAACCGCCGTATCCAACTGACTTGTCCGACTGACGTATCCGACCGACTTCAGGGAGTGCGGCATGACCACCCACCACCCCATAGCCATCGTGGGCGCCGGTCTCGGCGGCCTCACCCTGGCCCGGGTTCTGCACGTGCACGGCGTCGAAACCGCCGTCTACGACCTGGACGCCTCCCCCGCCGCCCGCACCCAGGGCGGCATGCTCGACATCCACGAGGACTCCGGCCAGGTGGCGCTGCGCGCCGCGGGGCTGTACGAGAAGTTCCGGGCGCTCGTCCATGAGGGCGGCGAGGCCATGCGGATCCTCGACAAGGACGCCGTGGTGCGCATGGACGAGGCGGACGGCGGAGACGGCGGACGCCCCGAGATCGATCGCGGCGACCTGCGCGGCCTTCTGCTCGGTTCGCTTCCCGAAGGCACCGTCCGCTGGGGCGCGCGGGTCATCGGAGCGCATCCGCTGGGCGGCGGCCGGCACCAGGTGGAACTCGCGGACGGCAGCGTCTTCACCACCGACCTCCTGGTGGGCGCCGATGGCGCCTGGTCCCGGATCCGGCCACTGGTCTCGGACGCCGAGCCCGCCTACACCGGGATGTCGTTCGTCGAGGCGGACCTGCGGGCCGCCGACGTGCGCCATCCCGTCGCCGCCGAGGTCGTCGGCGGCGGGTCACTCTTCGCGCTCGGCGCGGGCCGGGGTTTCCTCGCCCACCGCGAGACCGACGGCAGTCTGCACGTCTACGCGGCCGTGGAGGCACCCGAGGAGTGGCTGGACGGCATCGACCTCACCGACACCGAGGCGGCCAAGGCGTATGTGCTCAAGCACTTCACGGGCTGGGACAAGAGCCTGCGGGCACTGGTCGCCGACGCCGACGGCCCGCTGATCCCGCGGCGCATCCACGCGCTGCCCGTAGGACACCACTGGCAGCGCGTCCCGGGCGTGACCCTGCTCGGGGACGCCGCGCATCTGATGTCGCCGTTCGCCGGTGAGGGCGCGAATCTGGCGCTGCTCGACGGGGCGGAACTGGGCCTGGCCCTGACGGCGCACCCGGGCGACACCGAGGCCGCACTGGCCGCCTACGAGAAGAAGATGTTCCCGCGCAGCGAGCGCTCCGCCGACGAGTCGGCTCGCAACGGAGTCCTGCTGTTCCGCGCCGACGCACCGCAGGGGCTCGTGGGCGCGTTCGCCGCCCGGCGCTGAACCGGGGATCGCCGCCTGGCGCTGAACCCGGTTCAGCGGGGCGGCTCCGTGCCCGTGACCTGGGCGACCAGATCGGTCCAGCCCGCCTCGAGCCGCTCCAGCGACATCCCGCGCTGCCGGGTCAGGTGGTGGATCAGGGCGGGGTCGAGATAGCCCATGAGCGTCTGGGCGAGCAGGTCGCAGTCGGCTCTCGGCACGATCTGCCGCAGCAGCATCGTGACGTGCATGGTGAGCACCCGCATCGACGGGTGGTCGAACCGGCGGGTCGGCTCCGGCTGGGCGGCCAGCTGCAGGTCCAGCTGCTCCGCCGAGCGGTAGAGCAGCGCCACACCGAACGCCCGCAACCGGGCGACCGGCGGCGCCCCGGGTCCCAGTGGCGGTGGACCGCCGAGGAAGTCGGCCTGCAGCGTCCTCGACGAATGGTCGAGCAGCGCCATCAGCAGGCCGGTGCGGTCGCCGAAGCGCCGGAAGACGGTCCCCTTGCCCACCTGCGCCGCGGCGGCCACCGCTTCCATGGTGACCCCCGCCACCCCGTGCTCCGCGATCAGCCGTGCGGCCGCCTCCAGCAGCTTCGCGCGGTTCCGGGCGGCGTCGGCACGCAGGCACGGCTCGTCCTCGGCCGAGCCGAGCTGCAGCAACTCGGGCTCGCCGACGGGCTCTTCGGGCCTCGGAAAGGGCGGCAGGACGGCAGGCATGAAGACAGCGTAAAGCATCGGGAACAAAACTGGACCGCGGTCCGGTTAGGATGCTAGAAACTAAACGGACCCTGGTCCGGATCGTAACGGCAACGTTTCAGCATTTGGGAGTTCGCATGTCTGTTCGCATCCTTGCGCTCGTCGGCAGCCTTCGCGCCGGTTCGACCAACCGCCAGCTGGCCGAGGCGGCCGTCAAGTTCGCTCCCGAGGGCGCGGACGTGGAGATCTTCGAGGGCCTCGCCGAGATCCCGTTCTACAACGAGGACATCGACGTCGAGGGCAGTGTCCCGGCCGCCGCCGCCAAGCTGCGTGAGGCCGCGCAGGCGTCCGACGCCTTCCTCTTGTTCTCCCCCGAGTACAACGGCACCATCCCGGCCGTTCTGAAGAACGCCATCGACTGGCTGTCCCGCCCCTACGGCGCCGGCGCCTTCGGCGGCAAGCCGGTCGCCGTGGCCGGTACCGCCTTCGGCCAGTTCGGCGGCGTGTGGGCGCAGGACGAGACCCGCAAGGCCGTGGGTATCGCCGGCGGCAAGGTGCTGGAGGACGTCAAGCTCTCCATCCCCGGCTCGCTGACCCGCTTCGCCGAGACCCACCCCGCCGACGACACCGAGGTCGCCGCGCAGCTGACCGAGGTGGTCGCCCGCCTGCACGGCCACGCGGACGCGGCTGCCGCCGCCTGACCAGCAGTAGCAGTAGCAGTAGCAGCACGAACGACCGCTGAAAGGGGCCGGAGCCGACCAGCTCCGGCCCCTTCTGCATGCCCGACCGCCCCCCTTGCCCGGGCGCGTGGTCATCGCCCCTGCGTCTCAGGACACTCGGGCCGCTCAGGTAGTTCAGGCCACCGCCGTCGGCGCCAGTTCGCGCAGTTCGTGCAGGGCGGCCGCCACCGCGGGCCGTTCCCGGCCGCCGCGACGGGTGCAGGTGAGCAGTTTGCGGTGCGGGTTGCCCGTGCAGGGCACGCGGGTGATCGGCAGATGCGGGGTGAGCTGGGCCAGCCGGGGGATCAGCGCGACGCCGAGCCGGCCTGCGACCAGGTGCGCGGTGACGTTCCAGTCCAGCGCGTGATGGAGGATGCCGGGGCTGAATCCGGCCTCTCCGCACGCGGACATCACGTGCGGGCGACAGGGGCTGCCCGCCACGGGCGCGATCCAGTCCTCGTGCGCCGCATCGGAGAGGTCGACGCGCTCACGCCCGGCCAACGGGTGGTCGGCGGGGACGACAAGGTCGAACGGATCGTCCAGGAGCGGCTGCTGGTCGAAGCGGGCGTCGCTCAGAGGCGGGTTGTGCGGGGTGGCCTCGACGACGGCGAGGTCGCTCTCGCCCTCGAAGAGCAGGTCGAAGCTCTCCGGCACCCCGGCCTCCTGGATGCGGACGGACAGCCGCGGATGACGCTCGTGCAGCCGCACGGCCATCGGGGCGAGCAGCACCGAGACGGCCACCGGGAAGCCGCTCACGCGCAGCGGTCCGGCGGGGGCATGTTCGGCACGCAGGTCGAATTCGGCCTGTTCCCAGAGGGCCTGGATGGCGTCGGCGTGCGCGAGCAGGCTCTCGGCGGCCGGGGTGAGCCGTACCCCGCGGCCCTGCGGTTCGAGGAGGCCGACGCCGAGCTCTCGGGCGAGCTGGCGGATCTGCTGGGAGGCCGCGGAGGTGGTGAAGTGCAGGGCGCGGGCGGCCGCGGTGACCGTGCCGTAGTGGGCCACCGCCCTCAGGACGTGCAGTCGGCGCAGGTCAATCATGAAGCCCAGGCTTCAAGGTGAGGTCCATAAAGTCAACCTGGACGTGAACGGATCCCGGGTTGCACCCTGGCTGTGTCGCGACGGTCAACCAGTCAGCACGTACGAGGAGTTGCCATGATCAGCACGACCGGCGCCATCTGCCCGCACTGTGGCTGGCCGGACGCTGCCGAGCCGTTCCAGGTGGTGTCCCGGCACAGCACCGCCACGGGCCACACCGTGTGGACCCGTTGCGGCTGCGGTTCGCTGCAGGTCCGCGTGGTGGACGGCCGCGGGATGCGCGTCGTCTCCCGCAGCCGGCCCACGCAGCCCCAGTCCAGCCCGGCCAGCCCGGCCAGCCGCTGAACGGACGGAGCCGCGAAGCTCTCGATCCACGCCGCCGGACCGCCGAGGCGCGGCCCTGGGATCACCATGCCGAGAGCCGGCTCGGTGCAGCCGGCATCGCTGTCTCGGCACCGCCGTAGAACTCCATGATGTGCACGCCCACTCGCATGCCGTCCCCGTCCGCCGGGACCTTCGGCATCTCCGTCCGCCGGGACCTTCGCCACTACCGTCCGCCCGGACCTTCGCCATCTCCGTCCGCCGGGACCTTCGCCGTCTCCCGTGACGCGGGCCTTCGAGCCCTCTGGAGGTCAGGCGCCGACGGCCAGTCGGTCGCCGAGCGGACTGCGGCGGTACAGCACGCGGCGGCCGTCGCGGGCTCGCGTGACGAGGCCGGTCGTGTGCAACACCTTCAGGTGCTGGGAGACGGCGCTGGGCGTCACGCCGAGCAGGCGGGCGATCTCGACGGTGGGGAGGGGCTCGGCGAGCAGGCGCAGGACCGTCGTGCGGGGTGCGCCGAGCAGCGCGGAGAGCGCCGAGGTGTCGGGGTCGGGTGTCGGCTCCCACAGGGTGGCGGCGCCCCGGCCCGGGTAGGCCAGCATCGGGGGCTCGTCGGCGCTGAGCGGAGGCGCGGGCTTGTGTGCGAATAGGGACGGCACCAGGCGCAGTCCCCGCCCGGAACCGTCCACCTGATGCCGGCCGATCATCCTGTCGACGCGCAGCACCCCGTCCTGCCAGCGCACGTTGCGGTGCAGGTCGGAGAAGAGGAGCCGGGCGCCGCCCGTGGCCAGTTGCCGGGCACGGTGGGTGATGTCGGCCTCCAGCACGAGCCGCATCCGCGGCCAGTGCGGCAACAGGGTCAACTCCCAGTAGCGAAGCAGGAGTTCACATGTCTCCTCCAGCAGCTCGGCGACCGGTGCGGCACCGGGGGCGGCGATCTGCCGCAGCGCGTCCGGGAGGGGGCGCGGTGCGTGTGCCGCGTACAGGTCACGTCGTACGACGTCTTCGGGCGTGGCGCGTACGACGGCCAGCTGGTCCTCGATCGTGGGCGCGAAGGTCGTCGGCCGTGGCGTGAGGAAGTCGGGCAGGGCCAGGCTCTCGCCGACCAGGGCCGTCAACAGGCGCGCGTCGGCGGGGTCGAGGCGGGCCAGGACCGACCGGCGCCAGGGAACGTGCAGCGGGAAGAGCGCGGGTGCGCGCAGGGCCCGCAGGCTGCCCATGACCTCGCGCAGCGGCGAGATCGCGAACCGGGTGTCCGCGAGGTCCTCGACGTCGAGCAGGAAGCTGATCATTAAGCCTCCGGCTACATCCTTTGGCAACCGCCCGTCGATGCCATGGACTTCGACGCATGACGGAACGACACGACGTCCGGCAGCGTACCGCCGACCGACGGCCTCTTGCGCTGCTGGCACTGACCTGCGGGGTGGCCGTGGGCAACGTCTACTTCCCGCAGGCGATCAGCCCGTTGGTGGCCGACGGCCTCGGCGTCTCCCCCGGTTCGGCCGCGTCGGTGGTGACCGCGACGCAGTTCGGCTACGCGGCCGGGATCTTCCTGCTCGTCCCGCTCGGCGACCGGTTGTGCCCGCGCCGGCTGATCGTCACCCTGCTGACGCTGACCGGCCTCGGCCTGCTCGCCGCGAGCAGCGCACGAGCCCTGCTGCCACTCGCCGCCGCGAGTCTCCTCGTCGGTGCGAGCACAGTGGTCGCACCGCTGGCGGGCCCGCTGGCGTCCGGCCTGGTGCCCGCCGAGCGCCGCGGGGTGGTCGGCGGCACCCTGCTGAGCGGTTCCATCGCCGGCATGCTGCTCTCCCGCACGTTCGGCAGCGCCCTCGGCGACTGGCTCGGCTGGCGGGCCCCGTACGTGCTGTCGGCGGTGCTCTCCCTGACGGCCGCCGCCCTCCTGGCCCGCGCCCTCCCGACGACTTCCCCGTCCGTCACGCACCGCTATCCGGCCCTGCTCGCCGCACCTCTGCGCCTGCTGCGCACCGAACCCGAGCTGCGCCGCTCCTGCCTGTACCAGGCCGCGGTGTTCGCAGGCTTCTCCGCGGTGTGGACCGGCGTGACGCTCCTGCTCACGGGTCCGGCGTACGGCATGAGCGCGCGGTCCGCGGGGCTGCTCGCGCTCGTGAACGCGGCGACCATGCTGTGCACGCCGGCCGCGGGGCGGTTGGCGGACCGGCGGGGGCCGGACGCGGTGAACCTCGGCTGCTTCCTTGTGGTCGGCGTCTCGGCGCCGGTCCTGGCGCTGGGCGGGCTGGGCGGTGCGGCCGGGCTGACGGCGCTGGTCGTCGGCACCCTGCTGCTGGACGTGGGGATGCAGTCCGGGATGGTCGCCAACCAGGTGAGGATCTTCGCGCTCCGGGCCGACGTCCGCAGCCGGCTCAACACCGCTTACATGACCTGCGTCTACCTGGGCGGCACCGCGGGGTCCTGGCTGGGGGCCCGCGCGTATGCCGGTTTCGGCTGGTCCGGCGTGTGCGCGCTGGTCGCCACGCTGACGGTCGCGGCCCTCGCGCGCCATCTGTGGGCAACCGTTCCTCACCGTCAAGACCAAGGTCGTCCAACGGAGCGACCGCTTCCCGTCACCTCTGGAACGGTGACCGGATGCAGACCCTTCACCGACAACTGCTGAAGGGGATGCCCTGCCTGGGCGTGCGGGTGACCGACCTCGGACCGGGTACCGCGGTGGTCTCACAGCACGGCGGACGGGTCCGGGCCCCTCTTGGGCCCGGGGCGGACCTGCTCACCACGGACCAGGGCGGATATGCGGTGACAGCGGCGGCAAGGACACCTGGCTGGTGGCGCGGAACAAGGCGCTCGGCCGGTTCACGAGCGTCCGGCTCGGCTGCAGCGGTACGAGGAGGGCGGCTTCGAGATCACGGGCAGGTATCCGGTGACGCGCGAGGCGGCCACGGGGCGGGTGGTCGAGTTCGACTGCGTGATGGTGCGCACGAAGGCCGCCCCCGAGACGGACTGACCCCCGCCACGCCGGGCGTCCGGTTGGTTCCGGTCGGCTACCGAAGGGCGAAGGACGCCCGATGTTGCCAGCCGGTGCCGCTGTAGACCACGAGATCGACCGTGGGCACGCGCGCCGCGAAAGGGAGACCTGGACGGAGGCCCGTTTCGATCTCGTCCAGTACTGCGTCGTCCTGTCCCTGGGCGACCGTCAGATGCGGGTGGGGGTCGTACTTCCCGCCGTACGGCGGGGCCTGCGGCCACCGGTCGACGACCGCCTCGGTGAGCCTGCGGAAGGGAGCGGCCGGCGCGGGTGCGAGATAGAGCACCCCGGGGAACCGTCCGCACTCCTCGAACCGCACGTCGAAGGACGGATGCCGCCCGAAGACCTCGTCCAGGGCGGCGCACGTCCCGTCGTCGACGAGGGACGCGTGCAGGAAGGGGAAAAGGACCGTGACGTGCGCCGGGACACCGGCTCGGGCCGCGGGGTCGAAGCGGTCGCGCCAGACCCGGACCGAGGCTTCTGCCTCCGGTACGGGCACGACCAGCGCCGTCTGCCCCGTAGCGAAGCCCTCGGAATCGTCGTCTGCGTCTGCCATGCCATGGGTCTATCAGCCGGAACGGTGCGGGCGCGACCCGGCATCACACATCACTTGCACGCGCGCTATACATGCCTCAGCCGGTAACCTCCCCCGATGGCCGGTACGCGCCGCCGGGGCGCCCCGCGCGAGGACTTCGTGATGGAGACCGTGTACTGGGACGCCGGCACCGCCCGCCTCCTGCCCCGGCTGATCAAGGGCCGCACTGTTGCGTACAAAGCACGAACAGAGCACGTACAAAGCTTCGGAATTGTGCGGAGCCCGAGGCGGGCGCGCAAGGACCTCGTCGACGACCTCGTCAAGAACACCCGCGATTAGACCCAGGTCACATAGCCGGATCAGGCGTTGACAGGATCTTGTATTTGGCCGTACAAATCTGCGCAGAGGACATGTCCGCCGTACGAAGAGCAGGCAGCGAACCCCAGGGGGACCGTTGACAGCCGCCCGCGCCCTCGCCCAATGGGCCCACGATTACCGTGCGACGCTGGACGATCCGGTGCTCGCGGAGCGGGCCCTGGCCAACACCGTCGCCGTGCCTTTGGCCGCCCGTACGGACAAGGAGGTATGACGGTGCATCAGCTCCCCCTGTCCGGCATCACGGTGGTCAGCCTGGAACAGGCCGTGGCCGCCCCCTACGCCACCCGGCAGCTCGCCGATCTCGGCGCTCGGGTGATCAAGGTGGAGCGGCCCGGCGAGGGCGACTTCGCGCGCCGCTACGACACGAGCGTGTACGGCCACTCCAGCTATTTCGTCTGGCTCAACCGCTCCAAGGAATCCCTCACCCTGGACTTCAAGGACCCGCGCGGCCGGGACATCCTGGACCAACTCCTCGCCGGCGCCGACGTGTTCGTACAGAATCTGGCGCCGGGAGCCGCCGACCGCCTGGGCCTCGGCGTCGACACGCTCACCGAGCGCCACCCGCGGCTGATCCCGTGCACGATCTCCGGATACGGCACCACCGGGCCGTGGGCCGACCGCAAGTCCTACGACCTGCTGGTGCAGTGCCAGACCGGCCTGGTCTCCCTCACCGGCACCGCGGACGGGACCGCCCGCGTGGGGATCTCCGTCGCCGACATCGCCGCCGGGATGTACGCCTACACCGGCGTGCTCACCGCCCTGTACACACGGGCCACCACCGGCCGGACGCATCCCGTCGAGGTCTCCCTGTTCGAGGCGCTGGCGGAGTGGATGGGCCAGCCCGCGAACTACACGCGGTACGGCGGCAGTCAGCCCGCCCGCCTCGGCACCCAGCACGCGACCATCGCACCGTACGGCGCCTTCACGACGGCCGACGGCAAGCAGGTTCTCTTCTCCGTCCAGAACGAGCGCGAGTGGGCCATCCTCTGCGCGGACTTCCTGGGACGACCGGCGTTGACCGGTGACCCACGCTTCGCGACGGGCACGGACCGGGTCGTGCACCGCGAGGAGGTCAACGCGATCGTGGCCGAACGCGTCGCCCGCTCGGATGCCGAGGAGATCCTCAAGGACCTGGAGGAGATCGGCATCGCCTGCGCGGGGGTCAACGACGTCGCCGCGTTCCTGGACCACCCGGTGCTGGCCGCCCGCGAGCGCTGGCGCGAGGTGGCCGTGCCCGGTGCGACGGTGCAGGCGCTGCTGCCGCCGGCCGACCTCGCGGGGGTGCCCGCCCGCATGGATCCCGTGCCGGACGTGGGCGAGCACACGGACTCGATCCTCACCGGCCTCGGCCTGTCCCCCGGCGACATCGAGGCGCTGCGTGCCGACGCCGTCATCTGACCAGACGAAGTGGTGACCCTTCCGATGACATGGAGGCGGGCATGGCCAAACTGTTCGCGGCCGAGAGGGCGATGGAGATCGCGCTCAACGCCCCACGGATCCACGGCGGTTACGGCTATTCGACGGAGTTCGACGTGGAGCGGTACGTCCGGGACGCACCGTTGATGATCGTCGGCGAGGGTACGAACGAGATCCAACGGAACGTGATCGCGGCGCAGCCGGTGGCCCGAGGCGGTCTCGATGCCTGAGCAGCGGCAGCGGGAGAGCACCTACGTCCGGCTCGCCCGGGAGCTGCGGACGGCGATCCTGCGGCACGACTATCCCGACGGCGTCCGGCTGCCCACGGAGGCGGAGCTCGCCGAGACGTACGAGGTGAGCCGGCAGACCGTGCGCCGGGCGTTCCAGGACCTCGTCACCGAGGGGCTGGTGCACCGGGTGCCGGGACGCGGGACGTTCGCCACGCCCCGCGAGGAGCAGTACCTGCGGCAGTTCGGCTCGGTGGACGACCTGTTGGGGCTGTCCGTCGACACCCGTATGGACGTCGTCACGCCTCTGCATCGCCGGGTCGACGTCGACGCGGCGGGGCGACTCGGCCTCAACACCGACCGGGTGCACAAGCTGGCCTTCCTCCGGCTGCACCACGACGTGGCGTTCTGCCACACCTGCGTCTGGCTGCCGCCCGCCGTCGGCCAACTGCTGGAGGCGGTCGACGAGTTGACGCTGCCGGGCTCCCCCAGCGCCTTCACCGTCATCGGGCTGCTCGACCAACGGCTGCCCGAACCGATCGCCGAGGCGGAACAGAGCATCACCGTCGCCGAGGCAACCCCGGAGATCGCCAAGCACCTCGGCTGCGAACCCGGCCGGGCAGTGCTGCGCATCGACCGCGTGTACCAGACCGTGGGCGGACAGCCCGTCGAGCTGGCCATCAGCCACTTCCTGCCCGAGCACTACTCGTACCGCGTACGGCTGCGGCGCAGCGGCCAGTGATGCCACGACCTGCCTGTCAGAGGAGATCAAAACCCGCAAGGGCCTAGGCAGTTCGGGGCTGTTCAGCCAAGTCGGCTTTCGACTCCGGCGGCTTTCGACCCAGGCGGCAGGTGCACCCCGGCCGGCTCAGCTCCGACTCACCAGGGCAGCGGACCACCCGCGTCGAAGAAGCCGCCGGTCGGGCCGTCGGGTGCGACCTGGGCCATGCGCACGATGATCTCGGCGGCCTGCTCGACGGTCTGGGTACCCGTGTTGCCGTTCAGGTCGGTCTTCGTGAAGCCGGGCTCGACGGCGTTGATGCGCATGCCGGGGAACGCCTTCGCGAACTGCACGGTGATCATGTTCACCGCGGTCTTGGACGTCGGATAGGCGATGCCCGGGTAGAAGTGCCCGGGGTGTTCCGGGTCGGAAAGGTGCGTCAGCGAGGCCAGGCCGCTGCTGACGTTGACCACGACCGGTGCGGCCGAACGCCGTAGCAGGGGCAGGAAGGCGTGGGTGACGCGGATGACGCCGAAGACGTTCGTCTCGAAGGTGTTCCGCATCTGGTCGGCGGTCACGGTCTCGGCCGTGGGCACGCGGTTGCCCTCGTCCCTGGTCTCGATGCCGGCGTTGTTGATCAGTACGTCGAGGCCGCCGTCGGCCTCGACGGTCTTGGCCGCGGCCTCGACCGTGGCGTCGTCGGTGACGTCGAGGAGGACGAAGCGCGCACCCAGCTGCTCGGCGGCCCGGCGGCCGCGCTCGGCGTCACGGGCCCCCACGTAGACGGTGTGACCTGCGGCGACGAGTCGACGGGCGGTCTCGTGGCCGATGCCCTTGTTGGCTCCGGTGATCAGTGTTGTCGTCATGCCTCCAGGCTCCGGCGCGGCGGCACCATCAGCCAGGAGACCCTTCTTCCTGGGACTGCGGGTACCAGGCACGGGCACGGCCCACGGTGTTCACTGAGGGGATGACGACGACGGAACTCGGACAGGCGCTGCGGCGCTGGCGCGACCGGGTCTCCCCGGCGGCGGCGGGGCTGCCCACCGGCGGCCACCGGCGCGCGGCCGGTCTGCGGCGCGAGGAGCTGGCCCTGCTGGCCGGGATCTCGGTCGACTACATCACCCGCCTCGAACAGGGCCGGGCGGCCAACCCCTCCGGGCAGGTCGTCGAGGCGCTGGCCCGGGCGCTGCGGCTGTCGGGGGACGAGCGGGGGTATCTGTACGGGCTGGCGGAGCTGGTGCCACCGGGTCCCGAGATGGTGCCCGGGCACATCACGCCCAGCGTCCAGCGGCTGCTCGACCGGCTGGTGGACACGCCCGTCGCGGTGTCCGACGCGGCGATGACGCTGCTGGTGGCCAACCCGATGTACGGGGCTCTGATGGGTGACCCGTCCGGTCTGCGCGGTTTCGAACGCAACGGCGTGTGGCGCAACTTCCTCGGCTGGCCGACCCGGGTGCGGCACACCCCGGACGAATGGCGGGCCTTCCAGGTCGGCATGGTCTCCGAGCTGCGGACGACCGCCGCCAGGTATCCGGCCGATCGTCAACTGCGGCGCCTGATCGCGGAGTTGCGCGCCAAGAGCGAGCGGTTCGCCGAGTTGTGGGAGTCGGGTGTCGTCGGCCGCCTGGAAGCTGCTCGCAAGCAGGTCGAGCATCCACAGGTGGGTCTGATCACGCTGGACTGCGACACACTCCGCGTGGAGAACAACGACCTGCACATCATCGTCTACTCGGCAGAACCGGGTACCGAGGCCGCCGAGAAGCTGGAGCTGCTCTCGGTGGTCGGCACCCAGAGTCTGGTCGAGTAGCGCGGACCGGCACGACTGTCGGGGCTTCCCCTTCGTCTCGTCGAGCTTCGGAAGCAGCCCGCGGTCGAACGGTCCGCCCAGGCCGCGAAACGTCGGGCCGAGCAGCGGGTGGAGCGGTTCCTCGAAGCGGCCCACCCGCTCACTGCGGACGAGATCCGGGGCTACTGCGCCAACGGCTTCACCGGCGACCGACGCCTGTCACGCTGCCCCTCAGCGTGTCGCGCGCCCAGGGGCTGCCGCTCGCCCGGGGGCGCCCTGGGCGCCGGACGCGAGAGCCCGTCGTATCGCCCGGGTGACGATCGGGGGCAGCAGGTCCACGCCGATGCGGCGGGCCCGGGACCGCGGTCGGCGGGTCTTGGCAGCGGGAGCATGAGCGGCCGTCGTCGAGGACTTCGGCCGTTCGGGTCCCGTGTAGTACCGGGAGTGCGGGAAGGGCGGCGACTGCATCCCCTTGTGGGCGCGGGTGCGGACCAGGCGGTGGCCCGCGGCCTCCTGGACGCTCAGACCGATGTCCGTACGGTCCCTCAGCATCATCAGCAGCTCTTCCTGGACGGGCTCCGGGTCGCCCCAGGTGCCGTACAGCTTCTGGGTGCTCAGGCAGATGGGACGCAGTCCGCGGTTGAGCACCGCCTCCCAGGTGGCGACCGAGACGCCGGGAGTGTGCTCGGAGCGGAAGTCGTCGAGGACGACGATGCCGTCGGGGAGCAGCAGGTCGCGGGCCGCTCCTATGTCGTCGTGGACGTGTTCGTACAGGTGCGAGGCGTCTATGTGGACGAAGCGGCAGCTGTCGGCGCCGACCTCCTTGGAGATCACGGAGGTGGGCGCCTCGATCACCGTGGGCAGGTTGCCGTGGAAGGCCAGGTAGTTGCGTTCGAAGGCCTGCCGGGTGAGCGAGGAGTACGACTTCGCCGTCTCGGCGCGGTTGGCGCCGTCCGGTGCCTCGCCCCCGAACAGGTCGCAGACCGTGAACTCCTCGCCGTCCTGCCGGTGGTGACCGAGCAGGATCGCACTCTTGCCCATGTAGGCGCCGAGCTCCACCAGGTCGCCCCCGAAGCCGCGTGTCTCCTGCCGTTCGAGGAACCAGGTGAACAGGGTCTGGTCCAGCGGCGGAAACCAGCCGGGGACGTCTTTCAGCTCGCCGGGATTCTTGTCGGTTGCTTGTGCAGTCGCCATGAATCGAGTGTGCTCACTGGGAACCGAACAAACTGTCGCTCGGCTGAACGTCCAGTGAACACCTCGGCGTGCCCGGGCGCCCGCGCGGTTAAACTCGCAGGCCATGCAGCATGTCGGTCACACGGCTGAGGTCCTCGGGCCCAGGTGTCCCGCGTCGGGGATGCTGCGGACGGTGAACCGGTTGTCCGGGGTGAGGGCGTCGGCCTCCGCGATCATGCGGTCCTGGAGCTGGGTGGCGACGGTCCTGTCCCTGCCGAACCGCAGATAGGTGCGGGGGATCCGGCCCCATGTCTCCGCCCTGCCCACGGCCCGGCTGTCGTAGGCGGTCATCGGCTCGTCCGGCTGCATGCCCTCCAGCACCCGCAGGAACGCGAGGTCCGAGTAGTTGGCTGGTTGGCGCAGATCATCTCCTTGAACACCGCGAGGTCCCGGAGCGGTCGGAGGTACGCCAGTTGAGGCGCGGCACGCCCAACTTCCCGGGATCTCCGACGAGTTGGTCCAGCGCAGTCATGGCGTGCTGTCCTTCGGGCGAGGCGGCGCAGGCGTTCAGGGAGGGCATGCTGCGGCTGGGCCAGAACGCGGCCATGTAGCAGATGTGCGCGAGGAGTTCGGGCACGGCGTTGCCGACCCTGCTCACCGAGACGCCTCCCATGCTGTGCCCGACCAGCACCACGGGCAGCCAGGCGGGCAGCGCGGCGTACGACGCCGGTGACGAGCCGCTCGTGGTCGAGTCCGTTCGCTTTCCTCACCGGTCACTTCACGCCAGGGCCACTCGGGCCGCCGTGAGGGCCTGTTCGGCGAAGCCGCGGCCGAAGAGCACGGCATGCACCAGCAGCGGGAACAGCTGATGCAGAGCGATCCGGTCCGCCCATCCGTCCGCGAGGGGTGCCACCTGCTGGTAGCCGTCGAGTACGTGCTCCAGGTGCGGACAGCCGAAGAGGTGGAGCATCGCCAGATCGGTCTCCCGGTGCCCGCCGTGCGCGGCCGGGTCGATCAGCCAGGCCTCCCCGTCGGCCCCCCAGAGCACGTTGCCGTTCCACAGGTCTCCGTGCAGCCGGGCGGGCGGTTCGGCGGGCCCCGCAAGTTCGGGCAGCCGCTCGCACACCCGCTCGACCGCGGCCGTCTCGGCGGGGCGGATCGTGCCCCGGTCGACCGCACCGCGCAGATACGGCAGCACACGCTGCTCGGCGTACCAGTGCGGCCAGTCGGTGCCGGGAACGTTGCGCATCGGGGCGCGCCCGATGTACGCCTCGACCGGGCCACCGGGCGGTGGCGCGCCGAACGCCGGTGCGCCCGCGGCGTGCAGGGCGGCCAGTCCACGCCCGAACCGTACCGCCGAGGGGGCCGTGGGCCTGCCCGGCAGAACCAGGTCCGTCACCAGCCAACGCGCGTCGTGTCCATGGACGTTCGGAACGGCGACCGTGCCGGCATCGGTCAGCCAGCACAGTCCCGCCGCCTCGGCCCGTACCGCGCCGGCCGCGTCCGCCCGCTTGACGATCACGGACTGCCCGCCGTCCAGGCCGACTTCGGCGAGGGCACCGGACAACCGGCGCTCGCTGCGCACCGAACGGCCGGTGATCCGGGCCGCGGCCGCGCCGGGCCCGCCGTCGCTGTCCTGTGTGGAAGGGGAGCTGATGTGCACGGCCACCAGCCTAGGTCCGCCCCGGCGTGACGGGATTCAGTCCAGGTCCTCGTCGCCGCTGTCGCCGTTCGCGGCATACGGATGGACGGACCGCTCGTCGTCGAAGGGGATGAACCAGTCCTGGACGGTGCCGTTGCCGCTGCCGTCCACGGCCGGGGCGTACAGCCACTCGTGGTCCATGTCCTCGGACACGCCGTCGGCGAAGACCTGGAGGGCCGTCTCGACCTCGTCGCTCAGCAGCTCGTAGAGATCGGCTGTCGCCTCCGCCTGGGCGACGAGGAACTTCAGCAGCAGTTCCTCGGCCAGGCAGGTCGGCCGGCCGAAGTCCGGCTGGGTGAGGCGGCCGGTCATGGTCACGGCGGTGACGGTCAGACGGCGCACGAACAGGACGGTGTACTGCAGCCCGAACTGCGGGGGCAGTTCGTCGAGGATCATGAACGGCGCGTCGGTCTCGGCGACCGTGGGGCCGTCCTCCTCCAGACCCGCGAGGTCCGTGAACAGTTCGTCGACCAGAAGATCGATGGCGTACACGAGAGCACCCGCGGCCACTTCCGCCGCCTCACGGCTGACGATCCGCTGCTCCTCGTCGTCGGAGTGGCCGAACGACTCGAGCGGGAAGGCCCGCAGACTCGGCGCGAGCGCGCGGAGCCTGCGCCGCATGTCCTCGGCGTCGGCCGCCTCGTCGACATGGCCGGTGCCGCCGGAGGGCTCGGCCGCGGCGTGCCGGCGGGCGCGTTCCGCGGGATCCGCCGGCGGGGCGTCCGGGCCGTCGGCCGCGTCGAGGCTCTCCTGCAGCAGTTCGGGGTGCAGGTCCACCCCGCAGCGGGTGATCTCCCAGTCGGCGAGCGGCTCGGTCCGTTCCAGCAGCTCCGCGACCACCTCGCGCGCGGCATCCTCGGCGAATTCCAGTGCCGGAGCGTCGATGAAGAGCTTGAGCAGGGCGCCGCCGGGGTGGACGGCGATGACGTCGTCGACCAGATCGACTTCCATCCCGTCGGGTCCCTCGATGGCCGCGATCGAATCGAGGCCCTTGCGCAGCAGGAAGACGACGCCCTCCCGTTGAAGAACGTCGAGCTCCGGGGCGCCCTTGGGAAGGTCCATGTCCACAGTCACCGCGTATGTCACACGATCATGGTGCCCGAACGGCGGCACCTCGGGGACAGGAACCCTGACGGAACCCTCTTTGCATGACCATGCGAGATGATGCATACTCTTCCTATGTCCAAGGTCCTCACCTCCCTTCCCGCCGGCGAACGCGTCGGCATCGCCTTCTCCGGCGGTCTCGACACCTCCGTGGCGGTCGCATGGATGCGCGACAAGGGCGCCGTCCCGTGCACCTACACCGCCGACATCGGTCAGTACGACGAGCCCGACATCGCCTCGGTGCCCGGTCGTGCGAAGACCTACGGTGCCGAGATCGCCCGCCTGGTCGACTGCCGTGCGGCACTGGTCGAGGAGGGCCTGGCGGCGCTCACCTGCGGGGCGTTCCACATCCGCTCCGGCGGGCGCGCCTACTTCAACACCACTCCGCTCGGCCGCGCCGTCACCGGCACGCTGCTGGTGCGGGCGATGCTCGAGGACGACGTCCAGATCTGGGGCGACGGCTCGACCTTCAAGGGCAACGACATCGAGCGGTTCTACCGCTACGGCCTGCTCGCCAACCCGCACCTGCGCATCTACAAGCCCTGGCTGGACGCGAACTTCGTGACCGAGCTCGGCGGCCGCAAGGAAATGTCGGAGTGGCTGCTCACGCACGGCCTGCCCTACCGCGACAGCACGGAGAAGGCGTACTCCACCGACGCCAACATCTGGGGCGCCACCCACGAGGCCAAGACCCTGGAGCACCTCGACACGGGCGTCGAGACCGTTGAGCCGATCATGGGCGTGCGGTTCTGGGACCCCGAGGTCGAGATCGTCACGGAGGACGTGACGATCGGCTTCGACCAGGGCCGCCCGGTGACGATCAACGGCAAGGAGTTCGCCTGCGCCGTCGATCTGGTGATGGAGGCCAACGCCATCGGCGGCCGCCACGGCCTGGGCATGTCCGACCAGATCGAGAACCGGATCATCGAGGCCAAGAGCCGCGGCATCTACGAGGCGCCCGGCATGGCCCTGCTGCACAACGCGTACGAGCGCCTCGTCAACGCCATCCACAACGAGGACACCCTCGCCCAGTACCACAACGAGGGACGGCGGCTTGGCCGCCTCATGTACGAGGGCCGCTGGCTGGACCCGCAGGCGCTGATGATCCGTGAGTCGCTGCAGCGCTGGGTCGGCGCGGCCGTCACCGGCGAGGTGACCCTGCGGCTGCGGCGCGGTGAGGACTACTCGCTCCTCGACACGACGGGCCCGGCGTTCAGCTACCACCCGGACAAGCTGTCGATGGAGCGGACCGAGGACTCCGCCTTCGGCCCGGTGGACCGGATCGGCCAGCTCACCATGCGCAACCTGGACATCGCCGACTCCCGCGCCAAGCTGGAGCAGTACGTCGGTCTCGGCCTGATCGGCACCGGCAGCCCCACCATCGGTGCCTCGCAGGCGGCCGCGACCGGGCTGATCGGCACCATGCCGGAGCTGCCGGAGGGCGGCGCCGAGGCGATCGCCTCCCGCGGCGAGGTGTCCGAGGCGGACGCGCTGCTGGACCGCGCCGCGATGGAGTCCGGCACGGACTGAGCCCTGAGCCGTACGGCACGAAGTGATCGTCGACGGGGATGCGCCACTTTCCGGTGGTGCGTCCCCATCGTCATTTCGGCCAGGTCAGGCACTTCAGTGTTCGGCCGTCATGCGCAGCGCTGCGAGCACGTCCGCGTCCGTCAGCTGCCCGAACTCCTCGTAGCACAGGCCCACGGATGTGAAGCCGGGCGGCCGGTGCAGGCAGAGCACCTCGTCGGCCTCGGCGCTCATTTGTTCCGCCGCCTGCGGTGAGCCGACCGGCACGGCCAGCACCACGCGGCGGGGCGACTGACGCCGTACACAGCGAAGGGCTGCGCGGGCCGTCGAGCCGGTCGCCAGCCCGTCGTCCACGACGATGACCGTCCGGCCGCTCAGATCGAGGGCGGGACGGCCCTGCCGGTAGAGGTGTTCGCGGCGGCGGAGCTCCTCGCGTTCCCTCTTCACCACGGGGGCGAGCGACGTCTCGCTGAGGCCCAGGTAGTCGAGGGTGCGCCGGTCGAAGAGCGGATCCTCCTCACCCACGATCGCGCCGGCGCCGAACTCCTCGTGGTCCGGAACGCCGATCTTCCGTACGACCAGCACGTCGAGCGGGGCGCCGAGCACGCGCGCCACCTCGTGGGCCACGGCGACGCCTCCGCGGGGCAGCGCCAGGACGAGGGGGTCGGTCAGGGCGCCCTTCTCCTGCTGGATCCGCAGCCGCTCGGCCAGTTCCCGCCCGGCCTGCCCGCGGTCATGGAACTGCATCGCGGTCGCCACTCCTTCCCACCAAGACGGCCCCCTCCTCCGGTGCCCCGCGTACCCCTCACGCGCCGGTCGACGCCCGGGGCGATTGACCCCGTGGGCCCCCCTCAGTGGTTGGGTGCCGCCTTGCCGATGTCCGTCAGCGCGGGGTGCGGATTCTCCGTCGCGGCCAGGTCGCCGAGGCTGATCACCCCGACCGGACAGCCGCCGCGCTCGACGACCGGGAGGCGGCGCACGGCGTGCCGGCGCATCAGCTCGATGGCCCGGTCGGTCGTGTCGTCGGGCGTCAGGGTCGCCACGGGCGGTGGCGTGCACACGGATCCGACGGTCGTCACGGCGGGGTCGCGGCCCTCGGCGAGAGCACGGATCACGATGTCACGGTCGGTGAGCACGCCGAACAGATCGACGTCGTAGGCCACCAGCACGTCTCCGACGTCCTGCTCACGCATCACTCGGGCCGCGCGAGCCACCGTGGTCATGGGCTCGACGGCGGCCGCGCCGGACGACATCACGTCGCGTACTTTCCGGGTCATGGTTCCTCCCAGGTCCTGGATCGGCGAGCTTGGGCACGTCGCCCGCGTAGCCCGCAGCGGGCCCGGTAAACCGGCCACGGGTCATGGCTGATCCAGTGCTCCGCAGGCAACGTCTGCCCGTAAAGGAGTGAGCGGCGTCCCGTGCGTGCTCCGGGGTCCCCCGGCCGCAGGCTGGAGGAGCCGCCGGGTGCGGGCCCTCGTACTGGACGTACCTGGGTCTGTGCCCGGTGCGGCGAGTGGGGCCATCTCCACGCCCCTTGCGGCAGTGGGGGAGCGTGCCGGGCGTCGCGACGGGGCAGACGCCCAACCTATGCCGTCAAGATCCTCACGATCCATGGCCCCGTCGCCGCAGCCGGTCCGTGCACTGCCGCATCAGGAGCCGGTCGTCGCAGAACCAGCCCTGCCAGGGCTCGTCGAGCGGCAGCCACGCCGCGGGCTGGCCCTCTTCGGGCGTCAACTTCGGTCCTCGGTCCAGGACTTCGAGAAAGGTCACACCCACGGTGGCCGACCAGTCGGGGTGATAGGAGCGGACCGTGACGGCCGCCGGCGCCTCAAGGAGCTCGGCCCGGACGCCGGTCTCCTCCTGCAGCTCCCGGCGCGCCGCTTCCCGCGGCGTCTCGCCGGGGTCCACCTTGCCCCCGGGCGGCACCCATCCCCGCCAGCGGTGCCGCACCAGCAGGACCTGCGTCAGCGTGCTGTCGAAGCACCACACCTCGGCGGCCAACGGCGGGTTCAGCGCCGCCTGCGGGTGCAGCAGCCGCTCCAGGGCGTTGTCGTACACGGCGTGTGCCTGCCGCGCATCCCGCACTGCGGCTTCGAGGGTGCGGGTTTCAATGCGGTGCGGTGTCATCTGCCGGAGAGTACGGCGAGCCTCTGACAGTCGTGCTTCCCGCTACGGCCCCTTCCCGGCGGGCGTCCGGCTGCCTACCGTTCGGCTCATGGACCTGGATCACCAACAGGATGCGCCTGTACGGCATTTCGACCACTGCCCGTGGCTGTTCGCCGAGGACGCGAACGAGGCGCAGCGGCACGCCCAGTGGTCGCGGCAGCGGGCGGTCGGCGGGGACAGCGGGATCGGCGAACGGTGCTACGTCGCCCATTCCGCGGCGGTGTTCCCGGACCGGCTGCGCCTCGGCGACGACTCGTACATCGCCGCGCACGCCTATGTCACCGGGGAGTTGACCACCGGCGCGGACTGCACGCTGAACCCGTTCACCACGGTGCGGGGCACGGTCGTGCTGGGCGACGGCGTACGGATCGGCGCACACACGTCACTGCTCGGCTTCAACCATTCGACGAAACCCGCCTGCAACGTGCTGGACGTGGCGCACCCCTTGTGGCTGTGCGGCCGACAGCTCGGTGCGGGCTCCGGGGGCGACGGCTACCGTACGGCCGAGATCCGGGCCTGGGCCGAGCGTCAGCTGGCCGCCGCCCTGCCCCGCTGGCACGACGGCCGGGGGTTCGGCTTCGGACCCACGGGCCCCGGCCCCGAGCCGGGCCTTCAAGGCACCGAGATGTGGCTCGCCATCATCTGGTATCTCGCCGACCTGCTGGGCCGCTCCGACGACCTCGGCTACCGGCCACGCGGCGTCCACCGCCCCGAGCCGGCACGCACAGGCCTCGGCCGGCACGCCTAGCTCCCCCAACGGCCTGTTCCCGCAGGCCTGTCGCCTGTTACCTGCTGCCTGTCGCTACCGGCGCCGCCATGGCAGCACCGCCGCGTCGGTCTCGGCGCTCTCGGCGCGGTGCAGGGCGTCGCTGATGGCTTCACCGATCTCCGCGAACTGCCGTACCTGTTCCGGGGTGAGCGCGTCGAACACGGCCCGGCGCACGGCGGCCACATGTCCCGGGGCCGCCCGCTCCAGCAGAGCCCTGCCTCCGTCGGTGAGGACGGCGAGCTGGCCGCGGCCGTCGTCAGGGTCCTCCCTGCGGTCCACCAGGCCGACCTCGCGCAGCCGGCTCACGGCGTGGGTGAGCCGGCTGCGGGTGATCTTGAGCCGTTGGGCCAGCTCGGACATGCCGAGAACGCCGTCGGGCGTGGACGAGAGGTGGGCGAGCAGGCTGTAGTCGGCGTGTGTCATACCGGCGTCACGCCGCAGCTGCCGGTTCAGATGGTCGGCGAGCAGGGTGGAGAAGTCGACGTAGGCCAGCCAGGCCCGTCGTTCGTCGGCGTTGAGCCAGCGCGGCGTCGTGGACATGGGCACACTCTACCGAGCTTTAGTTTGAACTTTCAATCACTTGACCCTGGACCCGATGCCCCACGGTTCGCCCGGCGATTAGTGGGCGTCCGTGAACTCCGGCTCCCGGTCCACCTCCACCGACACCGACGGCTCCGCGGTACCGGACTCGCCGGTCCGGCGGCCGGGCAGCACCGCGAGGACGATCAGTGTTCCGGCGGCCATGATGATCCCGCCGATCAGACTGGTGCGGGCGACGCCGTGGGCGAACGACTCGTGCACGGCTTCGACCAGGGCCTGCGCCTGCTGCGCCCCGCCGCTGGGGTTCTTCGCGACCTCTTCGGCGACCGCCAGACCGCCGCCCACCGAGTCCTTGGCGGCGTCCAGCGCGGCGGCCGGGAGGTGGCCGCCGATCATCTCAGTCAGCTTGTCGCGGTAGGCGGTGCCGAGCAGCGAGCCGAGGATCGCGATGCCCAGGGAGCCGCCGAGCTCCAGCGCGGTGTCGTTGGCTCCACCGCCGACACCCAACTCGCCCTCCGGGAAGGAACCCATGATCGTGTCGGTGGCCGGGGACACGCTCAGGCCGATCGCGAAGCCGAGGAGCGCCATCGTCGGCAGGAAGTCGGTGTACGTCGAGTTCTTGTCGATCTGGGTGAGCAGGAGGACGCCGAACGTGCCGATCACCATGCCGGCGGCCACCATCGGCTTCATCCCCAGCTTCGGCGTCAGTCGGCCGGTGATCGCGGCGCCGACGAAGACGGCACCGGCCAGCGGCAGCAGCCGTATCCCGGTCTCCAGGGCGTCGTAGCCGAGGACGAACTGCAGGAACTGCGTGGCGTAGTAGATCGCGCCGAAGGTGCCGAAGAAGAAGAACAGCACCGCCAGCATGGAGCCGCTGAAGGGACGCAGCCGGAACCTGCGGACGTCCAGCATGGGGTGCGGGTGGCGCAACTCCCAGGCGACGAAGGCGGCCAGGCCCAGCCCTGCGACCACGGCGGCGGCGGCGATCGGGCCGGCGCCCCATCCGAAGTGCGGGCCCTCGATGGTCGCGTAGACCAGGCTGCCGACGGAGACGATGGAGAGCAGACCGCCCACGTAGTCGATCCGGCCCATCGTCGCCGCCCTGGAGGGCGGGACCAGCGCCAGGGCGCCGATGACCGCGGCGACGGCGATGGGGACGTTGATCAGGAAGGTGGAGCCCCAGGCGTGGTCCCCCAGCAGGTACCCGGCGACCAGGGGGCCCACGGCGATCGCGAGCCCGGAGGTGGCGGTCCAGGCCGTGATGGCCTTGGCGCGCTCACTCCTGGGGAAGATCGCGACGAGCAGTGACAGCGTGGCCGGCATCACCACCGCGGCACCGACACCCATGATCGCCCGGGCCGTGATGACCAGGCCGGTCTGAGGGACCAGACTGCCCATCACGGAACCCCCGGCGAAGATCACCAGACCGGCGACGAGTGCGCCGCGGCGGCTGTACTTGTCGCCGATCGAGCCCAGGAGCAGCATCAGCGCCGCGTACGGGACGGTGTAGCCGTCGATGACCCACTGCAGGTCGCTGCTGCTCAGACCGAGGTCCTTCGTCATGGCCGGCGCCGCCACGATCAGCGATGTGTTCGCCATGACCACGATCAGCAGGCTCAGACACAGGACCAGCAGGGCCCACCAGCGCCGCGCGTAGGGCCCGGCCATCTTCTCTACGGGGGTGTTGGCAAGGGAGGGCATCGGAGGCTCCTAGGGGACGAGTTAATTGCCCATCGATGTGCAGACTAGTTTGTTGCCCATCGATGTGCAAATATCACCGGAGCCCCCGACCGCACCCTCGGTGACATCGCCAAGGCCGGCGGATTCGCACGTCGCACGGTCCACGTCCACTTCGCCGGCCGCTCCGCGCCCGTGGAGGGAATCGCCGCGCACGCGGCGAAGGCGATACGTCGCGCCGCCGCCGTCACCCGCGGTCCGGCCTCCGGCGCCGCGACCGCCCTGGCCCGCTTCCTCCTCACGCCGTGGCCGGCTGGCGACCGCTGTCGCGTCCTCACAGACACACCCGCCCCGCTGAAGGAAGAGCTCGTGTACCCGCCGCATGGCCTCCGGCACGAAGAGCAGCGGCATGATCCGGAACAGCACGGTCAACCACTGGATCCAGGGCACGCGCGCCGGCAGCTCCGGCGCGGTGAGTTCGCCGTCGGGCCCGTGCAGCAGGGCGGTGATCAGCCAGTGGCCGAGCACGACCAGGACGATCGCCCACGCGCGCAGGAAGTCGACGTGACGGTCTCGGCTCATGCGTCGCACGCTTCCGCGGCCCCGCCGTCGGGACGGCGAGAAGTCCGGGCCGCAACCGATCCCTGCCCGGTATGAGATCACTCGGAACCGGACCTCCGGACCTCACCTCTGCCGGGCCCTCACCGCTGTGGGGCTCACGCCTCCCGGACGGGCTCCGCGGGCGGCACGGTCGCCGCGGCCTCCTCGACCACCGCGGTCGCCCGCTTCTGCGGCACTCCGGCCGCGATGAGCGCGGCCACGGCCGTACGGGTCCCGTCGTCCTCCAGCGCCCCGGTGTTCACTTCCTCCAGCAGCGCGACCGTCATCCCCTCAAGTCCCGCGCTCAGCACGGCAGGCGGCAGATGGGAGTGAAAGACGCCGTCACGCTGTCCTCGCGTCAGGATGGCCGTGGCGACCTCACGGGCCGGGGCCAGCACCTCGGTCACGCGCTCCGCACCGAGGTCACGCCGCGCCAGCCCCAGCAGCATCCGATAGCGGTCGCCCACCGGCCACAGGGAGAGCACGAAGTACGCGAGCGCCCTCTCGGCCGGCTCCTCGGGCCGCGCCCCGCGCACGAGCGCCTCCCGCAGCGTCTCGGACGCCTCTTCGGTGAGTGCCTCCAGCAGGGCCGCGCGGCCGGGGAAATGGCCGAAGAGCGTGCGCCGTACGACACCTGCGGCGCGCGCGAGTTCCTCCAGGGTGACGTCGGGATTGCGCCCGAGCTCCTGCCGGGCCGTGGCCAGGATGCGTGCCCTGTTCGACCGCGAGTTGCGGCGCAGCGGCTCACGGGCGGCGGCGGGCTTGGTCACGAATCCACCTCGGCGGACGTGTCGGCGGGACGGCTGAGCAGGAGGAACGGCTGGCCCATTTTGGCACGGCACCTCGCAGCCGGTTCCGGTTCCGGGCGCCGGGCTCGACCGCTGGGGAGGCGCCGGCCGCCCGCCGAAGCGCGCACGTCAGCCATTCCGTCCGAGAACGAACAGCTGCCCGGACGGTCACCCGGAGGTGGCACGGTGACCGGTACTCGCGTCCCGGAGTCCCGAGGCCCCCGACCCACACCAGCCTTGAGCTGCTTGCTTCTTGACGGCTCGACACGGCCCGGTCTTCTGTCACGGCGCCTCGACGCGAGCGGGGCCATGCAGCCGTCCCTCGTTACCGACGGTCCAGATATGGCCAGATCCAGCCGCGCATCGTGTGCGGCGTGACAAACATCTGCCACTGTGCGCTTCTTCCAGTGTCGAGTGTTTTCTGTGTCATTCGGGAGGGATGCGTGTGCTGAGACGGGAGACGTTCCGGCTTCCCCGCCATCCGGCTTCGGTCGGCTTTGCCCGGTACCAGGTGCGGCAACATCTGGCCGCCTGGGGGTACGGCACGGGTGAGGACATGACGGAGAGGGTCGTCCTGCTGGCCTCCGAGCTGGCGGCCAACGTCGTCCGTCACGGGCCCATCCTTGAGCGCGAGTTCGAGATGGCGGTGACGGCGCGGGCCGACGGCTCCTGCTTCATAGCCGTCTCCGACGAGAGTTCCGCGCAGCCCGTCCTGCACGAGGTGCCGACGGCGGACGACGAGAAGGGGCGCGGTCTGCATCTCGTCGACCAGCTCGCCCAGACCTGGGGAGTACGGCCCCGGGGGCGGCAGGGCAAGACCGTCTGGGCGGTGGTACGTCATCCGGGTTCGCGCACCGCCGCCGGCATGCCGTCACCGAGATCGGTGAGTGCGACGATCCGGACACCGCAGACGCGGCGCAGGTAGCGCATCATCCCCTGCGAGGTGCGATGCCAGGACAGCTGCGTCATGCCGTCCTGGCGTAGCTGCGCAAGTTGCACACAATCCGGTCAAGAGGTCAACCGGTCAAGAGGTCATCGGCGGAGACGGGCCGGTCCACCGCCGGGCCGCCGCGTGCCGAGGAACGCCGTTCGAGCCGATCGAGGACCGTCTCGCCCCACTGGAGGTTCGCCTGCTCCAGGGCGATCCCGCCCAGCAGGGTGAGGTAGGGACCGATGCGCTCGGCAGTGGCGAGGTAGTCCTCCTCGCTGCGGCCGTCCAGCATGCGCTCCTGCATGCGCCGGTAGCGGGCCAGCTTGGCGGTGGCCCGCTCGTGGCGCTCGGCGACCGCGGCCCGTACGGCGTCGAACTCCGCGATGTCTCCGATGTCGACGCACTGGACCTTGACCATCAGCTCGTCGCGCAGGGCCAGCGGTTTGACCGGGGTCTCGCCGACGTAGTCGCGCAGCACCCGGAGGCCGGTCTCGGTGAGCGAGAAGAGCCGCTTGTTGGGGCGGCGCTCCTGCTGGACGACCCGGGCGGAGACGAGCCCCTCGCTCTCCATGCGCTCCAGCTCGCGATAGAGCTGCTGGGGGGTGGCCATCCAGAAGTTGGCGACCGAGGCCTCGAAGCCTTTCGCGAGGTCGTATCCGGAGGCCTCGCCCTCCAGAAGCGCGGCCATCACCGCGTTACGCAGAGCCATTCGCCCAATTTATCAGCTTGTTGATTAGTCAAGAGGGCGACTATCAAGGCCAGTGAACGCGGTCACCGGCAGCAACGCGGGCCGCTTGGCCTGGCGCCCGTCGCCGGACGAGCGGCCGCGTACCCGCCGCACGACCCAGGGGCCCAGGAAGCCACCGACCCAGCGCAGTTCGGCACCGACGACTCGCAGGCCGGTGCGCGCCGTCGCGTCGGGAGGCAGGGGTCGCGTCCAGCTGTCGTCGCTGCCCGGCAGGTCCAGGGCGTGGGCGACCGCGGCCGCGATGAGGGCGTGGCCGCGCGGGCTGGCGTGCAGCCGGTCTGCGCTCCACATCCGGCCGTCGGTCACCGCCGGGTGGGGCGCCGAGTCGACCACCACGACACCGTGCCGCTGGGCCGCCTCCCGGATGCGGGCGTTCAGCGCGACGACGCGTGGTGCGAGCGGCCGGGCCGAAGGGGCGATCCGGCCGATGTCGGGGAAGGTGAGCGTCGCGACGCGAGCGCCCTGCCCGGTGAGCGCGGCGAACATGGCCTCCAGGTGACCGGCGACCTCGTCCGCGTCGAACCGGGGTCGCAGCACGTCATTGAGGCCGGCGACGACCGTGGCGAGGTCGGGCCGCAGTGCCAGGGCGGGCGCCAGTTGCCCGGCACGCACCTGCCGGGCCGGCCGCCCCCGCACGGCGAGGTTGGCGTACAGCAGGCCCGGGCTCTCCTCGGCGAGGTGCTCGGCGAGCCGGTCCGCCCAGCCGCGCAGGCCCCGGACGTCGTCGCCGTCGCCGACCCCTTCGGTCTGGCTGTCGCCCAGGGCGACGTATCGCAGATATCCGCTGTCTGCCACGAGCACCGTCCGCCTTTCGCCCTGCCGGCGCCACGCCGACAAGGGAAGACTAATTGCTTATTCGCATTGTTGACTATACCCAGGCACCCGACCGAGGTGAACGCGGTGCTCGGCTCACGGTTGCGTCAGTGCACGGACAATCCGCCGTCCACGAAGACGGCCTGCCCCGTGACGTACGCGGAGGCGCGGCTTGCCAGGAACACGGCTGCGCCCGCGAAGTCCTCGGCCAGGCCGTTGCGCCCGACCATCGTGCGGGCGGCCAGCGCCGCGACCTTCTCGGGATCGGACGACAGGCGCTCGTTGAGCGGTGTCATCACGAAACCGGGCACGAGCGTGTTGCAGGTGACGCCGTGCGGCGACCAGGCCTCGGCCTGGGACCGGGCCAGCGACTCCAGCGCCCCTTTGGACACCCCGTAGGCGCCGCTCTGGACGAAGGCCCGGTGCGCCTGTTGGGAGGTGATGTGGATGATGCGTCCGAAGCCCCGTTCGGCCATGCCGGGTCCGAAGCGCTGTCCCAGCAGATAGGGCGCCTCCAGGTTCACCGCCATCGTGGTGTCCCAGACCTCCTCGCCCAACGCCCCCATCGGCGGCCGCAGGTTGACGCCCGCGCTGTTGACGAGGATGTCGGGTTCCCCGAAGGCCTCGGCCGCCTTCTCGGCCGCCGCCCGCACGCCGTCGCGAGTGCCGAGGTCGCCGCTCACCCAGGCCGCCCGGCAGCCGTCGGCCGTCAACTCCTCCACCGTGGCGGCCAGTTCCGCCTCCTTGCGCGCCACCACCACGACGCTCGCCCCGGCATGGGCGAGGGCCCCGGCGATCGCCCGCCCGATGCCGGAACTGCCGCCGGTCACCACGGCGACACGGCCGTCCAGCGAGAACAATGCGGAGAGGTACGTCTGCGAGGTCATCTCCGCACCCTAGACACAGCACCCGGCGTGGCGCGGCCCAGGGCGCCCGGCGTGCACGACCGTCACGGCCGACCCGGTGTCTCAGGCGCCGGTGTAGCCGAGTTGGCGCCTCATGTACGGGGTCATGAGGGCCTTCGCCTTGGCCAGCACGGAGGTTCGGCTGCCGAGAACCGCGCTCTCGCCGCCCGGCACCGGCAGCAGGGTCAGCCCGTCGGCCGGGCCGAAGGGCACGATGAGCGGGGTGCGGTGGATCGGGCGGTAGAAGCGCGGCTGCTTGCGATGCCTGCCGGAACTGTTGAGATGGGTGCGGATGTTCCAGGCGGCGAGGTAGGCCTGGGCCAGGCGGTCCCCTCCCGCCCGTCGCGGACGAGGAAGAGCGTGATCGTCCGCCTGGAGCGGCCGGGCACGCTCCCACCGCAACTGCTCCTCCACGGGATGGGCCGCTCCCTCGCTCCACTGGGCGCTCGACTGGGCGCTCGGCGGAGTCCATTCCGAGACCGCGGGCCTTCTCACCGCAGCAGGGGGTGCCTCGTCCCGCGGACGCGACGCGTAGCGGCTCCCTCGTCAGGAGTCGAGGTCGTCGGCGAAGTGCCGGAAGCCGTGCCGGTTGTGGTGCATCTCCCAGAGCGTGTCCGCGAGGACGGCCGGATCCTTCCTGGGGTGCCCGGGGATGATCGCGCCGGGGATGATCAGCTGGCCGACGTGGATGCCCTCGCCGGCCAGCGTGTCGTGCAGAAGATGGCCGTACGCGCTCTCCGCGGCGAAGGCGATGGACGTGCCGGCCCGGTCGGCGTGCGGGACGACGGCGCTGCCGCCGTTGACGAACAGGACGGTTCCTCGGCCCAGCGCGCGCATGCCGGGCAGCACCTGCTGGACGGCTGCCACGGGCCCGTAGACGGAGAACTCGATCGGTGCGACGAGGTCGGTGTGGGTGGTCTCCAGCACCGGACGCATGAAGTCGCCCTGTGGGACCGGGCTGTACTGCAGGACCTCGATCGGGCCGAGCTCCGTGTGCACCGCGTCGAGGGCGGCCACGAGGGACTTCGGGTCGCGTACGTCGGCGGCGTAGCCGCGTGCCGTGACGCCGGCGTCGGCCAGGTCGGCGGCGAGGGCGTTCGTCCGCTGGTGATTGCGGGAGACGAGCGCCACGTCGAAGCCCTCACGGCCGAAGCGGCGGGCGACCGCGGCGCCCAGACCCGGTCCGGCTCCGATGACGGCGATGGTGGTCATGGCTCTTCCTTTGTCCGGACGGTCACTTCTGGGTCGGGCTCGAGGGTGGTCACGGCGCCGAGTTGGTGATCAACGCACTGTAGACCGCCATGGCAAGGGCGCCGCCGAGGTGCCGGCATGTGTTCAGGACACCACGTGCGACACCGGCCCGCTGCCCCGGTACCTTGAGGGCTGGGAAGTAGTCGAGAAGGACCTGGCGGCAGCGGCCGCATGGCGGCACGACGCCTCGGGCGCGGTCACCCACGGCGACGATGGTGTCCAGGTCATAGGCGCCCTGGGGTGCAGCAGCGCCGATGAGGACCAGCTCCGCGCAGGGGCCTCCGGTGAAGTGGTAGGCGTTCACCGCGGTGAAGATCCGGCCGTCCCGGGCGCGGGCCGCAGCCGCCATGGTGCGGTTGTCGCCCCGGCAGCGTGTGGCCGCGACGTGCGCCGCTGCCCGGATCAGCTCGCGGTCGACGCGGTCGGTCCGCGTGGTCATCTTCTCTGCCTCCATGCGGTTTCAGGGGAGGTTGGCCCTGTCGACGACGGCGCGCAGGAGCGGGTCGTCAGCGTGGCGGTTTCGCCAGATGATGGAGCCGCGGATCATGCTGCCCCGCTCCTTCAGCTCGCGGTATGGAGGCACACGGGGGAGATCAGGAGTGTGCCGATGGCCACGTCTGCCCCTGAGCCGCCGTCCGTCGATCCGGCCACGGTGATCGAAGCCGCGGCGTCGTTCAGCGCGGAATCACCCAGCCCGGCCTCCAGGTCCCGGCGGCGTCGTGGCCGGCCGTCGTGGCGGCGAGGTGGGCGCGGAGGGTGGCCAGCGCTGGGTGGGGGTTGTCGCGGTGCCAGAGGAGCGAGTGCGGGTAGACGGGCGTCGGGTCGGTCACCGGGATGCGGCGCAGGCCGTGGTCGGCGGGCCAGATGAGGCGGGTGGGCTCGCCCATGAAGGTGGCCAGGGCCGGGGTGTCGGCGATGGTGTCGAGGAGCGCGTCGGAGCCGAAGTTGGGGCCGGTCGCCTCGATGGTGAGGCCGAACTCGGCGACGAGGTCGTCGTAGTAGGCGCCCCACTCGGTACCGGGAGCGATGCCGGGCATCCAGATCCGGTGCCCGGTGAGCTGGGCGACGGTCACGGACCGGGCGCCCGCCAGTGTGTGGGCGGGGCCGGTGAGGAGTTGGAGCGGCTCGTCGAGCACCCGGACGGAGGCGATGTCCTCGGGAAGAGGTCGGCCGGGCGCGGCGACGGCGCGGAAGGACGCGTCTATGGCACCGGAGCGGATGGCGGTGATGGCCGTCTCGATGTCGAACAGCATCATCACGTCGAGGTCGATGTCGGGGTGCACGCGGTGGAAGCCGCGCATCAGGCCCGACTGCGCGCTGCGCGAGGCGATGATGTCGACGCGCAGTGGACGGCGGCCGGTGCGCACGGACGCGACCGCGCGCTCGGCGACGCGCAGCAGGTCGCGCGCGTGGGGCAGGAACGCCTGCCCGTCGATGGTCGGCTCGGCGCCACGCGGCGTTCGAGTGAACAGCCGCACGCCAAGGTCGCGCTCCAGCGCGGCGATGCGCTTGGACACAGCCTGCTGGGTGATCGACAGGTCGGCGGCGGCTTTCTGAAACTGGCCCGCTCCCGCGACGGCGACGAAGGTACGTACGGCTTCGAGGTCCACGCCGACCCACCTTAGTGAACAACGGATGGTTGTGGATAGCTGGTGCATCAGTTGTTTGACCTGCTGTTATCCAGCCCGCTTAGCTCTCACGGGTCAACGTCGGTTTGTTCGGATGGGTCAGTAAGGGGAGCGCGCTGAGCAAGATGGGCAGGAGACCGTTGGGCCGGCAGTTCGGCTGGCTGTGGGCGGCATACGCGGTGAGCGCGTATGGATCCGGGCTGGGATTCGGGGCATTGCCGCTGATCGCCGTGTTGGCCTTGCATGCCAGCCCCGCTGAGGTGTCCGCGCTGTCTGCCGTGGGACCTGCGGTGGGCGCGCTGATCGCGGTGCCTCTCGGGCCGTGGGTGGAGTTCCGGCGTAAGCGCCCGGTCATGATCATGATGGACTTGGCCCGGTTTGCGGCCATGGCGACGATTCCGGTCGCCTACGCCTTCGGATGGCTCAGGTTCGTCCAGCTGCTCGTGGTCTCGGCCGTGGTCGCCGCAGCCAAGATCGCCTTCAACGCGGCCAGCGGCGCCTACCTCAAGGCCCTCGTGCGGCCGGACGACCTGCTCGTCGCCAACGCGCGGTTCGAGTCCACGAACTGGAGCTCCATCGCGGTGGGGCCACCGCTCGGCGGGGCGGCGATCGGCCTGTTCGGGCCGGTCACCACCGTGGTGGCCGACGCGCTCAGCTACCTCCTCTCCGCGCTGGGCATCACCGCGATCCGCGGCCGGGAAGAAGCGCCGCGAACGACCGACAAGAGCCCGGTCCGGGCGGGCGCACCACTCGACGGGTGGCGGCACCTCATGGGGCACCCCGGTCTGCGGGCGCTCTACCTCAACAACCTGCTCGTCGGCGGTCTGATCATGGCCACCGAGCCGCTGCTGGCCGTGCTCCTGCTTCGCCAGCTCGGGTTCCCGCCCTGGCAGTACGGCCTCGCCTTCGCCGCCCCCTGCCTCGGCGGACTCATCGGCTCCCGGCTGGCCCTGCGCGTCGTGGCCCGCTACGGCAGGCACCGGGTCTTCCGGACCGTCGGCACCCTGCGCGCCATCTGGCTGATCGGCCTGGCCTTCGTCCGTCCCGGCATCGTCGGCCTCGTCACCGTGATGGCCGTCGAGCTGGCAATCATCATCAACATGAGCCTGTACAGCCCGGTGCTCGCCACATACCGGCTCGAACACACCCCCAAGCACCTCGTCGCCCGCACCCTGTCGGCCTGGTCGATCGGCCAGCAGGCGTCCATCGCCGTCCTCACCGCACTCGCCGGGCTGCTCGCCGACGTCACCAGCCCACGCACCGCTCTCACAGTCGCAGGACTGCTCATCCTGACCACACCGCTCCTGCTTCCCCGACAGGACCAGACGTCGCAGCACGAGCCGGAACTGTCCCGCAGTCACTCATGAGGCACCACAACTTGCCACCCGCAGGCCGCAGCCGGTCCGCCGGTGCGTGTCCGCGTCGACCTGGCACACCACCGTTTGAGGAGAACACTCGCGTGAGCACTGCCCCTGCGCTTGACCCCACCCACACCGCTCTTCTCGTCATGGACTACCAGCCCGCGATCCTGGCCTTTGTGCCCGAAGGCGAGGCCCGAAACGCGCTGCTCGGTCGTGTGAAGGGGGCCATCGCCGACGTTCGGGCAAACGGCGGCACCATCGCCTACGTACGCGTCGGCTTCACCGATGCCGACTGGGACGCGATCCCGGCGGTCAACAAGTCCTTCGCCCCGCTGGCCCAACACCGCGTCATGCACCACGAGGACCCTGCCACCGCCCTCCACGAGCTTCTGGCTCCCCAGGACGGCGACATCATCGTGCGCAAGCTCCGCTACGGCGGCATGTCCACCACTGACCTCGACCAGCAGTTGCGCGAGCGCGGCATCACCACTCTGGTCGTCTCCGGCATCAGCACCAGCGGCGCCGTCCTGTCCACCGTCATCGACGCGGCCGACCGCGACTACCAGCTCTACGTCCTGTCCGACGGCGTCGCCGACCCGGACACCGAAGTCCACAACGTCCTGCTCCACAGAGTCTTCCCCTCACGGGCTCACATCATCGACACCGCTGAGCTGCACGGCCTGCTCCAGACCGACTGACCCGAACCACGAGCCAGTCCCCCTGCGGCCGCCGCGCCCACCCGGTGTGGCGGCCCGCCCGCACCTCCGTGCCGGACCAGCGGCAGCCCGGAGCTCGCACCGGCCGCCTACCGCCCCCTCGCCAAAGGCTTCGACGGCGCTGGGCCACCGCCCCCGCCCGGCCTTCGCACCGCGCAGTCACTGCTCCGAGTGCGACCACGGCGCCTTCAGCGTCATAGTCCGCCGGGCCGGGCCGGGAGCCTGGCGGTACCGACGTCGACACGCACCCGACACAGACGATGACGACCAAGTCCCCTACCCCTGCCGGGTGTTGAGGCGCGGATCAGGATCAGGCCCACTTGCCGATGAGCTCGTCGGCGACCCACTGTGCGATGTCGGCGGGACAGGGCGCCGAGAGGCCGAGGACGATGTGCCGGAAACCGGGTCGATCGCCTCGCCGATCGCAGCCCTTCGCTCAGCCGCTCAACGCCGCCGGAGCAACGGGTCGAGCAGTGCGGGCGGAGTGTCGAACTTCTCGTGCGCGGCAAGGTCGGTGCCGGGTGCGACGACCGCATCGATCGCGTCCAGTACGTCGGCGGGGAGCACGGTGTCCGCGGCGGCGAGTTGCGCGTGGAGGTGGTCCGTCGTGCGGGGGCCGATGAGCGCGCTCGTCACGGCGGGGTGCGCGGTCACGAACCCGAGGGCGAGCTGGATCATGGTCAGGCCGGCGCCGTCGGCGATCTCGGCCAACCGCTCGACGGCATCGAGCCTGGCCCGGTTGGCGGGGACGGCGGTGTCGAAGCGTTGCGGCATGAACGTCGAGCGACTGGTGGTGATCTCCTGGCCCGCCCGAATCGCGCCCGACAGCCAGCCGGAGGCCAGCGGGCTCCACACCAGCACACCGAGCCCGTACTCCTGGGTCACGGGCAGTACATGGGCCTCGATCCCGCGCTGCACCATCGAGTAGCTGGGCTGTTCGGTGACGTAACGGCTCAGGTGGTGCTCGCGTGCGGCCCACTGGGCCTGCACGATGCGGTACGCGGGGAAGGTCGAGGAGCCGAAGTAGCGGATCTTTCCCGCGCGTTGCAGGTCGGTCAGGGCCGACAGCGTCTCCTCGTCGCTGGTGGTGGGGTCCCACCGGTGGATCTGGTAGAGATCGACATGGTCGACACCGAGACGGCGCAGGCTGTTGTCCAGTTCGGTGACCAGCCAACGGCGTGAACTGCCTTGGTGGTTGCGCTCGTTGCCCATCGGCATGCTCGCCTTTGTGGCCAGCACGATGTCGTCGCGGCGGCCGGCGATGGCTTTGCCGACCATCTCCTCCGACTCGCCGCCGCTGTACATGTCAGCGGTGTCGATGAGGTTGATCCCGCCTTCGAGGGCGGCGTCGACGATGGCGGTGGCCTCGCCCTGTGTGGTGCGCCCTATCGCACCGAAGTTCATCGCGCCGAGCGCGAGCGAGCTGACCTGCACACCGGTGCGGCCCAAGGTGCGGTACTGCATGACTGTGTTCCTCCATCGCGGATGAAGCGTGGTGACTGTGCGTGCGGTGACAGTGCGCGGTGACAGTGCGCGCGCAAGTGGTTTCCGGGCCCCCTGCTCTGGCATCATGAGCAAACGGAACCTCGTTCCGGAAACGATACGGAACACTGTTCCGCTTTACAAGCCCAGGCAGTGGAGGCAGCGGCGCGATGAACGACAGCGGCGAGGGCGCGGGGCAGACCGCCCGGTCCAAGCGGGCGGACGCCCGGCGCAACAAGGAGACTCTGCTCGACGCGGCCGCCGCGGTCTTCGTGGCGTCCGGCGTGGAAGCACCGGTACGCGACATCGCGGCCGAGGCCGGTGTCGGGCTGGGCACGATCTACCGCCACTTCCCGACCAGAGCGGACCTCATCATCGCCGTCTACCGGCACCAGGTGGACGCCTGCGCCGAGGCCGGTCCCGCCCTGCTGGCGAGCGGTCCGACCCCCCACGCCGCACTGGGGAAATGGATCAGCCTCTTCGTGGACTTCCTGGTCACCAAGCACGGACTCGCCGCCGTGCTTCGGTCCGACAACGCCGGCTTCGACACGCTGCACGCCTACTTCCTCGACCGCCTCGTGCCCGTGTGCACCCAACTCCTCGACGCGGCAGCCGAGTCGGGAGAGATTGGGTCAGACCTGGAGGCCTACGAGCTCATGCGCGGCGTCGGAAACCTCTGCGTGGGCGCGGACAGCGATCCGCACTACGACGCACGCCGACTGGTCGAACTCCTCATCGCGGGGCTACGCCGGCCGCAGTGACCCGGTCGCCGAGGACGGCGGACCGCGACCCGGCGGCAACCGGTCGGCGACCGTCGCCACTGCCGCGTCGGTCGCATCGGGCACGTCAGGCGTATCGGGCGGTGAAAAAAGCAAAGGCAAGGAGTTCTCCACTCCTTGCCACTCTCAACGTATAGCGCACCGGGGGGCTTGCGGCAAGGCCCCCGTCATGGCGCAGAATCGCAGGCCGAGGCCAGAACCTGCGGAAACGGGAGATCCAAGAAGTGCGTGTTTTGTTGTCGGTTCATGGGGCGCACGGTGATGTCGGGCCCCGGGCGGGACTCGCGCCGCGGAGGCGCGCACCCGGCGCCGAGGTGCGGCTGTGCGCGTCGCCGGATCCCGCGAAAACGACCTCAGATCGGACCCGATGACATGAACCCCCTCACCACCAGTGCGTTCGATCTTCCCGACCGCCTCTCCGCCAAGGCCGACCCGACGCTGACCGGCCGCGACGAGTTGCACTTCGCAGCCATCGCCCAGTGCCTCGAGCAGACGATCGCCGAACTGTCCGACCGCCTCGACGCCGAGCTCAGGGCGCCCGCCGGTATGGGCCAGGAGGCGATGGACCGGGACATCGAGGTCCACCGGCTGAACAGTCGGCTGCGTACCCTGCGGCGCTTCGGCCTGGACCTGTGTCTCGGGCACATGGTCCCGTCGGACGACCCCGATCCGGTGTACGTCGGACGACTGGGCCTGACCGACAGCGAGGGCCGCCGGCTGCTGATCGACTGGCGTTCCCCGGCGGCTGCGCCCTTCTTCGCGGCGACCCACGCCAGTCCGATGGGGCTGGCCAGCCGCCGCCGGTATCGCTGGACCCGCGGTCGGATCAGCGACTACTGGGACGAGGTGTTCACCGCCGACGGGCTCGAAGGGCACGCCGCGCTCGACGACCAGTCCGCCTTCGTCGCCAGCCTGGGCGCCAACCGGTCGTCCCGGATGCGGGACGTGCTCGCCACCATCCAGGCGGACCAGGACGCCATCATCCGGGCGGGATCGCGCGGCGCCCTCGTCGTCGACGGCGGCCCGGGCACCGGCAAGACGGTCGTCGCCCTGCACCGCACCGCCCACCTCCTGTACGCCGACCCGCGTCTCGGCCACCGTCGCGGCGGTGTGCTGTTCGTCGGTCCGCACCGTCCCTACCTGGCCTATGTCTCCGACGTCCTGCCCAGCCTCGGCGAGGAGGGTGTGCAGACCTGCATCCTGCGGGACCTCGTCCCCGAAGGGGCCTCGGCGGCGGTCGAGGCCGACCCGGACGTGGCCCGCCTGAAGTCGTCCGCGGGCATGGTGAAAGCGATCGAGAAGGCCGTCAGGTTCTACGAGGAACCGCCCACCGAGCCCTTGACGGTCACGGTCGACCTGACCGACATCCCGCTGAGCGCGAACGACTGGGCCGAGGCCTTCGACGCACCGGAACCGGGCACCCCGCACAACGAGGCGCGCGACCAGGTCTGGGAGAAGCTGGTCGAGATCCTGCGAGACAAGTACAACGGCGACGTCCCGCCCGACGTGTTCCGCAGGGTGCTGCGGCGGGACGAGGGGCTGAACGCGGCGCTCGGCCGTGCGTGGCCGATGCTGGACGCCGCCGACGTCGTGGGAGACCTGTGGTCGGTGCCCGCCTATCTGCGGATGTGCGCTCCCTGGCTCGGCCCCGACGACGTACGGAAGCTGCAGCGCGCGGAAGCCCGGGCGTGGACGGCGTCGGACCTGCCCCTGCTCGATGCGGCACGGCAGCGGCTCGGCGACTCGCGGGCGTCCCTGCGCAAGCGCCGGCACGAGGCGTCGGTCGCCGCCGAACGCGCCTACCGGGCCCAGGTCACCGAGAACCTGCTCAGGACCGATGACGACTGGCAGGGCATGCTGATGTCGATGCTGACCGGGCAGGACCTGCAGAACAGCCTGGTCGACGCGGACACGCCGCCCGACACCGACCCCGACCTGCTCGCCGGCCCGTTCGCACACATCGTCGTCGACGAGGCTCAGGAACTGACCGACGCGGAGTGGCAGATGCTGCTCCTGCGCTGCCCGTCCCGGAGCTTCACCATCGTCGGGGACCGCGCCCAGGCCAGGCACGGGTTCACCGAGTCGTGGCAGGAGCGCCTGGAGCGGGTCGGATTCGACCGGATCGACGTGGCCTCGCTGAGCATCAACTACCGTACGCCGGAAGAGGTCATGGCCGAGGCCAAGCCGGTCATCCGGGCCGCGCTGCCGGACGCCAACGTGCCGACCTCCATCCGCAGCAACAACATCCCCGTCCTGCACGGATCCGCTGCGGATCTGGAGTCCATCCTCGGCACCTGGCTCGCCTCGGAAACCGAGGGGATCGCCTGCGTCATCGGCGACCCCACGTTCCGGGCGACGTACCGCGTGCGGTCTCTGTCCCCCGAGTTGTCGAAGGGGCTCGAGTTCGACCTGGTCGTCCTCGTCGACCCGGAGGCGTTCGGCGACGGTGTCGAAGGCGCGGTCGACCGCTATGTCGCGATGACCCGGGCGACCCGACAACTGGTCGTCCTCACGAGCTAGCAGCTAGCTGTATTGAGCCGGAGCACCGTTCGCCCCGTCGCGCAGACCTTGCCCGCCGGGGCACCGGCCTCCCGCCGTCACGGACTTGAGCTCGTCCAGGGATTCCCGTACCACCTGGGCCATGGTGCGTTCCTCGGCCGCCGCGATCCAGCGCTCGAAGCCGACCTTGAAAACGGCGACCCCCGCTTCGGCGGTCAGGCTCGCCGCCGGCTCCGTGACGCCGCGTCCGCGCAGTGCGTCGGCGAGCGCGGCGGACAGCGAGGCGAGCTTGATCAGCTCGCGCTCCTGGAGTTCCGCGTGCGCCGCGACGACGGCGTATCGCTGCCGGGCGAACTCGCGGCGGTCCACGAACACCTCGGAGACCGCCTCGAGTCCCGCCGCCATGGCACCGATAGGCGCCGCGGCCTCGGGCGCCTCGGCGACCGCGTTCACGAACAGCTCCTGCAATGCGCTCGAACCGCCGAACAGCACCTCGCGCTTGTCGGCGTAGTGCCGGAAGAAGGTCCGCTCGGTGAGGCCGGCCAGTTTGGCGATCTCCGCCACCGTCGTCTGCTCGTAGCCGCGCTCGCTGTAGAGCTCCAACGCCGCTTTCGCCAGACGTTCGCGCGCGTTCGGCTCCCATCTACCCATGGGCAGATCCTACGTGATGACAGCAACTGACATCACGTGTTAGCTTCGATGACAGTCACTGACATCGACAATCCGGGGAGCTTTCCCATGCGCATTTTCGTGACCGGCGCGTCCGGCTGGATCGGCTCCGCCCTCGTTCCCGAACTCATCGACGCGGGACACCATGTCGTGGGGCTCGCCCGCTCCGACGCCTCCGCCGCCGCACTCACCGCCGCCGGGGCGGAAGCGGTCCGCGGCACGCTCGACGACCTCGACGTCCTGGGCGGCGCCGCCGCCGCGTCGGACGGGGTGATCCACCTGGCTTTCAAGCACGACATAGCGTTCACCGGCGACTTCCAGGGCGCCGTCGAGGCCGACCGCCGCGCCGTCGACGCTCTCGGGGACGCGCTGGCGGGCAGCGACCGCCCCTTCGTCCTCGCCTCGGGCCTGGCCGGCCTCAAGCCGGGGCAGGTGGCGACCGAGCGGGACGTGGCCACGGCCGACGGCTCGCCGGTCACCCGGCGTGCGGCCACCGCCATGGCGGTACTCGCACTCGCCTCGCGCGGCGTGCGCTCATCCGTGGTGCGGCTCTCTCCGACCTGCCACGGCGACGGAGACAACGGCTTCATGGCGACCCTGGTCGCCATAGCCCGCGCCAAGGGGGTCTCCGCCCACGTCGGCGACGGCGCCAACCGCTGGCCGGCCGTCCACCGCCTCGACGCGGCACGGCTGTTCCGGCTGGCGTTCGAGAAGGCTCCCGCGGGGACGGTGCTGCACGGTGTCGCGGAGGAAGGCGTCGCGCTCAGGGACGTGGCCGAGGTCATCGGCCGCCATCTCGATGTGCCGGTGACGTCCGTGGCTCCCGACGACGCGGCCGAGCACTTCTCCTGGCTGGGCGGCTTCCTCGGGCTCGACTGCCTGGCGTCGAACACCGTGACCCGCGAACTGCTGGACTGGCAGCCGACCCACCCCGGCCTCCTCGAAGACCTCGACAAGGGCCATTACTTCGACACCTCTGCCACCCCGGTGCTCGGCGCCTGACAAGCCGACTCGCGTCATCGCCCTCGAAGGACGCCCGCCCGGAGGGCCGCCAACCGGCTGCTACGGCCCTGCAGTCGGACCGAAACCGGCGCGCGCCTCGGACGAGTCCCGCGCCGGGAAGTGTGCCGCAGTCCTCCGCGGCGGTGTGCGTGTCGCCGTCGAGGGCGGCGCGCAGGCCCCGGCGGCGGCCCAGCAGCCGGGAGAGCGGGCGCCCTGCCGGCAACCCGGGCCGACACGATTTCGTTGCCGGCCGCTCGTCGGGCACACCGGCGATCCTTCGCAGTGATCACGCCGCCGTGAAGGCAAGGACGACGTTGTGGCCGCCGAAGCCGAAGGAATGGCTGACGGCCGCGCGTACGTCCTGGCGGCGGGGCTGTTTGGTGACGCAGTCGATGTCGAACTCGGGCGCGGGAGCCTGGAGGTTGGCGATCGGCGGTACACGTCGGTGCTGGATGGTCAGGACCGTGAGGGCGGCCTCGATCGCGCCCGCGGCGCCGAGGGTGTGGCCGAGGACGCCCTTGGGCGCGGTGACACTGGGGCGGTGCGGCAGGGCGCGGGCGATCAACGTGGCTTCGGTGGCGTCGTTGATCGGGGTGGACGTGCCATGGGAGTTGACGTGATCCACGTCATGAGGGGCGAGGTCCGCCTCGTCGAGGGCGGTGCGCAGAGCCGCCTCCGCTCCCTCGGCACCCTCCGGCGGAGCGGTCGGGTGGTGTGCGTCGGAGGTGCTCCCGCACCCGGCGAGCAGGGCACGGGGGCGGGCCCCTCGGGCGGCGGCGTCCTCGGCGCGTTCCAGGATCAGGACGCCGGCACCCTCGGCCATCACGAAGCCGTCCCGGTCGGCGGCGAAGGGGCGGGACGCCTCGGCGACCGCGTGACTCCGTTCCGACAGCGCGCCCATACGCCAGAAGCCGGCCGTGGTCAGGCGGCTGACGGCGGCTTCGACGCCCCCTGCCACCGCGATGTCGCACAGGCCGGCGCCGAGCAGGACGCGGGCCAGCGAGATCGCGGTGGCGCCGGAGGCGCAGGCGGTGGCCGGCGCCAGGCTCACCCCACGGGCGTGGAGGTCGATGGACACCTCACCGGCCACCAGGTTCGGAATGATCATGGGGATGGAGAGGGGTGAGGCCTGGTCGGGTCCGCGCCGTTCGAGCCGCAGGTGCTGCTCCTCCCACTTCTCGGTACCGCCCATGCCGCAGCCGATGATCGTGGCCACCCGGGCTCCCTGCCACCTCGCCGGGTCCAGGCCCGCATCGCGTACGGCCTCCCGGGCGGCGAGGACACCGAGCTTGGCGATCCGGCCCATGCGCCAGGACTTGCGCCCGACACACCGGTCGATGTCGTCCTCCAGGAGCGGGAGACGGCAGGAGAAGTCCACCGCCAGTCCCTCCAGGGCCGCGTCGGGTGCGGCGAGGGAGCGTCCGGCGCACACCGCCTCCCAGGTGGCCTCGACCCCCTGCCCTCCCGGGGTGATCAGGCCGAGGCCGGTGACGGCGATCGGCTGCTTCGACCGGCTCACCGGGCCTCCGCCCCGGCCGCGCGCAGCTCGTCGAGATAGGCGGTCACCTCGGCGAGTGTCGTGCTCCGGTTGGCGCGCTCGCCCTCGGCCTTCACGCCGAGGTTCTCTTCGAGGACCAGGACGAACTCGGCCAGCGCGAGGGAGTCCAACTCAAGCTGTTCCAGGGTGACTTCCGGTGTCAGCTCATCCTCGGGGATACGGAAGGTGGAGGTGAGCGCGGCGCAGACGACGCCGTAGGTGTCGGTCGTGGTGTGCATGGGGTGTTCCTTGCGTAGGGGGCGGGCCCTGGGGGCGGCTGCGACGTCAGGCGGGCTCGGGCTGCCACTCGACGAGGGCGATTCCGGCGGAGGCTCCGCTGGCGAGTCCGAGGAGGGCCACCTGCGCGCCCGGGTGCAACCTGCCTTCCCGTGCGGCCTCGACGAGTTGCAGGGGCAGGCTCGCGGTGGCGACGTTGCCGTAGCGGGGGAAGGTGGCCACGACCCGGTCGCGGGCGATGCCGGTGGAGTCGAGGATGGCGCCGGTGAAGGGGACGGATGCCTGGTGTACGCAGACGAGGTCGAGGTCGCCGGGTTTGCGGCCCCACTCGGCCAGCGCGTCGATGACGTCCTTCTCCATTCCCTGGAACGAGGCGGCGAGCGCCTGGGAGTCGAAGCGGAGGGAGATCACCGGGCTGGTGGGCGAGTAGTAGGGGTTGGTCGCCGTGGCCGCCCGCCAGCCGGCCGAGTTGCTGGAGAAACGGATGCCCAGCAGCCCTGGCCGGTCGCTCCCCTCCAGCAGCAGCGCGGCACCCAGATCGCCGAGAGTGAGGGCGGGCAGGAGCAGGGCGAGTTCGTCGCGGTCGCGTGCCGGGAGGCGGGAGAGCATGCTGCCCCGCTCTCCGGTGACGATGAGCACGCGGTGGTAGCGGCCGGCTCGGATCAGGGCGTCGGCGATCTCCAGGGCGTTGAGGACGCCGTTGCAGGCGTTCTGGACGTCGAAGACCGGTGCCGTGACGCCGAGTTTGTCAGCCACGACGTGGGCGGTGGCGGGCTCCTCCATGTCCTCGCTCGCGGAAGCGAAGACGAGCAGGTCCACGGCGTCGGGGCCGAGGCCGCACTCGTCGAGAAGGCTCCGGGCGGCTGCCGACGCCAGGTCGGAGGGCCAGGCATCGGCAGCCGCCACCCGGCGCTCCTCGAAGCCGTACATCTGGCGCAGCAGCCCGGGCATCAGGCGGAGGCCGGGGTGTCGGGAGCGGACCTCGTCCTCGATCTCCGCGCCGGTCTGACGGTCCGGGGGAACATGGACGGCGACGCGACGGATCGTGCTGTAGCGGGGCTCTGTCATGGAAGTGGTGTTTGTTCTCCTGCCGGGTTCCGGGCGTGACGGTGCAGGCCAGTGAAGGGAGTTGGGACGGCGCACCGCAAACGGGAGCCGGTTCGGATGCGCCCATTGGAGTGATCATGGTCGGCGGCTTCATCCCTCGGAGTTACGCGCGGCGCGAGGAGGAGCCCCCAGCGGACACTGCCCCCGTGTCGTTGACCGAGGCCGAACTCCCTTATCCCGATTACGACTTCCCCCCCCACTGGTTCGAACACGGGGGCGTGCGTCAGCACTACCTCGACGAAGGGACGGGTGCGCCGCTGCTCATGCTGCACGGCAATCCCACCTGGAGTTACATGTGGCGCAACCTGGTACGGGACCTGCGTTCCGACCACCGGTGCATCGTCCCCGACCACATCGGTATGGGCCGCTCCGACCGCCCCGACGAGTCCGCCTACTCCTACACCGCCCCCAGTCGCCTGGCGGATCTGGAGCGGCTGGTGGAGCACGTGGTGACCGAGCGGGGCCTGCCGGACCGGGGCTGGACCCTGATCGGGCACGACTGGGGCGGAATCATCGGCATGGCGTGGGCGCGCCGGCGACCCGACTGGCTCGCCCGCATCGTCATGCTCAACTCCGCGGCCTTCCCGATGCCGCTGGGCTACCGCCTGCCGTGGTACCTGCGCCTGATCCGCAGCGGAGGCAGCACACCGGCCCGGCTGGTGCACCGCACCAACGCCTTCGCCGTGGCCGCCTCCCGTCTGGGGGTCGCCTCGGCACTGCCCCGGCCGGTACGCCGCGCCTATGTGAGCCCCTATCGCGGCCTGCACCGGCGGCTGGCGGTGCTGCGTTTCATCCAGGACATTCCGCTGACCGCCGCCGACCCGGCGTGGCCGCTGATCGACGTGGGCCCCGTCGAGGCACCGCAGTTGACGTCCCTGCCCATGCTGGTGTGCTGGGGCGGCCGGGACCGGGTCTTCGACCAGCGCTTCCTCGCGGAATGGCTTCGGCGCTTCCCCTCCGCCGAGGCGCATCTGTTTCCGCGTGCCGGTCACTTCGTACAGGAGGACGCGCGCGAGGAAGTCGCGGCGTACGTAAGGGAGTTCCTCGGTCGGCACACGGAAGGGACGGGAGCGTCGTGGTGACGGCCGTGACAGGCACACAGGTCGGGCTGCTGGGGCAGCTCTCGCAGGCGCAGCGGTCCCGGCCCACCGCGGTCGCCCTCGACACGTTCCGCGGCCGGCGCCGGGAACGGATCACGTACGCCGGCCTGTACACCCGATGTCTGCGTACCGCGGACGCTTTGGCCGCAGCGGGCATCGGCCGGGGCACGCGCGCGGTGGTCATGACCCGTCGCCCACCGGACCTGATCGCCACGGTGTACGCGCTGTCCGCACTCGGAGCCTGCGCCGTGCTGATCGACCCCGGACATTCGCGCCCCGCAGTTACCGGCGCTGGCCCCCGATGGTCGTGGCGACGACCGCGCTCGGCGGGATCGCCTACATGGCCGACTTCTCCATAGGCGCCGGCATCGGCCTGGCGCACGGCACGGGCAACGCCCTCCTGGCCATCGCCGTCGCCGCGGTCGTCATCTTCATCACCGGCTTCCCGCTCGCGTACTACGGCGCCCGCTACAACATCGACCTGGACCTGATCACCCGCGGCTCCGGCTTCGGCTACTACGGGTCGGTCCTCACCAGCGTCATCTTCGCCAGCTTCACCTTCATCTTCTTCGCCCTCGAAGGCTCGATCATGGCCCAGGGCCTCAAGCTCGGCCTCGGGCTGCCGCTGTGGCTGGGCTACGCCATCTCCACCCTGATGGTGATCCCGCTGGTGATCTACGGTATGAAGGCGCTCAGCAAGCTCCAGGTGTGGACGACGCCGATCTGGCTGCTGCTCATGGTCGCCCCGCTGGTCTACCTGATCTCCACCGACCCGGGCACCGTCGACCACTTCCTCGCCTACACGGGCACCGACGGCGAAGGCGGCGTCAACACCGCGTCCGTGCTGCTGGGCGCCGGCGTCTGTCTCTCGCTCATCGCCCAGATCGGCGAGCAGATCGACTACCTGCGCTTCATGCCGCCCAAGACCGAGGCCAGCAAGCGCACTTGGTGGACCGCGGTGGTCATGGCCGGCCCCGGCTGGGTGGTGCTCGGCGCGCTGAAGCAGGCCATCGGTGTCTTTCTCGCCGTCTACATCCTCGCCAAGGTCGGTCCGACGGCGGCGCCCGAGCCGATCCAGCAGTTCCGCGGCGCTTTCGACGCGATGATGCCGTCCTGGATGGTCGTCCCGCTCGCCGTGGCGCTCGTCGTGATCAGCCAGATCAAGATCAACGTCACGAACGCGTACTCCGGTTCACTGGCGTGGACCAACTCCTTCACCCGCGTCACCGGGCGCTACCCCGGCCGCATGGTCTTCGTGCTGGTCAACCTGGGCTTCGCGCTGGCTCTGATGGAGGCCGACATGTTCAGCTTCCTCAACAGCATCCTCGGCTTCTACTCGAACTGTGCGATCGCCTGGGTCGTCACCGTGGCCACCGACATCGGCGTCAACAAGTACCTGCTGAAGCTCTCCCCGCTCCAGCCCGAGTTCCGCCGCGGCATGCTCCACGCGGTCAACCCGGTCGGTGTCGTCGCCTTCGTGGCCGCTTCCGGCCTCTCGATCGCCATGTACTTCCACGCACTCGGCGACAGCCTGCAGCCGTACTCCCCGGTCGCCGCGGCCGTCATCGCCTTCGTCCTCACCCCGCTGATGGCCGTCGTCACCAAGGGCAGGTACTACCTCCGCCGCGCCGACGACGGCATCGAGGAGCCGCTGCTCGACGCGGAGGGCAACCCCAGCGCCACGACGTACGACTGCCACGTCTGCCAGCAGCCCTACGAGCGGCCCGACGTGACCGCCTGCGCCACCCACGACGCGGTGGTCTGCTCCCTGTGCCTGAGCACCGACAAGATCGGAGACCACGTACTGCCTGCCACCGCGTAGCAGGCGGGGACACGCGGGGTGCCCATCCACCCCGCTCGTCCCCGGGCGGGCACGCGCGCCGACGCCAAGGTGGCGTGCGTGCCCGGCACCTGGCCGGCATTCGGGCCGTCAGTCCGCGACGAGACCCCGGTGCAGCACCTCCCAAGCACGGCATCGCGCCTGCTCTCGTCTCCCCCTCATCTCCGCCTCCTCCGGTGGCCGGGGCCGTCCGCTCGCCCGGCTGACCGCGCGTGCGCCGAACGGGCGCACGTGGCGTGCCGTGCGCGAGCACGGCGTGACAGCTGTCCAAGCTGGGCCCGCTCCGAGCCCGCTGACGACCCGTCACCAGGAGGTGCGCACGATGATGCGCCGAATCCTCAAGTCCGCAGGGACCGCCCTGGCAGCGGCGGCCTGTCTGGCCGCTGCCGTCCCCGCCGCAGCAGCCGCACCCCTCAGACCGCGGCCCGTCGCCGCCGAGGCCCCATCAGCCCTGCGCGCCGACCAGGCCGACCAGTTCGGGTACCTGGGGGCGGTCAGCACAGGCCTGGCCGCGCTCGCCTCGGTGCCCGACCCCGACCGCTCGCCCGCCGGCACCAACGACTTCACCTGCAAGCCGTCCGCCGCGCACCCCTACCCGGTGGTGCTGGTCCACGGCACCTTCGCGAACGCCTTCGACAGCTGGAGCGGACTCGCCCCGGTGCTGAAGAACGCCGGTTACTGCGTCTTCGCCCTCAACTACGGCGAGAGCACACCGCACGCCCTGATGAAGGCGACCCGCCACATCCCCGACTCGGCCAAACAACTCGCCGCCTACGTCGGCAAGGTGCTGGCCGCCACGGGTGCGTCGAAGGTCGACCTGGTCGGACACAGCCAGGGCGGCGGAGTGACGCCCGAGTGGTACCTGCGCTTCGAGAACGGCGCCGCGAAGGTGCACCATCTGGTGGGCATCAACCCCAGCAATCACGGCACCAACGCATCCGGCCTGGCCAACCTGGTCAACACGGGACTGGACGTGGCGGGGAAGGTGGGCAAGCCGCTCGGCCTGGACAGCCCCGCGGCCAAGGATCAGACCATCGGCTCCCCGGTGCTCCGGCAGCTGTACGCCAACGGAGACACCGAGCCCGGCGTCACCTACACCACCATCGTCAGCCGCACCGACCTGGTCGTGACCCCGTACACCAACCAGTTCCTCAAGGCCGGATCCGGCGCGACCGTGCACAACATCCTGCTGCAGAACGTATGTCCGCTGGACCTCACGGGTCATGTCGGCAGCACCTACGACCCCAACGTGAACCGGCTCGTCCTCAACGCCCTCGACCCGGCGCACGCCGAACCGGTGCCCTGCGCAGTCATGCCGGTTCCGCTCTGACCGGCCCTCATACCGGTTCCGCTGGTGGTCGCCGCACAGCCCGCGGACAGGAGCAGATCGGCTCCGGCCTTGCCCGGGGGAATCTTCGCCGGCGGAACCGGGTTGCTTACGACGATCAGCACGGGGTCGGACCGCAGGGAGGGGACGGGAGCCGATGAGCCTTCGCCAGTACGAGTACGCCCTGGCCGTCGCCGAGGAGGGCTCGGTGACGGCAGCGGCGGAACTGCTGCGTGTCGCTCAGCCGTCGGTGTCCCAGCAGATCCGCGGCCTGGAGCGGGAACTCGGCGTGGAACTGTTCGCCCGCACCCCGACCGGGCTGGTGCCCACCGTGGTCGGCCGGGCGTTCCTGCGGGAGGCGGAGGTCGCGGTGAGCGCCTCGCGGCGGGCGAGGGCGACGGCGCGGGCCGGTGCCGACGAGCTGGTGGGCGAGCTGGTCGTCTCGGCGCAGATGGGCTTTGGCACACGGCAACTGCCGGGCGCGCTCGGCACGCTGCGTCGTCGCTTCCCGCGGCTGGAGGTCACTGTCTTCGAGGAGCCGAGCTCCGCCGAGCTGGATCGGCTGTGCCGCCGGGGCGTGCTGGATCTCGCCCTGATGGCGGCGTGCGAGCGGAGCCCCGCCCACGCCCATCACCTCGGCGACGAGGAGTTCGTCGTGGTGCTGGGCGCCGGGCATCGGCAACTGGCCGCGGACCGGGTCGAGTTGCGCGAACTGGAGGGGGAGCCGTGGGTGCGGTTCGACCGCGACAGCGCGCTGGACGGCGTGCTGCTGAACGTGCTGCGGGACAACGGTCTGACCCCGACCACGGCCGCCCGTGTGTCCCAGACGGCGACGGCTGTGCGCTGGGCGGCCCAAGGGCTGGGGATGACGCTCGTTCCGGCCTCCGCCGTGCCCCACGGTCACGAGCACCTCGTTCGCCCGGTGTTCCCGGCCGTGTCCCAGCCCGTCATCGCCGTCGTCCGGCAAGGCGCGGGCCCGGCGGAAACGGCCCTGCTCGAACTCCTGCGTGCGGAAAGCTGGTCCGAGTCCGCTTCCTTCTCACCGGTGTCCTGAAGGGTGGGAGGGAGGCGAAGCGTGCGCCACCGAATTCCCTTTTTCCGAAAGTCGCGTTCGGGAATTCCGTCGGCGCATCGGCGTCACCCTCTGGGGAATTCGCCGCCGTCCACAATGAGGTTGCTCCCCGTCAGCCAGCTCGCCCGGTCGGACGCGAGGAACAGCACCGCGTCGGCGATGTCGTCGGGCCGGCCGTCGCGCCCCAGCGGCGGAGTGTCGCCGGCGTTGGTCCGGCCCGGCGCCGCGTTCAGATTCGCCCACTGCTCCCGTGTTGCTTCGCCGCCGGGGGTGGCGGTTCGGCCCGGACTCACGGTGTTGACCCGGATTCCGAACGGAGCCAGCTCCGAGGCCATTCCCCGGCTGTAGTTCTCCAGCGCCGCCTTCGCCGCCGTGTAGTGCAGGAACTGTCCCACCGGTGTGAGGACCGCGGCCGAGGAGATGTGCACGATCATCCCCGAACGGCGTTCCCGCATACCCGGCACCAGCAGCGAGTCCAGGCGCACCGACGCGAGGTAGTTGAGGTCCAGCGCGTCCTGCCATTCCTCCTCGGGGATGGCCGAGGCGTCTTGGTGAGGTCGCGCCCCGCCCGCGTTGTGGACCAGGATGTCCACCCCGCCCAGCGCTTTCAGCGCGGCCGCGGCGAGCGCCTCCGCTCCTGCCCGTGTCCGCACGTCGGCGTCCACGAAGGTGGCTCCCTCCGGCACCGTGCTCGTCTCCGACCTGGCGGTCGTGAGCACTTCGGCGCCGGCGTCCAGGAGTTGGCGCACAACGGCCGCGCCGATCCCGCGGGACCCACCTGTGACCAGGGCCCGCTTTCCCGCGAGTTCACGCGTTCCCGATCCATTCTCGATCGCGCTCATGCCACCGGTCCTCTCCATCGCGTGTTCGTCCGCTCGACGGAAGAATCATCGGCGTGCGCACTGCGCGAATCTTCGGAGAATTCGCGTGTGAGCACCTCGTCGAGCTGTTTCACGGTAGGTGCGGAAAGGAATCAGGGGCAAAGACGAAATGTCAGCAGGCGCTATAGGGAGTTCCTATGGCACCCCGCCCTCGGCCCCTTCGCCGGTGGCCCGGCGGTCCTCACCCGCTGGACTGACAGGGTGGTCGATACGTCGCCCGGGCCCGTGCGCGCCAGGAACGGCGGTCATGGCTGCTAGCTTCCACAACTGTCGGAAAGGTCCCGTTCGTCCGAAGACGTGGCGGGGCCATTGCTATGAGCTGAGGCGAAATTGACTGGTACGAGGGATGATTCGGACAGGCCGACGGTTGCCCCGTTCAAGCGCAGGAGCTTCCTGGCGTCGGCTGCCTTGGCGGCCGGTGCGCCGGTGACGGCCGCCGGGCCGGTGCAGGCAGCAGTGCAGTCGGCGAGCGGGCCGGCTGCCGCGCTCGGCCAACAGTCGGTGGCGCGTCTGCTGGCCGTGCCCGAGGAGAGCCGCCGGGACGACTGGCTCAGATCGGCCCTCCAGGTCGCCGTGGCGCTCGAACTCGCCACCATCCCGCCCTACTTGTGCGGCTGGTGGTCCATCAGAGATCGCGGCAGCGAGGCCGCGCGGCTGATCCGGCGCATCGTCGGCGACGAGATGTTCCACCTGGGCGTGGTCTGCAACCTGCTCGTGGCCGTCGGCGGGCAGCCGCGGATCAGGGAAGCCGCGCCCACCTACCCCGGCCCGCTGCCCGGCGGTGTGCACGCCGGGCTGACCGTCTATCTGTCGGGCCTGACCAAGACGTACGTGCACGACGTGATGATGGGCATCGAAGCCCCGCACCGTCCGCTCGCCCGGAGGGTGGACACCTCGCCGACCGTCGGCACCTTCTACAGCGGCATCCTCAAGACGTTCCGGAGTGTGGCGCCGGAACTGTCGGCGCGCGGACAGCTGTCCACGCGCATCGGCTCCGACGTGCTGGAGCCGGTGGAGACTCCCGACGACGTCGAGCGCGCCATCGAGATCATCAAGGAGCAGGGCGAGGGCACCTCCAGTTCTCCCGCCACGGCCTTCGACGACGACTACCCGGCGCACTACTACGCGTTCGGCGAGATCTACCACGGCCGACGGCTGCGCGACAACGACGGCGACTGGGAGTTCAACGGCGCGCCCGTGCCCTTCCCCGACACCCGCCCCATGGCACCGGTTCCGGAAGGCGGCTGGCCCAACCCGCCGGGAGAGGTGCGGCGGCTCCTGGAGAGCTTCGACACCACCTACAACAGCCTCCTCCACACCCTTGAGACGGCCTGGGCCGGCGGCGGCCACCGCTCCCTCCACGCGGCCATCCACATCATGCGCGGGCTGGAGACGCCCGCGGTGGAGCTGATGGAACGCCCGATCCCCGACGCACCGGGCAACTACGGCCCGCAGTTCCACGCCTTCTGACACCTCGGGGCGAGGGGCACCAGGCCCCGGCGTGGGGCGGCTGAGCAATCCGCCGCCCCACCGAACCGGGCCAACGCGGCTACTGCTGCTCATGGCCGACCGGGCGGGGCCCGCCCGGGTGGGGCGCAGTCTTGGGATCAGGGCCGGGACCCGGGCGCGGTAGGAGTCGTAGGACGCGCCGAGCTGGTGCGCCATGAGCCCGTCCTCGACGTGTGCCCGGCGCAGCAGCCATGGGACGGCGACCGCCAGGAACGCTGTCCAGACGCCGAATCCGCAGGCCGACGTGGCGCCGAGGATCAGGCCGAGCAGTCCCGTGCAGTTGGGGTGGCGGACGAGCCGGTAGGGGCCGTCCGTGCGCAGTTCGTGGTGCTCCTGGACCGTCGGGACGCTGGACCACATCGTGCCCAGGATCCAGCGGGCCCACAGCAGCAAAGCGGTGGAGGCGACGGCGAGCAGCCCGCCCAAAAGCGCGAGCTCGGGCTGCCAGTACCGGAGATGGCGCCAGAAGCCCCCGGAGTGTCCGACCAGCGTGAAGAGGACGTAGACGCCTGCGATCAGCAGGACCCGGTGAGGCAATGTGCGACGCAGTCCACGCACCCAGCCGTGCAGGCCCGCCTGGCCCTTCGCGCCGAAGTGGACGGCACCCGCGATCCAGGCCACGACAAAGACCAGGAAGCAGACGCCGGTGAGAGCGACAAGTGCCGAGCGGAGAGGGGCCATGCCTCCAGCGTGCTCCGAGGAGTAGTGGATCACCACCACCCACGGGTCGATGGAGCGGTCTCCACCCCGGGATGGAGGCGGTGGGGGCAATCCCCCAGAAGCGTCGACCGGTTTGCCGGATGGTGGGCGGCCAGGTCGGGCCGCGAGTCTGTACGTGATCGCTCAACCCGTACAGACAGCAGAACACGTACAGACCAAAGGGGTTCAGTCATGCAGACCCGCCGCTCTGTCATCCTGTCGGCCGCTGCCGCCGTCGCCGTGTCCGCCGTCCCGGCACGTGCCGCTTCCGCCGCTTCCGCCGCGTCGCGCAAGGCCGGGCCGGTGCGGCTGTCGTTGCCCGCGCCCAGCGGACCGCACCCGGTGGGGACGGTCTCGCTGCGGCTGGTCGATGCGTCGCGGACCGATCCCTGGATCACCTCGCAGCCGTACCGGGAACTCATGATCGGCATCCGTTATCCGGCGCGAGCCGTCGGCGGCCACCCGGCCGCCCCGCAGATGCTGCCGGGCGAGGCCGCCGGATTCGCCGCCTTGAACGGTTTCACCGATGTGCCCGGCGACCGGGTCGACTGGTCGGCCACGCGCACCCATGCCCACGAAGGCGCCCCGGTCGATCGGGGCATGGGCCCGCTCCCCGTCGTCTGCTACTCGCCGGGTGCCGGTGACCCGCGTTCTCTGGGCACCACTCTCTGCGACGACCTCGCCTCCCGGGGGTATGTCGTGGTGACCGTCGATCACACCTACGACGCCTCTGCCGTCCAGTTTCCCGGCGGCCGTGTCGAAAGCTCCGTGCTGCCGGCGGAGTTCGACAAGGCGTACCCGGACCCCGGGCGCATCAAGGCGCTGTTGCAGAAGACGCTCGCCGTACGGGTGGCCGACATCCGCTTCGTCGTCGACGAACTGCCCTGTGCGCTCCCCAGGGCGCTGCGCGGCATGCTGGACCTCGGCCGCATCGGCATGTTCGGCCAGTCGGCAGGTGGCTTCACCGCCTTGCAGGCCATGCACGACGATCCGCGCATCGCGGCGGCGGCCGATCTCGACGGGGTTCTCGCGTACGTCCAGGACGACGACACCGCCGGCAACCTCTCCACCGTTGCCACCGACGGCGTCGACCGCCCCTTCCTGCTGATCGGCAAGGACGGCAACGACCTGAGCACGGTGCCGTCCTGGGACGCGCTGTGGCGGCACAGTCGCGGCTGGCATCGGGGCCTGAGCCTGCGAGGTGCGGAACACGCGACGTACACCGACGCAGAGGCGCTCGTCCCGCAGATCGCCCGTCGGCTGGGACTCCCGCGGAAGACCGTCGTCGAGAACATCGGCACGATCCTGCCGAGGCATGCGATCGCCGCCGAACGCGCCTACCTCGCCGCCTTCTTCGACCGCTGGCTGCGCGGCCGGGACGACAACGGCCTGTTGGACGGGCCGTCGGGTCGATATCCAGAGGCGCGTTTCTTCTGACTCCCCGGCTGGCTCCCCGGCGCCGGCACGGCGCGGCGAGCGTCATGGCCGGATCGTCAGCCAGTCGAGGGACGCGACGCGAGGGCCTCCCTTCGCGACGAGGCAGAGAGTGTGGACACCCGTCAGGCGGTGGGGCAGGGTGACCGACTGCTCCTGCCAGGTGGTGGCGCCGGTCGCGTGCACAGGGAGGGTCGCGGCCACCGGGCCGCGCGGGGTGTCGAGCCGGAGTTGGAGCGCGCAGCCGGTGGTGCAGGTGGAGGCGAGCCGTACGGTGAGACGGTCGCCGTGCACGGCCGCGCGACGGAAGGCGATCCAGTCGCCGGAGCCCAGCATCCCGGTGGTGGCCGTGGTGCGTGCCGCCGCCCCGTGCATGGAGGTCGCCTGTTCGGCCTGGAGCGTGGCGGAGGCATCGGGCCCGTCGCCGTACAGGCGCAGGTCGTTGACCACCCAGGGGACGGGGCCGCTCGCGGTGAGGGTGATGCGGACGAACCGGGCCGTCCGGGCCGGGAAGGCCGCGTCCTGGGTGAAGGACCGGCCGGAGACCCGGGCGAGGCTCCCGCCCCAGTGTGTGCCGTCGCGGCTCACCGATACCGAGAAGCCGTACGGCTGTCCGCTGGTGTCGCGGTCCGCGTCGAGCGAGAGTCGGTCGACGGTCTTCGGCTCGCCCAGGTCGACCGTCAGAGACTGGCCGGGGGCCTGGGCGGCGGCGGCCGTCCAGCGAGTGTTGATGTCTCCGTCGACGGCGGCGAAGGCGTCGGAGCCGTCGCTCGCGGCCGCGGTCCAGGTGCCGTGCCGGACGCGCTGTCGGCAGCCGGGGAGGTCGCAGCCCGTCGACCAGATCGCCGCGCCGTGTTCGTAGGCACCGATGTCGGGAGCCGTGCCGCGGACTTCGGTGGTGATGCCGTCGATCGTCTCGCCGGCGTCGATCGCGGGTGAGCCGTCGGTGAGCCACAGTTCACCGTTGACGGCATCCGTGTAACCGGCCTTGTCGGTGATGAGGTTGGAGCGGACCACCGGCCGCGGGTCACCGGTCCCGGTCGCACTGACCGGCATCGGTCCGACGATGTTGCTGAAGTACGAGCCCGATGCGTCGGTGGCGCCGCTGAGCAGCGTGGAGTTCCCGTTGATCCCCACGCCGTAGCTGGAGTTGTGGTCGCGGTTGGCGATGCTCGGGCCGGTGTGGCCGTTGAAGAAGGTGCCTCGGCTGCCGGTGTTCCAGGCGACGTTGTGGTGCAGGAGGAAGTGGCCCGAGTAGTTGTCGACGTAGAAGCCGACCTGGCCGTCGGCGTCGTGCGAGGTGTTGTGGTCGACGGAGGTGCCGGTGCCGTCCAGGCTGCAGCAGACGTACAGGGGTGAGCCGTCGCGGGAGGTGCGCATCGCCTCGGACAGGTCGTTGTAGGCGATGCGGTTGCCGTGGAACTCGGTGCCGTTGAGTTGCCAGGCCGTGTCGACGGAGGCGCGTCCCGTGCGGCGGACCGTGTTGTGCGTGACCGTGTGGTCGTTGCCGTTGATCTCGATGCCGGGTGTGTAGCTGCCCATCCAGCCGACGTCGTGGATGTAGTTGCCGGTGATCGTGTTGCCGGTGCCGCGCACCAGGACGCCGTCGCCGGCGGACTGCGCGATCTCGCTGTTCTCCAGGGTGTTGCCGGTGCCGAGGATCTGCACGCCGGAGTCGAGGATGCGGGAGGCGACGATGTGCCCCTCGGAGGGCGGGATCGCGAGGTCGCCGTCCGGCGGCATGGGGAGCGTGGAGAACTCCGAGATGTACGTGGCATGCAGTGCGTCGATCACAACTCCCGTACTTGTCCTGCCCGTTCGCAGGGAGGTTCCCCACAGGTCCAGGCCGCGGACGGTGACGTACGAGGCGCCGGACAGATCCACTCCCCACAGGCGGTGTTTGGCGGTCACCGTGTGTCCGGCCATGCCGCCCTTGGGCGCGACGAGGTAGAGCCGGTGGGCGGTTGTGTCGTAGTACCACTCACCCGGCTTGTCGAGGGCGGCCTTGGAGCCCACGAGGTAGTAGTTGCGATAGTTCTGGTTGCCCATGCACAGGGGCGGGCAACGGTAGTTGCCGCCCTTGAAGTCCAGCTCGCCGGGCGAGCCGGCGGTGACCGTGCCGGTCTGCTGGGCCCAGGGGTTGGAGCCCGCCCACAGGTGCACGGTCGCACCGGTCCAGTCCGCGTCCGGCAGGTCGGTGTCGTCGATGTGCTGGTCGGTGGAGGTGGGGTCGGCCTCGGCCCAGGTGGTGTTGAGCGGATCGGAGCCGGAGTTTGGCCAACGACCCTCCGCCGCACGGCCGTTGTCCAGGAACACCGCGTTGAAGGCGGGGTCGGGCGGCAGGTTCGTGTCGGCGGCGACCAGTCCGCCGCGGGCCTCCTTCCAACCGGTCACCGGCTCGGTCCCGTCGACGGTCACCGGGCCGTCGCCGTACGCGGCGAGGGTGATCGGGGCGTCCTTCGTGCCGGAGGGCGGGGTCACCTGTTCGCGGTAGGTGCCGCGGTGGATGAGGCAGGTGTCGCCCGGGCGAACGCGGGAGAGGCAGTCTCCGATGGCGCGCAGGGGCTTCGCCGAGGAGCCGTCCGCGTGGTCACCTCCCCAGGGGGCGACATGGTAGACGCGGACCTGGCCCGCTGCCTGCGCCTGTACCGGGAAGGCCAACAGCGCCGTCACCGTGGCCAGTACCGACAGATGCCTCCGGCCCGGACGCCGTCTCTCCATCGAGAACCACCTTCCACCTCTACGCCGGAGGGTTGGATTGCGATAGTTTTCGCAATCTGCGACCGTTCCGGAAACGTAGGAGATTGATCCGATGACGTCAACGGTTCGGACAGGATCCGGCGAAGCGAGGCGGCGCACACTGGCCGAAATAGCCGATGAGGCAAGGGTGTCTGTCTCCACCGTCTCCAAGGTGCTCCACAACAGATCCGATGTATCGGCCGAGACTCGGGCCAAGGTGCAGCGCCTGCTGGAGAAGCACGGCTATCTCGCGCGGCCGCGCGCCGCGGCCACCGCGGCACCGCCCGGCGGGCTGATCGATCTCGTCATCAACGAGTTGGACAGCCCCTGGGCGGTGGAGCTGATCCGGGGCGCCGAGGACGTGCTGCACGAGGCGGGCATGGGGCTGGTGGTCTCGGCGACCCACGGGCGGCAGAAGCGGGCGCGGCAGTGGCTGGACTCGCTTGCCGCGCGCCCCACCCGCGGCGCGATCCTGGTCGTACCCGAACTCACTCCGGAGCAGCAGGCCGACCTCGCCGGTCTCGGGATCCCGTACGCCCTCGTCGCGCCGGTCGACGAGCCCGCGCCCGGCATTCCGTGGGTGGGGGCGACCAACTGGCCCGGCGGGCTTGCCGCGACACGCCACCTCATCGAACTCGGCCACCGGCGCATCGCCGTGATCAGCGGTCCGCAGCGGCGGCTGACCTCGCGTGCCCGCGTGGACGGCTACCGTTCGGCGCTGACGGAGGCCGGACTCCCCTTCGACCCGGAGCTGGTCCGCTACGGCGACTTCACCCACTCGCTCGCCCATCAACACGCCCTGGATCTCCTGGCGTTGGCCGACCGTCCCACGGCGATCTTCGCGGGCAGCGACCATCAGGCGCTGGGCACCTACCGGGCGGCGGCCGAGCGCGGGTTGCGCATTCCGGACGACGTCAGCGTGGTCGGCTTCGACGACCTGCCGTTCGCGGACTGGGTGACGCCTCGTCTGACGACCATGCGGACGCCCGTCGCCGACATGACGGCGCTGGCCGCCCGCATGGTGCTGCGGCTGCTGTCGGGACAGGAACCGGAGACGACGCGGGTGGAGGTCGCCACGGAGCTGGTGGTGCGGGAGAGCAGCGGGCCGCCACCCGCCGGCTAGGGCAACTCCGGTTCTGCAACCGGGAATTCGGTGGCACGTGCCGGGATCGCCCGCTACTTTGTCGCATGCCCGCAGGCACGTGCGAGGAGCGTGCCCTGGCCAAGGAGCAGGGGACATGGTCGGTCGTTCGCGCACGCGTTGACGTCCTGGTCCGTGATGGGCCGGTCATCGCGTGCTGCCTGTGATGCTGCGGCACAGCGAGCCTTTCCCTGCCCGAACCGCCGGCGCGCCTGTCGAGCGCCCGGGGACGGGCCTCGTTGCCGGCAGTCCAAGGGGTTGCCAACTGCTGGCAGCGGAGGGTTGTTGAGTGTGCGTAACCATGAGGGAGTGGTGGCGTTATCAGCATATGAACCTGACGGAGTGGGCGCGGGCGCAGGGGGTGAACCCGCATACGGCATATCGCTGGTTTCATGAGGGCGCCTTGCCGGTGCCCGCGCGCCGGGTGGGGCCGCGCACGATCCTGGTGAACATCGAAGCGAACACCTCACCCTCGGTGACCGGTGGTGTAGGTCTGTATGCCCGCGTCTCCTCGCACGATCAGAAGCCGGACCTGGAGCGGCAGACCGCTCGCCTGTCGGCATGGGCGGCGGAGGCGGGACAGAAGGTTGTGCGGATCGAGTCCGAGATCGCCTCGGGTATGAACGGCTGCCGCGCGAAGGTGAAGCGGCTGCCGGCCGATCCGGCGGTGACCACGGTCGTGGTCGAGCACAAGGACCGCCTCGGGCGGATGAACGTGGAGCTGATCGAGGCCGCCCTGTCCGCGACCGGCCGCCGACTCGTCGTCCTCGATGACGGCGAAGTCGAAGACGACCTGGTCCGGGACATGGTGGAGGTACTGACGTCGTTCTGCGCCCGCCTGTACGGCCGTCGGTCGGCGAAGAACCGGGCGAGGAAGGCTCTCGAAGCGGCGGCCGGCGATGAGTGAGCCGAAGAAGAAGAAGAAGCTCCGCACCATCGACGCACCGTTCGTCGCGCCCGGGCCGTCCGGGGTGGCGATACGCGACCGCCTCAAGCACCTCACCGACGTGGACGACAAGGTGTTGCGGCTGGTCGGTGAACACCTCGGACGCCTCGCCTCGCTGGACCTCAAGAACCGCTGCGCCGACGGCCTGGACCACGACAGCGACACGTGGGCCGCCCGCAAGCAGGGCCTGACGGCCGACTCCTCGTCCCGGTGGGCCGGTTCGATCACGAAGGCCACTCACGATCAGTGGGCACTGTCCCGCCGCTGTCAGCTCGCCCACATCCAAGGGCTTGAGGCCGGTGTGCGGACGCTGATGCACCGACTGGCCCAGCCGATCGGGGAGAAAGGCACCAAGCGGGCACCCGGCGGATACCGCAGTCGGGGCGAGTGGTGCCACAAGTCCCGCCGTCTGGCGACCCTGGAACACCGCCTCGATGTCGCCCGCGTGGAGCGTGAGGCCGGTGTCGTGCACGTCGTGCGCGGCGGCCGGCGCCTGCTGGGCAACCGCAACAACCTCCAGGATGCGCAGCTCAGCGAGGCCCAGTGGCGCCGGCGCTGGGAAGCCGAACGCTGGTTCCTCGCTGCTGACGGCGAGTCCGGCAAGCGGTACGGGAACGAGACGATCCGCGTCACCCCCGATGGCGAGGTCTCCATCAAGCTGCCCGCACCACTGGCCCATCTGGCCAACGGCAAGTTCGGCCGGTACGTCCTCTCCTGCAGGGTCCAGTTCCAGCACCGGGGCGCGCAGTGGCGCGACCGCGTCGAAGCCAACCGTGCTGTCGCCTACCGCATCCACCTCGATGTGGAGCGCGGGCGCTGGTACATCACCGCCTCGTGGACGAAGCCCGTGGTGAAGACGGTCCCGTTGGAGACAGCCCGCGCCCAGGGCATGGTCGGCGTCGATACGAACGCTGACCACTTCGCCGCCTACCGGCTCGACCGCAACGGCAACCCGGTCGGCGACCCGAAGCGGTTCTTCTACGACCTGTCCGGCACCGCCGACCACCGCGACGCGCAGATCCGGCACGCCATCAGCCGGCTGCTGCACTGGGCCAACCGGTGCGGCGTCAAAGCCATCGGTCTGGAGAACCTGGACTTCACCGCCGAGAAGACCCGCGAGAAGCACGGCCGCAAGAAGCGGTTCCGGCAGCTCATCTCCGGCATCCCGACAGGCAAGCTCAAGGCCCGTCTGGTGTCCATGGCCGCCGAGCACGGCCTGTCGATCGTCGCGGTCGACCCGGCGTACACGTCGATGTGGGGCGACCAGCATTGGCGTAAGCCCCTGGCCGGCAAGACTCGCAAGATGTCCCGGCACGACGCCGCGAGCGTCGCGATCGGCAGGCGCGCCCTCGGGCACCCGATCCGGCGACGGACGGCACCGCCCCCGCAGCACCAGAGCGATGCTGTGGGGCATCGGACCGCCCAGGCCGGACCAGGCGCACGAGGGCATGAGGGAACCCGCCCACCCGTCACGGAGCGTGCACACGATGCACGCAGCCGGACGGGGACACAGCGAACGCGGGAGACCAGCGCATCCAACACCGTTCGGGATGCGCGCAGTTCCAGGAGCTGGCAGCAAATGTCACTCCTGGACACTGTTTAGGAACGGTCACCGTGCCGTCCGTCTCCTGCGCCGTATCCGATTCCGGTCGGCCTGTTCCGCCGGGCCACGTACCGGCCTGCTGGTGACAGCGGCGGGCATGCTGCTGTCCCCCGTGCTCATGGCCCTGTCTCCGCTCGCCCGCCTTGGACGGGTGTTGCCGGCCCGATGACGACGGTCGGCTCACCGTCCGCCCGGCTCAGCGGGCGGCGAGGAGTTCCAGCGTGTCGATCACTCGGTTGGAGAAGCCCCACTCGTTGTCGTACCAGGCGACGACCTTGACGTGGCGGCCGTCGACACGGGTGAGGGCCGAGTCGAAGATCGACGAGGCCGGGTTGCCGGTGATGTCGGACGACACCAGCGGGTCGTCGGAGTACTCGAGGACACCGGCCAACGGGCCGTCCGCAGCGGCACGGTAGGCCGCCAGCACGTCCTCACGCGTCACGTCGCGGGCGACGGTCGTGTTGAGCTCGACGATCGAGCCCACCGGAACCGGTACCCGGATCGAGTCGCCCGACAGCTTGCCGTCGAGGCCGGGCAGCACGTGGCCGATCGCCTTGGCGGCGCCGGTCGTGGTCGGCACGATGTTGACGCCGGCGGCCCGGGCACGGCGGGGGTCGCGGTGCGGGCCGTCCTGGAGGTTCTGTTCCTGCGTGTAGGCGTGCACCGTGGTCATGAAGCCGTGCTCGATGCCGGCGAGTTCGTCGAGGACCGAGGCGAGTGGCGCGAGCGCGTTGGTGGTGCAGGAGGCGTTCGAGACGATCGTGTGCAGTTCCGGGTCGTAGGCGTCGGTGTTGACCCCGTAGGCGAGGGTCACGTCGGCGCCGTCCGACGGCGCGCTGACGAGGACCTTCTTCGCGCCCGCGTCGAGGTGGGCTCGGGCGGCCTTGGCCGACGTGAAGCGGCCGGTCGCCTCCAGCACGAGGTCGACGCCGAGTTCGGCCCACGGCAGCTGCGCCGGCTCGCGCTCGGCGAGCACCGTGATGCGTCGGCCGTCGACGACGAGGGTGTTCCCGTCGACGCTCACCGGGCGGCCGAGCCGGCCCGCCGTGGAGTCGTAGGCGAGGAGCCGGGCGAGGGTGGCGGGCTCGGTGAGGTCGTTGACGGCGACGATCTCCAGGTCGCTGTCGCGCTCCAGCAGGGCGCGCAGCACATTGCGGCCGATGCGACCGAATCCGTTGATGGCGATGCGAGTCATGAATGCCCCTTGATGTCTGTGCGTCAGGCCTTGATGACACCAGCCTCGCGCGCGGGCTCCGGCCGTGGCCGTGGCGTGAGCGCCATGGTTCGCAAGGATCGCGCCAGGCCGCCGGAGCGTCCTGAGGGCGGGCTACTCGCCCTGGGTGAAGGTGCGCCGGTACTCGCTCGGCGTGGTGGCGAGGATGCGCTGGAAGTGCAGCCGCAGATTCGCTCCGGTGCCGAGGCCCACGTCGTTCGCGATCTGCTCGACGCTCCGCTCGGAACGCTCCAGCAGCTCCCGGGCCAGGTCGATGCGGGCGCGCATGACCCACTGCATCGGCGTGTATCCGGTGTCCTCGACGAAGCGCCGCGAGAAGGTGCGTGGCGAGACGGCGGCGTGCTCGGCGAGGGTTTCGAGACCGAGGGGTTCGTCGAGCCGGTGCAGGGCCCACTCACGCGTGGCGGCGAACCGCTCGCCGAGCGGCTCGGGCACGCTGCGAGGTACGTACTGCGCCTGGCCGCCGCTGCGGTAGGGGGCCGCGACCAGGCGCCGGGCCGCGTGGTTCGAGGCGGCCACGCCGAGGTCGCGGCGCAGGATGTGCAGGCACAGGTCGATGCCGGAGGCGGCACCGGCCGAGGTCAGCACGCTGCCCGCGTCGACGAACAGGACGTTCTCGTCGACCTGGACGAGCGGGTGCCTGTCCGCCAGCGCCTTCGTGTAATGCCAGTGCGTCGTGGCGCGTCGGCCGTCGAGCAGGCCCGTGGCGGCGAGCGCGAAGGCGCCCGTGGAGATGGCCGCGAGCCGCGCGCCCCGGTCGTGGGCGGCGATCAGCGCGTCGACGACGGCCCACGGCGGGTCCTCACGGTCCGGGAACCGGTAGCCGGGCACGAACACGATGTCGGCCCACGCGAGCGCGTCGAGGCCGTCGGCGACGTGGTACGCCAGGCCGTCACCGCCGGTCACGAGCCCGGGGGCCGCACCGCACACCCGCACCTCGTACGGCATGCTCGCGCGGGTCGTGAACACCTGCGCCGGGATGCCGACATCGAGCGGCTTGGCCCCTTCGAGCACGAGGACGGCGACGCGATGGAGGCGGGAGGACGGCACGGGGACCAGGGTACGAGGGGCACGGGGCCGACCTGATCATCCGGCTCCCCGGGAGGGATGTCGCACGACGGGCGCCAGCGGTCCGGCCGGGGCCCGGAGCGACCGCGCCGGTCACCGGCACCGCGGTCCGCGCGTCAGGAGAGCCAGTCGGTGTAGCGGGTGGGGGCGAGGTGGGCTTCCTTGTCGGTGAGGACGTCGCCCTTGACGACGGCGAACATGCCGGCGATGGGGTCGGTGACGACCGTACGGCTGTCGCCCTTGCGGGTCAGGGTGAGACGGCCCAGCTCGTCGAGACTGAAGACGTCGGGGCCGCCGATGTTGCGGATGCCGTTCAGCGGGGCGCCGGCGGCGACCTCCGCCACCGCCGCGGCCACGTCCTTGGCGGCGATCGGCTGGATCGGCGTGGCGGGCAGCCGGACGGTGTCGCCTTCCGTGGTCCAGGACAGGACGGCGTCCATGAACTCCATGAACTGCGTCGCCCGGACGATCGAGTAGGGGACCGGGCCGTCCGCGAGGATGTGCTCCTGGAGCGCCTTGGCGCGGTAGTAGTCCAGCTCCGGCACCTGGTCCGTGCCGACGATCGAGAGGATGACGAAGTGGCGGACGCCGCCCTTGTGCGCCGCGGCCAGGAGGTTGTCCATCGAGGTCTGGAAGAACGCCGGGGAGGCTTCGTCGAAGGTCGGCGAGTTCGTCAGGTTGACGACGACGTCGGCTCCCGCCGTCGCCGCGTCCAGTCCCTGGCCGGTGATGACGTCGACTCCGGTGGACTTCGAGTGCGGGACCGCCTCGTGTCCGGCGGCCTTCAGGTCCTTGACGACCTGTGAACCGATCAGTCCGGTACCGCCGATGACCGCGAACTTCATGACATGCCTTTCGTCGGGGATATGTGCGCAATATGGCACAAGAACACTTGTGGGGCGCGGCAGGAAGCAGGCCGCATACGGACCGGGAGGCGGGGCCCTCAGCAGCCGTCGACGAACGTGACGGTCTCGTCGAGCGGCGCCCGTCCCGTACGGGCGTCCTGGACCGTGACGTCCTCGAACCCGATGGACATGCCGCAGAAGAGCAGGAGTTCGTCGGGCGGTGAGACAACCTCCGCGACGCTTCGGTGGAACTTCGCCCAGGCCATCTGCGGGCAGCTGTGCAGCCCTTCGGCCCGCAGCAGCACCATGACGGTCTGCAGCCACATGCCGGCATCGGCCCACTGCGGCGCGCCCATGGTGCGGTCGATGTAGCAGAACAGGGCTGCGGGCGCGCCGAAGCAGTCCCAGTTCGCGGAGGCGGCTCGCTGACGCGCCTCCAGGTCCTCGCGCGAAATGCCGAGTGAGCCGTAGCGCTGCTCGCCGAAGGCGGACCGGCGCTCGCGATAGGGGGACTTCAGTGTGGGCGGGTACTGCTCGTACTCCGGCTCGTCCCAGGGTTCGCCCGTGGCCAGGCGTTCGCCGGCACGCTTCTTGACCTCGGCGAGAGGCTGGCCGGTCAGCACATAGGCGCGCCACGGCTGGATGTTCGATCCGGACGGCGACCAGGCCGCGGCCGCCAGGACACGCTCCAGCGTCTCCCTCGGAACCTCCCGGTCGGTGAATCCGCGCACCGCCCGGCGGCTCGTGACCGCCTCGTAGACGTCCATGATCCCCTGCTCCCTCGTCCGCTCGACACATGCCGCTTCGGTTGCGATCAAGATCGTATCACTCGATACCTTCTCGTGTTTAACTATTGCTGAGAACGACCCATCAGCCCTCGGCTCCCGCCCGGGCTCGGCACTCTGGAGAAAACGATGGCCACGCTGCTGCACCTCGACTCGTCCGTGTTCCGGGGCGAGGTGTCCTCATCCCGTTCGGTCACGGCCGCCTTCCGCGAGGCCTGGAAGGAACAGCATCCGCAGGGCACGGTGATCTACCGCGACCTCGCCGCCGACCCCGTCCCGCACATCACGGCCGCAGCCTGGTCGGCCGGTTACGCCGCCCCGTCGGAGCGCACCCCGGAGCAGTCCGCCGCGTTCGCCGCGCGCCTGAATCTCATCGAGGAACTGGAGCAGGCCGACCTCGTCCTGATCGGCGCGCCCATGTACAACTTCTCGATCCCGTCGACCCTCAAGGCATGGCTGGACAGCGTGCTTCTGCTCGGCCGCACCGCGGGCGAGCACCCCTCGGCGCAGGGCACCCCGGCCGTGGTCGTCGCCAGCCGCGGCGGCTCCTACGCGCCGGGCACCCCGCGCGAGGGCTTCGACTTCGTACAGAACTACCTGGGGGCGGTCCTCAGGGACACCCTCGGCCTGGACGTGGAGTTCATCGTCCCGGAGCTCACCATGGCGTCCCGCAACCCGGCGATGTCCGAACTGCTCCCGCTCTACGAGGCTTCGCGCGAGCGCGCCTTCGAGCAGGCGAACGCCAAGGCGAAGGAACTCGCGGAGCGCCTCGCCGCATAACCGGCGGACGGCATCAGACGCAGCGCGCCCGCGGGTCGGCCAACCGATACGTGGGCGCGCTCACGCCTCTTCGTCCGCAGGGTGGGCGATCCGGGTCAGCAGCTCGGCCAGTTTCTCCGCATCGCCCAACCCGAGGCCGGCGACCAGGCGCTCGGACTGTGGTCGCGCCGCCGCATGGGCCGCATCGAAGAGTTCGAGCCCCTGAGGCGTGACCTCCACCGCCCGCACCCGCCGGTCCCCGGGAACGGACTTGCGCACAGCGAGCCCCTTGCGCTCCAGGTCGTCGACGACCCGCATGATTCCGGCCTTGTCCGTCCCCGTCGCCGCCGCCAAGTCCCGCTGCACCGTGGGCCCTTGGTCGACCAGCACGATCAGTACGGCGAAGTGCCGCAGCTCGATGCCGAGCGGCCGGAGCGCCTCCCCCATCACCGCGGCAGCCCGCCAGTGCGCCCGGCGCAGCAGCAGACCGAGCGCGAAGGGCGATGCGTCCCCGGGGCGGTCGGTCGCGCGCGGGGTGGTGGTTCTGGGGGGACCGTCGGCGCTCATGGGGCCAGGTTACCGCTGTCCATGCTACCGAAACGGTATCGATCGATACCACATGAGGAATCCCTGGGATCCCTCCCTCGCCATGCGGTGATGTCGGGGTTACCGGTCAGGATGTCCTCGGTGGTCTGCCACCGTCGGGGCTGAAAGTCGAGCACGTCTTCGGCCCGGTGCAGGAGGTCGCGGGTGGAGGTGATGACGAGGTCGGCTTTTCCAGTTCGCCACCGCGTGATCGTGCTCAGGCGACCGGCAGCCCCCAGCGGGGCGCGTCCCCGTTCGGCCGTACGGGTGTCACGGTCAGGTTCGGCCGGTCGCCCCTGGTGGTGATCAGCGCCGACTCCCCCTTGCGGAGGGTGATATCGATCGCGCCGCTGCCGACGTCGGTGTACCGGACGGGGCGGCCCCGTCGGTCCCGTACGTCGAGCGGTCCCGCGATGCCGTGCCGTACGACGCAGGGAGCGCCCGCCTCGCCGGCCACCTCCACCCAGCGGGTGGCACCGCCTCGGCGGTGCGCGCTCAGCAGGAAGGCGCCCTGGGTACGGAAGTTGTGCACGGTCAGGTCCGCCCAGGCGGCGGGCAGCGCGGGGAACACCCTGATGACGCCGCCCCAGGACTGGCAGATCATGTCGTGCAGGGACTGGGCCGCCGAGAGGGGGGTCTCGATGACGGGGCCCGACTCCAGGTACATGGTGTTGGGCTTGATGAAACGAGTCATGAGTTCGCCGAGGTAGTTCAGTGCGTCCTCGCCCTTGCCGAGCAGCGCCGACATCGAGGCGGCGCCCGTGAAGGTGTAGCCCTGGAGGGCGCCCTCGAAGCCCACCCAGTGCGCCAGCGACTTCTCGATCAGGGCGCGTTCGTCGGGGGTGCGGCCGGTGACCTCGTACAGCGGGTAGACGGCGAGGAGATGCGAGTAGTGGCGGTGCGACTTCGCGAAGGGGATGTCGGCGCCGATCATGAAGCCGTTGGCGTCCCTCGGATACGGCGTGCGCCTCGCCAGCACCTCCTGCCAGCGGGGCACCAACGGGTCGTCGATGCCGAGGAGTTCGGCGGATTCGATGAGGGTGCGGCAGCCCCAGGTTAGGAGCATCAGGTCGTAGTTGCAGTCGCGTGAGTCGCCGCCGTACTCCGGGGAGAAGGTGGCGGGCAGGTGCAGTTTGCCGTCCGGGCCGGGCTCGGTGAAGTGCAGGTAGTAGTTGATCGCCTTGCGGAGGAGGGGGAAGAGGACGTCCCGGAGGATCGACTGGTCCATGGTGTGGCGGTAGCTGAGCCAGACGTTGTGCAACGCCCAGGTGAGGTCGCCGACTTCGGGGGTCGGCGGGTCCTGGCCGGGGATGCCGACGCCGTAGCCGGTGAGGGTGCCGGCCGCGCCGTTCACCAGATGGGGGTCGGTGGTCCGCGGGATGCCGATCGAGTCGGCACGGTACGGCGCCGCCACCTCCTTGGCCAGGTTGTCCCGGAATTCGCTCAACGCCCGGGTGATGGCGTCGAGTTCGAGGTGGTTGGAGCCGTGGATGAGCCAGTACTCCAGCTGGGCGTTGAGGTTCCACCAGGTGTTGGGCCACGGGGTCGGCTCCAGCCAGGGGCCGCTGGTCGCCATCACGGGTGCGTCGCGGCGGGCCGCGGAGGCGGCCTTGTACAGCTGGATCCAGTAGAAGCGCTGGATACGGGCGTCGGGGAGGGACAGAAAGCTCTTGCGGTAGTAGGCGTGCCACCAGGCGCGGTGGGTCACCGCCAGTGCGGAGTACGGGAGTCGGGCCGTGGTGCGGACCGTCTTGAGCGCCCGGTTCAGGGCCGTGGTCTGCGGGTGGGAGTACGCCACGTGCACGTACAGCGTCCGCGACCTGCCCCTGGTCCGCTCCCGCCACGCGGTGACGTGTTGTCCGCCGGCCAGCAGAGGCTGCACCGCGGCGCTCATGCCGTCGTGGTCGGCGACCTGCGCGGGCGGGTTGCCCCGATAGCCGTCCGGAAGTGGTTTGAAGGCGGCGCGCGGGCTGATGGCCTCGGCCGGGTGGAACACCCAGCGGAATCCGCGCTCGCCCTCGCTCGGTGTCACCTCCACGGCGAGGACGGAACGGTCGTTGTGGACCAGAGCACGCAGGGTCAGGGCGCCCTTGTCGGTGGTGAGCGTGCCGGTCAACTCGGCGTCGTGCAGCGACAGTCGCCAGTCGAGGCCGGTGATGGCACCCACCGGCTCCAGGGTGAAGTGTCCGATCGGCAGCCGGGCCAGGCCGAAGAGCGAGCCGAACTCGGGGCGGTGGTCCTGCACTTCGGAGTGCTGGACGTTGAAGCGCACCGCGGTGGATGCCACGCCGGGCTCGGCGTAGATGCCGGAGCCGAGGAAGCCGTTGCCGAGGAACGGGCCTTCGTACCAGTCCGTCGGCATCCGTTGCCAGACCATGTCGGCGTCGTCGAGCACGCTCCGCCAGGGGTCGTGGAGTGAAGCGGTGGCCTCGTCGGCGTGGCCGGCCGCGCTCGCCGGGGTGGTCAGGCCGGTGGTCAGCAGCGCGCCGCCGAGGGCGGATCCGGTGGCGAGGACGGTACGTCTGGACGGGTCGGGCACGGAGGGGCAGGACACGTTGCCTCCAGGTAGACTCAGCGATTCATCGGACCTATCCCGCGTCCAACATAGGGATGAGGGTGTGGCACGTCAGTGGGATGCGAGAGGTCCGATCTATGGATATCGGGCTGCGAGTGACCGGAGAGTCCGGGCTTCGCGCCCGAGCACCTTCTCGTCGTTGTCGGGGACGAACTCCAGGAGGACGTCCAGGGGTCGGCCCTGCCCACGCAGGTGGTCGAGGGCCGCCCGCCACAGTGCGGCCCGAAAGGAGAGCGGGTGCCGGGTGGTTGCGGGCCACCAGGAGAAGGCGTGCACCGCGGCGACTCGGTCGATCAGGGCGTCGAGGCCGACCAGCGCGTCCACGTCGCGTACGTCGAGCGGCGGTTGCCAATAGGTGCGGACATCGGGGCGGCCGATCTCGTCGAGCAACTGGAGGGTACGGTCGGCGCCGTCGGTCAGGGTGTTGCGGTGGAACTCGTACGCGAGGCGGATGCCCGCGCCGGCCGCGAGCGCCGCCGTGCGACGGGTGTCCGCGATGACCGCCGCCCTCCCCTCGGGCGACGTCTCCTCGGTGCCCGTGGCGCCCGCCCAGATCCGGATGCGGGGCGCACCGAGCCGCACGGCCGAGCGGAGGACGCCGTCGAAGGCGGTCGGGTCGGTGTGTCCGGCCCGGTAGTAGGAGCCGTACGAGGCGACCGCCAGGCCCGCTTTCTCGGTGGCGGCGCGGACATCGGCGGCGACGGCTTCGTCTCCGGCGGGTACGTGGATGTCGGCTCCCCATTCGACGCACTCCAGGCCCGCGTCGGCCGCGGCCTCGATGACGCCGGCCGCGTCGAGGTGGCGCAGGGTGCCGGAGCACAGCCCCAGACGGAGCGTCATGACGGCACCTCGGTGACGGAGGGACCGTTGTGGGTGCCGAAGTCGATGACCGTACGGGCCCCGTCGGCCCAGCGGATCGTGACGGCGAGACCTCTCGCCTCGGCGGTGGCCTGTCCTGCGAGGGGAGCCGGGTCCGGTTCGCCCGTGAGGGAGGCCAGCGCGACGAACACCGTGCCGGAGTCCGACTCGCCGACGGTTCCCGTGAGTTCGGGGACCAGGGCCCAGGGGCCGTAGGCGGTGCCCTGGGGTGCGCGGACCGTGCGCTGCGCGGGCCAGCCGTGCAGGCCGAGCAACTGACCTGTCACCTCTGCCCCGTTGAGCTGTGACTCCGGTGTCTGTTCTGCTTCGGCCGCGGGCTCGGGTGACAGGGCGACGGCCCAGCCGGTGTGGTGGATCGTCGTTCCCGGCGGGACGCCGACCGTGCGGTGGACGCGTACTTCCACTCTGCCGCGGGCCAGCGTGAGGCTCTCGATGCGGGCCGAGGGCAGGACGGGACCGTCGTCGGGGAAGACGGGCCGGTGCCAGGAGGCGAGCCAGTCGGGGCCGGCCGCCAGGGGATTGATGCGCACGCGGGCAGTGTGGGTGCCGCGCGCCTGGAGCGCGATGTGGTTGTCGGGGACGTTGGCGGCACTGGTGGGGCCGGTGCGGGTGGAGTACGCGAGACGGGCGTAGAGCGGGTTGCCGGGCGCACGCTCCGGCTCGCGGGAGTCGAGCTTGTGACTGCCGTGGTTGTGCAGGCGGGTGAGGCCGTCCGCGCCGGTGGTCTGGATGAGCAGCCCGGGCGCGGGAAGGGCGAGCGTGCGGTCGGGCCCCTCGACGGGTGCCCTCTCCTCGGTGGCCGTCCACACCGGATGCCCGGGCGGGAGCAGCAGGGCGAGGAAGCCCTTGGAGGCCCAGTACGGGGAGCCGGGCCCGGAGTAGTTCTGGAGGGTCGCCGCGTGCGGGCCGTACCAGCCGAGGCCGAGGACGCCGTCCGCGCCAAGCGCGCCGCGGTCGAGGAAGTGCCGCAGCGACCCGCTGAGGATGCGGCGGGTGGCGCCGGGGGCGAGCGGGGTTTCGCCGGTGAGGGCGCCGAGGGCCACGGCGGTGCCGGCGGCGAAGCGGTAGGTCAGGGAGCGTCCGTGGTGGATCGGGGCGCCGTTGGCGTCGAAGAGCATGGCGAAGCCTTCGAGGAACTCCCGTAGCCGCGGGCCCAGTTGGCCGAGCAGAGTCCGGTCCGTGGCGAGGTGGGCGTGCAGCAGCGGGTAGAAGTGCAGGGCCCAGCCGTTGTAGTGGTCGAAGGAGCGGCCGTCGCCGTCGGAGTACCAGCCCTGCCCCCGGTACCAGCCGTTCAGCAGGACGAGCCCGCGCTCGATCGCGTGCTGTGTCTCGGCGTCGCCCCGCCCCACGGCTTCGAGGAAGCCCGCGACGGTCAGCGGGAAGAGGTACCAGTTGTTGGGGGCGGGCGTGTGCCGCAGCGCGCCGCGCAACCAGTGCTCGACGCGGTCCTGGTCGGCGGCGGGCATGGTGTCCCAGGTCCAGGGCACGGTGAGGCGCAGGGCCAGCGCCACGGACGCGGATTCCACCATGGGCTGGCCCTGGATCCCGTGGTGTCCGATCTCCGGCCAGGACTCGGCGTCGTCGCGCCCGGGGGTGCCGGTGCCGCGCGAGAGGCCGGCGGTGTACCGCTCCAGGAAGCTGTGCGGGTCCTTGCCGGACGCTCCGGCCGTGCGGAACGCGGCCAGCAGGAACGTACGCGCGAAGCCTTCCAGGCCGTCCGAGCGCACCCCGGACCTGGACGGCGGGCCGGGCAGGTCGATCAGGGCGTGGCCGGGGGTGGCGTAGCGGAGGGCCGCGGTCAGCAGCCCGTCGGCGGCGGCCTCCCAGTGGGCGCGGGTGTAGCCGGTGCGGGGGCTGAGGGTGCGGTCGTCCGCGGGGAGGGCGAGGGGACGGTCGGGCATGGCGGGGCCACGTCTCCTGTTCGTTGTGGCGGTCTTCATCAGCGGCTGCGGCGGTGTCAGGCGAGGCGGGCCAGGGTTTCGGGCCGTACGGGATGGGCGAAGGGCCGCCCGCGGACGTACGACTCGACCTCGGCCAGCGCCAGGTCGGCGAGGCGTCGCAGCTCTCCGCCCTTCGAGCCGGCGATGTGCGGGGTGATGACGACGTTGGAGCAGTCGAACAGCGGTGAGTCGGCGGGCAGTACCTCCGGCTCGGTGACGTCGAGGATCGCGTTCAGGCGTCCGGACAGCACCTCCGCTGTGAGGGCCGGCTGGTCCACGACGGCACCGCGCGCGGTGTTGATCAGTGTGCCGCCGGCGCGCAGCCGGGCCAGCAGTTCGCGGCTGACCAGCCCGCGGGTCTCGGGCAGCAGCGGCGTGTGCACGCTGACGACGTCGCTCTGCGCGAACAGCTCCGGCAGGCCGGCCGGCTCCGCTCCGAGCGCGCGCACCTCGCCGTCCGAGACGTAGGGGTCGTACAGCAGCACGTTCAGTTCGTGGTGGCGCAGCAGGTCGATGACGCGGCGTCCGATGATCGAGGCGCTCAGGATGCCCACGGTGCGGCGGTAGTTGCCGGCGTCGGGGTGGCGTGCGTACCAGTCGACGCGGCGGCGTTCGGTGCGGTAGGCGCGGGCGGTGTCGAGGACGCGTTTGTTGGCCAGCAGGATCATGGCGAGGGTGTACTCGGCGACCGGCACGGCGTTGGCCGCGGCGGCGGAGGACACCGCGAGGCCGCGTTCCCAGCAGGCGGGGGTGATGTGGTGGCGTACCGTCCCGGCGGTGTGGACGACCGCGCGCAGCCGGGGCGCCGAGTCCAGCACCGCCTGGTCGACGGGCGGGCAGCCCCAGCCGGTGATCAGCAGTTCGGCGTCGGCGAGCGCACGCTGTGCGACGGGGGTGGCGAGATCGTCCAGGACCAGCTGCGGGTCGATGTCGGTGAGGGCGGCCAGCCGGGCCCGTACGTCCGGGTCGAGGACCTGTCGTGCGGTCCTGTACGCCATGGCGAGCACGGTGCGCGGGCGGTGCCGGAACTGGTCGTCGGGGTCAGTCACTTGACGCTCCCTGCGGTCAGGCCGGACTTCCAGTAGCGCTGCAGCGTGAGGAAGGCGACGATCAGCGGGACGACGGCGAGCAGCGAGCCGATGACCACGAGCGGGTAGTACTCGGGTGAGACGGTTGCGGAGCTGTTCCAGGTGTAGAGGCCGAGGCTGAGCGGATACAGGTGCTGGTTGGAGAGCATCACCATCGGCAGGAAGAAGTTGTTCCAGATGGCGGTGAGCTGGAAGAGGAAGACGGTGACGAAGCCGGGGCCGAGCATGCGCAGGCTGACCCGGACGTACGTCTGCAGTTCGCCCGCGCCGTCCACCCGGGAGGCCTCCAGCACCTCGTCGGGCACGTATCCGCTGCTGAGCAGGCGGGCGAGGTAGACGCCGAACGGGTTGAACAGGAGGGGGACGAAGACCGCCCAGAAGGTGTTGACCAGGCCGATGCCGGAGGCCACCAGGTAGAGCGGGAGGGCCAGGACGGTCGGCGGGACCATCACGCCGGTCAGGACGAGCCCGAACAGTTTCTCCTTGTGCGGGAACTCGTACTTGTCGAAGGCGTAGCCGGCGGCGACGCTGATCAGCGAGCCGATGAGGGCGCCGAGGGCCGCGTACAGCAGGCTGTTGAGGTACCAGCGGCCGTAGACGCCGTCCTCCATGGTGAACAGGTCGGTGAGGTTGTGCCAGAGGGAGAAGTTCCCCAGGGAGAGGATGTCGCTGCCGAAGAGCGCGTCGGCGTTCTTGGTGGAGGCGAGCAGCAGCCACAGGCCGGGCAGCACCGCGTAGAGGGCCGCGAGGACGACGACGGTGTTGGCGACGGCACGGCTGGTCAGCTTGCTCGTTCTCGCCGAACCGCGTCTGATCGGCGGGTTGTCGGCGGTGGTCAGCTGGTTCGCGGTCATCGCGTGCTCCCTTCCCGGCGGCCCGCCCAGCGTGTGGCGGCGAACGACAGCGCGCAGGTGACGATCAGGAGGATGACGGAAGCCGCGGAGGCCAGGCCGTAGTTGTTACGGCGGAACGCGGCGTCGTAGATGTACATGTTCGGTGTGAAGCGGGAGTTGACCATCGGGGTGGCCTGGTTCATCAGCATGGGCTCGGTGAACAGCTGCAGCGCACCGATCAGCGCGAACATGCACACCATCACGACCGAGCCCTTGATGATGGGCACCTTCACCATGAGGGCGGTACGGATGCCGCCGGCGCCGTCGATCCGCGCCGCCTCGATCACCTCGCGGGGCAGGGCCTGCAGGGCGGCGTAGAAGATCACCATGTTGTAGCCGAGGCCGCTCCACAGGGCGATGTTGACGATCGACGGCAGGACGCTGTGCAGTCCGAGGAAGTCGATGGTGATGTCGGCCTGGGCGAAGAGCTTGATGACCGGGCTGAGGCCCGGGGTGTAGAGGTACAGCCAGATCACGGCGGCGATGATGCCGGGCACGGCGTGCGGCACGTACAGCAGCATCTGGGCGGTGCGCCGCAGCCGGATCAGTCCGGAGTCGAGGAGCAGGGCGAGCGCGAGGGCGCCGGCCACGACGACGGGTACGAAGATGACGCAGTAGAGGGCGATGACGCCGAACCCGGAGACGAAGCTCGGGTCGGTCAGCACCGCCAGGTAGCTGCGCAGTCCGGTGAAGACGGTGGTGCCGCCGCCGAAGCCGAGGCCCTTGTGGTCCTCGGAGAAGAGGCTGAGACCGATGGCGTAGCCGACGGGGACGAGGAACACGGCGACGAGCAGTGCCGTGAACGGAGCCAGGAGCGTGAGGCAGGCGAGCGCCTGCTGCCGGCGTCCGGCCTTGCGGGGGCGGGCCCCGCTCGCGGTCCGCGGTGCCGTCTGCGTCCGCTTTCGCGTTTTCCCTGGAGAGATCACTGTGCTCACGGGTGCACCTCAGTGGGTAGTGACCGACAGGCCGAGGCTCTTGAGGTCGGGCAGCGTCCGGCGTTGTCCTTCGCGGAGCGCGCCGATGATGGTGCCGCTGCCTGCGCCGGCCTTCGCGAAGCCGTCCTCGACGGAGGTGATGGTGGAGGTCATGCGTGGCCCCCACTTCCAGCGGGGCGAGATCAGCTCGGCCTGCTGCTGGAAGAGGCCGAAGATGTCCTGGCCGGAGTAGTAGCCGGTGTCCATCTCCTTGCGGGCGACGGGGACGAGGGAGGGCACGGCCGGGTAGGCGCTGCTGATGCCGCTGGAGAGCTTGGCGCGCAGGGCGTCCGGGCTGGTGACCATCCAGGTGATGAAGTCCAGCGCCTCCCTGGGGTGCCCGCTGTCCTTGGTGACGGCGAAGGTCGAGCCGCCCTGCGTGCCGAGCGACGGCTTGGCCGGATCCCACTGCGGCAGCGGCGCGATGGCCCACTTGCCCTTGCCTGTGGGTGTGGAGTTCATCAGCGAACCGGCCGCCCAGGCGCCGGCCGTGTAGCCGACGGTCTCGCCGCTCTGCAGGTGAGCCCGCCACTGCTGGCTGTCCACCGGCTCGACGCGGACCAGGTCCTCATCCACCAGGTGCTGCCAGTAGCCGGCGACCTCGCGGGTGGGGGCGTCGGCCATCGAGATGCGCCAGGTGTCGTCGGAGGTCCGGTACCACTGGGCGCCGGCCTGCCAGGCGAACCCGGCCATGTGCAGGGAGCCGTTGGTGAAGAAGCTGGCGATACGCGAGCGGGGCTGCGCCTTCTTCAGTTTGCGGGCCGAACTCTCGAACTCCGCCCAGGTCTTGGGGACCTGGATGCCGTACTTGGTGAACACGTCCTTGCGGTAGAAGAACATCATCGGCTCGATGTCCACCGGCACGGCGTAGGTGTGCCCGTCGAGGGTGGTGAGGTCCAGCGCCTGCGGGAGGATCTTGCGGCGCACCTGGTCGGGCAGCAGCCTGGTGAGGTCGCGCGGTACGCCGTCGATGGCGAAGCCGGGCAGCTGGGGGTATTCGATGGTGGCGACGTCGGGGGCGTTGCCGGCGCGGGCCGCGTTGCTGAGCTTGGCGTAGCCGCCCTGGGCTCCGGAGGGGACCTGCTGGAAGTCGACCCTGACCTTGTTCTGCACGCGGTTGTACTCGTCGACGACCTGCTGGGTGCCCCGCAGCGCCGACCAGAAGGTGAGGTGGACCTGCTGTCCGGCCTGGGCTGTGCCACTGCCACCGGAGGCGGAGCAGGCCGTGAGCAGCATGGCGAGGATCGTGAACAGCACCGGTACGGCGTTGCGGGTATGTCGCATGGGCCCTCCCGCTTCTTTGCTGGGTTACGGGCATCCTGGGCGCCAAGCGAAAAACACGTCAAGAGATCGAACAGAAGAAACTCAAGCAGTCAAACGAACATCCGTGTGAAGATCGGGTCTCGCCCCTCCGGTCGGATTCAGACCGCCGGTGGTGCGGTGGACGCCCGCACCACGAGGTCGGGCAGCAGCTCCAGATGGCGCGTGGCGCCGGGGCGCAGCCCGCCCCGCGCCATGTCGAGCCGTCGCAGCAGCAGATCGACTCCGGTGCGGCCGAGCTCCGCCTTGGGCGGCGCGACGGCGGTCAGCGGGACCGACCCCATGTCGGCGACGACATCGTTGTACGCGACCACCGAACACCGTCCCGGGACGGAGATCCCCGCGGCCTGCAGCCCCCGCACCAGCACCAGCGCGTCCATGTCGCTGTGGATCAGCACCGCCGTGGCACCGCACCGGGCGACCGTCTCGGCCAGGTCGACCGCGCGCGGGTCGGCGACGAGCGGGTCGGGGCCCGCGGTGGGCGAACTGAGAATCGCGCGACACCCGTCGGCCAGGCCCCGAGCAGCCGTCTGCCCGGCGAACTCCGCGCGGATGACGCGCGCGGTGGGGCTGTCGTCGCGCGCCGCCAGCACGATCCGCCGGTGACCGAGGTCGACCAGGTGCCCGAGGGCCAGATGGACGCCGTAGGCATGGTCCGTGCGCACGCAGTCCACCTGGTAGATCGCGCTGGTCCGGGCGGGCCGCCGTTCGACGAGGACGGCGGGAACGTCCAGGCCGGACAGCCACGACTGGTCCGCGTCCGCCTCCTCCTGCGTGCGCCAGTGCGGCGAAAGGAGCAGTCCGCGGGCCCCGTCGCCCAGCGCCTGCCGCACGGCCTCGCGCTCCGCCCCGCCATGGCCGGCGGTGATGTGCAGGGCGAGCCGCAGGCCGGCCTTCTCCGCTGCCTCCCGCGCGCCCTGGACGGCCTCGGTGAGATAGGTGTTGCTCTCGGGCACGATCATGGCGACGGCGTCGTTCCCGGAGGCGGCCTCCTCGGGCATCGGACGCAACGAACGCGCCACCCCGTGCCCGCGGCGCACCTCCCCGCGCTGAGCGAGTTCCTCGACGTCGCGGCGCACGGTCACCACGGAGACGCCGAGTTCGTCGGCGAGATCCGTGATGCGTGCGACCCCCCTCTCCCGCACCACCTCCGCGATCCGGGCCTGCCGTGTCTGAGCCGACTCCCGCATGTCCCCACCGCTCCCGGTCCGCGTCGGCCGCCCGCCAGGGCACGGCCGCGCGGCACCTCACACGTTCGCTTTTCGCACGATCGGTTTCGTGCGACGAACTCCATGATAGCGATCAATCGATCACGATGGGGCGAGGCCGCGGTCCTCCCCTGGGCTCCTCTGGTCCTCCCTGTTCGGACGCGCCAGGCAGGGCGCGGCCGGCCGAGGGCCGCCAGGACGGACGGAGCCGCGTCCCGCCGGATCGGGGGATCGGGGGATCGACGCGGACGCTGCCCGGCACGCCGCGGGACTGTCCGCGCCTCTGTCCCACGTGCCAAGGGAAGGGATGACCGAGTCCGAACCCGCCAAAACTGGGAGCGATCGCCTCTCCAGGCATCGCGAGCCGCGTCCCGGCACGGCCGACCTCCGGCGTGTCGGGGCGCACCCGGATCACTGGTATCCCGTCGCACTGTCCCGAAGCGTGCGCAGCGGGCGGGCGTTCGCGACCGCGTTCGCCGGTGAGCGCATCGCGCTCTACCGCGGGCAGAGCGGTGCCGTCTACGCACTGGAGGGCCGGCGCGCCCACCGGCCGGGCAACGGCAGCCCGATGTGCGACGGGCAGGCGTCGGCGCCCCGCCATCGCGCGGAAGAGCCCGGCTCCCCCGCCGGCCCGGAAACCTCCGCTTCCTCCGCTTCCTCCGCTGCGCGGCCGAACGAATGAGGTGTTCGGGGGCCGGGACGGCGGCTCCCGGCCCGCGGCTTACGGTTCAGGGATACGGGTGACTGTCAGGGGTTGCGGGTGACGGTTCAGGGCTTGTGGGCCACGCCGCCGTAGATGTCCGTGGGTTCGGGTGCGGTGTCGGATTCGGGGCGCCACAGCGGGCAGGAGACGATCCCCGGCTCCAGCAGTTCGAGACCCTCGTAGTAGGCGGCGAGTTGTTGCGGACTGCGCAGTACGTACGGGATGGCGCCGGTGTCGTCGTAGCCCTGCTGGGCGTCCTTGAGCGAGGCGTCCGTGTCCGTGCTGTCGTAGTGGACGAAGTAGCTGCCCGACGGCAGGGCGGCGTGGAGGCGGCGGACGATGGACTTGGCCTCGTCGTAGTCCTGGATGTGGCCGAGGATGCCCATGAGCATCAGCGCCACCGGCTTGTCGAAGTCCAGGACCTTTTCGGCCCGTTCGATGATCTTCTCGGGCTCGTGCAGGTCGGCGTCGACGAAATCGGTCACGCCCTCGGGCGAACTGGTGAGCAGGGCCTGGGCGTGACGCAGCACCAGGGGGTCGTTGTCGACGTAGACGATGCGGGACTCGGGTGCGATGCGCTGGGCGACCTGGTGGGTGTTGTCGTAGGTCGGCAGGCCGGTGCCGATGTCGAGGAACTGGCGGATGCCGAGTTCGCCCGCCACGAGCGTCACGGCGCGGATCAGGTAGTGGCGGGAACCGCGGGCCATGGTCTCGATGTTGGGAGCGACCTCACGGTAGGCGTCGCCCGCGATCCGGTCGACCTCGTAGTTGTCCTTTCCGCCCATCCAGTAGTTCCAGATGCGAGCCGAGTGCGGCACCGAGGTGTCGATCTTGGACAGCGCGTCCTGGTCGGAGGTCGACTGGCTGTCTGCCATGGGAGATTCTCCTGCCGTGCGTCACGGGGTACGTAACCAACCTAACGACAACTTCTGCGTGTGGGACCGGAGTTCACAACACGAAAGCGCCCGTACGCGTGGATCCGGGCCACCCGGGAACTCCCGTGCGCCGGCGCGCAGTTGGCGCGCTCGTGGCGGAATGCGCACTGCGCGCACCACCTCCTGCACGGCGATGAGCCTCCTCGGTGTGGGCGGTACACCCGCACGGCGGGAGCCGTCGTGCGGGTGGTTCGGTCGTCGGCTCGTGGTGGTGGGCGCTCAGGCGACGAGGAAGTCCGCCTGCCCGGCCTTGGCACCCTCCAGGAAGGCGATCATCTCGTTGCGCGTGTAGACGAGTGCGGGCCCGTCGGGGTCCGTCGACTGGCGGAAGGCGACGCTGCCGTCGGGCAGTCGCTTCGCCTCCACGCAGCTGCCGCCGTTGGTACCGCTCCAGGGCTTGTGCCAGCCCTCGCTTCCCAGGTCGACGGCGGGCATTCCGCTGTAGATACGGCCGTTGGATCCCATGGATCACAGCTCCTTACGCAGTTCAGCCAGGATGTCCCTGGTTCGTGCGACCGGCTCCGCCTGAACGGCCATCCGGTCCAGTACTTCGAGATAGGTGACAACCTCCTCCGGCCGGTCGACGTACACGGCGCCGGTGAGGTTCTCGGCGTAGACGACGTCGGGCAGCTCGGAGAATCCGAAGCGGAAGTGGTGGAAGGGACCGAAGGCGCCCGGGTGGGCTCCCACGGACACGGGCATGATCTGGATCCGGACCTTGGGCATCGCCAGGGTCTCGATCAGCTGGTCGATCTGTGCCCGCATCACCTCGGTCCCGCCGACGGGCCGGCGCAGCACCGTCTCGTCCAGGATGGCCCAGACGGTCGGGGCGTCCGGCTTGGCGAGGAGGTCCTGGCGCTTGAGGCGCAGGGACACCCGGCGGCTGATCTCCTCCTTCGACTCGTTGGGGAAGCCGACGTGCATGAGCGCGGTGGTGTAGTCGTGCGTCTGCAACAGGCCGGGGACGTAGTGGGGTTCGTAGAGGCGGATGACACTGGCTTCGCTCTCCAGGCTCACGTAGGCCTTGAACCACTCGGGCAGCACGTCGCGGTACTTGTACCACCACCCCGGCTGGTTGGCCTCCCTGGCCAGGGTCAGGAAGTCGTCGATCTCCGCCGCCGGGACACCGTAGGTGTGCAGGAGTTCCCGCACGTACGGGATGCGCAGGCCTACTTCGGCCTTCTCTATCCGGCGGACCGTCAGAGGGGTCACGTCGATGACCCGCGCCGCGTCCTCGAACGACACTCCGGCCTGCTCGCGCAGAGTCCGCAGACGCTTGCCGAGAACGATCCGCAGGACGGTCGGCGCGCTGCCGCCCGAGCGGTTATCGCTCACGTCCAACCTCCTGAACGGCCGTCACAGCGTGCAGTGTGCCACGCTTGCGACGACTCGGACAGAACGTTGCCGATAGTTCTGAAATTATCGGAACGAAGGTTGCGGGCTGTGTTTGTTGGCGGCCATAGTGATCCTGTGACCTGTCGCACAGTGCGCTTGGGCGGTGCCCAACTTCTTTGGACACCAAGGGAACTGATGTCCCGTTCTCTGGTCGCTCCGCGCACCGCCGAACCGGACCGCATGCAGGCCCAGGCGCAGGCCCAAGCCCCAGCCACCAGCTGTGACAAGGCATCCGTCATGCGTCGGCGCCGCTCCACGCCGGCCGCGGCTCTCTTCCTGCCGACCCACTCGCCGACTCACCCCCCTGCACGCCTGCGACCGGACGACCCCGACACCCCACGGTCGGATCGTCGCCGCGGCGGTTGCCCGTTGAAGCAGCCACCCCACAACCGGGCTGCGTACGAAGGAGGTTCGATGACGGCATCCAGGGCACAGCGCCACGCGCCGTCGCCCTCGCCTGCACACGACGGGGACAGAACGGTCGCCGACCTTCCGACCGGTCACGTCCTGCTCGCCAAGACGGGTGCGAAGCTCGCCGGGACAGGTGTGCCTACGAGTGCGAACGAACTCCTCCGCTCCACCTTTCCGGCCGATCCGTCCTGGGCCGCCGCGGTACGGCGCACGGTCACCGAACGTCTGGCCGAGCTACTGCCGCATCCCGAGCAACTCGACAACGCGGCCATGGCGACCGGCGAACTCTTCGCCAATGCCGTCAGACACGCGAGCCGTGGCCCCGGCGACACCGTCGCGGTCGTCATCGAGTGCACCGAGCACACGCTGCGCGTGGTCGTGGCCGACCGCTCGCCTGTGCTGCCGCGGCCGCGGGCGGTGGACGAGGCGGCCGAGTCGGGACGCGGACTGGCCATCGTGAGCGCGCTGACCGACGGCTGGGGCACGGCGCCACCCGAACCGGGCACCCCGGGGAAGAGGGTGTGGTTCACGATCAAACGACTGGGAGCGGCCCCGTGAAGGGCACGGCGGGCCGCCTGGACGGCGGCGGAAACGGTGTCTCCAGTCACTCCGGTCACTCCGGCGGCAGGTCGACGGCGACCACGGCGGTGCCCGCGTCTCCGGCGACGGCCTCGGCGCTGGCCGCCGAGTTGTTGCGCAGGGCGGACCGGGACAGGGAGTTGATGCGCCAGAGCGGGGCGGAACCCACGCCGGAGCGCACACGCCGTATCGCCCGGTGCCACCAGGACAACGCCGAGGCACTCGCGACGATCGTCCGCCGCTACGGCTGGCCCAACGCCGATCTGGTCGGCTCGCCCGCGTCGACCGCGGCCCTGATGATCCTGCTGCACGCCTCCGATCTCGGCTTCCGGCTCAGGTGCCGCGATCTGATCGCCCAGGACACCGCGGACGGACGTACGCCGGCGATCCACCTCGCCTACATCGCCGACCAGTGCGCCGTCGACCTCGGCCAGCCGCAGTACTACGGCACGCGGATCAATCCGGCGACGCTGCACCCCTACCCCATCCGCCATCCGCAGAGTGTCGACGAGCGCCGCCACGATGTCGGTCTGGGCCCGCTCGGGGAGCAACTGCAGGCGCTGCGCATACAGGGCTGACACCGCGGACCGGGCATGCGGGCAGGTCGAGCGTGACCGGCGGTCACACCTCCTGGCCCGCCCCGGTTCGACCTGGCCGCGCCTGTTGTGCAGAATCGTGGCCATGAGTGAGAACGTGTTTTTCAAGGTTTCGGCCAATGGCGAGGACCTCGGTCGCATCGTCTTCAAGCTGTACGACGACGTCGTGCCCAAGACCGCGCGCAATTTCCGTGAGCTGGCGACCGGTCAGCACGGCTTCGGTTACAAGGGTTCGCCCTTCCACCGGGTGATCCCGGAGTTCATGCTGCAGGGCGGTGACTTCACCAACGGCAACGGCACCGGCGGCAAGAGCATCTACGGTGAGACCTTCGCCGACGAGAACTTCCAGCTGAAGCACGACCGGCCGTTCCTGCTCAGCATGGCCAACGCGGGTCCGGGCACCAATGGCTCGCAGTTCTTCGTCACCACCGTGGTGACCCCGTGGCTGGACGGCAAGCACGTCGTCTTCGGCGAGGTCGTCGAGGGAGAGGACGTCGTCAAGGCCGTCGAGGCCCTCGGCAACCGCTCGGGCTCCACGGCCAAGAAGATCGTCATCGAGGACAGCGGCGTCGTCGCCTAGGGACCGTGGTGGCGGTCTGGTCGTCACGGATGACCAGACCGCCCATCGCCCGGACCGCTTCATTGCCCGCACCGCTCCGTTGCCCGGCGGCCTCCCGTTGCCCCGCAAGCAGGACAGCCACCTGGCAAAAGGGGCGGTTCTCGCGGTTCTCCGCAGGTCGACGCCCGTGCTGTGTAATGAGAACCATGCCTGACATGAGCGACACGAACGGCCCCAAGCACCGGGTGCGGCTCGGCGCCGTTCAGGAGACGCTGTTCATTCCACTGGCCGCGCGGGCCCGGGAGTCCGCCAGGAAGCGGCCGCTGCTGCGGGATCCGAAGGCCGTCGAGATGATCGGCGCGATCGACTACGCGAGTGACAAGTACGGGCCCGGCCCGGGGTCGGCGATCACGGTACTGCGTACGGCGATCGTCGACACGTGGGTGCGGGCCTTCCTGTCCGAGCACCCGGCGGGGACGGTCGTCGAAATCGGCACGGGGCTCAACACCCGGTTCGAGCGAGTCGACAACGGCACCGTGCACTGGATCGACCTCGACCTGCCGGACACGATCGAACTGCGCCGGAGGTTCTTCACGGACACCGGGCGCCGCCGGATGATCGCCGCCTCGGTCCTGGACGAGGACTGGCTGCGCACGGTCGAGGAGGGTCCCGGGCCCTACTTCTTCGTCGCCGAGGGCGTGCTCGTCTACCTCCCCGAGGAGGAGGCCGCCCAGGTGCTGACGCGCATCGCGCGACGCTTCCCGGACGCGCTCGTCGCCGTCGACACGTATCCCAGGAGCCTCCTGGAGAAGCAGCACCAGCAGGCGGTGAAGAAGAACATGGAGGCCCGCTGGTCGTGGGCCTGCGACGACCCACGCTCGCTGGAGAGGTACGGGCTGCGAGCGATCGAGGTCACCTCCGTCACCCGGCCGCCCCACGCGCTGCGCACTCGGCTCCCGCTGCGATTTTGGGCTTTCCTCCCGCTCGCCGACCGGCTGCTGCGCGGCCTGTTCAACATCACGCTCTTCCGGGCAGATTCGGGCCACGCGTGAACGCGGTGCGGTGAACGACGCCTCAAGTGATGTACACGGTGGCCGTCCGGACGATCGGCCGGCGTTCGCCGGACGTCGGCTCGTCGATAGCCTTGGTCCTCATGACGCGCGCTTGGATCCTCCCGATGCTCTTCGTGCTCTGCGGCTCCTTCGTTGCGGCAGCTCTGCTCGTCGCGGGAGCACCGGCCGCAGCCGCGGCGCTCCTGGTCGTGTTCGTGCTGTTCGCAGGTATCAACTCACCGCTGCTCTTCCCGAAGCCGGTCGGTGCGATGGAGGCACAACGCCGCAGCGCGGTCGACGGCCGGCCGGTCGTCTTCTGGCGGCCGGGCTGCACGTACTGCATCCGCCTGCGCCTGAGGTTGGGCCGTAGCGCCCGCCAGTTGCACTGGGTCGACATCTGGCGGGATCCGGCCGGGGCGACAGCGGTGAGGGCGGCCAACGACGGCAACGAGACCGTGCCGACCGTCGTCGTTGCGGGCCGGCCGCACACCAATCCCGATCCTGAGTGGGTACGCGCACAGCTCTCCCGCTCCGCGTGATCACCGGAGTCCCTACGGGCGCCCCGTCGTCCCGCGGTCCGTCGCCCCGCAGCAGCCGAACAGGCAGAACAGGAGTTACGGCGTGACCAGCCGCGTCACCTTCGTCTCACCCGCCATGAACCGATCCGTGCGAGAGGGCCGGTTCGACGACGGCAGCCCGCTTGACGCCGGTGGCGCAGCTCGCGCCCGGTCGGCCTCCGGCACGCTGTCCGCGGCCGACCGGGTCCTGGTCTCCCCCACGGTGCGCTGCCGGGAGACTGCCTCGGCCCTCGGTCTCGCCGCCGTGGAGGCGCCCGAGCTGGGCGGCATGGACGTGGGCCGCTGGCGGGGCCGGACGCTCGGCGAGGTCAGTGCCGAAGAACCTGACCAGGTGGCCCACTGGCTGGCGGACCCTGCCGCGGCGCCGCACGGCGGGGAGACCGTGCAGGGCCTCTGCGAACGCGTGGGCCGGTGGCTGAAGGCGACCGCGCAGACCGACGGCCGGACGCTCGCCGTGGTGGAGCCGGAAATCGTGCGGGCCGCGGTGGTCGGGGTCCTCGCGGTGCATGAGGCCACGTTCTGGCGGCTCGACGTGCCTCCCCTGACGGCGACCGAGATCAGCGGACGCTCCGGGCGCTGGAACCTGCGACTCGGGCAGACGCTCGTAGCACGGGAGCCCGAGGGCGGACACTGACGCGGACAGGGGTGCCGGGAAAACGCGTGAGGGCCCCCGGTGGTCCGGGGGCCCTCACGGCGGTGGGTCGTTCAATCACTCAGTGGGGTACGGGAGTTGCCTGCCCACATTGTGCGGTGTCCTCGTCAGTGGCAGGGGAAGCCGAGGAGGTGACGCGCGTCGTGCACCCACTCGTGCACGCCTTCGCCGGAGACGACGGAGGTGGCGCCCTGCTCGGCGCCGACGAAATAGAGCAGGACCAGCATCAGGACGCCGAAGAAGACCGCCCAGGGGGCTATCGCCGTCAGCGGCAGCTTGGCGGGTACGACAGGGGTGGCGGGTGTTGGCTGGGCGACGGTCTGCGCCATGGCAGAACCTCCTCGGGAGTACGCGTCCCATCTCAGTGGTGCACATGACGACAGCTGCGGGTCTGACTCGCGAGCCGTTCCGCCCACACAAGGGGGGTCGTCTCGTTCACAGTGGCGCGACCGTGCCGGACTCTCACCGGCTTCCGCTCTGTCGTCGTCAACAACCCCTTGACCGTACCGTCTGACGGGAACATGGCCAAGGGCGCATGACCTGGGGATGGTCGTCGGAACCCCGCCGGAGGGGGGTGGGAGACCGGGGTCACAAGGTGATGGAGGGCAAGGTCACAGCCGTGCCCTCTGCTGCTCCTTTGTCGATCTGTCCTAGCATCCGAGCATGACGGTCCTGCCTGACGACGGGCTCACGCTGGCCGCCGAGTTCCCTGACGCGAACCTTGAACAGTGGCACGGCCTGGTGGCCGGCGTCCTGCGCAAGTCGGGCAAGGAAGTCTCCGGCGCGGCGGCGGAAGACGCCCTGTCCACCGCGCTGGAGGACGGGCTGCGCACCCGCCCCCTCTACACCGCGCTCGATGCCGCGCCCGACCCCGGCTTCCCCGGCTTCGCGCCGTTCCTGCGCGCGAGCCGCGCCGAGGGGAACACCGCCGGCGGCTGGGACGTACGCCAGCGGCACACGGTCGCCGACAACGGCGCGGCACTCACGGACCTGGAGAACGGCGTCACCTCGCTCTGGCTGGTCCTGGGCGAGGGCGAAGGCGGCATCCCGGTGTCGTCGCTCGGCCGGGTCCTGGACGGGGTGTACCTCGACCTGGCGCCCGCCGTTCTCGACGCGGGCAGCGAAGTCGAGCCCGCCGCACGGGAGTTGCTGCGGATCTACGAGGAGCGGGGCGTCGCCAAGGAGGCGGTGCGCGGCAGTCTGGGCGCCGATCCGCTGGGGCACGAGGCTCGCACGGGCAGCGCGTCGGACTTCGCGCCGGTGGCCTCCCTCGCCCTGCGCTGTGCCGGGGAGTACCCGGGGCTGCGGGCCCTGACCGTGGACGCGCTGCCGTACCACGAGGCGGGCGGTTCAGCGGCGCAGGAGCTGGGCTCCTCGTTGGCGAGTGGTGTCGCCTATCTGCGTGAGCTGACCGAGGCGGGACTGAGCGTCGAACAGGCCTGCGCGCAGCTGGAGTTCCGCTACGCGGCGACGGCCGACCAGTTCCTGACCATCGCCAAGCTGCGGGCGGCGCGCCGGCTGTGGGCGCGGGTGGCCGAGGTGTGCGGGGCGCCGGGCGCCGGCGCGCAGCTGCAGCACGTGGTGACCTCGCCGGTGATGATGACGCGCCGCGACCCGTGGGTGAACATGCTGCGCGCGACGATCGCCACGCTGGCCGCCGGAGTCGGCGGCGCCGACGCCGTCACCGTGCTGCCCTTCGACCACGCGCTCGGTCTGCCGGACGCCTTCGCGCGCCGCATCGCCCGCAACACCTCGACGATCCTGGTCGAGGAATCGCATCTGTCCCGGGTGATCGACCCGGCGGGCGGCTCCTGGTACGTGGAGCGGCTCACCGACGAACTCGCCCACGCGGGCTGGGAGTTCTTCCGCCACATCGAGGGACTCGGCGGCCAGGCGGCCGCCCTGCGCTCGGGCCGCCTCGGTGCGGACCTGGCGGCCACGTGGGAGGCGCGCAGCGCGAAGCTCGCCAGGCGCCGCGAACCCATCACCGGCGTCAGCGAGTTCCCGCACCTCGGCGAGAAGCCCGTGGAGCGCGCCCCCGCGCTCCCGTCGCCGTCCGGTGGCCTGCCGCGCGTGCGGCGCGACGAGGCCTACGAGGCTCTGCGCGCCCGCTCCGACGCCCACCTGGCGGCGACCGGATCCCGGCCGCGTGTCTTCCTGGCCGCCATCGGCCCCGCCGCCGCCCACACCGCGCGCACGACCTTCGCCGCGAACCTCTTCCAGGCCGGCGGTATCGAGCCCGTCACCGAGGGCACGTTCGAGGACAGCGGCGCCACCGAGGTCTGCCTGTGCTCCAGCGACGCGCTGTACGAGGAACAGGCCGAGGGCGTCGCAGGGACCCTCAGGGCGGCGGGCGCACGGCACGTGTTCATCGCCGGCCGGCCCGGGCAGTACACCGACGTGGACTCCTACGTCTTCGCGGGCTGCGACGCCGTCGCCGTGCTCACCGCCACCCTCGACCGCATGGGAGTGTCCTGATGGGAATCCCCGACTTCACCGGCATCGAGCTGGGGACCCCGACCACCGACGGCGGCGCCGACGAGTGGCGTACGGCCGTGAAGAACGCCACGCAGGGGACCGAGCCCGTCTGGGAGACGCCGGAGGGCATCGCGGTCAAGCCGCTCTACACCGGCCGTGACCTGGAGGGCCTGGACTTCCTGGAGACGTATCCGGGCGTCGCGCCGTACCTGCGCGGCCCGTACCCGACGATGTACGTCAACCAGCCCTGGACGATCCGCCAGTACGCGGGCTTCTCCACCGCCGAGGAGTCCAACGCCTTCTACCGCCGCAACCTCGCGGCCGGCCAGAAGGGCCTGTCGATCGCCTTCGACCTTCCCACGCACCGGGGTTACGACAGCGACCACCCGCGCGTGACCGGCGACGTCGGCATGGCGGGTGTGGCCATCGACTCCATCTACGACATGCGGCAGCTGTTCGACGGCATCCCGCTGGACAAGATGACCGTGTCGATGACGATGAACGGCGCCGTGCTGCCGGTGCTGGCGCTGTACATCGTGGCGGCGGAGGAACAGGGCGTCGCGCCCGAGAAGTTGGCCGGGACCATCCAGAACGACATCCTCAAGGAGTTCATGGTCCGCAACACCTACATCTACCCGCCGAAGCCGTCGATGCGGATCATCTCCGACATCTTCGCCTTCACCTCGCAGCGGATGCCCCGCTACAACTCCATCTCCATCTCCGGGTATCACATCCAAGAGGCGGGCGCGACAGCCGACTTGGAGCTGGCGTACACGCTCGCGGACGGCGTGGAGTACATCCGTGCGGGCCGTGAGGCCGGCCTGGACGTCGACGCGTTCGCTCCCCGGCTCTCGTTCTTCTGGGCGATCGGCATGAACTTCTTCATGGAGATCGCCAAGCTGCGGGCGGCCCGGCTGCTGTGGGCGAAGCTGGTGAAGCAGTTCGACCCGCAGAGCGCCAAGTCCCTCTCGCTGCGGACCCATTCGCAGACCTCCGGCTGGTCGCTGACCGCACAGGACGTGTTCAACAACGTCACCCGTACCTGCGTCGAGGCGATGGCCGCGACGCAGGGCCACACCCAGTCGCTGCACACCAACGCCCTCGACGAGGCACTGGCGCTGCCCACCGACTTCTCCGCGCGCATCGCTCGCAACACCCAGCTGCTGATCCAGCAGGAGTCCGGCACGACCCGGGTCATCGACCCGTGGGGCGGCAGCGCCTACGTCGAGAAGCTGACGTACGACCTCGCGCGGCGCGCCTGGCAGCACATCCAGGAGGTGGAGGCGGCGGGCGGCATGGCCAAGGCCATCGACGCAGGCATCCCCAAGCTGCGCATCGAGGAGGCCGCGGCCCGCACCCAGGCCCGGATCGACTCCGGACGCCAGCCGGTCATCGGCGTCAACAAGTACCGCGTCGACAGCGACGAGGCGATCGACGTACTCAAGGTCGACAACTCCTCCGTACGCACCCAGCAGATCGAGAAGTTGCGGCGGCTGCGGGCGGAGCGGGACGAGCGGGTGTGCCAGGACGCGCTCGACGCCCTGACCCGGGCCGCCGGCGGCGAGGGCAACCTGCTGGAGCTGGCCGTGAACGCGGCCCGCGCGAAGGCCACGGTCGGTGAGATCTCCGACGCCCTGGAGAAGGTGTACGGACGGCACGCGGGACAGATCCGTACGATCTCCGGGGTGTACCGCAACGAAGCAGGCGAGTCCCCGTCCGTGGACCGCACCCGCACGCTCGTGTCCTCCTTCGAGGAGGCCGAGGGCCGACGCCCCCGCATCCTGGTCGCCAAGATGGGCCAGGACGGCCACGACCGCGGCCAGAAGGTGATCGCCACCGCGTTCGCCGACCTCGGCTTCGACGTCGATGTCGGCCCGCTGTTCCAGACCCCGGCCGAGGTCGCCCGCCAGGCCGTCGAGGCGGACGTGCACATCGTCGGCGTCTCGTCCCTGGCCGCCGGTCACCTCACCCTCGTTCCGGCACTGCGCGAGCAGCTCGCCGAGGAGGGCCGCGAGGACATCATGATCGTGGTGGGCGGGGTGATCCCGCCGCAGGACGTGCCGACGCTGCTGGACATGGGTGCGGCGGCCGTGTTCCCGCCCGGGACGGTGATTCCGGACGCGGCCCACGACCTGGTGCAGCGGCTCGCGACCGGTCTCGGGCACGACCTGTGATCGATGTCGACGCCTATGTGAAGGGAGTCCTCGTCGGGAAGCGGGCGTTCATCGCGCGCGCCATCACGCTCGTCGAGTCCACCCGGCCCCAACACCGGGTGCTGGCCCAGGAGTTGCTGACCGCGCTGCTCCCGCACAGCGGCCGGGCCCGGCGGATCGGCGTCAGTGGTGTCCCGGGCGTGGGCAAGTCGACGTTCATCGACGCGTTCGGCACGATGCTGACCTCGCTCGGACACCGGGTGGCCGTGCTCGCCGTGGACCCGTCCTCCAGCCGTACCGGCGGCTCGATCCTGGGCGACAAGACGCGCATGGAACGCCTGGCCGTCGACCCTTCCGCCTTCGTACGGCCCTCCCCCACCGCGGGCACGCTCGGCGGGGTCGCCAAGGCGACCCGTGAGTCGATCGTGGTGATGGAGGCGGCGGGTTACGACGTGGTGCTGGTGGAGACGGTCGGCGTCGGCCAGTCGGAGACCGCCGTCGCGAACATGGTCGACTCGTTCCTGCTGCTGACGCTGGCTCGCACCGGTGACCAGTTGCAGGGCATCAAGAAGGGCGTCCTGGAGCTGGCCGACGTGATCGCCGTCAACAAGGCGGACGGTCCGCACGAGCGCGACGCACAGGCCGCCGCACGGGAGTTGGCGGGCGCGCTGCGGCTGATGCACGGCAAGGACGCGTTCTGGGCTCCGCCGGTGCTGCACTGCAGCGCCCGCGAATCGACCGGCCTGGACACCGTCTGGGAGAGGCTCGAACAGCACCGGACCCTCCTCGACTCCACCGGCCGCCTCGCCGCCAAACGCCGCGACCAGCAGGTCGACTGGGCCTGGACGATGGTCCGCGACGAACTCCTCGGCCGCCTCCACTCGGACCCGGCCGTGCGAGCTCTCGCGCCGAGCCTGGAACAGCAGGTCAGGGACGGCAAGTTGACGGCGACACTCGCCGCCGAGCGCATCCTGGGTGCGTTCGGCGGACCGGAGGATTGACCGGACCCGGACCCGGGGCCCGGCCGACGGCCGGTGGGGCACGGCCCGTCGAGAGCCGGTCGGTATGCTCGCCGCCATGCGCCCGAGGGTCGGGAGATGGTGGCCATGGTCGCCGTCGCGCTCCGGCCGCGGCCCGCATGCATGACCGGTAAGAGAGAGTGGAAGCACGGTGTACGAGTACGAGAAGGACGGCGCGGCGATCTACCGCCAGTCCTTTGCCACCATCCGCGCGGAGGCGGACCTCGCGGGCCTGCCCGCCGACGTCAGCCAGGTCGCGGTCCGGATGATCCACGCCTGCGGGATGGTCGACCTCGTGCGGGACCTGTCCTGCACGCCCGGCGTGGTGGCCCGCGCCCGCGAGGCCCTGCGCGCCGGCGCACCGATCTTCACCGACGTCAGGATGGTGGCCAGCGGCGTGACCCGCAAGCGGCTGCCGGCCGACAACGACGTGCTGTGCACCCTCTCCGACCCCGGCGTCCCCGAGTTGGCCGCGAAGCTGGGCACGACGCGCAGTGCCGCCGCGCTGGACCTGTGGCTGAACCGGCTGGAGGGTGCGGTGGTCGCCATCGGCAACGCGCCCACCGCCCTGTTCCGCCTCCTGGAGCTGATCGAGGAGGGAGCGCCCCGCCCGGCCGCCGTCATCGGCGTTCCGGTCGGCTTCGTGGGCGCCGCCGAATCGAAGGACGCGCTCGCCGAGCATCCGTCCGGCCTCGAGCACCTGATCGTTCGCGGCCGACGCGGAGGCAGCGCCATCGCCGCCGCGGCCATCAACGCGATCGCGAGCGAGGTGGAGTGAGCACAAGGCCGCAGGGAGTCGGCGTCGGCATCGTGTCGGCTCTGCATCACCCCGACCCACGCGGCCGCACCTGGCAGGTGGGCGGCGCGGCTACTCGGCACCCTGTTCGGCGGGGGTGGGTCCCTGTGCCAGACCCGCCGTCCACCTCTCCTCGATCCGGCCGACCTTCCACACCCCGAGCGTGTACGCGGTGACGCCGATGCCGATCCCGAACGTCCTGGTACCCAGGCTGTAGTGCTCCGGTGCGACGATCACGACCAGCGTGAACCAGCCGATGACGTGCAGCGCCAGGACGAACGCGGCCATCCCGCCGACGCCCGCCCATTCCCTCGGGTCATGGAGGTACGGATGCGGTGCCACCGAACGCTTCCTGCCCCTGGCGTTCGGGGAGACGGGCGTGCTCCGTTGACCTGGCGGTCCGCCGGCCCCGTGGCTCGGGCGCTCACCGTGCACGGCGAAACGCGCTTCAGCTGCCGCCCGACTTGATCCATGGCCATTTCGCGAAGCAGACCGCGACAGGCGCGACGAGCATGGCCAGCATCCACAGACCCACGCTCGCCGGGGAGTAGAGGTAGTAGCGCCAGTGCTCCGGCAGGGGCGACGGCGCGAGCAGGAGCACGATCAGCGCAGCCCACGTGACCAGCACCGCCACTGCCATGCGTACTGCCACCATCCCGCGCTCCCTCGACCGCTGCGGCTCCTGGAGACGGATGATAGGGCAGGCCGGACGGGCGCATTGCGGCTGGTGGGGGCTTACGGCACTCCCTTGCCGTTCGGGTGACGTCGGCATGCGGGCGCCACCGACAGGCACTTCACTGGGACGGGGAGGGGGACCGAGTGCGAAGGAGACGCCATGGCTCGCTGGACGGCAGGTGCGGTGCTGGCGGTGGTCGTCGCCGCGAGTCTGACCGGCTGCTCGGACGACACCAGTCCGTCCTCCGCGGTCAGCAAGGCCGCATCGGCCGCGACGTCGCTCGCCTCGCGCGCCTCCGAGGCACTCGCGTCCGCGACCGCTGAGGCGGGTCGGAAGCTGGACGAGGTGAAGGGCGGCGTCGACGCCAAGGGCTCGGTGAAGCTGGGCACGCCCACGACGGACGGCGACGGGCGTACGACCGTGCGCGTGAGTGCCGACAACACCGCGTCCTCCGCCAAGTCCTTCACCGTCCAGGTCAACTTCGACGACGCCGGCGGCAACCTCCTCGACGTGGTGGTGGTCACGCTCTCCGACGTCCCGGCAGGCACGTCCGGTGAGGCGACGGCCCGCAGCACCCACAAGCTGTCGGGCGAGGTGAAGGCCGCGGTGGGCGCCGCGCTGCGATACTGAAGGACTGTTTCCCGGTCGTCGTCCTGACCACGTCGGCCGCCCCGGACGACGTCGCCGGCGCCTACCGGCACCACGCCAACGCCTACGTCACCAAGCCGGTCAACCTGGAGGAGTTCGAGGCGGCGGTCCGCAGCATCGACAGTTTCTACCTCGACATCGCCGTCAAGCCTCCGAGGCCGTAGCGGGCGAGCCGCTGAACGTCGTCGACGGGCACTGCTCGAGGACATCAGGAACGCGAGAGGGGGTACACCTCATGGCGGAGGTTCATGATGTTCGAGGCGGACGACATCCGTGAATGGCGTGGCCACGACGTGGTCGACCCCGACGGTCACAAGATCGGTGTCCTGGAAGCGGTGTACGTGGACACCGCGACCGACCTGCCCTTCTTCGCGACGGTCACGGTGGGTCTTCCCACCCGTCGCCGTCTGGTGTTCGTGCCGCTGTCCGGCGCGACCGTCGGACCGGGCTATCTCAAGATCACGCACCTCAAGGACGTGGCCAGGAAAGCACCCGCGATCGACACGGACGGTGAGCTGCCGGCCACCGACGAACCGGGAATCTTCGCGCACTACGAAATCGACTACGTGCCAGGGGCCGGCGGCGAACGCCGCCTCGCCCGCCGCTGAGCCACCGCAGCCACCGCAGCCGCCGGGAGAGCCGATGAGTCTCTTTCTGTTCCTCGTTCTCGTGGCCCTCGTCCTGGGCATCATCGGATTCGTCGCACACGGCCTGTTCTTTCTCTTCGTCGTCGGCGTCGTCGTTCTGCTCGCCGATCTCGCCTACGTCGCTCTGCGCTTCCGCCGCGGCGGAAGGAAGCACCGCGTCACACGCTGACCACGGCGACCGATGCGACAGGTCGTGTCGACCGATGAGTTCCCGGGCCCCGCGGGGTCCACCTCTCCACGAGCGACAGCTGCGCACGAACTCTGTGAGGGGACCATGACCACCCACGCACTTCCACCCGTCGTCGACGTCGCAACTTGGAAGGCCCGGCTCGATGAGCTGCGTGCCCGGGAGAAGGCCGCGACCCGTGAACTCGACGCCATCGCCGCCGAGCGCCGCCGCCTGCCGATGGTCGAGATGCCGGACTACACCCTTGAGGGCGAGGAGGGGCCGGTTCGGCTGGCGGACGTCTTCGCGGGCAAGAGGCAACTGATCGTCTACAACCACATGTGGTCCGCCGGCAAGGAATGGCAGTGCCCGGGCTGCACGGGGTTCACCTCGCAGTACACCCGCCTGGAGTTCCTGGACAACTACGATGCGCGATTCGTCATCGTCACCCAGGGCCCGATCGAAGAGGCACTCGCCTACAAGCAGCGCGTGGGCAACCGGATGACCTGGTACTCGACCGCCAACAGCTCGTTCGGGGCCGACGTGGGCGCACCGCCCGACGGCGGCTTCGCGGTCAACGTGTTCCTGCGCGACGGCGACACCGTCCATCGCACCTGGCACACCGACGGCCGGGGCACGGAGCAGCTCGGTCACAGCTTCGCCCTGATCGACCTCCTGCCGTACGGCCGCCAGGAGGAATGGCAGGACTCACCCGAGGGCTGGCCCCAGTCGCCGACGTACAGCCGCTGGGCGATGTCCAAGGACATCGCCGCGCTCTACGGCTCGGGCCCGGGCGCTGACGTCGGCTCCGGCTGAGCGGCCGGCTCACGCCGAGGCACCACCGGGTGCGATCTCCGCGTTGGACAGTCCGGCGCGGGCCATCTGCGCGATCCGGGCTTCCGGTAGGGGCAGTCAGCAGGTGGTCGTGGGCGGGCACTGCGTCCACGGGTCCCGCCGCCGATGGCTCCGCCCCTGGCGGATGCGGTCACGCCCCGGCAGCCGCAGGCTGCAACTGAGACGTGAACAGCGGCGGACCCGGCCGGCGGGTGGCGGCAGCCCACCCCCTCCCCATCAATCTAACCGCTAACTTTCATTTGACAGGTTAGAGGCTTGATGGTTGGCTGCAGTTGTAACCACTTATGACTCAGACAACAGTTAGAGGTCGGCGGTGACCGGCCCGACACCCAGCGGAGCTGACATGACGACCATCCATCACCGTTACGCGACCGTCCGCGGGCAGCGGCTGTTCTACCGGGAGGCGGGGCCGCAGGAGGCGCCGGTCGTGCTGCTGCTGCACGGCTTCCCCACCAGCTCGTACATGTTCCGGAACCTGATCCCGCTGCTGGCCGACCGGTACCACGTGATCGCCCCGGACCACCTGGGCTTCGGCCTGTCCGACGCGCCGCCGGCGGACGAGTTCGACTACACCTTCGACGCCCTCGCGGACCTGACGTCCGACCTCATCGGGCAGCTCGGCGTCACCCGCTACGCCGTGTACGTCCAGGACTACGGCGCACCCGTGGGCTGGCGGCTCGCGCTGAAGGACCCGACCGCGATCACGGCGGTCATCACCCAGAACGGGAACGGATACGAGGCGGGACTCGCGCCGGAGTTCTGGAAGCCGGTACGCGAGTTCTGGCAGGACCGCACCCCGCAGACCGAGGCGGCGGTGGGCCAGGCACTGACCCTGGATGCCATCCGCTGGCAGTACCTGCACGGCGTGCCGGACGAGAGCCTGGTCAGCCCCGACAACTGGTACCACGACTTCGCCCTGGTCTCCCGGCCCGGCAACGACCTGGTGCAGCTGGCCCTGTTCGCCGACTACGCCAACAACCTCCCGATGTATCCGAAGCTGCACGCCTACCTGCGGGACAGCCGGGTCCCGCTGCTGGCCGTCTGGGGCCGCAACGACGAGATCTTCCTCCCCGAGGGTGCGCTCGCCTTCGCCGACGACTCCCCCGGTGCCGAGATCAGCCTGCTCGACGGCGGCCACTTCCTGCTCGAAAGCCACCTCGACACCGCCGCCCGCACCATCCGCGGCTTCCTCGACAGGTCGCTGTCATGACCGGAGCACGGAGCGGAGCGGCGTGAGCGGCCGACCTGGCAGCCCCCTCCCGCCCGGGCCGTCGTACACCCGGACGGAACGCGAAAGGAGCGACACCATGGGCCTTTCCTGGCGGCAAGGACCGCTCGCACCGGGAGCGGTCGGCCGGTTCCTGGTTCCCGACCCGCTGCCCGAACGGATGCTGTTCGCCGAGCCATTGCGCCGTCGCATGCGGGTCCGATACGGCGGGACCTGGATCGCCGACAGCGAAGACGTCGTACTGCTGCACGGGAGTGAGGTCGGGCGCATCTCCGGAAGGGCGTCGTTCGAACCGGACAAGGTCGAAGTGTGTCCCGACGGCACCCGACTACGCCTGGAACCGGGGCAGAACGTGATCTCACACGGCGTCGACCGCGCCCTCACACTCGACGAAGCCGCTCTCGGCAGGCACCCGTGATCCCCCTCGCAGCCGCCCTCGCCGCCGAGGGGACACCCGGCGCGCCGAGCCTGCTGGCGGTCAACGTCGGCCTGCCCCAGAACGTGTCCTGGCAGGGCAGAACCGTCCGCACCGGCGTGTGGAAGCGCCCCGTGTCCGGCCCGGCCATGGTCCGCCGCCTCAACATCGACGGTGACGGCCAGGGCGACACCCAGGGACACGGCGGTGAGCAGCGGGCGGTGCTGGTGTACCAGATCCAGTCCTACCGGCACTGGCAACAGCACTTCGGACGCGACGACTTCGACTACGGCCAGTTCGGGGAGAACCTCACCGTCGACGGTCTGCCGGACGACGAGGTCTGCATCGGCGACCGCTACCGCATCGGCGAGGCGGAGTTCGAGGTCACCCAGCCACGGGTCACCTGCTACCGCGTGGGCCTGCGCCTCGGAGAGCCCCAGCTGCCGGCTCTGCTGGTCGGCCACCATCGCCCCGGCTTCTACATGCGTGTCGTCCGCGAAGGACGGATCGAGGCCGGCGACCGGATCGTCAGGACCCGGACCGGGCCCGGCGCGTTGACCGTGGCCGACACCGACGCGCTGCTCTACCTCCCCGGCCGCGACCCGGCCAAGCTGCGCCTGGCGACCCGGATCCCCGCCCTGAGCCCGGGATGGCAGGAGTCGTTCCGCGACTTGGTCAAGGCCGCCGAAACCAGCGGCCCCGACGACGGCATCAACGGCACCGTCGGCCAGGCGCCTTCACACGGTGAGCCCGCATGGCCGGGATTCCGGCCGTTGCAGGTGGCGGGGATCGTCCCCGAGAGCACAACGGTCTTCTCGATCCATCTGGCCGCCGCGGACGGCACCCCGCTCCCGGCCGCCCGGGCGGGGCAGTACCTGACCGTGCGGGTCCCCGAGGCCGGCCACCCCGCTCCTGTGCGGAGCTACTCACTGTCCTCGGGGCTCGAGGGCGACGGCTGCTACCGGATCAGCGTCAAACGGGAGCCCCACGGCACGGCGAGCGGCTATCTGACCTCCCGGCTGCGGCCGGGCGCGGTCCTCGAAGCGGCAGCACCGCGCGGCGAATTCACCCTCGACGAAGGGACCGGCCCGGTTCTCCTCGTCTCCGCCGGCATCGGTCTCACTCCGGTACTGGCCATGCTGCACGAGCTCGCGGCCAGTGGCAGCGACCGCGAGGTCTGGTGGATCCACACGGCCCGTAGCCCCCGGGAACATCCGCTGGCCGCCGAGGCACACGCCCTGGTCGCCTCGCTGCCGCGCGCCCGTGAGCACGTGTTCTACAGCGCCGCCACACCCGACGAGTACCGCCGTGCCCGCGCCGTCCCCGGACGCCTCACCAAGGACAAGCTGATCGCCCTGGCCGTCCCGGCCGACGCGACCGCCTATGTCTGCGGACCCGCATCGTTCATGGCCGACGTCAGCGCCGCCCTCACCGCGGCCGGGGTCAACTCCGCCGCCGTCCATACCGAGTTGTTCGGGGCGAAGCCCTCCATCACCCCGGGCCTGACGGCGCAGCACGAACAGCCGCCGCACCAGCCGCCCGGCCCGCCCGCAACCGGCCCGTCGGTGACCTTCGCCCGCAGCGGCATCACCACGCCGTTCCCCGCCTCCCGGGGCAGCGTGCTGGAACTCGCCGACGCCTGCGACGTCCCCACCCGCTGGAGCTGCCGTACCGGCGTCTGCCACACGTGTGTCACACCCCTGTTGTCCGGCGAGGTCTCCTACTCCCCCAGCCCGCTGGAGCTTCCCGACGACGGCCAGGTGCTCATCTGCTGCGCCCGGCCCGACACCGACATCGTCCTCGACATGTAAGGGCAGGCATTCCCTGATTTCGCGGCAACCGGAACGGATGCCTCTCCTCGATCGTCTACAGTTCCGTATGACGTCTACACGACTGTAGTCGGTCACAGGTTCGCCTGGCATGTCCGCAGGCCTGCCGGAGAGGGCTCCCGTCCATGACCACACCGATCCACCCCGCGTCGCAGCTGGCCGTCAACGTGCTGGACGCGCATTCCCTGCTCGCGGCCTTCGGCGTGCTGGGCGTCGGGGTGGTGCTGTTCGCCGAGACGGGACTGCTGATCGGGTTCTTCCTGCCGGGCGACTCGCTGTTGTTCACGGCGGGACTGCTGTGCACGGGCTCGGCGGAAGGGGGTGTGCACCTGTCCCTCGGACCGTTGCTGGTCGCGGCCGCGGCAGGTGCGCTGGCCGGGGCGCAGTGCGGATATCTGCTCGGCCGGAAGGCGGGCGGGACGTTGCTGGCCCGCAGCGGCTCGCGACGTCTGCACGAGGGTGCGAAACGCGCCGAGGAACTCTTGGAGCGGTACGGCTATGCGAAGGCCGTCGTGCTGGCCCGTTTCGTTCCGGTGGTGCGGACGGTGCTCAATCCGATGGCGGGTGCGCTGGAGGTGCCGGCGCGGACGTTCACGCTGTGGCAGGTCGTCGGCGGGCTCGTGTGGAGCGTCGGCCTCACCCTTGCCGGCTACGCGCTGGGCTCGTCGATCCCGAACGTGGATCGCTACCTGCTGCCGCTGGTGGCGCTGATCGTCGTCCTGTCGCTGATCCCCCTGCTGGCCGAGGTGTTCCGGGCGCGCCGGGACGCCAGGCCCGAAGGGGGCGGCAGGTGATCATGGCGTTCGGCGGGTCGCCGATCGACGGCTCCGCCTCGGTGCGCGAGGACCGGCCGCGCCGGAGTCTTCGGGTGCAGAAGCCGGAGGCGTGTCCGGCGTCCGGCGACTGGTCCTTCCTCGGCAACCCGGCGGCGACTGCGGCCGCCGCAGCTGCCTTGGCCCTGTTGTGCGTCTCGCCCCGGCTGGGGCTGATCGCGGTCGTGGCCGCTGCGGCGAGGGCGGTCTCCGGGGTGTGGGTCGGCGCACACGCTCCGCACGACCACATCTCCGGTCCGACGGTCGGTGGACTCGTCGCGCTGGGGTCCGTGCTCAGGCCGCGGCGGTGGTCGCCGACCGTGGGCGGTGGTCCGTCGGATCGGCCCAGCCGTCCGCGTCCGCTGCCGGCGGCCCCAAGAACCGGCCCGACGCAGCTCACGGCACCATGATCAGGCCCGGCGCAGCTGACGGCCGTATGAACCGCCGGGACGCAGCCGATCTGGCCGGCACCGTCGGGCTCGGCGCCTGGGTGGCGTTCGGCATCCTCACCGCGGTGGTGGCCGGCCGGGGCGGTGCGCCGCTGTGGACGGACTACGGCTTCCTGGTCTGGTCGCTCGGCCATCGCCCGGACGTGGCCGTGGCACTGGCCCGAGGGGTGACCTATACCGGCAGTGGCGCCATCCCCTACATCCTCGCCGTGGTGGCCGGGGTGACGGCGGGGCGAACCGTGCGGCACCGCATCTGGGCCGCCGCACTGGCCCTTGCCTGTCTGGGGGCCGGGCAGGCGGTGCGCTACGGGGTGATGACCGCCGTTCACCGGCCGCGCCCGGCGCATGCCGACTGGGCGGCGCAGGCGAGCGGTTGGGCGTTCCCCTCGGGGCACACCACCACGGCTGCCCTCACCGCGGGCCTGCTGATCGTCGCGGTCTCGCTGCGCGCCCCACGCGGCGCCACCTCGCTCAGGGTCGTCATCGGGTGCTGGGGCCTGCTGGTGGGCCTGTCCCGCTTCTATCTCGGCGTGCACTGGTTCACCGACGTCGTCGGTGGCTGGCTGTTCGCCACCGGGTGGCTCGGAGTGTGCCTGTGCGCGACGGCCCGATGGCTGCCCGCATCGTTCGTCTCGGCCATCACCCCCACGGCCGAAGATCCGACGGAGGACCATGCACCACAAGATCCTGGTCGTGGAGGACGATCACGCCCTGCGTGACGTACTGCGCCGCGGCCTGTCCGACGAGGACTTCGCGCCCGTGCTCGCCGCCGACGGTGCGACCGCCCTGCGGCTGGCCACCGACGACGTCGCCGCGGTCGTCCTGGACGTCGGCCTGCCCGACGCGGACGGCCGGGACGTCTGCCAGGCGCTGCGCGCGGGCGGGTTCGCCGCCCCGATCATCTTCCTGACGGCCCGCCACCACCTCACGGACCGGCTGTCCGGGTTCTCGGCCGGAGCCGACGACTATCTGCCCAAGCCGTTCCACCTCGCCGAACTCGTCGCGCGACTGCGGGCCGCACTCAAACGCGCGGGGCCACCGGCCGTGGTCACGGCCCGGGATCTGGTCCTCGACGCGACCCGGCACACCGCACGGGTGGGCGAGGCCCAGGTCGACCTGTCCCCGACCGAGTTCCGTCTGCTGGCCGCGCTCGTGGCCGCGGGCGGTGTCCTGGTGCGCCGCCGGGACCTGGTCAGGGCCGCCTGGCCGGACGGCGCACAGGTCAGCGACAACACCCTCGACCAGTACCTGAGCCGGCTGCGCCGCAAACTGCGCGAAGTGGGCAGCGACCTGAGCCTTACGACGGCGCGCGGCATCGGACACCGGCTGTCATGAACCGCCGGCTCCTGCGCCGCCTGGCTCCCCGCACCCTGCGCGGCCGGCTCTCCCTCGTCGCACTCACCACCGCCGCGCTCCTGATGACCGTCCTGACCGTGGCGTTCAACACCGTGATGGACCGGCACCTGCAACACCAGGCAGACGACGAACTGCGCAACCGCGCGGCCGCCGTCGCCACCACCATCGACACCGGCGGCCCCCGGGTGCGGGTCCTGGAGACCGCCAACGACAGCCTCCTCGACGCGAACGTGTGGATCTACGCCGGAACGCGGCTGCTGGAGAAGCCGCCGTCCACCACCGCCGACAGCACCATGACCCTGGCCGCCGACCGGCTCGCCGCACGACACGGACGAGGCTGCTCGACCGTAGACGCCGAGAGCCCCCGCGCCGTGCGCCTGTGCTCGGATCTCGTCGGCGGCCGTCACGACGCCGCCGTGGTCACGGCTCTGGACCTGGCGCCGTACCGGAGTTCGGCCGGCACCCTGCTGCTGGGTTCCCTGATCCTGGACGCGGTCATGCTCGCGTGCACCTACGCGCTCACCCGCCTGGCCGTCGGACGGGCGCTGCGCCCCGTGCGCACCATGACCGACCAGGCCACCCAGTGGAGTGCCGTCGGCTCCGACGAACGCTTCGGCGCCGCGCACCATCCGGCCGAACTCGCCGGCCTGGGCGACTCGTTGGACGCGCTGCTGGACCGCATCCGCACCGTGCTGCGCCATGAGCGGCAGCTGACCGGCGAGTTGTCCCACGAACTGCGCACCCCGCTCACCCGGATCATCATCGAGCTCGACTGGTGGCGTGCCCGGCCCCGCTCGGCCGACGAGACCCGTGCCACCCACGAGGTGATAGCCGACTCCGCCCAGTCCATGCGCACCATCTGCGACACGCTGCTGAACGACGCACGCGACGGCGCGTACAACGCCTCCACGGTGCCCGGCGCCACTGCGGTCGTTCCCGTCCTGCGCCGCCTTGTCGAGAACCTCGACGTACGCGAACAGGTCAAGAGCGTCATCGAGGTGGCGGATCCGGACCCGGAAGCGGGCGTCCCAGCGGCTCTCCTCGAACGCATCGTCAGCCCGCTGCTGGCCAACGCACTCCGCTACGCCCGCTCCACGGTGACCCTGTCGGTACGCCGGTTGCCCGGCAGCGTGCGCATCGACGTCGCCGACGACGGCCCCGGTGTACCGGAGACGTTCGTCGACGACCTCTTCCAGCCCGGCCGCCGTGCCGCCCCCGACGACGGGCACACCGGCGCGGGCCTCGGACTGCCGCTCGCGCGACGCCTGGCCCGTGCCGTCGGCGGCGAGGTGTCGCACGATCCCGGGCACACACCCGGAGCACGCTTCCGGGTCGACCTGCCGACCGGGTGAGGCCCGACCGTGCCACCGGATACCTGAACGCGTCCTGACTGCCGAAGGGCCTGCCTGGGCCGTCCGGTCATCCGGTGCCCGGTCGGGCCAGTCCGAAGTCGTAGGCGAAGATCACGGCCTGGATGCGGTCACGGGCGCCGATCTTGGCAAGGACCCGGCCGACGTGGGTCTTCACGGTGGACTCGGACACCACGAAGCGGGCCGCGATCTCGCCGTTGGTCCAGCCCTTGCCGATGGCCACGAGGATCTCCCGCTCGCGGTCGGTGAGCGAGGCCAGCCGCGGGTCCTCGCTCGCGTCGCTCCGGCCGGCGGGCACGTGTTCGGCGTACTCGTCCAGGATGCGGCGGGTGAGCGCCGGTGCGATGACGGCATCGCCCGCGGCGACCGCCCGGATACCGGCGAGGAGTTCCTCGGGGCGCGCGTCCTTCAGGAGGAAGCCGCTGGCTCCGGCGCGCAGGGCGGCGTGCACGTATTCGTCGACGTCGAAGGTGGTCAGTACGAGGACGCGGGAGCGGCCGCCGGCGGCGGTGATCCGGCGTGTCGCCTCGATGCCGTCCATGCCCGGCATCCGTACGTCCATCAGGACGACGTCGGGGCGCAGCTCGGCGGTCTTGCGCACGGCCTCGGCGCCGTGCGCGGCCTCGCCGACCACCTCCGTCTCGGGGATGGAGTCGAGCAGCACCCGGAAGCCGTAGCGCTGCAGCGGCTGGTCGTCCACGACGAGCACCGTGGTCACCGGGCACCTGCCTGGGGTGTCAGGTCGAGGGTGGCCTGCACGGTCCAGCCGCCGCCGGTCGCGGGGCCGGCGCTGATGTCGCCTCCGTAGAGCGCCGCGCGTTCTCGCATGCCCACCAGGCCGTGACCTTCCTCGTTGCATGGTCCGGGGCGTCCTGCCCGGCCGTTGTCCTGGACCCGGATGACCAGCCGGGCGTCCTCGACGATGACCGACAGTGTCACCCGTGTCCCGGCTCCGGCGTGCTTCAGGGTGTTGGTGAGGGCTTCCTGGACGATGCGGTAGACGGTCAGCTGCATGCCCCGGTCCAGGGCGTCCACCTCACCGACGGTCCGGTAGACGATCTCCAGGCCGGCCGTGCGCACCCCGTCGCACAGCGCCTCGATGTCCGCGAGGCCGGGCTGCGGGCTGAGCTCGGGCGTCGTGGCGGGAACGTCCGACGCCTCCCGCAGCACGCCGAGCACGCGTCGCAGCTCGCCCAGGGCCGTCCGGCCGGTGTCGCCGATGAGGTGCAGGGCTTCCTTGCCGCGTTCGGGAGCGGCGTCGGTGGCGTACGCGCCGGCGTCGGCGAGGGTGATGATGACGGACAGGTTGTGGCCGACGATGTCGTGCATCTCGCGAGCCACCCGGGCGCGTTCGGTGGCGGCCGCGAGTCTGCTGCGCTGGTCGCGTTCCGTCTCAAGGCGCGCCGCCCGCTCCCGCAACCCGGCGAGCTGGGCCCGCCGGATGCGCACCATCAGACCCAGTGCCAGGGCCGCGATCGACGTGCTGAGCAGGAAGAACAGCGCGTCCCAGACGGACACGGCCGACGAGATGCGCGCGGCGACGAGAACCATCCCCGCCGCCATCACCCCACAGGCGTACGGCAACTGCCGTGGATGCCCGTGCAGGGCCAGGCTGTACAGGGCGATGAACAGGGCGACGTCCGCACGCAGCGCGGCGCCCAGTGACCACTGCACGACGAACACGACCGCGACGGCGGTGAAGGCGGCCATGGGCCGGCGCCGCCGCCACAGTAGCGGCAGCACCAGGCCCGCCTGCAGAACCAGCATGGCCGCCAGGGGCAGCCGGGTGACGGCGAGCCGGAACCGGCGTGGGCCGTCGCCGTCCCCGGCACCCCCGTGCAGCAGGTCCGGCAGGCAGAACATCAGGAAGACCAGCGCCACCACCGCGGTGTCCAGCACCCAGGGGTGGGCCCGGTCCGCCTGCCGCAGCCGCTGGCCGCCCCGGGCCAGCCGGGCGACCAGCGGTCCCATCCCAGTGACGTCTTCGGTGGTGGTCGTCAACGTGGTCACCTGCCCATGGTGCAGCCGGTCAGACGTCGCTGCGCACCAGCCGGTACGCCGCACCCGCCAGAGCGAGCGCCGTCCAGCCGAGGAAGACCAGCAGCCCGGCCGTGGGCGACAGGGTGGTGCCGTCGTGGGTCAGGGCGAACATCGACTCGCCCGCGTTGCTCGGCAGGTAGGGGCTGATGTCGTCCTGCCAGGAGCTGGGCAGCAGGGAGATCAGCCCCGGGATCAGCATCAGGGCGGCGACGAGCACCGAGATGCCGCCGGCCACCGAGCGCAGCAGTGCGCCGAGGGCGGTGCCGATCACGCCGATCAGGCCGAGGTAGAGTCCGGCGCCCAGCAGGCTTCGCACAACTCCCTCGTGCGTCAGGCTCATCGCGGCGGGCGTGCCGGAGACGATGCCGCTGCCGAGCCCGAAGGCGACGAACGCGCCCAGGGTGCCGACCACCAGCGCGACCACACCGAACACGGCCGCCTTGGACCACAGCACGGGCAGTCGACGCGGTACGGCTGCGAGCGTCGAGCGGATCATGCCGGTCGAGTACTCCCCCGCCGTGACCAGCACGCCGAGCACGCCCAGCGCGAGTTGGGCGAAGTTGGTGCCGAAGAGGGACAGGCTCACGGCCGTCGAGTCGGCGAAGTGTTTGTCGATGGTGCCGGAGTCGATCCCCGACTTGTAGCGGCTCGCGGCGATCAGCCCGAAGGCGACGAGGAAGAGCAGGCCGAGGCCCAGGGTGATCCACGTCGAACGCAGCGACCACAACTTGGCCCACTCCGAGGACAGCACGCGCCGTCCTGTCACCCGGTAGGCGGGACGGGCCGGAGTGGCCGGGGCCGGGGGTGTCTCGACGGTCGAGGTGAGGGTGCTCATGCCGCGCTCCCTTCGGCCAGGGGAGCGTCGATGCCGGTCGTGGAGCCGTGGTACTCCACGGCGTCTCTGGTCAGGTTCATGAACGCCTCCTCCAACGACACGGTCCGTGCGGTCAGTTCGAACAGCGGGATCCCGTGCTCGGCCGCCTTCAGGCCGATCTCGCGGGCACTGAGTCCGGACACCTGAAGCTCCTCGGAGCCGGCGCGGCCCGTGATGTCGACGCCGGGGCCCGCGAGTACGTCCCGCAGCCGGGCCGGGTCCTGCGTGGCCACCTGCACGGTGTCGCCGCCCGCCTCGCGGACGAGGTCCCGCACCGTGGTGTCGGCCAGCAGCCGCCCGCGTCCCACGATGATGAGATGGTCCGCCACCAGGGCCATCTCGCTCATCAGATGGGACGACACGAACACGGTCCGGCCCTCGCCGGCGAGCGCCTTGAGCAGATTGCGGATCCAGAGCACACCCTCCGGGTCGAGCCCGTTGACGGGTTCGTCCAGCATCACCGTCTGCGGATCGCCCAGCAGCGCCGCCGCGATGCCGAGCCGCTGGCCCATGCCGAGGGAGAAGGCACCGGCCCGCTTCCCCGCCACGCTGCCGAGCCCCGCGAGGTCGATGACCTCATCGACCCGGCGACGGGGGATCCCGTGCGTCAGCGCGAGCGCCCTCAGGTGGTTGCAGGCCGAGCGGCCCGGATGGATCGACTTCGCCTCCAGCAGGGCACCGACCTCCTGGAGCGGTGCCCGGTGTCGGGCGTAGTGGTGACCGTTGACCGTCACGGAGCCGTTCGTCGGAGCGTCGAGCCCGACGATCATGCGCATGGTCGTGGACTTCCCCGCGCCGTTGGGGCCCAGGAAGCCGGTCACCGTGCCGGGCTCGACGGTGAAGTCCAGCCCGTCGACGGCCGTCTTCTCGCCGTACCTCTTGGTCAGCTGCTGTGCGTCGATCATTCGCGTTTCTTCCTGTCGGACACCGGCGCCGTCCGTGGCCCCTGACGCCTCACCGACCACGGTAGGAGGCGAAACGTCCCGATCCGGTCGTACCGCGGACTGATCCACACAGGTCGGGTCGTACCGCGGTACTACGTGCCGTTGCTTCCCCGCGCACCGTTCAGGTTGCGTTCAGGCTCGAAGTGCCATCGTGCGGATCACGACCGCAGAGCACCTCCTCGACGACCGCCCCCTCGGGGCCTCACTCGCCGACTGGATGGCACTCGGCCACACCCGCGGCGGCCTCGGCCTCGGTCTGTCCCCGGTCACCCTGGCCTGGACGGTCGCGATCACCGGGTTCGTGGGATACGTGGCCGTGTCACAGCGTGAAAGGGGGCTCACGCGTCGGCTTGAGGGGTTCTTCGACCACCGGGACGCCGTCACCCCCGCGACGTCTGCTCGTGCTCCACGGCGGCGAAGTCGTGTGAGACCTTGGGGAGTTGAGAAGCCGAGGAATTGAGGAGCTCACTGCTGGACGGGGTCCCGTGCCGGCTTCTCCTCGGCGGGGTCCTGTGCGCGGCCGCCAGGATGGCGCAGGGCGCACAGATAGCCGATACCGAGGGCGATGGCCATGCCGTAGAACACCCACTTGTTGGCCTCGGCGAAGTCCATGCGGACGGCGGCCATCGCGTCTCGCGTGGCCACCGCGGCCGGGCCGTCGCCGGTGGGCGTGCGGCTGTCCGCGTTGCCGGTGACGGTCTCGGCCACCGACCGGGCGACGGAGTTCGCCGTGCCGGACGGCACGCCGCGCGAGCTGAGGGTGTCCACGACGTTGTCGGTCATGGTGTGGGTCAGCAGGGTGCCGAAGACGGCCAGCCCCACGCTCGCCGCGTAGTTGCGTACCGTCTGGGTGATGCCCGTGACCTCGCCGTACGAGGCGTCGATCGCGCGGTTGACGGCGTCGGTCGAGGCCGGGGCGAGGATGAAGCCGATGCCCGCGCCGGCGAGTGCGGCGTAGGGCCACTGGTCGTGCATGGACAGGTCGGTCAGTTTGCCCGCCCACAGCGCGTACCCGACGGCGCCCACCACACAGCCGGTCTTCATCGCCGGGCGGGCGCCCCGCTTGTCCAGGATGCGACCGCCCCACTGGGAGGCGATGGCGAACCCCGCGAAGAAGTACAGCAGATACAGGGCTGCCTGGTCGGGCGAGGCGCTGAGGGAGATCTGGGCGTAGACCGAGGCGAAGAAGAACAGCGGGACGAACGCCAGCATGGCGAAGAACAGCACCAGCGCATCCACGGTGAAGGCCCGGTCGCGGAACACCGCGAGGTTGACCAGGGGATGCCGTGTGCGCAGTTCGTAGCGGCCGAAGAGGTACAGGACGGCGAGCCCGCCGACGATGCAGCCCCAGGTCGCCGCGCTGTCCCAGCCCCAGGCCGAGGCCTGCTGGAAGCCGAGCACGCTCAGCCCCATCCCGGCGGCGATCAGCAGCGCGCCCGTCACGTCCAGGGGTTCGTCGCGCCGGCGGTCGGAGATGCGGGCCAGCGCGGTCAGGATCAGGGCGACGATCGCGACGGGCACGTTGACCCAGAAGATCGCTCGCCACGTCCACGCGGTCAGCCAGCCGCCCAGCAGCGGTCCGATCGCGGTGAGGGCGCCGGTGAGTCCGAAGAACAGGGCCAGCGCGCGCCCCCGGCGCTCTACCGGGAACACGGCCACGACCACGGCGAGCGCGGCCGGGAAGAGCAGGGCGGCGCCCAGTCCCTGGGTCGCCCGGAAGACGACGAGCCAGGCCAACGCGTAGTCACCGGCGGGGACACAGCCGCACAGCACCGAGGACACGACGAAGAGGAGGGTTCCCGCCACCACGATGCGGCGCGGTCCCCACAGGTCGGCGAGACGTCCGCCGAGCGCGAAGAACGCGGCGAGGGACAACAGGTAGGCGTTGACCACCCATTGCATGCCGGAGGCGGAGAGTCCGAGTTCGGAGACGATGTCGGGCGCCGCGATCGACACGATCGTCTGGTCGATGAACGTCATCGCGACGGCGAACATCATGGCCGTCAGCGTGAGTGGCTGGGAGGCCGCGCGGCCTGCACCGAGCACTCTCTGGCTCTGCTCCAGATGCGACTTGCTCACTCACCCAGTCTGCGGCCGCCCGTGTGACGACGCATGCGGAGCGCGACGCCGGTGCGGAGGGTCACCGCTCGACCTCGTAGCGGAGGTGGATGACGCCCGGCGCCGGGACGGCCTCGTCGAGGCGCGGGCGCATGTGCTCGGGCTGGGCCCCGAGACACCCCGGCCAGGAACCGCGGTCAACGTCCCTTCTCGTAGCGCAACGTCTGCTGGGCGTTGAGCTGTTCGACGAGGGTGAAGACGGCGACGGCCAGCTGCTTCAGGTTGGCCGTCGGCACGTTGTCCTTCATACGGCGCAGTTCGGCGACGACCGCCTCCTGGTTGCCCTGGGGGCCGACGAGGTTCTGCTGGGTGCCGAGGGCGCCAAGGGACTTGTGGACGGCTCTGGCGCCGTCCTCGTCCACCACGTCCCGCTCGTCCACGGTCAGGTGGTCCCAGTTCTTGAGCAGGTCGGAGCCGGACGGCAGGGCGCTCAGCCAGGCGTTGCGGGTCAGTTCGATGGTGGTCCGGGTCCGGTCGTTGGCCAGACCCCGCTCGACCTCGTTGCCGAAGACCCGCTCGTCGCCACGGCCGGTCATCCCCGCCGCCCGCAGGACGAGAGCGACGAACTCGTCACGGTTGGCCTGGAAGTGGCCCGTCAGGTTCGGCGACAGCAGGCTGAAGGCGTGGGCGAAGTCCGTACGGGCCATCAAGGCCCCGGCGATCGACTTGGCGTTGGCACCCGGCGGCAGGTTCTGGCCCTGGATCAGGTACGCGGCAAGATGCATGACCAGGCCGGTGAGCGCTTTGGTGTCGGACCTCGACGGCTGGAAACCGAGTTGGGGCAGCAGCGCCGTGATCGCGGCGTCGGCACCGGCCCGGGCCGCGGGGAGCTCACCGAGACCGCCTGCCGACAGGTCGGCGGACGCCTGCGCGCGCCCCTTGACCCGCCCCGCCCCCAGCACGGGCACGCGCTCCATCACGCTCATCGGCTCGCGGTTCGCGAGATAGTCGATCAGTTTCGGCAGGCGCTCCAGGCGCGCCCCGAGCGTCGCCTGCGGGGCGAAGCTGAGGGGGTTTCCGTCCGGGTAGATCCGCAGGCGGGACTGGGGGGTCCCACCACCCGCGGTCACGTCCTCGGAGGGGATGTACGGCTCGCCGCGACGGCCGTCGAGGTAGCGGGCCATGGCGGTCAGGTCGTCCATGACCGTCCCGACCTCCGCGAGCGAGGTGAGCGGGTCGGTGATCCACTCCAGGTTGGAGCCGCCTGTGGGGCTGGCGTCCGCCGTCAGGTCGAACTTGCTGCCGGCCACGACGAGCCCGTCGACCCGCCCCTTGCCGAGGTTCTCGCCCGCCAGGGGCTCCTCGGACACCTGCCCCCTGACCATCAGGGTGGTCACCAGAGCCTGGCGCTCGGAGTCGGTCACGTCGAGATCGGCGAGGCGCTGCGCACCGGCCGCGGTCAACTGGTCGTCGTGGCCGAACCACTGGGCCCGCAGCGCATCGGCGTTGCCGTCGGCCACCTGCGCCTGCTCCTGCGGCTTGAGCCGCCGGTGGTACGGAGAGTGGGAGGAGAGAAAGATCTCCAGGATCCTGGCGTCGATCAGCTGCTGCCGTTCCTGGGACCGCTGTGCGCGGACAGCCTCCGAGTCGTCCTCCATCCTGCGCACGTTCCACTGCGCCTCGAACTCGAACCCGACCGCGCGCTGTACGTCGGGGGTCCCGGCCCCGCCCGTGTTCCGCGCTCCGCGGGAGAGCGAACCGGCCGGGTCCGTCCGCCCCTCGTCCCCCGTCCGGCGCGCGGATGGCGGCGGCGCCGCCATCACCCGCCTCGCGTTCGCCTCGGCCGCCCGCTCGAAGCGGTCGGACGGGTCGCTGACCCGCAGTCCGTCGCCGTGGTCGGTGCCGGAGACGGGGCCTTGCCGCTGCTGGATGACGTGCGTCAACTCGTGGGCGAGAGTGTGCTTGTCGACGCCCGTCGAACCTATGACGACGTTCTCTCCCGAGGTGTACGCGCGGGCGCCCAGCTCCTGCGCCGAACGCTGCGCGACGGCGCCCGTGTGCAGACGTACGCCGGAGAAGTCCGCGCCGAGGCGGGCCTCCATCTCGGTGCGCAGCGGCGCCTCCAGCGCCCGGCCCCCCGACCGGAGCACGGTGTGCGCGGCGGCACGCTGCACGGGTTCCTCGTGGGCGTGGTCCACGGCGGCGGCACGCTGGACCGGCTCCCCGTGGGTGTGGTCGGCGTGCGTGTGATCCTCGTCGTGACCGTGCTGATCCTCGCCGCGAGCGTGCCGTTCGGCGAGCATCGCGGCCACGGCTCGGTTGCCGACGGCGCGCTGGAGTGCGACGAGGCGCTGCGGAGAGAACGTCCCCGGGATGCGCGCGGGGCGGGCACCGTCCGAGGAGACCGGGGCCAGGCGGTCGTGGGCGGCGGGCGCGGAGTGCCGCGTCGACCGCTCCGGGTCACGGCGGTCCCGGCCGGGCTCCTGAACACGCATGGCTTCTCCGGTCGTTCCGCTGGTTGTGACAGCGAGGTCCGCGCCCAGGATCACGTCGGTCAGGGCATCACGGAAGGTCGCTGGGGGTAACAGCGGGGCAGACGTGCTGCCCCCGGACGGATCACGAGCCGCACCCGCCCACGCGCCTGCCGCTCAGCGCCACGTCGTCCACGCGCATGTCGTACGACAAGGGCGGCCCGGTCCTTACGAGAAGCGGGACATGGCGTACGGGCTCCGAGACGTGCGGTGTTGCCCCGGTCCGGCCCGATAGCGGCCGGTCCGTCACGCGCACTTGCCGATGCCTTGACGATCCGTTCCATGGGCGTTCAACAAGCCGTCCCCGCCCGCGCTGTGCGTGGTCCCTATGTTCCCTGAGAGATGCAGGAGAAGGGACTATGGACAGACGCCTCGCAGTCCGGACCCGTGGGATCGCCAAACGCTTCGGCGATGTCATCGCACTCGACGGCATCGACCTGGATGTGACGCAGGGTCAGATCCACGGCCTGGTCGGACCGAACGGCGCCGGCAAGACGACCTTGCTCGGCCTCCTGCTGGGCCTGGCCGTCGCCGACGGCGGCCGGCTGGAGATCCTGGGGACGCCGGTCGAACGGGCACTCGCGGTGCCCGACGGGGTCGCCGGTTTCGTGGACGCACCCGGTCTCTACCCCTCGCTCACGGCCCGGCAGAACCTCGCGGCACTGGCCGAACTCCGCGGCCACGACGCACGGACGGCGGGAGTCGACGACGTACTCGACGAGGTCGGGCTCACCGATGTCGCCGACGACCGGACCCGCGGATTCTCCCTCGGCATGCGGCAACGACTCGGTCTCGCGGCGGCGTTGCTCACCAGGCCCCGGCTGCTCGTGCTCGACGAACCCTCCAACGGCCTTGATCCGGTGGGCAAAAGACATGTGCACGGCGTCCTCACCCGGCTCGCCGCGGACGGAACCGGTGTCGTGCTCTCGAGCCACCGCATGGACGACCTCGAGGCGCTGTGCTCCGAGGTCACCATCCTCGCCACCGGACGGGTCGTCTTCTCCGGCCCGCTGAGCAAGCTGGCCGCCGAGAACCGTGAACTCGACTACCGGCTGCGCACCTCCGACCTGCCGGCCGCACGCCGGCTGGCCGCCGACACGGCCGGCGTCGGGGGACCGGTGAGTCCGTTGGGCTTGTTGCATGGAAGGGGCCACGGAACCAGGCCCGATGTCCGCCGGTTCGTGTGTTCATGGCCGCCCAGAACGCGATGCTGCAGTGCGCGCCGGGCCGCACGGACATCGCGTTCGCGGCGAACTCCGGTGCCTACAACGCCGGTATCGCGGCGGGCGCAGCGCTCGGAGGACTGGTCCTGCCGCTCGCCGGCGTGCGGGGCACCTTCCTCGCCGGTGGGCTGCTGACCGTCGGCGCCTGCGCGGTGCTCGTCGGCGACCGGCTGCTCGGTTGCGGAGGGGAGGCCGTCGAGTAGAGCCGCCGCCACCGGTCGGCTGAATCCACGGGCCGAGCGGCGTGTCCGGGCGGGCGTGGCCGCCCGCCCGCCACAGGGTGGTCGCTGCTGCCGTCGTAGAGGAGGAACCGTGAAGCGTCGTGTCATCGCCGTTCTGGCCGCCGCCGTCGCCGTCGCCGGGCTGATCCTGATCGCGGTGCCGGCCGCGGCTCAGGACGGCCGCGGCGATGTCGAGAGCAACGACTGGAACTTCCCGCTCACCAACATCGGCCTCCTGTAGCGCCGGGTCCGGCCGCGATCTCCGACCTACCGGCCAGCCTCCCGGCGCGCGAACAGGAACGCTTGTGGAGCTGCGCCATCCGGGTCGAGCAGCAGCTGGGCCTCGATCTCGAATCCGGCGTCACGCAGCCAGGTTGCCACCCGTTCCGGCCGTCGGCGGTGGACGTGGACCCTCATCGGGTGACCGCCGTAGCCCTCTGTCTTCCACCGCGACCCGTCGCCGACGTGGAACAGCAGTTGCAGCGGTCCGCCTGGACGCAGAGCCCGGTGGAAGTGCCGGAACACCGTGGGCACTTCGTCGTCGGGGACGTGGATCAGCGACTGCCAGGCGACCAGGCCGGTCACCGAGGCGGCCGGGAGACCCGGGTTGGTCATCGAGCCCACCTCGAACCGCAGGCCGGGGTGGTCGCGCCGGGCCTGGTCGATCATCCCCGGGGAGAGATCGACACCGAACGCGTCGACACCGAGCCGGTGCAGATGGGCGGTGACATGGCCGGGGCCGCAGCCGACATCGGCCACCGGCCCGCCACCCGCGGCGCGCACACTGTCGGCGAACAACGCCAGAGCGGTACGAAGGTACTGCTGTCCGGCGATGGCATCGCGCACCTGGTCGGCATAGCTGACCGCGACGGTGTCGTACGACGTTCGGGTGTCTGCCAACCAGTCGTCCGTGGTCATGACCGGCACGGTAGTCCAGCGTGACTGGCCTTCACCATCACTGCCCGCATGTCCGGGCCCCGGGCCAACTCCCTTCTGGGAAAAAGGCAGTTGCCCAGCAGATTCCGATCGTGGACGATCTCGGACTGTGACGACGAACAGCAGCCGAGGACACCTCGGCCAAGGAGACCCCGCTCCCGAGCCGCCCCATCCGTCGGTCCGCCCGCTCGCCCTGGTCACCGGTGCAGGTCGCACCGTCGGCATCGGCGCGGGCATCGCCCGCCGGCTGGCCGCCTCCGGCTGGGACATCGCCTTCACTTACTGGACCCCCTACGACGAGCGCATGGCCTGGGGCCGCGAGTCCGGCGCGACCGATGCGATCGCCGACGCCCTCAAAGAGAACGGTGCCGCCACCACGGCCGTCGAGGCGGACCTGGCCGACCCGGACACTCCGGCCCGCGTCTTCGACGAGGTCGAACGCACCTTGGGCAGCGTCACCGCCCTGGTGATGTGCCACTGCGAATCGGTCGCCTCCGGTCTGCTCGACACCACCGTCGAAAGCTTCGACCGGCACTTCACGGTCAATGCGCGCGCCACCTGGCTGCTGATCCGGGAGTACGGGCGGCGGTTCGCCGCCGACCCGGGCAGCGGCCGGATCATCAGCCTGACCAGCGACCACACCGTGGGCAACCTCCCCTACGGCGCGAGCAAGGGCGCTCTCGACCGCATCACCCTGGCCGCCGCACACGAACTCGCCCACCTCGGCATCACCGCCAACGTGATCAACCCGGGGCCGGTGGACACCGGTTGGATGACCGACGAAGGGCGCTCGCACGTGCTTCGCCAGACGCCCCTCAACCGGCTCGGCACCCCGCAGGACACCGCCCACCTCGTCGACTTCCTCTGCTCGCCGGAGGGCCAGTGGATCAACGGCCAACTCCTGAAGAGCAACGGCGGATTCGCCTGACACGGGTCGGACGATCACGCGAGACGGGCCGCCGCCGCCCCACTCCGTTGCTCCACATGACGGCCACCGAGATGGACATCACCGAGGACCTCATCCGGGATCTGCTGCGCGAGCAGCACCCCGACCTGGCGGATCGCCCCTTGAAGCTCGGAGCACTCGGCTGGGACAACCAACCCCTGGCGGCTCGGCGACGACCTCGCCGTCCGGTTGCCGTGGGCGACGCAGTCCGCGGACGCGCTGCTGCGCAAGGAACATCGAGGCACTCGGGTGTGGGAGGCGACAGGACGCCACCGGCGGTGGTCAGGGGCCGGCCAGGCGGCGCCGGTCCTCCTCGTCCCAGGTGCGGGTGTCGCGAGGGGCGACGTACGGCTCCTCCCCGGGCGGATGCCCGCCTGCGACGGCCCGCTGCCGCGCGGTCTCCGCGTCGAACTCCAGGCCGAGCAACAGGGCCAGATTGCCGATCCACAGCCAGACCAGGAAGACGATGACGCCCGCCATGGTGCCGTAAGTCTTGTTGTACGAGGCGAAGTTGGCGACGTAGAGCGCGAAGCCCGCGGAGGCGATCAGCCAGATCAGCAGGGCCAGGAAGCTGCCCGGGGTGATCCATTTGAAGCCGCGGACCTTGGCGTTGGGGCTCGCCCAGTAAAGGATCGCGATCATCACGGTGACCAGGACGACCAGCACGGGCCACTTGGCGATCGACCAGACGGTCAGAGCAGTGTCGCCGATGCCCAGCGCCTTGCCCGCCTGGCGGGCCAGACCGCCGGTGAAGACGACGATCAGCGCGCTGGCCACGGCCAGCACCATGAGCGCGACGGTGACTCCGACCCGGATGGGGAGGATCTTCCAGACCGGGCGCCCCTCGGGCATGTCGTAGACGGCGTTGGACGTGCGGATGAACGCCGCGACGTAGCCGGAGGCCGACCACACCGCCAGGACGAGGCCCACGGCGGCCATGGCCGAGCCGAGGCCACCGCCGCCCTGCAGCTGTTCGACCGCGCGCGTGAGGATGTCCCGGGCCGAGCCGGGGGTCAGCTGCCGGAGGTTGGTCAGAACCTTGTCGGTGGTCGATGCGCCGGACAGGCCCAGCAGGGAGACCAGGACCAGCAGGGCCGGGAACAGGGACAGGACGCCGTAGTACGTCAGGGCCGCCGCGCGGTCGGTCAGCTCGTCGTCCTTGAACTCCCGCAGGCTGCCTTTCAGTGCGGCGCCCCACGAACGTCGGGGCAGGTCGGTGGGCGTGTCCGGGGCACGCTGCTCCACCTGCGGGTCCGGTCCGAACCGCTCTTCGGGGGCATCCGCCCGCGGCTCGTCCCGCTCGTCGGCATGCTCGTCGACCCGATCGGGTGGCGGGTCACGGCGCGCCTTGCGATGGTGGTGGCCGGATGTGAGATTTCGGGTCATGCGCTCCCGGGTATCCACGATGCGGTGCCCACACGCGCCGATCGGTCGGTGCCGAAGGTTGAGCGGCTCCCCCACCGTGGGTATCTCTGGTGCTTGCGATCACAGAGGGGCACTCTGGGGAGAGCGGCGGGAGCCGTGACGCCGGCCGGACGCGTGGGCCGGGGCCGGGTGCAGAGGTGGTGGCGCTGGTGGACATGGACTACGCGGCGCTGTTCGCCGCCACGCCGAGCCCGTACCTCGTACTGGGCCCGGACCTGGTCATCGTGGAGGTCAACCAGGCCTATCTGGAGGCGACCGGCCGCACACACGAGGACCTGCTCGGGCAGCACATCTTCGACGCCTTCCCGGACAACCCGGCCGATCCGGAGGCCGACGGCGTGCGCAATCTCAGCGCGTCGCTGCACCGTGTCCTGGCCGCGCGGGAACCGGACACGATGGCGTTGCAGAAGTACGACATCCCCGTGAGCGGCCCGTCCGGGGCGTTCGAGGAGCGATGGTGGTCGCCGATCAACACACCGATCCTCGGCCCGGACGGAAAGGTGCGCTGGATCATCCACCGGGTGGAGGACGTGACCGCCTTCGTACAGACGCGTACAGCCGGACGGCGGCCGCCGACGGAACAGCTGACCGAGCGGGAGGCGTTGGAGGCCGAACTCTATGCGCGGGCACGCGAGCTGCAGCGGCTGAACGAGGAGTTGCGGCTGGCCCACACCCGGGAGCGTGAGGTGGCCGTCGCGCTGCAGGGGGCGATGCTGCAGGCGCCGGATCTGGTCCGGCACAAGAACGTCGCGGTGCGCTACCTGCCCGCGGCCGGGTCGCTGAACGTGTGCGGCGACTGGTACGACCTCGTCGACCTGGCCGACGGCCGTTTCGCTGTGGGCGTCGGTGACGTCGTCGGCCACGGGCTGGAGGCCGCCGCCGTGATGGGCATGCTGCGCAGCGCGCTGAGTGCCGCAATCCGCGCACTGGAGCGACCCGCCCAGGCCCTGGAGGTGCTGGGACTGTATGCCCGTTCGGTGGATGGGGCGCTGAACACCACCGTCGCCAAGGCCCTGATCGACCCCCGCAGCCACCTGATCATCTACAGCAGCGCCGGCCACCCACCACCCGTCCTGGTGCACCCCGACGGCAGCTGTGAGCTCCTCGACAAGGCCACCGATCCGCCCCTGGGCGCCCGGCCCGACCACGTCCCCCGTCCCCAGGCCGGCCAGCCGTACTCCCCCGGCGACACCCTCGTGCTCTACACCGACGGCCTGATCGAACGCCGTGACGAGGACATCGAGGCAGGCCTGGAACGTCTGCTCGATGTCCTCGCCCACTGCAGCACCCAGTCCTCGCAACGCCTCGCAGACACCCTGCTGGCCCGCCTCGGCCTGTCCGGCGGAGCTCGCGACGACATCGCCCTGATCGTCGTCTGCCTGTGAGACGGCGGTACCGGCACTCGATCGCGCGCCTGTGCTGCCCCCGCTGCTTGCCGTGCGGCCGCTTTCGTCGAGGCGGCCGCGGGCACCCGGTGCCGGCAGGACCACGGCAGGCTCGGCCGGCCGGGCACCGCCCGCCCCGCGGCCCGCCCATCAGGAGTGTCGGTCGAAGGCCGGCCAGTATCGGCGCCGGCAAGGACGTCACGAGGAAAATGTCGATGCCACGGCCCCGAGACGGAGCGGCGAGGTCACGGCCCGGCGGGCCACCCAGCAGCGTCTGCTCGTCCAGCAGGGCGGCGGCAGGACAGGGTGGGATGCGGCGCGGTGCGGTGGAATTTCTGTGCGGGGCTGATCGTAAGATCCATCGCATGCCGTGGATACGACGCCGTGCGCGTGCCGCCGAGCCTCCGCAGGAACGCCTGCCGGACCTTGAGTTCCTGGCCCTCGTGAAGGCGAGCCTCGAAGCGTACGAGCCCGGTGTGACGGAGAGTGCCGAACTCAAGGGCAACTCACTGGTCAGCCCGCGCGGATGGGCGGTGGCCGTGGCTCCGCCGCACCATGGAGGCGGACGCCATTACGACCTCGTCGCGCTGCCGGACGTGAGCGTCCAGCCGGACGTGCCCTGCTTCATGGACTGTGTCGTCGCGATGTCCGGGGACCCCCGGAAGGCGGCCGACTCGTGGGTGCAGACGGCCGGCGCGTGCATGCTCGAACTCCTCGACCGGCGCGGGCGCTTCGCGGACCACGCGGGCCCCGAGGACCGGCGCGGCGTTCCCGGCTGGCACTCGATCATCTCCGGCGCGACCGGCCTGGGCCTCGACGTCGCCGAGAACCGGCGCTTGCAGATCGCTCTGCAGGACGCGAACGTGCTGCACCGCATCGCGGGCACCTTCACGGCGGATCTGGAATCGCCGTTCTTCAACGGGGTCAAGGTCTTCTACGGCGGGCGCCCCGGCGCGATGGAGGCGGAGGTCCGGGTCAACGGGGAGCGCCACGAAGCCGCCTCAGCCGCGATGGCGGCGCTGAACCTGCCCGAGCCGACGGTGTTCACGGCTGTTCGTTACTACGCACTGCTGCTCCCGATTCCGGCTGACGGCGGAGAGCCGAGCTACCCGTCGGTCCGGCTCGCCCCCGCGGACGCCCACAGTGCGACCTGCAACTGCGGCGGGCACCTGGACGGCTGAGCACCCCGGCGTCGACCTACCCCTGCCCGATCTGGTCGCCCAACTCTCCGATGAGGAGCGCACACAGCGCGTGACCCTCGACAGGGGGGATCATGGGCGCGGACGGAGTCGGCACCCTCCTCAAGGTGCGCCTCCCGGTTCGGCTCGACGACGGACGGACCGTGGTTCACCTGGTCTGGGTCCACTTCCAGGCCCCGGTGATCGAGGAGTTCGTGGAGACGGTTGGCGCCGGCACCTTGGCGGGACACCGCTTCGAGGGTCTGCTCTGCAACGCGATCGGGCCCTGGGGCCAGGAGGTGCTGCGCGCGCCTGTCGTCCTGGAAGGCGGGCAGACCGGCGAGGACGGATCGATGCGCTACCGCGATGTGGTCGAGTCCGGCCACCCGCTGCTGAGCAAGGTGGTGCAGGAGCCCCGGCCTGCCGAGTTCGTGCTCGGCGCTCGCGATCCTCACCTGTACCCGAGCTGACGATGCGCGACAGGACCTCGATCTGCGGCCGCGGCTGCGGCAGGGCAGAGTGCGGGCGGTTTGCCCTCCTGACTGCCGTATGCACCGAATCGTGCGGTTGACCGCGCCGACAGGGGCACTCGCTCATCGTCCAGAAGCCCCGGAGCGCGGAGGAAGACGATGAATGCTCCCGTACGAAATCCCGGTGAGGGTCCCGGTTCGCGGAGAATCCTCGGCATCTATCTCAACGATCACCTGGCGGGCGCGACGGGCGGCGCCGAACTGGCGCACCGCATGGTCCAGGAGCACGGTGATTCGGCCTACGGCCCGGAACTGCGGAGCCTGGCGACGGAGATCTCTCAGGACCGGCAGGCCCTGCTCAGATTGATGGCGGACCTGGATGTCCCCACCAGGCGATACAAGGTCTACGGGGCATGGCTGGGCGAGAAGCTCGCACGGGTGAAGCCCAACGGTCGTCTGGTGCGTCGCTCCGGTCTCACGGTGCTGATCGAGCTCGAAGCCATACGCACGGGCGCCGGCGGCAAGTCGATGCTCTGGCGCACTCTGCTGTCGGCCGCCGCGGAGGAGCCGCGCCTGGACGCCGCCCGGCTGGAGGAGCTGCTGCGGCGGGCGGAGCGACAGATCACGGCACTGGACTCCCTGCACGCCAGGGCCGCCTCGGCGCTGCTCTCCCCCGCGGCGTCACCGCGGTCGGCATCGGCACCCGGTGCGGTAGGCAAGCCGTCGCCCGGTCAGGGCTGAGCAGGCAGGGCGCGAGGGCTGAGCAGGCAGGGCGCGAGAGTGGGGCGGCCGTCCGGTCGGCGGCACCAGCGCATCAGGGTCCGGCGCCTAGCTTTCCCGGTGAGGGGTATCCGGACGGTGCATCAACTTCATCTAATGGGATCGGCAGATGAGCATCGCGTGGCTGGGCACCGAACATTGCGCTTCAGCGTGGCCTTCGCCGAGGGCGCTGCCCGGGCGGTGGACGGGCGTCGTGCGCTCCAGGCCCTCCTGGAGCGTGCCGCACGCCTGGGCCACGTACCGCTGCCCTCCTCGACGGTCATGGACGCACAGCTGGTGATCAGTGAGTTGCTGACGAACGCGATGCTGCACGCTCCAGGGCCCTGCGGCCTGCTTCTGGAGCTGTCCGACACCGACCTGTCCGTCACCGTGTGGGACACGTCCCGCGAGCAGCCTGTGGCCCAGACGCGTGATCAAAAGCGTGTCGGCGGCCACGGGCTCCACCTCGTGCACGCCCTCAGCGACCGGTTCGGCACCGCCGCGCACCCTGCGGGAAAGCAGGTCACCGCACGCGTACACCTGGTCCCCGATCAGCCGCACCCCCGCCAGGCGGGCCAGGCGCACGAGAGTTCGTGAGCGGTCGGACACCGACGGGCGCGGTTCACGTGCCGTGGCCGACAGCGGCGGTACGCCGGACCGGATGGCCCGAGTGGGTCGGCGATCCGGGGCCGCATCTCGCAGGTCTCCCAGTGGGCGATGTGCAGCCTGCACCCGCCCGCCGCCCTCGGCGCACTCCGGCGCGATCCGGGTGCAAACCATCCGAGACACCGGAGGGATGCGGATTCTCCGCGGCAACGGGGCATACGGGAACCAGGCACGTGAGGATGACAGGCGACGACCGTACGAGCGGCGCCCGGGGCGGCAGCTCGATCACGCAGGAGGCGAGGACATGGCAGCAGCCGAGAGCACCGACACCGACCAGAGGCGGCCTCCGCGCCTTCCGCCTGCCGGGGTCGCCGACGCGCTGGAGGCCATCGGGGCCGGAGCCTACGTCGTGGACGAGCAGGGCCACATCGTCGCCGTCAACAGCCGCGCCGCACACCTGCTGGGCCGACCCGCCGCGGACCTCGTCGGCCACGACGCCCACGACCTGCTGCACCGCGGGCCCCAGGGTCAGCCGCTGCCCGCGAGTCAGTGCAGCATGCGCCAGGCGTTCCACGACGGACGTCCCGCCCAGGCCGACGAGGACTACTTCGCCCATGCCGACGGCTCCCTGCTCCGCATCTCCTGGCTGATCACGTCGTACGCCTTCGAAGACCACGGCACCGGCACGCTCGTCGTCTTCCACACCCCCGGCCAGGAACACCGGCCCGATCTTCGTCCGGAGCAGGACACGCAGCCGCTGAGCGAACTCCAACGACTGGCTCTGCTGGCCGAGACCACCACCCAGCTGACCTCCACCCTCGACGTCGACGAGGCGCTGCGCCGGCTGGTGACGCTGGTCGTGCCCCGGCTGGCCGACTGGGTCGTCATCGATCTGATCACCGAACGGGACGAGGTCTGGCGCACCACCGTGGTCGAAGCCGAGGGGGGCACGCTGACGTACCACGAGGACCTGGAGGGCCCCATGCCACCGGTGCCGGAGGAGTCGCCGATGCCTCTGTCCCGGGCCCTGCGCGGCATCGCCTCCACCTTGGCCGGACCCGAGACCTACCAGGTGGTTCCGGATTCCGGTATCGCCGTCGAGCAGCGTCGTCTGTTCGAGGCCACCGGTATCCACTCCGCGGCCATCGCGCCCATCCGCAGTACCCGCGCGGTCCTGGGAGCCCTCACCCTGGGGCGCGCCAAGATGCCGGGGGACTTCGCCACCACCGACCTTCCCCTGATCGAGGACGTCGCCCGCCGTGCCGGCCTCGCCCTGGACAACGCGCGTCTCTACCAGCGCCAGCGCAAGGTCGCCGAAACCATGCAGAACCACCTGCTGCCCCAGATGCCGCGCGTGCCCGGACTGCAGATGACCGTCCGCTACCTGCCCGCCCCTGACGCCTCCCAGGTCGGCGGCGACTGGTACGACGCCTTCACTCTCTCCGACGGCTCCACCGCCCTGGCCATCGGTGACGTCGTCGGCCACGACCTGGAGGCCGCAGCCGGCATGGCCCAGCTGCGCAACATGCTCCGCGCCTACGCCTGGTCCCAGCTGGAACCACCCAGCCGGATCGTCGAACGGCTCGACGGGGCGATCATGCGCATCACCGACGTCACCATGGCCACCCTCGTCTTCGGCCGGGTGACCGACACCGGGGACGGGCACTGGCAGCTGACCTGGACCAACGCGGGCCACCCCCCGCCCCTGCTCATCGCCCGCAACGGCCTGGCGCACTACCTGACCGACGGCCACGGTCTCCTGCTGGGCACCGGAGTCACCACACCGCGTCCCGACGCCACCATCCTCCTGCCGCCCGAGTCCACCCTGCTCCTGTACACGGACGGCCTCATCGAAGCCCCCGGCCACACCCTCGACGACGGCCTGAACCAGCTACGGCAACACGCCGCCGCCCTCGCCCACCGCCCCCTGGCCTCCTTCACCGACCAGCTCCTGCGCCGCGTCCAGCCACCCGGCAAGGACGATGTCGCCCTCCTCGCCCTGCGCACACCTCCGCGGGACAACCGGTCGTGAGGCGCGCCCGCCCCGCCGGCCGTGCACGACGTTGCGGACGGCGGCAAGTTTCTGCGGCGCGCCGATCATCGCCATGTGACCGGTGTCGAGGTCGACGACGTCTGCCCGGAGCAGGGCGATGGATCGCTGCTGCAGTTCCTCGACGTAGCACTGGTCGCGGGTGAGGCGCACATACGTCCGTGGGGTGTCCCGGCGGTAGCCGCTCAGGTCCACGGGTTCGTTCAGGAGAGCGGCCGAGTCGTCGGTCAGCCGGTCCAGGGCGTACGCGGCGGTCGCCTCGTCCATGTCGTTGCACAGGATCGCGGCGGCGCCCTCGCGGGTCTGCCGGTAGACCCCGGCGGTGATGGACCGCTGACAAGGCCGGAGGGGCGCGGCCGTCGCCGTGCCCCTCCGGCCTTTCCCGCGGTGGTGTCAGCGCACCCGCGTGTACTGGTTCACCCCGTCCACGAACGCCACCGTGGCCCGTCCGCGCAGTACGAGGACGTCCAGGTGCGCGGCCGTCTCGTTGACCGCGAGCATCTGGTTGAACGCGCTGAGCTCGGCGAAGGGCACTTCGCGCCGCGTCCAGCCCAGCCCGCGGGCCACGGCGTGCGCGTCGAGGGTGCTCTCGCCCAGTGCGGCAAGGGACTTGGCCAGCCGGTCGTCGTGGTGCGTGAGCAGCTCGGCTACGCGGGTGTGGGCGCTGTCGGCGACCGGCCCGTGCGCGGGCAGCAGCCGGGTGTCGGCGTACCGGGTCATCAGCCGCAGCGAGTCCAGGTAGTCGGCGAGCGGCCGGCCGCCCGGTTCGGCCAGGGGACTTCGCCCTTGGGCACGGTGGTGTTGGTTCCGATGCCGTTGGGGGCGCCGTACTGGACGGTCACGTACCCGGCGCCCTCCTTTCCGTCGACGGTGCCCTCCGAGGCTCCGGTGAGGACGTCGTCGTAGCCGTCGCCGTCGAAGTCGCTGTTGCGGTCGACGGCGGAGGTACCGCCGGGGACGCCCGCGAAGGCGGTCGGCGCGGCCAGGATGCCGGCTCCCGCCAACAGCAGGAAGGAGGCCGCTGCGACGGCGGCGGAGCCTGCGGTACGACGGGTGGTGCGCGCGGCGATGGTCATGTCTGGTTCCCCCGTTGGATGTTGATGATGCGTCAGTCATTCGTGAGGCACTGGTATCGGAAGGCACTGGTCTTGGTGCCAACGCAGGGTTCGACACGAGGGGCGCGGTTCGAGTTGTGGGACCCGAGCGGGCTGTGACGCACCGGTGACATCAGTTGCGTGAGCAGGACAACCGGGCGATCACCCCGCACGGGAAGCCGGCCTTCGACGGCGATGGCCCGCTCCGCGACGGCCGTGCAGGTCGGGCGGGAAACGTGGTGGAGCCGCTCGGCCAGGACCGGGACGGCCGGATCGGCTCCGGCCGCGGACAGTGGCGGCAGCCGGCGGCGTTGATCGTCTCGGTGGGGGCACTCCTGGTGTCCGACTTCAGCGCATTCAGCCATGCTGGAACAGGACGGCACATCCTTCCGCGACAAGGAGACCAGCATGTCGACGAACCCGGTCGGACGATTCCTGGCAGCGCTGGCCCCGGAGCACCGGGAGGCTGTCGGTGCCAGGCCACGCGAGGAGCAGGAACGCCTGGCGGCGGCCTGGGAGCGGGAACTGGACACCGACGACGACCTCGACACCCTCGACGAACTGTCGCCGCCGGCCGCGGAGGCGGAGGCGGCCCGCCGCGTCCTGGAGCGTGACGTCGGCCAGGACCTGAACAAGTGACGCGGACGGGCGTGAGCGGCCGTCGTCGGTAGGGACGCGGTGAGTCAGTCGGAGTCGGTGTTATCCGGTCGCGACAGGGGCCCCGCCGAACTACCCTCACCTGGGCCGGCACCACCTGCTCGTCAGCCGCCCGGCGCATCCGGTACGAGACGGGGAGACAGCGAAACGTGGACGGTGCCCAGCTCGTCGCGGCGGTCCGGCAGGGAGACGCGGAGGCCGTGAGCGCGCTGCTGGAGGCGGGAGCCGCCCCGGACACGGTCACGTCCGACGGCCTGCCCGTGCTGTGTCTCGCTGTCGCCGCCTATGACGCCGCCGTCGCATACGAGTTGGTCGAGGGCGGGGCGGATCCCGACCGAGTGCTGCCGGACGGAACGACTCCGCTGGTACGGGCGGTCGAAGGCGGCTCACCGGCGGTGACGGAGGCCGTGCTGGGCCGGGAGCCCCGGCTTCGCCTGCCCGAGGCCGGACGCGAGCGGCTGCTGGCCCTGGCCCGGCAGTGGCACGAGCGAGGCGCGGAGGGCGAACTCCGGCGCAGGACGGGCGAGTCGGGCCCCGCACACCGGGCCCGGGTCATGGACGACGAGTACAGCCAGGTGTCACAGCTGACGCTCGGCGACCGCACCGTGCGCGCCGGGCACAGCGCGATCCTCACGGACCTGGAGTGGGCCTTCCGCATCCTGACGCCGGTGGCGGAGCTGGTGGCCAGGGCCGTGGAACAGCGCGATCGGGACCATGTCGCATGGGCGTCCGCCCGATGGGTGCTCAGCGAACGCCGCAGCAGACAGACGTGGTCGGCCGTCATGGCGTACCGGCACTGCCCGGATCCGGAACACCGTCGCTTCGTCCTCGACGTCCTCGGCTCCTATCTGCTGTCCCCGGGCAGTTGGCGGAACTCCCACGAGACGGAAGCGGCCGACATGCTCGCCGCCTGGGTCGCGGACGGTGAGGAGAACCCCGAGATCCTCGCCGAGGTGCTCCACGTCCTGAATGAAACGGAGTACCGGGAAGCGGAGACCGTCGGACTCCGGCTCGCCGCTCACCCGGACCCCGGCGTCCGGGCCCGGGTTCCCTGCCTCCTCGTCAGTTGGGACGCCTCCTCGGGGGCTTCCTTCAGCGCGACGGCCCGTACCGCACTGCTGGTGCAGGCCGGTGACCAGGACTGGGGTGTGCGGGCCTCGGCCGGCCGAGCGCTCAGTGCGGCACACGACTCCAGCCCGGAGGTGACGGAGGCGATCGTCGGGCTGCTCCGGGATCCGGTGGCAGGGGTGCGGGCCTGCGTCGCGGAGGCCGTCGCGGAGGGCCGGGACCGGACGACGGCCCTCGCCGACGCACTCGTGCCCCTGCTCGACGAGGACGACTTCAGTACGCGGCTCAATGCCGCCTACGGCCTCCTGAGGCGGGACGACCCGCGCACGGAGCAGGCGATCGAGCGGGTCGGTTCCTTCTCCCGCCCCGGATTCGAGCACGACCACCGCATCTCCGCGATGTGGAGATGGCAGTGGGACCGGGACCACCCTCCCACCGCCACCGGCCACTGACTGCCCTCCCCGCGGCGCCTCGTGTTCTCGGTGGGACGGTCACCCCTCGGCGCCGTCCTGGACGAGCCCGGCGATGTGGTCGATGACCGTGTCGAGGATGTCCGTCCAGGCGGACTCGTCGCCGAGTACGAGGTAGTTGAGGGTCAGGCCGTCGGTCATGGCGGCCAGATAGCGGGCCAACGTGGCGACTGGCACCCGGAGTCGGAGATCCATGCTGCCGCGCAGCCCGCGGATGAGTTCGGTGTAGGCGTCGCCGTACAGCTCGTACTGCCGTCGGGCCAGGTGCTCGAACCCCGGCTCGCGCAGGGCGTATTGCGTCAGTTCGTACGTCAGCATGTGCTCGTCGGGATGCGCGCGGACATGGTCCCCGTACGCCTCGAAGCCTGCCCGGACGGTTTCCACGAGTGTGGTCCTGGGCCGCAGGGCCTGCTTCACCACGGCCACGGAGTGGTCGGTGAGGGCGGTGATGACCGCCTCGACGAGGGCCTGCTTGGAGTCGAAACAGTAGTGGAAGACGCTCAGGGACACGCCCGCTTCGGCGGCGATGGACCGGGTCGTCGTCTTGGCGACGCCGTCCCGGGCCATCGCCCTGATCGCCGCTTCCGTCAGCTGTCCGCGCCGCTGAGCCGACGGCATGCGTGCCATGTGTGTCCTCGGGTGTCGCGACCTCGATCAGGCGCTGTGAACGCCCACGTCATACAGCGAGTATCCCCAGTCGGTACCGCGCTCGATGCCGTGGACCCGAACATAGCGGGCCGGGGTGCCGGTGAACCTGGCGGTGTCCAGGCCGCCGTCGCCCGAGGTGGTGGACCAGACGTTCTGCCAGTGCGTGCCGTCGGTGGACAGCTCGATGCGGTACGCCTTCCCGTACGCCCGCTCCCAGTCCAGCGTGACGCGGCCGACCAGGTTCGTGGCGCCCAGGTCGACCTGCCACCACTGGTCGTCGCTCCAGTCACTGGCCCACCGGGAGCGGCCGTCGCCGTCGACGGCCCGCCCCGGCAGGTAGCTGGTGAACGGGTTCCATTCGGACGAACTGGCCGTCGCCGTACGGCCCTTGGCGAGGTCGACCGACCCCTGGTGCTGCTCGGTCGCCCCCCAGGTGCCCAGGTAGGACTCGGCGCCACGGAAGAGGTCGTCGACCACGTCCTGGCCGCCGACCCGCCGGATGTCCTCGAGCCAGTCCGGGATCATGCCGACGTGGGCGCCGCCGTCGGTGTTGATGTCGAAGGTGCGCTCACCGGTCGTCAGCTTGTCGACGACCGAGCCGCCGTCGGCGCTCTTGAAGGGGTACGTCACCTTGTTCGCGGCGTCCGCGCCGCGCGGGGCGGGATGGTCGCCGACTCCGTTGAAGTCGGTGCCGAAGCCGTAGCCCACGTGGTACTTGTCGCGCAGCGCCTCCGTGCGCTTCGCCTCCGCGACGAACCCCTCCGAGCCGTGCATGTACTGGGCGGCGAAGCCGCCGAGGGAGTAGACCCGCTCGGTCCAGTTCAGGTCCATCCAGCTGTGCGAGGAGATCACGCCGGGATAGGACGCGGCCTCGAACATGTCGAGGGCCCGACCGGCCGCCTTGACGCTCATGTGGTCGATCTCCAGCATCATCTTGCGCTGCATCATGCCGCGCACCGCATACTCGCCGAGGTCGGTGAGCCCACGTTTGTTGCACTGGGCGTCGCTGTCGTAGGAGGGGACGTTCACGCCTGCGGGCAGGTCCTTCTCCGCGCTGGAGGAGGCGTTGCCGATGGGGTTGTCGTGCTGCGGGCCGGTGCACTTCTCGGTCTGCCAGAAGGTTCCGGTCGACAGGAACTGCCCGACGTTGATGGCGGTTCCGAGGCCGCCGGAGTCGAAGCGGACGCCGCACAGCGCGTTGTCGAACTTGTGGCACAGGAACATCGAGCGCACGCCGAGCCCGTACAACTCGTCGAGCCCCTTGTCGATGTCAGCCTTGCTGCACTGCGGGATGTCGAGGACCTGCTTGCAGCCGAACGGCTCGGAGGTCTCGACGCCGAGGATGACCGCCAACCTGCCCTGCTTGATGACCTCGCGCGCCTGCGTGCTGTCGGTGACGATCCGGAACCAGCCCTTGCCGGTGCCGCCGTACATCTTGTCGATGTAGTCCTGCAGGGCGTACGTCATCTTCGCCTGCAGCCGGATCGACGTCATCTCGTCGCAGCTGCGGTCCTTGAACGGGTAGACGGAGCAGATCACGCCGTTGGTGACGAGGTCGTTGACGAGCACCCGCTGTCCGCCGCGCCAGGCCCGCTCCACCCAGGCGTAGTAGTCCGCCTGATGGGTCATCGAGTCGTACGCCGGCCAGTCCTTGAAGGTGGGCCAGCCGACCGGGTCGTGCTTCCCGTCGCCGCCGTGGGTGATGTAGTCGAAGATCGCGAGTGTGCCGTCGGGGTAGTGCTCGGGACAGTCCTTGAGGGCGTCGGCGACCCCGGCCTCGGAGAACACCTTGCCGCAGATCAGCCGCCCGCCGAAGGCCTCGTTCGAGAAAAGGTGGTTGTGGGCGTCGACGAACCCGCGCACCTTGCCCGCGGAGTCGGTGCCGGTGAACGGTTCGCCGGTGACGTCGATCTGGGAGTCGGGGTGGGGGCGTGCGGTCGGGATCCACCAGTCGCCGGCGGCGGCCGAACTCGGTGCGGGGCCGAGGGCCATGGCCAGCACCAGCAGGAGCAGCGACAGCACGGTGACGTTCTTGCGTCTGCGGTACCAGCGTCGGGTCAGCGTCACGGCCCACGTCCCTCGGTCGGCGGGATGGCGGGTTGACCGACCCATGAGGTTGTCATGACCCGCACAATGCATGGGAGAGAATCGCGGCAGGCGCCTTACGAGTCAAGAGTCCGGGACGCTTGACCTGATAAATGAGAGGCGATGGACCGCACGCCGGGGATGCCGGGGTCCGCGATGCCCTCGGCCCGGGCGAGGAAGGCGCGGTCGGGCGCCCTCTTCGAGCCGCTCACAAACGGAATGCTTCCTTCGGTGAGTTCGCCGAAAGTATGGTGATCCCGTGAAGGCACTCCTGTTGTCCGGTGGCTCAGGTACCCGTTTGCGCCCCATCACTCATACGTCGGCGAAACAACTCGTACCGGTCGCCAACAAACCGGTGCTGTTCTACGGTCTGGAGGCGATCGCAGAGGCGGGCATCACCCAGGTCGGGATCATCGTCGGCGACACGGCCGAGGAGATACGGGACGCGGTCGGCGACGGTTCCGCGTTCGGCCTCGACGTCACCTACATCCCGCAGACCGCGCCCCTGGGGCTGGCCCACGCGGTGCTGATCGCCCGTGAGTTCCTGGGCGAGGACGACTTCGTGATGTACCTCGGTGACAACTTCGTCGTCGGTGGCATCACGGATCTGGTGGACGGATTCCGCACCGAGCGGCCTCAGGCGCAGATCCTGTTGACGAAGGTGGCGAACCCGACCGCCTTCGGGGTGGCCGAGCTGGACGCGGCCGGCCGGGTGGTCGGCCTGGAGGAGAAACCCGGGCACCCCAAGAGTGATCTGGCGTTGGTGGGCGTCTATCTCTTCACCCCGGCCGTGCATGAGGCAGTGCGCTCGATCAAGCCGTCCGGGCGCGGCGAGCTGGAGATCACCGACGCCCTGCAGTGGATGATCGACGCCGGACGTGATGTGCGTTCCACGATGATCTCCGGGTACTGGAAGGACACCGGGAACGTCACCGACATGCTGGAGGTCAACCGCTCGGTACTGGAGACCCTGGAGCGCAGGGTCGACGGAACGGTGGACGACCAGAGCGAACTCATCGGCCGGGTGTGCGTGGAGGCCGGGGCGAAGGTGACGGGCAGCCGGATCGTGGGCCCGGCGGTCGTCGGCGCGAACACCGTGATCACCGATTCCTACGTCGGCCCCTTCACCTCGATCGCCGACGACTGCCGGATCCAGGACAGCGAGATCGAGTACTCGATCGTGCTGCGCGATTCCACGGTCAGCGGCGTCCGGCGGGTGGAGGCCTCGCTCATCGGCCGCAACGTCGAGGTGACTCCCGCGCCCCGCAGGCCGGCCGCCCACCGTTTCGTCCTCGGCGACCACAGCAAGGTGCAGATCTCCTCATGACAGCCAGAATCCTGGTGACCGGCGGCGCGGGTTTCATCGGCTCCACCGGCGCCACCGGGATGCTCGGCAAGGACGTCATGGCGCGGCTGCGGCGGACCGGCGAGCGGACCGCCGGTCTGGCCCGGACCGGCCTTGACAGCACCACCACCGACGCCGACACGGTGCACGACGCGGACGCACCGAGCGGGCCCGCCGGTGTTCACCACGGCGCCGGCGGTGGTCAGGCGACCTGGTTCGACCTGGCTCGCGAAGTCCTACGGCTGCTCGGCGGGGACCCCGGCCGCGTCCGGCCGACCACCGGTGCCGCCTTCGTGCGTCGCGCTCCGCGTCCCGCGTACAGCGTCCTGGGGCACGAGAGCCGGCGCCTGGCGGGAATCGACTCCATCCGCTGCCGGCGCGAGGCGCCCGAGGCGGCGTTTCCGGTTCTGCTCGACGAGAAGAAAGGTTCAGTCCGGTGAGCTTCAAGATGCAGCCGACCGCCCAGGTCGACGACAGTGCCACGGTCGGCGACGGAACGACGGTCTGGGATCTGGCCCAGATTCGGGAGGACGCCCGGCTGGGCAGCGGGTGCATCGTGGGCCGGGGGGCGTACGTCGGCCCCGGTGTCCGGATCGGCGACCACGTGAAGCTCCAGAACCACGCGTTGGTATACGAACCCGCGGTGCTCGGTGACGGGGTGTTCGTCGGCCCGGCGGCCGTCCTCACCAACGACTACTTCCCCCGTTCCGTGGACCCGCAGGGCAGGTTGAAGCGCGGTGGCGACTGGGAGGCCGTGGCGGTGACGGTGGCCGAGGGGGCCTCGCTGGGGGCCCGCTCGGTGTGCGTCGCGCCGGTGCGCGTCGGCCGTTGGGCGATGGTCGCGGCGGGTGCCGTGGTGACCCGGGACGTGCCGGACTTCGCCCTGGTGGCCGGGGTTCCGGCGCGCCGGATCGGCTGGGTGGGCCGGGCCGGCGTACGACTGGTCGAGCGGGACGGGGAACCGGGTACGTGGGAGTGCCCCGAGACGGGCGCGCTGCACTACGAGAAGGACGGTGAACTCGTCGAACGCGCATGACTCAGGTTTCCGCCAAATCGCAAATCTTCGAACATTCACCGGCATAACATGTGTGCGAACTGTGCAGCCCAAGCACAATGAGCACACGAACCAGTAGTGCCCAGGGGGGTTACCGGGTGGGAACACCTGTGTCCGAAGCGAGGAGCGGCATCCGCTCCGAGGCCTGACGTCTGCCTTGCCTCCACCGCCCGACCGTCCGTGTCGAGGCGTTCACAACTCTGCGCGAAATCAGGGGGTTGGTGTGTCCAACCGATGACCAACACACGTCTCGCGGCGCTCGGTGACGAGGACCCGCCGCTGCTCGCACTCGCCCAACGGCTGCTCGCAGTCGCCGAGTCGGGGCTGCCGTCCATGCTGCTCCCGGGCGGGGAGGCCTTCGTCCACACCATGGCCGGGCGGCAAGCCCCCGATGGTTCCTGGACCCTGGAACGGCGTGGCACCAGCACCCGCTACGCCGCCATCACCGTCCTGGGCGCCCGGTATCTCCCCGAGGACCGCCAGCGCGCGGCGCTCGGCGGGCGTACGGCCCAGGAGTTCGCGGGTCTGCTCGTCGAATCGCTGCCCGCGGTGACCAACCTCGGCGACGCGGCGCTCATCGCCTGGGCCGCCGCCGAGACCGAACATCCCAAACTGTCCGACGCCCTCGACCGGGTCGAGGCGCTGAACGTGGCGGGCCGGCCGCAGTACACCGTAGAGGCGGCGTGGGTGCTGTCCGCCCTCGCGGCGGCTCGTGACACGGTCGACGTGGAGAGACGTTTCACCGCGGCTCGGGACCGTCTGCTGCGAGCCCGGATCGGAGACAGCGCGCTGTTCCCGCACGCCACCGCACCCGGTCTGGTGCCCTGGTACCGGGCGCATGTGAGTTGCTTCGCCGACCAGACCTATCCGCTGCAGGCCCTGGCCCGCGCCCACGCCAGCGGGGACGGCGACCCGGAGGCGCTGGCCGCGTCCGAGGCGTGCGCGGCGCGCATCTGCGAGCTGCAGGGCGAGGGCGGCCAGTGGTGGTGGCACTACGACGCGCGCACCGGCGGTGTCGTGGAGGGCTACCCGGTCTACAGCGTCCACCAGCACGCGATGGCGCCGACCGCGCTGTTCGACCTCACCGACGCCGGCGGCACCGACTTCGGCGCGGCGATCCGCAAGGGCCTGCGCTGGATGACGGACGTACCCGAACTGGCCGGCTCGCAGCACCGGGAGCCCATGATCCTCGACAAACTCGGTGCCACCTGGCGCAAGGTCTACCGGGGCGACCCGAAGAAGGCCGTACGCGCCGCCCGGGGCCTGTCCACCCGGGTCGCTCCGGGCCTGCGGCTGAAGTCCTTGGACCGGGTGTACCGCCCGCTGTCCGTGGATCGCGAATGCCGGCCGTACGAATTCGGCTGGATGCTCTACGCCTGGCAGGGGGGCCGAATATGAGCGGGCGTCGGACGCTGTTCGGGGTCGAGCTGGACCCGCTGACCATGGACGAGACCGTGCAGCGCTGCCTGGCGGCGGTGCGGGACGGCCGACAGCTGGAGATCGGGGTGGTCAACGCCGCGAAGCTGGTGAACATGCGGCGCAACGAGCGGCTCGCCGAGGCCGTGGCGGGTTGCGATCTCGTCCTCGCCGACGGACAGGCCGTGGTGTGGGCCGGCCGGATACTGCGGGCGCCGCTGCCGGAGCGGGTCGCCGGAATCGACCTGTTCCTGCGGCTGCTCGCCGAGGCGGAGACGTCGGGCATCCCCGTGTACTTCCTCGGCGCCAAGCAGGACGTGCTGCAGCAGATGCTGCTCCAGGTGGCCGACCGCTTCCCCGGCCTGAAGGTGGCCGGCAGCCGCAACGGCTACTTCGACGACCTGGAGCAGGAGGCGATCGCGGACGCCATCGCGCGAAGCGGCGCCCAGATGCTGTTCCTTGGCATGACCTCGCCGAAGAAGGAGATCTTCACCGCCGCCCACGGCGCCCGCACCGGCGCCCGCGTGGTGCACGGCGTCGGCGGCTCCTTCGACATCCTGGCCGGGGTCACCAAGCGGGCTCCGGTCTCCTGGCAGCGGTGGGGCCTTGAGTGGCTCTACCGCGCGCTGCAGGAGCCGCGCCGCCTGGGCCGTCGCTACCTCACCACCAATGTCTCCTTCCTCCTCATGACGGCGCGCGAGCTGATCCGGCCCACCCCGTCGACAGCCTCCGCGAACAGGAGTCACTGATGCGTGTCGTCGTGGTCGGACAGGGATACGTCGGCCTGCCCCTGGCCGTTCGGGCAGCCGAGGTCGGATACGAGGTGATCGGCTACGACGTCGACGCCCGGCGGATCAAGAGCCTTGCCGCAGGTGAGTCCTTCGTCGAGGACGTGTCGTCCGAGCGGATCCGCGCGGCACTGGACAACGGCAGCTACCGCCCGAGTGAATCGGCGCGCGACTGCGGCGGTTTCGACATCGCCGTCGTGACCGTGCCGACACCGCTGCACGAGGGAACGCCGGACCTGCGGTACATCCGGGAGTCGGCGGTCACCCTCGCCCGCTACCTGCGCCCCGGAGCGACGGTCGTCCTGGAGTCGACGACCTACCCCGGCACCACCCAGGAGCTGTTCGCGCCGATCCTCGAGGAGGGCTCGGGCCTGGTCGCGGGCAGCGACTTCCACCTGGGCTACAGCCCGGAGCGGATCGATCCCGGGAACGCCGTGTGGGGCTTCCAGCAGACCCCGAAGGTCGTCTCCGGTGTCAACGAGGCCTCCCTCAAGGCCGTTCAGGACTTCTACGGGCAACTCGTCGACACCGTCGTGCCGGTGGGTTCGCCCAAGGAGGCCGAGCTCGCCAAGCTGCTGGAGAACACCTTCCGGCATGTGAACATCGCCCTGGTCAACGAGATCGCGATGTTCGCCCACCACCTGGACATCGACGTCTGGCAGGCCATCGACGCCGCCTCCACCAAGCCGTTCGGGTTCATGAAGTTCACGCCCGGACCGGGTGTCGGCGGCCACTGCCTGCCGATCGACCCCTCCTACCTCTCCTGGCGCGTGCAGCGCGAACTCGGCCAGAGCTTCCGCTTCGTGGAGCTGGCCAACGACATCAACAACCACATGCCCGAGTACGTGGCGCGCCGGATCGGCGACCTCTTCAACGACCGGCGCCGCTCCGTGAACGGCTCGCGGATCCTGCTGCTCGGTCTGGCGTACAAGAAGAACACCGGCGACGCCCGCGAGTCGCCCGCCCTGCGCATCTCCCGACTGCTGCTCGACATGGGGGCCCAGGTCAGGGCCGCGGACCCGCACGTCGTCGAGGGCCTGCCGGTGGACAACCGGCTGGTCCGGGTCGAACCGACGCCCAAGGAGCTGGCGGCCGCCGACGTGGTGGTCCTGCTGACCGACCACGACAGCTTCGACTACGAACTCATCGCCGAGCACGCCCCCTTCGTTCTCGACTGCCGCAGACGGCTGCCGTCCGGACCCACGATCGAGGTGCTCTGAGTCATGCCGCGCATCGTGTGCGTCGCCGGGGCACGCCCCAACTACATGAAGATCAAACCGGTGATGGACGCCCTGGAACGCCGGGGCGCCGAGGTGCTCCTCGTCCATACCGGCCAGCACTACGACCCGGCCATGAACGACGTGTTCTTCGCCGACCTCGGCATCCGCCCGCCCGACCGCTTCCTCGGGGTCGGCTCCGGCACCCACGCCGAGCAGACCGGGCGGGTGATGACCGCGTTCGAGCCGCTCCTGGAGGAGTTGTCGCCGGACGTCGTGGTCGTGGTCGGTGACATCAACTCCACGCTGGCCTGCGCCCTGGTGACCGCCAAGGCAGGGCCACTGCTGGCCCATGTCGAGGCCGGTCTGCGCAGCCGCGACTGGGGCATGCCGGAGGAGGTCAACCGGGTCGCCACCGACCGGGTCAGCGACTACCTGCTGGCCCCCTCCCCCGACGCCGCCGTGAACCTGCGCGCGGAGGGGTACCGCGAGGACCAGATCCATCTGGTCGGCAACGTCATGATCGACACGCTGCTGGCCAACCTGGAACGGGCCCGCGCCTCGGACATCCTCCATCGATACGGCCTGTCCAGGGGCGAGTTCGGCCTGGTCACGCTGCACCGGCCCGCCAACGTGGACGATCCGGAGGTGCTCGCCGGGCTCCTGAAGGCCCTGGGCGAGATCGCCGGCCGCTGCCCGCTCCTGCTGCCCGTGCACCCGCGCGCGGCCGGACGGCTGGCCGAGATCGGTGTGCCCGGGGGCGTCCGCCTGGTGCCGCCCGCCGGATATCTGGACTTCATCGCCCTGCAGGACTCCGCTCGCGTGGTGCTGACCGACTCCGGTGGTGTGCAGGAGGAAACCACCGCGCTGGGTGTGCCGTGCGTGACCCTGCGGGACAACACCGAGCGCCCCATCACCGTCGAGCAGGGCACCAACGTGCTGGCCGGCCGGGATCCGGCACGGATCGTGGCCACCGTGAACGTGGTGCTGGACGTGCCGCCCGCGCCGCGCCGGCCCGACCTGTGGGACGGCCGCGCGAGCGAACGCATCGCCGACGTGCTGCTGGAGGGAGGCACCGCGGCCACCCGGCCGAGACCGACCGACCAGCCGAGAACGGGCGGCCGACCGAGCCCCATCGAACAGCCGAGACCCACGAAACGAACGTTCCCCATATGATCCGCTCGCAACATATGCTCGTCGAACGTCTGGTCGCTAGGGGGGACCACCATGGATCTCGCTGAGATCTTCCGGGTCATGCGCAGGCGCTGGTACGTCCTGCTGCCGGGCCTGCTGCTGACCGCCGGCCTGATCGTCGGCGTGGTGCTGCTGGTGCCGGTCGGCTACCAGTCGCAGAGCACGGTGGTTCTCCTGAACTCCCAGAAGGCCACGGTCGCTTACGACGGCAACCCCTTCCTGAGCACCCAGACCTCGCTCACCGGCATGGCCGACAGCCTGGCCCGCAACCTCAACTCCGATGCCTCGCTCCGGGACCTCAAGTCCCGTGGCGCCACGGGCACGTTCGAGGCCAAGCTCGCCGACAACGCACAGGGGCCGTTGATGTGGCTCACGGTCACCGGCACCGACAAGGCCGCGGTCCTGTCCTCGAACAAGATCCTGACCACGTATGCCAGGGACCGGCTGGATCAGTTCCAGAAGCAGCAGTCGGTGGCCCCGAAGGCCATGATCCGCATGACCACGATCGTGCCCCCGCAGAACCCGGTGGCGCAGACGAAGACACGGATCGAGTACATGGTCATGGCCGGGGCACTGGGCCTGGTGCTGAGCCTGCTCGCCGTCTTCTACGTGGAGGCTCGCCGGCGGCCGCGTATGCCGGCAGAGCCGGAGGAGCCCGCGCGACCCACGCAGCCCACGCAGTCCGACGAACCCGCGCAGCCGGTCACCGCCGCCGACTCGTCGGCCGGGGAATCGGTCGCGGAACGGACGATCGCCCTGCGGCGGCCTCCCGCCTGGTCGCGGTCGACCGGGAACGGACGTGCCGCACAGCCGAGGGCGGGGCGGTCCGCCACGGCCGTGGCGCCCGCCGCCGAGCCGCTCGAAGAGGAATCGACTCATGGACAGCGTTCGCACACCGGACAGTGAGAGAGCCGAGCCGGGCGAGAGATCCGAGGCGCCCGACAGCGCCGGGACGAGCGGCGCCCTCGCTCCCGACTCCTTCAGCGGGAAGGTCCGTTCGGCGGCCCGTTGGAGCCTGATCAACACCGTGGTCATGCGCCTGGGCAACTTCGCCACGGGCATCCTCCTCGCACGCTTCGCGCTGGGGCCGGCGGAGTGGGGCGTCTACGGCATCGCCCAGACCGTGCTGCTGGTGCTGCTCTCGGCGAACGAACTGGGCGTCAGCCTGGCCCTGGTCCGCTGGGACGGCGATCCCCGCCGTTTCGCGCCGACCGTGCTGACCCTGTCCACCGCCTCCAGCGGCCTGCTGTACGTCGCCCTGTTCGTCTCGGCACCGACGGTCGCCGGGCTGCTCGACTCGCCCCATGCCTCGGGCGTGCTGCGGGTGATGTGCCTGTGTCTGCTGATCGACGGGGTGGCCCAGGTGCCCGCCGGTTTCCTGACCCGCGAGTTCGCGCAGGGCAGGCGGATGGTCATCGACGCGCTCAACTTCGTTCTGAGCACCGCGGTGACGCTGGCGCTGGCCTTCGCCGGCTGGGGTGCGATGAGCTTCGCCTGGGGTGCGGTCGCGGGCAACATCGCCGCCCTCGTCGGCTCCGCCCTGGCCGCGCCGGGCACCCTGCGGTTCGGCTGGGACCCCGAACAGGCCCGTGCGCTCCTGAAGTTCGGGCTGCCGCTGGCCGGCGCGAGCCTGCTCGCCCTCGCGGTCGTCAACGTGGACACCATGGTGGTCGGATCGACGCTCGGCGGAGTCGCCCTCGGCTTCTACGTCCTGGCGTTCAACATGTCCGGCTGGCCGGTCCGGGTCATCTCCGAGGCTGCCAGACGCGTCTCCTTCGCCGGCTTCTCCCGCCTCGCCGACTCCCCCCAGGCCCTCGCCCAGGGGTTCAGCCGCGCCCTGGGCGTGCTGGTCACCGGCACCGTCCCCCTCTGTGTCCTGCTCGGCGGACTCGCCGGCCCCGTCGTCCAGCTCGTGTACGGGAGCAAGTGGCTGCCTGCCGCGAACGCCCTGCCCTGGCTGATGGCCCTGGGACTGATCCGCATCGGCTGCGAACTCGCCTACGACTGCCTCGTCGCCGTCGGCCGGCGCCGCTCCCTCATCCTCGTCCAGGGGCTGTGGGTGGTCGCACTCGTCCCGGCCCTGATCGTCGGCGCCCGCCTGGGCGGCATCGTCGGCGTCTCCCAGGGCCATGTCCTGGTTGCCACGGTGCTGGTCGTCCCGGTGTTCCTCCACGCACTCGGCCGGGCCGGGATCAGCCTCGCCCACATCGCCAGAGCCTGCGCCTGGCCCTTCCTCGGGGGAGCCGTGATGACCCTGGTGATCCTCGCCGCGAAGTGGCTCCTCGGCGACGACGCCCTCGCCCTGTTCGTCATCGGCACCACCGCGTCGGCCAGTTACGTGGTGTGCGTGCTGCCCAGCCGCAGCTTCCTGCTCGGCTCCCGGACACCGGAGGCCGTATGACGCGGCTAGGCCGTCTGCTCGCCTGCCTGGCCCTGGTACTGACCGCCGGCTGCTCCGGGGCCGCCGGCTCGTCCCCGGCCACCCCTGCTCCCCGCACTCATGAGTCGTCCCCGGCCGCCGAACCCTCCAGCGCCCGCACCTCGGCCCAGGCCACCGTCAGTCCCAGTGATCCAGGCAGTCCCAGCGGTTCCGGCAGTCCTGGCAGCCCCCGCCCCCACGACTCGGCTCGCGCCACCACCACGGCATCCCGGGAAGCCGACTTCCCGAACTCCCGCACCACCGGCCCCCGTATCCCCCTCACCCCGCACGCCACGGGGAACCTGAGCCTCAGGACCGACGGCATGGTCATCAAGGGCTGGGACATCACCGGCTCGCTCGACATCTACGCGAACAACGTGACCATCATCGACTCCCGGATCACCTCCACCAACTGGTGGGGGGTCAACCTGCGCCCGGGTCACAGCGGACTGCGCGTCCTGCACACCACCATCACCGCCGTCCCCGGCAAGGGCCCCGACAACGGCGGCGTGGACTACGCCGTGTCCAACATGGGCACGAGCTCCGTCGAGGTCGGCTGGTGCGACGTCTCCGTGTTCGGCAACGCCCTCTCCATGGGCCAGGGGCACATCCACGACAACTACGTCCACGACCTCGTCCCGTTCCGCAACGCCGGCGGCGAGTGGCAGCACACCGACGCGGTCATCAGCGGCGGCGGCAACACGGGCAGACTGATCATCCGTCACAACACCTTACTCAACCCGGTCGCCGTCGACCGGGGAGCGTCCGCGAGCATCGGCCTGTTCGCCGACACCGGCCATGTCTCCAACACCGTCATCGACAAGAACCTGCTGGCCGGCGGCGCCTACGCCCTCTACGGCGGCGGCGAGGGGGCCACCGGTGTCACGGTCACGGACAACGTCTTCTCCACCCGCTACCACTCCAACTCCGGTAACTACGGAGCCGTCACCGCGTGGAACGCAGCCGGTTCCGGCAACGTCTGGCGCGGCAACCGGTTCGCCGACGGCACCCCGATCACCCCCGAGCCGGCCGGCTGAGGAAGAGGATCATGCACCGCATCGCCCGCGCCCCCTGGGAGCTTCTCAAGCGCGCCTTCGGCTGGATCGTCCTCTTCGAGCTCCGCAACAAGGTCCTCCTCGCTGCCTCCGCACTGCGGCTGCGCCGCCTGGAGACCGCCGAGACCCGTAGGCTCGCGGCTGCCGCCGCGCCTCTGCCGGACGCCCTCGTCGCCACGGTCATCGCCACCCACCGCCGCCCCGACGCACTGCGGGCGGCGGTCCGTTCGGCCCTGGCCCAGTCGGTTCGCGACCAGGTCGTCATCGTCGTCGACGACGGCGCCGGCCTGCCCGAACTCCCGGACGATCCACGCCTGTTCGCCGTCTCGCTGGCGCGCAACACCGGCGTGGCGGGCATCGTGCGCAACGTCGGCATCCGGCTCACCCGCTCCCGGTACGTGGCCTTCCTCGACGACGACAACCTGTGGGAACCCGACCACCTGGAACGGGCGTTGGCGGTCCTGGAGTCCCCCGACGGGCCCGACGGCGTGTACACGGCGCTGCGCCGCGTGCTGCCCGACGGGACCGAGCACGACATCCTGTCCGTGCCGTTCGACCGGCGCCGGGCCGCGCGCGAGTCCTTCCTGGACACCAACGCGTTCGTCGCGCGGCGCAACGGCGCCTTGCACTTCAGCCGTCTGCGCCGGACACCGGACGTGCTTCCGCGCGAGGACTGGGAACTCGTGTACCGCTACAGCCGCGGCCACCGCGTGCGCCATGTGCCGTACCCGACCGTGCGGTACCTGGTCAACCCCGAGAGTTTCTACACCACTTGGTCCGGCTGAGGGTCACGGGCCGGGCGTGGCCCGCAGCGCGCCCGGCCGGAGCAGGGCGGCCGCGGCCGCGCGGCTGGCCTTCCTGCCGAGGGCGGCCCGCGACGCCTCGCGCAGGAACACGGCGCCCCGGAAGCAGGCGGTGGCGACGGCGCCGCGGCGCCGCCCGTACAACCGCACGCGGTTGAGCGTGAGCAGGGTCCACAGCCGGGGCGAGACCTGGGAGTCGCCACCCAGGTGCACGGCCTCGGCCGTCGGCTCCAGTTGGGTGGCGTACCCCTTGTCCCGCGCCCGCAGGCAGTACTCGGTCTCCTCCGAATAGAGGAAGAAGGATTCGTCCCACGCACCGCAGGCGGCCAGGCAGTCGGCCGAGAGGGCCATCAGCGCGCCGGTGGCCCAGTCCGCGCGCGTGGGCCGCCGGTATGCGGCGGGGTCGGTGACCAGCTCACTCAGGAGCGGGAAACGCCCGGCCCGCCGGTTGCCGATGACCGCCTCGCCGAGGGCCCGCAGCACGCTCGACTCGCGGCGCAGCGAGTAGTGGGGCGTGTCCCGGCCTTCTTCGTACAGAAGGGGTACGGCGATGCCCACGCCGTCGCCGAGGCTGTCGAGGAGACGTTTGGCGCAGCCCTGCCGCATACGGATGTCGGGATTGCAGATGAGCGCGGCCCCGACGTCACCGGCGGCACCCAGCGCGGCGTTGACCCCGGCGGCGTATCCGGCGTTGCGGCCGGTCCGGACGACCGTGGCGTCGGGGGCCAGCTTCCCGAGAACCTGGACGGTGTCGTCGGCGGAGTCGTTGTCCGCGACGACGAGCCGCCAGTCGAGGCCGGTCATGCCGTCGTCGAGCGCGGCGAGGAACCCGGGGAGCACCGAGGCGCTGTTCCAGGTGACGACGATGACGGCGACGGGGCTCATCGGGACTCCACGAGTTGGGGAAGGCGGGCTTCCGGTGTCGTACGGGGGCCGGGGGCTGCGGCGGCAGCCGCCTCGCGCCGGACGAAGCCCAGATAGCTTCCCCCCGCCCCCAGCATGAGGAAGAACATGCCGGCGAACATCGGGAAGCTGAGCGAGTCGAAGGTGGCGCTGATGACCAGGGCGACCAGCGCCGAGGCGAAGAACGCCTGCCCGAGTTCGCGGTCGGCCTCCGTGCGGGCCAGCCGCCGGATCGCACCGCCCTGGTGGATGCCGGTGATGAACAGGGCGAGCAGGGCGACGAGCCCGAGCACACCCATCTCGGCCAGGCCCAGCATGTACTGGTTGTCCGTGAAGAAGTACAGGTCCGGGGTGAACGTGCCGAAGCCCCGTCCGAACAGCGGGTGTTCCTTCAGATAGGGCACGATCGCGCTGTATTTGACGGTACGGGCCTGGGTGCTGCTGTCGGAGTTGGACAGGAACGACGCGAACAGGCCCGTGATCGTGCCGATCAGTCCCGGGACGAGCACCTTGAACACGGCGACGGAGGCCGTCATCACACCGATCGCGGCCCAGCGGCGGGCCGGCTTCCAGCGCGGCACCATCACCAGGGCCACCAGCAGCATGCCGATGATCGAGGTCCGCGACACCGACAGGGGCAGCGCGCCGGCCATGAGGACCACCGGGCCCCAGCGGCGCAGTACGTGCAGGTGGCGGCGTACCGGGTCGGCGGCCTGCTGGATCGCGAAGGGCAGCAGGATCGCGAGCATGCCGGCGAACTCCAGCGGCTGGGCCGTGGTGGCGCGGGGCCGGGTGAAGGCGCCGCGGTCCATGACGCTGACCTGGGCCACGCTGGTCTGCAGGCCCGGGATGTGGATGGAGTCGGCGATGTTGGTCGCCGCGAAGAAGTCGTAGAAGCCGATCGCGGCGACGACGGACGCCAGGACGACCACCCGGCGCATCAGCACGTCGAGCCGGCCGCGCTCCTGCACGGCCGCCGATGTCAGAACGACCAGTGACACCCAGACCAGGAAGCCGATGAGCCCTCGGTCGGCACCGAGGACCTCCTCGTGCGAGCTCTCCCGCATCGCCTCGGCGATGTAGGCCGCGAGGACGGCCACCCCGAGCAGGCACAGCGTGACCCGCACCAGTCTGGTGCCGGGCGCGGGCAGGATGCGGCCGCCGAGCCAGGTCGCCAGGTACCACATCAGGCCGAGCAGGGCGAAGACGTTGGCGGGGGTGCCCACGCCGCCGAGCGCGGGCAGGGCCAGGTTCGACGGGATGAAGAAGGCCAGCGCCAGGTAGACGGTGAGGACCGCGGTGGCGTCGAGCCTCCGGCTGAGCATGCCCGCACGGACCCGTTTCGGGGTGCGGGCCTGCTTGCGTCGCGGGGCCACCCGGTGCCGGAGACGGACCACCGAGACGCCCTCCATCAGGATGGACAGCAGGAACGCGCTGACGACACCGAGGATGATGACGGCCGCGACGCCCTGGTAGCGGCTCTTGGACTTCGCCACCGGGGTCTGCGGCAGGACGACGGGCGCGGTCTGCACGGCGTACGCGGGCGGGACCTTGGCGGCGGCCTGCAGGGCATTGAGCTGCTCACCGGCGAAGGCCGTCAGGATGTTGGTCTCCTTGAGCACCTTCTGACGGTCGGTGCCGGTGACGCCGAGCACGAGCAGGGGGCTGTCGCTGGCCGGGGCGAAGCCGGCCGTGTAGGGGTCCGTGACGCCCCGGTTGTGCAACTCCTTGGCGGCGTCGGCCGATTCGAGCGTCCTGATCAGCACGTCGGCCGTCACGATGAGTGAACCGCCCGCGTTCGAGATGGGGTTGCCGAACGTGGGGGCCAGCCGGGCCACGGCCGAGGAGTCCAGCAGCGCGACCGAGCTCTGCGACTGGTAGGAGACGGGGACGGTCACATACAGGTATGCGCCGCCGATCAGGCTGAGCACGGTGAAGGGCACCATGAAGTACCACCGTCGGCGCAGAATTGCCCATATCTCACCAAGACTCATGATGCGTCCCTCCATTCGGTGGCATCCCACCGCGCGTCCTGCCAGTATCGGGAGTGACGGAAGGAACTCGTATGTCGCCTGGGAACGTCGCCGACGCGCTGCTCCGCCGCTGGTACGTCGTGGTGGTCGCGTTGCTGCTGACGGCGGCGGGGGCGTACTACGTGATCCGGCCCACCCCGCAGTACGTCGGCTCCGCGGTCGTCGTCCTCAAGCCGCCGGTGACGCAGAACCAGCCCAACCAGCTGACCAATCTGCAGCCGCCGCTCGCCGTGGTGTCGTACGCGGTCGTCCAGCAGCTGCAATCCCCCACCGGGGCCAAGGAGTTGCGCGCGGCGGGCGTTCAGGGGACCTACCATCTCGTGCCCCGCAACAGCGGCACCAGCGCGACGCCCCGCTATCTGATCCCGTCCCTGCAGGTGCAGTCGCAGGCCTCCGGCCCCGAGGCGGCGGTGACGGCGGTGCGCCGCGTCATCGAGGTCTACACCCGGCACGTCGAGCAGATCCAGACCGCGCAGCAGGTGCCGGCCGCGGGGCGGATCACCGCCTCCGTCCTGACCTCCCCGAGCGTCGCCGAGGTGCAGGGCGCCAAGAGCCGGGGCCTTGCGGGCACGGCTCTGCTGGGTCTGGCCGGCGGAGTGGTCGGCGCGCTGTGGCTCGACCGGTACGCGATGGGCCGCCGGCAGACCCCTGCGGGCCGCCGCAGGCAGACCGGTGCGGTCCCCGTGGCCGGCTGAGTCGAACTGATCCTGCATCAGATGCCGCGGCGCTTCCAGGACTCCCACCACAGCCACTCCCGCCCGCGCTCGGCCACGGCCGACCACACCAGCGGCTGCAGATACGGCATGGCCTTCGGCCCGATGCGTCTGCGCAGCCGCAGCGCACGGTACTCGGGCAGTGCCGCGTATCCCGGCAGGCACTGCTCGGCGAACTCCACGCACGCGTCGACCGGTACGACGCCGGTGCGGCCGCGGTCGTAGGCCCGGTAGGCCCGGCGCAGCGCGAAGCGGGCGAGGCGGGTGTGGACCTGGTCGGCCAGGCGGTCGGCGTGGGGCAGCCGGTCGCCGCACTTGGCGAGCACCGAGTCGAAGGCCACCAGGCGCTGGCGCAGGTCGTCGAGCTGGCCGCCGAAGTCGGTGGTGGACATGTTCTTGCCGTGGACGCGGTAGAAGGCCTGGTCGGCGCCGCGGATGTGGCCGACGTCGGCGTGGGCGGCGAGCCGCATCCACATCTCGATGTCGCCGGCGTGGGGAAGTGCGGGATCGTAGCCGCCGACCTTCCGCTGGAGGCCGGTGCGGACGACGACCTCCGGCGAGGTGATGCAGCCGGTGCCCTCGCGAAAGCGGCGCTCCAGCCACCACTGCCCGGGGTAGACGACCGAACCGGTGCTCCGGGTGCGGGCCGTGGGCAGTGGCCCGCCGTGCTGGAAGCGCAGGGGGCGCCCGTAGGCGAAGCCCGCCTCCGGGTGGGCATCCAGGAGCCGGGCGGCCCGGACCAGCGCGCCCGGCACCAGCCGGTCGTCGGCGGACAGGAGGGCCACGTAGTCGCCGTCGGCCCATTCCAGGAGGCCTTCGTTGTACGTGGCGATGTGGCCCTTGTTGGTTTCGTGGACGAGGACCTCGATGCGCGGGTCGGAGGCGGCGAGCTTGAGCGCGACCTCGGCCGAGTCGTCGGGCGAGGCGTCGTCGATGATGAGTACGCGGACGTCAACGCCGTCCTGCTCGTCCAGGGCGCTGCTCACGCAGTCGGCGAGGAAGTGGCCGTACTTGTAGCAGGGGATCACAACACTGACGCTGCTCATCGGTGGGAAGCCAATCCCCGTCGGCGGTCCGCGCCCGGCTGGGCGCGGACCACCGGCGGTGCGGTCGGACGGGTCAGTTCTTTGTCTTCTTGAAGACGGTCTTGCTCGTCAGGGTCCAGCTGTCGGATTTCACCGTGTGGTGGTGCTTGTCCTCGGCCTTGACCGTGATCTTGAACCGGGTGCCGTCCGGCAACGGAGCGGACAGGGCGACGGTCGCCTTGTGGGTCGCCCGGTTGTAGGAGACGACGGCCGTCACGTGGAGCTTCCTGGCGGCCTTGGACCCCTTCACGATGGTCACGGTCGCCTTGACCGACGACACCGCGTCGTTCTTGTCCACGGTCATGACCAGGGCGTTCGCCCCGTCGGCGGTGTGTGCCACCGAGGCCGCGGTCACCTCCGAGGCGGTGGCCGACGCCAGGGACGCGCTCGGGTTCTCGGCGGTGAAGACGGGGCCCACCCAGTAGTTGGCGGATCCGTAGGAACCGTTGGGGAAGGCCGAGTCGCTGCCGTAGCGGTAGAGCCCGTTGTGGTGCGCGGTGGTGTCGGCCGTGGCCGTGAGCGGATACGACTGGTGGGCTGCCGCGAAGTAGCCGCCGTCCACCGCGTAGTTGCCGTTGGGCGCGTGGTAGGACACGACGTAGGGCGTGTCGGCGGTGACGGCCACCGGAGTGGCGAAGGCCAGCGTCTGCCAGCCGGAGGCCGTCTCGTTGGTGAAGGTGCCGCCGGCCAGCAGCGTGCCGCCGCCGGTCCACAGGCTGCCGGTGTGGATGCCCGTGTTGCCGGTGCCCTTGTAGAAGGTGACACCGGTGATCCAGCCGTCCGCCGAGGACGTGAACCGGGTGCCCAGCTCCAGGGAGTTGGTGTCACCGGTCGTGTCGGGCGTGGCCGGCACCGCGGAGGAACTCCACAGCGTGCAGGGGCAGGTGACCGCGGGCGGGGTGGAACTGGTCGTGAAGGACCAGGTCACCGGGTCCGCCATGGCGTTGCCCCACACGTCGGAGGCCTGGATGGAGGCGGTGTACGTGGTGTGCAGCTCCAGCTCCGTCGACGGAGTGAAGGCCACCTTGTTCGACGCGGGCAGCGTGACCGCCCCCGGCACGGCGGTGCCGTTCGGGTCCTTCACGGTGAACGTCACGCCGTCGGGGTCGACCGCCGAGCTGAAGGTGGCCGACACCGGTGCCGTGATCGATGTGCCCGTCGCCCCGGACGTCGGGGAGGTCGAGCTGACGGTGGGCGGGGTCGTACTGGCCGTCGAGGTGTCCAGCACCACGTCGACCCAGTAGTTGCTGCCCGAGGACTGCGAGGACGGGAAGGCGCTGGTCGAACCGTAGTGGAAGACGCCGTTGCCGCCGTCGGTGCCGGTCTTCAGTGCGGTGAGCGGGGCCAGGCCCGCGGCGCCGTCGTTGAAGTAGCCGCCGTCGTAGGAGTATCCGCCGTTGGGGGCGAAGTAGGAGGCGACGTAGGTGGTGTTGGCCTTGACGGTGACCGGGGTGGCGAAGTTCAGCTGCTGCCAGCCCGAGGCCGTCTCGCCGCTGAAGGTGCCGGTGGCCAGGCGGGTGCCGGAGGCCGTCCACAGGCTGCCGGTGTGGGTGCCGGTGTTGGCGGGCGACTTGTAGAAGCGGACACCGGTGATGGAACCGGCAACGGTGGTGCGGATCTTGACGCCGAGTTCCAGGGAGCTGCCGTCACCCGCGTTGACGGTGCCGGGCACGGCCGAGGCCGGCCAGACGGTGCAGGGGCAGGCCTGGGGGCCGACGGTCAACGGGACGGTGGTGACGGAGCCGATGTTGACGCTGTCGTCGACCGCGCGGACCTTGACCGATGCCGGGCCCGGCGTCGTCGGGGTCCAGCTGTAGCTCCAGGAGGTGAGGCCGGTGGCGGCCTTCCAGGTTGATCCGCCGTCCGTGGACACCTCCACCCGGGCCACCACACCGCCGGAGTCGGAGGCGGTGCCCTTGATGGTGACCGGCTTCAGCGCCGGGACGGTGACCCCGGAGGCCGGGCTCGTCACGGTGACGGACGGGCCGGTCGTGTCGGTGGTGGCCGTCGCGGCGACGAGGTTGCCCTGCCGGGTCAGCGGCTGGACGCCCATGTCGGCGAGGACGTTCAGCGTCGCCTGCTGCATCCGGGCGTCCTCGGTGACCACCGTGTCGTCGGAGTTGTAGGTCGGGACGTTGGTCAGGCCCCACGACCACTGCACGGTCCCCGACCCGAACACCAGGGCGCCGGAGTCCTGGTCGCGGAACTCGACGAGGTTGTGCGTCGCCGTGCCGTTGCCGTAGACGTTGCCCCAGTCCATGCGGAGCTTGGCGTCGTTGATGTCCACCGTCGTGGAGGACACGTCGATCGCCCCGGCGGGCCGGGTGCTGTTGTCGATGTCGCTGTCCCACTCGTAGCCGAGGGTGCCCGTCGGGAAGGTGGCGGTCTGGCCCGAGGTCAGGTTCGCGATGGAGGTGTTGCGCCAGATCCGGTTCTTGCCGTAGGAACCGGGGACGGTGATGGCGTCGCTGCGGTAGCCGTTCACCGTGAACATGGAGCCGGTGAGGATGTTCGGCGGCTGGTAGTCCTGCCCGTAGCCGGTGCTGGCCGGGTCCATCCAGGTGCCGGTCCAGATGCCGCTCGGGTCGGCGATGCCGTTGTTCTGCGCCATCTTGGTCATCTTGTAGCAGACCAGGGTGCGGTCGGCCGTGTTCGTGCCGTCGATGCTGGGGGTGAGCCGGGTCTTCCAGAAGACCTCGTTGCCGCTGAAGTAGCCCTGCCGGACGCCTGCCTTGCGGGCCGCCAGGACGTTGGAGTACTGGCTCTGCGTCCAGTACTCGTCGTGGCCGGAGGACAGGTACACCTTGTGCTTCTTCAGCAGGGTGGCGCCGCTCGCCGACGACACGTCCACCCCGGAGGTGTAGCTGACGTCGTAGCCGTTGCGCTCCAGCCAGGACAGCATCATGTACTCGGAGCCGTAGATGCCGTTGTCGCCGCCGATGTCCAGCGGCCGGTTGTAGCTGACCTCGTAGGCGCGGCCGTCCGGCGCCGGCCCGGTGCCGCCGTAGAGGTCCTGGCCGCCGTAGTCGTTGTAGGCCTGCCAGGTCTCGTCGCTGGTCTGCACGACGACGTCGGAGGTGCTGGAGTCCTTGCGGACCACGAACGGGTACGGCATCAGGCCGTCGCCGTCGGTCTGTGTCAGGTTCGCGATGTACAGACCGGACACGGCGTCGCTGGGCACCGTCCAGTTCACGGTCACGGGCCAGTTGCCGCAGTCGACCAGGCCGGTGCCGCTCTTGGTGATGCAACTGGCGGGCTTGGTCGTGTAGGTGGCCGGGTAGGTCACGGCCGCCTGGGCCGCGGTCGACATCTCGCGTGCGCCGTCACCGCCGTACCAGCCCAGACGGTAGATCTCGACGTGGTACGAGGTCTTCGACTGGACCTTGAACTGGACGGTGTCACCCGCCTGGACGCTCTCCCTGGTGGAGAAACCCTTGATGTCACCGTAGGCGTTGGGCGAGAACCAGTCGGTCTTCGGAGTGCCCGGCTTGGAGTTCTCGCAGACGACGGGGTTCGAGCCCGACCCGCACGGATCGGACGCCGCCTGCGCCGACCCGGCCAGCGGGAGCACCGCCAATATCAGTCCTGCTACGACGGCGAGGCGCCCGCCCCGGATCCGTCTGCCCCAACTTTTCATGTGTACCTCTCAGCGGTGCTGTGCTGGACCGGCCCGTGGAGCCGGGGATGGCGCGTGAAACGCCGGGGACCGGTCAGCGTCCGAGCGCGTCGGTGAACGAATCCACGACGCGTTGCTGCTGGTCCTGGGTGATCTGCGGGAACAAAGGCAGCGAAAGGATCCGGTCCGCCGCCTTCTCGGCGTTCGGGAAGTCACCACGGGAGTGGCCGAGTTGGCGGTACGCCGGGGTGAGGTGGACGGGGGCGGGGTAGTGCACGCCGGCGCCGATGCCCTCGGCGTTGAGCTTGCCGACGACGTCGTCGCGGTCGGCGTCGGCGACCTGGACGACGTACAGGTGCCAGACGTGGAGGTTGCCGGGTGCCGTGGCCGGGAGCACGATCCGGCCGGTGGCCGCGAGGCCGGCGAGCAGCTCGTCGTAGCGGGCCGCGGCCGCTCGCCGGGCCGCGTTGCCGTCCGCCAGCCGGGCCAGCTTCGCGCGCAGGACGACGGCCTGCAATCCGTCCAGGCGGCTGTTGAACCCGGGCACGTCGTGGCGGTACTTGGCGACTCCGCCGTGGTTGGCGATCGCGCGCACCAGGCCGGCGCGTTCCTCGTCGTCGGTGAGCACAGCGCCCGCGTCGCCGTAGGCGCCCAGGTTCTTGCCCGGGTAGAAGCTGGTGGCCGCGATGCCGCCGCTGCCCGGCGTCCGGCCGTCCCGGGCCGCGCCCTGGCTCTGGGCCGCGTCCTCGACGATCCGTACGTGGCCGGGCAGTTGGGCGGCCAGGGTCGTCACGTCGGCCAGCTGCCCATAGAGGTGGACGGGGACGACCGCGCGGGTGGCGGGTCCGACCGCGTCCAGTGCGGCCTGCGGATCGAGCAGGAAGGTGTCGGGCAGGCAGTCCGCCAGAACCGGTCGCGCACCGACTCTCGCCACCGCGCCCGCGGTGGCGATGAAGGTGTTGGCGGGCACCACGACCTCGTCGCCGGGGCCGACCCCGCTTGCGCGCAGGGCGAGTTCGACGGCGTCGGTGCCGTTGGCGACGCCCACGCAGTGTCCGACGCGGCCGAAGTCGGCGTATTCGCGCTCGAATCGGCGGACCTCGTCGCCGCCGACGAACGCGGTGTTGGCCAGGATTCGTTCGAATCCGGCGCGTACCTCGTCGGCGACCTCCTCGTGGGCCGCCTTGAGGTCCACGAGCGGAATGTGGTTCATGTCAGCGGTCCCCCCACTGTTCGCGTCGCGAGTCCTGTTCGCGCCGCATGTCCTGTTCAGCCGCAAGTTCGTCCAGCGCGGGCGCGGGCGCGGCGCGCAGCCGCCGGGCCGGGCTCCCCACCCAGACCTCGCCCGGCGGTACATCGCCGAGAACGGCGCTCCCCATCCCGACCAGCGACCAGGCGCCGATCGTCGTACCCTCCCTGACCAGGGCCCCGGAGCCCGCATAGGCACCCCGTTCCAGCCGCGCTCCCCCGCCCAGGCGGACGCCGGAGGCGAGCGTGGCGTAGTCCTCGACCACGTCGTCATGGGTGAGGACCACATGGGGCATCACGGCGACATGTGCGCCCACCCGCACGGCGGCGGTCAGGACGCAGTGCGCGAGCAGCACCGAGCCGGGGCCGACTCCGGACGTCGCCGACACCGACGCCGTCGGATGGATCACGGTGGCCCAGCGGTCCGCGGGCAGGGCGAGCCTGCGGACCAGGCGGGCGCGGGCCGCGTAGTCCCCGGGGTTGCCGACACAGATCACCACCCGGGCCTCGGGCAGGTCGTGCACCAGGTCGCAGCCGCCGAGGACGGGCACGCCGTCCACCTCGGTGCCGTGCAGGGCCGGGTTGTCGTCGAGGTGCCCGAGCACTTTGTACGCGCCCGCGTCCGCCGCGGCCTGTGCGGTCTCCCGGGCGAAGCCGCCCGCGCCGACGATGACAAGTTCGTTCATCTTCGGGCCTGTTCGCGCAGGGCGGCCACGACGCGGTCCTGCTGGGCCTCGGTCATGGTGTGGAACAGGGGCAGGATCAGCGAGTGGCGGGTGATCCGTTCGGTGACCGGCAGCGGTGCGCTCGGGTGGTCCGCGTAGGCGGGTTCGAGGTGCGCGGCCATGATCCCGCGGCGGGCGGAGACGCCGGCCTCGGCGAGCGCGGCGAGCAGGTCGTCCCGGCCGACGGGGAAGTCCTCGTCCAGCAGCACCCAGTAGGACTGGAAGTTCGACTGCCCGTGCTCGGGATCGCGTACGGGGGTGAGGCCGGGAACGTCGTGCAGCAACGTGTCGTAGCGGCCCGCCAGTTCGCGGCGGCGGGCGATCATCGCGTCGAGTCTGCCCAGCTGGACCAGGCCGATCGCGGCCTGGACGTCGGTCATCCGGTAGTTGAAGCCGACTTCCAGGTAGCTTTCCAGGACCGGCTTGTTGCTCGCGTGGCGGTCCGCCGCGGAGGCGTTCATGCCGTGCTCACGCAGCCTGCGCAGGCGGGCCGCCCATTCGGCGTCGTCCGTGGTGATCATTCCGCCCTCGCCCGTGGTGACGAGTTTGCGCGGGTGGAAGGACCAGGCGGCGAGCAGCGCCCCGTGGCCGACGGGCTTGCCGCCGACGGTCGAGCCGATGGCGCAGGCCGCGTCCTCGACCAGGGGCAGGTCCCAGTCGGCGCAGGCGGCGCGCAGGGCGTGCACGTCGGCCGGTACACCGCCCTGGTGGACGGCGAGGACGGCCTTGGTACGCGGGGTGCGCACCGCGTCCACGGTGGCCGGAGTCAGGTTGCCGGTGGCCGGCTCGACGTCGGCGAACACCGGCTCGGCACCGACGTAGCGGACGGCGTTGGCGGTGGCGATGAACGACAGCGAGGGCACCACGACCTCGTCGCCGGGCCCGAGGCCGAGTGCGACGAGCGACAGGTGCAGGGCGGTGGTGCAGGAGCTGACGGCGATGCCGTGCTCGGCCCCCACCCGTTCGGCGAAGGCCTTCTCGAAGGCGGCGACCCTCGGCCCCTGGGCGACCCATCCGGACAGGACGGCTTCGGAGACGGCGGCGGCCTCCTCCTCGCCGAGCCAGGGGATCATCACCGGGATGCGGTCGGTGCTCACTTGGCCGCCTCCCGCTCCGCGCGCCACCACTCGACCAGATCGCGCAGCCCGGTGCGCAGGTCGATCTGTGCGGTGAAGCCGAGGCGTTCGGTGGCGTGCGAGGTGTCCGCGAGGCGGCGGGTCACGCCGTTCACCGCGCGGGCGGGCCCGTGCTCCGGCTCCAGGCCCTGGGCCCCCATCGCCTCCAGCAGCCCCTCGGCGAGTTCCTTCAGCGAGGTCTCCGTGCCGCTCGCGATGTTGAACACCTCGTCGGTGATGTCCGACTCGGCGGCCAGGACGTTGGCTCTGGCGATGTCGCGGACGTCGACGAAGTCCATGGTCTGTGTGCCGTCACCGAGGATCAGCGGCGGCTCACCCGCCTCGATGCGTTCCATCCAGCGGATGAGCACCTCGGTGTAGAGGCCGTGGATGTCCATGCGGGGGCCGTAGACGTTGAAGTAGCGCAGCGCCACGTAGTCCAGGCCGTACATGGCCTGGAAGCTGCGCAGCATGCCCTCGTTGAAGGCCTTCGCGGCGCCGTAGAAGGTGTCGTTGTTGTACGGGTGGTGGCGCTCGGTCGTCGGGAAGGTCTCGGCCATGCCGTAGACCGACGCCGAGGAGGAGGCGATCACCTTGGCGACCCCGGCCTCCGCGGCCGCTTCCAGGACGTTGAAGGTGCCGTTGACCAGGACCTCGTTGGCCAGCCGCGGTTCCTCGGCGCACTGGGTGATGCGGATGGCGGCGAGGTGGAACACCAGGTCGGCGCCCTCGGTGACCTTCCGCACGGTCTCGGCGTCCCGGACGTCGCCCTCGACGACCTCCACGACGCCGCTGGGCAGGGCCCGCGCGAGGTTGGCCCGCCGTCCGCGCACGAAGTTGTCGAGTACGACGATCTCGCGGGCGCCGCCCTCGGCCAGGAGGTCGACGAGGTTGGAGCCGATGGTGCCCGCTCCCCCGGTGACCAGGATCTTCTTGCCTCGTACGCTGCTCAACTGCACTTACCTCTCAGCTGTTCGGATCGGTCAACGCCCGGCGCGCAGGCCGACGACCGCGCCCTTGAATTGGAGACTCCGGGACGCCGCCTCGAGGATGTCCAGCACTCTGAGGCCCGCCCGGCCGTCGGTCAGTGGCGCCCGGCCCGCTCTGACGGCGTCGCCGAACTCGTCGACCATGCTGCGCAGCGCCTCCTTCTCGCCGATGGCGGGCGCGACCATGTCGCCGGAGCGGTACGAGATGAGCATGTCCCGGCGCTCGTCCGCGCCGATCTCCTGCGGTGAGGCCAGGTCCACCCCCCGGTCGAAGACGGCCACGCGCTGCGCGGGGTTGAGGTCGTCCCAGACGAGGGTGCGCTTGGAGCCGCCCACCATCGTGGTGCGCACCTTGGTCGGCGACAGCCAGTTGACGTGCACGTGGGCGATGGCCCCGGTGTTGAGCTGGAGCGTCAGATAGGCCACGCAGGCCTGGCCGGCGCCGATCGGGTCGGCCCCGTGGGCGGCCACGGCGACCGGCTCGACGTTGTCGGGGAGGATGAAGTCCAGGATCGACAGGTCGTGCGGGGCCAGGTCCCACATCACGTCGATGTCCTTCTGGACGAGCCCGAGGTTGATGCGGACCGAGTCGACGAAGTGGATCTCGCCGAGTTCGCCGGAGCGGACCAGGTCCCGGATGCGGCCCACGGCGGGCGTGTAGCAGTAGGTGTGGTCGCACATCAGGGTGAGGCCGCGCTCCTCCGCCTCGGCCACCAGGCGCATCCCGTCGGCGTAGGTCGCCGCCAGCGGCTTCTCCACGAGGACGTGCTTGCCGGCGCGCAGGGCGGCCAGGGCGATGTCGAGGTGGGTGCCGGCGGGCGTGGCCACGGCGACGGCGGCCACGTCGGGGTCGGCGAGGACGGCCGCGTAGTCCGCGGTGGCCTGGACCGTCGAGTAGCCGCCCAGGACCCGCTGGGCCCGGTCCACGTCGAGGTCGCACAGCCAGCGCAGCCGGAACCGGTCGCTGGCCTGGAAGTTGCGTACGAGGTTGGGGCCCCAGTAGCCGGCCCCGACGACCGCGACCCCCAACGGCTGTGTGGTCTCAGGCACTTGGTTCCTCTTCTTCTCTCGGTCCATCAGTAGGCCCCCGTTCCTCGCACCACTGCGGACCCGGTGCGCGCCAGGATCGACAGGTCCAGGCCCATCGACCAGTTGTCCACGTATCCGAGATCGAGCCGGACCGCCTCGTCCCAGGGCAGGTCGGACCGACCGCTGACCTGCCACAGTCCGGTGAGGCCGGGCTTGACGAGCAGCCGGCGCTTGACGTCCGCCGTGTACTCCTCGACCTCCTCGGGCAGCGGCGGGCGGGGGCCGACGAGCGACATGTGGCCCCGGGCGACGTTGATGAGCTGTGGCAGTTCGTCGAGCGAGCTGCGGCGGAGGAACGAGCCGACCCGGGTGACCCGCGGGTCCTTCTTCACCTTGAACAACAGGCCGTCACTGTTCTGGTTGAGGTGCTCCAGTTCCGCCCTCAAGGCCTCCGAGTCCGGCCGCATCGTGCGGAACTTCAGCATGGTGAAGTGGTCGCCGTACCGGCCCACCCGCTGTTGCCGGAACAGTGCCGCCCCGGAGCTGTCCAGCCGGACGATCAGGGCGATCAGCAGCATGGGCAGCGCGAGGAGCAGCAGGAGCGCCGCCGCGAAGGAACGATCCAGCAGTTCCTTGGGCAGGCGGGAGGTCCGCGAGAGGTCGGGGGCCTTGACCCGCACCAGCGGCACCCCGTTGGTGGGGCGTATCGCCAGGCGTGAGGTGGACACGTCGGCCAGTACGGGGGCGAGGAGGAAGTCGACGCCCTGTGCGGCTGCCGCCCAGGACATCCGGCGCAGGACGGAGAAATCGGAGTCGGGAACCGGCAGCGCCACCACGGTGCTGATGCCGAGGGCGTGGACGACGTCGTTCATGTCGCCGAAGCCGCCGAGGACGGGGAGCCCCAACTTGCGTACTTCCGCGGCGTTTTCCGGATCGCTCAGGCACACGCCGACGGCCTGCAGTTCGTGCGTGCCGCCGCGCCGCAGCACTCCGGCCAGCTCCACGATGCCGTTCGCCGGCCCGACCAGGAGCGTCGCGCTCCGGTCCCGGCCCCTCGCCCACCGTCTGTGCAGCCGGCGGCGCAGCAGGTACCGGACCGGCAGGGCGATCGCGGCGACCGGTATCGCGGCCATGGTCATGTCATGAAGGAGGCCCGAATCGTGCGTGACCAGCCAGTGCGCGACCGCGGCCAGCGCCGGCAGTGCGACGGCGCCTCGCAGCACCCGTCGGTACTCCTCCGTGCCCAGACCCAACGTGCTGCGGTCGTAGGAGCGGTGGGCCAGCATGGCCAGGATCCAGGTCGGCGGCAGCACCAAAGCCACCGCCCAGCGGCCGTAGGCCGCGTGGATCAAGAAGGCCGCGGTAGCGGCCGCCAAGCCGTCCGCGACCAGCAGGACGATCCGGTAATTGCGTTCCCAACGTCTTCGACGACCTTGTGGACGCGCGTGTTCCACAACCACTTGCTCATGCGTGACCTCAATGGTCATGCGCCCCCCACCACATGCGCGGCTACCCCTGACCGAAGCGCCCTCGACGAAGCGGCACTGGAAAGTGATGGAAGCTTCAGCAGTTCCCCAACTGCCTCATGCTTCCAGCATGCTGGCCTGACTGATCGAATTCGTTCACAAAGCCGTACCGGGAGATGACATCAAGAACCTGTTCCCCACCCAAACCGGTCCGGCGACCGTCAATCTAGACCACGGGGCGCGCTCTCGGGAACAGTTGGATGAAACACATGTCGCATTAGAGACACCGGCGGCATACTGCCCGCGTGACCAGCATCGTGATCCCGGCCCACAATGAGGCGCCTGTCATCGGCAGACTCCTCGATTCACTGTTGGCCGATTCCGCCCCCGAGGACGACACCGACATCCTCGTTGTATGCAATGGCTGCACGGACGACACGGCGCGGGTCGCGGCTGCCCGGGGGCCGCGGGTGCGGGTGGTGGAGATCCCTGTTCCGTCCAAGCACGCCGCCCTGCGGGCGGGTGACGACCACGCGCACGGCTTTCCCCGCCTCTACGTGGACGCCGACGTCGTGATCACGGGCGCCGGGGTGCGGGCGCTGGCCGAGCCGCTGCAGGACGAGGCCTCGGGCATCCTCGCCACCGCCCCCGAACGGCAGATTCCGCTCGCCGCCTGCGCATGGCGGGTACGCGCCTACTACCAGGTGTGGCGGCGCCTCCCCGCCGTACGCGAGGGGCTGTTCGGCCGGGGCGTCATCGCGGTGTCCAAGGCCGGGCACGCCCGGATCGCCGCACTGCCGCCGCTGATGGCGGACGACCTGGCCGCCTCCCTGGCGTTCGCCCCGAAGGAGCGGCTCGTGGTCGGCGCGGCCCGAGTCGTGATCCAACCGCCGCGCACCTGGCGGGACTTGATCAAGCGGCGGATCCGGGCGGCGGTGTCCACCGCCCAGGTCGAACAGCATCACACACCGGTCGAGCCGCCTCAGGAACCGGCCGACGGGCTTCACACACAGGCCGATTCACATCAAGAACCAGTCGACTGGCATCAAGAACCGGTCGACCGGCATCAAGAACCGGAAGCAGTCTCCACGCGCACGAGCAAGGCGGATCTCGCAGCCCTGGTCCGCGGCGAGCCGAGGCTCCTCGCGAGCGTCGTGGTCTTCCTCGCGGCAGCGGTCGCCGCCCGGCGGGGAGCCAGAAAGGCCATCCGGGCACAGGACTTCGGCACCTGGCTACGGGACGAGAGCAGCCGGCAGAACTGATCCCACCGCACCAGGAGCCACGTCTTGTACCTCACCGACCGTTCCGCGCCTGTGAAGGCGGGCACCGACCGGGCCCGAAGACGCGGACCGGGGCGCAGGGTCGCCCCGGTCGTCCTCGTGCTGGGCACGGTCAGCCTGGTCACCGACATCTCCTCGGAAATGGTCACCGCCGTCCTGCCGCTCTACCTCGTCACCACGCTCGGCTTCAGCCCGCTGGGATTCGGCACCCTCGACGGTGTCTACAACGGCGTCAGCGCACTGGTCCAGTTGACCGGCGGCCACCTCGCCGACCGGGTGCGCAACCACAAGCTGATGGCGGGGCTCGGCTACGGCCTGTCCGCGCTGTGCAAGCCGCTGCTCCTGCTCGCGGGCAGCATCGGCACACTCGGCACGGTCCTCGCCCTGGACCGCACCGGCAAGGGCCTGCGCACGGCCCCGCGCGACGCGATGATCTCCCTGTCCACTCCGGCCGCGCGGCAGGGCCGGGCCTTCGGCGTGCACCGCGCGATGGACACCACCGGCGCGATGCTCGGCCCGCTCGCGGCCTTCCTCATCCTGCGCGCGGCGGTGGACGGCTACGACGCCGTGTTCGGCGTGAGCGCGTGCGTCGCCGCGCTCGGTGTGCTCGTACTGGTGCTGTTCGTGCCGGGCCGCCGCCACGGCCCGAAGACGGACCGAGCAGTTGGCGACACAGCTGACGAAGCAGTTGACGAAGCAGTCGTGGCGGACGGCAGGCAGCCCGTCCGCGTACGCGAAGCGCTGGCGCTGCTGCGCCTGCCCCAACTCCGGGCGCTCGCCGGCTGCGCCGCGCTCCTCGGCCTGACCACCGTCAGCGACGCCTTCGTCTACCTGCTCCTGCAGCGGCGCGCGGGCATCGGTGAGGAGTGGTTCCCGCTGCTGCCGCTGGGCACCGCCGCCGTCTTCCTGCTGCTGGCCGTGCCCGTCGGTGCCCTGGCCGACCGGGTCGGGCGCCGCACCGTGTTCCTCACCGGGCACGCGGTTCTGCTCACCGGCTACGCCCTCCTTCTGTGGGCCCCGGCCACGCCGGCCCTGCCCGTTGCCGTACTCGCCCTGCACGGCACGTTCTACGCGGCCACGGACGGCGTGCTCCCTGCCGCCCTCGCCGCGATCGTGCCCGACCGTCTGCGCGCCAGCGGCCTGGCCCTCGTCGGCACCAGCCAGGCGCTGGCCCGGTTCTGCTGCTCGCTGGCCTTCGGCGCCGCCTGGACGGTGTGGGGAGACGGGCCGGCCCTGGCCGGGTCGGCGATCGGCCTGCTGTGCTGCGCGGGCGTCGCGAGCATCGTGCTGCGACCGGCCGAAACAACCCGATGACCACCTCAGCGACGAGACCCACAGGGATCCAGATGACCTCCACGCGCCGCCGCCTGCTCATACTCGTCGCGGCGGTCCTGGTGCTCACGGGCGTGGGAACCGGCGTCGTCCTGCACGCCGCCGCCCGCGCGGACCGAGCGAACCGGCCGCAGGCGGGCGGACCGGCGGTCGGCGCGGGCACGTTGACGCTCGATCAGAAGAGCCGCCTGGTCTTTGTCAACGGGGCCGCCGGTCCGCACCGCACAGCGGTCGCCTCGGTTCCCTCCACCGACCCCGACGGCAGGCGCATCGCCTCGGACCTGAAGTGCGCGCGCTTCTACGCGGCCGCCGGCACGGGCGTCTGCCTCCAGTCCACCACCGGTGTCCTCAAGCAGAGCAACCGTGCCCTGCTCGTGGACGCGAACCTCCGCACCCGGCGCACCTTCCCGCTCGCGGGCACTCCCAGCCGAGCCCGGGTCTCACCCAGCGGCCGCCTGGTCGCCTGGACCGTGTTCGTCTCCGGCGAGTCCTATTCCTCGGCCTTCTTCTCCACCCGCACCTCGATCCTGGACACCCGCACCATGCGGCTGACTCCCAGCCTGGAGACCTTCACCGTCGTCCGGGACGGCAAGCCCTACCACGCTTCGGACATCAACTTCTGGGGCGTCACCTTCGCCTCCGACGACGACACCTTCTACGCCACGCTCAACACGGCTGACAAGACCTACCTGGTGCGGGGTTCGCTCTCCCGGCACACGGTCACGGCCCTGGCCGAGAACGTGGAGTGTCCCTCCCTGTCCCCCGACGGGACCCGCGTCGCCTTCAAGAAGCGGATCCTGTCCCGTACCGACCTCTGGCACGAGTACGTCCTCGACCTGAAGACCCTCAAGGAGACGGCGCTGGCCGAACGCCACAGCGTCGACGACCAGGCCACCTGGCTCGACGACCGCACCGTCGCCTACGCCCTGCCGACCGAAGGCAAGGTCGGCCGCAGCGACCTGTGGAGCGTGCCCGCGGACGGCACGGGCACTCCCCGTCTGCTCATCGCCGGTGCTTCTTCACCGGCGCCGTTGTAGAGCCCATCCGGCTGCAGGCGCCCGCACGGCGTTCCGGCGAAGCGCTTTCGGACGTTACCGTTCGGTAGACGATGCCGTCCCGGAGGTGTGCCGCATGACGCCCGACCGTTCCGCAGGCTTGCTGGAGGCCGTCCGTGCGCTGGCCGACGGCGCTGTCACCTCCCAGGCTCTCGTCGAGCAGACGCTGGCGCGGATCGAGGCGACGCAGCCCTCGCTCAACGCCTTCCGGCTCGTGCGTGCCGAGGCCGCCCTCGCCGAGGCCGAGGCGGCGGACAAGGACCTGGCGGCCGGGGTGCGCAGGCCGCTGCTCGGCGTCCCGGTGGCGGTCAAGGACGACACGGACGTGGCCGGTGAGCCGACCGCCTTCGGCTGCGACGGGCAGTTCCCGCCGGTCGCCGAGGACAGTGAGGCCGTACGGCGGTTGCGGGCGGCCGGCGCCGTGATCGTCGGCAAGACCAACACCTGCGAGTTCGGGCAGTGGCCGTTCACCGAGGGGCCCGCGTTCGGCGCGACCCGTAATCCCTGGAGTCCGGAACACACCCCGGGCGGCTCGTCCGGCGGGTCGGCCGCCGCCGTCGCCGCCGGTCTCGTGCCGGCCGCCCTCGGTTCGGACGGCGCCGGATCCGTGCGCATCCCCGCCTCCTGGACCCACCTCATCGGCATCAAGCCGCAGCGCGGCCGCATCTCCACCTGGCCGCGCGGCGAGTCCTTCCAGGGCATCACGGTCAACGGCACCCTCGCCCGCACGGTCGCGGACGCGGCCCTGCTCCTCGACGCGGCGAGTGGCAACCACGTGCACGACCCTCACCGGCCACCCGCCATCAACGCCTCCGAAGCGGTCGGCCGTGAGCCCGGCCGGCTGCGTATCGCGCTCGCCCTCAAGCCGCCGTTCACCGCCCTGCCCGCGCGCCTCCAGCCGCAGGTGCGCACCCAGGTACTCCAACTCGCCGAGAAACTGAGCGGGTTGGGGCACGTCGTGGAGGAGGCCGACCCGCCGTACGGCCGGATCGGGCTCACCTTCATCCCCCGCGCCACGGCCGGCCTCGCCGAACGCGTCGGCGAGGCGCCCTTCCCCGCGCTGCTCGACCGGCGCACCCACGACGCCGCCCGGCTGGGCCGGCTGCTCGGCGGGGTGCCGCTCAGGGCGGCACGGCGGGCGGAGGCGGTGCTGCACCGTCGTATCGGCGGCTTCTTCGCGTCGTACGACGTGGTCCTCGCACCGACGACGGCCGCGCCCCCGCCGCGCATCGGCTCGATGCTGCAGCTGAGCGGCTTCGCCACGGACCGCGCGATGATCGCCGCGTGTCCGTACGCCTGGCCGTGGAACGTGCTGGGCTGGCCCGGCGTGAACGTCCCCGCCGGGTTCGTCGACGACGGGCTGCCCGTCGGGGCACAACTGCTCGGACCGGACGGCAGCGAGCCGCTGTTGCTCTCACTGGCCGCGCAGCTGGAGGCGGAACTGCGCTGGCACGAGGCGTGGCCGGCGCAGCAGAGCGCCACCGGCTTCCCGGCAGCTTAGGCCCTGTCGTCGAACTCCCGTCTGCCTCGCGACGGCATGCACGCACGCTCGCCGCACCGGGCGCAGGCCCAGGTGCAGCCAGTACGAGGGCCTACGCCCGGCACTCCCCCAGCCTCCGGCCGGACGACGGGAGTTCGACGACAGGACCTGGGTCGGCACTTACCCTGTGGCCATGGACGATGCGTCGATGGTCGGGCTCATGGGGCGGGTCACCGGAACGGTCGGGCCCGGGCTCGTCGGCGAGGTGATCGTCAGGGTGCGGGGCGGGGCCGAGCACTTCCTCGCCTATCCGGCCACCGGGACGGTCCGGATCGAGCGGGGCACGGTGGTGATGGTGGTGGAGTACCTGCCGCCCAGGACGGTCTACGTGACGGCCGCGTACGACAGTTGAGCGTGCTCAGTCCCAGGTGAGAGCAGTCACGTCAAGAACGTGACAAGGATTGGTCAGCGTCTTCACCCGGGCGTCGGGCAGGAGCACACTCCCTTCGTTCGGTGCCGAAAGGGCACCATGCAAAGGGGGCGTATGCCGATGATCGTCGGCGTCGTTGCGGGGGTGGCGGTTGTTGCCATCGCCGTTCTGATCGGTCTGTTCAAGATGATGTGGCGTGTCGCGGAACCCAACGAGGCACTGATCATCTCCGGCTCCAAGCACCGCACGGAGGGCTTGGAGGAGGGCATGGGATTCCGCATCGTCACCGGGCGGGGCACGCTGGTGCTGCCCGGTGTGCAGGCGGTGCGCAAGCTCTCGCTCGACCTGAACGAGACCGAACTGCATGTCGACTGCGTGACCCACCAGGGCATTCCGCTCAAGGTGCGGGGCGTGGTCATCTTCAAGGTGGGCGACGACTTCGTGTCGATCGCGAACGCGGGGCGCCGTTTCCTCGACCAGCAGAAGATGATGTCGGAGCGGGTGCACAACGTCTTCGCCGGTCATCTGCGGTCCATCGTCGGCGGGTTGACGGTCGAGGACATGATCCGCGACCGGGAGAAACTCACCGGGCAGACCCGGGCCGCCTGCGGCACGGAGATGGAGAAGCTGGGGCTCATCGTCGACTCCCTGCAGATCCATGAGATCGAGGACCCGACCGGGTACATCCAGAATCTGGCGATGCCGCACGCGGCGGCAGTCCAGCGGGACGCCCGGATCGCTCAGGCGGAGGCGAACCGTCTCGCCACCGAGGCCGAGCAGCAGTCGTTCGCGCGGATGGCCCAGGCCACCCGGGACAGCGAGATCCTCCAGGCCGGCTACCAGGCCGAGCGCGACAAGGCGGGCGCGAAGGCGCGCCAGGCCGGTCCGCTCGCCGACGCCGCGGCCCGGCAGGAGGTCGTGGTCCAGGAGACCCGGGTCGCCGAACTGGAGGCGCACCGGCGCGAACAGCAGCTCCAGGCGGACGTCCGCAAGCCCGCGGACGCCAAGGCCTACGAGAAGCGCACGCTGGCCGAGGGCGAGCGCGACGCGCGTATCTCGGCAGCGCAGGCCAAGGCGAAGGAAACGGAGCTCGCGGCCGCGGCCGAGGCGACCCGGGTCAAGACGGCCGCGGGTGCCGAGGCCGAGGCGACCAAATCGCGCGGTTCCGCCATGGCGGCCGCCACGCGGGCCACCGGTGAGGCCGAGGCGGCCGCGGCTCAGGCGAGGGGCCTGGCGGACGCAGAGGCCACCAAGGCCAAGGGCCTCGCCGAGGCGGAGGCCATCAAGGCACGGGCCTCGGCCCTGGCCGAGAACCAGGAGGCCGTCGTCGCCCAGCAACTCGCCGAGAACTGGCCGGAGATCGTCAAGGCCGGCGCGTCCGCGTTCGGCAGCGTCGACAACATGGTGGTGCTCAACGGCGCCGACGGCATGGCCGAGATGCTCGCCAAGGCGCTCACCATGGGCGGTACCGGCCTCGGCCTGGCCCGCCAGCTGCTGGCCTCCATGAACCAGAACGCAGCGACCCCGAACGGGACTTCGCCGTCCCAGAACGGGATCGCGGCGCCGCCCTCACAGAAGGTGCCGGTGGAGAAGGAGGTGTAGCCGGACGGCATGCCGGGGGCCCTCGATCTCGGGGGTTCCCGGCGTCCGTGTGCCCCGGCGTGCTTCGCGCGCCCTCTTGCCCGGCGGTGTTCCGCAGGGGAAGCATCGCCTCTGTGCGCGGTTGCGCACGGCTCCGAGCAGGGAGGCCCTGATGTTCGAGTCCCTCAAGAACCTCAAGAACCTCAAGGACACGGCGGAGGACATCGCCGAGGAACACGGCGATGCCATCGGCGACGGGCTGGAGAAGGCGGGCGATCTCGTCGACGACAAGACGGACGGGAAGTACAGCGAGCAGATCGACACCGGTGTGGCGAAGGCGAAGGACGTCGTCGAGCGCCTGGGCGAAGAGGGCAGGGACTCCGTCGGCTGACGGGTCCTCTATGGTGCCTGCGTGACTGCGTTTACCGATGAGAACGTCCCGGGCCGTTTCGGGCCCACCGCCACCACCGAGGCCCACCCCCGCGAGGTCGGCACGGTGCGCACCGAGTACTCCCCCGCGCACGACGGCGACCCGGATCCCGGCGAGATCGTATGGACCTGGGTGCCCTTCGAGGAGAACGACGGCCGCGGCAAGGACCGTCCCGTCCTCGTCGTCGCCCGCGAGGCGGCCGGCACCCTGCTCGCCGTCCAGTTGTCCAGCAAGCGGCACGACGACGACCGGGAGTGGGTGGCGATCGGCAGCGGCCCGTGGGACCGGTCCGGGCGCGACTCCTGGGTCGACGTGGACCGGGTCCTGCGGCTGCACGAGGACGGCATGCGCCGGGAGGCCTGTGCCCTGGACCGGGGACGGTTCAACCTGGTGCGGCACCGGCTGCACGAGCGCTACGGCTGGAACTGAGGGCGCGGGAGGTGAGCCGATGACCGAGGCCGGGACACCCACAGGTGAGGAACCGGAGGCGGCGACCGCGCGCATCCTGTGCGACACCGGCGCCGTGACCGCCGCCGCGGATGATGTCGGCGTGCTGTGGAAGCTCACGGAGAGCGGGCGCCAACTCGACGCCGAGGTCGTCCGGTTGGCACCGGATCGCCACGTCGCCCCGCACGCGGAACCGCACCTGGACGTGCTGCTGCTCGTCGTCTCGGGCGACGGCGTCCTCGGCGGCACCCCGGGAGACGAGCAGCAGGCCCTCACCACGGGCACCCTGCTCTGGCTCCCCCACGGCTCCACCCGCAGCATCACCGCGGGTGCCGAGGGCCTCGCCTACCTGACGGTCCACCGCCGCCGCCCCGGCATGCAGATCGGCCGCGCCCGCTGAAGCAGACGCCGAAGCCGAAGCCGAAGCCGAAGCAAGAACAACGCCTCGCAGGGAACGCGGGCCGTCTTTCCTCCCTCTTCCTGTGCGAGAGTCCCCCGCGGCATCCCCCCGTCCGCGGGGGCCTCTCCACCCGACAGCCGAGCGAATGCAGGCACGCTCAGGAGGCCGACGCCACGGCCCTACGGCTGGAGTTGACGCTCCGGGAACGCCCGTACGAACGCCCCGCGGACCATGTTGCCCGTCGTGCGGTCCAGGATGCCGAACACCACGTGCTCGAAGGTGCGGGAGAAGCGACCGTCCGGACCGAGCAGCGCTCGGAAGGCACCCGCCACCTGCTCCGGCTCGTTCTGGAAGACTCCGCAGCCCCAGGCCCCCAGCACCAGCCTCGGGTAGCCGTGGGCCGCGGCCGTCTCCAGCACCCGCTCGGCGCGGACGGCCAGAGCCTTCGGCAGTTCACCGGCGCGCTCCGGCGTCGTACGTCTGATCACTCCCGCGTTCGGAGCGGCGGCGGTCAGGAAGCCCGCCGTGCAGGGTTCGTCGAGCAGGCGGCCGCGGTCGTCCCGGAAGACGGGCACCGCGGGTGAGTGGATGACACGGTCCGTGGAGAACGGGTCACGGTGTGCGCGGTGGTGGTCGTAGAACTCCGGGACCTGCAGAAGGCACTGGTAGAGGGCGGAGGCGCGGCACAGGGCCTCCTCCTGGGCCTGTGCGCCGTTCATGAACCCGCCGCCCGGATTGCGGGCCGAGGCGAAGTTCAGTACCGCCGTCCGCCCGCCGAGCCGGCGCGCGGCCTCCAGGCTGCTCTCGGCCGTGACCTCGAAGAACGTGTCGACGGGGGCGGTCGCCGGTATGCGCAGGGGATCCGGCCCGTGCATGCGCGTGCCGGTCCGGGCCGCCTCGATCGCCGTGGTGATCGACACCTCGCGCCCGTCGGACGCGCGATACGTCCCGGCCGCCACGATCTGCTCCGTCTGCTGCGCGATGCCACGCAGGCGCGCGCTCCCCCGTCGTGCTCATGCACCGATCCTGGGCGATGCTGGACATGCGGTGCAACAGAGTTTTCCGTGTCCGCGAACGCCCAGGAAATCCGCAGCAAACGCTCGGAACGAGGAGATTACCGAGCCGGAACGTGCCGATACGCACCCTTGTGCGATACGGCGGGAGGGTCTTGGGTAGGACGAGTGCTGCCGTCCGGGCACCTGACGGGCCGGTCGGCGGCACGGCCGAATCCCAGGAGGTTCCCAGCATGTCCGATACGCCGAGCGTCGCTCCGGCGAGCGACTGTACGGAGCCCCGCACCGCCCTCACCTCACCCGAGGTGGAGGCACTGGTCCGGGGCATCTGTTTCAAGACCGGCCCACCCCGCAACGTCGGGGTCGAAGTGGAATGGCTCGTCCACGAGCTGCGCACCCCGCGGCTCCCCGTCACACCCGAACGACTCGAAGCGGCCTACGCTTCGCTGCGGACCGTGCCCCTGAGGTCGGCGCTCACCACCGAGCCCGGCGGCCAGCTGGAACTGAGCTCGTCGCCCGCCACCTCCCTGATGGAGTGCATCGGTACCGTTTCCGCCGACCTCGACGCCGTCCGCGCAGCGCTGCGCGAGCACGATCTCGGCCTCGTCGGCTTCGGCCACGACCCCTGGCATCCGCCGCGCCGGTTCCTGCACGAACCGCGCTACGACGCCCTGGAGGCCTGCCTGGACCGCACCGGTCCGGCCGGTCGCCGCATGATGTGCACCTCGGCCTCCGTCCAGGTCTGCCTGGACGCCGGATACGAGGAGCCCGGCCCGCTCGGCCACGGGCGGCGCTGGTGGCTGTCGCACCAGCTGGGCGCGGTCCTGGTGGCCGCCTTCGCCAACTCCCCGCTGGCCGGAGGGGAGCCCACCGGCTGGCGCTCCACCCGCCAGCTGCTGTGGATGGAGATAGGCGCCGACCGGGCGGGCGCGCCCCCGCTGGACGGCGACCCGCGCCGCACCTGGGCGCGGCACGTCATGGACTCGCCGGTGATGTGCGTACGACGGGACGACGGGCCCTGGGACGTCCCGGAGGGGCTGACCTTCCGGGAGTGGACCAGCTCGCGGTCGCCCAGGCCGCCCACCCGTGAGGACCTCGACTACCACATCACGACGCTGTTCCCGCCGGTCAGACCACGTGGCTTCCTGGAACTGCGCATGATCGACGCGCAGCCCGGTGACGACGGCTGGATCGTCCCGCTCGCCGTGGCGACGGCGCTGTTCGATGATCCGGAGGCCGCGGAGACCGCGTATCGCACCGTGAAGCCGCTGGCCGAGCGGGCGCTCGGGCTGCCGGCGCCGCACAATCCGCTGTGGACCGACGCGGCCCGGTACGGCCTGGCCGACCCCGAGCTGCAGGAGGCAGCCGTCGTGTGCTTCACCGCGGCGCTCGAAGCCCTGCCGCGGCTCGGGGCCACCACAGCGGTCACGGACGCCGTGGCGGCGTATCTGGACCGCCATGTCATCCAGGGCCGCTGCCCCGCCGACGACCTGCTGGACCGGGTGCGCGGCACGGGCCTCCTCCAGTCCCGGCTTCACCCGACCGGAGGGACCTCCAAGCCGTACGGGAAGGACCTGCGCACATGAACGACCCCGCCATCGACGCATCCTCCATGAACGACACCGTCAGGGACGGCACGGTCATGGAGGACACGTACATCGACGCGGAAGCACTCCGTCAGCGGGCACTGACAACGCTCACCACCGCCCGTGCCCGCACCACCCTCCTGACCAGCTGTGTCGAGGGGCCCGACCTGACCGCACAGCACTCGCCGCTGATGTCTCCGCTGGTGTGGGACCTGGCCCACATCGGCAACCAGGAGGAACTGTGGCTGCTGCGGGCGGTCGCCGGCCGGGAGGCGATGCGGCCCGAGATCGACGGCCTCTACGACGCCTTCGAGCACCCGCGTTCCGAACGGCCCTCGCTGCCGCTGCTGCCGCCCGCCGAGGCCCGCACCTATGCGGCGGACGTGCGCGGGCGGGTGATGGACCTGCTGGAGAGCGCCGACTTCCACGGCACGCGGCTGACGGAGGCGGGCTTCGCCTTCGGGATGATCGCGCAGCACGAACAGCAGCACGACGAGACGATGCTGATCACCCACCAGCTCCGCAAGGGCCCCCCGGCCCTCACCGCCCCGGACCCGGAGCCGGCACCGCTGGCCGGCGGACCGGCCGAAGTCCTCGTCCCCGGCGGCCCGTTCACGATGGGCACCTCCAGTGAGCCGTGGGCGCTGGACAACGAACGCCCGGCGCACCGGCGCGAGGTGGCGCCCTTCCACATCGACACGACGCCGGTGACGAACGGCGCGTACCAGGCGTTCATCGACGACGGCGGCTACGACAACGAGCGCTGGTGGACGGCCGAGGGCTGGGCGCACATCCGCCGGCACTCCATTCACGCCCCGTTGTTCTGGCGCCGTGACGGCAAGCAGTGGCTGCGGCGCCGCTTCGGAGTCACGGAGGTCGTGCCGTCCGACGAGCCGGTGCTGCACGTGTGCTGGTACGAGGCCGACGCGTACGCCCGCTGGGCCGGGCGCAGGCTGCCCACCGAGGCCGAGTGGGAGAAGGCGGCCCGCCACGACCCGGCGAGCGGGCGCTCGATGCGCTACCCGTGGGGCGACGCCGACCCGGCGCCGGAGCACGCCAACCTCGGCCAGCGGCATCTGCGCCCGGCCCCGGCCGGCAGCTACCCGGAGGGTGAATCACCGCTCGGCGTACGGCAGTTGATCGGCGACGTGTGGGAATGGACGTCGAGCGACCTCCAGCCCTACCCGGGGTTCCAGGCCTTCCCGTACAAGGAGTACTCGGAGGTGTTCTTCGGGCCCGAGTACAAGGTGCTGCGCGGCGGTTCGTTCGCCGTGGACGCGGTGGCCTGCCGGGGAACGTTCCGCAACTGGGACTACCCGATCCGGCGGCAGATCTTCTCCGGGTTCCGCACCGCCCGGTCAGCGGGAGACATCTGATGTGCCGTCATCTGGCGTATCTGGGGCCCGAGGAGCCGCTCGGCAGCCTCCTCGTGGAGCCGGCGCACGCCCTGTACCGGCAGTCGTGGGCACCTCGGCGGCAGCGGTACGGGACGGTCAACGCCGATGGTTTCGGGGTGGGTTGGTACGCCGGGGGTGACCCGATGCCGGCGCGGTACCGCCGCGCCGGGCCCATCTGGGCGGACCTGTCCTTCGCCGACCTGGCGCGCGTGGTGCGCTCGGGCGCGGTACTCGCCGCCGTACGCGACGCGACCCTGTCGGGCGCCGACGCGGAGGCCGCGGCGGCACCGTACGCGGCGGGGCCCTGGCTGTTCAGCCACAACGGCGCCGTGAAGGGATGGCCGGGTTCGCTCGCTCCCCTCGTGGCGGCTCTGCCCGCCGTCGACGTGCTGTCGCTGGAGGCCCGCAACGACTCGGCGCTCGTGTGGGCGCTGGTCCTGGCGCGGCTGCGCGGCGGCGACGACGAGGGGCAGGCGCTGGCCGACACGGTCCTGGAGGTCGCCGAGGCGGCCCCCGGCTCCCGGCTCAACCTGCTGCTCACCAATGGCGAGACGATCACCGCGACCACCTGGGGCGACACCCTCTGGTACCTGTCCCGGCCCGGCCGCGGCACCGTCGTCGCCTCGGAGCCCTACGACGACGACCCGCACTGGCAGGAGGTCCCCGACCACACACTGCTCGCGGCGAGCCGCACGGACGTGCTGCTCACCCCTCTCAAGGAGCCTCTCAAAGAGCCGAGCGACGCCTTGGCACCCGCACTGCCGAAGGAGCCCCGTACGTGAGCCCGTTCCTTCTCACCCGCACCCTGCCCGAGGACGCCACGGAGGCCGCGCTGCGCGCCGACGTCCAGCACGGCCTCGCGGGCACGCCCAAGACACTGCCGCCGAAATGGTTCTACGACGCCCACGGCAGCGACCTGTTCGAGCAGATCACCGAACTCGACGAGTACTACCCGACGCGCGCGGAGCGGGAGATCCTCATCGCCCGCTCCGCGGAGATCGCCGAGGCGACCCACGCGCGCACCCTGATCGAGCTCGGCTCGGGCTCCTCCGAGAAGACCAGGTACCTGCTCGACGCGCTGACCGATCTGCACACCTACGTGCCGGTCGACGTCAGCGACAGCGCGCTCACCCAGGCCGGGCACGCCCTGATCGCCGAGCGCCCCGGCCTCCAGGTCCACGCGCTGATCGCCGACTTCACGGCGAGCGTGACGCTGCCGGACACGCCGGGTCCACGGCTGATCGCGTTCCTCGGCGGCACGATCGGCAACCTGCTCCCGTCCGAACGGGCCGCGTTCTTCGCCTCGGTCCGCTCCCTCCTCTCCCCCGGCGACGCGCTGCTCCTCGGCACGGACCTGGTCAAGGACGAGAAGGTCCTGGTCCGGGCGTACGACGACGCGGCCGGAGTGACGGCGGCCTTCAACAAGAACGTCCTGACGGTCGTCAACCGCGAGTTGGGCGCCGACTTCGATGCCGACGCCTTCGACCACGTCGCCCTCTGGGACACCGACAGTGAGTGGATCGAGATGCGCCTGCGGTCCCGCACCGCGCAGACCGTGAAGGTTCCCGCACTGGACCTCGCCGTCGACTTCACCGAGGGCGAGGACCTGCGCACCGAGATCTCAGCGAAGTTCCGCAGGGAGCGGGTACGCGCCGAACTGTCCGCGGCCGGGATGGAGTTGGCCCACTGGTGGACGGATGAGGAGAGCCGGTTCGCCTTGTCGCTGAGCGTGGTGCGGTGACCGTCGGGCAGCGCTGACACAGCCCGGGCAGGTGTGTGACGTGGCGTGACATCGGGTGCCGGCGAGCGGGACGCCGGCACCCGATGTCAACTGCCCTCGGACACTCCGGTCCGAAGGGTCTTCCCGGAGTGTCAGTCGCTCAGTGCGGTGCGCAGGGTGGTGGCCATCAGATCGATGGCCTCCTTCCCGGCCGGCACCGGGCCGGTGTGGGTGAAGTAGTGGTCGACGCCCTCGAAGACACGGTGGGTGACCGGAACGCCGGCCGCCTCCAGCGCCTTGGCATAGGCGTCGCCCTCGTCGCGCAGGCGGTCGTTCTCCGCGGTGATGACCAGGGCGGGAGGGAGTCCGGCGAGGTCGTCGGCCAGTCCGGGTGAGACGAGGGGGTCGGCGCGGTCGGCGGGGTCCGGCACGTAGGCGGCGGTGAAGATCCGCATCAGCTGAGGCGTGAGCAGTGGCTTGGCGATGAGGGACTGCTTGGCCGCGGGATCGGCGACATGGTCGAGCGGTGCCGAGTCGATGATCTGCAGCCGGGGCGAGAACGTGCCGCGCTCTCGGGCCATGCGGCAGACCGCGGCGGTCAGGTTGGCCCCGGCGCTGTGTCCGCCCACGGCGAGTCGCGAGCCGTCCCAGTCGCCTGCGGCGCCGTTCGCGGCGACCCACGCGGTGACGTCGTACGCCTGGGTGACGGGCGCGGGGAACGGCCGCTTGGGGGCGACGGCGTAGTCCACGTTGATGACGACGCAGCCGGCCGTGGCGGCTATGTAGCGGCAGATGTGGTCGTCCTGCTCGGGGCGGGCCACCACGAAACCGCCGCCGTGGAAGTTGATGTAGACGGGGGCGGGGGACGCGGTGGTGACCGGCGGGCGGTAGACGGTACAGGCCACCGGTCCGGCTCCGGTCTCCACCCGCAGCGCCTCGCTTCGCTTCGGGATGTCGGTGAAGCGGAGATCCTTGTGCACACGGCTCATCATGCGGCCGAGGAGGAGTTGGACCCCTCTGGCCTGGGTTCGGGGGCTGAGTGGCATGGCAGGGCGCCCTATCGCTCAAAGATTAAAGTAACAGGAATCCTGATGATGAACGCTCGCCCCTGATCCCGCAATACTCCGAGGGCCAGGTTCCGTTTCGTCGCCGCCGCAGGAGCCGGGCGAGCGGCTCTCGCTGCCCGTGCATGGTCGGTGGGTGATCGGTGCGTAGCCAGAAGGCGATCGGTGCGTGGTCAGTGCGCAGTCATCACGCCGGTGGCTCGGACGCGGTGAAGCGCTCGAAGCCCGCGTGGAAGGCCGTGCCCTTCGGGTCGGTCGCGCTGTAGTGGAAGGCGGCCACACCGCAGCCCCGCTCGTCGAAGGCGGCTCCGGTGTACGAGGCGACCCGGGTGCCGTCGACGGCGAGCTCCACCTTGATCCGGCCCTCGCCGGCCGAAGAACAGGTCATCGACATGTCGACCAGCCGTCGGCTCTCCACCCTCAGACCCACGTCCGCGAGGTCGACCTCGACCACACGGTCATGCTGGAAAGCCCCCTTGAACCGGAACTCGCGTACGATCAGGGCCTCCTGATCGGTAGTCAGGTAGGCCGCCCAGCGGGAACCCTTCTCGTAGTCACCCGAGCCGTTGCACCACAGGCCGACCCCGCCCTCACCCCCGTACCACTCCGCCTGGGTGCTCAGCCGTACCGCGAAGGAGGACGGCTCGAAGGGTGCCTGCGGCCACACCTCCAGTTCGGTCCCGGGATCCACCAGCATGGTCCCGCCCTTGTGCGTGATCCTCCCGAGGGCCGGGTCCTTGTGCGACCAGTCGCCCGAATCGGTCAGGTCATCGGTGTACGAGACGGGTGGGGAGGCCGAGCCATGAGCCTGCGTGCCGCCCTTCGTCGGCGCTCCCCCCGAGGTGGTGCTGAGCACGAAGGCCAGCAGCACGGCCACCGCGGCGCTGCCGGCCGCGAACCCCCACAGCCGCAGCTGCTTGGCGCTCGTACGGGGGCGGGGGCGGGCGGCGCCGCTCCCGCGCCCGGACGGTGGCAGCTGCGGCGGGCCCGATGCCCCCGACTGCGCCTGCCGGCCCTCCGTCGCCTCCCCCGCCCCCGCGAGCCGGGCGACGAGCTGGGCGGCGGTGGGGCGTTCCGCCGGGTCCTTGCGCAGGCAGTCGGCGATGACCGAACGGACCGGCTCCGGCACCCCCGTGAGATCCGCGTCGCGCTCGCACACCGCGACGAGTACTTCGTAGTCGCTCTCCCCCTCGAAGGGATGCCGCCCCGTGGCGGCGAAGTACAGCGTGCCGCCGAGGGAGAACACGTCGGTGGCGCCGGTGACCCGAAGCGACCTGACCTGCTCGGGCGACATGTACGCGGGTGAGCCGAGCACGCTGCCCGGTGTGGTGAGCGCCGACTCGAGCAGCCCGTCGTCGCGGGCGATCCCGAAGTCGATGATCCGCGGTCCGTCCGCGGAGAGCAGGATGTTGGACGGTTTGATGTCCCGGTGCACGACACCCACCCGGTGCACCTGCGCCAACGCGTGCGCGACGGCCAGGGCCAGGGACTGCAGCCGCCCGGCGGGCAACGGCCCACCCGCGGCCACATGCTGGTGGATCGTGGGGCCGGGGACGAACTCGCTGACGATGTACGGGTGCCGTCCGGACAGGTCGGCGTCCAGGACCCGCGCCGTGGCCAGCTCACCGACCCGGCTCGCCGCACCGAACTCCCGGCGTACGCGTGCCAGCGCGACCTCGTCGTACTCCTTGCCCGGCAGCAGGAACTTCACCACGACCTGCCGTCCCGTGCGGTCCCGGGCGAGCCACACCACTCCCTGCCCGCCCCGGCCGAGCTCGCGCTCGCAGACGTATCCGCCCACCGGCAACTGCATCCGTGGATCCATCGCCCCCGCCCCCAGCCCCGCCCCCGGTTCACGGCCGTTCTCCAGCGTATCGGCTGCCCCCGGCCGTGAGAGGCCAAAACTCGTCGTCCGGAATCGCATCGAAACATTCGAAGAAATCCTCACCGGCTCCTGGTCTCTATTGAATGCCATAAGTCGTCTACTTCGAAGGGAGCTCACAACTTGCCTGGTAGAAAGGCATTGCGAGTTCCCATCAGGCGTCCACCAGAGTCGAATGTTTCGCGATCAATGCCGAAACTATTGACGCTTGACGGGGACAGGCCAACACTGTCGGACCAATACCCGCCCTCGCACCACGAGGAGGAAACCCCGCTCATGAGCCTCACACCCGCACACCCGATGAGCCGCCGGACCGCCTGCGGCCTGCTGCTGGGCACGGCGTCGGCACTGGCGCTCCCCGGCACCGCCAGCGCCGCCACGGTCATCACCACGAACCAGACCGGCACCGACAGCGGCTTCTACTACTCGTTCTGGACGGACGCGCAGGGGACGGTCTCCATGACCCTGAACTCCGGCGGCAACTACAGCACCAGCTGGAGGAACACCGGGAACTTCGTCGCCGGCAAGGGCTGGAGCAACGGCGCCCGCAGGAACGTGTCGTACTCGGGCAGCTTCAACCCGTCCGGGAACGCCTACCTGGCGCTGTACGGATGGACGTCGAACCCGCTCGTCGAGTACTACATCGTCGACAACTGGGGCACCTACCGGCCCACGGGAACGTACAAGGGCGCCGTCAGCAGCGACGGCGGGACGTACGACATCTACCAGACGACGCGGTACAACGCCCCGTCCGTCGAAGGCAACAGGACCTTCAACCAGTACTGGAGCGTGCGGCAGTCGAAGCGGACGGGCGGCACCATCACCACCGGCAACCACTTCGACGCATGGGCCCGCGCCGGGATGAACCTCGGCAGCTTCAAGTACTACATGATCATGGCGACCGAGGGATACCAGAGCAGCGGAAGCTCCTCCATCACGGTGGCCGGATGAGTGCCGCGTCGAGTGTCCCGTTACGTCGCCTGTCGACGGCCCTGACCGTCGTCGCGCTGGCCGCGGCGGGGAGCTTCTTCGGGCATGCCGCTCCGGCGCACGCCGCCACCTGCGGCGGTTACGTCGGCCTCACCTTCGACGACGGCCCCTCCGGCAACACGCCCGCACTGCTCAACGCGCTGAGGCAGAACGGGCTGCGGGCCACCATGTTCAACGAGGGCCGGTACGCCGCCGCCTACCCGGCTCAGGTGAAGGCCCAGGTCGCCGCCGGCATGTGGGTCGGAAACCACAGCTACACCCACCCGCATCTCACCCAGCTCGGCCAGGCTCAGATCGACTCGGAGATCTCCCGGACCCAGCAGGCCATCGCGAGCGCCGGGGGCGGTACGCCGAAACTGTTCCGCCCGCCGTACGGCGAGACCAACGCGACGGTGAAAGCGGTCGAGGCCAGGTACGGGCTCACCGAGATCCTCTGGAACGTGGACTCGCAGGACTGGAACGGCGCCTCCACCGACGCGATCGTGGCGGCCGCCGGCCGGCTCACCAACGGCCAGGTCATCCTCATGCACGACTGGCCCGCCAACACGGTCGCCGCGATCCCCCGTATCACGCAGGTACTGACCGCCCGCAATCTGTGCGCCGGTCCGATCTCCCCGCAGACGGGCCGTGCCGTGGCCCCGACGGGGGCGTGAACCGCAGGTCCTGAACGAAACGTCGCTGCACAGGCGGTCGGGCGCGTCCGACCGGCCGCGGCGGCCTGGCGCGGCGCCCTCCCGGCCGCCGCGCCAGGCCTTCAGTTCAGCCTGTTCAGGACCTCGGTGATGCGCCGGGACGCCCTACGGGCCTCCGTCGCCGGGTCGGCCCCGGTGAGCACCCGTGTCATGTATTCCTTGATCGGGTTGTCCGCCTCGACGGCACCCCACTGAGGCGTACTGGGCGTCGCCCGGCCCTCCGCGGCCCCGGCCGCCATGGCCGCGACGCCCTCCCCACCGTCCACCGCCCTGGCGAGGGACCTCTTGTTGGGGACGTACTTCATGGTGCGGGCCAGCTCCGTGTCCCACTTGGCGCCCGTGAGTGCGCCGACGAGGGCGACGGCGCCGTCCCGTTCGCGGGTGTTGTTCGGTACGACGAGGTCGGAGCCGCCGGTGAACACCGCTCCGGGGTGGGCGGCGGTCCGGCCGGGCACGGGGAAGAAGCCCAACGTGTCCTGCAGATCGGGGTTCTGCTGGACGACGGTGCGGGCGAGCCCGGGGACCGCGACGATCTGTGCCACCTTTCCCGCGGCGAACACGCCTGCCTGGGGCGGGTGTTCCTCGTCCGCGCGGGGCGGTCCGTCGCCGAGAGCGTGCAGGCGGCGGTAGAAGTCCATGCCGCGCTGGGCGGCCTGGGTGTCCAGTGTGCCGCGCCAGCCCTCGCCGTCACCGTCGTCCGCAAGGTCGCCGCCCTCGTCCCAGATGAAGCCGGCGAGCGTGTACCAGTCCTGCCCGGCCAGGTAAATGCCTTGATTGCCACCGGAGTTGAGGGTCTCGGTGACGGTGAGCCACTCCGCACGGGTGCGGGGCAACGTCTTGATGCCGGCCTGCGCGAACAGGTCCTTGCGGTAGATGACGACCCGGTTGGCCGCGTACCAGGGAATGCCGTACTGGTGGGACAGGAACTGTCCCGGCTCGGCGAGACCGGGCAGCCAACGCTCGCTCCCCCAGCGCAGTGACGACTCCAGGGTCAGGTCGAGCAGCCGGCCGCCTTCCACGTACTGCGGCACCTGGGTGTTGCCCACCTCGATGACGTCGGGGCCGTTCCCGGAGTCGGCGTCCAGCGCGTGCTGCACCTTCTGGCCGATGCCCGTCCACTGCTGGATGCGGATGTCCAGCCTGAGGTTCGGGTGGTCGCGTTCGAACGCCTCGGTGAAACGGCTCAGGAAGCTCTGCGAGGCGCTGTCCTTCATCAGCCAGGCGGTGACGGTGCGCCGGCCGGAGCCGCCGGGTTCGAGTCCGCATGCGCTGACGAGGCCGACGGAGGTGAGGGCGAGGAGGCGACGACGTCTCACGAGGGGTCCTGTTCTGTCTGGCGGACAGGGGAAGGGGCCCGACGTGGGGGGACGAGCGCACGGCTCGTACGGGTGAGGCGGATTTTGGTATGGACCAATACGGGAGGTCAAGGGGCATCCGCGCGGCAGCCCGGACATCTCGCGCTCCGGCCCAGGTTGGGGCACGCGGGGGTGACGCGTGCCACAGGTGACGCTCCGGTCAGGGACCGTGCACACCGCACGGCCCGCGGGAGCGGAGAGACGACCGCTTCAGACCGCCCGTGCGCACCCCGCGGCCAGGCGCAGGCTCTGTTCGACGGCGTGCGGGATGTCGACGACCGGGAAGAGCGTGTGCCGCACGGTCCGCTCGGCGTCGACGACCAGGATCAGCCGTTTGTGCCACAGCCGGCCCGCCCCGCGGAAGGTGGGCAGCCGCAGAGCCGCGGCCAGCCGATGGCGGGCGTCCGAGAGGAGGGGGTACGGGATCGTCTCGGCGCGGGCGAACTCCCTCTGCTCGTGGGCGAGTTGGGTGCTGGCGCCGCGCACGTCCACGCCCGCCCGGCGGAAGTCGGGCCAGGCATCCCGGAAGAGCCGGTTCTCCAGCGTGCAGCCGGGGGCCCCGGGGATCGGCTCACCCCAGTCGACTCCCGTGCCCGGGTAGGTGAACAGCACGGTGACGGCGGCGTCCGGCGAGACGACGGGCAGGTCGGCGCCCTCGGTACCGGGCAGCGCGAGGCCGTCGGGCAGGCGCGTGCCGACCAGGGCGTGCACGCGGGCGTGCTCGGCACTGTCCTCCTGCGCGGTCGCGGTGAGGCCGCCGTCGCCCAGCACCCAGCGGTCGCCCCAGTCCTGCATGGCGACGAGCACGGGCAGCAGCGCGGCGCCGGAATCGGTGAGCAGGTACTCGTGGCGCACCGGGCGTCGCTGATAGAGGCTGCGCCGCAGCACCCCGCCAGCGACGAGCCGGCCGAGCCGCTCGGTGAGCACCTTGCGGGACAGGCCGATCTCGGCGGCCAGGGCGTCGAAGCGGACGTGTCCGCGGGCGATCTCCCGCAGCACGAGCACGTTCCACCAGTCCCCCAGGACCGTGGCGGCCTGTGCGATGCCGCAGGTCTCGTCGGCGTTGTGCATCCTCATGCACCCATAGTAGGTTCCTTTTCGGAACTCACTTTGTTTCCACATGGAACTTACCGTCCGCCGCCAGGCGGGCCCAGCGTGAGGAGTTGCACCGTGACCGCCATCAGCCGGGTCGTCGCACGGGAGATCATCGACAGCCGGGGCAATCCGACCGTCGAGGTCGACGTAGAACTGAGGGACGGCTCGCTCGGCCGCGCCGCCGTTCCGTCCGGAGCGTCCACCGGGGCCCGCGAGGCAGTCGAACTGCGCGACGGCGATCCGGCTCGCTTCCACGGCAAGGGAGTTCGGCGTGCCGTCGACGCCGTGAACGAGAGCATCGCGGACGCCGTCACAGGACTCGACGCCGAGGACCAGGCGACCGTGGACGCCACCATGATCGAGCTGGACGGCACGGACGCCAAGTCACGGCTCGGCGCGAACGCGATCCTCGGCGTCTCCCTGGCCACCGCAAAGGCCGCCGCGGCCGCCCACCGGCTGCCGCTGTACCGCTATGTCGGCGGTGTCGACGCCCGACTGCTGCCGGTGCCGATGATGAACATCGTCAACGGCAGCGCACACGCCGACAATCCGCTGGACTTCCAGGAGTTCATGATCGCCCCGATCGGCGCCGGCACCTTCGCCGAGGCCGTCCGTATGGGCTCGGAGGTCTTCCACACCCTGCGCCGCAGCCTGATCGCCGCCGGTCACAGCGTGAACGTCGGCGACGAGGGCGGCTTCGCACCCGACCTGCGCACCGCCGACGAGGCGCTGGACTTCGTCGTACGCGCCGTCGAACAGAGCGGCTACAAGCCCGGCACCGACATCACCCTCGTCATGGACCCGGCGACGTCGGAGTTCTTCCGCGACGGCGTGTACGACTACACCGGCGAAGGCGTCCGCCGCAGTCCCGTCGAACACGCCGAGTATCTGGCCGGGTTGGTCGACCGCTACCCCGTCGCCTCCATCGAGGACCCGATGGCCGAGGACGACCACGACGGCTGGCGCGACCTGACCGCCCGCCTCGGCGACCGCTGCCAGCTCACCGGCGACGACGTCTTCTGCACCAACGAGACGCTGCTGCGCGCCGGCATCCGCGACGGCATCGCCAACTCGATCCTGGTGAAGGTCAACCAGATCGGCACGCTCACCGAGACCCTGGCCACGGTCGCCACCGCGCACCGCGCCGGCTACACCGTCGTCATGTCGCACCGCTCCGGCGAGACCGAGGACACCACCATCGCCGACCTCGCTGTCGCCACCGGCTGCGGCCAGATCAAGACCGGCTCGCTCTCCCGCGCAGACCGCACCGCCAAGTACAACCAGCTCATCCGCATCGAGGAGAACCTGGGCAGCCAGGCCCGGTACGCGGGCAGGGAGGCCCTGGGGCTGCGCGGCTGATCCCTCAAGCGCGACGTGGCACGGCCGTCGGGAGCCAGGCGGCGCCCGCAGTCGTCGGTGAGCGCGGCGGTCTCGCCCGAAAGCCGTGAGCCACGCGGGGGCCACCGTTCAGGCTGGTCACGGGCCCGCCTGAACGGTGGCCCCGCCGCGGGACGTTAAGAGGGTGCACGGCCTGCGTCGAACGCGAGGCGATCCAGCACCGATGGGACGATCTTGCCGAACTCCGCGTTACAGCCAACCGCAGACGCCCCCCAGCGACGGTCCCTGACAGGCAACTGGCCCGTGGCCAGGCGCCTGAGAGCCGTGCTGTTGATCCCGGTGCTCGTCGCCCTCGTCCTGGGAGGCTTACGAGTACGGCATTCGGTGGACACCTGGAGAGCCGCCGGCGACGCGGTCCGCGTCGCCGAGTTGGTCCAGGCTGCGAACAAGTACGCAGGTGACGCGATCAACGAACGGGACGTGTCCGTCGTTCCGTTGCTGAAGGGCAGGAGAAACGCCGCCGCGGTCGTGCAGGCCCGCAAGGTCACGGACGCGGATGCCAAGGCCTTCGACCGGGCGGTCGGCCACCTGCCGAAGGCCGCCGGCCTCCTGCGGCGGGTCCAACTGGTGCGCACCGGCGAGAAGCAGCTGCCGACAGTGCGCGCGAACGCCTTCACCTCGCGCCTGTCCGGAGTGCGCTCGGAGGAGAGCTACCACCTGCTCCAGCACACCTTGATGGAGATGTCGAACGAGCTGGGCTTCGGCAGCACCAACCAGGCCAGCTTCGGCCGGACGCTCTACGCCGTCTCCCTGACCCAGGCGGCCAGGTCCCTGACCCGCTCCATCGGCACTCATCTGCTGGTCGAGGGCCGCGGCGCCCTCGCCGCCGGTGAACTCCAGTCGCAGCTCGCGTCCTTCCGCTCGTACGCCTACCTCGAACCCGTGGCGCTCCAGGAGTACGCGGGCGCCGGCACCGCCGAGGACATGGCACGGCTGCGCAAGGCGCTGGCCGACGCGCAGAAGCGGGGCGAACAGCGGAACGCCGATGCGGCCGCCAAGGCCAGGGCGGCGGGCCGGACATACGTCGCACCGCCCGCCATGGACAAGATGGTCGGCGAGATCGCCGGCGGGAAGACGCCCGCGCAGCTGGCCGCCGAGGGCATCACGCCCGAGTCGTTCTTCGCCACCTCCACGCTCGGCTTCGACGCCTACCGCGGCGTGGAGGTCCAGCTCACCGACACGGCTCTCGCCGGCGCGCGCGGCATCGCCGACGACGCCCGCCGCGACGCCGTCGTCAACGCGGCGCTCGTCCTCGCGTCCCTGCTGATCGCCTTCCTCCTCGCCTCATGGGTGGCGCGCACGATGAGCAGCCGTATGCGCCATCTGACCGCCTCCGCCATCGAGATCTCCGGACAACGGCTGCCGGCGCTGATCGCCCGGCTGTCGAGAACCTTCCCGGGCCAGGTCGACTCCCGGCTCGCCGTACCCATCGCGATCACCAGTACCGACGAGATCGGCGAGGTCGCGCGCGCCTTCGACCTCGTCCACCGCGAAGCCGTACGGCTCGCCGCCGAACAGGCCCTGCTGCGCGGCAACATCAACACGGTCTTCAGCAACCTGTCGCGCCGCAACCAGTCCCTGATCGAGCGTCAACTCGCCCTGATCACCGACCTGGAGGACCACGAGACCGACCCGGACCAGCTGGCGAACCTGTTCAGCCTCGACCACCTCGCCACCCGCGTCCGCCGCAACGGCGAGAACCTCCTCGTGCTCGGCGGTGAGAAACCCGCCCACCAGTGGGATCAGCCGTTGCCCCTGGTCGACGTCATCCGCGCGGCCGCCTCCGAGGTCGAGCAGTACGAGCGCGTCGCCTTCTGCGGCATACCGGAGGCCGAGATCCACGGCCGTGCCGTGACGGACCTCGTCCACCTGCTCTCCGAACTGCTGGAGAACGCCACGTCGTTCTCCTCCCCGCACTCGCAGGTCCGGGTGACCGCGGGTGTCCCGCCCGACGGGCGCATCATGCTCGAAATCCACGACCGCGGCATCGGCCTGCCGGCCGGCGACGTCGCGTCGATCAACCACCGGCTCGCCGACCCGCCCACCGTGGACGCCGACATCTCCCAGCACATGGGCCTGTACGTGGTGGGCAGACTGGCCGGCCGACACGGGATCCGCGTCCAGCTGCGCCCCGCAGGTGAGCCGTCCGGCACGACGGCCCTCGTCATGCTGCCCGACACGATCACGTATCGGACACCCGGCGACGAACCCGACGCCGACACCCTGTCCCTGGCCGCCGTCAGGGACACCCGGTCGCCGCGACGCACCGCCACCGCGGGCGCCTTCGCCGGGCCCGACTCCCCGGAAGCGCGGGCAGGCCACGAGTCCTGGACCGGGAGGGGATCCACCCCACCGCCCGGCCACGACGAGGACGCCCGCCCGCCACAGACGAAGGGGCCCCTCTCCCGACGGCACGCGCGCCGCAGGCGCGGGCAGGAGCAGGGCCCCGACGTGTCGCGCTCGGCCGCGCCTTGGGGCACGGTGGAGTGACGCGTGACGCAGGTGTCACGGCGGAGAGGAGCACCCGCATGCCGAACCACACCTACCGGGTCACCGAGATCGTCGGCACCTCGCCCGACAGTGTCGACCAGGCCATCCGTAACGGCGTCACCCGCGCCTCGCAGACGCTGCGCAACCTGGACTGGTTCGAGGTGACCCAGGTCAGGGGCCAGATCGAGGAGGGGCAGATCGCGCACTGGCAGGTCGGCCTGAAGGTGGGCTTCCGGCTCGACGAGACGGACTGACGGGCCGGCCGCAGAACCCCGGCCTGACGGGCCCGTCCCCCAGCGGGCGTTTCAGGTCCGCCCCTCTCCCTCCTGCGCCGCCTCCAGCGCGGCGGAGGGGGCCGTCCAGCGTGCCCGTACGACGGTGAAGCCGGCCCGTTGCGCGTCGTCGCACACCAACTCGTCGTCGTCCACGAGCACACGGATGTCCCGGGTGCGGGCGAGACGGCGCAGGATCTCCAGCTTGGTGCGGCGGGCCGGCCGGCGGTCGTCGTTGCGCCGCATGTACACGCGCCCGTCGGGCAGTCCCTGTGCGGTGAGCCAGTCGAGCGTGTCACTCCGGCAGCGCTCGGGCCTGCCGGTGAGATAGACGACCTCGCACTCCTTCTCGCTCTCCAGCACCAGCGCGATGCCCTCCGGGATCGGCGGGTCGTGAGGTGCGGCGGCGAAGAACGCGTCCCAGTCGCGCGGCTTGCGCTCCAGGAACCGCTGTCGGTGCGCCGTGTCGGCGAGCGTGTTGTCCAGGTCGAACACGGCGAGCGGGCGTTTGCTGCTGTCGGTCACCCGCCCACCCTAGACACCGGCGTAGGCGGGGGTGCCGAGGAAGGCGGGGCGGGCCGCGGTGAGTTCGGCGGGGGCATCGGAGCGGACGAGATGGCCGACGAGGAGGGCGGCAGAAGAAACGGCAAGGAGATCCATCTCCTTGCCCTCTTCAACGTATAGCGCACCGGGGGGCTTGCGGCAAGACCCGGGGTGTACCGCAGGATGGGCGGCCGAAGCCAGGACCTGCGGAAATGGGGGATTCAACCATGCGTGTGCTGTTGTCGACGTGGGGATCGCGCGGGGATGTCGAACCGCTGGCAGGGCTCGCCGTGCGGCTGCGGGAACTCGGCGCGGAGGCACGGGTGTGCGCGCCTCCGGACGAGGAGTTCGTGGCGCTGCTGGACCGGGCCGGTGTGCCGCTGGTGCCGCTCGGCCCGACGGTGCGCTCGGTGGTGACCGGCACGAGGCCGCCGTCCGCGGCGGACGCGTTCCGGCTCGCGCCCGAGCTGGTCGCCGCGCGGTTCGACACGCTCACCTCGGCGGCCGAGGGATGTGACGTGCTGGTGGCGACCGGGTTGATGCCGGCCGGCGCACGCTCGGTGGCCGAGAAGCTGGGGATCCCCTACGTGTACGCGTGTTTCCATCCGTTCGGGCTGCCGTCGCCGCACCTCCGTCCGGGGGCGCGCCCGGGCACGCCGTCGCCGCAGGAGGAGAGCGACCTCAAGGTGCTGTGGGAGCAGGACGACCAGCGCGTGAACGCGTTGTACGGCGAGGCGGAGAACACCCACCGAGCGGCGATCGGCCTGCCACCGGTGCAGAGCGTCCGGGACCACACCTTCACCGACCGGCCGTGGCTTGCGGCGGATCCGGTCCTGGGCCCGTGGCAGGACGTCTCGCATCTCGACGTCGTGCAGATGGGGGCATGGTTCCTGCCGGACGAACGCCCGCTCCCGCAGGAACTGGAGACGTTCCTGGACGCCGGTGCTCCGCCGGTGTACGTGGGCTTCGGCAGCATGGCCCTGCACCTCTCGAAGGACCTTGCGCGGGTGGCCATCGAGGCGGTCCGTGGTTCCGGCCGCCGCGTCCTGCTCGCCCGCGGCTGGGCCGGCCTGGCTCCGGTCGACGACCGGGACGACTGCTTCGTGGTCGGCGAGGTCAACCATCAGACGCTGTTCGCCCGGGTGGCCGCCGTCATGCACCACGGCGGCGCGGGCACGACGACCGCGGCCGCCCGGGCCGGCGCGCCTCAGGTGGTGGTTCCGCAGATCGCGGACCAGCCGTCCTGGGCCGCCAGGGTGGCCGAGCTGGGCATCGGCGCGGCGCACGACGGCCCGACGCCGACCGTCGAGTCCCTGTCGGCCGCGCTCGCCACCGCCCTGGCCTCCGGGACCCGGGCACGGGCGAAGGCCGTGGCGGGCACGATCCGCACCGACGGGACGACGGTGGCCGCGAAGATGCTCTTCGAGGCGGCCGGCCCAGAAGGCCCGTCCGTGTCCGCGTGAACCACCGGCGCCGACGGACAACTCGCCGGATCCGGGCGGCACTTGGAGCGGCGTACGAGGCCACAGGTCCGGCGGGCTCCACCCGGTGGCATCGGGCAGCGGGCGTATGGATCATGCTTGGGCCATGCCATCCGCTCTTCCCTCCCCCCGCCACACCCTGATCGGCGCGGCCCAGCAGCGCCCCTGCACGCTCGTCGTGTGCCGGGGCTGCTGCTGCGGCGATCCGCGCAAGCACCCGGGCACCGACCACGGGTGGCAGCTGGACCGGCTGCGCGCCCTGGCGGCCGAGCACGGTTTCCAGGTCCGTACGACCGACTGCCTGGGCCCCTGCGACCAGGCGAACGTCATCGTCGTCCAGCCCTCGGCCGCTGGGCGCCGGGCGGGCGGCCGGGCCACCTGGGTCGGGTTCGCCATGGACGACGACTGCACGGAGGAGATCGCCGGCTGGGCGGCGGCGGGCGGGCCAGGTGTCGCCGAGCCGCCCGTGACACTGGAGCTGCAGTTCATCCGGCCGCCGCGGGACGCACGCGTGCGGAGTCGCCGCTGAACCGCTCGCCCCTTTCTTGCGGGGAACCGTTCAGCCCTCACCACGACATCATGACGTGAGGAATCCTGCGGGCTCCCAGGTGTTGAACCTTCCATGAGCTCCGCGATCGCCTCGACACGCTTCTCCGTCCTCGACCGCTCACGCACGCGCGAAGGCCACACCGACGCCGAGGCGCTTCGCGACACCGTACGGCTGGCACAGGAGCTGGAGGACACCGGCTACCACCGGTTCTGGGTCTCCGAGCATCACGGGGTGCCCGGGGTCGCCGGATCCGCGCCGACCGTGCTGGCCGCCGCCGTCGCGGGCGCGACGCGGACGATCCGGGTCGGCACGGGCGGTGTGATGCTGCCCAACCACCAACCGCTGGTCGTGGCCGAGCAGTTCGGGGTGCTGGAGTCCCTCTTCCCGGGGCGTATCGACATGGGTCTTGGCCGGTCGGTCGGCTTCACCGGCGGGGTGCGCAGGGCGCTGGGGCGCGACAAGGACGACGCGGACGACTTCGCAGGGCAGCTGCAGGAGCTGCTGGGCTGGTTCCGCGGCACCTCGCCGACGGGGGTGCATGCGCGGCCGGCGGAGGGGCTGACGGTGCCGCCGTTCGTCCTGGCCATGGGCGAGGGCGCCGAGATCGCCGCCCGCGCGGGCCTGCCGATGGTGATCGGCGACCTCCGCAACCGGGAGAAGATGCAGCGCGGCATCGACCACTACCGGGCCCGCTTCCGCCCCTCACCCTGGGCTCCCGAGCCGTACGTCGTCATCTCCGGCACGATCGTCGTGGCCGCCACCCCCGAGGAGGCGCGGCGGCTCCTGATCCCGGAGGCCTGGGCGATGGCCCATTCCCGCACCCACGGCACCTTCCCGCCCCTGCCGCCCGCCGAGCGCGTCGAGCGCCTCACGATGACCGAGCGGGAACGCGGCTTCTACGACACCGGGCTCACCGGACACCTCGCCGGCACCGAGGAGCAGGTCGCGCACGAACTGGAGACGGTGCTGAAGGAAACCGGGGCGCAGGAGGTACTGGTCACCTCCAGCACCTACGACCGCGAGGCCCTGCTGGACTCCTACCGGCGCCTTGCCCGGCTGTGGTGATCACCGTCGGAGGCGGCGCCCCGAGGCCGGGCCACGCCCGTCAGTGCCGTCGGCGGGTGTTGAGCCGGGCGGCCTGACGGGTCAGGTAGTCGCGTTCGGCGAGGTTGGGTGCCTTGTGGGCCGCCTCCGTGTACAGCCGCGCCGCCGTGGCCAGGTCACCCTCGCGTTCGTGGAGGTGGGCCGCCACCGCGGCGTGGCGGGGCAGTGACTCGTCCAGCTCCTTGAGTGCCGCCAGCCCGGCGCGCGGTCCGTCGGCCTCACCGACGGCCACCGCGCGATTGAGCCGGACGACGGGACTGTCGGTCAGGCGCGCGAGCTCGTCGTACCACTCGACGATCTGCACCCAGTCGGTCTCCTCGGCGGTGAGTGCGTCGGCGTGCAGGGCTGCGATGGCGGCCTGGGCCTGGAACTCACCCAGCCGGTCACGGGCGAGAGCCGCCTGCAGGATCCCCACGCCCTCGGCGATCGACTCGGTGTCCCATCGGCCGCGCTCCTGCTCGGCCAGTGGCACCAGGCTGCCGTCGGGCGCGGTCCGGGAGGCGCGCCGGGCGTGGTGGAGCAGCATCAGGGCGAGCAGTCCCGCCACTTCGGGGTGGTCGATCACGGCCGCGAGCTGACGGGTGATCCGGATGGCCTCGGCGGCGAGGTCGACATCGCCGGAGTAGCCCTCGTTGAAGACCAGGTAGAGGACCCGCAGCACGGTGGCGACGTCGCCGGGCCGGTCGAAGCGCACGCCGGAGACGGTGCGCTTGGCCCGGCTGATGCGCTGCGCCATGGTCGCCTCGGGCACCAGGTAGGCCTGGGCGATCTGGCGGGTGGTCAGCCCGCCGACGGCACGCAGGGTGAGGGCCACCGCGGACGACGGCGTCAGCGACGGGTGGGCGCACAGGAAGTAGAGCTGCAGCGTGTCGTCCACCGCGGGCGCGGACCCGGGCAGCGGCTCCTCGTCGACACGGTCCTCACGTCGGCGGCGGGCGGCGTCCGCCCGCGTCGCGTCCAGGAACTTGCGCCACGCCACCGTGACCAGCCAGCCCTTCGCATCCCGCGGCGGGTCGGCCGGCCACACGCGGACCGCTTCGATGAGCGCGTCCTGCACGGCGTCCTCGGCCGCCGCGAAGTCGGCTCCCCGGCGGACGAGGATGGCGAGCACGCTCGGTGTGAGGCTCCTCAGCTGGGCCTCTTTCATCGGTGGGGTCACTCGGTGATGGTGCAGTGTGCGGTCATGAAGGGGCGCAGTTCGAGCCACTCGTGGATCGGCCTGCCGCCCGCGCCGGGGGCGGCCGACAGTTCCCCGGCCAGTTCCAGGGCGCGCTCGTAGGTGTCGACGTCGATCACCATCCAGCCGGCGATGAGGTCCTTGGTCTCGGCGAACGGGCCGTCGGTGACCGGCGGTCGCCCCTCACCGTCGTACCGGACGAACGTCCCCCCGGGGGCCAGTCCCTGGCTTTCGACGAACTCGCCGGTCTCCTCCAGCCGCGCCGCGAAGTCCTGCATGTACTGCACGTGGGCCGAGATCTCCTCCGGGGTCCACCGGTCCATGGGCACGTCGTTGGCCGGAGCCGGAGCGCCGCGGTAGTGCTTGAGCAACAGGTACTTGGCCATCGTCGTTCTCCTCGGTACTGGTGCGCCCATTGTGGTCGCGTTCACCTCGGGGACGGAGCCCGTCCCGGGTTCTCGACATGCCGCCCAAGATCTTTCTCGGCGCCCCGGTCCACGCGGCGGCGCGAGGCCGCTACGGCGCGATTCCAGGTCCCAGCGAGGCGCGGATGAGGTCACTCAACTCCCCGTCGGTGACGCCCTCCGCATCCTGGGAGCGCAGTCGGATGGTCCCCTTGCCGCTGACGAGATGCGGATGGCGGGAGGTGAGGCCCGCGCCCGCGTCCTTGTCCCACCCGTAGACCGAGACCCCGTGCTGCCACACTCCGACGTGCAGCTTGCGGTTGCCGACCCGGTAGGTCGGCAACCCGTACGACAGCACGACCTCCGCCTCGGGATACGCCTCCAGAATCAGCCGGTGCACGCGGTCGAACAGCGCGCGGTGCTCGGGTGCGATCCCGTCGATGTAGTTCTGCGCTTCGGCGTCCATACGGCCCATTCTCGTGGCGTGCCGCCGTGCGCGCCCGCCTCGCTCAGTGCACCTGAGCCAGGCCGCCGGTGAGCGCGGCGAGCAGGGTGTCGGTGCGGGCGGTGGAGGTGTCCGCGGCCCAGCAGACGTAGCCGTCGGGGCGGATGAGCTGGGCTGCCGCGCCCAGGTCGTCGGAGCAGGTGGCACGGACGAGGTCGACTCGCGGGGGCAGCGGGAGGTCGGCCGGGACGGCCGCGGCCAGGTCGAGCAGGACGGCGTGCCCCGAGCCGAACAGGGCCGACAGCCGGGTCGGGCCTGCTTCGGTCACCAGGTCGGCGTCCGGCATGCGCTGCCCGGTGAGGGGATGCTCGCCGGGCAGTTCGTAGCGCAGCGAGAGGCCGGACATCAGTCCCGCGAGGTGGCGGTTGGTGTCGGGCAGGCGCAGCAGGTCGACGACGATGTCGCGCAGGGCGGCGACGTCCTCGCTCGGGTTCGGGTCGGCCAGGACGCGCTGCGCCGACGTGTGGTGCAGGACCTGGGCTCCGACCGGGTGCCGTTCGCTGTGGTAGCTGTCCAGGAGGCCGCTCGGGGCGCGGTGCTGGACGACCGCGGCCAGTTTCCAGCCGAGGTTGAAGGCGTCCTGTATGCCGAGGTTGAGACCCTGGCCGCCCAGGGGCGGGTGGATGTGTGCGGCGTCGCCCGCGAACAGGACCCGGCCCACGCGGTAGTGCTCCAGCTGCCGGGTGGCGTCGCCGAAGCGGGAGGAGTGGTCCACGGCACCCAGGGTGGTCTCCGGGCCGTACACGGTCTGCAGCGCGCCGGTGATCTCCTCGGCGGTGACGGGGATGTCGCGCGTACCGTCCGCCTGGCCCGCGCGCCCGAAGGTGAACCGGTACCGGTCGTCGCCGAGCGGGACCAGCATGGCCCAGTAGCCGCCCGCGTGGCGGGTCAGGCTGCTCATGTGCCCCATCTGCCGTGGCACGTGCGCCGATACGGCGGACAGGCGGATACCCCTCGGATGCCCGGCCGATACCCGTCGGACACCCGGCTACGGCCCGCCCTCGGGTGTGATCCTGACGCCCAAGCAGACGAGCCGGCGGCTCCCCCCTTGCCCCCCCGCTTCCGACTTGCACCCCGTTTCCGATCAGCAGTCACAGGACACCCTTTAGGGTTCTGTGGTTGGTCAACCCATCGGATGACCAGGGGGCCAGGGGATCAGGGGGACGAGGGCCGATGAACCATGCGACTGAGGTGTTCCAGCCGTTGCAGGCGGACGATCCACCCATGGTGGCCGGTTATCGTCTGGCCGCCCGGCTCGGTGCCGGTGGCATGGGGCGGGTCTATCTGTCGCACACGCAGGGCGGCCGACCGGTGGCGATCAAGGTGGTGCGGCCGGAGCTGGCCGACGACCCGGCGTTCCGGCGGCGGTTCGGCCGGGAGATCAAGGCTGCCCAGCGGGTACGGGGCGCGTACACCGCCGAGCTGATCGACGCCGATCCGGACGGTGTACCGCCGTGGCTGGCCACGCTCTATGTTCCCGGGCCCTCGCTCGCGGAGGCCGTCGCACGAAGCGGACCGCTGCCGGTACCGGCGGTGCTGTGGCTGATGGCGGGGGTGGCCGAGGCCCTGCAGGCCATCCATGGCGCGGGGATCGTGCACCGGGACCTGAAGCCGTCGAACGTCCTGCTGGCCGCCGACGGGCCGCGAGTGATCGACTTCGGTATCTCGCTGGCCGCGGACGCCACTTCGCACACGGCCACGGGCTCCGCCGTCGGCACGCCTCAGTTCATGGCTCCCGAGCAGGCGACAGCGGATGAGGTCACGTCGGCGACCGACGTCTTCGCGCTCGGTCAGACAGCGGCGTTCGCCGCACTGGGCGAGCCGCTGTACGGGGACGGCCCTTCTGCCACCGTCCTCTACCGGATCGTGCACTCGCAACCGGACCTGACCCTGCTGCCCGAACAGCTCCGTCCGCTGATCGCCCGGTGCCTGGCCGCCGATCCTACGGAACGGGCGACCCTGGCGGAGGTCGTCGCGTGGTGCCGGCAGCGGCTGGGCCGGGATGCCGACGCGGGCGGTGGCCCGGCCGTCTGGCGGCAGGTCACGGGGCCTGAGGTGACGGTCCCGGCTCCGGCCCCCGACCCCACCCGGACGCATACGCAGCCGGTGCACGCACACCCGGTGCCCGCGCAGCCGTTGCTCGCGCAGCCGCAGTTGCAGATGCGGCCGACGGTGCCGGCGGAGCGGCGGGCCCTGCGAAGACGCACCGTGCTGCTCACTGCCGCCGTAACGGCAGGCGTGCTGTTGCTGACGGGCCTGGCATGGACGGTGATGGACGCGAGGGACCGGTCTCGCGACCGGAACTCCGCTGCATCGCCGACGACCGACAAGACAGCTTCCGCACAGTCGTCGGCCTCCACCTCGACGGGGTCCGAGGGCGAGAAGCCCGCCGCGTCGAGCCCCTCCCCGACCGCGCCCAGGACGCCGCGGGCCGAGCCGTACCCCCAACTGACGCTGGACGAGAAGAACTCGGTGAGCTTCAAGGACGGGACTCAACTCAAGAACCGCAAGGGCGACCTCCGCTTCGTCTGCAAGAAGATCGGCTGTGCGCTGGAGAGCGACACCAGCACGATCTCCCAGCTGATGGGCATGACGGGAGCCACCCTCGATGACTGCCGCATCCTCATGGGAGGCGCCACGGCCCACAGCTTCCCGCTGGCCGCCGCGGCGACGGGCAGCGAGTTCTGCGTCAAGCACCGCAACGGTGACATCGCACTGCTGGTGGTCCAGGTGAAGTCGACGGCACTGTGGGACACCCCCGGGATCAGCTTCCTGATGGTGGACATGACGATCTGGCGGGCGACGTAGGCGAATTGGCCGGCGGCGCAGCATGCGAGGGGCCTGCAGATCCGCGCGGGCCGCAGCGCCGGCGCGCGCTGCGGCCCGTTCGCATACACTCGCGTAGTTTGTCCCTCCCCGGCCGCAGACCCGTACGGAGTTCGTTTTCATGCGCGACCCACACGACCCCTACGTCCGCGTCCGCGGCGCCCGTGAGCACAATCTCAAGGGCGTGGACGTCGACATCCCGCGGGACGTGCTGGCCGTGTTCACCGGTGTGTCCGGCTCCGGGAAGTCCTCGCTCGCGTTCGGCACCATCTACGCCGAGGCGCAGCGCCGCTACTTCGAATCGGTCGCACCGTATGCGCGCCGCCTGATCCACCAGGTCGGCGCGCCGAAGGTCGGCGAGATCACCGGGCTGCCGCCGGCGGTCTCCCTGCAGCAGCGCCGCTCGGCACCGACGTCGCGTTCGTCCGTCGGCACCGTCACCAACCTCTCGAACTCGCTGCGGATGCTGTTCTCCCGGGCCGGCGACCACCCGCCCGGTGCCCAGCGCCTCGACTCGGACTCGTTCTCGCCCAACACCGCTGCGGGTGCCTGCCCCGAGTGCCAGGGTCTGGGTCAAGTCCACCGTACGACCGAGGAGTTGCTGGTTCCGGACCCCTCCCTGTCGATCCGTGAGGGTGCCATCGCCGCGTGGCCGGGCGCCTGGCAGGGCAAGAACCTCCGCGACATCCTCGACGCACTCGGCCACGACGTCGACCGCCCGTGGCGCGACCTGTCCGCCGGACAACGGGAATGGATCCTCTTCACCGACGAGCAGCCGGTGGTCACCGTGCATCCGGTGCGGGACGCGGACCGGATCCAACGCCCTTACCAGGGCACGTACATGAGTGCCCGCCGGTATGTCATGAAGACCTTCTCCGACTCCAAGAGCCCCACTCTGCGCACCAAGGCGGAGCGCTTCCTCACCAGCGCGCCCTGCCCGGCGTGCGGCGGCAGCAGGCTGCGCCCGGAGGCACTGGCCGTGACCTTCGGTGGCCGTACGATCGCCGAGCTGGCGGCGCTGCCCGTCGCGGACCTCGCCTCCGCCCTGGAGGCCACGTCGGAGGCCGCCCGCGTCCTCACCGAGGACCTGCGCTCCCGTATCGCACCGATCCTCGAACTCGGCCTCGGCTACCTCAGTCCGGGCCGTTCGACACCCACCCTCTCGGCGGGCGAGCTGCAGCGACTGCGCCTGGCGACCCAGCTGCGCTCCGGGCTGTTCGGTGTCGTCTACGTGCTCGATGAACCGTCCGCGGGCCTGCACCCGGCGGACACGGAGGCACTGCTCACCGTCCTGGAGCGGCTGAAGTCGGCGGGGAACTCGGTGTTCGTCGTCGAGCACCACCTCGACGTCATGCGCGGTGCCGACTGGCTGGTGGACGTGGGTCCGCTGGCCGGCGAGCACGGCGGCGAGGTGCTGCACAGTGGCCCGGTGCCGGAGCTGGCCTCGGTCGAGCGGTCGGCGACGGCCCGCTTCCTCTTCGACCGCTCCCCCGCCCCCGTACGCCACGTGCGCACCGCACGCGGCCAGTTGCAGGTCGGGCCGGTCAACCGGCACAACCTGCGCGGCGTGACGGCCGAGTTCCCGCTCGGCGTGCTGACCGCGGTCACGGGCGTGTCCGGGTCCGGGAAGTCCACGCTCATCGGCGAGATCACCGAAGACCTGGCGGGGGTGGCACGGCTGGTGTCGGTCGACCAGAAGCCCATCGGCCGCACCCCGCGCTCCAACCTGGCCACGTACACCGGCCTCTTCGACGTCGTACGCAGGGAGTTCGCGGCCACCGACGAGGCACGCGGCCGGGGTTACGGCGTCGGCCGATTCTCCTTCAACGTGGCCGGTGGGCGCTGCGAGACCTGTCAGGGCGAGGGGTTCGTCAGCGTCGAGCTGCTGTTCCTGCCGAGTACGTACGCGCCGTGCCCGGACTGCGGAGGGGCCCGCTACAACCCCGCGACGCTCCAAGTGACGTACCGGGGACGGAACATCGCGCAGGTGCTCGACCTGACGGTGGAGAGCGCGGCGGAGTTCTTCGCGGACACTCCGGCGGTGGCCCGCAGTCTCGGCGCGCTGCTCGACGTGGGCCTCGGTTATCTGCACCTGGGCCAGCCCGCCACCGAGCTGTCCGGCGGCGAGGCCCAGCGCATCAAGTTGGCCGGCGAGTTGCAGCGTGGCCGCCGCGGCCACACGCTCTATCTCCTCGACGAACCGACCACCGGTCTCCATCCGGCCGACGTCGAGGTCCTGATGCGCCAGCTCCACGGTCTGGTCGACGCCGGACATACCGTGATCGTCGTCGAGCACGACATGGCGGTGGTGGCCGGCGCGGACTGGGTGATCGACCTGGGCCCGGGTGGCGGGGACGCGGGCGGACGGATCGTCGCGGCGGGCACGCCGACGGAGGTCGCGGGCGCGGAGGCGAGCGCTACGGCGCCGTATCTGGGCCGGGTGCTGCCCCGGCAGGCGTGAGCGTGGCCAACCAGGCCGCGGTGTCGGCGGGGTGCGAGAAGCGCAGGGTCTGGAGCGGCGCCAAGCGTGGATCGCTCGTACGGTGGGCGATTTCGCGGCGGCGGCCCGCATGGTGGGACCAGGCCCACCACACCGGGTGTTCCTTGCTGAGCCAGCCCGCCCAGGTCTCCGTGTTGCCGCCGAAGACCGGCTCGCGGGTGATCGTGCGGCGCAGGGAGCGGCGCAGGACGCGGGGCAGGACGACGTGCTTGGCGTAGTCCAGCCACAGCACGGTGTCGGCCCGCTCCCAGAGCAGGTCACGGACTTCCGGGTAGCCGATGGAGTCGATGATCCAGCGGGGTTCGGCCGCGAGCGGCGACACCGTCTCGGTCAGCTTGTCGTTGACGGCCCAGTCGGGACCGGTGAAGTACAGGGCGTCCATCTCGTGGTACGGCATGTCCAGACGCGCGCTCACGGCCTGCGCGAGGGTCGATTTGCCCGCGCCGGTGACACCCACCACCAAGATCCGCTGCACGTCTCTCACCCTCGTTCCGGTCAACGGCCTCGACCCACGCCCTGATCCCGCCGGCCCGCTCCGGGCTCATGGCTGCGCGGCGACCTCGGCGCGCAGAATCGAGTACATGACCATGTCGCGCCAGGCGCCGGCACGGAAACAGGCGCCGCGCAGCGTGCCCTCGCGGGTGAAGCCCGCCCATTCCAGGGCACGCTGCTCGGCGATGTTCGTCACCTCGGTGCTCGCCTCGACACGGTTGACCCGGGTGTGGGCGAACAGGTACTCGACGAGCAGACGTTGAGCGTGCTTGCCGTAGCCCTTGCCGCGCTCGGCGGTCAGCAGGGAGACGCCGACGTTCCAGCAGGGTGATGCCGGGCCCTGCAGCACCTCGTGCCACTGCACCTCCCCGACGAACCGATCGTCGCCCCCGGCGATGGCGAGCCGTCCGCCCTGAGCGGAGAGGAAGCCGTGCTCCACCCACTGCCGGCGAAGCTGCCCCGGGTTGCGGTAGCCGAAGAAGCCGGACTCCCCGGCCTCCGCCCGGTCCTCGTGAAGACGCTCGAACAGATCGAGATCCTCCTCCGCGATCGGGCGCAGGTGAACCAGGTCGACGTCAACGTGATCACGATCGGGCATGAGGCAAGCCTAGTCACCGGGTCGTTCCGGGGCGTTCCGGCTCCCGAGTGCGGGGAGCCGGAGAGCCGGAACGAGCGTCAGTCGGTGGTGAGCAGACCGGCGACCAGATCTCGGGGCAGGCCGTGGGTGTCGTGGAGGTACCGGTAGTCCTCCTCGCTGAGGGGGCCGCCGAACTCCGACCGGGAGAGCACCCGTTGACCGCGTTCGAGGAGCTTGGTGAACCGCTGTTCCTCGTCCAGGAGCAGCTCGCGGACCGTGCCGGACCCGCAGGGCTGGCGGAAGTGGTCCAGCGTGTGCCCGACCAGTTCCACGGGCAGGTCGGTCAGGGTGTGCGAGGGGTTCTCGCGCCGCAGTGTGGTGAGCAGGCGGCGGATCAGGCGGCGCAGGACATAGCCGCGGCCGGTGTTGGACGGGCGGACGCCGTCGCCGAGTACGACGATGCTTGAGCGCAGGTGGTCGCAGACCAGTCGCATCGACGGCCCGTCCAGCCGCCACAGCGGCGGAAGCCGTCGCATCCACGGTTCGAACAGGTCCGTCTCGTAGACCGAGCGGTGTCCCTGCAGGACGGTCGTCAGCCGTTCCAGGCCCATGCCCGTGTCGACGGTGGGCTGCCGCTGGGGTTCGAGGCTGCCGTCCTCGTGACGGCGGTAGCGCATGCTGACGTGGTTCCAGATCTCCACCCATCGCGGGTCGGTGGTGGGGGTGCCTTGTGGTGGAGTGTCGGGGTTGCCGGTCCAGACGAAGATCTCGGAGTCGGGGCCGCAGGGTCCGACGGGCCCGTTGGACCACCAGTTCTCGTCGTCGGTCGGCTCCACGGGCAGGCCCAACTCCTGCCAGGTGCGCAGCGATTCGGTGTCCGGGCCGAGCCGGCCGTCACCGCCGAAGACCGTGACGTACAGCCGCTCCCGCGGGATGCCGAACCCGTCGCGCAGCAGCTCGTATCCCCACCGCAGGCTCTGCGAATGGCCGTAATCGCCCAGGGACCAGGAGCCGAGCATCTCGAAGACGGTGAGGTGGGTGAGGTCGCCGATCTCGTCGAGGTCGGTGGTGCGCAGGCAGCGCTGGACGTTGATCAGGCGCCGCCCCCGGGGGTGCGGGCGCCCCTGGAGGTGGGGGGTGAGGGGGTGCATGCCGGAGGTGGTGAACAGCACCGGGTCCGAGGGCGGCGGCAGCAGGGTGCTGCCGGTGATGAGGTGGTGGCCGCGCTCCCGGTAGAAGTCGGTGAACGTCCGTACCGTCTCGTCGGTGTTCATGGCGGGGTTCCTTCGGGTCATGGGACCGGAAACCGCACCGCGGGAGCAGACTGCGAACCTGCGCAGAGGGGAAGCACATCCCGGCGGTCCGTTTCCGGCCGCCGGGGAGAGGGGGAGAGGTCAGGCGTCGGCAGCCGGCGAGCTGGTCGCTCGCGCGGCTGCGGTGTGCCTGCAACAGGTCCTGACCTTCATGGAAGCCACGCTAACAGGGAGCCGCCGGCCCGTCGCCGGGTTTTCGGGGACCAGGGTTCCGGCGCATGCGACTGACGGTTCTGGGCGGCTGCGGGGCGTGGCCCTCGGCGGTCCTGGCGTGCGGCGGCTGTCTCGTCGAGGGCGACGGAATACGGCTGCTGCGCGCCGACCTGCTCCTGCCGGATACCACCTGCCTACACCAGATGCCGGCCGCCGACGCGCCCTGCCCGCCGACCGCGAGGCAGGCCGGCCGGAATGCCCAACAGGCGGGCGCCGCACGGCTGTTGCTCACCCACCTGTGGCCGGGCACGGACATCACTGCCGCCCTGGAGGCGGCCGTCGAGTCTTCGGGCATCATCGGCAGCGCATGGCCGAGCGGCACGTCGTACGGCTCCTCCGGCGCCCCGGCCGACACCCACGCCGCCGATGCCGGCAGCCGGTCGATGTCGCCGTCCCGGACCTGGGCGTCGGATCGGCCACCTGACCCGGGCGAGGCCGGGAGATAAGGAATCGCTAGACCACCAACGCCGTGTGGATCCAACCCGGTTGAGCCGTGGCGGCGGGCTGTGCCGCGCGGGCGAGTGAGCGCCGGTCGTCGTGGCTGCCCGGTGCGATGGGCTGTTGTACGTCGACCTCGGCCACCAGTCTCCGCGCCGTCACCACCCGCCATACCGAGGCCAGCAGCGAGTCGTTGCCGATGAAGGCGGGCGCCGTGCTGGCCGTGCCCCCGGCGATCCGGTACTGCAGACGGACCGGCTGGACGGGAACGTCCGCGTCGAGGGCGGACTGGAAGACGGCCCGGCGGAAGTCGCCCTGGGCGCGTCCGCACCAGGTGCTGCCCTCGGGGAAGACGGCGACCGCTCCCCCGTCGCGCAGCTCGTCCGCGATCCGGGCGACCGTGTCCGGCAGGGCGCGCAGCCGGTCGCGGTCGATGAACAGGGCCGCGCGCGCGGCGACCGGTCCCGCCACGGGCCAGTGCCGGATCTCGGCCTTGGCGAGCATGCGGGCCGGGCGGACGGCGGCGAGCAGCGGGATGTCCAGCCAGGAGATGTGGTTGGCGACCAGGAGCAGTCCGCCGGTGGGCGCGGCGGCGCCGGTGATGCGGATCCGGACCCCCGCGGCCCGTACGACCCACGCGCTCCACCGCCTCACCAGCTCGGCGGGGATGCGCCCGCCGATCGGCGACAGCACGACCCCGGCGAGCACCAGGACCACGACTGCCGCCATCCGCAGCACGGCGCGCGGTACGGCCGTGACGGACCCCGTCGGCTCGATGCACGCCCCCGGGGTGCAGGGCGCACTGGGCAGCCAGACGCTCATCAGGACGGCACGAGCGAGAGGAAGTGCCGCAGATAGCGCTGGTTGACCCGGCGCATCGACAGCAGCACGTACAGGTCGGCGACCCCGAAGTCCGGGTCGTGGGCGGGCTGTCCGCACACCCATGCACCGAGGCGGAGGTAGCCGCGCAGCAGGGCGGGCAGTTCGGCGGGGGCGGCCGGGGCGGCGGCGTTCGGGACCCAGGGCAGCAGCGGCTGCACCCGGTACTCCTCCGGGGCCAGGTACTTGCCCCGCACCCGCTCCCAGGTCGCGGAGGCGAGGGCGCCACCGTCGCCGAGCGGGACGGAGCAGCAGCCGGCCAGCCACTCGTGGCCACGGTCCACCATGTAGCGGGCGATTCCGGCCCAGATGAGGCCGATGACGGCGCCGTCCCGGTGGTCGGGGTGGACGCAGGAGCGGCCGACCTCGACCAGGCCGGGCCGGATCGTGTCGAGCGCGGTCAGGTCGAACTCGCTCTCGGAGTACAGCCGTCCCGCGACGGCGGCGCGCTCCGGCGGCAGCAGCCGGTAGGTGCCGACGACCTGCCCCGTCACCTCCTCGCGTACGAGCAGGTGGTCGCAGTAGGCGTCGAAGGAGTCGATGTCGTGGCCCGGCTGCGGGGTGGCCAGCAGGGCGCCCATCTCTCCGGCGAAGACGTCGTGCCGCAGCCGCTGTGCGGCACGCACGTCGGCCTCGTCACGGGCGAGGGAAACGGTGTAGCGGGTGGGTGCCGTGGGCTGCGGGGGACGGTCGAGCGTGGATACGCCGGTCATGGCTCTCTCCTGGTCACGGGCCGGGGCGGCGAGACGGGGGCGGCCGAGCGGTGTCATGCGGTCCGCCGCCCCTGTTCTTCCGATGCCGACCGACCTTGACGTGTCCGGCGCAGAGAGAACGGGTGTGAGGTTGTTGAACGGCTCGGGCCGAGGCCTTGGCCATGGCCCGAACGGTCAAAAGGTGTCCGTCATTTCACCGGTTCGCAGCGCTCCAGCCATCCGCGGGCCTCGATCTCGCCGAGCCCGCTCCAGGACGAGGTCTCCCGTCCACGGACACTACCGACCCCACACATGCGAGACGGGGCCGGGGAGCACCACTCCCGGCCCCGCCCGTCCGCACCGGCCGGCGAACGCTCCGCTACCGCTTGGCCGCCTTCCGCGTGGCCCGCAGCCATTCCTTGTTCATGCTCGTGATGGACACCAGCGGGATGCCCTTCGGGCAGGCGGTGGCGCACTCCCCGGTCAACGTGCAGCCGCCGAAGCCCTCCTCGTCCATCTGCGCCACCATGTCGAGCACCCTCGTCTCACGCTCGGGCGCGCCCTGCGGCAGCACGTTGAGATGGTTGATCTTGGCGGAGGTGAAGAGCATCGCCGCCCCGTTCGGGCAGGCCGCCACGCATGCCCCGCAGCCGATGCACTCGGCGTGCTCGAACGCGAAGTCGGCGTCCGGTTTCGGTACGGGGGCGGCGTGCGCCTCCGGTGCGGCGCCGGTCGGGGCGGTGATGTAGCCGCCGGACTGGATGATGCGGTCGAAGGCCGAGCGGTCGACGACGAGATCCTTGATCACCGGGAAGGCGGAGGCCCGCCACGGCTCGATGTCGATCGTGTCGCCGTCCTTGAATGACCGCATGTGCAGCTGGCAGGTGGTGGTGCGCTCGGGACCGTGCGCGTCACCGTTGATCACCAGACTGCACGCGCCGCAGATGCCCTCGCGGCAGTCGTGGTCGAAGGCGACCGGGTCCTCGCCCTTGAGGATGAGCTCCTCGTTGAGGGTGTCGAGCATCTCCAGGAACGACATGTCGGAGGAGATGCCGTCCACCTCGTACGTGGACATGGCGCCGTCGGTGCCGGCGTTCTGCTGCCGCCAGACGCGCAGGGTGAGCTTCATGCGTAGCTCCGCTGAGTGGGGTGGACGTACTCGAAGACCAGGTCTTCCTTGTGCAGGGTCGGGGCCTCGCCCGTGCCCGTGAACTCCCAGGCCGCCGCGTAGCCGAACTCGTCGTCCCTGCGGGCCGCTTCGCCGTCCGGGGTCTGGGACTCCTCGCGGAAGTGGCCGCCGCAGGACTCGGCGCGGTGCAGTGCGTCGAGGCACATGAGCTCGGCGAGTTCGAGGTAGTCGACGACGCGGTTGGCCTTCTCCAGCGACTGGTTGAACTCCTCACCGGTGCCGGGCACCTTGATACGCCGCCAGAACTCCTCACGGATCTGCGGGATGCGCTCCAGGGCCTTGCGCAGACCGGAGTCCGTACGGGCCATGCCGCAGAACTCCCACATGAGTTCGCCGACTTCTCGGTGGAAGGAGTCGGGGGTGCGGTCGCCGTCGACGGACAGGAGCAGGTGGAGGCGGTCCTCGGTCTCCGCCAACACCTCCTGCACGACCGGGTGTCGGTCGGTGACCGGCTCGTGGTGCGGGTTGCGGGCGAGGTAGTCGTTGATGGTGGCCGGCAGCACGAAGTAGCCGTCGGCCAGGCCCTGCATCAGGGCGGAGGCGCCGAGGCGGTTCGCGCCGTGGTCGGAGAAGTTGGCCTCGCCGACCGCGAAGAGGCCGGGGATGGTGGTCTGCAGGTCGTAGTCGACCCACAGGCCGCCCATCGTGTAGTGCACGGCGGGGTAGATCCGCATCGGGACGCTGTACGGGTCCTCGGCGGTGATCCGCGCGTACATGTCGAAGAGGTTGCCGTACTTCTCCTCGACGGCCTTGCGGCCCATCCGCTTGATGGCGTCGGCGAAGTCCAGGTACACGCCCTGCCCGCCGGGGCCGACGCCCCTGCCCTCGTCGCAGACGTTCTTGGCGGCGCGGGAGGCGATGTCGCGCGGGACCAGGTTGCCGAAGGACGGGTAGATGCGCTCCAGGTAGTAGTCGCGCTCGTCCTCGGGGATCCTGTTCGGCGGCCGGTCGTCGCCCTTGGCCTTCGGGACCCAGATCCGGCCGTCGTTGCGCAGCGACTCGCTCATCAGGGTGAGCTTTGACTGGTGGTCGCCGGTGCGCGGAATGCAGGTCGGATGGATCTGGGTGAAGCAGGGGTTGGCGAAGTAGGCGCCGCGCCGGTGGGCCCGCCAGATCGCGGTGGCGTTGGAGTTCATGGCGTTCGTCGACAGGTAGAAGACGTTGCCGTAGCCGCCGCTGGCGAGTACGACGGCGTCCGCGAAGTACGTGTCGATCTTCCCGGTGACCAGGTCCCGGGCCACGATGCCGCGGGCCTTCCCGTCGACGACGATCAGGTCGAGCATCTCGGTGCGCGGGTGCATCTCGATGGTGCCGGCGGCGATCTGCCTGCTCAGGGCCTGGTAGGCGCCGAGCAGCAGCTGCTGGCCGGTCTGCCCGCGGGCGTAGAAGGTCCGGGAGACCTGTACGCCGCCGAAGGACCGGGTGTCGAGGAGGCCGCCGTACTCACGGGCGAACGGCACGCCCTGCGCCACGCACTGGTCGATGATCTCGACGGAGATCTGCGCGAGCCGGTGCACGTTCGACTCCCGTGCCCGGAAGTCGCCGCCCTTGACGGTGTCGTAGAACAGCCGGTGGACGGAGTCGCCGTCGTTGCGGTAGTTCTTCGCCGCGTTGATGCCGCCCTGCGCGGCGATCGAGTGGGCGCGGCGCGGGGAGTCCTGGTAGCAGAACTGGACGACGTGGTAGCCCTGTTCGGCGAGCGTGGCGCCGGCGGAGCCGCCCGCGAGACCGGTGCCGACCACGATCACCCTGTGCTTGCGCCGGTTGGCCGGGTTGACCAGCTTGGCCTCGAAACGGCGCTTGTCCCAGCGCTCGTTGACGGGGCCGGAGGGCGCCTTGTCGTCGACGACCGGCGCTCCGGTCCCGTAGTCCGCATAAGAAGTCATGTCAGCTCACCACTCCGGTCATGACGCCCACCGGTACGGCGATGAAGCCGGCCGTGAGCAGCACTGCGAGGACGTTTGCGGAGGTCTTGAGGGCGCGGTCGCGGGCGCGGCTGCCGACGCCCAGGGTCTGGGCCGCGCTCCAGAAGCCGTGCCGGATGTGCAGGCCGAGGGCGAGCATCGCGACGATGTAGATGACGTTGCCGTACCAGGTGGAGAAGGTGTCCACGACGTTCTGGTACGGGTGGCCCTCCTGGAAGCCGCCCGGGTGCACGGTGCCGGTGGTCAGGTCGAGGATGTGCCACACGATGAACAGGCCGAGGATGATCCCGCCCCAGCGCATGGTGCGCGTCGCGTAACTCGCTCCCGCCTTCTTGTGCACGTACTTGTGGGGCCGCGCCTTGATGTCGCGGCGGCTGAGCTGGTACGCGGAGACCGCGTGCGCGACGACCGCGACGACCAGCACCACCCTGATCAGCCACAGCGTCCACTCGTAGTGCATGAAGGGCTCGCCGACGGTGCGCAGCCAGTGCGCGTAGTGGTTGAACTCGCCCGCCCCGAAGAAGATCTTCAGATTGCCGATCACATGGGCGACCAGGTACAGCAGCATGATCACGCCGCTGACGGCCATCACCGTCTTCTTCCCGACGGAGCTGTCCCACACCGTGCGCGCCATCGACGGCCGTCGGTCCGTCCGCGTTGCCAGAGCCATGACTCAAGACGCTAGGGCCGAGGAGCCTCATCGGTCCAAGACATGGTCCGGCTTGATTCCATAGGCTGTGGCTATCATCGAGTCATGCAGTTCCAGCAGCTCCAGTACTTCGTTGCGGTCGCGGAGACCCGGCACTTCACCCGGGCCGCGGAGCTCGTCCATGTCGCGCAGCCGTCCCTTTCCCAGCAGATCAAGGCACTGGAGCGGGAACTCGGGGCCGGTCTGTTCCTGCGGGCACGCGGCAACATCACGCTCACCGACGCGGGCGAGGCGCTGCTGCCGCTGGCCCGCCGCATCCTGGCCGACGCGGACACGGCCCGGCACGAGGTGCAGGAGCTGGTGCAGCTGCGCAGCGGCCGGGTCCGGCTGGGCGCGACGCCCAGTGTCTGCACCGGGCTGCTGCCGGACGTGCTGCGCGCCTTCCACGACCGCTACCCGGGCGTCCGGCTGCTGATCGAGGAGGGCGGCTCCCACGATCTCGTACGGGAACTCGCCCGCGGCGCCCTCGACCTCGCCCTGGTCGTCCTGCCGCTGCCGACGCCCTCCCCGGCGCTGACGACCGTGGAGCTGCTGCGCGAGGACCTGGTGGTGGTGTCCTCTCCGGAGGCGCCCGCGCCCGGCGGTCCGGGCCGACGCACGGTCCGCGTCTCAGACCTGGAGGGAGAGCGCCTGGTGATGTTCCGGCACGGCTACGACCTGCGCGAACTGACCGTGGCCGCATGCCGCGCCGAGGGCTTCGAGCCGGACTTCGCGGTGGAGGGCGGTGAGATGGACGCGGTGCTGGGCTTCGTGCGGGCGGGGCTCGGCGTGGCCGTCGTACCCCGCATGGTCGCGACACGGTCCGGGCGCGGCCTACGGGTCACCGCGCTGGCCCGCCCCGGTCTCCACCGCACGATCGCGCTGGCCCACCGCAGCGACGTGGCCCCGCCTCGCGCGGCACGGGAGTTGCAGCGGATGCTGCTGGAGCGCTGAGCGGTCGTAGCATCGGGTTCTCTTACACGGGGGTGGGCAGGGATGAAACGGCACATCGTTGCGGTGGGCGCGGCACTACTGGGGCTGGTGGGGTGCGCGGGGAACACCGCGTCCGGCGGACCTAGGAGCCCGGCGGTCTCGTCGCCGTCCGGCGGCTCCGGGCCGACGGTGGAGACGACCTCGACGTCCGTCTCGGGCCCGTGGCGCGCGTGGACGGCGTCCCTCTCCGGCCAGGAGGCCCGCGGCAGTTGCGGCGCGACGGCGCACCAGGTGGTGTGCGCGACCGACTCCGGCCAATTCGTGGGGCGTTCGCGGAGCGGCGGCCGTATCACCTGGACCGTGCCCGCGGGCGACCACGGAAAGAGCGCCGGACTGGTCGTCGACGCGGCCGACGAACGGGCCGTGACCGGGGTCGCGGGTGTGCTCCGCGCGGCGAACCTGCGGACGGGTGCGCAGGCGTGGACCCATCAACTGCCCGCCGGCCGTGCCTACTTCGCTCTCGGCGCTGCGGACGGGGTCGTCTACGCTCTCGATGCACCGGATCCCTTCACCGACACCGCCGTCCTCGACGCCGTTCGCGCATCCGACGGCACGCCCCTGTGGCACCGGACCGTCGCCCGGAGCACGGGCGAACCCCTGGCCGCCTTCCGGGGCCGCGTCTACACGGCCGACGGCACCCGGGTCACCGCCCGCGACGCCCGCACCGGCGACACCGTGGCGACCAGCCCCGCGGGCGTCGACTGCCCACACCTCGTCACCGGCGGCCACTACCTGGTCTGCACCGGCAGCCCGTTCTCCGCCGGGGACACCTTCGCGCCCATGCGGCGCCTGGATCCGGCGACCCTGAGGCCGCTGCCGACCCCGAGGAACACGGCCGACAAGCCCGTACACGGGGTGATCTCCGACGACGGGGTCCTGGTGCTGTACGAGGCCGGCGCCGAGGACACGAGCGCGGGCGTCTGGAACGCGTACGACCTCGAGAACGACCGCAGACTGTGGAGCACGTACGCCACCGAGGCGGACGCCACCGTGGCCGACGGCCGGTTCGTGACCTTCACCCCCCGCAACGACCGCACCAATCGGGGCCGCGTGATCACGATCGACCTGCACGCCGGTCCGCAGGGGACCGGAACCGCCGCGCCCCGCATGTCCGCGGCGTACTCGCAGACCAGAGGCGGCGAACACCCCCTGGTCGTCGCGCCGGGCGGGGACACGGGCCACGTCGTCGTCATGGCCCGTACCCACGGTTCCCTGCGCTCACTGCCGCTGCCCTAGACCGGGGCGGGACTCAGCCCGTCGCGTCCACCAGCGCCAGTTCGTGCAGCCGGTCCGGTGGGCCCGGCCGGGCGTAGTACCAGCCCTGCGCGGTGTCGCAGCCCAGTATCCGCAACTGATCTGCCTGGGCGCCGGTCTCCACGCCCTCCACCGTCACCGCGAGGTCCAGGCTGTGGGCGAGGGAGACGATCCCTTCGACGATCTTGAGGTCGACGGGGTCCGCAGGGAACTGCTGCATGCTCTGGGTGAAGGAGCGGTCCAGCTTGAGGATGCTGACCGGGAGGCGGCGCAGGTTCGCCAGGTTCGAGTAGCCGGTCCCGAAGTCGTCCAGGGCGATGTCGACGCCCATTTCGGCAAGCCGGCGCAGCGGCTTGAGCAGGTCGTCGTCGGCGCCGATGAGGGCGGACTCGGTGACCTCAAGGCACAGCGCGTCCGGTGCGACGCCCGCGCGCTCCAGGATGTCGACGGTGTCCTGGACCAGGCCGGGGTGGGTGAGCTGGCACGGCGAGAGGTTGACGTTGATACGGAGCGGGCCCGCATCGTCGTACCGTTCTCGCCACTCGCGGGCCTGGCGCACCGACTGCTCCAGCACCCAGCGGCCCAACGGGACGATCAGGCCGGTGTGTTCGGCGAGCGGAATGAAGCGGTCCGGGCCGAGGACGCCGTGCTGCGGGTGCAGCCAGCGCACCAGCGCCTCGGCGCCGCGCACGCTGCCGTCGCCGAGGTGGACCAGCGGCTGGTACTCGATGAAGAACTCGCCCCGGTCCAGCGCCGTCGGCAGCGCGGTGGTCAGCCCGTGCCGGGTGATGGCGCGGGCGTCGGCCTCCTCGTCGGCGAGCTCGAAGCGGTTGCCGCCCGCCGACTTGGCCCGGTACATGGTGATGTCGGCGCTGCGCAGCACCTCCGCCGGGCTGCGCTCCCCCGCCGGCCCCTCGACGATGCCGATGCTGCCGCGCACGGTGAGGTCACGGCCGTCGACGCTGATCGGGGTGACCAGCGCGTTCATGATGCGGGCGGCGAGTTCGTCGACCTCGTGCTGCGTGTCGGCGCCGGTGGTCAGCGCCACGAACTCGTCGCCGCCGAGCCGGGCGACCATCTCGCCGGGCGCGGTCGTGCACGCCTGCAGCCGGTCGGCGACCTCGACGAGCATCCGGTCGCCGGCCGCGTGGCCGAGGCTGTCGTTGACGGTCTTGAAGCCGTCGAGGTCGAGGTAGCACAGACCGAACCGCTGGCCGCTGCCCGCGCCCAGCGCCTTCTCCAGGCGCTCGAAGAAGAAGGTGCGGTTGGGCAGGCCGGTGAGCGCGTCGTGGGTGGCCTCGTAGCGCAGCCGCAGATTGAGCAGCCGGCGTTCGGTGGTGTCCTCCATGAGGGCCAGCTGGTACTGCGGGGTGCCGTCCGCGTCGCGCAGCAGGGAGACCGTCAGGTTGGTCCACAGGACCGTGCCGTCAGGTCGGTAGAACGCCTTCTCGAGGTGGTAGTGCTCGCGCTCGCCGCGGACGAGTTCGTCGTAGAGCGTCCAGGTCTGCGGCGCGTCCTCGGGGTGGGTCCACTCCTGGACCCTGCGGCCGCGGATCATCTGGTCGCTGAGGCCGAACATACGCAGCAGGGCGCCGTTGACCTGCAGGACGTTGCCTTCGAGGTCGGCGATGCCGATTCCTATGGCCGCGCCCTCGAAGACCGCGCGGAAGCGGGCCTCGGTGTCGTGCAGCGCCTGCGCCACCAGACCCTGCGCCTTCAGGGCGGCCGCGGAGATCGCCTCCTGCTCGGCCAGCGTCCGTTCACGCAGCGCCTGCGCGAACCCCGCGGCCATGGCGTGCTGCAACCGCGCCGAACGCGCCCGCAGTTCCTCCCGGTCGCCGCCCTCGCCGCAGTAGAGCACCAGGTAGGCGTCGACGCAGTCCAGGGTGCGGGTGAGCGCCTCCGGGTCGGTGCAGTGCGCGCCGACCAGGGCCGCGCCGACCGCCCTGCCCTCGTCCGCGTCGAGCGTCCGGGTGTGCAGCGCCTCACTCAACCGCCGGGCCAGCGGCAGGAGTTGCTGCTCGAACTCCGGCCGGGTCAGCGACGTCGAAGTCACCGGGAAGACCGCCCGGCTCCAGATCGTCGCGAACCTGCGCAGTCTGTCGAACGGCCCGTCCGGTTCCGCGGTCACGCCGTACGCCCTACGCCGACGAACCCGGAGAATGCATAAGGATCCTCGTCCTCCGGTGCCGTCTCGGGCCGCCAGTGCGGCATCGACACCAGTCCCGGTTCCACCATGTCGTACCCCTCGAAGAACCGCGCGATGTCGTCGCGCGAACGCATGATCAGCGGGTTGCGAATGTCCTTGTACACGTCCACCGTGCCCGCCGCCCGCTCGGCGGGGAGCGGGATTCCCTCGTACGAGGCATGGGTGAGGATCAGCAGGCTGCCGGGCGCGAGCGCGTCGCGCAGTTCGGCCACCGCCCCGTACGGGTCGTCCTCGTCTTCCACGAAGTGCAGTATGGCAACGAGAAGGAGCGCCACTGGCCGGTTCAGGTCGATCAGTCGCTCCACTTCCGCGCTGGCGAGGATCTCCTGGGGCTTGCGGAGGTCGGCGGCGACGACGCCCGCGCCCTCGTTGCCCGCGAGGACCGCCTCGCTGTGCGCGACGGCGACCGGGTCGTGGTCGACGTACACGACGTGCGCGCCGGGCCGGGCCGCCTGGGCCACCTCGTGGGAGTTGCCGAAGGTGGGAATGCCCGAACCGATGTCCAGGAACTGGTCGATGCCCTCGTCCACGGCGAAGCGCACGGCCCGGCGCATGAAGGCACGGTTCGCCTGCATGATCTTGGGGAGCCCCGGCATGAACTCCATCGCCTTGCGGGCCGCGTCCCGGTCGACCTCGAAGTTGTGCGAACCGCCCAGGTAGTAGTCGTAGATGCGGGAGACACTGGGCACCGAGATGTCGATGCTTCGTGGGGCCCAGGCGGGACGCTCCATCTATCTCTCCAAGGCGTTGGCGATCCGGTGTTCGAGCTGAGGCTACTGATCGCCTGCCAACGGGGCGAGCCGAAACGGAAATTGACCGTCCGTTCCCGGTCACTGCCTGTGGCACTTGCCGCATTCGTCCCGCACTGCGCCACCCCCGGGGGCCAACCCCCGGCCCTCCGGCGGCGCAACGCAAAGGGGCCCGCCCCCTCCGTGCGGTGCGGAGGGGGCGGGCCACGGTCGTACGCGCTGTCCGGTGCAATCAACCCTGGGGAGGTGACGGCTACTTCTTCGGCGCGCCGACCGGCTTTCCGTCGGGCGACATGGCGTACCACGTGCCGCCCACGCCCTGGCCGTTGGTCTCCCCGGGCGCCTTGTCACCGGAGAAGGTGTACGCCGGCCAGCAGTCGACGGTCATCTGCTTGACACCGTCGGGGCGGGTGAAGCCCATCAGGCCCTTCTTCTCGATTCCCTTGGTGTCGTTGGGCTGGACCGGGGCGACGGCCGGCCACTTCTCCGCGCAGGAACCGGTGCAGTTGGAGATCGGTTTGGGCCAGGCCACGTCCTTCAGGAAGCGGTAGACCGTCATGCCGTTCTTGTCGACGACGATCTTGCCGAGCTTGGGGTCGGTGCGCACGGACAGGCCCGGCAGGCTCGCGAGCGTGGCCTTCTTGCCGTCGGGGGCGAGCGCGAACCACTTGCCGCCCACGCCCTGGCCGGCGATGTCCCCGGCCTTGGAGTCCTTCGCATAGCGGTACGCGGGCCAGCCGCTGATGGTCAGCTGCTTGGTGCCGTCGGCCCGGGTGACCTCGCCGAGCAGGGCCTTGTCGATTCCGGCGCCGGCCGTGGCGTCGTCCGCGGGAACCGGCGGCCAGGTCTTGGCACAGTCGCCGTCGCAGCTCGACTTGGGCGGCTCGGCGGTGTCCGCGTCGAAGCGGTACAGGGTCAGACCACCGCCGTCCGTCAGCACCTTGCCGAGCTCGGCGTTCCGGGTGACGGCAAGCTTGCCCGCGGCCGAGGCCTGGGCCGCGGAGCCCTGCCCGTCGGCCCCGTAGCCGTTGCTGGGGCTGGCGGCGGTGGTGCCGCCGGCGCCGACGCTGCCGTAATCGCCCGCCGCGGCCGTGGCCCCGACGTTCTGACTGCCTACGGAGGAAGTGCCGCTGTCCTGGCCGCACGCCGTCGTCAGGGCCAGCATGGCCGCGGCGCCCACCACATACGAGGCGCTCCGCCAGGAGGTCTTCATCGTCAACAACTCCCCATAATCACAACGGTGTTGCAGCGCCCTGCTGCTCCGCTGCACGAGCATGGGTACGAATGGGACCCGCGGTTGTGTTCAACCGCCTCACACATTTCTTTCCGGAACCTGCGACACCGGCACTCCATATCGCACATACATGCACATCTACGGCCGCCCGGGTGCACGCCGGTCAAACCACCGCACGCCCTTCATCCCCCGTTCGGACCAATCCCGGCGCGCTCCGGCGTGCCTCGGCGCGCCAAGGCTCATGATCTTCGTCGTGTATGGACCCGAACCGACCCAAACCGCCTTCGCCGCAAGGGCGTTGGCGCTGGTGGCGCTGACCTGGCTGCTGGTGGGGGCACCGGCCGGCGCGGCGACGGCCGACGCCTGCGCATACGCCTCGGCCGGCCCGGACGGCATACAGGCGGTGGCGGTCGCCGGAGACCTGTCCTGGCCGACTCCCCCGGTGTGCCCCCCGCCGACGCCGACACCGACCCCCACACCGGCACCCAAGCCCTCGCCGACACCGCCCGAGCCGAAGCCACCCCCTCCGGCGCCCACGCCCACCCCAAAGCCGAGACCCACGCCGAAGCCGACCCCGAAACCCGAACCGCCGCCCGCCTCGCCCTCTCCGGCGCCTGCGCGGCCCGCGCCACCACGCCCGACCCCGAGCCCGACTCCCCCGCCCGCGCCGACCCCTCCGGCTCCGGCTCCGCCCCCCACTCCGACGCTGTCGGCCAAGCCCACCCCCCGTCCGGTCGCGGCCCCGGTGACCTATCCGCACTACCGGACGCCGGTGCGCAAGAGGCCGTCGCACGGCGCTGCGTCACCGATCGTCTTTGTCCTGATCATCACGGCGCCCGCCGTGATCGCCGTCGCCGCCCTGCGGCCGCGCTGAGTTCTGGAGGCATCTCTTGCCGGAATGGCTTGTTCTCACCCTCGCGATGCTGGCCGCCTGCGCCGTCGTGGTCATCATCACCTTCGTGCGGCACCGGGCCGCGCCCGAGGACGAGGACCCCAACGAGACCCCTGACGTCATCGAGTACATGACCATGTGGATCGGCGTCGTGTATGCCATCGTCCTGGGCCTGGCCATCGCCGGCGTGTGGGAGGGACGCAGCGCCGCCCAGGACCACGTACAGGCGGAGGCCGTCGCACTGCACGAGATCTCGGAGCGGGTACGGGTCTATCCGGCCGACGCACGCAACCGGATTCGGGACGATGTCAACACCTATGTCGGACAGGTCGTCAACACCGAGTGGAAGACGATGGCCGACGACGGCCGTCTCACCTCTCGTGGCGACGAACTCTTCGCCCGCATCCGCCAGGACGTCACCGACTACCAGCCGAAGACGGACTTCGAGGCCCAGGCGTACCAGCCGCTCCTGGACCAGGTCACCGCGGCGGACCAGGCCCGCAGTGCCCGGGCCGACTCGATGGGGGCGACCATGCCGGGCGTGGTGTGGTTCGGGCTGCTCGCCGGGGCCGTGGTCACCATCGGCATGATCTTCGCCCTGCAGATCCGGCGCACCACGCGTGAACTGATCCTCGCCGGGCTGTTCTCCGCCCTGATCGCCTTCCTGCTGTTCCTCATCTGGGACTTCGACGCGCCGTACACCCGGGGCATCACCGCCTCGGCGTCACCGTTCCTGAACCTCTTCCCGCACATCCGGTCCTGACCGGCACTCACCCGACGAACCGCCGGGGGACGCGCGCCACGCCGTCACCGTCCCCTGGCCGGCCCACACGGTTGCCCCATTCGCGCTACTCCGATCGCGCGCACGCACACCTGTTCCTAGCGTTTCGGTCATCGAGGTGCATCTTCCCTGAAAGCGGAAAGGGTCCGCAGCTGCTCCTCGGGGACCGGAGGAACACCATGCGCGCGATACGCGTCGCCTCTGCCGGACTGCTGGGCCTCGGCGCCCTGGCCCTCTCCGCACCGGCCGCCGTCGCCAGAGGCGACGGCCACAACATCACCCCCTTCGCCTTCAGCGTGCTGCCCTCGACCGTCGCGGCCGGTGCCCAGGTCACGCTTCATGTGAACCGGGACGGCGACTGCAAAGGACCGGCGACGGTCAGATCGGCGGTGTTCGACACGGTCACCATCCGGCGGGGCAGTTCCTGGGCACAGGCGAAGGTCGACTGGGACGCCAAGCCGGGCGCCGTGTACCGGGTGACGTTCACCTGTGACGGTGCCAGCGGTTCCACGGATCTGACCATCGCCGGCGGCCACCCGCACCACCCGACGCCCGTACCGGTCAACCCCACGGTGGTGCCCGTCACTCCCAGCCGCGGCGTGCACGCCGGTGAGGGCGGCAGCATCGCCGGGTTCGACCTCAAGGAGATCGGGATGGGCGCGGCGCTCATCGCGGGCTCGTTCGGGGCGGCGTACCACTTCTCGCGCCGCCGCAACGGCGAGGAAGACGCTTGAGGACAGGCTGCCCGAGGGCAGGACTTCGCCCCGGAACCCTCAACAGGTTCCGGGGCGAAGTCCTGCCGGAAGGGGTCAGATGCGCTTCTCGGACCTCCGGCGCAACCAGAACACCCCGCCGGCCGCGACAGCCGCGGCCACGAGCCCGCCGCCGATGGCCACGTCGGTCGGGGTCGCCCCGCTGGAGGTGCTGCCACCGAGACCGCCCTGGACGCCGCCGATGACGGTGAAGGCGGCCGGGTTCGTCAGGGTCTTGCCGTTGCAGTTGACGGTGATGCTGTGCGAACCCGTCCGCGCGTTCCTGTTGACCGTCGCGGTGCCCCTGGCCGTGTTGGTGTTTCTGACCGGCGTCAGAGGCGTGGGCTGGAACGCATCCGAGGTCGCCGTACCGCCGCCCGGGCAGCCGTCGACGGTGATGGTCAACTGCCCGCCACGGGCGATGACACTGGGCAGGGCGACGATGTTGGTCGGGCTGATGTTCATGCCGTCCCGCGCGACGGCCACCGGCGCGGCGAGGCCGAGGGCGGCGACCGCGACGGCAGAGACCGCCAGGGCACGATGAGTACTCATGTGATCCTCCGCGGAAGACGCCCCGGGGCCCGTCCCCGGTCTGTCGGCGAGAAAGCGTCTCCCAGAAAAACCCTCAGTTGCCCTGGACTCGCCCGCATTTCGGCGATGGTCCGTCCTGGTGAGAGGACACGCCGGGCTTTTGCCGCGCATTCGGATATCGCCGCAGGTCACGGACCGTCAGAAAATTCCTGGTCCGCCGCGACTCGGATGGCGCACCGACGCGTGGAAGCCACCCGTTCGCTTCTGTCCCGTCGCCGGTTTCCCCCGCGGCATCTAGCGTTGTCCTCATGCGCGAATGGCGGGGCGACGGCCGCGTCGAGAGGGGAAACGAATGTCTGCGTCCGAGTTGGCCGAACTGGCTGAAGAGGAGGAGCGGCGGAGGAAGCGTGCTCCTTGGGGCGTGATAGCGCTTGTTCTGCTGACCGGCCTCGCGCTCATTCGGAACGGCTCGGGAGAGTTCGACGTGGGTCCGCCGCAGCCCGCCTCCGCGGCCGCCGCCGACAGCCGCGTCCCCGGCGCCACGGGCACCGTCCAGCCGCTGCCGTACGCCCTGCCCGACCGGGTCAGGATCCCCACGATCCGGGTCGACGCGCCGGTCCTGCCGGTGGGCCTGGACTCGGACGGCTGGGTCGCGGCGCCGCCCCCGGAGGACCCGAATCTGGCGGGCTGGTTCACCGGCGGTGTCTCTCCCGGCGAGAAGGGCACCGCGGTGGTGGTCGGTCACGTCGACAACAAGCAGGGCCCTGCCGTTTTCTACAACCTCGGCGCACTGAAGAAGGGAAATCGCGTCGAGGTCGCCCGCAAGGACGGAAAGACAGCCGTATTCGAGATCTACGGCATCGAGGTCTTCGACAAGAACAACTTCCCCGGCGACCGCGTCTACGCGTCCAAAGGCAGCCCCGAACTGCGGGTCATCACCTGCGGGGGCGGTTTCTCGAAGCAGCACGGTTACGACGGGAATGTCGTCGCCTTCGCGCGCCTGGTCGAGGTCCGCTGAGGATTCCCCCGACCGTGCGGCCGGAATCCGGTTATGCGTGTCGCCTTCTCGGCAGGGTGATGCGGTAGCCGGAAGCCAGTAGTTGCGGCAGATAGGTGCGCAGGGCCCGGACACTCTGGGAACGGTTGCCCCCGGCGTCGTGCGAGAGCACCACGACACCGGGGGCGGCGCCGTCCTCGACGCGGTGGACGATGGTGCGGGTGCCGGGGGTGGTCCAGTCGAGGCTGTCGACCGTCCAGGCGAGGGGCTCCATGCCCATCTCGGCGCCGAGTTGGAAGGCCGCGCGGTTCCAGGCACCGTAGGGGGCACGGAACCACGCGGGCGGCTCCCCGTACGCCTTCTCGATGACGTCGCTGGTGCGCTCCATCTCGGAGCGGATCCGGGAGCGCCTCAGACGGGTCAGCAGGGGGTGGGTCCAGGTGTGGTTGCCGACGATGTGGCCGTCGTCGGCCATCCGCGCCAGCAGGTCCTGGTTGTCGAGGGCCATCTCCCCGCACACGAAGAACATGGCGCGGACGTCGTGCTCGGCCAGGGTGTCCAGGATCTGCGGGGTGTAGCGGGGGTCGGGCCCGTCGTCGAAGGTCAGCACCATCGTGCGACCGCGGCCGGACATGCGCAGGAACGGCTCGTGCCGCACGGGCGTCCTGCCGGGTGCCGCACGCGGCGGCCCGCCGTACCCGGTCAGGGGCTGGAGACGATAGGCGGACGGCGTGGGCGCGGAGCCGGCCTGGGGGCCGGCGACGGGGGCAGTGGGGGTGGGGCCAGTGGGGGTGGGCGCGTGCCGGACCGGCTCCTCGCCCCCACTCAGCGCGAGGGCGCCACCGGTGCCGGCCGCGCCCAGAGCGGCGGCGACGGCGATCAACGCCCGGCGTCGTGTGAGCAACTGATCCTTCTTCATGACTCATCAGTCGCCCGCCTGAAGGCCGACGCTCCCCAGCAACACCGAAGCGGCGGCAGAAATCCACCTGCCTGGCCCAAGCTGCCGGCTCGGTCACGGCGTGTCGCCGACACGGCGGCGCGAACTCGCTCTCGGTGTGCGGGGGTTCCGGGTGGCGCCGGAGGGGCGCACCGCAGGCGTGAGGGGTCAGCGGCGGCGTACCAGCGGGAACGGCAGCGTCTCGCGGATCGTCAGGCCCGTGAGGAACATGACCAGCCGGTCGACGCCGATGCCCAGCCCACCGGTGGGCGGCATCGCGTATTCGAGGGCGTCGAGGAAGTCCTCGTCGAGTTCCATCGCCTCGGGGTCTCCCCCGGCGGCCAGCAGGGACTGGGCGGTGAGGCGGCGGCGTTGTTCGACGGGGTCGGTCAACTCGGAGTAGGCGGTGCCGAGTTCCGTGCCGAAGGCGACCAGGTCCCAGCGCTCGGCCAGCCGTGGGTCGGTGCGGTGCTGGCGGGTGAGCGGGGAGACGTCGGTCGGGAAGTCCTTGTAGAAGGTGGGGAGTTGCGTCTTCTCCTCGACGAGGCGTTCGTACATTTCGAGTACGACGTCGCCGCGGCCGTCGTCGACGGTGTAGGGGACGCCGGCCCGGTCGCACAGCCCCAGCAGCGCCTCCAGGTCCGTGTCCGCGTCGATCTCCTCCCCGAGCGCCTCGGAGATCGCGCCGTAGACCGTCTTGACCGGCCAGGCCCCGGAGATGTCGTACACCGTGCCGTTCTTGTGGGCGATGGGCGAGCCGAAGGCGGCGGTGGCCGCGCCCTGGATCAGCTCGCGGGCGAGGTCGAGCATCACGTCGTAGTCGGCGAAGGCCTGGTAGGCCTCCAGCATCGTGAACTCGGGGTTGTGCTTGTAGGAGACGCCCTCGTTGCGGAAGGTGCGGCCCAGCTCGAACACCTTCTCCATCCCGCCGACGCACAGCCGCTTCAGATACAGCTCGGGGGCGATGCGCAGGTAGAGGTCGAGGTCGTAGGCGTTGATGTGGGTGGTGAAGGGGCGGGCGTTGGCGCCGCCGTGGATCTGCTGCAGCATCGGCGTCTCGACCTCGAGGTAGCCGCGCTCCAACAGGCCCTGGCGCAGGGCCTGTACGGCGGTGGAGCGGGCGCGGATCACCGCGCGGGCGTCGGGGCTGGAGACCAGGTCGAGGTAGCGCATGCGGACCTTGGCCTCGGGGTCGGCGAGGCCCTTGCGCTTGTCGGGCAGCGGGCGCAGGCACTTGCCGATGAGCTGCCAGGAGGTGACGAAGACGGTGGGCTCGCCCTTGTCGCTGATGCCCGCGCGGCCGGTGGCGGTGATGTGGTCGCCGATGTCGGTGTCGGCGGTGAAGCGGCCGAGGGCGGGCCCGGAGTCCTCACGGGTGAGGGCGAGTTGGCGGTCGCCGGACCAGTCGCGCAGAACGGCGAAGACGAGGCCGCCGAAGTCGCGGACCAGCATGATGCGGCCCGCGACGGTGACCTTCTCGCCCTCGCGGACGTCAGCGAGGGCGTGGGTGCGCTGCGGGATGCCGACGGGGTAGGGGTCGGTGCCGTCGGCGCGCAGCCGGTCGAGGGTGCGGTGCCGGATGCGGACCTGTTCGGGCGGGCCGGCATGCGGATCGCCGGGCCCGGCCTCGTCCCCTCCGGCGAGGCCGAGCGCCGACAGCGACGGCAGGCCCTCGGTGGTCGCGGGCCTGGACGCGCCCCTCGGGTGCCCCTTTCCCCAGAGTTTGCGCAGGGACGGTACGGAGACGAAGCCTTCGGCGATGGCGGAGGCCAGGCCGATGCGGGCGAGGGAGCCGGTGTCGCCGTAGCAGATGAAGCGGGGGTACCACTCGGGGTGGTACTTGGCGTTGGAGCGGTACAGGGCCTCCAGCTGCCACCACCGGGAGAAGAACAGCAACAGGCGCCGCCACAGCCTGAGGACGGGCCCGGCGCCGATGCGGGCGCCCTCCTCGAAGGCCGAGCGGAAGACGGCGAAGTTGAGGGAGATCCTGCGGACGCCCAGCTTCGGGGCCGCGGCGCACAGGTCGGCGATCATGAACTCCATGACCCCGTTGGGTGCGCTGCGGTCACGGCGCATCAGGTCGAGGGAGACGCCGTCGCGGCCCCAGGGCACGAAGGAAAGCAGGGCGAGGAGGCGGCCGTCCTCACTGAGGGCTTCGACGAGGAGGCAGTCGCCGTCGGCCGGGTCGCCGAGGCGGTCCAGGGCCATGGAGAAGCCGCGCTCGGTCTCGGTGTCGCGCCAGGCGTCGGCCTTGTCGACGACCGCCTCCATCTCCTCGTCGGTGAGGGTGGCGTGGCGGCGGACGCGGCAGTGGGCGCCGGTGCGGCGGACGCGGTGCACAGCCTGCCGGGTGACCCGCATGTCGCGGCCGTCGAGGTCGAAGCCGGCGACGTTCAGGATCGCCTCGTCGCCGAGTTGCAGCGCGCCGAGTCCGGCGCGGGCGAAGGCCGTGGCGCCGTCCTCCGATGCGCCCATCGCGGCGGGGGCCCAGGCGTGCCGTCGGGCCACGTCCAGCCAGGCGGCGATGGCGTGCGGCCAGGCCTCACGGTCGCCCACGGGGTCGCCGCTGGCGAGGCAGACGCCGGCCTCGACGCGGTAGGTGACGGCGGCCTTGCCGCTGGGTGAGAAGACGACGGCCTTGTCGCGGCGGGTGGCGAAGTAGCCGAGGGAGTCCTGCTCGCCGTAGGCCCCCAGAAGGGCGCGGATGCGGGGCTCCTCGTCACCGTGCAGGGCGGATTCCATGCGCTGCGAACGGAACAGGGTGGAGGCGGCGTTCAGCAGGGCGAGGGCGCCGAACAGGCCGAGCAGGAAGAACAGGGCCCTGGGTGGGTGCCCGTCGAAGGAACGGCCCGAGACGAGGCCGCCCAGGACCCGGTTGGCGGCCCATGGCAGGCGCTGGCCGCGTGGGAGCGTGCCGGGGAACAGCTCCACCAGGCCCCAGCCGGCGAGGATGCCGAGGGCGAGCCCGGCGAGGAGCACGAGCAGGGCGCGGCGGACGGCGGCGCGGCGGGAGGCGGCGTAGAACTCCCGGCGGGCGACGATCAGCAGGGTCAGCGCGAGGGAGCAGACGACGAGGGAGGGGATGGACTGGGCGTACAGGCCCACCAGCACGCCGAGGACGTCGTCGAGGACCAGCAGTCCCAGGTAGACGACGACCAGCCACCAGGCGATCTTCTTGCGGGCGGCGGTCGCGGCGGCGAGCAGGAAGAGGAAGACGGCGTAGGCGAGATTGGCGCTGACCGGGACGATGAGCAGGTCGAGGAAGCGGACCACCGGGCGCAGCAGGGCGCGCAGCGGTGGGATGAGGGCCAGCAGCACGCAGAGCAGTCCGAGGGCGCCGAAGAAGGCCGCGAAGGCCTCGGGCACCTTGCTCATCGGCCCGTGGCCGGGCGGCCGTGTCCGGCCGGTGGTGTCCTTGGGCGGGGAGGCCTCCGCTGTGGCACTCATGGTTCCGACTGTAGGAAGGGCGGGGCCGCCTCGCCCGTCGAGAGGTCCCTCATGACGGGGGGACCTGGGGCTTCCGATAGCCTCGCAGCCGTGACGGAACAGCACTCGCACCAGTTCGAGCGGGGCACCGACGGGCCCAAGGTCATCGTGGTCGGGGTGGATGGCTCCGACTCCTCGCTGCGCGCCGCGGCATATGCCGGTGGCCTGGCCCGGCGCCAGCATGCGCTGCTCGCCGTCGTGTACGTGCAGCCGGTGATGGCCGCCGGCGCGGCCATGGGAGTGCCGGTCGCGGAGACGACGGACGAGATCGCCGAGGACCTGGTCGCCCAGATCCGGGACGCGACCGAGCGGACGAAGGGGATATTCGACCTCCGCTGGGAGTTCCACACCTTCCGCGGTGACCCGTACGGCGGCCTGGTCAAGGCGGCCGACGAGCTGAAGGCGGACGCGGTGGTGGTGGGCGCTTCGGAGCAGGCAGGGCACCGGATCGTCGGATCGGTGGCCATCCGGCTGGTGAAGGCCGGACGGTGGCCGGTGACCGTGGTGCCGTAGGCGTCACCTCACCGGCCAAGGGGATACGGCCTCCTCACGCGGCTTCGCGAGGACGGCCCTGCGGTTGTCCGCTTCGATCATTTTCGTCGTGGTGCGGTCGGGGTGCCGGGGCGTGGGGCCGTGGCAGGGCCGCGCTCGATGACGCGGGGTCGTCCGCGAGGATGTCGGGGCAGCCGGTGAAGATCTCCGAGCCGTCCCTCTCCCCCGCGGTCTCCGCCTCTCCGCAGGCGACGCAGCCGCTTCAGGTGAGGTCGGTGACATGGGCCGCCTTCTCCTTCAACCGGCGCGAGCAGAAGGCGCGGGAGGCGTCCAACGCCCTTGCGGTTGCCGCCTGTTGGGCCGGGGTGGCGCGGATCCGGAAGATGCCGTCCGCCTGCCCGGCCCCGCTATCACTGCCCGGCCTGGGCTGCGGTCGGCTCCGTGCCCGTGGACGGCGGACGGTGCCGGAGAGGCCTGAAGGGGCGTCAGTGCCCGTTTGCCGCAGCTCATTCGAGGTACTCCGCGAGCGATGCGAGTGGTTGCGCACGAAACTACTGCGGAGCCCTCCGTCCTGAACAGCCGTTCAGTTCAGATGGCCCCTCCACATATCTGCGCGGTCTCTTCCCTCCCGGGAACAGTTGGGCCATCATGATCGGCCGTCAGCCGTTGCCGAACGTGAAGAGGTGAGGCGCATGGCCCGGCTCCGCATGGGCGAGGGGATTCTCCGCCGCAAACCGATCGAGGAGATCGAGGAGACGCAAGGCGGTGAGGGCGCCGGCCTTGACCGGTCGTTGGGGCTCTGGCAGCTGACCGCGATCGGCGTGGGCGGCATCATCGGCGCGGGCATCTTCACCCTCGCCGGTACGGTGGCCAACGGTACGGCGGGGCCCGCAGTCCTCGTCTCCTTCCTCATCGCCGGCCTCGCGAGCGCCGCGGCGGCGTTGTCGTACGCCGAGTTCGCGGGGCTCATACCGAAGGCCGGGTCGGCCTACACGTACGGCTACGCGGTGCTCGGTGAGTTCGCCGGCTGGTTCATCGGCTGGGACCTGCTGCTGGAGTACACGGCGATCGTGGCGGTGGTCGCGATCGGCATCTCCGGTTACTTCAGCTTCCTGGTCGAGGACATGGGCGCCGAGCTGCCGAAGTGGATGCTGGGCGCGCCGAGTACGGGTGGCGGCCACAGGGTCGACCTGTTCGCGGCCGTGCTGTGCCTGCTGATCGCGTATCTGCTGAACCTCGGCATCAAGAGCGCTGCCCGCTTCGAGACCGTCGTGGTGGTGCTGAAGGTCTTGGTCGTGCTGCTGGTGATCGCCGTCGGCGTGTTCCACATCCACACCGGCAACTACCACCCGTTCTTCCCGTACGGGGTCGGCGGGGCCTTCACCGGTGCGGCGACCGTGTTCTTCGCGGTCTTCGGCTACGACGCCATGTCAACGGCGGCCGAGGAGTCCAAGGACGCGCAGCGGCACATGCCGAAGGCGATCATCTACTCGCTGATCATCTCGATGATCCTGTACGTGGCCGCGTGCCTGGTGCTGACCGGCATGCAGAACTACAAGGACATCGACAAGGAGAGCGGCTTCTCCACGGCGTTCAAGTCGGTGGGGCTCGGCGGCCTCGCGGACGTGATCGCGGTGGGCGCGATCATCGGCATCCTGACCGTGATGTTCACGTTCATGCTGGGCGTGACCCGGGTGTGGTTCTCGATGTCCCGGGACGGGCTGCTGCCCAAGTGGTTCGCGAAGACGCACCCGACGCGGCGGGTGCCGACGCGCGTGACGTGGATCGTCGGGGTGGCGTCGGCGGTCATCGCCGGGTTCCTGCCGATCGGTGAGGCGGCCGAACTGACCAACATCGGCATCCTGTTGGCGTTCGTGGTGGTGTGCACGGCGGTGGTCGTGCTCCGCTACCGGCGGCCGGATCTGCCGCGCACCTTCCGGACACCGTGGATGCCGTTCGTGCCGGCGCTGGGTGTCGTCGCCTCGATCTGGCTGATCACGTATCTGCAGTGGCAGACCTGGGTGCGGTTCGCCGTGTGGTTCCTGATCGGGGTGGGGATCTACTTCGGGTACTCCTACAAGCGGTCGGAACTGGCCCGCCGCTAGTGCCGCGTCAGTCAAGGTTCGCCCCGTCGCGACGCCCGGCACGCACTCTCGCCGCACCGGCCGAAAGCCCAAGTACGTCCAGTACGAGGACTTCCGGCCGGCACGCCGAGAGCACGCACCGGACGCCGCTCCTTGACGGGCAAACCTTGACTGGCGCGGCACTAGAGTCTGCTGTGGCGTGGAGCAACGCCGGTGCCGTACGGGGGGATTGAGCACTCTTGCTGTCACGTGGGAGGTACGGAGCGGGCATTGCCGCTGCTCTCTGCACCCTGGCCGTACTGTTGCTCGGCGCGTGCGGGACCGAGACGGCCGGTCGGCAGACGTCCGCGTCGCCGACCGGGCCGATCCCGTGGACCCTCGGGTCACCCTCGACCGTCACCGGGGCCCGGCTCGCCGACGGCGGCCGCACACTGCTCCTCGATGCGCAGGTACCCAGCGGGGAGCACCCGTGCGTGCGGGACCTCAAGGCGGTGCTCACCGACCCCGTGCAGGACCTCGTGCGGGTGCAGGTCACCTTCTACTCGCCGTCGGGGGACCGGCGTTCGGGGTGCACCGAGGAGCGGGTGGCCACGACACGGGTCCGGCTGCCCGTCCCCCTGGGTGACCGGAAGGTGGTCGTCGACCACTACACCCAGTTCACCGCCGACGGCGCCAAGCCGCCCGCGCTGCGGCTGTGCGGGCGGCTTGGCTGCACGCCACCGGCCACCGGCTGCACGGCCGCCTCCTACGACCAGGCCCTGATCGCGGTCGACGCGCCCGCGCACACCTACCGGGACTCCCAGGACTGCGACGCCAGGTGGCTGGTGATGGACTTCTCCTGGCGGACGGGGCCGGCCTGCGACGACCACGACGCGGCCCCCGGCTGCTCGTCCCGGCTGGGCGACCGCTGGTTCTTCAAGGCGCAGAAGTCCGGCTGGGTGCCGATCGTCGAGGGCGCAGCCGGCGGCTGCCGCACCGTGCAGCGCAGGGAACCGGCGTTCCCGACCTCGATGTGCAGGTCGCTGGCTCCGCTCTCTCCCTCGCTGCACCCCAGCTACCCGCCCGCGTCGCCCACGCCGGGCCGCTCGTCGGCATCGGCCTCCCCGAGCCCGTCCTGAGAGGCGGCCCGCGTGGGCGTGGTCGGGCCTACTGCCCCATCGTCAGCCCGTCCTTCGCGGCGCCCCGGCTGAGCACCACGTCCCGGATCGCGTCGCGTGCGGCCTTCACCTCCGCGCCCTGGGCGAGCGCCTGGTTGAGGTTCACCACCCGTCCGGCGTCGACGTCGAACATCTGCGGAATGAACTCCGCCTTGGTGACCTCCCAGCGGCCGCCCGGCCGGGCGGGCCGGGTGAAGGTGAAGCGGCCGAGGGTGGACTCGTTGCCGCGCGGGTCCTGTGCTCCGGCGTTGTTGGTCATCTCGCCGGCGATCTGATCGCCCATGCCGTAGACGACCCAGGTGCCGTTGACCTTCTCGTACGCCTGCGGGACGTGGGCATGGGTGCCGAGGATGAGATCCACGTCGGGGCGGCCGCCCGTGCGGGAGGCCGTCAACTGCTGGGACAACGCGAGCTGTTGTGCGTCGGGCGCATCCTGCCATTCGGTGCCCCAGTGCAGGGAGACGACCACCACGTCGGCACCCGCCCGCCGGGCCGCCCGGGCGTCCGTGACGATGCTGTTCTCGTTCATCAGGTTCACGGCCCACGGCTGGCCCTGCGGCAGCGGATGGCCGTTGGTGTCGAAGGTGTAGGCGAGGTGGGCGACCTTGGCGGGGCCCGCGCGCAGGACCGTGACGGTGCGCGCCTCGGCCTCGGTGCGCGCCGAACCGGTGTGCCGCACACCCGCGCGGTCGAGGGCGTCGAGAGTGCGGCGGACGCCGTCGACTCCGTCGTCGAGACTGTGTTCGGAGGCCGTGGAGCAGCCGTCGTAGCCGGTCGCGGCCAGACCCTGGGCGATCTCGGGCGGGGACTTGAAGACGGGGTTGTCGGTGTAGTCGCCGTTCGCCCCGTAGACGGTCTCCATGTGACACAGCGCCAGATCGGCGCGGGAGACGACGGGCTCGACGCCGGAGAGCATCGGACGGAAGTCGTAGCCGGTGTCGCCGGCGTCGAAATGCGCATGGTCGATGACCGTGCTGTGCGGGAGGACGTCACCGGAGGCGACCAGCGTGAATCCGCGGGCCGCGGGCTGGGCCGGCGCGGGGGCCGGCCGTACGGCGGTGGACGGTTGGTGGTGCCGGGCCTGGCAGGCGGCGCCCGCTGCCAGCAGGGCCGTCAGGGCCAGGGCAACCTGTCGTCTGCGTGCAATCATCAGCTCACCCCACTGTGGTCCTATTTACGGACAAATAGGTACGAACTTCTAGGCGCCCCCAAACAACCCCGGCCCACCGATTAGCCCGTCCGGCGCCCGTGAAGAGGCCTCCGGGGCCGCGTCCGGCGGTGTCCGGAACCGCTCGTCGAACCGTTCGTCGACGCGATCGACCGTCCGCCGCAGAGCCCGGTGCGGCCCCTGTCCCAAATCGGTCCCCTGCGATGCCATACGCCCATGACGGCCGGAACCACCCTCACGAACGGGCTGACCGCCGACCACGAGCTCGCCGCGCTGCAGCGGGAGCACGGTCGGCCCCTCTTCGCGCTCCTGCTCCGGCTCTGCGACGGCGACCGGCAGCGCGCCGAGGACCTCGTGCAGGAGACCCTCGTGCGCGCCTGGCAGCATCCCGAGGCGCTGCGCGCCGACGACTTCGAGTCCGTAAGGCCGTGGCTCATGACTGTCGGACGACGGCTCGCCATCGACGCGCGGCGGGCCCGGCAGGCGCGGCCGCCCGAGGTCGGGGACGCGATCCTGGAGAACGCCCGGGTGATCGGCGACCACGCGGAGCGGGCGGCAGCCGCCCTCGACGTACGCGAGGCTGTGAAGACACTCACTCCGGAGCACCGTGAAGTCCTGGTGCTCGTGTACTTCCAGGGGGCGAGTGTTGCGGAAGCCGCCGAAACCCTCGGAATCCCTGCGGGTACCGTGAAGTCCCGCGCGTACTACGCGCTGCGCGCCCTGCGCCGGGTGCTTCCGGGATATGCGGCCGACCTGCGGTGAAACCGACGGCTGAGTCAAACCTCCGTAAAGCGCCTTGCTGAGGACCCCGGTTGAGCAATCAGCTGTCCTCATCCGTGTTCCGGACTGGGGGCTCGGGGGCCCCGGCACAGGGGCCCGGAGTCGGGCGACGCGCACGCACCGGAGGAAGGCAGGAAGGGATGCTGCACAGAGGTCAAGAGAGCACGGACGGCACCGGCGGCGGTGAACTGGTCGTCCCCATGGCCTGGCTGTACGCCGAGTACATCGCCGACGAGTTGCTGCGGACGGGCGACCTGATGCCACCGACGTCCTTCGAGTTCCGCGCCGGGCGGGACGCCCTGGCGCTGACCGTCTTCCTCTCGGACACGGACGGCGAACTCCCCGGCATCCGGGTGGTCACCCAGCTGGAGACCTGGCTGTCGCTGACGGCGTACGACCAGCCGTGGCAGGACTGGGTGCGCGAGCGGATGACCGCGGTCACCGCCGAGGCGGCCGAATCCGGCGGTCCGGCTCCGGACTTGGAGCTTGCGGAGGCGGCCTGGCGCTGGCTTGAGGAGACCGAGCTGCTCGCGCCCGACCTGAACGCGGTGCCGGGCGGCGCCGGGGCGGTCGGCGAGGACGAGGGTCCGAAGGTGTGGACGAAGGCGTGGCAACTGGGTCTGCCGCTCGGTCACCTCGCCATCCACCTTTTTTAGCCTTGTTGAGATTCGGACCAATCCGCGGCCCTGACGGCTCCGAATCACTTGCTTGCGATTCTGTAGGTGCCTTGAGTGATTCGGCTGTCCGGTGCGTACCGGTGGGAGCAAGGAGTAACCCCACCCGCACCCAACGGCACGAGGATTCGGCATGAGGTCCCAGGAGAGGCATCGCGACGTCGCCGCGTACGCGCTCGGCGTGCTGGACGAGGCGGACGCCTTCCGCTTCGAGGACCACCTCATGGAGTGCACGCGCTGCGCGGCCTCCGTGACCGAATTCGGGCCCATCACCCGGCAGATGATGCTGTACCGCCGCTCGACGCCACGGTTCGTGAGTCCCATGACCCGGCCCGGCCCGCAGCTGCTCGACCGGCTGCTGGCCGCGGTGGCGACCCGGCACCGGGCCGGACGCCGGCGCTTCCTGTACGCCGTGGCGGCGTCGCTGGTGATCGGGGTGGCCGGGCCCGGGCTCACGATGATGGCGGAGGGCAGCACCCGGGACGCGGCCGTACGGATGGCGGCGACCGACGCGAAGTCGGGCGTGTGGGCCCAGGTGACGACCCAGGACGAGTACTCGGGCAGCCAGGTCAAGCTGGAGGTGAAGGACGGCGCGGGCCCGCGTTCCTGTCGTCTGATCGCCGTCGGCCGCGACGGCTCCGAGCAGATCGTCAGCAGCTGGACCGTCCCCCGCCACGACGCCCGCCCGATCACCGTCCAGGGCAGCTCGGCCATGCACGCCGGTGAGATCGCCCGGTACGAGGTGCGCACCGCGGACGGGGAGCACCTCGTGACGCTCCAGCACGGCTGAGCGCTCGGCTGGTGGTGCCGCGAGGAGCCGTCCGTCGTTCGTCTGTGGCGCCGTCGTGGCCGCTCGTGCGGTTGTACGTGGCCCTGCGCGGCGTCGGCGACTACTTGAGCAGGCGTGACATCCGCCGGTCCGCCAGTGGCTTCCCGCCCGTCTGGCAGGTCGGGCAGTACTGCAGCGAGGAGTCGCTGAAGGAGACCTCGCGGATCGTGTCGCCGCAGACCGGGCAGGGCTCACCGGTGCGGCCGTGGACGCGCAGGCCGCTCTTCTTCTCCGCCTTCAGCCGACCGGCCGCCACACCCCGGGAGCGCTCGACCGCGTCGGTGAGTGTGGCCCGCAGGGCCTCGTAGAGGCGCGTGGTGTCCTCGGGGGTGAGGGACGCGGCCAGTTTGAAGGGGCTCATCCTCGCGGCGTGCAGGATCTCGTCGCTGTACGCGTTGCCCACGCCCGCGATCAGGCTCTGGTCGCGCAGGGCGCCCTTGATCTGGCGCCGCTCGGGACTGAGAAGTTCCGTGAACCGTCTCTCGTCGAAGTCGTCCGCGAGCGGGTCGGGGCCGAGGCGGGCCACGCCCGGGATCTCCTGGGGGTCCCGGACCACGTACACAGCGAGGCGTTTTTGGGTGCCCGCCTCAGTGAGGTCGAAGCCCGCCCCCGTCTCCAGGGCCACGCGCAGCGCGAGCGGCCCCTTGCCGGGGCGGGGCGGGCCGTCCGGAAGCCTGTCCTTCCAGTGCAGCCAGCCCGCGCGGGCCAGGTGGGTGACGACGTGCGGGCCGCCGTCCGTCTCCAGGTCCAGGAACTTGCCCTGCCGGTGCACGGCGGTGACCTCGCGGCCCTCGACGGCCGTGAGCGGGGGGTCGTACGTCTTGAGGACGCTGATCGCGACGGGCAGCACCCGCACGATCTCGTGACCGACCAGGTGCTCGGTGAGGAAGTCCTTGAGTGCTTCGACCTCGGGGAGTTCCGGCATACGTCCAGAGTGCCATCCGGCACCGACAGCGCCAGAGGGGATCAGTCGAGTCCGGGGACCACGAACTCGCACCACACGCACTTGCCGCCGCCCCGCGCCTCCACGCCCCACACGTCCGTGAGCAGGTCGACCAGGAGCAGGCCCCGCCCGGAGACGCCCGACTCCCCCGCCTCGCGGCGGCGCGGCAGGGCACTGGAGGAGTCCTCGACCTCGACCCGCAGACGGCGGTCGCTGCCGCCGAGGACTCTGAGGGTCACGATCGCGGAGCCCTCGGTGTGCATCAGCGCGTTGGTGATCATCTCGTCGGCGACCAGCTCGATCTCGTCGGCGCGCTCCTTGGCGCCCCAGGCACGGACCGCGGCCCGGATCATGTGCCGGGCCTGGGTGAGGGCCTCCGGGTCGCCGGGTGCCACGTGCTGCTGGAGCCGGCCGCCGGGCTGCGCGGTGTCCAGGGCGCGGCGGCGCAGCAGGAGCAGCGCCACGTCGTCGTCGCCGCCGCGTTCCTCGGCCACGTCGATGAGGCAGTCCGCGAGGTCCCGTACGTCGTCCGGGCCGGAGGCGATGAGCGCGGTGAGGACCTGCACGCCCTCGTCCAGATCCGCGCCGGGCTGTTCGACCAGGCCGTCGGTGCACAGCAGGAGCGTGTTGCCGGGGTCGAGCTCCAGCGTGCCGACCGGGTACTCGAGGCTCCCGAACTCGGCGGACAGACCGAGCGGCAGTCCCCCGGGGACCGCGATGCGACGGCAGCTGCCGTCCGTGCTCCGGATCAGCGGGTCGATGTGTCCGGCGCGGACCACCTGGACCACCCCGGTGGACAGGTCGGCCTCCGCGTACAGGCAGGTCGCGAAGCGATCCGTGTCGAGTTCGTGGAGGAAGACGGAGGCGCGGGCCATGACGGTGGCGGGGGTGTGCCCCTCGGCGGCGTAGGCGCGCAGGACGATGCGCAGCTGGCCCATGACGGCGGCCGCGTGCGTGTCGTGGCCCTGGACGTCGCCGATGACGGCGCCGACCTTGCCGCGTGGCAGCGGGATCAGGTCGTACCAGTCGCCGCCGATGTCCCGGGCCAGGGAGCCCGCGGCGGTACCGGCGCGGTAGCGGACGGCGACGTCGGCGCCGCGGACGCTCGGGATGGTGCGCGGCAGCATCGCCTGCTGGAGGCCGGTGGCCAGGTCCTTCTCCTGCTCGTAGAAGGTGGCCCGCTGCAGGCTCTGCGCGATGCTGCTGCCGAGGGCGAGCAGCACGTTGCGGTCCTCGGTGGAAAATCCACGCCGGTCGCTGTAGAGCAGGCCCATCGCGCCGATCGGCCTGGCCTGGACGATCAGCGGCAGATAGGCGGCCGAGGTGATCTTCAGGTCGGTGATGTGCGGCCACAGCAGGGGATAGCGCTCGGCGAACTCCTCCGGCGACTCGATGAAGCAGGGCGTGAGGGTCCGTACGGCCTCGCTCATCGGGTAGGGCTCGTCGATGCGGGTGATGAGGGTGCCGGGGACGAAGCTGCCCGCCGGGCCCTCCGCGATCAGCCGGATGCGGCCGGCCTCGACCAGGCCCATGACCAGGCTGGTGGCGCCCAGATGGGTGAGGCCGTGGGTGTCCTTGACGACGTCGATGACGTCCTGGACGGTGCGGGCGTGCGCGAGGGCGGCTGTGGTGAGCTGGACGACGTTGGTCTGCTCGCGCCGGGCCGCGTCCTGGGCGGCCTGCTCGCGGCGGGCCTCGCTGTCGCCCAGCTCCTGGGTGGCGTCCCGGACGATGCCGATGATGCGGCGCGGACGGCCCGTCTCGTCGCGCCGGATGTAGCCCTGGGCGTGGGTCCAGCGCAGGGTGCCGTCGCGGCGGCGGATGCGGAAGTAGGCGCCGTAGTTCTCGCTACCGTCCTTCATGGCCTGCGCTACCACCCCGTCGAGCCGGTAGGCCTCGGATCGGGGCACCCGTACGGAAAGGGTCTCGGGGTGGCCGTCGTATTCGTCCGGGCGCAGGTCGAAGACCTCGTGGGCCTGGGCGTCCATGTGGAACAGACCGCTGTCCAGGTCCCAGTCGAAGCTGCCCATGAGGTTGAGCGCCAGGATCGGATCCGGGTGGGCGGGCCAGTCGTCCGGGAGAGACAGGGCGCTCACGCCCCGATCAACCATGGGCCCACCTTGCCAGGCTTCACCCGATTCTTCGACCGGGGAGAAGGGAGGAATTCCAGGCTCCCCGGTCGCGATCAGTGGTCCGTCGAGCACCGGTGGAACCGTCGAAGATGCGGCTTGCGGCTCGTCCTCCTGCCTCACTGCAGGCAATTCGTCACTGGTGTCCCCTTCACTCCCCTGGGTTGCGCAAGCGGAAGGGGGACACACGGAGCGTGACATAAGGTTCGGCGCGACAATGTGGAGTGAGGAGCGCACGGCCGTGGACTGGTTCACCGCACCCGAGTACTGGTGGAGCCGACTGGTCTTCCAGCGGGCTCTGGCCGGCCTGTACCTCGTGGCGTTCCTGACGGCGGCGCGGCAGTTCCGGGCGCTGATCGGCGAGCGGGGCATGCTGCCGGTCCCCCGCTTCGTCGACCGGGTCCGCTTCAGGCAGGCGCCGAGCCTGTTCCAACTCCACTACTCGGACCGCTTCTTCGCGGCCTGCTGCTGGACGGGCTGCGCCGTCTCGGCGGCGCTGGCCGCGGGGCTGGACTCCCGGCTCCCCCTGGGGGCGGGGATGTCTCTGTGGCTGGTCGCGTGGGCGCTGTACCTGTCGATCGTGAACGTCGGCCAGACCTGGTACGCCTTCGGCTGGGAGTCCCTGCTGCTGGAAGTGGGCTTCCTGGCCGTCTTCCTCGGCAACGACGACGTGGCGCCGCCGATCGTGGTCCTGTTCCTGCTGCGCTGGATCCTGTTCCGGGTGGAGTTCGGCGCGGGCCTGATCAAGATGCGCGGGGACGCCTGCTGGCGGAAGCTGACGTGCCTGGACTACCACCACGAGACACAGCCGATGCCGGGTCCTCTGAGCTGGTTCTTCCACCACCTCCCGCGGCCCCTGCACCGCGTCGAGGTGGCCGCCAACCACGTCACCCAACTCCTCGTCCCCGTACTGCTGTTCACTCCCCAGCCGGTCGCCACGTGCGCCGCGTCCCTGATGATCGTCACCCAGTTGTGGCTGGTGCTGTCGGGCAACTTCGCCTGGCTGAACTGGATCACCGTCGTACTCGCCGTCTCGGCGCTCGGGCTCCCGGCCGACGCGCCGTCCGTGCCCGGCGCTCCCCTCTGGTACGAGGTCGTGGTCCTCGCCGTCGCCGCGCTGCTCCTCGCCCTCAGTCACCGGCCGGTCCGCAACATGCTCTCCCGCCGCCAGGTCATGAACCGCTCCTTCGACCCGCTCCACCTGGTCAACACCTACGGCGCGTTCGGCAGCGTGAGCCGGCAGCGGTACGAGGTGGTGATCGAGGGCACGGACGACGCCGTACCGCACGAGGACTCTGACTGGCGGGAGTACGAGTTCAAGGGCAAGCCGGGCGACCCCCGGCGCTGGCCGCGTCAGTTCGCGCCGTACCACCTGCGCCTGGACTGGCTGATGTGGTTCGCCGCGCTCTCGCCCTCGTACGCCGGTGCGTGGTTCGGCACCCTGGTGGAACGGCTGCTGGAGAACGACCGCGACACACTGCGGCTGCTGCGCCGGTCCCCGTTCCCGCCCGACGCGCCGCCCCGCTTCATCCGCGCCCGCCTCTTCCGCTACCAGTACACGAGCTGGCGCGAGCTACGGGAGACGGGCGCCTGCTGGGAGCGGACGTATGTGCGGGAGTATCTTCCGCCGACGCGGCTGGCGGGAGTGGCCCAGCGCAGCTGACGTCCGGGCGAGGGGCCACCGCGCGTCAAAGGCCGTACACCCGGGTCGCCGCGACCTCCCGGTGCGCGGCCTCGTACTCGGCGATCCGGTCCGCGCGGACCGTGGTGTGCAGGGCGACTCTCATGACGGTTCCGCGACGGGCACGGGGGCGTCGGCGGGCAGGAGGCCGGTGTCGCGGAGCTCCTGCCAGAAGGATGCGGGTACGTGTGCGGCGAACTGTTCCGCGCAGTCGTGGACCTGGTCCGGGGTGCGGGCGCCGACCAGGACGCCGGCCACCGCCGGATGGGCGGCGCAGAAGGCGAGGGCGGCGGCGCGCAGGTGCGTGCCGTGGCGCTCGGCGACGGACTGCAGGTGCAGGGCGCGCCGCAGTATCCCGGGGGGCGCCGCGGCGTAGTCGTACGTCGCCGCGGACTGCGGGTCGGCCAGCAGGCCGGAGTTGAAGGCGCCGCCGATCACCACCGAAGTGCCGCGCTCCTGGGCGGCGGGCAGCAGTTCGGTCAGGGCCCGCTGGTCGAGCAGCGTGTAGCGGCCGGCGCACAGCACCACGTCGGCATCGGTGTCCCGGACGAAGCGGGTGAGCATCTCCGCCTGGTTCATGCCGGCGCCGATCGCGCCCACGACGCCTTCCGCGCGCAGCTTCTCCAGCGCCGGATAGCCCTCCCGGAAGGCCTGTTCGGCGTGGTCGTCGGGGTCGTGGAGGTAGACGACGTCGACGCGGTCGAGGCCGAGGCGTTCCAGGCTGGCGTCCAGGCTGCGGCGTACGCCGTCGGCGCTGAAGTCCCACACGCGGCGGTGGGTGGCGGGCACGGCGAAGCCGTCCGCCAGGTCGTCGCCGCCCCCGTCGGACGGCTCCAGGCGACGGCCCACCTTGGTGGAGATCGTGTAGGCGGTACGGGGGCGAGCCCGCAGGGCGGCGCCGAGGCGGCGTTCGGACAGGCCCAGGCCGTAGTGCGGGGCCGTGTCGAAGTACCGGATGCCCTCGTCCCAGGCGGTCTCGATGGCCTGGTGGGCCTGCTCCTCGCTCAGTTCCGCATAGAGGTTGCCGATGCCGGCGCCGCCGAAGGCCAGCCCGCTGACCTCGACGCCGCTGCTGCCGAGGCGCTTCACTGGCCCACCGGCCTCACGCGCAGGCCCTGCATGCCGCCGTCGACGGCGAGTGAGGTGCCGGTGGTGGCGCCGGACAGCGGGCTCGCCAAGTAGGCGATGGCGCCCGCGACTTCGGCGGCGCTGACGAGGCGGCCGGTGGGCTGGCGGGCCTCCAGGGCGGCGCGTTCGGCGGCGGGGTCGGGGGCGGCGTCGAGCAGCCTGCTGACCCATGGGGTGTCCGCCGTGCCGGGGTTGACGCAGTTGACGCGGATGCCTTCGCGGACGTGGTCGGCGGCCATGGCGAGGGTCAACGAGTACACGGCACCCTTCGCCGCGCAGTACAGCGCCCGCTGCGGCAGGCCCGCGGTGGCACCGATGGAGCAGGTGTTGACGATGGCCGCAGTGCCCGGACGGGCAGTGGCAGCGCGGCGCAGGTGCGGCAGGGCGGCGCGGGCGACGCGGACCATGCCGACGACGTTGATGTCGAGGACGCGGTGCCATTCGGCGTCGTCGTTGTCCTCGATGGTGCCCTGGGCTCCGACGCCCGCGTTGTTGACCAGGATGTCCAGGCCGCCGAGTTCGGCCGTGGCGGCTGCCACCGCCGCGCGCACCGACGCGTCGTCGGCGACGTCGGCCCGGTAGGCGAGCAGCGGCTTGCCGACCGAGGTGGGGTCGAGGTCGAGGACGGCCACCTGGGCGCCGCGGGCGGCGAGGAGTTCGGCCGTCGCCCGTCCGATGCCCGAGGCTCCGCCCGTGACCAGGGCCTTGAGCCCCTCGAAGTCGCTCATGCTGCCCGTCCGTTCTTGTCGTCGAGGTCGGCGGCCCAGAAGGTGCCGCCGGGGAAGGTGTAGCGCGCGATGGACTCGGGCCGCATGGCGGCCGAGAAGCCCGGCGCGGTGGGTGCCGTGTAGTGACCCTCGCGGATCACCACCGGGTCGAGGAAGTGGTCGTGCAGATGGTCGACGTACTCGATCACCCGGTCGTCCATGGTGCCGGAGACCGCCACGTAGTCAAACATCGACAGGTGCTGGACGAGTTCGCACAGGCCCACGCCGCCCGCGTGCGGGCAGACCGGCACGCCGAACTTGGCGGCCAGCAGCAGGATCGCGAGGTTCTCGTTGACGCCGCCGACGCGGGCGGCGTCGATCTGGAGGACGTCGAGGGCGCCGGCCTGCAGGAGCTGCTTGAACACGATCCGGTTCTGCACGTGCTCGCCGGTCGCGACCTTGACCGGCGCGACCGCCCTGCGGATCGCCGCATGACCGAGGACGTCGTCGGGGCTGGTGGGCTCCTCGATCCAGTACGGGTCGAACTCGGCCAGCGCCCTGGTCCAGCGGACCGCCTCGTCGACGCCCCAGCGCTGGTTGGCGTCGATCGCGATACGGAGGTCCGGGCCGACGACGGAGCGGGCGACCCGGCAGCGGCGTATGTCGTCGTCGAGGTCCGCGCCGACCTTGAGCTTGATCTGCCTGAAGCCGTCGGCGATCGCCCGGGCGGCGAGCCGGGTGAGCTTCTCGTCGCTGTAGCCGAGCCAGCCGGCCGACGTCGTATAGCCGGGATATCCGCGCTCCAGCAGTCGGGCCGTGCGCTCCTCGGCACCGGCCCTGCCGCGGCGCAGGATCTCCAGCGCCTCCTGGGGCGTGAGGGCGTCCGTGAGGTAGCGGAAGTCGATCTGCCCGACCAGCCACTCGGGGTCGGCCTCGGCGAGCAGCCGCCACAGCGGTTTGTCCGCCCGCTTGGCCGCCAGGTCCCACGCGGCGTTGACGACCGCGCCGATCGCCATGTGCATCACGCCCTTCTCGGGTCCGAGCCAGCGCAGCTGGCTGTCCCCGACGAGATCCCGGTACAGGGCCCCCGGGTCGGCGCACACCTCGTCGACGGACCGTCCGACCACATGGTGGCGCAGCGCGTGGATCGCGGCGACCTGGACCTCGTTGCCCCGCCCGATGGTGAAGGTGAAGCCGTGCCCCTGTGGCCCCTGCTCGGCATCGGTACGCAGCACGACGTACGCGGCCGAGTAGTCGGGGTCGGGATTCATCGCGTCGGAGCCGTCGAGCTCGCGCGAGGTCGGGAAGCGGACGTCGTAGGTGTCGACCGCCAGGATGCGGCAGGAGGGGCCGGGCGTCAGGGACACAGGGGGCCTTTCGGTCGGTGGCAGGTCGGGCGGCGGGGATCAGTCCTGGGCTCGGCCCGTCGTCACACGGGCGATCATGAGGGCGACCAGGATGATTCCGCCGTAGATGGCCTGGATCCAGAAGGACGGCACCTGGGCGAGGGTGAGCAGGTTCTGTACGACACCCAGCAGGAGTACGCCGGTCAGGGCGCCGAACATGGTGCCCTTGCCGCCGTCCAGGCTGATGCCGCCGATGACCGCCGCCGCGAACACGGTGAAGATCATGTTGTTGCCCTGGTTGGCGCTGATCGCTCCGACGTACCCGGTCTGCATGATCCCGCCGACCGAGGCGAGGACGCCTGCGACGACGAACACGCCGAGCATCACGCGCTCGACGCGGATGCCGGCCGCCCGGGCGGCGTCCGCGTTGCCGCCGATGGCGTACAGGGCGCGTCCGACGCGGTGGTACTTCAGCACCAACCCGGCGACGGCGAAGGCGACCGCCGCGAGCCACACCGACATCGGGACGGTCAGGAAGGTGCTCGTCGCAAGGGAGTAGAAACTGTCGGGCATGCCGAACAGCGTCTTGCCCTTGGTCGCGCCGACCAGCAGACCGCGCAGGACGATCAGCATCGCGAGGGTCACGATGAAGGCGTTCAGCTTGAACTTGACGACCAGGACACCGTTGAAGGCGCCGACGGCCCCGCCCACCGCGAGGATTGCCAACAGGGCCAGCCAGGAGGGGAGTTCGGTGCCCCAGCCGGACTGCGCGGCGGGCAGGACGAGCAGTGCGCCCACGGCGGGCGCGATGCCGACGACCGATTCCAGGGACAGGTCGAACTTGCCGGTGATCAACACCAGGGACTCGGCGAGGACGACCATGGCGAGCGCGGCGGAGGCGCCCAGGATCGAGATCAGGTTGCGCTCGGTGAGGAACGAGTCGTTGACCACCGCGCCGAGCACCATGAGCACCAACAGGGCCGGTACGAGGGCCAGTTCGCGGGCCCGGCGCAGCAGCACCGTCCTGGCCGACCGCACTGCGGGAGCCTTCGGCGGCGAGAGGGGCGCGGCCGCCTTGGTGTCAGCCATGGTCCACTCCTTCGATGGAGGCGATCAGCTCGTGGTCGCGCCAGCCCGCCGGATGCTCGGCGACGACGCGGCCGTGGAAGAGGACGAGGACGCGGTCGCAGCGCCTGAGGTCGTCGAGTTCGTCGGAGACGACCAGGACCGCGGTGCCGTCCTCACGGGCGGTGTCCACGCGGGCGAGCAGGGACTCCTTGGACTTCACGTCGACGCCCGCGGTGGGGTTGATCAGGACGAGCAGCCGCGGGTCGGAGGCGAGGGCGCGGGCCATGACGACCTTCTGGGCGTTGCCGCCGGAGAGGTCGGAGACCGGCTGCTCGGGGCCCTCGGCGTGGATGTCGAGCCGGTCGATCAGCTCGGTGGCGAAGCCCCGCTTGCGGTCGGTACCGATGAAGCCGAAGCGGCCGAGCCGGTCCAGAACGCTCATGGTGGTGTTGTCGCCGATGGTCATCCCGCGGACCAGGCCCTGCCCGTGCCGGTCGCGCGGGACGCAGCCGATGCCGGCCTTCAGGGCGGCCTGCACCGACCCGAACTGCAGCTGTTCGCCGTCGAGTCGGGCGGTTCCGCCGGTCGGTGTGCGCAGGCCCGCGAAGGCCTCCGCCAGCTCGATCTTGCCGCTGGCGCTGGAGCCGGCGAGCCCGAGGACCTCGCCGCGCCGTACGGTCAGGTCGACGTTCTCGTACGTGTCCGAGGTGAGCCCGCGGGCGTCGAGCAGGACGGGGGCGTCGTCGTCGACGATCTGCTCCTGCACGGCCTGTTCGGCGATCGTCTCCAGGCTCTCCCCCGCCATCGCCTCCACCAGGGCCGACCTCGGCAGGTCGGCGACGGGGGCCGTGGTGATCCAGCGGGCGTCGCGCAGCACGGTGACGGTCTGGCAGACCTCGTACACCTCCTGGAGGTGGTGCGAGATGAACAGGAAGGTGACGCCGGAGTCCTGCAGTGCGCGCATGCGGTCGAAGAGCCGCTCGATCTCGCGGTTGTCGAGCTGGGCGGTCGGCTCGTCGAGGATGATGAAGCGGGCGCCGAAGCTGAGCGCCCGGGCGATCTCCACCATCTGGCGGTCCTCGACCTTGAGGTCGGCCGTGCGTGCCTCCGGGTCGACGCGCACGTCCCAGGTGTCGAGGAGCGCGGCGGCCTCGGTCTTGAGCCGGCGCCAGCTGATGAAGCCGCGGAGCTGTGGCTGACGATTGATGAAGAGGTTCTCGGCGACCGTCAACTCGGGGACGACCGTGGGGTGTTGGTAGACGCAGGCGACCTTGCGGCGCCAGGCGTCCCGGTCGGCGAGCGGGGGCGCGGGCTCGCCGTCGAAGCGGACCGTGCCCTCGTCGGGCGCCTGGAGCCCGGTGAGGACGTTGACCAGGGTCGACTTGCCGGCGCCGTTGCGGCCGACGAGGGCGTGGGACTCGCCGGGCAGCACGGTGAGCCGGCCGTCCGCGAGGGCGGTGGTGGGACCGTAGCGCCTGACGATGCCCCGCGCCTCGACCAGGGGCATCAACCGGCTTTCCTGGAGGCTCATTTGACCGTGTTGCCCCAGAGCTTGGGGTCGTCGACGTTGTCCTTCGTGACCAGCGGGGCGGGCAGCTGGTCCTCGAGGATGCCGTTGGGCAGCTTGACGATCGTCGAGTCGTGGTCGGTCGGGCCCGGCTTGAAGGTCTTCCCCTCCATCGCCGCCTTGATGTAGTACAGGCCGTACTTGGCGTAGGCGTCGGCGGGCTGGGAGACGGTCGCGTCGATCTGGCCCTTGCGGATGGCGTCGAACTCCTGCGGGATGCCGTCGTTGGAGACGATGGTGATGTGGCCCGCGACGCCGGTCTTCTTCAGCATCCCCTTCGACTTCAGGGTCTGCAGGGTCGGCGCCAGGTAGACACCGCCGGCCTGCAGGTAGATGCCCTTGATGTCGGGGTTGGCGTTGAGGAGCGTGTCGAGCTTGGAGGCCGCGGTGTCCGACTCCCACTTGGCGGGGATCTCCAGGACCTTGAGCCCCGGGTACTTCTTCTTCACGCAGGCGCGGAAGGCCTCGGAGCGGTCCCGGCCGTTGACCGAGGCCAGGTCGCCCATGATCTGCACGACCTTGCCGCTGGTGATGTGCCCGCCGAGGTAGTCGCAGGCCTTCGCGCCGTACGCGACGTTGTCGGCGCGTACGACCATGGCGACCTTGCCCTTGTCCGGTGCCACGTCTACGGCGACCACGGGCACGCCCTTGCGATCGGCCTGGTCGAGGCCGGCCTCGATGGCGGCACTGTCCAGCGGGGCCACGACCAGGCCCTTCACGCCCTGGTTGAGCTGGTTGTTGATGTCGGTGATCTGCTGCGAGGGGTCGCTGTTGGAGTTGACCGTCTTGAGTGTCTCGACGCCCTGCGGCTTCGCCATCTTCGGCACGTAGTCGTTGTACGACTGCCAGAACGGCGAGGTCAGCAGCGGCAGGATCACCCCGACCTTGCCGGTGCCGCCGCCTCCCGTGCCGCCGGAACCGGTGTCCTTCGTACTACCGCATGCCGTGAGCGCGAGGGTGGCCACGGCGGCCGTGGCCGTCGTGCGCACCGCCCACGAGGAGAGTCGCCTGCCGTGTCGTCCGTTGTTCCGCGCAGTGCTGCCGGGCATCTGTCAGCTCCTCGTCGAGCGTGATCGAGATTGACGGTGATCGAGCAGTTGCCCGCATATTTATCAGACCACTTCCGTCGAACAACACCCATCGACGCCGGATTTTCGCGATTTCGAGCCATAGTGGTCCGACCACCTTCACAGTTAGACTGCGGCGCACCGGCGACAGAAGGAGTGGGCATGGACGAGACCCTGGCCGGGGAGACCGAGACCAGGCCCGCTCCGCAGAAGGGCACGGTGACGCAGCGCGCCATCGAGCAGATCAAGGCCATGATCGCGGGGGGCCGTCTGGAGCCCGGCCAGCGGCTGCCCACCGAACGCGACCTCGCGGTCCAGCTGGGCATCTCCCGCAGCTCGATGCGCGAGGCGATCCGCGCCCTCACCGTGCTCGGCGTCCTGGAGGCCCGGCACGGCTCCGGCATCTACGTCACCCAGCTGGAGGCCGGCGACCTGCTGGAGACCTTCGGCGTGGTCGCCGACCTCTCCCGGGGCCCGCGCCTGGTGGAGCTGCTGGAGGTGCGCCGCATCCTGGAGTCGACGGCGACCGCGCTGGCGGCGGCCCGCATCACACCCCACCAGCTGGCCGAGGTGGAGAAGCACCTCACGGCGATGAACGCCACCGACGACCCCGAGAAGATCCTCGCCCACGACCTCGCCTTCCACCGCGAGATCGCGACGGCCGCGGGCAACGAGACCATGGCCGCCATCCTGGAGGGACTGTCCTCACGCACCTTCCGCGCCCGCGTGTGGCGCGGCTACCAGGAGGAGGGCGCCTTCGCCCGCACCCGCCGCGAACACGCGGCGATCCACCGGGCACTGGTGGCGCACGACCCGGAGGCGGCCCGAGCGGCGGCGGCCGCACATGTGGGGGAAGTGGAGGAGTGGCTGCGGGCGCAGCTCGGGTCGTGAGCCGGCCGCCGGCGCCTCGCAGTTCAGCCGTGAATACCGCCGCCGCTTCGGTCTGCCGCCCCTTCGGCCCGCCTCCACTTCGGTCTGCCGCCGTGCCGGGCCGGGACACCGCGCGTCCGTGGGCCGAACCGCGTGAACGGCCGGACACCGGCGCCTACTTCATGTGAGGCTTTTGCCCATGACCTCCGAAGACCCGCTGGCCGACCGGCTGCAGCTGGACCGGCCGCATTCGGCCCGTGTGTGGAACTTCCTGCTGGGCGGCAAGGACAACTACGCCGCCGACCGCCAGGCCGGCGAGATGATCCTCCAGATGTTCCCGGACATCGCCCTGCTCGCCCGTCTTCAACGCCGCTTCCTCGTCCGGGCCGTGCGCCATCTGGCCGCCGAGGCGGGGATCCGCCAGTTCCTCGACGTCGGCACCGGCCTGCCCACCGTCGACAACACCCACGAGGTCGCGCAACGCGTCGCCCCCGAGAGCCACATCGTGTACGTCGACAACGACCCGCTGGTGCTGGTGCACGCCCAGGCCCTGCTCACCAGCACCCCGCAGGGCGCCTGCGCCTACCTCGACGCCGATGTGCGCGAACCCGAGCGGATCCTCGAAGAGGCGGCCAGGACCCTGGACTTCAGCCGGCCGGTGGCGCTCACCATGCTCGGCATCCTGGGCCAGATCCCCGACTCCGACGAGCCGGGGGCCGTCGTGGCCCGTTTCCTCGACGCGCTGCCTGCGGGCAGCTACCTCGCCCTGAGCGACGGCACCGACACCAACGAGGCGCTCAACCAGGCCATTTCCGTCTACAACGCCAACTCGGCCAGCTCGTACCATCTGCGCGGCCCCGAGCGGATCGCGGCCTACTTCGACGGGCTGGAACTGGTGGAACCGGGGGTCGTTCCCACCTCGCAGTGGCACCCCGAGCCCATCGACGTGGGCCGCTCGCCCTCCGAGGTGGACGCCATCTGCGGTATCGGCCGCAAGGCCTGAGAGAATCCCGACAAGGTCGTCAGAGCCTGAACAGGGCCCAGACGACCTTTCCGCCGTCGGCGCGGGGGTTCCAGCCCCAGCTGTCGCTCAGCGCCGAGACGACCTGCAGTCCCCGTCCCGACTCCGCGAGTTCGTCCGCTTCCACGGCGACGGGGACCAGGTCGCTCTCGTCGGTCACCGCACACACCGCGCACGACCAGCGGTCCCAGTACGCGAGCCACAGCGCCGGGTGCAACTCCCCCTCCGCGCCCGGCGCCCGGCCGTAGCGCAGAGCGTTGCTCACGAGTTCCGACACGATGACCGCCACGTCCTCGACGCGTTCGTGCGCGGCCCGGTCGACGAGCGTCTGCCTGATCAAGTCGCGGGCGATGTGGGCGGATTGGGGGACGGGCGGGACGACGAGCACCGAACAGTGGGCCGGTCCGAGGCCGTCCTCGGAGGCGGGAGCGAGGGGAAAGCTCAGCCCGGGTGCGGGTCGGCCGATGTGGTCCACGGCCCGGCACAGCCATTCCCAAGTCGCCTCGATACGTGGGGGGTTCGCCGGTCCTGCGACTTGCTCTGCGGACATCGCGACCCCTGGGACCCCTGCGGAGAGAACTACCGAGCGCTACACCTGTACGAAGTATCGTGCTACGTCCAGCAGTCCGCACGCAAGTGCATCAGCAATTACCGCTGCAATTGCAGATGATCTTGCGAGCGCTGGGGCAGGGCGCTATCGTCCCGCACACCACCTGTGGATGCAGTTGAAGATGCAATTGCAGAGCTGGCCGCGACTTCGTCTCAAAGAGGCTTTCACATGCAGCACGTGAGCAACGGCACGCCTGCCACCGAGTTCAGAGGAGTGGTCTGGCGCAAGAGCCATCACAGCAACCCCGAGGGCAACTGCGTCGAACTGGCCTCGCTACCGGACGGCAGCGTCGCCGTGCGCAACTCCCGCCACCCCGAAGGTCCCGCACTCGTCTACACGGGCGCCGAGATCTCCGCGTTCGTCCGCGGCGTGAAGGACGGCGACTTCGACGGCCTACTCCCCGGCCGCTGAAGTCAGGCAGCGCTCGCGGACTGCCGGAAGGCGCTGGTCAACGATCGGCGCCTTCCGGCCACTTCACGCAGCGCAGCCGTTCGGCGGCACGGTGCTACCCTCCATGGTTGAGTCCCGAACACATGCACACGCAGCCGGTGCGGCGGCCAAGGGGATGACCATGACGGCAGTTCAACCAGCACCCGCTCCCTCCGTTCCCGACGTTCTGAGCCTGCAGCGGGGTGGGCCGACCGTGCAGCGCATCATGCTGGGCACCCGGCTGCGCCGCCTGCGCGAATCCCTCAACATCAGCCGGGACACGGCCGCTTCGGCCATACGCGCCTCGGACGCCAAGCTCTGCCGCATGGAACTGGGCCGCGTGGGCTTCAAACAGCGCGACATCGCCGACCTGCTCACCCTGTACGGCGTCCAGGACCCGGACGTACGCCAGGAGTTCCTCGACTCCGTGCAGCGCGCCAACGAACCGGGCTGGTGGCGGGCGTACGGAGACGCCTTCCCCAGCTGGTTCGAGCAGCATCTCGGCCTGGAGGAGGCCGCGTCCCTCATCCGCACCTACGAAGTGCAGTTCATCCCGGGCCTGTTGCAGACCCCGGCGTATGCGGAAGCCGTCATCCGGCTCGGCCACACCATCTCCGACCCGGACGCGATCCAGCGCCGCGTCGACCTGCGCATGACCCGGCAGGAGCTGCTCGCCAAGCCGGGCTCGCCGAAGCTGTGGGTCGTGGTGGACGAGGCGGCCCTGCGCCGCCCGCTCGGCGGGCCCGACGTGATGCGGGACCAGCTCAAGCACCTCATCGAGGTGGCCGCCCTGCCGAACGTCACCCTCCAGGTGCTGCCCTTCCACGTCGGCGGCCACGCGGCGGCCGGCGGCCCGATCACCGTGCTGCGCTTCCCGGTGCCCGACCTGCCCGACGTCGTCTACCTCGAGCAGCTCTCCAGCGCCCTGTACCTGGACAAGCCCGAGGAGGTCGACCACTACCTCGCGGTCATGGACCGCCTCAGCCTGGTCGCCTCACCGGCCGCGGATTCGGTGGCCTTCCTGGAACAGGTCCTGAAGCAGACCTGAGCCCGTCGCGCCTCGGGATCGCCCCACCCGGCGGCTATCGTGCCGCGCATGACAGCACCGACGACCAGCACGATCGGCGACGCGGATTTCGCCGTGCCCATCGAGGACCGCCACTTCGAGGACTACGTGCCGGGTGCGGTCTACGTCTACGGCAGCATCACCATGACGGCGGAGGACATCCTCCGTTTCGCCCGCGACTTCGATCCCCAGGGCATCCACACCGATCCGCAGGCCGCGCTGCGGGGCCCCTACCAGGGGCTGATCGCCAGTGGCTGGCACACCTGCGCCGTCATGATGCGGATGTACGCCGACCACTACATCAGCAAGGTGGGCGGCCTGGCCTCCCCTGGCATCGACGATCTGCGCTGGGTGCGGCCGGTGCGGCCCGGCGACAGCCTCTCCCTGCGTACGACCGTCCTGGAGACCCGCGTCTCCCGATCCAAGCCGGACCGCGGACTCGTCCACACCGGGATCGAGGTGCTCAACCAGCGCGGCGAGCCGGTCCTGACCATGACCGCGGTCAACTTCCTGCTGCGCCGGACGACCCCGGAGGAGGCCGCCTCCGACGGGTACTCGTAACCGGACTCGTCACCGGAACGGAAGGGAGGCGGCAGATGCACGCGCTGGTCGACTGGCTCGCCGATCTGTCCGGACCCGTGGTCTACGTCGTGGTCGTGGCCCTGGTGTTCGCCGAGGACGCGCTGTTCTTCGGGTTCGTGCTGCCCGGCGAGACCGCCGTGATCGTCGGCGGTGTGCTGGCCAGGCGGGGCAACGTCGACCTGGCCTGGCTGACGCTCGCCGTGGTCCTCGCGGCGATCGCCGGGGACACCGTCGGCTACGAGATCGGCCGGCGCCTGGGGCCGCCGCTGCTCAGCAGCAGCCCCCTGCGCCGGCGGGCAGCGCGCGTGGACAAGGCACGCGACCTGATCCGCCGGCGCGGTCCGGCCGCGGTCTTCGTCGGCCGTTTCCTCGCCTTCCTGAGGTCCCTCGTCCCGGCACTGGCGGGCGCGTCGAACATGCCGTACCGCCGCTTCCTGCTCTACAACGCCATCGGCGGCCTGCTCTGGGGCGTCGGCAACGTCCTTGTCGGCTATGCCGCGGGGGCCGCCTACGAGCGCGCCGTGGGCCTGGTGGGCCGAACCCTCGCCCTGGTCACGGCCGCGCTCGTCCTGGTGGCCCTCGTCGTCTGGCGCATCCGCCGGCACCGCCGCTCCCGCACCTGAAGCCCCGTTCGGCGAAGAGGCGGTCACCGGAGCGCCGACACCCCGGTGACCGCCTCGTTGCTGATACCCCTCAGAGCCTTGATCGGTACAGCTCACGCCACGCGATCCGCACGGTGTCCCGCGCCCCTGGTCAACTCCTCACATCGGACTGGGGATCCGGTCGCCCTGCGCGAGGAGCTGGAGGTCGGTGCGGGTGCCGTGGAAGGCGCCGTTCCCGGTGGCAGCGGTCACCGACAGCCGCTTGCCGGCGGCCGGTTCGTGGCTCTCGGCGCCCAGGGAGCCGCGGGACGGCTGTACGTCCACCACGATGTCGCCGGTGCGTGCACCGGCGCGGACGACGGGCACCGTCCCCGTGGCCGGCCGCACGAAGGTCGTCGGCGAACGTGCAGGCGACCAACCGGACCTTCGTGCCGTACTGCTGACTTCCTTGCCCGACAGACCAGTTGGTCACCGGTCCCCTTCTGGACTCAGCCGTGCCACTGCACCTTGAACACCCACACGTGCCGTCCCGCCCCACGGGCTGCCTCGGGTACGTCGATCACCAGTGCTCCGTTGCTGACCGTCCAGGTCAGGGGCCGGTCGTGGCCCAGCATCGTCACCCGGTCGCCGGCGCGCACCGGCACCGGCGCCTCGACGGTGAGCTTCGCGCCCGGCCGGGTCAGGGAGTGGATGTAGAAGGCCTTGTCGGGGCGGACCGTGAACCGCAGGTCGTCGCCGAGCTGCGCCATGCGCGACCAGTACGTCGTGTCGTAGATCGCCTCGCCGTTGACCGCGAGCCAGGGAGACCTTGCCGGCCTCGGCCGGACCGGTGACCGGCAGGGTGATGGCGATGGCCTCGCGCTCAGGGTCGGTCCACACCTCCGAGGTGCCGATGCCGACGGCGTGCTCGTCCTTCGTGCCGTCCGGCTTGTAGCGGTAGGGCGCGGAGAGGGAGCCGCTCGCGGCGTACCAGTCGGCTCCGCCGAGGCCGGCGGCGGTCGTCGAGCCGTCCGCGTAGTGGACGGTGGCCTGGCCCGTGGCGTCGCCGTGGCTGCCCGCGGTGAGGAAGACGGCCGACAGATAGTGACCCTTCGGCAGGTCGATGCGCCGGCCGAGCGCGACGACGTTGTTCTTGGCGCCCGCCGTCGGGGCCGGGAAGAGGAAGGGGGTGCCGTCGACCTCGATGCGTCCCCTGGGGAGTTCCTCGCCCGGGAACATGTAGCCGGAGCCGTCGAAGTCGCCGCCACGGGCGGAGGCGGTGTCGATCCCGTCGTTGTCGTAGAGGCTGTCGAGCGGAACGGGGACCGGATCGGGGACGGGGACCCAGTACCGTCCGGCGGCCTGGGCGTCCACGGGCTCGGCGGCATGGGCCCCGGTCGCCGCGGTGAGGGGAAGGGCGGTCGCGGCGGTGACCGCCACCGCGGCGCCCAGGACCTGACGTCTTGGATACGGACTCATGAGCGGCTCCAATTCATCGGATGTCTGATCATTGGGTGAGCGGCGAAGTCCTGTCAATGAGGCGTGCACGCACAGCAGTTGCCCCAGTGATCGGATGATCTACAGGTCAGGGGCGGGCGCCCCGCAGCCACTCCGTGAAAAGTCCAAGAAGAGCCGCCCGAAGGTCCAGGGGTCGACGGTCTCGACGGCGGGGCCGCCGCCGGGCAGAGTGCTCCTCATACTCACGAGTAGCCCGCTCAACGCACTCCCGAGGAGCCCCCGTGACCAGCTGGGTCGGCCGGACCGCTGCCGAGATCGCCGCCGCCGTACGCGAGAAGCGGGCCACGCCGCGGGAGGTGGTGGCCGAGCACCTGGAGCGGATCGAGCGGCTCGACGCCCGCGTCGGAGCCTTCCGTGCGGTACGGGCCCTGGCGGCGCTCGCCGAGGCCGACGAGGTGGCCTCCCGCGCCGATCTCGCCGAACTGCCGCTGGCCGGCGTGCCGGTGGCCGTCAAGGACAACCTCGCCGTACGCGGCGAGTCCAACCGCGTCGGCTCCGCCGCGACGCCGGACACACCCGCAGACGAGGACCATGTGACGGTGGCCCGGCTGCGCGCGGCGGGCGCGGTGGTCGTGGGTCTGACGAACGTGCCCGAGCTGTGCATCTTCGGCACCACCGAGGGAGTGCACGGGACCTCCCGCAACCCCTGGGACCTGACCCGTACGGCGGGCGGTTCCTCGGGCGGCAGCGCGGCCGCGGTCGCCGCGGGGCTGGTGCCGATCGCACTCGGCAACGACGGCATGGGCTCGCTGCGCATCCCGGCCGCCAACTGCGGTCTCGTCACCATCAAGCCGGGCCACGGCGTGGTCCCGGCGGGCATCGGCGAGGGTGACTGGTTCGGCATGTCCGAGAACGGTCCGCTGGCCACGACGGTCGAGGACGCCCGCCTGATGCTGTCGATCCTGGCGGACGCCGGCACCGAGGCGGTACGACCGTCCGAGCCCGCCATGCGCAAGATCGCCGTGTCGCTGCGCAGCCCCCTGCTCGGCGTCACGATCACCAAGCCCTACGCGACCGCGGCCCGTGACGCGGGCGCCGTCCTGATCAAGGCCGGGCACCAGGTCCGCCGCGCCGACCCGCCCTACCCGCTCTCCCTGAGCACGACGTCCCTCGCCCACTGGACGGCGGGCACGGCGGTGGACGCGGCGGGCCTGGACCCGCGCCTGCTCACCCGCCGCACCCGGGTACACGCCGCCGTCGGCCGGCGCTTCGTGAGCAGCGTCCGCACCAGCGAGAGCCGAGACCGCCTGCGCCGCCGCATGGAGCCGTTCTTCGCCGAGTTCGACGTCCTGCTCACGCCCACGCTCGCCCGCCGCTCCCCCAGGTCCGTGGCCTGGCACGAACGAGGCTGGCTTCCCAATCTCCTCGCCAACACCGCCTACTCGCCCCTGACCCCGCCATGGAACCTCACGGGCTGGCCGGCCCTGTCCCTCCCCTTCGGCGCCCTGCCGTCCGGCGCCCCCTGCGCCGTCCAACTGGTGGGCCGCCCGGGCGCGGAGGCACTGCTGCTGGACCTGGCGGAGCAGCTGGAGACGCTGCATCCGTGGCGGCGGACGGCACCATTGGACCAACTTGATCTTTGACCTGTGCGCCGGCCCCGGGCCCGACCGTCGTGTTCGCGCGTGCCGTGTTCCTCGCCCGCTCAGAGCGCCCGGTACATGATGTGCAGCCCCACCCGGCCATGCCGCGGATGCTCGAACGCGTCCGGGACCGTGCCCAGGATCGTGAAGCCCAGCGACGTCCACAGCCGGACGGCGGGGTTGGTCTCGACAACGGCGTTGAAGACCATCGCGTCGTGTCCGTCGGCCTTGGCGGCGGCCAGGACGTGCTCGGCGAGGGCGCGGCCGATGCCGCGGCCGGCCCGGTCGGGATCGACCATGAAGCCGGCGTTGGCGACGCGGGCCGCGGGGCCGCCGTAGTTGGGGGTGACGTAGGCCGAGGCGACGATCGCGCGGAGGTCGTCCTCGACGACGTAGACGCGTTTGGCCGGATTCATCCAAAGGACCCGGGCAGCCTCCTCGGAGGTGTCCGGGTCCCAGGTGTACGTCTCGCCGGAGGCGACGACGCGGTGCCAGAAAGGCCAGATCCGCGGCCAGTCGTCGGCCGCGGCTTCTCTGATCTGCATGGGCGTGAGTGTCGCACGCCCATGCCGTCGGCGATCGCGAGAGTCCTGCCGGTGGTTCAGTCCACGCTGGGCAGGATGTGGGGCTCGGCCAGGTCGTCCTCGTAACCTGCCAGGCGGATCGGGGCGGACCGGGCCCACACGTCCAGGCTGCCGATCTCGCCGGGCCGGTGGCCGGCGCCGCGCTCCGTGCGTTCCTTGGGGCGCTGTTCGCGATTCGTCTTCTCTGGTGTCACCGCGCACTCCTTATGTGTCGGGTCACCCTCGGGGCTGGCCGGTCACTCTGCGGTCCGGCGCCTGACGCCCGCTCGGGTGTGAGTCGAAAGCAGTTCGGACGCGGTGGCGCCGGTAACTCGTGCGTGAACAAGCCGCTGTGAACCGGCTTGCCCCGGGACGGACGTGGGTGTGGGTGGGACCCGGTGATACTGCCCGTCTGCTCCAGATTAACCAAATGAGCAGGCATCCGCTCTATGGGGCTCAAAACTTGGGCCTACTGTCATAAATTGTCCGACTTCAGAGCCTTTTTCTGTCACTCGTTCGGCTCACAGGCCTGCCGAAAGGGCAACACCCGTTCCATGCTGGGTTCGAGGACATGTCCGGGAGGGGATGTCATGGCGTCTGTCACCTTCGACAAGGCCACCCGACGCTTCCCGTCGAGGGAGCGGCCGGCCGTCGACTCGCTCGACCTCGAGATCGAGGACGGTGAGTTCATGGTCCTGCTGGGTCCTTCCGGCTGTGGGAAGTCGACCTGCCTGCGCATGCTCGCCGGACTGGAGGCAGTCGACTCGGGCTCGGTCCTGATCGGTGTACGGGACGTGACCCATCTTGCGCCCCGGGACCGCGACATCGCGATGGTGTTCCAGGACTACGCCCTCCTCCCACATTTGTCGGCTGCCGACAACATGGGCTTCGCCCTGAAGATCGCCCGCATGTCAAAGGTGCGCGCCCGGCAGCGAGTTGACCACGCCGCTGCCGTGCTCGACCTGGAGCAGTACCTCGGCCGCAGGCCCGGGACACTGGCGGGCGGTGAGCGGCAGCGCGTCGCGACGGGGCGGGTGCTGGTGCGGGACCCGCGGGTCTATCTGATGGACGAGCCACTGTCCAACCTCGACGCCCGGCTGCGGGCACAGACCCGGACGGAGATCGTCCGGCTGCAGAACCACCTCGGCATCACCACCGTGTACGTCACCCACGACCAGACCGAGGCGATGGCGGTGGGCGACCGTCTGGCCGTACTCAACGACGGCGTGCTGCAGCAGGTGGGGACCCCGAAGGAGCTGTACGCGCACCCGGCCAACACCTTCGTGGGCGGTTTCGTCGGCTCGCCCGCGATGAACCTGTTCCGGCTTCCGCTGTCCGCGGACGGGGCCAGGCTGGGCACGCTGAACGTACCGCTGACCCGCGCCACCCTGCGGGCGGCCGCAGCAGGGGGCACCGGCGAGATCGTGCTCGGCGTCCGGCCCGAGCAGTTCGAGCTGCTCCCGCCCGAGGACCGGGAGACCGCCGGACTGGACCTGATCGTCGAGACGGTCGAGGACACCGGTGCCGTCGTCCACCTCCGCACCACCGCATGGACCGGCGAGGGGCTCGCCGCCATCGTCATCCGGCTCCCGGGACGCCCCGTCCACGGCAGAGGGGCAGCGCTGCGGGTGGCCATCCGCGAGGACGCCGTGCACTGCTTCTCGGCCGCGACGGGACGGCGGCTCCCGGAGGACGCGGACACATCACCCGTGAGGTGAGCGCCGCCGTCAGGGCCAGGACCCTGGCGGCGAGCGCCGGACAGGCCACGCAGTTCAGGTCCCGTTGGCCGAATCGCAAGGCGGCCATGATCTGCTTTCGGACGGCAACGGCTTGTCCGGCGGGAGGACTGGCGCATGGAGCTGCGCAGTGTCGAAGAGCTGATGGATCTGCTGTACGCCTGCCGGGGCTCCTGGGACGCCCCGGGCCTGCGAAGTCGCCCGGTCGACCTGCACCAGCACGCGCTGCAGACCGCCGCCCTGCTGCGGCGCCGTCGCCCCGCCGACAAGGAGCTGCAGGTGGCGGGCCTGGTCCACGTCATCGGTCCGCTCCTGCGGCCGGGCGACGAGTCCGCCCACCCGGGCTGCGCGGCAGACGCCGTGCGACCCCTGCTCGGCGAGCGGGTCTCCCGGCTCGTCCGCGAGCACCACCGCTCCGACACCCCTCACGACGACGATCTGCTGCGCCTGCGCCAGGCGGACGAGGAGGGCCACAGCGCCGGCTTCGACGCGGGGGTACTGGAGGACTGGCGCACGGTCCTGGAACTCGTCGCCGCGCGCAACTCCCGCCTTGGGGCTGTTGACTGACGGCCCGTCATGAGACGGTACGGCGATGACGTCGTCGCACGGACTCAAGGGCAGGGCCGCCGTCGTCACCGGGGGGACGCGCGGGATCGGGCGCGCCGTCGCCGGGCAGCTGGCCGCGGCGGGGGCGCTGGTGTGCGTGACCGCCCGGGACGCGGACGAGGTGCGCGGCACCGCCGAGGAGCTGGGTGGCGTGGGACTGGCCGGCAGCGTCGGTGATCCGGCTCATCTGCGGGAGGTCACGGAGCTGGCCCTGCGGATGTTCGGCCGGATCGACGTGGTGGTCAACAACGCGGCCACGAACCAGCCGTACGGACCGCTCATGGATGCCGATCCCGGGGCGTGGCGGGAGGCGTTCGCGATCAATGTCGAGGCACCGCTGCGGCTGGTGCAGTGCGCATGGCGGGCGTGGATGCGGGAGCACGGCGGCTCGGTCGTCAACATCTGCACGGAGGGCGCCGGGCACGTCGGGCCCCACGTCGGCGCCTACGGCACGAGCAAGGCGGCGCTGCTGCACCTGACCCAGCAGCTGGCGGGCGAGCTGGCGCCGAAGGTGCGCGTGAACTCCGTCTCCCCCGGACTCGTCCGCACCGAGATGGCGCGGTTCGTGTGGGAGCCGGGCGAGGAGCAGCTGGCCGCCGGTCTGCCGCTCGGGCGGATCGGAGAGCCGGAGGACGTCGCGCGGGCCGTGCTGTGGCTGGCCTCGGACGCGGCCCAGTGGGTCACCGGCGCCGATCTGCTGGTGGACGGGGGAACACGGGTCAGGACGGCGCACCCCGCGCGGGGGTACGCCGTCGACGACCGTCTTCGCTCATCCGCACCACCTCCTCAGGGCGGCGGCTGTGGCTCCCTCACGGGAAGAGTGCGATCCCCAGAATGATCAGGAGGATGATGGCTGCGACGAGCGCGACCGTGGCCCACGTTCCGCGGTGCTTCGCCGGTGTTCCTTCCCTGCCTCCGCGGGGGCGGTCCTCCGGTATCTCGGCGTGGTCCGGGCGGTCGCTGCCGTAGAACTGCTCGTCACTCGGGTAGCGGTTGCGTGGATCGTCGTGCGCTCGCGGATCAATGCCGTGTGGACTGCTCATGGTCACTCCCTGGCGCGGTGTTTCACCGGGGACCGAGTTCCCTACGGGCGCCGGGCCACACGTCACGGCCGGTGGATCACCACTTGCCGGGCGCGTAGTCCTTGAGGAAGACGCCGTACAGGTCCTCGCCCTGCTCGCCGCGCACAATCGGATCGTAAACCCGCGCGGCCCCGTCGACCAGGTCGAGCGGGGCGTGGAAGCCCTCCCCGGCCAGGCGCAGCTTGTCGTAGTGGGGGCGTTCGTCGGTGATCCAGCCGGTGTCGACCGAGGTCATGAGGATGCCGTCGGTCTGGAACATCTCCTGGCCGCTGGTCCGGGTCACCATGTTCATCGCGGCCTTGGCGGCGTTGGTGTTCGGGTGGCCCGCGCCCTTGTAGCCGCGGCCGAAGACGCCCTCCATCGCGGACACGTTCACGACGTAGGCACGCTTGCTGGACGCCTTCTTCGCCGCGTCGGCCATGGCCGGGCGCAGCGCGCTGATCAGGATGAACGGCGCCGTGTAGTTGCACAGCTGGGTCTCCAGCAGCTCCACCGGGGAGATCTGCTCGATGGTCTGCACCCAGGTGTTGGTGTCGACGACGTCGGGGACCAGGCCGCCCGCGTCGATGGCGGTGCCGTCGAGGTGCCGCGCGACGCTGGCGTTGCCCGCGACCAGCGCGAGGTCGGCGACCTGCTGGGCGTCGAGACCGCTGACGCCGGCGGGCAGCGCGGCCGATCCGGTCAGGGCGTGGACCGCGCCGGAGTTGAAGGCGCCGATGACGTGGTGGGCGGGGAGTGCCCCGGCGGGCAGCGGCGCGCTCTCGCCGTCGACCAGGGCGGCGTAGGCGGAGGGCAGGCGGCGTACGGTCTGCGTGGCGTTGTTGACGAGGATGTCGAGGGGGCCGGCCTCGGCGACCTGGTCGGCGAGGGCCACGGCCTGTGCCGGGTCGCGCAGGTCGATGCCGACGACCTCCAGGCGGTGCATCCAGTCCGCGGAGTCGTCCATGGCCTTGAAGCGGCGGATGGCGTCCTTGGGGAAGCGGGTGGTGATCGTCGTGTGGGCGCCGTCGCGCAGCAGCCTCAGCGCGATGTACATGCCGATCTTGGCGCGGCCGCCCGTGAGCAGCGCGCGCTTGCCGGTGAGGTCGGCGCGGGCGTCACGCTTGCCGCGGTTCAGGCGGGCGCAGTCGGGACACAGCTGGTGGTAGAAGTAGTCGACCTCGACGAACCGGGTCTTGCAGGTGTAGCAGGAGCGCGGGCGCTGGAGTATCCCCGCGATCTGCCCCTCCTCGGTGACCGACGACGGCAGGATGCCCTCGGTCTCGTCGTCGATGCGCTGGGCGGAGCCGGTCGCCGTGGACTCCGTGACCGCCTTGTCGTGGGCGGTCTTGGCGGCCCGGCGCTCCTGGCGGCGGCGCTGCTTGACCGTGCGGTAGACGCCGGCGGTGGCCCGTCGCACGGCGATCGCGTCCGGGTGGTCGACCTCCAGCTCGCCGAGTTCCTCCAGCACACTGAGGCAGACGGCGAGCCGCTCCGGGTCGATGCCGGGCCCGTACACGACCTCGTCCATGGCCGCCGGGCCGTCCTCTGTCACCGTCATCGCGCTGCCGTTTCCCTGATCACCCGAGCGGCGCTCCGATCGCACCCGCTGTCGAAGGGCGAATTTTACGGAGCGCCGGGCCCGTCCTCCAAACCCGTCGTGATCAGGAACCGCAGGCAGTGATCAGTGTCTGCACCTCCGCGCTGAGCGCGGCGGCCAGTCGGTCCAGGTCCGGCACGGCCTTGGCGTCGGCGACGAGCCCGTAGTGGACGTGTCCGCGATAGGTGGAAACGGCCACCGCGAGCGCCTGACCGCGGGCCAGCGGGGCGAGCGGGTAGACCTCCGTGACCGGGTTTCCGCCGAGCTTCAGGCCGAGGCTGGGCAGCGGGACGCTGGTGACGAGGATGTCGAACCAGAGCCGGGCCGCCTGGCTGACCAGCGGGCCGCCGAGCCGGTGGGCGAGCGGGGGCACGTGGTCGGCCAGCAGGGCGACGGCGCCCGCGCCCCGGTTGGGGCCGGCGTCCTTGTTGCGGTCCATGGCCGCGCGGACCGTGCCGAGCCGGACGAGCGGGTCGGGGTCGTCGACGGGAAGCCGTATCACGTAGCCGGAGAGCCGGTTGCCCTGTGGGGTGGCGGTGCGCGGGCGGCGCTTGGAGACGGGGATCAGGGCGCGTGGCCGGACGCCGTCGCTGCCGTCGCCGCGCTCGTCCAGCCAGCGGCGCAGGGCGCCCGCGACGACGGCGATCAGCACGTCGTTGACCGTGCCGCCCTCGGACTTGCGGATGCGGTGCACGTCGTCCAGGTCGATGACCACGCCGGCGGTGCGACGGGTGCCGGTGGGCTCGGCGGCGAGCGCGGCCGAGGAGCGCACGCCCAGGCTGGACACGGCCAGGGAGGCGCCGATGTCGAGGGCGCGGCCCACGTCGGAGGCGGCACCGCGGACCAGGTCCGGCAGCTTGCGCACGTCGGGCAGCAGCCCGCCCTTCCTCTCCTCGCGGCGGGGCGCCCGGGCCGGCAGGTCCATCGGGTCCATGACGGCGGCGGCGAGCGTCAGCGCACGCAGCCCGTCGGCCAGGGCGTGGTGGAACTTGAACAGCACGGCGAAGGAGACTCCGTCCTCCCCCGGCAGCACATGCGCCTCCCACGGCGGACGGCCTCGCTCCAGCGGGCACTCCATGAGCCGGCCCGCGTCCGCGTGGAAGTCTTCTGTCGGGGCGTGCAGCCGCACGTGGTGGAGGGGGTCGAACGCGGGGTCGGGCTCCCGGGCGGCCCCGCCGAAGGCCAGCGGCCGGAACGAGAACGGCTGCCATACGTCCCGGATCCGCATCCGCAGACCGGGCACGGCCGCGGCCCGGGCGGCGAGCAGATCGGCGGCATGGGCGCCCGCGGTGGGTGAGCCAGCCGAGAAGACCCCGAGTGCACCGAGGTGCATGGGGTGTTCGGCGGACTCGATGTTCCAGAACGCCAGATCGAGAGGAGCGAGCAGGTCAGAAGTCAATTGCTTGCCTCGCGTCGACGAAGGGTGAGAAAGCAGTCAACCTCCCCAGGGCGATTACGGTCAAGTACGATCAAGCTACGCACAGTTAACAGCAGATTAAGTCCCACCCCCATGTGAGGGATGAGACTCAAGCAACACCTGAGGTCACTTCAGCTCCGGTGGCATCGCCTGCGCCGAGGTTTCCCCACTCAGACGGGCGCGGGCCGACCGTGAACGCGAGCGAGCGCGGGGAGCGCAGGCCGCCGGTCGTCAGATGCGTCCGGTCGTACGCTTTCCCGTCCGTGCGGGCCGACTGGACGTACCGGTCGGTGCCGGAGGTGCCGGAGGTGCCGGAGGTGCCGGAGGTGCCGGAGGTGCCGGAGGTGCCGGAGGTGCCGGAGGTGCCGGAGGTGCCGGAGGTGCCGGAGGTGCCGGAGGTGCCGGAGGTGCCGGAGGTGCCGGAGGTGCCGGAGGTGCCGGAGGTGCCGGAGGTGCCGGAGGTGCCGGAGGTGCCGGAGGTGCCGGAGGTGCCGGAGGTGCCGGAGGTGCCGGAGGTGCCGGAGGTGCCGGAGGTGCCGGAGGTGCCGGAGGTGCCGGAGGTGCCGGAGGTGCCGGAGGTGCCGGAGGTGCCGGAGGTGCCGGAGGTGCCGGAGGTGCCGGAGGTGCCGGAGGTGCCGGAGGTGCCGGAGGTGCCGGAGGTGCCGGAGGTGCCGGAGGTGCCGGAGGTGCCGGAGGTGCCGGAGGTGCCGGAGGTGCCGGGAGCGGTGACGGTGAGTGCGCCGTGCGGGTAGTAGCGGCGGTCCAGCGTCAGGTCGACCCGGCCGAAGACCGGCGTGGACAACCCCCAGGTGTCGTAGCCGGGCTGCACCGGGAAGATCCCGATCGACGACAGCACGTTCCGGGCCGACATGTGCCGAGGTCGTCGTTGCCGGTCATCCCGGTCGGCGCGTCGGCGAAGAGGGTGGGCGCCGCGTGCACGACGTCGGTCGTCTTCCACGGCTGCCCGGTCGACAGACAGGCGGGTCGGTGGCCGCGGTCGCACCGGGCGCGGCCGCCGGCCCGGCCGCGCCGAGCGCCGCTGCGAGCAGGAGGGCGAGCCGGTCTCTGAGACGTCTGGTGTGCACGGAGCCTCCCATAACAACGTTGTCATGGACAGCAGTTGGCATGACGACACGGATTCCGGATTGCGTCCAGGGACATGACAAAGGGACGTGACGAGCCGCGGCGGGAACCGGCGAGGGCCCGCGAGTGGCCCCCTCACCACCACCGGCGAAGAATGGGAACGTCACCCTGTGCCGCGCGGTCGCGAGTCGCGACGGCACCCTCAGCAGAAAGGGGCGAGGGAGATGTCGAAGGTATCCAGGGATACGGCCACCCAGGGCGGCGACTTCGGAATCGTTCTCGACCGGTCCGAGGAGCTGGACGACTACACGGTGGACTTCATCACCTTCCGCGAGAACGTCGATCACACGCTCCTGCTCAGGGGACTGCCGGACGACCGGTGCCAGTGCCCGCACTGGGGCTATGTCTTCAAGGGCCAGCTGATCTTCCACTACGCGGACCGCGACGAGGTCTACGAGGCGGGCGACGCGTACTACGCACCGCCCGGACATGTCCCCGTGCGCACCGCGCCGGGCACCGAGGCCGTGCAGTTCAGCCCGACCAAGGACGTGAAGCCGACCAGCGAGGCCATCATGAGGAACTTCCGGGCGATGCAGGAGGCCGCCGGCTGACCGGCCCGCAGGCTAGGACACCACCTGCCCCTTCCCCAGGGCGATCACCCCGCCCTTGGAGACGGTGTACAGCTCCGCGTCCCGGTCCGGGTTGACGCCGATCGTGGCGCCCGGCGGGACCTCGACGTTCTTGTCCAGGACCGCCCCGCGCACCACCGCGCCGCGGCCGATGCGGACGTTGTCGTGCAGGACCGAGCCCTGGACCACGGCGCCCGGGTCGACCCTGACGCCGGGGGACAGGATGGACCGGGTGACCTGGCCCCGGATGAGGCAGCCCGCGCTGATGATGGACTCACTGGCCATGCCGCCCGCGTTGAAACGGGCCGGGGAGAGCTGGTTGGCGTGGGTGTAGATGGGCCACTGGCGGTTGTAGAGGTTGAAGGCCGGGCGCTCGGCGATCAGGTCCATGTGGGCGTCGTAGTACGCGTCGAGGGTGCCGACGTCACGCCAGTAGCCGCGGTCACGGGTGGTCTCGCCGGGCACGTGGTTGGCGCTGAAGTCGTACAGCTGGGCCTCGCCGCGGTCGGTGAGCTGGGGCAGGATCGAGCCGCCCATGTCGTGCACGGAGTGCTCGTCCTCGGCGTCCCGCTGCAGGGCCTCGATGAGGGCCTTGGTGGTGAAGATGTAGTTGCCCATCGAGGCGAACACGCACTCCGGGTCGTCCGCCAGCCCGGGCGGGTCGGCGGGCTTCTCCAGGAAACGTTCGACCGACAGTCCGTCCGAGCCCGGGGTGATCACGCCGAACTGCGAGGACTCCGCGCGCGGCACACGGATCCCCGCGACCGTCACACCCGCACCGCTCTCCATGTGCTGGGCCAGCATCTGGCTGGGGTCCATGCGGTACACGTGGTCGGCGCCGAAGACGACGACGTACTCGGGCGCCTCGTCGTGCACGAGGTTCAGGGACTGCAGGATGGCGTCGGCGCTGCCCAGGTACCAGCGCGGGCCGAGCCGCTGCTGCGCCGGGACCGGGGTGACGTAGTTGCCGAGCAGGCTGGACATCCGCCAGGTGGTGGTGATGTGCCGGTCCAGCGAGTGCGACTTGTACTGCGTGAGGACGCAGATGCGCAGGATGTCGCCGTTGACGAGATTGGACAGGACGAAGTCGACGAGGCGGTATGTGCCGCCGAAAGTGACCGCTGGTTTCGCCCGGTCCGCGGTCAGGGGCATCAGGCGTTTGCCTTCTCCGCCCGCCAGTACGATCCCGAGCACCGAAGGTCCGCCGCGACGCATGGCCGCTCCCCTCACCGTGGTTGATCCATGCCTGCCCCTGCACAGGGGGGTGTAAGCCTGTTCGAGGAACTCCCTGCCGCTGCCTTCCTTTCTAGCCCAGTTTGCGGGTCTCCTCGTAAAGACGGACCGTACGGCGGGCGACGGCGTCCCAGCCGAACTCCCCCACCGCGCGCTCCCGGCCGGCCTCGCCCATCCGGCGGCCGGCCTCCGGATCGCCGATCACCTGGTCCAGTGCCCGCGTGAGACCTGCCTCGAAGTCGTCGTCCACGGCCACGAGCAGCCCCGTCCTGCCGTCGTCCACGACCTCGGGAATGCCGCCGACCCGCGAGGCCACGACAGGAGTCCCGCAGGCCATCGCCTCCAGGTTGACGATACCGAGGGGTTCGTACACCGACGGGCAGACGAACGCGGCGGCGTGCGTGAGGAGCTGGATCACCTCGGGGCGCGGCAGCATCTGGGGAATCCAGTGCACGCCCTCGCGCACGCGGCTCAGCTCCTGGTAGAGCTCGCGGAACTCCCGGTCGATCTCCGGGGTGTCCGGCGCTCCCGCGCACAGCACGACCTGCGCGGCCGGGTCGATGTCACGCACGGCCCGCAGCAGGTGGGGCACGCCCTTCTGACGGGTGATCCGGCCGACGAACAGGACGTACGGGCGCTTCCGGTCGAGGCAGAGGCGGTCCAGCACGTCGGTGCCGTTGTCCGGGCGGTAGAGGGTGGTGTCGATGCCGTTGTGCACGATGTGGACCTTGGCCGGATCCAGCGTCGGATAGCAGGTGAGGATGTCTTCGCGCATGGCGCCGGACACGGCGATCACAGCGTCGGCGGTCTCGATCGCGGTGCGCTCCGCCCAGCTGGAGAGGGCGTATCCGCCGCCGAGCTGCTCGGCCTTCCAGGGGCGCAGCGGCTCCAGGGAGTGCGCCGTCATCACATGCGGTACGCCGTACAGCATCTTGGCGAGGTGGCCGCCGAGGTTGGCGTACCAGGTGTGGGAGTGCACGAGCTCGCGGCCTTCGAGTCCGGCGGCCATCGCGAGGTCGACGGAGAACGTGCGCAGCGCGTCGTTGGCGGTGTCGAGGGCGGCCCACGGTCGGTGGCGTTTGACGCCCACCCCGCGGCCCTCGCCCCAGCAGTGCACCTCGAGGTCGACCAGGGACGTCAACTCCCGGGCGAGGAACTCGACATGAACACCCGCGCCGCCGTACACGTCCGGCGGGAACTCCCGGGTCAGCAGTCCCACTCGCACCCGCAACCCCCAGCTCTCGGCGACCGGTTCTCTCATGGTCACCCAGATGTGTCGTGTGCGGAAGAGCGCGGCGGTCGTGTGAAGCAACAGTCACCGCACACGCCTCCGCCGGGCACCCGGTAGTAGAGGCAGCAGCTGCGGCGGCGGAAGGAGGTGCCGGTGAGGGTGCCGGTGCCGGACAGCAGAGGGTGCGCGAGGAGTTCGGCGGTCAGGGAGCGGGTGTGCGCGGCGGCCCGGGGGCGCCCGTGTGCGCGGGCCCACTGGTCCAGTTGCCGGGCGGCGCCCGCCAGTGCGGATGCCGCGTTGCCCCGCAGCAGGCCGGGGGCGATGCGGTGGCGGGCGCGCAGGGCCGCCCCCAGCGGTTCGAGGTGGCCCTCCAGCACGAGGTCCGCGAGGGTCGCGGCGTCCGCGGGCAGCGGGCGGACCTCGGAGAGCCACAGGTCGTCGGGGGCGCCGGCGTCAGGGTCCCAGTGCAGCAGCCCGGGGTCCAGGTCGGGAACGCTGCCATAGAGGACGGCGCACGCGAGCGTCACCGACCACAACCGGGACGCGAGCCCCTGCTGGGCCACGGAGGCAGCGATCCGCATCTCAGGAGCGCGAAGAGAATGCGCGACCTTTTCAACCCGGAAAGTAATAGGATTTCTGAAAACGTCGTAAGACTGGTTTTCGTACGTGTATGTCGCGTTCGTCGCGTACGTGCGCGTCGTGTCGGTGTAGGCCGAGTCGGTGTACGCCGTGTACGCGGCCGCCAGCGTCGGCAGGGGCGCATGCGGTGCTCCGCCGGTGCGCAGTACGAAGAAGCCGCCGAGCGGTCCGAGGGCGGCGAGATCCTGATCGAGGTCCACGAGGAGCAGTAGTACCAAGGGCCCTAGGGGTTCCCATTGGGGGGCCTCCCCCCGTGTCGCCCACCTTGGGGAGGACGGCGCCCGATTCGTACTCCATCGGCAGTAGGACCCATTGCCTGCTCAGGGACGACGACGGGAACAGATCCACAAGGCATCGTGTTGCTTATGAAGGCCGACCGTTCGTCGCGCAGGGCTCACCGCCCCCGCCACACGCAGAGGAGCAGCTCATGAGTGCCCTCGCGTTGTCCGTGCTGTTGTCGCTCGTCTCCGCCGTCGCCTACGCGGGCGGGGCGATCGTACAGGAGCACGTCGCGGTGTCCTCCCCCGACCAGGAGTACGCGCCGCTGCGCCGGCCGACCTGGTGGGCCGCGGTGGCGCTCAACGGCCTGGGCGGACTGCTGCACGTGGTGGCGCTGGCCTACGGGCCGCTGAGCCTGGTGCAGCCGTTGGGCGCGCTGACGATCGTGTTCGCCCTGCCGATGGCGGCGCTGTTCGTGGGCCGCAAGGCCGGCCCGACCGCCTGGCGGGGCGCGATCATGGCGACCGTGGGCCTCGCCGGTCTGCTGTCTCTGGTCGGCTCCTCCGAGTCGCAGTCGCTGGACACGGCCCAGCGGGTCGGCGTGGCCGTGGTCTCCGCCGGCGTGGTCCTGACGCTGATGATCGCGGGCCGGGCCGCCCACCGGCACCCGGCGGTGCGCAGCATGCTGCTCGCGACCGGTTCCGGCATCGCGTTCGGCATGTCCTCGGTGTTCACCAAGACCGTCGCGGTCGACTGGACCGACGGCGTGTCCTCGACCGACCTTCCCTCCCTGGCCGTGATCGGCGTCTTCGCCACGGCCGGCATGCTGCTGTCCCAGGCCTCCTACCGGGGCGCCGGACTCACGGCCCCGCTGGCCACCCTGACCGTCGTGAATCCGGTGGTGGCGGCCGCGGTCGGCATCACGATGTTCGGCGAGACCTTCCGCTACGGCGCCACAGGCACCGCCCTCGCGCTGAGCTGCGGCGTGGTGGCGGCGGGTGGCCTGATCCTGCTGACGACGGAGCGCATGGCGCGCGCCGCCGTCCAGGCCGCCGCACCGGAGGAGCCGGCCGAGCCCGCCACCGGGCCGACGCCCGTCGGGGAACTCCGCGGACCGACGCCCGCCGGGGAACTCGCAGGACCGGCCCCCGTCGAGGAGCTGCTCGCCATGATCCCCGAGCAGCCGGCCCCGGCCGCCCTCCGCGAGGAGGTCCTGGTCCCCGCGCAGGCGGGCCCCACGATCCTGGCGGTGGCCTACGACCCCTACGACCAGGACGACGCGGAGCCCACCGACCCGGCCAGCTACCGCTTCTACGGCCCCTTCTACGGCGGCTCGTACGTCCCGATGCCGGGTCACGACCGGCACCGGGAGCGCGTCAGATCCTGACGCCGCCCGCCCTGAGATAGGCCACAGGGTCGATGTCGGAACCGAAACCGGGCCCCGTCCGCACCTCGAAGTGCAGATGCGGGCCCGTCGCGTTGCCCGTGGAGCCGGATCGGCCGATACGCTGCCCGCTGCCCACGCTCTGCCCGGCCCTCACGGAGATCGCCGACAGATGGGCGTACTGGCTGTAGCGGCCGTCGGAGTGCCGTATCACCACCTGGTAGCCGTAGCTGCCGCCCCAGCCCGCGCTGACCACCCGGCCCGCCGCGACCGCCTTCACTGTGGTGCCGGTGGGCACCGGGAAGTCGACGCCGGTGTGGTAGCCCTTCGACCAGGAGGAGCCGGCCACGTGGTAGGGGGTGCCGAGCGAGCCGTGGACCGGGGCGACGAGGGAGTGACTGCTGGTCGTGGCCTTGCGCTCGGTGGCCGAAGACGCCTTTCCCTCGGTGGCCGAAGAGGTTTTCTCCTCGGTGGCCGAAGACGCCTTCTCCGTCGAGGACTTGGAGCCGCCGCGGGTCGTTTCGGGGGCCTTCGTGTGCAGCTTCAGCCGCTGGCCCGGCAGGATCAGGTCGGGGTCCGCCCCGATCGTCCTGCGGTTCGCTGCGTACAGCTGCCGCCAGCCGCCTCGCACACGCTCGTCGTCGGCGATCTCGGAGAGGCTGTCACCGCGCACCACGGTGTACATCTCGGCCGTACCCGCCCGGGACTGAGGCGTGGTCTGCGGCTTCACGTCCCGCACCGATGTCTTCTTGGCGGCGCTCCCGCTCTCGGAGGTGCCCCCGGCGGGATGGACGTCCGCGGTGCCGCCGCCCCGGGTCAGTCCGGCCTTCACCGAGCAGAGGGGCCAGGCACGCGGCCCCTGTCCGTCCAGGACCTTCTCCGCGACGGCGATCTGCTGGTCCTTGGTGGCCAGATCCGCGCGCCCCGCGTACGCCGTGCCGCCGTACGCCTCCCAGGTCGACTGCGTGAACTGCAGTCCGCCGTAGAAGCCGTTGCCGGTATTGACGCTCCAGTTGTCGGTCGACTCGCAGGCGGCGACCTTGTTCCAGGTGGACACGTCGGCCGCGTGGGCGGTGCCGGTGCCGATCAGCGGGATTGCCATGCCGGCGCCGCCGACCGTGATGGTGAGTGAGGCGCGGTTGATCCTTTTCGGCTGATACCGGCGGTGCCGGCCGCGTACGGCCATGAAGATCCCCCTCGACATGCGTCCGAGGGCCAAAAGTAAGCGCCCCGAACAGGCCATGACAAGACGGCAATCGGCCGCCCTGTCCCGCAAGCAACCAGGAATGCACGGGAGTTGCAGATCGGCTGAGGCGGGTGGGCCTCGTCGCGCGTATCTGCCTGCGGCACGTCGGGCACCCCGGACATGCGCTCGGCGAACCGGCAGGCAAGGATGGTCGGTGGGTCGATACTGACGGGCACGACCGGCACCACCGACACCGGATCCTTTAGGAGCCAAACCGTATGAGCACTTCAGCCCAGATCGGCGTCACGGGACTCGCGGTCATGGGCCGCAATCTCGCCCGCAACTTCGCACGCAACGGCTACACGGTCGCGCTGCACAACCGGACGGCGGCGCGCACGCACGCCCTGGTGAAGGAGTTCGGGGACGAGGGCGACTTCATCGCGGCCGAGACCGCCAAGGAGTTCGTGGCGGCCCTGGAGCGGCCGCGGCGCCTGGTCATCATGGTCAAGGCCGGCGACCCGACCGACGCGGTGATCCAGGAGTTCGCCCCGCTCCTGGAACCCGGCGACATGATCATCGACGGCGGCAACGCTCACTTCGCGGACACCCGGCGCCGCGAGCACGACCTGCGCGAGCAGGGCATCCACTTCGTCGGCATGGGTGTCTCCGGCGGCGAGGAGGGCGCGCTCAACGGCCCGAGCATCATGCCGGGCGGCCCCAGGGAGTCGTACGACTCCCTCGGCCCGATGCTGGAGAAGATCTCCGCGAAGGCGAAGGACGGCTCGCCGTGCGTGACGCACGTCGGCCCCGACGGTGCCGGGCACTTCGTGAAGATGGTCCACAACGGCATCGAGTACGCCGACATGCAGCTGATCGGCGAGGCGTACCAGTTGCTGCGGGACGTGGCCGGATACTCCCCCGCCCAGATCGCCGAGATCTTCCGCACCTGGAACACGGGCCGGCTCGACTCCTACCTGATCGAGATCACCGCCGAGGTGCTGTCCCACGTGGACGCGGCGACCGGCGAGCCGTTCGTGGACGTGGTGGTGGACCAGGCCGAGCAGAAGGGGACCGGCCGTTGGACCGTCCAGATCGCTCTTGACCTGGGCGTCCCGGTCTCCGGTATCGCGGAAGCGGTCTTCGCCCGCTCCCTGTCGGGTCACGCGGCGCTGCGCGAGGCGTCCCGCGGCCTGGCGGGCCCGACGGCGTCCCCGCTGTCCGAGGCCGATGCGGGGGCTTTCGCCGACCGTGTCGAGCAGGCGCTGTACGCGTCGAAGATCGTCTCCTACACGCAGGGCTTCCACGAGATCCAGGCGGGCAGCGAGGAGTACGACTGGGACATCGACCTCGGCGCCGTCTCCTCCATCTGGCGCGGCGGCTGCATCATCCGGGCGGCGTTCCTGGACCGCATCCGCGCGGCCTACGACGCTCGCGCCGACCTGCCGAGCCTGCTGTCCGACGAGACGTTCGCCCAGGAGATCGCGGCCGCCCAGGACGACTGGCGCGAGGTCCTGGTCGCCGCCACCCGCCAGGGCGTCCCGACCCCCGGCTTCGCCGCGGCCCTCGCGTACTACGACGCCCTGCGCGCCGAGCGCCTGCCCGCGGCCCTGACCCAGGGGCAGCGGGACTTCTTCGGCGCGCACACGTACCGGCGCACGGACCGGGACGGCGCGTTCCACACGCTGTGGGGCGGGGACCGGTCGGAGGTGTCCGCCTAGTCCGCCCAGGACACGACGTCACCCGTCGAAGGAGCGGTCCGCAGGATGTCCGGCGGACCGCTCCTCCCTGCGGCACTGGCCGGCGCACCCGTCGGGTGACGGCTCGGTGGTCTGCCCGGGGCAGCGTGTCCCGCCCCTGCAGACGGCGGACGAGGTCCCTGCGCAGATCGAGCAGACGCCCGTCCATGGTGTAACCACGATGGCCCTCGATGGCCCTCGATGGGATGGTCCTCGATGGGCGGGAAGACGGGCTTGGTCTCCGTGCGCTCGCGCATCCCGCCATCGGCGCCCTCACGGTCTCCTCCGGCGTCCGGCCACCGCACGTCCACGCGGTCCAGCTCGGCGGGACCTCCCAGGGGGTCGGTGTCCCGCCGGACATTGATCCAGCCGGCGAGCGTCCCCTCCCCGCGGGGTGCCGGACAACCGATCGGGGTCAGGTCAGCGGAGGTCCCGGCTGCGGGCTCGGGACCGGCTCCGGGCCCGGTGGGACCGGGGACGGGGAGGGGCCCGGGTCCGGCGTCGGGGTCGGCGGTGAGGGCGGAGGCGGCGGCGGTGTGGGTTCCGGGGACGGGGGTTGCGGTGTGGGGACCGGGGACGGATACGGGTCCGGCGGCCGGGGGTCCGGGCCAGGTGCGGGTCCGGGGGGTACGGGGTCGGGGTACGGGTCGGTCATGATGCCCTCCGGCGAGTCGGTCGGCGTCGGCTCTGGACCACTCCCCCGCGTACCCGACGGCCGTCTCCCCAACCGCCCACCCGCACTCACGCCTGTGTTCACCCGCCCGTGTTCACGCACCCGTAGGACGGCAGAGGGTCCGGTGGGCCAAAGCGGTATGCACCGCCGCCGCGCCCGCGGCGAGGCCCACGCGCGGGCTGGACAGCACCGCGACCGTGGTCGTCGTGAGGTGCTGGGCCGGGGCCATGGACCCCTGGGCCAGGACGATCGCGTCGGCGCCGGTGACCGCGTCGATCGCGGCCGCCACGAGACGGGCGCAGCCCTCGGTGTCACCCGCCTCGAAGTGGCTCCAGGCGCCTTCGACGAGCTGAGTCCGCGCCTGCACGGAGCGTCCGACGCGACGGGCCTCGTCCTCGATCAGGGCCGTCGTCGGACCGAACGTGCTCTCCACGGTGGCCAGGACGACGACCCGCGAGCCGGCGGCCACCGCGGCGGCCGCCATCGGACGGTCGGAGCGCACCACCGGCACCCCGGCCCCGGAAGCGGCCGCCTCCGCGATGGCGCCGATGGTCGAGCAGGTGCACAGAACGGCCCGCGCGCCCTCGCCGACGGCCTTGTCCAGCACCGCCCGCACCTCGTCCGCCACCGCCTCCGGACCCTCGCGGCGGGCCCGGGCCAGCAACTCCTCGTCGACGAAGTGCCGCAGCTCCAGGCCCCGGTGGTCCTCGTCGCGCAGGGCGTCGAAGACCGGGACGTGCAGGGGCGAGGTGTGCAGGAGGGCCAGCATGCGGCGAAGGGCCTTTCTTCGAGAGGAGGCGGGCTGCCCGGTGTCAGAACCGGCCCGGGTGCGCCACCAGCCATTTCTTCGCCGCCCGCAGCAGTTCAGGGTCGGCCGCGGGGGCCTCTTCAGGATGGCGTTCGGCCCACTTGACGACGTACGGGCACAGCGGGGCCACGACGATTCCCTCGCGCTCGGCGATGCCGTACAGCTCACGGGCCAGCGAGCCCGCGATGCCCTTCCCCTCGTGGGCCACTTCCACGATGGTGTGCACGGGGACCAGGGCGCGCTCGGGTGATTGGAGGACGAAGTACTCGACGTGGCCGACGACTTCGGCAGCGACATAAGCCTCCAGGCGGCCCGCCGCCCGGTCGTCGCGGATCTCGATGTCGCTCATGAGCACGCTCCTGATGTTCGGCGGTCAGGCGGGCATGGCCTGCGGGCTGCGCTCCTGGTCCGAGCCCGGCACCGGCTCGGAGGGGTCGGCGCCCAGAGCCACGATGCGGTTGTCGCGGTCCACGTGCACGACCTGGGGTTCGAATGCCCGCGCCTCGGCGTCGGTCACCTGAGCGTAGCTGATGATGATCACCAGATCGCCGGGGTGGACGAGGTGGGCCGCGGCTCCATTGATCCCGATCACGCCCGAGCCCCGCTCACCCTCGATGACGTACGTCTCCAGGCGCGAGCCGTTGGTGATGTCGACTATGTGCACCAGCTCGCCGGGCAACAGGTCTGCGGCGTCGAGCAGATCGGCGTCGATGGTCACCGATCCGACGTAGTGCAGGTCGGCTTGGGTGACGGTGGCTCGGTGGATCTTGGACTTGAATAGAGTACGCAGCACTTTGGACTCCTGTTTGACGGCTCCCTGCCTGCTTTGTGCAGGTCAAGGGCGGTGTCGACTGTACACCGGGACACGCCGGTCGAGAATTGTGAGGAACATCGCTCCGCTCGGGCGAGACGGCTTCACGCCTGGGCTTTCGCGCCGCACCGGCGCCTGTTCAGGCAATCCTCCAGGAAAGCCCGACTCATGCTGACCGGATGCTGACTTACCTGATGAGCCATCAAAGATCCGGGAGACCACTCTGCCCACGGACGACGTGCCTCCACGCCAGCGCCTTGGCCGCGGCCACAGCACGGGCTGGGGAGTCGCGCCAGCAGGCGTACGAGGTTCACGCCGCGCTACGCGGCCGCCGCCGTGTAGTACGGCGACAGCCGCGACACGGGTAGCGGCGCACGACACTCTGGGAGGGACGGGACGCGGAACAGCTCAGCCGTTGGCTCCGCGAGCACGTTGGTGTCGAGGGTCGCCTGCCGCGACGGCTCCCTCACCTATCGGCAGGGCACCACCGCTGGCGCCCCCGATGCAGGTCAGCAACCGCCTACCTCGGAGGGGGATCAGTCGCGTTTTGTCCATGCTTGCGGGCGTTCCACCGATGAGGGATGTTCGCATCCTGGGCCATGGCCCGACGGGGCCCCGACCAGTACGGTGACCTGCACCGTAAGGCTGAGGGACGTCGAGGAACGCCCGGCAGGGGCTCTGTCAGCCCGTTCCCGAGCCGCCCTGGTGCACCTGCACGGTGGGTTCGACGCCGCGGGCGTCGACCACCTCGCGCCATGCGTCCAAGCCCGCCTGGAAGGCGACGATTCCTGCCTCCGGGAGGGCGATCTCGATCGCTTCGAGGATCTCCTGCGAGGTGACACCAAGGTCCAGTGCTACCCGGATGTGGCTCTGGATGTGTCCTTTGCCCGCTCTCATCACGGTCAGGCTCAGGATGAAGAGCAGTTCCTTGGTACGAGGGTCCAGGGCGCGAGGAGCGAGATAGGCGGCCCGCACCAGGGCGTTGGTCGCCTGCAGCACCTCGAAGTCGTGCTGGGCCATGACCTTGTGGTAGTCGAGAACGTACCCGCGTTCTCGGGCCATCGCGTCGATGTATTCCTGCGCGTTGTTCGGGGTCTGGGCGTCGGTGGACATTGTGCTCCTGGGCGCGAGTGCTGTTCGGTCGCCGCTTCCGCTCCGCGGCGCAGGTGTTCAGGACGGCAGGGCGGGCGTGAGGATCCTGTTGGACTGACGCACCAGCAGGTCTCTCACCTGGGCGCGGAATGCCGCGAAGTCGGGGTCTGCGGCGAGCTCGGCCCGCCTCTTGACCCGGTCGTCCAACCCTTCGTAGCCCCACAGGTAGACCAGCGTGTTCAGTTCCCCCACCTCGGTGACGTAGAAGCCGAGCAGGTTCCCGAGGATGCGCACCTGGGGTTCGCGGCCGTACTCGTCCCACAACTGGGCGTACTTCGCGGCCGCCCCGGGTCTGACCAGATAGTTGCGTTCCTCGATGATCACGACGCACCCCCGTCGGCCAGGACGACCGCCGGCCGGGGCGGCTTCTCGTCGTGTGCGTCCGGCTGCCGCCGGGGGGACAGCAGCCGCTCGAAGTCGCCGCTCATGCCCGCGAGTTCCGCGGTGTCGGCCATGGCCGCCACATAGCGGTCGGGACGGATCACGGCCACGGTGCCGGACTGGGCGGCGAACCATTTCCGCAAGGCGCCGTCGAGGTCCTCCAGGACGACCGAGTCAGTGCCTGAGCGCAGGCGCTCGGTGCGCGAACGCCCTGAACGGGACTCGACGACGGTGACGTAACGAGTGCCGATCCTGTCCCAGAAGGCACGGGACTCGGGGTCCAGGTGCACCAGCGGGTCGGTTCCGTAACCGACGAGAGCGAACCACTCACCGAGCATGTCGTCGAGCGGCACCGACCGCCCGTCCGCCGTCTCCACGTTCGGCTGGACGATCATCCGGCCGACGGCCGAGTCCTTGGCCACGGGCCGCCGACTGTGCAGCACAACGCCCCCCGTGTAGCGCGGCATCGGCTTGAACCGCATCTCCAGGAGCCAGTCGCGCACCTGTGGCGCCACCGTGAGACCGCGGAGCAGAACGTCGCGGGTGCGTGCCGCCCAGGTGCTGGTCGACGAGAGCACGCGGCCAAGGGTGTCCGACAGTCCGACCATCGCCTTGGCGTGCTCGCGTCGCTCGGTGTCGTACGTGGACAGGATCCGCGGGTGCGCCCGGCCCGTCACCACGGCGGCGAGCTTCCAGGCGACGTTGGTGGCGTCCCGGATTCCGGTGTTCATGCCCTGCCCGGCCCACGGCGGCATCAGATGGGCGGCGTCGCCCACCAGGCAGATCCGGCCGTCGAGGAAGCGGGCGGCGACGCGCGAGTGGTGGGTGTAGACGCGCGCCCGGACGATGTTCAGCGCCGTCGGGTCGGGCACATGGCCGGTCAGCAGCTCATGTACCTTCTCGGGCCGGAGCATCGCCTCGGCGTCCTCGCCGGGGAAGAGCATGAACTCCCAGCGCCGGTAGTTGTAGGGCAGGTCCACGCAGACGTACGGCCGCTTCGGATCACAGTGCAGGCCGGTGTAGGGGGCGTCGAGCGGATCGTTGTCGCACTCGACCACCACCCACTTGCGTGGATGGGTGTCCCCGACCAGGGGGATCCCCAGGTGGGTGCGGATCGTGCTGCGGCCGCCGTCCGCGGCGACCACGTACTGGGCACGCACCAGCACCTTCTCACCGGCGGGACCTCTCACATCGAGGCGCACCTCGGTGCCGTCCTGCTCCAGCCGGACGAGTTCGTGGCCCAGCATCGGCTTGATCCGCGGGTAGCGTTCCAGGCCCGTGCGCAGCGTGGCCTCGGCCAGCTGCTGCATGAAGATGTTCCGGCGGGGCCAGCCGTATTCGTTGGTGGTGGGCCGGATGTCGGCGAAGCACCGGCCGTCCGCTCCGAACATCTTGAGCGGGACGTTGCGGACCGCGTCGGCGAGCATCTCCTCCGCGAGCCCGATGCCCTGGAAGCTGCGTACGCATTCGTCGTCCATGCCGACGGCGCGGGGGTAGTCGATGATCTCGGTGCTGCGGTCGATGAGCAGGGCCTGTACCCCGTACAGGCCAAGGTAGTTGGCGACTGTGGCGCCGCAGGGTCCAGCACCGACGACGGCCACCTCGGTACGGATCTCGGTGGGTTCGCTCATGGGCTGGCCTCCGGATCGGTCAGGAACTGTGCGATCTGGTGGTGGAACAGATCCGGGGCGTCGTCGTGGACGTAGTGGCCCGCGCCGGGTATCTCCACCGCCCGCACCCGCGGGTTGCGCGCGGTCATGGCCTCGGCGGTGGCCGCGGGCAGGAAGTCGGACGCACCGCCGCGGATGACCAGGGTCGGGCAGCGCAGCCCGTCGACGTGGGGCCACAGGTCCACCTGGCGGGCAGGATCGGCATTCAGGCGGGCCTTCGCGATACCCGGCATGTCGAACTTCCACAGCCATCGACCGCAGGTGCCCGGTCGCAGTGTGTTGGTGAGCCGGGATTCCAGAGCCGCCTCGGAGATGCCGGGACGGAGCGTGCGCCAGTAGGTACGAGCGGCTTCGAAGTGGGGGAACTCCGCAGGGGTGGCGCCCATTTCGCGCTTGATGCGCTCGGCTCCCTCCCCGGAGATCGACGAGCCGGGGCCGATGTCCTCGACGATCAGCGCGGTGACCCGATCGGGGTGGCGGGCCGCGTAGACGTAGGAAGTGGTACCGCCCATCGAGTGGCCCAGCAGGATGAAGCGCTCCACGCCCAGTCGGTCGGCGAACTGCTCCAGATCGCTGACGTACGCGGAGGTGTAGTACTCGCCCTGCGGGTCCCAGTCGCTGTCCCCCCGCCCGCGGGCGTCCACGGCGAGGATCCGGTGGCTGCCGGCGAGGCGGGCGGCCAGCGGGGCGAACGTGCGGGCGTAGCTGCGCAGGCCGTGCAGCATGACGATGATGCTCCTTTCGCTTCGTGCAACTCCAGCTTCGATGCGTGACGGGGCGGCAGGACATCCGCCGATCTTCCGCTTCATCCCCGCCGATCGGCGGGGTGGTTCCGGCCAGGTGTCGGATCCCTTTCCACCGTCTCCTGTCCGAGTCTTGAATCCGACTCCAGGACGACCACGCCATGAGGGGCCCTACAGCCCTTCTTCCAGGCCCCGGGGACTCCCCAGAAGAACCCCTGGGAAGGCCACGGTCAGGAAGGGCCACCGCCACGAAGGCCGGGCGCCCGATTCGGGGTCTCAATGTTCTTCCCGTTCAGGAGGAGCGCATCTGCTCCGCCGCCGAGTGAGGAAAGCCTTTGTCCGCACGTTCGACCGCGCCTCGATCGCGTGTTACCCGCCTCGGAGCAGTCGCTGTCGGGGCCGCTCTCTTGTCCGTCTGCCTCGCAGGCTGCCAGAGCGCAGAGCCGCACTCGCACTCGCACTCGCACTCGGCGGCTACCGGAGCGCCAGATCCGGCGTTTACCGGACTGCCGCCCGCGCCGCCCAAGGGAGAGTTGCTGCGGACGACCAAAGAGCAGGCGGCCGGCATGGTTCCCGGCGCTGCGCTGGTGGAACCGCCCGACCTCAACCCGGCGACCCCGAAGGATCTCAACGTCCAGCTGACGGCGGTTCAGCAAGAGGTGATGATCTCGGACAAGAAGGTCCTCGCGGAGACCTATAACGGGAGTCTCGTCGGGCCGACCCTCCATGTGGTTCCAGGCCAGCGTGTCACCTTGAAACTGGCCAATCATCTCGGCACGTCCACCAACATGCACTACCACGGGATGCACCTGTCCCCGAAGGGAAGCGCGGACAACATAGACCTGTCCGTCAAGCCGGGGCAGATTCAGACCTAATTCCCGCCAACCAGGAACCCGGAACGTACTGGTACCACGACCACGAGATGTGCGACGGGAACGGCCGTCCGATGCCGGGGATGACGATGAGCCCCGCACCCGCGAACGTTCGCTGCAATGGAACTGAGAGCCAGATCGGGGCGGGGCTGTCGGGAACCATCATCGTCGGGGACAGCCGCGAAACTCTGCCACCGGCCTACCGCGGGATCACCGCTCGCACCTTGGCGCTCAAGGACACCCAGATCAACTCATCCAGCTCGATCGTCTACCCCGACGGGGTCCTCGAGCCCGCATCGCCGACGGTCCGGCTGGTCAACGGCCAATACCAGCCCACGCTGACCATGAAGGCCGGGGAAACCCAGTTGTGGCGCATCGCCAACGAGGGCTACGCCATCGCCTACGACCTCCAGCTCGACGGCGGCACCTTCACCGTGGTCAACCAGGACGGGATTCCCGCCGCGGCGCCGGCCCGGGCCAAACACCTTCTGATGCCGCCCGGCAGACGCTTCGACGTCCTGGTGACCGCCGGAGCCACCGGATCGACCTGGCTCAGAACCCTCGACCACAAGACCGGGCCCGACCCCTTCAACGGTGCCGGCGACGAATACCCCGACACCACCCTCATGAAGGTCAACGTCCAGAAGGACAGCGGGAATGCGGGGCCGGCTGCCACCGCAGGACGGGCCGGCATGGCCACCTCGCCCCAGATCGCCGGGCCGCTTCCCGGATCCCACCCCGATCTGTCCAAAGAACCCATCGCCCGATCCCGAAGCATCGTCCTGAACGACGACGCCGGCAACCACTTCTGGATCAACGGCAAGCTGTTCGACCACACGAAGCCGACTTTCGCGGAACCGGCCACCCTCGGAACGGTCGAAGAATGGACGCTCACGAACACGGCTCACCAGAATCATCCGTTCCATCTCCACGTCGCGCCGTTCCAGGTCCTCAGCGTGAACGGCGTCGCCCAGCCCCGTGCCGACTACATGGACGTCGTGAGCGTCCCCCACGCAGTCAACGGAAAGCCCGGAAAAGTGGTGATCCGGATCCGCTTCACCGACTTCACCGGGAAATGGTTCTTCCACTGCCACATCACCGGACACGAGGACACCGGAATGATGGGCTACCTGAACGTCATCGCTGCTGGATGACCAACCCTCCGGCGCCGGCGGGCGCCGGAGGCTCAGGATGCGAGGACGCCCCGATCCCGGGCAGGGAGGCGTCAGCGTCCTGCGTCGCTGAAGGCACGTCACCGTCAGGCGGCCTGGTCGAGGCCGACGGCGGTCAGGTCCTGCTCGCGCAGCGGGGTGAAGTCGACGTCGAGTTTCGGGTCGTATGCGTCGGGCTGGATGCCGAGTTCGTGCGTGGAATACTCGCCGAACCGGTTGATGTGCTCGGTCAGGTACGGCGAGATGTGGGCCAGGTCCTCCGGGGCGATCTCCCACCCTTCCTCCAGTAGCTGACGGGCGATCTCCGCGATGTCCAGGGCATTGTGGAAGATCACCGCGTTCGTGAGCAGGGCGTTGAACTTCATCGCCTTCTCCTGCTCGATGGGGTCGTTGTCGGCGATGACGCCGCGATTGCCGAAGCCGATCCACTGGAAGAACCGGTTGAACGACTCCACCTTGTTGGTTGCCGCCGTCACCCGCCGGCGCAGTGGCGCATCCGAGAGGTAGCACAGCGCAGAAGTGGAAGCGCCGTTCTTGCGGCGCGGGCGCCCACGGCCGGCGGATCTTCGACTGGGCCCGCGTCGAGGTCAGGCCCTGGCACCGCGAGGACCGCCGGCACTGGGTTCTCGCCCGCCGCAGCGTCAGCCGGCCCGAAGAGATGTCGTACTACATCGCTTGCTAAGGGCGACACCGACAACGGCACCCTGGTGCAGCTCTACCAGTGCAACAACACCGGCTCCCAGGAGTGGGTCCCCGGCCCGTACCCGGGCACGCTCAAGAACCCCCAGTCCGGCCGCTGCCTCGCCGACCAGAAGTGGGCCGCCACGAACGGCAATGAACTGCCCGCCGCCCAGCGGGTGCTCCCGGTCGGCGTGGGCGAGCAGGACTCCCCCACCGCCGCCTCTCCGGGCGACGTGCAGGGCACCGGCTTCCCTGCGCTGTACGCCGCCTCCCGCTCCGGCCGGATGATCGAGTACCCGGGCGCCGCGGCCGAGGGCGGCCTCGCACAGTTCACCGCCCCGGTGAGCATCGGTCACGTCCACCAGCCGAGCGACTGGTGGAAGCTGGACGGCCCCGCGGACAGCATCCGCCCGGCCAAGGGCCTCACCCTGAACGGTGGCGCCACCGTGGCCGCCGACGCCGCCCGGGGCAGCGCGCTCGCCCTCAACGGCAGCACCGGATACGCCGCGACCGCGGGCCCCGTGCTCGACACCAGCCGCAGCTACACCGTCTCGGCCTGGGCCGACCTCAGCAGCCTGACCGCGAACTCAACCTTCGTCTCGCAGTCCGGCACCAGCGCCAACGGCCTCCAGCTGTACTACTCCAGCGGCGCACACGCCTTCGCCTTCGGCCACGCCCACGCGGACGACACCGGCGGCAAGTTCACCAGCGCCTACGGACCCACCACGGGGGCACAGATCCCGAAGACCAACACCTGGTTCCACCTCGTCGGTGTCTTCGACGCCGACACCCAGCAGTTGCGTCTCTACGTCAACGACGACCTGGCCGCCACCGCCTCCTACGAGGGCACGGTCTGGAACGCGAACGGGCCGCTGCAGATCGGGCGCAGGATCGCTGAGGGTCGCTACGGGGAGTACGCCAGCGGCAAGGTGGCCGACGTACAGCTCTTCACCGAGGCACTCACTCCGGGCGGTGTCGCCTCACTCGACAGGAACCGCCCGGTTCCCACCCAGCTCTCCTGAGCCCGGGCTTTCACACACGGCGGCCCGCCACTCCCGGAAGGGGGCGGCGGGCCGCCGCGCTCAGGCCGTAGCAGTCTCGGGCTTCGAGGGGATGGAAGCGATGACCGCCTCAGGCGTTCTCGTCATGGATCCGCGCACCCAGATCCTCCGCCCACTCCAGCGCCCACGCCTTGAGTTCATCGATCTGCCGGGAGGTGAGCCCGTACGCGGTGTAGTCCTCATCCTCGTACCAGTCCGCGCCGATAAGCCGGTCCCGGAGGTCTTCGAGGCTGAACTCGTCGTGGGCGCGACGGCGGCCCAGGGATTCGAGGTCGGCGGTGGAGCGGTGGCGGGAGGCAGCCTGGACGTCGATGAGGTCGCGGACGGTGCCGCGGTCGGCGAGGGCACGGACCTTGGTGCCGATCACGTCGTCGAGGGAAAGAACGGGGCCGTAAGGGGTCTGGGCGGGCGGAGCCCAGAACGCCTCCTTGAGGACGTCGACCTCGCATTCCTCGCCGGTGTCCGGATCGGTGACGAGGAACCGGCCGCTGAGCGGGTCGGTCTGGACGTGCGTCGTCCGCCATCCGCGCCCGCGGAGACCTGCTGTGAGTGAGGCGACGATCTCCTGCATCGGAGCGGGGTTCTCGGTGGCGACGTCGAGGTCACGGCTGAAGCGTTCGACCAGGCCGTGGGCCTGCACGGCGTATCCACCGGTGAGGACGAGAGGATAGGGGGAGCCGAGGTCGAGGATGTCGGCGAGGAGACGCTCGTGGAGCGGGGTGAGCTTCACGCGGCAGTCGTGTCGGCCGGAGCGGTGCGGAGCAGCGCTGGGAAAGCGTCCTCCCAGACCTCGCGGATGTAGGGACTGATCAAGCGCCGCAGCACGGGCCACTGCTCGGCGAGCAGCCGGTGGTTCAGGAGGGTCACCAGGTCCTCACTCAGTCCTTCGGCAAGGACGGTCCTGTAGAGCGTCATGCGGGACTTCGGACGGTCCAGGCTGTAGCTCGTCCGCCCGGACCAGACGATGTGGAGCGGCAGGTCCACGTTGCCCTCGACGGGGCCGGCCAGTTCCTGCAAACGTTCGGGCAGTCGGCTGCGGTAGCGGTCTCGCAGCACCTCGGCGCGGGGGGCGGTGATCGTCGGGTCCATGCATCCAGTATCGCTGCTGGGAGGCGGCGGCATGGCGGATAGAGAGGCGGCTCCGTTCCCCCTCGTACGCGAGATGGAGTTCACGCCGGACCCTGGCAGCCCGCCCCTCCCCCATCACGCCATTCACACAGGGCGATGCGTTGACAATGTCAACGCGCAGAAAGCCTTCTTCACTTCCGTCACTTCGTGTACGGTTGCGGACACCGCACTCCCGCTCTGCCACGATGAGCGGTGCGGCAACGCATGCAGGGGGCACGTTCCGTTTCCCTACCCTCGCGCGCGGGGGCAGGAACGAGACGGCACAGGACGAGGGGAGCTGCAGTGAGCCAGGAGCTGCTGGACGGCAGGTTCCGCATCGGGCATGTCATCGGCAAGGGCAACATGGGTGAGGTTCACCGGGCCGAGGACCTCCAGGCCGCCGAGGGCACCCCTGAGCGCACGGTCGCCGTCAAGACCATCCTGCGCCGCCGCACGGGCACGCGGATCGACACCGGCGCCGACCCCAAGGCCACCGAGCGTTTCGCCCGCGAGGTGCGCATCATGCGTCGCCTCGACGACCCCAATCTCACGCGCATCGTCGCCGGCGGGGTGGCCGGGGACCAGGACGGCCTGCCCTACCTCGCGATGGAGTTCCTGCACGGCGAGACGCTGCGTGACCTCATCGCGGAGGAACGGCAGCTCCCGGTCACCTGGGCCGCGGCCATCGGCGCCCAGATCGCGTCCGGTCTCGCCGCCGCGCACGCCGCCGACGTCGTCCACCGCGACCTCAAGCCCGCCAACGTCATGCTGACCCAGGGCGGCACGGTCAAGGTCCTCGACTTCGGCATGGGGCGCATCGTCGACGACCCCGATGACACCCGGCTGACCAGCACCGGCGTCAGCGTGGGCACCGCTCGCTACATGGCTCCTGAGCAGTTCGAGGCCAAGCAGGTCACGCAGGCCGCCGATCTGTACGCCCTCGGATGTGTGCTCTACGAAATGCTGGTGGGCGTACCGCCGTTCACCAGCGAGTCACCTTTCGACCTCGCCGCCAAGCACACGCGCGAAGAACCGACGCCCCTCACCCTCATCCGCAGCGAGATCCCCACCGAGCTCGCACGGCTCGTCGACCGGCTGCTCGCCAAGGACCCGGCGGCCCGTCCCGCGGACGCCGTGGCCGTACGCGACGCGCTGCTGCCGCTTGCCGGGCAGGACGGGGACATCCCACGGCTGCCGCACTGGGGCGCCCTGGACCCGACCCGTCCGCTGCGCGATCCCGCGGCCCAGGCCTCCGCACGGCAGGCCAGCGCCCCGAAGCCGGAGCCGATGTCGGTCACCGCCTCGGGCGCGGGCATGGATGTCTTCGGCGTCCACCGCACGCTCATCAGGGACTACCGCTCCTTCACCGAGGGCGGCACCGTCATCCGCGACGACCGTATCGCGGCGTTCGTCGAGAACGACCTGAACAGCAAGTCGCAGTGGCCCGACCCGTGGCTGTCGCTCAACCCGTTCTTCCAGGGCGGCGGCACAGTGGTCGAGCTCGCCGGGCAGAAGGTCCTGCACGACGAGTGCGCCCGAATCTTCCAGGCGAGGAAGACCGAGGGCGGCACGGTCCCCGACGGCCGTCCGCTGACGCTCCACCAGCACCAGCGCGAGGCCATCGACGCCGCCGCGTCCGGTGCGTCCTACGTCCTGACGACGGGCACCGGGTCCGGCAAGTCGCTCGCGTACATCGTCCCGATCGTGAACAAGGTGCTCCACCAGCGGGACGCGGAGGGGCCGAACGCCGCCAAGAGGGTGCGGGCGATCATCGTCTACCCGATGAACGCGCTCGCCAACAGCCAGCTCAAGGAGCTGGAGAAGTATCTGCGCGACGGCTACGGCGCCGGCCGCGAGCCCGTCACCTTCGCCCGGTACACGGGCCAGGAGGACGACGAGAAGCGCAAGGAGATCCGGGACAACCCGCCGGACATCCTGCTCACCAACTACGTGATGCTGGAACTGATGCTGACCCGCCCCGCCGACCGGGCAAGTCTCATCAAGATGGCCCGGGGCCTGGAGTTCCTGGTCTTCGACGAGTTGCACACATACCGGGGCAGGCAGGGCGCCGACGTCGCCCTGCTGATCCGCCGTGTCCGCGAGGCCTGCCAGGCGCAGGACCTGCAGTGCATCGGCACGTCGGCCACCATGTCGACCGAGGGCACGCTCGACGACCAGAAGAAGGTCGTCGCCGGGGTGGCGAGCACCCTGTTCGGTACGCCGGTGCGCCCGGATCACGTCATCGGCGAGACCCTGGTCCGCGCGACCCACGACACACCCGACGCCGTTCCCGCCGAGCGTCTCAACTCCCCCGCCCCGCCGCGCGCGTACGACGATCTGGTGCGTGACCCGCTGGCCCGCTGGATCGAGACACGTTTCGGCCTGGCCACCGACGAGGCCACCGGTCGGCTGATCCGGCAGCAGCCCACCAAGATCGAGGTCGCGGCGAGGGAGCTGCACGAGCGGACCGGTGCCGCCGAGGACCAGTGCGCCGACGCGATCCGCGCCACGCTGGAGGCCGGTTCGCAGGCGCGGCACCCGGTGACCGAGCGGCCGCTGTTCGCGTTCCGGCTTCACCAGTTCCTCTCCAAGGGTGACACCGTGTACGTCACCCTGGAGGACAAGCTCACGCGCCACCTCACCCGCTCGTACCAGCTCGAACAGCCGGGCAGTGACGGCAAGTTGCTGATGCCGCTGGCGTTCTGCAGGGAGTGCGGTCAGGAGTATCTGACGGTGTGGCGGACCGAGAAGGACGGCGAGATCCGGTACGAGGCGCGCCGGGACACCTCCGCGACGGGCGGCCGGCAGGGCGACGGCTATCTGTACGTCGACCACGAACGCGCGTGGCCGTCCAACGTCCAGTACGCCGTGGACGACCGCCGACTGCCCGAGTCCTGGCTGGAGCTGGACGACAAGGGTCAGGAGGTGGTGAAGAAGTCGTACCGCGACCGGGTGCCTCGTGCCGTCACCGTCGATCCGCGCGGTCACGAGGGTCGCGGCGAACTCCAGGCCGCGTTCGTCCCCTCCCCCTTCCTCTTCTGCCTGCACTGCGGGGTCGCGTACGAGCAGACGCGCGGCCGGGACTTCGCGAAGCTGGCGACGCTCGACCAGGAGGGCCGGTCCTCCGCGACCTCGCTGATCTCGGCGTCGGTGGTGCGCTCGCTGAAGTCGGTGCCGGAGGAAACCCTGGACAAGGAGGCGCGCAAGCTCCTCACGTTCGTCGACAACCGGCAGGACGCGTCCCTCCAGGCGGGTCACTTCAACGACTTCGTGCAGATCACGCAGTTGCGCGGTGCCCTGTACCGGGCGGCTCTGGACGCGGGCGAGGACGGAGTCCACCACGAGGAACTGGCCTCGTCGGTGACCAGCGCGCTCGCCATCGAGCCGGCCGACTACACCGGCGAGAGCGATCTGCCGCCCTCCCTCGCCCGCAACGCCGCCAAGACCCTCCGTGACGTGATCGCCTTCCGGCTCTATCTGGACCTGGAGCGCGGCTGGCGGATCACGATGCCGAACCTGGAGCAGACCGGCCTGCTGGAGATCGGCTACGAGGACCTGGACTGGGTGGCGGCCAAGCAGGACCGGTGGACGGGCACGCACGAGGCGCTGCGCGACGCCGACCCGGCGCTGCGGGCCGAAGTCATGAAGGCGCTGCTCAACGAGATGCGCCGGTCCCTCGCCATCGACGTCTCGTACTTCCGTGACGACTTCGACTCGCTCCAGCGGGCGAGCGAGGAGCGGCTGATCGACCCGTGGGTGCTGTCCGCCGCGGACAAGCCGAAGGTCGGCACGGCCTATCCGCACCCGTCCGGCCGCGGCATGGACCGCTCGGCGCTGTTCCTGTCGGCGCGCGGCAAGTTCGGCAAGTACCTGCGGCGTGCGGACACGTCGTTCAAGAAGCTCGACCCGGTCGATCTCCAGCTGGTCATCGAGGAGTTGCTGAAGGTCCTGGCCAAGGCGGGCCTGGTGAAGGAGGTCACGGAGGCTCCGCAGCGCGCGGGCCGCTACCGCAGGTCCTCCGCCCCTGCCGCCACGGGCTACAGGGTGGCCGCCCAGTCCCTCGTCTGGCGGGCGGGCAGGGGCGAGCGGGGCACGCACGACCCGCTGACCCGCACCTACCAGAGCGGCGACGGCCCGCGCGTCAACACCTTCTTCCGCGACCTGTACAAGGACGCGGCGGGCGCCATGTCCGGCCTGTTCGCGCGCGAGCACACCGCGCAGGTGTCGCCGGAGGAGCGGGAACAGCGCGAAGAGGCCTTCCGCAAGGCGGAGTTGAAGCTGCTGTACTGCTCCCCGACGATGGAGCTGGGCGTCGACATCTCCCAGCTCAACGCGGTGATGATGCGCAACGTGCCGCCCACGCCCGCGAACTACGCGCAGCGCTCGGGCCGCGCGGGCCGCAGCGGCCAGCCCGCCCTCGTCACCACGTACTGCGCGACGGGAAACAGCCACGACCAGTACTACTTCCGCCGCTCGGAGCGCATGGTCGCGGGCGCCGTCGCCCCGCCGCGTCTGGACCTCGCCAACGAGGACCTCGTCCTCTCCCACCTCCAGGGCATCTGGATCGCGGAGGCCGGCCTGAAGCTGGGCCGTGCCGTCCCCGAGGTGCTCGACGTGTCGTACCCGGACACGGGTGACCGTCCGAACCCCGCGCTGGAGCTGCTGCCCGACATCCTCGCGGCCTCCCTCGACGAGAGCGCCCGGCGCCGCACGATCGACGCGGCCCTGCGCGTCCTCGGCCCGCTGCTGCCCGACTTCGCCGACACCACCTGGTGGCACGACGACTGGATCCAGGACCGGGTGGCGACGGTGGCGACGCGCTTCGACCGGGCCTTCGACCGCTGGCGGCAGCTGTTCCGCTCCGCGCTCGACGACCAGTACATCCAGAACAGGCGCCGCCTGGACTACAGCCTCACCGAGGGCGACCGTATCCGCGCCAACGCCCGCCGCCGTGAGGCCGAGACACAGCTCAACCTGCTGATGAACGAGAGCGCCGACAGCAAGTCGGTCCTCTCCGACTTCAACCCTTACCGCTATCTCGCCTCCGAGGGCTTCCTGCCCGGCTACAGCTTCCCGCGGCTCCCACTCGCCGCGTACATCCCGACCGTCGGCCGCCGCCGCGGGGACGGCGACTACCTCCAGCGGCCGCGCTTCCTCGCGATCCGCGAGTTCGGCCCCGGCGCGCTGATCTACCACGAGGGCGCCCGCTACCAGGTGACCCGCATCCAGCTGCCGCCTGACTCCTCGGGCGAGCTGGCGACCAGCGAGGCCCGCCGCTGCGCGAGCTGCGGCTACCACCACGATCCGGAGCAGCTGGAGGACCGCTGCGCCATGTGCCAGGAGCCGCTGGGCTCGGCGACGTACGGCCTGCTGCACCTGCACACCGTGTACACCACCCGCCGCGAGCGGATCTCCTCCGACGAGGAGGAGCGGCGCCGCGCCGGCTTCAAGCTGGAGACGTCGTACCGCTTCCAGGACCACGGCACCCGCAAGGGCCGTCTTAACGCGTCGGTCGCCGACGCCTCGGGCGCGCCACTCGCCGACGTGGCGTACGGCGACTCGGCGACCGTCCGGATCACCAACACCGGCCGGGTGCGCGCCAAGAGCGACGAGCCGGCCGGGTACTGGCTGGACCTCGCCGACGGCCGCTGGATGAACGACAAGGACGCCTCCGAGGCGTCCGGCGACTCCAGCGAGCTGCCCGTGATCGAAGCGGACGGCAACGAGCGACGCCGCAAGAAGAGGGTCATCCCGTACGTGGAGGACCGCCGCAACATCCTCGTCGTCACCCTCGACGAGCCACTACCGGAGCCGGTGGCGCTCTCCCTGATGTACGCCCTGGAGCGGGGCATCGAGGCTGCGTTCGAGCTGGAGGACGCCGAGCTGTCCAGCGAGCTGCTGCCGCCGGACGACGGTCCCCGGGGCCGCATCCTGTTCACGGAGGCCGCCGAGGGCGGCGCGGGTGTGCTGCGCCGACTCCAGGCGGAGGAGGACGCCCTGGCGAAGGCGGCCGTACGCGCCCTGGACATCTGCCACTTCGAGGCGGACGGCACCGACCTGGGGGGCCCGCACCCGGACCGGCCGTGCGCGCTCGGCTGCTACGAGTGCCTGCTGACGTACGGCAACCAGCTCAACCACGCCCTCATCAACCGCCACTCGGTGCGGGACCTGCTGGTGCGGCTGGCGTCGGCGACAGCCCGGCGGGAGTCGCGGGGCGAGTCGCGCTCGGAGCAGTACCGGCGGCTGCTCGCCCCGTCCTCCTCCGCAGCCGGGCCGACGCCGGTCGAGGCAGCGGTCGGGACGGCGGTCCGGGCGGCCGTCGAGGCATCGGCCGAGGCGGCATCGGCGGCCGAGCTGGCCGCGCAGGGCGACTTCCTGGGCTGGGCGAAGGCGCGCGGCCTGCGCCTGCCGGACGAGCCGGGCTCGTTCCTCACCGAGGCGATGGCCACCCCCGACTACGTGTACCGCCTGCCCGGCGTGAACGTGGCCGTCTTCGTGGACTCCCCGGACAAGGAGCAGGACAGCTCCCGGGACGAGGACGCCGAAGACCGTCTGTTCAACGCCCGCTGGGACGTGATCCGCTTCGCGCACGGCGCCGACTGGGACGCCGTCGCCGCCGCCAACGCCCGTTACTTCGGCTCTCCGGCCGCCAACTGACCGCCCATCCAGAGGACTTGAAGACTCACATGGCACTCACGTACTCCGCTGGTTCCCTGGTGAAGGCCCGCGGCCGCGAATGGGTGGTGCTCCCCGAGAGCAAGCCCGACCTGCTCGTCCTGCGTCCGCTGGGTGGCTCGGACGACGACATCGCCGCCGTGTTCCCGGCGTTCGAGACGGTGGACGAGGCGAAGTTCGCCCCGCCGGAGCCGAGCGACCTCGGTGACCAGCGGGCGGCGGGCCTGCTGCGTACGGCGCTGCGCGTCGGCTTCCGCTCGGGCGCGGGACCGTTCCGCTCGCTGGCCGGCATCGCGGTGGAGCCGCGCGCGTATCAGCTGGTTCCTCTGCTGATGGCCCTGCGGCAGAAGACGGTACGGATGCTGATCTCCGACGACGTCGGCATCGGCAAGACCATCGAGGCGGGCCTGGTCGCGAGTGAACTCCTCGCGCAGGGCGAGGCGACGGGCCTGGCCGTGCTCTGCTCCCCCGCGCTCGCCGAGCAGTGGCAGCAGGAGCTGCGCACCAAGTTCGGCATCGACGCGGAGCTGGTCCTGTCCTCGACGGTCTCGCGCCTCGAACGGGGCCTGGACCTTGGCCAGTCCCTCTTCGACAAGTACCCGCACGTGATCGTCTCGACGGACTTCATCAAGTCCCCGCGCCACCGCGACGACTTCGTACGCCACTGCCCCGACCTGGTGATCGTCGACGAGGCGCACACCTGCGTGGTCGCCGACGACACCTCGACGGCGTCGCAGAACCAGCTCCGCTACGAGTTGCTGCGCCGCGTCGCCGCGGACGAGTCCCGGCACCTGCTGCTGGTGACGGCCACCCCGCACAGCGGCAAGGAGTCCGCGTTCCGCAACCTGCTGGGCCTGGTCAAGCCCGAACTGGCCCATGTGAGCCTGGATTCGGAGTCGGGCCGCAAGCTCCTCGCTCAGCACTTCGTGGCACGCAAGCGGGCGGACGTACGCCAGTACCTCACCAAGGAGGACGGCCTCAGCGACGACTCCCTCGCGGAGCGGACGGCGTTCCCCTCGGACCGCTACTTCAAGGACGAGACGTACAAACTGTCGCCGGAGTACCGGGCCCTGCTCGACGACGCGATCGCGTACGCGAGTGAGCGCGTCGAGCAGGCGGGCAGCCAGGGCAAGCGGGAAGCGCGTATCGCCTGGTGGTCGGCGATCGCGCTACTCCGCTCCCTGGTGTCGTCCCCCCGCGCCGCCGCGCAGACGCTACGCACCCGCTCGGCGGCGGCGATCGCCGCGTCGGCGGAGGAGGCCGACAAGCTGGGCGCCCCTCTCAACAGCGACGCGGCCGACAGTGACGCGATGGAGGGCATGGACGTCGCACCGGGTGCGGAGACGACTGAGGGGACCGAGGACCCACGCTCCTACCTCGGCGAACTCGCGGACATCGCGGCAGAGTTGGAAGGCCCGTCCAAGGACCTGAAGCTCAAGGCGCTGATCAAGCACCTCAAGGCGCTGCTCGCGGACGGCCATAACCCGATCGTGTTCTGTCGCTACATCCCGACTGCCGAGTACCTCGCCGAGCAGTTGGAGAACGACAAGGACTCCGGCAGGCGCGGCCCGCTCGGCGCGAAGACCGTCGTGAAGGCGGTCACCGGCACGCTCTCCCCGCAGCAGCGCCTGGAGCGCATCGAGAAGCTCGCCGAGGAGGCCGGCGAGGACGCCGCGGCCCGCCGCGTCCTGATCGCGACGGACTGTCTGTCGGAGGGCGTGAACCTCCAACACCACTTCGACGCCGTCGTCCACTACGACCTGGCGTGGAACCCGACCCGCCACGACCAGCGCGAGGGCCGCGTCGACCGCTACGGCCAGCGCAAGGACCAGGTCCGCGTCATCACCCTGTACGGCGACGACAACGGCATCGACGGCAAGGTCCTCGAAGTCCTCATCAAGAAGCACCGCCAGATCAAGAAGGACCTCGGCATCTCCGTCTCCGTACCCGACGAACTGTCGACGGGCGTCACGGACGCGATCGTCGAGTGGCTGCTGATGCGCGGCCGCGAGGACCAGGACGCCCTGTTCAGCGCGGACGCGTTCAAGGTGAGCACGGCGAAGCTGGACAGCGACTGGAACTCGGCCGCCGAACGCGAGAAGGCGTCGCGTTCACGGTTCGCGCAGCGTTCCGTGCGCCCGCAGGAGGTGGCCCGCGAGGTCGCGGCGGTCCGCGAGGCACTGGGCGGCGCGGGCGAGATCGACACGTTCGTACGGGAGTCACTGGGCGCCCTCGGCGCGGTGCTCCGCGGCGACGGCGAGGACTTCACGGCCCAGGTGGGCGGCACACCCATCGGTTTGCGGGACGCGCTCGCGCCGGTGGTGGGGGCGGAGGTGATCGAAAAGGACCGCGCGATCCCGTTCCGTACGGATCCGGCGGTGGCGCGGGGTGAGGCGGCGCTGGTGCGGACGGACCCGGTCGTGGGCGCCCTCGCCTCCCACGTCCTGAACGCCGCCCTGGACACCCAGGCGGACGGCGCCCGCCCGGCGCGACGCTGCGGCGTGGTGACGACGGACGCGGTAGGCACCCTCACCACCCTCCTCCTCGTCCGCTTCCGCTTCCACCTCACGCTGCCCTCCCGCAGCGGCGAGAAGCAGCTCGTCGCGGAGGACGCCCGGCTGATCGCCTTCGAGGGCTCGGCCAGGAAGGCGGAGTGGCTGCCGCCGGAGCGGGCGCGGGACCTGCTCGACGCGACGGCGTCGGAAAGTACGGACCGCCACTACGCCGAGCGCACGATGACGCGCCTGCTCTCCCAACTCCCCGATGTGTACGGCCATCTGGAGACGTACGGCGAGGAGCTGGCCACCGAGCTGGACGCCTCGCATCGCCGGGTGCGCCAGGCGTCCGGCGAGATCGTCCGAGGCCTGTCCGTCACCGTGCAGAAGCCCGCCGACATTCTCGGTGCGTACGTGTACCTGCCCGCCGCCCCTGCCGCTGCCCCGACCGTTGCTCCTGGAGTGTCCGCCTGATGTCCGCAGTCACCCGCAACCAGGTGTTCACCGCCGTCCACACGGTCGGGGGGCTGCTGCCCGCCGACATGCTTGTGCGGATCTCCGAGGGCAAGGACGTCCCCGGCTCGAAGCCGGCCGACTACGGCCTGCCGTCGTCCCGTTCGGTACGTGACGAGGCGGAGCGCAGCTGGGAGTACCTGAAGCCGCTCTGGCGTGACCTGCGCAAGCATCTGCCCGAGGACCGGGAGACGGGCCTTCCGGCGGCCGACCCGACGGGCCGCGCCGAGGCCGACTGGATGGCCCCGCTCTGGCGGGAGCTGGGCTTCGGACCGCTGACGCAGGTCGGCCCGGGGGGCATCACCGCCGACTCGGACGCGGAGAAGAAGTTCCCGGTCTCCCACCGTTGGCGGCACGCGCTCATCCACCAGACGGCCTGGAACGCGGACCTCGACAAGCGTCCCGGAGGCGCGGGCACGGTCCCGCCGCAGTCGATGCTCCAGGAGTGTCTGAACCGCACGGAGGCCCACCTGTGGGGCGTCCTGACGAACGGTCGTCAGGTACGGCTGCTGCGCGACTCCAGCGCGCTCGCCACGGCGTCGTACGTGGAGTTTGACCTGGAGTCGATCCTCGACGGCGAGCTGTTCAGCGAGTTCGTGCTGCTGTACCGGGTGCTGCACGTGTCGCGGTTCGAGGTGGCGGAGGACGCGGCGCCGTCCGCATGCCGGCTGGAGAAGTGGCGTACGGAGGCGATCGCGTCGGGGACGCGGGCGCTGGACCAGCTCCGCAAGGGCGTCCAGGACGCGATCACCGCGCTGGGTACGGGCTTCCTGCGGCACCCGGAGAACACGGCCCTGCGCGACGACGTCCGCCCGAAGTCCCTTCAGGCCGCGCTGCTGCGGCTCGTGTACCGGCTGCTGTTCGTCTTCGTGGCCGAGGACCGCGACGCGCTGCTGTCGCCGAAGGCGGACCCGCAGGCCCGCGAGCGGTACGAGGCGTACTTCTCGTCGTCCCGCCTGCGCGCCCACGCCAGGAAGCGGCGGGGTACGGCCCACGGCGACCTGTACGAGGCCCTGCGCATCGTCCTGGACGCCCTCGGCGATGAGACGGGCCGCCCCGAGCTGGGCCTGCCCGGCCTCGGCGGCCTCTTCAACGACACGGACGCCGACGCCCCGCTGCGCGGCCTGAAGCTTTCCAACGAGGCTCTGCTGACGGCCGTACGGCACTTGTCGCAGGTGCGGGACGGCAGCTCGGGCCGTTGGCGGGCGATCGACTATCGGCATCTGGACGCGGAGGAACTGGGCTCCGTGTACGAGTCCTTGCTGGAGCTGGAGCCGAAGCACAGCACCGCCGACCGTACGTTCACGCTGGTCGAGGTTGATGGCAACACCCGTAAGACGACGGGTAGTTACTACACCCCGTCCTCGCTCATCGAGTGCTTGTTGGACTCGACTCTGGACCCGGTGATACGGGACGCGGTGAAGCGGGGCGAGGAAGCGGCGTCGAAGTCGGGCGCGGCTGACCCGGCGGACTCGATCGTGGATGCGTTGCTGTCGCTTACGGTGTGCGACCCGGCGTGCGGCTCGGGGCACTTCCTGGTGGCTGCGGCCAGGCGTATCGCCAAGCAGGTGGCGGCGGTACGGGAGCGGAACCCTGAGCCGACGCTGGGTGCGGTGCGGCATGCGCTGCATGAGGTCGTCGGCCGGTGCATCTACGGCGTGGACCTCAACCCGATGGCTGTGGAGCTGGCCAAGGTGTCGCTGTGGCTTGAGGCGTTGGAGCCGGGCAAGCCGCTCGGTTTCCTTGACGCGCATGTAAAGCACGGCAACGGGTTGATCGGGGCGACGCCGAAGCTGCTGCGGGACGGGATTCCCGACGACGCCTTCATCGCCACCGAGGGCGACGACAAGAAGCACGCGAAGGCACTGGAGAAGATCAACCAGCAGGAACGCGTCGGACAAGGCAGCCTCTTCGACATCGGCGACGAGGCGGTCCAGGTCGCCAACACCGTCTTCGCCAGCGGGCTTCGGTCCATCACGCTGGCTCAGGCGGAAGAGTTGGCGGACGTGCGCCGCCAGGAGGAGGCGTACGAGGAGTGGGCCGGCTCCTCGGCGTACAAGCGTGCCCGGCGGGTTGCCGACGCCTGGTGCGCGGCATTTGTGTGGCTGAAGACGCCGGAGGCTCCGCGCGCGGTGACTCAGTCGGTGTTCAAGGCACTGGAGGACCCGAGTGACGGAGGCGTAGCTGCGGAGACCCGCATCGAGATCGAGCGTCTGCGCGACCAGTACAACTTCTTCCACTGGCACCTGGAGTTCCCCGAGGTCTTCTCCGTCCCGGAGAGCGGCCAGGGCGTGTCGCCGGCGACCGGTTGGACGGGCGGCTTCGACTCTGTTGTGGGGAACCCGCCGTGGGAGAGCGTCGAGCTTAAGGAACAAGAATTCTTCGCTCAGCGTGCTCCTACTATCGCAGCGGCCTCCAAGGCGGATACTCGGAAGAAGCTGATCGCCAAGCTCAAGGATTCAGCCGAAACACTTCCCCTCTACAACGAACACGCAGCGGCCAAACGGGCCGTGTACGCGGAAAGCCACTTCCTGCGACGTTCGGGCCGAGTTCCTCTCACCGGAAAAGGAAATATCAACGTTTACGCAGTCTTTGCGGAGACAGATCGCATCCTGCTCGGACCGAAGGGGCGAGCAGGGATGATCGTCCCGACGGGGATCGTTACGGATGCGCGGACGCAATACTTCTCCAAGGACCTGGTGCGCAGCGGGTCAATCGCGATGCTGTACGACTTCGAGAACCGCGCGGGCCTCTTCCCGGCCGTCGACTCCCGTATGAAGTTCAGCATCCTGTCCTTCACCGGTCGTGCGTTGCGTGAAACAGCAGCGAGGTTCGCCTTCTTCCTCCTTGACCCCGCCGAACTGGACGACGTGGAGAAGGCGTTCGAGCTAACGGCGGAGGAGATCGAGCTTCTCAATCCAAACACCGGGACACTCCCCGTCTTCAGGTCTCGCAGAGATGCCGAAATCACGATTGCCATCTATCGACGTGTTCCAGTTCTCATAAAGGAAGGCGACTCGACAGGAAACCCGTGGGGCCTGTCGTTCCTGCGCATGTTCGACATGTCTCATCAATCCCACCTCTTCCATGCCCGGGAGGAGCTGGAGGCCGACGGTTGGCAGCTGACCGGCAACATCCTCAGTAAGGGTGCGGCGAAAATGTTGCCGCTGTACCAGGGCATGATGGCCACGTACTTCAACCATCGTGCGGCATCCGTGGCACGGAGCGCGACCGCCACCAAGCGGCTGAACCAGCCATCACCCTCCACTACGGCAGAGTACGAGCGCCCCGACTTCGTTCCGCTGCCCAGCGCATGGGTCGCCGAGCACGAGGTCCCGCAGTTTACCAACGGATGGATGATCGCCTTCTCATCCATCACGGCCCCCACCAACGAGCGCAGTTTCACACCCTATCCACTGCCAGTCGTAGCGGTCGGGAACAGCGCCCCTGTGATGCGATTCAGCAGCGCCCAAAACGACCTACTGCCGTCTTTGCTGGCGAATCTCTCGGCATACGTTCTGGACTACGTCGCGCGGCTGAAGATCGGGGGCACGAACTTCAACTTCTTCTACGTAAACCAGTTTCCGGTACTGAGTCCATCTCAGCTCGCCACTCACCGGGCATTCGTCACTAGGAGAGTAGTCGAACTCGTCTACACCTCCCACGACATGCGGCCCTTCGCGACCGAACTCGGCGACCACGGCAGCCCCTTCCGATGGGACGAGGACCGCCGCCAGCTCATCCGCACCGAACTCGACGCCCTCTTCTTCCACCTCTACGGAATCTCCCGCGAAGACGCCGACTACATCCTCGACACCTTCCCCATCGTCCGCCGCAAAGACGAGGCCAAGTACGGCTCGTACCGCACCAAGGAACTGATCCTCGCCGAGTACGACCGCATGGCTGCCGCCGGGCTCACTCTCGACAACCCCTTGGTGGACGGCGAGAACTACACCTCCACCCTCACACCGCCCCCAGGCCACGGCCCCCGCCACCCTGCCTGACAGCTCTCGACGACCTGACCTGGCGCGTCACCCACTCGTGCATCAATCCACGTCCCAGGGGGGGACCATGAGCAACCCGCAGCAGCCCGATCGACTTCCCTCGGAGTACGAGTTCGCGGCGTGGCAGGCCGTCCAGCAGTTCAAGGGCCGCCCACTGTCGCGAGGGATGAGCAACGCCGGCGATCAAGTCGCCAACGGCTTCGCGGCCCTCGGCAAGCGTGCCGCGAAGCAACTGGAGAACCACCCACGGGCCAAGTCGGCGGTCTCACGGGGGCAGCAGGCCGTCGCCAAGGGCGCTCAAAAGGTCGGGGCCGGGGCGCGCGGAGCCGCCGACGCCCTCCCGGACTGGAGCGGCACTGCCTTTCAGTCCATACGCCAGACGGTGGGGCGGGCCGCGCGTGCGGGCCTCTCGTCCAAGCGCGTGGTTGCGCTCCACACGAAGCGCGGGCACGACGTCGCCTCGCTGCGCGACCTGCGCCGCCTCGATCTCGAACAGGTCGACGCAGTCCGCGGACGGGCGGCGAGCTGGTACTACCCGGCCGCCGCGGCGCTCTCGGGAGCGGGTGCGGGGCTGGTGATCTCCGGAGGAGAGCTCGTCATCGCCGCCTCCGCCGGCGCTGCGGCAGCGCCTTCCGGAGGTGCGATCGCGGGCGCTTTCGCCGCCGATACCGCAGCCGTACTCGGACTCGCGTCCCGCGCCGTCGGCCATGTCTCGCTGTTCTACGGCTACGACCCCGAAGAGCCTGCCGAGAAGCTCTTCGTCCTGTCCGTCGTCAACGTCGGGACGGCGAGTTCGGCCACCGCCAAGAACGCCGCGATGGCGGACATCTCGCGGCTCACCCAGGCACTCTTCCGCGGCAAGGCATGGGACGTTCTGAACGACGCGGTCGTCACCAAGGTTTCCCAGCAGTTCGCGAAGGCGTTCGGCTTCCGTCTCACCAAGAAGGGACTCGGCAAGGCCGTACCCGCATTCGGGATCGTCGTGGGAGGCACCCTCAACTGGGCCACTCTGGAGGGGATCGTCGACGCCGCCGACATGGCATATCGGCGGCGGTTCCTCCTGGACAAGTACCCGCACCTTGCTGACGAGGAGGAATTCGGATCGTTTTCCGACAGCGACCAGGACGTCCCGGACAACGCCGACGAGAAGATCAGCCTGCTCGACGAGATAGCCGAGGCGGGCGGACCCGACCTCCACTAACCCGGTGTCCCGGCGATGGACGTCCTCACACGACCGCCGGGACAAACACGGCTCAGGCCCCCCCGAACCGCGACTACTCCTCACGGCCGATGGCGACGTGTGGGCGTGTCACGTCCTTGGATTTGCATACTCACACGGCCTGTTCGGGTACACGTCCACCCTCGCCCCGCCCCTAAGCAAAGACCCTCGCCACCCCGCCTGCCCCAACCGCCGCCGCTGCCCGTGCCAGGAGCCAGGATGGTCTCGCTCACCTCCGAAGAAGACACCCGCAAGGTTCAGACGGCGGTCATCGGTCAGGCCGAGTCGGACTGGCCGGTGTTCCTTCCGTACGACCACGACGACTTCGACCGGTTCATGCGGGGCCGGACCCGCGACGACTTCTACTGCGGCGTCCTGCTCGGCGGCTGCGGCAAGAAGTTAACGCCGAAGCGGTACACGGGGAAGAAGTGCCACTTCGCGCACCGGCCGCCCGTGCACTGCCGCCGCACGGAGACCGGTGAGGCCAGCGCAGATCACCTGTACATCGGACAGGCGCTACGGCGCTGGCTGTTGCGACAGGAGTACCAGGACGCCGAGGTCACGTATCTGGACCCCGGGGCGGTCCACGGTGGAGCCGTCGAGGTCCGGTTCGGTCAAGGCCGGTCCCGGCTTATCCGGGTCCAGTTGGCCCGTCTCTCCCTCCGCGAGTGGCAGGAGACCCGCGAACGCCTCGCCGACCGGCACACCCACGTCCACTGGGCGTACGGACCCTACTGTGGGCTCTCGCACAACGAGGTGGACGCCACCGGGCACGCCATCCGCATCTCCTGCCGCACCGAGGGCGAGACCCGCGAGGTGTATGTCGGCACGCAGTACCCGGACCACAGCCTCGCGTGGTCGTCCCTCACCGAGTGCCGTCTGTCAAACGAGGGGATCATCACGCCCCGCCTGGACGCCGAACCGCCCGCGAGCAGCACCCCCGCTCCGGCCCCTACGCCCGTGGCCTTCCCTCTGGCTCCAGGCACCGTCGCCTTCACCGCAGCGACCGAACTCCCGACACCGCACTCCGACCCGGACGGCACCGCCGTACGCCTCTACGAGGCCGATATCCAGCCGCTAGGCTCGGCCGTCGTCCGTGCCCAGATCGCCCTGCCGCACGCCCACCCAGCCCCTCCTCCTCACCAACTGCACGTCATCTACTCTTCGGCCCACCTGCTGCCACTCACCCCAGCGGCCCCCTCCGAGCCCGTCTGGCTCATACGCGCCGACGGGGCTTCACCCCTTCCCCAGCAGACCGACTCCCGCTGGCCGGACCTACGCCCCACTTCTCCGCGTCCCGAGTCGCCCCCACCAGCCCACACCACGACCCAAGCTGCCACTTCAACGCTCCATCCACTTCCACGCGGTGAGGCCGAGACGCTCCGGGCCTTCCGCTCAAAGCTGGAACTCGTCGCCCGCGCCCGGGGCCTCGTCAACTGGGAGACACTGGTCAGCCACGCGGGAGCGGCACCCGGCGACATCACTCCGGAGGAACGCGTCCGCCTGCTCATCGCCGTTGACTACCCCCGAGCCGACGGCAAGCCCGTGCTCTCGGCGCTCGTCAAACCCGCCCTTGCCCCGGCCGCGCCCGCCCCGTACTTCACCGACATCCTCGCCGGCCTCGGCTGGCGAACCGACCTGTCCGAGACGAAGGTGGCGGAGATCTGGGAACGCGAGCGAAAGACCGCCTACGCCCTCGCCGAATCGGCACCCGCACGGCAGCAACAGTCCTCGGCCAGCCTGTCAGAGGTCACGGCCGGTGCCGGACGCGTGCTGAACGAGACACAGCTCGTGGCCTCGCTCCGCGAGCAACTGGAAGTCGTCGCCAAGGCGCGCGGCATGATCAAGTGGTCGACCCTGCTCAAGAAGCAGCGCATCTCGCCGTCCACGTTGTCCGATCAGGACCGCGTACGGCTGCTCGCCGCAGTGGACAAGTCCTACGTTCCCGGGCGTCGGTTGTTGTCGGCCCTCGTGAAGGCGGAAGGGCAGATCCCAGGCCCGGCCCCGTTCTTCGGCGACGTACTGAAGGAGTTGGGCTGGAGGCCCGACGCCGCCACCCCGACCGTACAAGCAGCATGGCGGGCCGCCGTGGACCCCGCCTATACACGGGCCAGACAGGCCGTACCCGTGGCCCGAACCGCTTCCGCCAAGGAGGACCGTGTGCCTTGGCGTCAGCTCGGGACCACCAAGGCCGCATTGGTCGTAGCCGTTCGGCGGGCGTTGATCGATGCCGCCCGACGTCAGGTCTGCGTGGGCTGGCACACGCTCGCCGCTGCCGCCGGGCTCAAGCCGACGGACCTCACCGACAAGGTCAGGGAAGCGATCCTCGTAGCGGTCGACAGCCCACCCACCTATGGGGTGTTGCTCTCCTCCCTCGTGGTCGCCTCCGAGCACACGCCCGTGCCGTACTTCGATGCCATCCTCAAACGCCTCGGACGCCCCCACGGCCTGCGCCCCATCGAGCTGGGCCAGCTCCGGAAGACGGAACAGGCCCGAGTGTTCGCGGCATACAGTGCTGCCGCCCACACCACCGATGACCCGAAGGAAAGAACATGAGACCGAACCGTCGTCGCCTCGCAATCGGCATCGCCGCCACCGCAACCGTCGTCACCCTGTCCGGCGCAGCGGGAGCAGCAGCCGGCGCCTATTTCGTCGCGACCGGCCCGACCGGCGCGCGGGGCCCGGCGGGAACGGAAGGGGCTCGGGGACCGCAGGGGCCTCAGGGCGAGCAGGGGCCACAAGGCGAACGCGGCGTCAAGGGCGACGAAGGAGAACCTGGGAGCTCCGCCGAACCAGCCACCCTCGGCATACCGGACGCCAGCACCACAAGCCCCGATCTCTCCGGGGGCCTGCTTATCAGCTCCGGCTCGTGCCCGGTCGGGACCTCGCAGTGGGACACCATCTACGTGGGCCGCAACTCCGTCCTCGGGTCACCGGGTGACGTCGACATGCGCGCGATGACGCTCTGCAAGATCTTCTGAGCGCCTCGCGCACGCCGCTCCTCTCAGGCCCCCGCCACGAACCCCACGAACCGCGACCACTCCTCGCGCCCGACGGCGAAGGGAGGGCGTGTCACGTCCTTGGAGTCCCGTACACAGATAGCTTGTTCAGTGACGGCGACCTCAACACAGCTGTCGCCCTGGCTGCCGCTGTAGCTGGACTTGAACCAGGCGAGTTCGGTCGTGCTCATAGCTCTCCTCGCAGTCGCTCCGGCAGGCCCCGCGAGTCTTCGGGGTTCAGGGCCTGCGAGCGCAGTTTGTCATAGCGCTGGTAGAGGAGACTCACCTCTTTCGGGTCGGCAATCAGGCGTCCGTTCTGCTGCCCTTCCGAGTAGGCGAGCCGACGCCGTTCCGGTGTCTCCAGGAGCTGTACGGGGCCATCCAGGCACGCATGCAACCCCGCTTCCAACGGGACGATCTGAAGCGTCACATTCCGCGGTGCGCTGTGTTCCAGCACATGGTCGAGCATGGCCCGCATCTGCTCCACGTTCCCGAACCTCCGCCGGAACACGTGCTCCTCGACGATGAAGCTGAACGGCACGGTCGGCCGCTCGTACAGCATTCGCTGCCTCTCCATCCGGACGGCTAGCAGGGTCTCCAGCTCCTCGTCCGTGACCACCGGAATGGTGCCCTCGAACACCGCCCGCGCATACCCCTCCGCCTGCAACAACCCCGGTACCAGCCGACACTCATACGTACACAGGCTCACCGCCACCTTCTCCAGCCGCGCCCACCGCCGGAACCAGGCCGCCAGACCCGCCTCACCCCGCGTCAGATGCCCGGCCGCCTTCCGTAACGCCCCCGTGTTCCCCAGCGCCTCCTCCGCCCGCTCCACGAACGACTGGTCGGGCATCCGCCGCCCCAACTCCACCGACTCCACGGTGTGTTTGGAGAACCGTACGAGCGCCGCGAACTCGACCCGGCTGAGCCCCGCGTGCTCACGCAGGGCCTGGACGACGGCTCCGAAGGTCCGCAGACTGTCGGAGGGGTCGGGCTCGCGTTCCCACTCGCAAGCCGTCACGTCGCTGCTGTCCGTCATACGCGGCCACCTCCAGGTGCGTACGTCCTCTGCGGTTTCTCCGCGATCGACAGCACCCACGGTGACGGCAGGATCCCCGTACCGTCCACACAACGTGCCCGTACGTTGACGCAGCGTACGGGCTGCGCTACTGGAACACGCCCCCGCACGCCCGTCACGGTTGCCCCATGCACGTCTCCACACCCCAATCCTGCGCCACCGTACGCACGTTCGCGCAGCGGCTCTCCTCCACGCGCCGCGGCGCCCGTCTCGCCCGGCTCCTGGCCGTGGAACGGCTGACCGCCTGGGAGACGTCACCCCACGTCATCGAGCGAGCGGAACACGTCGTCGCGGAACTGGCGGCGAACGCGGCGCTGCACGGCCGCGTCCAGGGCCGTGACTTCCTGCTGGCGCTGACGCTGGACGACGCGGCCGGCATTCTGCGCATCGCGGTCAGCGACATGCGGGGCGAGCGTCGGCCCGCGATCCCCCCGGAGCGGGGGCCGGACCACGAGTCGGGCCGCGGGCTGCTCCTGGTCGACGCCCTGGCCGACCGCTGGGGCACCGAGCCTCGCCCGCCCTCCGGCAAGACCGTCTGGGCCGAGATCACCGACCGGGGAGTAGATGTCGTTCCGTCGGCCGAGTGAGCCAGGCGGGGGCGCGCATGTGTCGGCGGCGCTCCACCACGGCTGGGCACACGGCCACACGCGACCCCGCACGGCACAATGGACACCGTGAGCGACAACAGCACGGATCTCGCCGATCTCCTGGGTACGCGGGAGTCCGCGTCCCTTGAGCTCAAATGAGTTCTAATGAGTTCAAACGCACCGCCGGGCCACGGTCCACACCACCCCGCGAAGACCTCCGACGCAGTGTGATCGTCTCCCCGCCAACCTTCCACGCCTGCCACAATCCGGGCGTGAACACTCCAGATGAGTGACCGGATGTCTCAGAAATCGGCCGCCTCGGCAAGACCCACCTCCCCTGATCGTGCCGCACTACGTGCCGAGCGGCGGCGCCTCCGTGAGGCCAGACGCGCCAAGCGTTCCCTGCTCAGGGGACGCGCGGCCTTCGAGAAGGCCGACGAACGGCGCCGGTTCATGGCGTCGGTGTCCCGGGACAAGGCAAACCGCACGTATCAGGCGGCGTTGGCAATAGCGGACCGTGACAAACAGCAGAAGCAACAGACCGTCGCCAACCAACTGCGTGCGCTGAACAGCGACCAGCAGAACTCCGAGGCGCAGGAACTGCGGCTTCTGCGACAGCAGTTCATTGACACGGCGCTCCGCCGCGCCCATTTGTCGGTCAAGGAGCTGAACGGTCTTGGCACGGGTCTGATCAATGATCTCGCGGCCCGCGGTGTCCGTACCGCCGCCGACTTCACCGGTGTGAGCCGCGGGGCCGCACCGAACGGCAAGGGCGGGGAGGTCATGTGGATCCTCATGGCCAGCGGCCACCGCGTGCACGTCAACGGCGTCGGGGAGCACCGCGCGAAGGTGCTCGTCGAATGGCGCCGGTCCTGTGTGCGGCGTGCCGAGGACCGGGCGCCGAAGCGCACGACCCTTGCCGACCGTCAACGGATCGAAGAGGCGGCAAAGCGGCGGCGAGCAGAGCTGGAGGCGAGCAAGGCCGCAGCGGAAGGCGTCGCGAACGAAGCACGTACTGAGGCCAAGAGTGTTCTCGACGCGGCTCTTACCCGACTGGCGGAGGAGGACCGCGCCGCCGACCGTGCGGCTGCCGCCCAGCGGGCTCAATACGACGTCATCGCTGAGGAACTGGCCCGGTTGGAAGAGCAGTTGCGGGCCTCGTACGCTACGCATGGTGCCCCCATGTTCCGCGGCCGGTCGGGTAACGGCGGTATTCGACCGACACCACCGACTCCTGCACCCACGAAGAGGTCTTCCGTTCAGGGACCCTCAAGACATGAAGCCCGCACCCAAGCGCCGGTGGGCCTGTTCACCCCCAAGCCGGTATCTCTGGCTAAACCGGAAGCAACGCCCGTGCGAGCCAGCAGTAAGCGCCCTGGGCTGCGGTGGCTCGTCCCCGTCGTGTTCTATCTCATCTCCGCGCTGTCCGGCACGCCGGTACTCATCGGCGCGCCCCCGTCGGTGGCCGCCCTGCTGGGCCTTGGGCACCTGGCGGTAGCGGCCTTCATATTCGGACACTGGATCCGAAGACGCCGGCAGTGGAAGAACCACGGAACGGCCACCCGCATGCCCAAGTTCGCCCTCAACGTGATCTGGATGTGGCTGATCGTCGTTGTGGAGATCTCCACCCAGTACGACTGACGGGGAGGGGCGGTGTCGCCGACCCGGTCTTCCTACGGGCCACAGGGCATGTACAAGGGCGGGTTCTCGGGGAAGGCCATGTTCACGTACCGGTACAGCTACAAGCCCGCAGTGTGGGAGCGACACCTGCTCCGGGCTGGTTTCACCTCCGAGGTAACGGTGGTGGAGGCCCCGAAAGCCGGGCACATCGGCACGCTCGTCGTCCAGGCCCGCGCCTGACAGTCGCGTCACGGCCCCGGCCGACGTCCTCCGTAGCCGACGTAGCCGACGGGGCCGGTTCATGGCCCACGGAAACGCGGGAGTCGGCCGTGCGCGCGGAGTTGAGCCGGCTCAATTGGCGAGTATCGAGCGTTCACGCCCGGTGCGAACACCGGGGCCTTCTGCAGGAGTTGCGGTAGGAGTTCTGCCGCGCGTTCCGCCGGGCGTGCGGGGTGACCGTGTCGGGGGCCGGTGGCTGCAGGGTGACGTCGGGGTGTCAGGTCTCCCAGTGCCCGCTCAGAACAGTGCCAGGCCGTCGCCGCTGGTGTCCGCGATGACCGGCCGGGACTGGGCGGGGAGGCCGTCCACGCGGTCAGGACCGGCCGCGGCGGCCACGGCGGGGGCCGTCTCGGCCAACCAGGGTGATCAGGCCGTCCGTACGACCGGGCATGACACGCTCCGACATACCCACAGGCTAACGGCGCCGACGCGGCAACGGGCTTCCAAGCGCCGACCGTTGGGGCGTGGAGGCGTACCCCCGAACGGCAACGCCGCCTGGGCCGAGATCGACAGCCCCGAAGCGGCGCATGTGCCCGAGCGGCAGCACCTCTCCCTGGCACAGCCCCTTGGCGGGATCGCTCGACCGGCCCGGCCCCCCAAGCACGTACACAAATTCGGATCCTCGGAAACGACGCAAGCGCGTTGACAGTGCTAACAAGCTACCGTCATGCTTGAAGCGCCAACAGGCGCATCGATAGCACGCGTGGCCCCTTCCGCCGCACCCAGCAACGGGAACAGACGGTTGAAGTTACTGGTTCGCCCGGGGTCATGGGGCACCGAGGGGGAAATCGTGCCATTCTTCATGCCAGCTCTACTCATCGGTGTCGGTGTGGCGACCGGCGGTAGCGGGGTCGTCCTCGGCGGCAAAGGCGCTCACGACCTGAAGCGTTCGAGGGACCGGCTCAAGGAGGCGGGCCAGGGCTACGAGCGACGCCGAGCCCAGAGCGAGGACGCACTGGCGGCGACGAACACTGCCCTTGAGGCACTGGGGGAGCAGCAGAGGCAGGCGTTCACCGATGTCGTCGTGTGCATGAGCCACTTCCTGCGTCGCCACGAGCGACAGGTGCGCGAGAGCGAGCGGCTGCTGGTGGAGGGCCTCGACGCCACCATGACCAAGATCCCCGGGCTTCGCGGCCTCGATGTCGACGCTGCGGCATGGATCGGCGGGGCTCTCGGATCCGCAGCGGCGGGAGCGGGCGCGGGCGCCGGGATCACGGCGGCAGCGAGCAGCTTCGGAGTCGCGAGCACCGGAGTGGCGATCTCCGGCCTGACGGGCGCCGCGGCCGAGAGTGCGGCCCTCGCCTTCCTGGGCGGTGGGTCGCTTGCATCGGGTGGCGGCGGGATGGCCCTGGGAGCCACGGCGCTCAACTTCGTCACCATCGGTCCCGCGCTGCTTGTCGGTGGACTGGTCGTCAAGGGCCAAGGCACGAAGGCGATCACCCGGGCGAGGGAGTTCGAGGCGCAGATCGCCGTGGCAATGGCTGAACTTGACGAGACGGATGCCCGCCTGAAAGGCGTCGACGCCCGCGCCGCGGAGCTGCACGGGCTTCTCACGGACCTCGCCCTCCGAGCGCTCGACGCGCTGGAGCTTCTGGAGTCCGAGCCGTTCGATCCGCCGAGGCACGCCACGCGCTTCCAGCGGGCCATGACCCTGGTCATGGCGGTCCGCGACGTGGCGGCGACTCCGATTGTCGACACTGAAGGCAAGTTGGACGAGAGCAGCGCAAACCTCACCATCAGGTACAGACCCTTGACCGAGGAGACTCAGGATGACTGACCGGCCCAAGGTGCATGTAGGCAAGGTCGTCAATGCGGCCAAGGGCTCCGTTCGGGCGATGGACGGCTTCGCCGCGTTGAACCAGATTGTCGATGCAGCCCGAGAGTGCATTCACATTCACGAGGTCGAGAGCACCAAGAGAGCCCGGCTGGAGGCCTACGAAGCCACGGAAGTCGCTCGGATCCGGGCCGCCGAAGCCGTCCTCAAGGACTACTTCGCACAGGCATTCGCGGAACGACGCAACCTCTACGAGGAGATGTTCGCCCGGCTGGACAGGGCACTCGACGAGGGCAACGGCGAAGTGCTGCACACCGTCGTGCGGGGGATCGTCGACATCGCCAAGAGCTCGCCGCTCGCTGACATCGGAGACCTCTCTCAGGTCCGGGCGGCGCTGGACGACCCGGATCAAGTATGGGAGCTCTGACCGCAACGCGTCGAGAGATGACACCGCTGCCGGGACACGAGCGTTCCGGCGGCGGCGCAAGCCCCAGGTACGTACGCGCGTGTTCAGGCCCTTTCCGAGGGCGTCCTGACCAAGGTCGCAGACCTTCCCCGGAATACCGGGTACCAGTGACTCGTCGCCGGCTGAGGGGCGTTGATCCTGCGGCAACTTCCTCCAGTGCGTACCTGCAACGTTTCCCTGCCGGCCACCTGCGCCGCCCTCCGGAAGTTGCCCAACTTCGCCGGGCGACGGGAACGCCACCTCGCGCTCCGGCATCATGGCCTCCATGACCAACGGGGTGGATGTGCGCGCGGCGGCGGCCGAGTTCGACCGGACGGCTCTGGCGGACTTCGAGTCGGCTGCCGAGGACGAGCGCAAGCAGGTGCTGTCCCAGTTCCCGTTGGAGGAGTGGGCGCAGTTGCCGCTGGAGCGCTACGCCCTCGGGCAGGGCGCGCCACCCGAGTCGGGGCCGACGTACTGCCGGCTCATGGAGTTCGGCACACCCCACCTGGGCAGCATCAAGGGCGGCAGCGCCGCGAAGCACATCATGTACCACCACAACTCCGGCGAATGGCGACTGGCCGCGCCCCTGCGCGGAATGGACCCGCAGGACGCCTGGGCGGAACTGCGCGGACAGTTCGTCCGGGCCTTCGAAGCCGTCGGGGCAGGGGATTTCGAGGCCCTGGACGACCTCGAAGTGCTGCGGTGCGGGCCGACGTTGGTGACGAAGTCCCTGGCAACCTACTTCCCGCAGCACTTCCTGCCGATCTACGCGACCGAGCACATGCGGACGTTCGTCACGCTGCTCGGCGGCGAGGCGCAGGCCGGCGTCCCCGCCGCGCGCACGAACCGTCAACTGCGTGAACTCGTGCGAGCCGGTGGGGAGTTTGAGGGCTGGACGGGACAGGAGGTGATGCGCTTCCTGTACAAGCACTTCAATCCACGGCAACGCACCATCTGGAAGGTCGCTCCCGGTGAGCGCGGCCGGCTGTGGGACGAATGCCGGGACGGCGGGTTCATCTGCGTCGGGTGGGACGAGCTCGGCGATCTCGGCCAGTACCAGAGCGACACGGATCTGCGGCAGGCCCTCGACGCACACTGGCCGCGCAGCAGTGGCGGCAGCCTCACCCTCGCCCGGAGGCTGCTGGCCTTCCGGGACCTGGAGGCGGGAGACCGGATCGTCGCGAACCGAGGGGTGGACGAGGTCCTGGCCACCGGCAGGGTCGACGGGAGCTACCGCTACGACCCCGACCGGGCGGAGTTCCATCACGTCGTCCCGGTGGCCTGGGACTCTTCCCACGCGCAGAAACTTCCGAAGCCCCAGCACGGGTGGCGGTCGACCTTCGCCAAGGTCGACCCCAGCCTCTTCGCCAGGCTCGCCGCCCGCGACACCGGCGCGGACTCCGCCCCGGGTGTGGGCCGGGCGCAGGCGCAGGCGTCGGTCGCGCTGCCCGAGGAGGTACAGGCCGTACTGGACGCGCTGGAGCGCAAGGGACAGGTGATCCTGCACGGGCCGCCCGGTACGGGCAAGACACGGCTCGCACTCGGCGCCGCCCTCGTCCTGGACGGTCGCGCGGACGCGCTCGGCGCCGACAACCGGCAACGTGCCGAGGCGCAGGCCGAGATGCTGCACGGCGACCGGGTCCGCATGGTCACCTTCCATCCCTCCTACGGCTACGAGGACTTCGTCGAGGGCTTCAAGCCGGACCTGAGCGCCACCGGCCCCGGGCTCACCCTCGCCCTCGCGGACGGCCTGTTCCACGACCTGTGCGGCCGGGCCGCCGCCCAGCCGGACCAGACGTTCCTGCTGGTCGTCGACGAGATCAACCGCGGTGACCTGCCTCGGATCTTCGGAGAGTTGATCACGCTCCTCGAACTCGACAAGCGGAACCTGCCGGTCGCCCTGCCCGTCAGCAAGCGCCGCTTCTCCGTGCCGCCGAACGTCCGGGTCATCGGCACGATGAACACCGCCGACCGGAGCATCAGTCACCTGGACGCCGCGGTGCGCCGCCGCTTCGCCTTCCTGCCCGTGGGCCCGGACCCGGACGCCGTGTCCGGAACCGTCGGCCCGCTGGACCTGGCCGCGTTCCTCGAGTCCCTCAACACCCGCATCGCTCGCCATCTCGACGCCGACCATCAGATCGGGCATGCCTACCTGCTGCGCGACGGAGAGCCGATCGCCACCGAGGAAGACCTGGCGGCGGCCTTCCACCACGAGGTGATCCCGCTGCTGGAGGACTACTGCGTCGGCCGGGCGGAACTGCTGCACCGCGTCCTCGGCGACCTGGTCGACGCCGACACGGGGCGTCCGCGTCTCATGCCCCCTCAGGACCTGGCAGACGCGCTGGCGACCGAGTTCACCAGCGGCGTTCCCGGTCCGGATGCCTGACCGCATCCCGGTCCGGCTCGGCGAGTACGAGTCCGCCCCGCTGGAACCCGGTCAGCTCACCCCCCGGGACGTCGACCGCCTGCACGCCCTCCAGGCACGGGGCTGTCTCACCCTGACCAGGGAGCGCACCGGGTGGCGGCTCAAGGCCGACGCGACCGTCGGAGTCCTGGTCCTGGACCGTGTCCGCGTGGTCGTCGCGCCCAAGTTCGCCATTCCGGGAGAGCAGCTCATGAGCTGGCTCGCCTACGCCCTCGGTACGCCTCTCCCGGCGACGGCCAGGCGGTGGACCACCGGCCCCGACGGTTACGCCGACCTGGTCGCCGCCGCACTGCTCGAACAGTGCGAGCGACTGCTGCGGGAGGGACTGCGCCGGGACTACGTGCGCCGCCGGAGCGTCGAGCCGGTGCTCCGGGGGCGCTTGGACGTCGCCGCCCAGGTCACCCACCGCTACGGGCAACTGGACCAGCTGCACGTCAGCACCTTCGACCGGGAGGCGGACATCTGGGACAACCGGGTGCTGGGAAGCGCGCTCAAGGCCGCACTCGGCGTCACCGCAAGTCCCGACCTGGCGCGCGCCCTGCACGGCATCGCCGGCGCCTTCCCTCAGGCCCCGACCCCGGCCGCGGCCCTACGCGCTCTGGACCGTACCCACTACACGCGCCTGAACGCCCGTTACCGGCCCGCCCACACCTGGGCCCGGCTGCTATTGCGCGGTGGTGGCGTGACCGACCTGCTCACCGATCACGGCACCACGGCAGACGGTCTCCTGCTCGCCATGCCCGCGCTCTGGGAAGCCGTCGTCCGCCGGCTCGGCACCGAGGCCGCCGGCCCGCACGGCGGTCACGCCGTGCGGGCCGCGGGAAGCGGCGTCGGCATCACAGTTCACGGAGACCTGGGCAACACCTCTGCCTTCCGGCCCGATCTCCTGCTCAGCCTTCCAGGACTCACGGGACACGGGACAGCCCATCGCACACTGCTGCCCGTGGACGCCAAGTACAAGCGCTACGACCGCCACGGCGTGAGCGCGGCCGACGTCCACCAGCTCCTCACCTACAGCAGCGGCTACGCGCCCACCGACGCCCCGGTGGCCGTCATCGTCCATCCCCGGCCGGGCGGTCAGGCGCAGCGAACCCTCCACGTGCGCGGCCCCAACGGCCCGTTGGGCACCATCCACGTCCTCGGCGTCGACACCCGTACAACGCCTGCGCAGGCAGCGGAGTGGATCGGCTCCGTATTGCCCTGACCATCGTGGGCCGCTCGACGTGTTACACACAGCACCGGCAGTCATCGTCTTCAAGGAGGAGGCCTCAGCTGCTTGGTCTGACGGTGGGAAAACCACCGGCGATAGGGGCCTCAGATGCCACGGAATTCCGGTGCCCAGATCAACTTGATTCCGACCGCTTTGGCGAGTGAGCCCCACCTGTTGTCCGCGGGTTTCTTCTCCAACACGAGGACCGGCTGTATCGACCGGCCGGAGAGCATGGACCGAAGCTGATGGGCGTAATCGAGCACCTGGCCGATGCCCAGGCGGATCTGCTGGTCCTGGCTCGTCCCGGTCAGGCTTTTCACCTCGGCGACGAAGATTTCCTTCCCGGTCGCCCATCCCGCGTCGAACTTCGGGCCGTTTCTCGCGAAAGTGCGGACTTCGATCTTCTGTCGCGCCAGATGCTTGATGAGCGCACCGACGGTCCTCTCGTGGGCCGCGGTCGCCTCATCGAGGGAACTGAGGTCGACGGCCAGCTCCGGGACCCCGTGGCGACCGACCTTGCGCATCTGAAGGGGTGCGCCGAGCACGTCGCGGTCGGCCCGCGGCGGTACCACTTCCGGGGCGCTTCCTCGTGGAGGGCGCCGTAACTCCAGGCAGGGCGCGGGAAAACCATGGATCAGGTCACCGAAACCGACTCCGTCCACGACGTGCACGTGATGACCCGACACCCGCTCACGCTCGGCGCCCACCAAGGTGTCGCTGTAGTCCCGCCGAGTGTCGGACACCTGCTTGCCGGTGAGATCGCCGTGGACCACGAGGCTAATCGCGCCGGAGAAGTCCGATTTCGACGTCGCGCCGCGCCGACCGGCCCTTCGGACACATTCCGAACGCACCAGCCACTTGCCGTCCACCACGACCTTGCCGGTGAAGCAGAGCGTCTCCCCTTTGAGACCGCGGACCCAACCGTCACATGCCCGACGTGCCACCCGTGCACCTCCGTCGTTGTGTCGGCCCAGTCTGTCGGGTCGGCGGAGGCAGGGGAACGTCGTTATACGCATTGCGGTGCCCCGACGGTTCGATCCGCCGACGCAGCACACCTCATGCGGGCACGGTCGCGGCGTCAAACCGCGCGCCGAACCGTCGGTCGCGGCGAGCCGTAACCGTACGACCGGCCCACCACGTGCGGCTCAAGCCGACGCCGCCTCCCAGGGATCCGCGTCGACGACTTCCTCACGCGTCGGATCCCTGAAGCCCCGCGTGTCGTGTCCGGGAGGACCTCGTCCCCTCCCGGGCTCCCGAGCCGCCCCAGATCGACCACACATTCGACACGCGTACACAACTTCAGTTCTTTGTAATTCACATATCCGTTGACAGTGCTAACACGGAGCCGCCATGCTCATTGCGCCAACAGTTCGTCCCATCAGTCAGCGGCGCACCCTTCGCCATACCCGGCATCAAGGACCTGGACATGACTCAGCAGCCCTCCGCCCCTCAGGACCTCCGAGACCTCCTCCTCACCCGTCTCGACGGCTCCGGCCTCGCGTCGGAAGTGCGCTCCGTACTCCGCGAGTTGCTCCCCGAGGGGCAAACCAGGAACGGAGAAGGCCGGGCCGGGCCCGTGCAGCTGCGATCCATCACCGCGGCCGGCTGGCGGGGAATCGGCCCGCGCACCACGCTCGAACTGCCGCCCGGTCCCGGCCTGGTGGTTGTCGCCGGCCCCAACGGCTCGGGCAAGTCGAGCTTCGCCGAGGCCGCCGAGACCGCGCTGACCGGACGCAACTCCCGCTGGGAGGGGCGACGGGCCGGTGACTGGCAGAAGGGCTGGCGCAACCTCCACAGTCCCGACGTCACCCCCGAGGTCTGCGTCGAACTGTCCGTGGGCGAGGGGGCCGAGGTCATCACCGTGCGGCGGACTTGGCACGGGAGCAAGGTCGACGAGGCGCGGACGCGGGTCGAGGGCCAGGACGGCTCGGAACGGAAGCTGGAGGAGGTCGTCGACACCGGGGCGTTGGAGCTGGCCAGGCCGTTCCTGCCGTACAGCGAACTCGGTTCGATGATCAATGGCACGCTCGGTAACCTGCACGACGTCTTCTTCAGGCTCCTCGGACTCGAACTGCTCGCCGAGTTCGACACTCGGGTCAAGGACGCCGTGAGCGAGTACGACAAGGCGGACAAGGCGGGGAAGGCCCTCACCGCGAAGCTCCTCGGCGACCTCTCCCGAATCGACGGCCCCAAGGCACGGGAGGCCGCCTCGGCGCTGTCCGGGACCACGCCGGACCTCGTGCGGGTGCGGGCGCTGCTGGAGAGCCGTTCCCCGGCGGCCGAGGCCGAACTCTCCAGGCTGCGGCGGTACGCGAGCCTCACCGGGCCGGACCTGGGGGAGGTCGGCGGAGCCGTCGCACGGCTGCGGGAGGCCGCCGCCGACGCCGAGGACGCCCGGTACGGCAGCGCCGAGGACGCCCGCCGTCTGGCCCGGCTGCTGGAGGCGGCGCTGGACCACCGCCACCGCTCCGGTAGCACGGACTGTCCGGTCTGCGGCAGTGAGAACCGGCTCGACCGGGCATGGGCGGAACAGGCACGGGCCGTCGTGGAGCGGCTCCAGGCGGAGGCGGTCGCCGCCGAAGCCGCCCGGAAGGCCGTGGCGACCACTCTGCGGGCGGTTCACGACCTCGTACAGCCGGTTCCGGTGTGGCTGCGCGACGAGGACACCCCGCTCGTGTCGGTCTGGCGGGACTGGACGCTGTGCCGCGACATCACCCATCCGCGGGAGCTCGCGGACCGGGCCGAACGCGCGGCGGCGGCCCTGGACGACGCGTGCCGGCAGGTGCGGGAGGACCACACCAGGCGGCTCTCCGACCACGACGAGACGTGGCAGCCGGTGGCCGTGCGGCTCGCCGAGTGGCTGGGTGTGGCGGAGGCGGCCGAGGCGGCCCGCGTCCGTCTCCCGCACGCGCGGAAGGCCCGCGCCTGGCTGCGGCCGATCATCAACGAGCTGCGCAACGACCGGCTGCGGCCCTTCGCCCTGCGGTCCCAGGAGGTGTGGCAGCAGCTGTGCGAGCACAGCAGCGTGAGCCTCGGGTCCGTCACCCTCGCGGGAACTCCCGGGCGCGGCAGGGTTGTTCTCGACGTCTCCGTGGACGACATGGCGGCCCCGGCATACAGCGTGATGAGCCAGGGGGAACTGCACTCCCTCGCGCTCTCCCTGTTCCTGCCGCGCGCGACGCACGCGGACAGTCCGTTCGGTTTCCTGGTCATCGACGACCCCGTGCAGTCGATGGATCCCGAGAAGGTCGAAGGACTGGCCCGGGTTCTCGACGCCTGCGCCCGGGACCGACAGGTGATCGTCTTCACCCACGACACCCGTCTCGCGCAGGCCGTCGACCACCTCGGCATCCAGGCGACCGTTCTGCACGTCACGCGCGGGACCGACTCCGTGGTCGACGTCGAGACCGCGAGCGACCCCGTGGAGCAGGCGCTGGCGGAGGCCCGTGCCGTTTCCCTGGACCCGGGTGTACCCCAGGACGTGGCCGATCACGTGCTGCCCGCGATGTGCCGTCGGGCCGTGGAGGCGGCCTGCCTGGAGACCGCGCGTCGCAGGCTCCGCGACGAGGACGGGCTCGGCATCCGCGAGGTGGAGGAGCGGATAGGCACGCTGGACCGCACGAAGACGTACGTGGCCCTCGCCCTGCTGGGCGACGAGCGGCAGCACGCCCGTGAGGCCGTCGAGCGGATCTGCCCCGGCGGCTGGGCGCTGATCACGGCGTTCAACTCCGGTGCGCACGCTCCCCTGCCGACCGTGGACAGCCGGAAGGATCTTGTACGCCGCACGAAGGCGCTTGTCACGGCCGTCCGGCAAGGCGGAGCAGCTCAGGGCGCCGGAGGTGTCCGGTGACCGTGTCCCCGGAAACCCTCGTGACCGCCGCGGGCCGTCTGCTGTCACCCGGCCCCGGGCGGACCGGCGCGCTGACTCCTGGTCTGCGCGCCCGCGCCGCCGCCGTCCTGCTCCGCATGGCCCTCGACCAGGCCTTGGACGCCTACTGGCTCGGCGTCACCCCGTCGATGACGCGGGTCGGCAAACACCGCATGCTCTGCCTGGAGTGGTACGCGGGCCACGACACCGCCCGCAGGTGCCGTACGACCTGGTCGGCGCTGAGCGCGGCCTGCCACTACCGCACCGGTGAACTGCCGCCCTCCCCCGCCGAGATCCGCACCCGTCTGCTGGAGGTCACCAACCTTCTGCCGGCCCTGCGGCCCGCAACCGGCACGGCCCCGGTCAGGCCGACGTCGGGGTCCTGACCGGGCACATCGCGCGCCAGACGATCGACCAGGGCCTTCGTGTTCCGGCTGGACCGCAGGACGCGTCAGCTCAGCCCGCGGAACACACGCGCGACGGAGGCCCTGCCGCCGTGCGGCGATCCGGGCGGGCAGTACCCGCGTCCTGGTAGGGCACCGATCTGTCGGTGGTCGCACCTATCGTTCTCAACAGACGGTGTCCGAGTGGGGAGTGATGTCCGTGGCCGAGTCCGCGACGAATCCGGAGTTTCAGCTGCGTCTGCCCAACGGCGACGTCATCGGCCGGGCACGCGGGGCGCTGCTGGACGAGACGGGCACGAACGGAAGCCGGAGGTTTCTGATCCGGGCCGGATCTCCGGCTCGGGACCATGTGACGCCGTCACTCGCCACACACTTCAAAGCTCCGTTCAAGCAGCGGGAGGAACTGAGGTCCCGGGGCGTGCTCGTGCCCTCGCCCCGGTGGCCCGGTTGGTTGGAGCTGACCGAGGACGTAGTCGTAGGTTCGCCCTCGTTCGCCGCCGTCCTCCTTGTCGGCGCCCCGCGCAACGGGTGGAAGGAATGGCGGACGGAGGACGGCGTGCCGTTGTCCGACTTCATGGCTGCGGTGTGGCACGGACCCAACCGTCCCTGGCTGGTACGTGGATCGAACGTCACCGGTCTGGACCTGGTCCAGAGAATATGGCTCCCTGAAGGCCGCGTCACACTGGCCGCCTCCCACCTTCGGCAGGGGGTCGGGCAGGGCATCAGCAAGGACGAGCTGCGGACCCTGGTCCAGGAGGACTACGAGTCCACCGCCACCTACAGCCAGAAGCAGCAGCTCGTCGAAGACCTGCACGCCTTCCTCTCCCGTATGAAACCTGGAGACACCGTGTGCACCATCTCCGGCGGTCGGCTGTACGCCGGGGAGATCACGGGCGAGGTCGAACAGATCGCCTCGGACGACGGACGGAGCAACCTGCGGCGACCCGTCGAGTGGGAGGCGACCGGCTATCCGTACGACGACCTGCCGGAAGAGCTGCAGCAGAAGCTGTCCGTACAGCACGACGTCGTCGACCTCACCTCCGTACAAGCACATATCGAAGGACTCGGACGGTCCGACCAGGAGCTGGCTGAGGACGCGGAGGCCATAGAACGGGACCCGAGCGTGGAGATCCCCGCGCTCACCGCCCGGCGCGAGCTGGAGCTTCCCGAGCCCACGGACGAGCTGGCCGCCGAGCTGCTCGTGCACGACGCGGAGTGGCTGCGCGAGGTGCGCGATCTGTTGTGGGACGACCGTCAGCTGGTGCTGTACGGGCCGCCCGGCACCGGCAAGACGTACCTGGCGCTGAAGCTCGCCGAGTTCTTCGGCGGCGGGCCCGAGCAGGTGAAGCTCGTGCAGTTCCACCCTTCGTACGCCTACGAGGACTTCTTCGAGGGCTTCCGGCCTCAGGAGGACCCGCAGACCAGGGAGGTCGCCTTCCGGCTGACCGCCGGCCCGCTGCGTGAGCTGGCCGATCTGGCGTCCCGCGAGGGCAACCGGCACATCCCGCACTTCCTGATCATCGACGAGATCAACCGGGCCAACCTGGCGAAGGTCTTCGGCGAGCTGTACTTCCTCCTGGAGTACCGCAACAAGTCGGTGCGGCTCACCTACTCGGGCGACGATTTCGCGCTGCCGCCGAACCTCTTCGTCATCGGCACGATGAACACCGCCGACCGGTCCATCGCCCTCGTGGACGCGGCGATGCGCCGCCGCTTCGCCTTCGTCGAACTGTCACCGCGCACGGAGCCGACACACGGTCTGCTGCGCCGCTGGCTGGCCGAGGAGGGCCAGGACACGGAGCCCGCCGACCTGCTCGACGCGCTCAACACCCGTATCGACGAAGCCGATTTCCACATCGGGCCCTCGTACCTGATGAAGAGGGGCGTCTACCGGGAGGGCGGACTGGAGCGGACCTGGCGGACGAAGATCCTGCCCCTGCTGGAGGAGCATCACTACGGGGAGGGCGTGGACATCGAGAAGCGGTACGGGCTGGCCGCGCTGCGGGAGTCGCTGGGATGACGTCCGCAGTGGACGCCGTGCGGTCCATCGAACTGGTCGAGCACGCGCCGGCGACCCGTCTCGCCCTGCCGGACGCCGTCGGCCGCGCCCTCGCCGCTTCCGACATCGTGGACGCGGCCCCCGACCCGTACGTGCCCGGGTTCTGGTCGCTGCGGGCCGGCAGCAAGGTCGGGGCTGTGGCCGTCACGGCACCGGACGGCGGCCCTCCGGTCACCGTACGCGTCACGCCCAAGGTGCCCATCGCACGGCTCTTCTTCCTGCTCGGCTACAGCCTTGACCCGAGCAGGAGTTGGCGGGACGGGGAGGTCGAGGTCGCCGAGCACCGCGATCTGCTGCCCGCGCTCGCCCACGCCGTGGAGCGGCAGGTGGACCGGGCCCTGCGACAAGGCCTGTTGCAGGGTTATCGGGCGACCGAGGAATCCGCGCTCGTCGTCCGCGGCCGGATCAGAGAGGCCGAACAGATCCGGCGGCGCTTCGGGGCGATGCTGCCGGTCGAGGTGGCGTACGACGAGTTCACCACCGACATCGCGGAGAACCGCATCCTGCGTGCGGGCGTCGAGCGTCTCCTTCGGCTGCCCGGCGTGCCGCGCGACGTACGCCGCAGGCTTCTGCACCAGCGCGCCCGGCTGGCCGGCGTGACCGCGCTCGTGCGCGGACAGCCGCTCCTCGAATGGCTGCCGACCCGTCTCAACGCCCGCTACCAGCACGCCCTGCACCTCGCCCGCGCGGTACTGGACGGCGTCTCCGCCGAGCACACGCCCGGCGGGCTACGCATCGACGGATTCCTCTTCAACATGAACAAACTCTTCGAGGAGTTCGTGACGGTCGCCCTGCGGGAGACCTTCCGAACCATGGGAGCGGGTCACACCGCCCGCCTCCAGGACTCCCACCACCTCGACGAGGCCGCCGCGATCCGCATGAAGCCGGACCTCGTGCTGTACGAGCCGGCCGGCGGGACCCCGTGCGCGGTCGTCGACGCCAAGTACAAGGCGGGGAAACGGGGTGGCTACCCGGACGCCGACCTGTACCAGATGCTGGCGTACTGCACGGCGCTCGGCCTGCGCGAGGGCCATCTGGTGTACGCGAAGGGGAACGCCCCGCACGCCGCGCACGAGGTGCGCCACGCCGGCATCGTCATCCATCAGCACGCCCTCGACCTGGACCAGGAGCCAGCCGGACTGCTCACGGCCGTCGAGATCCTGGCCCAGCGGCTGGTGAACACCCCGCGCGTATGATCGACTGCGGAGTGTCCGTCCAGGGTGGGGAGTTCACCTCGTGCCGCAGCTCGCGTTCGCCAACAGCTTCTGGGAGAGCTACGACTCCCTGGAGAAGCCCGTCAAGGCCGGCGTGCGCAAGGCGATGCAGAAGTTCCAGCTGCTCTCCGTTTCCGAACTGCACGCGGACAAAGGGCTCCACCTCGAGTCCGTGCACAACGCGCAGGACACTCGCATGCGGACCATTCGCATCAACGACTTCTGGCGCGGTGTCGTCCTCGCCCCGGACGACGGCAGTGATGTGTTCCTGCTTGTCAACGTCGTACGGCACGACGACGCGTACACCTGGGCGGCCAAGCGGCTGTACACGACGAACTCCGCGACGCGCGCGCTGGAAGTCCGCAACGTGGTCGCCCTTGAGCAGCTGACTCCGGCGCTGGAGAAGGCGGCTGCCGCCGCCGACTCCCTGCTCTTCGCGAGGTATTCGGACACTGTGCTGCGCCATCTGGGCATCGACGACCAGGTGCTACGCGCGGTGCGGACCATCGTCGACAAGGCGCAGCTCAAGGCGTTCGAAACACTGCTGCCCGAGGACCAGTGCGAGGTGCTCCAGTATCTCGCCGAGGGATTCGGCCCCGACGAGGTGTACCGGGATGTGGTCGCCGTCCGCCGTCCGGTCGACACGGACCCCGACCCGGACGAGAGTCTCGCCGTCGCCATCGCCAACACCACGAGCCGGATCACGCTGGTCAGCGGTCCCGAAGAGCTGGCGGACGTCCTGGAGAAGCCGTTCACGGCCTGGCGGGTGTTCCTGCACCCTTCGCAGCGCCGGGTCGCCTACCGGGTGTCCTACGGGGGCCCGGTCCAGATCACGGGCGGCCCCGGCACGGGCAAGACGGTCGCGGCCCTGCACCGCGTCAAGCATCTCCTCACCCGCGCGCCCGACACGCGGGTACTGTTGACCACCTACACCAACGCGCTGGCCCGCTCACTGCGGGAGAACCTGTCACTGCTACTGGACGGTGACGACTCACTGCTCAGCCGCGTCGAAGTGACGACGGTCAACGCCTACGCGCACGGCGTCGTGACCCGCCTCGACGGCAAGTCCCCCTCCCCCGTCAACGACCGGGAGGAACGGCAGCTGTGGCAGCGTGTCGTCAAACAGCTGGGCCTGCCGTGGACGGAACAGTTCCTGGCTCAGGAGTACCGGCACGTCGTACTCGCCCAGGACCTGCGCACCGCCGACGCCTACCGAACCGCCCTGCGGCGCGGGCGCGGCAACGCGCTGCCGTCGGCTCGACGCGACCAACTGTGGTCGGCCGTCGAGCTGTTCGAGTCGATGCTGCGTGCCCAGAAGTCCACCACGCATCTGAAGGTGTGCGCACGCGCTGCAGACCTCCTGGCCGGATCGGCGCCCACGCACGACCACGTCGTGGTCGACGAGGCGCAGGATCTGCACCCCGCGCAGTGGCGCGCCCTGCGCGGCGCGGTAGCGCCGGGCAGCGACGACCTGTTCATCACGGGGGACCCGCATCAGCGCATCTACGACTCGAAGGTGTCGCTCGGCTCCCTGGGCATCTCGGTGACCGGCCGCACCCACCGTCTGCGCATCAATTACCGGTCGACGGAGGAGATCCTGATCTGGTCGACCGGCATCCTCAGCCCGGTGTCGGTCGACGACCTGGGCGGCGAAGGCTACGACAACCTGACCGGCTACCGCTCACTGCTGCACGGCCGCCAGCCTCATGTCGCCGGGTACGGCTCCGAGCAGGCAGAGGTGGCAGCTCTCGTCGAACGCGTCGAGGACTGGATCGCCCAGGGCATCCGGCCGTCGGAGATAGGCGTGTGCGCCCGCTTCAACGTGCTGCTCGACAAGGCGTACGACAAGCTGGGTGATGCCGGGATCCCGGTGGTCCGGGTCAGGGACAACTCGGCGCCCGGCACGGACGGGGTGCGGCTTGCCACCATGCACGCCATGAAGGGACTGGAGTTCCGCTGCGTCGCCGTCCTGGGAGTGACGGCAAGCGCGGTGCCGTTCGCCCGCGAGGTGACGTCGGCCTCCGTGGACGCGCTCCAGCGCGAGTCGGATCTGCTCCGGGAGCGGTGCCTGCTGTTCGTGGCATGCACGCGTGCTCGGGAGGCGTTGGCGGTGACGTGGAGTGGGTCGGCCAGTTCGTTCGTGCCGTAACCGCAGCGGCGTGACCGGGTCGGCGATGTGACGCTCCCCGTCAGTTCTCCGGGGCGAGCGCGCCGTTGCCGAGACCATCCCTTGCCAGGGTTGCCGCGTCCCGGCTAAGCTCGGCGACCCTCCGCGCTCGCTCCTCGAACTCCTGAAGCGCGCGGAACGCCACCCCGTACCGCCGCTGCTCGGTGATGTCCATCTGCGGGATGCGGGCGCCCTTGCCGTCGAGGCGGAAGGTGCCGCTGGTGCTCGTGGAGCGCCGGGTGTTGGCCACGCTACGCAGGAACCCCTGGAGGTAGTCGGTGTCGAGCTGGTCGCTGATCGAGACCGGTTCCGGATCGCCGTACTCGACGAGCCCTGCGCGCGCGAGGTCGGCGACGCTGACGGTAGGTCCGTCAAGAGAGCTCGGACCGGTGCCTTCGGCCAACGCCGGCAGCAACTCCGTGAGCAGCCTCACCTGCTCGGCCAACTGCCGTCGCAGGACCTGATACTCAGCCGCGTAGTCACGATGAGAGTCCTCGACATGACGGCCGGGCGTGAGGTCCACAGCGTCGTCGAGCAGGTCGATCAGGGGAACTTCCGCCATCTGCTCGGCGTCCGGTTCCAGTGCACCGTCCGGGTCGCCGGCCGTCAGATCGACCATGCGGACACTGGTGACGGCATCCCGCGGGTTGCGTGGGCGACGCAGCTGCCAGAGATGGACGGGAAGCGCGTGCGAGGCCGCCGTGCCGGACGGCAGGGCGATGATCTGGGTGAGGACGCCCCGTCGTACGAGCTCGGCTCGGATACGGCGGCCCGCCTTGCGATAGGCGACCGAGGCGGGCAGGACCATGAGAACACGACCGCCTGGCGCGGTGTGCGCATAGGCGTGCTGCAGCCAGGCGAGTTCGCCTTCGGCGCGGGACGGGATGCCGAACTCCCAGCGCGAGTCGAGCAGCAGATTCTCGCGCCCCCAGTCGGATTCCGCGACCGGGGGATCACAGACGACGAGGTCGGCCTTGAGGTTCGTCCACTGGTCGTCGCGCAGGGAGTCCCCGCTGACGATGTCGACACCGGCGTGCCCGGTGAGGTCGGCCCTCAGTTGCGCGAACACGGCGCTTCGCGCGTCGGACTCCTGCCCGCAGCGCCTCGGGCCTCCCTGAGGGCCGATGGCAAGCAGGAGAGAGCCGATACCGCAGGCCGGGTCGAAGAGGGTCGTGTCAGGTGCCACCGCCCCGGCGAAGTGACGCACAGCACGGACGATCCGCGACGAGGTGACCTGGTCCGATCCCGCACGGCGAACGGAGTCGGTGAAGCGCTCCGCGAGGATGCTCACCGCCTCTGCCGCACCTTCGCTCTCGGCCAGATTCCGCACGAGCTGCACGATGTCCGCCGGAAGTTCCCCGCACGCCTCCCTCTCGGCGAGGAGGCGGGCGACGTGAACGAGGCCGCCGAGCATGTCGTCTCCGTAAACCCCGCGCAGCGCCTGCCACAGCTGCACTTCCACGGACACTTCCTGCCCCTTGCGCTGCTTGTCCAGCCAGGCCCGCACCTCCGCCAGGTCGAACAACGGACTATTGACGCCCCCGCCGCTCGGCGTGGGAAAGTCCTCGTAACGCCGCCGCCAGTTCGAGACGGCGGCGCGGGTGACGCCCGCCAGCCTGGCGATCTCAGATCCGGTGACCAGCGGACCGGCCTGTGGGGCGGGAGTGTCCGTCATATGGGCACCGTACACAGGGCCCAGGCTGCTATCAACGCTAAATTCGTTGACGTCGTTAACAACGCATACCATCGCACGCCTCGTGTACCTGAAGTCGTAGCTTCGTAGGCCGAGTTCGTCAGGCACCGCTGCAACAACGGCGGGGCGGGATACCCCTCGCTCCGTCTGCTGGTCCTGGTCTCCTGCGGCACCCGTACCGTCTTGGACGCGGTGTTCGGGCCGACCACGAACGGGGAAACGTTCTACGCCCCGAGCCTGGTCCGCAGCCTGCGCGAGGGAATGATCGTTCTGCTGGACCGGAACTTCGCCGTCCAGGCACTGGTCGAGGCGATCACCGAGACGGGCGCGCACGTCCTGGTCCGTGTGAAAGAACACCGCAGGCTTCCGGTCCTGGAGCGTTTCCCCGACGGCTCCTACCTGTCCAGACTCGGAGCCGTCGCGGTCCGCGTCATCGACTGCGAGATCACCGTCAGCACCTCCCAAGGGCGCCGCACCGGCGCCTACCGTCTCGTCACGACCCTGACCGATTCCCACGCGCACCCCGCCGCCGAGCTGATCAGGCTCTACCACGAGCGATGGGAGGTCGAGACCTCCTACCTGGAAATCAAGTCCACCCTTCTGGGCGGCCGGGTCCTTCGCGCCCGGACCCCCGCCGGCGTCACCCAGGAAGTCTTCGCACTGCTGGTCACCTACCAGGTCCTGCGACTGGCCATGGCTGATGCCATCGGCATCCGCCCGGACACCGACCCCGACCCCGACCGAGCCAGCTTCTCCATCGCCCTGAACACCGCCCGCGACCTGCTCGTCCAGGCCGCGGGCGTCTTCAACGACACAGTCGTCGATCTCGTCGGCACCATAGGCCGCCGGGTCCTGGCCGACCTCATGCCCGCCCGACGGATCCGCACCCGGCCACGCGTCGTCAAACGCGCCATCTCGAAGTACAACGCCAGAGGCACCGTCGACAGGACCAGCCACAAAGGACCAGCCACAAAGCCACCATCAGCATCGACATCCAGACCACCCGCACAACTTGACGCCGGACACCCAGCGCTAACTACACGGCGTTGGTACTAGATCGTGACGCCGTCGATCTGCAGTGTCTGCACCGACTTCGCCGCGAACGGCACCCTCACCGTCTTCCCGCTCAGGAAGGTGTCCGAGTACGACTTGTACTTGTCGCCGCCGGTCGTGACCGTGGTCCAGCGGGGGACCAGGCCGTTCGTGCCGCCCGTCACCGTGGTGAAGTTCGAGAGGTTGAACGTCAGGTTCTGGGCCGAGGTGGAGGTGTTCAGGGCCACGATGACCAGGCGCTTCGCCGTCGCGTCGTAGGCCGCCACCGCGTAGCTCGAGCCCGTGTCGAGGATCCTCATGCCCGGGCGGATGTGCCTGCTGAACTGGGCCATGACGTAGTACTTCGTCGTGGTCGGGCCGGCCGTCAGCGTGGTCTCGTCGTACGAGATCATCGCCCAGCTCCTGGTGGGGTCCATCACCTGCCAGTAGACCCAGGCCGTCGGGTGCAGCCAGCGGAAGTCGTAGAGGAGGTTGAAGGCCATGGTGAAGCCGCTGCCGTCGTTGTCGCCGGTTTCCGCGTTCCACAGCGCCTTGCCGTCCCTTTTGACGACGTCCGTGTACAGCAGGTCCCGGCGGCCGCCCGCGCCCTGGTAGCCGTGCACGTTGACCCGGTTGACGTAGCCCTTCGTCGTCGAGGAGAAGGAGTTCCAGGTGGTGCGGGCCAGGTCGTACTTCGTCTCGTCCGAAGCGGCGATCTTCGTCGACGCCAGGCCCCGCTTGTCCAGCTCACTGCGCATGTACGGCAGGACGGCCGCCTGGACGGTGGAGTCCATGTGGCAGCCCTCCTGTCTGCCGGTATCCGTCCACCAGGTCGAGGACGGCTCGTTGAAGGGCTCGACCGTCGCGAATTTCACGCCCCAGTTGTTCCTGGCGTAGAGGGCCACGGCGGCCAAGTGGGAGGCGTGCCGGCGGTAGTACGCGGGCTGGATGTTGTTGCCGCCGCCGGAGGCGCCGGAGGGGTTGTGGTTCGCGCACATCCACCACATGGGGGAGTTGGCGAACAGCTCGGTCGTCGCGCCGCGTGCCACCGCCTTCTGCAGCATGGCCCGCTGGGCCGCGTCGGCCGTCCAGTTCCAGGCCGAGGACGTGGGGTCCTCGTTGTTCCAGTCCTGCCAGTAGCCCTCGATCTGCTTGAACCGCGGGATGTTCGGCGAGACGACCATGCTCTGGCCGTTCACGCTGTTCGAGCTGCAGGCGCCGAGGTTGTAGCGGGCGATGTTGAGGCCGAGGCCGGGGATAACCGTGCCGTTGTACGTCGTGGACTTCGTCGTGAAGAAGATGTCGGCGAAGTCGTCCCGTGTCCCGAAGACGTTCCCCCACCAGGCGAGCGAGGTGCCCCAACCCTCCCAGGTGCCGTAGGCCGTGGAGGGGCTGACGGAAATCGTGGCGTCGGCGTGGGCGGTGCCCGCCGCCAGTGCGCTCCCGAACAGCGCACCGCCGGTGGCGGCGATCAGCGTCCTGCGTCGGATCATGGCTACTCCGCTCCGAATCGTGGCCGGTCCCGTTCGGCCGAAAAGAAGCATCGGGTGACAGGTGGGGGCTTGTCGATACTTCTGACAGCCCTTTCTCCAACCACTGGAGGAAGTGGTGCGCGGGGTTCGACCGGGCGAACGCGCAGGTCGCGCCCGGACAGGTCTGGAGACCTTCGATCCGAGCCCTTATGGTGCCCCGCGTGCGGACACCCTCGTACAGCACGGCACCCGGCGACGGGGCGCCCGATACCGGCGGGTGCTGTTCGGCGGGGCCGAAATGCTCGCACGAGGGCCCTTCTGTTGGTGTAGACGTCGCAATCCGCACCGAACCGGAAGGCCCTCTCCTGTTCAAGCTCCCTCAGCCGAGACCTGGCTCGCCTGTTCACAACCTCCCGAAAACAGAACACCTAGCCGGTCACGCGGTGGAAGGTCCATCGCTGGTTGGTGCTGCCCCTGTCGGCGTACTGGATCAGCGCGGCGCCGGCGGCCGTGCTGCCTGCGTTGACGTCGAGTACCTTGCCGCTGTTGCGGTTGACCACCACGAACTCGCCGCCGGTCTGCGGGCGCAGCTGCCACTGCTGGCTCGTCCGGCCGTCGGCGGTCGTCTGCACGACCCGCGCGCCGTCCGCCGTCGAGGAGCCTGATACGTCGAGGACCTTGCCGCTGTTGACGCAGGTGATGGTGTGGTAGCCGTCCGCTGTGGACTGGAAGACCCACTGCTGGTTCGGTACGCCGTTGTCGGACCACTGGAGCACGGCGGCGCCGTCCGCCTTGGAGGCGCCGGACACGTCGGCGACCTTGCCGCTGCGCACGCTGACGCACTTGTAGGCCCGGGTGGGCGCGATGGTGTACTGCACCGAGTCGACATCGACGTAGCCGGTGCCGCCCGGGTTGTAGGTGTAGAGGCCGATGCGGTCGCCGCGGTAACCGCCCCAGGTGAGCTGGTAGGTACCGCCGAAGGAGGTGAACGTGTTCCCGTCGAGGCTGTAGGAGAACTGGCTGACCCCGCGCACGTCCCAGGTGGTGCGCAGCCACACGGCGTTCTGCGTGACCACGGGACCGTTGGTCAGGGTGCCGCCGGCGTTGGACTCGATCGTGGTGGTGGTCCCGGAGCGCCGCACGCCCAACCCGGCGTAGGTGGCCGCGTAGTGGCACAGCCCGGCGTGCTGCCCGTCGGCGAGGCCGGCCAGTTCGAGGCGAACGGTCACCGTCGCGCCGCCCGCCGTGCGCAGCACCCGTTGGGTGAGGGTGTTGCCCACCTTGGTCAGGTTGTCGGCCACCAGCGGTGCGAACGCCTTCAGCCGCAGGTAGCCGGGGCGTTCGGTCAGCGACCAGTGGTCCGCGCGCGGCTGGTAGTACCACTCCCACTGCGGCTTGATGCGGGTGTCGGTGAACAGGTCGCTGGTCACCACGGCGGGCAGCGCGTCGACCGGCAGACCGGGCGTGCCGCCGGCGGGGACCTGACCGGTCCACACCATGTTGCCGATGCCGTCCGCGCCCACCTGGCCCAGGATCGGCCAGCCGTCCACCCAGGTCACCGGCAGCAGGGACAACGGCCGCCCCTCCCAGTCGCCGTGGCCGTGGTGGGTGACGAAGTACCAGGTGCCGTCGGGGGCCTGCACCAGTCCGCCCTGGTTGGGTTCGCGGTCCACCGAGGCGTTGACGTGTTCGAGCTGTTTGGTCTCGTAGGGGCCGTAGAGGCTGGAGCTGCGGTTCATCATCAGCACCCGGCCCTCGGACTTCACCTCGCTGTACAGGTGGTAGTAGAGGCCGTTGATCTTGTACAGCTTGTTGGCCTCGCTGCCCGGCGACTGGTGGATCACCGTGGGCGAGCCGACCAGCGACTTCCCGTCCTCGGAGAGCTTGAACAGGTTGATCTTGTAGCTGTCCGCGTAGTGCGTGGTGACCAGGTAGCCCTGTCCGTCGTCGTCCCAGAACGGGCACGGGTCGTCCCAGCCGGAGGTCCGCCACACCGCCGTCAGCGGATCCCACGGCCCGGACGGCGAGGGGGCCGACGTCATGAAGAAGCCCTCGTCGGGGGTGTTGAAGTACACCCAGTAACGGCCCGCGTGGAAGCGGATGGCCCCGGCCCACACACCACGGCCGAAACGGTTCATCCGGTCCCAGTTCAGCAGTGGTCCGATGCTGGTGAGATCGTCGACCGCGCCGCCGAGAGTCCGCCAGTTGACCAGGTCCTTCGAGTGCAGCACGGCCACGCCGGGCGAGTACCCGAACGTACTGGTGATGCCGTAGTAGTCGGAGCCGACCCGGATGCAGTCCCAGTCGCTGAAGTCGCCCGGGAGGACGGGGTTGACGTACGTGCCGTCGCCCTGGTCGCCCCACGTGCCGGCCGGAGGGGCCGTCGCCGCAGCCGCCCCGCTCGGTGGCAGCAGGCCCGGCAGTGCAAACGCCCCGCCGCCTATCAGGGCGAGCCGGCCGAGCTGTCTTCTGGTGATGTCCACGCTGTCCGTCCTTGGTTGAGAGCCGTCACATCTGAGGGAGGTGCTTTCCGACGCGAGTACGCGGTGGCAGAGGTTCAGGGGGACGATGCCGGCCCGTGTTCCGCCGGCACCGTCCCTCAGGCCCTTCGCCTCGCTCGGCCCGCCCCAGCAGCACACCGAGGCGGATGCGTGGGGTGTGCGACCCGTGGCGCGGAGGGGGTCAGTCCACGTTCACCGCCTGCCACAGTTGGCTGTCGGCGTTCGTGTCCGTCGTCTGCACGAGCTGAGCGCCTGCCGCGGTCGAGGAGCCGGACACCGAGAGCAGCTTGCCGCTGTTGACATTCTTGATCTTGTAGTAGCCGTTCCCACTGGCGATCAGTGTCCAGTGCTGGCTCGCACCGTTGTTGTCGAGCTGCTGGATGATGGTCGCGCCGTCCGCGGTGGACCCGCTGGTGACGTCCAGCAGCAGACCGCTGTTCTGGTTGACGATCTCGTAGCTGCCGTCTCCCACCGCGACCCACCGCCAGTGCTGGTTCTGCGCTGCGGTGTCGTTCCACTGGATGACGTTCGCCCCGGCGGAGGTCGATCCGCCCGAGACGTCGATCGTCTTGACGCTCTTCTTGTTGAGGACCTTGTAGAACGCGTTCTTGGAGGGGAACGCGATGGAGGCGAACGCGTCCAGCGCGCAGACAGTGTTGGAAGAGGCCGCGTTCTTGGTTCCGGTGCACACGACCTTGATCGTGTGGGGTCCCGCGGCGAGATCCGTCTTCTCGAACAGCGACACCTGCTTCGTCACCGTCGAGGCATAGGCGTCGATGCCCGACTGCGCCACGGTGCCGTCGATGTAGACGTCCACCTTGCCCATGTTCGGCTGCGTCATGCCGAGGTACCGAACACCCGAGCCGGTGAACGCGTACTGGGCGTAGTTGCCCGCGCCGTTCGTGAACTTCTCCGACCCGTTCAGGTCCTTGGTGTCGTTCCAGTTCGACCACGTGCCGGAGTAGGTCACGCCGGCCGCCTTGTCGTCGACGTAGTTCCAGCGCTGCCGTACGAGCGACTTCGACGCGGGGGATGCGTTCCCCTGGGCGTCCACGACGTAGAGGCGGTAGTCGCCGGCTGTCGGCGGGACGTTGATGGTCGTCGCGGTTCCGGCTGCCTTCGTCATGGTGGGGCTGACGGCGAACGTCTTCGTACCCGAGGGAGCCAGCCAGAGAGTCCTGGTCGCGTCAGCGAGGGTGCGGACCGGGATGGACGACACGCCCTTGCCGGTGAACGTACTCGCGGGCAGGGCGTAGTCCTGCAGGCCCACATTGCTCTGAGGGACGATGTCCTTGTAGGTGTCCTCCAGACCGGAGTTCACGGCGATGGCGTACGCCTGCGACGGCCACACGCCGTCCGCATACGCGTGCACGTCCTGGATGGTGCTGTTCGGGACACTCTTGCTGGCGATCTTGTTGAGCGTGCCGTAGGTGTTGGTGATGCTCAGGTCGTGCTGCCGACCCCAGGTGCCGGAGTTGATGGTGTAGGCGACGTTCGGGTCAATGTCGAGCACGTTGTCGTGGTACTTGATGTAGGCGGAGCCTTCATCGGGGTGGAGTCCGTACTTGTGACCGGCCGGAACGCCCTGGATGTAGTTGTTGCTGATCTCGGTTCCCGGCTGGCTGCCCAGGTCGTAGATGGGAGCGGAGTCGCCGAGCACCTGCATCGTGTCGAAGATCTCGTTGTACTTGATGGTGTTGTTCTTCGCCGTGGTGGTCGGGTTCCCGGGATTGATGGAGTTCGTCGAACCGTCGAAGTTCCACCATCCCCAGCCGAGGGTGATGCCCGCCCACGGGGACTTCTCGATCCGGTTGTGCTGCACGGACAGCGAATCGGTGAAGTACGCCGACACGGGGCTGGATCCCTGGAACAACACCGCGCTGTCGTAGAGGTAGTTGTCCGTGATCGAGATGTTCTTGCAGATTCCCTCGACGTTCACCGGGTACTTCTCGTGGTTGGTCGAGGTGTAGTCCCCGATGTACACGTGCTGGGGGTGTCCCACGGTGACGGCGGATCCGGCTATGTCATTCGTGACGTTGCCGGTCAACTGCGAGTCCGACACGTCGTTGGCCAGGGTGATCCCGTCGGCACCGGTGTGCTGCACCGTGTTGCGCTGCAGGACGATCCCGTCGGCGTTCTGGATCTGGATGATCCCCGGCGGCAGGTCGACGTTGCGGTACGTGTACGCGTGGAAGTTCTTCCTCGCGTACACGGTCGAGCTGGAGTTGCCCTGCTGGCCCTGCCGGAAGACGGAGCCCGCGACATTGACCAGGTTCCAGTCGGAGTGCTCGACCGTGAGCCCGGAGAAGGTGATGTTCCGCGCGTGGTCGGCCGTGGACGTACCGGCGATCTTGATGAGCGTGGACAGTCCGTTCGGCGCGAACACCGGTGCCGTCGTCATGTCGTCGGAGCTGGACTTGTAGTAGTACAGCGTGTGGGTGCTCTTGTTGAAGTAGAACTCGCCCGGCTGGTCCAGGAACTCGTACGCGTTCATGAACGTGTGGCTGCCGTTGGGGTTGAAGTTGCCGTTCGGCGGTCCCTGGGCGATGGCCGCGCCCGGCTGCTGGAACAGGGCCACGCGATTGGCGCCGTCCGAGCTCGTGGTGATCTGGCGGACACCCACGATGGCCGTGGTCCAGGTCGTCGCCGACTTGATCTCGACGTCGTCCTGGTTGGACGCGATGGCCGGCAGGTCCGAGAGGCTGTACTTGGCCCCGTCGCACTGCGAACCCGACTCCCAGGCCCAGGAAGCCTGGCCTGCCGTGATGCTGTAACTCCCGTAGCATCCGGCCGAGTTGATCGTCTTCGAGGCCATCTGGGCGCGCTTGCCGTTGACGTAGAGCGCGCGCAGCTTGGTGTCGCGGTTGAGCGTGGCCTTCCAGATGTTCCCGCTGTGCTGTGTCCAGCCGGTCACCTGAACGCCCCCGTTCAGGACCGGCTTCTCGCCCGGGTAGGCGGAGTACACGACACGGTGGCCGTTCGTTCCGGAATCGGCCGAGGTGAAGTCGATGGTGCTGCTCACCGGGTAGTTGCCGCCGCGGAGATAGACGGCGATGTCTCCGGTCATGCTGTCGTTGACCGTGCGCACGACGTCCCGCGCGTGCTGCAGGGTCTTGAACGGCGCCGTGATCGTCCCGGAATTCCCGTCGTTACCGTTGGGGGCAACGTAGTACGTCGCCTGGGTCGCGGCCGAGGCCGGGATCGGCGTCGTGAGGGATGTCAGCAGTGCTGCGGAGCAGGCCATCGCAAGCACTGCCGGCACCTTGCGGATGATGGAGGTGACGGGTTTCATCTTCCGCCCCTCCGGGTGGGTCGAATGGTTGAGCAGGCGTTCATGCGGCGGCTCCGTGAGTTCTGTCAGTGCGACTGACGCGGATCTTCCTGTCGTGTTCTCAGCAAAGGGGTTGAGCGGCTCCTCCACGGAGGCCACTCACTGGTCGGGCCTAGTCGGTCAGGGGCGAGAGGAACTCCTCTCACGAGTGCGATCACCGTGCGCCGCTCTCGGTCCGTCTGGCGCCGCACGATCAGCCGAGCGGCGGCCGCCGCTTCCGGTGGGGACGTCGGACCGGATCAGCCCTTGAAGCCGAAGGTCGTCCCAGAGCGCCTGAGGGATGGTGCCGCCGTAAAGTTCCACGTTCCGTGTCACTTGTTCGCGGTCTCGCATGCCGAGGGTGACGTTGACGACGATGGGGTGGGTGTGGGGGAAGGCGATCGCGGCGGCGGGCAGGGTGGTGCCGTGCGCCGCGCAGACCTTCGCGATGGCCAGAGCGCGGTCGACCAGGTCCGGCGGGGCGTCCTGGTAGTCGTACTTCATGCCCTCGGCGGGCCGGTCGAGGGAGAGCAGTCCGGAGTTGAAGACGCCGACCGCGACGACGCTCTTGCCGAGTTCCTCGGCGGCGGGCAGGACGTCGTCCAGCGCCGACTGGTCCAGGAGTGTGTAGCGGCCGGCGAGCATCACGACGTCGGCGGCGGTCTCGCGCAGGAAGCGGGCGAGCATGGCCGACTGGTTCATGCCGGCGCCGATCGCGCCGATCACGCCCTGGTCGCGCAGGTCCGCCAGGGCGGGCATGGCCTCCTGCGCGGCCTGCCGCCAGTGCTCGTCGGGGTCGTGCAGGTAGACGATGTCGAGGCGGTCCAGGCCGGTGCGTTCCAGTGTGTCCTCGATGGAGCGGAGCACGCCGTCGCGGCTGAAGTCCCACTGCCGGCGCAGGTCGTCGCGTACGACGAAGCCCTCGCTGTCGATGCCGTGCGGCTGCTCGTTGGGCACCAGCAGCCTGCCCACCTTGGAGGAGATGACGTACTCGTCCCGCGGGCGGCCTCGCAGCGCGGCGCCCAGGCGGCGCTCGGAGAGGCCGAGGCCGTAGTGCGGTGCGGTGTCGAAGTAGCGGATGCCCGCTTCCCATGCCGCCTCGATCGCGGCCGACGCGTCCGCGGCCGGGGTGACGCGGTACAGGTTGCCGATCACGGACGCCCCGAAGCCGAGTTCGGTGAGGGACACGGACGTGTGCTGGATCTTCCGCTGCTGCAAGACGTGCTCCTGGGATACGGGTGAGGGGCGCCGGCCTGGAGCGCCGGTCAGCGTGTGACGTGGGCCGAGCCGCCCGCGATGAGCGCCTCGACCTCGGCGAGCGTGGCCATGGAGACATCGCCGGGGGTGGTCATGGTGAGCGCACCGTGGGCGGTGCCGTAGGCCAGGGCCCGTTCCAGGCCGGTGCCGCCGAGCAGGCCGTGGATGAGGCCGGCGGCGAAGCCGTCGCCGCCCCGGCCGAGAACACGTGGTCCCAGTCGATGCCCCCTTGCGCAGCTGGGATGCGGCGGTGTGGGCACGGTCGCTGACACCCAGTGCGCCGCGGATGCCGTAGCCGCGCTCGACGACCGTGCCCGTACCGACGGCCAGCCCACCGTGCGCGGCCATCGTCTTGAGGACCCGTTCGGCGCCCGGGGTGCGGAAGGTGACCTCGGCGCACCGGGCGCCGCCCGCACAGAGCGCGTCGGCCAGCGGCGCGGCCGTGGCAGGTTCGGGCACGGTCAGCACCGGCAGGACACGGGCCCCGGCCAGCACCGAGACCAGGCCGGTGTCCGTCATCGGCCCAGCCATCCGCCGTCGACGGGCAGGACCACACCGTGCACATACGCGGCCGCGTCCGAGGCGAGGAACACCGTGGCACCCGCCAGGTCGTCCGCGTCGCCCCACCGTCCCGCCGGGATCCGCTCCAGGATCGCCTTGCTACGGACCGGGTCGTCCTGGAGAGCCTGGGTGTTGTCGGTGGCGATATAGCCCGGGGCGATGGCGTTCACGTTCACCCCGTGCGAGGCCCACTCGTTGGCCAGCGCCTTGGCCAGACCGGCGATGCCATGCTTGGAGGCGGTATAGCCGGGCACGGTGATACCGCCCTGGAAACTGAGCAGCGACGCCGTGAAAATGACCTTCCCCTGACCGCGGGCCACCATCGCCCCGCCCACCGCCCGGGTCAACGCGAACTGCGCGTTGAGGTTGACCTGGAGCACCAACTCCCATTCCGCGTCCGTGTGTTCGGCGGCCGGAGCACGGCGGATCGTGCCCGCGTTGTTGACCAGGATGTCCACCGGCCGCTCCCGCCCGGCCAGATCCGCGCCCAACGCACGCACCGCCTCCGGATCGGCGAAGTCGGTCCGGATCGCCTCGAACGTGCGGCCCGCGGCAAGAACGTCCTTCTCCACCGCACTGCCGGACTCCTCCAGCGACGCGCTGACCCCGATGACATCCGCACCGGCCCCGGCGAGCGCGCGGGCCATCGCCCGGCCGATCCCCCGCCGGGCCCCGGTGACCACAGCGAGCCTCCCGGTGAGGTCGAAGACACTCATACCGCTGCTCCCTCGGTGGCAGTGTCAGCGGCGTCGTCGTGGCTGCCGGTGTCGGTGTCGGTGGTGCAGTCCACGAGGATCTTCATCACGTCACCACCGCCCTCCAGCGCCTCGAACGCGGCCGGCGCCTGCGTCAGCGGCACAACCTTGCTGATCAGCCGCTCGACCGCAATCGTGCCGTCCGCCACCAGGGCCACCGCCCTCTCGAAGTCGGAGCGGTCATACAACCGGGCCCCGACCAACGTGAGTTCACGCCAGAAGAAGCGGTGCAGATTCACCTCACGAGGACGCGGATGGATCGCCACCAGGCACAGCCGGCCACGCACACCCAGCACGTCGACCGCGGTCTCCACGCCGCCCGCCGCACCCGACACCTCGAAGGCGACGTCCGCCCCCGCACCGGCAGTCCACTCACCCACCAGCGCCGGCACATCATCATCAGCCGGATTCCACGCCACCAGCCCCAACTCCTCGGCCAGCACACGACGGTGCGCGCTCAGCTCCACCACCCGCACCTCGGCCCCCGCCCCCCGCGCCACCAACGCGATCAGGATGCCGACCGGCCCGCCACCGACCACCACGACCCTCTCACCACCGGCCACCTCGGCCCGGCCCACGTCATGCACCGCGACCGCCGTCGGCTCCACCAGCGCGGCCCGGTCCAGGGCAAGCGACTCCGGCAACCTGACCAGCACCGAGGCAGGCACAATCCAACGCTGCTGCATCGCACCCGGCGAATCGATCCCGATGAAGTCCAGGTTCTGACAGACGTGCTGATGCCCGGCCAGGCACGCGGGGCAACTGCCGTCCCAGCGCAACGGCATCACCGTGACCGCATCACCGGGCACCCACCCCTCCACACCGGCGCCGACACGGGTGACGCGACCGGACATCTCATGCCCCAGGACGGCCGGAGCGGACACCCGGGCATCCATGTCGCCGTGGAAGATATGCAGATCGGTGCCGCAGATACCCACATAGGCGGGCGCCAACTCCACCTCACCCGGACCGGGAGCGGAGGACTCGACGGGGGCCGTGTCCAGGGTGCGGGCGGAAACGTAACGGACGGCGAGAGTCATCGAGTCGTCAGGGTCCCTTCGGCGCGGACGCCGATCGTCAGCAGCAGATTGGCGTAGGTACGGGTGTCGGCGGTGTGTGCCGTGGGGTGCTTTGGGCGGAATGGGAGGAGATAGTCAGGTGTGCGGGGTGTGGGCGGTCATCCCCAGTTCTCCGGCCTCGCGGGGAAGGCTGTAGAAGGTGGTCGCGGTGCCCGCGAGAATCGCCGAGGTCTCGTCGGCGGAACAGCCGTCGAGTAGTTCGTCCACGGTGGCGGCCCAGCGGTTCCAGCCGCCCGCGAGGTTGGCCACCGGCCAGTCGGAGCCGAACATCAGGCGGTCGGGGCCGAAGGCTTCAAGCAGGGCGTCCCAGACGGGACGGATGTCGGCGGTGGTCCACTTCTCGTGGTCGGCCTCGGTGATCAGCCCCGACACCTTGCAGACCACGTGCGGGTGTGCGGCCAGCAGGCGCAACCGGCCTTCCCAGTCGGCCAGTTCACCGGTGGCGATCGAGGGCTTACCGGCGTGGTTGAGTACCTGGGGCAGGTCGGGGAAGCGTTCGGCCAGCCGGGTCGCCTGGTCGAGCTGGTGGCTGCGGACGAGTACGTCGTAGCAGAGCCCGCGTTCCTGGGCGGCTGTCAGCCCGCGTTCGACATCGGGGTTTTGCAGCCACCGTGGGTCCGTCTCGCCCTGGACGAGGTGGCGCAGGGAGCGCAGATACGCACCGCCCGGTCCGGCGAGCAACCCGTCGAGCACCTCGCCGATGGCTGGTGACGTCAGGTCTGCCCAGCCGACCACGGCCCCGATCAGCGGCTCCTGCTCCGCGAGGGCGAGGAGGTCCTCGGTCTCGGGCACGTCCGGGATGCACTGCACGACCACGGTGCTGTGCAGACGGCGGCCCGCGATGGGCTGGGTGGCGGTGGCACGCAGGTCACCGGGGGTGAAGGTGCGGCGGATGGATGCCGCGGTGGGGTCGTCCAGCCAGGGTTGTGGACGCTGCTCGAGGTCCCACAGGTGGTGGTGGGCGTCGACGAGGGGGGCGGTGGGGGTAAAGGTCACGGCAGGTTCCAAGTCGGTTCGGTACGGTGCGGGCCGTGTCAAACGGTGGTGTCGTCTGGCGGGTTCAGGTGCCAGATCTCGGTGAGTTCCGTCCACTGGCGGGACTCACCCCGGTCGGGCCAGGGTTCCTGGCAGGGGTCGGTGAGTTTCCACCACTCCTGGGTCTCAGGGTCGGCTTCGATGGTGGCCATGTCGGCCTCGAAGTCGTCGCCGTGGTATTCGAGGTAGCCGAACAGCACGTCACCGTGGAGGAAGATGCCGAAGTTGCGGATGTTCGCCCGGTGCATGGCCGCCTCCACCCCGGGCCAGACGGCGGAGTGCAGTTCGAGGTACCTCTCCCGGTGCTCGGGCCTGAGCCTGATGGTCTGGGCGATGCGCTTCACGCCGTGCTCTCTTCTGTGCCGGGGGCGGGCTCGTTGACGTCGGTGTCGAACGGGGTGCGGTAGCTGGGGGTGTTGGCGCGCAGGTCCAGCCGCAGGACGAGCTTGATCCGGGTGGACGCGGGCAGCCGGACGCTCAGGAAGGTGCTGCCGCAGGGCTGCTCCGTCTCGGTAACGACGGGCTCGGTGTGGCCGTAGTCGTACATGTCCCCGATCCAGGTGTCGTCCTGGCAGGTGGTGTAGCGGACGGCGGTGATGGTGTGCTCGGCGAAGGCGCCCGCCTGGACGATCACCGTGTGCTCGGTCTCGGGGGCGAGGTTGACGAGTTCGACGGTGGTGGCCTGGGGGTCGATGGAGGTGACCAGCGCGGCCACGTCCTGGGGGAGGCCGGCGCGGCGGGCGTCGGCGTCGTGGTAGCGCAGCCGGGCTTGCTGGAGGCCACCCTGGTAGAGCACCTGAGGGCCGCCCCAGGTCAGCTGGACGAGTGCCTCCGTGACGACGGGGTTCGACTGCTGCCACACGTGGATGTCGGCCTCGGGCACGTCCAGGTCGCGGTAGCGGTCGATGCGCCGCAGGCGGTGGCGGATCTGGGCCTGGGCGGTGGCGAGGATCCGCTCGGGGTAGCCGGGGTCGTCGCCGGCGAGGAAGGCGAACCACGCCTTCTCGTGTCCCGACTCCTCCTTGGCGCGGAAGGGCCGCAGGGTGCGCCAGTCGATGCCGTCGGCCTCACGCAGGTGCTCCAGCCGGGCGCGGTCGGCGTCGGAGGCCGTGTGGTGCCACAGGGCCACCGGGACCGGCGGGGTGGCCGGGTTGTAGTCGAACCAGCCCGAGTCGTTGTGCCGGAACGGCAGGTGCGGGGTGGGCGTGTGGACGTCGTCGGGGCCGAGTTCGACCGCCCACTTGGCGGGCAGGCTGGAGTCCGCCTCGGTGTGCGGCATCACCTTGGCGTGGCCGATGAGGGTGTCGAGGGAGGTCGCGACCATGGAGAGGTAGTCGTCGTCGCCGGTGACGGTGGCCGCCGCGAGTGCCGCGACGCAGGCTGCGTGGCCGACGCTGTGCCAGCCGTGCGGCCAGGACCAGCCGTAGTGACCGCCGTACCAGCGGCCCTCCAGCAGGCTGCCGACGACGCCGTCCGGGCCTGCGTTGTCCGGGACGAGACCGCCGTTGGCCTCGGTGCGCTCCCGCCACGCGCCCACGTACTCGACGATCCAGTCGCGGTAGCGGTCCTCGCCGGACACGATGAAGGCGTTGAGGACCAGACCGGCCGCGGCGAGGTTGACCGCGGTGTCGCCGACGCCCATCCGGTCGCGCATCTGGTCGCCGAGGCGCGGGTCCGCCGACAGGGGGAAGGGGCCGTGCGCGGCCTCGGGGAGCCAGTCGAGCGGGAAGCCGTACGTCTCGGCTTCCTTGAGCAGCCAGGGGTAGACGTCGCCGTCGAACAGGCCCGTGCGGTCGGGGTCGCTGCCGTTGTGCGGGCGGGTGATGACGCGGTGGGCGGGGTCGTAGTTGCCCTTGGCCGGGTCGACGTACAGCTCGGCGAAGCGCAGGGCGCGCTCACGCCAGCGCTTGGGGTCGGCCATGCACAGGAAGTAGAGCAGGAGCAGGCTCTCGCCCTGGTGGAACCAGTCGTAGCCGCGCTCGTACTCGTCGCGCAGCATGTCCAGTTCGGTGAGCTGGCGGGTCACGCCCTCCCAGTGCTTCTCACTGGCGGGGAGCAGGTCGTCGGCGCCGCCGAGGAGGTAGAGCTGGGGCCAGTTGAAGAACACCTCGTAGAAGTCGTCCACGCCGTCGCGGGTGGTCAGCGGGCCTGAGTAGTTCAGGCGTCCGTCCGGGCCGGTGAAGTCGCGGGCGAAGCGGCGCCAGGCGTGGTCGAGGAGGTCGAACAGCGCACGTTGGGCCACGGCCCAGCCGGGTGGTTCGAGAAGCGGCACCCCCGCCTGGATTTCGGGTGAGGAGGCCGGAGCGTCTGCTCCCGAAACGTGGTCGGCAGAGCTGAGGGGCATGGAAAGGGTCTCCGTTCGGGGGTGGCGGCGCCGGTGTCATTCCTTGGTGGCGCCGGCGAGCATCCCGCTCACCAGGAAGCGCTGGGCGAACAGGAAGACGACCAGCACCGGGGTGATGGCCACGAGCGTCGCCAGAGCCAGCTGCGGGCGCTGGATCGCCAGGTCACCGACCGTCGGGTTGAACGACGGCACGCTGCTGAGCAGGGTTGCGACCCCCACCTGGATGGGCATCTGGCTGCTCTCGGGGAGCATCACGTAGGGCAGGAAGTAGTTGGTCCAGTTGGCGACGAAGCTGAAGAAGCCCACGAGCGCGATGACCGGGGTCGCCAGCGGCAGCGCGATGTGCCAGAAGACGCCGACCTCCGAGCAGCCGTCCATCCGCGCCGCCGCCAGCAGGTCCTTCGGTACGGCGGTGGTGAAGTAGATGTACGTCAGGTACACGCCGAACGGGTAGAACGAGTACGGCAGGATGATCGACCACATCGTGCCGATCAGATGCACCGCGTTGATCTCCAGGAACAGCGGCACCACCAGGGTGGCGTTCGGCATGAGCATCACGACCAGCGTCGCGACCAGCAGGGTGTGCCGGCCGCGGAACTCGGTCATGGCCAGGGCGTATCCCGCGGGAATGGCGACAGCGAGCGTGATGACCAGCGAGATCACCGCGTACAGGGCCGAGTTGCCCAGCCACTGCATCACGGCGTTGTCCTGGAACGCCGTGAGCGCGTGCCAGTTGGCCTTCAGCGCGTGGAAAGAGCCGAAGGACAGCGGGTTGCCGTGGACCAGTTGCTGGTCGGTCTTGGTCGCCGCGAGGGCCAGCCACAGCACCGGCAGCACGAAGAACACGACGAACACGGCCAGTACGGATCCGGTCAGCAGCGGTGCTGTCACGCGCCGCCGGGGACGCGGACGCCGCCGCTCCGGCGCCCGGTGCTGCGTTCGGCTCATGACGCTTGGTTCCCCTTCCGCGTGCGGGTCGGCGGCGATCAGGAGGGCAGAGGACTTATTCGGCATCGAAGAACCCCGACCGTGCGACGAAGACGGCGGCGGCCGACACACTGACGACCAGGAGCTCCACCGAGACCGCGGCGGCCCCGTTGATGTTGTTCATCTGGAAGGCGAAGTCGTAGGTGAGCTGGTTGAGCGAGTAGTCGCGGCCGGCCACGCCCACACTGGCCAGGGACAGCAGCTGCGGCTCCACGAACAGCTGGGCGCCGCCCGCGAACGCCAGGATCACCATGTACACGATCCACTTGCGCAGCATCGGGATCTGCACCTGCCAGGCGGTCTGCCAGGCGCCCGCGCCATCGATGCGCGCGGCTTCCATCACGTCCGTGGGGATGTTGTTGAGCGCGCCGTACATGACGACGATCCAGCCGCCCGCGCCGGTCCAGAACGCGATGATCGTGAACAGCACGGGCAGGTTGCCGGGCGCGATCACCTCGCCGAAGGTGTGGAACCCCAGCCCGCCCAGGAGTGAACTGACCGGGCTCACCGTCGGGTCGAGCATGAACAGCCACACCAGCACGCTCGCGGCGCCGGCGAGCGCTCCGGGTATGTAGTAGAGGAAACGCAGCGTCTTGCTCGCCGGACCCGAGCCAAGGCGGTGCAGCAGCAGGGCCAGGGCCACCACGAACACCACCAGGGACAGCAGCCAGAAGGCGAGGTAGACCGCGACATGGCTCACGGCGTCCAGGAAACGGAAGTCCTGTGCCGAGGTCACGAAGTTGGAGAAGCCGGTGACCCTGCCCCCGGCGTCGGTGAAGGCGAAGTAGACCGCGTACGCGGTGGGAAGGACGCCGAAGGCGACCAGCAGGACCACGTAGGCGGCGACGAAGGCCATGCCGGCCCGGCTCTGCCGACCGGCGCCGCGACGGCGCCGGGTGGCAGAGCGGGCCGGGGAGTGGGTGAGGGTCACTGGGAGACCTTGTATCCGTTCGACTTGGCGTACTTGACGACGGAGTCCTGCCAGGCCGGCAGCATCGAGACGACGCTCTTGCCCTGCGTCAGACCGGGCTTGACGGTGGCCGCCCAGATCGCCTCCTGGCTGAACTGGCCCGAGCCCCAGCCGTTCCAGACCTGGGAGGACGCTTCCTTGAGGGCGCTGAGGTCGCCGTCGAAGTAGCCGGCCGCGTCCTGCCCCTTCAGCCACGCCTCAGCCGCCGGCGCGTACGCGGGGAAGCCCGGCGCCTTCTCACCCTGGTAGGCGTTGTCGGTGGTGACCCACTTCAGGAAGTCGGTGGCGGCCTTGACGTGCGCGGAGTGCTTGGACAGCAGCCAGGTGCCGCCGCCGACGTTGCCGGTGGACGGCGAGGTCTCGCCCTGCCACTGCGGGATGGGCGCGGCCGCGATCTGCTTGGCCGGCGTCTTGAAGGTGCCCTCGAACAACGCGCCGCCGTACCAGGCCGGACCCGGCATGAGCAGGACCTTGTCGGCCTTGTTCTTGCCGAAGTCGGTGCTGAAGACCCCGCTGGTGGACATGGACTTGTTCTTGATCAGCACGTCCATGAGCGTGGCCATCTTGGTGCAGGCCTCGCTGGAGGTGTTCACCGACACCGCCTTGGGGCCGGTGATGTGGTTGGCGCCGCACTTGCTCGCCCACAGGTAGATCTCGGGCGTGAAGGAGTCGCCGGCGTCACCCACGAGGTAGCCGGGGTGCTCCTTGGCCACCTTCTCGCCGACCTTCTGGTACTCCTCCCACGTCGTGGGCACCGAGTAGCCGAACTTCTTCAGCAGCGGCGCGTTGTACCACAGCACCGCCTGGGAGAGGTCGTTGCGCAGACAGTAGAGGGTGCCGCCCACCGTGCAGACGTCGTTGGCGCCGGCGGCGAAGTCGGTCAGGGTCGCGGTGGGGATCAGGCCCTTGTTCAGCGGCGCCGCGAAGCCCGCGTCGACCGCCCAGGACGCCTCGTTGTTCTGCGAGCTGAACACGACGTCCGGCCAGCCCTTGCCGGTGCGGTTGAACAGCTGAACCTTCGTCTGGAGATAGTTCGAGCCGTTGGCGTCACCGTCGTAGCTGACGATGTTCAGCTTCACGCCCGGGTGCTGCTTCTGGTACAGCTTCGCGGCCTCCATACGCGTCGCGTCCACCCAGACGGTCAACGCCCCGTCCTTCTGCGCCGCCTGAGCGAAACCGTCCTTGGCCGTCGTACCGGCGCCGCTGCCGCCACCACAGGCCGTCACGGTCAGCAACACCGTGGCCGCGCAACCAGCCAGCAGCGCCGCACGCTTCGTGCTGATCACTCTCTTCGAGCTGGACGCAGGCTTGTTGACGGTCATGAGTGACTCCACTGGTTCGCAGGTGCCCCGAGCAGTTCGGGGGTGCTTGGGCGGGCCGACGTGGGGCCGTCCCGGGCGAGCGTCGGACACTGAAGGCGGCTGTCTAGCCGCCGACCTGGAAGAAATTAGCCGCCTTAACAAGAGGCTCGTCAAGAGGTGTGCACGGCTTCCTTTGGTGGATTTGAGGGCAATGAAGTTGCGATCTGGCCCACTTGTAGCCAATAAGAGGCATTTGTACGCTTGGAAAACCAGAACTCGCGCTGTAGATCTTGGTGAAAATGAGTAGGACTTATAACTCATCTAAGCTACGATGACGTCGGCACCACAGCGATCAGTCGCGTGTGCCGCAGTCACCCAGGAGGGCAGCACAGATGGACCACACGCCAGCGACGGAAGCGGCCTTGCCGGCTCCGGCCCTTCCCTCTGCGCCCGTGGCGGTGAACGGATCGGAAGAGCGGCGTGACTACCGTCCCGGGTACGAAATCGTGGCGGAGCGGATCCTCGAGTTCATCGCCGAGTCCGGGCTGGTGGCGGGTGACCGGCTGCCCACGGAGATCGACCTGGCCCAGCAACTGGACACCAGCAGGGCGGTGGTGCGGGAAGCCGTGAAAATCCTTTCGGCGCTGGGTCGGGTACGGGCGCACAAGGGGCGGGGTCTGTTCGTCGCTGATGACGAAGGCATGCTCGTCACCAGCCGGTGGGGAGGGTTCTTCCGTCCCGTCGACATCGACCACGTGCTGATGCTGTTCGAGTTCCGCAGGGTTCAGGAGATGGCTGCCAGCAGTCTGGCGGCCACCCGTGCCACCCCTTCGGAACTGCGCACCATCGAGGTGGCCATGGAGCAGTGCCGGCACGGGTTCGCCCACAACCAGGTCGACGTGTTCAACCAGGCGGACGATGACTTCCACGCGGCCGTGTCCGCGGCCTCGCACAACACCTTCCTCGTCAGCGCCGTGCGTGACGCACGACGACTGCAGCGCCAGTCCAGCGCCATCGGTATCCATGACACGCTCGGCGAGAACACCGAGGCAGCCGTCGAGGAACACGAGGCGATCTACCGGGCCATCCGTGACGGCCACCCCGAGGAGGCGGCACAGGCCACCGCGGCACACCTCGACAGAACCCTGGGGGACTACCGGCGCGAGATCCAGCGCCGCCTGTTCGGCTAGCGCTGCGCGTCAGCGCGCCCTACACGTCCGGCAACTGCGGTATCGGCGGGGCGGCGTACGCATCGGCTGTGCACTCGGCCCGCGTGACCGGCTCGCAGTCGGTCAACCGGTACGGGAACCGCCCCCTCCAACGCCGAAAATACGTAACCGAGTTACGTAGATCCACGGTTGTCACGTGTGGGCGCTGCTCGGAGGCTCGTCCTCATGACTCCACTCACCCCCGCGTCGCCCGAGGTCGCCGACCTGGCCGTACGACATAGGCTGGGCGCCCTCCAGGGCGTGTTCGCGCCGAAGCGCCTGCGTCGTGTGGTGTACGCCGCCCATGTCTTCAACTGCCTCATGCTCATGCCGTTCTTCTTGGTCCCGGGGCTGCTGTACTACTGGTTCTCCATGCGCCGCTTCCCCGACTTCAGCCGGAAGCGGGCCGCCCAGCGGCTGCACCTGTTCGAGGAGGGGCTGATCGCGCAACCGCCGTCCGGCGGCGAGCTCGTCGCCCTGCGCTGGGACTCCCTGCGCCTCCAGCAGGACATCAGCCAACTGATCGTCAACGGCCGCCCCTGGCCGACCAAATACGTCTACTCGGCAAGCGCCCCCGGCCAGGGGTCGGTGCGGATCACGGAGTTCTACGAGGATCCCGACGTCTGGGGTGCCCGGATGCAGGACGCGGTGATGCGCGCACAGGGGCCGGCCGTGCTGGAGACCCTTCAGGAGGGCGGCACGGTCCCGTTCGGAGCGCTCTCGCTCTCCCGCACGGCCGTGAGCGCCCGTGGGGAAGGCAGCCTGCCCTGGTCGAAGGTCAGGGAGGTCGACGCCTCGGGTGGTCTGGTCCGCATCATGACCACCGGCCCCACCGGCGACCCCGTCCGCTGGTCCCACCACCCGGCCAAGGACATCACGAACCTGCAGCTGTTCCTGGCGGTCGCCCACAGCCTGCACGAGCAGTCCGCCTCCTGACGGCCGGGCCGACCCGTCTTCAACTGGTGGTTCTCGGCGCCGCAGGAGGCCCGAGGCCCGGTGGTGCAGGTGCCGGGTCGTGGCCGGGGTGCCTTCCGCTACGACGACGTCAAGGAGGCCGCGCCGTTGCGCAATGACCTCCGGCTACTGGTTCGGGACAGCAACCTGGACTGCGAGGTCCAGGTGCAGAGTTTCGTGCCCCTGAGGGATCAACAGGTCGCGGCGGCCTGGCCGACCATGGCCGGGACGCCGCCCGATCTGCCGTCCTGACCGGCGGCACAGCGGACGGTCCGGGCGTCGACGGCCCCGCCGGGTGGGACCGGGGCAACCGGTCAGACGACCGGCCGCTGGACCACTCGGCCGAGTGCGCGCGGCAGTGCCGCCCGGGAAGGGATCTCAAGCTTGCGGTAGATCCTCCCGAGGTGGGTTTCGACCGTCCTGGTGCTGACGAAGAGCTGTTCTGCGATCTCCTTGGTACGTTTGCCCTCTGCCGCCAGTTCCGCGATCTCCCGTTCTCGCTCGGTGAGAAGGACCATCCTCGCGCGGGCGCCCGCGTCCTGCTCCGTTGCAACCGCCGCACCGGCGGCGGCGTATGACGCGGGCAGCAGGGCCCTGACCCTTGCCGCCTCCTCACGGATACGCTCTGCGCCACAGGACCGAGCGGCCTTTCCTGCCGTGTCGAGCCACTCCAGCGCCTGCTGGGTGCCATGGGCCGCGTGGGCCGAAGGCGCCCCGGTCACCAGGGTCCAGGCGTGTTCCACCGGCTGACCCGCGCGGCGGAACGACTCCGCGGCCTCGTGAAACAGCTCTGCCGCCAGGTGGTGTTCTCCGTCGGCGGAGTGGAGCGCGGCCCAGGCTCTGCGCACGTACTGCTGTTGCAGCGGCAGCCCCAACTGCTCGGCCACGGCCTCCCCCGTCCCGGCCCAGTCGCGCGCGGCGTCGATGTCACCGCAACGCAGTGCCGCGGCGGAGGCGAGCGCCAGAAGAGAGGGCTGCCACGCCCCCGGCAGCCGCTGCAGCTGCGGGCCGCCCTCCTCGACGAGGGTGCGCAGACAGCCTGCCGGATCCCCGCCGAGGAACCGGGCGTGGGCGTGCAGGCCGACCGCCACGGCTGCCCGCCAGCCTCGCTTGCGCAGGGCGAGGGAAAGTCCTTCCCCGGCGAGTTCGAGCAGCCTGTCGGTGTCCCGCCGTGGACGTATCCACAGCAGCCCCGTCGCCCGCAGGATCATGGCGATCCCGGCGGCTTCGTCGACCCCGCTCATCCGGGCGAGCAGCTCTGCCTCCCCGGCACGGCGGCAGAGCGACTCCAGACGCCCCGTCAGCTGGTCGAGATGGCACAGGGCCACCAGCTGGTTGATCCGGATGAACCTCCGGGTGGCACCCGTGGTCGCCTGCAGTCCTCGTTCGAGATGCCGGTAGGCGTCATGGAACCGCTCCTGGAACAGCTCCGCGCAGCCGAGCATCGCCAGGACGTCGGGCATGGTGACGGCAGCGGCGTCCGGCAGGGCGTCCACGATCCGCGCGCACTTGGTGACCTCGGCGACCGCCTCGGGCAGCAGCCCGAGCTGGGTGTCGCCGAGGGCGCCGAGGGCCCGGAGGTAGGGCGCCGCCTGGCCGGCGGCTTCGGCTGCCTCCGCCGCCTCGCGGACCACGTCACGTGCCTCGCCGTAGGCGCCCCGGAACAACTGCACTCGCCCGTATGCGGTGATCAGTTCGGCCGCCGGCGCCGGCAGCGGAACCGGCAGTGGGCGGGGTACGAGGTCCAGTGCCGTCCGGACCACTGCTTCGGCCTCCTGGTGGCGGCCCAGCAACCGCTCCAGCTCTCCGCAGACGGCATAGGCGCTCAGCCGAAGGTCCACGGAGAGATCCGACTGATGCCTGAGCAGATCGTGCACCAGGGAACGGGCTTCCTGCAGGCGGCCCACGGCACTGAGGGCCCGGCAACGGTCGAGCACCAGCACGACCCGGGGGGCGCTGATCCTTTCCCCGGCGGGCAGGTGGTCCAGCGCCAGGCGCAGCCAATGGGCAGCGACGGCCGGGGACTTGGCCATCGCCTCCGCCGCGCCGTCGACCAGCGCCTGCCGGGCCTGCGCACTGCCCGCGCCCACCAGATGCTCGGCCTGCCGGGCACGTCGCAGCGCCGGCGCTCCTCGCGTGGTGAGCAGATCCAGGGCCTGCCTGTGGGCGGTGACGCGCAGGGACGGCGAGGCGTGTTCCAGGGCGACGTGGCCGAGCACCGGGTGTCGGAAGACGTAGCCGCCGCCCCAGGGCAGCGGCCGTATCAAGTCCGCTTCGACGAGTTCGGTGAACGCTCCGAGGATTCGTTCCAGGCCGAGATCGGAGACCGCAGCGACGTCGTCCGGCAGGAAGGGATCGCCGAGAACGGCGGCGACCTGGACCGAAAGCGCGGCGTCAGCGGTGAGGGAGTCCAGCTCGGTGACGACGGAGACGGCCTCCCGCAGCATGCCGTCCCGGTCCGGTCCGGCACTCAGCGGCCACACGTCCGGGTCCCACCGCGCCGCGATCAGGATCCGCAGCATCCGCGGGTTGCCGCCGGAGGCGGCGTGCAACTGCTCGGCGTATGTGCCGTCGACCACGGGTGCCGGGGAGTCTCGCCAGTCTGTGTACGCATGGTCGCGCGCCGCGTGGGAGTAGGCGTGCCGGGAGTTGGTGTCGGTGTGGGACGCCCTCTGGCCGAGCAGTGTGGATATCGCCGGGAGGTCCAAGGAGGACGGGGCCAGGCGGATGACCGAGCCGGTCTCGACTCCGTGTTCGAGTGCTTCTCTCAGGGCCGGGCCGGCCTGTCGCGGGCGGTGCGCCAGCGCCAGGACGAACGGGCCGGGCGGGGGTGTCCGCACAAGCTGCGCGATCAGTCTCGCGGACTCCTCGTCGCACAGATGGACGTTGTCGAGAACAAGCACGCCGCCGTGCCGCGCCGCCCAGCCCCCCAGTACGCTCCGCACCTCGGCACCCGCCCCGGCGCCGAGTCCCCGGGCGATCGCGGAATCCCTCGCATCCAGGGCATCCAGCACCTCTCTGATGACCTGGCCGGGTTGCGTCGTAGTGCGCGTGGCGTGGGCGCGTGCCACCAGGGCCCCTGCCCCGGCCGCCCGCTCGGCGAGCAGCGCGAGCAGGGCGGTCTTGCCGATCCCCGGCTCGCCAGTGACCTCCAGGATCGTTCCCCGCCCGTCGGTCAGATCCTGTACGACCGCGGAGAGACACTCGATCTGCGTGTGCCTGCCGACGAGAACAGCGCCGTTCTCATGCGCCGGATCCTTGGGGGGCAAGTGATCCTCTCCCTTCCCACGGATGTGCACAGGAGCCAGGACGCCCGCCGTTGTCGATTCGGATATTAGGCCATCACATTGCCCGACTTGTGACCTGCGGGCAGGCAGGAGCCGGCAGCTGCCGTGGCTCAGCACAGTTTTCGCGTTGCACTGGCCAAGGCCGTGCGGCTGCGGATCAGTGGTCGGATGGAAGTCCACGTGCACGGAGTCGGTGCGCAAGCCGCCGGTCAGCGAGAAGACGACGCGTCGAGGAGGGTGACGGGGAGGGCGACCCGGATCGGCTGCGCGGTGACGTTTGCGGAGTTCACAGCACATCACGGCCCTAAGCGATTCTCCGGTGGCGTCGTAGTGCTTCGGCCCTTACCCACGAGGAGAGTTCACAAGGGGGAGGACCCCAGCCGACGTACGGCTGGGGTCCTCGATGCGGTGAGTATCGGTCAGCAGGTGGAGTCCGCCTACGCCGTAGACCGCTCGTCCACGTGTCGGCGGACCGCACCCGATCGCGGTCACCGTGGTTCAGGCGGGTCAGTGCTGCAGGGTCAGCACGCCCGGCCGCCACGGCAGTTGGTCGTAGGGGCCGCTCGCGGTGGGGGACTTGCCCTGGTAGAGGAACTGCAGGTTGCAGGGGTCGATGGTCATGGTCTGGTCGGGGTTGTTGCGGACCAGGTCACCGTGGCTGATGTCGTTGGTCCAGTTGGCACCGCTGTTGGCCTTGCCCGCGAAGGGATTGCTCTCGCTGGCGGCCTGCGGGGTCCACGAACCGCTCAGACTGGAGGCCGTGAACGAGCGGAAGAAGCGCTGCTCGTTCGCACCCCGGGCCTCGACGATCATCAGGTACTGGTTCTGGCCCTGGACCTTGTAGACCTGCGGCGCCTCGAACAGGTTCTTCACCGTGTCGGTCATGACCGTCGTGTACGACGAGCCGAAGCTGCCGGGGAAGTTCCCGATCGGCATGCTCGCCCGGTAGATCTTGCCGTTGTCACCGGCGAAGAACAGGTACATGTTCTGGCCGTCGGCGATCAGGGTCTGGTCGATCGGGGCGGCGCCCGGGATGCTCCCGGTGAACAGCGTCTGCGGCGCGGACCAGCCGTTGGGGTTGGTGGGGTCGCTGGACGTGCGGTAGATGAAGGGCGAGGCACCCCACTGGGAGGCCAGCACCCAGATGTTCTTGGGCGCGAAGTAGAACAGTGTGGGCGCCACCGTGGACTGGCTCATCCCGGTCTGGCCGGCCGACGCCATGTCCGACCAGTTCGTGAAGGGCTTGAACGCCATCGAGCCGTACCCCGATCCCGACACGTTCGACGCGTAGACCAGGTGCTTGCCGTTGTACACCACGTTGGTGAAGTCCTTCAGCGAGGCCCACCCGTTCGCCGGCTGCGCCAACGCACCCGTCGAGGTCCAGCGGTACGTCGACGGAAGAGCACACGAGCCGCCCCCGGGCGGGGTCGTGCCGGACAGGCCGGTCCACTTCTGGTTGTTGGTGCCCGCGCAGTTCCAGAGCTGCACCGCCGTGCCGTTGGCCGTGGCGCCGCCCGAGACGTCCAGGCACAGCCCGGACTCCACGGCGACGACCGTGCCGTCGGCGTTCACACGCCACTGCTGGTTCGCACCGCCGTTACAGGACCAGATCTCCACCCGGGTACCCGCCGTGGTGGCATGGCCCGGCACATCCAGGCACTTGTTGCCGTACACCGTCAGCTGGTTGCTGTCCGTCGACGTCCACTGCTGGTTGGTCCCGCCCGAGCAGTCCCAGATCTGCAGGAGCGTGCCGTCGGCCTGGCCGGCGTTCGGCACATCGAGACACCGGCCGGAACCGGTACCGCGCAAGGCACCGCTGGTCGCCGCCTGAGCCGGGCCTGCGACGAGCAGACCCGCCAACGAGACCAGGGCCGCAACCACGGCGGCGAGCACCACAGACAGACGCCTGCGGCTGAACAAACTTCGTCTGCGCATGGGGACCTCGTAATCCTTGAGTAAGCGGTTCCGGTTGGCCCGTCAGCGGCTGTCCGGGCTGTTGGGCCTGTCCGGGCTGTCGATGTGATGCGGGTCGTAGCGCTCCGTGGGCACCGGGCTGACCTTCTTACGGCTTCACGGTCCTGCGAGACCCACAGACCGGCCCCTGGGTGGGAGCAGAGCGGCGCGGGAGGCGCCCGCCGACACGAGAAGAAATGATGAGGCCATGACATGCACATCGCGCGGATGCTCCTTGCGGCTCGATCGTTGCGGTCGGCGTGACCCGGTCCCGGAGTTGCCCTGCTGTGCAAGTGGAGCGACCCTGACGTGTTCGATACTCCGAACGAAAGCCGAGGTGTCGAGCAATTTGGATGATAGGGAACCAGTGAACGGCGTCAATACTTTCCGCATTATTCGCAAGTGACTCCGAAACATTCGCGGAGCTTCATGAATGAAACGACGCAGGTCAAACGGATCAAATGGCGGGCCGTGCGGAGGGACAGCACCTTTTGCGCCGGAGCGGGGCCGGTTTCGCGTACGCTGTTGACAGGGACGGTCGGCCTCTCCACCATCCGCGCCACCTCGTTTTTCCGAATACCGCCCGAAATTTCGAACCCTCTTCAGGCGTTGCAACGGGCGGGCACCATGGGTGCCCAGACGATCAGGTGGAGGACTGCTCCACGTCCTGGCGACGGCCGTGCGGACGGCCACTGAGTCCGCGACGACTTTTCCCCGCCGCTGGGTCGGCTGCGTTGGCGCGGCGGCCTCGTCGACTCACACGCGATGCCGACCACCGTGTGGCAGCTGTGGCGGCTGGGTTCGGCAGGGTGTCGTACCTCGCCTTGGATCAGCGCATCAGCTGATCGACGACAACTGCCACTGAACGGGGCACGATCCGCTCCAGGACCGGCAGGACGGTGGCCCAGCCGTCGAGAACCATGACCCGTGCGGCCAGCCTGCAGGCATGGGGCGGCTCGGACAGCTCCGCGAGTGCGGCCAGTGCGCGGGCTCGTGTCGCGCGGTAGGCGATCGAGTGGGCGAGGGCCTCGGCCCCGCCCGGATCGCCGTGCCGGGCCAGCTCCCGGACGACCGCGACCAGCGCCTCGCCTTGTGCCCAGCGGTCGTTGACCGAGTGGACGAGGGCCTCGGCCCGGCCCGGATCGCGGCGCCGGGCCAGCTCCCGGACCACATCGATCAGTGCCCTGGCTTGTGCCCGGCGGTCGGTGATCGCGTGCAGGAGGGCCTCGGCCGCGTCCGTGTCGCCGTAGCGGGCCAGCTCCCTGACGACCTCCGCCTGCCGCCCCACGCGCAGATCGGGGTCGAGCCGGTCGGCGAGGGTCATGGCCCGCTCGACCTGCCCTCGCCGCGCCAGCAGGAGTGTCATGGACCTCAGCAGAATGTCGTGATCAAGGCCGCCGCCGGTGTCGAGCAGCGCCTCGGCCCGGTCGGCCAGGGCCAGGGCAACGTCCTGGTCGGCGGTTTCGGCGACCGCGTCCAGCACACACGCCAGGTCCCAGGCGCCGAGCGGGGAGCTGGGCGAGAGCGGGCCGGCGCCGACCTCATCCAGCCCTCCTTCCAGCTCATCCAGCTCTCCTTCCAGGGCCATGTCCTGGTCCAGGGCCATGTCCTGGTCGGCGGTTTCGCCGGGCGCCCACCCACATCCCGTGCCCCTGACGTCGGCGCCGGCGGCCGGTCCGGGCGGGGGGCGCAGGAGAGCGTCGAGCCGGTCGAGGTCTCCCCCAAGCGCCTCGCGGGCCAACACCACCGCCAGGCACTGCGGCTTGGACCACCCGGTCGGGCCGGCCGGGTTGCGGGACCGGGTGATGTCCTCCACGCGGTCGGCGAGTGCGGCGGCCCAGTCATGGTCGCCGGTGGCGACGGCCACCTCCACGAGGAGGGCGAGCACCTGTTCCGTCCCGTCGACGGCGTAAGAACTCACCTCGTCGTCGGCGCGAGCGGCGAACCTCAGCGCCTCCTCGATGTCGCCGCTGTCAGCCACCGCCTTCGCCAGCAGGGCCCAGGCCCACCCCCAGTTGTGCGGGTAGCGGATCCTCTCCGCCAGAGCGACAGCCCTGCCACCCTCACCGGCACGGGCCCACGCCGGCACGAGGGCGACCAGCGCCTGGTCCCGCAGCTGCCGCAGGGGAATCGACTCGGCCAACGCCTGAGCGCCGCCCAGATCTCCCGCGCCCGCCGCGGCCTTCACCAGCTCCAGAAGCTCCGTACCCTGCTTGAGCTCGTCGCCGATCGAGTACACCAGCTCAGCCGCGCGGACGAGGTGGCCGGTGCGGGCCAGCGCCCTCGGGAGCCACCCCCTGGTGAGATCGGTGCCCGGGTCCCCGCCCACCGACAGCCGCAGAAGGGCCAGCAGGCAGGGCTCGAACCCCCCTTGCAGGATGTCCCTTCCCACGTCGTTCTCCGGTGCCAGGCCGCGACGTCGCTCCCGTTCCCGCATCATGAAAAGCTCTGGCCCCCACTGGGCCAACCCCTCTGGCATGCCTGGTGCCCCCTCGGTGAAGCCGGTCCCGCCAGGGCGCCTCTCTTGTCGCCTGTCAGTCTGTCGGTTCTTGTCCCCGGCCAGGCAGTCCACGTGACGGCCATGACCGGCGGCGGCTCAAACCAGCCCGCCGTCCGCCCAGTCCTCGATCAGGCGGACCGTGCGGTGCGGGTGTTCCTCGTGCAGGTAGTGCCCGGTGCCGGGCCAGTGGTCGACGCGGGATGCCGGTGTGCGCAGGGTGCCGCGCTCCCAAGCGGCGGCCTCGGCGGACGTCCAGACCGTCAGCGCCGGTTGTGTGCGGCGGCGCAGGTGGGCCTCGCTGGCCGGACGGATGCCGACGGCGCCGTCGTCGGTGTACATGCCGGCGTAGGCCTGGGCGATGACGTGGCCGGGGGTGCCGAGCATGGTGCGTACGTGGGCGGTGCTCAGGCCCGTCGGCGCGGCCGGCCCGAAAGCCGCCGCAACGAAGGCGGCGGCCGCCTGTGCGCCGCGTTCACGGTAGGCGGCCAGTCTGGCGGGGATCTGCTCGACCTCCTCGCCGTGGGCGCCGTGGGCCGGGTCGAGGGCGATCACCGACCGTACGGCGTGCGGATGGTGGACGGCGAGGAGGTTGACGACCTGGCCGCCCATGGAATGGCCGACCGCGATCACTGAGCCGGCGCCCAGGGCCTCGGTCAGCGCGGCCAGGTCCGCCGCCATCTCCGCCGGGGTGTTGCCCTCCGTCGGCACCTCGGAGCGGCCGTGCCCGCGCAGATCGGGCACGACCACCCGGAACCGGCCCGCCAGCGCCTCGGCATGCTCCGACCACTCCCGCCCGTCCCCGCCCCAGCCGTGCACCAGCAGGAGGACGGGAGCGTCGGCCGGTCCGAGGACGGTGTGGAACAGCCGGATACGGCCGAGGTCCGTCACGGTGACCCTCCTTGCGCAGTGGCCTGGGAAGGACTACGCCACAGCCTCGCCCGCCGAGGCGATCTCCGTCACGTCCGCTGCCGGCTCCTCGAACTGCGTTCGGTACAGCTCCGCGTAGCGGCCCTCGGCCGTCAGCAGTTCCTCGTGGGTGCCGCGTTCCACGATCAGGCCGCCCTCGATCACGAGGATCATGTCCGCCGCCCGCACCGTGGACAGCCGGTGGGCGATCACGACCGCCGTCCTGCCCTCCAGGGCCTCGGTCAGGGCCTCCTGGACGGCGGCCTCCGAGGTGTTGTCGAGGTGGGCGGTGGCCTCGTCGAGGATGACGACGCGCTGACGGGCCAGCAGGAGGCGGGCGATGGTCATGCGCTGGCGTTCGCCGCCGGAGAGGCGGTAGCCGCGTTCGCCGACCACCGTGTCGAGGCCGTCGGGCAGGGACCGTACGAGCTCGTCGAGGCGGGAGCGGCGCAGCGCGTCCCACAGGTCGGTCTCGGTGGCCGTGGGGGCGGCCAGCAGGAGGTTGGCGCGGACGCTGTCGTGGAAGAGGTGGCCGTCCTGGGTGACCATGCCGAGGGTCGAGCGCAGGGAGGCGGCGGTCAGGTCGCGGACGTCGGTGCCACCGAGGCGCACGGCGCCCTCGTCGACGTCGTACAGGCGTGGCAGCAGCTGCGCGATGGTCGACTTGCCGGCGCCGGACGAGCCGACGAGGGCGACCGTCCGGCCCGCTTCGGCGCGGAAGGAGATGCCGTGCAGGACCTCGGCGCCGCCCCGGGTGTCGAGGGACGCCACCTCCTCCAGGGAGGCCAGGGAGACCTTGTCGGCGGAGGGGTAGCCGAAGCGGACGTCGTCGAACTCGACGGACACCGGGCCGTCGGGCACGGCGTGCGCGTCCGGCTTCTCCTCGATGAGGGGCTTGAGGTCGAGCACCTCGAAGACGCGCTCGAAGCTGACGAGGGCGCTCATCACCTCGACGCGTGCGCCGGCCAGCGAGGTGAGCGGCGCGTACATGCGGGTCAGCAGCAGCGCCAACGACACGACCGCGCCCGGTTCGAGGCGGCCGCGCAGGGCGAACCAGCCGCCGAGGCCGTAGACCAGGGCCAACGCCAGGGACGACACCAGGGTCAGCGCGGTGATGAAGGCGGACTGGGCGGTCGCCGTGCGGATGCCGATGTCACGGACCCGGCGGGCGCGGGCCGCGAACTCCTCGGACTCCTGCCCCGGGCGCCCGAAGAGCTTGATCAGCGTGGCTCCCGGTGCGGAGAACCGCTCGGTCATGCGGGTGCCCATCGCCGCGTTCAGGGTCGCCGCCTCCCGCTGCATACGGGCCATCCGGCTGCCCATGCGCCGGGCGGGCACGACGAACACCGGGAGCAGCACCAGCGCGAGGAGCGTGATCTGCCAGGAGAGCGTCAGCATGACGGCGAGGGTGAGCACGAGGGTGACCAGGTTGCTGACCACTCCGGACAGTGTGTTGCTGAACGCACGCTGGGCGCCGATGACGTCGTTGTTGAGACGGGAGACCAGCGCGCCCGTACGTGTGCGTGTGAAGAACGCGACCGGCATCCGCTGCACATGATCGAACACAGCCGTCCGCAGATCGAGGATGAGTCCCTCCCCGAGCGTCGCCGACAGCCGCCTGCCGAGAATGCCGAGGGCCGCCTCCACGACCGCGATGAGCGCGATGAGCAGGGCCAGGTGTACGACCTCGCCCTCATCGCCGCCCGACACGATCGCGTCCACGACATGTCCGGCGAGTACGGGGGTCGCGACGGCGAGCAGCGCGGTCACCACCCCGAGCGCCACGAACTGCGCGATGCGGACGCGGTGCGGACGGGCGAAGGCGGCGATTCGGCGCAGCGTGGCGCGCGCGAAGGGGCGGCGTTCCTGCTCGGCGTTCATGACACTGTGCAGCTGTGTCCAGGCCGTGGTTTCCATGCTCATGAGAGAGAACCTAGAACCTCAAGCAACATTGAGGTCAATCTTTTCCTGACGTCTCCCCGCTCGAAGGACCCGATGACCGTACGCAAGCCGCCGTCCCGCCTCCAGCCGCTGTCCCCCCTTCAGCCGCTGTCCCCGCTTCCGCAACCCGCCGTTGGCGCGGACTGGGAACCCTCTCGGGATGTGACCGCTGTACACCTTCCCCGAGGGCCCCTCCCCCCAGGACGATTCCCCCGACGCGTCCCGGCCCGCGTGCTCCGGCAGATCCTGTGCCTGCTTCCGCTCCTGCTCGTCTCCGTCGTGGCCGTGCAGCACCGGTCCGTCCTCGTCGAGGGCTTCGGACATCTGCGGGCCGCGGAGTGGCCCTGGCTGCTGGCGGCGGCCGGCGCGACCTGTCTGACCTGGGTGGCGGCCGCCTGCACACGGCAGGGCGCGGTCGTGGACCGGCTGCCCAAGAGGCGCCTGCTGGCGACCCAGTTCGCGGCGGGCTCGGCCAACCACCTGCTGCCGACCGGCCTCGGCGCGGGCGCGGTCAACCTGCGGTTCATGACCGTGTGCGGGATTCCGCTCGCCCGTTCGTCCGCCGCGCTCGCCCTCTACCTGCTGGCGGAGTCGGTCGCCCGGCTGGGCCTCCTGGCGGGGCTGCTGCTCGCCTCCCCGGGCGCCCTGCGGTTCGGCACGCTGCTGCCCGACGGTTCGGTGGTCCCGCTGCTGCTCGCCGTCGGCGCCGTCGTGGTCGTGGCGGTGGCCGTCCTCGCTCTCGTACGACGGCTGCGCACCGCCGTCCTGTCGTTCCTGCGCACGGCGCTGAGCGAGCTGCGCTCGGTGCACACCCGTCCCTCCCGCGCTCTGGCCCTGTGGGGCGGTTCGCTCGCCTTCCCCGCGCTGCAGGCGGCCGGACTGGTCCTGGTCGGCCTGTCACTGGGGCTGCCGGTGCCGCCCGTCCACATGGCCGTGGCGTATCTCGCGGCGACGGTCGCGGTCGCCCTGGTCCCGACACCGGGCGGCCTCGGCTCGGTGGAGGCCGCGCTGGTCGTGGCTCTGGTGGCGGCCGGCAGTCCGGTGGCCGTGGCGACGGCGGTGGTGCTGGCCTACCGGATCATCACGGTGTGGCTGCCGCTGCTGCCGGGGGCGCTGACGCTGGGCGCGCTGGTCCGGCTGAAGGTGATCTGAGCCGCCCCTCCGGTAGGGACGCGTGGAGTGTCCGAACCACACCGTCCGGGAGCCCTCGACGTTCGAACCCCTGTGCCGTATACGGCAGGATGAGCGGTCGCACTTTTCCGCAATCGTCGAGCAGGTGGCAACGTGACGCGACTTCACATCCGGTATTCCGCGGCGGCCTTCGCCGCAGATCGGCTCCCCGGGGGCGACCGGTGAACCGAGCACTCACCGTGGACGACCTGGTCATTGCCGGAATCGCGCTGGCGGCGGGCCTGCTGGCCGCGTTCCTGCTGCGCATGCTGCTGCGCTGGCTGGGCAAGCACGCCGACCGCACCCGCTGGAGCGGCGACGACGTCATCGTCGACACGCTGCGCACCGTCGTGCCGTGGGCCGCGTTCGTCGGCGGCGCCGCCTCGGCGGGCGCGGCGCTGCCGCTGACCAGAACGGTCCAGAACCACGTCAACCAGGTACTGACCGTGGTGCTCATCTTCGTCGTCACGGTGACGGCCGCCCGGGTGGTCGCCGGTCTGGTGCGGGCGGTCACCGCGTCGCGCTCCGGGGTCGCCGGATCGGCCACGATCTTCGTGAACATCACCCGGGTCCTGGTCCTGGCGATCGGCTTCCTGGTGGTGCTGCAGACGCTGGGCATCTCCATCGCACCCCTGCTCACCGCCCTGGGGGTGGGCGGCCTGGCGGTCGCGCTCGCACTTCAGGACACGCTGGCCAACCTCTTCGCGGGCATCCACATCCTCGCCTCCAAGACCGTGCAGCCCGGCGACTACATCCGGCTGAGCAGCGGTGAGGAGGGTTACGTCGAGGACATCAACTGGCGTCAGACGACCGTGCGCGCGCTCTCCAACAACCTCGTCGTCATCCCCAACGGGGAGCTCGCGAAGTCGAACATGACCAACTTCATGCGCCCCGAGCAGCAGTTGACCATTCTGGTCCAGGTGGGGGTCGCCTACGACAGCGACCTGGAGCACGTCGAGCGCGTGACCATGGACGTCATCGCCGAGGTGATGACACAGACCACCGGTGCGGTCCCGGACCACGAGCCGGCGATCCGCTTCCACACCTTCGGCGACTCCCGGATCGGCTTCACGGTCATCCTGGGCGTGGGCGAGTTCAGCGACCAGTTCCGGATCAAGCACGAGTTCATCAAGGCGCTGCACAAGCGCTACCGCGAGGAGGGCATCCGTATCCCGGCGCCCGCGCGGACGGTGGCGCTGCAGCAGGGGCCGGTGTCCATCCCGCAGCAGCGCAGCCTCGAGGCGGCGGTCGTCGAGGCGGGCGAGGTCTCCCCCGCCCGCCTGGACTGAACGGCCGCCCCGGGTCAGCGAGTCACCGCGGTCAGAGTGTCGCGGAGTTCTCGTGGTAGTGCCCGCCCCTGCGGCTGTGCGGTGAGGCCAGTGCCGACTGCACCGGCGTGACCGTCCAGTCCGGGTGGCCGGGCATCCGCGGCGTCTTCGTGCCGTACAGCCAGTCCTTGAGGAAGCCGGACTGGTCCTGGCCGGAGACCTCCGAGGCGACGGCTATGTAGTTCTCCGTCGTCGCCGCGGAGTTGCGGTAACGGGCCAGGAAGGTCTGCTCGATCCTGGTGAAGACGTCCTCGCCGAGGGCCTGGCGCAGGGCGTACAGGACGAGCACGCCGCCCAGGTAGCGCTGACTGTCGAACAGGTTGGCCTCGTTCGGCGCGGCCACCGGGCCCGAGTCGTGGCGCCACTGGTCGCCGCGGGCGTAGGTGTCCTTCATCCGGGCTTCCATCGTGGTCAGGCCAAGGGAGTCGGTCCAGCCGCGCTCGTAGCGGTACAGCAGCCCGTAGAAGTCCGCGTGGCCCTCGTTGAGCCACAGGTCGGCCCAGTTGGCGGGGCTGACGAGGTTGCCGAACCAGGAGTGCACCAGCTCGTGCATCATGTGCGAGCCGATGTTCTTCTCCGCCTGCAGCAGGAAGTTCGGCTTGTACAGGGTGAGGGTCTGCGTCTCCAGGCCCGTGAAGTCGAAGGCGTTGGCGGCGTCGGAGTTGCAGGGCAGCAGCCCGTACGTCTCGAACGGGAAGGCCCCGAGCCGTGCCTCGATCCACTGGACGAGGTTCGGGGTGAGGGCGAGCGCCGGCTCAAGGGCGGCGGCGCGGGCGGTGGGTACGACGTCGCGCAGCGGCAGCCCGTGCGGGCCCTGCCGGTCCTTGATGACGTAGTCGCCGACGGTTATCTGCACCAGTTCGGTGGCTATCGGCGAGCGGGACTCGTACGAGTACGCCGTCCGGCCGCCGGACAGGCTCCTGGTGCCGGTGAGCACGCCGTTCGCGACACCGCGCAGCCCGCTCGGGACCGTGATGCAGAAGGAGAAGTCCGCCTTGTCCAGGGGGTGGTCGTTGCACGGGAAGGCCGTGTGCGCGGAGTTCGGCTGCGGGCACAGCGCGAAGCCGTCCGGCGTGGCGACCCAGGCGGTGTGGGCGAGCGTGCCGCGCGGGTCGACGGTGTAGCTCACGATGACGCAGGCCTGGGCCTGCGCGGCCAGGGCGGTCGCGGGCGTGACGCGCAGCTTCTCGCCGGACTGCCTGAAGGCGACGTTGCGGCCGTTGACCCGGACCGTGCGGATGTCGAGGCCGAGCGCGTCGAGGGAGAAAAGGCTCAGGGCCTGAGTCGTCGTCAGCTCGATGGTCGCCACCGCCTCGACCAGCTTCATCGTCTGGTCGTAGGCGAAGTCGAGGTGGTAGGACGAGACCCGGTAGCCGTCGTTGCCCAGGCTCGGGAAGACGGAGTCCCCGAGGGTCTCGGCGCCCGGGGTGCCGCCGTCCTTCAGGGCCGAAGGACTGGCGTACGCCGCGGACCCCGTGGTCATTGCCGCGGCCGTACCGATCAAGGCGGCCACAGGGGCCGTCACTCTGCTGCGATATCTCATGGTCAGCTTCCGCTCGGGCGGCCGGGAGGTCAGTTCCGGCCGTCGACGATCAATGCACGATCTCTTTCCAGGACCAAAGACCGGCGGCTTTGGTTGCACGACGAGGCAGCGGATCGGGTTCCGGAGTGTGGGACGCGGGGCCGGGCCCCTGTCGAGCCGGACCGGATCACGAGATATCTTGATGTCGAGCAATGTTGCAGACGTGGAGCGGAGCACCCGGTGACTGACTCGACCATCTTCTATACGCACACTGACGAGGCCCCGGCCCTGGCGACGTATTCCTTCCTGCCGGTGGTCCAGGCGTACGCCTCGCAGGCGGGCGTCACGGTCCAGACGCGGGACATCTCGCTGGCCGGACGCATCATCGCCGTGTTCCCGGAGTACCTGACCGAGGACCAGCGCATCCCGGACGCCCTGCACGAGCTGGGCGAGCTGGCCAAGACACCCGCGGCCAACATCGTCAAGCTGCCGAACGTCTCGGCGTCCATCCCGCAGCTGAAGGCGGCCGTCGCCGAGCTGCAGGGCCAGGGCTACGCGCTGCCGGCCTACCCGGACGACCCGAAGACCGACGAGGAGCGGGAGATCCAGGCCCGCTACGACAAGATCAAGGGTTCCGCCGTGAACCCGGTCCTGCGTGAGGGCAATTCGGACCGCCGCGCCCCCGCCTCGGTCAAGAACTACGCCAAGACCCACCCGCACCGCATGGGTGCCTGGTCCGCGGACTCCAAGACCAACGTCGCGACCATGGGCGAGAACGACTTCCGCTCCACCGAGAAGTCCGCGGTGATCTCCGAGGCCGGCTCGCTGAAGATCGAGCTGGTCGGCGAGGACGGCACCACCACCGTGCTGCGCGAGTCCGTACCGGTCCTCGAGGGCGAGGTCGTCGACGCCTCCGTGATGCGCGCCGCCGCGCTGAACGAGTTCCTCGCCGCGCAGGTCGCCCGCGCCAAGGCCGAGGGCGTCCTCTTCTCCGTGCACCTCAAGGCCACGATGATGAAGGTCTCCGACCCGATCGTCTTCGGCCACGTGGTGCGCGCCTTCTTCCCGAAGACCTTCGCGAAGTACGGCGAGACGCTGGCCGCGGCGGGCCTGTCCCCGAACGACGGTCTGGCCGGCATCTACAAGGGCCTGGAGGCCCTGCCCGAGGGTGCCGAGATCAAGGCCTCCTTCGACGCCGAGCTCGCCGACGGTCCCGCGCTGGCGATGGTCGACTCCGACAAGGGCATCAGCAACCTGCACGTCCCGTCCGACGTGATCGTCGACGCCTCGATGCCGGCGATGATCCGCACGTCCGGCCACATGTGGGGCCCGGACGGGCAGGAGGCCGACACCCTCGCGGTCCTGCCGGACTCCTCCTACTCGGGCGTCTACCAGGCCGTCCTCGACGACTGCCGTGCCAACGGCGCCTACGACCCGTCGACGATGGGCTCGGTCCCGAACGTCGGCCTGATGGCGCAGAAGGCCGAGGAGTACGGCTCCCACGACAAGACCTTCGAGATCAAGGCCGCCGGCACGGTCCGCCTGGTCGACCAGGCCGGCAACGTCGTCCTGGAGCAGCCGGTCGCCCCCGGCGACATCTTCCGCGCCTGCCAGACCAAGGACGCCCCGATCAAGGACTGGGTGAAGCTGGCCGTCACGCGCGCCCGCGCCACCGGGAACCCGGCCGTGTTCTGGCTGGACGAGACCCGCGCACACGACGCCAACCTGATCGCCAAGGTCAACGCCTACCTGCCCGAGCACGACACCGAGGGCCTCGACATCCGCGTCCTGGCTCCGGTCGACGCCACCAAGCTGTCGATCGAGCGCATCCGCCGCGGCGAGGACACCATCTCGGTGACCGGCAACGTCCTGCGTGACTACCTCACCGACCTCTTCCCCATCCTGGAGCTGGGCACCAGCGCCAAGATGCTGTCGGTGGTCCCGCTGATGGCGGGCGGCGGCCTGTTCGAGACGGGCGCCGGCGGTTCGGCGCCGAAGCACGTCCAGCAGCTGGTCAAGGAGAACTACCTGCGCTGGGACTCGCTGGGCGAGTTCTTCGCACTGGTGCCGTCCTTCGAGCAGTACGCCACGGCCACGGGCAACACCCGTGCCAAGGTCCTGGCCGACACCCTCGACCGCGCCACGGCGACCTTCCTCAACGAGGACAAGTCGCCGACCCGTCGCGTCGGCGGCATCGACAACCGCGGCAGCCACTTCTTCCTCTCCCTGTACTGGGCGCAGGAGCTGGCCGCGCAGACCGACGACGCGGACCTGGCGAAGGCCTTCGCCCCGCTCGCCGAGACGCTCGCCGCCAACGAGCAGAAGATCGTCGACGAGCTGCTCGCCGTGCAGGGCAAGCCGGTCGACATCGGCGGCTACTACCAGCCCGACCCGGCCAAGGCCGCCGCGGTCATGCGCCCCTCGGCCACCTGGAACGAGGCGCTCGCGTCCCTGAGCTGACGCGGCAGGCCTTGACGGCCCGCTCCTGATTCCGCCCCGGCAGGCATCCCGCCTGCCGGGGCGGACTCGTCCCGTGCGCTGCCCGGCCCGGCCTCGCTCGGCGTGAACGGCCGAGCGCCGCCACCGACGGAGAGTTGACGGACCTCACCCGCACTGGTGCCGGCAGGTCCCGGTTCGGTCGCGCCTCATGTCCCGACCTCCGCCGCACCCGCCCGCACCGCCCGCAGGCTCTGCGAGACGGCATTGGCCGCGGAGTGGACGTGCTGGGCAAGCCGTCCCGGCTGGACCATGCCAGGGGGGAACACGACCCCGACGGCCGCGACCACGACGCCGCGGCCGTCGCGGACGGGGACGGCGAATCCGCCCCGCCCTTCGGCCAGCGTGCCGTGGAGGGCCGCGTGCCCCTCACGTCTGATCCTGCCCAGGAGACCTTTCAGTGCGGCGCCGTCCGTCAGGGTGAGCGGGGTGTAGGCGCGCAAGGGCCCACCGCAGACCTCGTTCTGAAGGCTTTGGTCGGCGTGCGCGAGCAGCACCAGGCCGACGGAGGTGGCGTGCAGGGGAACGCGGCTGCCCTGAGGGCTGCAGTTGGGGAATCCTGGGTCGTCGGAGACGAAGGACAAGCACACGCTTTCGGCGCCGTCTCGGATGGCGATCACCGCGGCGCCCGAGGCCTGCCCGTGCAGGGCGATCAGATGCGGCAGCGCCGCTTCGACCAGCGCGGAGGAGCGCGGTGCGAGGACGGCTGTCTCCCACAGACGCAGTCCGATGCTGTACAGACCGTCGGCACACCGCTCCAGGGCTCCCCAGGAGTGGAGCTTGCTGACGATGCGGTGCACGGTGGCCAGGGGCAGTCCGGCGCGCCGGCTGATGTCGCTGAGTGTCAGCGTCGGGCTGTCCCGGTCGAAGGCGCCGAGGATGGTGAGCGTCCGGTCGACGACGGACCTCTCCGGAGCAGCGGATTGAGGGGTGATCATCCCGTTCAGAGTCCCTTCGCATGCACTGCAGAGCGGCATTGACACGTGCTGAGCAGGGATTACCTGAGTTGGGCGACCACCTCTATGATTCAGGCCGATAGTGGACACTGAAAGGTCGATTCCGGAACGCTCATGGTCGATTTCGCATCGTTACCGATCCCCGTGGTGCCCTACAGACCCATCTGCCGACCGGGCCTCGCTGTCGCGATGGCGAGCCTTCGCAAGCTGCGCGCCATGGCCGACCTGGGCTTCCTCGCCGCTCCCCACCGGCTCGACTTCCACCAGATCGTGCTGGTCACCGCGGGGAGGGGAACGTTCGAGATCGACTCCACGCTGCTGGAGTGCCAGGCCGGCACGCTGCTGTGGACCCGGCCCAACCAGGTGATCCGGTCCCGCCCGCATCCGGACATGGACGCGGACATCATCATGTTCACCGAGGCGTTCCCGCTGCAGATGAGCGCCCACCTGGGCATGCTCGACGATGTCCTGCGCCCCTCGCACTGGCGGCTCTGCCCCGCCGAACTGTCCGCGTTCCAGCGGGTCCTGAGTGTCTTACAGGAGGAGTTCGAGCGACCCGACCAAGGGCTCGGCGAAGAACTCCTCAAACACCTGCTGGCCGTGGTGCTGCTCCACATCGACCAGCTCTGCCGCAGGCGCAACGGTGAGGTGGAGCCCAGCACCCTCAGCACCGACCAGAGCGAGCTCTTCCTCCGCTTCCGCCGCGAACTGGACCGGCACTACCGCGACACCCGGCTGGTGGAGGACTACGCCAACGCCCTCAACTGCAGTACGCGCGCCCTGGCCCGGGCCTGCCGGACCGTCGCCGGTACCTCCGCCAAGGACGTGATCGACGCGAGGGTCGCACTGGAGGCACGGCGTCTGCTGGTCCACACGGATCTGCCCATCACGGCCATCGCCCGCCACCTCGGATTCTCCGAAGTCACCAACTTCGGCAAGTTCTTCGTCCGACGCGTGAGTATGACACCGGGCGCCTTCCGACGCGAGGCGAAGGGTAACCAGTAGTAACCCGCCGTCCACGAGTTCCTTTTAACTTGCCCGTTACTTTGGAACGCGGCCGCCCACTCCGTAAACATGGATTTCTTTCCACTGGCCGGAAGGCCTGTTGTTAAAGATTCCAGAACCTGGCAAGACTGTGGCCTGCGTGCTTCGGGCGACCAACCAAAAGCATCGCAGGCTTGCAGGCCCGCAAGTCTTGGCCGATCGAGCACGGAATGGACCAGACCACGCATTATTGACACGTTGTCATTCGCCGCACCGTAGCGGCGTTTCGCGGAAAACGGCTTCGCCTCGTTACTGCTTACCGCGTTTTCGATTCCGGTGCGCCAGATCGTCCCCTTTCCCCACCGGCGTCCCGCGAAGCCCTGCGTCAAACACGCGTCATCTCCCTGGGCGCCACCGTCAAGGACGACGCGTGCCCTCATCTCCGACCGCACGCTCCTGAGGCGCGCCCCTGCGCCCCAGGAGCGACTCAGGAAAGGACGACACATCATGACCGCAGTGACCGCCGCCGACGCGGAGACTTGGCTCATCGAGAAGATCGCCCACCGTCTGGGCGTGGCCACCGGCGAGGTCTCGCGCGAGGTGTACTTCGACGAACTGGACCTCGACTCGACCGAAGCCCTCATCCTGGCGGGCGAGTTGGAGAACTGGCTCGGCTTCGAGCTCAGCACGACCACCCTCTGGTACCACCCGACGGTGAAGGACCTGGCCACGTATCTCGCCGAGGAGAGCGGACAGCGTGCGGCCACCGCGTGACGTACGGCCGCCGGTGGCCCGGGTCCTGAGGGCCGCGGCCTCCGGCGGGCGGACGGTGTACCTCGTCCACCCCGGCGCCCTCGCGGCCTCCGTGTACCAGGGCCTGGCCGACGCACTGCCGGCCGGCGCCGGGCTGACCGTGCTCGACCTGGGCTCGGTGCCCGAGTACGCGGAAGCGGCGCTCACCGGAGGCCGGGCCGCCACCACTGTGGAGGACCTGTCCGCCGTACTGCTGACCGCGATGGGGCCGCACCAGGGGCCGTACACGCTCGTCGGCTGGTCCTTCGGCGGTGTGCTCGCCCTGTCCATGACCGGGCAACTGCCCGCCGGCCAACTGCCCGAGCGGCTGGTCCTGTTGGACAGCATCGCCCCGACCGAGGAGTACCAGCAGCCCGACGAGGCGCTCGAACCCGACCTGCTCCTCGGCTGGTTCGCCATGTACCTCGGGGCCAAGCGCGGCCGTCCCGTCCCTGTTCCCGCCGTGCGGCTGGCCGGCCTCGGTGTCGACGAGGGGCTCACCGTCGTCCTCGACGCGGGCATCGCCGCCGGGGCCCTCCTCCCGGACACTCCGCTGCCGGGACTGCGCAAGCTCTACGACACGTACGTCGACGGGCTGCTGCGCAACAACCGCCTGACGGCTCCCCACCGTCCGGCTCCCGCTCCCCTCCCCCTCACCCTGGTCAAGGCCGAGGGCAGCCTCATCCCGGGCGACCCGACGCTCGGCTGGCAGCCGCTCGCCCCGCGCGGCCTCACCACGCGCACCGCTCCGGGCGATCACTACACGATGCTCGACCGTCCGGACGCGCTCCGTGTGCTCGCTCCCCTGCTCGCCCCCGCCTGATCCCCACCGCTTCGTCCCTTCATCCCCCTCCGCGTGTCCGCGCGTCGCTCTGCCCTGCCCTGCTCACATCCCCCTACGTCATCCGAAGGGCCCCCGACCCGCCCCGGGCCGCTCCAGCGCCCGCCGTACGACGAAGAGAGCCTCTCCGTGAACGCTTCACATCCTTCTGACCTCGACCGCCGGCTCGCGCGGGATCCCATCGCGATCGTCGGCCTGTCCGCCCTGTATCCCAAGTCGCGTGATCTGCGGGAGTTCTGGGGCAACGTCGTCTCGGCCGCCGACTGCATCGAGGACGTCCCAGCCACCCACTGGGACCTGTCGGAGCACTACGACCCCGACCCGTCCGTGCCCGACAAGACGTACGCCAGGCGGGGCGGGTTCATTCCGACCGTCGACTTCAACCCGCTGGAGTTCGGGCTGCCGCCCAACACCCTCGAAGTCACCGACGTGCTCCAGCTGCTCAGCCTCGTGGTGGCGCGCGACCTGCTCAAGGACGCGGGCGCCGGGCAGGACTGGTACGACGCCTCCCGCACCGGCGTGGTCCTCGGGGTGACCGGCGCCAACCAGCTCACCCAGCCGCTGACCGCCCGGCTGCAGACGCCGGTCCTGAAGGAGGTCGTGCGCTCCTGCGGGCTGAGCGACCGGGACGCGGAGGAGATCGCCGAGAAGTTCAAGCTGGCCTTCGCACCCTGGGAGGAGAACTCCTTCCCCGGCATGCTCGGCAACGTCGTCGCGGGCCGCATCGCCAACCGCCTCGACCTGGGCGGCACCAACATGACGATCGACGCGGCCTGCGCCAGTTCGCTCGGCGCGGTCAAGTCGGCGATCAGCGACCTGCTGGAACGGCGCTCGGACATGATGCTGGTGGGCGGCTGCGACGCCGAGAACACCATCTTCATGTACCTGTGCTTCAGCAAGACGCCGGCCTTCTCCAAGGCGGGCCGCATCCGCCCCTTCGACACGGACGCGGACGGCACCCTCATCGGCGAGGGCATCGGCATGCTGGCCCTGCGCCGGCTGTCCGACGCCGAGCGGGACGGCAACCAGATCTACGCGGTGATCCGGGGCATCGGCTCCTCCAGCGACGGCCGCTTCAAGTCCATCTACGCCCCGCGCAAGGAGGGCCAGATGACGGCCCTGCGGCGGGCGTACGAGGACGCCGACTGCTCCCCGGCCTCCGTCGAGCTCTTCGAGGCGCACGGCACCGGGACGGCGGTCGGCGAGGCGACCGAACTGTCGGCACTGGCCGCGGTGGTCTCCGAGTTCACCGAGGAGCGGCAGTTCGCGGCTGTCGGCAGTGTGAAGTCGCAGATCGGCCACACCAAGGCGGCGGCGGGCGCGGCCGGGATGATCAAGCTGGCGCTCGCGCTGCACCACAGGCTGCTGCCGCCCACCATCAACGTGGACCGGCCCAACCCGGCCCTGGACTGGACCGAGAGCCCGTTCTACGTCGGCACCCGCACCCGCCCCTGGGTCCTCGACCCGAGCCGTCCCCGACGGCGGGCAGGCGTCTCGTCGTTCGGCTTCGGCGGCACCAACTTCCATGTGGTGCTGGAGGAGCACGGCGACGGCGGCGACCTGCAGGTCCTGTTCCCGGTGAGCCGCGTTTATGCATGGCATGAACCTGACATGAACAGCCTGGTCCGGGCCGTCTCCGGCGGAGCTGCCCCGCGCACCGACCCCGCCCCGGCCGGCCACCCCCGACTCGCCCTGGTCGCCCGCGACGACACGGAGCTCGCCGAACTGCGCGCCCTGGCCGCGGCCGAGCTGCAGGCCAAGCCCACCGCCGACGCCTGGTCGCACCCCAAGGGCGTCTACTTCCGCGCGTGCGCGGCCCCCACCGGAAAGGTGGCCGCTCTTTTCGCCGGGCAGGGCAGTCAGTACGTCGAACCGGGCCGAACGGCGGTGCTCGCGCTGCCCCCGCTGCGGGCTGCCTTCGACCGGGCCAACGCGGCGTTCGGCGAGCACGAGCGGCCGGTGTCCCGCGTCGCCTTCCCGCCGCCGGCCTTCGACGAGGTGACCCGCGCGGCTCAGGAGAGCGAACTGCGCCGCACCGAGTACGCGCAGCCCGCGATCGGCGCGCTGGCGGCCGGCCACTACCGCTATCTGAGCGAACTGGGCTTCGCCGCCGACGGGTTCCTCGGGCACAGCTTCGGCGAGCTGGCGGCGCTGTGGGCAGCCGGGGCGGTCGACGACGGCACGTTCTTCGCGCTGGCCCGCGCCCGGGGCGCGGCGATGGCTCCGCCCGCCGCCCCGGGCTTCGACGCCGGGGCGATGGCCGCCGTGTCCGCACCCGAGGACCAGGTTCGCCAACTCCTCGCCGAGCACCCGGAGTTGATCGTCTGCAACCGCAACGCGGCCGACCAGATCGTGGTGGGCGGTGCCACCGACGTGGTGGAGCGGCTGGTGGCGGCTGCGGGCGCGGCCGGGATCAGGGCGCTGCGGCTGCCGGTGTCGGCCGCCTTCCACACACCGTTCGTCGCGCACGCCGTGGAGAAGTTCGGGCAGGCGGTGGCACAGGCCGAGATCGGCGAGCCGCGCCTGCCCGTGTACGCCAACTCGCCCGGCGCCTCGTACGGTCCGGACGTCGAAGCCAATCGGCGCACGCTGGTCGACCAGCTGGTCAGTCCGGTGGAGTTCGCCGATCGCGTGGAGGAGATGTACGCGGCGGGCTTCCGCACCTTCGTCGAGTTCGGCCCCAAGGGCGTGCTGACCCAGCTGGTGCGCCGCATCCTCGGTGAGCGCGAGCACTTCGCCGTGCAGCTGGACCCGGGCGACAAGCGGGACGCCGAGCCGGCCCTGAAGCGGGCCCTCGCCCAACTGGCCGTACTGGGACTGCCGTTGGCCACCGCGGACCGTTACGTGGCGGAGCCCGCCCCCGTCGAGCCGGCCAAGGGCATGACCGTGCCGCTGAACGGCATCAACCATGTGCCCGAGGCCCGTAAGGCCGCGTACCGGGATGCCGTGGCGAACGGCTACCGCGTCTCCCTTCCGGCCGCCCCCGCGCCGCGGCAATCCGTAGCGCTGCAGCAGCCCGTGGCGGCTCCGCAGCCGACCCCGGTGCCTGCCGCCGCGACCCCGTCCCCGCTTCCCTGCACGGCCGAGACGCCCGCCGCCGCGCCGCCGCTCGTGGCAGCGGCGCCGTCCGCCCAACTGGACTTCCTGGAGAGCGAGTTCATGGAAGACGAACCCCTGGCCCCCGCCCCGTCGGCCGACGACCGGCTCACCAGTCTGATCTCCGACCACCTGGCCCTGCACTACGACTACCTCACCGGCCAGCTCACCAGCGCCCAGCGCATGATGGGCCTGCTGGAGCGGGCCGACGAGCAGGGCCGCATCGACACGGTGCTGCCGGGTGTGGCCTCCGTCAAGGAGCACGGGCTGGCGATCGGGCGTGCGCATACGCGGGCCAACGAGATCCTGCGGGACATGGCGACCCTGGAGCTGGGCGCGGCTGCCCCGGTGGCACCTGCTCCCGTCGCGGTGCCGACTCCCGTACTCGCTCCCGAGCCTCCGGCATCGCTGGTGGCACCGCCTGTCCCGGCCGCGCTTCCCCCGTCTCCGCCCGCCCCGGCGCCCGCGGCCCTGGAGCCGCCGGCCGTGCCCGAAGAGTCGACGGCCACCGGCGCTGCGGCCGACGACGTCGAGGGGGCGCTGCTCGCGATCGTGTCCCAGAAGACCGGCTACCCCGCGGACATGCTGGACCTCGACATGGACGTGGAGGCGGACTTGGGCATCGACTTCATCAAGCGCGTCGAGATCATGGGCGTCCTCCAGGAGCAGTTCCCCAGCCCCACCCCCGTCGGCCCCGAACAACTCGCCGAACTCCGCACGCTCAGCGAGATCGTGAACTTCGTGCTGAGCCTGGGCGGAGTCAGGAACGGCCGCCCAAAGGCGGTGGCGACGCCGGCCGCCGTTCAGGTCGTCGACAGCGGCGCCATAGCCGCCGCACTGCTCGGCGTGGTCTCCGAGAAGACCGGCTACCCGGCGGAGACGCTGGACCTCGACATGGACGTCGAGGCGGACCTGGGCATCGACTCCATCAAGCGCGTCGAGATCATGGGCGTCCTCCAGGAACGCTTCCCCAGCCCCACCCCCGTCCGCCCCGAACAACTCGCCGAACTCCGCACGCTGAACGAGATCGTCGGCTTCGTCCTGGAGCTCAACGGCCCCGGTGCGGCCGTGACGTCGAGCACTCCCGCGACGCCCGCGCCGTCCGCCGCGCCGGCGGCGACCGCAGCGCCCACCGCCTCCGGCGCCTCCACCGACGACGTCAAGGCCGCCCTGCTGGAGGTCGTCTCGACGAAGACCGGCTACCCGGCCCACATGCTCGACCTCGCCATGGACGTCGAAGCCGACCTCGGCATCGACTCCATCAAACGCGTCGAAATCATGGGCGTCCTCCAAGAGCAGTTCCCCAGCCCCACCCCCGTCGGCCCCGAACAACTCGCCGAACTCCGCACGCTGGGCCACATCGTGGGCTTCGTCGGCGGACTCGCCGGCGCGACTACCGCTGAACCGCAGCGACCCCACGCACCGTCCGCCACGGCCGCGGCGACCGCAGCGCCCACCGCCTCCGGCGCCTCCACCGACGACGTCAAGGCCGCCCTGCTGGAGGTCGTCTCGACGAAGACCGGCTACCCGGCCAACATGCTCGACCTCGCCATGGACGTCGAAGCCGACCTCGGCATCGACTCCATCAAACGCGTCGAAATCATGGGCGTCCTCCAAGAGCAGTTCCCCAGCCCCACCCCCGTCGGCCCCGAACAACTCGCCGAACTCCGCACGCTGGGCCACATCGTGGGCTTCGTCGGCGGACTCGCCGGCGCGACTACCGCTGAACCGCAGCGATCCCACGCACCGTCCGAGACCGCCGTCGCCGACGCCCCCACGCCGGGTGCGCTGGGCCGGGGGCAGGCCGCGCTCGTGGAACTGCCGGTGCCCGACCGGCTGGTGGGTGCCTACCCGCAGAAGGCCGTCGCGCTCGTCGTGGACGACGGCAGCGAGGTCGCTCAGGCCGCTGCGGCCGGACTCGTGGCGGACGGCTGGCAGGTGCGCGTGTTGCGCCTGCCCGGTGTTCCGCAGCGGATCACCGGTGGCGCGGACGCGGCCCTCACCGGATGGGGCGCCCAGGAACTCGCCTCTCACATCGAGCAGTTGGCCGCGGAGTCGCTGCGTCTTGTCGCCTTCTTCGCCGCCGCGGACAAACTGCCGTGGGCGGAGGGAGTACGCCGGCTCGCGCACGCACTCCTCGTCGCCAAGCACGTCGTGGGACCGCTGACGGCCGCCGCCGGCACCGGGCAGCGGGCAGCGTTCGTGACCGCCACCCGGCTCGACGGCTCCTTCGGCCTGCACGGAGAGGCCGAGGACGCGGCCCCGGCCGGCGGAGTCGGCGGCCTGGTCAAGACCCTCGCCGTGGAGGCGCCCGAGGTCTTCTGCCGGGCCGTGGATCTCGCGCCCGCCCTGAGCGCGGCGCAGGCCGCCGGACTGGTCCTGGCCGAGATACACGACGCCTGCGCCACCTCGGTCCAGGTGGGCCACGACGGCACCCGCAGGGTCGCCCTCACGCTCGGCGAGGAGCCGGCCGCCCCGGCCACCGGCGTCCCCGTGCTCGCCTCGGACGATCTGCTGGTCGTCACGGGCGGCGGACGCGGCATCACCGCCCGCTGCGTCGCCGCGCTCGCCGCCACGCACCGCCCCGGGCTGCTCCTGCTCGGCCGTACCGCACTCGGCGCGGAGCCCGCGTGGGCCGCCGGGCTCACCGATGCTGCGGCGCTGAAGGCCGCGGCCGTGGAGCAGCTGCGGCAGGCCGGCGAGAAGCCGACCCCCAAGCGCGTCGAGCAGCTCTACCAGTCGGTCGTAGGCGAGCGTGAGATCCGGGCGACCTTGGCGGAGATACGGGCTGCGGGCAGCGAGGCCGAGTACCTGACGGTCGACATCACCGACGTCTCCGCCACGGCCGCCGCGCTGGCGCCGTACCGGGACCGCATCACGGGTGTGGTGCACGGTGCCGGAGTCCTCGCGGACCACCTGATCTCCGCGAAGAAGGCGGCCGAGATCGAGCGGGTGTTCGCCGTCAAGCTCGGCGGGCTGCGTTCGGTGCTCGCAGCCCTGGGTGACCGGCCGATGCGGCACGTGATGCTCTTCTCGTCGGTGGCCGGGTTCTTCGGCAACCGCGGCCAGTCGGACTACGCGATGGCCAACGAGGTGCTCAACGCCTGGGCCACGGCCTACAAGCGCCGCCACCCCGAGGCCCATGTGACCGCGCTCAACTGGGGCGCCTGGGACAGCGGAATGGTGTCGCCGCAGATCAAGGCGGTGTTCAAGGAGCGCGGCATCACCCTCATCCCGGAGGGAACCGGAGTCCGGCTGTTCACCGAGCAGTTCGCCCCCGAGCGGGCGGGTGACGTGGTCACCATCCTCGGGCCGACCACTCCCCTGTCCGCGCCGGAGCACTCCGTATCCACCGCGCCGACCGTCGTGGAACGTGACCTGTCCGGCCTCGTGACCGATCCCCTGGTCGCCGACCACGTCATCGGCGACGCACCGGTGCTGCCCGCGGCAGCGGCCCTGGGCTGGGCAGTGGGCGCCATCGAGCGGCTGACCGGTCAGGTCGTCGCCCGGATACGGGACTTCTCGGTCCACAAGGGTGTCGTCTTCGACGGTGGCCTGGACGCCGGCCGGTTCCAGCTGTCCGTCAGTCCGACGCCGGACGGGACCGAGGCCGACGTCTCGATCCGCTCCGTGAACGGGGAAGGGGCCATACGACCGCACTTCGCGGCCCGGGTGAGCCTGGGTGCGGCGTCCGAGCGGCCGCAGTCCCTGTCCGGGCTGCCCGTCCTCGGCGGCGGCAGCGACGCGCGGGACTTCTACGCCGACGGCACTCTGTTCCACGGCGAGTCGCTGCGGGGGCTGCGCCGGGTACTGGAGGCGGGGGCCTCGCGGCTGGTCGTCGAGTGTGCGCTGGCCGAACACCGGCCCGCCGGTGGGGCGTTCGGGAGCGAGCGGTACGCGCCCGGCACCGCCGATCTGCTGCTGCAGGCCGCGCTGGTGTGGATGCGGCTGAACCTGGAGACGGCGAGCCTGCCGATGGCGGTGGCACGGGTCGACCTGTTCGAGGCGCTGCCCGACGGCGAGCCGTTCCTCGTGGTGGTGGAGCCGGAGTCGACGAACGGTCAGAGCGCGGCGCTCACCGTGACGGCGTGCGCGCCCGACGGACGCGTGTTGATGCGGTTCACCGGCGTCTCCCTTGTGTCCACCCCGCAGCTGGCCGCCAAGTTCGCGAGCCGCTGAACCGACCTACGGCCAGCCGGGCCCGGCGGACGGCCTTCCCCGACCGCCCGCCGGACCCGGCCCCTTGGAGGAGACAGCTGCAATGAGCAAGTTCGCCATCGTCGGGATCTCCTGCCTGTTCCCCGGCGCCCACACCCCGGACGACTTCCTGCACAACCTCCGCGCCGGCACGGACAGCCGACGTGACGGCGGCGAGGAGGTCTTCGGAGCACCGCTCGACGAGCGTGACCTCGACCCCCGCCACCGCATCACCTCCCGTCGCGGCGGCTTCGTCACCGACTTCCGCTTCGACCCGGCCGGCTACCGCCTGGACGCCGACCGCCTCTCCCGTCTCGACCGCCTCTTCCACTGGTCGATGCACACCGCCCGCGAGGCACTGCGCGACTGCGGCCTGGCCGACCGCCCCGAGATCCTGGCCCGCACCGGCCTCGTGATGGGCAACTACTCGTTTCCTACGCCGACTTCGGCGAAGGTCAGCGTCCCGCTGGCGCAGGAGGCCGTGCTGGCCGGGCTGCGCCGGGCCGGGCTTCCCGAGCTCGCCGGGCTGGAGGGGGCGCGCCCGCTGGTGGACCGCGACGCGATCGTTCCCGAGAACCTGCGGGTGAGCGGTTCGCCCGCCGCGGTCACCGCCGCGGCCCTCGGTCTCGGCGGACCGCGCTACTGCCTGGACGCGGCGTGCTCGTCGGCGCTGTACGCCCTCAGCCTCGCCTGCGGTCACCTCGCCTCCGGCCGGGCGGACGTGGTGCTGGCGGGCGCCGTATGCGCGCCCGACCCGACCCTGATCCACCTGTCCTTCTCCGACCTGCACGCCTACCCCGAGGACGGCTTCAGCCAGCCCCTCGACGGCCGCTCCGGTGGCATCGTCACCGGGCAGGGCGCCGGCATGGTCGCGGTCAAGCGGCTGGCCGACGCGCTGCGCGACGGCGACCGCATCCACGCCGTGGTGGACGGCATCGGTCTGTCGAACGACGGCGCCGGCCGCCACCCCCTCGTGCCGCGCAAGAACGGCCAGCTCGACGCGCTGGCCCGGGCGTACGCCGACGCTGGCGTCGACCCGTCCGACGTCGACTACCTGGAGTGCCACGCAACCGGCACGCCCATCGGGGACGCGACCGAGACGGAGTCCGTCGCGGAGTTCTTCGGCGCGCACGGCCCGGTGCCCCTGCTCGGGTCGGTCAAGGGCAACATCGGGCATCTGCTGACCGTCGCGGGACTGAGCAGCCTGCTCAAGGTCGTGCTGGCCATGGCGGACGGCACCATCCCGCCGACCGTCGGAGTGGCGGAGCCGATCAGCTCCCCGGACGGAAAGGTCGGCGCCGAGACCCTGGTCCGCTCCCCGCGCCGGTGGCCCGAGACCCCGGGCCCCCGACGGGCGGCGGTGTCCGCCTTCGGCTTCGGCGGCACGAACGCGCACGTCGTGCTCTCCGCCGCACCCGACACGGCGGAGCATGCCGCCGCCGAGCCCAGGACGCTGCCCGGGCTGGACGTCGTGGGCCTCGGGGCTGCCTACGGCTCGCTGGAGACGCTGGACGCCTTCGAGCGCGCCGTCCACCGCGGCGAGGACGCGCTACGGCCGCTGCCCGAGCGGCGCTGGCGGGGCCTGGACGCCGCCGAGGGCGGAACCCTCGACCGGGCCGGACTCACCGCACCGCACGGCGCGTTCGTCGACGGCGTCGAGGTCGACCCCGCCGAACTCCGCGTTCCTCCCGCCGACTTGCGCATCTACAACCCGCAGCACGCCCTGATGACCAGGGTCGCGGACGAGGCCCTGCGCGACGCCGGGTTCCGGCTCGGCACCGGGGGTCGCGACACGCCCGCCCCGCGCCGGGTGGCCGTGGTGGTGGCCGCGGAACTGGAGCCGTACACGCACGCCCGGCTGAGCCGGTACGGCCTTGCGGCGTTCCTGCGCACCGAGTTCGACCGGGCCGGGATCCAGCTCACCGAGGAGCAGCGGGCGGCACTCGCCGAGGTCGCCCGGGACGCCGTGGTGGACCCGATCGGCGCGAACGAGGTCCTGAGCTACATCGGCAATGTCATGGCCGGGCGGATCTCCTCCCGCTGGAACTTCACCGGCCCCTCGTTCACGCTCTCGGCCGAGGGCGCGGGCACCGCGGAGGCCCTGGAGGTCGCCCGACTGCTGCTGCTCGACCCGGAGTTGGAGGCGGTGCTGGTCGGCGCCGTGGATCTGGCGGGTTCGGCGGAAAGCCTCCTGACGGGCCCCCGGCCGGCCGCCGAGGCGGGGCTGTCCTTCAACGAGGGTTCCGGTGGGTGGCGGGTCGGCGACGGTGCGGGCGCCGTGGTCGTCACGCGCGCCGATGCGCTGCCGGGCCGGGTGCACGCCCGGATCGACGCGGTCGCGGTGCGCTACGGCGACACACCCGACGCCCTGGCCGAGGCCGCGACGGCGGCACTGGATGAGGCAGGGGTCGCCGCCGCCGACGTGGGATACCTGGAGGCCCACGCGGGTGGCACCGCCGACGCCGACCGCGCAGAGGTCGCCGCTCTGTCGCGGGTCTACCGGCACGGATCCGGCAGCACGGCGCTCGGCAGCGTCAAGTCCCAGCTGGGCGACACCGGTTGCGCCGCCGGGCTGGCCGGTCTGATCCGGGCCGCGCTGTGCGTCCGGCACGGCTATCTGCCCGGCACGCCCGGCTGGCGCCGCCCCGCCGACGACCTCGCCGAGCTCTTCGCCGGCTCCGCGTTCCACGTGCCCGACGCCTCGCGTCCCTGGCTGCGGGAGCGGTCCGAGGACCGTCGTCACGCCGCCGTGGACATCGTGGGGGCGAGCGGCTCCCACGCCCACGTGGTGCTGTCCTCCGTACCGGCTGCCGAACGTCCCCGTCCCGCCGCCGACTGGCAGCGCGCCGGCGGTCCCGTGCTGCTGGCGCTGGGCGCCGACACACCGGACGGGCTGCTGGCCGAGGCCGAGCGGCACCGCGCGCTGCTCACCGACGGGGCCGACCCGCGGGTGCTGGCACGTGAGGCGGCCGAGAATCTGGGGGCACGGGCGCTGCGCATCGTGCTCGTCGGAGGCGAACGTGCGGCGCTGATACGGCAGTTGGAGCTGGCGATCCGCGATGTTCCGGCAGCTCACGCCGAGCGCAGGGAGTGGGCCACTCCGGCCGGTTCCTTCTTCACGCCGCGGCCCATCGGCCCCTCCGGCAAGGTCGCGCTGGTCTACCCCGGGGCCTTCAACAGCTACCCGGGCCTGGGCGCCGACCTGTTCCGGGCCTTCCCCGGCCTGCTCGACCGCTTCGAGCGGCAGGCCACCGAGCCGGCCCGGATGCTGCGCGCCGCCCACCTCTACCCCCGCACCCTGGAAGCCCTCGACCGGCGTGGCCTGATGCGGCTGGAGGAACGGCTCGGCGACGACGTCCCGTTCATGCTCGCCACCGGCACGAGCTTCTCGATCCTCTACACCGCGCTCGTACGGGAGGTGCTCGGCGTCACCGCGCACGGCGGGTTCGGCTACAGCCTGGGCGAGTCGAGCATGCTGTTCGCGACGGGAGGCTGGGACCCGGCCGGCCGCAGTGACGCCCTGATCAGCGACAGCCCCGTCTTCCAGGACCGGCTGTGCGGACCGCGGCGCACGGTGCGGGAGTCGTGGGGTCTGCCCGAGCGGACGCCCGACGCCCAGGTGTGGGCGTCCCATGTGCTCCTTTCCCCCGCCGAGCCGGTGCGCGAGGCGCTCACCCGCTACGACCGCGTTTACCTCACCCACGTCAACACCCCGCAGGAGCTGGTGATCGCGGGCGACCCGGCCCAATGCCGCGCGTTCATCGCGGAGTTGGGCTGTCCGGCCGCCCGCTCTCCCGTCAACGTCGTCATGCACTGCCCGGTCGTGGACCCCGAACTCGACGCCCTGGCCCGCATGAACGACTACCCGCTCGGCTCGATCGGCGGCCTGGAACTGTTCAGTGCCTACGACTACCAGCCCCTGCCCGCCGAACGGCTGGCCGAGTCCCCTCGGCGCATCGCGCACACCCTGCGCTCCGAGATCGATTTCCCGCGCCTGGTGCGGGCGGCGTACGAGCGGGGCTACCGCTACTTCATCGAGGTCGGCCCGGGCGCCACCTGCTCGCGCTGGATCCGGGACACCCTGGGCGACGCCCCGCACGTGGCGGCCTGCGTGGACCGCCGGGGCGTTCCGGCCACCACACCGCTGGCCCACCTGGCGGCCCGGCTCGTCGGCCACGGTCTGCCGGTGGACCTGACCGCCCTGCTCGGGCCGGCCGCAGAGCCCGCTGCCAAGGCCCGCCGTCTGCCCACCATCCGGGTGGGCCAGGGAGAGGCCATCCCGCAGCGCATCGCCCGTGAGGCCGTGGCCGCGCTGTCGGGAGCCGGCCGCCCGGAGCGCACGATGCCGACTCACGCGCTCCGCGAGACGGTCCCCCCACCGAGTGCCCACCGCGCCGAGGCGCCCGTCGTCCACGCGCCCGTCGTCCACGCACCTGCCGTCCGCGCACCTGTCGCGCCGGCAACCGCGGGACCGTCCGCCGTGGCTTCCGTCGCTCCGACGGCCTCGAAGCCGTCCACGATCCCGGCCTCCGCCGCCCCGGCAACCCCGCCGTCCTCCACCACCTCCACACCCGCCGCCCCGGCAACCCCGGCACCGTCCGCCGCACCCGCCGTCCCGGCGACCGCGCCGAACCTGCCCCCCGTGCCCGTCCTTTCCATCCCGCCGGAGGAGTCCGCCGACATGCCCGCCGACCCGACCCTGGAAGTCACCGACGTGATCACCTTCGACGGCGATCCGGTCACGGTCCTCGCCTGGGGCGGCCCGCAGCCGCCGGTGGCCGCCACCCCGGCCGTGACCGCGCCCCCGCTCGCCGGACCGCCTGCGCCTGGGCCTGCGCCTTCCGCCCCCACCACCGCCGACCGCGGCCCCGCCGACCGCGGCCCCGCCGCCGACCTGGTACGGGACCTGCGGCGCGAGATGCTGGCCGCCCACGAGGTCGTGATGGAAACCCACCGGGTGCTCCAGGAGGCCACCCTCGACCGCACCGAGACCCTCCTCGACCGCACCCGGACTCCCCTCGGTCGCACCGAGGTTCCCCGCCGCACCCCGACTCCCGTCGACAGGTCGGCACCCCACAACTTCCGTCCTGTCGCGCCTGCTTCAGCCCCGGCAGCCCTCCCTCAGGTGCCCCCCACGCCCGAGCGCCCCGCCCAGGTGCCCCCCACGGTCCACGAGGGCGTCGTCTGGGACGAGGCTGCCCTGCTGGAGTTCGCCACCGGCTCCGTGGCCAAGGTCTTCGGCCCCGACTTCGCCGAGATCGACACGTACGGTGCCCGGGTGCGGCTGCCCGCGCCGCCCTACCACTTCGTCACCCGCGTCACCGAACTGGACGCCAGGCCGGGGGTGTTGGAGCCGTCCCGCATCACCACCGAGTACGACGTCCCCGAGGACGCCTGGTACGCCGTCGACGGCGGGGTGCCCCCGGCCGTGACCGTGGAGTCCGGCCAGTGCGACCTGCTGCTCGTCAGCTATCTCGGCATCGACTTCCGCAACAAGGGCGAGCGGGTCTACCGCCTGCTCGACAGCTCGCTCATCTTCCACGGCGGACTGCCCACGACCGGGCAGACCCTGCGCTACGAGATCTCCATCGACCGGTTCGTCCACCAGGGCGACACCACGATCTTCTTCTTCAGCTACCACTGCTACGCCGACGGGGAACTGATCCTCGAACTCAAGGACGCCTGCGCCGGGTTCTTCAGCAAGCGGGAGCTGGAGACCCCGCTCGGTGTCGTCCTCAACGACAAGGACCGCGCCCGGCGGGCAGCGCTGCCCAAGGGCACCTTCAAGCCGCTGGCGTACGCCCGCAAGCACCAACTCGACGCACACGACCTGGAACTGCTGGCTCAGGGCCGGCCCGGCGACGTCTTCGGCCCCGACCACGCGCAGGACCCGGGCATCAACCCGGCGCTGCGGCTGCCGGACGAGCGGCTGCGCATGGTCGACGAGGTCACCATCGACCGCAAGGGCGGCCCCTGCGAGCTCGGCTCGATCGGCGCGGTCAAGCGCCTTCAGCCGGACGGCTGGTACTTCACCTGCCACTTCCCGGACGACCCGGTGCTCGCCGGCTCGCTGATCGCCGAGGGCGCGGTCCAGTTGCTGCAGATCTACCTGATGCACCAGGGCATGCATCTCACGCTCCCGGACGCCCGCTTCCAGACGGTGACCGGGCGCCGGATCGACGTCCAGGTGCGCGGCCAGGTCACCCCGAAGGACGCCGAGATCCGCTACGAGGTCGAGGTCACCGAACTGACGCTGCTGCCGCGGCCGACCGTGATCGCGGACGTCCTCGTCTACCTCGGCGACAAGCCGGTGGTGCGGATGCAGAACCTTGGTCTGCAGATCGTGGAGAAGCCCGGCACGCCGTACCGGCCGGAGATCGGCGGTGTGCCGAAGTTCCTGGGCCGTCGTAACCGCAACGGCGAAGCCGCCATGATCAACGAGCTCCATCTGGCCCATTCCGCCAAGGGCCTGCTGGACATGGCGATGGGCCCGGAGTTCGAGATCTACCGCACCACCCGCGCCCCCTACATCCCCAACGGCGACTTCCAGTTCGTCGACCGGGTCATGTCCCTCACCGGAGAGCGTGGCGACCTGAGTCCCGGCGCGGAGATGGCCACCGAGTACGACTCCCCGGAGGACGCCTGGTACTACCGCGAGAACTCCTCGCCGTACATGCCGAACTGCGTCTACATGGAGAGCTCGCTGCAGGCGGCGATCTTCCTCGGCTACTACCTGGGCGCCACGCTCCGCCAGCCCGAGGAGGAGTACGCCATCCGCAACCTCGACGGCCGGGCGACCCTGGTCAAGGACATCGACCTGCGCGGCAAGACCATCCGGCACCACTCGAAGCTGCTGACGACAAGTGTCATCTCCGGTGCAGTACTGCAGAACTTCTCGTACGAACTGAGCGCCGACGGGGAGGTGTTCTACACCGGCGAGTCCCTCTTCGGCTACTTCAACGCCGACGCGCTGTCCAACCAGGTCGGCCTGGACAAGGGCACCTACCTCAAGCCGTGGATCGAGGCCGAGCAGCCGGCGGCCGACCGGGTGAAGCGGATCGAGCTGGGCGAGGGCTCGCCGGTCTTCCGCGATCCCGCGGGCGGTCGACTGCGCCTGCCCGACGGACGGTTCGACCTCGTCGACCGGGTCGATCTGGTTGCGGACGGCGGCCGGTACGGCGCCGGATATCTGCACGGCCACCGCAGCCTCCGGCCCGACGAGTGGTACTTCGACTGCCACTTCCACCGGGACCCGGTGATGCCGGGCTCGCTGGGCGTCGAAGCGGTGCTGCAGGCGATGCGCCTGTTCGTCCTGGACGGGAACCTCCCCGAGGGCATCGCCCGGCCGCGCTTCGCCATGGCCACCGGCGTCGAGACCCAGTGGAAGTACCGCGGTCAGATCCTGCGCGACGACCGCGAGTTGTTCTTCGACGTGCACGTCAAGGAGGTCCGCAGGGAGGCCGACCGGCTGCTGCTGATCGCCGACGCGGACCTGTGGAAGCCGGGTCTGCGCATCTACGAACTCACCGACGTAGCCATCGAAGTCCGTCCCGAAGCCGACTGACGTCGCCCCAGCCGAGGAGTTTGACTACCCATGAGCACGACACAGGACCCTCTCCGCTGGTCCGGACACGGATGTCCGAGCGTCGACTCGGCCGGAATCCACCAGGCCCTGGCCCAGGTGGAGCAGCCCGGGTTCATCGTCTCGACGGCGCGCGGGATCGGCGCGGTCGCGGGCGGCACGGCGGGCCCCGGCGGCAACGGCCCCGCCGTCCTGGCCGCCGTACCCGCTCTCCCGCCTCAGCGGCTCGGCTCGGCCGAGTTCCGGTCCGCGCACGGCGTACGGCAGTCGTACATGGCGGGCGCCATGGCCGGCGGGATCGCCTCCGCCGACCTGGTGATCGCACTGGCCCGGCAGGGCTTCCTCGCCTCCTTCGGCGCGGCGGGCCTGCTGCCGGAGACGATCGCGAAGGTACTGGGCCGGTTCGCCACCGAGATCCCCGGGCTGCCGTACGCCGTGAATCTCATTCACAGCCCGAGCGAGGAACGGCTGGAGCGCGAGGCGGTCGAGCTGTTCCTGCGGCACGGTGTGCGGTGCGTGGAGGCCTCCGCGTACCTCGGACTGAACGCGCACCTGGTCCGTTACCGGCTGGCCGGGCTGCGGCGCGAACCGTCCGGCCGGGTGGTCGCCGAGCACCGGGTCATCGCCAAGGTGTCCCGGGCGGAGACCGCCGAACGCTTCATGCGCCCAGCCCCGGCCGCACTGGTCGACACCCTGCTGCGGGACGGGCTCGTCACCCCGGAGCAGGCGCAGCTCGCCCACCATGTCCCGCTCGCGGACGACATCACCGTGGAGGCCGACTCCGGCGGCCACACCGACCGCCGTCCGCTGCCGGCCCTCTTCCCGGTCATCCTGCGTGTGCGCGACCACATCCAGCGCGAACACCGCTACGCCACCCCCATCCGGGTCGGTGCGGCGGGCGGCCTCGGCACCCCGGCAGCCGTGGCCGCCGCCTTCACCATGGGCGCGGCCTACGTGGTCACCGGCTCCGTCAACCAGTCCTGCCTGGAGTCGGGGACCTCACCGGCCGCCCGGGCGCTGCTCGCCCAGGCGGAGGTCACGGACTGCGTGATGGCGCCCGCGGCCGACATGTTCGAGATGGGGGTGGAGCTGCAAGTGCTCCGCCGCGGCTCGATGTTCGGGATGCGGGCCCAGCAGCTGTACCGCCTCTACCAGGCCTACGACGGCCTGGAGGCGTTGCCCGCCGAGGAGCGGGCGCGGCTGGAGTCGCAGCTGTTCCGCCGCCCACTGGAGGCGATCTGGCAGGAGTGCGTGGCGTACTTCAGCCGCCGCGACCCGGACCAGCTCGCGCGTGCCGCGGACAACCCCAAGCGCCGGATGGCGCTGGTGTTCCGCTGGTACCTGGGGATGGCCTCGCGCTGGGCGGTGACCGGCGAGGCCGACCGCACGGCCGACTACCAGATCTGGTGCGGCCCTTCGATGGGCAGCTTCAACGCCTGGGTCGCCGGCAGCTACCTCAGCTCCCCCGAGAACCGCACGGTCGCCGACGTCGCCCACCACCTGATGCGCGGCGCCGCCTTCCACACCCGCCTCGCCCAGCTGGCCACCGCGGGCGTGACCATCCCGTCCTCCGCGGCCGACTACCAGCCCGTGCCGCTGGAGCTGCCCGCCCTCACCGAGGCCGCCCGATGAGCGAGTTGACGCCGCAGGCCGTCGAGGAGCTCCTCGGGGATCCCGACGACCCTGCCAACCCGCACGGCTTCGCGGCCGCCGTCGCCCGCGACGAGGCCGACGCCCACCCGGACGAGCTGTGCCGCACGCTCGTCTCGGCAGGCTTCCACCTCAACTACCTGCCCAGGGAGTGGGGCGGCACCCTCGCCTCCTTCGCCGACAGCATGACTCTGGTGCGCGCCGCGGCCCGCCGGGACGTCAACGTCATGCCCGGGACCATGTTCAGCATCATCGCCGCCACCTGCCTACAACTGCACGGCAACGAGGAGCAGCGGCGTCGGGTGGCCGGCATCCTGACCCGCGGCGGCTCGGTGGGGTTCGCCCTGACCGAGGCCGACCACGGCAGCGATCTGCTGTCGGGCGAGGTGCGGCTCGACGAGGACGGCCGGCTGTACGGCGAGAAGTGGATGGTCGGCAACGGCCTGCGCTGCGAGGCCGTCTATGTGCTCGCCCGCACCGGCAAGCGTGGCCCGGGGGCGTTCTCGGCGTTCCTGCTGGACCCGGAGAGTGAGGGGCTGGTCCGTGAACCCGGCGCCCGCACCGGGGGCATGCGGGGCGTGGACACCGCGCGCTTGCGCTTCACCGGGCTGCGGGTTCCCGACGACGCGCTGGTCGGCAAGAAGGGTGAGGGGCTCGAAGTGGCCGTCCTCGCCCAGCAGGCCGTACGCCTGATGAGCATGGCCGGCAGCCTCGGCTGCGCGGACACCGCTCTGCGCCTGACGCTTGGTTTCGCCGCCGAGCGGCGGGTCGCCGGTCGGCCGCTGGCCGAATCACCGCACCCGCGCCGGGACTTGGCGATCGCCTCCGCGGCGCTGCTGGCCGCGGACGCGGTGGCGCTGGCCGCCGCCCGGGGCATCCATGTCGCCCCGGGGGCGTTCAGCGTCTGGGCGCTCGCCGCCAAGCATGTGGTGGCGGAGGCCACGGACGAACTGGTCCGGCGCTGTGCCGGCGTCCTCGCCACCCGCTCGGTGCTGCGCGAACAGGCGCCGGGCGCCGGGCTGTTCCAGAAGCTCCGGCGTGATGTGACCGTGGTCCGGGTGATCGACGCCAGCCCGCTGGCCAACCTGCGCGCGTACGCGGCGCAGATCCCCTCGCTCGCCGGGCGGGCGGACACAGCGGATCAGGACGTCCTGCGCCAGATCTTCGACCTGGACGCCGAGTTGCCGCCATACGAGCCGACCCGGCTGGACCTGGTCGTCCGTGGCGCGGATCCCGTGATGGGCCAACTGCCCGACGTCTCGGACTTCCTGGAGGACCGGACCGCGGCGCTCGTATGGCAACTCGGCGACGCGCTGGCCACGTTGGAGCGCGAGGCCGGTGCGGTACGGCGGCCCGGCGCCTGCCCCACCGCCCGGGTCGACCTGGCCGAGCGCTACGCATGGCTGCACGCGGGCGCCGCGTGCGTGCACCTGTGGTGGGCCAACCGCGGCCGTTCGCTGTACGGCGGTGAGCCGGGCGACCCGGGCTGGCTGCGGGCGGCCCTCGCCTTCCTGCTGGCCCGCGCCGACGGCGTCGACCCTCGCCGCGCGGGCGCCGACCTGCTGCCCGCCCTGGACACCACCCTGGCGCTCACCGGCGACAACCGGCTACTGACCGCCCTGCCCGTCCCTCTCGCTCCCGCCTCGCACCGGATGGAGAACTCCTGATGTCCCAGGCCGAGTTGACCGAACTCGCCGAGCGGCTCGAACAGTACCTCGGCGATCCGCACGACCCGGCGAGCCGGATGTCCTTCCCCGCCGTACTCGACCACGACGAGCGCGACAGCTTCCCGTACTCCTTCGTCAGCATGCTGCACCGTTGGGGCTTCCTCGACTACGGGCTGCCCGCCGAGCAGGGCGGCAAGGCCGGCAACCCGGAGACCGGGTTCACGCTGATGCGGCTGGTCGCACGCCGGGACGGGGCGACCGCGATCGCGCTGGGCCTGACCAACGCCGCGTTCACGCCCGTGTGGATCGCGGGCACCGACGAGCAGAAGCGCCGGCAGATCGACGACGTGCACGGGGGCGTCAGCATCGCGTGGGGGCTGTCCGAGGCCGCGCACGGCAGCGATCTGCTGAGCAATGAGGTGGTCGCCGAGAAGGTGCCGGGCGGCTACCGGGTGACCGGTGAGAAGTGGCCGATCGGCAACGCCACCTTCGCCGACCGCATGGTCGTCTTCGCCCGCACCGGGCCGCGCGGCGGCGCCGGGGACTATTCGATCCTCGTCGTCGACAAATGGCGGGCCGAGGCCGAGACGCTGCGCGAGACGCCGCTGCTCAAGCTGCACGGCGTGCGGGCCCTGGATCTCAGCGGCCTGCGGATGGACGGGGTGTTCGTGCCCGAGTCCGACCGCATCGGGGCCGAGGGGCAGGGACTGGAGATCGCCCTGAAGACCAGTCAGACGGCGCGGGTGGTGATCCTCAGCCTCGCCCTGTCGGGCGTGGACACCTCGCTGCGTACCGCGCTGGAGTTCGCGGGGGACCGGGTGCTGTTCAACACCCCGGTGATCGAGTCTCCCTACACCGGGCGCCAACTCGCCGAGTGCTTCTCCGACCTGATGGTGGCGGACGCGGTGTGCCTGGGCGCGGTGCGCAGCGTGCAGGCCTCGCCGGCGCAGGTGAGCGTGTGGTCGTCGGTGGCCAAGTACGTGGTGCCGACGCTCCTGGAGCAGACGCACTCCCGGCTGAGCGTGGTGCTCGGCGCGCGGACGTTCCTGCGCACGCATCCCCGTTTCGGCATGCACCAGAAGATGCTGCGCGACCTGATGGTGACGAACGTCGCCGACGGCAACACCGTCGTCAATCTGCGCAATATCGGCCACCAGCTGGCCTCCCTCCTGGAGAGGGCGCGTACGGCGAGCCCGGAGCTGCGCCGCCAGGCCGCGGAGCGCACCGCCGTGCTCTACGCCATGGACGCCGAACTTCCCCTCTACCGGCCGCACTTGCAGGAGTTGTCCAGCCGCGGTCTCGACGACGCGATCCTGGCCGCACCCGACGCTCTGGTACGGCTGCGGGTGCTCGCCGACCGGGCGGCCGACAAGGACCGCGACCGGCTGCTGCTCGCCGCCGACGTGGCCGGCGCGCTCCTCGCCAGGCTCGGCCCGTTGGAGGAGCAGGCCCAGCAGCTGCGCGCGGAGCTGGGCCGCGGGTACGCCACCTCGGCCGAGCTGTTCGACCTGGCGCAGGAGTACTGCCTGGTGCACGCGGCCACCGCGTGCGTGCACACCTACGTCCACTCGCAGGAGTCGATGGCCGCCCCGCTGCCGAGTGCCGCGCTGCTGCTGCTCCAACTGGAGCGGCTGAACCGGCAGTTGCACCCGTACGAGCCCTACCGCGACCCGACCGCCGCCGACGAGGTCCTGGCCGTACTCACGCGGCTGCACCACGAGAACCGGCTGCTGTCGCACTGGCCGATCACCCTGGCGGAGCGCACCGCCCCCACCGAGGGGGCCCGGTGCGCGGAAGCCCGGTGAGCGATGACACGCGGGCGATCGACGTATGGACGCTGCCCGAGCAGCGGGTGGCGGAGCTGGCCTCCCGTATGGGCGGAACGGCGCTGCTGAGTTCCACGGAGCGGGAGCGGCATGACCGTCTGCGCCGCCCGGCCTCCCGGCGGCGCTTCCTCGGCGGGCGTCTGCTGAGCCGGCTCGCCCTCAGCACCCGCGCCGAACTACCGCCGGACACCTGGCAGTTCGCCCTCACCCGCACCGGCCGGCCCGAGCCCCGTCCGGATCACGGACTGCGGTTCAACCTGTCGCACACCGATGGCCTGATCGTGTGCGTGGTCACGCAGGGCCGAGCCTGCGGGGTGGACGTCGAGCGCGTCCCCTTCGACCCCGACAAGACGCGCTTCGTGAGCGCCTACTTCGACACCGCCGACCGGTCCGGCCCCTACCGGTCCGCCATCTCGGACCTCGACCCGACCAACCGATGGGTGCTCACCGAGGCCTACCTCAAGGGCCTCGGTGTCGGACTGACCGACGGCCCGGCGGGCGTGCACTTCCGGCGGACCGGTGCCGGACGGTTCGCCGTCACCGACCACCGCAGGCCGGCCACCGCCGCGCCATGGCGGCTCCGGCTGGTGCGCCCGTACCCGGACCACCTCATCGCCGTGGCGACCGAGGGCGGCGGCACCCTGCGCCACCGCCACCCCGCCTGGGGCCGGCAGACCACGCCCCCCATTCCGCATCTCCCCCGGAAGGAAGACCTGCCATGCCCGAGCACACCCCGTTGAACATCGCCGTGATCGGGGCCGGCCCCGCCGGCCTGTCCGCCGCCTACCACCTGCGCGACCGCGCCCGCATCACGATCTTCGAGCGCGAGCACCGGCCCGGCGGCCACGCCAACACGGTGGAGGTCGAGGAGAACGGCCGGACCATCGGCCTGGACACGGCGTTCATCGTCTGCAACCGCCGCTACTACCCGCAACTGACCGCCTTCTTTGACGAGTTGGGCGTGGAGACCGTCGCCCACCCGGGCGGCTTCACCTTCTTCGACCTCGACAGCGGCCTGGAGTTCGGCACCGAGGAACTCGAGTGGGACGAGTCCGCCATCGAGGAGCGCTACGCCGCCGACCACCCGACCTTCCCGACGGTCTGGCGGGAGGCGCGCCGCTTCCACGAGGAGAGCCGCCGGGACTTCGTGCGCGGCCGGGCGAACATGTCGCTGGGCGCCTACCTCGACCAGGGCGGCTACGGCCAGGAGTTCCGCCACTCGTTCCTGATCATGCTGTGCTCGGCGGTCTGGTCGGTGCCCGCCGAGCTGATCTGGGAGATGCCGGCGGCGACGGTGATCGCGTTCTTCGTCGGCCACGACGAGGGCGGTCTCGGCGGGCAGCGGGTCGACTGGCGGACGGTGGGCGGCGGTTCGATCTCCTACGTCCGCAAGGCCCTCGCGGCGACCGGCCCCGACCTGCGGGTCTCCGCTCCGGCGGTCGCCGTACGGCAGGAGCAGGATCACGTCGCCGTGACCACGGCGTCCGGCACGGAGCGGTTCGACTACGCGGTGCTCGCCACGCACGCCGACGAGGCCCTCGCCATGCTGCACAACCCCACCGACGCCCAGCGGGCGGCGGTGGAAGGGGTGCGGTACAGCAGCTCCCGGGTCGTCCTGCACACCGACCCGTCCCTGATGCCCACGGACCGGGACAGCTGGATGTCCTGGAACTACGGCAAACGCCAGGTGGACGGCGAGACCCGTTGCTTCGTCACCTACTACCTCAACCAACTGCAGGACTTCACCGCCGAGCGGGACTACTTCGTCACCCTCGACCCGCCCGGCCCGGTGGACACCGCCTCGGTCCTCGCCGAGTTCGACTACACCCACCCGGTCATCGACATGGCTCTGCGCGAGCGGCAGTCGGTGATCTACGACGCCAACGAGGGCACCCGGGTGAAGCTGTGCGGGTCCTACTTCCACTCCAAGCAGCTGGGCCCGGACCAGATCGGTTCGCACGAGGCCGCGTTCGCGGCGGGCGCGGAGGCGGCAGCCCAGCTGCTGCGCGAACTGGGCTGAACCGGACGGATTCCAGGGGCGGTTCAGTGCTCGCCGTGCCGTCGCGCCGACTCGTTCTCCTGGGCCATGCGCCGCAGTGCCAGCAGCGCGGGCTCCAGCAGGACGGTCAGCAGCAGCGCCCGTTCCGCCAGCTCCAACGGGTCCTCCATGCCGTCGAGCTGGTCGAGGTCGAGAGTCGCAGTCTGTTCGGCCAGGCGGGCGTAGGGCAGCAGGGTGCGCAGGTCCAGTGGGGCGCCGAGAGTGCGCAGCGAGGTCAGGGTCTCGGCGAGGTCGGCTCTGGCCGGTGCCGCCTGGTGCACGTTCCAGTTCAACTCCTTGACCAGTTCGTCGACTTCCACCGTTTCCGGCGAGCCCGCCGCGGGCTCCTCGGCCAGCCGGATCGCGCCGAGGGCGAGGCCCAGGACGCGGTGGGTGTCGTCGGTGTGTTCGGCCAGGGCGTTCAGCACGTCCCGGGCGGTGCTCACGGGCAGGCCCCGCACGCCGACGAGGGCGCGGATCAGGCGCAGCCGGCGCAGGTGCTGATCGTCGTACTCGGCCTGGGTCGCGGCGGTCTGCCGTCCGGGCGGGAGCAGTCCCTCGCGGATGTAGTACTTGATCGTCGTGACCGAGGCGCCGCTGCGACGGCTCAGTTCGGACATGCGCATCGGAATCGACTCCGCTCTGGAAATTGGATACCTTCACTGTCTAGTCTGGATAGTAGAGGTATCCAATTCTATCCCTCCGAGCAGCCGGAGAAGGCCGCAGCCATGCCCACTCTGCCCTGGACCACCGTCTCCACCCCAACACCGGACGCCCAGCCGTTCGTCATGGCGTCCCGCCTGGAGGTGCGCTCCCTCAAGGACGTGCCGCGTTTCTTCCTCAAGTCCCTGGCCGCGTGGAGGCAGGTCTCCAAAGCGCCCGGCGCGTACGGCGCCTCGCTGATCGCGGAGCCGTTCAAGCGCACCTTCTGGACCCTGTCGGCCTGGCAGGACAAGGAGGCGCTGTACACGTACGCGAAGACCGAGCCGCACCGCTCGATCATGACCGGGCTGCGCCCCACGATGAAGGACTCGGTCTTCACTTTCTGGCAGGTCAAGGCGGCCGACCTGCCCATCGACTGGACGGACGCCCGGCGCCGGCTCGCCGAGCAGCAGAGCACCGACGCCTGATCCCCCCACCGGCTCCCAGGAGAGATCCCACCATGACCCTGTCCGAACAGAACCCGGCCGTCGCCGACCCGGTCGACACACCGGCGGCCCCCGCCGCCCGCCGCATCCCGCTCTGGCTGGCGATCGTGGCGTGCAGCGTGCCCATGTTCATGGTCGCGCTCGACAACCTCGTCGTGTCGACCGCCCTGCACACCCTCGCCGTCGACCTCAAGGCGTCCACCCAGCAACTGCAGTGGTTCGTCAACGCCTACGTCCTCAGCTTCGCCTGTCTGCTGATGACCGGCGCGGCCCTCGGTGACCGGTTCGGCCGCCGCCGCGTCTTCGTGCTCGGCATCGCCGTGTTCACGCTGGCCTCCATCGGCTGCGGCCTGGCCGACACCAGCACGCAGCTGATCACGTTCCGCACGATCCAGGGCTTCGGCGCGGCGGCCGTCATGCCGCTGTCGCTGACCCTGCTCTCCCACGCGGTGCCGGAGCGGCTGCGCGGCATGGCGCTCGGCGTGTGGTCCGGGGTCAGCGGGCTCGCCGTGGCGATGGGCCCGGTGGTGGGCGGCGCGGTGGTCGACGGCCTGGACTGGCGGTGGATCTTCTGGATCAACGTGCCGGTCTGCGTGATCGCCGTCCCGCTGGTCCTCTTCGCCCTGCGCGAGAGCTCCCTGCCCGCCGTGCGCCTGGACCTGGCGGGCATGCTGCTGGCCGCGGCCGGCCTGTGCGCCGTGGTGTGGGCCATCGTGCACGGCGAGACCGACGGCTGGACCTCGGCGAAGGTACTCGGGGCGTTCGCGGCCGGTGCCGTACTGCTGGCCGCCTTCGTCGTGTGGGAGGCCCGCACCCCGCAGCCGATGCTGCCGCTCTCCTTCTACAAGGTCCGCGCCTTCACCCTCACCAACATCGTCTCTGCGACCATGTACTTCGGCGTCTTCGGCTCCCTGTTCCTGCTCGCCCAGTACCTCCAGATCGTGCCCTCGCGCACCCCGCTGGAGGCGGGTGTCCGCACCCTCGCCTGGACCCTGATGCCGATGTTCGTCGCCCCGGTCGCCGGGCTGCTGACGGACAGGGTCGGCGGCGGCCGGCTCATGGCGCTGGGGCTGTTCCTTCAGGGTGTGGGCCTCGGCTGGATCAACCTGGTCGCCGACACCGACACCGCGTACTCGTCCCTCGTCGGCCCCATGATCGTCGCCGGTATCGGCATGGGCTTCGTGTTCGCGCCGACGGCGGCCGTCGTGCTCGGCTCGGTCGCCAAGGAACACGCGGGCAAGGCGTCCGGCGCCAACACGACGGTGCGGGAGATCGGCGGCGCGCTCGGCATCGCCGTACTGAGTTCGGTGTTCGTGACGTACGGCAGCACGCAGAGCCCGCAGCAGTTCATCGACGGGCTGCACCACGCGGTGTGGGTCGGCGTGGCGGTGGTGTTCGGCGGCGCGCTGTGCGCCCTCGGCATCCCGCGCCGGCCCCGCCCGGCGGACATGGAGGGGTGAACCCGTCCGCATGGTGAGGATGAGCGCGGCGGAACGACGGGAGGCCGTGGTGCGGGCGGCTCTGGCCGAGTTCGCGCGGCAGGGCTATCACGCCACCTCGACCGGTGCGATCGCCCAGCGCGTGGGCGTCTCGCAGCCGTATCTGTTCCGGCTGTTCCCCGACAAGAAGGCGATCTTCGTCGCCGCCGCGCTCAGGTCCCTGGAGGACACCCGCCTGGTCATGGAGGAAGCGGCCCGGGGCCTGGAAGGCGCCGAGGCGCGCCGAGCCATGGCGCAGGCCTGCACCCGGCTGATCACGGAGCGGCCCGACCGGCTGGCGATGCAACTCCAGTCCTACGTCGCGGTGGCCGCCGCAGAGGCGGAGGGAGACCACACGCTCGGCGAGGCGATCCGGGCCGGCTGGACCGGGCTGTGGGAGACGGTGCACACGCCACTGGGTGCCGACACCGCCGAGACCTCGGCCTTCATGGCCTGCGGGATGCTGCTGGGCGCACTGACGACGATGGGGTTTCCGCCCGGGCACCGGGTGTGGGAGTGGGCCTGCTCGGCCCTCAATCCGGCAGGAGAAGCTCCAGCTCCAGCCAGCGGGCCAGGTCCGCTGTCTCCTGGCTGATCTCGGCCCGCATGGCCTCGGTGAACGGCACGTCCTCGTGGACGGCGTTGACGCGCAGCACCCCGGCCTTGCGGTCGGCAGCGGCGTCGAGCTTGCCGACCAGCCGGTCGCCGTACAGGATCGGCAGCGCGAAGTAGCCCCAGCGGCGCTTGGCGGCCGGCTTGTACATCTCCAGCTGGTACTCGTACTCGAACAGCTCGGTCGTGCGCCTGCGGTCGTGGACGAGACGGTCGAAGGGTGACAGCAGTGCTGCCCGCCCCTCGAAGGGCAGGCCCAACTGGGCAGGATCCACGCGCCACTTGCCCCGGACGCCCGCGACGACAGCGGCCTCACCCGCCTCGCCCACGTCCGCCGGCTCGACCTGGCACTCGGGTCCGCGGGCGCGCGCGATACCGAGGGCGCTCAGCCGCCGCTCGTCGCGGATGCGCAGCGCCTCCTCGACCGGGATCGAGGGGATGCCGGGATAGACGCGGTCGGCCAGGTCCCACAGCCGGTCCCCGTCGGAGCGGCCCGCGACGGCCACTTCGCCCCGCTGCACCATGAGTTCGAGGAGCTTGGTGACATTGCGGTTGTTCGTCCAGCCGCTCGACTTCCACGGCTCGGCACAGGTGTCCGGCAGGGTCCGGGAGGGCAACGGCCCCTCGGCGCCGAGCCGTTCGAGGATGTCGCGTCGGCACGCGTCGTTGGCCTCCACCCATGTGCGGTGGTACTCGCGCCAGGACGAGGGCGTCCCCCGCTCGGGCCACTCGGCCATCTCGGCGCGGTAGAGCGCGAGGTCCTCGGCCGGCCGGATCATCGCCTGCAGCTCCATCAGCGACCGCTTCTGGCGGGCGGCACCCAGCTCGGCCGGTGCGTACGACGATCCGAGCCGGCTCCACGCGACGAGGTCCGCGTTCGGGGCGATGGCGGCGATCGGGTCGATCTGCAGCAGGGTCAGCCCGCGCACCAGCTCCAGCAGCCCGCCCGGCCGTGAGCCGTCCAGGAGTTGGGCGCGTACGGCGATGCGGCGGGCGTCGGTGCGCGAAAGCTCGTGGACGGTCATGCGAACGAGGCTAGGCGACGGGTCCGACAAAGAGCCGTGCTCTGCCCGGTCCCGGGAGGCGATCGGCTACCAGTCCCGGGTGGCGATCAGCTCCTCCACGTCGGCGCCCTCGAAGCCGTAGGCCCGCGCGACGAACCAGAAGTCCTCGGCTATCTCCTCCCGCGCCACCGTCTCGATGTCGCTGTCGGCCTCCCAGAAGGCGTCCTGCAGGGTGTTGAACTCCTCGGTGGCGGCCCGGGTCAGGACGTACAGCGCCTCCAGGTCGGCCGGCCCCTCGGCCTCGATGCGCTCACACAGCGCGAGCAGGACCGCCCTGCCGCGGTCCACGAGGTGGTCCGGGTAGTAGCCGTCCCGGTACAGGGCCTTCAGAAACGGGTGTGTGAGCACCTGCTGGTTGCTGACGGGCACGCTGGTCCCCCGCCCTCCTGGACGTCCGATGTGACACCTTGATCGTGCACCACGCCTCCGACAACGCCCGCCCGGGAGCCCGCCGCATGACCCCTGACCCCCCGCCCTTCCAGCTCCTGCCCGGCGCCGCCCACTCCCCCGTGATCCTGCACGTGCCGCACTCGGCGCGTCGGATACCGGCCGAGGTGCGGGCCGGCATCGTGCTCGACGAGGCGGCGCTGGAGCGGGAGTTGGACCACATCACCGACGGGCACACGGCCGAGCTGGCGGATGCCGCGGCGCAGCGGTGCGCCGTCGCGCCGTGGCGGTTCGTGAACCGGCTCTCGCGGCTGGTCGTCGACCCGGAGCGCTTCCCGGACGAGCGGGAGGAGATGAGCTCCGTCGGGATGGGCGCGGTCTACACCCGCACCACCCACCGGGACGTGCTGCGGCCCGCGGACACCGACGCCGAGCCGCTGATCGACCGCTACTTCCGGCCGTACGCGCGGGCCATGACCGAGGCGGTGGCCGACCGGCTGGCCGCCACGGGCCGGGCTGTGATCATCGACGTCCACTCCTACCCGAGCGCCCCCCTGCCCTACGAGCTGCACGGCGCGGGCCCCCGTCCGCCGGTCTGCGTCGGCACGGACTCCTTCCACACGCCGTCCGAGTTGTCGGCAGCGGCGCGGGAGGCGTTCGCGGTGTGCGGGGAGACGGGGCTCGACAGCCCTTTCAGCGGAACGTACGTCCCTTTGGAGTTCTACGGGAAGGATCCGCGCGTCGGTGCGCTGATGGTGGAGATCCGCCGGGACACGTACATGATCGAGCCGGGCGGCCCGGCCGGCCCCGGACTGACCCGGCTGGCCTCGGCGCTCGCCGCTCTCGTCGACGCCGTGACGGGCTGACCTCCGCCTGGCGCACTCCCGCGCGACAGCTGCCCGACCGGGGTCGAGGGTGGAGGGCATGACCGAGGAGACCACCACGCTGACCGGGAAGACCCCGCCCCCGGTACGGGACTGGCGCCCGCGCTCGGCCTGACCGGGACGGAGTTCGACCCGGTGCTCGCGGAGTTGAGTTGACGGAGCGCGCGCGGGAGCCGCGGTCGCGCGGACCCGTACTCGACGAGCTGCTGCGCCACATCTCGCACCGCACCTCGGTCGGCCTGGCCCGTGTCGCCCTGGAGGACGTCGAGTTGCACGGCCACCGCATCAGCGCCGGTGACCCCGTCCACGTCTCCTACCTGGCCGCCAACCGCGACCCGGACGTCTTCCCCGACCCGGACCGGATCGACCCCGACCGTGACCCCAACCCGCACCTCGCCTTCGGCAACGGCCCGCACTTCTGCACCGGCGCCCTGCTCGCCCGGCTGCAGACCGAGCTGCTCGTCGACACGCTGCTGGAGCGGCTGCCGGGCCTGCGTCTCGCGGTCCCCGCCGACCAGGTCGTCTGGCGCCGCAGCACCATGATCCGCGGACCGCGAACCCTGCCCGTCACCTGGTGACGACGAGGTCCGCGGTCAGGCCGTCAGCCAGTCCGTGACGAGCACTCCCTCGCCGGTCCGCAGCCGCAGGGCGAAGGGACCGGCGGGGGGTTCGTCGTAGGTGAAGCGCCCCATGGTGTCGGTCTCCAGCGGCGAACCTGCCTGTGGGCCGCTGAGCACCTCGACGGCGGCGGTCTGCGGCGGCAGCACCTGTCCCATCAGGCCCTGCGCGGTCAGTTCGACGTCGACGGTCACCCCGCCCGCGTGGAACGTGAGCATCCGTGGTACGTCCGTCGCGCCGCGCACGGGGATGGCGTCGACCACCGAGTCGAAGGTCAGCTCGGCGATACGGGCGTCGAGGTCGTGCAGTGCGAAGGCCTCGACGGCGAGGCGGCGCAGTTCGGGCGGCACCGGGTCCAGGATGGCCGCGGCCCGGCGGAGTTCCTCCTCCAGCAGGTCGAAGCCCAGGTCCTCGCCGTCGAAGTCGTCCTCGCCGCTCATGTCACTCATGTCGTCGTCCATGTCCCTCACACCGCCCCCCGTGCTTCCAGTCGTGCCCGCAGGCGCCGCAGACAGCGCTGGCGGAGCGGCCCGATGCTGCCCACGGCGATGCCCAGCGCCGAGGACACCTCCTGGTAGCTGGGCGGCGGCGAGGACATCAGGACCCGCAGCAACTGCCTGCAACGCTCGCCCAGTTCCTCGAACTCCTGCCACAGGTGCCGGATCCGCTCGGTCTCGGCCGCCGCGTCCTCCAGATCGAGGAACGACTGCTCGGGCGTGCGGTCCTCACTGACCCGGTCGAGCAGCTGCGGATCGTCCGTCGGGGTCAGCCGCCTTAAGCTCTTGAGCACCTTCAGGCATTCGTGGCGCGCGGTACTCGCCAGCCACGCCCCCGCCTTCTCCGGTTCGCGGATCCGCCCCAGATGCTGGGCGAAGCGGAACCACACCGTCTGGTACACCTCGTGCGCGTCGGCGTCGGAGAGCCGGTGCGAGCGCACCACCGACCACACCAGTGGACTCAGCCCTTCCACGAGCGCCTTCCAGGCCGCCGCGTCACCGTCGACGGCGGTCCGGACCAACGCGCCGACATCTGCTCGGTCCACGGCCCCACCCCTCGTGTACGGCAAGTCATCGTACGCCGTGGAGGGTGCCGTTCCGGACCTCATGCTCCGGGGGAGAGCTGTACGACCGGACCCGGGCGCCAGCCGGCCGGGCGCAGCGCCGGTACATGCGCCCCGCGTACTTCCGCGAACCCGTTGTTCGCCGCGAGCAGTTGCGCTCGGGCGGCGCGGGCGTCGCTCATCTTGTTGGCGGTCATGTAGGCGGCGACCATGCCTGCGGCCACCGGAGCGGAGAACGAGGTGCCGCTCCAGTGCGCGTAGCCCTCGAACATCACCTGGTCCGCCTTGGCGGACGAAGGGGTGCCCGCCTCGCTCAACGCACCCGTGTGGCGCGGGTACTGGCAGGTGCACGCGTACGTGAAGCCGAACCGGCACGCTTCGTACGTGGAGTGCTGGTAGAGGTACGGCACGGGCGCGTCGAAGCCGGTCAGCGCGCTGGTGAGGCGCTCGCCGGGGGCGTACGCGTTCACCCAGGAGCCGTGGTTGCTGAAGCAGGCACCGTACTCGCCGTCGCCGCGCAGCGCGCCGACCGACAGCACGACGTCGGCGTAGTCGGGCAGGGAGGCGTAGGCGGCGGGCCAGAACGGGGTGGCGCTCGCGTTGTTGCCGGCCGCCGAGACCAGCAGGGTGCGCTGCCCGCGGAGTGCCTGCATGAAGCTCTCCACGCCGAGCAGGCCGTCGGTGCGGCCGTTGGAGGTGCCGGCGGACAGGCTGATGATGTCCGGCCAGCCGTGCTCGTCGACCGCTTCGAAGAGCCGCCGGCCGAAGTCGGACTCCAGGATGGCGCCGGCGTCGTTGAGAGTGTTGCGCACGGTGACGTTCGTGTTGGGGGCGACGGCCGCGAGCAGGCCGGCGATGAACGTGCCGTGGCCGACGTACTGCAGCAGGTTGCCCTGCTCGTCGGTCTCGACGCCGTGCAGGTCGCCCTGGACGTGGGCGAGCAGCGGGACCATCCCGTAGTCGTGCGTGAGGCCGTTGTCGATGACCAGGACGCCGACGGCGGTGTCCGCGTCGTGGCCGGCCTCGGCCGCGACCGGGTTGGTGCCCTGGGTGAGCGGGGCCGGCACGGGCTCGTCGCCCGGACAGGAGTTGACCGCGATCGACACCACGTGGTTGCGGCTGACCAGCCGGCGCTCGGCGCGCCCCTCCTGCGCGCGCAGGGCCCGCAGGGCGTGCGCGACGGCCCGGTCGCCGCGCCGGTCTCCGTGGCCCGGGTCGCCGACCTGGATACGCGTGATGCCCGACCGGTTGGTCTCCGGGCTCACCCGCTGCACACGGTCGGCGGTCAGTCCGGTCGCCTCGGTGAAGTGCGTGCGCACGGTGTCCTCGACGAGGCGCGCCTCCTCACCGTCACGGGCGAGCACCACACCCTTCTCGTAGATGAACTCCGCCGCGTCGTCGGGCCCCATGGCCAGGGACACGTCGGGCATCGAACGCTGGATCTGGTCGAACTGCTCGTGGAATCGCTGAGGTGCCATGGCGTGTCCTCCCGTTGAGGCGACAGTCGTCAATCAGAGTCTCGGGGCAGTCGATTGATACAGCACCAAACCGGTGTGGGGCGCGACCGGGGCCACTACCATCCGTGGAGTGACAGCGGGAAGCGACTCGGTTCTCGAACTGCTGCCGATGGTGTTCGCCGACCCGGGCGAGGCTGTGGCGCGGGCGCAGGGCGTTCTCGACGCCGATCCCTCACCGTGGCGCGCCTCCGTCGCCCACCAGGTGATCGGTATCTGGCAGCGGGACTGGGGCGACATGAAGGTCGCGCTGCACCATCTGCGCCGGGCCCGTGACCTGGCCGCGCGAGCGCAGTCGCCGGACCGGGAGGCGGACGCCCTGGCCGCCCTCGGCGTGGCACTCGTGCACGCGGGCCGCACACGGCAGGGCCTGGCGGCGCTGGAGCGGGGTGTCGCGGTGAGCAGCGGCCACACCCGCGCGCGTGTGCTGTTCCGGCGGGCCTACGCGTCCTGGGTGCTGGGCCGTCACCCCGAGGCGCTGGAGGACGTACGCCGGGCGATTCCGGTGCTGCGGCAGGCGGACGACGTCATCTGGACCGCGCGGGCGCTGACCCTGCGGGCCACCGTGCATCTGGCGCTCGGCGCGGTGGACCGGGCGGAGGCCGACTTCACCGCCGCCCATGCGCAGTGGGACACCACCGGCCAGGAACACGACAAGGCGGACGTGGTGGAGAGCCGGGGCCTTGCCGCCTTCCGGTCGGGTGACATTCCCGTCGCGCTGCGCCTGCTCGACGAGGCCGAGGAGCGGTACGCCAAGCTCGGCACGCCGTCCTTCATGCTCTACATCCGGCGCTGCGAGGTCTTGATGGCCGCCGGGCTCGCCCCGGAGGCCCTCGCCGAGGCGGACACCGCCATCGGGGCGCTCGACGAGATCGGCGGCCAGTCCACGCGTAAGGCCGAGCTGCTGCTGGTGGCGGCACGCGCGGCCCGTCTGGCGGGCGACGCGCACACGGCGATCGCGCGAGCGGCGCTGGCGGTGCGCCTGTTCGCCGGGCAACGGCGCACATGGTGGGAGACGCACGCCCGACTGGTGCTGATCGAGGCGCAGGTGGCCGCCGGGCGCGGCTCGGGACGCCTGGTCTCGGACGCGGCAGCGGTCGCCGAACGGCTCGCCTCGTTCGGCGCGCCGGCCGCCCCGGAGGCGTCGCTGCTGGCGGGCCGGATCGCGTTGGGTCTGGGCTGGACGGCGGACGCGGAGCGGCATCTGGCCGTGGCCGCGCGCAGCCGGCACAGCGGGCCGCCGCTGGCGCGCATGACGGGCTGGGCCGCGCAGGCGTTGCGGGCCCGGGCGTCCGGCTCCGGGCGGGGCGTGCTGGAGGCGTGCCGGCGCGGCCTCGACGTGCTCGACGACCACCGGATGACGCTGGGCGCCTCGGAGCTTCGGGCGCGGGCCACCGAGCAGGGCGCGGAGCTGGCCGCGCTCGCCCAGCAGGCCAGTCTCGACTCGGGCAGCCCGCGCCGGCTGCTGACCTGGAGCGAACGCTGGCGGGCCACCGTGCTGTCCGCACCGCCCACCCGCCCGCCCGCCGACCCGGCCCTGCTCGGCAACCTGACCGCCTTCCGGGAGATCGCCGCCCGCGCCGAGGAGGCCCGCTGGGACGGCCGGTCGATCCCCGCCCTGGAGCGTGAACAACGCCGGCTGGAGCGGGAGATCCGCTCCCGGACCCTGCACATGCGCGGCGACGCTCCGGGCGCCGAGCACCGCTTCGACCCCGCCGGACTCCTCGAACGGCTGGGCGGGACGCGGCTGGTGGAACTCGCCGTGCTCGACGGGCGGGTCCAGGTGCTGCTGTGCGGGCAGGGGCGGGTGCGGCGGTTCGAGACGGGGCTGCTCGCCGACGCCGAGACCGAGGCCGAGCATGTGCAGGCCGGGCTGCGACGGCTGGCCCACCCGGGGGCCGAGGGCCGGCTTCCGGTGGTCGAGGCGATGGGCCGCCGCCTGGAGGAGCTGCTGCTCGGCCCGGCCGCCGCGCACCTGGGCTCCGGCCCGGTCGTGGTCGTACCCCCGAGCCGGCTGCACCGTGTGCCGTGGGCGCTGCTGCCGTCCCTGCGGGAGCGGGTGCTCAGCGTGTCGCCTTCGGCGAGCAGCTGGCTGCGCGCCCACGAGACCGAGCCTCCGCCCGGCGGCCGGCACGTTCTGGTCCGCGGGCCGGGGCTGGCCACCGGCGGCGCGGAGGTGCCCGAACTCGCCGACCGCTACGGCAGGCCGACCCTCCTGGAACACGACGACGCGCGCGTGCCGCGCGTGCTGCACGAACTCGACGGTGCCGCGCTCGCCCACATCGCCGCGCACGGCGCCTTCCGCGCCGACAGCCCTTTGTTCTCCTCGCTGCGGATGGCCGACGGCCCACTCATCGTGCACGACTTCGAACGCCTGGACCGCAGCCCGTACCGGATCATCCTCTCCAGCTGCGACACCGCCCGCCTCGCCTCGGTCGGCGCGGACGAACTCCTCGGCCTGGTCACCGCGTTGCTGCCGCTCGGCACGGCGGGAGTGGTGGCGAGCAGCGCACCCGTCAACGACGCCGCGGTGGTGCCCCTGATGCTCGCCCTGCACAAGGGGCTGAGTTCGGGCCTGTCGCTGGCGGAGTCCCTGCGCGACGCACGCGCCGCGATGCCGGGGGATGCGCTGCACCAGGCGACGGGGTGGGCGTTCACGGCGTTCGGAGCGGCCTGAAGTGGCAGGCGCCGCAAGGGCGTTGCGGCATGAGTGGGCGGCCTGACCCCTCCCCCGAATACTGGGGGTCAGACCGCCGGTTCATGGGCGTGGCTCAGGCCGGCTGCGCGTCCGGCAGCTCCACGAGCCACGGCAGCGCACTGCGGTCGCTCGCGCCGAGCCGGGCGTAGGCGCTGTAGAGGTGGTTGCCCACGGTGCGGATGGACAGCGTGAGCTTCTCCGCGATCTGCCGGTTGCTCAGGCCCGCGGCCGCGAGTGTGACGATCTGCCGCTGGCGGGCGGTCAGTTCACCCAGGACCAGACCGGACAGGGCCGGCGTGCGGGCGCCCTGACAGCGGCGGGCGAGGGCCACCGCACGGGTGCGTGAGGTGCGTGCGGCGCGCGGGTCGCGGTGCGCGGGTACGGCCTGCGCGTGCGCCTCTGCGGCGAACAGCAGGAACCCGCGCCCCTCCAGCTCCTCGGCCGCCCGGTCCAGCGCCGGACCGTCCCCACGGGCCAGCGCGTCGGCATGCCGGGCGAACACGCCGTCGGCCGGAAGACGCTCGACGGCCTTCTCCGGGGCCCCGAGCCGTACGAGGTCGTAGAGTGCGAACGCGGCCTCCGCGCAGGCGAGTTCGACCGCGCCCCCCGTGTCGGCTCCTACCGCCCGGGCCCAACGACCACCATCGACACCCGTCGTGCCGACGACCCCACCCCCGCCCACGGCCGCCCCCGCCTCGGCCCCACCACGCCCCCGCGCGCGTGCCGTCGCGTTTCCACGGTCACTGTCGGTGACACCGATCTCCGCCGTACGGTCGCCATCGGTGACGCCGGTCCCCGCCCCGCGGACGACGCCGGCGGCACCTGCCCCCATCTCATCGTCGCCATCAGTGGCACCGGTCTCCATCTCACGGTCACCGCCGGTGGCACCGAACCCCGCCGCAGGGCCGCCGTCGGTGTCACCGATGCCCACCCCACGGCCTCCATCGATGGCGCCGAGCCCCGCCGTACGGTCGCCGCCCCCGCCGTACCTCTGCTCCATGCCGTCCGTCGCCTCGCCGATCGCCGCCAGTGCTCCGTCGACGTCTCCGCGGGACGCGACCAGCCATGCGGACGGCTCGTCGAGGCCGGGGCAGCCCGTCACGGCCTCCTGTGCCGTCGTCGAGTCACCCGACTGCGCGGCGGCCAGGGCGAGTTCGGCGCGGCAGGACGCGTCGTCCGGAGCGTCCCGCAGGCCCTCCCTCGCCCAGGCCGCCGCCTCCCGCAGCTCCCCCCGAAGCCGCGCGAACCGGGCGCGTACGGACGCGTACCGGGCCGGCACCGGTGCGCCCTCCTGCGCGAGCCACTCCCCCACGGGCGTCGGCAGCGACCGTACGTCCGCCTGCTCGATCCGTCCGGTCAGCGCCGCCGACTCGGCGGCGAGGGCCGCGGCGCACTGGTCCGGGGTGCGGGCCAGCCGCCGCGCCCGCAGTCGGCCTGCCGCGGCGCGCAGCACCGGGCCGTGCAGCGGGTGGAGGAGGCGGACCATGCCGTGGTCGTCGATGTGGATCAGGCCGCCGGCCTCAAGGTTTTCGAGGTCGTCGAGGTCTCGCAGGGCGAAGTCGTCCAGGTGCGGGGGCAGGGGCTCTCCGAAGGCGAGACGTTCCAGGGTCCTGCGCTCCTCGGGGCCGGGGCCTTCGAGGACGTCGACGGTGCGTTCGCGGACGGTCGCCGTGACCGGCACCGGGCCCCGCCACGCCCACGCGTCCGTCTCGGGCAGGCGTGTGAGCAGGCCGCGCTCGCGCACCGCGTCCACCAGATCGCGCAGGAGCCGCAGATCTCCCTGGCACAACTGGTGGAGGCGGTTGAGGGTGAGCGGCTCCAGGCTGCCGCCGACGCCGGCCGCGAGCAGCTGTTCCGTGTCCTCACGGGGCAGCGGATCCAGGAGCAGGCGCGGGAGCAGTTCCCCGGTCCACAGGCGGGAGATCGCACCGGGGTACCGGCCGCCGTCCGCGGCGACGACGACCAGCCGGGTGCGGCCGTGCACGGCCAGCTGGTGCACGAGGGCGGCCGAGGCGTCGTCCAGCAGGTGCGCGTCGTCGACCACCAGCAGCCGCACCCCGGACAGGAGCTGGACCGCCCGGTGCAGGGAGACCGCCTCGGGCAGCAGGTGGGCGAACGCGGCGAAGGGGACGTGCCGGGTCTCGGGCGTCCCGGCTGCCCGGGCGCGGTCGCTGCCCCGCACGGCCTCGGTGACCAGCCGGGTCTTGCCGCAGCCGGCCGGGCCGGTCACCACGATGCCGTGGTGGCCCGCGGTCAGGGACCGGCGGATCAGCTCCAGTTCGTCCTCACGTCCGGTGAACCGCCAGGGCAGCTCAAGCGTCTTCGCGTCGCGTTCGAAGGTCGTCACGGGAGTATGAGTGCGAGTACTCATTCCTGATACAGGGGGACTTGAGTAGACCCCGACTCAGGCGCCCGTGGCCCTGGTCGCGGCAGTCTGTGCGCATGACCGGACGCCATGGCTCCCTCACACGGCAGTCGGCGCCACGTCGTCCGAGTACGTCTGTACTCCGCGCGGGTCCGGGGGAGACAGCGGTCATGTGCTGGTGACAGCACGGATCCGCACCACGCGGTCGGCTGGACCACAGTCCGGCGCCGGGGGAGCGGTCGGGGACGGTCACCTTCGGGGGAGGGAGACCGTCCCCGGCCCATGCCGGGGCCGACGCGAATGAGCCCTCCCGCGGCCTCGGCTCGGCGCAGCTCGGCTTCCGGAGTGCGCTACACTTGATCTTGAGCCGGTCACCACAACTCCTGGTCACCGCTCATGCGTTGGTGGTCCAAGGAAAGACGCCCCGCTTCCTGCGGGGAGATGCAGGTGCAAGGCCTGCCCAGCGCTCGCATGGAAGCCTCGTCCCGAGTTGCGCGGGACGGGGCTTCTGGCGTTGTACGCCGACTCGCACGGGGGCCGGTGAACCCGGGCGCCCCTCCCCCGCACCGTCAGACTGGTCCTCGCCCGGTTCAGCGTCGATGCCACTCCCGCGCCAGTCGACGGCGCGGTCGGCGACCGAGCGGGTTCGCGTACGGCCGTACGCAGCCCGTTCGGGCGGCTCGCGGCCGTCCTGGGCGCTGCGTACATCGCGTCAGCGTCGCTGTTCCGGCCCTGTGGGCCTCGCGCTTGAAGGGAACGGCTAGTGGGCGGCGTGGGCCGCCCAGTCCAGGATCTGGACGGCCGCTCCGGCGGCCTCCAGGCCCTGACAGCGGGCGTGGTGACGGCGCTCGATGCCGTCGAGGTCGAGGTGGGCGCCGAAAGCCGGGTGGGCGGTGAGACGGCGGGCGTAGGCCCACAGCACGGGGTGATCGGCGATGCGCTGCACGGCGGAGGCATCGAGGTGGTTGCGGTGCACGGTGTCGAGCTGGACCAGCGCGACCCACAACTCGACGTCCGCGGCGGTGATGTCGTCACGGATCATGTACGTACGCCCGACGAGCCAGCGCTCCAGCGCACCGAGCGCCTCCAGTAGCTCCTCAAGTGCCGCTTCGCGTTCGCCCTGCTCGCCGCCGGCCGATCCGGCGCGCTGCGCGGCGCCCTCGATGCCCTGCCGGCACATGCGTTCGACGGCCTCGATCTCGGACTCCGCGCCGCACGGGTAGGGCGAGGGATGGTCGCTGCCGAAGCGACGGGCGAGGTCGCGCATGATGTCCGGGGCGTGGGTGCTGACGATCCGTCCGGACCAGTCGTCGCTGAGCACCGGCGCGACGGCCGGACCGGAGTAGCGGTGGGCGCTCGCCTCGTACAGCGGACGCAGGGCGCAGTGGCTGCCCTCGGGAGTGTCGGGGACGGCGGCCAGGAAGGTCGCCGGGCAGACGGTGTCCAGGCCCAGCAGGCTGTGGGTGACGGCGATACGCAGGCCGTCGGGACATGCGGCCGACAGATGGAGCCGGTAGCGACCCGGTACGGCGTAGTGGCCGCTGCGGGCGTCGCTGCCGATCCGGCCGCGGAACGCGGGCGTGGGCCGGTCGGACGAGTGGGCGGCCAGAGGCGTGACGGACATGGTTCTCCCCGGGTGAGGGCGCGGACGTACGCGCGGCGGAAGCGACGTCGGGCAACTCAGCCCTGGGGGCTGATCGCACTGCAGACTCGCTGCAGATCGATGTGACGGCGGGAGGTCAGAAGAGGCGTACGGCTCACCGGGACGATGACCGACTCCAGGCGCCTCATATTTCCCTACCTGTTCACTAGGATTCCCTGGGTGAGTGTCGGTCCGGCCCGCGACGACGTCAAGAGGGCCGTCCCACATCGCGGACAGCCTGGTGGACGGGGGTGGCCATGGGTGCCAGGCACGAGCACGCGCACAGGCCCCGCGCGACACCCTCGCATCTACGTTCCCAGTGCAACCATCCGACGCCCGGACGTGTCTCCTGTAGCGGAACTCGCGTTCCCGCACAGTTCGTTCGCCCGTCATCGATGCTTCACCGGAGGACCCCCCACATGCCCCTGAGCTCTCCCGGCCTTCGTCCGCTCCGACAGACCGCCGGCGCGCTCGGCGCAGTCGCCCTGATCGCGCTGGGTGCCGCGCCGGCCGTCGCGGAGGACGGCTCCTCGACCGCCGTGACGCTCGGCAAGATCGCGCCCATCGACGGCGTGAAGCCGGGCAGCACCTTCGAACCGCCGGTCGCCTTCACGAACACGGGCACCGCGGCGGCGGACAAGGTCTGGCTCTCGTACACCGTCACGCGCGGCCTGAGCCACACCGAGCTGCCCTCCAACTGCCTTCGCTACGAGATACCTTCCTACGACGAGGCACCGAGCAAGTCGGAGGCGGTCTGCGAGTTCGACCAGACCGTCAAGCCCGGCTCGGTCTACGCTCCCGAGAAGGCGCTGACGCTGAAGGCCCTCGACCGTGCGCTCTACGACCGGCTGCGTGTGGTGGTGGAGACCACCGAGCCGGGCCTCGACGACAACGCGAGCGAGCCCGTGCGTGGAACAGGCCCGGCGGTCAAGCTCGTCGAGCAGCCCGACGCCACCCCCGCCGCCCCCGGCGACGGCTCCCACCCCGACTGGGACGACGCCGATGTGAAGGTCACCGCGGACAACACGGCCGACTTCAAGGTGACGGGCGCCCAACTGAAGGGTGCCGTCGGAGACACGGTCGACCTCTCGGTGAAGTTCACCAACGCGGGCCCGGCCTGGGTGCTGCGGGACGGCACCGTCTCGGCGACCAAGGTCAGGATCAAGATGCCTGCCGGTACGACCGTGACCAAGGGCCACGGCTTCTGCGAAAAAGTGGCCACCGGCACCTACGAGTGCGGCACCAGCGAGTCCTGGCAGAACGAGGGCGGAGGTGAGACCTACACCTTCAAGCTGAGGATCGACAAGGCGGTGCCGGGCGCCAAGGGCTCGGTGGCACTCGCCGGGGAGCCCCGCCCGTTCGACAAGAACAAGGCCGACGACACGGCCGACATCAAGCTCACCGCCTCCGGCGGCGGCGGTACGACCGGCGGTACCGGCTCGACGGGCGGCGACGGCGGCTCCACGACGTCCGCCGGAGGCACCGGCTCCTCCACCCAAGGCTCCACGGGCGGCAGCACGTCCACCGGGGGCGGCTCCGCCACCAGCGCCTCCGGCTCCACCACCGTCGACGGCGACCTGGCGAGCACCGGGTCCGGTGCGACCCTGCCCATCGCGGGCGCGGCAGCCGCGGCTGTCGCCGTCGGGACGGGCGCCATCCTGCTGGTACGCCGCCGCCGTACCGACCGACCGTAGAAAGCGATCGCAGAAACCGGCTGCAGAGGACGGCAGCAGAAACAACGCCACCGACGTGCGTCGGCCCCCGCTCGGGCAGGGTTGCGCCGATACGGTCGTACTGCTGCCGTCGGCCTGGCCACATGCCCCGGGCGGCGTGCCGTTGGTCCTCCCCGGCCGGCCCGGGTCAGGGCGCGACCGCGTCCCGCCACAGGCTCCAGGCCAGGCCCAGTCCGGCGAGGGCGATGGCGATGCGCAGCGGCTTCTCGGGCAGCCGGCGCACCATCGCCGGTCCCAGCCAGGCGCCCGCGAGGCAGCCGAGGCCGAGTGCGGCGGCTGCGCCCCAGTCGACCGGGGCGAGAAAGGCGTAGGCGACGGCGGCGGTGACGTTGGCCGCGCCGGTGGCGACGTTCTTGACGGCGTTGGTCACGGGCAACGGCTCCGTCGCGGACAGGGAGAGCACCGCCAGCATCAGCACGCCGGCCGCAGCGCCGAAGTATCCGCCATAGAGGCCGACCAGCAACACGGCGCAGGCGAGCGGCAGTTGAGGCAAGGGGGCCAAATCGGGACGGTACCTCGCGGTCAGGCGCCGCAGCGGGTCGCGTGCCAGGATCAGTACCGACCCGAGGGCGATGAGCCACGGTACGACCAGCTGGAAGGTCGACGACGGCGTGCCGAGCAGCAGGGCCGCGCCGATCGCCCCGCCCAGCGCCGCCGTGGCCGCCAGGGGGACGAGGCGCCCGCGCTGCCCCTGCAGCTCCGCCCGTGAACCGGCCGCGGTACCCACCGTGTTGGAGAACAGGGCCACGGTGTTGGTGACGTTGGCGGCCACGGGACCGAGGCCCGCGGCGAGCAGCGCGGGATAGCTGAACAGCGAGGCCAGACCGGCTATGGAACCGGCGAGGCCCGAGGCGATCCCGGCCGCCAGGAGCAGCAGCACCGAGCCGAGGCCCGACGGGTGGATGTGCAGCAGTTCTCTCACGTCTTCCGGGGATCAGCAGGTCGGTCGGAGGCACTCTTTCCTTCGGGCCGGTCAACCATATGCGCCGCCGGTCGCTGCCGCGGCGGCGGTGGGGGTCGGTCCGCAGGGCGCGGTCGACAACGGTTCGACCACGCGGACAGCCACGGCATCCTCCAGGCCGATGACACCGGCCGGCGGCCCGGCCGATGCCGGCGCTGTGGAGGATCCGCGGGATCCGACGGATGATGGCTCCGGGGCGATGTCGACACGGAGGTCGCCCGATGGCTGTCGAGCGACACGAACGGCTGCGGGGCAGCGCCCTGGCCGCCCTGGAGATCTGTGCCGTCGCCGCGCTGTATTTCGGCTCGGCCAAGGTGGGACTGCTCCAGCAGCTGGTGCGCGGCCAGGTCACCCCGCTCTGGCCGCCGAGCGGTATCGCGGTCGCGAGCCTGCTCCTGCGCGGCCGGCGGGTCTGGCCCGGCATCGCCCTGGGCGCGTTCCTGGTCAACGTCTCGCTGGGGCCGTCGCTGCCTGCCGTGCTCGCGATCGCGGCGGGAAACACCGTCGCGCCCCTGTGCTCGTACGCGCTGCTGCGCCGAGCGGGGTTCCGCAACGCGCTGGAACGGCTGCGGGACGCACTCGCGCTGATCTTTCTCGGTGCACTCACCGGGATGCTGGTCAGCGCGACGACGGGCACGGCGAGCCTGGCCCTGGCCGGTGCGCTGGACACCGGTGAATTCTGGCCGACGTGGTGGGTCTGGTGGACCGGGGACGCGATGGGCGTCATGGTGGTCACGCCGGTCCTGCTCCTCCTCCGCTCGGCGCACCGCCCGCGGGACGCATCGCTGTCCCGGTGGCTGGAAGGGGTGCTCCTCGTGGCCACCACGGTCGGCGTCGGCGTCGTGGAGACAGGTCCCGCGCCGCTGCTGTTCCTGGGCTTCCCGCTGCTGATCTGGGCAGCCTTCCGTTTCCAGCTGGCCGGGGCCGCGCCCTGCGCACTGGCCGTGTCGACCTTTGCGATCATCGCCGCCGGCCGGGGATCGGGCCCGTTCTCCGGCCACAACCTGCTCACCGAGATGATCACCCTGCAGGCGTTCAACGGCTCCGCCTCGCTGACCGCGCTGCTTCTCGCGGCGGTGGTCAGCGAGCGGAACCAGACCCAGCGGGAGATCGCGCGGGCCTGCGCCCAGCTCGCCGAGGTGGTGACCCGGATGGCCGCAGGCGACCACCGCCCTCTGCTCCCTCGTGGGGAGGAGGAGACGGAACGCCCACGGTGACTCGGTCAGACGTTGCGCCGGTACTGGCCGCCGACCTCGAAGAAGGCGTCGGTGACCTGCTGCAGTGAGCAGACGCGGGCGGCGTCCATGAGGACGGCGAAGACGTTCTCCCCGCTGACCGCGGCGTCCTTGAGGGCGGCCAGCGCCGCGTGGGCGGGCTCCTGGTGGCGGCCCTGGAAGTCGTGGACGCGCTCCAGTTGGGAACGCTTCTCCTCCTCGGTGGCGCGGGCCAGCTCGATGACGCCCGGCTCGGCGGTGTCGGCGTGGGGTTTGCGGAAGGTGTTGACGCCGATGAGAGGCAGGGTGCCGTCGTGCTTGCGCTGTTCGTAGAGCATCGACTCGTCCTGGATACGGCCGCGCTGGTAGCCGGTCTCCATCGCGCCGAGCACACCGCCGCGCTCGCTGATCCGCTCGAACTCCTGCAGCACCGCCTCCTCGACCAGGTCGGTGAGCTCGTCGATGATGAACGACCCCTGCAGCGGGTTCTCGTTCATCGCCAGGCCCCACTCCCGGTTGATGATCAGCTGGATGGCCAGAGCCCGGCGGACGGAATCCTCGGTGGGGGTGGTGACGGCCTCGTCGTAGGCATTGGTGTGCAGGCTGTTGCAGTTGTCGTAGATCGCGATGAGTGCCTGAAGGGTGGTGCGGATGTCGTTGAAGTCCATCTCCTGGGCGTGCAGGGAGCGGCCGGAGGTCTGGACGTGGTACTTCAGCTTCTGGCTGCGGTCGCCCGCGCCGTACTTCTCCTGCATCGCCACGGCCCAGATGCGGCGGGCGACGCGGCCCAGCACCGAGTACTCGGGGTCCATGCCGTTGGAGAAGAAGAACGACAGGTTCGGGGCGAAGTCGTCGATGCGCATGCCCCTCGCGAGGTAGGCCTCGACGTAGGTGAAGCCGTTGGCCAGGGTGAAGGCGAGCTGGCTGATGGGGTTCGCACCGGCTTCGGCGATGTGGTAGCCGGAGATGGACACCGAGTAGAAGTTGCGGACCTTGTGCGCGATGAACCACTCCTGGATGTCGGCCATCATCCGCAGGGAGAACTCGGTGGAGAACAGGCAGGTGTTCTGGCCCTGGTCCTCCTTGAGGATGTCGGCCTGCACCGTGCCGCGCACGTTCGCCAGCGCGTGGGCGCGCAGCGCGTCCGTCTCCTCGGGCGAGGGGTCACGGCCCTCGGTGGTCCGGAACCGCTCGATCTGCTGGTCGATCACCGTGTTGAGGAAGAACGCCAGGATGGTCGGCGCGGGCCCGTTGATCGTCATCGACACCGAGGTCGTCGGCGCGACCAGGTCGAAGCCGCCGTAGAGCGTCTTCATGTCCTCCAGTGTGGCCACCGAGACGCCCGAGGTGCCGACCTTGCCATAGATGTCGGGGCGTTCGTCGGGGTCGCGGCCGTAGAGGGTGACGGAGTCGAAAGCGGTGGACAGGCGGGTGGCCGGCTGGCCCTCGGAGAGCAGCTTGAAGCGCCGGTTGGTGCGGAACGGGTCGCCCTCGCCGGCGAACATACGGGCCGGGTCCTCGCCGTCACGCTTGAAGGGGAACACCCCGGCGGTGAAGGGGAAGCGACCGGGCAGGTTCTCGCCGCGCCAGAACCGCACCAGCTCCCCGTGATCGGTGAATCGGGGCAGCGCCACGCGGGGGATCCTGTTGCCGGACAGGGACTCGCGCGTGAGCTTGGTGCGGATCTCCTTGTCCCGCACCTTCACCACCTGTTCGTCACCGGAGTACGAGGCGATGACGGCGGGCCAGTTCTCGATCTGCTGTGTGATCTCGTACGGGAGGTGCCGGCGGGCGCTCTCCAGCAGTGCGCGCACGTTCTCGGTGTCAAAGCCGGCGTCGACGAACTCTCCCTCGACCGTCTCCAGACGCTGCACCCGCCGCGCCGCTTCGGCCAGTTGACCGGTCTCGGTGTGATAGGCGCGGACCGTGTCGGTGATCTCGGCGAGGTAGCGCACCCGGTCCGCGGGGACCACCTGCCGGATTCCGGAGGAGTACCGTACGTCGACCGGCGCCAGCGCGCCCTCGGACAGCACCAGCCCCTTCTCGGCCAGGACGGTCTTCAGGTGCTGGTGCAGCGCGGTGACACCGTCGTCGTTGAAGGTGGCCGCCGAGGTGCCGTAGACCGGCATGTCCTCGGGCCGCATGCCGAACGCCTCGCGGTTGCGCACCAGTTGGCGGCCGACGTCGCGCAGCGCGTCCTTCGCGCCGCGCCGCTCGAACTTGTTGATCGCGACGACGTCCGCGAAATCGAGCATGTCTATCTTCTCCAGCTGCGAGGCGGCGCCGAACTCCGGCGTCATCACATACAGCGAGGTGTCGACGAACGGCACGATCGCCGCGTCGCCCTGGCCGATACCCGGCGTCTCCACGACCACCAGGTCGAAGCCGGCGGCCTTCACGACGTCGATCACGTCGGTCAGGTGCTCGGGCAGTTCGCGGCTGCCGCGGGTGGCGAGGCTCCGGAAGAACACCCTGTTGCCGTCGAGGGAGTTCATCCGGATCCGGTCGCCGAGCAGCGCGCCGCCGCCGCGGCGACGGGTCGGGTCGACCGCGATCACCGCGATCCGCAGCTTGTCCTGCTGGTCGACGCGGAACCGGCGCACCAACTCGTCGGTCAGTGACGACTTCCCCGAACCGCCGGTGCCGGTGATACCCAGCACCGGCACCACCCGCGCCCCGGCCGCGGCACGCAGCTGTGCCAGGAACTCCGCGGGCAGCTTGCCCCGCTCGGCACCGGTGATGGCGCGGGCGACCGCGAACCGATCGCCCGCCACCACGGCCGCGGCCTCGGCCGGCTTGCCGTCCCACAGGTCGAAGTCACAGTCCCGCACCACGGAGTTGACCATCCCGGCCAGACCCATCCGCTGCCCGTCCTCCGGGGAGAAGATCGTCACCCCGCTGTTGCGGAGCCGGGTGATCTCCTCGGGGACGATGACGCCGCCTCCCCCGCCCACCACGTGGACGTGCTCCGCTCCCCGCGCACGCAGCGATTCGACCAGGTATTCGAAGTACTCGACGTGTCCGCCCTGATAGGACGAGACCGCGACCCCGTGCGCGTCCTCCTCCAGCGCCGCGTCCACGACTTCCTGCACCGAGCGGTTGTGACCGAGGTGGATCACCTCGGCGCCCTGGGACTGGAAGATCCGCCGCATGATGTTGATCGACGCGTCATGCCCGTCGAACAGGGCCGAAGCGGTGACCAGGCGGACAGGATGCACGGGACGGTGCAGTTCGCTCACGGCGGGGCCTTCCAGGTACAGATCGGAGTGCACTCTTGGAAAAATAGTAGGACGTCCAAGTATTTTTGGCAGTGTGAGGAGCAGCACAGATACTAGGGCGTCCTACTATCTCGCGGCCCGAGCGGGACCGGAGCGGATGCGGTGTCGCCGCCCACTCATCGGCATGGGCCCCTCGATCATGGCGTCGACAGGTTGGGCATCCGGCGGGCCGACCGGGAGGGCCGGACAGGCCTAGCAGGCCGAACTCGGGCCTTCGCCCCCGGAGACGGCTTGTCAATGCGTCGGCATCCGGACGAGACCGGGGCCGTTGGCCGGCGGGTGGTGACCGTGCTCCACGCCGTCCGGCAATGGCGCGCCGCATCACCGGACGTCACCGGACGTCTGCGGGGGATCGCGATCGGCAGCCGGGGCGGCGCCGGCAGGACGACCCTGGCCGAGCGGCTGCGCAGGACGGTGCCCCACTCCGCCCGCGTGCACACCGGACGACATCGCCTGGAACCACGCCCGACCACCACGGCACCTCGGTTCCCACCCGCACCGGCACGCCCACGCCTCAACCCTGTCCGTGCACACCTCTTGAGGATGCGCCGGTACATATGACAGGCTCATGCCGACCGAGAGTCGGCCAATAGGTCGACCTCAGGTCATGCACTCTCCTACCCCACGCCGCGGATGTGAGCGCTTACTCGAGCAGTCAGCGATCGCATTCCCCCCTTTCAGGAGTGCCTCCGTGCAGCCAGGAATGGCCCGCGCCGCCCCTCAGAGCGACCCAGTAGCCAGTGAAAGCCTGATCGCCAGTAGTTGATTGGCATGGTTGCCGGCGCTGGTGGGTGATGAGTCCGGGAGTCCACCCGTCACAGGCGTCGGAGCACCTTGGATGAGTACTACTCATCAAGGGACGTGATCCGCTCGCGTCCGGGTGAGCCGACCACGATGGCCTGGCCAAGGAGTGAGATATGCCCACCTTCTTTCTCCGGAATGGGTCGCAACAAGGTCGATGGCGGAGCTGATGCGTACCGGCGCCGGCTGATGGTCGTGTTCGGAGGCCTGGCAGCAGTCGGCGGTCCGGCGGTGGCCTCGCCCTACCGTCCACCGGGTCGGTTCGGACGCATCCGCCGCCACCGCGTCGCCGTCCTGTGCTGTCCACGCCGCCTGCGGCCCGCCATGCATCGCCGCCCACTCCACCACGCGGGCGCCGTTCTCGTCGTACAACGAGCCGCCGTGCCGAATCCGGCGCGCGGCCCGCCACGCCGGTGTCGCCGACTACCCGTCTGACGTCACCGACACGCGGTACGCACCGACATCACCGCGGCCGGCTGTGGCTGAGCCGGGCGGTGACCGGGGCCATGCCGCTCGCAGCCGCGCGGCGCAGGCCCCCTGGACACCCCGTGCGGCTGCCTCCCGGCCGCACCCCCACAGACACCGACGCGGACGCCCGGCCGGCCCGCCACGAACCGCCGCCCGGCGTGCCGTTGCCCGACCGATACCGATCACCGGAAAAGAGGTTCATTAGTGAGACGCACTCTGCGCGCGGTCCTGGCGATGGTGCTACTGCCACTGGCCGCAGCCTTCACACTCCTGGCACCCCAACCCGCGGCCGCGGCGAGCCTGACCCCCATCACCGGCTTCGGGAACAACCCCACCCATCTCAACATGTACCTCTACGTGCCCGACCACGTAGCGCCCAAGCCCGCCGTGCTGGTCCTGGTCCACTACTGCGGGGGCTCGGCCGGGGGGATCTTCGGCGGCAACGGACACGACTACGTCACCGCCGCCGACCGGTACGGCTTCATCATCGTCCTGCCCGAGGCCACCCGCGACGGGCACTGCTTCGACGTCTCGTCACCGGCGGCGCTCAAGCGTGATGGCGGCAGCGACTCCACCGGCATCATGTCGATGGTCGGTTACACACGCCAGCACTACAACGTCGACCCGGCCCGCATCGTCGTCAGCGGATTCTCGTCGGGAGCCATGATGACGAATGTGCTGGCCGCCGAATACCCCGACGTCTTCAGTGCCGCCTCGGCGTTCTCCGGGGTGCCGGCGGGCTGCTTCGCCACCACGGACGGTTCCCAGTGGAACGGCCAGTGCTCCAGCGGCAATGTCATCAAATCGGCTCAGCAGTGGGGGGCGCTCGCCCGTTCCATGTATCCGGGCTACACCGGAGGCTACCCACGAATGCAGATGTGGCACGGCACCACCGACACGACCCTCGCCTATCCCAACTTCGGCGAGGAGATCAAACAGTGGACCAACCTCCACGCCCTGAGCCAGACACCCGCCGCCACCGATCGGCCGCAGTCGTCCTGGACCCGCACCCGCTACGGCGGCACCGGCCCGCAGTCCCCCGTCGAAGGCATCAGCATCGCGGGCACGGGCCACACCCTGCCGCAGCCCGGGATGCTCGCCTACGCCATCACCTTCCTCGGCCTCGACAACGGCGGCACCACCACTCCGCCGCCCAGCACCTCCGGTGAGCTGCACGCGGTGGGTGCGGGCAAGTGCCTGGACGTGCCGAACGCGTCGACGACGGCAGGTACGCAGGTGCAGATCCGGGACTGCCAGGGCGGGGCCGGCCAGCTGTGGACCCGTACCGGGTCCGGGCAGCTGACGGTGGCCATGTCGGGGACCACCATGTGTCTGGACGCCTACAACCACCAGACCACCTCCGGCACCAAGGTGGTGACCTGGCCGTGCAACGGCGGGGCCAACCAGCTGTGGAACCTCAACGCCGACGGAAGCGTCACCGGCGTCCAGTCCGGCCTGTGCCTGGACGTCACCGGCGCTTCCACCGCCAACGGCGCGCCGGTCCAACTGTGGACCTGCAGCGGCGGCACCAACCAGAAGTGGAACCTCAACTGACTCCACCACTGTCCGGGCCGGGCACGCCCCGGCCCGGGACACTACGGCCGCCGCCGGCGGCAGCGGCTCGGGTGGGGTGGTGGGGCGCCGTTCTCGGCGGCCAGTTCCAGCACGGTCTCGCGGGTGGTCTCCAGCCGTTCACGAGCACCATCAAGCGACTCCTCCCGTTCTCTGCCGAGCCCGGGCATCGATGCGGAAACCCGACCTGTCGCCTCCACACGGCTCGCCGGTGAGGACTCTGGTGAACGATTCGGAGCGCGGGGACGTGAAAAGGAGCACGTAGAGGGCATGGAGCGCGCCCCGGCGGCGCCCACCCGTGGCCGCCGTCGGACACGTCCTGGCAGGTGCTGCGAGCAATTGCCGGGACGCATGTCAAAACGTTCATTCGAGCATGTGTACACCCGGGTCGCACAACAATACTGGGCCGATGACAACCAAAACGAGAGCGGGCGCACAACCCAGGGCATTCGAAATTTGCATATTATCCGAGCTTCGCAAGGGCTCTTGTCTTGATCTCACGCTCTGCAGCTAGCTAGTGCTGCATCCGCTTCCCGGCCCGGGTTCCCGATGAGCCCTGTGCCGACCGACAGCACACAGGCTCAGTCCCCTGGGCCGTCGGTCAGGGAGGTGGCCGGCAATCCTGCATGTGAGGAGTGGTCATGAAGAAGGCTTATGAGGCGCCGACGCTCGTCCGGCTCGGTACCTTCCGGAAGGAGACGGGGCTCCTTCAGCGCTCCGGCAACGACCGGCTGATCCTGAGCAAGAACTGACGACCGACGGTCCCTGACCCGACGTCATGACTGAACTGCACGAAAGTGCGGGGACGGGCCCCGGCGACGCGCACTTCGCGGTCTTCACGGACTGTGCGGACGCGGCCGCCGCGGCCCGCTCCTTCGCCCGTCCTGGAAGCCGGACCCTCGCGCATGCGTCGGGCCGGCCCTGGCTGGTCGGCCAATGGCACGACGACGAGGTCGTCACGGCGAGCGTCGGCGGCGCCTCCCTCGCCATCGTCGGCTGCTGCCCGATCGACGCCGACGAACTGCGGCGCCGGGCCGCACGATTGCGTGATCTGGCGGAACTCGACGCGCTGGCTCGCTCCCTCTCGGGCAGTTTTCACCTCGTCGGCGCCCTCGACGGACGGATCAGGGTGCAGGGCACCGCCTCCGGACTGCGACTCGTCTTCCACGCGGAGATCGACGGCGTGCGAGTGGCCGCCACCCGCGCCGACACCCTGGCCGCCGTCCTGGGCCTGGACCCCGACGTGGAGGAACTGGCCGTAAGGCTGCTGTGGCCCGCCCCGTACCCGCTGTTCGAGACATCAATGTGGCGTGCGGTCACCGCCGTTCCTCCGCAGGACGCCGTGGTCGTCGCCGCGGACGGCCGCACCGTACGGCACACCCGGTGGTGGACACCGCCGGAGCCGGTCCGGCGGCTTGCCGAAGCGGCGCCCCTGATCCGGACGGCACTGGAGGAGGCCGTCGGCGCGCGCACCCGTCAGGGCGGCGTGCTGAGCTGCGACCTCTCCGGGGGCCTGGACTCCACCTCCCTCTGCTTCCTGGCCGACCGCTCCCCCGCCCGCGTGGTGGCCAGTACCTGGCCGGGACGGGATCCGGCGGACACCGACCTGTCCTGGGCGAAGCGGGCGATGGGGCACCTGCCGGACGTCGAGCACGTGGTCTGGGACGCCGACGCCTCGCCGCTGGTCTACGAGGACCTGCTCGGCATCGACGACCTCCTCGACGAACCCACCATCGGCGTCATGGACCGCTCCCGGGTCCTGCACCACCTTCCCGGCCTCGCGGCACGCGGCAGCCAGTTGCACCTGACCGGCATCGGCGGCGACCACGTGGCATGGTGCTCCGAGGCGTACTACCACCGGCTGCTGCGCACTCATCCGCTGTTCGCCCTGCGCCAGTTGCGCGGGTTCCGGGCGCTGTGGCAATGGCCGATCGGCGGCACACTGCGCGCTCTCGCCGACTCACGGCCGTACGGGGAGTGGCTCGCCGACGCCGCCGGTGGCCTACGTGGCCCGCTGCCCCCGTCTGTCACGACGGGTCTCGGCTGGGGCATGGCCCCGCGCCTGTTCGACTGGGTGACCCCCGAGGCCGAGCGGATGGCCCGCCGGGCCCTGCTCGATGCCGCGGCGACGGCCTCCCCGCTGCATCCGGACCGTGGACTGCACACCGACCTGGAGCAGATCCGCTCGTGCACCCGCGTCATCCGGCAGTGGGACCGAATGGCGGCCCGAGCCGGCCTGCCGATGGCCTCTCCCTTCCTCGACGACCGCGTCATCGAGGCGTTTCTCGCCGTACGCGCCAGCGAGCGTGTCACGCCCTGGCGCTACAAGCCCGTCCTGAGCGCCGCGATGCGCGGAATCGTGCCCGAGGAGTGCCTGCGACGCAGCAACAAGGCCACGGCCTCCATGGACGCCTCCAACGGACTGCGGGAACACCGCGCCGACCTGCTGGCCCTGTGGGAGGACTCACGGCTGGCGGAGCTGGGCCTGGTGGACGGCGCCGAGCTGCGCCGCCTCGCCCGGCGGCCCGCCTCCCCCGGGCTCTCCGACGCCATCCTCTACTCCACGATCGCCGCGGAGGTGTGGCTACGCGGGCTTGCCCACGGCCGCACCCGTGTTCCACACCCCTGACTGCACCCCTGTCAAACACGTCAGAAAGGCCCTCGCATGCCCCTGCGGTTCGGCGACAACGTCTCCACGGCCGAGACCGACTACGGCACGGTGCTGCTGGATGAACAGGTGGGCGCCTATTGGGAGTTGAACCCGACGGCCACCTTGGTGCTGCGGACGCTGCTGGACGGCGGTGAGGAGGCGGACGCGGCCGCCGCCCTGGTCCAGGAGTTCGACATCGATCGGGCGCAAGCCCTGCAGGACGTCGAGACGCTCGTACGGGAGCTGCGTGACTCGGGGCTCGCCTCATGACCACGCCCAGCGCGCTGGAGCGGCCCACCGGTGTGCCCCTGGCCCGACGCCTGACCGCCCGCCTGGTCCTGCTCCCCGCCGTCGCCCTCGCCCTGCTGCCGCCCCGCCACATCCGCGCCGTGCTCGGCATCCTGCGGCGCGGCGCCGCGCCGGCGACCACCGCGCAGGCACAGGACGCACGCGACGCCATGTGCGCCGCCAGCCTGCGCTGTGCCGGGCCGAAGGGGTGCCTGCCGCGCTCCCTGGGAGCGGCACTGCTGTGCCGGCTCGGCGGAACATGGGCGACCTGGTGCACCGGCGTACGGGTCACCCCGCCCTTCACCGCGCACGCCTGGATCGAGGCCGAAGGCCGTCCCGTCGGCGAGGGGGTCCCACAGGGCTATTTCGCCCGGCTGGTGGCGGTCGCCCCGGTGCCACGGCCTACTGACCGATGACCGGCGCGACGGCGTCGCACGGCAGCCGGGCCGCGGTCGCCGATGCCGAAGCCGCGCCCGAAGCCGGCAAGTCCACCCTGGCGGCGGTGGCCACGATGTACCGGCTCACCGCCGGGCATCGGAGCGCCATCGCCGTCGCCAGCTTGCTGACCCTCGTGGGCTCCGCCCTGGGGCTGGCCCAGCCGCTCGTCGCCAAGCAGGTCGTGGACGCGAGCGGCCGCGGACAGCTCATCTGGCCGCTGCTGGTACTCCTGGGCACGCTGTTCGCCGTCGAGGCGGCGGCGGGGGCAGCAGGACGCTTCCTTCTGGAACGGATGGGCGAAGGCGTCGTGCGGCAACTCCGGCACGGGCTGGTGGGTCGGCTGCTCCGGCTGGAGATGAGGGAGTACCACCGCCACCGGGGCGGCGACCTCATCTCCCGGGTGACGGCCGACACCACCTTGCTGCGGGAGGTCGTCTCGCAGGCCCTGGTCGATCTCGTGACGGGAAGCCTGGTCGCCGCCGGGGCGATCGCCCTCATGGCGTGGCTGGACCTTCTGCTGCTGCTCCTGGTCGCCGTCACCGTGGCAGCGGCGGCCGTGGTGGTCGCCTCGCTGCTCACCGGCATCAGGACCGCGTCGGAACACATGCAGGGCTCGGTCGGCGCCGTCGCCGCCGACATGGAACGCGCCCTGAGCGCCCTGCCGATGGTCCGTGTGCACCGCGCCGAGGAGCGCGAAGCGGCCGGCATCGGCGCCCGCGTGGACGCGGCCTACGGCGCGGGAGTGCGCAGCGCGAAGCTCGCCTCCGTGATGAGCTCCGCCGTCGAACTCGCCGTCCAGGGATCCTTCCTCATCGTCCTGGTCGTCGGCGGCCTGCGCGTAGGCGGTCATGCGGGCTCCCTCGGTGACCTCGTCGCGTTCCTGCTGTACGCCTCCTACCTCGTCCTGCCGCTGTCCTCCGTCTTCCGCGCCGTGGGCCTCGTCCAACGCGGGATGGGCGCCTACCAGCGCATCGACGAGGCACTCCGCCTCCCTGTGGAGCCCACCGCGCCCCAGAACCCGAAGGGCCCGGCGCCCACACCGCGGCCGACCGGGCCGTCCGGCACCCGCGAACAGCCCGTACTCGCCCTGCGCGACGTCCACTTCGGCTACGACCCTGAGCGGCCGGTCCTGCGCGGTGTCTCGTTCGCCGTCCCGCAGCGCCGGCACGTGGCCCTGGTGGGCCGGTCCGGCGCCGGCAAGAGCACGGTGTTCGCCCTGGTCGCGAGGTTCTACGAGCCGGATGCGGGCACCTTGCTCTTCGACGGGCGGCCCGCGACCGAACTCACCCGTGGCGCCTGTCGCCGAGGCATCGCCGTGGTCGACCAGAACACCCATGTCGTCCACGGCACCCTGCGCGACAACATCACCTACGCCGTACCCGACGCCACGGAAGCGGAGATCCGTCGCGTCGTCGAACTGGCCCGGCTCGAAGAGGTCGTCGAGCGGCTGCCCGGGGGCCTTGCCGCCGTCATCGGTGAACGCGGCGGCAACCTCTCCGGCGGCGAACGTCAGCGTGTCGCCCTCGCCCGCGCGTTGCTGGCCGGCCCCGCGCTGCTCCTCCTGGACGAGCCCACCTCCCACCTCGACGCGATCAACGAATCGGCGCTCACCACCGTCATGAAGGACATCGCCCAGGAGTGCGCCCTGCTGGTCATCGCCCACCGTCTGTCCACCGTGCAGCACGCCGACCACATCGTGGTGCTCCAGGACGGCCGCACAGCCGCCGGCGGACGCCACGAGGAATTGCTGGTCAGCAGTGCCCTCTACCGCGAGCTCGCCGCGAGCCAGATGCTCCGGGCGGGCGGGGGCCCCGGGATCGGCAAGCGAGTGCTGACGGACGGTTGAAGCGTTCCCTCCCCGCGACCCAGCAGGCCGAGAACCGGACCATGCACGGACCATCGGCCCGGCGGTCACGGCCATGCCCTTCCAACTGGTCAACGGCGGTACGGCAGCTGTACCACCAGGTGACTCCGCCGGCCCCTTCATCCCGGCCTGCCACTGGTCCCCAAGCGGTTCCCCAAGAATGATCAAGGGGCCGCTTCAGATCTCCTCTGAAACGGCCCCTGACCTGCGACTTCGCAAAGTCGGGACGACAGGATTTGAACCTGCGACCCCTTGACCCCCAGTCAAGTGCGCTACCAAGCTGCGCCACGTCCCGGTGCGCTTCCGCGGTGAACCGCGTGATCGCGCAGGTCGACTTTACCGTACGTACACCCGTGTTCTCACCGGGCCCTGTGGCCGTCCTTCCGGCCGGCCCTCCGCGGCGGAGGCGGCCCGGTGGATCCGGGTCGCCTCCGTGGACGTCAGCCTCGGGTGCCCGGCGCCACCGGCTCCGGGGTCACCGGCTTCGGAGTCACCGGCTTCGGAGTCACCGGTGTCACGGAGGAGGCGGCCCGCGGTGTCCCCGCGAGACCTCCCGGGCGGCGTACCGGCACCAGCAGGGCCGCCAGTGCCGCCGCCAGGCACAGGACCGCCAGCAGGGCGAAGCCGTGGGTGTAGCCGGAGGCGTACGGCAGGCCCGAAGGCTGGAGGTGGCCGGTGACCAGGACGCTGGTCAGCGCGGCGCCGATGGAGCCGCCGATGGTGCGGATGTTGGCGTTCATGCCGGTCGCGGCGCCGGTCTGGGAGGCCGGGACGCTGCCGACGATGAGATGGGCCATGGAGGCGAATGCGAGCCCGATGCCAAGGCCGAACACGCCCGAGACCAGGGCGATCTGCCATTGCTGGTCATGGAGGACGGCGAGCAGGCCGAGGGCGAGGGCGCCGAGTACGGCACCGGTCGTCAGCAGCGCCTTCGCACCCACGACGGGCTCCAGGCGGCCGCTCAGGATGCCCGAGAAGAACATCGCCACCAGCATGGGCAGCATCAGCAGCCCGGAGGCCGTGACGCTCGCGCCGAAGCCGTAGCCCGCGGAGCTGGGCGTCTGGACGAAGCCGGGCAGGAAGGACCAGAGCGCGTACATGCCGGCGCCGAACAACAGGGCCGCGGTGTTGGTGGTCCACACGGCCGGCAGACGCATGACGCGCAGGTCGATCAGCGGGGTGCGGGAGCGGGCCTCGGCGAGCAGCCATGCGGTGAACAGGACGACCGCCGCGGCGAACAGGCCGACGGTCTTCACCGATCCCCAGCCCCACACGCTCGCCTGGCTCAGCGGCAGCAGCAGCGCCACCAGCCAGGCGGACAGCAGGCCGGCGCCCAGCCAACTGACCTTCCCCTCCGCACGGTTGGGCGACTCGGGCACATAGCGCAGGGCTATCAGAGCAGTGACCGCCACGACGGCCACCGGGATCCAGAACAGCCACCGGTAGTCGAGCGCGGACACGATCGGGCCCGCCGCGACGATGCCGACGCCGCCACCCGCGGCGATCACGGCGGACAGGTTGCTGATGCTGCCCGGGACCTCGGACGCGGCGAACTCGTCCCGGAGTATGCCGAAGGAGAGCGGGACGAGCGCGCCGCCGACGCCCTGGACGACCCGGGCGACGATCAGTGCGCCGATGTTCGGGGCGAGCGCGGCGAGGAGACAGCCGAGGAGCACGACGAGCAGGACGGCGACGAGGGTGCGCTTCTTGCCGATCAGGTCGCCGACGCGGCCGAGGATCGGGGTGAAGACGGAAGCGGACAGCAGATAGGCCGTCATCACCCACGTCGCGGTGGACTGTGAGGTGTGCATGGCGTGCTGGACGGTCGGCAGGGCCGGCGCGATCAGCGACTGCAGCATGGCGAACACACCGGCACCGGTCGCGAGGACCGCGAAGGTGAGACGGGTGGACTTGCGGGGCATGGAGGGCCTCTCCGAACGAACGGGGTGCGGCCGAGGATCTCGGGCCACGGTCGTACGGACCCGGAGTGCCGATGGGACGGCAGCGGGCACGCCGACGGCCGCGGCGGCGAGCGGTCGCGGAAAAGTGGAGGTGAAGGCGAAGGCGTAGGCGTAGATGGTCGATACGGGGTGTGTGGGTGGATCGCGCGCTGCGGTGCGCCGAGGCGCGGTCCGCGGGAGCACCTGGGTGTCGTCGCGTCGCCGATGCGTGCGGCCGCACGCATCCACGGCGAGCGCACCCACACTGCTAAAGTGGAGGTACCCCTCCACTGTACCGGAGGCTCACCTCCGGTTCAACCTCGTGCCGCCCCGGGAGGCAGCAGTGTCGGCCCAGCCGTTCCCCGTCCGTGAGCTCGTGGCGTCCAAGCGCCCCCACCGGAAGGACGCCGCGCGCAATTACGACGCCCTGCTGTCCGCCGCGCGCGAGGCGTTCGCCGTGCACGGCGCCGAGGCGTCGCTGGAGGACATCGCGCGTCGCGCGGGGGTCGGCATCGGCACGCTGTACCGGAACTTCCCGTCCCGTCGCGAACTGTTCGAGACCGTGTACGCGGACGAGGTCAACGAACTGGTCCGCGTCGCCGAGGAGGTCGCCGACCTGGAGCCGTGGGAGGCCCTGACCTCGTGGCTGGCCCGGTTCGCGGGCTACATGGTGACCAAGCGGGCCGTGCGCGAGGCGCTCGACGACGAGTCCGAGATCTTCGACGCCTGCCGCGAGTCGATGTACGCGGCAGGCGGCCCGCTCTTCGAGCGGGCGCAGGAGGCGGGCGTGGCCCGCAAGGACATGGACTTCAACGACCTGCTGCGGATGGTCGCGGGCGTCACCGGGACGGTCTTCAGCGACGACGCCCAGCGGGACCGGATCCTTGCCATCGCGCTGGACGGGGTGCGCGCCGGGCGCTGAGCCTGCCGGCCGGCGGGTGGGGGCGCCCAGGAGCTCGGGGGCTCCGTCCTCGGCGACGGCGCGTGGTCCCTGGCTGATCGCGCGGTTCCCGGCGCGCTCGCTCGGCTCCCTGCACGGGGCGGGTGAACCGGCGTTTCAGCCGCTGGACGGGCGAACATCTCCGCGCCGAGAGCCAGTTGGGTTCGGCCGATCAGGCCCGGCTGCTCATGCGCCGAGGTAGCGCAGTACCGCCAGCACCCGCCGGTTCGCGTCCTCGGACGCCGGGAGGCCCAGCTTGCCGAAGATGGCGGCCACATGCTTCTCCACCGTGCCGGCCGACACCGCCAGCGTCTGGGCGATCGCGGCGTTCGACCGGCCCTCCGCCATCAGCGCCAGCACCTCGCGCTCGCGTGTCGTCAGCGTTTCGAGGGCATCGAGCCGGCGGCCGGCACCGGCGAGTTGGGTGACGACCTCGGGGTCGAGCGCCGTTCCGCCCGCCGCCACCCGGGCCAGGGCGTCGGTGAACTCGGCCACGTTGGCGACCCGGTCCTTGAGCAGATAGCCGACGCCGGCCGCGCCCGCGGCCAGCAGTCTCATGGCGTACCTGGTCTCGATGTACTGGGAGAAGAGCATCACCCCGGTACCGGGATGCTCCCGCCGGATGTCGATGGCGGCGTGCAGTCCCTCGTCCGTGTGGGTGGGCGGCATCCGGATGTCGATGACGCCGACGTCCGGCCGGTGCTCGGCCACGGCCGCGCGCAGCGCGTCGGCGTCACCAACGGCGGCACACACCTCGTGGCCGCGCTCGGTGAGCATCGCGGCCAGCAACTCCCGCAGGACCGCGGCGTCTTCGGCGATCACGACGCGCATACGGGCATGCTCTCACGGCCTCGCTCCCTGATCGTCGCTCACGCGTGCAGCGGCAATGCCACCGTCACTGCGGTCGGCCCGCCCTCCGGGCTGGTGATGTCCAGGGTCCCGTCGACCGTGCGCACCCGCTGCAGCAGACCCGGCAGACCGCTGCCCGCGCCGAGCGTCGCGCCGCCGCCTCCGTCGTCCGTCACCCGCAGCTGTAGCAGGCCCTCCTCCTGGCTGACGCCGAGGACCGCGCGGCGGGCACCGCTGTGCTTGATGACGTTGGTGAGCAGCTCGGCGGCGCAGAAGTAGGCGATCGTCTCGATCGCCGGCGTGGGCCGCTGGGGGACGTCCACGGCCAGCTCCACGGGTACGGTGCTGCGTGCCGCCAGCGTCGCGAGCGCGTCGGGCAGGCCGTCGTCCAGCACCGGCGGGTGGATGCCGCGGGCCAGGTCGCGCAGCTCGGTGAGGGCTTCGGTGGCGTTGCTGTGGGCGGTCTCGATCAGCCGGCGCACCCGCTCGGGGTCGGCGACCGGTTCGCCCTCCGCGCCCAGCCGCTCCTTCGCCATGTCGAGGCTCATGGCCAGCGCGACGAGTCGTACCTGCGCGCCGTCGTGCAGGTCCCGCTCCAGCCGCCGCAGCTGGGCCGCGGAGTCGTCGACGGCGAGGGCGCGGGTCTCCTCCAAGTTCCTTACGCGCTGGGCGAGTTCACCGGGCCCCAGCAGAGCGCGCACCAGCCAGCGGTCCATGGCGACGATGCCGCGGGTGAACCAGGGCGCCGCGAGGAGCGTGGCGACGCCGATCGCGGCGGCCACGAAGGTCCCGGCGAAGGTGGTGCTGTGCGGGGCACCGCCGCCGACCGGGATGGGGGTGATGGTCGGCGCGCCCTCCATACCGTGCTGCGGGCGCTGGCCGAAGGCGGCCCAGCGCAGCGGCGCCGACAGGTTGAACAGGCCGGTGAACCACCAGGCAACGGCATACAGCTCCAGCGCGGCGACAGGCAGCTTGACCAGTACGTACCCCACCGAGCGCCATCCGGCGGCGTCCCGCAGCCGCGCGTCCAGCCGTGCGAAGGCCCTGTCGGCGGGCCTGAGCGGTGGCGGTGCCGGCACCTTCTCCCCCAGCAGCCCTGCGGCCAGCCCGCGGTGCACGGCGGCGAAGGCGCGGGCGAGAGCGGCCGAGGTGACGACGAGCAGCAGCCCGAGGACCGCACCGATGAGGGAGACGGTGAGGCCGGTGCCAAGGGCGAGCAGGACGAGGACCAGGACGAATCCGACTACGGCGACGGGGAAGCCGGCCAGACAGTAGGCGGCCTCGGCCCATGCACGACGGGTGAACGGGGCGACCAGCACGGACCGCAGCCGGCCGACGCCTACTCCCACCGGCCGCCGGCCCGCGGGAATCACGCCGGAGGCCTGAGCCCGACGGGCCCCCGTGGCAGCGCAGGGGGCGGCCCGGCCCTCCGCGGGCATGGTCGCGTCCTCGGCCGCGCGGTCGCCGGTCCCGGAACCGGCGCCGCCGGCGAAAGGTGAGTCGTGCATGGCTCCAGTGTCCCGGCCCCGCGTCCTCTACGGTGGCCGGTTGCCGGTCGGTGCCGGATGGTGCGCCGACTTCGAGGAGCGCCTCGGGCATGAAGCCACTCATCCCCGCTGCGACCTCCCGCCGACTGGCGTGCGCCTCGGCCGCCTGGTGCACGGCCGTCACGCCAAGGCGCCTTCACCCAGGCCCAGTTCATCGGCGGAGTCATCAGCAACCGCCTGGCATCCGGCACCCACGCCCTCCTCGGACGCCCGGTAACCGGCCGCCCCCTCACACCACGTGCACCGGTCAGACGTCGGAGAACTCCGGCGGACCGCCCTCAAATGCCGCCCGCAGCACGGCAAGCGCCCCTTCCACCGTCACCTCGCGCGGGTTGGCGTATGCCTGGCCGACGGTTTGGGTGGCTGCCTTGGTCAAGTCGGCTTCCTTCAGGCCCAGTTCGGCGAGGGAGTGGGGGGCGCCGAGGCTCTCGGCCAGGTCTCTGAGGGCGTTCGGGGCGTCGGTCGTGTCCAGAGCGCGGGCCACGGTGGCGGTCGCTTCGGGGGCCGCGGGCGCGTTGTAGGCGAGGGCGTACGGCAGGACCACCGTGTGTGTTTCGGCGTGCGGCAGACCGAAGGTGCCGCCGAGGACATGGCACAGCTTGTGGTGCAGGCCCATGGTGGTGGCGCCGAGGCAGGAGCCGCACAGCCAGGCGCCGTACAGGGCACGGCCGCGGTCCGGAAGGGAGTCCGGGGCGGCGGCCAGCGCGGGGAGCGCCGCCGCCATGGCCCGTACGCCCTCCTCCGCCATCAGCGCGATCAGCGGTGAGGTGTCGGGGGCGTACAGCGCCTCGACGGCGTGGGCGATCGCGTTGATGCCGCTGGTGACGGAGAGCGGTACGGGGAGGGAGAGGGTGAGGGCGGGGTCGTAGACGACGCTGCGCGGGAGGACGACGGGGTCGCGGCCGGTGCGTTTGACACCGTGTTCGGTCAGGCCCCAGACGGGGGTCATCTCCGAGCCGGAGTAGGTGGAGGGCACGGCGATCAGCGGCAGGCCGGTGCGCAGGGCGATCGCCTTGCCCAGGCCGATCGAGGAACCGCCGCCGACGGCCACGCAGCCGTCGGCGCCCGCCGCCCGGGCCACCTCCACGGCCCGGTCGGCGACCTCGGTGGGCACATGCATCCGGGCGCCGTCGTGCAGGCCCACGCAGGCGGGGCCGAGCGAGTCGGCGACCGCCCGCGCGGTGTCCGCGCCGTGGCTGCCGCACACCACCAGCAGCCGCCGCAGGCCCAGCCCCGCGGCCTCGGCGGCCGTGGCGGTGGTGGCGGCGCCTGGCCGGAAGACCACCCGCACGGGCCGGGACTCGTGGGAGAAGTCGAGGACGTCCTTCACGATCGCTCCAGTACGAGATCGACGCGGGCGTGGCGGAAGGGGTTCGCGACGCCGAACTCCTTCGCCAGCGACGGATCGTCCGTCTCGGTGAAGTCCTGCACCAGGCTCCCCTTGACGGCGAACACCGCGTCCGAGTCGAGGTAGTCGCTGCCCGCGACGAAGATGTGCGTGGTGACCGGCACATGCCCTGCGGCCGAGGCGATGAAGTGGATGTGGGCCGGTCGGTAGGGGTGCCGGGCGGTCGCGCGCAGGAGGTCGCCGACCGGGCCGTCCGTGGGGATCGGGTACGGGCTCGGCACGCAGGTGCGGAACCGGAAGCGGCCCTCGGCGTCCGCGGTGAACAGTCCGCGGCCGTTGCCCGGCGGCTGCTCGTCGGGACGCTGGACGTCGTAGAAGCCGTTCCCGTCGGCCTGCCAGACGTCGACTACGGCGCCCGGCAGCGCACTTCCGTCGCTGGACAGCACACGGCCGCTGACCACGCAGGGCTCGCCGCCGCCCACCAGGTCGATGTTCGCGCCGACTTCGCGCACCGGGGACTCGGTCATGTGGAAGGGGCCGAGGACCGTCGACTCGGTGGCGCCGGGCGCGCGGTCGCCGTTGATCGTCTCGACCAGCATCGACAGGCCCAGGACGTCCGACAGCAGGATGAACTCCTGCCGGGTGTCCGTGCACGCCTGCCCGGTGGCCGTGAGGAAGCCGACGGCCTGCTCCCACTCCTCCTGCGTGAGCCGCGTCTCGCGCGCGAAGGCGTGGAGGTGGCGGATCAGGCCGGTGAGCAGCTCGCGCAGGCGCGGATCGGCGGTGCCGTCGAGGCTGCTCACCGCCTCGTCCGTCACCGTCGCGTCGGTGCCGTGTGTGGCCTTTGTGGCGTCTGTGGTCATGTCGGCTCCCTTCCCTGGTGCTTGGGTCAACCGAACCAGACGACGAGCCGTACGTCCTCGTCGCCGTGCCCGGCCGCCAGGTCCCGCACGGTCCTCCACACCTGTGCCCAGGTTCCCTCGTCCGGCGGGGCGAGCATCCGCGCCGTGAGGACCACCGGGCGGTACACCGCACCGTCGAGAGGCACCTCGGCACCGGGAGGCCATTCCGGCGGCGCGAGGAGCAGGTCCGATCCCAAGGTGCGGGCGGCGGCCTCGCGCAGGGTAGGAGTCACCCGTACGAGGTGCTCGCCTGCCGGATCCGACCTGTGCGCCCAGTACCAGGCGGGGCGGGCCGCGAGCGGCGCGTCCCAGTCGGCCGCGGCGACCTCGGCCCAGCTCACGTAGGTGTGGCTGTGCTGGTAGTCGCCGACGGCTGCTTCCCGTACCGGTTCCGAGACGTCGTCCGGCAGTCCGCGGTCGGCGAACAGCGGACGCTCCACGTCTCCCGTCCCGCGCACGCCGAAGAGACAATCCCAGGCGACGTAGTCCCGCGGCGGCCGGAAGTCCAGCAGATCGACCTCCAACTGCCAGTACCCGTCCGTGTTTCGGCGCTCGATGGCGCCGTCGATGTCCGTCCCCACGCGCAGACCCTAAGGCAGGACGGGGGTAGTTGGCGCCCTCACTTGATGATCGCGTTGGCCACAACGACGATCACGCCCAGCAGAGCGTCCACCAGACCGATCAGAACGGCGACGGGCGGGGAGCGGTGCGACCTCAGCGCCGTCACCAGGCCGAGCGTGAACAGCAGGGCGATGTTCAGGACGAACGCCGCGTACTCCACCCCCTTCGGCGGCCACCAGCCCCAGCCCGCCCCCGCGAGCAGCAGCACCGTCGGCAGCACGGCCGTGACCAGGGGCCACTCGTCGACGAGGGTGCGCAGGACGTCCCAGCGGCGGTGCGGTTCGCGTTCGGCGATGTAGTGGGCGTAGCCGTGGGCGAGGGCCGAGGCGAGCGCGGTCACCAGCAGCCAGAGCGCGTCGTAGCGGCGGCTGGCCCGGGACGTGTGGCCGTACTGGCTGAGCGCCGCGACCATGGAGCAGGCCAGTACGGCGCCGTAGACACCGCCGAAGAGGACGGCCTCGCGGGTGTCGTGCTGCCGTGGCCCGGGGACGGCCGTCGTGGTCTGCGCCATGCCCTCCACGATCACCCGGCGTCCGCGGGGCCGCCAGTCGCGACGAAGTGTCCTCCCGCCTGGGCCGACACCGCACACAGTGTCCACGCACGGCGCCCGGCGATCTCGTTAGGGTCGGCCCATGACCCACAGCTTCGTGGTGCACATCCCGGACGCCGAGCTCGAACCCGATCCCCTCGGCCCGGAGCAGATCGTGTCCGGGACCCCGGAGGTGACCGGCAAGGTCGTCTGGGAGTCCGCGGACGGGAAGCGGATCCGCGGCATCTGGCAGATCACGCCGGGCGTCGTCACCGACACGGAGGCCGACGAGCTGTTCGTCGTCATCAGCGGGTCGGCGACCGTCGAGATCGAGGGCGGGCCGACGCTGACGGTGGGGCCCGGGGACATGGCCGTCCTGCGCGAGGGCGACCGTACGACATGGACGGTGCACGAGACACTGCGGAAGGCGTACGCGATCAGCCTCTGAACGCCATCAGCTGTGGACGGCGTCAGTCCGTGGGCGGTGCGGCTGTCGTGCCGCGGATCTCCAACGTCGGTGCCGTCAGGCTCAGTCGGCCCTCTCCCCCGGGCCGCTCGAAGCGGTCCAGGAGGCAGCGCGCCGCGCGACGGCCCAACTCGTGGCCGTCGCTGTCGACCGTGGTCAGCCAGACGTGGCGCAGGCGGGAGATGCTCGTGTTGTCGTAGCCGACCACGGACACGTCGTGCGGGACGCGCAGACCCAGCTCCTCGGCGGCCGAGATCGCGCCGACGGAGGCGATGTCGTTGACGGCGAAGAGTGCGGTGGGCCGGCCGGGGCGGCTCAGCAGACGCACGGCGGTGCGGTAGCCGCCCTCCTCGGTCATGTCGCTGGGCTCGACCTGCGCCCGGATAGCGAGGCCGTGCGCCCGCATCGTCGCCTCGAAGCTCCGCCTGCGCAGCTCGCCGACGGAGCCGTAGCCCGCGATGTGCGCGATGCGCCGGTGGCCGAGCCCGATGAGGTGCTCGGTGACCAGTCGGGCGCCGTGCTCGTCGTCGCCTGCCACGACGTCAACTCCCGCCGGGACCGGTTCGCGGGCGCCCGCGACGACGACCGGGATGCGCTCGGCGGCCCTGCCGAGGGCTGCCGGGTCGGGCAGGGTGCCGACGACGACCAGGCCGTCCACCCGCAGGTCCAGGAGCGGGTCGGCGGGGTCCTGGCCGGTGCGGCGGTTGAGGCGGGCGTCCGCCAGCAGCATCCGCAGGCCGTGGTCGTGCAGGAGTGAGTTGAGGCCGTCGAGCAGGTCGACGAACCAGGGGTTGCGCAGGTCGTTGAGGAGCACGCCGACCGTGCGGGTGCGCTGCTCGCTGAGGCTGCGCGCGGCCGCGTTGGGCCGGTAGCCGAGCTCCCGCACCGCCCGCAGGACGGCCTCCCGCTTCTCGGGACGCACCTGTTCGGCGCCGCGCAGCACGAGCGAGACCAGCGACTTGGACACTCCGGCGCGTTCGGCCACGTCGCGGATCGTCGGCGCTTTCATGCTGTGGACCGTTCCATGTGCCGCCATGGCTTGTCAAAGGATCCGGCGGTGCTCCGGTGAGGGTTGACAGTCGCTGAGCACGGGCTTCAGGGTGGCCTGGACAGGTTGTGGACCGGTCCAAAGAGGGGCTGTCATGGTGGATTCGCTCGGTGTCGCCGTCGTCGGGTTCGGCTGGATGGGCCGGGTGCACACCCAGGCGTACGCCCGCGTCCCGCACCACTTCCCGCGGCTGGGCCTGCGTCCGCGGCTGGTGACGGTCGCCGAGGAGGTGCCGGGCCGGGCCGAGGAGGCCGCCGCACAGTTCGGGTTCGCCTCGGCGACCCGGGACTGGCGCGAGGTGGCCGGGGACCCGCGGATCCAGGCGGTCAGCATCACCGCCCCGAACTTCCTGCACCGTGAGATCGGTGTCGCGATGGCCGAGGCCGGCAAGCACATCTGGATCGAGAAGCCGGTCGGGCTGAGCACGGCGGACGCGCAGGCGGTCGCAGGCGCGGTGGCCGGAGCGGGCGTCCAGGGCGCCGTCGGCTTCAACTACCGCAACGCGCCCGCCGTCGAGGCCGCCCGCGAACTCATCTCCTCGGGCGGCATCGGCACCGTCACCCACGTCCGCGTGCGCCTGTTCAGCGACTACGCCGCCCACCCCGAATCCGCCCTGACCTGGCGCTACGAGAAGCAGCGCGGCGGCAGCGGAGTGCTGGGCGACCTCGCCTCGCACGGCGCGGACCTGGCCCGGTTCCTGCTCGGCGACATCGCCTCCCTGACCGCCGACACCGCCGTGTTCATCCCCGAGCGGGCCCGCCCCACCGGCGCGACCGCCGGCCACACCCGCGCCACGGGCGGCGAGCTGGGACCGGTCGAGAACGAGGACTACGTGAACTGTCTGCTGCGCTTCGCCTCCGGCGCCCGCGGCGTCCTGGAGGCCTGCCGGGTCTCGGTCGGCGAGCAGAACAACTACGGCTTCGAGGTGCACGGCACCGAGGGCGCGGTGTTCTGGGACTTCCGCCGGATGAACGAGTTGGGTGTCAGCCGCGGCACCACGTACCAGGACCAGCCCGTCAGCACGGTGTACGTCGGCCCGGGCGACGGGGAGTACGGCGCGTTCCAGCCGGGCGCGGCGAACGGCATGGGCTACGACGACCTGAAGGTCATCGAGGCGCACCGCTTCCTGCGCTCGATCGCGGAGGGCAGGCCGCAGGGGGCCACACTCCCGGACGCCGTGCACAGTGCCGCCGTACTGGAGGCGATGGTGCGCTCGGCGGAGAGCGGCGCGTGGGTCAGCGTCGGGTGACGGACCGGGTCGCCAGCAGCCCCACGCCGGTGACCAGGGCGTCGACGACCGCCGGCGGAGGCGTGTCGGGGACCTCCGGGTCCCAGCCCGGCCGCCGGGTCCGGGCGGAGAGCGGGAGTTCCACCTGGACGCCGCCGCCGCGGGTCAGGTTCACCGGGTTCCTGGCGTGCACGCCCCGCAGGGCCGCGGGGATGTCGGCGAGGTCCGTGACCGGGTCGAACTCCGGGCGCAGGGCGCTCAGCCCCGAGGCGAGGAGGTGCGCGGCGGGCCGGTTGGCCCCACCGAGGAAGATGGACCGTGGCGTCGCCCGTCTCCTGTGGCCGTGCAGGGAGACCGTGACCGCGACGTGGGACAGGAACAGCCGTAGGAGTGCGCAGTGCTCCACGGCCATGCGCGGGGACGGGATGTGCACCGGCTCCCGCGCGCCCGGCTGGGTGAAGACCAGGCTGGTGGCGCCGCAGCGCTCGGCCACGGAGCGCGCGAGTTCGGCGGTACCGCCCTCGTTGCTGCCGTGCAGCGCGAGCAGCCCGGTCTCGCCGCCCGTCGTGAGCGTGGCCAGAAGGCGGACACCTTCGATCTCCACGTGCTCGGTCCTCGTCGTCACCCGTCTCCTCGTCATCCGTCTCCTCGACTCGTCGCCTGCGGTGGCATGTTGTACGGCGTCACCACCTGGATCGCCGACGGCAGCGTAGGCCCCGCGGGGGGCAGGGCGCCGTGGGCGCGCATCACGATGTGGCAGGCCTCGCGCATGTCCTGGCGCAGGTCGTGGTGGAGGACGGCGGAGAGGCGGTGCTCGCGCAGCAGGCGGGTGTTGTCGTGGTCGAGGTCGTGGGCGACGAACACCGCGCACTCGCGGTCCAGGTCCTCGAAGGCACGCAGGGTGGCGATGTTGCCGCCGCCGATCGAGTAGACGGCGCGGATGTCCGGGTCGCGTGCGAGGGCGGCGCGGACCAGGTCGTACTGGGTGGCGTCCAGGCCGTGGCCCTCGGTGATCTCGACCAGCGTGCGGTCCGGGTGGTGGGTGCGCATGGCGCTGCGGAAGCCCATCTCGCGCTCCTCCTCGTTGCGGAAGAAGCCGCTGCTGAGGCTGGTGAGCACATTGCCGGGGCGCTCGCCGAGCCACTGGCCCATGAGGTACGCGGCGGTCGCGCCGGCGGCCCGGTTGTCGATGCCGACGTAGCCGAGGCGGGCGGTTGCGGGCAGGTCGGTGACGAGAGTGACGACGGGGATGCCGGATTCGGCGAGCCGGCCGACCGCGGCCGTGACCTCGGGGACGTCCGGAGCCTTGAGGATCACGCCCTGCGAGCCGCGGCGGGCGATCCGGTCCAGGGTCCGGGTCAGCTCGGCCACCGGACCGGTCTCGCGGAAGTGGAAGCGCGAGCGGACGACGGCCGGGTGGAGCGAGGGCAGCTCCGTCTCCAGGGCGGCGCGTACGGCGGTGGAGAACCGCTCCGGCGTCTGCATCACGATGTCGATCATGAAGGTGCGGCCGACCAGCCGGACCTGGGTGCGCTGCCGGTCCAGGTCTGCGATGGCCTGCTGGACCTCCCGCGCGGTGCTCTCACGGACGCCACCCCTGCCGTTCAGGACCCGGTCGACGGTCGCCTCGCTCAGGCCCGCCTGACGTGCGATCTCCCGGATCGGGAAGGGATGGCCCATACCGTGGCTCCTTGAGGGGTTTTTGATGGCCGCGTGCCGGTTGTTCGACGGGTTTGTCATGACAAGAATGACAGCGTGGCCCGACGGTGTCACCGAGAGCCGTGCCGTCCCCCCGACCGAAAGGACGCCGATGTCCGCCACCCCCGTGGACCACCGCGCCTGGCTGTCCGAGCGGGACTGCGACCTGGCCGACTTCCGGGAACTCGTCGAGCGGACCACCGACCTCGCGGACTACCCGCACGCCTCCGCCGTCGAGCAGGGCGTCCTGGTCTACGACAGCGAGCGGCTGCGCAAGGCGGAGCGGCGCCCGGTGCGGGCCGAGCTGGTCCGGGCCCTGACCGACGGCCCCGGCATCGTGGTCCTCGAGGGCGCGTTCCCCGACCCGTCCGTCGTCGACCGGCTCAGCGCGGTCTTCGACGCCCTGATCGCCGAGCAGCGCGCCTCGGGCACGAACGCCGGGGACCACTTCGCCAGGCCGGGCGCCAACGACCGCGTGTGGAACGCGCTGGAGAAGGCGGCCCTGTACGACCCCGAGGCGTTCGCCGACTACTACGCCAGCGACGTCCTGTCGCTGGTCTCGGCGGCCTGGCTCGGCCCCGGCTACCAGGTCACCTCGCAGGTCAACGTGGTCAATCCGGGCGGCGCGGCGCAGACCGTGCACCGGGACTACCACCTGGGTTTCCTGTCCAACGAGGCCGCGGCCGCCTACCCGGCGCATGTGCACGCCCTCTCCCCCGTGCTCACGCTCCAGGGCGCCGTCGCGCACTGCGACATGCCCGTCGGGTCCGGGCCGACGATGTACCTGCCGTACTCGCAGCGGTACGAGCCCGGCTACCTGGCCTGGCGACTGCCGGAATTCCAGGCGTACTTCGAGGCCAACCACGTCCAGCTCCCCCTCTCCAAGGGCGACGCGGCCTTCTTCAACCCCGCGCTGTTCCACGCGGCCGGCACCAACCGCTCGGCGGACATCCGCCGCATGGCCAACCTGCTGCAGGTGTCCTCCGCCTTCGGGCGGGCCATGGAGACGGTGGACCGCGAGGCCGTCGCGAACGCGATGTTCCCCGTGCTGCTCAGGCGCCGCACCGAGGGGGTCGGTGAGGAGTGGCTGGAGAACGTGATCGCCGCGAGCGCCGAGGGCTATCCCTTCCCCACCAACCTCGACAGCGATCCGCCGGTCGACGGACTCGCCCCGCCCGCACAGGCGGACGTCGTACGGCGCGCACTGCGCGAGTCATGGACGCCCGAGGCTCTTCGGGACGCACTGCGGGCCGGCGCCGAGCGCCGTGAAAGCTGAAAGGACCCGGAACGTCATGGGACTTCTCGACGAAAAGGTCGTCCTCGTCAACGGCGGCAGCCAGGGCGTCGGCGCCGCCATCGCACGGGCCGCGGTCCGCGAGGGCGCCGTGGTGGCCGTGACCGGGCGGCGTCCGGCACCGGGCGAGGCGCTGGTGACGGAGCTGACGGCCGCCGGCGGCAAGGCGATGTTCGTGCGCGCCGACCTCTCGGACGCCGAGCAGGCGGGGACCGCCGTGGGTGACGTGGTCGCCGTGTACGGACGGATCGACTGCCTGGTCAACTCCGCCGGGCTGACCTCCCGTGGCACGCTCCTCGACACCACGCCGGAGCTGTTCGACCAGCACATCGCGATCAACCTCAGGGCGCCGTTCTTCGCGATGCAGGCCGCCGTCGCGGACATGGTCTCCCGCAAGGCGCCCGGCACGGTCGTCAACATCATCACCTCCTCGGCGCACGGCGGGCAGCCGTTCCTGGCGCCGTACGTCGCCGCGAAGGCGGGTCTGATCGGCCTGACCCGCAACGCGGCGCACGCGCACCGCTGGGACCGGATCCGGATCAACGGCCTCAACATCGGCTGGACGGCGACCGAGGGCGAGGACGCCACGCAGCGCAAGTTCCACGACGCCGACGACGACTGGCGCGAGGAGGCCGGCGCCAGGCTCCCTATGGGCAAGCTCGGCCAGCCGGACGAGATCGCGGACTTCGCGGTCTTCCTGCTGTCGGACCGCTCGGGCGTCGTCACGGGTTCGGTGATCGACTGGGACCAGAACGTCCTGGGCGGCCTGGACTGATATTCAAGCCCGTCCGGCGGTTGAGGACGGGCCGAAGGGCGACCGGGGTCCGGGACGGGCCCCGGGGCGAACAGCAACCACACACCAGGAAAGCAGCGGAGCTCATGCGTATCGGAATCCTCGGCCTCGGCCGCATCGGCGCCTTCCATGCCGAGACCCTCTCCGGACTCGACGCGGTCGAGTCGCTGGTGCTCACCGACCCGTTCGCGGACGCCGCCAAGTCCGCGGCGGAGCGCTTCGGCGGCGAGGTCGTGGACTCGCCTCAGGCCCTGCTGGCCGCCGGTGTGGACGGCATCGTGATCGCGGCCGCCACGGACGCCCATCCCGGGCTGATCCTGGCCGGGGTCGAGGCCGGTGTCCCGGTCTTCTGCGAGAAGCCCGTCGCCAGGACGATGGCAGAGGGCGTCGAGGTCCTCAAGGCCGTCGAGGGCCGTGACGTGCCGATCCAGATCGGCTACAACCGCCGCTTCGACGCCGGATTCGTCGCCGCCCGCGCCGCCGTGCGGAGCGGCGAGCTGGGCAAGCTGCACACCGTACGGTCGACCACGCTGGACCCGGCGCCTCCGCCGGCCGCGTACATCGCCGCCTCCGGTGGCATCTTCCGCGACTGCTCCGTGCATGACTTCGACATCATCCGCTGGGTGACGGGCCGCGAGGTCGTCGAGGTGTACGCGGTCGGCGGCAACCGGGGCGCCGACTACATCAAGGACGCGGGCGACGCCGACACCACCGGCGCCCTCCTCACCCTGGACGACGGCACGATCGCCGTGGTGTCCAACTCCCGCCACAACGCTCGGGGTTACGATGTCCGCATGGAGATCCACGGATTCCAGGACTCCATCGCGGTGGGCCTGGAGGACAAGCTGCCGCTGCGCTCGGTCGAGCCCGGCGTGACCTTCCCGGCCGGCACCCCGCACGACTTCTTCATGGACCGCTTCACCGAGGCCTACCGTGCCGAACTCACCGCGTTCACCGAGGTCGTGGCCGGTTCCCGGCCCTCGCCCTGCACGGTGGCGGACGCGCTGGAGGCCGGCTGGATCGCCGACGCGTGCACCCTGTCGCTGCACGAGCACCGGCCCGTGACGATCGCCGAGGTCCGCAGCGCCTGACGGTGCCCACAGCTCTCGTGTCCCGGGCGCGGGGTGGCCTCCGCCGGCCCGGAACACGAGTATGCGGAACACCTCGTGAACGCCCCGTCTCCCGCAACGAGTTACCCTGCGCGGCGTGATCGTCATCGGCACGGGCCGAACGGGCTCGCTCTCGCCCGTGGACCGGAGCGCGCCGGACACCGGGTGACCGTCCCGGAGGAGCGGGAGACGGTGGCCGGGAAGTTCCAGAGCGTGCACGTCGACGGCCGGGCCCACGACCAGTAACGCATCGAGGAGGAACGAAGTCATGAGCGACACGGTCCACGAACCCCTGCGCATCGGCGTCCTGGGCGCCGCACGGATCACCGAGCGCGCCCTGATGGACCCCGCCCGCACGGGCGGCCACCGCCTGGTCGCGGTGGCCGCCCGCGACCGGTCCCGCGCCGAGGCCTTCGCCGCCGCGCACGGCGTGGAGCGGGTCGCGGACTCGTACGCCGACCTGCTCGCCGACCCCGAGGTCGAGGTCGTCTACAACCCGCTCGCCAACGGCCTGCACGGCCCGTGGAACAGCGCCGCCCTCGCGGCCGGCAAGCACGTCCTGAGCGAGAAGCCGTCCGCGAGCAACGCGGAGGAGGCCGCCGAGGTGCGGGAGGCGGCGGCGAAGGCCGGCACGGTCTTCATGGAGGCGTTCCACTACCTCTTCCACCCGCTCACCCGGCGTCTGCACGAGCTCCTCGAAAGCGGTGAACTGGGCGACCTGCGGCGGGTGGAGACGACGGTCGCGATACAGGCCCCCGCGGACACCGACCCGCGCTGGTCCCTGCCGCTCGCCGGCGGCGCCGTGATGGACCTGGGCTGCTACAGCCTGCACGCCCAGCGGATGCTGGCGCCCTGGGCGGGCGGCGCGCCGCGACTCGTCCGCGCGCGAGGCGGGGAGCGGGCGGGCGCACCGGGCGTCGACGAATGGCTCGACGCCGACCTGGAGTTCCCGGGCGGGGCCACCGGATCGGCGCGCTGCCACATGGCGTACGACGAGCTGGAGATGAGCTGCCGCATCGTCGGCAGCCGGGGCGAGGTCCACGCCCCGAACTTCGTCCTCCCCCAGCTCGACGACCGGCTGGTTATCCGTACGGCACAGGGCGAGCGGACGGAGCACCTCGGGACCCGGTCGTCGTACACGTACCAGCTGGAGGCGTTCGCCGCGCGGGTGCGGGAGGGTGTCGCGCTTCCGCTGGACGCGGACGACGCGGTGGCGACGATGACGCTGATCGACGCGTGCTACCGGGCGGCGGGGTTCGAGCCGCGGCCGCGATCGGTCGTGGGCGGGTAGGCCAACGCGGTCGGCGTCAGACGCGCCAGCACCGCCCCCATCGCGCGGTGGACGGCGTCACGCCACTCCTCGACGGGGGCGAGCGTCTCGAAGCCGTGGCGGCCGTGCGGTACGTCGACCACCTCGACGTCCGTCCCGGCGTCCTTGGCCGCGGCCAGGAACTCCTCGACGGTGACGGCGATCTCGGGCATCTCCAGGCCCACGCGGGTCAGTACGACCGGCAGGCCGCCCGCGTGTGCCACCGCCTCGGCGGGGAAGAACCTGCTGCCGGCCAGCCCCCAGTTCGGCAGCGGCGCCAGGATCGGATACGTCGCGGCGACGCAGCGCAGCCACACCGGTCGAGCCCGCAGCCAGTCCGCCACGATGAGCCCGCCCGCCGAGAAGAACCACAGCGCGATCCGGTCCGCGTCCACCCGCGGGTGGGCCCGCGCCAGTTCCACCGCGGCGGTCACGTCCTCGGCGGCGCGCTCGTAGTCGGCCACGTCGTGCAGCCGGTGGTCCAGGGTGACGCCCACCGCACCCTGCGCTGCCGCGAGACGGGCGTACCCCCTCAGGGTCGGCCAGTCCCGCGGGGTCGGCCGGACCCCGGCGGGCACCGGTCCGCCGTGCACGAAGACCACCGCCGGGCGCGGGCCATCGGCGTCGGGCGGCAGGTACAGGTCGACGTTGCCCCTGCGCTCGCGCGGCAGTTCGGGTACCTCCAGCGGGAACGGCCGTAGATGCGGGGGCGGTTGGGTGTCGTCGGCCGGCTTGAGCCGCTGCCCCTCGCCGGCCGCGGCCCGCAGCAGGGCCACCGCGAGTTCGGTCGGGCAGGACAGCATCGGCCAGTGTCCGGTGGCCAGTTCGAAGAAGCTCACCCGGGGATCGGTCAGGAACCGCAGGTCGGGGTCGCCCAGGCTCACCAGCTGCTGGACGAGCGCGATGCTCGCGCCGTTGCCGGTGCACAGCACGCCGGTGGTGGGGACCGCGGTCACCGCGCCGGTCAGCCGCAGCGGCTGGAGCAGGGTGGCCGTCGGCTGCGGTGCGGCCAGCGCGACCAGCCGGTCCAGCGCGGTGTCGGAGACGCCGGCCGTGCTGCCCCAACGCTGCCATTCCGCACGGGACTTGGGTGCCTGCGCCCCGTCGGCCCCCTCGACCACCTGCGCACGCAGGTCCGGGTCGGGCACCGCGGCGAGGGCCGGGACGCCGTCCTTCGGCATCCCCGTGTCCAGGCAGACGATCCGGGCGATGCGCTCCGCCCGCCGGTCGGCGGCGCCCACCACGGGATGGACGCCGTAGTCGTGGCCCACCAGCACGATGTCCCCGGCCGCCGCGTCCACCGAGTCGATCGCCGCGATCACATCCGCGATGTGTGTCTCCAGGTCGATGCGGACCCCCGTGCCGCGCCGGGACCCGTCGAGTCCGGTGAGGGCGACCGAGCGCACCTGAGCACCCGACGCGGCCAGCCGCGCGGCCGTCTCCTGCCACACGTGTGCGCCGGTGAACGCGCCTGCCACCAGAACGAATACGGTCATGAGCCTCTCCTCCACTGCGCCGCCGTCCGCGGACCTGGCCCCCTCCGCCAGGTCCGCGCTCGCCGGTACCGTAGGAACTCCCCCTGAGGGAGGTTCAACTGTCCATGCCCTACGACGGCCTGTGGAGCATCGGGGAGCTCGCCGAACATGCGGGCGTCACCGTCAAGACCGTGCGCTTCTACTCCGACCGCGGTCTGCTGCCGGAGACCTCGCGCAGCGCCGGCGGACACCGCCGCTACGGCCACGGCGCCCTGGACCGGCTGCGGCTGATCCGTTCTCTGCGCGGCCTCGACCTGCCGCTGCCCGAGGTACGCCGCGTCCTCGACGAGGCGGAGGGCGAGCCGGGCGGCGCGTTCGAGCACGCGGTGGCCGGCCGGCTGCGCGCACTGGGCTCCGAGCTCAGGGCCCTGCGCTGGCGGGAGGCCGCGCTGCGGCTGGTGCAGGAGTGTCCGCCCGGGGAGCGGGCCGACCGGCTGCGTCTGATCGGTGCGGTGAGCGCCCCGCCGAGCACGGCCCCGCTGGCCCGGTTCTGGCGTGCCTGGCTGCCGGTGCGGATGCCGGCGCGGTCGGTCAAGGCGTTCCTGGAGGTGGCGGTCCCGCAGCCGCCGGACGATCCGGACCCGGCCCAGGTGCTCGCGTTCGCCCGGCTGCACGCCCTCACGACCCGCCCGTGCAGCGGCGCCGGGCAGCCGCAGCCGGAGGCGCACCGGGCCGCGGGGGCCCGCGGATCGGCCGTCCTGTATGCGGGCCTCGCCGAGGCGTACGACCTGGCGGGCGTGCGACTGCGCCGGGACCTCGCCCCGTGCCCCGACGAGGCGCTGGACGCCTTCGTCGCCGCGTACGCGAGCGCGTACGGCACCCGGGACACCCCGGACTTCCGCCGGCTGCTGGCGCGGCAGCTCGCGGCCGACCCGCGGATCGACCGCTACTGGGAGCTGGTGACCGTGGTGGTGACCCCTCCGGGCCGCCGTCCGGAGCCGACCCCCGGATCTGCGCACGACTGGCTGCTCTCGGCCCTGGCCGAGCAGACCACGGCGACCGCCTGAACCCCGGCTCCGGCACGCTCTGTCATGATCGGCGCCATGGCCGCACAGATCGTCCCCGCCCATGTCACCGACATCCAGCAGGTCCTGACGGACCACGCCCGCTACTGGGGCGACCGTGACCTGCGCGCCCTCCATCTCCTGCCCCTGGTGCACGAGTTCGGGTCGACGTGTCTGGTCGCCCGCTCGGACGACGGCATCCTCGGCTATCTCATCGGCTTCGTCACACCCGACCGCACCGGGTACGTGCATGTGGTCGCGACGAGGGACGATGCCCGCGGTATCGGTCTGGGGCGGGCGTTGTACGCGGCCTTCACGGAGGCCGCGCGGCGTCAGGGCGCGGTCCGGCTGAAGGCGATCACGACCGTCGGCAACGAGGGTTCCGTGGCCTTCCATCGCAGCCTGGGCTTCGATGTCCGTGTGGAGGAGGAGTACCACGGCCCCGGTCGGCCCCGGATCGTCTTCACCCGTACGGAGCCCTGAGTACGTCAGCGGTACAGCGCCGGGCGTTCCACCAGCCGCACCTCCGCCCGGCCGCCCTCCTCCAGCGCCCGCACCCCCGCCTCGCACACCGCCGCCACCGCGTAGCCGTCCCACACGCTCGGGCCGGTGACCTCGCCGCGGCGGGTGGCGTCGACCCAGGCCTGGACCTCACGGTCGTAGGCGTCGGCGAAGCGCTCGACGAAGTCCTGGGCGACGGTGCCGCCCCAGCGGCCGGCCATGTTGGTGACCATGGCGTGGCCGTCGCCGATGCGGGCGGTGCCTCGTTCGCACACCACCTCGGCCTGGACCTGGTAGCCGAAGCCGCAGTTGACGAAGATCTCGACGTCGACGACGGCGCCGCCGTCGGTCTCGAAGACGACGAACTGCGGGTCCTGGATCCCGTCCGGCGCGTTGGCGGACGGCGTCGGGCGCAGGACCGTGACGGAGGTGATCTCCTGGTCGAGGAGCCAGCGCGTCACGTCCATCTCGTGCACGAGGGAGTCGTTGATGAGCATCTCGCTGCTCCACCCGGGCGGGGAGGCGACGTTGCGGTGCCGGTTGTGCAGCATCAGCGGGCGGCCCAACTGACCTGTGTTCAGCAGGGACTTGAGTTTCATGTACTCGGCGTCGTAGCGCCGCATGAAGCCGACCTGGACCAGGCGCCGGCCCAGCCGCCGTTCGGCCTCCAGCACGCGCAGCGCGGACGCCGCGTCGGGGGTGAGCGGCTTCTCGCACAGCACGGGCAGATCGTGCTCGAACGCCGCCAGCAGGGCCGCCTCGTGGGCGGGCCCCGGGGAGGCGACCAGTACGGCGTCGACATCGTCCGCCGCCATGGCGGCGGCCGGGTCGGTGTAGGCGGTGCAGCCGTCGACGCGGGCGGCGACGGCCTTGGCGCGTTCCGCGTCCACGTCCACGACGGCACTCACTCTGGCCCCGCTGGTGACCTCCTGGATGCGGCGTACGTGGTCGGCGCCCATCTTGCCGGTGCCGACGACGGCGACTTGCAGTGTTCCGGGCTGAGCCATGGTCGTCCCCCTTGGACGGTCAGGCGCCGCAGGACCTCAGGAACTTGCGTGTCCGCACGGCGATCGGCAGCGGCTTGTCCGGTTCGCAGGGGTACATGTCCTGCTCGACGATGGCGAAGAGCTCCACCCCGAGCCGCTGCGCCGCGGCCAGCACCGGCCCCAACTCCGGCACTCCGGACGGGGGTTCGCACATCACTCCGCGCTGCACCGCAGGGCCGAAGGGGACCTCGTTGCGCACGACGTCCGCGAGGATCTCCGGGTCGACCTGCTTGAGGTGGAGATAGCCGATGCGTTCGCCGTAGGTCTCGATCAGCTTGACGCTGTCGCCGCCGCAGTAGGCGTAGTGCCCGGTGTCCAGGCAGAGGCCGACCAGTTCGTCGTCGGTGGAGTCGAGGAAGCGCTCGACGTGGTCCTCGGTGTCGATGTGGGTGTCGGCGTGCGGGTGGACGACGATGTCGAGGCCGTACGTCTCCTTCACCTCGTGCCCGAGCCGTTCCATGCCCCTGGTCAGATGGGCCCACTGCTCGTGGGTCAGCTCCGGCGGCTCCAGGATCTCGGCGGTCTTGTCGTCCCGCCAGAAGGAGGGGATGACCACCAGGTGCTTCGCGCCCATGGCCTGGGTGAGCGCGGCGACCTGGCTGACGTGCTCCCAGGTGGACTCCCAGACGGACGGGCCGCGGTGCAGTCCGGTGAAGACCGTGCCTGCCGAGACCTTCAGGTCCCGCTTCGCGATCTCGTCGGTGAGGCGGGCCGGGTCGGTCGGCAGGTAGCCGTACGGGCCCAGCTCGATCCACGGGTAGCCGGCCTCGGCGACCTCGTCGAGGAAGCGTTCCCAGGGCACCTGCCGGGGGTCGTCCGGGAACCAGACGCCCCAGGAGTCGGGCGCCGATCCGACCCGGATGCGGTCCAGGGCGCCGGCCATGTCAGGAGGTTCCTTCCTGGGCCTTCGCCACGGTCGCGGTGAGGTCGTCCGCTTCCGGGAGTTCCTCGACGTCGACACCGCTGACCTGGGACAACTCATGCTTGAGTGCGGCGAGTTCGGCGCCGCCCGCCATGTGGTTGGTCAGTTCCTCAAGGGTGATGTCGCTGCGTTCGGCGGAGAGTTCGAGGGTGCCCAGGCGCAGCACGCTGAAGTGGTCGCCGACCATGTAGGCGTGGTGCGGGTTGTGGGTGATGAAGATGACGCCCAGGCCCCGGTCGCGGGCCGCGGCGATGTACTTGAGCACGACGCCGGACTGCTTCACACCCAGCGCGGCGGTGGGCTCGTCCAGGATCAGCACGCGGGCGCCGAAGTAGACGGCTCGGGCGATGGCGACGCACTGGCGCTGGCCGCCGGAGAGGGTGCCGATGGGCTGTTCGAGGTTGTCCAGGACGATGCCCATGTTGCGCAGTTCCTCGTCCGCGGTCCTCTTCATCCGCTCGATGTCGAGGCGGCGCACGGGCCAGGGGCCCTTGGTCATCTCGGAACCGAGGAAGAAGTTGCGCCATACGGGCATCAGCGGGACGGTCGCGAGGTCCTGGTAGACGGTGGCGATGCCCTTGTCGAGCGCGTCACGCGGGGTGGAGAAGCGCACCGGGGCGCCGTCCACGAGGAATTCGCCCTCGGTGTGCTGGTGCAGCCCCGAGATGATCTTGATGAGGGTGGACTTGCCGGCGCCGTTGTCGCCGAGCACACAGGTGACCTGGCTGGGGCGGACCTGCAGGCTCACCCCGTGCAGGGCACGGATGTTGCCGTACGACTTGCCCGCGTTGCGCAGTTCGACGATCGGGCCGTCCTCGCCCTCGGGCACGGTGTCCTGGAGGATGGCTCCGTGAGTTCCGGTTCCGTTGTCTGTCATCGGGTCACCTCCTGGTCATGGCGCGCTGGACCCACAGATTGATCAGGACGGCGCCGAGCAGCATGACGCCGAGGAAGGCCTTGAACCAGTCCGGGTTCCAGCCGGCGTAGACGATGCCCTGCTGCACCATGCCGAACATGAACGCGCCGAAGACCGGGCCGATCGCCGAGCCGTAGCCGCCGGTCAGCAGACAGCCGCCGATCACCGCCCCGGAGATGTAGATCAGCTCGATGCCGACGCCCTCGCCGGACTGCACGGTGTTGAACGAGAACAGCTGGTGCATGCCCACGAACCAGGCGCCGAAGCCGACCAGCATGAACAGCGAGATCTTGGTGAAGGCCACCGGGACACCGACCGCGCGGGCCGACTCCTTGTTGCCGCCGACCGCGAAGGTCCAGTTGCCGTACTTGGTGCGCAGCAGCACCCACGAGGCGATCACCGCGAACAGCAGCCACCAGAAGACGGTGATTTTCACCTGGACGCCGCCGATGTCGAAGCTGGAGGCGAAGACCTTCCTGGCCTGGTCGAAGCCGTCCATGTTGCTGATGTCGTCGGTGGCCACGTTGCCGGTGACCATCTTGGTCACCGCGAGGTTGACGCCCTGGAGGATCAGGAAGGTGCCCAGGGTGACCAGGAAGCTGGGCAGGCCGGTCCTGACCACCATCCAGCCGTTGAAGAACCCGATGCCCAGCGACACGACCAGCGCGGCGATCACGCCGACCCATACGTTCATCGTCAGCTGGTAGCTGATCATGCTCGCGGTCAGCGCAGAGGTGATCACCCCGACACCGGCGGACAGGTCGAACTCGCCGCCGATCATCAGCAGGGCCACCGGGATCGTCACGATCCCGAGCGTGGAGGACTGGTAGAGGATGTTCGCCATCGAGCTGCCGTCGCGCACCGGTGGCGCCGCGATCAGGAAGAACACGTACACCGCGACGGCGCCGAGAAAGACGCCCACCTCGGGACGGGCCAACACCCTGACCATCAAGGGACGTTCGGCCGTACGGCCGTCACTCCCCTTGGGGCCGGGGGCCGGCGGTGTGTTCACCGCCGGCTCGGCGTGCTGGGTCATACGGATCACCGAGTGCCCTTCGCGGCGAACTTGGCGACCACGTCGACATTCGACTTGTCGACGAACGCCGGCCCGGTCAGGACGGGCTGCTCACCGCCGCCGCTGTAGTTGCCGTTGTTCTTGTAGAGCCACAGCGAGTCGACGGCCAGGTAGCCCTGCAGATACGGCTGCTGGTCCACCGCGAACTCGATGGTGCCCTTGCTGATGGCACCGGTCAGTTCCTTGTTGAGGTCGAAGGTGGCGACCTTGGCCTTGCTGCCCGCGTCGCCGACCGACTGCACGGCGATCAGTGCGATCGGGGCGCCGAGGGCGACCACGTGGTCGATCGCGCTGTCCTGCTTGAGCTTGGCGGTGATCGTCGACTGCACGGACGGCGCGTCGGTGCCGTTGACATAGGCCCTCTCCAGCTTGCCGGAGAAGGTCTTCTCCACGCCGTCGCAGCGCTGGGTGAGGCCGACGTTGCCCTGCTCCTGAATGACGCAGAGGGCCTTTTTGGATCCGAGTGCGTTCAGCTTGTTGCCGAGCGCCTCACCGGCCACCGTCTCGTCCTGGCCGAAGAACTCCATCAGGCCGAGCTTCTTCCAGTCGCTGAGACCGGAGTTGAGGCCCACCACGGGTATGTTCGACGACTTCGCCTTGCCGATGACGCTCTTCAGGGCGTCCGGCTTTGCAAGGGTGACCGCGATGCCGTCGACCTTCTGGTCGATCGCGTTCTGCACCAGGTTGGACTGGGTGCCCGCGTTCGGGTCGGCGGAGTAGATGAGCTTGATGTTGTCCTTGTCCGCGGCGGCCTGGGCACCCTTGCGGACGATGTCCCAGAAGGTGTCTCCGGGAGCCTGGTGCGTGACCAGCGCGACGGTCATACGGGGCGTGGTCGCCTTGCCGGCCGAGGCGTTGCCGCCACCCTCCTCGGACTTCTTGCCCCCCGAACTGCTGGAGCAGCCGGCGAGGGTCAGAGCAGCTGCTGCGGCCACCGCCACGACGGGTACGAGTCTGCGGGAGAGGGGGTGAGAAGAGCGGTCCATCTTTCCTGGCACCTCACTGTGCGTTGCGGAGGGAAAGGGAGAGCGGGATCACGAAGATCCAGGGCCCGGGATCTTGGCATGTCCGGGTCGTCGGCCGCAAACGCGGCGGTTGGCCTGGGACGGGATCAAACCCCCGGCCGCGCCCGCTGTCAATACTTTGTTAAGACATCATTTCACGTGCAGGTCCGAATGTAAGTACAAACTATTGACAGCTTCGCCCTTCGAGGCCTACACCTGGGAGGCGGCAGGCCCTTCGGGACCCGCACCCCCACACGAGGAGCGTCGCGCATGGCCGAGTCAGCCCAGCCCTTTGACTTGATCACTATGGGCCGTATCGGGGTGGATCTCTACCCCCTGCAGTCGGGCGTGGACCTGGCGAAGGTCGAGACCTTCGGCAAGTTCCTCGGCGGTTCGGCGACGAATGTGGCGGTTGCGGCCGCAAGGCTCGGCCGCTCCACCGCGGTGATCACCCGTACCGGGGACGACCCCTTCGGCACCTATCTGCACGAGGCGCTGAAGGAGTTCGGCGTCGACGACCGCTGGGTCGCGCCCGTCGCCGCGTACCCGACACCGGTGACCTTCTGCGAGATCTTCCCTCCGGATGACTTCCCTCTCTACTTCTACCGGCAGCCTAAAGCCCCTGACCTGGAGATACACACCGAGGAGCTGGACTTCTTCGCCATTCGGGCGACCCGGGTCCTCTGGATCACCGGCACCGGGCTGAGCGAGGAACCGAGCCGCTCGGCCACCCTCGCCGCCCTCAAGGCGCGCGACAGGGCGGGCACGACCGTCTTCGACCTCGACTGGCGGCCCACGCTGTGGAACGACACAGCCTGGAAGGACCCGGAGGAGGCACGCCCGTACTACGCGGAGGCACTGCGGCACGCCACGGTCGCCATCGGCAACCTCGACGAGTGCGAGGTGGCAACCGGCGTCCGCGAGCCGCGAGCCTGCGCCGAGGCGCTGCTGGCGGCCGGGGTGGAGCTGGCGGTCGTCAAGCAGGGCGCCAAGGGCGTGCTCGCGGTGCACCGCGACGGCACCATCGCCGAGATCGAGCCGGTACCGGTCGAGGTGGTCAACGGCCTCGGCGCGGGCGACGCCTTCGGCGGCGCACTCGTCCACGGGCTGCTGTCCGGCTGGGAGTTGGCTGAAATCGTGCGGTACGCCAACGCGGCCGGTGCCCTTGTCGCCTCCCGTCTCGCCTGTTCCTCCGCGATGCCCACCGAGGCCGAGGTCGAAGACCTCCTCGCGCGCGCCACTGCCTGAACGGAGCCTTTCGTTGACCATCAGCATCCCCGACCTCGTCTCGGTCAGGGCCCGCCACCCCGAAGCCGTCGCCGAAGCGGCCGCCCGGCGCGTCCGCCGCCCGCTCGTCGGCGACAGCGGCCGCCTGATGATCGTGGCCGCCGACCACCCGGCACGCGGCGCGCTCGGCGTCGGCGAGCGCCCACTCGCCATGGCCAACCGGGCGGACCTGCTGGAGCGCCTGTGCATCGCGCTCTCGCGGCCCGGTGTCGACGGGGTGCTGGCCACCGCCGACATCCTGGAGGACCTCCTCCTGCTCGGGGTGCTGGAGAACAAGGTCGTCATGGGCTCCATGAACCGTGGGGGCCTGGCCGGCGCCGTCTTCGAGATGGACGACCGCTTCACCGGCCACCGCGCCGAGGACATCGCCCGCCTGCGCTTCGACGCGGGCAAGCTGCTGCTGCGTATCGACCACGACGACCCGGGCTCGCTGACCACCCTGGAGTCCACCGCCCGCGCCGTCGACGCCATGGCGGCCCGCCGGCTCCCCCTGTTCGTCGAGCCGTTCGTCTCCCGCCGGGTCGACGGCCGGGTGCGCAACGACCTGTCCGCCGAGGCCGTCACCAGGTCCGTCGCCATCGCCTCGGGCCTCGGCGGCACCTCCGCCTACACCTGGCTGAAGCTGCCCGTCACCGACGACCCGGACGACATGGGCGAGGTCCTGGAGACCTCCACGCTGCCGACCGTCCTGCTGGGCGGCGAGGTGGGCGAGTCCGCAGCGGAACAAGCGGGTGTGTACGAGCGCTGGCGCAAGGCTCTCAAGCTCCCCACCGTGCAGGGCCTGGTCGTCGGCCGGTCGCTGCTCTACCCGGCCGGGGGCAGTGTGGAAGCAGCGGTCGACACGGCCGTAGGCCTGCTGTGACGTGGTTGTCGTGACACGGAGGAACGCAATGACGTATCACCTTCCCGCCGGAAAGGCCCTCGGCGGCCCCTACGTCGTGGACATCACGCCGGAGAAGGCCGGCTGGGGCTACTCCAGCCTGCGCGTCCTGGAGCTGCCGCCGGGCGGCACGCACACCTTCGACACCGGCGACAGCGAGTGGATCGTGCTGCCGCTGAGCGGCGGCTGCACGGTGTCGGCCGCCGACGACTTCGGCCACGACACCTTCGAACTCACCGGCCGCGACAGCGTGTTCAGTGGCGTCAGCGACTTCGCCTACGTGCCGAGGGACGCCCGTACGACGGTCACGTCCGACGGCGGCGGACGGTTCGCGCTCACCGGCGCGCGCTGCATCCGGCGGCTGCCCGCCCGCTACGGACCGGCATCGGCCGTACCGGTGGAGCTGCGCGGCACGGGGAACTCCTCCCGCCAGGTCAACAACTTCGGCGCGGCGGCCCCCGCCGGAGGCGCCGATGGACAGGGTTTCGACTGCGACAAGCTGATCGCGGTCGAGGTGATCACGCCCGGCGGCAACTGGTCGTCCTTCCCGCCGCACAAGCACGACGAGCACCGGCCCGGCGAGGAGTCCGTCCTCGAAGAGGTCTACTACTTCGAGTTCGCCGACCACGACGGCACCCCCGGTCTCGGCTACCAGCGCGTCTCCCCGTCCGGGCAGGGCCGTAACACGGACGTCCTGGCCGAAGTCCGCAGCGGAGACGTCGTGTTGATCCCCGACGGATGGCACGGGCCGTCCATGGCCGTGCCCGGCCACCACATGTACTACCTGAACGTCATGGCGGGCCCCGAGCCCGAGCGCGCCTGGCTGATCTGCGACCACCCCCATCACGCCTGGGTCCGCGACACCTGGCCCCAGCAGCCGGTCGACCCCCGCCTCCCCCTCTACACGGCCCCGGAGAAGTCCTGATGAGCACCCCCACCCGCCGTCTGACCGCAGCCCAGGCCCTGGTGCGCTTCCTGTCCGTCCAGTACACCGAGCGCGACGGCGTACGCCACCGGCTGATCGCCGGCACCTGGGGCATCTTCGGCCACGGCAATGTGGCGGGCCTCGGCCAGGCTCTGATGGAGGCGGGCATCGAACCGGGCACCGCGATGCCGTTCCACCAGGGGCGCAACGAGCAGGCGATGGTGCACGCGGCCGTCGGCTATGCCCGCCAGCTCGACCGCCTCTCCGCGCAGGCCGTGACGACCTCCATCGGCCCGGGTGCCACGAACCTGGTCACCGGCGCCGCCCTGGCCACCATCAACCGCCTCCCGGTCCTGCTCCTGCCCGGCGACTACTTCGCCACGCGTGCCGCCGACCCGCTGCTCCAGCAGCTGGAGCACCCGACCGAGGCGGACGTCTCCGTCAACGACACCCTGCGCCCGGTGTCGAGGTACTTCGACCGGGTCACCCGCCCCGAGGCCCTGATCCCCTCCGCGCTGAACGCCATGCGGGTCCTCGCCGACCCCGTCGAGACCGGCGCGGTCACGCTGGCCCTCCCCCAGGACGTGCAGGCGGAGGCGTACGACTGGCCGGAGGAGTTCTTCACCGAGCGCGTGTGGCACGTACGGCGTCCCGCGCCCGACCCGTTCGAGCTGGCGGAGGCGGTGGCGGCGATCCGGGCCGCCGAGCGTCCGCTGATCGTCGCGGGCGGCGGCATCCACCACAGCCGGGCCGAGGAGGCGCTGAAGGCCCTGGTGGACGCCACCGGCATCCCGGTCGCCTCGACGCAGGCGGGCAAGGGCTCGCTGCGCCACGACCACCCCGCCGACCTCGGCGGCATCGGCCACACCGGCACGTCGGTCAGCGACGACATCGCGCGCACGGCCGACCTGGTGATCGGCGTCGGCACCCGCTACACGGACTTCACCACCGCCTCCCACACCCTCTTCCAGAACCCGGACGTCCGGTTCGTCAACCTCAACATCGCCGCGTTCGACGCCCACAAGCTGGCGGCGCGCCCGCTCGTCTGCGATGCGCGGGCCGGTCTGGAGGCGCTCCTGGACGGGCTGGCCGACCACCACGTCGGTGACGGGTACGAGGCCGAGTACCGGGCCGGCCGGGCGCGTTGGGAGCAGGTCGTCGAGGCGGCCTACAGCGCGCCCGACGAGAACGCCGTACCGACCCAGACGCAGGTGCTCGGCGCCCTGGACGCGGTCGTCGGCGACGACGACGTCGTGATCAACGCGGCCGGTTCGCTCCCCGGCGACCTGCACAAGCTCTGGCGGGCGCGCAGCCCCCGCCAGTACCACCTGGAGTACGGCTACTCCTGCATGGGCTACGAGATTCCGGCCGGCATCGGCGTCCAGCAGGCCACTCCCGACACCCCGGTCTGGTCCCTGGTCGGCGACGGCACCTACCTGATGATGCCGACCGAGATCGTCACGGCCGTCCAGGAGGGCCTGCCGGTCAATCTCGTCCTCATCCAGAACCACGGCTACGCGTCCATCGGCGGCCTCTCCGAGACGGTCGGCGGCGAGCGCTTCGGCACCGCCTACCGCTACCGGGCGGCCGACGGGACGTTCTCCGGGGCCCCTCTCCCGGTCGACCTGGCCGCCAACGCGGGCAGCCTCGGCATGGACGTCCTGCGCGCCAAGACGGTGCGCGAGCTGCGCGAGGCGCTCGCCACGGCCCGCGCCTCCGACCGCCCGACCTGCGTCTACGTCGAGACCGACACCGCCACCCCGACCGCTCCCCCGGCCGAGGCCTGGTGGGACGTGCCGGTGGCCGAGGTCGCCTCCCGTGCGGCGGCGGCGAACGCCCGCGACGAGTACGACCGCCAGGTCGTCGACCGGCGCCGCCACCTCTGAACTCCCCGAACTGATTAGGCCCTTCACCATGAAGACCCTCACCCGCCGGGTCGGCGTCAGGCCCGCCGAGTCCGTCTCCGGGCGCCACGACGGCGTTCGAGAGCCGGGGAGTGTCCTCGATCGCCACGACGCGGGCGTCAACCTCGTTTTCCCCAGCCACTTCTGACAGTTCGTCAGCTCATCAGAGGGAGGTACCCGATGGCGAGGACCGGCGCCACCCCACGTGCCACGACGGCCGCACTCGACTCGCTGGACTTCGCCCTGGACCGGGGCAGTCCGGTGCCGCTGTACTACCAGCTCGCCCAGCAGCTGGAGGCGGCGATCGAGCACGGGGTCCTCGCCCCGGGAAACCTCCTGGGCAACGAGATCGACCTCTCGACCCGGCTCGGCCTGTCCAGACCGACCGTCCGCCAGGCCATCCAGTCGCTGGTCGACAAGGGGCTGCTGGTGCGCCGCCGCGGCGTCGGCACGCAGGTGGTGCACAGCCAGGTCAAGCGCCCACTGGAGCTCAGCAGCCTCTACGACGACCTGGAGGCGGCCGGCCAGGGCCCGACCACCCGGGTGGTGCGCCACGAGCACAGACCGGCGCCCCCGGACGTCGCCGCCGCGCTGGGCATCGCGGAAGGCAGCGAGGTCATCGTCCTGGAACGACTGCGCCTCACCCACGGCCAGCCGGTCGCCCTCCTGTGCAACCACCTGCCCGCGACGCTGCTCGACCTCAACACCGAACGCCTGGAGTCGACGGGCCTCTACCGGATGATGCGCACCGCGGGCATCACCCTGCACAGCGCCCGCCAGACCATCGGCGCCCGCTCCGCCACCGCCGAGGAAGCGGCCCGCCTCGACGAGGAGGAGGGCGCCGCCGTGCTGACGATGCAGCGCACGGCGTACGACGACACCGGCCGCCCGGTCGAGTACGGGACGCACATCTACCGGGCGTCGCGGTACGCGTTCGACTTCCAGCTGCTCGTCAGGCCGTGAAGGGAGAGGGCGCCGGGAGAACGCGCGTCCCGGGGGTGCCGCCCCTCCGTCGGCTGCATGTGCCGGGCGTACCAGTCGACGGTGCGCCGTACGCCTTCGTCGAGCGGCACCGTCGGGGCATATCCCGTGAGGGAGCGCAGGCGGGTGAGGTCGGGGCAGCGGCGGGCGACCGAGTGGGCGGGCGCGTGCCTGTACTCGAGTGTCGGGTGGTGGCCGGTGATGTTCAGGATCAGCTTGATCAGGTCACCGATGTTGGTCTCCTCCGTGTCGTTGCCGATGTGGACGATCCGGCCGTCGGCGGCCTCCTCGGCCATCAGCCGGTGAACCGCGTCGACGGCGTCGTCGACATGGCAGAACGCCCGGGACTGTTCGGCGCCGAACACCGTGAACGGGTCCTCTCGACGCAGTGCACGCAGGGCCACCTCCGGGATCACATGGGCGGCGCCCATCCGAGGGCCGTAGACATTGTGGAATCGTCCGATGACGTAAGGCAGGCCCTTCGCCCGGGCCGTGTGGATGACCGCGGCCTCGCCGAGCATCTTGCTGGTCCCGTAGGCGAAGCGCGGGGCCGAGATGTCCCGCACCGTCAGGGGGACGGTCTCCGGGGTGGGTACCGGCACCGTGCCGGCGCTGACTCCGTCGGCGTACACCTCGCTCGTGGAGGCGAAGAAGAGGCGCTCGCCCGGCCGCATCCAGTCCAGTGTGTTGAGCAGGGCCAGGGTGTTGATCCGGATGGCCCTGGCAGGATCCTTGTCGACGTTACGGACCCCGACGACGGCCGCCAGCATGTAGATCTGGTCCCACCCGTGCGGGATGTCCCGATAGCAGGAGGCTTCGGTGAGGTCGGCGTGTAGCACTTCGGCGTCGACGGACGCGAGGTCGGGGTCGTCCCGCCCGCGCGAGAAGTCGTCCACGATCGTCACGGCGTGCCCCTCGGCCAGCAGCCTCCGCGTCAGGTGCAGCCCGATGAAGCCGGCACCGCCCAGTATCAGCGTCTTCATGTCGTCACCGCCGGGGCCGGAGGGACAGTGGCCGCGGGCCGGTAGCCGAGGCCGGCATAGCGCACACCTCTGGCGGTGATCTCGGCGGCGTCGAGGATCCGCCACGAGTCGAACACCAGCTGTACGCGGGAACCGTCGAGTGCGGGTCCCACGTCGAGGTTGCGGTAGTCGGGGTGGTCGGTGATGACAAGCACCGCGTCCGCGTCCTGGAATCCGGCGTGGACGTCGACGGGCTCCCCGCCGTATGCGCGGATCACGTCGGCGCCCACCAGGGGGTCATGGCCGAGGATCCGCAGTCCGGCCGCCAGGAAGACCGGCATCATCACCGCGATCGGAGTACCCCGCATGTCGTCGGTGGGGGGCCATCCCTTGTACGCCCAGCCGAGCACGGCCAGGGTCGTTCCGCCCGCCTCACGCATCATCTCGACGACTCTGCACGCGACATGTACCGGGAGATCCTCGTTCAGCCTCCTGGCAGCACCGACCAACTGCGGTACATACCCGACGCGTTCGGCAGCGGAGGACATGATGTAGGGATCCTTCGACAGGCAGCCGCCGCCCACGTATCCGGGCTTGTGGATATCTGGTCGCGGATAGTCCAGATTCGCCGCCCTGATCACCTCCAGCGGGTCGAGGCCGAACCGTTCGGTGAGTTCGGCCACCTCGTTGCCGAACGCGAAGATCACGTCGGTGTGGCAGTTGTTCGTGAGCTTGACCAACTCGGCGGCTTCGAGGCTGGAGACGGGAACGACCTGGGTGGCGAGGCCGCCGAACAGGTCGAGGCCAAGGCGCAGGCTGTCCTCGTCGAGCCCGCCCACGACCTGGGGCAGCTCCAGCAGTTCCCGCAGGGCCCGTCCTTGGACCGTCCGTTCCGGCGCCATCACCAGCCGGGCCCGGCCCCAGGCGTTCATCAGGTGCGGAAGGACCACCGCACGGCTCGTGCCCACGGGCACGGTGCTGCGTACCACGACGAGGGTGTCGGGCGTGCAGTGCTCGGCCACCTGCTCGGCGGCCGCGGCCAGGTTCTTCAGAAACGGTTGGCGCGTGGCCTCGTCGACGGGCGTGGACACACAGATGACGGCCGCGTCCACAGGCGCATCAGGCAACTCGGACGCTATGAAGATGTTCGTCCCGACGAGTTGGGCGAACGTGTCGTCGACGCCTGGTTCGTAGACGTGGGCCCGCCCCTGCCCCAGGGTCTCCACCACCGAGGGCTGGACGTCGACTCCATGGACCTCAAAGCCTTTGCGGGCCATTGCCGCAGCCAGGGTCAGACCTACGTACCCCATGCCGATGATGCCGACCCGGTGAAATTCTCGCGCTTTTGTTTCCTTCATGACCGGATCTCCTCCTGTTCTTTCACGGACACGGCGGAAGAACCGCATCCAGGTCACGCACCGTCACATATCCGGCAAAACGCTCTTTCCGGTAGTTGCGACAGGCGTCGGCAATGTTCGCCGGGCGCTTTGCGTAGTCGACTGCGAACACGATCTTTCCGGCTCTCCGCAACGCGCGCGTCGCGCGCAGTTTCGGCGCGCAGAAATCTTCGGTGCAGGGGACGTCGGTGGCCTGGAAAAACAGGCCTTCCACACCGATCCCGTCGATGGCATGGAGATAGCCCGGGTAGTGCTGCAGTTCCGGAGCGTTCAGCGGGAAAACCCAGAATCCAGGTTTGGCTGCTTTACCGTACGCGCTGATCCGCCTGATCAGAGCGACCATTTTCGCAGCCAAGTCGCTCTTGCTCTCGCCAGGCACCCACGCCGGGTTGATCTCGTCATAGGCCACCACGGTGTCAAGGAACACACCATCGAACCCGGCGGCTATGGCCCGATCCACCCGCGGCTTGATCGCCTCCTGCCACCATCGCTGATCCCAGTACTTCACGAAGTACTCACCGGGCCAGTCCGACCATTCATGGATGATGAGATCGGGGTTTCTCTTCGTGAAGCTCGGAAAATCAGGCCGGAACCATTCGAGCGAGCCGATCTCGAAGTACGCAAGGACCCTTTTCCCGGACTGCTTCAGTCGGCTGATCTCGTCCGCCGTGAAATATGATCCCCCTGCGTCCCTCGCCAGGTCGATGACGGCCAGTTGGTACGGACCGCGGGCCAACTCGTCGAGGTTCCCGTTCTTGTATCCCTGAAGCTGCACCACCGCATTGGTGATGTCGTCCGGGTTGTCCGGAGGGGGTGTACTGGCGCGTGTCCTGGGCAGTTGGTTCGTACCCTGAGCCGTGAAACAGCCCGCGAACACGACGATGCAGCATGTGAAGAGAATTGCTCTCAAGATCCGCTGCGATTTCACGGGGACTCAGCCTTCCCAGCTCGCCCTGATCGATGCTTCGAGGTCGCGGACGGGCTTCCAGCCGAGCACACTGCGGATCCTGTTCACGTCGGCGGCGATCCACTGCACCTGGCGCGAACGCGCAGGTGCCCCTGCGGACTCGTGTACATGCCCGGTGAACCCCGCGACGCGGGCAAGCAGCGCAACCGCGTCACGCGCCTTGACAGCGACACCACTGCCGACGTTGAACACGGGCTGCGGCAGGCGATCCGCCAGCGCTGCCTCACCGATCGCCGCTGCGACGTCCCGTACGTCGACGAAGTCCCGGTAGGAGTCCAGCGGCCCGAGCGTGACGCCGTCCGCTCCGTTTCTGAAGGCCGTGCGGATGCCCTGCGCTGCGCGGCCGAGCAGGTTCTCGGGCGGCAGTCCGGGGCCGACCGGGTTGAACACCCGCAGCGCCACAGCGTCCAAAGACCCCTCTCGGGCGGCGAGTTCGATCAGCCGGGTACTCGCCAACCGCGTCACCCCGTACGCGCTCACAGGTCTGCCCGGCTCATCCTCGCCGACCAGCGTGCCGCGGGCGACTTCGCCGTACTCGGCCGCCGAACCGAGCACCACCAGCCTCGCGTCCGGAACGACGATCTTCATGACGTCCAACAGGCGAGCCGTGACCAGAGCGTTCGACTCCATCAATGCGACGGTGTCGCCGGACAGCCGACCTGCGCAGTTGATGACGACATCGGGAGCGATCCGCTGCAGCAGCACGGCGAGTTCGTCGGCGGGCCCGTCGACCAGGTCGTGCCGAACCCAGCCGGAGTCGTCCGACCGCTGCTGCCGGCTCGCCCTGATGAGCGCGCCGACGCGCACGTCGTGGGCTAGGAACTCAGCGGCCGCGCGGCCGAGGAAACCCGACGCGCCGAACAGCAGCACTGTCGCGGTCATACGACCACTTCCTCGGCGGCCGGGATGGCCGGCAGCAGTGTGGAGCGCTTTTCCTGGAAGCTGCGGTTGGCTGCCTCGTAGTCGTCCGGGCAACCGATGTCCATCCAGTAGCCGTGGAAGTCGTAGACCCTTGGCTTCTCGTCACAGGCCAACAGGTCGAGCACCAGCTGGTCGAAGCCGAGAGGCGTGTTCTTCGGATACCGGGCGAGCGTCCTGCCGGAAATGGCGTACACGCCCATGCTGACTCCGTAGGACAGCGTCGGCTTCTCGCTGAACCTGACGAGGCGGTCGCCGATCGTCTCCAGCGTGCCGAAGTCGATTTTGACCTTGCGCTGGTAACTGGCGATGGTCAGGGGCGCACCCGACCTCTCGTGGCCCCTCAGGAGCGAGGCGTAATCGAGGTCGGTGAGAATGTCGCCGTTCATCACCAGAAAATGCTCGGGCAGCCGGTCGAGGAAATTGAACAGCGGTCCGATGGTGGACAGCGGCTGGTCCTCTTCCGCATAGTCGGCCGTCACGCCCCAGCGTGCTCCGTCGCCGACGAATGCGCGGATCAGTGAGCTGAGGTGCCCCACCGCGAGCGTCACCCGCCGAAAACCCTGGGCCCGGAGCTGCTGCAGGATGATGTCGATGATGGCGTACTCGCCCCCGATCGGCATCAGCGGCTTGGGGAGTGCGGTGGTGTAGGGCCTGAGGCGCACCCCACGGCCCCCTGCGAGGATCACGACATGCATGACATGGCCTCCTTGGAAATGAAGTCTGCTCCGGATCACCTGTAGTGATGGACATCTCCGATGTTCAGCCGCAGAGCCAACAGCAGCAGCGTGAGCAGAACGGCACAGCTCGCCAGGAAGATCGGCACCTCCCCATAGGGTGCGAAATAATGGGACAGCGAAATCGTGGCGGCGATGTTCAGTACGAGCACCGTCCCCGTGATTTCCAGAATCGAGCGGAAGTGGCCATGATTGGCCGTGATGAAGCCGATGAAATAGGCTCCGCCGAGCATCAGATACGCACCGAGGAGCAGCCCGCCTCGCGGGGTGAGATGCCCGGCCACGGAAAGGGATACGAGCAAGAGGCTGCCGAGAGATGCCACAACCAGGATGCACAGCAACATCTCGCGCAGCAGCAGGCGCCACACACGGTGCTGGAAATCGGTGGTCGTTCGTGCACGCTGCACCAGCTCGACGGCCTCGAGGTTGAACCTGTGCGTGCGCCATTCCACGGTTCCCATGCCCAGCACCAGCGGAGCCATCGCGAGGGCGAGGTCCAGCGGCGCCGTCACGAAGGGGACGGTGTTGTACAGCAGGAACGTTGCGGACAGCATCGCGTAGCCGATGCAGGGCAGCACGGAGAACAGCGCGGAGGCAAAGGGGGCCGGCTGTGCCCGGTCACGCGGCTGCCTCGCCGGTCCAGTGGCCCACCATGCCACTCCCGCCGACAGCGCGCATGAGCCGACGCCCGTGATCAGCACGGCTGTCGCACGGCCGGCGTCGTACCCGTGAGCGAGGTAGGTCCCGCCGGCGACGAACAGGGGCAACGCGATCACCGCAAGGCACCACTCCATGCGGTAGAAGACCAGCACGCCGGACGTGAGCTGGAAACTCATCTGCAGTACGACGAATGCGACCAGCCCTGCTGCCCCTTCGCCGGTGGCCGCGAGCACGGTGGCGTCCGCCACCGCCATGCCCAGTCCGATGACGCCCAGCCAACGCCACAGCCGCGCAGCCGACTGCGGGTATCCCTGCCCCAGCAGCCGGTAGGCGGCAACACTCGTGCCCATGCCCCAGATCCAGCCCAGGGAGGTGGCCATCAGCATTCCGCGCACCAGCGCGGGCTCACCGATGGCGACGAGCAGCGCCGGATACACCGCGCCGGGTGCCGCGTAGAGCAGGCCGTGCGTCAGCAGTACCAGCCGTCGCGGCTGATGCGCGGACGTTTCACCCGGGGACGGGGCCGTGCGGGCGGGCAGACGCCGGAACACCTCCCCGGCCAGCGCGAAGACATCCTCGCGGCCGTACGTGTCAAGGGCATCCTGGTCGGTCACCCCCTGGCGTTCGAGCAGGGTGGCCGTGTGGAGCTCGTCGACCACGACCGGCGGGATCGGCGCCAGTGTCGCCGTCAGCTGCCCGACCGGGTCGGCACGGCCCGACCCGCCGGGGTTCGCATACCCGTTGACCCGTTTCATGGGATCGCCATCCTCTCCGGGTCCGCAGTACGGCGGATTTCGGAACGCGGGTCGGGCACCAGGTCGTCGTACATCTGGCGGTAGCCGTCGTTCCACTGCGCCAGCGTGAACTTCTCCAGCACCCGCGCCCGCGCGGCGGTGCCCAGGCGGCGCCGCAGTGCGGGGTCACGGAGCAGCCGCACGCATGCCTCTGCCACGGCGGCCTGATCGCCGGGCGGCACGAGGATCCCCGCATCCCCGACCGCCTCCGAGACACCGCCGACGCTGGTGCAGACCTGCGGCCGTCCCGTGGACATCGACTCCACGACGGTGTACGGGAATCCCTCCGACACGCTGGTCAGCACGGTCAGATGGCCGGCCTGGTAGGCGTCCACCTGACGAGGCACCCTGCCCTCGAACACCGCGGCGCCCGACAGCCCCAGCTCCTCGACCAGCGCCAGACAGCTCGCGTGGTAGTTCTTGTTCTCCCTCGGGACCGGACCGAAAATACGCAGTCGGGCTTCGGGAACCTCGCGCCTCACCAGGGCGAACGACCTGATCAGGGTGTGCAGGTCCTTCAGCGGGTCGATCCGTCCCACGAACACGATCGTCGGGACGTCCGGCTCCCCCTCGGCCACCGGGTAGTCGGCCGGGTCGATGCCGTTGTACATGGTCCGGATGCGGGCCGGGTCGGCTCCGCCGTACAACTGCCAGCGCCGGTTGTACTGGGAATGCGGGGCCAGCACGTCGACGGCGCGGTAGGCCGCCACCGTCATCGCACGGCAGAACCGGAGCATGAGCAACTGGCCTGCGTCCGGATGCGGTTCGCGGAGCATCTCCATGTACCGCTCCCGGAGATAGACGCCGTGTTCGGACATCACCATCGGAGTGCCGTATGCCCATTTGCTGGTCAGGCCGACGAGGACACTGGACCCGCACATCGCGGTGTGACACACGTCCGCGGCGATCGGGGGGCGGGAGAGCGGGCGCAGTGCGTGCTCCATGAGGTCGGCCGCGGTGAACGCGTCGTACAGGGAGAGCGGGCCGCCGTGCCCGGCCGCGTCGGCCGGACCGTCGCCGTTGGCCTCCTGCCACGCCCGCGCCATCCGGTCCAGCGCGTCATTGGAGACGAACACCGTTCGGACATCGCCGACTTGGGCGTAGTCGTACAGGGCCCGCGCCATGAACAAGAATGATTCTGCAAGCCGACGGTCGTGGTCCGGGTCCTGCACGGGAGGACGCATCAGGATCCGCAGGAAGTTCTCGTGGGCTTCGACGACCGACTCCGGTGGGCGGCCGCAGGAGGGCTTCGGCGGGGCCCACATCGGCAGGTTGACGACCTCGGTGAGGTTGTCGGGAGTGGGCCAGACGCTTGGTTCCGTGCCGTCCACGGTGAGCGCCACGACGGTGAACGAATTCTGCGGCATGCCCCGGATGATCTGGTCGCACCACAGACTCACCCCGCCGGGGTGGTAGGGGTAGGTGCCCTCGGCGACCAGCAGGACACGCAGCGACCGGCCCGCGCGGTCGGGAGCCAGGTCCGCATATCGAGGACCGCCGTCCTGCCCGGGGCGGCCCCGGCCTCGATTCACCCGTACCGGAATGGTCATCGCGGCCTCGCAGTGAGGGTCACGGTGTCGCCCTTGCTCAGACCGAGCCGGGAGACGGTGTCGGAGCCGTATCGCTCCGCCTCATCCGGACCGTGCTGGTCGGAGTCGGTCGCGGGCCTGGTCGCAACGCCGGTGATGAACAGGGAACCGTGGGCGGTCGGGGTGTATGTGATGGCGTTCGTGACCCGGTTCCATATGGCGTCCTCATGGCTCTTGAGCTCGGCGAAATGACTGGTTCGGGCTTCGACGTACTGCGCGAGGGTGAGCCAGTCGGGATTTTCCAGCGGAACCCGGAAGTACGCGCTGTACTTGGCCAGCAGGGCCTGCAACCAGTCGAAGACGAGACACCTGCCGGGCGCGTACTGATGCGCGTTGCCCTGGTGGAGGGTGTGAGCGTAGACCGATCCGGTCATCAGATGCACCAGAGCCAGGTCGGCCTCGTGTTCGATGGCCTTCTTGTAATAACTCGCCGTGTTCTTCTTGCCGTTCGAGTGGGGGTAGTAGTTCTCCACCTGCTCTCGGGGCGTGGTCGCCTCGAAGGCGATGTCGACCGGCCAGTCCGGAACCACCATGACGTCCGGCTGCAGTGGGTGGCGGATGCCGCAGTTGAAGCAGCCGGGCTTGTGGCTGGGGAAGGACAGGTCGCCGTGCAGGTATTTGACACCGAGATCACTCGCCGCTTGGAGCAGTGCCCTGTTGGAGGCTTTGAGACCGTGGTCGACGACCGGCGCGGTCGGTGAGTTCGCTCGGGTGGGATATGCACCGAGCCCTGAGTACTCCGGGGGCTTGAGCACCGTTGTGGGCACCTGGAGACCGATCGCCGCTGCCCTGGTGAGGTTGTCCTGGATCTCGTGGTAATTGCGGTCGTACGATGTCGTGTTCATCGCGGGATGGGTCAACGTGTGGCTGATCCAACGGAATTGGTCCTTCAGACAGCGGCTGTAACTCGTCAGTCCGTCCGGCGTCTTCCCGGGATGGCACATCGCCGGTGCGGCCGGGTTCAGCAGGCTGCCGTTGTAGGCAAGGTTGAGCTTGAAACCCGCGGCGAGTGAATACCGGCGCCCGAACTCGGCCTGCTCCCGGCTGAGTACCAGTGCTTCCGGGCCCGTCAGGCGGAACTTCGCGGCCGGGCCGCGCGCTGTGGACGTACCGTGCAGCGTGGTGAGGAACCAGTCGTCGATGTCGACGTTGAGCCAGTGTCGCTGCTCGCCGAGGAAGACGCCCCTCGTAGCCCACCGGACCAGCCCGAAGCCGAGCAGGTCACCCGCCACGTCATCGGGCCCGACGGCGAATCCCACGCCGAGCTCCTCCCGGCCGTCCGTGCTGGAGAGCGAGCCGACGACCGAGGAGCCGAGGGTCAGGAGTGATTGCGCACGGCAGCCCGCCTTCGGCGTCGAGCGGTACACGTAGCTGTTGATCAGCGGGATGCGCAGGCCGGGTGCGAGGTAGTCGAAGATCTTCCGGCCGCTGTCGGTCAGCCCGACATCGACCGGCGCGGTGCCTATCGGCCCCTCGGATTCGGGACGCAGGCAGGGGGAGCCGACCGCGGCGGCGTTCAAGGAGGCCTGCCGCACCTTGTAGGTGCGTTCGTAGGCCCACAGGACGTCCCACTCCGCATTCGTGACGGTGCTCGCACCCGCGGCATCGGTCAGTGTGCTGTTGGACAGCAGGATGGCGTTGTATCTGCCGGTGCCGTCCGGGCGTACCAGCGTGTGCGCGTCGAACCGCTCGTTCTTCGTCAACAGGATGTCGTAGGGCGTGCCTATCCGGTCCAGGATCGCCCGCCATCCCGGCAGGCCGTAGTCCCGGGCATCGGTCGCGATGATCAGCTGCCTCAGCGCGACCCGGTCGCCCCGCTTCACCGGGGTCGCCGGAACCGCGTCGCTGCGCACCGGCACCAGTTCCTTCCTCGGAACCGGCGGTGCGGGCGGAGTCGCTTCCGTGCCCGGGCTCAGGGGGAAACCCGAGGCCGCCCGCCCGACGGTCGCTCGGGGCGCCACTGCGAGCGTGATGATCAAAGGGATGACAGCGACCGCAATGGCCAAGAGGACCAGCGGACCGCGAGGCTTCCTGATAAGGGCGCTCAATTTCATCGAACATCCTCGAGCGACTTGTTCATGCGGTCACGGTGTGGACTGCGCCGGAGCTCATCTGCAAACCGGTAAACTTACGTCGTATACGCCCACTTTGCTCCTATATGCACGAATGGCCAAGCGGGAGGAGGGAAGCGACAGGACGACCAGAGGTCCCGAGTCGTCCATCTGGTATATTTACGATGTAAACGTACAACCTACAGTGAAAGGTACATACCGTCAAGGCAAAGGCTCTGCACCAGGGCGGTGGCCGCTGGAGGAGGCCCGGGATGGCGAATGGCTCTAGGGCCGACGGCCCGGCCCTCCGCGCCGGCGATCGCGGGCGCCCCGGCCGGCTCAGCCACGAACGCGTACGGACCGCCGCGCTTGACCTGGTGGACCGCGAGGGCCTCCCGTCACTGAGCATGCGCCGCCTCGGCACCGAGCTCGGCGTGGAGGCGATGTCGCTCTACCGGTACGCCTCGAGCAAGGAAGCCCTGCTGGACGGCCTGGTCGATGCCCTGTATCGCGAACTCGAGGAACGCCTGATCACCGAGGACCGCCCGGGCGCGACACCCGGCACGCCCGCCTGGCGCGCCGAACTCCACCGAATCGCCCGCACGACGTACGACATCTGCCTCGCCCACCCGCATGCCGTCCCGCTGCTCACCACGCGCGTGCCGGCGGCCCCGCCGACCTGGCGGCCGACCGCCGTCCTGCGGGACCACGAGAGGGTGCTCCGGCTGCTGCGCGACGCCGGGCTCGACGACGTCCGCAGCGCCACCGCCTTCCAGGCGATCACCGCCTGGCTCCTCGGTTATGTGTCCGTGGAGCTGCGCCCCGCGGTGGACGACCCCGACGAACCGGATCCGGCATTCCGTCTCGGACTGCACCGCTTGTCGGCCCACGAGACGCCCACGCTCCGCGAGACCGCCACCGCGCTCGCCGAGCGGGTCGGACCGGACGGCCTGGCCGCCGGGCTGGACGCCCTGCTCGACCGGTTCACGCGGGAGCAAGCATGAATGTCCTCGGCGCGACCCTCCCTCTTGACACCTACGCACAAAGGGGTAAAAGTCGTATACATACAACGTAAACGTACTGGCGGTCGCAGTCGGGAGCCTGGTGCCATGACACGGAGCGAGCCGGTCTCAGTGGTGCCGTCCCCAGCGGCGCGAACACCGGCGGATCGCCCGCCGCCGGGCCCTCCGTCGACGATCCTCGTGACCGGCGGAGCCGGTTTCCTCGGCAGCCACGCCTGCGTCGAACTGCTCGACCACGGCTACGAGGTGATTGTGGTCGACGACTACTCCAACAGCACCCCGCATGTCCTCCCCCGTGTGGAACGCATCGCCGGCCGCTTCGTGGGCGCCGTCTACGAGCTGGACATCCGTGACCGGTGGGCCCTGTCCGCCGTCTTCGACCGGCACCCCGTGGACGCCGTGATGCACTGTGCCGGCGTCAAGGCCACGGGGCCGTCGACCCGGATACCCGTCGAGTACTACGACACGAATGTCGGCGGCACGACGGCCCTGCTGCGCACCATGCACGACCACGAGGTGCACCAGCTCGTCTACTCGTCCAGCTGCTCGATCTACGGCGATGCCGGACCCGGGCCGCTCGACGAGCGCACCCCCGCTCGGCCCACCAATCCGTACGCGGTTTCCAAGTGGCTGTGCGAGCAGATCCTCGCCGACGTCTGCCGCCTGCACCCCGAGTACTCCGTGCTGTGTCTGCGCTACAGCAACCCGACCGGCGCACACCCCAGCGGGCTGCTCGGCGAGGATCCCCCCGGCAACCCCGACGACCTGATGCCTTATCTCGCCCAGGTGGCCATCGGCCGACAGGCTCGGCTCAGCATCTTCGGCGGGGACTACCCCACGGACGACGGCACCGCGGTCCGGGACTACCTTCATGTCGTGGACGCGGTCGAGGCACACCGCGTCGCGCTCGACCACTTCGGCGACGCACCGGGCCTGCACGTGTACAACCTGGGTGCAGGCCGGGGCACTTCGGTACTGGAGGTCGTCGCCGCGTTCTCCGAGGCGAGCGGCAGGACGATTCCGTACGACATCGAGCCCCGCCGTCCCGGGGACGTGGCCGAACTCGTCGTCGACGCGAGCGCCGTGGCGCTTGACTGGGGCTGGCGGCCCACCCGGGACCTGACGGACATGTGCCGGGACGCGTGGCGGTTCGAGCAGCTCAAACCGGACGGTTACGCGGGCGTCGCGAGCCGTCCGAACCCGAAGCGCTGAGCGCGAACGCCGTCTCCACCAGGGCGATATGACTGAACGCCTCCGGGGCGTTGCCCAGTTGGCGGCCGACGTCCGGATCCCACTGTTCCGAGAGCAGGCCGACGTCGTTGCGGACGGCGAGCACCCGCTCGAAGACCTCCCGGGCCTGTGCCGCGTGGCCGGTCGCGGCGAGGGCGTCGGCATACCAGAAGGAGCACGCCACGAACGTGCCTTCGGTGCCCGGCACGCCGTCCCCGGGGGCACCGTCGCCGCTCGTCGCGTACCGCCGTACGAAGCCGCCGTGGCTCAGTCTCCGCATGGCGCGGACGGTTCCGCGCACCCGCTCGTCCCAGGCCGGCAGGAAGCCGAGCCGGGGCATCAGCAGGGCCGAGGCGTCCAGGGCGGAGGAGCCGTAGGTCTGCACGAACGTCCGCTGCCGAGCGTCCCATCCCTCCCGGCACACCTGGCGATGCACCTCATCGCGCATCGCGGACCACTCCCCCGAGGAGCCGTTGCGGCCGAGCAACTCCCCCATCCGCAGGGCACGGTCGGCGGCCACCCAAGCCATGACCTTGGAGTGGACGAACTGCCGTCCCGGCCCACGCACCTGCCACAGCCCCTGGTCAGGGTCCCGCCAGTGGCGCTGCAGATAACCCATCATCGCCTCCACCAGGCTCCACACATGGGCGGGCATGGGGATCCCGGCCCGCAGCGACAGACAGAGGGCGTCCAGGACCTCGCCGTAGACGTCCAACTGGAGCTGGTTCATCGCGGAGTTGCCGAACCGGACGGGCCGCGATCCCTCGAAGCCGGGCAGCCACGGCGCCTCGGTCTCCGGCAGCAGGCGCTGTCCGCCGACGCCGTACACGGTCTGCAGGTCGGCGGGGTCGCCCGCGATGGCCCGGACCAGCCAGTCCAGCCAGGCCTTCGCCTCGTCGCGGTAACTGCTGCGCAGCAGACAGTTCAGGGTCAGGGTGGAATCGCGCAGCCAGCAGTAGCGGTGGTCCCAGTTGCGCTCGCCGCCGATGCATCCGGGCAGCGACGTCGTCGGCGCGGCGACGATGCCGCCCGTGGGTGCGTAGGTGAGCGCCTTCAGCGTGATCAGGGAGCGCACCACGGCGTCCCGCCACGGTCCGGTGTAGCGGCACTGAGCGCTCCAGCGCCGCCAGAAGTCGGCGGTCTCCTTCAGCAGCGTCTCGGCCGGGACGCTCAGCGGCGCTGGTGACTCCGGCAGATGGGACGGCGACCATACGAGCGTCAGTGCCAGGCGTCGGCCGGCCGCGACGGTGAAGTCGTACACCAGGGAGTCCGCGCGGTCGAGCGCTCGTACCGGGCCGTCGGCGTCCAGCCAGACGGCGTCCGGGCCGGCGACCGCCACCGTGCACTGGTCGACGGCCCGGATCCAGGGCACCACCCGGCCCTGGTGGAAGCGCAGCCGCAGCTCGCTGCGCAGAGAGACGGTGCCGGAGAGTCCCTCGACCACCCTGACCAGGCAGGGAAGTTGGGCGCGGGGCGGCATGAAGTCGGTGACCCGTACGGTTCCTGTCGGGGTCTGCCACCGGGTGTCCAGGACCAGTGTGTCGGGCCGGTAGGTCCGCTGGGTGCAGCGCCCGCGGGCCACGGGGGCGACCCGCCAGAAGCCGTTGTCCTCCGTGCCCAGCAGCGCGGCCAGACAGGCCGGCGAGTCGAAGCGGGGCAGACAGAGCCAGTCGACAGAACCGTCCCTGCCGACCATGGCCGCGGTCTCCAGGTCGCTGATGAGGGCGTAGTCCTCGACGGGAGCACTCATGATCGCCAGTCACTCGGTAGTCGGGACGCCAGGAGCAGTGCGTCGAGCCACATCCCCGATCACCGCCGTGGCCAAGTCGTATATTTACGACGTATACATATATCTTCGCGCCGTGCGGGCCCGGAGTCAACCCGGAACACCCGCACGGCGGTCGGTCACCGGTATCCGTTGCCGGCTGCCAGTGCGGCGCTGATCCGCCGGGCGGTGAATCCCGTGCCGCACACGAAACGCAGCAGCGGTCCGAAGGTGGGTGCGGCGGCCAGGCCCGCGAAGTACAGACCCGGCACCGATGCCTGGAAGTCGGCGGACAGCTGCGGCGCACCGGCCAACTGGGGCGGATCGGCGGCGCACTTGCGCACCGCCCGTCCCAACTCGGGGCTCAGCAGCTCCACCCTGTCGATGTCGACCAGGTATCCGGTTCCCGCGATGACGTGGTCGGCGTAGAGGGTCTCCACGTCTCCGCCCGCATTGCGCACCTTCAGCAGCACCCCGCCGTTCCGACGCGCCGCCGAGTGGAGGCTGCGGCCGGACAGCACCGGGACGGTGCCCTGCACGCGCTCCCGCAGCCACCATGCACCGGACGGCCCGAGGACCGTGCGCAGCAGGTGGGCACGGATACGGGCCGGCATGTGCCGGATGGCCCCGGGGCCGCGACTGCAGACCACCAGCGGCCACCCGGTACCCATCACGGCCTCCGGCCACAGCAGCCGGGCGTGCAGCGAACGGTCCTTGGCCCAGTCGGCCTCGGGGGGAGGACCGAAGGACGGACGGGTGCGGGCGACCACGGTGGGCTGCGCTCCCGTCTCGTGCAGCAGAGCCGCGGTCTCCAGGGCGGACTGCCCGCCTCCCACCACGACCACTCGCTTGCCCGCGAACACCGACAGGTCGGTGTGATCCGCCGTGTGGGAGACAAGGCCGTCCTCCCGCTGCAGCCCGGTCAACTCGCGCGGGACGTACGTGAAGGGGTTGACTCCGGTGGCGACGACGACAGCGGGAACGGTGAATTCCTCCCCGGAGGCCAGCGCGACCCGGAAGCGGCCGTCCGGGGGGCGGTCGATGCGGCGCACCGCGGTCCGCTCCAGCTCAGGGGCGCAGTTCTGCTGGAACCAGAGCCCGTAGCGGACGAATTCGGGCAGCGGCACCGGTTCCCGCTCGCGGCCCGGGTGGCGCCCTTCCTGGGCCCGGAATTCGCCGAGCCCGTACCCGGGCTCGGGGGCGGAGATCGACGAGGAGAACGGGGACGACTTGAGGTACATCTCGCGCGGCATGTGCGAGCGCCAGCCCTCCATCGGTTCGCCGAAGATCCGGTACGGCACTCGGCGGGCCTGGAGGTGGGCGGCGACGGCGAGCCCATAGGGGCCCGCTCCGACGACGGCGACTTTGGCGTGGGCTGAAGGCTTCATGGCGTGCGGGCCCTTCCCATCGACGACTTCTTGACTATTGCCCGATATGGGGCGTATGTATATATACATCGTAAACATACGCGATAGGGCAATCAAGACGGTCCGAGAGGTGAGGTAGCGAGCCGTGGTCGTCGTAAGCGATACGACCAGCACCCGACCGGCGAAGAGCGCGGGAAGGACGCGCAGGCGTCGCCGACGCGGTTCTTCGGTGCCGGTCCTGCTCGTGGCCGACACGGTCGCCGCTGCCGCCGCCGCGGGCGGTGTGTATCTGCTCTTCCACCGCTGGTTGGTCCCTGCCGTGCTCGTCCCGCTGTGGCTCCTGCTGCTGGCGTCACAGCGGGCGTACGGGCCCGATGCCGACGCGGAGTGCTTCCGCCGGGTTCTGCGGGCGGCCTGCGCGGCCTGCGCCGTGGCCGGCGCCGCATGGTGGTGGGCACCGCGCGACGAGCTGCTGCACGACGCGTTGATCGCCGTGCCGCTCGCCGCCGGGATGACGCTCGGGCTTCGCCAACTCCGGCAGGCGAGGATGCGCACCGGCGGGGGCCGGGGCCGCAGCCCCTGTCGTGTCCTCGTGCTCGGACCCGTCGAGTCCGCGGTCGAGTTGACCGCGGCACTGCGCAGAGGGCACGACCCCAGGCCTCAGATCGTCGGCGTCTGCCGCACCGGCCGTGCGGCCCCCGAGGGCGATGGCGTCGACCTGCTCAGCGCGGTCCGACGATCCGGCTGTGACGCGGTCATCGCACTGCCGGGCCCCGACCTGGGCGCCGAGAGGCTGCGGCGGCTGTCCTGGGAGCTGTGGGCAGTGGGCGTCGACCTGATGCTGGCGCCGGTCCTCGCAGATGTCACGGCCCGCAGGCTGGTTCTGCGTCCGGTCGCCGGCGTGCCCCTGCTGCAGCTGCGAGCACCCGGACTCCCCCCGCTGCCCCGCGTCCCCAAAGAGCTGACCGATCGTCTGCTGGCCCTGATCGGCATCCTGCTGCTGGCTCCGCTGATGGTGGCCATCGCCGCCTGGGTACGGCTCGACAGCCCAGGACCCGCGTTCTTCCGGGAGCGCAGAATCGGGCGCGACAGCCGTGAATTCACGCTTCTGAAGTTCCGGACGATGCACCGTGGTGCGGATCGGCGCAAAGCCGAGTTCGCCCATCTCAACCGCTACGGCAGCGACCGGTACTTCAAGATCACTGACGATCCGCGCATCACCGGAGCAGGGGCATTCCTGCGCTCGTCCTCACTGGACGAGCTGCCGCAGCTGTTCAACGTGGTGGCGGGCCATATGTCCCTCGTCGGTCCGAGGCCACTGGTGAAGGACGAGGTCGCCGCCCTGAGCGAGGACGGCAGTCACCGCCTTCTGGTGAAGCCGGGAATGAGCGGGCTGTGGCAGGTCAGTGGCCGCTCCTGCCTGCCGACCGAGGAGCGCGACCGGCTCGACGTGAGCTACGTCGAGAACTGGTCGCCCGCCCTGGACCTGTCCATCCTGCTGCGGACCCCTTCCGCAGTGGTGCGCCGAACCGGCGCCTGCTGACAGGAGCCCCCATGAGCGACCAAGTACCGGCACTGCTCGTCAAGTTGGGGCGCTTCCCCCAGCTCCACGGCGGGCTGGCGGTCGTACGCACCCTGGGTCGCACAGGCGTCCCCACGTACGCCATGGTCGAGGACCGCTTCACCCCGACCGCCCTCTCCCGCCATCTCGCCGGCCGCTTCGTCCACCCGACGACCGGTGCGGAGGATCCGGAGGAACTCGTCGCGGCACTCCTGCAGATCGGCCGACAGATCGGGCGCCCCACGGTCGCCGTCGCGGAGGGTGACGAGGCCGCCGTGCTGCTGGGGGAGAACGCCGATCGCCTGGCCGAATGGTTCGTACTGCCTCCCGTGCCGCCCACGCTCCCCCGCAGGCTGGCCAGCAAGGAGGGACTGCACCAGATCTGCCAGGAGCACGGGGTGCCGACTCCCCGGACCCGATCCCCGGCCGACCGGACCGAGTTGGTCTCGGTCAGTCGTGAGTGGGGCTTCCCGGTAGTCCTGAAAGACCGGGAGGCGTTCACCAAGCTCAACGGCTCCGCCATGGGCCACACCACCGTCGTGCACGACGAGGACGAGTTGCTCGCCAGATGCGGGGCGACCGAGTCCCCCTCCGTCATCGTGCAGGAGTACATCCCCCTCGAGATCGCGGAGGAATGGTTCACCCACCTGTACTGCAGCGCAGGCGGCATCCCCCGACTCGTCTTCACCGGCCACAAGTTCCGCTCCTGGCCCCCCAGGACGGGCCTCACCACCAGAGCCTGGGCCCGGCCCAACGCCGCCCTCTCGACTCTCGCCGGCGAACTGTGCCGTGCGATCGGCTACTGCGGGATCGCCGACCTCGACTGGCGGTTCGACCGGCGCGACAGCCGCTACAAGCTGGTGGACTTCAACCCTCGCTTCGGACAGCAGTTCCGGCTCTTCAGCACCGCGCGGGGACTGGACGTTGTCCGGGCGCTCTATCTGGACCTGACCGGCCACCGCTTTCCGGACGAGGCGCAGATCCACGGCCGGGGCTTCATCGTGGGCAATCTGGACGCGGTGTCGGCCACGGTGACCGCTTGGCGCGACCGCCGACTTCCGGCGGCCCTGCCCCGGCACAACCTAGAGCGGGCCTGGCTGAGCCGGGACGATCCCGTGCCCGCCGTCGCCGAGGCGGTCCGCTTCAGCGGCACCGTGGCACGGCGGGTCACAAGACCGCTGCGGGTATTGGCACAGAAGGGCGTGGCGCCGTGAGGCGGACCATTCTGCACATTGCGCAGTCGAGCGAGGCCGGCGTCGCCCGAGTGGTCACGGACCTGGCCGCCGGGCAGTGCGCGCGCGGTGACCGGGTGGTCGTGGCATGTCCCATGGCCGGCACACTGCCCCGGACGGCCGGACAGTGCGGGGCCCGAGTGGTGCAGTGGGACGCCGTACGCTCCCCCGGCCCGGCGCTCTGGCGCGAAGTGGCCGGAGTGGGGCACATCGTGGGCATGGTGCGTCCGGACGTGGTGCATCTGCACAGCGCGAAAGCAGGTCTCGCGGGCCGCATGGCGATACGCGGGCGCCTCCCCACCGTCTACCAGCCGCATGCCTGGTCCTTCGACGCCGTGCCCGCCGCCCTGCGGACGGCCACTGTGCAGTGGGAGAGGGCGGGAGCGCGCTGGGCGCACCAAGTGGTGTGCGTCAGCGAGGGCGAGCGCGCCCACGGGGTGGCCGCCGGCATCCGGTGCCGGTACACCGTCGTACGCAATGGGGTCGACCTCGAGTGGCTCGACCCGCCGGAACCCTCCGCGCACAGGACCGCGCGGCACCGGCTCGGCATCCCCCGCGCCGGGCCACTGGCCGTGTGTGTGGCGCGTCTTTGCCGTCAGAAGGGGCAGGACGTGCTGCTCGACGCCTGGGTCGAGGTCGAGGCCGTGACTCCGCGGGCGCGACTGGTACTCGTCGGAGGCGGGCCGGACCGTACGGTCCTGGCGGCGCGGGCATCGTCGACCGTCCGCTTCACCGGAGCCGTCGCCGACCCCCGCGACTGGTATCTCGCGGCTGATGTCGTGGTGCTGGCCTCTCGCTGGGAAGCGGGGATGGCGCTCGCCCCGCTGGAGGCCATGGCCTGCTCCCGCCCCGTCGTCGTCACCGATGTGCCGGGAGCGCGGGAATTCCTCCCGCCCCGTCATGTGCCGTACGCGGTCGTGCCGTTGGAGGAACCCGGTGCGCTCGCAGTCGCGGTGGCACGCCTGCTGGCCGATCCGACGACCAGCCGTGCACTCGGCGAGGAGGCCCGGGCACATGTCCGCCGCCACCACGACGTGCGGCAGGTCGTCGGGCGCATGTACACCGTGTACGACGACGCCCGGCATGTCTGGGCCGCGGGCACTCCAGGGCAGGACCGTGCGAGGATCGACGCCCGGCATGCATGAACTTGATCACGGCCGCTGGGCGCAGCCGATCAGCGAGTGCAGGGCCGGGCGCAGCGACGGCACCGCCCGGGACATCCGGCGGACGGCGGGGTAGCCTCGCCAGGTCTTCACGCGGAAGGTCGCGGCGACCTCGGTGGCGTTGATGTCGACGCGCGGGACGGCGTAGCGCCCGGCACCCTCGTGCACGCTGAACGCGATCTCGAAGCCGGCTTCGGCCACCGCGCTGCGGGCGGCAGCGTCGTGCGTTCCGTAGGGGTAGGCGAAGGCGCGGGCGCGTCTGCCGGTGATGTCGGCCAGCGCCGCCGCGGCATCCGACAGGTTGCGGGCGAGGGTCGCGCGGTCGGCGTTCGCCAGGTCTCTGTGATCCCATCCGTGGCATTCGACGTCCAGCCCCGCATCGGCCAGCGCGCGCACTCCGTCGGCGTCGAGCAGGGGCTCGTCCGGCATCTCGGCCATCCAGGTGGAGGTGCCCCCGAGTACGCCGCTGAGCACGAAGGCGGTGGCCGGGAACCCCAGCCTGCGCAGGACCGGCAGCCCCTCGTCCAGCAGGGCCTGATAGCCGTCGTCGAAGGTCACCAGCACGCTGCGCCGGGGGAAGGCACCGCGCAGGTACCGGCCGAGCGTCAGGGGTGTCCACCCTCGGTCGAGGAGCCCTCGCAGCTGTCGGTGCAGCGTGTCCGGCGGAACGAACAAGCAGAAGGGGTCCTGGCGGGCGGGCCGGCTGCCGACGCCGTGGTACATCAGCACGAGCGCTCGCCTGGCCGTGCCGACGTGACTCACCGTGTGCCTCCCGGATCCCGATCGTCGGCAGGGGCGCAGCCCGCTCTCACCCGACCGGCCAGCCCACGCCCGGCCCCCGCCGCCTTGGCGAGGTCGCGCACGGCCGCGGCGAAGGGGATGAGGGGCAGCGCCGTCCAGTCGCGTCGGCGGACGGCCCGGATGAGCGGCAGCGACACATAGGCCGCGAACGCGGTGGTGGCCACGGACCGGGCGTGCCGGCCCGTCACCACCGAGGCAAGGGCGCCGGCGTAGGCGAACGCCCGGACCGTGTCCCGTCCCCACAGGCGCGGGTCCGCCGAGCGGCCGTCGCCCTCGCCGTATCGGTAGTACATCGCCACTGTCTGACGCAGCGTCGGCCGCTGCTCCCAGCTCACCTCGGCGGAGGTGGCCAGGATCGCCCGGCGGCCGGCCGCGAACACGGCGCGGCCGAAGAGCACGTCCTCCGCGGTCCGCAGGTGTTCGGGGAAACCCCCGGCGTCCTGCCAGGCGGCGCGGGAGAAGGCCATCGAACGCCCGGTGGGCATGGTCGCGTCGAGTCCCCGGCCGAAGAGCCGACAGTACACGCGGGTCCAGGGTCCGGGATGACGGGCCTCCTCGGGCACTGGATAGCTCACCGCCGACATCGCCCGCGCGGCTGCTCCATGGCCGTCCGCCCGGTAGACGCCGGTGATGAGGTCGGCCGGGACGGGCTCCGCCGCCGCGGCCCGCAGCCGGTCCAGCCAGTCCGGATCGGGGTAGCAGCCCGCGTCGGTGCAGGCGATCAGCGAATTGAGCGCCGCGTTCACGCCGGCGTTGCGGCCGGCCGATATGCCCGCGCCGGGGAGCCGGAGCAGGCGGATCCGGGCGTCCTTCGCCGTCCATGCCTCGACCCGCTCGGTCGTGTCGTCGCTCGAGCCGCCGTCGACGACGACGATCTCGTCGCCGTCCTCGGCCAGTTGAGGAGCCAGCAGGCCGAGCAGCCGGTCGATCGCGGCGGCCTCGTTGAGCACGGTGGTCACCACGGAGACGGGCGCGGTCCCGGTGAGCCCCGCACCGGGCAGCCGCGCGGCCTCGGACAGGATCTGTGCCAGCCGTCCGGCGCACTCGGCCGGGCCCGGATGGGAAGCGGTCAGCCGCTGCCCCACCGCGCCCATGGCGAGGCGGGTGTCGCGGTCCGCCAAGCGCCGCAGCGCCAGGCCCACTTGGGTGGGGTCGCTGGGCGGCACGGCGACCCCTGCGGGTGCCGCACCCGGCTGCGCGACCCGGTCGGCGACGGGGCCGGGCGTGGCGATCACCGGGATCCCGGAACGCATCGCCTCCAGTGCGACGGCGCCGAACCCCTCCGGATGGGGCATGGCCGGGGTGGGCTTGGTCAGTACCGCGACCGCGTCGGCGCCGGGGATGCTCCGCCAGGCGTCCTCGATCCAGCCCGTGAAGTCGACGCGGTCGGCCACTCCCAGGCCGGCGGCCAGCTGCGAGAGCCGGCTGCGCTCGCCCGGTTCGGCCGGGTCGTCGCCGCCGACCGCGACCAGCCGCCATCGCTCGCCCCCCGGCTTGGCCAAGGCCTCGATCGCGTCGTCAACGCCCTTGTTGGCGACGATCCGGCTGAGGGTGAGCAACAGCGGGTCGTCGTGGCCGTTGAGCCGCACGCCCTGGCGTACCAGATTCTCGCGGGCAGCCTCGCGGGGCAACGCGGTGCCCTCCGGAGCGGGGAACGGTACGAGGACGGCTCGGGGATGCCGCGAGGCGGCGACCAGTCCGTCCGCCGTCGCCATGCAGTCGTCGATGAGCGCGGCCAGGAGCTTCATCAGACGGGGGTGGGTGTAGTCGTGCTTGGCCCACACGCAGCGCACTCCGGTGAGCCACGTGGCCGGGCCGCACACGCACGCCGCCTTGATCCCGTTGGCGAGGACCACGTCCGGGGAGTCGGCCCGCAAGCGGCGCGCGAACCATGCCGCGGAGGCCGCGACCGCCGCTCCGGTCCGGCCCGTCCGGTGCGTGACGCAGGGGATGCCCCGGCGGCGAAACTGCTCGCCCAGCGGCCCTTCGCCCAGCATCACCGCGTCCACGTCCAGCCGGTCTGTGGCGTCGAGGAGCGCCAGCAGCCAGAGTTCCGCACCGCCGAGGATTCCGGCAGTGGTGACCACCGTGATGCGCAGCGGACGGTTCATTTGGCCCTCCTCGATGAGGTCTTCCTGCGTGGGAACCGCAGGATCGCGGCGCCGGCCTGCCGCGGACCATCGGACGGCAGACCAGCGCCGACCAGAGGATTACGGCAGCTGTCTACGTATATTTACGATGTACACGTACAGACTAGGGCGAAAGCGACATGCAGTCAAGGCCAGGGACTTCCCCTACATCCGAGTAGCGTGTTTACGTCGTATGCGGATGCCGTAGTCCACGCAGGGGCCCTACGGTCACAGCACGAGGAGACGCGGAATGGCGACCGACTCAGATCCCACCCCCAGGCGTCGCGCCAGCGACCGCGGCCGCTACGGCAGGCTCAACCGTGAGCGCGTCCTGGCCGCCGCCCTGGCACTGGTGGACCGCGAAGGCCTCTCCGCGCTGAGCATGCGCCGGCTGGGCGCGGAACTCGGAGTCGAGGCGATGGCGCTCTACCGGTACGCGGCGAGCAAGGACGCTCTTCTCGACGGTCTGGTCGAAGCGCTGTACCTGGAGTTGGAGGAGCATCTGACGGCCGAACCCGAAGCGGGCCGGGCCGACGCCGCGACCGCCTGGCGGGCCGGACTCCACCGGATCGCCCGCGCCACATACGACGTCTGCCTCGCCCACCCCCAGGCGGTCCCGCTGCTCACCACGCGCATGCTGGCCGTGCCGCTCGCGCGTCGCCCGCTTGCCGTGCTGAAGGACCACGAGAGGGTGCTCGCCCTGCTCCGGGAGGCCGGGCTCGACGACACCGGCACGGCGGCCGTCTTCCGCGCCTTCACCGCGTGGCTGCTCGGCTATGTGTCCGTGGAGCTGCGGCCCGTGGTGGACAACCCCGACGAGCAGGAGCCGGCGTTCCGCCTCGGCCTGCACCGCATGCCGCCCCAGGAACTGCCGGGGCTCCGGGCAGCCGCCCCCACCCTCGCCGAGCCCGGCGGACCCGAGGGCCTGACCGTGGGGCTGGACGCGCTGCTCGACCGATTCACCGAGATCGCCGGGAAGGGCACCCCGGGTTCGGCCGGTATGGCGTGACCGTATTCTTCGACGGTGGCTGACACCGAGCTGGTGCGGCTTCCCGGCATGCCGCTGCACGATCCCTTCGTCGTCGTCGCCGACGACAGGACCCGTACGTACTGCCTCTACACGTCCAACGAGCCGTCCAGGCTGTACGAGATGCGGCTCGTCGGCCACGAGCTGCGGGTGCTGCGCCGGCGCGCCGACCTCGACGGCGGCGGACGACGCCGGCGCACCGCGTGGACGGCGGGGACCAACCCGCCGTCCACGGTCGGAGCCTGTCCGGGTTCCGCACGACCCGGACGAGTCCTCAAGGGCAGGGCGATCATCAATCGTGCGGACTGGGACGTCAGTTGGCGCCGGGGCCTCCGGTTCGGTTCAGAGCAGGTCGGCGCCGGCGGGGCTGTCGGTGACGGGACTGTCGGGGATGGGACTCTCGTCGGCGGAACCGTCCGTGAGGAAGCCACCGGACTGGTGCTGCCACAGCTTCGCGTAGGCGCCGTCCGTCGCGAGCAGCTCCTGGTGCGTGCCCTGCTCGACGATCCGTCCGCGGTCGAGGACGATGAGCCGGTCCATGCCGGCGACCGTGCTCAGCCGGTGCGCCACCACGAGCGCTGTGCGCCCCTCCATGAGCCGCCACAGCGCCTCCTGGACGAGAACCTCGCTCTCGGAGTCCAGGGCGCTGGTCGCCTCGTCGAGCAGCAGGATCGGCGCGTCGCGCAGAATGGCCCGGGCGAGGGCGACCCGTTGGCGCTGGCCGCCGGAGAGCTTGACGCCGCGCTCGCCCACCATGGTGTGGAAGCCGTCCGGCAGCGCGTCGGCGAACTCCGTGACGTGCGCCGCCTCGGCCGCCCGGCGGATCTCGGCGTCCGTGGCGTCCGGGCGGGCGAAGGCGATGTTGTCCCGCAGCGTGCGGTGGAACATCGCCGGATCCTGCGGCACATAGGCGATCAGCCCGCGCAGGTCGGCCTGGCGCATCCTGCTGATGTCCTGTCCGCCGATCAGGATCCGGCCTCCGTCGATGTCCGTCATGCGCAGCAGCAGCCGCGTCAGCGTGGTCTTGCCCCCGCCGGACCGGCCGACGAGACCGATCTTCGTCCCGCTGCGGACGGCGAGGTCGAGGCTCTCGAAGAGCGGATCTCCGCCCCCGTGGGCGAAGGTGACCTGCTCGAATTGGACGTCGGCGGGCACCGGAAGCAGCGGCTCCGGGGATGCCGGGTCGAGCACGGTCGGCCGGACCAGGAGCAGCTCGGTGAACTGTGCGGCCTCCGTCATCGAACGCTCCAGACGGCGGTAGATCTGGTTGAAGTCGAACATGATCTTCGTCGCGTTGGTGTAGTAGGTGAACGCGACCATGACGGCCTCGACGCCGTGCTCGCCGCCGCCCAGCGCGACCGCGAGCAGCAGGCCGAGCACGTTGGTCAGGACGGACATCGGTGCGACGAGCGTGTCGATGCGCAGGTTGCCGTAGTCCCACGCCCTCAGCATGAGGCGGCGTGAGTTGGCGACGCGGGTACGGTGTTCGGCGGCCTCGCGGTGTTCGGCGGCGAACGCCCGGACCGTGTCCATGTTCATGAGGCTGTCGGCCACATGGCCCGACACCCGGGCGATGGCCTCCTCTCGCTGGTCGACGAGTGCCTGGCGGCGCCGGATGAGCGGTGCGACGCACAGCGCTGTCAGCCCGATCATCACCAACAGCCCGACGACGAGCAGCGGTTCGTAGCGCCACAGCACCACCGAGCCGAACGCCAGCGGCACCAGGCTGCCCACGATGTTGAAGGTCAGGGTGTCGGCGAACTCCTCGAAGCGGGAGGCGAAACTCAGCACCCGCTTGGTCAGTGCCCCGGCGAAGTTGTCGTGGAAGAAGGCGGCGTCCTTGGCGAACAGTTCGTCCATGCCGATCACGTAGAGGTGCTCGATGCCGAGGGCGTCGAGGCGGTTCAGACAGTGCAGGCCGATGCGCCACACCCCCTCCGACAGCAGCAGGACGCCGGCGAAGCCGAGGACGTAGGGCAGCGTGGAGCCGATACCGATTCCGGAGTCGTCGGCGATCCGGCCGACGAGCTTCGCGACGACCAGCGGCGCGATGTAGTTGAGGCCGATGTTGCCCAGGGCCGGCAGCAGCATGGCGGGCAGCGCCATCTGCCGGAGCCGGGCCAACTCCCGTCCGTAATAACGCAGTGCGAGGAGTACCGCGCCCCTGCGCGGCGCATCCTCGCGCGATTCAGGTAATCCCATCCCGATCCCGTGTGGTCGTCCGGCGGCCCACGCGTGCTTCGGCGGAAGAGGTCGGTCGAGTGAGCGCCCTCGCTCGGCTCACGGCGACGTCATCGCGCGAGTACGCGCAGGCCAGGGAATGGGAGTGTCCCGCGCCGGACCCCACGGAGTCCAAGCATTTTCCGGGCAGAACGGACGCCGTTCAGCTCAGGATGTCTCGCGCGTCGCCGGTCTCATCCCTCGGCGGGGATCGGCACAGCCGTCACCCGGCTGTGTGCTGCGGGAGACAGGGTGTCACTCCATCCTGCAGCCCCTTGGTGAAGGCGCTTTCCCGCTGTGCGACATCGCCGTGGTCCGAAGGATTGGTCCATGGCGTGGCATCGCCCAGTTTCTGAAAGGCGCTGATGATTTCCTGGGTGTCACCTTGCTCCCACTGAATGGCACCATCTCTCGTGGCACCCATCAGTTCCGCACCCGCAAGGCAGTCGGCCTGCAACTCGCTGCCCACGGACTGGAGTTCGGCATTCAACCTGGCCTGGACGGCGTGTCCCCATTCATGGGCCACTATGACGTACACCCATGAATCACCTACCCAATTGAATCCCACGTCCATGAAATCGACACTCCACGCGAGATAGTCGCCCTGCGCACAGTAGAAGGCGTTGTATTTCTGCGGCGCCTCGCCGTTGCACACAGGGGCGTCAGAACTCGACACATCGTAATACCCCAACCCCATGCTGTCGTGAATCTGAGGCGAATCATAGGAGCCGGTGAAGTACTCCGACCAGTGCGACTGCCAGAATCCATCAACAGCTTTGATGGCGGTAGTGGTGTCGTCGACCATTTCGGGATCGACCTGAGTCGACACACTCGTCTTCGAGTTGCCCGCATCTGACGATGCGATCGGGGCACTCCATACGGCCGTGCCGCCAAACACACAAGCGGCCGCAGCCGCCAGGAAGACGCTGCATACAGGGCGACGCATGACACTACCCCTTCCCTGCACATGTGACGCATCCATGAAGGGTGAATTAATGCAGGTACCCGTGCCACCTGCCCGACTGCCATTCCATTTGCGATGGGTCAGGGTGCTTCACTGCCCAGCAACCGGCGTCAGAGTTTTTCCTCTCTCAGCATGCGCCTGACGCCGATGTCCTGCATTTCGAAGAACCAGAACCCACGAACACAACCTGCGAGCGGGGTCAACTGTCCTTCTGTCGGCCGGCATCAGCGTTCGCCATCCGCGCGCCCGAAGGCCTGAGGCGGCGGCCCTCGAACGGCTCACCGGAGATCCCGAGGCAGCCCAAACCGCATGACGTCAATCGCCAAAGCCGTCCTCACCCTGTAGCGGCAACACCGAAGAAGCTCATTGACTCACGCACCGCCGCCGGGAAGGACTCCAGCAAGCGCACGCTCGGGGCGACGAGCGCGGCCATGGTCATGATGCCCATCCGTTTGCGGTGGCCCTCAATTGTCATCGCCCTCAGGACTCTGGTGTACAGCGAGTCAGGCGGCGCCGTCCGGGACGGCTACAGGGGGAAATCCAGCCACTTGGCGGGGGTTCACCCGACAATCGCCGGATGGCCGATGGCATGTCCGGAAGCCCAGGCAGGACACCGTGCGCACGCCAGGAAGTTCCCTCGGCGTGGCAGTGACGCGGGCGGCTCCGACCCCACCGTCGTACGCCTGAGCTGCTCCCTGCCGCGGTGGGCACCACACGCCTCGTGAGGCTGAGGACAGCGCCCCTGCCACCAGGCAGCTCGCGCCCCTCCCGAGCCACCCAACCACTCACGGAGTCCCCATGCCCGTACTCATGGCCAAGGGCCGGCGGGTCCCGCTGAACGGGTCAGACCGCCGCCCGCTCAACCTGATCAGCATGGGCATCGGCTGGCGGCTCCCGGTGCGATACGGAGGCAGACCATCAGGCGGACTTCGGGGACAACCCCGCCGACTGTCCGGGCTCACCCCGCCGACCGGCGGGCCCGGACGCCGGCGCGTCACAGGTGACGGTCGATGACGGGCAGGAGTGCCTGGAAGGTCTTCCCGGAGGCGGGTTCGCCGAGGCGACCAGCTGCCACCCTCCGCCCGTGCGGCAGACCTTGGCCATGATCTGGGCAGTGTGGGAGCCGCCGCCGGAGAGGGTGTAGCGGGCGAGTTCGGCTCCCGTGGTCTCGTCGACCAGGCGGCAGTAGGCGTTGTCGACCTCGTCGAAGGTCGCCCCGGTGAAGGAGTTCACGGTGAAGACGATCTGGTCCACCTCCGCCGGCATGCGCGTGAAGTCGACCGTGATGACCTCGTCGTCGCCCGGTCGGTCGCCGCCGGTGCGGTTGTCGCCGGAGTGCTTCACCGCGCCGAAGATGCTGCCCAGGTGCTGGAAGTAGACGACTTCCGCGACCTCCCGGCCCGAGTACAGGACCGCCGAGGCGTCGAGGTCGATCGCCGCGGGTCCCATCAGTTTCCCGAGGAAGCCCGTGCGCGACCTCGCCTGCCAGCCCAGGCCCATGCGGACGCGCCTGAGGGGGGTCGTGTCGGACTTGGCCAGGGTGATTCTTTGGCCCTTGGTGAGGGTGATGGACATGAGAGCTCCCGGGGTGGGTCGAGTCGGAGGACGGGGTGGACGGGCCGATGCGGCGGGCCCGCCGCCCCCGCACGCGCAAGAGGTGCCCCGCGCGGGGGCGGCGGGCGAAAGGACAGGTACCTGAGGGGACTTGCGGGTCAGAGGCTGACGCCGAAGTCCTGGGCGATCCCCGCGAGGCCGGAGGCGTAGCCCTGGCCGACGGCGCGGAACTTCCACTCCGTGCCGTTTCGGTAGCGCTCGCCGAAGACCATGGCGGTCTCGGTGGCGGCGTCCTCGCTGAGGTCGTAGCGGGCGATCTCGACGCCGTCGGCCTGGTTCACCACCCGGATGTAGGCGTGGCGCACCTGACCGAAGTTCTGCGAGCGGGCGACGGCATCGTGGATGGAGACCGGGAAGACGATCTTCGCCACGTCGGTGGGGACGGTAGCGAGGTTCACGTTGATGACCTCGTCGTCGCCGTCGCCTTCACCGGTGAGGTTGTCACCGGTGTGCTCGACCGAACCGTCCGGGCTCTTGAGGTTGTTGTAGAAGAGGAAGTGCGCGTTGGAGACGACTCTGCCGCTCTCGCCGCACAGCAGCGCACTCGCGTCCAGGTCGTAGTCGGCACCTGTGGTGGTGCGCACGTCCCAGCCCAGGCCGACCTGTACCGCGGTGAGACCCGGTGCCTGCTTGCTCAGCGAGACGTTGCCACCCTTGGACAGCGACACACTCATGACATCTTCTCCTTGCTGGTGGTGGTGAACACGCCTGCCCTACCGGGGGCCGCGTGCACGGTCCGCTCCGGGACCGTGACGCGATCGGACGCGGCGCCCTCGAAGGCGCCGGGGTGGCCGACGGCCGTCGCCAGAACGGTGATCAGTACGACGAGGGCCGCTGCCACGGCCCTGGCGAGCAGGGTTCGGCTGGTGACCGACATGGGAGTTCCCTGCTTCTGTTCCTGGCCGACTCACGGCCACAGTTCGAGGGAAACCGGGCCGATCCGTCCGTCGGGCAGGGCTGACACTCACGATGTCCCGGTTTACGTATCCCCAACCTCGTCGGTGCCGCGGGCTTTCGGTATCCGACGGGTGGCCGGTCACCCCCCGCCATGCGGCGGGATGATCACCCGCCGCCCGGCGGCGCGCGGTTCCCTCGGCTCCGACCCACCTCGCCGCATCGCCAGAGCCCCGCCGTTCGACGGGGTCAGGGCCACCACCTGGCGGGCCCGCACCGGCCCCCTGGCGGATACCGCCTGCCCCGTGCCGTCGCCACCGTGGATGTCCTACGGCTCTAAGGCCCCACGGCGACCACGAGGCACCCGATGAAGATCACTTTCCTGCTGTTCGACGCGTACGGGATCGGCGGCATGATCCGCACGACGGCGAACCTGGCCACTGCCCTCGCCGAGCGCCACCACGTGGAGATCGTCTCCTACTACCGCACGGCCGAGCGCATGGCTGTGCCCGTCGACCCGCGGGTGCGCGTGCGCGACCTGGTGGACCTGCGGCCGGGTGCCCGCGATGACGTGGGGGCCGAGCCCGCGTTGCAGGCCCTGGGGGCCGTCTGCCCGTACGACACCGTTTACGCGAGCAGGACGCCGCCGAGCGCACTGGGAGAGCAGCGCCTCGCGCACCTCCTGCGCCGGACCGACAGCGACGTCGTGATCGCCACCCGCCCCTATCTGGTGTCCTTCCTGGCCGAGCACGGCCGCGCCGGCGCGTATCTGCGCATCGGCCAGGAGCACCTCACCCGCGCTTCCCACGGCGAGGAGTTGCGCCGCGACCTGGACGCGGCCCTCGACCGCCTCGACGCCTTCGTGACCGTTTCCGAGGGTCAGGCACTCGCCTACGACCGGGCGCTGCCAGGGCGGCAGGCCCTGATCACCCACATCCCCAACTGCTGCCCCGCACCCGAGGTCGAGGCCGCCACCGGCTCCTCCCGGATCGTCGTCGCCGCCGGCCGACTCATCCCCGCCAAACGCCACGACCGCCTCATCAGCGCCTTCGCCAAGGTGGCCGCCCGCCACCCCGACTGGACCCTGCGCATCTACGGCAGCGGCCCGCAGCAGGCCGCGCTGCACCGCCGTATCGACGAACTCGGCCTGCACACCCACGTGTTCCTCATGGGCCCGCACCCCCGCATCGACACCGAGTGGGCCAAGGGTGCCATCGCCGCCGTGTCCAGTTCCACCGAGGCGTTCGGCATGCCCATCGTCGAAGCCATGCGCCTGGGCGTCCCGGTCGTGGCGACCAACTGCGACTACGGTCCCCGCGAGATCATCAGCCACGGCAGGGACGGTCTCCTCGTCCCGGCCCACGGCCCGGTGGAGGACCACCTCACCGACGCGCTGTGCCGCCTCATCGAGAACGACGCCGAGCGGTTCCGCATGGCCGAGACAGCGCGCCGCACGGCCCGCCACTTCCTGCCCGACCACATCGCCCGCCAGTACGAGGCGCTCATCGAGGCGTTGACCCCGGACGTCAACACCCTGCCTCCGCGGACCCCCGCCCGTCCTCCCGGCCCACCTCTGCGCCGCCGCGCGGGCGCGCTCGTCGAACGCCTCCACGTCGCGGCGCTGCTCGGCAAGCCGCTGGCACCCGTCACAGTCGACTGCCGCGCGACCGAGGACGGCACCCTCACCCTCAGCGTTCCCACACGTGAACTCGTACCAGGCGCATGGGCGTTGGAGCTGCGGCCGAGGGAGGCGGAAAAGGGCGAGCCCCTGTCCCTGGCCTTCCGTGTCGGAGCGGGCCCGGACGCAGGTCCCAAGGCGCGCCTGCTCCTGCACCGCGGGGGCCGGCCCCTCGCCGAGGGCCACTGGGACGTGCACCTCCGCCAGGGCACGGACGGGCGAAGCCGTCGCGTGCGCGCGGGATGGGTGGAGACCAGCCGCCTGGTCGGCCTGGCCCTGCCGCACCCGTCCGGAGCCGGATGGGCAAGCACCATCCCCTACGTCACCACCGACGGACACCTCGCCCTGCGCACCTGGAACCGGCCCGAACACGCCGAACTCGGCACGGTCACGGCGACGCCCGAGACCCTGACCCTCACCGGCACCCTGCACGGAGCGGAACTCTCCGGCCGCGGCTACCGGCTCACCGTCCGCCTCCGCGAGGCCAACGGCCCCTGGTTCCACACACATTGCCGTCTCGACGCCGATGGCGCGTTCGCGGCGGACATCCCGCTGGACCGCCTGGCCGACCTCCAGCCGGGGCGCAGAGCCGTGTGGGACATCGACCTGACCCCGTGCGCCCCGGGCCGTTCCCTGCGTCCCGCCCGCCTCTTCGGCGACCTTCCGGAACGCAGCGGCATCGACCGGTTCCCCACGGCCCACCATGCGATCCCGAACCGGGCCTTCACGGTCCAGCCGTATCTCACGGGCGACAGCAACCTCGCAGTGCGCACGGTCTTCAGCACGCGCCCACGCCCAACCACCGACCTCGCCCCGGAGGAACGACCCAGGAATCACACATGAACCGTCAACCGGACATCTCGGTCGTGTTCATCGTCCACGACGACGCAGACCGGCTGTCCAGCGCCGTCCAGTCGGTCCTCGACCAGACGCTGCGCGGCGTCGAGGTCGTCATCGTCGACGACTGCAGCACGGACCGTTCCTAAACAGTGTCCAGGAGTGACATTTGCTGCCAGCTCCTGGAACTGCGCGCATCCCGAACGGTGTTGGATGCGCTGGTCTCCCGCGTTCGCTGTGTCCCCGTCCGGCTGCGTGCATCGTGTGCACGCTCCGTGACGGGTGGGCGGGTTCCCTCATGCCCTCGTGCGCCTGGTCCGGCCTGGGCGGTCCGATGCCCCACAGCATCGCTCTGGTGCTGCGGGGGCGGTGCCGTCCGTCGCCGGATCGGGTGCCCGAGGGCGCGCCTGCCGATCGCGATGCCGGCGGCATCGTGACGGGACAGCTTTCGTTTCTTCGAGGTGAGGGGCTTCTTCCAGTGCTGACCGCCCCACATCGACGTGTACGCCGGGTCCACGGCAACGATCGACAGGCCGTGTTCGGACGCCATGGACACGAGCCGGGCCTTGAGCTTGCCGGTGGGGATGCCGGAGATGAGCTGCCGGAAGCGCTTACGTCTGCCGTGCTTCTCGCGGGTCTTCTCGGCGGCGAAGTCCAGGTTCTCCAGACCGATGGCTTTGACGCCGCACCGGTGGGCCCAGTGCAGCAGCCGGCTGATGGCGTGCCGGACCTGGGCGTCACGGTGGTCTGCGGTGCCGGACAGGTCGTAGAAGAACCGCCTGGGGTCGCCGACCGGGTTGCCGTGCCCATCGAGCCGGTAGGCGGCGAAGTGGTCGGCGTTGGTGTCCACGCCGACCATGCCCTCGGAGCGCGCCGTCTGAAGCGGGACCGTCCGGACAACGGGCCGTGTCCACGACGCTGTCAGGTACCAGCGGCCCCGCTGCACGTCCAGGTGGATACGGTAGGCCACGGCCCGGTTGTCTTCGATCCGGTCGCGCCACTCGGTTCCCCGGTGCTGGAACTGCACGCGGGTGGCGAGGACGTACCGGCCGTGCTTGCTGTTGGCCAAGTGGGCGAGCGGGGCGGGCAGCTTGATGCTGACCTCGCCGTCCGGCGTGACGCGGACGGTCTCGTTGCCGAAGCGTTTGCCGGATTCGCCGTCGGCGGCGAGGAACCACCGTTCGGCTTCCCACCGCTCACGCCACTGCTCGGCGGCGAGCTGGGCGGCTTCGAGGTGGTGACGGTTGTTGATCAGGCGCCGGCCGCCGCGCACGACGTGCACGACACCGGCCTCACGCTCCACGCGGGCGACATCGAGGCGGTGTTCCAGGGTCGCCAGACGGCGGGACTTGTGGCACCACTCGCCCCGACTGCGGTATCCGCCGGGTGCCCGCTTGGTGCCTTTCTCCCCGATCGGCTGCGCCAGTCGGTGCATCAGCGTCCGCACACCGGCCTCAAGCCCTTGGATGTGGGCGAGCTGACAGCGGCGGGACAGCGCCCACTGATCGTGAGTGGCCTTCGTGATCGAACCGGCCCACCGGGACGAGGAGCCGGCCGTCAGGCCCTGCTTGCGGGCGGCCCACGTGTCGCTGTCGTGGTCCAGGCCGTCGGCGCAGCGGTTCTTGAGGTCCAGCGAGGCGAGGCGTCCGAGGTGTTCACCGACCAGCCGCAACACCTTGTCGTCCACGTCGGTGAGGTGCTTGAGGCGGTCGCGTATCGCCACCCCGGACGGCCCGGGCGCGACGAACGGTGCGTCGATGGTGCGGAGCTGCTTCTTCTTCTTCTTCGGCTCACTCATCGCCGGCCGCCGCTTCGAGAGCCTTCCTCGCCCGGTTCTTCGCCGACCGACGGCCGTACAGGCGGGCGCAGAACGACGTCAGCACCTCCACCATGTCCCGGACCAGGTCGCCTTCGTCGTCTTCGACTTCGCCGTCATCGAGGACGACCAGTCGGCGGCCAGTCGCGGACAGGGCGGCCTCGATCAGCTCCACGTTCATCCGCCCGAGGCAGTCCTTGTGCTCGACCACGACCGTGGTCACCGCCGGATCGGCCAGCAGCCGCTTCACCTTCGCGCGGCAGCCGTTCATACCCGAGGCGATCTCGGACTCGATCCGCACAACCTTCTGTCCCGCCTCCGCCGCCCATGCCGACAGGCGAGCGGTCTGCCGCTCCAGGTCCGGCTTCCGATCGTGCGAGGAAACGCGGGCATACAGACCTACACCACCGGTCACCGAGGGTGAGGTGTTCGCTTCGATGTTCACCAGGATCGTGCGCGGCCCCACCCGGCGCGCGGGCACCGGCAAGGCGCCCTCATGAAACCAGCGATATGCCGTATGCGGGTTCACCCCCCGCGCCCGCGCCCACTCCGTCAGGTTCATATGCTGATAACGCCACCACTCCCTCATGGTTACGCACACTCAACAACCTTCCGCTGCCAGCAGTTGGCAACCCCTTGCCGTTCTTCCCTGACGAGCCTTCGCCGCGCCGCGCGAAGACGGTGGTGAGCATCGGCCGGCTGCACGAGGAGAAGGGCGTCGACCTGCTCCTGGAAGCCTGGGCCCTTCTCGCACCGGACCACCCCGACTGGACCCTGTCCGTCTTCGGAGCGGGCGAGGAGGAACACGCCCTGCGGCGCCGGTGCGCCGCCCTGGGCATCGAGGAGTCCGTCGAGTGGCGGGGCCGAACCACCGACGTGCCGGGAGCGCCGCGCGAGAGCTCCGTCTTCGCCCTGAGCTCGCGCGGCGAGGGCTTCCCGCTCGCCCTCATGGAGGCGTTGGCCGCCGGCGTGCCCTGTGTCGCCTTCGATGTGGCCTCCGGAGTACGCGAGATCGTCACGGACGAGGTCGACGGCCTACTCGTCCCTCCAGACCGGATCGTCGCCTTCGCGCCGCAGCGCAACGGTGACCCGTCGTGCGGCACTCTCCGCGCACCTCAGCGTGCTGCCGCCCCGCGCACGCTTCCCGCAGATCAAGGGCCGGTTTCGGATGCCTCCGAAACCGGCCCTGACCTGCGACTGTCTCCAGTCGGGACGACAGGATTTGAACCTGCGACCCCTTGACCCCCAGAATCTGACGCCCAGATCAGGGCGTCCATACAGCCCAGGCAGTCCCACAAACGTCCAGGTCAGATGCGGTCTTCGTGATCGCTCACGCCGGAGTCTGTGAGAAATGCGTGAGATACCTTGGCGTTTGGGTCACTTTCGTCTTGGCCTCCCGGACCCTGCCACTGCGACAGGGGGCCAAGACCCCGCAGTCCTTGGCGACCTGCTCAAGCTCCGTCGTCCACGGCTTGCCCATCAGCAGTTCGTTGACGAGGGCATGCCGGAGGACGCAGTTCGTGGCACCGGTGACGGTGACGGCCGTGCAGGCGGGAGGGAAAGCCCGTGTACAGCACGGCCTGTGCGGGAGGTTCACAGGACTTCCCCCCCTTCCTGCCTCGTACCGATCGCTTGCAGGTAAGGGAATTGACGGCCGTTCAGGGGGCGAAAGTCACGACTTGTTCCAGGTCAGGCTGACGGTCAACTGAGCGGAGGCGCCGACCGCCGTGACAATCGCTCCCGCTTGGGCGTTCAACTCGACGCCGAACTGCACGACGAGGGCGTCCGGCCGCTGCGGGAATGCCTCCACTTGCGCAGCCACGCCATGAGTGACCGCCCGCACGGCCTGCATGACGGACTCGAACGTGCCCTCGGCCTTCTGAATCACGGCGGACGCCGACGCACCCCGGGTGAGCACGGAGCTCTCCGTCTGCCCGTCGGAGACCCGGACGAGCACAGCGCTGCCGTCCTGTAGCGGGAACTCTACAATCGCCATAAACTACTGAATAACATGAAATCTTAGATGATGCGAGATAGTTGACGGTTCTTCCATTCTTGGAACGTGTGCCGAAAGGCGAGGGCAGGGTCGGTGGGCTTCGGCCGCAAAGTACGACTCCCACACGAAGGAGCTGAGTGATGCCTCTCGTCGTCGAGATCATTCTCATTGTCATCGGAATTCTGCTCCTGGCGGCTGCCCTGATCGGCAGCGGCATCTCGCGACGCCTGATGACGATCCCGAAGATGAAGCGGGCGCCGCGCATAGGGATCGCGCTTCTGGGCGTACTGCTGTTGGTCGGCGGGATGTGGGGGGTGACGACCAAGAAGGAACAACATCACGGCCCGACCCTGGCCGCGCTCCGGGAACACCTTCCGGACGGCGTCAAGGCGCTGAACTGCGCCGAGACTGCCGAGTCCCCCAAGAAGGCGGTGGAGCTGGACTGCAGCCCAACAAAACCAGTAGAAGGAGTCCCGGCGGAGGGCATCTGGTATTACATGTTCGACGACGTGAACTCCATGCAGAAATGGTTTAGCGATCAGACCAGTTCCTTGACGCCGGGAAACGACTGCAGCACGCTGACCGCCTTCAAGGCGGGGACAAGTCATCAGTATTACATTGACGACCCATCCGTCACCATCGGCGACCAGGCCTGCTACATGGACGGGAACACCCTCTGGGACATGTACACAGACCGGCGTTTCAACATCGTCGTCTTGGCCGAGATCTCGGACGCACAGAATTTCTCCGCATTCAAGCAGTGGATCAACGGCGACGCCTCGCAACCGAAAGGCGCGGGTGACGCCAGCCCCGCAACTCCCTCGCACACCATAAACGGGAGTTGACCCGGTCGGCCCGGGGAGAGAAGGGCACCATGGCGGCCGAATTTGATTTCGTCCTCGAAATGAGCGAAGCGCCTGACGGCTACCGCATCGACGTGACGTCGCCGTCCGGTGAGGACACCCTGGTCGCCGCCATCGACGCGCATGAACTGCTGGACCGGCTGCCCTCGCTAGAAGCAGCCGTCCTGGGGTCCGCCGCCCGCTCGCGGAGCATAGGGACCGGGATGGAGCTGCCCGCCATGGAGGTCGGCGGCACGCTGTTCGAATCCGTCTTCCAGAGCGGGATCAAGGCGCTGTACCTGTCCAGCAGACAGAAGGCGCAGGAACGCGGTCGGCGGCTGCGCATGATCCTCCGGGTCCGTTCCCCGGAGCTCGCGGCGCTGCCCTGGGAGCTTCTGTACGACGAGAAGCTGGGGGGCTATCTGTGCCTGCATCACCCGGTCATCCGCCACGTGGAGATGCTGGAGCCGGTCGCGCCCCTGCGGGTGGAGCCGCCGTTGCGCATCCTCGGGATGGTGTCCCTGCCCGGTTCGTTCACGCCCCTGGACGCCGAGGTCGAACGGGAAGGGCTGACCACCGCGCTCAAGCCGCTCATCGACGAGGGAAGGGTGTGTCTCGACTGGGTGGCCGGCGGGACCAAGCAGGATCTCTTCAACGCCCTGTTCGCCGGCTGTCACATCTTCCACTTCATCGGCCATGGAAAGTTCGACGATCAACGACGCCAGGGGATGCTCGTCTTCTCCGACGAGCAGGGCAGGGAGTCGCCGCTGCACGCGGAGGCGCTCGGCTCGCTCATCTCCGTCGCCGACCCCTCCCCGCGCCTCGTCGTGCTCAACAGTTGTGAGACGGGAACCTCCCATGCGCGTGATCTGTTCTCCAGCACGGCGGCCAAGCTGGAGTACACGGTGCCGGCCGTGGTCGCCATGCAGTTCGCGGTGACCGACAAGGCCGCTGTGCTCTTCTCCCGGTCCTTCTACCAGGCCCTCGCGGCCAACCGGCCGGTCGACGAGGCGGTCCGCACGGGCCGTATCGCACTGCGGGCCGACAAGGACGACAGCCTCGAGTGCTTCACACCCGTCCTCTACCAGCGGAGTGGGGACGCCCGCCTCTTCGACTTCACGTCCCTGCGGAAACCCACATCCCCGCTGACCGTGGTCGAGCAGATCAACGGGGCGGAGCAGGGGGCACGGACCGACCGGCCCACCGAGCCCTCGCACGCCTCCCCTCCTCCCGAGAGCGTCTCCCCTCCCCTCAAGGCTCCCTCCCCGGATCTCGCACCGACGCCGGAGATCGACACCGGGCACTGGGTGGTCAGCATGGCCATCCATCCTTCCGGGCGGCTGCTCGCCACCGGCTCCCGCAAACTCGTCCGGGTCTGGGACGTGATCACCGGCCAGCCGACCTGGCAGCGCCGACTCGGCGGGTGGAGCACGATGGTCAACGCCCTCGCCTTCAGCCCCGGCGGTGACAGCCTGGCGATCGGCAGCACGGACAATCTCGCCCGCGTCTGGAAGATGACGACCGAGGCCAGCCCCCTGAAGTTCACTCACCGCCATTTCGTCAACACGGTGGCCTACGACAGGAGCGGGCGGCTCCTGGCGACCGGGAGCGCCGACGCCACAGCCTGCGTGTGGGATCTCGGCACGGGCAGCCGTGTCCTGTCCCTGCGCCATGCCCGGGCCGTCAAGGCCCTGGCGTTCAGCCCGGACGGGCGCCTCCTGCTCACGGGATCCGAGGACAGGAACGCCTACATCTGGGACACGGAGACGGGTCGGCAGGAGGCACAGATCGAGCACGGGGATTTCGTCCTCGGTGTCGCCTTCTCGCCGGACGGGCGGACGGTCGCCACCTGCAGCCAGGACCACACCGCTCAGATCAGCGAAACGCAGACCTGGACCCCGCTCTTCCGCGTGGAGCACCAGTGCGGTCTAAGGGCCGTGGCCTTCAGTCCCGACAGCCGCAGGATCGCCACCGGGAGCGAGGACGGAGCCGTCCGCGTGTGGCGGGCCGACTCGGGGCAATCACTGCTCGCCCTCAAGTACAGCCGCTCGGTGAACGCCGTGGCGTTCTCGCCGGACGGCCGGTTCCTCGTCAGCGCGGGTGAGGACAAGGTCGTCCACAGCGTCCGGGTGCCCGAAGCCGATCGATGAGCGGCCGGTAACGCGGCGAGGCTCCGCTCCCGCAGTGGGAACAGAGCCTCGAAAAGGACCGACGGATCGACTTCACCGTCGGGACGACAGGATTTGAACCTGCGACCCCTTGACCCCCAGTCAAGTGCGCTACCAAGCTGCGCCACGTCCCGGTGCGCTTCCGCGGTGAACCGCGTGATCGCGCGGACTGCACTTTACCCCACGTGCGGGGTGGCGCCGAAGAGGGCCCGGGGCGCGGGACAATCGGGCCTATGGGCAGCACGGGACGCAGGAGCAGCGCGCCGTCGGGCCGGGTGGCCGGGGCGCGGGACCGGGACGACGAGGGGCGGGCGCGCAATGCACGGCCGCGGGACGGGCTCGGGCGGCCCCTGCCGTACGGCGCCGAGGGGGTGGCGCGGCAGCCCGAGGGTGTCGTACGTACGCCGGAGCAGAGCGTCGCCGAGGCGCAGGAGTTGCTCGACGCGGGGCAGCCCTTCCATGCGCACGAGGTGTTCGAGGATGCCTGGAAGTCCGGGCCCGAGGAGGAGCGGGGGCTGTGGCGGGGCCTGGCGCAGGTCTCCGTGGGGCTCACTCATGCCGCCCGGGGCAATGTGACCGGCGGCGCCCGGCTGCTGCGGCGGGGCGCCGGGGCCGTGACGGAGTGGGCTGCGGAGTCGGGGCGGCAGCGGCCGTACGGGATGGATCTGGTGGGGCTGGCCGGCTGGGCGCGTGAGCTGGCGGACGACGTGGAGGGCGGCGGCCGGGCCGTCGATGCCGGGGCGCGGGCGCCGCGGCTGCGCGGGCAGGTGCCGTGACAACACCTACGCCGCAAGGCCCGCGTCCGTGCCGCGTCCGCGCCGTATTCGCTCGGTGCCGACGCGGTGTACGGACTGTCAGTGGCGTGCGGCAGACTCGGGGTGTGCGAAAGATTCATGTCATCGGTATCGGCGCGGGCGACCCCGACCAGCTCACCCTGCAGGCGGTCAGGGCGCTGCGGAGTACGGACGTGTTCTTCATCCTCGAGAAGGGTGAGGTGAAGGACGACCTCACCCGGCTCCGCCGGGACATGCTCGACGCGCACCTCCCGGACGGAGCCTCGTACCGGGTGGTCGAGGCGCGGGATCCGGAGCGGGACCGCAGCGCGGGGGGTGCGGCCTACTCCCCCGCCGTCGGGGACTGGCGCAGTGCCCGTGCCGACATCTACGAGCGGCTGATCGCCGAGGAGCTGGGCGAGGACGAGAGCGGCGCGTTCCTGGTGTGGGGGGATCCGGCGTTGTACGACAGCACGCTCGGGATCCTGCAGGAGATCCTGGGGCGGGGCGGCGTGACGTTCGAGTACGACGTCGTGCCCGGGATCAGCAGCGTCTCCGCACTCGTCGCCCGGCATCGTACGGGGCTCAACCGGGTTGCCCGGCCCGTCCAGATCACCACCGGGCGCCGGCTCGCCGAGGGTTTCCCGGAGGGGGTGGACGACGTGGTGGTGATGCTGGACGCCCAGCGGACGTTCCGGCAGTACGCCGACCAGGACATCGACATCTACTGGGGCGCGTACATAGGCACTCCGGACGAGATCCTCGTCTCCGGGCCGATCGGCGAGGCTGCGCCGCGGATCGAGCGGTTGCGGGCCGAGGCCCGGGAGCGCAAGGGCTGGATCATGGACACCTATCTGCTGCGCCGTAACCCCGGGGAGTGAGCACAAGCGGCGCCCGGCCCGTATCCGACGTCCGTCTTCCCTTGTCCCTCTACGAGTTGAAGCCCAGCCGTGCCAGGACACCCGCCACGTCCGGCACCGCGCTCACGCCCCTCGGCAGCGGCGGTCGACGTACGACCACGACAGGCAGCCCGAGTTGGCGTGCGGCCGTGAGCTTGGCGGCCGTCGCCTCCCCCCCGCTGTCCTTCGTGACCAGGACGTCGATCAGGTACTCGCGCAGCAGTGTCGTCTCGTCGGCGACCGTGAACGGCCCGCGCGTGAGCAGCACTTCGGTGTGCGGCGGCACAGGTGGCTCGGGGGGCTCCACCGACCGTACGACGAAGTGCGTGTCCGCGAGGTGTGCGAAGGCCGACAGGCCGAGGCGGCCGGTGGTCAGCAATGCCCGGGAGCCGAACCGCGGCAGCGCGTCGGCCGCGGCGCTCAAGGACGTGACCAGGTGCCAGCGGTCCTCGGGGCCCGGCCGCCAGCCGGGGCGGCGCAGCACCACCGCTGACACTCCACTGGCCTCCGCGGCCCGCGCCGCGTTGGCGGTGATCGTCTCGGCGAAGGGGTGCGTCGCGTCGACGAGGGCGTCCACGTGCTGTTCACGCAGCCAGTCGGCCAGCCCTGCCGCCCCGCCGAAGCCCCCGACACGCACGTCTCCCGCCAGGGCGCCCGGCCGTGTCACGCGCCCCGCGAGGGAGGTGGTCACCCGCACGCCGGGGCGTGCCGCGAGCACGGCGGCCAGTTCGCGGGCCTCGGCGGTGCCACCGAGGATCAGCACGTGGAGGGGCATGGGGCGAGCGTACGAGGTCGGGTGCGGGTGCGGACGTGGAGGGCCCGCCCCGAGGGGAGCACATGACGGGACGGCCGCCCGGCGGGGACGCCGGGCGGCCGTCCTGATGTGTGGATCTTCGTCAGCCCTGGCGGGCCTTGAAGCGGGGGTCCTTCTTGTTGATGACGAAGACCACGCCGCGTCGGCGGACCACCTGGGCCCCGGGCCTGGACTTCAGTGAGCGCAGGGACTTGCGCACCTTCATGGTTCTGCTCTCCTAGTCGCGTGGGGCGGCACGGCCGTAGCGACGCTCGAAGCGCTCCACTCGGCCCGCGGTGTCCATGACCCGCGTGTTGCCTGTGTGGAAGGGATGGGACGCCGAGGAGATCTCGACGTCGATCAGGGGGTACGAGTGACCGTCCTCCCACTCGATCGTCTTCGACGAGTCGGCGGTGGAACGGATCAGGAACGCGACGTCCGCGGCGCGGTCGCGGAAGACCACGAGCCGGGAGTCGGGATGGATGCGGGGCTTCATGGGGTTTCCTTCCTCGGAGCCCTGCGCCGGAATGGCGGCGCAGGTTCGGTCAGCGCTCCTCGCGGAACGGGACGTGCTCGCCCGCCACCGGGTCGTACTTGCGCAGGACCAGCCGGTCGGGGTGGTTCCGGCGGTTCTTGCGGGTCACGTAGGTGACACCGGTTCCGGCCGTCGACTTCAGCGTGACGACGGGGCGCGCGGTGCTGCGTGCCATGAGGTCCTCCCTTCGCCCACACCACGGATCTTTGATCCGAGCATGTCAATCACATCCCGTCCAACAACGCATGCCTCCATCGCATTCCCGCCCGCCGGCGGAGCACTGGTCGACGCATCAGGGCAGTGTGCGGAGGGCGGCTAGCGCAGCAGCAGCTGCAGGCCGCCCACGATCGTCGCCGCGATCACGAGTTGTTCGAAGAGACGCTGGTTGATTCGGTTCACAGCCCATTTGCCGAAGAACGCACCAGGTACGACGAACACCGCGAGTGCGGCGTCAAGGAGCAGCGAGTGGCCGTCGATCAGGCCGAGGCCGGCGCTGAAGGGCACCTTCGACACGTTCACGATGAGGAAGAAGAACGCGGACGTCCCCAGGAAGCCGAGCTTCCGGAAACCTGCCGACAACAGGTACATCGACATCACCGGGCCGCCCGCGTTGGCGACCATCGTGGTGAAGCCGCCGAGGACGCCGTACGAGCGTGCCTTGACCCGGCCGGACTTCGTCGCCACCGAGTCCGGCTCCTCGTCGGGCTCCGCCGTACGCCGCCGCCACACCGTCACGCCCGCCATCAGGAGCAGGATCGCGCCGATCGACGTCCGTACGACTCGGTCGTCGGCCCACACCAGGAACACCGTGCCCACGACCACGCCCGCCGCGACCGCCGGGAACAGCCGCCACAGTGTGGGCCAGTGGGCGTGCCGCCGATAGGTCACGACCGCGAGGACGTCGCCGACGATCAGGATGGGCAGGAGTACGCCGGTGGAGGCGCGAGCGGGCAGGACCGCCGCGAAGACGGCGAGGCTCACCGTGTTGGCCCCGCTCACCGCGGTCTTCGAGAAGCCGACGAGGAGGGCCGCGAAGGCGAGGGCGGCGAACTCCGAGCCGGATATGTGCCAGAGCGTCATCGTGTCCATGCGGAGACCGATGCTATGTGCAGCCAACGGGGCGTGTAAGTACCGTCTCGCTGAGTGGCACGCGGAGGTGGCGCGCTGGGGGCAGCCGCCCCCAGGCCCCCGCTTCGGCCTGGACGGCCTCGTCCTCAAACGCCGGACGGGCTGAATTGCCCTGCCGGCGTCGAGCCGTGCCCTTTTGAGGCCCCTCACGAGCCATGCGTTCTAGCGCCTCTCCACCAGCACCGCACTCCCCTGCCCCACCCCCACGCACATCGTCGCCAGCCCTCGCTCCGCGCCCGTGCGGCGCATGCGGTGCAGCAGTGTCGTGAGGATCCGGGCTCCCGAGCAGCCGAGCGGATGTCCCAGGGCGATCGCGCCGCCGCTCGGGTTGACCAGGTCCGGGTCGATGCCGAGCTGGTCCACGCAGGCCAGGGCCTGGGCGGCGAACGCCTCGTTGAACTCGGCCTCCTGGATGTCGCCGATGCTCCAGCCGGTGCGGGCCATGGCCTTGCGGGTGGCGGGGACGGGGCCGATGCCCATCACGTCGGGGTGGACTCCGGCCGAGGCACCGGCGACATAGCGCCCCAGTGACTCCAGACCCAGGTCGTCGAGGGCCTCCTCGCCGACCAGAAGGAGGCCCGCGGCGCCGTCGTTCATCGGCGAGGCGTTGCCCGCCGTCACCGTGCCCCCGTCGCGGAAGACGGGCTTCAGACGCGAGAGCTTCTCGTACGACGTGTCCTCGCGAATGCACTCGTCGGCGCCGACGAGCACACCGTCCGGGCGCTCCACGGGCAGGAGTTCGTCGTCGAAGTGGCCGTTCTTGCGGGCGTCCGCGGCGCGTTGGTGGCTGCGCAGGGCGAACGCGTCCTGGCGTTCGCGGCTGACGCCGTGGCGCCCGGCGACCTCCTCCGCGGTCTCGCCCATGGACAACAGGCCGTGCAGGTCCTTCATCGCCGGGTTGACCAGGCGCCAGCCGAGGCGGGTGTCGACGGTCTCGATGCGGTGCGGGAGGGCCTCGTCGGGGCGGGGCAGGACGAAGGGAGCGCGGCTCATGGACTCCGAGCCGCCCGCGAGGACGATGTCGGCCTCTCCGGCGGCGATGGTGCGGGCGGCCGACGTCACCGCCTCCAGGCCCGAGGCGCACAGGCGGTTGACCGTGGCCCCGGGGACGGACTCGGGAAGGCCCGCGAGCAGCGCGGCCATGCGGGCGACGTTGCGGTTGTCCTCGCCGGCCTGGTTGGCGGCACCCCAGTAGACGTCGTCGATACGGGCCGGATCGAGGGCGGGGACGTCCGCGACGAGGGCGCGGATCACGTGTGCGGCGAGGTCGTCGGGGCGCACGGAGGACAGGGCGCCGCGCAGCTTGCCGATGGGGGTGCGGCGCGCGGCCGCGAAGTGGACGGGACGCACGACAGGACTCCTGACCGACGACGCTCTACGAGGCCGCACGCGGCTCTACGGGTGTCGACCTGCAGGACCGGCCGATCGGTGGCTGCCCGGCCCGCAGGACCTTAATTAGCGCTGCTAGTTTTGGACTATAGACCTCCGCCCCACCCCCTGGGAAGATCGCCGGACCTTCCACCGACGCAGTTGGAGGACACATGGCCGACGCCCACGAGCACGTCCTGCCCGGCGCCCACGGCTCGATCACCGTCCGCGAGTGGCCTCACGAGCGGCCGCGGTACATCGCTCTGGTCGCCCACGGCTACGGCGAGCACATCGGCCGGTACGAGGAACTGGCCGACGTCCTGACCGGCCACGGCGCGGCCGTTTTCGGGCCCGACCACGCGGGCCACGGCAGGTCGGCGGGCGAGCGGGTGCTGATCGAGGACTTCGAGGACGTGGTCGGCGATGTGCACTCCGTGGCGGGACTGGCCCGGTCCGCGCACCCGGGCGTGCCGGTCGTGCTGATCGGCCACTCCATGGGCGGACTGATCGCGGCCCGCTACGCCCAGCGCCACGGCGCAGGGCTCGCAGCCCTCGTACTGTCGGGGCCGGTGATCGGCGCCTGGGAGCTTCCGGGACGGCTGCTCGCGCTCGACGAGATCCCCGACACGCCCATCAGCCCGGCCTCGCTCTCCCGGGACCCGGCGGTCGGGGCGGCGTATGCCGTGGATCCGCTGGTCTGGCACGGCCCGATGAAGCGGCCGACCGTGGAGGCGTTCGCGCGGACTCTGGAGACCGTCGCCGAGGGTGGCGACGTCGGCCGGCTTGCGCTGCTGTGGCTGCACGGCGACGACGACCGGCTCGTTCCTCTGGCCGGCAGCCGTACCGGCGTCGAACAGCTCAGCGGCGGCAACCTCACCGAGCGGATCTACCCCGGTGCCCGGCACGAGGTCTTCAACGAGACGAACAGGGCGGAGGTCTTCGCGGACCTGACCCGGTTCCTGGACGGCGTGCCCACGAGCTGAACGGTGCATCCACGGACTGAGACCGGGTGGGACCACGTCGGCGGCCCGGGCGTCGCGTTTGCGCTGGTCCGCCCTGGGCACCCGCGCGGTAGCTGCGGGCACCAGCCAGTCCGCCCGTACGGGCCCGCGCGACAGCTGGCCGGCGAAGCGCAAAAGCACATACGTACACGTACGGAAAGGGGGACACGATGACCGACGCCCTCGAACTCGACGCGCTGTGGGAGGACTTCCACCGCGTGGTGAACATGACCTCACAGGAGCTGGCGGCCTGGCTGCGGGTCAGTGACGCCGGCGAGGTGACGGAGCCCCTGCCCGACCAGGCGGGCAGCCCCGTCGGGCAGCACGTCCTCGCGATCCTGCAGAAACGGCGCACGGACCTCACCGACGACGACCTCCGAGTGATGTACGAGGTCGTGGACACCGTCGAGGAGCAGGCGGACCTGGAGAACGAGCCCATGGCCGAGGACTCCGACCGCCGTCACCGGCTGATGACGATCGGCCACGATCCACTGAAACCATGACCGGAACCGTGACCGGACCAATGACCGGCCGGAAGAGCTCTGGGCATCGGGCCACCGGGGGCGTTGTCAGGCCCGGGAGCGCAGGAAGTCGGCCAGGGCACTCAAGTCCCGCTCGCGTACGGTTGTACGCCGTCACCGCGCACCCTGTCGCGCGCAGCCGCACCGACATGGCCGCACCCATCCGGCCCATGCCGATCACCGCGACCCGCGGTTCAGGGTCGCTCATCGCCACGCGCGGTTCCGTGTCGCTCACCCCAGCAGCCACCCCCCGTCCACACTCAACTCCACCGCGTTGACGGAGCTGTTGCGCAGCAGGAAGTCCACGGCGTCCACCACGTCCGCCATGGTGGCGAGCCGACCGGTCGGGGTCCTGGCGCGCAGACCGGCCAGCACCTGCTCCGGCTTGCCTCGCCAGTAGGGGCTGTCGCCCACGACACCGGGATGCACGGCGTTGACCCGGACCGGCGCGAGTTCGACCGCGAGGGTGTTCACCAGGCCCCGTACGCCCGCGTTGACCGTCGCGACCGTCGTCGCGCCCGGGTAGGGGCGCTCCTTGGCCTGGCCGCCGAAGATCACGATCGCGCTGTCGTCGGTCATCCGCTGCCGCAGCACGTGCACGACTTCGGTGTAGCCGACGAGCTTGAGGGTGACCAGTTCGAGGGCGGCGGCGATGTCGTAGTCGGTCGCCCGGTTCTCGTCACGGGAGACGCCCGCGAGGACCAGGTGGTCGACGTGTCCGACGTCCGCCAACGCCCCTGCGATCTCGCGTGGTTGGGACAGGTCGAGGGCGAGGCCGCGGGCGCCGAGTTCCTTGGCGACGGCGTCGGCCCGCCCGGGGTCGCGGCCGGTGAGGACGACCTCGTCGCCCTGTTCGGCGCGGACGAGGGCGAACTCTCGGCCGATGCCGGACGTGCCGCCGACGACCAGGACGCTGCTCATGACTCCAGGGCCTCCCTCAGGTACTCCCAGTCGCGCGTGAACCGGTACGAGTGACGCGGCGGCGGCTGCGGCGCCTGCGTCTCCAGCCAACGCAGCGGTCCCTGACCGGCGTTGGCGAAGCCGTGCACACAACCGGCGCCCGCCCAGGCGCAGTCGCCGGGTCCGAGGCGGTACCGTTCGCCGTCGAACACGGCGACCGCGTCGCCGTCGAGGAACAGGTACGTCTCCTCGAAGGGGTGGTCGTGCGTGCCGGCGACGCCGTCGGGGGCGTACTGCACCATGAACATCGTGGAGGCGACCGCGCCGAGGTCGCTGTCGACCATCATCTTGACCGTGATGCCGCTGTAGACGAGCAGTGCGGTGCGCATGCTCGCCGAGACGGCCAGGAGATCCTGGGACTGTTTGCCCGGGTCCATCTGGGCGGGCTCGAAGTGGCCGAAGGAGCGGGTGCGCGGGTCGCGGACGTCGATGTGCGCGGGAGGCCTCGCCGGCAGGTCGGGCACGGGCTGCGTGTCGTGTCCGTAGCGTGCCCGTGGCACCGGCGCGAGCATGTCCGCCCAGCGTGCGGCCGTGTCGCCGGCGCCGCGCCAGGCGTGCGGTACACCGGCCGGGAGGATGCCGTAGTCGCCCTCTTCGAGGAGGTACGAGCCGTCGGGCACGTCGAGGACGGCCGTCCCGTCGAGGATGTGGAAGCTCTCCTCGTACGAGTGCACATGCGCCGACACTCCACCGTCCGGCCGTAGTTCGCAGAGGCCGAAGCCGGAGTGCACGCTGCCGTCGTCCTCGCCGACCAGCGTGCGGCGCCGGTAGCCGTGTGCGTCGTACGGCGGCTCGGCCACGTCGGCGGCCCGCCGCACCAGATGCCGGGTCATACGGTCGGCTTCCCCTCCTTCGCCTTCGCTTCTTCCTTCGCCGCCTCTTCCTGCGCCTTCGCCTCCTTCGCCGCCAGGAGTCGGTCGCGGGACTCCTCGACGAGCCGTCGGGCCCGCTCGACGTCGGCCGTCAGCCTGCCGTCGCGCTTGCGGACCACGCCGTCGACGATGACCGTCTCGACGTTCGAGACGTCCGCGCACAGCGTGACCGCGGAGGCCGCGTCGTGCACCGGCGCCATGTTCAGCGCCGTGGCGTCGAGGGCGACGACGTCGGCGCGCTTGCCGGGGGTCAGGGAACCGGTGCGGTGCTCCAGTCCCGCGACATGCGCGCCGTTGCTCGTGGCGATCTCCAACATCTGACGTGCCGTCAACATCGTGCTGGGAACCGGCATGTTGGCCTGCCAGCAGTCCGCGTTGACCCGGGCCCGCTCGGCCCCGAAGGCCGCGCGGATCTGGGTGAACATGTCGCCGGGCACGGTGGTGAGGACGTCGATGCTGAGCGAGGGCCGCAGTCCGTGCTCGATCGCGCTCATCACGGGCGGCCAGCCGTGCCCCATCTGCGTCTCCACCTGTGGCGCGATCGACACCGTGCCGCCGGTGTCGGCGACCATCCGCCACTCCTCCTCGCTGAGGTAGCAGCAGTGGACGTAGGTGGTGTCCGGGCCGAGGATCCCCAGGTGGTGCAGTTGCCTGACCATGCCGAAGCGGCCGGCGAGCCGCCCCATCGCCACGTGCACGGTGATCGGGATGTCCAGCTCGCGCGCGAGGGCCCACTCGGAGGTGACGACGTCGTTGACGCAGAAGCCGGGGCCGCGGGTGGCGAGCCCCATGGTCAGCAGGCCGTCGTCGGAGGCGAAGTGCCTGGCGCGGATACGGCGGACATCGTCGCCGGGAATCGCGATCTTGCTCTCGAACCAGTAGTCGGCGAGGGAGGTGTTGGCGCTGCCGTAGGCGTACTGGGCGCGGATGCCGGTCTCGCCGAGCGCCTGGATCGCGGCGTCCGGGTGTTCGGGGGTGTTGTTGATGTGGGACCAGTCGACGAGTGTCGTGATTCCGGCGTTCAGACACTCCAGAGCGCCGGCGAGGTTGCCCGCGTACACGTCCTCGGGGGTGTACAGCGGGGCGAAGGTGTCGAGGATGTCGACGAAGTAGTCGTCCAGGGTGGCGTCCGGGGCGACGCCCCTGATGGGGGCCTCCCAGGTGTGGCGGTGGGTGTCGACGAAGCCGGGGATCACGATGCGCCCGGTCATGTCGAGGACCTCGGCGTCCGCACTGATCTCCGGCTGCACGGCCGCGATCCTGCCATCCTCGATGAGGACGTCTCCCTTCGGCAGTTCCCCGACGGAGGGGTCCATCGAGATCACGTGCCCCGCGCGCAGCAGTATCCGATCGGTCATCGCGCTTCCTCCTCAGGGGTGTCAGGGGTGTCAGGGGTGTTCAGTACGCGGCGAGACTCCGGACGGCCGCCACGACCTTGTCCACGGTGGGGATGACCTGTTCCTCCAGTACGTCGGCGAAGGGCAGCGGCACGCACTCCGCCGCCACCCGGCGCACGGGCGCGTCCAGCAGTTCGAACCCCTCGTCGGCGACGACCGACACGAGGGTGGCGCCCCAGCCTCCCTGGTAGGGGTTCTCCTCGACGGTCACGAGCCGCGAGGTCCTGCCGACAGAGGCGAGGACGGTGGAGACGTCGAGCGGGACGAGACAGCGAAGGTCGACGACCTCCAGGCCGATGCCCTCGTCGGCGAGGACGTCGGCGGCCTTCAACGCCAGCGGCACCGTGGAGGCGAGGGCGACCAGCGTCACGTCGGCGCCCTCGCGCACGACGGCGGCCCGCCCCAGCTCGACCACGTGCCCCGGCGGCGCGGGGGCGCCCTTGCTCGCCAGCAGTCCCTTGTGCTCGAAGAACACGACCGGGTCGTCGCTGCGGATCGCGGCCGCCATCATGCCGATGACGTCGGCGGGCGTGGCGGGGGCGGCGATCTTCAGCCCGGGGACGGTCAGCGCCCAGTTCTCCGTGGCCTGCGAGTGCTGGGCGCCGAAGCCGAGCCCGCCGCCGTTGGCGGTGCGCACCACGAGCGGGACGGTGACCTGACCGCCCGTCATGTAGCGCACCTTCGGTATCTCGTTGGCGAGGTAGTCCCAGCAACAGGCCAGGAAATCCGAGAACATGATCTCCGCGACCGGCCGCATCCCGGTCATCGCGGCGCCCATCGCCGCACCCACGATGGCCTGTTCGGAGATGGGCGTGTCCCACACCCGCTCGGGCCCGAACTCCTTCAGCAGCCCGACGGTCGTCTTGAACACCCCGCCCGCCTCGCCGATGTCCTCGCCGAGGCACACGACGGCCGTGTCCCGGCGCATCTCCCGCGCGATGCCCTCGGCGACGGCCTCCCGATAGCTGATCACGTCCGCCACGCCGCACCCCCGTCCGCCCACACGTCGGTCAGCGCCTCGCCCGGATCGGGCGGCGGCGCGGCCTTCGCCGCCTCGACCGCCTTCTGTACGACATCACGGGCGCGTTCGTCGGCCGCGGTGACCGTGTCCTCGGGCACCCCCAGCTCGACCAGGCGTCCGCGCGCGAGGTCCAACGGGTCGTGCTTGAGCCAGCGTTCGACCTCCTCGGCGGGACGGTAGGTGGCCGGGTCGGCGCGGCTGTGCCCGTAGTGGCGGTAGGTCTCGGCCTCCAGCAGAGCGGGCCCGTCTCCCGCTCGGGCCGGCCGTGCGAGCCGCGTCACCGCCTCGTGGACGGCGACGACGTCGTTGCCGTCCACGACCTCGCCCGTGATGCCGTACGAGGGGGCGCGGTCGGCCGCGGGCCGGGCCACCGCCGTGACGTCGGCGATGGGCGTGTACTCCATGTACAGGTTGTTCTCGCAGACGAACAGCACGGGCAGCTTCCATACGGCGGCCAGGTTGAGGGCCTCGTGGAAGGCGCCGATGTTGGTCGCGCCGTCACCGAAGAAGGCGACCGCGATCTGCCCGGTGCCGCGCAGCCGGGCCGACCAGGCGGCCCCGACCGCCATCGGGAGGTGGGCGCCGACGATGGCGTAGGAACCGAGCATGAAGGCGTCGGCCTTGGTGAGGTGCATGGAGCCGCCCTTGGCCCCGCACAAGCCGGTCGCGCGGCTCATGAGTTCGGCGAGGCACTCCTCGGGGGTGGCGCCGCGGGCCATCGCGTGGTGGTGGCCGCGGTAGGTGGCGAAGACGTAGTCGTCGGGGCGCAGGGCGGCGCTCGTGCCGACGGCGATCGCCTCGTGGCCGGCGGCGAGGTGGGTGGTGCCCTTGACCAGACCGGACAGGAACAGGTCGTGGGCGGCCTTCTCCGTACGGCGGATGACGGCCATCTGCTCGTAGAGCGTGAGGAGTTCGTCGCGGTCGACCATCAAGCGCTCCCGTTGGTACGGGTGTTGAGGTGGGACTGGGACTCGCGGCGGGTGTTGAGCTCGCCGCCGACCGTCCAGTACTTGCGGCCCGCGACCAGCAGTTCCTCGGCCGGGAACTTGGTGATGACCTCGCAGCCGTCGGCGGTGACGACCAGCTCCTCCTCGATACGGGCCGCCGACCAGCCGTCCGCTGCCGGCCAGTAGGTCTCCAGGGCGAACACCATGCCCTCCTGGAGGACTTCGGGGTGGTCGAGGGAGACCAGGCGGCTGAAGATGGGCTTCTCCCAGATCGACAGGCCGACCCCGTGGCCGTACTGCAGGGCGAAGGCGGCGGTCTCGTCGGCGAAGCCGAACTCCTCGGCGCGCGGCCAGACTTGGACGACGTCGGCGGTGGTGGCCCCTGGCCGGACGAGGGCGATGGCCTGGTCCATGTACTCGCGGCAGCGGACATAGGCGTCCCGTTGCGCGCGCGAGGCGCTGCCGACGGCGAAGGTGCGGTAATAGCAGGTGCGGTAGCCGAGATGGCTGTGCAGGATGTCGAAGAAGGCGGGGTCGCCGGGGCGGATCAGGCGGTCGCTGTAGACGTGCGGGTGGGGTGAACAGCGTTCGCCGGAGATGGCGTTGACGCCTTCGACGTACTCGCTGCCGAGGTCGTAGAGGACCTTGCTGACGAGTCCGACGCACTCGTTCTCGCGGACCCCCGGGCGGAGGTAGCCGTACAGCTCCTCGTACGCCGCGTCCACCATCGCGCAGGCCTGGGTGAGCAGGGAGATCTCGTCGCGGGTCTTGGTGCGGCGGGCCTCCAGGAAGACCTGCTGGCCGTCGACGACGTCGATGCCCTCGGCGCGCAGGGCGGCAAGGATCGGCATCTCGGCGACGTCGATGCCGAGGGGCTCGCCCGCGAGACCGTGCTCGCGCAGTTCGGTGGCGATCTTGCGGGCCACGTCCTCGGCGATCCCCGCGTCCGGATGGAAGGCGCCGCGCAGGGTGGAGATGCCGGCGCGAGCGCCGGTGGGCGGGCCGTCCTTGCCGTCGCTGTAGTCCAGCCACGGGTTGTGGAGCTGGTGGTGGCGGGCGGCGGAGCCGAAGTCCCAGACGACCGGTTCGCCGCCGCGCACCAGCAGGGCGAAGCGGATCAGCTTGTCCATCGCCCAGGTGCCGATGTGCGTGGCGGTCATGTAGCGGATGTTGGCGAAGTCGAAGCTGAGCACGGCGCCGAGCGACGAGCCGTTCAGCGTCTCGTGGAGCCTGGCCAGCCGCTCCTTGCGGAGCCGGTCCAGGTCGATGCGCTCTTCCCAGTCGACGGCATTGGGTCCGAACGTGCGGATCGCCATGGCGACCACCCCCACTTCGGAGTAGACGACCGTGCCGCGCGAGTGTCAAGTGCTACTGAACGCCTGCTGCAGAACGCCCGCTACAGAACCTCTTGGCCGGCACTTTGGCCGAACACGAACCACACCCCTACGGCCGGCTCGGCGCCGTCGTTGCGATAGCGGTGCGGGGTGGTCGACTCGAAGCAGACGGTGTCGCCGGGACCCAGCGTGTACTCGTCGAAGCCGAGGGTGAGGACGAGGGCGCCGGAGGTCAGACAGCCGTACTCGGTGCCCGCGTGCCGCATCAGCCCGCCGGAGCTGGAGGAGGAGCCACCGGGCCGGTAGGTCACCTGCAGGAAGTCGACGTCCGTGCCCGGGACATGCCCCAGCCGCTCCCACACGACCCCCGAGTCCAGCTCCAGCACCTCCCGCTCACCCGGCGTGACCAGCGGTCCGATGCGCCGTCCCGGGTCGGCGGCGAAGGCGGCGAGGGCGTGCAGGACGGTGGCGGGAGCAGCGGATCCGGCGGACGCGGTCACGGTCGGAGGCGCGGTGATGTCGTCCTCGTAGGCGTCGAACAGCGACTCGACGGATATCGACAGTGCGGTGGTGATGGCGTACAGCGTGCTCACGGACGGCTGGCTCTTGCCGGTCTCGATCTGGGAGACCAGGCTCGCGGAGACGCCGACCTCCCGCGCGAGGGCGCGCAGGCTCACGCCTTTCGCGAGGCGGGCCTGCCGGATGCGCGCGCCGACGGGCGGCACGGCGGCAGGAGACACGGCGGCTCCTCTCCGGGACGGACGTGTTCAACACCATTGAACAGCCGGGGCCGTCCGTGGCGCCAGGGTCTCAGGTGAGCCCGAAGTCGGTCAGTTTCCGGACCGGATCAGTCCCGCGAGGTATCGCCACAGCGAGGAACGCCGTCTGGCGGCCTGGTCCGGTGCGGCGGGTGCGTCGGGCAGGCCGGGGGCGGGCGCCGTCGGTACCGGCAGCGCCGGTCCGGAGAGCTGGTAGCGCACGGGCAGCGAGCGCAGTCCCCGCATGAACGGCGAGGAACGCCACGGCAGTTGGTCGACGGGCAGGGCGAGCTCCAGATGCCCGAACCGTTCGAAGACACGGCTCACGCCGGCCGCCGCGATGGTGGACGCCAGCTCGCGGGCCGGGCACTGGCGGGGTCCCGCGCCCCATGACAGGTGGGCCCGGCTGCTGATGCTGGAGCCCGGTGCCATCCGGCCGGCGAAGAGAGGGTCGGCGTGCGCGGCGGCGGGCGAGACCCACACGGGGTCGCCGGCGCGGATGGTGTAGTTCCCGAGCCGGCGGTCCTCGGCCGCGAACCTCGGCACGAAGTTGACCAGGGGCGGCTTGCGCATGACCACGCGGTTCATGGTCTCCCGGACCATGCCGGCGGACTGGGTGGCACGCACTCCGCCGTCGGCGTCCCCGGAGATCACCTCGACGACGGTGTTGGAGATGAGGATGCCGACGTGGTCGGAGGTCATGCCGAGCAGCATGAACAGTTCCCGGGCCAGCGCGTCGACCGAGAGGTCCGGGTGGGCGGCGAGCAGATGGGAGGGGAAGTCGTCCCCGGGCTTCGCGATCTTGGCGGCGGCCAGTTCGGAGAGCGTCACCAGCAGGCGTGCCAGGGCGGGTTCCGCGTCCGGGCCAGCGTCCAGTACCCGCCACATGTCCATGAGGGCCTCGTCGCCCTGCGAGCCGGGGAAGCCGAGCAGATGGCTCGCCGCCATGAGCGGCAGAGGGCGGGAGAACTGCGCCGACAGGTCGGCCAGGCCCGTACGGCCGCCCTGCGCGAGGAGGGTGATCAGCTCGTCGGCACAGCCGGTGACGGCCGACTTGAGTCGCTTGGCCTGCGGGTTGCGCGGATCCTGGAAGGGGCGCAGGGCCACGTCCCAGGCGCCGCGCAGGGTGCGGTGGCCGGAGCCGCCCTGGATCAGCACGTGGTTGACCTCCAGGGAGGGGCCGAGCGGCCAGTCGGCGGGCACCCGGCCTTCCGTGCGGGCCCGCCAGTTCTCCAGCCCCTTGGGCCAGCCGGCATCGTCCTGGAGGACCTGGAGCGACTCGCGGTAGCCGAGCACCAGCCACGCGGGCACGCCCAGCAGATCGACCGGCGCGACCGGGCCGTGGCGTTCGCGCAGCCACTCGTAGACGAGTGCGGGACGCGTCTCGTAGTCCCGGGTCAGCAGGGGCTCGGGAGCGAGGGCCTCCAGCGGCGTGCCGTCGGACTCCGCGTGCCCTTCGCCGCCCTCGTCGCCCAGGTGGAATCCCATGCTTCCGCCGCCCCCGTCCACACCGTCCGTAACGGTCCGCAACCTGTGGGTGCTTGCGGACTCGGGAGGGACCGTACCTCAGGTGTCAGGCAGGTGACAGGTCGGGGTACTCACCGGTAGCAAGGCGTGCTCAAGCCCTCGTTCGCGCTCGTTCTTCCCTGCCGTCATTCGTTCTTCCCGGCCATCATCCGCTCGATGCGGTCGAAGCGCTCGTGCAGGGCGTGGACGGTCTCCTCGGTCAACTCCTCGGCGCGATGGGCGAGATGGTGACGGCGTTTCTGTTCCCGCCCGACGAACCAGGTCGCCAGGGCGGCGGTGACCATGCCGTATGTCGTGATCCCGACGATCATCATGACCGTGCCGATGACACGGCCGCCGAACGTCACCGGGAAGAAGTCGCCGTATCCCACGGTGGTCGCCGTCTCGATGGACCACCACAGCGCCTGCGGGTACGTCCGCAGATTGGCGCGCAGTGCTTCGTGCTCGGCGACGACGACGGCCCACGAGCCGATGAGCATCACGGTGCCGAGGACGGCCGTCGCGGCGCCCGCCGCCTTCAGATGCAGCGAGCGGCCCTCCCGGCCGAGCAGCAAGTCGACCGCCCTGGCGAGGAATCCGGGCAGCATGGTCACTCCTTGGGATACGTCGGCATGGGGTCAGTGTGGTCGGGGGCGGGTGTCCGGGCATGTCGGGCGGGGCGTTCGAGTTGCCGTCCGAGCTGCGGCGTTGTGGGCTGAGGACAGGAAGCGGCGGGCCACGGCAGGAGGGCGGTCCCATGGCGGCGGAACCCCGCGAGGTGGCGGAGACCTTCGCGTTCGCCTGCGGCGACTGCGGTCATGCCTGGGAGGCCGGCTTCCGGGTCATGTTCTTCACCGACCCCCTGGACACCTCGGGCCTGACCACCCAGGAGTACGTGGACGAGGCGGGCCGGGCCGTCCGGTCGCCGCTCACGGAGGCGGTCTGCCCCGAGTGCGGCGGACGCCGGGTGCAGGTGCGCGCGGCCGGGCCCACCCCCGAGTCGCCCTGACCAACCCACGTCCACCCCGAACCGGCCGGGCCCACCCCCGCCCCCACCTGGCCGAGCGCTCCCCCGAACGGACCGGTGCGCTGGCGGGCCGGGCCGTCCCGTCGCCGCTCACGGAGGCGGTCTGCCCCGAGTGCGGCGGACGCCGGGTGCAGGTGCGCGCGGCCGGGCCCACCCCCGAGTCGCCCTGACCAACCCACGTCCACCCCGAACCGGCCGGGCCCACCCCCGCCCCCACCTGGCCGAGCGCTCCCCCGAACGGACCGGTGCGCTGGTGGGCCGGAGCCGCCGATGGTGCGCTGAGGAGAGCCCTGCCTGTCGCGGCTTCTCTGGAGGCATCCGCCATGACCCGACGTCCGTCCCTCCCCGTGCGCGTGCTGGTGTCAGCGCTGGCCGCGGTCGCGCTGCTGACCACCGCGGCCTGTTCGGGCGACGGTGACAGCTCCGGTTCCAAGGCCTCGGACGCCGCCGCGTCGCCCCTTGCCCAGGAGTCCCGGCCCGCCTCGCCCCTGGCCGCGAAGACGCCCTCTCCCTCGGCCTCGGCCCGCCTCACCGAAGCCGGCGCACGGGCCGCGCTGATCACCGAGGGCGACATCGAGGACGACTGGAACCAGGTCAAGGACGCCGCCCAGTGGGGCGACACCCTCCTCATCGGCAAGGTCGACGTCGCCGCCCTGCTCACCGCGAAGGCGAACGGCGCCGACTGCCAGAAACTCCTCGACGCGCTCTACGACGACGTCCTGCTGGGCAAGCCGTCCGGCGCGTCCGCGCTGACCGGCTTCGAGCAGGACGACTCCCGCCTCCTCTACCAGGTCGCCGCCTACGACCACGCACGCCTCGACGCCTCCTGGGCGTGGCTGAAGACACTGCCGGTCAAGTGCGACCAGTTCACCGCGATCGACTCCAAGGGCGGCAAGCGGACCGTCCAGGTGACCACGGGCTCGCTGCCCGACGTGGGCGACGCCCGGCAGGATCTGCACGTGACGGTGCAGGGCACCTCGAACGGCTCGCCCGCCACCCTCTCCCTGGACGTCGCCGTCGTACGCGTCGGCGACGACGCCATCACCGTCACCGCCGGCGGGCTCGACGGGGACGAGCACCAGTCCACCGAGCAGGCCGTCCAGAAGGGCACCCCGCGGCTGAAGGACGTGCTCTCCGGGAAGACACCGGCCCCGGGCCCCGGCCGAACCGGCTGACGCGGGCCGATGCGGCCGACCGATCGGGCACAGCCCGATCCCGCACAGCCGATTCCGCACACCTGATCAGCCGATTCCCGGGACAGCGTGATCACCGGGCGGCACAATGGCGACGACGGTCACAGGTGCGTGCGAAGGAGCTGAGTCGTGAGTGAGAGCCACACCCCGGGCGGGTCGGCGAGGCTGAACACCGGGGTGGCGCACAACGCGCGCGTGTGGAACTACTGGATCGGCGGCAAGGACAACTACCGGGTCGACCAGCAGGTCGGCGAGCAGGTCGCCGGGATGTTCCCGATCATCCGGGACATCGCCCGCGCGGACCGCTGGTTCCTGGGCCGGGCGGTGCGGTTCCTGGCCGAGGAGCGTGGCGTGCGGCAGTTCCTGGACATCGGGACGGGCCTGCCGACGGCGGACAACACCCACCAGATCGCCCAGCGGATCGCACCCGACGCGCGGATCGTGTACGTCGACAACGACCCCATCGTCCTGGCCCACGCCCGCACCCTGCTGACCGGCACCCCCGAGGGCGTCACCGACTACGTCGACGCGGATGTGCACGACCCGGCCGCGATCCTCGAACGCGCCGCCGGAATCCTGGACTTCACCAAGCCGGTCGCGGTGATGATGCTGGGCATCCTCAACTTCGTGCTGGACACGGAGAAGGCGCGGGAGATCGTGGCGAACGTCATGGCCGAGGTGCCCTCGGGCAGCTTCCTGGTGCTCACCCACCCCACCTTCGACGCCGACCTCGGCGGTGCGGGCCAGATCCCGGCCATGAAGTTCTGGAACGAGAACGCCACCCCGCCGATCACCGCCCGCAGCGGCGAGGACATCGCGGCGTTCTTCGAGGGGCTGGACCTCCTGGAGCCGGGCCTGGTGTCGTGCTCGCGGTGGCGCGCCGATTCCGAATCGCCCGCCGTGGTCCCGCAGTTCGGCGCGGTGGCCGTGAAACCCTGACACCCGTGCCGACCGTCGCCGACGTGCCAGTGGAGGATGTATGACCACCCTTGCCGATCCCGTCCCCGGCGGACGCCCCGGTGACGTCGAGCGGGCCGGAGCGCTCGCGGAGGAGCTGTCCGGGCAAGGGGTGCACGGCGTCGTCCTGTCCTACGTCGACACCGCGGGTGTGGCCCGGGTGAAGTCGGTCCCGACGGCCCGGCTCGCCTCGGCCGCGGCCTGGGGCGTCGGCATGTCACCGGTGTTCGACACGTTCCTGGCGAACGACTCCATCGTCTCCACCGACGTCCTGGGTTCCCCTGACGGCGACCTGCGCCTCTACCCCGACCTCGACCAACTCGTCTCCCTGGCCGGGCAGCCCGGCTGGGCGTGGGCGCCGGTCGACCGGATCACGCAGGAGGGCGAGCCGCATCCCGGGTGCAGCCGCACCGCCTTGCGCCGCGTCGTCTCCGAGGCCGCCGAACGGCACGGCCTCACCTTCAAGGCCGCCATCGAGATCGAGTGGGCCGTCGGGGAAGGCCCTGCGGAGGGCGGCGAGTTCGTCCCCGCGCTCTCGGGGCCCGCGTACAGCGCCACACGCCAGGTCGAACTGAGCGACTACACCGCCGACCTGCTGGCCGCGCTGGCCACGCAGGGTGTGGACGTCGAGCAGATCCATCCCGAGTACGCGGCCGGGCAGTTCGAGATCTCGGTGGGCGCCCTCGACCCGGTGGCGGCGGCCGACCGCAGCGTGCTGGTGCGGCAGACGATCCGGGCGGTGGCCCGGCGCCACGGGCTCGTGGTCTCCTTCGCCCCGGCGGTCTTCGCCCAGGGCGTCGGCAACGGCGGCCATGTCCATCTCTCCGCCTGGCGTGAGGGTGTCAACCTGCACGCCCGCGGCGAGGGCAGGTACGGCATGACGGCCGACGCCGAGTCGTTCACGGCCGGAGTGCTCGCTCACCTCCCGGCCCTCACGGCCGTGACCGCGCCCAGCCCGGCGAGCTATCTGCGGCTCAAACCCTCCCAGTGGGCCGGGGTGTTCACCGCCTGGGGCCGCGAGACACGCGAGGCCGCGCTGCGGGTCGTCACGGGGACGGCGGGCCTGCGTGACCAGGCCGCGAACCTGGAGGTGAAGCCGGTCGACCTGGCCGCCAACCCGTATGTGGCCCTCGTCTGCCTCCTCTCGGCCGGGCTGGAGGGCCTGACGTCGTCCACTCCCCTGCCCGAGGAGATCACCGGCGATCCCGCCCGTCTCGACCCCGCGGACGCGGCCGCCCGAGGCGTACGACGCCTGCCGACCTCGCTGATCGAGTCCGTCGAGGAGTTCCGCAAGGACGAACGGCTGCGGGCCGCGCTCGGTCCGGTCCTCGCGGACGCCGTGATCGCCGTACGCCAGGGGGAGATCGCGGCGGTCCACGGGCTGGACGACGAGCGGGTCGCGGCGGCGTACCGCTGGAAGTACTGACGTGGGCGCGGTCGACGGGGCCGTCCAGGAGGCGCTCGCCGCGCTGCCGTTGGTGGACCACCACTGCCATGGTGTGGTCACGGCGGACCTGACCCGGGAGGGCTTCGAGGAGCTGATCACCGAGGGTGCCGCATGGCCCGGGATCTCGCCCTTCGACAGCCCCGTCGGCGTGGCCGTCCGTCGCCACTGCGCCCCACTGCTGGACCTGCCGCGCCACGCGCCGGCCGACGTGTACCTGGCCCGGCGGGCCGAGTTGGGCCGGCACGAGGTACAGCGCCGCTTCCTCGCCGCCTCGGGGACGGGCACGTTCTGCGTGGACACCGGGTACGCGCCGGAGGGCCTCACCACTCCGGCGCAGCTGGCCGGGATCGCCGGCGGTTCGGCGCACGAGGTCGTACGGCTGGAGGGCGTCGCCGAGGCGGTGGCGGCAAAGGGGGTCGAGCCCGACGAGTACGCCGACGCCTTTCGCACGGCTGCGCGGGAGGCCGTGGGGCGGCCGGGCGTGGTGGCGGTCAAGTCCGTGGCCGCCTACCGCACCGGCTTCGACCTGGACCCCGCCCGCCCCACGGACGCGGAGGTCACCGCGGCGGCCCGGCGCTGGTCGGCGCGCGGCGGCCGGCTCGACGATCCCGTGCTCGTACGGCATCTGCTGTGGACCGCGGTCGACCTCGGCCTCCCTCTCCAGCTCCACACCGGCTTCGGCGACAACGACATCCGGCTGCACCGGGTCGACCCGACCCACCTGACCGACTGGCTTCACCTGACCAGCGGCACGATCCCGGTGCTCCTGCTGCACTGCTGGCCCTACCAGCGCCAGGCCGCCTACCTGGCCGCGGTCTTCGAGCACGTGTACCTGGACGTGGGCCTCACCCTTCACTACGTCGGGCCGGCGCGCGCCCGTGCCGTCCTGGAGGAGGCCCTTGAGATCACGCCGTTCCGCAAGCTGCTGTACAGCTCGGACGCGTACGGTGTTGCCGAGTTCTACTGTCTGGGCGCGCTCGCCTTCCGCCAGGGTCTGGCCGGTCTGCTGCAGGACCGGGTGGACGCCGACGAACTGAGCCTGCCCGACGCACTGCGCATCGCCGAGTGGGCAGGAGCACACAATGCCCGCCGGGTCTACCGCCTGTCCGGCACCACCTGAAAGTATGATCAAGCAATGTCTGACATGACCGAAACCACGCCGGGCTGGCTGAGCGCCGACGACCTCGAACTCGCACGCGCCCGTATGCCGATCCTGTACGTCGAGGCCGTGCCCGTGCGCGTCGACGACAGCGGCGAAGTCACCAGCGTCGGCCTGCTGTTGCGCATCGGCCCGGACGGGACGGTCAGCCGGACGCTGGTCTCCGGGCGGGTCCTGCACCACGAGCGGGTCCGTGACGCCCTGCTGCGGCACCTGGAGAAGGACCTCGGCCCGGTGGCGCTGCCCCGGATCCCGGCGTCCCTCCAGCCCTTCACCGTCGCGGAGTACTTTCCGACGCACGGCGTCACGCCGTACCACGACCCGCGCCAGCACGCGGTGTCCCTGGCCTATGTCGTCCCGGTCACCGGCGACTGCCGACCCCGGCAGGACGCTCTGGACCTGGTCTGGTTCAGCCCGCAGGAGGCCGTGTCGCCCGCGGTGGAGAGCGAGATGCCGGGGGGCCACGGAGTGCTGCTCAAGCAGGCGCTGGCCCACGTGGGCTGCGCGGTCTGAGCATCGCACTGAACGGTGTGACGGGGCGCTCCAGCCGTTCCCCGTCCACGGTGATGTCGACCGCCTCGTTGAAGAAGGCGAGCAGCCCCTGGACGGGGCCCACCGCGGGCAGCGGCTCCGGGTAGCTCCAGACGAGGTTGGGCGGCACGTCGGCACCGGCATGCCACGACCAGTACTGGGCGGTGCCCTTGTAGGGGCAGCCGGTGTGGTGGTCGGTGGGTTCGAGCAGGTCGAGGCGGACGTCCTCGGGCGGGATGTAGTACCGGGTGGGCAGGCCGGTCTCGAACAGCAGCACCGGGTGGCGGGTGTCCGCGACGAGCATGCCGTCGATCTCGACCTGGACGTGGCGGCTGCTGGCCATGGCGTCGACGCGTTTGTGCGGGTCGCGGGGGTGGATGAAGATCTCTTCCTCCTCCTCGTACCAGTGGTCGAGTCCCCTGCCGCTGCGCCGGAACCACTCGAAGGCGATGTGGTCGGCCAGGTCCTCGGCCGCGAAGGTCCAGGCGGCGTTCGCCACCGGCTCGCCGTCGACTTCGAGGTCGTAGAAGACCTGCGATCCGGTGTGGGTGCCGATGTGCGGGTTCCTGGCGGGGCGCAGAAGGTCCTCTCGGACGTCCGCGCGCGGGAAGGCGTACTGCGGTACGGGCAGGTCGGGCTCCCAGACGAGGACAGGGTGCCGGCTGTCGACGACGGTGACATCGCCCTTGCGTCCGCGCACCCAGCGCTCGCTGGGCTCCCACGTGAGGCCTTCGGGGGTGGTGCTCAGGGACCGCTCTGTGGGAAGTGGGCTCATGCCTCCAGTCAGGCACAGCGGGCGCGAGGTCGCCAGGGCTACGCCATGGTGGCGCCCATGGACCTTGAGCCCTTCGACGGCCTGACGCGCCGGACGCGCCTGACGCCCCGGGCTCCGGGGGTCAGGCCGGGTCCTCCTCTGTCAGTGCGCCGCGTCCAGCCGCGCGCGCTGGTCCGCCGTGAGGTCCAGGTCGACGGCGGCCAGGTTCTCCTCCAGCTGGGCCACCGATGACGCCCCGACCAGCGGGATGATCGGGAGGGCTCCGCCGAGCTGCCAGGCAAGGACGACCTGGCTGGCGGTGGCCCCGGTCTCCCGGGCCACGTCCCGCAGCGCCGCGAGGCGGGCCGGGGTGCCCGGGTGTTCGTAGTCGGACGGCAGCCGGTCCGGGCGGACATAGGCGCCCTTGAGGAGCGGCGAGTACGCGACCAGGGTCAGGCCGGGCTCGGCCCGCAGATAGCCGAGCAGATCGGGGCCCACCGCGCCGAGGGTGCCGTCGGGGAAGAGGTCGGAGGGCAGGTCGGTCCGGGGGCGCAGATAGCTGTGCTCGTACTGGAGCACCTCGTAGCCGGGCAGCCCGCCCCCGGCGGCGAGGGCGCGGGCCCGCTCGACCCGCCAGACGGCCTGGTTGCTCACGCCGAGCAGCCCGACCGTGCCTTCGGCGACCAGTGCGGCGAAGCCCTCGACGGTCTCGCGCTGGGGGACGGTGGGGTCGTCGATGTGGGCGTAGAGCAGGTCCAGCCTGTCCATCCCGAGCCGTTCCCGGCTGCGCTCGGCGGACTCGCGGATCACCTTCGCGGACAGGCCTTCCGGGTTGTCGACGTAGCTGGTGCCGGGGGCGAGCGGGCGGGCGCCGAGCTTGGTGGCGATGACGATCTCGCCGCCGATGCCGCGGCTGCGCCGCCAGCGCCCGAGGAGTTCCTCGCTCTGGCCGCCCTGGCTTCCGTCCTCCCAGAAGGCGTAGTTGTCGGAGGTGTCGATGAAGGTGCCGCCGGCCTCGACATAGCGGTCGAGCACGGCGAAGGACGTCTTCTCGTCCGTGCGTGAGCCCATGAGCATCGCCCCCAGGGCGAGGACGCTCACCTCACGGCGGTTGTTCGGGTCGGTTCCGATCGTGCGGTACTTCATGGGTGTCCTCCCGTTCGCACCCGGGTGTCCGGGTACGAACGGGAGTCTTCATGTTGAAGCGCACGCGAAGTCAAGGGAGTGCGCGGCTATGCGGCGAACGGTCCGTCCAGGGCAGCCCACTGCAGCAGCATGATGGTCTTGGCGTCGGCGATCTCGCCGCTGCGGATCATCTCCAGGGCCCGGCGGAAGGGCAGTTCGACGATCTCGATGTCCTCGCCCTCCTCGTCGAGTCCGCCGCCCTCGTGGGTGCGGGTCGAGGGGCCGTAGGCCGCGGCGTAGAAGCTGACGCGTTCGGTGACCGAGCCCGGGCTCATGTAGACGTCGAAGACGTGCCGGACCTCGCCGATGGTGTGCCCGGTCTCCTCCACCACCTCGCGCCGCACGGCGAGTTCGGGATGCTCGTCATCGTCGTCGAGGAGTCCGCCCGGCGTCTCGACGAGCATGCCGTCGGGGTGTCCGTTGACATATACCGGGAAGCGGAACTGCCGGGTGAGCAGGACGGTTTCGCGCTCGGCGTCGTACAGCAGCATGGTGGCGCCGTTGCCGCGGTCGTGCGTCTCGCGCTGCTGGGTGCTCCAGGTGCCGTCGGCGCGCTGGATTTCGAAGGTGGTGGCGCGCTCCACGTACCAGTGGCTGGAGAGCAGCTTCACGTCCCGCACCTTCACGCGGGGGTTGCCGGTCAGATCCAGGCCGGTCCGGTCCAGGCCGGTGCGGCCGCGGCTGTCCGGGGTGTCGATGCCGGCGGTCATCGTGGACCGCCGGCCGTGTGTGCGTAGGTCATGGTCGCTGTCTACCACGGCCGCCGGTCAGGTCAGGGACAGTACGTGGGTGTGCCAGGCGGGCAGGTCGACGAACAGGCCCGGGGCGAGAAGGTCGTCGCCGCCTCGGTCGTACGTCTGTGCCGAGAGCAGGTCGGTCAGCCGGCAGGGGCGGCCGGCCAGGTCGGGCCAAGGCAGGGGCACGTGTCCCTGCGCCGGGGCGTCGGAGTGGTTGACGATCACCAGGTGGCGGGTGCCGGGTCCGGTCCAGCTCCAGGCGAGGAGGGTGCGGTGGGTGTCGTTGTCCGGCCAGCCGGTGGTGGCGAGCAGGCGCCAGTCGCCGTCGCGCACGGCGGCCGCCGCGGGGAGCAACCGGCCGTAGAACTCCCGCAGTCGCTCGTCGGCCGGTTCCTGCGGCCGGCGGGAGAGGAACACCGGCAGGCGTACCCGGCGGCCCTCGAACTGTCCCTCGTGCCAGAGCGTCGCGCCGGGCAGGGTGGCGACGGTGACGGCCGCGGCGCGGTGGCGGGCGTCGGGGAGGGCGGCGGCCGCACGGGGCTCGTCGTGGTTCTCCAGGAAGCGGACCAGGCCGCGCTGGTAGGTGAGGTCCGACTGGAGGTGGCTGCGGGTCGAGGCGGCGTCCTCGTGGAGCAGACGGTCGTAGAGCCGCTTGTCGTAGCAGTGGTCGAAACCCTGTTGCTGCAGGGCCCATTCGAGGTCCCAGTACGCCTCGGCGACGAAGAGGAGGTCCGGGTGGTGCGCGCGTACGCGCTCGATGACGTACGGCCAGAAGTCCTCGGCGGGGTGGGGTCCGGCGCGGTCCCCCCAGGTCTTGGCGAACACGTCGTTCATCATCAGCATCGCCATGTCGCAGCGCACACCGTCCGCCTGGTCGCCGAGGGAGACGAGCGTGTCCACGGCTGCCGTGCGCAGGTCGTCGCTGAAGGCGTTGAGTTGGACGACGTCCGGCCAGGGTGCGAAGTACGGGTCGCGGCCGCGGGCGTAGATCTGCCCGGCGACCTCGACGAAGGCGTCGGGCGCTCCGGCCAGGTCGTCGCGCGTGCCGCGGACCAGGCAGTGCGGGCGTGCGTTGGGCCAGGGGTGGTCGGGGGCCACGTGGTTGGGGACGTAGTCGAGGATCAACCGCAGTCCTCGGGCGGCCAGTTGCGAGCGGGCCTCGGCGAGCCCTGCCGGTCCGCCGAGGGTCGCGTCGACGACGTAGTCGCGTACGCAGTACGGGGATCCGGCGATGTCCGCCTCGGTGAGGTCGGGCAGGGCGTCGCGGAACGAGGCGCGAAGGGGCTCGTTCCGCAGGGCGATCGCGAGGCCGGCCGGGCTGCGTTGCCACACACCCATCAGCCAGACCGTGTCGACGCCGGGCCGGGCGACCTCGTCCCAGACCTCGGCGGGTACGTCGCCCAGGGTGACCCGCCGCCCGTACCGTCCGCTCAACTCGCCCAGCCAGACAAGGGTGTTGATCTCGTACACGACCGTCATGAGTCCTTCCAGTGCGGGTCCTTGGCGAACTTGGTCTGTGCGCCGTGCACCGGCCGGTGACCGTCCGGACCGACGAGGAAGGTCGCGGTGTGCCGGTCGGAGATCTCGCGGGCGACCTCGGAAGACGTTGTTGCCGTCGACGTCCTTGCGGTTGAGCCACCAGGTGAAGTTCTTCGTCAGCTTCTGGAAGGCGTTCTCCAGGAAGGCGCGGTCGGCGTGCCCCGTGCGGTGCTTCTCGAGTTCGTGGACGAACAGGACCGCCCAGGCGTGGACGGGCGGGTTGACGTCGCCGAAGTTCCATTCGTACGCGGGGATCTGGCCGTTGGGGTGCAGGGAGAGGCGGCGCAGGAGCAGCTCCAGCTGGCCCTTGGCGAAGCCGATGTCGACCATGGACAGGGCGACGGTGTGGAAGGCGAGGTCCCAGGCCGCGAACCACGGGTACTCCCAGGTGTCCGGCATCGACATGATCTCGTCGTTGACCATGTGGTACCAGGAGCTGTTGCGGATGCCGGGATCGGCGGCGAGCGGGTCGACGCCGTGCTCGGCCAGCCATCGCTCGACGTCGAGGTAGTAGTACTGCTTGCTCCACAGCATTCCGGCCAGCGCCTGCCGCACCAGGCGGCGCTCGTCCTCGCCCATGCCGTCCGGGACCACGTCCTCGTAGAAGGCGTCGGCCTCGGCCCGCCGTGCCTTAATCGTGGCGGTGAACTCGGCCCAGGGGTCGGCGAGTTCGGTGTCGGCCAGCCGCAGCCGCAGGGTCGCGCTGCCGCCGGCGGGGATGGAGACCACGTGGTGGACGGCGGCCTTGGTGCCGGTCCGCGCGGGGTTGACGGCCGTGCTCTCGCCGTGGACGACGTAGCGGTCGATGCCGTCCTTGACGTACGGCGTGCTGTTCCGGCTGCCGAAGACGCGCTCGTTGTTCGTCTCGTTCTCGGTGAACAGGACGGGGGCGTCGGTGTCGATGTACAGCCGGCGTGGGCCGAGTTCCTCGTGATCGGCGCGGACGGAGTCCTCGGTCTGGTGCAGGCTCGGGACGGCGGCGGGGCCGGCCCAGGACCAGGTGTGCCGGAACCAGAGGGTCGGCAGCAGGTGGAGGGTGGCCTGGTCGGGGCCTCGGTTGTGCGCGGTGATCTCGACCAGCAGGTCCTCGGGGCCGTGTTTGGCGTATTCGACGAAGACGTCGAAGTAGCGGTCCTCGTCGAAGATGCCGGTGTCGAGCAGCTCGTACTCGAATTCGCCGCGGCCGCGGGCCCTGTTGGTGTCGACGAGGTCGGCGTAGGGGAACTCGCCCTGCGGGTACTTGTACAGATACTTCATGTACGAGTGGGTGGGCGTGCTGTCGAGGTGGAAGTAGTACTCCTTGACGTCCTCGCCGTGGTTGCCCTCGGCGTTGGTCAGGCCGAACATCCGTTCCTTGAGGATGGGGTCCCGGCCGTTCCACAGGGCGAGCGCGAGGCACAGCCGCTGCTTCTCGTCACTGACGCCGGCGATGCCGTCCTCGCCCCACCGATAGGCGCGGGAGCGTGCCTGGTCATGGGTGAAGTACGACCAGGCGTCACCGTCGGGGCTGTAGTCCTCCCGGACGGTCCCCCACTGGCGTTCGCTGAGGTAGGGGCCCCACCGGCGCCAGGCCGCCCGGGCCGCGTCGGCCTCCTGGAGCCGCTGCCGTTCGGCACCTGCCGCACCGCTGTCCGACACCATCGCCGCCTCCCTGGGACAGGCCCTGCCGACCCGGCATTGCTCCCAGACTCTGGCGTGTCGGGCGTGCCCGCAATGGGTGGGCGGCGGAGGGATGGGTTCCCTGTCCGTCGGACGCTCGGACACCCTGCTGTCCGGCGTGGACGAACGGCGGCAACAGGGCCGAGCCGACGGAAGTCGAGGCTCAGCCGGCCGGTGCCGGGAACAGCATGCAGCTGCTGGTCGCGTGGGCCAGGAGTCGGTCGGTCGGGTCGAGGAGCCGAGCCTCGGCGAGGGCGGTGCGCCGGCCGCTGCTGAGGACACTGCCGACGGCGCGGACCTTGCCCGTGTCGGCCGTGATCGGACGCAGGAACTTCACGGTCAGGTCGAGCGAGGTGTAGGCCATGCCCTGCGGCAGGGTGGACTGGACGGCACAGCCGGCCGCCGAGTCGAGCATGGTCGCGTAGATCCCTCCGTGGACGCTGCCGATGGGGTTGTAGTGCTCCTCCCCCGGCACCACGGAGAACACGGCGTGCCCGTGGTCCACCTCTTCGAGGTCCATGCCCAGGGTGGCGGCGATCGGCGGCGCGGGCAGCCGACCGGCGAGTATCTCCCGCAGGAAGTGCAGGCCGGAGCCCTGCCCGACGGCGGCCGCCGAGATCGCGGGGTCGTCCCAGTCGTACGTACGAGAGCGTTCCATGCGGCTGTCGTTCCTCCCTGGCCTCTGACTCTGCTTCTCGAAGCTAGCCGTCTCCTCCGCTGACTGTCAATGACGAAGTCAGGTGCCCTACGATGGGCCGTATGAAGTGGCTCGAGACGAGCACCGAGAACTGCACGGTCCAGCGCACCCTCGACCTGGTCGGCGAGAAGTGGACGCTGCTGCTCGTGCGCGACGCCTTCAACGGGGTCCGTCGCTTCGACGACTTCCGCCGTCATATGGGACTCTCCGAGGCGGTCCTCGCCGACCGGCTGCGCAAGCTGGTCGCTGCCGGGATCCTCGCCGCCGTCCCCTACCAGGAGCAGGGCAGCCGGACCCGGCACGAGTACCGCCTCACGCCCAAGGGCCGCGACCTGTGGCCCGTCCTGGTGGCCCTGCGGCAGTGGGGCGAGACCTATGTCGGCGATCCCGAGGGGCCGGTCCTGGACATCCGGCACCGTGACTGCGGCGCCCCGGTCCGCGTGGTGGTCGAGTGCCCCGACGACCACACGGCGCTCTCCCCGCGAGAGGTCACGGTGTCGCCGGGACCGGCTGCCCGTCCGCGCGTCTGAGCCGCGTGGGCGCGGACGAGGCCTGTTCGCAGCCGGTGCGGTCGGCGAGCCCCGCCCAGCCGCCCACCTCGCGCACCTGTCCGCCGTCCGGCCGTCGCTGACGAGCCCTGTCGCTTCGAGTACCGCGGCGACGGGGGCCACTGCGGCGGGGGCGGCTGCGGCGACGCGGGCCGCCATGGTGAACCACGCGGCCGACGACACCCTCGAGGTACCGGCCGCCGGCCGAGCGGCGAGGACCCGGACCTCACTGCCGGGCGTCGCCGCAACGCCGGGCGCGCAGGGTCAGGGCAGAGAGCACGTCACTCCCTGCGGGGCAGGGAGGCGGGGTGCTGGGCGTCCGGCTGCCGGACGGCCGGTCGGCGCGTGTCGGTGCGGTGGCGGCCGCGGAGCAGCAGACGTCTCGCGGGCCGTTCCACCGCCTCGTACAGGATCCAGGACAGGCCGAGCGAGACGGCGAACGCGACGGCGGTGACGGTCAGGCCCTCCGTCACGCCGTAGCGGGGTTTGACGCCGAGCAGGTTGGTCCCGGCCCGCAGGACCAGCAGGTGGACCATGTAGAAGGCGAACGAGAGCTCCCCCAGCCGTACCAGTCGCCGGTGGCGCCACAGCGACGGCAGGCCGCGCAGATCCGCGACGGCCGCCGCGGGGATGAGCAGCGCGAAGCCGATGACGGTGCAGGTGGTGGCCGGGTAGCCGGCGGTGACCTGCGGGACGAAGAAGTAGCCGATGATCGCCAGGGCGAGCGAGGCCTCCAGGCCGGGTCCGCGCCACCGGTCGAGCAGCACCAGCCGGGCGACGGCGGCCCCGAGGACGAACTCGGGCAGACGCGCGGCGGGGAGGGAGTCGATCGGCTGGCCGAGCCGGTGGTGTGTGTCCACCCAGGCCAGAGCCAGGACCGCCAGCACCGACGCCCCGGCCAGCGCCGCCGCTCCCCGGCCGCCGAGCCGGCGCAGCAGGAGGGCCAGCAGCGGGAAGGCGGCGTAGAAGAAGGCCTCGCAGGCCAGTGACCAGCTGACCGGGTCCAGGGTCTGCCACCACGGGCGCCACCAGGAATGCACCAGCAGGACGTTGGCCAGTCCTTGGCGCAGCGTCGGCTTCGTCTGGTGGGCCAGCGTGTAGGCCATGAGCAGCGCGATCGCGGCGGTGACCAGGTGCACCGGCAGGATGCGCGCGATGCGCCGCCGCCAGAACGCGGGTGCACGGTCGCCCGGACGGGCGGACCAGGTCAGGACGAAGCCGGACAGCACGAAGAAGAACGACACGCCTGTGGCGCCGGCCCCGAACGCCCATTTCACCGCGCGGCCTGCGGTGCCGTCGAAATAGCGGAAGTTGTTCACGTGCAGTCCGAAGACCAGCAGCGCGGCGACCCAGCGCAGCCCGGTGAGGGACGGCAGCGAGGGCGCCGCGGCGGCCGAAGGACTCTCGGTGGTGGCGGTGGCGGCGGTTTCGGTGACGGACGTCGGCCGGGGGGCCCTGGTCGCCGTCGTCATCGAATCACCTGCCGGGGGCTGTGAGTACGGGGCGTGAAACGGGGCATGAAGGGGAACGTTGCCCGTTCAGCACCTTTCATTCCGCCCCGTACCCAACGTCACACCAATGCCGACGAACATCGGCGGCACACCGCTCAGCGACGGCCGTGCCCCTTGCCCAGACGTTCGAGTACGGCACGCGCCATCGCTTCCTCGCCCTTGGCGTTCGGGTGCGCGGGAGCGGCGGGTGAGGCCGGCTGGAGTGGTTCGATCCAGCGGTCCGCGGGCGCCTTGCACATGTCGTGGCCCCGCGTGGGCCCGTACGTGTCGACGTACTTGGCTCGGTTCCACTCGGCGACCAGGCGAAGCATCAGGTTCAGTCGCTTGCCGGTGTCCCGCAGATAGGGGAAGTCCCCCGCCGCGAACGGCACCGAGGGGTAGCAGCCGCTTCCGTCGTCGGGCAGCAGGTCCGGGTAGCCGACGACGAGCACCCGGGCGTGCGGCGCCCTGGCGTGCACGGCCCGCAGCACCGCGTCGACCTTCGGCGCCGTCTGCGCGATGTTGACCGCCAGCTGGTCGATCCCGGAGGAGGCGTAGTAGCGCCGGCACGGGTCCCCCGTCGGATCCTGGGGGCCGAGACGAGCGCAGGTGCCGATGATGGGGCCGAATCCGACGTCGTTGCCGCCGATCTGGACCGTCACCAGATCGGTGTCCCGGTGCAGCGCGTTCAGCTGCGGGTCGTTGGTGCCCTGCGCCTTCCACATGTTCTCGGTCGTCGCTCCGCTGCAGCTCACGTCCTTGAACGCGGTCACCCTGCGCTCCGCCGCCACGATCGAGGGGTAATTGTGATCGGAGCGGGCGCAGTTCGCGTCCACCTGCGTCGGGATGAGAGGGCCCGCCGTGTACGAGTCCCCGAGCGACACGTAACGCGTGTCGCGGCCGCCTCCCTGGCCGTGCGCCGCGGCAGGAGTCGTCGATACGGCGACGAGGGCACAGCCGCCGAGTGCCGCCCCCATCGCGATCCCGCGCCGCCGACGTCTCCCAGCTGTGCCCGAACCCGTGTCGTCCGCCATGCGAATCCTCCCCCTGAGGCCCCTGAGACATGGACGTCGCGCGGAGCCGGCACCAGGGGGCGCGGGCGTCACACGCGACGGAGCCTGTATACCGTTCGGTATGTCCCCGGGGCCAGAGGCAGGACACAAGCAGCTGATGCACGGGAGGCAGAAGCCGTCGTGGACGGGGATCGATCATGACGCGCGGGCCGAACTCCCCGCCGGACAGAGACGATACGTCCCTGTGACGAGGTCGGAACCGGCGGGCCCGTTGGGTCTCCGACCCAGGTAGGTCTATCGTCTGAATCGTGGGCCAGAACATAGAGGAGCGGCCATGATGCCGCAGGACGAAGCCGTGATCGGCTGCACGGGCGCAGTACTCATCGCAACCCGCGGATCCGCGGGCCCCGGCGAGGTCCTGGTCCGGGTCAGGGGCGGTTCCGAAACCTTTCTCGCCTGGTCCGAAGATCCCCTGCCCACGGGGGCGACAGTGCTCGTGATCGAGTCGCGTGGATGTCGTGAGGTCAACGTCATCGAGTGGGTGGATCCATTGGACGCGCTCGGCGGCGACGCCGTGGGCGCAGATTGAGGAGTAAGCAGCATGTTCGGATACCGCGTTCCCGCTCCCGACGAGGCGATGTTGATCTCGGGCGGGCGGCGGGGACTGGGGGGCGCGCCGTTCCGAGTGGTGACGGGGCACGGAAAGTTCGTGATCCCGTTCTTTCGCAAGACCCGCTTCCTGACCCTGTCGATGTGTGAGGCCGAGGTCACCGAGACCTGTGTGACCCGGCAGGGCATCGCGCTGCACGTCCGCGCGGTCATCGCCTTCAAGGTCGGCAACGACCACGAGAGCATCATCAACGCAGGCCAGCGTTTCCTCTCCGACCAGGAGCAGATGTCGGTCCTGACCGGCCGGATCTTCGCCGGTCACCTGCGGTCGATCATCGGCTCGATGACCGTCGAGGAGATCGTCACCGAGCGGCAGAAGCTCGCCGCGGAGGTGCTGGACACCTCGAAGACCGAGATGGCGAAGATCGGTCTGATCGTGGACTCGCTGCAGATCCAGTCGATCGACGACGGCGACGCCGGCTACATCGACGCGATGTCCGCGCCCCACAAGGCGGCCATCCAGCGGCAGGCCCAGATCGCCCAGGCCCAGGCCACGCAGGCCTCGGTCGAGGCGGAGCAGGTAGCGGCCCGCAAGCAGGCCGAGTACGCCCGGCAGACGGCCGTCGTCAAGGCGGAGTACTCGGCCGAGGTGGACCGCGCCCAGGCGCAGGCCTCTCAGGCCGGACCGCTGGCTCAGGCGCACGCCCAGCAGGAGGTGCTCGCCGCCCAGACCGAACTGGCCCAGCGGCAGGCGAAGTTGCGTCAGCAGCAGCTGGTGGCCGAGATCGTGAAGCCCGCCGAGGCCGAGGCCGAGCGGATCAGGGTACTCGCCGCCGCCGACGCGCAGCGCATGAAGATCCAGGCGGAGGCGGCTGCCTCCTACGACCGGGTCGCGCTCGACCGGATGCTGATCGACCAGCTCCCGCAGATCGTCAAGGAGGCGGCCGGCGGTCTGGCCGGGGCCAACGTCAACGTCCTCAACGGCGCTGACGGCCTGGGCGAGATCGCCGCGGGCCTGGTGTCCCAGGGCCTGACCATCCTCGACTCCGTCCGCCAGAACCTTGGCAACCAGGACGCCAACGAAAACCGCCGCCCCGACGAGAGCAGCGCCAACGGCCTGCTCCAGCTCCGCTCGGGCAAGGACCGCAAGACGGACGACGGCCCGGTGGACGTGGACTAGCGGGATCTTTGCAGAGCCTGAGCAGCGCATGAACTGAGCCTGAGCTCGGGGGCTGGGTGCGGGGCGGTTCCCGGGCGCGGCACGGTCCCCGGGCTCGGTCCGGATTCGGCGTCTCACGTGAGGTGCCGACCCGGGCCGGCCCGATGTGGCGGCGGGCCGGTTCTTCGCGACGCGTCCGGTCATCGCCGACGCGCTCAGCAGGTGGGGACCCGTCCTGCTCCCGCCGCTCCCGCTTCTCCTGATCGCCCTCGGGCTGCTCATCCTCGTCGACGGAGGGGCCTTCGGCCTGTGCCGACACCGCCCGTGCGGGTTCAGCCGAGGGTGAGCAGTTCCTCGTAGAAGCCGCCGAACTCCCGCTCCCGGTCGATGAGATGGATCTCCAGGATCCAGTGGCAGCGGCGCCCGGCCTTGTCGGTGCGGCGCAGCGGGGTGTCGTTGGCGGGGGTGATGTACGACTCCGTGTCCGCGCCGTCGATCGTCTCGTGCGGGAACTCGCCGACCAGGTGCCCGGCGTGCCAGCCGCCCAGCTGCCACCCGCACGCGGCGGCCAGCCGCTCGACCTCGTCGTACAGCTGCTGCCCGGTGATCTCCGGATTGCGGCCGAAGTACTGCTTGCCGGCCGCGAAGACCTTCGCCAGGTCGTCCCTCAGCCGCCCCTTGTCCGGGTCGTCGCCGAGGACGAAGGTCCGTCCGAAGTCGGCCTCGTATTCTTCGAAGATCGGGCCGAAGTCGGCGAACACGATGTCGTCCGCGCCGATCGCCCGGTCCGGCGGGTTCTCCCGGTACGGCATGAGCGTGTTCGGCCCGGAGCGCACGATGCGCTTGTGCCAGTGCCGGGTCGTGCCGAACAGTTCATTGGCCAGGTCCCGGATCCGGTCGCTGACCGCCCGCTCCCCCTCGCCCGGCGCGACGAGACCGCGCTCGTCGATCTCCGCGAAGAGCCGTTCGGCCTTGGCCTGGGCGTCCAGCAGCCGTTCCGCGCGCGTGAGTTCGTCGTCCGCCATGCGACCGACCGTAGATGTGGTGATCACTCTCCGGCAAGCGAAATTGTCACCGCCGGGACTCGGCGCGGGCCGTCAGGCGGCGCGCACGGCACGTGCCCGGAACCGGCGCGTCCTTCATGGCCCTCCCTCCTCCCCGCGGGGCCGGGCCGGCCGGCCACGGGCGACAAGACACGCCGGTACGGCCACGGCGGCGCCGATGTACAGCAACGCCTGGTAGTCCAGGGCATGCACGATCTGGCCACCGACGGCGCCGGCCAGGGACAGGCCCACGAACAGCGCGCTGTTGTTCCACGACAGCATCGCGGTCGCCCGCTCGGGGAACATGTCGACCAAGTGGCGCTGCTGGGCGGGGAAGAAGGCGTAGGCAGCCAACGCGAACAGGGCCAACGCGCAGGCCAACGCCCAGGTGGCGGAGAACACCAGGGCGACGACGGCTTCCAGCGCTGCCGTCAGCGCCAGCGCCGTCCCGGTGACCCGCACGGCATCGGCCCGGTCCGCGATCCGGCCACCGACCTGCCCGCCGACGACGGCGCCGACGCCGTAGACGACCAGCAGCCACGTCACCGCGGTGGCCCTGCCGTCGGAATGCAGGGCGACGGCGAGGAAGGTGTAGAGGCTGTACACGGAGAATGCCCACAGGCTCGTCACCGCTACGGCGGACACCGCGACGCCTGTACGGGGCCGCCCGGAACTGTGGGGTGCGCTGGGCGGGGAGAGTGCCGCCGGGACCGGAACAGCGCGCCAGACGAAAGCGTGCGGGAAGGCCAGAAGGAACGTGCCCGCCGCCAGGATGACAAATGCGGCCTGCCAGCCCACGTACCGCCCCAGGAGCGACCCGGCCGGCGCGCCCACCCACAGGGCGGTCAGCAGACCCGATCCCACCACGGCCAGCACCTGCGCCCGTGCCTGAGGCCGCGCACGGGTGCTGACCAGGGCGTACACCGTCGGGCCGGTCGCGGCGGCGGCAAGGCCCGCCACGACGCGGGCGACCAGCAGCACACCGAAACCCGGCGCCAGGGCGGTGCCGACGTTCGAGGCAGAGAACAGCACCAGAGCGACGACGAGTACCGTGGCGCGGTCCCATCGGTCGGAGACCCAGCCGGCGAAGGGTGAGGCCACCACGTAGGCGATGGAGAAGGCCGTGACCAGCAGGCCGGTACTGGCTGCGGAGACATCGAACGACGTGGCGATATGAGGGAGCAGCGGCGCCACCACGAAGAGATCGGTTCCCACAAGGAACTGCGTCAGCCAGGCCAGCGCGACCGGTCCGGCGGACAGAGCGGGCACCGTGTCCACGGCCGGCTCGCTGCGGGGCGAGTGCATGGTGTCGACGCTAGGGCCTCCGCCGAGGAGCGGCCATCGGGGACGGGCAGAGGCGTGGGTACGAGTCCGGCAGTCTCGCCCGAGCTCAGGACACTCCGTCGCGATCAGGGCTTCGGCATAGTCAGGTGGCGTCCGGTTCCTGACGGCCTGCCGGCCGAGCGCGGGCTGCGGCTGAGCTTCGACGAGGTCGTCCACCACGCCGGCAACGACGCCCTGCGGCAGAGACTGGCCGGCCCGGCCTGAGGGCGTAGCACCGGCGGCGGTGTCAGGTGTCCAGGTGCCGCCGGCAATGACCGCCTACGGCTCGGATGGCGGGATCTTCAGGACCGCAGCGCCACTGTTGTTCGACGATCAGTTCCGCAGGGGCTGTTACCGACTCGATCCGGCCGCCGGAGTCGATGGTGATGTCGAGCCGTTTTCCCGAGTCGGTGAGTGCGCCGACGGGACGTGGGCCTGTCGGTCGGAAGTGGATGCGGCCTGTGGGGACGTCGGGATCGAGGCCGATCGTCCCGGTCATGAGGGCGACGGCTGCTGCGGCCGACCGGGCTTGTGGTCGGCAGGCGGCCGGAGAGGGGGCGGGCACGGGAGTGTCCGTGCGGGCGTCGCCGCCCCAGAGTTCCGGCAGCGGGTGGTCGAACGCCGGTACGGCGGCGGGGATGCCCTCGATGAGGCGAGCGGCATCTGCGGAGTCTTTCCGTCAGTATTCGCTGCCCACGCATGCGCGGTGGAGATCTTGGATGCGACTTTGCGGCGGAGCGGCGGAGTGCCGGGCCCCACCCCGGCAGCTCCACTCACACCCAGGCGCGCGTAGGGAGCCCGACTGCGGTCAGTCACCGGATTTCTTGTGTCACCGCGGGTGTCACTCCGCGTCGCGGGGGGCCTGGCCGCGGCGGCGAAGCAGCAGGAGGCCGCCGGCGACCGCGGTGACGCCGGTCGCCGCCGTCCACAGAGGGAGGTCCGAGGCGCCGGTGGCGGCCAGGTCCTTGTCGCTCTTTCCGCCCTGGGCGCTGACGTCCCCGGAGGACTGCCCGGCCGAGGACTTCGATGAACCGGACGTTCCGGAGGTACCGGACTTGGCGGCCGCCGACTTCGACGGGGACGGTGAGGCCGCCGCCTCGGCCGCGGCGGCCTTGTCCCGGGTGTACGCCAGTGTGCCGAAGCCGAGTTCGTCGAATCCGCCGCTGTTCGGGCCGTAGTCGCCGCCGCCCCCCTCGGGCCCGCTGCGGGCCACCAACTCGCGGGTGTTCGGCATGGCCATGCCGCGCCTGTTGGCGTAGTGGTTGTAGACCCGCGCCCAGACCGGGCGCCCACCGCCACGGCCGCCTTCGGAGATGGCGGTCTCCTCCGTGTTCAAGCAGTGCACGCCGTTTGTCCAGGTGTAGGAGGTGTAGGGCACCTCGTGGCCGAGGTTGTACCGGGCGACGTACTCGCACGCCTTGCGGAACTTGGAGTCCTCCGCGCCGTAGAGGTCGACGCCCTGGTTCCAGGCCATCTCGCAGATGGTGCCCATCAGGCCGATGCCCAACAGGCTGTGGCCCTGGTCGCGCCCGCTCTCCTGCCACTGGGCCAGGTCGTTGCCGTAGACGTGGGGGATCGCCTTGTTCAGCGCGCCGTTGCCTGCGCCGTGGTAGAAGTAGTCGACCGTCTCGTTGAACTTGGCCCGGTCGTCGCAGAGGATCCCGATGGCCATGACCGAGGCCATCGAGCACAGGTCCCAGTTCGCCCAGTAGTGGCCGATGCAATTGGTCTTGCGGTTCATGAAGTCGTGGTTCATCGGATAGAAGTGGTTGACCAGCATGTCCTGGAAACGGGCCAGGTCGAAGCCGGGGTAGCCGCGCATGAGCTCGCCGGCGTTGGCGAACTGGTACCCCTGGATGCCAGCCATGAGCACGACTTCGGAGCCTCCGGCGATGCCCGTCAGCGTCCCCGACCAGGCGTTGCAGATGTCCCGTGCGGTGTCGGCGTGTGCGGTGTCGCCGGTGATCTTCCAGCGCAGCGCGTTCTGGTAGGCGGCGTGGGCGTCGTGGTAGAGAGCCCCGTAGTTCTGGACGTAGCTCCCTCCCCGGGCCGGGGTCGCTTGCGGGTTGGGCAGGTATGTGCTCTGCGAGTGGCGGTTGGCGGTGAGCCTGGCGAAACCCGCCGTGTAGGGGGCGGCGCCCGCCTTCACCTTGGCGGCCATGCGCTCGAGATCGGCCCGGGTGTGGAGCATCCCGGGGTGTGCGAAGGATGTGCGCGCCGCCGTCGCGGGGGAAGCGGCCACGCCCGTGCCGATGCCGACCGCGCCGGTCGCCGCTCCCGCGGCTTTGAGCATGGTGCGTCGGCTGATCTGAAGTGTCACTGTGTCGTTCCTTGGGCTCTTGTGGGGACAGTGCCTGGGTAGGGAGACGTGATACGGAGCGGGCGATAACACAAAGTGGGCACCACCGATGAAAGGCAGGTGGTTTTGACAGTCCTCCGTCATGGGACTCAGCGTCACGCGGAGGAAGCTTCCCTGGCCCACGAGACAGCCTGCGCCCTGCGCGACATGGGCCAGCCACCGGACGCGGAGATCCGAGAACGGCACCACAGGGCGCCGTGGGTCCTCGACGCCCAGAACCGCGACCCGCCCCAACTCGCCCAGCAGGCGCCGCAGCGGGGAGGAGACATCGGGCAGGACCCGGTGAGCATGCCGAGTGCCTGAGTGCAGTCTCAGCGCACCGCCGCGCTCGCGGCCCACGGCATGGCCGTACGCCACGACGGCCCCCGGGAGCGTGCGGGCCCACGCTGCGGAGCGCGAGCACGGGTGCGCACACAGGAGGGAAGAGAGTGGCGCAGGTGCCCCGAGTCGAGCGAGCAGGCGCCGCGAAGGTGGACGGCCGGAAGGCACGATGCGTGCTGCGCGCGCCGCGCTCGCTGCCGAGCCCGATCGTCGTGACCCGCTGACCTCGGTCAAGGACCCCGGTCCCCAACTGGCCCCAAGAATGATCAAGGGCCGGTTTCGGATGCCTCCGAAACCGGCCCTGACCTGCGACTGTCTCCAGTCGGGACGACAGGATTTGAACCTGCGACCCCTTGACCCCCAGGAGTGAGAGCTTGGGGTATTTTCTGGATATAACAGACTTAATATGGGCACAAGTTGTGTGCAGCAGCCTCCGTCTTGCGCCATCGCGCGCGCCGTGTGGTCCCCCACTGGTCCCCAAGCCGCTTCAGAACAGCGTCTTGCACCGGCCGCCGGTGGCGCCTGAACACCACGCGCCCCCTCCACAGGGAACACCCCTGTCCGGGACACCTGCACAGTCGGCAAAGACCAGCCGCCTCTTGAGTCGCCGGGTACATGGATGCGGATCGCGCCCTGTGTGGTGCATCGTCAGTCCGCCCTCACTGGATGCGTGAGGTTCGCTCCGGTCGCCGGGTCGAACACGTGAGCCTTGGCGATGTCGACCTGCAGCTCTACCGGTTCGCCCTCACGGGCACGCGTGGCGGCGTCCAGGCGGGCCACGATGTGATGAGTGTCGGCGCCGGTGTCACGCAGGCCCGAGTCCTTGGCGAGCTCCTCCAGTTCGGCGGTCGTCGCGGGCCCGCCTTCCGCGGTGAAGTAGACGTACACATCGGAGCCCAGCGACTCCAGTACCTCCACGGTGGCGGTGAAGACCGGGCCCGTCCGATCCCGGTCGTGTGACACGGCCACGTCCTCGAATGCCTCCGGTCGTAGCCCGACGATGACCTCACGGGGCGCGTTCTGCCTTTCCAGCGCCTGCCTCGTACGGTCGTCGAGGATCAGGTCGCCCAGGGGCGAGCGCAGGGCACCACCCTCGAAAGTGGCGTTCAGGAAGTTCATCGCCGGGGAGCCGATGAAGCCCGCGACGAAGATGTTGCGCGGCAAGTCGTACAGTTCGGCAGGTGTGCCGATCTGCTGGACCAGGCCCTGTCTCATGACCACGACGCGGTCGCCGAGCGTCATCGCCTCGGTCTGGTCGTGGGTGACGTACACGGTGGTCGTGCCGAGGCTCCGCTGCAGCCGGGAGATCTGAGTGCGCATCTGTACCCGGAGTTTGGCGTCCAGGTTGGACAGCGGCTCGTCCATCAGGAACGCTTTGGGATCACGGACGATCGCCCGCCCCATGGCCACCCGCTGGCGCTGACCGCCCGAGAGGTTGGCGGGCTTGCGGTCCAGGTGCTCGGTGAGGTCGAGGATCCGGGCGGCTTCCGTCACCTTGGCGTTGATGGTGTCCTTGTCCACCTTGGCCAGGCGCAGCGGGAAGCCCATGTTCTCCCGGACGTTCATGTGCGGGTACAGGGCATAGCTCTGGAACACCATGGCGACGTCGCGTTCCTTGGGAGCCAGGTCGTTGACGACCCGGTCTCCGATGCGCAGGGTGCCCTCGGTGATGTCCTCAAGTCCGGCGATCATGTTCAGGGTGGTGGACTTGCCGCATCCCGACGGACCGACCAGGATCACGAACTCCCCGTCGGCGATCTCGAGGTCCACGTCCTTCACAGCGAGGGCCCCGTCGGGAAAGCGCTTGGTGACTCCCTCGAGGATGATCTCGGCCATGGATGGTGCCTCCTTGCCTTGATGCCTTCCGGGTCCGAGCACTGCGGTCGGTGTCCCGGACCGGTGGCCTGTCTGCCGCGGTCGGCCCGTTCACCCCTTGACTGCCCCGGAGGTCAGTCCGGCGACGATCCGCCGCTGGAAGAACAGGACGAAAACGATGATCGGGATGGTGATGACGACAGCGGCGGCGGCGATCGACCCTGTGGGCTGCTGGAACTGGGAGCTCCCGGTGAAGAACGCGATCGCGGCCGGCACAGTGCGCGCGGACTCGGTGGAAGTCAGCGAGATCGCGAACAGGAAGTCGTTCCAGCAGAAGATGAACACGAGAATGGCCGTGGTGAACACGCCCGGCGCGGCCAGCGGCACGATGACCATCCGGAATGCCTGCGCGGGCGTCGCCCCGTCGACCTTGGCAGCCTTCTCCAGATCCCAGGGGATCTCCCGGAAGAAAGCCGACAGGGTGTAGATCGCGAGCGGCAGGGAGAAGGTCATGTACGGGATGATCAGCCCGACCCAGGTGTCGAAGATCCCGATGATCCGCTCGATGTTGAACAGTGGTGACACCAGGGAGATCGGGGGGAACATGGCGATCAGCAGTGACATGCCGATGAGCACCCGCTTGCCGGGGAAGCGCAACCTGGCCACCGCGTAGGCGGCCATGGTGCCCAGTGCCACCGCGATCACCGTGGCGATCAGGGCGATACCGATCGAGTTGATCAGCGCGCGGGTGAACTCGGAGGTGTCGAAGATGCCCCGGTAGTTCTCCAGGGTCCAGTCCCTGGGGATGTAGTCGCCGTCCGTGAGGGTGCTGGGATCCTTGAACGACAGCGCGGCGATCCACCACACCGGGAACAGGGCGTACAGCACCACCACCACGTTCAGGACGCCCCATCGGGCGGCATGCGTCTTTCCTACGGCGGCCATCAGCGCTTCACCTCCGCGCCGGGTGCGGCGGCGCCGAACAGCTTGACGAAGGCGAAGGCGATGATCCCGACGCAGATGAAGATCAGGACCGAGATCGCCGACCCGATGCCCAGGTTCAGCGCGGTGAACAGGTTGTCGTAGCCGAGGATCGACAGGGAGCCCGTGTCCTGGGCGCCGGCGGTCAGGATGTAGATGTTGTCGAAGATCCGGAACGCGTCCAGCGTGCGGAAGAGCAGTGCTACCAGGACGGCCGGTTTCATGAGCGGCAGCATGATCTTGGTGAAGCGCTGCCAGGCGGTGGCACCGTCCACCATGGCCGCTTTCAGCGTTTCCTCGGGGACGAGCGCGAGGCCCGCGAGCAGGAGCAGGGCCATGAACGGCGTCGTCTTCCACACCTCGGCGAGGATGATCAGCCAGAGGGCGGGCCACTGCTCGGTCAGGGGCGCGTCTCCGCTGGGCAGCAGCCCGGCGAGGTATCCCAGCTCCGGGGTCCAGGCGTACTGCCAGGAGAAGGCGGCGACGACGGTGACGATCCCGTACGGAATAAGGATCGAGGTGCGTACGGTGCCGCGCCAGAAGATCGTGCGGTGCATCACCAGGGCGAGCCCCATGCCGAGGACCAGTTCGATCGCCACGGACACGGCGGTGATGAACAGCGTGACCCAGAAGGCGTCCCACCAGAACGGGGAGGACAGCACCGCCCCGTAGTTGCTCAGGCCCACGAACTCGGCCTGTCCGGGGAAGCGAAGGTCGTACCGCTGGAGGGACAGATAGATGGCGTACCCGATGGGGTACGCGGTCACGGCGATCATGACGACGACGGCGGGCGCGCAGAGCAGCCAGCCGAGCCGCCGCTCCTGCCTGGCGCCCGCCGAGAGTGCCGCCCGGTCCGGCCCGGTCTGCTCGGTCTCCGCCTCGGGGGGCGGCGGGGTTCCGGCCGGTTGCGCCCGCGTGCTCATCTCGGGCCGTCCGAGGACGAGGCCCGCGCGCTGCGGCATCGGGCGGCAAAGTGGTGCGGGAAGTGGTGGTTCACGGGATCACACCCTCGGATCGCAGGGCATCGTCGATCTGGTCCCTGATGGTGTTGACCGAGCTCACCGGTTTGATCCCGGACGGCGGAGACAGTGTGTGGGAGACCGCGATCGACACGTTCTGGTAGGCCGGAGTGATCGGGCGCACGCTCGCCGACTGCAGGGCGTCCAGCACCTCCCGGGAGAAGGGGTACTCCTTCATGAAGGCGGGCTCGTCGTACAGGGCGCGCAGGGTGGGCGGCAGACCGCCCTCGATCGCGGCGGTGAGCTGGTTCTCCCGGTTGCGCAGGCACAGGGCCGCCTCGAAGGCCAGGTCCGGGTGGCGGGAGTAGGCGCTCACGGCCAGATCGATGCCGCCGATGGTGGGCCGCGCCGGGCGGTTCGCGTCGACCCGGGGGTACGGCGCCCAGCGGAAGCTCTTGAACAGTGCGGGGTTGTTCGCCTTCATCGACGGATAGACGAACGGGTAGTTGAGCTCGAACGCCGCCGTCCCCGACTCCATGGCGAGGCGGTTCTGGTCCTCCATCTGGTTGGGCAGGGAGGGGTCCGCGGCCGGGGAGTTCGCCAGGTCACGCATGATCCCGGCGGCCCGCACGGCAGGAGGGCCGAGGGAGGGCTCGGTCGCGCTCGCGTTGAGGATGGAGCCGCCCGCACTGTTGATCAGCGTGTTGAACCAGACGGTCAGGCCCTCGTACTGGGCGCCCTGGATCTCCACGAAGTGCGGTTTGCCCTGGCGGGCGAGGGCGCCGGCCAGGGCCAGCATCTCGGCCCAGGTCCTGGGCGGGGTGGGCACCAGATCCTTGCGGTACCAAAGGAGCTGGGTGTTGGTGTTGTACGGGACGGCGTACAGCTTGCCTTTCCAGGTCGAGGTCTGCAGCGGTACGCGCAGGGTGCCCTTGATGGCCTGCTGCTTCGCCGCCCCCGTCCATTCCCGGATCCAGCGTGCCTCGGCGAACTCCGCCGCCCAGGTGACGTCCAGGCCCAGGATGTCGAGCGAGTCGTCCTCAGCGGCGAGCCTGCGGACAAGCTGCTGGCGCTGGCCGTCCGCGGCGCGCGGGAGCTTGTTGTAGCTGATCCTGTAGCGGCCGCCCGACGCCTGGCTGCACCGGTCGGCCGCCTTCTGCAGCGCACCGGAGTCGTCGGGGAAGTTGTACCAGTTGAGGGTGGGCCTGCCGGAGCCCTCGTCACTGCCACAAGCAGCGAGAACCGACGCAAGCAACGGCAGTACGGCGAACGCCCGCAGCCATCGCGTCCCCCTGGGGCGTCCCTTCTGACCCGAAACGGGCCGGCAGCCGCACTTCGCGTGCACGTGCTCCACACCTCTCTTCCGGACGGTGGCACGGGGCTCGGACCTCGCAGCGTTTACTGCCAGCGAACACTAAAGGCCACATAAAGCAAGATCAAGCACATATCGCACCCAATCGCCCAACCACTGGGCCCTGGACCCGGCAGCGTCCAGCGGCGCCGAGGCCCTGATCCTCGAACCACGGCCAGACGATCCACCCTCCTTCTTCAGGTAGCTCGCCGGCGGTGAGGTGCGGCTGCACTTCGACTTGAGGGTCGGCTACGACCCCGCCGGAGCCCAGCCGGACTGGTGCGCCCGGCGCTGGAAGCGGCCGGAGTCATCCCGCCGGAAGACTCCATCGATGACCTGCTCGGCGCGGACGAGGAGCTGTCCCCTTCCAACAGACGCGTCGGGTGGTGACGGTCGTCGGTGAGCACTTCGGACGGTCACTGCCGCGGCAGGTGATCGAGAGCGGGCGGCTTCCTGCCGTGGTCACCCGCACCTCACCTCCGTCCTCCTGGTGACCGCGAGCGTGTTCAGAGATCTGATGGACGCCCGAAGGGCCGCAGCATCGGTCACGTCCACGGACGTGACCCGGACGACACGGGGCCAGCAGCATGGACAGGCGCAGCCAATGCCGTACCAAAGGGGCAGCGTGGGCAGTCTGCGCACACACCTTGGCGCACCGGAAAAACTGGCGCATCCTCATCAAGGTCCACCTGGGAATCCGTCACGCCACCACGCTGATGCGTGCTCTGCTCGTCCTGACGAACCTCGAAGTCACCCGCCGACAGATGACCTTGCGCCCCGACAACCGCCCACGACCCGGACAAGAACACGACCGACAACCCACACCAACCGCATGCCCAGCAACGTCAGGTTGGTGCATCTCCATCGGCCGGGACCCGGAACACAGACACGAGCACAGGCCGCTCCCGGCAGGGGCGTTGGATGGACGTGGCCGTACCGGCGTCGGCCCGCGGAGAGCGGAAAGTGCGCACGTCAACGGACCGCATGGCGCACCTTGACCGGGTCAAGGTGCGCTTCAGCCCCGCCAAGTGCGCTGGTCCCCACCTGGTCCCCGAGAATGGTCCAGGGGCCGTTTCAGATCTCCTCTGAAACGGCCCCTGGACTGCGACTTCGTAAAGTCGGGACGACAGGATTTGAACCTGCGACCCCTTGACCCCCAGTCAAGTGCGCTACCAAGCTGCGCCACGTCCCGATGCCCGTCTGACCTGGGGTTTCCCCCCGCCGAACGTGCATGGAAACCATACCGCACTCGGGTCGATGGTCGCGCATGGCTTTTGCGTGGGCCGACCGGCGTTGTGCGACAGGCCCGACCGCCGGAATGACGCCCACCAGCCCTGGCCTCCCGTTGTATTCCTGATCGCCTGACCGATGAGCGCCTCGGTGATCCGCCGGGTGGTCTGCGCGGCAACCCGGGGGTCGACGGCGGCGTAGCAGGTGAGGCCGGGGCCCACGATGTCGACGCGCACGGTGAGGTTCAGTCGGCGGACGTTCTCGCGTGCGCAGGCCAGGGCACGCGGGCTGATGTCGGTGGCCACGACGTGGTCGATCCCCCGATGGGCCAGGACGGCGGCGAGCACTCCTGTCCCCGTCCCGACGTCGAAGGCGGTACGGCGGCTCGCGCGGCGGCCCGGCGCTGCGGGGAGCGGTGCATGCGCAACGAGGTCGACGTACTCGCCCCTGACCGGAGAGAACACTCCGTAGTGCGGGTGAATACGAGCGTCGAGGGCCGGTACCTCCACGCCCTTCGCCCGCCATTGATGCGCTCCGATCACGCCCAGTAGTTCTGTGAGCGAGACAGCCACGGCTCGGACGGCGGACCGTACGCCTCGGCGCATGCCTGGCGCACGTCGGGGGCTCTGCGGAGGCTCAGACCGTAGTCCGCTTCCAGCCGGACGAGGAGCTTGCCGAGCACGCGGGCACGGTGGCTGCGGGCCCTGCGGTGCAGGTGGAAGGAGCCTGTCGGGCTGTCGCTCTGCCTGACAGGTTTCCGCTTGATGCGGCGGCCCATCGCTTGCAGCAGTTGACGTGCGTTATGGAAGTCACCCCGCCACAGCATGGCGGTTCCTTCGCAGGCCAGACGGTAAGCAGCGTCGGCTTTCATACGGTCGTCCGCGGCGATGACCCGGCTGGGAGGCGGTGTCGCGCTCTCGGAGTGCCAGTGGGCGGAACGGGAGGTGTTCGTCTCGGTCCAGTGGATCGTGGACACCAGGTACTCCTCGTGATCGAACGTGCAGGGGCACGAAGAGCACTTCGACGAGGAGCAGGGCAAACGGCCCATGCTGCGGCACGGGCGCGCGTGTCAGGGCAGGTAGGGCTACCGCTCCCGCGTCGAAGCGCGAGAGGAGGAGTCGCCTAGAACCATGCCGAGCGTCACGACCAGCCCTTTCAGAGAGATGAGGTAAGAGCCTTGCACAGCCCTTTCTCGGCAGGCAAAGCAATTCATGGCTGGGCGGGGAGAGTTGTCCGCTTGACCTGAAGTTTGGTTGAGGTTGCACGATCGTCCGTATGACGATGACTGACGCGATCACCGAGGTACAGCGGCATGGCTACGCGTACGAAGACCTGCCCCGGTTCATGGGGTTGATGACGGGCGACGAGAAGCACGGCCCGGCGGCGACGTCCACGCTGGATGTGTTGTGGGTGTTGTACGACCGCGTGCTGCGGGTGGGGCCGGAGCGGACGGGCGACGCGGAGCGGGACCGGTTCCTGCTCTCCAAGGGCCATGGGCCGATGGCGTATTACGCGGTGCTCGCCGCCAAGGGCTTCCTGCCCGTGGACTGGCTGCCGGGGTTCGGCTCGTACGACTCTCCGCTCGGGCACCACCCCGACCGCGTGCTCGTTCCGGGCGCGGAGATCGGCAGCGGGTCCCTGGGGCACGGGCTGCCGATCGGCGTGGGGACGGCGCTGGGGCTGCGGGCTCAGGGAATGCGTGAGCCGCGGATCTGGGTGCTGATCGGGGACGCCGAGCTGGACGAGGGCAGCAACCACGAGGCGATCGCCTTCGCCGGGCCCGCCGGTCTGGAGCAGCTGCACACCGTCGTCGTCGACAACTCCTCCGCCGGCCATGCGCGACCCGGCGGCATCGCCGCGCGTTTCGAGGCCGCGGGCTGGTCCGCGGTCACCGTCGACGGCCGTGACCACGAGGCGCTGTACGCCGCCTTCACCGCTCCGCATCCGGGCCGCCCGCACGTCGTCGTGGCCCGGGTGGAGCCGAAGAACGCCTGAGTCCCGCCCACGTCCGACCCCGGCCCCGTACCGCACCTGCCGTATGCCGCTCCTGCCGCGTACGGCACCTTCTTCGACCACGAGAAAGGCCCGACCTTCCATGGAGACCATGCGTGACCGTTTCGCTCCCGTCGTCTCACGGCTGCTCGACGAGGATCCACGTGTCACCGTCGTCCTCGCCGAGATCGGCAAGGACGGCTTCACCGAGGCGCGGACGCGGCACCCGGACCGCGTGGTGAACGTCGGCATCCGCGAGCAGCTGCTGATCGGGACCGGTGCGGGACTGGCGCTGACCGGGATGCGGCCCGTGCTGCACACGTTCGCGAGCTTCCTCGTCGAGCGGCCCTTCGAGCAGGTCAAACTGGACCTGGGGCATCAGGACGTGGGCGCGGTGCTGGTGAGTGCCGCCGCGTCCTTCGACTGGCCCGCCGGCGGGTACACGCACATGGCTCCCGGCGATGTGGCCCTCCTCGACACCCTGGACGGCTGGACCGTGCATGTGCCGGGGCACCCCGACGAGGCCGAGACCCTGCTGCGGCACGCGGTCGCCGCGGGCGACGACAAGGTGTACGTGCGGTTGTCCGTGCAGTCGAACCCGGCCGGGCTCCCGGTCGACGGCGAGCGGTTCCTCACTGTCCGCGAGAGACGCTCCGGCGTGGTCGTGGTCGTGGCCGTCGGGCCGACGCTGGATGCCGTGCTCACCGCCACGGAAGGGCTCGACGTGACCGTGCTGTACGCGACGACGGTGCGGCCCTTCGACTCGGCCGCGCTGCGCCGGGCCACGGAGACGGCAGGAACCGACGTCGTCCTCGTCGAGCCGTACCTTGCGGGCACATCGACCGCGGCAGCGAACGACGCGCTCTCCGATGTCCCCCACCGCGTGCTGGGCCTCGGCGTGGGCCGTCGCGAGCTGCGGCGGTACGGCCGAATCGACGAGCACATCGCCGCACACGGCCTGGACGTCCGGTCGCTGCGGGAGCGGATCGGCGGGTTCGTCTCCGGCGGACGGCGCGCGGCTGTGCGGGTCGGGTGATGCGGGGCCGTCGAGGGCCGGCGTGACGGGCAAGGTCGCGCGCCCCGGCACCCGCACCCGCACCCGCACCCGCGCCCGCGCCCGCACCCGCACCGGATCACGCACCCGGCACTGACAGGTTCGCGGGATTTCAGCTCTGCCCCGGGAGCCCCAACTCCGGGTGCGCGTCGAGCAGTCGGGGCGGTGCCGCCTGGCGCCAGGAGTCGGCGAGGATGTCGCGCAGTTCGCCCTCGTCCTCGATCGAGGCGAGCCGGGCTCTCACCCAGGCGAACTGTGCCTCGTGGTCGGCGATCCAGAACTTCTCCGGTTCGGCCAGCACCAGTTCGTCGCGCTCCTCCTTGGGGCAGCGCACGGCGATGGAGGTCTCGTCCTCGGGGAGCGTGGCGAACATCTTGCCCGCGACCCGGAACGTGGGCATGCTCCAGGCGATCTTCTCCGTCGTGTCCGGCAGGGCAAGGCAGATACGGCGTACGTCTTCGGCATCCGACATGCCTCGCACCGTAGCCGCTCCCACTGACAATCACCTGGTGAGAGCGTCGGAGTTCAGTTGCTTGAAGTAGATCGACGTCGGCCTCAACACACCGTCCGGGGCAGCCGCGTAGTCCGGTATCGCGCCGATCCTGGTCCAGCCCGCCGAGAGGTACAGCCCCTCGGCGAGGCTGTCGGTCTCGGTGTCCAGGTGCAACAACGTGATGCCGGCCGCCGCGGCGGCGTCCTCGGCGGTGGCCAGGAGCCTGCGCCCGAGACCCCGTCCTCGGACGTCCCGGTGCACCATCAGCTTGACCAGTTCGGCGCGGTGGCGGCTGTTGGGCTTGTCCGGGAAGGCCAGGCTGACGGTGCCGGCCACCCGGTCCCCGTCGTACGCCGCCCACATGGCGAGTTGCCCGGCGGCGACGCCCGCGGCGCGCTCCTTCCACCAGGCGAGCGCCTCCGCGCGGTCGAGGGGTGCGAGGAAGCCGACGAAGGCGCCGTCGTTCACGGTGTCGACCAGGAGGTCCGCCAACTCCTGCACGCGCGCGTGCAGTTCAGCGCGGTCCAGCCGTTCCACGTTCACGGCAGCACCACCGCCAGTACGTAGCGCACGCCCTCGGGGTCCGCACACCGGAACCGCGTCGGCCCCCACACTCGCAGCCGCAGGCAGTCCCCCTTGTCGAGGTGGTGTTCCACGTCCTGTGCCGTCACGTCGAGCGCTCCTTCCAGGACCCAGATGTGCTGTTCCAGTCCGGGCACGGGCGGCCGGTCGTAGGCGATGTCGGCGCCCCCGGTCAGCCGGCCCTCGACGAGCTCGCCGCGCAGCCCGGCGTGGGGCGGCGAAACTGAGCGGCGAAGGAAGCCGGAGGCCGTGTCCTGCCACACCTGCTGCCCGGCGGCCCGCACCAGCTGGGCCGGTTCGGCCTCGATCTCACTGAGCAGTTGGGACATGGTCCGTCCGTAGACATGGCAGAGCCGGTTCAGCAGCGAGGCGGTGGGGCTGATCTCCGCGCGCTCCGCCCGGGAGAGGGTCGAGCGGCTGACCCCGCTGCGCTCCGCCACCTCACCCAGGGACCAGCCGTGTTCGGCCCTCAGCTCGGCCAGGCGCGCGCCGAGGCGGGTGTCGACGGGGTCCGGGGCGGCCTCCGCTTCGCCTCGCGTCGTCTGTTTCATATCCGGGAATCTATCCCATAAATGAAACAGCGGGTGAGGTCATGTGCCGGCCGCTTCTTCCAGCGCCGCCAGGACCGGACGGATCAGGGGGTGCTCCTCCGCACCGCGCCGCACCGCCGCGAAGACCCGCCGCGTGGGAGCCACCCCGTCCACGGGGCGCACGACCACGCCCGTGAGGTCCATTGCGCGCAGGGCCGATCGCGGTACGAGGGCCACGCCCGCGTCGGCGGAGGCGAGGGCCACGACCGCGCGGAAGTCGTCCGAGGAGTGTTCGAGGCGGGGCTGGAAGCCGGCGCCCTCGCAGGCCAGCACCACCACTTCGTGGCAGGGGTTGCCGGGGTAGGGGCCGATCCACGGGTCCTTGGCCAGCTCGGCCAGCGGGACCTCGGCGACGTCGGCCAGCCGATGGCTCACCGGGACGACCGCGTCGAAGGGCTCGGCGTACAACGGCACATGGATCAGGCGCGGATCGTCGGCGGGCGGCGCCCCGCGGTACTCGACGGCGACAGCGACATCGACCTGGCGATCCAGCACCATCGGCAGGCTGGCGTCGCCCTCCGCGTCCTGGACGCGGATCCGGATGCCCGGCGCGGTTTCGGCGAGGCGGGCGATCGCGGGGGCCACGACCTGGGCGATGCCGGTCGCGAAGGAGGCGACGGTGACCGTGCCGGCCGCGCCCGAGCTGTAGGCGGCGAGCTCCGCCTCGGCCCGCTCCAGCTGGGCGAGGACCGCGTTGGTGTGGCTGAGCAGGATCTCGCCGGCGGGGGTCAGCCGTACGCCCTTGGCGCCGCGCTCGACCAGGCGGTGGCCGGTCTCCTGCTCCAGGGCCGTCAGCTGCTGGGAGACGGCGGAGGGGGTGAGATACAGCGCGGCGGCCGCCGCCGTCACGGTGCGGTGGTCGGCCACCGCACGGAGGATGTGCAACCGCCGCGCTTCGATCATGGGATCGATTGTCTCAAATGCCCCCGTGTGCTCCGGCTCAGCCCTCCAGCTCCGCCCGCGCCCCGACGAAGGCGTCCACGGCGCGGTTCACGTCCTCGGTCGAGTGCGCGGCGGACAACTGCACGCGAATGCGGGCCTGGCCCTGCGGCACCACCGGGTACGAGAAGCCGATCACGTACACGCCCCGCTCCAGCAGCAGCTCCGCGAGGCGGCCCGCCTTCGTCGCGTCGCCGATCATCACGGGTGCGATGGCATGGTCGCCGGGGAGGATGTCGAAGCCCTCCTCGGTCATCCGGCTGCGGAACAGTGCGGTGTTCTCGGCGAGCCGCACGCGCAGGTCGTCCGCAGACTCCAGCAGGTCGAGCACCTTCAGCGAGGCCGCGGCGATCACCGGGGCGAGGGTGTTCGAGAAGAGGTAGGGCCGTGAGCGCTGGCGCAGCAGGGCGACGATCTCGGCGCGGGCGGCCACATAGCCGCCGGAGGCGCCGCCGAGCGCCTTGCCGAGGGTGCCGGTGATGATGTCGACGCGGTCCATGACGCCGTGCAGCTCGGGGGTGCCGCGGCCGCCGGGACCGACGAAGCCGACGGCGTGCGAGTCGTCGACCATGACCATGGCGTCGTAGCGGTCGGCGAGGTCGCAGATCTCGGCGAGCGGAGCCACGTAGCCGTCCATGGAGAAGACGCCGTCGGTGACGACGAGGCGCCGCCGGGCGTCGGAGGCGTCCTTCAACTGCCGTTCCAGATCGGCCAGATCGCGGTTGGCGTACCGGAATCGGCGGGCCTTGGACAGGCGGATGCCGTCGATGATCGACGCGTGGTTGAGGGCGTCGGAGATGACCGCGTCCTCGGGGCCGAGGAGCGTTTCGAAGACGCCGCCGTTGGCGTCGAAGCAGGAGGAGTACAGGATCGTGTCCTCCTGGCCGAGGAAGGCGGACAGCCGCGTCTCCAGCTCCTTGTGCACCTCCTGCGTGCCGCAGATGAAGCGGACGGAGGCCATGCCGTAGCCCCAGCGGTCCAGGGCCTCGTGGGCGGCGGCGACGACCTCGGGGTGGTCGGCGAGGCCGAGGTAGTTGTTGGCGCAGAAGTTGAGGACCTCGCCGGGGCGGCCGCCCGCGGTGACGGCGACGGTCGCGGACTGCGGGGTGCCGATCACGCGCTCGGGCTTGTGCAGTCCGGCGGCGCGGATCTCGTCGAGGGTGGCGCGCAGTTCGTCGCGCACGGAGTCGAACATCATCAATCCCTTGTGGAGGTCAGAGGGTCCAGTCGAGGATGACCTTGCCGCCGCGGCCGCTCGCCGCGTCGGCGAACGCCGCCTCGAAGTCGCGGTATCCGTACCGGCCGGTGATCACGGGCGACAGGTCGAGGCCGCCTTCCAGGAGCACCGACATCGCGTACCAGGTCTCGAACATCTCGCGGCCGTAGATGCCCTTGATGGTGATCATCGAGGTGACGATCCGGGCCCAGTCGACCGGGAACTCCTGGGCGGGCAGGCCGAGCATGGCGATCCGGCCGCCGTGCGTCATGTTGGCGATCATGTCGCGCATGGCCTCGGAGCGGCCGGACATCTCCAGGCCGATGTCGAAGCCCTCCCGCATCCCCAACTCCCGCTGTCCGTCGGCGATTTCGGCCTGCGACACGTTCAGCGCGAGACTCACGCCGATCTTGCGGGCCAGCTCCAGCCGCTCCTCGCTGACGTCGGTGACGACGACGTTGCGGGCGCCCGCGTGCCGGGCCACGGCCGCGGCCATGAGGCCGATCGGCCCGGCGCCGGTGATCAGGACGTCCTCGCCGACCAGCGGGAAGGACAGAGCCGTGTGCACGGCGTTCCCGAACGGGTCGAAGATCGCCGCGACGTCGAGGTCCACCGGGCTGCGGTGCACCCACACATTGGCGGCGGGCAGGGCGACGTACTCAGCGAAGGCGCCGTCCCGTCCCACGCCGAGCCCGACCGTGGCCCGGCACAGGTGCCGCCGCCCGGCGAGGCAGTTGCGGCACTTGCCGCACACCAGATGGCCCTCGCCGCTGACCCGGTCGCCGACGGCGATGTCCGCGACATCGCGCCCGGTCTCCACGACCTCACCGACGAACTCGTGCCCGACGACGAGCGGGGTGCGGATCGACTGCTGCGCCCAGCCGTCCCAGGCCCGGATGTGCAGGTCGGTGCCGCAGATGCCGGTGCGCAGCACCTTGATCAGCACGTCGCCGGGTCCGACGGCGGGCTCCGGGACGTCCGCGAGCCACAGCCCGGGCTCCGCCTTCTCCTTGACCAGCGCCTTCAACGCTACGGCTCCTGTGCGTGAGGTCCCGGATGCGGGCACGCCGAAGCGGTCCGCATCCGGGGAGGGGGGTGGAATCACCCAGCAATCTGCCGTACGGCACCACCCGGGGTCCATCGAGGATTTCTTAAGCCGCGCCGTAGCTCCGCTTCACACCTGCCCGCGCTCGAAGCAGGCGGTCGGCTGCGGTCCAACGGCGGCACTTCCCGTACGACACCGCCGGCGCGCAGTGACTCGGTCGCGCCGAACCCGGCCGCCACCGCCATTCGTGCGGCCACGGGCGAGGTGCCGGTGCGCTCTCCCCCTCCCGTACGAACCGCGGTACGAACCGCAGGAACTCGTCGACGATGAGCGGATCCGCACCGCCGTGCCCGACGTTCTCCTCCACCGCCGGTACCGGGTACTCCGCCTCGGCCCGCTCCCGGCGGCCGGAGCGCCGGGAGTTCCGGACGCGGACCGCTCCCCCGGGCCCGTCACCGAAGTTCTCCATGGTCCGGGGTGAGGACGAGCACGGCGTCGACGTCCGGGTCCTCGATCACCTTCCGGTGGTCGAGGACCGTCCGTACCCCGCCGACGCGCTCGGTGGCCCGGCCCCCGCACGCCGGGTCGTGGTCCGCGACCACCGCACGCGCGCACCCCGTCCGGGGCGGTGAGCGGTGACGGCGAGCGGGCCGCTCAGTCCGAAACCGAGGACGCCGAGACGCGGATCGGTCGAGGTGAGCCCTTTCCGTCGGCCCGGACGGCCGGACGGCTAGTCCAGGCGGGACACCTGGTAGTGGAGGATCGCCCAGCCCTCCGCCCCTCGTTTCACCAGGACGGCGAGCTTTACGGGGAGCGTGGGCCGGTCGGTGAACGAGAAGTCGACGTCCAGGTAGCCGAGTACCAGGTCGTCCGTGAGCCGTCGGGTTTCGAGAATGCGGTACGCCGCCTCCATGCCCGGCGGCTGGGAGTCGTAGTACTCGGCGACGCCCTGCCGTCCGACGCTGTAGGGGTGCAGGCCCTGGAAGATGGCGTCCTCGGTGAAGCCGGACGCGACCCGCTGCGGGTCGTGCGCGTCGACGGCCGACTTCCATCGGTCGAGGACGTCACGCAGGATCGTCTCGGTGTCCGTCGCGGTGCTCATCGCGGGTTCTCTCCTCAAGTGATGTCGAGTGCTTCAGTGTCCGGCGCTCATACCGCCGTCGACATGCAGGATCTCTCCGGTGACGAACGGGGCCGTCTCCAGGTAGAGCACGGCGTCGACGATGTCGCCCACTTCGCCCATCCGGCCCACCGGGTGCAGGGCGGCGAGGAACTCGTGGCTCTCCTGCGGGTGCATGGGGGTCTTGATGGTGCCGGGCGACACGGCGTTGACGCGCACACCGCGGGTGGCGTACTCGATGGCGAGGGACTTGGTGGCGGACTGCAGACCGCCCTTGGTCAACGAGGCAAGCACGGAAGGCACGTTGGCGTCCGCGTTGTCGACCAGGCTGGTGGTGACGTTGACGACGTGACCGCCGCCCTGGGCGAGCAGGTGCGGCAGGGCCCGCTGTGTGAGGTGGAAGAAGCCGGTGACGTTGATGCCGGTCACGGCGGCGAAGTCCTCGGCGGTGTAGTCCGTGAAGGGCTTGGCGACGAAGATGCCCGCGTTGTTGACCACGGTGTCGATACGGCCGAACCGCTCGACGGCCGCCGCGACGACCCGCTCGGCGGTCGCCGGGTCGGCGATGTCGCCCTGCACGGTGAGGACGCCGGCGTCGTCGACGGGGGCGATGGTGCGCGAGGTGGCGACGACGGCGTGGCCGAGCTTGCGGTAGCCCTCGACGAGGGCGGCGCCGATGCCCTGCGACGCGCCGGTGATGATCGCGACCTTGCTCTTGGTGGCCTCGCTCATGGTGACCTTCTCCTCGATGAATCGGTGGACGACCGACTAGACGACCGGTCGACTATTCGCAAGGTAGGTCGGGAGGGCCGGCGGTGGAAGGACCGGTTTCCTTCTGTGCGGGAGGCGCAGCCTCCCAGTACAGGTCAGCCCGGGATCGCGTACGGATCGTCGGCGGGCAGCCAGGCGTCCGGGGCGTGGATCCCGAGGTCTCCCACCCCGTCGCAGAGGGCGTCCACGGCGGCGAGGACCCCCGCCCTGTCCTCGCCTTCGCGCCACACCAGCGACCAGGTCCAGTAGACCTTCGGGGCGACGATCTCGCGGCGGACCAGGTCGGGCGGGAGCGGAGTGGTCTGCCCCTTGGGCGAGTTGAGGACCGGGCGGCGGCAGCGGCGGACGTGGTCGAAGAAGGCGGGGCCGGTGATCGCCCCGTCGGAGATGCGCACCGTACGGGCCCCGGTGACCTGCGCCAGCTCCTCGGCGTAACCGTTCCAGGACGCCCAGGAGGTGACGTCGTCGTCGATCAGGACGTCGCTGTCCCGCGCCACCACATCCGGTACGTCACTGCTGTCACCGCCCTTGGCCACGGCGTAGAGCCGGTCGGCGCCGAGGAGGCGGGCTCGCAGCCCGAGCCGTTCGAGGTCCTCGGTGCGCACCCAGCACACGGCGAGATCCAGGCTGCCGTCGGCGACCCGGGCGGCCTGGGTGTGCGAGGGGGCGACCCACGCGTCGACATGCACCTGTGCCACCGCGGCCGTACGCGAAGTCAGGTCCGGAGGAAGCCAGTTGACGTAACCGAGCCGTACGGACTCGGAGCCCGAGAGCCGGCCCGCCCGGCGCTTGAGGTCGTCGGCCCGGTCCAGCAGGGCGCGGGTGGACGGGAGCAGGGCGGCTCCGGCCGGGGTGAGGGACACCGAGCGGCGGTCCCGGTCGAACAGCCGCACCCCCAGGTCCCGTTCGAGCGCCTTGATCTGCTGGGAGAGCGAGGGGCCCGCGATGAGCAGCCGCTCGGCGGCCCGGCCGAAGTTCAGCTCCTCGGCGACCGCGACGAAATACCGCAGCTGGCGCAGTTCCACGCGCGCCATGCTACGCGCGCTGGGAGGCTGCGCCTATCAGCAGCGAGGAAGCCGGTCGTGGCATCGATGCTGGTGGCGGGCGCACGATGAGGGCCGCAGCGGACTTCCGAATGCCACTGAGCCACGGAGCCTCGGAGGGACGGAGCAACGGAGCAACGGAGAGAGAGCATGCGAGAGTTCCTGGTCGAGATCACCACCACCATTCCCGAGGGCACCGGACAGGACGAGGTCGACCGGCGCCGCGCCGCCGAGGCCGTCCGGGCGAAGGAGCTGGCCGCCACGGGCCGTCTGGCCCGACTGTGGCGCCCCGTGGGCGAGTTGCGCAGCATCGGCGTGTGGCGCGCCGCCGACGAGGCGGAGCTGCACGAGAAGGTGCTCGGCACCCTGCCGTTGCGCCCGTGGATGACCCTCTCCGTCACCCCGCTCGAGTCCCACCCCAACGACCCGGGGCGGGGCGACGGCACGCGATGAGCGTCCCCTCCCCCCGGACCCATGTCGCCCAGGCCGCGGCGGCGCTCGCGGCAGGCATGGGCGTCGGCCGCTTCGTCTACACCCCGATCCTGCCCCTGATGCACATCCAGGCGGGTCTGTCCGCCGGCGCAGGCGCGCGCCTGGCCACCGCCAACTACGTCGGCTATCTCCTCGGGGCGGTCGCGGGCATCCTGCTCCCCGCCCTGGTGCGGTCCCGCGCCGTCCTGCGCTGCTCGCTGCTCGTGCTGACCGCGACTCTCGCCGCGATGCCGCTCACCCACAACACGGCGGTGTGGGGCCTGCTGCGGCTGGTGGCGGGGGTGGCGAGCGCCCTGGTGTTCGTCGTCGCGGCCGGGTCCCTCCTGCACCATCTGCGGGAACATCCGCCGCACCTGTCCGGCTGGGGGTTCGGCGGTGTGGGCGGCGGCATCGCGCTGTCCGGCCTGCTGGTGCTGGTCCTGCGGTCCGTGGCCGACTGGCGGACCGCTTGGTGGGCGTCGGCCGCGCTCGCCGCGCTGCTCACGGCCGGCTCGTGGAACCTGCGGCCGGAAGCCGTGGCACCGGCGGCCGCCCGGACATCGGGGATCACGGCAGCGCGCACGCACCGCTGGTTCGGTGCGCTGTTCGTGAGCTACACCCTGGAGGGCGTCGGCTACATCGTCGCCGGGACCTTCCTGGTCGCGGCGATCGGGCAGGGCTCCCCCGGCTGGGTCGGCACCGGCGCCTGGGTGCTGGTGGGACTGGCCGCCGTACCGTCGGCGGCGCTGTGGGCCCGGCTCGGGCGCCGCTGGTCCCGCCCCGGTCTGCTGTTCGCCGCGCTGGTGGTCCAGGCGGTCGGCATCAGCCTGCCCGCCCTGATCGGCACAACGGCCGCCGCGCTCGTCTCGGCGGTCCTCTTCGGCGCCACCTTCATCGGCGTCAGCGCCATCGCCCTGGCCACCGGGGCCGACCTGCGCTTCCCCCGCTCGGTCGCACTGCTGACCGCCGGATACTCCGTCGGGCAGATCCTTGGCCCCCTTGCCGTCGCGCCGGTGCTGCACCACGGCTACCACCAGGCCCTGCTGCTGGCCGCCCTCGTGGTCCTCGCCGCGGCGGCAGCCGCCGCCGTGCTGCGGATCGGCTTCCCGCACCACATGGTCGTAGTACGACACACAGCACCGCAGCAGCAGCGAGAATCGGCGGAGAACACCCGGTCCGCAGAGGCCGGCCCCGACACGCTCGCCCCGCACTCGGCCAACTGACGTGGAGCCGCTCATGAACACCGCACGGGACCTCGCGATCGTCGCCCTGGAGGTGGCGCCCAGCCGTCCGGTGGAACAGGGCGACCTGTCGCTCGCGCTCGCCGGAGCCGAGGTGCTCGACCTCATCGAGGCACTGGCGCTCGCGCTGGAGGACGACCGCATTCTGCCCAGCGCCCAGTCACCCACGGGCGACCGCCTGTTGGACGAGGCCGCCGCCGCGCTCGTACGGCAGGAGCCTTACGAGTCGGTCGAGGACTGGCTGTGGCGGCGGGGCCGAGGACTGTCCTCGGCCTATGTCGACGACCTGGAGCGGATCGGGGTGACGGCCCGGGCACGCGGCCGCCGCATCCCTCTGCGCAGCGCGCGGACCGAGCTGGTCGACTCTCCGGCCCGGCGCCGGGCCGAGGAGCGCTGGGCAGCGCGCGAACCGGTCCTCACCGCCCTGGCCGCCAGCGCCGGGATCCACGACGACCCGGCCGAGGACGCCGCGGAACTGGCCGGTGATGCGGTCACGACCGTACTGGCCGCCGTCGGCGACGCGGTGATGGAGCTGGAGGCCGTACGCCAGCGGCGGCAGATCGAGGATGCCGCCTTCGACAACGTGTGGCGCGGTTACTAGGTGTATTGATCACAAGCGTCATTGACATTGGCGATCCTGAACATGGCGAAGACCTCCGATGTGGTGGAGCTGTCTGGGAACACACCGCACGGAGGTCTTGGTGTCCCACCGTAAAGCCCGGCTGACCGTTCACGGCAGGCGGCTGGTGGTCGAGCGTGTCCGCTCGGGCCGCCCAATTGCTCACATGGCCGCCGAGATGGGCATCTCCGAGCGATTTCCGGCAGCGTAGACTAGGATCCGCCGCTAGCCTCACTCGATCGACCGTTGCTCCCGCAATCGACAGGAGGCCCCAATGATCGGCGTACTCGTGACTTTCACGCGGACCGAAAAGTTCGATCGTTCAAATCTCGCAAAGATTGCCGGCGACCTCCGCGGACCGTTTGAAGGCATGGCCGGCCTTCGCTTCAAGAGCTTCATGCTCGACGAAGACGGCGTTCAGGCAAGGAACTTCTACGCGTGGGATGACGAGGGGAAAGGCCGCTCCTTCTTCACGGAGGAACTCGTCGACAAGGTGACGGAGATTTATGGCGCCCCGCCCAAAATCGAATACCTCGATATCGTGGGGTTCGTCGACAACTCCGGCACCTGATACTCAAGGAAGCTGTCGCGCAAACCATTGAGTGATGCGCGATGGGCGCTGCTTCGGCGGCGCCCCGAAGCCATTCACACCGCCGGCGAGACCCAAGGGCAAGATCAACCTGACCGACACCGATTCGAAAAGACCTGACCCCGGATCGGATGATGATCGCGACTCGATACACGCCCTAGGAGACGGTGGCCCCCAGCAGAGCCCGGCAGTTGTCCCACAGGGGGCTCAGCCGGCCGGTGCTGTTGTAGAGCTTGGCGAACATCACCTGGCCCTCGAGCTGGGCCACTACCGCGCGGGCCGACTCCCGCGTGTCGGTCACGGTGACCTCGCCGCGCTTCAGGGCCTCGGCGATCACCGCTTCGACCATGTCGACCTGCGCGTCGAAGATCTCCTGCAGTCGCCCGCGGACGGCCTCGGTCCGGTTGCTCAGCTCCAGGGTGAGATTCCCGAACAGACAGCCCGAGACGGTGCCGCAGCCCTGCTGACCGGCGCGCTGGCCAGCCTCCGTCTCCTCGAACAGCGTGCGCAGCCGCTGCAGCGGCTGCGCGTCGCCGCCCAGGACGCGGGCCCAGTCGCGCTGCTGGGCGGCCCAGTGCTCGTCGACGACGGTGAGCGCCAGGGCCTCCTTCGACTCGAAGAAGTAGTAGAAGCTGCCCTTCGGCACGCCGGCCGCCTTGCAGATCTCGGCCACGCCGAGGCCCGTGTAGCCGCGCCCCTCGATGAGCGAGCGCGCGGCACCGAGGATCTTCTGCCTGGCGTCACTGGTTCGTCCCACGCGGCAAGTGTACGTAAGTACTAGACCGGTCGGCTAGCAAGCGGCGGCTGTCCGTCAGAGCAGCGGGAGCCCGTCCGCCTCCCTGCGCTCCAGTCGGGCCACCAGATCCGCCGCCGACGACTTGATGGTCTCCAGGCCGGGCTTCCCCCAGGGCCGCGGCTCGATGTCGACGACGCACACCGTGCCGAGCACCATCCCCGTGCTGTCGATCAGCGGGGCGCCCAGATAGGAGCGGATGCCGAACTCGTCGACGACCGGATTGCCCGCGAACCGGGGGTAGTCGCAGACGTCCTCCAGGACCAGGGCCTTGCGCCGCACGACCACATGCGGGCAGAAGCCGTGGTCGCGGGCCAGCTCACGGCCCAGGACGGGTGTGGTGCCGTCGGGCTTCACCACGGGTCGCGCCACGTTCGAAAGGTGCAGGCCCGCGAAGAACTGCCGGTTCTCGTCGATGAAGTTGACCATGGCGTACGGCGCCCCGGTGAACTCGGCGAGGTGGTCCGCGTAGGCGTCGAGGGCGGGGTCGGGGTGTTCTCCCAGGCCCAGCCGGCTCAGGCGCCGGGCCCGGGCGGGGGCCTCCTTGTCCTCGGGGGTGAGCAGCAGACGACCGGCCGGGTGCGACGGGTCGTACGTCATGGGCGGGCTCCGTCACTGTGGACGCAGGGCATATACGGGCTCCGTGGCGGTGTGCGGGGATCACATGTGGGCGCCGTGGCTCGGCGCGTGTGCGGGGGCATGGGCGATGAGGTGCCGGACGAGGGTGAGCAGGGTCTGGACTCCGGAGCTGGAGATCCGGGCGTCGCAGGGCACGACGGGAATCTCCGGGGGCAGGTCTATGGCGGCACGGACTTCCTCGGGGTCGTAGCGGTAGGAGCCGTCGAACTCGTTGATCGCGACGATGAAGCCGAGGCCCCGCTGCTCGAAGAAGTCCACAGCGGCGAAGCACTCCTCCAGGCGCCGGGTGTCGGCGAGGATCACCGCGCCGAGCGCGCCCTCGGAGAGTTCGTCCCACATGAACCAGAACCGCTCCTGCCCGGGTGTGCCGAACAGGTACAGCACGTGTTCCGGGTCGAGGGTGATGCGGCCGAAGTCCATGGCCACCGTCGTCTCGACCTTGTTCTCGATCCCTTCGAGGCTGTCGGTCGCGGCGCTGACCGTGGTGAGCAGTTCCTCCGTGCTGAGCGGCGCGATCTCACTGACCGCGCCCACGAAGGTCGTCTTGCCTACTCCGAACCCGCCCGCCACAAGGATCTTGAGTGCGGTGGGGAAGGGGTCAGAGCTGTCGTCGTAGTCCATCGAGCACTGCCTCCAGAAGGGCCCGGTCAGTCGGGTTGTGGTGGAACTCGGGGGGCTTGGTGGTGAGCGCCCCGCAGTCGACGAGGTCCGACAGAAGCACCTTGGTGACCACCGCCGGCAGCTTCAGTTGGGCGGCCACCTCGGCGACGGACACGGGCGCGCGGCACAGGTCGAGCGCATGTGCGTGCTCGGGGCCGAGATAGCCGAGAGGGGTGGCTCCCGTGGCCATCACGTGCGACAGGAGGTCGAGTGCGATGGTGGGCCGGGTGCGGCCGTTGCTGACCGTGAAGGGGCGCACCAGCCGACCGGCCGCGTCGTCGAGCCATGGCCCGTCGCCGACCGTCGCCACGCTCAAGGCCTCATCGCCGTGGGTTCGACGGAGTGCTGGCGGGGCGCGGTGACCAGGTAGGGGCGGACGCTCTTGACCAGCATCGCCATCTCGTAACCGAGGACCGCCGCGTCGGCCTCGCGGCCTGCCAGCACGGCGAGACAGGTGCCCGAGCCGGCGGTGGTCACGAACAGCAGGGTCGAGTTGAGTTCGACGACGACCTGACGGACGTCTCCGCCTTCGCCGAAGCGGACTCCGGCGCTGCGGCCGAGGGAGTAGAGGCCGGAGGCCAGTGCGGCCATGTGGTCGGCGCTGTCCGGGTCGAGGCCGTGGACCGACTTCACGAGCCCGTCGCAGGACAGGAGCACCGCACTGGTTGTGTGGGGTACGCGCTGCACGAGGCCGCTCATCAGCCAGTCGAGATCGGATACATGGCCGGTCGGCGCATCGCTCGCCATGGTGGATCGACTCCTTGGGGTACGAAGGTCCGCGGGAGCGGTGGGGGTGGGTACGGGGGTGGAAGCGAAGGTGGTCATCCGGCTGGCGCGCTCCCGTCGTGCCGGGTGGGGTGGTCGGTGCCGCGCGCGGACGCGGGGCGCGCCTCGGCTATGTGGGCGGGGTCCATGTGCGGTACGTCGATGGAGGACGGCCTGAAGGTGGCGGTGGCGTCCATGTGGCGAGCGTCCAGGGACGAGGTCGGGAACATGGGTGAGAGCTCGGTGTGAGCGGGGTCCATGAGGGGGCGCAGATCGATGCGAGGCGCCTGTCCCATGGGCTCCGGCTCCAGGTGCGCCGAGCCCGTCGCATGTTCCGGCTCCATGTACGCCGACGCTGTGTGCGTCGGCCCCGTGTGCTCCGATGCGGTGTACCTCGCCCCCGTGTGCTCCGGCTCCAGGTTCTGCTGGGCCTCGGCCAGGCCGACGCCACGCTGGAAGGCCGCCATCAGACCCGGGTCGTGGCCGGCGAGGTACTCGCTGTCCTGGCGTGGTGCCGGGCCGTCGCGCAGTTGGGGCGCGATGTGTTCCTGGGCACGGCGACGGGGCAGTTGGGGCTTGCCCATGGTGCCTCGGACGGTGCCGGTGCGAGGCGTGGGCGGCGCGGCCCCGTTGTCCGCGACCAGGCGCCGGTCCTCCGGCCTGATGCCGGGCAGGGCCTCCGAGGGGTTGGCTCGCTCCTGGTGGGTGCCGCGCATGGGAAGCGGTGCCGGTCCGGCGCCGCCCGGCGTGCTGCCGTTGAGCGTGCTGCCGCCGTGCGTGCTGCCGTTCGGTGCGGGAGCCGCTGGGCGCGCGGCCTCCCCGTGTTGCGGACGGCGCGGTGCGGGCGGCTCGGACGGGACGTGCGGTGCGACCTCGGGTGCGGGCGGCGCCTGGAGGTGCGGTTGCGGGGATCGCGGCGGCACGGGCGAACCGGCCGCGCCCATCGCCCCTGGGACACCTTGCGGCTGGGGCACGACTCCGGGAACGCCCGGTTTCGAGCCCAGCAGCCCCTGCGGTACGACGAGTACGGCCTGCACCCCGCCGTAGATGTTGGTCTGCAGGCGGACGTTGATGCCGTGCCGCCGGGCGAGCTGGGAGACGACGAACAGTCCGATGCGGCCGTCCGCGAGCAGGCTCGCGACATTGACCTGGTCGGGGTCGTCGAGCAGGGCGTTCATCTTCTTCTGCTCGGCGACCGGCATGCCCAGTCCGCGGTCCTCCACCTCGACGGCGAGGCCCGAGGTCACGAGGTTGGCGCGCAGCAGAACCTGGGTGTGCGGGGCGCTGAACACCGTGGCGTTCTCGACGAGTTCGGCCAGCAGGTGGATGACGTCGGCGACGGCGTGGCCGCGCAGGGTGCCGTCGATCGGGGGTACCAGCTTGACCCGGGAGTACTGCTCGACCTCGGCGATGGCGGAGCGCAGCACCTCGGTCATGGAGACGGGGTGGCTCCACTGCCGGCGGGAGACGGCGCCGCCGAGGACGGCGAGGTTCTCGGCGTGGCGGCGGATCCGGGTGGCGAGGTGGTCGACGTGGAAGAGGCCCTTGAGCAGGTCGGGGTCCTCGATCTCGTTCTCCAGCTCGTCGAGGATCGAGATCTCCCGGTGCACCAGGGACTGCAGCCGCCGCGCGAGGTTCACGAACACCTCGAGCTTCTGTTCGCTGCCCGCCTGGCTGGAGAGCTGGGCGGCCTGTACGACGGCGGTGACGGCGCCGTCGTGCGCCCGGGTCAGATCGGCGGCGAGCAGTTCGAAGTCGTCGGCGTCGTCGGGCGGACCGCTGCGCGGCTTGCGCCGGGGCGGGGCCTCGCCGTGGCGCAGCGACTCGACCAGGGCGCGCAGATCGGCCTCGCCGCGAGCGCTGCTGCGGCGCAGGGCGCCGATGCGGTCGCTCACGGACTTGGCGGCTCGGTCGGCGGCCACGGTGGCGATCAGGATGCCCGCGAGGGTCACCGAGGCGGCACCGGCAAGCACACCCCACAGCGTGAGGCCGGGCCGCGCTCCGGTGGAGCGGACGGTGAAAAGGACCGCCGCTGCGGCGCTCAGGGCGACCGCGATCGGCGGCAGCACGGCGAGCCGCATCAGCTGGGGCCGAATGCGGGCCTCGGGCAGCGAGGGAACGGGACGGGCGACCGGCCGTCCGTGCCGCCCGCCCTCGCGGCGGTCTGCGCGTGCGGCCGGTGCGCGAAGGTGAGACATCGGTGTCCTCGTCGTACTGGTTCCGTCGGTGCCTGGGGCGCGGGCTGCGCGGTTCGGGCACGCATCGCCCGATGGACACTCACAGTAGTCGTCAACCCATCATGTGCGGTGGGCAGTTGACAAAGTCCCACGCAGAGCGTCCCGCTCTGGTATGAGGCTTCGTACGACAGACCGATAAACCCAGCGGGTACTCGATCTCGCCGCGCAACGGATCGATCAGAGCTGGTCAGAAGCGGTCATGGAAAAACGGTGAGGGCCGGGGAGCAATTACTCCCCGGCCCTCACCGAATGCCCTTTTCTGTTTCGCCGCCGCTCCACCGGGGCCATTTCAAGGCACTCCGCATCCCCGGAATTCATCCCCCGAACATCACTCAGCGTATCGATCAACCCTTGGGTTGGGTGAACCGGATGCTGTTGCCGAAGGGGTCGCGGAGGCCGCAGTCGATTCCGTACGGGCGCTCCGTGGGCTCCTCGGTGAACTCGACGCCCTTGGCCTTCAGGGTCTCGTACGTCTTGCGGCAGTCGTCGGTACTGAAGATGAGGAACCCGCCTGTCGCACCTTTGGTCAGCAGGTCGCGGACCTGTTCCGCGGTCTCCTCGGACAGCCGCGGCGGGCCGGGCCGCTCCAGCAGGACCTCGCGGTCCGGCCGGCCGGGGACGTTGACGGTGAGCCAGCGCATGAAGCCGAGGTCGGCGTCGGTGTTGACGTCCAGGCCGAGCTTGCCGACGTAGAAGTCGAGCGCCTCGTCCTGGTCGAGGACGTAGATCTGTGAGTGCGTGATTGCTGTGAACATGTGCATCACGCTACGAGCCCGGCACCGCGAAAACTTATCCAAAACTGCTCAGCCGGCCGAAGGACGAGCAGACTCTCAGGCGCTCGGCCGCATCCACGCCATCGTGAAACAGGTGGGGACGTCCAGTGCGACGGCCTGCTTGCGGTACTCCCGCGGCGACCGGCCGACGACGTCGCGGAACGTGCGGCTGAAGGTGCCCGGGCTGCCGAAGCCGACCTCGAAACAGATGTCCGTGATCCTGCGGTCGGTCTCCCTCAGCAGGAACATGGCGCGCTCCACGCGTCGGCGCTGCAGGTAGCGGTGGGGCGTCTCGCCGAACGTGGCCCGGAAGGTGCGCGCGAAGTGGGCCGGGGACACATGCGCGATCCGCGCCAGGGCCGGCACGTCCAGCGGCTGCGCGTACGCGCGGTCCATCGCGTCCCGGGCCCTGAGCATGCGGCGATTGGTCTCTTCGGCGGCGCGGCTCACGCCGCCATCACACCATGGTTCCGCGACTGCCTCTCCCCCGGTTCCGGCAGCCCGGGACTAGCCTGGCGACGAGACGTGGCCGCCGCTCGACGGCCCGTGCGGAAGGAGCCGTCATGGACCATGGACACGATGAGGTTCGCGTGGCCCGTCCCGGCGACCGGAGGCCCGGACCGGGCACTGAGGGGATGGACCGGCAGGAGGCCTTCGCCACCGCGGGAATGTGGTCGGGATTCGTCCGCACGGAACCCGGGGCGGTCTCCGGCTGGCACCACCACGGCGACCACGAGTCGGTGATCTACGTCGTCACCGGGGCCCTCAGGATGGAGTTCGGCCCGGACGGCTCGCGCACGGTCGAAGCCGGTCCCGGCGATTTCCTCCACGTACCGAAGGGCGCCGTGCACCGGGAGAGCAACCCCTCCCCGGAGCCCGCCGACATCATCGTCACCAGAGCCGGGACCGGGCAGTCCACGTTCAACGTCGACGGACCCGCACCGGGCTGAGACGCGACCCTCACCACGCGGAAACGGCACGTCGTCCCGCAGCGCGCCGGGGCGGACCGCTCCCCCGCCGCATCGGGGCGGCTCATGGCCCGCCCCTGCACGCCCGGTCAGCGCATCGCCGCTCTCCGCGAAGAGGTCAGCCCGCCGACACCGTCTCGGGCTCGCCCGTACCCTCTGCCGACTTGCCCTGCCCCGTGCCGTCCGCGTCGGCCTGGGCGCGGGCGGCGGAGGCGACGGCCGTCTTCGTCACGGCCTCCGTGAGGGCGTCCGCGGCCGGCCAGCCGCCTGCCGGGGCCTGGGCCACGGCGCGCCACCACGGCTCGGACGGGACGGTCTCCGCGGTGGGCTCGAAGGGCTCGCCGGGGCGGGGCAGTGCGGCGCGGGAGCCGGTGGCGTGTGCGGCCGCGACCGTGCCCTCGCCGGGCTCGGCCCAGGGGTGCGTCGCCAGGTTGAAGGTCGCCCAGTGGATCGGCATCATCACGCCGTGCGGCTCACCGCCCTGGAGGTCGAGGTGGGCGCGCATGCCCTCCTCCGGCGTCATGTGGATATCGGGCCAGAAGTCGGAGTACGCACCGATCTGGATCATCGTGGCGTCGAACGGCCCGTGCTCGGCACCGATGTCCTTGAAGCCGTCGAAGTAGCCGGTGTCACCGCTGTGGAAGATCCGGTGCTCGGCGCCGGCGACGGACCAGGAGGCCCACAGGGTGTGCTGGGTGTTGCGCAGGCCGCGGCCGCAGAAGTGGCGGGCCGGGGTGGCCGTCAGGGTGAGGCCGCCGACCTTGGTCGCCTCGTGCCAGTCCAGCTCGCGCACGCGGTCGGCCGAGACACCCCAGTGTTCGAGGTGGGCGCCGACGCCGAGGGGAACGGCGAACAGCGTGTCCGTGCCGGCCAGGGCCTTGATGGTGGGCAGGTCCAGGTGGTCGTAGTGGTCGTGCGAGATGACGACCACGTCGACCGGGCCGAGCGCGGCGAGCGGCAGCGGCACCGGGTGCAGCCGCTTGGGCCCGACGAAGGAGAACGGGGAGCAGCGCTCACCCCACACCGGATCGAAGAGCACCCGCTGACCGTCGATCTCGGCGAGCACACTGGAGTGCCCCATCCAGGTCAGCCGCAGCCCGGTGGCGGGCGGCCCGGCGATGTCGGCGAGCGTCGTGGGGTGCACCGGCACCGTGCCTTTCGGGGCACGCCGGGGTCGCTCGTCCTTGTCGAAGAAGACCTTCGCGAAGTCGACCGCCGAACCGGAGGGCCGCGTCCGGGCGGTACCCCCGGGATTCTGGAAGACCCCGTCCTTGAAGTGGGGCGATCTGCGGATGCGCGCAAGGCGCTCACCGCTCGGGTCCGCGCCGAAGGCCGCGGGCTGCAGCGCGCGGAGCCCGGAGCTCAGGGAACGGAAACCGGACACGGTACCTCCAGATGGAGTGGGTGAGGCATTCCATTATGGTCGGCGCCTCCGACAACACCTGTGTCGTCCGGGCTCGGCGGCTGCTTTCCAAGAAAAGCCCAAAGATGCGGCAACCAATGACCTCTACGAAGTAGAGGTCCCCTTGCCGCTGCCCCGGCTCCCCCCGCGCACCGCCGCACCCACCTCCCGCAGGAACCGGGCCCACCGCTTGGTGAACCGCGGACCGTCGGCGTCCATTCCCGCCACGATGCGCACCGAAGGCTGCTGATGATCCGTTCAGCACGTTGACAGGGTGTGCCCCCGCTTCCGATACTGAATGGGCATTCAGTACGATTCAGTAGTCGTCAGTCGGTGAGCAAACCTCACGGCCTGCTGGAGGCACCATGTCCGTCCTCCCTGCCGAGCTGGTTCCACCGAGCGACGAGCAGCACGACATCGTGGAGCCGACGGGTGCGCCCGCACGCGAGGAGATCCGCCCATGCGGCCGCTACCGCAGCGACGGCGGGCCGCAGTTCACGGTGCAGGAACCGGCCGCCGCGGTACGGCTCCGACTGCCCTTGCCCATAGTGGTGTTCGACAACGGCGGGTACGGCGAGATCCGCGACGGGATGAGGGCGCGCGGCGACACCTCCACCGCGGCGGACCTCCCGCCGGTCGCCCTGTCGGACCTGGCCCGCGCCTACGGCGGACACGGCACGCGCGCGTGCGGCCCCGAGGACTTCCGCCGCGGCCTCACCGCGGCCCTCGACACCCCCGGACCCACCCTGATCACCATCCGCGAGGAGATCGCATGACCGCCCCCCTGATGTCGCTCACCTGGACCGACCACCTCACCGGCCGCCAGGGTTTCCTGGTCGTCGACCGGCTGGTGCGCGGCGTCTCCAGCGGCGGGCTGCGCATGCGCGAGGGCTGCACCCTGGACGAGGTCGCCGGGCTCGCCCGCGGCATGACCATGAAAGAGGCGCTGCATTACAACCCCGAGGGCCGCTACGTCCCTCTCGGAGGCGCCAAGGGAGGCATCGACTGCGATCCCCGGGACCCGGGGGCGTACGCACTTCTGGTGCGCTACCTGCGCGCCATGAAGCCGCACATCGAGAGCTTCTGGACCACCGGAGAGGACCTCGGGCTCACCCAGGAGCTGGTGGACCGGGCGGCCGTGGAGGCGGGTCTTGTGTCGTCCATCCAGGCCGTGTACCCGCTGTTGGACGACGAGGCGACGGCGCGGCGGCGGCTCGCGGACGCGTTCGCGGTGGAGGTGGACGGCATCGGCCTGGACGAGTTGGCCGGCGGCTGCGGGGTCGCCGAGTCGGCGCTGGCGGCCCTGGACCGGGCGGGCGTGCCGTATGCGCGGACGCGGGTCGCCGTGCAGGGCCTGGGCACGATGGGTGGGGCCACGGCACGCTTCCTCGCGCGCGCGGGGCTCAACGTCGTGGCCGTCGCCGACATCAAGGGCACGATCGCCAATCCGGCGGGCCTCGACGTCGAGGCGCTGCTCGGCGCGCGGGACGCGTACGGCACTGTGGACCGCACGGTCCTGCGCCCCGGCGACCGTGAACTGCCCGGCGACGCCTGGCTGTCGGCCGAGGCGGAGGTGCTCGTGCCGGCGGCGGTGTCGTACGCGATCGATGTCGCCAACCAGGAGCAGATCACAGCCCGTTGGATCGTCGAGGCGGCCAACATGCCCGTCCTGCCCGAGGCGGAGGAGCTGCTGGCCGCGCGCGGGGTGACCGTGCTGCCCGACGTGGTCGTCAACTCCGGTACGAATGCCTGGTGGTGGTGGACCCTGTTCGGCGACATCGGCCCGGACGCGGAGGAGGCGTTCGCCCACACCCGCCGCTCGATGCGCGCCCTGATCGAGCGGATGCTGGCCCGCGCGGAGGCCGACGGAACGACCCCGCGCGCGGCAGCGCACGCCATCGTCGCGGACCGGCTGCTGGTGATCGCGGAACGGTTCGGCTGGTACCGGTGACGGCGGCCCGCCAACTGCTGTCCCCGGCCCTGTTCGACCCCGGCTCCTGGAGGCGTTCCACCGGGTGGAGAAGTCGCTGTCCGGCGGACGACTCCGCCAGTGAGTCCGCCGCGCTGCCCGCCGCCCCGAACCAACCCACGGTTTCATGGCCGGGGAACGGCGCATCGCCCTGAGCCGGATACGGGATACGGGGAGCGGGAGGCGGCGATCACATGGCCCGATCCGTACCCCGCCGAACTCGCCAAGCAATGACCTCGCCCGGCACCGTGAGCGGCGACGGAATAGGGTGACCGCGTGGCGAGAGTGCGGTTGAGTGTGGCCGAGCGGCGCGAGGAGCTGCTGCGGGCCGCCATCGGGCAGATCGAGGCGCGGGGCGTGGCGGCGCTCAGGATCGCAGACGTGGCCTCGGCGCTCGGCGTGAGCAACGCGCTGGTGCTGTACCACTTCTCGACGAAGGAGAAGCTGGTCGCCGCGGCGTTCACGTTCGCGGCCGAGGACGACCTCGGGCATCTGCGCAAGCTTCTCGGCCGCCGGACCACGGCGCTGCGGCGGCTGCGGTCGGCGGTGCGCTGGTACGCGCCGACGGGCCAGGCCAAGGGCTGGCGCCTGTGGATCGAGGGCTGGGCCGCTGCGCTGCGCGAGCCCGCGCTGCAGGAGGTCACACGGGATCTCGACAGGGAGTGGAAGGCTGCGATCGCCGAGGTGATAGCTGAGGGTGTGGCCGCGGGCGAGTTCCGTTGCCCGGACCCGCAGGGCACGGCTCTGCGTCTGACGGCCCTGCTGGACGGGCTCGCCGTTCAGATGACGTCGTACGCCGGTGCGGTGTCGCGCGCGCGGGCGCAGGAGTGGGTGGAGGAGGCGCTGGCGCGGGAACTGGGCCTGGAGCGGCGGGCGTTGACCACCTCCGAGCAGTGAGCCCCCCGCACCGGGCGAGGGCTCACTGCCGGCAAACGAACCACTCTCGTACCTTGGAGCAACCCGCACACCACCGTCCGGCCGCGCTCAGGCGACCGAAGCGATCCGCATCTTGATGTCGTCCGGCGACAGCGCGCCCTTCGCCGTGACGTGGTCCCCGGACGACTCGCCGCGCAGCCGACGGCCGATCCACGGCACCAGGTACTCGCGCGCCCAGTGCACGTCGTCCCGCCGGACATCGAGGGTGCCGCGCGGCGGGAGCAGCGGCCAGGGCTGGTCCGGGTCGGCCGGGACCTCCAGGCCGAGAACCTGCCCGGCGCGCAGGGCCACGCGCGTGTGCCCCTCGGGCGAGAGGTGGAGCCGGTCGTCGTCCCAGGCCCGGCGGTCCTGGACGGTCTTCAGGGACCACAGGTCGAGCACGGGGCAGCCGTACCGGTCGGCGACGGCCCGTACATGACCGTTGTAGGTGGCGATCTTGCCGCGCAGGTGCTTGAGCACGGGAACGTTACGGGTGTCGAAGCCGGTCGTCACCATGACGGTGCCCACGGCTTCGGTGAGCCGGAGGATCGCCCGCTCGAAGCGCTCGGCGACCTCGTCGGGGTCGGTACCGGGTCGGATGATGTCGTTGCCGCCCGCACAGAAGGAGACCAGGTCCGGCGCGAGCTCGACGGCTTGCGGGACCTGCTCCTCCACGATCTGGTCGAGCAGCCTTCCGCGTACGGCGAGGTTGGTGTAGCCGAAGTCGCCCTCGGGCCTCCGGTCCGCGAGAAGCACCGCGAACCGGTCGGCCCAGCCGACCATCGCACCGTCGGGGCCGGGATCGCCGACGCCCTCGGTGAAGCTGTCCCCCATCGCAACGTACGACCCGATCACTGATCTGCTGTCACTCTTCGAATCGTCTGCCACATCGACCATGATTCACCTTCGAATGTGACCTACGCGACCGTAATAAAGGGTTGACGGGCGGTGAGATAAGCCACGTCTCAGTGTTGGCCAAGCCCGGAATAACCCTCCGATCAGGGATGTTGAGAGGCGAACCGCGAGGGGCCCCGCCTCACCGACGTAACGACGAGGCCGCGTCGTGGAGTTCGTGTCGGCGCCGTAGCCGACGTAGTACGTGGCGAGGGCGCCAGGGGGCACCGGCGGCGAGGCAGGGCCAGACGTGGCCGGGCGGAGCCGGACGCACCGAAGGCCGGACCCGGGGATCGGGGTCCGGCCTTCGGCGGCGTGTCGGGCGCCATGTCCCCACGCTCTGGCGAAGCCGCGCGGGGGCGGTCGGCGGGGGTCAGCCGACCGCTACGCCCTTGGATCGGAGGTAGGCGACCGGGTCCACGTCGGAGCCGTAGTCCGGCGTGGTGCGGATCTCGAAGTGCAGGTGCGGGCCGGTCACGTTGCCGGTCGCGCCGGAGAGGCCGATCTGCTGCCCCTCGGTCACGGTCTGGCCGGCCGAGACGGAGAGCTGGGAGAGGTGGCCGTACTGCGCGTAGTAGCCGTCGGCGAGCTTGATGACGACCTGGTTGCCGTACGCGCCGCCCCAGCCGGCGGAAACGACCGTGCCCGCACCGACGGCCTTGACCGGGGTGCCCGTCGGGACGACGAAGTCGACGCCGGTGTGGTACCCGCTGGACCACATGCTGCCGGGCACGTGGTAGCCGGTGCCGATGGTGGCGCCGGACACCGGGAGGGTGAAGCCGGTCGAGGTGCCGGTGGACTGGGAGGTCTGCGCGGCGGTCGTCTTGTTCGAGGACGGCTTGGGCGCGGACGAAGAAGACGGCCTGGGCGACGACTTGGTGGTCGCCGTGGCCTTCTTGCCGAGCGTGAGCTTCAGGCCCGGGTGGATCAGCGACGGATCGTCGCCGACGGCCCGGCGGTTGTCCGAGTAGAGCTTCTTCCAGCCGCCGGCGACGTGCTGCTCATCGGCGATCTTCGAAAGGTAGTCGCCGCCCCGCACCGAATAGGTCCGCACGCCCGCGTGATGCCCGGCGCTCTTCTTCTCGGCCGCCTTCTTCTCCACGGTCGGAAGGGACTGGACGGCCTTTTGCGAAACCGACTGGGAAACAGACTGCGTTGTTGCGGCATGGGCGCCGGTGGCACCCATGAGCGGGAGTGCGAGTACGGCGCCACCGGTACCGGCGACGGCGATGGAGCGGGTGAAGCGCTGGGGCTTCGGGCGGCGGTGCTTACCCTTCGCGGGCATGACGAATTCCTCTCCGGCGCCTACGAGGTGAGCTGTCGGGTGCGGGCTGGAGATGCCCGGCCGCGTATATGACGCGGCTTTACCCCAAGCCGTTCCGGAGACCGGAACAGGCAGTGATACCTGTGGGTCCCCCGCTCCTGCCGTTCACGGGTGAGTTGTGCGGGCACCGGGCGGCGGCAGGATTGGGCGTCCGTCCGGATTGGTGGCGAACGTAAGCGACCGGGACGCAAAGGGACAAGTGATGGTTCCCTGCGAATGCGTTTCTGTTGATCCCTTGAGAGAAATCCCGGTAACCGTGCGTGAATTCCGAGGTCGCCCCTTTGGTCAAACCCCCTTGTAAAGCACGTTAATTACGTGGACATGACGCGCCACGTTCGGTCACGAATATGACGCTCCTCACGCACCTCCAGCCCAGGAGCCCCTATTCCGGAGCGAGTTGGAATGAAGAGAAGTAAAAGTAATCACAACGTAGCGAAGAGCAGTGAACGCGACGGAAGATGGCATATGCCCAATCTAGGTGCCAATTCGGACAGACGGGTCAGATGCGACGCAGACGGAAAACTGCCGCATCGAGGTCGCCGCGCATCCCGGTGCGCAGTCCGTGATGCAGGAGTACGGCACCTCTGTGAACTTCGCCCGTTTCGCGGCATTCATACGACGCTGACGGATCGAGGCCCCGCAATCGCAGCGCCGGCACGGGTTCCCCGTAGCTCTGCGCCTGAAGCCACGCAAGGACGACCGCCTCGTCGCCACGCACGTACTGCACCGCGCTGAGCCCGCCCCGCGGAGGCCGCAACCGGTACAGGTCGCCGTGCTGCACGAGCGGACGGATCTCCTTGTAGAGGGCCACCCACTCGCCGGCCTCGGCGAGTTCCTCCTCGGTCCACCGGGCGAGGTCCCCACCGACACCGAGCACGCCGGCCATGGAGCTGACGAAGCGGAAGCGCAGCGAGCTGACCCGCCCGTTGAGCTGGTTGTTGGGGCTGTCGGTGACCCAGGCGGCCATCACACGCGCGGGGTGGATCTGGCTGAAGCCGTGCTGGATGGCGAGACGGTCGAGCGGGTCGGTGTTGTCGGAGGTCCACACCTGGTCCGTGCGGCTCAGAATCCCGAGATCGATCCGGCCGCCACCGCCCGAGCAGGACTCGAAGGCAACGCCCGGGTGGGCCGCGCGCAGCCGGTCCAACAGGCCGTACAGCGCCCGGACATGGTCGATCCAGAGCCGCTGCGGGTAGGGGTCGTCGGGCCAGCCCGCGTCGGTGAAGCAGCGGTTGAAGTCCCACTTGACGTAGTCGATCGGGGCGCTGGAGAGGAGCCCGTCGAGCTGCCCCCAGAGGTACTCCTGGACATCCTCCCGGGCCAGGTTCAGTACGAGCTGGTTGCGGAATTCCGTCCGCTTTCGTCCCGGTTGGAACTGCACCCAGTCGGGGTGGGCGCGGTAGAGCTCGCTGTCCGGGTTGACCATCTCGGGCTCGACCCAGATGCCGAACTGCATGCCGAGGGCGTGCACATAGTCCGCGAGCGGCTTCAGGCCGTTCGGGAAGCGGTCGGGGTTGGGGGTCCAGTCGCCGAGTCCGGCCCGGTCGCTGGTGCGCTTCCCGAACCAGCCGTCGTCGACCACGAACAGCTCGACGCCGATCGTCGCGGCACGCCGGGCGAGTGTCCCCTGCTGCTCCTCGGAGATGTCGAACTCGGTGGCCTCCCAGGAGTTGAACAGCACCGGCCGGTCCCGGTCCGCGTCCGGGATGACGTACGCGCGCTGATAGGCGTGCCAGGCGCGGCTCGCGCCGCCGAAGCCGCCGTCGCTCCACAGGCCGGCGAAGACGGGCGTCGTGTACGACTCCCCCGCGTCCAGGCGCAGCAGCCCCGAGTCGTCGTACCCGGCGCCGCCGGTGATCTGCACGCGCGCGTCCGCAAGGTGCGCAACCGCTATCCGCCAGGAACCCGACCAGCCGAGCGCGCAGCCGTAGACCTCGCCGCGCTCCTCGGTGGCGTCGGTGTCGAGCGCGACCCAGGGCAGATGCTGGTGCCCGGTGTGGCCGCGGCGGCTGCCGATGACCTTCTCCCCGTAAGTGAGAAGGGAACTGGCCAGCCGGGACTCCGCGGCCCAGCGTCCATGCAGCTGGGACAGCCGCCAGTCCTCGCGCTCGGGCAGCGTCCAGGTGGCGGAGTCCGCCCGAAGCAACTCCAGGGCGGTCCCTTCGTTGTCGAGACTCACCCAGCGTTCTACGACGTCGTGCCGCATCCGGTAGTGCAGGGTGAGCGTGAGCCCGCCGTCACAAAAGCGCAGGCGCAGCTCGCCGTCGTCCCCGCCGTCGGCCTCGTACGCCTCGAAGTGCCACTCGGTGCCGCGCCGCTCGTCGGTGCGCACCGACAGGGCAGGCCGTACGAAGCGGGGGCCGCCCTCGACCGGGTACTCCTCGTGGCCGTCGAGCTGCGACTCGAAGGGCCGGTAGTCGGGCAGCGGGCGGACGGCGAGGGCTTCGGCGTCGGCGAGCGCGATCCGGGGGCCCCAGTGCAGGTGCAGCAGTTCGTCGTCCTCGGTGAGATGGACGGCGTAACTGCTGGTCGGCCCTGAGAGGAGCCACGTACGGCCGTTGTCGGAGATCTCCAGCATCAAGCCCTCACACATTCGAACAGGTGCGATCAATGAACAACATCATCAAGTGATGAGGGGCCTGTCGGCAACGCCTGTGGACAACTCATTGCCTGAGGAATCCATGTCGTATCGTCGAAAGCGTGCCCGCCGACGAGCCCGTCGGCCGGGCTGACTGGGAGGAGCCCCCGTGACGCAGCAGATCCCGTCGACCGAGCCGGAGCTGGCCGGAGTCCGCAATTTCCGCGATGTGGGTGGGCTCCCGGCCTCGGACGGACGGCGGGTGCGGTACGGGGTGCTGTTCCGCAGCGGCCACCTCGCACACGCGACGGAGGAGGACGCCGCCTTCCTGACCTCCCTGGGCCTGCACACGGTCTTCGACTTCCGCAATGCGGCGGACCAGAAGCTGGAGGGCCCGGACGTCGAACTGCCGGGCGTACGGAACGTGAACCTTCCGCTGACCGATCCTGCGGACGGCTCCGAGTTCTGGAAGTTGGTCCGCGACGGCGAGATCGACCAGCTGCGCGGCATCCTCGGCGACGGCAGGGCGGCCAACCGCATGATCGTCTCCTACCGCACGATCATCAAGGAGCGCACCGCCGAGCACGCGCGCGTACTGCGCTCGCTCGCGAAGGACGGCGTGCCCGCGCTGATGCACTGCGCTGCGGGCAAGGACCGTGCGGGCCTGTCGATAGCCGTGACGCTGCTCGCCCTGGGCGTGGAACGCGAGGCGATCGTCGCGGACTACCTGGAGTCGAACGCCAAGCACCGCCGCTACAAGGTGCACCGCAGCGGCAGCTCCGCCGCCGGCTACTCCCCCGAGGTCATGGAGTTGCTCAGCCCCCTGTTCGAGGCGCGCGCCGAGTATCTGGCTGCGGCCTTCGAGACCATCGAGGAGACGTGGGGCCACGTCGACACCTACCTGGAGCAGGGCCTGGAGTTCACCCCGGAACTCCGCGAGAGCCTGCGCGAGCGACTCCTCGACTGAGCCGGTGAGCCCGCCCCACGTCGTACTGCCTCACTGATCTTCGCTCACTTCGCCTACTTCGCCCCCACCGCGAACAGCAGATAGATGAAGGCGGCGAAGAGGTGCCCCACCGCGATGTAGATGATCAGGCGCACCCACAGGGCGCGGGGGAACTTCTCCTCCATGTTCCTGTCGCTCATGCCATGTCTCCGGTGATCGGGCCCAGGCACAGCGTGGCCGTGGGGCTCTGCAGAAGGGTGTGGACGAACAGGAGCTCGACCCCGTCGGGGTCCTCGGCGGCGATCCGGTGCGGGGTGAGCGAGTCGAAGTGCGCGCTGTCTCCGGCGGTGAGCCGGTGAGCGGCGTCCCCGAGGCGCAGCCGCAGCCGTCCCTTGAGGACGTACAGCCACTCCTCGCCGGGGTGCACGCGCACAATGTCGCCCTGCGAGCCATGCGGTACGTGGACGCGCAGGGCCTGCATGCCGCGGCCGGGCGCACCGGCCTGCCAGTAGGTCCAGCCGCCCGCCACGGTCGGTTCCATGTCGGCGGCGCGTACAACGGCGTCCCGGTCGCCGACCGTCTCGCCGAGCAGCTCCGAGACGGTCGTACCGTAGATACGAGCGAGGGCGAGCAGCATCGGCAGCGACGGCTGGCGCTGTCCCGTCTCCAGCCGGGAAAGATGGGCCGGTGACAGTCCGGCTGCGCGGGCCGCGGCCTCCAGGGTGAGAGAGGCCCGGCGGCGCAGCGCGCGAAGCTGTGGTGCGACGGCGGGCAGGAATTCCTCCGGCCCGGCCGACGAGCCCGGTGCCGCACGCCCGGACTCCGGTTCGGTCTCTGTCTCGGGAGAGCTCATGCTCTCCATTCAGCCGGAGCTTTGCCTCTGCGGCAAATTTATTGCCTCAGAGGCAAAAGATGTCGGCGCTGTCATCTCGGGCCGCGTCACTGCGCCTGTCGGACCCGCCGCTGTGCCTATCGGTTGGCGACCGCCTGCTTCACCAGTGTCTTGCCGAAGTCCCACATCAGGCCACCACCGCTGTGCGCGTCGTCCATCACAGCCGTGAAGGCGTCGACGAACCGGTCCACGTCCTGCTCGCCGATGATCAGCGGCGGGATCAGCTTGATGACCTCCAGATGGTCTCCGGAGACCTGGGTGAGGATCCGGTGCCGCTGCAGGAGCGGTACGACGACCATCTGCGCGAACAGGCCTTTGCGTGCCGCCTGAAGCATGGTCCAACGGCTGCGCAGCTTCAGCGACTTGGGCCTGCCGAACTCGATGCCGATCATCAGGCCCCGGCCGCGGACGTCGGCGAGCAGCTCGTATGTGTCGATCAGCGCCGCGAGCCGGGTCCTCAGCTGCTCGCCGGTCACCCGCGCGCCTGCCACGACCTGCTCGTTCTCCATCACGGACAGCACGGCGAGGCCGGCCGCCATGGCCTGGGCGTTGGAGCCGAAGCTCGCCGAGTGGACCAGCACCCGGTCCATGGACGAGTAGACCTTCTTGAAGATCCAGTCCTTGCCGAGGGTGGCGCCGACCGGCACATAGCCGCCGGACAGGGCCTTGGCCACGCACACCAGGTCCGGCTGGACGCCGTCCTCGTGCTGGTAGGCGTAGAAGTCCCCGGTGCGGCCGAGGCCCGTCTGCACCTCGTCGGCGATGAGCAGCGCCCTGTGCTTGTGCAGGAGCTCCTGCGCGGCCCGGAGATAGCCGGGCGGGGCCTCGTGCACACCCTTGCCCTGGATCGGCTCGACGATCAGGGCCGCGACGTCGCCCTTCTTCAACTCGCGCGCCAGGGCGTCGAGATCACCGAGCGGGACGGCCGTGTCGGGCAGCAGCGGGGCGAAGCCGTCCCGGAAGCCGCCCTCGCCGTTGACCGAGAGCGACCCGGTGGTCAGACCGTGGAAGGCGTGCTCGCAGTAGAGGATCCTCGGCCTGCCGGTCACGTACCGGGCGAACTTCAGCGCGGTCTCCACCGCCTCCGTACCGCTGTTGCCGAAGAACACCCGGTCCAGGTGCGGGCTGTGTGTGAGGAGCTTCTCGGCCAGCAGTCCGGGCAGCGGCTGGCAGTCGAAGCGGGTGAGGTCGGCGAGCTGGGCGTCGAGGACGTCGTGCAGCGCCTTGCGGACGACGGGGTGGTGGCGCCCCAGGCCCATCACCCCGAACCCGGCCAGCATGTCCAGGTAGTCATCGCCGTCCGCGTCCCAGAAGTGGGCGCCCTCGGCGCGCTCGTAGACCTTGTCGAAGCCGATGGTGTGCAGCATGCGCGGGAGCTGGTGGTTCAGGTACTTGCCGTGCAGCTCGTAGCGCTCGGCTCCGCGCTCGGCCAGGAGAGCGCCGAGGTCGAACTCCTTGGTCATTCAGCTTTCTCCTTGACTGGGCCGTTCTCCTGCTCCTTGACTGCCAGGGTGTCCTCGGCCTCCTTGACGGCGAGGCTCGCGCTGATCCGGCCGGCCACCTCCACCGGTGTCAGCCCGATGTCGGCCAGCACCTCTCCGCGCTTGGCGTGCGCGAGGAACTGCTCCGGGATGCCGAACCGCCGTACGGGTACGTCGACTTCGGCATCGCCGAGCGCAAGCGCCACCGCGGCTCCCACCCCGCTCGCACGGCTGTTGTCCTCGACGACGGCCACCATTCGGTGTTCGGCCGCGAGGCCCGGGAGCGCCGGGTCGACGGGCTTGACCCAGCGGGGGTCGACGACGGTGCACGAGATGCCGCGGGCCTCCAGCAGGTCGGCGGCCTGGAGGCAGACGGGCGCCATCACGCCGACGGCGACGAGCAGCACCTCGGGCGTGTCCGGGCCGCGGTGCAGGACGTCGAGTCCGCCCACCCGGTCGATCGCCGGGATCTGTGGACCGACCGACTCCTTGGGGAAGCGGACCACCGTCGGAGCGTCGTCGACGGCGACGGCCTCGCGCAGCTGGGCGCGCAACTGGTCGGCGTCGCGTGGAGCGGCGATGCGCAGCCCCGGCACGACCTGGAGGATGGACATGTCCCACATGCCGTTGTGGGACGGGCCGTCGACGCCCGTGACGCCGGCCCGGTCCAGGACGAAGGTGACCCCGCAGCGGTGCAGTGCCACGTCCATCAGGAGCTGGTCGAAGGCGCGGTTGAGGAAGGTGGCGTAGACGGCGACGACGGGGTGGAGACCGCCGGTCGCCAGGCCTGCCGCGCTCACCGCCGCGTGCTGCTCGGCGATGCCGACGTCCCACACACGGTCCGGGAAGCGTGCGGCGAACTTGCCGAGGCCGACCGGGTGCAGCATGGCCGCCGTGATCGCCACGACGTCCTCCCGCTCCTCTCCGATCGCGGCGATCTCGTCCCCGAACACCGAGGTCCAGGAGGGGCCGTTGGACGGCGCGAGCGGCTCGCAGGTGAGCGGGTCCATCACGCCGACGGTGTGGAAGTGGTCCTCCTCGTGGGCGAGGGCGGGCTCGTAGCCGCGGCCCTTCTCCGTGAGGCAGTGGATGAGGACCGGACCGTGGAAGCGTTTCGCGCGCCGCAGCGCCGACTCGACGGCCGCGATGTCGTGCCCGTCGATCGGGCCGACGTACTTCAGGCCCAGGTCCTCGAACATGCCCTGCGGGGCGAAGGCGTCCTTGAAGCCCTTCTTCGCGCCGTGCAGCGACTCGTAGACGGTGTTGCCGACGACCGGCGTGCGCAGCAGCACGTCCTTGCCCCAGGCGAGCACCTTCTCGTAGCTGTCGGTGGTGCGCAGGGTGGCCAGGTGGTTCGCCAGTCCGCCGATGGTCGGCGCGTACGAGCGCTCGTTGTCGTTGACGACGATGATCAGCGGCCGGTCCTTGGCGGCCGCGATGTTGTTCAGTGCCTCCCAGGCCATGCCGCCGGTGAGTGCGCCGTCGCCGATGACCGCGACCACATGGCCCTTCTCGCCCTGTACCTGGCGGGCCTTGGCGAGGCCGTCGGCCCAGCCGAGCGCGGTGGAGGCGTGGCTGTTCTCGACGATGTCGTGCTCGGACTCCTCGCGTGAGGGGTAGCCGGCCAGGCCGCCCTTCCCGCGCAGCTTGGAGAAGTCCTGACGGCCCGTCAGAATCTTGTGTACGTAGCTCTGGTGGCCGGTGTCCCACACGATGCGGTCGACCGGTGACTCGAAGACCCGGTGGAGCGCGATGGAGAGTTCCACCACTCCCAGATTGGGCCCGAGGTGTCCGCCGGTCCTGGCCACCGCGTGCACCAGGAACTCCCTGATCTCCTCGGACAGTTCACCGAGTTCCGCTTCGGACAGCGCCTTCAGGTCGCGTGGTCCCCGGATGTTCTCCAGCATCGTCACGCTCGGGCCCCCTCTCGGTCCGTGCCTTGCTTCAACTCACCGTCACTGCCGGTTTTCCCGAGACGGCGGGGGCGCCCGATGCGGCCCCGTCCTGCTCCATCTGCTCGGCGATCTTCATCGCCTCGTCGATGAGCGTCTCCACGATCTTCGACTCGGGTACGGTCTTGATGACCTCGCCCTTGACGAAGATCTGTCCCTTGCCGTTGCCGGAGGCGACCCCCAGATCCGCCTCCCGCGCCTCGCCGGGGCCGTTGACCACACAGCCCATGACCGCGACGCGCAGGGGCACCTCCATGCCCTCAAGGCCGGCCGTGACCTCGTCGGCGAGCTTGTAGACGTCGACCTGGGCGCGGCCGCACGACGGGCAGGAGACGATCTCCAGCCGCCGCTGCTTGAGGTTGAGCGACTCCAGGATCTGGAGGCCGACCTTGACCTCCTCGGCGGGCGGGGCGCTCAGCGAGACCCTGATGGTGTCGCCGATGCCCTGCGACAGCAGCGCGCCGAAGGCGACGGCCGACTTGATCGTGCCCTGGAAGGCCGGACCGGCCTCGGTCACTCCGAGGTGCAGCGGGTACTCGCACTGGGCGGCGAGCTGCTTGTACGCCTCGATCATCACGACCGGGTCGTTGTGCTTGACCGAGATCTTGATGTCCCGGAAGTCGTGCTCCTCGAAGAGGGAGGCTTCCCACAGGGCGCTCTCGACGAGCGCCTCGGGGGTCGCCTTGCCGTACTTCTGCAGCAGACGCCTGTCCAGGGAGCCGGCGTTGACGCCGATGCGGATCGGGGTGCCGTGGTCCTTGGCGGCGCGCGCGATCTCCTTGACCTTGTCGTCGAACTGCTTGATGTTGCCGGGGTTCACCCGGACCGCCGCGCAGCCGGCCTCGATCGCCGAGAAGACGTACTTGGGCTGGAAGTGGATGTCGGCGATCACCGGGATCTGCGACTTCCTCGCGATGGTGGCGAGCGCGTCCGCGTCGTCCTGCGTCGGGCAGGCCACCCGCACGATCTGGCAGCCGGACGCGGTGAGCTCGGCGATCTGCTGCAGGGTGGCCCCGATGTCCGACGTACGGGTCGTCGTCATCGACTGCACCGACACGGGGGCGTCGCCGCCGACCGCCACGGATCCGACATGGATCTGCCGCGACAGGCGCCGCTCGGCGATCGGACGGGCCGGCACCTCGGGGACACCCAGGGAAATCGCGGTCACGACGTCACTCCCGGTTTCCGGAGACCGTCTCGCGCATGGCGCGCAGGGACTCCTTCAGGGACCCCATGGTGGCGAGGACGGCGGTGGGCTCGTAGCCGCAGTGCGCCATGCAGTTGGCGCAGCGCGGGTCCTTGCCGCGGCCGTACTTGTCCCAGTCGGTGTCCTCGATCAGTTCGCGGTACGTCGGCACGTACCCGTCGCTCATCAGGTAGCAGGGGCGCTGCCAGCCGAAGAGCGAGTAGTTCGGGATCGCCCAGGCGGTGCAGGGGAAGTCGACCTTGCCCTCGAGGAAGTCCAGGAACAGCGGCGAGTGGTTGAGCCGCCACTTCTTGCGGTTGCCGCCCGCGAAGGCCTTCTTGAACAGTTCGCGGGTCTGTTCCACGCCCAGGAAGTGCTCCTGGTCGGGCGCCTTCTCGTAGGCGTAGGCGGGCGAGATCATCATCTCGTCGACCTTGAGGTCGTCGTTGAGGAAGTTGAGCACCTCGATGATGGTCTGCGGGGTGTCCGTGTTGAAGAAGGTCGAGTTGGTGGTCACCCGGAAGCCGCGCCGCTTGGCCTCCTTCATGGCCTCCACGGCCTCGTCGAACACACCCTCCTTCGCCACGGACTCGTCGTGCCGCTCCCGCAGCCCGTCGATGTGCACGGCGAAGGCGAAATAGGGAGAGGGCTTGAACTTGTCCATCTTCTTGCGCAGCAGCATGGCGTTGGTGCAGAGGAAGACGTACTTCTTCTTCGCCACCAACTGCCGCACGATCTCGTCGATCTGAGGGTGCATCAGGGGTTCGCCGCCCGCGATCGACACCATCGGCGCACCGGACTCCAGAACCGCTCCCACGGCCTGCGCGACCGGCATACGCTGCTTGAGCACACCCGCCGGGTGCTGGATCTTGCCGCATCCCTCGCACTTCAGATTGCATGCGAAGAGAGGTTCCAGCTCCACGATCAGCGGAAACTTGTCCCGCTTGCGGAGCTTCTGTTCAGCCAAGTACGTAGCGACCTTGATGGACTGGCGCAGCGGCATGGCCATCTGGCTCACCTCCGGGGGAGCAACAAAGAACGGTGCCATTCGAAGAAAGCTGGAAGAACGGAACGAAGGACGCGGAAAGCCGATATTCCACCGCGCACCGTGCCGATCCGGACGAGTTCATGTTCAGGAGCGTCCACGACCACTCGTACGGCCGCAACCGGGCGCTCACCCGTGCGTACGGCGCTGAGAAGCGTCGCCGCGGATTCCATGTCGACCGCGATCGCGCCGGTTGCGAGCAGATCCGACCGTTCGTGACCGCGGACGACGTGATCAGAGCCGGTCAGCGGCCCTGTGTGGACGGCACGCCCGGGCACGGCCCGCACGAGCTCCTTGACGAGGAGGTCGGTCCCGACGCACGGAACGGTTCCGTCCGGATCCCGGGTCTCCTCGGCGACGACCAGATCGCCGGGGTGCATCCCGGGGGCGAGCCCGGCACAGAAGCCGGTGGCCAGCACGGCTGCCTCACGCAGGGCCGGATCGGCCAGCAGCCGGGTGACGGACCGCTCGGCCGCCTCGGGCCCCATGCCGGTGCGCAGGACGGTGACAGGACCGCCGGCGCCCCCTCGGTCGCTCGTGCGCAGGGCGAGGTGCTCGATGCCGAGCGCGCAGGCGATCAGCAGCGGGGGCGAGGCGGGCCGTGTGCTCATCAGCCCCCCTTGACCTCGGCGAGCGCCGGCTTCTTGGCGAAGGGCTCTCCGTGCACGTAGCGGCCGAGTGCGGTGAGCGGGAACACCTGCCGGTAGAGGTGGTAGTTGATCGAGAAATCCCAGGGGAAGCCGGTCCCGGTGAAGTACGGCTCGTCCCAGGAACCGTCCTCGCGCTGCGTGGCCGCGAGCCACTCGACACCGCGCTCGACGGCCTTGGAGCCCTTCTCCCCCGCCGCCAGCAGAGCCATCAGCGCCCACGCCGTCTGCGAGGCGGTGGAGGCTCCGCGACCGCTCCACTTCTTGACGTCCTTGTACGAGCGCAGGTCCTCGCCCCAGCCGCCGTCGTCGTTCTGGACCGACTCCAGCCAGGCGACGGCCCGCCGGATCGCCGGGTGCGAGGCGGGGAAGCCGGCCGCGACGAGAGCGGGTACGACGGACCCGGTGCCGTAGACGTAGTTGACGCCCCAACGCCCGAACCACGAGCCGTCCGGCTCCTGTTCGGAGAGCAGCCACTCGATGCCGCGCCGGGTGCGCGGGTCGTGCGAGAGGCCCTCGACGGCCAGCATCTCCACCACGTGCGCCGTGACGTCCGCGGACGGCGGGTCGATGACCTCGCCGAAGTCGCAGAACGGCAGCCGGTTGGGGAAGGGGCTGGTGTTGTCGACGTCGAAGGCGCCCCACGCGCCGTTCTTCGACTGCATCCCGAGGTTCCAGCGCACCCCGCGCCCGATCGCCTTCTCCACCCGCTCCGGGTCGTGGTGCTTGACTCGGCGCAGGGCGAGGACGACCTCGGCGGTGTCGTCGATGTCGGGGTAGTTGTCGTTGTGGAACTCGAACGCCCAGCCACCGGGCGGCAGTTGGGGCCGCTTCACGGACCAGTCGCCGGGGCGGACGATCTCCTCGCCGAGCATCCAGTCCGACGCCTTGACGAGCTGGGGATGGTCGGCGGGCACGCCCGCGTCGACGAGCGCGATGGTGGCGAGGCAGGTGTCCCAGACGGGCGACTGACAGGCCTCGATCATCCGCGCGCCGTCCTCGCGCCACACGGCGAAACGGTCCAGCGACGCCAACCCCTCGCGCATCACCGGGTGTTCGAGGTCGTAGCCCAACAGGTACAGCGCGATCACCGAGTACACGGCCGGCGGCTGGATGCCGCCCCAGCAGCCGTCGTTCTCCTGCCGCTCGATGATCCAGCGGGCCGCCGAGTTCATGGCCGCTTTGCGCAGTCCGCGCGGCGCGACCTTGCGCAACTGGTGCAGCACCTTGTCCAGGCGCTGGAAGGCACCGTCCCAACTGGCCGCCGAGGCAAGGGGCTTGGGCGGATTCGGGTTGGCCGGGTCGGCGTGCAGCTCGTCGAGAGGGAAGGGCGCGGGCCGCACCGGCCGCTTCGCGGACACGATCGTGAGCGGCACGATGGTCTGCCGGGCCCAGCACCCGAAGTCGTAGATGTTGAGCGGCATCCACTTGGGGAAGTAGATGAGCTCCGGCGGAAGTTCGGGCAGGTCCTCCCACTTCCACCAGCCGAACAGGGCGAGCCAGATCCGGGTGAAGACACGGGCCGATACGATGCCGCCCCGCTCGCGGATCCAGGCCGAGGCCTTCGCCATGTGCGGCGCCTGCGGCTCGTCGCCGGCCAGGCGCAGGGCGACGTACGCCTCGATCGTGGCGGAGAGTTCGCCCGGTCCGCCGTAGAAGGTGGCCCAGGCGCCGTCCTCGCGCTGCTCACCGCGGATGAACAGGGCGGCGGCCTGCGCGGTGGCCTCGTCCAGGAGGCCCAGGAACTGCCGCAGAAGCAGATCCTCGGCGTCCATGGTCACGTTGGTCTCGAGGTCGCCCTTCCACCAGCCCTCGGCGTCCTGCGTGGACAGCAGGAAGTCGGTGGAGCGTTGTACGGCGCGTACGGCGGCGTCGTGCACCCCGGCCGCCACGGGGTTCGTACTGGCGGTTTCGCTGGCCGAGGCAGCTCGGGGCGGCAGGGCCCCGGTGCTTCCGTCGGTCGTCGCTGTCATGGCTTCCCCTTAGTGCAGTCGTGCGAGCGGTGCTGCTGTGGGTCCGCCGTCGGCCGGTGCTGTTCTTCCCGCGACACCGGCCGGCGACTACGCGAGGGTTATTCGACCGATAACGATCATCTCTTTCGTACGACGACGAAGTCCGCGAGCGCCGTGAACCGGTCCCGTACCCGGTCGGGCATGTCGATGGCGTGCAGGGCCTCGATGGCGATGGTGTGCTGACGACGTGCCTCTTGGGCCGTCCACTCGCGGCCGCCCGCGTCCTCGATGAGGGCGGCGCGATAGGCGAACTCCTCCTCGGAGAAGTTCTCGAAGTCGCTGCTCTTGGCGTCGGCGGCGAGGATCTCGCCGAGCCGCTCGGAGGCGGCACCGCCCGCCGCGAGCGCGGCCACGACCGGCAGGGACTTCTTGCGCTGGCGCAGGTCGCTCCAGGTCTGCTTGCCGGTGGAGACCGGGTCGCCCCAGATGCCGAGGAGGTCGTCGACGGCCTGGAAGGCGAGGCCCAGGTGGTAGCCGTACTTCTCCAGGGTGTCGGCGGTGCGGTCGTCCGCGCCGCCGAGCACGGCACCGATGGAGCTGGCGCAGGCGAGCAGGGCGCCGGTCTTGTTGCCCTCCATCTCCAGGCACTCCTCGACGCTGACGCGGTCGCGGTGTTCGTAGGAGATATCCTGGGCCTGGCCGTCGATCAGGGCGCGGGTGGCGGTGGTCAGGCGACGGGTGGCACGGCCGGCCTCGACCGAGCCGAGCTCCAGCAGGACCTCGTTGGCGAGGGCGAACAGGGCGTCGCCGACGAGGATCGCCTGGGCGGGGCCGTGCACCTTCCAGACGGTGTCGCGGTGGCGGCGCTGTTCGTCGCCGTCCATCAGGTCGTCGTGCAGCAGCGAGAAGTTGTGGACGAGTTCGACGGCGACGGCTCCGGGGATGCCGACCTCAGGGGCGGCGCCGGTGACCTCGGCGGACAGGACCGCCAGGGCGGGACGTACGGCCTTGCCGCCGTCCCCGTCCGCGGGGTTGCCCTCGGCGTCGATCCAGCCGAAATGGTAGGCGGAAACGGTGTCCATGGGGGGTGCCAGGCGGTCCACGGCCGCCCGCAGTACCGGTGTGGCAAGGGTCCGGCCGCGCTCCAGGAGCGCGGTCACGTCCACCGCGGACCTCCGAGCGGCCGTCTCGGCCGGGGGCACAGTGGGCACAGTCTCTCCTCTTGTTGCGGTACCGGGGGTGCGGGGGCCTGCCGCGTGCTGATCGAGCATCAGGCCGCCTCCTCGAAGTCGAAGAGGTGACTCGGGCGGGGCCGGCCCAGGGCGCTCAGCGCGGCGTCCGCCGCACTCACGCCACTGCGGACCGCACTCTCCATGGTCGCGGGCCACCCTGTGGCGGTCCACGCTCCGGCCAGGTACAGGCCGGGGGTCCTGGTGCGGGCGCCGGGCCGCAGCCGCCCGACGCCTGGGGTCGGAGCGAACGTCGCCGTGCGCTCCCTGGTCACGAAGAAGTCCTTCACCTCTGCGTCGCGAGCGCCGGGCAGCAGCCGCTCCAGCTCGGGCAGATAGCGCTCGCGCAGCGCGGCGACCGGCTCGTCGATCTCGTCGTGGGCGGCCGACTGGGACAGCGCCAGGTACTGGCCCCGGCGCAGGCCGGAGGCGTCGGTGCGGTCGAAGACCCACTGCACGGGGGTGCCGAGGGCCGCGAAGAACGGCTGGTTCAGCACCTTCCGGTCGTAGACGACGTGCACGTTGAGGATCGGCGCGGTGTCGATGTCGAGCAGCTGGCCAGGGGCGTCGAGGGCGCCTGCCGGCAGAAGATCGTGGGCCTCGCGCTGGGGTACGGCGAGCACGACCGTGTCCGCTTGGAGCTCCTCGCCGGGAACCTGAACGCGCAGGCGCCCGTTTTCGTCAGTAGAGATGGAGGTGACGCGTGTACGGACCTCGGTACGGACGCCCGCGGAGTCGAGCGCCTTGCGGGCGAGACGGTCATGCAGTTCGCCCAGCGGGACGTGCGCCCATCCGATGTCGGCCGCGCCCGGGTCGGACAGCAGACCGGTCTTGAACACCATCGCGGCGAGCCCCAGCGAGGCGTCGCCCGCGACCGCGTTGAGAGTGGCGACCCCGACCAGGTCCCACAGGGCCTCGACGGCACGCGCCGACTGACCGTGCGCGGTCAGCCAGCTGCCGAAGTCCTGGGTGTCCAGGGTCGGATCGGCGAGGTCGAGCCCCTTGAGCGCGAGCGCGGCACGCCCCACCCTGGCCCGCTCGGCGAGCGAGAGATGCGGATACGTCGCAAGGCTGCGCCCCAGATGCAGGGGCACGGGCAGCGCGTCGCGCCGCAGCCTGCCGAGCCGTCGTCCCTCGGGCTTGTCGACGTCGAGTACGGGCACGTCGAGACGATCCTGCAGCGGCGCCAGCGCCGACCCCTCGATGCGGTCGAGGAACCAGCGGTAGGCGGTGCAGCAGCGCAGGTAGACATGCTGTCCGTTGTCGACGGTCAGCTCGCCGCGCTGGAAGGAGAAGGCCAGGCCGCCGAGTCGCGGTCTGCCCTCGACCAGGGTGACGCGCACTCCGGCGTCGGCGAGCGCGAGCGCGGCGGTGATGCCGGCGAGCCCGCCACCGATCACGACGGCGTCCCTTGCGGAGCGCCCCGCCGGATCCTCGGGCGAATCGTCGGACCGCGTGTCGTCGCTCATCGTGCATCCTCCCCTGCGCGACCGCCGTGGTTGAACCGTGCACAACAGCAGGCCGTTGCAGTCAGGGACGCCGTCTCTGCCCGGAGGGTTGCGTGCCGCTTTTCGCCGGTGGAATCACCTTGGCCCTGTTTGTCCATCAGGCGCGCCTCCTGACGGTCCTCCGCGTCACATGCCGGGCGTCCAGCCCGGACAGGCCGCGGACTGCGACGTACGCCTTCTCCCGCCCGGGCAGCGAGACCCGGCCCCGCAGTACCGCCTCGGGGTCGCGCTCGATGCGGTCGAGCAGCCGGCGGTAGATGCCGGCCATGGCGGCGACGCACGCGCCGCTGCGCCGGTCGAGCATGGGGAGCAGCCGGTAGCCCTCGGCGAAAAGAGCGCGGGCCCGTCGCACTTCGAAGTGCACGAGGCCCGCGAAGTCGGAGCCCTCCGGCGGGGTCGGCCCGTTGAACCCGGTCGAGCACCCGAATTTCGCGAGGTCGTCGGAGGGCAGATACGTACGACCGCCCTCGGCGTCCTCGCGGACGTCTCTGAGGATGTTGGTGAGCTGCAGCGCCAGCCCCAGCGTGTCGGCGTACTCCGGCGCGCGCTCGGCGCCGCGCGCCCCCGGTTCCGTGCCGAACACGCCGAGCGAGAGCCGCCCGATGGCGCCCGCGACACAGCGGCAGTACACCTTCAGGTCGTCCCAGGCCTCATAGGTCTCGCCCCGGACGTCCATCAGCACGCCGTCGATCAGCTCGTCGAGTCCGTCGAGCGGGACCGGGAAGGTTTCTGCGGTGTGGGCGAGGGCGACGGCGACCGGGTCGATGTCGTCCTCGGCGACCGCCCCCTCGCGCACCCGGGCCAGCAGCGCCCGGGTGTCCTCGAGTCGCGCCGCCTTGACGTCGCCCGCCAGTGCGCCGTCGCCGATGTCGTCGACGCGCCTGGAGAACGCGTACAGGGCCGACATGGCCCGACGCTTGGGCGCCGGCAGCAACCTGATGCCGTACGCGAAGTTACGTGCCTGCTGTCCGGTGACGGCCTCGCAGTAGCTGTAGGCGGCGAGTACCGGTGCGGACACGTGTTGTTCCGACTCCACGGTCCGGATCACCCCTCTCCTCGCAGAGTCACGCCCACCTCGCGCAGCAGTTGAACCTTGCCGGGCTTGGGCGGGCCGGGAAGTACGTCGTATTCCGCAGCGGCGACCGCACGGATCGCCGCCCTTCCCCCCGCCACGAACCCCGCGAGCAGCAACTTCAACCTGCCGTGGACGCTACCCACCAGGGGGGCGCCTTCATTCAGGAGATCGCGGGCGCGTTGTGCCTCGTATGCGACCAGTGCGCGCAACGATGCGCCCGCGATCGGCGTGGCGAGATCCGCCTCTTGCACATGGAACTGCTTCATGTCCTCGGCGGGCAGGTAGATGCGGTCGCGGCCGAGGTCCTCGGCGACGTCCTGCAGGTGTTCGACGATCTGGAGGGCGGTGCAGATCGCGTCCGAGAGGCGGATGCGCTCGGGGGTCGAGGTGCCGGTGACGGAGAGGACGAGTCGGCCGACGGGGTTGGCCGAGAGTTCGCAGTACGCGCGCAGGTCGTCGTAGGTCTCGTAGCGGCTGACGAGCTGGTCCTGGCGGTTGGCGGCGATCAGGCCGAGGAAGGGCTCGGGGGTCAGCGCGTGGCGCCGGACGGTCGGCTGGAGGCGGCGCAGCAGGGGGTGGCGCGGGGTCGAGTCGAAGACCCGGTTCAGGTCCGTCTCGAAGGCGTCCAGGAGCAGCAGGCGGTTCTCGGCCTCCTCGGCCGACACGCCGAGCAGACGAGCGTCGGCGCCGCCGGGGGCCAGATCGCCGTCGCCGATGTCGTCGACGAGGCGGGCGAAGCCGTACACGGCCATGAGGTCGGCGCGCCAGGCCTTGGGCAGGAAGAACGGAGCCACGGGGAAGTTCTCGCCCGCGGCCTTGTCGAGCGTGCCGCGCTCCGGGTCACCGGTGTGCGGCGTGCTGGTTCCCGTCACCGGTGACTGCCCGGGGCGGGGACGGCACATGCTGCGCTCAGCTGGGGAGTTTCCGTAGCCATTGCCGTCACATCTCCCGTTCTACACTGTTGTCCCAATGCATACTATTTCGGACACGCCGCCCGGTGGCCCGCGCGACTGTCCCGCTTGAGGGTGTCGCGCATTATCGCCCCAGTTTGCCGCGTTTCGGGACCGGTACAGCTTACGTTGTACAACGCAGTGAGCTTCCCTGGGGTGTCCTGGACATCACAACAACACACCGATTGGCGTCAAGATTCCTGGGACGAGCGCCAGTTGACGTTTCCTTTGCAGACGCAGGGCCCCGCCGGAACAGTTCCGGCGGGGCCTGCGAAGCGTCCTGGCCAGTCCGTCCAGGTCGGGGTGGACTACTTGCCCGTGAACTTCTCGTACTCCTTGAGGACCTCTTCGGTAGGCCCGTCCATGCGCAGCTCGCCGCGTTCCAGCCACAGGACGCGGTCGCAGGTATCGCGGATCGACTTGTTGTTGTGACTGACGAGAAAGACCGTGCCGGCCTCCTTGCGCAGCTCGCGGATGCGTTCCTCGGAGCGCTTCTGGAACTTGCGGTCGCCGGTGGCCAGCGCCTCGTCGATCATCAGGACGTCGTGGTCCTTGGCGGCGGCGATGGAAAAGCGCAGACGGGCCGCCATGCCGGAGGAGTAGGTGCGCATCGGGAGGGTGATGAAGTCGCCCTTCTCGTTGATGCCCGAGAAGTCGACGATCTCCTGGTAGCGCTCCCTGACCTGCTCGCGGGACATTCCCATGGCGAGCCCGCCCAATATGACGTTCCGCTCGCCGGTCAGGTCGTTCATCAGGGCCGCGTTCACGCCCAGCAGCGAGGGCTGGCCGTTGGTGTAGACGCGCCCCTTCTCCGCGGGGAGCAGACCGGCGATGGCGCGCAGCAGAGTCGACTTGCCGGAACCGTTGGAGCCGATCAGGCCGACGGCCTCGCCGCGGTAGGAGACGAAGGAGACGCCCTTGACCGCGTGCACTTTGCGCACGCCGCGCGCCGCATCGTCGGAGCCTCGCTTGATGATGCGGCTGAGGGCGGCGGTGGCACTGCCCTTGCCGGTCTTCGCGCCATGGACGCGGTAGACGATGTGCAGCTCGTCGGCGATGACGGTGGGGATCCTCCCCCGGACTCCGTCCGGGGAGACCCCCATCCCGCTTCGCTCGCCCTGCGGTTGCTCGGGGTTCTGCTCAGCCACGGCCGTACCTCTCCTCCGCCTTCCAGAAGTACACGAAGCCGCCGAGGGCGCACAGCGCGGCCCAGCCGCCCGCGGCGGCCCAGACGTGATCGGGAAGGTTCTCGGCGCCATAGTCCTCGATGAGCGAGAAGCGCATCAGGTCCATGTAGATGGTGGCCGGATTCCACTGCAGGACGGTCGCCACCCACTGCGGCTTGTCGGCCAGCATGATGGGGATCGAGAACATCACGCCGGACGCGTACATCCACGTACGCATGATGAAGGGCATGAGCTGGGCCAGGTCCGGGGTCTTGGCGCCCGCGCGGGCCATGATCAGCGCCAGGCCGGTGTTGAACAGGAACTGCAGCGCGAGCACCGGCACGATCAGCAGCCAGGACAGGTCCGGGATGCTGCCGAAGCCGATCGCCACGGCGAACAGCACGATCATCGAGAACAGCAGTTGCTGGAGTTGCTGCAGCGCGAAGGAGATCGGCAGCGAGGCGCGCGGGAAGTGCAGCGCGCGGACCAAGCCGAGGTTGCCGGAGATCGCCCGTACGCCGGCCATCACCGAGCTCTGGGTGAAGGTGAACACGAAGACGCCGGTGACCAGGAACGGGATGTAGACGTCCTTCGACATGCCTCGGCTGGCGTTCAGGATGACGCCGAAGATGAAGAAGTAGACGGCCGCGTTCAGCAGCGGGGTCGCCACCTGCCAGAGCTGGCCGAGCTTGGCCTGGCTGTACTGAGCGGTCAGCTTCGCCCGCGAGAAGGCGAGGATGAAGTGACGCCGGTCCCAGAGCTGGCGGACGTACTCGACGAGGGACGGCCGGGCGCCGCTCACGGTCAGCCCGTACTTCGCGGCGAGCTGTTCCGCCGCGAGGCCCTCGTCGGGCGATACGGCCACGCTCAGGGCGACCGTGCCGTCGTGCGTTGACTCACTCACTGGTGGAAACTTTCGTCTTCGGGATGCGCAGCCCGTGCGGGCAAGGGCAAGAACTCGTGAACAGGAACGAGCTTGTCAGATCACCGGGGGCCGGCCCAGTCGGGTCAGCCGCCACACCGTACGCCACTTCATGGGCCTGCGCGGTCCGCACGAGGTGGTCCAGCCTTCGCGGAACCCGCCGAACCACGCCCTGAGGGCGGGCCGCGAGGGGCGGCGGACGAGGGTGAGCAGCATCCAGACCCCGAGGTAGACCGGGACGAGGAGCGCGGGGAGGTTGCGGCGGGCCAGCCAGACGCGATTGCGGGCGACCATGCGGTGGTAGACCGCGTGCCGCGAGGGCGCGGTCGTGGGGTGGTACAGCACCATGTCGGACCGGTAGTCGATCATCCAGCCCGCGTCGAGAGCCCGCCATGCCAGGTCGGTTTCCTCGTGGGCGTAGAAGAATTCGTCCGGGAGGCCGCCGACTTCGGCGAAGACCTGGGTGCGGACGGCGTTGGCGCCGCCGAGGAAGGTGGTGACCCGCGAGGAGCGCATCGGGTCGGCCGCGCGCAGCCGCGGGACGTGGCGGCGCTGAGTGACCCCCGTCTCGGGGTCGGCGATGCGGAAGCTGATGATGCCGAGCTCGTGGTCGGTCTCGAAGGCCCGGCGGCACAGCTCGGCGGTGTCATGGCCCGCGAGGAGTCCGTCGTCGTCGAGGAACATCAACACGTCGACGTCGCGGCCGCTGGGACCGAAGGCCTCTATGCCGACGTTGCGGCCCCCGGGGATGCCGAGGTTCTCTGGCAGCTCGACGGTGCGGACACCCGCGGGGACGTCCGGGACCGGCGAGCCGTTGCCGACCACGACGACCTCGACGCGGTCGCCGTCCTGCTTGGCGACCGAGTCGAGGAGGGCGCGGAGCTCGTCGGGGCGGTTACCCATGGTGATGATCACCGCGCCGACCTTCGTGGCCCTCACTTCAGCCTGCTCGACGCGAGGATCGACACCAGGTGCAGCAGGGTCTGCAGGAGTGCGATGCCGGCCAGCACCGCGACGCCGAGCCTGGAGAAGAACAGGTCGCCGCGGAGCTGGTCGGCAATGGCCAGGACCAGGATGAGCAGCGACGCCTCTATGCCGAGGATCAGCCGGTGGAACTTGAACGCGGCGGCGGCGCGGCGGGCCAGCGCCATGCCGGAGGTGCGCATCTCGGCGGCGGCCTCCTTGACCGGCGGCAGCCCGCCCTGGTGCCGGGCGACGCCGACCAGGTCGGTCTCGGCCTTGATCAGGATCGCGCCGAGCGCGGCCAGGGTGCCGAGGAAGGCCCACAGCCAGTCGATACGGCCGCTGCCCCACAGGTCGGCGGCGCGCAGCCCGAAGCCGACGAGGACGGCGGCGTCGGTGAGGTAGGCGCCGACCCGGTCCAGGTAGACGCCGTTCAGGGAGTACTGCTTCTTCCAGCGCGCGATCTCGCCGTCGACGCAGTCCAGCAGCAGATACATCTGGACACAGACCACACCGAGCACGGCACCCGGGATCCCCGGCACCAGCAGTGCCGGGGCCGCGAGCACACCGAACACGGTCATCAGGTACGTGAGCTGGTTGGGCGTGACCCTGGTGTTCACCAGGTAGCGGTCGACCCGCAGGGACACCTCACGCATGTAGAGGCGTCCCATCCAGTGCTCACCGCTGCGCCGGTCCTTGACCCCTGCGGGGTGGACGACCGGGCGGAGTTCAGCTACCGATGGCCTTGACATAGTCGGCGTAGGTGTCCTTGATCTGGTCGGTTTTCAGGTCGAGGTGTTCGAGGATCGTGTAGCGGCCGGGCCGGGTCTGCGGAGCGAACTCCACGGCGCGGACGAACTCGTCCACCGTGAATCCGATCTCCTCCGGCAGCACCGGAAGCCCGTGCCGGCGCAGCACCTCGGCCATGTAGGCCGACTCCTCGTGGGCTCCGCGCAGGTACATCGCGAAGGCGGCGCCGAGGCCGCACTGCTCGCCGTGGCTTGCGGCGCGCTTGGGGTAGAGCAGGTCGAAGGCGTGGTTGATCTCGTGGCAGGAGCCGGAGGCGGGGCGCGAGTCACCCGAGATCGACATCGCGACACCCGTGAGGACCAGCGCCTCGGCGAGCACCTGGAGGAAGTCGTTGTCCCCGACCCCGCCCGGGTGCCGTAGCACCGCCTCGCCCGCCTGGCGGGCCATCGCGGCCGCGAGCCCGTCGATCTTCTCGCCCTTGACGCGGTTGGCGAGCTCCCAGTCCGCGATCGAGTTGATGTTGGAGATCGCGTCGCCGATACCCGCGCGCACGAACCGCACCGGGGCCTCACGGATCACGTCGAGGTCGATGACGGCCGCTATCGGGTTGGGCACACCGTAGGAACCGCGGCCCGCGTCGTTGTCGAGCGTCGCGACCGGCGAGCACAGGCCGTCGTGCGCGAGGTTCGTCGGTACGGCGACCAGCGGCAGGCCCACGCGCGCCGCGGCGAACTTGGCGCAGTCGATGATCTTGCCGCCGCCGAGTCCCACGACCGCGTCGTAGTGCCCGGCCTTCATGTCGCCGGCCAGGCGGATGGCGTCGTCGAGGGTGCCGCCGCCGACCTCGAACCAGGTGGCGCCGGGCAACGTCGGCTCCAGCCGCTGACGCAGCCGGGCACCGGAACCGCCGCTGACGGCGATGGCGAGCTTGCCCGACTGCGAGATCCGCTCGTCGGCCAGCACACACGCGAGATCGTCGAGGGCACCCGGGCGGATGTCCACGACGACGGGTGAAGGGATGAGCCGGGTCAGTACTGGCACGCGATCTCCCGTCCCTTGGCGAGGTCGTCGTGGTTGTCGATCTCGACCCACTTGACGTCGCCGATCGGCGCCACATCGATCCGGAAGCCGCGGTTCACCAGTTCCTGGTACCCGTGCTCGTAGAACTGCTGCGGGTCGGTCTCCCAGACCGCCTTCAGGGCGTCTGCCAGTTCGGGGGCGGCGTCGCCCTCGATGAGGGTGACGCCGATGTACTCGCCGGTCGCCTCGGCGGGGTCCATCAGCTTCGTGATCTTCGTCATGCCCTTCTCGGCGTCGACGACGACCTTCATCTCCTCGTCCGCCAGCGACTTCACGGTGTCGAGGGCGAGGATGATCTTCTTGCCGTCGCCGCGGGCGGCGAGCAGCGTCCGCTCGACGGAGACCGGGTGGACGGTGTCGCCGTTGGCGAGGATCACGCCGTCCTTGAGGGCGTCACGGCCGCACCACAGGGAGTAGGCGTTGTTCCACTCCTCGGCCTTGTCGTTGTCGATGAGGGTGAGCTTGAGACCGTACTTCTGCTCCAGGGCGGCCTTGCGCTCGTACACGGCCTCCTTGCGGTAGCCGACGATGATCGCGACCTCGGTCAGCCCGATCTCGGCGAAGTTGCCGAGCGTCAGGTCGAGAACCGTGGGTTCGCCCTCTATGCCCGCGGGGCCCACCGGCACCAGAGCCTTGGGAAGGCTGTCGGTGTAGGGGCGCAGACGCCGTCCGGCGCCGGCCGCCAGCACGAGGCCGATCATGCGGGTTCTCCTTCATCGTGTACGGCGGGCGCCCCAGCGGACACCCAGAAGCGGATGCTCTCGACGAGCACCAGCAGGGCGACGGCCACGGCCAGCGCCGTGAGCGCGACCTTGAACTGCGAGGCGGTGAGGACCGCGGCCAGAACGGTGACGAGCAGCGTCCGCCCGTCGTGCCCCCCGATGGCGCGCACCAGCCAGGCCGGGGGCGCTCCGGCGTTGCCGCGGATGCGGTACACCGTGTCGTAGTGATGGTAGGCGACGGCAGCCACCAGCCCGAAAGCCGCAGGAAGGGCGCCGTTCACGTCCGCTTTGGCCGCGAGGACCAGGACGGTGCCGTATTCGGCGAACCGGAACAGCGGCGGGACCAGCCAGTCCAGGGCGCCCTTGAGGGGGCGGTACAGGGCCTGACCGGCGGTGACGGTGTAGACGACGGCGCCCGCGACGGGCGCCCAGGTCACCCCGGAGAAGAGGGACACGGCGAGGACCGCCGTGCCGGCCGCCGCGACGAGCAGCGGGGCACCGAGGCGGGCGCGGGTGGCACGCGCCACGAGGGAGGCGAGCGGGCCGTTGTCCGCGAGGTCCGCCAGCGCCTGCGCCGCCCGGTCCGTGCGCTGCGCCCTGCGCGTCAGCGAGCGCAGCACCCGCCCGGCCGTGGTGTACGTCGCCGCGAAGGCGCAGCCGACGAGCAGGACGTAGAAGGTGATGCGCGGGGTCGTGACGGCGGTGAGGACCGCGATCATCGCCCAGCGCTCGCCGATCGGGAGCACGATCATGCGCCGTACCCACACCGTCCAGCCGACGCTGTCCAGCTTGTCGGAGAGGGCCGCGGTGGGACTGGTGTTGGCGGTGGCGTCGTGGTTCGCCTCGTTGAAGGAGAAGTCGACGACGTGCCGGCAGGTCTGCAGGATCATGGCGCCGAGAGCAAGCGCCCATACGTCGTCACTGCCGCCGCCGCGGGCCGCTCCCAGGGCGAGGCCCGCGTAGTAGGCGTACTCCTTGGCGCGGTCGAAGGTGGCGTCGAGCCAGGCGCCGAGCGTGGAGTACTGCAGGGAGTAGCGGGCGAGCTGGCCGTCGGTGCAGTCCAGGACGAACGAGCAGATCAGCAGGATCCCGGCCGCGACGAAACCGACGCGGGTGCCGGTGGCCGCGCAGCCCGCCGCGATCAGAGCGGTGAGCAGGGAGGCGGTGGTGACCTGGTTCGGGGTCAGGCCCCGGCGGGCGCACCAGCGGGCGAGGTAGCGCGAGTACGGGCTGATGCAGAACGTGGTGAAGAAGCCGTCGCGGGACTTCACGGCCGACTTCAGGCGTACGGCCTCGTCGTCGACGTTCGCGACGGCCTGCCGTGCCTCGTTGCGGGCCTGCGGGTCGGCCGGGACCTCGGCGACCAGGCTGCCCAGCTCGGGGCGGTGGACGCCGGCGCCGTCGGCGTCGAGGGCGGTGACCATGCGGTCGGCGAGGCTGTCCACGGCGACCGCCGTACCGCCGCCCGCGGAGTTGTCGCGGGCCATCGCGCGGGTCAGGGCCTGGCGGCCGGGCGCCTGGGCCGTGACGGCGCCCGGGATCGCGGCGAGCGGGAAGCGGGGGTCGGTGAGACCGAGGCGCAGTGCGTGCAGGTGGCCCACGAAGCGGGCGTCGACCACGGCGACCCGCTGGTCACCCGGAACCTGGGCGAGGAGGGTCTCGGCGTCGGCGGCGTCGGCTGCGACCCGTACGTCGAAGCCGAGGGACCGCAGATCACCCTCGATCGACGATCCGGGGACCGGCTGACCGGTGAGGATGGCGGTCGACAACCGAACTCACTCCCTGGGTGCCGACGCGCTGGCGCCGGTCATGTGCATGGTGGGGGCGCCCCGTTGGCTGCACCGGTCGGGCGGCATGTCGGCAGAGGCTATCGGATGCCCGGAGGGTGCCGTTCACCGCCCGTTCACGGGCCGATCAACGCCGCCTCCACTGGCCTTTGCCGCGATCATCATCGGTTATTCGGGGTCCCGCCCACAAACCGCGGTGCCCACATCAGGCATCCAGGACATTGGGGAACGGCGTGCGGCCCGGACATAGGGTGGGCGACCATGACATGGCTGATCACAGGCGGAGCGGGATACATAGGGGCCCATGTGGTGCGGGCCATGACCGACGCCGGGGAGAACGTTGTAGCGCTCGACGACCTCTCGGCCGGGTTCCCCGCACGGCTGCCGGCGGGCATCCCGCTCGTCGAGGGCTCGTCGCACGACGGTGACCTGCTGAAGCGAGTCCTCGCCGAGTACGGGGTGAGTGGCGTCGTCCACCTCGCGGCGCGCAAGCAGGTCGCCGAGTCCGTGGCGCAGCCCACCCGCTACTACCGGGAGAACGTCGGCGGTCTCGCCACGCTCCTCGAGACGGTCGCGGAGGCCGGGATCAGGAAGTTCCTGTTCTCCTCGTCGGCGGCCGTGTACGGCAACCCGGACGTCGACCTGATCACGGAGGACACCCCGTGCGCGCCGGTGAACCCGTACGGCGAGACCAAGCTCACCGGCGAGTGGCTGGTCCGGGCGACGGGCCGGGCGCACGGCATCTCGACGGTCTGCCTGCGCTACTTCAACGTGGCGGGGGCGGCCGCGCCCGAGCTCGCCGACACGGGCGTCTTCAACATCGTCCCCATGGTCTTCGACCGGCTCACCCGGGACGAGGCCCCCAGGATCTTCGGCGACGACTATCCGACGCCGGACGGCACCTGCGTCCGCGACTACATCCATGTCGCCGACCTGGCCGAGGCCCATCTGGCGGCGGCCCGGCGGCTCGCCGACCGCGGTGGTGACCTCACGGTGAACATCGGCCGCGGCGAGGGCGTCTCCGTCCGCGAGCTGATCTCCGTCATCGGCGAGGTCAGCGGCGACCGCCGACCGCCCCTCGTCGAGGCACGCCGCCCGGGGGACGCGCCCCGCGCGGTCGCCTCCGCCGCCCGGGCCGCCGAGGAGCTGGGCTGGGCCGCCCGGCGCGGGGTGCGCGAGATGGTCGATTCGGCGTGGCGGGGCTGGCTGCTGCACCACGGCCGGTGACACCGAGGCCGGTGACGCCACGGCAAGGGAACTGAGGGCGCCCTGACCTGCATATCGTTTCCGCAGGTCAGGGCACATGACAACGGTGTTCAGTGCCGCGTTGCCCACTACCCCCCGCCCGTAGTTCACTGTGATCCCGGGCGGAACACTGGAGGGCGGCTTCATGGGGGCTGGGCACGATCACGGGCATGGGCACGGACATGCGCCGCCCACCGGCACGGCTGCGGCCGCGTACCGCGGGCGGCTGCGTGTCGCGCTGTCGATCACGCTCGGCGTCATGGTCGTCGAGATCGTCGGCGGTCTGCTCGCGGACTCGCTCGCGCTGATCGCGGACGCCGCCCACATGGCGACCGACGCGCTCGGCCTCGGTATGGCCCTGTTCGCCATCCACTTCGCCAACCGCCCCCCGACCGATAACCGCACCTTCGGCTACGCCCGCGCCGAGATCCTCGCCGCGCTCGCCAACTGCCTGCTGCTGCTCGGGGTCGGCGGCTACGTCCTGTACGAGGCGGTCCAGCGGTTCGTCACGCCCGCCGACACCGAGGGCGGGCTGACCATCGTGTTCGGTCTGATCGGTCTGGTCGCCAACATGATCTCGCTCACGCTGTTGGTACGCGGCCAGTCGGAGAGCCTGAACGTGCGCGGCGCGTTCCTGGAGGTGGCCGCGGACGCGCTCGGCTCGCTCGCGGTGATCATCTCGGCACTGGTGATCCTCGCCACCGGCTGGCAGACCGCCGACCCGATCGCGTCGCTGGTCATCGGCCTGATGATCGTGCCACGTACGTTCAAGCTGCTGCGCGAGACCCTGGACGTCCTGCTGGAGGCGGCCCCCAGGGGCGTCGACATGGCGGACGTACGGGCGCACATCCTGGCACTGGACGGCGTCGAGGACGTACACGACCTGCATGCCTGGACGATCACCTCCGGCATGCCGGTGCTGTCCGCGCACGTGGTCGTCCACTCCGACGTCCTCAGCGCGATCGGCCACGAGAAGATGCTCCACGAACTCCAGGGGTGCCTGGGCGACCACTTCGACGTGGCGCACTGCACCTTCCAGCTGGAACCGGGCGGGCACGCCGAGCACGAGGCGAAGGTGTGTCATTGAGGCAGATGAGGCGCCCCCCTGGCCGGAATGCAGCCCTCCGGCGCGACCTTGCGTCGTTAAGCCTCACAGCGCTGCCCGGACGGTTCCCCGCCGATCCCACCGGGCACGATCAACTACCGGGCCCCTCTTCCGGCATGTGACCGGTGACGGCCGCGGCCCGCGCCCCCGCGCGGGACATGCGGGCGTGCCGTGAAGTGCCGGGAGTGCCGGATTCGTGCGGCACACTTGGGGCGCGAAGACCGATGTGAAGGATGGGTATGCCGATCACACCTGCCACCGCGACGCACAGTCCGTCGAACGGCACCGCAGACGCGATTTTGCTGGAACTGGTCGACGAGGACGGCGTCACGATCGGCACCGCGGAGAAGCTCGCCGCCCACCAGCCGCCGGGGCAGCTGCACCGTGCCTTCTCCGTCTTCCTCTTCGACGAGCGCGGGCGGTTGCTGCTGCAGCAGCGGGCGCAGGGCAAGTACCACTCCCCCGGCGTGTGGTCCAACACCTGCTGCGGCCACCCCTACCCCGGCGAGGCGCCCTTCGCGGCAGCCGCCCGGAGGACGTACGAGGAGCTGGGTGTGTCGCCCTCGCTGCTCGCCGAGGCGGGCACCGTGCGCTACAACCACCCCGACCCGGAGTCGGGCCTGGTCGAGCAGGAGTACAACCACCTGTTCGTCGGGCTGGTGCAGTCCGCGCTGCGTCCGGACCCGGATGAGGTCGGCGCGACGGCCTTCGTGACCCCCGAGGAACTGGCCGAGCGGCATGCGAAGGACACGTTCTCGTCCTGGTTCATGACCGTGCTGGACGCCGCCCGTCCGGCGGTCAAGGAGCTGACCGGCCCGTCGGCCGGCTGGTGATCCCCTTCAGGGCACCCGTACGGGCTTGAGCGGCAGGGCGGCCCAGATCACCTTGCCGCCGCTCGACGTGTGCTCGACGTCGCACACCCCGCCCGCCTCCCGGGTGACCTCGCTCACCAGGAGCAGTCCTCGCCCGCCGGTCTGGCCGTGGTCGGCCTCCAGGGCGGTGGGGCGGTAGGGGTGGTTGTCCTCCACGGACACCCGCACCCACTCGGCGCCGACGGCGACCTCCACGGCGAGTACCGGCGACAGCAGCGCCGCGTGCCTGACGGCGTTCGTGACCAGTTCCGAGACGATCAGCAGCAGACCGTGGACGAGGTCGTCGGAGACGGGCACACCTTGGCGGTACAGCAGGTCCCGTACGGCGTGCCGCGCCTGCGGGACAGAGGCGTCGACGGCGGGAGCGGTGAACCGCCAGACACCTTCGTACGGCAGCGGGTCCGCGGGCCCCGGGTCACGGCGATCGTCGGCGTCGGCGTCACCTGCTGGGCGTGGGCCGGACCCGCGCCCGTGGTTGTCCATCGTCCGGTCGCCACCCTTGCGCTCGATTGTCACCACACGTCGAGTGTTGATAACGACCCGCTCCGCCCCGGATGACTGAACAGAAGTCAGCAGGTATCGAGCACTTATGACCGTTGGCGTATGACACGGTCAGTTGTGGGACTACTCCTGTCCCCCTTCAGCCGCCTTCGCGAACTATTCGGGTTGTACGGGTTGTACGGGTTGGCCGCCTTCTCGTCCGGTTCATCCGGCGGGTCGTCGTGATCCGCAGGCCCGGAGCGACTCCTTGATCGTGGGTTCGCGGAGTGCGGCTAGCATCCGGCTCATGGAGCCCCAGCTGTTGCACGGCGTCACCGACGCGGTCGCCACCGTCGTCATCCACCACCCGGCCAAGCGCAACGCCATGACGGCCGCGATGTGGGCCGCCCTGCCGCCGCTGCTCGACTCCCTCGCGGCCGACCCGGGCGTACGGGCGCTGGTGCTGACCGGGGAGGGCGGGACCTTCTGCGCCGGGGCCGACATCTCCACCCTGCGAGGGTCGCCGGAGGAGGCGCAGACGCTCGCGGTGCGTGCCGAGGAGGCCCTTGCCGCCTTTCCGAAGCCGACGCTGGCCGCGGTCCGCGGGCACTGTGTCGGCGGCGGGTCCCAGCTGGCGGCCGCCTGCGACCTGCGGTTCGCCGAGGAGGGGTCGCGTTTCGGGGTGACCCCGGCGAAGCTCGGGATCGTGTATCCGGCGTCCTCCACCCGGCGGCTGGTGTCGCTGGTGGGCCCGGCTACCGCGAAGTACCTGCTGTTCTCCGGCGAGTTGATCGACGCCGGGCGGGCGCTGCGCACCGGCCTGCTGGACGAGGTGCTGCCCGAGGGGGCACTCGCCAAGCGGGTCGCGGAGTTCACCCGGATCCTGGTGTCCCGCTCGCAGCTCACCCAGGCCGCGGCTAAGGAGTTCGCGAGCGGGCGCGGCGACAGGGACGCGTACTGGACGGAGCAGGCGCGCGGCAGCGGCGACACCGCCGAGGGCGTCGCCGCCTTCCTGGAGCGCCGTCAGCCGCGATTCACGTGGTCGGTTCCGGGCCGAGGATGAACCGGCTCCTCGATCGGATCAGCTCGACGACGTCCGCGGGCGCCTTCTTCGGGGATCCCGCGTCGTAGGGCGGCTCCGGGTCGTACTCGATGCCCAGCTGTACGGCCTGGGCGACCACATCGCCCGAGATCCGGCCGAGCAGCGCGAGCCCCATGTCGATGCCGGAGGAGACACCGGCCGCGGTGACGTACTTGCCGTCGGTGACGACCCGCTCGCCCGTGGGCTCGACGCCGAACTTCCTCAGTTCGTCGAGGGCCAGCCAGTGCGAGGTCGCCCGGCGGCCGTCCAGGAGCCCCGCGGCGGCCAGCAGCAGCGAGCCGGTGCACACCGAGGTCGTCCAGGCGCTCGTGGCGTCGGCGACGCGGATCCAGTCGAGCAGCGCCTTGTTGTCCATCTGCGCGGTCTGTCCCGGGCCGCCGGGGACGACCACGACGTCGGGGTTCGGCACCTCGTCCAGGGTCCGGTCGGCGGTGAGCGCGAGGTTCCCGCTGTCGGTACGGACCGGGCCGGTCCGCTCGGCGACGAACACGGTCTCGGAGTCGGGCAGACGGCCGAGGGTCTCGTACGGTCCGACGGCGTCGAGGGCGGTGAAGCCGTCGTAGAGGACGATCGCGAACTGCATGGGTTCCCCGTTCGGTGGGCGGTGCTCAGTGAGTGAGCGGTGCTCATCGGGTGGGCGCCGGGCGGAATCGGCGCCGGTATTCGGCGGGCGCCGCGCCGAGCATCCGCAGGAAGGCGCGGCGCATCGCCTCCGGGGTGCCGTAGCCGCAGGTGCGGGAGATCTCCTCGATCCCGTCGGAGGTGTCCTCGATCAGACGGCGGGCGTGCTCCAGACGGACGCGGTCGACGTAGCGGCCCGGCGTCATGCCGGTCTCGGTCTGGAAGGCCCGGGCGAAGTGGCGGGGCGAGAGCCGGGCGCGGGCCGCGAGCACGTCCACCGACAGGTCCGCGCCTGGGTGTTCGGTGATCCACTGCTGGACTTGGCGCAACGGTTCCCGCTGCGCCGTCTGTGCCGCGAGCTGTGCGCTGAACTGGGCCTGGTTTCCCGGTCGCCGCAGGAAGACGACCAGATGGCGGGCGATGGAGAGGGCGATCTCGCGGCCGACGTCCTCCTCGACGAGCGCGAGGGCGAGGTCGATGCCGGACGTGACACCGGCCGAGGTGGCGAGCTGTCCGTCACGGATGAAGATGGGGTCCGGGTCCACCTCCACGGCCGGGTGGTCGCGGGCGAGTTTCTCGCACACCGACCAGTGGCTCGTCACCCGGCGGCCGTCCAGCAGGCCCGCCTCGGCGAGCAGGAGTGCTCCGGTGCACACCGAGACGAGGCGCTCGGCCCGCGGGCCGTTCTCCCGCAGCCAGGCCAGCAGGCCCGGGTCGGGGCGCCGGGTGCCCGCACCGCCCGGGACCAGCAGGATGTGCGCGGGCGGGGCGTCCGCGAAGGAGTGGTCCGGGACCAGGGTGAGGCCGCTGGAGGTGCGCACAGCCCGGCCGTCCCGGCTGACGGTGCGGATGCGGTACGTCCCCGGGCAGTGCAGCCCGGCGCCGTTGAAGACCTCCACCGGGCCCGTGACGTCGAGGCTCTGCACGTCGTCGAAGAGGACGACCAGGACTGTTTGCATACGCTCGATTCTTGGCGGTCCGCCCGATGGCCGCAATGACGAGGACCCCACCTTTCCTGCCACCCGGTCCTGCCGGTCCCGCGACCCCCTGGAGTCCGTACCAACCAGTCGGTAACCTTCCGGTCATGACTACTGCCGCCATCGATCCGTACGCCGGCCGCCGCTGCCACAACGCCCTCAACTCCCTGCACGCGACGTACTACTTCTCGCCCGACCTGGGCAGGGAAATGGGCGCCGTCGGCATCACACACCCGAGGGCCGTCAACTTCGCCACACGGGCGGCCGCCCTGGGGCCGGTCGGGGCGGGCACGGTGGCGGCGACGTTCTACAACTACAAGTACGAGCTGGTGGCACGGTTCGTGCCCGCCGTGTGGGAGACCGCCACACCCGGGCAGATCCTGGACGCACGCGCGCGTGCCGTCGACGCGACCCTGCGCCGCCTGCTGGGCGAGGAGACCGTCGCGTCCGGGGAGATGGCCGAGGCGGCACGGCTGGCGCTGCGCGCCGCCGAGGCCTGTGGGCGCCCGGCCCGGCCGCTGTACTCCGCGTATGCCGACCTGCCCGTCCCCGAGGAGCCGCACCTGGCGTACTTCCACGCGGCCACGCTGCTGCGCGAGCACCGGGGCGACGGACATCTCGCTGTCCTGATGTCGGCGGAGCTCGACGGGCTGGAGGCCATGGTGAGCCATACCGCGACCGGGAAGGGCATGGCGCCGAAGTGGGTGTTCGGCAGCCGCGGCTGGAGCCAGGAGGAGTGGGACGCTGCGGCGGGGCGACTGCGGGAGCGCGGGCTGCTGGACGCGGCGGGCGAGTTGACTGAGCGGGGTGTCGCGCTGCGGGCGGAGATCGAGGCGGAGACGGACCGGCTGGACCGGGCGCCGTACGAGCACTTGGGCGCCGAGGGCGTCGCTCGTCTGACGGAGCTGGGGGCAGGGTTCGCGCGGGCAGCGGCCGTCGCGGGCGCTTTCCCCGCCGGCCTGATCGGCAAGGGCTGAAGATTGCTCCGCCACAGCTGAGGTACCCGGATCCTTGCCGGTCACCGCGGCCGGGAGAGGAAAGGGGAAGTTCGTGTTCCGTGCGATAGCCGACGTCCTGCGCCAGATCGGTGGCGCGATCGCCACCGTCGTCACCCTGCCCTTCCGGGCTCTGGCCCGGCTCTTCGGCGGGGCCTCCGACTCCGCGGGCGGCCGCAGGGCCTGATTCCGCCCCGGCCCGCCCGGGTGCCGCCCTGATCCCCGATTGTCGGTGCCACCTGCCACAATTGCCGCGCAACCTCAGTGAGAAGGCGGTAGGGGATCGTGACGACACCCGGGTCCAGCGGATCCATCAACGTGGGATCCATCGAAGGCAGGATCGCCGAGGAGCTCGGCGTGCGGGAGCGGCAGGTGAAGGCTGCCGTGGAGCTGCTCGACGGCGGTTCGACAGTGCCCTTCATCGCCCGTTACCGCAAGGAAGCGACCGAGATGCTCGACGATGCGCAGCTGCGCACGCTCGAGGAGCGGCTGCGGTATCTGCGCGAGCTGGAGGAGCGGCGGGCGGCGATCCTGACGTCCGTGCGCGAGCAGGGAAAGCTCACCGAGGAGCTGGAAGCGCAGATCCGGGGCGCCGAGACGAAGGCGCGTCTGGAGGACATCTACCTCCCGTACAAGCCCAAGCGGCGCACCAAGGCGCAGATCGCGCGTGAGGCCGGTCTCGAGCCGCTGGCCGAAGGCCTGCTCAATGACCCGACCGTCGAACCGCTCGCGGCCGCCGCCGCGTTCGTCGACGCCGACAAGGGCGTCGCCGATCCGCAGGCCGCCCTCGACGGCGCCCGGGCGATCCTGACCGAGCGGTTCTCGGAGGACGCGGACCTGATCGGCGAGCTGCGCGAGCGCATGTGGGTGCGCGGCCGCCTCGCCGCGAAGGTGCGGGACGGCAAGGAGGAGGCGGGCGCCAAGTTCGCCGACTACTTCGACTTCGCCGAGCCGTACACCGAGCTGCCCTCGCACCGCATCCTCGCGATGCTGCGCGGGGAGAAGGAGGAGGTCCTCGACCTCGTCCTGGAGCCGGAGGAGGCGACGGACGGGCCCTCGTCGTACGAGGGGATCGTCGCCCACAGGTTCCAGATCGCCGACCGCGGGCGCCCGGGCGACAAGTGGCTGACGGACACGGTCCGTTGGGCCTGGCGCACCCGCATCCTCGTGCACCTCGGCATCGACCTGCGGCTGCGGCTGCGCACGGCGGCCGAGGACGAGGCCGTCCAGGTGTTCGCGACCAACCTGCGCGACCTGCTGCTCGCCGCTCCGGCCGGCACCCGCGGGACGCTGGGCCTGGACCCCGGATTCCGTACGGGCGTGAAGGTCGCCGTCGTGGACGCCACCGGCAAGGTGGTGGCCACGGACGTCATCCACCCGCACGTGCCCGCCAACAAGTGGGACGAGGCGATCGCCAAGCTGGCCCGCCTGTCGAAGGAGCACGCGGTCGACCTGATCGCGATCGGCAACGGCACGGCGTCCCGCGAGACCGACAAGCTCGCCGGTGAACTCATCGCCAAGCACCCGGAGCTGAACCTCACCAAGGTGATGGTGTCCGAGGCAGGCGCGTCCGTGTACTCGGCGTCCGCGTTCGCCTCGCAGGAGCTGCCCGACATGGACGTGTCGCTGCGCGGCGCCGTGTCGATCGCGCGCCGGCTGCAGGACCCGCTCGCCGAGCTGGTGAAGATCGACCCCAAGTCGATCGGCGTCGGCCAGTACCAGCACGACCTGTCCGAGGTGAAGCTGTCGCGCTCGCTTGACGCGGTGGTGGAGGACTGTGTGAACGGCGTGGGCGTGGACGTCAACACGGCCTCCGCCCCGCTGCTCGCCCGCGTCTCCGGCATCACCGCCGGGCTGGCCGAGAACATCGTGGCCCACCGCGACGCCAACGGACCGTTCAAGTCCCGTACGCAGCTCAAGGGCGTCGCTCGGCTCGGCCCCAAGGCCTACGAGCAGTGCGCGGGCTTCCTCCGCATCCGCGGCGGCGACGACCCGCTGGACGCGTCCAGCGTGCACCCCGAGGCGTACCCGGTCGTGCGGCGCATGGTCAAGACGTCCGGGCAGGAAGTGGCCGCGCTCATCGGGAACACGGCGACGCTGCGTTCGCTCAAGCCCGGTGACTTCGTGGACGAGTCGTTCGGTTTGCCGACCGTCACCGACATCCTCAAGGAGCTGGAGAAGCCGGGTCGCGACCCGCGGCCGGCCTTCAAGACGGCCACCTTCAAGGAGGGCGTGGAGAAGATCGCCGACCTGTCGTCCGGGATGGTGCTGGAGGGCGTCGTCACGAACGTGGCGGCCTTCGGCGCGTTCGTGGACATCGGCGTCCACCAGGACGGTCTGGTCCATGTGTCCGCCATGTCGAAGACGTTCGTCAAGGACCCGCGGGACGTCGTGAGGTCCGGGGACATCGTCAAGGTGAAGGTCCTCGACATCGACATTCCGCGCAAGCGGATCTCGCTCACGCTGCGGCTGGACGACGAGGCGGCCGAGCAGGGGCAGCAGCAGGGCGGCGGCGGTGACCGTCGGCAGCGCGGTGGGCGCCCGCCCCAGCAGCGGCAGGGGCAGCGTCAGAGCCAGGGGCAGGGCCAAGGGCAGCGTCAGGGTGGCGGCCGCGGCGGTCAGGGCGGTGGGTCGCGTCAGGCGGCGCCGCCGGCCAACAGTGCGATGGCCGACGCGCTGCGCAAGGCGGGGCTGGTGAACCCCAAGAACGGCAAGCGCTGAGCCTTGGGCGGGAAGGCCATGGGGAACCGCGGGCCGGTTGCGGCTGGTCGCGCGGTTCCCCGCGCCTGTGAAGGGGCGTATTGCGCCCTTTCGCACCTAGAGTGATCGGCATGGCCATTTCCCGAGTCATCACCTGGGACGTCACCGGGAGCAAGGGATACGAGACCGCCTGGGCCGAACTCTCCGACGGCTCCCTGCACGCCCATGGACGGGCGGTCGGGATCGTGCCGGAGCCGTACTGGATCTCGTACGAACTCCAGGCGGGCGAAGACTTCGTGACCCGTCGGCTGAGCGTCACGGCAGAGACCGGGACCGGTACTCGCACCCTCGACCTGCGGCACGACGGCCATGGCCGGTGGGCCGCGGACGGCGAGCCGCTGCCGGGCGTCGACGGTGCGCTCGACTGCGACCTGGGTCTGTGCCCGCTCACCAACACCATGCCGGTGCTGCGACACGGCCTCCATCGGGCGCCCGGCGAACGGGAGTTCCTGATGGCGTGGGTGTCGGTGCCGGACCTGGCCGTGCAGCCCTCACAGCAGACGTACACCCACCTCGGTCCCACCGAGCGGGGCACCCGGGTCCGCTACTCCTCGGGCACCTTCAGAAGTGACCTGGAGTTCGACGGCGACGGATTCGTCATCGACTACCCGAGCCTGGCCACGCGCCTGCGCTGACACAGCAGCGCACGTATCCCTTGAGCGCCGGGCTTCATACATGGCGTCGGAGGACAACAGCGTGTCGTGATCTTCGGGCACGGGCAGGTGGCGGCCGCGGCGTGATCATGTTCAGTCCGAGGGCCGGGCGGTGCCGTTCATCCGGGCGCGGTTCTCCGTGAGTGAGAGGGGAGCCGGGCGCGCCCGGAGTGTTACTAACGCTCCGTCACTTTTCCTGCCGAGACTTCCAGGCGGCGGGTCACCTGCACAGCGTCCAGCATGCGCCGGTCGTGCGTCACCAGCAGGAGCGTGCCCTCGTAGGCGTCGAGGGCGGACTCCAGCTGCTCGATGGCCGGCAGGTCCAGGTGGTTGGTCGGTTCGTCGAGGACGAGGATGTTGACGCCCCGCCCCTGGAGCAGTGCGAGGGCGGCCCGGGTGCGTTCGCCCGGGGACAGGGACGCCGCCGGGCGCAGGACGTGGTCCGCCTTGAGGCCGAACTTGGCCAGCAGGGTGCGCACTTCGGCCGGCTCGGTGTCCGGGACCGCCTCCCCGAACGCTTCGAGCAGGGCCTGGGTGCCGTGGAACAGCTTGCGGGCCTGGTCGACCTCGCCGACCAGGACGCCGGAGCCGAGGGTGGCGTGGCCCGCGTCCAGCGGGATGCGGCCGAGCAGGGCGCCCAGCAGGGTCGACTTGCCGGCGCCGTTCGCCCCGGTCACCGCCACCCGGTCCGCCCAGTCGATCTGCAGGGTGACCGGGCCGAAGGTGAAGTCGCCGCGCCGTACCTCCGCGTCCCGCAGGGTGGCCACGACGGCGCCCGAGCGTGGGGCCGACGCGATCTCCATGCGCAGGTCCCACTCCTTGCGGGGCTCCTCGACCACGTCGAGCCGTTCGATCATGCGCTGGGTCTGGCGGGCCTTCGCGGCCTGCTTCTCGCTGGCCTCGCTGCGGAACTTGCGGCCGATCTTGTCGTTGTCGTTGTTCGCCTTGCGGCGGGCGTTCTTGACGCCCTTGTCCATCCAGGAGCGCTGCATCTGGGCCCGGTCCTGGAGGGCGGCGCGCTTGTCGGCGTACTCCTCGAAGTCCTCGCGGGCGTGCCGGCGGGCCACGTCCCGCTCCTCCAGGTAGGCCTCGTAGCCGCCGCCGTAGAGGGTGATCTGCTGCTGGGCCAGGTCGAGTTCGAGCACCTTGGTCACCGTGCGGGTGAGGAACTCGCGGTCGTGGCTGACGACGACGGTGCCGGCTCGGAGGCCGGAGACGAAGCGTTCGAGGCGCTCCAGGCCGTCCAGGTCGAGGTCGTTGGTCGGCTCGTCGAGGAGGAAGACGTCGTAGCGGGACAGGAGGAGGGAGGCGAGACCGGCGCGGGCCGCCTGGCCGCCGGACAGGGACGTCATCGGCTGGTCCAGGTCGACGGCCAGGCCCAGGGAGTCCGCGATCTCCTCCGAGCGCTCCTCCAGGTCGGCGCCGCCGAGGTCGAGCCAGCGCTCCAGGCTCGTCGCGTACGCGTCGTCGGCGCCGGGTGCGCCGTCGACGAGGGCCTGCGTGGCCTCGTCCATCACGCGCTGGGCCTCGGCGACGCCGGTGCGGCGGGCCAGGAACTCACGAACGGTCTCGCCGGGGCGGCGGTCCGGCTCCTGCGGGAGGTGGCCGACGGTCGCCGTCGGCGGGGAGAGCCTGAGCTCGCCCTGCTCTGGCGTGAGCAGTCCCGCGAGCATCCTGAGCAGCGTGGACTTGCCCGCACCGTTGGCACCGACCAGCCCGATCACGTCGCCGGGCGCGACGACGAGGTCGAGCCCGGCGAAGAGGGAGCGGTCGCCGTGTCCGGCGGCGAGGTTCTTGGCGACGAGAGTGGCAGTCATCAGGACGCCGATCCTAACGGCCGCCGCACGCTCTCCGCCTCGGCGTTTCAGCGCGCCATGGCCTCCACCAGCACACTCCCCGCCGTCCGCGCCACCACGAAGGCCTCCCCCTTCACCGCCCTGGCCTCCAGAGCGATGCGATGGCGGCCCGGTTCGAGGACGCCGTCGAAGACCTCGTGGGCATGGGTGCGGTAGAGGCGATCGAGGCGGTACGCGGTCAGGCGGACCCGGCAGAGCGAGGTGACCTCGACGCCCGCCTCGCCGTCGGCCGCCACCAGCCGGGTCAGCCGGCGCAGCTCCACCGGGCTGCGGTCCAGGGCGTTTTCGATCTGGGCCACGAGGAGGGGGACGATCGGCGCGAGGCCCTCGACGTACGCCACCTCGACGCCGGCCTGCTCGAAGGAGCGGCGTACGGCGGCACGTTCCTCCTGGGTGACCGCACGGCCGAAGGCGACCGCGCCGTAGCCGCGCAGTTCGTCGGCGTGGACGCCGTTCGCGTCGTGGGCGATGTCGGCGCCGATGCCGATGGTGCGCAGGGCGGCGGCGAGTTTGGCGAGCAGGGCGACCCGGGCGCCGATCAGCAGGACCCGGCGGCGCGTGCCCCGGGAGGGGCCGTCGAGCAGGGCCCCCAGAGCCTCGCGGTACTCGGCGCCCCGGAAGCGGAAGGGCCCTATGCCGTGGTAGCCGTTGAGTTCCAGGTCGGCGTGCTCGGCGGTCTGCCAGGCGAAGTCCCGCCAGATGTAGTCCTCCCCTTGTTGGCCGTCCCGCTCGATGATCGCGGTGACCGCGCCGCAGGCCAGGTCCGCGCACTCGGGGCAGCCGTAGATGATGTAGCGGCCGTCCGGAAGCGGTGGATCCGCCTCCAGGAGGAGGCCGCGGACCTGTTCGGCGAAGATCGCGGGTGGGACGTCGGAGGCGAGCGGGGAGACGGCGTCGAGGTCGGAGAGCTGGAACAGCAGCGGGCGTCCTTCGACGATGAAGTCCACGAAGTCCCGGTGAACCTGGTAGTCACCGTTGGCGAGAACTCCACCGGCACGCATCGCCGGTGCCAGGCCGAAGGTCGCGTACTCGGCAGACATGCTGTGAGTATCCCCAGAGTGGGAGCTCTCTGAGCACGGCATGACACATTCCGCTAACGTCCCCGCGTGGAGAGCACACGGAACAACGATGTCATCGTGGTCGGCGGCGGGGTCATCGGGCTGACGACGGCCGTCGTTCTCGCCGAGCGCGGTGTACGGGTGCGGGTGTGGACGCGGGATCCCGTCGAGCGGACGACCTCGGCCGTTGCGGGGGCGCTGTGGTGGCCGTACCGGATCAAACCGGTCCGGGCGGCGCGCGCGTGGGCGCTGCGATCCCTCACCCTCTACGAGGAGTTGGCGGCGCGGCCCGATACGACCGGCGTACGCATGGTCGAGGGCGTACTGGGTGAAACCGACCTGGACGACGACGTGACGTGGGCGGTCGCCCTGCTCCCGGGGCTGCGGGCCTCGACGCCCGAGGAGTACGCCGGGTCAGGGCTGTGGGCACGACTGCCGCTCATCGACATGTCGACTCATCTGCCGTGGCTGCGGGAGCGGCTGCTGGCGGCGGGCGGAGTGGTCGAAGAGCGGACGGTGACCGACGTGGCGGAGGTCGAGGGGCCGGTGGTGGTCAACTGCACGGGGCTGGGGGCTCGGGAGTTGGTGCCGGACGCCTCCGTACGTCCGGTACGCGGGCAGTTGGTCGTCGTCGAGAACCCCGGGATCCGCACCTGGCTCGTCACCACCGGAACGGACGGGGAGATGGCGTACTTCTTCCCGCAGCCCGGCAGGCTCCTGCTGGGCGGCACCGCCGACGAGGACACGTGGTCGACGACGCCGGATCCGGCGGTGGCCGAGGCGATCGTACGGCGGTGTGCGGCGCTGCGGCCGGAGATCGCGGGGGCGCGGGTGCTGGAGCACCGGGTGGGGCTGCGGCCGGCGCGGCACGCGGTCCGGCTGGAGCGTGAAGTCCTGCCGGACGGACGGGTGTTGGTGCACAACTACGGGCACGGCGGGGCGGGCGTGACGGTGGCGTGGGGGTGTGCGGAGGAGGCGGCCGGGCTGGTCGGTCCGGCCGCCTCCGGTTGAGCCGAGGGGATCCCTACGGCACGCGCTGGGCCGTTCGCGGTGCCGTCACGCCGTCGAGCGTCCTCGCCTCGGGAGCGGCCAAGGCCGTACCGGACGACGCGTGGAGGAAGGCCGGCGCGCCTCCGACCAGCGGGACGCGCGCCGAGGTGTGGGACAGGTCCAGCGTGAGCGTCGGCTTGTCGGCCGGCGGGTCGATGAGGTCCTTGTCGGTGCCCGCGACGATCAGGGCGAGGCGGTGCCCGGCCGGGACGACGTGGTCGGTGGCCGCGAGGTCCAGGGTGATGGTGTACGCCTTGCCCGGGGTGAGCGGGACGCCCTTGCGGTCGGAGGCGTAGTTGCCGAGGTCGGCCCAGCCGCGGCTGAACACCGTGTAGTCGACGGCCGTCTTCTTCGCCCGGGTGGTCTTGAAGCAGGCGCTGTCACCTGCCGTACTCGCACCCCAGCAGCTGCGGTCGGTCAGCGTGGTGATGCCCTCGCCGCCGTCGGCGTAGTCGCGGATCGTGTCGGGACCGAGGTCGACCAGAACGGTGGACAGGTGGGCCGTCGGGGTGCTCGGTGTCGCGGTGACGGTGACCGTGGAGGAGCCGGACAGGCGCAGGGCGTGAGTGAGGGGCCGGGTCACGAAGCCGGCCTTGTCGGGGGTCGGGGTGCCGATCTTCGCGGCCCAGTCGGTCTCGCTCAGCTGCGGGTTGTCGGTGACGGTCTCGGTGCCGTCGCCCCTTGTGAGGCCGAGGGTGCCGACGCCCGCCTGGGTGCCCCGGTCAGGGCGCAGGGTGGTGGTGTGCGTGCCGCTCGGCGGCCAGACCTTGGAGGTGACCCACTGGTCGGGGTGGCGCTCGATGTCGGCCATGGGCTCGCGGTCGATGCCGTTGTCGTAGCCGAGGAGTTCGTGGTCGAACCAGCGGTGCAGGGTGTCGACCCAGGCGCCGCGGCGGAAGTCGAAGGGGTCGACGTGGCCGGTCTGGGAGAGCCAGATCTTGCGGTGGACGCCGTTCTTGGCGAGGGCGTCCCACCACTGGCCGAAGTGCTTGGTGCGCACGTTGAGGTCCTGCATGCCGTGGGTGAGGAAGACGCTCGCCCGCACCTTGGCGGCGTTCCTGACGTAGTCGCGCTCGGTCCAGAACGGCGTCCAGTCGCCGGTGCGCGGGGCCCCGTCGACGATCTTCCGCTGCACGGCGGCGCACCTGGCCTGGGCGTCGGGGCTGTCTACGTAGTTCGAGAGCCCGTCGGGTCCGGAGTCGTAGAGCGGGGCACCCTTGGCGAAGTAGTAGTCGTACCAGGAGGAGATGGCGCTGATCGGGACGACGGTCTTCAGGCCCTTCACACCCGTCGCGGCGACGCCGTTGGCGATCGTGCCGTCCCAGCTCTTGCCGATCATGCCGGTCTTCCCGTTGGTCCAGGTGGCCTTGGCTGTCCTGGTGCCGGTGCGGGTCGTGTAGGCCCTGGCCCTGCCGTTCAGCCAGTCGACGACGGCCTTCGCGGACCGGATGTCGGAGCGGCCGCCGACGTCGGCGCAGCCGTCGGAGCGGTTGGTGCCGGCGAGGTCGACACCGACGAAGGCGTAGCCGCGGGGCACGAAGTAGTTGTCGTAGAAGAGCGGCATCTGGACGACGTCGCCCTTCGCGTCGTACGTCTTCAGCTGGCCCTCGTTGCCGCGGCCGCAGCAGGAGTAGTACGGGCTGGCGTCCATGATGACGGGTATCTTGCGGCCCTGCTGGGCGGGTTCGCGGGGGCGGACGATGTCGACGGCGACGCGGTCGGTCTTCCCGTCGCCGTCCCCGTCGAGTCCGGTGTCCACCCATACGGCCTCTCGGACGGCGTTCGCGTACGAGTAGACGGGTCGACTCTCACGCGGTTTCTGCGGGGCGCCGTGGGCTGCCGCAGGGGTGAGGAAGGCTGCCATGAGGGCGGCGACGGCCACCGCCGCGGGCGATCGCCAGGCCGTGAAGCGCATGCGTATGGGCATGCGCGGGACGGTACAGGGGTCAACTCCTGTGCAGAAGAGGGGAATCGGACGCCGGTGGGACACGCGAGGTGTCGGGGACGGTTCCTCGTGACGGCCGAATGGCGATCGTGTGACGGGAGATGCCATGGACATGCCCGGGGCCACAGGGGCTGAATAGGCTTCCGACAGACTTCGTGCCCCTACGACTTGGAGCTTTCGTGCACCGCAGAATCATCGCGCCGGGCGCACTCGCTGCCGCGTCTTTGATGCTGGCGATCCCGGCGTCGGCCGCGAGCCACTCCCCCGGCGCCCCGGGCATCGGCGACCCCTACTACCCGGCCTACGGCAACGGCGGATACGACGTCTCCCACTACGACCTGCGCCTGAAGTACCAGCCTTCGACCGACCGGCTGGAGGGTACGGCGACGCTCCTGGCGAAGACCACGCAGGACCTGTCGAGCTTCGACCTGGACTTCCTGCTGGACGTCAGCGAAGTGCGGGTCAACGGCGCCAAGGCCTCCTTCACCACCTCGGGCCGGCACGAGCTGGTGATCACGCCGAGGACGTCCCTGGCCAAGGGCACCCCGATCACCGTCGTGGTCCGCTACAGCGGGGTGCCCTCCACGAAGAGCGCGTACGGCTTCAACACCTGGCACCGCACCCCGGACGGGGCGATCGCGGCCGACGAGCCCGAGGCGGCCTGGTGGTGGTACCCGAGCAACGACCACCCGCTGGACAAGGCGACGTACGACGTGTCCGTGGCCGTGCCGAACGGCACCCAGGTCATCTCCAACGGCACGCTGCAGTCCACGAGTTCACAGCTCGGCTGGACCCGCTACAACTGGCGTGAGAACAAGCCGCAGGCGACGTATCTCACCACGCTGGCGGTCGGCAGGTTCGACATCACGACGAGCACCTCGGAGGGCGGGGTGCCGGTCGTGAACGCCTACAGCAAGGACCTCGGCGACAACGACGGGGCCGCGCGGGCGAGCGTCGAGCGCACCGGTGAGCTCGTCGACTGGCTGAGCGGCTACTTCGGGCCGTATCCCTTCAGCTCCGCCGGCGGGTATGTCCCGAACACCACCACCGGGTACGCGCTGGAGACCCAGACTCGCGTGTACTACAGCCCGAAGCAGTTCGCGAACGGCGCCAACGCCTCTGTCGTCGTGCACGAGTTGGCGCACCAGTGGTATGGCGACAGCGTGTCACTGAAGGGCTGGAAGGACATCTGGATCAACGAGGGCTTCGCGCGGTACGCGCAGTGGCTGTGGTCCGAGCACGAGGGCGAGGGCACGACGCAGGAACTCGCCGACTACGTGTACGCCTCGCATCCGGCCGACGACACCTTCTGGAAGGTCGAGCCGGGTGACCCGGGTCCGGACAACCAGTTCGACATCGCCGTCTACGACCGGGGGGCGATGGCCGTCCAGGCGCTGCGCAACGCCGTGGGTGACGACGCGTTCTTCGCCATTCTGAAGGGGTGGCCTCAGGAGCACGCGTACGGCAACGCGTCGGTCGCCGACTTCCGGGCGTACGCCGAGCGGGTGTCCGGGAAGTCGTTGAGCTCCTTGTTCGATGCGTGGTTGTTCCAGCCGTCCAAGCCGAGCGCTCCCGCAGCACACGCGGTGTCCCTCGCGAAGGAGTCCAAGGCCCCGGCGCAGCCGAAGTCCTGGAAGAGGATCGCTGCGACGAACGGCGTGCACTGACGAACAACGCGCACCAAGGATCTGCCGGGTTCCGCCTCGCGCTGCTAAAGGGGCGACACGGCCGACCTCGCCAGGAGTTCCTCTCGGCGTAGCGGCTGCGTCTGCGTGGACGGCACCGTGCAGGCGTGGGCGCCGGAGATTGCGCCGTACCGGGCGCAGCGTTGTGGTGCCTCGCGGTTCAGCCAGCCATAGAGGAACGCGGCGGCGAAGGCGTCGCCCGCACCGTTGGAGTCCACCACCGGTGCGGGCGGCGTGACGGGCGGTACGTGGGTCAGCTCGTCGTCGGCCAGGAGGTAGGCGCCCTTCGCTCCGGCCGTGGCCACGACCACCTCGGCCCGGCCGCGGGCGGCGATGCGGCGCATGGTCCGCTCGGGGTTGGTGAGGGCGGCCGTGGACAGGAAGACGATGTCCGCCGCGAGCGCGAACGGCTCGTGGTAGGGGTTCTCGCCGTCCCAGTTGTGCAGGTCGGTCGAGAGGGTGACGCCGGCCTCGCGCAGCACGGGCAGGGCGTGGGCACAGGGCTGGGTGATGGAGACGTGGGCGTGGCGGCAGGCGCCCGCCAGCTCCTGGAGCAGGGGCTCCGGGAACCGGTCCTCGTCCCGGGCGCGGCTCGAGTCGTAGAGGGACAGCCGTCTGCCGTCGGGGCTGACGAGGTTGACCGCGCGCTTGGTGCCCGCGGGCTGGGGGACGGCGGTGAACGCGATGCCGTGGTCATGGTGCAGGGCGCGCACGAGGTCGCCCTCCGGGTCGTCGCCGAGCATGTCGAGGTGGTGCGTGCGCAGGCCCAGGGCGGCCAGGCCCAGCGCGACGAAGTCACCGGTCTGCCCGGCGCGCGTACGGATCCCGCCCTCGATCATGTAGCTGTCGGCGTACGGCAGCGGAAGCTCCGGCACGTACACGATGGTGTCCACGCCCGCGCCGCCCAGCACGAGCACGTCGATGTCCCGGCTCAACTCCGGTCCTCCTCTTGGCTGTAGACCGCTTTCCGGCTCAACTCCCGCTCTCCCCACGGTCGTAGACCCGACGGAGATCCCCGTCCGTACGAGTCGCTCGGTGATCAGCGGCTCGACGCGGGACCGGTTGCCCCGGCCGGTCCGCACCCTATCCGGGGCATGTGCCGATCGCTCCACCGACGGCGATCATGTTGACGTGGCGGGCCTTGAGGTCCTTGCCGTATCCGGCGTCACCCGCGTCGGCGGGAGCCACGGTCGCCTCGGGGTGGGCGGCGGCCTGTCCCGTGCGTACGGCGTCCTTGCTCACGGTGGTACCACTCTCTGGTGCTCCCGGGCGGGGCGCGCCCGGTGTCCGTAGGTGCCAAGGTCCGCGCCACCTTGCTCGCGGCACGGACCGAGGGGGCAGCTTCCCGGAGGGCTCACCGGGCATGAGGTGGCTCATGTCGCACAGCAGTGTTTCTCACAGCAGTCCCGTCCGCCCGTGAGGGCTGTCGCGGCCGACAGGTTTCACAGTGTTGGTGAGACAGCGATACTGCTGCACATGACGACCGACACCGGTGAGCCGGCGCTCACGATCGACGAACTGGCAGCGCGGGCCGGCATCACGGTCCGCACGGTCCGGTTCTACGGCACCAAGGGGCTCCTGCCGCCGCCGGTGATCGGTCCGCGGCGGGTGGGCCACTACGGCAGGCAGCACCTGGCCCGGCTGGCGCTGATCGAGGAGCTGCAGCACCAGGGCATGACGCTGGCGGCGATCGAGCGCTACATGGAGCATCTGCCCCCGGACCTGAGCGACGGCGACCTCGCCGTCCACCGGGCCGTGGTGGCGTCCTGGGCGCCGGACAGCGTGGAGACGGTGACGGCGGAGGAACTGCAGCGCCGGGCGGGACGGCCGCTGGGCGAGGACGACCTGGAGCGGCTCGCGGCGATGAACGTGGTCCGCCCGGACGGGGGCTCCTACCGCGTGGACTCGGGCCTGCTCCGGCTCGCCGTTCAGCTCCTCGACGTACCGCTGTCGCAGGCGGCGATCCTCGCGGCGCGCAAGGTGCTCATCGAGCACTCGCGGGCCGCCGCGCACGAGCTGTCGCAGTTGTTCAGGGGCGAGGTGTCCGAGCGGGCCGAGGAGGACGTGAAGTCCCTGTCCGCGCACATGGAGCCCATCGTGGTGCAGGCCCTTTTGACGACCTTCCAGCGGTCGCTCAAGGAAGAGGTGCACCAGTGGCTCGCCGCCTCGGACGACGGCCGGCCCGCCTGACATGTCGCCGGGGCGTCCCGCGGTCGTCCCTCAACCGGACCGGTGGGCCAGGTCGTTCAGCGCCGCCACCGCCTGCTCGGCCTGCTCGTGGGGCACGAAGATGTGGTCGTGGTGGTACCCGGCGACGACATTGCAGCTCAGGCCGGCGTCGGCGAGTTCCCGTGCGAACGCCGCTGTCAGGCCCACCGCCTCGAGCGCGGAGACGACGCGCAGGGTGATCCACCCGGCCACGTAGTCGTAGGCGAGCCCGGCCGCGTCCGCTTCCTCCTGCCGCACCACGAGTGTCACGCCCTCCGGCTCGGCGACCGTGACGACGGGTGCGACGCCCGCGGGGATGTCTCCCTCAACGGTGGTGAACACGTAGCGGCCCGGATTCAGCTCCGGCCGCATGCCGCTCAGCAGCTTGCTCAGATCGGTTTCTCCGGCCACGCGCACCACGCTACGTCGTGGTCGTGGGATGCGCCCCGACGGTGCGGAAGCAGTGTTCCCGCCCCCGCCGCCCCTACCCGATCCGTTCCGGGGGCCGGCCCCCGAACCCCCGCTCCTCAAACGCCGGAGGGGCTGAATTCAGCTCAGCCGCAGCCAGCCCGCCCGGCGTTTGAGGACGAGGTCGGGCAGGCCGATGCCGGGGTCCGAGGGCGGCAGTCCCCGGTGTGGCGGCCACCCCCAGACGTCGGCTCAGGTTCAGCGCCTAGCGTGCGTCGGCGAACCGCTCCCCCTTCTCCGCCTTCTCCACCAGCAGCGCCGGCGGGTCGAACCGCTCCCCGTACCGCTCGGCCAGCTCACGCGCGCGTGCCACGAATCCCGGCAGGCCGCCCTCGTAGCCGTTGATGTACTGGAGGACACCACCCGTCCAGCCGGGGAAGCCGATGCCGAAGATCGAGCCGATGTTGGCATCGGCCACGGACGTCAGGACGCCCTCCTCCAGGAGCTTGACCGTGTCGAGGGCCTCCGAGAAGAGCATGCGCTCCTGCATGTCCTCGAAGGGGATCTCGTGGCCCGGCCTGGTGAAGTGCTCGCGCAGTCCGGGCCACAGTCCGGCCCGCCTGCCGTCCTCGCCGTACGCGTAGAAGCCCGCTCCCCCGCTGCGTCCGGGGCGCCCGAACTCGTCGACCATGCGGTCGATGACGGCCTCGGCGGGGTGCGTCGGCCAGGTGCCGCCCGCCTCCTCGACGGCCCGCTTCGACTCGCCCCGGATCTTGCGCGGGAGCGTGAGCGTCAGCTCGTCCATCAGGGAGAGGACCTTGGCCGGGTAGCCCGCCTGCGCGGCCGCCTGCTCCACCGACGCGGGCTCGATGCCCTCGCCGACCATCGCGACACCCTCGTTGATGAAGTGGCCGATGACGCGGGAGGTGAAGAAGCCGCGCGAGTCGTTGACGACGATCGGTGTCTTCTTGATCTGGCGGACCAGGTCGAAGGCGCGGGCCAGCGCCTCGTCTCCGGTGCGCTCGCCCTTGATGATCTCGACGAGCGGCATCTTGTCGACGGGTGAGAAGAAGTGCAGTCCGACGAAGTCGGGCTGGCGCTCCACGCCTTCCGCCAGCACGGTGATCGGCAGCGTCGAGGTGTTGGAGCACAGCAGCGCGCCCGGTTCGACGATGTGCTCGATCTCCTGGAACACCTTGTGCTTGAGCTCGGGGTTCTCGAAGACGGCCTCGATGACCGCGTCGCAGCCGGCCACGTCCTGCGGATCCGCGGTCGGCGTGATCCGGGCGAGCAGCGCGTCCGCCTTCTCCTGGGTCGTACGACCCCGGGAGACCGCCTTGGCGCAGAGCTTCTCGGAGTAGCCCTTGCCCTTGACGGCCGCTTCCAGGGACACGTCCTTCAGGACGACGTCGATGCCCGCGCGGGCGCACGAGTACGCGATGCCCGCGCCCATCATCCCGGCGCCGAGGACGACGACCTTGCGGACCTGGCGGGGTTCGACGCCGCCCGGCCGGTTCGCGCCCGAGTTGACGGCCTGGAGGTCGAAGAAGAACGCCTGGATCATGTTCTTCGAGGTCTGGCCGGCGGCCAGCTCCACGAAGTAGCGCGCCTCGATGACCTGCGCGGTCTCGAAGTCGACCTGGGATCCCTCGACGGCCGCGGCCAGGATGTTGCGCGGCGCCGGGTAGGGGGCGCCGTTGGTCTGCTTGCGCAGGTTGGCCGGGAAGGCGGGCAGGTTGGCCGCGAACCTGGGGTTGGCGGGGGTGCCGCCGGGGATGCGGTAGCCGGGCTTGTCCCAGGGCTGCTGCGACTCGGGGTGGGCGTCGATGAAGGCGCGGGCCCGGGCGAGCAACTCGTCACCGGTGGCCACGACCTCATCGATCAGGCCGTTCTGCAGGGCGCGCTGCGGGTTGTACTGGGTGCCCTGGAGCAGCACCTTCAGCAGTGCGTCCGCGATGCCCAGCAGGCGTACGGTACGGGCGACGCCGCCGCCTCCGGGGAGCAGGCCCAGTGTGACCTCGGGGCAGCCGATCTTCGAGCCGGGCGCGTCGAGGGCGATGCGGTGGTGGCAGGCGAGGGCGATCTCGTAACCGCCGCCCAGGGCGGCGCCGTTGATCGCCGCGACCACGGGCTTGCCGAGCGTCTCGATGCGGCGCAGGTTGCGCTTGATCGCCATGCCGCCGTCGAACAGCTCCTGCGCCGTCTCGGGGGTGACCCGGATGAGGTCGCGCAGGTCGCCGCCGGCGAAGAAGGTCTTCTTGGCGGAGGTGAGGATGATCCCGCGGATGGAGTCCTTCTCGGCCTCCAGGCGGTCGGTGATCACGGCGAGGGAGTCGCGGAACGCCTGGTTCATGGTGTTCGCGGACTGGCTCGGGTCGTCGAGGACGAGGGTGACGACGCCGGTGCGGTCCTGTTCCCAGCGGATGGTGGTGCTCTGAGTCATGACGGGGGTCTCCGTAGAAGTCTCTGAAGTCTCTTGGTTCCGCCGGGGGTTCAGATGCGCTCGACGATGGTCGCGATGCCCATGCCGCCGCCCACGCACAGTGTGGCGAGGCCGTACCGCTTGTCCTGGCGCTCCAGTTCGTCGACGAGCGTGCCGAGGATCATGGCGCCGGTGGCGCCGAGCGGGTGACCGAGGGCGATGGCGCCGCCGTTGACGTTGACCTTGTCCAGGGACAGGCCCATGTCCCGCACGAAGCGCAGGACGACCGCCGCGAAGGCCTCGTTGATCTCCACGAGGTCGATGTCGTCGATGGTCAGCCCGACCCTGGCGAGCGCCTTGCGGGTGGCGGGGGCGGGGCCGGTGAGCATGATCGTGGGCTCGGAGCCGGAGACCGCCGCGGACACGATCCGCGCGCGCGGGGTGAGGCCGTACCGCTCGCCGACCTCCTTGGAGCCGATCGCGACCAGGGAGGCGCCGTCGACGATGCCGGAGGAGTTGCCCGCGTGGTGGACGTGGTCGATCCTCTCGACCCAGTGGTACTTCTGCAGCGCCACCGCGTCGAAGCCGCCCAGGTCGCCGATGTCGGCGAAGGACGCCTTCAGCTTGGCGAGGGATTCGGCGGTGGTACCGGGGCGCAGGTGTTCGTCGTGGTCCAGGACGACGAGTCCGCCGCGGTCCTTGACCGGCACGACCGAACGGTCGAAGCGGCCTTCCTTCCAGGCCGTGGCCGCCCGCTCCTGCGAGAGGGCCGCGTACTCGTCGACGTCGCGGCGGGTGAAGCCCTCGATGGTGGCGATCAGGTCGGCGCCGATGCCCTGCGGCACGAAGTTGGTGGCGAGGTTGGTCATCGGGTCGTTGAACCAGGCGCCGCCGTCGGAGGCCATCGGCACCCGGGACATGGACTCGACGCCGCCCGCGAGAACCAGGTCCTCCCAGCCCGAACGGACCTTGGCGGCGGCCATGTTGACGGCTTCCAGGCCCGACGCACAGAAGCGGTTCTCCTGGACGCCGGCCACCGTGTCCGGCAGTCCCGCGGCCACGGCGGCGATCCGGGCGATGTCGGAGCCCTGGTCGCCGACGGGTCCGACGACTCCGAGCACGATGTCGTCGATCGCGGCCGGGTCCAGCCCGGGGAAGCGGTCACGGATCTCGTGGATGAGTCCGACGACCAGGTCGATGGGCTTGGTGCCGTGCAAGGAGCCGTTCGCCTTGCCGCGGCCGCGCGGGGTGCGGATCGCGTCGTACACATACGCTTCGGTGCTCACGGGTAGGCCTTTCGGGGGTGAGGGTCAGCCCAGCAGGGAACGACCGATGATCTCCTTCATGATCTCGGTGGTCCCGCCGTAGATGGTCTGGATGCGGCCGTCGGTGAAGGCACGGGCCACGGGATACTCGGTCATGTAGCCGTAGCCGCCGTGCAGTTGGAGGCAGCGGTCGGCGACCCGCTTCTGCAGCTCGGTCGCCCACCACTTGGCCATGGAGGCGTGCACGGCGTCGAGCGTGCCGGCCCCGCCGTCTGCGTGTTCCTCGATGCAGCGGTCGAGGAAGGTGCGGGTCACGGCGCACTCGGTCGCCATCTCGGCTATCTCGAACCGGATGTGCTGCTTGGTGGCGAGCGGTCGGCCGAACGCCTCGCGCTCCTTGACGTACTCGGTGGTGATCTCCAGCACGTGCTCGGCGGCGGCGATCGCTGAGACGGCGATGCTCAGGCGCTCCTGCGCGAGGTTCGTCATCAGGTGGCCGAAGGCGCCGTTGGGCGTGCCGAGGAGGTTCTCCTTCGGCAGGCGTACGTCGTTGAAGAACAACTCGGCCGTGTCCTGGGCCTTCTGGCCGATCTTGTCGAGGTTGCGGCCGCGCTCGAAGCCGTCCGTGCCGCGCTCGACGACCAGCAGCGACAGTCCGTGGGCACCGCCCTCGGGGGTCGTCTTCGCGACCACGATCACCAGGTCGGCGAGGATGCCGTTGGAGATGAACGTCTTGGCGCCGTTGAGCAGCCAGTGATCGCCCCTGTCCTCGGCGTGGGTCCGGATGCCCTGCAGGTCGGAGCCGGCGCCGGGCTCGGTCATGGCGATGGCGGTGATCAGCGAGCCGTCGCAGAAGCCCGGCAGCCAGCGCCGCTTCTGCTCCTCGGTGGCGAGCCCGGTGAGATACGGGCCGATGATGTCGTTGTGCAGACCCAGAGCGAGCCCGGGGGCGCCCGCGCGCGTGAACTCCTCGGCCAGTACCGCGCTGTAGCGGAAGTCGGTGGTGCCGCCGCCCCCGAACTCCTCGGGCACGGCGAGTCCGAGCAGGCCCTGCTTGCCCGCCGCCCGCCACGCGTCCCGGGAGACGACGCCGTCCTTCTCCCACTGCTCGTAGTACGGCAGCACCTCCCTGGCCAGGAAGGCACGCACGGTCGCGCGGAACGCGTCGTGCTCGGGGGCGAAGATCTGCCGCTTCATTCGGGGCCTTTCGTGAGTTCCCGGTCCTTCGTGGGTTCCCGGTCCTTCATGAGGTCGGGTACGTCCCAGTCGCGCGCCACGTCGGCGGTGTCCGCGCCGGGCCGCGCCGGGCCGGTTCGTACGGCCGTGGGGGTCGCGGAGAAGCGGGGCGCCGGCGCGGGCTGGGTGATGCCTCCGTGGTCGGTGAAGGTGCCGCGGGCGGCGAGGTGCGGGTGGCCGGGGGCCTCGCGCAGGGTCAGTACGGGCGCCACGCACGCGTCGGAGCCCTCGAAGACGGCCGTCCACTCGTCGCGGGTACGGGACTTGAAGCGGGCGGCGACCGCCTCGCGCAGCTCACCCCAGCGGGCCCAGTCCTTGCGGGCGTCGGTGTGCTCGGGGAGGCCGAGAAGGGTCACGAACTCCTCGTAGAACGCGGTTCCAGGGCGCCGACCGCCATGTGCCTGCCGTCGGCCGTCTCGTAGGTGCCGTAGTACGGGCAGCCGCCGTCCAGGAGGTTGGCGCCGCGCCGGTCGTGCCAGCCGCCGGCGGCGAGCATGCCGTGGATCATGGCGGAGAGGTGGGACGTGCCGTCGACGATGGCCGCGTCGACGACCTGGCCTGTGCCGCCCGCGCGCGCGTGGTGGAGGGCGGCGAGGACGCCGACGACCAGGTAGAGGGAGCCGCCCGCGTAGTCGCCGAGGAGGTTGGCGGGGACGGCCGGAGGGGCGTCGGGGGCGCCGATCATGCCGAGGGTGCCGGTGAGCGCGATGTAGGCGATGTCGTGGCCGGCACGGTCGGCCAGCGGGCCCTGTTGGCCCCAACCCGTCATCCGGCCGTAGACCAGCCGGGGGTTGCGGTGGTGGCAGGCCTCGGGGCCGACGCCGAGGCGCTCGGCCACTCGGGGGCGGTAGCCCTCGATGAGGATGTCGGCGCGTTCGGCGAGGTCGAGGACGCGCGCGGGGCCGTCCGCGGACTTCAGGTCGACGATCACCGAGCGCTTGTTGCGGTTGGTCACGTCGTACGCCGGGTCGATCGCGAGGCCGACACCGCGGGGGCGGTCCACGCGCACCACGTCGGCGCCCAGGTCGGCGAGGAGCATGGCGGCGAACGGGCCGGGCCCGATCCCGGCCAGCTCGACCACGCGCACGCCGGTGAGCGGACCCTGCCCGGGCGGCGTCTCTGCCGTCGTCATCCAGCCCCCAGCAATGTGACACAACTGATGTAACACCAGTGATGCTAAGAACACGTTCCATTCAGCACAAGCCCTGAGCGAGCAAGCGCTTAGCCAATTACAGGAAGCCAGGCGGCCGGGCTCACCGCAAGTCCCGCGCCCCGGCACTCAGCTCGCGTCGAGCTCCGGTATCAGCAGCTTCGGGGCGATCACCCGGTAGCTCTCCTCGACCCAGTCGCACAGCTGCTCCGATATGCGGCTCCGCCGCATGGCTCGACGGCACCCGGCAGGCAGGCGAACTCGCGCACTTTCTCCCACTTCTTCAGGGCATTTTCGGTCACGGTCACCGCTTACCTCCGGGCTCGTCGTCGGGCTCCGCACTCCTCACGCTAGCCTCGGCCACCGACAACTGCGCGTGCTGCGGACGAGGGGTGTCATGAGCAGGCTGAATGGGGCGGACCGCCCGTACGACATCGTGCTCTTCGGGGCCACGGGCTTCGTCGGGACGCTCACCGCGCAGTACCTCGCCGCGCACGCGCCCGACGGGCTGCGCTGGGCGATCGCGGGCCGCAGCGAGCGGAAACTGGAGCAGCTGCGCGAACTGCTGCCCGGCGGCGAGCACGTCGGGGTGGAGCGGGCGGACGTGGCCGACCCGGCCTCGCTGCGCGCGCTCGCCGAGCACGCGCGCGTGGTGGCGACGACGGTGGGGCCGTACGTGACGTACGGCGAGGAGCTGGTCGCGGCCTGCGCGGACACCGGGGCCGACTACCTGGATCTGTGCGGTGAGCCCGAGTTCGCGGACCTGACGTACGTCCGTCACGACGCACGCGCGCGTGAGACCGGTGCCCGGCTGGTGCACGCCTGCGGCTTCGACTCGATCCCCCACGACCTGGGCGCATACTTCACCGTCCGGCAGCTGCCGGAGGGGGTGCCGCTGACGGTGGACGGGTTCGTGACGGCGGACGCCACCTTCTCGGGCGGTACGTTCGCGTCGGCCCTCAACCAGTTCTCGCGCGTGCGTCCGATGCTGGCGGCCGAGCGGGACCGCAAGCGGAACGAGCCGCGCCTGGTGGGGAGGCGGGCCGCCGCTCCCACGGGACTGCCGCGCTTCGCGAAGGAGATCGGCGCGTGGGCGCTGCCCCTGCCGACCATCGACGCCCAGATCGTGGGCCGGTCGGCGAAGGCCCTGGAGCGGTACGGCCCCGACTTCCGCTACCGGCACTACGCGGCCGTGCGGCACCTGCCCGTCGCGGCGGGCGGGATCGCGGCCGTCGGCGGCATCTTCGCGGCCGCCCAGCTGCCGCCCGCGCGGCGCTGGTTGTCGGACCGGCTCAAGCCCGGCGAGGGTCCGAGCGCCGAGAAGCGTGCGAAGAGCTGGTTCAAGGTCCGCTTCGTGGGCGAGGGCGGCGGGCATCGGGTGTTCACGGAGGTCGCGGGCGGCGACCCCGGTTACGACGAGACGGCCAGGATGTTCGCCGAGTCGGCGCTGTCACTGGCCTTCGACGACCTTCCGCCGACGGCCGGCCAGGTGACCACGGCGGTCGCGATGGGCGACGCGCTGACCGAGCGCCTGCGCGCGGCCGGCATCACCTTCCGGGTCGTCGCGAGCCGGTGAAGCCGCCCTACAGCGACCACCCCGCCACCGTGTAGATCATCCCGCCGATCCAGCCGAGCCCCGCCAGCACGGCGAGGACCAGCGCGGCCGTCACGGCACGCTCGACGGGACGGTTGGGGTCGGCGAGGGGCTTCGGGGCGCGGTGCGTCGTCATGCGCCACAGCCTGCCGACCGCCGCGCCGCGCCCACATCCGTACGGGTACTCAGTCCACGTACTCAGACGGCACCCGGCGCGCACGCGGGTCAGTGGCGCAGCGTCGCCTCCTGAAGCGCCCGGCGGCACAACGCGTCCGCCCTGCGGGTCGTCTCCGGGAGGCGGTAGGCGGGGGTCAGCGCCAGGGTGTGGGCGCAGGCGTTGTCGAGGCTCACCCGATGGCCGACGGACACGAAGACCGGCTTGACGGCGTCCCGGGTGCGCAGGGAGCGGCCGACCTCGTCGCTGCCCGCCAGGAGCGGTGACGTACTGCCGCGCGCGGCGCCCGGATCGTCGTGGGCGAAGGTGAAGGGGTTCTTGGCGACGCCGATCGTGGGCAGGCCCGTCAGGACGCCGAGGTGGCTGGCGAGGCCGAAGCGGCGCGGGTGGGCGAGGCCGTACCCGTCGCAGACGACCAGGCCGGGCGGGCACGGGAGAGCGTCCAGGGCGGCGAGGACCGTGGGGATCTCCCGGAAGGCCAGCAGGCCCGGTACGTACGGGAAGGAGATCCGGCCGACGGCCGTCGCCTCGGCCACGACCTCCAGACTCGCCGCGTCCAGTACGACCGCCGCGGCCGCGACGACGTCCCGCTCGTCGTCGTACGCCACGTCCACGCCGGTGACGTGGCCCGTGCCGGGCGGCGGTCCGGGCTCGTCGTGCACCACCTGCCCCCGCAGCTCGTCCTGAACGGCGCGGGCCTCGTCCTCGGTCGCGGGCCAGCCCGCGGGAATGCGTACGGTCGTCATGATGAGGACGAGCGTACGGTCGTCACGGTGGGGACGTCGTACGGGCCCGCGCCGGGCGGCGTAGGCTCGCGATCATGTTCGTACTGGAGCTGACCTACACCGCCCCGCTGGACGCCGTCGACGCACTGCTTGAGGCCCATGTGGCCTGGCTGGACGAGCAGTTCGCGAAGGGGGTCTTCCTCGCGGCCGGGCGTAAGGAGCCCCGCGACGGCGGGATCATCCTCGCCCTGGTCGAGGACCGCGCACGGGCCGAGGAGATCATCGCCGGCGACCCGTTCTCGACCGGCGGTGTGTGCACGTACCGCGTCGTCGAGTTCGAGGCGACCCGGACGGCACCGGCGCTGGAGCAGTACCGCGCGACGTCCGGCTGAACCGCGCCGCTCAGCCCTTCTTCGCGTTCAGCGCGCGCTGCAGCTGGTCCTTGTTCATGTTCGAACGGCCTTCGATGCCGCGCTGCTTGGCCTCGTTGTACAGCTGGTCGCGGGTCGGGCCCTGGGAACCCTGACCCGAGCGCTGTCCGCCCCGCCTGCCGGACGACATGTCCTGGGTCGACGTGCGGCTCGCGCTCTTCGACTCGCCGGACCGGGCCCGTTCCTTGTTGACGGTCCGGGCCGCGATCTCCTTGGCGCGTCCGGCGCTCTCGCCCCGGTCCTGGGCGCTCTCCTTGATGTGCTCGTACTGGCGCTCCCGCTTGGAGTTCGAGCCTGCGGGCATGGTCGCTCACTCCTCTCGCTGTCACGAGTGCAGCAGTCACGACCGTCTCGGTCACCACTGCCGCAGCCGGCGACCGAGTACCCGTATTCGCGTCTTATGCGTCACCGTTCCAGGCGCGCCACCCGTCCCTGCTCCCCCGCGGCCCAGCAGCCGAGGTCTGCGGTGCAGTCCACGGTGTCGTACGAGCCGGTGTCGACCGTCCGCCAGGTGCGTCCGCCGTCGGTGGTCAGGTCGGTGCCGGTGGGGCCGACCGCGAGGGCCGCCGTGCGGCTGTGCGGGAGCCAGGCGGCACCGGAGCGGTAGGCGGACGGCGGCTCGGCGGCGGGCTGCCAGGTTCGGCCGCCGTCGCCGGTGCGGGCGGCGGCCTGCGGCGAGGACTGGTCGGGCCGGTAGTCTCCGCCGACGGCGAGCCCGTGGGTGCGGTCGCGGAAGGCGAGGGCGAAGACGCCCTCGGCCGGGTCACCCGCCGGGATCGGCGTGTCGGCCGCCGTCCAGGTCCTGCCGCGGTCGCGGGAGTGCAGCACGCGCGCGTGTGCGCCGCCGCCGGTGGCCAGCCAGGCGTCCGACGGGCCGGAGGCGACCAGGCACTGGCCGCTCGCCGCGAAGCCCGCCTCTCCGTCCAGGGCGGCCGGCATGCCGTCGCCCGGGAGCACCTTCCAGGAGCGGCCGCCGTCGCCGGTCGACAGGATGCGGAACCTGCCGTCCACCGGGTCGCTCATCGCCAAGCCGTGGCGGCTGTCGAAGAAGGTGAGGCAGTCGTAGAACGCCTTGGCGTCGGTGTTGCGGAAGGACTCGGTCCACGTCGCGCCGCCGTCGTCGGTGCGGTACACGCGGGACGCCTCGCCCTCGCCGATGGCCAGCACCACGGCCCGCCGCGCGTCGAACGCCTCGATGTCCCGGAACTGCAGCCCGGCGGCGCCCGGCGGCGAGACGTTCCGCCAGCTCGCCCCGCCGTCCGTGGTGCGCAGCACGGTGCCCCTGGTTCCGGCCACCCACGCGGTGTTCCGGCTGACGGCGGACAGCCCGCGGAAGCGCACATCGCCCGCGCCGGTGTCCTTGAGCTCCCAGTGCGGCGCCCGGCTCCCCGGCGTCCGGCTCCCCGGCTCCTGCGCCTGCGCGGGTACGGCGGTCAGGGAGGCCAGCGCCGCCGAGCACACCGCCCCCGCGGCCACCGTGCGAAACGTACGTCTCATTCGTCGCGTGTTCCCCAAGCGCCTCATGGCGGGCGAAGCTAGCCGACCGCCGGGGCGCCGTCCAGATGGCCACGGTCGCCACAAGTACCCGTCGGGAAACGGTGAGTGGACCTTGTCACTCCTGTGAATGGATGCGGTGACGGAGGTCACTCGGATTTCAGGTGCACGGATTGGCTGATTTCAGCGTCTCTAGCAGTGCCGGACCGATCCGCCCGGAAGCCCGTCCAGCCGTCACAAGGGAGCAGGCGTTGTCCACCGTCATCGAGCAGCCCGTAGAGGCCCGTCTCGTCGCCGCCGCGCCTCGTATGTCGAGCATCCCGGCGAAGCTGCACTACGACCGACGCGACCCGTTCGCCATTCGCATGACCTTCCCCGCCCCGGCCACCCTGGAGGGCGTGGAGGTCTGCTGGACCTTCTCGCGCGAACTCCTCACGGCCGGCCTGGAGAAGCCCGAGGGCCACGGCGACGTGCGTGTGCGGCCGTACGGCTACGAGCGCATCGTCCTGGAGTTCCACGCCCCCGAGGGCACCGCGGTCGTCCACGTCCACTCGGACGAGATTCGCCGTTTCCTCGACGCCGCGAACAATCTGGTCCCCGTCGGCCTGGAGCACCTGCAGCTGGACCTGGACCACGATCTGGCGGAGCTGATGCGGGAGGCGTGACGCTCCGCTGGTGGGGCGCGATAGGCCGTCCCTCGACTGCGGGGCCGTCGTGGCTGGTCGCGCAGTTCCCCGCGCCCCCTCGGGCGCAACCCGTAACGCCGACCTGACCAGAAACGCCCAGCACCTCGCTCCCAGCAGGGCGTTGAGCCCGCCGTGGTCGAGCCCGTCCGCGTAAGGCGCCGGGAGCGCCTCACTCGCCGGTCGCCACCGCGACCGCGGTCAGTGACGCGACCAGGGCCGTGTGCACCTCCGTGACGACCTTCCGCAGCGCGGGCGCCGCCGCTCCGCCCCGCTCGGTCAGCGCCTCCACGCGCGCCGTGTGGCGTTCGCGGTCGCCGGCCGGCATCAGCGTGGGCAGTTCCGCGGCGGCGGCCAGGGCGACCACGGCCGCGTCCCGGTCACGGACCTCGGCGACCGGCACCGGGCCCGCGAGCACCTGCCGCGCCTCCTCGCGCAGCGCGTCCACGACGGCGGGCTGCTCCAGTACGTGCTCCACGCTCGGGAAGACCCCGAGGACCCGCTTCTTGACCGCCCGCAGATATCCCTGCGCGGTCAGCTGCTCCCGTACGGCGTCCAGGGTCACGCGCGCGTGGAGGGTCACCCACGTTCGCCACCGGTGCGGCCGGGACTCCCGGATCAGCTCCAGAAGGCCGTCGAGGGCGACATCCCCGGTGGCGGAGTCCATGTCGACGGGTGTGGCGATGCCGTCCTCGTCCGTGAGCAGACCGCGCTGGGCCAGTTCGGTGAGGGCACCGGCCCGCACCAGCTGGGGGAGGCGGGCGGCGCCGGTGACCTTGGTCCTTTCCGTGTCCCAGGCCAGCAGACAGAGCCGGGCGGGCAGTGAGAGCGAGCCGTAGGGCACGGGGGCCTCCTTAGCGAGGGCGGATCGGGGATCACGTTAATTCGTTGACAGCCGTCCGGCCCTCTCCTACGGTGTATAGCGGTTCTGTTGCCGTCGATTGGAGAGGGACGTTGCTCGTCTGAGGTCCTGAGACACCGCGTCACACCCGTGAGGTGTGTCCGCCGCGTGCGACCTCGGCAGTCGGGCCGTCCTGACGGAGCAGGGCTTTTCTTCGTGCTTCAGGGCTCTCCTCTCCCGCCATTGGTCTGCGGTGTCTCGATACGCGTTTGCCCCTGACCGCATCAAGCAACCGCGAGGCCACATGTCTACTTCCATCACTTGTACGTCCCTTGCCTTCACCTGGCCCGACGGCACTCCCGTCTTCGAGGGTCTCGACATCGCCTTCGGCCCCGGCCGCACCGGACTCGTCGGCGTCAACGGATCAGGGAAATCAACCCTGTTGAAGCTGATCGCCGGTGACCTGACGCCGGCCGACGGCACCGTCCGTGTCGCGGGCGAGGTCGGCTACCTCCCGCAGAACGTCACGCTCGACACCCACCTGCGCGTCGACGAGGTGCTCGGCATCGCCGCCCAGCGGATCGCGCTGCACGCCATCGAGGCGGGCGACGTGGCCGAGGAGCACTTCGAGACCGTCGGCGACGACTGGGACGTGGAGGAACGCGCCCTCGCCACACTCGGCGAACTCGGGCTCGGCCAGATCGAGTTGGACCGCACCATCGGAGAGGTGTCGGGCGGTGAGTCGGTACTGCTGCGGCTGGCGGCACTACTGCTGAGCCGCCCGGACATCCTGCTCCTGGACGAGCCGACGAACAACCTCGACCTGTACGCACGCAGGCGGCTGTACACGGCCGTCGCGTCCTGGCCGGGAGTGATGATCGTGGTCAGCCACGACCGCGAACTCCTGGAGCTGGTCGACCAGATCGCCGATCTGCGCTCCGGGGAGGTCACCTGGTACGGCGGCAACTTCTCCGCATACGAGGAGGTTCTGGCCGGCGAGCAGGAGGCGGCCGAGCGGATGGTGCGCGTCGCGGAGGCCGACTTCCGAAAGCAGAAGCGCGAACTGGTCGACGCGCAGGTCAAGTTGGCCCGCCGCAAGCGGTACGGGCAGAAGATGTTCGAGCAGAAGCGCGAGCCGAAGATCGTCATGGGGGCACGCAAGCGCGCGGCGCAGGAGTCCGCGGGCAAGCACCGCATCATGCACGAGGAGAAGCTCACCGAGGCCAAGGAGCGGCTCGACGACGCGGTGGACGCCGTACGGGACGACGACGAGATCCGCGTCGACCTGCCGTACACGGCCGTACCGCCGGGCCGTACGGTCCTCACCCTGATGGACCTGGAGCTCGCCCACGGGGCGCGCGTGGCGGGCGGGCTCGACCTGCGCGGCCCGGAGCGGGTCGCGTTGATCGGGCGCAACGGCGCGGGCAAGACGACGCTGCTGCGGACGATCGCCGGGGAGCTGGAGCCGGTGTCCGGCGAGGCGCACGCGCACGTGCCGCTCCGCTTCCTGCCGCAGCGGCTCGACGTGCTCGACGGCGAGCTGTCCGTCGCGGAGAACGTGGCCAGGTTCGCGCCGGGCGCCACCAACAACCGGGTCCGGGCCCGACTGGCCCGCTTCCTGTTCCGGGGCGCCCGCGCCGACCAGAAGGCGGACACGCTGTCCGGCGGCGAACGCTTCCGGGCGGCGCTGGCCGCGCTGATGCTGGCCGAGCCGGCACCGCAGCTGCTCATGCTCGACGAGCCGACCAACAACCTCGACATGGCGAGCGTCCGGCAGCTGACGACGGCCCTGGAGTCCTACGAGGGAGCGCTGGTCGTGGCCAGTCACGACCTGCCGTTCCTTGAGTCGATCGGCATCACCCGGTGGCTGCTGCTCGACGGCGAGCTGCGGGAGACGGCTCCGGAGGAGATGGGGTAGCGCATCTCAGGAGGGGCACAGCCTGGCAACAGGGGGTTTTGTGTCCATGGATCCGCGCTGCATGATGGCGGACCGGGCCCCACAAGGGCCCGGTCCGCCGTTCCGCCTACACGAAAGGCCCCTCGTGCCCAGCAAGAAGGCCCTCGTCCGCCGCCCCAGCCCGCGCCTCGCCGAGGGTCTGGTGACACACGTCGAGCGGGAGAAGGTCGATGCCGGTCTTGCGGTGGAGCAGTGGGAGGCCTACGTGGAGGCGCTGCGCACCCACGACTGGGAGACCGTCGAGGTGGCTCCGGAGGACGACTGCCCCGACTCGGTGTTCGTCGAGGACACGGTCGTCATGTACAGGAACGTCGCGCTGATCACGCGGCCCGGCGCCTCCTCCCGGCGGGACGAGACGGCCGGGGTCGAGGAGGCCGTGGCACGCCTCGGCTGCTCGGTGAACTGGATCTGGGAGCCGGGCACCCTGGACGGCGGAGACGTGCTGAAGATCGACGACACGATCTACGTCGGCCGGGGCGGGCGTACGAACGCGGCCGGCGTGCAGCAGCTGCGGGCCGCCTTCGAGCCACTGGGGGCGCGCGTCGTCGCCGTGCCGGTGAGCAAGGTGCTGCACCTGAAGTCGGCGGTCACGGCGCTGCCCGACGGGACGGTCATCGGGCACATCCCCAAGGTGGACCGGCCGGCACTGTTCCCGCGTTTCCTGTCGGTGCCCGAGGAGGCCGGCTCCCATGTGGTGCTCCTCGGGGGCAGCAAGCTGCTGATGGCGGCGAGCGCGCCGAAGACGGCGGAACTGCTCGCCGATCTCGGTCACGAGCCGGTCGTGGTGGACATCAGCGAGTTCGAGAAGCTCGAGGGCTGTGTGACATGCCTCTCGGTCCGCCTGAGGGACCTCTACGCCTGATGGGTGATCGACTCACCCGTTCATCCCTCGGACCTGCGCTCCCTGAGATTCCGGCAGTTCCTTGGATGCCCCAGGAAACATGTCCTGATCAGGGACCTTTACAGGGCACTTAACCTACGGCAACGTAACCTACGGTTTCGTAGCCTACGCTTTCGTAGGTTCCGGCACCGCTCGCCGGTTTGTTCCGCTTTGCCGTACGTCCCCTGGAGCTCCTGTGACGATCACTTCCCCGCACCTCGGCAGCACCTCCGCCTGGACCGACGCCCGGCTGCTGTACGCCCTGGAGGAAGTGGTCGAGACGGAACTCAACCGGCATCTGAAGGTCGCCAAGGACTGGATGCCGCACGAGTACGTGCCGTGGTCGGACGCACGTAACTTCCCCGGTCTCTTCGAGGACGGCGAGGCCTGGGACAAGGAGCAGTCCAAGGTCACCGAGCTCGGCCGGATCGCGCTGGTCGTGAACCTCCTCACCGAGGACAACCTGCCCAGCTACCACCACGAGATCGCCTCGCTCTTCGGCCGCGACGGCGCATGGGGCACCTGGGTGCACCGCTGGACCGCGGAGGAGGGCCGGCACGGCATCGTGATGCGCGACTACCTGCTCGCCTCGCGCGCGGTGGACCCGGACAAGCTGGAGGCGTTCCGCATGGCCCACATGAGCGAGGGCTTCGAGTCGGACAACCGTCACTCGATGCTGCACTCGGTCGCCTACGTCGCCTTCCAGGAGCTGGCCACCCGCGTCTCGCACCGCAACACGGGCCACCAGTCGGGCGACCCGGTCTGCGACCGCATGCTGGCCCGCATCGCGACCGACGAGAACCTGCACATGGTCTTCTACCGCAACCTCCTCAAGGCGGCCTTCGAGCTCGCACCCGACCTCACCATGCAGGCGGTGCGCGACGTGATCGTCAACTTCCGGATGCCCGGCCACGGCATGCCCGGCTTCGAGCGGGCCGCCGCGCAGATGGCGATCGGCGAGGTCTACAACATGCGCATCCACCACGACGACGTGCTCCAGCCGGTGCTGCGCCACCTGAAGGTCCTGGAGATCGACGGCCTCGGCCCCGAGGGCCTCGCGGCGCAGGAGGAACTCGGCCTGTTCATGGGCGGCCTGGACGCGGAGGCCCTGAAGTTCGACGAGAAGCTGGCGGCACGCAAGGCGCGGATGGCGGCGCGCGCCGCGGGCTGACGGCACAACCAACTGCGGATGACGACGAGGCCGGTACGCGCGCGCGTACCGGCCTCGTCGTCGCGTACGGATGCGGCGACGGCGTCCTCCGGAACGCGGTGCGTCAGTGCGCCGTGCGCCTGAGCTCCAGTCGTTCCTTCTCCGACAGTCCGCCCCAGACGCCGAAGCGTTCATCGTTCCGCAGCGCGTACTCGAGGCAGGTGGGCCGCATCTCACACATGCCGCAGATGCGCTTCGCCTCACGCACCGAGCTGCCCGGCTCGGGAAAGAAGAAGTCCGCCCCGGTCTGCGCGCACAGAGCCTGGGCCTGCCAGGCGAGGTCGGCCGGGGTGATCGTGTCGATGTGCATGAGCCAGATCGTGGCGCGCGGCGAAAAACGTTCGATCAACGCGGAATCAACGCCGCACCCCAGGGCCCGCGGCCACCCTGATGGTGCCGCCCTCACGCACTGTGGCGCACGGCGGCGCGCGGAACGAGGCGAAACCCGTTCCGGCAGCGATTGTCAGTGGGCGGTGCAAGACTCGGCAGTGCAGAGAACGGGACCCTTCCGAGGAGGGCAAAGATGCTCACCACCCGTTTCGTCAACGGCGCTCCCAACTGGCTCGACGTCGGCACATCCGACATCGATGGCGCCATCTCCTTCTACGGCGGCCTCTTCGGCTGGACATTCCAGTCGGCCGGCCCCGACGCCGGTGGTTACGGCTTCTTCCAGCTGGACGGCAAGACCGTGGCGGGCGGGATGCAGACCACGCCCGAGCAGGGCCCGCCGTCCTGGACCGTGTACTTCCAGAGCGCGGACGCCGAAGCCACCGCCAAGGCTGCCGAGCAGGCGCACGGCAGCGTGCTCATGCGGCCCATGGACGTGATGGGCGAGGGCCACATGGCGATCATCGCCGACAAGGCGAGCGTGCCGTTCGGCATCTGGCAGCCGGGCCGGACCAAGGGCGTCGACGTGGCGAGCGAGACCGGCACCCTCACCTGGGTCGAGCTGTACACCCCGGACATCGCCGCGGCCGCCTGGTTCTACCACGAGACGCTCGGCCTGGAGACGGCCGCGGTGCCCTTCCCCGGGGGCACCTACACCACCCTCAACCCCGCCGGGGGCGGCGAGGACTCGATGTTCGGCGGCATCGTCCCCCTGGCCGACGACGCGATCGAGAACAGCCCGTACTGGCTGCCGTACTTCGAGGTCGCCGACGCGGAGGCCACCGTGACCAAGGCACGGGACCTGGGCGCCGAGGTCCGCATGCCGGCCACGTCCTTCGAGGGAGTGGGAAGTATCGCCAAACTCACCGACCCGTACGGCGCAAGGTTCGCGGTGATCAGGAGCGCGTCCCCCCAGGAGCGGGACTGAACCGATGCCCGGCTCCGCCACGGGGGCGCGCCGGACCAGAGCCCCCTCAGGGGCGCGGAACTGTATCGATACGCAGCTCCCCCGCGGAGGCGCGCCGCACCAGAACCCCGCAGGGGCGCGGGGAACTACGCGACCAACCACCACGAACCCACAGACAACAGACGGCCCATCGCGACCCCACCAGCAGAACCCCACGAGGAGACACGCCACGCCCAAAGCCCCGCAGGGGCGCGGGAAACTACGCGACCAACCACCACGAACCCACAGACAACAGACGGCCCATCGCGACCCCACCAGCGGAGCGCTACGCGGAGACGCGCCGCACCAGCGTCGTAGGCAGCACCACGCTGGACGGCGCGTCTGCGACACCCTGCTCCCCGGCCCCGTCGCCGACACGTGCGCCCACGCGCCGCAGCAGCAGCCGGGCCATCAACCGCCCCATCTCCTCGATGTCCTGACGGACTGTCGTAAGGGGCGGATCGGTCTGCTCGGCGACCGGCAGCATGTCGTCGAAGCCGATCACGGCGACGTCGTCGGGCACCCCGCGCCCTCGCTCACGCAGCACACGCAGTGCACCCGCGGCGGTGAGGTCGTTGGCGGCGAACACGGCGTCCACGTCGGGCCGGCGGTCCAGGAGTTGCCGCATCGCGCGCTCACCGCCGGCCGGGGTGAAGTCGCTCTCGACGATCAGCTCGGGGTCGGCGTCGACCATGACGTCCCGGAACCCGTCGAGCCGGTCCGCCGCGGACGTCTGGTCGAGGGGGCCGGTGATGTGCGCGATCCGGGTGCGGCCGAGGCCCACCAGATGGCGTACGGCCTCACGGGCGCCACCGCGGTTGTCGCAGTCGACGTACACCGCACCGCCGCGGCCGTCGCTCCAGCCGGGCCGGCCGCCGAACACGGTCGGCACACCGGCGTGCTGGATCAGGCCGGGCAGCGGGTCGTCGAGGTGCAGGGAGAAGACGAGCGCGCCGTCGACATGGCCTCCGGCGAGATAGCGGCCGACGCGGACGTGATCGTCCCGGCCCTCGGTGAGCAGGAGCACGAGCTGGTTGTCTTGGGCCGTCAACTCCTTGCTGATGCCGCGGAGTTGCAGCGCGAAGAAGGGATCGGCGAAGACGCGGGCCTCCGGCTCGGCGATGACCACGGCGATGGCGTCATGCCGTCGCGTCACCAGGCTGCGGGCGGCCTGGTTGGGCACGTACCCGAGTTCCTCCACCGCGCGCCGGACCCGGGCGACGAGGAGTTCCCTGACGCCGTCCCCGCCGTTCACCACCCGCGAGGCGGTGGCCCGGGAGACACCCGCCCGGGCGGCCACGGCCTCCAGCGTGGGGCGCGGCGCTGTGTCGGTCACTTCGGGCTCCTCCTTGGCGGCTGCGGATCAGGATAGCTCCGCGTGGGCGAGGAGGTGAAAGCGCTCTCGGCCCGGCGGGCGGCCGCCGGAGCCCGTCAGTGCCCGTGCGCCGCCCCGTGCTCGTGGGGCTCGTATCCCGGAATCGCGCCGTCCGGCTTCTTCACCAGGAACAGCCCGACCACCCCATGTCGGAGTGGCTCTGGACATGGCAGTGGTACATCCACGCGCCCGCCCCGACGCCCTCCCCCGCGAGCACCTGGAAGCCGAAGGAGTCGGCCGGACCCACGCTTGGTGTCGATGACCTGGCCGGGGTCGTCCGGGCCTGTGGGCATGCCGGTGCGGTTGTCGGCCCAGCGATGTCCGTGCAGATGGAACGTGTGGTAGCACTCGCCGTGCGTGATCATCACACACCACTCCGGCGACATCGGACTGCAGGTGCACAGCACGACGGACGTGATCTCCTGCCGGGACATCCGGATCAAGGAGCTGTAGGACCCGACGGCGGCGCCTCGGCCGGAGGTGCCTCCTTCGCGTCCGCCTTCTTCGCGGAGGCCTTCTTCGGGGAGGCCTTCTTCGCCTTGCTCGGCTGCACCCGCTTCGGCTCGCCCGGCATCTTCGGATACTCCGGCGGGTAGGGCAGGTCGCCCAGTCCGTGGTCGTGCTCGTCACGGCGGGCGAGTTCGAGCAGGTCCTCCAGCGAGAAGCGGTGCTCGTCCATGTCCGCGTGCACGTCGCCGAGTTCGGCGAAGCGCGCGGGCATGGTCGCGATGTCGAAGTCCTGGGGATGGGCGACCCCGACCTCGTCCCAGCTCAGTGGCGCCGAGACGGGGGCGTGCGGGCGGGGACGTACGGAGTAGGCGGAGGCGATGGTGCGGTCCCTGGCCGTCTGGTTGTAGTCGACGAAGATGCGCTCGCCCCGCTCCTCCTTCCACCACTTGATGGTCACCTGCTCCGGCATCCGCCGCTCCAGCTCCCTGCCCACCGCGATGGCGGCGCGCCGGACCTGGGTGAAGGTCCAGCGCGGCTCGATGGGCACGAAGACGTGCAGGCCGCGGCCGCCGGAGGTCTTGGGGAAGCCACGCAGGCCGCCGAACTCGTGGAGGACGGCGCGCAGTTCGTGGGCGGCGCGGACGGCGTCGTCGAAGTCGGTGCCGGGCTGCGGGTCGAGGTCGATGCGGAGTTCGTCGGGACGGTCGACATCGTCGCGGCGCACGGGCCAGGGGTGGAAGGTGAGGGTGCCGTACTGGGCGGCCCACAGGACGGCGGCCTCCTCGGTGGGGCACATCTCGTCCGCGCTGCGACCGCTGGGGAAGGTGATGTGGGCGGTCGGGATCCAGTCGGGCATGTTCTTGGGCGCCCGCTTCTGGAAGAAGTTCTCACCCGTCACGCCGTCCGGGTAGCGCTCCAGGGTGGTGGGCCGGTCCCGCAGGGCGCGCAGGATGCCGGGGCCCACGGCGACGTAGTACCGGGCGAGGTCCAGCTTGGTGAAACCGCGCTCGGGGAAGAAGATCTTGTCCGGGCTGGACAGCCGGACGGTGCGGCCGGCCGCCTCCAGTTCCACCGCTTCGCCCATGCGGCCACGGTAAGCGCACCCGGCAAACCTCGCATACCGGGCGATTCATCACGCATGCGAGCACAATCTAGGCATGGATCTCCCGGTGATGCCGCCCGTGAAGCCGATGCTCGCCAAGTCGGTGGCGAGGATCCCGCCGGACATGCAGTACGAGGCGAAGTGGGACGGGTTCCGGGCGATCGTGTTCCGCGACGGCGACGAGGTCGAGCTGGGCAGCCGTACAGGAAAGCCGCTGACCAGGTACTTTCCCGAGCTGGTGACGGCGGTGAAGGAGCGGTTGCCGGGGCGCTGCGTGCTGGACGGCGAGATCGTGATCGCACGGGAGGGGCGGCTGGACTTCGACGCGCTGACCGAGCGCATCCACCCGGCCGACTCCCGGGTGCGGATGCTCGCCGAGAAGACCCCGGCGTCGCTCGTGGCCTTCGACCTGCTCGCGCTGGACGGCGAGTCGCTGCTCGACGTGTCCCTGACCGACCGGCGCGGCCTCCTGGTCAGCGCGCTGGAGGGCGTCACGGCCCCGGTCCATGTGGCGCCGGCGACGACCGACATCGACGTGGCGCGGCAGTGGTTCGAGCAGTACGAGGGAGCGGGCCTGGACGGTGTGATCGCCAAGCCGCTCACCCTGCGTTATCTCCAGGACCAGCGCGCCATGTTCAAGATCAAGCATGAGCGCACGGCGGACGTCGTCGTCGCGGGCTACCGCTTCCACAAGAGCGGCTCGGTCGTGGGCTCACTGCTGCTCGGCCTCTACGACGACAGGGGCACCCTGCAGCATGTGGGGGTGTCGGCCGCGTTCGCGATGAAGCGGCGCGCGGAGCTGGTGGAGGAGCTGGAGCCGCTGCGCCTTCAGGATGCCTCGGGCCACCCGTGGGCGGCCTGGTCCGACGAGGCCGCCCACGAGACGGCCCGGCTGCCCGGCGCCCCCAGCCGCTGGTCGGGCAAGAAGGACCTGTCCTGGGTGCCGCTGAGGCCGGAGCGGGTGGCCGAGGTGGCATACGACCACATGGAGAACGGGGCTCGTTTCCGGCACACGGCGCGCTTCCGCCGCTGGCGCCCGGACCGGACCCCCGAGAGCTGCACCTATGCGCAGCTGGAAGAGCCGGTGCGCTACGACCTGGACGAGATCCTTGACTCCCCCGCGTGACTCAGGGCGTCATCAGCACCTTGACCGCGCCGTCCTGCTTGCGCTGGAACATCTCGTACGCGTGCGGCGCGTCCGCGAGGGGCAGCCGGTGGGTGGCGAAGTCGTCGACGCCGAGCGGGTCCTCGTCCGTGATGTACGGCAGGATCTCGTCGCTCCAACGGCGCACGTTGGCCTGGCCCATGCGGATCTGGATCTGCTTGTCGAACAGGGTCAGCAGCGGCAGCGGATCGGCCATGCCGCCGTAGACGCCGCTGAGCGAGATGGTGCCGCCGCGGCGCACCAGTTCGATGGCGGTGTGCAGGGCGGCGAGCCGGTCGATACTGAAGCGCTCGGCGAACGGCCCGGCGATCTTCCGGGGCAGCATGGCCGAGGCCTGCTGGGCCAGGCGTGCGGCCGCGCTGCCGTGGGCCTCGGTGCCGACGGCGTCGATCACGGCGTCCGGGCCGCGGCCGTCGGTCCGGTCGCGGATGGCCGTGACCAGCTCCTTCTCGTTGTCGAAGCTCCTGAGGTCAAACGTCTCGACGCCGCGCCCGCGTGCCCGGCGCAGCCGTTCGCTCACCAGGTCCACCCCGAACACCTGTCCGGCGCCGCGCACCTGGGCGACACGGCAGGCCATGTCACCGATCGGCCCGAGGCCGAGCACGGCGACGCTGCCGCCTTCCGGGACGCTCGCGTACTCGACCGCCTGCCATGCGGTGGGCAGTACGTCGGAGAGGTACACGAAACGGTCGTCGGGCGGCCCGTGCGGGACCTTGATCGGGCCGAACTGCGCCTGCGGCACGCGCAGGTACTCGGCCTGGGCGCCCGGCACCGCGCCGTACAGACGGGTGTAGCCGAACAGGGCGGCGCCCATGCCCTCACTGGTCACCTGGGTGGTCTCGCACTGCGTCGGCAGCCCGGTCAGGCACATCCAGCAGTCGCCGCAGGCGATCTGGAACGGCACCACGACCCGGTCGCCCGCGGCGAGGTCCGGAACCCCCGCGCCGACCTCCTCGACGATGCCCATCGGTTCGTGTCCGAGGATGTCGCCCGGTGTCATGAACGGTGTGAGCACCTCGTACAGGTGCAGATCGGAGCCGCACAGCCCTGTCGAGGTGATGCGGATGACCGCGTCGGTCGGCTCCTGGATCTTCGGATCGGGCATGTCCTCGACCCGTATGTCCCGCTTTCCCTGCCAGGTCACAGCCTTCATCGCGTCGGACTCCCTCTGTCGCGTCGGTGTCTGCGGTCCTGCGGTGCGGCCCCGGGTACCCGGGCGGCCGCATCCCGAAGCAGGTTCAGGGGCCAATGGGCGTATTCGACGCGCGCAATCAGAACCGAGCGGGTATGGCCACCAATGAACGTATAAGCGCACAATCATTGACACGGGATGTGGTGCCACGGTGAGCATGAGACGGAAGGCGCGCCCGCGACGCGCTTCGATGACGGTGGCCGTGCTGGCCGCGACGGTGACGGCCGTGCTTGCGGCGGGCTGCACGGGAGGGCACGGTCCGGCGGACGACGGACGCGGGCGGACGGGATCCCCGGCCCCGCACAAGAGCGCCGTCGACAAGGGCTCCGCGAAAAAGGGGGCCAAGGGCTCCGTACTCGCCGTGAAGATCGACAACGCGCCCGGGGCCCGGCCCCAGACCGGGCTCGACGCGGCGGACGTCGTGTACGCGGAACAGGTCGAGGGCGGGCTGAGCCGTCTGATGGCGGTGTACGCCGGCACGCTGCCGAAGGTCGTCGGGCCGGTGCGCAGTGCCCGTGAGTCGGATCTTGAACTGTTGCGCCAGTTCCACGACCCGCTCCTCGCCTTCTCCGGGGCGCAGCACAAGCTGCTGCCGCTCATCGCCGACGCGCCACTGCAGCCGGAGCCGCCGGCGAAGGCGTCCGACGCCTACTTCCGCGGTGCCGGCAGGGCCGCACCGCACAACCTCTATCTGCGCCCCGCCCGTCTGATGAAGCGGGCGCCCGGCACGGACGCGCTCACGAATGGCTTCCGCTACGGCCCCGCGCCCGCGGGCGGCAAGCCGGCGAACACCCGCACGGTCCGCTACCCGGCCGCCGGCTTCACGTTCACCTGGTCCGCGAAGCTCCACCGCTACCTGGTGGCGATGGACGGTACGCCCACCGTGACGGCCGACGGGAAGCGCGTGACCCCGGCGACGGTCGTCGTGCAGTACGTGAAGATGCACAAGTCGGCCTTCCACGACGTCCTCGGCAACAACACGCCCTACACCGAGACGGTGGGTTCCGGGACGGCGCAGGTCCTGCGCGACGGGCGGGTCCACGACGTCAACTGGGAACGCGGGAAAGCCACGGACGGCACGGACTTCACGACGAAGGACGGCAAGCCGGTCAACTTCGCGAAGGGCCAGGTGTGGGTGGTGCTGGCACAGGCCTCGTGATCAGCCCGGTGCGCTCACCCCTGCGCCACGAGGGGTTCCGCCGGGTTGCGGAGCCCCTCGGCCGCGTCGGCGACCCGTCGGATGAGATCGAAGAAGACCGCCTGCTCCTTCGCGGACAGCGGCGCCAGGAAGACCTGGTTCATCCGGGCCGTGCGCACGGTCAGCTTGCGGTGGGTGCGCACGCCGTCGTCGGTGAGGCGCAGCAGGAAACGGCGGCCGTCCTGCGGGTCGCGCACCTTGTCGAGCAGCCCGCGGCGGCCGAGCCGGCTGATCACCTCGGCGATCGTGGACCGGTCGAGCCCCACCCGCTCGCCCACCGTGCGCTGGTCCAGGCCCGGCTCGGCGACGAGCGCGTTCAGGACCGCGAACTGCGGCGAGGTGATCTCCTCCGAGACCATCGTGTTCCACAGCAGGTAGTGGGCCTGCTGCAGCCGCCGGGCCAGGTGCCCGGGGTGGGTGGTGAGGTCCACCGCGGCCATGAGCGCTCCCGAGGTCGAATTCGTTGGTGCACTGAACGATACCTGGATGCCCTGTCGACTGTCTCCGGTCCTGCACGCACCTCTGACCTTCTTGTTCTCCGGGGTCTTGACGCTTCTCCGCGACAGTGACAGCGTGAAGGAAAGTTCACCGAAATACTCAGTGCCCTGATTAACTCGTGACCGGGCGCTCGGACGGGATGGGGCTTCGCGGATGGACAAGGTGGTGGCCACGGCCGGTGAGGCGGTGGCCGATGTGCCGGAGGGCTCGTCGCTGGCGGTGGGCGGTTTCGGGCTGAGCGGTGTGCCGAACGTGCTCATCCAGGCGCTCTACGAGCGGGGTGTGGCCGGGCTCAGAGTCGTGTCGAACAACTGCGGCGCGATGGAGAGCGGTCTCGCGGTCCTGCTCGCGGCGGGGCGGATCTCCCGGGTGACCGGCTCCTACATCGGCGCCAACAAGGAGTTCGCCCGGCAGTATCTGGGCGGCGAACTGGAGGTGGAGCTGATTCCGCAGGGCACCCTCGCCGAGCGGCTGCGCGCGGGCGGAGCCGGCATCCCCGCCTTCTACACGCCCGCGGGTGTGGGTACGCAGGTCGCCGACGGCGGGCTGCCCTGGCGCTACGACGGTGAGGGCGGCGTCGCTCTGGCCTCCCCGCCCAAGGAGGTGCGGGAGTTCGACGGCACCGAGTACGTGCTGGAGCGGGGCATCCGGACCGACTTCGCGCTGGTGCGGGCCGCCCGCGGGGACCGGCACGGGAATCTGGTGTTCAACAAGTCGACCCGGAACTTCAATCCGCTGGCGGCGATGGCCGGGAAGGTGACGATCGCCGAGGTGGAGGAGCTGGTGGAGCCGGGCGAGATCGACCCGGACCAGGTGCATCTGCCGGGGATCTTCGTGCAGCGGGTGGTCGCCCTCACTCCCGGGCAGGCGGCGGACAAGAAGATCGAGCAGCGGACGGTGAGCAGCTGATGGCCTGGAGCCGCGAGCAGATGGCCGGGCGAGCCGCCCAGGAGCTGGCCGACGGGCAGTACGTGAATCTCGGCATCGGTCTGCCGACGCTGATCCCGAACTATCTCCCGCCGGGCGTGGAGGTGATCCTGGAGTCGGAGAACGGGATCCTGGGCACGGGTCCGTATCCGACGGACGACCAGGTCGACCCGGATCTGATCAACGCCGGGAAGGAGACGGTGACGGTGTTGCCGGGCGCGTCCTTCTTCGACTCGGCGCTGTCGTTCTCGATGATCCGGGGCGGGCACATCGATGTGGCCGTGCTGGGCGCGATGCAGGTCTCGGCGACGGGCGATCTGGCGAACTGGGCCGTCCCGGGCAAGCTGGTCACCGGGATCGGCGGAGCGATGGACCTGGTGCACGGGGCCCGCACGGTCATCGTGGTGATGACCCACACCGCCAAGGACGGTTCGGCGAAGATCCTTCAGGAGTGCGCACTGCCGCTCACCGGCAAGGCGTGTGTGAACCGAATCATCACCGATCTCGGGGTGATCGACGTGACACCGGACGGGCTCGTGTTGACCGAGGTCGCCCCCGGAGTGCGCGTCGACGACGTCATCGCCAAGACCGCCGCCAAGCTGACGATCGCGGAGGACCTGCTGTGAACACGGTTTACATCGTCGAGGCGGTGCGTAGCCCGATCGGCCGCTACAACGGCGGCCTCGCAGGCGTCCGCCCGGACGACCTGGCCGCCCACGCCCTGCGCGAACTCCTCGCCCGTACACCGGAGTTGGACCCCTCCCGGATCGAGGACGTGTATTTCGGCAACGCGAACGGCGCCGGCGAGGAGAACCGTAACGTCGCCCGCATGGCCGCCCTGCTCGCCGGCCTGCCGACCTCCGTCCCGGGCGTCACCGTCAACCGCCTGTGCGCCTCCGGCCTGGAGGCGGTCATCCAGGCGGCCCGCGCCATCGCCGTCGGCGACGCCCACATCGCCGTGGCCGGTGGTGTGGAGTCGATGACCCGTGCCCCCTACGTCCTGCCCAAGAATGACCGGCCCTTCCCCGCCGCCCACACCGAGCTGTACTCGACCACCCTGGGCTGGCGGATGGTCAACCCGGCGATGGACCCGCAGTGGACCATCCCGCTCGGCGAGTCGGCCGAGCTGATCGCCGACAAGCACAAGATCAGCCGGGAGCAGCAGGACGAGTTCGCGCTCGCCTCCCACCAGAAGGCGGCGGCCGCTCAGCAACAGGACCTGTTCGACGCCGAGTTGGCCCCGGTGACGATCCCGCAGCGCAAGGGCGACCCGGTCGTCCTCAGCGCCGACGAGTCGGTGCGCGCGGATGCCTCCCTGACCGCGATGGCCAAGCTCAAGCCGTCCTTCCGCACCGAGAACGGCACGGTGACCGCGGGGAACGCCTCGCCGCTGAACGACGGTGCGGCGGCCCTGCTGCTCGTCGACGAGGAGGGTCTGAAGGCCACCGGCCGCGAGCCCCTCGCCCGCGTCTCGGCCACCGGCGTCTCGGCGATCGACCCGCACTACTTCGGCCTCGCCCCCGTCGAAGCCGTCAACCGCGCCCTCGCCAAGGCGGGCAGGACCTTCGCCGACCTGTCCGTCCTGGAACTGAACGAGGCCTTCGCCGCCCAGGTGCTGGGCTGCGTGGCCGAATGGCCCGAGTTCGACCCGGCGATCCTCAACCCCCAGGGCGGTGCCATCGCCCTCGGTCACCCGCTCGGCGCCTCCGGTGCCCGCCTCGCCGGCACCGTCGCCCACCAACTCGCCCGCCGTGGCTCCGGCACCGGCGTCGCCACCCTCTGCATCGGCGTCGGCCAGGGCCTCGCCCTCGTCCTCGAACGCTGAGAACCCCCGCGGAACCCCCGAGGAACTCCCATGACTCTCACCCAGCACGACATCGACCAGGAGATCGCGGCCGAGCACGCCGCGTACGAGAAGCGGATCGCCGACGGCGCGCCCGTAGAGCACCAGCCGCGCCGCGACTACGCGCCCTACCGCTCCTCCGTCCTGCGCCACCCCCAACAGCCGCCGGTCTCCATCGACGTCAGCAAGGACCCGGAGCTGGTGGAGCTGGCCTCCCCCGCCTTCGGCGAGCGGGACATCACCGAGATCGACAACGACCTCACCCGCCAGCACACCGGCGAACCGATCGGTGAGCGCATCACCGTCTCCGGCCGGCTCCTCGACCGGGACGGGCGCCCGATCCGCGGCCAGCTGGTCGAGGTCTGGCAGGCGAACTCGGCGGGCCGCTACGCCCACCAGCGAGAGCAGCACGACGCCCCGCTGGACCCGAACTTCACGGGCGTCGGCCGCACACTGACCGACGCCGAAGGGCACTACCACTTCACGACCGTGCAGCCGGGCCCGTACCCGTGGCGTCAGCACCTCAACGCGTGGCGGCCGGCCCACATCCACTTCTCTCTCTTCGGTTCGGCGTTCACGCAGCGGCTCGTGACGCAGATGTACTTCCCGAGCGACCCGCTGTTCCCGTACGACCCGATCATCCAGTCGGTGACCGACGACGCGGCCCGGCAGCGGCTGGTGGCGACCTACGACCACAGCCTGTCGGTGCCGGAGTTCTCGATGGGCTACCACTGGGACATCGTGCTCGACGGGCCGCACGCCACCTGGATCGAAGAAGGACGCTGACCTGCCATGACGAAGATCGACACGAGCCGTCCGGAGACCGTCCTGCCGACCCCGTCGCACACGGTCGGCCCCTTCTACGGCCACGCCCTGCCCTTCCCCGGCGGCGGCGACATCGCCCCGGTCGGACACCCTGACACGGTCACCGTCGAGGGGTACGTGTACGACGGTGAGGGCAAGCCCCTGCCCGACGCCTTCGTGGAACTGTGGGGTGCGGACCCCGACGGCAACATCCCGCAGACGGACGGCTCGATCCGGCGCGACCCCGCGACCGGCGGCTATCTGGGCCGCAACGGCGTGGAGTTCACCGGCTGGGGACGCATCCAGACGGACGCCAACGGCCACTGGTACGCGCGGACGCTGCGTCCGGGCGCGCGCGGGCGGAGCGCCCCGTACATCAGCGTGTGCGTGTTCGCGCGCGGGCTGCTGGTGCACCTGTTCACCAGGATCTATCTGCCCGGTGACCAGGCGGCACTCGCCGCCGACCCGCTGCTGGCCGCTCTGGACGAGGAGCGACGCGAGACGCTGGTCGCGAAGGACGAGGGCAGGGGCACGTACCGTTTCGACATCCGCCTTCAGGGCGAGGGCGAGACGGTCTTCCTGGAGTTCCGGTGACTCCCCCAGTCGATCCTGACGACGCCGGCCTGCTCGCCCCCGGGTGGGCAGGCTCTCCCGCCGCGTCCGCTACGGCCGACACGGCGTATCTGCAGGCCCTGCTCGACGCGGAGGCCGCGCTCACGCGGGCCCAGGCAGCCTGCAATCTCGTCCCGGCCGAGGCGGCGACCGCGATCACCGATGCGGCGCACGCCGGCCGCTTCGACGTACGCTCCCTCGCCGAGCGCGCCCGCTCGGGCGGCAACCCCGTCATCCCGCTGGTCACCGATCTGACGAAGGCGGTCGGCGAGGAGTACGGGCCCTACGTCCACCGGGGCGCGACCAGCCAGGACATCATGGACACGGCGACGATGCTGGTCGCCGTGCGCACCCTGGGCCTGATCCTCGCCGACCTCGCACGCACCGAACGGGCACTGGCCCGGTCGGCGGCCGGCCACCGCGACAGCGCGATGCCGGGACGGACGCTCACCCAGCACGCCGTACCGACGACGTTCGGGCTGAAGGCGGCCGGCTGGCGGTCGCTGGTGCTCGACGCGCGCGACCGAGTCATCGGGGTACGGGACGCTCTGCCCGTCCAACTCGGCGGTGCGGCCGGGACATTGGCGGCCTTCACCGCCTACGGCAGCCGGAACACCGTGGACCTCACAGCGGCATTCGCCCGCGAACTCGGCCTCGACGCACCGCTCCTCCCCTGGCACACCCTCCGCACACCGGTCGCCGATCTCGCCGGCTGCCTGGCCTTCACTGCAGGGGCCCTGGGCAAGGTCGCGACGGATGTGCTCGTCCTCGGGCGCACCGAGATCGCCGAGGTCACGGAGGGCAGTGGGGGTGGCTCCTCCGCCATGCCGCACAAGGCGAATCCCGTACGGTCCACGCTGATCGTCGCCGCGGCTCGGCGGGCGCCGCAGCTCGCGGCCACGCTGTACGGGTCGATGACCGCCGAGGACGAGCGTCCGGCGGGGGCCTGGCACGCCGAGTGGGAGCCGCTCAGGGATCTGCTGCGTCTGGTCGGTGGTGCCGCCCGGGACGCCGCCGAACTGACCGAAGGGCTGCGGGTGCACGCGGAGGTGATGCGTGAACACCTGGGCCTCACCCACGGGTTGATCGTCTCGGAGCGGCTGTCGGCGGAGCTGGCCTCCGTGCTGGGCCGCGCCCGCGCCAAAACCCTGCTGACCGAGCTGGCCCGGCGCACCTACTCGGAGTGCCGCCCCCTGCACGAACTGCTTGCCGAGGAGCCCGAGTTGAAGGACGTCCACCTCACCGAGCTCACCGATCCCGCCCGTTACACCGGCTCCGCCGGAGCCCTCACCGACCGTGCTCTGGAGCGACGTTGACCGAGAAACTCCTCAACCACCGTGCCGAGGGGCCCACTTCCGCTCCGCCGCTGCTGCTCGGGCCCTCGCTCGGTACGTCGTACGCCCTGTGGGACAAGGTGGCGCCCGAGCTGTCCATCACCCACCGCGTGGTGCGCTGGGACCTGCCGGGGCACGGCCGGTCGGCGCCCGGACTGATCGGCCCGGGCGCGACCGTCGGTGACCTCGCCGACCTGGTGCTCGCGCTCGCCGACTCGCTCGGCATCGAGCGGTTCGCGTACGCGGGTGTGTCCCTCGGCGGTGCCGTCGGCCTGCATCTCGCCCTGCATCACCCGCAGCGGCTGTCGTCGCTGGCCGTGATCTGCTCCTCGGCGCACTTCAACGGCTCGAAGCCGTGGGAGGAGCGGGCCGAGCTGGTGCGGCGCGAAGGGGTGGGGTCGCTCGTGGAGAGCGCCGACGCCCGGTGGTTCACGCCCGGTTTCACCGTGCCGGAGCTGGTGCGGGACCAGCGGGACGCCGACCCGGACGCGTACGCCGCCTGCTGTGACGCCCTGGCCGCCTTCGACGTGCGCGACCGGCTCGCGGAGATCTCCGTGCGCACGCTGCTGATCGCCGGGCGCGAGGACAGGGCGACCCCGCCGCCCCATCTGCGGGAGATCGCGGACGCGGTGCCGGGGGCCGCGCTCGTGGAGCTCCCCGGGGCCGCGCACCTGGCACCGGCCCAGTGCCCCCAGGCCGTGCTGACGGCCCTCCGTACGCACCTCGGCGGGGGCGCCAAGCGGGGCATGGAGGTGCGGCGCGAGGTGCTCGGTGACACGCACGTGGACCGGGCGCAGGCCCGGCAGACGCCCTTCACCGCTCGTTTCCAGGACTTCATCTCGCGCTACGCCTGGGGCGAGATCTGGACCGACCCGACCCTCTCACGCCGCGAACGCAGCATGATCACGCTGACGGCTCTGGTCGCGCACGGGCACTACGACGAGCTGGCCATGCACGTGCGGGCGGCGCGGCGCAACGGCCTCACGCCCGAGGAGATCGGTGCGGTGCTGCTGCAGACGGCCGTGTACTGCGGGGTCCCGGCGGCGAACTCGGCGTTCGCGGCCGCCCAGCGGGTGCTTGCGGAGGACGACGACCTCTGAGGGTGACCCTGCTGGTCGTAGCTTCAGCAGCACCTCGCACATGCCTCCCCCGCGTGCCTACGGTGGAGGCATGTCCACCATCCTGATCACCGGCTCCACCTCCGGCCTCGGCCGCTACGTCGCCTTCGAGCTGGTCCGCTCCGGCCATGTCGTCCTCGCCCACGGCCGCGACCCGGTCAGGACCCGTGAGCTGGTCGCCGAGTTGCGCGCCGGGGGCGACGCCGAGCCGTTCGTCGCCGATCTGGCCTCGCTGACGCAGGTGCGCGAGCTGGGCGCGCAGGTCGCCGAGGCACATCCCGACCTCGATGTGCTGATCAACAACGCGGGCGTCGGAGCGGGCGCGCCCGGCACCGGGCGCGAGCTGAGCACCGACGGACACGAACTCCGGTTCGCCGTGAACTACTTGGCGCCGGTGGTCCTGACCCGCGCCCTGCTGCCTGTGCTGCGCGCGAACACTCCCGCGCGCGTCGTCAACGTCGGCTCGGTCGGCCAGGAGCCCCTCGCCTTCGACGACGTCGAGTTCCGGCGCGGCTACGACGGCTTCGCGGCGTACTGCCGCGCCAAGTTCGCCCTGGCGGCCCATACGTTCGCCCTTGCCGAAGAGCTGGCGGACACCGGCGTCTCGGTGAACGTCCTGCACCCGGCGACCTTCATGGACACGGCGATGGTGCGCGAGGGCGGCGTCACCCCCTGGAACACGGTCGCCGACGGGGCGCCAGGCGTGCTGGCCCTCGCGACCCAGGACCGGGGCACGGGCGGCTACTTCGACGGCGCGCGCCCGTCGAGGGCGCACGAGTCGACGTACGACCACGAACTGCAGAAACGCCTGTCGACGGTCACAGACCAACTGCTGTCGCTGTAGCGCCCTTTGACGCGCGCGGGGCTGTGTCGTTTTGCGCTGTGCCGATCAGCGCAGCCCTCGCCCGTTCTCCAGCACTTCCCTCGCCTGCGTCACCAATCCATCCGCACCGCACGAACGAGCAAGCGCCAGACCCCGGTTGAGCTCGGCGACCGACCGTGCGGCGATGCCGTACTCGACGCGGGCCGCGGCATGCTCGTACTGGCAGGGCGAGGCCTCCAGATACGCGACTGCCTGCGAAGCCAGCCGCACCGACCGCTGCCCGGTCTCCAGCGCCGCGGCACACCTCAGCGCCTCACCGATGGCCGTGTCCGTGCCGAACCGCTCGGCCTGCCGACGGGCGTCCGTGGCGAGCTGGGCGGCGCGAGCCGGATCCTCCGTGGCGAGGGCACGGGCGAGGTCGAGAGCCCAGGGGACGACGACCGGGTTGTGGTGGCCGCGCGCGGTGGCCGCCTTCTCGGCCTCCTCCAGTTCGTTGATGCCGTCCTTGGTGCGGCCGACGGCGAGCAGCAGCCTGCCGCGCACCGACCGTGGGTCCGGCAGCACGATGGTGGACGGGTAGGCAGGTGCGAAGCCGTACTGCTCGGCGATCGCCCAGGCCTCCTCGACATGGCCGCGGGCGAGCAGGACGTCCACGAGGTTGCACGTGGCCGTCCAGTACAGGGGCAGACGGCGGCCGACGCGCTCGGCGATGCGCAGTGACTCGCGCAGGGACGCCTCCGCCTCACGGAGCCGACCGCGCCTGCGGTGTCCGAGGCCGACGTAGGCGTGGGCGAGGGAGAGGTGGCCGCCGCTCCAGCCGGCCGATTCGTAGGCGCGCAGGCCCTCGTTGTAGAGGGCGTCGGCGCGGTCCAGGCGGTCGCTGTAGGCGTAGGAGTTGGCGAGCATCAGCAGGAGCTCGATGCCCCACTCGGTGTCGGTCCAGCCGAGGCCCGGTGCGAGGCGGCCGTTGACGAGGGCGCGGTCACAGTGTTCGACGACCTCCTCGGCGTTCTCGCCCTGGATCAGGGCGTCGAAGCCGCGGAGCATGAGCAGGGCGCGCTCGGAGTTGTCGCGGCCGGTGCAGGTGCGGGCGAGGTCGGCCAGGCGCCGGGAGCGACCGGGCGAGGTCGACTCACCGGCGTGGATGCCCTCCCACATGTACTGCACGGCCTGCAGCCGCAACCTGGCGGGGCCCGCCTCGTGCCGTGCGGCCTCCGCCTCGACCGTGCGGACGGCCTCCTCCAGCTGGTCGTTGTGGAGGAGTGCCTGGGAGAGGCGGAAGACGGCGTCGACACGGGTGTGGCCGTCGAGGCCCGGCATCCCGAGCGCGGACTGCAGGTGGCCGATGGTGGTGGAGGGTGCGGTGAGCAGGGTGGCGCAGCCGAGTTCGTAGAGCACGCGCGCGTGGACATCGGCGGTCGGCGGTTCCAGCAGGGCGCGCTCCAGGCAGCGGCGGGCCGCGTCCGGGGCGCCGACGGCGAGGTGTTCGCGGGCGGCCTCGCGCAGCTGCTCGACGAGTTCCTCGTCGTCGTCCGGGTGCACCTGGAGGAGGTGCCGGGAGGCCATGGCGGCGCCGAGTCCGGAGTCCGAGACGACCTGGGCGGCGATGCCGTGCATGGCGGTGCGCAGGGCGTCCGGGATGGAGTTGTATACGGCGGATGCGATCAGCGGATGCACGAACTCCAGCTCGCCGTCGGCGGCTTGGGCGCTCGCCGGGTCGGGCTCGGTGAGGATGCGGGCGTCCTTGAGCAGTTCGGCGCAGCGCACCGCGTCGCCGTGGTCCATGGTGGCGAGCCTGGCCACCAGGCCGACGGAGATGCCGGTGCCGAGGATCGCGGCCGCCCAGGCGAACCGGGTGGCGTCGATGCCGAGTTCCTCGAGGCGGGCGACGAGACCGCCGCCGCGGGCCGCGCGGTTGAGGGCGCGCAGTTCGGCGGCGGCGCTCTCGGTCGGCTCCAGCTCGCTGTCCTGGACCTTGGCGAGGAGTTCCACGGTCTCGTACGGGTTGCCGCCGGTGACGGCCCAGACCTCGCGGCAGAACGGGGCGTCGGCGTGGGCGCCCAGGGTGGCGCGGGTGAGGCCGGCGGTGGCGTCCGGGGTGAGGGCGCTGAGGGTGGCGTCGGGGCCGCCCGCGGCGGCGGCGACGGCTTCGAGGTGGCGGGCGCTCTCGCCGCTGACCTCGCCGGGCCGCCTGGCCACCACGACCAGGACGGGCAGGTCGTCGAGCCGCTCGGCGAACGCGGCGAGCCAGCGCAGCGTCTCCCCGTCGGCCCAGTGCGCGTCGTCGATCAGCAGGACCAGTGGATAGTCCCGGCGGGCCAGTCGGCGCACCCCGGCGACGAGGCCGTCGCACACACCCTGCGGGTCGGCCTGGCGTTCGCCGGGCTCCGTGAGGCCGAGGGCCGGGCCGGCGATGTCGTACCAGTCGCCGAGGTACTCGCGTCCCTCCTCCGGCAGCAGTGACACCAGTGCGGGCTGCAGCAGCTGGCGCACCACGTTGAAGGGGACGGACCTGAGGGTCTCGCCGCCGCGGGCCGACCACACGGTGCAGCCGCGCCGTTCGGCGATGCGGCGGGTCTCGGCCAGCAGGGCGGTCTTGCCGATTCCCGCCTCGCCGCGGATCACCAGCAGGCTGCCCGAGGACGAGCGGTCGGCGCACAGGTTCTCGACCGCCTGCACGACGGCGGCGACTTCCTCGTCGCGCTCCCACAGGGAGGCCGAGGTGGCCTCCGTGGGCCGGACCTCCGTCATCCCATTACCTCCCCAAGTCGCCCGAACGACGTACAGATCTCGAGCGTAGCCGTCCTCTCGCGGAAGTGGAGGCCGGTCCGCGTACCTGTTGCCGTGATGGGTGACAGTAGGTGCAGGCGGGCGACGCCTGGAGCCCGTGATCTGCGTGTGTGAAGGTAATTGACAGTCAAAGGCGCTGAAATGACGCTGTTTTTCGGACAACGCCGGGCGGTGCGGGATGCGTCCACGGTAAGGGCTCTGGCGGCGGGTTCGGTGGGCGACTTCGTCGAGTGGTACGAGTTCGGGGTCTACGGCTGCTTCGCGACCGTCATCGCCGCACGCTTCTTCACACCGGAGGGCGGCGGGGAGGCGGAGGCTCTGGTGAGGACGTACGCGTCGTTCGCGCTGGCGTTCTCCCTCCGGCCCGTCGGGGCGGCCCTGTTCGGGCGGCTCGGTGACCGGATCGGCCGCCGTCCGGTGCTGATCCTGGTGATCGTGCTGCCCATCCGTGAAGCGGACGGGGAACGCCGACATCCCCGGGTACTACGCGGCGGCGACCTGCGCGGTGAGCACCCTCGCCTTCACCAGGGCACCGAAAAGGAAGACCCGTTCATTGAAAGCAGGCCATCGGACCTGAGCGCGACAAGGAGCCCGGACCACACCCCGCACGGCAACCGCCGATCGGACGACGAACGTCGACATCCCCAAGGGCAACACGGGCGACACGCGGGGCGACACACGCGGTGAGTGCCTCCCCTCGCCACCAAGGCACCGAAATGGAAAGCGAGTTGATCGGATGCGGGTCATCGGTCTGATGTCGGGCACGTCCTACGACGCCATCGACGCGGCGGCGGCCGACCTGAGCCTTGTCGGCGACAGCCTCGTCCTGAGGCCGCTGGGGATGGTGAGCGAGGCGTACGACGAGGAGCTGCGGGCGGCGATCACGGCCGCGCTGCCGCCGAGTGCCACGTCGCTCGCGGAGGTGTGCCGGCTCGACACGGGGATCGGGCGGGCCTTCGCGGCGACGGCCGCCCGGGCGAACCGTGAACTGCACGACGGACAGGCCGAGTTGGTCTCCTCGCACGGGCAGACCGTGTACCACTGGACGGACGGCGGCACGGTGCACGGAACGCTGCAGCTCGGGCAGCCCGCCTGGATCGCCGAGGCGACCGGCTTGCCCGTGGTCGCCGGCTTCAGGCCACGCGACATCGCCGCCGGCGGACAGGGCGCGCCCCCTGGTGAGCCTGGTCGACCTGCTGTGGCTGCGCGGCCGTCCGGGCGCCCCCGTCGCCCTCGACCTCGGCGGTATCGCCAACCTCACCGCACCCGACGGCACGGCCTTCGACACCGGGCCCGCGTGCGCACTGATCGACGCGGCGGCCAAGGGGTTCAGTGGCGGCCGGTTCGCGTACGACGTCGACGGGCCCTGGCCGGTCGCGGCAGCGTCCACGAGCCCTTGCTGGAGCGGCTGCTGGCGGAGCCGTACTACGCGCTGCCCGCACCGAAGACGACCGGAAAGGAACTGTTCCACCTCGGGTATCTGCGGGACGCGCCGGCCGGGTTCGGGACGCTCAGGGCCGAGGACGTGGTCGCCACGCTGACGATGCTCGCGGCCCGGACGGTCGCGGACGCCGTGCGCGCGCTCGGCGCCACCGAGGTGATCGCGTCCGGTGGCGGGACCCGGAATCCGGTGCTCATGGGGATGCTGGGCGAGCGCCTGCCCGGGGTGGCGGTGCGCACGTCCGACGAGCTGGGGCTGGCGGCGGACGCGAAGGAGGCGTACGCCTTCGCGGTGCTCGGGTTCCTGACCTGGCACGGTCTGCCGGGCACCGAGCCCGCGAGCACCGGGGCGCGGCACCCGGGCGTGCTCGGTTCGATCACGCCCGGGCGGGGCGGCCTGCGGCTTCCGGCACCGGTCACGGAGCCGCCCGTGCGGCTGATCCTCGGCTGAAGTCCGGATCCTCTCATCCCGCTTTCACCGACGCCTCATACGGTGGGGGCATGACGCAGGTGACTCCTCCCGGGTGGTATCCCGACCCGGGGCAGACGAGTGAGGGTCCCGCCGGCGAACGCTGGTGGGACGGCAACGCATGGACGGACCAGACCCGCCCCGCGGCGTCGGCCGCCGTATGGGGTCCCCCGGCGCAGTCGCCGACGGCCGGGCCCGGGGCCGGTCCGCCATACGCAACTCAAGGGGCGTATCCGGCCTATCCGGCGTTTCCCGCGCAACCACCGGCCTCCCCGCGACGCGGGCTCCGCACGGGCATCTCCGTCGCGGTGGCCGTTGCGGTGCTGGCGAGCATCGGTGTGGGCGTGTGGGCGCTGACGGACAGCGGCAGCTCGGGCGGCGGCAGCGCGAGCTCGCAGGGGCCGGGCGGTCAGGGCGGCGGGCCCGGTGGGCAGGGCGGTTCGAACGGCGGCAACGGCGGTTCGTCGGGCGGGTCGGGCGGTCCCGGTTCGCCCACACCCGGCCAGTCCGAGGCGCCGAAGATCACCAGCGGTTCGGTGACCGACGCGGTGAGCGGCATCAGCCTGCCCATCCCGGACGACTGGTACGGCCAGCAGCTCCAGGCGGGCGCGCAGATCACGTCCAACGACTCCTACAAGTGCCCCGGGGAGCCCTCCAAGCCCTGCTCGAAGGGCGGCGCGTACTCGGCGCCGGCCCTCGCTCTGGGCACCCCCGGCGCCACGGCCGAGGCGGTCGCGAAGGCCGACATCAAGGCGAACGCCGAGGAGTCCTACGGCGGCAAGACCTACGGTTCGATCACGTTGCACGACGAACTGGAGTCCAAGGCGGTGACGGTCGCCGGGCAGAAGGGCTACCTGGTCCGCTGGAAGGCGGTCACCAGCAAGGGCTCGGACGGCTATGTCGAGTCGCTCGCGTTCCCCTCGCCCGCGAACGCCGCCCAGATCGTGGTGGTCCGCTTCGGTGTCGACGTCGGCGAGAAGCAGTCGGTCATCGACACGGTCACCAAGGGCATCAAAGTGTCGACCGGCAGCGGCAACGGCAACGGCCAGACGGTCTGACACCGCCCCGGAGAGAAGTCGGCCGGGCGGGACTCCCTCCGCTCAAGAGGAGTCCCACCCGGCCGGGGGGTGCGCGCCGCCCCCGTCCCCACGGTGCGGCGCGATCAGGTCACCGTCCAGTCATCCCGTGGACGGCGGCCTGAGTCTCAGGTGAGGCCCAGCGCCGGCAGCACGGCGGCCTCCACGAAACGGACCAGGTATGCGGGGTCGGCGTACTCTCCGTCCACGACGGGCCGGGCGCGCACGACGCCGAACATCTGGGCCGGGATGTACTCCAGCGCCGGATGGTCGCCGGCGATCTCGCCGCGTTCCACCCCGCGCCGCAGGATCTCCTTCAGCGCGACGATCTCCGGCTCCACGAGCGCCTCGCGCAGCGCCTTGGCCAGGTCCGCGTCCTGGGTGACGGCGTGTCCGAGCGCCTGCAGCAGCTTGGTGTCGTTCAGTGACCACCGGCCCACGGCCCGCGCGGCCTCGCGCAGGTCGTCCGCGAGCGACCCGGTGTCGATGTCGCCGAAGCGGGCCTTGCGACGGGAGCGCAGGGCGGCCACGACGAACTGGGGCTTCGTCTTCCACTGCCGGTAGAGGGTCGACTTGCTGCAGCGGGTGCTGGAGGCGATCCCCTCCATCGTGACGGCGTCGTACCCGCACTCCCGGATCTGTTCGAGCACGGCGTCGAAGAACTCCCGCTCACGCTCGGGCGTGATCTTGGAGCGGCGCGAGGCGGCGACCGTCTCCGGTCCGTCCGCGGCCTGCGACGTCATCTGGCTCGTCCCTTCACTCGAGTCCCGCTCTATTCCCTGAATCCAGTGTGTCGTACCTCAATCGATACGCCAGTGTACCGGAACGCCAACGTATCGGTACACTGCCGTATCGGAACGCTTTCGTTTCGGGACGGAGGCGTATCGATGAGTTCCGGCCGCGCCAGAGGTCTCGACTCGTACCGCCACAAGCACCACGTCAGCGAAGGGGCCGGGGGATGAATGCCCGCACCGAGCCTGCAGAGGGAGAGACCGACGCGATAGCGCGGCCTCCGCTCGTCCGTGAGTTCCTGCTCGTCGCAGGGCTCTTCCTCGTCTACAAGTTCGGCCGGCAGCTGGCGACCGGGCACACCGGCGAGGCCCTCCACAACGCCCATCGCGTGTGGGACCTGGAGCGGGCGCTCCACCTGCCGGGCGAGGGCTCGGTGCAGTCCCTCCTCCTGCACAGCGACACGCTGGTGCACATCGCGAACACCTACTACGCGACCGTCCACTTCCCCGCCACCGTGGCCTTCCTGGTCTGGCTGTACCTGCGGCGCCCGGCGCACTACGTGTGGGCCCGCCGGGTCCTGGCCACGGTCACCTCGGCAGCCCTGGTGCTGCCCTTCGTCCTCCCGCTGGCGCCCCCGCGGATGCTGGCCGCCACCGGTCTCGTCGACACCGCGCATGTGTACGGCCCCTCGGTGTACGGCCCGCCGTCCTCGGACCATCTCTCGAACCAGTTCGCGGCGATGCCGTCACTGCATTTCGGATGGGCCCTGATGGTGGCTGTCGGCCTGATCGCCGCAACCCGGTCGCGTCTGCGCTGGCTGTGGCTGCTGCATCCGCTGGTGACGCTGCTGGTCATCGTGGGGACGGCGAACCACTACTGGCTCGACGCGATCGTCGCGACCGCCATGCTCGGTCTCGCGCTCGCGCTGATCCACCGACCGCAACGGACCGTCAGCACCGCCGGCCGCGGCGCCGACACGCTCGTACCGGCCCGGGTCGGCCCGGCCCAAGGCCGCCCGGCCGACGGTCCGGCCGAGGAGAACATCCTGGTCGGAGCGGGCCGATGACCGCCACCCTCGTCGCCGTCGCCCTCTCGATGGTCTCCGCCGTCGCCTACGCGGCCGCGGCGGTCGCCCAGGAACGGCTCGCCGCCCGCAGCGGCGACACCGGCATGCTGCGGCTGCTGGCTTCGGGCGCCTGGTGGGCCTCGGTCGGGCTCAACGCCGGGGCGGCCCTGCTGCACGTCGTGGCCCTCAAGTACGGCCCGCTCACCGTCGTACAGCCGCTGGGTGCGCTCACCCTGGTCGCCGCGGTGCCGATGGGGGCGCGGGCGGCCGGGCGACGGGTCAGCGCGACCGAGTGGCGGGGTACGGCCCTGACGCTTGCCGGGCTGGCCGCACTGCTGGTGACCGCGTCCGGGTCGGCGCCAGGGCAGGTGCTGAGCCTGACCGAGGCGGTGGCGGTCGCGGGGACCACGGCCGCGCTGATCGGGATGCTGGGACGGCCCGGGGCCCGGCCCGGGCTCCGGCACGCCACGGCGTCCGGGTTCGCCTCGGGAGTGGCCTCCGCGCTCACGCAGACCGTGACGGTGTCCGCGACGGACCCTTCGGGGTCCGCACCGAGCCCGCAAGTCGTCCTGGTGGCGGTGCTGGTGGCGGCCTTCGCGGTGGGCGGACTGCTGCTGTCCCAGACGGCCTACCGCGGGGGGCTCGGTGCCCCGCTCGCGGTGGTGACCCTCTCCAACCCGGTGGCGGCCTCGGTCATCGGGCTCACGCTGCTCGGGCAGGGACTGCGCGGCGGCGCCACGGGTGTACTCCTGGCCCTCGCGGGCGCGGCACTCGCCTCGTGGGGTGTCGTCCTGCTGACCCGGGTGGCGCCCGCTGCGGCCCCGGCTCCGGCCGACGAGGAGCACCCGGTGGCCGCGGTGCTGGCCCTGAAGCCGGAAACGGCCACGCCCGAACCGGCGTTGGTGCCCAGGCCGTCCGCCGAGCCGGGACATCTCACACCACTGTGACCCGCCGCACCGGCCTGCCCTAGCCGAGGCCGCGCGAGTCCTGCTTGAGCGCCGTGTCGACGGTCAGAGCGGTGGCGACGACGAGACTCAGCAGCGGCTCGGGCAGCTGGTAGTGGATCTGCAGGACGTAGTTGTCCGCGGTCGTGAACATCGTTCTGGCGAGGCCTTCCCAGGTCTTGGTGATCCGGGCGACCTCGTTGTCCGCGTGGTCGACGATCGCGAAGTTCCAGGCCCGCCAGTTCTCCGCCTTGATCGCGCCGACCTTCTGGCCGTTCGCGTTCATCGCGAAGTTGATCTTCCCGATCATGTTCTGCTGGACGATCTCGCCGACCTGCGAACCGTCAGGACGCGACACGACGACCCTCGACTTGACGATCTTCGCGGGCCGGGTCAGCAGCAGCTGCGGCTGACCGTGGGCGTCACGGATCTCCAGCCGGTGGGTCATGAACTGGTCGAGGCTGGAGAGAAGGCGCGCCGCCTTCTTCAGCGCGCTCTGCCCCACCTCGGTGACCGAGCCGATCTGGTTGCCGTTCTGATCCATGACCGTGTACTCGTTGGTCACCTCGATCAGCTTGGCCTTCTGGTTGACCACCAGGACCGGTTCGGTGAACAGGCTGCCGCCGCCGGGGCCGCCGGCGGCGACCCCGGCCTGCTGCTGCACCTGACGCTGCACCCGCGGATCCGGACCCGCGGCCTGCTGCGGCACGTGATGCGGTGCCTGCTGCTGGGCCTGCTGCTGGGCCTGCTGCTGGGCCTGCTGCTGGGCCTGCTGCTGGGCAGCCTGCGCCTGCTGCTGGTCCGTGTTCGTGTGCTGGGTCCACTGAGCGCCGTCCCAGTAACGGAGGGTCTGAGGCGCTCCGTGCGGATCCGGGTACCAGCCTGCAGGAGTGTTCGAATGCGTGGTCACCGGGGCACATTACCCCGGTCCCACCATCACCTCGCCAGCCCCCGCGAGGCACCATTCTTCAGCTTTTACCCGGCAGTTCACCGCGTGATGATCGCCGGATCACTCACGCCGGGCCGACCGTTCTCGACATGTCCGGCGAATCGCCGCAGGAACGCCGTATCCGCCTCGGAGGTGACCGTCAGGTCGTACCAGCGCCTGCTCGCAGCGAGGTCGACCGTGTGCCTGACGGTGGCACCGGGCCGGACCGTGAAGGTCCGCGGGTGGTACCCGTATCCGCCGGCCAGCTTCAGACGCACCGTGCCGGAGCCCTTGTTGGTGAAGGTCAGCTCGACGTGCTCGCCGCTGTGGCGGGCGGTGACCTCGGGCCCGGCCGTCTTGTTCGGGCCCTTGAAGGCGCGCAGGAAGCCGTTCGGGCCGTGCACGGTCAGGTCGTACGAGCCGCTCGAGTACGCCGAGTTCCAGGCGTCCGAGACGGTCTTGCCGGCCTCGGTGGTGTAGCTCCAGGGACCGTCGGTGCGGTTGCCGGAGGTCACCAGGAAGGCGGCGCCCGCCGTCGCGCCCGAGGCGAAGGTCAGCGTGAACTTCCCGGTGGCGTTGTCCACCGAGCCGTCCACGTGCGGGGCGTACTTGAGGGGACGCGCCGGGCGCAGACCGCGCTCCTGCCTGGGCAGCGCACCCTTGGCCGGCGGGGTCGGCACATAGTCCGGGTGACGGTCCTTGTCCGGCGGCCGGTAGCCGTCGGTGTCGGGCAGGGCGACCGGCTTGGTGTCCTGGTGGGAGAAGTCGAAGGCCGCGGTCAGGTCACCGCAGATGGCGCGCCGCCAGGGCGAGATGTGGGGCTCGTGCACGCCGAAGCGGGTCTCCATGAACCGGATGACGGAGGTGTGGTCGAGGGTCTCGGAGCAGACGTATCCGCCCTTGCTCCAGGGCGAGACGACGATCATCGGCACGCGCTGGCCGAGGCCGTAGGGGCCGGCCGGGTGGGAGCCGCTGCCCTTGAACAGGTCGGGGCCGACGTCGACGGTGGACTTGCCCTGCGCGGCGGAGCCCGGCGGGTACGGCGGGATCTGGTGGTCGAAGAAGCCGTCGTTCTCGTCGTAGGTGATGAACAGGGCCGTCTTCGCCCACACCTTCGGGTCGGAGGTGAGAGCGTCGAGGACCTGGGCGATATACCAGGCGCCGTAGTTCGCGGGCCAGTTGGGGTGCTCGGTGAAGGCCTCGGGGGCGACGATCCACGAGATCTGCGGCAGCTTGCCGCCCTTCACATCGGCCTTGAGCTGGTCGAAGAAACCCTCGCCCCTGCGGGCGTCGGTGCCGGTGCGGGCCTTGTCGTAGAGCGGGTCGCCGGGCTTGGCGTCGCGGTACTGGTTGAAGTAGAGAAGCGAGTTGTCGCCGTAGTTGCCGCGGTAGGCGTCCGGGATCCAGCCCCAGCTGCCGTTCGCGTCGAGGCCGTCACCGACGTCCTGGTAGATCTTCCAGGAGACGCCGGCCTTCTCCAGGCGCTCGGGGTAGGTGGTCCAGCCGTAGCCCGCCTCGTCGTTGCCGAGGACCGGGCCGCCGCCCTGTCCGTCGTTGCCCGTGTACCCGGTCCACATGTAGTAGCGGTTCGGGTCGGTGGAGCCGATGAGCGAGCAGTGGTACGCGTCACAGATGGTGAAGGAGTCGGCGAGCGCGTAGTGGAAGGGGATGTCGTCGCGGTTCAGGTACGCCATCGTCGTGGAGCCCTTGGAGGGGACCCACTTGTCGTACTTGCCCTCGTTGAAGGCGTCATGTCCGTCGTTCCAGCCGTGCGGGAGGTCCTGGATGAAGGCCAGGCCCAGGTCGTCCGCGTCCGGGTGGAAGGGCAGGATCTCCTTGCCGCCGGCGTCCTTCTGGTGCCAGACGGACGTGCCGTTCGGCCAGGTCACCGGGCGAGGGTCGCCGAAGCCGCGGACGCCTCCGAGCGAACCGAAGTAGTGGTCGAAAGAACGGTTCTCCTGCATCAGGACGACGATGTGCTCGACGTCCTTGATCGACCCGGTGCGGTGGTTCGCGGGCAGCGCGGCGGCGCGCTCGATGCTGTTGGACAGGGCCGTGAACGCGGCGGTCGCACCCGCGAGTTGCAGGAATCGGCGCCGATCTACTTCGGACATGGGTGAGTGCCTCTCATCCTGGTGCGGATGGCCGGGACGTGACGGATTGCGCGCGATGCGAGTGTTCCAAGAGCAACAAACGTCAGGGAAGGGTCCGGTGGCGCCCATGTGAAAGTCGTCGGTACGAGAGGTGTGCCACCACGGCCGTGAGGTGTGCCTCCCCGGCCCCGCGGGGAGGGTCGCGATCATGACAGAGACGCAGACGCCCGCCTCGTCGACGAAGCGGTCCGTACGACAGCTCTTCGCCGCCTCGGTGGGCAACGCGGTGGAGTGGTACGACTGGTACGCCTACACGTTCCTGGCCACCTACATCGCCGCCGCGGTCTTCCCCAAGGGAGCGGACAACTCGCTGGTGCCGCTGCTGTCGACGTTCGCGGTGTTCGCGGTGGGCTTCTTCATGCGGCCGGTCGGCGGGCTGCTGATGGGCGCGATCGCGGACCGGCACGGCAGGCGGGCGGCGCTGACGGTCACCATCCTGCTGATGGGCGGCAGCAGTCTGCTGGTCGGCCTGACACCGACGTACGCGGCGGTGGGCGTGCTGGCTCCGGTGGTCCTGGTGCTCGCCCGTCTGCTCCAAGGCCTGTCCGTGGGCGGGGAGTTCGCGGCCTCGACGACCTTTCTGGTCGAGTCGGCGGGACCGGGCCGACGCGGCCTCTTCTCCAGTTTCCAGTACGTCTCCACGACGGCCGGCCAGCTCGTCGCGTCCGGTATCGCGACCCTGCTCGTCGACACCCTGGGCGAGGGCTCCATGAACGGCTGGGGCTGGCGGATTCCGTTCGCCTTCGGGGCCGTACTGAGCCTGGTCGGGTTCTGGATCCGGCAGGGCGCCCAGGAGACCCGCAGCGAGGAGCAGCAACAGGCGCCCCGCCCCGGCCTGCTGGAGGCCCTGCGCCGCCACCCGCGCGAGTCGCTGCTCATCTGCGGGATCACGGCGGGCGGCACGATCGCCTACTACACCTGGACGTCGTATCTGCCGACGTACGCCCAACTCAACGCGGGCGTAGCCGCGTCGGACGCCCTTCTCGCGGGCACGATCTCCCTCGCCTTCTTCGGTCTGCTCCAGCCGCTGGGCGGACTGCTCTCGGACCGCTACGGCCGTCGCCCGCTGCTCCTCTTCTTCGGAGTGGGCTTCGCCCTGTTGAGCGTGCCGCTGCTGCACGCGCTGCGGGACTCGTTCGCGGTGCTGCTGATCGTCCAGTGCGCGGGCATGGTCCTGCTGACCGGCTTCACCTCGATCAGCGCGGCCGTGAACGCGGAGGTGTTCCCGCCGCGGGTGCGCGCGGCCGGCATCGGCTTCCCGTACTCGCTGACGGTCGCGCTGTTCGGCGGTACCGCTCCCTATGTGGGCACGCTGTTCAAGGAGTTGGGGCAGGCGGGCCTGTTCCCCTGGTACGTGGCCGCCCTGTGTGTGCTGTCCTCGCTGGTGTATCTGCGGCTGCCGGAGACCGCCCACACCGAGCTGCGCCGCTGACGGCACGACCCGCCGGCGCGATGCCGGCGGGCCGTGGCCGCACCCTGGTGTCAACCGCAGCCTGGTGTCAGCTGATGAAGGAGCCCGGGGCGCAGGCGCTCGACGTCACCCACGTGTGCGACACGATGTTGTTGTTCATGTTCGCGTTGTTGGTGAACTTGTTGCGGCTGAGGTCGTCCACGTACTTCTCGCCGGGCTTGAGGCAGCCGTACGCGGTGTCGTCGTACTGCGAGTAGTAGTAGAAGGCCACGACGTCCTTGCCGCCGACGAAACCGCTGTTCATGACCGACGAGGCGGTGTTCGCGTCGGAGCCCTGGAAGGGGCCCGCGCTGTCGCTCCAGTTGGGGTCGCTGCCGGGCGTGACGCCGAGGAGCGTCCCGCCGCAGTCGTTGCCGTCCCAGGCGCGGACGTCGCCGTCACGGCCGTGCGAGTTCCAGTTGGCGTTGCAGCCCGGGCCCGCGTGAGCGGCCGCCGGGATGGCGAGGCCGAGGGCCGCGAGGCCCAGGGTGGCGAGGGAGACGGTCAGTTTGCGCATGACGGATTCCTGTTCTGCTTCCGCCTCGTGGGAGGCGTGGGCGTGGTGACGATCCGCGAGCGATGTCGCGGGGAACTGTCCGTGACGCGGGGTCACGGAAATCAGGGGGCGGGCGCCGGCCGGATCAGGCCCGCGCGGGGACGATCCGCTCTGCACGGGCGAGGGCGTGCTGCCGCATCCGCCGGTGGGCGTCGAGGGCGTCGCCGTACTTTCCGGCCAGTTCGCCGACGTAGTGGGCCTCGCGCCGCTCGCCGATCGAGCGGAGGGAGACGGAACGGGCGCAGGTGGCGTCGGCGACCGCGATCCGGGTCTCCTCCGCGAAGGTCCTGGCCTCCTGGGCCCGGGTCTGCTCCGCGCCGTGGTCGCGTGTGGCCTGACGTGCCGCGTCGGGATCGGGGAAGGGGTGGCCGGCCTTGCTCATGCAGCGCGACCAGGCCCCCACCGCGTTCTTGAACTCCTTGTCGCGCAGCAGCTTGCCCACGTACAGCGGCCGCAGGTTGCTGGCGGTCGCGTCGGCCCGGAGCCAGGCCGCCGGGTCGCCGTACAGCGTGTTCTCGGCGGCGCCGGCGCAGCCGCCGGACTGCTTGGTGATGGTGCCGCCGGAAGGTACCCGCGCCTTCAGCACGGCGGCGTCCCGGCCGCCGTCCATCGCGGTGTCGTAGGCGCGCTGCCGCGAGCGGGAGAGGGACTTGCGGTAGGAGATGTTGGGGTTGCGCAGGCGGGCGCGGTCCTCCTTCGCCATGATCCTGCTGCCGTAGCCGTGGGCGCGCGCCCAGTCGACGTCGTCCTGGACGTAGCCGACCGGCCGGCTCTCCTCCAGGCTCAGCGGCCGCTCCGACCAGAAGCGGAAGCCCTGCTTCGTCATGCAGCGCGTGATGAGGCTCTGCTCGGCGTCGGAGATCCGCAGGTCCTGGGCGTAGGTGAGGTCCCGGACGTGTGCGGCTGCCTCCGCCCTCGCGGCCGGCGAGGTGCGCCGGGGCGCGTCGGTGCCCGCCGTGCAAGCGGTCAGGACGAGCGAGGCCAGCGCGGCGATCACGCCCACCGTGGCGGTCGTGCGTCGCATGCTGCGCTGCCTCGGTATCACCGTCCGGCGTGGGTCGTCGGTGCGCTTCATCGGCATGCTCCCGGGGCGTGGTCGAACTGGCGTGGTCGAACTTGCTTGTTCTTTCGAGCCGTTGACGCCTCGGGACGCCCGTCCGTATGCCTCTCGAATCGCAGGTTTTTTTCTCGCGGTCGGGGTCATACGAGGGCGGCGGGCGAACCGTCTTTCCTGTATGCGACCCGGTTTTCCCGGGGGACGGAATCCAGCCAAGTGGCGATGGGGGTGGAGAGCCACCCGAGACCGACCGGTCGGCGGGCAACAGGCATTACCAACACCGATATTGCGGGTGGGCCTCACGAGCACACCGGACCGTCCGGATTCGGACACGACGGCCCGGCTGTCGCCGTGTCGTGGGCATGTTCGCCGATATCTTTCGCCGTGATCCGCGGGGCGGATGGTACGGCGATCGGGGAACGATGTTCGAAGTGCGTCTGCTCGGTCCGGTGGAGGTGTGGGCGAGGGGCAGACGGGCCCCGCTCGGCGGCATCAGACCCCTGGCGGTCCTGTCCGCGCTGGTCGTCCACCTCGGCGAGGTGCTCTCCACCGAGCGGCTCGTGGACTGCGTCTGGGACGAGCAGTCGCCCGCGACCGCCGCCGCGCTGGTCGCCACCCATGTGTCGGCCGTGCGCCGCGCCCTGGCCAGGGTCGGCGAGGCGGAGCTGATCCGGACCCGGCCGCGGGGTTATGTGGCCGACCTCGACCCGTCCCGGGTCGACGCCCGCCGGTTCGAGGAACTGCTCGCGTCGGGCCGGGCCTCGGCCGCGCGGGGCCGCCCCGAGGAGGCCGCCGAGCTGCTGTCCGAGGCGCTGGGGCTGTGGCGTGGCCAGGAGGCCCTGGAGGGGCTCGGGCAGTCGTTCGCCCGCATCGAGGCGGCCCGGCTCGCGGAACTGCGGCTCGTCGGCCAGGAGGAGTCCTTCGCGCTGCAACTGGAACTGGGCCGCGCGGACCGGACGATCGCTCCCCTGCTCGCGCACGTCGCCGCCCATCCCCTCCGGGAGCGGCCGCGCGGCCAGCTGATCACCGCGCTCGCGCGCACCGGCCGGGTCTCCGACGCCCTGCGCACCTACCAGGAGGGCCGCGAGGCGCTGCGCGAGGAGCTGGGCATCGACCCCGGGCCGGAGCTGAGGGCGCTGCACAAGGCGGTGCTGACCAACGACCCGGAGCTGCTGGGCCCCGTCCCCCGGAGCGCGACGGACGGGCCGGCCGGGCATCCCGGGGCGGCGCGGGAGGGCGCGGGCCGGAGCGCCCCGGTCCCGCGTCCACGGCCCGCGCCCTCCCATCTCCCGCCGGACATAGCCGACTTCGTGGGCCGTCGCGAGCAGATCGACTGGGCCGCCTCGCTGCTGGCCGGGGTCGACGACACGGGCCGTACCGCGCCGCCGATCGGGGTGATCTCCGGACGGTCCGGAACGGGCAAGACCGCCCTGGCCGTACACGTCGGCCACCGCACCTGCGAACTCTTCCCGGACGGGCGGCTGTTCGTGGACCTGCGGGCCGCCGACACGACCCCGCTGGAACCCGCCGACGCCCTGGCCCGACTACTGCGCGCCATGGGCGCCGAACCGGAGACGCTGCCGACGTCGGTCGAGGAACTGACGGGGCTGTACCGCACCCACATCGGCCACCGGCGCATCCTGCTGATCCTCGACAACGCTGCCGGCGAGGCCCACGTACGGCCCCTGCTGCCGCCCGGCCCCGGCTCCGCCGTCCTCGTCACCAGCCGCCGCCGGCTGGTCGCGCTGGAGGGCGCAGCCCACCTGGATCTGACCGTGCCGGACCCGGTCGAGGCGCTCGAACTGCTGCGCCGCGTGGCCGGGCGGGACCGCACCGGCGCCGATCCGGAACGGGCCGCCGAGATCGTCTCGCTGTGCGGGCGGCTGCCGCTGGCCGTGCGCATCGCCGGGGCGCGGCTCGCGGCCCGCCCGCACTGGGTGCCCGGCCGGCTCGCCGACCGGCTGCGCGACGAACGGCGCCGGCTCAACGAACTGCGCGCCGGAGACCTGGAGTTGCGCACCAGCCTGGAACTCGGTTACGCCGACCTCGACACACAGGAACGGCGGGCACTGCGCCGGCTGGCCCTGCTCGACCTGCCCGACTTCGCGGCCTGGATCGCCGCCCCGCTGCTCGACATCGGCACGGAGGAGGCCGAGGAGGCCGTGGAGCGGCTGGTGGACTGCCACTTCATCGACGTGATCGGCGTCGACGACACCGGGCGCAGCCGCTATCGCATCCACGATCTGGCCCGCGAGCACGCCCGTGAGCGCTGCCTGTCGGAGGAGAACGCCGAGGAGCGTACGACGGCCGTGCTGCGGCTGGTGGAGTGCTGGCTGGGACTCGCGCAGCAGGCGGCCGCCCGCGGTCCGGGCGGAGCGGCCCGCTACTTCCCGGAACCGGCTGCCGTACGGCCCCTCGACCCTGCCGACCCGCAGGCCGAGGACGAGCTGCTGGAGCGGCCCGCGGCCTGGTTCGCCGCCGAACAGGCCTGTCTGCTGGCCGCGGTGGAGTACTGCGCCGACCACGGGATGGACCGCGCCGCCCGCGACCTGGCCGGGGCGCTGATCGCCAGCTCGGCCGCGCTGTACAACCAGTTCGACGCCTGGTCCCGTTCGCACGCCGCGGCCATGGCGGCGATGCGCCGCAGCGGGGACGGCGAGGGCGAGGCCTGGCTGCTCACGGGCCTCGGCCAACTCCGCTACGAACAGGACCAGTTCGAGGAGTCCTACGCCTACTTCGGTGACGCCCTGCGCCTGTTCGAGGCACGCGGCGACGTGCCGTGGGGCGCGGCGCTGGCGCTCGCCGGGATGGGCACGGCCCGACGCGAACAGGCCCGGTACACCGAGGCGTCCGAGCTGCTGGCCGCGGCGCTGGAGCGGTACGGGGAGTCCGCGGACCGAGGCGCGCGGGCCCGTGTGCTGTACGGCATCGGTTATGTGCACCGCGAACAGGGGCGCGACGCGCAGGCGCTGGACGCCCTGTCGGGGGCGCTGGAGCTGTACCGCGCGGCGGGCGACCGGCACGGCGAGGGACTCACCCTGCGGTCGCTGGCCCTGTGCCACCGGGCCGAGGGCGCCCTGGCGCAGGCGGAGCGACTGCTCCACGAGGCACTGCGGATCTTCACCGGCCTGCACGACACGTTCGGGATCATGTACACCGAACAGTCCCTGGCGAAGACGGAGTTGCGGCAGGGCCGGCCGGACGTGGCGCGGGTACGGCTCGGCCGGTGCCTGGCGGTGGCCCGTGAGCGCCAGGACCGGTTCGGCGAGGCGCTGGTACTGCGCACCCTGGGCGAGTGGCACCTGGCGGCCGGCGATCCCACCGCCGCCCGAGAGCCACTGGAGCAGGCACTGGCCATGTGGGAGGCCCTGCACCTGCCCCTGTGGCACGCCCGCACCCTCCGGGACCTGGCCCATGTCCGGGCAGCCCACGGCGACGAAACCGCCGCGCAGGCAGCCCGCGCCCAAGCGACAGCCGTCTTCCAGGAACTGGACTGCCGCGAAGCACGAGAACCGGGCGCCGCCAACTGACCCGGACCGGCCGCAGAAGTCCCGGAGCAGACACCGACCACGCGAAAGCCCCTGCACCTGCCCCATGGCACACCCACACACTCCCGGACCCGGCCCACGTCCGGGCAGCCCACGGCGACGAAACCGCCGCGCAGGCAGCCCGCGCCCAAGCGACAGCCGTCTTCCAGGAACTGGACTGCCGCGAAGCACGAGAACCGGGCGCCGCCAAGTGACCCGGACCGGCCGCAGAAGTCCCGGAGCAGACACCGACCACGAGAAAGCCCCTGCACCTGCCCCGTGGCACACCCACACACTCCCGGACCCGGCCCACGTCCGGGCAGCCCACAGCGACGAAACCGCCGCGCAGGCAGCCCACGCCGAAGCGACAGCCGTCCTCCAGGAACCGGACTGCCGCGAAGCACGAGAACCGGGCGCCGCCAAGTGACCCGGCCCGGCTGCAGAAGTGCTGGTGGGCCGCTTGCAGGGAACCTGCAGAGCATTTGCAGCGGTCCCCGCCACTCTGATGTGCGTGACGGACATCATCACGCTCTCGGACCCCCGGGTCGCCGCGGTCGCGGCGGCCGAATGCGGTGAACCGCTGGTCGACCTGCGCGACACGGGCCAACTGCGGCTCGACCACCGGCAGGCCGACGACGACGGCAGCTACGCCCGGCTGCGGACCGGCGCGCTGCGCCGGCTCGTCCGGGCGCAGCGCCTGCTGCCGGCCGGCGTCCGGTTCCTGGTGGTGGAGGGGTACCGGCCGCCGGACCTGCAGCGGCGGTACTTCGAGCAGTACGCGCGGACGATGCGCCTGGCCCACCCCGACGCGGCGCCCGAACGGATCCGTGAGCTGGCCAGTGCCTACATCTCCCCGCCGGAGGTGGCGCCGCACGTCAGCGGCGGGGCCGTCGACCTGACGCTGTGCGACCAGGACGGCAAGGAGTTGCCGCTCGGCACCGAGGTCAACGCCACCCCGGAGGAGAGCGACGGTGCCTGCCGCACCGAGGCGCCCGGCATCAGCGCCGAGGCACGTGCGAACCGGGCCGTGATGAGCTGGGCCCTCACCGCGACCGGCTTCGTCAACTACCCGACCGAATGGTGGCACTGGTCCTACGGCGACCGGTACTGGGCCCTGCTGCGCCAGGCCCCGGCCGCCCGCTACGGACCCGCCACCCCACCCGGCACGACGGCCTGACCAGCCGCCGGCCAGGGCACGGCACGACCACACCGTACGACCGAGGGGGAACAGCATTGGAGATCAGCAGCGCAGCCTGCCCGCCACCGCCGCGCACGGACGCCGACCGGATGAGCGCGGGGGACTTCGACGCCTCCTTCACCGCCGACATGCCGCGGCTGCGCCGCCGGCTGCTGGCGCTGACGGGCAACCCGCACGACGCCGACGACCTGCTCCAGGAGACGTATCTACGGCTCTCCCGGCGCGCCCGCGCCCAGAACCTGACGCGGCAGCAGCATCCGTACGCCTACGCCTGCACCGTCGCCCTCAACCTGCTCCGCGACTCCTGGCAGCACCCCTCCCGCCGGGAGCAGACCACCGACCGGCTGCCCGAGGCGGGCTGGGACGGCGGGCTGGCCTCGTACGAGGCGTCCTCGACCACGCTGGCGCTGCTGAGCGTGCTCTCCGAGAAGGAGGCCGCGGCGGTGATCCTCGTGGATCTGGAGGGCCTCAGCCACGACACGGCCGGCGAACGGCTCGGCGCCCACCGCGGCACGGTCCAGCGCAACCGCATGCGCGGCCTGGCCAAGATGCGCGCCGCGCTCGACAACTAGTGCCGCTCCCCCCACGGGGGTGGGGAGCGGCACGCAACGTCTCCCACCGCCGTCGCCGGGCCACCCGGTGACGTCACGTCGACGAAGGAAGACTTCCGTGAAGATCAGCAGTGCGCGCCGCCGGACCAGCGGCGGGCTCCTGGGGGCCTCGGTCCTGGCCCTGACCGCCTTCTTCTCCGCGCCGGCGCACGCCGCCGCCCAGGACACCGCCTGCGGGGTCCTCTCGCCGGGTGCCTCGGCCACCGCGCAGGCCGCCGTGAACGCGGCCTGTTCGCAGATCGGCGTCTGGTACAGCTGGGGCGGCGGCCACGGCGCGACGCCCGGTGCCACCTACGGCTACTACGACGGCTCCGACCCGGACAGCCTGCACGACAACGAACGCAAGGGCTTCGACTGCTCCGGTCTGATGCGCTACGCGTACGGGAAGGCGACCGGCAGGGACCTGCTCAACGGCACGTCCGACGACCAGTTCCACAGCTCGCAGGCCTCCGCCCGTTTCTCCGCCTCGCAGGGCGCGGCCCCACTGCTGCCGGGTGACCTGATGTTCTGGGGCAGCGGCCACATCCACCACGTCGCCATGTACCTGGGCGGCGGACAGATGGTGGAGGCGTACGAGTCGGGCACCCATATCCGGGTCGCGCCCGTGCGCACCGGCGGCGACTACACGGGCGCGATACGGGTCAGCGGGTCCGGCACGCCCACTCCCCCGCCCGCGAACGGCGGTTCGACCTTCGAGACCTGGGGCACGGGGGTGCACACCCACACCACGCCGAGCACGCGCTCCTCCGTCGTGGACACCTTCTCCGGCCCGACCCAGGTGTCGGTCCAGTGCCAGGAGCACGCGGAGACCGTCACCGCCGAGGGCTACACCAACGACATCTGGTCCAAGCTCTCCGACGGCTCGTGGATGACGAACATCTACATCAAGGGCCCGGCCTCACTGCCCGGCATCCCGGACTGCGGCGGCAGCAGCACCCCGCCCCCGAGCGGCGGCAGCAAGGCGTTCCAGACCTGGGGCACCGGGGTGCGCACGCACAGCGAGCCGAACGTCAACGCGGGCGTGGTCGACTACTTCGCGCAGCCGACCACGGTCAACGTGGTGTGCCAGGCCCACGCCCAGCAGGTGACGGCCGAGGGCTACACCAACGACGCCTGGGCGAAGCTGACCGACGGCTCGTGGGTGACGGTCATCTACATCAAGGGCCCCGAGTGGCTGCCGGGCGTGGCCACCTGCTGATCGGGCCCTGACAGGGGCGGCGGCGTCCGGTCGGCGACGGCTTCGCGAAGGCTGAGTCGCGCGTCGGCCGGGCGCCCGCGGTCAGGCGGCGGGGCCTCGTCGTTCTGCGGCGTACGTCCCGTTGCGGGGCTGGATCATCGATATTCATCGATCCCGCTGCCTAGTGTGGGCGCAACGAGCATCGCCCTGGCCACAAGGAACGCCCATGCGCAGCCACCCCGCCCCGGACGACACCCCGGGCACCAGTCGCAGTACCTCGGCCACCATCCCGCCGAACATCCTCCGATACCTCGCGCTGGTCGCGGACGGGTACGGCGTCGATCTCCGGCCCGAGCTGACCCGTGTGGGGCTGGACCGGTCCGTGATGCGCTCCGCTGCGCTGCGGGTCTCCTACCGGCAGGGCAGCGCCGTGATCCGCCGTGCCGTGGAGCTCACCGGCGATCCTCATCTGGGCCTGCGCGTGGGTGCGGCACAGCACCTGACCGCCTGGGGGCTGCTCGGCTTCGCGCAGATGGCCGCCGGGACCCTGCGGGAGGCCATCGAGACGGGCGTGCGCTTCCAGAACCTGTCCGGGGCCATGGTGGTCTGGTCGGCCGGCGTCGAGGAGGCCGGCTATGTGCTGCGCGCCGAGTTGCCCGACCCCGCGCTCGATCCGGCGGTCGCGGTCTTCCTCGCGGAGGAGGCGTTCGCCAGCGTCGTCACACTGACCCGTCTGAGCAGCGGCGCCGAATTCGCCCCGCAGAGCGTCGAGTTCGCCCTTCCGGCGCCGCCCGACACGGATCCGTTCACCGAGCTGTTCCGCTGCCCGGTGCGTTTCGCCAGGACCGGGAACCGCATGGTGTTCCCCATGGTGTGGGCGCGGCGCCCGATGCCGGGCCGGGATCCCGTCACGTACGCCTCCGCCCTTGAGTTGCTGGAGGAGGAGATGACGTCACGCCGCGACCAGCAGGACCTGTTGGAGGTGCTGGAGATCTCGATCGCGCAGAGCCTGCCCGACGTGCCCTCGTTCGTCGAGCAGGCCCGTCGTCACGCCTCCAGCGAGCGCACTCTGCGCCGTCGGCTGGCCGAGTGCGGCACGACGTACGAGGCCGTTGTCGACGGTGTGAGACGTGAGCGGGTCGAACAGCTGCTGCGTCGGCCGGAGTTGACGATGCGTGACATCGCCCGGCAGGCGGGTTTCTCCGACGTGCGGGCGCTCAGGCGGGCGGTGCACCGCTGGCACGGTGTGGCGCCCCGCAGGCTGCGCGTGCGGGAGGGGCACCCCGACGACTGACGCACGGTCAGCGCGTTCGGATCCAGACCGTCTTCTCCCTGGTCCACTGTTCGAAGGCGCTTGTGGACTTCTCCGCGCCGCCGAAGCCTGACTGCTTCCAGCCGCCGAAGGGGGTGGTGATGTCGCCCTCGCTGTAGGCGTTGACCGAGACCACGCCGGCCTCGATGCCCCGGGCCAGGCGGAAGGCCGCGTCGAGGTCGCGGGTCCATACCGAGGCGGCGAGGCCGTACTCGGTGGCGTTCGCCAGACGTATCGCCTCCTCCTGCGAGGTGAAGGTCTGCACGGTGACGACCGGGCCGAACAGCTCCTGTGTGACGGCACGGCCGTCCTCGGGGGCTCCGGTGACGACGGTCGGCGGGTAGTAGGCGCCCTGCGGGTGCAGGCCCGCGGGCAGGACTCCGGTGTGGATCCGCGCGCCGAAGTCGCGGGCCTCCTCCACCGCAGCCGCCACCCGGTTCCTGGCTTCGTGACCGATCAGCGGGCCGATCTGTGTCTCCGGCTCGGCCGGGTCCCCGATGACCAGTGCCCTCGTGGCCGCGGTGAACCGGGAGACGATCTCGTCGGCGATGTCCCGGTGCACCAGGACGCGGGAGCCTGCCGTGCAGTTCTGGCCCATGGTCAAGAACGCGGCCTCGATCATGTTCTCGATCAGCTCGTCGCCGTAGTGGAGCGCGTCCGGCAGCAGGATCTGAGGGCTCTTGCCGCCCATTTCCAGGGAGACCCGCTTGAAGTTGCTCTCGGCGGCGGCGGTCAGGATCCGGCGTCCGGTGGTGGTGGAGCCGGTGAACGACAGCGCGCGTACCAGCGGGTTCCGGGCGAGGGCCGCACCCGTGACGGAGCCGTGGCCGGGCAGCACCGTGAGCACGCCGTCCGGCAGGCCCGCCTCCGCCGCCAGAGCGGCCAGGTGCTGGGTGGATCGCGGGGTCGCCTCGGCCGGCTTGAGCAGCAGGCTGTTGCCCGCGGCGAGTGCGGGGCCGGCCTTCCAGGCGGCCATGGCCAGGGGGTAGTTCCAGGGCAGGATGGCCGCGGCGACCCCGACCGGCTCCCGGCTCACCAGCCCCAGGCTCTCGTGACCGGTGGGGGCGAGGCGGCCGAAGACCTTGTCCGCCGCTTCCGCGAACCAGCTGATGGACTCGATCGCCCCGGGCACGTCGCCGGTGCGGCACTCGGTGATCGGTTTCCCGGCGTCCTCGCTGTCCATACGCGCCAGGACTTCGGCGTCGCGCTCCATGAGGCCGGCCAGGCGCAGCAGCACGGCGGCCCGCTCCCGAGGGGACCTGCCGGACCAGACACCGCTGTCGAAGACCTTGTGTGCTCGCTCTGCCGCCGCCGCGACACCGTCAGCGCTCACTACGGGAACGGCCGTGATCAGCTCGCCTGTCGCCGGGTTGACGACAGGGAGCGTCTCCTCCATGCCACTGTTCGTGCCGCTGTTCGTGCCGCTCACGCTTCCTCCACCAGTTCCCAGCGGCCGCCGGTCCGGCGGGCCAGTCCTCTGCGACGCAGGTCGTCCAGATAGCGGGCCATGCCCCGCTCACCCCGCTTGCGGAACAGCGGGAAGAGCTTCGGCAGAAGGTTCGGTGCCAGCATCGCGAACCGCACCAGGCGGGACTCACCGGGCCGGACGTACGCCTCCAGCCGCGGCCTGTCCAGGAGGCTCACGACCGCCCGGACGACGTCCGCCGGCTGCTGTGGCTGCTCCTGGAACTGCAGGGAGTTCCCACCGTCCACGGCCTCCTGCCGGAGCATCGGGGTGTCGGTGGCCGACGGCAGTACGGAACCGGCACGGATGCCCTTGCTCCTGAGATCCAGCCCGATGGCGAGCATCGCGCCGCGCAGCCCGAACTTCGACGCGGTGTAGATCGGGGTCTCGCCGAGCGGGAAGATCCCGCCCAGGGACACCGTGGTGACGACGCGCGGGTCGCCGGCCGCCCGCAGCAGCGGGATGGCGATCCGCGTGGTCACCAGAGGGGAGAGCAGGTTGAGGTCGATCTCCCGCTCGATGCTCTCGACGCTGCGCACGTCGAACCGTTCGGCGCTGGTCATGCCGACGTTGTTGACCAGCACATCGATACGGCCGTGGGTCACGGCGACGGAATCCAGCGTCCGCTCCACCGCGGCGCGGTCCAGCAGGTCGCAGCCCAGTCCGGCATGCCCGCTGCCCGGCAGGCCGGCCGCCGTCCGCTCGGCCCGCGCCTCGTCGATGTCGACCACGACCAGTCGGGCCCCACCGGAGGCGAAACGGTGGCACATCGCGCTGCCGATGCCTCCGGCGCCGCCCGTCACCAGGATGACCTTGTCTCGGAAGTCGTACGTCATGACGCCACCGCCTCGCGCCGCACCGACGTCACCCGAGGCGGCAGGCCGGCCGTGCGCCAGCCCATCGCGGAAGCGACCTTGGCGAGGTGATGCACGATGGCCTCGCTGTGGACGTAGCCGGTGTGGCGCGGCGATTCGACGAACGTCAGCCCACCGGTCAGGTCGGGCCGGTCGCTGCGGACGAGGCGGGCGAACCGCTCGGCCGTGGGGAGGCCGCCCCGGGCGTCCAGGATGAAGGAAGCGATCAACTGTGCCTGGGTGTCGAAGAGTTGGTAGGCACCTGAGTTCGTCTCCACGAAGCCGACACCGAACAGCCCCTCGTGTTCGCGGGAGAACGACGACAGGTAGAGGTCGGGATGCTGCTCGGTCCCGAAGTACTCCTGTGCGGCCGGGACTTTGTGCACGTATCCGGTGGCGAGCAGTATCAGGTCGAAGTCGTCACTGCTGCCGTCGGTGAAGTGCACCGTCCTGCCCTCGGTACGGGCGATCCCGGGCTTGGCCGTGACGTCGCCGTGCTGGAGGTGATGGAGCAGCATCGAGTTGATGGCCGGGTGCGTCTCGAACAGCTTGTGGTCGGGCTTCTGCAGGCCGAGGCGGCGCGGATCGCCGTTGATGATCCGCAGCAGCGCACCGAAGAGCTTCTGCTGGAGCCACATCGGCAGGTGCGGGCCGCCGGCCGCGATGGTGTCCACGGGGCGCCCGAACAGGTGCTTGGGGATGAACCAGTAGCCGCGCCGCATGCTGATCACCGCATGGTCCGCCGCACGGGCCGCGTCGCAGGCGATGTCGAGCCCGGAGTTCCCCGCGCCGACCACCAGCACGCGCTTGCCGCGCAGTTCGTCGGGGCTGCGGTAGGTGACGGTGTGCCGGATCTCGCCGGTGAAGTCGCCCGGCAGTTCGGGAATGCTGGGGTGCCATTGCGAGCCGGTGCACATCACGACCTGCTGGTGCACGCTCTCCCGCCCGTCGGCCCGGGTCACCGTCCAGGTGCCGTCCGTGTTCTTCGCCACGCTGCGAACCTCGGTGCCGAACTCGATCCGTTCCCTCAGCCCGTACGCGTCGGCGAACGACGTCAGGTAGGACAGGATCTGGTGGTGCGGCGGATAGTCCGCGAAGTGGTCCGGCATGGGGTAGCCGCCGAAGCCGGACAGGGTCCTGCTGGAGATGAAGTGGGCCGACTCGTACATCGGGCCGCCCGGGTTGTCTATGTCCCACAGCCCACCCGGCCCGGTGTGCCGCTCGATGTGGGTGTACGGCAGGTCGCGCTCCGCCAGCGCCCTCGCGACCGCCAGCCCCGCGGGCCCGGCCCCGATGACACATGTGTCGTACCGGTTCTCGTTCACGGTCCGCCTCCGTTCCTTGCCCGCGTCGCAGGCGTTGCCGGGAACCTACGCAACCGCAGACCGGCGGGGACTGACCTGCGCGGCCACAGAGGGGACCTCAGCGGCCAGGCGACTGCCGCCGGCGTCACCCTCGCGAGGTGCGACCGACCGAGATGTGACAAACGACTTGATCGTTCGACTCATTCGGTGGACTTAGTCGGTATAATGGGTGCATGGCTCACGTGACCGCGGCCGAACGCCGCCCCCAGCTGATCAGAGCGGCGATCGACCTCATGACGAGGGAGGGCGTCGCCGCCGGCAGCACGCGCGCCATCGCTGCCGAGCTGGGCGTCGCACAGGCCACGGTCCACTACACCTTCGGCACGAAAGAGGAGCTGTACCGCGCGGTCATGGAGCAGCTCACCGAGGGCCTGATCGCGCAGGTCGAGCGCGCAGCGCCGGACGACGCCGGTTTCGAGGAGGCGGTCGCCGCACTCGCCGGCGCCCTGTGGCGCACCGTGCGCGAGCAGGCGAGCAGCTACCAACTGCTCACGGAGCTGACGATGTTCGCCCTCCGCACACCTCGCCTGACCGAGGCTCTCCAGGGCCACTACCACGGGGTGAGCGAGGTGACGGCGAAGCTGGTGACCGAGGCCGCGGAGCGTACCGGGTACCGGCTCGCCCAGCCGGCGGAGACGATCGCGCGGTTCTTCCTCGCCGGCTTCGACGGGCTGACGATGCAGCACCTCTCCCTGCCGGACGAGGCGTCCGAACACATCGGTCTGCAGTCCCTGGTCTCCGCGACCGTGGCCCTGGCCGGGGGACAACTGCGCCTGGCGGAAGTGCCCTCGGACTGACCGGTACGCGGGTGCGGATCGCGAGCACAGTCCGCGCCACGCACCCGCCGCTGCACGGCCGACACCGACCTGCACCACGGCGAACACCGTTGCCTCGCCCTCGCCATCCGGCTGGGAGGCAGAGACTGTACGCCCGTGGAAGCACACATTGCCCGGAATCCATGAGAGCAAGGATTCCGGGCATCCCGGGAGCATTGAACGTTGCGCGGTACGGCCGCAGACGACTGGCGTGGCGGGGGCCTGTTGAGTCGGCACGGAGCGCGGTGCCAGTGTCGCCACTGGTCCGTTTCTCCGTGCCGGTTCAACAGGCCCCCGCCACACGCGTGTTGGCCGGGCCTGGACGGTCAGGTCGCCGACACGGACGCCGGCTCTTCGTGGGCGGAGTCCTTCACGCCGGCCACCGTCATCCTGAGCAGCGGCAGCGAGGCGACGAACGTGCCGATCGCCAGGACGATGCTGAGGACACCGGCTCCCGCACCGTCGAGGATCGCGCCGATGGCCAGCGGTCCGATGCCGGTGCCCAGCGCACCCGCCCCGCTCAGGGAGGCGACAAGGCGCCCGGTCGGGTCGATGAGCGCGGCGGCGGCGAGGGTCTGCACCAGGACGGCCAGCTGACAGGTCTGCCAGGCGACGGCGGCGACGATGAAGAGCACCGGGTCATGAGTGGAGATCAAGAGGGCCATCGCGAGGGCCTGCGCCGTGACGAAGGCGGCCATGGACCTCATGCGGCCGAAACGGTGTGCGGCGACCGGGCCGACCACGGCACCGACGAGGGCCACGACGCTGGAGATCGCGAGGACGGCCGAGACGGCGGAGTGCGACATGCCGGTGTGCTGGCGTCCGAGGACCGAGGCGTAGGACCACGCGCCCTGAGTGACCGCCCACAGCAGCGCGGTCCCGGCCAGCAGGACCACCGAGGGCTTGGCCATGGACGCCCCGGCGGACCGGTGGCCGGCAGGTGAGGTGCCCGGCGTGGCGGGCCCGTCCGGCAGCCGCCTCACCAGTGGCCAGGCGACGAGGCAGCACAGCGCCATCAGGAGGAAGCCGGTGCCCTCGCCCAGGCTGTGGTTGGCCTCGGGAACAGCCATGATCAGCAGTGCTGTCACGACGACCACGCCGGCGATGGTGACGGCGGACGCCCTGTCGGCGTCGTCGGTGGCGGCGAGCGCGGCGGTGGCCGCCGCGTAGACCGCGCCCAACCCGGCTCCCAGGACCAGGTTGGCCAGGATCAGGGTCACCGGTTCGGGCGCGACCGTCGCTGCGAGGAAGCCGACCGCCGCGACGGCCAGACCGAGGCGGGTCATCCTCACCCTCCCCGGCCGGGCGGCCCGCTTGGCCAGCAGCAGCGTCACGACCGCGGTCGCCATCAGCTGTGTCGCGGCCACGAGCCCGGCGCCGGAGTCCGAGATCCTGAAGCGCGACGCGAAGTCGTCGACGAACACGGGCATCACGTTCGCTCCGCCGTTGCCAAGGGTCACTCCGGCGACCAGCGCCACAGCCACACCGAAGGTCAGGGCGGATGCCTTCGGCGTCTTCACCGGCACCCCCGCTGCGAGAAGTGCTGCGAGAAGTGCGGGGTGCCTGCAGAACCCCGGCGGACCGCCGAGTGTGCAACAACCATCAGAACCTCACCGGTAGGAGGGCGTAAGAGAAGGGGGTTCGTAAGAAAGGAGGGGCAGTGAAAAGGGGTTTCGCGCCCCGACGGCCCCGGGCACGTCCGTCGCCCGGGGCCGTCGGGGTATGAGCGGCCGAGGCGGCTGCCGTCAGCCGGCCCAGACGTCCTCGACGTAGTAGCCGGACTCGGTGAGGGCTGCCAGCCAGGCGGCGGACTCCTCCTCGTCCGCGCCTGTGTTCTTGGCGTAGAGCGCCCTGAGCGCCTCCCGCACCGCGGGGGCCATCCGGCGGCCGTCCCCGCAGATGTAGACCCGGCCTCCGGCCTCCAGCACGGCCCACACCTCGTCGCTCTCACGCGCGATGCGGTCCTGCACGAAGCGGGCGCCGTCCTCCGGCGCGCAGCTGAAGGTGGGGCGCATGCTGACGGCTCCGGCCGCTTCGGCGGCCTCGAACTCCTCGCGGTGCAGGTAGTCGACGTCGGGGTGGTCGCAGCCGAAGTAGCACAGCAGCGTCCCCGTCGACCCGGTGTGGTGGCGGTCGAGGACGGCACCGCGGAACGGCGCCAGCCCGGTGCCCGCACTGACCAGGATGACCGGTACGGAGGGGTCCTCGGGGAGGCGGAAGTCCTCGCTGCACGGGAGCACCCGGGCCTGGACGGTGTCGCCCGCCTTCACGGTCTGGATGTAGTGCGAGGCAATGCCGTGGAAGGTGCCCTCGCCGCCGCGGTGCGGTGCGGCGAGCAGCGACACCATCAGGTCCACCTCGCCGGGCTGCGCCGCGGCGGACGAGGAGATCGAGTAGTGGCGCGGGCGCAGGACCGGCAGCAGCTCCAGGAAACGTTCGAACGGCAACTCGCAGGCGCGGTGGCGCTCCAGCAGGTCCAGGACGCCGTGACCGGCGGCCGTCACCCGGTCGCGGAAGGTCTCGGTGTCGGCCGCGGCGAGTTCGGCCAGGGGACGCTTCTCGGGCGGGCAGGCGGTGTGCTCGGCGAGCACCGCCACCTGTTCCTGGGTGGCGGGGTCCTGCAGTTCGACGAAGTCGGTGAGCAGCCGACGCAGGGTCAGCGGGCGATCGACGGGCAGGGCGTTGCGGGTGCGGCGGCGGGTCTGCAGGCGGACGGTGCGGTCCAGGTCCAGGCCGAAGCGGTCGGCGACCCGCTGGACGAGCGCGTCCGGGTTGCTCGGGAGGACCGCCAGGTGGTCGCCGGTGCGGTAGGTGACGCCTTCGGGCAGCCGCAGCCTGAGGAAGCGCTTGGAGCGGCCGAGCCCATGCTCCATGTCGACGAGCTCGTACGCGTCGAGCACCTCCATCGGGTGGACGCCGTGTCGGGCCGCGAGGCCGCCGGTGACCGAGTCGGTGGCGTCCTGGAGTTCGTACAGGCCCTGGTCCTCCTCCGGTTCGGCGGGCGCCACGGCCCCCGCCGCCGAGTCGCCGTACCGCTCCAGCAGGGCGTTCCACAGGTCGCCCGTCCACCGGTCCACCGTGCCCGCGAAGTCCCCGGAGGCGTCGGCGGCGCCGCGCTCCAGCAGTGGCGTGGCGCCGGCCGCCGCAAGGCGCTCGTCGATGAGCGTGGGGACGCGCTGGTAGGTGGCCGCCCAGTTGCGGTCGCCGACACCGAGTACGGCGTACTGGACACCATCGAGCGAGCCGGGCTCCAGTCCCTCCAGCCATGTCACGAACTTCGCGGCGTCGTCGGTGGGCCTGCCGTTGTACGAGGCGGCCACGATCACCACCGGTCCGGCATCGGCGGTGAGCCGGCCGACGGCGTCGTCGAGAGGAGCGACGGACGGGGCGAAGCCGTGCTCGTCGCCGTCCGCCGCCAGATCGCGGGCGATGCCCGCACAGGTGCCGAGGTTGGAGCCGTGCAGGAGGGTCAGCGCGGTGCCGGTGGCCCGTCGGACCACGGGCCTGTCCTGGCCGGCGATGGCGCCGCTCGCGGCGACGGCGGGGATACGGCGTTCACCACTGGTGCGCCGGGCGAGCATGAGGGTGAACTCGTCGGGCTTGATGGTCAGCGACTGCTTGATCTTCAGCTCGTAGTTGCTGTGGTCGACCAGCCGATAGCGGTGCACCAGCAGGCCGAGCAGCAGCGTGGCCTCGTGCAGCGCGAACTGGCGGCCGATGCAGGCGCGTTCGCCGTTGCCGAACGGCTTGAACAGGTGGACCGGACGCGCCTCCTCCTGCTCGGGCGTGAAGCGGTCCGGGTCGAACAGCTCGACGTTCTCGCCCCAGGCGGGGTCGCGGTGCAGGGCCGGGGTGAGCACCATCAGCGTCTCGCCCTCGCGCACGGTGTACTTGCCGCCGATGACGGTGTCCTCGATCGGCTCCACGGCGAAGGCAGGTGCCGTCGGCCACAGCCGCAGGCTCTCACTGAGTACCTGACGGATGTAGGTCAGCTTGCCGATGTCCCCGTAGTCGGGGTCGGGCGTGCCCGTGTCGCCCCACAGGGCGTCCACCTCGGCCTGGGCGCGGGCCAGGACCTCGGGGTGCTTGGTCAGGTAGTGAAGGGCGAACGACAGGGCACCGCTGGTGGTCTCGTGTCCTGCGATGAGGAACGTGATGACCTGGTGGCGGATGTTCACGTCGTCCAGCGGCTCGCCGGTCACCGGGTCCGGGGTGTGCAGCATCCGGCCCAGCAGATCATCGGTGCTCGGGTCGCCGGAGGCCCTGCGCCGACGGATCACCTCGTCGACCAGGTTCGTCATCAACTCGGCGTCCTCGCGGAACCGTTCGGCCTGCTTCCACTTGAACAGCGCCGTGCCCGGGATGGACTCCCCCTTGGCCTGGGTGAAGGCCAGCGCCCGTGACATCGCCTCGACAAAGGGGTGCGCCTCGTCCTGGCGGAACGACTCGAAGTCGTAGTCGAACCCGCACAGCCCGATGGTGTCGAAGGTCAGGCGCGTCATGTCCGCGGGCACGTCCACCGGCTCCTCCCCGGCGGCACGGTCCCACTTGGCGATCAGGGAGCGGGCGACCCGGAGCATCGTCGCGTGGTAGCCGCGCATCGCGCCGAGCGAGAACGCCGGCATCAGGATGTCGTGCGCCTTGCGCCAGTTCGTCTCGGTGTCGAAGGCGGTGAACAGGCCGTCCCCGGCGATCTGGCGGATCTCGACCAGGTCCGGGTGCACGTTCTTGCGGAACCGGGTCCCGTCCGACAGTTCGGTCACCAGGTCCAGGCCGCCGATGACCACGGTCTCGGTCCCGAAGATCCGGACCTTGAACACCGGGCCCAGATCCTTGACCTCCTTCATCAGGTGAACGAGACCGTCGGCGCCCCTCGGGATGTCGAGAGCGTGACCGATCAGGGGCAGCGCGGGGCGCTCGGGAATCGCCTGGGCCGTGTCAACGGACGCGTGAGTCATGAGCGTGCCTTTCGTTCCGTACAAGCAGTCGCTTGCGGACCAATGTACGGCCGACATTGTCACCTGACAATGTCGGCCGACTGTGTTGCAAGACACAGTCGAATGACAGAACCAAACGCAAGCCCAGAACATCGCCACGGAATGACTTGACATGGCACCCGATCAAACGACATGGTTGCGCGACAGGGCTAGGCGACGTGGTCAGTCGACAAAATCAGTTTCGGAATGTCGCATCCGCGAACCCTCGGGTGAGGCGAAGGCCGACGTGGAGGACGCCGCCGTCATCGCGGACGCCGCCCGGACGACGCCAAGGGCAACTCGACCAGATCAAAGCCCTCTGAGATCAAGCGCCTCGACGATGGCGCCGTCCAGATGGCCGTTCCGCCTCACGAAGGCTGCGCCGGCGGGCTCTGAAGTGCGTTTTCTGCAACGGGCTGCATGCGAAGCGCTTCGACAATAATCGGGTGCCCCGAGGTCGGTCGCGTCCGGCAGCCTCGGGGCGCGGTCTCTCTGGCACCGCCGGGTTCGCCCGTTCTACGCGATCCCGCGCCGTCGACGAGCGCGTGACCGGGGTCTACCGGAGTCGGTCCGAGGGGTGGGCGGACACACCCTCGCTCTCGGCATCAGCCTGGGACGGCAGCGGCAACGACCAGGTGTAGACGTCCGGGTTGAAGGCGTGCAGGCGCTTGACGAGCCTGGCGGTCGACCAGGGCCAGCAGAAGGTGTTGATGCCCGGGAGGCCGAAGTAGTAACCGGTGCCGCCGGCGGCGTTGTAGACGGTGTTGCGCAGCGCCTCGCGCAGAGACCGCTGGTGGGCTGCTTCGGCCTCGGGCTTGACCTCCAGAGCAGAAGCCCCGCCGGCGCGCAGGTGGTTGAGGGCAGCGGTGATGTAGCGGAGTTGGGCTTCGAGGACGGTGGGGACGGCCGTGGTGCCGGTGAGGAGATTCGGGCCGATGAGCAGGAAGAGGTTGGGGTATCCGCTGACGCTGGTGCCCAGGTAGGCACGGCGGTTGTCGGCCCAGGCCTGAGCCAGTGTGCCGTCGGTGCCGTGCAGATGGGGGGCCAGCGGGATGTCGCCGACGTGGTACCCGGTCGCGAGGACGATGATGTCGGCGCGGGCGCGGGTGCCGTCGGCGCCGATGACGTCGGAGCCCTCCACAGCGGTCGCGCGGGTGGGGTGCAGCCGTACGTTGGGCCGGGTGAGGGCGGCGTAGTAGGTGCCTGAGGTGGTCAGACGGCGCCCGCCGAGGGGGTAGTCAGGAGTAAGGGCCCGGCGTAGAGCGCGGTCCCGTACCGAGGCACGCAGGTACAGGCGGGCCAGGGCCTCCAAGGGCGGCAGCAGGCGGGGGTGGCGCAGGGGGACTCCGATGGCTTCCTGGGTCCAGTGGTGCAGGCCGCGTAGTGCGCGGCGCGCTGCCGGATGGTGTTCGAAGTACCGGTGGAGCCCCGGAGGGAGGGGGTAGTCGGGTTTCGGAAGTACCCACTGCGGTGTGCTCTGGAAGACGTCGACATGCGCCGCCTGCGGCTGGATCTCGGGCAGGAACTGGACGGTGGACGCACCGGTGCCCACCACGGCCACGCGCCGTCCGCTCAGGTCGACTTCGTGGTTCCAGCGGGCGGAGTGGAAGGCGGTGCCCGGGAAGGTGTCGAGGCCGGGGATGTCGGGATGGCGGGGCCGGTGCCAGGGGCCGGTGGCGACGATCACGGCGCGGGCGGTGTACGTGCCCGAGGTGGTCTGCAGGTTCCAGCGGTGCGCTTCCGGCTCCCAGCGGGTACTCAGCACCTCGGTGTCGTAGCGGATCGCCTTGTCCGCGCCGTGTGTTGCCGCGGTGGTGTCGAGGTAGTCGAGGATCTCCGACCGGTCGGCGAAGCCCCGGCCCCACGCGTGGGGTGCGAAGGAGTACTCGTACAGCACCGCCGGTACGTCGCAGCCGCATCCGGGGTAGGTGTTGTCGCGCCAAGTCCCGCCGAGGCGGCCGGACTTCTCCAACACGACAACGTCTTCGAAGCCGGCCCGGCGCAGCTCGATCACGGCGGCCACGCCGGAGAGGCCGGCCCCGATGACGACGACTTCCGCTTCATGATGGTTGTCGATGCTGTCGTCGGCCACCGGCGCACGCCCCCCTGTCTGCGTCGTGAGCATCCCGGCGCTGATGCCGAACCGCCCCCGACCGCTTCCTCAGAGCGACCGATCGTAGGGTTACCTGCGATCACTCGTAGTGATATGACCGACAGGTACCTCATAATGGGGATCTTGCCGGGTGAGCTGAATACAGTGCGTTTTCCTGTGCCTGGCTGCCGAGACCTCGCAGTCCCCACGCCGCCGCCGACGAGCCCGGGCGGCATCTGCCCTACTCCAGTGGCTGGTTGTGCCACTGGAGGGGCGCGTGGGACTCGCACCCACGGCCGACGGATGACGAGTCCTCCTGAGGATTTCGGCGGGCCTTGCCGATCAACGCCGGTGCGTGACGACGCTTCAGCAGGACCGCCGTCTCAATCCTTCACGTCTCAATCCTTCAGCGGCAGGCCCGGTATGGCGTCGTGGGCCCATGGGGCGAGGTTCGTGGGCAGCCTGGCGATGAGCGCGGTGAGCCGCTCGATCGCATCGACGGCGTCGAGGTCGAAGTCGGCCGGCTGATCCCCTGTTCCGTCGTCCTGTGTGTCGGCCGGCTGGTCCCTGAGCACGGTGAGGACGTCCCGTCCCTGGATCGACCACTCCATCGTTTTCGTGGCCAGCATCGCCTCGATGGTCTCCTCGGTGACCAGTGCCTCGGCGAAGTCCGGCCGCAGGGTTTCGACTTCGAGGGTGTATCGAGCGCGCGGGCCGGGCCTGCCGCTCAGCGCTACCCGGATGGACGGGAAGGCGGTGTCCAAGTGCACGGCACAGACGGTCACATGATGCTGCTGCCACGCCCGGAAGGGCGCGAACGGCACGGGCTCGAAGGCGTCCGCGACGGTGAATCTCGCACCTCCATGAGTGCCGGACATCACAGCGAAATGGTCGCGGAGTACGGCCTGGGGCGGCCTGTTCAGGACCTCGGCCGGGGTGGTGGACAGCCGCGGCAGGGGACCGGTCTTCCAGCGCCCGGCGAGAGCCGGCAGGCGGTCTCGGAAAGCCCAGCCACGAGCACGCGCGAACGCGCCGCGCTCGGCGACGGTGACGGCTTTGGCCGGGCGCCGCCGGAGCGCCGGCACGGCGTAGTAGACGGCGGTCAGAGCGCCGTACTCGGCCACGGCGACCATCCAGTACACCCATTGGATTGTCCAGCCGGCGAAGAAGAGACCGGCCGCCGCCAAGAAGCTCGGCGAGAAGCACTGCAGAGGTGTTCCGCCTGCTCGATGCCGGGCGGTCCATACGGTGTCATCACCTTCCGGCAACTGGCCCGGAGCCGGTGCGCGGTTGAGGGACTCGGCCGCCACCAGGTTGACCAGACCGAGCACCAGGGCGATCGGAATCGCGACGAGGCAGGCGGTCGCCCAGTCACCCCCTCGCGCGTCGATGATGCGGAACCAGATGAACAACAGGGCGCCCTGCAGCACCAGGGGCAGACACCCCAGACGCGAGTACGCAAGCATCGTCTTCCCCCTTCAGGCCGGATGTGCGGGACACCGGCGTGGTGATCGACCGGAATCGACCGCCCGTTTCTCCGCCGCGGCCGCGAATGTCGCTGCCTCCGCCGTGCCGGATCCGATGGGGTGGCACGGTACCCCGCCACCGTCCCGTCTCTCTGCGCGCAGGCTCTCCGCCAGGTGGCATCGGGCCAGGTCGGACCGGGCGGGAGAGCGGTACGGGAAGTCCCCGGACCGGGCCGGACCGGGGTCACACAACTCGGCCCCGTAATCGGGGCGTTCCGCCTAGAGTTCCTGAAATGGAAGAGCAGGAGCCCCCGGAGCCGCCCAGAGCGGCGTTCGTTGCTGCGCTGACGCGGCTTCGGCGCCAGGTGCCGGATCTGTCGGACGAGGTGCTGGCCCGGCGAGCGAGCCGTACGACGCTGCCCTCGGGGCGCCGCGTCAGCGTCAACGCCCGCCGCCTCGGTGAGTGGCTGAGCGGCCGGTCGGTGCCCCGTGACGTCCATGCCGTGGTCGCCGTCGTGCGCGCCGTCGAGTCGCTGACGGGCACCGCTGATCCTCAGTTCTCGATCGCCGGTTGGGAGCAGTTGTGGCGGGCGGCGTACGAGGACCGGGCTCCTGCGGTGCCGGCGCCGCGTATCGACGCCGACCGGGCCGGAGGCACCGCGGACGAGGTGGTCATCGGTCGACCGCCGAGCGACGCGGCCTCGTTGCGGGAGCGGGCGGCCCTGTCGAGTGCGATCGACGTGGCGCTGCGGGACGACGCGGTCCGGGAGGTCGTCCTCACCGGGGCGGGCGGAGTGGGCAAGTCGCAACTCGCCGCAGCCGCCTTCCACCGGTTCCGGCAGCCCGGCGGGGTACGGGTGTGGGTGCCCGCCTCGTCCCGCCAGTCCGTGTTCACGGCGTACGCGCGCGCGTGGCGGGTGGTCGCGGGCGGGGAAGGCGGAAGCGGGTGGGACGACGAGACCCAGGCCGACCTCTTCGTGGCCTGGCTGCGGACGACGACGCGGCCCTGGCTGGTAGTGCTGGACGACGTCGACGAACCGGTGGACCTTCGGGGCATCCGGCCGGTCGGAGAACACGGCAGAAGCATGGTGACGACCCGTCGGCGGGACGCGGCGGTGATCCGTTCGTCCTCCCGGATCGTGCAGGTCGGAACCTTCGCGCCCAAGGAGGCCGTCGACTACCTCCGCTCACGGCTCGGGACCGGCGAAGGCGGGGACGGCGAAGGCGAGTTGCACGCGCTGGCGGACACGCTCGGCCACTTCCCGCTCGCGCTGTCCCAGGCGGCGGCGTTCCTCATCGACACCGGCATGCCGCTGGCCACGTACCGTCAACTCCTGGAGGACCAACGGCAGACGCTCTCCGATCTGCTGCCGGCCACCTCCCCGGCCGACGAACACGGCGAGACCGTGGCCACCGCCTGGCAGCTCGCCCTTGACCGGGCGGAGACTCTCGCGCCCGCCAAAAGCGCCAGGGCCACCCTGGAACTTCTGTCGATGCTCGCGCCGGACGGCATCATGGAGGCGGTGCTGCACACGCCGGCGGCCCGCCGGTGGATCGTGCAAGGAGCGGACGACCGCGGCGACACCGGCCGCGGCCCGGCACAGCCCGGCGAACGGACCGTGCTCCTCTCGCTGCGCGCCCTGCACCGGCTCAGCCTGGTGACGCACGACCCGTCCCGCACGCCTGCCTCGGTCGACGTACACGCCCTCGTGCAGCGCGCGGCGCGCGAGAGCGTGCCGGAGCAGGACCGGCCGCGCCTCGCCGTGGCAGCCGCCGACGCGGTCGAGGAGCTCTGGTCGTCCACGAGGGAGTGCGCCTACGAGCCTGAGACGGAGGCGGCCCTGTACCGAAGCGTCGAAGTCCTGCGCCGGACGACGGGCGGTGACCTGCTGTGGGACGGGCGCATGCACCCTGTCCTGCGCCGGATCGGCCCCTATCTGGCCGGACTCGGCCGCGACGCGGCGGCACGGGACGCCTGCCAGGAGCTGCTGGAGCCGGCGCGGGCCCGCCTCGGGGACGAGCACCGCGACGTCCTGTATCTGCGCTGCCAGGTCGCCCTGGCCGCCGGCGAACTGGGGGACGCGGCGTCGACCCGCGCATCGCTGGAGCAGATCCGGGGGGAAGCCGAGCGGATCCTGGGCCCGAGGGACCCGGACACTCTGACGGTACGGCTGCACGAGGCCCGCTTCCGGATGGAAGAGGGTGCGGTGGCCGCCGCCCTGAAGGACTTCACCGAACTCGCCGACCAGGCAGCCGAGGGACTCGGCACGGGCCATGCCCTGGTGATCGACGCATGGAGCCACATTGCTCTCTGTCGTGGCCTTGCCGGCGACGCCGTCGGCGCGCGGGACGCCAGCGCGGCCCTTGTCGAGGTGCTGGAACAGCGGCACGGCCCCGGGCATCTGCTCGCGCTGAGCGCTCTCACCGGTCTGGGCAGGTGGACCGGAGAGGCGGGCGACATGCATGCGGCGGTCGACATCTACCTGCGGGCGGTGGAAGGGCTGGACTCCGCCGTCGGCCGCCTCCACCGGGAAACCCTCATCGCCCGGCACAACCTCGCCTACTGGCGGGGCCTCGCGGGCGAACGAGAGCTCGCGGTCGAGGAGTTCACTGCCGCGGCCGAGGACGCCGAGCGCGCGCTCGGCGCCGACCATCCGACCACTCTCACCTACCGCGTCAACCTGAGCTTCTGGCGCGGTCTCGCCGGCGAACCGGCCGTGGCGCTCGCCGAGTTGGCCGAACTGCAGCCCAGCGTCGACAGCGTGCTCGGCGCCGACCACCCACGTGCGCTGCGGACCCGCCAGCAACGCGCCGAGCTTCTGGAACGCTCGGGCGACAGCGCCGGGGCCGCCGCCCTGCTCACCTCGCTGCTGGCCGACATGATCCGGGTCCAGGGCAGCGACCACCCACGGACACGCGAGGCAGCGGAGGCACTGGCCCGCTGCGGCGAGCCGGAGGCCCGCTGAGGTTCGTCGCTCTCCGCCAAGTCCTCGTATCCGCCTCGCCGAGGCAGAGGAACGGCGCGCGGGGTCGCCGGCAGGAGAGTCCGAGACCACTCACGATCGCTTCCGAGACAGTTCAGTCAACGGCGTCGTGCAGCAGATCCCGCAGTTCCAGCGCCGCCGGCAGCGGGGCGACAGGCAGCGCCACATGGACGGTCCGGCGCAGGGCCGAGTCGGTGAGGCGGCACAGGACGAGTTCGTCGGGGACCGCCCGTGCGGCCAGCGAGGGCACCAGTGCCACTCCCAACCCGGCGGCCGCGTAACCGAACTTCGCGGTCCACTCCGCGATCCGGATGATCTTCCTCGGCGTGAAGCCCGCCCGCGCGCAGGCGTCGGCGAGCATCGTGGGACGGTCGCCGTACGCGCTGTGCAGCCATGCCTCGTCGTGCAGTTCACGCAGGTCGACTGCCCCGGCTCCGGCCAGGCGGTGCCCGCGTGGAAGTGCCACGAACAGCTCGTCCTCGCACAGCACGGTCGTCGTGACGCCGTCGGCCGAGGGCAGACCTGACGGGTAGTCGCTGACGACGGCCAGGTCCAGCGCCCCGTCCGCAAGGCGCTCCATCAGCGTGTCGGTCCAGCCCTCGACCGCGACGACCTCGACATCCGGCCTGGCGTCCCACAGCGCCCGCAGGGCAGTGGGCACCAGCGAGATGTTGGCGGTGGCGAACGCGCCGACGTGCAGCAGTCCGCCGCGGCCCGCGTGGAGCACGGCCAGCTCTCTCTCCGCCCGCGACAGCCGGTCGAGCACTTCCATGGCGTGCCGGTGCAGCGTCCGGCCGGCGGGATTGAGCCGTACGCCCCGAGGGAGGCGTTCGAACAGCGGTCCACCGGCCTGCCGTTCCAGCGCGGCGATCCGCCGGGACACCGCGGACTGGGTGTAGCTGAGCCGGACCGCCGCCTTCGTGAACGACCCTGTCTCGGCCACGGTCACCAGCAGCCGCAGCGCGTCGATCTCGAACACGTTCCCCCCTCCGGGATCCGCCTCCCTGCAGCGCCATCCTCCCACGACACATTCCTTCGGCGCATGGATCCCATGCAATTCCGTCGCTGGTGGAATGCCGTGGCCGGCCCTAACGTCGTTCACGCGGCGGGGCTCCACAGGGGGATGCGCAGGCGCCCCGCCGCACCCATGGCCCACGAAACCCGAGGGGGAAATGTGTCGCTGCGACGGGACGTCCGGACGGAGCGGGACCGGTGACCCGGGGGGCCGCGCTCTCCTTGCCGACGATGCTGGCCGATCTGGAGAAACTCGTGCTCTGCGAGTCCTTCTCAGCCGACCACGCGGCGGTGGCGCGCAGCGCCGAGGTGGTCGGCGCCCTCGGGACGAGGCTCCTGGGAGCCGGGCCGGAGACGATCGTGATCGACGGCGTCACCCATCTGCGGTGGACCTTCGGCACCCCGCGGGTCCTCCTGATGGGACACCACGACACGGTGTGGCCCATGGGCTCGCTCCAGGACCACCCCTGGTCGGTGGCCGACGGAATCGCCCGTGGGCCCGGGGTCCTGGACATGAAGGCGGGCCTGGTGCAGATGTTCCACGCGCTGGCCTCCCTGCCCTCCCCGGACGGGGTGTGCGTACTGGTCAACGGGGACGAGGAGGTCGGCTCCGCGACCTCCCGGGAGCTGATCGAGGAAGCCGCGCGGGGATGCAGGGCCGCTTTCGTACTGGAGGCGTCCGCGGACGAGGAGGGTGCGCTCAAGACCGCCCGCAAGGGCACTTCGCGGTACGAGGTCGTGGTGCACGGTCGCGCCGCACACGCGGGTCAGGAACCACACAAGGGGGTCAACGCGGCGGTCGAGGCCGCTCATCAGGTGCTGTCCATCGCCAGTCTCGGAGCCTCGCTGCCCGGGACCTCGTCGGGTGGCGACGGCGGCGCCCACGCCGGTCTCGGCCTCCCGACCGTCACGCCCACCCTGCTGTCGGCCGGCAGTGCCCGCAACACGGTGCCCGCGCTGGCTCGGGTGTCGGTGGACGTGCGGGTGCCGACTACGGCGGCGCAGGACCGGGTCGACGAGCTCATGCGGGGGCTCACGGCCCGGACGCCCGGAGCCTCGCTGGAGGTGCTGGGCGGCAGGCAACGGCCGCCCATGACACCGGAGTCGTCCGCCGAACTGTTCGCCCTCGCCTCCCGGCTCGCCACGGAGTCGGACCGGGAACCGCTGCGGGGGATCGCCGTCGGCGGCGCCTCGGACGGCAACTACACCGCGGCGGTGGGCTGTCCGACGCTGGACGGCCTGGGTGCCGTGGGCGCAGGCGCGCACGCGGACAGCGAGTACGTCGAGGTTGCGCGGATGGTCCCCCGCGCCCGTCTGCTCGCTCGGCTCATCGAGCACACGGCCAACTGAACACACGGCCAATGGAACACGCGACCGACTGAAGCAGCCTCGACGAGGTCGCTCCGATACGAAACCGAGGGCCCCTGTATGAGCGTGCCGGCTTCCCCGTCCCCTGAAGTCGCCGGACTGGCTTCCCGTGAAGACTTCGGCCTACTCGAACACACCTTCCTGCCGAGGAGGGAGCTCCACGTGCCGGAGAAGTACCGGGCACTGTTCATCGCCGGTTCCCTGGCCGCCATCGCCTGCCTGGCGACCGGGGGCATCCTGCTGGTGGTCTACGTGCACTGGGGGTTCGCGTTGTACCCCCTTCTCGGGGTCCTACTGGGCAGCGGCGCCCTGTTCAACAGCCCGAACTTCCGGAAGAGACTGGGCAGCCGGCGCCTGCACCTCTTCGAAAGGGGGCTCCTCGTGGACCTGGGCGCCGGGCACCTGTTCGCGGTCCCGTGGGACCAGGCGGTCCACTACCAGCACACCATCATGGAAGTGGCCACTTACAGCGGCACGTCACATGCAACGGGAAGGAGCGCACACACCTCCACCTTGGTGACGCCCAGCGGTGCCAAGGTCGAGATCTCGGACTTCTTCGCCGACTTCAAGACCTGGGTGCCTTTGATCACCGAGGCCATCGGCCGCGCCCAGGCCCCGAAGGTGTGGGAGGCAGTGCGAGAGGGACGGATGGCGAGCTTCGGCCCGTTCGGACTGGACGCCACCGGCATCACCACCAGGCGCAGAGGAACCCTGCCCTGGCAGATGGTCGAGATGATCCATGTCGACAGGGGCTTCGTGATCGTCCGAGAGTACGGACGTCGCAAGGCCTGGTCGCATGCCAAGGTCAGAAAGGTGCCGAACCTCCTGGTCTTCCTGACCGTCGCCTCGAAACTCCTCGGGGGGTGACCTCATATGTCGCTCCCGGCTCCAAACCCCGCTCTGAACAGGTCATTCACCATGGCTCTTCCGTGAGGCGGAAGCCGCATTGCGCCCCCGCGACACTCTCCCGGACCATGCGACCACCACCACAGACGGGAGCCGCAACGATGCCGCACACCACCGCCTTCGCCAGGAACCAGTGGTACGTCGCCGCCTACAGCCACGAGGTCGGGCGCGAGGAACTGCTGGGCCGCACGGTTCTCGACGAGCCCCTCGTCTTCTACCGGACCGAGGAGGACGGGACGCCCGTCGCACTCGCCGACCGCTGTGTGCACCGCCGGTTCCCGTTGCACGAGAAGCCCAGCAGGCTCGACGGAGACCGCCTCGTGTGCGGATATCACGGGTTCACCTACGACACCACGGGTACCTGCGTGTACGTGCCCGGTCAGAAGCGCGTGCCGCGCACCGCCCGTGTCGCCTCCTATCCGGTGGTCGAGCAGGACTCGCTGGTGTGGGTGTGGATCGGCGACCCGGCGCTCGCGGATGCGCAGACCATCCCGCGGGCGCGGCACCTCGACTCCCCGGGCTGGACGACCGTCCGCGGCATGGAACCCATAGCCGCCGACTACGGGCTGCTCGTCGACAACCTCCTCGACCTGTCGCACGAGACCTATCTGCACGGCGGTTACATCGGCACCCCCGAGGTCGCCGAGACGCCGATCACCACCGAGGTCGACGAGGGCGCGGGCATCGTGCGGGTCAGCCGGCACATGGCCGACGCCGAATGCCCGCCGTTCTACGCCAAGTCCACCGGTATCGAGGGCCGGATCACGCGCTGGCAGGACATCGAGTACCACGCGCCCTGCCTGTATCTGCTGCACAGCCGCATCGCGCCGGTGGGTGTGGTGCCGGAGGCGGACGGCAGCGACCCGAACGGCTTCCACACTGAGATCACGTATGCCATCACGCCGTCCACCGACGGCCATGTGTACGACTTCTGGATGGTCTCGCGCGACTGGGCGATCGACGACACCGAGGTCACCGAGTTCCTGCGGGGCAACAACCACACCGTGGTCATGCAGGACGTCGACGCGCTCAACCTGCTGCAGAGGACGCTCGGCACGGAGCGCACCGGGTACCAGGAGCTGAGCATCAACATCGACACCGGCGGCCTGGCCGCGCGCCGTATCCTCGCCCGCCTGGTCGAGGAGGGCGACAAGCCCGTGGAGAAGGTCCTGTGAGCACGCCCACCGGCGAGATCTACCGCATCGACTGGCTGCCGGGCACCGACACCCTGCACGGCACCTGTCACTGCGGCGCCCAGCACACCGCCCAGGACCCCGTTGAGATGTGGGAGTGGATGCTCGGGCATCCCGAAGGACACGACCAGCCCGAAGGGCCCCGGCCGCAAGGAATCAGCTCATGAGCACGTACGAAGCCGAACTCGTCGTCGACGGCCGGGAGCCGGCCGCCGACGGCGTACTCGCCCTCACCCTCCGTCACCCTCTCGGCAAGGAGCTGCCGGCCTGGGAGCCGGGCGCCCATGTCGACGTCGTACTCGGGCCGGAGCTGGAACGGCAGTACTCGCTGTGCGGTGATCCCGCGGACCGTTCGGTGTGGCGGATCGCCGTGCTGCGGGAGCCGGACGGGCGCGGTGGATCCGCCCATGTGCACGAGCAGTTGGGGCAGGGCCACAAGGTGCGGGTGCGCGGTCCGCGCAATCACTTCCGGCTGGAGCCGGCACCTCGGTACCGGTTCGTCGCGGGTGGCATCGGCATCACCCCGATCCTGCCGATGCTGGCCGCGGCGGAGGCGGCGGGAGCGGAGTGGACGCTGCTGTACGGCGGCCGGACGCGCAACTCCATTGCCTTCACCGAGGAGTTGGGGCGCTACGGGGACCGGGTGACCGTCTCCCCGCAGGACGAGACCGGGCTGCTGGACCTCGCCTCCGCGCTGGACGACCTCCCCGAGGGCACGCTCGTCTACTGCTGCGGCCCCGGGCCGCTGCTGGACGCGGTCGAGGAGCGGTGCCCGGCGGAGCGGCTGCGCGTCGAGCGGTTCTCACCGAAGGCCCAAGTGGGGGGTGAGAACAGCGAGTTCGAGGTGGAACTGGCGCAGAGCGGTCGTACGGTCACGGTCGCCGCGGACGTCTCCGTACTGGACGCCGTCCGTGCCGCCGGTGTCGAGGTGCTGTTCTCCTGCACCGAGGGCACCTGCGGCACCTGCGAGACCGACGTGCTCGAGGGCACGCCGGACCACCGGGACTCGGTGCTCACCGACGCCGAACGGGAGAGCGGGGAGACGATGATGGTCTGTGTTTCCCGCTGTCGTGGGAAGCGCCTCGTACTGGACCTGTGATCCCGGGGTCGGCGCCTGAGCACCCGGGCCGCGCCTCGCCGGGCTGCGGCCCCCCGTCCTGCTCGAAGAACCCACGGTCGGCCTTGGCGCTCCTGGGCGGCCCGCAGTTGACCACGATGCGTGTCCTGCCGCTCGCCGCGGTGAGGGCGAGATCGGGTTCTGCAGCTCGGGCGGCACGAGGCCCACGAGCCGGGCGCTCGCCGCGCAGCTGCGTGGGCCGTTCGCAGCCGAGGACGTCCAGAGCGCTGAGCGCCGCCTGCCCGGTGGCCGCCTTGACCCCGGGCTTGCCGTTCAACACCCGGCTGACCGTGGCCTCGCTGACCCCGACCTTCTTCGCCACCTCAGCAAGTCGTCGCGTCATGCGCGCGAGAACCGCGCAGGAAGCGCGAACGGCTTGCGTAACGGCGTCCGCGGCCGTCTCTCAGTGGGCGGCCCACAGACCCCGGACATGCCCGAGGTGCCGGGTCATCACCTCGCGCACGGCCTCGGTGTCCTGGGCGAGCAGAGCGTCGAGGAGTTCGAGGTGCTCCTCCGCGGAGGCCCGCAGCCGCCCCGCCTCGACCAGCGCGGTCAGCCCGTACAACCGCGAACGGCGCCGCAAGTCCCGTACGACCTCCACGAGATGGCCGTTGCCCGCGAGGGACAGCAGCCCCAGATGGAAACTCAGGTCGGCCTCGACGTACTCGATGAGGTCGCCCTTCGCCGCCGAGGTGACGATCTCCATCGCGATCGGGCGCAGCGCCCTGAGGTCGTCGGGGTCGGCGGTGGCCGCGAGGCCGACGACCGTCGGGATCTCGATCAGGGACCGGACGTGGGTGTACTCGTCGAGCTGCCTGTCGGAGACGGCGGTGACCCGGAAGCCCTTGTTCGGAACGATCTCGACCATGCCCTCCTTCACCAGCTCCAGCATCGCCTCGCGCACCGGCGTCGCGGAGACGCCGAGACGGGGTGCGAGGGCCGGCGCCGAGTACACCTGGCCGGGGCGCAGTTCACCCGCGACCAGCGCGGCCCGCAGCACGTCGACGACCTTTTCCCGGAAGTTGGGCTTCCTGCCGCCGAGCGAGGGGAGGGCGGGGCGGTGCTGCTGGGCCATGGTGATCGTCCTCCTTGGGTCACCGGACACTATCGGGTCGCCTACAGCACGAATCCCGCGGGGAACGGGTCTTCCGGGTCCAGCAGGTACTGGGCGGTACCGGTGATCCACGCCCGGCCGGTGAAGCTGGGCAGGACGGCGGGACGGCCGGCGACCTCGGTGGTGCCGAGGAGGCGGCCGGTGAACCGTGTCCCGATGAAGGACTCGTTCACGAACTCGGTATTCAGGGGGAGTTCGCCGCGCGCATGCAGCTGGGCCATGCGCGCGCTGGTGCCGGTACCGCAGGGCGAGCGGTCGAACCATCCGGGGTGGATCGCCATCGCGTGCCGGGAGTGACGGGCGGTGGAGCCGGGCGCGAGCAGGTGGACGTGATGGCAGCCGCGGATGGAGGGGTCCTCCGGGTGGACGGGCTCCTCCTGGGAGTTGATGACGTCCATCAGGGCCAGGCCGGCGGCGAGGATGTCGTCCTTGCGGGTGCGGTCGAAGGGGAGGCCGAACTGGTCCAGCGGGAGGATGGCGTAGAAGTTTCCGCCGTATGCCATGTCATACGTCACTGACCGACCGTCAGGAAGCGTCGCCTTGCGGTCGAGTGCCACCGCGAAGGACGGCACGTTCCTCAGCGTCACCGCCTTGGCCGCGCCGCCCTCCACCGCCACCTCGGCGACCACCGGTCCGGCCGGGGTGTCGAGGCGGATCGTGGTGACCGGTTCGACGACCTCCACCATGCCGGTCTCGACGAGCACGGTCGCGACGCCGATCGTGCCGTGCCCGCACATCGGCAGATAGCCGGACACCTCGATGTACACGACGCCCCAGTCGCAGTCGTCGCGGGTCGGCGGCTGAAGGACGGCGCCGCTCATCGCGGAGTGTCCGCGCGGCTCGTTCATCAGCAACTGCTTGATGTCGTCGCGGTGTTCGCGGAAGTACAGCCGCCGCTCGTTCATCGTCGCGCCGGGGATGGTCCCGATCCCGCCGGTGATCACGCGGGTGGGCATGCCCTCGGTGTGCGAGTCGACGGCGTGCAGGACGAGTGTGCTGCGCATGTCCGGCCCTCCGTCACACGAGTCCGGCCGCGACGGCCTTCTCGGTGGCGGCGCGTACGGCCGCCTCCTGTTCGGGCAGCAGCGGCACGCGGGGCGGTCGCACCGGGCCGCCGTACCGCCCCACCACGTCCATCGACAGCTTGATCGCCTGCACGAACTCCACCCGGGAGTCCCAGCGCAGCAGCGGATGCAACTGCTCGTACAGCTTCTTCGCGGTGGCCAGATCGCCGTCGACGGCCGCGTGGTACAGCTCGACGCTCGCGGTGGGCAAAGCGTTCGGGTATCCGGCCACCCAGCCCTTCGCACCCGCGATCGCGAGCTCCAGCAGGACGTCGTCGGCCCCGATCAGCAGGTCCAGTTCCGGGGCGAGTTCGGCGATCCGGTAGGCGCGGCGGACATCCCCGGAGAACTCCTTGACGGCACGGATGTGCCCCTCCCCGTGCAGCTTCGCGAGGAGTTCCGGTACGAGGTCGACCTTGGTGTCGATCGGGTTGTTGTACGCCACGACCGGCACACCCGCCTTCGCCACCTCGGCAAAGTGGGCGAGGACCGAACGCTCGTCCGCCCGATAGGCGTTGGGCGGCAGCAGCATCACCGCGTGACAGCCTGCGTCGCGGGCCTGCTCGGCCCAGCGGCGGGACTCGGCGGACCCGTACGCGGCGACACCGGGCATGACCCGCTGCCCGCCGATCGCGTCGACGGCCGTCTCGACGACCCTGGCCCGTTCCTCGGGGGTGAGCACCTGGTACTCCCCCAGCGAGCCGTTGGGGACGACACCGTCGCAGCCGTTCTCGACGAGCCAGGCGCAGTGCTCGGCATACCTGTCGTGGTTCACGGAGAGGTCGTCGTTCAGCGGCAGCGCGGTCGCGACGAGGACGCCGCGCCAGGGGCGGTGGTCGGTCATGAGGGCCCTCCATCGATAGGGTGTTCGTCCTCGCGGGCGAGGACTCCGAGCGGTACGGGGCACGCGAACGGCCGCCGGGACGGGGTGAGTTCGCATCCGGCGAGCCCTGCGACCGCGGGTGCGCACATCCGGCCCTGGCACCAGCCCATGCCGGCCCGGGTCAGCAGCTTCACCGTGCGCAGATCGCCGGCGCCCAGCTCCGCCACGGCCGCCCGGATCGTGCCGCCGGTGACCTCCTCGCAGCGGCACACGACGGTCTCGTCGGTGACCTGCGCGGTCCAGTGGGCGGGCGGGGCGTACACGGAGTCGAGCGCGGCGGAGAACTCCCGCAGTCGCGTACGGGACTTCACGGCCGCGGCCCACTCGCGCGGGTCGGGTGCGGCCCCGCCGAGGCGAGCGGCGGCGGAGCGTCCGGCGATGTGGCCCTCGGCCAGCGCGAGGGCCGAGCCGCCGATGCCGGTGGCCTCTCCCGCGGCCCACACACCGGGTACGTCGGTGCGCTGTTCGTCGTCGACGTGCACGCCCATGCCGTCGAGGCGGCAGCCGAGGGCCTCGGCGAGGTCGGTGTGCGGGAGCATGCCGTGGCCGACGGCCAGGGTGTCGCAGGGGATACGGCGCTCGGTGCCGGGCCGCACCCTCCCCTCGCCGTCGAGCGCGGCGACGGTCACCGCCTCCAGCCGGTCGGCGCCGTGCGCCTCGACGACGGTGTGCCGGGCGAAGGTGCGCACCCGGTGCCGCAGCAACCGGGCGGCGTACCCGGCCCCTTCGGCGACCTTGCCCGGTTGTGCCGCCAGCGCCCGGGTCCGCCGTACGAACGCCCCGGCAGCGGCGGATTCGACGAGGGCGGCGACCTCCACTCCGGCCGCGGCGAGGCCCGCCGCCACGGGCAGCAGCAGCGGTCCTGTCCCGGCGACCACGACGATACGTCCGGACACCGCGAGGGTGCCCTTCAGCATGGCCTGGGCCCCGCCCGCGGTGACGACACCGGGGAGGGTCCAGCCGGGAAAGGGCAGTACCCTCTCGTACCCTCCGGTGGCCAGGAGCACGGCGTCGGCGCGCACGGTCACCGGGCTCTCCTGCTCGGAGCCGAGCAGGGCGTGCACGATGAACCGGCCGGAGTGCCGTTCGACGAACCAGACATGATGGCCCGTCAAGTGCCGTGCTGTGTCGGCTCTTACGTGCGACTCCAGCCCGTCGCGCAGTCGCTCCCAGGTCCGCCAGTCGTGGTGCAGCGCCTGCGGCCGGCGGGCGCGCAGTTCGGCGGCGGGCTGCCGGTAGAACTGACCGCCTGCCTGCCCGGCCGAGTCGATCAGGGTGACCGCGACGCCGTGCGCCGCGGCGGCCACGGTCGCGGCGAGCCCCGCCGGGCCCGCGCCGATCACGGCGAGGTGCGGTCGCTCAGTCATCGTGACCGGTCCCTTCCTGCGTGCGGATCGCATCGCCCGGCTGCACGGAGACCAGGCAAGCCCGTTGGCCCGGACGGCCGTTGACGGTCACCAGGCAGTCGAAGCAGACGCCGATCCCGCAGAAGACACCACGCGGACGTCCGGCACCGCGGGTGGTGCGCCAGGACGCGATCCCCGCCGCCCAGAGCGTGGCGGCGACCGTCTGGCCGGGCAGTGCCTCGATCTCGCGGCCGTCCAGCGTGACCGTGAACGGCGGGCGCGGGTGGGCCCCGGCCAGCTCCCATGGGGAGTTCACACGGCCTCCTCGGGAAAACGGTCGGGGCGCAACGGCGCCAGGTCGAGGTCGGGCGTCTTCGCGGTCAGCACCTGCGCGATCAGGTGGCCGGTGCCGGTGGCGAGCCCGATGCCCGCGCCCTCGTGCCCGCAGGCGTGGAAGAGGCCGGGCACCCGTGGGTCGGCGCCGACGGCGGGCAGGTGGTCGGGCATGTACGGGCGGAAGCCGGCGTAGGAGCGGATGACGCGGACGTCGGACAGGAAGGGGAACAGCCGGGTCGCGCCCGCCGCGAGGGCCCGCACGGCGGGCAGCGAGAACGTCCGGTCGAAGCCGACCCGTTCGCGGCTCGCGCCGATCAGGATCGGTCCCGCTGCCGTGCCCTCCACGACCGGCGAGGTCTGCAGCGCGGCCGAGTCGCTGGCCACGTCGGCCACGTAGTCCGCGGCGTACACCTTGTGGTGGACCATGCGCGGGAGCGGTTCGGTGACGAGGACGAAGCCGCGCCGCGGGAGAACGGGCAGGAAGGTGCCCGCGAGCGCGGCGAGTTCGGCACCCCAGGTGCCGGCCGCGTTGACCAATGCCGGGGCGTGGATGTCGCCCGTGTCGGTGCGAACTCCGAGCACCGTACGGTCCGTTGTGCGCAGCACGCCGGTCACCGTCCGGCCGGTGAGCAGGCGGGCGCCCGAGGCCCGCAGGAGGTGGGCGGCGGCCAGGGCGGGCATCACCTGGGCGTCCTGCGGGTAGTGCACGGCGCCGGGAAGACCCGGGGCGAGCCGGGGTTCGAGGCCGTACAGCGTATCGCCCGCGACGGTTTCGGCGACGACTCCGGCCGCACGCTGCCCGGCCGCGAAACGCTCCAGCGCGGTGAGAGCGCCGGGTGAGGTGGCGACCACGACGCCACCCTTGGGCTCGTACTCGACGGCCTCGCCGAACTCCTGCGCCAGCTCGGCCCACAGGCGGTTCGAGAGGAGCGCGAGGTCGAGTTCGGGGCCGGGCTCCTTGTCGGACACGAGGAGGTTGCCCTCCCCCGCGCCGGTGGTGCCGCCGGCCACGGGGCCACGGTCCACGACGACGACGTCCAGGCCTGCGCGGGAGGCGTACAGGGCGCAGGCGGCGCCCACCATACCGGCGCCGACGACCACGACATCGCAGGTCAGAGGCCGACTCACGTCAGTACCATGTCACATAGCGCTGACTTCACATCAGTACTATGTCACATACCGCCGGCCCTGAGAATGGCGTTGAACGGCCCGGAACGGCGCTCACACCCGGCTCCCCGTGGCCGTGTCCGCCGAAAGCCGCTGAGCCACGTAGATCGGGACGACGGACAGCAGCACGAGCACGGCCGCGACCCCGTTCACCACCGGCGCCTGCTGCGGGCGGACCATGTTGTTGAAGATCCAGATCGGCAGGGTCTCGATGCCCGGACCCGCCGTGAACGTCGTCACCACGATCTCGTCGAAGGAGAGCGCGAAGGAGAGCAGTCCTCCCGCGAACAGTGCCGAGCGCATCAGCGGCAACGTGACGTCGGCGAAGGCGCGGAAGGTGTCGGCGCCCAGGTCCATCGCCGCCTCCTCGTACGAGCCGGCGGTGCGGCGCAGCCGGGCCACGACGTTGTTGAAGACGACGACGCAGAAGGTGGCGTGCCGACGACGACGGTGATCAGGCCGAGGCCCACCCCGAGCGGTGCGAGTACCGCGCCGAAGGCCGAGTTGACTGCGGCTCACGGCTGGTCCCCTGCCGGGACATCCCGCTCGTCCTGATGATCGCCCCGCACTGATGGCCCTGGTGGTGGTCAGGACCCGGGGGCCGGCACGACCCTCAGGTGCGCCGCCACGGGGCGCGGCTTGCGGGCCTTGGCCCGGTCGCGGCGGGTCTCCCGCAGGACCAGCGTCATCCGCGTGTACCCCATGCCCTGCAGCGTCCTGGGCGTCTCGTCCACGACACGGCAGTCGGTGGCGCCCCAGCGGGGATCGGGGTGCAGCAGGGGGCGTACGGCTCCGTCGTGCGCCACGGCCTGTTCACCGACCGCGCGGATCCAGTGCGGCAGCCCCTGCCGGTAGGCGGCCTCCATGATCGGGTCCTGGGCGATGTCGCGGCGGATGGACTGCAGTCCGTGGTCGTGGCCGTACTGCTCGACGGCGGCGGCGAAGTGCGCCAGCATCGGCAGGAACCAGCTCGACTCGTGCTCCCCGAGAACCGTGGCCGCGTCCGGGTGGAAGAGGACGAATCTGAGGAAGTTCTCACCCGGCATGGCAGTCGGGTGCGGGCCCACCTCGCGGAAAAGTGACGCGAAAGCATTGTTGGAGAGAACAACGTCCCAGCGGTGGTCGAGGACGACGGACGGGAAAGGAACGGCCTCCAGGAGGACGGCGTAATCCTGCAGATACGCCTGGGCGTCGAGACTCTCGGGGACGGGCCGCGGTACGGACCACTGCCCTCCTGCCTGATGTGCCATCGGGAGGTCACCCCTCTTGCCTCTGCGGCCTTCACGCGGCGCCTTGATCCTGCGGCCCCGACGCGAGTCGTGTCAACTATCGTGGCATTTCATGCTGGTTGACGGCTGAAATTGGCCACAGTTGTGGCGACACCTGGATGCGAGTTCGAACTACCCGGTAATCTCCGTCGAGTTCACGGCAACCGCTTGTGAGAAGCCTGTGAGAAACGTAGGAGATCTGTCGGTGACGGATGGCTTCGAGGGTCCGGGCACCACGGCGACGACCGCAGCGCTGCCGGCCGTCGTCGCTCGCGTCACCGCGCTCGCCGACCGGCTCGCCGTGCCGCATGCGGAGGTCTTCGACACCGGCCGGCTGTCCGCCGCCTCCGGCGTCCCCGAACCGGTGGTCAGGGCCTTGCTGAGCGGACGTCCGGCGGGCGAGCCCGATGTGCAGGCACGCTTCCTGCAGCGACTGGACCTGCTGCGCCGCACCCGGCTCAAGCCCAACGGGCGCAAGTACACCCAGCAGGAGATCGCCGACGGCGCGGGCATGTCCCGCCAGCAGGCGGGCGCACTCATCAACGGCGACCGGCGTCCCACCATGGAGCACTGCGACGCCGTCCAGCGGTTCTTCCGGGTGCACGCCGGATTCCTCACGGCCGAGGATCCCGAGGCCCTCACGGGCGCCCTGCAGAGCACCGAGCAGGAACTCCTGCACAAGCTCGCCGAGCGGGAGGCGGCCGCGGCCGTCGACGACCCGCTGGAGCGGCTGCTGCAGGACCACGGCGTCCGCGGGATCGCCTGGCGGGCCGCACAACTGCCCACTGACCAGCACCGCGACAAGGTCGCCGAGTGGCTGGACATGCTCCTGGAGAGCGTCAAGCGGCCCGAGTCGTGAGCCTGGGGAGAGGTGTGGGCATCGGCAGGGACATGCGCCGCCTGTGCGCGGAGCTGATCGCCGAGCTCACCCTTGCCGCACCGGCCCGGCCCGCGGACCTGTACGGCGCGCTGTGCGACGGGATGAGCAGACGCCGCGGCCGGCCCGTCCACTTCCGTACGGCCGCCTTCCCGACCGGCACCGCGAGCGGGCTGTGGCTCGACATGACCGACCAGGATCTCGTCGTGATCGAGGAACGGACCGCGCCGGACCACCAGTTGGTGATCCTCGGGCACGAGCTGTGGCACATCAAGGCCGGGCACGGCGGCCATCACGTCGAGGGCGCCAAGGTCGCGGCACGGCTGCTCAGCGACGACGCCGACCTGAGGGCCGCCGTCCGCAAGGTGGCCGCCCGCAGTCGCTTCGACCTGGCCGACGAGCAGGAGGCCGAGACCTTCGGCCTGCTCCTCGCCAGCAAGTGCCGTACATGGCTTGCGGGTTCACAGTTGCGCGGGCCGGTGCAGCGCGATCATCTGGCAGGGCGGATCGAGGCGTCGTTGGGGTATGTGGGGCCGCAGGGCTGAGCGGTCGCCGGTCGGGCACGCAGTGGAACGTCACATGCCACTGAGAGGGGTGCGCGACACGCGACCACGAGTGCCATGTCAGGTGGCGCTGCGTTCACTCGCCTCCCTCAGTTCGCGTTCCACCTCCCGGTTGCGGGCCGTGTCCGGCCGCCCGGCACCGGGGGCCGGCCGGCCCTCGACGAGCAGCTTCCGCCAGTGTTCTCGGCTCCAGTGGGCGGGTGTCGTGCTCGCCGTGAAGTCCTCGATCAGCGAGACGAAGCGCGTGGGGTCGCTGTGGAACGGGAAGTGGCCGGCATCCTCGAATATCTCCAGGCGGCTGCCCGGCATCGCCTCGTGTGCCCCGAACGCGTGTCGCACCGGCACCACGCTGTCGCGGTCGCCCCACATCAGCATGGTCGGCATGCCCTCGGTGAGATAGCACCGGTCGAGCATGGTGACGACCTGGCCGCGCCAGTCGACGACCGCGCGCAGGGTGCGGATGAAGGCGTTGCGGGAGGTCTCGTCGGGCAGGGCGTCGACGAGGGTGAGGAGTTCGGGGGCGTCCTGGCCCAGGTCGGTGTCCAGGAGCCTCATCAGACGTGCCACGAGCCCCACTTGGAGTCGCATGCCGGGCAGTCGCAGCGTGGACAGCATCAGGTGGGCTCCCGGCAGGGAGACCAGCCGCAGAACGGGGTTGACCTCGCGGCCGACGCCGCCCGCGCTGACCAGGACGAGCCGCTCGGTGCGCTCGGGGAACTGGTAGGCGAACTGCATGGCGACGCCTCCGCCCAGCGAATGCCCGACCAGCGTCGCCGACTCGATGCCGAGGGTGGTCAGCAGGTCCCGTACGCCGTTCGCGTAGGCGGCCACCGAGTAGTCGGCGCGCGGTTTGTCCGACGCGCCGTGACCGAGCAGGTCGGGGGCGATCACGGTGTGCGTGCGGGCGAGGTCGGGGATCAACTCGGCCCAGGTCGCCGAGGAGTCCCCGATGCCGTGGACGAGGACGAGCGCCGGGCCCTCGCCGGCCATGCGGAAGGCTCGCCGGTAGCCGTGCACCACGCGGTACTGCAACTCGAGTTCCCCGTCGCCCACCGGTCGCAGCCGTACGGCGCGCACCGGGCGCCGGGGCGGGACGTCGACCACGCACTCGCCTCCCGTTCGATGGTGGCCGCACAAGCGGCCGAGAGCCCTGCCATCCAATGTAGAGCGGCTGTCCCACGTGGGATTTCGGGGAGGTTTCGCCTCCGCTAAGCGGGCGAAGGGACGCGTTCGGGAACCCGATTGTCAGTGGCGGGCGGCAAGCTGGAGTTGCGCCCCCCTGTGCGGGGCGTGCGCGCCGACGGGCGCGCGGGACGACGACGCCGACACGGGGAGAGCCGACACATGCCCACAGCCGTACTGACCGACCAGGAACGCACCGCCGTACAGGCTTATCTCCGGCTGCTGCACACCGTTCGAGCCGCCTTCGACGGTCCCCCTGGCTCCGGCCGACCACCCGTCGTGCCGCCCGGCGTGCTCGCCGAGGCGGAGCAGGCGCTGGCGGCCGCGGGGCTGAGGGGGAACGAGGAGGAGTTCTTCCGGCTGCTGCAGAGCTGGTGCCCCGAGCCGTGACATGTGCCGGGCGGGGGCTCAGGTGCTGTGCGACACCGTGATCGCCGTTGCCACCAGCCCCCGCTGGACGGTCCACCGGCCTTCGAAGTGGCCGAGGCGCCGGCCGCCGACCAACGGGCCGGGGACGAGGAGTTGGGCGCGGAAGCGGCCGTGCCGCGGCTCGCCGGGGCCGACGGACATCTCGATGTCGGCTTCCGTGAACTCCAGCCACTGCCGGGTGAGGGGGAACCACGCCTTGTAGACGGATTCCTTCGCGCTGAACAGCAGCCGGTCCCAGTGGATCCCGGGATGCTGCCCGGCCAGCCGGCGCAGCCTGGCGACTTCGGCGGGCAGGGAGACGGCCTCCAGGACGCCCTCCGGGAGCGGCTGGTGGGGTTCGGCGTCGATGCCGAGGGAGGCGAGGTCGGTGGCGCGGACCAGGGCGGCGGCGGCGTAGCCGTCGCAGTGGGTCATGCTGCCGGCCAGGCCGTGCGGCCAGTGCGGCGCCCCGCGTTCGCCGGGCAGGACGGGCTGCGGCGGTACGCCGAGCTTGTCCATGGCACGGCGTGCGCAGGCACGTACGAGGGCGAACTCGCGGCGACGTTTGTCGACCGCCTGCGCGACGACCTCGGCCTCCTCGGGGTACAGCGGCGCGGCCTCGCTCCCGTCGTCGCCGTGCACCTCCACGGCCACCACCTCGTCCGGCAGCAGCTCCTCGATCACCCGACCCCGACCTCCTTCGGCAGTACCCGGCGCAGTCTCCCCGGTGGCTCCGCCCGCTTGCGCCACTCCCGGGGGTAGCCGACGGAGACCTCCTCGAAGCGGACTCCCTCGTGCCAGGTGGTCCGCGGGATGTGGAGGTGTCCGTAGACCATCGTCTCGACCCTGAAGCGCCGGTGCCAGTCCGCGGTCAGGTCCGTGCCGCACCACATGGCGAATTCGGGGTACCACAGGACGTCACAGGGGTGCCGGTCCAGTGGGTAGTGGTTGACGAGGACGGTGGGCAGGTCGGCGGGGAGTGCGGCAAGCCTGCGTTCGGTCTCGGCGACGCGGGCCCGGCACCAGGCCTCGCGGCTGGGGTAGGGGTCGGGGTGGAGCAGGTACTCGTCGTTGCACACGATGCCGGTCCCGTGCGCGTACTCCAGTCCCTGCTCCTTGGTGACGCACCCGTCGGGCAGGAACGAGTAGTCGTAGAGGAGGAAGAGCGGTGCCACGGCCACGGGGCCGTCGGGGCTCTGCCACACGGGGTAGGGGTCCTCGGGTGTCGTGACGCCCAGCTCGCGGCACATGGCGACGAGGTGTTCGTAGCGGGCGACGCCGCGCAGGGTGACGGGGTCGTTCGGGTGGGTCCACAGTTCGTGGTTGCCCGGTGCCCAGATGACCTTGCGGAAGCGGCTCGCGAGGGTTTCCAGGGTCCAGCGGATGTCGGACACGCTCTCGGAGACGTCGCCGGCCACGAGCAGCCAGTCCTCGTCCGACTCGGGGCGCATGGCCTCGACCAGAGCGCGGTTCTCGGCGTATCCGATGTGCAGGTCGCTGATGGCCAGCAGTTGTCCGGCACCACCGGCCGTCGACGTCACGTCCCGCCTCCTCCGTACACCCTGCGCACGCATGAACGGGACCACGAGAACACATGTCGCCGGTGCCGGACAAGGTGGCATGATCGGAGGACCCGCGAGGGGAATCCGTAACACGCACGTTGCACGCGCGGCCTCCGCGAAGCCGTATGATCGCCGCGACACCTCCACCACAAAACCCCTCGGACAGGGGCGGTTTGGTGACCCTCCAACTCCCTTGCCCGGGCACGGGCTGCTCCGCCGTGCCCGCGAACCGTGAAAGGACGGCCCTGCATGGTCTCTCGCGTACGCGTCTGGCTCAACCGCACGTACGCGGAGAACGTGTTCTTTATGGATCAGCTGCGCCGAAATCCCAGCGATCGGGCGGTGGAGATCCATGCCACGCACGGGGACGCGGACTCTCCCGTGCTGGCCGCCGCCGACACCGCCGACCTGGAGCCGGAGGGTCTGTCTCCCGCCGGGTACGTGGAGTTCGCGCTGGCCCAGTGCCGGCGTCGCGGGATCGACGTGTTCGTGCCACGGCTGCACCAGTCGGCGATCGTGGCGCACCGCGCCGATTTCGAGGCGGCCGGTACGGCGCTGCTCGCGCCGCCTCCGGAGGCCGTGGCCGTCTTCGAGGACAAGGTGATCGCCTACGAGGCCATGGAGGCGATCGGGGCGCCGGTGCCGCCGTGGTGGCGGGTGCGGTCGGCGGATGAACTCGTCGCTGCTGTCGAGGAGTTGGAGGCGGGCGGGCACAAGGCGTGCTTCAAGCCGGCGTCCGGTGCGGGCGGGGTGGGCTTCCGTGTGATCACGCGCGCTCCGTTCTCGATGGCGCAGCTGAACGGCTTCCCGAGCCCGTATGTGCCGATGGACCTCGTCACGGAGGCGCTGCGGCAGGCCGAGGAGCCCGTCGACTGGCTGGTGATGCCGCGTCTGGAGCAGCCGGAGGTGTCGGTGGACTGCCTCACCGGGCCCGACGACCGGGTGCGGCTGGCGATCGGGCGCACCAAGAACGGCCGGCGACGCGGGTTCACACTGCACGAGCAGTGGCTGGAGCCGGCGCGGCTGATCGCGGAGAGCTTCGGTCTGCACTACTTGTCCAACATCCAGTTCCGGATGTACGGCGACCGGCCGGTGCTGATGGATGTGAACACGCGGCCGGCCGGCGGCCTGCACCAGCTGTCGCTGTGCGGGGTCAACGCCCCTTGGGCGGCAGTGCAGTTGGCTCTCGGGGACGATCCGGGAGAGATGGCTCCGCCGTTCCTGGGGCAGGACTACACGGTGGTTTCCGGGCCGCGGCCCGTGCGTGCGGTTTCGCTGCCGCAGCAGAGGGTCGAGGAGACGACGGAGGCGTTGCTGCCGGCCGTGCCGGCGCCGGCACCGGTCGATTCCGTCGAGGCGGCGGCGACGGTACTGCCGCTCTAGGTCGTCGGCCCGGCGCGGGTTCGTCGCGGTTGATCGCACAGTTCCCCGCGCCCCTGAAAGACGCGCGGTTCCCCGGGCACCTCGGAAGGGGCGGCTCGTCCACCGGTATGGACCAATTCGGCGTCAGACCTTGACACCGAGATTGGTCCATACCAACTTGTGTTGCGCACCTCTCTGCACTCCCGGACACCCCATTCCTTCAGGGAGATCGCGTGCGCAACTCACTCGGACGTCACAGACGTCGGCTCCTCGCACTGCTCGGCTCCGCCGCACTCGCGCTCGCCGGAGCCATCGCTCTTCCCGGTACGGCCCAAGCGGCCAACATCCTGACCAATTCCGGCTTCGAGTCGGGCAGCCTCTCCCCGTGGAGCTGCACCGGCAACCTCGGCTCAGTCGTCTCCTCCCCCGTGCACGGGGGCGCCAAAGCCCTTCAGGGCGCGGCGAGTTCGAGCGACAACGCGCAGTGCAGCCAGACGGTCGCGGTCCAGCCGAACACCACGTACTCGCTCAGCGGCTGGGTGCGCGGCTCGTACGTCTACCTCGGTGTGAACGGCGGCGCCTCCACGTGGACGACGTCCCCGTCCGCGTACAGCCGGCTGTCCGTCTCCTTCACGACCGGCGCCTCGCAGACCAGCGCGACGATCTACGTCCACGGCTGGTACGCCCAGGGCACCTACTACGCCGACGACATCAGCCTGGACGGGCCCGGCGGCGGTGGCGGCTCGGACAACCAGGCGCCGAGCACGCCGACCGGGCTAGCCTCCACCGGCAAGACGTCGTCGAGCGTGTCGCTGAAGTGGAACGCCTCGACGGACAACGTGGGCGTCACGGCGTACGACATCTACAGCGGCTCGAACAACGTCCTCACCGTCTCCGGCACGTCCGCCACGGTCGGCGGGCTGTCGCCCAGCACCGGATACACCTTCACCGTCAAGGCGCGGGACGCGGCCGGGAACACCTCCGGGGCCTCCAACGCCGTGAGCGTGACGACGGACGCGGGCGGCGGTGGCGGGAACGGGTTCAAGCAGGCGGCGCCGTATCTGTACGAGGGCTGGGGCGATCCACCGGGCCCGAGCACGGTGATGAGCGCGACCGGCGTCAAGTGGTTCACGATGGCCTTCGTGCTCGACTCGGGTGGCTGCACCCCGGCCTGGGACGGCAGCCGGGCGCTGACCGGTGGCGTCGACCAGACCGCCATCAACCAGATCCGGTCCGCCGGTGGTGACATCGTGCCGTCGTTCGGCGGCTGGCAGGGCAGCAAGCTCGGCGCCAACTGCTCCTCCGCGAGCGCGCTCGCCGGGGCCCTGCAGAAGGTGATCGACGCCTACTCGCTCAAGGCGATCGACATGGACATCGAGAACTCGGACGAGTTCGAGAACGAGGCCGTGCAGGCGAAGATCCTGACCGCCCTGAAGACGGTCAAGGCCAACAACCCCGGCCTGAAGACCATCGTCACCTTCGGCACGTCGACCACCGGCCCGACGTACTACGGCAACCGGCTCATCGAGCAGGCGCAGTCGCTCGGCGCGGGCATCGACGTCTTCACGATCATGCCGTTCGACTTCGGCGGCGGCTCCGACATGTACGGCAACACCGTGAACGCGGCGGAGGGTCTGAAGGCCAAGCTGAGGTCGGCCTTCGGCTGGGACGACGCCACCGCCTACTCCCACATCGGCATCTCGGGCATGAACGGCCTGTCCGACCAGCAGGAGACGACCACTCCGGCGATCTGGACCCAGATCAAGGACTGGTCGAACTCCCACCACATCGCACGGCTCGCCTTCTGGTCGGTCAACCGCGACCGGCCGTGCCCGGGCGGGGGCGTGGTGAGCAACTGCTCCGGCATCAGCCAGAACAACTGGCAGTTCACCTCGATCACGGCCGGCTTCACCGGCTGAGGATCAACTGAGGAGGCTGGAAGAAGGGCTGGCGCCCGGGCTCCCGCGGCGGGAAGAATCTTGAACCGACCCGCCGCGGGGGCATTCCCGTGGCTCGACGGCACGGGATTCGGGGGCGGCTCATGACCGAGGCGGCGCAGGAGTGAGGACCAGGATCACCACTGCCGGCCGGTGTCGGTCGTTTCTCCTCGCTCTCGGCCTCGTCGCGCTCCTCGCCTCCTGTGGCGTGCCCGACGGCGCGAACAAGGGGCCCGAGGACGTGGAACAGCGGCCCGGGCAGGCGGACTTACTGGCCTCCATCGTCAACGACCGCAAGCACCTCTTCGACGGATCCCTCGCGTACGACCCCGCCGTCTCCGTGCCCGTCGGCGAGAGCCTGACCTACGACGTACGGCTCATCGCACGGGGAGAGAAGTCGTCGGGCAGGGCGGCGCAGGCCGCGCTGGTGACCCGGGCGTTCCAGGTGGGCGGAGAGGAGGGTGCCACGCTGACCTCCGGGAGCAGGGAGATGCGGATCGTGCTGCTGGGCGACGGGGCCGAACAGCCCATCGTGCAGCCCGGCGAGGACGCGGCGTGGCAGTGGAGCGTCTCCGCCGACGAGCCCGGCGACTACGAACTCGCGCTCACCGTCACGACGTACCAGGGCGAGTCGAACCGTGCTCTGGACACGTTGCACCCCCCGATCAAGATCCATCTGACCGTGCACAACACGTGGTCGCATCGCATCGAGGCGATGAACGACTGGCTCATCACGGCGAGCGGTATCGCTACCGCACTGGTCGCCGTCTACGCGCTACGGGCTCCCCTCAGCGAGTTCGTGCGAACCCGCGGGGAAGCCCGTCGGCGGCGCAACCAGAGCCGGGACGGCTATATGTGAGTGGTCGTCAGAACCGGCCCGACCCCCGGTACAGCTCCAGCTCCCCCTCCAACTCGACGGCGAGAACGGTGGCGTACGGGTCCAGGTCCGCCTCCGCCGGCGGATCGATCCACACCACACCCACCGCGTCGTGCAGCCCGCCGACCACGCGGTGGCCGAGTTCGGTACCCGTGCCGAGCACGGTGACCTTGCGGACCGCCGTCGCCAGGCCCCGGACGCCGATCTCGGCGCGCGGGATGTCGAACAGGGTGAGGTACAGGGTGCGGCGGTCGGCGGACAGGGTGCTGGGACCGTAGTGGTGCCCGGGCGGCAGCCCGCGCTGCGTCCCGTACACCGCCTCCGCGTGCTTGCGGATCCACTCCCCCAGGCCTTCCAGACGTTCGACCTGCGGCTGCGGGATGGTGCCGTCCTCCCTCGGGCCGACGTCGAGGAGCAGGTTGCCGCCCCCGCCGATGGTCTCGGTGAAGTAGCGGATCAGCTGGGCGAGCGGCTTGTGGTTGTGGTCGTGGTGCTGGTAGCCCCATGAGTCGTTGATCGTCAGGCACAGTTCCCAGGGGCCGTCCGGCGGCACGATGGGGGCGCCCTGCTCGGGGGTGGCGTAGTCGCCCTCGCTGAGCATCCGGGCGTTGAAGACGACATCCGGGGAGTACGAGCGGATGAGCGCGGCGAGTTCGGGGATGCGCCACTGTTCCTCGCTGCGGTCCCACTCACCGTCGAACCACATCAGGTCGGGCCGGTGGCGGGACGCCAACTCCCGGACCTGGCCGTCCCGGTAGGCGATGAACCGCTCCCAGGCGTCCAGGTCCTCGTGTTCGGCCGCCACCTCGGAGTAGCGGTTGTCCTCCTGCTCCGGCGGTCGGCCCGGCTTGCGGGTGGAGGCGTAGTCGGGGTGGCTCCAGTCGGAGTGGGAGTAGTAGAAGCCGACCTTGAGGCCCTTCTCGCGCAAAGCCTCCGCGTAGCCGGTGAGGTAGTCCCGGCCGAGGCTGAGGTCGCCGTACTGCGTGTCCCACAGCGCCACGCCGTCGTGGTGACGGCTCGTCAGCACGGCGTACTTCGCGCCCGCCCGGGCGAACAGGTCCGCCCAGGCCCTCGGGTCGTACTTGGCGCCGGTGAAGCGGTCGAGCTGGGACATGTACTGGTCGTGCGGCACGATGTCGTCGTAGAACGACCAGGATTCCTGGACGCCGTCGACCGCGTAGATGCCCCAGTGGACGAAGATCCCCAACTTGGCGTCGGTGAACCACGGTTGTACGGGCACGGTCAGCCCCTCCGCAGTCGGAGGGTCAGGATCTGGAAGGGCCGCAGCGCGAGGGGGACGCCGCCGTCGACCACGTCCGCGTCCTCCAGTCGCCGTTCCAGCAGGTCGGTCACCTGGGCGCCGGCGAGCGGGAAGCCGGTGCGCAGCACGCCCTGGGCGCGGCCGCCGCGGGACTCGTAGAGCCGTACGACGACATCGCCCGAGGCGTCGTCGGCGAGCTTGACCGCCTCGACGGTCACGCCCTCGCCGTCCACGGAGACCACCGGCTCCGGGGCGCCGGCCGCATCCGCCACCCGCAGGGGGAGGTTGAGGGCGTACCCCTCGGCGACCGCGTCGTCGATGCTCGCGCCGGGCAGCAGGGAGTAGGTGAAGCGGTGCTTGCCCTGGTCAGCCTCGGGGTCGGGCACGCGCGGGGCGCGGACCAGGCTGAGGCTGACCCGGGTCGTCGTGCCGCCGTCCTCACGGACGGTGCGGGTCACGTCGTGGCCGTAGGTCGAGTCGTTGATGACCGCGACGCCGTAGCCGGGCTCGGCGACGTGCACCCAGCGGTGGCCGGAGACCTCGAAACGGGCCGCCTCCCAGCTGGTGTTGGTGTGCGTGGGCCGCTGGACGTGGCCGAACTGGATCTCCGCGGAGGAGTGCGGGGCCCGGATGTCCACCGGGAAGCCCGCCTTGAGGATCTTCTCGGCCTCGTGCCAGTCGATGTCGGTCTCGAAGTCGATACGGGCACTGCCGGCCCGGAGCGTGACCGTCTGGGTGATCTTGGAGCCCTTGCCGAAGGAGCGCTCGATGCGGATGGCGCCGACCAGCGGGTCCGCCTCGACCAGGGTGACCGACTCGGGCTCCAGCAGGTCCGTGTAGCGGTTCCTGTAGTGCTTGTCGATGTCCCAGGCGTCCCAGTAGTTGGGCAGGTCGGTGTGCAGGCGGAGCAGGTTGCCCTGTTCGGCGAGGACTTCGCGGTTGGCCCGCAGGTCGAACACGGACGACAGGGTTCCGTCCTGAGCGACCTCGACACGGACCAGGCCGTTGTCGAGGACGCGGCCTTCGGCCTTCACCGGCTGTGCGGGCTCGGCGGCGACGAGGGGCGCGCTGCCGCTCGCGGGCACCCGCACATACGCGGGCAGGCCCTCGGGCGTACGGACCACTTCGGCGCGGTCGCAGGGGCTGGTGTTGAAGACCCGGCTCTCGCCACCGCCCAGCGCGGCCACGGCCTGAGCCGTCAGCTCCTCCAGCTCCTCTGCCACCCGGGCGTACTCGGCCTCCGCCTCGCGGTGCACCCAGGCGATCGACGACCCCGGCAGGATGTCGTGGAACTGGTGCAGCAGCACCGTCTTCCACAGCCGGTCCAGCTTCTCGTACGGGTAGGCGTAGCCCGGCGCGTGCAGTGCGGCCGTCGTCGCCCACAACTCGGCCTCGCGGAGCTTGTGTTCGGAGCGGCGGTTGCCCTGCTTGGTGCGGGCCTGGGAGGTGTACGTGGCGCGGTGCAGCTCCAGGTAGAGCTCGCCGTTCCAGACCGGGGCGTCGGGGTACTCCTCGCGGGCCTTGGCGAAGAAGGCGTCGGGGTGCTCGACGACGACCTTGGGCGAGCCCTCCAGGTCGGCGAGCCTGCGCGCCCGTTCCATGATCTCGCGGGTGGGGCCGCCACCGCCGTCGCCCCAGCCGAACGGGGCGAGGGAGCGCGTACCGCCGCCCTTCTCCTGGTAGTTGCGCACCGCGCGGTCCATCTCCTCGCCGCTGAAGCGCGCGTTGTAGGTGTCGACCGGCGGGAAGTGGGTGAAGATGCGGGTGCCGTCGATGCCCTCCCACCAGAACGTGTGGTGGGGGAACTTGTTGGTCTGGTTCCAGGAGATCTTCTGGGTGAGGAACCACTCGTTGCCGGCGAGCTTGGCGAGCTGCGGGTAGGCGGCGTTGTAGCCGAAGGAGTCCGGCAGCCAGACGCCCTTGGTCTCGATGCCGAAGTGCTCGATGAAGAACCGCTTGCCGTGGATGAACTGGCGGGCGACGGCCTCGCCGCCGGGCAGGTTGCCGTCGGACTCGACCCACATGCCGCCGACCGGCGCCCACTGGCCCTTCTTCACGGACTCCTGGATGCGCGCCCACACCTGCGGGTAGTTGTCGCGGACCCACTCGTACTGCTGGGCCTGGGAGCAGGCGAAGATGAACTCGTCGTACTCGTCGGCGAGCGAGGTGACGTTGGAGAAGGTGCGGGACGTCTTGCGCTTGGTCTCGCGGATGGGCCACAGCCAGGCGGAGTCGATGTGCGCGTGGCCGACGCCGGAGATGGTGTGGGCGCTGGCGTGCGCGGGCTTGGCGAGGACGGGGGCGAGCACCTCGCGGACGGCGGCGGCGCTGCCGGAGACGTCGTCCAGGTCCAGGGCGTCCATGGCCCGGTCCAGGGCGTGCAGGATCTCGTGGCGGCGCGGTTCGTGCTCGGCGAGGTGGACCATGAGCTCGCGCAGCACCTGGAGGTCCAGGTCGAGGTGGAAGACCTCCTCGTCGAGGACGGCGAGGTCGGCGCGCCGGAAGGTGTACAGCGGCTTGTCGCCGGCGGTCAGCACATCGCCCAGACGCGTGGGCGCGGCGAAGTCGTTGGCCAGGATGTCGGGGTTGGACGCGGCCTCGACGAGGTAGTCGATCTGCTCGCCGCCCGTCGCCGGGTTGGCGATCGGCACGTACTGGTTGAGCGGGTTGACCGCCTTCAGGGGCGTCCCGTCGGTGAGGTGGACCAGCGCCTCCGCCTGGTTGCCCGGCCAGTCGCCCACGAAACCGAGGTCGATGACCGTCTCGACGCGCCGGCCGGCCCACTCGGCGGGCACCTGCCCGCTCATCCGGAACCAGGTCGTGCCCCAGGGCGGGCCCCAGGGAGTGTTCATCGCGAACGGCTCGTACGCGGCCGCCGCGGCCTCCTGGAAGGGGACCGGCTCGCCCGGCGCCTGCCAGGCCTCGACCGCCAGAGGGGCGGTGGCCGCGTAGATCGCGGGCTTGATGCGCTGGTTGTGGAGGCGCTCGGCGCGCTCCTCGATCCGGCGGCGTTCGTCGTGCATGGAGTGTCTCCAGGAAGGGAGCGGGCGAAGGAAGCGGAGGAGCCTGGGGAAAGCGCTTTCCGGCGAGCGTCTACCTAAGGTACGACAGTCCCGGATGCACGTCCGTGTAGCCCTCGACCAGGCGACGGGCCACGTTCACGGAGTCGACCAGCGGGTGCAGCGCGAACGCCTTCACCGCCGTCACACGGGAGCCGGACTCGGCGGCGGCGAGCACCTCGCGCTCGACCGCCTTGACCGCCGAGACCAGGCCGGTGGCGTGCTCGGGCAGCGGGGCGACGGTGACCGGGTGCGCGCCGTTGGCGTCGACCAGGCAGGGGACCTCGATGACGGCCTCGGTGTCGAGCACCGCGAGGGTGCTGCGGTTGCGGACGTTGAGGATCAGGGTGGTGCGCTCGTCGCGGGCGATGGCCCGCATCAGGGCGAGGGCGACCTTCTCGTAGCCACCGGAGAGGTCGTCGGCGTCACGTTCGCCGGCGCCGGCGCTCTCCCGGTTCTCGGCCATGTAGGTCGCCTCGCGCTCGGCGCGGGTGCGGTCCCAGGCGGTCAGGGCGTGCGCGCCGGGGTCGCGCATCTCCTCGTAGAAGTGGGCCTGCTGGTCGCGCAGGAAGGCACCGCGGGTCTTCTCGGCCTGCTGGTAGGCGCGGACGGCCTCGCGGTTGAAGTAGTAGTAGTGCAGGTATTCGTTGGGGATCGCGCCCAGGGACTGCAGCCAGTCGACACCGAACAGCTTGCCCTCCTCGAAGGAGCCGAGCAGGTCGGGGTCGGCGAGCAGTCGCGGGAGTTCGTCACGCCCCGCGATGTGCAGGCCGCGGACCCAGCCGAGGTGGTTGAGGCCGACGTAGTCGATCCAGGCCTCCTTCGGGTTCCCGCCGAGCACCCGGGCGATACGGCGGCCGAGCCCGACCGGTGAGTCGCAGATGCCGATGACACGGTCGCCGAGGTGGCGGGACATGGCCTCGGTGACCAGGCCCGCCGGGTTGGTGAAGTTGATGACCCAGGCGTCGGGGGCGAGACGGGCCACGCGCCGGGCGATGTCGACGGCGACCGGGACGGTCCTGAGGCCGTAGGCGATGCCGCCCGCGCCGACCGTCTCCTGGCCGAGGACGCCCTCCGCCAGGGCCACTCGCTCGTCGTTCGCCCTGCCCTCCAGGCCGCCGACGCGGATCGCGGAGAAGACGAAGTCGGCACCGCGCAGGGCCTGGTCGAGATCGGTGGTCGCCGTCACCGCCGGGGCGTCGGCGACGCCGGCCGCCTGTTCGGCGAGCACGCGGGCCACCGCGGACAGCCGGCCGGCGTCCAGATCGTGCAGCACGACGTCGGTGACCCGTCCCTCGCCCCGGTCGCCCAGGAGCGCCCCGTACACGAGCGGCACCCTGAACCCGCCACCGCCCAGAATCGTCAGCTTCACGCTTGCACCTCTCCTGCCACGACCACCTCGACGCCGGCCTCCTGCAGGGAGGCGCTGGTCGCCGGGTCGGCCGGCGTGTTCGTCACCACTACGTCCAGGTCCTCGGGACCGCAGACCTTCGCCATGCCCGTACCCGGGAACTTGGCCGAGTCGGCCAGCAGGACGACCCGCTCGCCCGCCTTGATCATGGCGCGCTTGACCGGCACCTCGACGACGGTCGTGTCCATCACCTGCCCACCGGGACGTACTCCACTGGTGCCGAGGAAGAGCCAGTCGGCATGCAGCTGGCGCAGGTTGTCCTCGGTGAGGAAGCCGACCAGGGAGCGGTACTCCCGGCGGACCATCCCGCCCAGCAGCACCAGCTCTATGCCCTCGTCGTCGGCCAGCTCCTCGTAGACCACCAGGTTGCTGGTGATCACGGTGAGGCGGCGGCCGTGCAGCTGGCGGGCCAGCCGGAGGGCGGTGGTGCCGATGTCGAGCAGCACCGACTGGCCGTCCCGGACCATCGCCGCGGCGCGCGCGGCGATGGCGTCCTTCTCCGCCACGCGCATCTCGGCGACCTCGGCGAAGGGCTGGTCGCCCTCGTCGGCGACGGCACCGCCGTGCACACGCGTGAGCAGTCCGTCGTCCTCCAGCTTGACCAGGTCGCGCCTGACCGTGGCGGGGCTCACGCCCAGCTGCTCGGAGAGGTCGGTCACAGCCGCGGGGCCGCCGGAGCGCAGGGCCCGCAGGATGAGTTGATGTCGTCGTTCTGCCAGCACGCCGTGAACACTACTCGTCATCTCCAATCATTTCCATGCTCACTTCTGTTCGGGTATTGACCAATCTCTCGGAACGGCGCACGATTCCGGTCATCGAAATTGACGAGTTTTGACGAGAGGGTGTGCGCGTGGACGACGACAGGCCCGATGTGCTGCTGACCGGGCTGCTCTTCTACGACCTCGTCCTCACAGGGCTCGGGAAGGCGCCGACGCCGGGCGAGGAGATCTGGACGGCCGGCATGGGCTGCGGCCCCGGCGGCATCGCGAACCTCGCGGTCGCCGCGTCCCGTTTCGGCCTGCGCACCTCGCTGGCCACGGTCTTCGGCGACGACTTCTACGGCGAGTACTGCCGGGACGTCCTGTGCGACCAGGAGGACATCGACCTCTCGCTCTCCCGCACCGCGGACGGCTGGCCCACCCCCGTCACCGTCTCGCTCGCCACCGGCCACGACCGGGCCCTCGTCACCCACGGGCAGGAACCCCCGTACTCGCAGGACACGCTGATGGGCGACCCGCCCGAGGCGCGCACCGCCCTCGTGCACCTGGAGGCCGAACCGCGCGCGTGGCTCGCGAAGGCCGCCGCGAACGGCACGCAGATCTACGCGGACGTCGGCTGGGATCCCACCCAGGAGTGGTCCACCGACCTCCTCGACCAGCTGAGGATGTGCCACGCCTTCCTCCCCAACGAGACCGAGGCGATGGCCTACACCCGCACCGACAGCGCCTTCGCCGCGCTCGGCACGCTCTCCGAGCTGGTCCCGGTGGCGGTCGTCACACGGGGCGGGGACGGCGCGGTGGCCGCCGACCAGATCACCGGCGAGTACGCCGAGGTCCCGGCCCTCGACGTCGACGTCCTGGACGCGACGGGCGCCGGGGACGTCTTCGGGGCGAGCTTCGTCGCAGCCTCGCTCGGCGGCTGGCCCCTTCAGGAACGGCTGCGGTTCGCCGTGCTCGCGGCCGGGCTGTCCGTCCGGCACCACGGCGGGGCCCTCGCTGCCCCCGGCTGGTACGGCGTCCACCGCTGGTGGCGGTCGCTGAAGGACCCCGGACTGCGGCGCGCGTACGGCTTCCTGGCCGACCGCATCCCGGCCGACGTCGGCCCGCCCGTGCAGCACGCGCCCGTCACCCCGCCCGCCCACACACCCGTCGGCTCACGCGTCTGCGAACGGCGGCAGTGACCCCTCGTACCCCCTCTCCACGTCGAACAGGAACAACAGGAGTGACCCGTGGACCTTTCTCGTAGAGGCTTCCTCCAGGCCGCCGCACTCACCGCGGCCGCATCCGGCCTGACCGTCGCATGCGGCGGAAGCTCAGGATCGGGCGGCACCAAGAACGGCAAGAACCTCACCCTGTGGTACTGGGGTGGCGGCCTCAGCGACAAGGTGGTCGCGGACGCCAGGACGCACTTCAGCAGCTCGGTGAAGCTGACCGTCGCCTCCATCGGCGGCGACTTCAAGCAGAAGCTCACCACCACCCTCGCCGCGGGCACCTCCGTGCCCGACATCACCGGCATCAAGGGCGAGGACATGGCGTCCTTCCTGCCCAACGCGAGCCGCTTCCTGGACCTGAACGACCTGGGCTTCAAGAAGATCTCCTCCCAGTACCTGGACTGGAAGACCAAGCTCGCCCAGACCAAGGACGGCAAGCAGATCGGTTTCCCGATCGACATCGGCCCCACCGCGATGTTCTTCCGCGCGGACCTGTTCGAGAAGGCCGGGCTGCCCACCGACCCCGACAAGGTCGCCGCCCAGGCCAAGACCTGGGAGGACTACTTCGCGCTCGGAACCGAGCTGAGGAAGAAGGTCCCCGGCACCTACCTGGTCAACAACCTCGGCTCCATGTTCGACATGACCGTCGGCCAGGGCACCCAGCGGTTCATCGACAAGAACAACCACTTCATCGGCGACCAGGACCACATCCGCGCCGCATGGACCACGTCGGTGCGCCCCTACACCCTCGGCCTCGACGCCAAGATCAACGACAACACCTGGAACGCCGCCATCGGCAAGACCCTGGGCACCGAACTCGGCGCGGCCTGGCACGCGCTGGACATCGAGCAGGCCGCACCGGCCACGAAGGGCAAATGGCGGGTGTGTGCCATGCCCGGCGGACCTGCCAACCAGGGCGGCTCCTACCTGGCCCTGCCCAGGCAGTGCCGCAACCCCGAAGAGGCCTTCAAGATCATCAGCTGGATCCTCAGCCCCGCCAACGACGCCCGCGGGTTCACCGACGCGGCCATCTTCCCCGCCGCCCCGGCCGCGTACGCCATGCCGGCCATGACGGGGCCCGACGCCTTCTTCGGCGGACAGAAGATCATCGAGGTCTTCGGGCCTGCGGCCAAGGCCATACCGGACAGCTACGAGGCGCCCGCCGACGCCGCCGTCATGGCCCCCTACAAGACGGAGCTGACCAACATCGAGGCCAAGGGCAAGAAGCCCGACGACGCCTGGAACGACGCCGTGAGCCAGGCCAAGCAGATCGCCCGCCGGCAGGGGGTGAGCTGAGGTGTCGTCCCCTCCGGTCACCGGTTCCGCCGAGGTGCCGCAGCGCCTCGGCGGGCCGGGCCCGGCCCGCTTCCGCCCGCGGCGCACGCCGCCGCCGGGCGCCGTGCGGCCCAAGCGCCGTGGGCTGCTGTCCTACTGGCGGCAGTACCTGGCGATCTCGCCCTTCTTCCTGATCTTCATCGCGTTCTCGTTCTTCCCGGTCTTCTACTCGCTGTATCTGGCCTTCCAGCGCTGGGACGGCCTGGGCGACATGCAGTTCGTCGGCCTGCAGCAGTTCAAGTTCCTCTGGGACGACGCGGTCTTCTGGCTGTCCATCCGCAACACCCTGGTGATCTGGGTCCTGTCCACGGTTCCCACGCTGTTCGGCGCCCTGGTGCTGGCAACGCTGCTGCACTCGGTGAGACGCTTCAAGGGCTTCTACCGCATCGCTCTCTACGTGCCGAACGTGACCTCGATCGTCGCCGTGTCGATCTTCTTCGGCGCGGTGTTCAGCAACAACTTCGGCCTGGTCAACGCGATCCTGGGCATGGTCGGCATCTCGCCGGTGCCGTGGCTGAGCAATCCGTGGCTGATCAAAGTGGTCATCGCGCTGCTGATGACGTGGATGTGGACCGGCTACAACATGATCATCTACCTGGCCGGTCTCCAGGCGATCCCGAACTCGATCTACGAAGCGGCCAAGATGGACGGGGCCGGCCCGATCCGCACCTTCTTCCAGATCACCATGCCGATCATGCGGCCCATCATCCTGTTCACCGTCGTCATCTCGACCATCAACGGCCTGCAGAGCTTCAGCGAACCGCAGGTCCTGTTCGCCAGCAACGCCGCCACCCCCAACCTCGGCGGCCCCGGCCAGGCCGGCCTGACCACGCTGCTGTACTTCTACCAGTCGGCCTTCGTCAGCAACGACTACGGCTACGGCGCGGCCATCGTGTGGGCCTTCTTCGTATTGATCCTGATCCTGGTCGTCGTCAACTGGCGCGTCGTGCAGCGCGGGAGGAAGTCATGACCGCAGCGGTGACGAGGCGGCCCAGGCGCCCCAAGGGCCTGACCGCGCACGTCTTCCTCATCCTGGCCGTCGTGATCTCGGTCTTCCCGTTCGTGTGGACGATCGTCATGGCGACCAACACCACCGAGGACATCTACAAGAGCCCGCCGAAGCTGACCCCCGGTTCGCACCTGCTGGAGAACGTCCGGCACGTGCTGAACACGATCGACTTCTTCGGCTCCATGCTCAACACCCTCGTCGTGGCGTGCGTGACCACCGTCCTGGTCCTGTTCATCGACTCCCTGGCGGCCTTCACCTTCGCCAAGTTCGACTTCCCCGGACGCAGGCTGCTCTTCGCCACCCTGCTGGGCTTCATGATGCTGCCGCTCCAGCTGGCCGTGCTGCCGCAGTTCATCCTCATGGGGCACATCGGCTGGGTCGGCACGCTCCAGGCACTGGTCCCGCCCGCCCTCGCCAACGCCTTCGGCATCTTCTGGCTACGCCAGTACATCGAGAACGGCGTGCCGGACGAACTCCTCGACGCCGCCCGCATCGACGGCGCCGGGTTCTTCCGCCAGTACTGGAACATCGCACTGCCGATGATCAAGCCCGGGCTGTCCTTCCTCGCCATCTACGCCTTCGTCGGTGCCTGGAACGACTACATCTGGCCGCTCGTCGTGCTCACCGACCCGCAGCGCCTCACCCTCCAGGTGGCGCTGGCCCAGCTCCATGTCGGCCACACCACCGACTACAGCATGGTCATGGCGGGCGTGCTCATGGCGGCCGTCCCGCTGGTCGTGGTCTTCACGGTCTTCGCCCGGGGATTCATCGCGGGCGCCACCGAGGGGGCGGTACAAGGGAGTTGACCCGGCCGGGCAGCGCAGGCTGCGCGGCAAGCACAGGAGACAGGAGGGGTATCTCGTGAGGCACGTCGACGCCGGGCGCCACAGGGTGCTCGTGGTGGGCATGGACGGGCTGCGCTTCGACCGGCTGACCCGCTCGCCCTCCCACGCACCCGTGCTGCACGGCCTGATGGCCGCGGGCGCCGTCGGAACCAGCCTGCTGCCCTACGGCAAGGCCGACGGCCAGGCCGGGCACGGGCCGACGGCCGGCATGGCCCACACCGACTCCGGGCCCGGCTGGTCGAGCATCCTGACCGGCGTGTGGCCCGACCGGCACGGCGTGAGGGGCAACGACTTCATCGGCGCCGACTACGCCCGCTACCCCGACTTCCTGACCCGCGCCGTCACCGCCCGCCCCGGTCTGCGCACCGCGGCCGCCGTGTCCTGGCCACAACTGATCCGCCGCGGCGTCCTGGGCCCCGCCATCGGCCGGCGGGTGCGCTACAACGGCGAGTTCCGCGGCTACGGGACCGCGGACCGCCGTGTCGCCCGCACCGCCCTGCGCTGGCTCACCACGCACGACCCGGACGTCGTGTTCGTGTACTTCGGCGCCACCGACGAGGCCGGCCACGACACGGGCCCCCTCTCCCCCGCCTACGACCGTGCCCTCCTCGCCCAGGACGCCCACCTGGGGCGGCTGCTGGAGGCGATCGACGCGCGGCGAAGCGACCCGCGCCGCGCCGACGAGCGCTGGACCGTGCTGGTCACCACGGACCACGGCCACCTGGACACCGGCGGCCACGGCGGCGACACACAGGCCGAACGGCAGGTCTTCGTCATCCTCGCCGAGCCCGGCAGGCCCGACGGCACCCTCCTCGACTCACCCCGCCTCACCGACATCGCCCCCACCGTCCTGGACCGGCTCGGCATCCCCGTCGACCCCGCCTGGGGCCTGCAGGGCCGCTCCTTGCCCCGGCCCATCACACCGACTTCGGAATGGTCATGACCGACGCACTCCCCGCCGATCCCCTGATCTCCCTCCGCCCCTGGGAGGCACCCGAGGTGACCTCCTGGGGGCGGCTGCCGATGAACGCCGTCGACCGGCGCGACGGAGCCCTCTCCCTGGACGGCGACTGGCGCTTCCGGTTGCTGCCCGCTCCTGACGCCCCGGTCGGAGGTGCCTGGTCGTCCTCGTACGTCCCGGGCGTCTGGACCATGCAGACCCTTCAGGGCGCCGACGACCTGCCGCAGTACACGAATGTCCGGATGCCCTTCGCCGAGTTCCCGCCCCACCCACCCGCCGCCAACCCGACGGGTGTCCACGAGCGTGAGGTCGACGTCCCCGCCGACTGGGCCGGGCGCCGGATCGTGCTCCAGGTCGGCGCCGCCGAGAGCGTGCTCCTCGTGCACGTGGACGGGCGGCCCGTCGGCATCTCCAAGGACTCCCATCTGGCCGCCGAGTTCGACCTGAGCGATGTGGTGCGTCCCGGCGGGCGGTCCGTCGTACGGCTCACCGTCGTCAAGTGGTCCGACGCCACGCACATCGAGGACCAGGACCAGTGGTGGCACGGCGGCATCACCCGCTCGGTTCTGCTGTACGCGACCGATCCGCTGCACCTGGCCGACGTCACCGTGCGGGCCGCCTTCGACGGCGAGCTGCGCGTCGACTGCCGGGTGCGGGACGCGGGCGGCGCGCTGCCCGAGGGGTGGTATGTCAGCGGCGAGCTGGAGGGCCGACTCCTCACCCAGGACCGGGAGTTCGACCGCGTCAACGCCGAGGAGGACCGTGTGTCCGACTTCCTCGGCGAGGCCCGGATCCACGCCACCGTCCCGGACGTGCGCACCTGGAACGCCGAGACCCCCGAGCTGTACGACCTGACCGTCCGCCTGCACCGCCGCGACGGAACCGTCGCCGACACCTCGCGCCACCGCGTCGGCTTCCGCGACGTCGAGATCACCGGCCGCGACCTGCTCGTCAACGGCGAGCGGGTGTTCATCCGCGGCGTCAACCGGCACGACTTCCATCCCCTGACCGGCCGCACGGTGTCGTACGACGACATGCGCGCGGACCTGGCCCTGCTGAAGCGGTTCGGCTTCAACGCGATCCGCACCTCCCACTACCCGAACGACCCGGCCCTCTGCGACCTCGCCGACGAGCTCGGCTTCTACGTCGTCGACGAAGCCGACATCGAGTCCCACGACCACGCCCACGAGATCGCCGACGACCCGCGCTATCTGAACGCCTTCGTGGACCGGGTCTCGCGGATGGTGCTGCGGGACAAGAACCACCCGTCGATCATCATCTGGTCGCTGGGCAACGAGTCGGACTACGGGGCGAACCACGACGCGGCGGCCGGCTGGCTGCGGCGGCACGATCCGACGCGGCCGATCCAGTACGAGGGTGCCGCCAAACTCGACTGGGCGGCCACCGACGACGCCTCCGACATCGCCTGCCCCATGTACGCGCCGATCGAGGACTGCGTCGCGCACGCCCTGTCGGGCCGGCAGACCAGGCCCCTCATCCAGTGCGAGTACTCCCACGCCATGGGCAACAGCAACGGCACGCTGGCGGACCATTGGGCGGCCATCGAGTCCACGCCAGGTCTTCAGGGCGGGTTCATCTGGGAGTTCTGGGACCACGGAATCCTGCAACGCGTGAGCGATGGAAGACCGGTCGGACGGGCCGGCGTAGGCCTGTATGACAACGGTGTCGCCGCGCCCGGCCACCGCTGGGCGTACGGCGGCGACTTCGGCGAGACGATCCACGACGGGGCGTTCATCGCCGACGGGGTCGTCTTCCCGGACCGCACGCCCAAGCCCGCCCTGTACGAGCACCGGGAGATCGCGGCGCCGGTGCGCATCGAGTGCTACAAGCACGAGGGCATCGTGCTCGGCAACCACCAGCACTTCCGGGGCCTGGACTGGCTGTCCGGCCAGTGGGCGCTGTCCCTGGCCGACGGCCGCACGCTGACCGCGCCCGCCGAGCTGCCGGATCTGCGGCCGGGCGAGACCGCCGCGGTGCCGCTGCCGTTCGAGGTGCCACGCGAGGGCGGCGAGGCCTGGCTGACACTGCGGGTGACCGTGGCCGAGGACCAGCCCTGGGCGCCGCGCGGCACGGAGATCTGCGCGCCGCAGGTGCGGCTGCGCGAGCCCGCGCTGCGCGAGGACGTTCCCGTGGACCGGCCCGTCGCGGTGGACGGCGAGGGCCTGCTGCTGCATCCGCTGCTCACGGCCGCTCCCACGCTGTCCCTGTGGCGGGCGCCCACCGACAACGACGAGCTGGGCGGCATGGCGCCGCGCTGGCGCACCTGGGGCCTCGACTCGCTGGTCCGCAAGGTCGTGTCGGTACGGCAGGACGGCGGCCGGGTGACCGTGGACGCCGAGTACGCCGGCACCAGCGGTGTCGTACGGCACCGGCAGGCGCTCACCCCCGTCGAGGGCGGCGTGCGGGTCGACGAGGAGGCCGTGCTGCCGGACGAGTTCCACGATGTGGCGCGGGTCGGCTCGGTCTTCGAGACGGCGGAGGGCCTCGACCTCCTTGAGTGGTTCGGGCAGGGGCCGTGGGAGTCGTACCCCGACCGCAGCGCGGGCGCGCCCGTCGGCCATCACGCCCTGCCCGTCGACGAGCTGTTCACTCCCTACCTCCGCCCGCAGGAGAGCGGCGGCCGGCACGGCGTACGGCGCTTCACGCTGTCCGCGCCGGACGCGACCGGTCTCGCGATCGAGCTGGACGAACCGCGCCAGGTCTCGGTGACGCGGTTCCGCGCCGAGGATCTGACCGGGGCCTCGCACCACGACGAGCTGGTGCCGCGCCCCGGGTGCGTGGTGCACGTCGACGCCGCGCACCGCGGGCTCGGCACGGCGTCGTGCGGGCCCGACACCTCCCCCTCGTACCTCATTGCGCCGGGTGTCCATCGCTGGAGCTGGACACTGCGCGTTCTGTGAACCCCCCGCCTTCCTGTCCCATGCCGCATGTCCCATGTGACATGTCACATCCCACGGAGCACACGTGTGTACTTCGCATGACCACGACCAGGGCGAGGCCCCCCAGGCCGGTGCCGGAAGACGCGGTTTCCTCAGGGCCACGGCGCTGCTGGGCGCCGCGGCCACGGCCGGGATCGGGGCCGGGGTCGCACTGCCGGCCGCCGCCGAGGCGGCCGAGAAGAGCGACTGGCGTCCGGACTCCCACAGCCGCCGCTTCACGATCGCCGTCATGCCCGACACCCAGTACCTCTTCGACGGACCGAGCATCGACAAGGCTCCGGTCGAGGCGTCGCTGCGTTATCTGCTGGAGCAGGGCGGCGGGCACGGCGGGCACGGCGAGAACCTCGTCTTCCTGTCCCATCTCGGCGATCTCACCCAGAACGGGGCGAAGGACGAATTCGCGGGCATCAGCGACGCGTTCAGGCTGCTGGACCGGCGGGGCGTCGGCTACAGCGTCCTGGCCGGCAACCACGACGTGAAGTCGTCGACGGACGACCAGCGCGGATCGACGCCGTACCTGGACGCGTTCGGACCTCAGCGCTTCAGGAGCAAGCCGACGTTCGGGGACGCCTCTTCGGACGGCTACAACACCTACCACCTGTTCAAGGCGGCCGGCCGCGAGTGGCTCGTCCTGGCGCTGGACTGGCGGCTGTCGGCGAAGGGGTACACCTGGGCGAAGGACGTGCTCGCCCGGCACCCGAAGACGCCGGTCATCCTGACCACGCACGAACTGGTCGTCGAGGACGACACGCTGTCGGACTACGGGCAGCAGCTGTGGGACCAGCTGATCAAGGACCACGACCAGATCTTCCTGACGCTGAACGGCCACTACTGGCCCGCGGGCCGCGCGACCCGCAGGAACGCGGCCGGCAACGACGTGCACCTGCACCTCACCAACTACCAGAACCGCTACTTCGGCGGGGCGGCGATGATCCGCCTCTACCGCTTCGACCTGGACCGGAACGTCATCGACGTGGAGACGGTCTCCCCGTGGATCCTCGGCCGGGCCGCCAAGGGCCTGAACGAGCTGGAGCGGCAGGAGATCGAGCTGAGCGGCGACGCCGACCGCTTCTCCGTCGACATCGACTTCGCTGAGCGCTTCGCCGGCTTCGCCCCGGTGCCGGCGCGCCCGGCGCGGCCCGCGTCGAAGATGCTGATCCGCGGCACGGCCGCGTACTGGCGCTTCGAGTCGGCCGCCTCCGGCACGGTCCGCGACCTGTCCGGCCACGGCAACGACCTGACCGTGGTCTCGGTGGGCGGCGGCACGCTCGGCTGGTCCGCCGACCACCATCCCGACCAACCGGGCCACGGCAGCCTGGACTTCACGGGATTCAAGTCCCCGCTGAAGGGCGCGTATCTGAAGACCGTCGACGGCGCCCCGCTGAACTCGGCGACGTTCAGGAACGGTTACACCATCGAGGCGTTCTACCGGCTGCCGGCCGACTGGGACCCCGACCACAACGCCTGGTCCGGCATCGTCAGCCGCACCGGCACGGGCGGCGCCGCCGGCAAGACCGGCGACGACCCGGACGAGCCCCTCGCCACCCTCTCGCTGTCCAACGACCGTGAGCCGCAGTGGGCGATGCGCCCGCTCAACCAGCAGGGCATCGCCACCAACTGGGGCCAGGAGACACCGCTGGAGACCTGGTGGCACCTGGCGGTCGTCAACGACGCCCGGCACACCACCCTCTATGTCGAGGGCTGCCCGGTCGTCCGCAACCCGAAGGCCACCGCGGTGGGCATCACCTCCGTCGGCCTGCCCTGGCTCCTCGGCGGCTACACGTACGCCGACAAGATCGACCAGATCCTGCACGGCCGCCTCGGCGACGTGCGGATCGTCTCACGGGCACTGCCCGTCACCTCCTTCATGACCCACTGACGCCCCAGAACAGGACGCGTACGCGACCATGGCCGAGCAGCAGCTGCCCGCCTGGGCAGATCCCTCCGTCTCCCCCTCCGACCTCGACGCCCAGGGCGTGTCCAGGCGCCGGCTCATGCGCAGCGCGGGCCTGTTCGGCGCCGCGTTCGCCCTGGGCGGGGCCGCCACCCCGGCCGTCGCCGCCACCGGCCACGGCTTGGGCGGCCACGACCCGCGTCTGGCCTACCTCGTCGGCGACCACCACGTGCACTCCGTCTACAGCCACGACGCGAAGTACACGTTCTCCCAGCAGGCCAAGGCGGCCGCCAAGTACGGCCTGGACTGGATGGTGTTCAACGAGCACTCCAACTTCGGGCATGCCGACTACGGCGCCGCGCTGGAGCACAAGGAGATCCTCAAGGCCCGCGCGGACAACCCGCGCCAGCTGCTCTTCCAGGGCCTGGAGTGGTACATCCCGGCTGCCGAGCACTGCACGGTGTTCGCCGCCCCCGGCCCGCACGAGGTCGACCTGCTCACGCAGTTCGAGCTGGCCTACGACGGCAAGCTGCTCGGCTACGACAAGGGCGGCGCCGCCGACGCCGACACCGCCCGCAACGAGGCGCACGCCGTCAAGGCGATCAAGTGGCTTGCGGAGCAACGCCGTTCGGGATACGTCGATGACGTCCTCGTCCTCGCCAACCACCCGCTGCGCCTCGGCATCGACTCCCCGCACGAGGTGCGCAACTGGCGGGACGCCGCACCCGAGATCATGATCGGCATGGAGGGTGCGCCCGGTGCCCAGGGCGCGGCGATTCCCGGCCGGCGCGGCAGCACCTCCATCCGCGGCGAGTACGAGAACAAGCCGTCGGCGCAGTCCTGGGCGGGCTACCCGGCTGACGCCTATCTCACCTACGGCGGTTTCGACTGGGCGACCGCGACCGTCGGCGGGCTGTGGGACTCGATGCTGGCCGAGGGCCGGCTGTTCTCGATCACCACCAACTCCGACAACCACCGCACCGTCTTCGACACCTGGAAGAACGGCGACTGGCCGGCCGGGCAGAACTTCGACAACACCGGCAAGCTGCCGGACCCGGTGAACACCGACACCCCGCAACCGGGCAGCGACTTCTGGCCGGGCGAGTTCAGCCGCACCCACGTCGGCGTGACCCGCTACGGCTACCGCGCGGTGATGGCGGGCCTGCGCGCGGGCCGCGTCTGGCTCGACCACGGGCATCTGCTGGACGGGCTCGACGTCCGGGTGAAGCGGGACTGCGACGCCGGCCGGGGCGTCACCCTCGGCGGGCGGCTGCGTGTCCGCAAGGGCGAGAAGATCACGCTGTACGTGACGGTGACGACCGCGTCCCGCCCCAACCCGCAGGGAATCCTCCCCGAGCCGGCGCACGTCGACGTCATCCGGGGCACGGTGCGCGGCCGGGTGACCGACCGCGACACCTGGAAGGCGCCCGACACCAAGGTCGTACAGACGAAGGACGTGTCCGGCCGGAAGGGGACGTACACCCTGCGCATCCCGCTGACGGCGGGGCACGAGTCCTTCTACCTCCGGCTGCGCGGCAGCGACGGCAACCGTCATGGCGCTGGTTACCTCGGCGCCTCCATCGACCCGAACGGGCCGATTGCGCACGAGCCCGGCAACGGTGACCCGTGGGCGGACACCTGGTTCTATTCGAACCCCGTGTTCATCGACGTGGCGGGTGCCTGAAGCGCCGGCTCCGCGGGCAGGCAGGGGCGAGCCGTGCGAACGGCTCGCCACGACCTCCTGGGCTGTGGCTTCGTGACGGACACGTCCTCGTACCAGCAGGTCACGAACTGATCGGACACGTCGTACGGTGGGCCGCATGACCGGTGAAGAGTCATTGCGGCCCCAGTCCCTGCTGCTGACGTTCCTGGGCGACCAGGTGCTCGGGCGGGACGTCTGCGTGTACTCGGGCAGCGTGATCGACGTCTTCGAGCGCGCCGGAGTCGGCGAGCAGGCGACCCGTTCGACCCTGACCCGGATGGTCAACCGGGGACTGCTGCGCCGCCAGCGCGAGGGCCGCAGGATGTACTTCGGCCTGACCGAGCACTCGATCTCGGTGCTGCGGGACGGCGAGCACCGCGTCTGGCAGACCGGCGCCGTCAACCGGCACTGGGACGGCACCTGGACCCTGCTCGGCTTCTCCCTCCCCGAGTCCTGGCAGCGTCAGCGCCACGATCTGCGCTCCAAACTGACGTGGAGCGGCTTCGGCCCGCTGTTCAGCGGTCTGTGGATCGCGCCGGGCGAGATCGACGTCTCGGAGCTGGTGTCCGAGCTGGGCCTCGCCGCCCATGTGAAGGTCTTCCGGGCGCACGCCGACGCCGGCATGGACATCGGCGCCATGATCGAGGACAGCTGGGATCTGTCCGAACTGGCCGCGGGCTACGAGGAGTTCGTGCGCCGCTGGGAGGCCTGGGAGAGCCGGCTGCCGGACGCCGACGACGCCCTGGCGCTACGGCTGCGGCTGCAGGCCGAGTGGCTGCGGATCATCCGCCGCGACCCGCGCCTCCCGGTCAGGCATCTGCCGGACGACTGGCCGGCGGAACGGGCCGAGAAGACGTTCCGGGCGGTGCACGAGCGGCTCACACCGCTCGCGCGCGAGGCCTCGGAGCGCCTTCTCGACCTGGTGCCGGTGCGCCCGGATCAGGCGTAGAAGCGGGACAGGCTCTGCAGCACGGCTGCGGGCTTCGCGCCGCCCTCGATCTCGATCGTGCCGTCCACGGTGATCTGCACTCCGCCCGGCACCTCCTCGACCTCCGCGAGCTTCCCGACCAGGCGGATGCGGGAGCCGGCCTTCACCGGCGACGGGAAACGGACCTTGTTCAGGCCGTAGTTGACCTTCGTGGTGACGCCCTGGACATCCAGCAGTTCGGTGAACAGCGGGATGAAGAGGGAGAGCGTGAGGTAGCCGTGGGCGATCGGGGCGCCGAAGGGGCCGGCTGCGGCCTTCTCCGGGTCCACGTGGATCCACTGGTGGTCGCCGGTGGCGTCGGCGAAGGTGTTGATGCGCTCCTGGGTGACCTCGATCCATTCGCTGGTGCCCAGGTCGCTGCCCGCGAGCTTCTTCAGTTCGTCGATGCCGTTGACGGTGACGCTCATGAAACTGTCCTTCAAGTAGTCAGGAAATGGTCAGGAGTTGGAGCCGTAGCGCTTGCGCACGCGGGACTTGAGGAGCTTCCCTGAGGCGGTGCGCGGGAGGTCGTCCGCGAGCACCAGCGACTTCGGGATCTTGTACTTGGCGAGGCGGCCCGCCAGTGAGGCCAGCACCTCGTCGGGATCCACCGAGGCGCCCTCGCGCGGGACGACGACCGCGCGCGGCACCTCGCCCCACTTGTCGTCCGGCACGCCGATGACCGCGACCTCGACGATGTCCGGATGGGAGAGGAGCAGGTCCTCGATCTCGGTGGGGTAGATGTTCTCTCCCCCGGAGATGATCATGTCCTTGATGCGGTCGACGATGTGGACGTAGCCGTCCTCGTCGACGCGCGCCGCGTCCCCGCTGCGGAACCAGCCGTCGGCGAAGGCGGCGGCCGTCTCCTCGGGCAGCCCCCAGTAGCCGGGCATGACGTGCGGCCCTCGGACGACGACCTCGCCGGTCTCGTCGAGGTCGACTGCGGTGAAGTCCGGCCGTACGACGCGTACATCGCTGAAGAAGTGCTGCACGCCCGCCGAACCCGCCTTGCTGATCGCGTGTTCGGCGTCCAGGAACAGGGTGCCGGGCGACGCCTCCGTCATGCCGTAGCCCTGGAGGAAGGTGAGCCCGCGCTCCTGGTAGGCGGCGATCAGCGGCGTCGGCACCGGGGAACCGCCGCAGGTCAGGATCCGCAGGGAGGACAGATCCGCACCCGCCCAGCGGGGGTGCCGGGCCACCTGCTCGAACATCGTCGGCACCCCGAACATGAAGGTGATCCGGTGCTGTTCGATCAGGTCGAAGGTGGCGTTCGGGTCGAAGGCCTCGACCAGGACGCAGGTGCCGCCCTTGAGCAGGACCGGCAGCGTCAGCATGTTCAGGCCGGCCGTGTGGAACAACGGCGCGGAGACCAGGGCGCGTTCGTCGGCGATCAGGTCGGTGTCGACGAGGACGTTGATCGCGTTCCAGGTCAGGTTGCCGTGGGTGAGCATCGCGCCCTTGGGGCGGCCGGTCGTTCCCGAGGTGTACATGATGATGCAGGTGTCGTCGGGGACGACCGGCTCGTCGACGGGCTCGGCGGAGGCCGAGGCCAGCGCCTCCTCGTACTCGGCGCCCACCTCGACGTACGCCCGCACGTCGGTACTGCCCGGCAGTCCGGCGACGAGCCCGGCGTGCGAGGAGCCGTACACGAGCGCCTTCGCCCCGGAGTCGGCGAGCTGGAAGGCGATCTCCGGCCCCGCGAGGCGGGTGTTGAGGGGGACGAAGACCGCGCCGAGCGTGCCCGCCGCGAACAGGGCCTCCAGGTAGGAGGGGTGGTTGGGGCCGAGGTAGGCGATGCGGTCGCCGCGCCGCACGCCCCGGGCGCGCAGGGCCTGGGCAAGGCGGGTGGTGCGGTCGTACAGCTGCGCGTACGTGAGCGAGGTGCCGCCGTGGATCAGGGCGGAGCGGTGCGGAGTCTTGCGAGCCCGGCGTGCGGGCCACGACCCCAGTCCCTCATTGCGCATCTACGGCCCCTTAAGGCTTGGTCAGCCCGAGCAGACGGGCGGCGTTCTCCTTGAGGATCCTCGGCTTGACGTCGTCCTTGATCGACAGCTTCTCGAAGTCGGCCAGCCAGCGGTCCGGGGTGAGAACGGGGAAGTCGGAGCCGAAGAGGACCTTGTCCTTCAGCAGTGTGTTGGCGTACTGCACGAGCTGCGGCGGGAAGTACTTCGGTGACCAGCCGGACAGGTCGATGTGCACGCCCGGTTTGTGCGTGGCGACGGCGAGGGCCTCGTCCTGCCAGGGGAAGGACGGGTGCGCCAGGATGATCTTGAGGTGCGGGAAGTCGGCGGCCACGTCGTCCACGTGGAGGGGGTTGGAGTACTTCAGGCGGATGCCGCCCCCGCCCGGGACTCCGGCGCCGATGCCGGTCTGGCCGGTGTGGAAGAGAGCGATCGTGCCGGTCTCCTCGATCACCTCGTAGAGGTCGTAGGCCACCGAGCGGTCGTTGGGGAAGAAGCCCTGGATGCTCGGGTGGAACTTGAAGCCCTTCACGCCGTACTCCTCGACCAGACGGCGGGCCTGCTTGACGCCCGCCTTCCCCCGGAAGGGGTCGATGGAGGCGAAGGGGATGAGGACGTCGGAGTTGGCGGCCGCGGCCTCGGCGACCTCCTCGTTCGGGACGGGCGCGGTGCCGGTCGCGGACTCGGCGTCGACCGTGAAGATCACGGCGGCCATCCTCCGCTCGCGGTAGTACGCGGCCGTCTCCTCCAGGGTGGGCTTCCGCTTGCCCTCGACCTTGAAATAGGCCGAGGAGGCGTCGTGCAGGTCGTCGTCCAGGGAGGAGTGTCCCTTGGAGGAGACCTCCGCGTGGGTGTGGACATCGATCGCGACGAGGTCGTCGACGTTCATGGAGGGAGCCATCACGCCTCCGGGAAGTTGGGCGCCGGGATGCCGACCGACTGGAGCTCTGCTCCCACGGACGTCGGGAAGACGTTGGCCAGGGAGTCAGGGGTCCAGCCGCCGTCCGCGTACGCCGCCTTGATCTCCTGCGGATGCGACCAGAGTGCCACCTTGTCGCCGCCGATGCCGATGGCCTGGCCTGTGATGCCGCGGGCCGCCTCCGAAGCGAGGAAGGGAACGAGTGCGGCGCAGTCCTCGGGCGTGCCGAACCCCTCGCCCTTGCGCAGGAAGTCCGGGAAGGGCTGTCCGTTCTTCAGCGCCTCCACGTACGGGGCGAAGGCGGGGATGGTCTCGGTCATCGCGGTCGCCGCGACCGGCACGATCGCGTTGACGGTGATGTTCGCTCGGCCCAGCTCCATCGACCAGGTGCGGGCGAACGCGGCGATGCCGGCCTTGGCGGCGGCGTAGTTCGTCTGGCCGAAGTTGCCGCGCTGGCCGGCCGGCGAGCCGACCAGGATCAGGGTGCCGCCCTCGCCCTGCTCGCGCATCCGGACGGCGGCGGCGCGGGCGCAGGTGAAGGTGCCCTTGAGGTGCGTGGTGATCACCGCGTCGAAGTCGTCGTCGGTCATCTTCCACAGCACCTTGTCGCGCAGGATGCCGGCGTTGGTGACGAGGATGTCCAGGCGTCCGAACTCCTCGACCGCGCGGCCGACCAGCCGCTCGGCGGCCTCGGTCGTCCCGACCGGCACCACCTCGGCGACGGCGGTGCCGCCGACCTCGGTGATGGACTTCACGGCCGCCTCGGCCACGGCCTCGTCGACGTCGTTGACGACCACGGAGGCGCCGTGGGCGGCCAGGGCGTGCGCGTAGGCGAGGCCGAGGCCCCGGCCACTGCCGGTGACGACGGCGACCTTGCCGGTGAGATCGATGCTGGGCACGGGTGGAGTCCCTTCACATGGGGTGCGACTACGAGATCGAAGCTAAGAGCAATAATTGTTGACGTCAATAGTTGTTGGAAACCTCCGGGTGCGACATGCTGGAATCCGTACCGAGAGAACGCCCCCTGCGGGGCCGAGACCAGGGAGCCCGCCATCACCCGCCAGCACGCCAAGAACGCAGCCTCGATCGACGCGGACGAGCCATGGATGCGCGGCCTGCACGCGGACACGGGCTATCTGCTCTACCGCCTCGGCATCCGCTCCGGACAACTGTTCAACGCATCCCTGCAGAAGTCGGGACTGCGACTGCGCCACTACGCCGTCCTGCGCTTCCTCGCCACCTCCGAGGGCGCACTGCAACGCGAGCTCAGCGCCCGACTCGGCTACGACCCGAGCGCGATCGTCGGCCTGGTCGACGACCTGGAGAAGCTGGGCTTCGCCGAGCGGCGCCCCTCCCCCGACGACCGCCGCAGCCGCATCGTCGCCCTGACCGCGGATGGCCGCACCTTCCTGCAGGGCAGCGACGAGGCGGGGCTGCGCGTGACGAACGACCTCCTGGCGCCGCTGGACCCGGCCGAGCGGGAGACGCTGCACGCGCTGTTGCTGCGGATCACGGAAGACGGACCCGGCTAATGCGCCCGGCAGGCACCGTTCGCCCGTCGCGACGCGCGGCACGCTCCCCCACTGCCTCAAGGGCGCGGGAGGGCCCACTCGCCGCACCGGGCACAGGCCCAAGTACGTCCGGCACGAGGGCCCGCGGTGCCGAGCGGTCAGCGCCCGGTCCACTCGATGCTGCGGCACACCGCGGGCCGGCCCTACGAGCGCACCCGGCGCTCCCCCGACCTCCGGCCGAGGGACCTCAGGGCTCGCACCGGACGCCGCTCCTCAACGGGCAAACGTCGCCCGCCGGGGCACTCTTGTTGTGCGATTCCTTGACGCCCGACGAATAGGTGCCTAACTTCACCGTGGTACCCTCCCGCACCCCCACCGGAAGGGACCCCGTTGAAAATCCGCATCTGCCTCACCGCGCTGACCCTCACCCTGAGCGCGGCCGCCGCCGTGCCCGCACAAGCGGCCGGCGACACCCACCTTGAGGGCCAACTCCCCTCGGGCGCCGCATACTTGATGGACGTACCGGCCGGCTGGAACGGCACCGTGCTGCTCTACAGCCACGGCTACAGTGCCGTCGGCTGGCCCAACCCGGCGCAGGACTCCCCCAGCTCCGCCACCCGCGACAAGCTGCTGGCCGAGGGCTACGCCCTCATCGGCTCGTCCTACGCCACCAACGGCTGGGCCGTGGCGGACGCGGTCCCCGACCAGCTCGCCACCCTGGACCTGTTCACGGAGAAGTTCGGCACGGCCCGGCGGACGCTCGCCTGGGGCACGTCGTACGGCGGGCTCGTCACGACGACCCTCGCCGAGCGGCACGCCGACCGCTTCGACGGATCGCTGTCGATGTGCGGGCTGGTGCAGGGCGGCGTCGCCAACTGGAACAGCACCCTCGACCCGGTGTTCGCTCTGAAGACCCTGCTCGCGCCCGGCGAGAAGATCCCGCTCACCGGATTCGCCGACCAGGAGGCCGCCGTGGCCGCCGCGAACACGCTCGGCTCGAAGACCACCGCGGCCCAGAAGTCCCCCGAGGGCCGTGCCCGTATCGCGCTCGCCGCCGCCCTGCACAACATCCCCGGCTACAACGACGCCACCCAGACGAAGCCGGGCCCGACCGACTGGGACGGGCAGGAGGCCAACCAGTACACGGCCGTCACCGGCCTGGTGCAGCTGCCCGCGTTCAGCTGGCGACAGGAGGCGGAGAGCCGGGCGGGCGGCAACACTGCATGGAACACCGGCGTCGACTACACCGCGATGCTGCGCCGGTCCCCGCTGTACAAAGAAGTGACCGAGCTCTACAAGGAGGCGGGACTGTCCTTGCGCACCGACCTCACGGCACTGAACCGTGCACCCCGCATCCAGGCCGACCCCTCGGCCCTGCGGTGGATGCGGCACACCAGCGTCTTCACCGGCCGGCTCACCGACCCCCAGCTCGACATCCACACCACCGGCGACGCCGTGATCCCCGTCCAGGCCGAGAGCGCCTACCGGCGGGCCGCCACCGCGGCCGGCGCGGGGCGGCTGCTCAGCCAGGCGTACGTCGACGGGCCCGGGCACTGCGCCTTCACCGCCGGTGAGATACTCGGCGCCCTGCACACCCTGGAGCACCGGCTGGACACGGGCCGCTGGGACACCTCGCCCCAGACCCTCAACTCCCGTGCAGCGCGGGAGGACGCGACGACCGAGCCGCGCTATGTGACCTACCAGCCGGCCGGCTACCCCCGCCCGTACGACCTCGCCCATCCGGGAGACGCCCGGCCATGAGCCTCCGCTCCGCGCCCGACCGGCTGCTGTCCGTGCTCGCCGCGTTCGACCACGAGCACCCGGCACTGTCCCTGACGGACATCAGCCGGCGGGCCGGGCTGACCCTCACCACCGCCCACCGGCTCGTGGCCGCCCTCACCGACTGGGGCGCCCTGGAGCGGGACGAGTCCGGCGTCTACCACGTCGGGCTCAGGCTGTGGGAGGTCGCGGCGCTCGCCCCGCGCGGGCTCGCGCTGCGGCAGATCGCACTGCCGTATCTGGAGGACCTGTACGAGGCGACCCACGAGAACGTGCAGTTGGCGGTGCGGGACGGCGACGAGGTCGTCTACATCGAGTGGATTTCCGGTCGCAGCGCCGTCGGCGTGCACATCCGCGTCGGCGCACGCTGGCCGCTGCACGCCACCGGGGTCGGGCTCGCGCTGCTGGCGCACTGCGGTCCGGAGGTCCAGGAGGAGTACTGCTCGGGCCCCCTCAGGTCCTTCACCCCGTACACCATCACCGAGCCGGTGCGGCTGCGCCGGGTGCTGGCCGAGGTACGGCGCACGGGAGTCGCGGTGAGCAGCCGACAAGTCACCGACGACGCCCTGTCGGTGGCCGCCCCGGTGCGCGGACCGGGCGCGGTGGTCCTCGCCGCGGTGTCGGTCGTCGTACCGCAAGCCGACGCGCAGGTACCGGCGTTGATACCGGCGGTACGGCTCGCGGCACTCGGCATCTCGCGAGCGCTGGGCTGGCGACCGGCCAAGGAATCGTAGGAACCGGTCCGCGGCACAGGGTCCCCGGTCCCGTCACCCGTTGCCGCACACCGGCCGTCCGATGACCAGGACGTGCGCCGCGACGACCTCGTGCACGCGGTACGGGTGGTCGCGGCCGGCGACTCCCTGCTCGCGCCGACGGTGCCCCGGCGACCGGTCGCGGACATCGTGCGGCGGCGCCGGGAGGAGGCCGCCGCCGACGTGACCGCGCAGCGGCTGGACGCGCTGACCGCCCGCGAGGTGGAGACGCTGCGGCTGCCGGCCCGCGTGCTGTCCGACTCCGAGATCGCCACGACGCTCTTCGCCAGCGAGCACACGGTGAAGACCCATGCCAGCAACGTGCTGAGCAGCCGGGTCTGCGGGACCGCGTCCAGGCGGTGATCCGCGCCTACGAGACGGGGCTGGTGACGCCCGGACCCGCCTGGCCGGAGCAGGTCAGTCGCCGAGTTCCTCGAAGAGTGTCAGCTGGAGTGCGCCCGGCGCCTCCAGGCGGGAGTTCAGGGAGTTCCACGGCGTGCGGGTCGGCCGGGCGAGAACCTCGGCGCCGGCGGCGGCCAGCCGTGCCGTGGCGGCGGTGGAGTCGTCGACCTGGAAGGCGACCCGAATGTGGCCGGCGACCCGGTGCCCCACCTCGACCTCGTCGATGAAGTCGGCGTGGTTCGGGTCGGTGAGCTCCAGGGTGGCCCGGCCCGCCTCCAGGATGGTGACCCGTCCGTCGGGTGAGGAGAAGGCTGCCCGCTCGGGCAGGCCGAGGACATCGCGGTAGAAGCGCAGCGCCGCGTCGTAGTCGGGCGCCGTGACGACGAGGCGGAGCTCACGGACGGCTGGTTCCTCGGACATGGCGCTCCCCGGAGATCGCGGATACCTGTCCGCCTCAACCTCCGCACCGTCGGGAGGATTCCCGGCCACAACCAGCCCGCAGACAGTCGACAACACATCACGACCCCGCGACGGACCGCACACCGACACCACCCACCAAGCGCTCAGGCCGGCAGGCCCGCCCGCATCCGACGGTCCCGCGGCGCCTCCTTGCGGTCCAGGCGGGTGTCCAGGAGCCGGCGAGCCGCGTCGCAGCGGCCCGCCGACACCAGGGCGTACAGCAGCGTCTCCTCGACCACCTCCCGCTGGGCCGCGCTACCGCCGACCCGGCACAGCACCGGCAGCAGCGCGTCGAGCCCACGCGCCGCCTCGTGGAAACGCTCCTCGACCAGCGCGACGAACGCCTCGCACAGCGGCACGATGACCTCCCGCTGCACCTCGTCGGCACCGGAGGCGTGGTCGCGCAGCCGGTGCAGGGCCGGCAGATCCGCCGCGGCGGCCAGGGCGACGGCGGCGTGCAGGGCGGTGAAGGCGGTCGCCGGCCGTTCCAGTACGTCGTGCGCGACGGTGTCCAGGACGTCCGCGGCGGGCAGTTCGCCCCGCCAGCTGTCGCTCAGCCGGGCCCGCCACAGCAGCGACCCCGAGTCGACCAGCGCCCGCACTCCGGTCACCACCCGCCCCGGCGCGAGCTGGGCGAACCACCGCCTGCGCACCGCCGCCGGGTCGTCCAGGGCGAGTTCGTGCAGGGCGATGTGCCAGGAGAAGTGGGCCCGGTGGACCGCGCCCCGGCCCTGCCCGGACACCCAGCCGTCAAGCCAGTCCCGGCCCGCCTGGTGCGCGCCGGACTCGTAGTGGACGTGGGCGAGCGCGTGCACGGCATGCCCGGAGGCCGGCTCGGCGGCCAGGGCGCGGTGGGCGAGTTCGCCTGCCTCGTGCAGCCGGCCCTGTTCCTGCCGGAGGAAGGCCAGCAGCGAGGTGTGGAACCAGTGGCCGTCGTGGGCCGCGGACGTCCGCTCGACGAGCCGCAGGGCCTGGTCGCCGTCGAGGTCGGTGACCCCGGAGAAGGCGATGGTCGGTACGGCGGCGGCGAGCGCGAGCGCATCGCCCGGGTGCGCGTCGAGGTGTCGCACGAGGGCCCCGCCACCCCCGTCGGCACAGTCGCCGTGCACCCGGCGCGTGACCACGTCCACGAAGGACCGCTCCCGCTCGTCGGCCCGTTCGAGGGCGGACCGCTGGGCCTCGGCGAGAGCACGCGGCACGTCGACGTCGGCGCCGCACTCGTGGCCGAGCAGGGCGAGGGTGGCATGGCCGAGGGCGAACCCGGGGTCGAGGGCGACCGAGCGCGCGAAGGCGTCGTCGGCGCCGGCCCGGACCTTGAGCACCCGGTCGAGGCCGCTGCGGTAGGCGGCGGCCGCCTCGGCGTGGGTGCTCAGAGGAAGGCCGTGTCCGTCGACGGGACGACGGGAGGGGCGGGGTGTGCGCGTCAGCGGGGCGAGCAACTGCCGTGCCAGGGCGGCCGCTTGGACGCGGATCTCGGGGATCGCGGTCGTCTCCCACAGTTCGCCTCGGCGCGGGGCGCCCAGCGTGAACAGCGGGCGCCCGGCGCGCCCTTCGGCGTCCAGCAGCCGCCCGTCGCGGGTGGCCACTCCCATCCCGAGCGGGCCGGGCACGGCGGCACCGGACGCGAGCAGTGAGCGCCACAGGGGATCGTCGAAGCGCCGCCCCGGCCCGGTACAGTCGATCACCCAACCGACGTGCAGGGTCCGGCCGTTGGAGAGCGTGACCAGGAGCGATCCGTCATGGTCCACCGCGTCCGTCACCGTGCCCGTGTGGACGCTGAGCCGGCGTGCCGTACGGGCCCGTGAGACGGACTCGGCGGTGGCGGGTGCCATGCGGTGACGGTGGGTGTTCCACAGGGCGCCCTCGCGGGCGAGGAACTCGGCGCGGTCCTCGGGGGTGAGGCTGTGCCAGAGGCGGGTGGTGTGGGGGCGCAGGCTGTCGAGGGCGGGGCGCCAGTCGCCGTGGGTGCGTACGGAGCGGCTGATGTGGCGGTAGACGGACCGGCGCAGTCGGCCCAGCGAGGCGTCGTCGAGGTCCTCGGGCGGGCTCATCGGGCCGGCCGCGGTGAGGGCATGTGGCTGGGGCAGCAGACCGCTGCGGGAGAGGGCGTGGACGGTGCGGCCGGGGCGGTCGAGGGTGAGGGCGAGGTCGACGGCGGTCAGGCCGGTGCCGACGAGGAGGACGTCGGCGGTGTCGGAGCGCGGGCCGTCGAGGGCGCCCGTGCTCCAGGGTGCGGCGACGAAGCGGTCCGAGGCGCGCAGGGCGGGCGGGGCCCAGCCGGCGGAAGGCGCCGCGGGACCGGTGGCCAGGACGGCGCTGTGGGCGGTCAGGTGTCCCCCGTCGGCGAGGCGGAGGTCCGCCCGGCCGTCGGGGGTGTCGGTACAGCTCTCGGCGCGGGTGCGCAGCCGTCGTACGGAGACCGTCCCCTGGGCCCGGACGATGGCCTGCGCGAGGGTGTCGGCGAGGTAGGCGCCGTAGCGGTAGCGGGTGGCGAAGTCGGCCGCGGAGACGGCCGGTTCGCCGTGCCGGCACAGCCAGCGCGTGAAGTGACCGGGGTCGTCGGGGTAGCAACTCATGCCGCCCACGGGCACGTTGAGGCGGTGGCGTGGGTCGCGTGTCGCGTACGCGGTGCCGCGGCCCGCCTCCGGTGACGGGTCGAGCAGGACCAGGTCGAGCGGTGTCCGGCGGCGCGTCGCCATCTCGCAGAGCTGGACGGCGGTCAGTGTGCCCGCCGCGCCCGCTCCGACGACGGCCACGGTGTGCGGCTCGCGGACTTCGGTCACGTATACCTCCGGCGATGGTCGGTCGTTCGCAGTGTTCGAACTGTTCCGACCGGGAGGTGGGGAAGCCATGCCGTGGCGGGGATCTCAGCGGACACTCAGGGCCCCGGTCGGGCCGCTCATACTCTGTTCACAAACCCTGGGGCCGGGACAACCGTGGTTTCGGGCCTTTTCAGGCCGAGTCCTCACAGGAATCTCAGGGACCGGCCCTGGTATGCGGAGGAGCAGCACATCCACGCGGCGCAGGATGCAACCGGAAAAGGTGGACATCCGGAAAGGCCTGCCGTGGGCGCCTCGCACCTAGCGAACCGGCCCGGACAGCGGTCGGGGAGGTGGTCCCGGCGCGGGCTGCTCGCGGTGCTCGGCGCGGCACCGGCCGCCGCCGCACTGACCGGGTGCAGCGGCTCGGCGGACGCCTCGGAGGGACAGCGACGGCCGCCGCGCCGGCCCAGGCGGCGAAGAGGCCCACCGTCTCGGTCACCCCCGCCGACGGCACCGGGCCGGTTTCGCCCGCCCCGTCGAGGTCACCGTGACCGAACGCCACCCTCGCCTCGGTGAGGGTCACCGGCAACGACGGCTCCAGGCCGGCCGGTTCGCCCAACGACGCGAAGACCAAGTGGACTTCGGCGAAGAACCCGTCGTTCATGGGGTGAACCCACCTGCACCGGAAGGACTTTCCTTGCTTTAACTCTTGACGGCCGGAGTGGCCGGGAGCACATTGGGCCCACGTTGAGAGCGCTCTCAAAGGCGCAGGCACCCCGCAGCCCATCACTCCGTACCGAGAGGCCCCCATGAGTGCTACCTCCGGCATACCCAGACGGCGACGCGCACTCATCGCCGTACTCAGCACACTCGGCCTGGCGGCGGCGCTCGCCACGACCGCCATCCAGTCCGCCGACGCCTCCGCGCCCACACCCCCGTCGGGCTGGACCCAGACCTTCCTCGACGACTTCAACGGCTCCGCAGGCACCGGCGTGAACACCTCCAACTGGCAGTACGACACCGGGACCTCGTATCCGGGCGGCCCCGCCAACTGGGGCACCGGCGAGGTCGAGACGATGACGAACAGCACCAGCAACGTCTCACTCGACGGCAGCGGCAACCTCCGCATCACCCCGCTGCGCGACTCGGCCGGCCGCTGGACCTCGGGCCGTATCGAGACCACCCGTAGCGACTTCCAGCCCCCGGCCGGCGGCAAGCTGCGTGTCGAGGCCCGGATCCAGATCCCCAATGTCACGGGCACCGCCGCCGAGGGCTACTGGCCGGCGTTCTGGGCGCTGGGTACCCCCTACCGCGGCAACTACCAGAACTGGCCGGGCGTGGGCGAGTTGGACGTGATGGAGAACGTCCAGGGCCTGAACAAGGTCTGGGCGACGATGCACTGCGGCACGAGCCCGGGCGGCCCGTGCAACGAGACGACGGGCATCGGCAACTCCGTCGCCTGCCCGGGCACCACGTGCCAGTCGGGCTTCCACACCTACAGCATGGAGTGGGACCGCTCGGTCAGCCCGGAGGCGATCCGCTTCTACGTCGACGGCGTCAACTACCACACGGTCACGGCGAATCAGGTCGACGCGACGACCTGGGCCAACGCGACGAACCACGGCTACTTCCTCATCCTGAACGTGGCGATGGGCGGCGCCTTCCCGGACGCGCTCGGCGGCGGCCTGGACGGCGACACCCAGTCGGGCCACCCGATGGTCGTCGACTACGTCCAGGTCCTTTCGGCCACCGGAAGCGGCACCACGCCCCCGCCGACCGGCAACCGTGACGCCTACGGCACCATCCAGGCCGAGTCGGCCGACAGCCAGTCCGGCACCGTCGCGGAGACCACCGCCGACACCGGCGGCGGCCAGGACATCGGCTCGCTGGCCAACGGCGACTGGGCCCTCTACAAGGGCGTCGACTTCGGCTCCACGGCAGCCACCCAGTTCCACGCGCGCGTGGCGAGCGGCGCCGGCTCCGGCGTGAGCGGCCTGGTCGAGGTCCGTCTGGACAGCCGGACCAGCACGCCCATCGGCAGCTTCTCGCTCGCCAACACCGGAGGCTGGCAGTCCTGGAGGACGGTCCCGGCCAACATCAGTTCGGTGACCGGCACACACGACGTCTATCTGACCTTCACCAGCGGCCAGCCGGCGGACTTCGTGAACGTGAACTGGTTCGACTTCGGGCACTGACCGATGTGTTGACGTTGCCCCGCGAGGCCGGCCGGTCTGGCGGGGCATCGGCAGGTCGTGGCCCGCCCCGCCCTGGCCCGTCACCCCAGATAGGCCGGGGCGAGGGCGGAGGTCATCAGGCGGCGGGCCGTGCCGGTGCCGTCGGCGGGGACGGTCCACAGGTCAGAGCCGTAGTCGCCGGGGAGGGCGTAGACGAGGGTGGAGTCGTCGGACCACAGGGCCTGGTCGTCGATGTTCCGCCGCTCTGCGGTCCCGGTCTCCTTCATGGTCCGCAGGTTCAGGACGTACAGCCGCCAAGGGGCGTCGGGGGAAGCTCCCTTGACGCGTTTCTTGTAGGCGATGCGGGTGCCGTCGGGTGAGAGGGAGGGGCATTCGACGTTGCGGTGCAAGGTGGTGAGGGTGCGTGCGGTGACGTCGCCCCGGACCAGGTAGGTCTGGCCGCCGGTCGCCAGCGTGGCGTAGAAGCGGTTGTCGTCGGCGAAGGTGACGCCCCAGATGTTGGTGTCCGCGGCGTGGTAGGACCGGCCGTCCCTGACGACGCGGAAGGTCTCCAGGTTGTCGTCGATGGCCCAGGTGCGGGTGTCGACGATGGCGGTTCGGGTGGAGAAGTCGGTGCCGGCGTACGAGTCTCCGCTGACGAAGACCGTCCAGGCGACCATGTGGCCGGAGGGCGAGACCCGGGCCCGGGTGGGGATCCCGGCTGCCGGGAAGCTGTGCCGCTTGTGCAGCTGGGCGTCGAGCACCACAGCGCGGTAGGTGTCCTCCAGGGGGCCGTGCACGGCCTGCAGGCAGATGCCGGTACCGGCTGCCGCGTAGAAGCGCAGGCACTTGACGCCGGACACGGTGCGTGGGCCCCGCGGATCGTCGGCGGGAACCGTGGCGATCTCGTCGCGGTGCGGGCCCCAGGCCAGATTGCGGACCAGCAGGCGGCGTCGAGCCGTCGGCCGGAGCGAGACGGTGCCGGCCCGCACGGTCGGACCGTCCGCCTGCTGCTGGTCCTTGATGCCTGACCGATGGGCGGCGTACAGCACGGAGCCGGTGCCGACCGCGCCGAGCAGCACGACGGCGACCAGCAGGAGCACCAGGCGGGTTGTCCGGGTCATGCGGGCACCTCATCGGCGGTTGCGGGCGCCTCGGGCCCGGTACGGAGGACGAACGAGGCCACGACGGCGCTGACGGCCAGTGCGGAGGCGGTGACGGCGAGCGCGCTCCGACCGCCCCACAGGCTCCAGGCCGCACCGAAGGCGAGCGAGCAGGCGAACCGGGCCAGCGCCTGCCCGGTGCCCACCAACGCCTGCCCGGCACCCTGGTGTTGTGCCGGAACGGCTCCCGCGGTGGCCGCCGCGAGCACTCCGTCGGTGGCCGCGTAGAAGGTGCCGTGCAGGACGAGGACGGCGATCACCGCGGGGACTCCGTGCCACGGGGAGAGCACCAGGCCGTAGCCGAGCAGCAGGACGCCGTGGCCGGCCAGGAAGAGACGGCGGCGGTTGACGCGGTCGGCCAGGGCGCCGAGCGGGACGGCGAGCAGCAGGAAGAAGGCGGCCGTGCCCAACGGCAGCAGCGGGAACAGGTGGGCGGGCAGGTCGCCTTCGCGCTGGAGCAGCAGATACAGGAAGGAGTCGCTCACGGTGGTCAGGCCGAGGAGGGTCGCGCACACCGTGAGCCGGCGCAGCTGCGGGCGGTGCAGCAGCGCGAGCGCGTCCCGCAGTGTCGGCCGGGGCCCGGACTCGGGCTGCCGTACGGCATCGGCGGGGGCGACGATGCGGCGGGGCACGAACAGCACCAGGACCAGGACGCCGAGTGCGGCGACGCAGCCGCTGACCGCGAAGACCGCGTCATAACCGTCGACGGTGGCGCGCAGGACGGCGAAGGCGACCAGCGGGCCGAGCAGCGCACCGGTGGTGTCCATGGCGCGGTGCACCCCGAACGCCCGTCCCCGGTGCTCGGGTTCGGTGGCCAGGGAGATCATCGCGTCCCGGGGTGCGGTGCGCAGCCCCTTGCCGGTGCGGTCGGCCGCGAGCACGGCGCTGATCACGGGGAGGGTGTGGGCGAGCAGCAGCAGTGGCTTGCACAGCGCCGACAGTCCGTAGCCGACGCCGGCCACGATCTTGTGCCGGCGGCCTCCCCGGTCGGCGAGGTGACCTCCGGCCAGCCGGACCAGGGCGCCGACGCCGTTGTTGATGCCGTCGAGGAGACCGAACCCGAGCGGCGACAGGCCGAGGCCCGCGACCACGTAGAGCGGAAGCACGGCCGTGACCATCTCGGAGGAGATGTCCGTGATCAGGCTGACCGCGCCCAGGGCCAGCACGGTGGCGGGCACGGCGGCCTTGGTGCTGCGGGAGTCCGCGAGATACACGGGCGTCAGTTCCAGATGCCGCTGATGTCGGAGGCGGAGGCGGCGTTGCCCGCGTGCGCGCTCAGACCGGCCAGGTCCTCCACGGTTCGCAGGACGTTGTAGTGGTTGTAGGTGGTCGCGCTGGAGCTGCCGGGCGTGACGTGCTGCCCGTAGAAGACGGTGGGGATGCGGTTGCCGGACTGCTTGTTGTCCTCGTCGAAGGTGACGGCGAGGATGCTGTTGTGGGTCTGAGCCCAGGTGGCGTACGCGCCCAGGTTGTTCTTGATCCAGGTGTCGCCCGTGGAGACCGAGCAGTCGTGCATGTCACTGCACAGGTTCGGGGTGACGAAGGAGACCTTGGGCAGGGTCGTGTAGTCGGTCGGGAACTGCGCGAAGGTCATCGCGGTGTTGGTCGGCACGTTGGAGAAGCCGAACCACGGGTTGTGCTTCTGCGCGTAGTTGCCGCTGCTGCAGGTCGTCGAACCCTGGCTGGGCAGCGACTCGTTGTAGCTCTTCCAGGTCTTGCCCGCGGCGATCAACTCGGAGGCGAGGTTCGGTGCGGAGATGGACCCGACGCCGACACAACTGTCGTCGGTGCGGCCCTGGTTGGAGCCCGAGAACAGCATGTAGTAGTTCGGCTCGCTGGGGTGGGTGAGGCCGTAGGACTGGGTGAGGTTCGCGCCACCCGCCTTGAGGGTGTTGTTGATGTAAGGGGCGCTGGAGCTGCCGATCACCTGCGAGTAGGCGTGGTTCTCCATCACCACGACCACCACGTGGTCGGGGGTCGGAAGAGCGGCGGCCTGAGCCGTGGAGGCCGTGACGGTCCACAGCCCGATCGACGTGGCGGTGAGGGCGACGGCCCCGGCGAGAGCGGTGAGGGAACGGCTGTTGCGCTTGGGTGCCTTGACGGCGGTCATAACTGTCCTCCGGACAGAGGTGACGGACGCGCGGGGGGAGGCGCCGTAACGCTAGAGGTTCCGTCCCTGCCTCTGAGTGAAGGCCAGACGAACCGTTGGGCCCGCCAGGCAAAGATCACGTCATGCACAGCCCAAGCACAGCAAAGGACGTCGGGCACGCACCGACCCGCCGTCAGTGCCGGCGCACTCCCTCAGCGCAGCTCCGCCCGGAACGCGGCCGGTGTCATCTCCGTGTGCTGCTGGAAGTACTTGGAGAAGTTCGCGGCGTCCGGGAAGCCGATCGCGGCGCCGACGCGGCCGATCGGCAGGTCGGTGTGCGCCAGGAGGCGTTTGGCCTCCAGGACGACACGCTTGTCGATGAAGCCCTTGGGTGTCTCACCGGTGGCTGCGCGGACCGCGCGGACGAGGGTGCGGCGGGAGTAGCCGAGGGAGTCGGCGTAGGCGCTGACGCTGTGGTTGGTGGCGAAGCTCTTCTCCACGGCGTCCCGGAAGAGCGTGAAGGTCGTGTCCGACTGACGGCGCGCCGCCTCCGCCGAACTGGCCGCCAGATGCGCGAGGCGCAGCAGAAACGCCGTCAGGGAGTGGCGCAGTACCGCGGTGTGCAGGCTCAGCGGCAGCGTCGCCGTGTCCTCGTACTCGCGTTGCAACTGCGCGAGGGAGGAGCGGAGGCCGGCCAGCCGGGGTGCGTCGGGGTGGAGCAGGGGCGGCAGGTCGTAGCGGTAGAGGCCGGTCGCCTCCACCGTGGCGCGGGGCAGAAAGCCGGGCTGCATGGTCAGGACGGTTCCGCGGTACTCGCTGGTGCGCGAGAAACGGTGGACCTGTCCCGGACGGATCCACAGCACGTCGCCGGCCGACGCCTCGTACTCGGCGAAGTCGATCATGTGGCGGACGGGGCCGCCGTCGAAGAGCATCACCACATGGAAGTCGATGCGATGGACACGCTCCAGCGGCGCCTCGGCGTGCCAGGTCCGTCCGGCCTCCATGGGGCCGGCCTGGATGCCGACTCCACCCACGCTCAGCTCGATCGGGAAGGGGAACGTTCGAATGCCGTCCACCTGGCCGTCACCGTCTCCACCTTGGATGGTTCTGTCCGCCATGTCCTTCTCACGCCGCCCGGCCGAAGCTCTCCGTGTCCCACTTTCACCACAGGCTGACACACGGCGACCTTCCCCCGTAAAAGTCAGACTTTTAAGTTTGAAGGCATCAGAGCAGGTACGACGCTTCGATCGAGGATTTCTTGAAGATGAGTACGCAGACACCGGACAGCTTCGAATGGACCGAACTCGACCGGCGTGCCGTCGACACCGCGCGTCTGCTGGCGGCCGACGCCGTGCAGAAGGTCGGCAACGGCCACCCTGGCACGGCGATGAGCCTGGCCCCGGCCGCGTACACGATCTTTCAGAAGGTGATGCGTCACGATCCCGCCGACCCCGAGTGGACCGGTCGGGATCGTTTCGTTCTCTCCCCCGGCCACACCTCGCTGACCCTCTACACCCAGCTCTTCCTGTCGGGGTACGAGGTCGAGCTGGATGACCTGAAGGCATTCCGGACGCACGGGTCCAAGACGCCCGGTCACCCGGAGTACGGGCACACCGCCGGCGTCGAGACCACCACCGGTCCCCTCGGCCAGGGCGTCGCCAACGCCGTCGGCATGGCGATGGCCGCCCGCTACGAGCGCGGTCTGTTCGACCCGGAGGCCCCCGAGGGCACCTCCCCCTTCGACCACACGATCTGGGCGATCGTCTCCGACGGCGACCTGGAGGAGGGCGTCTCCGCCGAGGCCTCCTCCCTGGCCGGCCACCAGCAGCTCGGCAATCTGGTCTTCCTCTACGACGACAACCACATCTCCATCGAGGGCGACACCGCGACCGCGTTCTCCGAGGACGTGCTGAAGCGGTACGAGGCCTACGGCTGGCACGTGCAGCGCGTCGAGCCCTCGCTCGGTGGCGACACCGACGTACCGGCTCTGTACGCGGCGCTCAGGACCGCGCAGGCCGAGACCGGCCGACCCTCCATCATCGCGATGCGCACCATCATCGCCTGGCCCGCCCCGAACGCGCAGAACACCGAGGCATCCCACGGCTCCGCGCTCGGCGCCGACGAGATCGCGGCCACCAAGCGCGTCCTCGGCTTCGACCCCGAGCAGTCCTTCCAGGTGGACGCCGACGTCCTCGCCCACGCCCGGGGGGCCCTGGACCGCGGTGCCGAGGCGCACGCCGCCTGGGACAAGCAGCTCGACAAGTGGCGCGGCGCCAACCCCGGGCGCGCCGAGCTGTTCGACCGGATCGTGGCCGGGCAGCTGCCCGAGGGCTGGCAGGAGGTCCTGCCCGTCTTCGAGGAGGGCAAGGCGGTCGCCACCCGTGCCGCCTCCGGCAAGGTGCTGCAGGCCCTCGGCCCGGTGCTGCCCGAACTGTGGGGCGGCTCCGCCGACCTGGCCGGCTCGAACAACACCACCATCGACAAGACGTCGTCCTTCCTGCCGAGGGGCAACCCGCTGCCGGAGGCCGACCCGTACGGCCGGACGGTCCACTTCGGCATCCGCGAGTTCTCGATGGCCGCGGAGATGAACGGCATCGCCCTGCACGGCAACACCCGCATCTACGGCGGCACCTTCCTGGTGTTCTCCGACTACATGCGCAACGCGGTACGGATGTCGGCGCTCATGCAGCTTCCGGTGACGTACGTCTGGACCCACGACTCCGTCGGTCTCGGCGAGGACGGGCCGACGCACCAGCCGGTCGAGCACCTGGCCTCGCTGCGCGCCATCCCGGGCCTGAACGTCGTCCGCCCCGCGGACGCCAACGAGACGGCGATCGCCTGGGCCGAGATCCTCAAGCGGCACGCCACCGACCCCGCTCCGCACGGGCTCGCGCTCACCCGTCAGGGTGTGCCGACGTACGCGCCCAACCCGGATACGGCGAAGGGCGGTTACGTCCTCAAGGAGTCCTCCACCGGGACTCCGGACGTCGTCCTGATCGCCACCGGCTCCGAGGTCCAGCTCGCCGTCGCCGCGCGTGAGCAGTTGGAGGCCGAGGGGATCGGCGCCCGCGTGGTGTCGATGCCGTCCGTGGAGTGGTTCGAGGAGCAGCCGCGCGAGTACCGCGAGCAGGTCCTTCCGCCGTCCGTGCGAGCGCGTGTCGCCGTCGAGGCCGGGATCGGTCTGACGTGGTACCGGTTCACAGGTGACGCAGGACGCATCGTCTCCCTCGAACACTTCGGCGCCTCCGCTGACGCCAAGACCCTGTTCGCCGAGTTCGGCTTCACCCCCGAGAACGTCGCCACCGCCGCCCGCGAATCCCTTGCTGCCGCCCGCGGTTGATCCGATCGCAAGAAAGAAGATGAGCACTGTGACTGAAGCAACCCCGACCGCGGGACCCCTGGCACGCCTCAGCGACGAAGGCGTCTCCATCTGGCTGGACGACCTGTCGCGCAGGCGGATCGAGTCCGGCAACCTGGCCGAACTCGTCGAGAACAAGCACGTGGTGGGCGTGACCACCAACCCGTCCATCTTCCAGGCCGCCATCGGCTCCGGCGCGGGCTACGAGGAGCAGCTCGCCGACCTCGCCGTGCGCGGCGTCACGGTCGACGAGGCCGTACGCATGATGACCACCGCGGACGTGCGCGCCGCCGCCGACATACTGCGGCCCGTGCACGACGCCACCGGTGGCCGCGACGGCCGGGTCTCCATCGAGGTGGACCCGCGGCTCGCCCACGACACGGCGGCCACGATCGCCGAGGCCAAGCAGCTCGCCTGGCTCGTCGACCGGCCCAACGTCATGATCAAGATCCCGGCGACCAAGGCGGGCCTCCCGGCGATCACCGAGGTCATCGGCCTCGGCATCAGCGTCAACGTCACGCTGATCTTCTCCCTGGAGCGCTACCGCGAGGTCATGGACGCCTACCTGGCGGGCCTGGAGAAGGCCGCCGCGAAGCGCCTGGACCTCTCCGCCATCCACTCCGTGGCCTCCTTCTTCGTCTCCCGCGTCGACTCCGAGATCGACAAGCGGCTGACCGTGCTGGGCACGGCCGAGGCGCTCGCACTCAAGGGCAGGGCGGCGCTCGCCAACGCGCGACTCGCCTACGAGGCCTACGAGGATGTCTTCGGAGGCGAGCGCTGGGCCGCCCTCGCCGGCGCCAAGGCCAACAGGCAGCGCCCGCTGTGGGCCTCGACCGGCGTGAAGGACCCGGCGTACAAGGACACTCTGTACGTCGACGAGCTGGTCGCTCCCGGCACCGTCAACACCATGCCGGAGGCCACCCTCGACGCCACCGCCGACCACGGCGACATCACGGGCGACACGGTGACCGGCGGCTACGCGCAGGCCCGCACCGACCTGGCGGCCGTGGAGGCGCTCGGGATCTCCTACGACCAGGTCGTGAAGCAGCTGGAGGACGAGGGCGTCGCCAAGTTCGAGGTCGCCTGGCAGGACCTGCTGAACACCGTGGCGAAGTCCCTGGACAGCAAGGGAGTTGACGCAGCATGACCGAGGAAGCAGTGGTCGGGACGGGACCCGACTGGACCAACCCGTTGCGCGACGCGCGCGACCGCCGGCTGCCGCGTATCGCGGGTCCGTCCGGTCTCGTCATCTTCGGCGTCACCGGCGACCTGTCCCGCAAGAAGCTGATGCCCGCCGTCTACGACCTCGCCAACCGCGGCCTGCTGCCGCCGGGCTTCTCCCTGGTCGGGTTCGCCCGCCGGGACTGGGAGGACCAGGACTTCGCACAGGTCGTGCACGACGCGGTCCGCGAGCACGCGCGCACCGAGTTCCGCGAGGAGGTCTGGCAGCAGCTTGCCGAGGGCATGCGCTTCATCCCGGGCGACTTCGACGACGACACGGCGTTCAAGCAGCTGAAGTCGGCCGTCGACGAGCTGGACGCCTCCCGCGGCACCGGAGGCAACTTCGCCTTCTACCTCTCCGTACCGCCGAAGTTCTTCCCCAAGGTCGTCCAGCAGCTGAAGAAGCACGGTCTGGCGCGTGCGCGGGAGGGTTCCTGGCGGCGTGCGGTGATCGAGAAGCCGTTCGGGCGCGACCTGGCGAGCGCCCGTGACCTGAACGCGCTCCTGCACGACGTGTTCGAGCCGGACCAGGTGTTCCGCATCGATCACTACCTGGGCAAGGAGACCGTCCAGAACATCCTGGCGCTGCGTTTCGCCAACCAGATGTACGAGCCCATCTGGAACCGGTCCTACGTCGACCACATCCAGATCACGATGGCCGAGGACATCGGCATCGGCGGCCGGGCCGGCTACTACGACGGCATCGGCGCCGCCCGTGACGTCATCCAGAACCACCTGCTCCAGCTGATGGCGCTCACCGCGATGGAGGAGCCCATCGCCTTCGACGCCGAGTCGCTGCTCACCGAGAAGCTCAAGGTCCTCAAGTCGGTGCGGGTGCCGGAGAAGCTGGGCGAGCACACCGTTCTCGCGCAGTACGCCGAGGGCTGGCAGGGCGGCGCCAAGGTGGCCGGCTACCTGCAGGAGGAGGGCATCGACCCGCAGTCGAAGACCGACACCTACGCGGCCGTCAAGCTGGAGGTGGACAACCGCCGCTGGGCGGGCATCCCGTTCTACCTGCGCACCGGCAAGCGCCTGGGCCGCCGGGTCACCGAGATCGCGGTCGTCTTCAAGCGGGCCCCGCACTCCCCCTTCGACTCCACCGCCACCGAGGAGCTCGGCCAGAACGCGATCGTCATCCGCGTCCAGCCCGACGAGGGCATGACGGTGCGGTTCGGCTCCAAGGTGCCGGGCACCTCCATGGAGATCCGGGACGTGTCGATGGACTTCGCCTACGGCGAGTCGTTCACCGAGTCCTCCCCGGAGGCGTACGAGCGCCTCATCCTGGACGTGCTGCTCGGCGACGCCAACCTGTTCCCCCGTCACCAGGAAGTGGAAGAGTCCTGGAAGATCCTCGACCCGATCGAGCAGTACTGGGCGCAGCACGGCAAGCCCGCGCAGTACCCCGCGGGAAGCTGGGGACCCGAGGAAGCCGACGAGATGCTCGCACGAGACGGACGGAGCTGGCGCAGGCCATGAAGATCGACCTGACCGACACCACGGCAAGCAAGATCAACAAGGCGCTGGTGCATGGCCGCCGCGCCATCGGCACCCCCGCCGTGGGCATGGTCCTGACGATGGTCATCGTCACGGACGAGGAGAACGCCTACGACGCGATCAAGGCGGCCGAGGAGGCCTCGCACGAGCACCCCTCGCGCACCCTGGTCGTCATCAAGCGGCACGCCCGCACCCCGCGCGACCGCATGGCGTCCAAGCTGGACGCGGAGGTGCGGGTGGGCGCCGACGCGGGCACCGGCGAGACGGTGGTGCTGCGCACCTACGGCGAGGTGTCCGACCACGCCGACTCCGTCGTCCTGCCGCTGCTGCTGCCGGACGCGCCGGTCGTGGTGTGGTGGCCGGTGGACGCGCCGAAGGTGCCCGCCAAGGACCCGCTGGGCGCCCTCGCCCAGCGCAGGATCACCGACCTGTACGCGGTGGAGAACCCGATGGAGGCGCTGGAGCAGCGGGCCCGTTCCTACGCACCCGGTGACACCGACCTCGCCTGGACCCGGCTGACCCCATGGCGTTCGATGCTGGCCGCGGCCCTGGACCAGGCCCGCAGCAGGATCATCTCGGGGGCCGTGGAGGCGGAGGCCGAGAACCCGGCGGCCGAGCTGCTGGCGCGCTGGCTGGAGGCGCGGCTGGACGTGAAGATCGACCGTGTCGTCACCGCCGGTCCGGTCGTGACGGCCGTCCGTCTCGGCACCGAGCAGGGCGAGATCGTCATCGACCGCCCCGAGGGCCCGCTGGCCACGCTGACCCTGCCGGACCAGCCCTCGCGCACCCTCGCGCTCAAGGTCCGCACCACCTCCGAACTCATCGCCGAGGAGCTGCGGCGCCTCGACGCGGACGAGATGTACGCCGTCGCCCTGCGCGGCGAGGCCACCAAGGAGACCCCCTCACATGTCTGACTCTTCGTCCGACGCCCCCAGGCTCAGCAGCCGGCCCGAGTGGACGGCGCTGGAGGACCACCGCGCGGACGCGCTGCGGCGCCCGCGGCTGCGTGAGCTGTTCGCGCAGGACCCCGGCCGCGCGGAGCGGTACGTCGTGCGCGTCGGTGACCTGCGCATCGACTACTCCAAGCACCTGGTCAACGACGAGACTCTCGCTCTGCTGAGGGAACTGGCCGTCGCCACCGACGTGTCCGGTCTGCGCGACGCCATGTTCCGCGGCGAGAAGATCAACGTCACCGAGGACCGGGCGGTGCTGCACACCGCACTGCGCGCGCCCCGGGACGCGGTGATCGAGGTCGACGGCGAGAACGTGGTGCCCGAGGTCCACGCGGTCCTCGACAAGATGAGCGCCTTCGCCGAGCGGGTCCGTTCGGGCGAGTGGACCGGTCACACCGGCAGGCGCATCCGCAACGTCGTCAACATCGGCATCGGCGGCTCCGACCTCGGTCCGGCGATGGCGTACGAGGCGCTGCGCACCTTCACGGCACGGGAGTTGACGTTCCGTTTCGTCTCGAACGTGGACGGCGCCGACCTGCATGAGGCGGTGCGGGACCTGGACCCGGCGGAGACGCTGTTCATCGTGGCGTCCAAGACGTTCACCACGATCGAGACCATCACCAACGCCACGTCGGCCCGCACCTGGCTGCTGGCCGGCCTCGGCGGCGACGACAAGGCGGTCGCCCGGCACTTCGTCGCGCTGTCGACGAACGCCGGCAAGGTCGGCGAGTTCGGCATCGACCCGGACAACATGTTCGAGTTCTGGGACTGGGTCGGCGGCCGCTACTCCTTCGACTCGGCGATCGGCCTGTCGCTGATGATCGCCATCGGCCCGGACCGCTTCCGCGAGCTGCTCGACGGGTTCCGCATCGTCGACGAGCACTTCCGGAACGCGCCCGCCGAGGCCAACGCCCCGATGATTCTGGGCCTGTTGGGCATCTGGTACGGCAACTTCTTCGACGCCCAGTCGCATGCGGTGCTGCCGTACAGCCACTACCTGTCCAAGTTCACCGCGTATCTGCAGCAGCTGGACATGGAGTCCAACGGCAAGTCGGTGGACCGTGACGGCCAGGTGGTCGCATGGGAGACCGGGCCGGTGGTGTGGGGCACGCCCGGCACCAACGGCCAGCACGCCTACTACCAGTTGATCCACCAGGGCACCCGGCTCATCCCCGCAGACCTGATCGGCTTCGCCCGTCCGGCCGGTGAGCTGAGCGACGAACTGGCTGCCCAGCACGACCTGTTGATGGCCAACCTGTTCGCGCAGGGCCAGGCGCTGGCCTTCGGCAAGACCGCGGACGAAGTGCGCGCGGAGGGGGTCGCCGAGGAGCAGGTGGCGCACCGCACCTTCCCGGGCAACCGCCCCACGACCACGATCCTGGCGCGCGAGCTGACCCCGTCGGTGCTGGGCCAGCTGATCGCCCTGTACGAGCACAAGGTGTTCGTCCAGGGCGCCGTCTGGAACATCGACTCCTTCGACCAGTGGGGCGTCGAGCTCGGCAAGGTCCTCGCCAAGCGCGTCGAGCCCGCCCTGACCGAGGGCACGGACGTCCCCGGCCTCGATCCCTCCACCACCGCTCTCGTGGCCGCGTACCGCGAACTCAAGGAAGGCAACTGACATGCAGCTCGGTCTCATCGGTCTGGGCAAGATGGGCGGCAACATGCGCGAGCGGATCCGCCGCGCAGGCCACACCGTCATCGGCTACGACCGCAACCCCGAGGTCACCGACGTCAAGAGCCTCGCCGAACTGGTCGAGCAGCTCGAAGCCCCGCGCGTGATCTGGGTGATGGTCCCGGCCGGGCCCGCCACCCAGTCCGTCGTCGACGAACTCGGCGGCCTCCTCTCCCCCGGCGACACGGTCGTCGACGGCGGCAACTCCCGCTGGTCGGACGACGAGAAGCACGCCGCGGAGCTGGGCGCCAAGGACATCGGCTTCGTCGACGCGGGTGTCTCCGGTGGTGTGTGGGGCCTGCAGAACGGCTACGCGCTGATGGTCGGCGGCGAGAAGGCGCACGTCGAGCGGCTGCAGCCGATCTTCGAGGCGCTCAAGCCGGAGGGCCCCTACGGCTATGTCCACGCGGGCAAGGTCGGCGCCGGACACTTCTCCAAGATGGTCCACAACGGCATCGAGTACGCCATGATGCAGGCCTACGCCGAGGGCTGGGAGCTGCTGGAGAAGGTCGACTCGGTGGACAACGTCCGTGAGGTGTTCCGTTCCTGGCAGGACGGCACGGTCATCCGTTCCTGGCTGCTGGACCTCGCGGTCAACGCCCTCGACGACGACGAGCACCTCGACAAGCTGAAGGGCTTCGCGCAGGACTCCGGCGAGGGCCGCTGGACCGTCGAGGCGGCCATCGACAACGCGGTGCCGCTGCCCGCGATCACCGCCTCGCTCTTCGCGCGGTTCGCCTCCCGCCAGGACGACTCCCCGCAGATGAAGATGATCTCCGCGCTGCGCAACCAGTTCGGCGGGCACGCCGTCGAGTCGAAGTAGGCCCGCCGTGGGGGACCTTCTCCTGGTCCGCCACGGCGAGACGGAGTGGAGCGTGTCGGGACAGCACACCAGCCGGACCGACCTGCCCCTCACCCAGCACGGTGAGGAGCAGGCCAAGTCCCTCGCTCCACTCCTCTCCCGGCGGACCTTCGCACGCGCGCTGACCAGCCCGCTCGACCGCGCGACACGCACCGCCGAACTCGCGGGCGTCACCGGGGCCGTCGTCGACTCCGACCTGCACGAATGGGACTACGGCGCCTACGAGGGCGTCACCAGCGTCGAGATCCACCGCACCCGGCCCGACTGGGACCTGTGGACCGACGGGGTGCCGCCCGGTCCGGTGGGGCAGCCTGGGGAGTCGCCGGAGCAGATCGGGCAGCGCGCCGACCGGGTGCTGTCCCGGGTGGAAGCGGCGCTCCTGGACGGCGATGTGATCCTGGTGGCCCACGGACACTTCCTACGGGTGCTGACGGCCCGCCGGCTGGGGCTGCCGGCCTCGGACGGGCGGCTCTTCCAGTTGGCGACGGGCACGGTCAGCCGTCTGTCGACGGAACACGGCCGGCCGGTCGTCGCCGAGTGGAACACCCGCGCGTAACTCCTGCGGCCCGATTAGAGTCCCGCTGTGTGGAGATCAATGATCTGACGCCGGCCGAGGAACGGGTGTGGCGCGCGTTCTCTACGGGAGAGCCGGTCGACTTCCGTGAGGGAACGGACGAGGACACCGCTCAGGGCGCGCGCTGGGGGCCCGAACGGACCGTCCGGGCCACCGTGTTGCGCGCCCTGCTGCTCAACGGGCCTCAGGATCCAGGTGAGATAGCCGCACTCAAGGTGTCCGGCGCCCGGATCACCGGCCCCCTGGACCTGCGGTACGGGACGAGCGACTTCGCCGTCCGGTTGAGCCACTGCCACTTCGACGAGATTCCACAGCTGTACGGCGCCCGGCTGCGCCAGCTCAACCTGAGCAACTCGGTACTGCCCGGACTGGTCGCCGCCACGATGCGGGTGGACGGTGTGCTGCGGCTGACGGACTGCCGGTTCGGGGGCCAGGTGCGGCTGGGCGGGGCGCACATCACGGGCGCGTTGTTCATGGACCGGGCCGAGTGCGCGGCACCGGACGACTCCGAGGGCGCCCTCCACCTCAACCACGTGACCATCGGCGACGATCTGTGGGCACCCGGCCTGCGGGCGGACGGCGAGGTGCGCCTGAACAGTGCCGAGGTCGCCGGATCGGTCCGGCTGAACGGCGCACGGCTCACCCGGCCGGGCGGTGCCGCCCTCGACGGGGAGACCCTGACGGTGCAGGGCGACGTCCTCATGCGGCAGGTGCACAGTGACGGGTGGATCGGCCTCCGGGGCGCTCGTATCGCGGGCCGTCTGGAGCTGTCGTACGCACGGCTGTCGAATCGCGGAGACACCGCGCTGCGGGCGAGCAGCTGCACCATCGGGGAACTGTGGCTGCGCAAGGGGCCTCCCATGGAAGGTGCCCTGAATCTGCGCCGCGCCCAGATCGAGGTCCTCTTCCTGGAACCGCAGATACTGCCCGCCGAGGTGTTCCTCGGCGACCTCGTCTACACCTCGCTCACCCCGCACGTGCCCGCCGACCACCGCCTGCCGATGCTGGAGCGGGACGGCGACGGCTATGTCCCCCACGCCTACGAGCAGTTGTCCGCCGCCTACCGCCGGGTCGGCGACGACCACGCCGCCCGCCTCGTCCAACTCGCCAAGCAGCGCCGCCTGCGCCGCACCCGCGCCTGGTACGGCCGCCTCTGGGGCTATGTCCAGGACGCCACCGTCGGCTACGGCTTCCATCCCCTGCGCGCCGCCGTCTGGCTGCTGTCCCTGCTGGCCGTCGGCTCGATCGCGTACGGGCTGCACCACCCACCCGCGCTCAAGCCGTCCGAGGCCCCCCACTTCAACCCGGTCTTCTACACTCTCGACCTCCTCCTCCCGGTGATCTCCTTCGGCCAGGAGGAGGCGTTCGCGCCGGACGGCTGGTACCAGTACCTCGCCTACGCGCTGATCATCACCGGCTGGATCCTCGCCACGACGGTCGTCACCGGCGTGACCAGAACCGTCAGCCGCCAGTGAGGCGCCGCGCGATGTGCTGGGCGGCGAGGCGCACGGGAGCGTTCGCCGCGCCGTACCCCCGATAACCCCCGTCCCGCTGGACGAGCTCGAAGAAGACACGGCCGACGGTCCGGGTGTAGCAGTGCCGGAACTCGCCGTACGCGTCACGGTCGTAGAGGATGCCCAGCTCGCGATACTCCGCCAACTCGCCCTCGGCGAACGTGAACCGGGCGGCCAGGTCGTCGTAGTAGTTCGCCGGCATCGTCAGCGGCAGCCCGCCCGCCTGCCGGAAGTGACGTGCCGCGGACACCACGTCGTGCGTGGCGAAGGCGATGTGCTGGGCGTGGACCGTGTCGTCGGCGGGACCCGCGCCGACGGACAGGGCGATGCGGACGTCACCGTCCGCGTCGGTCACCGCACGGCTGCGCAGCAGGCCGTACGGATCGGCGACGTCAACGCTCTCCTGTGCGGACAGGCCGAGAACGCTGCGGTGGAAGAGGGTCGCCTCATCGAAGTGGTGCCAGGGCTGGACGAGGGCGAGGTGGTCGATCCGGGTCACGCCGGCGCCCGCCGTGGTGTCCGCGGCGCCTTCGGGTTTCTCGGTGTTCTCGAAGTCCGCACGCCAGCTGGGGAGTTCGGGGCGGCCGGTGGCGCAGAAGAAGAGTTCCGTGCCGTCGGGGGCCGCCACGGCGTCGAGCGGGGCGTCCTCGGGCGCGCGGCGGCGCGGCAGCACCGGTGCCAGCAGCGCCTCCGCGCGGCGGGCGGCGCCGGCCGGGTCCGGGGACTCCAGACCGATCGCGGCGAGCCCGGTGCCGTCGACGGGGATCCCCCCGCTCGAACGAAACCGGGCGTGCGGCTGTGCGGCCGGACCGGTGTTGATGAGGATGCGGGCGTCGCCCTGCTGCCACAGGTCGACCGGCTTGCTGCGGTGGCGGGCGGTGCGGACGAAGCCCAGGGCGCCGAGTACGTCCGTGACCGGCTCGGCGTCGGCGGTGAGCAGCTCGGCGAACGCGACGCCCGTGGGGACGACGGGGGCGGGCAGGCCGGCCGTACCCACCGTCTCCTGCAGGACCAGGAGGGAGCGGTGCGCGTCCACGGCCGTCGGACCGGCCTCGGCCTGGCGGAAGACGTCGTTGAACACCTCCAGCGAGAGCGGACCGGCGTATCCCGTGCGCAGCACGTGCCGTACGAGCCCGGCGACGTCGAAGCCGCCCTGCCCCGGGAAGCAACGGTGGTGACGGCTCCACTGCAGTACGTCCATCGCGAGCAACGGGGCGTCCGCGAGCTGGAGGAAGAAGATCTTCTCGCCGGGGATGTCCTCGATGCCCTTGGGATCGGAACCGCGCGAGAGGATGTGGAAGCTGTCGAGGCAGGTGCCGAGGGCGGGGTGGTCCGCCGTCTCGACGATGTGCCAGGCGTGGTCGTACGCACTGACGTGCCGGCCCCAGGCGAGCGCCTCGTAGGCCACACGGATACCGAAGTCCTGTGCCAGATCGGCGAGTTGCCTCAGCTGTCCGGCGGCGAGGGCGTCATCGTCGACGGCGAGCGGCGAGACGCTGGAGCAGACGAGAACGGTGTCGGCACCGAGCCGCCGCATCAGCTCGAACTTGTGCCTGGCCCGGCGCAGATTGCGCGCGAACTCGTCCTCGGGCACGGCCTCGATGTCCCGCATCGGCTGATAGAGGTCGATGGTGAGCCCGAGGTCGGAACAGCGGACGCGGATCTCCTCGGGGGTGAGCGGACTCGCGAGCAGGTCGTTCTCGAAGATCTCGACGCCGTCGAACCCGGCCCGCGAGGCGGCGGTGAGCTTCTCGGTGAGGGAGCCACTGAGGGAGACGGTGGCGATGGACGTACGCATGGTCCTGCTCCTTCGAACTGCCGGGTGTTACTTGCCGACCGAGCTCTCCGCGGCGCCGGCCAGCTCCGCGATGTCCACCAACATCCGCGCGCTGTCGGGCTCACGCCCGGTGAACAACCGGAACGCGTCCGCAGCCTGGAAGACAGCCATCCCACCGCCGTCCGAAGTGGCGCAGCCAACCGCACGCGCGGTACGCAACAACTCCGTCTCCAACGGGCGGTAGACGACCTCGGCAACCCACAGTCCGGGGTGCAGGAACTCGGCGGGGAACGGCATCCCCGGATGGGCGGCCATTCCGGTCGGCGTGGCATGCACGACGCCGTCGGCCGAGCCGAGCAGCTGGGCGAGCTGATCCGGCGTGGCCGTGGCCGCCCGGTCGGCGCCGAAGTGGCGGTTCAGCCCAGCGGCAAGATCCGCGGCCCGATCGGACATCGCGTCGACAACGGTGACCCGCTCCGCGCCCAGGGTGAGCGTCGCGTGAGCGACCGCCGCGCCCGCACCGCCGGCGCCCAGCTGCACCACCCGCTCCAGCGAGGCGTCCGGCAGGCCGCGCGCGAACGCGGCGGCGAAACCGGTGACGTCCGTGTTGTGGCCGATCGCACGGCCGTCCTCGAAGACGACGGTGTTGACCGCGCCGAGCGCCTCGGCCCGCGGGGCGAGTGCGTCCAGGTGCTCGATGACCAGCTGCTTGCACGGGTGGGTGATGTTCAGCCCGTCGAAACCCAGGTCGCGGGCGGCCCGCACCAGGTCGCCCACTGCCTCGGGAGGCACACCGAGGGTGTCGATGTCGATGAGCCGGTACACATAGCGCAGGCCCTGCCGGTCCGCCTCCCGCTCGTGCAGCGCCGGGCTGAGCGACGGGCCGATGCCGGCTCCGATCAGTCCGACGAGATACGAGTCCTTGGCCACGTGGCCCTCCCGAGCTGAGCGCTAATGTACGAACTAGTACGTTAGCTATATCAGCCCGTCGGGTTCTCGGGAAGACCCTGGAGGCGACGCCCGGCCCGCCTTCTAGAATCTGCGGCACCGGCCGCACTCCCGAAGGAACCCGATGACCAGCGTCGACGAACCGGCACGACCGAACGGGCGGATCCGCGACGCCGCCCGCACCCAGGCCGAGATCCTCGACGTGGCCACGCGGGAGTTCGCTCGCGCGGGCTACGACGGCGCCCGCGTCGACGAGATCGCCGCCCGCACCCGCACCACCAAGCGGATGATCTACTACTACTTCGGCGGCAAGGAGCAGCTCTTCACGGCCGTCCTGGAGCGGGCGTACGGCGTGATCCGCGAGGCCGAGCAGGAACTGGACGTCGAGCACCTGGACCCGGTCGCCGCGATCCGGCGCCTCGCGGAGGTGACCTTCGACCACCACGAGCAGCACCCCGACTTCATCCGCCTGGTCAGCATCGAGAACATCCACGGGGCCGAGCACATCGCCGCCTCCGAGAAGCTCGGCAAGATCGGTTCCCCCGCGCTCGACGTGATCCGTCGCATCCTGGCCTCCGGGCAGGAGTCCGGCCTGTTCACGGCCGATGTCGACGCGGTCGACCTGCACGCGATGATCAGCTCGTTCTGCTTCTTCCGGGTCGCCAACCGGCACACCTTCGGCGCCCTGTTCGGCCGCGACCTGGTGGACCCGGCCCAGCGCGAGCACTACCGCGCCATGCTCGGCGACATGGTGATCGCCTACCTGACGGCGGAGCGGGCGGCCGGCTGAGGCCGTATGGCACCACCCCTTGACACCGGGGAAACGTCGGCGCAACATCCCTACCCACCGGGACTAACTACCCAGTGGGTTAATTAAGCCGAGATCCGGCCCCTTCATCGGCCCTCTGCCCCTGCCTCCTCTGCTTTCCCACTCCGCTCACTCCGCCTATGTTGGAGTTCCCCCGAAGGAGCACGCCGTGACGCATGCCGTCGCACCCCGCGACCCTGCCGAAGCCGCCGGGCAACCGAAAAAGGCGGCAGCAGCCGCCTGGATCGGCAGCGCCCTGGAGTACTACGACTTCTTCATCTACGGCAGCGCGGCAGCGCTGATCTTCCCGAAGGTCTTCTTCGACGAGTCGGATCCGGCCACCGCGACCCTGCTGTCGCTGGCCACGTTCGGCGTCGCGTACGCGGCCCGTCCCGTCGGCGCGCTCTTCCTCGGGCATTTCGGCGACCGGGTGGGCCGCAAGAAGATCATGGTCTTCACGCTGATCCTGATGGGCCTGTCGACGTTCCTCATCGGCTGTCTGCCCACGCGTGCCCAGGTCGGCTCCCTCGCCCCGGTCCTGCTGGTCGCCTGCCGTGTCCTCCAGGGCATCTCAGCCGCCGGCGAGCAGGCCAGCGCCAACTCCATGACGCTGGAACACGCGCCACCGGACCGACGCGGCTTCTTCACCAGCTTCACCCTCAGCGGCACACAGGGCGGCCAGCTCATCGCCACGCTGGTCTTCATCCCGGTGGCCGCGCTTCCCGAGGACCAGTTGCTGTCGTGGGGCTGGCGGGTGCCCTTCTGGGCGAGCATCGCCGTCGCCGTCGTCGGCTACGGCATCCGTCGCAGGCTGCAGGAGACGCCGGCCTTCGCGAAGCAGGCGGCTACCGAGGGGGTCGTGAAGCTGCCGCTGGTCGTGCTGCTGCGCGAGCACTGGGTGGACGTGCTGCGGGTGATCGGGGGCGCGCTCATCGCCTCGGTCTCCACGATCTTCACGGTCTGGGCCCTCGCCTACGCCACCAGCGACTCGGTGGGCATGTCCCGCTCCTCCATGCTGTGGGTGGGCGCGCTCGCCAACCTCGTGGCACTCGGCGCGATCCCCCTGTGGGCCGGCCTGTCGGACCGCATCGGCCGCCGCCCCGTGTTCCTGATCGGCGCGGCAGGCAGCGCGATCACCATGTTCCTCTACCTCTGGGCGATCTCGACGGGCAACTACGCCCTGACCCTGATCCTGGGCGTGGTCGCCTTCGGCATGGTCTACAGCGCCGCGAACGGCGTCTGGCCGTCCTTCTACGGCGAGATGTTCTCCACCCGCGTCCGCCTGTCCGGCATGGCGATCGGCACCCAGATCGGCTTCGCCGTGGCGGGCTTCGCGGTCACGTTCGCCGCCCGGATCGCGGGCCCCGACGGCAGCGACTGGTCGTCGGTGGCGCTGTTCACGGCGGCCCTGTGCGTCCCGCCGGTGATCGCCGCCCTCTCGGCCCGCGAGACTCACAGGATCCCGACGGAACACCTGGGTGAGCGCACGCCCCAGGGAGCGTCACGGCCGGAGACGGTCAGGGCCTGACCGCTCCGCACGATCACCCCGCGACCCCACGGGCCGGTATTCGATCACCCCGGCGCCCCCGGGCCCCGGACGCCACGAAGGCTCCGGGGCCCGGGGGCCGCGGCATCGCGGGGCGTACGCGGCCCCGTGTCGCCCTAGGTCGCTCGCGGGTGACGCGGCTCGTACAAGCCGACCTCGCCCCCACCCGGCAGTCGGAAACCCGTTACCCGACCCCAGCGGGCCTCCTCCAGCGGTCGCGTCAACTCCACCCCCTTTTCGGTGAGTTCGGCGGCCGTCGCGTCGATGTCGTCGCACATCAGCATCAGTTCGTGCGACGGCTCGCCCTCGGCCGGATGGAAGGCCACCTCCGCGGGCGGTGCCCTGAAGATCAGCCAGCCGTGTCCCGCGTCGACATGCGCCCAGCCGAGGACGTCCCGGAAGAAGGCCCGGTCCGCCTCTGCGTCGCGGGTGTAGATCACCACATGTGCCCCATTGATCACGCGCGGAGGCTATGCGTGCGCGGAGGTGACGGCAAGCACCCGCGCGCCACGCGTTGAACCAGGCGCGAGCGGGCGTACGCCACCCCGCTCGGCGTCGTACCGGCCTTCGTGGGGCTCGGAGAAAAAGGCGCCGTTGAGGCGCCGGGTCAAGTGCGGTAATCATGGGGGCCTCCGCGCGCTCCGGCCGGATTCAGGGGCGGCCGGGGTGCGCGGACGGGTAGTGCGCTCAGCCCCTGTTGGCCCCCTTGGGAATTCCGTAGGCCCGCTCCACCCTCAGCCGCACCACCCGGCGTCGGTCGCGGACCATCGCGGCGCGGTAGTCGTCCCAGTCCGGGTGCTCGCCCAGGACGTCGCGGTAGAGGCGGATCAGCTCCTCGACGGTGTCGTCGTGCGGGTCGTTCGCGACGGGTGAGAGGTCGGCGGCGCCCTCGACGACCGTGTAGGCAAGGCGATCGGGCGTGGACACGTGGTACGACGCCCGTGGGTCGCGCAGCAGGTTGCGGGTCTTGGCGCGGTCGTCGGTGACCGAGATCCGGACGATGTGCTCGTCGGGATAGTAGTGATGGCTGACGTTCGACAGCTGCGGCCGGCCGTCGCGCTTGAGGGTGACGAGCACCCCGCTGCGGTCGTCGGAGAGCAGCCTGAGCAGTGTGTCCTGAGTCATATCCGGGTCAACCCGTCGGGCCGATCCCCGCATTCCCGAGTAGACACTGTCTACGCGAGCTGGTAGACAGTGTCTATGGAGAAAGTGCCTATGGATGGATCCGAGACGGGACTGCGGGACCGGCTGGTGGGCGTCGGGGTGGAACTGGTGGCCCAAGAAGGAGCGCAGGCACTGACTCTGCGGGAGATCGCGCGCCGCGCGGGCGTCTCGCACGGGGCGCCCCGCCGCTACTTCCCCACTCACCTGGAGCTGCTGTCCGCCATCGCGCGCCGCGGCTTCGCCGAGCTGGCCGGTCGGGCGACGGCGGCGACCGGCGACGGCACTACGCCGCCGCGCGAGCAACTGACGGCCCTGGGGCGCGTATACCTCGAGTTCGCTCTCGGCAACCGCGGCATGTACGACCTGATGTTTCGTCATGATCTGCTGGAGAGCGGCCATTTGGGACTGCGGGACACCAGTCTGCCGTTGTTCGGGCGCCTGGTGGAGCTGGTCGGGCGGGCCCGTCCCGATGTGGACGCCCGGCTCGTCGCCGGCTCGCTGTGGGCGCACCTGCACGGCATCGCCCAGCTGTGGGGCTGGGGCAGCCTTCAACTCGCCACGGGCGCCGAAGACTTCGTACACCTGCTGCGGTCGGCCCTCGACGCGCACCTCGGGAAGGACTCATGAGCCTCCACCGCTCCCTGACGCTGGCGAGCAGCGTGGTCGGGGCCATGGTGGTCGCCCTGGACGGCACGGTCCTCACCGTCGCTCAGCCCACCCTGCAACGGGACTTGGGCGCGTCCTTCGCGCAGGTCCAGTGGACCAGCACCGGCTATCTCATCGCGGTGGCGGGACTGCTCGTGTTCTCCGGGCGGCTCGGTGACCGGTACGGGCACCACCGCGTGTTCGGTGTCGGGATGCTGGGCTTCGCAGTGACCTCGGCGGCGATCGGGCTCGCCCCTGGCATCGGCTGGGTGATCGGACTGCGGGTCGTCCAGGGCGTGTTCGGGGCGCTGCTGCAGCCGGCCACGCTGGGGATGCTGCGGGCTGCGTTCCGGCCGGAGCGGCTGCGGATGCCCATCGCCGTCCGCACGAGTGCGATCGGGGTGGCGGCCGCTGCGGGGCCCGTGCTGGGCGGGGCGCTGGTGGCCGGGCCGGGCTGGCGGGCCGTCTTCTTCCTCAACGTCGTACCGGCGCTGGTCTTCGGCCTTTCGGCGCTCACCGTGCGCGGACCACGCCCCGAGCCCTCGCCCGCCCGCCTGGACCTGCCCGGCGCGCTGCTGCTCGCGGTGACCCTGGCCTGCCTCGTCCAAGCCCTCGTCGGACTGCCGGACAGCGGCTGGACGGCAACGAGCGCGGCGGGCCTGGCGACGGCCGTGGTCGCGGGCCTCGCCTTCGTACGGCACGAGCGACGCACCGCGATCCCGCTGGTGCCGCCGGACGTCCTCGGCTCGAAGGAGGTCGGCTCGGCTCTCGGCATGCTGGTCGCCGCGTCTGCGGCCCTGAACGGCACGCTGTTCGTCGCCACCTTCCTGCTGCAGGACACCCTCGGATTCGACCCCCTGCACATGGCTCTGCTCAGCCTGCCGCTCGCGGCGACGATGATCGTCGCCGCGCCGGGAAGCGCGGTGCTGCTGCGCAGGGCCGGGGCCCGCCGTACGGCCATGGCGGCGATGACCGTCCTGGGCGCCGGGATCCTGCTGCTGGGCGCGGCCCCGGGCGCGGTCCTGCTGTGCGCCGCGTTCGCGCTGCTGGGGGCAGGGTTCGGCACGGTGATGGTGGCGGCCACCCATGTCGTCGTACGGCGGGCCGCGGTCGGGTCGGCCGGGGTGGCGGGCGGATTGCAGCAGACCGCGATGAACGTCGGACCGGTGCTGGGCGTGGCGGCCGCGACGACGCTCATGGGGCTGGGGCACGGGCACGCGCTGCCGCTGTGCGTCCTCGCCGTGGTGGCCGTGGCGGGGGCGATGGCGGGCCGCGCCCTGCCGAAACGTTCGGCCCCGATGATCAATCATGGTCAAGAAGGGGACCGTGCCCGCGTTCCTGCGCGACCATGAGTCTGAGGTCGATCGGGCGGGGTACTGCCGGACCGCATCTCGACGAGCGCATTCGGAGGAGAGCGATGGCACAGCTGCGACAAGAGGTCGACCCGGGCGAGGCCGGGCTGGACGCGAAGGCGCTGGACCGCCTCGACCAGCACGTCGCCCACTACGTCGACGAAGGACGCCTGCCCGGCTTTCTGCTCGCCGTGGCCCGTGGCGGACGCGTCGCGCACCTCACCACCCACGGCCGCCGCGACGTCGCGGCGGATCTGCCCGTCGAGGCCGACACCCTGTGGCGGATCTACTCCATGACCAAACCGGTCACCACGGTCGCCGCGCTGATACTCATGGAGGAGGGCCGCCTGTCGCTGGACGACCCGGTCGCCCGCCATCTCCCGGCCTTCGCCGACCCGCAGGTGTACCAGAGCGGCTCGGGCACCGACGTCCGGACCCGCCCGGTCGGCCAACCCCTGCTGATCCGCCACCTGTTGACCCACACGGCGGGCCTGACCTTCGCCTTCTACCGCACCCACCCGGTCGACGCCCTCTACCGCGCCGCCGGCCTCGACTCGGCGGTGCTGCCGGGCTCGGACCTGGCCGGGACCGTCGAGGCGTACGCGCGCCTGCCGCTGCAGTTCGAGCCGGGCACACAGTGGAACTACTCGGTCGCCACCAACGTGCTCGGCAGAGTGATCGAGGTCGTGTCCGGACAGCCGCTCGACGCGTTCTTCGCCGAGCGCGTCTTCGGCCCGCTCGGCATGACCGACGCGGGCTTCTGCGTCTCCGACGAACAGGCGCCCCGGCTCAGCGAGTTGTACGGCGAGACCAGCGGTGGCGGTATCGAGCCGATCGCCGGGCTGCCGCTGCGCGGACGGCCCCGCTTCCTGTCCGGCAGCGGCGGCATGGCGGCCTCCGCGTACGACGTGCACCGCTTCATGGAGCTGCTGCGCCGCCGCGGTGAGCTCGACGGGGTGCGTCTGCTGGCCCCCGAGACGGTGGAGCTGATGACCCGCAACCACCTTCCCGGCGGCGCCGACCTGCGTGCCTACGGCAGCCGCCCGGCCCACGACGAGCCCGGCAACGACGGCGTCGGCTTCGGCCTCGGCGTCTCCGTCGTCATCGATCCCGAGCGCACCCAGGCTCCGTCGGGCCTGGGCACGTACGGCTGGAGCGGGGTGGCGACGACGACGTTCTGGGTGGACCCGAGCCGTGATCTGACCGTGCAGTTCATGACTCAGGTCCGGCCGAAGTCGTCACTCAGGCTCTTCCCGGACCTCAAGAGGCTGGTCCACGAGGCGGTCACGGACTGAGTCCGGCTACGTGACGGTGCGCAGGGTGAACTCCAGTCCCTCACGGGCGAGTTCGTCCAGCCACTGCTGCGACCGGGCGGCCGTCTCCGCCGCCCGGTCGAGCCCGGCGGGCAGGGTGCCGTCGAGGATGTGGCGGATGCCCAGGGCCAGCGGACGGGAGACGCAGCGGGCCATCGCGCTCTCCTCCGCGTCGCCCACCAGGTCCAGGAGGTAACTCCCCGACCAGCTCCGCTCCCCCTCCCCCCGGACCTCCAGCGACACGGCGAGCACGACCCGGTCCCGGTCGGCGTCGGTGGTGGGATGGCGGGCAGCCAACTCCTGTGCCAGCGCGCCGATCCGGGCGTCGTCACCTGCCTTGAGCTCCTCGAACACCGCGTCCCAGGCCCGCAGCCAGCCGTCGAGACGCAGGGTGCCGCGGACGAAGGACCGCGCCTGCCAGGCGGTGGGCAGTCCGTACTGCTCGACGAAGGGGACGCTGTCCCGGTTCGGGTAGACCTCGAACCTCTCGCCGTCGAGGACGTGCGGCCTGGTGGCCTCCCAGGGCCGGTCGGCGGTGGTCTGCGCGCCGTCCTCGATGTAACGGGCGGGCGAGCGCAGCGCGTTGAGCACACCCGCGGGCGCCCAGCTGAAGCGGTACCTGAAGTCGTTCGGGACGGCCGGGATGCCGCCGCAGTACGAGGTGAAGCGGTACGAGGCCGGCGTGCCGGCGCCGATCGCCTCCCGGGCACGGGCGACGAGGCCGTGCGCGAAGAGATGGTCGAGGCCCGGGTCGAGCCCCGCCTCCGTGAGGACCACGAGGCCGGCCTTCGCGGCGCCGGGCACCTGTTCCAGTACGGCGTCCGACACATAGCTGGAGCAGGCGAAGTGGGCCCCCTCGCGCACACAGAGGGCCAGGATGGCGGCGTGCTCCGGTGCGGGCAGCATCGATACGACGACATCGCCGGGCGCCAAGTCGGCGGCGAGGGCGGTGAGCGTGTAGGCGCGGGGCTCGGCGCGGCCGGTCAGGCCCAGGCGGTCGAGGGCCTGGGCGGCGCGTTCTTCGGTGCGGTGCCACAGCCGTACCCGCTCGGCCGTCTCGCACAGGCGGGCCAGGCCGCTGCCCGTGGACAGACCGGCGCCGATCCAGTGGACGGTGCCGCTCGCGGTGACCCTGTCGGTGCTGTCAGCCATGGCGGAATTCCCCTTCTGTGATGCCGAGTTCGCGGCAGGCCTGGCGGAAGCGGTCCAGACAGCGGCCCCAGGGCCCGTCGGCACCGAACTCCAGGAGCTGGAGCACCAGTGCCGCCGAGAAGTCGGTGCTGGACTCCCGCGGGAGGAGGGAGGGCAGGTTGTCGATGGCGATCAGGTCGAGTGGGGGGTGCGGGGGGCTATCGCGCAGGCGGCGCACGGGGTGCTCCCAGTCCGTGGTGCGGTCGTAGACCGGCAGGACGTTCAGCTCGGAGCCGACGTCGCAGGTGACGTCGCAGACGGTGCGCAGGCGGCGGGCGGGGGCGGCTCCACCCTGGATGTCCTGCTCCCGGAGGAAGGGCGGGATGGGGGTGGTGGCGAGGACCGCGTTCACGAAGACGTCGTGGGCGAGCAGGGCCGGCCGGTCCAGGTCGCGGGTCTCGGCGAGGTCCCAGCAGGTCGGCTCGACCCCGGCCGTGTGGAAGGCGACGCGCGCACCCCGGCCGCTGCGGCCCAGGGCGCCGATCACCACAGCCGTGAACTCCTCGTCCCCGTCGGCGCGTCGGAGCGTCTCGTCCAGCTCCTCCTTGGACGTGGGCGTGAGGGGCGCTGCGAGCCTGCCCCGCTGCTGCAGCACGGCCAGCGCGGCGCCCAGATAGCCGGCCCAGAACCCGAACGCGGCGAGCCTGCGGCCGTCGTCGTCCACCAGGTACTCCAGGTCCAGGAGCGCCCCTCCCCCGGCGGCGAAGCGGCGCAGCAGGGTCTCGGCACCGGGCTGCCGTTTGTAGGCGTGCCCGAAGAAGATGTGTTGGTGCGTCAGTTCGGCGGGCTCGTCGGGGAGTTCCTTCAGGCCTACGACGACGGCGCCGTGCGGAGCCGACACCCATGAGCCCGCGGGTGCGACGCGGCAGCCCGCCGCCTCGTACTCCTCGATCGGGAAGATTCGCTGCGGGGACTCCTCCACCGTCAGGGTCACCCCGCTGTCGACGAGCCGGCGGGCGTCGGACGGCACGAGGGGCGTGCGGCGTTCGGTGCTGCGGACCTCGTGGCGCAGCCACAGATGGAGCTCTGTCATACGAGGTGGGCCTCCGGGCGCGGGGCGTCGGCCGCGAGAGGGCCGGCGCTCAAGGGGCTGATGTCCACGAAGGGTACGCGGCCGGGGCGCGGGTCACGGCCCACCTCGCCGACGGCAGGTCGCGGCGGACACCGGCGGCGGCGAGGTGGTGGGCGTGATCAGGACAGGTGCGCCACCGCGTCCAGATGCGGCAGGACATGGTCGAGGCGTTCGCGCTTGGTGCGCAGATAGGTGATGTTGCTCTCGCACGGCGGGATCAACAGCGGCACGGTCTCGGCCACTTGGATGCCGTGTTGCACCAGCGCCTCCCGCTTGCGCGGGTTGTTGGACATCAGCCGTACCGAGTTCACGCCCAGGTCCTGCAGGATCCCGGCGGCGACGCCGTAGTCACGGGCGTCCACCGGCAGTCCGAGCGCGAGGTTCGCCTCGACGGTGTCCAGGCCCTCCGCCTGCAGCGCCATCGCCCGCAACTTGGCCAGCAGACCGATCCCGCGGCCCTCGTGGCCCCTCAAGTAGACGACGATGCCGCTGCCTTCGGCGACCACGGCCTTCAGCGCGGAGGCGAGCTGGTCGCCGCATTCGCAGTGCTGGGAGCCGAACGCGTCACCGGTCAGGCACTCGGAATGGAGCCGGGTGAGCACGTTGTCCGTGCCGATCTCACCGTGGACCAGGGCCACTTGTTCGTCACCACGGTCATGGTCCATGTAGCCGACCGCCCGGAATTGTCCGTACACCGTGGGCAGCGGTGCATTCACAATCCGCTCCACGCCCGTGCGCTGCGCGGACTTCTTGCCGAGGACGCCGATTTTATCTGTCATGATCTGATTCCTAAGCAGAGACGAAGGGCCGTGAAGAAATGAGTGATTCGGGCGGGCGTACGGCGGCGAACGGGCTGGTGCCGGCGGACACTACGGAAGAGGTACGGACCAGGGCGGCGGGTGTCTCAACGCAGGTCGCCGTCCTTCCGGTCGGGAGCTTCGAGCAGCACGGTGCCTTCCTTCCACTGGCGACCGACACGCTCGTCGCCTGTGCCGTGGCCCGGGAGATCGCCGCGGCGTACCCGGTGCACCTCCTGCCCCCGGTGACGATCTCCTGCTCGCACGAGCACGCGGCCTGGCCCGGAACCGTCAGCATCTCCTCGGTGACCCTTCATGCGGTGGTGTCGGACATCGCGGCCTCGCTCCGTCGCTCCGGCGTCGACGCCCTGGTGGTGGTCAACGGCCACGGCGGAAACTACGTACTGGGCAACGTCGTTCAGGAATCCTCCGCCCGCGGCGAGCGCATGGCGCTCTTCCCGGCCGTCGAGGACTGGGAAGCGGCGCTGCAGCGGGCGGGGGTGGCCACCTCGCTGCTGACCGACATGCACGCGGGAGAAATCGAGACCTCCATCCTTCTGCACGCTCACCCGGAATTTCTCCGACCCGGTTATGAAACCTCCGATTTCATCGCGGACGACCGCCGTCATCTGCTCACCCTCGGTATGTCCGGCTATACCGATTCGGGTGTCATCGGGCGCCCTTCGCTGGGTTCCGCGGAAAAAGGGAAGGAACTGCTCGCGAGCCTCGCGGATTCGTTCGGCGCGTATTTCTCGCTCCTCACGTCGGCGGACGGGCGCGGATAGCCGGAGCCGGGTTCCGGGGCCGCCTGGGCCGTCCCGGAACCGTCGCGCAGGCCCGTGTACCAGCGGGCCACGAGGACGACGGCGCCCGGCAGCGCGGCCACGAAGCTGAGCACGCCGTACACCACGGCGACGGCCACGCCACTGCTCGCGCCGAGTCCGGCCGCCCCGAAGGCCCAGGCGGTGACGCCCTCCCGCGGCCCGAAGCCGCCGATGTTCAGCGGCAGCCCCATGGCGACGAGCGCCAGTACCGCGAGGGGCAGCAGGGCGGCGACGGAGGCGCGGGAGTCCGCGACCCGGGCGGCGAGCACGAACATCCCGAGGTGGCCGGCCAGGATGAGGAGCGAGGAGACGGTCACGCCCGGCCAGTTGCGGCGCGACAGCAGCCCCTCGCGGGCCTCGGCCAGCGTCGAGCGCAGAGCCCGTCCGCGCCGGGACGGCGCGCGGTTCATCCGCAGCGCGATCACGACGGCGAGCGCGCCCACGGCGGCGAGCGCGACCAGCGGTGCGAAGTGCCGCACCTCGTCCCGTACCGGCGAGTCCATCGTCAGCAGCATCGCCGCTCCGACGACCGTCAACGCGGCCTGCCCCGCGACCCGTTCGAGGACCACGGAGCGTACGCCGCGGCCCATGTCGCCGGCGCTCCGCCCGTGCCGGACCGCCCGGTGCACATCGCCGAGGACACCGCCGGGCAGGGCGGCGTTCAGGAACAGCGCCCGGTAGTAGTCGGCGACGGCCGCGCCGAGCGGCAGCCGGATCTTCAGGCCCCGGGCCACCAGCGCCCAGCGCCAGGCGCTGAGCACGGTGGTGGCCACACCGATCACGAGCGACACCAGCAGCGTCGTGGCGTCGATGCGCCGCAGCCCGTCCAGCAGGACGCCGCTACCGAGATGCCACAGCAGGGCGCCGAGGATGACGACGCCTGCGACGGTGCCGAAGTGGGTCCGTACGGCACGGGAGTTGAGCCGGGCCAGGACACCGCGCCACCGGGAAACCCCGGTGTCGCGCCCGGGCCGCTCGGAGGAGACGATCACGCCGATACGGGCCTTGGAGACGGCGGGCCCGCTGGGCGGGAGGGAGGCGGCACCACCGGTCCGTACGGCACCGGTCCGCCCGTCCACCGTGCGGGTCGCGGCCCCGGTCCGCGTGTCGACCGCCATGCCCCGCTCGGCCTGCACGCCTCGTTCACGCTGCTCCGGCAGCACCACGACCGGCCTGACCGTCTCCACGCTCATGACGCCCCGTCCGCCGGCCGGGACAGCGCCAGCAGGTCGCTGTGGTGGACCGTGACGCGCAGCTCGCCCGCCTCGCAGGCCGCCAGGCGCTCCTGCAGATACCGTTCTGCACGTGCCGTCAGCTCGGGGCGTTCCTCGACCGCGGCGCCGACCCAGCCGCGCAGCCACTGGGCGGTCAGCGCGGCCTCGCCGGGGCCGAGCCGCCAGGGGCTCGGGTTGACCTGTACGGTCGCGCCCCGCTCCGAGAACGCCTCGCACGCCACCGTGATCGCGTCCGGGCCGAGCATGCCGTCCCGGCGCTGGTGGGCGTTGAACGCGTCGGTGATCTCCGCGTCCATCGGGTCGGACGGGGTGAGCTCGACACGTCCGGCGACCGAGAGTGTCAGCAGGGCCGGGCAGCGGGCCCCGGTGCAGGCGTCGGCGAGGGTCTCGATCTCCTCGCGGGTGAGGACGTCGAGGAGCGCGGAGGCCGTCACCAGGGAGGCGCCGGCCAGGCCGTCCGGGGTGAGCCGGGCGATGTCGCCGCGGCGGGTCTCCACGGTGACCCGGCTGCCGTCGGCGGCGGAGCGCGGCGAGGCGACGGCCGCGAAGTGCAGGAGGTAGGGGTCGCGGTCGTGCAGGACCCAGTGCTGGGCACCGTCCAGGCGGGGCGCGAGCCACCGGCCCATCGAGCCGGTGCCGCAGCCCAGGTCGTGGATGACGAGCCCGGCCTTGCCCGGCAGGTCGGCCAGCCGGATCCGCAGCGGGTCGAGCAGATCGTGCGCCCGCCCGGCGGCGTCGGCCGGTTCGCGCAGTTCGAGCCACTCGGGCGCGTAACGGGGCGGCTCCTGCGGCCCGGTGTCCCGCAGCCGTACGGTGGCGCGCTCGCCGGAGCCCGGGGCAGCGGGGCCGGCGCCGGGGATCACGGAGTCCACGGGCACGGAATCCTCCCTGGGCCCGGACTGTGCCGGGATCTTCTCACCGATCTGTACGGTCCTGTTCATGCCGCCCTCCGGGGTTCGCTCGGCAGCCGGCCCAGTACTCCGGCGAGGCTGCGGGCCGTGGTCGCCCAACCGTCCAGGGCGGCCCGTCGGCCCCGGGCGGCGGCCTTCAGCCGGCGTCGTACGTCGGCCTCGCCGAACCAGCCGCGCAGTTCGGCGGCGAGGGCCGCGGGGTCCTCCGGCGGGACGAGGATGCCGGGGACACCGCCGTCGGGGGCGCGCCCGACCGCCTCCGGGAGCCCGCCGACATCGGTGGCCAGCACGGGGATGCCGCGGGCGAGGGCCTCCGTCACCGCCATCCCGTAGGTCTCCGCGTACGAGGTGAGGACCATGAGGTCGGCGGTGTTGTAGCTGGCGTCGAGCTCGGCGCCGGCCTTCGGGCCCGCGAGCTCGATGCGGTCCTGCAGACCGTGCTCCTTGATCAGCAGCCGCAGTCGGGCGACGTATTCGGGGTCGTGCCCGAGTCCGCCGACGCACACGCAGCTCCATGGCAGGTCCCTCGCCGCGGCCAGCGCCTGCACCAGCCGGTGCTGCCCCTTGCGCGGGGTCACCGCGGCCACGCACAGCAGGCGGGAGAGGCCGTCGGTGCCGGAGGCGAGGGGCGCGATGTCGGCGCCGGGGGCGGCGACATGCACCCGTTCGGGGGCGAGGCCGTGGTGGGCGACCAGGCGGCGCACGGCCCAGTCGCTGGTGGCGATCACGGCGGGAACGGCCCGGAGCACGTCGCGCTCCTTGGCGTCCAGCTCGGCGGCCACGGCGGGTTCGAGACCCGTCTCGTCGCCGAGCGGAAGGTGCACGAGGACCGCGAGGCGCAGCCGCTCGGCCTCCGGGACGACGACCTCCGGGACGCCGCAGGCGACGATCCCGTCCAGCAGGACGACCGCCCCGTCCGGGAACTCCCGCAGCGTACGGGCGAGTTCCGTACGGGCCGCCGCTCCCGGCCGGGGCCACTCGCCGGCCACGGCGTGCTGGTGGACCTGCCAGCCGAAGCCGGGCAGATCCAGGCTCACCCGCCGGTCGTAGGCGTTGCCGCCGCTCGGCGCGGCCGGGTCGTCGACACCGCCCGGCAGCACGAAGTGCACGGAGCGCAGGGACATGGGGATGATCTCGGCGTTCTTCAGGGCGGAGTGCTTGACGGGCACATAGCCGAGCGCGGGCTGCTGCACCTTCTCCAGGGTCACGTCGGTCACAGGGCACGCTCGTAACTCGCCCAGGCGATGTGCGACTCGTGCAGGGTCACGGCGATCCCCGCGATGCCCCTGGCGCCCTCGCCGAGCGCGCCCTTCTCGATCCGCTCGGCGAGCCGGTCGGCGATGACCTTGGCCAGGAACTCCGTGGAGGTGTTGACTCCGGCGAACTCGGGCTCGTTGTCGAGGTTTCTGTAGTTCAGCTCGCTGACCACGGCGCCCAGTTCCTGCGTGGCGAGTCCGATGTCGACGACTATGTTGTCGTCGTCCAGCTGCTCGCGCCGGAATGTGGCGTCCACCAGGAACGTCGCTCCGTGCAGGCGCTGCGCGGGTCCGAAGACCTCGCCACGGAAGCTGTGGGCGATCATGATGTGATCGCGGACGGTGACACTGAACAACGGACGACCCTCCAGGTGCGGCACGTCTGGCCCCCCGGCTGTTGGCCGCCGGGGGATGCCCTAGTAATACGGCTCTTCGGTTTCCCGCGTTCAACCGCCCCTCACTCTTTTCTCAGGTCAGGCGGCCTTGCAACCCCGAAAGTCGTCCCAAATTGAACGACTCCGTCACTCTGTGTCCTCGTACCTGACCCGGTGGCACAGCGCCGGAATCTCCCCGGAGGCCAGACGCGGCATGACGTCGGGCAGTTCCTCGAAGGCGCACTCACCGGTGATGAGGGCGTCGAGCGCGGGGTCGGCGAGCAGGTCGAGGGCGAGGTCGAGCCGGTCGGCGTACGTACGGCTGGAGCGGCGGGCCGGGGAGACGGTGCCGACCTGGCTGCTGCGGATGACCAGCCGCCGGGAGTGGAAGGCCTCGCCGAGCGGGAGGCTGACCTTCCGGTCGCCGTACCAGCTCAGTTCGAGGACGGTGCCCTCGGCGCTGAGCAGTTCCAGGGAGCGGGCGAGGCCCTGTTCGGTGGCGCTGGCGTGGACGACGAGGTCGCGTCCGTCGAGGGCGTCGCCGGGCAGGGCGAAGTCGACACCGAGGGCCTGGGCGACCTTGGCGCGGGTGGGGTCGGCATCGACCAGCTGGACGCGGACGCCGGGGAAGCGGGCCAGCAGGGCGGCCACCGAGCAGCCGACCATGCCGCCGCCGACCACCGCGATCCGGTCGCCGACCAGGGGCGCAGCGTCCCAGAGGGCGTTCACGGCGGTCTCGACGGTGCCGGCGAGGATGGCCCGCTCGGCGGGCACGGTGTCGGGTACGACGGTCACGGCGGCGGCCGGGACGACGTATCGCGTCTGGTGCGGGTAGAGGCAGAACACCGTCCGGCCGGCCAGTTCGTCCGGCCCCTCCTCGACCACGCCGACGTTGAGGTAGCCGTACTTCACCGGTGCCGGGAAGTCGCCCTCCTGGAACGGTGCCCGCATGGCCGCGTGCTGGCTCTCCGGGACGCCGCCGCGGAAGACGAGTGTCTCCGTGCCACGGCTGACTCCCGAGAAGAGCGAGCGCACCAGCACCTCGCCCTCCGCGGGCCCCGGGAGATCGGTGCTCCGTATCTCACCGAGACCCCGACGACTGAGCCAGAACGCGCGTGCGATGTAGTTCATCTGGCCTCCTCCTGAACCATCTGGAAGTTGTTCACGTACCGAGGTGTGCACAGGCCGCGCACAGAGCGCGGCGTTGATCGACTCTGTCATATGGCCGGAGGGTGTGCGGTGGCCCTGAACAACACTTACGACGCAAGGCTGGTCCAGCAGGAGACCGCTGTGGGAGCGGGCGTTCAGATCCTGTTGCTGGCCCTGCTCGGCACGGCGATCGGCATGGGGCCGGCAGGGTGGCTGACCGGCCTCGCCTTCGCCGTCGCCAGCTGGGCGGTGCTCTCCCGCGCGCTGCACCGCTCCCGGTTGCGCTCCTTCGGCCCGGCCAACCGGGTGACCCTCGGCCGGGCCACGCTGGTGGGCGGTGTCACGGCCCTGGTCGCGGACTCCTTCGAGAGTTCCCCGCCGGTCACGCTGTTCGTCGGCCTGACGGCGGTGGCCCTGATATTGGACGGCGTCGACGGCAAGGTGGCCCGCAGGACGGGCACGTCGACCGCGCTGGGTGCCCGTTTCGACATGGAGGTCGACGCGTTCCTGATCCTGGTGCTCAGCGTGTACGTGTCGATGCATCTCGGCCTCTGGGTCATGCTCATCGGCGGCATGCGCTACGGCTTCGTCGCGGCGGCCCGTGTCTGGCCGTGGCTGAACGCCTCGCTGCCGCCGAGCACGGCCCGCAAGGCGGTCGCCGCGTTCCAGGGCATCTTCCTGCTGACGGCCGCCTCGGGCCTGCTGCCCTACAGGGCGACCTCCGCCGTCGTCGCCACGGCGCTGACCACGCTCCTGTGGTCGTTCGGCCGGGACGTCCTGTGGCTGTGGCGGACCTCGCGGGTCCAGGAGGGCGAGGTCGAGGAAATGCTGGAGCGGGAGACGGTGCTGCCGGAGCGCGAGACGGTGGCGTCCTGAACGCCCCTCACTCCTCCGGCGCCGCCGGTACATCGTGAAGTCCCGCACCTGACCCGATACACCGCTGGGCCCGATACCGCAGGTCGCCGTCAGGCGGCGTGCCGGGCCCGCCCCCGATGCTCACGGATGATGTCCGCGTACCGGTACCCCGTCCCCTTGATGGTCCGCACCTGCGTCCGATAGTCCACATGGACCAGCCCGAACCGCTTGTCATAGCCGTACGCCCACTCGAAGTTGTCCAGCAGCGACCAGGCGAAGTAGCCGGCCAGCGGGGCGCCCTTACCGGCGGCCGAGGCGCAGGCGGCCAGGTGGTGTTCGAGGTAGCGCCGACGCTCGGGGTCGTCCACCCTCCCGTCGGGGCCCACGACGTCGGGATAGGCGGACCCGTTCTCCGTGACGTACAGGCGCCGGGCGCCGTACTCGTCGGTGAGGCGGAGCAGGAGGGTCTCGATTCCGGTCGGGTCGACCTCCCAGTCCATGCCGGTACGCGGGACGCCGAGGCGGCGGACGGAGCGCACGTGGGGCGCGGGGGCGGACGGGGCGTCGGCGACGGTGGCCGGCATGTAGTAGTTCAGCCCGAGCCAGTCGAGGGGGGCCGCGATGGCCGCCAAGTCGCCTTGCTGTTCCGGGAGTTCGACTCCGTACACCCCGCGCATGTCCGACGGGAAGCCGCGGCCGTGCACCGGATCCAGCCACCAGCGGTTGACGTGGCCGTCCATGCGTCGGGCGGCCTGTACGTCCTCGTCGCGGTCGGTGGCCGGGTGGACCGTGGACAGGTTGTTGACGAGGCCGACCTGTGCGGACGGGGCCGCGGCGCGGATCGCCCCGACCGCGAGACCGTGGCCCAGGAGGAGGTGGTAAGAGGCGCGGACAGCGGCCGTGAGGTCGGTCAGGCCGGGTGCCATCCTGCCCTCCAGGTGGCCGATCCAGGCCGAGCAGAGGGGTTCGTTGAGGGTGGCCCAGTGGGTCACGCGGTCGCCGAGGCGTTCGGCGACGACCGCCGCGTAGTCGGCGAACGCGAGGGCGGTGTCCCGCTCCGGCCAGCCGCCCCGGTCCTGGAGAGCCTGCGGGAGGTCCCAGTGGTAGAGGGTGACGGAGGGGGTGATGCCCACCTCCAGCAGGGCGTCGATCAACTCGTCGTAGAAGGCGAGGCCCTTGGGATTGACCGGACCGTCGCCGGCCGGCAGCACCCTCGGCCAGGCGATCGACAACCGGTAGGCGTTCGTGCCCAGTTGGCGCATCAGGGCGATGTCCTCGCGCCAGCGGTGGTAATGGTCGCAGGCGACGTCGCCGTTGTCGTTGCCCGCGACCTTGCCGGGCGTGTGCGAGAAGGTGTCCCAGATCGACGGAGCGCGCCCGTCCTCCGCGACGGCTCCCTCGATCTGGTACGCCGCTGTGGCCGTGCCCCACAGGAAGTCGTGCGGGAAGGCGGCGAGGTCTATGCGGTCGGACACGGAAGTCCCTTCGAGACACGTGGAGTCGGTTGCGCGAGGGTTCACTTGACGGCCCCTGCCGTCAGCCCGGCGACGAGGTAGCGCTGCAGCAGCAGGAAACCCGCGACCACGGGCAGGCTGACGACGAGCGAGGCGGCCATGATCTGGTTCCAGTAGACGTCGTTGAGCGTGGAGTAGCCCTGGAGACCGACGGCGAGGGTGCGGGTGGCGTCGTTGGTCATGACGGAGGCGAAGAGCACCTCGCCCCAGGCGGTCATGAAGGCGTAGACGGCAACGGCGACGATGCCGGGGATCGCGGCCGGTACGACGATCCGGAACAGCGCGCCCAGCGGGCCGCAGCCGTCCACCAGTGCCGCCTCGTCGAGGTCGCGCGGCACCGAGTCGAAGTAGCCGATCAGCATCCAGACGGAGAAGGGGAGCGAGAAGGTGAGGTAGGTGAGGATCAGGCCGCCGCGTGAACCGAACAGGGCGATGCCGGTGGCGTTGCCGATGTTGACATAGAGGAGGAACAGCGGGAGGAGGAAGAGGATGCCCGGGAACATCTGGGTGGACAGGACGGTGACTGTGAACACGCGCTTGCCGCGGAAGGAGTAGCGGCTGACGGCGTACGCCGCGAACACCGCGATCACCACGGAAAGGACGGTCGCCGAACCGGCCACGATCAGCGAGTTCACGAAGTACCGCGCGAGCGGGACCGTCGACCAGATGTCGATGTACGGACGGGCCGTCAGATTGCTGGGCAGCCAGTGGAATTCGCCCGTCACGTCGGCGAGTGGCTTCAGCGAGCTGGAGATCATGACGTACACCGGCACCAGCACGAAGCCGGTGAGCAGGGTGAGGAACACGCGCCGGGACCAGAGGAACGAACTCGGCGGCGCCATGGGGGATCTAGACATCGGCCGTCTTCCTTCCTCGGAGTCCTCGGGATCCACGGGATCCACGGGATCCACGAGAAGTGAGCAGCAGGTAGACGCCCGTCACGACCAGCAGGAAGAGCAGCAGGAGTACGGACATCGCGGAGCCGGTGCCGAAGTTCCAGGTGACGAAGGACGCTTGGTAGATGTGGACCGAGATGAGGTCCGCAGCCTCCGGGGCGGCCTTGCCGAACAGGACGTACGGCGTGTTGAAGTCGTTGAAGGTCCACAAGAACAGGACCAGGACCAGGACTTGGTTGACCGGTCGCAGCGACGGCAGGGTGATGCGGCGGATCTGCTGCCACATGCCGGCGCCGTCCAGCGCCGCCGCCTCGTACAACTCCCGCGGAATGTTCTGGAGTCCGGCCATCACGATCAGGAAGGCGAACGGCCAGCCCTTCCACACGGACACGGTGAGCAGGGCGTAGAAGCTGTTGTCGCCGATGAGCCAGAAGGACGGCTTGTCGGTGAGGTGCAGCTGGTCGTGCAGAACGTGGTTCACCAGGCCGTTGTCGTGCTGGAACATGAACACCCAGGTGATGACGGCCGCGTAGACCGGTAGCGCGTAGGGCACCAGGAACAGCGCCCGCAGCAGGCCCCGGCCGCGGAAGGCGTCCTGCATGCAGACCGCGGCCGCCGTGCCGATCAGCCAGCACAGACCGACCGACAGCAGGGTGAAGCCGACGGTGACGAAGAAGGAGTGCAGCAGCGCGCTGCCGACGGGGGCGTCGAAGTCCACCGACACCTTGTAGTTGTCGAGCCCGGACCAGGGCGCGGCGCCCCAGTCGCGGATGTAGAACTGGGTGAGTTCCTTGAAGCTCATCACGATGCCGACGACCATCGGCACCAGGTGGACGAGGAGTTCGAGCAGCAGGGCGGGCAGGAGGAGCAGGTAGGGCAGGCCGACACGGCGGATCCGCCCGGTGCGACGACGCGGTTCGCGCGCCGCCGCACCGGGGGAAGCCTCCCTCGCCGGTTCCTTGAGGGCTGTGGTGGTCATCGGGCTCACTTCGCCGGCATCTGCTGCTGGGCCTTCTGGAGCTTGGCCTTCACCGAGCCGGTGGTGACCGCGCGTCCGGCCGCCACGTCGGCGAACAGGTCCTTGACGGCCGTACCGACCGTCGTCTCGAACTGCGACTCGTCGGCGACCTGCGGCAGCGCCGCGGCGCTCGTGGCGAGGGTGTTCTTGAGGACTGAGTTGGACGCGGAGTTGAAGGTGGCGTCCTGCTGGGCGGCCTTGACCGGCGGGATCGAGCCGTACGCCGTGTTGAGGATCTTCTGTTCCGCGTCGCTCGTCATGAACGTCACGAACTTGGTGGCGCCGTCGAGGTTGTCGGTGTTCTTGAAGACGGCGAGGTTGATGCCCGCGACCATCGAGTTGACCTGCGTGCCGGTACCGGGGGTGCCGGACTGCACGGGCACGGGGGCGATTCCGTACGAACTGTCGCTCATTCCTTGCGACTTGAGGTTGGCGGCGGCGGACTGCCACAGCAGCATCGCCTGTTTGCCCTTGGCGAAGTCGCTCACCGACTGGTTCTGCGCGTACTCGGCGTCGCCGGTCGGTATGACCTTGTCCTTGGCCATCAGGTCGACGTACTGCTTGACAGCGGTGACCACGCCGTCGTTGGTGAAGTCGGCCTTGCCGTCCGCGGTGAAGAAGTCGGCGCCGTGCTGCTTGGCGAAGACGAAGACGTGGTGGATGTTCTCCGCCAGGTTCGCACCCTCGGCGCCGAGCGGCGACTTGCCGTTCGCCTTGATCTTCTTGCCGTCGGCGATGAGCTCGTCCCAGGTGGCCGGGGGCTTGCTGATGCCGGCGTCGGCGAAGATCTCCTTGTTGTAGTAGAGGGCGTAGGCCATCGAGTACAGCGGGACCGCCGCCGGGTCCTTGCCCTCCGCGCCGGTCGAGCCGAGCGCCGAGTCCACGAAGCGGTCCCGGCCGCCGATCCTGGTGAAGTTCTTGGCGTCCCACGGCAGCAGCGCGCCGGTCGCCTGCAGGGAGGCGCTCCAGGTGTTGCCGATGTTCAGGACGTCGGGGCCCTGACCGGAGGTTGTCGCGGTGAGGATCCGGTTCAGCAGGTCGGACCAGGGCACGACCTCCAGCTTCACCTTGACGCCCGTCTGCTTCTCGAACTTGTCGAGCTCGGGCTGCAGGACCTTCTTGTCGACGGCGATGCCGGCGCCCTGGTTGGAGGCCCAGTACGTGAGCGTCTTCGGCGAGTCGTTGGACCCGCCGCCCGTCGGCGAACCGCCTCCGCAGGCCGAGGCGGCAAGGGCGAGTGACATGGTGACGGCGCCTACGGCCGCGGCTCGGATGCTGCGCATGGCTCCCGGTGTCCCTTCGGGGATTGCACTCATGACTTAATTTAGGACGTGAGTTAAACCTCGAGGGATGTGCTCGTCAAGGGGTACGGCAACCCTTGTGGAACTCCGGCCGCACCTCTTGACGCGCCCGTTCGGATAGTTGAAGCATTCACTGGCAAGAGAGCGCTCCCAAACCCCACCCCGTTCACTTCCTGAACAGGAGAGCCGCCCCATGCCCCTGCCTGACATCGGCCGGAGATCCATGCTCGCCGCGGCGGCCGCCGCAGCCCCTGTCGCACTCGGTCTGTCCGCCCCCGCCTCTGCGGCCCCCGCCACCCCTGCGCCGCACTCCGTCAGGAAGCCGCGGCGGCTCCCGGGCGGCGGCGACCTCGGCCCGAACGTCCTCGTCTTCGACCCGTCCACGGCGGGCATCCAGGCCAAGCTGGACGAGGTGTTCAAGCAGCAGGAGTCGGCCCAGTTCGGCCCCGGCCGCTACGCGCTGCTGTTCAAGCCGGGCACGTACAACGGGCTCAACGCCCAACTCGGCTTCTACACCTCGATCATGGGCCTGGGCCTCTCCCCCGACGACACGACCATCAACGGGGACGTCACCGTCGACGCGGGCTGGTTCAACGGCAACGCGACGCAGAACTTCTGGCGCTCGGCGGAGAACCTCGCCCTGGTCCCGGCCAACGGCACCAACCGGTGGGCGGTCGCCCAGGCGGCCCCCTTCCGCCGTATGCACGTGCGCGGCGGTCTCAACCTCTCGCCCGCGGGCTACGGTTGGGCGAGCGGCGGCTACATCGCGGACAGCCGCATCGACGGCCAGGTCGGCCCGTACTCGCAGCAGCAGTGGTACACCCGGGACAGCGCGGTCGGCAGCTGGCTCAACGGCGTCTGGAACATGGTGTTCTCCGGCGTCGAGGGCGCCCCCGCGCAGAGCTTCCCGAACCCGCCGTACACCACGCTCGACACCACCCCGGTCTCCCGGGAGAAGCCTTTCCTCCATGTCACCGGCAGCTCGGATCTCCACGTCTTCCTGCCGGAGAAGCGGTCGAACGCCCGCGGGGTCTCCTGGGGCAACGGCACCCCGCGTGGCACCTCGCTGCCCCTGTCGCAGTTCTACGTCGCCAAGCCGGGCGTCTCGGCGGCGACCCTCAACCAGGCGCTCGCGCAGGGGCTTCACCTGCTGCTGACGCCGGGGATCTACCACCTCGACCAGCCTGTCCAGGTGAACCGCGCCAACACGGTCGTCCTGGGCCTCGGTTACGCAACTCTCGTACCCGACAACGGAGTCACCGCTCTGCGCGTCGCGGATGTCGACGGTGTACGTCTGGCGGGGTTCCTGGTCGACGCCGGACGGGTCAACTCCCCCACCCTGCTGGAGATCGGCCCGAGCGGTGCCTCACGCGACCACTCCGCCAACCCGACCACCGTCCAGGACGTCTTCGTCCGCATCGGCGGCGCGGGCGCCGGCAAGGCCACCACCAGCATGGTCGTCAACAGCCGGCACACCATCGTCGACCACACCTGGGTGTGGCGCGCCGACCACGGCGAAGGCGTCGGCTGGGAGACCAACCGGGCCGACTACGGAGTGGTCGTGAACGGCGACGACGTACTGTGCACCGGCCTGTTCGTGGAGCACTTCAACAAGTACGACGTGCAGTGGAACGGGCAGCGGGGACGCACGATCTTCTTCCAGAACGAGAAGGCCTACGACGCCCCGAACCAGGCCGCGATCCAGAACGGCTCGGTGAAGGGGTACGCCGCCTACAAGGTCGGCGACGGGGTCACCGCGCACGAGGGCTGGGGCCTGGGCAGTTACTGCTTCTACAACGTCGACCCGACGATCGTGCAGCACAGCGGCTTCGCCGCGCCGAACCGGGCCGGAGTGCGCTTCCACGACCTGCTGGTGGTCTCCCTGGGCGGCAAGGGCCAGTACGAGCACGTCATCAACGAGACGGGCTCTCCCACGTCGGGGACGTCGACGGTGCCCTCCACGGTGGTGTCGTACCCGTGAGCCGGAGGCGGCCCCTCCCGCATGCGGGAGGGGCCGCCCGGCCGGTCACCGGACCGGTGTCACGGCCGGCGCCGGTGCGTAGCCGGTGGGCCGGGCGGTGAAGGTGCCCCGGCCCTGCGTCCGGCTGCGCAACCGGGTCGCGTAGCCGAAGAGTTCGGCCAGCGGCACGGTGGCCGTGACGACCGCCGCGCCACCGCGCATGGCCGAGCCCGAGACCCGGCCGCGGCGCGCGGCGAGGTCGCCGAGCACACCGCCGACGGCGTCCTCGGGGACGGTGACCGTGACCTCCACGACCGGTTCCAGAAGAACCATCACGCAGGTGCGCAGGGCTTCCCGGAGACCGAGTCTGCCTGCCGTGCGGAAGGCGGTGTCCGAGGAGTCCTTCACATGGGTCGCCCCGTCGGTGAGGGTCACGCGCAGCCCGGTCACGGGGTGCGCGCCCAGCGGGCCCTCGGCGAGAGCGTCCCGGCAGCCGGCCTCGACCGCCCGGACGTACTCCTGCGGCACCCGCCCGCCGACGACGGCCGAGCGGAACTCGAACCCGTCCTCCAGCGGCTCGACATCGAGGACGACATGCGCGAACTGCCCTGCTCCGCCGTCCTGTTTGACGTGCCGGAAGACCAGCCCGGACACCCCGCGCCCGACTGTCTCGCGGTAACTCACCCTCGGACGGCCGACGTTGACCTCCACCCCGTGGGCGCGGCGGACCTTCTCCGCCGCGACCTCGAGATGCAGTTCGCCCATCCCCGACAGCACCGTCTGGCCGGTCTCGGGGTCGGACCGCACGACCAGCGAGGGGTCCTCCTCGGTCAGCCGCGCGAGCGCCGAGACCAGCTTGTCGGCGTCGGTCGACGTACGGGCCTCGACCGCCACGGAGACCACCGGGTCGGTGACACCGGGCGGTTCGAGGACGATCGGGGCGCCGGGGGCGCACAGGGTCGAGCCGGCGCGGGCGGACTTCAGCCCGACCACGGCGACGATGTCCCCGGCGACCGCCCGGTCCAGGCGGGCGTGACGGTCGGCCCGGACTCGCAGGATCCGCCCGATCCGCTCGGTACGGCGCGCGCCCGTGTCCCACACGGCGTCTCCCTTCTCGATCGTTCCCGAATACACCCGCAGATACGTCAGCCGCCCGGTCGGGGTGGCGTTCACCTTGAACGCCAGCGCCGCGAACGGAGCCGCCGAATCGGCCGCCCGCTCCTGCTCCGCCCCCTCGAACGTGCCCCGTACGGCGGGCACGTCGAGCGGCGAGGGCAGATACGAGACCACGGCGTCGAGCAGCGGCTCGATCCCGCGGTTGCGGTAGGCCGAACCGCACAGCACCACCACGCCTTCGCCGCTGCGGGTCAGCTCCCGCAGGGCGGCGACCAGGGTCGACGGGGACAGGGCCGACTGCGCGCAGAACTCCTCCAGCGCGCCGGTGTGCAGTTCGGCCACTGTCTCCTCCAGCCGCCGCCGACGCCGGTAGGCCTCCTCGCGCAACTCCTCGGGCACCGGCCCCTCCACGGCCGTGTCGCTCCCCTCGCCCCAGATCAGCGACCTCATACGCACGAGGTCGACGACACCGCTGAAGGCGTCCTCCGCTCCGATCGGCAACTGCACGACCAGCGGCGCCGGATGGAGCCGTTCCCGGATCGACGCGACGGCCGCGTCGAGGTCGGCGCCCGCGCGGTCCAGCTTGTTGACGAAGGCGATCCTCGGCACGCCGTGCCGGTCGGCCTGCCGCCACACGGACTCGCTCTGCGGCTCGACCCCCGCCACGGCGTCGAACACCGCGACCGCGCCGTCGAGCACCCGCAAGGAGCGCTCCACCTCGTCGGCGAAGTCCACATGCCCAGGCGTGTCGATGAGGTTGATCCGGTGACCGTCCCAGGCGCAGCTCACCGCGGCGGCGAAGATGGTGATCCCACGGTCGCGCTCCTGCGGGTCGAAGTCGGTGACGGTGGTGCCGTCGTGGACCTCGCCGCGCCGGTGCGTGGTGCCGGTGGCGTACAGGATCCGCTCGGTCACGGTGGTCTTGCCGGCGTCGACATGGGCGAGGATGCCGAGGTTGCGGACGACGGCGAGGGTGTTGGGGTTGGTGCGCACGGCCCGTTGGCCTTTCTGCTGATCTTGGCGATCGGAACAGGGCAGCGCGATTCCCGTACGAGGACATGAGAAGCCATGAGAAGCCATGAGAGGAACGCACGGTGCATGACCACGGGCACGACCATGGCTTGATGGGACGTCAACAGTCCGTTGTACAGCCGGTGTTGGCGTGCTCAGTCGCTCGTCACGGGCATCCGGTGCCGGCCGCGCAGCGGGCACCGGGAGGACGGGGACACGAGGATCACCTCGTACTGCGAGTGAGGGACGACGACAGCGGTGCGGTACTGCATGGCCGGTCTCCCCTCGTCACTCGTCCCGCACGTCACGGCGACGCACGATGCGTGCTGAGTGTAGGGAACGCGAGGGGAGCGGAGCACCGCATTTTCTGCGGGCCCCGGCTTCCGCGGGCCCCGTCAGCCTCGTGAACTTTGCGGAGAGGGTCGGAACTTATCCGCCGGGCCAATAGTTTCTACGTTGCTGTAGACACCGATGAGGCATCGGGCTGCCGACCGGGCGGGCCGAGCCCCGACCTGAACGACTGGAGTTCTCATGGCCCTGTGGGACCGCATCAAGGAATCCGCGTCGACGATGCAGACCCAGCTCGTGGCGAAGAAGAACGACCTGAAGAGCGGCGCCTTCCGCGACGCCAGCATGGCGATGTGCGCCCTGGTCGCGGCGGCCGACGGCACCATCGACCCGGCCGAGCGGCAGCGCGTCGCCCAGCTCATCGCCACCAACGAGGTCCTGCAGAACTTCCCCGCCGACGACCTGCGCCGCCGCTTCGAGGAGAACCTGAACAAGCTGACGACCGACTTCGCCTTCGGCAAGGTCAGCGTGCTGCAGGAGATCGCCAAGGCGAAGAAGAAGCCTGCCGAGGCCCGTGCCGTCGTCCAGATCGGCATCGTGATCGGCGGCGCCGACGGAGACTTCGACAAGACGGAGCAGGCCGTCGTACGGGAGGCCTGCTTCACCCTCGACCTGCCGCCGCACGAGTTCGACCTCTGACCGGTCCGGCGGCGCCCCCGACGGCCTACGCGGGGTCGCCGCCTTGAGGACCAGGAACATCGTGACCGTCGAGTTCGACGAGTGCGCCGAGTTCGCTGAGGACACGGTTGGAGAGAGCCGCCAGGGGTGGGCGCGGGCGCCGGCCGGGAGAAGGGCTGCCCTGGCGAATGCGCCGGTCGCCGACTGCCTGTGCCGCTGCCTGCTGCGCAGGCCCAGCATGCCGGCGGCGGAGAGCAGACGGGTCGCCGCCCGCGGATGCAGCCGGTGTTCGGCGAGACGCCTGACGGGCCACCCGGTCAAGGGCAGGCCGAGCGGCCGGACCACGAACACGCCCAAGGGTCAGGACTCCCGACCTTCTTCCCGCGAGTCACCGTCACTGGCTCCGGTCTCCCGAAGGAGCTTGCGCAGCAGTTCCTCGTCCTGGGGCGGCAGGGAGGAGACGAAGCTGGCCAGCACCGCCTCCCGGTCGGTCTCACCGTCCAGCACCCTGCGCATGCGGTGCGCGGCCAGGCCCGCCTCGTCCGCCGCGGCCGTCCACGCGAAGGAGCGGCCCACCCGCTGCCGGGTCACCACGCCCTTGGCCTGGAGCCGGGTCAGGATGGTGATGACGGTGGTGTAGGCGAGGGTGCCGCCGAGGCGCTCGCGCACCCAGCCCGCCGGCACCGGCTCCGGCGCGGCCCGCAGGGCGGACAGCACCTGGGCCTCCAGCTGCCCCTGCCCGCGCCGGCGAGCAGGCGCGTCCGCCTCCGGGCCGTCACTCCTGTCCTGCTTCCCCACGCCACCTCCCGGTAGTGCACCGCACCGGCCGGCGCCCGCTCCATCGTAGTGAGAGGGGGTTTACGTCTCACAGAACCGGTGAGGCGCGTGGGATGTCCCACCCCCAGACCACAGCCGTGACCCAGGCCCGACACTCACCCGCAAGCGAGGTTTCCGCACGGGGTGCGCAAGAAGGGCGGGCGACACAGCGCGACGCCTATTTCGACAACGCGAAGTATCTGGCGATCGTGCTGGTGGCGATGGGCCACTCGTGGGAGCCGCTGCGGGACGGCAGCCGGACCGTCACCGCGCTCTACAACCTCGTCTACGCCTTCCACATGCCGGCGTTCATCGTCATCTCCGGCTATTTCTCCCGTGGGTTCGACGCGAGCCCGGCGAAGATCAGACGGCTCGTGACCGGTGTCGCCGTCCCGTACGTCGTCTTCGAGGCGGCGTACACCCTTTTCACCCGCTGGACCGACGGTGTCCCGGACCGGCCGGTCACCGTCCTGGACCCCCTGTATCTGACGTGGTTTTTGATCGCGCTGTTCATCTGGCGGCTGACGACGCCGATCTGGCGGAACGCGCGGTGGCCGCTTCCGGCCGCGCTCGTCGTCGCGATGCTGGCGACCGTCTCCCCGTCCATCGGCAACGACCTCGACCTGCAGCGTGTGCTGCAGTTCCTCCCCTACTTCGTGTTCGGCCTCTGCCTGCGGCCGGAGCACTTCCGGCTGGTGCGCCGCTGGCGGGCGCGTGTGCTGGCCGTGCCGGTGTTCGCCGGTGCGCTCGTGGTGTCGTACTGGGCGGCCCCCCGGATGACCGGCGCCTGGTTCTTCCACCGCGACAGCGCCCAGGAGCTGGGCGCGCCCGCCTGGTACGGGCCGGTGATGACACTGGCCGTCTTCGGCTGCTCGATGGTCCTGGTCGCCTGCTTCCTCGCCTGGGTGCCAGGGCGCCGCATGTGGTTCACCGCACTGGGCGCGGGCACCCTGTACGGCTACCTGCTGCACGGATTCGTCGCCCAGGGGTCGAAGTTCTGGGGCTGGTACACCCCCGGCTGGATCCACGGGCCGCTCGGCGAGATCACCGTCACACTCGGCGCCGGTGCCATCGTGACCGTGCTGTGCACACCGCCTGTCCGGCGGATCTTCCGCTTCACCGTGGAGCCGACAATGGAGTGGGCGTTTCGACGAGACACACGCGGGGCAGCGCAGCGCGCCCGCCGGCAGGGAACTCGGTCCGGGTCACAAGCGCTGTCCTGACACCCACCGAGCAACCGGGGCCACCACGTCGTCCGCCAGACCGACGGGCCCTGCGGGGCAGGGCCTCCCGCACTCCCGCCACGGCGACCCTGATCGCGGCACCCACAGGGTGACCCCTCCCGATCGACCCGCCTGCGAGTACCACCAGCCCCCTCCTGGGCGCGCCGGCCGTGTTCGTACTGACCCCGGGCGCCGGCAAGTTCGTCGCCCGGGGGTCCGCCCACGTCTCCGCCGACCGCCTCGCCCTGGCCCTGGCCCGCGAGGCCCGGGCGGGGCCGAGGCCGTGAGCAACTCACCCATCTCGTCGAGGAGTCGAAGCCGCTCGGGTTGATCGGTGCGACCCATTCCGCGCTGCTCACCCCTTCACTGACCGAGCCCGAGACAGCGATGCGTGACCTCCCGATCCCGGCCGCAGGGATCACCTCGGTCGACCCGCCGCCGGCATCGCCGAGGTCCTGCGGGTGGCGGCCGACAGCGACCGCACCCGTCTGCTGGTCCGCGACGGGGACGCAGGGCTGGGTTCCGTCCGCGCCCGGGACGCGCCGGTGGCCCGCGACGAGGGCCTCACCACGAGCGCCCGCGGTCTGGCCCGCCCAGTGCCCGAACTGAACGAGGACACCGCGGTCGCCGGGGCGTCAGCCGCCACCGGGTCCGCTCCCGATCGAGGAGCGGATACGGTGGCGTCGGATGGTGCAGGCGGTGGAAGCGGGGGACATGAGCGGGTACGAGACGGCAGTGGCACCGGGCGGGGCACCCGAAAGCGCGGCACGCGCGCCGCGTCCACCGAAGTCCGGTGCGCGCAAGGCGCTCAACTCCCTTGCCTGGGCGGTTGCATTGCCGGGCTCGATGATCCTGGGCGCCGGGATCGGCCAGTGGATGACCTGGATCGGTGTGGTCGCCATGCTGGCGTCCGTCGCGGTCGCCGCCTGTCTGATCGGGGGCTCCTGGCATCGAGCCGGTGCCGCGTCGCTGGCCTCCTTCGGCGGGTTCGCGCTGATGCTCTTCGCCGGGCCTGCGGTGTACGAGGTCTACATGAAGTCCGTGGGTGAGCCCGTCGCCGCCGTGGTGACCGAGGTGACCGACCGGCACAACCGGCACGGTGCGGACATGTTCTGCACCGTCCGGGAGACCGGCGGCGAGCACCGGACGTACGAGGTGTCCCAGCAGGAGAACTGTTTCGGCCAGGCCAAGGTCGGCGACCACGTCGAGATCCGCAAGGACCCACTGGGCCTGCTGGACCCCCGGTTGCCCGACAGCCCGGACCAGCAGCACACCACCGAACTGACCGTCGCGATCAGCGCGGGCCTCGCCCTTCTGACGGCCGGCGCCACCTTCTACGGCGGCCAGCGCCGCCGGGCCGGCTAGCGCAAGTCGGGCCGGCGGCGCCCGACGGGCCGCCGACCCACTTCCGGACATGCAAAAGACCCCTGATCAACAGGGGTCTCAGCTGGCAACTGCGTAACTGGTACTGGTGTCCGAGGGGGGACTTGAACCCCCACGCCCGATAAAGGGCACTAGCACCTCAAGCTAGCGCGTCTGCCATTCCGCCACCCGGACAAGGTGTCTGCCGCCTGGACTGGGGTGTTCCCCGCGGCGACATGGACAACAATACCAATGTTTCGGAGTGCCCTTCACCTGTATATCCGGGCCCCGGAGCCCGGCCCCGGACGTGCCTGACCGGGCACGATGGCGTCACCGGAGGTGATCGGTCCACTACGGTCGCGGACCGGACCGCCGATCATTTCGAGACGCGTTCGCCCGCCGGCCCCATCTGCAGGGCCCGCACGAGCGTGGCCACTGTCTTCTCCTCCAGCGGGGTGCGGAAACAACGCCCGGCGGCCCGGCCCCCTCCCCCGCCTGACACGAGGACTCCTCGCCGGCGGGTGTCAGCTCGACGATGTTCTTGCGCCCGGTCCTGCGGGCCGCGCCGTCTGCGCACCAGGTTCTGGTCCTCCAGGGCCTGCCGCCGGTCACGGGACCTGAGGACGGACAGTTAACAGATGCATGAAGGCCGGAGCCACCCCGCTCGGCGCGCTTGCCGCGCGAACGGGCTCGCCGGCCTCCCGTTCGCCCTTGGCGAGGGTGCCCTGCTGGAAGTCCTCGGCGGCTGCCGCCGGTGCGGCTCCCGGGTCGGCGACGGCTGCGCCGACCCGGGGCGCCGTGAAGGTGTGGGATGCGCCCGCGAGGAGCGCGCCGCCGAGGAGGGCGACGGATCCGCGGAAGCGGCGTCTGTGGTCTCGATTCTGTCGGTGCCGGCGTCGCTGGTGTTCCCGTGCACCAATGCCTCCAGCAAGGGGCCGGTTGTAGGGGCGGGTGGGGTGCGCCGGGATGCGCCGCCATCCCGGAGATCTGACGATCAGCCACTTGCCTCCAGGAAGATCTGCCGCCGGTCCGGGAGGATCAGTTGCCGAAGGCCGCGTCGAAGGAGGCCGACGGCGGTTCGAAGTCGTACGCCTTCAGGCGGGTGAGGGCTTCGGGGGCGCCCTGGAGCCGGTCCATGCCGGCGTCCTCCCACTCCACGGAGACGGGGCCCTGGTAGTCGATGGAACGCAGCATCCGGAAGACGTCCTCCCAGGGGACGTCACCGTGTCCCGCGGACACGAAGTCCCAGCCCCGGCGCGGGTCGCCCCACGGCAGGTGGGAGCCGAGGCGGCCGTTGCGGCCGTCGAGGCGCTTGCGGGCCTCCTTGCAGTCGACGTGGTAGATCCGCTCGCGGAAGTCCCACAGGAAGCCGACCGGGTCGAGGTCCTGCCACACGAAGTGCGAGGGGTCGAAGTTCAGGCCGAAGGCGGAGCGGCCGCCAACTGCCTCCAGAGCCCGCTGAGTTGTCCAGTAGTCGTAGGCGATCTCACTCGGGTGGACCTCGTGCGCGAACCGCACGCCCTCCTGGTCGAAGACGTCCAGGATCGGGTTCCAGCGTTCGGCGAAGTCCTCGTAGCCGCGCTCGATCATCGCCTGGGGCGCGGGCGGGAACATGGCGACCAGGTGCCAGATGGCGGAGCCGGTGAAGCCGATGACGGTGTCGACACCGAAGGCGGCCGCGGCCCGCGCGGTGTCCTTGATGCGCTCTGCCGCCCGTCGCCGGACACCTTCCGGGTCTCCGTCACCCCACACCTCGCCCGGCAGGATGGCCTGATGGCGTTCGTCGATGATCGCGTCGCACACGGCCTGGCCGGTCAGGTGGTTGGAGACGGCCCAGCACTTGAGGCCGTACTTGTCGAGCAGTTGCTTCCTGGAGTCGATGTACGCAGGATCCGCGAGGGCCTTGTCGACCTCGAAGTGGTCTCCCCAGCAGGCGAGTTCGAGGCCGTCGTAGCCGAAGTCGCGGGCCAGGCGGCAGACTTCTTCGAGTGGCAGGTCGGCCCACTGGCCGGTGAAGAGCGTGAACTGACGCGGCATTCTCCTGAACCCTCCTCAGGTGGTTATGGGCGTGTACACGGAGTTCTTCCCGGCGCTCTCCTCCACCGCGGCCAGCACGCGCTGCACCTGCAGTCCGTCGGCGAAGGAGGGTTCCGGTTGCCGTCCCTCGGCGATCGCGTGGACGAGGTCGCGGGCCTGGTGGACGAAGCTGTGCTCGTAGCCGAGGCCGTGCCCCGGCGGCCACCAGGCGTCCAGGTAGGGGTGGTCGGGTTCGGTGACGAGGATGCGGCGGAAGCCGGAGTGCGTTCCGGGCTCCGTACCGTCGTGGTACGACAGTTCGTTGAGGCGCTCCAGGTCGAAGGCCAACGAGCCGTTCTCGCCGTTGAGTTCGATGAGCAGGGCGTTCTTGCGGCCGGTCGCGTAGCGCGTCGCCTCGAAGGAGGCCAGGGCGCCGGAGGTGAAGCGGCCGGTGAACAGGGCTGCGTCGTCGACGGTGACCGGTCCGGAGCCGGCGGACGAAACGGCGGACAGGCCGCTGGTGGCGCCGACGGGCAGGGGGCGCTCCCGTACGAAGGTCTCCGTCAGGGCGGATACTCCCGCCAGCGTCTCCCCCGCCAGGTACTGCGCGAGGTCGACGATGTGTGCGCCCAGGTCTCCGAGCGAGCCCGAGCCGGCCAGCTCCTTGCGCAGTCGCCAGGTGAGCGGGAACTGCGGGTCCACGAGCCAGTCCTGAAGGTACGTCACCCTCGCGTGCCGCAGGGTGCCGAGCCGGCCCTCGGCGACCATGTTGCGGGCCAGTGCGGTGGCGGGCAGGCGCCGGTAGTTGAAGCCGACCATGGCCAACTGGCCGCTCCGATAAGCGACTTCGGCCGCCTCAGTCATCGCAGCGGCCTCTTCGACGGTGTTGGCCAGAGGCTTCTCGCACAGTACGTGCTTGCCGGCGGCGAGCGCGGCGAGGGCGATCTCCGCATGGCTGTCGCCGGGGGTGCAGATGTCGACGAGGTCGACGTCGTCCCGTTCGATCAGGGCCCGCCAGTCGGTCTCGGTCGCTGCCCACCCGTGCCGGACGGCGGCCCCGCGCACGGCGGCCGCGTCACGTCCGCAGATCGCGGCGAGGACCGGGCGGAGCGGCAGATCGAAGGCGCGGCCCACGGTGCGCCAGCCCTGGGAGTGGGCGGCGCCCATGAAGGCATAACCGACCATGCCGACGCGCAGGGGCGGCTTCCCGCCCTCCGATCCGTCCGACTGCTGGGGCTGTCCCATACGGATGTCCTCCTCGTGCTGGTCGTGATGGCGCAGTGGGGGGTGCGGGGCGGGATCTGTCAGCGGAAGCCCGTCGGCATGTACTGGTCGACGTTGTCCTTGTCGACGATGGCCGAGTAGAGCGTCAGCGAGCCGGGGATCTCGAACTCGGCGAGACCGCTGATCCCCTTGCTCTGGCGGGGAGGCATGCTGCGTCATGACGCCGGATTTCCTTCCATGACGAGGTCCAGTACGCGGTGTTCGTCGAGTTCGCGGGCGGGCGCGGTGTGTACGACGCGGCCCTCGCGGAGTACCAGCACCCGGTCGGCGAGGCCGAGAACCTCGGGGACCTCGCTGGAGACCAGCAGCACGGCCAGGCCCTCGTCGGCGAGGCGACGGATCACCGCGTACAGCTCGGCGCGGGCGCCGACGTCGACGCCGCGGGTCGGCTCGTCGAGGAGCAGCACCCGGCAGCCGCGCAGCAGCCAGCGCGCCAGTACGGCCTTCTGCTGGTTGCCGCCGGACAGGGTGCGCACGGGCACGGACGGGTTGTCGGGCCGCAGCGAGAGTGCGCGGGTGGCGGCCCGCGCCGCCCCCCGTTCGGCTCCTCGGTCGAGCCAGCCTCCGTGTGAGAAGCGGGACATGGAGGACACCGAGACGTTGCGGGTGACGGATTCCAGCATCAGCAGGGCCTGCGCCTTGCGTTCCTCGGGGGCGAGCCCGAGCCCCGCACGGACGGCAGCGCGCACGCTTCCCGGCCTCAACGCCCGCCCACTGACGCGGACTTGACCGGCGGTGGGCTTGCGGGCACCGTAGATCGTCTCCAGGATCTCGGAGCGCCCGGAGCCGACCAGTCCGGCGAGACCGACGATCTCGCCGGGCTGGAGCTCCAGGTCGAAGGGTGCGAACTCGCCCTGCCTGGCGAGCCCTTGGACCTCCAGTACCGGCGCACCGCTGGGAGCCGGCGTCGGCCGCTCGGGGAAGACGTACTCGACGTTCCGGCCCGTCATGAGTGCCACGACCTCACGCGTCGGTGTCGATTTCGCGGGCAGCCCGCCCGCGACGGCCCGTCCGTCCTTCAGGACGGTCACGCGGTCGCCGATACGCCTGATCTCCTCCAGCCGGTGGGAGATGTAGACGACGGCGACGCCCCCGGCGGTCAGGCCGCCGACGATCCGGAAGAGGTTGTCGACCTCGTCCGGGTCGAGGGCGGCGGACGGCTCGTCCATCACGATGAGCCGTACGTCGTGGGAGAGCGCCCGGGCCATGGACACGATCTGCTGCTGGGCCGCCGACAGCTCTCCGACGAGACGGGCAGGATCGATCTCCGGGTGGCCAAGCCGCTTGAGAAGCCCGGCCGTTGAGGTCTTCGCGGCCTTCTTCCGTACGACGAATCCGGCGGCCGTCGGCTCATGGCCCAGGTGGACGTTCTCGGCCGCGGACAGGTGCTCCACCAGGTCGAGTTCCTGGTAGATGGTGGCGATGCCCAGGCGCATGGCGGCGATCGGCGAGCGGAGGGTGGCCTCCTCGCCGCGCCAGCGGATGGAGCCCGTGTCGGGCTGGTGGGCACCGGACAGGACCTTGATCAGGGTGGACTTGCCGGCCCCGTTCTGGCCGAGCAGGCAGTGCACTTCACCGGCCTGGACGTCGAGGTCGACGCCGTCGAGGGCCCGGACTCCGGGGAACGACTTGGTTGATGCCGGACATGCTGAGCAGCGGTGGTTCTGGTGCCATGAGGTTCCCCTTGGCGGGCGTGCGGGCCGGTTTCAGGGCAGGGCGGGGCAGGGCGCTGTACTGATGTGATCCGTACTGATGTGATCGGTACTGATGTGATCCGTGCTGAAGTCGGTGCTTACGCGGGTGAGAACAGGTGGTCGCTGATGAGCCGGGCGGCGCCGATGACGCCGGAGGTCGGCCCCAACTCCCCCAGCACGATGGGCAGGTTGCCCGTCGCGAGGGGCAGCGACTGACGGTAGACCTGGGTGCGGATCGCGGCGAGCAGGGTGTGGCCGAGGCCGGTCACACCGCCGCCGATCACCACCAGGCCCGGGTTGAAGAAGGAGACCAGCCCGGCGATGACCTGGCCGGTCCGGTTGCCGCCCTCGCGGATCAGGTCGAGGGCGGTGGGGTCGCCCGCGGCGGCTGCCGCGGCGACGTCGACGGCGGTGAGGGTGCCGCTCGCCGCCAGGCGTGAGGCGAGTTCCCCGGACAGCCCCTGCTGGGCCGCTTCCTCCGCGTCCCGGGCGAGGGCGGCCCCGCTGAAGTGGGCTTCCAGGCAGCCCCGGTTGCCGCAGGCGCACGGACGTCCGTCGGGCACTGCCTGGATGTGCCCGATGTCGCCCGCGCTGCCGGTCACGCCGCGGTGGACCTCACCTCCGGCGACGATCCCGCAGCCGATACCGGTGCCGATCTTGACGCAGAGGAAGTCGCCCACGGAGCGTGCGACGCCCGCGTGCATCTCCCCCATCGCCATCAGGTTCACGTCGTTGTCGACCATGACGGGACAGCCGAGTTCCTGGCTGAGCGCCTCCCGCACGGGGAAGCCGTCCCAGCCCGGCATGATCGGCGGAGCCACCGGCACCCCCTCGGGGAAGCGGACCGGTCCCGGTACGCCGATGCCGGCGCCGTCGTAGCCCTCCGCGAGCGCGGAGGCCCTCAACTTCGCTGCCATGGACAGGACTTGCTCGAAGACCGCGACCGGGCCCTCGCGTACGTCCATGGGCTGGTTGAGGTGTCCGAGGATCTCCAGTTCGGCGTTGGTGACGGCGACGTCGACCGAGGTCGCGCCGATGTCCACGCCGAGGAAGCGCAGTTTCGGATTGAGCCGGACGTTGTGGGAGCGGCGGCCGCCACGCGAGGCGGCGAGTCCGTCGGCCACGACCAGGCCCGTCGCCAGCAGCCGGTCCACCTCCACGGCCAGCTTGGACCGTGACAGGTCGACCTGATCGCCCAGTTGGGCACGGGAGTTGGGACCTTCGTCGCGCAACAGCTTGAGCAGCTTGGCCTGATGAGCGTTCGCGGGTCGTGCCGTCATACGTCTCACGAGCCCCCTCCCCGCCTCAATCGGCCACCTCTGTTCGGGCTTTCGAGGGGAACGTAGCAGCGAACCGCGAAGCTGAGAAGAAGCTGTGCGCGGATCGCCGTCGGCTTCCTCCACTGACAGGACAAAGGAACCCACGCGCCCGACGCCGAACCACCCCATACGATCTGGTCAGCATCGGTCCAGGGGGGACATACATGAACAGCGCAACGGCGGAGAATCCGGGCCGTAGAGTCACGACCCTCGAGCTGTTCTTCGATCTCGTCTTCGTCTTCACCCTCACCCAGCTCACCGTTCTGCTCGCCGGCGACCTGACGTTCGCCACGGCGGGCCGGGTCGCGCTGATCTTCGTGGTGCTGTTCTGGATGTACGGCGCCTACGCGTACCTCACCAACCAGGTGCCGCCGGACCGCCCCTCCCGCCGCCTGCTGCTGATGCTGGGCATGGGCGCGTTCCTTGTCTGCGCTCTCGCCATCCCGCGTGTCTTCGACGACACCGGAGTGGTCTTCGGTCTCGGCTTCCTGGCCGTCGTCCTCGTGCACACCGCGCTCTACACCCGCAGCCACGGCCGGGACTCCGTCTGGTACGGCGTCCCGAACGCGCTGGCCGCCCTCTCCGTCACGGCGGCGGGCTTCTTCGACCGGCTCGCGGCGGACGGCCTCTGGCTTCTCGCGCTCCTCCTCCAGTTCGTGACGCCGTTCTTCGCCGAGCACGGGCCGGGCAGGGCGGACGGACGGCGGTCGGCCGCCGTCATGCGCGTCCAGCTGGGCAGTCTGGACCCGGCGCACTTCGTGGAGCGCCATGGCCTGCTGCTGATCGTCGCGTTCGGCGAGTCCGTCATCGCAATCGGCACCGGTGTCGGCCAACTGCCGCTCACACCGGGCCTGTTCGGTGGGGCGTTCCTCTCGCTGGCGCTCGCGGTCGCCCTGTGGTGGACGTACTTCGTGCGCGACGAGGAGGGCGCCGAGGCGGTGTTCGATGCGACGCCGGCGCCGGATCGCTGGCGTCTGGCGATGAACGCGTACTACTACGCCTTCCTGCCGATGCTGCTCGGCATCGCCTACCTGGCGACGGGCGTGAAGAAGACGCTGGGCCACCTCACCGAACATGTGCACACGGGCCCGGCACTGGCGTTGGCGGGCGGTGTGGCGCTGTTCCTCGTGGGGGACGTGGCGTTCAGGGCGGTCCTGAGCCTGTACCCGGTGCGGTTCCGGGCGGCCGCCGCTCCGGTGGCCCTGGCCACCGCCCTGCTCGGCGTCCACGTCTCGGCGGTCGCTGAACTACTCGCCCTGGTGGGCGTGTTGGTGGTCATGCTGATGGTCGAGGCCCGTTCATGCAGCAGCGTGAAGGGAGCTCAGTCCTTCGCCCGGTCGTGATAGGATCGCCGCGTGTGCTCGGTGTGCTCGCGCATCAGCTGTGTGGCACGCTGCTCGTCCCGGTCCGCGATCGCCGCGATCAGCGCGCGGTGCTCGATCCAGGACTGCTGTCCGCGCTGCCGGGCGACCGGTGTGTAGTACCAGCGCACCCGGCGGTCCACCTGTGCGGCGAGTTCGGCGAGGACCGCGTTGCCGGCCAGTTCCATGATCTTCGTGTGGAAGCGGGCGTTCATGCCGACCGCGACGTCCACGTCGTCGGCGGCGACGGCCTTCTCGCCCTCGGCGCACAGCTCTTCGAGCACCGTGATGGCGGCGCCGCCCGCGTTGGCGGCGGCGAGCCGGGCGGCCTCGGCCTCCAGGAGCGTACGGACCGTGAGGAGCTGGTCGGCCTCCTGTTCCGTCGGCTCGTGCACGAACGCGCCCTGAGCGGGCCGCAGATCGACCCATCCCTCGGTGTTCAGCCGCTGCAGCGCCTCCCGCACCGGCTGACGCGAGACGCCCAGGTGGCCCGCGAGTTCGCTCTCGACCAGATGCTGGCCGGGCTGGAGGGCACGCGTGGTGATGAGTTCGAGCAGCGCCTCGTAGACGCGGTCGCGCAGCGGGCCGGGCCGTTCGAGCTTGGGTACCGCGCCGTGTGGCAGTCCTGTCGACAGCATCGGTCGGTCCCCTCCTGGGCAGCGCGGAGCAACCGCAGCCGGAAAGCCAGTATGAATTGTCTTTCGTCTACAGTCTACGGCGCACAGTGACCAGTGGTTCGGCCGGTCGCCTGCGTCACACCGGGACGTACGCGCAGGTCACGGGCAGCGGACGACCTGTCCGGCGTACGACAGGTTCCCTCCGAAGCCGAACAGCAGGACCGGGTCACCGGTGGAGATCGCGCCCTGTTCGACGAGCTTGGAGAACGCGAGCGGAATGCTCGCCGCCGAGGTGTTGCCGGACTCGGTGACGTCGCGCGCGACGACGGCGTTCACGGCGCCGATCTTCTCGGCGAGGGGCTCGATGATGCGCAGGTTGGCCTGGTGCAGGACGACTCCGGCGAGATCGGCCGGCTCCAGCCCGGCGCGCTCGCAGGCCTTGCGGGCGATCGGCGGCAGCTGGGTGGTCGCCCACCGGTAGACGCTCTGCCCCTCCTGGGCGAACCGCGGCGGCGTGCCCTCGATCCGCACGGCGTGCCCCATCTCAGGCACCGAGCCCCACAGCACGGGCCCGATGCCGGACTCGTCCGAAGCCTCGACCACGGCGGCCCCTGCCCCGTCGCCGACGAGGACACACGTCGTACGGTCGGTCCAGTCCGTCACCTCGGACATCTTGTCGGCGCCGACGACCAGGGCACGGGTGGATCCGCCCGCGCGGACCGCGTGATCGGCTGTCGCCAGCGCATGCGTGAACCCCGCGCACACGACGTTGAGGTCCATCGCGGCGGGCGAGGGGATGCCGAGCCGGGCGGCGAGACGGGCGGCCATGTTGGGCGAGCGGTCGACGGCGGTGGAGGTGGCGACCAGGACGAGGTCGATGTCGCCGGGCGTAAGACCCGCCGCTGCGAGGGCCTTGGCGGCGGCGTGGGCGGCCAGCTCGTCGACCGGCTCGTCGGGCCCGGCGATGTGTCGCGTGCGGATTCCCACCCGGGACGTGATCCACTCGTCACTGGTGTCGACCAGGCCCGCCAGGTCCGCGTTGGTGAGCACCTTCGCGGGCTGGTAGTGGCCGACGGCGGCGATGCGCGAGCCGTTCATTGGGTGGTCCCCTCGTTGCCCTTGGTTGCGGGATCCACCAGTCTGATCAGTGACTCACGGGTACGACGGCAGGTAAGGCGACAGGAAACGGGCGCCCGCGTTGTCGGCTTCTGTCAGACGATCGGACGCCCGAACACCTCCCGAACGGTCACCCGGTGTGCGCGGGCGTCACCCGGTGAACAGCTGGGTCGCCTTCTGTACGAGTTCGTACAGCCCGTAGGCGAGCGGTGCCCCCACCCACAGCCAGGCGAAGGCGATCAGCGGGCGTCGGTCAGGCGGACTCTGGCTGCTGTCGTTCGACATCGACGGTCTCCTCCCTCGGGGCGGGGATGTGGTGGCGGGTGTGGACCGGGCGGACGAGTTCGTTGGCGACGAAGCCGACGACGAGCAGCCCGATCATGATGACGAAGGACAGGGTGTACAGGGCCGAGCCGTGCTTGCCGGCACCCTCCTGCCGGTCGGCGATCCAGTTGACGATCAGCGGGCCGAGGACGCCGGCCGTGGACCAGGCGGTGAGCAGCCGCCCGTGGATCGCGCCGACCTGGTAGGTGCCGAAGAGGTCCTTGAGGTAGGCGGGGACCGTCGCGAAGCCGCCGCCGTAGAAGGAGAGGATCACCAGCGCGCACAGGACGAACAGCGGCTTGGACGAGTCGCCGAACAGTGCGATCAGCGCGTACATCACCGCTCCGACGCCCAGGTAGACGCGGTAGATGTTCTTGCGGCCGATCAGGTCGGAGGTCGACGACCAGCCGATGCGGCCTGCCATGTTGGCGGCGGACAGCAGGGCGACGAAGCCGGCGGCGGCCGAGACCGACACCGGGGTCGAGGTGTCCTTGAAGAAGTCCGTGATCATCGGGGCGGCCTTCTCCAGGATGCCGATGCCGGCGGTCACGTTCATGCAGAGCACGACCCACAGACACCAGAACTGCGGGGTGCGCACGGCGCTGTTGGCGGAGACCTGCGGGCCCTGGACGGCGCTCGGTGCGCCCTCGGTGCTTTTGCGCTCGTCGGCGCGCGGGACCCGCACCAGCAGCACGCCCAGCGACATGAAGACGGCGTAGGCGAGTCCGTGCACGAGGAACGCGAGCGCGATCCCCGAGTGGTCGGAGCCGAACGACTCCAGCATCTGGGCGGACCAGGGAGAGGCGATGAGCGCGCCGCCGCCGAAGCCCATGATGGCGATGCCGGTGGCCATGCCGGGCCGGTCCGGGAACCACTTGATCAGCGTGGACACGGGGGAGATGTAGCCGATGCCGAGGCCGATGCCGCCGACGAAGCCGTAGCCGAGGACGATCAGCCAGTACTGCTCGGTGGCCGCGCCGAGGGCGGAGATCAGGAAGCCGGACGAGAAGCAGACCAGGGCGACGGTCATCGCCCAGCGCGGCCCGTTGCGCTCGACCAGAGTGCCACCGAACGCGGCGGACAGGCCGAGCATGACGATGGCGAGCTGGAAGGGCAGCGCGCTCTGCGTGCCGCTGAGGCCCAGCGCCGACTCGAGAGGCGGCTTGAACACGCTCCAGGCATAGGCCTGGCCGATGGAGAGATGGACGGAGAGCGCGGCGGGGGGAACGAGCCAGCGGCTCCAGCCGGCCGGCGCGACAGGGGGACTCATGATCCCGGACGTTAGGGAGTACCACGGGAGTTGAGAAGGCGCCGCGTCGACCGTATGCGATGAACGGTATCCCCTACGCGCCGAACGGTCGGACCGGCCGGTTTTCCGAACCGTGCGCGAACCCTTGCTACGGGAGCGCTGTCGTTCAAGTCGGAGTTCGACATGCGCGCGGCGGGTACCTGGGACGAGTCGGCGCAGCCGGAGACGACGACGGTGTGCGCGTACTGCGGAGTGGGCTGCAACCTCACTGTCCACGTGCAGGACAATGAGATCGTGAAGGTCACCTCGCCGCACGACAACCCGGTGACCCACGGCAATCTCTGCATCAAGGGCCGCTTCGGCCACCAGCACGCACAGAACCGGGACTGAGGCACATGGGACGAGTCACGGAACGACGCAAGGTGATCCGTATCCGGGACGGGGTCATCTCCACCCGCCCCGACACGCTTGTCGCCGAGGAGCCGCTGGAGATCAGGCTGAACGGCAAGCCCCTCGCCATCACCATGCGCACTCCGGGCGACGACTTCGCGCTGGCGGCGGGCTTCCTGGTCAGCGAGGGCGTGCTCGCCGAGCAGAGCGACCTGCAGAACATCGTGTACTGCGCGGGCGCCACGGGTGGGGGCACCTCCCGCTCGAGCGGATTCGAGAGTGGGGGAGGCTCGAACACCTACAACGTGGTGGACGTGCGGACCGCGCCGGGAGTCGTGATCCCCGACATCACGCTGGAGCGGAACGTCTACACCACCTCGTCCTGCGGTCTGTGCGGCAAGGCGAGCCTGGACGCGGTGCGTACGACGGCGCGCTGGCCGATCGCCGACACTCCCCCGGTCCGCGTCGAACCCGAGCTGCTGGCGAGCCTCCCCGACCGGCTCCGTGCGGCCCAGCGGGTCTTCGACCGGACCGGGGGTCTGCACGCGGCGGCCCTGTTCACCGAGAACGGCGAGCTGCTCGACATACGGGAGGACGTGGGCCGGCACAACGCGGTCGACAAGCTCGTGGGCCGCGCCCTGCAGAACGGCGACCTGCCGCTGTCCCGCACGATCCTCCTGGTCTCGGGCCGGGCCTCCTTCGAGCTGGCGCAGAAGGCGGTCATGGCCGGGATCCCGCTCCTGGCGGCGGTCTCGGCGCCCTCGTCGCTGGCCGTGGACCTGGCCGCCGAGACCGGGCTGACCCTGGTGGGCTTCCTGAGGGGCAGCTCCATGAACGTGTACGCGGGCGGGGACCGCATCGCACTGGGGACCGCGGCCGCCCAGGGGTGACCGGCTCTCCGCGACACGGCGGCTGGGCCCCGGGGCCCAGCCGGCCGGGGAGCGCCCCCTGCGCCGCAGGGGCCCGCCTCAGCTTTTCCGAGCCGTTCGCGGGGATCGGCCTTCCTGCGCCGGCCTTCCTGCGCCGGCCTTCCTGCGCCGGCCTTTCTGCGCCGGCCTTTCTGCGCAGGGCCTTTCCGCGCCCGCCTGGGTGTCAGCCCGCCACGAACCGCACCTCGGCCACCGTCACCACCGTGCCGAGCCGTGGGAAGTCCAGCCGTACCGACGCGTCGTGCTCGGCGGCCGTGAACGCGGCCATGGCGTCCTCGGCGAAGACCAGGTCGTAGCCGAGGTCCTTGGCGGCGCGGGCGGTGGACTCGACGCCGAGGTTGGTGGCGATGCCCCCGAACACGAGGGTGGTGACGCCGCGTTCGCGCAGGAGACCGTCGAGGCCGGTGCCCTGGAACCCGCCGATCGTGCGCTTCACCACCTCCAGGTCGCCGTCCTGGACGAGTCCGGCCGCGAGGCCGCTGCCTGGCGGTTGTTCGGCGACGCCGGGGCGTTCGACCCGGACGAGGACGACGGTCGCGCCCGCCGTGCGGAAGGCGGTCGCCAACTCCTGGGCGGCGGAGAGGACTTCGGTGCCCTTGCGGGGCTCCAGGGGCAGCGCGACGATCCGGTCCATCAGATCGACGAGGACGAGGGCACTGCGCGCGGGATCGAGGGCCAGGGGTGCGGTCATGACAGAACGTTATCCGTCATCAGCCCTCCGTACCGGAGATCCGGATCAACAGGTCCATGAACTGCTCGCGTTCGGCCGCCGAGAGCGGCGCGAGCAGCTCGTCGTTGGCCGTGCGCGCCGCCCGTTCGCAGCGCTTCAGCAGTCGCGCGCCCGGCTCGGTGAGTGACACCGCGTTCTTGCGCCGGTCCCCGGGGTCCGGTTCACGCACGGCGAGGCCCGCGGACTGCAGGTCGTTGAGGATGCCGACCAGGTCCTTGGGGTCGAGCCGCACGCTGCGGCCGAGGTCGGCCTGGGCGACGGGGGCGAGGTCGCGGACGGCGGAGAGCACCACGTGGTGCCACATCTTCAGCCCCTCCACGGCCAGCGCCTCGGCCACCAGGTCCCGGCCACGGGCGGCGGCGCGACCGAGCAGCCAGCTGGGCAGGGAACGGATCTCGGCGAGGGGGGCATTCGACGCTTCGGGCATGGCCGCAGCCTAGCGAGAAATCGTTGGACTTCCCAATGAATACGCAATACCGTTGGGGCCCCCAATGAATTCGTCGGGGATTCCCATGACTCCTGGAGGTCCCATGCGCCGAGTCCGCTACGAATCCACCGGCGGCCCCCTGTTCCCGGAGGAGACCCCGGTGCCGGAGCCCGGCCCCGGCGAGCTCCTCGTGCGCTGCGACGCGGTGGGCGTGACGCTCCCCGTCGTCCGCAAGGTCACCGAGGCCGCCGAGCCGATCCCGCTCGGCGGCGAGATCGCCGGGCAGGTCGTGGCCGTCGGCGAGGGCGTCACCCGCTTCCGTGCGGGCGACCGTGTGACCGGCCTGTGCTTCGGGCACGGCTACGCCGACTTCGCGCCCCTGCGTGAGGACATGGCCTCCGCGATTCCGGACGATGCCTCCGCCGTCGACGCGGTCGCCCTCGTGCGCAGCGGCCTCGTCGCCCTCGGGGCCCTGGAGGCGGCGCGCCCCGAACCGGGCGAGACGGCGCTCGTCACGGCCGCCGCGAGCGGAGTCGGCCACCTGGCCGTGCAGCTGGCCGGGCTACGGGGTGCGGCCCGCGTGGTGGGCGCCGTCTCCGATCCGGGCAAGGCCGACTTCGTGCGCGCCCTCGGCGCCGACGAGGTCGTCACGTACGCCGAGGGCAGCTGGCGGGATCCCGTCGACTACGTACTGGATGCGGTCGGCGGCGACCTGCTCACCACGGCCGTCGCCGCGCTCGCTCCGGGCGGTCGCCTGGTCGCGTACAGCTCGGGCGGCGGGACGATCCGCGCGTACGACCTTCTCGTCGGCGCGAAGTCCGTGATCGGTTTCCAGATGGCGCGGATCGCCCGCGGTAAGCCGGAGGTGTACGAGCAATGGCGCCGGCAGCTGTGGCGGCTGTTCTCCGAGGGCTCACTGAAGCCCGCCGTGCACGAGGAGTTCGCACTGGAGGACGCGGCGAAGGCGCACGCGGTGATCGAATCGAGGAGCAACCTTGGCAAGGTGGTCCTGCGCCCCTGAAATCTGCATCTCCGCGTCAGCCCCGACGCCCCGTCACCATTCGTCCGGCGTAGTCTCCGGGCCGCCCGGCGATCCCGGTCCCTCGGCGGCGCGGACGTTCCGGCGCCGGCTCCCGCTCCCACGGCCGCACTTCCGGTCCTGCCGGCACTGCGCACGCCGCGATCCCGTCGAGTAGCTGCACGCTCCTTGTGAGGCTCCCGAGACCCCAACTAGCCTCTGCGACACGGACGTTGGACGTGGGATGTCCAGATGTCCAGACCTCTGAAGGGCAGGTTCGCACCATGCCGTCACGTCTTCGCGCACGTCTGAGAGCAACCCTCACCGCCGTGTTCACCACAGCCGCACTGCTCACGCTGCCGAGTACGGCACACGCCCAACCCCCCGCCCCCGCACCTGACTTCGAGCAGCAGGTCCTCTTCAAGGCCTCCCAGGACCCTGGTTACGCCTGCTTCCGCATCCCGGCGGTGGTGAGGACCACCGAGGGCACGCTGCTGGCGTTCGCCGAGGGGCGGGTCCTCAACTGCGGGGACGCCGCTGACATAGACATCGTCGTCAAGCGCTCCACGGACGGCGGCCGCACCTGGGGCCCGCTCCAGGTCGTCACCCACGGGGGCGGCGACACCCACGGCAATCCCGCGCCGGTCGTGGACCGCGACACCGGCCGCGTCCTGCTGGCCGAGACGTACAACACCGGCCGTACGGACGGCGCGAGTTGTACCGTGCCCTGCGACCGCACCCCGCACCTGCAGTACAGCGACGACGACGGGCTCACCTGGTCCCGGCCCCGCGACCTGAGCTCCGAGATCCTGCCCGCGAACTGGAACTCCTGGTACGCCACCGGACCCGTGCACGGCATCCAGCTCACCCGCGGCAGGCACGCCGGCCGGCTGGTCCTCGGGGTCAACACCGAGACCTGGGACGGCGAGCGAAGTGAGACGGGGGTCCCCCCGGCCGGAGGCTGGGGGAGGATCACCGCCAACCACGCGGCGCTGATCGTCAGCGACGACGGCGGCGACCACTGGCGGATCGGCGCCACGGACTCCTGGCCGATCGCCGACGACGGCACCTTCCGGCAGAAGCCGTCGGAGGTCACCGTCACCGAGCGCACCGACGGCTCGCTCCTGATCAGCGGCCGCGAACAGGACGGCACCGACCTCGGGCACCGCACCCAGACGGTCAGCCGCGACGGCGGCGACAGCTTCGCCGCCCCCTTCCGCGGCCTGCCGGACCTCTACGCGCCCCAGGTGCAGGGCGCGACGCTCCGCCTGGGCAACCGCATCCTGCTGTCCTGCCCCGGCGACCCCGACCGCCGCCGGACCATGATGATCCGCTCCTCCTACGACGGCGGGCGCACCTGGGACAGCGTGGACCGCGGCACGGTCGTCACCGCCGACTGGTCGGGCTACTCCGACCTGGTGCGCGTCGACCGGGACACGGTGGGGCTGATGTACGAGGGCGGTGCCGTCGACGCGCGCGACGAGATCCGTTTCGCCCGCTTCACCGAGGACTGGCTGCAGCCGCGCCGCGGTCCCGATCCGACCACCGTGGACCGCGCCCCGCACGCCGGGCCCGCGGCCGTGCTCGGCGGCGCCCGCAGCACGGACGGCGTGTTCGGCGGGGCGCTGGAGTTGGCCGGGGCCGACGACGCCGTACGCCTGCCGTATCGCGACGAACTCCCGCTCGGCACCAAGGACTTCACGGCTTCGTTGTGGTTCCGGTACACGGCGACCGGCGGTGAGCAGCCGCTGCTGTGGATGGGTGGGATCGGCACCACTCAGCCGCAGGTCTGGCTGCGCGGCGAGCCCGCGAGCGACCGCGTCCAGGGCCTGATCACCGTGCGCGACGGCGCGGCGGCGCCGCGGTCGGTGTCCGTCCGCACGGCCGGCGCCCACAACGACGGCGCGTGGCACCACCTGACATTGCGGCGCGGCGGGGGCCGATTGACGATCGCCGTCGACGGGGTGCGGTCGAGCGCCGCGGACGTACCGGGGTCGGTCAGCCGCAACTCGCCGTTCGGCGTGCACATCGGGCAGCGCATGGACAGCCGCGCCTTCTTCACCGGCGCGATCGACGACGTCCGTGTGTGGGACCGGGCGATGAGCGACGAGGAACTCACCGGCGGTGACACGTCCAGTCGGGACACGGTCCTGTGGCTGCCCATGGACCATGTGAGCGGCAGCCACTAACGTCCCGTGGGTGCCCGACGACGTACGAGCACGACAGCGGACGGGAACCGGCCTCGGCCTGCTGCTGGCCCTGGTTCTCGGGGCCGTGCTGCTCACCGCCCTCCCGGACGACGGTGAACGGGAGGGCGGCTGCACCCCGCACACGGTCGCCGCATGGTCGGCAGACGACCGCCTCACCGGCGAGTTCTCCCGCTACGGCGACGACTCCTTGCGCAGCGACGACTGGACCGGCGGCGACGGCACCCACTCGGTGCGGCTGCCGGACGGGCGGCTGCTGTGGCTGTTCTCCGACACCTATCTCGGCCAGGTGCACGGCCCGCCCGGCCCGGTCGGCGAGTCGTCGGCCTGGCGGGACGCGACGGCCCCGCTGGTGCGCAACTCGGCCGTGGTGATGGACGGCAGGGGCCGGCTGAAGCGCACGCTTCCCGCCCCGCTCTTCCCCGACCCGGCCCCAGGCCAGTGGCGTTGGCCCGTGGCGGCCCTGGTCGAGCCTCGGTCCCCCGGCTCCTCGGAGCGGGTCGTCCGGGTGCTGCTGTGGGTGCGGACCGCCGGGCAGCCGCCGTGGATCTACGGGGTGCCCACCGCCACCGAGGTCGCCACCCTCTCGCTGCCCGGTCTGCGGGTCGAGTCGGTCGTGAAGGTGCTCGACCAGAGCCTGGTCGCCGATCCCTCCCGGCGGGTCCTGTTCGGCACGACGCTGGTCGGGAAGGGCGACTGGACGTATGTGTTCGGCGGTGACGACGGCCGGGCCGCGTCCCGGCCGGCCTCGTCGGCGTATGTGGCGCGGGTGCCAGGGGGGCGGCTCGGGGAGCCGGCCGCCTGGCAGTACTGGGACGGTTCCGGGTGGACGGCCGGTGCGCGCCCGCACGCGGTGCTCGGCGACGGACGGCGCACCGGGGTGGGCAGCGCGTTCTCGGTGGTGCGGGAGGGCGGTACGTATGTGCTGTTCACGATGGCCGCGGGCACCGCGGGGCTGACCACGGTGACCTCGTACTGGTCCTGCTCCCCCACCGGGCCGTGGCACGGCCCGGCGAAGGACTTCAGCCCCTCGCTGCCGCATACGGGAGTCGCCGCGTACAACCCGCAGGTGCATCCCGAACTGAGCGGCGACGGACGTCTGGTGCTGAGCTACGACGTCAACTGGCTGGAGACGAGCGGCGCTTCGGCGAGCATCAACGCGAACGTGGCCCTGTACCGACCGCGGTTCGTGACGGTGCGGCTGGCGCGGACCCGGTGACCTCGGCGCTCTCCTCGGCGGGATCGTGCGAGCGGCGCTTGGCGATCACCGCGCACACCATCAGCTGCATCTGGTGGAAGAGCATCAGCGGCAGCACGGCCAGCGAGGCGTGCGCGCCGAACAGGACGCTCGCCATGGGCAGCCCGGAGGCGAGGGACTTCTTGGAGCCGGCGAACTGGATCGCGATCCGGTCCTCCCGGTTGAACCGCAGTGCCCTGCCGCCGTACCAGGTCAGGGCGAGCATCACGGCGAGCAACACGGCCTCGACGACCAGCAGACCGCCCAGCCTGGCGGGGCTCACCCGGTGCCAGATGCCCTGGACCATGCCCTCGCTGAACGCCGTGTAGACGACGAGGAGTATCGAGCCGCGGTCGACCAGGCCGAGGACCTTCTTGTGCCGGGCGACGAACCCCCCGATCCAGCGGCGCAGCAGCTGCCCCGCCAGGAACGGCACCAGCAGCTGCAGCACGATCTGGACGAGCGAGCCGGCGGAGAACCCGCCGGCGCTGCTGCCGAGCACGGCGGCCGCCAGGAGCGGGGTGACGACGATGCCGACCAGGGAGGAGAAGGAACCCGCGCAGATCGCGGCGGGCACGTTTCCGCGGGCCATCGACGTGAAGGCGATCGAGGACTGGATGGTCGACGGGACGAGCGTGAGGAAGAGCAGGCCCTGGTAGAGCGGGTGGGTCAGCAGGACCGGGACGAGACCGCGGGCGGCCAGGCCCAGCAGCGGGAAGACCACGAAGGTACAGGCCAGAACCGTGACGTGGAGCCGCCAGTGCTTGAGCCCGTTCATCGCCTCACGGGTCGAGAGCCGTGCGCCGTACAGGAAGAAGAGGAAGGCGATCGCCGCCGTGGAGGCGCCGGAGGCCACGTCGGCCGCGGCCCCGCGCGCCGGGAGCAGGGCCGCGAGACCCACCGTGCCGAGCAGCAGCAGGATGTACGGGTCGATCGGCATCCAAGCCGGCCATTGCAGGCGCTTCACGGTGCTCCACTTGCTGATCGCTGGTCGGTGTCCGAGGCCCGCAGGGCCCTTGTTCATCGTCCTCCTCCGGCAGCTGATCGGGAATCCGTCATACCGCTCTGACTGTCATCGCGTTCCGCGATAAGCGGCTACGGTTGTCCGTATGTACGACCCCTCTCACCTGCGTACCTTCCTGGCGGTCGCCCAGACCCTGAGCTTCACGCAGGCCGCCCGGCGCCTCGGGCTGCGCCAGTCGACGGTGAGCCAGCATGTGCGGCGCCTTGAGGAGGCCACCGGACGGCAGTTGTTCACCCGGGACACCCATTCCGTGGAGCTGACCGAGGACGGCGAGGCGATGCTCGGGTTCGCGCGCAGGATCCTGGAGGTGCAGGAGCAGGCGTCGGCGTTCTTCACGGGCACCCGGCTGCGCGGCCGGCTGCGCTTCGGGGCCTCCGAGGACTTCGTGCTGACCCGGCTGCCGGAGATCCTGGAGGGCTTCCGGCACGATCATCCCGAGGTCGACCTGGAGCTGACGGTCGAGCTGTCGGGCACCCTGCACGAGCAGCTCGCCGCCGGGAAGCTGGACCTGGTGCTGGCCAAGCGGCGCCCTGAGGAGCCGCGGGGCGAGCTGGTCTGGCACGACGAGCTGGTGTGGATCGGCGCGGAACGGCTGCGTCTGGACGCCGACCGCCCGGTGCCGCTGATCGTGTATCCGCCGCCGGGCATCACGCGTGCCCTCGCCTTGGAGGCGTTGCAGCGCCAGGGGCGGCAGTGGCGCATCGCGTGTACGAGCGGCAGCCTCAACGGGCTGATCGCCGCGGCCCGCGCGGGCCTCGGTGTGATGGCCCACTCCCGAGGTCTGGTCCCGCCGGGCCTGGTCCGCGTCCCCGACCGCTCCGGCCTCCCCGAGCTGGGCCGCGTCGACTTCGTCCTCGTCCACGGCCGCCGCCGCGCCTCGGCACAGGGCGCTGCGGACGCCCTCGCGGGAGTGATTCTGGCGGGCGGGGACCGGCTGCAGCGCCGGCGTACCGGCTAGGTGTATTGGGCCGCAGCGTCCGCCCGGGCGGCGCGGCCGGCGCGCTGCGCGGCGCCTTCTCCGGAACACATGCTGCGGGCCGCGTTCGCCTCGGGGCTCAACTCGGCGGCGGTGGTGGCGGGGCTGACCGCGACGGTCGCGGGAGCCCTCGTGGCCACCCTGGTCAGGACGGTGCGGGCGCCCCCGAAGGGTGTGACGTTATCCCCCGTTCCTTCGCTGACGGAGGGGAGGACCGGGTCTCGCGGATCAGGCGGCTGACGTGCGGCGGGGGCCGCAAGACGGTCGTACAGATTCGGTGGAGATTAGGGGACCGAAACTTACTCAACCGTCAGGTTTCTGTCCGACCCTTCCCGAAGTGAGGGCATTTTCCCGGCCGTGACCGGCACGCAACCGGGCACCGTCCGGCTTCGACCCCCCTCCCGCCCTCTCTCCGTGTGGGGTAGCTTTCACGGCGCTGCACGGAGTGTCACTCATTACAGGACGCTGAGGAGCGGGGAGCGGGGTTTGCGCGAGTTCACCAACCCTCCGTTGGCGTTGTCACCGCCGGTGGGCGGCCTGGCCGACGTCGTCTTCGAGCGTGCCCAGGACGACCCGCACCACATCGCTCTCGGCCGCAAGGACGAGCAGGAACAGTGGCGTGACGTGACCTCGGCCGAGTTCCGGGACGAGGTGCTGGCCCTCGCCAAGGGGCTGCTCGCCCGCGGCATCCGGTTCGGCGACCGCGTCGCGATCATGTCCCGTACCCGCTACGAGTGGACCCTCTTCGACTTCGCGCTGTGGACGATCGGCGCGCAGGTGGTGCCGATCTACCCCACGTCGTCGGCCGAGCAGTGCTTCTGGGCGCTGTACGACGCCGAGTGCACGGCGGCGGTCGTGGAGCACGAGGACCACGCGATGACGATCGCCACCGTCATCGACCGGCTTCCGCACCTGCACCAGCTGTGGCAGCTCGACTCCGGCGCCGTGCAGGAGCTGTACGACGCCGGCGCGTACATCGACGACGACGTGGTCCACCGGCACCGTCAGGCGGTCACGCCCGACTCGACCGCGACGGTCATCTACACCTCGGGCACCACGGGCCGCCCCAAGGGCTGCGTCATCACGCACTCCAACTTCATGTACGAGGCGGACACGGTCGCCGAGCACATGGGGCCGGTGTTCCACTCCAAGAAGGGCGACGAGGCGGCGACCCTGCTGTTCCTGCCGCTCGCGCACGTCTTCGGGCGGATGGTGCAGGTCACCGCGATCCGCCACGGGATCCGCTTCGGCCACCAGCCGCAGCTGAACGCCGCCGCACTGCTGCCGGACCTGCAGGTGTTCAAGCCGACGTTCATCCTCGCGGTGCCGTACATCTTCGAGAAGGTCTTCAACGCCTCCCGCCGCAAGGCCGAGAAGTCGGGCAAGGCCGGGCCGTTCGAGAAGGCCGTCGAGGTCGCCGTGGCGTACGCGGACGCCGTCGAGGCGAAGGCCTGGGGCATCGGTCCGGGCCCGTCGGCGGGCCTGCGCATGCAGCACCAGCTGTTCGACAAGCTCGTGTACTCCAAAGTCCGGGCCGCCATGGGCGGTCGCCTGCGCAACGCCATCTCGGGCGGCTCGGCGATGGACCGGCGGCTCGGCCTGTTCTTCGCGGGCGCGGGTGTGCAGATCTACGAGGGCTACGGCCTCACGGAGTCGACGGCGGCCGCGACCGCCAACCCGCCCGGGCGCACCCGTTACGGCACCGTCGGGCAGCCCATACCGGGTGTCACCGTGCACATCGGGGACGACAGCGAGATCTGGCTGCACGGCGCCAACATCTTCCAGGGCTACCTGAACAACCAGAAGGCCACCGACGCGACCCTGCACGACGGCTGGCTCGCCACCGGCGACCTGGGCGCCCTCGACGAGGACGGCTACCTCACCATCACCGGCCGCAAGAAGGAGATCCTCGTGACCTCCGGCGGCAAGAGCGTCTCCCCCGCCGTGCTGGAGGAGCGTGTCCGCGACCATCCGCTGGTCAACCAGTGCATCGTCGTCGGCAACGACCGCCCGTACATCGCCGCCCTGGTCACCCTCGACCAGGAGGCCGTCGAGCACTGGCTGCAGATGCGCGGCAAGCCGCAGATGGCCCCCGCCCAGCTGGTGCGCGACGTCGACCTGGAGACGGAGGTGCGGCGCGCGGTGGTCGCCGCCAACACCCTCGTCTCCCAGGCCGAGTCGATCCGCACCTTCCGCATACTGGCCCAGCCGTTCACCGAGGAACACGGTCTGCTGACCCCGTCCCTGAAGCTGAAGCGGAAGGCCATCGAGAACGCCTACGCCAACGAGGTCGAGGCGCTCTACCGAGCCTGATGCCCCGTCAGGCGACGTTCGGTCAACTGATGTTCACCCGGAAGAGCTTGTCCGATCCGTCCGGCTCGTTTCCGTTGTTGTCGCAGTTGGTGGTCGACAGCCACAGCTGGTCGGAGCCCGGCACCTTGGTCACGGTCCGCAGACGGCCGTACGTTCCCACGTAATACGCCGTCGGCGTGCCGACGCTCTCGTTGTCGCCGTTGATCGGGATCCGCCACAGCCGTTCACCGCGCAACGAGGCCATGTAGACGACGTTGCGGACGATCGCGATGCCGCTGGGCGAGGCCTCGGAGACGTTCCAGGTGGCCTTCGGGTTGGTCATCCCGGAGACCCTGCACTTGCCCTCGCAGGTGGGCCAGCCGTAGTTGGCGCCCGGCTTGATGAGGTTCAGCTCGTCCTTGGAGCTGTTGCCGAACTCCGCTTCCCACAGGCGGCCGCCCCGGTCGAAGGCGAGGCCCTGCGGGTTGCGGTGGCCGAGGCTGTAGACGTAGTTGCCGAACGGGTTGCCCGGGGCCGCCTTGCCCTCCGTCGTCATGCGCAGGATCTTGCCGTTGAGGGAGTTCTTGTCCTGCGCGAGGTCGGGCGTCTGGGCCTCGCCGGTGGAGACGTAGAGGTAGCCGTCGGGGCCGAAGAGGAGGCGGCCGCCGTTGTGGTAGCGGTTCTTCTTGATGCCCTGGAGCAGGACCTTGTAGTCGCTGAGACTCGTGCCGTCGTAGGTCATGCGGACCACGCGGTTGCCTTCGGACGCGGTGTGCATGAAGTAGACGTAGTAGTTGGTGTCCCACCTGGGGTCGGCCGCCACGCCGAGCAGACCGCCCTCGCCGTTGGTGGTGACGGCGTTGGGGACCGTGCCGACCTGGGTCCGCGTGCCGTCCTTGGTCACCTTCCAGACCCGGAAGTCGTCCCGCTCGGTGACCAGCGCGGTCTTCCCGTCGGGCATCCAGTAGGTGCCCCAGGGGATGGTCCAGCCGGTGGAGAGGGTGGAGACGGAGGACGGGACGCCGCCGTCCGTCGCGCAGGCCTTGGTCGTGAAGCTCACCGTGTTGCTCTCCGGTGAGACATTGCCCGCGGCGTCACGGGCGGCGACGTTCAGCGAGTACGGGCTGTTGCAGGCGAGCCCGGTGAGCGTCGTGGAGGCGCCGGCGGTGACGGTCTTGTAGACGGTGCCGGCGCTGCGCACGTCGTAGGCGACGACGGCCCGGTCGTCCGTGGAGGCACCCCACGTCAGGTCGGCGCTGTTCACCGTGACACCGGCGGCGGACAGCGTGCCCGGCCTGGTCGGCGGGGTGGTGTCGGAGCTGGGCTTGGTGGTGCAGTCGACGACGGGGCTGGCGGAGGAGGTGTTGCCCGCCGCGTCGCGGGCGATGACGGTGAGGTCGTAGGTGGTGTTCGGGGTCAGCCCGGTCAGCGCCCCGGAGGTCGAACTCCCCGGCGCCTCACCGATCTTGTTGCCGTGCTCGTAGAGGTCGTACGCCGTCACGCCCACGTTGTCCGTCGACGCACCCCAGGCCAGGGTGAGCGCGTCTTCCCCGATGTCGGAGCAGCTGGGCGGGCCGGGGCGGGTCGGGGCCTGGGCGTCGGCCGCCGTGTCGACACTGATCCGGTCGAGGTTGGGGCCGCCGTTCGCGGTGGTGGCGGTCGCGCGGATCTTGTCGGAGCCCGCGGTGAGCGGGACGTCGACGGTCTTGGTGGTCCAGGTGTTCCAGTCGGCGGTGGCCGGGAAGGACACACCGGAGGCGACGACCGTGCCGCCCACCGAGATGTCCATCGGGCGGTCCACGGACGTGCCGTTGGCGTACCGGAAGGTCACCGCCGAGGTGCCCGCGGAGGCCGCGCTCACCGTGAACTCCACGGAGGAACCCTTGACGTTGGTGTAGTCGACGAAGCCGGTGCCCGTGTATCCGGTGTGGTTGGTGGCCACGGTGCCCTGCGAGATCCGGGCGTTCTCGGCCTGGTAGTCGGTGGCGGCGAGCGCGGTGCCCTGGCTCAGCCCCGCGAGGGGCAGGGCGAGGGCCGCGGTCACGCTGTACGGCAGAACTCTCTTCAGATTCATGGGTGTTCCCCTCAACCCGTGTACTGGGTGAAGACCTTGAGGTAGTCGTAGGGCTGCTGCGAGACACCGCTGCAGGAGTCGCCGTCGGTGCCGGAGCCGCAGGCACGGTCGCGGTTGACGGCCCAGTAGGTGAGGCGCCCGATGTGGTGCTGCCGGGCGTAGGCGAGCATGGTCTTGAAGTCGGCGACCCGGACGCGCTCGCCGGAGTCGTCGGTCCTGCCGTTCATCGACGACAGGCCGATGTGCGTGTAGGCGCCGGCGTCGCGGTAGCCGTATGCCGACTTGACCCTGGCCTTGAGGCCTTCCATGGCCCGGGTGGTGAGCGTGCCCATGGTGGTCGCGGTGCCACCGAAGTCGAACGGCATGATGCACCAGACGTCGTTCGCCAGACCGGAGTCGGCCGCTCGCTTGATCATGTCGACTCCGGTGGAGTCGGGACCGCTGGTGGTCGTGCCGAAGGTGATGACCGTCTTGAGCCCCGGGTTGTGCGCCTTGACCGTCTTCAGCGCGTCGACGACACGTTGACGGACGGTGGCGTTGGACCACTCGGTGTTCTCGATGTCGATGTCGAGGACCTTCAGCCTGTAGGCGTCGATCACCTTCTGGTAGGCGCCGGCGAGCTTGGCGGCGCTGGAGCACTTCTCGCCGAGCTTCGCGCCGCTCCAGCCGCCGACGGAGACGACGACGTCACCGCCTGCCCCTCTGATCGCGTTGATCGTGAACTGGTCACTGCCGCCCGTCAGCGGACGGGAACCGTCCCACTTCGGGTTGCAGGTGCCGTCGGAGAGGACGAAGGCCAGGGTGAACCACTTGACACCGGTGGCGGACATCACGGAGGTGGGGCTCTGCGGGTTGCCCCAGCCGAGGTATTCGTAGGGGGCGACGGCCATGCCGGGTGACGCGGCGGCCGACGCGGTGGCAGAAGGGTTCTCGTTGTTGACCGGCTTCACCCGGATCAGCCGTGTTTCGCCCGGTCGCAGCGTTGCGCTGTACGAGTCCGCGGTCACGCCCTTGTGCGCGCCGGACCACAGGTCGGTGACGTCGCCGGAACCGTTGAAGCCGACCTGCGACCAGTTCACACCGACCGTGCTGTTGCCGGACGTTCCGGTGTTGAACAGCGCGACCACGTAGTCACCGCTGCTCTCGCGTTTACTGAAGACCTGCTTGACACCACTGTTCACCACCCGCTTCGCGGCGACGCCGTCCTGGTCCACGCCGGTCAACCGGTCGTTGGTGAGCATCGCCTTGTCGACGGAGTCGAGGTGGGTGAGGTCGGTACCCAGCAGCAACGGCGAGGCGGCCATCGCCCACAGCGTGAAGTGGGAGCGGCGCTGATCGGCTGTGAGGCCCACCTGATCACCGTTGCCGACCTCCAGCGAGTCCAGGTCGTTCCAGCCTCCCGGACCGGCGTACGGCTGCCAGGACGCTGCCGTGTTGAAGCGGGCGGAGACATGAGACCAGTCGGTGAGCGGATAGCCGCTGCCGTTGGAGCCGGGGCCGCAGTAGCACTCGACGTCGCCTTGGGTGCGCCAGCTGTTCGCGAGCTTGCGCCAGGTGGTGGCATCGGCGATCGGCAGGTTGTTGGAGAGCGCGAAGTTGATGGGCCGTCCGCTCGCCCGCAGGGCCTTGTCCCAGGCCTGCACATCGGGGACGTCCTGGCTGCCCACGCCGTCGATCTTCAGGTAGTCGACTCCCCAGGACGCGAACTGCCTGGCCCACGAGTTCACGAACTCCTGCGCACCCGGCTTGGAGTAGTCGATGTAGTACATGTTCTTGCAGTTGTAGTTCTTCTCGGTCTTCGAGGTGTCCGCGATGTCCTTCGCGTGGTACGCGGTCCCCTCGATCGGCGTGTTCCTGGTGACGGCGTTCTTGGCGATGCCGGGCGTCACGTAGAAGCCGAACTTCAGGCCCTTGGAGTGGACGTAGTCGGCCAGTGCCCTGATGCCGCCCGGGAACTTGGCCGAATCGGCGGTCCAGCGGCCGTAGTTGTCGACGACGAAGCCGTTCGAGTCGCACTTCTGCCAGAAGTCGTCGAGGTTGACGTGGACGAAACCGTGGTCCTTGAGACCGCTCCGACACGAGCGCGTCCGCCTGGGCCTTGATCTTCGCCTCGGTCGGCGTGCGACGGACGAAGCTCCAGCTGCTCCAGCCCATGGCGGGGCGGACCGACTGGCCGTTGTCGGAGGCGGCCGCCGTGTGCGCGGCGCCCATGAGCGGCACGGCGGCGGCGACGAGCAGGCCGGCCACGGCCGCCGCGAGTGATCTGATCCGGATCATGAATGTCCCCCGTTCACGGGCGTCGCGTAGCTGGTGCCGATCCATGCCTCGTCGATCCGCAGCCGCTTGTAGCGCGTGGCGTCGCCGGACGCGGCCCAGGTGGTGTCGACCTCCAGGCGGACGTAGCGGGCGTTGGCCGCGGTGAGGTCAATGCCCTGGATTCCGCGGCGACTTGGGAGCTGCCCCGTCTTGACCGCGCTCCCCCAGGTCGAGCCGTCGTTGCTCAGGTACACCTTGTAGTCCTTGATCCGCGCCGACTGCTCGGTGTCCGAGCGGGCGTAGGCGACGGAGTCCTCGCGCTGGTTGAGCCCGATGTACTGGACCTTCTTGGCCGAGCCGAGGTCGAAGGTGAGGTTCGCGGGCAGCTTCTTGTTGTTGTCCCAGTAGGTGAGGTGGTCGCCGTCGCTCGCGGCCGACCCGGCGTGGCCGCTCGCGGAGGTGCTCGCGGTCGCGTCGACGCCGGTGAGGATGCCCTGCCGTCCGGCGGTGACGACCTTGAACACGGTGTCGTAGGGGTCCCAGCCGCCCAGTCCGGTCAGCGTCAGCACGCCTCCCGACTGCGACCACGAAACCGCCGCTCCCGTACGGAGGTTGGTGACCGAGGCGATGCGGTAACCGTTGTCGCGGATACGCAGGGTGCTGGTGCTGGGCGGGGTCAGGACGTGCACGTACTGCCGGTTCGGGTCCGTCTTGCTGATCGTCGTGACACCGTGCGCACCGTCGTTCCAGAAGCCCGGCTTGAGGCCGCCGTACATGTAGCCGCCGCCCTCGGTGCCGTGCAGGGACTCCCAGATGGGGGCGAGGTAGGAGTTCGCGAAGGTGTTGAAGGAGGCCTGGTTGCTGGGGAAGGTGCCGTTGACCTCGGCGGTCTCGGCCATCAGGGCCTTCACGGAGGAGCCCGCGTTGGCGATCAGCCGGCCGAGCGTGAGCTTCTTGTCGACGGCCGGGTCGGAGCCGTCGTACCACCAGGCGCCGGTCGAGGGCAGCTTGAAGTCGGCCTCGGTCAGGCGGGGTTGGGCGGTGTAGATCGCCTGCGGGTAGTCGTAGGCGGGGGTCATTCCCGTCTTCTGCTCGTTGCTGATCATGTCCATGATCGGCGTGTCCTCGTTGTTGTTGCTGAGCGTGTAGTTCGGGCGCTTCTGGTAGATCTGCTGGTAGAGGTCGTGGCTCTCCCAGTACGCGTTGTCGTTGTCGATCCAGAAGCCGCCGAGGTCGGGATAGCGGTCCATGACCTCGAAGAAGTTGTCGTAGCTGAACTGCCCGAAGCCGTCGCGGGTGGTCAGGTCGACGTTCCTGCCCTTGTGGGCGGAGTAGGCGGCCGAGTCGAGCCACTCGTGGCCGCCCTCGTCGTGCCACTGGGGATCGTCGGTCATGTAGAGGATGACCTTCATGCCCTTGGCCTTAGCCGCGGTGATCAGCTCGCCCAGGAAGTCCCGCTTGGTGGAGCAGGAGCCGGGGATCTTGGAGGGCCAGGGGCGGGCGTAGCCGAGGCGGCTGTGGAAGGTGGCGAGGACCAGGTACTGGGTGTGGAGTTTCTGGGCCTCGTTCACCCAGTAGTGGGGCGTCCAGCCGCCGCTGGTGACGTCGTTCTCCCAGGCGGAGCAGCTGGTGTGGGCGGACGCGGTGCGCAGGCCCCAGTGCAGGAAGAGGCCGCCGACGGAGGCGCGGAGGAAGTCCTGGCGGGGGTTGTCGAGGTCGAGCGGCTTCACGGCCGGACCGGCACCGCAGTCCTCGCTCGACCCGCTGCCCGACACCCGCAGCGCACCGCCGGAGGTGGTGTGGCTGTCGCTGAGGCAGTAGCCCGTGACGTTCTGGAAGCCCACGTCGTGCGGCGAGTCGCTGCCCCTCTGCGCGGTGAACCGGGTGAGGCGGATGCCGCTCGCCGCGTTGGCGATGAGGGCCGGCCGGCCGTCGTTCGCCGCGAACTTCACCGAGCTGTCGGTGAAGTGGACGTTGTCGGCGTTGTGCAGATACCAGCCGTACGCCGGCCGGGTGCCGATGCTCTTGGGGTTGTAGTCGTTCGGGTCGTTGCCCGGCACCGCGGTGGACAGGGTGCCGTTGCCGCCGGGGACCGTGATGTTGACGTTGTTGAAGGTGACGCCGTCGATGCGGTGGCCGGTCTCGCCCCACAGGGTCGGACTGAAGGAGGGGCCGCTGCCGGTGGCGGTGATGTCGTCGTACGTGATGTCACTGATCGAGCCGACGCCGGGACTGTTGCCGCAGCGCTTTCGGGTGCCGATCTTCTGCATGATCGGCGAGTGGACGTCTCTCATCGTGATGCCGCGGTAGTGGACGTCGGAGATCTTCGCGCCGTCCATCGACACCATGCCGAGCCCTGACTTGTCGGCGCCGTCGATGCGGATGTTCTCGAAGCGGTAGTCCGAGAAGTCGCCGCAGGTCTCGGAGCCGAACATCAGAGCGTTGCAGCAACGAGCCGACAGATAGGAGTCGTTGACGCGTACGTGGCCGTTGGCGAGCTTGGCGCCGAGGGCGTAGTCGCTCTTGAAGACCAGCGCGTCGTCGTTTGCCTCGATGTGGGCGTTGGTGATCGTGACGTCCGTGGTGGAGATGACGTTCCAGCCGTCGCGGTCGCTCGCCGTGTCGATGGTGAGGTGGTCCGACGTGACGTTCTCGCAGCCGTTGATGAGGGCCGCGAAGTGGCCGCCGCGGCGGAGGGTGAGCCCGTCCCCGATGCGGAGCCCGTCGCAGCGCGTCAGCGAGATGATCTTGTCGGCCTCGCCGGACCTGGGGTTTCCGGTGATCAGGTTGCCCATGCCGTCGATCACGCCCTGGCCGACGAAGCCGATGTCGGTCAGCTTGTCGCCGTAGATCATCGCGTCGTGGAAGTGACTGTGCCCGTAGTCCTGGTAGGCGTCGTACGGGTTGGACTCGGCCTTGTCGTAGGTGTCGGCGCTGGAGCCCTGGATCGTGGCGCCTTTGTCGACCCGGAGCGTCACATGGCTCTTCATGTGGATGGTGTTCCTGGACTTGTAACGGCCGGCGGGGAAGCGGACGGTGCCGCCGCCACTGGCCGAACTCGCCGCCGTGACCGCCTTGTTGATGGCCGGGGTGTCGTTGGCGGAGCCGTCTCCCTTTGCGCCGTAGTCGCGTACGTCGAAGACGGCGGCGGCACGTGGGGCGGACCGTGGCCCCGCGACGGCCGCGGGGTGGGTGAGTCCGAGGACGACCGCGAGGACGAACAGGACGACGGCCGCCGCTCTGTGTCGTGGAACGGTGGGGGGTTTCATGTGGACTGCTCCTCACACGAGCTGGTAGCCCCGGAGATTGGTCAGCAGGAGGTAGGTGTTCTGCAGGGAGCCGGAGGTGTCGCCGAGGGAGCGGTAGATGCCCCACTTCGGGCGCACGCGGTCGGCCAGGAAGGTGTCGACGCCGGTCTTCGAGGCGTCGATGACGGTGGAGCCGCCGGACTTGAGGATCCAGCGGATCGAGCCCGCCGAGCCGTTGCCGACCTTGATCTGGAAGTCGACGTCCGTCCACTTGTCGTGCAGTGGGTCCAGGTCGGTGCGGCCGACGAGGATGTCGTCGACGGCGAGCTTCAGCTCGATGGTCTGCTTGCCGTTCACCCGGCGCAGCGACTGCACGACGATCGGCGAGGAGCCGGTACCGGGCTGCTTCATCTGCATGATGTGGGTGAAGGTGGTGGTCGCCTTCAGCGAGCTCGGGATGTACATCGAGTAGGTGAGCCGCCAGGTCTGGCCCTGGGTCCACTTCAGGTAGTTGCTGCCGCTGCCGTTGCGCAGGCCCGTGACCTCCTGGCGCTGGCGGTCGGTCGACGTGTCGCGGTCGACGGTGTGCATGTGGAAGCGCCAGTTGTCACCGGTGGCGAGGATGTGCGGATGGCCGGCCGGGTGCGAGCCGGCACGGTCGTCCTCGATCGTCTCGAAGGCACCGAGACCGTCACCGCTCGCGGACGGGGACCACTTCTGCTGCCAGGACGCGGCGTGGGCGGTGGTCGCGGGCAGCCCGACGGCCGCGGTGGCGGCTCCGCCCAGGGCTGCGCCCAACAGCACCCTTCTGGATGTGTTCATGACACTAATCACCTCGCAGCTGTTCGTTCATGATCAGAAATGCGCCCAGGCCGTGGAAGTCGTTGGTGGCCCGGGTGCGGTCGATGTAGTACGCGTAGTCGCCGACGTTCGTGCCGATCGTGATGCCGGCGAGGTTCGTCCGGCCGTCGGAGCCGACCGACAGCTTCGCCAGCACGCCCTGGTAGCCGCGGCGGGCCACGGCCGTGTAGTGCGGATCGAGATAGCCCTGCTGGACACCGCGCGAGAGGGCGTAGGTGAACATGCTGGAGTAGGAGGTCTCGGTCCAGTTGTCGCTGCGGCCGCCCTTGTCCATCACCTGGAACCAGCGTCCGGTCGCCGGGTCCTGGTACTTCTCCAGACCGACCGCCAACTTGCGTAATATCGCCAGAAGTTGGGGTCGTCGAGGCTGATCGGCCGGGATGGCGTCGAGGACGTTCACGATCGCCATGGAGTACCAGCCGACCGCGCGGCACCAGTGCTCGGGGGCGAGCCCGGTCTGCGGGTCGGCCCAGCTCGCACTCCTCGACTCGTCGTAGGCGTGCTTGAGCAGCCCGTTCGCGACCTGCAGGTGGCTGCCGTACACGGAGAGCTGCTTCGTCGCCTCGTCATCCGTGTACGCGCTGTCGCCGAACTCCTTGCCGTACTCGACGAGGAACGGGTTGACCATGTAGACGCCGTCCGCCCAGAGTTGGTGGGCGCGGCTGGAGGTGTCCGCGTGCCAGAAGCCGCCGTCACCCGTGCGCGGGTAGGTGCGCAGGCGGTCGAGGATCTTCTTCGCCGCCTTGCGGTAGCGGTCCTGGCCCGTCTCGTGGTGCAGGATCACCAGCAGACGGCCGGCCTGCATGCCGTCCAGGCTGTTGAAGGACTGGTCGATGGAGCCGTCGCTCTTCACGAACCGGTCGACATAGCTCCTGATGTACGTCAGGTAGCGGGTGTCGTGAGTGCGCCGGTAGGTGAGGTACTGGCCGTAGAGGTAGAGGCCCACGGGGTAGGACCAGCCCCCGATGGTGCTCGGCGTGTAGCGGGCCATGGTGGAGTCGACGACGGCCATGGACCAGTCGGGGGCGGAGGCGGGACGGTGTGCGGGCGCGGACGCGGGAGCGGCGGGCGAAGGCGGTGTCGCCGCCGGCAGGGTGACCAGGCCAGCGCTGACGAGCGCGAGGGTCGTCAGGGCCGTCCGCATTCGTCTGGGGCTCATCGGGGCCTTCCTTCGTTGATACCCCGGCCTTCAGGCCGGGGAGGAAACGAAGCTCCTGCGGAGCAGGGCAGGAAGAGCTGGTTCGCCGCCAAGGCGGACCAGCGTCCACCGGCCAACACCCCTTACTCACATGGGAGCTGATAGAATGTGAGGTATGACGCAGCAGGTCAAGCGCGCGTTTAAGTTCCGCTTTTACCCCACGAACGAGCAGGCAGCTGAGCTGTCGCGCACGTTCGGCTGCGTCCGCCTCGTCTACAACAAGGCGCTGGAGGAGCGCACCCGGGCCTGGTACGGCGAGCGGCGCCGCGTCTCGTATGTGCAGTCGTCCGCCGCACTGACAGAGTGGAAGAAAACCGAGGAACTGGCCTTCCTGACGCAGGTGTCCTCCGTCCCGCTCCAGCAGGCGCTGCGCCATCTTCAGACGGCGTTCGGGAACTTCTTCGCCAAGCGCGCGAAGTACCCGCGCTACAAGAGCCGCAAGACGTCCCGCGCGTCGGCCGAGTACACACGCAGCGCCTTCACGTGGCGCGAGGGGCAACTGACGCTGGCCAAGATGGCGCAGCCCCTGGACATCCGCTGGTCGCGTCCGCTGCCCCAGGGCACGGAGCCGACCACGGTGACCGTGTCCCGCGACGCGGCGGGACGCTGGTTCGTGTCCCTGCTGTGCCAGGACAGCATCGCCCCGGCCCCCGCCACGGATGGGACGGTCGGCCTGGACGCCGGGATCACCTCGCTGGTGACCCTGTCCACCGGGGAGAAGGTCGCCAACCCGAAGCACGAGCGGCGTGACCGCGCACGGCTGGCCCGCGCGCAGCGTGAGCTGTCGCGGAAGGTGAAGGGCTCGGCGAACCGGGACAAGGCCCGGCGTCGCGTCGCCAAAGTCCATGCGCGGATCGCCGACCGGCGCCGCGACTTCCTGCACAAACTGACCTCGCGCATCGTCCACGAGAACCAAGTGGTCGTGATCGAGGACCTGACCGTCCGCAACCTGCTGAACAACGGCAAGCTCGCGCGCGCCATCAGTGACGCGTCGTGGACGGAATTGCGCTCCATGCTGGAGTACAAGTGCGCCTGGTACGGGCGCGAACTCGTCGTGATCGACCGGTGGTTTCCCAGCTCGAAGCTGTGCGGGACCTGCGGGACGGTGCGCGAGAAGCTGCCGCTGAACGTCCGCGAGTGGACGTGTGACTGCGGCGTGGTGCATGACCGCGATGTGAACGCGGCACGCAACATCTTGGCCGCCGGGCTGGCGGTGTCTGCCTGTGGAGACGGTGTAAGACCTCAACGGGAGTCCTCCCGGACGGGGCGGTCGTCGGTGAAGCAGGAAGCCCAGCGGGCGACCGCTGGACTCCCCCGCCTTTAGGCGGAGAAGGACGTCAAGTTCCTCCCTTTCGGTAGGCGTACGCGATGCCGCCGCGCGGCCCCTGCACGAGTTCGCGTACGAGGTGGTGGTCGGGGGCGTGCCGGCAGGCGGGGTCGGTGCGGGTCGCGTCGCCGGTGAGCGCGTGGGCCTGGCAGCGGCAGCCGCCGTGGTCGGTGGAGCGGAGCGCGCAGCCGCGGCAGGGGGCCCGCATCCAGGACTCGCCGCGGTATGCGTTGAAGGTCTTCGACTCCCGCCAGATCCAGGCGAGTTGGCGGTCGCGCACGTTCGGCGGGTCGAGGTCCGGCAGCGCTGCGGCGGCCGGGCAGGGCAGGACCGTGCCGTCCGGGGTGACGGTGAGCGAGAGCGCGCCCCAGCCGCCCATGCAGGGTTTCGCCGTGGCGTCCACCCAGTCGGGAGCGACCCACACCAACTCGACCGATCCGTCCAGGAGTTCACGTCGGCGGGCGACCGACGCCCGGGCCTGCTCGACCTGTTCGCGGGTCGGCAGCAAGGCGGCTCGGTTGCGCAGGGCCCAGCCGTGGAACTGCGTGTGCGCGAGTTCGAGACGGTCGGCGCCCCACTGCACACCGAGGGCGATCAGGTCGTCCAGGGCGTCGAGGTTGGCGCGGTGCAGCACGATGTTGAGGCCGAAGGGGAGTCCGGAGGCGCGGATCAGCCGGGCGGAGCGCTCCTTGGCGGCGAACGAGCGGGCTCCCGCGATGCGTTCGGAGACCCGCGGATCGGCGTGTTGCACCGAGAGCTGGACGCTGCGCAGGCCCTCCTCGGCGAGTTCCGACATGCGCCGCTCGCTCAGACCCACCCCGCTGGTGACCAGCTGGGTGTAGAGGCCGGCGCGGTCCGCGGCCGCGACGATGGCGGGCAGGTCACGTCTGAGCAGGGGTTCGCCGCCGGACAGGTGCGTCTGCACGACGCCGAGGTCGGCGGCCTGCCGGAACACGTCGGACCATTGCCCAGCGTCCAACTCTTTTGACCGACTGACCAGTTCGACGGGGTTGGAGCAGTATCCGCAGCGCAGTGGACAGCCGTGCGTGAGTTCGGCGAGCAGCGCCCAGGGGGCCTCCACGGTCATGTCAGCCAGCCCTCCTTTCTCAACGCGGTGAGGAAGCCGGGGACTTCGCCCGCGACGGGCGCGCCGGGGTACCGCTCACCTAGTTCGGTGACGATGTCGTCCACCGCGCGTGTCCCGTCGCAGAGGCGGACGACAGGGCCGGCGCTGCCCCGCAGCACGACCACACGCTCGGGGAGCAGCAGCAGATCGGTGCCCCGCACGCGGTCGTGGCGCAGGACGACGCCGCGGGAGAGCACCGGGCGCCACCTCATGGCCCGCTCCCGTCCACCGCGTCGGGCCCGTCCGCCCTGTCCACCGCGTCCACCGCGTCCAGCAGCGACCACAGCACGTCGCACTTGAACTCCAGTGCAGCCAGGGCGCGTTGTTGCTGCTCGTGGGTGCGGGCGAGGTCCAGGACCATGGCGAGGGCCTCGGCTCCGTCGCGGCCGCCCTGCCCGATGCGCGTGCGGAAGTAGGCGAGGCCGTCGGGGTCGATCCAGGGGTAGTGGCGCTCGAAGGCGGCGATCAGTTCACCGCGGTGCATCCGCAGGTTGAAGGGGTGGCGGTGGTGGTAGCGCTCCGCGGCGACGGCGCGCAGCCGCTCGGGGAACTCGGCGGTCCCCCGTGCGGTGGCGCCGTCGGCAAGCACGGGTGTGGCGGTCATCGCGCGGTCGCCGTACGGCCGGTCAGTGGTCGCCGAGTGCGTAGGCGGTCACCTCTAGCGCGGTCTCCACGACCGCGTAACCGGGGCTTCGCCAGACCTTTTCATCCGATGTCTCCGGCAGTTCCTGGGTGGACTGGTCCGTCCGGAGGGCGTGAAGAAGCGTCTCGTTCATGCGGCTGTACCTGCTTCCCTGAGGGGTGGGGGGTCTCAGATGCGTCTCAGATGCCCAGACAGGCGCGAGGTGTTCACATGCATGCACCGAGTTCATGAACTCGTTCGGTGGCGCGATCCAGAGTTGCGGGAGAAAGGGGCGGCGGTCAATGGTCCGGACCGAAGACGTCGGATGCATTTCCGGCCAACCTCGACCGCGGGGCACTGACTCACGGGTCAGTTCCGGTGGAATCCCAGTGGATCCTCCGCGGATTCTCCCGTCAGGAATGCATCACGGCCCGTGATCGTTGACGATGGGAGTGCCACCTGACGACAACCGTAAGGATCAAAGCTCGTGAGCAGCAAGGTCCCCCCGATCATCCTCAACAACGGCGTCGAGATGCCCCAGCTGGGCTTCGGCGTCTGGCAGGTGCCGGACGACGAGGCGGAGCGGGCGGTCGCCACCGCGCTGGAGTCCGGGTACCGCAGCATCGACACAGCGGCGATCTACGGCAATGAAGAGGGCACCGGCAAGGCGATCGCCGGCTCCGGTGTCCCCCGCGAGGACATCTTCGTCACCACCAAGCTCTGGAACTCCGACCAGGGGTACGACTCCACGCTGCGCGCGTTCGACACGTCGCTGGAGAAGCTCGGCCTCGAGTACGTCGACCTGTACCTGATCCACTGGCCGACCCCGCAGCGGGACAAGTACGTCGACACGTACAAGGCGTTCGAGAAGCTGCACGCCGACGGCCGTATCCGCGCGATCGGTGTCTCCAACTTCGAGCCGGACCACCTGCGGCGGCTCATCGACGAGACGTCGGTCATCCCGGCCGTCGACCAGATCGAGCTGCACCCGCACCTGCAGCAGCACGCGGCCCGCGAGTACCACGCGGAACAGGGCATCGCCACCGAGGCCTGGTCACCGCTCGGCCAGGGCAAGGGGCTCCTGGAGGTCCCGGCCGTGGTCGCCGTCGCCCAGAAGCACGGCCGCACCCCGGCCCAGGTCGTGCTGCGCTGGCACCTCCAGCTCGGCAACGTCGTGATCCCCAAGTCCGTGACGCCGTCCCGGATCAAGGAGAACATCGAGATCTTCGACTTCAGCCTGGACACCGAGGATCTGGCGGCGATCACCGCACTGAACGAGGACCGGCGCCTGGGCTCCGACCCGACCACCTTCAACATGGGCTGACACCGCCCCGGCCCCGCACAGGCGTCCGCCCCGCCACGCGACTCCCGCGCGGCGGGGCGGACGTGTCTCACCGTCCGGCCGGATGCGTTCCGCCGTCAGGCCGCACGCGGGTCGCAGTCACGCCGGACGGTGGGTCGCAGTCACGCCCGGCACGCGTCAGTCACTCCGCACGTCCGTGAAGACGACCTCGAACTCCTCCAGCGAGGTCACGGTCACATGCGCCTTGGCCGCGCCCTCGTGCCGGGCCGCCGCGTGGGCCCCGCGGGACGCGGTGAGGGAGTGGCGGTCCGTGAACAGGGCGCCCACCAGGCCGCGTCCACGCTCCCGGTCGACCAGCAGGGACGTCCTGGCCAGGCCGGCCAGTGTCTCCAGCCTGGGGGCCACCGACGCGCGGAAGGTCTCGGCGAGCAGGTCCGCGTCCATGGGGTCGAACTCCAGCCTGGTGAGCCGCAGTCCGCCGCCGGCCGCGGGCTGCCGGACCTGATGGAAGACCACCGCCTCGAAGTTGTCGACGGCGGTCGTGGCCGCGAACGGCTCCAGCAGCGACGCCCGCCGCTCACGCATGACCTCATCGCTGTTGCGCCGGGTGTCCTCGGACTCCCACCAGCTCACCGCCAGCAGTTTGCCCAGCTCACGGTCCACGAAGATGCCCGACCCGCGGTATCCCGGACGCTCCTCCAGGAGGTCCCGCCCCTGCGAGTTCAACGCCCTGAGGGCCGTGTCGACCTTCGAGGGATCTCCGGTCGCGTACACGGTGCGAACGAACATGACACCTCACCTCCCAGAAGTGGCCACCTATCTGGAATGTTCGATATGGCCAGTCTTCTCCTCCGGGCAAATCACTGCAATCAGGGTGGGTTACAGAAGTCTGGACCAGAGGGGTTGACGAGAGCATGCAAAGGGGGCCACCTTGTACGGGACCCGAGTAAGGAAACTTTCCTAACAGAAGGGTCCCCCACAGTGCGCATACGAACACTGACCCTCGCCGCGGCCTCCGGGGCCGCCCTGCTCGCCGCCGGAGTGCTCCCCGCCAGCGCCTCCGGAACGGCAGGACCCGCGTCCACCCAGGAAGGCTCGGTCAGCGCGGCCGACCTGCTCGCCAAGGTGACGTCGTGTCAGCAGATCTCGAACGGCAAGTACAGGACGGACGACGAGACGTCGGCCGGCATCCCCGTGTGCGGGAAGAACGGCGCGGTGTTCTGGAAGGCCGACATGGACATCGACTGCGACGGTCAGCGCACCTCGAAGTGCAACGAGGACACCGACCCCTGGTACCAGGACGACACGGCGTTCCACCAGTCCAACGGCAAGCCGCTCAAGGCCGATTCACTGCCGTACGTGGTCGTGCCGAGCTCCAGCAGCATCTGGAACTACTCCGGGGCCGGCATCAAGGGCGGCGGCGTGGTCGCGGTGATCTACAACAACAAGGTGGAGTACGCCGTGGTCGGCGACACCGGACCGACGAAGATCATCGGCGAGGCGTCCTACGCCACCGCCCAGGCTCTCGGTATCGACTCCAACCCCGAGACCGGCGGCGCCGACTCCGGCGTGACCTACATCGTGTTCAAGAACTCGCAGGTGTCCCCCATCGAGAGCCACAGCGCGGCGGTCACGCTGGGCGACAAGCTGGCCAAGCAGTTCCTGCGGAACAACTAGAAACCGCCCGGGGTGGGCGTCGGGCGGCCCGACCGGCCTTTGCGGCGGGGTCAGTTGGGCTGCCCGATCGGCCGTACGACGACGGTGTTGACGTCGACGCCCTCCGGCTGCCGGATGGCCCAGACGATCGACTCGGCAAGCTGGTCGGCCGTCAGCAGATGGCCGGGCGGCAGGCTGCCCATGCCGTCCCAGAACGGGGTCTCGACCCGGCCCGGCGCGATCAGCGTGACGCCGATGCCGAACTCCGTGGCCTGACGGCGGGTGTTCTCGGCGAGACCGGTCACCGCCCACTTGGTCGCCCCGTAGATGTTGCCCGGCCCGTTCACGAAACCGGCGACACTGCCGACCAGGACGATCCGGCCCCGGGTCTCCTTGAGGGCGTCGACACAGGCGCGGACGAGGAGGGCCGGGCCGAGGACGTTGGTCAGCACCATCTCGGTCCACCCGGCCGGGTCACCGTCGGCGAGGGTGTCGTGAGTCGCGAAGCCGGCGTTGGCGACGGCCGTGTCCAGTCGGCCGAATGCCTTGAGCGTGCTGTCGAGGGCCGCCTGCACATCCGCGTACTCGGACGCGTTGCCGACGATCGTCAACAGCCCTTCGGGGCTGCCGAGTTCCTCGGCGAACGCGTCAAGCCGCTCCTTCCGGCGCCCGGTGACGGCCACTCGGTGCCCGGCGCCGAGCAGCTGCCGCGCGGCGGCGGCGCCGATGCCGGTGGCCCCGCCGGTGATCAGCGCGACGGGAGATTCGGTGCTAGTGAACATGACTACCGTTCCTAAACAGTGTCCGGGAGTGACATTTGCTGCCAGCTCCTGGAACTGCGCATCCCGAACGGTGTTGGATGCGCTGGTCTCCCGCGTTCGCTGTGTCCCCGTCCGGCTGCGTGCATCGTGTGCACGCTCCGTGACGGGTGGGCGGGTTCCCTCATGCCCTCGTGCGCCTGGTCCGGCCTGGGCGGTCCGATGCCCCACAGCATCGCTCTGGTGCTGCGGGGGCGGTGCCGTCCGTCGCCGGATCGGGTGCCCGAGGGCGCGCCTGCCGATCGCGATGCCGGCGGCATCGTGACGGGACAGCTTTCGTTTCTTCGAGGTGAGGGGCTTCTTCCAGTGCTGACCGCCCCACATCGACGTGTACGCCGGGTCCACGGCAACGATCGACAGGCCGTGTTCGGACGCCATGGACACGAGCCGGGCCTTGAGCTTGCCGGTGGGGATGCCGGAGATGAGCTGCCGGAAGCGCTTACGTCTGCCGTGCTTCTCGCGGGTCTTCTCGGCGGCGAAGTCCAGGTTCTCCAGACCGATGGCTTTGACGCCGCACCGGTGGGCCCAGTGCAGCAGCCGGCTGATGGCGTGCCGGACCTGGGCGTCGCGGTGGTCGGCGGTGCCGGACAGGTCGTAGAAGAACCGCCTGGGGTCGCCGACCGGGTTGCCGTGCCCATCGAGCCGGTAGGCGGCGAAGTGGTCGGCGTTGGTGTCCACGCCGACCATGCCCTCGGAGCGCGCCGTCTGAAGCGGGACCGTCCGGACAACGGGCCGTGTCCACGACGCTGTCAGGTACCAGCGGCCCCGCTGCACGTCCAGGTGGATACGGTAGGCCACGGCCCGGTTGTCTTCGATCCGGTCGCGCCACTCGGTTCCCCGGTGCTGGAACTGCACGCGGGTGGCGAGGACGTACCGGCCGTGCTTGCTGTTGGCCAAGTGGGCGAGCGGGGCGGGCAGCTTGATGCTGACCTCGCCGTCCGGCGTGACGCGGACGGTCTCGTTGCCGAAGCGTTTGCCGGATTCGCCGTCGGCGGCGAGGAACCACCGTTCGGCTTCCCACCGCTCACGCCACTGCTCGGCGGCGAGCTGGGCGGCTTCGAGGTGGTGACGGTTGTTGATCAGGCGCCGGCCGCCGCGCACGACGTGCACGACACCGGCCTCACGCTCCACGCGGGCGACATCGAGGCGGTGTTCCAGGGTCGCCAGACGGCGGGACTTGTGGCACCACTCGCCCCGACTGCGGTATCCGCCGGGTGCCCGCTTGGTGCCTTTCTCCCCGATCGGCTGCGCCAGTCGGTGCATCAGCGTCCGCACACCGGCCTCAAGCCCTTGGATGTGGGCGAGCTGACAGCGGCGGGACAGCGCCCACTGATCGTGAGTGGCCTTCGTGATCGAACCGGCCCACCGGGACGAGGAGTCGGCCGTCAGGCCCTGCTTGCGGGCGGCCCACGTGTCGCTGTCGTGGTCCAGGCCGTCGGCGCAGCGGTTCTTGAGGTCCAGCGAGGCGAGGCGTCCGAGGTGTTCACCGACCAGCCGCAACACCTTGTCGTCCACGTCGGTGAGGTGCTTGAGGCGGTCGCGTATCGCCACCCCGGACGGCCCGGGCGCGACGAACGGTGCGTCGATGGTGCGGAGCTTCTTCTTCTTCTTCGGCTCACTCATCGCCGGCCGCCGCTTCGAGAGCCTTCCTCGCCCGGTTCTTCGCCGACCGACGGCCGTACAGGCGGGCGCAGAACGACGTCAGTACCTCCACCATGTCCCGGACCAGGTCGTCTTCGACTTCGCCGTCATCGAGGACGACCAGTCGGCGGCCGGTCGCGGACAGGGCGGCCTCGATCAGCTCCACGTTCATCCGCCCGAGGCGGTCCTTGTGCTCGACCACGACCGTGGTCACCGCCGGATCGGCCGGCAGCCGCTTCACCTTCGCGCGGCAGCCGTTCATACCCGAGGCGATCTCGGACTCGATCCGCACAACCTTCTGTCCCGCCTCCGCCGCCCATGCCGACAGGCGAGCGGTCTGCCGCTCCAGGTCCGGCTTCCGATCGTGCGAGGAAACGCGGGCATACAGACCTACACCACCGGTCACCGAGGGTGAGGTGTTCGCTTCGATGTTCACCAGGATCGTGCGCGGCCCCACCCGGCGCGCGGGCACCGGCAAGGCGCCCTCATGAAACCAGCGATATGCCGTATGCGGGTTCACCCCCCGCGCCCGCGCCCACTCCGTCAGGTTCATATGCTGATAACGCCACCACTCCCTCATGGTTACGCACACTCAACAACCTTCCGCGGCCAGCAGTTGGCCACCCCCGGTGTCTCGTCCTCGTGTCTCGACCCGGTGTCCCGGACCGACGGTGGGAGTAGATCAGTTGGAGCCTTCTCGAAGTCAAGAGCCGCAGGTGCCGCGATACGGCACGGCTCACATCGCGTGCGCCGCCGTATGCACCGTGTGCGCCGCCAGCACGAACACGTCCGGCCGGTGGTGGACGCTCGCCTTGTCGTCCGGGTCGAGGAGGCGGTCGAGGGTGGTGCGGTCCTCGGGGTCGAGGTGGTCGCCGAAGCCCTCGCGGAGGCGGGAGAGGGACGCGGCGACATAGGCACGCGCACGGTCCTTGGCCGGCGCGGGCAGGTCGAGCAGGAAGGTGCGGGTGCCGGTGGGCCTGAGGCCCGCGGCCGTCATCAGGGCCGGCCAGTCCTCGGCCTCGGCGACCGTGCCGGGCAGGTTCGCCCGCATCTGCGCGAACCACTCCTCCTCCAGCACGTCGAGGCGGGCCTGCAGGCCCGGGCGGCCGATTCCGATGTCACGGGGCAGGAAGCGCGCGGGCAGACCGCCCTCCATGATTGCCAGCGTGCCGCCGGGTGCCAGCCGCGCGGCGAAGGCGGCGAGGGCGGCCCGCTGGTCGCCGAGGTGGTGCAGACTGCGGCTGGCCCACAGCAGATCCGCCGGGTATGCCAACTCGTCCAGGGCGCCCGGCAGTTCACCGGCGAGCGTGCCGAAGCGGTCCCCGACGCCGAGCCGGTCGGCTCGCGCGCGGGCCCGCTCCAGGAGCGGCTCGGAGCTGTCGACCGCGACGACCCGCGCACCCGGGAACGCCTCGGCGAGCAGACAGGCGACGACACCGGGCCCGCTGCCGGCATCGACGATCAGCCCCGGTTCGGTCTGCTTGTCGGTCAGCCAGGCCATGGCCCGTTCGTACAGGGACGTCATGAGCTCGGCCTGCGACTCCAGCAGTGGGGCCATCTCGGCCCAGTCGATGTCGGTGTGGTCGTGCTCGCCGTGTCCGTGGTGGTGTGCGTGCGCCATGGTGGTCAGCCTCTCGTCCGCGTCCGGCCCAGCGTGCGCCGACGCACCGGGGCGCGGCCAGTGCCATTGCCGAGGCAGCAAAAAAGCGCGGCGAGAAACGCGGGGATGGAGCACGCCGGAAAATGAGGTGCGTGGTCCGAGGACGGTCGCCGACGATGGCCCGATGGATGACAGGCTGGTGGAGAACTTCCTCGAGGACGGGTTCGTGAAGATCGAGGGAGCGTTTCCGCCGCGGGTCGCCGAGGACTGTGCGCGGCTGCTGTGGCGGGAGACGGGATACGACCGCGAGGACCCCCGCACCTGGAAGGACCCGGTAGTGCGGGTGGCCGGGATGGCGCAGGGCCCGTTCGCGGCCGCGTCAACTCCCCTGTCCTGCATGAGGCGTTCGACCTGCTGGTGGGCGAGCGCCGCTGGGCGCCGCGCTACTCGCTCGGCACCTTCCCGCTCCGGTTCCCGCACGAGGAGGAACCCGCCGACACGGGCTGGCACATCGAGGGGAGCTACCTCCCCGAAGGCGCCACCCTGTGGCATACCAACCTGCGGTCCAGGGAGCGCGCCCTGCTCATGCTGTTCCTCTTCAGCGAGGTCACCGAGGCCGACGCCCCGACTCGCGTCCGGGTCGGCTCACACCTCGACGTGCCCTCGGTACTGGAGCCGTACGGCGACGAGGGCGCGTCGTTCCTGGAGCTCGGCCCGAAGGTCGACGCGGCCTCGGCCGACCGTCCTCTCGCCTACGCCACCGGTCGCCCGGGCGACGTCTACCTCTGCCACCCGTTCCTGGTGCACGCCGCCCAGCCGCATCACGGCACGCGTCCCCGCTTCATGGCACAGCCGCCGCTGTACCCCGCGGTTCCCTGTGACCTTCAGCGCCCGGACGGCGACTACTCACCGGTGGAGTTCGCCATCCGCCGGGGCCTGGCCCAGGAGGGCTGACCCCGGCGGACGCAGCGCAACCGCCGGAGCCTAGAGCGGCGGATACGCGTTCGTCATCAGCTGCTGGAACTGCGCCGAGAACCAGTGCCCGGCGAGTGGAGCGTTCGGCAGCGCACCCGACATGCTGTTCCCGTTGCGGGCGTTGCCCGTGTACGTCGGGTCGCACATGCGGTCGAAGCCCTTGCCCTCGTCGTTCGGGATGGCCGAGCTGGCGCCGTCGGACTCACCCGGAGGCTTCATCCACACATACGCGTCGATTCCGGCGGCCGGGTTCGCCTGCGGACGCTCGCCGAGGCCGGCGCCGGACTGGTTGCACCAGTTGCCGACATGGATGCGGCGGTCGTAGCGGCCGCCCTCGACGTAGGTGTCCACGCTGGTCTTGGCACCCGGTCCGGCGGGCCGGGCGGTGCCGCCCCAGCCGTTGCGGGAGGTGTCGATCAGCATGCCGATGCCGGGGTTGAAACCGGCGGAGACCGCCTGGTTGCGGAAGGCCTGGGCGTACGACAGCTCGTCGACGTACCGGTTCCAGTCGACCCACTTGGACTGGCGCACGGACGTGCCGTTGACCGAGTCGCCGATGGTGAAGTTGTTCTCCTTCAGGGCGCTGAAGTTCGCCGTGTTGGTGATGAAGCCCTGCACGTCGTCGACGGTCGCTCCCTCACTGGTGGCCGCCTGGTGGAGCAGCGCGGCGGAGGGGCCGAGGTTGTCGTCCCAGCCGAGCCAGCCGTGGTGGCCGGCGTCGATGTAGTTGTAGACGTTGGGGATCGCGCCGAGCTTGGCGAGGGCGTAGCCGACGCCCTTCTGATAGTTGCCGTTGGCGAGCATCGTGTCGCACTGCGGGGTGGCGGTGGCGCGGCTGCCGGTGTTGGTGACCAGGTTGGGCACCGAGTCGATCTCGACGGTGGTGACGATCCGCAGCGAGCTGTACTTGCTGTCGGCCAGGATCGCCGCGATCGGGTCGATGAACTGCGTCTTGTACTTGTCGATCTCCGTCGGGCCGAGCTCGCCGTTGGAGGCGAGGGCCGAGCAGTCACGTCCGGGCAGGTCGTAGACGACCAGCTGGACGACCTCCTCGCCGCTGCCCTTCTGGGCGAGGGCCGCGTCGAGGTGGTCGCGCAGCCCCATGCCGCCGTTGACGCCGCCGATGGCGGCGATGCGGTCGAGCCATACGCCGGTGGGCTGGTTGGAGACACGGGAGCCGCCCGGCTCGGCGGCGGCGTGCGCGGACCATTCGGGGTTCACGTACACCTTGGCGCCGGAGTACGGGTTGTCGACCTTGGTGCCCGGTCCCGTCGGGTCGGTCGGATCAGTCGGGTCCGTAGGACCGGTGGAGTCGACGTTGCAGGTCACACCGTCGAGCTTGAAGGTGGCCGGGATCGCGTTGGAGCCGCTGTAGGTGCCCTGGAACCCGAAGCTGACCGAACCTCCGGTCGCCAGGGCCGCGTTGTAGGTCTCGTTGGCCGCGGTGACGTCGGCACCGCTCTGGCTGACCTTCGCGCTCCAGCCGCTGGTGACCTTCTGGTTTCCGGCGTACGACCACTTCACCGACCAGCTGCTCTTGGCGGCACTGTTGTTGGTGACCGTCACGGCGGCGGTGAAGCCGGTGTCCCACTGGTTCTGCACCTTGTAGTCGACGGTGCAGGGGACGGCGGCCACGCCGACGTCTGTGGAGACGACGGCCGTCGCGGTTCCGGCGGCCGAGGCGACCAGCGCCAGGGAGGCGAGTAATGCTGTTCTGGTACGACTCATGAGTGCGGGTTCCTGCCTTCTTGTAGGGGCTTGTCGAGGCTTTCGGGTCTGGTCGGGGGACTATCCGTTCAGGGCGCGCAGGTGGTCGCGCAGCCCGATGCCGTACGACGTGGGAGTGCCGTCGTAGTCGGAGATGAGTGAGGGGCCGGAGGAGCAGTCCCAGGTGTTCCAGGTCCAGCCGAGGTAGGACAGGCTCCGGTCGTCGAACCACTTCATGACCCGGTCGACGAAGGAGTGCGCGCAGGTGTTCTCGCCGATCTCCCCTGCCACCAGCGGCACTTGGGCCGCCACCGGAGCCAGGGTGGAGTTCCAGCAGCTCTCACTCGCGCAGGTGTTGAAGTTGTAGACGTGGAAGGCGGCGACGAGATTGCCCGTCGGGTCGGCGGGCTTGTACGTGAGCCATTGGCCGAGGTCGTTCGAGTACGCCAGACCGCCGGCCAGGATGACGTTCCGGGCGCCCGTGCCTCGCACGGCGTCGACGAGATCCTGCATTCCGGCGACCTCGTACCCGATGCCGGGGCAGGTGCCGCCGTCGCGCCAGCACTGCCACGCCTGGGTGGTCGTGGAGGTGGCACGGTCCGGGTAGGGCTCGTTGAACAGGTCGAAGGCCACCGCGGGGTCGTTCTTGAAGGTGCCGGCCACCGAGGACCAGAAGGACGGGGCGTACTGCATGTCGGGCATCGGCTTCTGGCAGGTGGCGTGCACGTCGGGGCAGCCCGCCGAGTTGCCGGTGTACTGGCCGTGGGTCCAGTGCAGTTCGACGATCGGCGTCATGCCGTGCGCCTCGACGCGGGCCACCAGGTCCTTGACCGCGTTGACGTAGTCGGTGCCGCCGTACTGCGGCTGGATGTTGGAAAGTCCCAGCCAGCACTCCTCGTTGAGCGGGATGCGGACGGCGTTCGCCTTCCAGTCGGCGATCGCCCGGATCGCGGCGTCGTCGACCGGCCCGTCGAAGATGCCACGGCCCTGCACGCACATGAACTCGCCGCCGGAGCGGTTGACGCCGAGCAGCCGTCGGGTCGCGCCCGCGGCGTCCACGAGCTTGTTCCCCGAGACGTGCAGGGCGGGTGCCGCCGCGTCACCCGAACCCGGAGGCTCGGTCGGCGTCGGCTCCGAATCGACGTTGCACGTTGTCCCGTTGAGCGTGAACGACGTCGGTAGGGTGTTGCTCCCCGACCGGGAGGCGAGGAACCCGGCGCTGACGCTCGCGCCGGTTGCCAGCGCGCCGTTGTAGCTCTCGTTGGTCGCAGTGACCGTCGTGCCGGACTGGGACCACTTGGCGTTCCAGCCCTGGCTGACCTTCTGGCCGTCCGCGAGGTCGAAACCGAGGCTCCAACTGCTCACGGCCGCCCTGTTGTTGGTGATGGTCACGGCACCCTGGAAGCCGGTGTCCCACTGGCCGGTGACGGAGTACTCCACCGAGCAGGAGGGCGTGGCTCCCTGTGCCGAGACGACCGGTGCGACCGCCGTGCCCACCAGGGCCACGGCCGCGGCAACGGCTAAAAGACATGAACGCGGGGGGTGTCGCATGAGCGACTCCTTGCAGTTCGGGCGCGCCGTGACGGACGCGTCGACTGATGGAATCGCTCCCACTGGTGTCAACGAAGCTAGCGCCAAGTGACGGCAAAGGACAGGGGAGTTACAGACATTCGCCGACTTCCCCTCAACTCACTTGCGTCGAAGCACGTCGAATCTTTTCGACTCTTCAACCGTCTTGACCGCCCCCACCCCCTTCCCCACTATGGGAGCGCTCCCACTGGTTCAAGGCTTGTCGCTCCTTCCTTCCCCCACTGTTTTCCGAGCCGCAAGGAGGACCAGCACATGCACTCCAGACGGAGACGCCGCGCCACGCGGCGGTTGTGGACCGCTGCCATGGCAGCTCTCGCTCTTCCGCTCACGATGCTCGGCACCGGCACGACTCCCGCCCAGGCGGCAGCAGTTCAGTGCAGCGTCGACTACAAGACGAACGACTGGGGATCCGGCTTCACGGCGGATCTGACCATCACCAACCGCGGCAGCGACGCCATCGACGGCTGGACCCTCACCTACGCGTATGGGGGCAACCAGAAGCTCACCAGCGGCTGGAGCGGCACCTGGTCCCAGTCCGGCCAGTCGATCAGCGTGAAGGACGCCGGGTACAACGCTAAGATCGCCGCGGGCGCCGCCGTCTCCACCGGTGCGCAGTTCACCTACAGCGGCACCAACACCTCCCCCACGTCCTTCGCGGTCAACGGCACCGCCTGCGCCGGCGCACACCAGCCGCCGATGGCCGTCCTGACCAGCCCCGCCGCGGGCGCCGTCTACACACAGGGCGACGCGGTCCCGCTGGCGGCCACCGCCGCCGCGGCCGACAGCGCGACGATCAGCAAGGTCGAGTTCTACGACGACACGACCCTGCTGGGCACGGACACCGGCTCGCCCTTCACACTCTCGGCCTCTGGTTTGACCGTGGGCAGTCATTCGCTGGTGGCGAAGGCGTACGACAGCCTGGGTGCGTCCGCGGAGTCGACACCCGTCGGCATCACCGTCGCCTCGGGTCCCGCCGTGGTGGCCTCGCCGACCCAACTGGGCGTCCAGCAGGGCAAGTCGGGCACGTATGACGTCAAACTGTCGACGCAGCCCGCGTCGAACGTGACCGTCACGACAGCCCGCGCGAGCGGCGGCTCGGGCCTGTCGGTCACCGCCGGCGCCTCGCTCACCTTCACGCCCTCCAACTGGAGCACCGCGCAGAAGGTGACCATCACCGCCGACGCCTCCGGCACCGGTTCGGCGACCTTCGAGTCGACGGCGACGGGCCACGCCAAGGCCTCGGTCACGGTGACGGAGCTGGCTGCCACCAAGGCGTACGACGCCCGCTTCCTGGACATGTACGGCAAGATCACCAACCCGGCGAACGGCTACTTCTCGCCCGAGGGCATCCCCTACCACTCGGTCGAGACGCTGATCGTCGAGGCCCCTGACCAGGGCCACGAGACCACGTCGGAGGCCTACAGCTACCTTCTGTGGCTGCAGGCGATGTACGGCAAGGTCACCGGTGACTGGTCCAAGTTCAACGGCGCCTGGGCTCTCATGGAGAAGTACATGATCCCGACCCACGCCGACCAGCCCACCACCTCCTTCTACAACGCCTCGAAGCCGGCGACGTACGCGCCCGAGCTGGACACCCCGAACGAGTATCCGGCGAAGCTGGACCAGTCGGTCTCGGTCGGTTCGGATCCCATCGCGGGTGAGCTGAAGTCCGCGTACGGCACCGACGACGTCTACGGCATGCACTGGCTGCAGGACGTCGACAACGTCTACGGCTACGGCAACACCCCCGGCGGAACCTGCGAGGGCGGACCGACGAAGACCGGGCCGTCGTACATCAACACCTTCCAGCGCGGTCCGCAGGAGTCGGTGTGGGAGACGGTGCCGCAGCCGACCTGCGACGCCTTCAAGTACGGCGGGACGAACGGGTACCTGGACCTGTTCACCGGCGACTCCTCCTACGCCAAGCAGTGGAAGTACACGGACGCCCCGGACGCCGACGCGCGTGCGGTGCAGGCCGCGTACTGGGCCGACGTGTGGGCGAAGGGGCAGGGCAAGGGCAGCGACGTCTCCGCGACCGTCGGCAAGGCCGCGAAGATGGGCGACTATCTGCGCTACGCCATGTACGACAAGTACTTCAAGAAGATCGGCAACTGCGTGGGGCCGTCGACGTGTGCGGCGGGCACCGGCAAGGACGCCTCGGCCTATCTGCTGTCCTGGTACTACGCCTGGGGCGGCGCGACCGACACCAACGGGGGCTGGTCCTGGCGCATCGGCTCCAGCCACGTCCACGGCGGCTACCAGAACCCGCTGGCCGCGTACGCGCTCAGCTCGTACGCCGACCTGAAGCCCAAGTCCTCGACGGGGGCCGCCGATTGGGGCACCTCGCTCACCCGGCAGCTGGAGTTCTACCGCTGGCTGCAGTCGGACGAGGGCGCCATCGCCGGCGGCGCGACCAACAGCTGGGCCGGGCGTTACGCGACCCCGCCGGCCGGTACGCCGACCTTCTACGGCATGTACTACGACCAGCAGCCCGTCTACCACGACCCGCCGTCCAACCAGTGGTTCGGCTTCCAGGCGTGGTCGATGGAGCGGGTCGCCGAGTACTACCAGCAGACGGGCAACGCGAAGGCCAAGGCGGTCCTCGACAAGTGGGTCGACTGGGCGCTGTCCAAGACCACGATCCATCCGGACGGCACCTACCAGATCCCGGCGACGCTTCAGTGGTCGGGCCGGCCCGACACCTGGAACGCGTCAAGTCCCGGTGCCAACAGCGGACTTCACGTCACCGTCGCCGACTACACCAATGACGTCGGTGTGGCGGCCGCGTTCGCCAAGACCCTGACGTACTACGCCGCCAAGTCCGGTGACACGGAGGCGAAGACGACGGCGAAGGCGCTGCTGGACGGCATGTGGAACAACTACCAGGACGGACTCGGCATCGCCGCGCCGGAGACCCGCGCCGACTACAACCGCTTCAACGACACGGTGTACGTGCCGAACGGCTGGAGCGGCAAGATGCCGAACGGGGACGCGATCAACTCCTCGTCGACGTTCGCCTCACTGCGGTCCTTCTACAAGAACGACCCTGCCTGGTCGAAGATCGAGGCGTATCTTGCGGGCGGGGCCGCGCCGTCGTTCACGTATCACCGGTTCTGGGCCCAGGCGGACATCGCCATGGCCATGGGCTCGTACGCGGAGCTTCTCGAATAGCCCCCGCCGAGCGCTCCGCGGGTTGGGCCGTTACGTGACCGCAGGTCCGTCACGGCTCCGCGGAAGCGCTTGAAGGCTCCGCGTCCGCGGTCCCGCCACCCGACGGCGGGACCCACCGGCCGGGCGACCCCTGCCCGCTCTGGGGGTCGCCCGGCATTCGCACGTTCACGCACGGAAGGAGGATCGGCTTCGAACGGGCGGCGGCGGGTGGCCTACGGCTTCACGGGGAGCAGCACCTGACCAGGCCGCGGTCACTGTGAGCGATGTTCGAGTTGCGGAGTGCAGCCGACCGCGTGAGCCTGATCAAGGAAGATTTCCCATACCTGCGAAAGGTCAGTTATGTCGCAGCGCACACGCACGTCGACCAGCGCCCGCGTCGCGGCCGTCCTCGCCGCTCCCGTACTCGCTCTGACCCTGATGGCGCCGAGCGCCTCTGCGGCTCCGACGACCGACACCCCGAGCACGTGTGCCGGAACGACCCACGTGTCCCTCCTGGGTCACGAGGCCTGTCTCACTCCGTCGGACGACGACAGCTCCTCGGGGGGCGACCTGCTGGGCGGCCTCCTGGGCATCGTGACCGGTCTCCTGGGCGGCCTGCTGGGCGGCCTCTGACCGACCGGCGAGGTGGTCGCCCGCAGCCTGCGGGCGACCACCTTTCTGTCACGGCGTGCGGACCGTCGGCGGATCGAGGCACCAGGCGTCGCCGCAATCAGTCGTAGCGACCGGCCCCACGTCACCACGCTCATCCAAGCCCTTCGTGAACAGGCGGAGGAGCAGCATCAAGGGCATTGATCCCGCCCCCGGCAGCCCCGGCCGAACGCCGGCCGTACCGGTGTTCCATAGGAGGACGGACGGCCTGCGCACTCTCAGCCGCCGCCGGTTTCCGGCAAGCTGCCGTATCTTCCGGCCAGTTCGGCCACCGTACGGGCGATGCGCGCACGCAGCTCGGGCGGCTGGAGCACCTCGATGTCCGCGCCCAGACGCAGGAACTCGCCATGAGCGTGCTCGACGGACTCGATGGGGACCCGGGCGAGGGTCCAGCCGTCGTCGTCCGTACGGCTGTCCACCGCCCTCGCCGGCCTCACGCCCGGCGCCACCCGCACCAGCGCCTCGCCGCGGTACAGCCGGTCGTGGAAGTCGCGCTGGTACGCCGCCCAGTACGCGGCCAGGTCGAAGTCGTCCGGGCGGGTGAACTCCTCGCCGGCCGGGGCGAGTCGGAGGATCTGGTCGACGCGGAACGTGCGCGGTCCCGGGCCCGCGACGACGTACCAGCGGCCGGCCGACGTTCAGCCGGCCTGCGGCTTCCTGAAGGCACGCAGGGTGAACTCCGGGTCGGCGCGCGGCCGGTCCTGGTCGGGCAGCGCCTGGATCCGCGCCACGAAGCGCTCGGTGACCGGGTCGCCCGGCGGCAGCACCGTGAACCAGCCGCGCCGCAGGTCCGCGGCGGTGAGCCGGGGGCTGCGGCCCTGGCCGTGGCCCGGGAAGCGGGCCTGCCCGGCCGGGTGCAGGCGGTGCGCGGCGGCGTACGTCTGCACGAGCGGTCCGGCGTCCCGGGCGGGGCGGCGCGGGCGCGGTGCGAGGACGGCGTCGATGTCGCTGCCGACGTCGTGTGCGGCGGCCTTGTCGACGGTGGTGACGTACACACCGCCGGGCCGCAGTACGCGGGCGCACTCGGCGACCGCGGCCCGCACGTCCTCGGGTTCGTCGAGCAGATGCAGCAGCCACACGGTGGTGACCGCGTCGAACGTCGAATCCGGGAACGGCAGCCGGCGGCCGTCGGCCAGCAGGACCGAGCCCGGCAGGCGAACGGCCGCCATCCGTGCCATGCCGTAGGTCACGTCGGCGCCCGTCACCCGGGTCGCGGGCCGCGCGGCCGCGAGACGCCTGGTGACGATCCCGGTGCCGCAGGCGAGGTCGAGGAGCCGGCCCGCGTCGGCGGGGACCAGGCGCAGCACGGCGTCCGCGGCGGCCGCGGCCCTGGGCTCGCCGCCGCGCGTGACGTCGTACGCGTCGGCTTCCTTGTCGTAGTCGAGCACGCGGGTCAGTGTGCCCCGTGGCCCTGTGCCAGATCCTCGACCCTGCGTGCCAGCCCGAAGTCGAGCTCGGTGACCTTGCCTCCCGCACTGTGCGTGTTCACGGACAGGGACACGGTGTTGTAGCCGAGGGTGAGGTCGCTGTGATGGCCGAGCTCCTCCTGGATCTGGGCGATGTGCACGACCATCGCCGTCGCTGCGAAGTGCGTGCCGAGCCGGTAGGAACGGGTGATGCGGTCCCCGTCGAGGGACCAGCCCGGCAGCTCGGCGAGCCGGTCCTCGATCTCCTTCTGCGACAGCGGTTCGACGGCCATGACATCGCTCCTTCCTGGGGGTATGTCCTCAGCCTGCCACAGCCGTGCCACGACGGCCCTGGTCAGTAAGGGGGTGCCCGATGACGGGGCCGCGGACACACACGGCACCGAGATCGCCGGCGGGCGGGGAGAGGCGAGCGGGGGGACCCGCGCCCGCTCCTCGGCTACGGTCGTACGTATGACCACTGTCGCGACCGGACACCCGGCATCCGCAGCCAGCTCCGACGGCAAAGGGGTCGGCCCCCTGCTGCGGGCCTGGCGGGAGCGGCGGCGGGTCAGCCAGCTGGAGCTGGCACTGCGTGCCGACTCCTCCGCGCGGCACATCAGCTTCATCGAGACGGGGCGTTCCCGGCCGAGCGAGGAGATGGTGCTCAGGCTGGCCGAGCACCTGGACGTCCCGGTGCGCGAGCGCAACTCCCTGCTCCTGGCGGCCGGTTACGCCCCGCACTATCCGGAGACCCCGCTGGACTCGCCCGCGTTGGACGCCCTCCGCCAGGGCATGGAACGCCTCATCCAGGGCTACGAGCCCTACCCCGCGCTGGTGGTCGACGCGGTGTACAACGTCGTCGCGGCCAACCGGGGCATCATGATGCTGCTGGAGGGTGTCCCGGAGTCCCTGCTCGAACCGCCGTTGAACGCCATGCGGCTGACGCTGCACCCCGAGGGCCTGGCGCCCCGTATCCGCAACCTGCGTGAGTGGCGCGGCCACCTGCTCGCGCAGATGGAGCGGCAGATCGCGCTGCACCGGTCGGCGCCGTTGCGTGCGCTGTACGAGGAGGTGGCGGCCTACCCGGTGCGGGAGGCGGAGCCCGGGCACGAACCGGCGGATCCGGTCCCCTGCTTCGCCCTGCCGATGCAGGTCGAGCACGAGGGCCGGACGCTGTCCTTCATCTCCTCCATCTCCACCTTCAACACGCCCATGGACGTGACGGTCGCCGAGCTGGCCATCGAGACGTTCCTCCCGGCCGACCCGGCGACGGTCAAGTACCTTCAGTCACTGCTCCCCTGACGTGCCCTCCCGAGCCGGCACCGACAGACCGACGGGCCGCGGTGTGCGGGTCGCGGACATGGCGCATCATCCTCCGTCCAAGCGGGATCGTGGCAGCTTGGACCCGGGTTCCGGACCGGAGTGCGCCGCCCCGGAACCCGGTGCCACCACCATCCCGCCCGGCGCCGCGACGGTCGATTACCCGAGAGGTAATCCGTAGGGGCGATACGGCACCGGCCGGCCCCGCCGGCGCCCACGTGGCGAGCGCCTCACCCGCGATCCCGTGAGACCGGCACCGGAACATGGCACACTGCTCGCGCATACTTCGGCGCGTAGGGGAGGCGTGGCGTGAGCGAGCGGCGTCCCGCGCCCACCGTCGGTCAGGTGGTCCTCGGCAAGCGTCTGCAGGAGCTGCGGGAGACGGCCCGGCTCAAACGTGAGGAGGCCGCTCGCGTCCTGCGGGTGGCCCCCGCGACCGTACGGCGGATGGAGATGGCCGAGGTCGCCCTGAAGATCCCGTACGTCCAGGTGCTGCTGGAGACGTACGGCGTCCCGGACGACGAGGCGGCCGCGTTCGTCGCCCTCGCCGAAGAGGCGAACCGGCCGGGCTGGTGGCAGCGGTTCCACGACGTGCTGCCGGACTGGTTCAGCCTCTATGTGAGCCTTGAGGGCGCCGCGACCATCGTCCGCTCCTACGAGCCGCACTTCGTACCCGGACTGCTGCAGACCGAGGAGTACGCGCATGCCGTGATGGAGGCGGGAACGGTCGGGCAGACCGGACCGGAGACCATCGAGCGGCATGTGTCCCTGCGGATGGCCCGCCAGCGGCTCCTGGATCGCCCGGATCCGCCCCACCTGTGGGTGATCATGGACGAAACGGTTTTGCGGCGGCCGGTGAGCATCCGGGGCGAGGTGATGCGCGAACAGCTGGACAAGCTGCTGGACTTCGCCGACCGCGACCGGGTCACGCTGCAGATCGCCGAGTTCAAGGACGGCCCGCACCCGGGGACGTACGCGCCCTTCACGCTGTTCCGCTTCGGCGAACCGGAGCTGCCCGACATGGTCTTCACCGAGTACCTGACCGGGGCCCTGTACCTCGACTCGCGCCCGGAGGTCTCCGCACACCTGGAGGTCCTCGACCACATGACGGCGCGGGCCGCGTCGGCCCAGCGCACGAAGAAGCTCCTGCGGGAGTGCCGCAAGGACTTCTGAGTCAGTCTCAGTCACGAAACTCTGGAGCAGCCACCGCATGACCGGTTCCGACGCCGCACAGCAGATCGACACCAGCCGGCCGCATCCCGCCCGCGTGTACGACTGGTGGCTGGGCGGCAAGGACAACTACCCGGTGGACGAGGAACTGGCGCGCAGGATTCTCGCCCTGGACGACACCGCGGTACGCGGGGCGCGGGCCAACCGGAGGTTCATGCACCGGGCCGTCCGCACGGTCGCCGAGGCGGGGATACGCCAGTTCCTGGACATCGGCACCGGCATCCCCACCCAGCCCAACCTGCACCAGGTGGCGCAGGGCGTGGCACCTGAGGCCAGGGTGGTGTACGCGGACAACGACCCGATCGTGCTGCGGCACGCCCAGGCTCTGCTGCACGGCTCCGCCGAGGGCAGCACGGACTACGTGCACGCGGACGTGCGGGACGTCGGCACCCTGCTGGCGCGGGCTGAGGAGTCCCTGGACTTCACGCGGCCGGTCGCACTGTCGCTGGTCGCGCTGACCCACTACCTGGGCGACGAGGCCGACGGCGACGACGTCCACGGGATGGTCCGGAAATACGTCGCGGCGCTGGCCCCGGGCAGCTGTCTGATCCTGTCGCAGGTCACCCCCGATCTGAATCCGGAGGCCGTCGCGAAGGCGGCCGGTGCCTTCCGCGCCGGTGGCACGCCCTTCCACCCCCGTTCGATCACCGAGTTCCAGCGCTTCTTCGAGGGCCTGGAGCTGCTCGGCCCGGGTGTGATCCCGGTGACCGGGTGGCGTCCGGAGGCCGAGGACGTGGCGGTGCAGGCGGAGGGCGTCGTGCCGGTGTACGCGGGAGTCGCCCGCAAGCCCTGACCCTGCTCTCCCTCGTCCCTGACCCGTACGGCTGCCATAAACGGGTCCGTTCCCCCGCTCGCCCCTAGCGTCGTAGGCCAGGGCGAGCAAGGGAGCGACACACGTGACCGCCACGCGGATACCGCCCACCGAGCCGGGAGCGGCGCTGTCGCGCGCCGGCCGCTTCTTCCGGCCCGGTGCCCCGGCGCCCGACCCGCACGGCAATCGGCCTGACCGGCGGGCGGGAGCCGGACGCCCTCTACCGGGACCGGGGACCCGGGGCGCAGGCGGCTGCCGCCGGTGTCGGTGGAGAACTTCCGCGCGCTGCGCCGTGCCAGAGCGCCGACCATCCGGCCGAGGCGGCCGACGGCCCGGTCGGCCCGGCCGACGTGAAGGAGACCTGATGCCCTCGGACGCCGTGCTGTACCAGGCGGCAGCACTCTGCCTGACCTATCCCGACGAGGACTTCCGGGCCCGGCTTCCGCTGCTGCGCGAAGCGGCCCCGCAGCTGCGTGAGTTCGTGGACCACGCGGCCGTCACACCGCCCCAGGAACTGGCCGCGCACTACGTCCAGGTCTTCGACTCCAAGAACCGGCACAGCCTCTATCTGAGCTGGTGGCGGGACGGGGACACCCGGCGGCGCGCCATGTCGCTGGTCCGCTTCAAGGAGGTCTACCGTGCCGCCGGCCTGGAGTTCACCGGCGAGGAACTGCCCGACTTCCTGCCCGCCGTGCTGGAGTTCGCGGCGCGCACCGGCGACACGGGCCTGCTGACGGAACACCGCGCCGGTCTGGATCGACTCCGGTGCCGCCTCACCGATTTCGGCACGCCGTACGCGTCCGTCCTGGATGCCGTGTGCGCCGCCCTCCCCCTCGGCCGCACAGGGGTGCGCCGATGACCACACTGCGCTGGGGGTGTCCTGCCGTACGTCGCCTTCGTCCTCCTCGTCGCCGGTCTGATCTGGCGCCACCGCTGCGACCGGTTCGGCTGGACCACGCGTTCCTCGCAGGTGTACGAGTCGAAGCTGTCGCTCTGGTCCCCTGCACCCGCCTGGTCCACGTGTTCAGCGCGCCGGTGCAGTACCTGTTCCGCCCGTACGTGGTCCACCGCAGCCGCGACCCCGGTCGGCTGGGGCCGCGGCCGGAGCGGCGGGGCTGGGACAGGTCGCGGTTCTAGGCGGCGCCGCCCTTGGTGTCGCGGTCGTCCTCGTCGACGATCTCCGCGTCGACCACGCCGTCCTCCTCCGGCGGTGCGGTGTGCTGTTCGGTGCCGGTGCCGGTGCCGGTGTCGGTGGGGGGCTGGTCGGCCTGGGCGTACATGGCCTGGCCCATCTTCTGGCTGACGGTGGCGAGTTTCTCGACGCCGGTGCGCAACTCGCCCGTCTCCGCGTTCCGTTCCAGCAGGCCCTTCAGTTCCGTGACGGCTTCCAGGACCTCCGTCCTGGTGTCCGCGGGGATGCGCTCCTCGTTGTCCCGTATGAACTTCTCGGTCTGGTAGACGAGTTGCTCGGCCTGGTTGCGGGTCTCGGCGGCCTCGCGGCGGCCCCGGTCCTCCTCGGCGTACTGCTCGGCCTCCCGCATCATGCGGTCGATGTCGTCCTTGGGGAGGGCGGAACCGCCGGTCACCGTCATCTTCTGTTCCCGGCCCGTCGCCAGGTCCTTGGCCGACACGTGCATGATGCCGTTGGCGTCGATGTCGAAGGCGACCTCGATCTGCGGGATCCCGCGCGGGGCCGGCGGCAGCCCGGTCAGGTCGAAGACGCCCAGCTTCTTGTTGTACGCGGCGATCTCGCGCTCGCCCTGGTAGACCTGGATGCCCACCGAGGGCTGGTTGTCGGTGGCCGTCGTGAAGATCTCCGAACGCCGGGTCGGGATCGTCGTGTTGCGCTCGATCAGCTTTGTCATGATGCCGCCCTTGGTCTCGATGCCCAGGGACAGCGGTGTGACGTCGAGCAGCAGGACGTCCTTGACGTCGCCGCGGATGACACCGGCCTGCAGGGCCGCGCCGACGGCCACGACCTCGTCGGGGTTGACGCCCTTGTGCGGGTCCTTGCCGGTGAGGTCCTTGACCAGGTCGGTGACCGCGGGCATCCGGGTGGAGCCGCCGACGAGGATGACGTGGTCGACCGCGGACAGTTTGATGCCGGCGTCCTTGACCGCCTGGTGGAAGGGGGTCTTGCAGCGGTCGAGGAGGTCGGCGGTGAGCTCCTGGAACTGGGCGCGGGTCATCTTCTCGTCGAGGTGGAGCGGGCCCTCGGCGGAGGCCGTGATGTAGGGCAGGTTGATCGTCGTCTCGGACGAGCTGGACAGTTCGATCTTCGCCTTCTCGGCGCCCTCCCGCAGCCGTTGCAGCGCCATCTTGTCCTTGCCGAGGTCGATGCCGTACTGGCCCCTGAACTTCTTGACCAGGGACTCGACGATCCGCTGGTCCCAGTCGTCGCCGCCGAGGTGGGTGTCGCCGTTGGTGGCCTTCACCTCGATGACGCCGTCCCCGATCTCCAGCAGTGACACGTCGAAGGTGCCGCCGCCGAGGTCGAAGACCAGCACGGTCTGCTCCTCGCCCCGGTCCAGGCCGTAGGCGAGGGCGGCGGCCGTGGGCTCGTTGATGATCCGCAGGACCTTCAGACCCGCGATCTCCCCGGCCTCCTTCGTGGCCTGGCGCTGCGAGTCGTCGAAGTAGGCCGGTACGGTGATCACCGCGTCCGTGACGTCCTCGCCGAGGTAGGACTCCGCGTCGCGCTTCAGCTTCTGCAGGACCCGCGCGGACAGCTCCTGCGCCCGGTAGCGCGTCCCGTCCACGGAGCCCTCGTCGGGGAACCGCCACTGCGCGTCGCCCATGTGCCGCTTCACCGAGCGCGCGGTCCGCTCGACGTTCGTCACGGCCTGCCGCTTGGCGACCTCGCCGACCAGTACCTCCCCGTTCTTGGCGAAGGCCACGACGGACGGTGTGGTCCGGGCTCCCTCCGCGTTGGCGACGACCGTGGGTTCGCCGCCCTCCAGGACGGCCACCACCGAGTTCGTCGTCCCGAGATCGATCCCGACCGCACGTGCCATCTCCGTCCCCTTCCGCCAGGGCGCTTCCCAGACTCCAGCACAAAACTTGAGTGGGCTGTTGTCAATGCCGCGTACCCCACCTACGCCGGGTACCCCGGAAACGACGGTGCCGCGCCCCCCTGACCGGCGGGGCGCGGCATCGAAGGCCGTAGAGGCCCTACGGGTGTCAGGCGAGCTTGGCCGACAGAGTGATCGTCGTGCCCGTCAGGGCCTGGCTTACCGGGCAGTTCTTCTTGGCGTCCTCGGCTGCCGCGACGAAGGCGTCGTTGTCGATACCGGGGACCGTGCCCTCGACGGTGAGGTGGATGCCGGTGATGCCCTCACCCGGCTGGAAGTTCACGTCCGCCGAGGTGACGAGCTTGGTGGGCGGGGTGCCGGCGCCGTTCAGGGCGTGCGACAGCGCCATGGAGAAGCAGCTGGAGTGCGCGGCGGCGATCAGCTCCTCGGGGCTGGTCCTGCCGCCCGCGTCCTGGGAGCGCGAGGCCCACGTGACCGGCTGTGCCTCGATGGCACCGGAGGAGTCGAAACTGACGACACCGCTGCCCTCGATCAGGCTGCCTTCCCAGACGGTGTGTGCGGAGCGCGTGGTTGCCACGGTGAATCCTTCCAGATTCTGGGTGTTCCTTTGGGATCCCATCCGATCACACTCCGGCCTACTGCACCCGAAACACGGGCCCCCGCGCGGTGAACGGCAGGCGTGCGCCCTGCGGGATCAGATACGCGTGCTCACGCCGCACCCTCAGCACGTCGCACCAGCCGTCCGTGATGACGAGGACGGGGGCGCCCGGCGGGAAGTCGTCCGCGCGGTGCAGCAGGTCGATGCCGGGCTGCAGGGCCGTGCCCCCGCGGCCGTGGACCCGGACCCGGCCGGCGATCTCGGTGACCGGCACATAGCCCGCGTCGTGCGGGGCCGCGTCGCAGAAGACGACGCGGGCGGCCGGTACGTCGCGGGCGCCGGCATAGGAGGCGATGGCGCCGAGGGCCTTGCCCAGCAGCGTGCGCTCCATCGAGCCCGAGGTGTCGAGGACCACGCCGAAGGTGCAGCGGGCGATCTCCTCGGGCGGGAAGTAGCGGCCCGCGCGCGGGATGTCCGGGGTGGAGGACTGGCGCCGGGAGGGGCGCGCGTACGACCGTACGGGCTGTGGGCTCGGCACGAACTCGTCGAACCAGCGGGCCAGTTGGGCGTCCCAGGGCAGCGGCGGGTGACTGAGCGCGCGGATCTCCTCGACCAGGCCGCCCGGCAGGAGGCCGCGTTCCTGCTGCTGGTGCAGGTCCAGGCCCTGGCGGAGGCCGCGGCGGTAGAACTCGTCGAGGTCGACGTAGTCACCGGGCGGGCCCAGCGGGGCGCCGAGCACGTCGCCGAGGCCCTTGCCGCGCAGGGTGGCGAGGCGGCGCATCCGGCGCAGGTCCCCGGCGAGGCGGTCGTAGACCTCCTCGGAGGAGAGACCTGCGAGCGCGGGGTCGTGCAGCAGGCCCTCCGGCATGGTGCCGACCTGCATCTCGCACAGCCAGCCGTTGATGACGTAGTCGCAGGCGATGTTGAACAGGTAGGGGTCGCGGGTGCCGCAGCGGTCGCCGTGGCGCAGGGCCGCGTGCAGCATCTCGTGGGCGAGGATGAACCGCCATTCCTCGTCGTCGAACCGGCGCAGGGGGTTGATGTAGATCTCGCCGGACTCCGGGTTCACCGCGGCGACGGAGATGCCGTGGGCGCGGGTGAGTTCGGCGTCGGCGACGAGGGTGATGCCGGCCGCGATGCCACCGAGCAGGGGGTAGGAGGAGATGAACCAGCTCAGGGCCTGCTGCCAGGGGCGCTGCGGGGCCACTTCGCCGGTGAGTGAGTCGCGGCGTCCGCCCGCCATGTCCATCGCCGCCGACACGGTCCGGGTCAGCGCGGTGGCGAACGCCAGCTGGTGGTCCGGGGGCTGCATCCAGCCCGCCCACGGCAGGAGCAGTTGGTCGGGCTCGTCGCCCGCCGTGCCGCAGCGCTCGTACGCGGGCGGGACACCGTCCCGCCGCCAGCGCGCGGCGAGTTGCTCCTCGTCGCCGTCGGGATAGGAGGCGGGGAGTTCCTCGGGAGTGGTGCCGATGGTGAAGTTCAGCAGGAAGCGGTTGACGACGACGCAGCGCGCGGCGAGGTCGTACCGGTCGGGCTGTGTGCGCTCGCCCTTCAACGCCGGGACGTGTCCGAAGCCGAGGTGCAGCACGGCATGCGCGAGGGCCCAGGCCCAGGCGGCGGGTTCGGCGAGCCGGCTGGGGTGGACGTGCAGGTCGCCGTCGGAGTCGACGACCACGAGGCCGTCGCGGGGTGCGCACCGGCACTCCTCCTGCCGGCAGACGGCGAAGTCGACGGCCGCCAGCGCCGGATTGGCCTTCACCAGCCGCATCCCCTCGGCGAAGGCCTCGGCGGCGAGGTCCCGCTTCTTCTGTCCCTTGCCGCGGGTCCTGCTCACCGGCGCGCCTCCACCAGCCGGGGCATGTCCCGGGCGGCCTCGATGAGGAACCACGCGGGCAGGACGGGGTTGCCGTCGGCGTCGGAGGCGATGACGGTCTGGGCGACCTCGACGGAGATCTCGGCGAGCTGCACGAGCAGCGATTTGGCGCGGTACGCGGTCTGCCGGCCGTTCGCCGACATGTGCTCCTTGCTGACCGGCAGCTCCTTGATCAGGCGCCCGCGGAAGGAGTCGGCGAGGTAGTAGAGCAGGTCGCGGTCCGCGAGGCGGTTCGGCCAGCGGGCGTCGCCCTTGATGATCGCCTCGATGCCGAACTGGCTGCGCACGATCTTGACGTAGCCGCAGAACGCGGTGGCGTGCCGGGGTGTGAGCGTGCCGTGCGCGAGGACCTTCAGGGTCTCCTCGTCGACCCCCTGCCCGAAGGAGTGCAGCGCGTCGGAGAGCATGTGCCAGGAGCGGGGCGTCGAGAAGGGCTCCTCGGTCTTCGGCGGCTTGGACCACAGGTGGTCGGGCCGGTCGGTGAGGTGGTCGAGGATCCAGGGGTGGATGGCGTTGTTCACGGCCCAGGTCAGCCAGTCCTTGGCGGACGCCTCCAGGTGGACGTGGGTGAGGCGGTTGACGAGGGCGGAGGCGATGGGCCGGGCGAGCGCGTTGTCCGTCGACCGGTTTCCGGCGCCGATGACGATCGATCCCTTCGGCAGTTCGTAGCTGCCGATACGGCGGTCGAGGATGAGGGAGTAGAACGCCTTCTGCACATCCGGTGTGGCCGCGTTCAGCTCGTCCAGGAACAGGCAGTACGGCTCGTCGCGGGCGATGGCCTCCGGCGGGCAGAACACCGAGCGCCCGTCTCGGATCTGGGGCACTCCGATGAGGTCCTCGGGTGCGAGCTGGGTACCGATCAGGCTCACACACGTAAGCCCCAACGACTCGGCGAAGTCCCTGACGAGGGAGGACTTTCCAATGCCTGGGGCACCCCAGAGGAAGACCGGCCGCACGGTGGCCAGGCCCAGCAGCAGTTCGGGGACACGGGCGGGAGTGACGCTGACGGCAGCCTGCAACGCAGGGGCTCCTTGGGGGTGTTCGAGGGGTTTGCGACTCGAACAGTGTGTGCCCCCGGCCTGCCGGGCGCAGCCGATTTTCAGGCGGCCCGTTCCTCCGGCTCCGTGTCCAGGGGTATCTGGGGGCCGTCCGTCTCCCGCAGCCAGCGCCGCAGCACGCGGTGGATCTCCTCCGCGCCGACGAGTTCCCGCCCGTCCTCGACCGGCTCGGAGAAGGCGGTCGGTGAGAGCAGGAAGGGTCTGCCCTGCGGCCCGCCGAGCCCGCCGTGCGAGCCGATCTGCTCCTCGAAGGCGAGAACCTCGCCGCCGGCCGGGTCGTGGAAGGAGTTGACCATGATGTCGGCGGTGTGCGGGAAGGAGTGCGTGCGGCGGACGGCGTCGGCGGCACCGGGCCCGAAGGCCGCCAGCGGGCCCGGGTCCTCATCGAGCCGGTCCAGCGGGATCTCGGCGCCGTACGCGCCGAGCACGACCCCGCCGTGCTCCTCGCTGCGCACCAGCAGGAAGCCGATGCCGGGATGGTTGGCGAGTGTCGTCAGCAGGGCCGGGTGCCGGGCGTCGATCTCCTCCTTGCTCATCCGGTGCGGCACGTCCGGGAAGGAGACCAGGCCGAGGTTGCCGGAGGCCAGCACGATCGGCTCCGAGTGGCGGGAGGGGCGGTGCTGGTCGCCGCCCTCCTCCACGGGCCGGCGCAGCGCCGCACGCACGGCCGCGCGGGCCTCGGCGCCGCTGTGGGTGTGCTGCGCCCTGCGCGGCACGGGCAGGCCGCAGCCGGCCCGCACCAGATCGCCGAGGCCCAGGCCGTAGCGGGCGCGGAAGGTCTCGCCGGGGCTCTGTCCGTGGTCGGACAGGACGACGATGCGGTACGGCCGCGGGGCGTGCTCGGCGACGTTCGCGATCAGCGCCAGCGAGCGGTCGAGGCGCTCCAGGACCTTCTCGGCGTCCCGGCTCGTCGGCCCGGAGTGGTGCGCCACTTCGTCGTACGCCACCAGGTCGGCGTAGACGGCGGTGCGCCCGGCGAGCATGTCGCCCATGACAGCGGTGACGACGACGTCCCGCTCGACGACCGTCGCGAAGGCGCGGACCAGCGGATAGAGGCCGCCGCGTGCGACGCGCGGGCGCTGCTTCCTGGCGCGGGCCCGGATGGACTGGCCGGTCTCGCGGCCGACCTCGGCGACGAAGGACATGGCGGTGCGCACGGCGTTGGCCGGGTCGGCGAAGTACGCGAAGTAGCCCGCACGGGACCGGTTCTCCCGGCCGCGTCGGCGGGTGGCGATGGAGAGCACCAGGGCCTGCTCGTCGGCGCCGCCGCTGAAGAGGTTGCCGCGGCTGGCGCCGTCGGCGGTGAGGAGGCCGCCGTCACCGGTTCGCTCGACAGCACGGCGCTGGAGTTCGGCGGCGCTGGTCGGCCGGTTGCAGACCATCACCTCGCGGCTGTCCTTCTCGTACCAGCGGAACGCCGGGACGTCGTGGTTGCTGCCGTGCAATATGCCGAGCTGACTGGCGCCGGTCTGGCTGGACCAGTCGGTGCGCCAGTCGGTGAGCCGGTGGCTGCCCTCCAGCCATCCGGAGACGGTGGGCATCAGGCCCTTGGCGACTGCTGCCAGGAGTACGTCGTGGCCGACGCCGTCGAGTTGCAGGAACACCGTGCCCGGGGTGGAGGGGCCCGCCGGCCCCCTTCTGCGGCGGCGGTCGGCGAGGCGGTAGAGGCGGCGCCGGTAGGCGTCGTCGTCGCGCACGGCCAGGGCGGCGCCGGTCGCGGAGGCCACGGCGGACATCACGGCGGCCACGACGACGGCGGTCTCGGGGGCCGCCTCGGCATTGCCGGACGGATTGAGCCGCAGGGCGACCAGCAGCAGCGATCCGTTGAGGACGAAGACGAGCAGTCCCAGTACGAGCGCGGGCACGAGCAGCAGCAGTCGTACGAGCAGTGGCCAGGCGAGGGCGGACAGCACACCGAAGGCGCCGGCGCCGACGGCGGCGGTGACCGCGATGTGGGTGGCGCTCTCGCCGTCGGGGGACTGGAGACGGAAGTCCGGCAGGATCCCGGCGAGGACGAGCATGGTGACCGTGGACACCGCCCACACCGTGACGCTCCGCCCCACCTGACTGGCGACCCGCCGCCAACGCACGCTACGCACGCCCGGCCCACCTCACGTCCTGGCCCGTCGTCGGTGCGGGCTTTCACTCAGACTGTCACAAGGGTCGGACAACACGGTCCGTGTCCGGGGCGGGGCTGTTTCAGCGGCCGTCGTATCCGGCGGTCGGCATCGACAGGCGCCGGTGCACCCGTGCCTTCATCTGTGCGTCGTAGCGGGGCTCGGCGGAGCCCACCGTCTCCACCCGCACCCCGCGCCGGGCGCACTCCTCGGCGAATTCCTCGACCGATGACAGCGCGCTCTCCAGCACCCGGCGACTGGGCGCCACGAACAGGTCGATCCCCGGCCGAACGCCGTCCCACAGCACGCAGTGGTCGGCCCGCAGCCCGCGTACCAGGAGCTCCCGGCTGACGATGTAGCCCCGCTCGGCGGCCCAGCGCGCGCACATCGCGTGCTGGCTGCGGGAGTCCACCAGGAAGGGATCGGCTTCCAGTTCCTCCAGCGGCGTCAGACTCGCGATCGCCGTGACACGCACCGCTCCCATGGCGTCCCCCTCACCTCTGGGTTTCGGCGCCGACCCTACTCCTGCCCGTAGGCTTCGGGGGAGTCGCGCGAAGGAGGCAAAGAGGTGCCGGTGGAGATCACCTGGTGGGGTCATGCGACCTGCACGGTCGCGGATTCGGACATACGCCTGCTCACCGACCCTCTGTTCGCCCGGCGCCTCGCCCATCTCCGCCGCCGTCGCGGGGCGCTGCCACCGCCCGGAGCATGGCGCGCGGACGTGGTCCTTGTGTCCCATCTGCACGCCGACCACCTGCACGTTCCCTCTCTGGAGCGGCTCGCCGAGGGCACCCGCCTGCTGGTGCCCCGGGGCGCACCCCGGGCGGTGCCGGGGCTGCGCCGGCTCACTCATCTCAGGGTGAGCGAGGTGGCTCCCGGGGACCGGGTGACGGCCGGCGAGGTCGTCGTACGGGTCGTTCCCGCGCGGCACGACGGGCGGCGGCTGCCGCTGGGACCGCATCGCTCCCCCGCCCTCGGCTACGTCATCGAGGGCCAGGCGCGGACGTACTTCGCCGGGGACACCGGGCTGTTCGACGACATGGCCGGCGAGGTCGGGCCGGTCGACGTGGCGCTGCTGCCGGTGGGCGGCTGGGGTCCGTATCTCGGTGAGGGGCATCTGGACGCGGGGCGGGCGGCCCAGGCGCTGGCCCGGCTGGCGCCGCGCAGTGCGGTGCCGGTGCACTACGGCACGTACTGGCCGATCGGGATGGACGCCGTGCGCCCCCACGAATTCCACGCGCCCGGCGACGAGTTCGTGCGCCTCGCGGCCGAGTACGCGCCCGAGGTCGCGGTGCACCGGCTCGGGCACGGGGAGAGCGTGCGGCTGGAGGTCGCGAGGTGACGTGGCTGGCCGCCACGGCGACGGTCGTGCCGCCGGAGTCCACCCAGCAGGCGCTCGGTTATCCGTCGCTGTTCCTGCTGGTGCTGTTCGGGGCGCTCGTGCCGGTGATTCCGACGGGGGCGCTGGTGAGTTCGGCGGCGGTGGTGGCGTTTCATCAGACGGCACCGTTCTCGCTGGCGCTGGTGTTCGTGACGGCGTCGTTGGCCGCGTTCCTCGGGGATGCGGCGCTGTACTGGCTCGGGCGGCGCGGGATGGGGTCGAAGAACGGGTCGCGGTGGCTGGAGGCGATCCGGGCGCGGGCGCCGGAGGAGCGGCTCTCGCAGGCTCAGGGGAAGTTGGCCGAGCACGGGGTTGCGGTACTGGTGCTGTCCCGGCTGGTGCCGGCTGGGCGTATCCCGGTGATGTTGGCTTGTCTTATGGCCAACTGGCCGTTGCGGCGGTTTGCTCGGGGCAACCTGCCGGCTTGCCTGGCCTGGGCCGTGACGTACCAACTGATCGGGATTCTGGGTGGTTCCCTGTTCCCGGAGCCTTGGGAAGGCGTGGCGGCTGCGGTTGCGTTGACCGTGGTCATCAGTGTGGTGCCGAGTGTGTGGAAACGGGTTCGATCTGCCGACTGACGGTGCGCTGCGGGGCCCGGGTTTGTTGTGGTTGATCGCGCCCACGCGGCGGGGCCGCATATCGGCGCAGCCCCGCGCCCCTTGGGTCGCATCTCCTGATCGTCGGCTAACCGAGAATCCGGGATCCTCCTACCGGCAGGTCCCACAGGTCCTCACGGTGCAGGCCCGCCTTCTCCCACGCCGCACGCACGCGTGTGAGCGGTTCCAGGACCGGCTCGGCGGACAGGACGAAAGTCGCCCAGTGCATGGGCGCCATCCTTCTCGCACCGAGGTCCCGGGCCGCCCGTACCGCCTCCTCCGGGTCGCAGTGGACGTCGCTGAGCCACCAGCGTGGGTCGTAGGCGCCGATCGGAAGCAGGGCGAGGTCGATGCCCGGGTAGCGCTCGCCGATGCGGGCGAACCAGTGGCCGTACCCCGTGTCGCCCGCGAAGTGGACCCGCAGGCCGTCGGGGTCGGTGAGGACCCAACCGCCCCACAGGGTGCGGCAGGTGTCGGTGAGGGTGCGCTTGGACCAGTGGTGGGCGGGGACGAAGTCGAAGCGGACGCCGTTCAGTTCGGCCGCCTCCCACCAGTCCAGTTCCGTGATGGTGGTGAAGCGGCGGCGGCGGAACCAGCCGCCCAGTCCCGCCGGCACGAACACCGGGGTGTCGCGCGGGAGTCGGCGCAGTGTGGGGGCGTCCAGGTGGTCGTAGTGGTTGTGGCTGATGACGACGGCGTCGACGCGCGGCAGGGTGTTCCAGGGGATGCCCACCGGGGTGATGCGGGCGGGCGTGCCGAGGATGCGGCGGGACCAGACCGGGTCGGTGAGGACGGTCAGTCCGCCGATCTGGACGACCCAACTGGCGTGTCCCGCCCAGGAGACGGCGACGGTGCGGGCGTCGACGCGGGGCAGCGGCGCGGGTGCGAAGGGGAGCCTGGGGATGTCGGCGATGCCCTCACGCCCGGGGCGGACGGAGCCCTCGCGGGCGAACCGGGCCATGGATTTGAGACCGGGCAGCGGGGCGGTCAGGCGGTTGTGGAAGGTTCGCGGCCACACCCGGGGCTCGCCCAGCGGGCGGGGTTCGGCGAGCGGTGGGAACGGGGGCGCGAACGGGGCTGTGGATGCCGGATCGTCGACTTCCCCGGCGGTCGTACGTGTCGTCGTACTCGTGGTGATGCTGCTCGTGCTGGTGCCGCTCGACCTGGTGCTGCGCGTGCTGGTGCCGCTCGAACCGGTGCTGCTCGTGGTGGTGGTCGACTCGGTCTGTTGCGTCATCGAGGAGGCTCCCATCGCTGAGCGTCGTCGCGGAGATCGTCGAAGACCGACTTCACATGACTCAACGCGCGTTGCACGTGTGGCAGTTCCAACGGCGCGGGTGAGGTGAGGCATTCCGCGCGTTCCTCGTCCGTACGGCCCAGCAGCGTGCCGGTGGACAGCCGTACGCGCAGCGCGCCGAGTTCGTCGCCGAAGCGGTGGCCGCCCGGCGCGGGCATGCCGAGCCGGGCGGTGAGGAAGTCCTCCAGTTCCTGCGCGTCGCCGACGCCGTGCGCGGTGAGCGCGGCGCGCAGCGGGCCGAGGTCGGCGTACAGGTGACGGCCCGCCTGCGGGGGCCGGGACAGTGCGCCCGCCGTGACGACCGCCGCGTGCACCGCGGCCGCCACGCGTGCGTGCAGGCGTACGGCGCCGGTCACCCGCGCGGTGACCGGCTCGGGCTCCTGCAGCGCGTGGGCGGCGGGGGCGGCGACCGGGCCGGCGACGCGGGCGCCGAGCGCGGTCAGCACGTCGAGCACACGCGCGTGGAGGTCACGGCCCGCCTCGCCGGCCGGGAAACGGGCCACCGCGGCCGGCCAGGCCGTCGGCAGCAGCGCGCCCGCCAGGTCGGTGACGACGGTGACCTGGTCGGGCAGCATCTCGGCGGGGCTGAGCAGCACGGTGTCGTGCGGTTCGTGCAGGGTGTCGCGCCAGGTCTCGTCGCTGACCAGGTGCAGGCCCTCCCCGGCGGCGGCCTCGACGCACTCGTGCAGCACTTCGGGCGGGGCGACGGTGGCGGTGGGGTCGTCGGCGACCGACAGCACGAGCAGTCGCGGGTCCCCGCCCTCGGCGCGCACTCTGCGCACGGTCTCCAGGAGCGCGTACGGATCCGGGACGCCACCGCACTCGGCCGGCGTCGCGACATGGAAGACGGGTCTTCCCAACAGGCGTGCGTACGGCGCCCACCAGGCCGCGCACGGCCTCGGCACCAGGACGTCACCGCCGAGCGCGGCGGTCAGCGCCAGCAGCAGCGAGGGCGCCCCGGGGCCTGCGGCCACGAGGCCCGGCTCGGTGGCCAGACCGCGCCGCCGCCAGTAGCCGCCCGCGGCCTCGATCAGCTCGGGTCCGCCACCGATCGGCTCCCCCTCGGCCCGAGCGGCGGCCCCTGCGAGCACGTCGGCCAGTGCGGGCAGTACGGGCAGCCCGTCCTCGGGCAGCGGCGGCCCGTACCGGACCGGGCCGTGGCCTTCCGGTTCCGTCCGCCGCATGCGTACCTCCGCGCAGTCGTGCCGTCGGGCTCTGGGTACCCAGGGTGCCGCCGGCCCATGGGCTTTCGCTGGAGTTGCGCCCGTCACACGGCGGGTCAGCCGCGCAGTGCGGTGCCCCTGTGCCACAGCCGGTACGCGGCCGCGCCCATCGCGCCCGCGATCAGGATGCCGCCCATGACCAGGGCGGGCACGGAGTCGGTGAAGGTGCCGCCCTCGCCCGCCTCCACCCCGTGCTGGACCGGTGCCCTCCCACAGGAGTCGGCGTTCGGCTCGGGGCAGGGCCGGCTCTCGCCACCGCCGACGACACCATCGCCCGCGATCCCTCCACCGCCGACGGCACCATCGCCCGCGAACCCGCCACCACCGCCTACGACGCCGCCACCGCCGACGCCACTGCCACCGCCTACGCCACTGCCGTCGACTCCACCGCCACCGCCACCGCCTCCGCCTCCATCGCCGTGGTTCCCCTGGAACGTGGCTCTCCAAGGCTTGCCTTTTCCGCCGGGCGCGCCCGGGCAGGTGCCGTCGACGGTCCACGCGGAGTCCAGGGCCGCCTCGTCGGGGCCGTCGGCCGCGAAGTCCTCGGCCGAGGAGATACGGGCGGTGCCGCGGTAGGCGGGGCCCGCGGTCTCCTCGTCGTTGCCGGGGACGCGTTGCAGTTGGACGGTGCCCTCGTCGAAGGCGTCGGAGGTGGCGTCGATGGTGGCGGGCGCCTGGCCGCCGGTCGCTTCGCAGGAGACCGAGACGGTGACACTGCCCCCCGGGGAGACGGTGCTCGGACTGACCTCCGCGGCCGGGTCCGCGAGGGCGGCCGAGGCGGCGAAGCCGAGCGTGGCACTGGCCAGGGCCGCGACGGACAGGACACGGGCGGTGGAACGCATGGGGAGGGCTCCTTCGACGGGCGACTTCTCGGGAGCACGGTGATCGTGCCCCGTAGCCCATCACAGCCCGCACGGTGGCGAGACGCGCGCGGCCGAGCCCCATTCGCGCGACAGGCACACCCGAGTGGGTGACACGGTGCGGACGCGGGCCGTCAGTTCATCAGCGCGGCCAGGTCCCGTTCCAGCCCCCGGCCCCGCCGCTCGACCACCGCCGACGCCACGTCGTACAGCTTTCGGTTGCTGCCCTGTGAGATGCGGCGCAGCACCCCGAAGGCGTCGTCCGCGTCGCAGCCCAGCACATGCATGACGATGCCGCAGGCCTGGTCGACGAGGGGACGGGAGCGCAGCGCCGAACCGAGCTGGTCGAGTTCGGTGAGTACGGCCCGGTAGGAACGGTCGCGGACGATACATGTCAGGGCGAGGTCGCCGAGCGCCCGGACGGCCCCGTGCGGGGCGTCCTCCAGGGCGCCGGGCCGGAAGCTGTAGAGGCTGAGGTTCACGAAGAGGCCGGCGCGCCGGAAGGGCAGCGTGACACTGGAGCGCACCCCCGAGTCGAGCGCCAGGGCACGGTAGTCCGGCCAGCGGTCCTCGCGCAGCAGGTCCGGGTATCGGGCGGGCTCCCCGTGTTCAAGCGCGGCCGGGATGGGTCCGTCCCCGGACCGGAGCTGTACGGCGACGAGCGGGGCGAGGTCGGGATGGCTGACGGCGGCGGGCCGTTCGCTGCCCCCCTCGGCCACCAGGCCGCTCGCTCCGCAGCAGTCGACGGTGCAGCGCACGGCCTCCTCGACCAGTTCCGACAGCCGCCGCCCCACAAGAGCGGGCTCGGCGGGCTCCGTACCCCAACGGCGGGCGTGCTGCCCGGTTTCCGGCATGGTGAACTCCTCCGCTCCCCCGCCCGCCTTCCCTCTCGCCGGGACCGAAAACAGCGGCAGGGGACGGAAGTCGCGCTAGGTTCGACGCATGACGCAGACGGACGAATTCGGTGAAGATCTTGAAGATTTCGTGCGCCGCGTAGCGGAGTTGAAGGCCGCGAGATCCATGTCCGGCCGGGATCTGCCCACGGTGCTTGATGCGGCGATCTTCGAACTCGACCATGTGGTGGGCCAGTTGGAGCCCTGGTACGAACAGCTGTCGGCGGCGGGCGCGGCCCGTAGCGGTGACTTTGCGAACCGGCAGGAGCGGCACCTGCTGCGCACCGTGTTCCAGCGCCTCCCGCTCCCGGTGGCGCTGATCGACAAGGAGACGGTGGTGCGGCGGGTGAACGGCGCCGCGAGTGCCTTCACCGGCGTACGCGCCGGACATGCGACGGGCCGGCCACTGACCGGGTTCCTCGGCCACGCCGACCGGGCCGCGTTCCGCTCCCAGGTCGCGGCGGTGGCCCGTGGCGAGGGCGACCGCAGTCTCACCGTCCGCCTCCAGCAGCAGCCCACCGTCCCGGTGCACGCCACCCTGGCAGCCGTCCATCCGAGCGGCGAGCCGCGCACGACGGTTCTGGTCGTGCTCCAGCCCGGCGGGCTCAGCACGCCCGCCACGCCGCCGGATCCGCCGACGGGACGGATCCCCGACCTCGCCGAGGCCACCCGGCACGCGTCCGTGCTGGACCTGCTGGACGCGATGACCACGGCCCTGCTGACCGCGCATCGGGAGGCCGTCCTTGAGGCGGCGGCGCGGGTGCTGCACGAGGGGTTCGCCGACTGGGTGATCGCCGACGCCGGCCCGGGCGGCCTGTCCCGTACGGCTGTGCTGGCCCCGCCGGACGAGGACGTGGCGGCGCTCGAAGCACAGGATCCGGCCACCTGCCCGCTTGTCGTCGAGACGGCCCGGACCGGGTCCCCGGCGCTGCAGATACGTCCGCCGGACCCGGACGCCTTCGGCCGGACCGCCACGGGCGCCCCCGTCCTCGTACAGGCCGACGTCACGTCGCTGCTGTGCTTGCCGCTGAAGGCCGAAGGCTCCGTGCGCGGGGTGCTCACCCTGTTCCGTTGCGGGCCCCGCCCGGCGTTCTCGATGGCGGAGGCGCAGGCGATGGACATGGTGTCCCGCCATCTGGCACTGGCTATGCGGCCTCGCGCATGATCTGGTCCCGCATCCGGGCGCAGCACCGGCTGATCAGCCGCGACACGTGCATCTGGGAGATCCCGAGCTCGTCGGCGATGCGGCTCTGCGTCATGCCGCCGAAGAACCGCATGTACAGGATGGTCCGCTCGCGTTCGGGCAGCGCGGCCAGCCGGGGCTTGACCGACTCGCGGTCCACCACGGTGTCCAGCGCGGGGTCCGCGGAGCCGAGGGCGTCGCTCAGGGAGTAGCCGTCCTGGCTGCCGGGCAGCTCGGCGTCGAGCGAGAGCGCGGTGAAGCTCTCCAGCGCCTCCAGGCCGGCCCGGACGTCCTCCTCGGTCATGTTCGCGTGCTCGGCGATCTCCGCGGTGGTGGGCCTGCGGCCCGAAATGGTCTGGGAGAGGTCCTGTGTGGCGAACCGGACGCGGTTGCGCAGGTCCTGGATCCGGCGCGGTACGTGCAGGGTCCACATGTGGTCGCGGAAGTGCCGCTTGATCTCGCCGGTGATGGTGGGTACGGCGTAACTTTCGAAGGCGTTGCCGAGTGCGGGGTCGTACCGGTCGACTGCCTTGACCAGGCCGAGGGCCGCGACCTGCCGCAGGTCGTCGATGCTCTCGCCGCGGTTGCGGAACCGTCCCGCGAGCCGGTCGGCCATCGGCAGCCAGGCCTCGACGACCTGCTCGCGCAGTGTGTCGCGCTCCCGGCCGGCCGGGAGCACGGCGAGTTCACGGAAGGACTCGGCGGTGTCGGGGGCGTCGTCGTGCGGGTGGTGCTTCGCGCTCACTTTGGTGGGCATGGTGCGTCGCAACTCCCTTGATAATGCTCTGGGTTGGACGGTCACCGTGGGAGCGCGGCCGGGCTCTCGGGACAGGCTCGGCCGGGGCGGCTCGGGGCCACTCCCACGGACGTGCCTCCTGTCCGAAGCACTCTGACTGCGCCTGCCCCCGCCCTCCGGGCACAAACACCGCCGCATGCTTCCGGCGGCCCGTGGGGTGACAGGGGCTGAAGGCGAAGGGGCGGGAGTTCCCGCCCCGCACGGCGAGGAAGTGACCGGACCCGGGGTGGACCAACACCGGGGTGGACCAACCCCTAGGTGCCTTGCGGGCCGGCCAGGGCGTCCTCGCTCTTGCCGGTCTTCTCCTTGGGCAGCAGCAGCTCCTCATAGCGGCCGAGCGCCAGCACCACGCCGAGCATGAGGAGCGGGATGAGCACAGCGAGGAACATCATGGCCGTTCCCTCCCGGGGAATGGGGTGGGGGGCTCTCGTCGGGTCTCCCCCGTTTCCCTGTGCAAACCCGTGTCGGGCTCCGGTCTTCGGGTACGCGGTGGCCCACCCCCGAAGATCTGGAGGGAGTCATGCAGCGAGGCAGTGACCGGATGAGCGCCCACCGCGACGAGGAGATGAAGCACGAACTGCAAGGTCTGCTCCGGTCCGGGCATCCGACGCGGACCGAGGAGTGGCACGACCCGGAACCCACCGCCGACGACGACCCCGAAATCGCGGGCGGCCCCGTCGCGCCCGGGCGCTCCCGGGCCTCCCTGACGGCGGTCCGTACGGAGCTGACCCGGTACCTGAGCCGTCACGCGTTCCCGGCGGGTCCGCGCGAACTGGCCCGCACACTGCGCCGGGCCTACGCCCCCGACGCCCTCATCGAGCCGGTGGAGCACCTGCCGCGCGCGACGCGCTTCACCACCGTGCAGCAACTGGCGGAGGCACTCGTCGAGGCCGGGCAGCAGCGGCGCGCGTAGACCCGGTGCGCTCGGCACGGGCCACGAAGGACCGGCGGAAACCGCATCCACGGCCCGCCGGTCCGGGCTGCCGAATCCCGACGCGCCTTCCGCCCTACCGCCCCGTGCCCCCTGCCCGCCCAGTCGGGCGGCGGCCCGGAGTCATGTCCAACCCTCGCCCGGCGGGACGAGGTACCCACCGCCCACAGGACCGGCCCGCATGGGCCTCCGGCTCAGGGGTACTGCGGGCGGCGTCATGCCGACGCCGGCCACGGCGCCCCCATCGGCCGGGGAACGGAGGAAGGACCCACAGTGAAGGCTGATTTCGTCAGGGAGGTCATGACGCCGGGCGTGGTCGCCGTCCGCCCGGACGCGTCACTCGTCGAGGCGGCGCAACTGATGCGGCTGCAGGACATCGGCGATGTCCTGGTCGCCGACGGACAGGAGGTCGTCGGGGTGCTCACCGATCGCGACATCACGGTGCGGGCGGTCGCGGAAGGCCTCGACCCGCTGACGGTGAGCGCACAGTCCGTGTGCACCCCGGATCCGGTGCTGCTCGCCCCGGACGATCCCGTCGCGGCCGCCGTGGCGCTCATGCGCACATACGCCGTACGCCGACTGCCGGTCGTGGAGGACGGGCTGCCGGTCGGGATGGTGACCCTCGGCGATCTGGCCGAGGTGCAGGACCCGGACTCGACGCTCGCCGAGATCAGCCGTGCCGTGCCGGGCGGCCGGGGCCCCGTATGAGCCGGGACCAGGCAGCCGGGATCAGCGCGGGCGGCGCGGCGCGAGAGGAAACGCACCACGAGCGACGAAGCCAACTGGCGTGCCACGAAAGGACGTTGAATCACATGCGTATCGCATTCCTGACCGCACCCGAAGGCGTCGAACAGATCGAGCTCACCGATCCGTGGCAGGCGGCGAAGGACGCGGGCCACGAGCCCGTGCTCGTATCGACCGAGTCCGGTGAGATCCAGGCCTTCGACCATCTCGACAAGGCGGACACCTTCCCGGTCGACGAGGTCGTGGGTGAGACCTCGGCCGGTTCCTTCGGCGGGCTGGTCCTGCCGGGCGGCGTGGCCAACCCCGACGCCCTGCGCATGGACGCGAAGGCCGTGGCGTTCGTGAAGGACTTCTTCGAGCAGGGCCTGCCGGTCGCCGCGATCTGCCACGCCCCGTGGACGCTGGTCGAGGCCGATGTCGTGCGCGGCCGGGTGCTCACCTCCTGGCCGAGCCTGCGGACGGACATCCGCAACGCGGGCGGCACCTGGGTCGACGAGCAGGTCAAGATCTGCGACCACGGCGCCGGCAAGCTGGTCACCAGCCGCAGGCCGGACGATCTCAAGGCGTTCTGCGACGCGTTCCTGCACGTGTTCTCCGCGGAGGCCGGCCGATGACCTCCCCCGCCGACCGCAAGCAGGAACAGCGCGAGTCCTTCCACGCCGACGACCCGGCGGCCGGACCGCTCACCACCGACCAGGGCGTGGAGGTCGACCACACCGACGACTCGCCGGCCGCCGGCGAACGCGGTCCGACCCTGTTGGAGCACTTCCGCTTCAGGGAGAAGCTGACCCACTTCGACCATGAGCGGATCCCGGGGCGGGTGGTGCACGCGCGGGGCGCGGGCGCGTACGGCTACTTCGAACCGTACGAGTCCTGCGCGGAGTTCACCCGTGCGGCCTTCCTCTAGGACCGTCGGTGCGGACGCCGGTCTTCGTGCGGTTCTCGACGGTGCAGGGTCCGCGCGGCTCGGCGGACACCGTACGGGACGTGCGTGCGGTGGACGATCACGGCGTGGTGACGGACACGTCGCCGGGCACAGCGAGCGCGGAGTTCGTACGCGCGTTCGTCGCGGCGCACCGGGACCGGCCGCCGGCTCGTCGCTGAGCGGGTGCCGTCGGACACGGCGGGTCAGCCGCGGGGAGTCGCCGACTCCCCGCACTGGCGGTCCCGGGCGCCCTCGCGGGTACGACCCGGCGCCACCATGCGCCGCGGGTTGCGGCGCAGATACTCGCCCTCCAGCTGGGCCATACGATCGTTGTGGGCCCGCAGCGCGTCGGTGGAGGCGTAGAGAAGCGTGTCGTGGCGCGTGCGGTGGATCGTCTCCAGCTCCTTCATGAGCTGCTGGTCGTCCAGCCGGCTGGGGTCGACTCCGGTCATGGTGATACCCCGCTCGTCGTGTTCGTCCATGCGGTCCGGGTACCCGCCCGGTGGGCAACAGTCCCGAGCGGCGCCCGGGCGGGGGCCATGGATCTCGCCTTCCTGCCTCCACTCTACGAACATCCCGGCCCCCGGGCCTCCGTGTACGCCCGTACGGCGGCTACCGCGCCCGCTCCACGCGGCGCTCGTCCCAGACCGGCTCGGCACTCTCGCGGACGCGGCCGTCGCTGCCGAAGACCAGGTAGCGGTCGAAGGAGCGGGCGAACCAGCGGTCGTGCGTGACCGCGAGGACCGTGCCGTCGAAGGCCTCCAGGCCTTCCTGGAGCGCCTCGGCGGACTCCAGGTCGAGGTTGTCGGTCGGCTCGTCGAGGAGCAGGGCGGTGACGCCCTCCAGTTCCAGCAGCAGGATCTGGAAGCGGGCCTGCTGGCCGCCGGAGAGCCGGTCGAAGGTCTGCTCGGCCTGGCCGGTGAGCTCGTAGCGGCGCAGGCGCGACATCGCCGCACCCCGGTCCTGGGCGTGCTCCTTCCACAGGATGTCGAGCAGCGTGCGGCCCTGGAGCTCGGGGTGGGCGTGCGTCTGGGCGAAGTGCCCGGCCACCACCCGCGCGCCTAGCTTCCACTCCCCCGTGTGCGCCACCTCGCCGCCGGCCAGCAGCCGCAGGAAGTGCGACTTGCCGGAGCCGTTCGAACCGAGGACGGCGACGCGCTCGCCGTAGAAGACCTCCAGGTCGAAGGGCTTCATCAAACCGGTGAGCTCAAGTCCCTTGCAGGTGACGGCCCTTACGCCGGTACGACCGCCCTTGAGCCGCATCCGGATGTCCTGCTCGCGCGGCGGCTCGGGCGGCGGCCCGGCCTCCTCGAACTTGCGCAGCCGGGTCTGCGCGGCCTGGTAACGGGACGCCAACTCGTGGCTGATGCTGGCCGCCTGACGGAGATTCAGGACGAGCTTCTTCAGCTGGGCGTGCTTCTCGTCCCAGCGTCTGCGCAACTCCTCGAAGCGGGCGAAGCGTTCGCGCCGGGCGTCGTGGTACGTGGCGAAGCCGCCGCCGTGCACCCAGGCGTCCGCGCCGGCGGGCGAGGGCTCCACGGAGACGATCTTCTCGGCGGCCCGGGCGAGGAGTTCGCGGTCGTGGGAGACGAAGAGGACCGTCTTGCGGGTCTCCTTCAGCCGCTCCTCCAGCCACCGCTTGCCGGGCACGTCGAGATAGTTGTCCGGCTCATCGAGGAGCAGCACCTCGTCGGTGCCACGCAGCAGCGCCTCCAGCACGAGCCGCTTCTGCTCACCGCCGGACAGCGTGCGCACCTGCCGGAACTGCGCCTTCTCGTACGGCACCCCGAGCGCGGCCGTGGTGCACATGTCCCACAGCGTCTCCGCCTCGTACCCGCGCGCCTCGGCCCAGTCGGAGAGCGCCTGCGCGTACTTCAGCTGGGCCGCCTCGTCGTCGACGGTCATGATGAGGTGCTCGGCCCTGTCGACGGCCTCGGCGGCCTCCCGGATGCGGGGCGGCGCGACCGACACGAGCAGGTCCCGTACGGTCGTCTCGTCCCGTACGGATCCCACGAACTGCCGCATCACACCCAGGCCGCCACTGACGGTGACGGTGCCGCCGTGCGGTTTCAGCTCGCCGGAGATCAGCCGCAGCAGGGTCGTCTTGCCCGCGCCGTTGGGCCCGACCAGGGCCACGGCCGCCCCTTCGCCCACCCGGAAGGACACATCGCCGAGCAGCGCCCTCCCGTCGGGGAGGTAGTACTCGAGGTGTGCGGCTTCCAGATGTCCCATGAGGTCGCATTCTGCGGGCGGTCCGCGTCGTCGGGCAAACCCTTATCAGGTCCGGTCGGGGTCAGGCCGTCTCGTCCACAGGGCGCCCCGCGGGTCCGCTGTCACCAGTGGGGGCCACTGTCGCGCCCGCCCAGGTGACGGCCTTCCAGCCGTCCGCCGGCGAGCCCTCCAGGATCACCACGCCGGTGTTGTCGAGGGGTCGGGCCGCGGCGAAGGCGACGTCGACGTTGTCGGCGCGGGCCGCCGTCCACATGCGGATCGCCGCGCCGTGGCTGACCATCGCGACCGTACCGGCGCCGCTGCCCGCGGCCTCGGCGACTACGGCGTCGTAGCGCGCGAGGGCCTCGGCGCCGCTCTCCCCGCCGGGCATCCGGAGCGCGGTGTCCCCGGCCGCCCAGGCGAACACCGTCTTCATGTAGAGGGCGCCGTGCTCCGCGTCGCCGGGCAGCATCTCCAGGTCACCCGCCGTGAGCTCGCGGATGCCGTCCCGGACCCGGACGTCCAGGCCGCGGGCGGTCGCCAGCGGGGCGGCGGTGAGCTGTGTGCGCACGAGGGTGGAGGCGTACAGGGCCTCGATGTCCTCGTCGGCGAGCGCCTCGGGCAGCGCCGCCGCCTGCCGCTCGCCGAGCGCGGTCAGGCCCGGTCCCGGGACGGCGGTGTCGAGCAGGAAGTCGACGTTCGAGGGGGTCTGGCCGTGGCGTACGAGGAGCAGACGCATGCAGGGGCCCTCCGGGTGTCGGTCAGCGCCCGCGGGACACGAAACGGGCACTTCAGGGTACCCGGCACGGCCTGAGCCCCGACGTGGCCCTCACCCGCCCGAAACCCGGCCTCGACCCGCCGCGCAAGCGTGCCGAGGTCCCGGCGCTGCCGGAGGACGAGGGGCCGATCGACCTCGGACCGGGTGACCGAACCCTCGGTACTGACGCCACGTCAGTCCATATGGCAAAACGCGGGTCTCACCATTCGACATGCGGGCGTACGGTGATGCCTACCGACAGGACGTCGAACAGGGGAGTTCAGCCATGTCGAAGCCGCAGGAGACCGCCGTCTACACGCACGGGCACCACGAGTCGGTGCTGCGTTCCCACACCTGGCGGACCGCCGCCAACTCCGCGGCGTACCTGCTCGGCTCCCTGAAGCCGCACATGAAGATCCTGGACATCGGCTGCGGCCCGGGCACCATCACCGCCGACCTGGCGGCACTGGTCCCCGACGGTCACGTCACCGGCGTCGACCACGCGCCGGGGATCCTGGACCAGGCCCGCGCCACGGCCGCCGCACGAGACCTGACGAACGTCGGGTTCGCGGTCGCGGACGTACACGCCCTGGACTACCCGGACGACACGTTCTGCGTCGTCCACGCCCACCAGGTGCTGCAGCACGTCGGCGATCCGGTGCAGGCGCTGCGCGAGATGAGGCGGGTGACCAGGCCGGGCGGGCTCATCGCGGTGCGCGACTCGGACTACGCGGCGATGACCTGGTACCCGGCGTCCCAGGGGATGGACGACTGGCTGGACCTGTACCGCCGGGTGGCCCGCGCCAACGGCGGCGAGCCGGACGCCGGGCGGCGGCTGAAGTCCTGGGCGCTGCGGGCGGGCCTGTCCCACATCACGGCGACCTCCAGCACCTGGACCTTCGCCACGCCGGACGAGCGGGCGTGGTGGAGCGGGCTGTGGGCGGACCGGACACTGGCGTCGGCGTACGCGGAGCGGGCCACCGAGGGGGCCCACGCCACCGCGGAGCAGCTGCGGGCCGTATCGGACGCCTGGCGGGAATGGGGCGCGCAGGAGGACGCCTGGTTCGCCGTCCTGCACGCGGAGATTCTGTGCCGTAAGGGTGCCTGAATCCGCGAATTCGGGATAACCGGTGAGCAGGAGGTTGGAAAAATGGTTGCTGTCCTGCTCGTATTGCTTCTGGCGCTGATCCTCTTCGGCGCGGGATTCGCACTGAAGATACTGTGGTGGATTGCGCTTGCGGTTATCGTGCTGTGGCTGCTGGGATTCCTGGTGCGCGGCACGACCGCGTCCGGAAGCAGGGGCCGCTGGTATCGGTGGTGAGTTGAGCAAGCAGCAGGTGAGTCAGTAGCTCAGTAGCGGTGGCTCCCGGGTTCATCCCTGGGAAGCAGCGGTCCGAGCGGCCCGAGGTCCAGATTCAGGTCCTCGGGCCGCAGTCCGTACCGCTCGCGCAGTTCGGTCATACGGTCGTCGAGGAGCATGAGAGTGAGCCCGATCCGTTCCTCCTGGTCCTCACTGAGATCTCCCGTGTCGAAGCGGCGCAGCGCCTGGCGTTCCATGAGCTGGCGCAGCAACTCGACCACGGTCAGCACGAGTTTGACCAGGTCGCGTTCGACTGTGTCGGGCTCCAGGTCGAGCCGGTTGCGGCGTTCGGTCACGTCAGTCCCCCCAGGGCGACGGCACCTGCTCGTTGACCGAGCTGATCAGTGCGTTCAGGTCGATGCGGACCAGGTCGACGTCCGCGATGCGCAGGGTGATGTCCCCCGTGATGACGACTCCGCCGGCGAGCAGCCGGTCCAGCAGGTCCACGAGGGCGATCTCCCTGCGTTCGACGACGGTCATGCCCCCTCCCCCGCAGCCTCTTCTCCCGCGATCTCTTCTCCCGCGAAGGAGTAGGCGGCCCATGGACCGGTGAGTTCGACTCGTATTGCCGGGCTGTCCGCCCTTGTTTCGCCCTTGGTGCGATCCACCATTTCCACGAATTCCTCGGAATGACTGCGGGGCACGAGATAGGCGGCGTTCAGAACATTCCGGCCGGACACTCCGGACAGCGCGGGATTCTGCGGGGCGTGCAGCCGGGAATCCTCCGCATACCCGGAAAGCGCCGCGTGCAGCTCGTCCGCGAATTCTTCGGCCTTCTTCCACGTGTCCTCGGTCGCCCGCATCCGCGTACGCCGCTGCCGCAGATAGTCCCGCCCCGACGCCGCCTTCCGCGCGGGCGCTTCGCTCTCTCCGGTTTTCCCGGCCCCGGTCTCGGTCTCGGTCTCGGCGAAGACCTTCACGCCCCACTCCACCCGCCCCTCCAGTCGGTCGAGGGTGCGCCGGAAGTCGTCCTCACGCGCCTCCATCATCACGCGGACACCGCTGTCGTCCCGGAAGACGGTGGCCATCCTGAGGGGCAGCGGCGTGGTGACGACGGTGAGCGCGTCGATCACGCTCTGGTGGGCGCGTGCGGTCTCGGTCAGCCAGTCCAGGTCCTCCAGCCGCCGGTGGAGCGGCTCCTGAGCGAAGTCCTGCTCGGGCACATGGCTCACCACGGCGATCAGGCCGTGATGGGTCAGCAGCCGGGGCGGATCGCCCGCCACGCCTTTCAACTGGGCCTGCAACGGCGCGCCGAAGGGGCGGCAGACGGCGTAGACGTACCGCAGTCCGGTCATGGGGCCTCCTTCTCGTCGCGCACTTCACGGCCGGGCTCAAGCTGCTCCAGCCGAGCCAGCCGCTCACGCAACTCGGCGTTCTCCTGGGCGAGTTCGTTGCGGCGGGCACGGGAGGACAGCGCGGGGTCGGTCTCCCACCAGTCGATGCCCATCTCCTTCGCCTTGTCCACCGAGCAGACGATGAGCCGGAGCTTGATCGTGAGGAGTTCGATGTCGAGGAGGTTGATCCGAATGTCGCCGGCGATCACGATGCCCTTGTCCAGCACGCGCTCCAGGATGTCGGCAAGGTTGGCGCCCGAACCCTGTCCGTAGGGTTCGGGCATCCGGCTGGCCATGCTCATCGACGGCCCCCGCCGTCGGCGTACTCGTACTCGGGCTCTTCCTCGTCCTCGTACTCAGCGTCCGCTTCTTCCTCCTCCGGCTCCCCCGACTCCTCCTCGGGCTCCTCTTCCTCTTCCTCTTCCTCTTCCTCGCCCCGAGGCTCCTCGCCCTCCTCGTACTCGTCGCGCTCCTCGTCGTCGCCCTCGTACGACTCCTCGCCGTCCTGCTCCTCCTCGACGACCGCGTCCTCGTGGCTGCGGACGACCTCGCCGTCGCGGATCTCGCCGCGCCAGGCGTCCTCCGCCTCGCCCTTGAGGGTGATGAAGCGGACGTAGTTCTTGAGGTCGAGCCGGGCCCGGCGCCCCTGGGCACGCCAGATGTTGCCGGTCTTTTCGAACAGGCCACTCGGGTAGTACTCGATGACCAGCAGCACGCGGGTGAGGCTCTCGCCCAGCTCGTGGAAGGAGACGACGCCCTTCGTGGTGCCCTTGGCGCCCTCCGACGTCCAGGAGATCCTGTCGTCGGGAACCTGCTCGGTGGTCTTCGCCTTCCAGCTGCGGCTGGACCAGAAGATCTTCATCTGCCAGTCGGACTGGGTGTCGTCGGCGCGGTTCGCGCTCTTGACGCCCTTGGCGAAGATGCTGAAGTCCTGGTACTGGGTCCACTGGTCGTAGGCCGTGCGCAGTGGAACCCCGACGTCGACGGACTCGAGGATGACCGTCGGTTTGTTGCCGGCCCTGCCCTTGCGCTTGCTCTTGCCCCCACCGAGGTTCTTGAAGGCTTCCACGACGTTCTCCTTGGCGCGCGAGGCCCCGAGCTCCAGTGCGGAGCGCAGCGGACCCTTGCCCTCGGCGATCTTGCGGCCGCCGTCGAGGGCGAGCTTGGCGAAGCCCGGGCTGTTGCCCTCCGCGATGTCGTTGAGTTTGCCGGTGGTCTCACCGAGCTTGCGGCCGACGCCGGTGAGCAGTCGAGTGGCCTGTGCGGCGAGGTACTCCTGCGCCTCGGCCTTGAGCCGGTCCGCGGCCTCGCTGTGGGCCAGGTCGGTCAGGGGGGCGGCCTTGTCGGTCGCCCCGCGCGCGGCGGAGGTCGCCGATCCGACTGTCTCGGTCATCACTCACCGCCTCCCTTCGGCAGACGGGACCGCGCCGAGCGGGCGCCGCCCCTGGCCGCGGACGACTTGCCGGCCGCCGTCTTCTTGGCGGTCTTCTTCGCCGGGGCCTGCTTGCTCGCGGTCCGCTTGGCCGCCTTCTTGGCCGGGGCCTTCTTCGCGGGTGCGGTCTTCTTGGCCGCGGGCTTCTTCGCCGTCTTCTTGGCGGTCTTCCTGCCCGGAGCCCGCCGGGCCGCACGGCCCGAGGACTCGTCCTCGGCAGCCTCCGGCTCCTCCTCGTCGTCCTCGTCCTCGTCGTCCTCGTAGTCCTCGCGAGGTTCCTCGTCCTGAGGTTCGTCCTCCTGAGGCTCCTCCTCAGTGTCCTCCGGCTCCTCGCTCTCGTCCTCCTCGTCGGAGCCGAGTCCCGTCGCCTGCCCCGCCACGCACGTGAGCTGGTCACGGACCTCGGCGGTACGTCCGTGGAGGCGGTCGGCGAGGGCGTCCATCTGCCGCTCCACCATCGCGCCGGAGGCGGCCTTGCCGACACCGCGCAGATCCTCGCGCAGCTGGTCCCCGATCTCCTTGAACTGCGGATTGTTCTGCAGCTGCTGGGACACCAGGTCCGCGAGCGCGCGCGGGCTCAGGTGCATCCGCTTGCCGGCCACCAACGTGCCGAGGGCGAACGCCATTTTCATCTTCTTCGTACGTCCGAGGAAGTATCCGGCCCCTACCGCGAGGCCCAGTCCCACTCGATTCATAGTGCCGTCCCTTGGCCTGTGGCCCCGCCGCTGCGCAAGCCGATCTCCAGCCGGTCGAGGAGTTCGTCCTCCTGTCGGTCGAACTCCTCCTCGTCGATCTCGCCGGCCTCCAACTGCTCTTCGAGCCGGCCGAGTTCGGCCCTGACGGTGGCCGGGTCGTAGTAGATCCGTTCCGCCTCGCTCAGCACCTGTCCGATCACCCACGCGCTCCCGCGCACCGGGGCGAAGGGCAACAGGACCAGCTCCTTGATCAGTCCCACGACCTCACTCCTGGGCGACGCCAGGGCCGGCGGCACTGCCCGCGTGCTGGGCGGGGCCGGGCTCGACGAAGCTGTAGGGCGGCAGCGGGCCGTTCACGCGCAGCTCGATGTGCGGGTGACTCTTGCGGACCTGCTCCACCGCGGTCAGGAAAGGCTCGGCCGATTCACGGTCCACGAGGAAGGACACGTTGACCAGCCAGCCGGTGGACTCGGGGCCTTCGCTCACATCGGCGGCGACCGGCTCAAGAGCGCGCTGCACGTCGGCCGCGTCGTCGGCCTCCCGGGCCTTGACGGCGGCCACGACCATCTCGCCGAGCCGGAGTCGGCCCTCGTAACTTCCGCCGCCTGCCTGCCTGTTGGCCTCGGTCATGGCGCGGATCTCCGGGTTCTCGGACATCACGCGGTGCAGGACGGCCTCTTCCTGGTGCGTGGCCTTGACGTTGTACTCGACCTTGCCGTCCAGGGCCTGCAGCCGCTCCTTGTAGTGGTCGGCGCGTTCGGCGAGCACGCCGGTGACGGCGTCGTCGGCGGGGGCGACGCTGCCGAACCGCATGGGCAGCACGGCGCCCTCCGCGCCCGCCTCGGCGAGCACGCTCTGATGGGCGAGCAGGTCCTTGCGCTTGGGCCGCAGTCCCTCGGGGGCGTCGCTCACGACGGCCGCGAGCTCACCCTCCTTGAGGACGCGCACCGGCAGCGGCGGGTCGCCGACGCCGCTCAGGTTCTCGGGGAGCGCCGGATGCGAACTCGCGGTGATGCCGTAGACGTACGTGCTCACTCCTGCTCCTCCTTCCTGCGCGAGGACGTGGCCTTACGAGGGCGCGGCCGGGACTGGGTCTCCCGCTCGCCGCCGTCGTCACGTGCCTGCTTGAACGCGTCTGAGATGGTCTCCGCGGCTCCGGACAGCGCGCCCTTGGACTTGCCGCGGGCGCCTGATTCGGTCATCTCGCCGACGAGGTCCGGGAGCCCCGGGTCCTTGCGCGGCCCTGCCTCCAGGTCGAGGCGGTTGCACGCCTCGGCGAAGCGCAGATAGGTGTCGACGCTGGCCACGACGACACGTACGTCGATCTTCAGGATCTCGATGCCGACCAGGGACACCCGCACGAACGCATCGATGACGAGACCCCTGTCGAGGACGAGTTCCAGAACGTCGTAGAGGCCGCTGCTGCCGCCCCCTCCGCCGCTCTGCTGTGCCGGGACAACGGTCATGCCGACCGCGCCTCCTTGTCTGTGGTTTCGAGGATGGGTTTCTGAGCGGGTCGGCGGCCTAGCGGCCGCCTTGCCTGTGTGCGTCGGCCCGTCCGCGTTCGTAGCGGCGGACGCGCCGGTAGCCCGTCAGCTGGCCGTCGGAGTCGAGATCGACCTGATAGCTCGCCATCAGGCTCATCGTGTCCGGCACTCGTTGCAGTTCGAGTACCTCGACCTCCAGCGTCCAGCCGCCGTCCTCCGTCTGTTCGAAGGACGAGACGGTCTCGGCGGACATGCCGGTCAGCTCCGCGAGCTGCGCACGCGCGTGGCGCAGCACCTCCATCGGATTCGGCCGCTTGTTCGACCCGCCGGATTCCTTCTTGTCGGAATTCTGTGAGCTTTGCGACTGTTGCGTGTTTCTTGTGTCAGCCATGGCCACCTCGTGATCCGGGTGGCCCCTTTGTCACTGGCCAAACATTCAGGCTCGGTGCAACGCGTCGAGCCGGCGCCTGGCCGGTCCCAGAGCGCGGCCGTGGCCCAGAATTCCGGCCCAGGGGTCGGTGCGGGCCTGTTCGACGGCGTCGGCGATGGTCCAGCGGCGGGCGTGCAGCGCGGGGTCGTCCAGCTGGGCCCAGCTGATCGGGGTGGCAACGGGGGCGCCGGGAAGGGCACGGACGGTGAGGGGCGCGACCGCGGTCTGCGCGTAGGCGTTACGGCCGATGTCCAGGTAGAGCCGGTCGCCGCGCTCCTTCTTGCGGGCGGCGGTGGTGAGCCGGCCGGGGTGTGCCTCGGCGAGGGTGTCGGCCACGTCGTGGGCGAATGCGCGGACCTCGCCGAAGTCGTGGTGGCCGTTGAGCGGCACGACCATGTGCAGTCCGCGTGAGCCGGTGGTCATCAGCGCCGAGGGCAGCTTGAGCTCGTCGAGCAGTTCCCCGAGCAGCCCGGCCGCCTCGCGCACCGCCGGGAAGTCGTCCCCGGCCGGGTCCAGGTCGAAGACCATCCGGTCGGGGAAGTCGATTCCGCCGGTCCGGGACAGCCAGCGGTGCAGCGTGACGGCGGCCTGGTCGGCGAGGTAGAGGAGGGTGGCGGAGTCGTTGCACACGGTGTGGCAGACGGTGCCGCCCTCCTTGGGCACCTCGACACGGGTGATCCACTCCGGATAGTTCTCCGGGGTGTTCTTCTGCATGAAACGGGGCCCGTCGACGCCGTCGGGGTGCCGTTCCAGCATCAGCGGACGGCCGCGCAGATGGGGCAGCAGGAACGGGGCGGCGGACCGGTAGTAGTCCACGAGGTCGCCCTTGGTGTACTCCTTCGCACGGCCCTCACCGGGGAAGAGCACCTTGTCGGCCCGGTGCACCTCCACCGTGCGGCGCCCGGCCTGTACGGTGCGTGCGGCGTCGTCGCTCACCGCACGACCGCCTCCTCCACCAGCAGCTTCCCGGCCGCGGCGATCGACTCGGCGTCGATGCCCGCGGCGTGCAGCTGCTCGTCCGGGGATGCCGAGCCCGGCATGTCGCGGACGGCGAGGCGCACCAGCCGCGGCACGGGCCTGCCGTCGAGGAACCCGTCGAGGACGGCGTCGCCGATTCCGCCCTCCTCGTGGTGGTCCTCCACGGTGACGAGGCAGCCGGTGTCCTCGGCGGCCCTGCGCAGGGTGTCACGGTCGACGGGCTTGACCGAGTACAGGTCGATGACGCGGACCTGGATGCCGTCGCGGTCCAGCGCGTCGGCGGCGGCCAGCGCCTCGGGCACGGTGACGCCCGCCGCGACAAGGGTCAGCCGGTCGTGCGCGGAGGAGCGCAGCACCTTGCTGCCACCGATGGGGAACTCCTCGTCGGGGCCGTAGATGACCTTGCTCTCGCCGCGCGAGGTGCGCAGGTACCGGACCCCGTCGCAGTCCGCCATGGCGGCGACGAGCTGTGCGGTCTGGTTGGCGTCGCACGGGTACAGCACGGTCGACCCGTGCACCGCCCGCATCATCGCCAGGTCCTCCAGGCCCATCTGGGAGGGCCCGTCCTGGCCGATGGCGACGCCCGCGTGGGAGCCGACGAGGTTGATGCCGGCGCCGCTGACGGACGCCATGCGCACGAAATCGTACGCGCGCGTCAGGAACGCTGCGAAGGTGCCGGCGTACGGCACCCAGCCGCGTGCCGCGAGCCCCACCGCCGTCGCGACCATCTGCTGCTCGGCGATGTAGCACTCGAAGTAGCGGTCGGGGTGCTCCTTGGCGAAGAACTCCGTCCGGGTGGAGTCGCCGACCTCGCCGTCGAGGGCGACGACGTCTGAGCGAGCGGTGCCGAGTGCGGCGAGCGCCTGCCCGTACGCGTTCCGTGTCGCGACTCCCTTTCCGTCGTTCCCCTTGTCCCAGCGGGGCAGTTCGAGGTGTCCGGCGCGCACGGCGTGCAGGATGCGGGCGGCGGCCGGCTCGTGGACCTGGACGCGGAGGTCGCGGCGGCCGCCGAGTTCGGCGATCGCCTCGTCGGCGTCGGGCAGTGGTTTGCCGTGCAGTCCCTCGCGGTCCTGGACGGACGCGACGCCCTTGCCCTTGAGGGTGCGGGCGAGGATCACGGTCGGCTGCCCGGTCGTCGAGACCGCCTCGCCGTACGCCCGGTCGACGGCGTCCACGTCGTGTCCGTCGACCTCGATCGTGTGCCAGCCGAATCCCTGGAAGCGGCGGGCGTAGGCGTCGAGGTCGTGCCCGTGCCGGGTCGGTCCGCGCTGCCCCAGCCGGTTCACGTCGACGATCGCGGTGAGGTTGTCCAGATGCTCGTACGACGCGTGCTCGGCGGCCTCCCAGATGGAGCCCTCGGCCAGCTCGCTGTCCCCGCACAGCACCCACACGCGGTAGCCGGTGCGGTCCAGCCGCTTGCCGGACAGCGCGATGCCGACGCCCACGGGCAGCCCCTGGCCGAGCGAGCCGGTGGCCGTCTCGACCCACGGCAGCCGGCGCGGCGTCGGATGCCCTTCGAGGCGGCTGCCCAGCTTGCGGAAGGTGAGCAGTTCGGCGTCGTCGACGGCCCCGGCCGCCTTGTAGGCGGAGTAGAGAAGCGGAGACGCGTGTCCCTTCGACAGGACGAAGCGGTCGTTGCCGGGGTGGGCGGGCCGGTCGAAGTCGTAGCGGAAGTGGTTGGCGAGAAGTACGGCCATCAGGTCCGCGGCGGACATCGAGGACGTCGGATGCCCGGACCCCGCCGCGTCCGATGCGCGCACACTGTCCACACGCAACTGCTGGGCGAGCTCGACGAGTTCGGCGGTGTTCATGAATCTCCCTCTGCGTGGGTGTCGGGGCGCTTGACGGGACCGGCGGCTTCCACGGCCCCACCGCCCGGTTGGTTCTTCGTCGCCTCGAAAGCGGCCGACTCGGTATCGGTGTTGATGTCGGTGTCCCGTGTCGTTGTCGCTCCGGGGTCCGAGCGGGTCTCGGCTGCCGCCTGCGGCCTGCCCGCCACCCGTGCCAGTTCCGGGGACGCGGTGTCCAGCGGTACCGACCAGGAGCGGACGAGGCCCGACTGTTCAGCAGGGTGATGTCGGCCTGTGCCGGACCAGCCGGGACAGGGTGCGGGCGGTCCGGTAGCCGGCGAAGCCGGCACCGACGATCACGATGCGGGGTCGACTCACGGTGGGCCTCCGGCGCTGTCGCGTACCTCGTACGTGAGCCTTCCGCGTCCCCCTGGTCAGAGCACCCAAACTGGTCTCAGCGCCCGAACGTGCACCGGTTTCCGTCCCGGGCGCCGGGTACCCGGACGGCGAACCACCCCTTGCGTCACCAGCCATCGGAGGTACTCCCCATGCCCGAGTACGGCTACTTCCTCTCCTGTGAGGAGTTCGGTCCCGCGGACCTCGTCGAGCAGGCGAGGATGGCCGAGCAGGCGGGATTCCGGTCGCTGTGGATCTCCGACCACTACCACCCGTGGAACGGCTCGCAGGGCCAGAGCCCGTTCGTGTGGTCGGTGATCGGCGCGCTGTCGGAGGCGGTGTCGCTGCCGGTCGAGACGGCGGTGACCTGCCCGACCGTGCGGATCCACCCGGCAGTGGTGGCACAGGCGGCGGCGACCTCGGCGGTGATGACGAACGGCCGCTTCCGGCTGGGGGTCGGCACCGGCGAGGCCCTCAACGAGCACATCCTCGGCCATGTCTGGCCGCCCGCGCACGTGCGGATGGAGATGCTGGAGGAGGCGATCCAGATCATGCGCCGGCTGTTCACCGGCGAGGAGGTCAGCCACTACGGCACCCACTACAAGGTGGAGAACGCCCGCCTCTACACGGTGCCCGACGAGCCCGTCCAGATCGACATCTCCGGCTTCGGCCCGGCGGCCACGAAGCTGGCGGCGCGCGTGGGCGACGGCTACATCACGATGATGCCGGACGCCTCGATGGTGGAGCAGTTCCGCAAGGGAGGCGGCGGCGGCAAACCGGTGAGTGGCGGCACGAAGGTCTGCTACGCCACCGACCGCGAGGAGGCCGTACGGACGGTGCGCGAGCGGTGGTCCAACCAGTTCCTGCCGGGCGAGATGGGCCAGATCCTGCCCTCGCCCAGCCACTTCGAGCAGTTGGAGCCGCTGATCACTCAGGAGACGGTGCGCGAGAAGTCGGTCTGCGGGGACGACGTCGACGAGCACGTCTCGGCCCTGACCGCGTTCGCCGACGCCGGTTTCGACCGGGTGTACGTCAACCAGATCGGTCCCGACCAGCGCGGCTTCTTCGACTTCTACCGTACGAAGGTGCTGCCGCAGCTCCAGCAGGGCTGAGGGGCGACGATGACGAAACTCCATCGTCCCGTCGTCTCCGTCTACACGGTGCCGACCGACGCCCCCGAGGCCGACGGCACGCTCGCCTGGGACTCCACGACCATGGTGATCGCCGAGGTGGCGGCGGGCGACGAGACCGGCACGGGCTGGACGTACGGCCCGGCGGCGGTCGGCGACTTCCTCCGCGGCCATCTCGCCCCGCTGGTGGAGGGCCGCGACGCCCTCGACATCCCCGCCACGCACGACGCGATGTGCCGCTCCGTGCGCAACACGGGCCGCCCCGGGATCGCGGCCTGTGCGATATCGGCACTCGACATCGCCCTGTGGGATCTCAAGGCCCGCCTCCTCGAACTCCCCCTGGCCCGGCTCCTCGGGGTCTGCCGCGAGCGGGTCCCGGTGTACGGCAGCGGCGGCTTCACGACATACCACGACACCCACCTGGCCGCCCAGCTGAACGGCTGGGTGCACGGGCAGCACATCCCGCGCGTCAAGATCAAGATCGGTGAGGGCTGGGGCCGGGAGGTCTCCCGGGATCTGGCGCGTGTCCACGCGGCACGCCAAGTGATCGGCGCAGAGGCCGAGTTGTACGTCGACGCCAACGGCGCCTACACCCGCAAGCAGGCGGTACGGGTCGGCCGGGCCCTCACCGAGCACGGCGTGGGCTGGTTCGAGGAGCCGGTGTCCTCGGACGACCTGACGGGCCTGCGGCTGGTCCGCGACGCCCTGGTGTGCGACGTGACGGCGGGTGAGTACGGCTACGACCTGCCGTACTTCGCCCGCATGATCGCAGCGGGCGCGGTCGACTGCCTGCAGGTCGACGCGACCCGCTGCGGCGGCATCACGGAGTTCCTGCGCGCCGCTGCGCTGGCGCACTGCCACGGCCTGGAGATCTCCACGCACTGCGCCCCGCACGTCCACGCCGCGGCAGCCGCCTCGCTGCCCAACATCCGCCACATGGAGTGGTTCCACGACCATGTGCGCATCGAGGACATGTTCTTCGACGGGGCGCTGGATCCGACGGGCGGCACGGTACGGCCGCTGGGCGGGATCGGACACGGGCTGGCGCTGCGGACGCAGGAGGTGGAGGAGTACCGGGTCGCCTGACGGCGAGCCCGGGTCTCCCGCGGCCCGAGTCTCTGACGGCCTGTGCCCTAACCGCGAGCCCTGCGGCTCAGTTCGCCCACCGCTTTCCCTGCCACCAGGAGGCCCGCGCCGACGGCGAGGGCCTTCCCGAACCGGCCTCGGTTCCTGGAGACCCAGTCCTGCGGGCTGTCGTCGACCGCCTCGTCGTCGAACCGCCCGTGTGCCCCGAAGTCCCGTCCGTGCGGTCCGTCCGCGGGGGTCCACAGGTTGCCGGTCTCCTCGTGCTCGCCCTCGTCCTGCTGGGAGTCGAAGCCGGTGCGGGCGAGATAGCGGTCGAGTACTCCGGGAGCCACCGCGTTCGCGATGAGGGTGGCCGCCGTCGAGCCTCCGACCCAGTACTCGCGCCGCCGCCCGTGGGCAGCCGCGTGCACGATCGCCCGTGCCGCGACCTCCGGCTGGAACACCGGCGCCACCGGCCGTGCCGTGCCCGGCATCCGGCTCAACACCCAGTCGAACTGCGGGGTGTTGACCGCCGGGAGCTGCACCATCGTCGTACGGACACCACTGCCCGTGTGCAGCAGTTCGCATCGCAGCGACTCGTTGAACCCCTGGATCGCGTGTTTGGCCCCGCAGTACGCCGACTGCAGGGGAATCCCCCGGTAGGCGAGCGCGGAGCCGACCTGCACGATCGTGCCCCGGTCGCGCGGCAGCATGTGGTGCAGCGCGGCCCGGGTGCCGAACACACAGCCCAGGTACGTCACTTCGGTGACGCGGCGGAACTCGTCCGCGGTGATCTCGGTGAACGGCGCGAAGACCCCGGCGAAGGCGTTGTTGACCCACACGTCGATGTGCCCGAGCGTGTCGGCGATCTGCTGGGCCGCGTCGTCGACCGCCTTGGCGTCGGCCATGTCCACGGTGACGACGAGGGCCTCGCCCCCGGCGCGCTGCACGTCGTCAGCGGCCGCGGCGAGGCCCTCGCGTCCCCGGGCGGCGAAGGCCCGGGCCGTGGCCCGTCCCACGCCGCCACTGGCCCCGGTCACCACAACGGTCCTGCGGCGCCGCGGCTCGGATCCGCCCCAACGCATACGCACTCCTGATCACGCCCTGTGGTGCGGCGGCTCGGGGTCGACGCCGTCGGCGCCCGGCGCGGCGGGCACGCCGGCCGCTGCGCCCGCCTCGCCGGGTGCCACCGGCGGCTTCGGCGGAATGGGCATGCCGAGGCCGGTGGGCGGTGTGGCGGGGGCCCGGTCGCCGCTGACAGGGTCGCCCTGGCCGGCGGCGAGGCCGGCCTCGTGCGCGGCCGTGGGCCGGGATGCCGAGGGCCGGGCCGCACCACGCAGGAGGTAGGCGACGGCGCCCAGGATCGCCGCGGTGATCAGCGCGGCGGCCCAGTCGGGCAGTCCGAGGGCCAGGGCCAGTCCCACCGCGAGTGCGAGGGCCGCGCCCGCGTACAGGGCGACGGCTCCGGACGCGGCGTACAGCGTGGCCGTCCGCCGCTGCTTGCGAGTCTGTTCGCGCAGTTCGTCGCGCACGGTCTCGCGCGCCACCTGCGCCAGCTCGTCGACCAGGTGTTTGTCCAGGTGCTCCAGATGATCCAAGCCTTCCATGAGCGCCGGGTACCCTCGGTCACCGCCGAGTAACGCCATGGCCGCCACCCGGGTGCGTGGACCCGGGACCGAGGTGATCACCGGAATGGATCTCGTCACCCGGGTGCCCCAACTAGTGCCGCGTCAGTCAAGGTTTGCCCGTCAAGGAGCGGCGTCCGGTGCGTGCTCTCGGCGTGCCGGCCGGAAGTCCTCGTACTGGACGTACTTGGGCTTTCGGCCGGTGCGGCGAGAGTGCGTGCCGGGCGTCGCGACGGGGCGAACCTTGACTGACGCGGCACTAGGCTCGTCCCCATGGATATTCTGGGAGCCACGCTGCGCGTATGCGTCGACGACCTGGAGACCGCGGTCCCCTTCTACGAACGCCTCGCCGGCGGCAGAGCCCTCCGCTTCGAGCGCGGTGGCGTGCAGGTGGCCGCCGTCGGCTGCTTCCTGCTGATGAGCGGGCCCGCGCAGGAGCTGGACCTGTTGCGCAAGGTCTCCGCGACGATCGCCGTCAAGGACGTCGCGGAGGCCCACGAGGTGCTCACCGAGCTGGGCGCGCACATCCTCGCGGGTCCGGTGCCGTCACCGGCGTGCCGCACTCTGCTCGCGATGCATCCGGACGGGACGGTGTACGAGTACGTGGACCGAAACTCCTAGCCGCCCGCTCACATGTCCCGGGCGACGGTCCGTGCCGCCTTCTTCGCGGCGGGCCGCAGTTCGCGTTGCACGGCGCTCTCGGTCCGCTCGTCGAGGACGACCTTCGCGACCGACGGGCCACGCCGGTCGAGGAGTTCGCTGCGCAGATGGGTCGGCGGGTGCGTGGAGTCCTGCTGGTGCCATTCCAACGCGCTGACCCTGCACAGCCGTTCGCGTTAGGGCGGCGGTACCGACGCCAGGTGCTCGGCGGGCCTCGGCCACAGGGTCTCGTTGCCCGCCGCGCCGATCCCGTCGGAGTTGCCCGGGTGACGGAAGTCCGCGGAGGCGTCCACGGCGGCCGGCCCGTGGCGTCCGAGCCGGCGCATGGCGAGCGGGGCGCCGAGCTGGATGGAGCAGTCGCCGCCGAGGACGACGGGGAAGTCCCCCGCGCGCAGATGCCGCTGGATGCGGTCGGCGAGCCTGCGGGTGTACGAGGCGAGGGCGGCCGTGTTGAAGATTCCGTCGCCCTCTGCCGGTCACCGCGGTCGTAACGCGGCGGCACGACCACCCCGCCCTCCGGGGCCCGCAGCCGCTGCGCGATCCGCTGTTCCCGCAAGGCGCCGGCGAGCTTGTGACAGCCGGGCTCGGTACCGGGGGCGGGCGGGCGCAGACCCAGGTTGGAGGGTCCGTCGAGCACGACGAAATTCCGCATGCGGTGCGTCCTCGCCGACATACAGTCGGCCCTTCAACGGAAATCGACGCGGGAGCAGGCCGATGAGCGAGCAGCACACGTACCGGGTGATCGTCCGGGGCACGTGGGACGCGTTGAGGGACGAGGCGCGGCAGCGGCTGCTCGCCGAGGCGGCCGACCACGGCATGACGAGCATGCGGTTCACCGAGGAGGGCTCGCTGTCGTACGAGCCGGCGCCGCTCAAGCACTTCTCGATGCGGTACGTGGTGGTGTCGGACGCGGCGGACGGCGAGGAGATGGCGGGCGCGATCGCCGAGGACCGCGCGCAGGAGACGCTCCGGGCCCTCGGCTACGGCTTCCGGGACCTGAAGTCCACCGTGACGGACCTCGACACCATGAAGATCAACTTCAGGCCCGCATCTCGGCGGTGACCGCCCAGCGCTCGTGGTCCCGCCAGGCCCCGTCGATGAAGATCATGTTCGGCGAGAAGCCCTCCAGGCGGAAGCCGCAGGAGCGGGCCAGTGCGATCGAGGCGGCGTTCCGGGGCTGCACGTTGATCTCCAGCCGGTGCAGCCGCATCGGCCCGAACGCGTACCCCACCACCAGGTCCAGCCCCTCTCGCATCAGCCCGCGCCCGGCGGCGTGTGCGAAGGCGCCGTAGCCGAGCGCACCGCACTGGAAGCCGCCCTCGACGATGTTGTTGATGTTGATGAACCCGGCGATGGCCCCGTCGCCCTGCTCGCCGTCCTTCTCGCAGACCAGGAACCCGGCCTTCGCCGGGTCCTCGATCAGCCGGCTCGCGTACGCGGTGTACGCGTTCGTGGCGTCCGGCGGGAACAGCCAGGGCTGATGCAGGTCCTTGCTCTCGCGGGCGCGGGCGGTGAACTCGGCACCGTCCTCGTAGGTGAAGTGACGTATGCCCACGCGGGGGCCTTCGGCAAGGTAGCGGGATGCGGGATGCGGCATCCCGCCACCCTACGGCCGACCGGCCGCGCCGCCTCGTGAAATACGCTCCCCGGACGGCACGGCCGGCCTCATCCGCCGACCACGGGCAGCCGCAGCACGCCCGTGTCCCGGGGCGCGCTGACCACGGTCACCGGCTTGATGCCCCGGTTGCCGAGGTACGCGTCGTCGCTCGCCGCGATCACGAACCGCAGCCGGTGCCCCTTCTCGTAGCGGTGCACGATGCCCGGCAGGGTCACGGTGACGTTCTTGGTCACGTCCGGCACCCGGACCGGCGCGACCAACCGGTGCACCAGCGTCCTGGTGCCGTCGGGCGCGATGTCGTAGAGCTTGGCGAACAGGACGAGCCGGTCGGCGGCGTCGCCGGAGTTCTGGGCCCTCGCCGCCGTCGGTGAGACGACCCTGAACGTGGCCCTGGGCGCGCCGACGACGTCGGTGGTGCGGGTGAGCGGTGCGCTGGTCCAGCCGAGGTAGGTACCCGCGGTGTCGTACGGTCCCGGGTCCGGCAGCCCGGCGAGTCCGGACAGCGAGCTCTCCGAATGGCTGGTGGGGGTCAGCAGGTTGGCATACGTACGGCTGCCGCGCGCCACCTTCTTGCGGTTGTCGACGAGCTTGCCGTCGCCGGAGAGATAGAACGTCCGGCTGAGAGCGGGGAGCCGGGCGGCGGTGGCGTAGGTATGGCCCGGGTCGGCAATCCAGTCACGGTAGTAGGCGAAGGCCGGTCCGGTGTCGGCCTCCCGCTGCCCGCGGAGGTAGCGGTCGAACCAGGAGAGGATCCGTTTGCCGACGTAGCTGGACTCCAGGTTGCCCTGGTTGAGGTTGAGTTCACCGCTCGCCGGATCGGTGACGCCCCCGCTGTGCCCCCAGGACTGCCAGATCATCCTGGCGGTCGTGCCCTGGGCCCTGAGCGTCTTGTACGTCGCGGTCGCCTCGTTGAGGTTGAAGAGGCTGTCGGCCTGCCCCTGGATCAGCAGGGTGGGCGCCCTGACCCGGCTCAGGTAGGACACCGGGGAGACGCTGCGGGCGTAGGAGAGCAGCGCGGCGGTCGGTGCGGAGCGATAGCTTCCGGAGTTCAGGGTGCGAAAGGTGTCGCAGGCCTTGGTCACGAAGTGCAGACAGGTGAGGGAGTTGATCCGGGTCGGGTCGAGGTTCGGCTTCGTCAGCGGCTGCCCCTCGCCGATGAGGTAGAACCCGTTGGCCCACTGCCACTTGTAGGCGCCGGGGACGGCGGCGGAGGCGTTGTTCGGGTCGAGCGCGTAGACGAGGTCGTTCCATGTGATCAGCGGGACGAGCGCGTCGACGCGGTGGTCGACCGCAGCCGTCGCCAGCTGGATGGCCCCTCCGTACGAGCCGCCGACCATGCCGACCCGCGGGTCGCCGGCGGCGTCGAGGGTGACGAAGTCGGCTTCGGTGCCGTCGTCGGCGGCTCGCTTGCCGCCCAGGAAGTCGATCAGCCCGGAGGCGGCCCTGCCGTCCTCGCCCGGGTCGTCCAGCGAGATCAGACAGCCGGACGCGCCGAAGCCGAGCCCGGAGTAGATCAGGGAGACATAGCCGCGCTCGGCGAAGGCCTTGCCGACCGCGTCGGTCGAGCCGTCGGACTTGCTGCCGCCGAAGCCGTTCGTGGCGAGCACGGCCGGGGCCGGGTGAGCCTTGTCGACGCCCGTCGGCCGGTACAGGTCGGCATCGACCGTGCAGGTGTGGCCGCCCGCCTGGACCGTGAACTTCAGTGCCGTGACGGTGTATCGGCCGGATGCGGCGGCGGGGGCGGTGAACGCGAGAGGCACGGTGAGCGCCGCGCCCAGGGCGAGGGCGAGGGGAACTCGGGATCTGGACACGCGTCGGGACACTGAGACCTCCACACTCAGGGCAGCCCTGCTTACCGACCAGTAGGTACCGGCCGGTTGTCATGGTGTGACACGTGTCAGACGGGGTCAATCGCCCAGACGAGTGTTGTTGACGGATGATCAGTGAAACGGGCCGACGCAAGCGCTCAGCGCAGGGACTCAGCAATGCCGCTCAGCGCAGGGCCGGCTGATCGAGCGTCAGGGTGCCTGCCTCCGCGTCCAGTTCCGCGGCCACGCCGAGGGGGACGGTCGACGCGCCCGCGCAGTGCCCGAAGCCGAACTCCTCGACGACGGGGACGCCGAGCCCGGCGAGCCGGTCGACGAGAACCGGGCGCAGCTCGGCGTACGGGCCGCATTGCTCCCACGACCCGAGCACGATCCCGGCGAGGCCGTCGAGCCAGCCGCTGCGCAGCAGCTGGGTCAGCGTCCGGTCGATGCGGTACGCCCGTTCGCCGACGTCCTCGATCAGGAGCAGCCCGCCCCGGGCGCCGGCCCGGGCGTGCGGGGTCCCGAGGTCGGAGGCGAGCAGGCTCAGGCACCCGCCCAGGGTGACGCCCCGGGCCCGTCCGGCCACCAGGGCGGCGCCGCCGGATGCGATGGTGCGGACGCTCTCCGGAGCGAACAGGGTGGCCTTGAGGTGTTCCTGCGACCGGGCGTTCTTGATGAAGTCGACACCGGCGGCCGCCGGTCCGTACAGGGTGACCAGGCCCAGCCGGGTGGCGAAGGCCTGGTGCAGTGCCGTGACGTCGCTGAAGCCCACGAAGACCTTGGGCCCGGCGGCCCGCATCGCGTCCCAGTCGAGCAGATCGATCATCCGCTGTGCTCCGTACCCGCCCCGCGCGCACAGCACCGCGGCCACCGACGGGTCGCACCAGGCGCCCTGCAGATCGGCGGCCCGGTCCGCGTCCGTGCCCGCCAGGTAGCCGAACTCGCCGTGCCGGTCCAGCACATGGGGCGCCACCACGGGGTCGAGATCCCAGCCGCGCAGCACGTCGAGCCCCGCCTGCAGCCGCTCCTCGGGCACGGGTCCGCTGGGTGCCACGACGGCCACGCGGGCGCCCGGGGCAAGTCGGGACGGTCGCAGAAGGTCTCTCGCCTGCTCGCTCATTCGCTCTCTCACTTGGACAGTTCCAGTGTCGGGACGCCGTGCGGGTTGAGCCCGAAGACCTGGGCGTACAGGGAGAGTTCGGACTCCAGGACCCGGATCATGGTGTCGGCCCGCCGGAACCCGTGCCCCTCCCCCTCGAACGTGATGTACGCGTGCGGCACCCGCCTGCCCTCCATGCGCGCCAGGAATCGTTCGCACTGCGCGGGCGGACAGATCACGTCGTCCAGGCCCTGCAGCAGCAGGAAGGGCGCGGTGATCCGGTCGGCGTGCTCGGTGGGCGACCGCTCCGCGTACCGTCCGGGCACCTCGGCGAGCGGCCCGACCAGCGTCTCCAGGTACTGCGACTCGAAGTCGTGGGTCTCCCCCGCGCCCCAGCCCGCGAGGTCGAGGATGGGGTAGATGATCGTGCCGCAGGCGTAGACGTCGGTGGCGGCGAGGGACGCGGCCGCGGTCCAGCCACCCGCGCTGCCGCCGCGGATCGCGAGCCGGCCGCGGTCGGCGGTGCCCTCGTCCGCGAGCGCGAGGGCGACGGCCGCGCAGTCCTCGACGTCGACGACGCCCCACTGCTCACGTAGCCGGTTGCGGTACTCACGTCCGTGCCCGGTCGAGCCGCCGTAGTTGACCTCGACGACGCCGATGCCCCGGGACGTGAAGTAGGCGATCTCCAGGTCGAGGACGAGGGGGGCCCGGCTCGTGGGGCCACCGTGCGCCCGGACGACGTAGGGCGGCAGTTCGTCGCCCGGGGCGACACAGCCGGGGGCGTGCGGCGGGTAGACGTGCGCGTGGATGTCGCGCCCGGCCGGTCCTGTGAAGGTGCGGATCTGGGGCTCGGGGTAGTGGGCGGGGTCGACGGCGTCGTCGTGCTCGGCGCCGATCACGCGGGCCCGGCCGATGAGGGCGCCCCCGTGCGAGGTCGTTCGAGCGTGGGGGAGGGTCCCCAGCTCCACCACCTCGTACGCGCTGCGCGGGCTGGCTCCGACGGCGACGACCCTCCCCCACCCTTCGGGCGGGGGGACCCCCATCTCGCTTCGCTCGCCGTGCACCGCGAGCGTGGACGCGAACTCGGTCCAGGGGCCGGCCGCGTCGACGACCTCGCCGGTCTCGGGGTCCAGTATCCCGAGCGCGGTGGCGCCGCGGCCGTGCACTACGGCGATCAGTCCGCTGTCCAGCGGGGCGAACCAGCGTTGGCCGAGCTTCCACAACGGGCCGCCGAACTCCTCCTCGCGCGGACAGAGCGGGGCGCCGTCGCGGTAGAGGTTCCACCAGCCGGTGCGGTCGCTCGTGTGCAGGAGGGAGCCGTCGGGTGCCCAGTCCGCCTGGGCGATCGATTCGTCCGGTCCCCCGGCGACCGCCCGCGCGTGCCGGAAGGTGCCGTCGTCACCGACGTCGGCGACGATCAGCTCCGTGCCGTCCCACGGCATGCGGGGATGGTCCCAGGCCAGCCAGGCCGCGCGCCGCCCGTCGGGCGAGAGGCGGGCGCCGGTGACGAACCGGTGCCGGTCGCCGGTGAGTTCGCGCACGGCGTCGCGGTCCTGGGTCGCCGAGCCGTCCAGCGGCACCGCGGCCAGGACCCGGCGCACATCCGTGGGGCCGTCGCCGGTGAACTCCTCCAGCACACACCACACTTCACCGCGCTCGGGGTGCAACTGCGGCTCCGCCCAGCGCAGTCCGCCGCCCACGAGGGATACGGGTGTGAGGGGACGCGGGTCGCTTCCGGGCTCGTACCGGTAGAGCCGCTGGTCGTCGAAGTTCACGAACACCACGAGCGGCCGGCCGTCCCGCGCGATGCCGGCCCAGGGCTGTCCGCCGTACTCGATGACGCTGCTGCGGACATTCCACGGGGCGGGCAGCACCGGCTCCTCCTCGCCGTCGGCGCGCCGCCGCACCAGGGTGCGGCGGCCGCCCTCGGCGGGCCGTGGCTCGGTCCACCACGCCTCGTCGCCGACGAAGCCGACGTACTCGGGGTGCCCGTCGTGCGCGGCGGCAAGCGCCGCGTCGATGGGCGAGGGCCAGGAACCGTACGGCAGGGTCTGCACGTTCTCCCCCAACTCGCCTAGGCCGTCCGCAGGAACCGGTCGAGTACCCGCACGCCGAAATGCAGTGCCTCGACCGGGACGCGCTCGTCGACCCCGTGGTACATGGCCTGGTAGTCGTACCCCTCCGGGAGCTTCAGCGGTGTGAACCCGTACCCGGTGATGCCGAGCCGGGAGAACTGCTTGGCGTCCGTACCACCCGTCATGCTGTACGGCACCACGTGTCCCTCGGGCGCGAACTCCTCGACGGCGGCACGCATCTTCGCGTACGTCGGCGAGTCGAGCGGCGCCTGGAGGGCGTCCGAGCGGTGCTGGAACTCCCAGTCCACGTCGGGGCCGGTGAGCCGGTCGAGGGTCGTACGGAACTCGTCCTCGCCGCCCGGCAGATGCCGCCCGTCGACATACGCGACGGCCTCACCCGGAATCACGTTGACCTTGTAACCGGCCTCCAGCATGGTCGGGTTGGCGCTGTTGCGGACGGTCGCCTCGACCAGCTTCGCGGACGGGCCGAGCTTCTCCAGCAGCCCGTCCACGTCGTCCAGGGTGGTCTCGATGCCGTAGAGCGCGGCGAGTTCGGTCAGTGCGGCCCGCACGGTCGGGGTCAGTCTGAGCGGCCATTCGTACTCGCCGATGCGGGTGACGGCGGCGGCGAGGCGGGTGACCGCGTTCTCCCCGTTCACCTTGGAGCCATGGCCGGCCCGTCCGCGCGCGGTGAGCTTCATCCAGCCCGTGCCGCGCTCACCGGCCGCGATCGGGTAGAGCTGCCGCCCGCTGCCGTCGTGGAAGGTGAACGCCCCCGACTCGCTGACGCCCTCGGTGCAGCCCTCGAAGAGTCCCGGGTGCTGGTCGGCGAGGAAGCCGGAGCCGTCCCGGGCGCTGTCCTCCTCGTCGGCGGTGAAGGCGATGACGATGTCACGTCGCGGCCTGACGCCCTCGCGCGCCCACCCGCGCACGACGGCGAGGATCATCGCGTCCATGTTCTTCATGTCGACCGCGCCGCGCCCCCACACGACCCCGTCGCGGACCTCCCCGGAGAAGGGGTGCACGCTCCAGTCCTCGGCCTGCGCGGGCACGACGTCCAGATGACCGTGGACGAGCAGCGCGTCGGCGGACGAGTCCGTGCCCCGGATGCGGGCGACGACGTTCGTACGGCCTTTGGTGCGTTCCAGAAGCGTGGGCTCCAGGCCCGCTCCGGTCAGCTGCTCGGCGGCGTACTCGGCGGCGGGCCGCTCCCGGCAGTCTCCGCCGCCACGGTTGGCGGTGTCGATGCGGATGAGGTCGGAGGTGAACTCGACGACCTCGTCCAACGCCTGCTGGTCAGCCATACTGCTCCTCCACGGCGGCCGAGACGATCGTCGTGACGGCCTTGAAGGCACGGATCCCCTCGTACATGGTCTCGCTGGTGTACGCCACCTTCCGCTCCCCGATCCGGCCGACGCCGGGCACGACGGTGGCGGCCAGGGCGAGATGCTCGGCGTCGAACTCGAGGGCCACGGTGAACGGCCCTTCCTGGACCGGTTGGTGACGGACCGCCAGCCGGGCGGCCTCCTTCGCCGCGGCGCGGATGTCGGACGCGGTCCTGGACGGCGTCCGGCACACGGCCGCGTACCGCGACACATGGTCCTTGACCGCGACCTTCAGCGCCTCGGGCGCGTACCCGAGGGCGTCCTCGCAGGCCACGTCGTCGCCGGTGACCAGGACGACGGGGACCCCGTACTCGGCGACGACCCGCGCGTTGAGCAGGCCCTCGCTGGCGCGTACGTCGTTCAGCCAGACCCCGGTGATGGAGTTGGCGAGATAGGTGTGGGCGAGGACGCCCTCCATGCCGGCGCCGGCGTGATAGCCGACGAAGGCGATGCCGTCCACGTCCCCGTGCTGCACGCCCTCCACCATGGAGAGGGCCTTGTGCCGCCCGGTGAGCATCTCGGTGCGCTCGTCCAGCTGCTCCAGCAGCAGGTTGCGCATGGTCCAGTGGGCTTCGTTGACGAGGACCTCGTCGGCGCCGCCGTCGAAGAATCCCAGCACGGCGGCGTTGACGTCCGAGGTGAACATCGAGCGGCACCGCTCCCACTGCGGTGTCCCGGGCAGCACGTCGGCCGGCCAGGTCACCCCCGTGGCACCCTCCATGTCGGCGCTGATCAGGATCTTCATAGAGCGTCACGTTACGCGCCGCGGGGAGAACGGGCCAGGAAGCGCAGGCGCCGGAGCGGGGCACCCGCCCGGCCGCGGGCGCCGTCACCGTGACAGCGGCCGGGGCGGCCGGGCCGAGCAGGGCGCGCCGGACCGGGCGGGGGTGGACAGCACCGGCCCTCAGCTCGTGCGCCCCGCCACCAGCCACGTCGAGGGCAGCTCGATCCGCTGTCCGTCCGGGCCGAACTCCGTGGTGGTCAACGGGAGTTCACCGCTCGCGAGGACGGTGAGGCCGGCGGCGCGCACATACTCGGGCACCGCTTCGTCGGCCACTTCACCGGGGGCGATGCCGTGCCGGAAGATCGGTGCCAGCTTGGGCGGCGGTCCCGCGGGGTTCTGCGCGAGGCCTAGCAGGACGGGTTTGGCGGCCGCGGAGAGTTCGACGAGGAAGACGCGTCCACGCTCACCCACGAGCGCGGCGATCCCGTCCACCATGGCCTGCCGGTCCTCCGGTTCGGCCTGGTGGAGGACGCCGCGCACATAGACGTTGGCGTCGCCGAGTTCGGCGTGCAGCGTCTGCGTCTCGCTCTTCTCGACGACGTCGAGCGCGCGGTACGTCGCCTGCCCGGCCCGGTCGGCCTGCCGGGCGTGGTCGAGGGCCGCGGCGGACAGATCGGCGCCGACGACCCGCCGGAAGCGGTCGGCGAGGAAGCGCGTCTGCGTGCCGTTGCCACAGCCGAGGTCCACCATCGCCAGGCCCGGGTCGGCGAGATGCGGCTCGAACAGGGCCAGGTGGATGCCGGCGGTCAGCGCCGGCTCCGCGTCCCAGAACACGGCCCCCTGTTCCTCGGGGGCCTCACGCCAGAAGCCCTCCCAGGACTCGCGGTACCGACTCGTCACGCTCATGTCCGACTCCCCAGGGTGCGACGACCTGCTGTCTCAAGTGACGGGCCAGTACGGTCTATCGCGGCCTGGTCACGGCTACAAGCGCGTCGCGCATTCCTTCACTCCGCATTCGACAGGGCCGCGCCCCCGCGCGGCTCTCACTCCCCTGCCGTGCCCTCAGCGCCGCGGCGGCAGAGTCAGTTCGAACCAGACGGTCTTGCCCGCCTTCGTGCGGCTGGTGCCCCACTCCCGGGCGAGGGTACTGACCACGCGCAACCCGCGCCCGAACTCGTCTCCCGGACCGGCGCTGCACAGGGTCGGCAGGTCGTGGTCGTCGTCGTCCACCTCGCACAGCAGGGTGTCGCCTCGCACGAGCCGCAGGTCGACGGGCCGGCTGTGGGAGTGCCGTACGGCGTTGGTGACGAGTTCGCTGACCAACAGCTCGGCGGGGTGGGCGAGTTTCGCGAGCCCCCAGTCATGGAGCTGTTCGCGGACGACGGCACGCGCGCGGCCGACCTCGATCGGGTCGAGGGCGAAGCGCCACTCGGCGACGTCGTCCACCGCGACGCCGTTGAGCCGGGCCATCAGCAGGGCCACGTCGTCCTTGCGGCCGCCCCGTGTGTTGAGGGCGCGGATGATCGAGTCGCAGGCGTCGTCCATGGACGCGGCCGGGTGGGCGGCGGACTCGCTGAGTGTCGCCAGGCCGACGCCGATGTCCTCGCCGCGCACCTCGACCAGTCCGTCGGTGCACATCACGATCCGGTCGCCGGGCTGCACGCGCACGCGTACCGCCTCGAACGGCACCCCGCCGACGCCGATCGGCGCGCCCGTCGGCAGGTCGAGCAGCTCGCTGCGGCCGTCCTGGGCACGGACCAGCACGGGCGGGATATGACCGGCGTTGGCGATGTGCAGATCGCCCATGATCGGGTCGTAGACGGCGTACAGGCATGTGGCGAGGTAGGTGTCGCCCAGGCGCTGGGCGAGGTCGTCGAGGTTGCGCAGGAGCTGGGCGGGCGGCAGGTCGAGCGCGGCCATGGTCTGTACGGCCGTCCGCAACTGGCCCATCATGGCGGCCGAGTTGAGGCCGTGGCCCATGACGTCGCCGACGACGAGGGCGGTGCGGGCGCCCGGCAGCTTCACCGAGTCGAACCAGTCGCCGCCGACGCGGCCCAGCAGGGTGCCGGGCAGATAGCGGGTGGCGATGTCGCAGCCCGCCATGCGCGGCGGGATGTGCGGCAGCATGCTGTCCTGGAGGGTCTCGGCGACGCTCTCCTGGTAGGTGTACATGCGCGCGTTGTCGAGGACGAGGCCCGCGCGGGCGGCGAGTTCGGCGCCGGTCACCCGGTCCATGTCGTTGAACTCGACGCGCTCCGGGTGGCGCAGCAGGATCATGAACCCGAGCACCACGTTGCGTGCCTTCAGGGGCACGATCAGCATGGAGCGGTTGGTGATCAGCGGCCGGATGTCGCGCTTCTCGAACTGCGAGGCGATGGCGTGGCCCATCTCCACGCTGATGCGCGGCACGAGGACGGGTTCGCCACTGGTCATGCACTGGAAGAACGGGGTGTGGGCCGGGAAGGGCATGGCCTCGCCGACCGGCACGACGTCGTCCCAGCGGCCGGGTTCGTCCGTGTGCTCCAGGGCGACCCGGTGCCACATGGTGGTCGTGTCCGGAACGCCGTCGGGGAACCCCTCACCGGCGACGACCTGTTCCCGCAGATAGGTGCCGGCGACGTCCGTGAAGCGCGGGACGACGGCCTTGCTGACCTCGACGATGGTCGCGGAGAGGTCGAGCGAGGTGCCGATCTTCCCGCTGACCTCGTTGAGGAACTCCAGGTGTTCGCGTACGGCGGCGTACTCGAGGTCCTCGGGTTCGTCGGCGAGTTCGTGCGGCACCGGCAGGCCCTCGGCCGCCGCCCGCGCGGCCCGTCGGCGACGAGCCGTGCGCTCGGCGTGGCGCGGGACACCCCAGTCGGGGGTGACGGGCACCCGGTCGTTCTGGCTGAACTCGAGGACGGGATAGCCCAGTTCGAGGACCTGGGCGACGATACGGGCGCTCTCGTCGACGCTCATGCTGGGCAGGATCTCGGGCAGCCGGCGGGCCAGCTGCTCGGCGCCGGGGAAGTCGGTGTACAGGGCGAAGCCGGGCGCGATCCGCTCGAACGCCAGGTCCGATCCGCTGCCGTCGGGTTCGTCGAGGCGGAGCCCGGCGGTGTCGGCGGCGAGCACGAGCAGCCGCTCCTGCCCCGGGCCCACCAGGGGGTACGCCCACCACAGGACGTCCACCCGGTCACTCCCCCACCCTTCGGGCGCGGGGACCCTCGTCTCGCTTCGCCCGGGGACGGTGAGGCGGGCGCGGCCCGCGGCGGGGTAGGAGAGCCTGCCGCCGAGGGAGGATTCGAGATCGGGGCCGAGTCCGTCGTACGCGGAGTACGCCCCGTAGGGGGTGATGTCCTCGTTCTCGGGCAGCGCGCCGGAGACGGGCAGCAGGTCGGCCGCCGAGCACCCGATCGCCTCGTCCTTGAGTACTCCGAACAGACGGCCCGCGCCCCTGCTCCAGTGGGAGACGAGGCCGTCGCGGTCCACCACGACCACGGCCAGCGGGATGCGGCCGGCCGCGGCGTGCTCCGCCGCCTGGCCGCTCCCAGCTCCGGGGCTGGGAGGTGCGTCCCTCTCGGTGCCACGTTCCATGGCCTGGGCCCTCTCTCCCCACGGCTCCGCAAGATCTGTGCCGCCTGTTCCACCGTACGGCTCCGGCCGTCGGTGATGTGCGGCAATGCGGGAATCGATACGGCGGGGACGACGCCTGCACGCGGGAGCGCACGCCGGGCGTGTGAGGCCCCGTCAGTCCTCGTGGCCCAGCTGCAGATCCCGCTCGGTCCGTCCGCCTCCGGCCACCTGGAGCACGGTGGCGACGGGCGGGTAGCCCGCGGCGATGACGGTGTACTCGCCGGAGGACAGGTCCACGAACCGGAACGTTCCGTCGGGTCCCGTGGTGAGCGTGTCCACGACGTTGCCCGCCGCGTCGAGCAGCGTCACGCGCGCGTCCTCGACGGGCCTGCCCCCGCCGGCCCGCACGGTGCCGCGCAGCACGGCGCCGCCCGCGAGTTCGACGTCCTGACGGGTCTCACGGGAGGCCTGGACGGTGACGGGGAGCGCGGCCGGGCGAAACGCCGGGGCGCCGGCCGCGAGCGTGTACTCGCCGGCCACCAGCTCGGTGATGACGTAGCCGCCCTCGCGTCCGCTGCGGGTGGTGGCCATGACCTCGCCGTGCGCGTTGGTGAGGGTGACGATGGCGTCCCGTACGGGAGTGGCGTCGGCGGTGAGCACGCGGCCGGCGAGGCGTCCGGCGCCGCCGAGGACGACGTCCAGCTCGACGGGGCGCTCGCCGACGGTGACGGAGACGGCCTGCGGCTGGTGGCCGGCCGCGGCGGCGATGAGGACGTACGAGCCCGAGCCGGGCGTGGACAGCGCGTACCGCCCGTCCTCGCCGCTCGCGCCCCGCCCGATCTGCTGTCCGGCCACGTCGATGAGCGTGAGCGCCGCGCGGGGGACGACGGTCCCGTCGGGGTGCTGCACGGTGCCGCAGACGGGGATTCCGGCGGCGTAGGACGAACGGGCCTGTGGGATGGGGGTGTTCACGGGAGCGGACTCCGTTTCGGCGGCACTGTGGGACACCAGTGGTTTCTCCTTGAGGAAGCAGGCGATGAACAGGCCGACGGCGAGCACCGGGACGAGGTAGAGGAAGATCCGGGGCATCGCGTCGGCGTAGGCCCGGATGTAGTCGTCGCGCAGGGGCGCGGGCAGCGCGTGGACGAGCTGCGGGGTGATCGACTCCGGGTCGGGCAGCTGTGCACCCGCGCGCGCGGGGAGCCGTTTCGCGAGGGCGTCGGTGAGCCGGTCGGCGAAGAGGGTCCCGAAGATCGCGGCGCCGACGCTTCCTCCGATCTGCCGGAAGTAGTTGTTCGCGCTCGTCGCAGTGCCGAGGTCGGCGGGGCGGACGGAGTTCTGCACGGCGAGGACCAGGACCGGCATCACCATGCCGATGCCGGCGCCGAGGACGGCCATCCAGATGCTGTACTGCAGCCGGGGCGTGTCGACCTGGAGGCGGGACAGCAGCCCCATGCCGAGGACGGAGACGGCGCTGCCGAGGACCGGATAGAGCTTGTAGCGCCCGGTGTGGCTGATGAGCTGTCCCGAGACGATCGAGGCGCCGACGATCCCGCCCATCATGGGCAGCATCAGCAGCCCCGACTCGGTGGCGGAGGCCCCGTCGACCATCTGCAGGAAGGTCGGCAGATAGCTGGCGGCCCCGAACAGTGCGACTCCGATCACCAGCCCCACCAGGCCGGTGATGGTGAAGACGGAGTCCCTGAACAGCCTGAGCGGGATGAGGGGTTCGGCGGCGAAGCGCTCGGCGACGACGAAGAGGACGGTGGCGGCCGCGGCGCCCGCGCCGAGGCAGAGGATCGTCCGCGAGCCCCACGCGTACTCGGTGCCGCCCCAACTGGTCAGCAGGACGAGGCAGGTCGAGGCGGCGGCGAGCAGCAGGGCACCCAGGACGTCGAACCGCGGCTTGCCCTTCGGCTTCGGGAGCTTCAGCACGACGGTGACGACGGCCAGGGTGAGCAGGCCGAAGGGGACGTTGAAGTAGAAGCACCAGCGCCAGGAGAGGTGGTCCGTGAAGTAGCCGCCCAACAGGGGTCCGGCGACGGACGCGAGGCCGAACGCGGCCCCGATCAGCCCCATGAAGCGACCCCGCTGCCGGGGCGGCACGATGTCGGCGATGATCGCCTGCACGCCGATCATGAGGCCGCCCGCGCCGACGCCCTGGACCGCGCGGAAGGCGATCAGCTGGTCCATGCTCCGCGCCCGGCCCGCGAGCGCGGCGCCGATCACGAAGACGACGATGGCGAACTGGAAGACGCCCTTGCGGCCGAGCAGGTCGCCGAGCTTGCCGTAGACCGGGAGTCCGACGGTGGCCGTCAGCAGGTAGGCGGTGATCGCCCAGGACATCCTGTCCAGGCCGTGCAGCTCGCCGACGATCTTCGGGAGCGCGGTGGCGACGATCATCTGCTCCAGGGCGGCGAGCAGCAGCGCCAGCATCAGCCCGAGGAAGACCAACCGCACCCGGCGCGGGCTCAGTTCGGCCGGCCCGGCCGAAGCGGCGGCGGGGGACGGCGGGGGCGCCACGGCCGGTTCGTCCCGCAGTTCACCCTGCAGTTCGCCCTGCGTCAGAGTGGTCCCGCCCACGTATCGCTCCCCTCGTCGCGCTGCCACACAATTCCCGCTTAAGGCGACAACCACGGGCAAGCGCGACGAGTTACGGCAGACCTGCGCGGCGAACGGAGATCCACTCGAACCGGTGAGGGGGGTCAACAGCCCCCGCGCACCGGGGACTTACTTCTCGACCTCGGTGGCGAGCCTGGCCAGTACGGCGTCGTAGATCCGGCCGAGCCCCTTGGGCGCGAACGTCTTCTCGAAGAAGCCGCCGACGCCGCCCGCGCCGTTCCAGACGGTGGTCACGACGACGCGGGACCTGCCCTCGCCGGCCGGGGTGACCCGCCAGGTGGTGACCATCGAGGAGTTGCGGTCCTTCTCGACGAGCTCACCGTCGGTGGGCTCGCCGACCTCCAGGAGGCAGTCGCGGACCCGCTTGCTGGTGGCCTGGAGCTTCCAGTGGACGAGGGTGCCCTCGCCGTCGCCGCCCTCGCGCACCTCGTACTCGCTGAACTGCTCGGGCAGCAGCTTCGCGCGCGTGCCGCTGTAGTCGGCGAGGGCGTCGAACACCTTCTCCGCGTCTGCCGCGACGACCCGCTCGGTAGTGGCCTCGACCTGCGCCATTGGGTTCCTCCAGGACTTGCGTTCTCGGGGTTGGGGCAAGCCAACCACCCCCGCCCACGGCCACCCAAATCGGGGTGGCCCCCAGCGCGGCGAAGCGATCGGAAACGGCACTTGCACAGGTATTCGAACAAGTGTTTCACTCTGGGGGCAGGGCTACCGAGGAGGCGTCATGCGCTGGGAGAACCTGACACTGGAGTCCGGCGGCCACAGCCGGGCGGCCGACGCCGCACTGTTCGGCGCGGACGCCGTGGTCAGCCGTACCTTCGACACGCCCGAATTCCGCGGGATCACCTTCCACGAGGTGCGGGCCCGCTCCATCATCAACCGGGTGCCGGGCGCCTCGCGCATGCCCTTCGAGTGGACGGTCAACCCGTATCGGGGCTGCTCGCACGCGTGCGTGTACTGCTTCGCCCGCAAGACGCACACCTACCTGGACCTCGACGCGGGGATCGACTTCGACTCGCAGATCGTGGTCAAGGTCAACGCCCCGGAGCTGCTGAGCCGCCAGCTCGGCTCGCGCCGCTGGCAGGGCGAGCACATCGCGATGGGCACGAACGTCGACTGCTACCAGCGCGCCGAGGGCCGCTACCGCCTGATGCCGGGCATCCTGGCCGCGCTGCGCGACCACGCGAACCCCTTCTCGATCCTGACGAAGGGCACGCTGATCCTTCGCGACCTCGACCTTCTGGTGCAGTCGGCGCAGGTGACCGACGTCGGCATCTCCGTGTCGGTCGGCTTCACCGACCCCGAGCTGTGGCGCACGGTGGAACCGGGCACTCCCGCCCCCGCGCGCCGCCTGGACGTCGTCCGCACACTCGCCGAGCACGGCATCGGGTGCGGGGTCCTGATGGCCCCGGTGATCCCGTTCCTCAGCGACCAGCCCACCCAACTGCGCGCCACCGTACGGGCCATCGCGGCCGCCGGAGCCACCTCCGTCACCCCGCTGGTGCTGCACCTGCGCCCCGGCGCCCGCGAGTGGTTCATGGCCTGGCTGGCCCACCACCACCCGCACCTGGTGCGCCGCTACGAGCGGCTGTACGCGGACGGCGCCTACGCCCCGAAGTGGTACCAGCGCCGGATCACCCGTCAGGTCCACGACCTGGCCCAGGAGTACGGGATCGGCCCCACGCGCGCAGGGATGCCACGCCGGCTCGGGCCGCCGGAGCCGCCCGAGCGGCCGACGCCCAAATCAACCCAACTTTCGCTGATTTGAGAGCATACGAGCGCATCCGGCAGCCCAATCGGGTCAAGTCTTGCCGGAACGAGTTCTTCCGGGGCTGCTTTCCCGGGACGATGCGGCGAGGACCGTGACACTCGCGGCCCGAAACCCTCCGTCCTGGGAGGACTCCATGAGAAAACGCGCAGCCGTGCTGTGCGGCGCCGCTGTCGTCGTGGCCGGGACCTTCACGGCCCTCCCCGCCGACGCGAACACCGCACAGACCCCGCACGCAGTCCCCGCCGCGAAACTCACCTGGAAGAACTGCGCCACCAGCAACTATCCGGCGCTGCAGTGCGCGTCGCTCAAGGTGCCGCTCGACCACCGGAACCCGCAGGGGAGGCAGATCACGCTCGCGCTCTCGCGGGTGCAGCACACCGCGACGAAGAGCCAGGGACCCCTGCTGGTCAATCCCGGTGGTCCGGGTGGCAGCGGCCTCACGCTCGCCGGATTCGTCGCGTCCTCGCTGCCCAAGACGGTCGCGGCCCAGTACGACGTCATCGGCTTCGACCCGCGCGGGGTGGGCAAGAGCTCACCCGCCCTCGACTGCAGGCCGGGCCACTTCAACCCGGTGCGCCCCGACTCCGTGCCGAGCACGCCGGCCATCGAGAAGGCCAACCTCCGGCGCGCCCAGTCCTTCGCCGCCGCCTGCGGCCAGAAGTACGCGCGACTGCTGCCGTACATCAACACGATCCAGGCCGTGCAGGACTTGGACTCCATCCGTGCGGCCCTGGGCGCCGAGAGGACCAGCTACTTCGGCTACTCGTACGGCACCTACCTCGGCGCCGTCTACGCCAAGCTCTTCCCGCAGCGCGTGAAGCGCCTGGTCCTGGACTCGATCGTCGACCCCACCGGCGTGTGGTACGACGACAACATCGGGCAGGACTACGCCTTCGACGCCCGCCAGAAGGCCCTGATGGCCTGGATCGCCAAGTACAACTCGACGTACAGGCTCGGCACCGACCCGGCCAGGATCGCGGCCAAGTGGTACGCGATGCGGGCGGCGCTCGCCAAGAAGCCGGCCGGCGGCAAGGTGGGAGCCTCCGAACTGGAGGACACCTTCATCCCCGGCGGTTACTACAACGGCTACTGGCCCTACCTGGCCGAGGCGTTCGCGGCGTACGTGAACGACAAGAACCCCGACCCGCTGGTCGAGACCTACGAGAACTTCGCGGCCGTCGACGCGTCCGGGGACAACGGCTACAGCGTCTACACCTCGGTGCAGTGCCGTGACGCCTCCTGGCCGCGCGACTGGAACCAGTGGCGCAAGGACAACTGGGCGGTGTACGACAAGGCGCCGTTCATGGCGTGGAACAACGCCTGGTACAACGCGCCGTGTGCCTACTGGCCGACGGACACACTGAAGCCGGTGCACATCGCCAACGACAAGCTGCCGCCGACGCTGCTGTTCCAGGCGACCAACGACGCGGCCACCCCGTACCAGGGCGGCGTGACGGTCCACCGCCTGCTGGCCCGGTCGAGCCTCGTGGTCGAGCAGGGCGGCGGGAACCACGGCATCACGCTGAGCGGGAACGCCTGCCTGGACAAGTACCTCGCGAACTACCTGTCCACCGGCACGGTGCCGCGCGGCGGCGGCAAGGTCGACGCGGTCTGCCCCAAGGTGCCCGATCCCACACCGCTGAGCACGAAGGCGGCATCGAAGTCCGCCGGCGGCTCGGAGCTGCACGGCATCCTGGGCTTCCGCGGCTGACGCACCTGCCGGGCAGAGGTCCCGTCGGGGGCGTTGTCACACCCATGGTCCACGATGGACGCATGAGTGAGCTGACCAGGATTCCCGCCCCCGACGGGGTCTTTCCCGCCGCCCAGTACAGCCACGTCGTCATGGGCACCGGCCGTTTCGTCGCGATCGCCGGCCAGCTCGCGCTGGACGAGGGCGGCAGGATCGTCGGCGAGGGCGACCCCGAGGCCCAGGCCCGCCAGGTCTTCGAGAACCTCCGCCGCTGCCTGGCCGCCGCCGGCGCGGGCTTCGACGACGTCGTCAAACTCACCTATTTCGTCACGGACATGGCCCACCTGCCCGCCATCCGCACGGCCCGCACCATCCATCTGCGCGACGACCGCCTCCCCGCCTCCTCGGCCGTGCAGGTCGCCGCGCTGGTCCGGCCCGAGTTCCTGATGGAGATCGAGGCGTTCGCGGTCGTGGGCGGATGAGCGGTCCGCAGATCCGGGAGATGACGCTCGCCGACTGCGACCGCGTGGCCGAGATCCGCGTCGGCGGCTGGCAGAGCGCGTACCGGGGGCTGGTCCCGCAGTCGTACCTCGACGCGATGAGCGTGCCGGAGGACGCCGAGCGTCGCCGCACCCGTTTCCTGGAGGGCGCGGGAAGCGGCGGCACCGTGGTGAACCTGGTCGCCGTGACGGACGGCGAGATCATCGGCTGGGCCTGCCACGGCCCGTACCGGGACGGCGAAGTGCACACCGAGGACGCCGAGTTGTACGCGATCTACGTGGATCCGGACCGATACGGCGCGCGAGCGGGGCAGGCCCTGATCGAGGAGTCGCTACGACGGTGCACGGCCGCCGGGCACCCGCGCGTGTACCTCTGGGTCCTCGAGGAGAACGTGCGAGCCCGCCACTTCTACGAACGGTCGGGGTTCCGCGCGGACGGCACGGAGGAACCCTTCGAGGTGGACGGCGTCATGGTGCCCGAGGTGCGGTACGTGCGGGAGTTGACGCGCTGACGTCTGCGCTCAACGGGCCGGGCACCCCGCCGGCGGCATGCGTCACCTCTGCTTCGGGATCCGCGCCAGCGCCCGTACCGCCGCCTCCGCCAGTGCGGGGTGGGCCAGGGCCTCGTTGAGTACGGGCTGGGCGCGGGAGTCCTCCAGGCTGCCGAGCCCCTCCACGCAGGCGAGGGCCACGCGCCGGTACGGGTCGTGCGGGCGCAGTCTCCGCTCCAGGGTGGTGATCAGCGCCGGCACGGACTCGGGGGCGCGCAACTCGGCCAGGAGCCGCACCGGGTGGAGGGCGTAGGCGACACGGAGTTCGTTGGTGGCGAGGGCGGCGGCCGCGCGGGCGGTGCGCGGGTCGTCGAGGCGGGCGAGGGCGTACGCGGCGGAGGCGCAGCGCTGTGGATCACGGTGGTTGAGGAACAGGACGAGGGACTCGAAGGCACGCCGGTCGCCCGCGAGCCCCAGCCGGAACGCGGCCAGCTCCCTGGCCCACATCGGCTGCCCGGGTTCGGTGAGCACCCGTGCCAGCTCGTCGGGATCCCCGGTCGCCACGAGACGGTCGTACGCGGCGGCCGTTCCCGACTCCGTACGTAAACGCTCCGTGAGTGATCGCAACTCTTCGTCCATGTCACCGAGATTAGAGGGGCCGTCGACCTCTCGGGACGTACATCACAAACACTTACAAGGACAAGGACTAGCGCGCTCGTTACCCGCCGGTTAAGCTCAGAAGAGCGAGTTACCCACTCGCACACCTGCTGACGACGGCCTGGTGACGCAGCCGTTGTGAGAGCAGTCGGTTCGGTACCTCACGTACCGCAGCACGACCCGGCCACGGGACAGGGCCGGTCGGATCTCCACATCTCCACCGTTCGCCCAAGGCGTGTGCACGCCCATGGCGACGGCACCGGGCGTGTGCGCATGCAGCCCGGCAACACCCGCACTCATTCACGCACCCGGTGCGCCATGGTCCGGCTTCGACGGGCCTGTCTCGGCGCACCCGGGCGCGCTCCCAGTCGTCACCCTCATTCCTGGAGTCCCGCGATGGCCACTCCCCTGTCCCACACCTCTTCCTCCACGCTCACGACCGTTGCCGTCGTCGGCCTCGGCACCATGGGCACCGGTATCACCGAGGTCCTCGCCAAGGCCGGCCTCAAGGTCGTCGGCATCGACGTCAGCGAAGCCGCGACCGCCAAGGCGCTCGCCACCCTGGAGGCCGCCACCGCCCGAGCAGTGGAGCGGGGCCGGCTCACCGAGCAGGAGCGCGCCGACGCCCTCGCCCGCGTCCGCACCTCCACCGACCTGCGGGACGCGGCCGACGCCGACCTCGTCATCGAGGTGGCTCCGGAGTCGTACGAGATCAAGCACCAGATCTTCCGCGAACTCGACGGCATCGTGCGCCCGGAGACGATCCTGGCGACCGGCACCAACGCCCTGTCCGTGACCCGCCTGGCCGCCGACTCGGCCCGCCCGGAGCGCGTGCTCGGCCTGCACTTCTTCAACCCGGCCCCGGCGATGAAGCTCGTCGAGGTCGTCTCGTCCGTGCTGACCGCGCCGACGGCCGTCACCGCCGTCACCAACCTCGCCCTGGACCTCGGCAAGGAGCCCGTCGCGGTCGGCGACCGGCCCGGATTCGTCGCCGACGGGCTGCTGTTCGGCTACCTCAACCAGGCCGCGGCGATGTACGAGGCCAAGTACGCCTCCCGCGAGGACATCGACGCCGCGATGCGGCTCGGCTGCGGTCTGCCGATGGGCCCCCTCGCCCTGCTCGACCTGATCGGCATCGACACGGCCCGTACGGTCCTGGAGGCCATGTACGCCGAGTCCCACGACCGGCTGCACGCCCCCGCCCCGATCCTCAAGCAGCTCAGCGAGGCGGGCCTGACGGGCCGTAAGTCGGGCCGCGGCTTCTACACGTACGAGGCTCCGGGCAGCGCCACCGTCGTGCGGGACGCGCTGACGCCTCCGGAGGGCGACGCACTCACCCCGGGCCGCGAGGTCCGCTCGGTCGGTGTCGCCGGCTCCGGCACCATGGCGTCCGGTATCGCCGAGGTCTTCGCCAAGGCCGGGTACGAGGTCGTCCTCGCCGCGCGCAGCGAGGAGAAGGCACAGGTCGCCAAGGCCCGTATCGGCAAGTCGCTCTCGCGCTCCGTCGACAAGGGGCGGATGACCGCCGAGGCCGCCGCGCAGACCCTGGACCGGATCACCGCGGCCGGTTCCTACGAGTCCTTCGCCGAGGTCGACCTGGCCGTCGAGGCGGTGGCCGAGGACCTGGAGATCAAGCAGCAGCTGTTCGCGACGCTGGACAAGGTCTGCAAGCCGGGCGCCGTCCTGGCCACCACGACCTCCTCGCTGCCCGTCGTCGCCTGCGCCCGCGCCACCTCGCGTCCGCAGGACGTGATCGGCATGCACTTCTTCAACCCGGCGCCGGCGATGAAGCTGGTCGAGGTCGTCCGTACGGTGTTGACCGCCGACGACGTCCACTCGACGGTCCGCGAGGTGTGTGGACGGATCAAGAAGCACGCGGTCGACTGTGGAGACCGTGCGGGCTTCATCGTGAACGCCCTGCTTTTCCCGTACCTCAACAACGCGATCAAGATGGTGCAGGAACACTATGCATCTCTTGACGACATTGACGCGGCGATGAAGCTGGGCGGCGGTTACCCGATGGGCCCCTTCGAGCTCCTGGACGTCGTCGGGCTCGACGTCTCCCTCGCGATCGAGAAGGTCCTGCACCGCGAGTTCCGCGATCCGGGCCTGGCGCCCGCGCCGCTCCTGGAGCACCTGGTGGCCGCGGGCTGCCTCGGCCGCAAGACAGGCCGTGGCTTCCGCGAATATGCCCGGCGCTGAGCGCGACGGCGACTGGTTCGGAGGCGAGACGGACTGGGGCGGGCTGCTCGATCCGGGCAGTCATCCCCCGGTCCAAGGACTCGGCGTTCCCCCGCCCGCACAGGGCGGGGGAACCCCGGTACAGGCGCAACAAGCTGCGCACATGCAGTACGTTCGGGTCATGTCCCAGCCCGCCAAGTCCTCACGTACACCAGCTACGCCCGACGCGCCGGAAAGTGCCGCAGGCAGTCGCGCGGCCGCCCAGCGGCTCAAGATGCGCCGCGAGCTGGCGGCCGCGGCGATGGAGCTGTTCGCGACCAAGGGGTACGAGGCGACCACCGTCGACGAGATCGCGGCCGCGGCCGGGGTCGCGCGCCGCACCTTCTTCCGCCACTTCCGCTCCAAGGAAGAGGCGATCTTCCCCGACCACGACGACACCTTGATCCGTGCGGAGGCCGTGCTCAACGCGGCCCCCCCGCACGAGCACCCGCTCGACACGGTGTGCCGCGGCATCAAGGAAGTCATGCGGATGTACGCGGCCCGGCCGGAGATCTCGGTCGCCCGCTACAAGCTGACCCGTGAGGTGCCCACCCTGCGCGAGGCGGAGATCGCGTCGGTGGCCCGCTACGAGCGGCTCTTCACCCGCTACCTGCTCGGCCACTTCGACGAGCACGCGCACGACGACGACGCCAACGACGACCCGCTGCTGGCGGAGGTCGCCGCGTCCGCCGTCGTCACGGCCCACAACCACGTCCTGCGGCGCTGGCTGCGGGCCGGCGGGCAGGGGGACGTGGAGGCGCAGCTGGACCATGCCTTCGCCATCGTGCGCAAGACGTTCGGGACGGGTATCGGGGCCGGCCGTTCGACGGCGCCGAAGACGGCGGCCGCGCCCGCGACGGTGTCCGCCCACGGCGAGGTACTGGTCACCGTCGCCCGTACCGACGCCCCGCTGGACGAGGTCATGCGGACCATCGAGGAGGCGCTCAAGGTCCGCTGAGGCGTTCCGTCGAGCTGTGACGGCGGCCACCCTTCGGGGTGGCCGTTTTGGCATGTCGGAGCCCCTTTTCAGGCAACTTTCACGCCCCGTTCGATCGATCATCGCTCATTTGTTACGTAAAGATTTCACCTGAGAGCAATCTCTGGCACTCAGTGCCTTGCAGGGTGACACGCGGTGTCATACGTTGAAGGAGTCCGGGCGGCCGGCGTGCAGCGACCTTTCGTACGCCGGCTGTCCCCGCAAGCTCACGGCCTGCGCGCCCGGACGCCTGCGTCACAGGCAACCTCCCGCGCCACAAAGCGCCGCCGAACAGCATCACAGCCGAACCGACGGCACCTCCCAAAACCCTCAGCAGCACCGACGTAACCCTCAGCGTCTCCCCTCAAGACGCCATTCGCCGGAGGCAACACCGTGACCGTGAAGGACATCCTGGACGCGATCCAGTCGCCGGACTCGACGCCGGCCGACTTCGCCGCTCTGCCGCTCCCCGAGTCGTACCGTGCGATCACCGTGCACAAGGACGAGACGGAGATGTTCGCGGGTCTGGAGACCCGCGACAAGGACCCGCGCAAGTCGATCCACCTCGACGAGGTGGCGCTGCCCGAGCTCGGCCCGGGCGAGGCCCTGGTGGCCGTGATGGCCTCCTCGGTCAACTACAACTCGGTCTGGACCTCGATCTTCGAGCCGCTGTCGACCTTCGGGTTCCTGGAGCGCTACGGCAAGCTCTCCGAGCTGACCAAGCGCCACGACCTGCCGTACCACATCATCGGCTCCGACCTCGCGGGCGTCGTCCTGCGCACCGGACCGGGTGTGAACGCCTGGCACCCCGGTGACGAGGTCGTCGCGCACTGCCTGAGCGTGGAGCTGGAGAGCTCGGACGGGCACAACGACACGATGCTCGACCCCGAGCAGCGCATCTGGGGCTTCGAGACCAACTTCGGCGGCCTCGCCGAGGTCGCGCTCGTCAAGTCCAACCAGCTGATGCCGAAGCCGGACCACCTCTCGTGGGAGGAGGCGGCGGCCCCCGGGCTCGTCAACTCCACCGCCTACCGCCAGCTGGTCTCCCGCAACGGCGCCGGCATGAAGCAGGGCGACAACGTCCTGATCTGGGGCGCGAGCGGCGGACTCGGCTCGTACGCGACGCAGTTCGCGCTGGCCGGCGGCGCCACGCCGATCTGTGTCGTCTCCAGCCCGGAGAAGGCGGACATCTGCCGGGCGATGGGCGCCGAGGCGGTCATCGACCGCAACGCCGAGGGCTACAAGTTCTGGAAGAACGAGCACGAGCAGGACCCTCGGGAGTGGAAGCGCTTCGGCAAGCGCATCCGCGAGCTGACCGGCGGCGAGGACGTCGACATCGTCTTCGAGCACCCCGGCCGCGAGACGTTCGGCGCCTCGGTCTACGTCACCCGCAAGGGCGGCACGATCGTCACCTGCGCCTCGACGTCGGGCTTCAACCACGAGTACGACAACCGCTACCTGTGGATGTCCCTGAAGCGGATCATCGGCTCGCACTTCGCCAACTACCGCGAGGCCTGGGAGGCCAACCGGCTCATCGCGAAGGGCAAGATCCACCCGACGCTGTCGAAGGTCTACTCCCTGGAGGAGACCGGGCAGGCCGCGTACGACGTGCACCGCAACCTCCACCAGGGCAAGGTCGGCGTGCTGTGCCTCGCTCCCGAGGAGGGTCTCGGCGTGCGCGACGAGGAGATGCGCGCCAAGCACCTCGACGCCATCAACCGCTTCCGCAACATCTGAGACACCCGGGGTCATAGATGACTGAGCGTCAGAACGCCGACGGGGCAAGGGAGAAGGACCGGCCGTGGCTCATGCGCACGTACGCAGGTCACTCCACGGCCGAGGCGTCCAACGAGCTGTACCGGCGCAACCTCGCCAAGGGACAGACCGGCCTGTCGGTCGCGTTCGACCTGCCGACGCAGACCGGATACGACTCCGACCACATCCTCGCCCGCGGCGAGGTCGGCCGGGTCGGCGTGCCGATCGCGCACCTCGGTGACATGCGCAGGCTGTTCCAGGACATCCCCCTGGAGCAGATGAACACCTCGATGACGATCAACGCCACCGCCATGTGGCTGCTGGCGCTCTACCAGGTCGTCGCCGAGGAGCAGGGTGCGGACATCACCAAGCTCCAGGGCACGACCCAGAACGACATCGTCAAGGAGTACCTGTCGCGGGGGACGCACGTCTTCCCGCCGGGTCCTTCCCTCCGTCTGACGACGGACATGATCGCGTACACGGTCTCCCACATCCCGAAGTGGAACCCGATCAACATCTGCAGCTACCACCTGCAGGAGGCGGGCGCCACACCGGTCCAGGAGATCGCGTACGCGATGTCGACGGCGATCGCGGTCCTGGACGCCGTCCGGGACTCCGGCCAGGTGCCCGCCGAGAAGTTCGGTGACGTCGTCGCGCGCATCTCCTTCTTCGTGAACGCCGGCGTCCGGTTCGTCGAGGAGATGTGCAAGATGCGCGCCTTCGGCCGTATCTGGGACAAGGTCACCCGCGAGCGGTACGGCATCGAGAACGCCAAGCAGCGCCGTTTCCGGTACGGCGTCCAGGTCAACTCCCTCGGACTGACCGAGGCGCAGCCGGAGAACAACATCCAGCGGATCGTGCTGGAGATGCTGGCCGTGACCCTGTCGAAGGACGCACGCGCGCGTGCCGTGCAGCTGCCCGCCTGGAACGAGGCGCTGGGTCTGCCCCGCCCCTGGGACCAGCAGTGGTCACTGCGCATGCAACAGGTCTTGGCGTACGAGAGCGACCTGCTGGAGTACGCGGACATCTTCGAGGGCTCGCACGTCGTCGAGGCGAAGGTCGCGAAGCTGGTCGAGGAGTCCCTCGCCGAGATCGACCGGATCCAGGGGATGGGCGGCGCGATGGCCGCCGTCGAGTCCGGGTACCTCAAGTCGCAGCTCGTCTCCTCGCACGCCGAGCGGCGGGCTCGTATTGAGTCCGGTCAAGAGAAGATCGTGGGCGTCAACATCTTCGAGACGACCGAGCCCAATCCATTGACCGCCGATCTCGATACAGCCATCCAGACAGTTGATCCAGCTGTCGAGGCCCGTGTCATCGGCTCGCTGCAGAACTGGCGGGAGACCCGCTACCAGCCGCCCTTCAACCACCCGCGCCCGTGCAAGGCACTGGAGAAGCTGAAGGAAGCGGCCAAGGGCACCGGCAACCTCATGGAGGCCACCCTGGAATGCGCCCGTGCGGGTGCCACGACCGGTGAGTGGGCCGGGGCCCTGCGCGAGGTGTTCGGTGAGTTCCGCGCGCCGACGGGTGTCTCGTCCGCGCCGGTGGCGGTCCCCGCCGAGGAGGGCTCGGCCATGTCCGAGGTCCGCCGCAAGGTCGACCTGACCGCCAAGGACCTCGGTGTCGGCAATCTCCGCTTCCTGGTGGGCAAGCCGGGCCTGGACGGCCACTCCAATGGCGCCGAGCAGATCGCCGTACGGGCCCGTGACGCCGGCTTCGAGGTGGTCTACCAGGGCATCCGCCTGACCCCCGAGCAGATCGTGGACGCCGCCCTCGCGGAGGACGTGCACGCGGTCGGCCTGTCGATCCTCTCCGGATCGCACGCCCAGCTGGTCCCTGACGTGCTGGAACGGCTTCGTGTGGCCGGTGCCACAGATATACCGGTGATCGCCGGTGGCATCATCCCGAATGGTGACGCCGAACAGCTTCGGGCCGCCGGAGTGGCCGCGGTCTTCACCCCGAAGGACTTCGACATCACCGGAATCATCGGCCGCATCGTCGACGAGATCCGGAAAGCGAACAAGCTCGACCCCCTGGAGGTCCCCGCATGACCACGCCCGCCCCCGTGAACCGGCTTCGTCCGCGACGCTCCTGCCTCGCGGTCCCCGGGAGCAACCCCCGCTTCCTGGAGAAGGCACAGGGACTCCCCGCCGACCAGGTCTTCCTCGACCTCGAGGACGCGTGCGCGCCGCTCGCCAAGCCCGAGGCGCGGCACACCATCGTCACGTTCCTCAACGAGGGTGACTGGACGGGCAAGACGCGGGTCGTGCGCGTCAACGACTGGACGACCGAGTGGACGTACCGCGATGTCGTCACGGTCGTCGAGGGGGCCGGCCAGAACCTCGACTGCATCATGCTGCCGAAGGTGCAGACCGCCCAGCAGGTCGTCGCCCTCGACCTCCTGCTGACCCAGATCGAGAAGACCATGGGCTTCGAGGTCGGCAAGATCGGCATCGAGGCGCAGATCGAGAACGCCCAGGGCCTCAACAACGTCAATGAGATCGCGACGGCCTCCCCGCGCGTCGAGACGATCATCTTCGGCCCGGCCGACTTCATGGCGTCGATCAACATGAAGTCGCTGGTCGTGGGCGAGCAGCCGCCCGGCTACCCGGCGGACGCCTACCACTACATCCTGATGAAGATCCTGATGGCCGCGCGCGCCAACAACCTCCAGGCCATCGACGGCCCCTACCTCCAGATCCGCAACATCGACGGCTACCGTGAGGTCGCCGGCCGTGCCGCGGCTCTCGGTTTCGACGGCAAGTGGGTGCTGCACCCGGGCCAGGTCGAGGCGTCCAACGAGATCTTCTCGCCCTCGCAGGAGGACTACGACCACGCCGAGCTGATCCTGGACGCGTACGACTACTACACGTCCGAGGCGGGTGGCAAGAAGGGCTCCGCGATGCTCGGCGACGAGATGATCGACGAGGCCAGCCGCAAGATGGCCCTGGTCATCTCCGGCAAGGGACGCGCCGCCGGTATGCAGCGCACCAGCAAGTTCGAGACCCCCGACAACTGAGGAGCCCTGAGCGCGATGCAGTTCGGACGCACCTATGAGGAGTTCGAGGTCGGGGCGACGTACAAGCACTGGCCCGGCAAGACGGTCACGGAGTACGACGACCACCTGTTCTGTCTCCTCACCATGAACCACCACCCGCTCCACATGGACACCAACTATGCGGAGAAGACGACGGACTTCGGCAAGAACGTCGTCGTCGGGAACTACATCTACTCCCTGCTGCTCGGCATGTCCGTCCCGGACGTCTCCGGCAAGGCGATCGCGAACCTGGAGATCGAGTCGCTCAAGCACGTGGCGCCAACCTTCCACGGCGACACGATCTACGGCCAGACGACCGTGCTCGACAAGTGGCCGTCGAAGTCGAAGAACGACCGCGGCATCGTCCACGTCGAGACCAAGGGCTACAAGCAGGACGGCACGCTGGTCTGCGTGTTCCGCCGCAAGGTGATGGTGCCGACCGAGACGTACATCAAGGAGCGCGGCGGCGAGCAGCCCGGCCGCCCCGAGCTCAAGTCGCAGGAGAAGTAAGCCATGGCCCGTCTCGCCCAGACCGCCGGTCTGACCGACATCCAGCAGGAGATCCTCTCCACCGTCCGCGACTTCGTGGACAAGGAGATCATCCCGGTCGCCACCGGGCTGGAGCACCGCGACGAGTACCCGCAGCAGATCGTCGACGGCCTCAAGGAGTTGGGCCTGTTCGGTCTCATGATCCCGGAGGAGTACGGGGGCCTGGGCGAGTCGCTCCTCACCTACGCCCTCTGCGTCGAGGAGATCGCCCGCGGCTGGATGTCGGTGTCCGGCATCATCAACACCCACTTCATCGTGGCGTACATGCTCAAGCAGCACGGCACGCAGGAGCAGAAGGACCACTTCCTGCCGCGTATGGCGGCCGGCGACATCCGCGGCGCCTTCTCCATGTCGGAGCCGGGCCTCGGCTCGGACGTGTCGGCCATCACCTCGAAGGCGGTGAAGGACGGCGACGAGTACGTCCTCAACGGCCAGAAGATGTGGCTGACGAACGGCGGCACGTCGTCCCTGGTGGCCGTTCTGGTCCGAAGTGACGAAGGACACTCTCCTGAAGAGGCAGCCGCCAAGCCCCACAAGTCGATGACGACCTTCCTGATCGAGAAGGAGCCCGGCTTCGGAGAGGTCCGCCCCGGCCTCACCATCCCCGGGAAGATCGACAAGATGGGGTACAAGGGTGTCGACACCACCGAGCTGATCATGGATGGCCTGCGCATTCCGGCCGACCGCGTGCTCGGCGGCGTCACCGGCCGAGGTTTTTACCAAATGATGGACGGGGTCGAGGTCGGCCGCGTCAACGTGGCGGCGCGTGGCTGCGGAGTCGCTCAGCGTGCCTTCGAGCTCGGCGTGCAGTACGCCCAGCAGCGTCACACGTTCGGCAAGCCGATCGCCCAGCACCAGGCCATCCAGTTCAAGCTGGCCGAGATGGCCACCAAGGTCGAGGCCGCCCATGCGATGATGGTGAACGCGGCACGCAAAAAGGATTCAGGCGAACGAAACGACCTTGAGGCCGGTATGGCGAAGTACCTCGCCTCCGAGTACTGCAAGGAGGTCGTGGAGGACGCCTTCCGGATCCACGGCGGCTACGGCTTCTCCAAGGAGTACGAGATCGAGCGCCTCTACCGCGAGGCCCCGATGCTGCTGATCGGTGAAGGCACCGCCGAGATCCAGAAAATGATCATTGGTCGCAGGCTGCTCGAAGAGTATCGATTCCAGGGCTAGATGTCCGGTTACGGGGTGTTTTCTTGGAGAAGGAGATCACACCCCGTCAACAATCCTCGGTCTCCGACTCGGCTTCCTGGCTTGCCCAGTTGTGGCCCGCGACCGGTACCATCCCGGGAAAGCCGCCGTCCCCCGTTACAGCGCGGCATCATCCGCTACGAAGGTCATCCATGCCCCACAGCCAAACCTCTGCACCACGCGACAGCCTGGCAGGCGTACGTCTTGCGCGCGGAGCATCGCCGTGGCTTCTCCCGACCGTCGCCACCGCAGCCCTCAGCCTGGCCCGTGCGCGCCGCTCCGGCGCCGCCAAGGCCGTGGCCGTGCCCGCCACCGCGCTCGCGGCGGGCATGCTGTGGTTCTTCCGCGACCCCGAGCGCGAGATCGCCCAGGGCCGGGTCATCTCGCCCGCCGACGGTGTGGTGCAGAGCATCATGCCGTGGAAGGGCGGCCGCACCCGCGTCGCGATCTTCATGAGCCCGCTCAACGTCCACGTCAACCGCGCGCCGCTCTCGGGGACGGTGACGTCGGTCGAGCACATTCCCGGCGGGTTCGTTCCGGCCTTCAACAAGGAGAGCGAGAACAACGAGCGCGTAGTCTGGCATTTCGACACCGAACTCGGCGACATCGAGATGATCCAGATCGCCGGCGCCGTGGCCCGCCGCATCGTCCCCTACATCCCGCAGGGCACGAAGGTGGAGCAGGGTGACCGCATCGGGCTGATCCGCTTCGGCTCGCGCGTCGACATCTACCTGCCCGAGGGCGTGGAGGTCGCGGTCGAGGTCGGTCAGAAGACCGTGGCTGGGGTGACTCGCATTGACCGTGATTGATCCTGAGACCCAGGCGGGCTGGGTGCCCGAGGCCGACGAGGTGGACGAAGAGGAGGAGATGCCCCTCTCTCTCCGCCTCTCAATCGCGGACACCCTCACCCTCGGCAACGCGACGTGCGGCTTCATGGCGGTGTACTTCACCACCACCGGGATCCTGATCCCGCACCTCACGGGCGACCAGGAGACCGGCATGGCCCGCCACAGTGCGGCCACCGCGGTGATCCTGATGCTGTGTGCGGCGGTCTTCGACCTGTTCGACGGACTGGTGGCACGCAAGCTCCGTTCCTCCCCCATGGGCGCGGAACTGGACAACCTCTCGGACCTGATCAGCTTCGGCCTGGCGCCGGCGTACTTCGTCCTCGTGTACGGCATGGTCGCGGACGACGCGCACCAGAGAGTGGCTGCGGTCGGGGCAATCGTGGTGCTCCTGGCCGTCGTACTGCGCCTGGCGCGCTTCTCGTGCGTGACCGTCCCGAACGGCATGTTCCAGGGCATGCCCTCGCCGTTCGGTGCGCTGACGGTCGTCTCGATCGTGCTGCTGGAGCTGCCCTTCGTGGCGACGCTGCTGGCGATTCTGGGCACGGCCTGGCTGATGGTGAGCCGGGTCGAGTACCCGAAGCCGCGCGGTCGCCTCGCGGTGGCGATGCTGTCCTGGATCGTCGTGTCGATGGGCCTGCTGGCGGCCTGGGCCTTCGACGCCCCCAGCGGGCAGCTGCTCCTTCAGACGGGCTGCGCGCTGCAGCTGGTCACGGGCGCGGTGATCCCCCTGTTCGCCACGGCTCGCCGGGTGAACAACTTCCGCGACAACCGTCGTGAGGCGCGGGCGGCTCAGCCGTAGCACTGCGTTGGCTTGGGCCCCGGACCCGGTTGGGTTCGGGGCCCTTCGCTTTTCTCTCACCCGGCGTTTCGCCGACCGTCCCTGGGGCTGCGCCCCAGACCCCCCTCGGCCCTGCGGCCTCGTCCTCAAACGCCGGACGGGCTGGGTGTGGCTGAGCTGAATTCAGCCCTCCGGGGGCTGGTGTGGCTGAGCTGAATATCAGCCCCTCCGGCGTTTGAGGAGCGGGGGTCCGGGGGCCGGCCCCCGGGATGGGACGGATAGGGGCGGCGAGGACGAGAGAAGCCCGGCCTCAGCTCAGGAAGTCCCGCGCGATCTGTTCCGCCACCCGCTCCAGGATCGGCCCCGCATCCGAGATGCACGTCGCCACATCCGGCTCGACCGACGTCAACGGGTACGCCCGACGGATTCCCGCCCGCCCCAACGCCTCCGGCGGCAGCGCGAGCCGACCACACACCGCGACGACCTCCTTGTCCGCGGCGCGCGCGGCAGCGGCGACTCCCGCGGGGGCCTTGCCGTGCAGGGTCTGCTCGTCCAGGGAGCCCTCGCCCGTGATCACCAGTTCCGCCCACTCCAGTGCCGGCGCGAAGCCGAGCACCTCGAGCATCACCTCGATGCCGGGACGGAAGCGGGCCCCGAGGAGGAGGGCGCCGTAGCCGATGCCGCCCGCAGCGCCCGCGCCCGGCGACGCGGCGTTCTCCACCGCCTTCGCGCCGACCGCTTCCTCCAGGACCTTCGCGTAGTGCGCGAGGGCCGCGTCCAGGGCCGACACGTCGTCCGCGGAGGCGCCCTTCTGCGGACCGTAGACGGCCGGCGCGCCCTTCGGACCGGTCAGCGGGTTGTCGACGTCGCTCGCCAGCACCAGCTCGACGGAGCCGAGGCGCGGGTCCAGGCCCGACAGGTCGGCGGAGGCGAGCTCGCTCAGACCGCCGCCGCCCGGGGGAACCGGCTCCCCGTCCGCGTCCAGGAACCGCGCGCCGAGCGCGGACAGCATTCCGGCGCCGCCATCGGTGGTCGCACTGCCGCCGACCCCGAAGACGATGGTCCGCGCGCCCGCGTCCAGCGCGGCCCGCAGCAGTTCCCCTGAGCCGTACGTGGACGCCGTGAGGGGTGCGAAGACGCCGGCCGGAAGCGTCTGCAGGCCGCTCGCCTCCGCCATCTCCACGACCGCCGTGCCGCCGCGCAGCGCGAACGCCGCCGTCACCTCGTCTCCGAGCGGTCCCGCGACCCGCACCTCGCGCCGCTCGAAGCCGGCCGCGACCGCCGCGTCCACCGTTCCGTCGCCGCCGTCGGCCACGGGCAGGGCCTCCACCTGGGCATCCGGTACGACGTTGCGCAGCCCGGCCGTCACCCGCTCGGCGACCTGCACGGCCGTCAGCGACCCCTTGAACTTGTCCGCGGCGATGAGCACGCGCTGTGTCACCTGTTTCCCCTTGCTCTCCGGGCCTCACGCATGTCAAGGCCAGTCGCGCCGCTGTGACCTTAACCGGAGGACGCCCCCGCCGCCATGCACCGACCGGAGCCTGGGACGCCGCCGGGCGCCTGCTGTGCACCCTTGCCGAACCCCGCGCAGGCGACGCCGGAATTGGGTAGACCGGAGCTATGACCCCTGTGGGCACAGAGCCAGAGCTCGCCGACCGCGTCCTCGGGGGCTGGCTGGGCCGGATCGCGGGCAACATGCTCGGCAAGCCGGTCGAGCAGGGCGACCTGTGGACGCGGGACCGCATCGACCGCTACCTGCGGCAGGCCGCCGCCCTGCCCCTGACCGACTACCTCCCCGAGCCCGCCGACGAGAGCGACGGCTTCGAGCTGCGCCCCGAATGGCGCCAGTGCGTGCGCGGCCGTATCCACGGCAGCTGCCGCGACGACGACGTCGACTACGCGATCCTCGGCCTGGACCTCCTGGAGACCCACGGCTTCACTTTCAGCACCGAGCAGGTCGGCGACCTGTGGCTGCTGCGGCTGCCGTATCGGCAGACCTTCACCGCGGAGCGGGCCACGTACCGCAACCTCGCCAACGGGCTCAAGCCGCCGCTGACGGCCACGTACGACAACCCCTACCAGGAGTGGATCGGCGCCCTGATCCGCGCCGACATCTACGGCTGGACCTGCCCGGGGCTCCCGCGCCGCGCCGCCTCCCTGGCCCGGCGGGACGCGGTGCTGTCCCATACCGGCAACGGCGTGTACGGCGCGATGTGGGCGGCGGCGCTGATCGCGGCCGCCTTCACGGCGCCGACGGTGCGGTACGCGGTGGACCAGGCGCTGGCCGTCATCCCGGCCGGCTGCCGGCTCGCCCGGACCGTACGCCGGGTCGTCTCGCTCCACGACACCCGGATGACGTGGGAGGACACGCTCACCACGGTCGCCGAGGAGACCGCGGGGCTCGGCTGGATCCACACCGTCCCGAACGCCGCGGTCCTCACCGCCGGGCTGCTGTACGGCGACGGCGACTTCACCCGCACCATCACCCTCACCGTCCGCGGCGGCCTGGACACCGACTCCAACGGCGCGACGGCGGGCTCGGTGGCCGGCGTACTGACCGGCGCGGACGCGATCCCGGCGCAGTGGACCCAGCCGCTGGAGGACACCGTCCGCAGCGCGGTGTTCGGCTTCGACGGGGCACGGATCAGCGAGCTGGCGGAGCGGACGGTACAGCTCGCGGAGGCCGAGCCCTGACTGTTTGCGGGTCAGGACGTTGGTGACGGCGCATAGTGGTGGGCAAGATGGGTGGCGAGGTCGCGAAGGTGAGCCCTGGCTTCGGTGGGGCCGTGCACAGTGATGGCGCTCCCGAACGGCAGTAGTGCTCGCACGTCCTCCAGATGCAGGAAGCGGATGGTGACCTTGCGGCCGGTGGCGGATTCTTCATGGTCGTCCCGGACGAGTCGTAGGCCAAAGATCCGTTGCGCTCGCTCGATCTGGGTCTGGTCGATGGTGGCGCTGACCTCTATCGCGTGGTTGTCTTCCCACTGAGCAATGAGCGCCGCAGCGACGGTGGCCAGGGTCTGGCTCTCGCGGATCCGTCGTGGCTGGGTGACTTCTTTCCACGCCGTGATCCGTTCGAGTCGGTACATCCGTGGCACTCGGGCGCAATCGGCGACGAGGTACCAGATGCCGGCCTTGGCGAACAGCCCGTAGGGATCCACGACCAGGTCGCGTGGGCCTGACTCGCGCTGGCTGTCGTACTCGATCCGTAGCCGGCGACCTCGCCGCACTGCGCCGATCAGCGAAGCCGGAGTCGTGCCGGAAGTTCGTGCCTGACGCCAGGGACGGCTGTCCACGTGCACCACGTCGGTGAGCGGCAGGAGCTCATGAAGTCGACGTGGCTGTGCAGCGGCGATCTTGGAGAGCGCGCGCCGGCTTTCGACCGATGCGTCGAGCTCCGCGCGTTGCTTCTCATCCAGCCCGGTGAGCGACAGATGGTCACGCTCGCCCGGTGTGAGTCGCGTGAGGTCGAGTCCGGATCCGGGCAGCATGGTGACGCCTCCGAGGCGGCCCCGGTGTGCGGTCACCGGCAGACCGGCGTCGCGGAGCCAGTTCAGATCTCGGGTGATGGTTCGAAGGGACACCCCGAGCGCTGAGGCGAGTTCCTGTGTGGTCACGGCATCCCTCGAGGTGAGGAGCAGCATCAGGGTGAAGAAGCGGTCTGGGGTCACACACCAATTTTTTCAGGAATTGCGACACGATGCGGCGCATATCCCGTTCAGGCTGGTGGATGCGTACCGACCACCTGTGAGAAGGAACAACCATGACCACATCCGTCGTGTCCATCGTCTACGTGAACGACGCTCCCGCCGCAGCTCGTTTCTACGGCGACCTCCTCGGCATGAGCCCCTCTTTCGAGACTTCGGGATACATCACCTTCGACCTCGGGCCAGGCGCTGACCTCGGTCTGTGGTCTGGCCAGTTCGAGCATCTGTCACCGGACGTCCCGCGCACCGGTGAGGTCTGCCTGGCCATCGACGGTGGACCCGACGAGCTCAACGCGACCTTTGAGCAGTGGAAGTCCAACGGGGTCACGATCCTGCGCGAGCCTCATGATGCGGGGTTCGGGCTGACCTTCCTCGCAGCCGATCCTGACGGGAACCGTATCCGCGTCGCACCGCAGGACTGAAAGGCCGCAATGCGGCAGGCGCGCACGACAGGTGTCGCGCCTGCCGTCGCCCGACTTCGAGAGGACGACGAGTGCCCCACGCGAATGCGCCCCTGAGCGTCGAGGGCCGTAGGCGGCACGTGAAGCGGTGCCGGACACGTCCCATCGCCCACGTCGCCGCTGAGATGGGTACCTCTCGCGCATGCGCCGGCAAGTGGGTAAATCGCCGGCAGCTACACGGTGATACGGGATTGCAAGACCGGCCGTCGAGTCCGCACCGGAGTCCGAACGCGACTCCAGCATTGTGCTGCCGCCGGAAAGGCGCCAGCAGCACGCCTCCGCGAGAGCGTCACCAACGTCGAGCCCTCATACAGCCAACGGCCCGAGCCGGCGGAGCGTCCGTGCAGGCTGGTTACCCTTCCTGGATGACCACCACTCCAGACTTCGCCACGTACATCGCCGGCCTCCCCCGCATCCTCGCCGGGGCCGCCGCCCTCTTCCGCGACGCCGAGGGCCGGGTGCTGCTCGTCGAGCCCAACTACCGTGAGGGCTGGGCCCTTCCGGGCGGCACGATCGAGTCCGACGACGGCGAGACCCCGCGCCAGGGTGCGCGTCGCGAGACCCTGGAGGAGATCGGGCTCGACCGTGAACTGGGCCGGCTGCTCGCGGTGGACTGGGTGTACAAGCCGAGCTGGCCGCCGCTCGTGGCGTATCTGTACGACGGCGGAGTGCTGAGCGAGGACGACCTCAAGGCGATCCGACTCCAGGAGGAGGAACTGCTCTCCTGGCGCCTCGTCCCCCGCGAGGAACTCGCCGACCACCTGCTGGGCACGCTCGGCCTGCGGGTTCTGGTCGCGCTGGACGTCCTGGCGGAGGGCTCGGGTACGGCCGAGTTGGAGAACGGTCAGCGGGTGGCCTGACAGGGCGCGGACTCACGCCAATCAACCCACTCAACCCTCTCCGCACACTCAGCCCTCGGGGTCGCGGGGTTTGACGTCCACGTCGCGCAGCGCGTCGTCCCGTGCGGCGACCCGCGCCTCGGTGCGGTGGCCGCGCTCGATGTAGTCACGGACGACGAGCTCGATGGCGTCCTGGGGGTTGCCGACACCCGCGAGGACCATCGCTTCCACGACGAGTTCGGCATCGAGCGAGACGGTGACCTTGGCCATGGCCGGACGCTAGCACCCGAAGGCGCGCACGAATATCCATTCGCCCGGCTCGCACCGCCGTCCTACCCTCGGCGCCATGACCAAGCCCCTTGTCGCGCTCCTCAGTGGGGCGGGTATCTCGACCGACTCCGGCATCCCCGACTACCGCGGTCCCAAGGGGCTCTGGCGCGAGGATCCCGAGGCCGAGAAGCTGGTGACGTACGAGTACTACATGGGCGATCGGGAGATCCGGCGCCGCTCGTGGCAGATGCGCCTCAAGAGTCACGCGCTCAACGCCGAGCCGAACGCCGCGCACCGGGCCGTGGCCGAGTTGGAGACGTCCGGGGTGCCTGTACGGGTGATCACGCAGAACGTGGACGGGCTGCAACAGCTCGCCGGGATGCCCGCCCGCAAGGTGCTCGAACTGCACGGCTCCGCGCGGAGTTTCGTGTGTACCGGGTGTCCTGCGCGGGGGTCCATGCAGGACGCGCTCGCGCGGGTCGAGGCCGGAGAGGCGGATCCGCCGTGCCGGGAGTGCGGGGGGATCCTCAAGCCGGCGACCGTGATGTTCGGCGAACGGCTCGATCCGACGGTGCTCGGTGAGGCGCTCGCCATCAGCAAGGCGTGCCAGGTGTTCATCGCCGTCGGCAGCAGCCTGCAGGTACAGCCCGCCGCCGGGCTGGCCGGCGTCGCCGCCGACCACGGAGCCCGGCTGATCGTCGTCAACGCCGAGGAGACGCCGTACGACGAACTCGCCGACGAAGTCATCCGCGAGCCCATCGGCACCACGCTGCCGAAGCTGCTGCGCCAACTCGGCACGGCGCACCCCTAGAGGGCCTGTCCGACGGATCAGGTCGGCGGCGGGAGGCGGTGATGCCCGGCCGCCCTGAGCGGGGCAGTGGGGTGGTTTCCGGCTTCGAGCGAAGCCGAGCATGAGGGAGCCTGCAGCTGCGAGGCGGGGGAACCGTGTCGGTAAGGGGCTGCCGCGGTGGGCGACGCGCAGTGTCGGCGACCGCGGCAACGCCGCTGGGGGTCCCCCCTTGCCCTCAGGGCAGTGGGGAAGTGCGTGCCAGGGCCCGCGACGCCGAGCTGATCCGCCGGACACGGACAGGCTCTAAGGGGCTCTAAGGGCGGATCCCGTCGCAAGAGATGTGCAGCTGCCGCGGCCCGCGCAGCACGGCGTTCTGCCGGTACGGGGGCGGGTCCTCCAGCAGACGTGGGTTTTCCAGCCTCCGGGCCAGTTCCGACAGGGCGAGCTGGGTCTCCAGCCGGGCGAGTGGTGCGCCGAAGCAGCTGTGGATGCCGCTGCCCAGGCCGAGGTGCTGGATGTCCCGGCGGTCCGGGTCGAAGCGGTCCGGGTCCTCGAAACGCTGGGGGTCACGGTTGCCGGACGCCAGGACCAGCCAGAGGGAGGCGCCCTTGGGGATGGTGACGCCGTGGAGCTCGATGTCGGCCAGGGTGGTGCGCTGTGGCACCAGTTGCACCGGTGGCTCGAAGCGCAGCAGTTCCTCGACGAGGGGCACCGCCAGCCGCGGATCCTCGCGCAGCCGCTGCAGGACGTCGGGATGGCGCAGCAGGGTCAGCATTCCGTTGGTGATGAGATTGACGGTGGTCTCGTGCCCCGCGATCAGCAGAAGTGCGGCGGTGCTGAGCAGTTCCATCGTGGTCATCGGGCCGTCCTCGCCCTTGGCCGTGGCCAGTTGGGAGAGCATGTCGTCGCCGGGATTCTTGCGGCGTTCCTCGATCAGGCCGGCCAGGTACATGCCCAACTCCATCCGGGCGTCGTGGGAGCCCTTGCCCCGCTCGGTGGGATCCGCGTCCGGGTCGGGGTCCAGGCTCGCTGCGAGGGTGTCCGCCCAGGTGTGGAAGCGCGCCTCGTCCTCGCGTGGCACCCCGAGCAGCCGGCAGATCACCGTTACCGGGAAGGGGTACGAGAACTGCTCCACGAGGTCGATCCGGCTCGGGTCGCCGATGCCGTCGATGAGGCCGGAGACGATGTCGTGGAGCTCTCCGCGCATCCCGTCGACCCGGCGAGGGGAGTGCGGCGGGCCGAAGGGCCGGTTCGTCATACGGCGCAGCCGGTCGTGTTCCGGTGGGTCGAGCCGCAGGAACCCGGGCGGCAGCGCGCTCTCCTCCCTGGCCGGCTCGGCCAGCGGGTCGCGGGCGGTCGAGGCCAGATTGCGGGCGTCGGAGCTGATCCGGGGATCGTGCAGGAGGCTGCGGATCTCGTAGTAGGTGCTGATGACGTACGGTCCGCCGTCCTCGTGGTGTACCGGCGTCTTCCGCAGCTGTTCGTAGATCGGGTACGGGTTGGCGCGGTTGGCGTAGTCCAGGATCTGGTGCAGCAAGGATTGCGTCATGGCGAGTCCTCGTGGCCGAACGGGTCAGTGCGCGGGGGTGAACGTCATCCGGCGGTCGGCCGGCGAGTATCCGCCGACGGTCACGGTGGGACCGTGGGTGGGGACCGAAGGGTCGGGGAAGTCGGCGTCGACCGGCTGCTGTCCGTCCGAGCGCCGGTCGACCGTGGGGAACGGCGGCGGGAACGGCGCGGTGGTCTCGATCAGCTCCTGGTAGAACGGCAGCCAGCGGCCATGGTCGAAGGAGACCGCGCCGATGACGCGCCCCTGGTACCCGTAGACGCCGATGAACCGGTGGCTGTCGAGTGCGCCCTGCGAGATGGTGATCTCCGTCCCCAGCGACGGCACCCCGACCGACTTGATGTTGACTCCGAACTGCGAGGACCAGAAGGCCGGCACCTCCATGTGGGGGATGCGCTCGGTGCTCTCGCTGATCATGTTGTGCGCCGCGATCCGGGCCTGGGAGACGGCGTTGCCCCAGTGCTCCAGAGACAGGAACTGATAGCCGAACAGGGGGTGCGGGCAGCGTGCGACGTCGCCCGCCGCATAGATGTCGTCGGTGACGATTCCGCGGATGTCGAAGGCGCGGCAGCCGGCGTCGCAGGCGATGCCGCGGGGGCCTGCCCCGAGGCCGGATCCGGCGAGCCATTCGGTGTTGCGGGTGGCGCCCAGCGAGACGATCACCACGTCGGTCTCCACGGTGGAGCCGTCGGACAGATGCGCGGCGCGTACCCGTCCCGAGGCGTCGCCCTCCAGAGCGGTCACCATGACCCCGCACCGCAGGTCCACGCCGTGTTCGCGCTGCATCTGGGCGGCGACCGCGCCGACCACCCCGCCGAGAGCGCCGACCAGGGGCGCCGCGCCGCGCTCGGCGACGGTGACGGGAAGGCCGCGTTCGCGGCAGGCGGAGGCGATCTCCGAGCCGGTGAACCCCGCCCCGATGACGAGGACCCGCTTGGGTCCCGCGTCGAGCCGCCGCGCGAGCGCGGCACCTTCGTCGCGGCCGCGCAGCACGAAGACGCCGTCGAGTTCCGCCTCGGCCGCGCGCGGCCACGGTCGCGCCCGCACCCCCGTGGCGATCAGCAGCCGGTCGTACGGCACCTCGTCGCCGTCGGCCAGCCGCACCCGCCTGGCGGCCATGTCCAGGCCGGTGGCCGGAACGCCGAGCCGCCAGGTCGCGTCGACGGATCGGAGCCTGGGCAGCGCGGTGCGGTCGGCGCTCGCCCTGCCCAGCAGCACCTGCTTGGAGAGCGGGGGCCGGTCGTACGGTTCGTGGGGCTCGTCGCCGATCATGGTCAGGGAGCCCGCGAAGCCCTCGTCCCGGAGGGTTTCGGCAGCGCGCAGCCCGGCCAGCGAGGCGCCTACGACGACGATGCGGCCCTCGCGTCTGAGCCGTCCCAGGGATCCGTCACCGAGCACCGGACACCGCCTCGGCAGGTACGTCCACGGCATCGACGAGGATGGCCTGGACCGGGCAGGCCGCGACGGCCTGGGCCAGCTTCGCGCGCTGTGCCTCGTCGGCCTCCGGGTCGTACAGCAGCGCCTCCTCGCCGTGCATGGCGAAGATCTCGGGCGCGAGGAACGCGCACTGCGCATACCCCTGGCAGCGGTTCAGGTCGACGGCAATCCTCACCACGGGATCGGTCCTCTCCAACGGCCCGGTCAGCCCCCTGCGACCACCTTCGGTGGCCGGACGGGATGCGGCGACGAGAAGCAGACCGTTCGGGTGAGCGGTGCGGTCGGCTCATGTCGATGTGGCGGGCCGTGGCCGGGCGGGACGAGGGCCCCACAGGATGTTCAGGCTGAGGAGCAACGCCCAGGCCGGGAAGACCAGTTCGGACCAGGGCACACTCGCTCCCACCATGAGCAGCGTGAGGCCCGCCAGATAGCCGAGGGCGACGAGCGGGCGCGGGAGGGTGCCGCGTCGGCGGCCGATGGTCGAAGTCGTGATGATGAACACCGCCGCCATCCGCATCGCGTACGTGGTCAGCAGGGCGTAGGCGAAGTGCCGGCCGAAGGGAGGGTGCTGCTGACTCTCGGCGAGCACGGTTCCGGCCGCCGCGGCAGCGCCGAACAGGGTGGCGACGAAGACCAGGCCGCTGCCCAGGAACACGGTGGCGAAGAACCGGTCCTCGCCCTCGCCTGCCTGCTCCCGCAAGGCACCCATGAACCAGAGGAAGGCGATCCCTGCGAACGGGAGCAGCGCCAGCGCCGTCCGCACGGCGCTGCGCTGTCCGGCATCGACGGTTGCGTCGCCGCTGCTGGGCAGTGCGATGCGCATCAGGACGATCGCCGCTGCCATCAGCACCGCGAACACCACGCCGGCCACCCCGGCCGCCCAGAGTGTCGCGAGGTGCTCGTGCTTTCGCTCCATGGTCTCCCGCTTTCCGCCTGGTCCTCCTTGGTACAGAGACCAGCGATACGGGGACTCGCGCCACCGGGGTCACTCGGGAGGAAGACCGCGGTGCGCCATACGGGCCATGGTCGCTGGTCGGATCGGGCCGCCACCGAGGTGTTCATCGCCGTCGGCGGCAGCCGCAGCCCGCCGCCGCGCTCGCCGACGTCGCCGACCACGGGGCCCGGCTCGTCATCGTCGACGCCGAGGAGGCGCCGTACGACGAACAGGCCGGGGAGGTCGTCCGCGAGCCCATCGGGACGGCGCTGCCCGCGCTGCTGCGCGCGCTCGGCAGCTGGTGCCGCGTCAGCCAAGGTTCGCCCCGTCGCGAAGCCCGGCACGCGCCCCCGGCCTCCAACCGGCTCCGCCCGGCACGGGCGCGGGACCGCTTCGCCGCACCGGCCGAAAGCCCGAGTACGTCCCGTACGAGGACTTCCGGCCGGCACTTCCCCAGCCTCCGGCCGGTGGGGACCCCAGAGCACGCTTCCCGCTCTCGGCTTCGCCCGAGCGGGGCCCCCACGACGCTGCTCCTTGACGGGCAGACCTTGACTGACGCGGCATCAGAACAGGGCCGCGCCGCTCTCGAAGTCCAGCAGGCGCTGCTTGCGGTCCAGGCCGCCGCCGTAGCCGGTGAGGCTGCCGCCTGCGCCGATGACGCGGTGGCAGGGGACGATGATGCCGATCGGGTTCTTGCCGTTGGCGAGGCCGACGGCGCGGGAGGCGGACGGATTGCCGAGGGCTTCGGCGAGTTCGCCGTAGGAGCGGGTCTCGCCGTAGGGGATGCGCCGGAGCTGGTCCCAGACGGTGCGCTGGAACGGTGTGCCGTTCAGGCGGAGTTCCAGCGTGAAGGCCTTCAACTCACCGGCGAAGTAGGCCTGCAGTTGTTTCTCGATCTCGCCGAAGACCGTGTCGTCGTGTTCGCCGAACGTCTCCTCCGGTGGGCGGTGGCGCTGTCCGGTCATGTAGAGGCCGCTCAGGACGCCGTCGTCCGCCACGAGGGTGAGGGGGCCGTACGGGCTGTCGATCACGGTGTGCTGCTTCGTGGGGCTGGGGCTCATGGTGAACGTCCCTACGTCCTTATACCGGGAGGAGGTTGATCGGGTGGCTGTCGGTAGCCCACAGGTACTGGACCGCGTACGCCCGCCAGGGGCGCCAGGCCGCCGCGCGGGCGGTGAGGGCCGCCGGAGTGGACGGGAGGCCCAACTCCTGTGCCGCGCGGCGGATTCCGAGGTCGGTCGGCAGGAAGGCGTCGGGGTCGCCGAGGGCGCGCATGGCGATGACGTCGACGGTCCAGGGGCCGAAGCCGGGCAGGGCGAGGAGCCGGGTGCGGGTTTCGGGCCAGTCGCTTTCCGGGCCCAAGTGCAGTGTTCCGTCGGCGAGTTGGTGTACGAGAGTGGTGAACGTGGTGCGGCGGGTGCGGGGCATCGCCAGGGACTCGGGGTCGAGTGCGGCGAGTGCCTCGGGGGTGGGGAAGAGGTGGGTGAGGCCGCCGTCCGGGTCGTCCAGGGGGTCGCCGTATGCAGTGACCAGGCGGGACGCGTGCGTTCGGGCGGCCGCCGTGGAGACCTGCTGGCCGAGCACGGCACGTACGGCGAACTCCGCCTCGTCGACCGTGCGCGGTACGCGTCGGCCGGGCGCCTTGTCGACCAGCGGGGCGAGCAGCGGGTCCGTGCGGAGCTGGTCGTCGATGGCGACCGGGTCGGCGTCCAGGTCGAGCATGCGGCGGCAGCGGCTGATGGCGACGGGCAGGTCGCGCAGGTCGCCGAGGACGAGCCGGCAGGCGATGTGGTCGGGCTTGGGGGCCAGGGTCGCGATGCCGTGGCCGTAGGGGAGGCGGAGGGTGCGGCGGTAGGTGCCGTCCCGCCACTCCTCCACGCCGGGCACAGCGGTCGCCGCGAGATGGCCGAAGAGGTTGTCGGGGTTGAGCGGGGTGCGGAAGGGCAGGCGGAGGGCGAGCGCGCCCGGGGTGGCGGCCTGTGTCCTCTTCTTCGGGAGCCGGGCCCGCAGTTCGCTCGGGGCCAGGGCGAAGACCTCAAGCACGGTGTCGTTGAAGGTGCGGATCGAGGAGAAGCCGGCCGCGAAGGCGATCTCCGCCATGGGCAGGGTGGTCGTCTCGATCAACAGGCGCGCTGTCTGGGCGCGCTGGGCGCGGGCCAGCGCCAGGGGGCCGGCGCCGAGTTCGGCGAGGAGCTGGCGTTCGATCTGCCGGGTGCTGTAGCCGAGGCGGGCGGCGAGGCCGGGTACGCCGTCGCGGTCCACGACGCCGTCGGCGATCAGGCGCATCGCCCGGGCCACGAGGTCGGCGCGCCGGTTCCACTCCGGGGAGCCCGGGCTGGTGTCGGGGCGGCATCGCTTGCAGGCCCGGAAGCCTGCCTGCTGACAGGCGGCCGCGCTCGGGTAGAAGGCCATGTTCTCTTGCTTGGGGGGTACGACCGGGCAGCTGGGCCGGCAGTAGATGCGGGTCGTCAGGACCGCCGTGAAGAACCACCCGTCGAAGCGGGCGTCCTTGGACTGGACGGCGCGTACGCAGCGCTCTCGGTCGGTGTGCATCCCGTTCTGCATGTGTCCAGCATCGGCGACGGGCCGGGTGGGGGCTGGCGAGAATCCGACATCAACCTCGCGTGTACTGGAGCGGTCCGGATCACTCGGCCTCACCTCATGACGGGCTGACGCGCCGGGCTCACGCCGCCCCGCGCCCCGCCGTCTCCTGCTGTGCGGCCAGTGACCAGATCACGAACACGTCGATCGCCATCATGACGACGGACCAGAGCGGGGCGTACGGAAGGAACAGGAACTGGGAGATCAGGCTGAGCGAGGCGAGGAGGATGCCGGCGAAACGGGCCCAGGACATGCCCCTGAGCACGCCCCAGCCGGTGACCGCCACCAGGGCGCCCAGGATGACGTGGATCCAGCCCCAGCCGGTGAGGTCGAGCTCGTAGACGTAGTTGCCGATGCGGCCGTAGACGTCGTCGCCGGCGATCGCCGCGATGCCCTGGAGGACGGCGAGGACGCCGCCGCACAGCATCAGCACACCGGCGAACACGGTACCGCCGGTCATCCAGCTGCGGCCCCGGTCCCCAGGAGGGCGCGGGGGGTCCGCGGTCCAGGGTCGGCCGATCTCGCCGTGCGGGTCTCCGGACGGCTGGGCTGCGTGCTGGCTCATGGTCAATGATCCCTTCGGCGGCGCCGCTGTCGGCTGAGTCCGAGCCTTCAAGCAGCGTGGGTGGGGCGCCATCCCGAGTGCGTCGACCGGGTGAGGGCCGCCGGCTCACGCGCCGCTCTCGCCGAGGAGCTCCCGCAGCGCGGCCTCCTGTGCGGGGCTCAGGCCCGTCACGAAATGCCGGAGCGCGGCGATCGGGTCGGGGCCGCGGTCCAGGGCCTTGTGCATGGCCTCGGCGGCCAGCTGGGCCGCGTTCTTCGCGGGGCGGTAGGCGCCGCGCCGGCCGTCGGCGTCCCGCAGGACGAGTCCCTTGTCGTGCAGGCGCCGCAGGATCGTGTGCACGGTGTTGTAGGCGAGACCGCCGCCGAGGCCGGCCTGGATCTCTGCCGGTGTGAGGGGCAGCTCCGTCGCCCACAGCGTGGCGAGGATCTCGCGCTCCAGCTCACCGGGAAGGCGTCGCGTCGCCCTGCCGTGAGGGGTCGTGCCTGCCATGGCCACTACCTTACGGCGCGTAGGGTTCGGCGGTCACCAGGTGGCACCCGTCCCTGCCGCCGACCGTCACGGGCCCTCGCCGGGCGACTACAGTCACGTAGACAGGCTGCCGCGTCACAGCCCGACGACAGCCGAATGGCGAATGGCGAAGAAGAGCCGAGGAGCGTTCCATGCCCGAGGGGCAGAATGACGATCCGGCCGGAGGGCGGACGGACCGTCGGCCGGCCGGTGAGCTGGAGGCGAGCGTGCTGGCCGCGCTGTGGGCCGCGGGCGGATCGCTCACGCCGGGCGCCGTCCAGCGGGAACTCGGCGGCGATCTGGCGCGCACCACCGTCACCACGATCCTCACGCGCCTGCACGCCAAGGGAGCGGTCACCCGCGCGCGCTCGGGCCGCGGCTACGCCTACGCCCCGGCCCAGGACTCCCCCGGCCTGACCGCCCGCCGTATGCATGCCGAACTCGACAAGGACGAGGACCGCACCACCGTTCTCGCCCGTTTCGTCTCCGACCTGAGCCCCGCGGACGAACAACTCCTGCGGACCCTCCTGGAGGGCGGCCCGGGGACGGCGGGAGGGGCGCCGTGATCTACGCCGTGTGGCTCCCGCTGCTGATGCCGTTCCTCGCCGTGCCCGTCGCCCGGCGTGGTGCCGGGCAGCTGTCGCCGCGGTCGGCGGCCTGGGCGCTGACCGCTCTCGCGCTGATCCTCGCCCTGGCCGGTACGGCTTCGCTGGCGCTGCTCGCTCTCGCCGGCGCCCTGCGTCTGCCGTTCGTCGCCCGGATCGGCCACCTCTCCCCGCGGTTGCTGGGCGACGGCTCGCCCGCCATGGTGCCGACCGCGGTCCTGGCCGCCGTCGCACTGGCGGGCCTCGGTGTCCTGGCGCTCGGCCGGACCCGCCGTCACCTGCTCGAACTGCGCGCCGCCCAGCGGCAGTTCCGGGGGGAGGCGAGCGCCGGCGACCTCTGTGTGCGGCAGGACGACCGGCCCGACGCGTACGCCCTGCCCGGGCGGCCGGGCCGCGTCGTGGTGACCACCGGAATGCTGCGCGCCCTCGGCGCACGGGAACGCGAAGTGCTGTTCGCCCACGAACGGGCCCACCTCACCGGCCGCCACCACCTCTTCCTCGCGGCGGCCGAACTCGCCGCGGCGCTGCACCCCGCCCTGCGCGGTCTGCGCGCGCCGGTGTCGTACGCCCTGGAGCGCTGGGCCGACGAGTCCGCCGCGCGCGCGACGGGCGACCGCGCGCTCACCGCCCGCGCCGTCGGCCGCGCCGCCCTCGCGGCCCATGCGACAGGCTCGGCTCCGCGCCCCCGCCTGTCGCTGACGGCCACGGCGGGCCCGGTCCCCCGCCGCGTCACCGCCCTCCTGAGCACGCCCGCACCCCGCTCCCGTCTGCTGCCCCGGGCTCTGGCCTGCCTGCTCCTGTGCTGCGTGGCCCTGTCGGCGACCGCGACCCTGGACGCGGCCACCGACCTGCACACGGGCATCGAGATCGCCCAGGGGGAGCAGGCGCCCGTGCCCGGCGGGGGCCCCTGACCCGGCTACCCGGAGAACTCCGTCGCCGTGGGCCGCCGTGCGGCTGCCGTCGCGCCGGACACGTCGGTGAGCGGGCGCAGCCGGTAGGTGTACGCGTAGTCCCGGTTCGCGAAGAGCTTGTACTCGTCGTGCGTGTGCGCGCCCCAGCTGTTGTCGCCGCCGATGCCCATCTGCCGGTGGTTCAGGCGCAGCACGACCGCCTCACGAGGCGTGAGCTGGTAGTCGTGGCGGGCCCCGACCGAGAGGTCCTCGGGGGTGAGGTGCGAGGCGTTGACCTCCAGGAGCGGTTCGCCGGAGACGAGCAGGCCCTTGCCGCCTCCGTCCGTCAGCGCGACCCAGCGGACGTCCGTCTTGTTGCCGTTCTCCTGCGGCCGCAGATAGGAGGTCCACTGGCCCGAGACGGTGCCGGAGTACAGGCCGACGTCGGTGGCGTCGTTGCGGTCCCAGTGGTTCTCCTCGGGGCCGCGGCCGTAGTAGTGCAGGTGCTCCAGGCGGCCGGGCAGGAAGAGCAGGGTGCCGACCTCGGGGATGTAGGGCAGGGAGGCCGCACCCGGGTGCAGCGTGTTGTCGACCTTGGTCTCACCGTTGCCGAAGACCGTGTACGTGGTGGTGTACGTCGACTCGACCGTCGTCGGCAGCGTGCCGGCGACCTTGATCTCCACGGCCCTGTCGCGCAGGGCACGCACGCCGACGTCGGTCACCCTGCGGCGGGCGCCCGCGTCGCGCCAGGTCTGGTTGCGGGTGTGCTGGCCGTTGCCGCGGTCGTTGTCGGTGGGGGCCCGCCAGAAGTTCGGCGCCGGCCCGGAGGAGATCAGTTCGGCGCCGTCGGCCCGGTACGAGGTGATGAGGCCGGTCTTCTTGTCGACGGTGACCGAGAAGCCCCGGCCCGTGACGGTGACGGACCGCGCGCCGTCCTCGTGGCGGAGTGCCGGGACGCCGTCGAGCGGTACGGGGGTGATCGCGGGGCTGCCGGCGTCGAGGGGGAGCTGGTGGCGGGCCACCTCGTGGCCGGCCTTCGCCCACTTCGTGTTCTCCCTTGTGGTGAAGGAGAGTTGGAGGAAGTACTCGGCACCCGGTGCCGGATCGCGCGGCAGCGTCAACGGCACCGTGATGTCCTTGCTGGACAGGGGCGCCACGTCCAGCTGGGCGCGGCTGAGCCTGCCCCGACGCACCACCTTTCCGTCGCCGACGAGCTCCCACCGTCCGTCGAACTCACGGAGGTTGGTGAACAGGTACTCGTTGGTGAGCGTGACCGCGCCCGGCGAGGAGCCCGAACTGGCCTGGACGGCCTGGTAGATCCGCTTGACCTCGGCCGCCTTGCCGGTGTGCCCGCGGTCGGCGGTGACGATGCCGTCCCCGGAGAAGGCGCCGTCGTTGGGGCTGTCACCCCAGTCGCCCCCGTAGGCGTAGAACGTCTTCTCGCGGGGCCGCTTCTCGGTCAGGCCGACGGTGGCGGCGTCGAACCAGAACCGCACGTCGTCGTCGCCGGGACCCCGGCCGCCGGAGGCGAGTTCGCCGGCGCTCAGTGCGCGGGCGTAGACGCGGGCGGCCCGGATCGTGCCGCTGAACTCACGGGTCGGGTTGTCGACGTCGGTGGCCAGGGACAGGGACGCGGTGTTGTTGTCGGGGCGCCGGGTGGTGGTCCGGGTGGCCCGCACCTCGCCGTCCACGTGGAGGGTCAGGGTGCCCGCGGCCGCGTCGAAGACGCCCGCGACGTGGTGTTCGCGGCCCGTCCAGTCGGCGGGCAGGGCCCAGGTCGCGGTGATCCACCGGCCGCCGCCGTGGATGAAGAACTCCAGGCTCCGGCCCGACTGCTTGAGTGAGTACTGGGTGTCCCCCTTGACGAGGATCGGCTGGTCGTAGCCGGTGGTCCCCGGGGTGATCCAGGCTTCCAGCGTCAGCGACCCGGTGAGGTCGAGGCGCGCGTCGCGGGCGAAGACGGTTCCGCCACAGACACCCTTGTCACGGCTGAAGGTGCCGGCCGGGGCGATGACCTCTCCGGCGAGCGCGGCGGGGCCGGTCTCGGTGAACCGTTTGCGCGTCGGGGTGGGCCAGCTGAGGGCCTGGTCGACGAAGTCCCAGATCCAGCCGCCCTGCAGCACGTCGTGACCGCGGACCACGTCCCAGTACTTCTTGAGGTTGCCGGTGGAGTTACCCATCGAGTGGGCGTACTCGATCATGACGTAGGGCCGGGTGTCGGCGGTGTCCCGCGCACGCTGCTCGACGCGGGAGGGGCTGTCGTACATCTCGGAGCGGATGTCGCTGATCCCGGGGCGGTCGTCGCCCTCGTACTGGATGACGCGGGTGGTGTCGTAGGAGCGGATCCAGTCGTGCATGGCGGTGAAGGTGCTGCCGCCGCCCGCTTCGTTGCCGAGCGACCAGATCACCGCCGAGGCGTGGTTCTTGTCGCGGTGGACCATGTTCTGCGCGCGGGCGACGCACGCTGCGGTCCACTCGGGGTGGTCGCCGGGGTACTGGCCGCGGATGCCGTGGGTCTCGAGGTTGGTCTCGTCCACGAGGTAGAGGCCGTACTCGTCGGCCAGTTCCAGCCACTGCGGGTTGTTGGGATAGTGCGAGGTGCGCACGGTGTTGATGTTCAGCCGCTTGATGATGCCGATGTCCTCGACCAGGTCGGCGCGGGTGAGCGCCGAGCCGTGCACCGGGTGCATCTCGTGGCGGTTGGTGCCCCGAAGGGAGATCGGCTGTCCGTTGATGCGCATCAGCCCGTCCTTGAGCGCGAATTCGCGCAGGCCGACGCGGTGGGAGAGGGTTTCGACCACCTTTCCGGCCGGGTCGCGCAGGCGGAGCACGGCGGTGTAGAGGTACGGATGTTCGGCCGACCACAGGCGCGGAGCGGGCACGGACTTCGCGGCCCGTGCGGTCTTCTCGGCGCCGGCGTCGACAGCGACGGTCTGCTGCAGGGGTCTGGGCCACACGGGGTGCCCGCTCGCGTCGTACAGCTGGGTCTCGACGGAGTACTGGCCGCCGCCCTTGCCGCCGTAGTCCCGCACGCTTGCGGTGACCGACAGTTCGGCCGTCCTGTGGTCGTCGCCCAGCGGGGTGTCGAGGCGGAAGTCGCGCAGGTGCACGGCCGGGGTGGAGTACAGGTAGACCGAGCGGAAGATGCCGCTCAGCCGGATCATGTCCTGGTCCTCCAGCCAGTCGCCGTCGGAGTAGCGGTAGACCTCGACGGCGATCTGGTTGGCGCCCGGCCTGAGGTGCGGGGTGATGTCGTACTCGGCCGGGTCGTAGGAGGACTCGTGGTAGCCGACCAACTCCCCGTTGATCCAGACGTAGTGGGCGGACTTGACCCCCTCGAAGTGGAGGAACGTCCGCCGTCCGGTCCAGTCGCGCGGGACCGTGAAGGTGCGGCGGTACTGGCCCACGGGGTTGTACCGGGTGGGGGCGGCCGGCGGCTGCGCGTCCTCGCCCAGGCCGTTGGGGCCCCACCACGGGTAGGTGATGTTGATGTAGATCGGGCGGTCGTGGCCGTGCAGCTGCCAGGCGGACGGGACCGGGATGCCCTCCCAGGCACTGTCGTCGAGGTCGGTGCGGTGGAAGTCGGTGTCACGGTCGTCGGGCCGGTCGGCGTACGCGAACTTCCAGGTGCCGTCCAGGCTCAGCCGGTACGGCGAGCGCGTGCGGTCGGCGGCCAGGGCCTGCTTGAGGTCCGCGTAGGGCATCAGCGTGCTGTGCGGCGGCTCGGTGCCCAGCTTGAAGACGTCGATGGCGCCGTTCCACTCGGGCGTGCCGCCCGCCGCCGCGCCCGGGCCGGCCGCGCGTGCGGTGGCCGAGGGTGTGGACAGCGCGAGCGCGCCGAGGACCGCGGCGCCTCCTTCGAGGAGACGCCGGCGGCTGACGAGCCGGTCGGCGAGGGACGGGTGCGGCATGATCGTTGCCTTCCTCGGGACGACGGTGCGGGTACGCGTACTGAGGGCGCGTCAGATCTTGTCGGATGCTGTTGGGATAGGGGAGTTACTGTCGGGGCGAACGGCAGCTGACGGTGACGCGGTGACTACGGAGCAGTTGCACCCTAGGTCCAAGGCAAAGACGAAGCAATGATCCTGTCGGACTCTGTTCGGTCCTGAGCGTTCGTCACTCCCGTGCCATTTCCCCGCCCTTACGCCCGTGCCTCAACACCCAGTCCCTCACACCCGCCCCCTTCACATCCGGTCTTGTGGCATGCTCCGGTCAACCGATACACGCAGCCCACGACTGCCCCCGGCGCACCCCAGCCGGCCCTGCAGTCGCCGAGCAGGCCGCAATCCCGGCCGCCGCAAAGGAGTTTCGTGTGAGATCGACCCCCCACAGATCCATCGCCGCGCGCGCACTCGCCGTCGCCGCGCTGGCTGCCCTGTCCCTCCTCCCCGTCACCCCGTCGGCCGCCGCGCCGCCCACCGCCCCGTCGGCCGCCGCCGCCTGCACCCCGAGTCAGGTGGTCACCAACGGCGGCTTCGAGAGCGGCACTTCGCCGTGGACCCAGTCGTCGACGAGCGTCATCACCAGCCGCTCCGGCCAGACCGCCCACGGCGGCACCGCCTACGCCTGGCTGGACGGGGTGGGCAGCACCCACACCGACACCCTCGCGCAGAGCGTCACGATCCCGGCCGGGTGCGGCACCGCCACCCTGTCCTTCTGGCTCCACACCGACACCGCCGAGACGACCTCGTCCGTCGCCTACGACAAGCTGACGGCGAAGGTCGGCGGTACGACGCTGGCGACGTACTCGAACCTCGACAAGAACACCGGGTACGTCCGCAAGTCGCTCGACGTGTCGGCGTTCGCGGGCCAGACCGTCAGCCTCGCCTTCACCGGCACCGAGGACTCCAGCCTCAGGACGAGCTTCGTCCTCGACGACATCGCCCTCGACACCTCTGGCGACACGACCCCACCGGCCGACTCCACGCGCACACCGGCCGCTCCCTCGTACACCGTCAGCCTCACCGGCAACGCCAGCGGTAGCGGCTGGACCGGCCATGAGAGCGCGACCTTCACCAACGCCTCCGCCACCGCGCTCAGCGAGGTGTACCTGAGGCTCTGGGACAACTACCACGGCAGCTGCTCGTCGATGCCGATCACGGTCACCAACGTCAGCGGCGGCACGGCGGGTTCGCTGTCGGTCGCGTGCACGGCCCTGCAGATCACCCTGCCGGCACCCCTGGCACAGGGACAGTCCGCCACGATCGGCTTCGACCTCGGTATCACCGTGCCCAGCGGGGCCGACCGCTTCGGCCACGACGGGGCGTTCAGCTTCGTCGGCAACGCGCTGCCGGTCCTCGCGGTCAAGGACGGCTCGGGCTGGCACCTGGACCCGTACACGAACAACGGCGAGTCGTTCTACTCCCTGGCCGCCGACTTCAAGGTGACCCTCGACCACCCCAGCACCCTGCTGGTACCGGCCACCGGCACCTCGGCCGACACCCCCGGCTCCAGCGGCCGCACGGTCACCACCGCCACGGCCTCGAAGGTCCGTGACTTCGCCTGGGCCGCCGGACCGTTCAGCAGGATCTCCGGGACGTCGGCCGCCGGAACCGCGATCAACGTCTACTCCGTCTCGGACATCAGCTCCTCCGACGCGCAGTCGATGCTCAGCACCGCCAAGACCGCGGTCGACGCCCACGCGGCACGCTTCGGCGCCTACCCCTACGGCGAGTTGGACGCGGTGATCGACAACAACTACTGGTTCGGCGGCATGGAGTACCCGGGGTTCGTCCTCGATCTCGTGAGCACCACCGCGCTCACCCACGAGATCGGTCACCAGTGGTGGTACGGCATCGTCGGCGACGACGAGTACAACAGCCCCTGGCTCGACGAGGCGTTCACCGACTACGCCACCGACCTGGCCCTGGGCAAGACCGGCACCAACTGCTGGAACAGCGTCTCGTGGGCCTCGTCCGCGGAGAAGATCACCAACTCCATGGCCTACTGGGACACCCACTCGTCCCGCTACTCCACCGTCGTCTACGGCTACGGCAAGTGCGCCCTGCACGACCTGCGGCGGGTGCTCGGTGACACCGCCATGACCAAGTTGCTGAAGGACTACGCGACTTCGCACTGGTACGGCGTCTCGACCACCTCCGAGTTCAAGGCCGCGGCCCAGGCCACCACGAGCACCGACCTGACCTCGTTCTGGAGCACGCACCGCATCGACGGCTGAACCAGGCCGATATGACGTTCCGTCAGTGGGCCTGCGCGGCGAACGCCTCGCAGGCCCGCACGTCGAAGAGCCCGCCCGTATCTCAGCGCACCGGATCGAGGAACGTCAGCACGGAGGCGTCCTCCTCGATCAGCGGGGTGAGCGCGGCATTGAACGGGCCGCCGTACGGAGCCTTCAGGTGCGCCTGGAAGGCCTCCTCGTCGCGGTACACCTCGAAGATCCAGTAGGCGCGGGGGTGGGACGTCTTCGTGTAGACGTCGAAGGCGAGGTTGCCCTTCTCCTCTCGCACCTTGAGGGCGTACTCGCCCAGCAGGCGGGCGACCTCGTCCTGTGCTCCCTCGCGTGCGGTGAACTCGGCGAGCAGGGTCTTGTTCATGGTGCGGTGTCCTTGCGGTCGATGTCGGTCGGTATCGGTCGGAGATCGGTCGTGTCAGGGGCCGGGGCGCCGAGAAGCCGGGGAAACGGGGAACCGGGGCCCGTCATCCGCGGCGCCGGCCAGGCGTGGCGCCGCCGGCCTGTGTCATCGATGACATGGCGGGTGGCCCGATGATGAGGGCCTTCCGGCTGCCTCGTCAACGGTCGCCATGCGATCGCGCCGGTGCGGCCCCCGCAGTCCTTCAGGCGCCGCCGGCGACCGCGAGCTGCGCCAGCTGCTCCGCGTACGGCGGGTTGGGACCGGTGACCGAGCAGGTCAGAGCGGCGACCTGGGCGCCGAACGCGCATGCTTCGGCGACCTCGTCAAGGCGCAGGCCCGTCAGCCGGCCGCCGAGAAGGCCGTGCGCGCCGAGATGGTGCAGCAGGCCGGCGGTGAAGGAGTCTCCGGCCCCGACCGTGTCGACGACCTGGGCCGCCACCGCCGGCACCCGCACCCGTGCGCCGTCGAGCGAGGCGAGGGCGCCGTCGGCACCGCGGGTGATGACGACGAGCCGCGCCCCGGCCGCGTGCCAGATGTCGCACGCCTGCTCGGGCGGGGTGCCCGGCAGCAGCAGCTCCAGGTCGTCCTCGCTCAGCCGGAGCACGTCGGCGAGGCCGCACCAGTGCGTCAGCCGGGCGCGGTAGACGTCGGGGTGCACGAGCAGCGGCCGGACGTTGGGGTCGATGCTGATGGTCGCCCGGGGGGCCGCCGCCGCCAGGAAGTCCTCCACGACCGCCGCGCCGGGTTGGCGGACCAGGGCCAGGGACCCGGTGTGCACACAGGCGCTGTCGGACAGGTCGACCCGCGCCAGCTCCTCGGCCGTCCACTGCCAGTCGGCCGTGTTCTGCGCATGGAACGAGAACACGGCCTGCCCCTGCGCGTCCAGCTCCGCCACGGCCAGGGTGCTGGGCTCGGCGGCCGTGACGGCGCTCGAGAGGTCGACCCCGGATGCCTCCAGATGGGCACGGAACAGGCGGCCGAAGACGTCGCCGGACAGACGCGCGAGGAAGCGGGCAGGGGTGCCGAGGCGGGCCAGTGCAACCGCCGTGTTCGCAGGTCCGCCGCCCGGCAGGACACGCAGGGCGAGTTCGTTCGAGGCACTCGCGGGTGCGGCGAAGGCGTCCGCGACGCACTCTCCCAGGACGGTTATCTGACGCGGGCTCATGGGCTGCTCTTCTCTGGCGGACCTACGGGCGTACGGACGAACGGGCACGTCACGGGCCGCTTTCACACAGCAACGGGCGGAGGGCGGCCGCGGACGTTGCCGATTCGTGACGAGTGCGGGGCATTGACGTTTCCGGGAGACGGAGTCCATCATCCTCGCCATGCGGTGTCAACGATGACATAAGTCAACGATGACATCCCGGGACGGCATGCTCCGATGCCGCCGCACCGCCCGCTATCCCGCAGGAGTCGTTCATGTCTCGCACCCCTCGTCTGCCCTCGGCCCTCCTCCGAGCCGCCGCGTGCACCGGCCTGGCAGCCCTCACGCTGACCGCCTGTGGATCCGGCGCCGGAACGGGCACCGCCGGGTCAAGTTCGGGCAGCGTCAAGGTCGGCCTGATCACCAAGACCGACACCAACCCGTTCTTCGTGAAGATGAAGGAGGGCGCACAGAAGGCCGCCAAGGAGAACGGCGCCCAACTGGTCACCGCCGCGGGCAAGTTCGACGGCGACAACGCCGGCCAGGTCACCGCCATCGAGAACATGGTCGCCTCCGGCGTGAAGGGCATCCTGATCACCCCGAGCGACTCCAAGGCGATCGTGCCCGCGATCGCGAAGGCACGCGCCAAGGGCGTCCTGGTCATCGCCCTGGACACGCCGACGGAGCCGCAGAGCGCGGTCGACGCCCTGTTCGCCACCAACAACGTGAACGCCGGCCGGCTCATCGGTGAGTACGCCAAGGCCGCCATGAAGGGCAAGGCCGCGAAGATAGCCGCCCTCGACCTGGCGCCGGGCGTCTCCGTGGGCGTGCAGCGGCACAGCGGCTTCCTGAAGGGCTTCGGCGCCACCGACAAGGACGTCCTGTGCGCCCAGGACACGGGCGGCGACCAGTCCAAGGGCCAGACCGCCATGGAGAACTGCCTCCAGAAGAACCCCGACATCAACCTCGTCTACACCATCAACGAGCCGGCCGCGCTGGGCGCGTACACGGCGCTCAAGGCCAAGGGCCGGGAGAAGGACGTCCTCATCGTCTCCGTCGACGGCGGCTGCACCGGGACCCAGGCGGTCAAGGACGGCAAGATCGCCGCCACGTCCCAGCAGTACCCGCTGAAGATGGCCGCCCAGGGTGTCAAGGCCGTCGTGACGTACGCCAAGGACGGCAAGAAGGCGTCCGGTTACACCGACACGGGCGTCAACCTGATCACGGACAAGCCCGAGAGCGGAGTGACGTCCAAGGACACCGGGTTCGGCCTGCAGAACTGCTGGGGCTGAGCCGGCCACTCCCCCGGGACCGTACGACGACGTCCCTTCTCTCCCCACGGGGCGGCCGGCGCCGGCTCCTCCTCCCCGCCTGGGGACGGCCGCCCCTCGTTCCCCTTGCGTCCGGCATGGATGGAGAGGGAACGAGAGGGACCGACAAGGACTTCTGTCTTCCGACGAGAACTGCTGTCTTCCGACAAGGACTTCGCATGACCGCCACGTCCACGCCCCCGAGTACGTCATCGCCGTACGCCGGGCTCAAAGCGCCGACCACGGCCCGCAGACTGCTCACGGCACCGACCACCGGTCCGCTGGCCGCGCTGCTTCTGGCCTGCGCCTTCTTCTCCTTCTCATCCGACCAGTTCCTCACCGGCGGCAACTTCTCGCTGATCGTGCAGCAGGTCATGGTCGTCGGCACGCTCGCCATCGGGCAGACGCTGATCATCCTCACGGCGGGCATCGACCTGTCGTGCGGTGCCGTGATGGCCTTCGGCAGCATCGTGATCGCCAAGATGGCCGCCGAGGGCTCCCTGCCGCCGCTCCTCGCCATCGCGCTGGGCATCGCCGTCTGCGGCGGCTTCGGGCTGGTCAACGGGCTGCTGGTGCAGAAGATCCCGCTGCCGCCGTTCATCGTCACCCTGGGCATGCTGAACGTGGCGTTCGCGCTCACGCACATCTACTCCGCGGAGCAGACGGTCGCCAACCTGCCCGGACCGTTGACGGCGCTCGGGCAGACCTTCCCGCTCGGCCACACCGACATCACCTACGGCTCCCTGGTCACCATCGCCCTGTTCCTCCTCCTCGCCTACGCGCTGAGCAGCACCGGCTGGGGCCGGCACGTCTACGCGCTGGGCAACAGCCAGGAAGCGGCGCGCCTGAACGGCATCCGCACCTCCCGGCTGACGATCGGCATCTACACCGTGGCGGGCCTGCTGTACGGCATCGCGGCCCTGCTGCTCGTCTCCCGCACCGGAGTCGGCGACCCGCAGGCCGGCCAGACGGACAACCTCGACAGCATCACGGCCGTGGTCCTCGGCGGCACCAGCCTCTTCGGCGGACGCGGATCGGTCCTGGGCACCTTCATCGGCGTCCTCATCGTCGGCGTCTTCCGCAACGGCCTGCAGCTGATGGGCGTCGCGTCCATCTACCAGACGCTGATCACCGGGGTGCTGGTGATCCTCGCGGTGACCGTCGACCAGATCTCCCGGAAGAAGGCCCGATGACCGCCATCTCCTCCCCCACACCGGTGCTGCAGGCCCGCGGTCTGGTCAAGCGCTACGGCCATGTCACCGCGATCGACGGCGCCGACTTCGACCTGCTGCCCGGCGAGGTGCTCGCCGTCATCGGCGACAACGGCGCCGGCAAGACCAGCCTGATCAAGGCGCTCACCGGTGCGGTGGCCCCCGACGCGGGCGAGATACGGCTCAACGGCGAGCCCATCACCTTCTCCGGCCCGCAGAGCGCACGCGCCCACGGCATCGAGACGGTCTACCAGGACCTCGCCGTGGCCGCCTCCATGGACATCGCCTCGAACATGTTCCTGGGGCGCGAGCTCCGCCGTCCCGGTGTCCTCGGCAGTGTCTTCCGCATGCTGGACAAGAAGCGGATGCGCCAGGAGGCCTCCGAGCACATGGCCGACCTCAAGATCGGTCTGCGCTCGCTGACGCAGTCGGTCGAGACGCTCTCCGGCGGACAGCGGCAGGCGGTCGCGGTGGCCCGATCCGTCGCCTGGGCCAGCAGTGTCGTCGTCATGGACGAGCCGACCGCCGCCCTCGGGGTCAAGGAGTCCGGGCAGGTCCTGGATCTCATCCGCCGGGTCCGGGACAAGGGCATGCCGGTCGTTCTGATCAGCCACAACATGCCGCACGTCTTCGAGATCGCCGACCGGATCCACGTCCACCGCCTCGGCCGGCGCGCGGCTGTGATCAGGCCGTCCGACTACTCGATGGCGGAGGTCGTCGCCATCATGACCGGCGCACTCACCCTCGACGAGGCCGGAGATACTGTCGTAGCCGATTCCGCGGCGGCGAAGGCCGCGGGAGTCCAGGCCACCTGACCACCACCACTCGACACTCGACGGTATCCGGCCGAGGCCGCGGCCGGAACCGACGAGCACAGGAGACGGCTTCCTCCATGGCAGCGAACCGCCGCCCCACCCTGGCAGACGTCGCACGCGAAGTGGGTGTCAGCGCCAAGACGGTCTCCCGAGTCCTCAACGAGGACGGGCCGGCCTCGGCCCGGACCAGAGAACAGGTACTCGCCGCTGTCGCCAAGCTCGGCTTCCAGCCGAACCTCATGGCCCGCAACATCCGGGTCGGCGGACCCGACACCACCATCGGACTGGTCATCCCCGACCTCGGCAACCCCTTCTTCGGAGCGGTGGCCCGCAGCATCGAGGACACCGTCCGCCACCGCGGACTGACCCTGCTGATGGGCTCCTCCACGGACGATCCCGACCGCGAACGCGCCCTGACCGACAAGTTCCTGGCCCGCCGCGTCAGCATCCTGATGGTCGTGCCGTCCGTCGGCGCCGACCACTCCCACCTCAAGACCCACCGCACCGCGGGCCTGCCCGTCATCTTCCTCGACCGCCCGGGAACGGGACTGGCCGCGGACAGCGTCGTCAGCTCCAACCGCACGGGCGCCCAGGACGGCGTCGCCCACCTCATCGCCCACGGCCACCGGCGCATCGGCTTCCTCGGCGACCTGCCGACCACACTCCACACCCGCCGTGAGCGCCTCGCCGGGTACCGCGCGGCCCTGCAGAGCGCCGGCATCCCCTACGACCGCTCCCTGCTCGCCAGCGCCCACGACCCGCACGGGGCCTCCGTCGCCACCACACAGCTCCTCGACGTGAAGGATCCCCCCACCGCCATCTTCGCCGGCAACAACATCGTCGCGATCGGCATAGTCGCCGAACTCGCCCGCAGCGGGCGTAAGGACATCGCCGTCGTCAGCTTCGACGACGTGCCGCTGGCCGAGGCCCTGGAACCGGCCCTCACCGTCGTCGCCCAGGACCCGGAGGAGATCGGCAGAACGGCCGCGACCGCGGCCCTGGCCCGCCTCGACGGCGACCGCACCCGCGCCCGCACCATCACCGTCCCCACCCGGCTGATCATCAGAGGCTCGGGCGAACTCCGCGCCCATGCCGGGCAAGAGGCGTGACCCGGGCTTGAAGGACCTGGGCCTCATCGCGCACGTTCTCGTGCTGGGCCTGCCGGGCGTGAGTTCCTCGCTCAGCCGAGTTGCCGGGCGAACACCTCGTACGCCCTGTCATCGAAGAGGAAGCCGACAATGCGCCGAACTCCGACATGTCGCTTTTGAGGGGCGCAACCGTGAATTCACCTGGCCCCACCGGCCGTTGGCTGCGCCCGGGCTCGTAGCACTCGGTTCCCGGCAGCGGCCCTGCCCGACGCGGAAGGTGAACTCCTGGCGCGGCGCCGTGGAACGGCGTCCTCAGTCGGCGCGGTTACCCACCCGCCGCCGGACGAACCGCGCGGGCGCGCCGGCTGCGGGGTTCGGGCCACAGGTCGGTCTGTCGCGCACGTCGTGCAGGTTCCCGGCATCCCACCCGTTGCTCCGCGCGACGGGTGGGACGGGGTTGTGGCCGAACGCGCTCACTGCCTGGTGAGCGGGAGACTGAGGACTCCGCGGTCATGTCCGACGATCAGGTCCGCGCCCGCGCCGGCCAGGCAGGTGAGCGACACCTCCAGGGCGATGTGCTGCACCGCGCCGGTCTCCGGTTCCCACACCCGCAGCCGGTGACCGTGACGGGTGCCGGTGACCAGGACCGTGCGGCCGCCGTGCAGGGTGGCGGCGGTGATGAGCGGCAGGCCGGCGGTGCCTGTGGAGCTGGGCAGACCATCGCCGACCGGGGCACCGGTGGCCAGGTCCCACAGCATGACGACGCCGAGGTCGTCTGCCGTGGCCAGCATGGTTCGGTCGGGTGTCAGGACAGCTTCCACGGACGCCACCCGGTGGTCGGCATCGTCGAGCGCGCGTGCGCTCAGTTGCACGGCCGCGCCACGGTCCCAGGGGTCGTCGACGGCTGGATCCCACACGTGAACGCGGCCCGCGGTGTCCGAGGCCGCGATCAGCGCGTGGTCGGCGGAGATCGGGACGGCGGTGACCGACCGGATCGGACTGCCGTAGGGGTTGAGGCGCCCGACGCACTCACCGCTGTCCGGTTCCCACATCCGGACAGCGCCTCGGGGGGTGGCGGTGACGAGCAGGGTGCGGCCGTCGGGGACGACAGCGGTGCACATCGCGGTCACCCCGCCGGGCCAGTCGCCGGCAGGTTCGCGAACCGACTGCCCGGTGAGGGGGTTCCACACGGCGATCGTCCCGCTGTCGCCTCCGCTTGCCAGAAGGACGCGGCCGTCGGGCAGGGGCAGGGTTGTCATCGAGCGGACGGCGTCAGGATGTCCTGGCAGCGGGTCGTGGAAGAGCCGGCCGTCGGTCACCTCCCACAGGCACACCACGCCCTTGTCCCCGCCACCGGCCACGAGGGTCGGCCGACCGGGACGGGACACCACCGCCAGGGCGTCGACACCCCCGGACGAACCGGGCACGGAATCGGAGAACACCGATATACGGCCCCAGGGTGTGCCGTCGGCCGCGACGATCGCGTTCCCTTCCTGCCGGAACCGGGTCGCCGCTCGGCTGGTTGGTCCGGCCGCCGCTGATTCCGCTCCGGCAGCCGACCCGTCGGAGTCCGTCCGCGCCCGAGCCGGACGGTGTGGGGAGAGCGCACCGTCCGGGTGCTCCGCCAGGCCGTCCGCGATCGTCCACGTCCGCTCGCAGTCCCAGCAGTCGAAGTGCCCGGTGAGCGACATCAGTCGGCGGGCCAGTTCCCCTGCGGCCCGCTGCGGGGTACCCCTGACCGCGACCATCCCGGCGACCAGGCACAGGACGGCCTGTCCTGGTGTTTCGGGGGGCACCCCCCTCACCGCGACGTCGCGCGCCACCCGCAGGAAGGGTTCCCACCCCTCCCCCAGCGCCTCCTCCCGCAATGCCGCGGCGGCCTCGCCCCAGGGATGCCCTTCTTGCCGGACATGGGCGGGGTCGGGCAGCGGTGGAGCCACCAGGGGTGAACGCGCCGGGTCCACGAAGAAGTCGGGGATCTCCGTGTCGTTTCCGCAAGCGGGACACGACAACAGGAGGCCGCTTTCCCGGTGATCCGGGAGCTGCCACAGCACCTCGCCCATGTGGTGGCCGGCCAAGGCCACGCAGGAGAGGGCGAGTTGGGCACAGAGCTGCCCGGGAGTACCGGCGAGGAGGCTTCGGGTGGCCGCCCGCTCGGCCAGCCGCAGTGCGGCGCCGAAGCCCGCCTCAAGATCGGCAGGGACGGGGGGCCGGTAATCGGCGGTCACCATGAATCCGAGGTCCACCCAGAAGTCCACGGTCTGTCCCGGAGGCAGGACCGCTGCCGCCTCGACGAGATGCGGCAGGGCCGCGTAGGCCCCGCCGGCGAGGACTCCGTCATCCATCAGGCCGCCGGACAGGTCCGTCCAGGTCCGCCGCCACGCGTCGCCGCCCCCGGTGGCAGCCGCGGAGGCCAACTGCTCCAGGAGTATCTGCATCTCCCCGACCTTCACACCGTCAAGACCACGCCAACGAGGGCTGTCCAAGGGCAGCTTCGGAATCATGGAACGAGTCTCGCAGGCGGCACTGACAATCAGCAGGCGGCCGGGTGTCCGGCAGCCTTTCGCTCGGCTCGTCATCCGATCCGACCCCTTGGCCCGAACCGAGTCCGCCGGTCCCGCGCAGCAACCTTCGAAGCTGGCCGTGCACGAGTCGATCGGCCCCGGGGCGCGGACCCCGAGGAGACGGCGCAACTGGCGTTCTGGTCGCATCGGGCCACGTCGGCGGGAGTGGCACTGGACGGAGTCCGCCCCTTCTCGTCGGCAGCGGCCGGGGCGGCCGCCCCGGCCCCGGCCCCTCCGCTCAGACCGCGGTGAAGGTCCACTGCACGTTGGAGCTGCCGCTCCCGGACCACTGCCTGGTCACGGAGCCCGAGGGCACGTTGCCGCCACCGTCGAGGACGAGGCCGGTGGCGCGGTTGACGATCCAGTACCTGCCGCCACCCTGGTACCTGAACTGCCACTGCTGCTTGGTGCCACCGTCCCAGGGAGCCTCCAGGGCGGCGGAGCCGTTCGTGGTGGCGCCGCCGCCGTCGGCGACCATGCCGTTGGCGCGGTTGACCAGCTTGTAGTAGCCGGTGCCGAGTTCGACGGCCTGCCACTGCAGGTTGGTACTGCCGTTCCAGGTCCACTGCTTGAGGTTGGAGCCGCTCGGGACGTTCCCGCCGCTGTCCAGCGCCAGCCCGTCGGTGACGTTGGTGATCCTGAACCACGCTGAGGGGTTGAGCTGCACCTTCATCGACACGACGGCGTCGTTGTTGCCGGTGTTGCGCAGGTCGGCGTTGTCGGCGGTGACGGTCCAGGCGGTGCCGGTGAAGTTGTCACCGGAGTAGCCGATGATCTGGTAGCCGGGGGCCAGCTTCAGCGAGGACAGGCTGCGGCTGGGCAGGCCGGCGAGCGTCAACTGGTCGGCGCTGTAGGAGCCGACCTGGAGCACGGAGGAGCCGCCGGAGTAGTTGACGTCCTGGTAGACCACGGCCCCGCACAGTGGCTTCAGAGGCGGGATCGCGCCGGAGAAGGTCAGCTTCACGACGTAGGCGAGGGCGGAGAACGGCGCCGACGACGACGGCAGGGTCACGTGCAGCCCGGCGGAGTCCTGCGTCGGCGTGGGCAGGTTCGTGTACGTGCCGGCGGTGGAGTTCAGCAGCTTCGCCGAGGTCAGCGAACTGACGTTGATCCGGGCCGAGTCGAGCGTCGATATGGTCAGGGTGCTGCCCGGCCAGCCGAGGACCGTGGCGTACAGGACGGTGTTGTTCTTGTTCCGGGTGAAGCGGATGTCCCGCGCGGTGCCGACCTGCGGGGCGGTGAAGGCGCCGCCGCCCATGTGCGTGGGACCTTCGCCGTACGAGGTCCAGGCCCGGGTCGAGTAGATCGACTCGCCGAAGCGGCCCAGGTAGTCGCCGATGCCGAGGAGGACGTCCTTCTGGGCCTGGGGGATCGTGCCGTCCGCCATCGGGGCGATGTTGAGCAGCATGTTGCCGTTCTTGCTGACCCGGTCGATCAGCGAGTGCAGCATCTGCTGGATGCTGTAGTAGCCGATGCCGTTCGTGTAGCACCAGCTGGAGCTGGAGATGCTGTCGTCGGTGAGCCAGTAGGGGGCGGTGATGTCGCCGGGGCCGCCGCGCTCGTAGTCGAATACCTCGCCGTGGCCGTTGAAGCCGTCCTTGTAGGTGGCGACGACTTCGCGGCCCCAGGTGTTCGCCTGGTTGTAGTAGTACGACAGGAAGTTCAGCTGCTGCGTCTGGTTGATCTTGTTCAGATCGAAATCCTGCCAGATGATGTCGGGCTGGGCGAGGTCGATGACCTCCTTGAGCTTGTCGTACCACAGCTGGTTCTCGGCCGTGGCGCCCAACTGCCCGTACAGCTTCTGCAGGCTCGGGTCGGACTGCGCGAGTACGTGGTCGTAGAAGCCGTTGAAGTTGAACGCGTGGTGCATGGCCACCAGGAGCTTCAGCCCCTTGGCGCGGATGGAGTCGGTGAACAGCTGGAGCAGGTTGAGCTTGGGGCCCTTGGCGACCGAGTTCCACTCGTTGACCGAGCTGTTCCACATGGAGAACCCGTCGTGGTGCTCGGCGACCGGCCCGGCGAACCGGGCGCCGGCGTCGGCGAAGAGCTGCGCCCACTCGTCCGGGTCGAATTTCCCGCCCGCGGACTTCAGCTTCGGGGCGAACTTGTTGAAGTTGCCGTTCAGGTCGTTCGCGCCGTTGATGAAGTTGTGGTACGGCCACGCCGACGGGTCGCCGTAGGTTGCGATGTGGTGCTGGTTGCACGCATCGCCGCTGATGTACATGCGGCGCGGATACCACTCGTTCCCATAGGCCGGAACGCTGAACACGCCCCAGTGGTAGTAGATGCCGAACTTGGCGTCCTTGAACCACTCGGGAGACGCGTTGTGCTGGTCGACCGAGGCCCACGTGGGGGTGTACGTGGTCGCGGCCCGGGCGGTGCCGGCCGCGAGGACGTTGCCTGCGACCGCTGCCGCCGCGACACCCGTGGCGCTCGCCAGGAACTGGCGTCTGTTGATCATGGTGGTACCTCCGTCAGAGCTGTGGTGTGGGAGACCAGGGCCGGCGACCAGGGGAAGCACTTCCGGTGGCGGGAAGTGCGACGTACGCGACGCACCCCGGACCGGACGCGGTCGGCGGTCGGCTGACGCGCCGCCACGGCGTACCGGCGGCGATGTCCGCGGGGGAAGTGGGTGGATGGAGCGCGTCACCGGCTGCGAACGGCGACGAAGTCTGCGGACTCCGGGGAGCTCGCGGCGGAGCAGTTTCCCGACGGCATGTCCTCACTCCGTTCCCGTACGGCAACACCGCCGCGTGCCCCTTTCGGCCCCCGGATCCTGTCGGAGACCCCTGAGCTGGATGTGCCTGATGTCACGCATGAAATTGCGGCACTCACCATGCCTGTGTCAACGGGTGTGCAGGGATGAAAAGCGCCTTCCACCTGCGCTTTTATTCCGTTGTGTACGATAATCTGCCGGTTGGTCCCTGCATAGACATGGCATGTTTACGCGCCAGGCGCCGACGGTCCCGGACCGGCTGCCGTGTCGGGCGGCACCGGTCCTCCGGTCGGCTCAGGCCTGCTGACACCCGGCCGTGGCGCAGGACCCTGCGCATCGCGGCGGAGGGGGCGCCGGCCGCAGAGGCCGCGCTGCGCGGGGTGACGGCCACCGGGTGGGAGAGCTGCCGGGCGGCCCGGCCGACTGAACCGCCCCGGGTTCGGTGAAGACATCTGGTCTGCCCTGGGTCTGATGGAGCCGGGTCGCCGGAGACGCGGACACTCCGCCCTTGGCACGCGCAGCCCGCCGGAGTGCGAACCGCGTGCAGCGCCTGCAACGTGAAATCAGCTGTCCCAGCTCCACGCGACTCGGGGCAGGCCGGAGCCTCCATCAGACCCGGAGCGGTTCATGGGCGGCGAACGGCACCACGCTGGACAGGCCGACGCCCCTGCTCGGGACGCCGGCCTGCCCGATCCCCCTCTGTCAGGGGGCTCAGGCGCAATGGGTGGTTCTCACCGTGGTTTCCGTCAGCCGAGTTGCCGGGCGAAAGCCTCGTACGCTCGGTCGTCGAAGAGGACGAACCGCACCTCTTCAACCGCTGTCGGCGTGTTCCGCACCGTCTCCACCGCAACACGAGCCGCATCGTCCATCGGCCACCGGTACACGCCGGTGGAGATCGCCGGGAACGCGACCGTCCGCGCACCCAACTCGTCGGCCACACGCAGGGACTCCCGGTAACAGGAGGCGAGAAGCGAGGCATCGCTGCCGCCGGCCTGCCAGACCGGGCCCACCGTGTGGATCACCCACTGTGCGTCCAGGTTGCCCGCTGTGGTGGCGACCGCCTGGCCGGTGGGCAGGCCCCTGCCATGGTGCGAGGCGCGGAGTTTGCGGCACTCTTCGAGGATCGCGGGGCCGCCGCGGCGGTGGATGGCGCCGTCGACGCCTCCCCCGCCGAGCAGGGAGGAGTTCGCCGCGTTGACGATCGCGTCGGCGCTCTCGCGGGTGATGTCGCCCTGGGTGAGGGTGAGGGTGGTCGTCATGTCTGTCGCAGCCTCTTCCAGACGGCCTTCGCCGCGTTGTGCCCCGACATGCCGTGCACTCCGGGGCCCGGCGGGGTGGCCGACGAGCAGATGAAGACCGCGGGGTGCGGGGTGGTGTACAGGGAGAGGGAGAGTTTGGGGCGCAGCAGGGTCTGGAGTCCGCAGACCGCGCCGGTCCCGATGTCACCGCCGACGTAGTTGGCGTTGCGGGCGGCAAGTTCCAGTGGGCCGGCCGTGGCACGGGCGAGGACGCGGTCGCGGAAGCCCGGTGCGAAGCGCTCCAGTTGGCGCTCCATGACGTCCGTGAGGTCTCCGGTCCAGCCGCTGGGGACATGGCCGTAGGCCCAGAAGACGTGCTTGCCCTCGGGCGCGCGGGTGGGGTCGGCGACACTGGGCTGCACCGTGATCATGAACGGCTTGTCGGGAGCACGGCCCTGCCGGGAGGCCGCACGCAGGGCGGCGCCGATCTCCGCGCTGTCCGCGCCGATCTGGACGGTGCCGGCGGCGCGGGCCTCCTCGGCTGTCCACGGCACCGGGCCGTCCAGCGCGTAGTCGACCTTGAAGACTCCGGGGCCGTACTTGAAGTTCTCGTAGTAGCTGCCGAAGCCCGCGATGCGGGCCAGGGCGGTGGGTGAGGTGTCGAAGACGTACGCGCGCGCGGGCGGCAGGTCGTCGAGGCGCCTGACCTCGTAGTCCGTGTGGACCTGGCCGCCCAGGTCCTTGAGATACGCGGTGAGCGCGTCGGAGATGGACTGGGAGCCGCCGCGGGCCACGGGCCAGCCGCGGGCGTGGGCGGCGAGGGCGAAGACCAGGCCGATCGCGCCCGTCGCCAAGCCGCTGAGCGGGGCCATCACATGCGCGACGAGACCGGCGAACAGGGCCTTGGCCGGCTCGTCGCGGAAGCGGCGGGTCAGCCAGGTCGACGGCGGCAGGCCGACCAGGCCGAAGCGGGCGAGCGTCACCGGGTCGCGCGGGAGTGCGGTGAGCGGCAGGGACATGAAGTCGCGGGCCAGGGTGTCCCACTTGGGGAGGAAGGGCTCGACCAGCCTGCGGTACGCGCCCGCGTCCCGGGGGCCGAAGGAGGCGGCCGTCTCGGCGACGGAGCGGGACAGCACGGCGGCGCTGCCGTCGGGGAACGGGTGCGCCATGGGCAGCTCGGCGTGCAGCCACTCCAGGCCGTACCGCTCCAGGGGCAGGGCGCGGAACGCCGGGGAGTTGATGCCGAGCGGGTGGGCCGCGGAGCACGGGTCGTGCCGGAAGCCGGGCAGGGTGAGCTCTTCGGTGCGGGCTCCCCCGCCGACGGTGTCACGGGCCTCGAAGACGGCCACGGAGAAGCCGCGACGGGCCAGCTCCACGGCGGCCGTCAGTCCGTTCGGCCCCGCACCCACCACGACAGCATCGAGCATCGACGGCACCTCGGACCCCTTCGTCAGCCAGACGGCCACTGAGATCAGGATATGACGGGGCTCCGACAGTCTCCGGCCGCGGGTGCCGCCCCGGCCGACGGCCGGAGAGGCCGTGCGGTGCCCTACAGCAGTCCGGCCACCCGGCGGGCCGTGGCCGCGTCGCGGGCCGCGGTGAACGGCAGGGCATTGCCGCCGGTGATGCGGAACGGCTCCCCCGTGCGCGTCAGGTGGGCGCCGCCCGCCTCCTCGACCAGCAGGATGCCGGCCGCGTGATCCCAGGCGGCCTCCCAGGAGAACGCACGCGGTAAGCACTAACATCTCCTATGATGGCGGGAGCAGCAGATCCGGCGCAAGCCCAGAGGGGAACTCATGGCAGACACAAGGCCGTTGGCGGGGTACCTGCGCATGTCGGACGCAGACTTGGCAGAAATCCGGCGCCTTATCGATCTCGGCTTACTCACCACAGAAGAAGCCAAGGAGAGGGAGCGTAAGGGCGTCCTCAAGCAGCGCGAGGACGTATTGGAAATGAGGGATCGCCTATTTCCAGGCCGTCAGGTCGTCTTCTACGAAGACAACAACCTGTCCGCCTTCAAGCGCACGGTAAAGCGTAAGAAGTTCGAGGAGATGGTCAACGATCTACAGGTGGGCGCCCTGGGCGGTGTACTCCTGATCGACATTGACCGACTCACACGTCAACCGCGCGACCTTGAGCGGGTAATCGACTGTTACGACAAGCCGAACAGCACCCTTGCATTCCACACCCTGTCAGGGCAGAACTTCGATCTGACTACAGCCGACGGCCGTTTCACCGCACGCATCATGGTCAATGTCGCGAACAAGTCCTCCGAAGACATGTCCCGACGCCTCAAACGCGAGATGGAACGCAAGGCCTACAACGGCGAGATGACAGGAGGGCACCGCCCCTTCGGATGGAACGAAGATCGCCAAACGCTGGACCCAAAAGAAGCCGCAGCACTCGACACCATGGCTGAGAAAATTCTTGCCGGAGATTCAGTCAGCACCGTAACTGACTGGCTAAAGGCGGAAGGGTTCGTTGGACGAACCGGAAAGCCGTATGTACGTTCAAGCGTGCTTCGCATCCTCACGAACCCGCGCAATGCAGGCATCAGGGTGTTTCGGGGGGAGCCGCTGAAGGATCCCGAAGGAAATTACGTAATGGGCCCCTGGAAGGCTTTGTGGTCCATTGATCGTTGGCGAGCCGTCACAACCAAGATCAACGGGCGCAAGGTGGCCAATCGAGCATCCACGGGACCACTCAACACGGTCCGAAGCCTCTTGTCGGGAATCCTGCGGTGCGGCGAGTGCGGAACGCGAATGGTCGCGGCAAATACAGCACGGAAGTACCCCAAGTACCGCTGCGCTAAGGATGCAGGCGGGTGCGGGAATATCACTATTTCACGCCCCCACGCAGAGTCCGCCGTCCGGGACCTCGTCGCGGAGGTTCTCGCGGAGTTGTCTTCCCGAAAAGAGACGGAGCAGGACACCCCAAAATGGGAGAAGGCAGCCGAACTTGCGGAACTTGAGGCAGAGTTCAAAGAACTTCAGAGACTGTGGAAAACGAACGAGATCAAGGCCACAACTTACGCCCTTACCCGAGAAAAGCTTGACGCTCAGCTCGACCAATTGCGAGGAGAGCGTGCCGTTGCTCTTGCCCGACCTCAAAAAGCACCGAGCCCCGATCTCATCAAGGGGGGTTGGGGAAACCTCTCGCTGGAACGTCAGCGGGGTGTAATCCAAACCGTCCTTTCGTCTGTACTTGTCGCCAAGGGTGGCAAACGGATCCCCGGAGGGGGAATCGATCACGAACGACTAACACCTGTCTTCAGGTAGAAATAGAGAAAGCCCCTCCTCTGAAGGAGGGGCTTTCTGCTATGTTCTGGTTCTCATTATTCCTTGCCCACTCCGTTCCCGTGGACTCTGCCCCGAGACTCACGGCCTCCAGCAGCTCAACCACCGACCCGGACCGGGACACCCCCACCGGCCACCCCAAGAGCCCGAGCCCCACGGCATCAGGCAGCCCGCCCCCAACCGTGAAGGGCCGAAGCCGGGTTCACCCCTCTTGACCCCTCTTGGGCCGGGGCCGACGGCCTACGAGGCTTTTAGGCAGCCACCATGGGGCGAGCCTCTAAGAACAGGGGGCCGATCGGGCTAATGCGGGCAGGCTCCAAGAGACTGCCCGATCCGCTGGCGAGCGTAAGGCCCCCTGTTCACTCGCCCCATGGCAGCTCCCGCCCAAAAGCCTCTACGGCCGGCGGCGTGCCCAAACCGCGCCACTGCCGCACTTCACACTCAGACAGCATCGGCCCCCGCCAAGGAGCGACGGGGGCCGATCGCAGTTCCCCGGCAACGGGCCAGGGGTACCGTTCTGGTGTCGATGCAGAACGGAGACCAGTATGCCCCCCGGCACTGACGAGCACACAGGCGCACGCATCGCGCACACGCGCAAAGTCCGCCGATTGACCCAGCGCGAGTTGGCCGACCTGTCGCACGTCTCATACAGCACCCTGACCAAGGTGGAGCAAGGTGCCTTGCCCGCGAGCCCCTCGGTGATCGGCGCATTCGCCCGAGCCCTGTCGGTGCCTGTTACCGAACTGACAGGACAGCCCTATCTTGAAGAGCTGCGGCAGGACCAACTAGACGGCCTGATCAACCCGATTCGCGAGGCTCTGAACATCTACGACCTCGGCCCCGACCCGGACGTGACCCCGCGCACGGTTGAGGAGTTGGAGGCGCACGCGGAGAAGCTGTGCGCCATGGTCCGCGCGACGAACATCAAGCAGGTTGCCGCCGACCTTCCCGAGCTGATTCACGAGGCCACGACGACGGCGCACACGGATCCGGCAGACCGTAACTGGCGGTTGCTCGCAAGCGCATACCGGACCGCGTACGACGTGACGACGAAGCTCGGATTCCCCGACTTGTGCACAGTGGCACTCGACCGCATGGATTGGGCGGCGCAGCGTGCCTCTGACCCCGTGCTAGGCGGGATGCGTCAGTACCTGCGAGCACTCGCCTACCTCCGGGCGAGCGACTACCGGACGGGTAAGCGACTGGTCCAGTTGGGCATGGCCACGCTGGAACAGGCGGAGCCGGGACAGGTGACTGACGCCGTCACCGGACAGCTCCACCTCGGGGCCGCCGTGCTGGCTGGGCGAGACAAGGACAAGGACGCCGCAGAAGGACACCTCAGCGAGGCTGAGCGCATCGCGGTGCGGACCGGCCCGGCTGAGAAGGTTCATTGGCTGTCCTTCGGCCCTACCAACGTCGGCGTGCACCGGGTCAGCGTGCTGGCCGAACTGGACCTGTACCCAGAAGCCGTGCACTCCGCGCAGGAGATCTCGATTCCGGAAGGGTGGCCGCCGTCCCGACTTGCCCACCACCACGCCGAGGTGGCACGAGCGGAGATGTGGACAGGCCGTACTGACTCGGCGTTCAAGAGCCTGATGAAGGCTCGCAAGCTGGCACCACAGCAGACGCGATATCACCCCACCGTGCGCGAGACATACGCCGGACTGGAAGCGGCCAAGCGCAGGATGCCGGACACCTTCAGCAACTACGGTTCATGGCTGGGCATGTGACGTAGCGTCAATCAATGGCCGGGGCTATCAGCGATGTCTGATAGTTCCGGCCTTCGCATGTCGGCACGATGCCAGGGTCAGGAGACCCCCGCGACCGTGCGACCAGTCCGGGGGCGTGGCCACCAACCACGTGGAGGTTGACGACATGCCTCATACAGCCAGAGTTCTCACGCTGCGCCAGCGATCGGAGGTCGGCGTATGACCATGACGGACACCGACGCCGGACAGTGGGAGTACACGACGTACGCGCCCAAGGGTGAAACGTGCCCCTCATGCCTGAAGCCGATCAAGAGCCTTGAGAGCTGCCGCCGGGGGATGCTCGCCCGCCGGGACTCCGCTCCGATGGTGGCCTACTGGCACTCGAACTGCGCCCCGAGGGAGGCAGGGCAGTGATCCCCATGGACCAGTACAAGAGCGCACGCGCGGAGGCGGAGCACACAGCGGCGCTATTGCGGGCAGCCCTGCAACGTGCCGGAATCCCCGAGCACGAAGCTGCACGAGTGCGTCCGCTGGTCACCAGCAGAGGACGCGCGTACGTGGAAATCGGAGCGCTTACGGTCGGCTCAGCAGTGAAGCTGCTGAACGCTCTTCCCCTGGCGCTGGAGACAGCGGGATGAACCGCGCCGTCCTCCGATTCGTGCACCACACGATCCGGCACGAGGCAGCACGGGGGGCGACTTTCGAGGCGTTCTGTGTGGCATCCGGCTGTGGGGAGGCTTCCGGCCCCCACGACGCCCAGGAGGGGGCGCAGGACTGGTGTTTGCGCCATACCCGCCGGACCGGACATGGCCTCTTCCGCCGCGTAGCGACCGACCACGCCCGCGTCACGCGGGACGAATGAACCGAGAGACCTCATGCGACAGTGCGCCGCCACAGCCGAAGTGCCACCCGCCCAACTCCTGTTAGCCATCCTCGCCGGACAGCACCAAGTCTCAGACCACGAACTTGTCGACGCCCCCTGGTCGGTCCGATGCGAACTTGCCCTCTGGCACGAGGGCGAGCACGCCGACTACGTATGGGAGTGGAGCGACAAGCCCACACAAGGACTGTGGGCACGTTGGTCTGCTGAGGGACCTATGCGGTTCGAGACCTTGACGTGGTGCGAGATCCCCGGCGGACCGGATGGCGACGCGTGCACGCTCTACCAGGATCATGCCCGCGACCACTCATGGAACGTGTTCGACGGCTTGGCGCATGCGATCGGCGGCCAGGTGCGTGCGATCAGTGGCTCGGCGCGCGCGGTCAGTGGCTCGGCGCGCGGTCAGTGGCCAGGGGCGCGCTGTCAGCGTCCGACCGCGTATCCCTGCATGCCCCGCGAGTTCGCGGCCGCCGACAGGACGCCGGTCTCCGGGTCCCTGGCGACCGCGCACAGCCGGCCTTCCGACCAGGCGTCGCCCACGGTCACCTCGTGGCCTCGGCGCCGCAGCTCCTCGACGACATCGGGGTCCATGCGGGCCTCGACGGTCACGCTCCCGGGCCGCATGCCGCGCGGGAAGAACGAACCCGGGAAGCTGTCGTTGTGCCAGTTCGGGGCATCGATCGCGCCCTGTAGGTCGAGGCCTCCGCGGACTTGTGCGCGCAGGGCGACGGCCAGGAAGAAGTGCAGCTGCCACTGGTCCTGCTGGTCCCCGCCGGGTGTGCCGAAGGCCATGACGGGGACTCCGCCGCGCAGGGCGAGGGAGGGCGTGAGGGTGGTGCGGGGCCGGCGGCCGGGCGTCAGCGAGTTCGGCAGGCCCTCCTCCAGCCAGGTCATCTGCAGGCGGGTGCCGAGCGGGAAGCCCAGTTCGGGCACGACCGGGTTGGACTGCAGCCAGCCGCCGCTGGGCGTGGCCGCGACCATGTTGCCCCAGCGGTCGACGACGTCCAGGTGGCAGGTGTCGCCGAGGGTGGCGCCGTCCGCGGCGACGGTCGGCTCACCGGCGCCCATCGGGCTGAAGCCGGGGCCGTCGGTGGAGACCACGCCCGCGCGTGCACTGAGTCGCGGGGTGCGTCCGCCGGGGCTGCCGGGGCGCAGTTCGTGCGAGGCCTTGTAGCCGACGAGTGCGCGCCGGGCAGCGTTGTAGTCCGCCGACAGCAGCTCGCCGAGCGGGACCTCGACGGCATCCCTGTACCCGGCGTCCCCGTGCCCGGCGTCCCTGTATCCGGCGTCTCCGTACCAGGCCTCCCGATCGGCCATGGCGAGCTTGCAGCCCTCGATCAGCAGGTGGACGTAGTCGGCGCCGCCGTATGTGGGCAGTTCGGGCGGGAGCAGGGCGAGCTGCTGGAGGAAGGCCGGGCCCTGGCTCCAGGGGCCGGCCTTGCACAGGGTCCAGCCGTTCCAGTCGTACGTCGCCGGCCTCTCGTAGGTCGCGGACCAACCGGCGAGGTCGGCGGCCGTGAGCGTGCCGGTGTGGCGCTCGCCGCTGGTGTCCGACGTCGGCCGCCGCGCCTGCGCCACCAGGGCCTCGGCGATGAACCCGCACCGCCAGACCCGCCGTGCGGCCTCGATCTGCGCGATGCGGTCCTCGGCTCCGGCGATCTCGGCGAGCAGTCGCTTCCAGGTGGCGGCGAGGGCGGGATTGCGCAGCAACTCGCCGGGGCGCGGAGCCTTCCCGCCCGGCAGATAGACCTCCGCGGACGAGGTCCACTCCGTCTCGAAGAGCTCCCGTACCGCCTCGACCGTCGCGCCGACGTTCTCCACGGGCGCGTGACCGTGCTCGGCATATCCGACGGCGTACTTGAGGACGTCGGCGAGGGGCTTGGTGCCGTGGTCGCGCAGCAGGAGCATCCAGGCGTCGAACGCGCCGGGCACGGCGGCGGCGAGCGGTCCGGTGCCGGGGACGAGGTCCAGGCCGAGCGCCCGGTAGTGGGCGACCGTGGCTCCGGCCGGCGCGGCTCCCTGGCCGCACAGCACCCGCACCTCGCCGCCCGCAGGGGCGAGCAGGATCGGCACCTCGCCGGCCGGGCCGTTGAGGTGCGGCTCGACGACGTGCAGCACGAACGCCCCCGCCACGGCCGCGTCGTACGCGTTGCCGCCGTCCTCCAGCACGGCCATCGCGGACTGCGAGGCCAGCCAGTGGGTGGAGGACACCATGCCGAAGGTGCCCTGGAGGGTGGGGCGGGTGGTGAACATGTGGGCTCTCACCTCGCTGTATACGCGCGTCGGCCGGTCGAATTTGCGCTCAGGATCGGTCCTGGGGAGAATTTGGGGAGTTCGGGCCGGAGCTCTCCTCCGCTCGCGCCCCCAGCAGGGTATCGATCGCCCTGCGCCCCTTCTTCCCGGCCTCTGGCATGAAGTGCGCGTAGTGGTCGAGGGTGATCGTCGGCGATGAATGCCCCAGCCACTTGGCGAGGGTGACAACCGACTCGCCCGCCTCCAGCACGAGGGATGCGTACGTGTGTCTCAGCACATGGAACCCGTCCTTCGGTGCGGCTTGCCACTGCCAAGGTTTCGCCCCCTTGGCACGTGGGGGGATGACGCCTGCCCTGGCCAGGGCAGGCTTCCAGATCTCGGTGTTCCACGTGTTGGCGGCGATCGCATTCCCGTACTTCGTTGTCAGTACGAGGCCGAACTTCTTGCGCTCCCTGTCCGATTCAGGGCCGCCCCAGGGAAGCTCGACCTTGTCGCCCGGGTATGCACTGGCATGCTTCATCAGCTCGTCGGCCACGGAACGCGGCATGTCTGCAACGCGCGTTTTCCCACCCTTTGGAAGCGTAAAGTACTTCCGGCCATTGAGTATCTGTACCTGACGTCGGACGTGGAGGACTCCGCGCGCGTAGTCGACGTCCTCCATACTCAGACCGAAGACTTCGCCCTGGCGCAGACCGCACCCAAGCCCAAGAATCACCGCTATACGGTGCCTCTGACTGATCTCATCACGCACCCTCCGAGCTAGCGCCTCAGGCCACGCCTCGCGACGCTCATCGGGCAGCTTCGGCCATCGGACCGACTTGGACCTCATCGGGTTCCGAGCAAGACGCTTGTCATCAACCGCTGTCTCCAGGACGCTCGACAGCGTTGTGAGGATGCTACGGGAGCACTGCGGGGAGCAGGGAAGAAGGTGCCGGCGCGGAGTTTGGGGATCGCGAGTTCCAGGTCGCCGGCCTGAGTGGTCAGGGTCCGTTCGCGGTGGCCGTTGCGGTAGGCGGTGCGGGTCTCGATGTGCTCGCCCCATGCGGCACCGATGTGCTGTGTCGCCTCGGCTTCTATCAGTTCTTGCAGGACTCGTTCGGCCGCGGTCCGGACGATCTCCAGTCCGTCCGCCGAGCGTAGTGACTCCAGAAGGCGGAGCAGGTCATCATGGGCCAGGGCCATCGTGCACCTCCCGGTCGGATTCACCGTTCCCCGCGGAGAGTTGCACGGTGGCCCGTCCTCGTTCAGGGCGCACGAGCGGTCCACCAGGGGCAATGCGGTGGCGAGCCGGGGGCGCACATCGGCCAGGAACAGCTACACCACCAGGCGGGACGCCACCCTTGTGCGCTGAGGAAGACCCGAGGAAACCGACAGCTTTGAGTGGATCCATCGTGAAATAGGATGTCCTTCATTGTGGCTGTCTGGCCGCACCCGACGCCGATTGCTGCCCGAGGGAGCTTGCCCAGTGCCACGACGAGTGACCGAAGATGAAGCCGTCCAGGCAATGCTTGACCGGGGAACGCGCCCGCTGGAACCCTTCCCCGGCACTCAACTCCCATGGAAATGCCGCTGCCTGACCTGCGGTGAGGTCAGTTCACCGCGCTACAACGACGTCGTCAACAAGGGGACCGGCGTCTGCGGCAAAACGTGCCGGTCACGCAAGATCGCGGCCAAACTCACCCGTGATGGGGCGACGGCTGCTGCTGTCATGCTCGATTGGGGCTGGGATCCACTGGAGGACTACCCGGGTGCCGGGAAACAGTGGGCCGCCAGGTGCGTCCACTGCGGCGTCATCAAGCCGAAGAAGCTGGCGCACGTCCAACGAGGCCACGGCGGCTGCACCAGTTGCGCCGGACGCGACATCACCGACGAAGCGGCGCGACAGCTGATGGCCAAAGCGGACCTGCAGCCACTCGTCGACTATCCCGGCTCATTGCAGCCCTGGTTGTGCCGTTGCCTGCGCTGCGGACACATCGGAACCCCCACCTACGCCAAGGTCCGCACCCGCGGCCACCAATGCTGGTCGTGCCGCTCGGAAAAGATCGCAGATGCCCTGCGGCTCGACGAGGAACAAGCCATCGCCAGCATGCTCGAGAAGGCACTCGACCCGCTCGTGGCCTATCCCGGCAGCACGGAACTCCCCTGGAAAGCCCGCTGCATGACCTGCGAAACGGTCCTCGACCCCGGGCCGACGCTGCACAACATCCGTGGCACGCAAGGCGGCTGCCCCACCTGCGCCGAGCGCGGCATCAATCCCGCCAAACCCGGCTACCTCTACCTCGTCGTCCACAACACCCACCAAGCCCTGAAGTGGGGCATCGCCAACACCGAACAACGCCTGTCCCAGCACCTCTCCCAGGGCTGGGAGCTGAACGCACGTTGGGACTTCGACCTCACCAGAGACGCATGGGCCTTCGAGCGCCAGGTGAAAGCCTGGGTCCGAGGCCAAGGGATCCCGAGAGCATTGAAAGCCGACGAGATGAAATACCGAGGCCATACAGAGACCGCCTTCCTCTCCGATATCAGCCTTCAACTCGTCCAGAAATACATCGAGTCCTTGATAGGCCGCAGCCCAGACGTGCCGCCAAAGACGTATCTCACTTAACGGCGCCATCCCGCTGCGCCCGTACGCCATGCCCTGTAAGCCCTCCCGGATGGCGTGCCGATGGGTAGCCGCCGACCACCTCCATCAGATATCGAGCCCGCTCGGACGAGCCCGCCGCATCCCGGCCCGTTGGTAACCCGCCCCTGCGGAAATCCTCGGACGAACCGGTGCGGCGGCCGACCATGCCGCACTCGCCACCGAGCCGCGGCGGCAGCCGGGGCATATGGATGCCCGGCACATGGACTACGTCGCGCCAGGGGTCGGCAGCCTGCGGTTGCCCAGGGGTAGGACGCCCATCCCTGATCGAGGACCGGGTTGCGGGCGCCTTCGTGTCCGTTGAGGCATTCGTTGAGAGCCCAGGTGGAGCGCTGGGGGTCGGCCGCCCGTTTCAGGAGCAGAGAGCTGGGTGTGGTGTCGGTGAGGGTCACCAGGCGTTCGACTTCGTGGGCCGCGACGAACGTGGTCGGGATGTCGGCGGTGGACAGGTCGAGGTGGGGCAGGTTGGCGTTGGCGACGGGGAACGGTTCAAGGGTGACGATCAGTGCCTGGCGTGGACGGTCGGGGTCCGCACGGACGACACCTTGCGCCGCGGCCCTCGAAGAGATGGTCGCGCTCGCCGAGCTCCCGGCCGAGCGTCTACCCACGCTGATGGAGGAGTGGCACGCACACCGCGACGAACTGCGCGCCCGGGGAAGCTGCCCAGCCGGGGCGCACAGCCATCGATGGCCCCGGGCCGACCGGTCCGGACAGAAACCACGGAGAGGTTGCCCCCATGTCCGAGCCTGACCTGACCAACCTGCGGAATCGCGCCAAACGCGGCGACCACGCCGCAGTCGATGAGCTGATCGAACTCGCCACCGAACGCGGCGACTTGGCCAAACTGCGCCGCAACGGGCTCGCGCTCAGGACGAACCACCCTCCCGCTGAGCCTCCAGGCACCTCGCACCGCATCTGATCCGAATAGGCGACGGCTTGTTCAACGGCCGCACGCCCCCGGCCCCGCCCCCGCCCCCGCCCCCGCCCCCGCCCCCGATCAAGGGACGCCAGATGGCGACGGCGCCAATCTGGCGCACATATCGTCCTCATGGCATTGCACGAAAAACGCCGACCACCCGGCTGGAAGTTGCGATGTCCCCCGGGCGAAGACCGCCACCGTGTCGCCGCGCTCGTAGGTCAGCCCACCTTGGTCCACGACGGGAGAAGTCTCCAGCAGACGGGCGAGCGATGCTGGGTCGAAGCCGTACTCGTCACGCCACATGGTGACGATGTCGCCCGATGTGCACCTGGAGCACTCCTCGGTGAGGAAGTCCGTTGGACGGCCGCCGCCGAGCAGGCGGGCCAGCGCGGTGAAGTCGCCTGCGCAGGCCGCTCGATGAACCGGATCGACCACCTGATGCCACGCGGCGGCGGATCGCCGGCCGCCCACCCCGGTGAGGTTCGGCGGCGAGCACCGCGCTGCGCCGGCCGAATTGTGCGCCTGCTGCACACCTGACGGCCCGGCGGGCATTCCATCGTCGTCCCGCCATAGCAGCCACGCCGATGTCCCGGCGCCCGTCAGAAGGAGCAGCACCAACACCAGCCATCGCATGCGCCCTCGACCCTGGCTCCGACCGGTCAACACGACCCCTCTCGTGCGCCGCCCGGTGTAGTCAGCGCCGAGGGATCGATACGGCCGAGGGAGAAGTCGGCCCGCATGGCGTAGACACTGCGATAGACCGGCGTTCCCCCGGCAGGTGTCGGGACGAGCGCGCTCACCCGGAACGGCTCGCCGTGGTCATCGATCACGGCCCTCTTCTTCTGGCTGCCGAGCATGTAAGTGGCCACAAGCCGGAACGCCACGTAGCGCTGCCGCGTGACAGCCCGGATCACGAGTACCTGCTGCTCATTGTCCTGAAGGGTGATGGTGCGCTGGGTGAAGAACGCCGGGCCAAGCCCCTCCTGCGGGTTGCCGCCGTCCTCCGTACCGGCGTCGTTGCCGAACTTCAGGTCGTGGGCAACGGGAAAGGGGCGGTCCATATCGAACAGCATGTTCATCGTCGGCGCGCCGCCCTGCGACGGCACACACAGGAGACTGCCCGACAGCGGGGCCGATCGGGCCACGATCAGCGGACGGATGTCCTCGATGTCGATCTGCTGGTTACGGTGACCGGTCAGCGTCACCCGCACGGTGACGGTGTCCAGGTTGACCGCCCCGATCGACCGCAGCAGCCCGGTGAAATCCGCGGTGGTCGCCGAATTCGGACGCGCCAGCATCCGCACCTGCCCGGCGCTCGGCCGGAACTCCTCCTGTGTGACCGCGCTCCTGCCCTCATCATCAAGGCGTACCACGTCGACCCCGACGGAGAAGTCCGGACCCGACCTCAAACTGTCCTTGGTCGACAGGGGGTTGAGAAGCTGACCCGGCAACGCCAGGAGCACACCCGTGAGCAGCGTCCCGAGGACCCCCAAGACGATGGTCCCCACCCACACCCTGGATGACCTCACCGACCGGGCGAGAGCGCGCAGTTCTGTGGGCTGAGACCTGTTCCGCGCCCGCGGGAAGGCCGTGCGTATCTTTAAGCGTCTCCTCACTGCCACGCTGGCCATCGTAACGATCCAACACACCGGCCGGGTTCGACCTCCTCAAGGTCATGGACCAGGTCGGCCTCGCCGCCGCGCTGTTCGACGGGGACCCGCCTACATCACGGAGCGCGGACACTACGCCGCGACGAGCCCGTGGCCGAGATCCGGAACCTGCGCGTCGAGGTCGGCGGCAGGGCGATCGTCGACGGAGTGAGCCTCAAGGCCCTGCCCGGCAAGGTCACGGCCCTGGTCGGTGCCTCCGGCAGCGGCAAGACCACCACCGGCCTCGCCCTGCTCGGCGAGTACCCGCCCGGCGCCCACGTCACCGGCGACGTACGCCTGGCGGCCGATGGCTTGGTCGGCTACATCCCCCAGCATCCGGCCGCCGTCCTCAACCCCGCCCGCCGCATCTCCGCCCTCCTGACGGACATCGCCCGCGCCCAGGTACGCCACCTGCCCCTGCGCCGTCGCCGGGCAGCGGCCCGAGAACATGTCCTGCGCTCTCTCGCCGACGCCCAACTCCCGGACGTGGAGGCGCTGCTGCGCCGCTACCCGCACCAGCTCTCCGGTGGCCAGCAGCAGCGCGTCGTCCTCGCCCAGGCTCTGCTGCTGGGCGCCCGGGTCATCGTCGCCGACGAGCCCACCACCGGTCAGGACACCCTGACCAAGAGCCGCATCGTCGACCAGCTGGCGGCCGTCGCGGCACGTGGCATCGCCGTCGTCCTGCTCAGCCACGACCTGGACGTGGTACGGGCACTCGCTGACCAAGTCATCGTCATGCGTGCGGGCCGTGTCGTGGAATCAGGCCCGGCGCAACACCTGTGGCTCGCGCCCCAGCATGAATGGACCCGGGAACTGCTCTCCGAACAAACGGAATTCGCGGATCCGGGAACAGCGACCGGTTCCGGCCGGCTCGTCCTGCGGGTACGCGACCTGACCGCCCGCCATCGCAACAACACCCGCGGCACGACCGAGGTACTGCGCATCCCGGAACTCGACCTGCGCACGGGCGAATGTCTGGCCGTCGTGGGCCGCTCCGGCAGCGGCAAGACCACCCTCGCCCGCTGCCTGGCCGGACTCCACCGCGACCACGACGGAGAGATCCTCCTCGACGACACACCGCTGCCCCGCAGCCTGCGCCACCGCGGCCGTACACAGCTGGCGGCGTGCAGTACGTCTTCCAGGACGCGCGCCGCCTTCGACGAACACCGACCCGTCCTGCACCAGATCGCCCGCACCGCGATACGGCTGCGCGGCACCGAGACCTCCGCCGCGACGCAGGAGGCCCTGGCCACTCTGACCGGCCTCGGCCTCCCGGAGGAGCTGGTGCGCAGACGCCCCGGGCAGCTCTCCGGCGGCGAACTCCAGGGCGCGGCCCTCGCCCGCGCCCTGCTCGCCCGGCCCCGCGTCCTCATCTGCGACGAGATCACCTCCGGCCTCGACCCGATCACCCGCCGGGGCATCCTCGGCATCCTCACCACCCTGCTCCAGGACCGCGACGACCTGTCCCTCATCGGCATCTGGCACCAGATCTTCGCCTACGACCACTACGGCGAACTCCTCTCCCTGGTACGCAACTCCCTCATCGCCGGCGTCGCCCTCGGCCTGATCGGCGGTCTGGCCGGGGTCTTCGTCATCATGCGCGACCTGCCCTTCGCGGTGCACGGCATCAGCGAACTGTCCTTCGCGGGCGCGTCGGCCGCGCTGCTGCTGGGAATCAACGTCGTGGCGGGCTCGATCGTCGGCTCCCTCATGGCGGCCGGTGCCATCGGCGTGCTGGGCGCACGCGCCCGGGACCGCAACTCGGCGATCGGCATCCTCATGCCGTTCGGCCTCGGCCTCGGCGTGCTCTTCCTCGCCCTCTACAAGGGACGGGCAGCCAACAAATTCGGCCTGCTCACCGGCCAGATAGTCGCCGTCGACACCCCGCAGTGGCGTGGCTGCTCGGCACCTCTGCCGTAGTCCTGGTCGCCCTGGCGGTGATGTGGCGGCCGCTGGTCTTCGCCAGCGCCGACCCCGACGTCGCCGAAGCCCGCCGCGTGCCGGTGCGCGGGCTCTCCTTCGCCTTCATGATCGTGCTCGGCCTCGCGGTCGCCCTCTCGGTGCAGGTCGTCGGCGCCCTGCTGGTCCTCACCCTGGTGGTCACCCCGGCCGCGGCCGCCGCCCGCATCACCGCCTCGCCGGTGCTGCTGCCGCTGCTCAGCGTGGTCTTCGCCGTCGCCTCGATCGAGGGCGGCATCCTGCTCGCCCTGGGCAGCAGCATTCCCATCAGCCCCTACGTCACGACGATCTCCTTCACCATCTACGCCGCCTGCCGACTCGTCGGCGCTCACCGCACCCGACGACGGGGAGCCAGACGCCGTCCCCCAGCCCGCCTGAACGACGGTGCCCCGGCCGCAGGCCGCGGTCAGCTCGTGGCGCCGATCGCGGCCGTCTCCGCCTGGTCCGTGTCGGTGGCATCGGTCAGGCCGAGACGCAGGTGCTCGACGTGGTAGACGGCCTGGTCGAGGAGTTCGGCGACGTGGTCGTCGTACAGCGCGTAGATCACCGAACGGCCCTGGCGCCGCCCCACGACCAGGCCGAGGTTGCGCAGCAGCCGGAGCTGGTGGGAGCAGGCCGATTGTTCCATGCCCACCTCGGTGGCGAGTTCGGTGGCGGCGCAGGGGCCTTCCCGCAGGCGGGAGAGGATCAGCAGCCGGGAGGGGGTGGCCAGAGCCTGGAGGGTGGTGGCCACCCGTTCCGCGTTATCCGCGTCGAGTCGTGCGCGCGGCACGGTGTTCTTCGCAGGAACTGCTCCATGACCCATGGGGGCCATCATACAAGCAATACTTGAAGAGCTCTTCATATGTACCTGTATGGTGGGCTGGGTTGTTGCACCCGCCCTGCCGAAGGGTTCTTCTGTCATGTCCACCACCCTGATCGAGCGCCCTGCGCCCGCCGCGACCCCGCGCCCGGACACTGCCCCGCGGCGGCGGACCCGGGTGTTCGCGCTGCCCGAGGCCCGCTGGGCCGGAGCGGCCACGGCGCTGTTCCTGCTCACGCTGCCGCTCCAGCTCACCGGCGCGCCCGCCTGGGCATGGGGGCCGCTGTACGCGGTCGCCTACGCGGCCGGTGGCTGGGAGCCCGCACTGGCCGGACTTCGGGCGCTGCGCGAGAAGACCCTCGACGTCGACCTGTTGATGATCGTGGCCGCACTGGGGGCCGCAACCGTCGGGCAAGTGATGGACGGCGCGCTGCTGATCGTCATCTTCGCCACCTCGGGCGCCCTGGAGGCCCTGGCGACCGCGCGCACCGCCGACTCGGTGCGCGGCCTACTCGACCTCGCCCCGGCCACCGCGACCCGGCTGCGCGCCGACGGCACCGAGGAGACCGTGCCCACCGCCGACCTCGTCGTCGGTGACACCGTCCTGGTCCGGCCCGGGGAGCGGCTCGGCGCCGACGGCCGGGTTCTGGACGGGGCGAGTGAGGTTGACCAGGCCACCATCACCGGCGAACCGCTGCCTGTGGTGAAGGAATCCGGCGACGAGGCATTCGCCGGCACCCTCAACGGCACCGGCGCGCTCCGGATCAAGGTGGAGCGCGACGCCTCCGAGTCGGTCATCGCCCGGATCGTGCGGATGGTCGAGGAAGCCTCCGAAACCAAGGCCCCGACCCAGCTGTTCATCGAGAAGGTCGAGCAGCGCTACTCGATCGGCATGGTGGCGGCGACGCTCGCCGTGTTCGCGGTGCCGCTCGCGTTCGGCGCCGCGTTGACGGGTTCGCTGCTGCGGGCCATGACCTTCATGATCGTCGCTTCGCCGTGCGCAGTGGTGCTGGCGACCATGCCGCCGCTGCTGTCGGCGATCGCGAATGCCGGACGGCACGGTGTGCTGGTCAAGTCCGCCGTGGTGATGGAACGCCTCGGCCAGGTCGACGCGGTGGGGCTGGACAAGACCGGCACGCTCACCGAGGGCACCCCGCGCGTGACCGGCATCCGGCCGCTGCCCGCCTCCGGCGCGAACACGGAGGAGTTGCTGGTTCTTGCCGCGGCGGCCGAGCACCCCAGCGAGCACCCGCTGGCCCGGGCCGTCGTGGACGCCGCCCGCGAGCGTGGTCTCGCCCTGCCCGTCGCGGAGGACTTCACATCCACCCCTGGCGTCGGCGTCACCGCCACCGTCGACGGCCGCAAGATCGCGGTCGGCGCCCCCGCCCGGCTGCCGTCCGACGCCAAGGGCGCGCACACCGCCGTCGCCGACGAACTGGAGGATGGTGGAGGCACCGCGGTCCTGGTGGTGGCCGACGGCACGCCGGCCGGAGTCCTGGGCATCGCCGACCGGCTGCGCCCCGACGCCGCCGCCACCGTCACCTCTCTCACCGCGCTCACCGGCACCGCGCCGATCCTGCTCACCGGTGACAACCCGCGCGCCGCCGCCCGCCTGGCCGCCGAGGTGGGAATCGCCGACGTACGTGCCGGACTGCTCCCGCAGGACAAGGTGGTCGCGGTCAGGGAACTGGAGCAGTCCGGCCGGAAGGTGCTGGTCGTCGGCGACGGCGTCAATGACGCGCCCGCCCTGGCCGCTGCCCACACCGGCATCGCCATGGGCCGGGCCGGCTCCGACCTGGCGCTGGAGACCGCGGACGCGGTGGTCGTCCGCGACGAGCTGGCCACCGTCCCCGCAGTGGTGGCCCTCTCCCGGCGGGCCCGCCGCCTGGTGGTGCAGAACCTGGTCATCGCCGCCGTGTTCATCTCCGGCCTGGTCGTCTGGGACCTGGCTGCCACGCTTCCGCTGCCGCTCGGTGTCCTCGGTCACGAGGGCTCGACCGTCCTCGTCGGTCTCAACGGCCTGCGGCTGCTGCGTGAGGCAGCCTGGACCCGGGCCCGCGAGGAGGCCGAGCGCTGACCACTTGCGCCCCACAGCCCGCCGCACCCACGCGGTGTGGCGGGCTGTTGCCGTCCGGCTGCTTCGACGGGACTGGTCACGTGGAGGTCGTTACACCGCAACACGTGATCGGCGGTACCCAAGGACGCCTGCCGCCCGCCCCTCGAAGTCGCTGATCCCTACGGCCATTAGTAATGGGATTCATTTTCATGTAGTTTTCTCTGTGCTCACCCACCGAGGAGGATCACATGGCCGTTCCCAAGCGGAAGATGTCCCGCAGCAACACCCGCCACCGCCGCGCCCAGTGGAAGGCGGCCACGCCGACGCTCGTCCCGATCACTGTCGACGGCGTTCCGTACCTGGTGCCTCAGCGGCTGGTGAAGGCGTACGAGCGCGGGCTGCTGCGCCCCGAGGGCTGATCATGTCTTCCGACCGACTGCCCGTCACCGTCCTGTCCGGATTCCTCGGCGCGGGCAAGACCACCCTCCTCAACCATGTCCTCGGCAACCGCGAGGGACTGCGCGTCGCGGTCATCGTCAACGACATGAGCGAGGTCAACATCGACGCCGCCCTGGTGCGCGGCGGTGAGGCGGCCCTGTCGCGTACCGAGGAGCGCCTGGTCGAGATGACCAACGGCTGCATCTGCTGCACCCTGCGCGACGATCTGCTCGAGGAGGTCGACCGGCTGGCTCGCGAGGGACGCTTCGACTACCTGCTCATCGAGTCGTCCGGTATCTCCGAACCCATGCCGGTGGCCGCGACCTTCGCCTTCGCCCGCGACGACGGTGCCGCACTCGGCGAGATCGCCCGCCTGGACACCATGGTGACGGTCGTCGACGCCGCGGGCTTCCTGCCCGAGCTGACAAGCGGCGACGAACTCGCCGAACGCGGCCTGGACCAATATGAGGACGACGAACGCACCGTCAGCGACCTGCTGATGGACCAGATCGAGTTCGCCGACGTCATCGTCCTCAACAAGCTCGACCTCGTCGACGAGGAGGCGGCCGACCGGCTGCGGGCGACGCTCACCCGCCTCAACCCTGCCGCGCGCCTCGTGCCGGCCGTCCACGGTCGCGTGAAGGTCGGCGACGTACTGGGCACCAGGTTGTTCAACCTGGAACGCGCCCAACAGGCCCCGGGCTGGGTGAGGGAGCTCAACGGCGACCACGTCCCCGAGACGGTGGAGTACGGGATCTCCTCCACCGTCTTCCGCGCCGAGCGGCCCTTCCATCCCGGCCGACTGTGGACGTTCGTGACCGAGGAACTCGACAGCGGCTCATACGGGCAGATCCTGCGCTCCAAGGGGTTCTTCACCCTGGCCAGCCGCCCGCAGGTGACGGGACTGTGGTCACAGGCCGGCTCCGTCGCACGCTTCGAGCCCTCTGCCGCCCGCGACACGGACAGTCCCGACGGCCAGGAACTGGTCTTCATCGGCACGCACGTGCGCGCGGACGCACTGCACGCGGCGCTGACGGACTGCCTCATGGCCGACGGCGAGATCCTGCCGCCCATGGATCCGTTCCCCGCCTGGGACACCTACGGCATCGACGACACCTGCGAGCACGAGCACCCCGGAATCGTGGCAGGCGTCTGAGGACCCCGGGCCGGGCGGCGAACGCAGCCACGGCGCCGCCCGGCCCGGCACCGCACGGACACCGACCCGGGAGGCATCCCCCGCTTCACGACGGCGGCACGGGCCGGCGGATCGCCGCACGCCGAGATCCTCGACCAGCATCCGAGTTCCGCGACTGCCGACACCCGGACTGGCCTAATCTGGCACCGGCGCAACCGTCACTCCGACAGCTTCCTGCGGGGCGGGGCCAGGCCGGCACACAGCCTTGATCGTTAGTGTCCGGCGCGTTGGTGGTGTCGTACGGCGAAGCGAGTGGCGTGAGCGATCAGGAGTACGCGGAGGGCCGCGGCGGGCTCGCCGACGCCGTACGCCTCGTGGTACGGACCCTCGTGTACGTCGTCCTCGGCGGTGCCGCGCTCACCGCGATCGCCACGGTCGCCAGCGTCCTCGGACCGACGCTCGCACTCGACCTCTGCACTCTGCCCGTCGCCGCCTGGTGGACGGTCTTCACGGCCGTCGTCGTCCAGGGCGTCCCCTTCCTGTTGCTGGGCACGGTCGTCTCCGCCGCCATCGGCGCCTTCGTGCCCGAGCGTGTCTTCACCCGGCTGCTGCCGCGCAGCCCCGCCCTCGCCGTGCCGGTCGCGGGCGCCGTCGGTGCCGTCCTGCCCGGGTGCGAGTGCGCGTCCGTACCGGTGGCCGCAAGCCTGATGCGGCGCGGGGTCGCCCCGGCCGCCGCGCTTGCGTTCCTGCTCTCCGCGCCCGCGATCAACCCCGTCGTCCTGGTCGCCACGTCCATCGCCTTCCCCGGGCAGCCGCTGATGGTGGCGGCCCGGCTCGTCGCCTCGCTTGCCACCGCCGTCGTGATGGGCTGGCTGTGGGCACGCTTCGGGCGCCAGGAGTGGCTGCAGTTGCCGAAACCGCGTACGACCGGTTCCGGGGCCTCCCGCACGGGTGCCTTCACGGCCGGGCTGCAGCACGACTTCCTGCCCGCCGGGGGCTTCCTCGTGCTCGGTTCGGCGGCAGCGGCGACCTTCAACATCACGGTGCCGCGCTCGGTCCTCGACGTCTTCACCGGATCGGCCTGGCTCTCCGTCCCGCTGCTGGCGCTGCTCGCCGTGGTGCTGTGCGTGTGCAGCGAGGCCGACGCGTTCGTGGCCGCCTCGCTCAGCGGGTTCTCGCCCACCGCGCGGCTGACGTTCATGGTGGTCGGGCCGATGGTCGACCTGAAACTGATCGCGCTCCAGGCGGGCACGTTCGGCCGGGCCTTCACCATCCGGTTCTCGCCCGTGACCTGGGCGATCGCGCTGGCGAGCAGTGTGCTCGTGGGGTGGTGGCTGCTGTGAGGCGGTACGGGCCGGCCGTGCTGTTGCTGCTGGTGGGCGCCGCGGTGCTGCGGATCTCGCTGTTCAGTGCCCTGTATCTGCGGTAGGTACAGTCCGGGCTGCGCCCGTATCTGGTCGCGTCGGGGGCACTGCTGGTGCTGCTGGGCGTGGCCGCGGGAGTGAGGGCCGCGCGGGAGCTCCCGGACGAGGACGAGAACGAGGACCCGCACGACCGCGGGCACGATCACACCCATACGACCGGCCCGCGCCTCGCCTGGCTGCTCACGCTCCCCGCCACCGCGCTGCTGCTCTTCCCGCCGCCCGCGCTCGGCTCCTACAGCGCGGCCAGGGAGGACGGGCAGCGCGCGGCCCAGGGCGTCGGCACGCTCCCGGCACTGCCGGCCGACGACCCGGTGGACCTGAGCGTCGCCGCCTTCACCTCCCGGGCAATGTACGACAGCGGGCGCTCGCTGAAGGGCCACACCGTCCGCCTGACCGGCTTCGTCACGCACGGGGACAACGGCCCGTGGTACATCACCCGGCTCCTGGTCTCCTGCGGCGCGGCCGACACAACGACAAGCAAGGTGCAGGCCCGCGGCGCGGACGCCCCGGCCCGGACACCTGGGTGACGGTCACGGGTACCTGGCACCCCAAAAGCAAACTGCGCGCGTCGGCAGCCTGGCCCCCCGTGCCGGAGGCGAGAACGGTCAGCCAGGTCGAACAGCCGCCGGACCCGTACGAAAAGCGTTGACTCGGGCCGGCTATCGGGAGCTGTAGGGCAGCAGAGCCATTTCGCGTGCGTTCTTGATGGCCTGCGCTATCTGCCGCTGCTGCTGACGCGTCACGTGGGTCACCCGACGGCTGCGGATCTTTCCGCGGTCGGAGATGAACTTCCGCAACAGTTCGGTGTCCTTGTAGTCGACGTACGTGAGGCCGGCGGCGTCCAGCGGGTTGGCGCGCTGACGCTTGGCTGGCTGCCGCCGGGGGCTCGTGCTTCGGGGCATGGTCGGTCGGGTCTCCTCTGAATGGGATGGGGTCGGACATGCGGGCCCTGCACCGGCTCACGGTCCGGGCGAGCGAATACCGGTGCCTTCAGGCCGCGTCGCCGCCGGAACGAACCGCGGTTCAGGTCACTGGGTCGAGCAAGTCGTCGAAGGCGTGCGGGAGTTGTTTCCAGCGGTGCCTGCCCGCCGTGTACTCGTCGTAGGTGAGCAGGCACGAGTCGAGCAGGGCCGGCAGACCGTCGCGGTCCAGGCCGGGCGAGGTGAAGGTGAGGTACTGGCAGCGGTCACCGTGCTGCGGTTGCCAGTCCAAGGAGGCGGCGAGGCGGCGTTCGACGGGCACCATCTCCCAGGCGGCATCGGGCAGGGCGGCCAGCCAGGGCCCGGCCGACTCCACGCACAGCGCGCCGCCCGCGGCGTCCCACGACAGCAGGGTGTCGGGGCGGTCGGCCAGCCAGAACCGCCCGCGGCTGCGTGCCGCGGCGCAGGTCAGGTCCTCCAGCGCGGCGTAGAGGCGCTGCGGGTGGAAGGGCCGTTCGCGCCGCCAGACGAGGGTGCTCACGCCGTGCTCGTCGTACTCCTGCGGCAGCAGGGCGCAGGCGGGATGCTGGCGGGCGGCGGCCGCTGCCACGTCGAAGCCCGCCAGCAGAGCGGCCCCCAGGCCGCCGCCCTCCACGCGTACTGTCCGTGCGCCCGGTGTGAGCTGGGCGAGCAGCGCGTGGTCGGTGTCGTCTGCGACCTCGCCGCCCTCCCCGCCCGAGCTGTCCTCGACAAGGGCGATCAGCGTGGGGTACTCCAGTTGCCGGGCGAAGGTGTCGGCAACGGTGCGCTGGTCGCTCGGGGCGGCGGCGAGGCCGACGTCGGCCAGGTCGTCGCCGTTGGCCAGGTACGGCAGGACGAGTGCCGGATCGATCGCGGTGGCGACCCCGGTCAGCGCCAGCGGTGTGCCCGCGGCGGCGATGACCGCGGCCATGGCCTGGGGTTCGACGGAGTCCCACAGTTCCACGACGGCCAGCCGGTGCCTGCCCTCCCCCGCGAGCCGCAGCAGTTCGGGGACGAGGTCCTCGCGCAGCGCGCAGCACGCGCAGTCGTTCACCAGGGGCGCGTCGCCGCTGCCCAGCAGACCGCCGGCGTCGCGCACCGTCCGGTGCACCGCGCTGTCGACGGCGGACGTCAGGTCGTGGTGCAGCGCTACCGAGCCGGGGACCGTACGCAGGATCTCCTCGACGGCGGTCCGGCGGGCGTCGGCGTGCAACCCGGCGACGATCGCGACCGGCAGCCGCGCCTGGTCTCCGCTCACTGCTTGCTCCGTCCGCGTGCGTAACGCCGCTCGAAGCGCTCGACCCGCCCCGCGGTGTCCAGGACCCGTTGGGTGCCGGTGTAGAAGGGGTGGCTCGCCGAGGAGATCTCGACGTCGATGACCGGGTAGGTGTTTCCGTCCTCCCACTCGACGGTCTTGTCGCTGGTGGCCGTCGACCGGGTGAGGAAGGCGAAGTCGGCGGCCCGGTCACGGAAGACGACCGGGCGGTAGGCGGGGTGGATTCCCGGCTTCACGGCGCTCAGCGCTCCTCACGGAAGTCGACGTGGCGACCGACCATCGGGTCGTACTTGCGCAGCGTCAGTCGGTCGGGGTCGTTACGGCGGTTCTTGCGGGTCACGTAGGTGTAGCCGGTGCCGGCGGTGGACCTCAGCTTGATGATCGGGCGCAGTTCGTTACGGGCCATGGACAGCACCATACACATATTGGTTTTCATTTTCATTAAGCTGCTACTGTGCTGCCATCACACGAGGAGGAACCATGTCCGCCCACTGCCAACTGACCGGCCGGCAGCCCGGCTTCGGGAATCAGATCTCCCACTCGCACCGGCGAAGCAAGCGCCGCTTCGACCCCAACATCCAGCACAAGCGCTACTGGCTGCCGAGCGAAGGCCGCCACATCCGGCTCACCCTCTCCACCAAGGGCATCAAGACGATCGACACGATCGGCATCGAGGCCGCCGTCGCCTGCATCCGCGCCCGGGGAGGGAAGGTCTGATGGCGAAGAAGAGCAAGATCGCGAAGAATGAACAGCGGCGCCTCATCGTGGCCCGCTGTGCCGCGCACCGCGCCGAACTGAAGGCGATCATCTCGTCCCCCGGAACTTCCGACGAGGACCGCGCCGCCGCACAGAGTGAACTGCGCCGACAGCCCCGCGACGCCAGCGCCACCCGCCTGCGCAATCGCGACTCCGTGGACGGGCGCCCCCGAGGCCACCTGCGCGCCTTCGGCCTGTCCCGCATCCGCGTACGTGAGATGGCCCACGCGGGCGAGCTCCCCGGCGTGACCAAGAGCAGTTGGTGACCTGCACCCAATCCGCTCGGCCCTCAAGGCGGCACCGCAACCGCAGCGGCTCTTCCCAACCGAGCCGCCCGCATGCGTCACCCTCAAGTCGGACGACGTCAGCCAGTCCCGCACTGCCAAGCCGCCTCCGGCCATATGCGTGCCCGCACTCTGAGGCGACAGGCATTCCTCCTTTACACGTCGAGCGGAGGGGCGCGCCGGTGTGGGTCCTGAAGACCGGCATTGCACTCGCAAGGCCGCCTGCAGTCCCGGGAACAAGGGCGCTGAGGCCGGGGTGCGCGAGGGCGGCCCGTACATCGGCGTGGCGGGTCAGGAGCCACGGCTCGGATCCGAAGGGGAGCCGGACTCGGCGCGGCGGCCCGTTCCGCAGCTCGGCGAGGAGGGCGGGCGGCCTGATGCCGTCCGGCCGCCGCAATGGGAACTCGGTCAGCGGTGCAGGGGAGTTGGCCATGAGTGCCCCTTGAGGAAGGTGCATCGCCAAGAGCGACGCGTTCGGTCCTGAACCCTGCGATACTCCAGATGAAAATGACAATCGCATTAATCTAAGCCCGGAGGGTGACCGTGCCGGACCCGTACGAACGTTCCGCCGAGTACCTGGACCTCTTGATGGCCGGGGCCTGGCAGTCCCTTGCCCCGGCGCTGACCGGACTGCTCCACCAGGTGAAGGCCGAGGCCGGACCGGTGGTGGACCTGGGCGCCGGTACCGGCCGCGGGGTGGCGGCCATCTGCGGCGCCCTGCCGGGCGACGAGCCCGTCCTCGCGGTCGAACCCTCCGCCCCCATACGCGCGGTGCTCCTCGCCCGCGTCCATGACGCCCCTGAACTCCGGGGCCGCGTCACGGTGCTGGCGGAGGACGCCGCACACGTCTCTCTCCCGGACGGCCTACGCGCGATCGTCGCGCTGAACATGCTGGGCCACCTCCCTCCGGCCGAGCGGCGGGCCCTGTGGGTGAGCGCCGCACAGCGGCTCGCCCCCGGTGGCGCCCTCATCGTCAATGTCAGCCCGCCCGGCCGGCCGGAGCGCGTTCCGCGCACCCGGATGGCTACGGCGACCGTGGGCGAACTGCACTACGAGGGCTGGGCGAGCGCGGAGCCCTCGGGCGACGACGAGGTCACCTGGCGGATGGACTACCGCGTGCTGCGGGACGGTCTTCCACTCTCCGAGGTCACGGTCGACTACCGCTGGTGGGTGGCAAGCGAGAGCGAGCTGGCCGAGGAGACCTTCGAAGCCGGACTCGTCATGCGACCCGCCGGTGATCCCGACCTCGGGCTCCAACTCCTCACGCGCCAAGGCGAGTAGTGCCCGGCGCCCCGGCATCTGGCGCCTGAACCCATCCCCCACGTCGTCCACGGATCTACGGAGCGGAGTCCCAATGAGCCAGTTCGTCCCCCCTGCCGAAGACGCTCTCGCGAGCACCATCGAGTGCATCGCCGAAGTGCTCGGCACGCAGAGCGACTCGATTACGCCGAACACACCCCTGTCAGCCCTGGGCCTGGAATCGTTCACCGCCGTCCGGCTGCGTCGGCGGATCCGTGAGCGTACTGGCGCCGACCTTCCCCTCACCGCTTTCCTTGACGGCGCCACTGCCGAGGACATCGCGAACCGGCTGGCCGCGGAGGTGCGGGCAGAGGCGCCACACGACACGAAAACCCCTGATACGGCGGAGAGTTCGCAGCAAGACGGCTCCCCGTTCCCGCTGACACCCGTCCAGGCGTCCTACTTCGTCGGCCGGGAGGAAGGGCTGCCGCTCGGCGGCGTCGCCACCTTCTACTACTACGAGTACGACCGTGTCGCCGAGGACCCCGTCGCGGAGCTGCAGCGCCTGGAAGTGGCCTGGAACCGGCTGATCGAGCAACACCCGATGCTCCGCATGACCGTGGACGAACGGGGACAGCAGCGCATCCTCACCGACGTCGGGCCCTACCGGATCGGCGTCAGCGACCTTCTCAACGCATCGCCGGAGGACACAGACCGGACGCTGTCCCTCCTGCGCCACGAGCGCTCCCACCAGGTGCGGCCGACCGGCACCTGGCCGCTCTTCGACCTCCACGCGGCGCTGCTGCCGGACGGCAGGACACGGCTCTACGTCGGCGTGGACGTGCTCGTCACGGATCTCGCGGGCTGGATGCTTCTGATGCGCCAGTGGGGACAGCTCGTCGCCGATCCGGCTGCACGGCTTGCCCTCCCCACAACGGACTTCGCACGCACTCAACGCGACCGTGCAACCGATCCGGAGTGGGCCGCGCGCCGTACCCGCGACCGTGCCTACTGGTCCGAGCGCGCGGCCGACCTTCCTCCCGCCCCGCAACTGCCCGTGCTGCGCGCGGCGCAGGACACCACGCCGCCCCGTTTCGTGCGTAACGCCGCCACCCTCGACGCACCCACCTGGGCCGCGATCCGTGCCCGCAGCGCGGAGGCGGGAGTGACACCGACCGCCACTTTGCTCGCCGCCTTCGCCGTGGTGCTCGGCCGCTGGGGAGCCGGCGAGCGCATATGTCTCAACACCACGCTGTTCGACCGGCCCGAGACGGCGGGTGAGGCCACTGATGCAGTGGGCGACTTCACCACCACCGCGCTCGTCGCGACACCGCCTTTCGCGCCCGGCAGCTGGGAAGGGTTCGGCGACTACGCGACGCAGGTCAACCGCCGCTTCTGGGAGGACCTGGACCACCGTTCCGTCTCCGGGGTCGAGGTGCACAGGGACATCCTGTCCGGCCAGGGCTCCGACGCCTCCCCCGCTCCCCGCTATCCGGTGGTGTTCACCAGCGGGGTGGGCATCAGCGGTGACGCCGAGCCACCCGCCGCGTGGATCGGCGAGGAGGTCTTCGGCATCTCCCAGACCCCGCAGGTCCTGCTCGACCACATCGTGTGGGACGAGGGCGGACGGCTCCGCCTCGCCTGGGACTCCGTCGAAGGGGCGTTCCCCGACGGATACGTTCAGGCCCTGCTGGACGCCCATGTCCGGCTGCTGCGGCAGCTGGCGGAGAGCTCCGCGTGGCAGGACCGCGCGCTGGGCTGGGACCCAAGCTTCCGCCCGGAGGAGCTGCTCGACGTCGCGCCGTTCCCGGACGCCCGAACGCTGTTGCACTCCCCCGTGCAGGACGCCGCACAGCAGTACGCCGAAACGCCCGCCCTGCACGGGCCCTCCGGGGCCGTCACACATGGCCGGCTCGCGGAGAACGCAGCCGCCACGGCCGCGTACCTCACCGCCCATCAGGCAGGGCCCGGCGACCTCGTCGCCGTGGCCTGCGAGAAAGGCGTCGCCCAGATCACCGCCGTCCTCTCAGTCAGCGCCTCCGGGGCGGGCTACCTGCCCGTCGAGCCGAGCTGGCCCGACGCCCGGATCGCCGCCGTCTGCGAACGGGCCGGTGTCCGGCACGCGTTGGTCGGCCGCGGAGTGAAGATCAACTGGCCGCCGGGCGTCACCGTGCACCGGCTGAACGCGACGGGCAGACCCGCAGGCGGTGCCGTCCCCGACACCGTGCCGTCCCCGAAGACACCGAGCCCGGACGACCTCGCCTACACGATCTTCACCTCCGGCTCCACGGGCACCCCCAAGGGCGTGGAGATCCAGCACCGTGCGGCCCGGACCACCATCGACGACATCGTGGACCGGTTCGGCATCAACGCCGACGACCGCGTCCTCGCCCTGTCGGCACTCAGCTTCGACCTCTCCGTCTTCGACATCTACGGAGTCCTGGGCGCGGGCGGCTCCCTGGTGCTGCCCGACCCCGCACGGCAGCGTGACCCGCAGCACTGGCTCGAACAGGCGGGCCGTCACGGCGTCACCGTGTGGAACACCGCCCCCGCCCTCCTGGAGATGCTCATCGAGTACGCGGAGTTCGAACCGGAAGCGGCTACCGAGGCCCTGCGCTCCCTTCGCCTGGTGATGCTGTCCGGCGACTGGATCCCGCTGACCCTGCCCGAACGGCTGCACAGGCTGGCACCGCAGGCCGAGTTCATGAGCCTGGGGGGCGCCACCGAGGCGTCGATCTGGTCCATCACCTACCCCGTCCGGCACACCGACCCGAGCTGGCGCAGCATTCCCTACGGCCGGGCGCTGCGCGGCCAGTCCTTCCACGTACTCGACGAACAAGGTGCTCCGTGCGCCGTCGGTGAGGCGGGTGAACTGTTCATCGGAGGCGACGGGCTGGCCCGCGGCTACACCGCCGACCCCGTCCAGACCGCCGAGCGTTTCGCCCCGCACCGGGTTCTCGGGCGCCTCCTCTATCGCACGGGCGACCTTGGCAGATGGCGGGTGGACGGGAACATCGAATTCCTCGGCCGCGCCGACCGGCAGGTGAAGATCCGGGGACACCGGATCGAGTTGGGTGAGATCGAGGCGGTGCTCGCGCGGCATCCCGGAATCCGGCAGTGCGTCGTCTCCTCCGTACCGGGGCCGGACGGGCGCCCCCGCCTGGTCGCCCATGTGTCACCGAAGGGATCAGGACCAGCCCCGTCGGCGGAGGAGCTGTCGGCTGCGCTGCGCGAGCGGCTGCCCGAGTACATGATTCCCAGCCGGTTCGTCGTCCTGGAGCAGTTGCCGGTCACCACGAACGGCAAGATCGACCATGCCGCGCTCGTGAATCCGTACCAGGAGCAGGACCTCCCGAGCGGTGATCGGCCGTCGGCCACGCAACTGGCGGCGGCCGTCGAGGAGCGGCACTTGGGCGACGTACGCCACGACCGGACGGGGACGGGATGGGCGGCCAGGGCGCTTGACGAAGCCGCGGCGCTCGGTCTTGAGGCCGCGATCGTCCTCAGGCCCGGTGCGCTCGCCCCCGACCAGGCGCTGGAGGCGACCGCGCGCTGGCTGCGCCGGGTGACAGAACTGGCCGGGCCGGCCCACCTCGAACCACGGCTCTGTACGGGGGGACTGGCCGAGGTCGTTCACCGTCCCGCCTCCCCGGGCATCCCGGCGATCGCCAGGTCGGTCCCCTCAGCGGACACCACCGCTCCGGTCACGCCCGCCGCACCCCACGCCGACCCCGAGCACTACCGGGCCGTCCTCGACGAAGTCACGTCGCTCCTCGCGGACCTGACAGGCAGTCAGGTATCGGCCGACAGCACGTTCGCCGCCCTGGGCGCGACCTCGCTCACTCTGGTCCTGGCGCATCGCAGACTCCGGCAGAGCGTCGCACCGCGCCTGGAGCTGGCCGACATGCTCGCGCACGCAGGCGTCGGCTCGCTCGCGGCCCGGATCAGTGAGCTTCACCTGGTGGCCGAACCCGTCGCGTCTCCGGACTCCGGTGCCATCTCCCGTACGCCCCCGGACGCCGGTGCCGCCCTCCTGTCCCAGCCACGCCGGGCCTCGCGGGTCGCCGCGCGTGCCCTTGCCCAGGAGACCACCCGATGAACGCCTCGCCCATGACACAGAGTTACGCACCGGGAGCCTCGGACGGACGGCACGACGACCTGATCGCCGTCACCGCACTCGACTGTCGCTTCCCGGGCGCCCCGGACACCGAAGCCTTCTGGGACTTGCTCGTGGCGGGGCGCAGCGGGCTGACCCGGCACACCGAGGGGGAACTCGCCGAGAGCGGTCTGCCGAACCGGCTGCGGCGCAATCCGGCGTATGTCCCGGTCAGCGGAGTCATCGACGGGCAGGATCTGTTCCATCCCGAGCCGTTCGGCCTCACCGACTCCGAGGCCGCCGTGATGGATCCCCAGCAGAGGCTGTTCCTCGAGGCGTGCTGGCGGGCCCTGGAGCGGGCCGGACACGGTGGCGGCGCCGGGGCGGGTGCTGTCGGAGTGTTCGCCGGTTCCGCGCACAGCGACTACCTGGCTCGTAACCTCGCCCGCCGGTACGCCGACTCCGCCGCCGACCCGGTGGGCAGCCTCCAGGCCGCCGTCTCCGGCGTGGCCGACTATCTGCCGCTGCACGTCGCCCATCGGCTCGCCCTGACCGGACCGGCACTCGCGGTGGGCACCGCCTGCTCCACCTCCCTCGTGGCGGTCCATCTGGCGGCGCAGTCCCTCCTCGCCGGCGAGTGCGACACCGCTCTCGCGGGAGGCTCCTCGCTGATCGTTCCGCAGGGCAGGGGCTATCTCCATGTGCCTGACGGGATCTTCTCGGTGGATGGGCGGGTGCGGACGTTCTCCGCGGAGGGCACCGGGATCGTGCACAGCCAAGGGGTGGGCGTCGCTGTCCTGCGCCGTCTCGCGGACGCCCTGGCCGACGGCGATCCGGTCCTCGCCGTGCTGCACGGCTCCGCGGTGAACAACGACGGAGGGGACCGCACCGGCTTTACGGCGCCGTCACCGCGCGGACAGGCGCTTGCGGTCTCCGAAGCACTCACCGTCGCGGGCGTCACCCCGGACATGGTCAGTTACGTCGAGACCCATGGCACCGCCACACGGCTCGGTGACGTGGTCGAACTCGCCGCACTGAGGAAGGTGTTCGGGGGGAGCGGTCCTGCCTGGTGTTCCCTCGGCTCCGTCAAGAGCAACATCGGGCACGCCAACGCGGCGGCCGGTATCGCCGGTTTCGCCAAGACCGTGCTCGCGCTGCACCACGGCATACTTCCCGCCTCGCTCGGCGCGCTTCCGTTGAATCCGGATCTGGAGCTGGAGAACTCCCCGTTCACCGTGGACCACGAGGCGCGTGAGTGGGTCGGCCTGCGCCACGCGGGCGTCAGTTCCTTCGGCATCGGCGGCACCAACTGCCATGTGGTCCTCGGCAGCGCACCCCAGCGAGCCCCAGCTCCCGTCGACAGGCGGCCCCAGCTGGTCCTGCTGTCCGCGCACCGGGGCGAGGCCCTGGAGCGCCTAGCCGACGCCACGGCCACCGCCCTGGATCAGCCCAGCACCGACGCCGCCGACGCCGCGTACACGCTGCACACCGGCCGCAGTGACCTGCCCCACCGGACCGCGGCGGTGCTCGACGGCACGCCCGGTGCCCTCGCCTCCGCACCCCGGCGCGCCGTCCCGCCGACCCGGCCCAGGATCGTGCTCGCGTTCCCCGGCGGTGGCGCCCAATACCCGGGAATGGGACGCGAACTCCTGGAAGAAGAGCCGGAGTTCGCCCGCGCAGTCGGGGAGTGCGCCGCGCTGTTCGACGCCCGGGACGACGGCAGAGGCCCCGGCCTTCGTACGCTCCTGGCCGCCGATCCTGCGGACGAGCGGGCCACGAAACTGTTGCGAGATCCGGTGCACGGGCTCCCGGCCCTGTTCACCGCCTCACTCGCCACGGCCCGCACCCTGCGCTCCTGGGGCGTCGAGGCGGACGCGCTCGTCGGGCACAGCCTCGGTGAGTACGCCGCCGCCGTCGTGGCCGGAGCACTCCGGCTGAGCGATGCCGTGACCCTCGTCGACGTGCGCTCGCGCGGGATGTCACGCACGGCGGGCGGCGGCGTGATGCTGAGCGTGGCCCTGCCCGAGGATCAGGTCGTGAAGCTGCTCGGCGATCATCCGGATCTGGACCTGGCGGCGGTGAACGCGCCGCTGTCCTGCGTGGTCTCCGGACCTGTGGGGGCGGTGGCTGCCCTGGAGCGCCGTCTGGCCGCCGATGGCGTCCACACCGCGCGGCTGCGCCTGGACGCGGCTGCGCACTCCCGCCTCGTCGACCCCGTACTGCCGGAGCTGCGCGCCGCCGCCGAGTCCACCGTCCCCAGCACCCCGGCGGTCCCGCTCGCCACGACGCTCACCGGGCAGCTGCTGCTCTCGCCGCCCGGGGCCGAGCACTGGGTGCCCCATCTGCGGTCCGTCGTCCGGTTCTCCGACGCCCTCACGACCGCGCTCGGCACGGGACCGGCCGCCGTCGTCCAGGTGGGCCCCGGCAGCGGCTTGTTGCAACTCGTCCGTCAGCACGGCACGGCGAACGTCGTCGCCACCCTGCCCACCTTCCCCGGACGCGAGGACAACCGCGGCGCACGGGCGACCCTGCTCGCGACCGCGGGAGAGCTGTGGACGCACGGCGTCCTACTCGACGCCGACGCCCTGCACCGGCCGGGACGGAGACGCATCGCCCTGCCGGGACTGCCCTTCGAGCGGCGCCGGCTGTGGATAGACCCACCAGACGAGGCACAGACCGGCCACGCACCGGTGCCGTACGCGACGGCTGAGCCCGAGGAGCCCTACGAAGATGAGCCGTTCCAGGTACCGGTATGGCACCGGACGCCTCCCGCTGACGCACCAGGGCCGCTGGATGGCCGGTGGCTCGTCGACGGCCACGCCGACTCGCAGCTGCTGAGCGCGGTCTACGAGGAACTGGCGGCAGCGGGTGCCCGTCCGCTCGCCCCTGAGGAGGCCGCCGCCGAACCGTCGCTGCCCTGCGCGGGGATCGTCATGGTCGACGCGTACGGGGACGGCGCGCACGGTGACCCCGCCGCGCGCGTCACCGATGCGGTGCTCCGGTACGCACGCGTGGCCCAAGCCGCCGCTGCCTGGGCCGGCACCGCCTGCCTGCTGCACGTCAGCACGGGCGCCCAGCACGTCGAGAGCGGTGACCGGCCGGTGCCGGGCGGTTCGGCCGGGCTCGCCGTGCCGCGCGTCCTCGCCCAGGAGTTCCCGGGACTGCGCTGGCGCACCCTCGACCTCCCGCCCGGTCCAGTACGCACTACGGATGTCCGGAAGGTGTGCGCGGAAGCGCAGGCCCTGGCTACCGGTGCACCGAGTGGCGTGGAAGTGGCGTACCGCGGAGGCCACCGCTGGATCCGTGGCGTCACCCCCTGGCAGCCCCCGGCACCCGAACAAGAACAGGGCGCCGGGACAGCTGTCGTGATCGGTGGGCTCGGTGACGTGGGCCTGGCGCTCGCCGGTCATCTCGCGCGAAGCGGTTGGCGTGTCGTGGTCACCGGCCGCGGCGGACTGGCCTTCGACCCGGCGCCGGACAGCCCGCAGGCCGAACGCGCCGAGGCCGTGAAGCGACTGCGCGAGGACGGCGCCGAACTGGACGTACGGGCCGTCGACGCGGCGGATGCCGACGCCACGGCAGCCCTTCTCCGGGACGTGTCACAGCAGTACGGCCCGCTCGGCCTCGTGGTCCACGCGGCGGGTGTCGTGGCCTCGGCCGCCGTGGCCCCGCTGCGTGCCGTGGAGGAAGAGACCGTGCGGGCCCACGCCCGGGCGAAGGTGTCAGGAGCCATGGCCCTGCGGTCCGCCCTGCACGGACTGCCGGACGACCTGCGCCCCAGGACCGTGCTGCTGATGTCCTCGGCCACCACCTTCGTCGGCGGCCTGGGACTCGCCCCGTACGCCGCGGCCAACCGCTTCCTCGACGCCCTCGCCGAACGGGAAGACCGGGAAGACGCAGACCGGGAGGACGGGACCCGCTGGATCAGCGTGGCCTGGGACGGCTGGCGGATCGGCCCCGGCGGCACCGAACGGGTCGTCGCCTCCCGGCATTCGATCGGTCTTCGGGACGGCATGCGTTCCGTGGACCGGCTCCTGGCGCTCGCCGAGGAGGGCCGCGCCCCCGCGTCCCTGGCCGTCTCCCCGGCGGATCTGGCCGGCCGTACCGCGGGCGTCCCTACCGTCACACCGGGCCGGGAGCCGCCGGGCGGCACCCCGCAGCAGGAAACGTCCGCGCCCCACGGCGTCGCCGAGGAACTGCTCGCAGGTGTCTGGTCCGAGCTGCTCGGCTTCCCCGTGACCGACCGCGACGCGGACTTCTTCGCACTCGGCGGGCATTCCCTCCTGGCCACCCGCATGCTGGCGAGACTGCGCGACGAACGAGGTGTCGTCCTGCGTCTGCAGGACCTGCTGGCGCGCCCCACCATCGCGGCACTCGCTCCAATGATCCCCCTGGGCTCCGCCGTGTCCCCGCAGTCCGGAACCCCGACCGAGCGGAGAGAACCGGCCTCCACGACCGGCGAGTTCCCGCTGACACGGGTCCAGCACGCCTACTGGGTCGGCGGCTCGGGAGGCTACCGGCTCGGCGACGTGCCGTGCTCGTTCCACCTGGAGTTCGACTGTCCCGGCCTGGACACGGCACGCTACGAGGAGGCGTGGAACCGGGTGATCGACCGCCACCCGATGCTCCGTGCGGTCATCTCCCCCGAGGGACGCAACCGGATCCTCGACCGGGTGCCCCGATACCGCATCCGCGTCCAGGACCTGACCGCGCTGAGCGAGGAGCAGCGCACGCAGAAGCTGGAACAGACACGCGCGCGCATGGTCCGCCGGGAGCCGCGTCCGGGCCGCTGGCCGCTCGTCGACATCAAGGCGGCCCGCCTGCCCGGGGACGTGGTGCGGCTGTTCGTCAATGTGGACGTGCTGGTGTGCGACACCGCGAGTTACCTGATCTGGGACCGTGAGCTGCGGGCCCTTTACGAGGACCCGCAGCTCGAACTGCCCCCGGTGCCGACGACTTTCGAGGAGTGCGTGGCCGCCCTGGAGCGGCGCGCCGAGTCCCCGGAACGCGCTCGCGCCGCGGCCTACTGGCGGGAGCGGATCGACAGCGTGCCCGGCGCTCCGGCGCTGCCCCTGTGTACACCGGAAGCCGGTTCGCGGCCCCGCTTCGGGCGGCGCAGCGCACGACTGGAGCGGGACGACTGGTGCGCGCTCAAGGCAGAGGCGGCCCGACGCGGTCTGACGCCGACCGCCGTCCTGCTCGCGGCATACGGACACGCCTTGGCAGACTGGTCGGGGCAGGACAGGTTCGCTCTCACGCTGACGCTGTTCGACCGGCCGTCCGGCCTGCCAGGTGCGGACGAGGTGGTCGGCGACTTCACCTCCCTGATGCTCCACACGGTGGACCGGTCGGGGGTCACCTCCTTCGCAGATGCCGCTGCCCGTGCACAGAGTTCACTCTTCGAGGATCTCGACCACCGGGAGTTCCCCGCCCTGGAGTTGCTCGCGGAGAAGTCCTCCCGTACCGGACGCACCGAGTCCGTGCCCGTCGTGTTCACCAGCGCCCTGGGCCTGTCCGGGCCACTCGGCGGCGGCCACGACCTGGACTGGGCCGGGACACAGGTCTACGGAGTGAGCAGCACCCCGCAGACCTGGCTGGACCATCAGGTCCTCGAACAGCACGGCGCACTGCTGCTCCAGTGGGACGTTCTGGAAAGCGAGGTGCCCGCCGACGAGGCGGGCAGGGCGTTCACCGCGTACGTCGCCCACCTGCGCCGTCTCGCACAGAGCCCGGCCGCCTGGGAGGAACTCCGGGAGCCGTCGCAGACCACCCAGTCCGCACAGCCCGCGCAGTCGCCGCGGCGTGGGCCGGCCAACAGAACCGTCCCCGACGACCTCGACGCCGCTCTGCTGCTGCGTGAAGGCAACAGCGACCGCCCCCTGTTCCTGGTCCACCCCTCCGGGGGCGACGTGCTCTGCTACGGCGAGCTGGCCGGGCTGCTGACGGACGGACGCCCCGTCGTGGCGCTCACCGACCCGGCGCTGACCGGAGGAGACGGCGCCGAGACGATCGCCGAGATGGCCGACCGGTATCTGGCGTCCATGCGCCAGTACCAGCCCGACGGTCCCTATCTTCTGGGCGGTTGGTCCATGGGCGGCACCCTCGCCCACGCCATGGCCTGCGAGCTGGAACGGCGGGGAGAGCGCACCCAGCTGCTCGTGATGATCGACTCCAACGTGCCGGACCGCATCAGGCCGCTCGGCGGAGCGGGGCCCGACGAGGACGAGGCGATCGCGGCCGTGCGCTATGTGCGCTCGCTGGAAGCGTTCCTCGACACGGACCTCGGCCTCGGTGCGCACGAAGCGGAGCGGCTGCTCGGCCTGCCGTCCCCCGATGCCCGGTCCGTGGTGGCCGCACGGCTGCGTGAGGCACGCCTGATCGGACCGCGTGAGAGCGCCGACGTACGGCTGGAGGTCTTCGGACGCCACCTCCGCGCCCTGGGCAGCCACCGGGCGGGACTTCTCGCCTCGCCCGACACCCGGTTGCTGATGTTCCGCGCCGCCGGGCCCTCCCCGAGCAACGCCGGAGTCGGCATGGGCGTCGACGACGCCCTCGACCTCGACTGCCTGGGCTGGCGGCCTCATGTGTCGGGCCCGGTCGAGGAGGTGGCCGTCGACGGCCACCACTACTCACTCCTGACAGGACCGGCGGCAGCCCGCATCGCCGCACTGACCGACCGGGCGCTCGCTGCACTGGCAACCGGTCAGCGTCAACTCCCTTGATGCGGCCGCTCGTCACCTACGAACGCCTCTGGCCACGCCTCTCGACTCGGAAAGAACGATGAGACCCAACACCTTTCTGCGGAAGCCGCATTTCCTCCGCGCGACCCTCGCCACCGCCACCGCCGGGATCCTGCTGCTCACCGGATGCTCGTCATCCGACGATGCCCAAGGCCCGGCGGCGTCCGCCGACCAACAACCCGTCGACGGCGGAACCCTCCGCTACGCCGTGTCCGGCTCGCCCGCCACGGCGGGCAACGACCCGCACGGCGGCCTCGGAAACGAATCCGACCTCCTGCGCTTCGCCCTCATCTACGACGTCCTTACCATCCCGGGCAAGGACGGCGAACCCAAGCCGCGCCTCGCCACGTCCTGGAAGCCGAACAAGGCCCTGGACCGCTGGACGTTCACCCTCCGCGACGACGCGAAGTTCACCGACGGCCGCCCGGTACGCGCCGACGACGTGCTGTACTCCCTGCGCCGCATCGCCGACAAGGCTGCCGAGAACTACGGCCGGCTCGCCGACTTCGACATGAAGGCGTCCAGGGTGGACGGCGACCACACCGTGGTTCTGGCCACCCGCGCGCCCATGGCGCAGGCGGCCAAGGCGCTCGAGTCCGTCAGCTTCGTCGTGCCCGAGGGCACCACGGACAAGGACTTCACCAAGGCGGTCCCGGGCTCCGGCCCCTTCAACGTGCGTTCCTCCGGGGCGCAGACCGCCGTGCTGGTCCGCAACGACCGCTGGTGGGGGCCGCGCCCGCATCTGGACCGGCTGGAGATCCAGGCCGTCGCCGACCCGCAGGCCCGCGCCAACGCAGTCCTGTCGGGGCAGGCCGATGTCGCGGGCAGCGTGAGCCCCGCCGCGGTCAAGAGCGCGGGCCGCTCCGGACCGCAGGTCGTGCGGCGCAAGGGCGTCACCGAATACCCGTTCATCATGCGCACGAACACGAAACCGTTTGACGATCCGAGAGTCAGGGAGGCGTTCCGCCTGGCCACGGACCGTCAGGCTCTCGTCGACACGGTCTTCCTGGGCTACGGGGATATCGCCAACGACCTGCCCACCCCGTACGACCCCTCGTACCCCGACGGTCTTCCGCAGCGCCGCCGCGACCTCGCTAAGGCCAAGGAGCTGCTCGAGCAGGCGGGCCACGCCGACGGGCTGAACGTCACCCTGCACACCACCACCGCGTACCCCGGCATGGACACCGCGGCCACCCTCTACTCGCGCCAGCTCTCGGAGATCGGCGTGAAGGCCGAGGTCAAGGTGGAGCCCGCCGACACCTACTGGACGGCCGTGTACGCCAAGAAGGCGTTCTACACGGGCTACTACGGCGGCATCTCCTTCCCCGACCTGGTGCGTGTCGGCCTGCTCTCGACATCCCCCACCAACGAAACCGCCTGGAAGAACAAGGAGTTCGACGCCGGCTTCACCCAGGCGATGGGAACGCTCGACGCCGACAGCCGCAACGACCTCCTCGCCGGAATCCAGCGGGACCTGTGGAAGGACGGCGGCTACGTCGTGTGGGGCACCGGCGACGGCCTCGACCTCGCCGCCCGCGGCGTACGACGACTGCCCGACGGTCCCGGCTTCCAGCGGATGTTCATCGACCAGGTCTGGATGGCCAAGTGACACTCCGCCCGTTCCTGCGCACGGTCCTGTTGACCGTGGCGGCGACGGCGGTCGTGTTCGCCGCCACCGCTCTGCTGCCCGGCGACGCGAGCGACGTCCGTGGCGCGGGACGGGCCTCGGAGCAGGAACGCGCGGACGAACGGGACCGGCTCGGCCTCGGCCGGCCGCCCCTCCTCCGCTATCTCGACTGGCTCTACGGTGCGGTACGCGGCGATCTCGGCCTCTCGCTGGTGAGCGGCCGTCCTGTGACCGGCCTGCTCGCCGAGCGGCTGGCCGCCACAGCCGTCCTCGTCGCCTGCGCGCTGGCCGTCACCGCGGTGTTCACCGCTGTCGCCCTGAGCGTCGCGTTCCTGCGCGGCGGACGCGGCGGCGCGGCGGCGACCGGGCTCGCGGCGATACCGCAGTCGGTGCACGCGGCCGTACTCGGCACGGTCTTTGCCGGAATCCTCGGCTGGCTGCCCGCCGTGTCCCTGCTGCCGCCCGGAGGTTCACCGTTCGACGCACCGCGGGTGCTGGTGCTGCCCGCGCTCACGCTGGCGTTGCCCTCGGCCGCGTACGCCACAGCACTGCTGCGCGGCACGCTCCTGGACTCTCTGCGCCACCCGCACGTCAGCGACGCCCGCATGCGGGGCCTGCCACCCGGCCTGGTCCTGATCCGGCATGTCCTGCCCTTCCTGCTGGTCCCGGCGCTGCGAGTGACCGCGCTCGTGGCCGGCGGGCTGATGGCGGGCACGGCGCTGGTGGAGACGCTGTTCGGCTACCCCGGCACCGGAAGCCTTTTGGTGTCCGCGGTCGCCGTCCGCGACATACCCGTCGTACAGGCAGCCGCGCTGCCGCCGGTCACCGTGCTGCTGCTGTGCATGCTCGTCGCCGATCGCCTCGACGCACGTGCCGACGTACGTCCTGCGGCACGGGCTGGGCGCGCGGACCACGGCGAGGGCCCGGCCGTCCCGGCTGCTGCCGGAGGGAGAGCCTGATGCGCTCCTTGAGGGCCCGTTCGCTCACCCCCGCGGTGGCCGCGGTCGGGGCGACGGCCGTCCTGGTGCTGCTGGGGCGGTACGTCGCCCCGCACGACCCGGGGCAACCGGTCGGCCCGCCCTGGTCCGCGCCGGGCTCCGACGTCCCCCTCGGGACGGACAGCCTCGGCCGCGATGTGCTGTCACGTGTGCTGTACGGAGGCACTGAACTCCTCGCCGTTTCGCTGCTGGCCGCGGTGGTGGCCCTGATCTGCGGTACCGCGCTCGGCCTGGCAGCCGGGTGGACCGGCGGGCACGTCGCCCGCTCTGTGTTCTGGCTGTGCGACCTGCTGCTGTCCGTACCCGCGCTGGTCCTCGCACTCGTCCTCGCCGTCACCGTGCCGGGTGGGACGGCGGTGGTGGTGGCGTCGGTGCTCAGCGGTACGCCCCTGACCGCCCGGATGGTGGCCGGTGAGGCGGCTCGCCTGCGGTCCCGCGGCCATGTGCGGGCGGCCCTGGAGCGGGGCGAGACAACGGCGTCCGTCCTCGTCCGCGAGGTGCTGCCGGCACTGCGTGGCCTGGTGACGGCCGATGCGGGGCTGCGCCTGGTGACCGCACTGCAGATCGCCTCGGCCCTTGCCGTCTTGGGTCTCGGCCCTCAACCGCCACAACCAGACTGGGCGTTGATGCTCACGGAGAACCTCTCGGGCGCCGCGCTCAATCCGGCGGCACTGATCGCGCCCGCCGTGCTGCTCGCGGGCTGCGCCTGGGCTCTGGCCGCCGCGGCACACCGGCTGGGGCAGGGAAAGGCGTACGTCGCATGACCTCGGTGAACGGAACCCCGGTGAGCGGGTCCCCGTTGCTCACGGCGGACGGGATGACGGTATGCCGGGCGTCAGACGGCGTCACCGTCCTGCCGTCCACCAGTCTGCGGGTCGGATCCGGACAGGTCGTCGTCATCACCGGCCCGTCGGGGTCAGGAAAGACGACGCTGCTGCACGCTCTCCTGGACACCGTCCCGCCGGGACTGCGCCGAACGGCCGGAACCGTGCGCTGGCAGGGCACGCCTGTGGAACGGGGCCGCTCCGCCCGGAAATGGCGTCGTTCCCGGTGCGGCTGGCTGGGCCAGGACCCCGGCGCCGCACTGCATCCGCTGTGGCGCGTCGACCGCCTGATCGGCGAGGACCTCGCGATGGACCGCGGTGCCAGAGCGTCGCACGTTACCGAGCAACTCGATCTGCTGGGCCTGCCGCTCGAAACCGCTGCGCGCCGGGCGGGCGAACTCTCCGGCGGCCAGGCCCAACGGATCGCGCTGGCTCGCGCGTTGGCTGCGGACCCCCCGCTCCTCGTCCTGGACGAGCCGACGTCGGGCATGGACGCGGAGACGGCGTCCCTGGTGACCCGGGCCGTCGCGGCCCGGCGTGGTACGCCGGGCCGCTGCGTGCTCGTGGTGACACACGATGATGCCCTCTTCGGCGACCTGGCGGATGTGACGGTCCGCGTCACGGCAGCGCCCCTGAAAGGGCGCGGGGCTGTGACATGTGCGGCTCCTCCCCCACTCTCGGCTTCGCTCGAGCGAGGGGACCCCCATCGTGAGCCCGACCAGCCACAGACGACCCGCAGCCGAATTACGTCCCCCATCCGGGGGTCTGGGGGCGCGGCCCCCAGTTTTGGGAAGGGGCAGGATCGCGGAAAGAGAGGCGCCCCGCTCTCCGCCCACGGCCTCGTACTGACCACCCCCGACGGAACAGTGCTCCTGGAAGACGGCGAGCTGGACCTGACCGACGGCAGCATCACCGCCCTGGTCGGCGCCTCCGGCATCGGCAAGACGACGCTCCTGCACGCACTCGTCGGCCGCCACCCCGCCTCGGCCGGGACGCTGCTGTGGCACGGCACGCCCTTACCCGCGGCCACCGAGCACCGCAGCCGGAACCAGCTGCGTGCCATCCAGCTCGCCGGGCAGAGCGCGGTCGACGAGCTCAACCCGGCTCACCGCGTGGACCGGGCCGTGGCAAGGCCGCTGTCCGTGCTGCACGGTCTGGGCCGGGACGCCGCGCTCGCCGAGGCGCGGACCCTCCTCGCGGCCGTCGGACTGCCTCCCGGCAGCGCCAGGCGCCGCCCGCAACTGCTTTCCGGTGGCCAGCGGCAGCGGGTCGTCCTCGCCCGGGCCCTGGCCGCGCGACCCGAGGTACTGCTGCTGGACGAGCCCACCGCGTCACTCGATCCCGACACCGGCCGGTCCGTGCTCGATCTGCTCGACCGGGTCCGGGAGACGGGCACCGCGATCCTGGCCGTCACCCACGACCCTGCCGTGGCAGCCCGCGCCGACGCCGTACTGGCGCTGCGCGACGGCCGCCTGCTCCCAGTTCCACCCGCCGACATGTCCGCCGCGCCAGCGCGACCCCGCACGCACCGAACGGAGCCTCCCCGTGCCCGATGAGACCACCGATACGACAGCCACCGCTGAACAGCGGATCGCAGCCCTCGCCGCCGCCCACCCCTGGGTGGCCGAGGCGCGACCCGCCCTCGACGGCGTCCTGCTGGTCACACCCCATCCGCGCGCGACAGCCGCGCTGCCCACCCCCGGCCCTCTGGTCGGCGAACACCTCGCGCACTGGGCCGAGGTGTACGAGTGGACGTACGAGACGGCCGAGGGCCAGCATGCCGGTGATCTGGACCTGTCCGGCTGGCGCGCCTCCGACACCGGAGAACCCCTGCCGACCGCCCACATGCGCGACTGGGTCGACCGCACGGTCGAGCTCGTTCTCGCCCAGCGCCCCCACCGGCTCCTCGAACTCGGCTGCGGCACCGGCCTGTTGGCCCACCGGCTGGCCCCCGGCCTGGACGGCTATGTCGGCACCGACGTGGCGGCCGTGGCGGTCGACCGCCTGAGCGGCGCCGGCCTGCCCCGCGCCGCCTTCGTCCGCGCGGCTGCCCACGAAACCGAGACGCCGCCAGTGCGGCAGGCGATGGAGCACGTCTTCGGGGCCGACGTACGGCCCGACTGCGTCCTGCTCAACTCCGTCACCCAATGCTTCCCCGACCTCGCGTATCTGACCGCCTTCCTGCACAGCGCACTCACCGTGGTGGAGGACGGCGGCACCGTGATCGTCGGCGACATCCGCCACGCGGGACTCCTCGAAGACCACTTCAGCCGGGTGGAACGGGCCCGCGACCCCCAATCGGCCGACAGGGACATCGCCGCGCGGGTCGCGTCGGCCGTGGCCCAGGACAGGGAACTCTCCTTCGCCCCCGCGGCTGTGCAGCGGATCCTGGCCGCCCACTCCCGAACCGTCCGGATGAGCGTGCACGCCCGCACGATGGCGTACGACTCGGAACTCACCCGGTACCGCTACGACCTCGTGCTGCACGTCGGCCCCGCCCCCGGCATCGCGGACCCGTCCGAGGTACGCCAACTGCAGTGGCAGGGAAGGGGAAGCGCCCCGCTGGCGGTCTCGCTGCAAACGGCACTGTCCCCCGGGCCCGTCATCCTGCACGGCATCCCCAACGCCCTCCTCACCGACGCTCCGGACGCCGTCACCCCCCATGACCTGCACCAGGCGCTGACCGGCACAGACGCCGCCGTGCTCCTCGACGCGGGCGACCCCCGCCTGCTCGCCGTCGCCGCACCGGCCGACTGCGCCACGGCGGCGACCGCCCGCCCGGTCCGGGACCCCTTGGGACGCCTGGCCCACGAGCCGCTGCCCGCGTTCGTACGACGCCGGCTGCCGGAAATCCTGCGCGACCACCTGCGCCGCACGCAGCCCGGCACGGTACTACCGAGGATCGTGGTGGACGACGCGCCCAACGGGGCGATCCGATGACACCCGCGCCCCTCGCCAAGGCTCTCTCCGCCCTGCCCGAGGTGGGCGCCTGGCAGTTGGTGCCGGGCAGCGCCGGGGACACCCTCCTGGTCGCTGGTCCAGCCGGCACGGCAGGCGGCGCAGTGGACGACGCCGCACACACCGAGGATGAGAAGGCCGTCGCGGCGGCCGCAGCCTCCGGTGACACGGCCGTCACCGGCACCGATCTCGCCGAACTCACGCCCCTGATGCGCCTGCTGGACGAAACCGCCCTGCTGACCATGGCCCGCGTCCTCGACCGCACCCGCCTCTTCCGCGCCCCGGCGGGGCGCACGGCCGCCGACGTCGTGACCGCACTGGGCACCGCGCCCCGCCACGCGTGGATCGTACGGCGCTGGCTGCGCACCCTGACCGCCGAAGGGCGGCTCAGCCGTGATCCGGCCACGGGCCACTACCGGGAGCTGACCGCGCCCGACCGCACGGAGTACGCCCGCGCCCGTCGCACCCTCGACGAGGCACGCCACGGCATGGGCTACCCCGAGTCCATGACACGGTTCTTCCTCGCCGCGGCCGACCGGCTTCCGCTGCTCCTGAAGGACCGTACGAGTCTGCAGGAGGTGCTCTTCCCACAGGGCGAGACGGACACGGCCGAGGGCAACTACCGCGACAGCGCACCGAGTCGATGGGCCAACCACGCCGCCGCCGACCTGATCGCCCACGAGGCCCGGCGCCGGGAGGGCGGCGGCCGGCCGCTGCGTGTGCTGGAGGCGGGGGCGGGGGTGGGCGGGACGACGGAAGCGGTCCTGAGTGCTCTCGACTCCGCCCCGGTCGACTACCTCTTCACGGATGTGTCCCGGTTCTTCCTGCAGGCCGCACGCACCCGGTTCGGTACCCACCCCGGACTGCGCCAGGCCCTGTTCGACATCAACGCCGATCCCGTGGCGCAGGGCCTGACCCCCGCCTCTCACGACGTGATCCTCGCCTCGAACGTCCTGCACAACGCCCGCCACGTGGGCCGTGCACTTGCGGCCATGCGCGAACTCCTCGCGCCAGACGGCCTGTTGGTGCTGGTCGAGTCCTGCCGGGAGCACTACCAGGCACTCACCTCGATGTACCTGCTGATGTCGCCGCAGCCCGACGAGGAACGCTGGTTCACCGATCTGCGGGCCGGACAGGACCGTGTGTTCCTCACCGAGACAGAGTGGGCGGGGCAGCTCGACGCGGCCGGTTTCCGCCCCCTGCCCATCCTGCCGCCCGCCGGCCACCCCCTGACCGCCCTCGGCCAGCACGTCATCGCCGGCCGCCCTCGCCCGGGCCACGGCCGGCCCGACCCCGACCGGGTCGCACGCGCGCTCGCCCAGCTACCTGGGCCGCGTCCCGTCCGCGTCCACGCCGTGGATCACGTACCATCCACCACCACCTCTGGAGCGACCAGTTGACCACTTCCGCCTCGCTACCCGTCGCCCCCGACGACCTCGTCCAGGCCGTGCGCGGTGTTTGGGCCGACGTCCTGGACAACGACACCGCGTCCATACCGGACGACACGAGCTTCCTCAGCCTGGGCGGCGACTCAGTCCTCGCCGTACGTATGGCAGCGGTGATCCGCAAGCGCCTAGGGGTGAACCTCGCCCTGTCAGACGTACGCGTCGAGCACACCGCGGTCCATCTCGCGGCGCTCCTCCACGAACGCGGCACAGCGGGCAGCGGCGTACCGCGCAGCCTGGACCTGGACAGCAAACGGCGCGACGATCCGGAGGCGCCCTTCCCGCTGCTGCCGCTCCAGCAGGGGTACTTCGTCGGCCAACAGGATGCCTGGGAATTGTCCTACCGTTCCGCCCACCACTACGTGGATATTGGCCTGGAGGACATCGACAGCGACGAGATCGTCGAGGCGCTCCAGGACGCGCTGGAGCGCCTGGCGGAACACCAGTCGGTGCTCCGGGCCCGCATCCTGCCCGACGGCACGCAGCGGATCCTCCCTCTCGACGATCCCGACGCCATGCCGCGGCTGCGGATGACCGATCTGAGCACCGCAGGGGAGGAGGAGATCGCCACTCAGCTCGCGGCGATCCGGCGGGAGATGAGCACCGAGGGTCCCGACCCCGCCGTGGGCTGCGGACTCGACATGCGGCTCACCCTGCTTCCGGGGCAGCGCGCCCGGCTGCACTCCTCCACCAGTCTGCTGATCATCGACGGCTGGTCGTCCGGCGTCTTCTACCGGGACCTCTTCGCCCTCGTCTCCGACTACAACGCCGTCCTCGCCCCGCTGGAGATCGACTTCGGGGACTACGTCACCAGCCTGCGCGACCTGCCCGACACCGAGCAGTGGCATCAGGACCGGGACTGGTGGTGGGACCGCCTCGACACGTTCCCCCTGCCCCCGGCGCTGCCCCTCGTGGCCGATCCGGCCGACGTGCGGCCGACGTTGATGGGCACGCGGCAGGCCGTGCTCGACGGCGAGCGGTGGGCCGCGCTGCGCGCCCACTGCACCGAGCACGGTGTCACCCCGTCGGCCGCGATGTTCGCGGTGTTCTCCGCCGCCGTGGCCCGTGCCTGCGGACACCGGCGCTTCCTGCTCAACACCCTTCAGCTGAACCGGCTCCCGCTACATCCGGACGTACCCCGCCTGGTGGGCGCCTTCTCGTCCACCATGCTCATGCCGATCGAGCTGCCGGAGAACCCAGCCTTCGCCGATCTGGCCGTCAGCGCCCAACAGGCCATGGGCGACGCCCTCGCACACCACCTGATCACCGGAGTGGAGGTCTCCCGTGAGCTGGGCCGCCGCCGCGGCACTCGGCGTCCGGTCGCCCCCGTCGTCTTCCAGAGCACCCTCGGAGTGGACGCGGCCCTGGGCAGCGAAGTCCCCTACGAGGCGGGCCCCTTGGGGCGGATCGATCTGCTGAGCCACCACCAGCAGCTGAGAACTCCCCAGGTCGCTCTTGAAGTACGCCTTTTCGAGTTGCGCGGCGAACTCGTCGTCGTCTTCTCCCTGGTGGAGGAGCTCTTCGCCGCTGAGGACGTGGACCGGATGTTCCAGGACGTGATGCGCACCGTCGAATCCCTCGTGGCGAAGGAGGGATGGTCGGCACCGGTCACGCTTCCGGCGGAGCTTGACGCGCAGCAGTCGGACGTCGGCGGCACGGGCGGACGGCTGTCCGTCCCGCTGACACGGGGCGGGACCGACGAGGAGCCGGGGGCTCCGCGGGACGACCTCGAACTGGCCATCGCGGCCGAGTGGGCCCAGTTGCTCGGATGCGCGGTGACCGACAGAGCGGCGGGCTTCTTCGCGCTGGGCGGGGATTCGCTCCTGGCGGTACGGATGCTCGGAGTGCTGGCTCGCAAGGGGGTCGGCAAGGTGACGCCGCGCCGCTTCCTGGAGCGTCCCACGGTGGCCGGTCTCGCCGATGCGGTGCGGGAGCCGGCCGCGCAGGGCTGACAGGGTCGACCGATTGCGACGGGAGCGCCCGGATGCCCTGGATGCTCCCGCCGCAGGCCGGATCAGCCGCCGAGCCCCGCGTCCTGCCGGAACAGCGCCTGCTCCAGCCAGACTGCGGCACGCGCTCCGTCGGCAGCCCCCGTGACCACGAACGTGAGCGCGTCCGGCAGCGCCTCCAGCCGGGCTGCGTCCCCGGCGGCGTAGACACCCGGCACGCTCGTGCGCTGGAACTCGTCCACACGGACGCAACCGTCAGGAAGTATCCGGCAGCCGAGCTGTTCGGCGAGCGGGGAGTGCTGGCGGGTGGGTGCCCGGTGGTACACGGCCTGCCGCTCGATGACCCGTCCGTCCACCAGGACGAGGCGGACTTCGCCCTCCTTGCCCTCGATCCGGGAAACGGGTGTCTCGTCGACGGCTATCCCGGCCTCGGCGAGCTTGCCCGCCGCCTGCTCGGGCACCGGATGCCCGTCCGTGCACACCACCACGTCGTCGCTGAACCGGTCGGCGACGTACAACGCCTGCATGACCTGGGGGAGTTCGTGACCGAGCACGGCGAGCTTCATTCCCCGGGTCTCCCAGCCATGACAGAAGGGGCAGTGATAGACACCGCGGCCGAAGAGCTCACTCAGTCCCTCCACCTGGTCGAGGACATCGACCTGCCCGGTGGCGATGATCAATTGGTGACCCGACACCCGTGCGCCGTCCGCGAGCGTCAGCAGGAACCCGCTCCCCTCCGCCGTCGCCGTGGTCACCAGCGCCTCACGGATCTCCACACTTGGGTAAACGGCGAGCTGTTCACGGCCTATGCGGCGCAGCTCCGCCGGGGGAAAGCCATCCCGGCTGAGGAGCATGTGCATCTCGGCGGCCGACGCGTTGCGCGGCGCGCCGCTGTCGAGAAGCAGCACGTTGCGGCGCTGACGGCCGAGCACCAACGCGGCGTTGAGACCGGCTGGACCTCCACCGACCACGAGTACGTCGTACGACATCGTTCTCCTCCGTTGCGTTCGGGGGGCGTTACCGCCAGATCCTTTACTGATAATAGTTATCAATTCCATTTGAAGTGGCAGTACGCCGCAACATCCAACGAAGGGCGACCCCATGGACTCCACCGCGGCGATCGGCATCCTCGGCGGCTACGGAGCAGTCGGCAGTGCGGTGGTACGCCGCCTGCATCAGGCAGGCATAGGACCGCTCCTGGTGGGCGGCCGGGATTCGTCGCGCGCAGGAGCACTCGTCGCTTCGCTCCGGCGCGACAAGGGATCAACCGCCATCAACGCTGAGGCGGTTGACCTCTGGTCCGCATCACTGGACTCGTTCCTCGGCCGCTGTCGACTCGTCGTCAACTGCGCGGGCCCGTCCTACCGGGTCCTGGACACAGTGGCCCGAGCGGCCCTGCGCCACGGCGTGGACTACATCGACGCGGCGGGCGACGACCCCCTCCACGCCCGGCTGACAGCAAAGTGCGTCGGAGCCGACGCCTGGACGGCCGCCGACCGAACCGCAGTGATCTCCGCCGGAGCGCTCCCGGGCCTTTCCGGACTTCTGCCGCGCGCCCTGACGGAGCCGACATCGCAGCCCGCCCGCCTGGAGGCGTACGTGGGCGGAGTGGCAGCGCTCACCCCCGCCGCCGCAGGAGACGTACTCCTCGCCCGGGGCCCCGAACACGGCACTCCCTCCGCGGCCTGGCAGGACGGGCGTGTCCGCGACCGTGCGCTGGAACCACGACGCGACCTGAGCCTCCCGGCCTTCCCTCGACCGGTGGTCGCCTTCCCCTACTTGTCGACCGAGGCAGCCCGTCTCGCCGAGACCACGGGCATCCGCCGACTGCACTGGTACACCGTCTTCGGAGGCGAGCGCCTCGCCGAAGAGCTCGCCATGGCCTGGGCCCTTGACACTACGGATACCGCCGAACTGGTCCTTGCCGCGGACGAGGATGTCCGCCGCCACGGCTCCTGGTACGGGCAGGAGTTCCGCCTGTGGAACGGAACCGACGACGGCCCGCCCACCCGCACCCTCACCCTCCGCGCCGAGGACTCCTACGAGCTCAGCGGCTTCCTCGCAGCCACTGCGGTGGGGCACGTCCTGACCGGCCGCGTGAAACCCGGCGTGCACTACGCGGCTGACGCACTCGACCCTCAGTCGACCGCCAGGGCTCTGGCGGCGGATCCCGTGGCCGAGCTGGAGATGACCTGAGGATCGTTCCCCGGAGCGGCTAATGCTGTGACCGCGAAGGTTCACCGGGTGATCATGGCGGTTGGATGTGCGATGACGTCCATTCGACCGCTGGAGGCGCGGTGGCTGATCCTGTCCGTGTGCGCAAACCGACCGATCAGGAGGGGCAGAAGCTGCAGCAGATCGTGCGCCGGGGAAGTACCAACTCGGTGCGCTACCGGCGGGGGGTGATGCTGTTGGCGTCCGTCGGCGGGAACCGCGTTCCGGTCATTGCCCAGCTGGTGCAGGCCGACGAGGACACTGTGCGCAGGAACGTGCCCGCGCTGGTCGGCAGTCGCCAACCCTGCGCTCCGGCCACTTGCCGCAGTTCCGTGGAGCCGGCATGGATCTGGCCCTCGGCCTCCAAGAACCGCAGGCGAGGGGCATTCTGCTGGGCGATCCCCAGCTGCTCCCGTGGGGAGCAGCTGGGGAGTTTCTCGTCGCTCAGGGAGGCCCTGGGGAGTTCCAGCGACACGAACCCGTACCCCACCGAAAGAGAGTGAAAGGTACGTTCCCGCAGGTCACGGGCTCAAGAGGCTCCAAAACCCCAGGTCAATGCCCCACCCCCGGGGCCTCCATGCCGAAGGTGCCCTGGTGGGTGGGGCGGGTCGTGAAATGCATCTCTCACCTCAGTGTTTGTGTGCATCAGCCGACCTACCCAACATCACGACGGCAGTACCGTCGTCGACACCGCCGGCCCCGACCTCGGTGAGCTCATGGGCCAGGGCCTGTCCGGTCGGCGGGGAAGACCGACCCACAGGCCCTGGCGAATTCGGTGGCCCAAGCAGGATCAGAGGCGTCGGACCGTCTGCGTCGAGATCGTCGCTGAGCCCGGGAGATCGATCCGGCGGCGTCGGTCCGGCTGAACGACGAACGTCAGCACCGAGGCCTCCTCCTCGATCAGCGGGGCCAACGCGGCCTTGAATTCGGTGGAGGCCCGCGTACCAGCGGGGCGCGTGCGGCGGATCGCGTCTCCGGCGGCACGGTCGAGACGGGCGGACGGGCCGGTCCCGTCGAACTCGGAGAGGCCCAAAATGTGCCCAGAATTTCATGGAAGGTTACTATTTAGACAGCTTTACGACGAGTGACTGACCGTCTCCGTCTCCCCCAACTGACCATGGACAGGCAGGTCGGACCATGTCGAAGAAGCCACGTTCGTCCGAGCCACCGCACGGCAAGGGCCCCAGCCGTCACGACGGCGCAGGACAGCACGGCTGGTCACCCGATGTGGACGAGACACGTCAGCAGGACAACCCGAGCGCCGAGCGCTCCTTCCGTGCGGCGGAGCACGCCGACGAAAGAGGCCGGGGCCGGACCAAGTCCGCTGAGGAGACGAAGTCCGTTCCGGGTGACACGGTCAAGAGTCACGGTGGACGCGGCGAGGAGTACGGCGCGGCGGACGAGAAGGGCCGCCGGGACACCGGACGCAAGGGCCGCGCCCAGCGACCCAGCGGCGCCAGGGACGCCTCCGCCACGACCGGCGTGGACCCGCAGGATCCGCCGGCCGGGCGCCGACCGCGCTGACAGTCTGTTCGGCGCAGGCACGACCGGTCCCCGGTCCCTGACGCGCGAGGCCCAGCGAGGTTTGTGAAGGACGCCGCTGTCAGCAGATCCGCGGCAGCTGCTCCCCGATCGGCAGATCGACCACCCGAGTTCCGCCCAGGCCGGTGCCGGCCACGACCATGCCGGGATGCGCCTCGACGGCCTCGCCGATGATCACGGAGTCCTCGCCCAGCGGATGCGCCCGCATCGCCTCCAGGACGGCGTCGGCGTGCTCGCGCGGGACGAAGGCCACCAGCTTGCCCTCGTTGGCGATGTACATGGGGTCCAGGCCGAGGATGGCGCAGGCATTGGCCACGGCCTCCGGCACCGGGACATCGCGTTCCCGGATGGCCACCCCCGCACCGGAGGCCTCCGCGATCTCGTTGAGCGCGGCGGCCAGGCCGCCCCGGGTGGGATCGCGCACAACGTGCAGATCCGAGGTGACACCGAGCATGGCGTCGACCAGGCCGCCGAGCGGCGCGCAGTCGCTCTGGATCTCCACCCCGAACTCCAGGCCCTCGCGCACGCTCATGACCGCCACCCCGTGGGCACCGATGGCGCCGCTGACGATCACGACGTCGCCCGGGACGACCCGCTGCGGCCGCAGGTCGACGCCTGCGGGGACGAGACCGATGCCTGCGGTGTTGACGTAGATCCCGTCGCCGTGTCCGGCCTCCACCACCTTGGTGTCGCCGGTGGCCACCTCCACACCGGCGGTGCGCGCGGCCGCGCCCAGCGCCTCGGACACCCGCCTGACCACGTCCAGCTCGACGCCCTCCTCCAGGATGAATCCGCAGGAGAGGTAGGCGGCGCGGGCGCCGCTCATGGCGAGGTCGTTGACGGTGCCGTTGACCGCCAGATCGCCGATGCTGCCGCCGGGGAAGAACAGCGGCCGCACCACGTAGGAGTCGGTGGAGAACGCCAGCCGGGCACCGCCGAGGGAGAGGACGGCGGCGTCACCGAGCTGGGCGAGGAGCTCGCCTCCGAAGGCCGGGGCGAAGATCTGCTGGACCAGTTCGGCGGAGAGGACTCCGCCGCCTCCGTGGCCCATGACGACGCGGGGCCGGTCGCGTACCGGCGCCGGACACGTCCACCCTTCGATGTCCAGAGCGGGGACGGGGAGATCGGTGGTGTCAGACAACGGGGCTCGCCTCCCGGGCCGTCGTGGTGGTGGGCACGTCCAGACGTCGGTAGAGGTAGTAGGCGGCACAGGCGCCCTCGCTGGAGACCATGGTGGCTCCGAGGGGGGTGCGGGGGGTGCACAGGGTGCCGAAGGCCTCGCACTCGTGCGGCTTGAGAAGCCCCTGCAGAACCTCTCCGCTGCGGCACTCGGCGGGTTCCTCCGTCCGGATCCCGCCGACCGAGAAGCGGTGTTCGGCATCGTGGTCGCGGTACTTCGACGACAGCCGCCAGCCGCTGCCGGGAATCACGCCGATACCGCGCCAGGCCCGGTCGGTGACCTCGAAGACGTCCTCCAGCATGGCCCGGGCGGCCGGGTTGCCCTCCGGGCGGACGGCACGGGCGTAGGCGTTGTCGACGGTGTGCTCACCGCGTTCCAGCTGGCGGACGGCGCGGCGTACGCCTTCGAGGATGTCCAGTGGCTCGAAGCCCGTCACGACGATCGGGACACGGAAGCGTTCCGCCAGTTCCGGGTACTCCTCCACGCCCATCACGCTGCACACGTGCCCGGCGGCGAGGAAACCCTGTACCCGGCAGATCGGCGACGACATGATCGCCTCGATGGCGGGCGGTACCCGGACGTGGGACACCAGCATGCTGAAGTTGCGGATGCCCAGCTTCCGGGCCTGGTGGACCGTCAGGGCGTTGGGGGGCGCCGTCGTCTCGAAGCCGATGCCGAAGAACACCACCTCGCGGTCCGGGTTCTGGCGCGCGAGCCGCAGCGCGTCGAGCGGCGAGTAGACGACGCGCACGTCGCCGCCTTCCCCGCGGACCTGGAACAGATCCCGACCGGTGCCCGGCACGCGCAGCATGTCACCGAAGGAGCAGAAGATCACCCCCGGTCGGGAGGCGATCTCCAGCGCCTTGTCGATGACCTCCAGCGGGGTCACGCACACCGGGCAGCCCGGACCGTGGATCAGTTCGACCTCATCCGGAAGGAGTTGGTCGATGCCGTGGCGGATGATGCTGTGGGTCTGCCCCCCGCACACCTCCATCAGGGCCCACGGCCTGGTCACCGTGGCGTGGATGTCGTCAAGGAGCCGGCGTGCCAGCTCCGGGTCCTGGAACTCGTCGATGTACTTCACTTCCGCGCCTCCTGCACAGCGTCCTCGCCCGCCTCCACTGCCGCCGCCGCTTCCCAGGGGTCGCCGAACTCCTCCTGCAACATGCCGAGTTCGGCGAAGAGTTCGAGCGTCTGTCGCGCCGACTCCTCGTCCAGCCGTTGCAGCGCGAAGCCGACGTGGACGATGGCGTACTCGCCGACCTGGAGGTCGGGCAGGTACTCCAGGCACACCTCCTTGACCACTCCGCCGAAGTCGACGGTGGCCATCCGGGTACCGTCCCGGTCCTCGATGTCCAGCACTCTGCCGGGTACCGCCAGGCACATGGGCCTCTCCTCGCTGTGGGTCGCGCGTTGCTCAGTCGGTGGGAGTGGTGGCCCGGGCGGCCACCATCAGCTGGCCCAGCGCCAGGCCGCCGTCGTTCGGCGGCACCAGGTGGTGCCGCAGGACCGTGAAGCCGTCCTCGCGCAGGGTGGCGGCACAGGCCGAGGAGAGCAGCGTGTTGGCGAACACGCCGCCCGTCAGGGCGACCGTGTCCAGCCGGTGCCGCTCTCGCGCCAGTACGCAGATCCGGTGCACCAGGCCGGTCACGCCCCGGTGGAAGCGAGCCGCGACCGGGGCGGGCCCGACGCCCGCGCGCAGGTCGTCGACGATCGCCGCGAGTACGGGTGCCGGATCCGCCCGTACGGCGCCACCCCCGCCCGCCCGCACGTGGTGCAGGGCGAAGTCGTACGTGGTGGTGTCCTCGGCGGGTGCGCGCAGAGCGGCACCCTCCAGCTCGACGGCGGCCTGTGCCTCGTATCCGGCGCGGTGGCACACCCCGGCGAGAGACGACACGGCGTCGAAGAGCCGACCCATGCTGGAGGTGGGGACACAGTGCAGATTCCGCTCCAACTGCCGTTTCAGCAGGCGTAGTTCGTCGGGCGGGCAGGCGGCCGTACAGGCGAGGTCGGCCGACCAGTCGATCCCGGCCGCCATCAGGTGGGCCAGTGCCATGCGGTACGGACGGCGCACCGCGGCGTCGCCCCCGGGCAGCGGGACGTATGCAAGGTGCCCGAACCGGGTGAAGCCGTCATAGTCGGCGAGCAGGAACTCCCCGCCCCACACGGCTCCGTCGTCGCCGTGGCCGGTGCCGTCGAAGGCGACGCCGATCACCGTCCGGGTGCCGTCCATCCCGTGCTCGGCCATCGCGGAGGCGACGTGCGCGTGATGGTGCTGCACGCGTACGACGGGCCGGTGCGCCGCGTTCCGGTCGGCCCATCGGGCGGAGCGGTAGCCGGGATGCCGGTCGGACGCCAGGGTTTCGGGCTGTACCCCCGTGATGAACTCAAGCTGCTCCACGGCCCGTTGGAAGGCTCGCTGCGTGCCCAGGTCGTCCATGTCGCCGATGTGCGCCGACAGCCAGGCCCGGCGGCCCGCCCCCAGGCAGAAGGCGTTCTTCAGGTCTCCGCCGACGCCGAGAGCCGGCCGCACGGGCAGCGGCAGCGGAAGCGGAAGCGGGGCGTAGCCACGGGAGCGGCGGATCACCAGCGGCTGTCCGTCGCAGACGCGGACCACGGAGTCGTCGCACGGGACATGGATCGGCCGGTCGTGCGTCAGCCAGGCGTCGGCCAGGTGCGCGAGCCGTTCCAGGGCCTCGGTGTCGTCGGTGACGATCGGTTCGCCGGACACGTTGCCGCTGGTCATGACGAGGAGCCGGGGGCCGTCCGGGTCGCCGGGCAGACCGAGCAGCAGGTGGTGCAGGGGTGTGTACGGCAGCAGCACGCCGAGGTCGGGACTGCCGGGCGCGACGGCCTCGGCGGGCCGCGGGCCGCCGGCCGTGCACGACGCGTTCGTACGCCGCCTCATGAGGACGACCGGCCTGGCCCTGCCTTCGAGCAGGCTCCGCTCCTCGGGGCTCAGCCTCACGAGGTGGCGGACGTCGTCCGCGGTCCTGGCCATGACGGCGAACGGCTTGTCCCCGCGCGCCTTGCGGCGTCGCAGGAGTGCGACTGCCCCTTGGTTCGTGGCATCGCAGGCCAGGTGGTAGCCGCCCAGGCCCTTCACGGCGAGAATCGCGCCCCGGGCCAGCAAGGCGCGCGCCTCGGTGACCGGGTCCACCCCGTCGACCATCCGGGGGCCGGGCCGCCGGGCGACGAGCAGCCGCAGCCGCGGCCCGCAGACCGGGCAGGCGACCGGCTGCGCGTGGAAACGGCGGTCGGCCGGATCGGCGTACTCGCGGGCGCAGTCGGGGCACATCGGGAAGCCGGCCATGGTGGTGTGGGCACGGTCGTACGGCACGCCGGTGACGATCGTGAACCGCGGGCCGCAGTGGGTGCAGTTGACGAACGGGTGGCGGTGGCGCCGGTCCGCGGGGTCGGCCAGCTCGGCGAGACAGTCGGCACAGGTGGCGGAGTCCGGTGAGACCAGGGTGCGGGCCGGCCCGTCGGCGCGGGAGGTGAGGATCGTGAACCCGGTGCCGCCGACCGGAGGCGTCTCCCGGTGGTGGACGGACTCGACGCGGGCGAGCGGGGGGGCCTGGGCGGCGATCCGGTCGCAGAACCGGGCCACGGCCGAGGCGGTGCCCTCGACCTCCACGACGACGCCCTCCGGGGTGTTGGTCACGTGCCCGGCCAGGGCGAGTTCGGTGGCGAGGCCGTACAGGTAGGGCCGGAAGCCCACGCCCTGCACCACTCCCCGGACGGTGACCACGCGGCGTCGTGGGGTGTCCGCGGCGACGGCGGCCGGGGCCTGTGGAGCGCTCACGGGTGGGTGTGGGCCATCGTGCCGGTGGCCTCCGGGTGCGCGTGGGTGTGACCGTGGTGGGAGTGGGACCGGGCCATGACCGGTGCGTGGACGGGCGCGCCGTCCGCGGCCGCCATCGCCCGGTCGAGCAGCGCGCCGACTCCCTGTCCCCGGCGTGCCGAGGTCAGGATCACCTCGACTCCGGGGTTGACCTGCTCGATATTGGCGCGGAACGCGGCCTCGTCGAACTCGACGGCCTCCGCGAGGTCGCTCTTGGTGATCACGACGAGGTGGGCGAGGCCGAAGGCGGTGGGGTACTTGAGCGGCTTGTCCTCGCCCTCCGTCACGGAGGCGAGCGTGACCCTCAGCGCCTCCCCCAGGTCGTAGGAGGCCGGGCAGACCAGGTTGCCGACGTTCTCCACGAACAGCAGCCGGGTGTCGTCGGGCAACCACCCGTCCAGATGCCCGGCGAGCATCCCCGCCTCCAGATGACACAGTCCGTCGGTGAGGACCTGCTTGACCGGGACACCCGAACGCGCCAGGCGCGCCGCGTCGTTCTCGGTGGCGAGATCGGCGCTCAGCGCCGCGACGGGCACGGACTGCTCCCGCGCCCGCAGCAGTTCACGTTCCAGCAGCGCGGTCTTGCCGCTGCCCGGACTGGACAGCAGGTTGACGACCGCGGTGCCCCGGCCGGCGAGGTGAGCGCGCAGTTCGTGGGCGCTCGCGTCGTTCTTCGCGAGTACGGCCTGGCGCAGGTCGACGACACGACACATGGTTCAGCGCTCCTCGGAGATCGGTTCGCGGGTGGGTGCGTGCGTGGGCCCGCCGTCCACCCAGTGCACGTCGACGATCTGCAGTTCCCGGCCCGCGAGCAGCTCGGTGCCTGTCCCGTCGCAGACGGGACAGGTCAGCCGGGGTGGCATGCCGGCGGCCCATTCGTGTGCGCAGGGCGTGCAGCGGGCCCGCCCCGGCACCGCTTCGGTGACCAGTTCGGCGCCTTCCAGCAGGGTTCCGGCGCAGACCAGTTCGAAGCAGAAGGCGAGCGCGTCGGGTACGACGCCGGCCAGTTCGCCCACCTGCAGCCGTACCGATCGCACCGCCGTGACGTCACCGGCCCGCGCGGCGGCCTCTGCCACCTGGTCGACGACGGCGAGCGCGACGGACATCTCGTGCATGGGTCTCCGTCCTTCCGCGTCCTGCCTCAGGTCGGCCTTCATTAGAGGCGCGCGCCACCCGCTCGCCCGGCCAGGCACGCCGTCACCGGTCGGCAGGTACGCCGTTCGACGCAACCGCACGGCACACCGGTGGCGCCCGCGGTTCACATCCGTCGGATACGCAGGTAGCGCCTCAGGTCGGGGAACAGCTCAGCGCCGAGGGCTACCAGGGCCGCCAGGGCCGCTCCGCCGATGACGATCTTCTTCATCCTGTCTCTCCTCATGTCGAGATCCCACCGGCCGTGGCCCGCGGCGCGGACTCTCCCGGCTCCTCGTCGTGCAGCAGCTCCTCGATCAGCCGGACGGCCTCCGGTACGGCGTCGGACACCGGCGCGCTGAGCCCGATGCCCTCGTCCACCGAGGCCGGTTCGCAGCCGACGACCAGGACGCGGCGCGGTGGCTCGCCGCCGGTCCCGGCGCACAGGGTGCCCAGCAGCGTCAGGACGGCGTCGGGGGTCATCCGGTGGCCGTCCAGCGCGGGCGTGCCGGGCGAGGGGCTCCCGACGCCGACGTCGTGTTCGATCACGTAGAGCGTGCCGGGGGCTTCGCCGCGTGCCGTGGCGTCCACCAGGACGAGGGTGTCGTAGCCGTCCAGGAGCTGGTAGGCGAGATGCACTCCGCGCACCCCGATGTCCACGACCTCGACGTGCCCGGGCAGGTCGCGCCCGGCGAGCCGGCGGGTGGTCTCCACGCCGAAGCCGTCGTCCGACAGGAAGATGTTGCCGATGCCCGCCACGAGCGTCCTGGGGCCTGCCGGTGAGGAGGGGTTCATGCGTCGTCCTCCGCCAGGGTGACCTCGTCGGGCTGGAAGTACAGGAACCGTCCCTGCTCGCGGCGGATGTCGGCGCCCGGGTCGCCGTCGACGGTGACCGCCAGGTGCACCGCGCCGTCGACGTCGTGCAGCACCGCCTCGACCGTCGCGGTGCGGCCGTGCAGGAAGATGTCCTGCGCGTCGGTGCGGCGGCGGCCCGGGCGCAACTCGACGCGGTCGCCCTTGCCCACCCGTCGGCCGTCCACGACCACGTGGTCCCGCGCCGGGTCGAAGCCCGCCTCGCTCGCCGGGTCCCACCAGGGTGTGTCCGGCCGCTGCACGCCGTACTCGTCGGGGAAGCCGTCGTCCGGGGCGGCGGGGCCCCGGCCGGTCGCCTCGCGCAGACCGCGCACCGCCCCGTGCAGCCGCTCCAGGACCTCGGCCGGCATCGAGTCCGCCAGCTCGATCACGGCGGCCGCCCGCTCGTCGGTGCCCCGGGCCTCGCGCTTCTCCTCGTCGGTGAGGGCCGCGGTGCGCAGGGCGAGGATCTCGTCGATCTCGGTGGCGTCGTAGAGCGCGCCGGGACTCTCCGGCGCGATGGCCGGATGGTCCTCCAGGATGATCGGCGAGGACAGCACGAGGTCGGCGCTGCCTGTCTCGCCGGCGAGCACGGGCCAGGTGTGCAGGTTGCGGCAGGCGGCGACCGCGCCCTTCGCCCACTCCGGGGGATCGGTCATAGACAGGAACGATCCGGAGCTGAGGGCCATGAGGAGGTGGGTGGCCACCAGGGAGTGCGGCAGCGCCGCGTCCCGGTCGGCGCCACGGCCGTCGGACGGTGTCCAGTCGCTGGTGTTCTCGACGACGGCGGTCAGCCGCATGGCCCGGTAGGGGCCGTCGAGCTCGCGGGCGGACAGCCGGATCGTCCCGCTGATCTCCTCTGATCGCCGCAGGAGCCGGCCGACGGTGCGGCCGGCCGTGTCCAGGACCGGTTCGGTGTCCTCCCGGGCGGGGCGCCGGAAGGGATGCGTGACGCCGTCGCCGAGGAGGTCGTCCACCGAGGCGACCACCTCGACGCGCTCCTCGGCCCCCTCGTCCCAGGGCATCAGCACCCGGTCGTCGAGGTGGAGTTCGGCAACCGTGTCGAAGCCGCCGTCCGTGCGGGCCCGCTGCACCGTGCGCCGTCGGGCGTGCAGGAAGCGCACCTCGACCGACAGGGTCGCGCCGGCCCTCGGCTCCATCAGGCATTCGGTGTGCTGGAATTCGTGCTCCTCGCACTCGGCGCCCCAACCGGGGGGCACCAGCACCCCGAACTGCCAGCGCAGCCGGTTCTTGGCCGCCGAGGCGCGGTACGGGTAGAGCACGTAGCCCTCGAAGAGGACGGCGTCGGCCACCTGCCGGGCGAGGGCGAATCGCTCCTCCGTCTCGGACGCGAACGCGGTCACGGTCACGGATCCGTCCTTCCGGTGGTGCCGGTGAGCGCGCGCAGCGGGTCGCTCCGGGGCGGGTCCGCGCCGCCGCTGTCGTCGAGCAGGGCCTTGAGGGTCGCCTCCCAGGAGGGCAGCGCGCGCCGGGAGCGGTAGGCGAGGAGGGCGTCCATGGTGTCGCGCGGCAGCCTGATCCAGCCGCATCCGGGGAAGTGCTGCTCGACCATCTCCCGCCAGGTCGCGACCGGCATCCGGAAGACCGCCTCCCGGTCCCACGGGACCGGCTCGACCCGGAAACCGCCGGCTCCGGTGAACGCCGTACCGGAGAACAGCATCAGCAGCGGAACCTCGCCGCCGGTGAGGGCGGCGAGGTAACGGGTGGCGGCGATGTCCATGTCGTAGGTGCAGGGCACGACGAGGTCGGCTTCGGTCTCTCCGGTGAAGCCGGGGACCATGAGCGAGATCTGGGCGAACTGCACCGGCTGGAGTGTGCTGCCCCAGCGGGAGCGCTCGCCGAAGAGGTCCCCCAGCCCGTCGGCCTCGGCGGACTCGTAGCTGCGGCGGGCGGGTTCGATGCGGATCTGGCAGCGCAGCGCGAGGGCGTGCACGGGTGCGTGCACGGGCGTGTCCCCGGATGCGGTGACGCGCAGCCGGAAGACGAGGGTCGGTCCGGCGGCGTAGCGGTCGGCGCGGACGCCGGTGCAGGCGAAGGAGAACTCCGTCACGGGCGCACCGCCTCGCCCACCGGTCGGGCGCGTCGCATGACGTCCGCGAAGAACGCGTCCAGAGCGGCGCGGGCCTCGGCCCCGCCGTCGAAGCCCTGCCACAACAGGCGCATGCGGCCGACGAGTTCGTAGCAGATGTCGATAGGTACGAGGTGGCACTCGAAGCGGCCCTCGGTGCGGCGCAGCAGCAGCGCCTCCACGTCGGGTTCGAGCAGTTCGGCAAGGGGGCTGCGGCCGAGGACCGCCGTCCAGGTGGCCGGTTCGAGTTCGCTCTCGGTGGCTCCGGCCGGGCTCGGGTAGAGGGCGACGAGCCGGTCGAGCGCCGCGTTGCGGAACAGGAAGGCGACGCCGACCGGGATCTGCAACGCGTCCCACGCGCTCTCGTCGAGGCGGTGCCCGGGGTCGGTGAGGTAGCGGGACGGGACCGTGCGGAAGCGGCCCGCGGCGGCGCCGGGCTGTTCCATCAGCAGCGCACAGGCGGCGCAGGCGCAGACGAGGGCGCGTTTCTCGGTGTCGACCAGGTGGCGGTGGTCCGCCTCGGGCACAGCCACCGCGCACAGTTCACATCGCTCGGGCCGGGGCGCGCGCTCGGTGCGGAACTTTCGCAGGCCGGCGGGGCGCTCGTGCCGGGCGGGTGCCGGGGACGCGCTCATCGGGTCCTCGTCGGCGCCGGCCCGGTACCGATCTGGAGGAGGGCGGGCCCGGCGGGCTCGGTCTGTACGTCGACGGCCGTGACCTCCGGTGCGAAGCAGGCAAGGGCTGCCTGCGCGGCTTCCCGGGCGCCCGCGCCGGAGCCGCAACCACAGCCGCCGGCCTCCCGGGTCCGCAGGGTGAGGACGCCGCTCTCCTCGTCGAAGTCCACGAGGTCCAGGGCGTGTTCCTGGACGCTGTCCAGGGCCCTGGCGATGCGGGTGTCGCGGTCCTCGGGGTGCAGGTCGTGCAGGACGAGGAGGCTCGCGACGAGTTCGTCGCCGAGGAGGCCGGCGAGGGGGTCGTCGCCCGGGGCGGTGGACAGCAGGTGGAGGACGCGGGCCAGGCCGGAGCCGTAGAAGTCCATGAGGGAGCGGACGAGTTCCTCGGCGGCCGCCGCGGCGGCCGGGTCGCCGCTCGCGGTCAGCCGTTCCAGCACCTCCTCGACCCGGCGCCCGGTCTGTTCCGCGTCGACGGGGCGTGCCGCCGCCGGCGCGCTCATCCGCCCAGTCCGCTCAGGCCGGTGGGTACGTGCATCGACTTCACCGTCTTGCCGCCGCCGACATACATGTGGACGCCGCAGGGCAGGCAGGGGTCGAAGCTGCGGACGGCGCGCATGATGTCGATGCCCTTGAAGTTCTCCGGGGTGTTCTCCTCGAAGATCGGGGTGTTCTGCACGGCGTCCTCGTACGGGCCCGGGGTGCCGTAGGAGTCGCGGACGCTGGCGTTCCAGGGGGTGGGCGGGTACGGGTGGTAGTTGGCGATCTTGCCGTCCCGGATCACCATGTGGTGGGAGAGGACGCCGCGGACCGCCTCGGTGAAACCGACGCCGATGCCCTCCTGCGGCACCTCGAACTTCTCCCAGGTCTGGGTGCGTCCGGCGCGGACCTCCTCAAGGCCCTTCTCGGCGCAGTGCAGGGCGACTGCGGCGGCGTACGCCTGGAAGTAGGTGCGGGCGCGGTTGCGCTCCAGCGCGTTGGACCACTTCGGGATCTTCCACTCGAAGGTGGTCTCCGGCTTGGTCATCGTGCGCGGCAGGTTGATGACCACGCTGTGGCCGGTGGCCTTGACGTACCCGATGTCGACGAGCCCGGACAGGGCCGTGGACCACAGGCGGGCGATGGGGCCGCCGCCGGTGTCCAGGGCGAGGTGGTCCTTGCCGTCGAACCAGCGCGGGGACATGACCCAGCTGTACTTGTCGTCGAAGTCCCGCTTCTGCGGGGCGGGGATGGTGTGCTGGTTCCACGGGTGGCGCGGGTCCACCGGGTTGCCGAGCGGGTCGTGGGTGACGAACTGCTCCTGGCCCTGCCAGTCCTCGTAGTAGGAGCTGCCCAGCAGGATGCGGATGCCGAGGTTGATCTCGGTGAGGTCGTTGGTGACCAGCTTGCCGTCGACGATGATGCCGGGCGTGACGAACATCCGCCGGCCCCAGTCCGTCATGTTGGCGTAGGTGAAGTCGCAGTACTCGGGGTCGTTGAGCGCGCCCCAGCAGCCGAGCAGGACCCGCCTGCGGCCGACCTCCTCGTACCCGGGCAGTGCCTCGTAGAAGAAGTCGAACAGGTCGTCGTGCAGGGGCACGACGCGCTTCATGAACTCCACGTAGCGCATCAGGCGGCTGAGGTAGTCGGTGAAGAGCTGCACGGAGGCGACGGTGCCGACACCGCCGGGGTAGAGCGTGGAGGGGTGCACATGGCGGCCCTCCATCAGGCAGAACATCTCGCGCGTGTAGCGGCTGACCTGGAGGGCCTCGCGGTAGAACTCCCCTTCGAGGGGGTTCAGCGAGCGCATGATGTCAGCGATGGTGCGGTAGCCGTGCTCGGCCGCGTGCGGGGCCTCGGTGCGCTCGGCGAGTTCGAGGACGCCCGGGTTGGTCTCCCGGACCATCTTCTCGCAGTAGTCCACCCCGACCAGGTTCTCCTGGAAGATGTTGTGGTCGAACATGTACTCCGCGGACTCGCCGAGGTTGATGATCCACTCGCCGAGGTTCGGGGGCTTCACGCCGTACGCCATGTTCTGCGCGTACACCGAGCAGGTGGCGTGGTTGTCGCCGCAGATCCCGCAGATGCGGCTGGTGATGAAGTGGGCGTCGCGGGGGTCCTTCCCGCGCATGAAGACGCTGTAGCCGCGGAAGACCGACGAGGTGCTGTAGCACTCCGCGACCCGCTTCTGCTTGAAGTCGATCTTCGTGTGGATGCCCAGGCTGCCCACGATCCGGGTGATCGGGTCCCAGGCCATCTCCACCAGGCCGCTGCCGTCGCCGGCCGCCTTCGTCCTTGCCATCGTCTTTGCCGTGCCCTTCGTTGCGCGGGGGGTTCGGTTGTGGGGGGTGCACGAAGCAGAAGCGGGTCATTCGTAGTGGTGCGTCACCAGGGGGGCCGGTAACCGGTGGTGATCTTCCCTCCGGTACGGCGCCACTTGGGCTCCTTGTCCACCGTCTTCGCCGTGATCGAGCGCAGCCTGCGGACCACGGCTCCGTAGGCGCCGCTGGCCGTGCTGGAGACCTTGGCGCCGGGGGGCTCGTCCATGAACGGCATGAACTTGTCGGGGAACCCGGGCATGGTGCAGGCGATGCAGATGCCGCCGACGTTCGGGCAGCCGCCGATCCCGTTCATCCACCCGCGCTTGGGCACGTTGCACTTGACGACCGGACCCCAGCAGCCCAGCTTGACCAGGCACTTCGGGGAGTCGTACGACAGGGCGAACTCACCCTGTTCGTAGTAGCCCGCACGGTCGCATCCTTCGTGGACGGTGGCCCCGAACAGCCAGGTGGGCCGCAGCTTGTCGTCGAGCGGGATCATCGGAGCGGCGCCGGTCGCCTGGTAGAGCAGATACGTGAGCGTCTCGGAGAAGTTGTCGGGCTGGATCGGGCAGCCGGGGACGCACACGATGGGGATGCCGGCGTGGGACTTCCAGTCCCAGCCGAGGTAGTCCGGCACGCCCATCGCGCCGGTCGGGTTGCCCGCCATGGCGTGGATGCCGCCGTAGGTGGCACAGGTGCCGATCGCGACGACCGCCAGGGCCTTCGGGGCGAGCCGGTCGATCCACTCGCTGGTGGTGATCGGCTGGCCGGTCTCCGGGTTGTCGCCGAAGCCGCACCAGTAGCCCTCGGGCTTGATCGCCTCATTGGGGATGGAACCCTCGACGACCAGCACGAACGGGTCGATCTCGCCTCGCTCTCCCTTGAAGAACCACTCGATGAACGTGTCCGAGCCGCCGACCGGACCGCATTCGAAGTCGATGAGCGGCCAGTGGACAGCGATCTTCGGAAGCCCCGGCAGCGCGCCGAGGACGATCTCCTCGATGCTGGGCTGCATGGCCGCCGTCAGCGCGACCGAGTCGCCGTCGCAGCTGAGCCCCGCGTTGATCCAGAGAATGTGGATCGTGGGTGTCTCGTCGGCGGGCGCAGCGCCGTCGGTCTTCGCCGTCGCCTCAGTCATGGGACCGCCTCCTGGGGAGGTAAGGGATGAAAGCCTGCATTTCGGCCGTCGACCTTCTTCGTAGCAGCCGTCAGGCCGTGATGAGACGGCAGCGAGGGCCGTTCAGGTGACGTACTCGGCAGTGGGGACCAGGCCGGTTTTCGCAACCGCGGCCGGGCCGAGGTGCGGCGGGGTGCACGGTGGCCGCTCCTTGTGGACGAAGGAACGACGCAGAGCGTGATACGGGGCGTCGGGATCGTCGAAGGTCCGGCGCATCCGGGCGAGCTCCCGCTCACGGAAGCCGGCCAGCGGGGTCGCGCTCTGCAGCCGGTCCAGCTCGGTCTTCTTGGCGGCGATCCGTGACGCCGTCGCCGGCAGATCCGCCAGCCTGGCCGCCAGGCCGCCGACCTCTCGCGCGAAATCGTCGGGACCGCTGCCGACCAGGCGGTCGACGAGCCCGAGGCGCAGTGCGCCCGCCGAGCTCACCGGCAGAGCGTCACGCATGAGCCGTTCGGCCGTCTCGGGACCCACCCTGCGCGGCAGGGTGTGGGTCCAGTACTCCGAGCCGTGCAGGCCCATCAGGCGGTAGTGCGGGTTCAGCACGGCGCCCGTGCGGCACCACACCTCGTCGGCCGCCAGGGCGAGCATGACCCCGCCCGCCGCGGCGTTGCCCGCGATGGCCGAGACCACCAGCCGGTCCGTCGTCGTCAGGACCGCCTCGACCAGATCGTCGATGGCGTTGATGTTCGCCCAGGACTCGGCGGCCGGGTCGTCGGCCGCCTCGATGACGTTGAGGTGGATCCCGTTGGAGAAGAAGTCCCGTTCGCCGCCCAGCACGAGCACCGACGTGGGGCGCCCGCACGCTTCCCGGTAGGCGTCCAGCAGCCGTCGGCACTGCTCGGTGCTCATGGCGCCGCCGGGGAAGGAGAACGAGAGGAAGCCCACGTTCCCCTCCTCCCGGTAGCGGATGTCCGCCCAGGTACGGTGCCGCGCCCCGGGCAACAGGGGCGGGGCCTTCTCGGGCAGCGGCGGCAGCCGGTCACCCAGGGCCCGGACGGCCGGCAGTTTGAACGTGGGCGGCCGGCCGGGCCCGCGCCGGGGCCGCAGTTCGGGGATCCACACGGCGCCGTCCCGGGTGGCCCGGCAGACCGCCCCGGTCCGGGTCGCCAGCAACTCCCCGGGACGGCCGCGCAGCACGCTCTCGGGGTGACCGCCGTGCAGGTACCACTCGCCGCCGAGCAGCGTGTCCAGCACACCGGGCTGCGAGTCCGCCGCCCTCAGCTTGCGCAGGACGGTCCGCGTGGAGTCCTCGGCCCAGTCGATCCGCCGGACACTCTGGTCGAGGTAGGGACGCGGGCGCAGGCGCGCGTCGGCCGTGCCTGTCCTGTCCTGCTTGAGCGGTACGTGGGCGCCCCCGGCGAAACGCTCCACCGCGAGCAGGACGGCCTCGATCGCGGCGTCGGCGATCTCGCCCCGGTACAGATCGCTCTTGGACACCTCGGGAAGCCGGCACGGCACGGTGGCCCACACGTCACCGGCGTCCATCTCCTCGTCGGCCTGGAGGACGGTGACGCCCCATTCGTCGATGCCCTCGTGGATCGCCCAGTCCAGGGAGGACGGTCCGCGGTCGCCCACGGGCCCAGGGTGGACGACGAGGCAGGTGTGCGCCGCCCAGACCTCCCGGGGAATCGCCGACTTCAGCATCGGCGCCACGATGAGCTGCGGCGCATGCCGCCGCACGGCATCCGGCAGCGAGACGCCCGGCAGGGCGAGTTCCACCGCCACCCGGTGTCCACGGTCGCGCAGCTCGGCGTGGGCGCGCTGGGTCAGGCTGTTGAACGCACTGGCCAGGATCAGGATGTGCACGGCTGCCTCCGGGCGGACGAACGGCAGGCAGCGATGGCCGCCGACGCGATCCTCGGCCACGGCGGACCGCCGGGGCCGACGGCAGGCGGCGCGGTCATCCGAAAGCGGGTGCCGCTCCGCCGTCCGGCCTCACCGGCCACCGCCCGCGGCGGCACAGGCGGCCCCGCGACACCGAGTCAGCGGTGCTGAATGATCACCGTCGTCGCAGGCCGCTGGTGATGCGCTCCCACGGGGAGCGGGTGGCACCGAAATGGGTCTCGTGCGCCCAGATGTGCGTGCACGACCGGCACTGGAGGTGGAGCAGGCTGCCGACGTTGGAGAGGAGGTAGCGCCAGTGTTCGGTGCAGGTGCGTCCCTGCTCGCAGGTGGCGCACCCGCGACGGTCGTCGCAGTTCGGGCAGGCCACCCAGGCGCGACGCCCCACGTCTGCCTGCGGGTCAAGCGGCAGCATGGCCGTCCCCTCTCCGCGGCAGCACGCCGGCCGCGACCAGTTCGTCGTACACACGCTGCTGCTCCTCGCCGAGGCCGGAGTAGAGCAGCTCGTACGCCGCCTCCTCGCCGCGCAGTGCGGCGACGGGGTCCCAGTCGGGGCCGAGAGCGTCCAGGACATGAGCGCGCCGGAGCATTTCGTGTGAGCTCAGGTCGACGGCCAGGTCGACCGTGGGGAGGGCGTCGGGCCGGTCCGCCGCAGGCCTGCTCACCGCGGCGGGTTCGTCCGGGTCGCCGGGAAGGGCGCGGTCGTGGGTGGACATGGGACCGAACGTAGGTAAGCGATCCTCGCCCCGGCAAGAGCAGGTGGGGGACGTCACAACAGGCACGGGCGTCCGGGACACCCGGAGGCGGACCACCTCGGCCGGGTGGAGTGCGGCGAATTCCTCGCACCGCGGGGGTACGCCCCCGGGAGAGCGGCCCACGGCCGACCCCGACGAGGCCCGGTCGACGCACGACGGCGGTCGGCACCTCGTCGGACGACGCCCGCGGCGCCGAAGCCGGGGTGGGGGGTGTGGTCGCCCTCGACGGCATCGACGTCCAGCAGCACCGAGGACGCCACCTGCTCACCGCTGTCACCTGCTCACCGCTGTCGTCTGCCCACCGTGAGCAGGTGTCCGCTCGCGCCCAGCAGCGTCGGCTCCGACTCGATGCGGCGGGTCGCCGCAAGGACGGCCTCGCGGCGTTCCGGGTCGTCCAGCCAGCCCTCGACACCACCCATCAGCCAGGCGAGGCCCTCCAGGCCGTACTGGCCCTCCGGTACGAGACCGGCGTCGGTGAACTCGCCGGGCACCTCTGCGGGTTGGGCGAAGTAGGCGACGGTGAAGGGGCCATCGCCGCCGTGCCGGCCGTCGCTGCTCGCCGCGTCGGTGCGAACCCGCTGTTCCGGGTCGAAGTAGCGCTCCTCGCGGAGCAGGTCGTGCAGCCCCGCGTACCGGTTGATGGTGGCCGCCACGACCGGCCCGCCCGGCCGCACCACCCGACGCGCCTCGGCCAACGCCCTTACTCGGTCGGCCCGTTCGAGCAGGTGGTACAGGGGGCCGAGCAGCAGCACCGCGTCGTACGAGGCGTCCTCGTCCGGCAGCGACCGCGCGTCCCCGGACCGCGCGCTCACCCCGGGCAGCCGGGCGGCCTGTTCGACGTGCAGCGGCACCGGGTCGAGGAGGTGGACCTCGTACCCGTCCCGGGCCAGCCACTCCGCGTGCACCCCGCTGCCGCCGCCGACGTCCAGCAGCCGCGCGGGGGCCGGAGGCAGAACCCGTCGCAGCACGTCCTGCGTACGCCAGAACTCCAGCCGGCCGGCGGGTGCGCCGCCTTGTCTGAGGCGGGCGTCCTCCTTGCCGCGTGCGTAGTAGCCGAGGATGGCCTCGTGGAGGGCGGGGCTCTGCGGGCGCGTCGTCTCCGTCATCGCCCCAGGCTGCTGAACCGTGCGCGCGGCGTGCAACCGGTTATGCCCGGCGCGGGGCCACCAGCCCCGACTCGTAGGCGAGCACGACCAGTTGGGGAGGCCCGGCCCCGAGTCCGTCCACGAGTCCGCCGCGGCGCTCAAGGCCATGCCGTCCCGCTCCGGCACCGACCCCGACCGCGTCCGGGCGGTCCTGGAGGGCCGGGAGAACGCCGAGATCGAGCCGGTCACCGTGGAGACGGCATGGGCCGGGACGCGGCGGACGCGGTCGGCTTCGTCCTGTCCCGCGCATCCAGCGGCACGGTCCCCTCCGCCGGGACCACTGCGGCTCTTGAGGACTCCCTGCGCTCGTACGAGTCGAAGTACGGTTGCGGTTCGCGGGAGCGTCCGGCTCGTCACCGCGAACCGGCCGCGCCGAGTGCCCGTCGGCGCCGCGTCCGGTAACCGCGCGGGCACGGAGCGAGTTGACACTTCCGTCTCACAGGGACTCATGTGAGACTGGCGCCCCGTCCGCAGTGCGGACCTCCTCCGCACACCGTCCCCCACCGAAAAGTGTGCCGTGCGCGATTTTCCTCTGCCGCTCGCTCTGACCGCGCGTCTGTCCCCGGTCGTCGTGCTGGCCGCGGCCGGCTGGGCGCTGTCGTCCGGTCCCGCGGCGACGTCGGATGCCGGGCACAAGGAGGCGCCGAAGACCGGCACCCGGTCGGCCACCGCCCCCTCGACGACCGCGGAGTCCAAGGCGTACGCCGCCGCTCCCGCGCCGTGCGGCAGCATCGCCGTGAAGACGCTCAACTCGCTCGTTCCGGGTGCCAAGACGGCGGGCAAGGAGATCAGGTCGACGGACGCGAAACTCCGCCGCACCTGCTCATGGAACGCGCTCAAGGGCTACGACTACCGCTGGCTCGATGTGTCCTTCGAAGTGATGAACTCGGACACAGCGGCGCAGAAGTCGTACAAGGATCGAATTACGGACAAGAGTGGCGGAGGGGTCGTTCCCGGACTCGGTGACGCGGCCTACTCCGTCGTGAATCTCTCCACCGAGGACAAGCAGCAGACGCGCGAGGGCGTGGTGATCGCCCAGGCGTCCAATGTGCTGGTGGTCATCACCTACAACGGCAGCGACTTCGAGTCGAAGAAGGCGCCCGGCACGGACGAGATCAACAAGGGTGCCATCAAGGCAGCGAAGGAAGCGGTGGCGGCCTTGGAGGACGGCCAGAAGAGCTGACCGTCCTCCCGCCTTGCCAGGATCCGCTCAGGCCTCGATGCGGTCCTTGCCGCGCAGCAGCATCAAGACCACGTACAGCACCATCGAGGTGCCGAGGCCGACCGCCCAGCCGTAGTCGGCGAGCGGCTTCAGCGCCGGGAGCGGCCGTCCGTCGACCAGCGGCTTGAAGGTGGCGCCGCCGACGGCCAGGACACCGCCTGCCACGAAGGCGACGACGGCCCGCCAGTTCCAGCCGCCCTCGTACCAGTAGCGGCCCCCCGGGCGGTACAGGTCGACGAGGTCCAGCTTGCCCCGGCGCAGGATCCAGTAGTCGGCGATGAGGATGCCGGCGACCGTGCCGAGCAGACCGCCGACCAGACCGAGCCAGGTGAAGATGTAGCCCTGCGGGTCGGAGTACAGCTTCCACGGGAAGATCAGCACGCCGAGGACGCAGGTGACGAGGGCTCCGGCGCGGAAACTGACCTTCCGTGGCGCGACGTTGGAGAAGTCGAAGGCCGGCGAGACCAGGTTGGCCGCGATGTTCACGGACAGGGTCGCCACCAGCACGGTCACCAGCGCGAACAGCAGCCCGAAGACGTTGTCCGTCTTGGCGGCGAGCTGTACCGGGTCCCAGATCGTCTCGCCGTACACGGCCTGCGAACCGGAGGTGACGAGCACGGAGAGCAGCGCGAACAGGGTCATGGTCGTAGGAAGACCGAGGGCTTGTCCCCAGGTCTGCGCCTTCTGGCTCTTGCCGTACCGGGTGAAGTCCGGGATGTTCAGCGACAGCGTGGACCAGAAGCCGATCATGCCCATGAGGGAGGGCCAGAACAGCTTCCAGAAGTCTCCGCCCCAGCCGAGCTTGGAAGGCTGGTCGAGCAGCGGACCGAAGCCGCCGGCCTTGTTGCTCATCCAGATCAGCATCACGACGGCACCGACGATGACGAAGGGCGCCGCCCAGTTCTCGAAGCGGCGGATCGTCTCCATGCCCCGGTAGATGATGGCGACCTGGATCACCCAGAAGATCGCGAACGACAGCCACATGGTCCAGGCGTAGCCGCCCACGTGCGAGGTGTTGGCCCAGCTGTCGCCGATGAGCTTGCCGGCCAGGAAGTAGATCGCCTCACCGCCGATCCACGTCTGGATGCCGAACCAGCCGCACGCCACCAACGCCCGTACGACAGCCGGGAGGTTGGCGCCCCGGATGCCGAAGGAGGCCCGGGCGAAGACCGGGAAGGGGATGCCGTACTTCGGTCCCGCGTGGCCGGTGAGCAGCATCGGGACCAGCACGATCACGTTGGCCAGGCCGATGGTGAACACCGCCTGCTTCCAGTCCATGCCGACGGCGATCAGACCGGAGGCGAGGGTCCAGGAGGCCGTGTTGTGGGCCATGCCGACCCACAGGGCGGAGAAGTTGTACGTGGTCCAGGTGCGCTTCTCGACGGGGACCGGGAGCAGGTCCTCGTTGGCGTACGGCCCGCTGGGCAGCGGGGACCCCGGCGCGATCTCCACGCGCCCGTCGGCGAGGGTGACTTGGGCTGTCGGCGGTATGGCCGTGGGAGCGGTGTCGGTCATGGGCAGGCCAATCAATGAAGGGTGGGTCCGGAAAGGCCGTGCGGGGTCTCCGGCCCCTCCCCGGGGAGGGGAGGGGAGAACTGGAGTGGGGGGTGGGGAGGGAACTGAGCGGTGGGGGTCAGGAGTTGACCGCGGGGATGACCTTCGCACCGTACGCGTCGATCACGGCCTCCTGCGCGTCGTGCATGTCGTACACGGCGAACTGGTCGACGCCCAGCTCGCGCAGCGCGTTCAGCTTCTCCACGTGCTTCTCGACCGGCCCGATGACGCAGAACCGGTCGACGATCTCGTCGGGCACGAACTGGGTGTCGGGGTTGTCCGCGCGCCCGTGGTGCGAGTAGTCGTACCCCTCGCGGGCCTTGATGTAGTCGGTGAGTTCCTCGGGGACCTGGGCGGAGTGCTCGCCGTACTTGGAGACGAGGTCGGCGACGTGGTTGCCGACCATGCCGCCGAACCAGCGGCACTGGTCACGGGCGTGCGCCAGCGCCTCGGGCGAGTCGTCCTCGGTGACGTAGGCGGGGGCGGCGACGCAGACTCTGACGTCGTCGGGGTTGCGTCCGGCGGCGACGGCCGCCTCCTTGACCGCCTTGACCATGTACTCGGTGAGGTAGAGGTCGGAGAGCTGGAGGATGAAGCCGTCGGCCTCCTCGCCGGTCATCTTCAGGGCCTTCGGGCCGTACGCCGCCATCCATACGGGGAGTTCGGCGCCCGGCTTGATCCACGGGAACCTGACGACCGTGCCGCCGCCGAGGTCGGCCTCCTCGCCGCGGCCGAGGGCGCGGATCACCCTCATCGCGTCGCTGATGCGGGCCAGGGTGTTGGGCTTGCGGCCGGCGACACGCATCGCGGAGTCGCCGCGGCCGATGCCGCAGACGGTGCGGTTGCCGAACATGTCGTTCAGGGTGGCGAAGGTGGAGGCGGTGACCTCCCAGGTGCGGGTGCCCGGGTTGGTGACCATCGGGCCGACCGTCAGCTTCGTGGTGTTCGACAGGATCTGACTGTAGATCACGAACGGCTCCTGCCAGAGCACGGCGGAGTCGAAGGTCCAGCCGTACGTGAAGCCGTTGCGCTCGGCCCGCTTCATCAGGCTGACGACCTTCGAGGCCGGCGGGTCGGTCTGCAGGACGAGTCCGAAGTCCATAAGCGCCACTCCTAGTTGAGGTACTGACAGGTGGAGCGCGGGGTGTATACGCCGTGGCCGGCGTGTCCGGTGTACTCCCGCTCGTTGATGACGACTTCGCCGCGCGAGAGGACCGTCTCGACGCGGCCGGTGGTGCGCTTGCCCTCGTAGGCCGAGTAGTCGACGTTCATGTGGTGCGTCTCCACCGACATGACCTGCTCGGCGTTCGGGTCGTAGATGACGATGTCGGCGTCGGCGCCCGGGGCGATGGTGCCCTTCTTCGGGTACATGCCGAACATCCGGGCCGGGGCCGCGCAGGCGATCTCGATCCAGCGGCGGCGCGAGATGTGCCCGTCGACGACGGCCTGGTGGAGCAGGTCCATACGGTTCTCGACGCCCGGCAGGCCGTTGGGGATCTTCGAGAAGTCCCCTCGCCCCAGTTCCTTCTGGCCCACGAAGCAGAAGGGGCAGTGGTCGGTGGAGACGACCTGGAGATCGTTCGTCCTGAGCCCCTGCCACAGCTTGGCCTGGTGCTCCTTGGGGCGAAGCGGCGTGCTGCACACGTACTTCGAGCCCTCGAAGTCCGGCTCGGCGAGGTTGTCGGTGGACAGGAACAGGTACTGCGGGCAGGTCTCGCCGAAGACGGGGAGCCCCTCGTCGCGCGCCCGCGCCAGCTCGGCGACCGCCTCCATCGCCGAGACGTGCACGACGTAGAGCGGAGCGCCCGCGACCTGGGCGAGCCTGATGGCGCGGTGTGTGGCCTCGGCCTCCAGCAGGGCCTTGCGGACCTCGCCGTGGTAGCGCGGATCGGTCTCACCGCGCGCCAGCGCCTGCTCCACCAGTACGTCGATCGCGATGCCGTTCTCGGCGTGCATCATGATCAGGCCGCCGTTCTCGGCGGAGCGCTGCATGGCGCGCAGGATCTGGCCGTCGTCGGAGTAGAAGACGCCGGGATAGGCCATGAACTGCTTGAAGGAGGTGACGCCTTCCTCGACGAGGTGGTCCATCTCCTTGAGCGTCCCCTCGTTCACATCGGAGACGATCATGTGGAAGCCGTAGTCGATCGCGCAGTTGCCCTCGGCCTTCGCGTGCCAGGCGTCCAGGCCCTCGCGCAGGGAGCGGCCGACGCTCTGCACCGCGAAGTCGACGATCGTGGTCGTACCGCCCCAGGCGGCCGCCCGGGTGCCGGTCTCGAAGGTGTCGGAGGCGAAGGTGCCGCCGAACGGCAGCTCCATGTGGGTGTGGGCGTCGACGCCACCGGGGATGACGTACTTCCCGGTGGCGTTGATGACCCGGTCGGCGCTGAACGTCTCGGCTGCGGGCGTGCCGGAGGCGGCGAGGGCGGCGATGCGGCCGTCCTCGATCAGCACGTCGGCGTGGATCTCGTCGGACGCGGTGATGACGAGGCCACCGCGGATGACGGTACGGCTGCTCATGGCGCTCCGCTCGGTTGTGGTCGACAGGTGCGGGTCGTGTGTGGCTGTTCGCGCAGTTGCCCGCGCCCCTTCGGGGCGCGGGTGCCGCCGTCGGCTGTTACGGCGCCGTCAGCGGGGCGTACGCGTCGGGACGGCGGTCGCGGAAGAACTGCCAGCGGTCGCGGACCTCCCGCAGCTTGGCCAGGTCCAGGTCGCGGACGACGAGCTCGGTCTCCTTGTCGCTGGCCACCTCCCCCACGAACTGGGCCTCCGGGTCCACGAAGTACGAGGTCCCGTAGAAGTCGTTGTCGCCCAGCTCCTCGACCCCGACCCGGTTGATCGCGCCGACGAAGTACTCGTTGGCGACGGCCGCAGCGGGCTGCTCCAGCTGCCAGAGGTAGCCGGACAGACCCCTGGACGTGGCCGACGGGTTGAAGACGATCTCGGCGCCCTCCAGCCCCAACGCCCGCCAGCCTTCCGGGAAGTGGCGGTCGTAGCAGATGTAGACGCCGATCCTGCCGACGGCCGTGTCGAAGACGGGCCAGCCGGCGTTGCCCGGGCGGAAGTAGAACTTCTCCCAGAATCCGGGCACTTGGGGGATGTGGTGCTTGCGGTACTTGCCGAGGTACGAGCCGTCCGCGTCGATCACGGCGGCCGTGTTGTAGAGGACGCCGGGCTGCTCCTCCTCGTACATCGGCAGGATCAGGACGATGCCCAGTTCCCTGGCCAGCGCCTGGAAGCGCTTGACGATGGGGCCGTCCGGGATCTGCTCGGCGTACTCGTAGAACGCCTTGTCCTGGACCTGGCAGAAGTAGGGCCCGTAGAACAGCTCCTGGAAGCACAGGACCTGAGCACCCTGCGCGGCCGCGTCGCGGGCCGCCTGCTCGTGCACCTGGATCATCGACTCCTTGTCGCCCGTCCACGCGGTCTGGAACAGGGCGGCACGAATCACTCGGCTCATCGGGACCTCCGGTCGCTCGGTGTTCGAGAAGACTAGGAAGTCCGAAAACCGGCTTTGAGTTGCACGGTGTCACGCATACGGGCATCCGGCGTGCCACGGTGTCACCCTGTCCCAGACCCATGTTTCACCACCGTTTTCCCAGGTCGTGGCATGTTTCAGCCCTGTTGCGCATCGTGCGCGAGGAGTGCGATGTGCACCGAGGCGGCTTGTTCGAAGTCGTCGAGGTCGACCCCGAGCCGGCCCTGTATGGCCTCCAGGCGGCGATACAGCGCGGGCCGCGAGACATGGTGGAGCTGGGCGGTGCGGGACTTGTTGCGGCCGGTGGCGAGGTAGGTGCGCAGCACCGACAGCAGGTCCTCGTCGGCCGCGCACAGCAGCCCGTCCAGCTCCCGCTCGGCGAACGACTGCACCTGCGGATCGTCCCGCAACAGCCGGATCAGGCCGCGCAGATGTACGTCCTTGAGGCGTACGACGGCCGGGAGGTCGAGGGCCGCCGAGGAGTCCGCGACCGCGTCGGCGACGTGCTGGGCCTCGCGGAGCCCGGCCGGCACGTCGTCCCAGGCGATGCGTGGGTCGGCGGCGGCCACGACGGCCTTCGGCGACCCGGACTCGGTACGGAGCCTGGCCGCGAAGTGCGCGGTGAGCGAGGCGGCGTCCTGGTCGCGGGCGAGGCTCAGCAGCACGGCGGTGGCGCCGTCTGCCAGCTCGGCGACGAGACCGGGCAGACCCACCAGTCGCAGCACGCGGTCCAGTTGGGCCGGTTCGCCGGCCCGCACGACCAGGGGCACGAACGTCCGCCGGTTGACGGGCAGCCCGGCGGCCCGCGCGCGGGGCAGCAGCTGCCGTGCCGGTACGACCCCGCTGGCCAGGTCGGTGAGCAGGCTCTGGGCGGACTGCTCCTCCCAGGTGTGGGCCGAGTTGCCGCCGAGCATCCGGTGCAGGACGAGGGCCTCGGCGGCCCGGTCGGCGAGCAGGCGCCCGGTGGCCGTGTCGCCCCGGTAGCCGCACAGCATGATCTGGCCCCACCGCTCGCCACGCCCGCCGAGCTCGGCGCGGATCCAGCCGTCGCCCTCGTTGCCCCCGGCCTGCCGGGCGATGCGCTCCCAGTCGCGCAGTACGTCGTCCACCGCGGGCCGCTCCCCCGCCGTGGCGAGGACGCGGTGCGCGAGGTTGGTCACGACGACCGGGCAGGCACTGTGCTGGGCGATTTCGTCGAGGAGGCTCTGCAGCGGGGCACCCACGGTGATGAGCCCGGTCAGGGCGGTGCGCACGGACTCGGAGAGGCTGACGGCGGCGAACTTCCGCCGTACCAGCCGGGCTTGCACCTCTTCGGTCAACTCCGCGAAGGGGAAGGGCCGGTGGAGGACCACCATGGGCAACCCGCACCGCTCGGCGGCCCGGCGCATCGCGTCCGGCGGGGAGGGAAAGGCCCGCCCGAGGCCGAGCACGACGGCCGCTGCCTCCGCACGGTGCAGCGACCGGATGTACTCGGCCTGCTTCTCCTCGTCGCCGGCGAGCAGCACGCCGGTGGTGAGCACCATCTCGCCGCCGGTGAGCATCACTCCCACGTCGGGTGCCTCGGCCACATGCACCCAGCGCACCGGCCGGTCGAGCTGGCCCGCTCCGGCCACCACCTCGGGCTCCCCGGCGAGGACCCGTTCCAGGCCCAGCACCTGGCGCACCGACAGGGCGGGTTCGAGGGTCCCGAAGGTGGTGGTCATGGCGGACTTCCCTTGCTGGGCGGCTGCTACGTGAGGCTTCTCAGAGCGCGTTCGAGGATCGCGGCGCCCTCCTCGGCCTCGGCGACGGTGAGGGACAGCGGTGGGGCGACGCGCAGCGCGCTGGTGTTGTGGCCGCCGCCCTTGCCGATGAGCAGACCGTCCGCGCGAGTGGCCTCCAGCACGGCGCTCGCCGCCTCCGGATCGGCTTCGTCCGTCCCCGGCTTGACCAGCTCGACGCCGAGCATCAGGCCACGCCCGCGCACCTCCCGCACGTGCGGCACCTGCGCGGCGACCGCCCGCAGCCGCTCGATGAGCAGTCCGCCGACGCGTCGGGCGTTGCCCTGGAGGTCGTGTTCCAGCAGGTAGTTGAGGTTGGCGAGGCCCGCGGCCATGGTGATCTGGGTGCCGCCGAAGGTCGAGATGCTGTTGGAGTCGAGGCAGTTCATGATCTCGGCGCGGGCGACGACACCGCCGATGGAGCTGCCGTTGCCGATGCCCTTGGCGAAGGTGAGCAGGTCGGGAGGGCCGGCCGCGCCGTGTGCCTGCCAGCCCCAGAAGTTGTCGCCGGTGCGGCCCCAGCCGGTCTGCACCTCGTCGGCGATCCAGAGGATGCCGCGCTCGGCGAGTACCTCGCGGAAGGCGGCGTACAGCCCGTCGGGCGGGGAGGTGAAGCCGCCTACGCCCTGGATCGGCTCGGCGATCAGGGCGGCGGGTGGGCGGGTGTGGCCGAGGAGGTCCCTGAGGTCGTCGACGCAGGCGGCGATGAAGTCGTCGTCACTGAACGAGGCGTACGGGCCGCGGGTGCGGACGCCCCCGTGGACGTACAGGGTCTGCAGGGGCGACAGGGAGGTGGGCGACCAGCCGCGGTTGCCGGTGATGCCGACGGCGCTGAAGGAGCGGCCGTGGTAGCTGTTGCGCATCGCCAGGACCGTGTTGCTCTGCCGGTAGGTGGTGGCGAGGAGCAGGGCGGTGTCGTTGGCCTCGGTGCCGGAGGTGGTGAAGAAGACGCGGGCGTCCGGGATGCCGCTCAACTGGGCGATGCGCTCGGCGAGTTCGACCATCGGCCGGTTGAGGTAGAGCGTGGACGAGTGGAGGATCCGCCCGGCCTGCTCGCTCACCGCCTTGGTGACCTCGGGCAGCGCGTGCGCGGTCATCGTCGTCAGGATGCCGCCGAAGAAGTCGAGGTACTTGTTGCCGTCCGCGTCCCAGACATGCCGGCCCTCGCCGTGGGTGATCTCCAGCGGGTCCTCGTAGTAGAGGGCGAGCCAGTCGGGCAGTACCGACTTGTGGCGGGCGTAGAGGTCGGTCACGGCTGCACCAGCCCCTCGTAGGCGTCGGGTCGTCGGTCCCGGTAGAACGCCCACTGCTGCCGCACTTCCTCGATCACGTCGAAGTCGAGGTCGCGGACCACGAGTTCCTCTTTGCTGTCGCTGGCGGTCTCGCCGACGAACCGGCCGCGCGGGTCGACGAAGTACGACGTCCCGTAGAAGTCGTTGTCGCCGTACTCCTCCTGGCCGACGCGGTTGATCGCGGCGATGAAGTACTCGTTGGCGACGGCCGCGGCGGGCTGCTCCAGCCGCCAGAGGTAGGAGGAGAGTCCGCGGTGGGTGGCCGACGGGTTGTAGACCAACTGGGCGCCGTTGAGGCCGAGTTGCCGCCAGCCCTCCGGGAAGTGGCGGTCATAGCAGATGTAGACGCCGACCTTGCCGACCGCGGTGTCGAAGACGGGCCAGCCCGCGTTGCCGGGCTTGAAGTAGTACTTCTCCCAGAAGCCCTTGACCTGCGGGATGTGGTGTTTGCGGTACTTGCCGAGATAGGTGCCGTCGGCGTCGATCACGGCCGCGGTGTTGTAGTAGAAGCCGGACTGCTCGACCTCGAACACCGGCACGACGATCACCATGCCGGTTTCCCGCGCGAGCTCCTGCATACGACTCACGGTCGGGCCCTCGGGCACCGGCTCGGCCCAGCGGTAGTGCTCCGGTTCCTGGACCTGACAGAAGTAGGGCGCGTTGAAGACTTCCTGGAATCCGATGACCTTCGCACCCTGGCGGGCCGCCTCGCGGGCGTGCTCCTCGTGTTTCGCCACCATGGACTCGGTGTCGCCGGTCCAGGTGGCCTGGACCAGAGCGGCGCGTACGACGTTGGCCATGAGCTGCTCCTTCGGCGGGACGTCAGAGCCTCTACGCCCGTAGATGAGGCCGTAGAGGGATGAACGTAAGCCTCCGGGAGAGCCTTGCCAAGACCATCGCCGTTAACCCGCGGAGTCGATCACGTTTCGCACTCCTGTGGGTGAGCGGAGCGGCCGGTGGGAGGGGGTCTAGGGGCGAGTGGGGGAGTTTTGTCAGGCTGTGAAACCGGCGACCCGGAGGGCGTGCACCAGATCCCAGTGTCGCTCGTCCGAAACGCCCTGCGCAGCCTCCAGCAGGAGCGGTACGAGCGCCTGCGGGTCCGGTTCGGCGCTGCGGGCCGCCTCCTCGGGGGTGCGGACGCGGACGTACGCGTCGAGCAGGGCCCGCACCTCCCGGCGACGGCCCTCCGCGTCCAGCGCCAGGACGGCCTGCCCTATCTCGGTGGCGGGCCGGGCGACCCCCTGGCGCAGGATCTGTTCCGCGTCGGACCCGCGCCCGGCGGCGGCCAGTGCGTCCGCCGCCGCGACCAGCCGTGGCGCGGGCAGCGAGGCGGCCTCCCACAACAGGCTCGCCCAGTCGGCGCCGAGCCCGGCGCGCTGCAGCTCCGCGGCGAGCGACGGGAATCGGTCGGCGGGCCAGTGGGCGGCTTCGACGAGCAGCGCATGCGCCTCACCACTGCGGCCCTCGGCACGCAGCCGTACGAGCCCCTCGACGGCCCCGGCGACCTCACGCACCCCTGCCGCGTCCAGCGGCTCGCCCTTCGGCTCCTGCGGCCGCTGAACCTCCTCGGCACCTCCGGCGAACCGGGCGCCGCGCGGGGTGCGGCCACCGGCGGCGGCCGGCGCGGGCACGGGCGGCGCGGCGGTCGTCGGTACGACGACGGGCGCGGCCTCCTCCTCGACCATCCCGGCGAAGCGGGCACTGCCCCTACGGCGCTTGCGCTGTTTGGAGGCGGGGGGTTCGGCGGCGGCGGGTTCCGGGGTGGAGGCCTGCCGCTCGGCGGCGGTCCATGCCGGGGCGGTCTGTTCCCGTCCGGGTGCGCTCGGGCCCGCGGCATCGAATCCGGCTCGGCTCGGCGCGGCGCCCGGGGCCCCGGAAAAGCCGTCGTCTTCGTAGCCGTGGGCGTCGGCCGACTGCTGTGCGCCCGGCACCCGGGTGTCGTACGCACCCTGCTGCGCACCGGTGCCCGCAGGGTCGTACTGCCCCTGCCCCTGCCCCTGCCCCTGCGGGAATCCGGCGTCTCCCCTGTCGGTCCTGTCGATGCGGAACAGGGCCCCGTCCCCGACGCGGCCCCGGCGGACCGCCGCCGCCCGGGCGCCTGTCTCGCGGCTGTCCAACTCGGCCATGCGTGAACGCAGTTCGGAGCACCGGGCTGTCGCACGGTCATGGTCGTCGCGGGCCCAGGCCAGGTCGAGGCGGCAGGCGTCGGCCTCCTGCCGGGTGGCGGCGAAGGTGAGCAGCCGGCCCAGTTCCGCCTGGCGTTCGGCGGCGTACCGCTGTTCGCGGAGCATGACGTCGAGCCGGTCCCCGAGCGCGTCCCGGCCGCCGGGCCGGGCGTCGTACGCGGCGAGCGCGGCGGCGTGCATCCCGCGGACCTGCTCCTTCTCCTGGTTCGCGGCGGCCGGACCGGCCACGGCGGCGAGGTCCTGAAGGACCGCCTCCACCACGTCCCAGGGCGGCACTTCACGCCCCTCCAGACAGGCCCGCATGCCGTCGGGGTCGCGCTGCCAGAACACCGCGCACCAGCCGCCGCCCTGGTCCAGGCGCGCCAGCAGTCCGTTCAGGTAGTTCGCGAACTCCCGTACCCTGCCCGGGAGTTGATCCACAGCCATCGCCCAACTCCCGCCAGACCGGAGCACTCCGTTCCGTAGGCAACACCAGCGGTGTTACGGGCGTGCTACGAAGAGTTTTCGAAGAGCATGCAGACTGCTCATTGCGCGATCTTCACCGATGGGCGTCACACGGGCGCCGCGGCGCAGAGTTCGACCAGTGCGTCCATCGACAGGCCGAGCGCTCGGGCGAGCGCGGCGACGGTGAAGAAGGCCGGGGTCGGGGCACGCCCCGTCTCGATCTTGCGGAGCGTCTCCGCGGAGATGCCCGCCTGAGCCGCGACGTCCGCCATGCTCCGTCCGCCGCGGGCCTCGCGAAGGAGCCGGCCGAGCCGCTCGCCGCGTTCGCGTTCTTCCGGGGTGAGAGGGGTGCGCACCATGCCGTCATTCTAATACCGGTATAGTAATTGGCATGATGGAACTGAAGACAGACACATCGATCGACGCCATGTACGAGGCCGGACAGGTGGTCGGACAGGCCCTGACGGCCGTACGGCAGGCGGCCGACGTGGGCGTTTCGCTGCTGGAGCTGGACGAGGTGGCGCACGGCGTGCTGCGCGCGGCGGGGGCGTCCTCCCCCTTCCTCGGTTACCGTCCCTCCTTCGCCCCGGTCCCCTTCCCGGCCGTCGTCTGCATCTCGGTGAACGACGCGATCGTGCACGGCATCCCGACGAGCTACCGGCTGCGCGACGGCGACCTGGTCTCCGCCGACTTCGGCGCCGAACTGGGCGGCTGGGCCGGCGACTCGGCGATCAGCTTCATCGTGGGCGAGCCGCGCCCGGCCGACGTACGGCTCATCGAGACGGCCGAGCACGCGCTGGCGGCCGGCATCGAGGCGGCGGTCGTCGGCAACCGCATCGGGGACATCGCGCACGCGATCGGCACGGTCTGCCGCGCGGCGGGGTACGGCATCATGGACGATTTCGGGGGCCATGGCATCGGGCGCCGTATGCACGAGGACCCGCCGGTCCCGAACGAGGGCCGCCCGGGACGCGGCCTCGCGCTGCGACGGGGCATGGTGCTGGCCATCGAGCCGATGCTGCTGGCCGGCGGCAGGGACGACTACCACGCGGCGGCGGACGGCTGGACCCTGCGCACGAACGACGGCTCGCGCGCGGCCCACGTGGAACACACGGTGGCGATCACGGCGACAGGACCTCGCATCCTGACAGCCCGCTGATCCGGGACCGAACCCGCAGCCGGGCAGGGCCACCACCGATGTCCGCCCGTGCACGCAGGGCGCTCGACGAACCCCCCGCTGCCGGGCGGTCGCCGAAGATGCTCCCCACCCCCATCCGAACGACGGCTCGCGCGCGGCCCACGTGGAACACACGGTGGCGATCACGGCGATGGGACCTCGCATCCTGACAGCCCGCTGATCCGGGACCGAGCCCGCTGCCGGACGGCCGCCCGAGGTGCTCGACGAACCCCCGCTGCCGGACGCTCGCCGAAGATGCTCCCCACCCCCATCCGAACGACGGCTCGCGCGCGGCCCACGTGGAACACACGGTGGCGATCACGGCGATGGGACCTCGCATCCTGACAGCCCGCTGATCCGGGACCGAGCCCGCTGCCGGACGGCCGCCCGAGGTGCTCGACGAACCCCCGCTGCCGGACGCTCGCCGAAGGTGCTCCCCTCCCCCATCCGTGCGAAGGTGTTCTACGAACGCGCGCCCCCGGGTGTAACCGGCTCCCGCCCGGGTTACCCGATCCCGGCACGTCGATCAGCGAGGGCGTCCCCGGCCCGCGCAGGGACGCCGGATGGGAACGCCATGACCAGCGGCTTCAGCGGACCAGAAGGCTATGACCCCTTCGGAGAATTCCTCGCCCGCTTCTTCGGCGGCCCACGTCAGGGCCCCCGGCAGATCGACATCGGGAGGCTGCTGAGCCAGCCCGCCCGGGAACTGGTCCGCGGCGCCGCCCAGTATGCGGCCGAGCACGGCAGCCGGGATCTCGACACCCAGCATCTGCTGCGTGCCGCGCTCTCCAGCGAGCCGACCCGGAGTCTGCTCAGCCGGGCCGGCGCGGACCCCGACTCGCTGGCGTCGGAGATCGACGAGCGCTCCGGCCCGGCCCAGCACACGCCGGAGGAGGCGCCTGCGCCCACCTCTCTCTCCCTCACCCCCGCGGTCAAGCGTGCCCTGCTCGACGCCCATGACCTGGCGCGGGCGAGCGGGGCCGGCTACATCGGCCCCGAGCACGTCCTCAGCGCCCTGGCCGCGAACCCCGACTCGGCTGCCGGACACATCCTCAACTCGGCCCGTTTCGCGCCCACCGGGCCGCCCGAGGCGGCGGACACCGTCCAGAGCCGTGCCGAGCACTCCCGTGCCACGGGCACGCCCACCCTGGACAAGTACGGCCGCGACCTCACCGAGCTGGCCCGACAGGGCCGTATCGACCCGGTGATCGGGCGGGACGAGGAGATCGAGCAGACCATCGAGGTGCTGTCGCGACGCGGCAAGAACAACCCGGTGCTCATCGGTGACGCGGGCGTCGGCAAGACGGCCATCGTGGAGGGGCTCGCGCAGCGCATCGCCGACGGCGATGTGCCCGACGTGCTGATCGGGCGGCGGGTCGTCGCCCTCGACCTCACGGGGGTCGTCGCCGGCACCCGCTACCGGGGTGACTTCGAGGAACGTCTGAACAACATCGTCGGCGAAATCCGGGCCCACTCCGACCAGTTGATCGTCTTCATCGACGAGGTGCACACCGTCGTCGGCGCCGGAGGCGGCGGCGAGGGCGGGGCGATGGACGCCGGGAACATCCTGAAGCCGGCCCTCGCCCGCGGCGAGCTGCACATCGTCGGCGCCACCACGCTGGAGGAGTTCCGCCGGATCGAGAAGGACGCGGCGCTGGCCCGCCGCTTCCAGCCGATCCTGGTGCCCGAACCGTCCGTGCCGGACACCGTCGAGATCCTGCGCGGGCTGCGCGACCGCTACGAGGCCCACCATCAGGTCCGCTACGCCGACGAGGCCCTGGTGGCCGCCGTCGAGCTGTCCGACCGCTACCTCACCGACCGCCGGCTGCCCGACAAGGCCATCGACCTGGTCGACCAGGCCGGCGCCCGGGTACGGCTGCGGGCACGCACGAAGGGCACGGACGTACGGGCCCTGGAGCGCGAGATCGAGCAGCTGACCTGCGACAAGGACCAGGCGGTCGCCGACGAGAAGTACGAGACGGCGACTCAACTGCGCGATCGCATCGCCGAGTTGAAGGTGCGGATCGCGGACACCTCGGGTGGTGACGAGGCCGACGAGGGGCAGTTGGAGGTGACCGCCGAGGCGATCGCCGAGGTGGTGTCCCGGCAGACGGGCATCCCGGTCAGCAGCCTCACCCAGGAGGAGAAGGAGAAGCTGCTCGGCCTGGCGGAGCACCTGCACGAGAGGGTCGTGGGACAGGAGGAGGCCGTCGGCGTGGTAGCCGAGGCGGTCATGCGCTCCCGCGCCGGGCTCGCGAGCCCCGACCGGCCGATCGGCAGCTTCCTCTTCCTCGGTCCGACCGGCGTCGGCAAGACCGAGCTGGCCCGCGCACTCGCCGAGGCCCTGTTCGGCAGCGAGGAGCGCATGGTCCGCCTGGACATGAGCGAGTACCAGGAACGGCACACCGTCAGCCGGCTGGTCGGCGCCCCTCCCGGCTACGTCGGCCACGAGGAGGCCGGCCAGCTCACCGAGGTCGTGCGACGCCACCCGTACTCACTCCTCCTGCTCGACGAGGTCGAGAAGGCGCACCCGGACGTCTTCAACATCCTCCTCCAGGTGCTCGACGACGGGCGGCTCACCGACTCCCAGGGCCGCACGGTCGACTTCACCAACACGGTCATCGTGATGACCAGCAACCTCGGCTCCGAGGCGATCACCCGGCGCGGCGCCGGCATCGGCTTCGGAGCGGGCGGTGCCGAGGCCGACGAGGAGGCGCGGCGCGAGCAGATCCTCCGCCCCCTGCGCGAGCACTTCCGGCCCGAGTTCCTCAACCGCATCGACGAGATCGTCGTCTTCCGTCAGCTCACGGGCGACCAACTGCGCCAGATCACCCGCCTGTTGCTGGAGGGGACCCGCCGTCTGCTGCAGGCGCGGGGCGTCATGGTGGAGTTCACGGACCCGGCTGTCGACTGGCTCGCCGAGCGCGGCTACCAGCCCGAGTACGGTGCCCGCCCGCTGCGCCGCACCATCCAGCGCGAGGTCGACAACCGGCTGTCGCGGCTGCTGCTCGACGGCCGGGTCGGCGAGGGCGGCCGGGTGACGGTGGACGTCGAGGACGGCCGGCTGGCCTTCCGCACGGAGGACCTGCCGACCGCCCCCGAACTCTGATCACGGAGCCGGATGCACCACCATCGCCGAGCCGCCGCCCCGTCGTACCTTCTCGGCGGCGGCCAGCCACTTCCCGTCCGGCAGCCGCTGGACGCCCGTGGCCGCGCCGATCTCGGGGTTGAGGCCAAAGGAGTGCCCGATGGCCTCCAGCTGGGCCCTCAGGCCGCTCGCGCCGGTGTCGTTGTAGAGCGCGGGTTCGAGTTCCGTCCTGGCCGCGTTGCGCTGGCTGGCGCGCGGCGCGGCGATCGCTTCGACGAGCGGCAGGTGACGGTCGAGGAACTCGGTGAGCGTCTGCAGCACGGTGGTGATGATGGTCGCGCCACCGGGCGAACCGAGCGCCACCACAGGCTTGTTGTGCTGGTCGAGCACGATCGTCGGTGAGATCGACGACCGTGGCCGCTTGCCCGGCCCGGGCAGGTTCGGGTCGTGCACGGCCGGGTTCGCCGGGGTGAAGGAGAAGTCGGTCAACTCGTTGTTGAGGAGGAACCCGCGGCCGGGCACGGTGATCGCGCTGCCGCCGGTCTGCTCGATGGTGAGCGTGTAGGAGACGACGTTCCCCCACTTGTCGGCGACCGTGAGATGCGTCGTGTTCTCACCCTCGTACGTCGTAGGTGCCGCCGTGCCGGCCGAGCCGCAGGCCGCGGGATGCCGGGGGTCACCCGGCGCCATCGGGCTGGTGAGGACCGCGTCGTCCTTGATGAGGCACGCCCGCGAGTCGGCGTACTTCTGCGACAGCAGTTCCTTCGTCGGCACGTCCTCGAAGGCCGGGTCGCCGACCCAGCGCCCGCGGTCCGCGAACGCGATGCGGCTGGCCTCCAGGTAGTGGTGCAGGTACTGGACCTCACTCGCCTTAGAAAGGTCCGTCCGCTCCAGGATGTTGAGCGCCTCGCCGACGGTCGTGCCGCCGGATGAGGAGGGCGCGATGGAGTAGACGCCGAGCCCGCGGTACGAGGTCCTGGTGGGCGCCTGGAGCCGCGCGCGGTAGACCGCGAGGTCCTTGCCGGACAGCTTTCCCGGGCGGGCGTTCCAGCCCGCACCCGGGTCCACAGGCGGGTTGTTCACGGTGTGGACGATGTCCTTGCCCAGATCCCCGTGGTAGACCGCGCCGACACCCTTCTTCGCCAACTCCTCGTAGGTGCGAGCGAGATCGGGGTTCTTGAAGGTGGAGCCGACCGCCGGCGGCTGCCCGCCGGGCAGGAACAGCTTGGCCGTGTCGGGGAAGTAGCGGAACCGCGTCTCGTTCGAGGCCGTCTGCGAGCGGAAGGTGTCGTCGACGGTGAAGCCGTCGCGGGCGATTCGCTCGGCGGGCTTGAGGACCGTACCGAGTCCTCTGCTCCCCCATGTGTCGAGCGCGGTCTGCCAGGTGGCGGGCGTGCCCGGCGTGCCGACGCTCAGACCGCTGCTGACGGCGTCGGCGAAGGCGAGCGGCTTGCCGTTCTCGACGAAGAGGTCGGAGTCGGCGCTCAGGGGCGCGGTCTCCCGGCCGTCGATGGTGTGCACCGTACGGGACTTGGCGTCGTAGTAGACGAAGTAGCCGCCTCCGCCGACGCCGGACGAGTAGGGCTCGGTGACGCCGAGAGCCGCGGCGGTGGCGACGGCCGCGTCGACCGCGTTGCCGCCCTTCTTCAGGACCTCGATGCCGGCGGCGGAGGCGTCCGCGTCGACGCTCGAGACCGCGCCGCCGTAGCCGACGGCGACGGGAGTCTTGCCGACGGGTCTGGCCGCGGCACCGGGCGGCGCTGCCGCGCCCACCGAGACGACGGCGACCGAGACGGCCAGAACCGACAGTTTCCGTGCGGCGGAACGACGCATGCGCACCTCCAGTGAGGGACCGTCCGCGCAGCTTAATCCAACGACATGTTCTCGTCAGGAACGACTCGAACGGGGGTTTCCCTCGGCCCGCTAGCATGCGCGCCCATGAATGACGACGTGCGCAACATCGTCCTGGGGCTGGTCGCGGCCGGCATCAGTGCCGGGCTTGGCTGGGTGGCCCGCACTTATCTGTGGCGGCGCAAACTACGGCGCAAGCAGGCCTTCTTCGGACTGCCGGACAACTCCGAGTCGCTGCTGGTGGTGAACCGGGGCGCCGGCGGACCCGAGCTCACGGTGATGCGGTACGACGTGTTCGCGCTGCTCGAACTCGCCGCCCTGATCAAGGACTGCAACGCTCACGCGCAGATACTCCCGCACGACGCGGCTCGTCAGGGCTTCGGCGAGCGCACCGAGTTCTGCGTGGGTGGCCCGGCGTCCAACCGGCGCATGACGGCGCATCTGGCCTCGCTGCTGCCGGGGGTGCGGGTGAACGTGGACGCCGAGCCGGGCCCCGACCGCGGCGCCCTCCAGATCGGCACCGAGCGCCACCGTGTGGAACAGGGCAGGGAGGAGTACGCGCTCCTCGCCCGGCTGACGGTCGATCAGAGTCCCAACGCCCGTCCGGTCTTCCTCTTCTGCGGCCAGACCGCGATCACCAACCAGGCCGCGACCCGCTACCTCGCCCGCAACCACGAGCGCCTGGCCCGCAAGCACGGCAACAGCTCCTTCGTCCTGCTGCTGAAGATCGTCAACTCGCAGGCGTACGGCCCGGATGTGGTCGAGCTGGTCGCGGACGTGACGCGGGCGGCGCAGACGGAGTTGCCTCCAACCACCACAGCCGCGCGCAACTCCCACCGGGCCTCCTGAATTCATTCACACCACAACAATCGTTACTGCCACGTAACTTACCGACGGGTTACTTCCGGTAAGCGGCCAAGGTTACCGTTCGGTCACTTTGCACTGACACGAGTGAGGAGTGACCTGTGGGACACCATCGCAAGACCCTGCGCACGACGGCCGTGGGTGCCGTTTCCGCGACCCTGGTCGCCGGCGGCATCCTCGGGCTCGCGCCCACGGCGCAGGCGGCGAGCGCCGTCCGCTTCGTCGACATCACCGGCGACGACGGCATCACCCTCAAGGCGAACGTCACCACGCCCGCGGGGGCCGACGGCACGCGCCGCTACCCGCTGCTCGTGCTCCCCACGAGCTGGGGCTTTCCCCAGGTCGAGTATCTGGCCCAGGCCCAGAAGCTCGCGAACTCCGGCTACATCGTGGTCGGTTACAACGTGAGGGGCTTCTGGCAGTCCGGCGGCGAGATAGAAGTGGCGGGGCCGCCCGACATAGCCGACGCCTCCAGGGTCATCGACTGGGCTCTCGCCCACACCCCGGCGGACTCGAAGCACATCGGCATGGCGGGCGTCTCGTACGGCGCCGGCATCAGCCTGATCGCCGCCGCGCACGACAAGCGCATCAAGGCGGTCGCGTCCCTCAGCGGCTGGGCCGACCTGATCGGCTCGATCTACTCCGGCCGCACCCAGCACGTCCAGGCGGCGGCAGTGCTGGACGCCGCGAGCCTGGTCACCGGCCGCCAGAGCCCCGAGGCCCGCCAGGTCTTCAACGACTTCTACGCCTCCAACCTGACCAAGGAGCAGGACCTCATCAACTGGGGGAAGAAACGTTCGGCCGCTTCATATGTGGACCAACTCAACAAGAACGGCGCCGCGGTCATGATGGCCAACGCCTGGGGCGACACGGTCTTCCCGCCCAACCAGTACGCGGACTTCTACGAGAAGCTGACCGGCCCGAAGCGGCTGGAGTTCCGCCCCGGCGATCACGCGACCGCCGAGCTGACCGGGCTCTTCGGTCTGCCCAACGACGTCTGGACGGACACCGAGCGCTGGTTCGACCACTACCTCAAGGGCGAGGACAACGGGATCGACCGTGAGGAGCCGGTCCAGCTCAAGCCCCGTTCCACGGGCGGCTACGAGGGCTACCCGGACTGGAAGTCGGTCGCCGCGACCGAGCGGAAGATCGCCCTCGCCGGCACGACCACGATCCACACGAACGTCGACTCGGGGGCGGACGGCGGCATCGTCTTCCTGTCCAGCATCCTCGACCAGGTGGCCCAGCTGCCCCCGGTCGCCTCGATCCCCCTGCTGCCGCGCCGCTGGGCCGCCGTATGGCAGTCGGAGAAGTACGCCACGGCCCAGCAGATCCGCGGTACGGCCGAGTTGCACACCACGGTCACGCCGACCAAGGAGAGCGGCACCCTCGTCGCCTACCTCTACGACGTGGGGCCGCTCGGCCTCGGCAAGCTGGTCAGCAACGCGCCGTACACCTTCCACGGGCGCACGCCCGGAAAGCCGTTCAGCCTCGGCCTGGAGCTGTTCTCCACGGCCTACGACGTCCCGGCAGGGCATCGGCTCACCCTGGTGGTCGACACGGTCGACCCGCTCTACATCGAGCACAACCCGTCCGGCGCTCAGCTGACCTTCTCCTCGCCGGCGAACGACCCTTCGTACGTGTCGATTCCGCTGCGCAAGGAGTGATCTCCGGCTGCCGCCGGGCGGGTTCGGCTCTGCGGCTCAGTGCTTGAGGATCTTGGACAGGAAGTCCTTGGCGCGGTCGCTGCGCGGGTCGGTGAAGAACTCGTCGGGGGCGCGGTCCTCGACGATCCGGCCGTCGGACATGAAGACGACGCGGTTCGCGGCGGAGCGGGCGAAGCCCATCTCGTGGGTGACGACGACCATCGTCATGCCGTCACGGGCCAGTTGCCGCATCACCTCGAGAACCTCGTTGATCATCTCTGGGTCGAGGGCGGAGGTGGGCTCGTCGAACAGGAGCGCCTTGGGCTCCATGGCGAGGGCGCGGGCGATGGCCACACGCTGCTGCTGGCCGCCGGAGAGCTGCGCCGGGAACTTGGGCGCCTGGTCGGCGAGTCCGACGCGGTCGAGAAGCCGGCGCGAGCGCCTGTCGGCCTCCTCCTTCTTGCGTCCACGGACCTTGATCTGCCCCAGCGAGACGTTCTGCAGGACGGTCTTGTGGGCGAACAGGTTGAACGACTGGAAGACCATGCCGACGTCGGCGCGGAGTCGCGCGAGGGCCCTGCCCTCCTCGGGCAGCGGCTGTCCGTCGAGCAGGATCGTGCCGGAACGGATGGTCTCCAGCCGGTTGATCGTCCTGCACAGTGTCGACTTTCCCGACCCGGACGGGCCGATGACCACGACCACCTCCCCCTTGCCGACGGCGAGGTCGACGTCCTGCAGGACATGCAACTCCCCGTAGTACTTGTTGACGTCACGCAGTTCGATCAACGGATCGACGGCCATACGCAGCCCTACTCACTCTCAGCTGTGTCGGTTGCCGAAAACTATCCGGACGACAGTGCACTTACGTCACGACACGCACTTTTCGGGCATAAGCCGTATTTACGTCGATCTTAGGTCCCGGCCCTCACACCTCCGCGACCTCGCCGTACAGCTGCGAGAGCTCGGGCGCCCCACTGGCGGCCCACTCGTGTCCCGAGGCCACCACGTCGAACTCACGGCCGGAGGCCAGTCGTACGACGGGCTGGCCGCTCGGCCAGATCTCCCAGGCGGCCCCGGGCACGGTACGCACGATGACGGTTCCCAGGTAGAGGCCCGCGTCGTTGCCGAGCCAGTGCAGCACCTCGGCATCGTCCCGCCAGCGCGGCAGCAACTGGTCGAGCGCCTCCAACGAGGCCGCGGAGTCGTCGAGTTGGACGCCCGCACGGGACGCCTGGGAACGGAGCAGCTCACACTCGGAAAGAAGTTCGGCGATGCCCTCCGGGTCGGGGATGCCGTGCTTCTCATGCCGGTGGCCCAGAAAAGGGATCTTCATACCCCCAGCGTGTCATTCGCGCCACCGTGCGCACCACAGGCGCGCGGGCGGTCACTTCCGGTCGATTTCGCGCCGAGCCCGCGCATGGCTCGTTGACGAGTCCCTGCCGTCTCTCTAGCTTCGCGATGCGTCTTTCGTCCCACCGGTGAGCGGGAGGAGTCGACCGTGCGTCGACAGGTCCGGGGATTCGCGGTTGTCGTCGTCTCGTTGGCGTTCCTGGTGCCGGCCACATCGGCACGGGCCGACGGCAGAGGGGAACCACCGCCGCTGGAGCGGCTCTTCGACAACACGGCGGTCAGCGACGACGCCCGTCCGGGCGCCGCGGACTTCGACGGATCCGGTGCCTCCCTCTCGGCTCAGGACCTGACGGCCGCGGGCTGGACCTCCGGCCGCGCGGTCACCGTGCAGGGGGCCCGGCTGACCCGGCCGCACCGGGAGCCCGGCGAACCGGACAACGTACGGGCCGACGGACAGACCGTGCGCGTCGGCGGGCGCGGTGACGCGCTCGCCTTCCTGGTGGCGGGCACCGGCGGCGCCGACGTGAGCGGCACCGGCTCGGTGTCGTACCTGAACGGCACCCGGTCCGCATACCGGCTGACCGCCCCCGACTGGCGCACCGGCTCGCTCGCCATGAAGGCGGTGGCGCTGCCGCACATCAACACCCCCACCGGCCGCCTCGCCGAGCAGGCCAAGCTGTACGTCGTGACGGTGCCGCTCACTCCCGGGCGCCAGGTCGCCTCGGTGCGGCTGCCGCGGGCCGCCGGTCTGCATGTGTTCGCGCTGGCCGTACGGGGGCCGGTCCGGGGCTGGAGCGGCAGTTGGGCCGCGTCGACCGCCGGTCATGCGACCGTGGGGCCCTGGAGCGACCGGACGTTGCGGCTGGTGGTGCACACGTCGGTGGGCGGGCCACGGGTGCGGCTGCGGTTCGGCAACACGTTCGCGGCGACGCCGGTGCGGATCGGGAGCGCGACGGTGGCCGTGCAGGCGGCGGGGGCGACGGCTCGGGACGTGCCGGTGCCGCTGTCGTTCGGGGGCGCGGCGGGTGTGGAGATCCCGGCGGGGGCCGAGGTGTTCAGCGATCCGCTCACCTTCGCGGTGCCCGCGGACACGAACCTGCTGGTGAGTTTCCATCTGCCGGACACGGTGGCGGCGGCGCCCATGCACCGGCTCGCGGTGCAGCGGTCGTATGTGAGCGAGCCGGGCGACCATGCGGCGGACGGCTCCTCGGCGGCGTACACCAGGACCCTGACGAGCTGGCCGCTGCTGACCGGTGTGGACGTGGGAGGCGGGCCGGGGTCGGTGGTGGTGCTCGGGGACTCGATCACCGACGGCACCATGTCGACGCAGGACGCGAACCGGCGGTGGCCCAACGCGCTGGCCACCCGTCTTCTCCGGCAGGACGCGGTCCCGCGCTACGGCGTGCTCAACCAGGGCATCTCGGGCAACCAGGTGGTCACCGACGCCTACCCCGGTGACGGGGTGTCCACGAACACCGCCGGTGTGAGCGCCCTGCACCGGCTCGACCGCGATGTCCTCGCCCAGACCTCGGCGCATACGGTGATCGTCCTCGAAGGCGTGAACGACGTGCGGTGGCAGAACACGGCGGAGCGTGTCATCGCGGGGCTGCGGGAGATCGCGGACCGCGGGCACGCGCGGGGCCTTCGGATGCTGGCCGCGACGATCCTGCCCTGCGAGGGCGAGGCACGGTGCACGGCTGCCGTCGACGCGGAGCGCTCCGCGGTGAACGCGTGGATCCGGAGCGGCGGGGTGTTCGACGGGCTACTCGACTTCGACAGCGTGGTGCGCGACCCCGCTCACCCGACGCGGATGCTGCCCAGGTACGACAGCGGAGACCATCTGCATCCCGGTGACGTGGGGCTTGCCGCGATGGCCGGGTCGGTGGACCTGCGGGCGCTGGTGCCGTGAGCCACTGCGGGCCGGGCCCCCGGACCCCCGCCGGCCTCCGCCTCGTCATCGAACGCCGGACGGGCTGAGTCCGCTACACCTCCAGATCCACCACTACGGGTGCGTGGTCCGAGGCGCCCTTGCCCTTGCGCTCCTCGCGGTCCACGTATGCGTCGGTGACCGCCTTGGCGAACGGTTCGTTGCCGTACACCAGGTCGATGCGCATGCCGCGGTTCTTGGGGAAGCCGAGCTGGCGGTAGTCCCAGTACGTGAAGGGGTGGTCGTACTTCAGGGGGCGCGGGACGACGTCCGAGAGGCCGGCCTCGCGCAGGGACGCCAGGGCGGCGCGCTCGGCCGGGGTGACGTGGGTGAGGCCCTCGAAGGCGGCCGTGTCGTAGACATCGTCGTCCGTCGGCGCCACGTTGTAGTCGCCCAGGATCGCGAACGGGCGGCCGCCGGCCGCGTCGCCCGCGACGGCCGCCTTGAGGGCCTCGAACCACTGGAGCTTGTAGGCGTAGTGGGGGTGGCCCACCTCGCGCCCGTTGGGCACGTACACCGACCAGACGCGGACCGGGCCGCAGGTCGCCGAGATGGCGCGGGGCTCCTCGCCGCCCTCGTATCCAGGATCACCGGGCAGGCCCTTCACCACGTCCTTCAGGCCGACGCGGGAGAGCACCGCCACGCCGTTCCACCTGCCTGTCGCGTTCACCGCCGCCTCGTAGCCCAGCTCGCGCAGCTGGTCGAACGGGAACTGCTCCTCGGCCAGCTTGGCCTCCTGGAGGCAGAGCACGTCCGTGCCGCTGCTCTCCAGCCAGGCCAGGAGCCTCGGCAGGCGGGCGGTGATCGAGTTCACGTTCCAGGTCGCGATGCGCATGTCCCACAACCTACCGGGCGGGTCTGACAACCCGGCCCCGCCCGGGTCGCTCAGACCTCCGCCGACTCTCCCGGGGTCAGGCGCAGGTGCTGTGAGCCGCCGAGCGAGCCGATCTGGCGGTCGTAGATCGGGCGGGCGAGGTCGGTCAACAGGGCGTCGTGGATGTCGTAGGCACGTTGCGGCTTGACCTCGCGGACGTACTCGATGACCTCGGAGATCTTGTTCCAAGGGGCCATGACCGGGAGCATCAGTGTCTCGACCGGCTGATCGGGGACGGTGAGCGCGTCGCCGGGGTGGAAGACCTTGCCGCCGTCGACGAGGTAGCCGACGTTCGTGATGCGGGGAATGTCCGGGTGGATGACGGCGTGCAGCTCGCCGTGGACCTGGATGTCGAATCCGGCGGCGGTGAACGTGTCGCCGTGCCCGACGGTGTGCACGCGGCCCGGGAAGGCGGCCGAGAGCTGCTCCGCGACGGAGGCGAGGGTCCAGATCTCGGCGGCCGGGTCGGCCTCCATGGCCGCCCTCAGCCGCCCCTCGTCGAAGTGGTCGGGGTGCTCGTGCGTGACGAGGATGGCATCCGCGCCGACGGCGGCGTCCTCCTCGCTGAATCCACCGGGATCGAGGACGAGGGTCCGGCCGTCCTTCTCGATGCGGACGCAGGCGTGCGACTTCTTCGTGAGCTTCATGCCTCCATCCTGCCGCGATCCACGAGAGCCCGGGCATCTGAGACGGGTGCTTCCACTGCCCGGCTGACGATCACTCCGTGGGAGTCGTCTCCTCTTTTATGACCTGCTGGGCCACCTTGAACGCGCTGTTCGCCGCCGGTACGCCGCAGTAGACGGCCGCCTGCAGCAGCACCTCCTTGATCTCGCCGGGGGTGAGGCCGTTGCGCAGGGCGGCGCGCGTGTGGGAGGCGAGTTCCTCCAGGTGCCCGCTCGCGACCAGGGCGGTGAGGGTCACGCAGCTGCGTGAGCGCCGGTCGAGGCCGGGTCGGTCCCAGATCTCGCCCCAGGCATACCGGGTGACGAACTCCTGGAAGTCCCCGGAGAAGTCGTCCGCCTGTGCCAGCGCCCGGTCGACGTGCGCGTCGCCGAGCACCTCACGGCGCGCCTTGAGCCCTGTGTCGTAGAGGTCGGGCCGTCCCGTCATCTGCACGGGTACGGCGACTGCGGGCGCGATCTCAGCGATGGGGGCGGCCATGCGGGCAGGTTGCACCGGCGCGGCCAGGACCGGTTTGACCGGTGCCGCGGGGATGGCGATCTGGCCGGTGGCCGAGTCGAAGGCCGGCTGCCAGGCCGTGGAGAAGTGCCGGACGAGCAGGTCGGTAACGGCCGCGGGCTGCTCGACCGGCACCAGATGGGAGGCGCCGGGCACGACCGCGAGACGGGCGTCGGGGATGCCGGCGACCAGGGTGCGGGCCTGGGCAGGTCCGGTGACCCGGTCCTCGGAGCCGACCAGGACCAGGGTCGGCACACCGACGCTGCCGAGCTCGGCCCGTACGTCGAACGAGGCCAGCGCCTCACAGGCGGAGATGTAGCAGCCGGGGTCCGTGGTGCGCACCATCTGCACGGCCCACTCGGTGATCGCGGGCTGCGCGGCGGCGAAACCGCCGTGAACCAGCAGTCCGGAGACGTACGGGCAATGGGGTCGAGCCCGTTCGTCCGCACTATCACTCCGCGCTGCCGGAACTCGTCCGCCGTCCCGAAACGGGGCGATGCGGCGATCAGCGTGAGCGAGGCGATCCGCTCCGGGTGGCGCAGCGCCAGTTCGAGGCCGATCGCGCCGCCGAGCGCACAGCCCGCGTAACCGAAGCGCTGCACGCCGAGCGCGTCGAGCGTGGCCAGCAGCCGGGTGGCGATCTCGTCCACCGCACCCACCGGGTAAGCCGGCGCACCGCCGTGCCCCGGCAGGTCGAAACGGAAGACACGCCACTGCTTGGCCAGCTCGGGCACCTGGCGATCCCACATGTGCCATGTGGTACCCAGGGAGGGACCCAAGATCAGGACGGGAGCCTCTTCTGGCCCGTCAAAGCGGTATTGCAGGGTGTTCGACGGTGTCTCACTCACGCCTCAGACCCTCTCACGTATCACGAAATCTCACACAGCCCGGGGAACCCGGCGGCTCCTGACCCTCTCGGCGCGGCACGTCCGGCACTGCCGGAACCCTCGAGGATCCAGATACGAGTTCTCCGGCGTGTACGCGTGGCCATGGGGACAGTGCGTCCTCCTGGCTCGCGCGCTCTCCCAGTCCCTGCGCCGCAAAGCTTCCTTCTTCGGCACGGCTTCCAGGTGGTCCGGATTGCAGCAAAGCGTAAAGTGCCATCCCCAAGGATCAGCATGACGCACCTGGAAGCCCTCCGGAATCTCACCGACCAGCAACCTGAACACCACACGGTGGACAAGCTGTGTCTTTCCCTCGTAAGAGACCTGGCCGTAGCCTGACTGCGCCTTCCCGTTGCAGCTGCCGGTCCACAGCCAACAGCCGGTCACCGGGTCCACCTCGATCTTGGCTTCCATACGGTTGGGCAGGTCGCTCGGTCGGTAGGCCGCCCGGCTCACGCTTGCCCCTCCGTCGCAGCACCGTGCAGGCCATCCCACGTTGTGGCGGCTTCGCGAAGGTCTTCGACGTCCGGCTTCACGTACCACTTCTTGGTGGTCTTCACATTCGTGTGTCCGGCCCACCGCGCAAGGATGTGATCCGGCACGCCGTTGTTGGCCAGGTACGTGAGGCACGACGAACGAGCGTCGTAGAGACGGACTCGGCGGAGACCGAGGATTGCCATGAGCCGATACGCGCGTCGACGGAGCTGCTTGATCGTAAAGGCTGCTCCGGTCTCGTGCACCAAGACGTAGCCGGACTCTGCGTATGCCTCACCCAAAGCCAGCTTCTCCTTGGCCTGGAGGGCCTTGAACGACTTGAGAGCAGCCAGCACCGGAGCCGGCAACGGTAGTTCACGTTCACCGGCCAGGGACTTGGTGTCCTTCTCCACCACGTACCGATTGCCCATCATCGTCCGTGTGTTGGCTATGGTGATCGTGGCGTTGTCCAGGTCGACGTCTTCCCACCGGAGTCCGCAGACTTCAGCCGGACGTAGACCCATGAGGGACAGCAGGAGCGGAGCGTAGAGCCGTTCCCCCTTGATACCCTGCACGAACGCCTGAACCTCCTGGACGTTCCAGGGCTTCACCTCCTCTTTCTTCTTCCGTTCCTCCTTGCGTGCCCTTCGCGGAATGGTCACGTGCTGGGCCACGTTCATGGTCACCAGCCGACGCGTCACGGCTCGGTTGAGAGCGTCCTTCAGTCGAGCAACACTCATGTCCACGCTCGTCACTCCGAGCGGAGTTCCGGCCTTTCCGCCGCGTACGCGCCCGTGCTTCAGCGCCCAGTGCATCCACCCTTCTACGTCCTCTTCAGTGAGTTCCTGAAGACGGATGTTGCCCAACTTCCCCCGCACCCGGTCCAGTGTGATGCGGTAGTTGTAAATAGTGGTTTCTTCCAAGTCGTCAGCCTTCATGGCCAGCCACTGGTCGAGCCACTCATTCACGGTGAGCTTATTTGGCGGTGCGAGCGTCCCTTCCTGGTGACGGTTGGTGATGCGGGCATACTCGGCTTTCGCTTCCTTCAGCGTGCCGAATGTACGAGTTAGCTGCTTGCGCTTCCCGGTGGCGGGGTCGATTCCGACATCGACCACGAACCGGTACCGGATCTGCCCCTTCGCGTTCGGCGGCAACTTCTTGATCGGATCGGACAGGGTTACTCACTCTCCTTAAGGCCGTGAAAATGCCACATTGACGGAGGGCCGCAACGCTTCAGGGAAGGGACGCCGCGGCCATCAAGGCACCAGCAGACGGTGCCGTTCTCTACGGGTTTGCGGCGCCATTTACTGCATCCGCTACTGCTCCACCGCCAAGCGCAGCCGCATGCGAACGCCCTCAAATGGTCGTCACGATCGCCGGTTTGGCTAACCGGCGATCGTGGTCTATGTTTCGCCCCACGCAGCTCAGAAGAACAGCCAGTACGACGAGACACCCAGGGCCGGGAACACTGACACCCGGGCGACGTCTGGGGTGCGGCTCCGGGGTGGGCCGAGTGCGCGAAGACCGCTCGGTACCGGCGGTCCGCCGCGTAGCAACAAGCCCTCACCGAGCAGCCCGGCAGTGCGAACACAGAAAGTCATCACTGCGGAAAGGGCGCCACAGTCCTATCGCCCCTATGCCTCCGCGCGCCCAGGTCGCCAAGCGGATGGGGAGCAGGGAAACGGGCGGATCGGAGAGTCGCATTCGACAGGTGATGCTCCTTGTTCAGGGCCTCTACGAGGAGGCCGAGCAGCGTGAGATACCGGTGGCTAGCGTCGTGGTCGGCCTCCTGCCGACCCGAAAGCCCACCCCTCCAATGACCTGGTATTTCCGGGATGTTGTACGTTGACATGCTTCCGGAGCAGGTTCCAGTCTCTTCGGGCTCTTTCTCGTCTGCCGTGGGCGAAGTGAAGGTCTCCGGCAGATACTCACTCGCTGTTCGGGGCCTCGCTGCACATGTATCGACGCCTCAGCCGCGCCGCGGAAACGGGAAGCGGCAGTGCGCGAGCAGGGCTAGATACAGAGGAAACGCTGCGCGAGGCGCACCGGGTGCTGCCCGCGCTGACAAGCCGTCGCACCGTCCTGCTGACCTTGCGGCGCCCCTCGACGTTCCGGCCGCGCCTGGCACGGCCGATAGAATGTCCGGGCCCGGCCGCCACCCCGGTGCGGGGCCCGTGCCCGGCGAGAGGACCCAGCAGTGAGCCAGCACCGTTCCGCCCGTGCGGCGGTGTTCTCGGCCGGCTCCTGGGGTACCGCAGTCGCCAAGATCCTGGCCGACGCCGGCACCAACGTCATCGTGCACGCCCGACGGGACGAGATCGCCGAGGCGATCAATACGGTTCACCGCAACCCTGGTTACTTCCCGGACGTCGAACTGCCCGCCTCCCTGGCGGCCACGACCGACTCTGCCGCCGCGCTTCACCGTGCGGACTACCTCGTGCTGTCCATCCCCGCACAGTCCCTGCGGACCAACCTCGCTCTGTGGACGCCGCACATCGGGCCCGACACCCTGATCGTGTCCCTGATGAAGGGCATCGAACTGGGCAGCTGGGAACGGGCGAGCAAGGTCATCACCGAGGTAACCGGTGTGAGCGCGGAGCGGGTCGCGGTGCTGTCCGGCCCGAACCTTGCCCGCGAGATCATGGACGGCCAGCCTGCCGCCGCCACCGTCGCCTGTCCCGACGAGGACGCCGCCCGCCGCTTCCAGCAGGCGTGCCACACCTCGTACTTCCGGCCCTACACCAGCACCGACGTGATCGGCTGCGAGCTGGGCGGCGCGGTGAAAAACGTCATCGCCCTGGCGGTCGGCATCGCTTCGGGCATGGGCCTGGGCGACAACGCCTCGGCGATGCTCATCACCCGCGGGCTGGCCGAGACCACCCGGCTGGCTGTGGCCATGGGCGCCCACCCGGCCACCCTCGCAGGGCTTGCCGGCCTCGGCGACCTGGTGGCCACCTGCTCGTCCCCGCTCTCCCGCAACCGCACCTTCGGCACCCACCTCGGTCACGGCCTGAGCGTCGAACAGGCGACGGCCGCCACCCGGCAGACCACCGAGGGCGTCAAATCCGCCGAGGCGATTCTCGCCCTGGCTCATGCCCACAGCGTCGAGATGCCGATCACGGAAGTGATCTCCGCCCTGCTGCACGAGAAGGTCACCCTCGACGAGGCCGCCGCCGCGCTGATGCAGCGGCCCCCCAAGCCCGAGCGCTGACCCCCGGCGTCCCGGTAGGGGCGATCATCGACCACCTCACCCGCAGTGGCCGGTACGACCGGATCGCCGGACATGGCCGCGTCCTGTCCACGGCCCCGCCAGCTCTTCTCCGGCCTCGCCATCGGCACCTACTTCGCCTTCGCCGCCTGACATCCGCCCGGCCGGGGATCGAACCGGCCGGACGTCCCGGGACGTCCGGCCGACCACCGCCCGGCCCCCGCGCCTTACGTCATAGTCTGCCCAGCATGGATCTCACCATTTGGGCCCGTGACCTGGCCAGGTCTCTCCTCGCCCAGCCCCTGCCTCGTCGTTGGGCACACTCGCAGGGCGTTGCCGCAAGGGCCCAGTCCCTGGCAGGGATCCTGGGCGACGATGCGGAACTGCTGTGGGCCGCGGCCATGCTGCACGACATCGGCTACACGCCGTCACTCGCCACGACGGGGTTCCATCCGCTGGACGGCGCCCGCTACCTGCGCGACTGTTCGGCCGCGGACGAGCGCCTGGCACGGCTGGTCGCCAACCACTCGTACGCGCTGTTGGAGGCGGAAGCGCGCGGGCTGCAGGAAGAGCTGGAGGCCGAGTTCCCGATCCTCGACCACGCCGAGCTGGTGGATGCTCTCGTGTACTGCGATATGACCACCACTCCGGATGGCACCCCCACCACCGTGGATGCCCGGCTGGCGGAGATCCTTACTCGGTATGACCGCGACAGCATCGTCGGCCGATTCATCCGCCGAGCCGATGAGGATCTCCGAGCTGCTGTACACAGAGTTGAGGCCCGGCTGATCTTGGCAGAGCGGTAAGGAAGGCCCGGCGCTCAGTCAACGTGAGGGAATGTGCCGTCCAGGTAGTGGGCGATCTGCTTCCGCATGGAGTGGTGGATGTCGTAGGAGTCCAGTTCGCCGGGCAGGATCCAGCGGACGCCGTCGGCCTCGTCGTTGATCGTGGGCTCGCCTCCGACCGGCCGGCCGATCACGGTGACCTCGTACGCCTGCCGGATCTCCCCGTCCGTGTAGGCCACCACATGCTCAGGGACCGAATACACGCCGAGGAGCCCGGTGGGTTCGGCGTCGATTCCGGTCTCTTCCTTGCATTCCCGGACTGCGCACTGCGACGGGGATTCCCCTATGTCCATGGCTCCCCCGGGCAGAGCCCACTGCCCCGTGTCGCGGCGCCGCTGCAGGAGGATCGCCCCGTCCGCCTCCCGGACTACCAGCATGTTGCACGCCGGGATCAACGTGTTCGGCTTGGGTGCGTTCACGTCGTACCAGTACTCCGTACGTCCCATCGCAGGCCGCGCTCCTCACATGGACTCGGGTGACCAGGGCTTTGCAGTCTCCCAGACCGCGTCGAAGCTGCCGGCGTAGTGGTCGAACCAGCCGTCTTCCTCCAGGCGCCGCAGCTCGAACAGGGGGTTTGCGCTGGCGGGCTGCCCCCAGACGTGCGGGTTGACCAGGAGCACGTCATCGAAGCGGAAGAGGCTGTTGTAGAGGGTCGTGTCGTGGAGGCGCACCTCACACCCGGGCGTGCCGATCAGCTTGCGGTAGTAGGTGAGGGACGCCCTGATCTTTGCTGAGAGGGTGCCGCCGATGCCTTCTTCCTCGTCCCTGACGACGACCGCCTTGCCCGATGGGTCACCGAAACAGAGGCGAACCTGGACTCCGGCGTCGGCGCGCTCGGCAAGCATCGCCGCAACGCGCGGGTTGGTCTGCGCGAAGAACGTGCCGCTGAACACCAGTACGTCGATGTGTTCCTGAGCGGTCTTTAGGAGGCGGACCCAGGACTTCTGCGGGAAGCTCGCGCGGTTCGGAAAGGCAGCGACCAGTTCGGTCTGCTCGGTCGGCTGCCCCTGCGCCTCGTCCTCCTCAGGCGGCCACAGGTACGACATGTCCACACCGAGATGCTTCGCAACCGCCCATTGGTGCCGACGGAGTGGCTGTCGGCCGATGCTGATCCAGCGCTCCACCGTCTTGACATCAACTTGGCACGAGGCCGCGAGGTCCTCGGGGGTGATCTGCCGCTGGAGCATCACCGTACGCAACCGCTCGTTCACCATCGCATCCTCGCAGGACGTCCTGGGACGCGGCAAGATCTTGCGGGACGCCAGGACGTCCCACAAGGTCACTTTTAACAGGTAGTTCACGCTGCCTACCCTGGTCCCGTGCAGCGAATTGTGTTGTGGGACGTGGACCACACCCTTGTAGAAAACTCCGGTGTGAGCAAGGAGATCTACGCCAGCGCCTTCAAGGCACTAGCTGGGCGGGAGGCCGAGTTGCCTGCTCCCACGGAGGGGCGTACGGACCGGGCGATCATGCGCGAGATGTTCATCCGGCACGGTCTGCCGGATCCTGACTGGGAGCGGGCGCAGCAGGCGCTGGAGGAAGCCGGCCGCTGCAGCGAGGAAGATCTGCGACGGCGGGGTCATGCCCTGCCCGGTGTCGAGGACGCGTTGAAGGCACTCGCGGCGGACCCAACTATCTGTTCCTCGGTCCTCACCGGCAACATTTCGGCCAATGCCCACGTCAAGCTGCGTGCGTTCGGGCTTGATCGCCTGCTCGACATGGCTGTTGGCGGGTACGGCGAGGACAGCGACGATCGAGCGCGTCTCGTCGACGCCGCCCGTGCCCGTATCCATGCCGCCTACGGCATCCCTCTCCTCGCGCCGACCGTCCTGATCGGGGACACGCCCCGCGATGTGCGCGCCGCGCATGACGCCCAGGCACACTGCATCGCCGTCGCCTCCGGGATCCACTCGGTGGCAGAACTCCGCGCTGCTGGGGCCGACGTTGTCGTCCCTGATCTGACCGACACGGAGGGCTTGTTGACCCTCCTGCGGGAAGTCCTGACCTGAGTGGACGGCAGAGCTCCGGGACCAGAGATCGGTGGCCGGGTCAGGGGCGCAACGCGTAGCAGCGCAGCGTGTCCAGATCTTCGCTGTGGACCGAGGACCAGGACGCGGTCAGCAATTCGGCGTGCTGCGGGCTGATCCCGATGGATTTCCGTTCGTCCGGGAGGCGTTCAGCGAGCGGGGTGACGACCCAGAACGTCCCGCCGGGTGGGAGAAGGTATCGGATGCGGGCGAGGAAGGCCGCCTTGTCCTTGATGAAGGCGAACACCAAGCGGCAGGTGACGGCGGCGTAGCCCGCCTCCGGCAACGCTCGGATGTCCTCGGTCTCGAAGTCCAGCCGCTGAAAATGTGGACCGTCGGACGTGTCCTGCTCGGCCTGGGCGATCTCCAGCGCGGCGGAGGAACAGTCGATCGCTGTGGTGCGGTATCCCAGGTCACCATGCAGATACCGGGCAAGCACACCGTCGCCGCAGCCGACGTCGAGCGCGGGCCGGCCGTGGCCGGCGCCGAGGAACTGGCCGGTCACCTGCTGCTCGTCGAGACTGAGGCGGCGGTAGCGGCGCCCTGATGTCCACAGCGGATCCCAGTACGTGGCCGGGTTGTTGATCGTCACGGGTTCGCGGGCTCCTCGGTAACAGTCAGGGAAGCGGGGGCGACCGTGCCCAAGTCCCACACGGGTGAGTTCCAGAGCACAAGGAACGGGATGACCAAGGCCGCGGTGATGAGCGTGAGGGTGAGGCGGAGCCCTATCCACATGCCGAGGCCGCCAGCGGCGAGGGCGGCGAAGGGGCGAAGACTGAAGGCGAGCCACGCTCCGGTTGCCTGGGCCCGTCCTTGGAGTTCGTCGGGGGCGAGTTCCTGGCGGACCGCCCTCTGGAGTCCACCGTGGCACACCGCAGCGCCGGTTTGGATGACCATGCCGATGCCGATGGCGACATGCCCGCCAAGTCCGGGTCCGACGAGAACCAGAGGGATTTGGGCGAGTGGGTTGAGGGTGAGCGCTCCGAGCATCACCGGGCCTGGGCCCCAGTGTCGTTCCAGGGGCTGCCAGACGAGGGCGCCGAGGATGCCGCCGGCACCGCCGGCGCCCATGACGATGCCGAGGGCGGTCGGGCTCCAGTCCAGCTCGCGCAGCAGGTACAGCGACCAGAGAGCGCTACTGGCGGCCAGGACGACCTGCGTGATGCTCTGGCCCACCTCGGCGATCCCGATGGTCAACAGGGCTCGGCGGTCCGCCTGCCAGACCAGGCGCAGGGTGCTGCCCACCAGCGCCGGCACCATCCTGGCGGCCTGCCCGAATTTGGTGTCCAGTCGCGCGTACTCGTGGCGTACCCAGCCGAAGTCGTAGCGCAGCGCCCCGCCGAAGAGCGCGACCTCGGACCCGGAGACATTCTGTTCCCTCTTCCAGACCCGTTTCAGGAGCCGCTTCATCGCGCCTCCGATTCGGCCGGGATGGACAGGACGTGGGACGTGCCGTCGATCAGCACGGCCGGCACGCCCGAGAGAAGCGCGACGTGCGCCGCCTGGATGCGGCGGGAGAGGCGGTGCGGCAGCCGCGCGAGGGCCTCCTCGACGGGGAGGAACTCGGCAGCGCCGATCTCCCCGTCCGCGAAGCGCAGGGACTGTGTCTGCTGGTCGGTGAGGGGGCCCACGTGGAACACCGTGACCACCATGGCCCGCCCGTACCGGGCAGCGGGGACCTGGTCCAGGACGAGGAACCGGCCGATCGGCACGCCGGTCAGGTCGAGTTCCTCAGCCAGTTCACGTTCCAGCCCCTCGATCTGCGTTTCGCCCGCCTCCACCATGCCGCCGGGCATGTCGAAGCCGTCCTTGTAGGTCGGGTCAACCACGAGAATCCGGCCGTCGGCATCGGTGATCAAGGCGGTGCAGGAGGCCATGGGCGCCTCGACCTGGGCCCAGTACGCCCGTTGCTCGTCAGTGACCACGCGGTCAGGGCCGCCGACAGCCTGTTCGGTGGTGTCAGGTTCGCCGGACATGAGAGTCCTCCTCCAGGGCCGGAAAGGCAGTGCAGGACAGCGCGCCGGCAGGAATCCGGCACGAGAGTGCGGGTCAGGTGCGGACGTCAGGGCAGGAGGGCCGCCATGCCCGTGCTGGGGATCTCGATCGCGGCCTGGGGCGGACTCAGCGGAATTCCCCAGCGGGCTGCCGCCGTTCGGGCCGCGTACTCGGCCTGTTCGGCTCCGGCGCGTCCGAGGCCGAGCAGCTCACTCGCCTGCGCCGGGCTGACCAGCAGCCGACTGTAGGTGATGCCGGTCGCGACATCCGGTGCCGTCGGCCCCAGGGAGTCGATGCGTGCGATGTACCGTGCCCGGGCGTTCGCCCCGGTGCCTGGGCCGTAGACCGCACCGTCCGGATCGAGGAGGTAGCCGAGGTAGGCGGCATCGTGCAGGCGCAGAGCCGCCTCTTCGGCGGCTTCGCGCAGTGCTGCCGCCTTCGGCCCGTCGTCGTCCGTTTCGACCGTTCCGCCTGGCAAGACGACATGGCCGTCGCGCGGATCCACGAGGACGACGACCCGGCCGAGCGGGTCGAAGGCCCACACCCACGCTTGTTTCACGGGAAGGCCGGCAGCGGGCTCCATGGCCGGGTGCCAGGCGATGTCCTGGTAGCCGATCGCAATGCGCGGGACGACGTCCAATCGCTGCAGTGCCTGTCCGAGCCCGATGGTCTCACCGTCCTCCAGCACGGCGGGTCCGGCACGGTCGATCCGGGCACGCAAGGCAGCGAGCATGCGTCGCCTCTCGATCGGGCGCATCCGGCGTGCGGCCTGCGTCGGCGGAAGGAAGTGGAACGAGGTGATCTCGTTCTCGGGCAAGCGAATCCGGGCGATGTCGCTCTCCTCCAGGACGTCACCGTCCCATATGGAGACCGTTTCACCAGGAAAGCCATATACCGTTGCGTACTCCGGATTGGCTTTGCTGACCCAGTCGACTGCCAACAGTTGGTGTACGCGGACGGACAGCCCAAGCTCCTCGGTCACCTCTCGCACCGCCGCGTCCGAGGGCAGCTCCGGCTGGTCCACACCTCCGCCGGGCAACAGGAGCTTGCCCGGCCGGTACGCCGGATCGAGGACCAGGACTTTGCCCTCCGTATCGGTGAACAGCACCGCGGCACCGCCCCAGAAGGCCGCGCGTGAGCGCGCATAGTCCTGCGGCGCCATCAGTCCTGCAGGTTCGCGCCCGTCGTCAGCAGGCATCGGGCCACCCCACCGTGCTCGCGCTCTGACCCCGCTGAATGCAGACCAGGGCTTGGCGTGTGTAACGCAGAAGCTTCTCCGGCAGAGCCGAGAGCGACCACCATCGCAGCTCCGCACGCTTGTCCGGTTCCGCAACGTACGGCCGCCCGGCGTACTGCGTGGCGGTGAAGAAGATTTGGAGACGGCTCTCGCGAGTCTTGGGGTTGTGGTCATGGACGGTGTGCGCGAGCACCAGGTCTTCCTCGGCGAGGGCGATGCCCAGTTCCTCGCGAGCCTCACGGACCATGCCCGCGAGGAAGGATTCGCCCTCTTCGAGATGGCCCGCGGGGACGTGCCACCAGCCGTCGCACCAGGCGGTGCCAGCACGGAGGCCGAGCAGCACCCAGTCCTCCTGGACCAACACCAGGTGAAGCCCGATCACGGAGCGAAACGGCAACGGATTCTCCGTGCCGGCATGTCGCAACGGGCGGAGGAGGGCTGACAGTGCCGGAAGCGAAGAGGCGGCTTCCCAGAGGCGGGACCGCTGAAGAGCATGCGCCTCCGTCGCGAGCCAGAGCGCCGGTTTGGTGGGCGCAGGAACGGAGAGGGTTCCGTCGCGCGGGCGAAGCGCAGAAGCGGACGCAAACGGCATTACAGAGCCTCCCGGGGCATGAAGAATCCACTCCACCTGCCGCCTGTGACCGCAGCGACCCGGGTGCCCGTTGCCGGACTCCGATGAGTCTATCTAGCCTGCGCAGTAAGGGCGTTGGGCGAGGCCGTGTTGTCGCAGCTCCACTCGTTGTAGTAGTTCTTCGGAGTCTTCGGCGCGTCCTATCCAACCAGCAAGAGGTGCCACGGCTGCAGTTCTGGCCAGGCGTGCGTTCCCTCCTGTCCGAAACAAGCTGCTCCTCAACGCCGTCCAGCACACCAACGTCTTGGTCCCTTCCAGGTCTTGCCTGGCCCTCGCCTCCGGTACCGCAGCTCGCCGCGTTGCAGAGGCCCCTAGGTACGCCCAGTGATCGGGAGGGTGTGCTTCCGGAGAACCACCACCCACGACCGGTTGAGCAACGACGTCCGTGCGCGGTCCCGCTGTTCGGCAGCTGCGTCCCGGTCGTTGTCAGTGCCCGGGCGGAGAATCAGCGGATGGCCCTCGAACTGACGGCGGCCGGCGAGTCCGAGATCCTCGCCGCCGCCTTACGCGCGTACCTGTCCGAGACCCGATTCGCCTTCACCGGTCTGACGGGAAAGGAGGCAACCCTGTGCATCACCCGCGCAGTGGCAGGGTGGGCGAAGGCGTCAGGCTGGCGGAGCAGATGGGAAGCGCCAATGCGCTACATCGACCCGCCTCGCCAGATGAACGGGGGCTGCCGCATCTACTGGTCGCCGCCCTGGTCCGCCTACCTGGATCTCCGCCTGGTTCGCAAGGAGGCCCCTCCGGTCGCCGTGGAGATCGACCGCGAGGACGACAGCACCGCCGTGGACAAGCTCCGCGACGAGGCCCTCCGGGGGCGCCCCGCACTGTGGATCCGCTGGCACGGTGCCCTGCGTGCCGAACTCCCTGCCGGTGTCGCCCGCCTGCACCTACCGACGCGGTCCAGCCGCTCTCCCGTCCGGTACTCACTGACTCCCGCCACCAGCGCAGCGGCGATCGCCCTCGGCGAGGCCGTCACCCCCGCGGACCGAGCGGACGCCCTGCACCGGGACCAGCAGCGGATAGCGGAGGAGAAGCATGCTGCCGCCCTCCCCCGGGACCTCGGTCCCATTCGGTGCTAGGGGGTTTCGGCACAGTGAGGATTTTCAGCGTTGCCGCTCCAGGGTGAGGACGGCCGCGGCGATTGACGTCATTCGGTTCGGGCTGCACCGGGACCTGCGGAAGATCCTCCACGACTTCAGTCGGGCGATGCCACGCTCGACCGGGGCCCGGGCCGCGGAAAGCGCTCGGTTGACGGTTTGCTGGGTGGGTGTGAGGTCACGGCCCGGCGGGCGTCTGAGAGCTGTCGTCACCCATGGGCCGGCTCCCATGTAAGGCCCGGTCGGCGAGGATCGGGATGCCCTGGCGTTCGCAGATCCGGATGATGCGGTGGGTGCGGGCCGCGGTGAGATCGTGTGCGCGGCCGGGCAGTGCGGGCGAGATCCACAGCAGCTGACCGGCTGGGTCGGTCACCACCTGCACGTTCACCCCGTGCCGGCGGTGCTTGCGGGAGAAGTCGGCCCGGCTGTCGCCGACCCGGTCGCACTCCGCCAGGGTTCCGTCGAGCAGGACGCACTCCGGGTCGGACTCGCGCAGGACGCGCAGCAGGCCCGGGGCGCGGTCGGCAAGCAGGTCGACGACGGCTGCCGTGTTAGGCGTGGGCCGTGCCGACAGAGATGTCGAACCCGGCAGCGAGCTGGGCGAGAGTGTCGTGCCGGCGCAGGTACACCAGACCGACCAGCGCACGCTGGTGCGGTGGAAGCTTTGCAGCGGCGGTCACCCTCGCGGGTGACGATGAGCATGGTGACCCACTCGACCAGGGCGTGCGGCAGGTCGAGTGCGGCAGAATACGGAACCAACGCGGCTCCTGCGTCTGAGGGTTGAGACTTCGAACACCTCTCCCAACGGCACGCGAGCCTCGTGCGTTGCGGGCATCGATCCCGTCACCCGACCAGTGGCCACACTGAAAACGCTCAGTCAGCCACGACGGCGGGTGCGCCGGTTGCCATGAGCCTGCTGTCCGCGCCCCTCCGATTGCTGGTCATGAAGACTTGCTTCATCCTTGGAAGAGCAAGCGCCTTGCGCGGATGTTCCAGGGCTCGGTCATCTCCTTCTCACTGATGGCGAGCAAATCCTCTCTGAGCGATTTCGGGGTCGGAGGGTGGTCATGGGTACACCCAACTCAACTCAGTCAAGAATCGTGGTTTCAGGAGACGCCGTAGCTGATTGGATCATGGCGCGGCGCAAAGAAGATGAGCCACGGCGCACCACCGGGACCAAGTGGCAAGAACGACAGCAGAATGTTATCCAACAAGAGATACCCGGGGGTGCCCGTCTGGTTGCCATGTTGATCGAGGGGGCGCGGGATGGGGCTGACTTTCTTTCTTATACGAATGGTTGGAGTGAAATTAGTTGGGGCGAAGAGAGGATCAGCCATCACTATGCAATTCTTGGGCGTTTTCCAAAAAATGGAAGCATAACTGATTTCGAGAATGACGAAAACTTTTGCTGGCGAATGTCGGATGGCATAGGAATGACTAGGAGGCGCACGCCGTGTGCACACGATGATCGCGTTTGCCGGATAACCGATGAGCCCGATGAAGCGCATTTGATCGTACTGGTTGAGTCCGGGCTCAAGTATTTTGAGGATCATGATCTGCCCAAGGGAATTGACCGGGAGGATAAAGTCCCGTGGCTACTCGTAAAGCTGGGCGGGGATGGGATGCTGGACCGTAATGACAAACTGCACAGGGCTCTCACCCAACGCAGGGACAAGGTTATTGTCGTAACGACAGCAGACGACCTAAGGCGCGTCCCTGGGACGAAAATAAGCCGAAGCACGGCTTGGGATCTTGAGGCATCAGATTGCGCCAGAGTTTTCCGTACCCAAGATCGGCTTAACCAGTACCGATTTGTCGTTGTCTCATTTGGCCCAGCGGGTGCACTGCTATTTGACAGAGAGGCCAATGATGACGCCCGATTGAGGCTGTTTTACGACGCCTCAACAGTGGAAGGGTCGTCGGATTTCTGGCTCAATGGAAGAATGTGGGGGTACACATCTGCTTTGACTGCGGCGATTTGTCGCAAAATCCTGACTTCATGGGAGGGCGATGCATCTTTGGTGGTGGGTAATGCAGTTATGAACGATGGAGTACGGCGCGGCATCGGGGCAATGCAAAGAATTTATGACGCCGGATTCGGGCCCATCTCTGACGATGACGCCCTTTGCTTCCCTGTGGCAGAAGTAGGTGCCGCAATCAATGGCACCGCTAGCGGTCGCGTCGCAGAAGTGCCAGTGGACAGAGAGGCTGGAAGCTCCTGGACAGTGCTCAATGCTAGTCCGCGCCGTCTGGACGAAATCGCACACGAGATTGTTTACAAGGGCGTCGAAAAAGCACTAGAAGTCACGAAAGTTCCCCACCTCAAATACGGAAGAGTAGTCACAGTTGATCGGCGAGAGATCGAGAGCTACCAATCAGTTAGGTCGCTCGTTAAGGATTATGTCGAGAGGCGCGGGACCCGTGTCCGTAATTACTGGGAGATGCAACAAGCTAGGACGCCGGTACCCCTATCTATAGCAATATTCGGACAGCCTGGATCGGGTAAGTCTACGGCGGTTAGGGAGATTATAGGGTCCCTGAAGATCCAGGACAGGGAACTGAAGATTGAGGAGTTCAATCTTTCTCAATTCCGAGGGACTTCCGAGTTGATCGACTCCTTCCATTTGCTCCGCGATCACCGCCTGAGGGGACGTGTGCCTGTGGTCCTTTGGGATGAATTCGATACAGATTTTGATGGAACCCTAGGTTGGCTTCGTTACTTCCTGTCTCCCATGCAAGACGGTAGTTTTCAGCAAGGGCAGGCCGTGCATCCCATAGGGCGATCTGTTTTCGTATTTGCGGGAGGGGTTGCAAGTACTCTAGACGAATTTAAGAATCTAGGGAGTGCGGAGGAGTTCAATCCGGCGAAAGGCAGTACGGAGGAGTTCAAGCTGGCGAAAGGTCCTGACTTTTTGAGCAGGGTGCGTGGAACCATGGAGCTCCAGGGAATTGACAAGCGGGATGATGATCCGCTTTGGGTTCTTCGAAGGGCCATCTTGCTTCGCTCCATATTGCAAAGCGAAACCCATCTATTTGACGGGCATGAAGATGGGGTTAGCGCAATCGATGCAGACGTACTAAATGCCTTCCTGGGGGTCGAAAAATTCAGTCATGGGGTCCGCTCCCTGAGGGCCATCGTGGTGAATAGCTCACTTGCCGGCGAGTATTACTACTCCAAATCGAGTCTGCCGAATGAAACTCAGCTGAATCTTCATGTGAAGTCGGGGGAGTTTTATGCCGCCATGAAGGAGAAGTGGTACGAGAGCGTCTGAGAGCTGTCGTCACCCATGGGCCGGCTCCCATGTAGGCCCGGTCGGCGAGGATCGGGATGCCCTGGCGTTCGCAGATCCGGATGATGCGGTGGGTGCGGGCCGCGGTGAGATCGTGTGCGCGGCCGGGCAGTGCGGGCGAGATCCACAGCAGCTGACCGCTGGGTCGGTTACCACAGGCCCGGGGCGCGGTCGGCAAGCAGGTCGACGACGGCTGCCGTGTTAGGCGTGGGCCGTGCCGACAGAGATGTCGAACCCGGCAGCGAGCTGGGCGAGAGTGTCGTGCCGGCGCAGGTACACCAGACCGACCAGCGCACGCTGGTGCGGTGGAAGCTTTGCAGCGGCGGTCACCCTCGCGGGTGACGATGAGCATGGTGACCCACTCGACCAGGGCGTGCGGCAGGTCGAGTGCGGCAGAATACGGAACCAACGCGGCTCCTGCGTCTGAGGGTTGAGACTTCGAACACCTCTCCCAACGGCACGCGAGCCTCGTGCGTTGCGGGCATCGATCCCGTCACCCGATCAGTGGCCACACTGAAAACGCTCCCTACGTTGTTCTGCGGGACGCGGTGAGCCCCTCGTATGGTTCACCCACCCAGGGGTGCCGGGTGTGGTTCAAAACGCTCTGCCGCTGGTGGCTTTCAGTGATTGGCCGCCCGGTGCCCCACGACGACTCGGCTGCCAATTAGGAATTGCGAATGATCGCTGAGTAGGGAATCGACAGCGAGGTCGTCCGTCGGGAGGCACCAGCACCAGCCCTCACGGAGGCATCACATGGCCATGATCTGGGCCGGCATCGACGCAGGCAAGACCCATCACCACTGCGTCGCGATCGACGAGAGCGGCCACCGGCTGCTGTCCCGACGCGTCGCCAACGACGAACCCGAACTCCTCGAGCTCATCGCAGATGTCCTGGACCTGAGCGACGAGGTGACCTGGGGCATCGACCTGGCCGACGGCGGCGCCGCCCTGGCCATCACGATCCTTTTCAACCACGGCCAGCCGGTGCACTACATCTCGGGCCGGGCCATCCACCGCGCCTCCGAGAGCTGCCGAGGCGAAGGCAAGACCGACGCCAAGGACGCCGCGGTCATCGCCGACCAGGTCCGCATCCGACGGGACCTGCACCCCTTACGCACCGGCGACGAGACCGTCACCGACCTCAAGATCCTCACCGGCCGTCGCATGGACCTCGTCGCCGACCGCACCCGCACCGTCAACCGGCTCCGAGCCCACCTCACCGACATCTTCCCTGGTCTGGAGCGGGCCCTCGACCTGACCAACACCGGTCCGCTCGTGCTGCTGACCGGCTACCAGACCCCGGCCGCCATTCGCCGGATCGGGGTCAAACGGCTGGAGAGCTGGCTGCGCAATCGCAGGGTCGTTCGCGCTGACCGGCTCGCCGAGACAGCCGTCGAAGCGGCCGGGCGCCAGCACACCAGCCTGCCAGGGGAGAAACTGACCGCCCAGCTCGTGCACACCCTGGCGGCAGAGGTGACGGCCCTCAACCAGCAGATCACCGAGATGGACAAGGCGATCGAGGCCCGGTTTCGCGAGCATCAGGACTTCGAAGTGATCACCAGCATGCCCGGCCTGGGCGTGATCCTCGGTGCCGAGTTCCTGGCCGCGACCGGCGGCGACATGAGCCTCTTCGGCACCGCAGACCGCCTCGCCGGCTTCGGCGGCGTTGCACCCGTTCCGCGCGACTCCGGCAAGATCAGCGGCAACCTCCGCCGCCCACGCCGCTACAACCGCCGACTCCAACGCGTCTTCTACATCTCCGCGTTGTTCAGCATCCGTCACTGCGAGGACTCCCGCCGGTTTTACGAACGCAAGCGCGCCGAAGGCAAGCGCCACATCCAGGCCGTCCTGGCCCTGGCCCGCCGACGCGTTAACGTCCTCTGGGCCCTCCTACGCGACGGACGGCCCTACGAGGCCGTGCCTCCACTGCCCTGGCCGCTTGACAATCGGCATTTGGAATCAATGATCCGAAAAAAACGACCACAGTGCGCGTAGAGGAAAGCGCCGACGCGGGGCTCGACACGGCGACTTAATTGCACAGAACGTCGGCCTGGTGGCGCCACAGCGTGCTCTGGCCTTCCGCGTACGCGACAGTTCCCCGAGCAACGCCTCCGGGCATGGCCAGCGCGGGAAGTCACAGGGTAGGGATCGGTTCTTCCAAAGTGACCAAGGAGATCAAGCGATGCAGGCGTATCCGTCCTAGTAGCGGGCCTGGTTCCAGTGCCGACAAAAGGCCGTACCCGGGTGGGGTTGCGGCAGTAGGTTGTGCCGATGACCGAATCCCTGCCGCCCGGCGGCGCCGTGCTCGATGTGGACGAAGTGGAGGCCCGTTGGGCGGATGCCTGGCGTCCGGAACAAGTCGCTGAGCGGTTGGACGGGGTCGGCGCGCCCTGGTGCATCGCGGCAGGGTGGGCGCTGGATCTGTTTCGCGGGGAACAGTCTCGGCCGCACGGCGATCTGGAGATCGCGGTGCCCGCGGCCAGGTTCCCGGAGATTCGGCACCGCTTCCCCGAGTACGTGTTTGACCCGGTGGGTTCCGGGCGGGTCTGGTCAGGGGCGGGAGCCGAGGCGCTGGCGGCCACGCACCAGACCTGGCTGCGGGATCCAGCGAGCGGCCAGTTCCTGTTCGATGTCTTCCGCGAGCCGCACGAGGGCGAGACGTGGCTCTTCCGGCGGGACGAGAGGCTGCGGCTGCCGTACGACGCGATCATTGAGCGAACGACGGACGGAGTCCCGTATCTGATGCCGGAGTTGGTGCTGCTGTTCAAAGCCAAGGCGACACGCCCCAAGGATCAGGCGGACTTCGCCGGAGTTCTGCCGCTGCTGGGACGGGCGCAGCGGGATGTCCTTAGTGGGTGGCTGACGCTCGTACATCCCGGGCATCCGTGGCTGGAGGAACTGGCGGGGTGAGTGGCGCGGGCCGCACCAGTGGATGGCCAAGGACCATCCCGCCTGCGAGGACTGACTGACAGAGCACGTCCTGAAAGGAGGTCGCCCGTGCTCACCACTCGCGCACGTTCTCCGAGCTCGGTGCCGCGGTGGCACGAGGCGCGCCTTCTCGCTAGCGGCCAGCGAGGAAGCAGCGAAGCACTTGGTAGAGAGTGTCGGAGGTCGTCGCTCGATGCACGCCCGGCGTCACATCGGGCAGCGGCTGGGAGCCGACGAGTGCGGTACGGGTTCCGACCCTGTGGCCGGCGTTGATGTCGCAGGAGGAGTCGCCAACCATCCAAGATGCGGAGAGGTCGAGATCGAGCTCGTGGGCGGCTTGGTGGAGCATGCCGGGGGCGGGCTTCCGGCATGAGCAGACCCTGCGGTATCGGGGCACCGTGCCGTCCGGATGGTGGGGGCAGGCGTAGATGCCGTCGAGCCGGACCCCGTGTCGGGCGAGGAGAGCGCGGAGTCGGTGGTGCATCGCGTCCAACGCTGCCGTGTCTAACAGCCCCCGCGCCAGCCCGCTCTGGTTCGTGACGACAACCAGGGCGAAGCCAGCGTGCTGGAGGGCGCGCAATGGCAAGCCGATATCCGGCTGTAGGACCAGCTCGTCGGGGTGGGAGGGATAGTGGCGCGGCTCGGTGAGGGTGCCGTCGCGGTCGAGGAACACCGCCCGTCGGCGCGGCCGACCAGCGCCTGTTGTCGGGGCGGACGGCGCCGGTTCATTCTGTCTCACTGCTGCGGAAGGTCTCGAATAACCCGGCGGCGCGGGCTTCGATGGATTCGATTGAGATGGTCGGCCGGTTGGGCAGGGCCTTGTCGAGAGCGGTCATGTCAGCGCAGGTGAAGTACTGGTAAACGGCCGTGTCCGGGTTCGGTACCAGCTCGGCGAGCAGGGGTCGGCCGGTGGCCTCACGGTGCAAGCGGGCGCACCACTGCGCCACGTCTGCGAAGGACGTCGCGTAACCGCCACCGAAGTTGTAGACCCCAGCCGGCACCGGCGGCTGCTCGGCGAGCTGGACGATTGTGGCGGTGACTGTCTCGACGGGGATGTAATCGCGGGCGGCGGTCAGGGAGTCGTCGAAGACGCGGATCTGTCCAGTGCGGGCGGCTTGGCGCAGGAGTTGGGACAGGATCGAGGCCATCGGGCCCTTATCGGCTTCATCGGGGCCGAAGACGTTGGTATAGCGCAGCCCCACCCAGTCGAGGCCGGTGACGTGGCGGGCGCGCATTTGCTGGTCGAGGGCGAGCTTGGAGGCGGCGTACGGGTTGAGCGGCCCGGAGCAGCGGGAGAGGTCAGAGTCCGCGTCCTCGGCGATCGGTGTGCGGTGGTGGAGGGTGCCGTAGACGGAGTGCGAGGAGGCGTAGATCAGGCGGGCGCCGCCGGAGCGGCAAGCGTCGGCCAGCCGGAGCGGGCCGAGGGTGTTGGTCTCGTCCAGCTCAGGTCCGTGCGGAGCGCGGGTGTCGCTGATGCCGGCCTGGTGCACAACGGTGGCGTAGCGGCCCGCCGAGATCTCGCCGAGGAGAGCCGGGCAGGCGAAGTCGCCGCGCTGCCAGCGGGCCTTGCGGGCAAGGTGGTCGGGGGCTGGGCGCAAGTCGATGGCGGTGACCTGGTATCCAGCGAGGTGGAAGGCGTCCACTGTGTGTCGGCCGATGAACCCGGCAGCCCCGGTGACCAATACGTTGCCTCCGGGGATCATCGGGCACCTGCCTGTTGGGTGAGCTGGTCGATGCGGTTGGTGGTGGAGTGACCGTCCAGGTAGGGCACCACGACGACCTCGCCGCCCCAGCTCTCCACGAGGTCGGCTTCGGTGATCCGCTGGCCCGCATAGTCGCCGCCCTTGACCCAAATGTCGGGGCGGAGCTCGGCCAGCACCTTCTCGGGGGTGTCCTCGCCGAAGACGAGCACGCCGTCCACGCAGTCCAGTGCCTCCAGCAGCGCGGCGCGCTCGCGTTCACCGACGACCGGGCGGTCATGCCCCTTGAGCCGGCGGACGGAGTCGTCGCTGTTGATACACACCACCAGGACGTCTCCCAGGCGGCGAGCCTGGTGCAGGAGGGAGAGGTGTCCGGCGTGCAGCAGGTCGAAACAGCCGCCTGCTCCCACGACTTTCCCGCCGCGCGCTCGTACCCGCGCGGCCAGCTCCAGGGGCGCCGACGGGCCATCGGACTGCGGGACGTACAGGCTGGCGGGGCCGCCTGCTTGGACGTAGCTGGTCGCAGCCTCGACGGCCGCGGCCACGGCGTGTGACGGCAGCCGTCCGGCACCGAGCATCACGGCTGCGGTGACCGCCAGCTGGTCACCGGCCCCACAGGTGTCCCCAGCGGCCGGGCGGCCCGGGACGACCAGGGGGTGGGAGTCGGGGCCTGCAATCAGGACCGCGCCGTTGCGCCCCTGAGTGACGGCGACCTGCTTGACCGGCCACGCGGCCAGAAGCCGCACGCCCCGCCCGACGTCGTCGCCGAGCTCCCGCGGCCCACTGTCCCCCGTCAGGGCCTGGGCTTCGTCCGCATTCGGGACGGCCAGGGCCGTCCCCAGGACCGGCTCGGCCCCCTTGGGGTGCGGGTCCCACACCAGCGGGCAGCGGCGGGCCGCGTCGGTGAGGGCCTGGCGGAGTTCGTCGTGTGCGCCGATGCCACGCCCGTAGTCACACACCAGCACGGCCGCAGCCTCGTCCAGCCGGGCGCGGGCGATGTCCGCAAGCGGGCCGAGCCGCAGCGGGGTGGTGGCCGTGTCGAAGCGGAGCAGGGTGCGATCGGCGACGCGGATACGGGTCTTGACCGGGGTGGTGCCAGCGGCGGCCAGGTCGACGACCTCAACGCCTGCTTGGTCGAGCAGAGTGCGAACCCGGGCCCCAGCGGTGTCTTGTCCAAGACCGCACACCAGGGTGACGCGCCAGCCCGGCTCCCGGGCGGCCAGGACGGCGGCCAGTCCGGCGCCGCCCGGACGGTCGATGGCCTGCGTGTCGGCGATGACCGGTACAGGGGCCTCCGGTGAGAGGCGGTCGGCCGTGCCTGTGATGTCGCGGTCCAGCAGCACGTCACCAACCACCACGAGCCGGCGCATGCCGTCCAGCTGTTCATCGTTGGACGCGGCTGGCCCGACGAGGTGAGCGTCGATGGCTGCGCAAAGAAGGTGCACGGCCACCAGGTGGCACTCCTGGACAGTGGCGGTCTGCTCGGCGTCCACGCACACCGCCTGATCGCTGGCCTCGGCAAGCGGGTTCGGTGCGGGGCCGGTCAGCGCCCAGACGGTGAGGCCGAGTTCCCGGCCCGCCTGGGCTGCGGCGAGCACGTTGGGGCTGGCGCCGGAGGTGGAGATCAGGAGTAGGACGTCGCCGGGGCGACCGTGTGCGCGGACCTGCCGGGCGAAGACCTCCTGGGCGCCGTAGTCGTTGGCGATGGCGGTCACCGAAGAGGAATCTGCGTGCAGCGCGATGGCGGACATGGGCACCCGCTCGGCGCGGAAGCGGCCGACGAGTTCGGAGGTGAGGTGCTGGGCCTCGGCCGCCGAGCCGCCGTTGCCCGCGACGAGCAGTCGCCCGCCCGCGGGCAGTCGTCCGGCGAGGAGGCTGCCCCATGCCTGGAGGCGGGCGACATCAAGCAGGGGTAACGCAACGGCGAGCGCCTGTATGTGCGCGCGGCCCAGCTGGGGCACGATCAACTCCCTCGAAGGACAAAGTAGACAGCGTCGGGGCGGTTGCCGGGGTGCTGGCGCTCGCCGACCAGCGCCGGCACCCTGAGTGCTTAGGACGCGGCGGGCCGGTAGCGGGCAAACAGCGGGCCGTACGCGGTCAGTGCGCGGTCGCGCTCCAAGAGCGGATAGTCCAGGAGCTTGTCGACGATGCGATGTTCGGCGAGGAGGCGCTCGGCGTGCTGGAGCAGCACGGTGTCGCCGAGTTCGGTGAGGTGGACGCCGTCGCTCCACACGCCGCCTGCCTGATCGTCGGCGGGCAGGTGACGGGCGACAGCAGTGAACGGGGTCCACACGTCCAGGAACAGTGCGCCGTGAGCGGCGGCGGCCTTGCGGGCAGCCTCGTTGTAGCGGGCGAGTTCGGTGTTCATGGCGGCAACGGTCCCGGGGTCCTCGATCGGGCCGAAGGGGGTCTCGCTGATGACGACGATCTGCCGGGAGTAGCCGGTCAGCTGTTCCAGCATGGTGGTGATGTGCCGGGTGTACTCATCGAGGTCGACCGCCTCGGACAGCCGGTTCTGGAAACGACGCCAGACATCGTTGATGCCGCAGCCGAGGAACACGAGGTCGTAGTCGGTGCCGGTGGTCGCCCTGTCAGCTTCCACGAGGGAGGCGATGTCCCGGCTCGTGGCACCTCCCTCGCCATGATTGCGGATGTCGAAGCCGATGTGGGCGTGGGCGGCGCGCAGGGAGAGCGTGAGGCGGTGCACCCAGCCGCGCTGATGCCAGCCCTCGACGGTGACCTTGGAGCCGACCTCGGGCAGGTTGGCCTGGGTGGTCATCTGCGCGTTGAACGCTTCGAGGTGTTCCATGATGCTCGTCCCGAAGAACCCCACGGTCAGGGTGCGCCGGTCCTCGCTCGCGACGGGGGCGCCGTCGAAGTGGCGGCGCACTGCGGCCGGGACGCCGGCGGCGACCGTGTCGGGGGCGATGCTGTGTGCGACGACCGCGTTGGCCCCGACCAGGACGTTCGCCCCGATGCGGACGCCGCCGGTGACTGTGACCTTGTTCGACAGGGTTGCGCCCGGCTCGATGATGATCGGCGCGGCCTCGAATCCGGACGCCCACGGCACGAGTTGCCCGGTGGGCACGTTCGCGGCGGTGCGTACGCGGTGGTTGTGGTCGTGGAGGTCGACCATGTTTGACAGGGCCGCGCCGTCGCCGAGGCTGATGCCGGCCATGGCGGAGATGAAGGTGTGTTCCCCGATGGCGACGTCGTTGCCGATGGTGACGGTGGCGCCGCGGTGGACCTGGATGGTGGACCCGCGCCGGATGCAGACCCGGTCGCCGATTGTCAGGTGGGCGCCGGTGTCGAGCTCGATCACGAGGTCGTCGGGCAGGTCGCAGTCCTCGCCGAGGGTGAGCGCCGTGCCGTGCTGGGCGCGCAGCCGGTCGGCTGCCGGCAGTTCGGAAGGGGCAGGGGTGGTGCTGGTCATCGCGAATCGGTCCTGTTCGCTTGATGCGGGATGATGGCCACGGGGCCGGCCCTCAACCTACCGGCCGTGAACGGGTGGTGTCGGACAGTCAGTTCGGCTGCTCCTTGAGTACGAGGAACGGGCCGATGGCGAGTGCGTCCAGGGGGCTGGCCGCGAAGGTGGCGACTGCGTCGCGGGGGGTGCACACGATCGGTTCGGCCTCGTGGTTGAACGAGGTGTTCAGCAGCGCGGGCGGCCGGCCGGTCTGCTCGGCGAACGAGGCGAGGAGGCGCGCGTACGGGGCGGCGTCATCCCGGGCGACCGTCTGCGGGCGCAGCGTTCCGTCGGTGTGGACGGCGGCCGGGATCACCTGGTGCGCGGCCCCGGTCGCCTGCCGGGCGACGATCATGAACGGGTGAGGGGCGCTCGTACCGATCAGGTCGGCCGCAGCCTCCTGAAGGAGGACCGGGGCAAGGGGCCGCCACCGCTCCCGGTGCTTGATGCGGTCGTTTATGTGGTCGCGGGTCCGGGTGTGGTGGGCATCGGCGAGGATACTGCGCCGGCCGAGCGCACGGGGCCCGGCCTCCATGCGCCCCTGGAACCAGCCGATGGTGCGCCCGAGAGCCAGGTGCCCGGCCACCACGGTCGGCAGGTCGTCGCCGTGGTCGCGAAAGGCCAGGCCGTAGTCGTTGAGGGTCGCGCGGATAGTAGCTGGGTCGAAGGCGGGGCCGAGGGCGGCGGTGGTCATCGCCTCACCGGGCAGCGTCAGGTCGCCGCGCCGCACCGCGACCTCAAGGGCGGCGCCGAGGGCGCACCCGGCGTCCCCGGCGGCTGGCTGGACGAACAGCTCATCTACGCCGCGCAGGGCGGCAAGGCGGCCGTTGGCGGAGCAGTTCAGGCCGACCCCGCCCGCGACACACAGACGCCGGGACCCGGTGAGCGTGAGGACTTCGCGGGCCAGCTCGGCCAGGCACTGCTCCAGCAGGTGCTGCGCCGAGGCGGCAAGGTCGGCGTGCTCGGGCCCAAAGCCCGTGTCGGGCACGACGCGTCCCCCGCTGTAGGTGCGGGCGCGACGGTGGGGCGGGATGCCGAGGCCGGTGTACGCGGCGGCGTACGCGGCCTTCAGACGCCGGTAGTAGCGCAGGTCGGTGTACTGGTCCTCGACCGGTTCGTCGGGGCGGATCCCGTAGCGGGACAGGTCCAGGTGGTAGCCCCCGGCCTGGGGCGTGAGGAAGTCCAGCTGGTAGCGGTTCGGGTTGCCGTAGCCGGCCAGGCCCATGAGCTTGCCGGAGCTGGTCCAGTCCCCGAGCCCGAGGTGTTCGGCGACCGTCTCGTAGAACCAGCCCAGGGACTGGGAGAAGGGGAACTGGCGCAGGACCTTCAGCCCGCTGGTAGTGCCGTGGGCGAGGGTGGCGGAAATGCCGTCGCCGGAACCGTCGACCACCAGGACGGCGGCCTCGTCGAACCCGGCAGGGTGGAACGCCGAGGCAGCGTGCGCGAGATGGTGCTCGATCACGGTGACCTGCCGGGGCCGGTGATGGCCGAACAGGCTGGGGTCGAGGAGTTCGGCGATCAGCTCCATGTCCGTACACGTGTCGCTCGGCTCGGGCCAGGCGGGGTTGAACGCGATGGCGATCTCGTCGACCTGGTCGAGGGTGATGCCGGCCTCGGACAGGCAGTACGCCGCGGCCACCGCGCAGGAGCGGGAGTCCTTGTGGTGCTTGCGGCGGGAGAACCGCTCTTCCTCGGCGAAGGCCACGATGCGGCCGTCGATGACCAGACAGGCGGAGGCATCGTGGTAGTACGGGCCGCCCAGTCCCAGCACGGTTCCCAACGTGTGCTCCTCCTCGCAGTCGCCCAACACCCCACGGCGCGGGGCGGGTTCAGACAGTGGTCAGGTCAGGTGGTCGAGGGTGGCCTTGAGGACGGCCGGAACGTCGATGGTGTCCATGCAGCCGCCGACCCCGCCGCAGGCAACCTGGTGGGCGCACGGCGAGCACGCCAGCATCGAGCGCAGCGCGGTCACGTTCGTCACGTGCTTGGGGATGACCTCGGCACCGTTGCTCGGCCCGAGCAGCAGCACGGCCGGCCTCTTGTGTGCGAGCGCGAGATGGAAGCCGAAGGAGTCCCCGGTCACCACCGCGTCGACCAGGCCCGGCAGCGCGGCGGCCTCCTCCAGGCTGAGCGGCGCGTACGCCACCCGGGACTCGTCGGCACCCCGCAGCCGCAGGTGCCGCACCAGGGCCTCGCACGCGTCGCGGTCGCTCGGGCCGCCGAGGACGGCTAGCTGCGCCCCGTGGTCGACGAGGGCGTCGCCGAGCTCGGCCCAGTGCCGCGCCGGCCACAGCTTCGTCGGCAGCGACCCACCCAGATTCAGGCACACCCTGGGACCGGTCCGCTCCCCGAGAAGCCCGGCCGCGCGCCGCCGGGCGGCCTCCGGCACTTCCAGGACGTACGGCTCGCCCGCATACGTGTAGCCGGCGACGGCGAAGTACAGCTCCGTCCACGTCTGCTGGTTGCCGATCGTGCGGTAGTCGTTCCAGGTGTTCTGCCGGAAGAACTGCATCGCCGCCGCGCCCATCGGATACAGGACGTGGTCGGGGCCGCCGAAGGCGAGCCCCGCCTTGTGCCCGGCGTCGATGCGGTCGACCAGCGCCGCCGCGGACGGAGTCCGCTCGAAGGAGTACACCGCGTCGAAACGGCGCGACGGCAGCTGGGCGGCGGCCTCCCAGTCGTGGACGAGGACTTCGTCCACGTACGGGTTCATCCGCAGGATCGGCGCGCACGCCTCGTCCACCAGCCAGGTGATGTGCGCGCCGGGCTTCTCGGCGCGAATCCGCGCGGGAAGGGGGGAGGCGATCAGCATGTCCCCCAGCAGGCCGAGCATCACGATCAGGACCCGGTGGTCGACGGGGTCGTGATGCGGGCAGCCGTGGCACGGGCGCCAGTGGCGGCAGGGTCTCCCGCCGGCGAAGTGCCGGCAGTCCGAGTGGATCTCGAACGTGTCCACAATGTGCACGGGGCCAAGGAAGGCGCCCCGGACAGGGAGTTGCTCCGGACTCACACAGCACCCCCGGCTCCGACGGCCGCCAGAGCAACGCGCAGGACCTGCTCGTCGGCCCCGTCGCCCTGGTGCGCCTCCACCAGGGCGCGCGTGCGCGCCGCCACGGCGGCCGGGTCGCGGCCGTCGCGCAGCACGGCGGTGAAGATGTCGGTGAGCTCGTCGATCCCTGCCGCGTCCATCCCGGCCCAGGACACCTCCTGCAGGCCCAGGCGCAGCCCCGCCGGGGCGGTGATGTGCGGCAACGGGATCGCGTTGACGACGATCCCCGCCTCGAACAGCCGACGGGAGGCTTCCTCGGCGGCCAGCAGCGGGGCGATGTCGATCCACAGCTGATGGCAGTCGGTGAACCCGCCCTTCTCCCCGCACACCGTGAACCCGCGCTCGGCCAACCCCGCTCCCATACGGCGGGCATTGGCGACGGTGGCCGCCGCGTACGCGGCGCCGCAGGCGTCCATCTCGGCGGCGGCTACGGCCAGGGCGACGACGTCGGCCGGATGGTGATGGGAGACGAAGTGCGAGGCGTGCTCATCTAGCCGGGCCGCGAGCTGGGCGTCGTTGGTGGCCAGCAGTCCCTTGTGCGGGCCCGGGTAGGTCTTGTGGGTGGAGCCGCCGAGGCTGTCCGCGCCCTCCGCGAGCGGGTTCTGCCACGCGCCGCCCGCGATCAAGCCCAGCGTGTGGGAGGCGTCGTAGTGGATCAACGTGTCGGGGCCGACCACCTCGCGCAGCCCTGACAAGTCCACGGGGAACAGGCACATGAACGCGTCCAGGTACACCAGTTCCGGCCGCGGCTGGCCACCCAGCAGACGGGCGAGGGCGTCTAGGTCGAGGGTGGACGTGGCCGGGTCGACCGGCAGATCTTCCATCTGCAGGCCCAGCCGGGTACCGATGAAGCGGGTCGAGCCGTGCCCGCCGTCGCGCTCCGCCAGATTGAACGCCCTCGCCCCGGGGCAGGCCAGCGCGGAGAGCGCCACCGTCAGCGCCGAAACCCCCGACACCGGCTTGAGGTTCACGTGGCGCGCGCCCAGCTGCGCGCCGATCCGCACGGCCGCGGCACGCTCGATATCGACCAGATCCTGCCGTCCCGGCCACGCCCAGTTCTCGCCTCCGCCGTCGGGGCCGGGAAAGGCGTACCGCACGGCGGCCTCCGTCAGGTGCGGCACGCGGGCGGCCAGCGACAGCCCATTCTCGCTCGGCACCAGATGCAGCCGGTGCCGGGCAGCGTCGTGGTGGGCTGCCGCCTGCCGCAAGGCGGTAAGCGCGTCGGGCGGGGTGCGGGTCACGAAGCGATCTCCTGACGGTCGAGGACGAGCGGCACCGCCGTGAGTGGGGCCTTGGCCGGCCGGTAGCGGATCCGGCTGGGCGGCCCACCGGGCAGCCGCGGCACGCCCTGGTGAAGGACCGAGGCCATGACGGTGAGAGCCATCAACTCGGCGAGCGGCCGGCCCAGGCAGGCGTGCGCGCCGCCGCCGAACGCCCACAGCCGCGCCCCGCGGGCGTCGCCGTCCAGGAACCGCCGCGGTCGGAACGTATGCGGCTGCGGGAAGACCTCGGGGTCGAAGTGCCCGGCCGACGTGGAGTACGCCACCCGGGTACCGGCCGGGATACGGTAGCCGCCCAGGTCCACCGGGCACACCGCCTCCCTCAACGAGAGCAGGTTCGGCGAGTGCAGACGCTGAGCCTCGGCGAGAACCGCCCGCAAAACGGGCACGGCATCCCGCCGCGCCAGCACCTCCGGCGTAGCCACGGCCACGTGCGCCTCCGTCTGCGCGAGCACCGCGTGCTGCTGGTTGCCGGCCAACTCGACCAGGCACCAGGTGATCAGGCTCGCCGTCGTCTCCCTCGCCGCGATCAGCAGCGCCAACAGGTGATCCGGCAGCGGGCCCACCGCCTGTGACGCATCCGCGAACGCGGCCACCAGACCTGCCAACGCCGAGTCCGTACCAGGCTCGGCGACAGCCGCAGCCGCCCGGCGGGTGAACAGGGCGTGCAACCGCCGACGGGCTGCACGCCCCGCCCAGTACCGGCCGGTCATGAACCGGTCCCGTCCTGGCGGAGCGCCGGACCCGGCGACGAACGGCTCGAACACGGCGGCGAACACGGCCGCGTCCGCCGTCTCGGGAGCGATGCCGAGCAGTACCCGAGCGCTCAAAGAGCCGGTGAGCGCCCGCACCTCCGTGTACAGATCTCCCACGCCGTGCTGCGCCCACCGGGCTGCTATTGGATCCGTCACCTCCAGCAGGGCTGGCAAGTAGCCAGGCAGCGCCCGGCCCGACAGCGCCGGCCGCAGCCTGCGCCGGGCCTCTGCGTGCCCCTCACCAGTGAGGTTGAACAGGGCGCGGCCGAACAGGTCATGCACCAGCGGGGTGTTGAGCACCTCCAGACAACCGCGCTCGCCGGCGAACAGCTCAACCAGCCCCGCCCAGGTGCCCACCAGCACCGTCTCGTGCCCGTCGACCGCCATCCGAAAGACCGGCCCGTGCCGACGATGTCCTTCCTCCAGGGCCCCCAGCGGGTCCAGGTCGAAACTTCGCACCGTGTGGTGCGGGGGTAACCCGCAGGCCGCCGCGGCGGCCTGCTCAGACACCCGACCGCTCCAGAACGTCCAACTGCCGGGCCGCGCGGGCGGTGACGGCCGCGTGGTCGATCCCGGCCACCTCCAGTGGCGGCTTGCACGCGCAGTCCTCGGGCAGGTCGTCGGCCTCGCCCGTTTCTCCGAACCGCATCAGCGCGTCCACCACCTTGTCCGCGCAGACCGGGCAGGCGTCGGGGAACACCGACTCGAAGTCCGTCCCCCGCAGGTTCACGCACGCCACCCGCACCGCGAGCCGCTCATGGACCCGGCGGATCGCCTCCACCACGGTCCACAGGTTCGGCGGCGTGTACTGCCCGGCCTGCCACAGCTCCCACGCCACCGTGTTCCGCGACACCCGTGTCGGGCACAGCGTCATCCCCTGGACCCCGAGCCCGGTCAGGTAGTCGACCGACTGCACCACGTCGGTCACGGCCTCGCCGTCGGTCAGGAACGGCGGCTTGACCATCAGGTAGATCTTCGGATCCACTCCCAGGCCGGCCATCACCATCAGCGCTCGTTCGAAGGAGACCTGGGAGATCCGGGTGTTCACCAGCGTCTCGCGCACCAGCGCGTCTGCGGACTGCAAACCGATCCCGATCTCCAGCCGCACCTCGCCCAGGGCCTGGACGAACGGGGTCAGCGCTCGCTCGGTGACGAACTGCGGCAGCGACTCCACCACCAGCCGCTTCACCCCGGCCGCCGCGACCAGCCGGGCGATCTCCACCTGGACGTTCCGCGGGATCTCCCGTGGGGCGAAGAAGCTGCCGTCGTTGTAGAGGGAGAGCACCTCGTACGACGGCTCGCCCTCGGTCCGTTCCAGGGTGTGACGTACCTGATCCAGCAGACTCTCGCGCGAGGTCCCGCCGTGGATGCCGTAGTTGTTCAGATTGGTGAAAGGGCACATCGTGCAGGTCGGCACCGAGCAGCCGCCCGACATGACGATGACCTTCTTACGGCCGACAACGTCACCGTGCGGCAACCGGATCATGTCGTAGTCGACGAACCGAGGCTCCGCCGGCTTCTGCGTCCCCGAAGTGCGTAACTGTAAGGACAGATCACCGATCCGGCGACGCAGGTCCTTCACCGTCACCGGCGAGTCGAGCGCGTGCTCAGGCATGAGGAGCCCCCTTGATCCCCGGTCGATCAATCGGGCCTGCCCGCGGACCGGAAGCGCGGCGCAGCCGTCACGAATCCTCAGAAGAGCCGAAGATTCAATGCTTGGGAAGACGGCCTCGAACCGCCAGCCCATTGGGTGTGAACCGGACAGACGACAACACTGCGATACGCAACGCCCGCGCATCCGAATGTGGAGGACGCCGATGGCCTAGAAGTTGTAGCGATGGAGGAACACACGCTCGCCTTGAGGGTGAAGAAGGCACCGGCACACTCGACGAGTGAGCAGAGCGGATTCCACTGGGTAGCCGACGGTCCGCCGTGAGCGGCGTGGACAGCATGACGGGGCCTCCCAGGGGACGACGAATCAATCCACTTGCCGCCTATGACCGCGACGACCCGGGTGCCCGTTGCCGGACTCCGGCGAGTCTATCTGGCTTGTGCGGCAAGGGCCATGTGACGAAAACCGCCTGGCTCATCGGCGCACCGCTGCTGACCGCCGCCGTTGCCAGCGTCCGCGTCTGGCACATCGGCGGCACGAGCCGTACATCCTCAAGCACTACAGCGACCCTGCCCGTGCCGCCAACGAGGCCGCCGCTCTAGCCCTCCTCACGCACCACCGGGTCCCGAGCCCCCGCCTGCTGCACGCTGACATCGAAATGCAGCCGGCCTGGACCGCCCAGAGCGTCGTCCAGGCCGAGCCCGTCCCCGCCGACCGGTTCCTGGATGAACTCGCCGGTCCCCTCGCCGCAGTCCATGCCATCCCCGGAACGCACTTCGGGCGCCTCGCCGGAGCCACCCGCCACCACACCTGGCGCGACTACCTCCACGACCGCCTGAACCTGTACACAGCCACGGCACCCGATCTCGTTACCGTCGCAGCAGCCCTCCGCCAAGACCTCGACCGAGTGAATCTCGACATCGAGCACCGGCTGCTCCACCACGACCTTCAGCTCGGACACCTCGTCCGCGTCCCAGAGGGCCCACGTGTACTGCTGGACTGGGAACTCGCCGCTTTCGGCGACCCGACGTCCGACCTTGCCCGCCTCGCCGTACGTCTACGCCTGCTCTCACCTCAGCCCGTGCTCACCCACGGGCCCGCTCCAGCCGACCAGCGACGCCTGGAGCTGTACTGGCGTCTCCACCTCCTCGCCGATGCAGCTCTGGCCACCAACCCCGAAGTCCAGGCACACGCCCTGGCCCTCACCACCGGCACCATCACATGATGTGAAACCGCGGGCCCGCATCGGCCGTCGAGGCCGAAACGAGCCGCCTCGTAGCACACCGCGGGGCAGAATCCCGATGACCGTCCACGAAGGGGGATGATCCGAGTGCGACCCAGCCAACAGATGCGCGACCTCGGCATCGTCCAGTACGGCGCCCCCATCCTGGCCGAGCCCGGCCGCTCCTTTGGACTCCCGGACGAGCGGAAGCAGGCCGACGCCGTCGTCGGTCAACTCCTCGACGCCATGGAACGCATCCGCCGCGCACACGACTTCTCCGGCAAGGGCCTGGGCCTGGCCGCCCCGCAAATCGGCATCGACCGGGCCGCAGCCGTCGTCACGCCGCCCGGCGCCGATCCGATCACGCTCCTCAACCCTCGTATCACTTCCGCATCCGACGAGATGGACGAGAAGTTCGAAGGCTGCCTGTCGTTCTTCGACGTACGGGCCCTGGTTCCCAGGCCCCTGCGGATCACCGTCGAGGCGGTGACGCTGGACGGCAGCACCACGACCACGGTCTACGAACGGGGCGAAGCCCGGCTCATCGCGCACGAGATCGATCACCTTGACGGTCTTCTGCTGCTGACTCGGATACGGCCCGGAATGACCCCGATCCCCGTCGAGGAGTACCGCAAGACGGCCGAAGCCACCGGCCGGGCCTGGTCATATGAGTAGAAGAGGCAGGGCATCACCGTGGGCAGGCACGCCCGTCCCGGACCGCCGGACCAGCCGTCCAGCGCGGCCCCTAGCATCGACCCCGACGACCCACTCGCTCCCTACCACCGGCGCAGGTGTGCACCGATGGACGTCTACCGCCGACACCGGCCCGTCGGCGGCGGGGCCACCCACGTGCGGCCGGAGGAACCGCGGGTCCTGGAGCCCTGGGACGGCTTCGCATACGTGCCCGAAGGCACCGCGCCGAACCTCGCGGCCGCTCAAGCCTGGGCGGCCGGCGGACCGGCGCCGGGCGGGTAGGTCACCGGCTCGATCGGCCCAGGCAGAGCTGGGATCTCGGCGACAATCGCCTCGCTTCAGACACAAATCCGGACCATGGAAACGTTGAGGATTGGCCCGGCTGCAACAACCCGGCCGAACTGCGCATTCGGCTCGAGGAGAACGTGGAACTACTCGCAAAGCTCGCCGAGCCCCTAGCCGAGAACGAAGCCAGGATCCACGCCACATGCACCGAGTAGCTCGTCCGCAAGGAGTGCCTGTGCTACGAATCATGAGGCGTGGAGGATTGGCAGATGGGCTGGATAGTGTCGAGGTACGCCGACGAGGAAGGCAGGCCAGTTGCATGGCGGACGAGATCGTTGTCGCACAGACGACCATCGACGACGAGGACAAAGCGATGGTCCTGGCGCGAGGCGCAGTCGAGAACCATCTAGCCGCTGGCGCCCACATTGACCCGCCGTTGACCGCGGTCTACTGGTGGAAGGGAAGGATCGAAACCACCCGCGAATGGCGGATCTCATATAAGACGTCCTCCGATCGTCTGCCGGAGCTTGAGACTTGGGTGGCCCAGGAACACACCTATGAGGTTCCGGAGTGGGTCGTCCTGCCAATTGTTGGCGGGTCCGACGCCTACCTGTCGTGGGTGGTCGACGAATCGACCGCAAAGTAAGCCGGAGGATGAGCGTCCGGTTGCTTTTGACGACGCCGGGTTGTTCGCCGACCGGCCGACGTCCGCGTCTGAGCCACGGCATCGGGCGGCAATGCGGCTCCCCTTTTTGCTAACCCCAGGGTTCGGAAGGAGTCCTACACCGGCGTGGTGGACTGCCACTCTCGATCGAGGATCGCGTGCACTACGGAGTCCCGCCATCTGCCAGCTTTCAAAACGTGCTCGCGGATCACTCCTTCCTCAACCATCCCGACAGCCGCCATCGTCTTGGCCGAAGCGCCGTTAAGAGGAGACCGCGCTCCCCAAATGCGGTGAAGGCCCAAATCGTCGAAGCCGACGCTGAGCAGCAACCGCACCATCTCCACGCCGTATCCGACGCCCCAGGCATCTGGACGCAGCGCGAAGCCCGTGGTGGCTGCTCGCTGCTGATGCGGATCGGCAGCGAGACGGCCGAACCCGATCAGCTCGTTCGTGTCCCGTTCGATGACGGCGAGAGCGTATTCGTTGCGCGGAGTCGCCCTCGCCGAGGCGATCGACCTGGCCACCATCTGGGTCACCTCTTCACGGCTACGCTGTTCGAACGACAGGTGCTCCGTAGCTTCGGGGCTGCCGTAGATGGCCAGCACCGCATCCACGTCCTCAAGGGCGAGTTCACGCACAGCAAGGCGTGGGCCAGAACGTCCGACCGGATGCATGGAATACATCACATGATCCCTTTCCAGCTCCAGGGACGCGGCTCGGCACGGCCGCGCAGGCAGTCGACGCGGTACTGTGCCTCGGCTTGCCACACCGGGCGCGTTGCGGCGTGCTGGGCCGCATAGGTGGTCATGCGCAACTCACGGGCTCCAGCGAGGAGGTCATACCCCTCCCACTGTGTGACGTCCATGCCGTACGCAGCACAGAACTCGGCATACTCCGCTGCGGTGACAGTACCGGTCGTGGACACCTTGACCGCGATCGAGACCAGATCCCATTCTGGCGGCCCGACGGAGGCCCGCTCGAAGTCCAGCAGTACCGGCCCGTCCGTCGTACGTACGACGTTGCCCACCCACGCATCACCGTGTACGACACACTCGGGCAGGCCCTGGGGCCGGCGCTCCCACTGCTCGCGAAGTTCCGCATGCCGGTCCCGCAACCAGGCGCGATCGTCCTCCGACAGCGACGTGGCCGCCTTGATCCGCTCAGACACCCGGACGAACGGGTCCAGCCGGTCGAGCGGCAGGTCCGGCACCGGCAATGGGTGAAGTTGCTTCAGCAGCGTCACGACGTCCATGACGTTGGCGATCTCGTGCGGCGGGAGCTCGGCCCAAAAGGTCACGGGCTGGCCTCCGGCCTCGATGGGCTGCTCAAACGGCAACGCTCGCACGGCCGACACTCCGTTGTCGGCGAGCCACCGGGCCACGAGGACCTCACGCAAGGCTGCCTTCCACTGGCCAGCGCGGGCGATACGGACGATTACATTGCTGGCGAGACGCCAGATCTCATTCTCGGCGAGGCGGACAGGCTCGGCGCCTGCGGGGTCGAAGTCTGCAAGAGCGCAGGCTTCTTCTAATACGGCACGGGCGGGTACAGCCGAGATCGTCATATCAGCAAGGTAGTCGTGAACCGCTTGTGCTGGTGAGGGTTGCAACGCCTGACCAGCCTGGCGCCGGACTGCCTACTCGCCCTTGGGCTCGCCTGCGGCCAACCTCGGGCCGATCCGGGCACACCGAGCGGCGTAAGCCTGAAGATGCAGACTCTCGAATTCGGCTCGGTCCCAGTCCTCTGGCCGCACCTCCCCGTCCGGCCAGATGTACGCCAACCCGTTGCCGCCGGTCGAGAGAGCCACCTCCCGCAACTCGTACCGGTTGTCCTCGAACGAGTCGAGCAACGTCCATTCCTGGTCGGTCAGGTCGGTGAGCAAGAGGCCGGCCGCGGCGGTTCCGGGCGCGGCAACGAGTCCGGGATAGACCCGGCCTTCGAGCACGGCAGCGCGCCACCCCGGTGCGGAAGCAAGAATGTAGGCCGGTACTCGCCCCAACAGAGCTTCGAGGACGACAGCGAACTGAAGCGTGCCGTAAACGAAGAGCTCGCCAGGCGCATCGGAGAGGCGATCGAGACGGCTGGAAGGCCGGACCAAGGTCATGCCTGCAAGGTAGTCGTGATCCGGCGGCACGGGTATGCCGTCTCTTTCATGTGACAACGGAGGTGGCACGGTGAACCGGCCGCGCGTGGTTCGCTCGGGATGGGCGTCCCGTCCGGGAAGCCGCGCACAGCATGGCCAGCCGCTGGGCGGTACAGCTACAGGGTCTCACCGGGGATGGACAGGTACATCTCGCGGAGCGCGCTCAGCACAGGGTGAACAGTCGGCAGTTCCTTGTCGTCGATCGCCGACAGGGCGCGTACCCCGATGCTGGTGTTCGTCGCAAAGACCGCCGCCATACGCTTGGCCTGGTCGATGGTGACGGGGACAGTGCGGTGCTCAACGCCGTTGGCGTTCTTCTGAAGGAGGGCCATCGTCACACCGGGCAGCACGGGGGCCTGCGGCCACACCACAGTCCCGTTGCCATCGATGAAGGCAACGTTCCAGGTGCCGCCCTCGCTCACGAGACCGTCGCGGCCGACGAACAGCGCGTCGCCGAACCCCGCGCGCTGCGCTGTCCCACGGGCGTGCAGGGCACCGAAGAGACCGACGTGCTTCACCTCCGGCAGGTCGCGCTCGTACGGCACGCTCATGGCGCGCAGCGGCTCCGGGGGCAGGGCGCCGGCACCGCGCACCGACACCAGGATGTGCGGCTCGTCAGCGTCGGCCGGGTGTCCCATCTCGACCTTCGGGTCGTAGATCGTGACTCGGACGACGCACGGGCCGCTCTGTCCCTCCAGGCCCCGGCGGACGTACTCGCGAACGAGCGCGGTGTCCAGATCCGCGCCCCACACGGTCTTGCAGTCGCGTACGAGCCGTTCCATGTGCAGCCTCAGGCCCCGGATGCTGCCATCGCCATCGACGCGCATGGACGTGAAGTGACCGAAGTTGGTGAGTGCCAGGGGGAGCAAGTCGTCTGCGGACATGGGCTTTCCATCGAGAGTCGCCATGCCGCCCAGCATGTCAGGACCGTCCGCGCCTTCCTGGCCCTCACCGTCGGCTGAGTCTCGGCGAGCGACTGGAGGCCCCCTGCCGAGCACCGAGGGTCAACCCTTCTCTGCCCAGTAGTTCTCCAGCATCTCGCCAGGCCATGCGGGCTCGTGAACCGGGCCGCGCGGCCCCATCTCAATGAAGAACGGAGACAGGTCGTAAATCTTCGTACCGACCACGGCATCCAGGTCGGTCACCCGCAGACGGAGGCCGTCGACTCCCAACAGGCGGGGGAAGGACTGCGCGAGTTGATTGGGGCGCCGGTGATTGCGGTGCGCGAAGGTGCCTGTTGCCGGCCACTGCGGGTTTCCGCGCGGGCTGCGGGCGTGGTACTCGATGTCGCTCGGGGACGCTTGGTCGAAGTGCCACACGACCACCAGATGAGAGAATTCACGCAGGCCCTGCACTGAGTCGAGTGGAAACTCATCCTCATCGAGCTGAATTACCGACTCGATGCCACCCCAATAGTCATCAGCGACCTCCCTACGGCCCGCGACGACTTCCCCGATCGGATTGATCTCCAAGGTCATGGCCCCAGCCTTTCGACTCCGTCTCAACGACACTTGCAATCAATCTACTTGGGCCAGATACGCCGCCGCGCGGGCATCGAGCAAGCCTACCGCGGGGAGGCCGCGCTTCCGGTAGGGTGACAGAAGTTGTCGCATCTCGACGACCCTCTGCCGCGCACGGCCGGAGTAGATCCCGTCCTCCATAGCGTCCAGGACGCTGGTCCATATCGCGCAGGCTTCTTCGACGCCACCTTGTGCGATCTGCGTCGCGCCCATGTACCCGAGGGTCACCGCGTGCGTCTGCCGGAACGCAGTTCCACGCGTGCGCACTGAGCGCCGGAACTCCTTGATCGCCCGCTGGTGATCACCGAGATCCCGCAGTGTGCATGCGGTCTCGTGTGCCAACGACGCCTCGCCGAAGAAGAAACCCACAGCCAGTCCTCCCGCACCGACCACAGGTCCACGAAGTAAGAGAACCGTTTGCACGAGAGGAACGGGTCGGCATCGTTCGCGTACACCTCAACGTGGATGTCCAGGAGCAGCGAGCGGACGTCATGTGCGTCGGCGTGGGTGTAGCGCTTCAGGTCCTTCGACGGGACTGCTCGATCCAGCTCACGACCTCGGGCGCTCTGGTGCCCGTGACCTTGATGGTTTGCCGTGTTCTGGCGAGCGCGTGCCAGCTACGACTCTATGGCGGAGGTCCTTGCCGCCGTGAGCTGATAACTACGCTTGCCCTCATGGCGACTAACAGCGTGAGCGTTCGCACCCTTGACGGCCTGCACCTGGCGGGCACCCTTGTACGTCCCCAGAAACCGACTCCGTCGGCCGTGGTGCTTGTGCACGGCGGCGGCGTCACCCGCGAAGAAGGCGGCTTCTTCACGCGGCTTGCAGGCGGCCTTGCTGACGCCGGCATAGCCTCGCTCCGTTTTGACCTACGCGGCCATGGCGAGAGTGAAGGACAGCAGGAAGAGCTAACGCTCTCGACAATCCTCAACGACATTCGCATCATGCTTGCGCACGTCCGCAAAGCGACTCAGGCCGAACAAATCACGTTGCTGGGCGCGAGTTTCGGCGGCGGTATCTGCGCCTACTACGCCGCAAAACAACCGAGCGAAGTTACTCGGCTCGTGCTGTTCAACCCACAGCTGGACTATAAGCGGCGGACTATCGACAGTCGACCGTACTGGACAGATGACGTCATCAGCCAGGACGCCGCCCAGGAACTCAACGAGCGCGGCGCACTCCAGTTCACGCCGACGCTCCGCCACGGGCGGCCCATTCTCAACGAGGCGTTTTGGCTTAATCCCTATGAAGCACTCGCGGAGGTCCAAGCACCAACGCTCATCGTGCACGGCACGGGTGACACGCTCGTTCCGTACGAGTCCTCGCGCGTTGCTGTCGAGCAGTTCACGGCACCGGTTGACCTCGTGCCCGTTGAGGGCTCGCAGCACGGTTTCGCTGTCCACGATGACCCGCAATACTTGAACCCCAAGAGCCAGGAATACCAAGCCTTCGTCATCCGCACCGTGACCGAGTGGCTCAGGCAGTAAGCGAAGATGAGCGGGAGACCGCCGACACCGTCATCAGCCCACTCCTCGACGCCTCGGAACGGACCCGCACCGCGCACGACTTCTCCGGCAAGGGCCTGGGCCTGGCCGCCCCACAGATCGGCATCGGCCGGGCCGCAGCCGTCGTCCAGCCGCCCCACGCGGACCCGATCGTGCTCCTCAACCCAGGTATCACTGCCGCCTCCGACGAGATGGACGAGAAGTTCGAAGGGTGTCTGTCGTTCTTCGACGTACGGGCCCCGGCCCCCAGGCCCCTGAAGATCACCGTCAAGACGGTCACGCCGGACGGCAGCACCGCGACCACGGCCTATGAACGGGGCGAAGCCCCGCTCATCGCGCACGAGATCGATCATCTCGGCGGTCTTCTACTGCTGAATCGGATACGGCCTGGGGTGGCCCCAATTCCCGTCGAGGAGTACCGCGAGACGGCCGAATCCACCGGCCGGGTCTGGTCATACGAGTAGAAAACGCAGGGCACGACCGTGGGCACGCACGTCTCGGACCGCCGGAAGACATGTGAACCGCGTCGGTTCAGCGGAGATCGGGTCCGCCCGCCTCGGCGAGCTCGCCAAGCACACTGATCGCCTTGTCGGCGTCGTCTGGGACGTCCGGGCCGACATCAGGAAATGAACCGGATGCCTCCTCGTCGGCGAGACGCGGGTACTTCTCAAGGAGGAACCGCCGCCGGTAGGCAACCTCGGCGGCGTCGATGATCCCCTCCAGAGTGGTCCAGTTGAGGGTGCCCCCGACGAGGATGCCGACTGCGGGTACGGCCTTGCCGAGTCCCTCCTTGGTGAGCCGAAAGCCGAACGCCTTCGCGAACTGCGCGGAGACCCTGGCGACAACCGCCTCGTTCAGGGTCTTCCACGTCTTGCCGCGGAAGAGAGCTTGGGTGAGCCGCGAGATGTCAGCCATCGCGGCGTTCTTGGCGGTGGCCGAGCTCGCCGTCCCGGCGTTGACGACAGACATCACGAAGAGCTTCTCGGCAGGCTCTTCGGGGTCGTAGCCGTAAAACAGCGAGATCTGGCCAACAGCGCGGGACGCGAGTCCGAGGACGACTGCGGTATCAGCAGTAAAAGCGCCGACGATCGCACCTCCCGAAGGCGCTGCCGCGGCGCCAGCGGAGGCGGCGATGACGAACTGTCCTCCGGAGATCACCAATCCCGCGCCCGCTCCCGAGAGCGCTGCGCCGGCCGGATAGTACCAGCTCGCTGCTCGTCCACGGACAGCGTCGATCTGCTGGAGGTCGAGGCGGCGCAGGTCGGCCAGCGACGCAACGTCGTGCCCGCGCTTCTTATGGCGCGCCACCACCCGCTCAGAGGAGAGTCCCGCTCGCGAGACCCGTCCCACCGTCTTCCGGATGGACTGAGAAGCCGCGCCGCTCCAGTCCGGGAGGGCGTCGGCGGCTCCGCGAGCTCCGGCGCTGACCCTGTGAGCGCCCTTGGCAGCGATTTCCTGTCCACGCGAAACGGCCGATTGAGCCCGTGGGTGGTTCTCCAGATACTTCGCGGCACGCTTGCCGAGTTCCGCAGCGCCGGTGGCCACTTGCTCGCCACCGTTTCTCATCAGTCGTGACAGTGGGCGGCCCTTGAAACGTTGGATGTCACGCCAGGCCGCGAGCTCGTATTCCGAAGGGTCTGCCATGCCGCGATGGTAGTGGCCAAGTCCTCCACACAGTTCCGTAATGCCGCACACCGGTTCACGCGCACAAGGGGCTGTTGCACTGCGGGGCGGGTGGGTCGCGATCGCCATCCCACGCGGCACCCCTGCGCCTACCTCGTCCGCTCCGGCAGGACTCAGGGACGAACTGCTTCCTGTGACAGGCGGATCGGGTGCTTACCTGCCCTGGGTCGTAGAGGAGACGGCCAAGGGCTGACGACGGCGCGACGCGTTCGCTTCTTGTGCGAGTTCTGCCCTGGCTGACGCGAGCAGACGACACACCCGCAGGAAGCTTATGCGGCACTCCACTGAGCTTGGCTATCCTCGTTCATGAGCGTTGCAATGCGATGATTCAGCTGCCCTGCGGCAGCTTCATCGCCGTGGTCAGCTCTGCGAATGAAAGAGCCGAGCGTATGCAGGTCCCGAATTTCGCAAAGGACAGGGAGCCCTGACCAATTCCGAATGTCGTACCCATAACGAAGGCTGAATTCATCCAGTTCCCTGGCGCTACGCCCGAAACGGACACCCTGGAATGTGTTAGCCAAGTCGATTTCCCGCGGACCGATCGCGGCCTCGTCCCAGTCGCCAAGCCTGACGCTTGGAGCGTCCCACAGCGTGTTACCCGGGTACGCGTCGGCGTGTATATGACCATAACCGAGCGGAAATTCCAAACCCCGGTAAGCCTCCAAGAGTAGCGTCTGCCGAGCCGACAACCACTCTCGTTGCGGAACTGCCAGGTAGGTACTGAAGCTGAGGGTCACCTTCAGTGAGGAAAGGGGCTGAAATTCCGGCAGCTCGAAAGGCGGGGCCGGCAGATCGTGCAGCGACCTCAGCAGACTTCCTAGGTGGTGGGCTGCTGGCGTGCCCGACGCTGTCTGTGGGTAGTGCTGCCAGAAGGTGACGGCGTAGGGACCGCAAACCACTGGCTGGCGAACATCCGCAGGCTCCGTGGCTGGGAAGCCGTTCGCGACAAGCCACCGGGTGAGCAACACAGAGGTTTCAAGACGTCCCTGCTGCGCAGCGGGGCTGACGCGTACCACCACATCCTCAGCATCCAGTAGGAACACGGAGGTAGCGTGGTGATGAAGTGGCGTGAGGGACTTGTCTGGCAAGCCCGATGCTCGACAGGCGATACGGGCGGCGGACTCAGGAGAGACCGTCGTTGTCATGAGGCGATGACCTTCGCTCGGGTGTCGATGACCTGATAGCCGCGGGCCTCGTCTGCCAGCTCGCGGGCCCGTCGGCTGCGGGCGAATCGTGGATCCTCAAGAAGCCTAGCCACCCCATGCATGGCATCGCCAAGTTGACGGATACGCCGGTCTTCGGGCAGTTCGAGGATAGGTCGGAGCTGCTCGCCGGCACCCTCGACTTCGCCCGCGGCGATGCGTGCCGTCACGATATCGAGGCGCGCCAGCGCCTCATCGCCGTAGGACCGCAGCTCCTGCGGCCCGCTCTCATAGAGGCGGATCGCTGCGGTGGCATGTTCTTCTGCCAACCGGTGCTTGCCGAGCAGGGCGTAGGTGCCACCTATGTAGTACTCCTGCTTGGCCACCGGGAAGGTGAGCAGCCCACCAAAGCGAGTCAGGCCGCCGGGCTCTGCCCGAAGCTCGCGGGCTCGCTTGAGCTCATCGAGCGCGGCGATTGCTCTGTCTGAGTCTTTGACGCGAGCAGCGGTTCTGGCTTCGATCGCGGCGATCCTGGCCCGTGTCTCACCTCCAGACGCAAGCAGCATGGCCTGCTGTGCATAGTCCAGGGCAGCTTGTTGCCGCGGCGACCATTCCGCGAATAGGGCAGCTGTGCCTTTGACCCACGCCCGCAGATCATCGCAATCGGCGTGCTCCGCCAAGGTCCACGCCGTCTGGAGCTGAGCGATTGCGGCACCTTCGTCTCCCAGGTTCTGGGATGCGTGCGCTATTAGAAGGCAACTCGTACCGGCGAGGAGGAACAGCTCACGCGCCTGCCGAGGCGGCTGTCGACCTTTGAGTAGGGAGAAGATGCTGTCTCGTGTCGACAAGAGATCTTCGAATAGGGAGTGCAACGGAGCATGCACGTACTCGGTGGCAAGCCGGGTGACTTCGGCTTCCAGCTTTACGAGCTCAACATCACTCACATTGCTATTCGTGATTTCCTCAACGAACTGCAACGACTGCGCCGCAGCCCGCGCTGCGATATTACGAGCATCCGATGCCTGCCGCCCGCCTCCAGAATTTCCCTCGTTCAGGGAAGTACGTTCCGACGTGAGAGGCGTCGGCGCCGCCTGTTGGACGCCGCCTAGTGGTGCTGGAAGAAACGAGTCAGGGGCACCAATGCCATTGAGGAACTGCGCGACCTTTTCAAGGCTTGTTAAGCGCCGGCTCCCAGCTTCGAGCATTGACACGTGCCCCTGGCTCAGTCCAGTCATGAACGCAATATCATCCTGGCGCAGGCCGGCCGCTTTGCGAACGAGTCGGCTTACTCGACCGAATTCCCACGCCGCGATGGCGGCTTGAACTTCGGTCTCTCGCCACACTGTATCCGGAACGCGAGGGGCAGAGCAGGCAACGAGTCGCTGGCCGCGTGCACAGGTGGCGCATAGGGGCTCTTTGTTGTACTGGCTGAGACGGCAGCCACAGCCACCGCATACACGGCCGTGCTTCTGCATCGCGCCCCCGTTCCTCTTCCTGCACGTGACAGCGTATGTTCCACACGGCAGCGCCGATATCACTCCAGTGATATCGGCGGTCAAGGCCCGTGCAGGCCAGACCTGTCACGCATCATCAGTGGTCAGCATCTCGATGGCATCCAGAAGTTGAGGAAGGTCTTCAAGGCTGTCGAGGACGACGTCAGCTCCGGCGGCTGCCAGTTCGTCAACGCTGGTCTTGCCTGACGCGATACCTATCACGGCCGCTCCGCCCTCGAGTCCCGTGCGGACGTCCTCAAGGGAGTCTCCGATGATGACGGTATTGGAGCGCGTAAACGAAGTGCCGTATCTGCCTTGAGCGCGGCGCTGAGCCACCGAGACGAGAGCGGGGCGGTGATCGTCATCAGAGGAGTACCCGCCGATCTCGGTGTCGAGGAACCCTTCGAGTTGGAAAGCTCTCAGCTTCAGAAGCGCGTTGGGCTTGAGGTTCCCCGTCACAACGGTCGGCACGAGGCTCGCGTGCCCATGCACTGCCTTGAGGGCAGATACTGCACCAGGCAGAAGGACCCCGAGGCGCCGAAGATCTTGAGCGTGCGCCGCGAGTCGGTGCGGTAGGACGTCCACCATGCGCGGCAGCAGCCGGGGGACATCCGGCTCAGGGACGCCGTTCTCGAGGAGCAGCGACCGGATTGCGAGGGGCATGGTTACCCCTGTGCCCCTGGCGGGAAGCCGGTCCGCCGGCCGCCCGACGATCTCGGAAAAAGTCTCGCGGTAGACCTGCCGGTCGATATCGCCGACGTACAACAGCGTGCGGTCGATGTCCCACAGCACGAGAATGCGATGGGTCATGGTCAACTCCTGCTCCTGTTTCCCTGCATGGCGATGGCTCGCTCCAGGACGCCTTGAGCGTGGGGGCTTTGGTCCATCGCGCTGAGTTGGTCGAGCATGGTTTGAACGTGCTCGTTGAAGCGCACGGACTGAAGGTGCTCGGCGAGGTCGAGAGCCTCGTGTGCCACGGCACAGCCAGCTTCGAGATCGCCTTGTGCAGTGTGAGCTGTGGCAGCCCGCGACAGGAAGAGCCCCTTGGTTCGCTGGTCTCCAGGGTTGAGCGCTTTCATTGCCTCGCTGAAGCTCTCGGCAGCACGACGTGGATCACCTAGATCGAGGTAGCAGCTGGCGGCCTGGCCGTGTATCTCGCCTTCGTTGATCCAGTACAGCCAGTGCGGATCACGATCTGAGCGCCCTTGAGCACAGAGTTCGGCCGCGCGTCCAAGCGCGGCCAGTGCCGATTGACGTTCGCCGAGCTTCGCGTGTCCACGAGCCTGCCGCGTCAGCAACATGGCTTCGAGCGCCGGAGTGCCGAGATTCCCGACTGCCTCCCGAGCTCGCTGCGCCGCCGTGACGGCACGGGATGGCGCCCCTGTGGAGTATCCGTAGATGGCGATGTAGGAGAGGGCGCCGGCACCGAGCCGGACGTCCCCCGACGCCTTGGCCGCGCGCAGGGCTGCATACAGATACCCCAAAGTTCCGTCGCGGTCACCGGAGTCGAAGGCGAACCAGCCTGTCTGCGTAGCAGTGTCGGCAATGATGGCCGCGAGCTGCCGGCCTGTTGCCTCGTCGTACGAAGTGTCTTGTGCAAGGTGCTTGAGGAACGACAAATGCTTGTCGCCGAGTGTTTTGAGAGTACCGCTGCCAGCGGTCGCGTCCATCGTGCGGAGATGGTCCGTGGTGTGCTGGAGACTGCCGAGCAGTACTTGAGAGAGGCGGCTTCCCTCGGCCGCACGATGGAGTGGCTCCGCTTCGGCTGCATCCCACTGATTCACGAAGGCCGTCAGCGCCACGCCACCAGCGGCGAGGAATCCTCGACGGTGCATCGCGCTGCCCTCCATCGCTATATCCAATGCCGCCACCATACGGGCCGTGGTCCAAGGCAGGCTCGGGTCGGCATCACTGGGGGCCGGGACGGAACCATGCACGGATGACGGGAGCGGGGAGCGCGGCAGGGGGAGTGGGACAAGCTCGGCTGGGACAGAGAGACCCGACAGGAATTGGACAATTCTGTCGATATTTGTAAGTCGGCGACTGCCTGCCTCCAGCATGGACAGGAACGCCTGGCTCAGGCCCGTGAGTTGGGCCAAGTCGTCCTGCCGGAGGGAACCGCGCAGCCGGATCAAACCGCTGACTCGCCCGAAGTCCCACGCAACGAGCGCGCTTCGCACATCTGGATCGAACCAGACGTGCTCCGGGACTGTAGGCAGGTGCGGTTCCACAGGCCGAGACCGGGTGCATGTGAAGCACAACGGGCCAGCGTTGTAGTTGCTTAGCTCTGTGCCGCATCGGCCGCAACTTCGCTGTGACTGCTCCTGCATCTCGCGCCTCCCCCGCGTGAGCGCAACGTCAATTACTCCAGGCGGAGCCGGGATCACACAAGTGATATCACCCCCGGAATGTGCAGGTGGCGCCTTTCGCCGCCAGTCTTGGCAGCCCCCAGTGGCGGGTGAGCCCCCAGTAGGGCGTGAGTGGAGCAACCGACCAAGGCCCACGACAAGGACTGGCGATGCACTTCACAACGCAGCAGACCAACACCGCTTCCTCCATGCCGGGCAGCTTGTTAAACGTGCTGTCCGGCCCTGCGACGAGGCTGACACCAGGCGTTCGGAGTGCGGTCGGGCTGAACGTCGTGACCGACTGGCTGGCCCGACCCGAAGCTGAAGGATGCTCCCACCTGCCGCCTCGAAGTCGTGACCACGTACTCGAAGGGCACAGGGAGGCCGGCATGAGAATCGGCACTGGGGAACAGGTCTCCCCCACCGTTCAGGTGGAGTTCCCCGCGTCGGACCGGCATGCCGCTGACGTCCGGTCGCTGGTCAAGGACCACCTCACGGAGTTGGGCCTGGTGGACGCGATCAACGACACGGTGCTGGCCGCCAGCGAAGTCTTCGCCAACGCCGTGAAGCACGGCAGCTCTCATGAGACCGACACCGTCTTGGTGGAGGTCGAGTGCGCGACGAACGTGCTTCGGGTCGCCATCACCGACTCGTCGTGCGCGTTGCCGGTCCGCCGAGCTGCTGCTGGCTGGGACGTCAGCGGACGCGGCCTAGCACTAGTAGAAGCGGTCAGCGACCGATGGGGCGCAGATCTCGCTCAGGACGGCAGCGGCAAACAGGTGTGGTTCACCCTGGCGCGCTCTGCCCCCACGTGATCCACGACTAGCGCGCCCCGACTCAACTACACGATCGAGATCACAATGCCCCGTCCGTTACCTGCTTCCCCGCCTTCTTCCCAAACTGCAGATTCCTCTAGCGAGCTCGACTGGGCAAGCCAGCCTCAACGTCACTGCGTTGTCGGGACGTTCAGCTCCCATCCCGATCCGTCCAGCGGGACGTCCCAGGACGTCCCGGCCGGGTCCTGTGGGGCGGTACCGGTGTCTCCGCGTTCCCTGAACGATGCCCGTGTAGCTCACAGCGCTGTGTCTCCCCTGAACGAACCGCCCTTGTCGGCGAGTGGCGGCTCGAAATGCCTCGGCGGCTCCTCTTCGGGGGCCGTCGAGGCGACGCCCCGATCGTTAACTTCGAACCAGGCCAGTGGAGTTGCCCCTATGCCTCGCACCATGACCTCAGCCCCCACGGCCAGCGGTGGGCAAGCGGACGGCGCGTCCTGGCCGGAGGGCTCATTCCAGAAACTGGACCGTGGCCTGAGGGCCGTTCTGTCGACGCTGGTCCCCGGGCCGCCGCCTCTCGCGGTGCAGGAGACCCTTCATCGCGAAGTGACCAGACTGGTCTTTGCCGAGACTGCCTCCGTCAGCGAAGACCCGGACGAGCGACACGTGCAACTTCTCCTCATGCGTGGCCACTTGATGCGGCTGCTGGGAACAGTTGTTCCCGTCGATGCCAACGAGCCTCCCCTGGAAGACGATCGGCTGGTCGTACGCGTTCGTGCCCTGCTCGACGAGGAGATTCCCGGCGAAGCAGTGCGTGCGGCGTTTTTGCACCGGCGGATGTCCGAGGTCGGGCGGGAGTTGCTCGCCGTCCTTCCTCCTACCTGCGTTTCTGACGAAGTTGTCGATGGCTGGGGAAGGACTGTGTGCGCCGGGTTCGATTCGACGCGTATTCGCGAAGCCATTCGTGCGGCGAAGTCCTGGGAGCAGGCAGGGGTGTACCCGCATCCGCGCACCCTCGCGGCGGTCACACGAGCGCTCAGCGGCTACGTCACGACGCTCGTCCCCTACGTCTCGATCCATTTGGAATCGCTTTCCGCCGGGAGTCGCGGGTGGTCCGCATGCGGTGAGGCGATCGAGCGCTCGCAGGAGGCCCGCGACGTCGCTCCGGGCGAGGGGCTCAAGGCGGCGAGGGAGCACGCATTCCGTCTCGCAGTCCACACAGAGGCCCTGCTGCGCTACGCCGAACAGAACTGCGAGCGGGACGGTGAGTGACATGACCAGGTCCTATCGCGCGGCGCACCCTCTCCGGCTTCAACCGGCTCCAGCCTCCCCACCGAATTCGGGCTCACCCCGGAGAGACGAGCCGGCCACAGGGCGCATTCGACATGGCTGGGGACAGGCTCGCGCGCCCTGGGGCGCCGTCCTCCTCGCTGCCGCTATCAGCCTGCCCACCGTCTGCATCCTCGCCGACCTCGCCCTGCAGCTCTACCGCGGTTCGTAGCTCACGCCGCAACGAGCCGACCAGCGAAGTGGGCCAGCCCCGATATGACGACGACCGTGCCAGAACACCGAAGGAGTAGGACCATGCCGGCCCCGGACGAGCCCATCTCGCCGCCGCTTTCCCCTCAGGAGCGGGAGGCTCTGCTGGGCATCTCTCAGGGAAGGACGACCACAGAGACGGCCTGCGACATGGGAGTGTCCGACAGCACGGTCAAGACGTACATCCTCCGGATCGGCGGAAAGCTCGGAACCTCCGAGCGGGCGGGCATGGTGCACCTCGCCTACCGCCACGGACACTTGGACGTCCCCGGGCCCGTGGACTGCATCGTCGAGCTGCCGGAGGAGCAGCGCACCGTCCTGGCAGGGCTCGCTGGCGGAAAAACCGTCCAGGAGATCGCGGCCGTCGCGAAGCGTCCGCTGGACGACGTACGCAAGGACGCTCGACGCCTGCTGCGGGCGCTGGGCGCTTCCTCGGCCGCGCACGCCATCACGCGAGGATGGCAGTTCCGTCTCCTGGGCCCCGCGACCGGCCGTAACAACTCCGGAGACGTCGTCGCCATGGCAGGACAGGCATGAACGCCCGCGTCGAGGCCGACAGCCTGCGACCTGGCAGTGGCCACGTTCACCAGCACGCGAGGGACGTGTTCACCTGCGATCGGCGACAGGAGTTCGTGCCCCACGTGATCCGTACGCACCGAGGTGGTCGCTGGCGAAGGGTGGACCGCAGTAAGAATGCTGGCGAGTGGGCGAAGTTCGTCCATCGCTCCGAGATGCTCGTGTTCGACGTGGACGATGGTGGGGAGGGCGGCCCCGGCATCGTCACGGGAGTGATCCCGTCCAAGGAAGACGTTGCGGCGCGCCTGGCCGCGCTCGCTCCAGTGCCGGGGACGGCCGTTGCCGAGATCGGCACGGACTGTGGCTGGACGGCAGCCTCTCTGGAGCACCTTCTCCAGGGCGGCCAGGTGGTGACGGTCGCGGACACAGAACGTCTCGCCGATATTGCCCGGCAGCGTCTACGCCCCTACCCGCGGGTTCGGGTGGTCAGCGGGTCGCAGGCCGGGGTCTTGGGACCGGCGGGTTCGTTCCACGGGCTCCTGTCCCATCGTGCGGTACGCCGTGTGCCGTGGGAGTGGGTCACCCGGGTTCGCCCGGGTGGCCGACTGTGCCTGCCCGTCCGTACCGCTCTGGGCGGATCCAGCACGCTGCTCGTCCTGACCGTGGCGCGGGACGGTGCGTCGGCCAGCGGACGTTTCCATGCCGGACCGGCTCCGCAGACCGTGTGGCTGCGCGAGCACCGCCCTGGTGAGGGCACCCCCGTCGAGTCGCAGGGCAGCCCGAGGGCGTCGGAAGCCCTTGACCCGAGGGGGGCGCACGTACGGCCGGCGGCCCGGTTGTTCGCCGGCCTGCTTCGCCCTGACCTTCGAATGCAGGTGGTGCGCGGCGTTGCGCAGCTCGAAGGCGACGTTGCCGACCGCTTGCGTATTCATGACCACCAGGCGTCTCGGGCGGTGGTCTTCCTCCACTCCCCCCGCATCTACGAGTGGGGGCCGCGCGATCTCGGCTCCGATCTGTTCGACGCGCTCGATCAGTGGCACGCGGCCGGAGAACCAGAGGTTGAGCAGCTGGGCGTGACGATCACGGAGACCGAACACACTCTGTGGCTCGGTGCACCGGACGGTCCGTCGTGGCGTCTGCCCGAACTCCACACGATCACCGGCGAGGTGGAGCGGCATGCGACCTGACCATCCGATGCTCCTCCACCCCTCCGCAGCGATCGCCGAGTTGCAGGCACGGCCGTCGAGCGCCCGGATGCAGAACTACCTGCTCGGCGGGCGGGACCACTACATCGTCGACCGTGACGGGGCCCTTCGGGCGGCCGACCGCATGCCGTTCCTGGAGAACGCCGTCCGCCACGAGCGCCTGTACGCGCTCCTGATGGTGCAGGCCCTGGCCATCGCGGGCATCCGACAGCTGGTCGACTTCGGCTGCGGCCTTCCCCACGGCCCCACGCCGGTGGATGTCCTGACCCGCATTCATCCCGGCGCCCGCGCCGTGTGCATCGACAACGACGTGCTGGTGCACACCCATGCCGACGCAATGATGACGGCCAAGGCGCCCGCTGTCGTCGAGAGCCTGTGCGCCGACGTACGCGAGCCCGAGTCGATCCTCGCCTCCAGAGAAATTCTGGAGACGATCAACTGGCGAGAACCGGTCATCCTTCTCCTCGGCAGCGTGCTCCACCACATCGAGGACACCGCGGCGCAGCCCCTGACCGTCCTCGTCGACCAGTACAAACACGTTGCCGCCCCCGGCAGCGCTCTCGTCATCACGCACGCCACCGCCGACGTCTCGGGCAAACCCGTGCGCCGATTCGCCAAGACCATGACGGCGGCCGGCTGCCCCGTCCACCTGCGGACGAAAGAACAGATCGCCCAGCTGTTCGACGGCTGGCAACTGACCTCCCCGGGCCTGACCGCGCCACAGACACTGGCACTCGAATACCCGGTCCTGCCCCAGGCCGCGTCATACGCCGGCACGGCCCGAAAGGAGACCGCGCATGGCCGAGCTGTGTGATCAGCAGACCGGCGTGATCAAGCCGGTGACCAGCCAACTCCCCATGGTGTCCCGGCTAGAATCCGTGGCGTCCGGAAACGGGCACCCGGGCGTCGCGGTCACTGACGCTGGACGTCACGTCTGCACCCCGGAGATCCGCATGCCCCACACCCGCACGTTCTCGCGCGTTCCCGAAAGCCCCTTTGCGGGCTGGTTAGCCGACGCTACGCCCTGGTGCCCGGACGCGAGTCGGCGCCGGCCGCACCCGGATTTGGCAGGCCAGTGGTGAACGGGCAGACAGCCTCGCATCGGGGCGGGAACGACATGGCGCAGCGCCACCGGGAACCGGTCGACGTCCATCTCATCCTGCGGCGTGGCGGCGAGGTGCTGCTGAGCCGGCGGGCGGGCGACACCTACGCGTCGGGCCTGCTGCACATGCCCTCCGGGCACCTCGACGGAGACTTCGAAGACGTGGTCACCGGGCTGGTCCGGGAAGCCGAGGAGGAGCTGGGCGTCGTCATCCGGTCGGCCGATGTCCGCGTCGCGCTGGTGATGCAGCACCGCAGCCCCAAGGGTCACAACCGCACCGGCTGGTTCTTCGAGGTCACCCAGTGGGTCGGCGTCCCGCGTGTCGCCGAGCCGGACCGCTGCTCACAGCTGGACTGGTTTGCCCTCCATGACCTGCCCGACGACATGGTGGCGTACTGCCGGGCCGGCCTGGATGCGTACCGCAACGGGCACTCCTTCGCCCTGCACCTCCAGGAACCCGACGACCCGATCGCCTACGACGCGAACGGGCCAAGCCGTCTGCACCCCTTGCCCGCGCGGGCGCCGGACCCCTACGCCGTCGAGCAACAGCTGGCTTCTGCCAGCCGGCATCCATCGCCGAACCACCATGCCGTTGGCGCCGACGCCGGAGGCGAAGGCGCACGAGGCCCCGTAAGGAACCCCTCTGTGACCGATGTGGCCGAGGCCCCCGACGAGGCCACCCGGCTCCGCAACAAGGTCGTCGACCAGCTCAAGGAGGACGGCACGATCGTGTCACCCGCGGTCGAGGCCGCCATGCGCAAGGTGCCCCGGCACCTTGCCGTACCGGAGGCGTCGCTCAGCGACGCATACAGCACCTACAACGCCGTGGCCACGCAGGAGAACGAGCACGGCTATCACACCAGCTCGGTCTCTGCCCCGCAGATCCAGGCGATGCAGCTGGAGCAGGCCGACATCCGCCCCGGCGACAACGTGCTGGAGATCGGCACCAACGGGCCGAACGCGGCCTACCTCGCAGAACTGGTGGGATCCACCGGGCAGGTCACCACCGTCGATATCGACCCCGCGCCCGCCGACCGCGCCAGGCGGTTCCTCGCCGAGACCGGCTACACCGACGTCAACGTCGTCGTCGCCGACGCCGAGAACGGCCTGCCCGAGCACGCCCCCTACGACGCGATCGTGGTGACCGTCGGGGCCTGGGACATCCCGCCCGCGTGGACCGTCCAGCTCAAGGAAGATGGTCGGCTGGTCGTGCCCCTGCGTATCAACGGCCTGACCCGCACCTACTCCTTCGTCCGGCAGGCTGACCACCTGTTGGCCACGAGCGCTCACGTGTGTGGTTTCGTGGCGATGCAGGGCGCTGGCTCCCACGCCCAGCAGGCGATCCAACTGCCTGGGGACAAGGGCGTCACCCTGCGATTCGACGAGGGGCTGCCCACCGACCCGTCGCTCCTGGACGGCGTCCTGGACACTGCCCGCGCCGAGACGTGGACCGGGGTGACCGTCGCCAGCCAGGAGCCCATCGGCACCCTCCAGATGTACCTGTCCACGCAGGTCCCGGCGTTCTGCTTCATGTCCACCACCCCCGAGTTGGCCACCGGCAACATCGGCCCGACGGGCAGCAGCTGGTCCATGGTCGCCATCGACGGGCCGCACTTCGCCTACACGGTCGTGCGCCGCGACACCGAGAAGAAGACCGCAGAGTACGGCGTCCATGCCTTCGGGCCCGACGCGGCCGAGTTCGCTGAGCGAATCGCCGACATCTTCCGCACCTGGGGCGAAAAGGTCCGCGGCACGGACGGGCCGCGCATCGCCGTCTACCCGGCGGGCACGCCCGATGACCGGATCACCGGCGACCGGATCATCGACAAGAAGCACAGCCGGATCTCGATCTCCTGGCATCCGGCGTAGCCGCTGGGTGCAGGACGTCCTGCAACACCTGACCAGCAACATCGCACTGAACAGGAGGACTTGCTGTGACATCTGCTGTGACGACTTCTCGGCCGGCGCACGTGGCGGCGGTGCCGGGAGATCCCTTCGATCTGGACGTCACCGTCGTCGAATCTGGCCAACTGGTCGGCACGGTGGCCGCTTCTGATGGCGGCTGCCAGGCCACGTGCGGCAGCGGCGCCTGTATCTCCAGCGGTGCCTGATCACCCCACCAGACCCCCGACACGGTGACCCAACCGTGTCGGAAGCCGCCAACAGGCGGCACACACAGCGGCTTTGACCGCACAACCTCAGAAGGAGACACGCACATGGAGAACGACGAGTTCGACCTCGACATCAGCGTCCTGGAGTCCGGCGACGGCTCGGCCACGCTGGTCAACCTCACCGACGACGGCTGTGGCAGCACCTGCTCCAGCCCGTGCGCCACCGCCGTCGCCTGAGCACCCTCCGCTGAATCGACGAGTAGGGAGACCCCACATGGAGGCGAGCACGGTCAAGCAGCAAGCCAGCCCGCCTGCTGCACCGGTCGGTGACCCGTTCGACCTGGACGTCAGCGTCCTGGAGTCCGGCGATGGGTCCGCCGTCCTGATCAACCTGACCGACGACGGCTGCAAGCCCACCTGCAAGGGGTCCTGCGCCACCAACGTGGCCTGACCCGTCGCATCAACCGGTGCCGGTCCGCACAATGTGCGTTCGTCGTGCGGGCCGGCACCGCACGGACACGGAACAGGAAGGGCTCATGAACTCGAGGCACGAGGTGCTCTACCAGCGCGCGGACGTGGCACTGGTCAGGGCCGCCCGCCACACGCGGTTGCCGCTGCCACCGTGGCCGGACGTCACTGGCGACTCTCCGGGCCAAGTGCAGCAGTGGCTTACGTGGCTCCGTGCGGTGTGGGCCCTCGACGAGGTCTCGGATGCCGTTGAGCAGGCCAGTCCCTCGCTCGCACGCCACATGGACGCACTGTGCGCGACGACCGCCGTCCCGCAGGCCCGACAGGTCCGCCGGATGCTGGTGTCGATGATCCGGTATGTGCAACGGATGACCGGCCGCGCGACGCCGAACGGCCTGTTCGCCGGGATCGCGCTGGCCACCCTCGGGGAGCGACCGGAGGTGCACTGGGGCAGGGGGCACCGGGCCGTGGCCCGTGCGGACGCCGCCTGGGGAACGGAGGTGATCCGTCGCCTGGAGGCTTGCCCCGAACTGCTACGACGTCTCCCCGTGGTTGCCAGCAACACCTCGTTCGTCCGGGGGGACCGATTGATCGTCCCCTACCCTGCCCGGTCTCGAAGCACCGGCAAGCCGACGGCAGAGGTGTCAATCAGGTTCACCTCTGCGGTGCAGGCCGCGCTGGACGCTGCGCGATCCCCGATCAGGTACGACCTCCTCGCGGACAAGGTGCAAGCCGGGTTCCCCCAGGTTCCGGAGTCGCGGGTCAGGGAATTGGTCACGAGCCTGATACGGAACGGCGCACTCGTCAGCAGCCTGCACGCCCCTTCCGCCGTTCTTGATCCTCTCGACCACCTCGTACGGCAACTGGACGCCGTCCACGCCGACGACGTAGCGCCCGTGGCGGACCTGCTCACCGACCTGCGATCCGTGCGCGACACCGTGGCCCAGCACAACCAGGCCCTGACGCCAACGGACGGACGGCGCCTGCGCCGCGCGCTCTGCCAGAAGATGACGGAGGTCGCCGCCGCAGATCACCCGGTGGCGCTGGACCTGCGCATGGACTGCTCGCTCGTACTGCCCACCCAGGTCGCATGCGAGGCGGAGCAGGCGGCCACCGTACTGGCCCGCCTCACGCCAGCGCCGTTCGGCATGCCCGGCTGGAAGGAGTACCACACCCGCTTCTTCGAGAAGTACGGCATCGGTTCCCTGGTGCCGCTGCGGGACGTGACAGACCCCGATGCCGGGCTCGGCTTCCCCGCCGGCTACATGGACAGCGAGCCGGAGGCGCGCGAGACGCTGTCCAAACGGGAGCAGCGGCTTCTTGCCCTCGCCCAGGCCGCCGCTCTTGAGGGCCGCGACGAGATCGTGCTGGACGAGGACCTGATCAGCCGCCTTCAGGTCGGGGACCAGGACGGCATGCAGGTACCGCCGCACATGGAGGTCTCCTTCCGCGTCAAGGCCGCTTCGACCGACGCCCTTGCCCGCGGTGATTTCGCGCTCTGCGCGATCCACCCGTCACGCGGCATCGGCACCACGAGCGGGAGGTTCCTCGCGCTCTTGAATGCCGACGACCGAGCGCGCGCCGCCGCAGTGCTGGAAGGACTCCCCGTCAACGCACCCGGGGCGCTGCCGGCGCAACTCTCCTTCGCCCCGCTTGACCGAGCGGACTCCAACGTCAGCCGCGTTCCCGAGATGCTGCCAGCCGTCATCAGCCTGGCTGAGCACCGGACCACGGACGAACGCACCATCGACCTTGACGACCTGGCCGTCGGCTGCGATCGGCGCAGGCTCTACCTCGCCTCCCTCTCACGCAAGTGCCTGGTGGAACCGCACGTAATGCACGCCCTGGACCTACGGGCCCACACACCGCCCCTCGTCCGCTTCCTCGCCGAGATCAGCCGCTCCCAGTCCGCCGTCGTCACCGACTTCTCATGGGGAGCCGCCGCAGCCCTGCCCTACCTCCCGCGCGTGCGCTACGGGCGCACTGTCCTCGCGCCCGCCCGCTGGTTGATCCACGCCTCCGAGGTACCCGACCGAGCCGCGTCATGGGACGAGTGGCACACGGCCGTTGGCCGGTGGCGCACGCAACGCCGCGTGCCGGAGGCCGTTGCCCTGACCGAAGGCGATCAGCTTCTCCCGCTGGACCTCTCCGAGAGCGCCCACCGCGCCGTACTGCGCGCCCACCTCGCGACGGCCGAGACCGCCGTGCTGACGGAGACTTCCCCGGACCGAGGCGGCTGGTTCGCCGACCGAGCCCACGAGATCGTCCTCCCCATGACGGCCACCCGCGCCCCGAAGTGGCCAACGGTTCCCCCCGTCACCGCGGACCGCCTGCTCACCCGCGACCACGGACACCTACCCGGCACCAGCCCCTGGCTCCTGGTCAAGCTCTACGGACACCCGGAACGACACGCCGAGATCCTGTCCCATCACCTCCCCGGCCTCCTCGCCCAGTGGGAGACCCCACCGACATGGTGGTTCATCCGCTACCAAGACCCTCGACCGCACCTGCGACTGCGGATCGCCGTCCCCGCACCCACGCATGTGGGGCAGGCCGTCGCGCGAATCAGCGACTGGGCCGCACATCTGCGCCGCGCCGGCCTGGTGAATGACATGCAGTTCGCTACCAACTACCCCGAAACCGGGCGCTGGGGCACGGGTCCGCTGATGAGCCTCGCCGAAGACGTTTTTGCCGCCGACTCCCGTGCCCTCGCTGTGCAGTTCGCCCAGCCGAGCCGCACACACCCACGAGTCCTCGCCACAGCGAACTTCGTGTCCCTCGCCACCGCCTTCACCGGCGACGTGGACGAAGCGATGGAATGGCTGTCCAGATACGGGAAGATCACAGATCCGCGCCCACTCGACCGGCAGGTCCTTCCCGAAGCGGTCCGCCTGGCTGACCCGAGCGACGACTGGGCGGCCTTGCGGGCGCGCGCCGGTGGGGAGGCCATCACCGCGGCCTGGGCACAGCGAGACGAAGCCATCGCACGGTACCGGTCCCGGCTGCGCGAATCCGACCTCGATCCCCACCTCGTGCTCGATTCGCTCCTGCACGCCCACCACATCCGGGCCACTGGCATCGACAAGGGCGACGAGCGCATGTGCGTCCGGCTGGCCCGGGCCGCAGCCCTGGCCTGGACGGCACGGAGGGGGAACAACCATGGGCCTGCGTGAGACTGCCCGCCTCGCGGCCGGAGCCATCGCCGACCGGCTCGCCGCCCCGGACGACGTGCGCGACCTCGACCTCAAGCAGGGCTGGTGGCCACAATCCCTCGCGCACGGCGCCGTCGGCGTGGCTCTGCTGCACATCGAGCGCGCCCGCGCCGAGCAGGGCCCTTGGCAGCGCGTACACGACTGGCTCGCCTGCGCGGTCGACGGCGGAGCCGTCGGCGGAGCGGACGCCCACCTCTACTACGGAGCGCCCGCGCTCGCCTTCGCCCTCCACTCCGCCGCCGGCCGCCCGGGACGGTACGCCCGCGCCCTGAGCACACTCGATACACATGTCACGAACCTCGTGTGCACGCGACTTCGCGCCGCCCACGACCGCATGGACCACGGCGAGTTCCCCGAGCTGGCGGAGTACGACACGATCCGCGGACTCAGCGGCCTGGGCGCGTTGCTGCTGCATCGCGGCACCAACCCCGATCTCCTGCGGAACGTCCTCACCTACCTGGTGCGGCTCACCGAGCCGGTCAAACACGACGGCGAACTCCTCCCCGGCTGGTGGAGCCACCTTGCCCCCTCCGGCAAACGTTCCCCTGACTACCCGGAGGGGCACGCCAACAACGGCGTGGCCCACGGCATCGGCGGCCCCCTCGCACTGTTGGCTCTCACCGCCCGCAAGGGCATCACCGTGCCCAACCAGAACGAAGCGATCACACGCATCCTCAACTGGCTGGACCGATGGCAGCAGGACGGACCAGCCGGACCGTGGTGGCCGTACTGGATCACCCGCGACCAACTGCGCAGCGGCAAACCCGGCCCCGGTCCCTCCCGCCCATCCTGGTGCTACGGCACCGCAGGCTTCGCACGTGTCCAGCAGCTCGCCGCCCTCGCCACCGGCGACACGCACCGCCAACACCTTGCCGAGACCGCCCTCCAACAGGCCATGACCGACCCAGGCCAACGCAACGCCACCGTCGACCTCTCCCTGTGCCACGGCTTCGCCGGACTTGCGCACATCACGCAACTCGCCGCCGCCGATGCGATCACCCCCGGCCTGACCGAATGCCTACCCGACCTGCTCGCGCCGATCACCGAGACCGCCCCCGACACCCTCGTCCACATGCTGTGCAGCCCGGCCGACGGCGGAGACATCGGACTCCTCGAAGGGGCCGCAGGCACGGCGCTCGCGCTTCACGCCTTCTCCACCGAAGGCCCCTCCCTGTCCGGCTGGGACAGCTGTTTCCTGACCAACTGACCTGGAGAGACACACATGGCTCCGGAAGAATGGCCGCAGCGCGTGCTGACCTTCACGGCATGGGACCAAGCGGAGACAACGGCCGCACAGCACCTGCTGCCCCTGCTGGCCGCCAACAACGCCGAGCTGACCCACTGGTCGTTCCTGCGGAAGTTCCCCACCTGGCGGCTGCGATACCGCCCCGCCGGTCCTGCCGCGGCCAAGCGCCTGGACCTCGCACTGGATGAGCTGGTCTCGGCCGGCACCCTCGCCTCCTGGAAGCCGGGGCTCTACGAGCCGGAGGAAGCCGTCTTCGGAGGACCGGCCGCCATGGCTGCCGCACACCTCCACTTCCACGAGGACAGCCGCCACATCCTCGAACACCTCGCCCGCCAGCAGTCTGGAACGCCCGACCCACTCAGCCGACGGGAGCTGGCCGTCTTGATGCTCAGCGTGGCGATGCGCGCTGCCGGCCTCGACTGGTACGAGCAGGGCGACGTGTGGGCGAGGGTCGCGGCTGAGCGAGACGGCGGCATAGCAGCGTCCGACCGGGTGAGGGCATCCGTGCAGCGACTCATGACCGTCGACGTCAGCCCGTCCAGCAGCCTCGCCTGCGACGGCCGACTGGAGACGCTGACCGACTGGATCAACGCGTTCGACGCCCTCGGCCGCCGACTCGCCGACCTCCACCACTGTGGGGAGCTCCAACGCGGCCTGCGGGCCGTACTCGCCCACCACGCCATCTTCCACTTCAACCGACTGGGCCTCCCCCGGGAGGAACAGCACACCTTGTCAACACTCGCGAAAGAGGTAGTCATGGGAACGAGCGACAGCGCCGCGTCCACCCCCAGCACGACGTCACCGACCACTACGGTCAGCGACGTGAACAGTGACACCATCGAAGCCAGCGCCGCCGACCACCTGCGTACTCAGCTCATCGACCGATTGGTCACAGAGGGCTCGGTTCGCACGCCTCGCGTGGAGGAGGCGATGCGGACGGTACCCCGCCACCTCTTCGTCCCCGATGCCCCACTGGAGGCGGCGTACAGCAACGCGCCCGTCAACATCAAGTCCGACGACAGCGGCGCATCCATCAGCTGCGCCTCCCAGCCCGACATCGTGGCGATCATGCTCGAACAGCTGGAGGCGGAGCCGGGGCACAAGGTGCTGGAGCTGGGCGCCGGCACCGGCTTCAACGCGGGGCTCCTCGGCTATCTGGTCGGAGATAAGGGCCACGTCACCACCGTCGATGTGGACGACGACCTAGTCGAAGGCGCCCGCGCCGGACTCGTTGCTGCGGGCATCGACAACGTCGAGGTCATCCTCGGCGACGGCGCACTCGGTTACTCGCCGAACGCTCCCTACGACCGCATTGTCGCCACGGTCGGCGCCCACGGCGTCCCGCACGCCTGGCTCGACCAGCTCGCCCCCGGCGGACGACTCCTCACTCCGCTGCGCCTTCGCGGCAGCGTCTCGCGGTCGATCGCCTTCGAGCGGACCGAGGACGGCGCCTGGCGCAGCGTCGGCTCCGAGATGAACACCTTCATGCCGCTCCGACGCGGCATCGCGGACGACCCGCGCCGCTTCGTGAAGCTCACGGACGACGGCTCTGTGACCCTGGTGACCAACGGCGACCAGGTCGTCGACGCCGAGGCCCTGGCCCGCGTACTGGGCCAGACGCGCACCGAGGCATGGACCGGCGTGAACTTCCGGGGCCCGGAGTCGGCCGAGTGGCTGGAGCTGTGGCTGACCTGCACCATGCCAAACGGCCTCAGCCGGATGCCCGCAACCCGAGAGGCCATCGACCGAGGTGTGGTCACCGCCCCGTACGCGAGCTCCACCGCCGTGTTCGAAGGTGGCACGCTGACGTACCTCACCCGCCGCACGGCCCCCGAGAAAGCCCCGGACGGCGCCACCCTGTACGAGTTCGGTGTCATCGGCCACGGGCCCGAGGCGCAGGCCCTCGCCGACCAGGTCGCCGAGCAGATCCGCGCCTGGGACCGCGACTACCGCAGCCGCGAGGTGCGGTTCGAGATCCAACCGGTCGACACCGCTGCACTCGCACCGAAGCCTGGCCGCTTCGCGCTCGACAACGCACTCAACCGCCTGCTCATCGAGTGGCAGTGAGATGGACGCCAACCGGATAGCACAGCGGTTCCCGCTGGTCGCTCGTCCGCGCCCCGCGTGCCCGCCGCTCTCCGAGCGCGTCAAGGAGATCAGCACCCTGGCTGAGACCGCTCACCAAGAAGGCGGTCTCAGCCAGGGAGCCACAGCGATGAACAAGTCGGCCCTGATCGCCAGTGACTGCGGTCTTCCGAGCCTTGCACGCGAACTGTGCTGGCGCCACGCCGAGATCTACCTGCTCGCCCAGCCGTTGGGCGCGCAGGAAGCGCGGTATGCCTTGGAACCTCTCGTCAACCTTGCCCGTCTGCACATCCGAGATGGCGAAGGGGAACATGCCTACCGGCTCCTCGACACCCTGAACCGCGCGGTAAAAGGCAAGACTGATCTGCTCTTTGAGGATCACCTTGTATCGTTCCGGAACCTCACGGCCACAGCAGAGGATCACCGGACCGTGTGCCAGTGGCTGTGGACGGTGCTGCTGGGCGATGGAACGCGCGCGCTCGTCGCAGCCAAGCAATGGGACCGAGCACGGGCGCATGCTGTGCAGCACAAAGGAATTGGCCGTCGCCTATTCGACGGCCGCCAGGTGGAAATCGTGACGCGCTGCCTCGGGGGAGACCCAACCTCGGCACGCCGGATCATCGACGAGAGCACGCTAACCGAAACCTGGGAACACCCCGTTGCGGCATGTCTTACGGTGCTCTGCCTCATGGTCGGCGGAGGAGCGCCGGAGGGCGCAGGCGAGAAGATGACAGCGGAGTTCCTGAGTCTCGACACCGGGTCTGAACTGGCCGTCTTCCGCGCACGCGTTGGGCTGACAGTCCTCGACCTCTCCCCGTACTCCAGCCAGGCCGGGGTCGCCCGTCGCCTCGTGAACGACGCGGTGCGTTTCGGAGACGGGTACGTCGCGCGAGACGTCCTCTTGCACGCCGCTTGTTCCAGAGAGATGACCGCAGGAGAACAACGCAGGCTGACCGAGGCGGTCGGCTGCGCTGGGCTGGGATGCGGCGCTATGCCGCAGAAGCTGGAACGGGATCTCCTCGATGCCGTGGAGGTGAGCACGACAGCAGTTAGGCAACACCTCGTTGGCCAGCACTCTTCCTAGCCTCGCTTTCCAGCCCATGACCTCGCTCGAATGGAGACCCACCCTTGACTCCCGTCACCGATCCCGCCGTATGGCGGGACGAGCTCGTGAGCCGCCTCGTCGACAGCGGCCACCTGCGGACCCCGGAGGTCATCGCCGCGTTCCGGGGCACCGAGCGCCATCGGTTCCTCCCCGGTGTCGACCTTCAGAGCGCCTGCGTCGACGACGCCGTGGCGATCAAGCATGACGCGGCTGGCGCGATGATTTCCTGCATCTCCGCTCCCTCTATCGTCGCCACCCAGCTCGAACAACTGGGCGCCCAGCCCGGCCACAAGATCCTCGAAGCCGGGGCCGGCACCGGATACAACGCCCGGCTGCTGTCAGAACTCGTGGCTCTCGAAGGCCAGGTGTGGACCGTGGATGTCGACCAGGACCTCGTCGACGGCGCGCGGAAGAACCTCGCTCAGGCCGGGGCCGCAAACGTGACCGTCGCGCTGGGCGACGGCGCCGCCGGTCTGCCCGAGCACGCGCCCTTCGACCGCATCCAGTTCACGGTCGGTGCCGGCGACATTCCCGTGCGGATTCTCGACCAGCTCGCCCCCGGTGGACGCCTCGTCATCCCGATGCGGATTCGCGGCAGCATCTCCCGAAGCTTCGCGTTCGAACGCGACGGCCAGACCTGGAGGACGGTCTCAACCGAGATGATGACGTTCGTCCCCCTACGCAAGGGCGTCTGCGACGACGTCCGCACCACGGTCGACATGGCAGGTGAGGGCGACGTGCGCTTGGAGACCTACAGCGAGCAGAACGTCGACCGGGAGGCGATCCGCGCCGTCCTCGACCAGCCCCCGGCCGAGATCTACACCAACGTGAAGTTCCGCAAGGGCGACCCCTACCAATGGCTCTACCTGTATCTGGCATACGTGCTGCCGAACGGCCTGTCCCGGATGCCGGGATCCCGTACCGGCCTCGTCCCGAACTTCGGCTGGGGCTCGATGACCGCACTCGACAATGACACCTTGGCCTACCTCACGAAGCAGGAAGGCGATGACGAGCACGGCCATTTCTGGCAGATCGGGGTCATCGGCCACGGCCCGCGCGCCAGCGAACTTGCCGATCAGGTCGCCACCGAAATCAGCGAGTGGGATAAAAACTGGGGAAACAACTCACCCGAACCCAGCTTCCGCATGGCCGTCGGTGATGCCCGCGACCAACTGACAGCCGCCGAGTCACGCTTCGTTATGGACAAGCCCTGCAGTCGCCTCGTCGTCGACTGGCCGCGCAGGAGTTGAGCCGACGATGCCATCACAGCAATGGAGAGAAATTCAGCCCCGTTGATCAGCATCACCCGAGCCTGCAGCGCAGGGTTATTTCCCGTTCTGGGTGCCAACGCCCGTGTCCACCATGCATTTTTCACAGGGTTCTGACCTCAGAACATCGATTACTTCCCTGGTTTACCTGTAAAATCATTGAAGGCCGGAAACGGTCACCCGGGCGTCGCGGACATGACGCGAGACGACAAGTCTGCGCCCCCGGAGGACATCGTGCCCGCCCTGTTTCCCGCCTTAGCCGGTATGATGGCCCGACTCGGCCGCGCCCGGACCAATGCGGTCACCAGCTGTGCAGGCACGTCATCTTTCAGGCGCGCTGACGCCTCAAGTCCCGCAGCCTCGCGGGTCCTTGCCGCTGCCCCGAAGGGTAACGCGGGGTCCCTCGGACGCACTCGCCTGGCAGAAACCCAATTCCGTGAGCATCACTGTCTCCCTGGTTGTTGTGCTGGCCGTCATGGTGTGGCTGCTAATCCGCAAAGGCGGCCTCAAGGCCGGCCACGCAATAGCGGCCATGCTCCTCGGCTTCTATCTCCACGACAGCTCGCTCGCTCCGTCCATCAGCCGCGTCGTACAGAGTGCGGTCGAGACGATCAGCGAGATCCGCATATAGACCGGCCGCCGGGGCACCCCCGTGGGCCCTGGCCGTACGCCGCCTCCCCCGTCGGCTGCGGTCTGGAGCACGTACCCCGGCGGCCACTCCCACCCGAGTCCCGGCCTGCTCGCCGCGGTCCCCGCACCCCAAGCGGGTGCGCTGCTCGGCCGTCCCTTGCCGGCCATTCCCTCCTCCCCGTCAGGACCACGTTCCGCGAGGTCACCAATGTCTGATCTGTCATGCCCGCGACCCATCGGTCACCGACGTGGCCAGCGCCGGCGTGCGCGCGGCGCCGAGCCACTACGCACCGAGAAGGGCCTGCGCATGAGGCTGCGGCTTCTGGTGCTCGTGCCCGCCCTCCTGGTCACGGCGATCTCGTGTATGGCGGCTGTCGTCGGCACGACGGCGCGCGTCCATGTGGATGGCTGGATCATCGGGACGGTGGCAGGAGCCGCTGGCTTGGCCGTGCTGGTCTGCGCGGACTGGCTGGCCGTTCGCACGGCGGCTGAGCTGCATCGGCAGCGCAGCGAGTACAGCGATTCGGTGCATGGCTGGCTGCGGCACTTCCAGTCGGGTGTGGACGAGGGACGCAAGACCATCAGCGATGCTCTGGAGAAGCTCGACCGGGGCGAGCGGCCTTCCCCTCCCGACTTCGCCGCGGCACGGGCGAAGACCGAGGGCAACCCGTGGAAAGACACCGAGGCCGCTCTGTTCCAGCTGCACGCAGAAACGTGGCGGGCGGTGGTGAACGGGCGGCAGACGGAACTGACACAAGCGCTTGTCTATCTCGCCGGCGGCTTGACCCTGCTGCTCGTACGCGCGCTCGGGACCGTAACGGAGCTGACCAAGCAGGTCCAGGACCCGGACGTGCTGTATCGGGTGTTCGACGTCAACAACCTGCTCAAGCGCATGCGGCGGTCGGCCGGACGGTTGGCGGTCCTGGGCGGTGTGAAGGCCCGCCAGCTGAACCAGCCGATCGGGCTGGTGGATCTGCTGCGCGGCGCGTCAGGGGAAATCGAGAAGTACGCCCGGGTCCGCATGCACACGTCCACCCTGGATGTGCAGATACCGGGCTTCGCGGGACCCGACCTGATCCACCTGCTGGCCGAGCTGGAGGAGAACGCCACGCTCTGCTCGCCACCGGACAGCAAGGTCATCGTGCGCGCGACGAGGGTCACCGCCGGGCTGGCCGTGGAGGTCGAGGACCGGGGCATAGGAATGGCCCAGGGCGAACTCGACCGCTACAACCGGATGCTGGCCAATCCGCAGGACGCGGACCTGGCCGAGCAGCTGGCCCAGCGCCAGACCGGCCTGCTCGTCGTTGCTAAGCTCGCCCGCCGGTACGGCATCCACGTGCAACTGCAGAAGAACCTCATGCACGGCACCACGGCACTCGTAGTCGTGCCGGACAAACTCCTGCTCTGGCGGCACGAGTCGGCGGCCCTGCCGCCGGCTCAACCTGCCGCACACGGTGCTGCTGCACCGGCCCCGGAAACGGAATTCGCGGGGCAGCCTGGCCCCCGGCCGGCTGGCGGTCCCAGGCCCAGTCCCCCCGCTCCGGCCCCGGCAGGAACGGCGCCTTTGCCCTACCGTGCCGCGCGACGTACCCCGGCCCAGCACCCCGTCGGTTCGGCAACGATCACTGCCACACCACCGCCGGGCCCAGCACTCGACACGCGCCCCCGACTGCCGCAGCGGACACCACAGGCGACGACGGTCCATGAGCCTGCGGCCCCTACCGCGCCAGAGGCCGCACCCGCCTCACTGTCGACGCCGGATCCTGCCTTCGTCAGCAAATTCGCCCAGGGCGTCCACCGCGCGGAGCAAGCCGAGGCAGACGGCGTGGCGCAGCCGTCCGAGGAGAGCGCGAGATAGCCGCTGGCACCCGCCTCCCGACCACGTCCTTCGTGCCCGCCTTCATGCCTGGGCACCAGCCGTACAGCGTACGAAGATTCGGAGAATTCGATGACCACCGACTCGACGACAGTCAAGCCGGAAGAGATTGTGGACCAGCTGCTCAACGACCTGGCCCAGGTGCCGGATGTGACCGGAGTCCTGCTCGCCTCGCAGGACGGTCTGAGGCTGGCTCACGCAGGACCGGGAATGGACGGCACTCTGGCAGACCGCCTGGCCGCAGTGATCAACGGCATGTACTCGATCGCCAACGGTGTCGACGACGGCAAGGGCCGTGTCGAACAGGTCCTGGTCAGGAAGAACAACTGGATCCTGTTCATTATGAGTTCCGGAAGCCCGCCGGCCGTGGTGGCGCGGAACGCGGGACGTGACCCGGACAAGGTCGAAAGCGTGTTGGGCGTGCTGACCAACACGCGGGCGGACGAGGGTGCCGTCGGTTTTGCGATGGTCAACCTGATACAGCGGATGGGCGAGTTGCTGGCCACACAGGCACGCGTGGGCGGGACCCCTTCCGGTGACGGCCAGTGAGATGGCGGCCGCAAGCGGCCCGGCCTGGACCGTCGAGGACACCGAGGCCCCCAGCCTTTATGTCCTGACCGGCGGCCAGACCAAGCCCACACACGCCTTGCAGATCGAGACGCTGCTGTGGGCCGAGGGAGAACCGCCATCCGGCCAGCCACCAGAAGCCGAGCAGGCCATGGCGTTGTGCCGCAAGCGGCCCCTGGCCGTCGCCGAGATCGGCGCCCTGATCGGGCTGCCGTTCCAGATCACCAGGATCCTCATGTCCCGGCTGATCGACATCGGTGCTCTGAGCGCCGTGACCGCCGCAGGCTCCGCCGACCTTCCCGACGTTGCTCTCCTGAAGGCCCTTCGCGATGGACTCCTCAAGCTCTGACCTCGGACTCTCACGCCCGCTCACCGGCGCGAGGCCCACCTCTGTCAAGATCGTCGTCGCCGGCGGGTTCGGCGTCGGCAAAACCACCTTTGTGGGCGCCGTCTCCGAGATCACCCCGCTGCGTACCGAGGCCGTGATGACCGCCGCCTCCGAAGGCGTGGACGACCTCACGCTGCTGTTCGACAAGAAGGCGACCACCGTCGGCATGGACTTCGGCCGGATCACCTTCCCGCAGCTCAACACCATCCTGATGCTGTTCGGCACGCCAGGGCAGACCCGGTTCTGGTTCATGTGGGACGAGCTCACGCGAGGCGCCCTCGCCGCGGTCGTCCTCGTCGACACCCGCCGTCTCGACGAAAGCTTTCCCGCGGTCGACTACTTCGAGCGACTCGGACTGCCCTTCCTGGTCGCCGTGAACGAGTTCGACAATGCCAGCCGCTACGACCCCGACGAGGTCTCCTCCGCACTCGCCCTGCCGGCCACGGTTCCGGTCGTGCTGTGCGATGCCCGCAAGCGGGTGGACGCGGCCGGCGTCCTCGGCCGACTCGTCGACCACGCGCTCACCCGCTCGCATGCCCCCGCCAACCTCCTTCAAGGAGCACAGCTGTGAACCCCCAACCTCAATCCGACCTCCTGTCCGCCACCGGCCAGGACATCGACTGGCAGAGCCACCTGCCCGAATTCTTCGACCCCGCAGCTCCGCCCGTCGGCGCATTCGACGCATTCGCCCAGCAGGTCGCCACTGCGGCAGGCACTCCGTACGCGATGCTCAACTGGGTCGGCAGCGAGCAGTTCTTCCTCGGTCTTGCCAACCCCGCAGGGGGCGAACTGCCGGTGGTGGGCCGCACCATGCCGCTGACCCACGGCTTTTGCCCGCATGTCGTCCAGCGCCGGGGCTCGCTGGTCCTGACCGACGTCCTCGACTTCGACGAATTCGCCGGCAACCCGGTCGTCGACGAGATCGGGGTCCGCGTGTACGGGGGAGCCCCCCTCATCGACGAGCGCACGAACCATGTCTGGGGCACGGTCTGCGTGGTCGGCACCGAGCCGCGCGACCGCTCGGAAGGCCGCCCGCTGTGGGCCCTCATCGACCACTACCGCGACCTCTTCATGACCGAGTTCTACCGGCGCACCAGCGCCTAGCAGCATCCGCGCGCCCGGCCGCAACACCCGCGACCACCACCCCGAGGGGGAGACAACGATGCCCACGATGTCGTCCACGACTCCGGTCACGCCCGACTACGAAGCCCTGGTCCAGCAGTTCGACGAGTTCGCCGCTGCGGAAGTCGCCCCCCGAGTCCAGCGCATGGAGTCCTCCCCTCACGCCGTGGAACGCGACCTGGCCCTGCTCATGGCCGAGCAGGGATGGTTCGGCGCCACGATCCCGCGCCAGTACGGCGGTTTGCATGCGGGACATCTCGCCAAGACCCTCATGATCCAGAGCGTGGCGCGGGCCTCGGGCGCGGCCGGCGCCGTCCTGCAGGCGAGCCAGCTGCCCGTATCGATGATCATCCACTTCGGCAGCGACGAGCAGAAGGCCCTGCTGTTGCCCCAGATCTCCTCTGGGGACACGCTGCTGTCGATCGCGGTGACCGAAGAGGAGACCGGCAGCCATGTGCTCGGCATGGAGACCACCGCCCGCCGCGACGGCAGCGACTGGATCATCGACGGCAGCAAGGTCCACATCGGCAACAGCCACATCGCCCACGTCCACTGCGTCGTGGCCCGCACTGCCTCCGCCGAGAAGGCCGGCTCCCGCGCCCTGACCGCCTTCCTCGTCGAACACGACCGCGCCGGACTGACCGTCGAACCGCACCGGCCCGCCCTCGGCCTCCACGGCTTCAGCTTCGGCAAGCTCACCTTCGACGGCGTACGAATACCCGAAGCCAACGTGATCGGCGAAGTAGGCGACGGCAAAGACATCGCCTACAGCAGCAGCATCCTCTACGGCCGGCCCAACCTCGCCGCGGTATCCCTCGGCCTCCACGAAGCGATCATGGAATGCGCCGCCAGCTTCCTTGAGGGACGCCGCCGCTACAACGGCACCCTCGCCGACCTTCCCGTCCTGCGTGACCGGATCGGTGCCATGAAGTCCCGGCTGATGGCCTGCCGCGAACTCGCCCACCAGGCCGTACACATGCTCGACCACGGCCAGAGCTGCGACGGCGAACTCATCAACTCCAAGTACCTCAACCACAAATGGGCCGTCGAATCCGGCCAGGACGCCATGGAACTGCACGGCGCCCACGCCCTGCGAACGGACTACCCCCTCCAGCGGCTCTGGCGGGACGTTCAGCACAACTACTCCCCCGCCGGAACCGGCGAGGTCCAGCGCCAACGCCTAGCCGAAACCGAGCTCGGCGACCCTCCCATCCAGTGGTCCGAACGACTCGCCGCCAAAACCTCGCTCTTCCTCCCCACCAGCACAGCCGCCTAACTCCCAGGCACCCGCGCCCTCAAACACCACAACCAACTGCGGGGAACCCCGACCGCCTATCTGTCTCCAGAACCTGCCGCCTGTCCAAGCTCCACCCGTCGAGTGGAGCCTGCCGACAGCGCGGCTGACCGTGGAACAGATCACGCGCCACGACCTTCCCACCCCATCTCCCACTCAACCGACACGGAGCACCTCCATGACCAGCACAACTCCCGCCGTACGTACGACCGACACGGACGTGTCCGCGCTGTTGGTCGAGGCGCGACGGGAGCTGGACAGCATCGCGAACCGGGGCATCGTCTCCGCCCCACGTGCCGTCGCCGACACTCTCACCACACTGAAGGAGCTCGCCCCCACCCTGATCCCGCACGCCCGCACCCTCGCCGCAGCGCTCGGCGACAGGGAACGCTCCGAACTCCACGAGCTGATTGAGCGGACCGAGGCCCGCTCCAACTCCCGGCCGCGGGCGGACCTCGCGTACGAACACCTGCTGGTGCTGGTCAGCCAGTTACAGGAGCTGCTGCGCTGGCTGGAGCGAGCGCACGGCATCTCGTGTCGACGCACACAGGCAGCCGTCGCCAGGCGCCGCGGCAGCGAAGAATTTCATCCGGACCAACTGGGGTAACGGTCTGCACGTGGTGCCAATCGGCGCTCGTCATCGCCACCTTCGAGCTGCACGCCGTGCAACAGATCCTCAGCACCGCCGTATAACCGGGGCCGACGGGACGCGAAGACGCCCCTGCTGTGCCCCGAAGTCCCGGCTGGTTGCCCGCCTGACGCGGCGGGGCGGCGGGACGACAGGCCCTACCCGCTGAACGAGTGCCTTCCGATCCCTCTTCGACGACATCGAGGAACCGACCGACCGTGAATCAGCTCCAGACCTCACCCCCGCTGTTTCCGCACCAGCAGGAGGCCGTGGACATCCTGGCCAAAACCCTGATCGACTCCAGCCGGGTCACCGCAGTGATGGCGTGCGGGACAGGCAAGACGCGGGTGGGCGCCGAAGTCGCGGGCCAGGTCGCCGAGATCGGTTCCCGGCGCCGCCTAGTGGTCGTCCCCACCCTGGAACTAGTCCGCCAGACGATGATGGAATGGGCACACCAGCTCGGCCGACACCGGCTGGGCCGCATCATCGCGGTCTGCTCGGACCGCGAGGTCCTCTCCGCCCACCGCACCGGACTGCAGGACGAACTCACCAGCACCGAGGCCCAAGTCGCCAACGACGCCGCCCAGCTGGCGGCCCTCGCCAAAGACCCCGGGCCGCTCACCATCGCCTGCACCTACGCCAGCCTCCACATCCTGGCCCAGGCCCAGGCCCACCACCGCATGGCGCCTCCGGACATCGCCGTGATCGACGAGGCCCACCGCACCGCGGGCGCCGCAACCAAAGCCTGGGCGGCCATCCACTACGACGACATCATCACGGCGCGCCGCCGCCTGTATCTCACCGCAACGCCCCGGATCCTCGACGGCGAGGGCGAGGACGTCATCAGCATGGCGGACGAACGCCTGTACGGCCCGGTCGCCTACCGGCTGCCTTTCGCGACCGCCATCGACCTCGGCTTACTGGCCCGCTACCGCCTCGTGGTCCCCGTAGTCACCAGCAGCGAGGCCCACCAGCTGCTCGGCCGGGACGATGCCTTCCTGCGCATCGGCAGGACCGCCGTGGCCGCCCCCATGCTCGCCAAGCAGCTCGCCGTGCTGCGCGCCGCCCACGAGCACGGCATCAGGCGCATGATCACCTATCACGGCAGCATCGCCGAGGCGAAGTGGTTCGCCACGCTCCTGCCCCGCGCCCACGCTCTCCTGCCCCCCGACCAGCGCCCTACCGCCTTGGCCGCCGAGCACGTCCACGGCAACCAGACCGTCGCCCAGCGGCGAAAGGCGCTGGACCGGCTCGCCGGGCAGGAAGACGGCCTGATCGTCGTCTCCAACGCCCGCGTCCTGTCAGAAGGAGTCGACGTCCCTGCCGTGGACGCCGTCTGCTTCCTCAGCCCGCGAAGCACGATCGACACCATCCAGGGGACCGGCCGGGCCATGCGGCTCAGCGACCGCAGCCGGCCCAAAACCGCGACCATCATGGTGCCGGTCTTCCTCCAGCAGGACCAGGATCCCGAAACCGCGCTGAGCTCCACCCCCTTCGGTCCGGTCTGGCAGACGGTGCGGGCCCTCGCTTCACACGACGAGACACTGCACCAAGAACTCGAGACCGCCCGCCGCTCCCTCGCCACCCCCACCGCTACCGGAAGGGTTCGGCTCGGCGCCGGCACCGAAGGCGAGCTGCCCGACTGGCTCTCTTTCACCGGCATTCCCGTCCCTCCGGACTTCGCCGACGCCATCACCGTACGGACGGTTCGCGCGGCCACCACTGTCTGGCCCGAATACCTCCAGGCCGCTGAGACCTACCGGGCCGAGCATGGGGACCTTCGTGTCCACGAGGACTACCGCACCCCCACCGGACTGGGCCTGGGGCGCTGGATCGCGTACCTGCGCAAACTCCACCGGCTGGGCAAGCTCTCGCCTTCCCAGATCGAGGAATGGGAAGCCCTCGGGATGACTTGGTCAGTTCCCGATCAGAAACTACAGGAACTGATCCACGAGCTAAGGGAATTCAAGAGAGAATACGGCCACCTGGACGTCCCGAAAACCTACGTCGCCAAGAGTGGCGACCGCGAGTACACGCTCGGCCAGATATATGCCAGCCTGCGCACCTCCTACAGATACGGACAGGTGCCGAATGCCAAGGTAGCGGCACTCAACGCGGAGGGATTCATCTGGGACCGGGCCGAGTACGTCTGGAATCAATTCGTCTCAGACTGCCGCGAGTTCATGATCTGGAATGGCCACCTCGACATACCCCAGACCTACGTCCTGCGCGGTCGAAGCATCGGCCAGCAGGTTTCCGGATTCCGTACGCATCCGGACCGCCTAACTCCCGAGCAGCACAGAACACTCGACCGCATAGGCTTCGTCTGGGACTCGCTGCAATTCCGCTGGGACCTCCATATAAAGGCAGTCACCGAGTTCAAGACCGAGCATGGACACCTGAACATCCCAAGCAACTATGTGATCGAAAAGCCCGTCCTTCTTCGCCCGCGCAGCTGGATGAACACATGCGTCCAGAAACACCGGAAAGGGAAACTCATACCGGAGCGACATCAGCAACTCGTGGCCCTCGGAATGAAGTTCCCCGACTAGCAGGAGAGACGGTGCCAAGTGAAGATCTCCGCCGCGGACGCGCCAATGCCTAACCGGTCGGCCCGCCATGCTGATCAAGCCGCTCCGAGCTCGATCGCGCCCCGAACATGCCGTCATCCCACTCACCTCATCGGCCTCATCTGTATCGGCCATCGGTGTTTCGGCCACCGCCGCCATGTGGTGGACCCGCTTGAATCAACGGCCACGAGCGTGCGGACCGCGAGATTGGGCGGCTGGGAATACGACTCAAACACGTGCGTTCGAAGACGGACGTCGCGTCGTTGTTCCGGTCATCATCAGCCATCCCCCCAAGTCGGTGCTGGAGGTGCCCAGTTGCCTGTCGTTCAGGCTGCCCCGAATGAGCTCCCGACGGCCTCATGGCCGTTTGCGTCTGCCTCACGGTTTACGGACAGGGCGAGGGGAGGTGGCCGGTGAGCCCGGAGCCCGCCTCTCCGGCGCCTGATACGGCGGCGCCGCGCCGGTTGCCGCCTCCACCGCCTGCCGAGCTACGCTACGGCGGCCGGCACGCCAAGAATCCCCTGACAGACGCATCGTTTGCGCAAATGTGCCGGCGGCTCCCGTCGGTGCTGGCGCAGACCGCGCGGATGGCGTGGGTGATCGACCGGCGGGCCGTGCTTCTGCTGGCGAGCTGCCAACTGGCCATCGGCATCAGTGCCGCCGTTCTGCTCACCGCCACATCCCGTGCGATGCGCTGGATCCTGGCCAACGGCGAGGTGGCCGACCGGCTCCACCAGGCGCTGCCGGCCCTGCTGGTCATCACCTGTGCGTCAGCGGCAGGGCGGGTGGCGACCGCGCTGTCCTCATACGCGGACGGCCGGATCACCCCGCGGTTGACGACCGAGTCCGACTGCGCCCTGGTGGCGGCGGTGTGCCGGATGGAGGCCGCCGCGCGGGCGGAGGACGGCTGCGCGGACCGGCAAGAGGCGGCGGAGATGGGGGTGGTCCGCAGCCACGTGATGGTGCAGGACGCCACCCGGTTCACCGCCGCTGTCGTGCGTATGGTCAGCGCGAGCGGGGTGCTGTCGGTGCTGCACCCGCTCTTGCTGCCGCTGTTGCTGCTCGCCGTCGTCCCCGCCGGCGTGGGCGCCGTCCTGCACGCCCGTGTCAGCTACGAGACCCACTACGCCAACGTGGGCGACCGCAATGTTCGGCAGAATCTGCGCGGCTGGGCGACCAGCGTGAAGTTCACCGATGAGATCCGCGCCAACGGCATGACCTCGTACCTGGTGTTCTGGTACCGGTCGATCTCGGAGCGGATCGACGCGCGCACCCTCGCTGCGGCGCCGAAGATGTTGCGGATCGTGCTGGTCAGTTCGGCGATCGGCGGCATCTTCCTCGTCGCGACTTGGGCGGGGCTGGCCTGGCTGGCGGCAAGCGGACGGATCGAGCCGGCAATCGCCGCGACCGCGGTCGTCGCGGTGCAGACCGCGCTCGCCGCCCTCAGTCAGCTCGTCATCTACGGCGCAGCCATGTTCCACACCTCCCTCTACCTCGCGGACATGGGCGGCTTTCTCGACTACGCCGCCGAACGCGCTCCCAACCGGGGCGAGTTCACGCCGAGCCGGCCGGTGGAGGAGATCCGCCTGGACGAGGTCGTGTACCGGTATCCGGGCAAGGAGACTCCGGCCGTGGCGGGAGTGTCGCTGACGGTGCGCAGCGGCGAAATCCTCGCCGTGGTCGGCGAGAACGGCTCGGGGAAGTCCACCCTTACCCGGCTGCTCGCCGCCATCTTCCTGGCCGACAAGGGCATGGTCTCCTGGAACGGCCGCGATGTCGCCGACCTCGACCCCGACAGCCTGTGGGACCTGTCCGGGCTGGTGCCGCAGAACTTCGCGCAGTGGCCGCTGTCCGTCCGCGACAACGTCACCCTTGGCCAGCCCCGCGAGGCGGGCGACGACCTGGTGTGGCGGGCCCTGGAGGAGGTCGGGCTGCGGGACGCCGTCGAGGAACTCCCCGGCGGCCTGGACACGCTGCTGGCCCGGGAGCTGTGGGGCGGGACGGAACTCTCCGGCGGGCAGTGGCAGCGCTTGGCGTGCGCGCGGGCCCTGTATCGCAGGTCAAGCCTGCTGATCCTGGACGAGCCGACCAGTCAGATGGATGCCCGCGGGGAGCACGCCATCCTGGAAGAGATCAAGACCATCGCGGCAGGCCGGATCACGATCGTGGTGACCCACCAGCTGGTCAACACCAAGATCGCCGACCGGATCATTGTGATGGAACACGGCCGGATCGCCGAACACGGAACATACGACGAACTCGCCCACGGCGGCGGCCTGTTCGCCGAACTTCTGGCCCTGTCCACCGACCGCTGACCCAACTACGTCGCGCCCCGGCCCCCGGGGCTCGACGACCCCACCACTTGCCCGCCGTTCCGATGGAGGATTCCGTGACCGCATCAGCCGTTACCACGACCACGGCGGCGCTGCTCGTCAACGCGGACGGCCACTACCTGCTGCATCTGCGGGACGCCAACAAAAACATCAGCTGCGCCGGACAATGGTCCCTGCCCGGAGGCCATCCCGAACCCGGCGAAAGCCTCGACGACACGATCGCCCGCGAACTGATGGAAGAGGCCAGCCTGCACATCCCCGACCTCGTCCCGCTCGCCGTCGTCGAGGACACCGACGCCGACGGCCGGACCACCAGCCGGGTCCAGGTGTACACCGGGACGTGGGACGGCGACCCCGCCCTGCTGCCCCTCACCGAGGGGATCATGCTGCGCTTCACCGATGCCGAGCAGCTCCCGCATCTGACCATGGACCCCGGCACCACGGCCGTCATCCGCCATCACCAGGAGGCCCCACGCCCAAACGGTGGTGCCGCCGACGCGTTGCCGGTGCTGCGCCTACGCGATGCCGACACGAAGACGGTGCCGAACGTTATCGGCGTCCATCTGTACCTGGAACGGGACGGCGAGATCCTGCTCGGGTTGCGGCATCCCGACTCCGCCTACGCGCCCCTGGAGCACCACTTCCTGGCCGGTCACTGCGAACGGGAATCCGCCATCGCCTGCCTGATCCGGGAGGCTTGGGAGGAGGCCGGGTTGGTGATCAAGGCTGAGGACGTCGAACTCGTGCACGTCGTCCACCTCGTCGACTCCCCCGGCGCACAGCCGCGCCTCCAGCTGGTCTTCCGAGCCCACCGATGGCAAGGCGAACCCCGGGTCCTCGAGCCGGACAAGTGCGTCAGCTGGGGCTGGTGGCCCGCCGACGCTCTGCCGGAGCCGACCGTTGCCTACACCCGGGCCGCCATCGACGGCATCCGGCGCGGCCGCCTCTACACCGAACTCGGCTGGACCTGACCCTTGTCCTTTTCCTCTCGCCTTCTTGAGGAGATCGCCACCATGCCCAAACCCGCCCCAGCCGTGGACGACGCCGCCGCGGCGAGAGCCCGTGCGGCCATGGTCGCCCGCCTCCACGAGGCCGGGCATCTGCCCCCGGGCCAGGTGTCCGAGGCACTTCTGGCGCTGCCCCGCCAGGTACTGATGCCGCAGGCGTACGTACGACGCAGCGCACCGGACGAGACCCCACCACGCTGGGATCTGCTGGACTGGTCGGCGCCCGAGGACCGGGACGAACTGTTGCACGTGCTCTACAGCGGGGACAGCGTCGCCATCCAGCATGACCGTGAACCGCTCCTGGGCCGGGCGCGTGGCACGCTCTCGGGCGGGGCGATGACGTCCATGTCGAGCGTGACGGGGATGACCGCCGGGCTCCTGCAGGAACTGGATCTGGAGCCTAGGCAGCAGGTGCTGGATGTCGGCACGGGCGCCGCCGTGACCGCTGCGGTGGCCTGCTTCCTCAGCGGCGACGCCGGGGTCGTCACCATCGACCGCGACGAACACGTCACCTCGGCCGCCGCCACCCACCTCGCCGACCTCGGCTACCGGCCCACCGTGGTGACGGGAGATGGCAAGGCGGGCTGGCCCGACCGGGCGCCGTATGACCGGGTGTTCGTCTCGTTCGCCGTGCCTCGTGTGCCGTCGGCGCTGGTGGAACAGCTCGCGCCGCAGGGGTTATCGCTGGCGACTGTCGGCACCAGCTCGCCGTCGTGGCCGGGATTGGCTGTGATCACGAAAACCGCTCAGGGACGCATCGAGGGAGAGCTGCGGGCGGTCGAGTTCGGGCACCGCGCCGGGTGGGGCTGGGACCGTCTCTTCCTGTCCGCCGCGTTCCGCGAGGAGATGGCCACTGCCGAAGGTGTGACCGTACGCGGGCACCGCCTGCCACCACCCCGAGAGGCGCGTGGATTCTGGCTGGCCCTCGATCACCTTCGGCCTGGACTGGTCTGTAACTTCGGCGCCGAGCACCTTCAGATCGGCGCTCCGGAGTGCGGCTCCTGGGTGCGCGTGAGCCCGGATGGTGACGGCACGTGCTCAGTCACAGAGTTCGGGCCTCGCGGCATCTGGCACGAGATCGAAGAGATCGCGGCCCAGTGGCAGGCGGCCGGCGAACCCGACGCGTACCGGATCGAGTTCTCTGCGGACGGAAAGCAGTGGGCGGTCGCCGGATCCGGCCGTAACGAGCTGTGCTGGACGCTCCGCGACAAACGCCCGGTGAAAGGGGACCCGCAGTGAACACACCCGCCGATCACCCACCCATTCCGGCTCCGGATGGCGAAGATCTGCTGTTCGGCGCGGCGGCCGACGAGTACGCCCGCTTCCGGCCGGGTGTACCCGAGCAGGTTGCGTGGCTACTGGCCGACGCCGTGAAGGGCGTACCGGACGTGACGCTGCTCGACCTCGGAGCAGGCACCGGGCAAGTTGCCGCAGCTCTCCTCCCAGCGCTTCCCCGTATTACTCACGTGGATCTGGTCGACCCCAGCCGGGCCCAACTCCGTGAAGCCGTCGTCACCCTCCACCCTCTGTTGGGGAACCGCGCTCTGTCCTGCCACGAAGGCCCGGCCGACCAGTTCAACCCTCAACGGCCTCACTACGGGGCTGCCTTGATTACCTGCTGCCGGGCCTTCCACTGGATGAACCGCCCCGCCGTACTGGCGATGGCCACCCGGGTCGCAGCCCCGCACGCAACGCTCGCACTCATGGGTGACGGCAGCCTGTGGACCCACGAAGCCGACTGGACAGGCGCGTTGAAGGGCTTGATCCAGTCCTATCTCGGGCCTGGCCGCCGTATCGGCAGCTGCGGCACCTACAACCAGCCAAGCCGCCGTTACGAGGACGACCTCGCCGACTCCGCCTTCAGCGACGTCAGCCAGCACCTCTTCCGCTTCCCCCGGGCCTGGACGCCGCAGCAAGTGATCGGCTATCTGCGCACCACCTCGTTCGCCCGAGCCGACCTGTTCGCCGAGCGGCACGCCGAGTTCGAAGCGGAGGCGCTGCACCTGCTCGAAGGACACGCCGATGAGAACGGGCGGTTGACCGAGCAGGTCGAATTCACGGTGCTGCTGGCCCGCCGCCCGGGAGGAACCGCGTGAGCGGGCAGGCCGCCGCTGGGCGGTTCACACTTCCGGTCGACGTACACCTGATCCTGCTGCGCGACAGTCCCAAGGGCCAGCAGGTGCTGCTGACCCGGCGGGCCGGACCCGTGTATGCGGCCGGGATGTGACATCTGCCCTCTGTTCACTAGGCAAGCCAGCTGTCGCGTATCAGCTTGTCGAGTTTCGCGCATGGAGCGTATCCCTCCAGGGTGGTCGAGGGCATCACCGGCACATCGTGCTCGGTGAACGCCCGCCACAGCTGGGGACGGCGGAGCCAGCCGAGGTAGCGGGCCGGTATCCCGGCCGCTACAACAGCGGTGACAGGGCGTGGAACTGGGCTCCTGAGGGCGCGACGCTCAACTCAATACCCGGGATCGGCGCCAGGCTCTGGACCAGGTGCTCGGTGCCCTTCTCGGCGGTCGGCCGTCCCGCCTAACAGGGGCAACTGTCCGGGTGTGGCATTTTGAGCCCTCTACACGACGTGCATGAGATCACGGACTCCTGGATGGTCCTCGTACGGTTGCAGTGCGGCGGCCACCTCTCGGAGCCTGGACAGCACACGGGCCGATTCGACGCCATCGGTGAGGTGGGCCGCCTGCAGGGCCAGTGCGGTGCAGGCGTCGACGTCGCCCGAGACGCGATAGGTATCGGCCAGGTCAAGTGACGCGAGCATGTAGTCGCGGGGGTAGGCAGGGCCGGTCATGGCCAAGCGCTGCTTGAGGTAGGGCGTTGCGTCCTCTGGCTTGCGCGCGGCGAGCCAGGCGCGGCCGGTCGCTGCATCGAGCGCGTGTGGAGTGAGCCACTGTGACCACCAGGGCCCATCTGTGCCAGCGTCCTGGAGGAGCTCGTGGCCCCGGTCGCGTGCGCTGCTGAGCGCGTCGGTGTCGCCGCGGCGTCGTGCGGCGAAGATTTCCCGGTCGGCAATGACCGCGCGCACGCGGGGTGGGAGATCGCCGTGGGAGGCGACGTCGAGGAGTGTCTTGGCTTCCTGGTGCTGCCCAATCCAGGATGCCTGGTAGGCAGCCGAGGCCAGGAGGTTGTGAGCCGCGAAGCGGGCGGGGCCGGCCGGTCCGACCTCGCGGGCCAGGCGTAGTCCGGTCTGGTAGACGCGTTGCGCCTGCGCGTGGCGGTCCGCGTCGAACAGCATCCACCCGTACTGCTCACAGACCTCGATGAAGGCTGTGTGCAGGCGGTCGGCCTCGCCATTGCGGTAACGGGCGTTGATGACGACGCGGGCGACGCTCTGCCACAGTCCGTGCGCCCAGTCGAGATTGCTGGAGCTGCCTTCGGTGTCGTCCAGGTCGCGTAGCTCTTGGACGCCGTTTTCGATGCTGGCGACCAAGCGGAGGGAGAGGCGGTCGCCGCCTTGTGCGGCTCTCAGAGCCCCGCCGGACATGAGGAGTGCCAGGCCGGGCGCTGTGACAGCGGCACCGCTGAGGAGGGTACGGCGGTCCATGGAGTTGGGGTCTCCCTTGCTGATCTCATGGAGCAGGTCGGGCAAGGCGGCGTCGCCGGGGGTGTCCAGGTATGGGCGGACAGGTTTGTGCTGGCGGCGTCGTGGCCCGTCCCAGCCCAGTTCCTGGGCTGTTACGCGGCGTCTGGCTCGGAAGCTGAGGACGGCGAGTGCGTCCGCCTGATTGGCCTTGTCGGGGCGGACTGGCACCGGCCGGATCCACGGGTATGCGCTCTTGAGGTGCAGCGGCGATAACCCGCGACGGGCACGCAGTTCGTTGATTCGCGCGGCGAGTTGTTCGGGTTTCATCCCGAGCTGCGTCAGGAGGATGGCAAGTGGTGCTGCACCTACCGGCTGTGGCTCCACCACGGCACTCCTTCCGGGCGCACAACGCGTCTGTCGACGCTAGCGTGAGGCGCTCCGGAGTGGCACCTGGCGCGGGTGAAACCTGGTGTATGTACACCGAGTTGCGTGCGTACACCCCGTCCACCCCGTAAACCGCGCGGACGACTACTCCCCGGCCCCCGTTTGCGGTTCTCTGTCGTGCACCGAACGAGGAGCAAGGGGGAGGAAAGTGGATCAACCTACCGATTCTCTGCAGTGTCGCGGGCTCGACACCACGGGTACGGGCTGGACGCTCAGCGTCTGGAACGGCCGAGACCCCGCGCCATCATCGGCGAGTGGCTGATTAAGGATCGGCCGCCGACCGGGGGCTGCCCGGCTGGACTTGGCAGCCCGATCCCGTCCCTGTCCGGACGGTGGCGGATCTCCTGAACGCCCGGACCCCGATGTACCGGATCCGAACCGGAGTCGCCACCGGCGGGTGGGTCGACCGCTTAGCGGACTGGATCCACTGCCTGGAGCCCCATGCCATACCGGCGCCGGCGCTCACTCCATGAGCCTGCCCACGCCCCCTTGTCCTGCACCGCCGAACTGGCCGGGTCAGCGGCATCGCTGTGCCCTGCGCTTCACACCGGGAGGAAACGAAATGACTGCCACCGACGAGGCCGTGGCCTCTTCGCACCTGGCGCAGTCCCTGGCCCCGGTGACGGGCAGTTCCCCTCCCAGCCCTGGGCGGAGGTTCACCGCCACGGGCGGGGGGATGGCGCTCGACGACCGATGGCACGCCCAGAGTGCTCGTACGGATGCGCGGGCTGCTACCAGAGGTGACGTGGTCGGACCGTGCGCGAGCGGCCAGACCCGTTACCCGCGCTACTTCAGTCGGGCTGCCGGGCCTTACCTGTGGGATCTGGACGGGAGGCGGTACGTCGACTTCACCCTCGGGTACGGGCCCGTTGTCCTCGGGCACGCCGATGAACGGGTGACCGAGGCGGTGCTCGCTGAACTGCGCAACGGCAACTGCATCGCTCCGCTGTGGAGCCGTCGCCAGAGCGAGCTCACCGACCTGCTGACCTCGGTGGTGCCCGGCGCGGAGATGGCATACCTGCTCAAGACCGGGTCCGACGCGACGAGTACGGCGGTACGGCTGTCCCGGATCTTCACCGGACGCGACAAGGTGATCCGCTGGGGCTACAACGGCTGGCACGACTGGGCGGCAGGTATCCCGGCGGGCATTTCGGAAGGGACCCGCGCCGACACGCTGCTGTTCGAGTACAGCGATCTCAGTACGCTGCGTGAGGCGTTCGCCCGTCATCCCGGGCAGGTGGCGTGCGTGCTGATGATGCCGTTCGGCGACGAGACGGCTCCCGAGGGCCACCTGCAGAAGATCCGTGACATCGCGCACGAGCACGGGGCGCTGTTCGTCCTCGACGAGATGCGTTCGGGGTTCCGGCTGGGCCTGTCCGGTGCTCAGGGACTCCTGGGCGTCCAGGCGGACGTCAGCACGTTCAGCAAGGCCATGGCGAACGGGCATCCGATCTCCGCCGTCGTCGGGCGGGCCGACGTGCTGTCGACCTTGGCCCGCACCCGGATCTCGTCGACGTTCTACGCGGACCCCGCACCGATGGCCGCGGCACTGGCCACGATCCGGATCCTGCGTGACACCGACGCGTTCGAGCGGATGTGGAAGGTCGGCTCCGCCTTCCAGGACGGCCTGTCGGCGCTCGTCGACCAGCATCGTGTGCCAGCCCGGGTGGTCGGGTACCCGCCGATGCCGTTTCTTCAGTTCACCCACGCCGATCCGGTCATGCGCGAGCGGATGAGCACGGCCTTCGCCGCCGAGGCGGCGCAGCACGGGGTTCTGCTGCATCCGAGCCACCAGTGGTTCCTGTCCGCCGCACACACCGGCGAGGACATCGAGTTCGCACTGCACGGCTGCAACCAGGCGCTGTCCGCGCTCGAACCGGTGCTCGCAACGCAAGCCGCCTGATCAACGCCGAAGCGCCTCCCTTCGTCCCGGCGCGAGCGTGCCCGTCGGCGGTTGCCGCCGACGACGGCACAGATTCCTTCGCAACTCGCCGACGAGTTCGGCCGAAACTAGAGGAGACCACGAGTGACGACAACCCGGCTGATCGCGCCCTCCGACACGGAGCAGACGACCAGAAACCGGCTCATGGACCTGTTCGCCGAACGGCCGATCCCCGATGACGCGCTGCTCGACCACCTCGAAGTCTTCATGCGCCCGCAGCGCATCAACGAGATCCTCACTCTCGAACAGCTCTACCAGCAGATCCTCGGCGTCCACGGGATCATCGTCGAGTTCGGTGTCCGCTGGGGCCGCCACCTGTCCGTGTTCAACGCGCTGCGTGCCCGCCACGAGCCGACCAACATGTACCGGAAGATCGTCGGGTTCGACACGTTCACCGGCTTCCTCGACCCGGCCCCCCAGGACGGCGACTCCGACCGGGTCTTCGCGGGCAGCATGAGCGTCACGCCCGGCTACGAGAACTACCTGGAACAGGTCCTGCGCCTGCACGAGGCCGAAGCGCCGATGGCGCACATCCAGCGGTTCGAGCTGTGCAAGGGCGACGCTCCGGAGCAACTGGCCGCCTACCTGGAACGCAACCCACAGACGATCGTGGCGCTCGCCTACTTCGACATGGACCTGCACGATCCGACCCGCGCGTGCCTGGAGCTGCTGCGCCCGCACATGCCCGCCGGCAGTGTCCTGGCCTTCGACGAGCTGACGCACCCGGACTTCCCCGGCGAGACCATCGCGCTGAAGAACGCGATCGACCTCACCGGCCACCGCGTCCAGCGGTTTCCGCAGTCGCCGTACCCCGCGTTCGTGGTGCTGTGATGGGCGCCCTCACGCAGGTCCTGCGGTGGGCTGCCGATGCACACGACACCCCGGAGGATCAGGACTTCGACGACCGCGTGCTGCTCGATCTGATCGTGCAGCACGCGCTCAGCGGCCGTCTGGCCCGGCGCCTTCCCACCGGGCCGCAATGGCTGCGTGACCGGCTCGGTGGGCCCGTAGCGGCGATGCATGCCGACACCCTGGCGCTCGCCGAGGCACACATCCGTGCGGTCGATCGCATCGTGACAGCGCTCGGCGAGCAGCAGCCACCGCCGGTGGTGGTGAAGGGGATCGCGACCGGGCTACTCACCGGCCAGAAGCACCTGCTGCGGTGCGGGGACATCGACCTGGTCTGTGACGACGGGGGGCCGCTAATCGAGACGTTGACCCAGCTCGGCTACGAGCGCACCCGGGCACCGTTCCTCCACGAACTCGGCGAATTCACCCGTGCGGGCGTCGAGATCGACGTGCACGCCTACCTTCCGGTACCCGGGTACGGCGCGGTACGGCACGCGGACCTCACACCCCCGGAGCGGGGGACCTGGTATCAGCCGCGCCGCGCTCCCTCGATGCACCCGATCCGGCACGGCCAGCTGGTCGACGGCGGCACCGTCACGGTGGGCCGGGTCAGTGTTCCCGACCCCTGCCTGCTGACGATCGTGCTCTGCGCCCACGCCTTCTTGAACTTCACCAACATGTGGTCGCTGTCGCATCGCGCCAAGCCGTACGTCAAGTTGGCCGAGCTGGCCGACCTGCACGCCCTGGTCCAGCACGAGGCATTCGATACGCAGAGGTTCCTCGCGTTGGTCGCGGAGCTGGACGCGGGGGACGCGGTGAGCTGGGCGGGCTGGGCCTCGACCGTGCTCCTCGGGAGGAATCCACTGCCCGTACCGGCCGGCACCGGACCGTTTCCCCGCTGCCTGTGGTGGGACTTCTGGGCGCGGCTTCCGGTCGACGAGGAGGCGCTGCTCCTGCCCGACTGGTTCGACGCCGCCGCCGTGACCCCCCTGCTCGGAAGCCGGATCGAACTGGACACCGGCCGCCCGGCGCCGCCCTGGACGGTCGAGGTCCGCCGCGACGGCGACCTGGTGACGGTCATGGTCGGCCTGCCGGAATCGACCGACGCGGAGGCCGAGCGCGGCCGGGTCGACTTCGGAGCGATCGGGACGGAGTGGGTCCTGTCCGATGGACAGCTGACCGCTGTCGGCGGCCATGACACCTGTGACCTGCTCTCGGGACGTCGCGTCCGGCTGCGCTACCGCGTCGACCGTGCGGGCGGCAAGCTGCTGGTCGGCGTGGCCGAGCAGAACGCGTCCGGAGCGCTGCTGTCGGCCGTGCTGCTTCCCGCCACCTGGCAGACGTCGGATCGGGCGGGTGTCCGGTGATCCGCGCCGCTCAACTTCCCGGATACTCCTGGGACACGACCGGGCGGGTCGAAGCCAGTATCCAGGCCCTGATCGGTGCGCGGCTGGCGGAGCTGCCGGCGCGCGCCGCCACGGTGGCAGCCCGGCTGCGTGAGGTCACCGGGGACTGCCGCCTGGTTGCGGTCTACCTGCGGCCGGACTCGCCCGACGCCGTCGTGGGGCTGTGTGAACGCCTCGCGTCCACGCAGAGCGCTCGGGAGCGCGCCCGGTTGCATCACGAGATCGGGCGGCTCCGCTTCGCCCGCCCCGGCACGGCGGAGGTGAGCCTCACGGGCGACTTGGGACAGGTGCTGACGGGGGCCGGCGACCGTACCCGGGCCTACGTACCTGATCCCGGGCATCGGGACATGATCGGTTCCCTGCTGGACGACTTCGGCACGGGTTTCTCGGACTTCGTGGAGAGCCAGCACGAGGTGCCCGGACCGAACGCGCGTCTGCGCCAGGGCCTCGTCAAGTCGTGGCGTCTGCCCGACGGCACCCGTGTGATCAGCAAACGTGCCAACCCGGCCAAACCTGGCCGGTTCGCCCAGGAACAGTTCGCCTATCGCGCCATCGCCTCCCGGCTGGCCGGCCCGGTCACCTTCGGCCGGGACAGGCGCCTTCAGCTCGCACCCCTGCTCGCGACCATCCGGGACGGCGCATCCGGGCACGTCTACGCCATCTTGCAGTGGGTTCCCGGTGAGACCGCCGAGTCGATGCTGCTGGCACCGGGCGAGCACACGTCGCTGCTGCGCGACTACCGGGATCTGATGGACGCCCTGCTCGACCGCGGAATCCTCTGGGGCGATTTGAGCCCCCGCAACATCCTCGTGCACGGCCCCGTGCACCATCTCGTCGACTTCGAGAAGACACAGGCCCCGGGCGAAGCCCCCGTATCGCACGGGGACCGGGGCGCCTACTGCCGCGGTCAGATCGGAGTCGAGGAACTCGGGGTCCTGTGCCCCGAAGACGCGGTCCGCACATGCCTGCACGGCTACCTGGACCCCGACACCTGGGACGTCAACGCGCCGGGCCCGGTGCCGTTCCCGCCGCGCCCGGAGGTGACGGCGGTGCTCGCCGGGCGCGGCGTCACCGACCCGGACCTGGGCACCTACAACCGGACCGACCGACAGATCTGGCAGGTCCGATCACCCGACCTCGACCCCGTCACCGGGCAGCCCCGCTATCCGGGCCTGGTCAATTTCCGTGTCGAGCACTACCTGAGCTGCGCCGGTCGCACCGACGCGGACGACTACGACCGCAAGACCACCGAGATCCTGATCGCGGGCCGACGGCACGGCTGCTTCGACGACGCGCTCGGAGCCGTGGCCGACGCGGTGGACGAGGCGGAACGGCAGTTCGTCGTCGCCGAGGTCGCCGGGCTTCTCGCCGGCAACGACACCGGGCCCGTCACCGCGCCGCACGCGGCGATCCGCGCACTGGTGGACCGCATCGACGTCCTGGACACCGCCCGGCAGGATCCCGGCACCTTCCGGTCGGCCTGCACGGCCTTGGGAAAGGAAGGACGATGACGCAACCGCCCTTACTCCGGTCCGTGTCCTTACGCACGGATCAGGTCGTCCGTATCGGCCCGCTCACCCTGCGCATCGCCAGCGACCAGGCCGACTTCCCCGCGCTGCGCTACTTCAGCCGAGCCGCCCGGTTGCCGGTCGCCACCGTGCCCGACGTGGAACTGTGGTGCCTGTCGGAGGCCGATCCCGGCCTGCCCGCCGACACCACGGCGCGCGCCCTCAACTTCGCCTCCGGCTACTACGTGACCGACCATTTCGGGCCCCCGGTGCGCATGTCCACCTCGGGCAACCGGATCGTGCTCGTGGGGGACCACCTGGAACGGCTGGTCTGGCCGTACATCGTGAAGTATCTGCTCCTTCGCCACACCGCCACCACGGGTGGGCTCTTCCTCAAGGCAGCCGCCCTCGCCGTCGGCGACGGGGCGACGCTGGTCGTCGGCCGCGGTGGCGCCGGCAAGTCCGTCCTGGTCACCGGGCTGTGCCGCAACGGCGCGACGTACATCACCAACTCACACGTGGTCCTCGCAGACGGGGCCGTCCAGGGAGTCGCGAGCACCATGCGGATGCGGCCCGGCCCCTGGCTGGACCAGGCGGCGACTACGGCGGCCCTCGACCCGAGCGAGCGCCTCGTCGACCCGTACGACGTGTTCCCCCACCACGCGGGCGCCGCGATGCCGCTGCGCGCCGTATGGATCGCCGACTTCCGGGCCCCTGGCGAACACGACGTGCAGCAACTGGCCCCCGACGAGGCGGCCGGCATCGTCGAGCAGTTCGGCTTCGGGCTCAACGTCTACCGGCTCGAAGAGGACCTGCTGGACCTGTGCGGCGGCGACTACCGGGCCTTCTCCACCCAGTACGGACGGATGCGCGCGCAGCTGCTCGCGGCGGTCGCCAACTGCCCTACGTACCGCGTGCGCTCGGACGTCCAGCTCACCGCACACCGCGACCAGCTTCTCCAACTGCTCTGTGACGGAGGTACATCATGAGGGGCGCCCTCATCGGCTACGGCACCATCGCGACCGGTCACGCCATCGGATACCGCAACACCGCGGGCATCGACGTGATCGCCGTCGTCGACCCCACCCCGGCACGCGCGGGGGCCGCCCGCAGCGCCGGGCTGCGCGCATACGCCACCTACGAGGAGATGACCGACCGCGAGGCTGTCGACTTCGTCGACATCTGCACGCCGCCCAACAGCCACGCCGGTTACATCGAGCGCGGGCTGCGCGACGGTCTGCACGTGCTGTGCGAAAAGCCGGTGCTGATGCCGCGCGAGGGCCGCTACGACCGCGTGCTCGACCAGATCGCGGCCTCGGACAAGGTCTTCTACCCCTGCCACAACTACAAGTTCGCGCCCATCCTGACGGAGATGGAACGGGTCGTCCGCAGCCCCGGCTTCGGCGACGTCCTCAGTGCCCGCTTCCGCACCCTGCGCCAGGGCCACGCCGTCGGCGTCCCCGAGTGGAACCCGCACTGGCGGCGCGATCCGCTCATCGCCGGTGGCGGGATCCTCCGCGACCACGGCCCGCACAGCGTGTACCTGGCGACCCACCTGACCGGACGCACGCCGCTGGCCGTGTCCTGCCTGACCGGTTCCATGCGCCACGACGGGCACACCGGCACGGAGGACACCGCGAAGCTGATGATCCGGTGCGACGGCGACGTCCAGATCGAACTGGATGCGACCTGGTCGGCCGGCTACCGCAACAGCTACTACTCGATCATCGGCAGCGGCGGCTGGGTCACCGTGGAGAACGACGACGTCCAGTACAGCCTGAACGGCCAGCCGCACCGTGCGGCTCTGCGATCGAACTTCGACGACCCCAGGCACAGCGACTGGTTCGCCGCGATGTTCGCCGACTTCCTGACCAAGACACGGCACCCGGAACAGGCGGCACCGCTGCTGGCCGAGTCCTTGACGACCTCCCTGGTGATCGATGGCGCCTACGCCTCGGCCGCCGACGACGGCCGGTGGGTCGAGCTGACACCGGCGCGGGACCTGCTCATGGGCGTCGCGCGATGACCGCGCCGCGCGACGGCGGAAGCGGCCCGGTGCCACTCGACGACATCCGGGACTGGCTCAGCAGCCGCCCCGGCGAACGGACCGTCGTGCTCGCCACCGGCTGCTTCGACCTCCTGCACGCGGGACACCTGACGTTCCTGGAGGAGGCGAGCCGGCTGGGTGACCTCTTGGTCGTCGGGGTGAACAGCGACCAGTCGGTCCGGGACCTCAAAGGCCCGAGCAGGCCCATCGTCGGCGAACGCGAACGCGCCGTCCTCGTGGGCGCTCTGAGGTGCGTCGACCGGGTGTTCCTCTACGACGAGCCCACCGCCGACCGCCAGATCCGCTTCCTGCGTCCGCAGGTCTTCGCCACCGCGCGCGCAAGCATCACCGCGTACCCGAGTGAAGTGGCGTCCGCCGTCGAGGTCGCGGCACACGTACACGCGATCGACCGGATTGCGCCGTACTCCACGACCACGCTGGTCGACACCCTGCGAGCGAACCTATGACGGAGGAGGTCATCGCCACCGGCAGCGCCCCATGGATCCCGGTGCCGCATCTGATGGAGGTGGTCCCCGCAGACTTCTCCCCGCCCCAGCACCTGACCACCGCGGCCTTCGCCCTCGTATCCGAAGCTCAAGGCCGCCTGCTGCTGACGCACGTCAACCTTCCCGGCCGGGGCTGGGACGTGCCCGGCGGCCACATCGACCCGGGCGAGGACGCCCGGCGTGCGGCAGCGAGAGAAATCAGCGAAGAGACCGGGCTTCTCGTACCTTCCGAGACACTGACGCTGCTCGGATGGCAACGATTCACCTTGCACGAGAAGCCACAGGACAGTTATCCGTACCCGTTCCCAGTGTCGTACACGCTGATGTTCACCGCGCAGACCGGCCTCGCCGATCCGCCGGTGGCCCCACCCCGGGACTCGGAGTGCGGGCCTGCCGGATGGTTCACCCCTGCGCAAGTCCGGCAGCGGTGCGCGACCTGCACCTGGCTGCCGTTCCTCGCCCTGCTACGCGAGGCCCGGCACCCTGCCGACGTCTCCTCAGACTGAGAAGACTGAGCTTCCAGCGTCGGGCACGAGGAGACACCGATCGAGAAGGGTCACCTGCGTCTACGCCGGGCCGCTTGGGGAACGCTCCTCAAGCGGCTCGAAGCCCTCAGGCAGAGGGATCCCGAACCGCTGGCACAGCAAGGGCACGTCGTGGCGATCGACATCACGAGCCGGATAGCCGGTATGCCAGCGCACCGCCCACTCGGCCGACTCGCACCGCACTGCAGTTCCGGCAATCGAACCACGTCCGGCGAGGGCCTCAGCCGGAAAAGGACCGCCCTCCACCACGGATCCGTAATGCAGCGATCCGTCCGCGAGCGGCTCGTAGAGGTGCAAGTCGACCCGCAGCCGAACACCGTCGTGCAAGACGAAGTTCCACGGCCTGTCACCAGGCCACGGGAAGATCCGGTCGACACCAGCCTCAGCGAACGCGACGAACAACGACTCCAGATGGGCGGCCGGCGCCCATACGTCAAGGTCTGAATGTTCTCGCGTCTGCTCCCCGAGCAGCGCATCCACGCCCCACCCGCCGCCAACACACGCATCTACGCCGTGGGCGTCGAGCCGTTCCACAAGCGCAACTACATCCTTGGCTGACATCGAATAATGGCTCACCGCATCAGGGTAGAGGCTAGCCCGACCCCACATCTGGCGATCACTTCGGCTTCACCGGACTGGCTCCCGGGGAGAGACGCCAAGACCGCCTACGCCTCGTCGAGCCCAGCGGCGGATCTAGTGCCGCCTCAGGCAACGTTCGCCCTGTCGACGACCTTGCGTAGTCGTTCGTCGGCGGTGTGGTTGTTCCACCAGACGATGTAGCGGCGGATCATGCTGCCCTGCTGTAGACGACGGACGTCCTCGAGCATTCCGACGGACTCTGGGCGATCGTCTACGGGCCGTCCTACACACACGGCCTCCGAAGCCGCGACCGGCCCAGCCGGATCTGACGTGAGGCGGCCCGCACCCGTTCTGGCTGCCGGGCTGGGAGAAGTACCCCATCTTCCCTGTTGGATCGACGTGTTGAAGCGGATCGAGCAAGAGCGGATGCGTGCCAGGTCGGCGTACGTACTGAGCGCCGAAGGATCGCCGGGTGGCAGGGGATCGAGTGCCTGTTCTTCGACTTCCTGTGGCGGGAAGGCGCGGAGCTAAGCCACGGCCGACGATCTGTGGGACTTCGAGAACTGGCGGACCCAATCCCTGCGGAGTCCACGTCGGGTTGGTGGGGCGCGGCGGAACCGTGGGCCGGCCACGCTGATCCGTGAGCACGAGGGCGGCCCTCGGTAGGAACGGCGAGCGGGTCCTGATCCCGGCTGCTCGGACGAGGAACGCCCGGAGCAGCGAGGTCCGTTGAGCGATGTCCGTTGCCTGACACCGCGGGCCTTTCGCCGTTGGGCGCAGGTCGGGTTACTCGGGTACGGCGCGGACGGTGTGCTCTCACCGAGGTGTTGGCGGCGCCGGGAGCCATCTCGTGCGCCGCGAACACCTCGGATTCTGCTTCTGGGCTAGAAGGCTGCTGTCCGGTCTTCGCTGCGCGGGTCGATCACTTGGTGGCCGGTGTAGACGCCCGCGCGCGCCTCACGACGCCAGGGACGCGCGTAGGTCAGTGCCCATGTGGCGGCCTCGGCACTGTCGTCGAGGTTCACGACGGCTACCGATGGCGAGTCGTCCGCGGGGCACCGCGCAAGCCAGTCGCCGTTGGGAGCGACGATTCCGGACGGTGCGGTGGCGCTCTGCTGTGTCGGCCCTGACAGGCTGACCCAGTAGCTGTTCACCGCGGCGTGGCCTTGGGCTTGGGCGGCGGTGTTACCCGGGGTGCCGCTGGTGGAGAACAGGACGCAGTCGACATCCAGCTTCTCGTACTCTGCGAACAACTCCGGGTAGTGGATCTCCATGCCGAGCAGGCAGCCGAAGCGCACACCGTCGACCTCGAAGGTCACCGGTGAGACGCCCGGCGAGTACATGTACGAGACCTTCGTCTTCGACAGCAGGCGCTCGTCATAACGCGTGACGACCTCCCCGCGATCGGAGATGACATAGAGGCTGTTGTGCGGACGGTTCGGGCCGGTCAAGCGGTGCACCGACGGGATCACCGTCCACAACCGCAACTCGCGGGCCAGCTCGGCGATCGCAGCCAACTCCGATCGGAGCACGGGCCACTGGCACCGATCCCAGTCCGCCGGGCCGACCGCGTCCGGGCCATCGACGGACATGACAAGCTTGCTGGGAAAGCAGATCGCGCCTTCCGGAAAGTGCACGATCCTCGCTCCCTGAGCACTGGCCTCGCGCATCAGAGCACGGACCTCACGCCCACTTTCGCGCAGCGCTTCCACGTCTCGGGGGTCTTCGCGTACGGGGGTCTGCGCTACGGCGAGCCGCACGCTCTTGGGATTCCTTGCTTCCGACATGACGTCTCCTGATGGAGTCGGACGGAAGTGCCGCAGGGCGGACGTGTAGGACTCGCCGGTCTTGGCGGCGCGGGCACGCACCTGGTGCTTGAAGTTCCTACGGGCTGTCATCGCGGCCTTCCACGCCCTGAGCGAAGGCTCCCCAGCAACCTCGCCCGAGGCGATCGGGCTGCAACAACGACCTGAGACGCTGGTCCCTTTGCCTCCGATGGGAGACCGCGCTGGGGACGGTCGCGGGAGGTTCGGCGTAGGCCACGCAGTCGGTCATCATGCCGTCGCTCGCGGGCTCCGTCAACATCCTTCAACACGTCCAGCGCGCCGTCGCACGGCCGGCCGCTGGAGAGGAACACCTCAGCTCAACACACTGAACTTGACAGAGAAAGCAACGTGGGGCAAAGGGCAGGGCCCCGGCGGACACAGCACCTGTACGCGCAACTGATCCCCAACCAGGGCGGGCCGGACGCCGAGCCGCGGATCTGGATCACCCCGCCCCGGCACACTGTGCAGACCGTCGATGAGCTCGCTGACGTGATCAGTGCGGCCATCGCGCCCTATGAGCCGGTCAGATGCCCGGCGTGCTGATCAAGATGTGGCTGACCCGTCCGCCCCTGTCATCCCAGTAGACCGAGTCCAGCAAGCCCCGCTCCGTTGGGTGCCGTTGAGAGGACGGCGCGATAAAGAAGGCCGCGAAGAACCCAGGCCGGGGGCGACCCCGGCGCAGAACAACAACGAGTGCGCTCCTGCTGCATTTCGCCATTCACCATCGCGGGACCGCCGGTGGTGACCGCGGCGGTTCTTCGCAGGTGAGAGACACCCTGTCGTGAACCTCGAAGCGCTTCGGCGGGGCGGGACATTCCTGACCGCTCAGGAGTCGGCAGGTTCATCCGCCGAGGTCAGCAGCCCAGGCTTCCATCCTGGTGGGCTGACAGCTCGGAGTGGCGCGCCTGGCTTGATGACGGCCTGCCCCGGCTCGCTCTCGTCATGATCCATCAGTTCCTGTCAGTGCCCGCTGCTACACCATTTTCGAGGGACAGGCCGCGACCGCGGCTCGCATACGGGAGGGGACACCATGTCGAAGGCGCCGAACGGCTTCCACTACGTACGCGGTCACATTCGCCGCAATCCGAAGCCGGGCAGCGGGAAGCGGATGAGCGGCTGGATGATCGCCGGCCTTGCGGCCGGCATCTGGTTATGGGGGCAGATGTTCGGGTTCGGCGAGGCGAGTTCCACGACGCCGCCCGCTCAACCGCAGCCGGCCGTCTCCACTCCGGCCGCCCGCTGATGGGGCGTAAGCAGTTACGCCTTCGCCGCCCGCGCGGCGCGCTCGAGGTCCTCTCGGCCACTGTCGTGGCGCTGGCCGCCCTGGTCCTGACGTTCCAAATGGCCGCCGCGGCGGTCGGAGCGCTCAAGGACGCCTGGCCGTTCCTCTTGGCCCTGGTCCTGCTGGCGGGGGCCGCCGGGGTCTGGCGGATCGCGCGCACGGTGCACGGTAGACGGCGTGCCGCCGAGCGGCTGGCCACGCTGCGGATCACCCTGGCCGAGTTCGACGCCATGGACGACCGGCAGTTCGAGCACGCGTTGCGGGACCTGTTGGTCCGCGACGGCTGGTCGGCACGCCGCGTAGGCGGCAGCGGCGATCAGGCCGCTGACGTCATCAGTGACCACACGCACCTTGGCCGGATCGTCGTCCAGGCCAAGCACACCCGCGTCGGCGGGAAAGTGGGGTCCTCAGTCATGTACGCGGTGAAAGGGACGGCCGGCCCGGCCCACCGCGCCGACCACGCCGTCGTCGTCACCAACAGCACCTTCACCCGAGACGCCATGGCCTGGGGCGACCGGCACAGCGTCCACTGGGTCGACCGGAACAGACTCCGGCGCTGGGCGGAGACCGGCACCGCGCTGCACGAGCTCCTCGGGCTGCCCGCACGCTCCCGCCGTGCCCGGTTCAGGCGCGCCGCCTGACACGCCCCTCATCGTCAACGTCTTGGAGGTGTTGTGTTCGATGAAGACGGGTCACTCGACCCGCTGCTGAAGTTTCTGTTGTACGCCGTCCTTGCGCTGGCCATCGGCAAGATGGTGTGGGAGTGGCTCACGGACGACGTCAGCCGGTGGATCACCGTGGACCTGTGGGGGCTGATAGCTGATCACCCCTGGTGGACCGGCTTCATCGCCGTCGGCACACTGGCCACACTCACCCTCGTTACGAGGCTGCTGTCGTTCCGGTTCGGCGCCGGCACGTACACCTACGTTGGTGACGGCGAGGACTACGCGTCCACCGCCGCACCGGGCGAAGCCGTGGATCCGGATGTGTTGACCTTCAAGATGAAGCAACTCGCCGCGATGACCGCGACGGGCTTCGAGCAGGCGTGCGCCGATCTCCTAGCCCGTGACGGCTTCCGCAGGACACGGCGGGTGGGAGGCGCCGGAGACCTCGGCGTGGACGTCACCGCCCGCGACTACGACGATCGGCTCCTGATCTTGCAATGCAAGCAGTACCAGAACCCCGTCGGCTCGGGGCATGTGCAGAAGTTCAACGGCACGGCACGCCTCCACCACGGAGCCGATGTACCGATCATGATCGGCCTCAACGGCTTCACTCAGCCTGCGATCGACTTCGCCGCGCACCACGACCTCATCCTCATGGGCCGTCCCGAACTGAAGAAATGGGCCCACGGCCAGCACCTGTACGACGTCCTCGGTATCCCGAGCACGACGCAGTGACCCCAGCCGGGACACCTGATGCGGACATCGACTACCTCGACACCCTGAGCGCTGGCCGCGTGTGGTCCTACCGGGACGACCATCTCATCGAATGACCGTGCACGGGAGCCGGCCACGGGAGCAGAGAGAGGACCTATGACGCTCACCCGCGACCTTGACTCGACCACGGCCGCGCTCGACCCGTTTGGTGCCGACGCGGTAATGAGGGCCCTGCCCGAGGCCCAACGTCGCAGCCGACACCACCTGGCTGCGTACCCGAGCCGAGCGCCTCTCCCGGCACGCCGCCCCCGCCCGGGTGGCGCTACGGAACCTGGACATGATCACCGCTTCCCTCGCCCGCCACACCGGCAACGCGGTCCCGCCGGCCGCTGTCGAAGCGGCCATGCTGCGTCTCAGCGCTACGGCCGACGAGGTGCCCCGGGGGACGGTGTACTCCTACGCCACCCGCAACCCCCGGGTCCCCGGAGGCGTTCCTTCACCGACACCACAGGCGAGCACGTATTCATCGGCGAGAACACAGCTGACGCCCTCGCCGCCGCGTCCACGAGCGGCTGCGAGACTTCGCCGCTCGCTTGCTGACGGTCAAACGCACGCTGACACCGCACTACTTCACCATGGTCTCCTGCGCCCAACTTCCCGGGGGCGGTCAGTGACCGCGCATGCGTTGGTCATAGTCCGCCGCTGGTTCCAGGCCCATCGCGGCGCGGCGTTCATCGAGCCGGTCAGGGTCGGCAACGGGCTGCAAGCGCAGGTTCGAGCCGTCTGGGTCGTCGGTGTATTGCGTTCCGTACACCTGGGGTTCGCCAGCTGCGACCAGGACCCGGTCGGTGAGGTAGGCGAGCTGGCGTGGAGAGGCGTCTCCGGCCGCGACCGCAGCCTTCAGGAGTTCGAGCGCCTGGCGCTGGAAGGTGGGAGCGAGGTCGGCGTGTTGGGCAAGAAGCCACGCCTCCTCGGCTCCCTGCGCGCCCACTAACGCGACACCTGGCCAGCCGTGTTCGGCGATTACCTGCTTGAGCCAGGCGGTGTTTTCGGCGTCGATCCGGCACATCTCGCGTCCGTCACGAGTATTGGCCGCGACGCACCGTGCAGCTTGGTCTTGTTCGGCGCGGCGGTGGAGCTCAGCGGCGAGGTCGTGGTTCATCGTGTACAGATTGACCTCGTTCGGGACTTTGGACAAGGCAAGGGACCCAGGCACCCTCCGCCACTGGTCGCGAGGGGCGCGCGGGCATGGTGGAAGGCGCAGGTCATGCCGGGTGTGTGGCGTCGCCGAAGACGCGCACCGCGGTGGGAGGGACCTGGGCGGCGAGGGGCTGGGCTTCCTCAGGCCGGCCGGCGGCGGTGAGGACACGGGCGAGGTCATCGGACCCGATGGCCGGACCAACAGCGAGCCAGGCCACCGTTCCTCTCAGCCCAAGAGGTCGTCTTCCCCTGACTACGGTCACGGTGCTGTCCGACCGGTCCTGGGCTCGGCAGCACGCGGTGATCGCCAAGGACGCCGTCGCGGCGGCCCACGCAGTCCAGCTTCACCCACGGCGGGGAGAGCGTCCTGATGGGCAGCGGAACAAGGCGACGCTGTTGCCGCTGAGTCGAGCACTCGCCGGGCCCGTCGCCCTCTGGGGTGTCGCCTCCCCAGGCGAGAAGATTCGCCGTACCAGATCACGGAGTCGCGACCAATACTCCAGTGGTAGATCGTGATCTTGGTGTCTGACTGCCGTCGGCATAGGGCGACTCGCTTCAGGCCATGGGGCATCGGCCCTGTCAGATGATGGCGCTGAAGTACGCAGCTGCAGCGTCGATGAAGCGGTCGTGTGCCGCCCGTGCAGCGTCCTGCGCTGCGGTGAGTTCCTCGATGCTCGTGGCGGCATCGACCATGTTGTAGGTGGCGACAACCATCGCCTGTGCGGTGGCGTGGACAGCCGGGTCGGGCACGAGGAGCCGCAGCGCAACCAGGGGGCAGGTGATGGCGGAGCGGGTGATGTGAGACCTGGCTCGTAGTTCTTCCAGCTCAACGTCACTGACGCCGCGCAGCCGAGCCTCCCCACGCATCCACAAGGCCCGTCGGTGGTCGGAGTCGGCGGAGGCGAGTGTGGTCACCGCGTCGAGCCGGTCGCGGCGCAACTGCTCAGCGGCGGCCGCGCGCTCGGCGCGGCCAGCCGCCAGGTGTTGGAACGTGCCGGTGACAATCGATCCCAGGAGCGTCCCGATGACGGCAAGGACAGTGGCGATCATGAGCTGCTTTCTTGGCCGGGCACTTGGTCCGGGACCGGTGCAGAGACGGGTGCGGCCACCGTGATCATCGTGAGTTGTGTGGACTGACGATGAGACGGTGGCCGCAGGCCACAGCATAGATCCCGCCCGATGGCGGGAGGTGTTCGAGTGGCCATGGGACGGATTGCGGGCCGGTTCCCCCGGGCCGAACCCCGCCTCCGGGCCGGGCAGATGGTGCTGGGCCTGGACCAGCGTGGAGTGGGCCGGGGAGGCCGGCCCGCATGGCATGCAGCTATCTGCTGTGCCGGGCCGTCTGGGACGCCGAACGCCGTCCGCGATGACGTGCGTGAATACGTCTCGAGCATCTCCACGACGATGCCGCGGTGCTGGTCGTGGACGAGACCGGCGACCTGAAGAGGGGCAGCCATACCGTCGCCGTCCAGCGCCAGTACACCGGCAGGCCACAGTGCGGCAGTGTCTCCGGGAAGCGGTTGCTGGGTCACGGCGCCGAGAGTAGCGGGCGCCGATCGCCCACCGTCAGGCCGACGGCGGGCTGATCAGCGTGCCAGCTGGAACACGGCCGCGGCCACGATGGTGCCGAGAATTGTGCCCGCGATGACCTGGTTGCGTGTGTGGTCCCGCAGCTCGACCCGGGACCATCCAACAATGACGACCAGGAGGAACCCGAGGGCCATCCACGCACCGTAGGTCTGTACGAGCATCGCGCAGGCACCTGCCGAGACGGCCTGGTGCACGGAGATCTTCCAGACGAACGTGATCACGGCGAGGATCGCCAGGGTGACCAGCATCGACACGATGAGGGCGGTCATCGTCCGCGGGGCGCCTGCGGCGGCCATGAGAAGGATTCCGGTGGCCACGGAGAGCAGGATGACGGCCATGACGACCAGCCGTGCAGGCTTGGCCCCGACGTGTCGATCGCCCCAGTGGCCCTTCCGAATGCCGTACTTGATGAAGGTGATGGGAATGATGGCGGCGAAGAGTGCGCCGACCGCTCCCCAGGCGACGCCAATCCATTGCGCCGTGTGCCAGCCGATCAGGAGAGTGACGGCGATAATCCAGTTCTTCGGCTCAAGCCAGTCGGTGATGCGGCGCGCCAGTTTGGACTCCGCGGGGTGCACGTCAGTTGTCATGGGAGGAGTCCTTTTCCGGTCCGCCTGTCGGCAAATGCGCAAGCGCGACTTCCTGGCGGGTGAATTCTGTTACGACGGGTGAAGAAACGTAGGCGCGGGATACCGCGTGGAGCCACGCGAGTTCACTCGGCCGGTCCCTTCCAGTGACACCGAGGGGCGGGTACTCAACATCTTCAAGTTGGTTTCCTGTTCGAGCGGCACTAGCGGCCACGCGCAGCCAGGCGGCTTCTGTCACAGCATCAACTTCCTGCTCGCTTACGCCTTTTTGGAAGGCGAGGGCGCGAGCCCGCTCGCGGACATCTACGGACACGTATTCACGTAGCGCCAGGCACGCGTCCTCAATTTCGATGACGCATCGTTCAAGTCGGAAGCCGACACGCTGCTTTGGAACCGATGCGGAGAGCACCACGTGGGGAGCGGCGTCTGTCAGGCGCTTCCACAAAGGCTGGAGCCGCCTGAGCATGATCCAGGATCTGACGTACTCCACGGCCACGGAGAGCGGTGGCAGACAGCTGCCGAGCGCGATCGACAGAATCGCCAACTGCTTGAGTGCAGTGGAGATCTGGTACTCCAGCGTCGGATACCGGACTCCAGTGGCGAGGTCCAGCGTGACGAAGCCGACGCGCTGCAGGGCATAGAGGCTGCCGAGCAGCGTGCCGAGCCCCATGAGGCCGAGGCCGGCCCTGCCCAGGAGGGTGCGGCTGTGCCGGACGCCGCTGAGGAAAAGCCAGGTGGCGACGAACATGGCGATGCCGATGTACAGCGTGAAGACCGCCGTGTAGAGAACCGGGTAGATGGCGCGCTCGCCGTCGCCGACCCGTACTGGCCCACCTGGCATCCAGTTGGCCAGCGCATAGAAGAGGAGCATGAGGGGGAGCGTGGCTGCGATCGCTGCCAGCCTGGTGCGGCGGGCCAGGCCCTGAGGGCGGACGACGGCGACGATGAAGTCCAGGAGGAAGGCCGCGGAGGTAACGCCGAGCAGGTGCTTCAGCAGCGGAGTAAGGCTGGTGACGTCGGCGTTGTCGCTGATGGCGGCTTTGACGGCGGGCACCTCGAAGGTCATGGCTGCGGCCAGGGCCGCGAACGTGAGCGCAAGGCTCCGCTGCTTGTGGGAGTGACGGATGGCCGGCAGACGCCACAGAGTCACGAGCCACAGGGAGCCGGCGACGAGGGTCGGGGTGTTCATGAGCGGCGGTTCCTCCGGGGATGGACGAGGGCGTCGTCAAGACGCGTCATGGCGCCTGGCCGCCCTGGTTCTCGACCGGAGTGGGCCAGTTCTTCGAACAGCTCACCGAGGGACGAGGCAGCCATCTCAGCGTCGTACTCGGTCTCACTGTCGTAGCTGGTCCGGCCGAGCGCTGTGAGCACGGCCGAGGGGTCGACGCCCGGCGGCATGATCGACAGGAGCGACTCCACGACGCTCGCGTTCTCGCTGGCGTGCCCGAGGAGTAGGTGCGCCAATTCATGGCGGACTATTTGCGCGCGGTGCCGCTCACTTGTCGCCGTCACATGAAATATGTGATCTCCGCTGTCGAAGGAGATCATGAGACCGCACGGGGCGTTGACGCCCCCCAGGTCGGGCAGTTCGTGGAGGTGCAGCGGGCGCCCACGCTTGTCCGCCAACTGGCGGCATACTTCATCCACCGCGTAGGGGTCAGATATTTCGATTCCCCGCAGTTGCTCCTCGCACTGTCGCCTCAGCTGCGCTTCTTTTCGCGCATAGCGCCGATTGAACATGAACGAGATCCTTGCTGTGATCCCCGAGCAAGCGCAGTACGCAGTCCTTACTCGACTCTTACTCACCAGCACGCGAGAATTCCCCGCGGCCCAGCGGAGCTTTACACAGCCTCGCCGGGCGACCAAGAGGATCTTGAAGGCATATCCGTCAAAACGGGATAGCGGGTGAGGGAGGTCACGTTACTGAGGGATTGTCAGGCTTATCAAGGCCCTCTAGGCGACGCGCCTGTTCAATTACCGTCGTGATCATTTTAAGGCTGTCGGCCGAGAGTCCATTGGCTCGCAGGGCGAGCCCTCGCACCTTGCTGTCCCCCACGGCCGCGATCAGCTCCATAGAGGCCCGGATCTTTTCGGACTCCTCGGCGTCGAAGTCAGGGAAGAAGTATTGGGGCGTGACATTGAAGTGGCGCGCCAGCGCTTCGACGGTATTCACGGTCGGGTTCGGCTTGGCTCCGGAGCGTAGCTGCGAAATGGCACTCTCCGAGACAGTGAGGCCGTCCGCCTCGCCGGCCTCACGGATCGCGCGAGACACCTCCGCGTTGGTGTACCTCTTGCCCGTCGCCGGGTTCTTCACTGTTTCGAAGAGGTGGTTCAGCTTGTCGGCGAGGCTCAGCTGCCGACCGCCGGACGGCCTCGAGGGCACCTCCGCCGATCCGCTGGACTCCACCATCACCCGGCTCCTCCCATCTACGCCCTGAAGACCTGACGATACTCCAGTGTTGATGTGAGACCAACCCGCGAGACGGAACACTACGGTGTTGACAGGCGGGGATCACTTTGGCGTATGTTCCAGCCACGGCAACACCAAAGTGTTGCAACGTCGGGGGAGGCGGCAGAGCGCATCGCTCCCTGCGGCTCGCCATACCCCTAGGCCCGAGGACCGCTCATGAGGACCCGCCCCGCGTCGCGCTCGGCCGCGCGACTTCTACAGAGTTTAAGAACCAAGTCTGGATCTTGACGCAGGGTCGTGCGTATGTTCGTCGTCCGCCGGGCAGCCGGCCCGCACGACGAACGAGGAGAAGCGCATGCGCTCACTCCGGGCCTCGTAGGCCCGCATGACAGCGACGGCGTCCGAGAGGTGCGAACTCCCGGACGCCGAACGCTCAACGGCACAAACCGCCCCGGCAAGGGCGGAGATTGCCCACCATCACCACGCTGATCCCTTCCACGGGGCGCTTCAGCGTGGCAACACTGCAAAGGGGATTCTTGCATGCCTCCTGCCCTGCGCAAAAGGCCGAACTGCCTGGCCTGCGCGGCAGCCACCTTCGTCTCGGCGCCTTACCGCCCCGGCCCGGAGCACGCCATCACGGCATCGGAAAGCCGCCGGTCCTGCCTCGTGAGCGGGAGCGGCCGATGAGCAGTGAAGCCCGCGAGTGGGTGTGGGAGCACAGCTCCAGCCGGGGGACCGCGCGTCTGGTCCTGCTGTCGATCGCCGACCGGGTGGCCGACGAGCAGTGCGTCTCCTGGGCCTCGCTGTCCAGCCTGGCCAAGCGCACGCGCGCTTCCGTCTCCACAGTGCGCGAGGCCATCGACCGCCTGGTCCACGCCGGTGAGCTGGAGCAGCTCGACGACCTCACCGGCCCGCAGCGCAGCACCGTCTATCGCCTCCCCCTCGCCGCCAAGGCCGTGGCAGAGACCGCGGAGGACGAGGACGCCGACCATGCGCCCGAGGCCACCCTGACGCTCCGGATCTCGGCCCTGCGACGGTGCGGAATCCGCCCCCGTGAGGTGCCGGAATCCCCCGCGAGGGTCCGGAAACCGGCAGTACCGGAATCCGGCAGGTCCCGACGTAAATCGGCACCTCGACGTACCGGAAACCGGCACAGCGATGTACCGGAAACCGGCACACAGAACCGTAGGGAACCGGATTTGAACCGTAGGTACAGCAGTGGTGGTGCTGGCGTCATCTCGGCTGCCGAGTGGCAGATCGACCCAGCCACCCACACCTGGACCCGCCAGCAGGGACACCTCGACCGCCTCGGCGAGCAAGGTCTGCAAGCTGCCGACGCGAAGTGGCGTGCCCACCGGGCCGACTTCAAGCCGAGACCGGCGGATGCCTGGGCTGCCGACTGGCGCTCCTGGGTTGCCCGAGAGCACGCCCCGGGTCGCCCGAACCTCTACGCCGTCGCTGGCAAGGGCCCCGCCGTGCCGGGCGGCATGACGCGGGCCGAGGCCCACACCGCCGCCCTACTCGCCGCCCTCGACGAGCCGACCGGAACGGAGGGCTGACCGTGGACCGCCGCGAAACCGCCGCCCTGCTGGCCTACGTCGGCCGACTCGACCCCCGCACCATCCGCACCGACCAGGGCGAGGCCCGCGACCAGCTCGCCCAGTGGCATGAGCTGCTCGGCGACGTGCCGATGGCCACCCCGCACGGCTGGGACGCCCGCGTCGCCGCCCGCCAGCACATCCGCACCTCGCCATACCAGATCCTGCCCGCGGACATCGCCCGTCCCTGGGAGAGCTACCGGCGCGACCGCCTGGCCCGGCACACCGATCCCACGCCGTCCGTCGACCCGGACGACCAGGCCGCCTGGACCGCCGAGCTGGTCGGCACCCGCCGCGCCGTCGCCGCCGGCACCGCGCAGCCCGCGCAGGCCCGGGCGATCACCAGCGGTCGCGACGGAATCGACCCGAGGCTGGAGGCGCGGCTGCGGGAGATCGGCTCCTGCATACCGCCCGCCGCCCGAGCCGCCCTCGCGCCCTACCGGCCCGCCCGCGCAGCACGCGAAATGGCCGTCGCCCTGGGGCAGCCCGACGCCCTGAGCGTTCGCTGCGAGTGGTGCCTGGCCCAGCCCGGCGAGCCGTGTCGCCGCCGCCGGATCGGCCCCGACGACGGGGTACGTACCACTGCCCCGCGCGCCACCCCACATCCCGGCCGCCTCGACCTCGCCACCGCCCAGCAGGCCCAGCAGACGGAGCGGGCTCAACAGCCCGCGATGGCCTGACCGGCGCATCCGGGGCGTGCATCCCGTCCGATGCACCGCCTCCCAACATCACCGTCCCGCCCCCGGCTGCGGCGCACGCCCGCGCACCGCAGCCGGCACCCGACGCCGCGCCCGCCGAGCACCGCCCCGGTCGGCCGACGCGGCAGCACATCGGAGATCGCCATGCGCCACATCACCACCCACGACGCGCCGGCCACCGGCCTGCGCGGCATCGGAGACACCAGCTGGCACACCCGCGGAGCGTGCCACGGCATGGACGTCGAGGACGCCGACGCCGTCTTCTTCCCCGGGCCCCGGGACCACGAGGACATCGCCGAGGCGAAGGAGCTGTGCGGCTGGTGCCCGGTACGCCGCGACTGCCTCGACTTCGCCCTGGAGAACGTCCTCAAGGAGGGCGTCTGGGGCGGCCTCACCGAAGCCGAGAGGCGTCCCTTGCACGACGGACTGCCCCAGCGTCTCGACTACCGGCGCGTGACGGCCTTCTTCCAGGGACGCGACGTGCATCTGACCGAGGCCGAGCGGCAGGTCGTCATCGACCACGCCTACGTGCGCGGCTGGCGGCCCGACCGGCTCGCCGCCGCCCTGCAAATCAGCCACAAGCACGCCCGAGACCTGCTCCGGCAGGCCGCCAACAAGGTCTTCGACCGCGACCGCACCTACGGCGTGCCGCGGCCCAAGAAGAAGCGGAAGAAGACCACCACGGCAGCAGGCAGCCCCGCGCCCGCTGCACCCGGCACACAGCAGCCGATAGCCCGCCCGGCAGCGTCGACTCCGGCGCACGCCTCTCTCGGAAAGGCCGCATGACCCACCCCGTCCTGGCCCTCAGCGCCGCTCCGGACCTCCCTCTCCTCCTCGCCGCCGGCGTGCCCGCCGCCCTCGTGCTGGTGCTGGTCGCCTGGACGATCCGGCGCCGGGGTACGCGCCCGCAGAAACGTCTCGGCGGTCCGGCGGTCAAGGTCGCTGCCCTGGCTGCCCTCGGCTGCACCGCCTACAGCGCCGACACCTCATGGCGCTTCGCGGCCGACTTCCTCGACATGGCCGGCACCGCCGAGCGGGCCGGCATGTTCGCCGCGGCCGAGCTGGCGCTCTTCGCGACCGCGCTGATGGCACGCCAGAACCTGGCCACTCAGGGTGCCCCCGGCATGCCGGGCACCCTGGTCTGGGTGATCACCGGAGTGCAGGTGATCCCCGCCTACGCCGAGAGCGGTCCCATCGGCGGCACAGTCCGGGCCTTCGTCGGGCCGGTCATGGCGGCGATGCTGTGGCACCTCGCGATGGGAATCGAGCTGCGTCTTCGCACCCCGGGCGCCGCCTCCCACGGACTGATCGCCGTCCTGGGCCGGGAGGCACGCGAGCGGCTCCTGTCCCGCCTCGGCATCGCCGCGCGAGACCGCGACGCCGCACAGATCACCCGAGACCGGGCGACCGCCCGTGCGGTCGCCCTGGCCGCCCGCCTCGCCGAGCGCACACCCGAGCAGCAGCGGAGCTGGCGCGGCCGGCGGCTCACGCGGCGCCTGTCGAAGGCGGTCGGCAGGGCCTCGGTCGGCACCGACCCCCTCCAGCGCGCGAACCTGCTCGACCAACTCGCCGCCCGCCGGCACGCACTCGCGCTCGCCACGGTCCCGCTGCCCTCGCCCTGGTCCCCGGCGCAGAGCACCACAACGCCAGCCACGGTCCCCTTGCAGTCGGCCCCGAAAGCGCCGGTCCCCGTCCCCAGTCCCCACGGTCCCGACGAGTCGGACGGGGACCCGGGACCGAGCGATCCGAGGGGACCGGTCCCCGAGCTTGCGGACTCGAAGGCGTCGGCAGGCCCGGGGACCGAAGGCGAGAACGCGGGGACCGGTGTGGGGACCGAAGCCCTAGAAGCAGGCCCGGTCCCGGGGACCGGTCCCGCCAACCCGGAAGCCTCGGAGGGGGACACCCGAGGCGTGGGGACCGAGCGCCTGACGCGAGAGGTTCCTGCTCAGGGCCCTGATTCGCGTCGGGGACCGAACGCCGCCGAGTCGGGGACCGAGCCCACCGGGGACCGGGGACCGACCGACACCGACACGGGGACCGAACCCACCGGGGACCGGGGACCGACCGACACCGACACGGGGACCGAACCCACCGGGGACCGGGGACCGACCGACACCGACACGGGGACCGAACCCACCGGGGACCGGGGACCGACCGACACCGACACGGGGACCGAACCCACCGGGGACCGGGGACCGACCGACACCGACACGGGGACCGAACCCACCGGGGACCGGGGAGACCAGGTCCCTCTCCGGCGGAAGCCGACCGCAAAGACCAGGACGAAGAACAAGGGGAAGCGCGGCCGGTCCCGCACCCCTCAGACACAGCGCCCGCCACGCGAACTGGAGCAGTCGGTGGACCAGCTCGTCCAGCAGGTCCGCCCCCACGTCCCCACCCTGCTCGAACGGGACGGCAACGAGTCCGTCACCCGGGTCCAGCTGCGGGAGATCCTCCGCCGCGAGGGCCTGAAGGGCGGCCGGAACGACCGGCTGAGCCTCGTCCTCCAGGAACTGCGGAGCGACGACACCACAAAGACAAGGAGCACCGCCCGATGAAGACCTGCCACCAGTTCGACACCGTCCGTGCGGAGTACGAGCGAGAGATCGGCTTCATGCTCGCCCACTCCAAGCGGCACGAGGGCAGGCCGGCGGCGAAGTCCAGCGCAAAGCAGGCTGCCGCGACGAAGCAGCGGATGGCCCGGGCGCTCAGCAGCCACGTCGGGCGCTGCCCCGAGTGCGGCTGAACCGTCAAATCCCCAGCTCAACGCCCCTATCCGCAACGGGTGGCCCGGCTCCGTGCCGGGCCACCGCCCCGCTTAAGGAGGCACGCCGTGATTCCGTGTCCCCCTCGTCCATCCGAGCCCACCGCCGCCGAGGCCATCGCCTGGGCGGACGTCCTGGTCCGCCGGCGTCTCCTGCACGCCGCCGTCCTCACGCCGAACGGCCAGTGGCTCGTCCAGGACCGGCCCGACGGACCCGTCCGCGTCCTCATGGGACCGGCCGACGTCGTCACGCTGGCCGCGACCATCCAGGACCACACCCGCACCATGAGGCCCGAAACCCGATGACGAACCCCACCCCGAACGGCACCGCCCCGGAACTTGATCCCGACTCCAACTCGGTCTCGGGGCGAGCAAGTTGGGGCGGAAGCGTAGCTTCCGCCAACCCCGCCCCCAAGGGGGACGGAGAGGACCTGCACCGGGGGGCGCAGGTCCAGGAGGCTTCGACCGAGGGCGGATCGAAGCCGGGACCGGAGGAGAAGCCGACCGAGCGCCGCAGCCACCGCGAGCGCGCTATGCGCGCTCGTCAGCGTCCGCGTCAGCCGCGCGCCACGAAGCGCCTGCACCAGCCCAACACTCGTTTCAACGAAGAAGAGTTCGCGCTGATCAAGTCCGCCGCCGCCCGATGCAACCTGTCCGTCGCCGGGTTCCTCGCCCGCGCCGCGCTCGCCGCAGCCCGCGACCTCGATCGAACCAGCGCCGAGATAGCCGACGAACGCGAAGTGATCACAGCCCTGTTCGACAGCCGGCGTCGGCTCGGCTGGGCCGGCAGCAACCTCAACCAGGCGGTCAAGGCACTCAACTCCGGCGCGGACGCTCCCCAGCTCGATGCGGCCGTCGCCGCCGTACGGCGGGCCGCCGACACGGCGCATGCAGCCGCCACACGCCTGATCGAACGCCACGGCGCATGATCCCCAGCGTCAACAACGCCGGATCACGGACCTTCGGCCTCCTCAAGTACCTCTACGACACGGGCAAGTACGAGGACCACACCGACCCCCACCTCGTGGCCTCCTTCGACGGCATGGCCCCCGACCCCGGCCGCGACCCGAACGCCACCCTCGAAGACCTGCAGCAGCTCCTGGACCAGCCCGTGATGGCCCTGCCGAAGCATGCCCGCCCGGCCAAGCACGTCTGGCACACCTCCGTGCGCGCGACGGCGGACGACCGGATCCTGTCCGACGAGGAATGGGGTGAGATCGCCCGGCGGATCGTGGCCGCCACCGGCATCGACCCCGGCGACGGGCAGCCCGGCTGCCGCTGGGCAGCCGTACGACACGCAGACGACCACATCCACATCGTCGCCACCCTGGTGTGCGAGGACGGCAGCCGCCCCGACGACTTCCGCTCCGGCAAACGCGCGCAGGCCGAGTGCCGCCTCATCGAGAAGGAACTCCGCCTCCACCAGGTCGCCTCCGGCGACGGCACCGCCGCCCAGCGGCCCACCAGCGCCGAACGCCACAAGGCCGAACGCCAGGGTCGCGAGCGCACCGCCCGCGAGGAGCTGCGCGAGACGGTACGGCGCGCGGTGTCCGGTGCGAGGAGTGACGAGGAGTTCTTCGACCGGCTCGCCGCCGCCGGTCTCCTGATCCGTAAGCGCGCCGCGCCCTCCGGAGACCTCCTCGGATACAAGGTCGCTCTGCCCGACGACCTGAACAAGGACGGCGAGCCGGTGTTCTACCCCGGCGTGCGCCTGGCCCCCGACCTGTCGCTGCCCCGGATCCGGGAGCGCTGGTCCGGCGGCACTGGGGCCGAGCCGACTCCATGGAAGGAGGACATGGTCCGTACGGGGCCCGGTGCACCGGCCTCCGCCCGCCGCGGGACGGCATCGGCTGCGTGGCAGGCCGTGCTCATCGTCGAGCACGGCGACGATGCGGTCGCAGCCGCCCACATCGCCGCCGCCGGCGAGGTCTTGGACGCGCTCGCGAAGACCTCCGCCGCACACACCCGCCGTGAACTGCGAGACGCCGCAACAGCGTTCGAGCGGGCCTCCCGCTCCCACGTGCGCGCCGTACGCGGGCATGACCGCGCGCTGCGGCAGGCCGCCCGCGACCTCGTCCACGGAGGGCCCGCCCTCGGCCGTGGTGAGGACGGTGCCACCACCGCGATGGCGATCGACATGCTGTTCTTCCTCATCACCGCCGCCGCCCATTGGCACGCGAGAAAGGGCCATGCCCAGCAGGCCGAAGCCGCCGCCCAGGCGGCCGGGTATCTGCGCACCGCCTACCGGGCCGCCGCCGCTCAGCCGCTCGGCGTGCTCTACCAGCGAGGCCGACGTCTGAGCCGGCCGGTGCTCCAGCGGCAGACCGTGCTGCTGCGCGAAGCGCTGCCGGGGCTCGCGGAGCGGATCCTCGCCGAGCCCGGCTGGTACGCCCTGGCCGCGACCATCGCGGAAGCCGAAGCCGCCGGCCACGATCCCGCCGCTCTTCTGTCCGCCGCGGTCGGGCGTCGTGAACTCGACACCGCGGAGTCGGTGAGCGACGTGCTGGTGTGGCGGATGCGGCGGACGGCCGATCTGCCCGCCGACGCCTCGCCCCTGTCCGAGAGCGGCGCCGCTGGGGTCCAGCCCGCAACGCGCAGGACGGCACCCCACACTTCCGCGCCCGGCCGCGGCCGCAGCGGGGAGGAGACATCGGGCAAAGCCCGGTGAGCCCTGCCAGCCGGGGTGCAGCCTCAGCGCACGACCAGGAGCAGGCGCACCGCCACCGCCCCGCTCGCGTCCCACAGCATGGCCGTACGACACAGCGGACCCCGGCGGCGTTCAGGCCCGCGTTGTGGGTCACGGGCGCTGCGCACACGCAGGAGGAACGCAAGGGCGCAGGTGCGGCGACTCGAGCCAGTAGGCGACGCGAAGTTGGGCGGTCGAAGCCGACGTGGCGTGTTCGGGCACGCCGAGGGGACATCACTCATCCGCTCGGAGACACGCGCCGTGCCCACTCGTCATCCGCGCCCCCAGGAGGCGGAAAACGCCTGATGACCTGCCCGAAGGCGACTGTGGACTTTGTGAATTGAAACCGCCAGGGGCGTAAGGCACGATCATGAAGCGAGCAGGACGAGGCACAGGAGGACGCCAGGGTGTTTCAGCGAATACGCCGCCGGGCCAAGGAGCCCAGCGAGGAACAGCGCCGGTTCTTCGAGCTGTCGGCGCGGCTGCAGAACGAGGTCCCGCCCGGGATCGGGGTGCCGCCGGCCGAGCCGGAACACATCGAGCCGACCGCGGTGGTGGACGACTTCCTTCCGCCGGAGTTGCGGGTACCCAGCCACGACCAGGTCGACGGCACCATGATGCCGTGGAAGCAGCCGCTCGTCCTCGACGGCGAGATGGTCGCCTGCTCCGAGTGCGGCGCGTACCGGGACTGGCTCGTCCTCTCCACCCGCGACCAGATCTGGTTGCGGTGCCGGGTCGGCCACCAGCAACAGGAGACCCGCCTCGACACCGCCTGGTTCAACCGGAACCGCGGACCGGCGGACGCGACGCACGCCACGTTCGAGGAATGCCTGCGCCACCTCGGGCACTGACCCCCACTCCTACGACCCCACCGGGCCCGCGGGCCCGCACTGACCACCCGTCGCCTAGCACCAAGGGGTCAGTTCCGTCATGCGCCTTCGCGTCGCCACCACCGCCCTCGGCATCACCGCCGCCCTCCTCGCCGTGCCCGCCTGCTCCACCGACACCACCGGCACCAAGCCCGACACCGCCGCCTCCGCCCGTAGCGGGTCGCCGGCCGACACAACCCAGGCTGCTCCGCTCACGTCGGCCGCGCTGGAGACGCGCCTGCTCGACCAGAGCGACCTCGGCAGCGGCTACCTGCGCAAGCCGGAGCGCCCCGCCCAGCACGACGACGTCACCGTCATCGGCTGCCCGGCCCTGAGCGAACTGGGCGGCGACGCGGCCACCGGCGCCACGCTCACCTTCCCCCGCAAAGCGAAGACGGCCTTCACCTACGGCGGCGGCTCCTCCGAGATCTCCGAGGAGTTGTACAGCGACGGCGCGAACAAGCTGTCCGACGGCATCGGCCGGATCTTCGACGCCATGACCGGATGCCCTACCTACCAGGTCGTCGCGGGCGGCACCCCGATCGACATCGCTTCGCAGAAGCTGCCCGCGCCCCACGGCCTCGGTGACGAGCAGTGGAGCCAGCTCCTGACGTTCTCCGCCGGAGGACGGAGCACCGTGGTCAAGCAGACCGCGATCCGCGACGGCAGCCTGCTGCTGATCGTCTCCGGCTCCCCGGCCCTCGTCGACCACCACCTCGACAAGGCCCTCACCAAGGCCACGGCAGCCAGCTGACAGGCCCCGACACCACTGCTGCCCCCGACCAGGACGGTCGCGGGCAGCAGTGCTGTGCTTGTTCCGCTTTGACGGACACCAGTGCGATGGTCAGGCTGCGGTTCCGTACATCCACCGGCGAACCACGGTGTAACCGTCAGGAAGCTCGTTCCCCGTCAACTCCCTATACCTCGCCTTGGCCTCTTCGCTGGCGTGCTGCCCGGGAGGGAGCCTTCGGAGGAAGGGGTCGCGGTCAGGGGCAGGCGAGGACTGGCGAGGCTGCTCCGTAGCTTCATCGTCGGAGGCCGGTTCGTAATCCGCGATGTCCTCGACCTCATGCCTTGTGGAGCCCTGCCTTGCGAGGTAAGCGACCACGGCCAGACTTACGCTCAGAGTCACGCCGCCCATGACGCGGATCTTCGGCTTGTGCTTCGCGTACCAGCTCTTCGACTTCTCGTCAGAGGGCGCGGGCTCGCCATCTGCGGGAGTGCGTTCACCAGGCGTGGAGTCGTCCATGTGCACACATCTATCGGACCCAGCCGCTACCTGTCAGGCAATCAACCGACATCACCCGATCCGCTTCAATACACCGAGCAGACCCCCGCTTCACCGCACTTCCCCGCCTTGGGGCCGGAGACGATCACCGGTGCCGGGCAGGCCCGGCACCCTGTACTCGTCGCCCCGGTCGCCGTCCTCCGACTCGATGGCTCGCCCGAGCCCCGGAGGGAAATACCAGAAGCCCGGCCCCTGTTCGGGGACCGGGTTTCTTCCGTCTGGTTAGGTGCGCCGTCGATGGCTAGGCCGGCGCCCGCAGCAGTCGCTCCCGGGTGGCCTCGGGCAGCACCCGGCGCAGGACCGGTGCGGTCGAGCTGAGGGAAGTGGCGAAAGCTGCCACGAGGTCGTGCGGGGCGCTGGCTCCGAAGGAGGCCGCCCACAGGCAGGGGGCGCCGAGCGCGGGCTCGGCCCATGCCTGCCATCCGACTGGTCCTGGCTCGTCGGCCTCGGTCGTCAGGGCGCGCGGGTCGGCGTCCTGGATGAGGGGCGGTACCTCGCCGAGGCTGATGTGCGAGGTGAACGTCGGGTCTGTCGCTGCCGCGTCGGGCTGGTCGATGTCGCGGAGCCAGCCGTGTGCGGCTACGGCGTCGAGGACCAGTTCGGGTCCGGCGAACGGCACGGCGGGCTGGTCTCGGGCGTCGAGCGCGACGAGGAAGTCGGCCACAGCCTCGCCTGGGACGTCGGTGGTGAAGTAGCACGACCACGACGCGAGCGGGCTGCTGGTGTCCGCGCGGGCGGAGATCTGCCAGGCGATCGGCAGGTCTCCCAGGTGGAACGGCTCGTCCGCCAGGCTCCACTGCGCCCATCGGAGGGTGTCGGAGCTGATGTGCAGAACGGTGCTGCGCAGGACCTGGCGGTCCTGGGGTTCCTCGTCCGGCTCATGACGTCCGCGGACAATCGTCAGGCTCGTCCAGCCCAGACTGGAGAGCGTGTCGGCAACGCCGTCGTAGAGGCACCCGTCGTCACCGGCCAGATGCCGGGGGCCGACCCAGAACGCGGGCTGGCCGCCGGGCGGAATGGACGGGTCGGGCGGGAAGTCGGGGTACAGGGGCGCCTCCAAGGGGTCGGTGCGGGTCTAGTTGCCGCCGGCACGGCGGCGGGGGCGGCGCGGGGGTGCCTGGACGGGGCCCTGCCAGGTCAGGGCGATGGCGACCTCGGGCGGCAGATGTCCGAGCTGTGCGTCCTCGTCCCGCCCCTCGGCGAGGTAGACGACGGTCCGGCCGGTCTCATCCACGGACTGCACGACCTGCGCCAGGCGGTGCGCCATCGGAAAGAAGGGGTTCATGGCCTGTCGGACCGGAGTATCCCGGTCGCAGGCGGACAGCAGGTCGATGAGATCACCGACGGTCATCTCCGGGGTCGTCACGAACAGCCTCCTGGGGTGAGCGGAAACAGTGAGCGGCGAAAAGGGCGGGGCCCGACATCTGACCGGCCGCCCGGGCGAGAACTACTCGTGGGCGCGCTGTCGTACACGACGTGAGGTCTCCAGCACACGCGCCACGGCGGCGGCGACGATGTCGGCCGGCGTCTCGATGTCGAACGACAGGTGGTAACCACGCACCTTGGCCGTGCCGGACACAGCGATCTTCCATCCCTCACCGTCCGTACCGGGACGGCCGAGCGGGAACCAGCCGAGGTAGAACCGGCCGTCCTTCGAGCTGACGTGCACGTCCGCACGGTCGTCCACAATCAGGTGGAAGTCCTCTGCGGAGAACTGGTCCATCACCAGCGTGGGCTGGCCGGGTCCGAGCTGCCACTCACGCAGCCGCAGGGCTTCAACGGTGGTAGCGAAACCGGAGCCCACGGGCGCTACGGTCACGGGCAATCACCTCTCTGACCTGGGGTTTTTTGCAAGGTCGTCTAGGTTGACATGCCCTCACGCACGTTGGCCAGTCATTCCGCGATCTTTCCTGTCTGCCCCCGGCGAACTGCTGTCCTTGGACAGCGAATCCAGTCGTCCGCCCCGCGCTGACCTGCGGCGACTAACCTGATTGACAAGGGCGTTGGTGGCCTTCCCCGCTCACCAACGCTATGACCTGCGACGACTACGTTGGATGGCAAGGAACTCCACGGACCTGGTTCGATGTCGGCGGACAACTGCTTCCCCTGTGGCTATGTTCACCGGTCGGCACGATCGAGGTTGAGGGGATAGCCGACCGCCGCGGGTGCCAGCGCCGACTGCGGCTGGCCCGCCCCGACGCTGGCGGGCATCCTCCATGCATGTCCACTTCACCCATGGAGCGCCCCGTCGTTTACGTCGACGAGTCCGCCAACTCGGGCCAGAACCTCCTCGACCCGCACCAACCTGTCTTCACGGTGGCCGGGGTTCACCTCCCTGACTACCTCGCCGCCTCCATCGTCGACGAGGTCCGTGGGCAGCTCCCGCGCAATCTGCGCGAGCCGAAGTACACGTCGTTGGCGGGTTCCAGCGGCGGACGGAAGGCGCTGATGAACGCCTTCGCGCGCCTGCCCGAGGGGAGCGTGCGGACGTACCTGGTCCACAAGCGATTCATGGTGATGACCAAGATGGTCGACGTCATCGTGGAACCCATGGCGCACCGGGACGGCTACAACCTGTACGAGGGGAAGGAAACCCTCACCCTGGCGAACATGCTGCACCTGGCCGGCCCGGTCATGGGGGATGCGGACGCCTACGACCGGATGCTCCAGGCGTTCGTGAACTGGGTCCGGCAGAAGGCCACCACCGACGAGCTGTACGCGGCCATAGCCGCCCTCAAGACCTCCGTGCAAAGCCAGCAGTTCGCCGAGTACGTGGAGGTCCTGGAATACGGCCGGCCCGTCGCTGACGAGACCGCAGCGGAGATCGCATCCCAGGGGCATCGGGACGAGCTGGATCCGGCTATCCCAAGCTTGTACTGCCTCGCCACCACGTTCGGTCAGACCCTGGGCAAGTTCCGCCTGGTGCACGACGCATCGAAAGTAGTCGACCGCAACACCACCCGCCTGCACACCGTGCACTTCCTCCCCGATCCCGCGCGGCCGGGCGAGTTCATGAACCCCTTCATGGGCGGCATCGAGTTCGCGGACAGCAAGGACCACCCGCAGCTCCAGGTGGCGGACTGGGCTGCGGGCGCGACGCGCCAGTGGGCGCAGTGGATGGCAGGTGGCGGCGGGGACCAGTTCTCCCGCGGCCTGGAGCCGGTTGTCCGACCCTGGCTCATCGACGGCATATGGCCGGCTCCCGTGGAGGGCTCAGAGACATGATGGCGACGAGGGGTGCCTGCAGGATCTGAACAGGCTCCCCTGAAGTCGGAGTCGCCCTTGGACCACACCACCAGGAGGAACCAGTGTCATACCCGCAACTGCTCACCCCCGAGGAGAAGCTCGCCGACGCGAAGAAGCTGTTGAGCCTCCCGCGTATCGTCGTGATCTGCGGCTCCACCCGCTTCATGACCGAGATGAACGAGGTCGATCTGCGGGAGACCAAAGCCGGAAAGATTGTCGTCAAACCGGGCTTTGACATGAAGTCGCCGCACGAACTTTGGTCCGATCCTGGCGAGGCCGAGGCGCTGAAGGTTCGGCTCGACGATCTGCACCGGGCGAAGATCCGGCTCGCTGATGAGGTGCTCGTAGTCGGCGACTACATCGGAGACAGCACCCGAGCCGAAATCGCCTACGCCCGGTCGCTGGGCAAGCCCGTGCGGTTCACGCACCCCGAAGTCAACTTTGACGCCTGACCGCCCGCTGCCACCTCGACCACCAGGGCCGGCAGCCCGCCGCCTGACCGTCTCGCGGTGACTTCGGCCGCCACCCACCCCACACCCTCCGCAGGCACCCCCTGGCACTGTGGCAGCGGCGGTGGGGGCCGGACCGTCACAGGGCTCCGAAAATCAAAGTGATCACTTCCTGGTCTCCCCTACTCTGCCGGACACCGGCAGCCCCTCCTGACAAGGACGGTCCGATGACAAGCAACCCCGCCGTGCGCCCGGAGATCATCGACTTCTACAGCCGGTCCGACGAAGCCGCACGGCTGCAGACCACCGCCACAGGCACCCTGGAGTTCTCGCGCACCCGCGAGTTACTGCGCCGCCACCTCCCACCGGCACCGGCCCGCGTGCTCGATGTCGGCGGTGGTCCCGGAACGCACGCCCGATGGTTGGCCGACGACGGCTACACGGTGCACGTCGTGGACCCCGTCCCCAAGCACGTCACCCAGGCAGCCGCCATCGACGGCGTGACGGCCGAGCTGGGCGACGCCCGCTGCCTCACCGCCGCGGACAGGACGTACGACGTCGTTCTGCTTCTCGGCCCGCTCTACCACCTCCACGACAAGACCGACCGGATCTCCGCGCTGACGGAGGCGGCCCGCGTGGCCCGGCCTCGCGGACTCATCGCCGCGGCGGCGATCTCCCGCTATTCGCCCCTCCTCGACTACATCGCGACCACCGGTATCACCGAGTCCGCGATCCAGGACGGGGTCCGTGACACCCTGGCCCAGGGCCGCTACGCCGGACAGCGCGGCTTCACCGTCGCCTACTTCCAGACCTCCACCGAGCTGCGCGCCGAGGTCACGGAGGCCGGTCTTACCGACCCCAGCCTCTACGGAATCGAAGGACCCGGCTGGGTGGCGGTCAAGGCCATCGAGAAGTACACCAGCGCCAACCTCATGGGCACGGACATGTACGAAGCGGCCCTCGCCGCGGCCCGCATCGCGGAACCGCACGCGGCCCTCACCGATGCCTCTGCCCACATTCTCGCCATCACCGGGCCCTGACCGATCTAGGGTGTCGCCTCATGACGCTGCTGATCGTAGGTGGGTCCGGGTTCCTGGGCACCGAGCTGGTCCGGCAAGCTGTATTGGCGGGGCGCCCGACAGCCGCGACCTATACGACCAGGCCCGGCAGTGCTCCGGGGATTACCTGGCGCAGTCTCGACCTGCGGGATCCAGGGAGCGTGGAAGCGGTCGTGGCCGAGGTGAACCCTCGCGTCATCGTCAATGCGTCGAGCGGCGGGGCCGACTGGGCAGTCACAGCCGAGGGACCCGTCCGCCTCGCGATCGCCGCGGCGAAGGCCGGAAGCAGAATGATCCAGGTCTCCACCGACGCCGTCTTCTCCGGCAAGAGCCACGTTCCCTACGACGAACACTGCAGGCCCGACCCCATCACCCCGTACGGAGCGGCGAAGGCCGCCGCGGAAACGGTGCTGCTGCTTCATCCGGACGCCGTCGTGGCCCGCACCTCGCTGATCATCGGCGACGGCCAGTCCGAGCACGAACGCACCGTCCACGCACTGGCCACCGGCACCCGCGATGGCGTCCTCTTCACAGACGACTTCCGATGTCCGGTCCACGCGAGCGATCTGGCCGCAGCGCTCCTCGAACTCGCGTCGGGCGACACGACAGGCGTCCACCACCTCGGCGGGAACCAGGCTCTCAGCCGGCACGAGCTGGGCGTGCTCATCGCCCGACGCGACGGACTCGACGCATCGCGACTGCCCACCGGCCTACGGGCCGACAGCACCCTGCCCGGGCCCCTCGACATCCGCCTGGACAGCCGCTCGACACAGCGCAAGTTGCGCACCACGCTGCGCGGCGCGCACCAGTTCCTCGCCCCGGGACGGCCTCACCAACACCCTTGCCAATCAAGTTAGTCGCCGCAGGTCAGCGCGCAGGGCTTCGGCGAAGTCCGCTGACGTCTGTTTCGTGATCATGTGAGCCCGGGAAGCTGAAGGGGTCGGCTCGGGTTTCGATCGTCGTGGCGGAGGCCAGCGGCGATGTTGGTGACTCCGTCCCCCTACCGCCTACGCCGAAGCCCTGGGTACATGACGGCTGCGTGCAGGGCGGCCCGACCGAGCTTGCGCTCATTCCCTACAACTGGAAGCTCTACCGCGATCACGAACGACTCTCGGCTCCTCGGTCGACGCTGGCCCTGTCGGGAGCTGCGTGGCATTCGCTGCGCAAGTCGCGGATCTGGTGTCCTGCGCCGCAAGTTCGTCGAAGAAGTCCAGCGCGGTTCGGCGGAGAAGTCCCCTGCTGAGAGATGTGTTCGCTGTGGTGCCCGCCACGGGGCGCTCCGGAGTTCTTCGCCGGATCTCTGGCGCGGCATGCTAGAAGTCGTACAGCGCGAAGTCAGTAATCGGGCGGTACCCAATCCGCTGATAGAGGCCGTTGCTGGTGGGGTTGGCCAGGTCCGCAAACAGCAGGACCTCCGCCGCGCCTGCGGCTAGAGCGGCCCGGCTCACCTCGACTGTCGCGGCGCCGGCGTAACCGCGACCGCGCAGGTGCGCCGGGGTATAGACGGGGGCCACCCGGATCTGGCCCGCGACCATGGGCGTCCTGCCCGCCATGGAGACGGGGGTGCCGTCCGGGGTTTCCCAGAGCGTGACTCGTCCGTGGGCGATGCGCGTGTCCGCCCACGAGCTGTTGTCCGCAGAGGGGGTTCCTCCGATGTCGGTGACGAACTCGCGGTGCCAAAGCATGAGTTGCTCGCGGTCCTGCTCGCCCGCGACTCGCCCCCGGCCCTCAGGGAACGGTTCTGGTGGCGTGAGCGTGCCCAAGCGGTACAGGCGCTCCCGCTCGTGCAGCGTCGGTATCGCGCCCGTGCGCCGCTGCCAAGCCTCTGCGAAGAAGCTGGCGGTGTCGTGGTCCGCGTTGACGCCGGGGAGGGGATGGCCGAGGCCGGCTAGTTGAGCGGCGAGGCTGTCGGCCTCTTCGGGGGTGAGGGGGGTGAGGGTCAGGCGGCGGGGCGGGGTACGGAAGAAGGTCGCACGGACCTCGCCCGCCCGTTCCAGCAGGCCGAAGATGGGGGCGTCGGCGCCGTACGCGTCCGCCCCGCGCGTACGCAGTGCCTCGGTCACCGTCAGCGGGACGGTGTGCAGGGCGGGACGCGACTGCAGGAAGTCTCCGGCGCGAGCGAGAAAGTCGTCGAGGTCTTCGGTGAGGTGCCAGTCATCCGGACTCATGTCTCATGATCCCGCGTGCCGTCGGCGTGCGCCCGTGGTTTTCCGCTGGGAGGGGCGCGAACACGTCCGCCGTCGAGGGGGCTTCGGCGCCGACACCTCGCTGGACTTCTTCAACGCACTTGTGGGGCGGGACATTAGCTTGATCTTTGATCACGGGCATCGGACCAGGACGAGGGAAGGCTTTGGCCATGCCTGGCCACGTCGTCCAGCGCGTTCCTCGCCATGCCGAGGAACGCGTAGCGCACTGCTATGAATTCCATACCGGCCTCGTGCACGGTGTCACCCCCGTCGGCAGGGCCTGGTAACTCGCGTGCAAGTGTCCAGAGGTTTCGCTTCAAGGCGTCCGCCCCCTCAATCTCCCCTTCGAGACATCACTGCACGTCAGCGGGTGCTTTAGTGGACGGATACAAGCGGATTCCTCAGTCCCTTTCACCCAAGACACCACGCACCGCGCGGAGTTCCTCGCCGCTCGCTTTGCGAGAGAGGCCCCTCGACCCCTGTGCCGCTGGCGCCCGCTGGTGCTCCTCAGTCATGCTGCGGGAGCTGAGCCCCATGATCGGACGGAGTCACGCGTGATCGTCTTTGAAGTCTTCTCCGGTGAGCTAGTCGACGGGTTGAGCCGCCAGGCCGCCGAGGCCGGCATCACCGATGCGGCGATCGTCTCTTTGATCGGGGCCGCCGACTCCTTCACCGTCTCGACCATGCCCGAAGGCGACGCCCTCAAGGACAACATCACGAAGTACGACCTGCCCGGCGAGATGACCGGCACCGGCGAGATCCGCAACGGCTTTGTCCACCTCCACGTCGTCATGGGCGTCGAAGGCGACCGCGCCATCGCCGGACACCTCCACGAAGCCGTCGTCGGCACCCACTTCGCACGCGCCTACGCCATCCCCATCGCCTAATGCCTGTACCGCCCACCAGCGGCCGTCTGCAATGGATTGACGTCCCCCCGCCGCTGCGCGCTCGCCTCGAAACCGCCCTCGGCGCACCCGTCACCGACGCGGTCACCCCGGGCGGCGGCTTCGGCCACCAGCTCGCCGCCGCCCTCCGCCTGGACAGCGGCCGACGGGTCTTCGTCAAGGCCGCCCCCGACGACGACCCGCTCACTGCCGCCAACCTCCACGAGGCGGCCGTCCTCGACACTCTGCCGCGTGGCGCTCCGGCCCCGGACCTGCTGGGCATCCACCGCGCCGCCGACTGGACCGCCGTCGTCATCGCCCACCTCGACGGACCCCACCCGGACCTCTCTGCGGCCTCCGGCGACGCCGAACAGACTTGGGACCTGCTGGCCAAGCTCACCTCCAGCCCCGCCCCCGCGCCGTACACCGCGGCGGTGAGCGCCGTGCCCTCCACGGCGGCGGCCCTGCACGGCTGGGACGAGCTTGCCGCCGATCCGCCGGACGACCTCGCCCCCGCCGCCCGCGTCCACCTGCCGCAGCTCGCCGAACTGGAAGCGGCCTGGCCCGCCCTGGCCTGCGGCACCCGCATCGTCCACGGCGACCTGCGGGCCGACAACATGGTCCGCGACCACGACCAGGGTGTGACCTTCGTGGACTGGGCGCACGCCACCACCGGCCCGGCCTGCATCGACGCCGCTTCCCTCGCGCCGCAGCTCGTCCTCGCCGGACACGCGCCCGCAGACATCGCCCGTCTGCTCCGTGACCACCCCGCCACCGCCAGCAGTCCCGACACCACCACGGCGTTCCTCGCTGCGCTCACCGGCCACTGGCACCGCAACGCCCGCAGGCCCTCGCCCCCCGGCGCCCCCGGACTGCGCGCCTACCAACGCCGCGCGGCAGCCGCCGGCCTCGCCCTCCTCGGCTACCGCCTGCGTTGACACCTCACTCGTCACCGAGTTGCCCCCGTTGGACCTCATGGGGCTGACCGGTCGTGACGTGCGATGGCGCTCACCCCTCCTGCTTTGAGTGAGCGCCGTTCTCTAGTCCCTTTCACCCGAGTCACCAGTGCGCGTCGGCCGCCTCAATCGCAGAGCCGCGACAAGTGGTTCCCAGAGACCGTGGACCAGGTGGGGAACAACGCGGTGTGTCCGTTCCTGGCGCGGGTCAAGACGACGTACAGCAGCTCGGAGCCGGTCGGGTACGGCTCCCCTTCGGAGCCCTGGAACTCGTTGCTTCCGAGGAACAAGATCGTGGTGTCGGCTTCCCGGCCCTTGGTCTGATGGAGGTTCATGACCTGGATCCGGGCCTGCCAGGCTGTCCCTGCCCCGACCAGCGCTTCGTCGCGTGCGCGGAGAAGCTCCTGCCCGGCCGCAGCAGCGTCGACTCTGCTGCGGCCGCTGGAGTGACGGAGGGCGACGCGCGTGCGGCGGGCCCACTGAATCCAGGTCTCCTGGCCGCGGGGCGGCCCCGACCGCGTTATGGGCGTTTGATCGCCTCCGCGAGCCTCGCGACGTCGGGCCGGACCTGCGGCCTGTCTACTCCAGCAACTCTGATTGGATCCGGTTCCAGCTCGGCCGCGGGCTGTCGACCGGATGCACGATGGTGAGGAGGCGGCCTTCGAGGAACGCGTCGAGCCGGTCAGCCGTTGGAGAGTCCAGCCGGCGGCGCTGGGCCCTGTGGTCCAGGGGCAGGCGCTCTCCCAGGACGCCGAGCAGCACCTCGTGGCGTGCCGGGCCGACAGCATCGCCGCGGATCCACCGGCCACGGACCTCAACGCCGGAGAACGTACCGAGTGTGTCCTCACGGCCGAAGGACCGGTTCATGGCTGCTTCGACCAGCGGTTCGGCCCGCCTGATCGCCGCCTCAGGGTAGGCCCCGGCTCCATCGGCCGGACCCTCACCGCTGGACTCGGGTATGTCATCAGGCCAGTTCAGGAGGGGTTCCTCCGGTTCCAGGTTCGGGCGTCGGCGGGGATCGGGCCGGGGAACACGGAATCGCCAGGGAGTTGCGCCGCCCGGGGTGTCGATCCACCCAGTGCTGAGCCCGGCCGTGGCCGGGGAGTCGTCGGGGAGGAAGATGTCGACGTAGACGCCGCCCGTGCCGAGCCAGACCCAGCTCATGAAGTAGGCGTGATCGTCGTGGTCGACGGACCACTGCGCGAGCTTCTCCAAGCGGGTCTTCTGCGGCTGGGTGCCTTTGCCGGCAGGGAACATCTGCTGGTGGTCGCGGCGGCGGCCCCGCGCCTCTCCGGCGAGCGGACCGGCGGCAAGGTCGTACAGCAGGTCCGGCCGCACACCCTTCTTCACGTAGGTGCCGACTAGTTTCCCGGGCAGGACGTCGAAGCTCCTGAGCCCGTTGGCCCCTGGCTCCCAGTCGAAAAGGGCCTCGCTGACAGCGGTCATCACCCCAAGGCCGGTGCACTCGCTGACGAAGCGCCGGATGTGGAGGGAGCTGGAGTCGAGGGCGAGGCAGTCGACCCCGAGCGGGCCAGTACCCGGGCTGCCGGCGATATAGCTGAGCAGGAGGCTGATCTCGTGGTCGCGCACACGCTGATCGACCGTCTTGCGCAGGTCGCAGGCAAGGGCGTTGATGTTGACCACAGCAGCCAACGACACCGGCAGAGAGCCCTGCCCGATCTCGACGGCCTGGACAGCGTCAGCGCCAGCCATGCCCTTCTCAACCGTGAAACGCCACACCCGGGCACGCACCGTACTCATGGGGGAAGCCTATGGCCGCCATCCGCCGGTGCGGACCTCTGGCTCCGTAGGACCCCGCAACGCGCTGGTCTACGCGGCATCCCCGATCGACACCGGGTGCCGGACAGCCTTCTTCACGTCCATCTCGACCGAGACCCGGTCCTTGCCCTCCGCCTTTGCGTACGCCGTCACCTTCATCTGGAACTCCGCGGAGGCGTCGAACCAGGGCTTCCACGACTCCGCGCTGTAGGGCAGGTCCTTGACCGCGTCGTTCGCCTCGACGGCAGCGCGCTCCAGGTCGATCAGGTCATCGAACGAAATAGCGGTCACGTCGAAGGATCCTACGTCCGGCCACGGCAAGGCCGGTCCCTCCCGTCCGTGGTCGGCGAGCCGAACCAATCGGGTTGCGCGGCCCCCTTTCCCTGCCCGATCCTTCTAGGTTCGCCACATTCACATCTGGAGGGCCGCACCGGTGACCTCGACGACCAACGACCCCCTCGCCGCGCTCCAGGCCGTGGACCCGCGCGTCCTGCATTTCACGCCGTTCGGCCTCGGCGGACCCATGCGGCCCCAGGACGCCGCGGACTATCAGCAGCGCCTGATCAGCAACCTGGTCCTCGCCGACGACGTGGCACAGACGACCCGCCAGAAGTTCGAGCAGCTGTGCGCCGGCTACGCCCACGGCCTGTTGTGCTACGACCTGTTCACGCTGGTCTCGGACGCCGCCAAACTTACGCTGGAGCAGGCGCTGCGGGACCGGTTCGCCGCCCACCACAACGGCACCATCACCGCCCGGAACCAGGCAGGCTGCGAGCGCCAGATCGCCTACACCAGCTATGCAGACTTCCACGATCAGTACAAGAGGCTCCGCAAGCCCGAGATGCGGATGGGCAGTTCGAACACCTGGACCCCGTTCAACGGAATGCTCGACGGACTGCTGAAGTGGGCGCGGCGAGAGGGCCTGCTGCGTGGCCAGCGAAACCGCGGGATCGAGAGGGCGAAGAAGAACCTGCGGAACGTCACCGCCCACGGCATGTTCCACCTCCTCACTCCCGTCGACGTATACAGGGATCTGTCCGACCTCGCGGAGATCATCAACCATTTGTGGGGCCACGCGACACCGGGAGGCCGGCTCTACCCGGCACCGATCCCGCGCGACGTGGTCGCCATCCGGTGGAACACCACCACCGGCTCCGTGAGGGCCGGGCACGCAGCCCAGCTCGCCGACCAGCAGGAGCAAGAGGAGGAGGACGGATTCACCTTCGTACTCGTGCGCGCGGTCTTCTGGCCCGGGGAGCGAGAGGATCCCAATTTGATGGAGTACGACGCCCGGAACGCCACCACGCACTTTCCGGCGGAGTACCTGTGGGGCCCCGGCAGCCGCACGCAGGCCATCGCCTGGCTTGAGCAGGAAGCGCCCGAGCCGGACAGCTGCGACAGCCTGGACCAGGTCTTCGTGATCCGCGTCCACGACGACCGCATCCACCTTCCGATGTACCCAGGCGTCGCCGCGGCGCTCCTGCCCGCGGAGCAGCAGGGATCCTGGTACGCGGTCCGCGCCGACGGCCCGGCCGAGGTGTTCGCACACGCGCGCGCCGCGTCGACTGCCGCAAACGGGCATGACCGGACCGGAGAGTGCGAGCGGTGCCCTGTGGAAACCATCGCCAGCGGAGACCTCGTCACGGTCCTCCGAGCCGCGCGGGACGCCGGCGCCGACATCAGTCCGCTGACGACGCCCGACGTGCGCACCCCGTTCGCCGACCTGATGGCTCCCCGGTCGGTCGCCGCCTCGCCCTGACGTGAGAAGTCCCGCCCGGGTCTATCGCCGTCGGGGACGGGGGCGGGATGCCGTCGCTACCGCCATGGCCTCGGCCTGGTGGACGATGACGTTGACCGCGCCGTACGACCGCTCCACGTGCCCGTCCAGGAGGACGACGGAGGCTTCCAGCAGGATGCGGCGGAAGCGTTCCCGCACCGGTGGGGGAGAAGACGAGGCTAACCATGCCGCTCGCGTCCTCCAGTGCGCCGAAGGCGACACTGTTCGCGGTGGGCGGGCGCTGGAGGTATTTGGCAAATCCGCCGAGTTTGCCTCACAGCCGAATACGGCCGCCAGGCCGTGCCCACGCCATGGTGGATCCAAGGTCACCCGGTCCACGACGAGCAGCCCGGAGCCGACGTACTCAAGCAGCTCGCTGACTTCGCTGGTGACGGAGCCCGTCTCGGGATCGAGGAGGACCTGGGCGGTCTAATACAGCTCCTCCGACTCTTGCTCCATAGACCGGAACGCATTCCGGCCGCGGTCGAGGTGGACCCGGTAGAACGTCATCGACCCCACGGTGGCGTCCTCGACCGTGCACGCGGGGCACTCTACGGTGACGCAGTTGCCCGTGGCCGCCGGCCCCTGGCCTCCGTCGTGCGCACGCCGACGATGGAGGACGGACACACTCCACCGCTCCAGCGTGTCGGCCTGCGGGGTGTCCCAGAGCTCGTCGTCGTAGGAGATGCGCAGGTACAGGTCGGAGGGATCCCCTGGAAGCTGAGGCCGCTTACTCACCCGGCAAGGTCCTGCACGATGGCTTCAAGGACAGCACCCGAACCCTCGATGGGCGTGGGCATCACGACACCGATCACCGTTCTGTGCACGGCACCGCCCGACAGCAGCGACGGCTCGGGGTTCTTGGTCACGATCCGCAGGAGCCCGTGTCCGGGAGCCCCCTCGATCCGGTAGCCGGGTTGGAGGCGAGAGAGCCATCCGTGGTCCACTGCCACCGCGGCGCCGCGCAGCGCGCCGATACGCAGGCCGCGGGTCACCCAGGCCGACCAGGCGACCTCGCTCCAGTCCGCGCCGTCGGCCTGGTCAGGAATGACGTCTGAGAGGTCGGGGTGCTGCTCAGCCACCCAGCGCGAGGGCTGCGCTTTGCGGAGGACCCACTGCCCGTCCCTGCCGACCTCGGCAGGGTCGAGCCCTGGGGTGAGGCGCATGTCGAGAGCGACGTGGCCGTCGGTGATCCGGTCGCCGTGCACCCAGACCTTGTCCTTATTGACGACCCAGTCGCAGAGTCGCTCCATTGACGCTGTCACTCGTTGTGCTCCCAGGAGAGATCGTTGCCCTTCCACAGTAGGGCGGGTAGCACGGAAAGCCTCTCTCAGACGACCTTTCCGCCTGCGGCCGACGCGAAAGCCACGCTCCAGGCGAACAGCCCCGCGTGACCATCGCACGCGTAGAAGCGGCGGCCGTCATCAGAACCGGCGCAGGGCTCGAACCACAACACGGCGGTATGCCTTCATGAGTGGTGGTCACAGTCGTGGGGGTCGGTTATCAGATCCGCCAATCCCATGAGCGCGTGAGTCAAGCGTGGAGGCTAGCCGCCGACCGTACGTGCTGCGTTGCGGGTCGGGCGCGAGTGTGATGGTCATCCAGGGCGCCGCCGCCTCGCGGTAGCTGTGTCCGACCGGGACCAGTTCGGCGCTGCGGGTGAGGCTGAAGATCGTCACCATGATCATGTCCGAGCCGTCCGCGACAGAGGTGAGCTGGGTGCGGCAGCGCTGGCAGGATCCTCGGTGGAGAGTCGGCCAAGTGGAGAAGTAGGCCGGCTCTCCTGCCGGGCCCGTCCACTTCAGGGCGTCCCTGTGGAAACCGACCCAGGCCATCGCGGGAGAACCGGACAGGCGCGTGCAGTGCTCGCACGAGCACAAGTGGGGGTCGTCCGGAATACCGGACGCCTCGTACGCGTGATCGCCACACTGGCAACGCCCAGTCCACAGGTCTGGGACGACGATTCGTTCGGCCACAGGGACGGCTCCTTTGGTCCGGGAAAGCTGATACCGGCGGCAGTGTGCCGCACCCAGGCGACATCGCGCTGGCGTTCGACACCGGCCGACCCCCACGGGGTGGCGAGTCCACTCTTGAAAGCGAATATCCGTACGGGCCTTCACGGTTCGGCGTCCCTCTACGCAAGGGTCACGCGTGTGCGGCGGGTGGCGCCCCGCCTCCGTTCGCATCGGACACGCGCCCATGACAAAGCCCCCGGAATCAGTGGGTGAATTCCAGGGGCTTTGCGGAGGGCCGTGGGTGGGTCAGCTCGCGGAGGAGCCGTCGTCGGTGGAGTCGTCCGTGCGTCGGCGACGGGCCGCGAAGAGAGCGCCTCCGCCAGCGACGATCAGGACTCCGGCGCCGCCGATCAGCCACGGGGTGGCGTCGGCGCCGGTGTGCGCGAGCGAGCCGGAAGGAGCCGGCGACGCGGACTCGTTGGAGGTCGGAGTACCCGAGGCAGACGGCGCCGGGGTGTCCTCATCCCTGCCGGGCTTGTCCGGGGAGGGCTTGTCGCTTGGCTTCTCGGTGGGCTTGTCTGTCGGCTTCTCCGAGGGCGGCGGGGTGGTGGCGGTCTTGGCGTTGGTGACGGTCACGGTCACGGGATCGCCCGGCTTGGCCTTGAACGCCTTCGAGGGCTTGTAGATGTTGTAGCCGGCAGGTGCCTTGACCTGCTTGACCCAGAAGTCCGTGCCGGTACGGGAGTTGATGGGCAGCTTGCCGCTGGCCGTTCCGTCGGCGCCGGTGGTCAGCGTCAGTATGGTTTTGTCGCCGCTGCCGATGTTGACCGTGGATCCGGGCAGCAGCTTGCCGGTCTTGTCGTCCTTGCCCTTCACCAGGACCGAGGCGGCCTTGAACGGGTCGACGACCGTGAGCCGGGTGGCGTTGCCCGGGGTGACGATGACGTCCTGGTCATCGGCGGTGTCGTGAAGGCTGCTGCCGCTGGAGATTTCTTTGAGGCGGTAGACGCCCGGCGCGAGGTCGGAGAAGGTCAGTTTCCCCTGTGCGTCGGTCTTGCCCCGTCCAGCTTCTTGGCCGGCGGAGTCGAGCAGGAGGAACGCGGCGCCGAGGAGCGCGTCCCCGGCCGGGTCCTTGGTGATGATCTCGACGCTGCCCGCGTCCGGGGCCGGTGTCTCGGCGGAGGCCGAGGGGGTCGGTTCGGAGGGCTGGGCGCTCGCGGCCGGCGCCCAGGTGAGGGTGCCGGTCACCGCGACGGCGACGGCGGCGGATCGAACGAAGAGAGCGTGCACGAGGAGGAGGACTCCTTGGATCAGAGGGTGGGGAAGGTCATCGGGTTCGGCTGGCAACCGGGGCGGGAGGTGGCGGGGCGACAGGTGCGCTGCCGTGAGGCTGCTTGGGTGTCGTGGTGGCGATGTAGAGGGCGCTGCGGGTGTGGACGGGGACGTCCTGGACGGTGCGGTGCAGTGGCTCGGTGGAGATCAGCGAGGCGGTGAAGGCTGCGACGAGCGTGGTGGGCGTGCCGAACGAGAAGCGTGCCGTCCAGTGCGGCTCGCTGGGGTGTCCGCCCCAGGCCCGCCAGGCCGGCCCGCTGGAGCCGCTGATGGCGTAGCGGTGGCGTAGGCCGCCGAGTCCTTCCGGGGTGAGGAACGTTTGTGTGCCGTCGGTCTTGACGTCGTGGCTCCACCCGCGGGTGAGCAGCGGCACGTACGCCTCGTGCGGTGCCGTCTCGTCCCGGAACAGCCGGTCGTGGTCGCTGTGCCGGTCTTCGAGGTAGAGGTCGAGCAGTTCGGTGTGGACGTCGTGCAGCAGCTCGACGGGGGTGGCGGCGTCGAAGGTGATCCGCCAGGCCGGTGGGGTGAACGGGGCCCGGTGCGCGCTGACGGTCCACGTGCCCTGGCCGCGCTGGTCGGGCTGGGGGTCGTAGGTGGTCTGCAGTCGCAGGCACGGGCTGAACGCCGCGGCCGTGCCGTCGTCGGTTTGGGCGAACGGCCAGCCCTCGTCGTAGGGGAAGGCCCATGCGGTACGCGGGTCGACGGCGCCGGGCCCGGCGAGGTGGCGGGGAAGGACCTGCACGGTTTGGGCGGGGTCGAGGTTTTCAAAGGGGTGGCTCATCACGGGCAGGGCTCCTGCTGGAAGGGTGCGGAACGCGGGGCCTGGCCGTGGGGCGCGGCTCAGCGGGCGCGGGTGCCGCTGCGGGTGACCGGCGCGACGGGCGCGGTCTGCGCGGTCCGGCCTGCGGCGCGGCTCGGCGCGGACGCGGTCCAGGCGCCCGGGAACCAGACGGCGGTGTACTGCTCGATGGCGTCGCGCAGCCCGGTGGTGACGGCTCCCTCCCACGGGGGCCGGCCGGGGCGGTGGTACTTGTCGAAGGTGCCGTGCTGCTTGGTGTTCGGCCGGGTGTTGGTCGCTTCGTCGCGGCGGTGGAACGTGCCGTGGTCGAGGAAGCTGAGGGCGACGGCGTCGATCTCGCCGCGGGCCGGGTGGACGACCGCCAGGCGTAGGCCGCCGTAGGTGTCCGCGTGGATGGTGCCGGTGAAGTCGATCCGCAGCCGCAGCGGTGTGCCGGGGACGGGGGCGGCGAAGTACGTGTTGCCCACGACCGTGCTGTTGTGGAACGGGAGGCACAGCTCGGCGAAGAACTCGGGGGCCTGCAGGGACAAGAGGGGTCTCCGATGGGGGTCGGGCTGGTCCTATCGGCGTGGACGGGGCAGGGCCGGTCGGCTGGTGGTGCTCCAGCGCGGGACGCTGGCCGCGGGGAGCGCGGCCGGGCGGCGGGATGCGGCGGCCCTCCGCACGTCGAGCGGGGTCGGGGCCGGCGGTCCGGGCGGAAGGATCGGGGTGAGCTGGGCCATGCCCTTGATGTAGCTGAAGGTCTCCTCGCGCCACCGGGGCAGGGGAGCCGGATCGGCGACGCACTCGGTGATGGCGGTGAGCAGGGCGACGGGAGTGTCGGTGCTGGCCGTGGCGTACCAGACGGGCCGGTCGATGGACTTGCCCGCCCACATCTGCCACCGGGCGTCGCGTGTGGTCAGCTCGGTTTCCGGATCGAGGTCGCCGGTGGTGAACTCCAGGCCGGCGAACCCGTCGGGGGACTGGACCGCGAAGACGCCCCAGCGCGGGCGGTCGATCTCCCAGCCCTGTTTCAGCACGGGCACGACAGCCAGAAAGGGATCGTGCTCGTCGACCCCGGCGGCCGGCCTGGCGAGGTAGGCGTCCGGGCCACGCTCGTACGCCTCGGCGAGTGCGGTGGTGAAGGCGCGGACGAACTCGGTGGGGACGCGGTCGTTGAAGCAGACGCCCCACTCCGGCGGGCCGAACGAGTCCTTGTAGGAGTTGATGCGCCACAGCCCGTCGTCGTCTCCCTCGGGCAGATAGCCGAGTCGGACGCGGTGATCGGGCGCGGTGACATACACGTTGCCGAGGTCGTCGTGACGCAGGTCGAAGCCGAGCGCGAGCAGCGGTTCCAGAGCCGGGTCTCCGGTGTAAGTGCTGGCGGCGAGGTAGCGGGGGGAGACGTAGACGTCGCCGTCGATCTCTTCGGTGTCGGGCACGAAAGTCCTGAGGGTTGGGGCCGAGGGGTGAGCGGCGCGGTGCGCAGTCAGGAACCGGTGCTGGCCGCGAGGGCAGGCAGCAACTGCCGTTCCAGGTAGGCGGATTGGCCGGTGTAGTGGAGGGTGCGCAGGTCCAGCTGGGCGGCGGCCCGGCAGTTGTCCTCGCGGTCGTCGACGAACAGCACGCGTGCTGGCTCGGCGACGCCGGTGGCGGCCAGGGCGTGTTCGTACGCGGCCGGGTCGGGCTTGCACAGGCCCAGGCGGGCGGAGTACAAGGCGTCGTCCATCAGCTCGCGCCGCCAGACGGTGGCGTCCAGGACGTCGCTGAGGTGGGCCGGGGCGTTGGAGAGCAGCACCATCGGCAGCTCCGCGGCCCGGGCGCGGTACAGGACATCGAGGACGCACGGATCGGTGCGGGTCCACATGGCGGTGTCGGCGGCCCGCAGGGTGCGCAGCCACCGTGGGCCGGGGTGGTGTCCGAGGACCTTGGCCCAGTAGGCGAGATCGCTCAGTTCCCCTGCGTCGTATGCGTTGCGGGGAGCCCAGAAGGCGTCCTGGAACGAGGGGAGATGCCGGTCGGGCCACTCGGCGAGGTCGGCGAGACGGGTCCACATGGCGGTGCTGGGCTGGAGACCGAGGACTCCGTTGTAGTCGAGGATCAGGGCGTCCACGCCGGTCGGGGAGGCGGAGGTGCGGGTCAAGGGGTCGTTTTCTCCAAGGCTTTGGGTGCGAGCACGGCGACGCTTGCGGCGAGGAGGGCGGGCAGCAGCAGCGCGTGCGGCAGTGCGGTGACGGTGGTGAGAGCGCCGATGAGGGCGGGGCCGGCGAGCAGGCCGACGTAGCCGGTGACCGCGACGGTGGCGACCGCGCGGGGTCCGCCAGTGCCGGCGGCGGTGATCAGGCTGGGGATCGTGACGGACATGCCCAGGCCGAAGGCCGTCCAGCCGAGGAGGGCAGAGGCGGTGGTGGAGCCGGCCAGTCCGGTGGCGAGGCCGAGCGCGGCCAAAGCGGCGCCGGTGCGCACGACGGTGTCCGCGCCGAAGCGGGCGGTGAGCCGGTCTCCGGCGAGACGGCCTACGGCCATGGCGGCGCTGTAGAGGCCGTACGCCGCGGCGCTGGTCGCGGCTGTCGCGCCGAGGTCGTGCAGGTGGACGGAGGCCCAGTCGGCAGCGGCTCCTTCGCCCAGCAGCGTGGCGGCGGCAAGCGCGCCGAGCAGCCACAATCGGTGCCGGGACACCCTCCTCGGCTCGGGTGAGCCCGGTGCAGCACCGTGGTGGACGGGCTCGAGTGCGGGGCTGGCGACGGTGCGGGTGAGTCGCGTGGTCGCGCCTGCCGCAGCAGCGGCGCAAGCTGCCACTGCGGCGAACAGAACGGTGTGTGAGGTGTGGGCGGTGGTGGCGGCGAGTGCGGCGCCGAGGAGGGCGCCGAGGCTGTAACTCGCGTGCAGCCGGCCCATGATGGGGCGGCCGTGGACGTCCTGGCACCGGACCGCGGCGGCATTGGCTGCGACGTCAAGCACGCCGTGCCCGATGCCGAAGGCGAACGCCGCTGCCAGGAGGCTCTCCAGACTGGAGCAGAGCCCGAGGACGGCAAGACAGGCGGCGAGGGCTATAGCACCGCCGGTCAGCAGCGCGGGCAGACGGGCCGGGCGGGCGAGACGTCCGCCTGCCTGGAGTCCGGTGACCATGCCGAGGGCGGCGGCCAGCAGGACCAGGGCAAGCCCGGCGGTACTCGCCTTTGTCGGACGAAAGGAAAAAGTTCAGTTCCCGTGGCCCTGACCTGGGCACTGAACTCTTCTCTGCATAGAAGGAAGTAGCAACCCTCGCGCGGAACAGTTCAGTGCGCAGACCACGATCGCACCGGGCCGCCCACGGCACCAGCGGCTCTCGAGTCAGACTGGGGTCCAGTGCCCTTCTCGTCCAGCCATTCCAGCCCCCACAGCGTCAACGCCCTGGCGGCAGATTCCGGAACGCGATCGTGGAACTTCCGCCGGGCTTCGGTCACCGAGGCCACGCTCAGTCCTTCCCAGCCTCCGGCGTAGACAGGGGAGTCACGGGCTGGGCTGCCTGTGAGGGCTTCCCAGATCCACGCTGCGGCGTGGCGTTGCCGCTGGCGAGTAACGCCCATCCGTACTGGACGAAAGATCGAGAACAGGCTGTCATAAGGGACTTCGAGAAGTTCGGATAGCGCTCTCCGGCGAGCGGCGTAGTCAATGGCTCCTCGTTTCCGCAATAGATCGGCCAAAGTGCGAATTCCGCTCCAAAAAGCCTGAGAGTCAGGGATTCGCTGGGTAGTTTTTCCCCAATTTCCTTTGCGGCGCTGTGGGGCGTCTAGCGAGTCTTCGGCTTGGGCCCAAGTCTCTGCCCCGGCCAGGCGAGCGAGCGCGAGGGAACAGAAGTGCCTGCCGATGACAGGTGTGGTTCCGGGAAGGTGAACGGCCATGACGTTGCGGTAGTCATCAGCGTCTATCAGATTCGGAAAATGCCGGAACTCCAGGGCGACGGATGATCCAGTGGGAACGGCGCCGGCGATTCGTCTCTGGTGGGGAACGATCGCCGTCATCATGCGATGTAGTCCCGCCGGGTGCTGGATGCCGCGCAGCGGGTTGCGGCCACTGTGCCTGGTTTGCCGTTCTGCGGCCAACCTGCGCGCCCAAGGAGCAAGATGGCGTGCGCCAGCACCCCAGTCGGAGGCGTTCAGAATGGGTTCCGCGAGTGCGAGAGCGGCGGCAGCTTCGGACGCGGTGCCCGGCATCGCGCTGGCCCCACCGGGTACTGCGCGAGGGCTGAGTGCGCGCTGTGTGCGGACGGCGGCGAATGTGTCCGCGGCGAACCCGGGAAGTTCTGCGAGTTCGTCATCGTGGACGACCAGTCGCGCAGCTGCCGTCAGGTAGCGCAGAGCATCGAACCATTCGGCGCCGGAGACAGGCTCGCCGGCCAGCCGGGCCGCACCGCCGTCGGCAATGGCGAGCGCGCGCACTTGCAGATCAACCAACGCATGTGGGACCGAGAGAGTGGGGATGTCTGCGATCCGCTGGCGGCATACTTCCGGCTGGCTCGCTGCCACCGGGTTCGGCGAGCGGTTTCCGCATTCCTGCGTGTCCCGTGCGTAATGGGTCCCTGTAGGGAGACCTGTAGGCTTCTTGTTGCCGCCTCCGCGCCGCAATCTGACGCCGCAGGCAGGGCATATGTCGACGAGAAGGCACCGATGGACGGGACATACGGCTGCGATGCCCAGGCGCCACCACACCGGCCATACCCCACTCCCTGAAAGGCAATGTGGGCAGGCACGACTTTGGTAGGCCAGGAACCACTGGTGGCGAGTCAGACGAGGCAGGGTTGTTACGTCGTTTACGTCAAGACGCGAAAATTTGAGGGCAGTTCCGTCATATCGAGCAAGCTGCATCTGTCGCAGTGTTTTGGTGGTCAGCCCAGTCGTCAGCTGCAGGCCAGCCAGGCTGGCCGGTGTAAGGGTGACGCCGAAGAATAGCGGTCGCCTCATTTTCCCTGCCGAGCTGAATTCAAGTCCCAGTGCCCGGGCTGCGATACCCGGCGGCACGTCCAATTTGATCGCAGCGCGATCCACCCAGGAGTGGAACGCCTCGCCTTCCACAGGGGCGGGCACAACGGGAAGGCGGCGGAGCCGCGTCGCGTGAGCTGACAGCTGGGGGTGGTCGGCGCCCCGCCGTCGGGCAGCGGTGGGTCCCGCCAAGTGTGCGTTGCTCATGTTTAACTTGCCGCCACCTTCGATCCTACTGCGGCTTTCTGGCGGCGCTGCTGTACGACTCTCCGGTACGTGGCCTGGGCGTATTCGCTAATCTCGATGCGGTCCATGAGCTTGCGTGTGATCGCTTCCTCCCCGCTCATGACGGCTTCGATTGCGGATTCACGGAACAGATCGGTGAGGGCACAGATGCTGCCATCGGTGCGGTCGTAGAAGTAGGAACACAGCTTCACGAGTTGGCCAGGCCTGTGCCTGTACAGCACGAGAGTGTCCTCCAGTGCTTTGACGGTCTCCGCCCATTCGAGCTTTTCCTGAGCAATTTTACATCCGAACTTGCGGACCGGGTAGCGAGTGTTTCGTCCTGAGGTTTGGGTGGCCCGCGAGGCCGCCTGGCCTTCGAGGAACAGTCCGGATTTCTCAAGGTCGACGCCGGTGTAGACGAACGTTGCCGCGGTTTCGTTGGCGATGTATTTCAAGTGATCGTTGACCACTCGGCCCTCTTTTGCGGACATGTCCAAGAAGTGCACATCATCAATGATCACGAGCTCCGTGCCGACGTCCGACAGGACGGAGAGCACGTGGTTGGTGATGTCGGTCTGCGTATCCCGGCCGCGTTGCACCATGCCGAGGTAGTCGGCCAACAGTACCGAGAGGTCCTTGGGCGTGGCTCTGGCCGGAATGCTGAGATAGACGACGGGTGTGTAGTCGATGATCATCCCGTTGGATTCATAGCCGTCTTGAAACCGCTCCGGGTGCTTGCGGCGCAGCCGCCTCTCATAGCGGGCGGCAAACAACTTGACGAGGGTGGACTTGCCGACAGTGGGAGGGCCGTCGAAGACAAGGCCGGCTCTGGCCCCCGCAGCCCGCCGGGCGTTGGCCTTCATCCTGCGTCCCATCAGGTAGTGCAGACGCTTGACCTGGGAAGTGTCGATGATCGTGAGCGCACTGTGATAGTTGTCGCGATCCTCATTGAGGTCGTCCTTGCCGTCATCCGACAGCTTCAAGTACTCCTCGTACGGCGGCATGACGGGCTGCTCGGGGGCGCGACTATCGCGGTAGCGCCGCCATTCCTCCTTATTGCGGGGTTCGGCTAGGCCGGGGTGTCGGAAGGTGCTCACACAGGCTCCTAGATCGCGTCGGGGTCCCAGACATCTGCGGCCCTGACCTTGCTCAAGTCGAGGTCGCCCCATTCGCCGGGCTCTGTTTCCTCGTCCGCAGCGTCGGGCACGGCGGTCAGCGGAGGGTGGTTGTTGACGGGTGCGTCGTCGCGCTGCACGTCGCGGCTCTGCGCCGCCCCTCGGTGTGCGTCCCGCGTGTGACGCTTGCGGTCGGCAGCGGTCCAGGTCTCAGGCGCGTCTGTGCGGTTCTGCAGGTCGGTCAGAGCCTGAGCTACCGCTTCTTGGTCCTCGGGTGCACGGCCGCGCAAGGTGATGAGCCGTTTCGCCTCCCGCAGCGTGATGTCGGTGAACGGCTGGTGCTCTCCGAGCGCATGCGTCCAGCGCAGTACGTGCCAGCGGCCGTCGGAGGGATCAAGAAAGTAGGCGTGCAGCAGGTTCCGCGGGTCATAGCGGATGGGCCACAGTTCGCCGGGGTAGGGAGCCTTGGCCTTCCGGTAGCGGTACAGGATGTCGGCGTTGTACGTCAGGTGGTTCAGCTCGACCCCGTAGGGGTGGATTACGCGCTTGGCAATCGGCAGCAGCTCGAAGTACACGTTGGCTTCGCGGGGACAGTCCACGTAGCCAGCCGAGCCGAGCGCCATGGCGTACGCCTCGTTCGGGGAGACGCGCAGGTCTGGGAAGCCGTGCAGGGTGAGCCCGCGATGATGTCTGCGCTGGTAGACGGCGATGACGTACTCCGCGAAGAACTCGGTGAGTTCGTCGATGGTCCACCGGGCCTGCTCTTCGGCAGTGCGGCCGCGGTGTGCGACGTTGAAGCCCTTGTAGCCGGCTACGTGCTCGGCGAATTGCTCGCGGATGGTCTTGAAGAGTCTTTCCACGTTCGGCTTGTCAGTGGGTTTGAGCTTGCGCGCGTCCTGAAGGTCGATCTTCCAGCGGGTGCAGGCGCGCCAGACAACGTCGGACTTGTAGGGCTTGCCGTGGTCGTAGAGCAGCGTCTCGGGGTAGATGACCGGCCGAGCGGCGGCCTCGGCCAGACGCTCGTCCACGGTCAGCAGCCGCTCGTATGGGACGCGGAGCATCTGATAGCGCAGGGCATCAGACCAGCCGGGTCGCATCATTTCCGGCGTCATGACGTCGGCCAGCAACAGACCGATGTCGATGGCCTTGGTCCCCTCGGGCGTGAGCCGCCAAGCCAGGAGGGAACGGGTGGCCACGTCGAGGGCGATGGTGAGTTCCACGCGGATCGTGCTCGTGGTACCGGGGTCGTAGGCGAGGACGTCGAGCGGGGTGGTGTCGAGCATGACCACTTCGCCGGGGCGGGTGGCGATGACGTTGCCGAAGGGCCGGTCGGGCTGGTTCGCGGCCGAGGACCGCTGGTAGGCCGGGGCAGAGGGGCTGATGTCCAGCAAGTGGGCGACCGCGCGTCGTAAGATGTCCCGGCTCGGCAGCGCAACGGCACCGGCGCCGTGGTCGGCATCGAGACGGTTCTGAGTACGCCGGTAGAAGCGGTTGCCGATGGTCGCGGAGCTGTCAGCGCGTTCGGCGGCCGCCTGATCGCGAATGGCCTGGACCACACGTGGATCGAGGTTCCTCAAGGGGTTTGGCACGCGGGCCTTGCGCTTGTCCACGAGCCCCCAGAGACCGTTCTCCGCGCGCCGTGCCCACAGCTTCCACATCCACCGTTCCGTCACGCCGAGCTCCTGTGCCTTGGCCTGAACACGGACGACTTGGGGGAGCGCAGGATCGTATTGCGGGCGGGGCTCGTCCGCGGCAGCGCTGAGCGGGTCACCGGAGCGGTAGCCCGTCATGGCCTCCAGTAGATGGGCCTCTAGTTTCAGTGCGGCGTCCTTCACAGCTTTGTCCAGGCTTGCCAGGACGCCGGCTGGATCGGGGTGGGCATCGGCATCCATCAGTGCCGTGGGCGGCGGTTCGACCGCCGCACGGAAGCTGCTGTCAGCGAGCAGGACCGACAGCATGATGGTCTGCGCGCGGCCGTTCTCCGACCGCAGGCGCACGGTGGCACCGTCGAGCCCCGCGACCTGGTGCCGTTCCTCCTCGAACTCGATCCAGTCGGTGACGGCGAGCCGGTGGCTGCTCATGCGGGACTCCGTAGGTCTGCGGCTCGCACATGGGTGTGATCGCGCAGAGGGCGGGTCTGGTCGAAGGCAAGCCGGTGGTGCCACATGAGGTGGTAGATCACGGACCGCGCGAGTTCGGGCACGGGCTGGAAGCTCACCAAGTCGCCAATGGCCACGGATCTTTGGGCGAGTATTAGCAGGCGATCGACGAGAGCCTTCCCGGCCAACAGGGGCCGGCGGTAGCCGGCGAGCCAGGAAACGATGGCCCAGCGCAGCGCATCGGGTTCGCCCACCATGGCGTAGTCCCAGCCGATCCGCTGGCACAGCTCGGCTGTCCGACGGGCCTGGCAGATAACGGCGGGCACTGCCATACGCCCGTCTTCCTTCACGTCCAGCAGCAGCACCGAGCCGTCGCGCCGACGAGCGAAAAGATCTGGCGTGTGCCGCCAGGGGCCCTCAGTATCGTGGCCGTCGATGGTGAAGGGCTGGGCGCTGAATGAAACCACCTCAGGGGCGAAGTCGAGCAGCTTCATCCATTTCGACTCCAGGTACGACTCGTAGTCGATCATCCGGTCTGTCGTCGCCGACCAGTAGTGGCCGGGGGTGTGGTGTTGTCCTGCATGAGAGGGGATCTTGCGGGCGGGGAGTGCGTCCTCGAAGGTCACTGCGGCAGCCTGGGAGGCAGGGATGAGGCGTTCCGTGCCGCAGGGGTCGTAGTACTGGAGGAAAGTTCGGTCGGGAGCGGCGCGCACCGGTCGAAGCGTGCGTCTTCGCCGTGGGCTCATGAGATCCCCTTGTCGGAAAGGTGGGTCGTCCCCCAGACAACGAGGGCAGTAGCGGCTTGCGGGGGCAGACGGGTTTGGAAGCGCCACCAGCCCACGCGTATCGATTCCGCCGTGGCGTTACCCCATTCCTGCCTGTAGGCGGGCGCCTCGTGCGGATCACCACTGGTGAAGCGCTGCCAGATCCAGGCCGCAGCGTGGCGCCGTCGCTGAGGAGTGACGGACATCCCAAGGGGACGGAAGACAGGCGTGAGTACGCCCGCGGGGAGTTCACACAGGTCTGCAAAAGCAGCTCTGCGGGCGGCATAGTCGACCAGCCCGCGTTCCTGAAGACGTTCCGCCACCAGCGTCACCGACTCCCAGAACGCGTCCGCGTCGGAGATTCGCCGGACAGCCTTGGTGGCGGCACGTATGGCCTTGCCGCCGTCCATGTCCAATACCTCCGTGGCGCGCGGCCAACTGGATGCGCCCGCCGGGCGGGCCAGGGCCAGGGCGGTGAACCGCCTTCCCCACAACGGACTGGTTCCGGGCAGATGCGCGGCAACCAGCTCGCTGTAGTCCGCAGCATCAGTGAGATGAGGAACGTGACAGGGACTGATTCCCACTGGTCTGACGGCTGTGAGGGCGCCGACAACACGTGAGGAACGAGGAGCAACGGCAGCCATCATTTCGTTGATGACGGTGGGGCGGCGCATCTTGCGAAGCCGGTCTCCGACACCGGCGGCCCGTTGCAGGTCCGCCAGGCGCCGGGCCCATGGAGCCAGTACTTGTGCACCGCTCTCGAAGTTCGGGGCATCGAGGACAGCGGAAGCCAGCGCCAAATAGGCCATGGCGTGAGCGGCTGTTGCAGGCATTGCTCCGAGGTGACTCGCACTACCGCTGCGGATGGCCTGGCGCCGTCGACGGTCTTCTGCCACCGCTTGGGCCATGTAGCCCGGGAAGACGGAGACATCGGTCTCATCAGAGGCGAGACGGGCCATGGCTGTCAGCAGTCGTAGGGAAGCAAACCATTCGCTCGAGGAGACAGACGTACCTGCCACGGACCCTTCAGCTCCGTCTGCGATGGCAAGTACCCGCAGCTGGAGAACAGCTAAGGAGTCGTTCACGGCTACTGTCGGCATGTCCTTGTACTGCTGCGGGCACAGTCCGCCGCGGCGACCACCACGGGCTGACGGCCCGCCAGGTGGACGATTTGCCGCATTCACCGGGACCAGGCAGCGGAGGCCGCGAGAGCAGGCCACGTTGGTTGCTGTGGTTGCCGCGCCTGAGCCGGATGCCGCACGTGGGGCAGAGATCGATCAGCAGGCAACGGTGGACGGGGCATACTGCCGCGATCCCAAGACGCCACCACAGCGGCCATACCGGTCTCTCTGCAAGGCAGCACGGGCAGGCCCGACTTGACGTGGTCAACATCCATTCACGAAGAGCGACAAGCCGCATCGACGTCCGGTCGCTCGGCTCCAGGCCCGCGAAGTCGAGTGCGGTCCCGTCATACCGGGCGAGCTGCATGGCCTGAAGCGTTCGGACCGGCAACCCTGTCGCATCGCGCAGGCCGCTGAGGCTCTCAGGGGTGAGAATGACTCCGAAAAACACGGGCCGAGTGATTGCCGCGCCTTCGGAACACTCCAACCCCAGTGCGTGGGCAGCCCGGCCGGGAGGAGCGCTCAGCGTGCCCGCAACACGATCTACCCAGGAGGAGAAAGCCTCGCCGCTAACCGGCTTCGGGACGACAGGAAGCCGGCGGGCACGGGGTACGGCAACAGGACTACGCGCAGGCACTTGTGGGATCGTGTGTCTCGCAAGCACGTGCACTGCCGCCAATGCCGCCCCCTCCCACTTGCGCGTCCGTCTCAGGCTCTTTCGGCGGCCTCTCCTGACGAACGCGTGAACACCGGCCCCAGTAGGCCACTTGACGTTATTCATTCCCCGATGTCCACGACGAGAACCCGTCTGAGGTAGTGGCCTCGCACGCGGTGGCCGTCGCCTTTGAGGTAGACCATTCGGTATGGCGGACGAGGCGGTCAACCAATGCAGTCCGAGACCCCGCCTGTCAGTGATTCCCAATCAGGTTTGTCAAGGGCTGCGGTAGCGGACGGTGACCGCGTTATGCCGCTGCGGGGCCACGTTGAGGTGGCTCGACGGTGAAGGTCCGCTGGTCGCGTATGAGGGCCCACAAGACGTCGAGGCGGCGCCGGGCGAGGGCGAGGACAGCCTGCTTGTGCGACTTGCCCTCGCTCCTCTTGCGCTCGTAGAAGGTCCTGGACGTCGGACAGCACCGGGCGGCGACCTGGGCGGACAGGTAGAAGACACGCAGGAGGCGGCGGTGGTAGCGGTGCGGCCGGCGCATGTTGCCGCTGATGCGTCCTGAGTCCTTGGGAACAGGGGCCAGGCCGGCGATGCCGGCCAGGCGACGGGAGCTGCCGATGGCGTCCAGGTCGCCGCCGGTGCAGGCGATGAATTCGGCGCCGAGGAGTCTGCCCATGCCCGGCAGGCTGGTGATAGCCGCAGCGTGCGCGTGCTCGCGGAACCGCGCCTCAATCAAGGTGTCGGTGTGGGCGATCTCTTCGTCCAGGGCCATCACCGCGGCGGCCAGGGTGCGGACCATGGCTGCCGCGGTCCTTTCGCCGGGAATCACCGTGTGCTGGGCCTGTGCCGCCTCCAGCGCGGTGACCGCCACCGTCTGGGCGTTTCGCACCTTGCGGTTCGACAGCCAGCCGGCCAGGCGGGTCTGGCCGATCCGGCGCAGGGCCGTCGGCGTCTGGTAGCCGGTCAGCAGGATGAGCGCGGCCTTGGAGGTGCTGTAGTTGAAGGCGCGTTCCAGCGCGGGGAAGTACTCCAGGAGTTGGGCGCGAAGGCGGTTGATCGCGCGGGTGCGGTCGGCGGTGAGGTCGTAGCGGCGGGCGGTGAGGATCCGCAGGTCGACGGCGATCTCGTCCTGTTCCTGCAGAGGGTGCAGGTCGCGGCGCATGCGGGCCTGGTCGGCGATGACGTAGGCGTCCTTGGCGTCCGTCTTGCCGTCGCCCCGGTAGGAGCCGGAGGCGTGGTGGACGGTCCGGCCCGGGATGTAGAGGACTTTCTGTCCATGGGCGGCCAGCAGCGCGATCAGCAGTGCGGCACCGCCCGCGTTCAAATCGATGGCCCAGGTCACCGGCTCGCCTTCGCTCAACTCGAGGACATCGCCGAGCAGCTCGAGCAGGGCCGTCTCATCGTTGGCCACCCGCCGTGACAGCCTTCGCTCGCCTTCGGCATCGATCACCGTGCAGTGATGCTCGCTCTTGCCCGCGTCCGTTCCCGCCCACAGTTGCGGCACTCGTGCCTCCTCGAGGATCCGTGTTCCTGGTCCCGGCAGACGACCACGCCGACGTGTCCTTACGAAGCGATGAGGTTCGCGCATCCCAATGAGTGGCCGTGTCGTCGCGGGGCGCCGGGCGGCCAATCACTGAAAGCCACATCATCGGCATGAGCTTTTTGAGCCACACCCGGCACCTCTGGGCCTCCCGATCGTACGAATGAGCGGAACGGACCCGCCAAGAAGGTAAGGAGCGTTTTCAGCTCGGCCACTGATCGGGTGACGCTGGTGGTGTGCGCAACGCACGAGGCTCCCGTGCCGTTGGGGGAGGTGTTCGAAGTCTCAACCCAAAGGCACAGGAGCCGCGTTGGTTCCGTATTCTGCCGCGCTCGACCTGCCTCACGCCCTGGCCGAGTGGGTCACCGTCACCATGCTCATCGTCACCCGCGAGGGTGACCGCCGCTGCAAACTCCCGCCGCACCAACGTGCCCTGGTCGGTCTGGTGTACCTGCGTCGGCACGACACTCTGGCGCAGATCGCGGCCGGGTTCGGCATATCCGTCGGCACCGCCCACGCCTACACGGCCTCTGTCATCGATCTGCTCGCCGACCGGGCCCGGCCTGCTCCGTGCCCTGCGTGAAGCCGACCCGGAGTACGTCCTGCTGGACGGCACCCTCGCGGAGTGCGACCGGGTCGGCGACAGCCGAGCCGACTATTCCCACAAACACCGCCGACACGGGGTGAACGTGCAGATGGTCACTGATCCAGACTGCCAGCTGCTGTGGATCTCACCCGCACTCCCCGGCCGCGCCCACGACCTGACGGCGGCGCGCAACCACCGGATCATCCGGATCTGCGAACGCCAAGGCGTCCCAGTCCTCGCTGACCGGGCTTACATGGGAGCTGGCTCATGGGTGACGACACCCCTCAGGCGCCCGCCGGGCCGCGAGCTCACACCGACCCAGCAAACCGTCAACCGCGCGCTGTCCGCAGCCCGGGCCCCGGTCGAGCGCGGCGTCGCACGGCTGAAGTCCTGGCGCATCTTCCGCCGGTCCCGCTGCAGCCCGAATCGAATGACGTCAATTGCCGCTGCCGTCCTCACGCCGGAGCGGCAACGCTGAAAGAGCTCAATCACCCCGATCACGACCGACCGGCCAATTGCCCGTTACTGACCCACGCTCCTAGCCCTCGGCCTCGGCGGGGTTCTCCTCGCCCAGCTCGGCCCAGACCGTCTTGCCTTGCCTGGCATGGCGCGTTCCCCAGCGCTCGGCAAGCTGGGCGACGAGAAACAGGCCGCGTCCTCCCTCGTCGAAGACCCGGGCCCGGCGCAGGTGGGGCGTGGTGCTGCTGGCGTCGGACACTTCACACAGCAGGGAGCGGTCACGGATGAGCCGCAGGCGGATGGGAGGCCGACCGTAGCGGATGGCGTTGGTGACCAGTTCGCTGACCACCAGTTCGGTGGTGAAGTCGAGTTCCTCCAGTCCCCAGGCGGTCAGCTGCCGGGCAGCATTCGAACGGGCTCGGGTGACGGCTGCCGGGTCGGCGTCCACGTCCCAGGCTGCGACCTGGGTGTCCCCGAGGGCGCGGGTGCGGGCCAGCAGCAGGGCGACGTCGTCGTCGGCTCGGCCTGCGGGCAGCAGGGCTTCGAGCACGGTGTCGCACGCGGCCTCCAGCGAGGCGCAGGGCTGGGCCAGAGCGTGGCGCAGGAGGGTGAGGCCTGCCTCGATATCGCGGTCGCGGGCTTCGACCAGGCCGTCGGTGTACAGGGCGAGGAGGCTGCCTTCGGGCAGGTCGACCTCCGCCGCCTCGAACGGCAGGCCCCCCAGGCCCAGCGGCGGGCCGGGCGGGAGATCGAGGAGCTCGACGGTTGCGTCGCCGGTCACCACGGCGGGCAGCACGTGGCCCGCGCGTGCCAGGTAACAGCGGCCGTCCACGGGATCGTAGACGGCGTACAGACATGTGGCACCGATGTCCCCGGGCGCTTCCACGTCCGGGTCGGCCGAGACTTCGGAGGACAGCCGAATGACGACGTCGTCCAGATGTGTCAGCAGTTCCTCGGGAGGCAGGTCGATGTCGGCGAGGGTACGGACCGCGCTCCGCAGGCGCCCCATCGTGGCGGCGGCGTGGATACCGTGACCTACCACATCGCCCACCACCAGGGCGACCCGGGCGCCGGACAGCGGGATGACGTCGTACCAGTCGCCGCCCACACCGGCCTGGGCACCGGCGGGCAGGTAGCGGCAGGCAACGTCGACGGCGGACTGCTCCGCCGTACGACGTGGGAGGAGACTGCGCTGCAGGGTGACGGCCGTGGCATGGGCGTGCGTGTAGCGGCGGGCGTTGTCGATGGCCACGGCCGCCCTGGCCGCGATCTCCTGGGCGAGGATCAGGTCTTCGTCGTCGAACAGGTCGGGGTTGCTGTGACGGGAAAACCGCGCGACACCAAGGGTGGCACCGCGGGCGCTCAGCGGCACCACCAGCATCGAGCGGGTGGGGTGGCTGACGAAGGCATCGGCCGGATCGGTCGGCGCCGCCGTGTGCCGGGACGGCTGACCGGTGGCCAGGGCGCGAGCCGAGGGCGATCCGCCCGGGCAGGTGTGGCGCTCCCCCAGCCGAATCGTCGGCTCCTGACCGCCCCACGCCGACGACGCCTGGGCAACCCGGTGCAGTACGAGCTGACCCGCCGCCGGACTGCCGCCCCCGTGGACCACGGGGTCGAGCAGGTCGACAGTGACGAGGTCGGCGAAGTGACCGATGGCGAGATCCGCCAGCTCCTGGGTGGTGCGAGCGATGTCCAGGGTGGTCCCGACGCGTTTGCCGGCCTCGTTCACCAGGGACAGCCGCCACTGCAGTCGCCGGTCCCGCTCCTCCTGGTACGCCGTGACGCCCTGCTCAGATGTGTGGTCGACGTATCCGCTTGTCGCCAGCAGCCAGCGCGACGCCGCACTGATCAGCTCCGCATTCTTCGTCAGTCGCGGCATTTCCGCGAGCAGTCTGTCGAGGACGATGCGCTGACCGAGCCGGTAGGCCCGCAGCATCACACTGACGGGCGTACCGCGCCGCGCCAGCCGGCGTGCGCGTTCCATCTCCGCGGCCGGCGGTTCGATCTCGCTCGGCTCGATGCCGTATTGCAGGCCCCGCAGCACGCCGACGACGTTTTCGGTGACGCCCTCGGAGGTCCTACGGGCGAGATCCGGGTCGTTCCACAGTTCGGGAACCTCATGCCGCAGGCACCGCACCACGTCGGCGATCAGCTCGTCCGCCTTCGGTCCGAGCTCGCCGGCGACCCGGGACACAAAGCTGGCGGCCGTGTACTCCACACTTTCGACTCTACGCCGAGCGGGCGACCCGTGAGCGGTCCGGCGTGACGAGCTCCCGCGCGAGACGGCGCACGCCCCGGCCGTCCGCCGGACCGCGGCGTACCACACCGCCGTCAGGGCCGGCACGGCGGCGGGCTGGGCCCGCCCGGGCGGGCCGCTGTTACTCAGGTGGGCCACAGCGGCCGCGAAGCCGGACGCTTGCCAAGTCACCACAGAGCCGGGCGGACCATGCGGCGTTCACCACGGGCTTCCCGCATCTGCCGAAGCCGGGGGAACAAGCGGACCACGCCGGCGAGCCGACCGTCACCGAACCGCGGACGCACACACTCCCCGGCCACCACGATCCTCGGAGCCGTCTCGGCGGCCAGGTCGTAGGCCGCCAGGCAGTCATCCAGACCGGCGGGGAAGGGGTTCTCGGGCGCGAGACGGTATGCGCGGGAAGCAGCACGCGCGCGCCTGCGGCCAGCGCCACTTGAGCGCCCAGGAAGCGCGCCCCGGCAGCGGATCCGACCCGGAAGCCGCCCCCGTGCAGGTCGAGGATGACAAGGTCTTCGGGGGCGCCCTGCGGTGTCAGGAGCCACGATCCGGGCCGGAGTTCCGCGACCTCCTCATGGGTGGGCGACTCCCACCATTGGCTGGTACATGCCGGCGAACGCGTCCACCCCTCGCGTTCCGACGCGAGGCTCACGGGGCCGTTGGTCCGGGCCGACTCCTGATGCCACCCATCCATCAGGGCGAACGTGGCGCTGGGCATGGTCGTGCTCCTCACTGTCCCCCGAGGGGGCTTTCAATGGAATCGGCCACGGCGGCCGGACGTACCGGCGAGCCGATGGGAAAGACGTCAGACTCCGCACAGACGGGATAGCCGGTCACTCGAGCTCAGGAGACTTCGGTACCGGCGGCCAGCGTGGTGAACCGCCCTTCCAGGTCGGCCAGGAAATTCTCGCCGTCGGGCAGCATTCCGGCGATCGCCTGTACGGTGGTCCGGCCGGAGCTCCGGAGCCGCTCTCGACGAACTCTGCGGCCTCCGGGAAGTACGAGACGAGCAAGTCCTTGAAGACACGGACCGCATCTTCGCGGTCCATGAGTTCCCCCATCGTCATGTCCAGGGACAACGGTGCCCGCTCAACCGTGTGTGCCCCCAGCGCCACTGTCCACGTGTGCCTCCCGGAGCCCACCTCGATGACGCCCCTGCCGTCCGGCAGGACAACGTCGGCCGTGGTGTTCGGAGGGACGACGTGGCCTCCACGGTGAATCACGCCCGGAGAGCGCCCAGGACACCTCGACGGTGCCGTACGGCGTGTGCAGACGTGCTCCAGCCTGGGTGATACCGCCACCCGGAAGGGGAGCGATCCGCAGGCGGTGGTGTCCCGGCGCGGCGGGAGCCAGGCCGGCCACCGTACGGTGGCACGGCCCCGGGCGGACTTCAGCGGGCGAGCAGTCCGCGCAGAACCACCCTTTCCACAGCTGCGACGAGTTCCGTCACATGGGAGGCGTCAGCGCGGAGTCGGTCCGCGCGCCAGGAGAGGCCGAGAACGCCGTTCATGGCAGCCCACAACGCGGTGGCGGTGGTGACGGGATCGAGGTCGGCGGCGAGCGAGCCGTCGGCCACCCCGTCGGCCAGGGCGGCGGCGAGTTTGGCGTTCTGCTCGTCTACGAGCGCGGCGACCCGTTCCAGGGCCGCGGGTTCGTCCGGCGGCTCGGCCAGCAGGCGGAACTGGTGTGGGCGCTCGGCGGCGAAACGGACGTACGCGGCCGAGGCGGCCCTGATGCGTTCCACGGGGGTGCCCGGGGCAGCGTAGGCGTCGTCCATGTAGGTCCGGTTGTCCTCGAGTGCCCGCTCGGCAACCGCGATGAGAACGGCCGCGCGGCCGCCCACGCGGTTGTACACCGTCTGCACGGCGACATCCGCGCGTTCGGCGATGCCTTCCAAGGTGACCGCGTCGGGGCCTCCGGAGGCCAGCAGCTCCTCGGCGGCGTCGACGATGGCCGCACGGGTTGCCGCGGCCCGACGTGTCGTGCGTGTGACCTTGATTGTCATGGTCTCCGCTACTTTACGTGGTGCTTGAAACGGCCGGACCCCCTGGGCCGCTTCCTTCAGCCCGGAATTCAGCGGGAACCGGCCTGGTGGCGCTCATGCACCGCCGGGTCGTGCCAGCCCGACGCCGAGGCGAGGCCGTGGGCGCGCTGGACCGTCTGAGGGCGGAAACCGACACGTTCGAGTATCGGCCGGAACAGACCGGGAGCGTTCGCGGTCAGGGTGAGGGACCTGGGGACGACGACGCGGTCCGCACGGCGCTCGATGCCGCGGACGATACCGGCGATGACCTTCTCCAGCGGCACCATCTTCCACAACCCCTTGGAGTTGCCGCCCCAGAGGGCGTGCCCGGCCGGGTCCGCGGTCACGTCGTCCATCATCGGAGTGCGGAAGAACGTGGGGTGGGCGCTGCCGACACCGACACCCAGGTGGCGAACCTCCAGGCGAAGGCTGTCGCACATCGCCCACACGCCGGCCTTGCTCGCGGTGTAGGAGATCTGGAGCGGCGAGTGCACGAAGGCGGCCATGGAGGAGATCGCGAGGAGATAGCCGCGTTGGGCCTCGACGTGGGGCAGAGCCGCACGGAAGGTGCGCCAGACCCCGTTGAGGTTGACGTCGATGACACGTTCGTAGGCCGACGGGTCGATGGTCGCCATCGGGGCCATGGTGTCGATCCCGGCGCCTGCGATGACGATGTCGAGGCGCCCGAAGTGCGAGGCGGCCTCGTCCATGGCTTGCTGCAGGCCGGCGAGGTCGCGTACGTCGGCGTGCCAGCCACGGGCGACTGTTTCGTCTCCCAGGTCCTGCGCTTGGGCAGTGCTGGCCGCGAGGCTGAGGTCGAGCAGCGCGAGGTTGGCGCCGCGCCCGCGCAGGGCCTGGGCGAGGGCGGCGCCCAGGCCGCCGGTGGAGCCAGTGAGGACGACGGTGCGCCCGGCCAGGTCGTAACGGGTCATGACAACCTACCTCGGTGAGTCGGTCTGCGGGGACTTGCCTGTGGGGCGGGCGGATTCCTCGAGTCGGCGCAGGAGTCGGCGCAGTTCGGGGTGGCGTTCGGCGATGAGATCGGTGACGGGGTTAAGGACGCCGCGCAGGGCCGAAATCGGTACCCACCTGCGGGGGACCATGACACGGGCCGAGCGGTTCTCGATGCCGCGGACGACGGCGTCCGCGACGCGCGTGGGGGCGATGGCCTTGCCGAGCAGGGACGGGAAGGCGATCTCGCGCATGCGGGTGGTGATGTCGTTGCTTCCGAAGGCTGCCCCAGCGATGGGCGTGTGGACCCAGCCGGGGTAGAGGACCCCGGCGCTGGCGCCGTGGATGCCGAGTTCGGCGCGCAGGGCGCGGCCGAATTGCTCGACGCCGGCCTTCGACATGGCGTAGGGGGCGTTGGTCATACCGTTGAAGTAGGCGTACACCGAAGCGGTGACCAGGACGTGCCCGCGCGCCGCGATGACGTGCGGCAGTGCGGCGCGAACGGTGCGCCAGACGCCCAGCAGGTCCACTTCGACGACGCGCTCGAACATGGCCGGGTCGATGGTGGCGATCGCCGCCGGCGGATCGGCCGCGATCCCCGCGTTGGCGAAGACGACATCCAGGCCGCCGAACCGGTCGACCGTACGGTCCACCGCGTCGGCCAGTGCGGCGCTGTCGGTGACATCCACCGACAGCGTCAGTGTCCTGTCGCCGCCGAGGTCGCGGGCGAGGGCCGATGTGGCGTCGATGCCCCGGTCGGCGAGGACCACGTTGGCTCCGCGCGAGTGCAGCGTGCGGGCGGTGGCCGCACCGATGCCTCCGGCTGCGCCGGTGATGAAGACGGTCTTCCCCGCAATCGGGTAGGTGAGCATCTCGTACCTCTTTCAGGGTGTCGTGGGTCTCGGGGCTTCACCGGGTGCGGAGCCGATGGGGACGTGCCGCGTCAGGAAGGCGAGCTGGTCCGTGACAACGCGTTCGAAGGGCTCGCCGAGGTAGATGTCGAAGTGGCCGTCGGGGTAGAGGCGGATCTCGCCGCGCGGGGCCCTGCGGGCATGGCGCAGGGTCGGCCGCGCGGGGGCCACGCTGTCGTGCTCGCATACGCAGAACAGCACCGGGCATGCGATCTTCGCGGTCCGGCGGCCCGGCCGGTAGCGGAGGATGTCCAGGGCGAACCGCGCCGCAACCTGGTTAGAGAAGGGCACGTCGTTGGGCACGAGGGCCAGGTAGCCGGGCTCGGCGTCCGCAGCGGTCATCAACGCGGCGGATCCGGGCGGCCCCGCCGTCGCGACCATGACGGGAGGGCGCCCGAGGCGGGCGCCGACCATGTCACGGACCGCGCGGGCCATCACCTTCACCGAGGTGTCCGGGCGCATCGCCAGGGCAGAGGCGACACCGTCGGTGAACAGGCCCTGGGCGATGACGGCGGCGACGGCCGGGTCCTGGGCGGCTGTCGCCAGGACATGGCCGCCGCCGAAAGAGGTGCCCCACAGCACCACGCGCCGGGGATCGGTCTCCGGCCGGGAGCGCGCGTACGCCACGGCGGCCCGCCAGTCCTGGAGCTGTCGTCTGATGCTCAGGAGCTGTCGCGGCTGACCGCCGCTGGCCCCGAAGTGCCGGTAGTCGAACACCAGGCACGCGTAGCCGGCGGCGGCGAAACGCTCGGCGTACGCGTCCAGCCGCATCTCGCGGACCCCACCGAGACCGTGTGCCATGACCACCACGGGGCGCCGACCCCCGCCCTCGGGCAGGTACAGCCAGGCGTGACACTCGTCCGGCCCCGAAGGAAACGTCACATTCAATCGGTCGGTCATCGGACCTCCGTAACACGGCTCGCATCGTTGGGCTCGCGGATACTTGGAACTACTTCCAATGTTGGAAGTTAATCCAACATTGCGGGGCTGTAAAGCAAACCGACGGCAACGAACCCGTCACGTCTCCGCTGGGTTCTGAGCCACGCCCTACTTCAGCGCCGCACCGGGCGAAGAACGGCCGACGGTCCGTGCGCGGGGTGTGTCCGACAGGTGATCGCTCGGGGCCAGGCCGAGCTTGTGCCCTTTGTCGTGCCGAGGGGGCGGCGCAAGCTTGCCCGCTATTTTTTGGGGGGCGGACGAGGTTTGTGGGACGCAGCCCGCGAGGCGCGCCTGATCCCGCCGACGCTGCTGATCGACGTCCCCGACGACGCGGAGATCACCCGCGAGGAGATCTTCGGACCGGTGTGACCATCCACCCCTACGACGATCTGGCCGAGGCGATCGCGTTCATCAACGACCGTCCGGCCGCTCTGGCGGCGTATTGGTACGGCGAGGACGGCGACGACTTCCGCCGCTTCCTGCAGGACACCACCTCCGGCGGTGTCACCCGCAACGACGGGCTCCTGCACGCCTCCCTCAGCAACGCCCCGTCCGGCGGAGTGGGAGGCTCCGGCACAGGCGCCTACGGCGGCAAGGCTGGCTTCGACGAGTTCACCTACCGGCGCACCGTGGCCGCCCAGACCGGCCCCCAGGGGTTCACCGACGGGATGGTCGGCTCCGCGCTGCTGCCTCCGGAACTTACAGCCGGGATCGACCAGGCCATCACCGGGGTCGCCGTTGAAATTCGGACCCGACCGGCTAACCGATCTAGTCGGCGCATGAAGGCAGGGCCTCGCGGTAGCTCGGGGGTGTCGAAGCCAACCCCGGACCGGTCGCCGACCTGATCGAAGAGGCGGCCGAGGCAAGCGCCTGACAGCGGGTGGCCACCATGGTCATCACTGTCATCCGACCGTGCAAGCGCCGGCCGGCGATCGTTCCCACCTGGCTCAGCCCGCGAGTCTTCTGCGGTACTCGCGCGGGCTGAACCCGTGGCGGTCCTTGAAGGCGCGGGTGAAGTGCGAGGCGTCCTTGAAGCCGACGGCGTAGGCGATGTCCGTGACACTGCGGCCCGCCCGACCCGGGTCGGCGAGCAGCCCGGCGGCCCTGTCGATCCGCCGTTGCAGGATCCAGCGAGACGGTGAGGCGTCCTCGGCTCTGAAGATCGCGTGCAGGTAGCGGACGGAGATTCCCAGCGCTCGGGCGACCATGGCGGGCGACAGGTCGGGGTCGGCGATGTGGTCGTTGATGTACCGGCGGGCGCGGTCCATATGGGCTGCTCTGGGTACGCCGAGCCGGGCGCCTGAATCGGTTCGCTCGGACAGAGCTGTGGCCAGCAGCTCCAGCAGCGTGGCGCCGATGCGTGCCCTCGCGTCGGGAGACAGACCGGCGGAGTGGGCGGTCAGAGAGTGGAAGAAGGGCGCGAAGAGCGCGCCCACCCCGTGGTCGCCCGGCACCATGGTCGCCATCGCGTCCCGCGCCAGCGGGCAGTGCGCGTCGAACAGCGGCCTGGGCACCTTCAGCACCAGCAGTTCGAACGGGTCGGCGCAGACGATACGGCAGGGCCGGGCACTATCGTAGACGGTGAAGTCGCCTGGGCGCAAGACCGCGTCCCGCTCCTGCTGCGAGACCGTCACACAGCCCTGGACGGCCAGGTTGACCAGGAGGTCGTCCTCGCCCGATCTCCGGATCAGCGTCGGGGACCGGAACACCGTGTGGGGGTCGGAGACCACCCTCGCGACGCCCAGGTCTCCGAGCGTCTGGGCCGTGACCCTGCCCCGGAACCCGGCGGACGTGGGCTGCGGCACGTCCATCTCGTACTGGACGAACGTCGTGCAGACCACCTCACGCCAGTAGTCGAGCCGAGCTCGGCCTTCGAGTGGCGCCGTGGAGAAGTCGAGCGTCATACCGGTGCCACCTCACTGCGCACCTTCCGGGGACCCGGTCGTGGGTGCGCTCAGGTTCAAGTAACCGTGCGGCCTCAGTCAAGCCCCCGCCGCAGGTCGGACCGTACGTTCGCACCCACAGACCCACCCAGGCAATGAGGCAAGGTGACATGACTACGTCCGAAGAGATCATGGCGCAGTACGTCGCGACCGAGGCGCGCGTGGACCGCATGCGGGACAAGTACGCCTTGGAGGAGGGGTACATCAGCGAGGACAGCAGCCCGTGGGTGCCGTTCGTGCCCAACGTGTTCATCAAGCACCTCACCTTTGATGTCCGCGGCAGCAGCGCCGCCAACGTGCTGTGGGTGCAGGAGGGCGGCACGCTGGGCCGCCACCGGCATCGTGGCCCGGTCTCCGGCTACGTCCTCGAAGGCAGCTGGCGCTACCTGGAGTACGACTGGGTCGGGAAGCCCGGGGACTTCGTCCGGGAGAGCCCGGGGCGCAGCCATACCCTCTACTCCGAGCACGGGATGAAGACGATGTTCTGGCTCAACGGTCCGCTGGAGTTCCTCGACGAGGAGGACCGCGTGATGGAGACGGTGGACGTGTTCTGGTTCATCGATCACTACGAGAACTACTGCCGGGAGAACGGTCTGAAGATCAACGAACGTCTCTATCTCTAAGCACGCCGATGCTTTCCCGACCCTCGCCGACGACGCACCCGGTCAACCGCGCCAGCGGATCACTTCGGGGGCGGCGGCCACGGCGGTGACGTTGTCGGCAAGGGGGCGGGGCAGCAGGTCGTCGGCGGGGGTCAGACGGCGCAGCACGGTGTTGCGGTGAGTGAAGAGCCGCTCGGCGGTGCGCGTGGTGCTGCATTGCTCGCGGAGGTAGGTGTCCAGGGTCGGGCGGGTCTCGGCATCGGCGTGCAGGAGTGAGCATGCGCTGGGTGAGGCCCAGGTGGCTGCGGCGGAAGCCGTCGATGTCGTTTCCCGGTCGGCCCACCGATCAGCAAGTCACATGCCCGCAGGGGCAGGTCAGGGCGCGAGTTCGCCTCGCTGTCCGGTTGGCCCAGGAAGCTGGTTCGGCGAATCCCAGGCTGGCAGGCGCGCTCCTGGGCACCTCATCGCGCCGGTGGAGTTCAACTCGGCTGCACCGACGTGTGATTGTGTCGCTCACCGGTTCGGGAATGCGGCCGATCATCAGGAACGTGTTCGGCGGTATCCCTCGGACATGACGGACGCGGAGTGGGCCGTGGTCCGGCCGCTGCTGCCGGTGCCAGGCTGGCTGCGGGGGCGGGGCGGCCAGCCGGAGGCGTACTGCCACCGGGCGATGCTCGATGCGATCCGGTATCTCGTGGACAACGGGATCAAGTCGCGGGCGATGCCCGGGACTTCCCGCTGTGGGAGCGGGTCTATGCGTTCTTCCGTCGCTGGCGTGACCATGGTCTGGTCAGGGAGTTCCACGACCGGCTGCGCGCCCGGGTCCGAGAGCGGCTGGGCCGGGATGCGGAGCCGACGGCCGCGGTGATCGACTCGCAGTCGGTCAAGGCGGATGCCGTCGTCGGATCGGACAGCCGTGGCTTCGACGGCGGCAAGCTGGTCAACGGGCGCAAGCGGCACGTCGTGCTCGACACCCTCGGCCTGCTCCTGGCAGTGGTGGTCACCGCCGCGGATGTCGGCGACCGCACCGCCGCGAAGGTCCTGCTTGAGCACGTGGCCGACGCGCACCACCGGTTGGCCCTCGTCTGGGCAGACGGCGGCTACACCGGCAGCCTCGTCGAGCACTGCCTGGCCGCGTTCGCCCTGGTCCTGGCGATCGTCAAGCGCAGCGACGACATGCGAGGCTTCGTGGTGCTGCCCAGGCGGTGGATCGTCGAGCGCCTCTTCGCCCAAAGGACTCCGGGATGGGCGCTCGGTCGCAGGGAGGCGGTCGTGGTGGTCATGTCGGTACGGGTCCGTTCTCGATGGGGTGGGAGTTCAGGGCGGGCAACAGGGTGGTCAGCCCGCCCACACCCTCGACGGTGAGATGCGGGCGCTGCTCCGTGGGCAGCGTGGCGAAGTGGTTCGCCGCGTGGATGCCGGTGGTCACCGCGATGCCGAGAGCCCCGGCACGCCGGGCCATCGCCATCTCCAGTTCCGGGTCGTCTCCGACGACGGCGAGGTGTTGCGGGGCGACGCCCAGTCGGCGCGCGGCGCAACGCAGGCCGGTGAGTGAGGGCTTGCCCACGACCTGTTCGGTGACGCCCGTGACACTGCTGATCATGGCGCAGATGGCCCGGGACGTGCCCAGTGCTCGACCGTCGGCGCTGGCGAAGAACACCGACTGTGAGCTGCTGTACAGGGTGGCGCCTGCGAAGACGGCGTGGCAGGCGGCTTCCAGGTCGTCCATCGTGAACTCGCGGTACCAGCCGACGAGCACGGCGTCGGCTTCCGGCTTGCCCTGGGGCCCGACGATCTCGATGCCGGCTTGGCGAAGCGGCTCCTTCAGGCCGTCGCCGCCGAGCACCAGCGCGCTGCGGTGTCCCATGGCCAGGAAGTGGTCGACGGCGCTGGTCGCCGGAGTGAGCATGGCGTCGTCCGGCAGGTCGAACCCGATGCGGCGCAGCGTCTCGGCGTAGGCCGACGGAGTGCGCGTGGTGCCGTTGGTGAAGGTGACCCAGGGCAGGCCGCGGGCGGTGAGGTCGGCCGTGACTTCCAGGGCTCCGGGGAGGGGAGTGAGCCGGTGGTTGCGTCGGTCGCCCAGGACCAGCGTGCCATCCATGTCGAAGACGACGCCCCGGACGGCCCCCAGAGGGCCAGTCAGGTCGTCGATCTCATCAGCCGTTTCGGCGGTTGCGCAGGCGGCAGCCTCGTCAGACGGGTCGGCGGTCACGGTGCAGCTCCAGTCGGAAGTCGGGCCGGTCGAGAATCAGTTCGGGTGTCGCCGGGCGTGTCCGTAGGCCTTGGAGCAGGTCGAGCACCGGTTTGACGTCGGGGTTGTAGTGCCGTCGGGCCGGTTCGGCGGCCACCATGGCGTCCACCTGCTCGGCGGGCATGGTGGCCCGTAGGAGCAGTTCCTCGTCGCTGATGCCGCGCGGGAGGCGCCGGCGCAGTTCTGCGACGGTGGGCGGGGGCGGTTCGGCGGCGAGTTCCTTCGCTCGTGGCCGGCCCAGGATGCGCTCGGCGACCTGCGGGTCCACGGGGGCGGTGGGGCGGCCGAAGCGGCCCAGCACGTACCGGATCACCGGGTCGGAGACGTTCTCGTAGCGTTCGGTGCCGATGACGTTGTAGAGGGCCTGGGTGCACACCATCTGCGGGAACGGGGTGACCATGATGGGGTGGCCGAGTTCGGCGCGGACGCGGGTCACCTCCTCGATGACCGCGTCGAAGCGGTCGCTGAAACCGAGTTCGTCGAGCTGCCGGTGCAGGGTGGTCATGACGCCGCCTGCGACCTGGTGGCGCATGAACGCGGCGTCGTAGTCCCGGGGGCCACCGACGGGCAGCCCCTCGGCCGCCGCCAAACGGTCGAAGTAGTCGGCGACCACGCCCAGCAGCCGGTCGTCGACGTCCACGGTGTGGCCGATTTCGCGCAGATTGGCCACGACCTGCTGGGCGTTGGGCAGGGACGTGCCGCCCGCGAGGGCCCCGCAGGCCACCTGCAGGGCCTGTACGCCCAGGTCGGCGGCCTTGAGGTAGGTCAGGCCCGGCAGACCGATCGTGCAGTGGGAGTGCAGCTCCAGCGGTGTGCCGGCGAGGTTGCCCAGGACTGCCGGGATCAGTGTGGCGGCGCGTTCCGACGTCAGCAGCCCCCCAGGATCCTTGATGTAGACCCGGTCGATGTCCGGGCAGGCGGCCATCTGCGCCGCGAGCGAGGCGTAGTGGGCGTCGTCGTGGACGTCGCTGACCGTGAAGGTCAGTGCTCCGACGACCTCGGTGGCCCCAGCTGCTCGGATCATGCGGGCGGACTCGCGTACGGCGTCCATGTCGTGCATGGGGTCCAGGACGACGTACCGGGTGACGCCGTTCACCACCAGCCGGTCGTAGACCAGTTGCATGAACTCGGGATGGGCGACCTCCCAGGAGATGAAGCGCAGCCCGGTGCCGATGAACTGCAGAGGGGTGTTGGGCATGGCGCGGTGCGTCAGCCGTATCCGCTCCCACGGGTCCTCGCGGTGGGTGCGCACCGCCATGCCCATGTGGGTGCTGGAGGTGTAGTCGAGGGCGCGGAAGCCGACCCGGTCCAGGACCGGCGCGATCTGGAGGATCTTGCCGGTGTCGAGTCCGGTGGCGCTCCACAGGCTCTGGTTGCCGTCGCGCAGCGACACGTCGACGAGCTGGATGTCAGCCACGGCTGCTCCCTACTGGAAGGTCCCGCAGAAAGCGGGTGAACCAGGCGGTGTCCACGCCACCCTCGGCGAACTCGGCCTGTGCCAGCACCTCATGGTGCAGCGGGATGTTGGTGCTGACCCCGGCGACCGCACACCGGGCCAGTGCGGCGCGCAGCCGTGCCAGCGCGTCGGCGCGGTCCCGGCCGTGGACGATCAGTTTCGCGAGCAGCGAGTCGTAGTACGGCGGTACGCTCGCGCCCGCCTGGAGGTGTGTGTCGATCCGGATGCCGTCACCGAGTGGCCAGACCGCCTCGGTCACAGTGCCGGGGCTTGGCCGGAAGTCGCGGGCCCAGTCCTCGGCGTTGATCCGGCACTCGATGGCGTGTCCCGTGAAGCACACGTCCGCCTGTCCGAAGGAGAGCGATCGCCCCTCGGCGACGGCGAGTTGCTCCGCGACGAGATCGAGTCCGGTGATGGCCTCGGTGACCGGGTGCTCGACCTGGATGCGGGCGTTCATCTCCAGGAAGTAGAAGGTGCCCCGGTCGACGTCGACCAGGAACTCGACCGTGCCCAGGCCCCGGTACTCCAGATGCTTGCCGAGGGCCACCGCGGCACGGTGCATCTCCTCGCGCAGGACCGGGTCGAGAGCGGGCGCGGGCGCCTCTTCGATCAGCTTCTGGTAGCGGCGCTGCACGGAGCAGTCGCGGGTGCCGAGGTGGACGACGTTCTCGCCGTCCGCGATGAGCTGGACCTCCACATGCCGCCCGGTGGCGACGAAGCGTTCGAGGTAGACGCGGGGGTCACCGAAGGCGGCGCCCGCCTCGGCGACGGCCAGGTCGACGGTGGCGGCCAGGTCCGCCGGATCGTGCACCTGCTTCATGCCCCGGCCGCCGCCCCCGCCGACCGCCTTGATCAGCAGGGGGTAGCCGATCTCCGCGGCAAGCCGGGCCGCGTCGGCGGTGTCCGCAAGCGGCCCGCCGGGTACCACGGGCAGCCCGGCCGCCACGGCATGCCGACGGGCCTCCAACTTGTCGCCCACTGCGGCGAGTTGTTCCACCGTGGGGCCGATGAAGACGATGCCGGCCTCGGTGCAGGCCCGGGCCAGCCGCTGGTTCTCGGAGAGGAAGCCGTACCCGGGATGGATGGCGTCGGCGCCGGCGGTTTTCGCCGCCGTGAGGACGGCGTCCACGTCCAGGTAGCTGGCCGAGGGCGGGGCGGGGCCGAGGCGCACCACCCGGTCGGCCAGCCGTGCCGGTACGGAGTCGAGGTCGGCGTCGGAGGCGGCGAGCACCGCCTCGATGCCGAGCCGCCTGCACGTACGGATGATGCGCAGGGCGATTTCACCCCGGTTGGCGATCAGAACGCGTCGCAGGATCACGGCGCCGCTCCTGCCGCCTGTGTGTCGATGAACATGAGCACGGCACCCTGCTCGGCGAACTCTCCGTCGCCCAAGACGATTTCGGCCACCGTGCCGGAGGCCTCCGCGTACACGGAGTTCATCAGTTTCATCGTCTCGACGATCCCGACGACCGTGGTCTCGGTGACCTCGTCCCCGATCTCGACGAAGGGGGCCGCGCCGGGTTTCGGCGCCCGGTAGAAGGCACCGGGCAAAGGTGTACGGACCCCGGTCAGACCCTCGCGGGCGGGCTCAGTCTGCTCGTCCGCAGCTGCCACGCCCTGGACCGCGGGTACTTCACGGCCATCGACCAGCACCGGTTCGGCTGTCGTGCGCGCGGACTGTGTCCACGCGCCGTCGTCGCCACGGCAAAGCGACAGTTCGAACCGACCCGTGCGCAGATGGAGGCGGTCGACCTCCATGCCGTCGATGATCCGCAGGATGTCCTGGACGTCCTCGCCGGTCAGGTTCACTTCGTACTCCCACCGGGGCCGGAGCCCGCGCCGCCGAGCAGCGACAGCACGTGGTCGAACGCCCTGGCCTTCGGCGAGGCCACCGGGGCCTTCTCCCTGCTCGCCCAGACGGTCTCGGGACGGCTTTGGAGCAGGTAGATGTTGTGGCCGGGTACGAGGTTGCGGGAGATCGCCCACTCGATGTCCTGCGGTGCCCCGTAGTGGGACTCGACCTGCCGGCCGAGCCGTACGAGTTCGTGGATCTCCTCGTCGGACAGGCAGGGTTCGTCCCGGAGGTATTCCGGTACGTCCTCCTCCAGCACACCGGAGCCGCTGGGGTCCATCCGGTGCTGTCGCAGCTTCGCCGAGACGGTACGGGAGCAGATGTCCCCGGTCACCTTGCTGACCACGTACTTGTCGGGTGTCACGTCACCGCTGACGAGAGCGGACCCCAGGCCCCAGGACGCTTCCAGGGCGACGACCGAGCGGTCCCCGGTGAGCGGGCTGCGGGTGAACATGACGCCAGCGCAGCGCGGGTCGATCATGCGCTGGACGACGACGGCCATGGCGAGGTCGTGTTCCGGCAGGCCGAGGCGACGCCTGTAGCTGACCGATTCGACGCTGTAGAGGCTGGCCCAGCAGCGGCGGACGTTCTCGACGAGGGAGTCCTCGCCGCGCACCCACAGGTAGGTGTCCTGGAGGCCGGCGAAGCTGGCGTCCTCCGCGTCTTCGCTGGTGGCGCTGGAGCGTACGGCGACGGGGGCGGGCTCACCCGGGGTGTCGGACTCGCTGTCCAGGTCGCGGTAGCGGCCGCGGATCGCCGCCGCCACCTCTTCGGGCAGTTCGGCCGCCTCGATGCGCTCCCTGACGGGTGTGACCACGCGGGTGATCGCCTCGGTGTCCTCGGAGTCCAGCGCCTCGATGGCGGTGCGGATCTCGCCGTCCGGGTCGAGGGTGGCGAGGAAGGCTTCGAAGGCCGTGGTGGTGACGACGTAGCCGGGCGGTACGGGCGCGCCGGCGAAGGTGAGTTCGCCGAGGCTGGCGCCCTTGCCGCCGACCGTGGGCCGGTCCGTCAGCCGCAGTTCTGCGAACCGGTGGACATGGGGTGAGGTGTTCATTGTCGTGCTCCCCAGGCTCAGTCGAGGATGGTGACGATGCCGCGGTCGCCGTCCACGCGCAGCCGCTGGCCGGTGGTGATCCGCTTGGTGGCGTGGCCGGTGCCGACGACGGCGGGCAGTCCGTACTCGCGGGCCACGATCGCCGCGTGCGACATGGTGCCGCCGATGTCCGAGACGGCGGCCGCGATCTTGCCGAAGACCGGGCCCCAGCTGGGCGCGGTCACCGGACAGACCAGCACCTCGCCCTCCCGTACCTGGCCGATGTCGTTGGCGCTGAGCAGCACCCGGGCGGTGCCCTCGACGACGCCCGGCGAGGCGGCGAAGCCGCGCACCTCGTGATCGCCGTCCGCGGTCGGTGTGGACCAGGCCTGGATGGTCTCGGCGGTGATGCCCCACAGCATGCGGACCGCCGGGTCGTTGAGTACCTCGGGGACGGGGCCCAGCGCGGGCGGCGGGGACCAGCCCGCGAGGGCTTCCAGCATCCGCTTGCGCTCGGCGACCGTCTCGCGCACGTGTGCCGAGCCCACCGGCTTGCTCCCGGCCGCCCAGGCGAGCATCACGTCGGTCAGGGCCTGGCCGACCTCGGTGTGGTTCAGCTGGAAGACGTCCTCGGCGTCGGCCAGGACCCCGTGGTCATGGAGCAGCTCACCGAACTCGCGGACCTTGGCGAAGAACTTGGTGGTGAAGTAGTGCTCGCAGTAGAAGTTGTGGTCCTCGACGAAGGGGAAGACCACCCGGGCCAGGCCCAGCATCTGGTCGAAGGCGGCCTGCTCCTCCTCTCCGGCCAGCAGGGAGCGATACTCCTGGGCGATGCGCTCGCGCTCGGCCGTGAGCTGTTCGGTGGGGCGGTCGAGCAGCTCGCCCCTCCTGGCCTGGTCGACATAGCCGGGCAGCGCCGCGAACGGCACCGTGAGGTCGTCGTTCCAGCTGCGGTGGTGATGGTAGAAACCGGCGCCGGTCGACATGTTGAACCACGGCTCGCGCACGGCGTCCATCGCCTCCAGCCAGCTCCGGCCGCCGTCCCCGCGGGCGGCGAGCGCGGCCAGCACCTTGTCCGGCTCGCAGCCCTCGACGAAGAGATCGTCGACGCCGTACTCGACCGCCAGCTTCGCCAGCTTCTTCAGCTCGTCGTCCGGGCGGTAGAGGATGACGTCGATCCCCGCGACCATGCGGGCCACGTCCTGGTCGGGGATCTCCGGGAACGACGTCTTGCAGAACTCGAAGAACACGACGTAGGCGCCGTAGCCGAGCATCAGGAACTCGGAGTGGTGGTGCCACATCTTGGAGTACAGGTCGATCAGCCGGTGGTAGTTCTCCCGGACGTAGTGGTTCTGGGCCACACCCTTGGCCTGGAACACGACCTCCGGGTCCTCGAACTCGGGCAGCCGGGGCACCTCGATCCGTTGCACCTCGTCGATCAGCGCGGTGATGCGGGCGACCCAGCCCTGGTAGAGGTCGTCCCAGTTCTCGTAGTAGTACCCCGCCCGCTCACTGAACTCTGCGAGCCTGTGCTGGATCTCCTCGGGGTCGGTGACCGGATTGGCGGTGATGTAGACCCGGCCGTTGACGATGCGGTGCTCGATGCCGAGCGTGGTGGGGAAGACGAACATGCGCGCGGTGTTCGCGCCGATAGCGGTGTAGGGCGCCTCGGCAGTGATGGCGTCGAACGCGGGCATGGGCTCGGGGAAGTGCATCGCGTTGTAGAACCAGAACCGCTGGTCGTCCCCGGGCTGGAACCGGGTGTAGTACGGGTACATCGACGCCCAGCCTTCGGCTCCCGCGACGTCGGTCAGTTCCGAGGGCAGTGGGAAGAGGGGGGCGGGTCTGGCATCGTTCACGGGGCTCTCCAGGGTGTGCGGCTCAGGCGTAGGGAGCGGGGATCCGAGGGTGGTGCGGCTCAGACGGTGGCGGTGGCCAGGGGGTAGTCGCGCTGGGTACGGGCGTAGCGGGCGAGGGCATCGAGCGCACGCGGGTCGGCGACCGTGCTGGGGTCGGCCGCCTGTTCGACGGGGGTGCCGAGCAGGATGCGGCGCGCCGGTACCTCGAGCTTCTTGCCGGTCAGGGTGGTCGGGACGGCCGGGACCTGGATGATGCGGTCCGGTACGTGGCGGGGGCTGTACTCGCGGCGGAGTCGGTCCCGGATCGTCTGCTGGAGGCCGGCGTCGAGGGTGACGCCGTCGGTCAGGGCGACGAACAGCGGCATGAAGAACTTCTCGTCCGGCAGGTCGAGGCTGACCACCAGAGCTCCCGTGACCTGGTCGAGGGCTTCGACGACCCGGTAGATCTCCGCGGTGCCGATGCGAACGCCCTGCCGGTTGAGGGTGGCGTCGGCGCGGCCGAGTACGAAGCAGCCGCCGCGTGCGTTGACCTTGAAGAAGTCGCCGTGTCGCCAGGCGCCCGGGTAGTCCTCGAAGTATGCGCGGCGGTATCGCTCGTCCCCGTCCGGGCCCCAGAACGTGACCGGCATGGACGGCAGCGGCTCCGTGATCACGAGCTCGCCGACCTCGTCCACGACCTGGCGGCCGTGTTCGTCGTAGGCGTACGCGGCGACACCCAGCGAGCGGGCCTGCATCTCGCCGGCGTACACGGGCAGGGTGGGCACTCCGCCGACGAAGCCGGTGCAGCAGTCGGTGCCGCCGCTGCCGGTGGCGATCCACAGGTCCGCCTTGACGTTGCCGTAGAACCAGGCGGTGCACTGGGGCGACACTGGTGAGCCGGCGGGCATGACCGTGCGCAGGGCGGACAGGTCGTAGCGTTCGCCGGGGACGATGCCGGCCTTGGTCATGAGGTCGACGTAGGCGGGGCTGGCGCCGAAGAAGGTGGTCCGGGTGTCCTGCGCGATCCGCCACAGCACGTCCGGCTCCGGGTGGGCGGGGTTGCCGTCGTAGAGCACTGGGCAGGCGCCGACCAGCAGGGAGCTGATCAGGAAGTTCCACATCATCCAGCCGGTGGTGGTGAAGAAGAGCGGCCGGTCGCCCTCGCGCAGGTCCATGTGGAAGGTCTGCAGCTTCAGCTGCTCCAGCAGGATGCCGCCGTGCCCGTGGATGATCGCCTTGGGCAGTCCCGTCGTACCGGAGGAGAAGAGCACCCACAGCGGGTGGTCGAAGGGGACGTGCTCGAATTCGAAGTCTTCGGCGGGAACGGGCGGGTGGTCGAGGACCTCGTCCCAGCGCAGGCCGCCGACGGCCAGCGGCTCGTCGTCCCCGTCGTCGAGGACGGGAAGGTGGATCACCTGCTCCAGGCCGGGAAGCGCGTCGGCGATGCGGCGCACCTCGTTCCGGCGGTCGAAGGTCTTTCCGCCGTAGCGGTAGCCGTCGACGCAGAAGAGGACCTTCGGCCTGAGCTGGCCGAACCGGTCGATGACGCCTCGCGACCCGAAGTCGGGGGAAGCGCTCGCCCATACGGCCCCGACGGCCGTCGTCGCGAGCATCGCGATCGCGGCCTGGGGCACGTTCGGCAGATATCCGCAGACCCGGTCGCCGGGGCGTACGCCGAGCGCGCGCAGCCGGGTCGCCAGGATGCGTACCCGGCCCGCGAAGTCCTCCCACGGAAGGCCGACGGGAGCGGCGCTCTCGGAGCCGAACACCACGGCGTCGGCACCCGACCGTTCGTTGCGCAGGACGTGCTCGGCGTAGTTCAGCCGCGCCCCGGGAAACCACCGCGCCCCCGGCATGTCCCGGCCGTCGAGCACCGAGGAGTACGGGGCCGTCGACCGAATGCCGAAGTAGTCCCACAGGGCGCCCCAGAATCCCCCCAGGTCGGTGACGGACCAGTTCCACAGCTCGTCGTAGCCGTCGAACCGCAGCCCCCGTTCCCGGGACAGCCAGTCCGCGAACCGCGTGACATTGGCCTCCGCGACCTGCCGCGGGCCGGGCGTCCACAGCAGCTCGCCTTCGGCCACCACGGCGGCCCTGCCGGCTGCGCCGTGTGCCCGACCAGTGGCAGGGAAGCCCCCTGCTGCCTCGACGGTCATGTCGCCTCCTCGCGTCAGTGGAGGAACGGTCCCCGACGAGCCGGGACGCGAGCAACAGTTCCCTGCTAGCTTTTCACCTGGTGAAATCCGCTCTCCATCTCCGCAGGTGAGGGTCGTCTCATGCGGCAGTACCAGGTGAAAACGATCAGCTCTCTCGAGCGTGGCCTACAGGTGCTGAAGGCCCTGGAGGAGATGCGTGCCGCCAGCCTGCACGACCTGCACCAGGTCACCGGCATCCCCAAAGCCACCCTGATCCGCATCCTCCATACCTGCAACCAGCAGGGCCTGGTCTGGCAGCGGCTCGCCGACGGGGCGTTCGTCGCAAGCCTCAGACCCCAGAGGGCCCCGTACAACGACGTCGAGTGGCTCGGCGAGCTGGCGTCGTCGGTCCTGGAGGAGCTATGCGAGCGCGTGATGTGGCCGTCGGTGCTGACCGTGCCCCGGCTGGACTACATGGAGACGATCGACACCAACAGCCCCAAGGCGTACTTCGACGAGGTGGTCCCCGTCGCGCCCATCGGTTTCCGTTCGCACATGCTGCTCGGCGCCTCGGGCCGGGCCTACATCGCCTTCTGCGCCGAGCGGGAGCGGGAGGCGGTCCTGCGCCGCCTGCGCGAGCACGACGCTCCGGGCAACGCATACGCCCACGACCCGGGCTGGCTGCGGCGTCTGCTGGCGACCACCCGGTCCCGCGGATACAGCGTGCGCGCACCGGAGTACGACTTCGACGGTCGCAACTCGATCGCCGTACCGATCCGCCTGCACGGGGAGGTCCTGGGATGCGTCAACGTGACCTGGCGCAAGACGGTCATGTCCGCGCAGGAAGTGGCGCGGCGCCACCTGGACGACCTGCGGGCCGCAGTGCACCGGATCGAAGAGCGGGCTTCGGCGGCCGTCCCGCAGCGACACGGGCCCGGCGGCGACGAGATCTGAAGATGAGGAAAAGAGACCATCCGCCGTCTTCCAGTCTCCACCAGCCACCGGAACGGCTATGCGCCAGGCCTCTGTGGAGCAGCCGAGTGGTCCCTGCGACACTCACGCGGGCTGACGCAGTGCGGCTCTTTGAGGCGCGGGCGAAGTGTGAGGTGTCCTTGACGCCGACCGCGTAGGCGATGTCCGTGACACTCCGGCCCGTCCGGACCGGGTCGGCGGGCAGCCTGGCGGCGATGTCGATCCGCTGCTGCGCCCCGAACAGCAGCAGCACCCTGTCACGGGCGCGGTCGTCCTCGATCTCACCGCAGGTCCGCGTCGACCGAGCATCATATCGGATCCTCGTGCCGCTCGCTGAGCTCGGCGCTCTAGGGTCACCCTAAAGCGTGTTGCACGAGGTCGTGATTTTGCAGGTCAGGGCCCGATCGTGGCTGTTCTGATGGGACCTGTCCACCCCTCGGGGACAGGACCCCGGCACGCTTGTCCCGGTGCGCTACCGCAAGGTCGGTGCCTCGCGCCGCAACTACCGGTTCTCCGCAAACGTGCAGGTCATCATCGACGCCGACACCCGCCTGGTCGTGGCCGTGGCTCGCCCCGCCCCGGCAACAAGGCCGACGCCCACGTGTGGCGCAACTCCGGCCTGCCGGAGCAGTGCCGGGGCGTCACCGTGCTGGGTGACGGCGCCTACATCAACACCGGCCTCGTCGTCCCCGGTCATGAGGGTGCCGCTGGTCGGTTCCGTGATGATGCAGGCGTCACCGGTGTGGCCTCGTTCGAGGGTGCCGAACGCTCCGAGTCCGTCCTCCTCGCTGACGACGAAGTGCGCGGCCACCTGGCCGCGCAGCTTCGCGCCCGCGCTGCGTATCGCGGCCAGGGCTGCGAGGATAGCCACCACGCTGGCCTTCATGTCGCACGCTCCCCGGCCATGCACCACGTCTGCGCCGACCTGAGGACGGAAGGGGTCTCCCTCCCATTGCGCCAAGTCCCCGGGAGGGAGACCGTCGACATGGCCCTGAACAACCAGGATCGGCCCGTCGCCCTGCTGCTGCGTGCCTCCCACCAGGCCCCATGCCTCCGTGCGTGGGGCTTCGCCGCCCGGGAAGCGGGGGTGCGCACGCAGCTCGGGCAGGTTCATGGACCACAGGTCGACATCGAGATCCAGCCGCTCCAGGTGCCGGGCCAGGATGTGCTGCAGCTCGGACTCCGCGGCACTCTGGCTTCACGATCGTACAGTCGCCTCTCCTGTCAGGACGGGTGTCCGGCCACTGCCAGCCGCAGCGCGAGGTGGGTCTCCAGGGTCCGTTCGGCGGCCGTCCGTCCCAGCAGTTCCTCGGCCCGGCGCAGCCGGTAGACCACCGTGTTGCGGTGGACGTGCAGCGCCTCGGCGGCCCGCACGAGGCTGCTGCCCCGGTCGAGGTAGGCGAGCAGGGTGGAGCGCAGGTCGGCCGTGGCGCGGTCAGGGGCGGCGAGGGCGCCCAGCTCCTCCGTGACGAACCAGGCGGCGCGTTCGGAGTCGGTGGATGAAAGGGAGATCAGGGCCACCTCGTCGTAACGGGTCACCGGCTCGGATGGGCGGGACCGAAGGGCCGCGCGCCGGGCGTCGAGCGCGGCGAGGTGTGTGCGCCGGAAACCGGCCGGGCCGCGGGCGCTGCGGCCGACCGCGAGCCGGACGCCGGTAGCGCCGTCGACGCACGCCATGGTCAGCGCGCCGGCGTCCAGCGGGCGGGGCGAGGTGGCCCACGCCCAGAGCGTGGTGGCGTCCGCCTCGACACTGAGCAGGTCGGCGGCATGCAGCGCCACGGCGGCGGAATGCAGGGCTTTTTCGAGCAGGTGCCGGGCGTCTTCGGGGCGCGCACCGGCCCGGGACGCCGGCTTTCCGAGCCAGGCCACCAGGCCCAGGTGGTGAGCCGTCAGGTCCTTCTCCAGGACCCGGCCGGCCGTGGCGGCGTCCACGCTCTCGCCGTCCAGCAGCGAGCGGATCACACCCCGCTGGTCGGCCAGCCTGCGGGCGAGGAGCCGCCGGCTCTGGCCGAGGTGCTCGATGGTGATCGCGTCGGTCGTCTTGTCGAAGAAGTCATTAACCACTTCGGTCAGTTCCCGTGTCACCGGCGCGCGACGCGAGGCCGGCAGCAGGGCCTCGGCCTCGTCCAGCAGGGCCCCCGTGCACACCCGCCGTACGATCCGCAGCCCTTCGACGATCCTCTCGTAGGAGATCCCCTCTCCCGCCAGGTAGGCGGTGATGGCCACCTCGCCCGCGTTGAGCGAGAAGCTCCTGGCCCGGCCGCCGAGGGTCAGCAGGAGTTCCAGCACCATGTTCTCGATCGCGGGCGCCAGCCGGGAGGCGAGCGGCATGCGCCGCTCCTCGGGAATGTTCGGGAGCACCTCGCCCATCGCCTGGCGGGCCAGTGCCACCGCCCACCGGACCGGTGCGGGTCCGAGCTCCGCCACCACCGGCTCGGTCACCGCCGCGTCGCAGGCGGGCTCGTCGCCCGGTGGTGCGGACAACCCGAGGACGAGCCCCGACAGGAATTGCGCTCTGGCCACCAACACAGTCGTGATTGTACGAAACATACACGGGCCTTCGCGTTTTTGGATTCCCGGCCCAGTGACCGGGCCGGTACCCGGCTCGACGATCGGGAGCGCACCGCAGACGTACGGAAGGCGTCCCCCTGATGACGAGCACCGAACCGCAGCGCCCCACCGCCGGGGCCGGCTCCCAGCAGCCAGGCAACCAGTTCCTGAAGGGGCCGTTCGCCCCGGTCGACCAGGAGATCACCGTTCATGACCTGAAGGTGACGGGCACGATCCCGGCCGAGCTGAACGGCCGCCTGCTGAGGGTCGGCCCCAATCCGATCGACCCCGAGGACCCGGTGACGTACAACTGGTTCTCCGGCAACGGCATGGTGCACGGGGTCCGTCTCCGGGACGGCCGTGCCGAGTGGTACCGCAATCGCTTTGTACGCGACGACCAGGTCACCGCCAGCCGCGGCTGGCCGAAGACCCCCGGCCCGGAGGCCCCCGCCCCGGGTCCGGCCTATGTGGTGCGGCAGACGGCCAACACCAACGTCCTCTCCCAGGGCGGCCACACGTTCGCGTTCATGGAGGGCGGACAGCTCCCCTATGAGCTGACGTACGAGCTGGAGACGATCGCCCGCTCCAACTTCGAGAACACGTGGAACGGCGCCTGGACCGGTCACCCGCACCGCGACGCCACCACCGGCGAACTGCACGGTGTGGCCTACCGCTGGGACTGGAACTTCGCCCAGTACGTGGTGCTGGACATCGCCGGCCGGGTCCGCAGGACGGTGGACGTGCCGCTCGAAGGCCGTCCGATCATCCACGACATGGCGCTCAGCTCGCGTTACTGCGTCTTCTACAACGGCCCCGTCCAGGCCCATCCGGGCATGCTGGAGAAGGGCTACGACTTCCCCTACGCGTGGGACTTCGACCACCGTCCGGCCTGGGCCCTGCTGCCCCGAGAGGGCAGCGCCGACCAGGTCGTGTGGTGCGAGACGGAACCGGCCGCCGTCTTCCACATCCTCGGCGCCTTCGACCTGCCGGACGGACGGGTCGCGGTCGACGTGTGCAGCAACGAGCGTCTCTTCCACACCGACCCCACCGGTCCCACGGACACACCGTCCCGACTGGACCGCTACTTCCTCGACCCGGCCACCGGTCGCTGCACGGTCAGGCGGCTCGACGACACCCCGCAGGAGATGCCCCGCCTGGACGAGCGGCTCATCGGTGTGGGTGAACACCGCTACGGCTACTTCTCCTCGCGCGCCAAGAACGCCGACAGTGCCCTGCTCAAACAGGACCTGCTGCGCGGCACCTCCGAGTCGTACACCTACGGACCCGGCCGCTTCGGCATGGAGGCCGTCTTCGTGCCGCGGACCGCCGATTCGGCGGAGGACGACGGCTGGCTGATGACCTACGTCTCCGACCTCGCCAACGGCAACGCCGAGGTCCTGATCCTGCACTCCCAGGACCTGTCGGGCGGCCCGGTCGCCCGCATCCACATCCCGCAGCGCGTACCGCTGGGCTTCCACGGCAACTGGGTGCCCGACGAGGACCTGGAGGGCAAGTGACCACCCGTCATGAGGCGGTCATCCGGAGCACGCCCGCCGAGGTGACCCCGGAGCTGATCCAGGGCATGTGGGCATTGTTCGCGCGAGACCACCGGGAACGCGGCTACGACGCACCGGTGGTCGTCACCGACGAGTCGTACGGCACTCATCCGAGGCAGCGGCTCGACGTCCATCGGGCGTTCGAGCCGCCGGCCGGCGCGCCGGTGCTGCTGTTCGCGCCCGGCGGCGGCTTCGTCGCCGGGGACAAGGACACCGCCGGTTTCCCGTTCTACCGCCATATCGGCCGCTGGGCGGCGGACCGCGGGCTCGTCGCCGTGACCATGAACTACCGGCTCGCCCCGGAGCACCGATGGCCCGCCGGGGCGCAGGACGTCGCCGACGCGGTGGCCTGGGTGCGGGCGAACATCGCGGAGCACGGGGGCGATCCGGAGCGGATCGTGCTCGTCGGGCACTCTGCGGGAGCCGCCCACGTGGCCGGATACCTGGCCTGCCACGGCGGTACGCGACCCCGGGTGGCCGCGGCCGGCCTGCTGTCGGGCATCTACGACCTGCGTGAGCTCCGGCAGAACGAACTGCTGCGCTCCTACTACGGCTCCGATCCCGCCGAACTCCCCGCCCGCGAGGCGCTGCCCGGGCTGCGTGACTGCGCCATCCCGCTGCTGGCCTGTGTGGCCGAGCTCGACCCCCCGGACTTCCATGCCCAGGCCGAGGCGGTACGGGACTTCGTCTCCTCCTTCGTGCACGTCACGGGCCACAACCACATCTCCGAGATCGTCGCCCTCGGCGTCGACGACGCCCCGCTCGGCGAGCCGCTGCTGCGGTTCATCGAGGAATACGCCGTGAGGAGCACCGCATGAGCGCGATCCGCGCATCCGTCCTGGTCGGCGGCGAGGAGGTCACCACCGGGTTCGCGCCGGTGCTCAATCCGGCGCGGATCAGCGAGGTCGTCGGCGAGTTCGCCCTGGGCGGGGCCGGGGAGATCGACCTCGCGGCCCGCGCGGCGGCGTCCGCCTTCCCCGGCTGGGCCGCGCTGAGCCCGGCCGAGCGTGCCGCGTACCTGGTGAAGGCCGCCGACGCGCTGGAGGCCGAGGTTCCCGAGCTGGCCGCGCTGCTCACCCGCGAGGTGGGCAAGGTGCTGCACGAGTCGTACGGCGACGCGGGCGGCGCGCCCCGGCTGCTGCGGTACTTCGCGGGGCTGGCCGAGGACATCGCCGCCGCCGAGGAACCGGCCGAACTCCCTTGGCCGGGCCGCGCGGTGACCCGGCATGTGCCGATGGGCCCGGTCGGGGTCATCGCGCCGTGGAACACCCCGGTGTTCCTGGCGTTCATGTCGATCGGCCCGGCCCTGATGGCGGGCAACCCGGTGATCGTCAAGCCGCCGGAGGAGGCTCCGCTGGCCCTGAGCCGGGCCGTCGCGGTACTCGCCGACGCCCTCCCGTCCGGAGTCGTCGGCCGCGTACCCGGGCTCGGCCCGGACGCAGGTGCCGCGCTGTCCGAACATCCCGCCGTGCGGCGGCTGATGTTCACCGGCTCGGTCGCGACCGGGTCCCGAGTGCTGGCGTCCGCCGCGCCGACCATCAAGAACGTCACGCTCGAACTCGGCGGAAACGACCCGGCGTTGGTTCTGCACGACGCGGTCATCGACGAGGCGATGCTCCGCGAGCTGGTCGCCGGCGTGTTCGGCCTCAGCGGGCAGATCTGCTACAACGTTAAGCGGATCTACGTCCACCGCAGCCGCCTCGCCGAATTCACCGACGGGTTCACGGAGTTGGTCTCGCGGATCCGGGTGGGCGAGGGCAGCGACCCCCGGGCCACCATCGGGCCGGTCACCACCCGTGCCCAGTACCACCGCGTGCTCGCCCTGCGCGACGCCACCGCGGCCGCCGGCGCCAAGGTCACCGTCGTCGGCGAGCAGTTGGACCCCGTCGGCTGGAACGAGGGCTACTTCATCCTCCCGAGCGTCGTCACGGACATCGCTCCCGACGCGCCGCTGGTCACCGAGGAGCAGTTCGGGCCCATCGTGCCGATCCTGCCCTTCGACGACGAGGAGGAAGCCGTCCGGCTGGCCAACTCGACCGAATACGGCCTGGCCGCGTCCGTCTGGTCCGCCGACACCGACCGCGCCTGGGCACTGGCCCGCTGCCTGGAGGCCGGGACCGCCTTCGTCAACGTCCATCGCGTAGGCGCCTCGCCGATGTCCGTGCCGTTCGGCGGCATCAAGCACAGCGGCATCGGCCGCACCCACGGCCTGACCTCCGTCCTGGAGTGCATGGAACAGCAGGCCGTGGTCACCTACGACGACCCGTCGCTGCTGCCCGGCACCGACCACTGGAACACCCTGCTGCGCGCCGCGGAAGGAGCCGACGACCATGCCTGACTACGCACGCATCGCCACCGAGGAGGCGTTCGCTCCGCCGGAACTCATCGATCTGTGGCGGGACATGATCAAGCGGAACGATCACGGCGACCCGGGCTTCGACAGCCTGATGGGCTTCTACGTCAACCATCGCAGCGCACGCACCGACTTCATCCTCGAACGCCTCCCCGACCTCGGCGAGCGACGGCTGGCCGACATGGACGCCGCGGGCGTCGACCGCCAGGTCATCTCGCTCACCTCCCCCGGCACGCAGATCCTGCCGCGGTCCGAGGCGGTCGCCATCGCCGAACTCGCCAACAACCGGCTCGCCGAGGCGATCCGCAGCCACCCCGACCGCTTCAGCGGCCTCACCGCCGTCGCCCCACAGGACCCGGAGCACGCCGCCCGCGAGATCGAACGCGGCCATCGTGACCTGGGGCTGAAGGGCGTCATCATCAACTCGCACACCCACGGCGAGTACTTGGACGACCCCAAGTTCTGGCCCATCTTCGAGGCGGCCGAGGCCCACGACACCCCGATCTACCTTCACCCCAACACGCCTTCCCCCGCGATGATCGGGCCGCTGCTGGAGGCGGGTCTGGACGGCGCGATCTACGGCTTCACCGTCGAGACAGGCATGCACCTGCTGCGCATCATCACTTCCGGCGTCTTCGACCGCTTCCCACGCCTCAAGATCGTCGTCGGACACCTCGGCGAAGCCCTGCCGTTCTGGCTCTACCGCCTGGACTACATGCACGAGGCCACCGTCCGCGCCAAGCGCTACCCCGTCATCAAGCCTCTCCAGCGCAAGGTCAGCGACTACCTGCGGGAGAACGTCTGGGTCACCACCAGCGGCATGCCCTGGGCCCCCGCGATCATGTTCTGCCGCGAAGTCCTCGGAGCCGGCCGGGTGCTGTACGCCATGGACTACCCGTACCAGTACGCCCCGGACGAGGTCACCGCCCAGGACGACCTCCCGCTCGGCACCGCCGGGCTGAAGGCCTTCTTCCAGACCACCGCCGAGGATCTCTTCCAGCTCCGCTGAGCCCAGAACGCCCGGAGCCCGCACCAATTCCAAGGGACGACATGAAATACACCGTCAGCAGCATGCGCACTCCACCGGAGGGCTACGCCTGGAGCCGGTTCGGACAGCCCGAGTACACCGACTGGCTCGACGAGAGCATGTCCTGGAAGGACGCCTGCTACATCGGGGACTGGTCGTTCCTGTGGCAGCACCGGATCACCGGCCCCGACGCGCTCACCATGCTCGGCGACATCACCGTCAACACCCTCGCGAACTTCGCCCTCGGCCAGTCCAAGCACGCCATCCACACCAACCAGGACGGCAAGGTCATCCACGAGGGCATCCTCACCCGCTTCGGCGACGAGGAGTTCATGCTGCACGGCCGCGGTGGCTTCTGGGTCCGCAACTACCTGGGCACGACCGACTACGACGTCAAGGTGGAGCGGGACGACTGGTTCATCCTCCAGGTCTCCGGCCCCAATTCGGTGAAGCTCCTCGAAAAGGTCTCGGGCTCATCGAACCTGCGCGAGACCAAGTTCATGTGGGTCAACTCCCTGAAGATCGCCGACCACGAGTTGTACGCGCTGCGGCAAGGCATGGCCGGGGAAATCGGCTTCGAGCTCCAGGGCCCCATGGCCGCCAAACAGGACGTCTACGACGCCATCCTCGAGGCCGGCCAGGAGTTCGGGATCCGCAAGCTCGGTGCCCGCGCCACCATGATCAACCACCTGGAGGCGTGCTTCCCGACCATCGCCACCGACTACATCCCTGCCATCTTCGACGAGGACATGAAGAGCTACCGCGAGTTCTTCACCTCCTCCATGCCGTCCTTCGCGCAGCCGGCCTACATCGCCGGTTCCTACGACGGCGCCGAGATCAGCGACTACTACCGCAGCCCTGTGGAGCTGGGCTGGGCCCGCAACATCAACTTCGACCACGACTTCCTGGGCCGCGAGGCGCTGGAGGCGGAGAAGGCCGCGCCCCGGCGCGTCATGCGGACCCTGGTGTGGAACGGCAACGACGTGGCGGACGTCTTCGCGTCGATGTTCCGACCGGGCGAGCACTACCCGTTCATGGACATGCCCCGTGACCAGCGCGGCTTCATGTGGGCGGACAAGGTCACCGCCGGCGACGACCTCGTTGGGATCGCCACCTCCCGCGGCTACAGCTACTACTACCGGCAAATGCTCTCGCTATGCACTGTCGACGTCGCGCACAGCGAGCCAGGCACCGAGGTCACCGTCCACTGGGGAGAGCCCGGCGGACCGCAGAAGGCGATCCGGGCGACCGTCGCCGCCGCGCCCTACAAGCCCGACCGGCGCCGCGCCGACCTGCATCAAGCGTGACCCCGGAAAGGAACGGCGACCGTCATGGCCACCGCTTTCACTCTAAAGTTCGCCTGCGACGACCGGCCCGGCATCGTCAGCCGGGTCACCACGGGCCTCGCCGCGATCGGCGGCAACATCCAGGAGGCCAGCCACTTCAACGATCAGCTCACCGGCCGGTTCTTCTGCCGACTCGCCTTCACCGTCCCGGCCGGAGTGACCGAAACCACCGTCCGGGAGAACGTCTCCGACGGTCTCACCCAGCTGGCAGCCACTTGGTCGGTGACCGGGGACCGGTCCCGTATGCGGGTCCTCATCATGGCCTCGAAGCTCGATCACTGCCTCGCGGACCTGCTCTACCGGTGGCGTATCGGCGAGTTGCCGATGGATGTGGTCGGCGTGGTGTCCAACCATCCCCGCGAGGTCTACCAGCACATCGACCTGTCCGACGTCCCGTTCCATCACCTGCCGGTGACCAAGGAGAACAAGCCGGAGCAGGAAGCCAAACTGCTCGCGATCGTCGACGAGTATGAGGTCGACCTCGTGGTCCTCGCCCGCTACATGCAGATCCTGTCGGACGAGCTGTCCGCCAGCCTGGCAGGCCGCTGCATCAACATCCACCACTCGTTCCTGCCGGGCTTCAAGGGCGCCAAGCCCTACCACCAGGCGTACGAGCGCGGGGTGAAGCTGATCGGGGCGACAGCGCACTACGTCACCGGCGACCTAGATGAGGGCCCGATCATCGCCCAGGACGTCGAGCCCGTCACCCACCGGGACACGCCCGAGCAACTGGTCCGCAAGGGGCGGGACATCGAGCGGCGCGTGCTGGCCAGGGCTGTCCGCCATCATCTGGAGAGCCGAGTGCTCCTCAACGGACGTACGACCGTGGTCTTTCCGGACTGACGGTTCCGTTGCGGGCGCCGCCTGGAGCAGCGCCCGCAACAGTCCGTCCTGGCCTCCGAGCAACGGCAACGCGGTGCAGCCGTGCTCCTGGCAGAGGCGGTGGAAGGTCTCCTCCGTGCGACGTCGGCGACCATCCGCCTCGGGACGACATCGCCTTGCTGCTATCCCACACGGGCGCGGTGCCGCCGGAGAACGTCGCGACGTGGGAGTTCCCCGCGGACCCGGCCGTCGTGGCCGACGCCCGTGATGCGACCGCCTGCCAGCTCGCATCGTAGTGCGGGACACCGGGAGCATCCGAGCGAAACTGACGACTGCTGCGACGGTGACGACGACGTGCATCACCATCAGAGGCGGCACCCCAGGAGGCGCCGAGCCCGACGCGTCGAGAACTCCGGGGCTCCGCCATCGTGACGTTGCAGGTGAGGCGGGTGGCGTATTCACGCAGATCGCGGGCGGCTGCCGACGCTCTCGATCACCGGTCGTAAGTTGATCTCGAGGTGCGTCAGTAAGAGGAGCGCGCGCAGGAGGTCGGTGGCGCGGGCGGGGTCGGTGCCGAGCTTGGTGAGCGTGTGACTCGCCTTGACGTCGGCGAAGATGTGCTCGACGGGAGCGCGACCGGCGGCCAGGAGCCGGTTGGCGTCCTTCTGACCGTCGGTGAGCTTGCGCGCGCGGGTGGCCTTGTAGGCGGTGACGACGACCGGGGCGTCGGTGTTGTCATCCAGGTCGAGGAAGCCGAGGTCGGCCAGGGCGCCGAGGCCAGCGGCCCGCAGGTGTTTGAGGATGGGGTCGAGGCGAGCGGCGGTGATGTCGTGGGTGTGTCCGGGGCGGGCCGCGAAGATCCAGTTCAGGCGGCCCTGCTCGTCGGTCAGCGCGAGGAAGTGCAGGCCGTGACCTCGGTGCGTTCCCGAGTAGTTGGGCCGGTTGTCGCGTTCCGCTGCGGCGCACGGTGGCCACCAGGGTGCCGTCAATCAGGACAACCTCGCCGCCCCGCTTGGCGCTCGGGCAGTCGCCTATCAACCGGTTCGGACAGTCGGGACACCGAGGCCTTGGCGAACTCGGCGAGCACACTCACGGTGCAAGTCATCCGCGATATCCCGGTCCTCTAGAGCAGGCGGCAGACGGTGTCCGTGAAGTAGGGAGTGAAGCGGGTCATGACGTCAGGGTCGTGGCCGGCCACGACCCTGACGCCCTGCTGTTCCAGCTCCCGGATGCGGTCGTAGGCCCGGTACATCGCGGGCACGTCGGCCACGATCCCGAAGGGACGGTCCCGTTCGTACTCCTCGTACGTGTGGATCGCGTCGGAAGCCAGCGCCACGGTGCCGCCCGCCCCGCGCACCAGGACGACGAGCTGGCCGGGAGTGTGTCCGCCGACCTCCAAAAGCTCGACGCCCGGAGCCAGTTGATACGTCTCCTCGACGAGGGTCAGCCTGCCCGTCGTGCGCAGACTCGAGAGATGGCGGAGTTCCGCGGTCTCCGTGGGGATCGCGAAGTGCCCCCGGACCGCGAACGGCCCCTGCCAGAACTCGTGTTCGCGGCGGCTCATCACCACCTCGGCGGAGGGGAAGCGGGCGAGGTTGCCGATGTGGTCGTAGTGGGCATGCGTCACGACCACCGTGCGCACCGTCGACGCGTCCACGCCGAGTCGGCCCAGCAGTTCCATCGGATCGGCCAGGACCTCGCGTCCCCGACGCCTGCCTACCTCGGGGGCGAAGCCGGTGTCGACCACGATGGTTCCGGCGGGGCCACGGATTACCCAGAAGTAGTAGTCCATCGTGACGTCGTCGTCGGGCTCGCCGTATCCGGCGTAGTTCAGGTAGAAGGCGCTCCGCCGCAGCCTGTGACGGCCGAAGCGGACGGCGAAGGCCTCCCAGGAGTCAGTCACCGACGTGCGAGGCGGCGCGGATGCTGACACCGTGACGTGCCTCCAGCGGGCGGACGATCTCTGTGTGGTCGGCATCGGGCGCCAGTTCGGCAGCCAGTTCGCGCCAGCGTGCCTGCACCGCCTCGGCGAGCGGCAGCTCGACGGCCAGGTCCTTGCCGAGCAGAGTGGCGATTCCGACGTCCTTCGCCATGAGCGCCGCGGTGAAGCCGGAGTCGAAGGTCCCGGTCAGCACGAACTTGGGAAACTTGGCCTCGGTGGAGCCGCTGCGACCACTCGCCGAGTTGACTACGGCGAGTGCGGTGGCCGGGTCCATGCCGAAGCGTGTCGCGACGGTCATGGCCTCTGCGGTGATGAGCATGCTGCACGCCGACATCAGGTTGTTCAGCGCCTTGATGACGTGTCCGGCACCGACTGGGCCGACGTGCACGATCGACGAACCGAGCGGTTCGAGGAGCGGCCGGACCCGCTCGTACTGCTCCGCCGTCCCACCCACCATGAGGGTCAGCGTGCCGGCCACGGCACCGCCGACGCCGCCGGAGACCGGCGCGTCGACGAGTTCGATGCCCGACTCGGCCAGACGCGGGGCGAGTCGGCGTGTGCGGCCCGGCTCGGAGGAGCTCATGTCGATGATCCGCCTGCAGCGGGCGCCGGACCGCACGGCGGCGGCGATGCGCTCAGCGACCTGGTCCACGATGTCGCTGTTGGGCAGCATCAGGATGATGTCCTCGGCCGCGTCCGCCAGTTCGTCGACCGACGCCACCGGGGTCAGTCCGTCCGCCGCGAGAGCGACCCGGAGCCGTTCGTCGACGTCGTAGCCGTGGACGGCGTAGCCGGCCGAGACCAGGCGTCGGGCCATCGGGGCGCCCATCTTGCCGAGTCCGGCAAGGGCGGCGGCCCGCGTCTTCTCGGGCAACTCACTCATCTCCCAGCTCCGCGATGACCTGCTGCGCGGCGCGCGAGGCCTCCAGCGCGGCCGGGACCCCGCAGTAGATGGCCGCCTGGAGCAGCACTTCCTGGATCTGCTCCACGGTGCAGCCGTTGTTGAGCGCTCCGCGTACGTGCAGCCGCAGTTCGTCGGGCTTGCCCAGCGCCGTCAGCATCCCGATGTTGAGCAGGCTCCGGGTGGCCGGTTCGAGGCCGGGACGAGTCCAGACCGCTCCCCAGCAGTACTCGGTGACGAGGTCCTGGAGCGGCCGGCTGAAGGGGCTCGCGTTGGCGCGCGAGCGGTTGACGTGCTCGTCGCCGAGCACTTGACGCCGCATGGCGTCACCCGCGGCCAGCCGATCGGTCGTATCCATGTGAGCAGTCACGCCAGTGCCTTCCGGTCAGCGGTTCGATGGCAGCACGATAACCGAGACCTGGACTGAAAGCAGATAGCAGCTGTCAGACAAAGCGCGAAAGATGTCACCTAGCGGCTGTCGGACAGCTGCGGACCTCACGTATCCTCGGCGCATGACCGACATGCAGGTGCAACGACATGCCCCCATCCGCGAGCAGGTCGCGAACATCCTGCGGGACGCCATCGTCGATCAGCGGCTGACACCCGGGCAGCTGCTCGTCGAACGCGAGCTGTGCGAGATGACCTCGGCCAGCCGCGCCTCGGTGCGCGAGGCTCTACGGCAGTTGCAGGCCGAAGGGCTGGTCGAGTCGCACAACGGCCGCGGTACCAGCGTCACGGTCATCTCCACCGCGACCGCCCGGCACGTCTATCAGGTGCGGTCATCCCTCGAGGGACTGGCCGCCCGGCTCTTCGCCGAGCACGCGAGCGACCAGGACCGGGCCGCCTTCCGGGCGGCCGTCACCGAGCTGGCCGAGGAGACCGCGAAGGGTGCGGACGCCGCCGCTCTCCTGAAGGCCAAGTCCAGGGCGTACGACGTGTTGTTCCGGGGTTGCGGCAATCCCGTCCTGCACCAGACCCTGCAGACGCTCCAGCATCGCGTGACCCGGCTGAGGGCGCTGACTCTCGCCCAGGAAGGCCGGGCGGAGCGCAGCGCGGACGAGGTGACCGCGATCGCGGACGCCGTCGACGCACGCGACGGAGAGGCGGCCCAGGCCGCCGCCATGACTCATGTCGAGGAGGCCGCGCGCGTCATGCTCGCGGCCGCCGAGGGCCCGCCTTCGCACTGAGTCCGGAGCGGGGCCCTGTCGTGGCCCCTTGCACCCACCCATTGTCTGACAGCTGCTAGCTGTTCTATACATAGCCGAACGCATGAATCGTGAAGAAGGGTGCACCACATGACTTTCACAGTGGCGGGAATGCGCACTCCGCCGACGACCTACGCATGGAGCCGCTTCGGCGCCCCCGAGTACACCGACTGGCTCGACGAGTCGATGTCGTGGAAGGAGACCTGCTACATCGGCGACTGGTCGTTCCTGTGGCAGCACCGGATCAGCGGACCGGACGCGATCAGGCTGCTGGCGGACACCTCGGTGAACAGTTTCTCCGTGTTCCATCAGGGGCAGTCGAAGCACGCCATCCACACGAACCGCGACGGCAAGGTCATCCACGAGGGGATCGTCACCAAGTTCGGCGACGACGACTACGTCATGCACGGCCGCGGTGGCTTCTGGGTGAATTACCAGCTGTCCAAGGGTGGGTACGACGCGAAGATCACCCAGGAGGACTGGTTCATCTTCCAAGTGTCGGGTCCCAACGCGGTACGGGTGCTCGACCGGCTGGCCGGGGAGAACCAACTCCGGGACACCAAGTACATGCATGTCACCCCGCTCAGGATCGCGGGACACGACATTTGGGCCCTGCGCCAGGGCATGGCCGGGGAAATCGGTTTCGAGCTCCAGGGGCCCCGCGAATTCGGCGACAAGGTGCATGCCGCGGTAATGGAGGCGGGGCAGGAATTCGGTATTCGGCGGCTGGGCGCCCGCGTCACGATGATCAATCACCTGGAGGCCTGTTTTCCCACGATCGCCACGGATTACATTCCGGCGATCTTCGACGAGGACATGGCCGAGTACCTGGAAATCTTCCGGAGTTCGATGCCCGCTTACGCGCAGCCGGCATATATCGCGGGGAGTTTCGACGGCAGAGACATTTCGGAGTACTACCGCAGTCCTGTAGAGCTCGGCTGGGGCAGGAACATCAAGTTCGACCACGACTTCCTGGGGCGGGCCGCGCTCGAACCGGAGAAGGCGCAGCCGAGACGGGTCATACGCACGCTCGAATGGGACGCGGAGGACATCGAGGACGTCTATGCGTCACTGTTCCGGCCCGGCGCCAACTACCCGTTCATGGACATGCCCCGGGACCAGCGCGGGTTCATGTGGGCGGACAAAGTGACAGCAGACGGCGACCTCGTCGGCGTGGCCACCTCACGCGGTTACAGCTACTACTTCCGCAAGATGCTCTCGCTGGCCACGATCGAGGTGGCGCACGCGGACATCGGCACCTCGCTCACCGTGCACTGGGGCAATCCGGAGGGGCCTCAGAAGCCCATCCGCGCCACCGTCGCACCGGCTCCCTACAAGCAGGACCGGAGCCGGATCGATCTGCATTCCGCCTGAGCCCAGACAGCCATTGCGCCGCCAAGGCCCACCCTGCCCCGGGTGGGCCTTCGTCGTTGCGTCCGTCCGCCGTACCCGTCCGCGCCGCGGAAACGCGGCGGAAACAGGTAGCCGGATCAGGTAGTTCCCCGCGTTTACCCACCGGACCCCGCGCGGCAGGCTGCGACCACTTCGGAAAGAGGTGCTCATGCCTGGACTCACCGGCTCAGCCGCCGTGGCCGACCCGCGCTTCCGCTCGTGCGAGCGCGCGCTGTTCGGTCACCCAGGCGGCGATCTGGGCACGCGAGGTGAAACCCAGCTTGCCCAGGATGCGCTGGACGTGGCCTTCGGCGGTCCGGGTCGAGATGACCAGCGCGGCCGCGATGTGCTTGTTGCCCTGGCCGCCAGCCACCAGTTGCGCCACTTCCCACTCCCGCTTCGACAGCGCCTCCGGAACGTCCGGGGCGGAGACAGGGGCGCCTGCGGGCATACGGCGTCCGCCGGCGACGACCTCGGCCGCCTGAACCAGCGTCAGCGCCCTTCCCTCCTCGATCAGTTCGACGAAAGCGGCCCCGCCCAGCGCGTCGCGGACGTCGTCGACGCAGCCGCGCCGCAGTTCGTCGAGGACCGTGAACGCGGGGAAGCGGTGGGTCTCGGCGGCACCCATGAGGAGCGCGGCTTCCTTGTGGCGTCCCGTCGAGGCGAAGTACAGCGCGGCACTCTGCACACAGGAGCCCATGCCGAAACGGTCGTCGAACCGGCAGGCCAGCTGGGCACTGTGCTTCTGGGCGAGACGCGCGCTGAGGAAGCTGCCGTGCTGCCACTCGGCCAGTGCCGTCGTCCACTGGATGTAGCCGAAACCCCAGTTCTCGCTCGAGGCTGCGGGCATGGCGAGGAACTCCTCGCAGTACCCTCGGCCACGCTCCCAGTCGCCGTTCAGCGTCCAGGCCATGCCGAGCAGGCACAGCGTCTTGCCGGTGCTCATCCTGCTTCCGGACACCCGGAACGCGTCGAGCGCGAGGTCGAGCTTTGCGCAGGCGGTGGCGAGGTCGCGCTGGTGGATAGCCAGGAGCCCTTCGACGAACCGCAGATTTCCTGTGACGGAGGGGTCCGCGAGCTCGGCCGCCGTCGCGTTCGACGCTGCCAGCAGATCGTCGGCGCTGTCGCCACTCATGACGGCGAGATACGCGGCGACCGTGAGGGCCAGCGCGCGGCCGGGCGTCGGCTCGGACGGTGCGATGCCCAGACCTCGTTCCAGCCATGCGCGCCCCTCGGCGACCAGGCCGGTCATCACCCAGTGGTACCAGAGGGCCGCGGCCAGCCGGAACCCGTCCTGCGCCCGCTGCTTGTCCTCGAAGCAGTAGTCGAGCGCCGCGCGGATATTGGCGTGGTTGCCGCGGACCTGGCCGATCCAGTCCTGAGAGCGCTCGGTCAGCAGACCGTCGGAGGCCTGGCTCGCGAGCCAGAGGCACCACTGCACATGGCGTCCGCGCAGCCGGTCCCACTCTCCCGGCTCTCCCGCCCCGGTCACCCGTTGCAGCGCGTACTCGCGCAACAGACGGGGGAGTCGATACCACGACCCGCCGGTCCGCTCCTCACGGACGAGCACCGACTTGTCGATCAGGCCGGCCACGAGGTCGAGCACCCGCTCGTCGGAGATGACCTCGTCGGTGCACACGTGCTCGACCGCGGGGAGGCCGAACCGGCCGGTGAAGACCGTGAGTCGTTCCCACAGCAGCTGTTCCTCGGACGAGCACAGCGCATAGCTCGACTCGACCAGCGCCTGCAGCGTCCGCTGCCGCTGCGGAGCGCCCCGCTTGGCGGAGACCAGCACGCGGTAGGCGTCGTGGAGACGGCCGTCGAGTTCGTCGAGCGCCAGGACGTCGAGGCGATCTGCGGCGAACTCGATCGCCATGGGCAATCCGTCAAGGCGTCGGCAGATGCGTGCGATTGTAGCCAGCCGGGCGTCCGAGTCGACGACGTCGGCCCGCACGGCGGCAGCGCGTTCCACGAAGAGCGCCACCGCGTCGTATCCCATGAGTGCGACGGCCTCGGCTTCCGGCTCGTCCGCGGGCGGGACCGGCAGCGGGCCGACGGCCACCACGGCCTCACCCTCGACGTGGAACGGCCGGCGGCTGGTGCTGAGCACCTTGAGGCCGGGCGCGGCACGCAACAAGCTGGCGACGAGCCTCGCGCACGCGTCGACCACGCCGTCGCACCCGTCGAGCAGCAGCAACGCCTGCTTGGCACGGAAGTGGTCGGCCAGCCGGGCCTCCAGGGGGGCGCCGCCGTCGTCACGCAGCCCGAGGCCGAGCAGCACGGTGGACGGCAGGAGGGCACCGTCGGCGAGATCGTCGAGCTCGATGAGCCATGCCCCGTCGGCGAAGGAGCCGGACACCTCTGCGGCGACCCGACGGGCCAGCCGCGTCTTTCCGACACCCCCGGTGCCGGTCACCGTGACCGCGCGAAAGCGTTCCAGCGTTTTTTTCAGAGTGGGCAGCTCCGCCCGGCGGCCGACGAAACTCGTCACCTCGGCGGGCAGATTGCCTCGTTGCAGTCGTGCCACAGCCGCACCCTAACGAATTGTTTCGGACAGATGAAGAGCCGCAGACAAAAGAATCCGTCTCTCCGCGGCAACCTCGGTTACCCGGTTCACAGAAAAGGCCGGCGGACGCCATGAATTTCCGTGGCCCGAAGGGTTTGCCGATCACCGATCGATGTCTGGTGATGGGCATCGTCAACACCACGCCGGATTCCTTTTCCGACGGCGGCGACTGTCTCGACCCGACGCGAGCAGTCGAGAGAGGACTCGCGCTCGTCGCCGCGGGCGCGGACATCGTCGACGTGGGCGGTGAGTCGACCCGGCCGTCCGCGCGGCGCGTCCCGGAGTCGGTGGAGCTGGAGCGCGTCCTGCCGGTCGTGCGCGGCCTCGCCGCGTCCGGCGCCGTGGTCAGCGTCGACGCCATGCGCGCGCGGGTCGCGGCCGCAGCGGTCGAGGCGGGCGCCTCGCTCGTCAACGACGTGAGCGGTGGGCTCGCGGACCCCGACATGGCACCCGTCGTCGCCGAGGCGGAGGTGCCGTATGTCGCGACGCACTGGCGTGGAAACAGTGCACATATGCAGAAGCAAGCGCACTACGACGACGCCGTGGCGGAGGTGATGGCCGAACTCGGCGGACGCCTCGCCGTCCTCGCCGACGCGGGGGTCCACCCCGACCGCGTCGTGCTCGACCCGGGCCTCGGCTTCGCCAAGACCGCCGAGCACAACTGGGAGATCCTCCGCCGCCTGCACGAGGTGCGGGCGCTGGGACGTCCACTGCTGGTCGGAGCGTCACGGAAGTCCTTCCTGGGCGCACTGCTCGCGAAGGGCGGCCCACCGCCGCCGCCTCTTGAGCGCGACCGGGCCACGGCCGCAGTGTCCGCCCTGGCCGCGGCGTCCGGCGTCTGGTGCGTCCGGGTGCATGACGTCGCCTCCACCGCGGACGCGGTCCGGGTGGCGCGACAGTTCACACATTTCACATCCGCACATATCCATAGTTCATCCCTGAGAAAGGCACTGGCATGACGACGGTTCCCCGCGGGACGACCCCGGCCGCGCTCGACAAGGCGCTCGCCGCCTTCACCGCCGAACTCGGCGACGCCGCCGTGATCAGTGAACCCTCGGCTCTGCGCGAGTTCCGCGACCCCTACACCTACCGGGAGTCCGACGAGTTCGACGCCTCGGCCGCGCTGCTGCCCACCAGTACCGAGCAGGTGCAGGCCGTCGTCCGGATCGCCAATGAGCACGGGGTGCCGCTGTCGACGTTCAGCCAGGGCCGTAACAACACCTACGGCGGCCCGGCCCCGCGGCTGCGCGGCAGCGTGCTGGTGAACCTGCGGCAGATGAACAAGATCCTAGAGATCAACCACGATCTCGCCTACGCGGTCGTCCAGCCGGGCGTGCGCTGGCAGGACCTGTTCGACGGTCTGCAGAAGGACGGCGGCGACCTGTGGACCTCCATCCCGGACCTGGGATGGGGTAGTGTCATCGGCAACTCCCTAGAGTACGGCATCGGTTACACGCCGTTCGGCGACCACGCGCGCAACCTCTGCGGCCTCGAGGTGGTCCTGCCCGACGGGTCCCTGCTGCGCACCGGCATGGGCGCGATGGAGGGCAACCCGGCCCGGTACACCTACCCGCACAGCTACGGCCCCTCCTTCGGCGGGTTGTTCCAGCAGTCCAACCTCGGCATCGTCACCAGCGCGGGCTGGTCGCTCATGCGCCGCCCCGAGACCTACGCGGCCTGCTGGGCCCGCTTCCACGGCTACGAGACCCTCGGCAAGGTCGTCGACGCGCTGCGCGGGCTCATGCTCGACCGCACGATCGAGAACCTGCCGATGCTCAACCGCGGTGTGGAGATCGACGAGAGCGGCAACTTCTTCCTCGACCCCGACAGCGACGGCTGGTCGGCGCGCTTCGCCCTGTACGGCCGGACGGCGATGGTCGACGCCCAGTTCGCGGTGATCGAGGAGACGCTGCGTGCGATACCGGGGGTGGAGGTCGTCCGCCGCACCTTCGACGCCACGGACCTTGCCGGGCCCGCGAACCACGACGAGGGAGTCCAGCGCGGCATCCCGGACATGGACCTGCTCGACCCGAAGATGCTGCCCTACGGCGAGGTGACGGGCCACCTCGACTTCTCGCCGGTCGGCCCGTGCCAGGGCGACGCGGTGGTCCGCGCGGAGAAGCTCATCCGCTCCCTCTACGCCCGGCACGGCCACACCTACGTCAACGGCCTGTACCTCACCCCCCGCAGCGCGCTGCACATCAGCACCACCTTCTTCGACCCCCGCGACGAGGAGCAGACCCGCGGCGTCTACGAGGGGTACACCGACCTGGTCAAGGAGCTGGCCGCGATCGGCTACGCGCCGTACCGCACCAACCTCCAGCACATGGATCTTGTGGCGGAGCAGTTCGCGTTCGGCGACCACGCCCAGCGCAGGCTGGCCGAGACGATCAAGGACGCCATGGACCCGAACGGGATCCTCGCGCCCGGCAAGTCCGGGATCTGGCCGAGTCGGCTGCGCGACCGCGCCTGAATCACCGCGCGCGACCGCGCCCGAACCACCCTCATCGACAGTCAAGGAGGACCGTCATGTCCGTCGACGTAACCGAAACCGACGCCAAGGTCACCCGGCCGGCGCCGGACGCCGGCTTCCCGCAGTCCGCTTCGCCGACCCAGGACCTGGGGCGACTGCTCATCCGCTGCCCGGACCGGCCCGGGGTGGTGTCCGCCGTCAGCACCTTCCTCACGGAGGCGGGCGCGAACATCGTGTCGCTGGACCAGTACTCCACGGAGCCGGTCGGCGGCATGTTCCTGCAGCGCACCGCCTTTCGCCTGCCCGGGTTGAGCGCCGCCTGCGCCGAGTTCGAGCGGGAGTTCGGCGAGACGGTGGCGGCCGATTTCGGGATGGACTTCCGGCTGACGGAGGCGTCGAAGCTGAAGCGGGTCGCGATCATGGTGTCGAAGACCGACCACTGCGTCCTGGACCTGCTGTGGCGCAACCGGCGCGGCGAGCTCGACATGACCGTGGCGATGGTGATCAGCAACCATCCCGACCTCGCCGACGAGATCCGCCCGTTCGGTGTGCCGTTCATCCACACCCCGGCCACCCGCGACAACCGCGCTGAGGCCGAGCAGCGCCAGCTCGAACTCCTCAAGGGCAACGTCGACCTGGTCGTCCTCGCCCGCTACATGCAGATCATCACCCCGACCTTCCTCTCGGAGGTCGGAGCGCCCCTGATCAACATCCACCACTCCTTCCTGCCCGCCTTCATCGGCGCGGCCCCCTACAGGCGGGCTAAGGAGCGGGGCGTGAAGCTCGTCGGGGCAACCGCGCACTACGTGACCGAGGACCTCGACGAGGGCCCGATCATCGACCAGGACGTCGTACGGGTCAGCCATCAGCACACCACCGCCGACCTCGTGCGCCTGGGTGCCGACGTGGAGCGGGCGGTGCTGTCGCGCGCGGTGCGCTGGCACTGCGATGACCGCATCGTCCGGCACGAGAACCAGACCATCGTCTTCTGAAGCCCGCTGGGAGATACGACAGTGACAAAGCCGTCCACCGACGTTCTGGTCGTCGGCGCGGGTCCGGTGGGCCTACTCACCGCACTCGGGCTCGCCCAGGCGGGACTGAACGTGACCGTGCTCGAACGCGACTCCGCCATCGGCGACTCGCCGCGGGCCATGACCTATCTGTGGTTCGTCCTCGACGGACTGGCCGAACTCGGGGTCCTTCCCGACATGGAGCGCGAAGGCGTGCGCTCCCTCGACGGGCTGACCCTGCGAGTGCTGCGCACCGGCGAGGTCATCGAGTGGGGCAAGGTCTCGCTGGAGGAGACCACCGGGCGCCCGTACAACAACATCCACCTGGGCCAGGACCGGCTCGGCGAGATCACCCTGCGCCACCTTGAGAAACAGCCCGGTGTCTCGGTCCACTGGAACACCGCCGTCACCGGACTCGCCCAGAACGACGACGGGGTCCGCGTCACCGCCGACGGCCCGGACGGGCCCATCGAGTACACCGCCTCCTGGGTGGTCGGCACCGACGGCGCGAGCAGCACCGTCCGCAAGTCCCTGGGCCTTGGCTTCGACGGCATCACGTGGCCGGAGCGGTTCGTGGCGACCAACGTCCGCTACCCGTTCGACGCGTACGGGTTCAACGACGCCAACATGGTCGTCGATCCGCGGTACGGCGCGGTTGTCGCGAAGATCGACGACGAGGGCCTGTGGCGGGTGACGTACGCCGAGGACGCCGACCTGCCTGCCGAGCAGGTCCTGGAGCGGATGACCGCCTGGTTCGATGCCTTCCTGCCCGGCTCCAAGGATTTCGAGCTGGTGCATCACTCGCCCTACCGGCTGCACCAGCGGTCCGCCGAGCGGTACCGGGTCGGCCGGGTGCTGCTGGCCGGGGACGCCGCGCACGCCACCAACCCGACCGGCGGCCTGGGCCTGACCTGCGGCCTGCTCGACCTGTACGTGTTGTACCCGGCGCTGGCTGCCGTCGTCCGCGGGGAAGCTCCTGCCGACGTGCTCGACCGCTACGCCGAGGACCGGCGGCAGAAGTTCCTGGACATCGCCTCGCCCATGGCCAGCCAGTTCAAGCGGCTCGTCTACCACTCGACGGATCCGGCGAAACTCGACTCGGACCTGGCCGGGCCGCGCTCCGTCGCGGGTGATCCGGAGAAGGTCCGCGCCGCCCAGCTCGGCATGGCACAGCTGCGCTCCCCGCAGCTCGTTCCGGTGGAGGCGTCATGAGCCGGGGCTTTCGCTGGGTGGGAGGCAGCCGCACCGACACCCCCATGGGCAGAGGACTCAGCGGCGCGATGTACGTCGAGTGGGAGAAGCCGGAGGGGCCCGGCAGCTCCACCCCGGTCGTGCTCGTCCACGGCGGTGGCGGTCAGGGCACCGACTGGCTCGGCACCCCGGACAGTCGCCCCGGATGGGCCCCGCTGCTGGTCGAGCGGGGCCGGTCGGTGTACGTCGTCGACCGGCCCGGATACGGGCGCGCGGCAGGCACCGCCCCGGAAGGCGAGAAACGCGGACCCGCGCCGACGCTGGAGATGACGGCGGGGATCTTCGCCGCCGGCGCCGACCCCCGGCACACCCAGTGGCCGGGGCCGGGCGGGCCCGACGACCCCGCGGTCGTCAATCTCGCGGCGAGTTCTGCGAGCGTCCCGCTGGACCAGGCAGCCGCCCAGCAGCGGGACGGCGACCGGTTGATCGAACTGCTGGAGAGCATCGGCCCCGCCGTGCTGATCACCCACTCCCTGGGGGCACCGGCCGGCTGGCTGGCCGCCGCCGCCCGCCCGGACCTGGTCAAGGCCGTGGTGGCCCTCGAACCGCCGGGACCGCCCTTCCTGAACGCGCCGCAGATGGGCCTGTCCCTGGACTGGGGACTCACCTCCGCTCCCCTCCCCTACGAACCGGCCGTGAGCGCTCCGCAGGAGTTGCGCGAGGGGTCGACATGGACCGTTCCGGGGCTGCGGGGGCTGCCGGTGGCCGTCGTCGAGGCCGAGGCCTCGCCGCTGGGAGGGGGCGCGGGGGCCGTCGCGGACTACCTGCGCCAGGTGGGAGCGCGCGCCGACCACATCCGGCTCGCCGACCACGACGTGCGCGGCAACGGCCACGGCATGGTCCTCGAACTCAACAACCACGACATCCTCGACGTCGTCCTGCGGTGGCTGGACTCCGTCGGTCTCTCCTCATGAAAGGCGCTCCCATGCAGACCGCACAGCAGGACATGGCCGGACGGGTCGCCCTGGTCACCGGGGGAGGCGGCGGCATCGGCCGCGCCACCGCCCACGCCTTCGCCCGCCGCGGGGCACGGGTCGCCGTCCTCGACATCAACGGCGACCTGGCCGCGCAGACACTCAAGGAGATCAAGGCGATCGGCGGTTCCGCCGAGGTGTTCATCGTCGACGTGTCCGACGCGGAGTCCGTCGAGAGCGCCGTGGGCGCCGTGGTCGACCGCTTCGGCCGACTGGACTTCGCGCACAACAACGCCGGTGTGGAAGGCGAGGTGACCCGCCTCGCCGACGTCACCGAAGCCGACTGGAACCGTGTCATCGGCATCAACCTGACCGGCGTCTGGCTGTGCATGCGCGCCGAGATCAAGGCCATGAGCGCCAAGGGCGGCGCGATCGTCAACACGGCCTCCGCGTCCGGGCTGGTGGCGCGTCCGGGCGGCCTGTCGACCTAACGTTGCCAGCAAGCACGGTGTCGTCGGCCTGACCAAGGCCGCGGCGGTGGACTACGCCGCCGACGGCATCCGTGTCAACGCGGTCCTCCCGGGCCCGATCGCCACACCGTTCACCGAAGACCTGCCCCAGGAGATCAAGGACCAGCTCCTGTCCCTGACGCCGATCCGCCGGTTCGCGCAGCCCGAGGAGGTCGCCGAGTCGGTGGTGTGGCTGTGCAGCAACGCCGCCTCGTACTTGGCGGGCGCGGCCCTCGCGGTGGACGGCGTCGTCGTCGCCTTCTGACCGATCCCCCTTCGGAACCCAGCACGGCAGGAGGACGAATGAAATTCGCCATCGGATTCGCGACCATCGGAGCGTCGATGGAGCCGGGCGGGCTGGCAAGCCTCGCACGGACCGCGGAGGAACTCGGCTACGAGTCGATCTGGTCCGTGGAACATCCAGCCATCCCGGAGAACTACACCTCCGTCTACCCCTACAGCCCGACGGGCCGGATCGAGGCACCGTCGGAGGCTCCTCTCCCCGACCCCTTCACCCCGCTCGCGTACGCGGCAGCGGTCACCACGCGGCTGCGGCTGGCCACCGGGGTCTGCATCCTTCCGCAGCACCACCCGATCCAACTCGCCAAGATCTGCGGCACACTCGACACGCTCTCCCAGGGACGCCTGATGCTCGGCGTCGGGGTCGGGTGGCTGCGTGAGGAGTACCAGGCCCTCGACCGTGACTTCGACAACCGCGCGGCACGGGCGCGGGAGTCCGTGGCGGCGATGCGCTCGCTGTGGAGCGAGTCACCCAGCGAGTTCCACGGCCGGTTCTTCGACTGGCCGCCGATCTACTCCTCCCCGAAGCCGGTGCAGAAGGGCGGGGTCCCGATCCACGTGGGCGGCCACACCGAACTGGCCGCCAAGCGCGCCGCCCGCTACGGCAACGGGTTCTTCCCCGCCGTCCCCGGACCGGAGGCCATGGCGCCCCTGCTGGAGACGATGCGGGCCGAGTGCGACAAGCTCGGACGCGACTACGACGAGATCGAGATCAGCGCCGGCGCCACCCAGAACCTCACCGCCGACGTCGTACGCGGATACGAGGAACTCGGCGTCTCGCGCGTGTTCGTGGTTCCGAACGGCTCCTCCCAGGAAGAGGTGCGCGACGGGCTGGTCCGCTACGCAGAGACGGTCATGGCGGAGGTCGGCGCCGAGCAGCCCGAGGCGGTGGCGTCATGAAACTCGAGGAACTGGCCGACCGTCTCGAGATCATCGAGCTCTACGGCCGCTACGTGCACGCCGCGGACGCCAAGCGGGCCGACCTGCTCGACGAGGTGTTCCTGCCGGACTGCGTGATCGACTACACCGACGCCGGTCTGCCCGCCCCCTTCACCTGGGAGCAGGGCAGGGACGGTGGGTTCCTGACCGGCGAAGGCTTCGACCACGTCTTCCACATCTCGGTCAACCAGGTCATCGACTTCGAGGACGACGAGCGGACGATCGCGCACGTCAAGGCCAAGACGATCAACCCGTGGGCACGTCGCAACGACCAGGGCGAGGTCCGGGCCTTCCAGGTCCAGGGCTGGCACACCGACGTCCTGGTGAAGACCGGGAAGGGCTGGCGTTTCCAAAAGCGGCGGTGGACCACTGAGTGGGTCAGCGGCTGGTTCGGCGACGAGCTGCGCGTCTTCCGCGCCGCCGCAGAGATGATGGACTGAGATGGCCACCGCATCGGCGAGCAGCGCCGAACAGCTGCCCCGCGAACAGGCTTGGGTCATCCAGAAACCCTCGGTGGGCCACTACACGCCGGACTGCCTGCGCCTGGAGGAGCGGCCGCAGCGCCCCCTGGAAGAGGGCGAGATCCGGGTGGGCACCGTGTACCTCTCGCTCGACCCCTCATACCTCACGCAGTTGCGCCTGGGTGACGCGGCGTACGTCGTGCCCCTCGACGTCGGCGACGTGATGAAGGGCGTCGTCCTGGGTGTCGTCGAGGAGACGCGCGCACCGGACTTCGCGCCCGGCGACGTCGTCTCCGCGCTGGCGGACTGGTCGACGCATCCGGTCCTCACGACCGGTGCCGGAGGGCCGATTCCGCCGACCAGGATCGAGCGGCAGCCCGGGGTGCGGCTGAGTGCCCACCTGACCGTCTTCTCCCACATCGGCCTGGTGGCGATGATCGGGATGGGTGAGATCGCCAAGCCGGAGGCGGGCGAGACGGTCCTGGTCTCGGCTGCCGCCGGGGCGGTGGGGACGATCGCGGCACAGATCGCCCAGGCCTACGGCTGCCGGGTGATCGGGATCGCCGGCGGCGAGGAGAAGTGCCGGTTCCTGCTCGACGACCTCGGACTCGACGGTGCCATCGACTACCGCTCGGAGAGTGTGGACGAGGCACTGGGCCGACTGTGCCCCGAGGGTGTCGACGTGTACTTCGACAACGTCGGGGGCGAGATGCTCGACACCGTCCTACTCCACCTCGCGAAGCGGGCGCGCGTGCTGCTGTGCGGGGCGATGTCGCAGTACGACCTTCCCGATCCGTCCCAGCACTACGGGCTGAAGAACACGTTCCGCCTCGTGCTGGCCAGTGCCCGGATGGAGGGCTTCATCCCGCCGGACCACGTCGACCGCTACGAGGCGATCTTCGGTGAGCTGGGTCGGCTGTCCATGACCGGGGCCGTCCGGCACCGTCCGCACGTCGTGGCCGGCATGGAGCAGGTGGCGTCCGCGCTGCAGCTGCTCCTCACCGGCGGCAACCAGGGCAAGCTCATGGTTCAGGTGTCGCACGACCCGTGGGATGGCGTCTCCGGCTGACTTGGCGCGAACACAAGTTGCGCACTGAGGCGCCGCTGACCAACGGAGAGATGACCCGGGTGGTCAGCGGCGCCTCTACCTGTCCGTCACACGGGTGTGTCCGGCACACGGGTTCGGCGGCCGCGGTCACAGACTGCCGGGAACGGAACCGCGCCACGCGCGTTCGAGAAGGGCGCGCACCGCCGTCTCCTCCACGGGGGCCGGATTGGCGTAGGGGGAGGCCAGCACGCCGCGGGCCACGTCGTCGAGGGCGTCGTGGCGCAGTCCGAGATCGCGCAGCCGGGTCGGTGCCGCCATGGTCACGGCGAGCTCGTGCAGCGCGAGACCGGCCTCCGCGCCCGGCCTGCCCAGGGCCGTTGCGACCACGTCCGCGGCCTGCGGGGCGGCGCCGGCGTTGTAGGCGAGCACGTGCGGCAGCACGACTGTGTGCGCCGAGGCGTGCGACAGGCCGAGCCCACCGAGTACATGACACAGCTTGTGGTGCAGGGACATCGTGGTCGAGTCCAGGGCGGCCCCGGACAGCCACGCTCCGCGAAGGGCCTCCGACCGGGCCTCTGGATCGGTCGCGAGTCGTGGCAGGGCACCGATGATCCGCCGTACCGCCTCCCCCGCAACCAGGTCGGTCATGGGCGTGCGGTCCGGGGCGTAGAGCGCTTCCACCGCGTGCGCGAGGGCATTGAAGGCCGAGGGGACCGCCAGTACGGCCGGGAACGTGGCGAACAGGGCCGGGTCGTACAGGACGGTGCGCGGCGCGACCACGGGGTCGCGGCCGGTGCGCTTGACGCCGTCCCGGGATATGCCCCACACCCGGGTCATCTCAGAGCCCGAGTACGTCGTCGGAACGGCCACGATCGGGATGCCCAGGGTGAGCGCGACGGCCTTGGCCAGGCCGACCGCCGAGCCGCCGCCCACGGCCACGAGTCCGTCGGCCTCCGCGTCGGCACACTGGGCCCGCACCGCCTCGGCCTGCTCCACGGGAACGTGCATACGCGCGTCCTCGACGGCGGTCACCAGCCGGGAACTGAGAACGTCCGCCGTGCGCCCGGCATGGCGGGGGCCGGCGATTGCCGCCACCCTGGTCAGTCCGAGCCGGTCCGTCTCGGCCGCGAGGTCGTCGAGCGCGCCGTCACGGAAGACCACCCGGCCCGCTCGCTGCTCGTGGACGAACACGTCCTTCGGGAGGTCAGGCACCCTCATCCCTCCTCGGGTCGCAGGGCGATCTCGACATGCGCGTGCCGGAACGGCACGGGGAGGTCGTGCGCGGCGGCCAACTCGCCTCCGCTCACCTCCTCGAAGTCCAGCACCAGACTCTCTTTGACCCCGAACACCGCGTCGGAGTCCAGGTAGTCGGAGCCCGCGACGAACACATGGGTGGTCAGCGGCTGGTGGCCCTCGGCGCCGACGATGAAGTGGATGTGCGCCGGTCGGTAGGGATGCCGGGCAGTGGCTTCGAGCAGCTGCCCGACCGGGCCGTCGTCGGGGATCGGGTAAGCCGCGGGCAGGATCGTCCGGAAGTGGAACCGGCCCTGCTCGTCGCAGGTGAACAGGCCGCGCAGATTGCGGTCCGGGACCTCGCCGGGACGCTGGACGTCGTAGAACCCCTTCTCATCCGCCTGCCACACGTCGATGAGCGCCCCTCCGAGCGGGCGGCCGTCGGGACCGAGGACCTGGCCGGTGACCAGGGTGGGTTCGCCGCCCTCGGCGAGGGAGATGGAGTCGCCGAGGGCGCGCGGCGGGGAGTCGACCATGTGGAACGGGCCGAGCACCGTCGACTCGGTCGTCGTCGGGCCGGGGCCTGCGTGGTCGAGGGAGTCGACGAGCATCGACATGCCGAGGACGTCGGAGAGCAGTTGGAACTCCTGCCGTACGTCGGTGCAGGCGTGGCCGGTCCGGGTCAGGAAGTCGATCGCGGTGTCCAGTTCCGCCTGAGTGAGGTCGACTTCCTTCGCGAAGGCATGCAGGTGCTCGACCAGTGCGGTGATCACCGTACGCAGTCGTGCATCCGGCGTGTCGCTGAAGGCCTGGGTCACGACCTCGGCGGATCGCTCTGCGGAGAACAACGGGCGGCTACGGGGCGCTGGGGGCACGATGTCAGTCCCTCGGGTGTGCGGCGGTCGCGGCCGCCAGGGTGTTGGACAGCAGCATGGCGATGGTCATCGGGCCGACTCCGCCGGGCACGGGGGTCAGCAGGCCAGCGACCTCGGCGACGGCCGGTGCGTCCACGTCGCCGATCAGACCGTCGGGGGCGCGGTGGATGCCGACGTCGATCACGGTGGTGCCCGGGGCGACCGCATCGGCGCCGATGATCCCCGGCTTGCCGGCGGCCACCACGAGGACGTCGGCCGACCGGCACATCCCCACAAGATCGCGGGTGCGCGAGTGACACACGGTGACCGTGGCGTTCCGCTGCTGGAGCAGCTGTGCCATGGGCTGCCCCACGAGCACCGACCGGCCCACGACCACGGCGTGGGTTCCCTCCAGGGGAACGTCGTACGCGTCGAGGATCCGCATCACGCCGGCCGGGGTGCAGGGGCGCAGGCCTGGGCGCCCCTGGGCCAGAAGGCCGGCGCTCGTCGTGGTCAGGCCGTCGACGTCCTTGGCCGCCGGGATGCGCTCGACCAGCGTCGGTGCGTCCAGGTGCGCCGGGAGCGGCAGCTGGAGCAGGATGCCGGAGACGGCCGGGTCCGCCGCCAACTCGTCGATGAGCGCTGCGACTTCGGCCTGCTCGGCAGTGGCGGGAAGACGGCGGTGCAGGTCGAGCATGCCCGCCTCGACGCACAGCCGACGCTTGTTGCGGACGTACACCTCCGATGCCGGGTCGTCGCCCACGAGCACGGTGGCGAGTCCGGGCGTCGTACCGCCCGCGGCCCGGAACGCCGCCACTCCCTTCGCGACCTCTTCGCTCACCTGGCGGGCCAGGGCGGTGCCGTCGAGTCTTCCTGCAGTCATGCGTCGTCCTTCGAAGTGTCCCCGCGTCGGTCTGCCCAGCGGCCCGCAAAGATGTCTGACAGCTGACAGCCGACGATTGTCTGCCGTCGCACGCTAACCGACGCCTGCGTCCCGCGGCGGGCCTCGTACCTGGAGCAGGTACCGCTAACGCGTAGTTCTGCCCTATCTGGCGGTCCTGGGCCGGGCGCAGCATCCACGGGACTTCTCCGCAGGACTTCATCCAGGGAGAGGGAGCCGTTCACCGGTGCCGACCACAGCGTCGTACCGCACCGAGCCAGAGAGGTTCGACATGGCCGAGATGCCGCAGAGCAAGACCTTTCCCCACACCCCGTTCGTGCCGTACGACCCCATCGTCCAGTTCCACGAGACGGCGGCCTGGTGCTTCGGCGGCGACGCGGAGGCGTGGGAGTACACGGGCTGGCGGGACGAGGTGCTGGCCGCGACGACGACCGTGTCGCTGCACGGCCACCTGAACCCCTCGCCGACGCTGCGGCTGACCGGACCGGACGCGCTGGCCTTCCTGTCCAGTGTGTGCGTCAACAGCCTCGCCACCTTCCGGGTGGGCGCGTCCCGGCACGCGATCATGACGGACGATCAGGGCCGGGTCGCCGCGCACGGGATGCTGCTGCGGCTGGCCGAGGACGACTTCGTCACGTACTGGCTCTCGCCCTACCTGGGCTACCGGCTGGCGCAGCGCCCCGACCTCGATGTGACCGCCGAGGACCTCACCGGCCGGGTCTTCCTCTTCCAGCTCAGCGGCCCGCGTTCGCTGGAGGTGCTGGAGGGCGCCGCCGAGGAGAACCTGCACGACATCAAGTTCCTCCGGCACCGCCTGGCGACGATCGCCGGCGCGGAGGTCCGGGTCATCCGGATTGGCATGTCGGGCACCCTCGCCTACGAGGTGCACGGTCCGGTGGAACACGCCATCCCCGTGTACGAGGCGCTGATGGCGGCCGGCGAGGAGTACGGGATCCGCAAGATGGGCGTGCAGGCCTACATGTGCCAGCACACCCAAGGCGGCTTCGGGCAGATGTACTACCACTTCCCGCTGCCCTGGGGCGAGGACGAGAACCTCCAGGCGTTCTTCGCAGGCCTCGGCTTCCCGCCGATCGGCAAGGACCTGCGGCTGCACGGCAGCGCGGGTAAGGACCTGGACCGCCGGTACCGGACCCCGTACGAGCTGGGCTGGGGGCACATGGTCAAGTTCGACCACGACTTCATCGGGTGCGAGGCGCTGGCGCGGGAGGCCGCGGCGGCGGCCAGGACCATGGTCACCCTGGTCTGGAACCCCGAGGACATCGCCGATGTGTACCAGTCGCAGTTCCGCAAGGGCGCGGAGCACCCGTACATGAACATGCCCAATCACTTCATGTACGAGGTCGGCGACCGCGAGCACCAGCAGAGCCTGTGGGCGGACCGCGTCCTGGTGGGCGGGCGGGACGTCGGCACGTCGTCCGGCCGGTGCTTCAGCGTGCACTCCGGCGAGATGCTCTCGCTCGCCACGGTGGAGACCGCCGTCGCCGACGAGGGCACCGAGGTCGTCGTGCTGTGGGGCGATCCCGGCACCCGCCAGAAGGAAATCCGGGCCACCGTCGCCCGCTTCCCGTACCTCGTCGATCCGGTCCGCAACGAGAAGTTCGACGTGTCGACGATCCCGAGCAAGTACGAGCCGGCGGCGGCCGCCGCGGGCGAAACGCGTACTGCCAACGCGTAGTTCTGCGCTACGGCGCCATGCGGCAGGAATTCGAGGATCACCTCACCACCGGGTAATGACGGAAGGAAGACGATGAAGTCGTTGCGGGGCAAGGTCGCCGTCGTGACAGGAGCCGCGAGTGGTGTGGGCCTGGGCCTGGCCGAGAGGTTCGCGAAGGAGGGGATGAAGGTCGTCCTCGCCGATGTCGAGGACACGCCCCTGCAGGAGGCCGTCGAGCGGATCCGTGCCCGGGGCAGCGAGGCGATCGCGGTCCGTACGGACGTGCGCTTTGAGGAGGAGGTCCAGCGGCTGGCCGACGCGGCCGTGGAGGCGTTCGGCGGCGTGCACGTCCTGTGCAACAACGCGGGCGTCGAGACCGGCGCCGAGTTCTCCGCCATCGCGGCGGAGAGCTGGAAGTGGGTCCTGGACGTCAACCTCTGGGGCGTCATCCACGGCTGCCGGGTCTTCCTGCCCCTGCTGCGGCAGCAGGAGGAGGCGCACATCGTCAACACCGGTTCCGGTGCCTCCTTCTCGGCCCAGCTGCCGACCTTTGCCCCGTACATCACGTCGAAGTTCGCCGTCCTCGGTCTGAGCGAGAGCCTCGACATGGAGCTGCGGGCCAACAACGAATCCGTGCGGGTGTCGTTCCTCGCGCCGATCGCCAAGACCCGGATGCCGGAGGCGGAGCGCAACCGGCCCGAGAACGTTCCCTCCAGCGAGGGAGACGCGCTGCGCGGCAAGGTGCTGGACACGATTCGCGCGGTCACCGCCCAGATCGGGCTGGAGCCCGCGGAGTTCGCCGAGCTGGTCGTGGACGCTCTTCACGAGAACCGGTTCTTCGTCGTCGTACGCCCTGAGGACTCCGTAGCAGCGCTGGAGCAGCGCATCGCATGGCTGAAGGGCGGCCCGGCACCCGAGCAGGCCAGGCCGTGACCATCGACAAACTGCGCCTGCGGGTACGGGACCGCTTCGCCGCCTCGTCGACGGTGGCCGGGATCGTGCTGGAGCACCCGGAGGACGCCGCGTTGCCGGCCTGGGCTCCCGGCGCTCACCTGACGCTGCATCTGCCGACCGGTCTGGAACGCCAGTACTCGCTGTGCGGAGACCCGTCCGACCCCACCACGTACCGCCTCGGCGTGCTCCTCGAACCGGCCGGGCGCGGCGGGTCGGCCTGGGTGCACGAGCACCTGCACCTCGGTGAGCACATCACCGTCAGCGGGCCGCGCAACAACTTCGAGCTGGTCCCGGCCGCCCGCCACCACTTCATGGCGGGCGGCGTCGGGATCACACCGATCCTGCCGATGGTGCGGGAGTGCGTGGAGCGCGGAACGGACTGGCGGCTCACCTATCTGGGCCGGTCCCGTGAATCGATGGCGTTCCTCGACGAGTTGGGCCCGTTCGACGGGCATGTGCGTGTGCACGTCGACGAGGAGTCCGGCGTCGCCGACATCGAAAAGCTCCTCGACGGCGTCGACGAGGACTGTCTCATGTACGCCTGTGGGCCGGAAGGCCTGCTGCGGGCCGTGGAGGCCGCCATGACCTCTCGGCCGGCGGGGAGCCTGCGCGTCGAACGGTTCGCGCCCCGGGAGCCCGGCCCCTCCGTCGACCGGCCCTTCACCGTGACCTTCGCGAGCTCCGGGATCACGGCGGAGGTGCCCGCCGACGCGTCGATCCTCGACGTGGCCGAGCGGCACGGGCTGCCCGTCGACTACTCGTGCCGCGAGGGCACGTGCGGCACCTGCGAGACGGCGATCCTCCGCGGTCGGGCGGACCACCGGGATTCGGTGCTGTCGGCCGAGGAGAAGGGAATCGGCGAGACGATGCTGATCTGCGTCTCCAGGGCCCTGACCGCCGAGATCGCACTCGATCTCTAGTTCCGGAACTTGTGAGGAGAACACCCACCGATGGGCCAGACAGGTTTCGCCCAGGACCGCCTAGACCACTTCTGCGAGGTCGTCGAACGTGATGTGCGGTCAGGGCTCTACTACGGCGGCGCCTTCCGCATCGCGCGGGGCGGGGAGACCGCCCTGGACGTCGCGATCGGCCACGGCGATGCCGACGGCACCGTCCCGGTCCGCACGGACTCCGTCTTCTCAGTGTTCTCGGTGACGAAGGCGTTCATCAATGTCCTCGTGCTACGGGCCGTCGAGCGGGGCCAGTTCGGGCTGACCACCAAGATGGTCGACCTGGTGCCCGAGTTCGCCGGCCCGCCCCGGGACCGGGCCACGATCCTGCACTTCCTCACTCACACCACCGGCATGCCGGGTGTCTGGGAGCCGAAGGCCGGGCAGCCCTGGGACCGTCTGGACGAGACGTTCGCCGCCGTGTGCGAGCTGATCCACGGCACCAGCGAGCCCGGCACCCGGTGCGACTACGCGCCCATGGCCAACCACGCCCTGCTCGCCACGGCCCTGGTCCGCACCGACCCGCAGCAACGCTCCATCACCGAGATCCTGCACCAGGACCTCTTCGACCCGCTGGACATGCGCGACACGACTCTGGGCATCCGCCCCGAGTCCCGGGCCCGGCACCTCGTCCCCGACACGCGCGGCACCGTCCCGATCAAGGTGCTGTCCCACGAGAACGACGACGAGTTCGGGCTCTTCACCGCGGAGCGCAACGAGTGCACCTGGGCGGGCGCCTCTTCCACCTCGGGCGACCTGTTCCGTCTCGCCGAGATGCTGCGGGGCGAGGGCGCCCTCGGGGAGGCGCGCATCCTCTCCCCCCGGACCGTGCGCATGGCCCGTCGGGTGTGGACCGGGGACCTGCCCAACGAGCTGTACAAGGCGGTCGCCCTGCGCGCGGGCTACCCGCCGCCCCCGGCCAACATGGGCCTGGGCTTCAACGTCCGCGGCTCCGAGCTCGTCAACCACCAGCTCGGCACGCTCACTTCGCCGGAGACCTTCGGCAACTACGGTGCGGGCAGCATGGTCTTCTGGATCGATCCCGAGCTGGACATCACGTTCGTCGGCCTGACCGCCGGTCTGCTGCCCCAGGCCCGCAACATCGAACGCTTCGAACGACTCGCCGACATCGTCGTCGGCGCCGCCCTGTGACCCGGGAGCCACCGATGACCCTCACCGACGTGCCCTGGATCACCGCGGGCACCACCGATCTGCGCGAACTGGAAAAGGCCCGTGTCAAGAGTTGGATCGCGCGCAGCGACCGGGGTTACGAGGTGCTCAGGTACGGCCCCGGCCTGGGCGTCCTGGAGCACCCGTCCCTCCTCAAGGGCCCCTCGTTCCTGAAGCGGCTCGACGACCTGGGCATCGTCGACGGTGAGCTCCGCAGGTTCTGGAACCAGGTCGTCACCACCACCGAGGGCGATCAGCGCAAGCGGATGCGGGTGCCGCTGGCGAAACTCCTGCGGCCGATGCAGATCTCGAAGCTCAAGGACACCGTCCGGCAGACCGTCCACGACATCCTCGACGAGGTCGACGACCCCACCGACGTCGCTCTGCTCGACGGGCTCGCGTGGAAGATCCCCTCCCGCCTCTACTGCCACCTGGTCTCGGCCCCCGTCGAGCTGGCCCCGACGGTGGCCCGGCTCTCGGACAGCGTGCTCGGCCCGCTACTCAACAACGAACTCGACCGCAGGCAGGAGTTCATCGACGCCACCTGGGAGGCGATCGCTCTCGCCCGTGACCACATCGGGGCCCGGCGCCGGGACCTCGGGGACGACTTCACCTCGGCGATGATCAGGCAGGAGGAGGCCGGTGATCTGACCGAGGAGGAGGTCCACGCAGAAGCGGTGGCCATCCTGACGGCCAGCATCGACAACACGGTCCACCAGATCGGCATCACCTTCGGCAAGCTCCTCGAAGAGCCCTCCCGCTGGCAGGACGTCGTCGCCGATCCGGCGAAGATCCCCGCCGCCACCGAAGAGGCCATCCGACTGCGCCCGCGCTTCAACACGATCTTCCGGCTCGCCGCCGAGGACGTGGAGATCGACGGGTTCCCGATCGAAGCCGGCGCCTGGGTGTACGTGTCGGTCCGCGCCTCGCAACGGGACCCCGAGGTGTTCAACGACCCCGGGACCTGGCGCCTGGACCGTCCGACCGTGCGGCAGATGATGTTCGGCGCCGGCCCTTACAACTGCCTGGGCCAACACCTGGCGCGCCTGGAGATCAACGAAGCGGTGCTGGCCGTTGCCCAGCGCTTCCCGGGACTACGGCTCACCGAGGACTTCACGACCCGGGAGAACAACGCGGTTACGGAGGTCACACGTCTCCAGGTCTCGCTCGTCTGACTCCCCACTCCGTCAAAGATCTCCTCAAGGAAACGATCAATGACCATCACTTCCAAGGTCGCCGTGGTGACCGGTGCCGGACGCGGGATCGGCCGAGCCGTCGCCGCTCGGCTGTCCAAGGACGGCTTCCACGTCGTCGCGGCGGACCTCGACGCACAGGGCGCGCACGACTGCGCCGAAAGGGTACGGGATTCGGGCGGACAGGCCGAGGCCCTGGCCCTGGACGTCACCGACCGCACCGCCGTCCGGGCCGCGTTCGCCGACATCCACCAGCGCCTGGGACGTATCGACGCGCTGGTCAACAACGCCATGTGGATCAAGTACGCACCCCTCGTCGACTTCGACGAGGACGCCGTCGACGCGATGTTCGGCATCGGGGTGAAGTCCTCGATCTGGACCATGCAGGCCGCCATCCCCGTCATGAAGGCACAGGGCGGCGGAGCGATCGTCAACCTGTCCTCCCCAGCCGCCATACGCAGTGTTCCCGGCGGCGCCCTGTACTCGGCGGTCAAGGGCGCGGTCACCAGCCTGACCCTGCAGTCGGCGGGCGAACTGGGCCGGGACGGGATACGGGTCAACGCCGTCATGCCCGGCTCCGTGCCCACCGAGGGAGCCAGGGCCGTGGTCGACGACTCCGGGTTCGAACTCCGCAAGACCCGCACACCGGTGGGCCGCCTCGGCCGCCCCGAGGACATCGCCGCCGCCATCGCGTTCATCGTCTCCCCCGACGCCGACTTCGTCACCGGGCACGTGCTGGCGGCGGACGGCGGATTCAGCGTCACCTGAGCCAGGCGTCAACGGTGACGCCCACGAAGAAAGCAGATACTCATGAAGACTCATGCCTGGGTTGTCGCGGAAGCTTCCGTGGGCAAGTACGACCCCAAGTGCCTGCGCTGGGAGGAACGCGAAGTGCCTGAGCTGGCCGACGGTCAAGTCCTGGTCAGAACCACCCTGCTCTCCATCGACCCCACCTCCCGCAACTGGCTCAAGCTCGACCCCGAAACGACGCTCATCCCGATCGGCGTGGGCGACGTCATGATCGGCGCGGCCGTGGGAGAGGTGGTCGCATCACGCGTCGCGGGGTTCGAGCGGGGTGACCTGGTCAGCGGTCTGTGGGGCTGGGCGCGGTACTCCCTCGCCGACCCCCGGTACATCCAGCGCCACGACCGGGACGAACGCATCCCCGAAGAGGCGTATCTGTCCGTCTTCTCCCACGTCGGCCGGGCGGCCGCGATCGGCCTCGTCGAGATCGGCCGGCTCAAGCCCTCGGACACGGTCGTCGTCTCCGCGGCGGCGGGGGCGACCGGGTCGCTCGCAGTGCAGATCGCCAAGGCGAGGGGCTGCCGGGTCATCGGCATCGCCGGCGGGGAGCGCAAGTGCCGCCAGATCGTGGAGGAGTTCGGAGCCGACGACGCCATCGACTACCGGACGGCGGACGTGCGAGCGGCTATCGCCGAGAAGTGCCCGCAGGGTGTGGATCTCTTCTTCGACAACGTCGGCGGCCCGATCCTCGACGCTGTTCTGGCGAACATGGCGTGGAACTGCCGGATCGTCGTCTGCGGCGCGATGTCGCAGTACGACCTCTCGGGCCCCGAAGCGGCGTACGGCCTCACCAACGTCCCGCTCCTGCTGTACAAGTGCGCCCGCATGGAGGGCTACGTGGCCGCCGCGTACGCCGACCGCTACGAGGAGTTCGACGCCGTCCTGCGCACTCTGTACCTCGACGGTTCCCTCACCGCCCGCTCTCACATGATCCAGGGCTTGGAGAACGCACCGGACTCGATCTCTCTGCTGCTTGACGGCAGCAATGAGGGAAAGCTCATGGTGAAGGTCTAGAAGCCCACCGCGGCGGGGCCAGTCCGCTGTCCCCGCCGCCTGGTTGCTACGGCTCATCTCCGGCTCACCCGCCCCAGTAACCCTGCCAGACGGTCAGCGCTCTGCGGCGTTTCGGTGGCGCCCTCCCTTCTTGGCATTGCCGAAGCGGACCCGCAAGGTCTCGAGGAGCTACCGATAGGTGGGCGTCATCGTTCTACGCCCGCCGAGCGAAGCGCGACGTTGGTGACGAACTTTGCGATCGAGTCGTTCACGACCGCCTCTGCCTCGTCCATGATGAAGTGCCCGGCATCGCGAATGAGAACGGCTCGGAAGTCCGCGATGCGACCGGCAAGATCGTCCAGGTATGGCGTGGAGGTCTCGTCGCTGCGAACACGACGCATCGGGGTTGCGGCGTCGACGTAGGTCGCCTGCAGGGCGAGTACGGGAACGGTCGGCCCGATGCGGTCGATCGCAGCGTCGAACTGGTTGAGTCCCAGTGCTCGATGGCCTGACCGTAGCTCATGAACTCCGGGGCGGGCGTGCGGTCCATTTCCGCGAGCATCTTGGCGCGGCCCTTCGCGTCCGGGTCGGTGTGCAAGGCAGCGAAGGCGCTGCGCACGAAGCCCTTGAACTGCTCGTCCGTAAGATCAGACACGTCAGTGAGATCGGCCATCCTGCTCCCATCGAGGAGAACGACCCCGAGCGTGCGATCCGGCCGGTCTGCGGCTATCTGCAGCGCAACGCGGGAACCGAGGCTGTGACCGGCCACAACGACATCTCTGAGGTCGAGCGTGTCGATGAGGTCCTCGATGTCACGCGCCGACTGGTCGACGCTGAAGTCCACATACTCGCCTGAGGATTCGCCATGACAGCGCTGATGCGCGGCGATCACGGTGAACCGATCGCTCAGCCTCGTCTCCCGAGCCGTCGTCGTCGCCACCGGCATCACCGAAGACGGCAATCGCGAGGTCCTAGGGCGGCCTCCGACTACCTCAGTGATGAGGACTATGACCAGCTCGCTGATGACTGGGCCGAGAAGGCAAGAACCGCTCCTACCTGAAGATATGAGGGCCGGGCCCCCTTCCGTGCTAAGCCCGGTGGATTCTGTATCCGGGTCCCATGCGAACTCGGGAAGGAGGCCCGGGAGCCGACCAAGGCGGTGGGATCAACGTCAACAGGAAGCCGTCAGCCGGTCCTGTTTTGCCAGGGCGGTGTGCGGCGAGTTGTGCCCGCACAGGTACACGTGCTCGGCAAGGCGTAGGGGAAAGGGATCAAGTGCCGGGGGCGGTCCGCGCGTGCCGTGCCGGATCGATCGGGTGTGGCATACGTCAGTTGTTCGCGGGCACGTAGTTCGCGGGCACGCCGGTGGCGCGGCGCATGAAGGCGTCGAAGGTGCGGTTGGGCAGCGTGTTGTGCAGGAAGATCATGGGCTTGGCGCCGAAGCCGACGGCGTAGCGCGTCTTGGGCCGGCGTGCCCGGACGGACTTGACGATGGTCTTGGCGATCAAGTCCGGCGAGGACAGGCGGCGTTCGTTGGCCTCCGAACTGAGCGAGTCGGCCACGGCGTTGGCCTGCGGGGCGTACGGGCCGGTGCCGGAGACGGCCCGGGCCTTCTGCGCGGCGATGCCGCCCCACTCGGACTTGACCCCGCCCGGTTCGATCACCACGACGTCGATCCCGAAGGGCTTGAGCTCCATGCGCAGGCAGTCGCTGAGCGCTTCCAGCGCGTACTTCGTGGCGTGGTACCAGCCTCCCAGTGAGGTGCACATGCGGCCACCCACCGAGGTGATGTTGACGATGGTTCCCGAGCGCTGCGCCCGCATGTGCGGCAGGACAAGCTGGGTCAGGCGCGCCGCGCCGAACACGTTGACCTCGAACTGTTCCCTGGCCTCCTGCAGGGGGACGTCCTCGACGGCGCCGTAGGAACCGTAGCCGGCGTTGTTGACGAGGACGTCGAGCCGGCCGGTGTCGGCGATGAGCTTCTCGACGCCTTCCCGCATGGAAGTGTCGTCGGTGACGTCCATGGCCAGCAGCCGGATCCCCTGCTCGGTCAGGTGTTGCATGCGCTGCACACGCCGCGCCGCGCCGTAGACGGTGTAGCCGGCCTCGCGCAGCTTGAGCGCGGTGGCCTCGCCGATCCCCGACGAAGCTCCGGTGACGAGTGCGACCTTGCGGGTCATGGTGGCGATCCTTTCGGTGGACGTGGTGACCTTTCGCCGTGAACGCTAGAAGTGGATCTGCGGCCAGGCACTAGCGTGGTGCGCCAACTCACTTGCATATGACGCCAGCTTTCGGCGGCGCGTTTGGCGAGAGGAATGGCGCCATCTGTTGGTGACAGGCCTGTCGGCGGCCGTTACGCTCCCGTCGTGAGCACCGGACGATTCACCCTGGATCCCAGCATCAAAGCCCTGCTGAAGGACCTCGGCGTGTCATCCACCCGGGTGCTCCGGCGCGCCCAGCTGCCTGCCGACCTGTTCGGCCGCGGCCCGGTCGACCTCCCCCTCGAGGAGTACTTCCGGCTGTGGGAGGCGCTCGACGCCGAGAGTGGCGATCCGGACCTGGCTGTCGCGATCGGCCGGTCGATCTCGGTCGAGATGTTCAACCCGCCGATCTTCGCCGCCCTGTGCAGCCCCGACCTGCGGACCGCAGCTGAGCGCATCGCCCTCTACAAGCCCCTCATCGGCCCCCTGCACCTGCGGCTCGACAACGGCGACGAAGGCTTGACGATCAGCTTCCGGTGGCCGCCGGACACGCCCCCGCCGCCCCAGCTGGCCGCCGCCGAGATGGTGTTCTGGGTCGCTCTGGCCCGGATCGCGACCCGCCACGACGTCCGGCCGGTCCGGGCCGTCGATCCCTGGCTGCCTGCCGAGCACGCCGGCCTGGACGACTACCTCGGCGTAGAAGTCCACAAGGGACAGACGCACGCGATCACCTTCGCGCCCGCCGACGCGAACCGCCCGTTCCTCACCGAGAACGAGCAACTCTGGCGGTTCTTCGCCCCGGAACTCCGCCGACGCCTGTCCGACCTGCAGGCGACGGCCAGCGTCGCCGAGCGGGTGCGGGCCGCGCTGCACGAAACACTTCCCGCCGGCGGCAGCTCCATGACCGCGGTCACCCGTCACCTCGCCGTCAGCAACCGCACCCTGCAACGACAACTGCAGCTCGAAGGAACCAGCTTCCAGGAAATCCTCGCCACGACCCGCGAAAACCTGGCCCGCCACTACCTCGGCAACAGCACCATGCGCATCGCCGAAATCGCCTACCTACTCGGCTACGACGACACCAACTCCTTCTACCGCGCCTTCCGCACCTGGACCGGAACCACCCCCGACGCCCTCCGGACCGCAGCAGTCGCCGGAGTCTGAATGGGCCGTCGCGGGACCTCGACCGGCTCGCTCATGCGGCCCATCGGATCGCGAGCGACGAGATGGCGGCGGAGTCATCAACGAGTACAGGCACGCCGCGTGAGGTGCCGCGATGACTTATCGAGCGGCGCATGATCGGGCGACCTCGTCCACCTTCCGGGAGCAGGGTGCCGACCTGGCCTGTCACTCCGCGGGGCTCGGAACCTCCGGTACCGGGAGCAGGCGTCGCAGCAAGGACTCCTCCAGTTCGATCAGGATGGCCTCATTGCCGGCGGCGGAACTCGGCAGGGTGCGCCACAGAACGAGCTGACCGTGCAGGGCGGTCCACAGGTGGACACCCAGGTCCTGCGCCTCGGCCCGACGGCCGGGGACCACTTCGGCGAGGTAGGCGTGGTCGGTGGTCGGTGGTCGGTGGCCGGTCGGGCTCGTACTCCAGGCTGAACATCAGCCGGTAGCGGCCGACCCGCCGGCCTCGCTCATCACGACGGCCAGTGCGCGGTAGGTGACGTCGAGCACTGTGGTCACCAGTTCGGCCTTGTTCTTGAAGTGCCGGTAGACGCTGGGTGCGGAAATGCCGACCTCGCGGGCGCCTCCCCCGCAGGGAGAGCGCTTCCTCGCAACCCCGGGCTGGTCAGGGCTGGAACCCCTCCCTGGTCGGGGCTGGTTCCCGCGGCACAAGCCAAGGCGGTTGCGGGCGACCTACCACCGCACCCGCGGTGTTCGGCACCTGCTCGGTGTGCTGGATCTGGCTACCGGGAAGATCCACTACCGGATCCGTGATCGTAAGCGGCGTCAGGAGTTCCTCGGGTTGTTGAAGTCGCTGCGAGTCCGCTGGCCCGACGACAAGCTCTACGTCATCGCCAACACCTTCTCGGCCGATGTCCGGGACTGGGCCGCAACTCATGACGTGGAACTGGTGTTAACGACTCCCGATGCACCTGGGGGCGGGGAGGCCGAGTGCGGCGGCCTCGTCGCGAACGGCGACGAACTCGTCGCGCAGGAGGCGCGCGTGTCGTTCGGCAATGCTGTGGTCGAGCTGGCTCATGAAATCCCTCGGGTCGGCGGCGCAGTGCGTCGAGCCTCGCACGCGAGCGACACGCGGTCAACTATCTAGTTGATTTCAATCAACTAGATAGTTGTAGTCGCGCTCGAGCGGCCTTATGGTCGCCGCACAGGCTCGATCGTGCGACGTGCCCGACCTCGAAGTCACCTGTGCTTTTGTCAGCGACGACAAGAAAGAGTGATCATGGGGATCATCGATGAACTGAAGGGTCCGTGGGACCTGGTCGTGGTGGGACACGGTTTCGCCGGTCTGTCCGCCGCGCGCGCCGCCCTCGAGGACGCGGCAGCCGAGGGGCGGTCGCTCCGGGTCGCGGTGCTCGAGCGTGCCGCCGCGGCGGACCGCGGCGGCTCGACGGCGTGGACGCACGCGTACCTGCGACTCACCGGCGACGGAGAGCTGGACCCGTCGTGGCAGCGGAACGTGCGGGAGAACGCCGGTGCCCGCGCCAACGAGGACTACATCGAGGCGTTCGGCAGCAACGTGCCCACCACGCTGCGGTGGCTGCGCGAGGCGGGGGTGCGTACCCCGAGCTCGCCGAGCCCCTTCTCGCCGTCGGGTCACAGCTGGAACATCGAGGGCGGCGGCCGGGCGGTCATCGAGGCGTACGTGCCCCGAATCACCGCCGCGGGCGGTTCGTTCTTCTACGAGACGACCGCGCGCGAGCTCGTCGTGGCCGAAGACGGCTCGATCGCCGGTCTCGTCGTGACGGCCCTCAACGGCGCCATCGTCACGATGGAGTCCCGCGCCGTCGTGCTGGCGTGCGGCGGATTCGAGGGCAACCCGGAGATGCTGACCCGCTACCTTCCCAATGCACACCAGCTCACGACGGTGTCGCCGGGAACCGACAACAACCGCGGCGACGGCATCCGGATGGCGGTCGGGGCGGGAGCGGACACGGCCGGACAGTTCGACGGTGCGCACATCGAGCCGTGCGACCCGCGGGTCACCGGTCCGGAACCGCTCGTGGGTGCGTGGTACTACGGCATCCTCGTCGACGGCGACGGCCGTCGGTTCATGGACGAGGCTTGCCAGGGGTACGACCTGCAGTTCGACCGGGTGGCCAACGAGATCTTCCGCAAGCAGATCGGCACCGCGTACGCCATCATCGACGTCGGCGCCCAGCGCACCGTGCCCTGGGCGACCGCGATGAACGACGGCGCGGCGGAACCCGTCGTGGCCGAGACGATCGCGGAGCTCGCGACGCAGCTGGGCATCGACGCCGCCGCCCTCACGCAGACGGTGGAGGAGTTCAACGCGGCGGTCCAGGGGAACATCATCAACCCGTTCACGCCCCTGGACGGCATCGGCACGCGCGGCCTGTCGCCGGCCAAGAGCAACTTCGCCGCGCCTCTCACCGAGGGGCCCTACTCGGCGTGGCCGATCGCCCCGCGCATCTGCTTCACCTACGGGGGGCTCCGCGTCGACGGCTCGAGCCGCGTGCTCACCCCGGCGGGCAAGCCGGTCCCCGGCCTGTACGCGGCGGGGGAGATCGCCGGCATCTTCTACAACGAGTACCCCGCGGGCAGCTCGGGCCTGCGGTCGATGACCTTCGGGCGCCTCGCGGGCAAAGCGGTCGTCAGTGACGCCGCCGTCGCGCTGACGGTCTGAGCCGTCGCGCGAGGGGTCGGGTGCGAAAGCGCCCGGCCCCTCGTCTTTCCGCGGCTCGCGCCGCACCGCTATTCCCGAGTCGCCGCGTTGCGCGCCGCCCGGTCTCTGTCAAGGATGACTCCCGGCGGCATCGTGACCACGCCGGCCCCGATGAGCGACAGGCCGAAACCTCCGACGCTCTGGGGCCTCTCGAGCAGCTGCGGATGGACGATGCTCGAGGCGAAGAGCGAGAACCCGACCGCGAACGAGGTCAGATCGGTCACGACCCACCCGGCCAGCACCATCAGCGCCGCCGCGGACGTGAGGAAGGTGGCCGGCGAGGTCCAACCCCACGTGGCCCCGTAGGACAGCAGCACCAGGAGCGCACTGGTGACGAGGGCCAACCCCGCCGCGTCCAGGGCGTCGAACCGTCCGCCGCTGCGCCGCGCGCTCTCGGGGACGGCCGCCACCACGAGCGCCGCGAAACCGCGGTCGCCCCGAACGTCCAGCGCCAGCCGGTGAGCTGATTGACGATCGCGCTGATCGGCAGTCCGAGGACGCCTCCGACGCCGAGCGTCGCGCTCATCAGAGCGATCGAGGTGTCGAGGCGGCGCGCGGGAACGGTGTCGCGGAGGATGGCGATCCTCACCGGGATGATGCCGGTCGTCGCCCCCTGCAGTCCGCGGCCGAGGACGAGCATCCACAGCTCTTGTGCGCCCGCCAACACGACGACGGAGCCGAGGGCCAGCAGCGCGAGGAGCGCGAGCACGACGCGGCGTTTGCCGATCATGCCGGCCAGACGCCCCGAGATCGGGGTGAGGACCGCCGCGACGAGGAGCGTCGCCGTGACGGCCCACGCGGTCTCTTCGCGTCCCGACGCGAAGAGGTCGAGCAGGTGCGCCTGGATGGGGGTGATCGCGGTGAAGGCGAACGACGATCCGAGGCCCGCCACGGCGAGCAAGGCGACCACCCTACCCGGGTGCGGGTGATGGTCATCCGCTCGGCGCGCATCGAACGGCTCGTCCACGGTGGCTCCTCTGTGTCGGCGTCGGCCGCGCGCGACCCGGCTTGGCGGGTGCGACCGCCGAGCAGGTCCTTGAGGGCGCGTCCTCGACGATCGACCACCGCGAGACTCGACGGTGTCGAATGACGGCCCTAGTATGAAGAAATCAACTAAGCGGTTGAAGTGGCCGTGGTGGCCCTCGCCGCATCGAAGAAAGGCCGGTCGATGACGACTTCACCCGCCACCGCCCCGACCCGCTTCCCGGAGATGGACCCGGAACGGCGATACGGAATGATCATCGACGGTCGCAGCACGCAGGCCGCCGACGGCGCCGTCTTCCGCTGCTTCGACCCGTACGAGGAAGCCGAGTGGGGGTACGTCCCGGAAGCGTCGGCGCACGACGTCGACCGCGCCGTCGCGGCTGCCCGTGCCGCCCAACCCGCGTGGGCGGCGACCTCCCCGTTCCAGCGCCTCGCGCTGTTCCAGCGCTGGGCGGCTCTCGTGCGCGAGCATGTGGCGGAGATCGCGCGCATCCAGGTGCACGAGAACGGCAAGACGCTGACCGAGATGACCCTGGCGATGGGCTCGATCGCCAACGCGATCGAGTTCTGCGCGCACTACGCCACGACGCTCCACGGCGACACGGTGACCCCGATGATGCCGGGGCACCGGGCGTGGACGACGAAGGTGCCCGTCGGCGTCGTCGCGGCGATCACCCCGTGGAACAACCCCATCGGTCTGCTCGGGTGGAAGCTGTTCCCGGCCCTGGCGGTCGGCAACGCGGTGATCGTGAAGCCGAGCGAGGTCACTCCGGTCTCGACGGTCCGGCTCGTCGAGCTCGCCGTCGAGGCGGGCTTCCCCCCGGGCGTCATCAGTGTCGTCACCGGCGCTGGCGCGGCGGGCGCGGCGCTCGTCGAGCACGAGGGGATCGACAAGATCGCCTTCACCGGCTCGACCGCGACCGGTCGCCGGATCGCGCAGGCCGCCTCCGGCCGTCTCGTTCGCACGACCCTCGAGCTGGGCGGCAAGGGGGCCAACATCGTCTTCGCGGATGCCGACCTGGATCGCGCCGTCGAGGGTATCGTCGTCGGCCTCACCGCGGGGACCGGTCAGGCCTGCAACGCGGGCTCGCGCGTCCTAGTCCACGAAGACGTCAAGGACGAGGTGCTCGAGCGGCTCACGAAGGCCCTGGCGGCGCTACCCATCGGCGACCCGCTCGACCCCGGCACAGCGATCGGGCCGATCGCGTCGCGCCCTCAGTACGCGAAGGTGTGCGGCTACCTTGACGTCGCCGAGTCGGAGTCCACGACGCGGCTCGTCGCCGGTGGGCGCCGCGGAGCGGAGCCGTTCGGTATCGCCCGGGGGCTCTTCGTGGAACCCACGCTGTACGAGACCCCGGACGAGCAGTCGCGCCTGCGGCGGGAGGAGATCTTCGGCCCCGTCGGTTCGCTCATCACCTTCGCCACCGATGACGAGGCCGTGCGCATCGCGAACGAGAGCGAGTACGGCCTCGTGGGCGGACTGTGGACCACGGACGTGGACCGGGCGCGCCGCGTGTCGGAGCGACTCGACGTCGGCGTCGTGTGGATCAACACCTGGCGCGCCTTCAGCGGAAACGTGCCGTTCGGGGGACGCAAGAACAGCGGTGTCGGTCACGAGATGGGCCTCGACCTGTTCGACGAGTACACCCATGTCAAGGCCTACTGGCTGGGGCCGGAGGGGCGCTGATCCTCTGAGGTGCGCGCCAGCAGCGCAGCGATGACCTGATCGACCCCGTCGGCGACCGCGGGGTCGTCGGGCTCGAGCCCCGTCACGAGCTTGGTGATCTGGGGGAAGGCGGCGGAGCCCAACGAGGCGAAGATCAGCAGCAGCGAGGCGAAGCGCGCATCGACGTCGGCGGGGAACGCGCCGCTCTGCTGCGCGCGCTCCAGCACTTCCCGCTGATTGTCGTACGCGGCCTTGCGGATGTCTTCGCGATGCACCGGACTGTCGCGGTTCTCCCAGTACTCCAGGCCTTCCCAGGCCAAGAGGCGCCGCCACATGATGCCGTCGCGCGCGTGCTGGGCGCGCAGGCGGATCATGTCGTCGAGGCTGCCCTCGCGCATCGCGGCCCACATCGGTCGATACGTGTCGACGAGCCGATCGAGGACGGCGTCGTACAGGCCCGACTTCGACGAGAAGTAGTAGTAGATCAGCTGCTTGTTCGCGTTGGCCCGCGCAGCGATCGAGTCGATGCGCACCGCCGCGAACCCCTTCGAGGAAAACTCCTCTACGGCCACGTCCAGGATGCGCTCGCGCGCGGAGGCGTTTTCCGATTCCGTGGACGCGCGTGTCGAAGAAGAAGACATGAGGTCATTCAACCATCGGGTTGGACGGTTCCGTGTCGCCAGGGGCCTCGTCGTTGCGGAACTTTCGCTGCTCCACTATGTTTCAACTATCTAGTTGATTGACCGAGGATGATCATGACTGAAGCTCCCTTGTCTGCACAGACGCAGAATCCCGACGAGCCGCTGGTGCTCATCGATGACCACGACGGGTACGCCGTGCTGACCCTGAACCGCCCGGCCAAGCGCAACGCGATGAGCCGCGAGGCGGTGCGACAGCTGCGCGAAGCCCTGGCCGTGGTCCGCGACAAGCAGGCCGTCGTGCTGACGGGTGCCGGGCCGGCCTTCTGCGCCGGAGTCGACCTCAGTGAGCAGACGGGAGACGGGTTCTCCTCGCGCTCGAGCCAGCAGACGCACTACTGGACCGAGGTGCAAGCCGACATCCGCTCGCATCCCGCGATCTTCATCGCCGCCGTCAACGGCTACGCCCTCGGCGGAGGATCGACGCTCATCCACAGCTGCGACCTCGCCATCGCGGCGGAATCGGCGCAGATCGGCGCACCAGAGATGGGCTTCGGCGGATTCCCCTCTCACGCCGGCCCGGCGGCGGTGAAGCGGCTCGCGCCCAAGCACGCGGCACAGATCATCTTGCTGGCGCGCCGGGTCGACGCCCACGAGGCCCTTCGTATGGCGATCGTCAACAAGGTCGTGCCCGACGACCAACTGCTGGCCGAGGCCACGGACTGGGCCAAGCAGCTCGCGACGTTCAACCCGGTGGCGCTGGACTGGGGCAAGCGCACCATCCAGGCGATGGAGAACCTCTCGTGGGACGACGCGGTCGCCTACACCGAGATGACGGGTCGCATCGTCAGCGGTCAGACGCCGGCCTCCCGCGACGGCATCGAGGCGTTCCTCCGCGGTCACCGAGGAGTGGGGCAGGGAGCGTGAGCACCGCCGACTCGACGCGTGTCACCGGGCTGTTCCCGGCCTCCACCCGTGTCGTCGAGCTGGGGGAGACCTTCTCGACGGCTCTCGCCGGGCGTCTCCTCGAGCGACTGGGCGCCCACGTGACGCGCGTCGTGCCCACCGGCGAGGAGGCCGAACTCGACACCCTCGGGCCGCGGCTCGGCGACGATGAGCACGGCCCGTCGGCGGCCGGAGTCTGGCTGCGCCAGAACAAGGACACCATCAACCTCGATCCGCGCGCGCCCGAGGCGCGCGCTCGCCTCGACGACCTGCTGGACGACGCTGACGTCGTGCTCATCGCCGGGACTACCTCGCGGTGGAGCGAGAGAGGGATCGACCTCGACGACGTGCGTCGACGGGCCAGTGGGGCCGTCATCGGCCATGTGACGGCGTGGGGCGATGACGGACCGCGCACGCACCTGCGCTCGAACGAACTCCTCCTGCAGGCAGCGGGCGGCTTCATGAACCTCATCGGCTCGGCGAGCCGCGAGCCGGTGCGCCTGGGCAGTCACCCCCTGCAGGCGACGGCGGGACTGCTCGTCCTGGACGGCGTGATGATCGGACTCTTCCACCGTCAGTCGACCGGCCAGGCCACGTCGTTCGAGACGTCGGAGTTCGAAGCGGCGACGCACGTGGAGTGGAAGATCGCCAGCACCTTTCAGACCGGCCGGCCCATCGAACGGCGGGGCGACGAAGGCGGGGGACCGCTGGTCGCGCGCACGCGCGACGGGCACTTCGGCTTGTTCTTCACCCCCCGCGACTGGGACGGCGTGAAGGAGATGCTGGGCGACCCGCGCCTCGACGATCCCCGTTTCGCGACCAGCCGTTCTCGAGCGCTCCACGAGAGAGAGCTCAAAGAGTTCGTCGAGGAGACCACCCTTCCGATGTCGAAGAAAGAGCTGTACGCCCACACACAGGCGAGGAGCATCCCGTCGGGGTACGTCGCGACGATGTCGGATCTGCTGGATTCTCCCCAGTACCGCGCGCGCGACTTCTTCCAGCGGGTCGAGGTGCCCGGGGTGGGATCGGGGGAGATCCCGGACGCCCCGTGGATGGTTCGGACCATCGACGATCTCGACGAGGAGGATGCCGTATGAGCGGGCTGTTGCAGGGGCTGAAGGTCGCCGATCTCTCGATCGTCACCGCGGGAGCGGCGGCCACGCAGGTGCTCGCCGACTTCGGAGCGGACGTCGTGAAGATCGAGAGCGGGAACCGGCCGGATCTCTACCGGCTGGGCTTCACCGGCGACAAGGGCGGCTCGAGCGACCTCGCTTTCCCCCCCTTCCGCGTCGCCAACCGCAACAAGCGGGGCCTTGCGGTGGATCTGAAGACCGAGGAGGGGCACGGGATCGCCCGCCGGCTCATCAGTCGCAGTGATGTCGTGGTCGAGAACTTCCGCCGGGGAGCGATCGAGCGGCTCGGGTTGGGATTCGCCGATCTGGTTGCTCTGCGCCCCGACATCGTTCTCGTCTCGATCTCCAGCCAGGGCGCCACCGGCCCCAATCGGGGCTTCACCTCGTTCGGCACGACCCTGGACTCCCTCGGTGGCATCCAATCGCTCAGCGGATACGACGCGAACACTCCGACGTGGTCGAGTGGCCGGATCAACTATCCCGACCAAACGGCCAACTCCCTCGCGCCCGCGGTGATCCTGGCGGCCGTGATGGCCGCCCGGGCCGACGGTCGAGCCCGGTGGGTCGACATGTCGCAGCGTGAGACCGTGACCAGCCTGCTCGGAGACCACATCCTCGCCACGTCGCTCGGCGCCCCGAACCCGCAGCCCGACGCCAACAATGCGCAGGGCGCACCGGGATGGCTCTCGCGCTGCCTCGGCGACGACCAGTGGGTCGCGGTCTCGCTGGAGACCCGCGAGGACCGTTCGCGCCTGCACGCGGTCGTCGGTGACGCCGACGAGGGCGACGACGAGGCGCTGCGCCGTGCCACGGATGCGTGGGCCGCCGGACGCACCCGGGAGGAGGCCGCCGCGGAACTGCAGGCGGCGGGCCTGGCGGCCGCAGCGGTCGTCAGCGGTCACGAACTGCTCGCGGATCCCGACCTGCACGAGCGGGGCTGGTGGCAGACGGTCGAGCTCGCCGAGGGGGGAACCGAGAGGCAACGCGGACCGGTCGTGCGCTTCGCCGCGAACGACCCGCTCATCCGGAGGCGTGCCCCCCACGTCGGAGAGCACACCGCCGAGGTGCTCGCCGAGCTCGAGTACACCGCAGACGAGATCGATGCGCTGCTCGCGCGGGGCATCGTGTCGGCACCGCAGGCGACGACAACACCGAACTGAGAGACGAAGACACGGTGGAAGACATCCGCGGCAAAGTCGCGATCGTCGGAGTGGGACACTCCGACCAGGGCACATTCCCGGGAAAGAGCGCCGAACGGCTGTCGATCGAGGCCATCACGGCCGCGCTGGCCGACGCGGGCATCACGCGGGAGCAGGTCGACGGCCTCATCACGTGCAAGTCCATCCAGGGCGGGAACGCGGACGTTTCCGTCGGGCCGCTGTTCGGAATGAGTCCGAAGTACGCCCAGACGCTCGACTACGGCACGTGCAACTTCTCGCTGCACCTGGCGGTACAGGCGATCCTCACCGGGCTCGCCGAGACGATCGTCCTGGTCTACGGCGCCAACGCTCGCTCGTCGAAGGTCAACTTCGCCGCCCCCACGCCGTCTCTCGAGGGGGCGTCGGGCTTCGTGCACATCGCCGGGCAGGCGGGCATGGCGTTGCAGCGCCACAAAGCGCTCTACGGGACGACGGATGAGGAGTTCGGCTGGTTCGCCGTATCGGAACGCGAGTGGGCGCAGCGCAATCCCCTGGCGATCTTCCGCGATCCGCTCACGATCGAGGACTACCTGGCCAAGCCGTATCTCGTCGAGCCGCTGCGGCGCGAAGACGTCACGATGATCTCCGACGGCGGGGTTGCGCTGATCGTCACCAGCGCCGAGCGAGCAAAGGACTACCCGAACAAGCCGGTGTACATCCTCGGCATGGCCGAGGGGACGGAAATCATCGGTGATCGCTTCGCCGACTTCCCCTCCCGGCCCAACATCGGGGGCACCGCCGCCCGCATCTGGCAGAACACCGGGTTCACTCCGTCGGACATCGACATCCTCTACATCCAGAACCCCACCGCCGTGTGGAACCTGCAGATGGTCGAGTACTACGGATTCGCGCCGGTCGGCGAGGGCGGGCGCTGGGTGGCCGAGGGGCACACCCGGCCCGGGGGAGACATGCCGCTCAACACCAACGGCGGTCAGCTCTCCGAGAGCTACATGTGGGGCTGGCTCCACATGGTCGAAGCCGTTCGCCAACTGCGCGGGACGGTCGAGCCCGACCGCCAGGTGCCCGACCCCGAACTCGCCCTGTATTGCTCCACCATGGCGTTCTTCAAGAGCGCCGCCTCGATCATCGGGACTTCGCAATGACCTACGCGCCGACCTCGAACGCGACGCCGCAGAACCTTCCGGACGTCACCGACCCCGCCACCGCCGCCTTCTGGGAGGCGGGACGCGAGCACCGGCTTCTGGCACAGAAATGCGACGCGTGCGGCGACCTGCGCTATCCGGCGACCGAGATCTGCCCCCGGTGCTGGTCGGACTCGCAGTCGTGGGTGCCGATCGCGCCGACCGGCGAGCTCTACAGCTACGTCGTCTACCACCGCGCACTCGACCCCTCGATGAAGGACGAGATCCCCTACGTCGTCGGACGCGTGCTCACCGACGACGGCGTGGTCTTCACGGTCCGTCTCGACGTCGAGCCCGAAGAGGCGCGAGTGGGGATGCGACTGGTGGCGTCGTGGAACGACGTCACCGATGCCGTGACCCTCCTCCGATTCGCGGCACCGTGACATGCCCGTCATGACGGCGCCCGGCGGCACGCTCGACTGGATCGAGCGGAACCTCGCCGTGCCGGCCCGTGAGTACCGGGTCGCCGTGGGCGGCGCTCAGATCGCCTACTGCGTCTGGGGTCCGCGAGAGGCGGACGGAATCCTGCTCGTGCACGGCGGGCTGGCACACGCGCGGTGGTGGGACCACATCGGGCCGACTCTCACCGGCTCCCGGGTGGTGGCCATCGACCTCTCCGGCAACGGCGACAGCACGCACCGCGACGCCTATGCGATCGACGGGTGGGCCGACGAGGTGGCGGCCGTCGCGCGAGCCGCCGGGCTCCGCCGCACCGTGCTGGTCGGGCACAGCATGGGCGGTGTTGTCGGCGTCGCCGCGGCCATACGTCATCCGCGGCTGTTCCGGACGGTCGTGACGGTCGACACCCGCTTCAACGATGCCGGTTGGCCGGGGCGCGACAAGCCCAGTCCGCGCTTCGATTCGGCGGAAGAGGGCATCGCCCGATTCTCGACTGGCCATTCGCGCACCGACGCGCCCCTCCCCGAGGTGCTGCGCCGCCATCTGGCGCAGACGTCCCTCCGGCGCGAGGGCGACGGGTGGCGGTGGAAACGTTCCGATCGCCTGTGGATCGAGAACGCGTCGCTGCGCGACCTCCTCCGTCGGCTCGTTGTGCCCCTCGCCATCATCCGCACCGACGGGGGAGTGCTCGACGCGGATGCCGCGGCCGAGATGCGGGCCCTCACCCCGGCTCCATCCGCGGAAGCCGTCATCGCGGTATCCGGTCACAACCCGTTCCTGGATCAGCCGGTGGCCTTCGTCGCGGTGCTGCAGGCCCTGATGACCACTTGGCTGCCCGCGATCGAGCAGCTGGAACCGCAGAACACTTCCCGTACCCACAGAGGAATCGGATGATCATGTCCCATACCTTCCCCGAAACCCACCGCCTGCTGAGCCACTTGTGGAGCGCTCTGGGCGGCGACGCCGAGCTCACGAGCAACGTCACCTTCACCGGCGAGGGGGCCATGCCCTCGCCCTTCGCGTTGACCGATCTCGCGGGCGCGTCCAACGCCCTTGTCGCCACCGCCGTGGGCGAACTCCTCGGCGAGGTGGGTGAGCCGCACCCCGCGATAGAGGTCGACCGCTACATCGCCAGCGGCTGGTTCCGCCTGCCCCTCGGGCCCTCGCAGCCGCTGGGCGAACCGCTCATCGTCCCCATGCCGGCGAACCTCGACTTCTTCACCGAACTGCCCACGGCCGACGACCGGTGGCTGCGTCTGCACGGCATTTTCCCCTCGGCCCGCGCGCGGATCGTCAAGGCCCTCGGTGTCGCCGACGACATCGACGCCGTCGCGGCCGTCGTGAAGGCGGCCCCGGCCGACGAGATCGAGCAGCGGCTCGTCGACGGCAACGCCATCGTCGCCGCGAGCCGGACGCCCGAAGAGTGGCTCGAGACGCCGGCGGGGCGCGCGGTCGACGCCGAGCCGCTGGCGGCGTACACCGAGCACCCGGCGTCGGGTTCCCTGTGGCGGCCCACTCCGGGCCGGCCCCTGGCGGGGATCAAGGTCCTCGACATGACCCGTGTGATCGCGGGCCCGGTGGGAACGCGGTGGCTCGCCGCGCTCGGCGCGGAGGTGCTGCGCATCGAGCGGCCCGGCTCCGACGAGGCCATCAGCCACGGGGGCCGCGGCGCAGAGATGGTGCTCGGCAAGCGCTGGGCCTTCCTCGACATCAAGACGCCCGAGGGCCTGGAGCAGTTCAAGCGTCTGCTCGCCGAAGCCGACGTCTTCGTCCACGGCTACCGGCCCGGGGCGATCGACGCGATCATCAGCGAGGAGGAGCGGCGCGTGATCAAGCCCGATCTCGTCGAGGTGGCCGTGCGTGCCTACGGCTGGACGGGCCCGTGGGCCCTGCGCCGCGGCTTCGACACCGTGGTGCAGTTCAGCGTCGGGCTGGCGAACGAGACGCAGCGGTGGGCGCTGGAAGACCCCGAGACGCGCGTGCCGATCTCGGTGAACGGGCTGATGGTCGACGCCTCGCGTCCCCGGCACACCACGGTCGAGGGGCTCGATTTCACCACGGGCCACATGATGGCCGCTGCGGCGATTCGCGGCCTGACCACGCGCGCCCGCACGGGCGCCGGATCGACGTGGAAGTTCTCGCTGGCGCGAACGGCCTCGCTGGTCATCAAGGACGCACGGTCGACGGCGGATCCGGGCCCGGCCATCCAGATCCCCATCGACGGGCCGTGGGAGGACCGCATCTACGCGGGTCCGTTCGGCCCGGTCAAGCGGCTCGTGTTCCCGGTGCGGATCGAGGGGACTCCCCTGTTCTGGGAGCGCCCGGCCGAGCGCGTGGGCTCCGCGACACCGAATTGGGCCTTCTGAACCGGGCACGCGATGCAGGAGGGGATGCCATGAGCATCACGTCATCACCGGTCCGGCGCCCTCTCGAGCAGTAGTCGAAGCTGAGGAACGTCCTGCACGGGATCCGTGGGAAGGCAGTCGTCGCTGCGCAGTCCGGAGAACAGCCAGGTCAGCGTGAGCGCCGAACCAAGTCCATTAAGGCAGTAGCTGCCGGCGGGGTCACCAGGTAGGTCAGCGGCTTGCAGGTTCAGCCCAGCCCAGCTCGGCCCACACCTCGTCGGCGATCCCCCTGGGGTCGGCGCCGATCAGCGCGGCGACGCGGCGCGGCACTGCCAGCGCGCGGGCCGGGTCGAACCGGCGGGGAATCCACTCCCACTCCTGCAGATCGCGGAAGATTGCGCGGACGGCCATCAGATTGTGGGACTTGGTGCGCGGAGAGATCGGTTTGCCGACACGGCCGCGCAAGTGGTCGCGCCGCTGCACGTAGTCACCGACGCTCATGCGGCCCACCGCCGCGACCCGGGCGGCGCAGGTCGCCCACGTCCACTGCGCCGGTTCGTGGATCTCTGGGTGCTCGGCGGCCGGCTAGCGGCCTGCCTTGGCCACGACTGTGCGGATGATCGAGCGGACCTTGGGCGTCAGCGTCGAGGTGTCGTGTCAGCGCTGGATCCAATCCGCCCAGGCAGGATCGGTGCCCGCAATGGCAGGAGCAGGGTTGAAACCCGGCCGCGTGGGCACGGGACCTGTCCCGGACTCCTCTCCGCAGCGATCGACGCCTCAGGCCAGGTGTCCGGGAATCCGGCCGGGCCCCTGGATCCCTCGCGCTCGACTGATCGCATGGCGCGATCAGTCGCTTACGCAACCTGCTCGGTGTTCCCGATTGCGGTAACCAACTAGTTGATTTACTGTGTGCGCGAGGTCTACGCCGACCTCCCGTCGCCTCAAGGAGGATGCGATGTCGACGACCGCTCAGGCCCTGTTGCCTGATCTGACCGACCCCGCAAGTTTTCAGGATGCAGTGCCGTTCGACGCCTTCGACCACATGCGAAGCCAGCCTGGCTTCTACTGGCAGGACGCATCGATCGGCGTCGCGAACGGTGGCTTCTGGGCCGTCACACGGTTCCAGGACATTCTCGACATCGAAGCGCGGCCCGACCTCTTCAGCTCCGTCCCGGGCGCGGCTTGGCCGGGCACCAACCTGCCTGCCGATCCGCAGCTCAACCCCAACATCGACCTGTTGATGCACATGGACCCGCCCCGCCACAGCTCGGTGCGTCGCGTCGCGGCGAAGGCGTTCGGTCCCCGGGTCGTGAAGAACTTCGACCCGTGGGTCCGCGAGATCGTGGTCGAGACGCTGGATCACATCGGCACGCTCACGTCCTTCGACTACATCACGGAGGTCGCTCAAGTCGTTCCGGCCCTGGTGATCGCGCAGATCCAAGGGGTGCCGCGTGAGCAGCGGCAGTGGATCGTCGATCGCACGCTCGACGCGTTCGCTGCACAGGGGACGGGTGACCTCGCCCAGACGGCAGAAGCGATCGAGAAGACGATGGCGTACTACCGCGAGGAGCTCATCCCTCTGAAGCTCAGGGAGCCGCAGGACGACATGACGACCGTGATCGCCCACGCGATCGAGCGAGGCGACGTCACGATCGACGAGGGCCACAGCTTTCTGAACCTGCTGCAGGGCGCCGGCTTCGAGACGACGCACACGTTGATCGGTCAATCGATGCGGCTATTCCTCGAGGATCCGGAGGTCGCGGAGAGGACGGTGCGTGGCATCGACGAACTGGGCCCCGACAAGGTAGTCGACGAGTTCCTGCGCATTATCACGCCAGCCATGTTCATGTCACGGACGGCGACCGAGGACACCGTGGTCGGCGGCCAGGAGGTGCGCAAGAACGACCTCTTCAACCTGTACTTCATCGCGGCGAACCGCGACGAAAGGGTGTTCGATCGCCCCGATGAGTTCGACCCGTGGCGCACGGAGACGGCATCGCTGACGTTCGGTTCGGGAACACATCGCTGTATCGGCAACGCGCTCGCGAAGCTGGAGTTGCGGATCCTCTTCGAGGAGATGTCGAAGCGCGGGTTCTCGCTCAGGCTGGACGGTGAGCCGCAACGCGGCCGGTCCGTCTTCATCAATCAGATCCGATCCCTTCCGGTGGCCTGGTCATGAGCGCGGTGGAGACGAGCCTGGACGGCCAGACGGCTCTCGTGACCGGAGCCGCCACCGGCGTCGGCAAGGCCATTGCGACAGAGCTGGCGCGCCGTGGAGCGTTCGTGGTCGTGAGCGACATCGACGACGAGGGCGGACGGAGGGCGGCCGCGGACATCAACGGGTCCGGTGGACGCGCAACGTACGTCCACGCCGACGTGACGTCGACCACCGACCTGGCGGGCGTGCTGAAGGCGGCCGGAGTAGCCCAGGACGGCCTCAATATCGTGGTGGCCAACGTCATGGGGGGAGGCGCTTCCGGCTCAATCTGGGAGACGGATCCGGAGACCGCCCGACGCACCTTCGACATCATGGTGTTCGGTGTCTACAACGTGATCCGCGCATTCGCGCCGGCTCTGATCGGCACGTCCCGTTCCGGGTCCCCGGCCCGCCTCCTGGTCGTGGGGTCCGAGCACTCACTCGGCGTGCCGCCGCATGTCTTCCCCGCCAGCGTTTATACGGTGGCGAAGTATGCGTCGCTCGGGCTGGTGGATACGGCCCGGCGCGACTTCGCCGACTCGGGGGTCTCAGTGACTCTGCTCGCCCCGAGCTGGGTGAGGACCGAGAAGCTGGTCGAGCTGATCCACTCATCGCGCGAACTCGCCGAAGCCATCGAGCCGAACGCTCAGAACGCCGACGAGGTCGCCCGGCAAGCGGTTGACGGCCTGATGAAGGGCGACTACATCACCGCCACCAACCCCGTGACCCGGGAGTTCGCTCTCGAGCGTGCGCGTCAGGTCATGGCGTCGGTCCAAACGTTGCCCGTCGTCGGTCCTTCCGACGATGCGTCTGTGCACGACGGCACCGGTGATACCGCGAAGTGTCCTGTCGCCGGGCACATGTGACGTCCTGACGGCACCGATAGGGAAGTAGCGAAATGCCCGAAGTTACCTTCACGCAGCCCAGCGGGGAACGCATCACCGTCTCGGCCGATGTGGGCCGAAGCTTGATGAAAGTGGCGGTCGAGAATCTCGTAGCTGGCATCGTCGGTGAGTGCGGAGGAGACCTGTCCTGCGCTACGTGTCACGTCTTCGTCGACGATCCGTGGCTGGCGAAGCTGCCCCCGATGACGGCGGAAGAGGAGCAGATGCTCGACGTGACCGCGGAGGAGCCGACTGCCGCCAGCAGGCTCTGCTGCCAGATCACCCTGACGGAGGACCTGGACGGCTTGTCGCTCCACGTCCCCGAGACGCAGCGATGACCGCCGACAGCGACCTCCTGATCATCGGCGGGGGGCAGGCTGCCGGAGAGCTGGCCGCCGCCCTGCGATCTCGCGATTGGGGTGGCAGCATCGCCATCGTCGGGGAGGAGGACCACGTCCCCTATACCCGACCGCCGCTGTCGAAGGCATACCTCCGAGGGGAGGTCGAAGCGGCCGACCTCTACCTGCGCCGGCCCGATTTCTACGATCGCCACGGTATCGCGGTCTCGGCCGGTGTCGCCGTGGCCGACGTCGACGTCGAGGCTCAGACCGTGACCCTCGACGACGGACGTGTCCGGACCTGGCGGAAGCTGGTCTTCGCGACCGGCGGCCGACCGCGACGGCTGCCGGACTCCATCCTGCGATCGGCGCCCAACGTTCACTACATCCGCACGTTGGCCGACGTCGACAGGCTGAAGGCGGTGCGAACGGACGGCGCGTCCTTCGTGGTCGTCGGCGGGGGCTATGTCGGACTCGAGATCGCATCGGTGCTCCGCTCCCTCGACGCTCAGGTGACGCTTGTCGAGGCTGCAGATCGCCTGTTGGGCCGGGTCACATCGCCCGTCGTGTCGGAATTCTTCCGGCGCCTCCATCGCGACCGAGGCGTCGACGTGCGCGTCGGCACGGCGGTCGTCGAGTACCAGTACTCCGACGCCGGGAACGTGATCGGAGCCGTCCTGAGTGACGGCTCGCGGGTTGCCGTGGATCAGCTCCTCGTGGGAATCGGAATGGTTCCCAACGACGAGTTGGCGGCGCGCGCCGGGATCGACGTGGACGGTGGCATCCTGGTCGACCGCTTCTGCCGGACCAGCGCGAACGACGTGTTCGCGGTCGGCGACGTCGCGAAGGTCACCGATCTCGACGGCCAAGCGCCGAGGAGACTGGAATCGATGCCGAACGCGGTCTCCCACGCCCGCGTCCTCGCCGATTACCTCTCGGGAGTGGAACAGCCGGCCGTCGACCCGCCCTGGTTCTGGAGCGACCAGTACGATATCAAGCTTCAGGCCGCCGGCCTCGTCGTCCCGGACGACGAGCTGGTCATCCGGGGCAACCCCGACGAGCGCAGGTTCTCGGTTTTGTACCTGTGCGATGGAGTCGTCACAGCCGTAGACGCGATCGGCTCGCCTGCCGACTACGCGGCGGCGCGGAAACTCATCGCGCAGCGCGTCCCGGTGGACGCCGGCATCGCCGCGGATCCGGGCCGCCGCCTTCTCGAGGCTGCGCTGGCGAGTGCCGGCACCACGGACTGAGGGTACAGCCGAGCCGACCGTTGAGACCAGTTCTCATGCCGACCAGGGCTGACGGGTCGGGGAGGCTTCTCCCTGACCCGTCACTTATGCCGGCGTGGCAATACCGAGCACACTCAGCACGAGGCCGAGCACGCCGAGGACGAGTACCACGGCGTCCGCCCTGACACCCGGATTGCGCTGAACACTCCCGTTGTCGGCGTACACCTGAACGTGGCCCGGCAAGATTTCCGTGAAGCAGGCGCATGCCACCGTGCGCCGGTGACGCTCCGTCACACATAGCGGCGTCGGAGCAGGGCCATGAGGATGACACGGTGGCGGAGCAGCGGGACTCCCGCGCGTCCGGCCATGATCCGCTTCTGGAGCTTCAGATCGGTGATGCGGCCTTCATCGACGCCGGAGTTGAACCGGGTGGTGATGCCCTGCACGACTGCGGCTGGTGCTCGCGGATGGCTTTGGCCAGGCTGGCCAGGGCCGGGATATCACGCCACAACTGATCCCCACCGTGCCCGACTCGAGTGCCGCACCAACGCGCAGCGCCCGTTCCAGATCACGGGTGTAAATCTCGGCACGCTCGCGAGCCGGGGTGGCGGCCCACTCGGGCTGCGCCTTCGCTGCGGCATCCAGCGTGCGGACGCCATCGGCGGAGCCGGCCGGTTGAGTCGGCCTGGAGCGCGGTGCCAGTGTTGCCACCGGCCCGTTTCTCCAGGCCGCTCGCCGAACCCGGCGTACCCGTTACCGAGTACCGGGCTCTCCACAGTTCCTGCCGTGGGCTGTTCGTCAGGCGGTCGTCCAGGGGGTGGGAATTGTGTCGCCCCGGTAGCGGTATCGCGTGATCGCGGGTGTCCGCGCCGGGTTGATCAGTTCCACCCCGTCCACCGCGATCGGCAGCCAGGACCCGTTGGGGCCGAGGAGCCATCTGCGGATGTCCTTCCACGACCAGCGGTGCAGCGTCTTCAACCACATGATCACTCGATGCCAGAGGAAGATCCCCAACATCCGGAACGTGTGTTTCGCGACGGCGTGCCGGAAGTAGTTGGTCCAGCCGTGCACGATCTGGTTGAGCCGGATCAGCACGTCTGCGGGACTGGCCTGTGATGTCCTGCGGGTCAGGGCACGGATCTTGTCCTTCACCGAGCGGATGGGCCGCGCGGCGACGAAGAAGTAGACGTACCACTTGTCGGTTCCCCGCTTGCGTTTCCACTGGATGCGGAAGCCGAGGAAGTCGAACCCGTCCTCCATGTGCACGATCCGGGTTTTGGCTGGCGCCAGCCGCAGCCCCAGGGGTTCGAGTACGGAGGTCACTTCGTCCTGGAGTGCGCGGGCGTCGTCGGCGGAGCCGTGCACCAAGATCGCGAAATCGTCCGCGTAGCGGGCGGTTCGCCAGTTGGGCAGGCCGTGGCGACGACGCTTCTTGCGTGGGTACTGGCCATCCATCCGCCCGCCGGGCTTCCAGTCGCGGTGCAGGTGCTCGTCGAGCGCCGACAGCGCGATGTTGAAGATCAGCGGGGAGAGGATGCCGCCTTGCGGGGTGCCGGTGTGGGTGTCCCTTCGTCGGTCGTCCTCAGTGAGGATGCCCGACTTCAAGAACGCCTTTACCAGCGCCAGGACGCGCTTGTCTTTGACCCGTGCCCGCACCGCGTCCATGACGGCGCAGTGTGAGACGTTGTCAAAGGCCGCCTCGATGTCGGCGTCCAGCACCCATCGGTAGCCCTTGGTGCCGAACCGCTGGATCTCGGCGATCGCGTCCTGGGCCCGCCTCTTGGGCCGGAACCCGTAGGAGACCGGCAGGAAGTCGGCCTCGAATATGGGCTCCAGCACCAGCTTCCGCGCGGCCTGAGCGGTCCGGTCAGCCACGGAAGGAATCCCGAGGCTTCTGACCTTCCCGGACCCGCCCGGCTTGGGGATCTTGCGTTCCCTCACCGGAAGCGGCCGAAACGATCCGGACTTCAGATCCGCGCGCAAAGCCTCCAGGAACCCGGGCGCTCCCGGAGCCGACTCGACATCGGCGACCGTCAGGCCGTCCACGCCGGCGGTCCGGGAACCCTGGTTGCCCGCGACCCGGTCGAACGCCACCATCAGCGTCGCCGGGTCGTGCACGAAGTTGAACAAGTCGTCGAACCGGCGGCCAGGTTCGGCCACCGCCCAACGGTGAAGCTTGGTCTGCATCTCCAGTACCCGGCCCGACGGTCCCAGCGGGGCCGATCCGGCCGGAGCACTGCCGTTCGGCGGTGCGTCTTCTGGCATTGCAGTCTCCATCCCTTCCCGTAACTGCTGCCGCCCTTCCCCCTGTTCCGGGCTCTCCCCGGCTCCGAGTACTACGGCGGCTCCGCCCCGTCCCGAACCGATCGGCCGACGATGGGCCCAGCCGCCGTGCCGCGCTGGCCGCGCGGCACGGCGGCAGATCCGGGACGGTTCCCGTGTTCACTGCTGACCGTTCGTCGCAGTAGGCGCCCGACTCTGCCCCGGCGGCCTCGCCGTGGTTACGCCGCAGGCATTCTCCACAGCCACCCGGACCTGCAAATACAAACCTGCCCAGAAGTTCCCCATCTCCTGAAGGGAGTTGGGTACGCACCGCATCCGGCCCAGATCCGCCAGGTTCGAGCCGGTGACTCATTTCGGGGCGTAAACGCCGGTTCCTCTCGTACACCTCTGCGTCTCGCTCGCCGGACCCGACCCATCTGGCAGTACTGGGTCGTCCCGGCTTTGTCGCGGCTGCTCCCGCCCTCCCCGGCACCTCCCGGCTCAGGCTGCCGCCAGCTACGCTCACCCCGCTGCGACGGGGCGAGCGGTGCAGGTCTTCCACCTCCACTCGGTCAAACAGCGCTTTCCACGGCGCACGAAGATTTCAAGTCCAGTGAGACGGTTGTGATGCTATGAGGTTTGTGGTGCGGGTTCGCGGCGCTTGGCCGGGTCGTTGATCCACGCCTGCTGGGGTATCTCGGGTAGTCGGGGTCGGCGGCCGAAGCGTTCGGGGTGGCGGGTGTATGCCTCGGCGAGGGTGACGGCCCGCTGGTCGCGGACCTCCTCGGCGGTGCCGAAGTGGACGGAGGCGGGTGTGTGCCAGCCGATGCCCGAGTGCCGGTGCTCATGGTTGTAGTAGGCGGTGAAGGCGTCGAACCATTCGCGGGCGTGGGCCAGGGAGTCGAACCGTTCGGGATAGTCGGACATGTACTTCGTGGTCTTGAACTGGGCCTCGCTGTAGGGGTTGTCGTTGGAGACCTTCGGCCGCGAGTGCGATCTCGTCACCCCCAGATCGATGAGCAGCTGGGAGACCTTCTTGCTCGTCATCGAGGTGCCGCGGTCGGCGTGCACGGTCTCGGGCACGATGCCGTTGCGGATGATGGTCTCGCGGATCAGCTCCTCGGCCCGTTCGGCGGATTCGGCTGCTTCGACGGTGTGGCCGACGATGTAGCGGCTGAAGATGTCGATGATGACGTAGGCGTGGTACCAGATGCCCTTGGCCGGTCCGGCCGCCTTGGTGATGTCCCAGGTGAACACCTGCGACGGGCCGGTGGCCACCAGCTCGGGCACCGTCCTGGCGGGGTGGGCGGCCTGTCTTCGGCGCTCGCCGTTCTGCCCCTTTTCGCGCAGGATCCGGTACATCGTGGAGACGGAGCAGTGGTAGCGCCCGGCATCCAGCTCGCGGGCCCAGATCTGTGCGGGCGGGAGCTCGGCGTACTCGCCCGAGTTCATCAACTCCAGTACCGCAGCCCGCTCTTCGGCCGTCAGAGCCGAGGGCTGAACCTGCGGCGAGCGGGGCCCTGGCGGTGGCGCCGGCCGCAGCCGACGGTAGTGGGTCGCCCGGGAACGGCCGGTCAGCCGGCACGCGGCTGTAATGCCCAGCTCGCCCTCGACGCCGGTGAACGCGTCATCGACCACCGGGTCGGCGGCAGCCTTCAGTCCGCGCCCTCGGAGATCATTTCCAAGAGCGCGGAAGCTTTTCCCATAACCTCCAACGCGGCCTTGTTCCCGGCCAGTTCCTTCTCCAGCCGTTCCACCTGGCGGCGCAGCTTCTCGTTCTCCGCCTCGGCGGACGACTTCTTCGGCCTCGCCGGGCTGGTGCGCTTGTCGACCAGCTTCTCCAGGGCCCCGGCATCCCGCGCGGCCCGCCACTCCTTCATGTGCGAGTGGTACAGCCGCTCGCGGCGCAGGATCGCGCCCTTCTCGTTCTTCGGCGCGGCGTCGTACTCGGCCACGATCCGCAGCTTGTAGTCGGGGCTGAAAGTGCGGCGCTTCGGCCGGGGAGCCGGGTCGGATCCGGCAGGCTTGGTGCTGGTCATGAGGGGATGGTTCTCCTGTCGTGCCCTCTCAGGCTAACCCGCCGAAGCGGGACGTCTCACCCAAGGCTGACAGAGAGGGGGCCGCGGCGGCCTCGTTCAGTACCTGGCCATCGGCCGGATCGAACACCGGAAATGTGCGTCCGTCGATGGCCGGCACCTGTTCACCACCGACCTACAGCCCGGTCGGAACCGATGCGATGACTGTGTCCCTGCCGGGAGTATCTTCTTCTCCTGGTCGGATGATCACCGAATGGATGGTGTTGTGGTGCGCGGCCCGGCGGGGCAGCGGCGGAGGACTCAGATGATTCCGTTGCGGACCAAGGTGTTCGCCGCTTCGAGCTTGGTGATCTCCTCGGTGGTGAGTTCGAGTTCGAGACCGGCGACGGCGTCGTCGATATGGCGTTCCTTCGTGGCACCCACAATCGGCGCGGCCACCGGGGATTTATTCGCCACCCAGGACACCGCGACCTGCGCCATCGGCACCCCGCGAGCCTCGGCGACTTCCTGCACAGCGGTCACGACCCGCTTGTGCGATTCCTCGTCACGGGTATACAGCTGTGGAGACAGTGTGTCGTTGGCTTCACGCCCGGACCCTTCCGCGCCCCACGGCCGGGTGAGCCGTCCGCGTGCGAGCGGGCTCCAGGGCAGAATTCCCATGCCTGTGGCTTCGGCATAGGGCGCGACCTCGCGTTCCAGCTCCCGCGCCAGCAAGTTGTAGTGCAGCTGATTCGACACGAACTGGGTCCACCCGTGTCGGTCTGCCGCGTTCTGCATGAGCGCGAGCTGCCACATCAGGAGATTGCATGCGCCGATATAGCGGGCTTTGCCAGCCTTGACCACGTCGTGCAGTGCTTCCATCGTCTCTTCGATCGGTGTATTCGGATCGAAAGCATGGATTTGATAAAGGTCGACGTAGTCGGTACCAAGGCGGCGCAGCGAGGCGTCGATCTCGTGCATGATGGCGACCCGGCTCAGGCCGGAGCCGTTGCGAGACGGGCGCTGATGCCCGTACACCTTCGTCGCGATCTGGAACTCTTCGCGTGGACCCAACTCTCTGGTCAGCGTGCCCAGGATTTCCTCACTTGTGCCGCTGGAATATACGTTGGAGGTGTCGAAGGTCGTGATACCCGCCTCGTAGGCGCGGCGGACGAACGGACGGGCCTCATCGAGGCCGATGGTCCACGACGGGTAGCCCTGCTCGGGGTCACCGTAGGTCATCATGCCCAGGATGAGGCCGCTCATCTCCAGGCCGCTCTTGCCCAGTCGGACAGTTTTCACCTGTGATTCCTTTCATGTGCGTTCAGTTCGTGTGGATTCGGTTGCTCGGGATCGGCTGCCACTGCCGTGCGCCCTGCTTGTCACGGATGATGCGACCGCCCTGGGTCCCCGGGAAATGTGCGCCGAGACCGATAGCTCCGGTACGTTCCATCTCCTGCGCGAGCCGGTCGCGGGCCCTGGCCGCCGCGGCGCGATCTTCGTCCAGGCGGTCGGTCCACCCATCCTCGACCAGGAGTGCGGGGTGATGCGCGGTGTCCCCCAGCAGCAATACTCGTGCTTCGCCGGTCTCGATCTCGCCGACGCAGTTGCCGGGCGTGTGACCGGCGAACAGCCGCAGCGCGACCGAATCCGCGATCTCCGTTCGCTCCCCCTCGGCCAGGTCGAGAAGGTCGGAAACGGCACGGATGGTATCGGTCACCCGGGCCGTGGCAGGGTTGCTGCCGGGATCAGCACGCATCCAGTCGTAATCAGCGCGGTGGCAGTGGTGCCGGGCGTGAGTGAAGATCGGTTCACCCGCAGGAGCGACCCAGCCGACGTGGTCCAAGTGCAGGTGGGTGAGCACGACATCGGTGATCTGCTCGGGTGTGACGCCAAGATCGGCGAGCGAGTCGAACAGCTTTCCGCGCGTTTCGACGATATCGATGTTCGGTCCCAGTCCCGCGTCGACCAGGATCGTCCGGTCTCCCGAACGCAGCAGGAAACCGCCCATCGGCATGATCCAGCCCGCACCGTCGAACCACGGTGGCGCGGTCTGCCAATCCTGGCCCGCGCTGGGCGGCGGGTCGAAGAATTCGCCCGGCGGTACGGGATGCTGAGCATCGAGTACGGGATCGATGCTGGTAACGACCACAAGGTCCTCCTCGGCGTTGTGTGGCGTGCACCGTGGGCGCCGGCTGTCGGCGGTGCAGCGGCGACAGCACAGCCTTGGACGGCCTCATCGGTTCGCAGGTCGCCCCGCGGTGACGTCGTCGCGGTTTTGTCGGGTGCAGTGCTGCGGGTCCTCCGTGCCCGCGACGAGGGGTGGAGCCGGATGAGGGGGCTCAGAAGGTGAAGACGGTTCGCAGGCCGGTGCCCGACTTCAGGTCGGCGATGGCCTCGTTGATCTCGGCCAGGGGACGACGCCGGGTGATGAGCTCGTCGAGCTTGAGGGTCCCTTCGAGGTACTCGCGCACCAGAACGGGGAAGTCGCGGGCCGAGTAGCCGCTGCCCATCAGCGAGCCGGTGATCACCTTCTCCTGGAGGATGATGTCGGCGATGTTGTCGAGGGCGAGTGCGGAGCAGCCGGGTGCCATGCCCAGGAGGACCGCGGTTCCGCCTGGGCGGGCCGCGGAGACGACCTGCGCCATGCAGTCCGTCAGACCGGTGCTCTCGAACGTGAAGTGGGCGCCGAAGGGGCCGGTGACGGCGCGGACGGCGTCGGGTACCTGCACGTGGCGGGCGTCGATGACGTGGGTCGCGCCGAACGCGGTCGCGGCCGCCAGCTTCTCCTCACTGACGTCGACGGCGATCACGCTGCCGGCGCCCGCCCGTCGTGCCGCCTGGACGATGTTCAGGCCCACTCCGCCGCAGCCGAGGACCGCGACGTGGTCGCCGGGCCGTACCGTGACCCGATTGCGGACGGCACCCACTCCCGTGGAGACCGCGCAGCCGATGAGGCACGCGAGGTCCAGCGGCATGGCCTTGTCGATGGCGATGGCGCATTCCGCGGGCACGATCGTCTCCTCGGTGAACGTGCCGAGGGGGCCGAAGGGGGTCACCGGGGTGCCGTCGACCGACAGGGCGGGGCCGTTCCCCGTGCGCGGGTCCGCCAGCTGAAGGCTCCGCAGGCACAACGAGGGATGACCGTCCGTACAGAACTCGCACGTGCCATCGTGCCCCAGGGCGGAGAGGATCACGTGGTCGCCGACGGTGGGGCCCAAGACGTCCGGGCCGACCTCGGTCACCACGCCGGCGCCCTCGTGTCCGGCGACCGCCGGTGGCGGCATGGTCATGCTGGCGACGCCGCCGTAGAGGGCCTGCACGTCCGTGTGGCACAGGCCGGCGGCGGCCATCCGGACACGGACTTCTCCAGGACCTGGCGGCCGGACGTCGACCTCGATGAATTCGACGGGGCCGTCTGCCTTTAATTGCACGGCTGCCTTGGTCATGTCTGTTTCCTTTCGTGTTGCTGATGTTGCTGGTGATCTCGTCGGCTGGGGTGCCGCGCTCCCGGCAGCGCGGGAGCGCGGCGGGAGGGTTCAGGGCCGCAGCATGGTCTTGACGAAGTCGCGTGCCATGAACGACTGGTAGGTCTCGGCGGCGGCAGACAGGGGGGCTTCGTGGTCGATGACGATGCCCGGCTCGATCCTCCCCGCGGTGATCATGGTGGTGAGGCTGTCGTTGGCCGCGTACGGGTTGCCGGTGACCGGCACGATGGTCACCTGGCGTCCGAACAGGTTCTGCGCGGTGACCGGCAGGTCGCCGTCGAGCAGGACACCGACGAGACCGACGGTGCCGCCGAGAGCCACACACGCCAGGGCGGTGCTGATCGCAGGGATGGCGCCGACGGCGTCGATGGCCACGTCGACGCCGTTCCCACCGGTCAGTTCGAGAACGCGCTCGGCGGCACCCTCACCGCCGGGCACCGGCACCGCGCCGAGCTTCTCCGCCTGCTTCAGGCGACGCTGGTCCAGGTCCACGAGGTAGACGGCGGCCGCGCCGCGGGCGAGGGCCAGTTGCGCGATGAGGAGGCCGACCGGGCCGGAGCCGACGACGCCCACGGTCGCACCGCTCTGGAAGCCGGTCTTGACGAGCGCCTCCCAGGCGGTGGGGAGGATGTCGGTGAGGACGAGCGCGTCCTGGTCGGACACGGAGGCGTCGAGTTCGCTGAGTGTGAAGTCGGCGCGCGGGACGCGGACGTACTCGGCCTGGCCTCCGTCGAGGATGCCTCCGCCGAAGAGCCGGTATTCGGCGCACCGGGGCTGGTTCGCGGTGCGGCAGGGTTTGCACCGTCCGCAGGCGACGAACATCTTCGACAGCACCCGCTGCCCCTCGGTCACATGGTGTACCTGGGGGCCCGTCTCGACGACGGTGCCGATGAACTCGTGCCCCAGCGTGAGGGTGGGCAGCAGGAACGGGCGCCGGACGAAGTGCAGATCCGTCCCGCACACGGCGGCCGCGCTCACCTTGACGATCACGTCATCGGGTTCCACGACAGTGGGCTTGGGAGCATCCGTCACTTCGACGGTGCCATTGCCCTCGGTAACGACAGCGAGCATTCCTGGTTCCTTTGCCGACGCACGTCCGTCCTTGGCCGTGCGCATCAATTCGTCAGGCGGAGGTGGTGCCGGCGCTCGTGGAGCGCAGGGCGTGCTCGATGTAGGACAGTTCCATCACGTGCTCGGCCGTCTTCCAGTACAGGTCGAGCATTCCGGGCCTCGGGGTCGCGAACGACGACGGTGCCCAGGCGCCGTCGTGGCGCTGGCGCTGTACGAACCACTCGCCCATCCGGACCGTCCAGGGGAGGTGGCCGCCGTCCGGGTCGGCCGTGAGCATGGCGGCGGCGCCCCAGCCGAACTTGCAGATCTGCACCGACGTCGGGTCGTCGTACTGCTCCTCGGTGCCGCCTGTGGTGAGGGTGAGGTACTCACGGCCCAGCCGGAGCGCGGAGGCGTCGCTGGTCTGTCGTGCGTATCCGGCGAGGAAGGCGGCGGCGATGCCGGGGTGGAAGTACGCCTGCCGGGGCGCCCGGAAGTCGACCACGCGGAGGAAGGCCGTCTCGTCCGGGAAGTCGGTGACCAGGGTGTCGCCGCGGCGGCTGGTGAACAGCCGGTGGGGCGCGTCGGGCTGGTCGGCGAGGTTGCGACTCAGCCACCGGTGGACGCCGTCGGCTGTGTCACGGTCACCGGTGACCAGCGCGGAGAAGCCCAGTTGGGCGGTCTTGAGGTTGTCCTCCAGGGGGTCCTGCGCGAAGTCGCGAAGGTCGTAGGCTCCGCCGGTGTCGGGGTTCTGGAAGCGCGCGAGCGTGGTGTTGATCGCGATCGCGGTGTCGTAGCGGCCGAGCAGCCAGGAGGCGATCGCGAGGGGGGAGAGGTGGTACACGGGGCTGCCGCCGCCGGGGGCGTCGTAAGGGCCGGAGCGGAGGTCGCCTTCGTCGGTGAGGGCCTCGCGTTCGGCCCAGCCCATCATCGCGGCGGCGGCGTCCGGGGCTCCGCCGACGCACAGGGCCCAAGGGGCGCGCCACCACGAGTTGGCGGTCTCGGCGCCTTCGGGGCGGCCGTCGTCGGCAATGCGGTCGCGCAGCCAGGCCACCCCTTTGGCCCGTGCCTGGCTGATCCGGGTCAGCAGGTCGGGGGTGGGTTCGGTCGGCCAGGGGGCCGTTTCCGTGTCCGACGCGAGGGTCGTCATGGTGTCTTCTCCAGGGCGGTTGTGGAGGACGGAGTGAGGAGGATGGTCAGGTCGTCGAATGGTTCGTCCACGGGGTAGACCCCGTTGAAGAGTTCGGATCCCTGAGCCGTCAGCCGGACGTGCGTGCCGAGGCAAAAGCCGGTGCGGTCCGTCGGATCGGCGGTCCGCAGGTGGAGGGTGGTCAGAGGGATGCGCTCGGGTGACTGGCCGGGCGGTGCCGCGATGGTCAGGGTTCCCACGCCGGCGGTGACGGACAGCCAGGGGTCGGCGATGCGGAGGAAGAGCAGCCCGTGGTGGGCGGCGAAGCGTACGTCTCCCCGGAACTTCAGCAGGCCGGTGACCGTGTCGGCGTTGAATGCCGACGCATCGTCCGGGCTGAAGAGGAACATGTGCTCGTCGACGACCGAGGCGCCGTCGGTGACCGAGCAGCGGCCCTCTGGAGAGCGGGCGATGTAGCGCAGGAACGGGACTTTGACGCTCCATCGCAGTCCGGGCAGGGTGGCCGGGCCGGCGGTCATGCCACTGCCTGCCGGGGATTGTCGGCGATGAGCTTCTTCAACGGCACCGTGGTGTCAGTGGCCGCTTCGGGCGGGATGGTCCGGCCCGCGGCCAAGGCGGAGCGTACGGCGAGGAAGTCGGCCGCCCGGTTGACGAAGTCACCGGCGACCAGATGTCCGCCGCGGTAGTAGAGGACGGCGAACTTCTCCGTGTCCGGCTCGCCGCGTACGACGTACCGGTCATGGCCGGTCGACAGGCCCGCGACCTGGAGCTTGAGGTCGTACTGGTCGGACCAGAACCAGGGCACGGCCCAGTAGGGGACCGGCCTGTCGGCGAGCAGGGCGGCGGCGGTCTTCGCCTGTTCGACGGCGGTGTTCACCGACTCGAAGCGGACCCGGTCCGGGCCGTCGGGGAGGTCCACCGGCGGGGGGCAGGCGACGCAGTCGCCCGCGGCGACCGTGGTGCCGTCGGAGGTGAGGCCGTACTCGTTGACGACGATGCCGTTGTCGACGGTCAGTCCGAGCTGCTCGGCGAGTTCGGTGCGGGGCACGGCGCCGATCCCGACGACCACCAGATCGGCCGACAGCGCGCTGCCGTCGGGGAGTTCGGCGCCACGGACGCGCCCGTGACCGTCGTCCAGGAGGCGTACGGGCGGCGCTCCGAGGTGCACCCGCACCCCGCGCCGGATGTGGGCGTCGAGGAAGAACTCGCTGGTCGGAACCCCTACGGCACGTTCGAGCAGTCGGTTGTCGGCGAGGGCGACGGTGACCTCGCAGCCGAGCCCCCGGGCACTGGCCGCGACTTCGAGTCCGATGAAGCCACCGCCGATGACCAGGACGTCGCCCCCCTCTGCCAGGGCCGCACGCAGGGCGAGCGCGTCGTCGGCGTCCCGGAGGTAGTGGACGCCGGCCAGATCGGCGCCGGGGACGGGCAGTCGGCGCGGGCGGGCGCCCACAGTGAGCGCGAGCCGGTCGAACGCGAAGCTACGGCCGGAGTGCGCGTACGCGACCCCCGCACCGCCGTCGCCCCGGTCGACCCGGATGATGCGTTCCCCGAGCACCAGCCGGATGCCGTGGTCGGCGTAGAACGCCTCCGATCGCAGTGCGATCGCGTCGGGCGACGTCTCCGCGTGCAGGAGGGTCTTGGAGAGCGGTGGACGCTGGTAGGGCGCGTGCCGTTCGGCGCCGACCACGGTGATCGGGGCCGTGTAGCCGTACTCGCGGAGGGAACAGGCCAGCTGGATGCCGGCCTGACAGGCGCCCACCACGAGCACGCCGGTGTCGCGCGGGGCGACGGCGGTGCTGTTCATGAGGAGCTACTCCTGGGCTTCCGGGGTGGTCACGCGCAGATCGCCGAGCCCTTCGGAGAGCTTGATCTGGCAGGACAGCCGGGAGTTGGGGCAGCGGTCGACGACCGTGCCGTCGAGCATCTCGTCCTCCAGGCCGCTGACCGGTTCCAGGCGATCCAGGTCGGCTTCGTCCACGAAGACGTGACAGGTGGCGCAGGACAGGACGCCGCCGCATTCGCCGGTGATGCCGGGGACGCCGTTGCGGACTGCGGTCTGCATCACCGAGTCGCCGACCAGGCCGTCGACGACGCGGACCTCACCGGCGTCGGACACGTAAGTGACCTTGGGCATGTTCGTCACACCTCCGTCGGGGTCGAAGTGGGAGTGAAGGTCGCGGGGACCGAGATGTAGCCGTGCGCGCCCCCGATGCTCGGGTAGCCGACCACGGCGTCCGGGTCGATGCGCAGGCCGGGCAGCCGGGTGAGGATCGTCTCCAGCATGGCGTCGAGTTCGGCCTTGGCCAGGGGCGAGCCGAGGCAGCGGTGGTTTCCGGTGCTGAAGGAGACGTGGTCGCGCGCGTTGTCCCGCTCCAGGTCGAGCCGGTCCGGGTCGGGGAACTTCAGCGGGTCGCGGTTGGCGCCGGCCAGCCACATGTAGACGCTCTCCCCACGGGCGATCGGCTGCCCGAGGATCTCGGTGTCCCGTACGGCGGTACGGGCGATGCCGGTCCCCGGTGGCCAGAACCGCAGGAATTCCTCGATGGCGTTCTTCCGGTACGCGGCGTCCGTGCGCACCCGCTCCGCCTGGTCCGGGTGCTGAGTGAGATGGATCAGCGCACTCGCGGTCGCGGCGGTAGTGGTGTCGAAGCCGCCGAAGACCAGCGCGTTCACCATGCTCTCGGCCACCTCGAGACCGAGCGGTTCGCCCTGCACCGTACCGGTGGCCAGGGCCGAGAGGACGTCACCGGCCGGGTTCTGGCTGCGGGCGGCCAGCATGTCGCGGAAGCGGACCCGGAGCCGTGCCTGTGCCTCGTGCGGGTAGCGGGGATCGTCCGGCAGCAGGTACACACCCTCGTGCGCGGCGTAGGCGGCGTCGTGCCAGTCGTCGGCGTCGTATCCGAGGACGTAGAGCGTGGTGCGTGCCGTGGTCGGGATGATCACGTCGTCGATCAGCTCGGCTTGCCCCCGCCCCGCCACCTTGTCGAGGGCCTCGTCGAGGTACTGCCGGGCGACGGGAGCCCACTGGCGCAGGGCTTTCGGGGTGAAGAACGGCGCTTCGATGCGGCGGCGTTCGGTGTGCAGCGGCGGGTCGGACTCCCCGAGGTGCAGCCGGTAGGGCATCTGGGGGATGAGCTGGCCCTTGCCGCCGTTCTCGGTGCCGGTCAGGTCGTTGACGGAGGTGAAGGTCTCCCAGTCGGAGCCGATGCGCTGCACCTCCTCCCACGAGGCCACCACCCAGTAGCCGCCGTGGTGTTCGGTCCAGGCGATGGGGCTGCCGGTGGCGTGGAACCGGGCGGCGAGTTGCTTCCAGGTGTCGCGGTAGGCGGGCGAGTGGTGGTCGAAGTCGATGACCGGCCTGCCGGTGGCCGACCGCCGGACGAGGTCGTGGGTGACACTCATGTCGTACGGGCCTTTCTTCGCGGGAGCGGCATCAGGACTGGCCGGCGGAGGCAGCTTTGGCGATGACCTCGTCGAGGATCGGGACGATGGCGTCGCCGAACCCGATGGGGTCGTCGCAGGGGGCGAAGTGCCCGAGCCCGGCGACCTTGATGAACTTGGCGCCGGGGATGAACTTCTCCACGGCCGGGCCGCCGTTGACGTCGTCGTCGCTGGCCGGGTCGTACTCGCCGGTGACGACGTAGACGGGCTTCGCGTGGGCGTCGATCTTGTGCCCGTTCTCCTTGAGGTCGTGCTCGTAGGCGAAGTAGTCGTTGTCGCCCGCGTAGATGCCGGGGAACGCCGAGCGGTAGATCCAGTACGTCTCGTGCGCGTTCGGCTCGGGTGCCTGGGGCGCGGTCGCACCGAAGTTGAGCGCGGGGGCATAGCTGTCGGCGATCGACGGGGTACGGAACATGTCGTTGGAGAAGCCGTCGAACAGCGGCGGGTTGCCGTACCAGCCGTTGAGGGAGATGAACGCGCCGAAGCGGTCGCCGCGTTCGGCCGCGAGGTCGAGGGCGAGCTGGCCGCCGACCGAGCAGCCCATGAAGTACGGGTTGTCCAGGCCCAGGGTGTCGGCGATCGCGACCACCCAGTTGATCAGGCCGTCGCGGCCGGGGCGGTAGGTCTCCTCCCACCAGCGCACCCCGATCGGAGGCAGCGACTTGCCGTGGTAGGGCAGGTCGTAGGCGTACATCGTGAAGCGTTCCTGCATCCGCGGGTCGGCCAGCAGGTGGCGGTATTGGCGGCCGTCGGCGCCTGCGGTCGCCTGCAGCAGCAGCGGGATCGGGCCGTGGCCGGAGGTCTCGTAGTAAATCCGTGCCTCCTGGCCGTTCGCGGAGACGTAGACGTACCGTCCGACGGCGTTGTCCGTCTCGCGGAAGGGGTCCTGGAAGGGCTTGCGGACCGGCGCGCCGGCCACCGTCTCGCGCACCACCTGGTACAGGCGGGCCCAGCCGCTCTGCCAGGGGGCGACGGTGCCGCCGAAGTCGCCGACGATCCTCAGACCGCGGGTCATGCCGACGACGCAGCTCTCGTAGCCGGCCGGGGGGACAGCAGCGGAGAACGCGGTCGACCAGAACTCGGCCGGCGCGGAGAAGGTCACATCGGCGGCGAGGTCCGCGTGCACCTCCTCGGCCCTGGCGGGGACACCGTCCTCGACCACCAGGTCGAACGCCCCCTCGGGCAGATCGAACCGGACGCGGCCGGAGTAGGTGCGCAGCTTGTAGGCCAGTTCCTTGTCGGAACCGGCCGCCGCGAGGATCTTCTGTCGATCGACGAGAGCAGTCATGGGAGCCCGCTTCCTTGCGTGCCGGGAGGGGAGAGAAGCGGCCGACGGGCCATGCCGTACGGCCGTCCATTTCGTGTCACACTGTGACTCGAAGTCGGTGTCACCGTATGACACGAACCTGGGTGTGGCAAGAGGTGGGGAAACGTGATGGAAATCAATGGCGGTCGAACGCCTGAACAGTCGCCTGTCGCCGGATTCGCTAGCCTGGCCCGGTGAGGGACGAGAGCTGGGCCACCGGAGCGAGCGCCGCGCTGCTCGCCGCCGTACAAGGAGTCGCGGCGGTCACCGAGGAGCGGCGCGGAACGACCCTGCGCGACACCAGGAGCATCGCGCGCAGGCTCGGCACGAGCGCAGTCGCGCTCTTCGCCCAACGGGGCTTCGACGACGTGAAGGTCAGCGAGATCGCCGCGCACGCGGGGGTCACGTCACGGACGTTCTTCCGGTACTTCCCGTCGAAGGAAACCGTGATCCTCGACATCTGGGACCAGACGAACGCACGTCTCATGGAGCTGATCGAGACGGTGGGGCAACCCGAGGCCGAGGTGCTGCCGACGCTCACCGAAGCCGTCGTGGCCTGGTGTCGCGAATACGGGGACCTCTTCCGCGCCCTGGCTCCGATGACCGAGCAGTCCGAGACCCTCATGGCGGCTGTCAACCTCCGCACTGTCGTCTGGGAGGACCATCTCGCGGACGCGCTGCGTGTGCGGTACCCGGAACTCGACGAAATGGACGCCAAGGTGTGGAGTTCCACGACGATGGCCCTGCTCCGCCTCTTCCAACGCAACGCCGTCGCCCACGGCCTCAGTTACGCGGAGGCCGCCCAGGACGTCTTCGACCGGCTCGCCGCCCTGACGTCAAGGAGCTCGTCGCATCGGATCACAGCCGGCTCCCGTCGCCCCAGCGACATCGCCTGACGCCTCGACTCCGAGCTCAGCCCTCCCGCCAGTGACGGTCGAGGGGCTCGTTCAAGATCTGCAGGGCCTGCTCACGCAGCCGGGCCAGATCCTCCGCCGTGCCCTGGGGAAGAGCCGCCCAGCGGTGATGGGCGGCGCGCAGGGCCGTGCCGACCGCGCCGACGGCGAGAAAGGGGCGCAGGTCGGTGTCCGGGTCCACACCCTCGCGCTCGGCGAGCTTGCGCGCGAGACGGTCCTCGATCGACAGGAGGCGCTGGAAATAGGCGGCTAGCAGCGGCGGGGAGTTCTCCAGCAGCCACACGATGCGCGTCCACAGTTCGCCGGTGCCGTCGTCGGCCTCCATCAGCTGCTCCACGACGGTACGGGCCGCGTTGGCGAACGCGGTAACCGGCGGCTCCTCGGCCGGGCGTGCCTCCAGGGCGGGAAAGATGGCCTCGTCGGCCTCGGTGATCAGGGCCAGGGCGACCTCGTCCTTGGTCGCGAAGTAGCGGAAGAAGGTGCGGGGAGCAACCTCGGCGGCTTCGGCGATCTCGGCGACGGTGGTCTCGTCGTAACCGCGTTCCACGAACAGGGTTACGGCGGTCGAGATGATCGCATACCGGGTGCGCATCTTCTTGCGCTCCCGCAGACCGGGCTTCGCCTCAGCCGTCATGTCGTCCTGCCTCCGCTCTTTCCGCTGGAAGTCTGCCACAGGGCAGAAGGAGAGGCCGGGGCCCGCCGTCCCCACGAGGGCCCCGGCCGAGCGGGGAGTGTTTCGTGGCCCTCCGTCCGGCACCGCTCAAAGCCGGGCGGCGCGCTCCCCGCGCCTGCGGGCGGACCGCCGGCCCGCCTGGCAGGACGTCAGATGTGCACGGCGGCGCCTTCGACCTTGCGGCCCTGCTTGGTCAGCAGACCGATCGCGGCGCCCACGAGGGCGACGACGCCGGCGACGACGAACGCGAGATGCATGCCGTCCATGAAGGCGCTGTGCGTCATGTTCGTGATGACCTCGGCGACGGGCGCCGGGGTCTTGGGGGCGACCGGGGCGACGCCGACGGAGACCGCCTCCTTGGCCTGGGCGAGCTGCTCGCCGCTGAGGGGCGGCAGGTGGGCGGCCGACCAGCGTTCGGCGAAGACGTCGTTGAGCTTGGCCGTCATCACCGCGCCCAGGACCGCGGTGCCGAGGGTACCGCCGACCTGCATGGCGGTGGACTGCAGACCGCCGGCCACACCGGCCAGCTCGACCTCGGCGTTGCCGACGATGACCTCGGTGGCGCCGACCATGATCGGGGCCAGGCCGAGGCCCAGCATGCCGAACCACACCAGGGTGTCGTTGGCGCCCGAACCGGTGTTGAGGCCGGCGAGACCGAACAGGGCTCCGGCCGTCAGGAGCATGCCGGCGACCATCGGCGGCCGCGGACCGAACCGATTGATGAGCGCGCCGGCCAGCGGTGCGCCGACAACCATCAGGCCCGTCAGGGGAAGCATCCGCACGGCGGCGTCGACGGCGCTCATGCCGTGCACATTCTGCAGGTAGAAGGTCATGTAGAACATGGCCCCGAACAGGCAGAACGACAGCATCAGCATCAGTACGGCGCCCGCCGACAGGGGCAGGGAGCGGAACAGTCGCAGCGGCAGAAGCGGCTCCTTCGTGCGGCGCTCACGCAGCACGAACAGCAGGCCCACGACCAGGGTGGCGCCGAGGAAGCCAAGGGTCCTGGTGTCGCCCCAGCCGTAGTCGGGGGCCTTGATCAGGGCCCACACCAGCAGGAACAGGGTGCCGGACAGCAGCACGATCCCGGGGACGTCGAAGGACTTGGAGTTCTGGTCGCGCTCGGTGTCCTTCAGGAACAGCAGACCCATGACGACGGCGACGATGCCGACGGGCACGTTGATGTAGAAGCAGGACTCCCAGTTCACGTGCTCGACCAGCAGACCGCCGACGATCGGGCCGGCCGCGGTGGACGCGGCGACCACCGCGCCCCAGATGCCGATCGCGGAGTTCAGCTTCTCGGCCGGGAACGTGGAGCGGATGATGCCGAGCGCGGTCGGCTGGAGCATCGCGCCGAACAAGCCCTGCACCACGCGCAGGCCGATCATGACCTTGATGTCGTCGGTCAGGCCGATGCCGGCGGAGGAGGCGACGAAGCCGACCGCACCTATCAGGAAGATCTTCGTGTGCCCGAAGCGGTCGCCGAGCTTGCCGACGGTGATCAGGCTGACCGCGAGGGCCAGCAGGTAGGCGTTGGTCACCCACTGGATGTCGGAGAGTGAGGCGTCCAGGTCCTTCTGGATGGCCGGGCTGGCGATGGCGACGATCGTCCCGTCCAGCGCGACGAGCATCACGCCGAGCGCGACGGCCAGCAACGACAGCCACGGATGGCCACGCAGTCGGCGGATGCCCAGGGCTGCTGGGACCGGCTTCTGGACGGGAGCTTCGGCAACGGTGGACTTGCTCACGGTGAGGGTTCTCCTGAACTCACGGTTCGATCGGATGAACCCACGTTATGGCATCAAGTGCCATGTGGCAGTCAAGTGCCAAGTTAATTCCAAGTGACATATGGCACGTGGCGTCGGCAGCTGGTAGGAGGCTCGGCGGCTGTCCGCGGCCCGTTCCCCGACTCCAGGCCGGCAGTTGTCGGAGTGGAGCTCTCAAGCCGGATTAACGGATGTCGAACCGGCCTGGTCTGCCCGCTCAGAGGTATCCGGCGCAGTCAGGAGAACCGCTGTGCGGCGGATGGGGTGGCGGGGGTCGTTGGTGTGCTGGGCTTCGTTGAGGATGCGGTCCAGGCGCAGGCGGCCGGTCTGGTGGCCGTAGGGGCGCAGGGTTTTGGTGATCGCTTGGATCGACACCAGGCTGGGTGGAGGGCAGCGGGCTGGAGGGGCCAGTGCCCCGAGGTGAACGCGTCGTCGCGGGGCGGCACGGCGGAACTGGGCCGGCCCCGCATGCAGGCGGCTACGGCCGTAGACGCGTGAACTCGCTTGGCAGCGGCCACAGTTCCCCAAGCGGCCCATGTGCACCCGCCGCGCGTGCACTGCCACGGCCCGGGCTGACTCCCCGCTGACTCAGGCCCGTCCGTTCACCGTGTGCGAGGCCGACGCCCACCACGGCCCAGCTGACCCCTTTCCCCGACTCACTGCCAGCGCATACCAACAGCGGACAGCTCCTCCACTCGTTCGGGAGCAAGACTCGCTTTGCGAGTACGGGCGTTGGCGATGAACACACCGAGGGCCAGCTCCGCCCCGTCAACAGTTTCGATGTGCGATCGAGGTACGTTCAGATGCCCCTCCCGGGTGCGGTACTGGCGGGACGCCGCCAAGTTCGCCTCCCATTTCTGCGCCCGGCTGCGCCGCGGAGAGACCGCGGGGACGGGCGGTCGCTCCGGAAGAGGCTCGATGCCCAGCACCTCGCCGAGCAGCCACTGCTGCAGACCGCTGGGGACTGTGGTCGGCGCGGTGCACCGCAGGGAGACACAGGATGTGCGTGGTGTGAGGCCATTCGCCACTGCTCCTCGGGCCGCAGGCCGGATCTGGGGTGCGCTGCAGCGCTGCTGGCCGGGGACAGCTGACTCGGACACGTGGCGGGACGTTGGGACCTTCAGCCACACCACGATGCTAGGTATGGCACTGAACAGTTCACCGCGCTACTGAACTGACCGCTGAACTGTTTCGTGCGCAACTGAACTCTTCAGTGCCGTTCAACAGCCTTGGCGGCGTTCTGGACGGCGGGCATGCGCGCGCCCCAGACGGCCATCACCACACCCAGTCCGGCGAAGTACCCGGTCAGCAGGCGGCGGCTGCGCACCAGCTCGGGTACTGCGGTCTGTCTCACGCGGCGCCCTGGCCGGTAGTAAGGGCCGTCGGCGGGACCGGGGCGACCTGGACGTCGAGGTTGCGGTACGCCTCCTGGGCGCGGGCTTCGGCGATAGTGGCGGTCGGCCCGGTGGTGATCAGGAAGCCGATGCGGGCGGTGTACAGGTCGCCGCCGTCCTGTGGCAGTACGAGCGGGTCGCCGGCCTGTCGCTGAAAGCGCACGCGCTCCACTCCCCCGACGTGTGCCGTCAGGCGGCGGGCGGTGAGGGTGCCGGAGTAGGCGGGGTAGATGAAGCGGATCGCCGCCCCCTGGTGGCGGTTGGGCGTCAGGTCGGGGGTATGGCCGCAGGCGATGTCGGCGGCGGCACGGGCGAGGTCGACGCCGGTGGCCAGGTGGACGAGGTGTCCGATCATGTCGCCGCCCAGGCGTGCGTTGACCTCGATCAGGCGGGGCCGGTCGCCGATCAGGCGCATCTCGACGTGCTGCACGCCGTCGGTGATTCCCAGGGCCTTGATGGCAGCAGCGGCGGTCGGCGCCACCGTTGAAAGGAGCGGATCGGCGGCGTCGACGGTGTGACCTGTCTCGTCGAAGTAGGGGGCGGGGCCCAGGCGCTTGCGGGTCACGGCGACGGCGGTGGTGGTGCCGCGGTGGGTGACGCATTCGACGGAGACCTCCGGTCCGTCGAGGTACTCCTCGACCAGGACGCCACTGTCCTCGCGGCTGCGGCGTGCGCCGGCCGAGGCGAACTCGAAGGCTGCGGGCAGCTCTTCGGGCCGGTCGATGCGGATCACGCCGATGCTGCCGGCCGCTGCGGCGGGCTTGATGACGGCGGGGAAGCCGAGGGTCCTCGTCGCCCGTTCAGCCTCCTGCAGGGTCCGGGCGGTCATCGAGGCTGCCGACGGCACTCCGTGGCGGGCGAACAACGTGCGGGCGGTGGCCTTGTTGCGGCAGGCCCTCATCACCTCGACGGAGTTCGCGGCCAGACCGAGCGCGCGGGCGAGGCGGGCGGTGGGGACGAGGTTCCATTCGTCCCAGGTGACGACGCCGGCAAGGTCGTGTCGTTCCGCCAGAGCCCGGCCGGCGGAGAGGAGCGCGGTGGTGTCGTTCAGATCGGCGACGGCGTGGTCGACGATGTGCGGCTTCTCCCACGAGGGCTCGGTGCCGGTCAGCAGGACGATGTCGTACGCGGCGGCGACCTGCTCAAGGCAGTAGCCGCGATCCGCCTCATCGCCCGGGGAGACGACGAGTACGAGGGGGCGAGCGGACAAGAAGGGGTTCTCCGAGTCGGTAGGCGGCAGGACGCGGGAAGGGAAAGGGGGTGTTTCAGGCGGCGCGGCGTCGGCGCAGCTCGAACACGCCGGCCCAGTGGGGGTGGTCGTCGATCAGGCGGCGGGCGTAGAGGGCGGTGTAGTTGTTGTTCAGCCCGGCGACCCCGTACGGGAGTTGGCGACGCAGGTCTTCGAAGAGGTCCTTGAGGCTGACCCGTGTGGCACCGGCGGCAAGGCGGCGGGCGGCCATGCGTTCCAGCGCGCGGTAGACGTGCGGGTTGTGCGCGTCGAAGGCGTGGAACTGTTCGGTGATGGTGCGACCGCTCGCGCGGTTCGTCCCGAGGACGGCGGTGGGCATGAGGTTCTCCACAGGAGGGGAAAGCGCGGCAGGGTCAGGTGCGCAGGGCGGGATCGGTGCGCAGGCGGGCGAACGCGTACAACAGGCCGAGGGCCTGCAGACCGGCGCAGACGGTGATGACGTGGCCCAGCGCGTCGGGCGGGGTGAGCGCGGTGAGTACGCCGGCGACGGGGAAGGGCAGCAGGAGGACGAGGATGGTCGCCGACAGGGTGCTGCCGAACTTCTCCGGGGGGATCAGGCGGGAGCGCAGGGTGCGCAGGACCACCGTCATGCCGCCGTCGGCCGCCATGAGGACCGCGACCAGGACCAGGTAGGACAGGTAGTCGGGGGCCTGGGCGGCGGCGAGGCAGGCGAGCGAGGCGAGGGCGGCGCAGGCGGCGCCGACCGGCCACAGGCCCAGGCGGTCGAGCGCGAACCGGCAGATGGTGACGGCCAAGAGGGTGGCCGCCGCGGCGGCGGACCAGACCAGGCCGACGGCCGTGGTGGACTGCCCGAAGTGCTTGACAACGATTACCGGACCGGCCGCTTGGAGGAGTCCGGTGGCCAGGTTGGACAGGGTCAGCCCGGTCACGAGCCAGCCGAGCGCCGGAAGAGAGCGGATGGTGCGCCACCCGGTGAGTAGTCCGGCGCCGGACTGTCCCTTCGGCGCGCGGGCCGGGGCAACGGGTGAGGGGGGTGTGCGCAGGGCGAGCATCGAGGCGAGAAGTGAGAGCACCGTGATCACCGCGAGCATCGTCGGCGGCCCGGCGAGCAGGAGCAGTCCGGCGAGGGCGGGGCCGGCCAGGGTCGCGGTCTGGTCGATGCCGAGCAGGGCCGCCTGGACGCGGTGGGCCCGCTTTCCTGCCCGTCGGCCGGCGGCGGCGCCCGCGGTCTCGGCCGCGATGTAACTGAACTCGGTGAGCACGCCGGTCGTAGCCGCCAGCACCAACACCGTTGCGGTCGCCACGGTGCCGGACGGGTGGCAGTGGAGCAAGACCGCGCCGGCGGCGAGGGCCAGCGCGCGCCCCAGGGAGGCAAGATGGAAGACGACTGCCGCCCCGCGCCGGTCGACGATGGATCCGGCCCACCCGAACGCCGCCAGCCGCGGGATCCACTCCAGGGCGAACGCGGCGCCCGTCAGCGCGGCGGAGCGCGTGGTGGCCAGGACCAGCAGCGGGATGCCGTAGGTGGACATCGCAAACGCGAGAGCGTCCGCCGTGCGCGGCAGGTAGATGCTGCGCATCAGCCCGGCGGTGTGGCGTGCATTCCGGGGTGCAGCCGCTGTGCTCACGCGGCCGGCTCGGGCTCGGACACCTGGGTGATCTGGGGGTTGCCGGCCAGCCACTGGATCAGGAGGATGCGGGGACGGACAAGGTCCGCTTCGGCCTCGTCGCTGGGCAGCCGCGCGGCGGCGGCCCGCTGCGGCAGGCCGTCGGCGCGCTCGGTCGCGAGCGAGGGCGCCAGGAGGTCGAGGACGTGGCGGACACGACTGCTGAACTCGCAAACCGGTGCCGGGTAGGCATGGCGTCGAGCCCAGCGCGCAGCCGCGTCGTACAGGTCGGCCAACTCCGAACCCGACTCGGTGAGTTCCAGACCGGCGCCGGGCGCGGTCCGGACGAGACCGTGGGCGCGGGCCGCTTCGGCAGCGCGGCGCAGTTGGTGCGAGGAGAGGTCGGGGAGGGTACCGGCCAGCCGTCGCGGCGGTATCGCCCCGTTGTCGTCGATCTCGGTGACCAGGCGGATCAAGGAACGCGAAGCCAGCAGCTCGACCGCGTTGCGTACTTCGGCAGAGGTGAAAAAGGTAGTCATCGGCGCGGACCTCCCGCCGGGATGGCTGCCTTCGGCCGGGCGGCCGTGGCATGGGAGAAGAGATCGCGGTTGTGCCACGCCGGAGAGGACTCACCCGTCCGGGCCTGCGGGAGGGTTACGGGGGCCGGCCGGGACTGGCTGCTGACCCACGGCCTCGGCGCGAGCTTCGCCTGCGGATGCCCCCAGACCGGGTGCTGGGCCGCCTGGTTGAGGGGCTGTCCGGCACACCATGCGGACAGGGCGCCGAGAACGGGACTCAGGCCGTCGCCCGCCGCGGACAGCCGGTAGGGCAGGCCGAGGCCCTCGGTGTCGACCAGGCCGTCGGCGACGAGCTGTCGCAGCGGCGGGTAGATGTTGGTCCAGTCGCTGCTGGGCATCACGATCCGGGCCAGGGCCCGCCCGCTGACCTCCTCGCGGGACTTCAGCACCCACAGGATGGCGGCGGCGTGCCGCCGGGTGAGCAGGGTGAGGCTGTCCTCGATCTGCTCGATCGCGGGCAGCGGGCGGTCCGCCTTCTCCAGATGCTCCTCGGCCCAGGTGACGATCACCGGCAGGACCGGCAGCAGGGCGACCCCACGCTCGGTGTGGCCGTAGGTCACATGCCGTGCGGTGTGTTCGGTGCGCTCGATGAGCCCGGCGTCGCACAGCGACTTGAGCTTGGGATGGAGCTGGCCGTTCTGCAACCAGGACACCTTGGCCGCCAGCTCGCTATAACGCTGTGGCGGGCCGGAGAGTGCCAGCAGGATCCTCACGTTCCAGCGCGGGGTGATCATAGCGAGGGCCTCGGTGACCCGGGCGATGTCGGCATCGGTGTCGGGAGGCAGCGCGGTGATGGCCAAGGGGAGGAACTCCTGGGTGAGTAAAGGGAAATCGCCAGCGGATCAGCGGCTGTGTGCGGTGCTCTGGGCCGGAAGTGGTGGAGCCGGAACGGGTGGCGAGGGAGTCGGCGGGGTCGGGGCTGGGGCCGGGACGCGGGCCAGGCTCTGCAGAACGGCGGCGACCGACTTGGCCTGGACGTCGCGGACTGCGACGGCTTCGGCGAGCCGGCGGGAGCCATCGAGGAGATGGGAGACCTCGTGTCGGCCGATCTGCCGCTCGGGGTGGATGAGCCGGGCGAGGTGGTCGCGGTGGAAGTCGATGCTCCGCTCGGCGAGGGCGAGGTCGTGGTGCATGCCGAGCAGGGCGGAGAGCATGCCGGGCGGCTGGTCCTGGGCGTGGGCTTCGAGGTCGGCGAGCGGCGCGCCGTAGAGGTCCTCGATCCGTCCGGCTATCTCGGTGGACGTGAGGTGAGACAAGCGGGGGCTTTCACGGTCGGCGGGCCCGGGCCACCCCGGCACGCTGAGGTGCCGGGGCGGCGGACGGGGGCAGGGCTGCGGTGACCCTGAGTTGTGCCGTACGGACGGGACGGGCCCGCTGGTCGGGCGGAGGCATGGTGCGCAGCAGCTCGCCGAGGGCGGCGCGGTAGCCGTCGCGGGCATCCAGCGCCGCCTCCAGCCACCGCGCGTCGAAGCGGAGCTTGTCCGCCGACAGCTCGCCCATGTCGCGGTCCGGATCCATGTCCGCGCACACGCGGTCGCGGACGCGGGCGACCTGCTCCTCGGTCAGAGCCAGAAAGGAACGCAGTTCCAGGGCACGGGCGAGGGCGGGAGAGGCATCGTGGCCCACTGCCGCCTCGTACAGCTTCGAAACGGGGCTCCCGAAGACTTTCTCCAGGTCGCCGTCCATCGTGCTGGACTTGACCCTCCTCAACGGACGGGCCTTCCTGTCCGCCCCGCCGACGCCGGCGCGGGTGTACCCGCGGGTCGGTGGGGAGCGCTGGTCTGCACCGCGGGCCCGGTTCGGGGGCGAAGGCGGGCGAGCCGTTCGGCGGCGAGGTCCTTCTTGCCCGGAGCGTCCGGGTCGAGGAGCCACCGCACGACCAGAGCCCGGCCGTCGCGTGCGGTGACAGCCGCGTTCACGCTGTGGGCAAGGCCCATCGTCGGGTCGTCGACCTCGCTGGGCTGGGTTTCCAGCGCGGCGAGGAGGTCGTCCTCCGCGCGCTCGAGCAGGGACTGGGCCTCGACGAGAAGGCCGTGCCACTTGACGACGTCGGTGGCGTCAGGGTTCACGGGCGGCGCGGCGGCGACCGCGGCCTTCAACTGGTCCATGTCCATGGCGAAGCGCGCTTCGATCCGTTCGGTGAGCACGCCCACGACATCCTCAGCCTCATCGGATATGCCGTCGGACAAAAGAGAAACTCCTTTTCTAGAAAGACCGGTGCCTGGGGGGAATGCGAGGGGGCGGCCGTACCCGGCGGCTCAGCCGCTTACGGGCACCTGCTGAATACCTGTCAGTCCAGGCACATACGGGTATCGCGGTAGACGTAGGTTCCGGACACCCAGCCCTTGACGCCGGTCGACCTGTCCGTGATGTAGAGCCAGTTGCCGCTCTTCTTGTGCACGGTGAACCTGTGGCTCTTGTAAAGCACGCCGAGCGCGGTGGACTTCGTGGTGGCCTTGGACCGGATGGTCGCAGCCGACGCGTGGACCTTGTACGGCAGCGGCGGCAGGGACGAACAGCTGCTCGCGGGGGCCGCAGATACCGCGGCGGGTGCCGCACTGGCGGTGGTGGCGCAGAGCACCGGCAGGGCGAGCGTGCCGAGCATCGCCGCGGATATGGCAATTCGTGTGGAGCGCATGCGGAAGAAACCTCCGTGAAGGCATAGGGATTGCGTGGAATGGCGCCGCGGGAGTTGTCCCGGCGGCTGTATAAGAGTCCGGAGAATCGCCGGTTTGGCTAACCGGCGATCGTCGGCTATGTTGCGCCGCCAGCGTCGGCTTTGGCGCTCAGCGCGAGCGGCCGGGCGGGCGTGGAGCAGGGGCCTTCGGCAGGACGGCCGGGCGGCTGGCTGCGGCTGCCGGGCGGACCGGCGGCAGGGGGCTGGCCTCGCCGGTGAGCCGGTCGTCGCACCACTGCAGGGCTTCGCCCACGGTGTCGAAGCCGCCCTCGCGCAGGGTGTGCGTCCACGCGTCGGTGTCGACCTCCTCGACCACGACGCGGAAGGGGCTGGGGGCTCGCTCGTCCAGGGCGCGCAGTGCCACGACGGTGACCATGTCGTCCGGGTCGTCGCGGGTGTAGGAGTAGCCCATGGCGTAGTGGTCGCCGTCGCCCGCAAGGCGTCGCTCCAGCGCACGAGTCGCCTCGTCTGCCGGCGGTGGCCCCAGCTCGGGGTCGAGGCCGATGGCGTCCTGCGGGCAGCCGCGGTGGACGAGCCAGGACTGCGCCATCGCGGGCAGTGGCACGCCGGCCTGCTCGAAGGTGAACGTCCGCTTCTCTCGGTCCCGTTGCAGATGCACGGCGAGCAGCTGCGGCATACCAGGGTGTCCCCAGGTGGCGGTGCGGTCGAAGAGGACGTAGTAGCTGTGCGCGCCGTTGGGAGTGTGGTGTGGCGAGGGGGACGAGCATGTCCTCGTGGACGGCGACCTGGCGGTAGAAGTCGAGGTACATCTCCTCGTTGGCATCGAAGTCGTCCAGCTCGAAGTCGACTTGGGGGATGGGCTTCCGGGCCGGCGCCGGTTCGGTAGGGGGCAACAAGGGCCTTTCGGTGGAGTTCAGCGCCGCTGCACCGGCGTGGACGGCGACGTGCCGGGGCGAGCCGGGAGCGTGGGTGCCCGTGTCGTGGGGGTCCGACGGGCGGCGAACAGCGCGGCGCGTCCGGCGTCGGTGAGTGCGACCGGCTGGCCGGCGTGCACGGGGTGGCCGGTATCCCTCACGACCAGGCCGGCGTCCTCCAGTCGCTGCAGCTTGGCGTGTGGGATGCGGGTACCGGAGGCGGCGGTGACGGACATCCGGCCGGTCAGCAGGTGTTCGTAGAGCTTGGCGCCACCGGCGATGGCGAGCAGGGCGGCGTGGTCGTCCGTCGCGAGTGGCTGCGCTTCGGGCGCCGGGGCCGCTGCGGCGGCCTCGATGGGCTCCAGGGCGGCGAGTACCTTCCCGGCGGCGGCGTTCCGTGCGTCGGCGGCCTCCTCCAGTTGGTCCACGGTGCGGTGGATGCGCGTGAACAGGGCGTCGTTGACGTCGAACTCGCCGCTGGAAAGGCGGTTCAGGAGGCGGCGGTAGAAGGTGACGCCGGTCTGGGTCTTGGCCAGCTCGCGGTGTCGATCGACCAGGTGGGCGTGTGGCTCGTCGAGGATGCCGCGGTCGCGGTAGGCCCACAGGGTGTCGATGTCGTGGGCGGTGGCGGCTTCGAGGCGGTGGTCGAGCGGGGAGACCGCACGCCGGGCTGGTGTCGGCGCGGGTTCAGGGGGCATAGGCGAGGTTCCGTGCGTTCAGCGGGTGTGGTGGTGCGCGGGGTTGTGTGCGGGACGGGGCAGACCCGGCGTTGCGGTGGACGGTGGACCGGGCCGGGGCGTCGGAGTGCGGGTGGTCAGCTGCGGGGAGCGGGAGCGGGCCGCGTGGGTGCGGGCGCTCAGCGGCCGGCGGGTCATCCCCAGGCGGCGGCCGACCTCGTCGTAGACGTCGTTGCCCGCACGCGGCCGGATGGCGACGACGTGGATCTCCTTTGAGTGCGCGGACTCCGCGGGGGCCGGGCGGACGCCGTAGACGACGCGCCAGTCCTTGCGCGAGTCCACGAAGAGCTTTCGGTAGCCCTCCAGGTCACCGTCGAGGCGCAGTCCGAAGCGCTGTGCGTTCACGACTTCTTGCAGGTAGGCGAGGGTGAGGTCGCGGATATCGCTGGGGGCTTGGAGGAGATCGGTCAGCGCGCGGGGGTCGAAGCTCAGTCCGAAGGCGGGCTGTCCCTGTCCCGCGGTCATGACGTCGGCTCTGCGGGCCCGTCGGCTTCCGCCGCCGCCGTCTCCGTGCGCGCGGACGGCGGCGGGCCGGGCAGAAGACGGTGCGCTGGCCGGTCGGGAGAGGTCATGCAGGCCGACAGCGGCCCGCCCGGTGCGCGGACGGCCGCAAGGGCGTGGGTGAGGAAGTCCCGGTGCCACACGAACAGGCCGCTCAATCCGGCTTCGGGGTCCTTGTGTTGCTGGTAGGCGAGCCACAGGGCGTGGAGCCAGGCCACGACGTCGTCGTGCTCCTGCCACTGCAGGCACCAGGGCGCTGCGGTGGTGACCTCCGCCCCGTACACCGGGAGGAAGAAGTCGTCGATCCAGTCCGACAAGGCGTCGAGTTCGTCTTCGCGTTCCTCCCCGTCGAGTTCCAGGATCGGGCGGGGCTCCGGCGGAGCGGCGGCAGGCGGCCCGCCGAGCCCCGGCATGCCGAACGCGGCGAACGGCGATCCGCTCGGCTCAGGGGCGGACGCGAGGTGGTCGAGTTGCTGCGCCTGTTGCGCCGACTGCTCCATGAGCCGTCGGACGCTCGCCTCGATTCCTTCCAGCTGTGGATCGGGAATGCGTACCGGCTCCAACTCCCCATCGTCAGGGGGTTTTATGGGTTCGGGCATGAAGAAGTTGGGCCTCCTACGAGACGCGGAATGTAAGGAAGACGGAAGCGGCAATGCTCGGACCGCCGACGGGTGACAAGTCCACTTCGCCGGATTGCCACTAGGGCGCCGGTCGCCTTGACGGGAAGCGCGCTCGCGGCTCAGGCGGTGAGAACCACGTCGTCTTGCGTGAGGGTCTCGCGGATCGTCTCGGTGAGCCGGTCAGCCGCGATCGCCGCGTAGTGCTCGGTCTTCTCCACGCCGATGAAGTCCCTGCCTTCCAGCAGTGCGGCCACCCCCGTGGAGCCGGAGCCGGCACAGAAGTCGAGCACCGTACCGTCCTCAGGACTGATCTTGACCAGCTCGCGCATCACCTCGACGGGCTTCTGCGTGATGTGCTGACGCTTCGCCCCCGAGGGCTGCGAGGCCGAGTACATGCCGGGCAGATAGACGGGGTTCCGGGAGCCGTCGATCGCCCCCTTGCTGGCCCAGACGATGAATTCACAGTTCTGGGTGAACCGGCCCTTCTGGGGCCTGGCCTGCGGCTTGTGCCAGGCCAGTACCCCGCGCCACAGCCACCCTGCCGCCTGGATCGCATCCGTCGTGATCGGGAGTTGACGCCAGTCGGTGAACAGCAGAGCGGTCCCGCCGGTCTTGGTGAGGCGGTGGGCCTCGGTCATGATCTGCGTCAGCCAGAACCCGTAGCTTCGCTGGTCCATGTTCTCGCCGGTGAAGTCCGGCAGGGTGTGCTGGGCGTCGGCGGAGGTGTACTTCTGCTTCGCGGAGCGGGTGGTGCGCTCCTTCGCGGTCCTACCGCCCGAGTTGTACGGCGGATCGGTAATGACGGAGTCGACGCAGCCGTCCGGAAGGCCGGCGAGAACACTGAGGGCGTCGCCCTGGTGCAGAGAAAAAGGCAAAGAGGAACCCCTATTCGGGTGCGGAGTCGCGGAGAGAACTCACCGCCTCGCACACAAATCCTCGCGGGCCGGAAGTGGGCATGCAGAAGCCCAGGGCCACAGACCGAGGAAGGCGAGGGGGAGTCCAAAAACTGTAGAGGCGAAAGCGCCGACGACCAAAAAGCTGGCGTGAGGTGCCGGATTCCGATACCTCACGCCAGCTTTTTGGTCAACCGCCGATCTGGGCCTACTGTTTTTGAACCGCCCGGCGCACACCGCCGCTGACTACTCCCTGCCCCACCTCACGGAGGTACCCCCTTGCCCCGGCACACCTAGCTCACCGCCCGGCCACGCGGAGCGAGCGGCAACTCGCCCACACCGGCCCGCCTTGATCGCCCACCCCGGCCGCCGCGCCCTTCCCATCACGCCTCTCGCACGCGGCACGGCCGGACACTGCACCCCGAAGGACACGCTCATGACGTCTCGCCACCCACCCACGCCCGAAAGCCCTGGCCGGCGAGCGATCCGCTCCGGTTGAAGGCGCTCGCCGCCGGCATCGGCGTCGTCTTCCTCTCCCCAATCCTGATCGCCGGCACCGGCATGATGCTGGCCTCCTCCGCCGACGCCGTGCAGAGCAGCAGCTCCTTCAGCAGCTGCCTCACCGACATCGACACCGACGAGGTCGCCGAGCAGGTCACCAAGATTCTCGACGGCGCGTCCGGCAAGAACGTCCACGTCGAGGGCCTGGACCTGTCCGCCGAACAAGTCCCCAACGCGGCGACGATCGTGGCCGCCGGCCTCTCGCTCGACGTCCCCAGGAAGGGACAGATCATCGCGCTCGCCACCGCGATGCAGGAGAGCCGGCTGCGCAACCTCAACTACGGGGACCGGGACTCGCTCGGCCTGTTCCAGCAGCGTCCCTCCCAGGGCTGGGGCAGTGCCCAGCAGATCCGCGATCCGGTCTACGCCTCCGAGCAGTTCTACAAGCACTTGCTCAAGGTGAGCGGCTGGCAGCAGATGACCGTCGCCCAGGCCGCCCAAGCCGTGCAGAGATCCGCCTACCCCGACGCCTATGCGCAGTGGGAGAGCCTGGCCACCGCGCTGCAGGATGCCATCGCCAAGACCTTCCCGGGCGGCGGCACCGACGCGGACAACAAGGACGCAGACCAGGGCGAGCAAGCATCGACCGGCACGAGCGGCTGTGCTCCGGGCCAGGACGGTTCCGGCTTCGGCCGTATCCCCGAGGGAAGCGTCCCGAAGGGCTACGCGATCCCAAAGGACGCCGATCCGAAGGCACGCAAGGCCATCGAGTGGGCGATGCACCAGCTCGGCACGCTCTACCAGTGGGGCGGCACCTGCACCAACGCTCACGGCCCCGACCCCATGGGCCGCTGCGACTGCTCCAGCCTCATGCAGCAGGCGTACGCCCACGCCAACGTCACGCTCACCCGCACCACGTACACGCAGGTCAACGAGGGCAAGGCGGTCTCGCCAGCCCAACTCAAGCCCGGCGACCTGATCTTCAGCCGCGGCACCGCCGCCCGCCCTGAGCACGTCGGCATGTACATGGGCGACGGCCTCGTGATCGAGGCGCCGCGCACCACCAAGCCGGTCCGGATCACTCCGATCAAGGACTGGACGATCCTCGCCGCCCGCCGCGTCCGGTGACACCGGCCGGGGCGCAAGGGGCCCCGGCGCACATCTCTGACCGAGATTCCCTCAACCGTACGGAGCATCTTCTTGATAACCCGCCCCCGCGCCCAGCGTGCCATCGCGGCAGCCTCTCTGGGCCTGGCCGTCGTCGCCGGCGGCCTCGCCACCGCCACCGCAGCACAGGCGTACGACACCGACACCACCACCATCAGCTGCAGTGCGGTCAAGGTGCGCAAGGCACCGTCGAAGACGTCCACGGTCTTGGGCATCGGCTACAGGCACGACAAGGTCGTCTACGACCAGTGGGTCTACAAGAAGGCCGAGAAGACCTGGTACACGCGCGGCACCGTCACCCGGAAGTCGGACGGCAAGAAAATCGGCCGCGGTTACATGATCTACAACTGCGCGAACCCGTACAAGACCAACCCCGCTCCGAAGCCGCCGGTCCCGAAGTAGGGGTCTTCCACGGCCGGTTCGGCCCCTGAGCCGGCGCCTTCGCCGGGAGCACTGGCTCGGTCCGCAGCCTCGGCGCGGCACCTGCTGCGTCCTCGTGCGAGCGATGCCGTCTCTTCGCGGACGCCGCCCGGGCCAGCCCGTGCCTCCACGGTGTCTGCCCTCCCTTTCTACGAGGCGCTGCCTCGTTCCTCCCTTTCCTTCTGTGATTCCCGCGCGCCAAATTTCGGCGCGCCCAAGGAGCTTCCTTGCCCCTACTCGAAACCGTGCAGTACCTGGCCTACGATCCCGGCATCACGCCGTCGGGCGGTGGCCTGCCCGGCCTGAGCGTGCTGAAGAACGTCGTCAACTCGATCAACCTGTTCGGCATCATCGCCGTCGTCGGCGCCCTCGCTGTGTCGCTCGGCGTGTGGGCTTGGGGACACCACACGGGCGGTCACCAGGCCGAGGCCAACGGGAAGAAGGGCGCGGTCGTGGCCGCGGGCGCCGCCCTGGGCCTGGGCGCCGCGAACGGCATCGTCGCGTTCTTCTCGACCCTCGGGTCGCAGGTGCACTGATGAAGAAACGACTCCCCTCCCTGTCTTCGTATGGCAGTGGCTGGTCGGCCAACCGGCGCATCGCGATCGTCGCCTCCGCCGTCGCAGTCCTGCTCGCCGTCGCCGGGATCGTCGCCCTGCTGACCGGCGGCGGCAACGGCCACCAGGCCCCGGGCACCGCCGCGCCTACCCCGAGTGGCAGCCCGTCCTCCTCCGAGGCCGCCCCCAAGCCTTCCTCCGGATCCGGGTCGGTGTCCCAGCCTCCGCAGATCGCCGAACCGGTCGCCTACGCCAAGGCGGCGGCCCAGATGCTGTGGTCCTACGACACCCGCGACACCAGCCGCGACCAACAACTCGCCGGCATGCGCGCCTGGATGACCACGGAGACCAAGTACGCCGACTGGGCCTCGGTCTCTGGCCAAGTGCCCGATCCGGTGCTGTGGTCGCGGATGGCCGACCAGGACCAGCACGCCACCGCCAGCGTCACCGAGGGCCACTACCCCTCCGCGTTCAAGCAGGCGCTGGCCGACGACCCGTCCGCGATCACCGAGGCGTACATCTACGTCGTCACCGTCAACGGCACGCAGCAGATCGCCTGGAAAAAGGGCGGCGGCGGAGCCGAGGAACGGGCCGTGACCCTCGCCGTCCAGTGCCGCCCGAATCACGACTGCACCCTGGCCGCCATCGCCCCGAGCGTCACGCAGTGACCCGCGCCTGAGACAAGAAAGGAGGAGTAACTCCTCGTGGGTTTCTGTGATTTCCCCCTGGCAGACAAGCTGTGCGCCGTCGGCGACGCAGTCGATTTCGCCTCGGACCCCGGCAAGGCCATCGGTGACTGGATGGCGAAGTCCGCCGGTGAACTGGCCGCCGCCGCAGCCGATCTGGCCGCCGAGGCCGTCAACACCACCACGAAGGTCGACCTCAACGCGTCGTGGTTCGTCGACAACTACGAGATGCTGCTGCCTCTGGGCCTGGTCCTGCTGGTCGCCACATTCTGCGCACAACTGGTCCGGGCCGCCATCCGACGCGACGGACAAGCCCTGGCACAAGCGTTCACCGGCACCATGAGCGGCGTCCTGTTCGCCTTCTGCGCCATCGCCTTCACCACGGTCGCCGTCGAAGTGGTCGATGCCGTCAGCGACGGCCTGTTCAAGACCGCCCACCTGAACATCGAGTCGGCCGTGCGACGCATCGTGAAGGTCAACCAGATCGCGGGCCTGTCCGGGATGGGCTGGCTCGTTGCGGTTGTCGCCGGCCTTGGTGCCGCCGTCGGTGCCTTCCTCTACTGGTGCGTGATGATGGTCCGCAAGGTCGGCATCCTCGTCATGGTCACGCTGGCTGTCTTCGCGTCCGCCGGCGGCGGGTGGGAGGTCGCGCGGCGCTGGCGCAAGGGCTGGATCGAGGCCACCGCCACCCTCGTCGTCTCCAAGCTCCTGATGACCGTGATCTTCGTCCTCGGTATCGCCGCCATGGGCAAAACCGAGGCCAAGGACGGCATCGCCGCTCTGGCCGACGTCATGTCCGGCATCGTGATCATGATCCTGGTGCTGCTGTGCCCCTACGCCGTCTTCAAGTTCGTGCACTGGGCGGCCGACGGGACCGACGGCGAGTCCATCCACCGTGCCGGTGGCGCCGGAGCGCAGATCGCCAAGGCGCATGCCGAGAACGCCGCCCGTAAGGCCGCCGCGGCTGCGGCCACTGCCGGAACCGGTGGCGCTGCAGCCGGAGCAGGCGCCGCACCGCAGGGGCCCGACGCCGCTGGCGGTGGCGGTTTCCCCGGCGACGTCGCCGCCAACCCGACCGGCGGCGGAGGGGGCAAGGAAGGTTCGCAGGACGGCGGTACGGGCATCTCGCCCGGTGGCGACGCGGTCAAGTCCGGTCTGGAGAAAGCCGTCCAGCCCGCGCCGACGAGCGTGTCCGACGACACCAGCGGCCAAGTGGGCGGCAGCCCAGGGCCGGGCGGGCCCGGAGCGAACGCCGCCTCCGGCCAGGGCAGCGGATGGCAGTCCGCGCCGCCGACCACCACCGCGCCGCAGGGCGCACCTCCGCCCTCCGGCTCACAGAACGCCACGTCCAGCGGGTCGGCCTCACCCTCTCCGCCGCCGACCGGCCTCTGATCCCCTGCCCGTCCACCGGGGGCGGGACGTGCGCTGCACCTCCCGCCCCGGGTTCCCCCGCGTCTCCAGGACCCGCCCCTTTGACTGATCTCTCCGTCGCCCCGGTCACGGTGAAGTTCCCGCACCGGTCCCGCCGCGGCATCCTCCTCGGCCTCTCCCTGCCCCAACTCATCCTCGTCTCCTGCACACTGGCGCTCCTGCTGATGACGGTGGTCTCCACCGGACTGCTCGGCGCCGTCGCCCTGGCCCCGCTGTGGGCGGCATCCGGTGCGCTCGTCACAATCCGCCGGCACGGCCGCTCCCTCATCGACTGGGCGCCGATCGTCGCCCGCTACGCACACCGCCGCCGTACCGGGCAGACCCTCTGGCTCGCCCGGCCCGTCACCCGGCCCCGGCAGGACGGCATCCTCCACCTGCCCGGCACCACCGCCTCCCTCAAAGTGGTCACCCCCGGCGATTCCGCCAACGGCGCCGCGGCCGTGCACGACCCGCAACAGCAGACCCTGACCGCCATCGCCCGTGTCACCAGCCGCGCCTTCGCCCTCCTCGACCCCGCCACCCAGAACCACAACGTGAGCAGTTGGGGACGCGCGCTCGCGGGTATCGCCCGCACCGGGCACGTCGCCACTGTGCAGGTGCTGGAACGCACCGTCCCCGACTCGGGCGACACCCTCACCCGCCACTGGACCCACAACGGGCAGCCCCAGACTCCCGTCGCCGGACAGATCTACTCCGAGCTGGTCTCCTCGGCCGGCCCTGCCGCCGCCCCGCACGAGACCTACCTCGCCATCTCCCTCGACCTCAAGGCCGCCCGGCGCCTGATCAACCAGGCCGGCGGAGGGCTGCCCGGCGCGTTCACCGTCATGGAGCAGACCAGCGCATCCATCGCCCAGGCCGCGCGCAACGCCGGACTCCAGGTCACCGGATGGCTGACCGCGAGGGAGATCGCCGCCGTCATCCGCACCGCCTACGACCCAAAGGCGCTCGCCGCCCTCCAGCAGTGGTCCAAGACCGGCCGCGCCGAGGCCGACCCCGCAGCCGCCGGGCCCGTCGTCCAGTTCGAGGAGTACGACCGGCTCGCCACCGACAGCGCACGGCACGCGACGTACTGGGTGGAGAACTGGCCGAGGACGGAGATGGGGGCCGGGTTCCTGCACGGGATCATGTTCACGGCCGGCGTGCGGCGCAGCCTCTCCCTTATATACGTGCCGCAGGGACTCGAGTCCGCGCTGCGAGACGTCCAGCGGAAGAAGGCGGCTATCATCGCCGACGCCAACGAGAGGGCCCGCCGGGGGCAGGTCGACAGCGAGGAAGACTCCGTCGAGTACGCCGACGTCAAGCAGCGTGAGCGCCAGCTCATCGCCGGACATGCCGACGTGGCCCTGACCGGCCTGGTCACCGTCACCGCCGAGACCGATGCCCTCCTGGACGCCGCCTGCGCACAGATCGAGACCCACGCCGTCACCTCTGGGGTCGATCTGCGACGGCTCAACTATCAGCAGCCGGACGCCTTCGCCCTCACCGCGCTCCCGCTCGCCCGGACCGCCCTGTGAGCCGGGCCTGTCCCCGCCGGTCAGCGCCGTGGCGCCCGCCGCTCTTCGATCATCCGTCACCGCCCCTGCCTGCCGGCAGGAAGGACCACCACCTTTGACCTCGCCCACACCTCCGGACGACGCGCACCCCTATCTTCGCGCCGCGAGCGCCGGCGTCCGCCATCACACCCGGGCCCTGGCACCGTCGGACGCGAACCCGCCCCGGCCGGCGGACCGGCTGCACCTTGACGTGCTGCACGCCCACCTCACCGCCCTGCACCAGCTCGTGGACCGGCTTGCCGAAAACACCCGGCCTGCGCACCCCGCCGCCGGCCGCCACCTCGCCACCGCGCACACCCGCCTCTGGCAGGCCACCAGTGAGGTCCACTCCGCCTTCCACCTGCTGCCCAACAGCGCAGCAGCAGAAGCCGAGTCGAGCGCATGCCACCCGGAGCGGCTTCCTGAGGGACCGCCCGTGCTCACGATCTGCCAGCGCCACCTCGCCGCCGGGCATGTCATCCGCCGCAAGACCACCCCCACCGACCTCCGCCCGCACACCACAGCCTGCGTGCGATGAGCACTACCCGCAGAAACGAGGGCCACCGATGAACCACCGGCCCGCACGGCGCGCCCGCCGCGCCTCCGCCAGCCCGCTCTTCACCCCCCACGGCACCGACCGCGCCAGCCGCAAGGCCGCCCGTCGCCAGCTCGCCGAGGCCACCGCCAGGGCCCGCGCGAAAGCCAGTGCCCACCAGAGCGAGACCGCGTCCGCCGCGCACGAGATGCCCGCCGCGCTCTACCCGGCGAACGGACGTCCCGGACCCGCCTCCGCGCGGGGGAACCGGCTGAAACTGCCCGCCCACCGCATGACCACCGCGGTCGCGGCCGGTGCCTATCCCTTCCTCGCCGAAGGCGGACTCGGCGCCGAGGGCATCTACATCGGGCGCGACGTACACGCGGAAGCGTCCTTCGTCTTCGATCCGTTCGCGCTGTACGGCAAGGTCGAGGGATTCACCAACCCCAACCTCCTGCTCGCCGGGGTCATCGGCCAGGGCAAGAGCGCGCTCGCCAAGTCCTTCGCGCTGCGTTCGGTGGCCTTCGGATACCGCGTCTACGTCCCGTGTGACCCGAAGGGCGAGTGGACGCCGGTGGCGCAAGCCCTCGGCGGCCGGTCTGTCGCTCTTGGCCCCGGACTGCCTGGCAGGTTGAACCCCCTGGACGCGGCCCCGCGCCCGCAGAGCGTCTCCGAGGACGACTGGGTCGGCGAGATCCGCAAGCGTCGTCTGCTCCTGCTCGGCTCCCTGGCCCGGACGGTCCTGGGCCGGGACCTGATGCCCATGGAGCACACCGCCCTGGACGTCGCCCTGGACGCCGTCGTCACCCGCTCCGTCCACACTGGCCGTACCCCGCTGCTCGGCGAGGTCGCCGCCACCCTCAACAATCCCAGCGCGCTCGACGAGGCCGCCGGGATGATGTCGGGCCAACTCGGCGACGCCGCACGCGACCTGGCCCACGCCATGCGCCGCCTCGTCCACGGTGATCTGGCCGGGATGTTCGACGCCCCTTCCACCGTCGCCTTCGACCCGAACGCGCCCATGCTCACCATCGACCTCTCCCGGCTCGGCGGATCCGGCGACGACACTGCCCTCGTCCTGGCGATGACCTGCGCGAGTGCCTGGATGGAGTCCGCCCTCTCCGACCCGTCCGGCGGCCGGCGCTGGATCGTGTACGACGAGGCGTGGCGGTTGATGCGGCACGTCGGCCTGCTGCAGCGCATGCAGGCCCAGTGGAAGCTCTCACGCGGCCTCGGCATCGCCAACCTCATGGTGATCCACCGGTTGTCCGACCTGCTCACCGCCGGCGACGCCGGATCACAGGGCCGGGTCTTGGCCGAGGGCCTCCTCGCCGACTGCAGCACCCGCATCATCTACCGCCAGGAGACCGACCAACTCCACGCCGCGGCCTCGCTGCTCGGCCTGACCTCCGTCGAAATGGACGCCATCGCCCACCTGAACCGAGGGCGTGGCCTGTGGAAAGTCGCCGGACGATCTTTCATCGTGCAGCACCTCCTGCACGCGTACGAGCTGGCGCTCTTCGACACCGACGCCCGAATGCATAAAAAAGCCGCAAAAGACTCATGAAACCTGATACCCGGCGTGAACTGATCCCGCGCGCCACCACGCTCCACCTCATCGACGCGCTCAACGCCGTGAGGGGCAAACTCTCCGGCGCGTTCGAGCAGTGGGAGCTGCTGGACGACACCGGTCGCGTCCCGGCCTCGCCGTCCTACACCGCGCTTCTCCAGCACGTCACCGGCGCACAGACGCTCGCCCGTGATGTCGTCCAGCTGACCGCGGACTTCGCCCGGACCACCTCCAGTACGAACCGTGCCGGCAGCGCCGTCCTCGCCCATCTGGCGTCGGCGGTCACCCTGTCGAGCCAGGCCGTACCGCACTTCGCCGAGACCGCACAGACCGCGCTCTCACCGCCCCGGCCGCACAGCGAGAACGACAGCTACGTCCGTGACAACCGCATGGTCGTCGAACACGCGACGGCGCGTGCCTGTCTGCGGCGCGCGGCACAGGCGCTCGGTGACGCAGTCCAGGAACTCACCGACCACCTCGACTTCCACCGCTTCTTCCTCACGCCCTCCCACCGCCCAAGCCCGGTACCGCCGCCCAAACCGCGCGGTCGCCACTGCTGACCCGGACCGGCCCCACCCTTTCAAGGAGCCCTCTGAACCGCCCCGCCCACCTAAGCGACGCCGACTGGGCCGACTACCAGCAGTGCCAGGCCGAGCACGACGACCTCATCGCACAAGTCGCCGAACGCGAAGCCCAAATGGAACACGACCTGATCGCCGCCTACGACGACTACGAACTCGATTTCACTCCCGTGCCGAAGCCCGAAGCCGACCCCGCACGCCGGACACCTCCGTCCCACCACGCGCCAGCCTCCCGCAGGAGGAACCGTGGCCGCTGACCAGGAGAACACTCCAGAGGCCCGCCGCGCGGCTGCGCTGGCACCGCTTCCCGACCACCGCAACGTGGACACGCCGTGGTGGCAGGAGCTGTGGCGCCGCCACGCGCACATCACCACGCCACTGCGAGAGCGCGGGCTGGAGTGCGACATCGAGTTCGGCCTCAGCGCCTACATCGTGCGCGTATCCCTCCCCGACGGCAGTCACCTGATCATCGGTCCGCCGCAGGAGCCCCCCTCCGACCGCCCGCCGGGAAATCCGGAGGGCTGGATCGCGACCCGCGAGCACCCCGACGACCCGTCGCTGTCCGAGGTCCTCTACGACTCGGCACCCTCCGACGACCCCGGTGCACCCCAGCGGCCCGAAGCCCGGCACGGCGGCAGCGCCCAGCCCCTGATCGAGGCGATCGACCATCGCCTCGATCAGCTCGGACTGCTGCCAACTCCCTCCTCGCCCACCGCCCGTACGCCCGTGTCCGCAGCCGAGCCGGCGCCCCGCACCCCCGAGCCCGCGGACGTCTCCGGCAACGCGGACCGCACCTTCGTCTACGGCGACGTACTCCTCGCTCTCACCGACCGGCTCAACGCCACCGAGTCACCTGCGGACGCCGCCGCCCTGCTGCACCAGATCCTGGACCCCACCAGCGGCCTGCTGGAACGGCTCGGCGAGTTCTTCGAAGCAGCCGCGGAAAAGGCCAAGGAATCCGAGCAGGACGACGGATTCGACCTCCACTACGACCTTCAGGACGCGGCGGCCACCCTGCGCAATCTCGGCGAGGACCTGCACACCGCTGTCGACCGCATGCGTGCCCTGGCCCCCGCGCGCCGGACCACCCGGGCCGGTCTCCCGCCGGGCCCGAGCCCGGGGCCACCGACGGCGACCACCCCCGTGCCCGGCCGCACCCGGTGAACCAGGCACACCCGACGCTCACTGCGCCCTCGCCCGGCTCAAAGACCAGGAATGTGCCGCCTTCCCGAAATGGCGAGGTCCACCAGCCGCAGGCCCCACTTCGTGGACTTCCGCCCGGCAGGCACGTGGCACGGACGGCGGTCGGCGTCGCCTCCGGGGAGGTACACGGTGCGCTATCTCGGCACTCCCTCGGGGCCTGAGATTCGGGCTGCGATGAGCGCCGGACGCATCGGCTGTATGACCACCCCGGCGCAAGGCAGCCGGATCCCCGAGGGTGCGCTGTATGCCTGTGACAACTCCAAGTTCGGCAGCGACGGCAAGGGCCGCTACTGGCCCGGAGCCCAAGCGTGGTTCGCCTGGCTGCACCGGACCGTTGAACGGTACGGACCGGATCGCTGCCTGTGGGCGCTCGCCCCGGACCAGCCGTTCGACGCCGCCGGCACCCTCACCGAGTCCCTGCCGTGGCTGGCCCGCATCCGTAACCTGGGCGTGCCCGCGGCCTACGCGGCCCAGGACGGCTGCGATGCACCCGGGCTGCTGCCCTGGGACGACTTCGACGTCCTGTTCCTGGCCGGATCGACCGAGTGGAAACTCGGCCCCGTCACCGAACGGCTGGCCCGCGAGGCGAAGGCCCGCGGCAAAGGCGTGCACATGGGCCGCGTCAACTCCCGGATCAGGCTGGGGATAGCCGAGTGGTTCGGCTGCGACAGTGCCGACGGCACCTACCTCGCGTTCGGGCCCGACAAGAACCTGCCCAAACTTCTGAGCTGGCTCGACGAACTCGACGGCCGCCCCTCCCTCGTCGGCGGCACACACCCCTTCGCCGCCCCCGACGCTCCGTCGACGGCTCCGCGTGCAGACCTCCGACGACGTGTACTGCCAGGTCACGAGGCTGCCATGAGATCGAAGAAATACCCGCCCACGGCGACAAGCGATGTAGCCCCCGCCCTCCCGACACCACGAGGCCCCCGTGCCAGAACCCACTGAACAGTCGACGCCGCACCGGTCGCAGCAGCAGCACCTCGAACTGCGCAGTACCTCCGAGCCCCTCGAACTGCTCGACCACACCGGCCACGTCCCGGACGATGGCGGGTCACCGGCCGGAGCTTCATCGTCCGACATCAACTCCATTCGCACGAGCCTGGCGTTGTTCGACACTGACGGACCTGCAGACAAGCCCATGCCCGCCATTAGCCTCGGCGATCACGACCAGATCGGTGTCATCGCCCTCACCAGCAACGACGCCCCCGCGGCAGCCCACACCCTCCTTACCGACCACGGCTTCTGGCGCCCACGAGGCGTCTTCGGCTCCATCCTGATCCACGACAGGTACGACCACGACGTTCCGGCCCGCCTCACGCGGTTCCTCGCCGATGCCGACCGGCAAGGCATCGGCGTGGAATACCACCTGCCCCGCATCTTCGCGGACGCCGGTTCTCCCGCTGCGGGCAAGCGCGTCGAAGAACTGTGGTGCGACAACCAGCAACGGGAGTACCGCCGTTCACAGCGTGAGGCCGTCCGCATCGCCACCTCCGGCAGCGATCTGGAGTCCCTCGCCCATGGCCTGTGTCACCGTCTTCCCGGCGAATGGGTTTCCTGCATCACCGACTTCGCCGATCCGGACAGCCAGCTCGACTTCTTCGACGACCTGTGGGACAACGCGTCTTTGGCCAGTGCCTGGATGCAATTCCGCGTTCCTCGCGCCGCGATTCTCACCGGCCCCAGCCGCCTTGAGCTCGTCGTGATCGACCGCCCGCTGCATCGCGGGCAGGTCCTCGTCGGCGCGCGATCTCTGCACGGCATCACCCACGACTACTTCGGCGACGACAACGCCCCGCACGCGATCGCAGTCCCCGCCGAGGCAGTCCGCGCCGCGCACACGGTCTCCCGGCGGCTCCTGCCCCGCTACCGCCAGGCCGCCCGGCGCCTCAGGAACCCATGACCGCGTCCCGCACCGATCTGTCCGCCTCCGAGGGCCCACCGACCCGCCCGCCCACAGCAGCGCCTGGCGTACAGCCGGCGGCGGGCACTTCGTCCTCAGCACGGGGGTAGACGCCCCCGCCCATCCTGGAGTTCCCGCTGTCCGATCCTGACCAGCGGATGCTGCTGCACGACGTGGCCGACCGGCTCAACGCCGTGGCCGACCACCTCCCGCTCCCCGACCAGATCCAACCGGACCCGGCCCTGAGCGAGATCCTGGACGACGAAGTCCGCCACCTGGCCAGCCTGCTGACCTACCTCGTCGGCGAGAGCGCCTTCCGCCACCGGGCCGCCGCCCGCTACCCGACCCGCGTCACGGCCACCCACCGTCGCACCACGCTCGCGCTCGCCCAAGCTGCCGAGCCCACCAGTGCCGCGCTCGCCGCCCTCGGCTCGGCCGTGCACCACCTCGGCGTCCTCGCCGACCTCACCCACCAAGCACCTGGTCCCGCCCGCACCCGGGCGATCGCCTCCACGTACCCGGGTCTCGTGGACCGGCTCGGTGAGAGCCGCACCTGCCTCGCCCGCGCCGCGAAGCAACTACGTGCCGCCGCGGATACACGGGCGGCACCGGCCGTGACCGCGCCGTCCCCGCTGGCGGCATCCGCCACCGCATCCCGTACCCGCTAACCCGCTATTTCCCGGAGCCTCCTGATTCCCCTGCACACCTCCGCACGCCGCATCGCCCCCCTGCTCACTGCCGTATCCGTCGCGCTGACCACGTCCGCCTGCGCCGCTTCCGGCAGCCCGGACGCCGACACCACAGCCAGGGCCACCCGCAGCAGCGCCTCCCCCACCCCGACCGCCGAGCCGGCGCTGACGAAGAAGGAGGCCCTCGCCCAGATCTCCCACTACTCCAAGATCAACAACGAGGCTAACACCGACCGCGACCGGCGCCTGCTCGACACGGTCGAGGACGGCCCGCTGTACGCGATGTCCATCTCGGACTACACCGAGACCGAAGGGCTTCCCGCAGCGGACCGCAACCCGTACAAGCCGTGGTCCTACGACTCGGCAAACGCCGAGCTGTACATCCCGCGCCTGGAAGCGAGGCAGGACCGCTGGTTCGCCGCCGCGCTCTCGGATCAGAAGGGCAAGGCGCCCTCGCGTCTGGCAGTGTTCGCCGAACGCCCCCAGCACAAGCGCTGGGAGATGGTCTCCGTCGTCGACCTGGACAGCCAGAAGCGGCCGGACATCGCCCTCGACCGGGACGGGTACGCGACGGCCGTTCCCGCCGCCGGCAACAAGCGGCTGGCAGCGGACGCCGACCTGCTGCGCGCAGCCGTGCTCGACAACTTCGCCACCGGAGGCACGGACACCGGGACGAAGGTCTTCGCGCCGACCAAGGCAAGCAAGCGGCAGATCGAGGTTCACGACAAGACCGGCACCCGCTACGGGAACCAGGGCACCACCGTCTTCGCCGGCGCCGCCAACCGCTACACGGACGCCTACGCCCTCAGGACCACCGACGGCGGCGCGTTGATCCTCTTCTCCCACACGCACACCCAGACCGACGCCGTCGCGCACTCCGGTCTGCAGATCAACCCCGGCAAGGACGAACGGGCCTGGCTCCACGACGTGCCCCGCACCTCCATCACCTACACGTTCGTGTGCAACGACGCCGCCATCGTCCCCGCGAAGGCCGAGACGTCCCGACTGATCGGCTACACCTGCGCCCGCACCGACGCCTCCGGCCCCCCGGTCGCCTCCTGACCGGACCGCGTGAAAACGCACCACCCCTGACGGGCCGCGCGCCCCTGATGGCCGCCCGACGTCCCCGCTCCCCTGCTCGATCCGGAGAACTCCCTGTCCACACGTTCCTTCATCGCCCGCCCCACCACCGGTACGGGATACAGCGGCATCCACGTCCAGCTCGACGGCGTACCCAGCCACCACCTGCCGCTGCTCCTGGCCGCCTACCAGTACAAGTTCGGACGCGACGTGGAAGCCATGTCCCGTCACCTCATCGACGACGTCGCCATCGGCTGGGACGAGCTGGGCACCGACCTCCTCGACGGCGCCCCGCCCTCGCTCGTGGCCGCGCTGACCGGCGGCGAGCAGTGGCCCAGCCGTAACCTCGGCCACCTGATCACCCCGGACGGCTCCCCGCCGCGGCGCATGTCGGTCACCGACGAGACCGCAGACGAGCAGGACATGCAGTGGGGGTACATCCTGCACAAGGAGGGCATCGAGGTGATCAGCCTCCTCCACGAGGACATTGGCCCGGTCGTGGACTGGGCCATCGACCCGCGCACCGCCTTCAACGACCACCCGGCGGCCTGGTCCTCCCTCGACCCCGCACCGGTTATCCGGGCATCGCGCAGCACGCCGCCCCCGGGCGCTCCCGCCGCATCCCCGGCGAAGGCCCACGCCCCGCGTCCCGCCACCCGCCGCTAGTTCACTCTCGCTTCCCGGAGCCTCCCCTGCCCTCGCACACCCCGCCCCTGATCACCGTCGTCATCGCCAGCCGCCTGCGCGAAGACCGGCTCGACTACCTGACCGCCATGCACGCCAGCCTCACCCGGCAGTCCGTGCCGTGGGAGGCCGTGATCGCGCTCGACGGTGCCTCGCCGGACCGCCTGCCGGACCCGCTCGCGCAGGACTCCCGCGTCCGCACGTTTGCTCTGCCGCGCCCGGTCGGCGCCGCCTGCGCCCGGAACCTGGCCCTCGCCCATGTCCGCACCCGGTACACCAACTGGGCAGATGACGATGATGAGTTCACCGACGACGCCATGTCCGTGCGGCTGAACATCCTGGAATCGACGGGGGTCGGCTGGTGTGCGGGATGGAGCGAGGACCTGCACCCCGACGGCTCGACCACCCTGTGGCGCTGCCCCGCCCCGCCCGGCCGGCACGAGGCCGGCGACGTGTGGACGTACTGGAAGTCACCGGCGGACACCATCCCCATCGGGCCGACCACTATCCTCGCCCGCACCTACCTGGTGCGCGCCGCTCCGATGGGCGGGCTCGTCCAGGGCGAGGACTACTGCGCCGCCCTCGGCGTCACCAGCCTCGCCCCCGGGATCCTGCTTCCCCTGCCGGTCTACCGGTACCGCAAACACCCTGGCCAGATGACCCGCCAGGACGCCCATGACGTCCTGGAGCCGGAGGCTCGGCGGCATGCGTGGAACTACGGACGCAGCCTGCGAGCCGCCCTCCGCGCCCGGGAGACTCTAGGATCCGCGAATTCGTGAGCATTTCCGCGTGATCATGAGCACTGTCCGAGCAAATCCAGGTGATCATGAGCATTGGCAACGTTCAGTAGTTGCCACTTGCCTCAAGCCCGGATGTCAGCGCGGGCGCGGCCGACCTCCTCCTGGATGCGGTCGCGCAACCAGGGCGGCATGTCCACCGGGGCACCCTCTGCGTCAGTGAGATAGATGCAGAGTTGCCCACGCATCTCGTCCTGGCGCGGATGACCGAAAGCTTCGACGACCCGACGACCCACCTCATTGAGATCTTGGTGTGGAGCATCCACGTCCGACTGGTCATAGAACATGTGCAGGCCGGGAACACCGGGCAGGGGTCGAGTCACCTTCGGCCCCGCGTCCCCGACAATCCGGCTCTCGGCGTCCCAGTACCGGATGAAGCGCAGGTTGTACGCGCTAACGACGGCCACCATCGCCAGGTCGCTCATAGCCAATCTCCTGCCTCGCAAGGGAGTTTGGACTCTAGCCGCCGCGCCGACCTGCTGGGCCGAGAACGACGTGGTCCACCAGCGTCAAGGCCGACCCTGGTTACCGGAACCAACGTTCACCGCGGCCATTAGTACCTCACTCGCTGTTACCTATCCGAGCTAGGAGAACCACCGATTGCTCAATCTCCACCTACAGCGCCACTGCTCACTGCGTGCGGATTTCGATGTTTCCGCAAGAGCCCGTGCTCACGAAGTCGCGCTCCCTACAGAGACAAGCGCTGCGGCGGGGGTGATCTGATGTCTTCCTCCGTCACTCCGGCCACATTCGACTATCTGGCCAGGCGTCTGGAGGAACTGGCCTCCTCATTCCCCACCAGCCCCGACGCCGTCGACCTGGTCACGCTCACCGACGACATCGGCGTGCTGGCCCACCATCTGCAGCACACCATCGAACACGCGCAGGAACGGTTCACCACACCGCAGACGGTCTGCCTGCCCGAACGCGTCGCCCTGGTCCAGCTCGCCCGGGCCGCCGCCGGTATTACGCGAGGTCTGGACACACTCGCCGAAGCCCTGACCTACGCCACGACCGGCTTCCAGCGCGAGGCCGTGGAGGATCTCGCCCACTCGCCTCTGCGCAACGACCCCGAAGTCCTGCGGATCATGACGGCCGAGAAGTACGTGCCGGCCCGCGCACGCCTGCACCACACCGCCGCGGCCCTGCGCGCGACCTCCACCCCGGCACCGTCTGGGCCGTCCACACCGCGCACGACCGGCCCACGGACCCAGCCAGCTGCCGCCGCCCAGTCACGGCAGCCGAACCGCCACTGAACGACGCCAGCAGGCCCCGGGATGCCCCCGAACCCTCTTGCCGAGATCCGGCTCGCCTACAGCCGCGCCGCCGCCCTGGCCGCCATCGCCCACGGCGAGCAGTACCAGTGGGCCAACACCGCCTTGGACCAGGCCGGATTCACCGAACGGGACGACGGAAGCGACAGCACGCCCGGCCCTCCCCCGGCGGAGCCGCCCCCCTTGAGACCAGCCCGGCGTACCACGACCCATCCGCCGTCCCCCCGACGCTGCCCAGCAGAAAGAAGGAATCCTTCTCTGTCCGACCACTTCCGCTTCCGTGCCCATCCCGAACACGGTTTCGTCGCCACCGCCGCACCGAGCTTCACCCCTCACCTTGCCGAGTGGTTCCTCGTCCGCGAGCAGTTCGAGCCCGTCCCCTTTTCGCCGGGCCTGTACCGGCTCACCGAGCCGGAACGCGATGGGCTGCGCCGTACCCGCCAGGCCGTCCATGACCTGCGCAGTCTCGGCTACAGCGTGCAGGCCGACATTCGCCCCGACCCGTCCCTCTCCGCCGGCCCACCACGCCCGGACCGGCCGAACGGGCTCCAGGAACGCCGTAGCCGTCTCGCCCAAGCCGCAGCCGGCCGAACGACGCAGCGCGCCACACCGCCCACCACTTCCCCGCCCTCAGCCCGACCGATCCCACCGAAGCCCACCTACGCACCGACCGTCCACCTGACGGCCTCGGGCAGTGGACGGTCCCGATGACGCCCGCGAGCAATCCGCCCCCAGACGACTCCGTCCCGGTGACACCGGAACTCACGGACAGTGCACGCAACTTCCGGCTGCGGATGGCGGTCATCGACCGCGAGAGCGAGGCCGCGCTCGACATGACATGCGACCGCTACGGTCGCACCGTCCACGCAGGCGCCGCGGCAGCCGCACGAGCCCACCGCAACAGGGCGGCGGTGGAGGCGTACACCACACACCTCGCCCCGCACGCCGACACTCTGCTCGACGCCGCCCGCCGTGCGCTCGACGAACTGCCACCCGCCCGGCACGTTGCCGGATGGCGGGCCGTGCTGGACGGCCTGGCCGCCTCCGCCGCCGAGATCCACCGGGCCCTCGACCGGCCGGACACCCCCGGCTCCCCGGCCGAACGCGCACAGCACTCCGCCCTGTGGCCGCACCTCGCGGCCTGGGCGGATCACAGCTTCATCGCCAGCGACCTCGCCGACCAGAACAAGCACCACCACAGGGCCCCGCTGACCGACGAGGAACAGCAGACGTGGTCGGAGAGGGCCCAGGCCGCGCAGAAGCGAGGCGAGCTGGAGCTGACCGAGTCGTGGTATGCCGCCGACGGGCAGCCGATCACCCTCGCCCACCTCATCGAGAACGATGACTCGACGCTGGTCGCGCTGCGAGGCGACCCGGACGCACCGGGCTGGCAGGTGATCGGGCACTACGCCCACGAATACGAGGCAGGGAAGGTACTACCTGCCCCGGTCCCGCCCGGTGTGCTGCGCGCGGACGTCTCCCGGTTCAACCGCCCGGCGCCCGCCCCGGAGGTGTCGCTGCAGGAACTCATCCGCGACGTCGTCGAAGGCCAGACCGCAGGAGACGCCTCCGAAGCTCTCCTCGGCGCCGTCCAGCGCGGCTACACCCCGGGCCCGATGGTCCGTCTCCAGGAACTCCTGGAAACAAGCAGCCAGTTCGCCAGCGCGCTGGAGACCGTGCAGGGCCGCCAGATCGCCGCCCGCCTCTCGGCGCTGGGCCGGCAGATCGAGTTCCTCGCCCGCGAAGTCGAGGAGGCGGCCGAGGACCTCGGCGCGACCGTCGCCGTCCTGCCGCCGCACCGCACCCCCGTGCTGCGCGTCCGCCCGCGTCCGGCCGTGGACACCGCACCACCCACGCCGCCGCCCCGCGCCAGCACGCCCGCCCGCCACCGCTAAGCACCGAGAAAGCACCCGTTGTCCCTGACCGCATCCCCGGCCCCGGCCCCGCGCATCTCCTACGGCGCGGTGCTGGGCAGCCCGTACGTCGCCCGCCTTCTCGGCGGCAGCCTCACCGGCCGACTTCCCAACGGCATGGCGCCCGTCGCCATCCTTCTGTTGGCCACCGCGAGTGGCAGCAGCATCGCCTTCGGCGGGCTGCTCAGCGCCCTGTACGGGCTGTCCTCCGCGCTGTCCCAGCCGGTCAAGGGACGCCTCATGGACCGCCACGGCCAGAGCGCGGTGCACCTTCCGGCAGCCCTGCTCAACTCGGCCCTCCTGGTGGCTCTGCCCCTGGCCGGACCGTACGGCGGACCGGGCCTCGCCACGGCCATCGTCGTCGTCGGCGGCCTGACCACGCCTCCCCTGGAGGCCGGACTCCGGGCGCTGTGGCCGAGCGTGCTGCCAGACCCCCGGCTGCGGCACGCCGCGCTCGCGCTCGACACCGGAACGCAGGGCCTGCTGTACATCGTCGGCCCCTGCTCTCCGCCGCGCTCGCCTCCGCGTACAACCCCGCCGCCGCGTTCTCCACCGGCGCCTTCCTCGGCGGCCTCATCTACGGAAGCCGCACCTGGACCGGCACCACCACCAGACGACTGATCATCGCCACAGCCGCGTTCCTGGCCGGGTGGCTCCCGATCCTTGCTCTTCCGGCCCCGTATGCGGCCACCGCCGCGGTCACCGTGCCCGGTGCGTTCCTGACCATCGTGGTCGCCTGCGCCTACGTCACCACCGACGCCTTCACCCCGGCAGGCCGCACCAGCGAGGCCGGCACAAGACGCCCTTCTCCGGGCGCAACACCCCCACTTTCCAACCCTTTTGAGGAGATCCATTTATGGCCGTCCGTACCCATTGGACAGTGGAGCACGCGTGCTCCCACCAGGTGGTTCATGACCTGTCCGGCCGTCCTGCCGACAAGCGGGCAGGGTTCGCCCGCTGGCTCTCAGCCAAGGACTGCGCCGACTGCTGGAAGGCAACGCGCGACGCCGACACCGAGTCCAAGGAGTGGCTCGCGGCCAAGCGCGCCGCTGAGCAGGAGGCTGCCGTCGCGTGGGCGAAGCAGTTCGACATGCCGCAGTTGGAAGGCCCGGCCAAGGCCCTGGACTGGGGCGAGCGCTCCCGCCACCAGCTGATGACGGCCGCGCACACCGCGCTTGTCATGGAGGGGAGTTGGGACGAGGCTGACTGGGCGGAGCTGGAGGAGAAGGCCCGCGCCATCACCGCCGCCGGATGGTGGATCGACCAGCGCGACGCCGAGGGCACTGACCTGCTCGAACTTCTCGACGCTGCAGGCGAGAACGACCGCGGTACGGAGAACCCGTTCCGCTGACGGCGGGGGAACATAGCCGGGAAACGCCGGTTAGCCAAACCGGCGTTCCTCCGGACCATTGTTCCTCCCACCCCGCCACCGATTGCGTGGAAGGAACCCATGTCCCAGCCCCCGCCCACGTCGGCCTTCGCGCCTACGCCCGACCCGCTCACCCCCGCCCGGGACATCACGCACCAGCACTTCCAGGCCGGTGACACCGTCGTCGTCCTGAAGGGGGTGGCCGGCGGGGAACTGTGGGGCGACGCGATGCGCATCGTTGCCCCGTCCTGGCACACCCCGACCGACGAGAACGGGTGGCGGCTGCGTGATGCGACCGGCGGCGCCCAGTCCTACGTCACCGGCCACCCCCGCTACCTCGTACACCTCTCGCGCCGCTGCCCGGACTGCCTGATCTACCTGCGGGCCATGGAAGACGCCCTCCTGCCGCGGTACGCCGACCGCAACGAGCTGATCGACTGCGGCTGGTACACCACCACCGCCCTCAACCAGTTGGTGCACATCGCCGACGTTCGGGGCGGCCGGTGATTCCCCGCCTGCACGAGCGGACCCACACGCCGCACGGCCCGCTCGCCGAGGCGCTGGGGCGGCCGGTCTCGCCTCACGAGGGCCTGACGGAATACACGATCGTCGCCCACTGTCCGGGCCTGGATTACTTCACCCTGGACGACGAGCAGAGGATCTGGACGTCCGTCCGGTGGGCCGAGCACCTCGAAGACCCGTATCTGGAGCATCCGTTCGCCGCCAGCCCGGACGACGACCGGCGGGCGATCCTCCACCTTGACATCCGGCTTCACCCGGACGACCGGGAGCTGACCGGCCCCGAGTGGGCTGAAATCGCTCACCGGCTCGCGCGGGCCGCCGACATCGAGATTCCCGGCAAGGAGCGCGGCTGCCGGTGGATTGCCGTTCAGGCGCAGCCCGGACGCCTCGATTTGATCGCCAATCTGATCAGCCTCGACGGCGCGTGGCACGCACCGCCCGCCGACATCCTGCGGCGCCTTGCGGACGAGGCGCGCCGCATCGAGCAGGACCTCCGCCTGATTCCCGTGCGCTCCGTCCCCACGGCGCGGCCCGCCCTCCGGCCGGCGCCCACGGCATCGGCCCAGCTCGCGAGCGTCCTCACGCAGCTCGCCGACGAGCAAGTCGGTCCGCTGGCCACGGTCCGCGGACTCATCGAGCACACCGCGCACCGAGTCGCACGCCAGCCCGGCGCCGCCGGCACCGACACGGCGCACCGCCTGGAGCTGATCGCCCGCCGCCTCCACGCCATCCAGCAGGACCTGGACACCACCGCGGCCCACCTGGTCCAGCACCGGGTCGCCGCCGCACCACCCGCCGCCCGGTACACCGCCCACCGATCGCCGTAGGAGAAACGTCTCCTTGCCCCGTACCGACCGCTTCCTGGACATTCGCCGTGACCCGCACTCCGCCGAACTCCTCGCCCGCGGCGGCGACTCCGAGGCGCACAGCGTCCTGCAGCGCGCGGGTTTCATCGCCGTTGTCCGCGTCCACGAGACCTACCACCGCGCCCCCACCGGCCTCACCGAGGACGGCGAGTCCGATCTCGCCATCGACGCCGTCGCCCGCCTCCGGGCCGCCCGGTACCACGTCGACTGCGACGAGGACTTCGACACTGACTACCGGCCGGCAAGTTACCTCCCGCTGGGCTCCTCCGTAGCCCACATCGCCGAGCGCATACGCGAAGCCACCACCACGGAAGAGGCGGCCGACGCCCTGACCGAGCTGACCGCAGCCCACGACGGCATCCTCGCCGCGCTGGAGGAAGTGCTCATCGCCACCGCCGACTTCCACGACGGGCTCGGCCAGGCGGCCGACCCCTACATCGCACGGCGGTTGCGCTACCTCGTCGACGAGCACCTGCACGTCATCCGCACCGACGTCGCCCACACCCGCAACGCCCTCGCCGACCGGAACGCCCCGCACCCGGGCCGCAGCACCTGCACCGGGGAGGTCCCCGCCCCCGAACGCGAACGCTCCGCCGTGTGCGCCTGCCCGCCCCCGCCGCGCACGCTCCCGGTCCCGCCGCCCCCCGTGGCCGCCGGACTGCGCCGCTGACCCTACTTCGCCCAAGGACACCATGCACGACTACGACACCTCCGAGCGCCTCGCCTCGTACGCCGACGTCCTCGCCGGCGAACTCCCCGACACCTGGACCAGCACTCATTTCCCGCCGGAGGCCAAGGACGACCTCGCCGAACTGGCCGACCGCATCTGGGACTTGGACCTAGTCGCCGCGTCCCTCGCCGAGCACCCGCTGCGGCAGGCAGCCGTCCTGAGCCGCCCCGACGGTGCCCAGCTCGTCCTTGTGGACCGGCACGACGAACGCGACGGATTCCTCATCGCCGCCGTCGCCCCCCGCGCCCTGCCCGACGAGGCGTACCGCGGCGTCCCCGAGCCCAACGGCATCGCCCTGGCGGACGACCCGTTCCTGAGCGCGGAGCAGATAGCCGGCGACCTGCTCGCCCGCTACGACAGCGCCCTCGCCCAGGTCCGGCACAACGCCCTGGGTGGCATCCAGCCCTCCCAGCCGGGCCGGGTCGTCCTGACCTGGCAGCCGGACGGCAGCGTCGCCACCGCCCCCGTCGACGACCGTGCCGGCGCGATCCTCGTCGCCCACGGCTTCGTCCAGGACCCGCAGAGCGGCATCTACCGCCTCAGCGGCGACGACACCAGAGCGCAGGCGCGCGCCCTGCGCGAACTCGGCCCGCAACTCGACGCACTCGGCATCGGCACCGCCCTCCAGCACCCCGCAGGCCGGACCGCGCCCACCTCCGCCCCAGCCTCCATGCCGCCCTCCCCGGCCGGCAGTCGTGCGCCGGCCACCAGGGCTCGATGAAGCAGACGGAGCCCGAGTTCTGGGTGCTGGAGTACATCACCATCACCAAGGACCCCCGCACCGGCCTGGTCGTCGCCATCGGCGGCACCGAGAAGGCGGCTTACATTCTCCAGCGAACCGGCGGCTTCCTCTCCGCTCCCGGACCGAGCGGGGACTACCACCGGCTTCCCCACGGCCTGCCCGTCGAGCACCAGCGCCTGAAGGCGACCGCTGCCTCGCACGCCCTGCTTGCCGCCGGTCACAGCGTCCACCTCGACCCCGCCCTGAATGCGCTGGTCACACCGGACAGCGAACACAACGCGGCCCTGCGCTTCCTCACCCAGCTCGCCGAGCGGGCCTCTGCCGCCAAGACCAGCAGTGCGGTGGCCGAGGTGCTGACCGAGATCGCCGCCCCGGTCAATGGGCTGCTGCCCCTTACCAGGGAAGTGGTCGTCCGGGCCTGGATCGCTGCCAGTGCCCTCCAGGGGGCGGCCCCCGGCGAGGAACCCGAACCCCTCGCACGGCTCAAGGACACCGCGAACTCCATGAGCCAGGCCGCGTGCGTGATCCTCCACGCCCGCAACCACGCCGCCCGGGCTCCGCAGCCGGCGGCCCTCACACCGCCGCCGAGCTCTGCCCACCCCTCGGCCTCCCGCCACCGTTGATCCCAGAGGGAAACACATGGCCAACCTGGCCGACGAGTACGGCACGGACGTCGAGATCTACATCAAGGCCCTGACGACCACCCTCCACGCCGACACCCCCACCGGCGCCCCCGCCCAGCTCCATGACCTGCTGGAACAGCTCGGCCTCGAACGCCACGAATACCCCACGGGCGCGCCGCTGTACATCTGGCACACGGTGCCCGAACACCTCGGTGCCGACGAGCAGAAACGCCTGGCGACCCGCGCCATCCCTGCCCTGCTCCTGGCCGGGTACGACGTCAACTGCACGCCCGACGTCTTCGAGGAAGCCACCTACCGGCAGGCCGTGCACGACATACGTACCCGCGCGGCCCGCCCTGCCGCACAGCACCCGGCACCGGCCGGCTCCCCCTCGCGCCCCGCACAGGCCCGGCGCGCCCCGTAAAACCCCTGGGTGGCCCCGGCACCTCGCCGGGGCCACCCACCGCACCGCTCGATCCCGGAGAAACCCGTAGCAGCCCGCACACCCCCACCCATCAGCAACCGGCTCCAACCCCGACTCGCGACAGCCCTGTTCCGCCGCTACCTGCGCGCCTGCATCCCGACCGGCCCCGACCGCACCACCCTGCTGGCCGGCGCCCGCCCGGAGGCCGTCCTCGCCGAGACCCAGCGCGTCGGCCACCGGCACCACCACTGACCGCACCCCCGCCCCGGAGGAGCATGTCCCACCCCGCCCCCTACCCGGTGAGACTGGCCGACGAGATCACCCGCCAGCTCGGCCAGCTCGCCGACCACCTCTCTCAGCTTCCCCCTCCCCAGGCCGCGCAGGTCATCGCCCGCGTCCTCGACCCTGACACCGGAGTCCTCGGCGGCATCACCCACCTCGTCGCCACCGGCAGCGTGTTCGCCAAGGACCAGGCCGAACGAGGCACCATCCCCGCAGAGGTGTGGCTCGCCCTGGGCCGCGCCTCGAACGAACTGCACGACATCACCCTCGACCTAGACGAACACAAGGACACCCTGCAGCACGTCGGCACCCAGCCCGCCACCACCGCGGCGAAGCCTCCGGCCCCGGCACCGCTCGTCGTCCGGCGGCACCGGTGAAGAAGAAGCAATGGCAGGGCTGGGGGCCAGGCGAGCAGGCCGAGCAGCACTACCTCGTCCAGCCCCGTGCCCTCGCCGGCGGCGGAGACGTCCGGCACGTCTCGGAGTTCCTGCGCGCCTCGGGCTGGCGGGACAAGTCCAAGACGGGCGGCCCGCTACTCATGGAGAGCCCCGACCGCACCGTCCGTGTCGCCTACGACCCCTACATCCTGTCCGGCGGGTGGACCATCCACGGCCAAGCGGACGGCCTGAACGGCGAATGGACGGCGAACCTGGACCGGCAGACGCCGGTGGAGATCGTCGCCGGTATGACCGACGCCCTCACCCGACCCTGCTCCGCCCACGCCCCCAACGTCTGGGCGCCCCTGCAGGAGCAGAACTGGCACACGCGTTCCGAGGGCGAGCACTATACGGCGACCAGCCCCGACGGCACCGCGTGGATGCAGTACCACCACAGCCCCGACGGCACGGCGATGTGGTGGACCGGAGCGAAGGACCAGCAGGGCAACGGCTGGACGGCCAACTTCACGCCCAACACCCCGATGCACCTGGTACAAGCCCTCTCGGCCGAACTCGCCAATCCCGATCCCGTGATGCGTCCGCGCGGGCGCGTCCCGCACAGCGCACAGATCCGCACATGGTCGGTCTCCGTCGAGCCCTCCCAGCTCAGTGCGTGGCAACAGGCCCGGATCACGGCCGCCCGCGCCGCCACCTGGGCCCAGGGCAGCGCTCGAAGCACACGGCCACGCACCACCGCCCGTACCCATACCCCGGCCGGCGGCGCCCGGACTCGCCGCTGACCCGACGCACCCGTCCCAAGGAGCCCGATGCCCGCACTCACCCCGGACCCCATCCACGCCGCGACCGAAACCCTGTCTGACCTCACCGACTACCTGCGCGAGAACCCTGACCCCGTGGAAGCCCTCGCCCTCGTCGAGCCCCTCCTCGATGAGTACACGGGCCTGCCCGTCCAGCTCGCCGACATCCTGCGCGCCCTCGCCCGGACCCTGCAGGAACACCCGGACACGCCGCGCACCGCACAGGTCGACCTTCTGATCACCAAGTTGCGCACGGCCGCGTGGGAGCAGGCCGACCAGCACACCCTCCACTACATCCTGGACGACCTCCGCGACCTGTACGGCAGCACCGCCGCGAACGGGCAGGGGTACGGCCGGTGCCGCTGAGCGAACGGCAGCTCGCCGCGTTCGCCGACAAGCACGCCAGGCAGATCCCCTTCGACACCAGCCCCCGCCACCTCGCCGGCCCCGGAGACGCCCGCCACGTCACCCACGGCCTGGCCGCCGCCGGATGGAGCGCCGTCTCCGACCCGTTGAGTGCCGAGATCGTGCTGCGCAGCCCCGACCTGCGCCACCGCCTCCAGTTCGACCCGCAGTCCACCACCTCCGCATGGTGGCGGCTGCGTGCCGAGCCCACCGACACCGAGCCGGGCTGGTACGCCGAGTTCGGCGAACTCGTGCCCGCCGAGGTCCTCGCCAGCTTCACCGACGCCCTCATCGCCCCGCCGCCACAACAGCCAGAGCCGTGGCAGCCGGTGACGTCGGCGAACTGGCGCCGCGACGCAGACGGCACGGCGCACTCGCCCGACTCCATGTGCCACATCGAACTGCGCCCGTTGAGCGAATTCAGCGACCGGCCGTCCTGGCACGTCGAGACCCGTGAGCCCGGCCACGGAGAGTTCCCCGGCCCGCGCATCTGGCACGCCTACTTCGACGAGCGCACCCCCGCCCACCTCGTCGGATCGTTCCTCACCGCGCTGGTCGACGCTAGCCCCCTCCAACGCGGCATGTACGACCGCACCGGCCACTACACCGCCGTGCAGGAGCCCAGCCCGCTGCGCCCGCAGCAGGTGGTCGACGCGCACACCGCGCGTATCGAGTCGCTCCGCGCCCGGGCACGCTCCGCCCGCAGACAGCTGACGAGACCCGCACCGACCCCGGCGAAGGCCCACACCGCCCAGCCAGCCGCCCGCCGCTGAACCGACAGGACTCCTTCCCCATTTCCGCCGATCACCGCGCACACCGCGACTTCCTCCGTCACCTCGACCGCTACGTGAGCGACAGCAAGAAGATCCTCGATGCCTGGGACGCCTACTCCGACGAGCACACCGACCTCGACGGATGGCCCTACGACGACCACGCCTACGGCCTGCGCGCGAGCCAGCGCGACGCCGACACCGCCGAGGCGTTCGAATCGCTCCGCTACGGCGCCCGTCACCTGCTGGCCACAGCGGAGACGCAACTAGGCCGCCTGCCGGAAGGTACCGTGCAGAGCCGCTGGGTCTACCAGTTGGGCGTTCTGCACGCCGCCCTCGACCGGCTCGAGCAGCTGCACGAGCAGTGGCTGGAAACCCGAGACGCCCTTCCCGCCACCGCCAAGCCCGGCACCACGGCCTTCGCCGACGCCCTCGCCGAGTACCACGCCGAATCGTGGAGCTACCTCGACGACTGGGCCACCCATGGCAAGACACTCCGCGAGATCAACGCCGCTGCCCGCAAAGCCCCCTCACCGCTGGCACCTGCACCATCGCCGGCTCCCACGGCCGACCGGCGAACCCCGGCACGGAAGTGACCATGCCCCTGACTCCCGAGACCGTCGAGGTCGACTTCATCGCCCCGCGCCACCTGGCCGGTGGCGGTGACCCCGCCTGGATCACCATCCCCCTCCACCGCGCCTGCGGCTGGAGCCACGGCAACGACCCCCTGATGGCGCGCGTCCTGCTCTCCAGCCCCGACCAGAAAGCCCTCCTGCGCCTGGAGCCCGAACCCGACGGCCAGTGGTGGACCCTTCACCATGCTGCGGAGCCGGACCGGCCAGCGTGGTACGCGAGTTTCGGCGCCCTCACCCCGGTCGAACTGATCGCCGCCGTTACCGACGCCCTCACCGATCCGGCCGCAACCGCGAGCACACCATCCGATCCGTACGAGCCACTCCAACAGATCGGCTGGTCGCCCGCCTCCGCGGACAACGGCCTCGTGTCACCCGACGGCACCGCGTACGTCCAGCGGCTGGGCAGCGCGGAGGAACCGGGCGCCTGGTTCGTCACCGCCGCACTCGGCCCGGACCGGCCGGTGTGGCAGGCCCGCTTCGGCGCGCACACTCCTGCGTACATGGTCGCCGCGTTCACCGCTGCGCTCGCCGATCCGAAGCCCGTACCGCGCATCGACAGCGGGCGCAGTCTCCCGACCTACGAACCGAACGTCGTCACCTGTAGGACCACGGACGTGCTCGCGGTGTACGTGGCCGGGGCGCTGGAAGAACGCGTCCACTCCCTCGCTGCCCGGCAGGCCACCTCGCCGACGAATCCGATCCGCTCGCGACAGCCGCCGGCCAAGAACCACCGCAGCCGCTGATCCCTCCGCCCCCGTCCCCGCCCGGAAGCACGTAGCCCTTGCCCCCTTCCTCCTCCAACAGCAACACGGACGGGTACGACCTCGTCCTGCGCCTCCTGATCGGCGTACTCGCCGTCGTCGTCCCCCTCGCCCACCTCGCCTGGCTGTCCGGCAACGTCACCGCCTACCTCACCGGCGCCGACTGGGCCCCCTACCAGCCGACCAGCGCCCTGCTCCACCCCGATCAGCTGTGGCCCAAAGCGGGAGAGACGTCCCTGCTGATCGGTGCCCGCGTCGTCCCTGTTGTCCTGCTCCTGGCCCTCGGTGTGGGGGTGGGCGTCCTGTGGGCCCGGCACAAGAACCGCAGCGGCGGCCGGAAGAAGAAGATCACCGGCATGGCCAAGGCGCGGGATATCGAGCCGCTGATGGCCAAGGCGATCACCGACAAGGCCCGCTCTCTGCGCCCGAGCCTGAAGAACGCCAAGCACATCGAGGCCCGCGACACCGGCATCCTGCTCGGCAACCTGCAGGGCACCAAGCACGAGGTGCGCATGGGCTACGAGGACGTGGCCGTCGCCATCATGGCGCCCCGCTCGGGCAAGACCACCAGCCTCGCGATCCCCTCCATTCTCGCCGCGCCCGGCCCGGTCCTGCTGACCTCGAACAAAGCCGCCGGCGACGCCTTCACCGCCACCTACGACGCCCGCGCCCGCGTCGGACAGGTGTGGTCGATGGACCCGCAGCAGATCGCGCACGCCGCACGCGAGATGTGGTGGAACCCCTTGGCGGACGCCAAAACCCTGGACGGCGCCGGGCGGTTGGCCGGCCACTTCCTCGCCGCCTCGGTGGACGCGAGCCAGCAGGGCGACTTCTGGTCCAAGGCCGGATCCAACATCCTCGCTCAACTCTTCCTCGCCGCGGCCCTCGACGAGCGGCCGATCACCGACGTCATGCAGTGGCTGGCCTTCCCCGCCGACCGCACCCCGCTCGACATCCTCCGCGACCACCAATTCGCCGCCGTCGCCGCCCAGCTCAAGGGCACCGTGGAGGGACCGCCGGAAACCCGGGACGGCATCTACGAGACCGCCCGCCAGTACGCCGCCGCGCTGCTGAACAGCGAGATCGCCGCCTGGGTCACCGCGCAGAAGGACACCGCCGAGTTCAAGCCGTCCGCGTTCGTGACCTCCACAGACACGCTCTTCCTGCTCAGCAAGGACGGTGGCGGCGGCGCCTCGGCGCTGATCGCCGCGTGCGCGGACTCGGTGATGCGGGCAGCGACTGCGCAGGCCGAACGAGCCGGCGGACGGCTCGACCCGCCCATGCTCGCGATCCTCGACGAGGCCGCCAACGTCTGCAAGATCAGCGACTTGCCGGACCTGTACTCGCACCTTGGGTCGCGCGGGATCATCCCGATCACGATCCTGCAGTCCTACCGCCAGGGCCAGAAAGTGTGGTCGGACGCCGGCATGGACGCCATGTGGTCCGCCTCGACCGTCAAGGTCATCGGCTCCGGTATCGACGACCCCGACTTCGCCGACAAGCTCAGCCGTTTGATCGGCGACCACGACGTCGAGACCACCTCCACCTCGCACTCGGAGTCCGGGAAGTCGACCTCGGTGTCGATGCGGCAGGAGCGGATCCTTCCCGCCGACGCCATCCGCGCCCTACCCAAGGGCACCGCGCTCTGCTTCGCCACCGGCATGAGGGCCGCCATGCTGGACCTGCGCCCGTGGTACCTGGAGCCCGGAGCGGAGGAGCTGTCCACAGCGTCGGCCCGCGCGTCCAAGGCGATCACCGCCCGCGCCGTCGCGAAGCACGCGCCGACGCAGTCCGACTTCGGGAAGGCCGTGTGAGCGCCGTCCGGCTGCACCTGGTGCCGGTCCGCTCACGTGCGGTGAAGGACTTCGTGCACGCCTGGCACCGCCACCACCCGCCGCCCGCAGGTCAGATCTTCACCGCCGGCGCCGCCGACGAGACCGGCACGCTGCGCGCCGTGGCCATCGTCGGCCGGCCGGTTGCCCGACACCTTGATGACGGCACCACCCTCGAAGTCACCCGGACCGCCAGCGACAGCGCGCAACGCCAACTCCCTGCTGTACGGAGCATCGTGGCGCGCGGCGAAAGCCCTCGGTTACCAGCGTCTGATCACCTTTACCCAGGCGGGCGAGAGCGGCGCGTCCCTGGGCGGCGCGGGATGGCACCTGATCGCCAGCCGCCCGCCCCAGGCCGGATGGCACACCCCCTCCCGGCCCCGGGCCGGCCACGGCAACGACCACATCGCCCGCTTCCTGTGCCAAGCCCCCTGAACCACATGTCCGGAGACGCCCTGCACACTTACGAACCCACCGGCCTCGACGAGATGTCCCCGCGCCAAGCCGTAGACGCCGTGACCGCGGACATCCGCGACCACCACATCACCGTGGACGGCACCGGCCTGTTCAACGCCACGCGGCACATCGACCTGCTGTGCCACCTCGCCGCCCGCATGGCCGCCGACGTCGAATACCATCTCGCCCCGCATATCGCCGGCCTACCGCCCGCCGAGACCCTCGGCGAGAGCGCCAGCCACGTCGGGCGAGCCATCGCCCACTACACCCAGGCCCTCGCCCCGCTCATCACCCTCACCACCACGGCGCAGGACACGCTCCAGCAAAAGCTCGACTCGCTCGACCACCACAGCCGCCTGCGGATCCACCTCGACGACGCCAGGCGGGCCCTGGCCGCAGCCCGCACCGCGCTGGAGGTACCGCGGACCCCCGCTGCTGCGAGCGCACCCACCCCAGCCCCGTTGCCCGCCCCGGCTATCCGGCGCCCGGCATGACGACACCGCCCACCGATGGCCTTCTCTTTGAAGTGGCCCCGCCCCCGACGCCGGTTGAACGGCTCATGCTGCTCGCAGACCAGTACGTGCAGCACAACGACACGCTCGACCGCCTCCTGCGAGCCGGATCGCAATCCGAACCCGACGCCCACGTCGCCTCTGCCCAGCGACTCGCCTCCGCAACCCGCACCGCCATCAAAGCGGTCACCGACGAACGCCTCTACGAAAGTCACGAGCTGTCGGACGCGGTGGTCCGTCTCCAACAGCTCGCCTTCCTGAGCAGCGCCTCCACGGACCACCGTCTTCCCATGGCGCGCACCCTGACCGCCCTGGCCCCCGAAGCCGCCATGAGCTGCGCCGACATCATCGCCCACGAAATCCGACGCCGCCGCTGGAGCACCACCGATGCTCCAGACCACCAGCTGACCGCCACGCAGCGCACCGCCCTGTGGGAGATCGCCTGCGGGCACGTCGTGGCCACCCGCTCCCTGGGACGGCAGTACGTCCACTACCGCGACGAGCGCGTACTCATCGGCACCCTGCGCTCGCTCGAGGCGAACGCTCTGGCCGAGCGCGTCCCGAACTCCGCGTCCCCCGCCTACACAGGCGGACCGCTTCAAGACCGAGTCCGTCTCACCGCCGCCGGCACCACCGCCCTGGCCGCCGCCATAAGCCGCCCGACCACCGCCAGGCCACCCGGCACGACACCCGCGCCCGCCCCCACCGCCGCGACGACGGCCACCCGAAGCCACTGACCGACCCTCCGGAGCCACACCACCCCATGCCCCTGCTCGACCTGGCAGAACACGCACAACAACTCCGCACTTTGGCGCGCGACTTCGAGACCCTGCACGCTCGCGTTCGGGACGTCTCCTACACCCCCGGCACCGACGCGCTGCGCCAGATCAGCCCGCTTCTGCTCATGACCCAGGACCTGACGGCCACCGTCCTCGTCCGCCTGGGCGCGCTCGACTCCAGCACGTACACCAGCGTCGCCGGCAGCCGCGCGAGCCTGGAGTGCCTGGCCTCGGTCGTGGTCGCCTCCTCCCTGGCCGGCAACGACCTCGCCAGCGCGCTGCACGCCAACCCCTACGAAGGTGCGCCGTTCCCCGGCTATCCGGCAGGCGACGCGTCGGTGCGCACCGCTCGCCACGCCGAGGCCATCCCGAAGATGACCGGCCACCTCGCTGACGCCGCCCACCAGCTCGACCTGAGTGCGACCGGGTGCCACTACGTCGCCACCGGCATCACCCGCGACCTCGCCGCCACACGGGAGGGAGCGGCCACCGCGCAGCGATCTGCCGGCCCTCCGCTGACCAGCGCCCAGTACGACGCCCTCAAGGCACTCGCCCTCGGCGGAGGGCGGCTGTATGAGAGTTCGCAGCGGGGGCTGGGCGTGACCCGTGTCGCCACCGACGACGGCACCCGCATCTCGATCGCCACCTTCCGGGCCCTGAACAAGCGCGGGCTCGTCGACTGGGACACCAGCACCTCCCTGTTCCACGGGCAGAAGATCACCGTCACCGAGCACGGGCGGCAGGCCCTGGCCAATCCGCGCCCCGCAGCCACTGCGACCACCCCCGCGAGAGCCGTCCCCAGGACTCCTGCGGTACAGGGAGCGCGCCGGTGACGCACTTCAAGCCCCAGGACCGCGTCCTGGTCTCCCCTCGCCATCTGCCGGGCGCCGGGACCAACCAGCTCGCCCACGCGATCCACCCGCTGATCCGCCTCCTCGGCTGGCCGAACGAGCACGAGCGTGACCGGACGCATCACCGTCAGCAGCCTTCGAGGGCACCCTGTTCGTGAGCTTCACCTCCCGCCGCACCAGAGGCAATGGTGACCAGTCGCGCACCACGAGCCCTTCTGGAAGGCGCAGTTCACTCGGCAGCCCGCGATCAAGGCCATCGCCGACGTCACCCAGACTCTGCCTCAGCTGATCGGCGACCAGGTCCGCGCCGCCGCGCAATCCCCGGACGCGAAGCCCGCACCACGCTGCGCACCCCGCCACTGAACACCCTGCGTTCCCAGCCACTCCGTCCCCGCTAGCCCGCGAAGTACGGCGATAGCGGCACAGGAAGCCGTACCGGTTCGTCACCCCGCCACCCCCCGCCCGGCACACCGCCCACCGAAAACCCCTGGACCACCTTGTCTCTTCTGGACATCCCCGATGTGTTCATCGGGTCCACCGACGACGGGCACACCTTCGTCGTCCTCAACCGCCGCATCCGCGACACCGACCGGCTGCTGACCGAGGCCGGGTTCCTCACCCGAGAACACCTCGGCCGCACGCTCTACCTGCTGCCACCGAGCACCGCGCAGGACGCGCACGAGCGCGCCGGAATCGCGATGTACGGGCTCCTGGCCCACACCCACGACCTCGTCGACCTCGCCTGGACCACGCGCCAGGACGGTGCAACCCCGTCACACGAGCCCGACGTGGCCATCCGCTTCACCGACCACGCGGTCACGGCGACCGCGGCCACGGGCCGGGCCGACGCCGTTCTCGTCCAGCACGGCTTCATACCAGCGGGGGCGAAGCAGCAGTACGCACTGACACCCGGACTCGGTGATCGCGAAGTACTCAGTGCCGTTGTCCGCGCCGAGGCCCACCTCTACGCCGACGGCATCAGCGTGCGCATCGGCCTAGGCATCGCGACCCCGCAGGACATCCCACCGGCATCGTCCCGTCCCGGTGCCGCCCCCGCACCGCCGCCCACCACACAGGTCCAGCGGCGCAGCCACTGACCACCACCCGCTTCCACCCGGAGCACTGCACCATGCGCAAGCGCGGCCTGCCCTTTTTGACCATTCGCTCTGCGGCGGCCGGCCCCCGAACTCAAGCTGCCCGCGCCGCCGCCCGGTCATCGGTCAGCGCTGTACCCGTGGCCCGAACGCGGACGCACCTGCGCCTTCCCAACCCCACACGATCACGCCGCTGACTTTCCCGCCCGGCCGCTGGGCGTCGCCTCCCCGATATCCGCCCGCCCCCTGTACGGCGGCAAGCGCAGTGAGGTGCCGAACGGCCAATTCCACCAACCCGGCCCGGACGGCGAACGGCTGCCCCCGACTGATCCCCCCTTTGGAAGTCCTACCTGTGCGCAACCCGCCTTCTGCCACCGAGGTGTTGTCGGTCTCCGCCGCGGACGGCACGCGCCTGTCCGCCTACCGCGACACCCCTGCGCGCCCGTGTCCCGGCGGCGCGACGGTCGTGCTGGTGCACGGCGCGTCCGTCACCGCGGACCTGTGGCGCGTCCACGCCCGGCACCTGACCAGCCTGGGCCTGACCGTCGTGCGCTACGACCAGCGCGCGCACGGTCACACCCCGTGCGGCCAGGCACCGCTGACGATCCGGCAGCTCGCCGACGACCTGCACCAGATCCTGACCCACGTCGTCCCCGCCGGGCCGCTCGTGCTTGCCGGCCATTCCCTGGGCGCCCTCGTCCTGCAGGAACTCTCCGCCCTGCACCCCCAACACCAGGCCCGCATCTGGGGCATGGTGCTGCTGTCGGCCTCCGCACGCGGTGCGACCGTGCTGCCCGGACGCGACCCGCGCGCCTGGCTCCTGGCCGCCGGACGCAGCCTCGCCGCTCTGGCCTGCACCCGGGCGCCCCGCACGGTGGACTTCCTGCGGCGCCGGCTGCCCACCACACACCCCTACAGTCTCGCGCCCCACCCCGACCGGCCGGCCGACGGGCCACCGCGGTGCCGCCACGGCATCCGCCACACCCACACCCGCGATCTCGCCGACCTGTGGCAGTGCCTGCGCCGCTACCAGCCGCGCGACGCCACCGTGCTCAACCAGTTCGGCGAGCGGCTGCTGCTGATGGCCGGCGCGGACGACCGGCACATCCCCGCCGCCCACACCAAGCAACTGGCCGCCCAACTCCCTGCCGCTCGCCTGGAGATCCTCCCCCGCACCACGCACGCGCTGCCCATCCGCCACCCCGCGCTCATCAGCGACCGCATCGCCCGCCTCGCCGCCGAACCGAGCCCCCACCACCCTCCTCACCCCCAGGACCGATCATTTCCGAACTCCCTGCCTTCCGGGCAATTTCACTAGGTGCCGGTATCCAGTCCAGCGCCATGCTCGCCCTCTCCGCACACGGCATACTCCCGAAGGTCGACTACGCAATTTTCGCCGACACGGGCTGGGAACCGAGAGCCGTTCATTCCCATCTCGACCGGCTGGAGCGAGAAATAGCCAGACCCGCAGGCATACCCGTTCTCCGCGTATCGTCCGGAAACATACGCAACGATGCCCTGGACCCCGACCACAGGTTTGCGTCGATGCCGCTCTACGTCCTGAACAAGGACGGAAATCCGGGTATGACCAGGCGCCAATGTACCGGGGAATATAAAATTAAGCCGATCAAGAAAAAGGTCCGCGAACTACTCGGCTACCCCTATCCCACACGCATCCCCAAGAGCGTCTTCGTCGAGCAGTGGGTCGGCATCTCCACCGACGAATTCCACCGGGCCAAGGACGCCGACGTCAAGTACATGCGCAACTGGCACCCGCTCATAGACATGGGCTGGTCACGGTCCGACTGCGTCCGCTACCTGGCGTCGCTCGGCCTGGCCGACACCCCGAAATCGAGCTGCTTGGGTTGCCTTATGTGGAATCGGGCGGGTCTATCCTGCAGTCATGGCCCCGATCCCGTGGGGCAAGTTCCCCACTGTCGCAGAGCATCAACTGGCTCGCCGGTGGCTGCAGTTCACCGCCAACATCGGACGAGCCCCCAACACGGTCGACGCGTACGGGCGGGCGGTCGAGGACCACCTGCGGTTCTGTGCCGCGGAAGGCACGGACCCGCTACTGGCCCGCGCGGACACCGTCGCCGCCTGGATCAGGAACATGCTGGACCGGCCATCGCGTCGGCCGTCGAAGGCTCCATCTCGGACCGAGACGGGTTTGGCGAACGCAACCATCCAACAGCGCCTGGTCGCGGTCCGGTCCTTCTACGAGTACCTGGTGGAGGACGGTCTGCGCGAGCAGAACCCGGTGCGCCGAGGGCAGGCAGGCCGTGGCGGCCGCAGACCCCGCCAGGGCCTCGTACGGCATATCGAGCAAGCTCCCTGGATCCCCAACGAGGATGTCTGGCAACGGATCCTGGCCGTCTGCGCCGCGGAATCACTGCGCAACCGGCTGATGGTCACGCTCGCCTACGACGGTGCTCTGCGCCGCGAAGAGCTTGTCCAGCTCGACGTCGAGGACTTCGAGCCCGCGCACCGTCTGATCCACCTGCGGGCGGAGACCACCAAGTCCCAGAGGGCCCGGGAAGTGGCCTTCGGCACCACCTCGTCGCAGCTGTTCGTGGCCTATCTCCGCGAACGCCGCCTGCTGTTCGGCCGCATCGACGGGCCGCTGTTCCGGTCGACGTCGAACCGCAACTGCGGCGCCCCGTTGGGCGCTTCCAGCTGGTCGAAGACCGTCGAAGGCATCGCCCGCAGCGCCGGGGCCGCCCGGCTGTCCACGCACACCTTCCGGCATCTACGGCTGACCGACCTGGCCCGGGCCGACTGGACCATCGACCAGATCGCCCAGTACGCCGGCCACCGCGACTTGGCGACCACCATGCGCTACATCCACCTGTCCGGCCGTGAACTGGCCGCCCGTTTCCACCGCGCGAACACCACCATCCACGCCGACCGCGAGCGACTGCTCGCCTCACTGCTGGAGGAGCGATGAACCAAGCCGACATCGGCCAACCCCCCACGCTGGCGACGGCACGTGAGGCCCTGCTCGACCTGATGCGCCCGGTCGACGAAGCCGTACGGGAATGGCCCCGCAAAACCGGCCGCGCCGCACGCAACCGGGTACTTGACGCAGTCCGCGCCCGCGACCTCTCGTACCAGTCGTGGGACGAAACCACCTGGGCCGAAGTGTCCCGCACGGCCGGCCCGGCCCGTCTGCACATCGTCGCCCTCGGGCACCGCCTCGGCGGGCATCACCGCCTGCACCACACCGCCGGAATCAACCAGTTGCACAGGCTCGCGGACCTGGTCTTCGGCCCCGAACTCACCGAGCCCGCACTGCGTGAGGTCGAACAGACGCTGAGTTCGTGGCAGACCTCTCCGCACCTGCTGGAGTGGCAGGTCGGCAACGCGGTCCTCGATGCCCTCCTCAGTGCCGGAAGCCCTCGGCTGGAAGACCTCACCGACACCCTGGTGCGCCAACTGGTGGCCGAGTACGACAAGGTGTCCGGCCTGAACAGCCGACGACGCGGTCTGATCAAGCTCTCCCGGGTGCTCGCGGGCAAGGGCATCATCCCCGCCCCGCTGCACAGCAACGAGGGCAAGGCCGGCCCCCGTTCCGACATGCTCTCCACCGTCCCACCGGAGTGGGCCGACTGGGCCCTGCGCTGGCGGAAGTTCTCCACGCACGAGCCCGGCACCATCCGCTCGATGTTCTCCGTCATCCTCATCGCCGGACGCTGGGCTGCTGAAAAGCACCCCGACGTCATCGCACCGGACCAGTGGACCAGGGACATGGCAGCCGAGTACATCGCCGACACCATGCAGGCCACCGTCGGCCAGTGGGCCGGCCACAACCGCAACCGCAGCCGCTTCGGCCAGCCCATCTCCGCCGCCGGACGGGCCATGCGCATCGACAGCATCCGCGGGTTCTTCTGCGACCTCATCGAATGGGAATGGATCAAACCGCGCTTCGACCCGCGCCGCGTGATGAGCATGCCCCTGTCCCTGCGCGCCCAGATGGGACCAAACCCCAGGATCATCGACGACGCGTCATGGGCCAAACTCATGGCCGCCGGGCTGACCCTGAACGCCGAGGACCTCAAGCCCTACGGCTCTGGCCGGGCCCGAAAAGCCGGCTGGAAGGCCACCTACTACCCCGTCGAGATGGTCCGCGCGATGGTCGGCGTCTGGCTGTTCGGCGGCTGCCGCGTCGACGAGATCCGCCGCCTCGAACTGGACTGCGTCACCTGGGACAAAGGAACCGACGACACCACCGGCGATCCCTTCACCATCTGCCTGCTGCACATCCCGCAGAACAAAACCTCGCGGCCGTTCAACAAGCCGGTCGACCCCGTCGTCGGCCAGCTCATCGACGCCTGGAAACTCATCCGGCCGCCCCAGCCCGACCTGATCGACCGCAAGACCGGGCAGAAGCGACCGCACCTGTTCTGCCACCGCGGCCAGCTCGTCGGCAAGGACTACCTAAACCACAACATCCTCCCGGCCCTCTGCCACAAGTCCGGCGTCCCGCAGACCGACTCCCGCGGCGCGCTGACCAGCCACCGCGCCCGCGCCACCATCGCCACCCAACTCCTCAACGCCCGCGAGCCGCTAACCCTCAACGACCTGCAGCAATGGCTCGGACACAAACACCCCGCCAGCACCCGCTACTACGCCGCGATCCTGCAACGCACCCTCACCGCCGCCTACAAGAAAGCTGACTACTTCGCCCGCAACGTCCGCACCATCCAGGTCCTCATCGACCGCGAGTCCATCCTCACCGGCGCCGCCGCCGGCGGCGAACAGCCCTGGAAGTACTACGACCTGGGCGACGGCTACTGCAGCTACGACTTCTTCGCCAAATGCCCCCACCGCCTGGCCTGCGCACGCTGCCCCTTCTACGTCCCCAAACAGTCCACCCGCGGCCAGCTCCTGGCCGTCAAGGACGGCATCGATCAGATGCTCGAGCAACTCGACCTCACCAATGACGAGCGCGAAGCCCTCGAAGGAGACCGCGAGGCCGTCACTGCACTCGCCGAACGGCTCGCAGACACTCCCACTCCCGCTGGACCGACACCACGTGAACTCGGAACAAGTGACAGCTTCATCCCCTTGACCCAGCTGATCAAGACCATCACGCCACCGAACGAGGAAGACCCCCAGTAACTGCACTCACCCGCCCAGGCGCACACTCAGCTGACCGCCCATCGCCCGAAACCCGAGCGCAGCCGCCACTCGCCGGGAAGCCGGGGGACGCGCCCGCCACTGAGGCAGCAGACCAGCATCAAGTGCGTGCGCCACCGCAGCGGAGGCCACCTGCCGCGCCAGACCGCGCCCCCGCCGCTGCGGAACCGTCAGCACACACAGGTGCGCAGTCGAGGACGGCCACAACTCGTACCCCGCCGCGGCCAGGACCTCCGAGCCGTCACGCACGACGAACACCGGAGAGTCGATCTCCTCGATACCGCTCTCGCCCGCATCGTCCGACCCCACTGACTCCACCAGCCTACGGATGTCCCCATGGCCCGGGGGCAGGCTCGTGATCCGTGCACCGTCCAGACCAGGGCGGAAGTCGTCTCTTGAGAGATAGGCCAGCGCAGCCGGGCCGAGCACATCAGTAACAGCCACCCTCGCGCGAAGCTCGCTGGAGCACACAAGAGAAGGCACCGGCACCTGCTCCAGAGCCTGGCGCAGCAGGCCAGCCTGCGCCTCACCCGGCGCCGTGACGATCGCCGCGTCGCCCAACTGCACAATCCCTGCCCAGGAGGGCGGGCACAGCCGCGAACCGGGAGAGGCGGCAATCGCTATTCCCCCGCTCGACGGAAACGACAGCGGCACAGCCGCCAACTGCTCCCACAGGCCGCGCGCACGGGCCATCACCCGGTCATCAGTCATGACCAGATCCTGCCACTCAGCGATCACCGCATGTCCGGACGTCAGGCAACGCACCCCCACCCCGCTGACCTCCAGATACACCGACCAACCCCGTCAGCGCCTACAGAAGAAAGGACACGACCCTGTCTCAATTCTCAATAACTTGCCCTTTCCACGGAAACGCCCAGTGGCGCAACATCCGCGACAACTCTCCGGGGGAATGGGAAGACGTGGTGGAGTTCGACGCGGCCATCCGCAAGGGAAATGCCCGCGCGAACGCCACCGGCAACCGGCTGCTTGGCGAGGCGTTTCTCCACCGCTCCCGCGTGCCTCTCAGCGAGGCCCCCATCGATCACGTCACCGCCGCCGAATGGGCAGCGATGCAGCAAGAACTCACCGACAGCGGACCTGACCTTCAGGAGCTGGAGCAAGGAGTCGCCGACGGCTGCTCCCCGTGGGCGTGCCGCGGTGAAGTCGAGTCGGCACAGGACGACTTCGGACTGGCCTCTTGACCATCCTGGACCTGTTTGCAGGACCGGGCGGATGGAGCCACTCACTTGACGTCCTCGGCGCACGGGACGTGGGCCTCGAATGGGATGAGTGGGCCTGCAAGACCCGTGCGGCGGCAGGGCAGCTGACCATTCGCACCGACGTGGCGCGATATCCCGTCTGGCCCTTCCTCGGCAAGACCGCCGGGCTCATCGCGAGCCCGCCCTGCCAGGCATGGTCCATGGCCGGCAAGCGCCTCGGCCTGGTGGACCAGCCGCTCGTGCACCAGGCAGTGGCGGACCTCGCCGCCGGACGCGACACCCGCGAGAAGCTGCTGACCGCCTGCCGGGACGAGCGCTCGCTGCTGGCCGCCGAGCCCATGCGCTACCTCCACGCCCTCAACACCGTCGGCGAGCCCGACTGGGTCGCCATGGAAGAAGTGCCGGACGTCCTGCCGCTGTGGAAGCAGTACGCCTCCGTGCTGCGCGGATGGGGGTTCTCGGTCTGGTGCGGGATCCTCAACGCCGCCAACTTCGGCGTACCGCAAACCAGGCGGCGGGCAATCCTGCTCGCCTCCCGCGTCCGCACCGCCCAGCCCCCACCACCCACGCACGCCCAGACCGCCGAGCCGGAGAGCCTGTTCGGGCCAGGCCGTGACCGATGGGTGTCGATGGCCGAGGCCCTCGGCTGGGGCGCCACCGACCGACCCGTCCCCACCGTCTGCGCCGGCGGCGGACCCGGCGGCGGGCCCGAACCGTTCCCTTCAGGCTCCCGCAAGACGCTCTCCGACGCCCGGGAGCGCGGCACCTGGATGCCGCGACCGGAGGCTGTGGTCCTGCAGTCCCGCCGCGAAGGAGCCGGATGGGCCGCCCGGCACGGCACCCGCGAGAACCGGACCGCTACTGCCCCGGCACCGACGTTCACCGCCGAGGCGCACCGCTGGTCCTGGTCCCTGCGCAGCAACAACCAGGCCAACGCCACCATCCGTCCGCTGTCCGAGCCGGCAGGCACGCTGTTCTTCGGTCACCGGGCGAACGAGTGCACCTGGGTCGCCGCACCGGCCCTCGCGCCGACGGAGGACACGGACGCGCCAGCGGTGCCGGAGCCGATCCGGATCACCGCCCGCGAGGCCGGCCTCCTGCAGACTTTCCCCGCCGACTACCCGTGGGCCGGCAACAAAGGCCAGCAGTTCTCCCAGATCGGCAACGCCGTACCGCCGTTGCTCGCCGGCCACCTCCTCGCCCCGCACCTCGGCGTCACCCTCGACCCCAACGACTTCACCCTCACCGCCTGATGCCCCGCACCCCCGAACCTGACGAGGACGGCGACCTCGACGACCTGCCCGACACGCATCCGCCGCCGCCTGTGCACTACGTCGAGCAGGCCCTCCTCGGCGCCCTCCTCCTCGATCCGCACCGTCTCGCCGACGTGACCGGCATCGCCGGCAACTCGTTCTCCACTGCCGCGCACTCCGCCTTGTACGCAGCGATCAGCACGCAGCCCCCGCCCGACCCGGCCGAGCACGCCAAAAACACCAAGTGGCTCGACCAGGTGCTCGCCACAGGGCGCGAGCAGGCGCGCGGACTGACCGCCTCCTACCTGCACACCCTCATCCAGGTCTGCCCCCGGCCCCGCCACGCACCGGCCTACGCACGGATGGTCGAGGCCGAACACGCCCGCCGACGCCTACAGACGGCCGCCGAACTCCTCGTCCAGACCGTCCACGATGCCTCCCTCCCACACCCCGTCCAGACGGTGCTCGCCGAGGCCGACGCGCTCGCCGCGGTCGTGGACGACATCGCGAGCCGGTTCCCACCGCGCGCCGGCGTCCTGCCCCGCACCCCCGCACCGCCGCCAGCCATCCCGCCCGACTACATCGAGGCAGTCGAGGAGGAGCGGCTGCTGCTCGCAACCGCCACCGCCCACCCATCCGAAATCGAGTCCGTCCGATGGCTGCTCCCCGACGACCTCACCCTGCCCTTGCACGCCGGCCTGTGGCAGTGCCTGACCGCCCTGGCCCGCCGCCGCGAGCCCGTCGACCCCGTCACCGTCCTGTGGGAGGCCCAACAGCGCGGACTGCTCGACGACGGGAGCGAACCGGGCGAGGTGCTCCACCTGCTGGCCGAACCGGCCGGTTCCGTGGAGCACTGGGGCGAGCGCGCCCTGCAGCGCTCCCTCCTGGCCACCGCCGATCGCACCGGCCGACGCATCGAGGCATACGCCGGCGACCCGGCGAACACCCCGTTCCAGCTCGTCGCCGGCGCCCGCCGATCCCTCGCCGACATCGGCGCCGTCCGCACCCGCTGGCAGCACGCCACCGGAACGGTCCCGCCGCAGCGACCGCGGCCCGCGCCCACCACTCGCGCCGGACCGCCGACCACCACGGCCGCCCACACCGCCCGCGCCGCGCGAGCAACCCGATAGCACCCCGCATACGCCGGTGGCCGGACCCGAAGACCCGGCCACCGGCAGAAGAGACGACCACCTCAACGTGACCACCACACTCCCCATCGACGCCCACGTCCACCTCGACACCCACCCCACCCATCCCAGCGCCGTGACCGCCGCCCTGACCGGCACCCAGGCCCACATCGCCCACCTGAGCCTGGAGGCAGTCGGCTGGACCGTCGTCGCCGACAACGTCCTGGTCCTGGTCCGCATCGACCACGAGGAGCCCTACTGGGCCCAGGACGCAGCCCAGCACCTGACCGCCGAAGGCATCACCGCCGAGATCACCCCTCGCCTCCAAGAGGCCATGGACGAGGAATGGACCTGGGCCAACTACCCAATGCCCTGGTGCACCCGCAGCGAAATCCGAGAGGTCTCCAACGAGGCCCAGAAGATCCATGACGACATCCGCCACGGCCAGCTCCTCATCCACGCCCACGCCCACGACGGCCACACCACCGTCGCCGTCGGCACCTACCTCGGCCGCAACGGCAAATCCGTCTACCTCCACGGCGAGGACCACCTGCGGCAAGTCGCAGACACCTTCGACTCACCCGCCCAAGCCCTGCTCGCCTTCGAGAAGGTTCACGCTGCAGACATGCGCCCCGGCCCAGCACCCCTGACCGACACCGAACGCGCCGCCGCCGAAGCCCGCACCCCGCTCGCCCTCACCGCAGCCAAGCCCGAACCGGCCCGCCCGGAGCCCGAGACAGTTGCGGCCTACCTGGCCGATGCCGGCAACCACGACGCCCTCCTCGACACCTTCCTCACCGCACACAGCGAATGGGAGAAGTGGCGCACCTTCCCTATTCAATCGGCGTGTTGAAGCCGATCTGCGAGGGTGGCGTGATGAGCAAGTGGCGTGTGTTCTGGGTTCCCAAGACGGCGCCGAGCATGTCGCCACACGTGCCCGCGTTGGCGGGGTGGGCAGACCTGGCGGAGCGCGAAGAGTCGACCGGTATCCGACCCGGTGATCCGATTCTGCTTTCGCCGGACTACCGCGTCGACGAGCTCCTCAGCCTGTACACGCGCAGTAGTCCGTTCCGGGGCTACACGAGGGAGACGAAGCGGAACTACATCACGGACGTCTGCCTGTTCCTCAACTTCCTGTGGCTGCGCGGGAGGGTCTGGACTCAGGCGGCGGAGTCGAACGTGGACGACTTCCAGTTCTGGCGACGGACGTCGCCCGACAACCCGGTGCGGGTAGGCGGGAACAAGTGGAATCGGGAACTGGCCGCGCTGATGAACTTGTACACGTGGGCGACGAAGCCGGGGAACGAGTTCGTGCCGCGCAATCCGGTGCCGATGCATCAGGTGGTGGGCCGTCATGGGCAGCTCGTCGCGGTGCCGGATGGGAAGGCGAAAGACGCCCGGGGCAGCAACGTTCACTGGCTGACGCCTCGGACGTTCCGGCTCTGGATGGATGTGGGGCTGCGCGGGTACGGCGCTGATGGGCTGCCCGCGCCGGGCTGGGTAGGCCGGCTAGAGGACCGCAACGTTGCATTTGTGCGCTTGCTGACCTCTTCGGGGGTGCGGCGGTTGGAGGGTGCCTCGCTGTTGACGTTCGAGGTGCCGTCACTGCGCCTGGAGGGCGGCCGTTACTACACGGGGCGGCTGGCGTCGGCGGTCACTCGTTCCAAGAAGGCCCGTACCTACTACGTCGAGGCCGGTGTGGTGGGCGACATCGAGAGCTACGTTGAGTCCTCGCGCGCCGAGGTCATCAGCAGGGCCCAGGTCCGGGGCCGGTACGACAGTGTGCGGGATATGCGTCTGGTCACCAGGGTGAGCCGAGGGCCGAAACCGACGGTGTACTGGTGCGACCGCCAGGGCGTCACAGGCCGCATCGCGCTGACGGAGGCTGACGCGGACGAGCGGATGACGTGGTATGCCGAAGGTCCTGCGGGGCCGGAGCCGTTGTGGCTGTGGCTGAACGAGATCGGTCTGCCATTCCAGCCGCATTCGTGGAACAACGTCTTCACGGCGGCGAACAGGCGGTGCCGGGCGGTGCTGGATCCGGAGCCGGAGCGGAGGCTGGACCCGCACCGCAGCCTGGCCCCGTATGCGACTCCGCATTTCTGCCGGCACAGTTTCGCCCTCTACATGCTTGTGGTCCTGCACCATTTGATGGACCGGCGGTTCGGTCTGACCCCCGAGGAGCGGCGGGACTACCGGCTGCTGTACGGGGATCCGTGGCGGATGGTGCAGGACCTGTTGGGCCATGCATTCCTTGAGACGACCCGCGAGCGGTATCTGGCCCCGGTCGCCGACCTTCAGCTGCGGTCGTTGTTGGCCACCACGCCCCCCTTCCACGACGGTGAGCGGCCGGCACGAGAGATGGATGAGGTGTTCGCGCGACTGGCGCGTGAAGCCGAGGGCATCCAGGACATCGAGGCCAAGCTGCAGGTCACACCGCGAGCAGCGGTATGAGCCGGCGTGGGCGCACGGCGCCGCTGCCGTCAACGCCATTGCGTAGGACACCGGTTGTGGTGGGTGACGGGCTCGTCGTCGAGCACCGCGACCAGGCGGGGGCCGTCGCGGTCTACGACTTCCGTGCTCTGCCCGTCGAGGATGCCCTGCGCCGGTCGCTGGCCCGGCTGTTCGCCGCGCGGTGCGTGCCGAGCCGGTGGACCTCGCACCACAGCAGCAGGTATTTCTGGCTTCCCTTGCAGGCGTTCACCGCGTACCTCGCCGCGCTGGACGCACCGGTTGCCGACCTCGACCAGTTGACGGCGGGAGTGTGGAAGCAGTGGAGGCTCAGCCGGCCGAACACTCTGTTCGGCTACCGCCAGATCACCACGGTGCGGGGGCTGCTGCTGGACGATCCGCGACTGTCAGCGGCGACACGTGAAGCTCTCTCCCAACGTGTCCTGGCGCCCAAGGCGAAGGAAGTCTCCTTCCATGGTGCCGAGTTCGACGCGATCGTCACGACGGCGCGGCGGATGTTCCGCACCGCGCATCTGCGGATCACGGATAACGCTCGCCACCTTGCCCAATGGCAGTCGGGGGCGTTCGCTCGCGGCAGCGAGGCGTGGCTGCTGGGTGAGGCCCTGGACTGTCTGGCGCGGACCGGTGAGGCACCCCACGACACCAGGGTTCGCCAGCGCGGCAGGGTCCTCGCCCGTTATACACGGGTGCTGGGCGGGGAACGGCCCGAGCATACGTGGCAGCGTCTGTTTTTGACCCGGATGGAGACGGTCGCGCTAGGGGTACTGCTGCTGGCCGAGCACGGCTGGAACCTGTCGGTGATCAACCGTCTGAAGGTGCCACGGGCGGCTCCGGACGCGGGCAGCGACGGCACGCGGATCTACCGGGTCGAGCTGGAGAAGCACAAGCGCGGCATGGGGCGGTATTTCGAGACCCGCAACCTCACCGACGACGGAGCCGCCTCCCCGGGCCGGCTCATCACGCAGGCTCTGGAGGCCACCGTGTTCGCCCGTGCCGCTGTCCACACCCTGAGTCCCGGCACGGACCGATTCCTGATCTGGCGCTCCGCCAGGGCCCCACTGGACGGCTATCCGCAGGACGAGGCGAGCAGGAAGTCGGGCATCGGAGTGTTCGGGTTCGGTGTCTCCGGCTGTACGGCCAAGACCTGGGCAACCCAACAGGGCTTCTCCTCCTCACCGTTCCGCAGGGGCCGACGGACGGTGAACACGCTGCACCGACGCGAGCCCGGACAGAACAGCCAGGCCACCCACGACCGCGTCTACGCGCTGACCGACCCCCAGGTCCGCCGGGCTGCGATCCCGGTCATCGCCGAGGCGGCCGAGGCCGTCGTGGCCAAGGCCCGCGAAACCGTGTTCGCCGCCGAACAGCGCCAAAGAGCCGATCCGGCCGATCAGCCGACAGCAACCGCCGACTGCCATGACTACGACAACGGCCCCTATCCCGGCCCCAACGGGGGCTGCGGGGCATCGTTCCTGATGTGTCTGGCGTGCACCAACGCCCGGATCCACCCCGCACACCACAGCCGCCTGGCCCATCTCCATCACGCACTGGACAACCTGCGCACCGTCATGGACCCAAGCCGGTGGCAGAGCGACTGGGGCGACGCGCACGCCCGCCTGGAACACCTCAAGGGCCTGCTCGGCGCCGCGGTGTGGACCCGCGCCCTGGCCGAAGTCACCGCCACCGACCGCGACCTCATCGCCCTGCTGCTCAACGGAGACCTCGACCAGTGACGCCCGCCGAAGCCCCTGCTCCGCCCCTTGTCCTTCCCGGACCGGACACCCCCGTCATCCCCGCCCACCGGATCGTCGACGGCTACATGGGCCCGGTCGCCCGCTACGCGGCGCCAGCCTGGCCGCTGATCCCCATGAACGCCAACCCGGGCGTCACGCACAGCACCATCCACTGGCCCCTGCTCCCCGACGCATTCCGGGAGGAGATGCGGTTGGCGGCCTGGACCTTGGTCAACGGCGAACTGCCCTCGGTGTTCCTGCGCGAGCGCCACCCCACGTGGCGCTCGCGACAGGCGCCCAAAGCGCTCTGCCAGACGATCGGGACCTGGGCGCGGCTGGCCGTGTGGCTCACCGACCGCGGCATCACCACGCTGGGCGACTGCACGACGAAGGTGCTGGGTGAGTACGGCCGTCACGTTCGCGACAGCGGGGCGGCCCGCATCACGGTGCACAGCGGGCTGTCAGCGCTGACGCGACTGTGGGTCTTCGATCAGCTCAGCGGTCGGCCCAGCGGAATCAGCTGCCCTCCCTGGGAGACGGAAGGGGTGGACGACTACCTGCCGCCAGCGACGGCGGGTGGCGAGAACGCCACCGAGGCGATCGCCGAGCAGACCATGGGCCCCCTGCTCGTGTGGGCGATCCGCACGGTCGAGGAGTTCAGCGACGACATCCTGGCCGCCTGGGCCGAAAGGAACCGTCTGCGCGAAGCGGCCACCGCTAACGTCGCCACGCCCGCCTCACGGGCCGCGCTCAGGGCCTTCATGGACCGAATCGACGCCAGCCAACTGCCCATTCCGACCACAAATTGGCTGGGCAGAACCACGCCCGCGGGCGCCTACATCGCCGCGCTCACCGGCGCCTCGCTCAACCAGGTCTACAACGCCTCCCGTGATCGAGGATGGCGTCAGGCCGCCCTGCGCCGGCCCGGCCCCTGCCCGCTCAGTGTCCCGATCTCCGGACTGTTCGGCGGGACCGCGTGGCGAGAGGCCATCGACTACACCGAAGCAGCCTTCCTGATGCGCCAGTTGGGCACGGCGTGCTTCATCGTCATCGCCTACCTGACCGGGATGCGCCCCGGCGAGGCGGCCGGACTACGCAGCGGCTGCTGCCCCGACGCGGAGCCGGACAGTGCAGAGCCGCATGGGCGCCACTTGATCACGAGCACCGTATACAAGACCGCCCGGGACGCGGACGGCAACCACCGCTCCGAGGGTGAACTCCGTGATGTTCCCTGGGTGGCCATCGCCCCGGTCGTGAACGCCATCCGTGTCCTGGAGCGCATGGTCCCCTACGGCGAACTGCTCTTCGACCACCACGCCCACGACCTGCGCGGCACCCGGGCCGGCACCGGCTCCCTCACCGTCCACACGCTGGGTATCCGGGTGGAGGACTTCGTCACCTGGGCCAACGAGGAGGCAGCCTCCCATGGGCTGGTTCATGAAGTCATCCCGCCGGATCCGCACGGCAAGATCGGTACGGAGCGATTCCGCAGGAGCCTGGCCTGGCACATCGCCCGTCGGCCCGGCGGGCTGGTCGCTCTCGCGATTCAGTACGGCCATCTGCGGACTTCCGTATCAGCCGGCTACGCCGCGCGCAGCCGGGACGGCATCCACGACCTCCTCGACGTCGAGACTGCCCGCGCCACCATCGACACCGTCGCCGACCTGAACGCCGATCTCGAGGACGGCATCGGCATCTCCGGGCCCGCTGCCCGCCGGGCCATCAAGGCCGCCGCCACCGCTCACCAGTACACCGGCAACGTCATCACCGCCCGGCAGGCCCGCCAGATCCTCGCCAACCCTCAACTGGCCGTCTACGACAACCCCAACACCCTGCTGATGTGCGTCTACAAGCGCGACAAGGCCCTGTGCCACCGCGGCATCAAGGACACCCCCAGTCTCGACCAGTGCGTCCCCACCTGCGCGAACATCGCCCGCACCGATCGGCACGCTGCCGGTCTGCGTCGCCGCGCCACCGTTCTTGATCGGCGGGCTGCCCAGGTTCCTGGCCCGTTGGGCGAGCGGCTGCGCAGCAACGCCGGGCGTCTGCGCGACCTTGCCGACGCCCATCGCCGCACCCGCATCACTGTCCAGGAAGGCACCGGATGAGCCCCGCACCCGACGAACGCGACCGAATCCGCGCGGCCATGGAGCGCATCCTGCAGGGCACACCGCAGTACTCGAGTGGTGCTCTGACGATTGTCGCCCTGGCCGAGGAAGCCGGCGTACCCCGCAACGCGCTCACCCAGCGCCACCCCGACCTCAAAAGCGACTTCTACGCGCAGGTCAGGGCCCGCGGACAGATGCCGGACTCCGAGATCCGCCTGCGCAAGCAGATCGTCAAGCTGAAGGAACTCCGTGCCAAGGACGCCGCAGAATTGGCGCAGCTGCGGGCCGACGTCGATCACCTCGTCCGCGCCGTCAACCAACTGACCGCGGAGAACCGGCAACTGCGCGGCGCACTGTCACAGCCCAGCTCCCCGGTCAGAGCACTGCCACCGTAGGCGCGGCCCAATGAGCGTGATGCAACTTGAAAGCCGCTGGTCATCTGGGCTGCTGTGAGGTTGCGATCGGATGCTCGGGCTGGTCACGGCCGGATGCCTTCAGCGAAGTTCATCCGTCAGTAGCCGATCCTCGGTGTTCGTCAGCACGAGCAGGACTCACAGCAGTGAGCTCGCGATCCAGGCCGCCCTGAACGACGGACGGCTCGGACAGGCTGCGGTCAGCCGGTCCGAGCCGTCCGTCGTTCCTGCTACTCGTTGCGTGCCGTTTCGGGTCCCGTGATCCGCCTGAGCAGCGGCATCGTGGACGCGATGACCCCCAGCGAGGCGACGAGCCCGGCGAGCACGATCGCGTAGTACTGGATCCCCGGTGCCTGGATCGAGTACCTGAACTGTGCCTGTACGAACAGCTGGGCGGCCAGGAAGCCCATCCCGATCGCCACCACGGCGACCACCAGGAGCGGGACCGCGCTCTCCAGAAGCACTATCCGCCGCAGTACCCCGAGATGTGTGCCGGTCAGCCGCAGCAGGCTGAACGGGCGCTTGCGGTCGCGTAGGCCCCCGGCCACGCTCGCCGCCAGGCTGCAGCCGGCGATGGGGAAGCTGACCAGGATGACCACGTTGGCCAGTTGCTGGTATCCGGCGAGCTGTGCGCCACTTTGGGCATGGTCCTCGCGGACGGTCCATGGGACGTCGCGGTCTGGATACGTGTTCGCGAGGATGGTGCGCGCACGTTCGATCGCCGACGTCGACCCGTTGGTGGCCACGACGATCTCCTGGACGGGGAGGTGGGCGAGGCGCTGGGCGGAGATGTCGGCGGCGGGCCATGCCGTGGGCCAGTGCATCCAGTAGTACGTGCCGAAACTGCCGTAGTTCTGGGTGACCGACGCCGCTTGTGCTCCGGAGGCGCATGCGCTGTGGGCCGGCATCTTTGCGAGCTCGATACACAAGGCCAGGCCGGCCACCGGCGGTTTCCCGGTGCCCTGGGGGCCGTGATAGGCCGGGTCCGTGGTGCCGAGCGGGTTCGTGTGGATCATGAGCACGCCTGTGACGCCCGGTACGGAGTTCAGGTCGCCGAGCGCGGCCTCCGGGAGCGGGGGCACGCTGCCGATCTGACGCCCGGTAGTGGGGTTGAAGCCTTCGGTGTAGTTGCCGTCCAGAGCGCCGGCGACCGTCCGGCTGGCTTGCGGGATGCTGCGCTCGGCGTTCAGCGAGCCGATGATCCCGACGGCTGCACTGGTGACACACAGGGCGAGGACCAGCCCGCTGACCGCACGGAAGCCGGCTTTCGGGTCGTCCGCGAGGCGCCGGCCCGCGATGAGAAGCGCGGGGCGGCTGGTCTGTCGGGCCAGGAGGCGGGATCCGATCATGGTCAGCCAGGGTCCGGCGATGACGAGTCCGGTCAGGACCAGCAGGATCCCCGGGACGAAGACCCAGATCTGGCCGTTGGTGCTCCTGGGCACCCGGCCGATGGTGTACGAGAGTTCGGCGATGCCGGCGGCCAGGGGGATCAGCCGGTAGACCCGGGGCGGGCGTGGCGTGATGCGCCGGGTGACCCCGAGCGGGGAGACCTGCACGCGGCGCAGAGCAATCCGGGCCGCGATGGCCGCCCCCACCGGGACGGCGATAGAAACGAGCAGGATGTCGCCGGTCCGCAGCGTGAGGTCGTCGGCGAAGTACGGAGTACTCGTGAGGTTGACCAACGCCAGCTGCGTACGGAACACGTAGAAGAGGCCGAAGCCGACAGCCGTGCCAACGAGCGCGGCGAGGGTCGACTCGACGGCGGAGAGCATCGAGATCTGTCGCGGTGTGGCGCCCACCAGGCGCATCGCGGCGAAGCGCTGCTCGCGGCGGGCGGCTGCCAGGCGGGTGGCCGTGCCGATGAGGATGAGCACGGGGAAGATCAGGGCGGTGCCCGCGACGGAGAGGATGAGCTTGATGCCCCTGTTGTCGATGCCCACCCTGACCGTGCAGTTGGTGCCGTTGCAGCTGCTGGGGGTCGCGGTGGTGATCGTGGTGACCTGGGTGGCGTCGTGCTGCTTCGCGAGCTGGTCGGGGCGGTGGCCGATGACGATGACCAGGGAGTCGGGGCCCGGGAGCGCCGCGTTGCCGACCGTGCCGATCTGGTGGCCGGGGTAGCGGTCGGCGAGTTCGGCGGCCGGGGTGGCGTGGAGGAGCTTGCTAAGGGCCGGTGAGGCGTAGTACTCGCCCGGTCCGGGGAGGCGTGAGAGTCCTGGTGGGATGGGGGAGTTCGGGCCGGTGGCGGCGACGTCGACGCGGCCGATGGTTTTGCCGTCGAAGTGGTCCGCCCGAAGCAGCCACCACAGCGGGTCGGTCTCCGCCTTCGCCGCCGACTGGCTCGATGTCGTGGTGCCGGAGCCGGTGTTGAGCCAGGCGTTGCGGCTGTTCTGGGTGGCGGTGGCGTTGATGGCCGCCAGAATGCTCAGCAGCAAACCGACGCCCAGGGCGACGGCGGCCGCGATGACGGCGAGACGGGCGGCAGCCTCCCTGCCGCCGCTCACGGTGAGGCGCAGGCCGAGGCGGATCACGAGGTGAGCCGTTCGACGAACAGCGGCGTGACCTTGCCGTCGCGGACGACGACTTCACGCTTCGCGAAGGCAGCCACCCGCGGCTCGTGGGTGACGAGGACGACGGTGGTGCCCTCCTCCCGTGCGGAGGCGACCAGCAAATCCATCACATGCTCGCCGGTGAGCGAGTCGAGCGACCCGGTCGGCTCGTCGGCGAACAGCACCTTGGGCCGGGAGACCAGGGCGCGGGCCAGGGCTACACGCTGTGCCTGTCCGCCGGAGAGTTCGCCGGACCGGCGCCCCTCGAGACCGTCCAGACCGAGCCGCCCGAACCACGATCGGGCCTCGGCCAGCGCGCTCGCCCTGCGGGACTTGGCCAGCAGCAGCGGCAGGGCGACATTCTCCTCGGCGGTCAGTTCGGGGACGAGCTGACCGAACTGGAAGACGAAACCGAACCGGTCCCGGCGCAGCGCGCTGCGCTCGGGCTCGCCCTGGGTGTCGACGCGCCGGCCGTCGAACCAGATCTCGCCGGAGTCGGGGACGAGGATCCCGGCCAGGCAGTGCAACAGCGTGGACTTGCCGGAGCCACTCGGCCCGGTGACGGCAAGGATCTCGCCGGCACGGGCACAGAGGTTCGCACCCTGCAGCGCGGGCGTCTTCCCGAACGACAGGACAACATCCCGCGCCTCCACCAGGAAGCCATCATCCGAACTCATGAACGCACCTCCGCTGTCAGAGCCGCGAGCCGCGCCACGGTCTGGTCCATCCACCGCAGATCGGCCTCCAGGTGGAACACGCCGTGATCGGCCAGCAGCGAGTCGATCGTGCTGCCGGTCCGGCGCAGTTCGGTCAGCTCCCTCATCCGCTCCATATGGGCGGCGCGCTGGATGTCGAGGTACACGCGGGGGTCGCGCTCGAGCAGCACCGCGAGTACGACCTTGGTGAACAGCACGGTCTGCAGGTGCGGTTCACCCGCGACCGGCTCGGTCAGCCAACTCTCGACCTGCGTGACCCCGAGCTCGGTGATCACGTAGCGCTTGCGGTCCGGCCCCGAACCGGGCCCGGTCTCGCCGATCTCGACCTTCCCGTCACGGGCCAGGCGCCCCAGGGTCGAGTAGACCTGCCCGGCGGGCAGCGGCTTACCTCGGCCGAAATAGGTGTCGTAGTCGCGCTTGAGGTCGTATCCGTGGCTCGACTCCCGTTCAAGGAGTCCGAGAAGTGCCAGAGGAACAGTCATACCTCAGTATCTACACTCAGTACCTAGTTGGCGTCAATGGATGACTTGACCCGGCACCAGGCTGGGATTACGTGAAGACAGCGACGGCTGGTCAGCGGATGCGGGCCCCTGGAAGCGCATGACCGCCAGGGCGGGCAGGCCGGTGCGATCGCCTTTGGGCCCAGCCCTCACCGAGCATTTCCATCTTGCGGTATGACCGGGGTGTAGATCGTCAGGCTCAGAACTTCCTGTTGATCGGCTCCAACCTGGACGCCGACGACGGTGCCCGCTACCTCCCCCGCCATAGTCCGCCCCGCGTTGCCTCACCTACCAACGCACGGCGCACTTCGCCGGCTGTAGGACGCGCCTTCAGTGTCTCCCGTGGTCCTGCGCAACCATGGACGGAAGAGAATGGAACTGGGTCTTGGGCCAGTGGCGCAGGCCAACAGCACTTCAACACGCAGAACTTGACAGGGAACGAACCTGGTCAGACGAGACCACCCACGCGATCCACGAATCGCAGACCCTGCGCATCGAGCGGATCCACGAAGCCCACCCCCGCGAAACCGCCTGGACCGTGGCCGCGTACGAGACGCCAGTGTCCGACCGCATGTGGCACCTGACCGCCACGGGCACTGCCCCCGCCCCCATCCTCCAGGCACTGCTGAACCACCTCGCCGACGGTGACGGATGGGACACCGCCCTGGGGAGCCCCGTTGACGAGAAGACCGTCACCGCCGCCACGAGACCCCTCGCTGACGCCGGATGGAAACACACCGTGGACGGACGCTGGCTCCGCTGGACGAACGCCTCCCAGGATGCCGGTGTCCAATTCGACGCCTTCGCCGCCCAGCAACCGAACAGCCCCCTCGCCACCTGGACCATCTGGGCCGGCCCCACCATCGACCAGCCCACCTGGACGATCCACGCCTCCCCCTGCACACCCGCCCCCATGATCGCCGACCTGGCCGAGGAACTCGCGCACGGCACCGGCACGCGGCAGTTCAGCCCCAGCGTCCAGCGGCAGCCTCCGCATCTCACCGCTACCGCACCGGCCATCGCGACGACCGCCGCCAGACCTCAGGCGAACCGAAGTCGCTGACCAGCACACTCACGCACGCGAACAGCAGTGTGGCCCTGCGGACGGGGGATGCCGCAGGGCCACACTCGCACCGTACCGCGCCTGTCCGTTTCACGGGGGCTTACTCTCGCTGAATGCCGATGAGGCCCCCGCCATCGGCAACCCAGCGCGGGACGCTCGTGGGTTCACTCTGCAGAGCGCTCTCTCCTTAGCTTGTGGCCCCTAAGGTCCAAGCAGTGCTCGTGCGCGGCAAGGGAGTCCAAGTGAAACGTGAACGGGCAACGGAGATGCTCCACGAGATGCTCGACAATCTGGACGCAGGCAGTCGCCCCCTCGACCTCGTAGACGAGGTCTATGTATTCGGTTCCTACGCCCGAGGCGCGCTGCAGCCAGGCGACCTCGACGTGGCCGTGGTCCACCGGACCGACACCGAATTCACCGAACACGTCGTCGGCGCCCTCATGTACGGGCGGGATCCGATGGCGGGCATGAAGCGCGCACTCAAAGGCAGCAAGCGCGGCTTCCAGTTCCAGTTCAACCAGAACGACCGCCTCCCCGAAGGCTCCGAGCCGAAGCTGCTGTGGAAGCGCGGCGACACCCGCGCCACAGCAGAGGCACGGCTACAGGGGCTGACAGCGGACCCGTCCGCCGGCCGTGCGCCTCGTGACGCGATGGTCGAACAGTTCGAAGGACTCGACCGGTGGACCCCACTCCCCGTGCGCACCCAGCTGGTGGAACTGCTGAACGCCGGCGGGATCGAGATCCGCCGCATCGAGCTGGCGGCTGCCGAGCCCACGAGCCCCGCAGCCGTGGCCGCGCTGGGGCGCCGCTGGAAGCCGGACAGCCCACTGCGCCGCGCAGCCGCTGCCGCAGTGCGCTTTACGGAGGACACCGGCATGTCCCCGCCGTCCATGTGGGTGCAGGGACAGCCACTCGACCACCGCCGCGACCAGTACGGCGCCGGCGCCCTGTGGATCAACCTCGGCTGGTACCACTTCGACCAGCTCGTCTTCCGGCTCCGCGAGGGCGCACAGAGTCTGGAGGTCGTCCGCCCCACACGGACGCAGCCCCTTCACGCCCTCCACATCACCGTGCGCGACGCCGCGGCCCTGCCCCCGATGTAGCACTCCCGCCAGCCACAATGACGACGAAACGGCGTAGCTCAAGAGACAGATCAGGGCGCCCCAGCGCTTGGGCACTCTTTGCAATGGTCCCGGTCGTGACGTCGTTCAATAGTTCTCCCGCACGTACTCGTACGTTCGGTCGAACAGCTCGCCCTTGATCGGCAAGCTGTACTCCTTCAGGACGGAACGCAGCTCGCGACGGACGCGTTTGTCGCCCGCGTCGCTCGCGCTCCAACCGGCATAGGCGACCTCGACGACGATCGAGTCGATCCGCGAGGCTATGTCGGGGACGATCTTGTGCAGCCCGGGCGGTGTGTTCTCCGCGACGATCTGAGTGAGCGCCCCACGCTTCGGATCGGCCAGCCGGTCGAGCGCTCCCTGGTCGCCCTGTTCCGCTGCTCGGTCCGCGGCAACCACGTCCTGAGCGATCTTCAGCGCTTCCTCGAGGAACGCCAGCGAGTCCTCGACGTTCTCGATCGCCTTGGCACGGAGCTTCTCGATCCGCTCCGCCAGCGACTGGTACGCCGGGCTCTCGGTATCGGCGAGCCGACGCCTGAGGCGCGCCTCGATGGAGTCGAGGACCTCCTGGTACACGTCATCGGCTTTCGACTCCGGCTTCTGCTGCTCGGAGAGTTTGAGCTGCTCGGCGATCTTCTTGACCAGCGCCAGGCCGGCAGCGTCGAGCGTGACTGTCTTCGACGGCATCGACTTCACGCCCACATCGGTCATGTGACCGTGGATCAGGTCAGTGGTCTTCGCGCCGAGACGTGCCCAGAGGAACGTCTTGGAGACGTCCTTGGGCCGGATCGACTCGTACACCTTCGCGAGCCAGAAGTACTGCCCCTTGAATGGCCGGAGCATCGGGTGCGGGTCGAGGAACTCCCACACCGTCTGCAGCGCGACGTAGGTCTCGATGAACTCGGTGCGCTGCGCGCCGCCCTCGGGGATTCGCTCGTGGGCCTCGGCGAGCGACTCGAATGACGAGTCACTGGTGTCGATGCCGTCGAACAGATGGAGTAGACGCGTGAGGTCGGCGACGAATTTCCCCGCCAGCTTGGAGGCGTCGGTGACGTTGAGCTCGTCCTCTTCGTCGTCCTTCACCTTCGGGCCGGCGACTGCCTTGCCGATGGCCCTCGCGAGCCCGATGTAGTCGACGACCCGCCCGAAGTCCTTGCGCTGACCGGTGACAGGGTTCTTCCACGGACGGTTGGGCCGCGTGATCGTCTGGAACAGGTTTGTGTCCTTGGCGGGCTTGTCGAGATACAGCACGCCCTCGATGGGCGCGTTGAAGCCGGTCATCCACTTCGCGGTGACGACGATGAACGACATCGGGTCCTCGACCTTCTTGAAGCGGCGCTTAAGTGCCTCCTCCTGCTCCGGAGTGAGCAGGTGCTTCTTGTGCTCCTTGGGGGTCTCCTTGCTGTCGGCGACGTGCATCACCACACCGACCTCACGGAGTCGTCCGTCCGGCATGACTGCAGCACGGCGCTCCAGCTCGGCCTCGATGGCCTTGGTGTACGCGATCACAAGGCGCTGGTTGTAGGCCACGACCTGAGCCTTCTGCCCCAGAGGCGCGACATAGGTAAGGAAGTGGTCGACGATGTCGGCACACACAGCAGCCACACGCTCGGGGTTGGAGAGGATCGTCTCGATGTGAGAAGCCTTTCCCGACAGGAAGACCTTCTCCTCCTCGTCCAGGTCCTCCTCCCTGGCCAGCTCGTCGAATGCCTCGTCCAAGGCTTCTTTGTCGAGGTTGAACCCGACAGACCGGCCCTCCACGATTACGGGCTTGGTGAACCCATCGGCGATCGATTGTTCCGGCGTGTACCGCGACATCACAAAGTCCGGGTCGCCAGGGTCGCCGAACAGCTTGAACGTCGAACGGTCCTTGTCCTTGATCGCGGTACCGGTTGCACCAAAGAACTTCGCGTTCGGCACCGCCGCGCGCCATGCGTCGCCGAACTTCCCCTCCTGTGAGCGGTGCGCCTCGTCAACGAGGACCACAATGTTCGACCGGTTGTTCAGATGGCCGGCCTCAGCGAACTTGTGCACCGTCGTGATGACCACGCCCGACTCACCACTGCGCAGCAGAGCGTGCAGCTCCCGCCGGTTGCGGGGCACCGACATCCGCGGCATGCCAGCAGTCTCGAACATCTCCGCCGTCTGCCGGACCAGATCCTTACGGTCGGCGATCACGATGACCGTCGGCGCGCTCCCAAACTTCCGCGTCACCGCGTCATCGCGCAGCAGACGGGCAGCGGCGAACGCCATGAGTTCGGTCTTGCCCGACCCCTGGTGATGCCAGATCAGTCCGCCAGGACGGCCTGCAAGCACCTTGGCCTGGATCGCCAGAGCCGCCTCGAACTGCGGGTAACGAGGCAAGAACTTGATGTCCACCTCGGAGGCGTCCCGAGCATGACGGAACATCACCAGGTCCTTGAGGATCGGCAGGATCGTCTCAGGCCGCAGCAGCAAGCGTGCGGCCCGCTCGACACGAGCCGGACCCGTAACGGTTTTTGGGTCGTCCTCAGTGGCCCCCCACGGGGCCCAGATCTCGGAGTCGGGGTCCGGCACGGCACGGATCGGAGCCATCCGGAATTCCAGGCCCTCGGTGGCGACGTTGAAGACATTCGTCGCGAAGAAGCTCGGGTACTCCTCCTCGTACACGTCGTAAAGGTCCTTCGCGGCGTTGACCCACGAGACCTGATGCTTCACAGGCGTCTTGGTCTCGGCAACGACCAGCGGAAACCCGTTGACGTAGTAAACGACGTCGAACCGGCGCGGTTTGGCCGCGCCGTTGACGGTAACCTCGTGAGCGACGGTGAAGCGGTTGTTGTTGAGGTCTTTAAAGTCGATCAGCCGACGAGGCACATGCCTACCGTCGATCGTCGTGAACGAGTGGTCGCCACGAAGCATCACGGTGAGTCGCTCGTTGGCCGCGACGAGACCGTTGTGCGCATCGAGGACAGCCTGATTGAGCTCATGCAGAACGAGATCCGCCGAGTCGGGGTCGTCGACCAGCTCCGGGTTCAGCGCGAGCAAGGCTTCGCGTGCCCAGTCCTCGACGATGACGTCATGCTCATCGCGCGGTAATCCTTCCCCTTGGAGACGCTCCCAGCCGGCTTCCTCCGCCCACTCGAGCAGTGAACGCTGGATCGTGCTCGCTTCCGTCCACCCCATGTCAGGACACCTCCTCGAGTAGAGCGTCGTACGCCTCCGGGATCTCGATTTCCTGGTTCAAGAGGGAGGCCATCAGCGCCGAACGGAAGGCTCGGAGATTGGCGAGCTCCAGATCCAGGTCTGCTACTGCGAACGCGACAGCATCACAGTGCTGAACGTACTTGGCTTGCTCCTCAAGCGACGGGATCGGTAGACGCAAAGAACTCAGCAGGGCCTTATTGATCTTCCTCATCGATGCGGTCCCGCGCGCTGATGCTGTGATAGTTGAGCGCACTGACGGGGAGCACAATAGATGTGCCAGGAACGTCGCCTGGCAGACTTCGGGCTTTGTTTGAATTCGCCAGATAAGGTCAGACAGGTAGGTCTGGGGTGCTACATTTCGCGCGATGGCCGCATAGCCGACGCGATCGAATGAACCACTGGCTCTAGTAATAAGGAGGTCACCCTCTGTCACTAGATGGGCATTGGTGTAACTCGTCAGATCAGCAAGCCGCTTTGCTTCGGTGCCCACGAAAGCGCCAAGTTGGATTGCACTCAGTTTCAGGACAGCCGGATCTCCGGTTCGCGGCTTTTCATCCGAAGTCTGAACGCTCTTTCCGCCTTGGATTCCGGAAATAATGCTGCGTAGTTCGTGTTCGGTGCCTTCGGGATGCGCGTTGCGAACGAGTGCCAGCAATGAGGCTGCCTTCTGCTTCTCGGCATCCAACGCTTCAATCTGCGCGTCCACCGATGCCATAACGTCGACGATGCGGTATTGCGCCGGCAAGGACGGGAGGGCAACTTCAATCGTCAAAAAGTCGGCAGGCTTGACCCGTTCCCGCCTGCCGCCCATGCCGGTCGACAACGCCTGCAGTTGCTCCCACAGCCGTTTTGTGGTCGTAAGGAGCCGGAAGTATTCGGGAAGCATTCGTTCGCCGCAGGTGAACGTGGGAAACTCTTGCGACGCGTAAACCTCGCCCAGATCGTTAGGAGCAACGGTGATCGCTCCTTCGAACGCCTTCAAGCGGCTGTAGACGATCTGGTTCGGCCGGATGCGATTCAGTGTCTTGTACGAGGTCTCATCGCCGCCAATCGGATCCCGGAGCAACAGGCCCCGACCGCGGTTCAAGACGCCGACGATGTTGTAGGAGGCCGTCCCCGTGATCGGGACCGCGTCGACGTCCAGCGCGACGACCTCGTTGAGCCGGATCCGCTCCCACTCACTCACTGGACACCCCGAACACGCTCAGGTCGACGCCGGCCGCTGCGAGCCGCTCGAACATGACAGCCTCGGTGTCGATGCGATGCTGCCGGGCGTCGGCATACGCCACGAGCGCGGTGCCCATATCGGCGGTCTCTTCTGCAGCGACCTTGATGTAGCGGCCGATGTTCAGGTCGAAGCCGTTCTGCTCGATCTCCTCGAGCGGCACTAGCCGGACGTTCGCACCGCCTTCACCCGCTGAGTCGCTACCTGTCTGGTAGGCCCCGATGACAGCTCTGACGTCATCCTCGGACATCAGGTTCTGCTTCTTGCCCTTGGCGAACCGCGCCGAGCCGTCAATGAAGAGCACGTGATCCTTGCGCTCAGCTGGCTTCTGGTCGCGGAAGATCAACAGGCATGCTGGGATTTCAGTCGAGTAAAAAAGCTTGGGTGGCAGCCCGACGACGGCTTCCAGGACGTCTTTCTCGATGAGGCCCTGGCGGATCTTCGCCTCCGCGCCTCCGCGGAACAGCACGCCGTGGGGCATCACCACACCGACGCGGCCGGATCCAGGCTTCATGGAGGAGACCATGTGCTGGACAAAGGCGTAGTCGCCGTTCTTCGCGGGCGGAACGCCGCAGATGGCTCGCGGGTCCGAGGACCAGCGGTCTGCTCCCCAATCCGTCAGCGAGAAGGGCGGGTTGGCGATCACGGTGTCGAACTGGCGGACGGCACCGCTGGGGGCCTTGAACGCCGGAGCACGGAGGGTGTCTCCGCGCTTGATGTCGAAGTCCTCGATCTCGTGCAGGAACAGGTTCATCCGGGCGATCGAGGCCGTCGTCAGGTTGATCTCCTGGCCGTATGCCCTGAGCGTGCGGTGGTCCTTGCCGGACTCGCGCAGCTGGTTGATCGTTGCGACCAGCATGCCGCCGGAGCCGCAGGCCGGGTCGTAGACGGACTCGCCAGGCTCGGGCTGGAGGATCCCGACGAGCAGGTTCACGACCTCGCGGGGGGTGAAGAACTCGCCGGCCTTCTTGCCCGACTCGTCGGCGAAGTTCTTCAGCAAGTACTCGTAGCCCGCGCCGAGCAGGTCGTGCGAGACCGTCGACGGATCGAGCCTGATCTTGTTGAATGCTCGGATGAGCCCCAGCAGTGCCGACTCCGGGATGCGCTCCTGGTTGCCCCACGAGGCGTCGCCGAAGACGCCGGCGAGCGAGCGGGGGTTGGCCATTTCGATTCGCTGGAAGGTCTTCGCGATCTCCGCACCGAGATTGGTGACCTTCTCGGTGACCTCGCTCCATAGCGTGCCTTCGGGCAGCTCGAACCTGTGAAAGTCGGCCTCGATCTCGTCGTCGAGGTCGTCGCCGTACGCATCGAACGCCGCGTCGTGCTCGTGAACCCAGGTGTCGCTGATCCACTTCCAGAACAGCATCGGGAAGACGTAGGTCTTGAAGTCAGCGGGGTCGACGGGGCCGCGGAGCGCGTTCGCGGCGTCCCACAACCGGGATTCGAGCTCGTGCTGGGTGATCGTCACAGAGATGAGGTCCTTCGTTGAAGACGGTGCCCCGATTATGGCGGAGGGCACTGACATCTCGGGAGTCCGGTACGGCAGGCAGCGACGATCTGTAGACGAGGACCAGCGCCCATGCTTCGAACCGAGCGTGATCGCGGACAGACTGAGAGTCTATCTCTGCGCTTCCAGTCCGAGTCTCGACATATGAGACGGGCCCGTCTCCTCGGAGCGAGAACATGAAGGCTAAAGAGGGAGGCCGAAGAGCCGCAGGCTGGCCTACTCGGTGAGGTCGGATAGGCCCTCACCAGGCTGGCACTGCGTGAGCGGACAGGTTGGCACCCGGGTGGACCAGGCGGCATGGCGGTCACAGCCATAGGCTTCTGATCGGCGAAAACAGGACTCTGTGGCAAGGTCCCGCACAGTCCAGGATGATCTTGCAGGCCCTCGTAACTCGCCGTCCAGAAGATCCGCCGCAACAAGCAGATCACGGCCCTGGACCTGTCGGAGCTGGAGCAGATCTTCGTCGAGGCCGGCCTCGGCACCCCGACAGACATCGACTACATCAAGGACACCAAGGGCGGCCTCGGCCTATTCCCGCGGTCGCTGACGGGGTTGGAGCGGGATGCGGCTGCGCTAGCCTTCGATGCCTTCCAACAGGGCAAAGCGCTGACCGCCAATCAACTCCGCTTTGTCAACGAGCTGATCGACTACCTGGCACACAACGGCACGATAGACGTCGACGCGCCGTACGAGTCCCCGTTCACTGCGCTCGCCCCTACCGGCCCCGAGGCGATCTTCGCTGGGCCGAGGTGGACGTCATGGTGCCCGTCATCCACTCGGTCCGCTCTACCGCCGTTGCCGCGGAAGACGCGGCCTAACTAATCAACCGGGTGCGCAGGAGAAGCGAAGCGTCAAGAAGGTGTCACCGAAGAGTGCCCCAGGAGGGGCAGCAGGGGCACAGGGAGCGGGAGGCTACCAGGCGCGAGTACTGGGCGAGTAGCAGTCCGTTAAGGTGATCTGTATGGCGTCTACCCACCTCGTGATCCTCGGCGAGCGTAGCGCGTTGCGATGGGTGTTGACCGAGCAGCGCATGGCTTTTCCTGCAGGGCGGGTGCGGCAGGCACGTGCTCTACACGAAGGTGACGAGGTCATGCTCTATACGACGCGTGGCTGCTTCAGGAACCCAGCCCGTGACGTCGGCCGCGTTATTGGTCATGGCGTGGTGGCCACGCCGGTGAGTGTCCTGACAGACCCCGTGCGCTTCGGTGAACGCGAGTTCACTATGGGATGCAATATCCAGATCCAGGGCCTTGCTCTGTACCGTGATGGGCTGAACCTCCGAGAACTCGTGCCTGCACTTGACATGTTCCCCAACCCGCGAAGTTGGGCTGCGAAGCTCAGGAGGACCACACTTGCGCTCCCTGCGCAGGACGCAGAGTTGCTCCGAAGGAAGCTGAAGCCTTATCTCAAGCCGTATGCGGAGGCCATTGCGGGATACAAGGAGCTTCCGGTAGCTCCGTCGGTTCCCTCGCGTGGCCTGTCCGAGTCATCGCCTGCGGCAGCCCGTCATGCGTGAGCGGACGCTCACCAAATTCGACCCTGCCCAGACCGCCAACCGGACCTGGACCTGCTCCAACCCCACCTCCCTGGAGATGGTGCCCGCCTTCCTCCAAGACGGCGACAACCCAGCCGACTGGGCCATGTACGTCCACGCCCAACGACGCCTCCACGCCCACACCAACATCGCCACTGCCTGGCCAGCCATCGTCCCCCTCACCGAACTGATGGAGGAATACATCTTCTGATCGGCCAGCCCATGCCACAACTGACTGGTCAGGTCACACGCGCTAGCGGCGCGACCACAGCGCAGGGGGGCGGGTATCGCAACCGCCGGGTCGGGTGACCTGATTATCTGAAGATGTACGCGGGTCGGGTCAGCGCAGGACGATGGGACGCTCGGGCACGCCTTTGGCGAGTACCTTCCTGATGAGGTCGAGGAGACCAACGGGGTAGATCGTCTCCGGGGTGTCCCTCAGCTCCTGAAGCGTCCACCAGCGATGGGCCTGGATGTTGTCGGGCTGAGTGGCACGGGCGGGGTCGACATCCTCGGGCGCGAGGTGGGCGAGAAAGTACCGCTCGACCTGCCGGACTTCCCGCCCGCCGACTGCGTGATCCGTGCTGCGCTGGGCGAGCTGCGTGCCCAGTACGACGTCCTTCTCGTCGACGCCGAGCTCTTCGCTCAGTTCGCGGAGCGCGGCTGCGGCGTGGTCCTCCCCTGCCTCCAGGGAACCGCCGGGAGTGGCCCAGTAGCCTCCGCCCTCGCGGTAGCGCAGCAGGAGGACCCGCTGGGCATCGTCAAGGGCGATGACGCGTGCGGCTTCCCGCAGGGGTGAGGTCGTCATGCCGCCCATTGTGTTAGTTCAGCCCCGTTCGACGAGGCGGCTCCGACCCAAACGGTGTCCTGCTCTTATGCCTGAGGGTCACGAGTGCGTGGGCTGGGAGTTCAGACCGGCCTTGCGGCGGAGGTCACGGCCGGCGCCGCCGCACAGACCGAGGCGGCTGCCCATCTCGGGATTCGGCCCCCTGCGTGGTTGCTACGGTCCCGCATATGACGCTGCCTGTACCTCGTGCTGTTGATCTACGCCGGGAACCCCTTGACGGGTGCTGGAGCGTGTAGAGCGGTCGCTGCAGGTATGTCTCGACCGGGAGACAGCGGTGCGCAAGCGCCGGACGGTTGGGGCACGGACGGACCGCAATACATGGGTGCGCATCGAGCGGCGAGGGTTCGACCGGATCGGCGCCCAGGGATGGAACGGCCCCGAATCCGCTGCTGTCCTGAGCGGAGTCGTCATGCCGCAGTGGTACACAGGGCTCGCTTGGCACGAGCCGGGGGAGCCGGTGATGTGGCGGGCGGATGAGATGGAACTGGTCAACGCCGCGCCGGTCGGGCAAGCCGCTCTCGTGATCGAAGACCCTCGTCTCGCGGATGCGTGGTGGTCCGCGCTGAACGCCTCGCTGGACGCGCTCGCTGCCCAGTCCGCACCCCGCGTCGCCACGCCGGATACCGAAACCATCAGGCAGGAGCTGGTGACAGCAACCCTCGGGAAAGCCTTTCCCGAGGTGACCGACACCACGGTGGAGGAGTGGCTGCCGGCCCACGCCGACCTGACGTGGGCGAACGTCACCGGCCCGGAGTTCTGCATGATCGACTGGGAAGACTGGGGCATGGCGCCACGAGGGTTGGACGCGGCAACGCTATGGGGCCACTCCCTCGCTGTCCCGGCCTTGGCGGAACGTGTGTGGAGCGAGCGTCGGCCGGACCTGGAGAGCAGGTCCGGCCGGCTGATGGCACTGTTCGTGTGCGCGAAGATCGCAGGGCCACACGCGCGCCCCGAGGATCCCCGGCTGGAGCCGGCCAGGAAAGAAGCCGCGCGGCTCATTTCTGAGCTTCACGACTTCGGGCGACGGCCCTGCGGCAGCTGCCCGGACTGACCGTCATCCGGCCTCTGGCCAGCCGTCGAATGAGAGGATCGGGCCGCCGTCCAGGTACCGCTTGACGGCGACCAGGGTGGTGTGTGTAAAGGGTTGGGGCAGGTCATCCGGCGGCACCCAGGCGATGGTGTCGTGCTTGTGCAGCTCCGCGTTGTGGGGAGTACCGCTCCACTGGTCGGTGTGGAAGACCAGGGCCATGAACATCCCTGAGACCTCCGCCCCCCAGGAGCCGTGGACGACGTGGACCAGGCGTAGGTCCGCCTCGGCGGCCACGACGCCCGTCTCCTCCTTCAGTTCCCGTGCCGCGGTCGCGGTGATCGGTTCACGGGGCTCGCCCTTGCCACTGGGGACGTCCCACTCGCCAGGCGCGAAATCCAAGTGCGCGCTCCGCCGAAGGACGAGGAGTCTGCCGCTGTCCGGATCCGTGACGAGAACAGCGGCGATGAGCCGCGTCGTCATCGGTTCGCTCTTCCACCGGGCTGCCGGCTGATTCGACTCAGTCAAATCGCCTTCCTCCAAACGATCTCGAGCTGTGGGCGCGATACACCCAGCACAGGGGATCGGTCAGTCTGCCGCAGCAGCCGTTTGGGCCGCCTCGATTTTTTCGCGCTCCCTGGGGCGGGCTCGTGGCGTCTATCACGTCGTGCTGATAACGAAGTTGATCGCGGAGGAGACATCGCCGGCAACATGAGTGGGTCGGTAGGCGTCCTGGAGCCACCGCCGCCCACCCGACACCCACACGCTTCGAAGACCGAGCGCATTCGCGCCCGCGATGTCGGCGTGCGGTGAATCACCGATGATCCATCCGCCAATGAGGGGAGCTCCGACGGCTTCCGCCGCCGCTTGGAAGATCTCCGGGCCCGGCTTCTTATGACCGACGTGTTCGGAGATCACCCAACCCTGGACGAGCCGGTCAAGCCCCGTGTTGCGGATCTTCGCTTCCTGCTGCACGGTCCGGCCGTTGGTGACGATCACGCAGGTCCAGCCGCGGGACAGCGCCTTGGCGAGCGCCTCGCGAGTGGTCCCGGCCAGTACGACGCGATCAGCCGCGCCACGGTCAAGAAGAGTCCGGATAGCACTCTCAGGAAGCGCCGTCCCATAGCGGTCCGCCATGGCCTCGGCGACAGCGGGTTTGGGTGTGTAGCCGCTCGCGTCGAGGGTCATCAGCCAGTCGATGTCGGTTTCAGGCAGTACATGCTCCGCCAGGAGAGCGGTCGCCGCGGCCCGGAAGGCGGCGTCGCGGTCTACCAATGTGTTGTCGAGATCCAGCATCAGCAGCTGCATGAGCGGCAGTAGACCACGAGCCATAGCCTCCGGGCGGGTGGGTTTCCCGGCCGCGAACCGCGTGATCTCAAGATGAACCAACGTAGGTGGTCGCGCTCGGACTGGCCTTCGAACCGGACCGACGTCAGTGTGAGAGCCGGGCATCCACGAGTAGGCGCACACGATGAGCGCTCCGTCCCGGAGCCCACTCGACGAGTTCGGCCGGGGCCTGCCTCCGGGCGCTTGGCCCTGCCCGGCCCATCGGCTGGGGCCCGCACGACGAGTACGGCCTAGCCGGCGCACCGTCGACTGACCAGCATCGGTCGGCGCGGTCGGTGACGGCTTCGGTCTCCTCCCTTCCCCCGATGGCTCAGGGAGGGTGCGGGCTGGCATCGCAGGCCGCCCGGCACCCGAAGCACCGCTGACGATTGCGGCGAGCTGATGACGGCTCGGGCAGGTGAACGCAGCCTGCTTCGAAGTGGGGCAACATAGCGCGGGATCGCCGGTTGGCCAAACCGGCGATCCCGCGCATCATCGGTGGTCCACCGCCATTACCTGCCCGTACGTCGGAAGGCACGACCACCACAACATCCAAAGCAGCCCAGCCCCGTACGCCCTCACGGTCACAAACACCGGACGGCTACGCCGCCGCGTAGCTGGCGCGGAAGAGGTCCACGGCCCGCTCCATGTCACGCTCGGAGCGCAACTGCACCTCCAGGTCGCCCGTGCCGTGGTGGCCCAGCACCGTCACATCCCGAGTGAAGCCAGGTATGAGGTCGACCTCCTTCGGGTCGGCCTTGAGATAGACGAGGAGCTTGGTCTTCTGCGGCGGGCAAACGCAGGCGAAGTTCCGCAGGCGCTGATACGCCCGGTACTGCTTGCGCTGCACCCGGCTGACGCCGTCCCCGAGGCCGAGCAGCACTTCATCAACCGCCTCCGCCAACTCCGCCAGCGCACCGCCCTGCTCTCGGGCGGGTGGCAGCCCGGCAGCGCTCCGGCGAACCCTCCGCGCGGCCGGCGTCCGCCCGGTGACGGAAGCCACGGTCTCAAGTCCGATCAGGTCCTTGCCGAAGAACCGGTAGCGGACCAGGTCGATGCTGCGCCTGTGCTCGCGTACGGCGTGCGCGTCGTAGCGGGTGAAGTCGCCGGCGACACAGATCAGCCGGGGTGCGCTCCACAGCACCTGGGACGCGGCCGATACCCCGAGCCGGTCGCGGACCAGGTGCCGGAAGGCGTCCTTGTGCGCCATCAGCCACGCCATGTAATACAGGCCCTGATTGATCACGCCGGCCGCGGTACCGCGCTTGAACTCCACGACCACCGGCGCCCCGTTCTCATCGAGCCCCAGCGAATCGATCCGGCCGCCGTCAGCACAGTCGATGACGTACTCGCTCGCCAGGAACCGTACCCCCAGCATCGTCTCCATGTGCGCCTCGACGAGGCCCTGCACATCCGCCTCGACCTCGGCAAGACGCGGCGCGACCTCCGTCACGCCGCCATTCGTCGTGTGGAACAGCTTCAGGCCCGACACCTTCCCCTCCTCGGCTCAAAGATCGAGAACGCAGGAGAGGGGTAGATCTATTTCCGCGCGGGCGCACCGAACAGGTGAGGAGATCTGAGACGGTGACCACCTGGCCCAGTCGGGAACCCCTGCATCCCATCCGTCCCAGAGGTGCCCTCGTCCCACATACGTCCCACAAAACCCCTGACAGCGTGTCAGTGAGGAAGAAAGTGGCAGGTCAAAGCACCTGTCGACGAGATGCGCCAGGCGCCTTCTAAGCACCTGGCGCTTCCAGTTCGGATTTTCCGGCACAAGTCGCTTGCAACGCTCGACGATCATCCGTAAGCCAGCCGACGCGGTCGCCAGCGCGTCGTTAGTACCACTACCCAGCCGTTCCTCAGCTGAATGCCGGCAAGACTCACGACTCGTTCCATCGAACTCGCCGCCCGTCAACGAATTCGCGACGCTGCAGTCGAGAGTGGGGTGCGCCTCCTCGCACAGGGAGCCACCTGGCAGGGCCCGCCGCCTCTCCTAGCCCCCGTGGATGCAGCGAACACGCCAGAAAACGACATCGAACAGGCATGCACATTGGAGTGAAGGCGACGAGCAGACCCGCGCGACGGGCACTCTGCCAAACTGCGCGTACGTCTGCCGGCACGAGCGGAGATCGTCGGCGTTTTGCCGATCCCCGCCCCTTGTCGGCGCTCGAATCCCTCGCTCGCCGTCGTGGTCTGCCAGTGCCCCGGATCAAGAACGCCGGACTCGAGCCCTGGCTGGATCAGGCCGATGCCGTGCGGACGTGCCCGCCGGTGAGGCGAGGAACGGCTTCCCGGATCCGTTCTTCACGGCTACTGCGTCCGATTCATTTGTCCAACGCGTCGAGCGCCCCGTCAACCAGGGCGCTGGTCAGGGCCCGAACGGCTTCATGTCCTGCCTCGGCAAGCCGGGACAACGCCGCATCCCACTCGGTAAGACGACGCAGGGTTTCGCTCCGGCGTCGTTGTTCCTCGATTGCCAACACGGGCAGACGCAGCCGTTTCACATCGATGCGGAGGGCTCCGCTTGTTCCGGTGGACGTTCGGGCTGCCTTCGTGGCGTTCTCGGAGCGTGTGAGAGCGCCGGCCGCGAACCACGGGTCGAGGAACTCCAGATCCACGCGCACGGCGTGCACGCCCGGCCCCAGCCGGGCTCCGATCTGCTCATCCGTCGCGACCCGGGCGACCAAGGTTTGGGCGATTGCTGGGATGAGGATGTCGTGGGCCCGTACCCGGGCCGCCGGGTCGTCGTCGGGGCTGACGGGAACTGAACCGCTGGCGGGTCGGCCGGCGATGACGTCCTGGCTCGTCAGCGCTGGTTCGTGCCGATCAGGGTCGGGGGCATCGCGGTGTGCGGCGCGGGCCGCATGGCGGTGCAGGCTCAGCGCCCCGGTCCGAGAGAGTTCGCCCAGCGTCGCAGTGGGACCGCCAGACGCCGTAGGCGCCTGGGCGGGGGCAAATTCTGGCAACGTATTTCGGAGGGAATTGAGTTGAGCCTTCACGACCGCTGGCATCTTGAGCAGGTCGTCGGGCGGGCACGGAATGGAGTCCGGGTTCGGCACGCGATGCCGGGGGGTGAAGTCAACGTCCTCGTCGAGCAGCTCGGCCAGCGGCACATCCCGGGCGAAGTCTGCATCCGTGGCCAAGGGTCCGTGTCCCTTACGGTAGCGGTCCCACAACGGAGCAATGTGGCGGCGCAGCGCCTCGAGACGGACCTTCGGGCGCACGTTCGCATCCAGAGGCACGTCGTCGCCGTTGACGAACAGCACACCTGTAGGTGGGGTGCTGTCCTCGTAGGGACGTTGGAGAAGCCATACATGCACGCCGTTGCCGCTGCCGACGGTCGCCGTCGGGGGGAGCCCGACGACTGCCTGCAGGGCGCCGCGCCGGACCAATTCGCTGCGGATGCGGCGTCCCGCGGGACGCGCAGCCACTGCGGGCGGCAGGAGCAAGGCGGCCCTCCCGCCGGGCTTCAGCTGAGCCAACACGTGTTGTACCCAGGCAAGTTCGGGTTCGGTACGCGGGGGCAGACCTCCATAGGCCCACCGGGGATCGAAGGCGAGGCGGTCGTGGCCCCAGTCGCGGGGACTGTGGGGAGGACTGCCGACGACGGCATCGACGTGGTCGACGGGGAAGGCGCCCTCAAGGAGCGGATCGCCGACGCGCAGGCACAGTTCGTCGCCGGTGCCCGAAGCGGCCCTGGCCTGCTGCCGCAAGACCAGCAGGCGCAGCAGCGCGATGCGCACGTGTTCGGGACGGGCGTCCAGCCCCAGAAGCTGTGGCGTGCCGCCTGCCGCGTTCACCCTGTCGAAGGCGGCGCGCAAGAATGTGCCGGTGCCGCAGGCGACGTCGAGGACAGAGGCGGCAGGGCCGACGAGATCCAGCATCAGGCTGACGACAGGCACGGGCGTATCGGTGAGGCCGGCCGCGCCTCGGGCTGTCACGTATTGCGCGTGAAGGTGCTCCAGAATTCCAACACGGTCCTCTTGGTCGCTCAACGAGCACGAGACCTCGAGGATCTCTCGGTGCGTTGGTGACCATGCGACCGGGAGGTCCGTCAAGAGCACGTCGGCGTGACGGGGTGAAGTCAGCAGACGCACGGCGTCGGCAAGTTGGCGAGGGGTGGGCACTTCGGCAGGCGCCGTCAGGAGTGTCAGGCCGACCAGGACGAGGGCCTCTGCGGACTGCCCGGCCGTCCCGAGCGCTTCCAGACGCTGCTGGAGTCGGTCGAGCGGGCCGACAGTGCGGAGCTTGCCCTGCTGGTCGAGCCATAGCTCAACCTCGTCCAGGTCGAAGGCGGGGCTCGCGGCTGTGCCGGCGATCGGCCGAGGGAAATCCTGGTGGCGTCGGCGCCAGTTACTCACTGCGGCCCGGCCGACACCTGCGATCCTGGCGATGCCCGTGGCCGTCACGGTGGTCGGTTCTTCTGTCACGCCATGCTCCCTGCGTCCTACCCTGTTTCTGCAGACAGAGCGTGAAGCGTACCTTCGTTCTACCGTGCGTGTATGTTCTTCACGCGTCGATGACGGCACCGCGCTCGGAACCGCGTGCAGTGCATCGAGGCACGGATCAGTTCCACGTTCCGTCCTCCTCGCATCCCTCGATGCCTTCGTCGATCTCGCGCACTTCTGGACTCTCCTCTCCGAATGCGAGGACGGCGTCGGGGCGCACGTCGACGTAAGCGGCGTGCGCCTGCTTCGACAACCCCTGTTCACACAGCAGGCCGGCGTGGTCGATGCCCAAGCGGACCACACCCTTCTCGATGCGACCGAAGTGGCCGACGGCCGATGCCAGGCACTCCTCGATGCGCTGGACGGCGCCTCGCAGATCACCATTGGCCGCCTGTGCGGCAGCGTCGGCGCGAACCTGGGCCAGGTCGTCCCGTCTCAGGTCGGTTCGCCGCGTCCGGCTGCGGGCCAAGGCATCCATCCGGGTACCGGGAGAGCGCCGCGGAGGCGGCGTTGACGGTTGCGGCGGGGGCGGTGGTGAGCACGGGGCACGCCAGAGCAGGGCCGGATCGAAGCGGCCGAGCCGGGGGCCACCCGTTCCCCTGAGGTCGTCCAGATGCGGGTGGCAAGCCCCGTACAGGGCTCGCGCGTCGGGGAAGCGCAGTTCCGGGTCCTTGTGCAGCAGCCGATCGATGATGTGGGCCAGCCATGGTGGGGTTTCGGGGCGCACGTCCCGGGTCTTGCGGGGCGCCTGATCAATGTGGGCGCGCGCCATCGCGTGAGCGGTCGGCGCGTTGAAGAGGAGTTCTCCCGTGACGAGTTCGAATACGAGGCAGCCCGTGGAGTAGAGGTCACTGCGGGGCTCGGCGAGACCGTCCGCGGCCTGCTCAGGGGCCATGTACGCCGCGGTGCCCGGCACCTGGCCGGTGGCCGTCAGTCGCGTCGCGTGGGGGTCGGAGACGGCGACGATGCCGAGGTCCACCACCTTGATGACGCCGCCTGACGCGATCATGACGTTGGTCGGCTTGAGGTCGCGGTGGACGAATTCGGCGTCGTGCAAACAGGACAGCGCGGTGGCGAGTTGAGCCAGGATCGCCGTGATCGTGGAGAAGGACAAGGGGTGATGGTTGGCCGCCAGCTCCGCCAGGGTGGGTCCCTCGATGTACTCCATGACGAGATAGGGCTCGTCGGCGTGGTATCCGAAGTCGTACACCTGGGGGAAGTGCCGGCAGCGGCTGAGCCCGGTGGTCGCCTTGGCCTCACGCTCCAGGCGATCCGCGTAACGCCCCTCTTCTCGTTCGACGTTGTGCGCGTGAAGCTGCTTGACGGCGACCTGCCGGTCAAGGCTCAGGTCGTACGCCAGGCTCACCTCGCCCATCGCGCCGCCACCAAGCCGGCGCACGAGGCGGTACCGCCTGGCGATGATTTCGTTCTGTGAACCCACCTGAGGTCCGTTCTCTGCAATGAATTTGACGAATCATCCGCGCGTGAACCGTAGCAGCATGTAACCTCCGGTGAATGTTGTTCACAGACACGGGTGTGAGGAGTGCGCGTGACTGAGTGGCCGCTGCCCGCAGGAACCACGGGTGACTCGGGCCTGATCAGAGTGTTCACCGGAGGCGCGAAGGAGGGGGACGAGGACTGCCCCACGCTGCGGGCCGTCAAGGCCCGGCCACGCCTTCGCCCCACGCACCGCACCCCCTACAAGCCGGCGGACTACGAACCGTTCGCCCTAGCCGCCGTAATGCGCCGGCTCGACACCGTAGAGTTCGGCCGCCCCCGGGACGATCCGGCCCGAGTGCGCCCCTCGCACCCCGGGCTCGAGCGCTATGCCGAGCATGCCGCAGCCCAGTACCTGGACGCGGTCAAATCCCTCGATCCAAGAGGAGAGTTGCTGCCCGATCCGCAGTACTGGGTCAAGCAGTCGAGGACAGCAGCCGAGGGTCAAGGCACTTCCACCGTGTACGAGTTGAGAGTCTGGGGGCGCTGCTACGCCAGCCGTGACCGTGCAGTGTGTGAGCTGCGCCTGCTCCGGTTCGGATCGGTGCAGCCCGGGCGACGCGGGCCGGCTGAGCGGGATCCGGCGGAGGTCGCGATGGCGGCATACGTCGCTGCCCACGGCGGCCGTGCACCGGAACCCACCCGATGGGGTGACGCGCACGACGTGCACAGCGCCGTCACCCCGCAGCGGGTACGGGTCGTGGAGATCGGCTGCCTGGACGGCTCGGTCCGTCCCCCGCTGTTCGACGGGACGCCCCAGGAAGCCGAAGCCGCCTATCACAAGCTCGCCGCGCCCCGCCTGCGCGCCACGGTCGATGCCGTGGACAGGCGCCCGGGCCCCGGATGCGCGACCTGCAAGCTCGCCGCTTCCTGCCCTGACCTGGCGCGCACGCCGGGCATCTTGCAGATCGCGGACGGGGCACGGCCTCGTCGCACCCTGTCCGTCACCGATCTGCGCCGCCATGCGAACTGCCCCGCGCAGGAACATCTGCGGCGCATCCATCTGCCCTACGACAAGGACGTCGAGCACGACCATCACGTGGTGCGCGGGCACGCGGTGCACGCCTGGCTGCAGCATCTGCACGCGCGCACCCCACAACGCCCCTGCACGCCGGACGACGCCCCCGCCGACCGGTCCGACTGGGCGGTCGACGACTGGCACCTGACGGGGGACGATGCCGAACTCGGTGCCCGCCTGATCGCCCGTCATGCCGCCGTGTGCCCGCTGCGCCACGCCGATCCGGATGCCGCGCTGGTCGCGGAAAGGCTCCTCACCTTCCACGACACACAGGCCGATGTCGTGCTCGTGGCCAAGCCGGACCTCCTGTACCGCAGTGGCGGTTCGGTGGTGTGGCGTGAGGTCAAGAGCACCAAGTACCGCACCCCGCGCGGGGGCAAGGACATCCTGGAGCTGTATCCCCAGGCGGCCCTGGCCGTGGTGTTGCTGGCCGACGGTGCGCTCGGCGGTGACGTGCGCCGCTCCCGCGTCGAGGTGGAGATCCTGCGGCCCACCGGACCGGACCTGGAACTTGTCTCCCCCCGTCAGGCCGACCGTGTTGCCACAGCCCGGCAGGTGCTCCACGACCTCGCCGCCCCGTGGCATGCGGACCGCACATCCGCCCCGAACCCGGGAACCCAGTGCGCCCGCTGCGAGGTGTCCCGTTGGTGCCCCGCCGCACCCTCCTCCTCTGCTTCGTCGTCCCTCCAGTGAAACGGACCACCGTGCCCCCCGATGACTCCGCGCTTGTCCCGCACCAGGGTCTGACTCTGCTGCGCACCGTGGCCTCCGCCGTCCTCGATCTGGATGCCCTGTCCGACCTCGGTACCTTCACCCTCCCCTACCCGGACGAGGCACAACGCGCCCTGGACCGAACCGTGCTGGCCTGCCTGCTGCGCGGCGCCGACCCACCCCTGAGCGTCAGCGACCTGCTCGTGTGGTGTCGCCAGCGGCCGGTGACCGAGTGGCCGCTGGACCTCCCCGACGGTCTGGCGGGCTCGGAAGACCGCCTCATCGACGAGGACGCCTGCGTGCCCACGGACCTGTGCTACGAGTGGGCCGTCGACCGGCCCGACTCGGCGACCGAGCAGATCGACCGGGCCCTGATCGGCCTGGCGATGGACCGCTGCCGCAGCGCCAAAGCCCCGGCCAGTTACGTGGCCTTCCGGCGCCTGCTCATCGAACATCCCGTGCTCACCCGGGACAAGGCCGCCGAGATCGCGCTGGAGCCGGCCTTCACCCCACTCGACGGACTGCTCCAGCAGATCTACCTGCCGGCCCCCATCGGCTGGGCCCGCGGGGGCCGGTTCACGTCGTGCCGGCGCTGCCACACCCTGCTCGCCCCCATGCGGGAGGGCGGTTGGTGGTGCGAGAACGCGCGCTGCCGGCACCAGGGTGACGCCCCCGTCGGCCCCGCGTACGACGAGCTCGAGGGCGGCGGCGTGCTGCTACTCACCCGGCCTTTGCGCCTGTTCGTCACCTCCCCCGGGGTCGCCGAACTGAGCCTGGAGCGGGCCCTGTTGCGCCTTCTCCTCACCCCTGAGCTGTGGCCGAACTACGACGCATACGACCTGCGGATCCCGCTGCCGGACGGGCGAGTATGGGCCGTCGATGTCAAGGACTGGGCCAACCCAGCGCTTCTCGGCCGCAACGCCGGGCCGCTGCCCAAAGATCCTCCCTACGACGAGGCGTTTCTCCTCGTACCCGACCACCGGATCGCCTTGCGCCGCGACTACGTGTCCGTAGTCCGCCGGTACCTGAGGGCCGAGGTACGCAAGTCGACGACCGTGCTCAGCCACCGGCAGCTCATGGCAAGGATCCGAACCACCCTGGCCGACGGCCCCGGCGGGCCGTTCGCCGACGACCAGGCGGAGGACGCCGATGCGTGACCAAAAGCAGTGGCGCGACGATCTCATCGCGAGCCTTCTTCCGTACTTCGCCGACGATCCCCAGCCGGACCTCGCGGCAGCCCGGTTGTGCGAAGTCGAACTCGGGCTCTGCCTGGTGGAACAGCTGCTGCCCGGGCATCCCGCACAGGCCGGCTGGACCCTCTTCGGCGGATACCCCTTCGCCGCCGCACTCGGACACGCCCAAACGCCCGCACAGCAGCGCATGCTGCGCATCGGCCGCCACCTGCTGTGGCCGCTGCGTCGGCGCCGCATGTGGACCCAGTCCCTCGACACCTATCTGACGCTCCCGCCCGAGCTGCGCGGCTTCCATCTCGCCGGCAAGGACGACACCCCCCGGCGGCGGAGCGTGTCCATCGCCCACCACCGGTGGGCCATCTACGCCCAGGCCCTCGCCGCGGCCCCGCCCTACCAGACCCGGTCGCTGCCACTGGCCGAGCCCGGCGCATGGCGCTTTCTGGAAAGCCGCACCTGGACCTCGGTGGAGCTGCCCAAAGAACTGCCCGCCGAGGAAGCGACGCCCCACGCTCTCGGATCATCGGCCGCCCCGGACGGCAAGCCACTGGAGGCCCCCTGGGAGGAACTCCTCGCAACCGCCACGTGGATGGAGGACCAGCTGCGCGGCCCCGACGACCCCGACGGCGGCGACTGGCGGCACAGACTGGAACGGGTCGAACTGTGCGTCCGCAAGCCCGAGTCGGGCGACTTCGCACCGGAGCACGAGGTGCTGCGGATCGACCGGATGCTGCATCTGCTCGGCATGGTCGGTGCCGGAAAGAGCACCCTGCGGGACATCCTCGCAGTCTGGGCGGCCACCCACGACAAACGCGTCACCTTGGTGGTGGGCGATGTCGCCGAGGCCCTGCACCTCGTGTCCCTGTTCACCGCGCTCGGCCTCAAGGCGGCTCCCGTCCTGGGGGTGACCACACGCGAGCAGCATCTGCAGCGCACCCACCGCCGCCTCGCCGCACAGGACGGCGGCACCTCCCTGCTCACCCACGACGCGCTGAGCCTCGACTACCTCAGCACGGCCTGCCCGCTCGATGCCCTGCGCGGAGTCGAGGCAGCGGAGCCACTCGCCTACCGGGCCGCTCCCTGCACGCAGCTCTTCCCGCCCAAACGGCGGCCAGCTCAACGCCCGCTCACCGCTCTGGCCACTGACGGATCGCAGGACACGCCAGCCCCGAACCTGCGCAAACGCCACGGCTGCCCTCTATGGCACCGATGCCCGCGTCATCACGGTGCCCGCGAGCTCGTCGCCGCGGACATCTGGGTCGCCACCCCCGCTGCCCTGGTCCACAGCGCCGTACCCGCCCACCAAAACGAGGAGCGCATTCGCTTCCTCGAACTCGCCTGCCGGCGCAGCGACTTGATTGTCGTCGACGAGGCCGACCGCGTGCAGATGCAGCTGGACACCATGTTCGCCCCCGCCGCCGTGCTCACTGGGCGCACGCCCAACTCCTGGCTCGACGAGATCCACCAGCACAAGATCGACGAACTGGCGCGCGGCGGACGCATCCAACTGTCCAACTCCACCGTCATGGAGTGGACGGCGGCCCTGCACACCGTCACGGTCGCCGCTGACCGCATTTACCACATGCTGCTGGGCCACCGGAGCCTGCGCGACTGGGTCGAGGCCGACTACTTCAGCTCGTGGACCCTCCAGTTCAAACTCATCTCGGACTGGTTCGGCAAGCCCTCCGACGCCGACACCGATCCGGCCGACACCCCCGACCAGCCCGCCCCCGAATGGGACGAGGACATCGGGCAGGCCGCCGACGGAGACGAGGAGACGCAACCTCCCGAAACCCGTCAGCCGGTCACACCAGACTCCTCAGGCGACGCGCGACGCGACGCCGTCGTGGCGGTCCTTGACGCGTTCCGCGACGACCCGCTCGGCGACCGCGAACCACGCGACCCTCAGGTCGACTCGCTGGTGCGACTTACCCGTCAGCTTCTGCACGCCATCCGCCCCCGCAACGCCCGCCGCCTGGTCGAGCGAGAACTGCTCTCGCTTGCAGGGGACGCCGTGCTGGAAAGCCCCGACAGCGTGAAAGAGCAGGTGCTGCGCTTCGAATTCACCCTCCTGCTGTCCGCCCTGCACACCCGGCTCGACCTGCTGACGGAGCTATGGCCGGGGGTCGAGGCCGCCTTGAACTTCGGGGCATCGAGCAACGTGCTGTCCCGCCGCCCGCCCGAGGACTACCGGCCGTTGGTCCCCGAATCACCCATGGGCAACATCCTCGGCTTTCAGTTCCTGTCCGAGGACGCAAGCCTGGGACAGCTGCGCAGCGGCGAACTGCGCTTCTTTCGCTGCGCCGGAAATGGTCGCGAACTCCTCCTCCAACTGCCGGAGTTGACCATCGCGGACGGTCTTCCCGGACCGAACGTGCTGCTCATGTCGGGCACCAGCTGGGCCGGCCGCTCCACCCGCTACCACGTGCTCACCGAGGTAGGAGCCCTCCTCAAGCCCCCGCCGGCGGAACGCGCCGCCATCAACGAGACCGTATTCACCACCCGCTTCCTGACCGGTCCAGACGGCCGCCCCCTCAAGCTGTCCGGCACCAAACCCCACCTGCGCCCCCTCGTCCTCGAACACATGCTGGACCGGCTGGCCCGTCGCGGCACCGACGGCAAACCCAGCGTGTTCGAACAGGAACTCGCCGCCGTGAACAACGAACGGCGCGAACGGCTCCTCGTACTGACGGGCTCCTACGACGAGGCACGTCGCGCGGCGGACATCCTCAACCGCATCCCCCGGTGGGCCGGAAAGGTGTGCCGCCTGGTCGCCGACGACGCGGACGAGGAGCCCGCGTTCTACTCCAGCCCGGCCATGGGCCCCGACGGCGGCACGGTCGTAGCCCTGCGCCGCGGCGACGTGGCCAATTTCGCCTCAACCGGCATGGAGATCCTGGTGGCTCCCCTGCTCGCAGTCGAACGCGGCCACAACATCCTCGACCGAGGAGTCGCCGCGATCGGCTCGGTGTTCTTCCTGGCCCGCCCCCACCCCCGCCCCGACGACATCGGCCTCGCCGTGCAGGCCGTCAACGACTGGGCGGCACGCCTGCAACGCGACGGCACTTTCGATGAGTTCGTCCGCGCACAACCGAGCCTGGACAAGGCCGGCGCCCAGTTCCGCACCCTTGCCCGCGCACGGTGGCGACACCTGCTCAACCATCCTCTGGCCTGGAGCCGGCTGAACGAGGACGAGAAGATCTCCTTCACCTGGGACCAGTTGGTCGTCATCTGGCAGGTCATCGGCCGTCTCGTGCGCGGCGGCGTCCCCGCCCGCGTCGTCTTCGTCGACGCTCCATTCGCCACCCGGGCCGCCGCAGGCAAGACGGTGCCAGATACCTGGCGGACGAGTCTCCTGCTCGCCATGCGGCACGTCCTGGACCCTTACCTCGCTCCGCCCCCGGCCGACGAGACGACCCCCGGCGCTGTACCGATCACTGCTCTGGACCGAGCCCTCGTCAAAGCCCTGTACGAACCCCTACACACCGCGCTCGCCGGCATCGTCCCTTCCGCCCCGGACCCGACCGACTGAACCGCACGGCCATTCCCTTACCCCTGTACACGAAGGGACCTCCACACGTGCCCTCCTACCCCACCGTCAGATTCACCGCGTTCGAGCCCGCCCGCGGCACGGACTTCATCCGCCAGACCCACGGACTCGCCTTCCCCGCCTCGTGGCGGGCCGAGGTACTGGACTTCTACCGGATCGGCAAACGCGAACCGAAAAGGATCAACCAGGTACCTATCCGCAGGCTCAACGAGGTCATCCGTGCCGTGGCACCCGACCTGCTGTGTGTCGCGCGCGGCGCCACACTCGACGACAACACCCCATGGCTGTACGCAGAAACGCCGCTTCCGCTCCCTGTCATGCGGCAGCTCATCCACGCCTGGATCCGTGACCTGCACTCCCCGCGCACCCGTAAGAAGTACCCGGACATCACCGAACGGGCCACCAAGCTCAGCGCCTCACTGGACGTGGCCGGGCTGACCTGGCAGCCACACACCGTCGACCTCTTCGCGGGCACAACCTCGCCCGGCGGCACCTTCGAGCCGGACCCGCTGATCCACCAGCTCCTGCCCGACGCCCTCGCACAGAGCATCGCGAAACTGGATCCCTACCGCTTCGAGGGCGTCGAGATGACGTTCAAAATCGCCGCCGCCGAACGCGGCGCCGAGCTCGTCTCCTGGCCGCCGCGTGACCACCAGGATGACGATGGAATGTGGTGGAAGTTCTCGTTCGTCATCACGCTCACCGTGCAGACCGTGCCCTTCGCTGGCGACTTCCGCCTCCATGTCCGCACGGGAGTTCGCCGCTGGCGCACCGGTGGGCCCGTGCCCGTACCGTATCGGCGGGCCGTGTCGGCGTACCTGCTCGCGCAAACGCCCTGGCTAGGGCAGTCGACAGGAACCGGACGGCTCTCGGTGTGCCGACTGGCCATCGACCGCAACACGTCCCTGCCCCAGTGGACGCGCGGAGGCCCCCAAGGCATGCTCAGCAGCCTCCGGTTCTCTCGCGAACTCCCGAACGCAGCGGCAGTGCAGGAGAACCCCGACGCCTGGATCCCCGGGAAGGAAGGCATCCAGATCAGCGTCGTGCATGCCACGTCGATGGGCGGCCATGGCGTCGGCACCGGTCTCATGCCGCGCGACCGTTCCCCCCTTACCGACTGGGCAGCCGGGGCGTTGCTGCCTCACCTCACCCAGCTCGGCGACTTCACCCGCAGCCGATTTCCAGTCCTCCCACGCAATCTCCCCAAGACTCCGACAGCCAAGACGAAGGAGGAACGCGCCCTCCAGAAGGTCGAGTTGGAGCGGAAAGGCCACAACGAACGACGCGCCGCCCTGGCACGGGTACTCGACGGCCGGCCCCTGATCGTCGAAGCGCGCTGGCAGAACGACCGCACGCGTGACGCCCTGATCGAGCAACTGGCAGTCTTGTTGGGCCTGGACGGCCCGGGCGGAACGGACAAGGCCGTACGTACCTGGACGGCACCAGAGCTGACCGTGCGCCTGTACCTGGAAGACGCCGGTGTCGTCGCCGCCCGGCTCGACTTCCCCGACGGCCAGCCGAAACGAAAGACCCTCACCACAGCGATCAGTGCCCGCCGGCGAGAGATCGCCGAACTGTGCGAGCGCGACGAACGACCAAACGTCCAGGCCGTCGTGGTCGAGATCGGCCACCCGAAGTCCTTCCGGCCCGACATCGTGGACCCCAAGTTCGCCGTACGCCTCGGGTATGCCGATGCCGGACGGTTGACAAAGTTCATCACCTTGCCGAGCTCGCACTGGAACACCGCCACCAAGAAGAGCATCGCCCACCGAGCCCTGCAGGCGTGGAACGACGTCCTTCGGCAACTGGGCGTCTGCACGGCACCGGAACACAGTGTGGACGAACTGCCCAAGGACCTGGAGTACGTCGCACTGTGGATGGTCAAGCGCCGCGCCGACGGGCCCACCCGCAAACGCCGCACCTCCCCTGTCGCCGTCAAAATGAGCGCAGCCGACAGCTCGGTCATGGGGTGGGACCCCGATCGTGGGGACTGGATTCCGTACCCGGAACTCCTGCTCTCTCTCGCCCGCCACGCCGAGATCCCGGGCGAGTATGAAGAGTTCGACGAGGAAGACCAAGACGGCGAGGACGGTGAAGTCACAGGAGCGACCGGGGAGGAGGACGCGCCGAGGCAAGAAGCCGAGGATGGAAAGAGACAACGCACCACGACCTGGGTTCCCGATCTGGACGATCAACGGGCCGAGACGGCCCAGTTCATCCGGGCGATGCTCTACAGCCTGCGCGACCGCCACGTCCTGCTGCTCTCGCACGCGCAGAACTCCCGTCTGCACTGGCCATGGCTGACCAACGGCCGACTGCGCCCCGACGCCCTCCAGTTCGGCCCCAACCCGGCCCAGCACATCACCCTGTACGGCGAGAATCTGTGCCATGTGCGGGTACGCGACCACGCATCCGACGAAACCCCCCAGTGGTTCGCCCCGGACGACGACACCGCCGATCACGGCTTCGCGAGCGGCCTGTGGGCCCACCCGGGCGCCGACGACGACCACCGCGTGTACTACAGCACCGGCGAAAAGCCCCACACAGCCAAGCACGCGGTGAAGACCGCCTCGAAGATTGCCACCCGGATCCCGCTGAAGAAGAAGAAGCGCTCGGAGGATGAAGAGGACAAAGAGCCGGAGCCCGTCATCGACACGGGCACCAACGCATGGAACCCGGCCGCACTGGAGATCGCGGTTGTCGCCGTGCCAGAGAAATCCAGCGTGCCGGGACCTTGGGCCGCCATCACCCACCAGTTGCGCCGCGCGCCTGACTACAACGTGACCCTAGGGCTTCCACTCCCGCTCCACATGGCGGCAAAGACCGCACAATACGTCCTGCCACACGACGGCGAATCCGACGAGTCCTCCGGAGAGGAAGGTTCCCCACCGAGTCGGTGACTTGCAGGCTCATCCCGCACGGGCATGCGTGGCGGGCCGGCGTCGTCACCTCGCGGCACTCGACTCCGGCCGCCCAGCGGCTGAGGTCTTGGTCTTGCCCGCCGACCCACGGTCGGCACACCGTCCACCTCGACGTAGTCGGACCATCGGTTTACCCAGCCGGGATACTGCTCGGGGAGGTTTTCCCGCAGTTGCTTCTCGACGGGCGACAGCGTCGGGCACGGCTTGAGCTCTTCGGGCACCGGCAGGGCTCAGTAGTCTGCGCTCAGCGTCGCCCGCCTCGGGGCATCGGCCTCCGCATGCGCCTCCCCGCCACACTCCGCCTCAGAGCTCAACTCGTCGCGACCTGACCCTGCCGGCCTTGGTGCATCCAGGCGACGACGTCGAACACACGCAGGACGCCGATGTCCTCACCGATACCCGCCTGATCGCGGAGATGGACCAACTGATCATGGAAGGCACCGTTGTCTACCCGCAGGGCCGCAGCCAGCGCGGTCCAGAAGGAGTGGTCCGCCTTCGGTCGCTCGAACAGCTGCTTGATGCGGATGTCGTAGATGGGGATGAGGTGCGGCCGCTTGCGGGCCAGCAGTTTGCCTGCGACAACCGGGCCGCTGCCGTCGGGTTTGCCGGGGTATTGCTTGCTGCCGGATAGGGCTGCACCGGTGGGGTAGGGATACGACCCGGCAGATGCGGTCCAGTGAATTCCAGTCCAAGTCCGCTGGTATGCCCGTCGACCCGCCGTAGGAACGACGGCCCGACGAGTCCGGGTCCGGATCGAAGGGAGCCAGGAACAGACTCGTCCAATTGTTTGTCACAGTGCGAACCTAGAGGACGCCGCTGATAGGCCACGCCGATCAACCGTAGAAGCCCCTTCTGGCCAGCGGTCGACAGTCAGTCAACGGTGTCGTCGGTCATGTCGACGTTGGCTTGAGTGGCCCACTGCTGCACGCCAGGGCCGTAGCGCTGTGAACTCCAGTATTTGGTCCGGATGACGCCGTCAGTGGTCATCTGGAGGGTCTCCGGGTAGCCGAAGTGCTGGATCAGGCCAGCTGCGAGGACGGAGGTGGCCGCGATCAGACCCGGTCCGTCTTCGGCTAGGTCATCGATGTCGAAGACGGAAGTCGCTTGGGGTGGCTCGGTCACCTGGTGAGTGCCAAGACTGCCGCCGAGATTGGCGTGTCCGCGTGGGTGACGCAGTTCGGCCGGAAGGTCGGCGTTGACAGGGGTGATGGTCACGCGGACTGTGGCAGTGCCTCCTGCGGCAGCTCGGTCCCGTGCGTGGCGAGCCAGGAGCCGGAGTCCGGACCAGATGTCGAGGACCAGGTCCTCATCTTCGATCCGACTGACCGTGGTGTTCTCATCCACCTGGCCGGGTCGGGCAAGGTCGGTGCGGTTGGCGGCGACGGCGGCGAAGGTGCCGGCGCCGCTTTGGTGGAACTCGCACGCGATCCACTTGGCCGTCGCGGGCTCGGAGCCACCGTGCGCCATCAGACGGCGGCTGCCTACCGTGACGTGCCGGACGTACGCACCACGCGGGATGACGAGCAGGTCCTTGTCGCGGGTTTCCTGCTGGAAGGCTCGCAGGGCCTTGGTGTCGAGGATGAAGTCCCCACTGAGGTCCGGGACCAGGGTGACAACGACGTACGTCTGGTCGCTCACGTCCAGGCGGCCGATCAGGTCCCGCTCGTAGCGGAGCAGGTCGTCGTGGCGGGACTGGCGACGAGCGAAGCGGTCCTGGTAGGCGGCGGCCACTTCGGCCTCCGTCAGGTAGATGATGCTGGCGCCATTGCGGCGCGGGTAGCGCAGGCCCTGGTTGACCAGGACTCCGTGCGGAGCGGAGGGGCTGCGGGGCACAGCGATCATCAGAATCCCATGACCAGGTTTGTCCGGGTCCTCGATCTGCTCAACGTCGAAGACGGGCAGGGGGTGGACCTGGTCGGCCACGATGTTTCGGATCCGCAACACCTCAGCGTCGCTGAGCGCGACCCCGGGGAGCTCTGTCGCCCGGGCCTGGTCGTCTTCGGCAACTCCCAGCAGCAGGACTCCACCGGCGGTGTTGGCCAGGGCCGCCACGTCACCGGCCAAGTCCCGCTTGGCCTTGTCGTTACCGCCATAGAGCTCCCCCTTGAACTCCAGGTCGTAGGACTCAGAGACCGCGTTCGTCCTCAGGGTGGCGATCTGAGCGTGCGAGACCGCGGCGAGCCGGGCTCCGAAGAGCCCCTCCAGACGGCGGGAGCGAAGAGCAACCATGACGCCCGATGCTGCCCGAACCACCCCCATCTGTCACAGGATTAAGCAGATCCACCGGCGCGCGCCGAAAGCGCTCCGTGCCGTGGCAGACGTTCGCAGTCCCGGACCAGGCGGCGCAGGAGTTCATGGATGACCTGGTCGGTTCCGTCGTCCCGCCAGGCGGCGAAGTAGTAGTACGTCGCGTTCTTCTGCGGCAGGTCGTGCTGGAGGTAGGCCCATTGGCAGCCGGTCCGCCCCTGGTAGAGGATCGCGTTCACGATCTCCCGCATGCCGTAGGCGCCTTGATGACCGCAGACCGAGCGGTGCCGGTCCTTCCACGCGGTGATCATCGGCTCGATCAACGACCACTGCTCGTCCGATAAGTCGCTGGGATGCGGCTTGCGTTCACTCACCCCGCCAACCCCAGCAGAGCCCGCACCGCGATCCTGCGGATTTCAGCCACACCCCACACCCTCAGGCGACCAAAGAACGACCCAAAGACTCACGAACCACCCACCGTGGGTCGGCGACAGCCTGACTTGAGCCGGGCGCGAGAGCGGGCGATCCGCTCCAGTCGGATGCTGCCCGGAGCATACGCGCGTGCAGTACCAACCAGGAGAAACCGCTCGAATAATCTATCGGCGGCGAGGATCATGGCGGGATGGCTGCGTACCTGTATGACCGGCTGGTGACGGAGGACGAATACCGTCAGCGCATCCGGCGTCATCGTCCCAGCTCGCTGCTTCCCCTGATCGCTGCAGCGGCGGCTCGCTACAGCACGCTCGAGCGGCCACAGCCCTGGCTGGAAAGCCCCTTTCTGAAGTACACGCCCTGGGCTCTGGCTGATGCGGCCCGCGTCTGCCTGGCATACGGCACCGAGCACCAGAGGGCCGAAGCCACCGAGCGTGACCTGCTGGAGATCCTCGCGGCGTATTCCAGCTTGAAGGAACCGACCTTGCACGGTACCGACGAGGATCCGATCCGCCTGAGGGACTTCATGATGCGTCTGGGCGGCGAGCAGATGGCCTTCCAGACCCCGGAGTTCGCCACTCTCGCCCGTACCGCCGCGCTGTACCTGCACACACCGTTCCCCGCACGCCGGCAACCCCGCTGCATAGTCCCCGGCTGGGACACCGAAGTCTTCGGCTGCCCGCTGCCCGACTACGTCGGCACCGCTCAGCTGCTGTGGGGATGTGCGCTGTTGAACGCCGGGCGTTTCGATCCCGCGTTCTACGACGGCCCCGATGGGGACAAGTTCAACCGCGCCGTGAGCCGGGACACGGTGCTGCGCGTCGTCGAACGCCACTTCGCCACCGACGTGGCCTCCCTCAAAGCAGCCGAGAAGCGAACCACGCAGAACCTGGCGAAGGTGGCTGGCGGCAAAGCGGCCCAGCTGCGCCGCTTCACCTACAACCCGCTGCTCGGCCGGCCCGCGGTCACCGGCTTCGGACCCGGCCTGCTGTGCCCCTCACCTCAGCTGGTCTGGCGCAAAGCGACGCCGGCCGGCATATACCACACAGGACGCGAGCACTTCGGACCCGACTTCCTGCAGGAGACCGGCTACCTCTTCGAGGAGTACGTCGGCCGCCAGCTCCGCCTGATGCCGGACGCCGATGTCATCTCGGAGATCACGTACCGGGTCAAGCGGAACGAACTGCAAAGCGTCGACTGGTTCGTCGTCTTCGACGACCTGGTGCTGCTCGTGGAGGTCAAGTCCATGATGCCGACCGAGAACGCCCGCCTCGGCCTGGAACTTGGCGTCGCCGAGACCGACAGCAAACTCGCCCGCGCCTTCCGCCAGGTCAACGCCACCTCGGGCCAGATCGACCAGCGCCATCCGGCATTCGCCGAAATTCCGACCGACCGTCCACGGCAGGCACTGATCGTCACCCTTGAACCGTTCCCCGTCGCCAACGCCAACCTGCCCCACCTCGACCTACCCACCGCCGACATCCCGACCACGGTCGTCGCAGCCCACGAAGTCGAACGCCTGGTGACCCTCACCGACACCACACCCAGCTCTCTGCTCCTGGAACGGGCGGCCGACCCCGAGCGCTCCACCTGGGCGCTCAACGAATGCCTGAACGGGCACGAGAACTCCCTCAACCCGATCCTCGTCCAGGGATGGGCGTCCTACCCCTGGGCCAGCGGCCGACTGGAACCGGGGTCAAGGACCGTCCTCTGAGCGGTGGCGACGGGGCAGTTGGGGCCGGTGGCCGGGCTCACGAGTACGGCTGCACGTCCTGTGCTCCTATTGGCCCGTCGGTGACTTCCCTGGTGAGCCTCCGCCGATCAAGCGGCACGGAGACGTAGGCATCCATGCCCGCTGTGGCCAGGGGATGGAGGGAAGCCGTCTCGAGATCGCCGTGCAGGCGCAGCAGTACATGGTCGTCACCGACCAGGCAGTCGGTGAACGGAAGGGTGTGGGACAGCAGGCGGGCGAAATCGTCGCAGGCTGCCCGGATGTCCACCTTGTCGAGGCCGAGCCAGACGTGCAGGGTGCCGTCCTGAACCGTCAGCTCGACGTCGATGCGGGTGCCGGCTGCCTCGGCGGCTTCGCCGCACCACGTCAGGGTCTCGTCCAGCGCGCCGAGGTGGACGGGTAGCGGGCGGAAGACGTCCTGACGCATGTCGTCGCGGACCGTGACGCCGGTGGCCGGGGCCTGGTCGCGCCACCAGTCCTGCACGATGTCTCGGACCGAGGCGGCCTGCGGCCCGCTGCTCAGGGCTCGCCGTACGGCGTCCGTCGCGTTTCGCCGGACCACGCTCGCGGCGTCGGGTCCGGGGCTGGCGGCCATGCGGCGCAGGAGCGAGCCGGGCCCGATGCGCGTGTCGTCGAGGACCTTCCGGTACAGCTCGCGCAACGCGTCCGGTACGGCCGTGCCGTCCGGCCCGAGCAGGGGGCAGACGCGTTCTGCCCAGGCAAGAAACGCCTCGGTGTCGCCGGTGGTGAGGAGGTCGGTGCCGAGGTCGCCGCGGGCGAGCATGCGTGCGCGTTGCCGTTCCGTCGGCCGGCCTAGGCCATCGAGCTGGGCGCGCAGGAGGAAGACGAGCAGGCCCCGTTCCGGGGCGGGGAGATCGTCGACGACGCCGTTGACGGGGGTGGCGAGGATGTCGAGGACGGCCTCGGCGGTCGCCTTCTTCGCCTCCGGCTTTCCGGGGGTTCCGGGCAGAGGTTCGGTCCACCGGTGGACCCGGCCCCGAGCATCCCGCAGCCCGATCGTGGCGGTGAAGCTCTTCAGGTGGTCCGGCCCTGAGACGTCGTACGTGTACTCGTGTTCGATGCCGTACATGGTGGCCATGGCGGCGAGGACGGTCACCGGGTCGTGCTGGTGCTCCAGGCCGGAGAGCCAGTCGTCGAGGACGGCGGGCCGGCGCCCAAGCAGCCGAGGCCCGTGGACGCGCCAGGCCGCGGCGACGACCGCCTGGGCGGCGTCCGACACCGCTGTGCGGCCCTGTCCGCTCTCACCACGGCTCGTCAGCAGCCCTTCCGCGAGCTGGAGGGTCGCACCGAGCCGGGCGGTGTCGTCGTCAGAGGCGGTGAGGATGCGCGCCTCGTCCTCGTCGGGGGTGAGGCTGTGCGCGAGGGCCTGGCGGACGCGAAGGTGGGCGGCGAGGTGGTTCACCACGTGCGAGCCGTGGTGGGCGAGCAGGTGGTTGTCGCGCTGGCGGGCAGCGGTCGCCGCTGCCTGGTTCTCGTGGACCCAGGAGACATGGGTGAGGGCCTGGGCGAGGAGCCCGTCCGCGCGATGGCCGAGCTCGAACATGGCCGCTAGGTCGCTCACCGCGTCCCGGTGCCGATTGCCCGGCTGCGCGTACGGCAGCGGCGACGCGGCCGGCAGGGTCGCGGGTGCCGCCTTCCGCTCGGCGCCCGCCGCTGCGGCCACCTGCGGGTATGCGTCGAGCAGGGCTCGTGCCGCCGCCGTCCGTGCCGCCTTCTTGGACTGGCCGGTGCCTTCCGCCGTGCGGCCGGTTCCGGTGCGGACGGCGGCGCGGAAGACCTTGCGGTGGTCCGGGCCCTCCTCGTCGTAGTCGTAGGTCAGTCCTTCCTTGTGGAAGGCCGTATGCGCCAGAGTGACAGGATCGGCTCCCGTCTCCGCGGACGGGCGGTCGAGGTCGGGCCACACGGAGACGACCAGCCTCCGGGCGATCTCGTGCTCGCCACAGAGGCTGAGCACGCCGAGGATCTGCCGGGCCACTCCTTCGAAGACGGACCTGGCGGGCTGTTGCGCCTCCCCCGCGCCCATGCGCACCAGCCCCTGCTTGGTAACCCACGCGCCGAGCGCGAGGTCGGCGGCGGCGCGCCGCCGGGCGTGTTCGCTCGACTGTTCGCCCGCCTTCCAAGGGGTCGCCCATCGCGCGTAAGCGTCGAGCAGGATCACGTCGAGCGCGGTGGCGCCGAGCCGGTCGAGCAGGCCGAGCACGTGCGGTGTGACCTGGGCGGCGTGGTGGCTCTCGTAGAGGTGACTGCGGTGTTCGACGGCCAGGCCGAGCCAGGCGGTGACCTCGGGGCTGGCGTCCCATCCGCGCACGGCCTTCCCCACGACCTCGCGGACCTCTTGCCCGTACGTGCCCACCAGCGACACGGGTGGGTCGCAAAGCGCCGGGTACGTGACGTCGTGGACGTCGAGCCGCCGTTCGGCGCGGGAGTAGGGCCGGACCGGCTCGGGCGACGGAAGCTGTCCGGTCGCGGGCGGGGCCGACCGCGCCAGCCGGGCTGGGCGTGCGGCTTCGGGGGGTGTGTTCCGGCCCCGGCGGGTGGACGCCGGGCGCTGGTGGACAGGACGCGAGACAGCCCGCCGAGGGGCCGCCTGCGCCCTCCGCCCGCCCGTCGGCGGTGTGCCGGACCTGCCGTCCAGGAGGTTCTGGAGTTTGTTGGTGAGCCAGGAAGGCAGGCCGGTCGGGGGGTGGCCGCCGTCGAAGAAGTCGCCGGCCAGGTCGACGCAGTACTCGTACCGCCCCCACTCATGGTGGCGCGCGTGCTCCTGACCGAGCGTGCGCAGCGCCGACCGCATCCGCGCATACGGCACCGTCCGGCCGGCCAGTTGGTACGACGTCCGGTTCCGCGCGGCGTCGATGGCGAGCGCGATGCGGTGCACGGGTGTCGGCGGCGCAGTCTCGCGCAGCGACACGATGCCGACCCAGCGGTTCATGGCCCTCCCCCTGCCGGGCGACGCGGCCCTGCCCGGCCACAGCACGCGCTCCCAGACGGCATCGGTACAGTGCCCGGTGCTTGCGTACAGGCGGGCGGCCTGCCCCGGTCCTGCTGTCCTTCCTCCCGCCGCGCCTCCCGGGGCTCCCGGTGATCACGGCGGCACTGGCTGGCCAGCGTATGCCGCCGAGCGCAGGTTCGGGGAGGGTTCACCCAACACGGATCGTTCCGTATCGCTCGCAGGATGAGGTGGCGGTCCGCCAAGGGCAGGGGCGCGGCTCGCGGGCACACGGAGAACTCAAGGAGAGCTCCGGTTGTGGCGATTACGGCTGACCGGCATCACGTGATTGATCCGGTCAAGCGGCTCTTCCCCGCCCGTTGTCATACCCCGGTGCCACAATGCTCTGAGCGTGAAGGGCACCTTGGTGACGAGGTGCCGTGACGTGTAACCGCCTCGATGCCGGGGAGGGAATGGGGCTTGGACGCAAGGGGGCAGAATGAATCCGCCGGTGCTGGCTTTTAACTTCCTGCCGGTCCGCTTTTCGGCGGACGAGTTCAAGGGTGGGCTGATCGAATTCGAGTCACCCGAGCAACTCGCTGACCTCCGAGCCAAGCTTGGCGACAGCCACGTGGTCGCCAAGACACGAACAAGCATCGCCTGCATTCCCGTGCAGGCCGACAGCGACGTCTACGGCACGCCTACAACGTTCCGGACACGCGATCACCGGTCCCTCACCATGCGTCTCGTCCAGGAGGCGTTGCTCCGGTCGGTGCTGGGCTGGGGGTACAAGGTGCGTCGGCTTAGCCCACCGGTGTTCGTCTCTCGCCTGGCGGGCAGGGATCTGCTTGAGCCTTCAGTCCGCGGCCGGCGTCAGGAGGCCCTCGGAAGGCTCCACGTCTATCCGGAATACCGGCTGGACAGCAGGACCATCGGTCCCTCGAACCACCCTGGTGTGATCGTCGGGGTGAAGAGCCGCTACGAGATCGACATGACGGTGGACGAGTTGATCCACCAGGGCCTCGACGTGCGCGGGCGCTACGTGCTGAGCGAGGACGCGGCGAGCACACCCGACCCGCGCATGGATCACCACGCCGCCCGGCAGGCGGTCGGTGCTGTCGACCACGTCGACGGCACCGACCTGGTACTGCGCGATGCCCCCGGGGTGACCCGAATCTCTGCCAGCAACGCGTGGCTGGAGAGCCGACGGGAGACCTTCGACGACGTGGTCCGTGCCCTGGCCGGAGGCGACAGCGCCAGGATTCTCAAGGAACTGGACCAGAAGACGTTCGATTTGCTCGGGGCCTTCGGCCGCTACGAGGGTGCGGTCAGCATTGCCGGCCGCTTGCAGCGACTCGGCCAACTACAGGTGGCCGGTGACCTGTCCGTGGTCATCGAGCCGCCAGTCGGGTCGAGCAGCGGCAGGAAATTGAGCGGGACTTACTACCAGTCCCCGACGTTCCAGTTCGACCAGGCCGGAGATAAGACGAGCCGGTCACCCGACCGCGGCCTGGACGAATACGGCCCGTTCGACGTGGAATTCTTCGCGAAGAAGAAACCGAGGATCGCCGTCATCACACCCCGCGCGCACAAAGGTGTCGTCGAGAACTTCCTTTTCAAGTTCCTCCACGGGATCCAAGGAGAAAGGACGTTCGGCCTCGGGTTCATCCGCAAGTATCACCTTTCCGGCTGTGACGTCTCCCTGCACCCCTTCGACGGGGCCACGACCGATGCCAACGCTTACCGCGAGGCGTGCCGGAGGGCACTGCTCAGCGGGGACATCGACCTGGCCATCGTCATCACCAGCGAGGATCAGGCTCATCTCACGGGCGACAACAGCCCGTACCTTGTGGCGAAATCAGCCTTCATGGGACAGGGCGTCCCCGTCCAGGACGTGAGAATCGAAACGGTCCGACTGAGTAAGCTCGCCTACCCGCTCAACAGCATTGCCCTGGCCTGTTACGCCAAGCTGGGCGGAATCCCCTTCGTGATCGCCGCTCCACGCTCACTCACCCACGAATTGGTCATCGGCATCGGAAGCGCGCACGTCAAAGAGAGCCGGCTCACCGCGCCGGAACGAGTAGTGGGCATCACCACCGTGTTCAGCGCAGACGGCAACTACCTTCTCTCCAACACGTCCCGGGAGGCCGACTACGACGACTACCCCCGGGAACTCCTGCGCTCCCTGACAGAATGCATCGACGCGATCAAGATCCGCAACGCCTGGCAGAAGGGCGACGAACTGCGCCTTATCTTCCATGTGTTCAAACCGCTCAAAGACATTGAGGCCGCTGCGGTCAAGGAGCTGGTCGAGCGCCTTACCCGGACGTACGCCAGGGTCGAGTTCGCGTTCGTGCACGTGAGCACCGACCACGACTGGGTCATGTTCGACCGGGCCAGCGCGGGAGTGAACCGGGGGGCCAGCGGCCGGGCCAAGGGGCACTATGTGCCGGAGCGTGGCCATGCCGTACCCATCGGCCAGCGTGAGCTGCTCGTGGCTGTCAGCGGGCCCATGGATCTCAAGAGCGCTCTGCACGGTGCCCCCAAGCCGCTTCTGCTCAAGCTCCACCGCCATTCGACCTTCACTGACATCGAATACCTGGGACGGCAGGCGTTTCGGTTCACAGCGATGTCCTGGCGGAGCATGTACCCGTCACGCATTCCTGTGACGATCTTGTACTCAGACCTGATCGCTGAGTTGCTCGGACAGCTGCGCCACGTGCGGAACTGGAACGCCGACGCGGTCGCCACCAAGCTGCGCTCCAGCCGGTGGTTCCTGTGACCGAAGAACCCGGAAGAGCCACACCCACCGGACACCTGCTGGCCGCGCAGACCGCCCGCCTGGAGGAATGCATCCGACGCGCGAACGCGCCCGGCAACCTCGACGGCCTGCTCGCCTATCACATCCTGAGCCGACGACGCCTCAGCTTCGACTGGGACGTCAACCCCCTGGCGCCGGCATGGCTCGCCGACAACGAGCACCGCTTCGCCCACTCTCACGGCCTGGCCGTCCTCGGCTACGGCCTCGCCGGGTTCTCCTCAACAGCCGCCTCCCAGTCCGCCGCCCGGAAACACCTGACCGTCGGCCTGCCTGCCCTCATGCGGAAGAACCCCTTCCAGGACGACGGGGTCACCTTCGTCAACGACCCCGGACAAATCATCGGACTCGCGCTCGCCGTCAACTCAATGCAGGATGACACTCCGCGAGCCCGCACATGGCTGGCCGAGGTCCTCCAAGACCCGAAGCTGCGCCCTGCCAACATCCTCCTGAGCCTTTTCCAGGAACACGCCCGGCGCATCCTCGGCACCACAACCGCCGTTGCGGTGGACGCCCGCAGCATCCGCGATCCGGTAGAAGCTGCCTGTATTCACTGGCTGACCGTCTCAGCCAGAGACGTACCGCTCACGGACCAGGACGAGTTGCGGCGACTGCAGTCCCGGCTGCTCAGCGACATCCTCCTGACCGATACAGGGCAGCCAACCGCGCCTCGGGCAGCGCTACTCCTTGAGGCAACCGCCCAGATAGTCACCGCCAGCATCGACGAGACTCTCCTGAGCCGCACCCATGTAGGCGTTCTCCTGAGCCGTTTCGAGGCTGCGATGCGGCAATGGCGCTACGACGGTGACGACCTCGACAACCCCATCAGGTGGCCCATCACCTCGGAACGCGAGATCCAGAACATCCTCTGGCTCATGCTCCGGCCCGTATTCGACGACCTCGTCGAGGAAGAAACCCTCCGGCGGCTCGGCCACAGCACTTACCGCGCGGATTTCGGCATCCCTTCGCTCGCTCTGCTCATCGAGGTCAAATACGCGCGCAAGGCCGCCGATTTCAAGACCTTCGAGAAGGAGATCTACGATGACTACATCGGCTACCTTGCCGGAAACTCGTCCTACCGGCAGATGACCGTCTTCATATACGACGAGTCCTCCTCCGTCCAGGAACACGACACGACCCGCAACGCTCTCCTGAAGCTTCCCGACATCACCGATGTGATCATCGTCTCCCGTCCCAGTCACATCCCGAAACCCAAACGAACGCCACGACGACGACGCAGGAATCAACAGGCCGACGGCGCTCCCGATGCGTGACCCAGGCATACGAAAGGGCATGTCCAGCCTCGCATTCGCACCAAGGGCTCCGTCGTTCTCGCGGCTGGCCTGAACCTGCCGGTGTATGCCCGAACGCGTCTACGCGATCACGAGTCTGACGGTGCACCAGGCGAACGCTGCTGACCTTGCGGAACGCGTTCGCGGGCACTGGGCCATCGAGGAATCGTGAGCACCACGTCAGGGGCGTGTTCGAGGAACTCGGCGGCAATATGGACCGAGGGCGGGCATGCCTGGATGGAGCGAGCCACCTCCGTCGTCCCACAGTCAGCCGGGCACGAACTTGTTGATTCAGCCATGGTTGAATCGGAGCCTCAGCTGGGTGCTGACCAGTTCGTAGCCAGCGAGGTTGGGGGCGCCGAATGGGTTGGGCAGGACGGTGATGTTGCGACGGTCGCGGTCGAGGACGTGAGAGACGTACACGATGAAGTACGTCTCGTCCGACTTCAGGCGAGAAGCGCGTCGAACCTCGGACTCGCCGAGGATGATCTCGCCACTGTCGCCGGTGGATGCCTTGACCTCGTAGAGGTAGGTCGCGTCGCCGTCGTGGATGAGGAAGTCGTATCCGAGCCGGTCGTCTCCCGGCTGCGCGCCGGCGAGCCCGTGGACTCGCAGACCGGACTTCCATGAGTCCTGTGGTTCGACCCCAAACTGCTCTTGCAGCCACGCGCCCACCGCCGCCTCCCCCGCAAGGCCCACGGCCAATGTCCGGTCCTGGTCGCTCGCGGGGACCTGGTACGAACCGCTGTGCGACCTTGCACCGGACGACGACGAGGTGCGTGGCTGCGGAATACGGGGCGCGAGCGCCGTGGCGGACGTGGCCGAGGTGGCCCGCTGCTCAGGCGTGAGGTCTGCGGCCACCTCGCGGGCGAGCGCCGCCAGGTCGTCGGGCAGGGCCGACACGGGCCTGCCGTTCAGCACTACATGGGGGCCGGGTGCGGACCCTCCGGTTCGGCCTTCGCCCGTGGCTCCGCCCGTGTTCCCCGCGGGCTCCGGGGGACGTGTCGCGGCCAGTCCGAGGTCCGCGCGCCGGTCCGACAGAGGCATGTCTTGGGGCCAGTGGCCGCGAGCCCTAAGCCAGGCGATCGACGCCTTCACGGACAAGACTTCGAAGTCCAGCAGGCCGTCGCCGTCCAGTTCCCGCAGGACGTCCTGGGCCGGGGGCAGCACCGTGGGGCGACTTGCGGGATGGAGGCGCTCCCACTCCTCGATCAGTTGCCGCAGCCGCGGTACCTGCTTGTGCACCGCTGTGCTGGATGCCTCGCGTACCTCGGCCAGTGGCCTCAGCGGGCGTGACGTCGACGAGGGTGCGGGAAGCTGTTTCAACAGCCAGGCGTCCGCGTGGGCTTGGAGGAGTTCGTCGGAGAGATGCCACAGCGTCGTGTGCCAGGCCGGGTCCGGCGCGAGTAGGGAGAGGTCGCGCAGCTTCACGTACCCGGCCCGGGACCGTCCGGACCGGTGGACGTCCCTATAGGCGTCCCTGATCCGCTCGGCGAGCGCGGGACGGTTCCGCTGAAGCCATGCCGCGAAATGCCGTTCATGCCGGTCCCTGTTGTCGATCTCCGGGAGGCCGAGGGCGCGCCATGCGCGGTTGGCGTCGGCCAGGGGCACGGATATGGCGCTCAGTTGCCGTTCCCGGTCGTCGTCCTCCAGCAACCGCATGAGCTGTTCCGCGTTCGGTGCGCCGATCCGGTCGGTGAGCCAGGTGAGGAGGGCGGCGCGGTCGGAGAAGTCCTCGGCGCGTTGCCGCAGTTGCTCCGCGAGGTCGAGATCAAGGCAGGCGAGGAGGGGGACCAGCCGCGCGCTGCCGGAACGCTGTGACGCCCGCTCGGCGAGGACGGCGTGCAGTTGGTGCGGCCGCAGGTCCAGGACGTCCGTGAGATCCTCCTCCGGGACGTGGTCGGTCTTCAGGCCGCGTTCCTCCAGTTTGGTTAGCGCCTTCCACAGCAGGTCTGCGAGGTAGGGCGCGCCGATGAGGGCAGCCACGGCGGGGGCGGCGGTGCGGAGCACTCGCCAGCCGGTACGCGGCTCGCTGTGCACGACGACCACACGGGGCCGGTCTGGGTGCGGGTGCAGCAGGGCTCGGTCCGCTCCGTGCTCGGTGAGGCGGTGGCCGGCGATCCAGAGGACGGCCTCGCCGGCCACGGTCACGTCGCAGCGATGCAGTAGGCCGGCCACGTCGGCCGCAGCCACGGGCTCCGGACGGGACGCTCGTTCCTCGTCGAACTCCACCAGGGCCGCGACCAGGGTGAGCAGCCAGGATCCCGCGTACTCCGTCAACGGCACGTGCGGTGCATCACGGACGGGCAATCCGTCGGCCTGGATGTCGTGCGCGGCCTCGCCGCACCGCTGGACATCGAACGTCGTCCTCCGTTGGAGGAAGGCGTGGACCCGGCCGCCCAGTGCCCTGTCCCGTACCGGGATCACGGGCACGAGGACCCGGTCCAGAAGGGCTCGGTTCTGGGCCCCGTCAGGATCCGGGACGAAGACCGTCTCGTCCGTCTCCGCCGGGTCCAGCGAGGCGAGGGCACCAGCGCGGGTCACCAGCAGCCGGCGCGGCGCCGCGGGCTGCCCGCTGTCGGCGGTGCGCGTCCCGCCCTCCGCCGGCAGCAGCTGCGCCCACGCCTTCTCGTACTCCCGTCCGATCTCGTGCGCGAGTCTTCCTTCCCTGAGGTGGACGTTGGCCTGCACCAGGTCCGGCAGGTGGCGGAGCCGGTCGAGCGCGGTGCCGGGATCGTCCCAGGAGCGGATGCCGAGCAGGCCGAGCCGTGCCACGAGCTTGGCGGACCGCCTGCTGCGCAAGGAAGCCGGCACCACGCCGAGGAACTGGGGCGGGGGCTGCGTGCCGTGCCACCACCAGGCCGTGCCGGCGGTGGCGAACACGGTCCCCTCCGAGGTGGCGCTCGGGGCAGCCGTCTGCGGGATCCACGGTGCGTGGGTGAGGAAGGCGGACAGCGGAGTGGGCCAGGGCGTCCCGGTGGGATCGCTGTGGCGTACGAACTGCATCTCCAGTGCGGAGTCGGCCCAGGCGAAGGCGAGGCCGTGCACGATGAGCTCCGCGTAGAGTCTGCGGTCCTCCTCGGAGAAGGCGGCGTAGTCGTCCTGACCGGGCAGCATGGCCGCGGCACGGGAGCGTGAGTGGTACTCCACGCTGATGTAGCCGACCCTACGCCGGTTCCGCCAGCGCTCGGCGCTCGTCCGCCACTGCGGCAGCAGATCCTGCCGGTCCGGGGCCCAGAAACGGGAGGGCCGGTTGAGGGCGTCTCCCCTGACACTCGTGCGGAAGGTCTCGTTCCGGGGACGGAGGCCATGAGCGACGTGGTGCCGTTCGAGGAAGCGCCGCATGGCCTCCACGGGGATCGCGTCGCCGCACAGCTCGTCGGGGCGGACGAGGAGCCGTCCTTCCGTCTGGGTGAGCACGGGAGACAGTTCCCGGACGCGCTCCAGGAATCGGGTCAGGGTGTCGTCGACGGAGGAGTGCTCGGCGGGCCATCCCGGCCCGAACATGGCGCGGCTCGCGTCGATCCAGCCGGCCCGGGTCAGTACGTGGAGATCCCCCAGGAAGGGAGCCCTGCGGCCCTCCGTCTCCAGAGCGTGGGAGACCGCGCAGGCGTAGCGGAGGCAGGCCAGGCGTACGCCGTTGTCCTCGCTGTCCGCGCTCAGTGCGGCTGCGACGACCGCGAGCACCCGGTCGGCGCCGTAGTCATGGACGAGGTTCGCGGTCCTGAGCCACTTGCGGCCCTGGGCTCTGCGCTTGCGGCCCTTGCCTGACCAGGCGATGCCCTCGTGCACGAAGTGCAGGCGGTCGGACAGGCCGTCGGGCAGGGTCGGCAGGGAGCCGCCCTGCGGAGTGTCGCGGTCGAAGAAGACGCCGTCCGCGCCGGCCGGTGCCGTCGTCGACCTGGAAGTAATGACGATCCGCTTGCCGGTCAGGGCCGAGCCGTCGGGGAACGCCTGGGAGAGGTCGTAGTAGAAGTCCGCCCACCATCCGGGATCAAAGGTGTCACGAACGGCGGCCCCGGCGAGCCCTTCCGCCCACGACGCGAGGCGCTCTGTGGGGGGTTCGAGGCGCGTGCCCGCGCTCCTGGCCAGGGACGCCAGCCGCCGCAACCGAATGGGGTGCAGATGCGGATCGAGGAGATCCATGACCCCCGTGGCGGCGACAGCGTGCGGGGTGAAGATCGTGGAGCCGATCTTCCCCTCCCACAGAAGGGCACGGTGCAGGGAGGTGCGAGCCCCGGGTGTCGTTCCGATCACCGGGATGAACGGCACGTGGGCGATGCCATGGTCTAGCCGTTGGAAGGCAGACGTCAGCCGCGCCAGTGCCTTGGGCTGCCAGCACATCAGGTCGACGAGCGCGCCAGGCGGAATCGATGCCCGCCCATCCGCCGCTGCGAGCACCGCCCGGGCGCACACCTCAGCCACTGTGTCGAGCAGCAGGCCGTTCCACGGCACCGCCTCGTTGAACGAACGACGGTTCATCTCCGCGAAGAACGGTGCGTGGACATAGCCGCGCACGGGCGCCGGGATCTGCTCGCCCATCGGCAGGAAGGCGTAGAGCCGCCCGTCCCGTAGGGGATCGGCGACCGGTACGGCGACGCGTACCTCGGCCTTCTTCTCCCAGGCCATCCAGTCGCGTCGCATCCCGCTCTTCTCGATCGACGCGGCGAGCGCCTCCCGGGCGCGGTCCGGGTCGGCCTTCCCGCAGATGACGATCAGACGCATCCGCCGACGCAAGGTGACCTGCTGCACCTTCAGGCCACGGGCGTGGTGCAGCACCTCCACCTGACGGTCATACACCCTGCGCCGGGTCTCCCCCGCAGCCCGCCACTCCAACCGGACACGTTCCAACCGGTCGAGAAACAGCTCGAACGGGGCGTTGTCGTCCATGAGTTCCCGCACCTGCGCCCCGGCGGCCGAGCACGCGTCGGCCGACTTCAGCGGCAGACGGACGACGGTGACAAAGCCCCGGCGCGCGAAGCCTTGGACGGTCTGCGGTGCCTCCTCCAGGAAGACCGGCACCTTCAGCGTGAGCAGGTTCTCCTTCAAGTAGTCAGCGAAACCCGCGCGTTCGGGCGCCACCTCCCGGGCGAGCGCGTCGTAGTCATCGAGCCGGGCGAACCGGAAGGTGAACCCGTCGAGGAGCCGAGACCCCTCCCTGGCCACGCTGTAGACCTCGGGCGCGTCGCACAGGTGCAGCACGCTCTTGAAACCGACGCCCTTGTGGCCGATCCCAGCGTCGGCACGCTTGCTGGAAAGGGCGATGCTGCAAAGGTCCTTGAAGTTCTTGCCGCCGAACGGCTTGCCGCGATTGGCCACATAGAGGGTGCCGTGCTCACCCTCGTCCTCGTCCAGGCGGATCTCGATACGTCCGTCGGTGGCTCTGGCCGGGTGCGCGTCGTGCGCGTTCTGCAACAACTCGATGAGCACCCGGCCCTCGTACTCGGGCGCGATGATCGTCTCGGCCACGGCCTTGGCCTCTCGGGCCGCGTCACGGCCGTCGTCCCAGTCCCGCAGACAGCCGCGCACCTCGACCAGCGCCTTCTCGTGCACCCGCCTGCGCACGGCGGCCGACCGGCGCTGCCGCACACGCTCCGCCGACGGTCGCCGGCCCCCCGTAGCCATACCGCTTCTCCCCACCCCGTGCGCCTCCCGCCCCGCTCTGCCGGTGATCCTACTGAGCGGGAAGAAGCCCAGGGCTCCGTCGTTCTCGCGGTTGGCCCGACGTGGCCGGTATGGGCCTGATGGCCCAAATCGCTTGCACGGTGATGGTTCGCACGCGCACGCGCAGGCACGCTCCGGCACGTTGACCGTTCGAAGCGAAGCAACATAGCGCGGGATCACCAGTTAGCCAAACCGGCATTTCCCCGGATCATTGATGGTCCACCGCCACAACCTGCACCTACGTCGAGAGGAATCGCCAAGACGGCTGTCAATTCAAAGTGTCGCGCGGCTGTCAGCTCTCTGGGCTGCCGCAGAGCTCGTATGGAACAGGTGCCGTGGGCGCTCGAGGTCCCGCGAAGCCCGTAGCGGCATCCCCACCTCCCCCGCGCCGTAGGGGGTTGGCTTCTATCGCATCCCGAGTGCACCCAGGAATGAAGTTGACCTGCTGCGGGGTGGCCTGCTCATCGGCATCAACCTCAGCGCACAAGGCTGGGTGACCTCAATTACGTCACTAGCTGTCTTGATCAATTTCCGGGTCGGCACCGTGATCCACTGTCCCTGCCGCGCAGCGCGGCACGATTTCAGCAGCTTCAAACCCCATCGGCTGCGCGCAAGCCGCACCGCCTTAGCAACTGGAGAATTCGAATTGCACGGACAGACCAACGAGGTGCAAAGCACCCGTTACAGCCCTACACACATCCGCGCCACCTGGGACGGAACGGGGAGCGTGGAAGACGCCTCCAGGGCGTTGGGGTTCTCTCGGGCGAAGGGCTACGACCTGGTGCGTCGCGGGGAGTTCCCGTGCCGCGTGCTACGCATCGGACGTAGCACGCGTGTCGTCACCGCGTCCTTGCTCCGCGTGCTCGAAAGCGGAGAGCCGGAGTACAACGGTGCCCACGCCAGCCGCTGCACTCCGTCATAGCCTCTGTGCACAAAAGCCCCGCCGAGCCCTGAGTTCTAGTGGTCGTCGCAACACCCCAGTTCAGGGGATGCAATGGACTTCGAGATCCGGAAGAACCGAGGGCCCAGAGGCAGGCGCAACATGGCCCGCGAGCGGGCAGCGTTCGGCAGCGGGCGACATGCAGGGATGCCACCCGCTTCCAGGCCAGCGGAGCGATGCGGCCGCGAGATGAAGCGGGCAAAGTCCTCGGCGGTGACGCGTGACGGCCTGCGACCGTCGTCTCCGGCAACGCCGTGGTAGTCGCCGCACGCGGTCCACGCAACATCGGAGAGCACTGGCAGTGCCGCAGACGCCTCCAAAGGCGTTCGGCTTTGCAGGAGTGAAGGCTACGACCTGGTGGGTCGCGAAGAGTTCCCGGGGTCGGATGCTGCGCGTCGGCCGTAAGACTCCTGTCGTAACCGCGCTCTTGCTTCGGGTGCTTGAGAGAGGAGAACCCGAGTGCAACGGTGGCCACAGCAGACACTGAAACCCACCTACTCAGAAGCCCCGCCGGGCCGCACCCGCGGGGCTTCTCGTCGCACACCGCTCTCACACGCCTATCACCGACTGCGTCGACTCCATCGGACCAGAGTGCCCTGACCTGGCATTACGCGCTCATCTTGGACTGGCCTGGACGCCCACAGACGGTCTCTACAACCTGTGCCATGTGGTACCCAGGGAGGGACCGAGGATCAGGACCGGGGCGTCTTCTGGCCCGTCAAAGCGGTATTGCAGGGGGTTCGGTGGTGTCTCACTCACGCCCCAGACCCTCCCACGTCTCACGAAATCTCACACGGTCATGGGAACCCGGCGGCTCCTTACCCTCTCGGCGCAGCACGTCCGGCACTGCCGAAACCCTCGGGGATCCAGATACGAGTTCTCTGGCGTGTACGCGTGGCCGTGGGGACAGTGCGTCCTCCTGGCTCGCGCGCGCTCCTAGTCCCTGCGCCGCAGAGCTTCCTTCTTCGGCACGGCTTCCAGGTGGTCCCGGTTGCAGCAAAGCGTAAAGTGCCGTCCCCAAGGATCGGCATGACGCACCTGGAAGCCCTCCGGAATCTCACCGACCAACAACCCGAACACCACACGGTGGACAAGCTGTGCCTTTCCCTCGTAGGAGACTTGGCCGTAGCCTGACTGCCCCTTTCCGTTGCAGCTACCGGTCCACAGCCAACAGTCGGCCTCCGCGTCCACCTCGATCTTGGCAGACATGCCGCTGGGCAGGTCGCTCGGTCGGTAAACCGCCAGACTCACACTTGCCCCTCCGTCGGAGCACCGTGCAGGCCATCCCACGTTGTGGCGGCTTCCCGAAGATCTTCGACGTCCGGCTTCACGTACCACTTCTTCGTGGTCTTCACATTCGTGTGTCCGGCCCACCGGGCAAGGATGTGATCCGGCACGCCGTTGTTGGCCAGGTACGTGAGGCACGACGAACGAGCGTCGTAGAGACGGACTCGGCGGAGACCGAGGATTGCCATGAGTCGATACACGCGTCGGCGGAGCTGCTTGATCGTGAAGGCTGCTCCGGTCTCGTGCACCAAGACGTAGCCGGCCTCTGCGTATGCCTCACCAAGGGCCAGCTTCTCCTTGGCCTGAAGGACCTTGAACGACCTCAGTGCAGCCAGCACCGGAGCCGGCAACGGAAGTTCCCGTTCACCGGCCAGGGACTTGGTGTCCTTCTCCACGACGTACCGATTGCCCATCATGGTCCGTGTGTTGGCTATGGTGATCGTGGCGTTGTCCAGGTCGACGTCTTCCCACCGGAGTCCGCAGACTTCCGCTGGACGTAGACCCATGAGGGACAGCAGGAGCGGAGCGTAGAGACGTTCTTCGCTGACGCCACGGACGAAATTCTGAACCTCCAGGACGTTCCAGGGCTTCACCTCCTGCTTGTTCTTCCTCTCTTCCTTGCGTGCTCTGCGCGGAATGGTCACGTGCTGGGCCACATTCATGGGCACCAGTCGACGCGTCACGGCTCGGTTCAGAGCGTCCTTCAGCCGAGCAAGGCTCATGTCCACGCTGGTCACCCCGAGCGGAGTGCCTGCCTTTCCACCGCGTACGCGCCCGTGCTTCAGAGCCCAGTGCATCCACCCTTCTACGTCCTCTTCAGTGAGCTCCTGAAGACGGATGCTGCCCAACTTCCCCCGAACGAAGCCATGGCGACACATCGACGGCCAGAATCAGACGCCCGCCGTCGAACCGCGGCAGAGACAACCTGGCCAGCACCCTCCGCACCTGGCCGACATCGATCCGGCCGTGGTTCAGGCCTCCGTACATCGCTCCGTGCCCACGCCGATGCTCGGGCAGCAGCGTCAGGCCACCGGGGACTTCACCGCCCCGTCCGCACACAACACCGCATCCGTCAGCTCGAACAACTCGTCGCGCCGAGCGGTCAGACACTCGTAGAACTCGCCCCGGAAGGGTGACGCTTCCGCGAACGCATCCCTCCGCACAACGTCAGGCAGCAGACTCACCCTCACGGCCTTCGTCTTGGTCACGTGCACCTTGGTCGGAGCACAGGATCAGACGAAGGCCGCCCCCACGTCCGGCAAACCCTCAGGTGAGCGACTCAGTACGAGACACCGTTCGAGGCCGGAAGAAAGAGAACAAGCTGAAAGCCTGTGTCTGAACTTCTGCTAGGCGAGAGGTCGTTGAGCCGGGATGGACAAGGAGATCGAGCGGATGCCTGTGCAACTTTCCCGGGATGTCGTTCCGGCCCGTCCCCGAAGGCCGATGCCGACCGTCACTTGCTACCCATCCAGGCGCCCATAGCGCGACTACACCGCAGACCCGCACAACGCTCCCGCACGCCCTGCCCCGCACCGATGTCACGGCGCAGGCTCCGTTGGTGGCGACCAGCACACTGCTGGCCGCCCGGGCCGCGTGAGTCGATGGTGCCGAGCCCATGCGCTCTGCTCAGCGGGCTATGAGGTCTGCTGCTCGCCGCGCCCGCGCCCCGTCGGGGCCCCGGCGCGGCCTTGACGGTCAGAGGGAACGGACCTCGATGGAGGTGCTTTGGCTCGTCTCGCTTCCCACCTGGAAGGTCAAGGACGTGCGGCCCGTGGTATCCGGGTCAGTGGCCCTGACCGCCACCCAGGCGGTGGATTTGGAGGACTTGCCCGGCAGCGCCAGGTTGACCTTGGAGCAGGTGAGGGTCTGGCCGTCCCGGGACAGCTGTCCGACGAATTTTTTCGTCGCTCCGTCGGAGTCCAGCACGGTCAGCTGGTAGCCGGGGTTGCCTTCCTCCACGAACTGCAGCCCCATCCCTTCGGGCAGGCTGACCTGGACGGTCTGCACGGGGACCGGCCCTTCGCTGGTCTCGAGACGCACCCCCGGATAGCCGACGGGGCCGCCGGCAGTCAGCCTGACGTCCGGCGGTCCGCCCGGAGCCACGGAAAAGCCGGCGCTGCGGGTAGCGGTGTAGCGGAAGTAGACGCTGCCGAGCTGAAAGGCGTCTTCCGGCTTGTCCGGATCCCAGCTCATGGTGGTGCTTGTCTTGCCGTCGGCGGTGTTGGTGGACTGCGGCCAGACCAGGAACCGGTAGTACCCCGGCTTGTCGCCCTCATCCCGCAGGTTGACGGCATCGAGGATGCGCTTGTTGCCGGTTTTGGCGTCCGCGTGGCCCTTGACGTAGAACTTGACCGGGGCGGGCGTGAGGTGGGACGGCGTGCCATCCTCGTGCACCAGCTGGTAGTACACGTGGTCGCTGTTGTTGCCGGCCACGTTGCCCTTGCCCTGACGGGGGTTGACCAGGTCGATGATGAACTTGTCGGCGATGTAGCCGTTGTCCGACACGTAGCCGAAGCCGGCCTGGCTGTTGGGAGTTCCGCCCCAGCCCGTGTCGTAGGGGAGGCGGACTAAGGGGCGCCCGATCCGCCCGTTGGCCGGGTCATAGGCGGGCCAGAGGACCTCGATCGCCACGTGCGTCGTGCGGGTCGTGCCGTCGCTGAGGCCGACCTTCACACCGAGCTGGTACGTGCGGCTGTACTGACCCTGCTCCGGTGCGGAGTCGACGTTGAGGTCACCGCGCAGGGTGAAGGTGATGACGTCGGAGTCCTCGAGGAACGTCAGGTCGATCACCTCGTACTGCTGGTCGATGCCCATGCGGCCGCGCGGCACCTCGACGGCGTTCCAGTAGGTCTTGTCGTCCTGGCCGTAGTAGGCGTAGTCGACCCTTGTGATCTTGATGCCCACGGGGACGCGGATGCGGCCGTCGTAGCGGAACTCGGAGTCCCAGGTGGCGAACCGGTTCGCGTACCCGAGTGTTTTGATACTGGTCCATTCCGGGTCCGACGTCTGAGCGTCGACCGGCAAGGCCAAGACTGATGTGCTCATGCCATTCTCCTTCGTTGGAAGCCCCGGCTCACTTCTGGCTCGGGTCATGAGGGGACGATGAAAGGCCGATGTCCGCCCGTACCAGGCGATGTCCCCGGTGGCGAAGCCGCCCCGCCTCCTGGGTTGGGTCCCGCGCTTCCGTCGCCCCAGGAGCGGGCGTTGATCGTCGTGACGCCCCGCCGGAACGGTGAAGTTCGCCGCGTTGCCCTAGTAGTTGAAGCGCTGGATGTGCGTGCAGCGAGCGAGAGGTGGGCTTGTGCCCTGCGCAAAGGCGGCACGGGGCCCGGCTGCGAGATGTCGATGGGAGGTGGAGACGAGGGTTTCCTGGGGCATGGTCTGCCGTCCTGTCGTAGCGGGTCGACCGAATCAATCGCGGTTGGCCTGTATTGAGAAGCACCGTGCCGCACACGGACACGGATGCGGTTCTCCCCCGCAGGCTGCACCGCTGTCCCGCGTGCTGCGGCGCATCTCCCTGGCGTCGACGAGCGTGCCGAGGGCACGCCGGCGGAGGCTGTTCGGGGTGCCCTCGGTTGTCAGTGATTCGATGGCGTCGCACCACAGGTCGAGGTCGGGAGCGGCGCTCAGTTCGATGGAGCGGGCTTTGGCCCGGTGGGAGGCCCGGGCCCAGTTTTCGGGGTCCTGGAGGGATACGAGGGCGTCGATCCAGGCGTTGAGGTCGTCGCGGTAGGCGAAGATGCCGGCTTCGCCCAAGGATTCAACGAGTCCGGGGGTGGGGTGGGCGATGACCGGGATGCCCGAGGCGAACGCCTCCACCGCGACCCGCCCCCAGGACTCGTACAGGCTCGGCATGAGCATCACTCGGGAGCGGCTGTAGACGTGCTCGCGCATCTGCTGCCCGGGCACCGACTCGAGGACCTCGCAGTTGGGCAGCCGGGGTGGCGGCATGATCTGCTGCCCGTAAGCCCCTCGGACGCCGAGGAACTTCCACTGCGGAGTCCAGGCGGCGATCTGCCAGAACAGCTCGCCGCCCTTGTCGGCGTTGAGATTGACCAGGGTGGCGCAGTCGCCGGGCTGCGTGCGGTATTCCTCCACGATCACCGGCGGGCGCACGATGATGCTGTGCCGGGGCAGGAACTCGCGCGGGTAACGGGCGTAGAAGATCTCGCCGTCCCGACGGATCCACTCACTGTTGTAGACGACGAGATCAGCACCCGCCGCATTGTGGAAGCTGGCGGCGAAGTTGTCGTGGCAGATCACGGCCAGCGGGATGAGACGGTCCCGGGCGAGGCCGGCCACCAGGGGCACGTTCTCGTAGTGGGAGACCAACACATCCGCCTCATGCGCCCGGGCGGCGAAGTCGATGCCTTCCTGGAAAGGGATGACCCGTACTCCGTCGATCTCATAGGTCTTCTCGCTCTTGCCGGGGTGGGACAGCCAGACCTCCACCTTGTGACCACGCTCGGCCAGGGGGCGCAGCATCGAGTGCAGCATCCACTCCGAGCCGGCGTTGTGGTCCGGTGGATACCCGTACACCCTGGCCACGATTGACACGCCCCGCACGCTCGGTGCAACGGCCAGGCGGTACGGACGTAATTCCAGCTGGTCCACCAAGAAGTCCCTCCGGATAGGGTGATGCGTCGAAAGCGCGCCAAATCAGGCGGAACGCGTCGTCTGCCGGCTCCGGCCTCGCATCCATTCAGCCCCGACACACCCGAGCGGAACCAGTGCCTCCGCGCGAAACCACCACATCGTGGCCTGCCGAGGCATGGCATAAAACGCACAGCTCACAGGCACTCTGGCTCACGCCGGTCGCAAACCGGCCACCCGCCGCCCCCTCGTCGCCATACAGCGCCGGCAGGAGGGCGCAGGTGCCGGTCAGCGTGTCGGCGTCGGCTGAACTCGGGCTCCTCCAAGATTTCCGTGAAGCCGATCACCGCTTCCGGCCGCCGGTGACGGTCTGTCACCAGCGCACGATACTTGCCGAGTGTGAGGAGCTGCTGAAGGTGTGTCAGGCGGTCTTGCCGACAGGGGGCTGATGGAGCAAGTGAGCCCGGAGATCGGGGTGTTGCGCATCGTGGCCAGAACCTCGGAGTCGGTGGCTGTGTCATGTCCGGACTGCGGGACACCGTCGGTGCGGCGCCACAGCGGATATCAGCGGCGCCTCGCGGACGGTGCGGTCGGCGGGCGGCAGGTGTGCATTGAGCTGATGATCCGGCGTCTGTTCTGCGATGCGCCGGGATGTCCGCGGGTGACGTTCGCCGAGGAGGCGGACGGGCTGGCCGGGCGGGTCGGCGTGGTCTCGCGGCGGAACCCCGGACGCCTTGGCGTCCGGGGTTCCATTGGGCGGGCCGCGACAGCGTCAGGCCACGTTGGTCAGGACAGTGACCTTGCGGCCGGCGGGGACGGACAACACCGCGGTTCCCTCGTTGTCGACGACGAGAGTGAAGCCGTCGACCACAGCCCTGCGGGCGGTGCCGCCGTCTTCGACCTCGGCGGTGCCGCCGACCAGCACCGCGGTGTCGAGGTATTGGATCGGCCGGGCCATGCCCCGGACGCCCCAGGGCTTGCCGGGGTTGGGGGTGCCGATCAGGTGGGACCACTCCGCCGACGGTGTGCCGGGGAAGGTAACCCGGCCCTCGTCATCGCGGTGGGGCTCGCCGGTGACATCGAACGCGCTGACGATGGTGTTCTCGAAGATGCCGAGCACGGCGTCGCTGTATTCGGCGAGGGACGAGTCGCTGATGTTGAACCACTCTCCCAAGGTGGCTTGCCCTGGGGTGAGTTGACCGTCCAGGACCTGGGGCCAGGTGGCGGAGACATGCACGAGGATCACGTGTCGCGTTTCCCTTTCCGATGAACACCGGTTCATAGCTGATGAATGATGGAACAAAGATGGCAGGGGTTCTGGCTGAGCGCCACCGGTTTCTGGAAGGGGATCAGGTTCGACCCGACGGATCGGCAAGGCGGGCTTCGAGCTCGGCAATGCGCCGGTCCTGGAAGCGCAGGTTCGAGCGGGCTGCCTTGAGCTGTTAGTCCAGGATGCGGTTGTCGGTGGTGAGCTGACGGACACGTTGTTTGAGGGTGGTGTTCTCGGTGGTGATCCGCTGGATCGTCTCCTCGGTCCATTCGGTTTCCAAGTCGCGGATCTGGCCGAGGAGTTCACCGATACCCTCTCGCTGGGCGAGGATCTCGGCGCGGGCGGCCTTGAGGGCGCCCTCGGCGTTCAGTGCGCGTTCGCGCCAGGCCGCCTCGCGTTCGTCGTCCTCGTCGACGAGGATCCGGATCCGGTGTTCACCGACCTCGGCCGTTGCCGCGGCGATGGCGCCTCTGGCCTCGGGATTGCCGTAGAGGGAGGTCCTGGACACGCCTACTCGTCGGGCAACGGCGGCGACGCTGATCTGCGCCTTCTCGCGGCGGAGCCGGGCGACGGCCTCGTGGACGCGTCCGACCGCCGCCTTGGTGCTGCGGCGGCGGACGTCCGCGGTTCGGGAACAGCGGACGCGTTCATGCGCATACCTCTTCCTTGGTGGTCCAGCGGGCGAGCTCCTTGACCTCGGTGGTCAGTTGCTGGATGCGCCGGGCCAGCAGCCGGAGCGTGAACACGGCTGCATCGTCGCCGTCGGGAAGGTCGGCGCATGTGGCGATCAGGGCTGTGTTGCTGAGGTTGGACAGGGCCTCGCGCAGCTCGGGATCCACACCGAGGAGTACGGCTTTGAGCTGGTTCTTCGCCTGCGTGCGGGCCTTGACGGCCGACTCCTTCGCCAGCCGGAGCACACGCATGTCGGCCGCTGGGCCCTCGCCGGATTTGGGTATGACGTCAGCGCGCCCGGACAGCACCGCACGAGCGGCGGCCTCCGCGTCGACGGCGTCGGTCTTGCCGAGCTTGCGGCGGATGGCGCGGTCTGGCTGGTTGACCTCGACGACCTGGATGTTCTCCCGCTTCAGGTAACGGGCCAGGGCCGCTCCGTAGGATCCGGTGCATTCCACACCCGCCCGGCGCAAGGGGCCGAAAGAGCGGGCCCAGGCCAGGAGTTGGCGGTATCCGGCGGCGGTCGCCGGGAATTCTTGGTGGGCCAGCATCGCCCCGAGCACCGTGATCACCGCGGCGACATGCACGTCTTTGTGAGTGTCCACCCCCAGGATCACGTCCTCGGTCGGCGGATCTTCCGGCTGTGTGGGCAGAGTCGGCTGGGGCATGCTGGTGATGGTCACGCGGCTCCTCGATCGGCATGGGGCTGTAGCCAACGTCGGGCCGGTGGACGGTCAGAACTGTGACGGTGCCTTGTGAGGCAAGGCCCCTATCGGGACACATCCACCGGTCCGAAACGGCAGCAAGCACCGCCCGGGACCAGGGCCGACAGATCCTCAACAAGGCAGCCTGGGCCAGTTGTCCCACGGGTCAGACCCTGGCCCCGGACGGCGCCCCATGAGTGTCACAGTTGTCCCAGACGACGATGATCGGGGCGCCGAGCTGCAGGTGGGCGCGGACCAGGAGGTCACGGTAATCCTGCCAGGAGAAGCTCTTGCGTGCGACCTTCAGGAGCGCGTGGAAGCGGGGCCGGTAGATCAGCCGGGACCTCTCGCCGGGCCGGTAGCAGCACATCGCGGCGACCGAGATGCGTCGCCTGGACCGTCCACGCACTGTGACCACGGGAGTCTGTCCGCGCCGGCCCCACGTTCGGGCTCATGGCGGCGTCATCGCGAACCCGGCCTCGTCCTCGAAGACGATCCAGGCATCGAGCGCCGCCGCGGTCCTTCCACCTGCGGCCACACGTCCTTCTTCCACAGCTCGACCGCGTGTTCGTCACGTTCCAGCGCGCGTCGGGCCGGGCTCTGCCAGGACCAGCCGTGGCGGTGCAGGAGCCGCCACACTCCCGCGATGGAGCAGCTGATCTGGAACTGGCGGCCGATCAGTGCTCTGACGCGTTCCAGCGTCCACCGCTGGTCCTCCCAGCCATGCGCGGCCGGACCTTTGGCGAGCTCCTTCTCCAGCAGGGCGAACCGTTCGTCCGACAAATTCGGCAGCTTCGCGGGCCCCTTCGACTTCAGACCCTCCATGCCGCCCTCACGCCAGTTGCGGCGCCATTGCTCCACCGAACGCTCACTCACCCGCAACTCCTTGGCGATGTCCGAAGTCTTGGCACCTCGTACGAACATCTGCCCGGCCTCCAGCCGGATCCCTTCACGCGCAGCCCGCCGCTCAGCGGTCAGGCCCCCACCATCCGCGTACCGCAGGACAACGGCATACCGCAAGGATCACCCAACGTCACCACCCGAAGGCAAGCCGAAAAGCTCAGTAACCGTCCTTCTGGAGAGTCCACGACGTCCGTAACGGTTCGGTGGGAGGGGCGTTAGCCCAACTGTGGACTTCTTATCTTGCTGCGTCCGCGACGCGGCCCGTGTTTCGGGTTCAGCAGCTGGTATGCCGTCGGGCACGGAGTCGACGACCCTCCTGTCCGACGGGGTGGTTGTCGATCCGGCGGAGCGGTTCCTGGCTCATCTGACGGCGATTGATCGCTCTCCGAACACCGTCCGTGCCTACGCGCATGATCTGCGGGACTACTTCGAGTTCTTGGACCGTCATGGCCTGCGGTGGGACGGGGTCGCCCTGGAGGACCTGGGCCGATTCATCGCTTGGCTGCGGCTGCCGGAGGGGGCTCGCGACGGGCAGGTGGTGGCACTGCCGTGGGTCGAGGCGAATCTTGCTGCGTCGACGGTCAACCGGAAGCTGTCGGCCCTGGCGTCGTTCTACGAGTTCCATCATCGACACGGTGTCGAGCTCGGGGAGTTGCTGACGCGGTGGCGTCCTGGCCGACGCGGCGGGTCGTGGCAGCCGTTCCTGGCGCATTTGGGGTCCCGGCCGAAACGGCACCGCGCGATCTCCCTGCGTGTCGACCGCCGGCCGCCGCGCGAGCTGAGCCAGGCGGAGATGACGACGTTGATCGAGGCATGTGACCGGTTGCGGGACAGGTTCTTGCTGAGCTTGTTGAAGGGCACGGGTCTGCGGATCGGTGAGACACTGGGCCTGCGGCACGAGGATCTCGACCCCCGTCGGCGGCTGGTGGCGGTCCGGGCCCGCACGAACGTGAACAGGGCACGGGCGAAGACGTGGTCACGGGAAGTGCCCGTCGACGCCGACCTGTTCCACCTCTACAGCGACTAGCGAACGCGGCCACATCGAACGCCGCTTCCTGCTGGACGCGATCGGCTACCTCCGGGACGTCGTGGAGGGTGTCGGCTGGGACGCGGAGTTCCCGCGGGACGTCTGGCTGCTGCGTCGCCTCGGGTTCCCCGGCCGGGACGCCCGCTTCCGGTTCACCGGCATCGAGCCGCTCTGGCTGAGGCAGTTGACCAAACGGTGGGCCCGCTGGAGATTGTCGACCGGAGTCGCCCTCGCCACGGTCGGCGCCGACATCCGCGCGATCACGCTGTTCGCCCAGTCATTCCCCGTGCTGAGGACCGGCCCCGAGGCCCTGACCCGCCAAGTGATCGAGATCCATCTGGCTCACCTGGCCGAACGCTTCCCCAACCCGAAGAGCCGAACCGGCCAGCTCAGCAGCCTTGCCGGGCTGTTACACGCGACGCGGCAGCATGGCTGGGAACCACGGCTTGCGCCGCAGGTCGATCTGTTCCCCGAGGACTATCCCCGCTTGCGGACTGGTGGCAGCCGGAGATCTTGACCTGCGTCTTGACCGGTCGAAGGGCTCGCTCGCCGGTGTTGTTGGTGAAGGGGACCTGTTTAGGGTGGTCGGCGAAGCGCAGGACGTCGCCGGCCTGGTCGCGGAGGCGTTCCAGCAGGTTGCGGGCCGGGGACTGTTTGCGGCCGGGGGCTCTGGGGTGCAGGGCCAGGCCCGCCGCGATGCCCTGGTGGTAGTGGCGTTGGTAGAACAGCAGGGCCTCGGGGGTGATCTCGGCCGTGTCGCCGGAGCGCACGCGGCGGGCCTGGCGGTTCAGTCCGGCCAGGGCCCAGCGGATCTGCTGCTGCCACTTCTGTGTCGGGTGGTCCTGCTCGGCGGCGGTCAACTCGCGGATCAGGTGCGCACCGCACAACTGGTGGTGCGCGTCGCGGTAGCCGGCGTAGAGCGAGAGCGAGTCATGGACCAGGGTGCCCCGGAAGCCGGGCAGCACCCGCAGGGAGTTCGCGCCCTCGCGCGAACGCGGGGCCAGCCCGAGCAGGGTCAGGTGCTCGGTGCACGCCACGTGCAGCCAGCGACGCCTGGCCCCGATCCGGGTGGTGGTCTTGTCCGCGTGCAGCACGTGCCCGAGCACCAGCAGCGCGCGGATCAGATTCAGCGAGGGCTCGACCAGCCCGGACGCCTGCTCCAGCACCGAGGAGACCCAGCCGGTGGAGACCCGCGCACCGGTCAGGTCCGCGATCAGCTGGGCGGCGCGCTCGACGGGAACGTGCTGGAAGACGAGGAGGTAGACCGCCAGGGCCCGCAGGTTCGGGCCATAGGAGGTCGGCGATCCGGCGAGCAGTCCGGGGGTGTCGGCCGCGGTGACGTGGCCGCAGTCGCAACGGACCTTGTGCAGTCGGCGGTGATCTACGCCGTCACCAGCGGGACGTCGCTGACCTGGCGGCGGACGAAACCCGCCGACGGTGCACCGCGCAGTGCCTCGCCGCAGTCCGAGCACGCACCGGGCCGGTGGTCCTGGACCCGGTCCGGGTTGTCGACCATCGCCAGTCCTGCCCCCGGCGCACCCTTGCGCTTGCCCCGCTTGGCCGCCGGCTTCGGCTTCGCCACCGTCTCGTCCTTCGGCAGGCCGAACACGTCCTGCGAGGGCGGGAAGTTGGAGTTCTTCGAGTTGCGGTCCAACCGCCGCTCCAGCTCCGCCACCCGCGCCGTCAGCCGCTCGTTCGCCACGACCAGGTGCTCGTTCTACTCTTCGAGCCCCGCCCAGCGTTCGGCCAGCACCACGTTCTGCTCGCGCAGCACAGCGATCAGCGTGAGGAGGTCCTCACGCGACGCGGCGGGCTCAGCAGCGGCAGACATGATCCCGCAGCGTGCCAGAGACCACAGCGACCTGTCACATCGTCAACTCGCAACCACCAGTCCAAGCTCGTGAATGCTTACCCCAGAAGCCGGAAGGCGTCGTTGCCGAAGCCCGGCGCACCAGCACGATCAAGCCCTCGGCACTCCCACTGCTCGGCGCCGGGACGACGGTCGGTGGAGCGCGCCGGTACCTGCGGCGTAGGGTGAGCGCCAACAGCATGAGCAACCTTCGTCTCGCCAAGGCCTTCGCGGAGGAACAAGCCGATGATCTGTCGTAGAGACACCGAGATCATCCATGCCGGGTTGAACGAACCCATTGAGTCAGGAGGGGTCATGGCCAAGGAGACAACGACCGCCAGAGGCGAGGAAGTGTGGGCAGCCGCTGATCTGGTGACGCCGATGGCCATCAGGGTGGCGGCGACGTTACGGTTGGCGGACCACATCGTCGCCGGCACCCGAACGACCGGGGAGTTGGCCGAGGCGGTGCACGCCGACAAGGACGTACTGGGGCGGCTGCTGGACCATTTGGTCACCGTCGGCGTTCTGTCGAGCACGGAGACCGCTGCCTACGACCTGACGGCCATGGGGCAGCACCTGCGTGACGGGCAGCCCGAGGGAATGCGGCGCGTGCTCGACATCGAGGGTGCCCTCGGGCACGCTGACTTGAGCCTTGTCCATCTGCTGCACACGGTTCGTACCGGCGAGCCCGCCTTCCCGCAGCAGTACGGCCTGGCGTTCTGGGACGACCTGTCGGCCGACGACGGGCGTGCCGCGTCGTTCGACGCCCTGATGGGCGCCAGGCTGACGGCGCTCGCGCCCGCCGTGGCCGGGGCGTATCCGTGGGGAAGGCTTCGCCATCTCGTCGATGTCGGCGGCGGCGACGGCAGCATGCTGATAACCATCCTGCAGGCCCATCACGGCCTGCGGGGGACGGTCATCGACCTGCCCGGCCCTGTGCGTCGCGCCGAGAAGGCCATTGCTGCGGGCGGTCTGGAGCACCGGGCCGAGGCGGTGGTCGGCAGCTTCTTCGACGAGCTTCTCGCAGGAGCGGACGGCTATCTGCTGTCGAGCATCCTGCACAACTGGGACGACGCGTCGGCCGCGCGCATCATGCGGCGCTGCGCCGACGCGGCGTCGAAGACGGGAAGCGTGTTCGTCGTGGACTACTTCAACGACGAGAGCGTCCGGACCGAAGGTTTTGACCTGCGGATGCTCTGCTACTTCGGAGGCCGGCAACACACGCTTGAGCAGCTGGAGGAACTGGCCGGATCGGCCGGCCTCCAGATCACCTCGACCACGCCAGCCGGTCGCCTCTCCATTGTCGAACTGCAGGCGCCGCGTTGAGTGATCGCGCTCGTCGAAGACGACTAGCTGCTGGTGCGTCTATTCGGCCGAGCGCGATCCGCTGTTCCCGGTGGTCGTCGTGAACCGGGCTTCGATTCCGTCCAGGATCATCGACAGCCCGTTCTCGAACCGTTCGTCAGCGTCACCGATCTCGGACGCTTGCGCCATCTTGCTCAGATACGGAAACTCACCGGTCTCAAGCAAGGACATCAGGTACGGCTCCATGAAGGCCGCCGGCTTCAACCTCGATTCGTCTGAGGCCTGATCGGTCTGGCTGGCTTGACGGTTTGCCCTGTTTGTCCCGCTGGTCGATGCGGGGGCCCTCGCCTGACGCCGCGGGTGCGCCGACTTCCACGGGGCCGGAATCCTGCGGGTCTGCTCCTTCCTGGTCCTTGTCGGGTTGGTGGCTGGCCGTCAGGTGAGGGCCGGAAGCTGATGGGCTCGCTGCCAGGCGGTGGTGAAGGCTGATGCCCAGGGCCAGGTCCGGTCAAGGTGGGGGGTGCGGCGGCGGGCGTGGGAGGTAAGGCGGGCGGGCAGGTGGTACAGCTTCATGCGGATCGTCTCCGGCTCCGCGGCGGCGAGTTCGGGCTTGTCGTGCAGGAGGAGGAGCCGGGTCCATGCATCGAGGTCGGCGGCGATTGTGGCGGCCAGGATCCAGGCGGCGTTCAGCTGCCAGGACTTCGAGGGAAGCAGCCCGAGGCCGACCCGTTTGATCGCCTTGATGCGGTCCTCAACCTCGGCGTGATCACGGTAAAGAGCGTCTACGAACCACACCTGCCAGGAGGCGGGAACCCCGGAAAGTCCCTGGTGGGCGGGGATGTTCGTGGCGACGATCTGGTAGCGCCAGCCGGTGCGCTTCTCGAACGCGGTCAGCTTCTTCAGATCGCGGCGGGAGGGCTTGACCCGGCGCACGATCAGCCGCATCCCGGCCGGCCAGCCGGTCAGGTCGCGGACCCCGGTCAGCTCCGCGACCTGGTAGGAGATCCACTCCCCGTCGGGGCCCTTGATCTCGTGGACCTCGCCGTCCTGCCGCAGCGCGGCCGTCCACACGTTCTCGGGCAGCCGGGCGATGGCCTTCTCGTCCGTGTCGTTGATGGCCCAGCCGGTCACCCAGCGCACCCGGCGCCGTCTGGTGGACAACTGCTGGAGATGGTCGAGGACCTCGTGGCTGAAGGCCGCGCCATCGATCCGCACCAGCAGCTTCGACCACAACGGCAGCGGGAGCTGCCGAAACGCCGAGGCCAGGACACTCTTGTGGTCGTCGACATCGTTCGGCGGCGCATTGCCGGGCCGCAGCAGCATGGCGAGGCACTCACGGGTGTTGGCCACCCACGCCCCCAGAGGCATGTGACCGAAGCTGCCCTTGAAGGTGCCCGCCGCGCCTTCCTTGGCACTGGTGCAGGTGACGATGGTCGCGTCCAGATCCAGGACGTACCAGCCGGTCAGCTCCCGGCCGCACACCGAGATCCAGGGGAAGCCGCCGGGGCACAGGGCGAGCAGTGTCCACACCACGCGGCGTATCGCGGCGCGGACACGCTCGATCCGGGCCGCGGCCGGGGCATCGATCGCTGCCAGGGCGCGGCTGCTGCGCGGCCCGACACAGTGGCCGTACCCCTCGGTCGACGAGCTGGAGCCCCAGCCGCTCCTGCGGGGGAAGCAGATCTGGTTCCGGCTCGGCGGCACCGCCGCCGAGGAGGGCCGATACCGACGCAGCGCAAGGGCTACTGTTTCAGCCCATCTCGCGGCTTCCGTAAGCCAGTTCGGCCATTCCCGGGCTGTCTTGATGTGCGGTCGCGCGACCTAGGCTCAAGGTCGTTTGCCCGGCGTCGGCCGCCCGTCATCCAGGGTTGCCTGCCGTCGTCTACTGGCCGCCGATCTGCCCCGACCGGTCGAGTGACAGTGGCCGACGCACCCTCCGAACCGCTGCGCACAGTGGTACTCGGCCAAGGCTACGTCGGCCTGCCGCTGGCCATCCGGGCAGCGCAAGTCGGTTACCAGGTCGTGGGATTCGACACCGACGCAGACCGCGTGAAACGGCTGCAGGCCGCTGATTCATTGAGCCCCGACGTGCCTGTGGAACAGATCGCGGCAGCTCTGACGGACGGACTCTACGCACCAACCACGCGCCCAGAAGACTTGGCCGGATTCGAGGTCGCAATCATCGCGGTACCGACCCCGCTACGCGACGGTGCACCAGATCTTTCCGCGATCGAGCATGCCGGCCTGGCACTCGCCCCACACCTTCAACCCGGCTGCGTCATCATCCTGGAATCCACCACATACCCGGGAACGACTGACGACGTTCTCAAGCCCATTCTGGAATCCGCCTCCGGGCTCCGGGCGGGCGAGGACTTCCACCTCGGCTACAGCCCCGAACGGATCGACCCCGGCAACCGAATATGGACCCTCCAGAACACGCCAAAGATCGTCTCCGGAATAGACGATGCGTCCCTGAAAGCCGTGAGTGACTTTTACCAGAGCCTCGTCGAAACTGTCGTCGAGGTCGCCACGGTGCGCGACGCCGAATTGGCGAAACTCCTGGAGAACACATTCCACCAAGTCAACATCGCCTTGGTCAACGAACTCGCCGTACACGCCCAACAACTCGGCACCGATATCTGGGCTGCACTCGATGCCGCCTCCACCAAGCCATTCGGCTTCATGCGCTTCTCACCCGGCCCCGGCGTTGGCGGGCACTGCCTACCGGTCGACCCCACCTACTTGTCCTGGCAAGTCCGGAGGAAGACGGGCCGCTCGCTGCGGCTGGTCGAGGCGGCCAACGAGGTCAACTCGGCGATGCCCGCCTATATCGTGCAGCGCCTGACCGATGCTCTCAATCGGAAGGGCCTGCCAGTCAATCGCTCACGCATCCTTCTTCTCGGCATGGCCTACAAGCCCAACACCGCCGATATCCGGAATTCGCCGACGATCACCATCGCCCGGCTCCTGGCCGAACACGGAGCGCAAATTGAGATTGCCGACCCTCACGTCGGTGTTCCGTTCGGCCTCGATGCCAGAGTGCACCATACCCGGCTCACCGTGAGCAATGTGGCGGCCTCCGACGCGGTCGTCCTGCTGACCGACCACGATGCGTTCGATCTCCGGCTTATCGAGGCCCACGCTCCATATGTCTTGGACTGCCGAGCACGCCTGAGCGGCGTGAACGTCGAACGCCTGTGACCTGTTGTCCGACCCGTTTCTTCCCGAGGGCATGCCCATGCCCGCACTCTCAACAACGAGGGATATCGCCTTGAGTGACCGCACCCTCGCGGATCTGGCAAGCACCTATGCCGAGCCGACACCGCAGGTCGGTTGCTACCGCTCGTTTGACGCGTTCCAGCATTGTTACCGAGCCGTCGTTAAGCTGATTCGAACACGAAGTGACATGCGGCGCCTCGTGCGTGAGGTCGTCGAGGACGCGGCAGCCTCAAGGGCGGTCTGGATCGAACCACATTTCAATCCGACAACCTATGCTCCCGCGCTCGGCTCTTCCGAAGACGTGCTTGACCTGGTCTTGGACGCCGGAGTTGCAGCAGGCAGATCCATCGGCGTCGGCTTTGGAATCACGCTCAGCGCAAGCCGCAATCGCGATCCGCGAGATGCCACTGTCCTCGCGAGGCTCGCCGCCGACTATGCTGGCCGAGGCGTTGTGGCGTTCGGTCTTACTGGCGATGAGGCCGCCACTCCTCCGGAAGTGTTCAGGGAAGCCTTCGCGATCGCCCGGAATGCAGGACTGATCATCGCGCCGCACGCCGGGGAACTACTGGGCGAACCGAGCATCCGCAGCACACTCGACGTGTTGTCTCCCGACCGGATCGCCCATGGAGTCCGTGCCGTCGAACACCCGGCGCTCGTGGAACGGCTTGCCAACGAACGGATCACCTTGGACGTGTGTTTGGCGTCCAACTACGTTCTGGGAGTCGTCAAGCACATCGAAGAACATCCGCTGTCGCATCTCCTGGAGAGCGGGGTGCCGTGCTCCCTGGGTTCCGATGACCCGCTGCTGCTGAAGAGCAGCGTGCTCGCGGAATACCAAACCGCCCGAAGTCACCTATCGATGACGGACCGACAACTGGCTGCGATAGCCAGCACATCGATCCAATCATCCGGGGCACCCACTGATTTCATCGCACAAACCTTGACAAAAATCGAAGAATGGACGAAAGGAGACGTCCCCGATTTATCGGACCAACGTCTCCACCGTGGCCACGAGGACTGCGATACGCGGTGAAACCACGGCGCCTCCAGCCAGCTTCACCTGGTTGCTCTCTGAGAGCAACACTGCGATGCAGACCTTACGAAGGTCACGGAAACCAAGGAGTGCCCGACGTCAGGTCCTCCGGACTCCGGACCGAGGCCGTGCGCATTCTGTCAGCTCGTGGTCTGGTGCCTGCGCACCCACGGGAAGCCGCTGGATAGGGTCGGATACTCCCGGCTTGAGAGGTAGTGGCATGACCGACATCGTGATTGCGCAGACGACCATCGACGACGAGGACCAGGCGAAGGCACTGGCTCGAGGCGCGGTTGAGAGCAAGCTTGCAGCCGGCGCTCACATCGACGCGCCGTTCACCGCCGTCTACTGGTGGAAGAGTGAGATCGAGACGGCGAAGGAGTGGCGGATCTCGTACGTGACGACCGCTGACAGGCTGACGGAGCTTGAGGCGTGGGTGTCCGAGAGGCACTCGTACGAGGTGCCGCAGTGGGTCACCCTTCCTGTGACAGGCGGATCGGGTGCTTACCTGTCCTGGGTCGTTGAGGAGACGACCAAGCGCTGACGCGCTTTTCCGACGCGCTCGGGTCCCGGGCGAGTTCTGCGTGGAGTGTGGCACGAGCCTCAAGACGCGATCTTTCTTAGATGATCGGCAAGATCTCGCTCGTTGTCGGGAAGCCAGGTCGCGATGACTCGGGCGCGCTCCTTCCCCATCGTATTGGGCTTGGCCTGACTCGCAGCCGCGAACTGACGTGTTACGCAGACACCTTGTTCGACATCTCCGCCGCGTAGCAGCGCGGAGGCGAGGTCACCGAGCACGACAACACCTCCATCCGATAGGCCATCCCCGAGGCGTTCGACGGCGGCGGCTGTGGCGGTCAGCTCGGATCGTCCCAGCTGTCCGTACACGGAGAGCGCCAGCGAGTCCATGCGGTAAGGCGTCACGAATCGGACCCACGCCTGTTCGCTCGCGTGATCCGCAAAGTCGTAAGCGAAACGCGCTCGCTCCAATGCGCGCAGTGCCTCTGTGTCGTCGCCGAGCGCCGCAGCCTCCTCGGCGTGCCTGCCGAGCACCCAGGCGGCGGCCGTGGCGTTGCCGTGGCCTCGAACGTCTTGGGCTGCCTGGGAAAGAAGCCTCAGCCTTTCCTTGGGCGTCGTAGCTCCGTAGCTGGCGTAGGTCAGGGCCAGGGCTCGGAGCGGCGGGTGTCCGGCAGCCGATGCACACTCCGACGTGACCTGATAATAGGCATTCGCCTTGTTGGTCTCCCCCAGGTCCCAGGCCACCCACCCGGCCAGGGCTGCGGTTTCTCCGGCGGCGATGGTGAGAACCCGTTCGTGTTCGCCGGCACGGGGCAAAGCTGCCGTGATCGCGTCAAGGTGAGACTCGACCGTGCGCTGCAACCGGCGCGCACTGAGGTCGAGTTCTTGGATGTGCAACTCAGCGGCACGGTCAACGAGAGCGGCCACGGAGGGCGCGTCAGCCTTGGAACCTTTACTGAGGGCGAGGGCCAGCCGTCCCCAGGGCTCGGCAGCTGCGCTCACGCCGATGGCCGCGCTCCCCAGCAACGTGCGGCGCTTCACGTCCTCTTGGTCCTCCTCTTCACTGACATATTCCTTTTTCTTCCTGGCGCGAGCGGCCTTGGCCTCTCGCTTCAAGTCTTCGAATGAGACGCCGCAGGCCGCCGCGATCTGTTCAAGCGTGTGGTTGGTCGGGACGTTCTCGAACTGTTCGTAACGGCTGATCTCTCGACGGGTCATGGTGTCCCGGCCGGAGACAGCGTTGATTGCGGCTGCCTGCTGCTCCTGCGTCCGGCCTGCGTCCTTGCGGAGCCGGCGGAGCAGTTCGGCGAACGGATCTGCCATGAGTGTGACCTCTGTCCGGGGGCGGAATCCAATCATGGCTTCAATTCCCCCTTCGGTTTCCCCCCTTGACATATTTTTCCCCCTCTGAATTCCCCTGGTCCGGGGCCCGGACACGCGATGCGATGGGCCCATGACGATGTTCCGCAGGGCAACACCGCCCCCACTCACGAGGAGGGCCATCCCGGCGGCCGGAGCTTGGCCGAGGACAGACCGACTCTGCAACGCGGCCAGGCTTTCGGGGCGAGGGTCCCTCCTTCTTGCCCGAGGGAAGGCTGACGTTCCTCTCGAACACAGTCGCGATCGGATCGGTTCCGTGCTCCCAAAGGAGGACGTGCAGGGGATCACCGTGCGAAAGCGCCCGTCAAGATCGACGCCGACAACGAGCGCAGGCTCGGGCTGGCTCACGGCCTCGCCCAGCGCCGAGCTACGAGGCAGCTGCGATGCAGCGGAACCCGGTGTCGTTGTCCTTCATGGTGGAGTTGGCCGCGTTCGCGAGCGCCGGCGCGGCACGCTCGAACGGGCTACTGAACGCCGATCCCCTCAGCTGGTACCGGTTCGGCCCGTCGGTTCCCGGCGTAGAACTCCACTCCCACACGTTTCCGCACAGGTCGAAAACCCCGTAAGGGCTGGCTCCGGACTGGTAGCGAGTCACAGACGTCGTGCCGCCGATGCCCGACTCTGCGGTATTGCACTTCGCGGCGGTGGGGTCGCTCCCTCAAGGGTAGGCGCGCCCCTTCGGGCCGCGGGCCGCCTTCTCCCACTGGCTGACGGTGGGCAGCGCCTTGCCCGCCCATCGGGCGTACGCGTCAGCGTCGTGCCACGTCACCCAGACCACGGGATGGTCGTACAGGGCGCTGGGGCAGCGTTGGCCGGTCCAATGCTGTGGCGGCCGGTGCCCTGTAGCGCGGATGAATTGCTCGTAGTCGAGGTTGGTCGTCGGGTAGACATCGATCCGGTACTCATCCACCCAAACCGACCTGCCCTCGGGGCCGGAAAGGTAAATACCCTCCTCGATCAGCACCATGACCTTGCCGTCGACCGGATGCCTTATGGTGCGCGGGTCGCGACGCAGCAGCTCCTCGGTTCGCTCATCGTGCCCCACCGCGGCCTGCTCAGTGAGGAACTGAGCGAACCGCCACTGGGCGTCGGGGGACGATGTAGAGAGCAGCGTGTCCAGCGCTGCCTGGTTGTTGGGGTGGGGCTTGATCGACTCACCCCGCCCCTCCCAGTTCACAAGCTGCCTGGTACTGATTCCGACCTTGGCGGCGAAGTCCTTGCCGTTCATGCGCAGCGCTTCGCGCAGCAGCGCAACTTCCCGGCCGGTCCAGCGTGTGACCCCCGTTGTCACGCTCGCCCCCTACGGCTACAGGGTCTCGCCGGGGATGGACAGGTACGTGTCGCGGAGCACGCTCAGCACCGGGTGTTCAGTTGGCAGTTCCTTGTCGTCGATCGCCGCCAGGGCCCGAACCCCAATGCTGGTATTCGTCGCAAAGACCGCCGCCATGCGCTTGGCCTGGTCAAGGGTGACGGGGGCGGTACGGTGCTCGATGCCATTGGCGTGCTTCTGGAGGAGGGCCATCGTCACACCAGGCAGGACGGCGGCCTGCGGCCACACCACCGTCCCGTTGCCATCAATGAAGGCGACGTTCCAGGTGCCCCCCTCGCTCACGCTGCCGTCGCGGCCGACGAACAGCGCGTCGCCGAATCCTGCGCGCTGCGCTACCCCACGGGCGCGCAGGGCACCGAAGAGACCGACGTGCTTCACCTCGGGCAGGTCGCGTTCGTACGGCACGCTCATGGCACGCAGCGGTTCCGGGGGCAGGGCGCCGGCGCTACGGACGGACACCAGGATGTGCGGCTCGTCGGCGTCGGCCGGGTGTCCCATCTCGACCTTCGGGTCGTAAATCGTGACTCGGACGACGCACGGGCCGCTCTGTCCCTCCAGGCCCCGGCGGACGTAGTCGCGAACGAGCGCGGTGTCCAGGTCCGCGCCCCACACGGTCTTGCAGTCCCGTACGAGCCGTTCCATGTGCAGCGTCAGACCCCGGATGCTGCCGTCGCCATCGACGCGCATGGACGTGAAGTGACCGAAGTTGGTCAGGGCCAGGGGCAGCAAGTCGTCGGCGGACACGGGGTTTCCATCAAGAGTTGCCATGCCACCCAGCATGTCAGGACCGTCCGTTCCTCTGGGACCCCAATCAATGTTACTGACGAGTCAACTTCGTTGAAACTTCCTTCCCCTTGTGATGCCGCACAGTGTTCGCTTGTCACCGTGCGAACACGCCTCGTGATCGACGGAACCAGGCGCGCATCGCGACGCAGTGACCCCACATGCCGCACGCTCCCCCACACCGCCCACCCAGGAGGCCCTCGATGAGCCCCGCTACAGCCGTCGCGCCGGTCGCCACGAAGGCGCCGCCGCAGACGTCGCGCGCGTTCGACGTGGCCTTCACCTCCAACCCAGCCTGTGTCAGCCAGGCGCGCCGGATCACCCGCGCCTCCCTGCGCCTGTGGAACGTGACCGGCGAAATGGCCGAGGACATCGTGCTCGCCGTCTCCGAGTTGGTTACCAACGCCGTCGAGCACGGGACGGGAGACGTGGGATTCCGGATCCAGTACCCCGGCGACGAATTGCGGATCGAGGTCACTGACGACAGCCCGAACCCAGCGGAACTGCGCCCCTCTGATGACGAGGACCTGTCGGGCCGCGGACTGTTCCTCATCGCCGTCCTCGCACGGAAGTGGGGCGTCAGCAACGGCGGCAAGACGACATGGTGCGTCTTCCGCGTCCCTGCGAGGAGGTCATGATGGCCCCAGCCTCGCCTGAAGCCGCAGCAGGATTGAGCCAGCGACGCTCCACCCACGATGAGAATGCATTACTTGCGTCCTCATCCCCCTCCATGCCCGCAACCGCGCCGCCTGAGCGGCAGAACAGAGCGCCTCGGCCTCAACGGCGTACCGCGGATGGGTTGCTTGGCTCCGAAAGTGATTCGGGCGGAGGGACGTCCCAGGACGTCCCGACCGAGTCCTGTGCGGCGGTACCGACGTCTCCGAGTTCCCTGAACGATGCCCGGGTAGGTTGCCGCGCCGTGCCGTCCCTGAACGATCCGCCCTGTCGGCGAGTGGCGGCTCGAAACGCCTCGGCGGCTCATCCTTGGGGGCCGCCGAGGTGACACCTCGATCGCCAACGTCAGACCTCACTAATGGAGTTGCCCTAATGCCTCGCACCACGACCTCGGCCACCACAGTAGGCGGTGGGCAAGCGGACGGCGTGTCCTGGCCTGAGGGCTCGCTCAGGGGGCTGGGCTGTGACCTGAGGACCGTCTTATCGACCGTCGCACCAGGACCGTCGCGTCTCGCGGTGCAGGAGACCCTTCATCGCGAAGTGACCAGACTGGTCTTTGCCGAGACTGCCTCCGTCAGCGAAGACCCGGACGAGCGACACGCGCAACTTCTCCTCATGCGTGGCCACTTGATGCGGCTGCTGGGAGCAGTGGTTCCCGTCGATGCCAACGAGCCTCCCCTGGAAGACGATCGGCTGGTCGTACGCGTGCGTGCCCTATTCGACGAAGAGGTTCCCGGCGACGCGGTGCGTGCGGCGTTCCTGCACCGGCGGATGTCCGAGGTCGGGCGGGAGCTGCTCGCCGTCCTTCCTGCTGTCGAGGCTTCTGACGACGAGGGCGACGGCTGGGGCAGGGCTGTGTGCACTGGGTTCGATTCGACGCGCATCCGCGAAGCCATTCGTGCGGCGAAGTCCTGGGAGCAGACGGGGGTGTACCCGCATCCGCACACCCTTGCGGCGGTCACTCGGGCACTTAGCGGCTACGTCTCGACACTCGTCCCCTACGTCTCGATCCACTTGGAATCGCTCGCCGCCGGGAGTCGAGGGTGGTCCGCATGCGGTGAGGCGATCGAGCGCTCGCAGGAGGCCCGCGATATCGCGCCGGGAGAGGGGCTCAAGGCGGCGAGGGAGCACGCATACCGTCTCGCGATCCACACCGAGGCCCTACTGCGGTACGCCGAGCAGGACCGCGAACGGAGTGGTGAGTGACGTGACCGGGTCCTATCGCGCTGCGCACCCTGAGCGGATGCCCCATGCACCGGCTTCTCCACGGACTTCGGGCTCACCCCGCACAGACGAACCGGCCCCAGGGCGCGTTCGGCGTGGCTGGCGTCAGGCTCGCACGCACTGGGGCGCAGTCCTCCTTGCTGCCGCCATCAGCCTGCCCACCGTCTACGTCCTCGCCCAACTCGCCCTGCGCCTCTACGGCGGGTCGTAGCTCACGCCCCAACGAGCCGACCAGCGAAGTGGGCCGGCCCCGACAAGACGACGACTATGCCTAAGCACCGAAGGAGTAGGACCATGCCGGCCCCGGACGAGACCATCTCGCCGCCGCTTTCCCCCCAGGAGCGGGAGGCTCTGCTGGGCATCTCCCAGGGAAAGACGACCGCAGAGACGGCCTGCGACATGGGAGTGTCCGACAGCACGATCAAGACGTACATCCTCCGGATCGGCGGAAAGCTCGGAACTTCAGAGCGGGCGGGCATGGTGGACCTGGCCTACCGTCACGGGCACTTGGACGCCCCCGGACCCGTGGACCAGGTCGTGGAGCTGCCGGAGGAACAGCGCACCGTCTTGGCCGGACTCGCCAGCGGAAAGACCGTCGAGGAGATCGCGTCCGACGAGCAGCGTCCGCTGGACGACGTGCGCAAGGACGCTCGACGCCTGCTGCGGGCACTGGGCGCTTCCTCGGCCGCGCACGCGGTCACGCGAGGATGGCGGTTCCGTCTCCTGGGCCCCGCAACCGGCCATGAAAAGTCCCGAGACGTCGTCGCCATGGCAGGCCAGGCATGAACGCCCGCGTCGAGGCCGGCAGCCTGCGACCGGAAAGTGGACTCGTTCACGAGCACGCGGGGGACGTGCTCACCTGCGATCGGCGACAGGACTTCGTGCCCAACGTGATCCGTACGCACCGAGGTGGTCGATGGCGCAGGGTGGACCGGAGCAAGAATGCCGGCGAGTGGGCGAAGTTCGTCCATCGCTCCGAGATGCTCGTGTTCGACGTCGACGACGGTGGGGAGGGCGGCCCCGGCATCGTCACGGGAGTGGTCCCGTCCAAAGAAGACGCCACGGCGCGCCTGGCCGCGCTCGCTCCAGTGCCGGGGACGGCCGTGGCCGAGATCGGCACGGACTGCGGCTGGACGGCAGCCGCTCTGGACCACCTTCTCCAGAATGGCCAGGTGGTGACAGTCGCGGACACAGAACGTCTCGCCGAGAGCGCCCGGCAGCGCCTGCGCTCCTACCCACGGGTTCGGGTGGTCAGCGGGTCGGCCGCGGGGGTCTTGGGACCGGCGGGCTCGTTCCACGGACTTCTGTCCCATCGTGCGGTACGTCGCGTGCCCTGGGAGTTGGTCACCCGGGTTCGTCCGGGTGGCCGACTGTGCCTGCCCGTCCGTACGGCTCTGGGCGGATCCAGCACGCAACTCGTCCTGACCGTGGCGCGGGACGGGACATCGGCCAGTGGCCGTTTCCACGCCGGACCGGCCCCGCAGACCGTGTGGCTGCGCGAGCACCGCCCAGGTGAGGGCACCCCCGTCGAGACGCAGGACAGCCCGAGGGCGTCCGAATCCCTGGACACGAGGGGGGGCGCACATCCGGTCCGTGGCCCGGTTGTTCGCGGGCCTCCTCCGCCCTGACCTCCGGATGCAGGTCGTACGGGGCGTTGCGCAGCTCGAAGGCGACGTTGCCGATCACCTGCGTATTCATGACCATCAGGCGTCTCGGGCAGTGGTTTTCCTCCGGTCCCCCCACATCTACGAGTGGGGGCCGCGCAATCTCGGCTCCGATCTGTTCGACGCGCTCGATCAGTGGCACGCCGCCGGAGAACCAGAGGTTGAGCAGCTGGGTGTGACGATCACGGAGACGGAACACACGCTGTGGCTCGGTGCACCGGACGGTCCGTCATGGCGTCTGCCCGAACTCCACACGATCACCGGCGAGGTGGAGCGGCATGCGACCTGACCACCCGATACTGCTCCACCCCTCAGCAGCGATCGCCGAGTTGCACTCCACTTTACCGACCGCAGGAGCTCGTGAAACGGCTCTGAACTGCGACGTTTCATAGACTACATGTCCGTGACGGTGGAGGCGGACATGGGATGGCCCGTTCGCTGGGTCAGGCGGGCGGGCCTGCGGTTGGAGGTATGGGAGCCAGCGTCAGCTCGGCCCTGACCTGCGATCAGAAGGAGGTTGGCCTGTTCCAAACGCGAGTACATGCACAACATCGTTGCGAGACGCGCATTCCAGAGCCCGGCGGCTCAGCCTGTATATCCAAAAATTGTGCAACCCGTATACCAGTGGCCCTGATAGTGCCAGCGCAAGTTCTGCCTGCCATGGCATGGCCCCCGTAGGCAACACGGTCGCAAATGGCGAAGCCACTGCGGCTACTCCTGTAGCCCGCATTCTTCTCACTACTCCCAATCGCTGTCATCATGCTGGGCGTACAGAATCGCCCGTCGAGTAGACCAGGCGCGGACCGTGACGCGAAGTGCATGAGCGAGGTGACGGCGGCGGGGCTCAGCGGCGAGGTCCCAGATTTCGCTGCGCCACTCTTCGGAGTAGCGTGGCTGATCTGAAGCTGGAAGGATGCGCACTGCGGAACCGATTAGCCACTGCGCCGGCAGACTCACGCGCCTTTTGCCAGCGAGGAAGGGACGGTCTCCTTCTGGAGCATTCAGAGCCGTTGTGAACGTGTGCAACAGGGTGGCGGATTCACTGCAAGCTTGAGCAATACGCCTCGCCTCAGCGCTTCTTCGGGGGGACACCCGCTCGAGTTGCAGTACAAGCTTGTAGGCGGATTCGGTGATGTACTCCAGCCCCTGGGTCAGGTAGGCAGTCCGAGTCTCGACGGAACGGGGCGTCCCGATCGCGGACGGGAGCCGAGCTGCGCGAATATGCATGCTAGCGACGACTTCGGCCAAGTCAAAAGCGAGGTCGACATCGCTGCTGGTGGCGCCGAGTCGCTGAAGCGCGAGGCTGTGGGCCAGCTTCCTGGCGCGAATATCGGTTCGAGCGAGCTTGCGGATGAGCTTACGAGATAGGCCATTAGCAAGTCTGTAGTTGAACTCACCCGAGATACTTGGATCACGGGTTACGGGGGCTGAGCTCATGCGCCAACTCCTCCGGCGAAGCCGGGGCGCAGAGCGCTGATTGCATTCCTGTTGGCTGTGGCACGGGCAAGTGCTTCCCTCGCGAGTTCCGCGCCGTCTGGGCTCAGCCGGTAGTAACGCCGCCGGGGACGACCCTGCTCATGCGGATCCACATCCTCCCAGCGTGAAATCAACCAGCCGATGGCCTCTAGGCGAGCCAGGATCGGATGGATCGTGCCGCTGGCGAGTTGCGCTCTGGCGCAGATTTCCAACCCGTAAGACTCTTCACTGGGCTTCTCCAATAACGCCCGCAGCACCAACTGTGTTGGGAGTGTCATCCGTGGGACTGAGGGTTCTTTAGGCATGCTGCAACTCTACCTAGGGCTAGGTAGAGTTGCAGCATGGGTTGCCGCTCTAAAAAATGCGAAATCTGTTCGCATCGCCGTGTGGTCGCCTTTCGGCGCCAGGAAGTTCCTGCTCGTCACGACAGAGAGCGTCATAACCTGGATCGCCGAGAAAGGCTCAACGCGTTGATCCCGGATGGGTGATGCGGGCTTCGAGGTCGGCGACCCGTCGGTCCTGGAAGCGGAGGTTGGACCGGGCGGCCTTGAGTCGCTCGTCGAGGCTGCGGTTATCGGCCGCGAGCTGGCGGACGCGCTGTTTGAGGGTGGTGTTCTCGGTGGTGGTCCATTGGATGGTCTCCTCGGTCCATTAGGCTTCCAAGTCGCGGATCTGGCCGAGGAGTTCACCGATGCGGGTGCGCTGGGTGAGGATCTCGGCCTGGGTCGCCTTGAGGGCCTCCTCGGCGTTCAGCGCGCGTTCGCGCCAGGTTGCCTCACGTTCGTCGTCCTGCTCGGTGAGCGTCCGGACGCGGCGTTCGCCGGCCTCGGCCATGGCCCGGGCGACGGCGGCTCTGGCCTCCAGGTTGTCATAGAGGAAGGTGCGGGAGACGTCTGCTCGGCGGGCGACGGCGGCAACGCTGACCTGGGCCTTCTCCCGCCGTAGCCGGGTCTGCAGCCGCATCATGAGGCCCAGTAGTTCGCTTGGCCGCCCCGCGAGGGCTCCTTCGTCCGCTAGGTCGTCAAAAGTGAAGAGCCACAGAAGTAAGTCGCTGAGCAACCGGACCCGTTCCAGGGATCCATGGGGAGTCAGGCGACCCGCGACGCCGTTCAGCGCGGCCTCAAGTCGAACACGCTGATGGGGGCTGCTCAGGCCATGGCGTTCTATGAAAGCGATAGACCCATCGTCGATAGCTTTCGCATTCGGATGCATTGCCGGGGCAATCGGGCAATATAGGGGAGGGATACTCGGTAGCGCGGACTGATCCGAGGCGTGCTGTTCCTTGCCGGACCCGATAGCGCTCACGGCCACCTCGCTGCGGTGCTCTCCGTAGTACTGGGCGTATTCCCGGGCCGCTGCAATTCCCTGGGCAGGGCGAAGTGCTGGTGTTCTTCGGTGTACGTGACGGTCTGTACGTCGCCGTAGCCATGCTCGGCGAGCCAGGTGAGGGCGCCGCGGATGAGGATGTCGGGGACGGAGGCTCCAGAGCTGACACCGATGGTGGTCACGCCGGTCAGCCAGTCGGGCTGTATCTGGTTGGCCTGGTCGATGAGATACGCCTGTCCGGCCCCCACGCCGAGGGCCACCTCGACGAGACGTACGGAGTTGGAAGAGTTCTTGGAGCCGACGACGATGACCAGATCTGATTCAGCCGCGATCTGTTTGACGGCCTGTTGGCGGTTTTGGGTGGCGTAGCAAATGTCGTCGCTCGGCGGGGACTTGAGGGCGGGATAGCGGTCCTTGAGGGCGGTGACGGTCTCGGTGGTCTCGTCGACGGAGAGGGTGGTCTGCGAGAGCCACACCACCCTCTCCGGGTCGCGGACCTGGACGCCTGCCACGTCGTGGGGGCCGTCGACGAGCATGATGCGGTCGGGGGCTTCGCCGCTGGTGCCGATGACCTCCTCGTGTCCTTGGTGGCCGATGAGGAGGATGTCGTAGTCCTGCTCGGCGTAGCGGGCGGCTTCCTTATGGACCTTGGTGACCAGGGGGCAGGTCGCATCGATGGCCCTCAGGCCGCGTGCGGCCGCCGCGACACGGACGGCGGGGGCGACGCCGTGGGCGGAGAAGATGACGGTGCTGCCTTCGGGCACTTCGTCGGTCTCCTAGACGAAGACGGCGCCCTTGTCTTTGAGGGTGTTGATGACGTGGGCGTTGTGGACGATTTCGTGGCGGACGTAGATCGGGGGCCCGTACAGTTCCAGGGCCTTCTCGACGGTGGCGATGGCGCGGTCGACCCCGGCGCAGCAGCCTCGGGGCGCGGCGAGCAGCACGCGTTTGCGGCGGTTCATGAGGTGCGCTCCACGGCTCGGGCGGCGATGTGCCGCAGTGCGGCGGCGGCCGGTTGCGGGTACGGGACGGCGTCGAGGGCGGTGAGGGCTTGCGCGCGCCTAGTGGCGATCATGTCCTCGACGGTGGCGCGGGCACCGGTGGCGTCCAGAACGGTGCGGATGCGGGCGGCGCCGTCGTGGTCCAGGTCCGAGGTGCCGACCAGGGTGTCGAGGAGCTTGCGCTGCGTGGCGTCGGCGCGCTGGGCGGCGAGGGCGATCAGGACGGTGTGTTTGCCCTCGCGCAGGTCGTCCAGGACGGGTTTGCCGGTGTCGTCGGGGTGGCCGTAGACGCCGAGGAGGTCGTCGCGGAGCTGGAAGGCCTCGCCGAGGGGAAGGGCGTAGCGTGAGAGGGCGGCGGTCAGGGCCGGGTCGGCGTCGGCGAGGGTCGCTCCGCAGTGCAGGGGCCGTTCCACGGTGTACTTGGCGGTCTTGAACCGGATCACCTGCAGGGCCGCATCGAGGTCGGTGATCGGTCCGAGCGGTGTCATGAGGTCCAGGTACTGGCCGTAGATGACCTCTTGGCGCATGGCGTCGATGACCCGGCGTAGCGGGGTGAGGCGGTGGGGCGAGTGGCCGGCGCTGTGCAGGAGTTCGTCGGACCAGGCCAGGGCCATGTCGCCGATGAGGATGGCCGCGCTGGTGCCGAGGTGGTCGTGGCTGTGCCGGACGGCGAGCGTTCGGTGCACGGTGGGGCGGCCGCGGCGGGTGGCGCTGTTGTCCATGATGTCGTCGTGGATCAGGGCGAAGGCGTGGAACATCTCCAGGGCCGCCGCCGTCTGGATCACGGCCTCGTCGTCGCCGTGGCCGCCGGCGGCATACCAGCCCAGCACGCAGAGCAGGGGACGCAGCCGCTTACCGCCCGCGTCGAGGAAGTCCCGCAGCGCCGTGGGCACGTCCGGGGGCAGGGACCGGTCCTCTGCCGTGCGTGTCTTGGCGTCGAGGAAGCTGTGCAGCGCCAGGTCGATCTGGCTCTGTACGTGCGCGACGTTGACGGGTTCGGTGTTCAGGGGCGGGGCGGTCATGAGGTTTCTCCTGCGGGCTCGGTGGGTGCTTCGTCGGTCAGGCGCAGGGCTTCGTCGAGGAGGGCCCCGACCACGCGGGACTCGGGGACGGTGCGTACGACCTGGCCGCGGACGAAGATCTGGCCTTTGCCGTTGCCGCAGGAGACGCCGAGGTCGGCTTCGCGGGATTCGCCGGGGCCGTTGACGACGCAGCCCATGACGGCGATGCGCAGCGGGTGGGGGAAGCCGTCGAAGGCCGCTTCGACCTGGCTGGCGAGGCGGTGGATGTCTACTTGGAGGCGGCCGCAGCCGGGGCAGGAGACGATCTCCAGCTTGCGCGGACGCAGCCCGAGGGACTGCAGGATGTGGTTGCCGGCCTTGACCTGCTGCAGGGGATGGTCGGAGACCGAGACCCGGATGGTGTCGCCGATGCCCTCGGCAAGGAGGATCGCGAAAGCGGCCGCGGACTTGATCGCGCCCTGCATGGCGGTGCCGGCCTCGGTGACGCCGAGGTGCAGCGGGTAGTCGCAGGCGTCGGAGAGCAGCCGGTTCGCGGCGATCATCGTTCGTGGGTCGTGGTGCTTGACGGCGATCTTCAGATCGGTGAAGCCGTGCTCCTCGAAAAGAGATGCCTCCCACACCGCGGATTCGACGAGCGCCTCGGGCGTCGCGGATCCGTGCTTGGTGAGCAGGCGGGGGTCGAGGGATCCGGCGTTGACGCCGATGCGGATCGGCACCCCGGCGGCGCCGGCAGCTTTGGCGATCTCGCCGACCTTGTCGTCGAATTTCTTGATGTTGCCGGGATTGACGCGCACGCCCGCGCAGCCGGCGTCGATGGCGGCGAAGACGTAGCGGGGCTGGAAGTGGATGTCGGCGATGACCGGGATCGGGGACTTGGCGGCGATGGCGGGCAGCGCCTCGGCATCGTCGGCCGACGGGCACGCCACCCGCACGATGTCGCACCCGGCCGCGGTCAGCTCCGCGATCTGCTGCAGGGTCGCGTTCACATCCGAGGTGAGCGTCGTCGTCATCGACTGGACGGAGATCGGGCTGTCACTGCCGACACCGACCGAACCCACCTGGAGCTGACGGGTCTTACGGCGCTCGGAAAGGACGGGCGGGGGCAGGGCGGGCGTACCGAGTGCGACGGTGGAGGACATCACGCCCCGACCTCCACACCGCGCAGGCCACCCAGGCGGGATTCGCCGACGCGCTCGACAATCTCCGCCGAGATCCGCGCAGCCAGGTGCTCCCCGTCCAACCCGGCCTGGGCCAGCAGGTCCTTCCGTTTCCCCGGATTAAGGAACTCCGGAGCCAAGCCCATCTCGCACACCGGTGCAAGCACATTCCGGTCGTGCAGCAACTGGGCGACAGCCGTACCCACGCCGCCTGCCCTGGTGCTGTCCTCCACCGTCACGACCAGCTCGTGTTCCGCGGCGAGATCCGCGAGCGCCGGGTTGACCGGGTACACCCAGCGCGGGTCGACCGCGGTGACACCGATCCCCCGTCGATTCAACAACTCCGCCGCACAGAGACACGCCTCGGCCATTGCACCCACCGAGATCAGCAGGACATCCGGACGCCGACCCTCTGCGAGCACGTCGATCCCGGCATGCTGCCGCAGCGCCGGGCGATCCCGGCCCACCCCGCCTTTCGGGAATCGCACCACCGTGGGGCCGGAGTCGTCGCCGACGGCCTCGCGGAACTCGGCCCGCAGCGTACTGGCGTCCCGTGGCGCCGCGATCCGCAAGCCGGGTACGAGGTTCAGCAAGGACAGGTCCCACATGCCATGATGGCTCGGGCCGTCCTCACCGGTGACCCCGGCACGGTCCAGCACGAATGTCACCGGCATCCGGTGGAGCGCGACGTCCATCAGGACCTGGTCGAAGGCCCGGTTCAAGAACGTCGCGTAGATTGCCACGACCGGATGCGCGCCCCCCATGGCCAGTCCCGCCGCCGACGTCACGGCATGCTGCTCGGCCATGCCCACGTCGAACACCCGGTCCGGAAATTTGGTCGCGAACCGGTGCAACCCAGCGGGACGCAACATCGCCGCGGTGATCGCGACGATGTCGCGGCGTTCCCCGGCCAGTGTCGCGATCTCGTCACCGAATATGTCGGTCCACGTTGGCGCGGTGGTCGTCAGCCTCGCCTTGCCGGTTGCCGGATCGACCACGCCGACCGCGTGCAAGCAATCGGCGTCATCGGACTCGGCCGGCAGGTAGCCGTGTCCCTTCACGGTCACGCAATGGACCACCACCGCTGAGCGCCGATCGCGGGCCAGTTCCCGACCCTGCCGGAGAGCGGTTTCCACGGCGGGCAGGTCGTGGCCGTCGACCGGACCGACATAGCTCAGCCCGAGTTCTTCGAAGATCGATGTCCCGCCGCCGGCCTCCTGCCTCAGCCGAGCCAGGTGCTCGGCGAATCCGCCGACGGTCAACGCATACGATCTAGTGTTGTCGTTGAGCACGACGACTAGCGGGCGTCCTGGCGCGGCACCGATGTTGTTCAGCGCCTCCCAGCACATCCCGCCGGTCATGGCACCATCGCCGACCACGGCGACCGGGATCCGTTCGTGCTGGTCGAGTACCTGGAACGCTTTCGCGAGACCATCCACATAGGCCAGCGCGGTCGAGGCGTGCGAGTTCTCGATCACGTCGTGCACGGACTCCCTGCGGCTGGGATAGCCGCTCAGTCCGTCCGCCTGCCGCAGCTGGGCGAAGTCCCCCTTCCGGCCGGTGAGGAGCTTGTGTGCGTACGCCTGATGTCCGGTGTCCCAGACGATCGGATCTCGTGGTGAGTCGAAGACACGGTGCAGCGCAATGGTCAGCTCGATGACTCCCAGGTTCGAGCCGAGATGGCCACCCGACCGGCAGACCGCTTCGATCAGGAACTGTCGGATCTCGCCGGCGAGTTCCTCCAATCGGCTGCGATCGAGCCTGCGAAGATCCGCCGGCTCCCGAACCGCCTCGAGCAGTGTCATCGGGATCACCTTTGCGCTTTCGGAGGGAGAGCGTCGGCAACCGGCCGACGCATGTTCGTCTGTACTTCCTTCGGCAATCCGAAGTGGATCGTCTCCTGCGCGACCGTCCGTTCGGTCACTGTCACCTCACCGAACCCGGCAACTGATGAACTCGGGAGGCGAGAGCCGCCCGCCGGTGTTCGCGGGCTCTCCTGTTGCGGGGAGCGGACGCGGTCGTGCCGGGGCGCGCAGGTCGAACCAGACGGTCTTGCCGGCCGCGGTGCGCTGGGTTCCCCAGCGGGCGGAGAGCTGGTCGAGCAGGTGCAGTCCGCGTCCGTGTTCCTCGTCGGTGTGGGCGCGGCGTAGCCGCGGCCGGGTGGGGCAGGCGTCGGCGACGGCGCAGCGCAGCGTGCGGTGCCCGGCAGTGCGGGAGATGCTCAGGCGGATCGGGCCTTGGGTGTGCGTGAGTGCGTTCGTGACCAGCTCGCTGACCAGGAGTTCGGCGGTGTCGGTGTGCTCGTGCAGGTGCCATACGGCGAGCTGGTCGCGGGTCAGCTCCCTGGCCCGGGCGGCGGCCCGCGTGGCGCGCTCGAGTGGCCAGGAGACCGTCTCGCGGGCGGGTCCGCTCCGGCGGCCGGCCAGGCGCAGGGCGGCCAGCGCGGCTGCCTTGGTCCGACGCCGCAGCAGGCGGTTCAGCGGGGCGGGTGCGGCGGGACGGCCGGGGGCGGTGGGAGTCATGGCAGTCCCTGCTCGAGGTGCGGGGCCACAACGCGGGGCGATGGCGTGGTTGGGCGCGTTCCGCGACGGACACGGCGGCTGGTGTACAAACATGGTTGAACCCTCGATCTCCACCGAAAACCAGTGGTACACATATCGAAACCTTCGAGCGTCGAGAAGGGGACCCGGAAAATACCTATAACGGCACCTACTTCTCCGTATCCGGCTGCGAACAGGGCGGCGGGAGCGTTTGCCCGCTGCGGCCGGCACCACCTGCGCAGGCCCGCCGAAGTCCTGCGCGGCCGCGAAGGCCCTGGACGCCGGGCGGCGCCGGGCCGATGACGTCGCCGATCTTGATGCCTGGCCTGGTGCCGGGCCCGTGGAATAGGCTTCGGCCATGACCAGCGGCTCTCGGACTGTGGGGATCCTGCCGGATGAACTGACGAGCTTCGTCGGTCGGCGGCGTGAGGCGTCCCGGGTCAAGGACCTGCTGTCGTGTGGCCGGCTGGTCACGCTGACGGGTCCGGGCGGGATCGGCAAGACGCGGCTGGCGCTCAGGGTCGCCGCGCAGGTGCGCCGCGCCTTCCCGGGCGGGGTGTGGCTGGTGGAGTTGGCCCAGCTCACGGACGGCACGCTGCTGGGCCAGACGGTCGTGGACGCGCTGGGGCTGCGCGAGTACTCGCCCCGTCCGCCGCTGGAGATCCTGCGCGACCACCTGGCGGGCCGGCAGGTGCTGCTGGTCCTGGACAACTGCGAGCACCCAATCGATCCGTGCAGCGCGCTGGTCGGCGCGCTGCTGGAAGCCAGCCCGGGTTTGAAGGTCGTGGCCACGAGCCGTCAGGGGCTGGGGGTACGGGGCGAAACCACCCTGCCCGTGCCACCCCTGTCACGGTGCGTGGAGCGGGCTCGCCAGGCACTGGGGCAGGCCGCGTTCCAGGCGGCCGTCACAATCGGCGAGGGCTTTTCCTGGGAGGATGCCTACGTCTATGCCCTGGGCGAGAAAGCGCCGACCCGAGCCCCGGCCAGGATCAGGACCGGGCCTGCGGCGGGCGGGGCGCTCACACCCACGCGCCGGGAGCGCGAGGTAGCGGCCCTGATCGCGCAGGGCCTGAGCAACAAGGAGATCGCCGCCAAACTGGTGATCTCCCGACGGACCGCCGAAACCCACGTCGAGCACATCCTCACCAAGCTCGGCTTCACCTCCCGCGCCCAGATCGCCACCTGGGCCACCCAGCAACCCGAATGACCCGCCCGTACGGCAGTCCTGCCCGGTGAGCATCCCCGACAATGCGGCGTCCGGGAGGCCGTTACATGATCGTTGGTCCTGCTGAAGAACACCTCCGAGGCACTCTCCTGAAGCCGGATTGATATCACTCGATCGCGGAAGGGGTCACTTTTTCATCGACCATGAGGGGGCACTCGACTTTCGATGTTCTGACAGGGTTGGGGGCCAGGACTGTTGCCACCAGGGTGACGACGACGCGGTCGACGAACACCAGCTCGTGGTCCGGGCCCGCCCCGGGCGCGCGCATACGCTCGTGGCCTCGACGTTCTTGCAGCCGGGACTCCTCAGCTGCCATCCAGGCGCCAGCGAGCTCGACGACGAGTTTGCCGAGCCGCCGCGGCTGGAGGCCGGTGAAGATACGCTTGGACAAGGCCGTGCGGCCCAGGTATTGCATCACAACAATACCCAAGCCTCACGGCCTACTTCATGCCTCGGCAGTGCCTCGATCATGCTCACGCACCACGTCGTAAGGTACGGCCTATGTCTGATAGATCGATGTCTACGGGCCGCCTATGGGCAGTCCTGCTCGGGGTCGACGCTGTGGTTACTGTGTCGACGATCGTGGTGTGGAGGCAGAGCGGAACACCGTGGACCGAAACCTTGGTCAGTTCGGGTGTGGTTGCTCTTGCGGTCCTGATAGCCGGCCCATGGGCGATAAGGCGGACCAGGGCAAGGGTCGAGGAAGCAATGCGGCAACAGCGTTGATCCAGTTCGGCGCCTCTGAGAGTGCGGTACGTGACGTAATACCCGCTTCGGTTTTGGGGTTGTGTATGGGGCCCTGGTCGGCGGGGTGGGTTGGTGGTCAGGTACGGGGCTGAGTGAACAGGCCGGGTTCGGGTTTGGTGAGGATGCCCCGTGTGACCAGGCGTGTCAGCTCGTACCGGATGCCTTCGGTGTTCTTCGGGAGTGGCCGACGCGGTCTCCGACCGCGCCGCCGAGAGGTGATTACCCATCAGCCGAACCGCCAGGCCGGCACCCCCAGCCCTCAATCGCGCACCACGTCGTAAGGGCTCGCAGAGAATCAACGTGTTGCTTCGCCTGGTTCGGCTCGTTGGTCTGGTATGAGCGTCTCCGATGAGGTTCGCGGTCAACTCGCTGTGAAGTTCGAGGTGTTGTTCCCGCATCTGGACGAGCGGCAGAGGCGGTTGCTGATGGGGGCCGAAGCTCGGATCCTGGGGCACGGCGGTGTCCGGGCGGTTGCGCGGGCGGCTCAGGTCAGCGAGACGACGGTCCGCAAGGGCGTGGACGAGTTGGAGGCCGGCGACGAGCCGTTGGGTCGGGTGCGGAAGCCCGGTGGTGGCCGGAAGAGGGCCGTGGACCTTGATCCGGGTCTGCGGCCTGCGCTGTTGGCCCTGGTGGAGCCTGACGAGCGGGGCGATCCGATGTCGCCTCTGCGGTGGACGGTGAAGTCGACCAGGAACCTCGCGGCCGAACTGAGTCGTCAGGGGCACAGGGTGAGCGCGGACACAGTCGGGGACCTGCTGCGTGAGGAGGGCTTCAGCCTAATCCCCTTGTAGCAGCGGGTCCGCGAAGCTTCGGCTCTTCGGATCTGTTCGAGTACTGGGGCCGTTGACATCTTGTTTCAGCCCGGCAGGCCATGCCTTCCTGCAGAGCGGTGCAACGTCCAGGAGCTCGTGGTGATGGTCAGGTGGGTGTCGAAGCGACGCCTTCCGTAATCCGGGCATGAGAAGCCGCCACGGAGATCGTGCGGGTCTCGAGGCCTCCCCGGCCACCACCACGCGGATGGTGATGGGCCGGTGGCCGCCGAGCGGATGCCTGAATCACGCCGGGCTTTGACGCCTCGCTGTAGACCGCGCGGCGCTCGGCGCCCTCTGGGCCTTCACCATGGTGCGGGTGTTGATGTTCGTCGGCGCCGGCCGGATGCCTGACGATCGCTGGGCCTTGACGCCTCCACGCAGAGCGAGCAGCGTCCGGCGCCGTCGAGCGTCAACACCCGCATCTTGATCACTCGTTGGTGTTGGTGGTGCGAGCCTGCTGCATGGTGACCTCTTGTGAAGCCCGAGCCGTCTGAGCTCCCGCATTAGACCGAGGCCCGTGGGGTGAGCTGGTGCCACGAACAGCTACTGAGGTGGCGGACCGGCTCTGTGCTGAGTCCTGGGATTAGGTCGCTGCGTGGTTCCGCATGAGCTCGTGACCTGCAGAAACTGCACCATGGGGAGGAATATCTTGATCTACTGCGGCATTGACTGGGCCGAGCGGACACACGACGTCGCCCTGGTCGACGACAGCGGTCAGTTACTGGCCAAGCGGCACATCACCGACGACGCCGCGGGCTACAAGATCCTCCTGGATCTGCTGGTCGAGTACGGCGACAGCGAGGAGAACCCGATCCCGGTCTCGATCGAGACTTCCCGCGGCCTGCTCGTGGCGGTGTTGCGGACCGGCAAGCGCCAGGTCTTCGCGATCAACCCGATGGCCGCGGCCCGCTACCGCGACCGGCACTCGGTCTCGCGCAAGAAGTCCGACCCCGGCGACGCCCTCGTACTCGCCAACATCCTGCGCACCGACATGCACGCCCACCGGCCGCTGCCCAACGACAGCGACCTCGGCCGCGCCGTCGCCGTCCTCGCCCGCGCTCAGCAGGACTCGCTCTGGAACCGGCAACAGCTGTCCAACCAGCTCCGCTCGCTGTTGCGGGAGTACTACCCGTCCGCCCTGGCGGCCTTCGAGCCCTGGCGCAACGGCCTGTGCCGGCCGGAGGCCCGAGAGCTCCTGAAGGCAGCCACGACTCCGACCCGGGCCGCACGACTGACCCGCACGCAGCTGGAGGCCGCGCTCAAGCGGGCCGGCCGCAAGCGCGGCATTACAGCCGAAGCCGAGCGGCTTCGTGATGTCTTCCGTGCCGACTACGCTCACCAGCCGTCACTGGTCGAGGCCGCCCTGGGCAAGCAAATGCTCGCGCTCCTGGTCCAGTTGAAGGCCGCCTGCACCGCCGCCGACGACCTCGCCGAGGCGGTCGAAGAGGCTTTCCCTCAGCACCCGGACGCTGAGATCATCCTCAGCTTCCCCGGCCTCGGCGTCCAGCTCGGCGCCCGGGTGCTCGCCGAGATCGGAGACGACAAGGCCCGCTTCGCCGACGCCCGCGGTCTGAAGGCGTACGCCGGTGCCTCGCCCATCACCAGGGCATCCGGCAAGAAGTCGAGCATCACCCGGCGCTGGGTGAAGAACGACCGACTCAACCACGCCGGCTACCTCTGGGCCTTCGCCTCCATCACCGCCTCGCCCGGCGCCAAGGCCCACTACCGGCGACGGCGCGACGACCACGGAGACTGGCACGCCGCCGCCCAACGCAACCTCTTCAACCGCATGCTCGGCCAGCTCTACCACTGCCTCCAGCTCCACACGCTGTTCGACGAACACACGGCCTTTCCGACCGCTCTCGCCGCAGCTGCTTGACACATTGAGCGCCTGAGGTGTCTGCAGGCCGGCGCCAAGACCATCGAGGGTAAGCAGCACCCGGACCGTGATGCCCAGTTCCGTTACATCAACGAGCGGGCCAGACAACACATGGATGCCGGTCAGCCGGTGATCAGTGTGGACGCGAAGAAGAAGGAACTCGTCGGCGACTACAAGAATGCGGGCCGCCAGTGGCGGCCAACCGGTGATCCCGTACTGGTCAGGACGCACGATTTCCTGGACCGTCAGGGACCGGGCAAGGCGATCCCGTACGGGATCTACGACATCGCCGCGAATACCGGCTGGGTCAGCGTCGGCACTGATCACGACACTGCCGCGTTCGCTGTTGCCTCCATTCGCCGATGGTGGCAGGCCCGCGGACGTCACGACTATCCCGCCGCCACGCGTCTGCTGATCACTGCGGACGCAGGCGGTTCCAACGGCTACCGCACCCGCGCCTGGAAGGCCGAACTCGCAGCCCTGGCCCCCGAGACGGGCTTGGACATCACGGTCTGCCACATGCCGCCAGGCACCTCGAAGTGGAACAAGATCGAGGTGCGCCACGAGGCGCCACTGTTACCGGGCAGGGGTGAAAGAACCCTGCCGCCGGGCTGTCGCAGCAACTCGGTGAAGCTGAGGGCAGCCGATCCGTGGAGACGCACGGAGAGGTGGGAGCAGCCCTGACAACGACGGAGCGCGTCGGTACTTCCAGACGGCGCGTGTCCGGCAAGCAAGACGAGACGCCGTACGAGAGGAACCAGTGCCTGACGTCCCGTAAGTGTTCCACCGGCTCCAATCTGGAGGATATGGGCCGGGTGCAGCGCACGCCGCCCTCTTGGGCGGCGACTTCGAAGCCGGTCTTTCGATGCTGGTGAGGAGGCCACGCTGAATGCCTGCGGCGTAGGCGTGGCGATGCTGTCGGGGTAGAGCTGGGCGGCTCGCTCGTCGACCGGAGAGTGGTGAACGTGGGAAGCGTGCTGGAGGCGCCCTTCCCGGCTGACATCCAGTCAGTCGGTGGGCAGGCCCGTCGTCAACCGACGGCTCCAGGACGTGGCGGAGGCCCCGTAGTAGTCCGAGCGCACGAGAGGTGCGCACATGGCGAAGGGGGCCAGCAAGTCAGTGGCCGAAGTACTGGAAGACCAGGAGGTTTTCGCCGGTGAACACCGACGAACTTGAGGCCGTCACGTATGTGGCGGAGCGACGGGTACTGGAGATCCAGACGAAGCTGCACCGTTGGGCCCGTGATGATCCTCATCGCAGGTTCGATGACTTGTTCAACCTTGTCGCCGATCCCGCGTTCTTGCTGGTCGCGTGGGATCGAGTGCGGGGCAACAGGGGGGCGAAGACCGCCGGGGTGGATGGCCGTACTGCGGCCTCCATCGTGGAGCGGACGGGCGTCGAGGAGTTCCTCGGCGGGCTGCGGGACAGCATCAAGGACCGTAGTTTCCGTCCGCTGCCGGTGCGGGAGCGAATGATCCCCAAGCCGGGGGGCAAGTTGCGCCGGCTGGGGATCGCCACGATCGCGGACCGGGTGGTGCAGGCATCCCTGAAGCTGGTGCTGGAGCCGATCTTCGAGACGGATTTCCTCCCGTGCTCCTACGGGTTCCGTCCGAACCGCCGGGCTCATGACGCGGTGGCCGAGGTGCGCTTCTTCACGTCCAAGTCGTATGAGTGGATCGTGGAGGGTGATATCAAGGCCTGCTTCGACGAGATTTCACACTCCGCTCTGATGGGTCGGGTGCGCAAGCGCGTCGGAGACAACCGCGTCCTGGCCTTGGTGAAGGCGTTCTTGAAGTCGGGCATCCTCGGAGAGGATCGCCTGCTTCGGGAGACCACCGCCGGTACCCCACAGGGTTCGATTCTCTCGCCGTTGATGAGCAACGTGGCGCTGTCGGTCCTGGACGAGTGCATCGCCCAGTCGCCGGGAGGGCCGGGGTCCACGCCCTGGGCGAGGGCCAAGCGACGTCGTCAAGGTCTCCCCAACTACCGGCTTTCCAGGTACGCGGATGACTGGTGCCTGATGGTCTCCGGCACCAAGGACGACGCCGAAGCTCTGCGCGAAGAAATCGCGGAGGTGTTGTCCACGATGGGTTTGCGCCTGTCCGTGGAGAAGACCCTGATCACCCATATCGACGAAGGGCTGGACTTCCTCGGGTGGCACATCCAGCGCCACCGCAAACGGGGGTCCAGCCGCTGCTACGTCTACACCTATCCCTCGCGCAAGGCCCTCAAGGCCGCGATGGACAAGGTCAAGGCGATCCGCCGCGGAACAGCCACCGGCCTGCCGCTGGACGAACTGCTCATCCAGATCAACAAGATGCTGTTCGGCTGGTGCATGTACTTCCGCCCCGGGGTGTCCAGCGCGACCTTCCAGTACCTCAGCTCGTACACATGGAGCCAGGTCATGAAGTGGCTGCGCCGCAAGCACCACCGGATCAACAGGAAGGACCTCCGCCGCCGCTACTGCGGTGGAGGTTGGTGGCCATCAGGAGAGGAACGGACACTGTTCGATCCCGGCAAAGTGCGCACCACGCGCTACCGATACCGGGGAACGGTCATCCCTCCACCCTGGCCGACCACCGGATGAAGACAACTATCTATAGTCGAACGGGACTTGTGGAGCGCCCGGTGCCGTGAGAGCGGCACGCCGGGTGCGGGAAGCGGCTCCGGGGAAACGGCTCGATCGAAAGACGAGACCGCGCCCCGGGCCGACTTCACCACCGGCTCTTCTCCCACATCTCCATGAACTGGCGCGGTCGCCCGCTGACCAGCCATGACGTGATCGTGAACAGCATCGCCGCGACCACCACCCACGCAGGACTGAAAGTCCACGCCGAACTCGACCCGGGCACCTACGACATCGGCATCAAGGTCACAGACAGCGACATCGACGCCCTGCCCATGCACCGGCACCGATTCCACGGCGACTGGAACTACACGCTCCGCCCACAGCCTCGCGACATCACCAGCGGAGCCGGTGAAGCCAAATGCCCACGGTTAGCCGGCCCATCCCTGCCACCCGGCGCCGGGTGTCTGCGCAACCCCGAACTGACCGGCATGCCCGAGCCGGCGCTGAACGAACTCGTCGACCAACTGGCCACGAAAATCGATGAGTTACGCGAGCAGGGACGACTCCGGCAACGAGGTGGTGACCGCGTCCGTGCTCGCGGCGCAGGGGCGAAGGACAAGCTCACCACCGCCGACAGAGTCCTGGCCACGGTGCTCTACCTGCGCAAACTCGGCACCCGAGACCTGCTCGCCCAGCTCTTCGGAGTCAACGGCAGCACCCTCACCAGGGCCGTTCACCAGGTTCAGCCCCTCATGGCCGAGCACGGCTACACAATTCCACCCTCGACAGCCAGGTTTCGCACGCCCGCTGACGTCACCGCGTTCCTCGCGGACACCAGCCCCACGGAGATCAAATCAACACGTTGATTCTCTGCGAGCCCTAAGGATGCCACCAGTCACAAGGCCCAAAGGAGCGATCCGGTCGCGCGGTGAGGCGGGCAAAGTCCTCCGCGGTGACGCATGGCAGGCTGGCGACCGTCGCCTCCGGCAATGCCGTCGCGATCGCTCCACGCGGGCCGCGCAACATCGGAGGGAACAGACAGTGCCGCGGACGCCTCCACAGGCGCCGACAGGTTGGGCTTTGCAGATGTGAAGGATACGACCCGATTGGGCGCGAAGAGTTCCCGGGTCGGATGCTGCGCGTCGGCCGTAAAACACGTGTCGTCACCGCGTCCTTGCTTCGGGTGCTCAAGAGAGGAGAACCCGAGTGCAACGGTGCCCGCGACGGACAGTGAATCCCGCCTACTCAGCAGCCCCGCAGAGCCGCACCTGCGGGGCTTTTCGTCGCACACTGCCCCTATAACGGAGGTCACGACTGCACAGGTCTGACCAGGTGGAAAACCTCCCGGGCCGCATAGCGCTTGAGGCTTCGGACTATCTCGCGCCGGGTCTTGCCCTCCTTGCTGCGACGTTCGTAGTAGTCCTGGGTGCGCGGGTCGACGCGCAGGCGAGTCTGCACGATCCGGTGCAGGGCTGCGTTAGCTTGTCGGTCGCCGCCCCGGTTGAGGCGACGGTACTGCCGACTGCCCGAGGAACGCTCGACTGGGCTGACACCGCACAGCGCCGCAAAGGACGCCTCAGTGCCCAGGCGTTCCGGGTTGTCCCCGATCGTGATCAGCAAAGTGACGGCGGTGTCCGGACCGATGCCCACCACCTCGAGCAGCTGCGGAGCGTGGCGCTCCACCAGCCGGGTCAGGCGGCCTTCCAGCTCCCGGACCTCGTCGCTGAGCTGCCTGATGCGCCGGGCCAGGAGACCCAGGGTGACGTGGGTGGCGTGGAGCACCGCCCCTTCGTCGGCCTCGTGGTTCAGGCTGTCGTCGACGAGCCCGGCGCAGGTGCGGAAGAGTTCTGCGTTGCCCAGCCCGGCAAGTTCCTCTCTCAGCTGCGGATCGGCACGGATGAGGACGGCCTTGAGTTGGTTGATCGCCTGGGTGCGGGCCTTGACCGCCGAGTCCTTGGCCAGCTTGTACATCCGGGCGATCTCCACTGGCCCATCGCCCGTCTTGGCCTGGGCGTGCGCCCGCCCGCTCAGCACCGCCCGGGCCGCGTTCTCGGCATCGAGCGGGTCGGACTTGCCGCGCCGACGGCGGTCGGCCCGGTCGAACCGATTCACATCGAAAACGTCTACGCCCTGGGCCAGCAGGTAGCGGGACAGGGCCGCCCCGAAGGAACCGGTCCCTTCCACTCCGGCCCGGCGCACCGTACCCGACGCCCTGGCCCACCCCAGCAAGTCTCGGTATCCAGCCGCGGTGGCCGGGAACTCCTCGGTGCCGATCACTTCCCCCACCAGGGAGAGCACAGCGGCCACATGGGCATCCCGGTGCGTGTCCACTCCCAGGACCACCTCCCTCGCCGACCGGCGGCGACGAGAACGCGAAGCGGAGGGTGTGCCGATCACGCTCGTTCCCTTTCAGGCTGACGGCTTATCGCTAGCCGGTACCGGGCCGTGCGGACGGTCAGAATCGTGATGACGCCTTTCCGGCAAGCCCCTATCGAGACACGCCCGGTCAGCCCGAGACCAGCAACGCACCGCCCCCGGCCGGTGGTCGACACAGTGTGAGCAGGGCACTCTGGTCAGGCATCTCAGGAGTCAGACCCCGCCGCAGGACAGCACCCACCTACCGTTCTCCGTCTATCCGGCTTGCAGCCACGTCAGCTCGCTCGTTCGGACGAATCGAGTCGAAGCACCGGTCGCCTGCCAACGGAACTGACACCATGCCGCCGTCGTACGTCACTTCGAGTCGAAGGGGGACCATTGGAACGGCGGGTCAATGAGCGGCAGCTCTCGGTGTTGCAGTGGGTGGGGGCCGGGTGTCCTGCCGGCGTATGGGAGACGAGCTCCTACAAGACCACCTGTCAGGCACTGCACAACCGGGGTCTGGTGACGGTCTCCCGGAAGGCCGGGCAGTGGAGCGTCGCCCTGACGAGCGCCGGCCAGCACTACCTGGCACACGGCACATACCCTCCCCGCGGATCACGCCCGCGGAAGACTCAGGCCGCCGCCCCACGACCCCAGGTCACCCGAGCACAGGCAACTCCGGCCGCCGGGCGGAAGCCAGACCCTCCCTCACAGCCTCGTATGACGCTCACGGAGCAGCTGTTACAGGAGCTCGCGGAGGCCGGCGGCCGAATCGTCAAGAGCGGCAGCGGTCCCGACTTGGAGAAGTGGCCGTCCCGCGTCGCCGCCGCACGCAGATCCGGAAGGATTCCGGAGATGAAGGAGCTGTACGGGGGTTGGTGCAGCGGCGGGTATGAGATCAAACTCGTCGACATCCCCGCCTGGCGCCTTGCCCTCCTCGACCCCGTCCCCGTGCCCGCCCGACTCACTCGGCCGCACACCGTTATCCGGGCCATGCAGAACGAACGCCAGCCGCTCGGCCTGAAAGGCACTACGCCGCTAAACCCCCACCACCATCCCTACCCGCCCTGGCGCGTCAGGAGGGTGAACACGACTGAGGGGCGGCAAGGAGCGCGTGCCTGGGAAATGGCGAATGGGCAGGGGGGGTTGCCTGCGGATCGCAGGGCGCGCGATCAGGTGCGGCGGCGCCGGCCGAAGATGCCGCCGCCGGTCGGTGGCTGGTCCGGCTGCTGCTGGGCGGCTTCGGCGGCGGCGCGCTCGCGGCGGTTCAGGCAGGGGCGGCACTCCCCGCCGGACGTCAGCCCGTCGGCGGGGTACACGTACCGCTCGCAGGTCGGGCACACCCACTTCCCGGCCTCCATCCGGCCGCGCTCCTCTTCCCGCTCGCGCCGGGCGCGCTCGAGTTCGTCCTCCTGCGCCTTGCGGCGGGCGTCCGCGCGCACCGAGTAGGCGCGGTAGTCGTCGGGGTTGTCGAGGGCGTCCGTGAGGCTCTGCCAGGCCGTATGGCCGTAGCGCCACCACACCGGGCCGTGCGGGCCGTGCGTGGCGAGCAGGCGCAGCGTGGTGGCCAGCAGCGGCACCGTGCCGTCGTAGTCGCGGTAGCCGTCCGGCTTCTACCCCTCGGGTGCGTAGCCGTCGCCGTTCCACTCGCCGCGCCAGTGCTCGCGGGCGAGTTCGCCGACCTCGCTCATGCGGGTCTGCATGGCGAGCTGCCCGACGTTCCTCGTGAACACCAGCGCCACCGGCGGGAAGCCGTCGCGGGGGCTGTCGGGCCACACGGTCCGCCACAGCGCCACCTCGCGCCCGTTGCCCGTGCCGGCGGAGACACGGCGGGCGAAGAACCGGCGGTAGCGCCCGATCTTGTCCGCCACGATCGGCGGGCCCTCTGTGCCGTTGTCGACCTCCACGAACAACAGCGGCACGTCGTGGCCGGGCGCGGCGAACACCATGTCGGCGCGCAGCGAACCGCGGGCCGGGGACAGGAACGTGCCGCCGACCGGCAGCACCGCCTCCGTGGACCAGGCCGTGAGCGGGCCCAGCCCCTCCGGCCTCGCGGCCGGCTCGTACGGCGTGGCGGGGGCGAACTGGTGCTTGCGGGCGACGGGCTGCGTCGGCTCGGGCGGGGTCTGCAGGAACGCGTCCAGGACGTCGGTCACCGCCCGGGCGTGCTTCGCGCCGGAAGCCGCTGCCGCCTTCGCGGTGCCGCCCATCTCCCGGGCCTGGCGGTCCAGGACCACGGCCGCCGCGTCCAGCCCGGCCGGGGTCAGCGTCCACAGCTTCTCGGTCACTCGCACGCCGTCGTCGTTGACGCGCACCGCGCTGCCCGGCGAGATCACGAGCTTCTCGGTCTCCAGGTCCTTCAGCCCGCCGCGCACGGTCGCCGCATCCTTCGTGCCCGGGCACATCAGCCGGCGTATCTGGTCCGGCGTCGCGACCTTGACCACCCCGAGCGCGGCCAGGCACATCGTGCGCGTCCGGCCCGTCGACCCGTACCGGCGCAGCTTCGAACCGCCCACCCGTCCGGCCCTCCCCTCCCGGCGCCCCCTCCCATCGGGACACCCCTCTGTCCAGCCCTGATCATGCAGGACAGAAGGATTTCGAGGCAGGCCCGGGGCCCGGAACGCAGCGCTGATCTGCGTAAACACGGGCCGGGCAAGCCCCGGGCACCGCAGGGGGATCGCAGGAGAAACCACAGGGGCAACCACAGGGGACCGGTGCGGCTTGCCCGGACCCGGGCGCACCGGGCCGTGCAAATGCTGCGCTGCACCCGGCCGCGACGACGACGGCCAGGAACACGAGCAGCTGCCCGCCACGCACCGCGAGTTCACCGCCTCGCACGCGCACGCCACGCGCGCGCCTTGGAGCCCGCCGGAGCGCCGGGCCGTGGCGGTGATGAAGAACTTCCCGGCGCGGCGATGATCGGGCGATGACCGACCGCCGCCCGCTGGGCACCGGACCCGTCCGCGCCGATGCGTCCCGCACGCCAGACACCGACCCTGCGCCGGCGCCGCGTGGCCAGCTCGCCGCCGAACGCCTGCCCGCCGTCCCGGCCGCCGCCGAGCCGAAGCCCGCGCACGCGCTTCCCGGGCGCCGCGTGCTCGGGGCCGGCCCCGCCGCACCCGAGCAGTGACCGACGCAGTGACACCGGTGCCGTGACGCACCCGCCCGGCCGACCCGTCCGCGGCGCGCCCTCACGCGCGCACCGCGCGTGCGTGAAACCGCGCCACGCCCGCCACGCGGCACGCGCGGCACGCGTTGGCCGCCTCTCTCACCCCATGACCCCGCCTCAGCAGCCTACAGAAGGGGCGAGGGACCGGAGCTGTGTCGGTGACCTCCCCTACTGTGGCGGTGACATCGCTGGCAGTGACGACCGGTCGGCGCAGCCGCGTAACAAAGCCCTACTAGAGATGTGAGGGGAGCGTGGAATACGTAGTTGCGTAGGCATTTCCCTCGATGTACGTGGATGGGCGGAGGGAGAGGTTGGAGTCAGAGATTCCCCTAGGAAGCGATCGACATGTACGCAATCACAGACAGCCTCACCGGGCAGACCGGTGGCACGGCCACCGCGCCCGATCCGGTCAGCGTTGCCGGCGCCCGGGGGGTACGGGGTTCGCGGGTGCGGATGCCGGTGATCGGGCTGGCTCCACAAGGTCACACTAGTCACGCCAGGTCGTTGCCACACCGTCCGCAAGCAGCCGGTGCCGCCCGTGAGATCAGCGCTGCGATCCTTGAGGACTGGCACGTGGACGAGGCGGCGGCTGAGGTGGCGCTGCTGGTCGTCTCTGAGCTGGTCACCAACGCTGTCGAGCACGCCCGGCCTCCGCTCGTCCTGCACTTGATCCACGATCCCGGCTGCCGGCAGTTGCGGGTGGAGGTGGACGACGGTGGGCCCGCCGCGTGCGAAAGCGAGTGGACGGCCTCGCGCGAGGCCGGCGAACACGGGCGCGGCTTGGGCATTATCGACGCGGTCACCACTACCCACGGCACCCTCGCCCACCCCCATGGCGCCACCTACTGGGCGACGCTCCCGACCGCCGCCTGAAGACAGCGGCAGTCCAGCTCGGCTCCCCTCCCGAACTTGAATCCCTGTCTGGATGCCGTGGTCGAGCGTGAAGACTCTTGTGCGCTACCGCGCTACCGCGCTACCGCGCAACTCCGGGATATGGAGGCGGTGCCTGCCCGGACGCGCTCACGGCCGGTAGATCCGACGCCTACCGGCCCTGAACTGGGCTTTTACCTCGGCGACGGTGCGGCGGGTGGTGCGTTTCCCGCCCATGAAGCCCATCGCGGTGATCCGCTTGTGGACCACGTCCGCGCGGTTGCCGCGAGCGGACCACCAGTTCCCCGATCTTCGGCGGGTAGTCGTCGATCGCGCGAGCCCGGTGTCGGTGCTGGTCAGGGTTCTGCCCGCAGGGCTGATTCAAAGTCAGATTGATCATGTCGCGTTGCAGGTCAGGACAGTCCGAGCAGGTCCAGCGGGCGGGTGAACGGCATGTGGGAGACCTCCCGCAGTCCTGCGGCGATACTGCGACAGCCGGCATCCCGGAGGGTGTTGATCGCGAGGTTCCGCAGCGTCGCCATGTTCTCGGGCCCGTGCCCGGTCCGGATCTTGGAGGCGTCCTCGGCGAACGTCGTGTCCCTCACGTGGTGCACCGCCTCGATGCCCCACTGCGACCTGGCAAGACGGCCGATCAGCTGCGGCGACGCCTCACGCGCGGTCATATCCGTGATCGCGTAGACGGTCTGCCGGGTGACGCGGCCGGTCCTCGCCTCGGTGCGATGCCGAGGATCTTCACCGCCTGAACGTTCTTCGTGAAGACCAGCGCCGCCGGCGGGTAGCCGTCGCGTGGCGAGGCCGGCCACACGGTCCGCCACAGCGGCACCTCCCGCCCGTTGCCCGTGCCGGTGGACACGCGGCGGGCGAAGAACCGGCGGTAGCGCTCGATCTTGTCCGCCACGATCGGCGGGCCCTCGGTCCCGTTGTCGACCTCCACAAACAGCAGCGGCACCACCACGTGACCGGGCGAGGCGAACACCATGTCGGCGCGCAGCGAACCGCGGGCCGGGGACAGGAAGCTGCCGCCGACCGGCAGCACCGCCTCCGTGGACCAGGAGGCGAGCGGTACCAGCCCCTCCAGTCCGCGGAGAACCTCCGCGCCCAAGAGGCTGAAGGGCGGTCCGGCCCGTGTCAAAGGGGAACCGCTCGTGCTGTGACCCGCCCACGAGCGAAGCGTCGCGGCTTCGCTGCTGGACCGCGAGCACGGTGAGGCGTCATCCGACCTCCGGACGGCTCGGTGTCCTACCAAAGTAGGTGAGCGCGCCGGAGGGTGGGCGGCCCTCGCACAGAACAGTTAGCCCGCCGCCACGTCGTAGTTCTTGGCCGTCTCGGACTCGAACGTGCCCTCGATCGGCGTCAAACCACCGGTCACCTTCGCCGGCTTGGACAGGTACACAGCGCGCGTCGACGGCTCACCGACCTTGGTGTAGTCGAGCGGCCCGGCGATGAGACCACCGGTTTCCACGTCCGAGAGCTCGTGCGTCGCCTTGATCAGGCCCTCACGCGAAAGGTCCTTGTTCTCACAGGCCTTGTTGAGGATCTCGTACATGACCTTGGCCATCGCCGTGCCGTACATCACCGACCCCTTGGCGTTCTTCTCGCCCTCCTTGGCGACGAACTCGGCCCCGGACTCCTTGACGGCGGACTTGTCGAGCGTCCACGGCGCGACCGAGCCGGCGATGACCGCGTTGGCGATGAGCGCCTTCGCGGCGGGCGTGCCCAGCAACGCCGGGTCGTACGTCGGGTTGTTGCCCAGCAGCGGGACGTTGAGCCCCTGTGCCCCCGCGATGCCGGCCGCCGACGCCATCTGCGTCGGACCGGTGGTCAGGACGATCGCCTTGACGCCCGCACGCTTGAGCGCGCTGATCGGGCCGGTCATGTCCTCGTCGGTAGGCAGGATCTTCTGCTCGACGACGGTGCTGCCGTTCTTCTCAGCCCAGGCCTTCGAGCCCACGAGGCCGTTCTCGCCGTACTCGCCCTCGAAGTAGATGTGGCCGAGCTTGTCGCCCGCCTTGATCTTGCCTTCGTCCTTGAGGTAGTCGAGCCCGTTGATCACCTCGATGGGGTACGGGGCGCCGATCTCGACGATGAAATCGTTGGCCAGCAGCGACGACGGCCAGGCCGCAAGCAGCGAGAGCATGCGATCGGTCTTCAGCTGCGGCAGCAGCGCTGCGGTGATCGGCGATCCCAGCAGCTGCTGCAGCGCGGCGACGTTCGTCCCCATGTCGCGGTACTGCACGACGGCCTTCTGCGGGTCATAGCCGTGGTCCTTGATGACCAGGCTGACCTTGCGGTCACACACGCCGCCCTTGGCGTTCTGCTCGTCCCAGAACAGCTGGGTGGACTGCGTGATCGGGCCGGCCTGCGCCGCGAAGACGCCGGACAGATCGGTCAGCAGACCGAGCTTGATGCCCTTGTCGGTGATCCCGGGGCCGGTCTTGACCTCCCCCGACCCGCCGGACGACGAGCTGGAGCTCGAGTCCGAGCCCTTGTCGCCACAACCGGCGGCCAGCAGCATCGCAGCCACCACCAGTCCGGTCCCGACGAGTTGCTTGTACTGGTTCATGCAGTGCTCTCCTTGACAGTGGTTGATGCCGACCGGCGCTTTCTTGCCAATCCGGCGAGTCCATCGCTTGCGAAGATGAGGACCAGGACGACGGCGGTGCCGTAGAGGAACCGCGCCGCGTGGTCGGGTTGGAGGCCCGAAGCGCCTGGCGTCGCGACGAGCGGCAGGCTGTCGGCGTAGTGCAGGAGGATCTGGGGCAGCGCCGTGACGATCACCGCTCCGATGACCGCGCCGCCGACGGAACCCAGCCCGCCGAGCACGATCATCACCAGGAAGTCGATCGAGTAGAGGAAGCCGAAGCTCTCGGGGACGATGCGGCCGAAGGCCAGGGCCAGGAAGACCCCCGCCAGCCCCGCGTACATCGAGCTGACGGCGAACGCCGCGGCCCGATAGACCGGGACGTTGACGCCCATGACCGCGGCCGCGATCTCGCTGTCGCGGATCGCCTCCAGCGCGCGGCCCGGGCGGTGCTTGAGCAGGCCGCGGGCGAACCACGCCGACAGCGCGACGAGGATCAGCCCCAGGTACCACAGCCGCTCGAGCTGGCCGTAGGGGACGCCGAAGACCAGGAAGTTGTCCGGCTGGGTGTTGGCGAAGTGGAAGCCGAAGAGGTCGAACGGCGCTGCGTCGCGCCCCGCGAAGCCGCCGGTGACCCCCTTCGCGTTCTGGAGGATGTGCAGGCCGAGGAACACGAGGCCGATCGAGGCCAGGCCGAGGTAGATGCCCTTCAGGCGGCCGGCGATCGGGCTGAACGCCGCGCCGACCAGGCCGGCCAGGAGGACCGCCAGCACCGCGGCCAGCAGCGGCGGGAGACCAAGGCCGCTGGCGGTGGCGATGGCGCCACCGCTGGCGTCGTTGCTGTCGCCGGCGAAGTAGCAGTAGCCGTAGGCGCCGACCGCGATGAAGAACGCGTGGGCGAGCGACAGCTGCCCGGTGACGCCGACCAGCAGCGTCAGGCCGATCGCCCCGATCGCGGCGCTCATGGCAAACAGGCCGGTCTGCAGCCAGAAGCCCTCCGCGTACTGCGGCAGCCACAGCAGCACGCCGACCAGCACGATCCAGCCGATCGTTCGCGCGCCACCGATGCGCTTGACCAGATCAGACACGGGTCACCTCGCGCGTGCCGAACAGACCCCACGGCCGCCACAGCAGGATCGCGAACAGGATCACGTAGGGCACAACGTTCGACATCCCGCGCCCGAGGAACGCGATGTTGTCCTGGTAGCCCGCCGCGAGGCTCGACGCGACGCCGATCAGCAGCCCGCCGACCAGCGCGCCGATCATGGAGTCCAGGCCGCCGAGGACCGCCGCCGGGATGGCGCCGAGCGCGAGCAGCCCCGTCAGGTTGCTCACGCCGCTCGCCGGGAAGCTCACGAAGAACGCGCCGCCGATCGCCGCCAGCGCGCCGCCGATCGCCCACGCCGCGCCGGCCACGCGGCCCAGACGGATGCCCATCAGCGACGCGGTCTCCGGATCGGTCGCTGCCGCACGCATCGCCACGCCCCAGTTCGTGCGGGTGAAGACGAGGTAGAAGACGAACATCAGCCCCAGCGCGACGAGCGCCGCGGCGATCCGCGCCTGCGGGATCTCCGCGCCGAGGATGGCCGTCGTGTTGGTTCCCCAGGGCGCCCCGGAGGGCAGGATGTCGGTGCCGACCAGGCGCACGAGCTCGGTCCCGAGCAGGACGTTAATCGCGATGGTCATGATCGCCAGCGAGTCCTCGCCGCCGCCGCGGCGGCGCAGCGGGCGCACGAAGATCAGGTCGAGCAGCGCCGCGGCAGCCGCGCAGACGACCGCGGCGACGGCGATCGCGCCGAAGAAGCCGAGCGAGTCGTGCCACTTGGCGACCAGGTAGGCGCCGAGCATCACCACCGAGGCCTGGGCGAAGTTCACGACGTTGGTCGCCTTGAAGACGATCACGAAGCCCATGGCGATCAGCCCATAGATGCACCCGAGCATCAGGCCGCTCAAGAAGAGCTCGAAGAACTGGCTCATTCGACTGCCTTCTGCGCCTCTCGTGTGCCTTCCTCGAACCCGAGGTAGGCGCGCAGCACCTCGGGGTCGTGCTGGACTTCCTCCGGCGTGCCCTCGGCGATGACCTCGCCGAAGTCGAGCACCGTCACCCGGTCGGCCAGGCCCATGACGAACGGCATGTCGTGCTCGACGAGCACGATCGAGATCCCGAGCGACTCGCGCACCTGCACGATCGACCGCGCCATCTCGGCCGACTCGTCGGCGTTCATGCCCGCCACCGGCTCGTCGAGCAGCAGGACATCGGGCTCGGCGCACAGAGCGCGCGCCACCTCGGCGCGCTTGCGCACGCCGTAGGGCAGACCGGCCATGCGCTCATCAAGGCATTCCTCGAGGCCCCACAGGGCGCCGATCCCGTCGACGATGCGCTCCTGCTCGGCCAGCTCGCGGCGGGCTCGCGGCAGACGCAGGCCGCTGCTGACAAAGCCCGTCCGCGAGAGGCGATGGCGCCCCAGCAGCAGGTTCTCGCGCACGGTCACCGAGGGCGACAACGCGAGGTTCTGGAAGGTGCGGCTGACGCCCAAGGCGGCGATCTGCGGCGGCCGCAACCCCACCAGCTCCCTCTCGCCATAGACCAGGCGGCCCTCGTTGGTCCGGTAGACGCCGGTGAGGATGTTCAGCAGCGTCGACTTGCCGGCGCCGTTGGGACCGATGACCGCATGCGTGGTCCCAGGCTCCACGTTCAGCGACACGTCCTTGAGCGCGTTGACGCCACCGAAGCGCACGCTGACGTTCTCGACGCACAGCCGTTGTGGATTACGCGTGCCGCTGGTGGCACGCTCGATCGGCTCCGCCTCGACGACCGCGACGACCTCCTCGCTGACGACGCCGAGGTAGCGGTGGCGCACCTCGTCGCTCTCCGCGAGCTCGTTCGCCGTGCCCCTGAGGGCCACCTCGCCGACCTCGAGGACCACCGCGCGATGCGCGATCTTCAACGCCATCGCCGCGTTCTGCTCCACGAGGACGACAGCCGTGCCCTGCTCGTTGATCTGCTGGATGATCTCGCCGATCTTGTCGACCAGCTGCGGCGCCAGGCCCAGCGACGGCTCGTCCAGCAGCAGCACCTTCGGATCGCTCATCAGGGCGCGGCCGATCGCCAGCATCTGCTGCTCGCCGCCGGACAGCAGCCCGGCGCGCTGAGTACCGCGCTCCTTCAGGCGCGGGAACAGGTCATAGACGCGGTCGTAGGCCTCGTTCGCGGTCTTGCGATCGCTGCGGCCGAACGTCCCCGCCCGCAGGTTCTCCAGCACCGTCATGTCGCCGAAGATGCGCCGGCCCTCCGGCACCTGGACGACGCCCGCGCGGACGACGTCTGCGGCGTCCACGGCAACCACGCTCTTGCCCAGCACGGTTACCGAGCCGGACTGCACGCGGCCACGATGCGCCGGGAGGGTGCCGGAGATCGCCCGCAGGAGCGTCGACTTGCCCGCACCGTTGTTGCCCAGCACGGCGATGATCTCGCCCTCGGACACGCCCAGCGACACTCCGCGCAGCGCGCGGACACCACCGTATGAGACATACAGATCCTGCACGTCAAGCACCCCTACCGACGTCACGGGCGCGACCCTATTCTCCGTCGGCTCGAAACGCGCCGGTTCTTCCTGACGGGCCGTCATCGTCCTCACTCCCTACGCGCTCTCGACGGGTCCGAGGTCGCCGTCGGCGAGGCGGGCCCGCAGCAGCTTCTTGTCGTACTTGCCCGTGCCGGTCTTCGGGACCTCGTCGATGAACGCGAAGGCGTCGGGCAGCCACCATTTTGCGGCCGGAGAGGTGCTCGCGCAGCTCGGCAGGGCCGCAGCCCGCGCCGTCGCGGCGGACCACGCAGGCGAGCGGGCGCTCGGTCCAGCGCTCGTCGGGCCGCGCGATGACGGCGGCTTCCAGGACGTCGGGGTGCGCGACGAGCTCCTTCTCCAGCTCGACGGAGGAGATCCACTCGCCACCGCTCTTGATGACGTCCTTGGCGCGATCGGTGATGCGGACGTAGCCCTCCGGGTCGATCGAGGGCGACGTCGCCGGTGCGCAGCCAGCCGTCGTGGAACTTCTCGGGCGCCTCGACGCCCAGGTAGCCGGTGGCGACCCACGGGCCGCGCACCTCGAGCTCGCCCGTCTGCTTCCCGTCGCGAGGGAGGATCTCGCCCTCCTCGCTGACCACGCGCGCCTCGACGAACGACAGCAGCCGCCCGGCCGTGTCGCGATAGCGCCACGTCGCGTCATCGTCGCCGTCAGCGTGGCGCGGTGGCCTGGCGACCGAGGCGAGCGGGCCCGTCTCTGGGCTTGATCCGCTTTGACGGAGCCTTGAGGTCACCGTCGTAGGAGGGATCGAACTCCTCGCGGGAGGTGCGCTGCGTCAGGTCCCAGTAGACGACGTAGTGGTCCTCCCACAGGAACTCCGACCGGGAGCGAAGCCCGCGCGGGCCATCGCGTCGTGCGCGGCGCGGTCGCGCGTCGCGCGGAAGCTGGGGTAGTACTTGAGCGCCGCGGCCAGGTTGGTGAAGACGTTCGGCGTGCTGACGTTCCAGAACGTCCCCTCCCAGTCGACGCCGCCGTCGTAGAGGTCCGGGCGGTTCTCGAGCTGCCAGCGCGTGAGGTAGCCGCCCTGGCTGATGCCGGTCACGTAGGTCCGGTCGGGAGCGCGGCCGTAGTACTGCGCGATGACCGCCTTGGTGGCGATCGTCAACTCGGTCACGCGCGCGTTCCACTCGACACCGGCGTCGCCGGGATCGACACCGTCGTTGTAGAAGCTTGTGCCGCCGTTGCCCTTGTCGGTCGACGCATAGGCGTAGCCGCGGTCGAGGACGTAGTCGGAGATCTCGACGTCCTGGGCGTACTGCTTGCGCACGCCGGGCGCCCCCGTGATCACGAGCTTGCCGTTCCACTTGTCCGGCATCCGGATGACGAACTGAGAGTCGTGGAACCAGCCGTGCGTGCTGTTCGCGGTCGAGCTGTCCTTGAAGTAGCCGTCAACCTGCAGGCCGGGCACGCCGCTGGGCTTCGGCTGGCCCGTCGGGCTCAGCGACGCCCAGTCGCTCGCGTCCGTGTAATCGGTCTCGGCCGTGCCGGTCGTCGTCATGTCGGCCAGGCACACGAGGCGCTGCATCTCGGCCGCGGGAACCTTGACCTTGTCCTGGTTGGCGCACTCCGACTGCGCCGCGGCCGGCGGCGCGAGCCACAGCACGGCACCGAGGATGATCGCGATTCGGGTCTTGTTCACCGGGCTTGGAGCTCCACGAGTTTGAGGCCGAGGATGAGCAGCAGCAGATCGTCCGGCGTCTGGGGATCGCGGCCCAACAGCTCGCGGATGCGCCGCAGCCGGTAGACGACCGTGTTCGGGTGGACGTGCAGCACCTCGGCGCTGCGGGTCAGATTGAAGCCGCTCGACACGTACGCGCGGAGGGTCGGCACGAGCTCGGCCTGCTTACTCGAGCAGCGGCCGCAGCGTCGAGTCGAGGATGCGGTCGGCGTGCGGGGTCGAGCGGATCATGTGGTCGATGAGGACCTCGTCGAAGTACAGCGGCCGCCCGGTGACGCCGATGCCGACGGCGATGTCGACCGCGTCGCGCGCCTCTGCGTAGGACGCGGCGATGCCGGCCAGGCCGGCGTGCGAATCGCCGACCCCGACGCACACCTCGGCGTCGACCAGCGCTTCGGCGAGCGTGACGGCGCAGCGGCGGATCTCGTCGACGGCCTCGGCCTCCTCGCTCGGGCACAGGGCGACGACCTCACCGTGACGCATGCCCACCAGCACGGCCGAGCAGCCGGCCCGCAGATGACGGCGTGCAAGCTCGACGGTGCGGCGCAGGGCGACACGCGACGCCAACGCCTGGTCGGCCTGCTCCTCGGCCAGCGCCTCCGGCCCGCGCAGGACGATAACCATGTAGCGAGTCGCGAGCGAGAGCTTCAGCGAACGCGCCAGCCGGCGCACGCGCTCGGTGTCGCCCTGGCCGGCCACAAGGTCGTCGAGCAGGTCGCGGCGGACGACCTCGCGGTCGCTCCACGCGCTCCGCAGCTCGTTGAGGAACGCCTCCGCCACGTGCCGCGACATCTCGTCGACGTGGCGCATGATCCGCCCCGCGATCAGGAGCGCGGCCTCCCGCTCGGCCGCGTCGGCCGGGTCGCTCTCCTCGAGCACCGTCTCCCACATGACCTGTCCCCACAGGCGCGCAGCGCGCTGGAAGGACTCCAGCGAAACGCCCTGGTGCACCCGCCGGGCGCCGCCGGCACGCACGGGCTCGAACACCCGCTCGTCGGCGTCCTGGCTGTCGGGCAGCAGGGCGATCAACACCTCGAGCTGCGACGCGGTGACCGAGCGGACGTCGGCGATGAGCTCGTCGTCGGCCAGCCGGTAATCGGCGATCTCGCTGCGAATCCGGCCGACGATGCAGTCGGCCAGCTCCTCGCGGCGGGCGTCGAGCCGCGCGGCGATGGTGGTCACCGCCTCGGTGACCGACGCCCCCGTTTCCCGCTCGACGATGGCCAGTGGCCATGCGCCTCGCCAGAGGGTAAGCGAGTCGGGGCATCAACAACCCCGGTTACCGGACATACGGCTTGAGCGGCGGTTCGGCGTCGACCTTGTCGTGCTGCTGCTGAACGACGCCCGCGATGGCGTACACCGCCGCGATGCCGGCGACGGCCTCGGCGTCGGACACGTAGGGCATGAACCGCTCGAAGCACGCCATGCGGTTGACCCGGCCGGCGCTCGCCGCACCGCGATGCTTCAGGGCGTCGAGGACGACGGCGTAATAGGCGGCATCGACGACGCTCTGCACGTGTCCCACGTACCGGCCCGGGCAGATGTCCTGGACGGCGATGTTGGCTGCGCCGTCCAGCGCGGCGGTCGGCTCGGGCGCGGCCGGCTGGATGATCTCGTCGGTGAGGCTGTAGACGCTGGTGTAGGAGACCCGGCAGCCCCGCGGACGCGGTGTTGAACATGCCGGGCGGCATGTATTCGCACGGGGTGGCGAAACTGGCCGCGATCGAGGCCGCCCGCGGCTCGTTCGCCGAGGCCGCCCAGCGGGTCAACGCCCTGACCGGGGCCGGGGTCGGGTACCGGCAGGTCCTGGAATTGGCCGTCGGCGCGGCCGGGGACATCGACGCGTTCTACGACGCGCTCGTCCCGGTGCCGTGCACGGACACGACGCTGCAGGTGCTGTCGGTGGACGGCAAGGGCGTGGTGATAAGGCCGGAGGCGCTGCGGGAGGCCACGGCCAGGGCGGCCGCCGCGAAAGGCGGCAACAAGCTGGACAAGCGGTTGTCCTCCGGGGAGAAGAACGGCCGCAAGAGGATGGCGACCCTGGGCACCGTCTATGACGCCGAGCCGGCCGTGCGCGATGTCGACGACGTCATCGCCGACCCCGAACGCCGGAGAGGCCCGAAGGCCCGCTCCAAATGGCTGTGCGGCTCGGTGAACGACACCGCCGCCGAAGTCGTCGCCGCGGTGTTCGACCAGGCCGAGCACCGCGACCCCGAACACGCGCGGCCCTGGGTGGCCCTGGTCGACGGCGCACCCCACGAGATCGACCTGATCAACGAGCAGGCCGCGGCCAGGGGCATCGGCGTGCACATCGTCATCGACATCATTCATGTGCTGGAGTATCTGTGGGGCGCAGCCCACGCCCTGCACGCCACCGGCGACAAGACCGTCGAGGCATGGGTCGCCCGCGCCGACCGCACCATCCTGGCCGGCGGCGCCATTCAGGCCGCCGAGCAGATCAAAGGGGCCGCGACGGCCGCCGGCATCACGGCGGGCAAGAACAAGGGCATCGACGACGCCGTGGCCCACCTCACCAACAAGGCCGAATACCTGCGCTACGACACCGCGCTCGCGGCCGGCTGGCCCATCGCCACTGGAATCATTGAGGGCGCCTGCCGCCACCTGGTGAAAGACCGCCTGGACATTACCGGTGCCCGCTGGGGCCTGGCCGGGGCCGAGGCCGTGCTGAAGCTTCGCGCGCTGCGATCCAACGGCGACTTCGACGCCTACTGGGCCTGGCACGAGGAGCAGGAGTTCATCCGCAACCACCAGGCACAATACCGCCTCACGGCATGATCAAAACAGAACCCTCACAGGAACTGCACCCAAGTCGTTCCGCGCGTACGGCAAGAGCAAGGACCACCGCCCGGATCTGCCGCAAGTTGTCCTCGGCATGGCCGTCACCCGCACCGGCATCCCGATCCGCGTCTGGTCCTGGCCGGGGAACACCGGCGATACGGCGCTGATCCGCCAGGTCCGCGAGGATTTGCGGGAGTGGAAACTGACCCGCGTGGTGTGGGTCGCCGACCGCGGCTTCGCCTCCGAGAAGAACCGCCGCTTCCTGCAACGGGCCGGCGGACACTACATCCTCGGCGAGAAGATCCGCTCCAGCTCACCCGCCGCCCAGGCCGCCCTGTCCCGCCAAGGCCGATACGCGCACGTTGCCGACAACATGCAGGTCAAGCAGGTCCAACTCGACGACACCGCCGACCGGTTCGTGATCTGCCACAACCCCGAACAGGCCAAGCGCGACGCCGCGATCCGCGTCGACCTCCTCACCCAGCTCGGCGAGACGATCGCGAACACCGACAAGCTGAGCGCGACCAAGCGCGCCGAACTGCGCGGACGACTGTCCACCAAGCCCGGCCTGAACCGCTTCCTGCGCGTCACCCCGAAAGGACTGCTGCGGATCGACAAGGCGGCGATCAAGGCCGAGGAACGACTGGACGGCAACTTCCTCCTGCGCTGCAGCGACCCGCACCTGTCCGCCGAGGACATCGCGACCGGCTACAAACAGTTGCTGGAAGTGGAACGCGGCTGGCGAGACATGAAGACGATCATCGATCTGCGGCCCGTCTACCACCGCAAGGAAGACCGGATACGCGCCCATGTCCTGCTCTGCTGGCTCGCGTTGCTCCTGATCCGCATCACGGAGACCACCTGCGAGGACACCTGGACGAACCTGCGCGAGGAACTCGAGCGCAACCACGTCGGCACCTTCACCGGCCTCGCCGGGACCTTCCGTCAGCGCACCGAGACCAGCCCCGCCCAGCGCGCGATCCTCGCCAAGCTCGGCGTCCCCGAGCCCAAGCGCGTCATCACCCTGGAACCCGGCGCACCCGTCTGACCAGCACGAACGTCCCCGCCTAGACACACGCCGATCCGGCGTGCGCTCAGACATATCCGCAGGTCAAACCCCATATTCGTGTACTAGAGCGCCACCTCAGCTGCGGAACTCAGGCAGGTCGTCGAGGACCTGGCCGGCGCCGGTGAGCAGGTGGTGGACATCATCAGGTGCGGTCACGAGCGGGAACCTGGCCCCCCAGCGAGACGGTCATGCCCAGACGGTCGGCAAACCCCCGGATCGGGCGAGGCTGCCCACAGACCCGGAAGACGATCACTCATAGCCTGGAATCCGCCATCGAGCGGCCCCTCACCATCCCTGGTCACCGAAATACATCGGAACCCCGGAATAGACTTCGGTCATGACCAGCGGCTCTCGGACTGTGGGGATGCTGCCGGATGAACTGACGAGCTTCGTCGGTCGGCGGCGTGAGGCGTCCCAGGCCAAGGACCTGCTGTCGCGTGGCCGGCTGGTCACGCTGACGGGTCCGGGCGGGATCGGCAAGACGCGGCTGGCGCTCAGGGTCGCCGCGCAGGTGCGCCGCGCCTTCCCGGGGGGGGTGTGGCTGGTGGAGTTGGCCCAGCTCACGGACGGCACGCTGCTGGGCCAGACGGTCGTGGACGCGCTGGGGCTGCGCGAGTACTCGCCCCGTCCGCCGCTGGAGATCCTGCGCGACCACCTGGCGGGCCGGCAGGTGCTGCTGGTCCTGGACAACTGCGAGCACCTAATCGATCCGTGCAGCGCGCTGGTCGGCGCGCTGCTGGAAGCCAGCCCGGGTTTGAAGGTCGTGGCCACGAGCCGTCAGGGGCTGGGGGTACGGGGCGAAACCACCCTGCCCGTGCCACCCCTGTCACTGCCCGGCCCCAAGACCCCGCCGCAGGGGTGCGAGGCGGTGAGCCTGTTCACCCAGCGCGCGGAGTCAGCGCGTCCGGATTTCGTGCTGACCGCGGACAAGATCCAGGTGATCGGCGAGATCTGCCACCGGCTGGACGGGATTCCCCTGGCCATCGAATTGGCGGCGGCGCGAGCACGGGCGATGTCGGCCCAGGAGATCCGGCATCGGCTCGATGACCGGCTCGGGCTGCTGACCAGCGGATACCGAACCGCCGCACGCCGGCAGCAGACTCTGCGCGCCACGATCGACTGGAGCTTTGACCTGTGCTCCGAGCAGGAGCGGCAACTGTGGACGCGCCTGTCTGTCTTCCGCGACGGCTTCGACCTGGAGGCGGCCGAGGAGGTGTGCTCCGGCGATGGTATCGGGGGCCCGGAGATCCTCGACTTGGTGACCGGGCTGGTGGACAAGTCGATCCTGACGTGCGAGGAACGCGGCACGAGTACGCGCTACCGGCTGTTCGAGACGCTGCGCCTGTACGGGAGGGAGAAGCTGGCCGACAGGGACCAGGAGCACCTCTGGCGGGGCCGGCACCTCGACTGGTTCCGGCGCTTGGTGCTGGAAGGCGAGAACGACTGGTCCGACGCCCGCCAACAGCCGTGGGTGGCGCGGCTGGAGGCCGACCATGCGAATATCCGCGCCGCCCTGGAATACAGCCTGAACTCCGGTCACAGCAGGACGGCGCTGGCGATGGCCGGCGCACTGGGGCTGTACTGGAACCTCGTCGGCGCCCTCACCGAAGGCAGGAGCTGGCTCGGCCGGGCTCTCGCGCTGGACACCCAGGACAGCCCCGAGCGGGCCAAAGCGCTGCGGGTCGCCGGCTGGTTCACCAACCAGCAGGAGGACACCGCTCAGGCCGTTGCCCTGCTGGCGGAAGGAAGAGCCCTTGCCGAGCGGCTCGGCGATCAGTGCGAGGTGGCCCGGACTCTCATGTGGACCGCCATGTGCACCATGAGCCAAGGCGACCTGCCCGGCGGCGTCGCCCTGGCCACCGAGGCACTGCAGCGCCATCGAGCACTCGGCGACCGCGTCGGCACCGGAATTTCGCTATACGTGCTCGCCCGGGCAGCCTCTCTGTCCGGCGACCCGCGATCCGTCGAACTCGGGGAAGAGTCGATCGCCCTGTGGGAGGACATCGGCAACACCTGGGTGAGGGCCTACCCCCTGTGCATCGTCGGCCTCGAGATGCTCCGCCAGGGAAACCTACCCCGCGCCACTGCGCTGCTGCAGGAATGCCTCCGCCTCGGGCGCGCCTCCAACGATCGGCTCAGCTGCGCCTTCAGCCTCGAGGCGCTGGCCTGGATCGCGGGCGAGGAAGACCGGCACGAGCAGGCGGCCCGGCTGCTCGGTGCGGCGCGACTCCACTGGGATGTCCTGGAGACCTCTCCGCATTTCCTGGCGCCCCGGGAGCTCGCCGCCCGCGACCGGTGCGTGGAGCGGGCTCGCCAGGCACTGGGGCAGGCCGCGTTCCAGGCGGCCGTCACAATCGGCGAGGGCTTCTCCTGGGAGGATGCCTACGTCTATGCCCTGGGCGAGAAAGCGCCGACCCGAGCCCCGGCCAGGATCAGGACCGGGCCTGCGGCGGGCGGGGCGCTCACACCCACGCGCCGGGAGCGCGAGGTAGCGGCCCTGATCGCGCAGGGCCTGAGCAACAAGGAGATCGCCGCCAAACTGGTGATCTCCCGACGGACCGCCGAAACCCACGTCGAGCACATCCTCACCAAGCTCGGCTTCACCTCCCGCGCCCAGATCGCCACCTGGGCCACCCAGCAACCCGAATGACCCGCCCGTACGGCAGTCCTGCCCGGTGAGCATCCCCGACAATGCGGCGTCCGGGAGGCCGTTACATGATCGTTGGCTGAAGAACACCTCCGAGGCACTCTCCTGAAGCCGGATTGATATCACTCGATCGCGGAAGGGGTCACTTTTCCATCGACCATAATGGGTGGCGGAGCAGTGGCGGGCGTACGGGGCAGGGCAGATGACCGGCCAGCGTGCGAGGCGGCTCGAGCAGCTCGGCATGGTCTGGTCCCTGGCCGATGAACGCTTCCAGGAGAACCTGGAGGCCGCCAAGGCCTACTACGACCAGCACTGGACACTCTGCGCACCGCGCCCCGCCACCGCGCTGGACAGACCATTGGGGATGTGGCTCGCGAATTTGCGGCGGCCCGGTGCGCTGGACGACCACCCCGACTGGAAGACGGCACTGGAAGCCATCGACGACGACTGGAACCCGCAATGGCCGGCCGAATGGCAACGCCACTACGCCGCACTGCGCGAACTCGTCGCCGACGAAGGCCAGGCCGACGTCCTCCCCGGCCTCACCGTCCACGGCATGGACATCGGGAAATGGCTGGCCAAGCAGCGGACACCGAAGGTCCGGCGCCACCGGAAGCCACCCCCGAACACCCCGTCGTCGTGAACTCCGGCTGGAGCGGCGGATTCCTGAACGAGGAGGCGTACCAGTGGGTGCGCTCGGTGGACACGCTCAGCGATGAGGAGTGCACGCTGCCCTTCGCAGTGGGCCTGGACCTCAACACCGCGTTCCTCGCGGCCGCGGCCCGCCTGGTCGTCGGTCTCTCCGCCCCGGACCACTTCCACAGCCCGAAGTTCAACCCGAAGATCCCCGGCTCCTGGCTGGTCGACCTCTCCCACATCGACCTGGACCCGCGCCTGCCCTCGCCGTTCACCCCGGACGGCGAGCGCCCGACGGAACCTGCCTGGTACCAGACGCACACCGTCGCCTACGCCCAGGAGCTCGGCCACAACGTGCAGCCGATCGAGGCGTACCTGCGCCGCGAGACCGGCGCCTACCTGGACCCGTGGCACGACCGCCTCAAGAACGCCTACGTCGACACCCTCGCCGACCTCGGCGTCACCAAGGACCTGGACGACCGTCAGTTCCTCGCCGGGATGGAGCAGCACAAGCAGATCGACCCGGCCCTGACCGCCGTCACCCACCTCGAGGTGTTCCGTACACAAGAGGGACTCGTCGTCGGTGAGATCGCGTGCCGACCGGGAGGCGGAGGCATCCCGCAAACCCTGCAGCGCGCCTACGGGTTCGACGTGTGGAAGCACTTCCTCACCACAGAGCTCAACAGCCGGCTGGCGTGGACGCCGCGGGAAGCCGAGGGTGTCTTCGGGTTCTTGATGTTCCCCGTGCGCCAGGGAGTGGTCAGCCGAGTGCCGGACGCCGACGTGTTCTCGGACTTCCCACAGGTCGAGAAGGTCGACATCACGGCGAGGCCGGGAGACCGCATTTCAGGGATGCTCTACTCCACCAGCAGAGCCGCCACGGCACACCTGCGGGTCGACTCGGTCGGTGAGATACCCGCACTGGTGCAGGCCCTGACCGAGCGCTTCACCGTCGAGTACGAAGAGCCCGACTCGGCCCCGGAGGCCGAGGCATCATGACGCACGACGACACCTCGTGTGAGGCTGCACAGGAGGATGGCGGCCAGACCGGAGATTCCGGCTCTATGCGCCACTTCTGGGTGTTCACCAGCGCGTCTGCGGTCTCCAAGCTCGGCAACACGTTTCTGAACGTCGCCATGCCGTGGATCCTGCTCACCGTCACCGGTTCCAAGGTGGTCGCCGCCCTGAGCTTCGGGGTCCAGCTGGCGCCCTACGCGCTCTCGCCCCTCTTCGGTGTGGTCGTCGACCGCTTCAACCGGCGCCAGGTGTTCATCTGGGCCGAAGTGGCGCAGTGCCTCATGGTCGGGCTCCTGCCGCTCGTCATCTCCGAAGACAACGTCCTGCCCGTACTGGTGCTGCTCTTCCTGGTGGGCTGCGGCGGACTGACCTCCGAGCTGACCAGCGACTTCGGTCTGATCCCGTCGATCGCCCCGGCCCACGCCCTGGCCAGGGCGTACAGCCACTACACCACCACTATCTCCATCGTGCGCTTCGTGGGGCCGGCCGTCGTCGGTGTCGTCATCAGCACCCTTGGGCCGAAAGGCGCGCTCTGGATCGATGCCGCCACATTCCTGATCACTGCGGCCGCCGCGATGTCACTGCCGGTCCAGGCCACTGCGAACCGAGGGCCGAGTGTCTTCCGCCAGATGCTGGCAAACGGCTTCAGCTACTTCTGGAGCCTCAAGCGGGTACGGCGTCTCACAGCAGCCTTGACGATCTTCAACCTCGGCGCCGGCGCCGTGCCGACCGTGCTCGTCGTCATCGCGCAGACACGCTGGCACTGGAGTGCGGAGACGACAGGAACGGCGCTCGGGCTGGGCGCCCTGGGTGCTGCCGTCGGAGCGTGGGTCACTCCACGCGTCGCCCCGAAACGGGGCCTTGAGACCCGCGTCGGCGTCTGGTTCGGTTTCTGCGGCCTCGGCGGCGTTGCCATGTGCCTCGGTTCCCCTGTCGCCGCCATCGCAGGGTTCTTCCTGCTGTCGATGGGCGAGGGCGGGATGAACGTCACCACGAACGAATACCGGTACAACGCCATCCCCAACGAGCTGCTGGGCCGTGTCAACGCGATCATCCGCGCTGCCATGATCACAGGCGCGGCCCTGTCTTCGGTGATCCTTGGCTACACGGTCTCCAACGACAGTTCCTGGGTCTGGATGGCACCTGTCGTGATCGGGGCGGTGCTCTCCACAGGCCTGTGGTCCACCCGAACTCCACAAGCACCCCTCCCTTCCAAGGCCTGAGCGTGGGCGCCAAGTCCCTGCCGCGCGCTGCCCCGTTCAAGACATCCCCGTACCGGGTTGTGAAGACCCTGATTCAGGAGTGAGCACCATGAGCACAGACGCGTTGGAGAACGCCCACCAGCGATACGCCGCAAAGCGTCCGGTCAGCCGAGAGCTGCACACACGGGCCAGGTCGTTCCTGCCCTCGGGAACCACACGCTCCGTCCTCGACTTCGACCCCTTCCCCTTCACGGTCGCGTCTGCTGCCGGATGTCGGCTCACGGACGTGGACGGTCATCAGTACCTCGACTACTTGGGGGACTACAGCGTCGGCCTCGCCGGGCACAACCCTGAAGCAGTACGGGAAGCCGTCGCATCGGTTCTCGAGAACGGCTGGTCGTTCGGCACCGTCGCGGCGGAGGAAGCCGACGTCGCTCGCATGCTGTGTGAACGCTTTCCCTCGATGGACCTTGTGCGTTTCACCAGCTCCGGCACCGAAGCCAACCTCGTGGCCATCAATCTCGCGCTGAAGTCTGCCAACCGCAGCAAGGTGCTGGTGTTCGACGGCGGATACCACGGCGGTTTTCTCAGCTTCAGCCGCGGCCGCCCGTCACTCAATGTTCCGCTGGACGCGGTCATCTGCGACTACAACGACCTCGACTCTGTACGCGAGGCATTCCAGGAGTGGCCCGAGCAGATCGGGTGCGTCCTGGTTGAGCCGATGCTGGGATCCGGAGGCCGCATCCAGGCTGTCCCGGGCTTCCTCCAGGGGCTTCGGGACCTGTGTGACGAGAACGGCAGCGTGCTCATCTTCGACGAGGTCCAGACCTCCCGTATGTCCTACGGTGGCGGTCAGGCCCTGCTCGGCGTCCGCCCGGACATGACGACGATGGGCAAGTACATCGGTGGAGGCTTCGGTTTCGGCGTTGTCGGTGGCACTGAGGAGCTGATGCTGCAGATCGCGCGCGGCGGGGAGCGTTCCTTCGACCACTCCGGCACCTTCAACAACAACCGGTTCTCCATGGCGGCCAGTTCGGCCATGCTCAGCACGGTGCTCACCCGGTCGCGCCTCGAGGGGTTGTTCCACCGCGGTGAGGACCTGCGGAAGCGGGCCGACGGCATCCTCCGGGAGCACGGCTTCCAGGCCACCGGTTGGGGCTCGCTCATGGGGATCCACCCCACGGACGCCCCCATCGTCCGCGCGTCCGACCTGGCCGGTACGGACAAGCGACCGGTAGAGCTGTTGTTCCACGAGATGATCGAGCGGGGCGTCTACATCGGAAAGAGCGGATTCGTCACACTGTCCCTGCCGCAGGCAGCGGAGACCGACGATCACTTCCTGACCGCCCTGGAGAACTCTGTTCGCTCCGTGGCCCAGACCCGCCGCTGAACGGCGACGATCACCGAGCCGTCCGGCTCTCCGCAACGGAAGCAAGGGGACGGCGCCCGAGAGATGACCGCCCCGCGTCTCCCGGTCCCCATCCGGGACAGCCTCCTCGCGTGAGGGGGTGTCTCCTAATCTTGAGGACATGAGCATGCACGAAAGCACTGGTGTGAGCGTCGACGCGATGCTGGACGATCTGCGGATCCTCGTCGAAGTCGAGTCACCCTCGCGTGACCTGGATGCGCTCAACGCCTCGGCGCGCGCTGTCGCTGCGCTCATCGAAAGCCGCCTGGGCGGCCGGGCCGTCCTGCTGGAGAGCGAGGCGGGTCCGCATGTCCACTGGACGGGGGGCGGCGAACCTCAGGTGCTCATCCTCGGTCACCACGACACCGTCTTCCCGCTGGGCACGCTCGCGCGCCGTCCGTTCCGTGTCGAGGACGGGCATGCGACGGGCCCCGGCGTCTTCGACATGCTCGGCGGGCTGGTGCAGGCCATCCACGGCCTGGCCTCGCTGGATGACCTGTCCGGTGTGGAAATTCTGGTCACGGCGGACGAAGAGGTCGGATCGGCCTCCTCAAGGGCGCTGATCGAGGAACGGGCACGTGCCTGCGGAGCAGTTCTCGTCTTCGAAGGCGCGGCCGACGGTGGACACCTCAAGACGGGCCGCAAGGGATGCGGAACATTCGAGGTACTGATCAAGGGCCGCGCCTCCCACGCCGGGCTGGAGCCGGAAGCCGGAGTGAACGCGCTGGTCGAGGCAGCGCACCAGATTCTGGACATCACCGCGCTGGGCCGCCCGGAGATCGGGACGACCGTGTCGCCGACCGTGGCATCGGCGGGGACTTCGGACAACGTGATCCCCGCCGAGGCGACCGTATGGGTCGATGTCCGGGTCGAATCCGCAGAGGAGAAGGACCGGGTCGAAGCCTGGTTCGCCTCGCTCGCTCCGTATCTGGAGGGCGCGGAGATCACAGTACGAGGGTCCGTCGGACGTCCTCCCATGCCGGAGTCGGCGTCGGCTGAACTGTTCGAGATGGCCCAGCGGCTGCAGCCCGGGATCAAGGGTGTCGCGGTCGGAGGCGGCAGCGACGGCAACTTCACGGGGGCGCTCGGAGTGCCCACCCTCGATGGCCTCGGCGCGGTCGGCGGAGGCGCCCACGCCGACCACGAGTGGCTGGTGGTAGACACGATGGCAGAACGGGCGCATCTTGTCGCAGGCCTGGTGAAGGAAATCCAAGCCACCGACTGAGCCGCTTTGCGGCCGCGCACGAGGCCGTCGGTGACGTCGGACATCCGGCGGCGGTTCAGCCGGGGAACGGGGGGGCGTGCGGAGCAGGCCGGGGCTGGGCGGTGCTGCTGGTCCCGCAGGGTGAACGCGGTCCCCACCAGGACGCGCTCCTACTGGCTACCAGCAGATCGTGGGCGGCCTCGGTTTCCCGCACGCGGTGGGGTCTCCTCCGGCGGTCAGGCGTGACCCACGGCGCGTTCGGGCCGGGTCAGGGCTGTCGCCGAGGTCGTCGTGCTCGGTGCGGTGCTTCACCCCGGTCAGGCAGCGAGCTGCCCGCGGAACTAGGTGTACTGACCCGTGAGGTTGGGGACGCGGCTGGCGGGTGGTTGGCCTTTCAGCGCGGTGTGTCCGCGGTGGTGATTGTAAGTGTGCAGCCAGCCGGGGTATGCATCGCGTCGTTCGGTCTCCGTGCGGTAGGGGCGGGCGTACGCCCACTCGTCCAGCAGGGTGCGGTTGAAGCGTTCGACCTTCCCGTTCGTTTGCGGCCGGTAGGGGCGGGTTCGCTTGTGGGTGATCCCGGCCGCGGCAAGGGCATCGCGCCAGTCGCGTGAGCGGTAGCAGGAGCCGTTGTCGGTCAGCACGCGCTGGACGGTGATCCCGGCCTGGGCGAAGAACGTCTGGGCGCGGTCCCAGAAGGCGGTTGCGGTTTCCTTCTTCTCGTCGGTGAGGATCTCGCTGTAGGCGAGGCGGGAGTGATCGTCGACGGCGTTGTGCAGGTAGCTGTAGCCCATGCCGGAGCGGGTCTTGCGGTCGGCCTGGCGGCCCAGGGTCTTGTGGCCGCCGCCGTCGGGGATGTTGCCGAGCTTCTTGATGTCCACATGTACCAACTCGCCCGGCGCGGACCGTTCGTAGCGGCGGATCACCCGTCCGGTGGCCCGGTCGAGATGAGCGAGACGGGACAGCTTGTAGCGGGCCAGGACCCGGTGCACGGTGGACGGGTTCAATCGCAGCAGGTAGGCGATGCGGGCCGGTCCCCAGCGGCGCAGGCCACGGACCTTGATGATCCGCCGCTCGGTGCGGGTCGGGGTCCGGCTCGGGCTGTGATGCGGTCTGGACGAGCGGTCGCTCATGCCCGCCGCGCCGAGTTTCCGGTAGCGGTCCGCCCATCGCTGGGCCGTGGTCGGTGAGACCTGGAAACGTTCGGCGGCCCTGCGCAGGGTCCAGCCGTCCTCGACCACGCAGAGGGCCAGACGCAGACGGCCGGTCTCGGTCAGGGGTGCATTACGGTGGGGCACGAGGGCCTTTCTCTTGGTGTAGACGTCGCAATCCACACCCCACCGGAAGGGCCCTCACCTGTTCAAGATCCCTCAGCCGAGACCTGGCTCACCCGTCCACAACCTCCCAAGACAGAACAACTAGGGCTGGTCTAAGTGGGCGGTTCGTGAGCCTATGAGTGGTTCTGGTGTCACCTGATGGTGTGGGCGAAGCCGGAACGTTCCGGTCCGGTGTCGGTGGCCTGCTGAAATCGGTGGGTGAGTGAACGCAAGCCGTACCGGAGCGACTTGTCCGACGAGCAGTGGGCGTTGATCGAGCCGGTGCTCACGGCCTGGAAGAACCGGCACCGTTCCGTCAGCGGCCACCAGGGCCGCTATCCGATGCGGGAGATCGTGAACTCGATCCTCTACCAGTCCCGGACCGGCTGTCAGTGGGCCCTGTTGCCGAACGACCTGCCGCCGAAGAGCGCGACGTACTACTACTTCGCCGCCTGGCGGGACGACGGCACCGACCAGCAGATCCATGAACTCCTGCGCTGCCAGGTGCGGGAGAGGAACCGGCGATTAGAGGACCCGACCCTGGTGATCCTGGACACCCAGAGTGTCCGGGCGGCCGCCGGGGTCCCTTCGGTCACGACAGGCAAAGACGCCGCGAAACGGGTGCCGGGCCGCAAGCGGGGCCTGGCCGTGGATGTCCTGGGCCTGGTCATCGCCGTCACCGTGCTGGCCGCGAGTGTCCACGACAACGCCGCCGGCGTCGCTCTGCTCGACCAGGTCGCCGTCGCGGCCGGCGGCTCGGTCAGCAAGGCCCTGGTCGACCAGGGCTTCAAGAACCAGGTCGTCACGCACGGGGCCGGACTCGGCATCGACGTCGAGATCGTCCGGCGCAACCCTGAGGAGCGGGGATTCGTTCCGCAGCCCAACCGGTGGCGGGTGGAGCAGACGTTCGGGACCCTGATACTGCACCGGCGCCTGGTCCGCGACTACGAACACCGCCCGGCCTCCTCCACCTCCCGCGTCTACTGGGCCATGACCCACGTCATGGCCCGTCGGCTCACCGACGCGAACACGCTCACCTGGCGCGATCCGCAGGTGGCCGGCGCGTGAACCTCAACCCCCTCCTCCAGGCACTCGACCTTCAGGAGGACGCCGCCCGGGCTCTCGCCGACGATCTCCGCACCCAGACGACACCCTGCAGACCCAACTCCGTGAGGCCGAACTGCGTCTGGAACACCTCGCCATCACCCGCACCACCGTCACCAGCCTTGCCGACCGAATCCCGGCCCAGACGGTCGACCCGGCAGGAGGTCTGGAGCTGCCCGAGCATCCGGACTACCCGCGCATCCTCGCCGTCTTCAACGACACCACAGCAACAGCAGCTTGAACACCACAACGGTGAACGCTTGGTAGAAGTCTTGGCCGTAGCCGGATGCTCTCAGTTACAGCCACCGGTCCACCAGCACGCGGACTCCGAATCCACCTCGCCCCGATCCGTGCAGGCCATACGGCTCGCAAGTCGCTCGGCTCATAGTCCGCGTGGCTCACTCCTTCTCCTCCGTCGCACCCCCGTGCAGGCGATCCCAAGTGGTGGCGGCTCCGCGAAGATCTTCTACATCCGGCTTGACGTATCACCGCTTGGTCGCCTTTACGTTCGTATGTCCGGCCCATCGCGCGAGGATGTGGTCCGGGACACCGTTGTCGGCCAGGAAGGTGAAGCACGACGAGCGTGCGTCGTAGAGCCTGACGCGACGGAGCCCGAGAAGCTCCATAAGCCTGTACGCGCGTCGGCGAAGTTGCTTGATCGTGAAGGCGTCGCCCGCCTCGTGCGCCAGCACGTAGCCCGACACTGTTGCGGCGGGCCGACGATGGCCTGTCAACTGGTCGGGCGCAAAGAGAGGTTGTAGTAGCGGATCTCCTCGTACTCCTCGAGCCCCTCGCTGCTGCCCTCGCGTCCGAGGCCGGACTGCTTGATGCCGCCGAACGGTGCGGCCGCGTTCGAGGGGACGCCCTGGTTGATGCCGACCAGGCCGGTGGCCAGTTGGTCGGCCACGTTGAAGGCGCGGTCGAGGTTCTCGGTGAAGACGTAGCCCGCCAGGCCGTGTTCGGTGTCATTGGCGCGGGCGATGGCCTCGTCCTGGTGGGAGAAGCGCTGGATGGCTGCGACGGGCCCGAAGATCTCGGTGCGGGCGAGGTCGGCGTCGGCCGGTACGTGGTCCAGGAGTGTCGGCTCGAAGAACGTGCCGGGGTGGCTGGGAGCGGAGCCGCCGGTGAGCAGGTGTGCGCCGCGGCGGGTGGCGTCCTCGACCAGGCCGGTGAGTCTGGTCACGGCGTTGTGGTCGATCACCGGGCCGAGCCCCACGCCGGGGGCGAGTCCGTTGCCGATTTGCAAGGCGGCCAGCCGGTCGGTGAGGGCGTCGACGAAGGCGTCGGCGATTCCGTCCTGGACGAGGATGCGGTTGGCGGCGATGCAGGACTGGCCGCCGTTGCGCATCTTGGCGGCGAACGCCCCGTCGACTGCCCGTTCCAGATCGGCGTCGTCGAAGACCAGCAGCGGGGCGTTTCCGCCCAGTTCCATGGAGCTCTTCAGCACGTTGTCGGCCGCGACGCGCAGGAGGACCTTGCCGACCCTGGTGGAACCGGTGAAGGACACCTTGCGCACCCGTGGATCGGCCAGCACGGCGGTGCTGAAGGCGGGGGCCTCGGTGGTGGTGACGACCTGCACCAGGTCTGCGGGGACACCGGCTGCGATGGCGAGTTGGACCGCGAAGATCGTGGTCAGGGGGGTGTTGGGCGCGGGTTTGATGACGACGGGGCAGCCGGCGGCCAGCGCCGGGGCGATTTTGCGGGTGGCCATGGCGAGCGGGAAGTTCCACGGGGTGATCAGGACCGACAGCCCCACCGGTGCGCGCCGGGTGAACAGACGGGCCCCGCCGGCCGGAGCGTCGCGGAAGTTTCCGGCCGGGCGTACTGCTTCCTCGGCGTACCAGCGGACGAAGTCCGCGCCGTAGGTGACTTCGCCGCGGGCCTCGGCGAGCGGCTTGCCCATCTCGCGGGTGATGAGCAGGGCGATCATCTCGGCGTTGCTGAGAATCAGGTCGTACCAGGTGCGCAGGATGTCGGCGCGGTGCCGGGTGGTGGTGGCGGCCCAGGAGCGGCCGGCCTCGTCGGCGCGGGCTACGGCGACGAGGGCCTGCTGGACGTCGAAGTCGGGGACCTGGGCGATCGTCTGGCCGGTGGCCGGATCGTGGACGTCGAAGGTGCGGTTCACACCCGGCACGGCGAGATCGAGGTTGGCCAGGACCTTCTCGGAGTCGGCCAGGGCGGTGAGATCGACGTCGGGGAAAGTGCGCATGGTGGTCACTTGGCTTCCTGGGCGGAGAGGACGGTGTCGATGGCGGCCACGAGCTGCCGGATCTCGTCGTCGGTGGTGATGAACGGCGGGCTGATCTGAACGGTGTTGCCGCGCAGCGGTCGGGTGATGAAACCGTGTTCGACCAGTTCGTCGGTGACCGCTTCGGCGCTGATGTCGTCCGTGAGCGTGATGCCGCCCAGGAAACCCGCCACCCGCGTCTCCACCACCGCTGTTCGGGCCGTGAGGCCGTTCAGTTCGCGGGCCAGCAGCTGCTCCAGTTCGGTCACTCGGGGCAGCAGCTTGTCCTCGTCGAGGAGGTCGAGGTTGCGCAGGGCGACGGCGCAGGCGGTCGCGTGCCCGGCGTAGGTGGCGCCGTGGCGGAAGACGGGGGTGTCGGAGGAGTCACGGTAGAACGGCTGCCAGATGTGGGGCGCGACGAGGACGCCGCCCAGCGGGGCGTATCCGGACGTGACGCCCTTGGCGAAGGTGATCAGGTCGGGCCGCATGCAGTACCGCTCGGAGGCGAACATGTGGCCCGTGCGTCCGAACCCGGTGATGACCTCGTCGACGATCAGGAGAATGTCGTTCTCCCGGCAGATGCGCTGCACCCCCTCCAGATAGCCGGGGGCGGGCGGGTTGACCCCGCCGGTGCCCTGGATGGGCTCGGCCACGATCGCCGCGATGTTCTCCGGGCCGATGGCGCGCACCGTGCGCTCGACCGCCTCGATGTCGTGGGTCGAGACGCGCGCGGTCTCGGGCACCAGGGACTCGGTGCCGTAGTCGGCGCGGTTGAAGTCGAGGCCGGCGATGCTGGTGCCGTAAGCGTGCAAGCCGTGGTAGGCGAACTCGCGGCTGAGTATCGCCGTCTTGCCGGTGCGTCCCTCGCGCTGCCAGTGGCGGCGGGCGAGCTTGCAGGCGACGTCGATGGCATCGGAGCCGCCGCTGTTGAGGATGACCTTGGGGTCGTCGATGGGCGAGAGCCGGGCCAGGCGCTCAGCGAGTTCGACGGCTCGGTCGTTCAGGTAGCGGCCGAAGATGTGGTACGTCTCCAGGCGCCGCATCTGCTCGTAGGCGGCCTCCGCGAGTTCAGGGCGGGCGTGGCCGACGTTCGCGTGCCACAGACCGGCGGTGCCGTCGAACAGACGGCGGCCGTCCGTGGTGAAGACGTGGCTTCCTTCGGCTCGGTCGACGGTCAGCTGGCGTCCCAGGACGGACGGGAGGTGGGCCTGGGCGCTCCAGAGGGCGGGACCGGTCAGGACGGGCGGGTTCTCGTGGGACATGACTTTCCCCTGGGGTGTGCGGGTTATTGGGCGGTGTAGCCACCGTCGACGGGAAGGGTGATGCCGGTGATGTAGCCGGCGTTGGGCGAGGCCAGGAACGCGATGGCGTGTGCGACGTCCTGCGGGGTGGCCGGCCGGCCGAGCGGAATACTGTCCGCCACTCGGCGGGCCGCGGCTTCCGGGTTCTTGTGGGAGCTGAGCCAGGCCTCGTAGAGCGGGGTGCGGGTCATGCCGGGCGCTACGGCGTTGACGCGGATGCCGTACGGCGCGAGTTCCACCGCGGCCGCTGCCGTCAGGGCCTTCATCGCGCCTTTGCTGGCGCTGTAGACGCCCATCGTGGGGACGCCGACCGTGGCCAGCCGGGAGGTGACATTGACGATGCTGCCGCCCGACTGCCGCATGGCGCGCCCTGCCGCCTGCAGGACGGCGATCGCGGCGAAGGTGTTGATCTCGAAGGTGTCGCGAATCTCGGCGGCCGGGACGTTCAGCAGTTCCCCGGTGTGGTCGGCTGCCGCGTTGTTCACCACCACGTCCACCCTGCCGAACCGGTCGACGGCGTGTTCCAGGAGGCGGTCGGGTTCGCCGTCCCTGGTGAGATCGGCCGGGACGAAGCAGGCGTTGCCCCGGCCGAGTTCACGCGCCAGGGCCTCACCTCGTTCGCCGCAACGACCGCTGAGGAGCACGGCGTGTCCGTCATGGTGGAGGCGCCGGGCGGCTTCGGCGCCTATGCCGGAGGTGCCGCCCGTGACGAGAGCCACCCGGGACGGCGTCGGTACCTGGCTCGTCATCGACGTGCGGCGGCCCTCTGCACGTACCGCACCACCACGTACGTGGCGAGTATGACGGCCAGGCTGAGGACGCTGAGGTAGAGCTGCGAGCGGGCATCCGGAACCAGCAGCATGGAGCCCACCACGACCAGGATGCCCGCCAGGGTGATCCAGCTCAGATACGGATAGCCCCACATACGGAGCTTGAGCCGCTCGGGAGCCTCGCGCTCCAGCCGACGCCGCATGCGCAGCTGTGATCCGGCGATGATCGCGTAGACGAACAGCCCCACGGCCCCAGCGGAGTTGATGATGAAATCGAAGACGGTGTCCGGGGCGACGTAGCTCATGACGACGGTGACATAACCGGCGGACGTGCAGGCCAGAATCGCCTTCCAGGGCGTTCCCTTCCTGTTGCGGTCGGCGACCCATCTCGGCGCCCAGTTGTGGCGCTGGAGTGCGAACAACATCCTCGAGGCCGTGTACAGGCCGGAGTTGAGGACCGACAGCACGGAGGTGAGGACGACGACGCTGATGACCGTGCTCGCCGCGGGAATGCCCATCTTGCCGAAGGCGGCCGCATACGGACTGGTCTGGGTCGGGATCTGCTCCCACGGGGTGATCATCACCAGCAGGGTCACCGAACCGACGTAGAAGATGATCACACGCCAGACCGTCGAGGAGGTCGCCTTGACCACCGACTTCACCGGGTCAGCGGATTCCGCCGCGGCGATGGTCACGATCTCCGTGCCGACGTAGGCGAAGATCACCATCACGATGCCGTGCAGGATCGCCGACAGGCCGTGGGGGGCGAAGCCGCCGTGGGTGACGTTGCCGACCGACAGCGTCGACCCCGGCCAGACTCCCAGGGCGAAGAGGGTGCCGGCGAGGAGGAAGACGACGATCGTGACGATCTTGACCGAAGCCAGCCAGAACTCGGTCTCGCCGAACGAGCGGGTGGACACGAGGTTCGAGGCGGTGAGCAGGGTCATCAGGACCAGGGAGAAGACCCACTGGGGTACGTCCGGGATCCACAGCATGAGCAGTTTGGCGCCGGCCACCGCCTCGAACGCCACGACGCCCACCCAGAAGTACCAGTACAGCCAGCCGATGGTGTAGCCGGCCCAGCCGCCGAGCGAGGCGCGGGCGTATTCCATGAACGACCCGAGGGTGGGGGAGGCGGTGGCCATCTCCCCCAGCATCCGCATCACGAGGATGACCAGGAGGCCGCCGAGGGCGTAGGAGAGGATGCTCGCCGGACCCGCGGTGTGGATGACCGCTCCACTGCCGACGAAGAGGCTCGCGCCGACGATGCCGCCGAGGGCGATCATTCGGACGTGCCGTTGTCTGAGCGGTCCTGGCGCGTCCGTCTGGAGGCGCTCTGTGGTGACTTCGGGGGTTGTCTGCACTGGTGTGAGCCTTTCTGCGGCGTCGTTGCCGGGGTCGCGCATGCGACAACGGGGGCCGTGTGCGCGCCAGGCGGTCTGCAGGTCGGAAGGGGACGTGGAGCGCCTGGCATCGCGGTGGCTGGGCGGAGGGGCAGGACCTGCGGCGTCGGGCGACAGAGCGGAGACGCTGCCCCAGGGGAAAGTCGAGCTGCGCGACCGTCGGTGTGGAACTGTAGAACAGTTCTACTGTTGAGCGCTAGGGGTCCAACTCGGTACGCTGACGCCATGACGGCACTCGACGGGTTGGTGGCCCGCAGGACGACGACCGCACAACAGATCGCGGACGGCCTTTCGCAGCGGATTCTCGCGGGGGCCTTCCGCCCCGGTGAACGCCTGCGCGAGAGTGCGATCGCGACCGAACTCGGCATCGCGCGCAACACGGTTCGCGAGGCGGTCCGTCTGCTCGAGCACGGCGGCCTGGTCCGGTTCGAGGTGAACCGCGGGGCCGTGATCATCTCTCCGACACACGAGACGGTCGCAGAGCTCTACACCGCCCGTCGGCACTTGGAGACGGCCGCACTGACGGCGCCCCTCTCCGCCGAGCAACTCGCGGTCGTGGAGGAGGCCTACTCCCGCCTCGAGACGGTGACCGCCTCACACGAGCGTGCTGACATCGTGGCCGCGGACCTGGCCTTTCACGCGGCAATCGTGGCAGCCCTCGGCAGTAGCCGCATCGACGCGTTCCATGCGGGACTGACCCGGGAACTGCGCTTCTACCTCATGGCCTTGTCCGCCCACGAGCGGGAGTACGAGAACCCGCGCAAGGTGGTCAGCGAGCACGAGCCGCTCATGGAAGCGATCCGGGCAGGCGACGCCAGGCGCGCACAGCGCGAGGCAAGCCATCACATCGAGACGAACGCCGAAAGGGTGCAGCGCATCCTGGCTGCCCACAACGACGGTTGACGCTCGCACCCGGCGCACGACGAAGACCGAACCGTCCTGCAGGGAAACGCTTCCGCATCGCGAACGCGTCGGTGAAATGGAAACGGTTTTCATATACGCTTCCGTCGAAGCCCCGTGATCACCACCGTCGGAAGACAAGAACGCGAACCATGAGAAAGCCCCGCCGCCGGCTGATAGCCGGCCTGCTCCTCGCTCCCCTTCTCACCGGCTGTTTCGCCTCCAACCAAGACGACTCGTCGTCCTCCGGCTCATCGGGCTCCGGGGAGGGAGCCCGGCTGCGCATGGCGCTGGCCTTCGCACCGACCGAGCACTACTCCCCTTACGGCCAGGACGCGTTCATCATGTCCCGGCTGGACGTCTCGGAAGGGCTGACCAAGCTGGACGCCAACGGCACCGCGATCCCCTCGCTCGCCGAGTCGTGGAGCAGCGACAAGGGCGACAGGAGCTGGGTTTTCACGCTGCGGCACGCCACGTTCCAGGACGGCACGGAGGTCACCGCCGAGGCCGTCGCCTCCGCCCTCGCTCACGCTGCCCGGGCCGAGCCGGCGCCCACCGCTCTGACCGGCGTGAAACTGACCGCCCGGGCCGAGGGCGAGAACCGGGTGCGGGTCGGCACCGGCGCGGCCGACCCGGTGCTGCCGCTGCGGCTGTCGAACCCGAGCCTGGCGATCTTCTCCCCGAAGGCGTACGAGAAGAACGGCACCGTGAACCCGGTCGGTACCGCAACCGGCCCCTTCGAGATCACGAAGATCACCGGCGACACGGCAGCAACCCTGAGCCGCTTCGACGACTACTGGGACGGCCGCGCCCAGGCCCCGGGCATCGATGTCCAGTTCATCGCCGACGGCGCCGCCCGCGCCAACGCCCTGCGCACCGGCCAGATGGACATCGCCCAGGCGATCCCCGTCTCGCAGATCGCCTCCCTGGACAAGGACACCGTCCACGACACGGACACGGCACGCGACACCAGCCTGTATCTGAACACCAAGTCCGGCCCCTTCACCGAACCGGGACTGCGGGCCGCGGCGCGCGAAGCCATCGGCACCGCCGTCATCGCCAAGCAGGTGTACGAGGGATACGCCGAACCCGCCCAGGGCCTGTTCGGCCCTGCCCTGCCCTGGACGTCCGGCAAGCGCGTCGCGCCCACCGGACGGACGAAGGCCACCAACCCCGACGGCAAGAGCATCACCATCGCCACCTACTCCACCCGGCCCGAGCTGCCCGAGGTCGCACAGGTGCTGCAACAGGACCTGGAAAAGGCCGGGTTCAAGGTGAAGCTGGTGGTGCGCAGTGACTCGCAGGTCGAAAGCGACATGCTGGCCGGGAAGTACGACGCCGCCGTGACCTCCCGCAACATGATGCTCGACACCGGCGACCCCGTCTCCGTCCTGGCCAGCGACTTCACCTGCCGCGGCACGTACAACCTGTCGCAGCTGTGCGACAGGAACGTCGACCGGCTCGTCGCCGCCGCCCAGGCAGAGCCCGACACCGGCAGACGACAGGACGCCGCCATGAAGGCCGAGGCGGCGATCCTCGGCACCGACGCGGTGATCCCCCTCGTCCACGTCAAGGCCGTCCTGGGCATCGCCAAGTCGGTGCAGGGCGCGCTGTTCGGCTGGGACGAGCGCCAGTACGTGGGAACAGGAACCCGGCGCTGAACCGCCCCTCCGGCCGCCCCGGTGGCCCCTCCGTTCTGCCTGCCGCCCTGCGCGCTCTCGCGCGGGGCGGCGGCCCCACGCTGCTGTGGCGGGCCGCGCTCACTGCCGCGCTGCTCTGCGGCATCGGCCTGCTGCCATGGCTGTCGCGAACCGACCCCGCGCTGACCGTACTCAAGGCCCGCTCCGCCGACCGCGATCCCACCCCAGAGGCACTGCGGGCCGTTCGGGACCAACTCGGCCTGAACGATGGTCCGTTGCCGCTGCTCGGGCACTGGCTGGGCGGGCTGCTGCATGGCGATGGGGGCCGCTCCTGGGTCTCCGGCAGCCAGGTGCTGCCCTCCGTCACGCAGGCCCTCGGCGTTTCCCTGATGCTGATGGCCGGGGCGGTCGCGGTCGCCATGTGCACGGCCGCCGCGGTGTCCGGCCGCACTCTGTGGCCGGGCTCCATGCGCCGTCTTGGCACCAGGCGTCCGGCCGGCACCGGATCGGCGGTGCTGGCCGCGCTGCCGGAGTTCCTCGTCGCCTCCGTACTCGCCTCGGTCATCGGCGTACAGCTGGGCTGGCTGCCCGCCCTCGGCTGGTACGGCCCGCAGTGGATGGTCCTGCCCTCCCTCGCCCTCGGTCTGCCGGCCGGGGCGGTCCTCGGGCGGCTCCTGGACGACCTGTTGCCCGGCGCGTTCGCCGAGCCGTGGGCGCTGGCCGCCGCTGCCCGCGGCCTCCCGCCCTCGTCCGTGGCCCGCAAGGCGCTGCGTCGCTGCGTGCCCGGGCTGCTGCCCAACCTGGGACTGTTCGTGGTGAGCCTGACCGGCGGAGCCGTCGCCGTGGAGCAGATCTTCGACATCCCCGGTCTGGGTCAACTCACCCTGCGCGCCGCCCTCGCCCAGGACCTGCCTGTTCTGCAGACCGGAACGCTCGCTCTGGTCCTGCTCGCCGCAGTCGTCAGTGCCCTGGCGCGGCTCGCCGCCCGGCTGCTCATCGGGCCCGGGCTGCGCGACGGCGCACTGCATTCCCTGCATCCGCCCGCACCGCCGGCGCGCAGCATCCTTCCCCTGCTGTACGGGGCACTGCTGGCCGCCGTCATCGGCCTCGGCCTGCCACGCGACCCGCTCGCGCTGAACCCGGCCGCCCGGCTCCAACCCCCCTCACGCGCACATGCGTTCGGCACGGACGCGCTCGGCCGGGACATCCTGGCCCGCGTCGCCCACGGTGCGCTCACCACTCTCGGCATCGCCCTGGCCGTCAGCGCCGCCGCCCTCGTCACCGGCGTCCTGCTGGGCCTGCTCCCCCGCCTTTCCGGACCCGTGTCAGACACCATCAACGCCATTCCACCCGTCCTGGCCGGACTCCTCGTCACCGGTCTCGCGGGCAGCGGCCCATGGACCCCGGCCATCGCCGTTGCCATCGGCGCCTGGACCCCCCTGGCCACCCACACCTCCGCCCTCCTCCAGCAGGAACGCGCCACCACTCACCTCACCGCCACCCGCGCCCTCGGCGCCACGGAGTGGCACCTGCTCACCCGGGAGTTGCTCCCACCCGTCCTGCCGCCCGTCGTCCGCCACGCCCTGCTCCGACTGCCCGGCATCGCCCTGCACCTGACCGCGCTCAGCTTCCTCGGCCTCGGTGCCCAGCCTCCCTCCCCCGAATGGGGCCTGCTGCTCGCCGAGAACCAGCCGTATGCCGAACGCGCCCCCTGGGCCGTCCTCGCCCCGGCCGCCGTCCTGGCCCTGCTCGGCGCGCTCGCGGTCACCGCGGCCGGTGGAGTACGCATCCCCCGGCCGAGGCGGCGGGCATCGTCCCACCCGAAAGCGCCCACGGACCGTCCCCGAGGGACGGCGCAAACGGTGCCGGAGCCACTTCGTACGCCCGTACTCACACCACCCAGCAAGTGATGGACACCTCCATGACCGATCTCATCTCCCGCATCTTCCTGACCCGCCGAACCGTCCGGCCCGCGAAGCCTTCCCGCGAGCGGATCTGGAAGCACCTGTCACCGCTCCTGCGGCTGTTTTCCTCACCCTCGGCCAGATGCTGGTCGTCCCCGCCGCCCGCGCCTGGGTGCCCGACCTCGCCGAGGACGGCCGCATCGGCCTCTACACCGGCGCGTTGTCCTCCGTGTCCGGCCTGATCGTCCTCATCGGCAGCTCGGCCACCGGCTCCCTGCTCGACCTGGGCCTCCCGGCCGCCATGCCGTGGCTTCTCCTCGCCGCCGTACCGGCACTTGCGGTGGGCCTGCTGCCGCGCCGCGGTCCTGCTTCGCCCTGAGGGCCCCGATGGGCTTGTCGGCGGTGAGGTGGACGATTCGACATGGGCCACAGCAGATCGGCATGCATCGTGGCCGTTGTGACATGGAGCAGGTGACAGGCGGAGAAGCGAGGCTCTGAGCAGCCGCACCGTGAAGGCGGCGGACTGTGAAGGAGCGATCTCATGGGCCGATACGATCTCGCCCTCATCGGCTTCGGCGGCGTCAATCGCGCGCTTGCCGAGCTCATATCCCACAGCGGGGAGCGCCTAGCGGAGGAGCTGGGCTTCGCCCTGCGAGTGGTGGCGATCACCGATCTGCGGGCCGGTTCCCTGGTGGACACCGACGGCATCGATCTGACGCCGCTGCTGGCCACCGAGCCAGGGGAGCTGAGCTTCGCGGGCCTGTCGGGCGGCAGCGCTGATCCGAACAACGAATGGGTGATCCGCGAGGTCCCGGCCGACATCGTGGTGGAGGCGACGTTCACCAACCCGACCGACGGCGAGCCCGCCCTCTCGCATGTGCGCTGGGCCCTGGAATCGGGCAAGCACGTGTGCACCACCAACAAGGGACCGGTCGCACTCGCCGGCCGCGCACTGAAGCAGCTGGCCGCCGAGCGTGGTGTCAGCTTCGAGTTCGAGGGCTCGGTGCTCAGCGGCACCCCCGTCCTGCGCACCGCCGAGCGCATGTTCGGCGGCCTTCAGATCACCGGCGTCCAGGGCATCATGAACGGCACCTCGAACTACATCCTGGGCCGCCTCGAAGAGGGCATCGAGCTGTCGGCGGCCATCACGGAAGCCCAGGACCTCGGATACGCCGAAGCCGATCCCACCGCGGACATCGAGGGCCACGACGTCCGGCTCAAGGTCATGATCCTGGCCAACGAGGTCCTGGGCGCCGACCTGCGCCGCGAAGACGTCTTCTGCGAGGGCATCACCGCGATCACCCCCCACGAGGTGCGGGACGCCGCCTCCAAGGGGCTGCGCTGGAAGCTGGTCGGCTCCGCCACCCGCCACGAGGACGGCAGCGTCGATGCCCGCGTCGCCCCCCTCGCCCTGCCCGCCCAGCACCCGCTCGCCGGGATCTCCGGCCCGGCCAACGCGGTCGCCTTCCACACCGACCTCCTAGGCACCGTCACGGTCTCCGGTCCGGGTGCCGGCCGCATCGAGACCGCCTACGCCCTGCTGTCGGACATCATCGCCATCCACCAGCGCCACGCGGACGACGACACCGCCCCCACGCGCCCCGTTCTCCAGGAGACCCACCGTGTCTGACACCGTCGTGCCGCCCGGCGTCGAACTCGGCACCGACACGGCGCCCGTGCACAACCCCTACACCGGCGAGGTCATCGCCTCGGTCCCCACCGTCGACGCAGACGCCGTCGGCGGCATCCTGCAGCAGGCCAGGTGCGGGCGCCGCACCGCGGCCGCGCTGTCCCGCGCCTCCCGGGCTGCGGTCCTGGAACGCGCCGCCCGCCTGATCGAGCGGCGCGCCGAGTCCTTCGCCCAGCTGATCGTCAGCGAGGCCGGCAAGACCATCACCCAGGCCCGCAAGGAAGTCGGCCGCGCGGTCAACACCCTGTCCCTGTCCGCGGCCGAGGCACGGCGCAACGCCGGCGAGGTCATCCCCTTCGACTCCCATGAGGGCTCGGAGAAACGGCAGGGCTGGTTCACCCGCGAGCCGCTGGGCATCATCGCCGCCATCACCCCGTTCAACGACCCCCTCAACCTGGTCGCCCACAAACTCGGCCCGGCCGTCGCCGGCGGCAACGCGGTCATCCTCAAACCGTCCGCCCTGACGCCGCTGTCCGCGCTGCGGCTGGTCGACACCCTCATCGAGGCCGGCCTGCCCGAGGAGATCGTCACTGTCGTCAACGGCAATGCCGACGTCGCCGCCGCGATCGTGGCCGCCCCCGACGTGCGCATGGTGTCCTTCACCGGCGGATTCGCCACCGGCGAGGCCATCTCCCGTACGGCCGGCCTGAAGAAGCTCGCCATGGACCTGGGCGGCAACGCCCCGGTCATCGTCATGGACGACGCCGACCTGGACGAGGCCGTCGCCTCCTGCGTCTCCGGCGCGTTCTGGGCCGCTGGCCAGAACTGCATCGGCACCCAGCGGATCCTCATCGCCCGCGAGGTCTACGAGCGCTTCCGCGACGCCTTCGTCGCCCGCACCAGAATGCTGCGCGTCGGCGACCCGCTCGACGAGCGCACCGACATCGGCCCCATGATCACCCAGCAGGCCGCGGCCGCCACCCGGGCCAAGGTCGACACGGCGGTGGCCGAGGGCGCGGAGCTGCTGTGCGGCAACGACGCCACCGGCGCCCTGTACGCGCCGACCGTCCTGGAAGACGTCCCGGCGATCTGCTCGATCTGGCAGGAGGAGGTGTTCGCCCCGGTCGTCGTGCTGCAGCCGTTCACTTCCTTCGAGGACGCCATCGAGCAGGCCAACGCCATCGACTACAGCCTCCACGCGGGCATCTTCACCTCGCGCCTGGACCGCGCCCTGAACGCGGCCCGGCTGCTGGAAGCCGGCGGAGTCATGATCAACGACTCGTCCGACTACCGCTTCGACGCCATGCCGTTCGGCGGATTCAAGTACGGCAGCATGGGCCGCGAAGGCGTGCGCTTCGCCTTCGAGGAGATGACCCAGCCCAAGGTCGTCTGCGTCAACCACATCACTGACGTGGTCCAATGACCGCCTTCCGTACCGAGCACGAAACCCTGGGCGCTGACGGCAGCACCGGCCGAGACCCCACTGGGACATCCACACCGCCGGGCGCTGGCCGTCCATCGAAGACCGATCCCACCACCACGCGTTCCGGGTGGATTTACGGACGAGGAGGTGTGGCGGCGCACGGCGCCCGCCGTCCACGCTGACCAGGAGCTGGGGCTGCGGGGCCTGCCGGAGAGCGCCGTCGCAAAGATTCTCCACGGTCTACGGGCCCCACACTGCCTCGGGCATCAAGACGTGGGACCACTTCCCACGGCCGTTGTGCGACCGGCGGCGGCAGATGCAGGCGCCGACTTTGGAGATGCTGCACGAGCCGGAGGCTTTCGAGACGCTCGTACGCGGAAGCTCCACACGCGGCGTGGTCCGGAGGATGCTGACGTGGCTGGGCGGGTTCGGCGCGACCTCGGATTCGAACGCGAGGCGGTGAAGCACTGGGCATACGACAACCTGCCGCGCCGGGAGGCAAGCGGCCGGGCGGCGCAGTGCAGCCGTACGTAAGGGCCATGAACCCGCTGTCGGAGAGCCTGCGTCTCCGGGCATGGCCCCCACTTCGGAGACGGTTCGCCCCAAGAGGACGGCTTCCCTCCTCCCTGGCACACCGACAACCAGCACACATCGCCCGTGGGCCGCCCCTGCATCGGGAATCACCCGGTTCGTGGTGGCCACGAAGGCGTGGCAGGCCCCGACCAGGTCGAGGAATTCGGCCGTCTGCTCGAAGTGCCGGATGACCGGGGCGAGTTCGCTGGTCCGCTCGAACTCCTCACGGGCCCGACGGCCCTGCTCGACCTGGGCATGGTTGACCGACTGACGCACCCGGTCGTCATGAGACAGGTCGAGTGCGGCTGAGCTCACTCAGCAATTCCCGTTTCCAGTCCTCCGAATCACCGCAAAACGGCGTCGCTTCACGGGTGGACAGTTCAGCAGCTGACAGACGGTCGTTGCGGGACATCAAGAGATGAGTCCCGCAACGACCGTCAGCCGAATGGTGATGCCGAGGTTACTGCGCCGAGGCGGCGGAAGTGGATGGGCTACCTGGTCTTGAACCGGTCCGGACGCACGAAGTCCAGGCCTTCGACGGTCTGTTTGCCGAGCGCCTCGTGTGCGGCGATGTGGCCGTAGCCGGTCGCCATTTTGAAGCCCTTCCCGGAGAACCCGGTGGCGCAGTAGATCCTGCTGTTTTCATCCAACCACCCGACGAGGGGATGCTTGTCCTCGGTGAAGAGGTCGGGGAAGGCGTCGGAGCGCACGATGGTGGGGGTCAGGCCGGGAAAGAATTCGGTGACGGTCTCGGTGACCTTTTCGGTTTCTTCCCGGGTGAGTTCCCTTGGCACGGAGTCCGGGTCGGGGGTTGTCCTTACGCGCCCGGACATTGGTGCGTCCACCGAAGCCTTGACCGTCACGCCGTCGACAGCGGGGGCGCCGTACAGGGAGCGATCGTCGTAGAGCCGGCTGAAGACAGGGAAGTTCTCCGGCGAGAACTGTGTGCCGTCCTGGGCGATGAACCAGGTCAGGACGATCCGATGGGTTTCCGTGACGGCCTTGAGGTGGTCGGGCATGAGCCTTCGGGACCAGCCGCCCGAGGCGACGATGACCTTCTCGAACGTCCAGCTTCTGTCGCCCGAGGCGACAACCACACCGTGTTCGGTTTCAGTGATGCTGTCGACCGGTGTGTTCCTAAGAACGGTGGCGCCGTTGGCCTGAGCCGCGGCGACGGCGGCGCTGACGGCGCGGTCGGTGCGCAGGACGCCGGCGCGAGGGTCGTAGACGGCGCAGTCGTCGGGGCGGAGGTTGTGCTGGGGGTAGCGTTCCGCCAACTCCTCCCGGCTGAGGACGTAGTGCTCGGCTCCGTTGATGCGCGTTGTCTCGAGGAGGTTGTTGATGAAGCTGCCTTTCGCCGTCCCGATGGACAGGCCCCCGGTACGCATGAGGATTTCCTGCCCGGTTTCCGCTTCGAGTTCGGCCCACAGACCGCGGGAGCGTTCCAGGATGGGGTAGTAGTCGGGCTTCCCGAAGTAGACCATGCGGAACAGTCGGGTGTCCCCGCCCACGGCACTGCGGCCGTGGGCGGGAGTGGCGGCCTCAAAGCCCACTACCGAGTCGGACAGCCGGGAGGCCTGCCACAGGGCCATGCTTCCGATGCTGCCCAAGCCGATGACTGCGAGTTTTGCGTCCATGAAAGCAGTTTCCTTCGTTTACTCGTGAAGTCCGGCGAGTCTGCTGCCGAATGTGGCCAGGAGTGAGGTCTTACTGGAATTCCTCCGCTCCTCCCACTGGTCGGCAATACCGAAGAGCCGGTACATGGCGTGCACGCCCAGCCAACGGATCGGCTCCGGTTCCCATTTCCGTGCCCGGTAGCCGACCCAGGGAAGGCTGGTCCGTTCGGTGTCCTTCTCGAAGGCGAGCTCCACGAGAGTTCTGCCGCCGACGTAGGCCGACGTGACGCCGTGTCCTGCGTAGCCGGTGGACGATCCGATCCCGGAGGCCGGGTCCCAGTGCACGCTGCCGTTCCAGTCACGCGTGACGCCCAGAACTCCCGACCAGGCGTGGTCCACCTCGAAGGGGATGTTCGGGAAGAAGGTACTGAGCTTGTGCGAGATCAGGTCGATGGTGGACTGGGCGGTCGCACCGGCTCCCCCGGTGCCGGACCCGAAGCGGTAGGGGACACCGCGGCCCCCCATGGCGATACGGCCGTCCGACGTCCGCTGGGCGTAGATGAACGTGTGCGCGGAGTCGTTGAGGCACTGGGGACCGTCCCAGCCGATCTCCTGCCACGCCTCCTCCGACAGGGGCTTGGTCACGATCATCGAGGAATTGACCGGGATCAGGGACCGGCTGCCCAGCAGCTGTCCCGAATAGCCTTCGGTGCAGACGAACGTCTTGGCCGCGGTGACGCGTCCGTTGGTCAGGGTGAGGGTTTTGCCCTCGACACTGTCCACTCGGCTGCCCTCGTAGATCCTGACCCCCATGGATGTCAGGGTGGCGGCGAGGCCGTAGACGAGTTTCGCGGGGTGGATCCGCGCGCAGTGCTTGTAGAAGAGCCCGCCGTGGACGGTGGAGATGTTGATCCGGCTTTGGAACTCCTCCCGGTCGAGCATCTGGATATCGTCTTCGGTCAGCCCGTACTTCAGGTCGGCATCACGTCTGGTGACAAGCCGTCCCAGCCCCGCCCGAGTGTGGGCGGCGACGAGCGCGCCGCCCTTGTGCTGATCGGCGTTGATGCCTTCGGCCTGGAGGATGTCCAGGACGGAGTCGACGCCGGCGACGAATTCCTGCTGCAGTGCCCGGCTCGCTTCCAGCCCTCCCCCGGCGCGGGCGAAGGTGGCACGGTTTCCCGGGGGCATGGCCGAGAGCCAGCCACCGTTGCGTCCTGAAGCGCCGTAGCCAACCTGCTCGGCCTCGAAGACGGCTACGGAGAGCGACGGTTCGAGCTTCTTGGCGAAGTACGCCGCCCAAAGGCCGGTGTAGCCGCCGCCGACAATGGCCACGTCGACGGAGTCCTGGCCGGTGAAGCGAGGGAACGACGGCCTCTCGTCAGCCAGTTGGGCCATCCAGAAGCCGAGCTCTCCGTTTCGGGTTGGTGCGGGAAGGGCGTTCATGTGTGTCCTTCTTCTGTGCCTGGGAACCGTGTGGGCCGGTGCTGGGAGGCGGTGTAGGCGCCGTCGACGGGGAGAGTTGCCCCGGTGGTGTACGAGGACTCAGACGATCCGAGGAAGAGGACGGGGTCGGCGATCTCCTCGGGGGTGGCGAAGCGTTCGAGCGGGATGTGCCCCTCACGCCGGCGGCGTGTGGCCTCGGGGTCGGACCTGCGCTGGAGCGGAGTCGCGGTGAGGCCCGGGGCGACCACGTGGACCCGGATGCTCCGGGGAGCCCATTCGATCGCCGCGCCCCTGGCGAGCATGATGAGGCCGCCGTCCGCGGCGGAGCACAGGACTTCCTTCGGGCTTGCCGACCATGCTGCCCATGATTGTTTCGCCGCTACACAGCGGTGCAGATCATCTGGATCTCGACCGGACTGTTGAGGGGTAGCCCGGCGACACCGATCGCGGTGCGGGCGTGCCGTCCGTTCTCGCCCAGCACCTCGATGAGCAGTTCACTGGCCGCGTTGGCGACCTGCGACTGCTCACCGAAGTCCGGCGTACTGGCCACGAAGACCAGCATCTGCACGATCCGCACCCGGTCCAGATCGCCCACCGCCTGCACGGCGGCGGCGAGGCAGTTGAGCGCGGCATGACGCGCGAGCTCCCGCGCCGTCTCCAGCTCCACGTCCCGGCCGACGACACCCTGACCCAGCAGCTCGCCGTCCTTGAAAGGAAGTTGGCCGGAGATGTGGATGCTGGAGCCCACCGTCCGGTGGTGCACGAAGTACGCGTTGCCGGCGAGGACGGGTAGCTTCAGTCCGAGGGTTCGGAGCCTTTCTGAAGCCGAGTCGCCCTTGACGCTTTGAGGCAGGGGCAGGCTCATGCCGCTAACGCCTTGCTGCGGATCATTTTCTCAGTTCTCCGCTCGGGCGTCAGGGGCGCGGCAGCCCGAAGAGGACCGGGAGGTCGGCGATGTCGGTGATCCGCTCGTAGCCGAGCCAGTGCTCGTCGTGCTCCCAGCCGCGGTCCATGTACACCTTGTTCTTGATGCCCATGATGGCCGCGGGGCGGTGGTCGTACATCGGGCTCGCGGAGACGTGGACGATCTCGTCGGGTGTCACGCCGAGCTTGTCGAACATGTACTCGAACGCGCGGAGTCGCGGCTTGTAGACGCCCATCTCCTCGGCGCTGATGACGTCTGCGAACGGGGCCTTGAGGTTCTCCGCGAGGCGCACGGCGTGCGCGGTGTCACTGTTGGTGATGATGACCAGCGGGACGTGTTCGGCCAGGCGGTTCAGCGCCTCGGTGACACCGGGGTACGGGCCCCAGGTGGGGATGCGCTCGTACACCGCCTGCGCCTCGTCCTCGCGGTACTCCAAACCGACCTTGCGCAATGCGCGTTCCATGGAACGCGCGACGACCTGGCGGAACGGCTGGTACGCGCCCGTGCACTCGTCGATCCGGTACGCCTTGCAGATCCGCAGGTACTCGTCGGCGACCTCGGCCGGCAGCCGGTCGCCCAGGACCTCGCGCATCGCGTCGTTGATGCTGAACTTGATCAGCGTGCCGTTCATGTCGAACGTCACGAACTTGGGCTTGACATCGAATCCCATGAGTCCTCCTAGTTCTTCAGCGGAGCAGCCTGAGGTGCTCTGGTCGATTGTCGACCATCTTAGGTCGATTGTCGACCAGCTGGCATCGACTGTCAACCAACTTCATGGCCGGCCTGCGCTCCCTCGGACAGTTCTCCACCCCTGCTCCTCGGTGCTCCTCTCGTCGTGGCCATGAGCGAGGAGACTCGCTGGTGATCGTGACAAACTCCAACGAGCCCATGTCAAACACCTCGTGGAGAACCTCCAGGCCCCGTTCGAGGTCGTGATCACCGCTGAGGAGATGGGCGTCCACAAGCCCCGGCTGCGCGCCTTCGAACAGTCGATGTCGAGCAGGCGGCGAGGATCGGAAACATCACCGATCTGCCAGGTGCTCGGCGTCCCACGCAAGACCTGGTGCGACCGGATGAAGAAGGCCGAACAGTCGGCGGCCGGAGGCGCGGAGGCGCTGCGTCGCACATCCTCTGCACCGCCGAGCCAGGGACCGCCGCGCTCCCCTCGCTCATCGCCGCGCAGACCGGGCAGGTCACCGAATCGCGGCCGGTCGGCTCTGCTGGACACGTCACAGCAGGCCGCTTGGTCCGGTTCCGCCCCCACCACGGCGCCTGCACCCCACTCAGGTCCCCAAGTGCCCGCGCCGCCGGACTGGCATTCGGCCTGACAACCAAACGGCACCACCCAAGACAGCCTGTCACCACGACCCTGAGCCGGCAGGGGCACGGCTGTGAATTCAGGGGGCTCCGTGCGCAGATGGCCAACTTGACGTGTAGAGGCAAAACCGGCGGAGGTATAGTCGACAAACGACCAAGTGGTCGACAATGAGCAAGGGAGGGCGACGGGGTGGACCACAAGTTCGAGTGGCAGGAGCAGCGGACGACGACGCCGGACGGCGTCTACCGCACACTGCGTGCCGCCATTCTCGATGGGACCGTACCTCCCGGTGGACAGCTGCGCGAGGCGCACATCGCCAAGGATCTCGGGATCAGCCGGTCCCCGCTCCGCGAGGCGCTGACCAAGCTGGAGGAGGAAGGACTCGTCGTAAAGATCCCCTACCGCGGGGCGTTCGTCGTAGAGGTGAGCGCTCGCGAGGTCGCCGAGATCGACTCGGTCCGGCTACGTGTCGAACCGTACGCCGCCGAGCTCTCGGCCGAAGCGCTGCGCGGTCCTGAGCGGCAGCGATTGCTGCAAACCGTCGAGGATCTCCGCCGGGCTATGGAGGAGAACGACATCCCGGCCAGCATCGACGCGCACCTTCGCTTCCACGGGCTCTTCTACGACCTGTCGGAGCACGGCGTCCTGCAGAGTCTTTGGAACGGCTGGGAGACCAAGCTGCGCCTCCACCTCAGCGTCGATCACCGCACCTACAGCGACAACCCGCATCAATTGGTCGTCGAGCACGAGAGGTTGGCGGCGGTTGCCCTGGAAGGCGACACCGACGCGTTCCGCCAGGAACTGGCTGCCCATTTCCCCATGGGGCTGCGAGCCCAGACGGGAGATTCAGGGGACGGAAAGCCCGGCGTGTATGAGGCCATGCCGCCTGCGTAAAGCGTCCAAGCCCGCTCGCCACGGTGACGTCGTAGGCCGATGCCGGGAAGTCAAAAATCGCTGGTTCAGGTGAAGCCGCGGCGGCCGAGCTGCTGGCGCGTGCCTGAGCCGGGTTCGGTCGGCCGGAGGCGGTGGTCGGCGATGCCCGGTGCGCCACCCACGCTATGGAGGACCAGCTCGGCGCGCTCGGCCTGGTCCTCAACGCCCTCCTGCTGCGGACCACGAAGTACATCGACGCCGCCGTTGCCCAGCTGAAGGGCGAGGGCCATGAGCTGCGCGAGGAGGACATCGCGCGACTGTCCCCCGCCCAAGCACCGCAAGCTGAACCTGCTTGGCCGCTGCAGCTTCACCGCCTGCGTCCCGGCCGCCGACGCCCTGCGGCCACTGCGGGACCCGGACGCGGGCGAACTCGACGACGGTAACGACGGCTATGCCGCATGAGCCACGGGCGGCACCACCGATCCAACCGGGCGGCGGAGGCCGTGTGATAGCTGTCTTCTGTTCCTCGACGTGTGCCAACGGACACGGTCGCGGTTGGCGCAACTCAGCGGTCGCGGCCCTGGATCCGTGCGGCGGCACGGTGCAACTCGGCAAGGACGGTGCGGACAGCCTTTCGGGCGGTGCGCTCGGGCCGGTGGAGGACGTCGATGTCGCGTCGAGCATGTACTCCGCCGAGCGGCTTGAGGACGACGTCGGGGTGCGGCCGAGCGGTCCAACGGGGCAGCAGCGCGAGCCCGCCGCCGGCGGCGACGGCCTCGGCGACCACCGCGAATTCGTTGATGCGGTGGACGATGTCGAGCCGACTGTTCGCGACGCTCGCGATGGCTTCGATGATGGACATCAGCGGGAAGCCGTCGTGCACCGTGATCCACGGCTGATCCGCCACGTCCCGCGGCGTAAGCAGCGGCTTGGACGCCAGCACATGGCCAGGCGGCAGGGCGACGTCGATGGGCTCGCTCAGCAACGTGGTGGAGGTCACTGTGCGTGGCCACGGAGGACCGTGATCGAAACGGTGGGCGAGCACGAGATCGTAGTGACAGGTAAGGGCCGGGACGCGGTCCTGGGCGACGTCCTCGTCCGTGAGCGCCAGGCGGGGTTGTCCGGGGTCGGCGTGGCTGCGCAGCAGGATCGGGAAGAACGCGGACGCCGCGCTGTGGAATGCGGCCAGCGAGACGGTGCCGTCAGGCTTCTCGGCGAAGTCGGTGACGGTGTGCCGGGCTTGGGCCAGGGCTGTCTCGACCTTGATGGCAGCGGCCGCCAGAGCCTGCCCGGCGTCGGTCAGTACCAATCGGCGTCCAGCGCGTTCGGTGAGCGGTAGGGGAATTGCGCGCTGCAGCAGCCGCAGCTGCTGCGAGATCGCGGAAGGCGTCACGTGTAGCGCTTCGGCGACCGCGCTGACGCTGCCGAGGTCTCCCAGTTCGCGCAGGATCCGCAGCTGCCGTTCATCCATATGGAAAGTGTAGCGCTGCTACATCTTGGATTTAGACGTTGCTTGTGGCCTTCAATATGCCTGCGAGGCAGTGTGGGCGCATGCATGTCGCCCGCCGCACCGACGCGGTGCTCCCTCCGGGTCGCGCCGGTCTGGGGTTCCAGCTGTCAGTGGACATCACCGTCGTCTTCGCCTCCCCCGTCAGCATCTGAGCCAAGGAGCCTCACCCATGAGCACCAGCACCGACGTCATCCCCTCCAATCGGTCCTTCATCAGCGACAACATTGCGGGCGCCTCGCCCGAAATAGCGCAGGCCGTCGCCGCGGCGGCGGCCGGGTATGCCCTGTCCTACGGCGACGACCTCTTCACCGGCAGCGTCCGCCACAGGTTGAGCGAGATCTTCGAACGTGACGTCGAGGTCTTCCCGGTCTCCACCGGAACCGCCGCGAACTGCCTGGGCCTGGCCGCCCTGACCCCACCCTGGGGCAGCGTGCTGTGCCACCCGAACAGTCACATCAACATCGACGAGTGCGGTGCGCCGGAGTTCTTCACAGGCGGCGCCAAACTCGTCACGGTTCCCGGCGACGACAGCAAGGTCGACCCCGACGCGCTCCGCGAGGCGGTGCGCCACAAGGCCGGTGACGTTCACAGTGTGCAGCCGTCCGTGGTGAGCATCAGCCAGGCCACGGAGAGCGGCAGCGTCTACACCCTCGACGAGATCCGCCGTCTGGCCGTCATCGCCAAGGACGCAGGACTGCGCGTCCACATGGACGGCGCCCGCTTCGCCAACGCCCTGGATCACCTCGGCGTCACCCCGGCCGAGATGACCTGGGAGGCCGGCATCGACGTGCTGTCCTTCGGGGCTACCAAGAACGGCGCGATGACCGCGGACGCCATCGTCTCTTTCGATCCGGCATTGGCCACCGAACTCACCTTCCGTGCCAAGCGTGCCGGCCAGCTCGCCTCCAAGATGCGCTTTCACACAGTCCAGCTCGACGCCTACCTCACCGACGGTCTGTGGCTGCGTAACGCCCGCCAGGCCAACACGATGGCCGCCCGGCTCGGCGACGGTCTCAAGGCCATCCCCGGCACCGAACTCCTCAGCAGCCCGCAGGCCAACATCCTCTTCTGCCGCCTGCCCCAGCAGACAACCAAAGGGCTTCTCGCGGAGGGCTACACCTTCTACCACGACCGCTGGGCGCCGGGCATCGTCCGCCTCGTCACCTCCTTCTCTCACAACCCCGAAGACATCGACCAGCTCCTGAACGCGGTCCGCCGCCACACCCGCTGACCACCAGCCGGAGCCGGCCAGGCGGCTTGCTCAGCGCGCGACGGCCGCGGCTCCGGCCCGCGTCCGCGGGAACCTTTGCCGTGTTGGACGTTGAGCTTGCCGAAGCGGCGCAGCGCCCACCTGACGTCGTCCAGGTCGAGCATCCGTGCCTCGTTGATCCGCGGGCCCACATCCGCCGACAGCCGGGCCACCGCATGATTGCGGGCGGCCGGGCCGAATTTGCGGCAGGTCACCAGCTCCTCACGCCACCCGGCGAACAGCGCCTCGATCTCCGCTTCACGGGGCGGGATCCGCAGCTGCGGTTCCACCGGGGCCCGCGGCCGGTTCATCTCGTCCAGCGGGCATTCGACCACACGGCCGGTGAGGCTGTGCAGCTCGACCTTGTGCCGCAGCTCAAGGAACTGGAAGAACACCGCCAGCGCACCCGTCCGACCGGTCGCCGCCCGCGCGGCGCCCAGGCCCACGCCGACTTCGCCGCCCTCACGGCACGGCGTCGACCCGTCGCTTCCCGCGGCGTCGGGTCCAGCCGCACATGGTGTTCCGAGGCCGGATTCGAGGTTGAAGTTTCGTATTGACAGTCCTCGACGGGCAGCCATATGGTCGACAAACGACAATAGGCTGGCGATTTTAGGCCACCATACGGCGCTATGTCGCCGCTGTTACTCGCGAGGAGAACCGAGTACAGATGATCAGGATTCATGCGATGCAGGTTCTCGTAACCAACCGCGTTGGTACGTGCCCAGCTCCGTCCGAGGAGGTGGCTTGATGAGCCAGTCCATGGCTTCGGCAGCGAACACCGACTCGGCTCCCGATCGGCTCCGGGCCCTGGGTCTGGCCCTTCCCGAGCTCCGTGACAACCCGTACTACGTGCACCACCGGACGGTGGACTCCAGTATCCACATCTCGGGCCAACTGCCTTACAGGGAGGGTTGGTTGCTGGGTCAAGGTGTTGTCGGCCGCGACGTGGAGCTGGAGACGGCGCGGGAGCTCGCGCGTCATGCCGCGCTCAACTGCCTCGCCGCCGCCGTGCAGGCGGTGGGCGATCTGGACCGGGTCCGGGTCGTGCAGATGCTGGTCTTCGTGGCCAGCACGCCGGACTTCGGTCAGCAGTCGAACGTCGCCAACGCGGCCAGTGAACTGCTCATCGAGGTACTGGGCGAGAACGGACGGCACGCCCGCACCGCGATCGGTGTCGCCGGGCTACCCCTCAACAGTCCGGTCGAGATCCAGATGGTCTGCACCGCTGTGTAGGGCGGGCCCGACGGCGGTGTACCCAAGTGCGCGAGATATCGCGCGCCGCGCGCGTTCGGCATCCAGGGGCGTCAGCACCCGCGCCCCCGATCATTCCAGGCAGAACCACAAGGAGAGCAGTGTGAACCGGTTGCAACGAGCGCTCGACGCTCTGGTCGAGCGGATCGACACCCCCGCGCCGATCGTGCTGGTCGACGTCATGCAGGGCAACATCGATCGCATCCAGGGCTTCGCCGACCAGCACAACCTCAAGGTCAGGCCACACGTCAAGACGCACAAGTGCGTGGAGATCGGGCGACGCCAGATCGAGGCCGGCGCGGTCGGGATCACTGCGGGAAACGTCGGTGAGGCCGAGGTCTTCGCCGCGGCCGGGTTCGACGACATCTTCCTCGCCTACCCGATCTGGGCCGCGGGATCGAAGAAGCCCCGGATCCGCAAGCTCGCCGAGTCGGCCCGGCTGCGGGTCGGCGTCGACAACGTCGCGGCGATCGAGGCCCTCGCCGACGCGATGGGAGATGAACCGGACCGCCTGCAGGTCGTGATCGAAATCGACTGCGGCGCCCGTCGTTCCGGGGCACCGCCCGAGTTCGCGGGCGACCTCGCGCTCGCCGCCCGCAAGCGCGGTCTGGTGCCGGTGGGCGTCTTCACCTATCCCGGTCACGGCTGCACCGGTCGGGACGCCCGCCGGAGCGCCGCGCAGGACCAGGAGGCCGCGCTCACCACCGCGGTACGCAGCCTCGAAGGTGTCGGGATCGCCGCAGAGGTGGTCAGCGCCGGCTCCACTCCCACCCTCGAGTTCTCCACGAGCGGCATGATCACCGAGATCCGTCCCGGCGAGTACGTCTTCGGCGATCTGAACAACGCCCGGCTGGGCTCCTGCACGGAGGACCAGATCGCGCTGTTCGTCGCCGGCACCGTGGTCAGCGACTGGGTCCCCGACCAGGTCATCGTCGATGTGGGCAACAAGGCCCTCAGCAAAGAAGGAAGCCCCGAGATCGGCTACGGCGGCATCGCCGGCACGAAGGCGGTCCTGTCCAAGGTCAACGAGTACCACGGGTTCCTCCCGTTGCCGGACGGCGACTTCCGTCCCGGCGTCGGCACCGTCGTCCCCGTGGTGCCGAACCACGTGTGCCCGGTCGTCCTCGGTTTCGAGGAACTGATCGTCACCGACAGTACGGGCACGTCGCTGGAGCGGTGGCCGGTCGACGCCCGCGGATTCCTCAACTGACCGGCGCCGGCGACGGGACCCTCGTACCCGACCCGCGACCCCACCGACATCCCCCGTAAAGGAGTGCCTGACATGAGACTCGACAACGTCACGGCCCTGGTGACAGGCGCCAGCAGTGGCATAGGGCAGGCGGTGAGTTCCCACTTCCGCCGGGAGGGCGGGCGGCTGCTGCTCACCGGCCGCAGGGAGCGGCTCGACAGCGCCGAGCCCGACGACCTGTACGTTCCCGGAGACCTCAACGACGAGGCGTTCGTCGAGAGCCTGGCCAAGCAGGCCGCCGAGTCCTTCGGCACCGTCGACGTCGTTGTCCTCAACCACGGTTTGCAGGCTGTCAGTCCGCTCACCGAGATGGCCTGCGACGACGCGAAGAATGTGCTCGAGAGCAACCTGCTCAGCGCGTTCCTGGTGATGAAGCACTTCGCGCCGCTGATGCCCGAGACAGGGGGATCGTTCGTCTGCGTCAGTTCACGGCTGGGCATGGTCGGCATGGCCGGGCAGGTCTTGTATTCCGCTGCCAAGGGAGGCCTCATCATGCTGGCCAAGGGCGCGGCGATCGAATGGGCCCCGCGCAACATCCGTGTCAACGTCGTCGCTCCGGGTCTGACCGCCACCCCGATCATCGAAGCGGCGTTCCAGCGCAGGCCCGACCCCGAGGCCTACCGCCGCGAGCGCGAGAGCTCGATCCCGCTCCAACGCCTCGCCACCCCCGAAGAGGTCGCCGACGCGGTGCTTTTCTTCGCATCATCGGAGTCGTCGTACGTGACCGGATCGGTGCTGACCGTCGACGGCGGGTACACCGCTTTCTGAACACCCTGCTGGGCATCACCACCAGCATTGGACTGAACGGCCTGTTCTCCGTCCCGCCTTCTACCTCCGGCGACCGCCGATTGCGGCATGACCGAACGACCACGAGTCGAGCGGATGCCCCGATCGCCGCACTCGAACTGCACCACCCACAGTGCGTCCGTGCCGAGCACCGCACCCTCGCCGCCCCAGCCACCTGGACGCCACCGCAACGCGTCGTGCTGAAGACCTTCGCCACCCTGATGGTCACCGCCTGCGACGGCTCCAGCTTCCCCACCGCCGCTCACCTGACCTTCCAGTCGGCGTCGCCCCGACAACAAGGACGTCGGGGACTTCGGTCCGCCGCCCTGCACGATCCCGCCTCCGGCACCTGCGAGGCAAAGTCCCCGCACAGAGCGTCCCACATGTCCCTGGATATCCGTCAGCGCGCTTTCCTCTCGATAAGGAGCACATCCATGCGTGTCAGCAGATTCTTGAGCGTTCCGATTGTCACGACGGCTTTGGCCCTCTCGCTTGCTGCGTGTGGGGCGGGTGGCACCGCGCAGAGTGTGGGGGCGAGGAGTACGGCGCAGGGCGGGGGTTCGGGCTCGTCGGGTGAGCACACCGATGACATCTCGGTGGGTGTGAAGCCGGATGCGGCGGCGGTGAAGCTGCTGCCCGCGGCGGTGAAGGCCAGGGGCACGCTCTCGGTGCCCATGGACCTGACCAGCCCGCCCACCACGTTCATGGCGTCGGACAACAAGACCCCGATCGGGTTCAACCCGGACTTCTCCCGGCTGATCGCCGCCAAGCTCGGCCTGAAGCTGCAGATCAACAACGTCAAGTTCGACACCATCATCACCGGCCTGCAGGCCGACCGGTACGACTTCACCGCCTCCACCATGGGCGCCACCAGGGAGCGGCTGAAGGTGCTCGACATGGTCGACTACTTCAAGGCCGGCACCGGGGTGTCCGTCCCCTACGGGAATCCGCAGAAGCTGACCACCCACACGCTGTGCGGGCACCGTGTCGCTGTGCAGTCCGGCAGTACCGCGGAGCTGCAGTGGCTGCCCCTGCTGTCCAAGCAGGACTGTACGGGCAAGGGCAAGCCGGCCATCAAGGCGGTGACCCTGCCCAGCCTGAACGACGCTCTCACCCAGCTGGTGTCCAAGCGGATCGACGCGGTGATGAACGACTTCACCGGGCTGCAGTGGGCCGCCACACAGCAGCCCAAGACGTTCGAGGTCCTCAAGCCCCTGGTGGCGACCAAGACCGTGGCCGTCGCGCTGAAGAAGGACTCGGCGCTGACTCCCGCGGTGAAGGCCGCCATCCAGTCGATCATCGACAGCCCCCAGTACGCGAAGGCGCTGGGCCGCTGGGGTTTCAACGACCTCGGGATCAAGACCGCGGCCATGGCCGTCCCGCAGGACTGACATGTCGACGGAAATGATCGATACGAAGACCAGGAGCCGACCGGTGTCACAACTACTGGCCGAGGAAAAGAGGCGGATCACGCCGAAACGTCCGCGCGACTACGTCGCCTGGGCCGTCGCGATCGCGATCGTCGCCGGCCTGGTGTGGACCGCGGTGACGAACGAGAACTATCGCTGGCCGGTGGTGTTCAGCTACTTCACCACCCAGACCATCCTCAACGGCCTGCTGATCACACTCCTCCTCACCGTGGTCAGCATGGCGCTGGCCACCGTGCTCGGGCTGCTGCTGGCCGTGATGCGCATGTCGCACCAGCGGCCCATTTCGGGGCTGGCCCAGCTCTACATCACCTTCTTCCGCGGCACCCCGGTCCTCGTGCAGTTGATCTTCTGGTTCAACATCGCGGCGCTCTACCCGCACCTGTCCATCGGTATCCCGTTCACGCACATCTCCACGCCGGTGAACGTGAACGCGATCATGACCCCGCTGACCGCGGCCGTCGTGGGCCTCACCCTGAACCAGGCCGCCTACATGTCCGAGATCATCCGCGGCGGGTTCGCCTCGGTCAGCCGCGGACAGCACGAGGCCGCGGAGTCCCTGGGCATGTCGGGCTTCACCAAGCTCCGGCATGTGATCATCCCGCAGACCATGCCCGCGATCATCCCGGCCACCGGCAACCAGGTGATCGGGATGCTCAAGGAGACCTCCCTGGTCAGCGTGCTCGGCGTCGCCGACCTGCTGCAGAGCGCACAGGCCATCTACGCCCGCACCTACCAGACCATCCCGCTGCTGATCGTGGCCAGCTGCTGGTACCTGATCATGACGCTGGTACTGAGCGTGCCGCAGTCCATGATCGAGCGCCGATTCTCCCGCTCGACCAGGACGCGGCTGATCCCGGCCGCCACCGCGGCCGAGCCCGGGACCGGCCAGCCGGCGCCCGTTGCCACCACGAGGGAGTCCCTGCTGTGAACCCGGACGGAACGATCGTCGCACGCAAACTGTGCAAGAGCTTCGGACGTCACCAGGTCCTGCATGACATCGACCTGACCGTCGCGGCCGGGGAGATCTCCTGCATCATCGGCCCCAGCGGATCCGGTAAATCGACCCTGCTGCGGTGTGTGAACGGCCTGGAGACCGTCGACCGCGGTGTCCTGAAGGTCAACGGGGAGGACTTCGGCTACGTCGAGAAGGGCGACGCCTACCACGCCGTCCGCCCCAAGCACCTGGCCGAACAGCGCGCCCGCATCGGCATGGTGTTCCAGCAGTTCAACCTGTTCCCCAACATGACCGCCGAGAGCAACGTCATGGCCGGACCGGTCCTGGTGCAGAAGAAGAACCGCACCGCCTGCCGGGAACGGGCGCAAGAACTGCTGGCCAGGGTCGGCCTCAAGGGATGCGGCCACAAGTACCCCGCCCAGCTCTCCGGCGGCCAGCAGCAACGCGTGGCCATCGCCCGCGCGCTGGCCATGGAACCCACCATCATGCTGTTCGACGAACCCACCAGCGCCCTGGACCCCGAACGCGTCGGCGAAGTACTCGAAGTCATGCGCGACCTCGCCGGCAACGGCATGACCATGCTCCTCGTCACCCACGAGATGGGCTTCGCCCGCGAGGTCGCCGACGAAGTGCTGTTCATGGACGACGGCATCGCCGTCGAACGCGGCGACGCCCGCGAACTACTGGCCAACCCACGCGAGAAACGCACCCAGGCCTTCCTCGAAAGAGTGCTCTAGACGCCCACACAGACACACGGCAACGATTCATCGGCCATGGCCTGGCGGAGCGGCGGAGGGCCACCCGCAGCCCAGCAGCCCGGCACGGAGTGGATCGGCGAGAACAACACGCTCGTCAAGCTCCTGACCTCGCTCGGCAACGGACGCCAAGACGCCCTGTTCTCCGTCGAAAACACCGTCGGGGTCGCCCCCGGAGGCGACCCCATATCACCACCCGACACCCAGTTCTCCCGTGGCAAACCTTTGATCAGCGAAAGGGTCATGCGCATGACTGACATGCTCACCGCTCCTTCATGGCAGTCGGCCGTCCTGGAGTCCGTCCCCCGTGGCTTCCTCGCCCACGACTGGCAACCCGCCACCGGCGGCCGCACCTTCGAGGTGCGCAACCCCTCTACCGAAGAAGTCATAGCCACCGTCGCCGACTGCGGCCCACAGGACGCGTTGAGTGCACTGGACGCGGCGGCCGCGGCCGCCGACCAGTGGGCTCTCACCAGCCCGCGGGACCGCGCGAGTGTCCTGCACCGGCTCACCGACTCCATGATCGAACACCGTGAACGTCTGGCCCGGACCATCACACTGGAGATCGGCAAGACGATCACAGAGGCCCGGGGCGAGGTCGATTACGCCGCAGCCTATTTCCGCTGGTACGCCGAGGAGGCGGTCCGCCCGCACGCGCGCAGCACCCCCTCCCCCGACGGAAGGAGTCACATCGTCACCGTCGCCGAACCGGTCGGGCCCTGCCTGTTGATCACTCCGTGGAACGTGCCGCTGGCCATGGCCGCCCGCAAGGTCGCCGCCGCCCTGGCCGCCGGTTGCACCGCCGTGCTCAAACCGGCCGCGCTCACCCCGTTGTCGTCCCTGGCTCTGGGCGAGGTGGCTCGTGAGGCCGGCACACCGGAAGGCGTCCTGACCGTGATCACCAGCAGCGACGCGGCAGCGGTCACCACCGCACTACTGTCCGACCCTCGGCTGCGCAAGCTGTCGTTCACCGGGTCCACCCCGGTCGGCAGGCTGCTGCTTCAGCAGAGCGGTGCGCGGGTGCTGCGCACCTCGATGGAGCTGGGCGGCAACGCGCCGTTCCTGGTCTTCGACGACGCCGACCTCGACCTCGCGGTTCACGAAGCGATGATCGCGAAGATGCGGCTGGGCGGCCAGTCCTGTGTGGGCGCCAACCGGTTCCTGGTCCAGGGGGGAATCGCCGACGCGTTCGCCGCGGCGATGGCCGAACGGATGGCCGCTGTCCGAGTGGGCCCCCCGGACCGGGAGGACACCGGGCTTGGTCCACTGGCCGACCGCCGGGCGGTGGACAAGGTCCGCCACCTCGTCGAGGACGCCGTGGCCCGTGGTGCCGTTGTCATCGCCGAGGCGGACATCCCGAGCGGGCCGGGCTACTACACCGCCCCGACCGTGCTGGACCACGTCCCCGCCGACGCCGCGATCATGCACGAGGAAGTCTTCGGACCCGTCGCCGCCATCCACCGGTTCTCCACCGAGGCCGAGGCCATAGCGGCGGCCAACAACACCGAGCACGGCCTCGCGGCGTACCTGATGACCTCCCACATCGACCGCGCCCGCAGGGTCGCCGCCCGTCTGCAGGCCGGAATGGTCGGCATCAACCGCGGTCTGGTCTCCGACGTCGCGGCACCCTTCGGCGGGATCAAGCAGTCCGGCCTGGGCCGCGAGGGCGGGCCCGAAGGCCTCCACGAGTACCAGCAGCTCAAGTACCTGTCCATGCCCGGCTTCCACACCTGAGCAAGCCGGACCCAAGCGCAGAGCTCGCCCGCGTCCTGGCCTGGCAGCGCGGGCAAGGGCATCGAAGCTGGGCACCGTCTCGGGTGTGATGCAGCCACGACAGCCCGGTGGGGAGCCTCGGTTCTTCCCCACCGAGCTGACACCCCTTGTCGGCGTACACGCGAACGTGCACAGCCACGCCCGGCGTCCAGAGGCTCGACACAGGCTTGCGCTGCCGCCTCTGGTCCCGGGCCGGGCAGATCCTGAGCCTGATCAGCAACCACCACGGACCATGCTCCGCAGGAATCCATGGCACCCGCGATCCGCGTGCCGTGGGGGCTGCCATCTCCACCGACTTTATGAAGGAGACGGTCGACCATGGACGCCATCGACGAGGAGATCATCGCCGAGCTGACTCGCAACGGCCGCATCTCGCACTCCGACCTGGCCGGCAAGGTGCTGCTGTCCCGCAATGCGGTGCGTCAGCGCATCGAACGGCTGGAGCGCCAGGGCCACATCGCCGGGTACACCATCGTGCGCGCCGGCGACGACACCGGCAATGTCGTCTCGGCGCTGGTCCTCGTCCACCGCCGTGACCGCATGCGCGGCGGCGACGTCCTGGCCGCGCTCAAACGCATCCCCGAGGTCGTCATCTGCGAGATCCTCAGCGGCGACTTCGACATCATGGTGCGCCTGGAGGCGGCCTCGCTGGAACGCGTGCGAGTCATCTGGGAGGACATCGCCCAGATGCCCGGCGTACGGGACACGGTCACCGCGCTCGCCCTGTCCAGTGTCGTCAACCGCCCGCGAGGAGTGCGGAGTTCAACGGCACCGAGGTGAGCGCCAAGGCCCTTGCCCCGTCCGGCAGCCCGCGCTGTGCCATCAGGTCCACCACGTCCGCCCCGGTGGCCAGTGCCGCCTCTGTCACGGTCCAGGCCGTCGCCGCACAGCCGGTGTGGGAGGTCAGGGCGGTCACCGAGCCCACCGGCTGTGAGGCCGCCGCCGATGACCACCAGGTCCGCCTGCTCGGGCAGGGGCTTGCCGGTCCGGTCGGGGAAGGCAGGACCTGTGTCGAGTCAGTAGGGGATCTGCTTCACGACGTACGTCCTCGGATCTTCCTGGTCGTCCAGGGGTGTGTTGTCCGGGTCCCGGCTTCAGCAGCCGAGCAGGGCCGGAAGGCCGGACAGGTCGGGCAGCTCGTCGAAGGGCTGGTAGTCGGCGCTGCCGCGGGCGCCGATGGAGCCGTTGTGACCGTAGCGGTTGATCCATACGCGGCGAGCGAGGCCGAGGTCGCGGGTGGGGATGAGGTCGTACTCCCAGCCCTGGGCGACGTGGATGACCTGGGCGGGGTCGATGCCCATGGCCTGGAAGGCGTACTCGAAGGTCTGCCGGGACGGCTTGTACGCCTTGGCCTGCTGGGCGGTGATGACATGGTCGAACTCGACGCCGATGTTGGCCAGGTTCTGGGCGATGAGGTCGTCGTCCGTGTTGGAGATGATGGCGATCTCGTACCGGGACTTCAGCGCCTGCAGGGCGGCCGGGACCTCGGGGTGGGGGCCGAAGGTGGGCACGGCCGCGACCAGGGCCTCGCCGTCGGAGTGCCGGTACTCCAGGCCGTGCAGACGCATGGCTATCTCCAGGCTGGAGGGCAGCACCTCGTGGAAGGGGCGGTATGCCTCCAGGACGGCGTGGAACCGCATGATGCGGAAGTCGTCGAGGAACTCGTCGACGTTCAGTCGGTCCAGGTCCAGCCGGTCGGCCAGGACCTTCAGGGTGGTGGGGCCGAGCTGGAAGTCGACCAGGGTGCCGTAGGCATCGAAGGTGACGATCTGACGCATAGTGTTCAACCTTTTTCCGGACATATGGGACACCCTGTTCACCGGGAGTCACGATCTCGTCGAGTGCGGCCAGGTCGCCGCATCGGGGGTTCAGGAGGCTGCCGAGGCGTTGGGGCGGCGACCTGTTTAGGGGGCATGGGAGCTGAGGGGGTGCCCGAGGGGCCGCCGCTGGAGGACGAGCCCCCGGACAGGCCGGGGACGGCGAATGCTGATCAGGTAGTCGGCGGCAGCGTCACCACCGCTCCGATGCGGTGAGCCTCTCTCCGGCTCGAGGTGATGCGTCAGTGAAGCACCGCGGAGAATCCGGCAACAAGGGACGTGAGGCCGCGAGATCGACCGCGTATTTTGTGCCTGTGCACAATGTCCTGTCAGGGATCCGATGCAGTTCCGCCCGAACCGGATGGGCCTCTGAGAGGCACCCCGAGCGGCTCCGGCGCGAACTGCGGCCGCTTGGCGCTGCTGCCCGGCGGCGTGACCGGGCTGTCGGCCGCCCAGGCTGCCGTCCTCATGAAGGGCATGTGGCCTCTGACCGCCACGCTTTGGCTCCAGCTCTCTCGGTCGCGGCCCCGGCCGGTTGCCTCGACCCGTCCAGCGATCGGTGGATCAGGACATCGTCGCCCGGAAGCGGGCGCCCGCGTCCGTCTCCAGCCAAGCCAGGGCGAGGACCAGCCGGGCGGCGTCGTTCGGTCGGGACAGCTTCAGCCCGGTCGCCTCTTCCGCAGCCTGCAGGCGATTGCCCACCGTGTTCCGGTGACGGTAGGTGCGTGCGGCCACCTCGGCGACCGAGCCCAGGTCGAGGTACCAACGCAGGGTCTCGACGATGCTGTCGCGGTCGCGCAGCTCGAGCAGTGGGCGCAGCACGCCGGTGGCCATCGCGCCGGTGAGCTCCTCCTGCGCCGACATGATCGCCCCGATCCAGTGGCCCTCCACGTGCCGCACTCCGGGCTGCGCGGAGCTGCGGATCGCGGCACGTGCGAACCGGATGCCCCGCGCCGTCAGCGCCAGCCCGGGGACTTCCGCGACGCCGCAGCGCCACGGGGCGAACGGCCGGAGCATGGCAAGCATGGCCTCTTCGTCGCACCGTCCGTGACCGATGATGCCGAGGAGCTCGTCGCCCATCCATCCGAAGTGACGTACCAGGCCGCCCCGACGCAGCGCATCGTCGACCTGGGACACAGCCGGGTCCCCGGTAGGAACGGATTCGACCACGACCACGGTCAGGGCGACGTTCTCGGAGAAGCCCAGCAACGTCGAGGCCTCGGCGACGGTGGAGGGATCCTGCTCCCCTTCCAGGACCAGGCGGCTGAAGGCGCGGTTGCGCACCTCCGTACGACGGCTCGCCAGGTCGCGCTCGGTGCGGCGGTAGGCGTCGACGACCTCGACGCTGTTGGCGTCCGTCGCCTCCCAGACGCGGATCAACCCGTCGAGGAAGTCGGGATCGGCGCTGATGCCACGCGCTCGCCCCTCTGCGAGCACGGCCTCCCACAGGGTCCTGAGGTCCAGCTGGAAGGAGTGCATCAGAGCGGTCAGGGGAAACGCCTGCTCCGCTCGCTCGCGTCCCACGTCCTCGGTGGCGCGCGAGACCGTCCGGGGCACGGGACCGCCGGCCAGCCGGGTCAGGGCGAGCTCGAGGGTTCGTCGCATCCCCTCCCGTTTCTGGACCGGGTCCCAGTCCCCCGACGCATAGGCGGGCTCCTCGGCTTCCAGTTGTTCGAGAGCACGAGAGGTCAGTTCGTCCAGCCGTTCCTCGAGGAGCCGGCGCGCGATCGCCTGCACGGCGTCGTGGCGGGCCCCGCCCTGACGGCGTCCCGGGCCGCTCATGAGGACCGCCTCTCCCGACGACAGCCGTCACCGGACGGATCCTGGGCCGTCTGCGGGTAATGCCGCTGGCATGCCGGTGGGGCTCCCTGGCAGTAATTGTGCACAGGCACAAAATACGGGGTCGATGTCGCGGCCTCGCGTCCCTTGTTGCCGGATTCTCCGCGGTGTTTCACTGACGCATCACCTCGGGCTGGAGAGAACTCGCGACATGACCACGCACTTGGAGCAGCTATGGCACTTCCGTAAGCACCTGATCCCCGGTCCGTCACCTTGACCAGGCGCTGCTGAGGGGCGCCGCGTTCCTCAGCTCAGTGTCAGCCTTCCGCTACGGAGCCCACCAGGAGGCGATGGCCAAGGCGGCCGAGCCAACCGGTTCGCCAGGCAGAGCGGGATCGAGATCACCCAGGACTCCCCCGGAGACGTCGCCGAGCTCAAGGCGCGAGGGTCGAGGACCATGAGGACACCGATGGAGCCCACCGAGGCGCTGCGCGGGGTGCTCGCCTCCAACGTCACCTGGGACGCCATGACCACCGCCGCGTGATCTGATGACCGGTCTCGATGAGCGCTCCGCCTGTGACGGACGGCCCGCCTCGGACCTGATCGCCGACCCGGTGTGGGAGAGCGTCCTGGCCCGGGCCCCCGCGGCCGTCGGAGTGGGGCATCGAGGGGAAGTACCAGACGGGGAGTCCGCCCTGGACCTGTTGGTCGTCGACTTGGCCGAGGTCTGCGCAGCCCGTGAAGCGATCGAGACACAGCCGCGGCAGCCCTGCCCGCCTCCTCCCAGGAACCGCATCGATCGGACCGTCCGGGAGCCGGCTATCAGCGTCGGGCAAGGGTCCGACACGGGTGGCGGCGGGGGGCCGGCCACGACCTGAGCGTCGTGGCGCAGGCCCGCGGTGAGTGATGAGCGACCTGACGACGAGAGAGAGAACGCACCGATGACCTCAGCGACCACCACCGGCCAGGACGGAACGACCATCCCCGGTCACACCGGCCAACTGCCGGGCTCGCTCCTCGATCACGTGCTGCGGCAGTCCTACGGACTCGAGGGATACGTCCAGCACCCACTGGGAGGAGAGATCGACCAGAACGTCCGGATCACCGGCGATGACGGCATGCGTTACTTCGTACGGGTCACCCGCGCGGAGCCGCACTCGGCCGACGTCCTCTGGCAGAACTCGCTCCTCCAGCATCTCGCCGCCACCGTTCCCGACCTTCCGGTGCCACGACTGGTCCCGACACGCGAGGGGAAGTGCCTCGCCGACGTCGTCCACGAGGGCCGAACGCACGTGGTCCGCGTGATGAGCTGGATCGGGGGCCGGGTCCTGGCGGAACTCGACGACCACCCCGCGGCGCTTCTGCGTCAGTTGGGAGAAGCAGCCGGGCGGCTGAGCCTCGGACTCTCCAGCATGGAGCCACCGGTGGGCTTGGAACCGCATGACTGGGACATGCGCCGGGCCGCTGAGATCGTCGAGGCGTCGCTGCACGCTGTACAGGACGCGGACCGGCGGGAGTCGGTGCGCACGATCATGGGCTGGTACGACGAGCTCCTGCCGACATTGGACCGACTGCCGCGGAGCGTCGTACACCAGGATCTCAATGACGCCAACGTTCTGGCCGACGCCGACGAGGACGGGGTGCTGCGGATCTCAGGCATCGTCGACCTGGGCGACTCGCTCTACAGTGTGCGCGCGGCAGAGGTGGCGATCGCGGCGGGCTACGCCATGGTCCGCAAGGCCGACCCGCTCGCTGCGGCGGCCGAAGTCGTGGCCGGCTTCCACTCGGTGCTCCCCCTCACGGCAGAGGAACTGGCGGCTGTCTATCCGTTGGCAACCGCCCGGCTGTGCATGAACGCCGTGACGTGGACGCGCCGGGTCGCCGAGAGCGACACGCCATACGGGCAGACCCGCATGCAACACACCTGGCCGGCCATCGCGCAGGTGGCCGAGATCTGCCCCGACGTCGCCGAGGCGATGTTCCGGGCCGCGTGTGGGCTCCCCCGGACGCGGGAGCAGCGGAGTTTGGAAGAGGTCCTGGCAGAGGCGGCCCGAGACGGTTCCCCGTACGCACCGGCCCCGCAACTGCTCGACCTGCGACCGGCAAGTGACCTCTACGACGAAGTCGACTGGCGCGACGCGAGGGCGGTGCGCGCGAGCATCGACAACGTCCTCGACGGACGACGGCGACGGGGCTACGTGCCCCACCTCAGCGCATCGCTGCTTCTGGGGGGCCGGCGCCGCCCGGGAGCCGACGAGCCGGCGACGGTTCAGGTCGGCGGCTTGCTGATCGTGGCCGATGCCGAGGAGGTTTCCAGCCCGCTGTCCGGTGTCGTCGAAGCCCGCGGTGGCGCCGGGATGCCGTTGGTGCTGCGACATGCGGTCGAGGGGCTGGAGTTCTGGACGTGCTGGTGGGGACTCGACGACTCGCCGCCCGTTGCGGCGACAGTCCCGGCCGGGGCGCCGTTGGGACGCGCCGGCGCGAGCGAGGAGACGGACCCACTCGGGCCCTGCGTCCAGGTGCAGGTCCACCGCACCGCGCGGATGGCCACGTGGCCGCCGCCTCGTGTCGTGCCGCCTTCGGAACGGCAGGTGTGGAGCCACCTGTCACCCGACCCCGCCCGGCTCCTCGGGTTCACCGAGTCCTCGTCCGCGGTCCCCACCATTGACGACGTCGTCTCGGTGCGCCGTCGCCACATCGCTCGCTCCCAGCGCAACTACTACCGCAACCCGATGAACCTTGTGCGTGGGCGGGACGTGTGGTTCCACGACGAGGACGGCCTGGCCTATCTGGACTCGCTGAACAACGTCACCCACGTCGGCCATGCCGAGCCACGCGTGACGGCCGCCGCCACCCGACAGATGCGCAAGCTCAACACCAACAGCCGTTTCGTCTACCCGCAGATCGCCAGTTACGTACAGAAGCTGGTAGCCACCCTGCCCGACCCGCTCGAGGTCGTCTTCCTCGTGTGCACCGGCAGCGAGGCAAACGACCTGGCGCTGCGGATCGCCCGCCAGGTGACAGGTCGTCAGCACATCGTCAACATCGACGGCGCGTACCACGGGAACACCGGCGTGGTGACCGGGATCAGCCCGAACCGTTACAAGGGTCCCGGCGGCGCCGGTGCACCCCCGACCACCCACGAGGTCGTCATCCCGGACCGCTACCGCGGCACCTACGGGTACGACGACACGGACGCCGGAGTCAAGTACGCGCGCGACGCCGCGGCTGTCATCGAGCGGATCGCGGCCGACGGCCGACCCCCGGCCGCCTTCATCGCCGAGTCCCTGATGGGATCGGGCGGGAACATCGTGTTCCCCGAGGGCTACCTCGATGGCGTGTTCACCGCTGCCAGGCGGGCGGGCGCCCTGTGCATCTCCGACGAGGTCCAGGTCGGCGTCGGACGACTCGGGCCCTGGTGGGGGTTCGAGCTCCAGGGGGTGGTCCCGGACATCGTCACGATGGGCAAGCCGCTCGGGAACGGGCATCCCCTCGCGGCGGTGGTCACGACTCGGGAGATCGCCGACGCGTTCGACACGGGCATGAAGTACTTCAACACCTTCGGCGGCAACCCGGTCTCCTGCGCGATCGGCGAGGCCGTGCTCGACATCGTCGAGCAGGATGGGCTGAGGGAGAACGCCGTGAGCGTGGGCGGGTACTTCGCCCAGTCCCTGCGCGAGCTCCAGCAGCGCCAACCGCTCATCGGTGACGTGCGGGCGGAAGGGCTCTACCTCGGCGTCGAACTGGTCCGCAACCGCACCACCAAGGCGCCGGCCACTGAGCAGGCCTTCATGGTCACCGAGCTCATGAAGGAGCGAGGCGTCATCGTGTTCCCCAACGGCGTGCACGACAACGTACTGAAGATCAAACCGCCCATGACCTTCCGCCGCGAGCACGTGGATCTCTACGTCGACGCGCTGGACGAGGTCCTGACCCTGCCCGAACTGCGCTCGGCCCTTCAGCCCTGAGACGGGCAACCGTCTATTGAGGCAGTGAACGAGAGTGGCTCGCGAAAGCGAGAAGTGCCCCGCGGGCCGGCCTCTCCGGCCAGGACTTCAAGGTCTCACCTGCCATGGGCGGTGTCGCCGCGGGCCTCGCCCTTCAGGGCGGCAGGTGGTGGCGCCCATGTTCTTGATGCGGGTGTGAAGCTTGGCGAGGGTCTCGGGGTCGACACCGATGTCTTTGAATCCGATGTGGGTGATGCCGAGGTCCTCGATGGTGTCGAGGACCTCGAAGCAGTCGGTGACGGTGCGGTCGTCGCACAGGCGCTCGCATCAGCCGGAGCCGACGCCTTCACCATCAAATCCGCCGCTTTCGACGGCTCCCTGCAACCCCACGCCGGCACCCTCCGATCCCAACTGGCCCCCGTATTGGGTCTGTAGCAAGAGCCGCCCCCGCGAACCCAGAAGGAAGCGGCGCGAAACGCCCCGTAAGTGCGGGAGTGGTCACCGCTTCGCCGTCCGGGATGAAGCGGCATCCTCCGGTGCATGAGGACCGAGCAAGGTCGCGGGCGGGAAGAGGTCGAGTCACACGGCCGTCCGCTGGACCTCTTGACTCCCCCCTAAGCCACTGCCATCCTCTGTGCCAGATACCAGCACGATATTCCACACTGTGGCACGACGACGTAAGGATCCGAGAGGTCATGGATCCCCGACCTCGGGGCGAATGAGAGCGTCAGGCCCAAAGGGTGCATCTCCTCCCAGTCACCATCAAGCCTCCTCCCGTCGAAGGCCCAGCATGCGCCTCGGCGATACGAAGGGAAAGTTCCGTGTCAGCTGCCAGGAAGCGCGTCGCGGTGGTCGGCGTCGGAACGATGGGCAGTCAGGCCGCCTGGCGGCTGGCGGCCCGCGGCGCCGAGGTCGTCGGCTACGACCGCTTCGCCCCCGGCCACGACCGCAGCGCCGCAGGCGGCGAGACCCGGGTCTTCCGCAGCGTGCAGACCCACGACAGCCGCTATGTGCCACTCGTCCGGCATGCCGACGCCCTCTGGAAGCAGTTGCAGGAGGAGACCGGGCGGGAACTGCGCCGGCTGACCGGAGCCCTGGTCATGGGGCCGGCCGACGACCCCGAGATGCGTACCGTCATGGACGGCATCGCCGAGCACGGCCTCGACCACGAGGTGATCGACGCCGAGGCGATGACGAAGCGTTTCCCGCAGTTCCGCGTCGACGACGGCGACCTGGTGATCCTCGATTCCCACGCGGGCTTCATCCGCCCCGAGCTGACGGTCCAGACCGCGGCCCGGCGCGCCGAGGAGCTGGGGGCCCACATCCGCCGCTACACCCCCGTGCGGGAAGTAATTCCCGTCGCCGGCGGAGGTGTGGAGATCCGCACTGACACCGAGACGGAGCACTTCGACGCCGCGGTCGTCACCCCCGGCCCGTGGGTGGGCGACCTGCTGCCTGACCTGCCGTGGGACGTGAGCGTCTACCGCGCGATCAGCGCCTGGTTCCTGCCCCACGAGGACCACCCGGCAGACGCCGAGCGTCCCGCCTTCATCCGCTGCGGCGACACCCCCTTCTACGGCATCCCCTCCCCGGACGGCCTGTCCGTCAAGCTCGGCCTGCCCCAGCCCCACCACAAGCCCGTGGACGACCCGAACCGCCTGGACCGGACCGTCGCACCGGAGGAACTGGAGGCCTTCACCACGGTGGTGCGGCGCCACCTGCCCGGCCTGAACCCCGACCCGGTGCGCCTGTCCGTCTTCATGGAGGGCTACACCAGCAGTACCCGGCCGCTGGTCGGCCACCTGCCGGGCTGCGACGACATCGTCCTGCTGGCCGGTTTCTCCGGTCAGGGCTTCAAGCTCTCGCCCGCGATGGGTGACATCGCCGCGGACCTCGCCCTCCAGGGCCGCACCTCCCAGCCGATCGACTTCATCACCACCAACGGCCGCACCGCGGCCTGAGCCCGAACGAGGAAAGACATGACCCTGGCCATCGGCCCGCTGCGCTGATCGCCATGCCCCACTTCCATGAGGCAGGAACTCGACCTGATGGTCATCTGGGTGACTCACCATCAGGTAGACGCGCACTGGTCATGTCCGACCGCGTCGCGGTCATGCACAATGGGCTGATCGAGCGGTTCGACACCCCCGGGAGCTGTTCGAGCGGCCGAAGACTCCCATCGTGGCGGACTTCCTGGGCGCGGCCACCTTCCTGCTGGCCGCATCGAACAGCACACCGACAAGCACACCGGCATCTGCCTCGACAACAGCCTGCTGAAGGCGCGCCGCCACGACCTCGCTTCCGGCGCCCAGGTCAAGTTCGCCGTCCAGCCGGGTCGACTCCGCGCCTGTGCCGCCGGCGGCGGCTTCGATACCAGCACGGTCCAGACCGTCACCGACGTCTGTGCCCTGGCCTGCGCGGCGCACGCAGCTTCGGGTGATCTCGCCGAAGTGAGCCAGACACCGAAAGCCGGGAAGACAGCCTTCCAAAGCGTCGGCCCGGGCCGAGCCGGAACGCGCCGGAGACTCTTCCCTTGCGGAATAGCAGGGGGCTGGGCGGTTGACGTGGCCGTGCTGCCTCATGATCTGCGGCCCCCGCTTGCCGTGAGGGTTGCAACCTCGGCTGATTCACGAAGGGGACGGTTTGCTGTGGACACCATTGACGTGAAGATCATCGCCGAGCTGACCAGCAACGGCCGCATCTCGCACTCCGAGCTGGCCGGCAAGGTGCTGCTGTCCCGCAATGCGGTGCGCCAGCGCATCGAACGGCTGGAGCGCCAGGGCCATATCGCCGGGTACACCATCGTCCGCGCCGGCGACGACACCGGCGATGTCGTCTCGGCGCTGGTCCTCGTCCACCGCCAGGACCGCATGCGCGGCGGCGACGTCCTGGCCGCGCTCAAACGCATCCCCGAGGTCGTCATCTGCGAGGTCCTCAGCGGCGACTTCGACATCATGGTGCGCCTGGAGGCGGCCTCGCTGGAACGCGTGCGAGTCATCTGGGAGGACATCGCCCAGATGCCCGGCGTACGGGACACGGTCACCGCGCTCACCCTGTCCAGCATCGTCAACCGCCCGCGACGAGGTCAGGGGCCGGCGGCAGCGGGGTGAGCTGATCGGTGGGGTCTTCCCCGTTCGAACAATCCGTCCTGGGCCACTGCGTCCGCCACGTTCGTCCCGTCGCGAGGGCCTCCTTCGCAATCCGGGCGGCGGCCGTTCCCCTGGCCAGCTGCATCGGGCACTCCCTGCCGTCACAGGGTTGCCACACCCGTCCGCGATGAGTAAGTTTCAGGCTGGAACTGAAACAAAAAGATAGCTGCCGCTGAAGCAGCCGCGACGAGATGCAAGCTACGAAAGGAAGGGGACCTGCTGATGACTTCCACGCCGAGTCGAGCATTGGCCAACTACCCCAATAGGTTCGACCCCGCAGCGCTCGGTGAACTGCCTGAGCGGTTGCAGTCCACCGTCAAGCGGCGAAACGACGTGCTGGGCCCTGGATACGCGCTGAACTACCGGGAGCCGGTCGAGTTCGTCTCCGGTCGAGGCGCTCACCTGTTCGACCGGGACGGCAACGACTACCTTGACGCCTACAACAACGTGCCATGCGTCGGCCACGCACACCCGCACGTTGTCGAGGCTGTCTCCCGCCAAATGGCGGCGGTCAACACCAACACGCGCTATGTGCAGGAATCACTCGTCGACTACGCCGAGCGCCTTCTTGCGACCATGCCCGAAGCGCTCTCGAGGGTGAGCTTCGCGTGCAGCGGCTCGGAGGCGAACGACCTGGCCATGCGCGTGGCTCGCTTCCACACGGGTGGCGAGGGAATCGTAGTGACTCGCTGGGCTTACCACGGTCTCACTCGCGAAGTTGCGAGCTTCTCGCCGACGCTCGGCGCGGGGTCACCGCTGGGGCCGAATGTGCGGCTCATCGATGCTCCTGATCCGCGGCTCGTCCCGCCGGGCTCATCGCTTCCCGAGTACATGCGAAGCCAGGTGCGAGGCGCGATCAACGACCTCGAACGCCACGGCTACAGGCTTGCGGCGCTGATCACCGACTGTGCGCACTCCAGCGATGGCCTCTTCACCGATCCTGTCGGTTACCTGCGCGACATGGTCGAGGAGGTGCACGCCGCGGGCGGCGTGTACATCGCCGACGAGGTCCAGTCGGGATTCGCTCGGCTCGGAGAGTCGATGTGGGGGTTCAGCCGCCATGGGGTGCTTCCGGACATCGTCACGATGGGCAAGCCCATGGGCAACGGCATGCCGATCTCCGGCGTGGTGTTCAGGCCCGAGGTGTGCGACGAGTTCGGACAGAACGTCCGTTACTTCAACACCTTTGCGGGCAGTTCGATGGCGGTTGCCGCCGGTGCCGCGGTTCTGGACGTCTTCGAAGCGGAGAACGTGCAGCAGCGAGCTCTCGACAGCGGCCGGGCCCTTCGAGCCGGCCTTGAGGAGATCACTCGCGAGTCTCCCCACGTCGCGGAGGTCCGCGGCAGTGGTCTGTACGTGGGCATCGAACTCGTGAAGGACCGGGAGTCGCTGGAGCCCGATCGTGTCCGCGCTGACCACTTCATCAACGACATGCGCGAGCGCCGCGTCCTCATCAGCGGCAGCGGGGAAGCGGTCAACGTGCTCAAGATCCGACCGCCGCTGGCCTTCGACTCGGCCGACGTGACGCGATTCCTCGAAACCTTCGCGGAGATCGCCGAGATGCGCCTGTAGCAGGCCGAAAGCCGAAGGGACCGAATGGTGAACACCTCGCCCCCCGCACGTATCGCCCAGCAGTTGTTCGAGGAGAGCGGCCTGGCATCGTCCCACGAGCCCATCGAGACGAATGTGGTGGACGCCCTCCTCGCCCGGCACTACCGGCTGAGCGGACATCTCGAGCGCCTGGCAACCGAGAAGGACGACACGTTCCGGCTGCGGACCGGCACGGCCGACCATCTCGTCAAGGTTTCCCCGCCCGACGAGGCGGTAGCCGTCGTAGCTTTGCAAACGGCCGTGATGCGACACCTCGAAACCGAGGCTCCCCATCTCCCCGTACAGCGGGTCACGAAGACCACCGAGGCCAGCGACAACATACCGATCGAGACGAAGGACGGCCGGGTGCGGGTCCTGCGCGTCTTCGACTTCGTCGAAGGTGCCGTCCTGGCACGGACGAACCCCGATCCCCACCAGCTTGCCAAGGCCGGGCAGATGCTCGGCCGAGTGGATCTGGCTCTGCGGTCATTCACGCATCCAGCGGACGAGCGGCGCCTTGTCTGGGACCTTCGACACTTCGACCAGCTGCGGGAGCTCATCGAGTACACGCCCAGCGCCGCGCACCGGCGGCTGGCACAAGAGGTGTTCCGCCGTTTCCACGAGGCCATCGTCCCGAGGCTGGGTGATCTCGAGACGCAAGTGATCCATGGTGACTACAGCCCCTACAACGTCCTGGTGGATCCGCGGACAGACAGCTTCGTCACCGGAGTAATCGACTTCGGCGACACCATGCGCAGTGCTTTGATCTTCGATCCTGCTGTGTCTCTCGCGAACCTTCTCGGCCGGACACCGCAGGACCCCTGGCGTGAGGCATGCAGCTTCGTCGCGGGATACGAGCAGGCCCGGCCGATCAAGGACACCGAACTCCCGCTCCTGCCTGTCGCCGCGCTGGCACGCCTCACACTTCGCGCGCTGGTCACCCATTGGCGCGCGGAACGAGTGCCGGAGCGTCGCGACTACCTGCTTGAGCACGCCGGAGACGACTGGGTCAACGTGGAACGGGCCATGGCCGTCGCCCTGGAGGAGGTCGTGGCCCGCTTGCTCGGCGCCCGCGATGACACGCCCTGAGCGGTCGCCCCGGCAGCACCGACTACCAGCCCTACGACGAGCTGCCCGACCTGTCGGGCCTGCCGAAGCTCCTCGGCTGCTGACCCAGGCCGACACAGGACGGAGAACACAGAGCCGAGCGCTGCCAACCCGCCTCCAGCAGGAGACGGCCACGAGGTTCTCGCCTGAGAGGAGCAGGCGGATTTCAACAGAAGCGCAGGCGAGTAAAGGATCAGCGTCTTCGCCGACACCCCCGGGGAGTCGGCAAGTCCGGTAGAGACCGCAGGTTCGAGCTGCGTGTGGTCTCGCTAGGGTCATGAGGTGAGCAGCATCAACCCCACACCACGCGACTACAACAAGGCAAGTGTCCTTGACGTGGCTCTCTCCCATGCGCCGTTGACCCGGAACAAGCTCATCGAGCTCACGGGGTTGAGCAAGGCGACGGTGTCGCGGGCCGTCGAGGAACTGCGCATCGACGGGTTCGTCGTGGACCGGGGAGTCGACGCCGTCGCCGGGCGTGGCCGTCCGTCGACGTACCTTGATGTGCCCGAGGCGGCCGGACACGTCGTGGGCGTCGGCTTCGGCGCCGTGACCACCGGCGTGCTGGTCACCGACCTACGCGGCCGTGAGGTCGGACACGTGACCGTTCCGACGGTCGAGCACCACGACGTCCCCGCTGCCGGCCGATGGCTGGTCGACCTGATCGCGCAGACCAGCGCATCCGCGCGAGGGCCACTGCGCCAGGTCGTCGTGGCACTGCCCGCCCATGTCCGCGACGGAGCCGAGGTCTTCCGGCCTGCCGATCCGATGAAGCTCTTCTCCGGCAGAGACCTCCACCGAACCGTTGAAAAGCTCGTCGATGCTCCAGTGACCTTCGACAGTGACGCGAACGCGTCCTTGCTCCAGGTACTCACGGACGACGCGAGCATCCGTAACGCTGCCCTGTTCAGCGTCAGCAGCACCCTGAGTTTCGCCACCTGCAGGGACCAGGAACTGGCTCGGGGACGTACTCCTGCGTTCGGCGACATCGGTTCCCTCTCCTCGCGCATCAACGACCGCACCCTCAACGGGCTGCTGAGCACCGCAGGGCTTGTGAAGCTCGCTCGTGAACACGGACTGGACATCGAACGCGTCGAGGACCTGTGGCTGACACCGCAGGACCATCGAGGCCGTGCGGAGATACTCAAGGCGTTCACGACGGCGGTCACGACCGCAGTGAGCATCGTCGCCGTGACACTCGATCCCGAGTCCGTCTACTTCGTCGGCCGGTTGCGCCCGTTGGTGGAGGAGGTGCTCCCCGAGGTACGCAAGCGACTCGCACAGAACTTGCCGGCCGTCCCCCGGATCACGACCGTCTCCCAGGTTCTGGGACTCTCGGTGGCACGCGGCGCGGTGCACGCCTGCCTGGCCATGACCCACAACCGCCTACGGCACGCGCTGCTCAAGGCACGCAGTCAGGGACCGCGGCAGGAGCAAGCTGCGCCGGCATTCTGATCCGGACCGAGAGAATGAGGAACGAGAGCGCCGTCGCAACAAGTGGACCGGTCGGCCGGACGGGCCCCCACGCCGGTTGGCGACCTTCAGCCATGCCTGCTGCTGGGTGTCGAAGGCGTCCGGTCCACTGAAGTGCCGTCCGGGCAGGAACGACGTCTCCAGGTAGCCGTTCGCCAGACAGGGAACTGTATGCCACACCCCGGGCGATCTGCAGCGGCGGGTGTGGCAGGTGGGTGGCAGCAGATAGGCGCGGCAAAGCTCTGCGGGATTACGCTACTTCTTCCATATGGCGTCTATAGTGCGATGTTATTTCCTGGTAGACGCGCATAAGGGCCCAGAGGGAAGATCCCCCACGGTGGTGCCGCACCGCGAGTGTGACCGGAGTGACACATGGAAGCACTTTCCGTCACCGATCATCACGCCCGCAGTCGAAGTTTCGGCTACCTCAGATCAGGCTCGAACATGTCAACCGCCCTCTCGTCACGCGGCCTCGGCAGGCCGGAAGCGCGGGGGACGCCGGCTTGGTCAACGATGACGGAGACATTCGCCGCATTCCCGCGAACGAGCACCACGCCACCCCCGCACGCAGCCGCACAGGAGGCAGACGGTGACAGACGTCCGAGTCGACCGCAGGGCGTTCCTGCGTGGAGTCGGCGGAATTGCGGCAGGCGTCGCCGCGACCTCGCTCACCGCGTGCGAGACCCGCGCCGACCGGAATGCCTCCAGGACCAAGAACCCCAAGCTGCTCGTCGTCCGCGACAGCGGCGGCTCTTACGGCGAGGCGAACCGGAAGGCCATCTACGACCCGTTCACGAAAGAGACCGGCATCCAGATCAATGTGGTGAACATCCTGCACGCGCAGATGCTCACCCAGATGAAGGAGGGTCGCCCGCAGTTCGACGCCATGGACATCGACATGGTTCTGTTGAGGTACTTCCAACAGGAGGGCGCTTCCGAGGAGCTGGACTACGACCGGCTGAAGAACGCCGGGAATGCGGGTATCGCCAAGTCCCTGCTCGCCTCCCACGGTGTCGGCAAGAACTACTGGGCCAGCGTCTTGGCGTATCGCACTGACGCCTTCGGGGGGAAGACGCCCGAGACCTGGGCGGATTTCTGGGACACCAGGGCATTCCCGGGCAGCCGCGCGCTGCAGAGTTCGATGGATTATCCGGAGCTGGAGTTCGCCCTCATCGCCGACGGCGTACCACTCGACAAGCTGTACCCCCTCGACGTGGACCGTGCCTTCAAAGCCCTGAACCAGATCAAGGGCTCTGTGCGAACGTTCTGGGACAGCGGCGCTGTGCCGGGTGAACTGCTGGAGCGCAAGGAGGTCGTTGCCTCCAGCGTCTGGAACGGCCGCCTCGGTGATCTGATCAAGCGCGGCGTCCCCCTCGCGTACGTGTGGAACGGCGCCCGCAGGCAGACCAGCGGCTACGGAATACCCAAAGACGCCGCCAATCCCGACGCGGCCTACCGGCTCATCGATTTCGCCCTGCGGCCCCAGGTGCAGGCCGACTTCGCCCGGATCTACCCCTCGGGCCCTGTTGTGCCGGCCGCCTACGGACATCTCTCCGAAGCCACCGCCAGGAACCTGCCGAGCACCCCCGGGCACCTGCTGTCCAGCTTCGACCTCGACATCGAGTGGTGGCTCAAGAACCGAGGCTCCGTGACGAAGCGCTGGCAGGAGTGGGTGCGCGCCTGAACTCGACGCGCGTTCAGAGCTCTGAGCCATGGGGCCTGGCGGCGTCTTCGCCGGCCACGGGAACTGGCTGATGTCGGCGGTCAGCGGGCCCAGGAGCAGCACCGCGCGGGGCACCCCGAGCGGACACATGGCAGGAGCCGGGCGGTCAAGATCGACCGCTCCTTGTCCCAAAATCTTATGCCCGGATGTGGCTGTGTGAGATAAAGAGGTATGACCAGGCGTTTTGGTCGTTTCCCGGCTTCCCGGTCCCACAGACGCAGCGGCTTGCGTCGCCGTTCGGCGGATGCCCCTCAGCAGCACGAGGGGTCCAGAGGCCGACGTTCGGGGCCGCGCTTCAGCTCGCCCAAGGTACGCAGCGTCGCGGGTCAGGTCTTCCTGCTACAGCTGGTCATCATGGTGCTCTTCGCCGCAGCCGCCGGAGTGGCACTCGTGGTGCAGGCCCGCGACTCGACCATGCAGGAGGCCCGGCGTCTGACGTTCGGAGTCGCCGAGGGCTTCGCCCACGCCCCGGGAACACTGGCCGCCATGAAGTCCAAGAACCCCAGTGCGCTGCTGCAGCCACGGGCGGAGGAAGCCCGGAAGAAGGCTGGTGTCGACTATGTCGTCGCCTTCGATCCCCAGGGCTTCCGCTGGACCCATCCCGACCCGAAGCTGATCGGGAAGCAGATCTTCGCCCTCCGCGAGGGCCAGACCGTCGACAGACCCTTCACCCAGACCTTCGAGGGCAGTCTCGGCCTCTCCGTGGACTCGACGATCCCCGTCTACGACACCGGCGGGAAGACCGTCGTGGGGTTCGTGTCGGTCGGGATCACGGTGGACACCGTGAACCATGTGGTGCGGGAGCAGTTTCCGAAGCTGCTCGGATTCGCCGGTGGCGCGCTGGCGGTCGCCGCGGGTGGGACGGCCTTGGTCTCCTGGCGGTTGCGGCGGCAGACCCGCGGCCTGGATCCGTCCGAGATGACCCGTATGTACGAGCACCATGACGCGGTGCTGCACGCGGTGCGGGAAGGAGTCCTGATCATCGGAGGTGATGGGCGCCTGCTGCTGGCCAACGACGAGGCGCGGCGACTGCTGGATCTGCCCGCGGATGCCGAGCAACGCCGCGTCACCGATCTTGGCCTGGAGGCCGGCACCGCCGAACTGCTGGTTTCGGGCCGGACAGCCACCGACGAGGTCCACCTGACCGGCGACCATCTGTTGGCGGTCAACATACGGCCGGTCGACCACCACGGCAGCGGGCAGGGCAGCGTGGCCACGCTGCGCGACACCACGGAGCTGCGGGCATTGGCGGGCCGGGCAGAGGTGGCCAGGGAGCGGCTGCGCCTGTTGTACGAGGCAGGAGTGCGGATCGGCACCACGCTGGATGTGGTGCGCACCGCCCAGGAACTGGCCGAGGTGGCGGTCCCCCGATTCGCCGACGTCGTCACCGTCGACCTGCAGAGTCCGGTCCTGGAGGGTGATGAGCCAACCGGTCCGAACCTCGAGATGCGCCGCACGGCGGTTCACAGCGTCAAGGGGGCCTGGCCCCTGTTCCCGGTGGGCGAGCTGATCCACTTCGTGCCCAGCAACCCCCTGGCCCTGAGCGTCCAGCGCGGCCACCCAATCCTCGATGCCGACCTGACTGCCTCCCACGGCTGGCGAGCCCAGGACCCCGAACGCGCCCGGCGCATCCTGGATTCCGGCCTCCACTCCTTGATCACCGTGCCGCTCCAGGCACGCGGCGTGGTGCTGGGCATGGTCAACTTCTGGCGGGCGGAGCAGGACGCCTTCGAGGAGGAGGACCGGGCCTTCGCCGAGGAGCTCGCCGCCCGGGCCGCCGTGGCCATCGACAACGCCCGCCGCTACACCCGCGAGCACGCCCTGGCCGTAACCCTGCAGCGCAGCCTGTTGCCTCGCTCCGTGCCCGAGCAGTCCGCCGTCGAGGTCGCCCACCGCTATCTGCCCGCCCGGGCCGGCGTGGGCGGTGACTGGTTCGACGTCATCCCGCTGCCCGGTGCCCGGGTCGCGCTCGTGGTCGGCGACGTGGTCGGCCACGGCCTGCACGCCGCGGCCACCATGGGCCGGCTGCGCACCGCGGTGCGCACCTTCTCCTCCCTCGATCTGTCTCCCGACGAGCTGATCAGGCACCTGGACGAGCTGGTCGCCCGGGACGACAGCGAGGGGAACGACAGCGAAGGAATCACGGGGGCGACCTGTCTGTACGCCGTCTACGACCCGGTGGCAGGGCTGTGCTCGCTGGCCAGGTCCGGGCACCCGGGACCGGCCCTGGTCCACCCGGACGGCACGGTTGACCAGTTGCAGGTGCCGGTCTCCCCGCCGCTGGGGCTGGGCGGCGGCCTGCCCTTCGAGAGCGCCGAGTTCACGCTGCCCGAGGGCTCCCAGCTGGTTCTTTACACCGACGGTCTCATCGAGGACCGGAACCGGGACATCGACACCGGCCTCGACATGCTGCGCGACGCCCTGCAGGGCCCCGGCCGGACCCCGGAGGAGACCTGTCAGGCCGTCCTCGACGCCCTGCTGCCTGCCCGCCCGAGCGACGACATCGCCCTGCTCGTCGCTCGGTCCCGCCTGCTGGATCCTTCCCAGGTCGCCGACTGGGACGTCCCGGGTGAACCCGCCGCCGTCGCCGGGATCCGAGCCCAGGTCGCCCGCCGGTTGGGAGAGTGGGGACTGGAGGAGCTCGCCTTCGCCACCGAACTCGTGATCAGCGAGCTGGTGACCAATGCCATCCGCTACGGTACCGAGCCGAGGCGGCTGCGGATTCTGCGGGACGGCCCCAGCCTGATCTGTGAGGTCGCCGACGGAAGCAGCACCTCACCGCACCTGCGCCGGGCGGCCGACACCGACGAGGGCGGGCGGGGTTTGTTCCTCGTGGCCCAGTTCACGCAGCGATGGGGCACCCGTTACGTGCCTCGCGGCAAAGTGATCTGGACCGAGCAGTCACTCGACAGCTCGGCGACCGAGCCTGCCGCGGACATGGCCGACGCTCTGCTGGACCAATGGAACGACGCGGACTGGTGACGGCTGTGGCCATCGGGCGGTCCGCACCTCAGGCCAGGGCCCGGCCGCTGCCGGCGAAGGCCTCCGGACGGAGCAGGTCGGCGAGGGTCTCGGCGGGCAACAGGCCCTTCTCCAGGACGAGTTCGGCAACGCCCCGGCCGGTGGCGAGGGCCTCCTTGGCGATGTCGGTGGCGGCCGTGTACCCGATGTGCGGGTTGAGGGCGGTGACCAGGCCGATGGAGTTCTCCACGCTCGCGCGCAGCGCCTCGGTGTTGGCGGTGATGCCGTCCACGCACCGCTCGGCGAGCGTCAGGCAGGCGCTGCGCAGATGCGTGACGGACTCCGACAGGGAGTGCAGGATGATCGGCTCGAAGGCGTTGAGCTGGAGCTGTCCTGCCTCGGCGGCCATGGTGATGGTGACGTCGTTGCCGATCACCTCGAAGGCGACCTGGTTGACGACCTCGGGGATCACCGGGTTGACCTTGCCGGGCATGATGCTCGAACCGGCCTGTACCGGCGGCAGGTTGATCTCGCCCAGACCCGCACGCGGCCCGGAAGACAGCAGCCGCAGGTCGTTGCAGCTCTTGGAGAGCTTGACGGCGATCCGCTTGAGCACCCCGGACATCTGCACGAACGCGCCGCAGTCCTGGGTGGCTTCGACCAGGTTGGCGGCGGTGACCAGCGGCAGCCCGGTGATGTCGGCGAGGTGGCGGCGGGCCGACTCGGCGTATCCGGCGGGGGCGTTGAGCCCGGTGCCGATGGCCGTGGCACCCAGGTTGATCTCATGGATCAACTCCACCGCCTCGGCAAGACGGCAGCGGTCCTCGTCAATCATGACGGCGAATGCGGAGAACTCCTGACCGAGCGTCATGGGCACCGCGTCCTGGAGCTGTGTGCGGCCCATCTTGAGCACGGCGCGGAACTCGACGGCCTTTGCGGCGAAGGCGTCCTGCAGGACGGCCATCGCCTTGAGCAGCCCGCGCACCGCGAAGACGGTCGCGACCTTCACGGCGGTCGGATACACGTCGTTCGTCGACTGACCGAGGTTCACGTCCTCGTTGGGGTGCAGGTACTGGTACTGACCCTTGCTGTGGCCCAGCAGCTCCAACGCCCGGTTCGCCACGACTTCGTTGGCGTTCATGTTGGTCGACGTCCCGGCACCGCCCTGAATGACATCGACGACGAACTGCTCGTGCAGCTTGCCAGAGCGAATCTCACGACACGCGGCGACAATCGCGGCGGCCTTGTTCGCCTCAAGCCGGGCGAGCTCCTCGTTGGCAAGGGCAGCGGCCTCCTTGACGGCGGCCAGAGCGTCGATCAGGTGCGGATAGGCGGAGATCGGCTTCCCTGTGATCGGGAAGTTCTCCGTGGCACGCAGGGTGTGGACACCCCAGTACGCATCGGCGGGGACGTCCCGATCGCCCAGAAGATCATGCTCAATGCGGGTGGCGGCGGTCATGGGGCTGGGGCCCTCTCTCGGGAGGCATGGTGGAGGGCCTTCCGCGCCGCTGCGCGGAAGGCCCCCGCGGTGTCACCGGTGTCGGTACCTGCTCAGAGCAGGCGATCCTTCGCCTTGTAGTAGGCGCCGCCGAACGGCAGGAACCAAGGCGTGCCGTTGTAGAACGGAACGGGCACCTTCGGGAAACCGAAGCCGCGCATCGGGTTCGCCTCGGGCTTGCCGTCCATCATCTCGGCGACCGCGCGGCCCATGTACGTGGCCATCTGGACGCCGTGACCGCAGTAACCCATGGAGTAGTACAGGCCGTTGACGTCACCCGCGTGCGGGATGCGGTCCCAGGAGAAGCCGACCATGCCGCCCCACACGTAGTCGATCCGTGTCCCGGCCAGCTGCGGGAAGATCTCCGTCATCTCCCGCTTGAGGATGTCGCCGCTCTTGACATCGGAGGCCGGGTTGGAGGGGGCGAAGCGGGCCCGGCCGCCGAAGGCGAGACGGTTGTCCGGGGTGAGACGGATGTAGTTGCCGACGTTCTTGTGGGCGACCAGCAGGCGGCCGTTCGGGATGAGCTCCTTGGCGCGTGCCTCCCCCAGCGGCTCGGTGACGATGATGAAGCTGCCGACGTTGATCAGCCGCTTGCGGAACCACGGCATCGACTTGTCGGTGTAGGCGTCCGTCGCCGCCATGACCTGCTTGGCACGGATGGTGCCGTGCATGGTCTCCACCGAGAAGCCGCCGCCAGGGAGGCGGGTGAGGCCGGTGGCGGCGTTGCGCTCGTGGATCTCGGCACCGGCACGCTCGGCGGCGTCCGCCAGGCCGACGACGAACTTGCCCACGTGCAGGGCTGCGCCGAGCGGGTCGAGCAGGGCGCCGTGGTAATGGTCCGAGCCCAGCTCGGCGCGCAGCTCGCTCTTGCTCAGGACGACCGTCTCGTGGCCGAAGTTCTCGGCCAGGTCGCGCTGCTTGGCCTGCAGGCCCTCGAAGTGCTGGGGCTTGCAGGCCAAGCCGAGGCGCCCGGCACGGTGGAAGTCGCAGTCGATCTTCTCCTTGACCGCAATCTCCTCGACGACGTCCACAGCGTCGCGGAACGCGTCGTAGAGCTCGCGGGCCCGCTCCTGCCCGTAGCGCTGGCGGGCCTGGGCCGGGCTGATGGTGATGCCGGGGTTGCAGTGGCTGCCGTTGCGCCCGGAGGCGCCCGAACCGACCTGGTCCTTCTCGACGAGGACGACCCGGGCACCCTTGCGGGCGGCGTGGTAAGCGGTGGACAGGCCGGTGAGGCCGCCGCCGATCACCACCACATCCGCCTCGTCGGGCAGGTCCTTCCCGGAACGGTCGGGCAGGGCGGGGGCTGTGTCCATCCAGTAGGGGATCTGCTTCATGGCGTGCGTCCTCTGTCTTCTCGGTCTGTTTTGCCGGTGTGCCGTTGGTCAGCAGCCGAGGAGCTTCGGCAGGCCCGACAGGTCGGTCAGCTCGTCGTACGGCTGGTAGTCGGAGCTGCCCAGGCGGCCGTAGCGGTTGATCCACACGCGGCGCTTCAGGCCGAGGTCGCGGGTCGGGATGTGGTCGTACTCCCAGCCCTGGGCGACGTGGATGACCTGCGCGGGTTCGACGCCCATGGTCTGGAAGGCGTACTCGAAGGTCTGGCGGTCCGGCTTGTAGGCGCCGGCCTGCTGGGCGGTGATGACGTAGTCGAACTCGACGCCGATGTTCTCCACGTTCCGCGCGATCAGGTTGTCGTCCGTGTTGGAGATGATCGCAATCTCGTACTTGGTCTTCAGAGCGCGCAGCGCGTCCGGGACCTCCGGCCAGGGACCGAAGGTGGGGACGGCCTCGACGAGGGCGTCACCGTCGGACTCGCGGTACTCCAGGCCGTGCAGGCGCATGGCGTTGCGCAGGCTGGAGTGCAGGATCTCGTGGTAAGGGCGGTAGGCCTCCAGTACGGCCTGGAAACGCATGACACGGAAGTCGTCGAGGAACTCGTCGACGTTCAGGTTGTCCAGGTCGAGCCGGTCTTCGAGGACCTTCAGGGTCGTCGGGGCCAGCTCGAAGTTGATCAGGGTCGCGTAGGCGTCGAAGGTGACGATCTCTCGCATGGTGTCCAGCCTTGGTCTCTCGCGGTTTGCAGAAGGGGGTGGCTTCAGACGACGCGTTCGCCGGGGGCGACGATCGCGTCCAGCTCGGCCAGGTCGGCCGGGCTCGGTAGCCAGTCGGCCGCCGCCGCGTTGGCGGCGACCTGTTCGGGGGTCATGGCTCCGCAGATGACGGAGCCGACGGCGGGCAGGGCCGCCAGTGCGCCGACCGCGACCCAGAGGAGGGTCAGGCCGCGGTCGGCGCCGTATCGGGTGAGCGCCTCGACCTTGTCGAGGGCCGCGTCGGTGAGCCAGCCCTGCCGCCAGGACAGTCGGCTGCCGGGCGGGGGCTCCTCGCCGCGCCGGTACTTTCCGCTGAGCAGGCCGTTGGCCAGCGGGTAGTACGGCAGCAGACCTACGCCGTGGCGCAGGCAGGACGGGATCAGGTCCTGCTCCACGCCGCGGTCGAGCAGGTGGTAGCGGTTCTGGGTGGACACGAACGCGTCCGTGAGCTGCTCGGCCGGGAGGTTGGAGCAGCCGATGTACCGGATCTTGCCCTCGTCGACCAGCTCCTGGAGCGCGGCGAGCGTCTCCTCCAGCGGCGTGACGCCGTCCGGCTCGTGGTACTGGTACAGGTCGATCCGGTCGGTGCCGAGCCGGCTGAGCGACGCCTCCACCGCGTACCGGATGTAGGCGCGGGATCCGCGCGGGCCGTACAGGTCGGCGTCCCGGCTCATCTCCATGCCGAACTTGGTGGCCAGCACCACGTGGTCACGGCTGCCTTTGAGCGCGGCACCGAGGAGCCGTTCGCCGTCGCCGCGGGAGCCGCCCCGTTCGCCGGACCCGCCGTACATGTCGGCGGTGTCGAACAGGGTGATCCCCTCGTCGAGCGCGGCGTGGACGACGGCCTTCGTGCCGTCCTCGTCGAGGCGGGCGCCGAAGTTGTTGCCGCCCACGCCGACCACCGAGACGGTCGGGCCGCGCTCTCCGAGCGAGCGGTATCTCATGACCGGTTCCCGAATCCGATGCAGACGTTCTTGGTCTGCAGGTAGCTGGCCAGGCCCTCGAGACCCTTCTCCCGGCCCCAGCCGCTGTGCTTGTAGCCGCCGAAGGGGAGCTCGACGCCGGTGCCGACGCCGGTGGCGTTGACGTAGACCTGGCCGGCCCGGATGCCCTCGGCCATCCGCATCGCCTTGTCGATGTCACGGGTCCACACGTACGAGGCCAGGCCGTACGGGCTGTCGTTGGCGATCTCCAGTGCCTCGTCCGCGTCGTCGAACTCGATGACCGTGACGACGGGGCCGAAGATCTCCTCGCGGGCGCAACGGGCTTGGTTGTCCAGTCCGGTGAGAACGGTGGGCTGGACGTAGTAGCCGTCGGCCAGTTCGGGATCGGCGGGCGCGCCTCCGCCGGCCCGTGCCACGGCGCCTTCCTCGCGGGCCAGTTCCAGGTAGCCGAGGACCCGGTCCCGTTGCCGTGCGGCGACGAGGGGGCCGACGTCCGGGTCGCTGAGACCGGGGCCGATGCTGAGGGAGGCGGCGTGTGCGACGAGCTTGTCCAGGAACTCCTCGGCGCCGCGCTGGAGCAGCAGCCGGGTGCCGGCGGAGCAGGTCTGCCCGGCGTTGCCGAACGCGGAGCCGGCGACGGCTCCGAGCGCCGCGTCGAAGTCCGCGTCGGCGAAGACGACGACCGGGGACTTGCCGCCCAGTTCCGTGACCGAGGGGACCACGTTGGCGGCGGCCGCCTGGGCGACCTTGATGCCGGTCGGCACCGAGCCGGTGAAGGTGACCTGGTCGATGTCCGGGTGGCCGGCGAGGGCCGCGCCGGTCTCGCCGTCGCCGGGTACGACGTTCAGCACGCCCGGCGGGAGACCGCACTCCAGGGCGATCCTGCCGATCTCCAGCGGGGTGAGCGGCGCCTCGGGGGACGGCTTGAGGACCACCGTGCAGCCGGCGGCCAGCGCCGGGGCGGAGCCCCTCGCGGTGTTCTGGAGGGGGTAGTTGAACGGGATGATGTGGCCGGAGACGCCGATCGGCTCGCGGACGGTGTAGTCGAGCAGGCCGGGGCCGAGGGGGATCGTCGAGCCGCCGAGCTTGTCGGCGACGCCCGCGTAGAACTCGAAGTAGCGGGCGGCCGCTTCGACGTCCGCCTTCGCCTGGCGCAGCGGCTTGCCGACGTCCTGGCTCTCCAGGCGGGCCAGCCGTTCGCCCTGGTAGCGGATGGCCTCAGCGATCCGGTACAGGATGCGCCCCCGGTCCGCGGCGCGCATCCCGGCCCACTCGGGAGCGGTGAAGGCCGCGCGCGCGGCGGCCACCGCCCGGTCCACGTCCGCCTTGCCGGCCAGCGCCACCTGGGCGATGGCCGTGTCGTTCGACGGATCGAGGACGGTGAAGGAGCGTCCGTCGGCGGCGGGGACCTGCTTGCCGTCGATCAGCAGCTCGGTCAGCTGCACTTCGTCGCTCACGGCTGGATCTCCCCCAGCACCTCGCCGAAGATGACGACCTCGTCGCCCGGGCGGACCGTGCGGATCCGGCGGACCCAGAGCACGATGCCGTCCTGCGGCGCGGTGACCTCTTCGAGTGTGGTGCCGTAGTGGTCGGTGATGGTGGCGATCAGGTCGCCTTCCTTGCAGGTCTCCCCCGGCTCGGCGCGGGCCACGAAGAAGCCGCCGGAGGCGGAGCGGGCGAAGGTGCCGGAGACCGTCGTGTAATTGTCCCGCAGCTCCGCCGTGCCGTCGGTGATGCCGAGGCTGCGCAGGATGTTGCGGATCGAGTTCATGTGGTGCTCGACGTTGGCCTCGCGGTAGGTGGCGCCGCCGCACTCGATGGTGATGGCGGGCTTGCCGGCCTCGAGGACGGGGTGGCGGACCGTGCCGCCCCACTTGCCGCCCTTCCACACCAGCTCGTGCCCGGCGGCCAGGGCCAGGTCCGTCGCCAGGTCCTCGTAACCACCCTGGAGGATGACGAGGGGGGCGATCTCACCGTAGGCGCCGCCGGTGTGCAGGTCGACCACGGCGTCGACGGCCGGCACGACCTGCTCGACGAAGGTGGCGGCCAGGCGCTGCGAGTACGAGCCCTCGGCATCGCCGGGGAAGATCCGGTTGAGGTTGAGGTGGTCGATGCCGCTGGCGCGGGCGGCCGCCTCGAAGGCGGGGGTGTTCAGGCAGGGGATGCCGACGACGGTGCCGCGCAGCGTGGCCGGGTCGAGCTCGGCCAGAGCGCGCCGGATGGCCTCCTGGCCGTCGTACTCGTCGCCGTGCACGCCCGCGTCCACACACAGGACGGGGCCGTCCTGGACGCCATTGACGACGATGAGCGGAATGCCGAGCGCCACACCGTAGCTGCTGGTGCCGACGGGGATGAGGCCGTGGGCACGCTCGCCGGGGGCGACGGTCAGCGGACCGATGGAATACATGGGGATCCTTTCAAACGTGGATCGAATGCGGGCCAGGACGCCCGCGATGATCGCGGCGATACGCTCGAGGACAGCGCGGTCGCTGATCGGCGGCGGCGCGATCTGGACCGGCAGTGAGGTCAGGAGCTTGACCAGCGTGTTGTTCTCGCCGATCCACTCCGTGCCGGGCTGCTGGGCTGCGGGTGGCCCTCCGCCGCTCCGCCAGGCCATGGCCGATGAATCGTTGCCGTGTGTCTGTGTGGGCGTCTAGAGCACTCTTTCGAGGAAGGCCTGGGTGCGTTTCTCGCGTGGGTTGGCCAGTAGTTCGCGTGCGTCGCCGCGTTCGACGGCGATGCCGTCGTCCATGAACAGCACTTCGTCGGCGACCTCGCGGGCGAAGCCCATCTCGTGGGTGACGAGGAGCATGGTCATGCCGTTGCCGGCGAGGTCGCGCATGACTTCGAGTACTTCGCCGACGCGTTCGGGGTCCAGGGCGCTGGTGGGTTCGTCGAACAGCATGATGGTGGGTTCCATGGCCAGCGCGCGGGCGATGGCCACGCGTTGCTGCTGGCCGCCGGAGAGCTGGGCGGGGTACTTGTGGCCGCATCCCTTGAGGCCGACCCTGGCCAGCAGTTCTTGCGCCCGTTCCCGGCAGGCGGTGCGGTTCTTCTTCTGCACCAGGACCGGTCCGGCCATGACGTTGCTCTCGGCGGTCATGTTGGGGAACAGGTTGAACTGCTGGAACACCATGCCGATGCGGGCGCGCTGTTCGGCCAGGTGCTTGGGGCGGACGGCGTGGTAGGCGTCGCCCTTCTCGATGTAGCCGAAGTCCTCCCCGTTGACCTTCAGGACACCGCGGTCGACGGTCTCCAGGCCGTTCACACACCGCAGCAGGGTCGATTTACCGGATCCGCTGGGGCCGATGATGCAGGAGATCTCCCCGGCCGCGACGGTCAGGTCGATGTCATGCAGGACCTGGTGACGTCCGAAGCTCTTGCACAGTTTGCGTGCGACGATCGTTCCGTCCGGGTTCACAGCAGGGACTCCCTCGTGGTGGCAACGGGCGCCGGCTGGCCGGTCCCGGGCTCGCCCGCGGTGGCGGCGCCGGTCAGGCGTGCCCGGGTGGAGCGGGAGAACCGGCGCTCGATCATGGACTGCGGCACGCTCAGTACCAGCGTCATGATCAGGTACCAGCAGCTGGCCACGATCAGCAGCGGGATGGTCTGGTAGGTGCGGGCGTAGATGGCCTGTGCGCTCTGCAGCAGGTCGGCGACGCCGAGCACGCTGACCAGGGAGGTCTCCTTGAGCATGCCGATCACCTGGTTGCCGGTGGCCGGGATGATCGCGGGCATGGTCTGCGGGATGATCACATGCCGGAGCTTGGTGAAGCCCGACATGCCCAGGGACTCCGCGGCCTCGTGCTGTCCGCGGCTGACCGAGGCGAACCCGCCGCGGATGATCTCGGACATGTAGGCGGCCTGGTTCAGGGTGAGGCCCACGATGGCCGCGGTCAGCGGGGTCATGATCGCGTTCACGTTCACCGGCGTGGAGATGTGCGTGAACGGGATACCGATGGACAGGTGCGGGTAGAGCGCCGCGATGTTGAACCAGAAGATCAACTGCACGAGGACCGGGGTGCCGCGGAAGAAGGTGATGTAGAGCTGGGCCAGCCCGGCCACGGGCCTTTGGTGCGACATGCGCATCACGGCCAGCAGCAGCCCGAGCACGGTGGCCAGCGCCATGCTGACCACGGTGAGAAGGAGTGTGACCAGCAGGCCGTTGAGGATGGTCTGGGTGGTGAAGTAGCTGAACACCACCGGCCAGCGATAGTTCTCGTTCGTCACCGCGGTCCACACCAGGCCGGCGACGATCGCGATCGCGACGGCCCAGGCGACGTAGTCGCGCGGACGTTTCGGCGTGATCCGCCTCTTTTCCTCGGCCAGTAGTTGTGACACCGATGGGCTCCTGGTCGTCGTCTCGATCATTTCCGTCGACATGTCAGTCCTGCGGGACGGCCATGGCCGCGGTCTTGATCCCGAGGTCGTGGAAACCCCAGCGGCCCAGCGCCTTCGCGTACTGGGGGCTGTCGATGATCGACTGGATGGCGGCCTTCACCGCGGGAGTCAGCGCCGAGTCCTTCTTCAGCGCGACGGCCACGGTCTTGGTCGCCACCAGGGGCTTGAGGACCTCGAACGTCTTGGGCTGCTGTGTGGCGGCCCACTGCAGCCCGGTGAAGTCGTTCATCACCGCGTCGATCCGCTTGGACACCAGCTGGGTGAGAGCGTCGTTCAGGCTGGGCAGGGTCACCGCCTTGATGGCCGGCTTGCCCTTGCCCGTACAGTCCTGCTTGGACAGCAGGGGCAGCCACTGCAGCTCCGCGGTACTGCCGGACTGCACAGCGACACGGTGCCCGCACAGCGTGTGGGTGGTCAGCTTCTGCGGATTCCCGTAGGGGACGGACACCCCGGTGCCGGCCTTGAAGTAGTCGACCATGTCGAGCACCTTCAGCCGCTCCCTGGTGGCGCCCATGGTGGAGGCGGTGAAGTCGTACCGGTCGGCCTGCAGGCCGGTGATGATGGTGTCGAACTTGACGTTGTTGATCTGCAGCTTCAGGCCGAGCTTGGCGGCGATCAGCCGGGAGAAGTCCGGGTTGAACCCGATCGGGGTCTTGTTGTCCGACGCCATGAACGTGGTGGGCGGGCTGGTCAGGTCCATGGGCACCGAGAGCGTGCCCCTGGCCTTCACCGCCGCGGGCAGCAGCTTCACCGCCGCCGCATCCGGCTTCACACCCACCGAGATGTCATCGGTGTGCTCACCCGACGAGCCCGAACCCCCGCCCTGCGCCGTGCTCTTCGCCCCCACACTCTGCGCGGTGCCACCCGCCCCACACGCAGCAAGCGAGAGGGCCAAAGCCGTCGTGACAATCGGAACGCTCAAGAATCTGCTGACACGCATGGATGTGCTCCTTATCGAGAGGAAAGCGCGCTGGGAGCCGCTCAAATCGGGGACCAGCTCAGTGGGATGGGGGGTGGTCTGTGGGCGGGCTTGAGGCCCGTCAGTGGTGGGGGGTGGCGATGGCGGCGAGGTGCGTGCCGGGGCGGACGGTGAGTCCGTTCATGTGGTAGATGATCGTTCCGGTGGAGACGGAGGCGATCTTGTGCTCGGTGCCGTCGATCGGGTCGATGATGCGGCCGATGGTCTGTCCCTCGGTCACCTCGTCGCCGGTGACCGCGTCCGGATACCACAGACCGGTGACCTGGGACTCGACGTCGCCCGTCCAGATCCAGTCGCGTGGCTGCTCGGTCACCGCTGCGAGGTGCTGCGGCGCCTCGATGACGCCGAGGTGGTGCAGGAGCCGGTGCAGGGCGTCGAGGAGTCTGCGCACGGTGGCGGGGTCCCGGTCGCCGAGCTTTCCGGTCTCGACGAGGATCGCGGGGACACCCTGCCGGTTCGCCGCGGCGTGACTGTTGCCGCCGTCCGGGCTGGTGCCGAAGATGACCCGCTCGTATCCGACCGCGTGGGCCATTGCCCTGTTCTTCGCGTCCAGTTCGTCGTCGCCGGTCAGGCGGTAGCCGACGAAGTCGAGCAGGTGCTGGTCGATGCCGCCGCTGTGCAGGTCCACGTAGGCGTCGGCACCGTCGATCAGGTGCTCGAACAGCCAGGCCGCCATCCGGTCGGTGGGGCCGCCGTCCTTGTCGCCGGGGAAGACGCGGTTGATGTTGACGCCGTCCAGCGGGGAGATGTTGAGCCTGCCCCCGTAGACGGCCGGGGGGTTGGCCACGGGGCAGATCACCAGCTGGCCGGCGACATCGTGCGGTTCCAGCAGCCCGGCCAGGCGGGTGGCGGCGTCGACGGGGATGAACTCGCCGCCGTGGACGCCACCGGTGATCACGACCCTGGGGCCCGGGCGGGAGCCGTTGACGAGGATCAGGGGAACCTCCGCCGTCGTGGTGCCGAGATCGGCGGACAGGCTCCCGCGGGTCTTCTGGCCGGGCTCAGCCCTCAGCGGGCCGATGGTCAGGCTCATGGCTTTCCTCGTTCGCGCTCAGGCCGCGGTGCGGCCGTTGGTGGTGATGAAGTCGATCGGCTGGGAGGTGCGGCCCTGAAGGCCGAGGTCCGCGGCGATGCCGCCCACGGCGGGAAGGAGCCGACGGAGAGGGTGGCGTCCTGCATGGTCATGCCTCCGTACGGCCGACGGTGGAGAGGAAGTCGATGGGCTGGGGCGAGGCGCCGTCCAGCGCGAGGTCCGCGGCGATGTCGCCGAAGGCGGGCGAAAGCTTGAAGCCGTGACCGGAGAAACCGGCGAGCAGGATGACGTTCTCGGCGCCGGGCAGCGGGCCGACCAGTGGGCGGCTGCTCTCGGTGTAGCCCTCCATGTAGACGGAGAGGCGGGTGGGGTCCGGGTGCAGGTCGGGCAGGTAACGCCCGATCAGCTCGGAGAAGACCTCCAGCTCGTCCGGCCGCACGGTGCGGTCCAGCTGGTTGGGGTCGTCGGCGAGCCGGTGCAGTGCGCGGGACAGTCCGAGCTTGACGGAGATGCCGTCCGGGGAGGGCAGGCCGTAGCAGTGGGTGGGTGCCGTGCGGATGAACGCCGGGCGCTCCTCGCCGAACCAGGCGTCGGGGGCGGTGGGCACGTACCAGGCGCTGACGAGGCGGCGGACTTCCACCTCCCACGGCAGGTCGGGCAGCAGGTCGTTGACCCAGGGGCCGGGCGTGACGACGGCGGTGTCGAAGCGCTCGCTGCCGGAGTCGGTGCGGATCTCCACGCCGCCCGCGACGGGGACGATCTCGCGGACCGTGGTGTAGCGGTGGATCACGGCGCCCAGCTGCTCGGCGCGGCGGGCGGCGGTCTGGATGGTCAGTTCCGGGCGGATGAACCCGGCGCGGCGGTCGAGTACGGCCGCGTCGCCGTCCTCGATGCGGTACTGCGGGAAGCGCTTGGCGAGCGTCTCGGCGTCGAGCACCTCGTGGTCGAGGTCGTGCTCGGCGATGGACTCGAGGACGGTGGCCATCTGCTGGTGGTCGGCCGGCCCCATGAGCAGGCACCCGGTCAGGCGCCGCAGCTCGCGGCCGGTCTCCTGCTGGAGCTGCTCCCAGAGGGCGTCGGCGTGCTTGAGGAGTGGAACGTAGCGGGAGTCCTCGAAGTGGGCGCTGCGGAAGATCCGGGTCTCGCCGCCGGCGGCGCTGCGGTCGTGGCCGGGGGCGTAGCGGTCGTATCCGACGACCTCGGCGCCGCGGGCCGCCAGCCGCCAGGCGGCCTGGCTGCCCATCGTTCCGACGCCGACCACGGCGACGCGCTTCCTGGCAGCTGACACAGAACTTTCCTTTCGTATCGCCGAGGCGCATGCTGGGCCTTCGACGTGACGCTGTTCGATTCGAGATGGTTTGGGCGGGAGCCAGGCCCTCTTCGTGGACCTGCGGCTCGCAACCGCCGCGTCTCGCAGTCCGGCTCACTTCGGGGGGATCCCTTGGCGAGCCGTGCCACATTGTGGAATGCTGTGCTAGAATCTGGCACGAGAATGGCAGTGGCTCAGAGGGGAGTCAAGAGGGTGTCCAGCAGAAATTTCGAGGATTAACGGGGGGAAACCGTATGGAAATGAAGAGCGTCACCAGGTCGCTGCGCGTCCTGGAGGCGGTCGCCCGGCATCAGCCCGTGACCGTAGGGGAGTTGACGAAGATCTTCGGGCTGCCGAAGTCCACCGTGCAGCGCACCCTGGTCACGCTGGCGGAGGCCGGCTGGCTGCGCGCCAACCGCAAGGACACCACCCGCTGGGAGATCGGCGCCCGCGTCCTGGCCGTACGACCCGCCGCGCTTCAGGGCTCCAGCCTGTTCGCCGCCGCACGTGAACCCATGGTTCGCCTTCGGGACGCGGTGAACGAGACCATCCACCTGTCGGTGCCGGACGCGCTGCAGTGCATGGTCGTGGTGGACCGCGTCGACTGCGACCACGCCGTACGCACCTTCCACACGATCGGCGACACCTCGCCCCTGCACGCCACCGCCGTCGGACGTGCCATCCTCGCCCACCTTCCCAAGCGGGACGTCGACGACCTCATCGCGGCAGGCCTGGAGCGATTCAGCGACACGACCCCCGCCGATCCCGACGAGCTGCGAGCCGAGCTGGACCGGATCCGCACCGACGGCTACGCGATCAACCGCAACCAGTACCGGCCGGGCGTCTGCGCCGTCGCCGCTGCCGTGCTCGACGAGGACGGCACGCCGCTGGCCGCCGTGGCCGTCTCCATGCCCGAGGCACGGTACGACAGCGAACGTGCGCCCAAGTGGGGCCGCCTCATCGCCGACACAGCCGTGGAGATCTCCCAGCGCCGCCTGGGCGCCTGAACGGCAGACGGCGGCCCGCAAGCCGTCGGCCGAGGGCCGGCTCGCACGCTGACGCGTATGAGCCGGCCCTCAGTCTTGTGTCACCGCAGCCACCGCCCTGCACCCGGCCGGGGGAAGGCCGGGCACAGGGCGGCCGCACCACGCGGCACGGCAGGGGCGGTCAGAGCCCTACCGCTGTCCATCGCCGCGGGGAATCGGGACCCCCGGCACACCTCAAGACCGGTCCGTTTGATCGAGCGGCGTGCCGTATTGTGGAACGCTATGCTAGAATCTGGCACGATCATGACGGTGGCTCCATGCTGGAGTCAAGAGGTGAGAACCAGGAATCCACAGGTCTGAGGGGGCATCGAATGGAAATGAAGAGCGTCACCAGGTCGCTGCGGGTTCTGGAGGCGGTCGCCCGGCATCAGCCCGTGACCGTCGGTGAGTTGACGAAGCTCTTCGGGCTGCCGAAGTCCACCGTGCAGCGCACCCTGATCACCCTCAACGAGGCCGGCTGGCTGCGCGCGAACCGCAAGGACACCACACGCTGGGAGATCGGCGCCCGCGTCCTGGCCGTACGACCCGCCGCCCTTCAGGGCTCCAGCCTGTTCGCCGCCGCACGTGAACCCATGATCCGGCTCCGCGACGCGCTGAACGAGACCATCCACCTGTCGGTGCCGGACGCCCTGCAAGGCATGGTCGTCGTCGACCGCGTCGACTGCGACCACGCCGTACGCACCTTCCACGCCATCGGCGACACCTCGCCCCTGCACGCCACCGCCGCCGGGAACGCCGTCCTCGCCCATCTGGGGAAGTCCGAGATAGAAGAGGTCGCCGCGGGGACGCTGGAGGGTTACGGCGAAGAGACCATCACCGACCCGGGGCAACTGCGCGCGGAGCTCCATCGCGTCAGAGAGCGTGGCTACGCCGTCAACCACAACCAGTACCTGCAGGGTGTCTGCGCGATCGCGGCACCCGTGCTCGACGGTGAGGGCACACCGCTGGCCGCCGTGGCCGTCTCCCTGCCCGACTCCCGCTTCGAGCCCGACCGGCTGCCCGAGCTGGGTCGGCTGGTCGCCGAGACGGCGGCGGAGATCACCGCCCGGGCACCTGGCCTGACGCCTGTCCCGGCTCCGGGTCCTCACCCGGGCTGACGGCCGCGTTCCCACCCGGACCGAACCGGCCCCCTCCCTGCGGGGGGCGGGTGTCGCGTCGGGATCACTTCACGATCACGTAGATCTTGCGCACGGTTTCGACGGTCTTCCAGACCCCGACGAAGCCCGGCTTCATGACGAAGCTGTCGCCTGTCTTGTAGACCACCGGCTCGCCACCTTCCGGCGTGAGTTCGACGATGCCGGCGAGGATGTGGCAGAACTCGAAGGTCTCGCCCTTGATCGAGCGCGTCTCGCCGGGCGTCGCTTCCCAGACTCCCGTATGGATCATCTCCCCGCGGGCGACGTCCTGGGGCCAGGTCATGAACGCCGGGTCGCCGGACATCAGGCGTTCCGGGAGCGGGCCGGACTGTTGCGGTGCGAAGGAGGGATTGCTGTCGATGGTCTTCAGGAACGGCATGTTTTCCTTTTTTCCTTTCCTAAGCTCGAGGAATTGGCAGCCGCGGCCCCGGGTTCGTCCAGGGTCACGGGCCGTCTCCCGTGCCCGGCGGCGTGGAGGACCGGGCACGGGTGAGGCCCGTCACGGTGCGTGCTGCGGCGCGGTCAGGGCATGACCGCCGTCAGCTCACGGGCACCGCGAGGTACTGGTACTCCAGGAACTCGTCGAGGCCCACCCGGCCGCCCTCGCGGCCCAGCCCGGACTGCTTGACCCCGCCGAAGGGTGCGGCCGGGTTGGACACGAGACCCGTGTTCAACCCCACCATGCCCACCTCCAGCCGCTCGCTCACCCGCAGCGCACGGTCGAGTCCCTCGGTGAAGACGTAGCCGACCAGGCCCCAGGGGGTGTCGTTGGCCCGGCGGACCACCTCGTCCTCGTCGTCGAAGGTGAGGATCGCGGCGACCGGGCCGAAGATCTCCGTGTCCATCAGGCGACTGGTGGGGTTCACACCCGCCAGCACGGTCGGAGGGTAGAAGCAGCCGGGGCCTTCGGGCGCACGGCCGCCGACGAGCACCCGGGCGCCGCGCTCGACCGCGTCGGCCACCAGTTCCTCCACCTTGCCGCGCCCCCTCCTGTCGATCAGCGGGCCGACGTCGACGCCGTCCCGGGTGCCCGGACCGACGACCAGCGCGCCCATGCGCTCGGCTAGGCGCCGCCCGAACTCCTCGGCCACCGAGCTGTGCACGAAGAAGCGGTTGGCGGCCGTGCACGCCTCTCCCATGTTGCGCATCTTGGCGACCATCGCGCCGTCCACGGCCTTGTTCAGGTCGGCGTCCTCGAAGACGATGAACGGCGCGTTGCCGCCCAGTTCCATCGACGTCCGGACCACGGCCTCCGCGCTCTGGGCGAGAAGCAGCTGCCCGACGGCCGTGGAGCCGGTGAAGGACAGCTTGCGGATCCGCCCGCCGCGCAGGAGCGGTTCGCACACCTCCCCCGCACGAGAGGTGGTGACGACGTTCAGTACGCCGTCCGGCAGCCCGGCCTCCTTGAGGATCGCGGCGAGCGCCAGGCTGGACAGCGGGGTCTGCGGGGCCGGCTTGAGCACCATCGTGCAGCCGGCCGCGATGGCCGGGCCGATCTTGCGGGTGCCCATGGCCAGGGGGAAGTTCCACGGGGTGATCAGCAGGCAGGGGCCGACCGGGCGGCGGGAGAGCAGCATGCGGTTGCGGCCGTCCGGCAATGTGGCGAGGCCGCCGTCGATGCGGACGGCCTCCTCGGAGAACCAGCGGAAGAACTCGGCCGCGTACGCCACCTCTCCCCTGGCCTCGGCCAACGGCTTGCCCATCTCGGACGTCATCACGTGGGCGAGCTCGTCGGTGCGCTCGATGATGATCTCGTAGGCGCGGCGCAGGATCTCGCTGCGCGCCCGGGGTGCCGTACGGGCCCACTCCGTCTGCGCCTGCGCGGCCGCTTCCTCGGCAAGTTTGGCGTCCTTGGAGCCGGCGTCGGCGACATGGCAGAGGATCTCGCCGGTCGCCGGGTCGTCGACGGGCATGGTGGCGCCGTCCGCGGCGTCCACCCAGGCGCCGCCGATGAACAACTGCGTGGGTGTGTCGGTCATGAGGTCTCTCCTGGTTGTCCGGGTCGGTCGGCGGCGGGGTCGAGCAGTTCCGCGAGGTGCAGGGCGCGGATGCCCCGGTCCCCGGCGAGGTGGTCGATCTGGGTGGCGCAGCTGAAGCCGTCGGCGACGACGACTGCCGGTGTATGCGGGTCGACGTCGTCGAGACGCCGCCTCAGGGCGAGGTCGGCTACGGCCATCGAGGTGTCGTAGTGCTGTTCCTCGAAGCCGAAGTTGCCGGCGAGTCCGCAGCAGCCCTCGGCCTCGTCGACCTTCCGTACGCCGAGGCGGCCGAGCAGGTCGCGGGGGTGGCGGCCCTTGAAGGTGGCGTACTCGTGGCAGTGGGTCTGCAGGACGACGGTGTCCGGCAGCTCCGGAGGCGCCCAGCCGGGTGTGGCGAGGTCGGTCAGGGCGCCGGTGAGGGTGTGGACGCGGGCCGCTACGCGGCGGGCGGCGTCGGTGCCGAGGAGTTCGGGCACGTCACGCTTGAGGGCCGCGGCGCAGCTGGGTTCGGCCACGACGATGGGCCGGTCGTCGCCGCTGTCCAGGCGGTCGACCGTGCGGGCCATGATGCGGCGCGCGAGCGACAGTTGGCCGGTGCTCACCCAGGTCAGGCCGCAGCACAGGTCGTCCTGTGCCGTGCAGGGGATGCCGGCGTCGGCGAGTACGCGGCTCGCGGCCCCGGCCACCTCGGGGCGGAAGGCGCGGGTGAAGCTGTCGACGAACAGCAGGGCCTTCGCCGGTTCGCCGGTCCTCGCCGTGCGCAGGGCCCGGCGCAGCGCGCGCCGGGAGGCGAAGGCCGGGATCCGGCGCTTCGTGGTCACGCCACCGAGGCGGGCGAGCAGCTTCCCGACGGGTCCGCGCAGCAGCGCGTTCACCGGGCGGGCCGCGTATCCGACGAGCCTGGACGTCAGGGGCAGCCAGCCCAGGGAGTAGTGGGAGCGGGGTCTGACTCTGCCCTTGTAGTGCTGGTGCAGGAACTCCGCCTTGTACGTGGCCATGTCGACGCCGACCGGGCAGTCGCTGGAGCAGGCCTTGCAGGACAGGCACAGGTCGAGGGCGTCACGGACCTCCGTGGAGCGCCAGCCGTCCTGGACGGTTCCGCCGCGCACCATCTCCTGGAGCAGACGGGCCCGGCCTCGCGTCGAGTCGTTCTCCTCCCCCGTGGCCCGGTAGCTGGGACACATCACGCCGCCGGCGTCGCTGCGGCAGCGGCCGACTCCGACGCAGCGGCGTACCGCTCCCGCGAAGCCGTCCTCGTCGTGCGGGAAGGAGAACAGGGTCTCGACGGGCACCACGTCCGCAGGTGTGTGCAGCGCGAGGTTGGCGTCGAGGCGGGCCGGGGCCACGATGACGCCCGGGTTGAGCAGCCCCTCGGGGTCGAAGATCTTCTTGAAGGCGGCGAACGCCCGGATCAGCCGGTGGCTGTACATCACCTCCAGCAGCTCCCCGCGCGCCCGCCCGTCGCCGTGCTCGCCCGACAGGCTTCCACCGTGCTCGACGACGAGGGCGGCCGCCTCCGTCAGGAATCGGCGGGTGGCGGCCCGACCCGTGTCCGTGGCGAGGTCGAAGTCGATGCGTACGTGGACGCAGCCCGCGCCGAAGTGCCCGTACAGCACGCCGGTCAGGCCGTGCGCGGCCAGCAGCTTGCGGAAGTCGCGCAGGTAGGTGGCCAGGTCCTCGGGCGCGACCGCCGCGTCCTCCCAGCCCGGCCAGGACTCCGAGCCGTCGACGAGCCGGGCGGCGAGCCCTGCCCCGTCCTCGCGGACCCGCCACAGCGAGCGCCGCTCGGCCGGACTGTGCACGACCCGGCCGCCGGTCATCCGGCCCCGGGCCTTGAGCACGTCCAGCAGTTCGGCGGCGCGGGCGTCGACGGCCGCCTGGTCGTCGCCGTCCACCTCGACGTACAGCCAGGCACGGCCCTCGGGGAGACCGGTGACGGAGTCCGGACCGCGCCGGGCCCGCATGGTGGCGACGATCGCCTCGTCCATGCCCTCCACTGCGGTGGGATTCCAGCGCAGGATCTCCGGCACGTCCTCGGCGGCGTCGACCACGTCGTCGTAGCCGAGGGTGAGGAGGGTGGAAGCCTGTGCGGTCGCCACCAGGCGGACCGTCGCCGCGGTGACGACCGCACAGGAGCCCTCGGTGCCCACCAGTGCGCGGGCCATGTCGAAGCCGTGCTCGGGCAGCAGGTGGTGCAGCTGGTAGCCGGAGACCTGGCGCGGTACACGGCCCAGCTCGGTGCGGATCGCCGCCAGGTTCCCGTCGACGAGGCGTCGTACGTCCGCTTCGAGGCGGGCGACGCGCTCGACCGCGTCCGTGTCGTCCGGGTCGGCCGCGCGCAGGCCGGTCCGGTCGGCGACGGCCCGCACGCCGTCGGCCGTCACGATCTCCAGCGCCTCGATGTGGCCGCTCGTGCGCCCGTGCCGCACCGACCGGTTCCCGCACGCGTCGTTGCCGATCATGCCGCCGAGGGTGCAGCGGCTGTGCGAGGAGGGGTCGGGGCCGAAGGTGAGCCCGTGCAGGGCGGTCGCACCGCGCAGCGCGTCCAGGATCACTCCGGCCTCGACGCGCGCGGTGAGGGCCACCGGGTCGATGTCCAGGATCCGGTTCAGGTACCGGGAGAAGTCCAGGACGACGCCGGGCCCGACCGCGTTGCCGGCCATGCTGGTGCCGCCGCCGCGCGCAGTGACCGGAACCTGTGCCTCGCGGCAGGCCCGCAGCACCGCGACCACGTCATCGGCGCTGCGGGGGAAGACCACGGCCCGCGGCGGGACCCGGTAGTTGGAGGCGTCGTACGCGTAGAGGCCGGTGGGGCCCGCGCCGGTCTCCACTCGCAGGCCGGGAGCGGTCGCGGCGAGCCGCGCGACCAGTGGCTCCAGGGCCGTGGTGGTGTCCGTCATCGCCCTGCCGCTCCCGATGTGCCGGCCTCGACCGCGGTCGCCCACGCCTGCAGACCCTCGTCCACCGCCGTCTCGTCGATCACGAGCGCGGGGATCATCCGTACGACCTGGTTCCAGGCCCCGCACAGCAGCAGGAGCAGGCCCTCGTCGACGGCGGCACGCTGCACGCGGGCGGCGGTCTCCGGGTCGGGGCTGCCGTCCTCGGTGACGAACTCGCTGGCCAGCATGAGCCCGAGGCCGCGCACGTCCCCGATGCCCGGCGTCCGGTCGGCCACCGCCTCAAGGCCCTGGCGCAGCCGCTTGCCCATCGCCTCGGCGTTCTCCACGAGCTTCTCGTCGCGTACGACGTCGAGGGTGGCGCAGGCCGCGGCGCAGGCGACGGCGTTGGCGCCGTAGGTGCCGCCCTGCGAGCCGGGCCACGCCTTGGTCATCAGTTCCTCGGAGGCCGCGATGCCGGACAGCGGGAAGCCGCTGGCCAGGCCCTTGGCGGTGACGAGGATGTCGGGAGTGACGCCGAAGTGGTCGTGGCCCCAGAAGCGGCCGGTGCGGCCGACGCCCGTCTGCACCTCGTCGAGGATCAGCAGGAACCCGTGCCGGTCGGCCCGCTCCCGAAGCCCCTCCAGGAAGGCGCGGGTCGCGGGTATGTAGCCGCCCTCGCCGAGGACCGGTTCGACGATGACCGCCGCCGTGTCGGCGGGCGAGGAGACCGTCTGGAGCGTGTAGTCGAGTTCCTGGAGGGCGAAACGGGTCGCGGTCTCCTCGTCCCAGCCATACCGGTATGCCGACGGGAACGGAGTGACGACGACTCCGCTCATCAGCGGGGAGAACCCGGAGCGGAAGCGGGTGCCGGAGGTGGTCATGGAGGCGGCGGCTACGGTGCGGCCGTGGAAGCCGCCGTGGCAGACGATCACGTTCGGGCGGCCGGTGGCCTGCCGGGCCAGCCGCAGCGCGGACTCGACGGCCTCGCTCCCGGAGTTGGTGAAGAACAGACTGTCGAGCCCTTCCGGCAGGACCTCGCCGAGCTTCTCGACCAGTCGACGCAGCGGCTGGTGCATGACCGTCGTGTACTGGCCGTGGATCAGCGAGCCCACCTGCTCCTGCGCCGCCGCCACGACCCTGGGGTGGCAGTGGCCGGTGCTGGTGACACCGATGCCGGCGGTGAAGTCGAGATAGCGGCGGCCGTCCTGGTCGAAGAGGTGGACGCCCTCGCCCCTGGCCGCCACGACGGGCGTGGCCTGGCGAAGGTGCGGCGACAGTGCGGTCATGGTCGTCTCCCGGCCTCGGTGTTCGCTCTGCTGCGGTCTCCCGAGCATCTCGGTGGACCAGGGCCACGCCAACGCGCGATCTGTCCGGCCGGGACGCGACATCCGGACGTTGTGTCAGCCTCATCGGGGGCACGCTGGGTACCGCTCACTCACGGTCCGCTCCTGCGCAGGTCAGAGACGCTTGTCACAGTGGCCGGGCGCTCCCCCCGGGCTCCGGGCCGAGTGCGAACTGGAACCCCTGGAGAGACCGTGAGCGACAACCAGCCGGCCGGCCAGGGGCCCACCCGTCCGCTCACCGTGGCCGACGTCCTCGCACTTCCCTCAACCATCTGGTCGACGACCCCGTGGAAACGGTCCGCACCTCCCTGCCGTATGCCTGTCCACGACCTGCCGGAGCAGAACGCAGCCGGTCGGCCGCGCCCTCGGGCAGGAGGGTGCGGCCGACCGGGGTCGTGCAGCGCGCGGGTGCTGCCGGCCGGACCGGGCCGGAGTCCGCGGCCGGTCACCTCCCCGCCCGGCGTTCGCGGACGCAGTGGCGGGGAGGCGCCGTCGTACTCATTTCAGGGGGGTCTCAGCCCACGGTGTACGTGTACGGGATGCCGATCAGTTCGGACCCCAGGACGTTCGAGAAGGCCGTGTCCGCGTCGACGTAGACCGTTCCGTGGACGACCGTGCCGACGGGCGCGGTCGGGGTCAGGGTCAGATTCATCGTCGCGGTCTTCCCCGCGGCGACGGTGACGGGGTTCCAGTCCGCGTCGGGGTCCCAGAACGCGCCGGTGGAGGCCTTCGCCGCCGGGTCGAACGACTGGGTCGTGGCGGTGAGGGTGACCTTCGCGGTGCCGGTGCCGGCGGGCTTGTCCGTGAAGGGCCCCGGATCGGCCACGTCGGTGCTCCACTGCCCCGAGGCCAGCTGGCCGGCGACGGCGGTGGCGGCCGTGGTGTCACCGGTACCGGCCTGCCCGACGACCATGGGAGAGCCGGCCCAGGGATACATCATCAGGTCGACCGGGCGGTCGGCGGCGGCCGTGGCGACCAGCCCGGTGGTGTGGGTGGGCACGGACCAGGTCGGGCCGTTCTGGTTGATCTGCGCGGTCCCCGACTTGTCCTTGCCGAACTGCCAGACGGCGATGTCGCTCGTGGTGTCGAGCCTCGGGTCGAGGAAGTACCGCCGCTCGGCGGGGCCGGAGTTGGGCACCCGCACCGGGACGGTGAGCGTGCTGCCGCGCTTGAGGACGCGGGACTGTTCGACGAGGCGACCAAGGCCGCATTCGAGTCCCTCATCCCGCGCGGAGAGATGGGGCGCCCCGAAGAAATCGCCACCGTCGCCCTCTTCCTCGCCTCCGACGACTCCAGCTACGTCAACGGCCTGGAACTGGTCACCGACGGCGGCACCACCGCCATCTGAACCACACACCAGGAATGCCGCGGGCACACCCCGCAACAACCCAGTCGCCACAACGAACTGATCTCGAACGCGGACATCCGCAACACGCCGAAGTGTTGCGTGGGCGCAAATGCGCGTGCTGACGAGCCGCAGGCGCCGGGAAAGGCGCGGCAGCTGGCCCAGCAACGTCGCGGCCGACGCCCTGCGCCTGACCCGGCACGAACGAAACAGAGCGACACCTCGAGAACAGGAAGAGACCCGCCGGACCCTCGGCTGGGAACCCGCTCAGCCCGGCCTGCTCGCCGATTTGGACAACGGCCATTACTTCTCCGCCGGCTGACGGCAGGGACCCGAATCGCAACGGGTCCGGCAAATGACAAGGGTTCGGCTCTTCTTTCCGTCGAGCCCTCAATCACACCGTCGGCGCGCCGGTGCGAGCCGCGACTCTTGCCCCGGTCGGCATCGGGGACAAGATCGCGAGACGACGCACCCTGTCCCCGACCGAGACGGTGTGAGGACGCCCAGGTCACTGATTCGGAATAGCACATTCCGAATTGAAACCTACACGCGGGCCAGGCAGACGCCGCGAGGGAGGGCCGTGCTCCGAACGCACGTCAGGCGGGTGAACATCAGACGATGGTCTGTCCCACCACCGCAGGGCCGGGAATAACGCCAAAAGTGGACGGCGGTCGGCAAGGGCTGCCTCCGTGAGCGTCGAGGGCAGGAAGTGGCGATCATCGGCACCTGGAATCTGGGGAACCTCTACCGGCCGGGCTGCCCCTTCGGCCACGAGGACGCGTACGCGGCGAAGTTCAAGGCCCTGGCCGGCACGATCGCCCCACTCGACCCCGGCACCCCGCGTTCACTGGGCAGGCATGCCCGGCACAGGGAGCCGGGACCCGGCCCTTCCACGACAAGCAGCCCGTGCGGCCGAACCTTGCCGGCCCCTGACCAGGACGGGCCCGAAACCGGTCAGCCGAGGCGCGACTGCTGCTCCGCCACCGCCGCGGGCAACTTCCCGCATCCGATCTTTCCGGCGGACACGACCACCCCCGGCCGTGCCGCTCCCACCGCGTTCGGAGGATGAACCGTGCCGTTGAACAAATACGGTGTGCTGGCCGCCCGCGCTGTCGACCGGCGCCGGGAGGGGTCCAGTGACACCCCGCACTACCAGATCCACCTCACCGACGACGCCGGTACCCACTACCGTGCCGCGGTCAACGTCGAGTCCCAGCAGGCCCCCTCGGAGCTGCTGTACCTGTCCGACGACAACTTCCGCCACCCTCTGACGGAGCTGCTCCCACCGGCCGGCAGCGGATGGACCGCCCTGCCGTCGCAGCCGGGCACCGCAAGCGTCGACTTCATCCGCGGCAACCTCTTCGATCCCGCCTCGATGCGGACGCTCCCGCCCGATCTTGAGGGCGCCGACAACGATCTGGCCGACCTGCTCGACCACTACGTGCAGCGGGTCATCGCCGATTCCACCGCCGCCGTCTACGCCTTCGGGCAGCGATGGGGCCCCGAGAAGGCCGGGGCCGACAAGGTGTTCGGGTTCCGGCCCGGCAACGGCGTTCACGACATCCACATGAACCAGGGCAACAGCGGGCGCTTCAGCTCCGACAACGGGGCCTGGCAGGACGGCGCTCTGCTCCTGCACCTGCCCGCCGAAAACCGCTGGGTCGCCGTCTTCCTGGCCTTCCAGTCCCAGGCCTGGCACACCGACGACACCACCGGTCAGCCCATCGACTCTGCACCGCCACGCCCCAGCAGCCGTGAGGAACCGCTGCGGATCATGGCCGCGCTGGTCAATCCCGTTGGCCCGACGCCCAAGGCCGAGACCGTCACCGTACTCAACGCCTCCCCCGCCCCGGTCAACCTCCAGGGATGGCACCTCGCCGACCAGAACCAGCAGACCCTCCCTCTCCCCGTCGGCCCACTCGCGCCCGGCACCACCCTCACCATCCCAGCCGAGAACGGATTCCACCTCGGCAACCGAGGTGGCACCATCACCCTCATCGACCCCGACGGCCTCAAGGTCCACGGCGTCTCCTACACCGCACAACAAGCCCAACGCGAGGGCCGAACCGTCACCTTCTGACACCAGCAACCCGCACACCACCTGCGCCATGTGGTACCCAGTGAGGGGCCGAGGATCAGGACCGGGGCGTCTTCTGGCCCGTCATAGCGGTATCGGATGGCGTTCATCGGTGTCTCACTCACCCGCCCGACCCTCTGTCACGACAGCCCCTATGAGCGGGGAGCGGGCCGTGGCTGTTTGACCAGGTGGAAGACCTCGCGGGCCGCACAGCGTTTGAGGCAACGGATGATTCCTCGTCGGGTCTTGCCCTCCTTGATGCGGCGCTCGTAGTAGTCCTGAGTGCGTGGGTAGACCCGCAGGCGGGTGAACACGATGCGGTGGAGCACGGCGTTGGCCTGCCGGTCGCCGCTGCGGTCGAGGCGACGGAACTGCCGGCGTCCCGAGGAACGCTCCACGGGACCGACCCCGCACAAAAGCGGCGAAGGACGCGCTGTACGCGCTTCCTGACAGTGTGGCCCGGGCTGGGCACGGGGAACACGCTGGCGGCGATGCTGCTGGTGCAGCTCGGGTGGTGGCGGTGACGGGGCTGCTGAATCTGCGGCCGCCCCGAGTGGTCGGCTGAGACGCGGGTGCTCGGCCGAGAGCTGAGCGGGGCAGGCCGCGCCCGGTACGGCAGCAGGGCCCGGACCACGTGTCGCGGTCCGGGCCCTGCTCCGTGCGGTGCCGCCCTGCGGCGGCGGTGCGTCAGCTCTGTGCGGTGTCGTCGCCCGTCTGCCCGGCGCCCTCGGCCGTGCCTGCCTTCTCGCGCATCTTGCGCACCAGCTCCGCCTTCTGGTCGGCGGCACCCTGGCGGTCGAGGTTGCGGTGCGGACCGTTGTTCTGCCGTTCGGCGCGGGACAGCTTCTTGCGCTGGCCGCCGCCCATGCCCACGGGGTTGTTGATGTTCTTGCTCACGGTCACGGGTTCTCCCGGTAATGATGTGAAGTGATCTACGGATTAATCGGTGGGGGGACGGGCACGGCGCCGTCGAAGGACGTCAGCAGGGGCCCATCACGCTCTCACTCGTAAATCGGCGTCTGGAAGAACATGACAAAGACGTTACCCGGTTCCGTCGGCCCCGCACACCAATCGTTTCGCCGCCCCGGCGTCGGCCGGGGTGTCGGCGAGCGCCCGGGGCCAGCCGTTTCCTTGCGGGAATCTCAGCACCGCCAGCACCCGCCGGAGGTCGCCGCCCGCCCGGGGCAGCTCCAGATGGGCGTTACTGGGCCGCCGCGGGTGTTGTCAGTGGTCGCGAGCACACCGACGGCATGAGAGATCATCTCACCTGCGCCCGCCGTTACGGCCGGCCTCGCTGCGGAACGTCTGCGCAGCGAGGCGTCGTTCGCGCGCTGTGCGCGGTCGGCCCACCCGAGTGCGACCGACGATTTCCGTGACACAGCTGGGAAGATCGGCTCCCGGTGGCGGGCCCGCCCCGCCGGAAGGATCGCCGTCATCGTGCTGGCGGTGCTGCGCTGCGACCAGCGGCCCGGCGATCCGGCCGGCGGGAACAGGGTGCACCGCACCACCGTGAGCCGGTGGGTGCGCGAGGTCGTCGGCCTGCTGGCTGCCCGCGCCCCGCGCCTGGACCGCGCGTTGAAGGACATCGCCCGAAAGGGCGGCGGCGTGGTTCTGCTGGACGGCTCCCTCATTCGCACCCGCCGACGCACCGGAGCGGACAACCGGCCGAACCACTCGGGCAAACACAAATGCCATGGCCTGCTCGTGATCGCGCTCACCGACGACCGCGGCCGACCGGTACGGATCTCTGCGGTGCGGCCCGGACGCACGTCGGAGATCACAAGCCCCGAGCACATCCGCGCCACCTGGAGTGGGACGGCGAGCGTCGAGGACGCCGCTGCTGACACGGTTTTCCCTAAAGGGAGTCGGCTCACGCGGACCTCGAGTTCCCGGCCGCAGCCGAAATTCCGAAGCATGGGAAGCACTACCGGCGCACTGCACCATGCATGTCATCGCTGTGCCCCCATACCGGCCACGCCGTGTACTTCCCCGGGGACAGGATGGGTACGCCCTGGGTACCCTCCACACGGTATGCAGGGACCGTGAAGCTAGAAATCCTGGAGATTTTATGACCCCGGAGATAGACGACGCCTTCGCCGCCATCAGGAGTGAGCACGGGCCGGATTCGATCGTCCGGGTCGAGCAGATGCTGGCAGCGGGAAAGGGGGATCGCCATCCGTTGCAGAAGGGGGCCAAGTGGATCTTACCGGGGATTTCTCAGCAGCCCTGGCACGATCCGTACGGCCACTCCGAGTTGGCACCGGTGGTGCACGCCTTCGAAGCGAACCACGGCACGATCAAGAAGGAGTTGGAGACCGCCTGGGCCGCCCGGCGGAACGCATTCTCCGATTACGAGCACTACCTCACGCGCCAGTCGGACTGGCAAGCGCTTTATCTCTTCCGCCAGGGCGGCCTGGTGAACGAGTCGGCCGACACGGTACCGACCGCATTCCAGGTACTGAAGGAGGAGGCGGTCGACACCGGGAAGCTCTGCCCCCTGCTGGAGTGCCACTTCTCGACCCTGCTTCCCGGCGCGGCGATCGCTCCCCACTGCGACCTGTGGAACTTCAGCATCAACCTGCACCTGGCAGTCGACATCCCCGAGGAGTGCGGCATCACGGTCGCCGACGAGACGCGCTCGTGGGAGGAGGGCAAGTGCCTGCTCTTCGACTACTCCTTCGAGCACGAGGCGTGGAACCGCGGGACGCGTCCGCGCACATGCCTGCTCGTCGACCTGTGGCACCCGGAGACCACGGCCCCCGAACGGAAAGCGCTCGTCGCGGCCATCACCGAGATCCGGAAGCTGATGGGCGAAGGGTGACACGAGGAGGGGCGCGGTGGCCGCTCTTGCTCGTCACGACTGCGGAGGCGCCGTCACCGCGTCCACTGTCACCTGGCCGGACCTGCGGAACCACAGATCGAAGCGAACCTTGTCCCCGACCTTCAGCTTCGGTGGGTCCAGGACCATCACGTCGACACCGTACGGGGTCATGTTCACGCGGCTTCGGGCCGGGATCTTGAGGGAGCCGAGCGGCTCCATCCGTCCCGCTCTGTCCTCGGTGACCCGCTGGCCCAGCATGGTGACCCCGAGTTCCGGCGAGGAGACAGACGTCAACACGTCGCCGGCGGCGCCGGTGTTGCTGATGTCGAAGAAGGCGGCCGTGTTTTCGGAGTTGGGTGGCACGAAGATGCGAGCGTTGCTGACGCTTATCCTTGCCGGCGGTTCACCGGCCGCACCCGTTGTCGTGTAGGCCGTCAGGAGCATCAAGGCCGTGACACACGTGACCACGGGCACCAGAGCGGCGCTCAGCGCGCCGCCGGCCCGGGGGCGCCAGGATGGCGAGGAGCGTTCAGCCGAATTGGTGGACGACGCGGAGCTCATCGGATCTCCTCCAGGGACGAGGCGGTGTTGCTGTCTGCCGTGGACGGTGTCGGACCGCCCCTGTCAGGGGAGGCAGAGGCAGAGCGGTAGTCGTGCCCGGTGGGCGAATAGGCCCGCAGTCGAAGGCTGTTGGCCACCACAAGAACGGAGCTCGCGGACATCGCCACGGCGGCGAACATCGGGTTGAGCCAGCCGGTGGCGGCCAGGGGAACGGTGACGACGTTGTAGCCGAAGGCCCAGGCAAGGTTGGCGCGGATGGTGCTCAGGGTCCGACGCGTGAGCAGCACAGCCGCGACCACCGCCTGCATGTCCTCGCGTACGAGGGTGATGTCGGCGGCGCCGATCGCCGCGTCGGTGCCGCCGCCCATGGCGATGCCCAGGTCGGCGGAGGCCAGGGCGGCGGCGTCGTTGACTCCGTCGCCGATGACCGCCACACGGCACCCCTCATCCTGCAGCTTCACGACGATGTCGGTCTTGCCCTCCGGGGTGACCCCGGCGTGCACCTCGTCGATGCCGACCTGCTCGGCCACGGCCTGCGCGGCGGCCGGGCCGTCGCCGGTCACCAGGATGGGCTCGATGCCCAGCTTGCGCAGGTGTCGTACGGCGGAGTAGCTGGAGGGCCGCAGTGTGTCGCCGACCGCGAGGACGCCGACCGGGTGACCGTCCCGCTCGACGACCACGCCTGTGCGAGCGGCGGCGTGGGAGTCGTCCAGAGCCTGCTGAAGCGCGCCCGGGAGCGGGATATCAGGGCGCGGGCGGCCTACGACGACCTCATGGCCGTCGACCCGGCCGTGGACGCCTAGTCCGGGAACGGCACGGAAGTCGGCCACCTGCGGCAGCCGGCCGCCGTCCGCGGCCTGGCGGGCAGCGGCGGCGATGGCTCGGCCGATGGGGTGCTCGGAGCCGTATTCGACCGCCCCGGCCAGTCGGAGGATTGCGCTCGCGTCTTCCCCGGCCACCACCGTCGTCGCGGTGAGGGTCATGCGTCCGGTGGTAAGGGTGCCGGTCTTGTCGAAGACCACGGTGTCGATGTGCCGCAGCCGCTCGAGCGCTTCCGGCCCCCGGAGCAGGACGCCGAGTTGGGCGCCTCGGCCGGTGGCTGCCATGAAGGCGGTCGGGGTGGCCAGGCCGAGGGCGCAGGGGCACGCGACGACGAGGACGGCGACCGCCGCGGTCACGGCGGCCGAGGCATCTGCCCCGGCGCCGAGCCAGAACCCCAGGACAGTGCACGCCACGGTCACGATCGCGGGTACGAAGACCCCAGCGACGGCGTCGGCCAGCCGCTGGATGCGTGCCTTGCCTGCCTGTGCGTCGGTCACCAGCCTGGTGATCCGGGCGAGTTGTGTGTCGGCGCCGACCGCCGTGGCACGAACCATCAGCAGTCCACCGGCGTTGACGGCACCGCCCACCACGTCCGTTTCCGGCCCGACCTCCACCGGGACGCTCTCGCCGGTCACCAGTGACAGGTCCAGGGCGGAGCTGCCGTCGGTGACCACGCCGTCCGTGGCGACCTTCTCACCCGGTCGTACCAGGAACTCCTGGCCGACCCGGAGTTCGGAGACCGGAACCCGCCGCCCCTGGTCGCCCTCGCGCAACTCGACGTCCTTGGCGCCGAGTTCGGCGAGCGCGCGCAGAGCCGATCCTGTGCCCTGCTTGGCGCGTTCCTCCAGGTAGCGGCCGGCCAGCACGAACAGCGGGACGCTCACGGCCGCTTCCAGGTACAGGTGCGCGCTTCCGCTGCCCGCCTCGGGCACCAGGCTGAACGGCATGCGCATGCCCGGCTGGCCCGCACCTCCGAAGTACAGGGCGTAGGTGGACCAGGCGAACGAGGCGAGCACGCCGAGGGAGACCAGGGTGTCCATGGTCGCCGTGGCGTGCCGTAGCCCCTTCAGGGCCCGCTCGTGGAACGGCCACGCGCTCCAGCCCACCACCGGAACGGCCAGGTTGAGGCACAGCCACTGCCAGTAGGTGAACTGCAGGGACGGCACCATGGAGAGCAGGAGCACGGGCAGCGACAGCAACGCCGTGATCAGCAGCCGGGCCCTGTCACTGATGCCCGCACCGGCCTTCCGTTGCTCGCGGGTCGCGTCCGCGCGCTGCTCTTCGGCGGGTGGCGGCGGGAGTTCAGCCGTGTAGCCGGCACTCTCCACCACGGAGATCAGCTGCTGGGCGGTCACCGAGGCGGGATGGGAGACGCGGGCCCGCCCGGTGGCCAGGTTGACGGTTGCCGTCACGCCCTCGACGCGGCCCAGTTTCTTCTCGACCCGGCCCACGCACGCGGCGCACGTCATGCCACCGACCAGCAGATCGGTGGTCGCCGCGGACTCGTTGGCCCTCTCACGGTGGTCGGCGGTGGTCATCGACTCACCCGCACCTGGCGGTCGACCGGACCGAGACCATGCATCCCGGGCATGCCCGGCTCCTGCGACTCCTCGGAGGCCGGCACCGTGCGGTGCATGCCCGGGGCCACCGGGCCTGCCATGCGTCCCACGGCGTGGGAAACCGCCGTCAATGAGACGAGCAGGACGACGAACCCCAACAAGGCCGGCGGAACGAAAAGGCCGCGCTTCGACTTCTCCATGCGTACATACGGTAGGGGGGTACCCGATTAATGGCCCGACTCTGGCGTGTGACAAAAAACCTTGCCGCCGCCGGGAACTAGACGCCTCCCCCATCCGACCCCCTATTAATGGGGGTTTCTCCGCCCTTTCGAAATATCGCACCCGGATCGGCCAAGAACGATACCGAAGGCCGAGTCAAGTCAATTATGAAGGTGCTGAAATCAGCCATCCCTGGCGCGCCCGGATTCGACCGAGAAGGCTGGAACTAGCGGACACCGCCAGCCGACTTGCCGAATAGGGAACCCACCCCTCCGCCATCAACGCACACGCCGGCCGCACGCCTCGTCCTCTAAATCTGCAAGCTCACCTGGCATGTTCCATCGCGACCCCAGGAGCGACCGTCTCAGATGTTCGACCTTCAACGAAGAAGTGAACGATTCTCACAACCGACTCGCAAGCCAGTCCGAAATTGGGAGGAGAGTGCTTGTGGCTGGCGGAGGAAGTGAGCCACGATCCGAGGGTGAGCCGCCGTCCTGTTTCAGGGGACGGATTCTTAGGGGGAATCGTTCCGCAATGCCTGCAGTGAATTCGCCATCTGCTCCGTCGCACCAGCGCCTCGGGTTGCCGCTACTTGTCCTGGCCGCCGCGCAACTGGTCATCTCGCTCGACTACAACATCGTGTACGTCGCCCTCCCCAGCATCGGCAGCGCGCTCGGCTTCTCGGGACAGGACCTGCAGTGGGTGGTCAGCGCCTACGTCGTGACGACCGGTGGGTTCCTGCTCCTCGGCGGCCGGGCCACGGATCTGCTGGGACGGCGCAGGGTCTTCGTCGTCGCCGCCCTGCTGTACGCGGTCTCCTCGCTGGTGGGCGGTCTGTCGGAAGCGGGGGGCGTGCTGGTCGCGGTGCGCGCGGTGCAGGGCATCGGTGGTTCGCTGCTGTTCCCCGCCGCCCTCTCACTCATCAACACCCTTTACGAGGAAGGCCCCAGCCGTAACCGGGCGCTGGCCACGTGGGGCGCCGCCGGGGCGGGCGGGCTGTGCTTCGGATCGCTGCTGGGCGGGGTGCTCGTCGACGCCTTCGGCTGGCCGGCGGTGTTTCTCGTCAACGTGCCGCTGGCCGGGGCCATCGCGCTAGCCGGAACGATCCTCTTCCCCGCGGACGGTCCACCGCCGCGGCAGCGGGACTTCGACCTCCCGGGCGCGCTGACCGCCACCGCGGGCATCACGCTGCTCGTCTTCGTCCTCATCCATGCACCGGAGGCCGGCTGGAGCAGCCGCGGCGTCCTCATATGCACGGCCCTCTCGGTGATCTCGCTGTCCCTGTTCGTCCTCGTCGAGACCCGCAGCCACGCCCCACTGACGCCAGGGCACCTGTTCCGCCACCGCAGCCTGCTGGGCGCCATGGTGCTGACCGCACTGTTCAGCGCCACGTTCAGCTCGCTGCCGTACTTCCTGACCCTGTACTTCCAGACGGTGCACGGCTACAGCGCCATGGCCACGGGAGCCGCCTTCCTCGTACCGGCCGTCGTCGTCGCCGTCGGAACGAAGGTCGGCGAGAGGGCCGTTGCCGCGCTGGGCGTGCACTCCATGCTGCTGGGCGGCATGGCGGCCGGCGCCGTCGGCGCCCTGCTCCTCGCCCTCGCATTCAGTGCCGACGGCTCCTATGCCCGCCTGCTGCCCGGGATCGTGCTGCTCAGCCTGGGACAAGGTGCCACCTGGACGGGCATGTGGATCGCGGCCTCCACCGGCATCCCAGCCCAGGACCAGGGCATCGCGTCGGGCCTGGCCTCCACCACCCTGCAGGTCGGCAGCGCCGTGGGCCTGGCCGTCCTGGTGGCTGTCGCCGGCACCGGCAGCCACGAACTGACGGCCGCCGGCCTGCTCGACGGAGTCCGTGCTGCCGCATACGTCATCGCAGCCGGAATCTGTCTCGGCGCCGTGGCCCTGCTGCCCTTTCGAAGGCGCGCGGACGTCTGAGCACGCCCGTCCTCCTACGACCGTTCCGTACCCGCCACCCCAGACATCCCCTCACTCATGCCAGGAGACCTAGGAGCCCTTGTGTCCAGCACCCTTGACCGACCGCTCAGCATGTCTGCACCTCCAACCCCACTGCACGATCGTGCTGCCGTCCTGTGCGGGCTGGCAGGCTGGCTCCCGCCGCGTGTCGTGACCAACGAGGAACTCGCCGGGCGGCTCGACACCAGCGACACCTGGATCCGCGCTCGCACCGGAATCGGCCGACGCCACTTCGCCGAACCCGGCCAGGCCACCTCCGACCTGGCCGTGGAGGCAGGCCGGCGGGCCCTGCGATCCGCGGGCATGGAAGACGTGGATGCCGTCGTCGTCGCCACGACGACTCCGGACCGCTCGTGCCCCGCCACGGCCCCTCTCGTGGCCGACCGTCTCGGTCTGACCGGGAAAGCGGCCTTCGACGTCAGCGCCGTCTGCACCGGGTTCGTCTACGGACTGGCCTCGGCCGCAGGTCTCATCGCGGCTGGAGTGGCCGAACGCGTACTGCTGATCGGCTCGGACACCTACTCCACGATCGTCGATCCGGACGACCGGACCAACGCGATCATCTTCGGCGACGGTGCCGGAGCCGTCGTCCTGCGCGCCGGCCACGCCGACGAACCCGGCGCCGTCGGCCACTTCGACCTCGGCAGCGACGGCGCCGGCGAGGAACTGATCATGGTTGCCGCCGGCGGTTCACGGCAGCGCTCGGCCTCCGGTCCAATCGCCCCGCAGGACCACCACTTCGCCATGCGCGGCAAGGAGGTCTACCGTCACGCGGTCACCCGCATGACGGCCTCCGCCCGGGCCACGCTCACGCTGGCCGACCGCAAGGTCGACGACATCGACCGCGTCGTCCCCCACCAGGCCAACCTGCGCATCCTTCGCTCGGTGGCGGAGGACCTCGGACTGCCCCCGGAACGGCTGGTTACCAACGTCGAGTCCGTGGGCAACACCGGCGCCGCATCGATCCCGCTCGCCCTGGCCGATGCGGCTGCCCAGCACACCATCCACGCGGGCGAACGCGTGCTGCTCACCGCGTTCGGCGGTGGGCTCACCTGGGGGTCCTGCCTCCTGACGTGGCCCGCTCTCGCCCGGACCGATCACCCGCACGACACAGGAGGAACGCAGGAGCCATGAGCACCACCTACGACCAACTGGTCGAGATCGTCACGAAACTGCACGACGCGCCGCGCGACCGGATCAGTCCGGACGTCACCTTCGCCCAGCTGGACGTCGACTCTCTGACGATGGTCGAGATCAGCATGCGCATCGAGCGCGAACTCGGAATCCACATCGACGACAACGAACTCGAGGAAGACCTCACCCTCGGCGCGACCACCAAGCTCATCGACTCGAAGCTCGCCCAGTAGCCACCGTCGCCGCCACTACCACAACCTCTACCGAGAGCGGGGATCATGCAGATCAAGGACGTCACGGGCAAGGAAATCGGCGCCACGGTCGAAGGGTTCGACCACGCCGCTGCTTCCGCGGAGGACATCGACGCCATCAAGGCGGCCGTCTACACGAAGAAGATCGTCGTCCTGAAGAACCAGAACCTGGCGCCCCGTCAGTTCCTGGAGCTTGGCAAGCTGTTCGGCCGTCCCGAGACCTACTACGAGCCGATGTACAAGCACCCCGAGGTCGAGGAGATATTCGTCTCCTCCAACGTGCCCGAGGACGGCAAGCAGATAGGCGTGCCGAAGACGGGGAAGTTCTGGCACGCCGACTACCAGTTCATGCCGGATCCGTTCGGCCTGACGTTCATCTACCCGCAGGTCATCCCGGAGAAGAACCGGGGGACCTACTTCATCGACATGGGCAAGGCGTACGAGCAGCTTCCCGAGGATCTCAAGAAGGAAGTGGCGGGCACCTTCTCCCAGCACTCGGTGCGCAAGTACTTCAAGATCCGGCCCTCGGACGTCTACCGGCCGATCTCGGAGATCATCGAGGAGGTCGACACCAAGACCCCGCCGGTGGTCAAGCCCAGTGTCTTCGTCCACCCCATGACCGGCGAGACCGTCCTCTACATCAGCGAGGGCTTCACCATCGGCATGGAGGACGAGGACGGCAAGCCGCTGGAGACCGACCTGCTCCACCGCCTCTTCGAGGCCACCGGCCAGCTCGACGACTCCTTCGACCACCCCAACATCCACCTGCAGACCTTCGAGAAGGACGACCTCCTGGTCTGGGACAACCGCAGCCTGATCCACCGCGCCCGGCACACCACCACCCCGGAGCCGACCGTCTCCTTCCGGGTGACCGTGCACGACGCGCGCAAGCTCTACGACGAGGTCGCGTGAGATGCGAACGTCCGTACAGCACAAGCCGCCCGCGCAGGACTACGGCAACGACGACGAACTGCTGCCCCAGGTCCTGAGGCCGTACAAGGCGCACTGCAAGTACCTGCGGTCCGCGGTGGTGAGCACCCGGTCCAGCCTCGTGTCCGCGCGCTGCGATCTGGCCATCCCGGAGTCCTGCTACATCGACGACACCGGCCATCTCAACGCCGTCGAAGTCAACATCAGCTACAACCAGATGATGTATTACACCGTCGCCAAGGCGGTGAAAGAGGGACTGCTGGAGGAGTTCGCCGGCTGGACGCTGGACGACTACTGGCGCCATCAGCTGCCGGACATCCTGATCGCCCGCTTCAGCGGCAGCTTCCGGCGTCCCATCAACGCGCGTTCCTTCTCCGGAGAGATCGAGTTCCTGTCCGTGGAGCGGCGCTCGCCGGGCGGCGAACCGCTGCTTGTCGCCGAGACCGCCTACCGGTACTGGGACGACACCGGCGGCCGGTGCGACGGCAACGTGAAACTCGCCTTCGTCAACGCCCCGTAGACACGCGGCAGCCGCACCTCGGCGTGCCGCCGCCGCGTTCGGTGGCGGCGGCACGCCCTCCGGCAGACCGAGAGCAGAACGAGAGGCAGGCCCGCCCATGGCCGAACCGTCCGCGCCCGGGACACCCGGCGAAATGCTGCACCACCCTGAGCTCAAGACCCTCGTCGACACGGCACGCTTCCACGCCGCACACAGCCCGCAGGTCACCGCCGTCACCTGCGAGAACCGCGACCTCACCTACGCACAGCTGCACGGTGAGAGCAACCGCATCGCCCACGCCATCCGCGAGGCCGGTGCCGCTCCCGGCGCCCGTGTCGCCTACCTGGGCAAGGAATCCGAGCACTACTACGAGATCCTCTTCGGATGCGCCAAGAGCGAGACCGTTCTGGTGCCCATCAACTGGCGGCTGACCGCCCCGGAGGTCAGCCACATCCTCCAGGACTCCGGCAGCGAACTGCTCTTCCTGGAGGACGAGTTCGCGCCCGTCCTCGACCGGCTGCCGACCGCCCCGCCGAAGACGGTCGTCCGGCTGGGCACGGGAGACGGCTTCGCCGCCTGGAAGGCGGACCACCCGGACACCGAACCGGCCTCCTCCCCCACCCCCGACACACCGGTCGCCCAGCTCTACACCAGCGGAACCACCGGCCTGCCCAAGGGAGTTGTCCTCGCCCACCGGAGCTTCTTCGCCATCCGCAACGCCCTGGCGAGCGAGCAACTCGACTGGATCGACTGGCGAGTCGGCGACGTCGCCCTGGTCGGCATCCCCGGCTTCCACGTCGGCGGCCTGTGGTGGGCCACCCAGAACTTCAACGCCGGCGTCACCGTGGTCGCGATGCGCGCATTCGCCCCCCGGGATGCGATCGACCTCATCCGCGACAGGGGCATCACCACCGCCTGCGTGGTCCCCGCCATGCTGCGCATGATGCTGGCCGAACCCGGCGTGAAGCCGGACGACTTCACCACCCTCCGCAAGATCGTCTACGGCGGCTCGCCGATCTCCGAGGCCCTCCTCGAAGAGAGCCTGGCCATGTTCGGCAGCGAGTTCGCCCAGATCTACGGCCTGACCGAGACCGGCAACACCGCCGTATGCCTGCCGCCCGCCGACCACGTCCCCGGCCACCCCCGGATGAAGGCCGCGGGGCACCCGTATCCGGGGGTCGGCAGCAAGGTCATCGACGGGGACGGCAAGGAACTGCCGACGGGTGCCGTCGGTGAGATCTGTCTGGCCACGCCGGCCCACATGGTCGAGTACTGGGCTCTGCCCGACAAGAGCGCCGAGACCCTCGTCGACGGCTGGATCCACACCGGCGACGCCGGATACGTCGACGAGGACGGCTACCTCTTCATCCAGGACCGCATCAAGGACGCGATCCTCGTCGCAGGCGAGAACGTCTACCCCGCCGAGATCGAGAACGTCCTGGAGCGTCACCCAGGGGTGGTCGAGGCGGTGATCGTGGGCGCCCCCGACGAGCGGTGGGGCGAGAAGGTCCACGCCTTCGTCGTGCCCGTGGCCGGGCAGGAACCCTCCCCACGGGACCTGCACCGGTTCCTCGTCGACCGCCTGGCCGCGTTCAAGCTGCCCGCGGCCTACGAGTTCATCGAGCACGTCCCGCGCAACCCCAGCGGCAAGATCCTCCGCCGTGAACTGCGCGACCGCTTCTGGAGCGACGCCGACCGCAAGGTCAACTGACCGGCACCCGCCACCCCGTGCGGCTATCAAGAGAGAACACCATGCCTGAGCCCCTGACGCCGGCCGCCTTCCGCGCGGATCTGGCGGAGTTCCTGCACCAGCAACCGGACGAAGTCGACCTGGACGAAAACCCCCTGGACGCCGGCCTGGACTCGCTGCGCATCACCACCCTCGCCGAGCGCTGGCGGGGCGCCGGTGCGGAGGTGAGCTTCGTCGAGCTCGCCGAGCGCACCTCTTTCGGCGAGTGGTGGCAGCTGCTGTCCGAACGCCAGGCGGGAGCGTCCCATGCCGACGCCTGACCCGCGCGCCGAGCGCCACCCGCTCCTTGCCGCCCAGGAGGGCATCTGGACCGGTCACCACCTCGATCCCGACAGCCCTGCCTACAACACCGCCGAATACGTGCACATCCACGGCTCGGTGGACCCGACGGCATTCGAGAAGGCGCTGCGCCACGCCGTGGCGGAGGCCGAGGCTCTGAACGTCCGCTTCGTCACCGACGAGACGGGCCGGCCCTGGCAGGTGAGCGTCCCCGGCATCGAGTGGGAACCGCACCTCGCCGACCTGACCAGCGCAGCCGACCCGCAGCAGGCCGCCCTCGCATGGATGGCCCAGGACCTGGCCCGCCCCCTCGACCTGGAACGCGACCCGGTGTTCGGCCATGCCCTGCTGCGTACGGCTCCCGACGAGTTCCTCTGGTATCACCGCGTCCACCACATCGCGCTCGACGGATTCGGCCTGTCCCTGGTCGCGCGCCGCGTGGCGCAGGTGTACACGGCCCTGGTGGAGGACGCCCCGTTGGGCGAGAGCGGCTTCGGCACCCTGGAGTCGGTCCGGCAGGAGGAGGCCGCCTACCGCGCCTCGGAGCGTTTCACCAAGAACCGCTCCTACTGGACGGAGCGTTTCGCGGACCGCCCGGCGGTCCCCAGTCTCGCCGCCGAACTGGCGCTTCCCGCCCGCACCTTCCTGCGCCGCGTCGTCGACCTGGATCCCGACGAGACAAAGCGGCTGCGCGCCGTCGCCGACGACTTGTCGGTGACGTGGTCCGATCTCCTGCTCGCCGTCACCGCCGCCTACATCCACCGGGTCAGCGGCGCCCCCGAGGTCGTGCTGAGCCTTCCGGCCATGGGCCGCCTCGGATCGGTGTCCCTGCGTGTGCCCTGCATGGTGCGCAACATCCTTCCCCTCCGCCTCGCGGTGGACGAGCAGGACGGCCTGCGGGACCTGGCCACCAGGGTGGCCGCGGAGCTCCGGGCCGGCCGGCCGCACCAGAGGTACCGCTACGAAGAGCTGCGGCGGGACCTGAAGTTGGTCGGCGGCAAGCGACGGCTGTCAGGGCCGGGCGTGAACATCATGCCCTTCGAGTACGACCTCCGGTTCGCAGGCCATCGCAGCACGGTCCACAACGTCTCCGCGGGGCCCGTCGACGACCTCGCGGTCAACGTGTACGACCGGGCCGAGGGCTCGGGGCTGCGAATCGCCGTCGACGCCAATCCGGAGCTGTACGACGAGACGGACCTGGCCACGCACCAGCAGGGGCTATGGGCACTGCTGCGCGAGGCCCTCGCGGCACCGGACCGTGCGATCGGCCGACGCCCGTGCACCGTCCTGGACGGCGGACCGCTGCCCGGCCCGGCCCGGCCGGTGCTGAGCCTCATCGCCGACCATGCCGCCCGGCGCGGTGGCGCCACCGCGGTCGAGTACGACGGACGGAGCATCACCTACGCGGAGTTGTTCGGCTCCGCGCGACAGCTGGCGCGACGCCTCGCCGCCCGGGGCGTCGGTCCCGGCGCGGTCGTTGCCGTCGCCCTGCCGCGCGGCATCGACGCCGTCACCGCCATCCTCGGCGTCCTGCTCTCGGGCGCTGCCTACTGCCCGCTCGACCCCGACGCCCCCGGAACGAGGACGCAAGCGCTCCTGGACAGCGCCCGGCCCTCGCTCATCCTCACCCACAGCGCATACGCCGCCCGCTTCGAAGCTCGGCCCGCCCTCCTGCTCGACGGCCCCGGCGAGGGCGCCGAGGCATCGCTCGCCCCGTCGGGAACGGCGGCCGATCCGGCCTACCTCATCCACACCTCGGGCTCCACCGGCCGGCCCAAGGGCGTGGAGATCAGCCACGGCGCGCTGGCCACCTTCGTCGCAGGTGCCGCACACCGCTACGACGTGCGCCGCGAGGACCGCGTCCTGCAGTTCGCGCCCCTGCACTTCGACGCCAGCGTCGAGGAGGTTTTCCTCACCCTGTGCGCGGGCGCCACCCTCGTCATACGCACCCGCGAGATGACCGAGTCGGTGCCCCAGTTCCTGCGCGCGGTCGGCCGGCTGCGGATCAGCGTGCTGGATCTGCCCACGGCCTACTGGCACGAACTGGCGTACACGGTCTCCACCGGTACGACTCCGCTGCCCGACGGGGTGCGGACCGTCATCATCGGAGGAGAGGCAGCCCTGCCTGAACGGGTCGACCGCTGGCGGAGCGCTGTCGGCACATCAGTACGGCTGTTCAACACGTACGGCCCGACCGAGGCGACGGTCGTGGCCACGGTCGCCGCACTCCACAAAGCCTCTGCGGATCCGGGCGACGTACCGATCGGGGTCCCGCTGCCCGGCATGCGAGCGGCGATCGTCGGCGGCGAGCTATACCTCCTCGGCGACGCCCTGGCCCTGGGCTATCGCGGTGCGGACGAGCCAGACGACGCCCGGTTCGCAGCGCTCCCCCAACTACCCGGCAGTCCAAGGGCCTTCCGCACGGGCGACTTGGTGCGCCTCGGCGACGACGGACAACTGCGGTTCCTCGGACGGGCGGACGACGAATTCAAGATCAGCGGACATCGCGTCCATCCCTCCGAGGTCGAAGCCGCCCTCCTCGCCCAGCCGAGCGTCCGGGAAGCCGCTGTCGTCGGGCAGGTGTCGCCGGACGGGACAAGGCGGTTGGCCGCCTACGTCGTCGCGGAGGATCCCCAGCCCACCGCCGCTGAGGTGCGTGAGGGGCTGCGGAAGGTCCTGCCGGCGGCGATGGTTCCGTCAGCCGTGGAGTTCACCGACCGGCTGCCCCGCACGAGCACGGGGAAGATCGACAGGAACGCCCTCAGCACGGTCGTGGAAGAGCAGGCTGTCCCGGTGGAGGAAGTGGGCGGCCTGGAAGCGACCATCGTCCGTATCTGGGCCCAGATCCTGGGCGTTGAGCGAATGACCCCGGAGGACGACTTCTTCGACCTCGGCGCCCAGTCGCTCCAGGCGATCCAGGTTGCCAACCGGCTCGGCGTGGAGCTGGAGCGGGAGGTCCGTGTCGCCTGGCTCTTCGAGCATCCGACGGCCGCCGACCTCGCACACCGCCTGGAGCGCCGCGAGGGCGCCCCGGCTGCCGCGTCCGCGTTGCCCGAGGCCGTCCTGGCCGACTCTGTCCTGGACGACGACATCCGGCCCGGCGCCTCGCCCCGCGTGACCGGAACACCACGCACCATTCTGCTCACGGGTGCGACCGGCTTCGTCGGCCCGCATCTGCTCGCCGAGCTGCTCAGTGCCACCGACGCCGAGATCGTCTGCCCGGTCCGGGCCGCGACCCCCGCCGAGGCCGCCGACCGCATCCGTCAGGCCCTGGCCGCTCAGGAGATCCCGCTGCCGGCGGGCGCCGAACGGATCACCGCCGTCCCCGCCGACCTCAGCCGCCCGGACCTGGGGCTCGGTGCCGCCCGGCTCGCCGAACTGGCCGAGACCTGCGACGCCGTCCTCCACAACGCGGCGACGGTCAGCATCATGCGCGACTACGGCAGCCTGCGCGCCGCCAACACCGAATCCACCCGCCGGCTGCTGCGGATGGCCTCCGCACGCTCGATCCCGGTCCACCTGGTGTCGACGCTGTCCGTCGCCCCGCCCCGCAGCCGGAGTCCGGAGGTGCCCGAGACGTTCTTCCCGCCGCACCTGGGGCTGGGCAGCGGCTACCAGCAGTCCAAGTGGGCGTCCGAACGCCTCCTGGAACAGGCCGCCGAACGCGGTCTCCCCGTCACCCTGCACCGCCTGGGCCGCGTGACGGGAGCCCCGGACACCGGCCAGGTGAACCGGCGGGACTTCCTGTGGAGCGTCCTGGCCTCCGGCATCCCGGCCGGCATCGTGCCCGACCTGTTCGACGCCGAGGTGTGGACCCCGGCGGACTACGTCGCCCGCGCCGTAGTCCGGCTGTCCCTGACCGCCGCACCCGGCACGGTCTTCAACCACGCCCCCGTCGCCCCCGTACGGCTGGCCGACGTGTACGACTGGGTGCAGGAGTACGGGTACGCCGTCAAGCAGATCCCGCTGACGCAGTGGCGCCGGGAACTGCCCCGCTCCGCCGACGTGGCGGCGACGACCGGAGCATTCTTCGACTCACTCGCCGCCGACGAAGATGCCGAGCCGAAGCTCGCGCTGGGCCGCGTCCGAGCGGACCACGTTCTGCGCGGGCTCGAAGGCACCGGGATCTCCTGCCCGCAGGCCGATCGAGCACTGGTGTTCCGATATCTGGACCACTGTGTCAAAAACGGGATCCTGCCACCCCCCGCAGGGCGGAACGTCTGACTTCTTGGGAACTCAGGCCCACCCCGCACCGACTACTTGAGCGGAGTCCTTTCCCGTCCCAAGGAGATCGTGTGCAGACGAAACGGCCCGCTGCCGTGGCCCTGGCCGGCGCCCTGTGTCTGGCCGCCACGGCATGCGGGGCCTCGTCGTCCCCGACGGCCAAGGCCGCCGCGGACGCGAGCGCCCCCGGATATCCGGTCACCCTCAAGAACTGCGGACAGACCACCACGTTCACCAAGGCCCCCAGCCGGGTGGTCGCCATGAACGGTGCCTCCGTCGCCGAGGTCTCCTCGCTACTGGCGCTGGGGCTCGGTGACCGCATCGTGGCGAACGAGCAGTCCTACGGCCGCTCCGAGGTCCCGGGCCGGGCCGCGGCCATCAAGAAGCTGCCCACCGGCAACATCGAGCTCAACGACGCCTACGACATCCCCCGCGAGGCGATGCTGGGCCTGAGCCCGGACCTCGTGCTGTCCACCACGTCGTACGGCTTCGACGCCAAGAACGGCTTCGCGACCCGTGACGACCTCAAGGCGGTCGGCGCCAACTCCTATGTGTCCCCGCAGGGTTGTGACCAGGACACCTCCCACATGACCATCGGCGACAGCTATCAACTGCTGCGCGATCTGGGGAAGATCTTCAACGTCAGCGGTCGCGCCGAGAAGCTCATCACCGAGTCACGCAAGCGGATCGGCGACGTGTCGGCCAAGGTGAAGGGCGAGAAGAAGCCCAACGTCATGGTGGTCTTCTCCAACATGAGCATGGGCGGCAACGACTTCAGCTCCATCGCGGCCCACGGCATCTGGAACGACATCCTCACCAAAGCCGGAGGCAGCAACGCCTTCTCCTCCACTTCCAAGACCGCCTTCGCCGACCTGAGCAAGGAGAAGGTCGCCGCCGAGCAGGTGGATGCCCTCGTGGTGATCAGCTACAACGACCCGAACCCCGAGGCGTACGCCCGCAAACTGCTCAAGGAGTTCCCCCAGTGGCCGGCCGCGAAGAACAAGCGCTCCCTCGTGCTGTCCGACTCGATCTACCTCGGGCCCAGCAACGACCTGGCCGTGGAGAAGATCGCCAAGGTACTGCACCCGGGCGCCTTCTGACTCCATCGGGCCGACGCAAGCGGCTCAACCCCGTCCTGGCCCTGGTGGTGCTGCTGGCCGTGCTCGTGGGCGCCATGATCGTGGCGATCAGCATCGGGGCGGTGACCGTACCGGTGGGTGAGGTGTGGCGGATCATCTGGCGCCATCTGACCGGCGGCGGGACCGTCACGGACCCGGCCATGGACCAGATCGTCTGGAACTTCCGCACCCCGCGGGTCGTGCTGGCCGCGCTGGTCGGCGCCGGCCTGGCCGTCGCCGGTGTGGTCCTGCAAGCGGTCGTCGCCAACCCGCTCGCCGACCCATACGTGCTGGGCGTCTCGTCCGGTGCATCGCTCGGGGCCGTGCTCGTCATCACGCTCACCAGCGGCGCGCTCGGCGGGCTCGGCGTGTCCTCGGCCGCCTTCCTCGGAGCCGCCGCAGCGGCCGCTCTGGTCTTCCTCCTCGGTCAGAAACAAGGACGCCTCGCACCCACCCGCCTGGTCCTCTCCGGAGTGGCCGTGGGCTACTTGTTCCTCGCGGCCACCAGCTACCTGCAACTGCGGGCCACCCCGACCGAACTGCGCACGGTGATGTTCTGGATGCTGGGCAGCGTCGCCGGCGCGCAGTGGGGGCAACTTCCCGTCGTGACCACCGTCGTCCTCACCACCACGGTGGTCCTGACCCTCTTCGGCCGTCGGCTCAACGCGCTGCTCGTCGGCGACGAGTCGGCCACCGCTCTCGGCGTCGACGTACACCGGCTGCGCGCCGTCCTGCTGGCGCTGTCCTCCCTGGTGACCGGCACGGTCATAGCCGTGGCCGGCGGGATCGGCTTCGTCGGCCTGATGATCCCCCACCTGGTGCGTCTCACGACCGGCGCCGACCATCGCAGGCTGCTGCCCCAGGCCGCCCTGGTCGGCGCCGTCTACCTGGTCGTCGTCGACCTGCTCTCCCGCACCGTCAACCGCCCCAACGAACTGCCCCTGGGCATCCTCACCGCCCTGTTCGGGGCACCCTTCTTCCTGTGGCTGCTGCGCCGCAACAAGAGCCTGGACACCGTATGAAGCTCACCGTCGAACAGATCCACGTCGAACTCGGCCACCGCCCGATCCTCCACGACGTGCACCTGGAGGCCCAGCCCGGCGACGTAGTCGGCCTCATCGGCCCCAACGGCAGCGGCAAGTCCACACTGCTGCGGACCGTCTACCGCTCCCTGCGCCCCCACCGCGGCGTGGTGCGGGTGGACGGCGACGACGTATGGGGACTGACCGCACGCAGCGCCGCCCGCCGCACCGCCGCCGTCCTCCAGGACGCCAGCAGCAGCCCGACCGGCATGTGCGTCACCGAGGTCGTCGCCCTCGGCCGCACCCCGCACCACGGACTCATCGGCCGCGACAGCACCGAGGACCACGAGGCCGTGGACGAGGCTCTCGACCTGTGCGGAATCCGGCACATGGCCGAACGCGATGTCACCAGCCTGTCCGGCGGCGAACGCCAACGCGTGCTGCTCGCGCGCGCACTCGCTCAGCAACCCCGGCTCCTCGTCCTCGACGAACTCACCAACCACCTCGACATCCGCGCCCGCTTCGAAGTCCTCGACCTCATCCGGGCGACCGGCATCACGACCCTCGCCGTCCTGCACGACCTCGACCTGGCCGCCCGCCTGTGCGACCACCTGGTAGCACTCCACTCGGGCCACGTGGTGGCCGCGGGCCCGGTCCTGGACGTGCTGACGCCCGATCTCCTGCGCGAGGTGTTCGGCGTCGCCGCCACGGCCGACCGCCACGCCGACGGCGTCGTACGCATCACCTACGGAGCCCAGCCCCTCGCCCTGGAGCGGCTGTCGGAGGCAAAAGTCAGCTGACGGGCCGGTCGTACTGCGTCCCCCGGCGGACCTCGGTCGCCGCCTCGGCGCTGTCGAGCCGCTCCACCAGGTGGAAGGCCATGTCGAGGCCGGCGGACACGCCCGCGCTGGTGACGATGTCGCCGTCGTCCACATACCGGTCGGAGGCACGGACGTCGATCGTGCCGTCGATGCCCGCCAGTTTCCCGGCGAAGTCACGGTGCGTGGTCGCGGGGCGGCCCTTCAGCAGCCCGGCCGCCGCCAGCACGAGCGAACCGGTGCACACGCTCGCCAGCAGCACCTCTTGATCGTGCAGTTCCCTGAGCCAGTCATGGTGTGCGCTGTCGTTCGTGAGTACACGCGTGCCGTCACCGCCCGGGTGGATCAGCACGTCCAGCGCGGGAGCCGTGGCAAGGTCGTGGTCCACGCCCAGGCGAAGGCCCTTGGCGCAGCGCACCCACCCTGCCTCCCGGCCGACCGTGACCAGGCGGACGGGAGCCGTGGCGACGTGCGCGGCCCAGAAACCGAGAACCTCCCACGGGCCGACGACATCGAGTTCCTCGGCGTCCTCGAACACGAAGACACCGACGGTCAGCGAAGACCCCATGCCGACGAACTCACCAACTCTCCCTGCGGGCTGACTGGTTCGCGGCCCACCTTGTCACGAGAACCGGCGCCGGTACTCGAGAGGCGCGACCTGAAGCACCCGAAGGAATGACGTGCGCATCGTGGCCTCGGTGCCGAATCCGGTCTCGCGCGCGATCAGTTCGGCGCTCTGCGAGGTCTCGATCAGCAGGCGGGAGGCGACGGCCACCCGGGCGCGCTCCACGTACTCCCGTGCCGTCATGCCGGTCTCGGCGCGGAACCGGCGGCTGAGATGGCGCTCGGACAGGCCGGCGTGAAGGGACAGCGATCGCAGGGTCCAGTCCGCCCCGGGATCGGCGTGAACCTGCCGCTGCAACTGGCGCAGGGCGAGGCTCCGCGCCTGGCGGACCGGCGAGTCAGCGAACTGGGCCTGTCCGCCGGGCTTCCTGAGATGGGTCACGAGGAACTGGGCTATCTCCTGTGCGGCATCACGCCCAAGGTCCTCCTCGACCAAGGACAGCGCCATCTCAATGGCGGAAGTGCCGCCTCCCGCGGTTGTCACATGGCCGTCCTTCACCACCGTGTCGCGGGAGTCCACCGTGATGTCCGGGAAACGGCGGGCGAGTTCATCGGACATGGCCCAGTCCGTGGTGATCCTGCGGCCGTCAAGAACGCCCGCCTCCGTGATCAGGAAGGCACCTGTGCCCACCGACACGATCCGCTGAGCCCGGTCGGCCAGAGCGCCGAGAGCCCGGGCGGCCTCCGCTTCGAGCGCCGGAATCGCGTCCGCATTCGGCACGATCAATGTGCCGACATCACCGATACCCGCGACTCCGCAGTGCGGCATCACCGTCAGGCCACTCGACGTGCGGACCGCGGCACCGTCGTACGAGGCCGTCCGGACGTCGTACCGGAGGCTCGTCGAGATCATCTCGTTGGCGCATGAGAAGACGTCTGCCGGGCCTGAGAACCCAAGGCTCTGGACCTCATCGAAGAGAAAGATCACTACGGAGTGACGCTCTTTCAAGAGCCTGTCCTCTCGGTGAATTGGGGGTCCGAGGGGAGGCTCGGTGCCTCCCCTCCAGGGCACGCACCGAGCCTCCCGATCAGGCCGCAGCGGCTGCCAGGACGGCTACCGCCGAGTGGGACGGCCGGATGGCCGGCAGCGGGTCACCGTTTTCTGTACAGGGCTGTTCCGGCTCGGCGAGCAGTTCCAGAAGCGTCGCGCGGGCCCGGGCCACACGGGAACGGATCGTCCCGACCGGGCAGTCGGCGACTTCAGCCGCTTCCGCGTACGACAGGCCGACCAACTGGGTGAGGATGAACGCCTCACGACGCTCGTCCGGCAGCGTGGCCAGCAGGTCGAGGAGGGCGATGCCCTCCTCGAACCCCGGCACGTCGACCGACTGGGTCTGTTCGACAGCCTGCCGCCAGTCATGACGATCGGCCAGACGGGGCCGTGCGGCGGCACGCCGGAAATCATCGATCACAGCCCGACGCGCGATCGACAGCAGCCAGGCCCGAGCTGAGGAACGTCCCTCGAACCGGTGCAGGCTGCCCAGCGCCCGTATGAACGTCTCCTGGGTCAGGTCGTCCGCCGACTGCGGGTCCGCGCTCAAGTGGGCGACGTAGCGCAGCACGTCGCAGTGCAGGGCCCGGATGAACCGCTCGACGGCATCCGCATCGCCGCCTCGGGCCTCCAACGCCCATCCGGTGATCAGTTGGTCGACTTCTTCGGTCTTGTCGTGCTTCTTACGTTTCTTGAGGGACCCACGTAATGCGGGCAGGGCAGGAGCAAGCACCTTGTGTCCTTCGCGAATCACGCATGGAAGGGCGGCACGAGAACACGCCGGTTCCAGCAACAAGGGGACGGCGACCGTGCGCGGGCACGACCGTGAACCGAGGCGAGGTGTCGACGACACCGAACGCGGCCTCGGGAAACTGCTGTTCTAGATGACAGCGGTTCTCGTGGGAGGTCCCCGAGTAGTGATCGCGTGAACGACATGAAGACGGTACGGCGCCCAGCGCGAACGCCTCCGTCGCACCAGACGGCGCGGGCGACGCGGCAGCGCGGGCAGGGTGAGCACCAGCCGCAAGGGTGCGGCCAGCCACCCGCCCACGGCGCGCAGCAGACGGTACGCGACACGCTCGCCATACCCCAGCCACAGGCCGCACAGCACGGCGGCCACCAGGTGAGCCCCGGACATGCCGAGCGACGGTACGCCGCTCACCAGCCAGTGCCACAGGCCGCCCTCACCTGCGCCCGTGTGAACCAAGTGGCTCAAACCCATGGGCATCTCCATGGACATGGAGTGCGCGTGCATGCCACTCATGTCCATGGAGCCCATGTCCATGGAACTCATGTCGTGCCCCATGGAGCCCATCGGCATCGCGCCCATTCCACCGCCGGCCGAGCCTGAGGCGGTCGGCGCCACCGCGGACTGCGCGAGCGAGAATCCCCAGTGGAGCGCTGTCTGGGCCCCGACCACGAGCGTCACGATCAGCGTCAGCCCGCGTTCCCGGCCGGCACATACGCAGCCGGCACCGCCCGTTGACACGAACCCGGCCAGCAGTGCCCACCAGGGCACAGCGCAGCCCGACATCATGATGTGCCCCACGGCAGCGAGCAGCACGCACACGGCCGCGAACACTGCGGCCCGTACCGTACGCGCACACCACCCGGCATCCATGACAGGCTCATCCTTGCACCCGAACCGCGGTCGTTACGGATCAGTACGCAAATTCACCGGGTGCCCCACTCAAAGAGACCGGTGTGATTCAGCACTTGGCCAAGCCGGGGAACTCAACGCGCCTTCGAGCCGACCCCCTGAGAGGGATTGCATCTCCTGGGTGCTTCCGCCATGGCCACGGCACGTGCGAATGGCCGAGGTCCCGAGGCGCTGCTCGTCCAGATACACGGCAACCGAAGAGCCTACGGAAAACCACCGCTACGGAGTCAGCACGACGAGACTCCGGTGACGAAGCCCCGAACGGGCTTTCACAGTGCAAAGGACGGGAGCGGCCTTGGCCGGAATGCGGTGCGCCGCCGTATAGGCCGGAACTGGCTCGCGACCTGCGAACGTGACCCCCCAAGGGGCAGCCAAGGCTGCTTCGATGTAGTCAACCGCGCCGTGACCTGATCCTGGTGGCGGGCATGCTCTCTGGGATGGTCGGCCCGGAGATCCAGCCCGCTGCCTGGTCGCGAAAGCGAGGGTCGGGCCCGCCGGAGTCGATGGCGAGGATTCCGCTTGCACCGCCGAAGGACGCTGGTCACCGCACACCTGACAGCGGAGGCGAGACACCAGGACATCTACGACGAACTGCGGTCCTGTTACGCCGCCGAGCTGGCCGGGACCGAGGCGAACCTGCCCGAGGTCGGCTCCTACGTCGACTTCTGTCGCCTGGACCGCGAGCACGTCGCCAGGATTGACGCCGGGTCGCCCGAGGTCGCCCGCTGGGCCGACTTCCTGCACAAGGGCCCGCCCGCCGATCCGGTGGATCTGGGCACGGAGCCGCTGGCCCTGTGCCAACACCGGTTCGGCGCGCAGGACACCTACCGGGCGCCGACCGTCGGGCACACCCGGGACGCCAGGGCGTCCACCACCCGATGTGCCCTCCCGCTGCCTGCGCACGGCGACCAGCTCGGCGGTCTCCCGCTCGCGCCGGGTCAACGTGTCGGCCCGTGGGCCGGTTCTGCCGGTGTGTAAACCGCGGGGCGGCGGTCCCGCAGCGGCACGAAGCGGACGGGAAGGCCCGGCGGGGCCTGGGCGGCGGCGGACAGGCTGGGCTCGGGGACGACGCCGATGACAGGGTATCCGCCGGTGGTGGGGGAGTCGGCGAGGAAGAGCACGGGCCTGCCGTCGGGCGGTACCTGGACGGCGCCGAGCACCATGCCCTCGCTGGGGAGTTCGCCGTCCACCGCTCGTTCCAGGGCGGGTCCGTTCATCCGCAGGGCGATGCGGTTGCTGTTGGGGGACACGGAGAAGCGGCTCGCCGCGAGGGTGCGCACGGCGGCGGCGGTGAACCAGTCGTCGCGCGGGCCGAACAGCACCGGGAGCACCAGTTCACGCGGGGGCCCGTCCCACAGGGCCAGGTGGTGGTGGGGTGGGCCGACGCCCGCCGGTTCGCCCAGGGGCAGGACGTCGCCGTCCTTGAGGGGGGCGGGGCCCAGCCCGGACAGCAGGTCGGTGGAGCGGCTGCCGAGGACCGGGGTTACGGCGATGCCTCCGCTCAGGGCGAGATAGCCGCGCAGCCCGAAGGTGGCGGTGCCCACGTCGAGCACCGCACCGGCCGGCAGGTGGACGGGGCTGCCCCATGCCGCCGGCCGGCCGTCGACGCGTACCGGGGCGGGTGCCCCGGTGACGGCCACGGTCACCGGCCGGGTGGCGCGTACGGCCACGCCGGTCAAGGTGGTCTCCAGGGTGGCGGCGTCGGCGGGGTTGCCCACCAGCCGGTTCGCCAGCCGGTGGGCCGGCTGGTCCAGGGCGCCCGAGCGGGGTACGCCGAGCGCCGCGTGCCCGAACCGTCCCTGGTCCTGGACGGTGGTCAGCGCCCCGGCTCGCACCACGTCCACCTTGCCGTCACTCATGCGGTCACCTCCTCTGAGACAGGCACGTAACGCACCCGGGTGCCCGGCACGAGCAGGGCCGCCGGCTGCCGGTCCAGGTCCCACAGCGTCACCGACGTCCTGCCGATCAACTGCCACCCGCCCGGCGAGCTCCGGGGGTAGATGCCGGTGTAATGGCCGGCCAGGGCCACCGACCCGGCCGGCACCGAGGTGCGCGGCTCTGCCCGGCGGGGCACGCCGTAGGGCTCGCCCAGTCCCGTCATGTACGCGAATCCCGGGGCGAAACCGGAGAACGCCACCCGGTGTTCGGTGCCGCTGTGCACACGTACCACCTCGTCCTCGCTCATGCCCCAGAGCTCGGCCACCGCGCCCAGGTCGGCCCCGTCGTACCGCACGGGAATCTCCACCAGCTCGCCGCTGTCCGTCGCCGACGGGGGTGCGGACCAGCGGAGCAACTCCGCCTGGAAGCGGGGGACATCGCGCACGCCGTACAGCAGCACGGTCTTCTCCCCCGGCACGATCTCCCGCACCGGCGCGAGGGCGCCCGCACCGATGCGGCGCAGCAGTTCGGCATGCCATGCCTGCGCCTCGTCCGGTCCGTCCAGATCGACGAGCAGCGAGTCCTGCCCGACCGGCAGCAGCCTCATACGAACGCCTCCAGCCTGACTCCCGCGTCCCGCAGTGCCGTGCGCACCTGGAGCGCGAGGTCGACCGCCCCTGGGGTGTCACCATGCAGGCACAGGGACCTCGCTCGGATCCGTACCGGCTCACCGGTGAGCGCGGTGGTGTGGCCGTCGCGGGCCAGCGCGACCGCCTGCCGGACGACCTGAACGAAGTCACTGATCACGGCGCCGGGTGTGCCGCGCGGCACCAGGGTTCCCGTTGCGGTGTAGGCGCGGTCCGCGAAGGCTTCGCAGACCACGGCCAGCCCTTCTTCGGCGGCCGCTCGGTGCATGGCCGAGTCGGGCAGGCACAGCACGGTCAGTCGGGAGTCGGCGTGCCTGGTGCCCTTCGCGACGGCGGCGGCCTGTTCGGGGTCGGAGACCACCCGGTTGTAGAGCGCTCCGTGCGGCTTGACGTAGGCGACGTCTCCCCCGGCGGCGCGGGCGAACACCTGGAGGGCACCGATCTGGTAGGTGACCTCGTCGGCCAGTTCGTCGGCGGGAACGTCCATGGCACGGCGCCCGAATCCGGCCAGATCCCGGTAGGAGACCTGGGCCCCGATCCGCACCCCCCGCTCGACGGCCGCGTCACAGACCCGGCGCATGATGCCGGGATCGCCCGCGTGGAAGCCGCAGGCGACATTCGCGCTGGTCACCAGCTCCAACATGGCCTCGTCGTCGGTGAGGGCCCACCGGCCGTAGCCCTCCGCGAGATCCGCGTTGAGATCGATCACGACGTCTGTCATACCTGGTGCCTGTTCTCCTTGCGGCCGCACATGTTCCGTGCTCATCACCTGAGTTCGCTCTGTCCGCTTCATCCGACGCGGTAGTCGGTGTCCCGCGCATCCGTGATCAGCATGTATCCGGGAGCGTGGGTGATGGCGAAGGGAGGCCGCGATGCCATCAGGGCGGCCTGCGGGGTGACGCCGCACGCCCAGAAGACCGGAACGTCGCCGGGTTCGGCCTCCACCGGATCTCCGAAGTCGGGGCGGTTGAGGTCGTCGATGCCCAGGGCCGCGGGGTCTCCGGTGTGTACCGGACCGCCGTGAACCGCGGGCATCCGCTCACTGACGCGGATCGCCGTGTCCACCAGGTCGGCCGGGACCTGCCGCATCGACACGACCATGGGGCCGTGCAGCCGCCCCGCGGGCCGGCATGCGCGGGCGCTCCGGTACATCGCGACGTTGCGTCCCTGGTCGACGTGACGCAGTGGTACGCCCGCCTCGTGCAGGGCGGTCTCGAAGGTGAAGCTGCATCCGATCAGGAAGGTGACCAGGTCCTCGCGCCAGTGACCGACGACGTCCGCCGGCTCGTCGATCAGCCGGCCGTGCTCCCAGACGCGGTAGCGCGGCACGTCGGTCCGCAGATCGGCGTCCGGGGCGAGTGTGGTGGACCAGGAGCCGGGGTCCGTGACGTCGAGTACCGGACATGGCTTGGGGTTGCGCTGGCAGAACAGCAGCACGTCGTAGGCCCAGTCGGCGGGCACCGTGATCAGGTTGGCCTGGGTGAAGCCCCCGCACCACCCGGTGGTGGGCCGACTCATGCCGTTTCGGAACAGCTCCCGGGCCTGGGCGGGGCTCAGGGTTGCGGGATGAGCGACGGTTGCCACCGGCGGATCCTTTCGACGAGGGGAAGCGGAGGACGGGTCAGGCGACCCCCACTGCAGACTAGAGTATTGTTGAACAATCCGACAAGAGTCGTGTTGTTTCATCCCTGAGTTTTCGGTTGACTGGCCCCGGAGCACCATGACGGGGAGGACCGAGAATATGGCTGCCGAACTGGACCCGGCCGTGCTTGTGGGGGATCGCGTACTGCTGGGGCGCTCCAGTACCGCCGAGCGGGTCGCCGACATCCTGCGCACCCGCATCTCGGAGGGCCACCTCGCGCCGGGCAGCAAGCTCTCCGAAGACACCATCGGCAAAGCGCTCGGGATCTCGCGAAACACCCTTCGAGAGGCGTTCCGCCTGCTCACGCACGAAAAGCTGCTGGTCCACGAGCTCAACCGCGGGGTCTTCGTCCGGATGCTCACCGTCCAGGACGTCGTCGACATCTACCAGGTGCGTCGGCTCATCGAATGTGCGGTGGTCCGCCACCTGGGCGCCCCGCCCTACGATCTGGCGGGTGCCGAGGCCGCGATCGCCGAGGCGGAACAAGCCGCCGAGGAAGGCGACTGGCTCCGGGTCGGAACCGCCAACACCCACTTCCATGAGGCGGTGGTGGCCCTCGGCAAGAGCGTCCGCCTGAACGAACTGATGCGTGGCGTGCTGGCGGAACTGCGCCTCGCCTTCCACGCGATGGGCGGTCTGCACGGGTTCCACGGGCCCTACCTGGCGCGCAACCGGGACATCCTCGCCGCTCTCAGGGCCGGCGCCACCGTGAAGGCGGAGCTCCTGCTCGCCGACTACCTCAACGACGCCGAGCAGGAACTCGTCCGGACACACTCCGGACTGGGCACGGCCGAAGGGGACCGGGACCAGGCCGGGTAACGCTGCAGCAGGCACCTACGACATGGGCCACCGCAGCCGCGCGCGGGCCACGTCGAACGGGTAGACCAGGCGGTAGCTCCCCTTCTGGACCTGCTCCACGACGCCTCGGGCACCGATGTTCTGATGGTTGTCGTCGAACCTCACCCCATCCCACGGCATGATCGTGTCCCGCCCCGGGACGTCGAGGTTCACCAAGGCGGAACGGATGTCCGCGGGGGTGAGGGATGCCGCCTCGTCGACCGCCTGGGCCAGGGTCATCACCGCGGTGAACGCGCGCGCGGCGTCGTCGTTCATGGGGCGGTGGTACGTCGTCCGGTAGAGGTCGGCGACGGCCCGGGCCGCGGGATTGTGCGCGGCCAGGTCCGCGGACCAGGCGAACCGACTGCACACCCCTTCCGCGTCGCCTCCCTCCTTCTTGACGAAGTCCGCGTCGGCATAGCCCGCTCCGAAGGCCATGAGAGCCGGCGGCTCATACGACGCGGCGTGGAAGTCGTCGCTCAGTGCGAGCGCCTGCGGCGTGTACAGGAGGGTCAGCACGACATCGGGAGCCGAGGCCTTCACCTCTTCCACCGCCCCCGAAAGGCCGGTGGACTCGGCGTCGACCCCGACATCGGCCACGACATCGCCGTCGATCTGGGAGGCGAAGCGCTTGATCATGGACAGTCCGTCGTTGCCGTACTGGTCGTCCATGTGGACGACAGCGATGCGCCGTACGGCCGTGCCTTCGCTCTGGCGCTCCTTGAGCAGCGAGAACACCACCCGGCCATAGCTCAGGTCGGAGGGGCCCGTGCGGAAGAACCAGTCCAGGCCCCGCTCGGTCAGCGACGCCGCCGAGGATCCGCCGTTGACAAAGGGGACCTTCAACTCCTCGGCCCGCGCACTGGCCGCTTGGGTGACCGCCGATTCGTACCCGCCGGCCACGGCCACCGCGCCCTGGTCGCTCACCAGTCGCTGCACCTGTCCGGCGCCGGTCGTTCCGGAGGCGGCGGTGTCGGCGGTCAGCAGCCTGATCCTCGGGTGGTCAGCCCGAGGAAGCCCCTCTCCCGGGCCGAGTGGCAGCGGGACGGATGTCAGGTCCTCGTTGACGATCTTCACCGCCAGTTCGGCGCCTCGCCGGGTGTCGGCGCCCACGGTGGCCGAGGGGCCGGACAGCGGGGCCAGGAACCCGATGGGCACGGTGGCCGGGGTTCTTGCCACGGGGTCCCCTGTGCAGGCGGAGGTGAGCAGCAGAGCCGAACAGAGGACGGCGACCGTGCTGACAGCGGGTCTCGGCATCACGCTTGTCCTTCTGCAGTGAACGGTACGGATGGCGGTGTGTGGTGGGCGTCGGTGTGCAGTCCGTCGGAGAAGCGGCGGTGGACCAGCCAGTCCTGTGCCGAGCCGAACGCGGGCTCCCCAGGTGAGGACTGCGACGGGAGGGCTTGCCCAGGGGCCTTGGCCGCTGTCTGCCGGAACTCGTCGGCTGCAGGATGCTCAAGCCTGGCCAGCAGGTGACCGGGCACCCGCACCAGAGCCGTGGTCCCCTGCCGGGGTGAGGGGACGAGGGCGACCGAGACGCCGTGTTTGGACGCGAGGCGGCTGACCACGAACAGGCCCATGCTCTGGCCTGCCTCGGGATCGAAGGCGCGTACCGAGGCCAGCCGATGGTTGGTGGCCGCCCTGTCCCGAGCGGTCATCCCCACCCCCTCGTCCACGATGGAGATCACCAGGTCGGCGGCACGGTCGTGAGGCACGCCGCACGCCACGGTGACGGCGGAGTGGGGGCCGGAGAAGTGCGTGGCGTTCTCCATCAGCTCCGCGAGGAGGTGCACCAGGTCGGTCACGGCGTCACCCGCGATGTCCGCCTCGACAGCGGGGCGGCAGACGACCCGGGTGTACTGCTCCACCTCGGCGCTGGCGGCGAGCAGGACCTCCGACAGCGGCATGGGGCGGTCCCATCCGCGTCCGGCGTCCGAACCCGCGAGCACCAGCAGGCTCTCGTCGGTACGCAGCATCTGCGTGGCCAGGTGGTCCAGCCGGAACAGCCGCCCCAGGCGCTCGGGGTCCCGCTCGTCCTGTTCGAGGTCCCCGATCTCGGTGAGGAGCTTGCCCACCAGACGCTGATTGCGTCGGGAGAGGTGCACGAACATCCCGTTGATGTGGGAGCGGAGCGCGGCCTGGTCGGTGGCCAGCCGTACGGCCGCGTTCTGCACGGCGTCGAACGCCTCGGCCACCTCGCCGATCTCGTCCTCGGACACCACCGGGGTGGGTGTGGCCCGGAAGTCGCCCAGGTCGTCGGCGTCCGCCTGCCGCAGCCGTTCGAGCGCCTCGGGCAGACGGTGGTGGGCGACGTCGAGTGCGGAGGCCCGCAGTGTCCTCAGAGGACGGGTCATCGACCGGACCACCGCGGTGACCAGACATCCGGTCGCCAGGAACATGGCCAGCATGCCTGCCGCACCCCACCACGCGACCCACCGCCGTGAGGTGCGCGACGCGTCGCTGACGGTGATCAGTTCGTCCAGGATCCGGGACTCGACCGTGCGCATGAGTTCGATCTTGTGCCCGGAGGCCTTCTCCCACCGGGCCGGCTCGATGCTGATCCGGCGGGCCTGGGCCTGCTCGGTGGCCCGCTCCTGGATGGCCTGGGCGGCACTGACCGAGGTCCCCTTGACGGAGTCGGCGTACAGGGTGCGCTGCGACTGGCTCGTCGTGGCAAGGAAGTCGTCCACGGATTCCTGCTGACGAGCGACCGCGCCGGCGTAGTCCGGGAACTGGCCGACGAGGAATGTCCCGTTGGTCAGCACGGCGTTCAGCTCCGCCCGGACCCGGCTGGTGTTCTCCACGGCGACGGACAGGGCGTTGAGGGCCCGCGCCCGTTGCGCGGACGCGCCACCACCGTTGTGCTCGCCGAGGACCGGGCCGAGGTCCATCAGTCTGCTGAGCATGACCGTGTAGCCGGAAACGATCGCGCCCTGGGTCAGCCCGGCCCGGTCCACCGCAGTACGCAGCTCGCCCAGGGTGCGCAACTCCTCCGACGCCCTGCGCAACGCCGTCCGCAGTCGCGGATCACCGGAGGTGTCGAGGGCGCCCGCCGCCCCGCGGTAGGCGACGGCGGCGGTGTCGGCCGCGGCGCGCCGCTCGCCGAGGCCGCCGTGCGAGCCCTCGCGCCGTCCGGCGACGAACGCGGCCGTGGCGTCACGCTCGTCCTGAAGAGCGTGGACGAGACCGAGGGCCGGGCGCTGGAGACGGGCCAGTGCGGCGAACCGCCCGTAGTCGCCGGCATCGCCGATGGTCCGGGAAAGGCTCACGGTCGCGAGGAAGCAGGCGAGGAGACCGGGGACCAGGACGACGGCTGTGAGTTTGTTGCGTACTCGCCAGTTCTTGGGCCGGGCGAGGTGGCGCACTGCTTGTGGATCGGGCCGGCGCCGGGGACGAGGTCTCGTGCGGCGGGTCCCGCCGGCTCTCGGGGACAAGGGATGAAGCCTCTCCTGTGCGCGGCGGCGCCCCGGGGCACGGGTCATCGGACCTGTGGCCCCGGGGCGCCGCGCAAGACGATGCGCACCTGTGGCGGGGCGCCTCAGGTGAGTTCGGTGCCGCGGGTCTCCGGCAGTCCCAGGAGGGCGACCAGAGCGATGGCGTAGCCGATGACGCCGTAGATCAGGGCGCCGCCGACGCCCGCGCTGCCCGCGGTGAAGCCGACCGCGGTGGGGAAGAAGGCGCCGAGGGCGCGGCCGACGTTGTACGTGAAGCTCTGGCCGGTGCCACGGACCGCGCCCGGGTACAACTCGGCCAGGAAGGCACCGAACCCGGAGAAGATGGCGGAGGCGCAGAAGCCCAGGGGGAAGCCGAGGAACAGCAGCGTGGTGTTGGCACCCTGCGGGATGTTGATGTAGGCCAGCAGCAGGCCGGCGCTGAGTACCGCGAAGAGGGCGAAGGTCTTCTTGCGTCCGAGCGCGTCGGTGATGTAGCCGGCGGCGAGGTAGCCCAGGAAGGCGCCGGTGATGAGCATGAAGAGGTAGCTGCCGGTGCCGACCACGGTGAGGCCGCGCTCGACCTTGAGGTACGTGGGCAGCCAGGTGGCGATGGTGTAGTAGCCGCCCTGCACCCCGGTGGCGAGAATCGTCGCGAAGAGCGTCTTGCGGGCGAGGTTGCCCTTGAAGATCGACGACAGCGGAACCCGCGCCTCCTTGCTCGCCAGCCGCTCGGTCACCTCGGGGGCGTCCTTGATGTTGCGGCGCACGTACACCAGCAGCAGCGCGGGCAGGGCGCCCGTCCAGAACATCACCCGCCAGCTGATGGAGGGGTCGAGGTTGTCCATCACGATCGTCGACACGATCACGGCGAGGCCCCAGCCGACCGCCCAGGAACTCTGGATGAACGCCAGCACCTTGCCTCGGTAGCGGGACTTGGCGTACTCGGCCACCAGCACGGCCCCGGCCGCCCACTCACCGCCGAACCCGAGGCCCTGGAAAGCCCGGGACACCAGCAGCATCGGGTAGTTGACGGCGAAGCCGCACAGCACGGTGAAGAAGGCGTAGGTGCCCACCGTGATCATGAGCGTCTTCACTCGGCCGACCCGGTCCATCAGCAGGCCCGCCAGAATGCCGCCGAGCGCGGACACCAGCAGCGTGACCGTGGTCAGCAGGCCCGTCTGCGCCGTGGTGAGGCTGAAGTAGGCCGCCATCGCCACCATGCTGAGCGGGAGCACCTGGAAGTCGTAGGCGTCGAGGGCGTACCCGCCGAACGCTCCCTTGAAGGCGCGGCGCCCCTGCGGGGAGAACGACCGGTACCAGGCGAATCGGCCGGTCGCGTCCTCCGCGACGGCTGGGGAACTGGTGGGCGTGGTTGTCATGGAGACCTCACGGGAGGAGGGAAGGGGAGTGGAGGCGGCTGGTGATGGGTCGGTCCATCCCCTGTCTCCAGCCTCTACGGGAAACCGGGCCATGCAGCGGGCCGGTGTCGGCGTGGGGAACAACCTAGAGATTGTTCAACGATCCCTCAAGGGGAAAGTGGTCGTTTTCTGCGTGCAGTTTTAATTCGGGCGTGTCGACCGAGTCGACCAGGGCGCGACCGGACATGTCGACCCACACCACGAAGCCGTGCGGCAGGCGCCAGGCGCCCCACCGCGAGGCCAGCGCCTCGACCAGTGGCAGACCGCGGCCCCCGCAGCTCAGGTCGCCTTCGTGTGCGGGCGCGATGGGAGTGCCACCCCAGCCGTGCCCGTGGTCGCCGACCTCGAGGCGCACCACATCGGTGGCGCCGTCGCCCGTTACGTACCGCAGCGCGTGCCAGACGGGGCCCACCCCATGGCAGACCGCGTTCGTGACGAGCTCGGAGACGATCAGGGTCGCGTCATCGACCACCTGGGGCAAGCCCCAGGTGGTCAGCTGCGCCGCGACCTGCCGACGGGCCGATCGGGTGGATTCGGCGACCGCCGGAAGGAGCCATCTCGCACGATCCGTGGCGACCAATGTCGTCCGGGATGCAGGGGAGGGAGTCATCTTTACCCCACGAGGAGTAGGTGCGACCCAGCCGCCCGGAAACGGTGGGTGGCCGAGCGGTGATCCGCCCGCGAGGAGCTCCGGAGCGGAGGAGTGGAACCGGAGGAAATCGGCCGGACCGGGCCGGGGAGGTAACCCAAGCCGCGTCGTGGCCTCCGGCGACCCGCTCCACGAAGAGGATTGTTCAACAATCCTCATAAATTGATACCCTCACCTGTGAATCCCGTCAATCCCCTGGCCGAAAGAAGTCGGCCGCGACACCGCCGGGGGCAGTGGGGGAGCGGGCGCGTGATCGATGCCCAGCTATTGAAGGATTGTTCAACAATCTCTAGGCTCTCAGGGCACTCTCAAGGAGAGGAACATCCGAATGACCGTTGAGGACACCGAAGTCAGCAGTGCCCGCGAGCGGGTCGAGCTGCTGCTCGACGAAGGCTCCTTCGCCGAGTTGGACGCCGTGGCACGCCGCCGCCCCGACGGCGTCGTCACCGGCTATGGCACGGTCGACGGCCGTCCGGTCGCCGTCTTCTCGCAGGACGCCGCCGCTTTCGGTGCCGTCCTCGACGAGTTCTCCGGCGCGAAGATCACCAAGGTGATGGACCTCGCCCTGAAGACCGGATGCCCGCTCATCTCGATCCATGGCTCCGAAGCGGGCGCAGGCGCAGTGGGCGTCCGGGGAGAGATCTTCCGCCGCACCGTACTCGCCTCCGGAGTCGTCCCCCAGATCGCCCTGGTCGTGGGGCGCGCGGGCGGCGCGGTGCACTCCGCGGCCGCCAGCGACTTCATGGTGACGAACGACCAGGCGTCGTACATGTTCGTGACCGGGCCCGACGCCGTCGAGGCCGCCACCGGCGAGCGTGTCGGCCCGGAAGAGCTCGGCGGTGCCAGGACCCTCAGCACCGTGTCCGGCATCGCACACCACCTGGCGCACGACCAGACGGACGCCTTCGGGTACGTCAGGGCGCTGCTGTCCTACCTCCCCTCCAACAACCTGGAGGATCCACCGGCCGATCTCGAGAGCCGTACGGACGACATCGAGGCGGAACTACGGCCGAAGCTGAACTCGATCGTTCCCGACACGGTCAACGAGCCGTACGACATGCTCCAGGTCGTCGAAAGCGCCCTGGACGACGACGAGTTCCTGGAGACGCAGCCCCTCTTCGCCCCCAACATCGTCACCGGCTTCGGCCGCGTCGAAGGGCACCCCGTCGGCATCGTGGCCAACCAGCCCCTGCGTCACGGCGGTTGCCTCGACATCGACGCCTGCGAGAAGGCCGCCCGCTTCATCCGCACCTGCGACGCCTTCAACCTGCCGGTCCTGACCTTCGTCGATGTCCCCGGCTTCCGGCCGGGCGCCGACCAGGAGTTGAACGGAATCGTTCGGCGCAGCGCCAAGCTGGCCTACGCCTATGCCGAAGCCACCGTGCCGCTGATCACCGTCATCACCCGCAAGGCCTACGGCGGCGCCTACGACGTCATGGGCTCCAGACATCTCGGTGCCGACCTCAACCTCGCCTGGCCCACGGCCCGCATCGCGGTGCCCGGACCACCGCTCGCGCCCGGAGACACCGTCCTCGACCCCGACTCGGCGTGCGAGCAGGGCTGCGTGGACGCCTTGATCATCCCGTCCGAGACCAGGCAGCACATCATCCGAGGTCTGCGCGCCCTGGGTACCAAGCGCGAGACGCAGCCCGGCAGGAAGCACGGCAACGTCCCCCTCTAGGGCCCTCTGGAAGGTCCCCGGGTCGGTGCGTCCGGTCCCGGCGCCACTTCTGTCTCCGCCCACCGCGAGGCGACCTCCATCTCCGCTCATACACCCCCATATCCCCTGCAAGGAGCCCACCATGTCCCAGCCCCTCGTCACGGTTCTGCGCGGACGACCCACCGTCGAAGAACTGGCCGCCGTCATCGCGGTGTTCCAGGCCCGGGCCGCAGCCGCACCACTCCCCGTCGAACCGCTCGCCAGGCCCAGGCCGTCCGCCTGGAATGACCGAGCCTCAGCCATCGAGAAGCAGCGCCTGCCCAGAATGTTCCGGTACGCGTGACGCGGCGCATGCCGGCCGTGAGACGGCTCTCGACCGTGCGCCGGCTGAGGTGGTGGGCCGGTGAGCCGGTGAGCCGGTGAGCGTGGGGAACAGGGCTTCGGCGTAGTCGCGTTACGTCCGGTTTGTGATCACCCGAGGCCGATGCGGGCCGTAGCCGCCCTTCCTGGGAAGGGCGGCCGTGCTGCAGCGCGACGCGGGGCACGACTGGGATCGCAGGACGCACCGCCTGTCCGTACCGGCGGCCGGCCTGCCGACCGCGGTCTCCGAACGGTGGGCCGCCGACCGCCCCCGCGGCCGCACGGATCCGGAACGGCGCACCAGCCCGGGTACACCGTGCCCTGCGGCTACTGCGGCGATGCGTCGTCCCACTCGTCCCACTCGTCCCACTCGTCCAGGAGGCTGGACCCCGACGCGTCACCGGCCATGGCGGCCTCACCGCCGTCGAGGGCCTGCTCGGTCCAGATCACCTTGCCGTTCTGGGTGTAGCGGGTGCCCCAGCGCTGTGCGAACTGGGTGACGAGGAACAGGCCGCGTCCACCCTCGTCGGTGGCCTTTGCCCGGCGCAGATGAGGGGAGGTGCTGGAGCCGTCGGCGACCTCGCAGACCACGGTGCGGTCCTTGAGGAGACGTACGGTGATGGGCTCTTTTCCGTAGCGGATGGCGTTGGTGACGAGTTCGCTGAGGATCAGCTCGGTGGTGAAGGAGATCTCCTCCAGCCCCCAGTCGGCCAGCTGCCGGGAGGCCCCGCTGCGGACGGGGGCCACGGCGGCGGGGTCGGCGGGAATGTCCCACGTGGCGACCTGCCCGGGGGCGAGGACGCGGGTACGGGCCATCAGCAGGGCGATGTCGTCGCCCGGGTCGGCGGGCACCAGCGCGTCCAGTACCGCCTGGCAGGTGTCCTCCATGGTCCGGTCGGACGGGCTGGTGAGGGCTCTGCCCAGCAGTTCGAGGCCCTCACCGACGTCGCGGTGGCGGTCTATGACGAGTCCGTCGGTGTAGAGGGCGAGCCGGCTGCCCTCGGGGAGTTCGAGTTCGACGGTCTCGATGGGCAGTCCCCCGAGTCCCAGCGGCAGGCCCGCGGGCATTTCGGGGAACTCCACGGGGCTGCCGGGGCGGACCAGGGCGGGCCCCGGATGTCCGGCTCGGGCCATGGTGCAACGACCGGAGACCGGGTCGTAGACGGCGTACAGGCAGGTGGCACCCGTGGCTCCCTCGCCACCGTCCCGGGCCGCCTGGTCCTGGTCCATTCTGCCGACCAGCTCGTCCAGACGCGTCAGGAGTTCGTCGGGGGCCAGGTCGAGGGCGGAGAAGTTGTGCACCGCCGTACGCAGTCGGCCCATGGTGGCCGCGGCGTGCAGCCCGTGCCCGACCACGTCGCCGACCACGAGGGCGACCCGGGTGCCGGGCAGCGGGATGACGTCGAACCAGTCGCCGCCCACTCCGGCCTGGGCCGGCAGGTACCGGTAGGCCACCTCCACGGCGCTCTGCTCGGGCAGGTCGCCGGGCAGCAGGCTGCGCTGCAGGGTGACGGCCATGGCGTGTTCCCTTGTGTAGCGGCGGGCGTTGTCGACGCACACCGCGGAACGGACGGCCAGTTCCTCGGCGAAGGACAGGTCCTCCTCCCCGAAGAGCTCGGACGGGTCCATGCGCCAGAAGTCGATCGCTCCCAGCACCACGCCGCGGGCCCGCAACGGCACCGCGATCAGGGAGCGGATGCCGTAGTCGAGGATCCTTCGGGTGTGTTCCGGGTCCTGGGCCCTCCATCCGGGCGCGGTGCGCAGGTCGGCTTCCAGGACCGCCCGGCCGCTGTGCATTCCCACGGCCATCGGCGTCGAGGGGGCGAACCTGACCAGCTTGCCCACGGGGTAGAGCGGCGGGTCCTCCCGGATGCCGCGGATGGCCGTGCGGCGCATCTCGCTGCTCGGCCCGGCCGGCTCCTCACCGTGCAGAACGGGATCCAGCAGCTCGACGGTGACGAAGTCCGCGAACCGAGGGACCGCCACCTCGGCCAGTTCCTCGGCGGTGCGCACCACGTCCAATGTGGTGCCGATCCGCACCCCGGCGCTGTACAGCAGCTCCAGCCGCGCCCGGGCTTTCTCGGCCCGGCCGGCCAGCGCGTGCAGCTCGGTGGTGTCCCGCAGTGTCGCCACGTTCCCCACCGGGCCGCCGTCACGGTCCGTGGGCCGGACGTTGACCGCCAGGAGCCGGTCGCCGGTCAGGTGCACCTCGTCGGTGGCCACCCGGGCCGAGGCCAGCAGCTTCACGGTGCTCGGTGCGAGGCCCAGGTCGGCCACGGGGCGTCCCTCCGCGTCGTCGGGGAGCCCCAGGAGCCGCCGCGCCTCGTCATTGGCGAGCAGCAGCCGTCCGTCACCCCCGACGATCACCACGCCCTCGCGCACGGAGTGCAGCACCGCGTCGTGGTGCTCGTACATGCGGGTCATCTCGGCGGCGCCCAGGCCGTGCGTCTGCCGTCGCAGTCGTCGGCTCACCAGGACGGCGCTTCCCGACGCGAGGACGAGTGCACCGGCCGCGGAGCCCAGCAGCAGCGGCAGCTGGGCTCCGGCGGTGTTGTTCACGCTGCGCACCGTGATGCCGGCCGACGATATGCCGGCGAGTGAACCGTCCGGCCTGGTGATGGGGACGGAGGCGTTCACCGTGCGGCCGGTGACCGTGTCGATGGTCCTGATGAGGGGCCGCCCTGCACGTGCCAGGTCGATGGTGTCCTGGTAGGGGCCGACGATGTGTTTCCCGATCATGTCGGGGTCGGGATGGGTGTACCGGATCCCGGCCGTGTTCCACAGCACGACGTAGTCGAGGCCGGTGCGCTTGCGGACCGCCTCGGCGCGCGGCTGCAGTGCCGCCGTCGGATCCCGGCTGTCCATGGCCTCGATGATGTCCGGCGACTGTGCGACAGACTCGGCCACGGCGAGGGTTCGGGCGCGAGCCTCCCTCGTGCTGTCGCTCCGGGCCTGCAGGACGAGAGCCGCCACCGCGGCGGCGACGAGAAGGACCGCGAGCACGAGTTGCAGGAGGAAGACCTGGCCCGCGACGCTGCGTATGCCCAGCAGAGAGCGGTGCCTTCGGCCGTTCGACGAAGGCGTGGCGTAAGGCGTGGCGTCCGTCGTTCGATGGCGGCCTTCACGTGGGGTACGCGCCCTGCCGGAAAATACACCCATACCACAATTTCTACTCCTGTTGCCACGATCAGCGATCCGCCGAACGCGCGGTCCCTCCCCACGCCCTTCCCCAGGCGCAGGGCTTCGGCGTAGTCGCGTGACGCCCGGTTCGTGGTGAACCGCCGGCTCAGCAGTGTTTCCGGAGCTTCGACGCCTCACCGTTCGAAACCGCCGCGGCCCCGGTCCGGAGCAGAGTCGCCAAACGCGTGAGCCGGGGGCGATCTCGGAGGCCACCTCGCCACCTGGGGATGCCCACCTTGAGCACCCCATCCGTCCGACCGGCCCGGGTCGGCCGGATACAGTGCGCGCGACGGCAGCCTGGTTGCTCAAGGAGGGGAAGCGTGACCGACACCAGCGAAACCCGATCCGCCGACAGCGCAGCGCACGCGACTCAGCAGAGCCGACTGCACCGCCTGATGCGCTACCTCCCCTTGATCGCCCCCGTCCTGCTGTGGACCGTGCCCTGCTGGCTGCTGCTGCACACCGGCCAGCACTGGCCGCTCCCCGTCACGCTTGCCGGCACCGCCCTGTTCGCCCTCGGCCTGATCGGCATGCCGCTCGCGATGGTGCGAGGCCACGGCCGACGCCAGCAGGACTGGGCGGCGATCATCGGGGACACCCTGCTGGGCACCATCTGGGTCCTGTTCACCTGGTCCGTCGTGCTCGGCGTCCTGCTGCGGCTGGCTCTGACCGTGACCGGCGTGGGCGACGGCCAGGACCGGGCCCGGATCGTCACCTGGGCGGTCCTCGGCACGGCCGCCGTGCTGCTCGCCTGGGGGTACGCCGAGGCCCGCCGGGTACCACGGGTACGCCGCCTGGACGTGCAACTGCCGCGCCTGGGGGCCGGGTTGGACGGCACGCGCGTCGTCCTCATCACCGACACCCACTACGGCCCGCTCGACCGCGCCCGCTGGTCGGCACGGGTCTGCGAGACGGTCAACACACTGAAGGCCGACCTGGTCTGCCACACCGGAGACATCGCGGACGGCACGGCAGAACGCCGCCGCGCCCAGGCCGCCCCACTCGCTACCGTGCAGGCCACCCGGGCCCGGGTCTACGTCACCGGCAACCACGAGTACTACAGCGAGGCCCAGGGCTGGGTCGACCTGATGGACGAACTGGGCTGGGAGCCGCTGCGCAACCGCCATCTGCTGCTCGAACGCGGTGGCGACACCCTCGTGGTCGCCGGCGTGGACGACGTCACCGCCGAGTCCTCCGGCCTCGCGGGCCACGGCGCCCACCTCGCCGGAGCCCTGCACGGCGCCGACCCCGACCACCCCGTCCTGCTCCTGGCCCACCAGCCCAAGTTCGTCGACCGGGCGGCAGCCGGCGGCGTCGACCTCCAGCTCTCCGGCCACACCCACGGCGGCCAGATCTGGCCCTTCCACCACCTGGTCCGCATCGACCAGCCCGCCCTCGCCGGCCTCAGCCACCACGGCACCCGCACCCTCCTCTACACCAGCCGTGGCACCGGCTTCTGGGGTCCGCCCTTCCGCGTCTTCGCCCCCAGCGAGATCACCCTGCTCGTACTCCGCTCCCCACATCGGCCCCCACGCCGTAGCGCCGGGCGGGCCGGAGGTTCCGCCTGGCGATGTCGCAGTGCGCCGGTACCCCGAAGAAGGGCTGAGCATCCTGCAACGCCCTGCGCGTCACCAGCGGCACCACCGCCCTCCAGGAAGAGCAGGCGCCGAAGAGGGACATCGCCCCATACCGTCCGGCCCAACGCCGCCGCGGACTCCCCCACCCGCTACGCCCCAGCGACCTGCAGTCGGCCCACGATCTGACCTCCGCCGCCTCCACCGGCGGCTCCGCCAGGACCATCGCCGTCTTCGACGCCTACGACGCCCCGAACGCCCAGTCGGACCATGCCTCCATCGTGTGTGGCGCGAGGCGAGGCGTACGCGATTTCGATGGCCCTGGGAGTGCCGGAGGCGAGGAAGTCGCCAGGAGAGGCCCGCCGGCGCAGACGATCTCACTCCCCCCGCAGGGCAAAGACGACGGCACACACGGAGCGCGCGGCGTCCAGCGGCTCCTGCATGCCGGCCACCATGCAGGCGCAGCCGAGCCGGTGCCCCGCCAACCGGCACACCGCGTCATTCCGAAGGAATGCGAAACTCGAATTCGGGACGGTCCCACGGCACGGCGGGCGGGTTCGCGAGCGCGGTCCCGGTCCGCACCGCACCGACGCGGTGGTAGAAGTCCTCGGCGGGAAGATGCGACACGACCTTGACGCGGTCGAGCCCGGCGGCACGGGCCTCGGACTGCATGTGCGCGACGAGCAGCCGTCCGATACCACGTCCTTGCGCTTCGTCGGCGACGAACAGCAGGTCGAGTTCCGGTGGAGCGAGGACCAGCGAGTAGAACCCGAGGACCCGGCCTCCATGCTCGTAGTCGCCGACGGCTACGAAGGCGCGGTGGGCCTCGATGTAATCAGGACCGACCCGGTAGCCCGCCACTGCGGATGCGTACTTACCCTCGTAGGCGCCTGAGCCACGCACGAGCCGCGTGAGCCGTTTGGCATCCCGCGCGGCTGCCCTCCGTATCGTGATCGGCTGGCTGATCGTGGAAGTGCGTGAACTCATCGGGAGAGTATTTCGCACGGGGAAGTGCCTTCCTGCGGCGGGTCGGCTGCTCGAGCAGGCGTTCCCGCACCGCTCCCGGGAAAAGCAGAAACGGCCGTGCGGACGGCGGGCCGAAGAGAGGCCCGACACCGCCTCGCCGGGTCGGGCAGTCGGGCGGTTCGGCCTCGACGGAGACCCTTTGGCCCGGATCACCCGTACCCTTCATGGTGTCCACGGCGTCACATAGCGGGCGCCGAATCTCTGGAGGCAACACCTCGTGCTCATTGCTCAGCGTCCGTCCCTGACCGAAGAGGTCGTCGACGAGTTCCGCTCCCGGTTCGTGATCGAGCCGCTGGAGCCGGGCTTCGGCTACACCCTCGGCAACTCCCTGCGTCGCACGCTCCTCTCCTCGATCCCGGGTGCGGCGGTCACGTCCGTCCGTATCGACGGTGTCCTGCACGAGTTCACCACCGTGCCGGGCGTCAAGGAGGACGTCACCGACCTGATCCTCAACATCAAGCAGCTCGTCGTCAGCAGTGAGCAGGACGAGCCGGTCGTGATGTACCTGCGCAAGCAGGGCCCGGGTCTGGTCACCGCCGCCGACATCGCGCCCCCGGCCGGTGTCGAGGTGCACAACCCCGATCTGGTCCTCGCCACGCTCAACGGCAAGGGCAAGCTGGAGATGGAGCTGACGGTCGAGCGTGGCCGCGGTTATGTCTCCGCCGTGCAGAACAAGCAGGTGGGCCAGGAGATCGGCCGTATCCCGGTCGACTCCATCTACAGCCCCGTGCTGAAGGTCACGTACAAGGTCGAGGCGACCCGTGTCGAGCAGCGCACCGACTTCGACAAGCTGATCGTCGACGTCGAGACCAAGCAGGCGATGCGTCCGCGTGACGCCATGGCGTCGGCCGGTAAGACCCTGGTCGAGCTGTTCGGTCTCGCCCGCGAGCTGAACATCGACGCCGAGGGCATCGACATGGGCCCGTCCCCCACGGACGCCGCCCTCGCCGCCGACCTGGTACTGCCGATCGAGGAGCTGGAGCTCACCGTTCGGTCGTACAACTGCCTCAAGCGTGAGGGCGTCCACTCGGTGGGTGAGCTCGTGGCTCGTTCCGAGGCCGACCTCATGGACATCCGCAACTTCGGTGCGAAGTCCATCGACGAGGTCAAGGCGAAGCTGGCCGGCATGGGCCTGGGCCTCAAGGACAGTCCGCCCGGATTCGACCCGACCGCCGCCGCCGACGCCTTCGGCGCGGACAACGACGCGGACTCGGGTTTCGTGGAGACCGAGCAATACTGATCGCTGCGCTGCGCCGGCCATAGAGCCGCTTCGCGTGCGGGGACACGAGAACCTCCACGCGGTTCCCTGCCCTGGGCGACCTCGGCCGGGCCGGCGCCAACGCACACCCAGGTGGGTCGTCACTCTTCCCCCCAGAGACGCCGGCCCTGATGTGGTTATTCCGAGGGTTGGGGCGCACCCCGAGATGCCTGGGCGGACTTGGCCGTCGCCCGGACGCCGAAGTGGACGTACCGGCTGCCGTCGGTGAGGGCGTTGAACACGACGGGCATCCAGGCGTCCTGCTCGTTGCGGCGGCCGGCGAACACCTCTTCGCCGGCGTGTGCGAGACGGGGGTCAGGTGCCGGACCAGCGGGTCGAGGGTGCCCGCCGGGCCGTCCGCGCCCTCGACTGCGGCCGTGAAGCTGACCGCAGACCGGATCATCGACGCGGGGATGGCGGTGTTCGCGCAGACCGGCTACCACGGGTTCTCCGTGCGTCAGGTCGCGGACCGGCTCGACGTGCACGCCGGCAGCCTCTACTACCACGTGCCCAGCAAGGCCGCGCTGCTCCAGCTGATGGCCGACCGGGTGGTCCGGCAGGCGTACGAGGCCGGCACCGCCGCCCTGGCCGGCCTGCCCGCGCGGGCAGGCCGGCCGCCGCGGGTCACAGCCCAGGCGGTCGCCCTGCGGCAGAGCATCCGGCAGGACCCCGGCGGGCGATCATGCTCGCCCCGCAGCCCGAAGCCCCTCAGCCCCGGCGCGCTCTCGCTGATGGATCGGCTGCTCGCCACGCTCGCCGAGGCGTCGGGCTTTGCCGGGGTCTGGTGACGTCCGGTCCGGGTCAGGCGCGGAGGGTGACCCCGAACCGGGTTCGCATCCGCCGCATCTCCCACAGCGACACGGCGGTCACCGACAGCGGTCCGCCGAGCATGGAGCAGTACTGGACGACCGGCGGGCCCTCCGGCAGACCGTCGCCGATCACGTTGAAGATCGCGAACACCCACACCAGCGCCATGGTGATCACGGGCGGCAGCATCGGATGGACCTGGGCGGTGTTGAAGGCGCTGCGGGCCGAGTACAGCGACGCCAGGATGAAGAAGGGGATGCCCCACACGATCACAGCCGCCGCCGCGATGAGGAGCACATACTCGATCACGGTCGGTCGCTCGTCGGTCCCGATCCGAGACGCCGGGAACAGGATCACGCCCATGGCGACGATCGAAAGCACGTACCATCCGACCGCCTTGAGCGGAGCGCGCAGTCGGGAGCGCATGTACGGCCGCAGGTGCGAGGGCGCGTAGTAGATGAATCCGAGGATGACCAGAGGCCCGGCGACCAGCAGCAGGACCGGGGCGACGATCATCTGGGCGGCGCTGCCGTACGCCGCGTCCGACCAGCGGTCCGGCTTCACGTTGTAGACGAAGACCAGGGCCACCGTGGCGGCGGCGCCGAGGACCGTGCGAGCCAGCTGGACGCGGTCCACGGTACGGTCCTCGATCCGGCCGTCGCCCTCCTGCACGAACAGCTTGGTGGCGACGCGGTGCGCCGAGCGCAGGATGGCGGCGACGAGCCAGAACGGCGAGACGTAGCGCAGGCAGCCGCCGCTGCGCCGGGCGGGAACGCGGGGCGTGGGCTGCGGGCCGTAGGGGTACGGATGCGGGTTCGGGTAGGGCGGCTGGTTGGGGTTCGGGTACGGCGGCTGGTTCGGGTACGGTCCCGGCTGCGGTGGCGGAGGGCCGTAGGGGCCGCCCTGCGGTGGTCCGTACGGTCCGCCGCCCCAGCCCTGACCTCCCGGTCCGTTGCCGCCAGGCTGCCCGGGGCCGGAACCCGGACCCCATCCCCCCGTAGCCATGCCTCTCCCACCGTTCATTTTCGGCCGGTTGCTGTGTCGTGCGGTGACCTCGCGGCATTGTAGTGGCTCATCGGGCGGCCTACGCCACAGTGAATATCAGCCGTGCCGCGGAACGTGAGCCCCCGTCAGCCGCCGTCCGGCGAGGCGCCGAGGCCGGTGAGCGCGCCGACCGGGTCGAGGTCGGGGGTGCCGCGGGGCCACCAGTCGTCGTGGCCCGGTTCCGACTCGTAGGCGTACCACAGGCCGTCGCGGCCCAGACGGAGTTGGACGTGGCCGCGGGGGTGGGTGAGGTGGTTGCGCCAGGGGCGGAAGGCGGGGAGGTCGGCGGCGAGGAGGAGGGGGCGGGCGCGGTCGAAACGTCCGGCCGGCGGGTCCCAGGCGTCCTCCAGGACGGCGAGACCTTCCGGACCGCCCTGCCGCCAGGCGGCGACCGCGCGGGCCAGCTCGGCGGGAGTGCGGTCGGCGGCGGACGCGAGCGAGGCGTAGAGGGCGCGGGTACCGGCGGTGAGTCCGGAGCCGGGGCGGGCGGCGGCCAGTCGGACCGCGTCCTGCCACAGCGTCAGTTCCGCCACCGGGTCGTGGCCCGTGCTGAGCAGGGCATGGGCGCGGGCTGCGGCGTCGGTCGCCAGCTGGTCCAACGCGAACGGGTCGGGCCCGCCCGGGGCCGCCGGGTAGACCGGGGGCTGCTCGGGGTGCGCCGGGGCGGGCAACGGCAGTGGGAGCGGCGGGAGTTGGCGGGGCGCGAGAGCTTCGGTGGCGCGCACTCCGGGGAGCGGGGCGGGTTCCTGCTCCTGTGCGGCACGGGCCGCGCGGGCGGCGCTCAGCCGGGAGAGGGCGTCGAGCAGGTCGCGCTCACCGCGGCCGCGCAACAGAAGGAGTACGAAGGGGTCGGCGTCGAGCAGGCGTGCCGTCTGGTAGCAGAGGGCGGCGGCGTGTTTGCAGGGGTGGCCGCGGTCGGGGCAGCTGCAGTGGGGGTCGAGGTCGCGCGGGCCCGGCAGCAACGGCACTCCGCAGTCGGCCAGGGACTGCGGCAGCTCCTTGTCGAGCAACGCGGCGATGTGCCCCGGGCGCTCAACGGCGGCGTCCAGGAACAGTGCCCAGTCCGCGTCGTCCAGGGTGGGCAGCCGCACCTGTACGCGGTACGGACGCGGGCGACTGCCCTGCACATACGCGAGCACGAGTCCGGGTGTCACCGTGATGGCGTCCACATTGCCCTGCTCGGCGTAACTCCGCCCACGCGCAAGCCTCTTGGCGTCCAGCGCGCCTTCCTCCAACGCCGTGACCCACGCATTGCCCCACCACGTCTCCGCGAAGCGGGCGTCGGCCGGGGAGAGCGAGGCGCGGGACGGGAACGCGGGGAACGTACGACGCAACTCGCCATCACGGGAAGGGGCGGCCATGGAGAGGGCGCGGCGGGCGGCAGGGTCGGACTCTGCGGGTGTCTGTGCCACTGCCTGTGCCATTGCTTGTGCTGTGCGTGCTGCGCCGGGCCGATGGGCTTCGGCAGGGGGTTCGGTGGGCCCTGCCGACCCTGGACGGTCACCGGGCGCGGATGACACCTCGGAGTCCGAACTCGCCCTCCCCGCACCCTCGTTGTCGTCGTACGCAGCTCCCGGCCCGGTCGCCGACGCAGGCATACGGAAGGCGTCGGCGAGCAACTCCCGCAGCTCACGCGCCTGTACGCCGGCAGCGCGGCGGGACTCATCGCCGTGAGCCCTGTCTCCCGCCGGACGCCGCTGCCGCCGCCCCGCCTCGGCCGCGGCACGTTCGGCGTCCCGAGCCTGACGCGACCGCGCCCGCGCGGCGCGCAACGCCTCACGCGCGACATCACCGGGCCGCCCACCCTGAGCGTCGACTTCCCCACCCCGAGTCCCCACCCCGGCCCCCGACCCCGTGTCCGTCACCTCCGGCCCCGCGACGGGCAGGGCGGAACTCGGCGCTTCGGTGGGCGCGTTCGGCGGGGTAGAGCTTTGCGCATCGGCAGGCGAATTCGACGGGTCAGAACCAGACGCATCAGCGAGCGAGTTCGGCGGCAGCATGGCCGCAGGCTCCTCGCCGGGCCGGGCCTGCGGCGCGGGCGACGAAGCCTCAGCGGGCCGGTCCGGCAAAGCGGACGTCGGCGCCTCATGCGGCAAGGCCGGCGGAGCGGGCGTAGAAGCACCAGCCGGCCGGTTCGACGGAGCAGACGTCTGCGCCTCATTCCGCAAGCCCGACGGAGCAGGCGTCTCCGCAAGACCAGGACGGTTCGGCGGAACAGAACGCGACGCCTCACCCGACGCGGCGAGCAGGTCAGGCCTCGACGGCTGACCGGAGCGGTGCTGCACGGCAGAACTCGGCGCGGTGCGAGGCAAGTTCGGCCGAGTAGGTGTCGATGCCTCATCAGGCGACTCCGGCGAGGCGGAACGCGCTGCATCACCGGTCGTGTCGATCAGGGAAGACCCCGGCCGAGCGCCCGGGCGGTCCATGTCCGCTGCCACGTCGGCGACGCCGCCCGACGCGTCCCTCGGCACTGTGTCATCAGAGTCCGCGGCACCCACGCCCCGCCTTTCGGCGATCGCCCGGCGCAGCGCCGCCCGTGCGGCATCAGCGGGGCGCGCCCCACCACCCTCGCGCGTCTCGGGCGCTTCGGGGGCGTGCTCCAACGCGGGAGTCCTCTCCGCCTGCGGCCACCGCTCCGGCGTCTGCGGCCACCGCTCCGGATCTCGCATCGGCACCGCCCCACGTCGCGCGCTCCGCTCCTCCGCAGACCCCTGCCCTTGACTCCTGCCCGTCACCGATTCCTGCCGTGCACTCCTCGTCGGCTCCCCCTCCGCACCACTCCCGACCGTCGACACCTCCCCTGCACCACTCCCGACCGTCGACACCTCCCCTGCACCACTCCCGACCGTCGGCTCCCCCTCCGCACCGCTCCCGACCGTCGGCTCCCCCCGTGCACCACTCCCCGCCACCAACCCTCGACCGGCGTCCGACTCCCGCCCGGACTCCAGCGTGGGACCCCGCCCCGGATCCCGCCCCGCCCCGCGACCTCCGCGCCTCTCGACCCCGCCCCCTTCCCCCCGCTCCCTCGCCTCCCGCTCCCGTGCCTCCCTCAGGGCTCGGCGGGCTTCGTCGGCGGGGCCCGGCGTCATGTCGGCCTCCGGAGGGATACGAGGTCGGAGAGCTCGCGGTCGGTCAGTTCCGTGAGGGCCGACTCGCCGGAGCCGAGGATGGCGTCGGCCAGGGCGCGCTTGGCCTCCAGCATTTCGGCGATGCGGTCCTCGACCGTCCCCTCGGTGATCAGGCGGTGGACCTGGACGGGCTGGGTCTGGCCGATGCGGTAGGCACGGTCGGTGGCCTGTTCCTCGACGGCCGGGTTCCACCAGCGGTCGAAGTGGATGACGTGGCCTGCGCGGGTGAGGTTCAGACCGGTGCCGGCGGCCTTCAGGGACAGCACCAGGACCGGGGTCGAGCCGCTCTGGAAGCGGTCCACCATGCGTTCGCGCTCCAGGACCGGCGTGCCGCCGTGCAGCAGCTCCACCGGGACGGCGCGGGAGGCCAGGTGCGCGGTGATCAGGCGGGCCATCCCGACGTACTGAGTGAACACGAGTGCCGAGCCGTCCTCCGCCAGCAGCGTGTCCAGCAGCTCGTCGAGAAGGGCGAGTTTGCCGGAGCGGGTGAGGAGCCTCTCACCCTGGGGCGCCTCTTCCTTGAGGTACAGCGCGGGGTGGTCGCAGATCTGCTTCAGCGCGCCCAGGAGCTTGAGCACCAGGCCCCGGCGCGCGATGCCCTCCGAGGTCTCGATGGCCAGCAGGGACTCCCGTACCACCGCCTCGTACAGCGCGGCCTGTTCACGGGTGAGCGGTACCGGGTGGTCCGTCTCCGTCTTGGGCGGCAGCTCGGGGACGATACCGGGGTCGGACTTCTTGCGGCGCAGGAGGAAGGGACGGACCAGGCGGGCCAGGCGGGTGACCGCCTCCTCGTCCTCACCGTTCTCCACGGCACGCGCGTGGCGGGCGCGGAAGGACTTCAGTGGGCCGAGGAGTCCCGGTGTCGTCCAGTCGAGCAGGGCCCAGAGTTCGGAGAGGTTGTTCTCCACCGGAGTGCCGGTGAGGGCCACGCGTGCCGGGGACGGGATCGTGCGCAGGGCCTTCGCCGTTGCCGAGTACGGGTTCTTCACGTGCTGTGCCTCGTCCGCGACGACCATGCCCCACGGCTGCTCGGCCAGTCGCGGTGCAGTGGTCCGCATCGTGCCGTAGGTGGTGAGGACGAAGCCGTCGGTCACCTCCTCCAGGGTGCGGTCCGGGCCGTGGAAGCGACGGACGGGGACGCCGGGTGCGAACCGGGTGATCTCCCGCTGCCAGTTGCCGAGCAGGGAGGCCGGGCAGACGACCAGGGTGGGCTCGCTGCGGGCCCTTTTCAGGTGCAGCGCGATGACCGTGATCGTCTTGCCGAGACCCATGTCGTCCGCGAGGCAACCGCCCAGGCCGAGGGAGGTCATGAGGTCCAGCCAGGCGAGGCCCCGGAGTTGGTAGTCGCGGAGGGTGGCGCGAAGGCCGGCCGGGGGCTCGGCTGGGCGGACCCCGGTCGTGAGGCGGTCGCGCAGGGCGGCCAGCGCGCCGACCGGTACCGCCTCGACCGTTTCGCCGTCGACCTCCGCGCTGCCGCTGAGAGCCACCGAGAGTGCGTCGACCGGGTCGAGAAGGCCCAGTTCGCGCTTGCGTGCCTTGCGGACCAGGGCCGGGTCGACCAGGATCCAACGGTCCCTCAGGCGCACCACCGGACGATGGGCCTCGGCCAGCGCGTCCATCTCGGCTTCACTGAGCGGGTCGCCGCCGAGCGCCAACTGCCAGCGGAACTGGAGGAGTTCCTCGCCCTCGAAGAAGCCGGTGCCGTCGGTCGCGGAGCCCGGCGCGGGGCGTACCACCGCGGCCGCGCTCAGGTCCTGGGCCAGGTCACGGGGCCAGTGCACGGCGACCCCGGCCGCCGCGAGCCGTGTCGCCGCGACGCCGAGCAGGTCGCCCAACTCCTCGTCGTACAACGCCAGGACGTCTGGTACGTCCTGCTCGGAGAGCCGGTCCAGGGGCGGCCAGATGCGTGCGGCGCGCCGCACCGCGAGGGCCGCGTCCACGCGCGCGCGTGGGCCGAACGCGGCGTCGGCCTCGCCCGCCCACAGGGCCGCCGCGTCGGCGATGAGGGTGGGGTCGGCGAGGCTGTGCACCTGGACGATCGCGGCGCCCGCGGTGCGCACGCCCTCGTCCCGGTCGAACAGCTCGTGGGCCGACAGGTCGAGGCGGAGCGAGATGCGCACGCCCGCGTCCATGCCGGCGGCGACCTCGGCGGCCCAGTCGTGCGCGTCGGGCAGGAGCTGCGGGCGGCGGTCGGCGAAGGGCCTGCCGGAGGCGTGCGGTGCGGCAGGGGTGCGGGGGAGGGTGTCCGCGACCGCGTCGAGGAAGGAGCGCATCAGCGCTTCCGGCTCGGGCAGCCGCAGCGGGCCCGGTCCGGGCAGCGGGACCGCATGGCCCTCGTACGGCAGGGCCGCGGCGACGGCCCGGATGTGCGCGATGTCGTCCGGGTCCAGGGGGCCGGCCCGCCAGGCGTCGTGGCCGGTGGCCGTCAGACCGGGCAGCAGGCGCCCCCTCGCGGTGAGGCGCAACGCGTGCAGGGCGGCAGCGCCCCAGCAGGCGGTGGCGGGGTGGGCCGCCGGGTCGCGCCGGGCGCGGACGAGGTGGGGCAGTGCCGCGCCGACGGGGACGGAGAGCGCGGGGGCGGTCCTGCGCCGTACTCCCGCGCCATGCGGTCGTACGACCGTGAGCTCGGTGTCCCCGGCGGTCAGTGGGCCGCCCTCCGGGTCCCAGAAGGCGATCCGCCCCTCCCGCGGCAGCGGGGCGGGCAGGAAGACAGCCGCGAGCCGGACGGGCACGGACTCCCCCGCGACCGGCTCCCGCTCCCCCGCTCGCCCGGCCACCGCAGCCGTGTCACTCATACGACCTGTCACCTCCCGCCCCGTGTGTCGGATCAGACGTCTTCGACTCTACGGGCGGGGTCTGACAATCGGCTCCGGCGGACGCCGAAGCCCGCCGCGTCACGGAACCGTACGGGAGACGACGTAGAAGAACGGGTTGTTCCTGTTACCCAGGCTCATCATGACGTACTGAGTGGGCTTGGGTGCCTTCTGCTTGTGGACCAGGCCGTACCAGGGGCCCGGGCTGGTGAAGTCCCAGCCGGTGATCTTCTGGTCGCGCGCGCTGATGGTGATGTCGTCCCGCTTCAGATCGGCGCGGGTGACGCCCATGTCGTGGAGGAAGACGTCGAGGTTCCACAGGGGGGTCTGGAACTGGACGTAGAGACGGCTGGTCTTCCAGTTGTTCGTCTCGTAGCTGGCGACCTTGCCCGACGGGTGCGGCATCGGCACCTGGTAGAGGCGGCGCTGCACCTTCGACGGCCAGCCCTTGGTCAGACCGGTCGCCGCGTACTTGGCCTCCTTGTCCTTGCCGCTGTCCCGGCTCTGGTTGGCGGAGATCACCAGATAGCCGGCCGGGACCCCGATGAGCAGCACGATGATGATCAGGGTGAGGGCCCTGCGGCGGATCTTGTGACGGCGGTCCTCCGGCGGCCGGGGCGGCTGGCCCGGGGAGGAGGCCTGGCGCGGCAGCGAGGGAGGAGTCATGCAGTGTCCTGGGTGGAACGACGGGTTTCCGCGTACCGCTCGTAGCGCTCGTACCGCTCGACCCGGCGGCGCTTGGCGCGGCGGAAGCGGCGGGCGACCAGGCGGGCGAGGTCGGCGGCGCCGACCATACCGGCCTCGGGGCCGAGCTGGGCGCGGGCGATACGGGCCTCGGGGCGGTAGCCGCGGCCGGTGAGCTGGCGCTTGAAGGCGTCGCGTGCGGGGCCGATCAGCAGGTCGTCGGCGGCCGAGACACCGCCTCCGATGACGAAGCAGGACGGGTCCAGGGCGGCCGCGAGGTTGGCGATGCCGACGCCGAGCCACTGGCCGATGTCCTGCAGCAGCTCGATGCACATCGCGTCGCCCTCGCGGGCCAGCTCGGTGATCATCGGGCCGGTGATGTCGGCGATGTTCCCCTTGACGTGCTCGATGATCCCGTACGCCACCGGGGAGTCGGCGGCGGCCAGCTCCTTGGCCTCCCGCACCAGCGCGTTCCCGGAGCTGTACTGCTCCCAGCAGCCGCGGTTGCCGCACGGGCAGCGGTGGCCGCCGGGCACGACCTGCATATGACCGAACTCGCCCGCGACGCCGTACTTGCCCCGCTTGACCTGGCCGTCCTCCAGGATCGCGCCGCCGATGCCGGTTCCCAGCGTGATCATGACCAGGTGGTCCTCGCCACGGCCGGCACCGAAGCGCCACTCGGCCCAGGCAGCGGAGTTGGCGTCGTTGTCGACCAGGACGGGCACGGCGAGCCGGCCGGCGAGGCGGTCGCGGAGCGGCTCGTTGCGCCAGGACAGGTGGGGCGCGAACAGGATGCGGTTGCGGTCGGCGTCGACCCAGCCGGCCGCGCCGATGCCGACCGCGTGCACGTCGTGCCGGTCGGAGAGGTCCAGGACCAGTTCGACGATGGTGTCCTCGACGACCTTGGGACTCTTGGACTTGTCCGGGGTCTCCGCGCGCAGCTTCTCCAGGATGTTGCCGTCGGCGTCGACGACGCCCGCCATCACCTTGGTGCCGCCGATGTCGATGCCGACCGTCGGCACGCGCGGCGCGGTCAGGTGCGAGCGCCGCTCCCGGGTGCCGACGGTACGGAGCGCGGGGGCGCGCCTGGAGCCTATGGGGGCGCTGAAGTTGCCGTAGGTGCTCATCAAGGCCCGATTCTGCCGCACGCTCACGCTGTGTGCCGAGCCGGGGAGCAAAGGGGGTGCGCGAAGCGTGCCGGATGCGGGGTGTCCCGGGCTGGTCGCGCCCGCGCGGCGGAGGCGCTTGTCGATGCGGCCGCGCGCCCCTCGGGGTGCGTCCGGTACCTGCCGATCTCAATGTCCTGACATTGCGACCAACCGAGCCTCGTGAAGCCCGCTCTCCGAGCGTGGCCTCATGGCTGTTCCCTCATGGCCGTGCTCTCACGACCGTACGAGCAGCTGGAACTCGAAGGAGTAGCGCGACGGCCGGTAGGTGTGGGTGCCGTACTCGACCGCGCGGCCGGTGTCGTCGAAGGTGACGCGCTGCATGGTGAGCAGCGGGGCGCCCTCGGATTCGGCCAGTCGCTCGGCCTCGGCGGCGGTCGCCGCACGGGCGCCGATGGTCTGCCGGGCGCTGTGCAGCGTGATCCCGACAGCGCGCATCATGCGGTACAGGCCGGTGGCCTCCAGCTGCCCGGTGTCCAGGTCGAGCAGGCCGGGCGGAATGAAGTTGCACAGGTGGGCCATCGGCTCACCGTGCGCGAGCCGCAGCCGCTCCACCCGGTGCACGTCGCTGCCCTCGGCCAGGTTGAGAGCGGCCGCGACCTCGGCGGTCGCCGGGACGACCGTGTTGACGAGCACCCTGGTCGCGGGGCGCTGGCCGGCCGCCTCCAGGTCGTCGTAGAGGCTGCTGAGTTCCAGCGGACGCTTGACCTGGCTGTGCACGACCTGCGTGCCGACGCCCCGGCGGCGCACCAGGAGGCCCTTGTCGACGAGGGACTGGATGGCCTGGCGGACGGTGGGGCGGGACAGGCCGAGCCGCGCGGCCAGCTCGATCTCGTTGCCCAGCAGGCTGCCGGGTGTGAGCGCTCCGTGCTCGATCGCCGCCTCCAGCTGCTGGGACAGCTGGAAGTACAGCGGCACGGGAGAGCTCCGGTCCACGCTGAGCTCGAGCGACACGGTCGGGTCCACTTCTGGTTTCGGCACGGGCCGAGCGTAGCTCCACGAGTTGTTGACGGGAAGTCGTGTAGTTCGATTGTCCGGACATATGCATTGACAGCGTGCACACTGAACCCTCACTTTGATTCCATGCGCATCGGGGTCATCGGTACGGGGCGGATCGGCACCATTCATGCGAACACGCTCAGCCGCAATCGCGAGGTGGGGTCCCTGATCCTCACCGACGTGGATCCGGCGCGGGCCCAGGGCCTCGCCCACCGTCTCGGGGAGACGGCGGCTCCGGGGGTGGACGAGATCTTCAAGTGGGGCGTGGACGCCGTGGTGATCACCACGGCCACATCGGCCCACGCCGAACTGATCGGTCGGGCAGCGCGCTCGGGCCTCCCGGTGTTCTGCGAGAAGCCCATCGCCCTCGACCTGCCCGGCACGCTGCACGCCATCGGCGAGGTCGAGGCGGCAGGGACGATTCTGCAGATGGGGTTCCAGCGCCGCTTCGACACGGGCTACACCGGCGCGCGGGACGCGGTGCTCTCGGGCCGGCTCGGTCGGCTGCACACCGTACGGGCGCTCTCGTCCGACCAGGCCCCTCCCCCGCCCGGGTGGCTCCGGCTGTCCGGCGGGCTGTACCGGGACACACTGATCCACGACTTCGACATCCTGCGCTGGGTGACGGGGCACGAGATCGTCGACGTGTACGCGGCCGGATCCGACGCCGGGCCGCCGATGTTCCGGGAGGCCGGCGACGTGGACACGGGCGCCGCGGTGCTCACGCTCGACGACGGCACCCTCGCCACGGCCACGGCGACGCGGTTGAACGGCGCCGGCTACGACGTGCGCATGGAGCTGGCCGGGGAGCTCGACCAGATCGTCGTCGGCCTGGACGACCGTACGCCGATCGCGTCGACGGAGCCGACCGGACCGCCGGCCGCCGACAAGCCGTGGTCGGGTTTCCTGGAGCGCTTCGGGCCCGCCTACGAGGCCGAACTGGCCGCGTTCGTCGAGGTCGTGCTCGGGCAGCGGGCCAACCCCTGCGACGGGCGCGAGGCCTTGCAGGCACTGCGGATCGCCGAGGCCTGCGAACTCTCCAGACGGGACCGCAGAATGGTGGCCCTCGCCGAGATCCCGGGCCGGGTGGAGTCGGCGTTCAGGTGAGCAGGCGTGTCGGGGGCGCGGCGGTGTCCGTGGTCCTGGACGACGGACACTGGATGCATCTCAGCTTGTGACGACGCGTCGGTGCCGGGCCGCGCCTGCCGGCGTCCTTGGTCTGCCGCTGGTCGGCGAGCGCCGTGCGCGTCTCCTCGCAGCCGACGACGTGCCAGGTCCCGTGGTGCTGGTCGGGCACGGGCAGTGGCACCCGGTGCACCGGGCCGCGCTCACGCAGTCGCGGGTACACGGGATGCGGGTCCGTGCGGACAGCGGAACCTGTCGCCGAACTCCCTCAGGTCGATCGCTTCCGCCCTGCTCGCCCCGTCGTGCCCCGTCGTGCCCCGTCCTGCTACGCCCCCCGTAAGGATCTTCTCCCCGTGCACCGACAACGCACGGCGGGCGCCGCTAGTGTCCGTCGCCGTCCGGTTCCTCCAGCAGTCCCGCGTCGTACGCCAACAAGGCGATCTGGACACGGTTGTTGAGGTCGAGCTTGGCCAGGATCCGGGACACATGGGTCTTGACGGTGGCGACGCTCATGAACAGCACTGCGGCGATCTCCGCGTTGGACAGACCGCGGCCGACCGCCACGGCGACCTCCCGTTCGCGGTCGTTGAGGGCGCCGATGCGCACGCGCGCGTGCGTGCGCCGGGTGTCGGCGCCGCTGCCGACGGCGTGCTCCATCAACTGCCGTGTGACGGTGGGCGACAGCACGGGGTCGCCGACCGCGACCCGGCGCACCGCGTCGACGATCTCGGCGGGCGGGGTGTCCTTGAGGACGAATCCGGCGGCACCCGCGCGCAGGGCGCGCAGCACCTGTTCGTCGGCGTGGAAGGTGGTGAGGACGACGACCTGCGGGGCGTCCTTGCGGCCGCGCAGCCGTTCGGTGGCCGTGAGGCCGTCCACCGACGGCATCCGGATGTCCATGAGGACCACGTCCGGGCGGGTGCGATCGACGAGCGCCTCGACCTCGGAGCCGTCGGCGGCCTCGCCGACGATCTCGATGTCGTCGGCGCCGCCCATCATCAGGGACAGGCCGGCCCGTACCAGGGGGTCGTCGTCGACGAGGAGCAGTCTGATCGCAGTCATGGGCCATACGTAATCATGGTGAGCGCGTCCCTCGCGCCCGGGTCCCGTCATCCCCAGGGCAGCCGGGCCCGGACCCGGAACCCTCCGTCGTGCTCCGCCCCGTGCACCAGCCGGCCGCCGGCCAGCGTGGCCCGTTCCGTCAGGCCGATCAGGCCCTGCCCGGAGCCTGGCACGGAGGGGACCTCGCCCTCCGGGGCGGGATTGCGGACCTCGACGACGAGGTCGTCGCCCGGGGCACCTGTGACGCTGACCGTGACCTCCGTGCCGGGGGCGTGTTTGCGGGCGTTGGTCAGGGCTTCCTGGGCGATGCGGTAGGCGGTGCGGCCGACGGAGGCGGGGACGGCCGCGGGGTCGGTGACGCGGCTGGCGAGGGTGACCTTCATGCCGGCCTCCCGGCACTCGGCGACCAGTGCGTCCAGTGCGGCGAGCGTGGGCTGGGGGCGGCCCGCGTCGTCGGGCTCACCCGCGCGCAGGACGCCGATGATCTCCCGCAGGTCCTGGAGGGCCTCGTGCGCGCTCTCCCGGATGACGCCGGCCGCCCGCGCGATCTCCTCCTGCGGCGCGTCGGGCCGGAACTCCAGGGCGCCCGCGTGCACGCTCAGCAGCGTCAGCCGGTGTGCGAGCACGTCGTGCATCTCCCGGGCGATGGCCTCACGGGCCAGCCGCTGCGCCTGCTCGGCACGCAGCTGCGCCTCCGTCTCGGCACGGCGGGCGCGGTCGCGCAGGCTCAGCATGAGCTGGCGCTTGGACCGTACGAACATGCCCCAGCCGATGACCGTGAGGGTCAGCAGCTCCGTGAACGCGACGGCTCCGGCGTACGGCAGATCGGGGTCCGGGCGCACCCAGAACATCAGCGGGACCAGAGCGAGGGACGCACCGCCGACGCAGGCGACGTAGCGGAAGGGCCGGTGCACGGCGAGGGTGAAGAGGGCGAGGATGCCGGCGCCGCCCGCCGTGTTCGACACCAGGCCCACGAGGAGCATCGCGACGGCCAGCCCGAGCGGCCAGCGACGGCGCAGCCACACCGCCGCGCAGGACAGCGCACCTAGCAACTGGTCGATGACGGCGAGGGCGTGCGGCGTGTTGCCGTCGTGGCTGAGGGTGTCCGCGACCGTCAGACCGAGGGCGACGGCGAACAGGAAGCAGGTGAAGTCGACCACCCAGTCACGCGCGGTGCGCCGGGGACGCCCGGACCGACCGGACCGACCGGCGTAGGGGTCGAGTTCGTGGAGCACGGCCGACGGGAACAGCCATCTGCGCCCGATGATCCCCACTGCGGCCGAGGCCGGCCTGTCGTCACTCACGGTTGACAAATCTACGCAGTGCGGACCGCCGGCACCCCGTCGCCGGGAGGATCCCCGACCAAAGTCGCACCACCGGAGACTTTTGGCGCACCCGGCCCGCGGCGCGGGGAACTTCGGTCGGGCAGGGCTCGCCCCGCGGCCGATGTGTGTGGGGGGTCCGCGGGGCGAGGCTCGTGCCATGAAGCAGTTGCTGGAGGTCATCGGATTCATCGCCCTGCTGCAGGGCGTGCTGGGCCTGCTGCACGAGTTCACCCACTGGCATGTGGGCCTCGTGCAACGGCTCGGCATCCTCGACGGCTACGGGGTCTACGCAAGCGTCGCCCTGGTGGTGCTGGCGTTCGCGCTGTTCGCCGCCGCGGAGAGCCGGAAGTCCGGATGAGGTCGGACCGGACCTCCGGCTGGTCGCACCGTTCCTCGTGCCGAGCGGGGGAAGTCGCTCAGCAGTCGACATCGATCAGCAGTCGACGTCGATCAACGGTTGACGTCGATCAACGGTTGACGTCGATCAGCAGCCGAAGTCGACCAGGTCGAACGTGGCGTAGTGGTCGGAGGTGTAGTAGTCCTCCTGGGTCTCCTCGCCGGTGACGATGCGGCGGGCTCCGCGCGTGGGCGAGCCGGGCGTCTTGACCGTGTACTCGTGGTAGTACCCGGAGGACTGGCTGGGCAGGACGCCTTCACGGTTCGTGAAGACGACACCGTCCTGCGAGTACGGGTAGGGCCCGCCCTGCGCGATCAGGTCGAGGGTGTCGTGCGCCTGGGAGGGCAGGGCGCCGTAGCAGATGCTGCCGACGGACGCGGCGGCGGCGTCCGCCGTGGTGGCGGAGACGGTGCCGCCCACGAGGAGGGCGGACAGGAGTGCGGCTGCGGCACTGATGCGAGTGGTACGTGGGGGGAAGTTCATGACTTCATGATGACGCGCGTAGACAGTGGCATGTCAATGACAACAACGGAGATTTTCCCGTCACGTCGGATGAGTTTTCCGCGAGTTAACGTGGGGGCGCGTGACCACACACGGCCCCCACAACGGGCGCGGTCAGGCGTTCTCCGGTTCCGCGTACGAGCCGTAGTCCGGGCGCCCCGCCCAGTCGTACGACTGGATGGAGACACCCGCGGCGGTGACGCGTCCGCCGGCGTGACGGAACTTGGTCGGTACGGCGCCCTCGGCGAAGAGGCGAAGGCCGGAGCCGAGCACCACCGGGAACGTGAGCAGGTGGAGGGTGTCGACCAGGTCGAGCGCCAGCAGGGACTGGACGAGGGCGCCGCTGCCGTGCACCTGGAGCTCGCCGTCGGTGCGCTCCTTGAGGGCGGTGACCTCCTTGCCCAGATCGCCGCTGATCACGGTGGTGCCGGCCCACTGCGGGTCGGAGAGGGTGGACGAGGGGACGTACTTCGGCAGCGTGTTCAGCTGGGAGGCGATCCGGTCGGCGGGGTCGGTCGCCTTCGGCCAGAACGAGGCGAAGATGTCGTACGTACGGCGGCCGAGGAGGAACGCGCCGGGACGGTCGAAGACCTCGGTGACGAACCGGCCGAAGTCGTCGTCGCCGAACGGGAAACTCCAGCCGCCGTGCTCGAAGCCGTCGCGGGTGTCCTCCTCGGGTCCGCCGGGTGCCTGGTATACGCCGTCGAGGGTGACGAAGATGGTGGAGACGAGCTTGCCCATGGCGGGTGCCTGCTTCCTGGAGTGGGGTCTGTTGTCATCACCTCAGACCCCACCGGCACCCGCAACTCATCGGTCGGTCATGCGGTGCCTCACCCGGCGTTGGTGGAGAAGAGGCCGCCCGTCGGTCCTTGCTTGTCGCCGCCCTGGGCCTTCTTCAGGGCGTTCGCGAGGCTCTCGATGGTGAGGGACTGCAGAATCACCCGGCCGTTGCCCTCCAGCGTGGCCAGGGAGAGGCCCTCGCCGCCGAAGACGGCGTTCATGAGCCCCTGGCGGTTGAGGCCGCCGACGCGCTGGACGCCGTACTGGATGCCCTCCTCGAAGGCGACGACGCAGCCCGTGTCGACCTCGATGCGGCCGCCGAAGTCGGCCGGGTTGAGATCGATGAAGTTGCCCGCGCCCGCGATGATCACCGTGCCGTGCCCGGTGAACTTCTCCAGGACGAAGCCCTCGCCGCCGCTCATGCCGGTGCGGCCGCCCTGGAAGGCGATGCCGAAGTCGACGGTGGACTCGGCGGCCACGAAGGCGTCCTTCTCGGCGAACCACGCGCGCGTGCCGTCGAGTTCGAGAGCGCGCATCTCGCCGGGGAGAACGCCCGCGAAACCGACCGTGCCCTCGCCGCCCTGGGCGCTGAAGTACTGGAACGCCATCGACTCGCCGGCGAGCATGCGCTGGCCGGCCTGCATGGCGGTGCCCATGGCCTGGCGCAGCATGCCGCCCATGCCGCCGCCTCCGCCCTGGGCCTGGCCACCGCCGCCCGACGGACCGGACAGGCGGGTGTCCATGGTCACGTTCGTCGTCTTGAACAGGAACTTGCCCGCCTCGCAGTACACGGTCTGCCCGGGGCGCAGGCTGACGACCGCCATCTGCATGGCGTTGCCGACGATCTCTTGCTGAAGTGTCACGTGGGGAGAACGCAGGAGGCGGAGAAAAGAGTTCCGGCCACGCGATCCGGTCACTGGTGCCCCGGCAGGCAACGCTTGCCCGTCAAGGAGCGGCGTCCGGTGCGTGCTCTGGGGGCCCCCGGCCGGAGGCTGAGGGAGTGCCGGGTGCGGGCCCTCGTATGGGATGGAGGTACTTGGGTCCGTGCTCGGTGCGGCGAGTGGGACACCTCCCACGCACGTGAGGCAGCGGGGCGCGTGCCGGGCGTCGCGACGGGGCGAACGTTGTCCGGGCACCAGCTGGACCTCGGCGTCCGTTCGCCGCCAGCGGCGCGCCGGGTTCGGCGCTGGGATGGACCCATGACAACGCATCGCACAACCCTGCACGGCAGGACGGCCCTGGTCACCGGTGGCAGCCGTGGTATCGGCGCGGCCACCGCGCTGCGGCTCGCCCGGGAGGGCGCGGACGTGGCCCTCACCTACGTGAACGGCAAGGAGGCGGCCGAGGAGGTCGTACGACGGATCGAGGCGCTGGGACGGCGGGCGGTGGCCCTGCGCGCGGACTCCGCGGACGCGGAGGAGGCCGGGGGCGCGGTGGAGCGTACGGCGCAGGCGCTGGGCGGGCTCGACGTGCTGGTGAACAACGCGGGGGTGGGAGTGCTGGGGCCGGTGGAGGGCCTCTCGCTCGCCGACGTCGACCGGGTGCTGGCGGTGAACGTGCGCGGTGTGTTCCTGACCTCGCAGGCGGCGGCGACGCGGATGCCGCCCGGCGGGCGGATCGTGACCATCGGCACGTGTATGACGCAGCGGGTGCCGGGGCCGGGCGGGACGCTGTACGCGACGAGCAAGGCGGCGCTGATCGGGCTGACGAAGGCGCTCGCGCGGGAGTTGGGCGGGCGGGGGATCACGGCGAACATCGTGCATCCCGGGCCGATCGACACGGACATGAACCCGGCGGGTGGGCCGTATGCGGCGGATCAGGCTGCGATGACCGCGCTGGGGCGGTTCGGGACGGCGGAGGAGGTTGCGGCGATGGTGGTGCATCTGGCGGGGGCCGAGTACGTCACGGGGCGGAGTTCGCCGTGGACGGTGGGTTCGCGGCGTGACGCCGGCGGGGGTTCCCGCCCCCGCCGCTCCCGCCTCCTCTACCCGTCCGTCCCGTCCCTGGGGGCTGCCGCCCTCTGACCCCCTCTTCGGCCTGAACGGCCTCGTCCTCGAACGCCGGACGGGCTGAGATGTCAGCCGCCCAGCTCCTGGTGCCGGGCCGCCAGCCCCGTCGCGCCCTGCGTCGTCAAGGAACCGAACAGCCGCAGTCGGGAGATGCCGCCGTCGGGGTAGATGTCCACGTGCGCGTGGGTGCCGACGGCCGGGGCCGGGAGGACGAAGCGGTGGTTGGTGTCGGGCTGGAGGCGGGTACGGGGGAGGATCTCCGTCCACTCGCCGCTCTCGCCGTCCCGCAGCGACACGGACGCCCAGCCCGCGCTGTTGCCCTTCAGGTACGCCGTGTCGATCTCGATGGCGCGGATCAGCGACTGGGCGGTGAGGCGGTAGCGGATCCAGTCGTTGCCCTGGTCGCGGCGGCGGCGGGTCTCCCAGCCGTCGTCCATCTTGCGCGAGCGGCCCGGCTGGATGGTGTTCGTGGCCGGGGAGTAGAAGAGGTTGGAGGCGTCCTCGACCTGGCCGCCGTTCTCCAGGGCCACGACGTCGAACGTACCCAGCGTCTCCAGCCAGTCGGGGTCCGGGACGACCTCGCCGTGCACGCGCAGGCGCGCGATGCCGCCGTCGGGGTGCTGGCAGACGCGCAGGTGGGTGAAGCGCTGCTCGACCGATACGGCGAAGCCGTTGGCCGCATGGCCGCCGACCGGGGTGCGCGGGACCAGGGTCGTCCACTTCACGTCGTCCCCGAGGAGATCCTCCGGCGACGGGGAACCCGGCACCGACGTGCCCTCGACCGACACGGCCTGCGGGTAGTTGCCGCGGAAGTGGGCCGTGTCGACCACGATCCCGCGGACCACGCCGGGGGCACCGAGGCGGACCAGCGCCCAGTCGTGGTCCTCGGCCGTCGGCCACGGGTGGTCGGCCGAGGCGCCACGGCGGCGCCGCGTCTCCCAGCCGTCCATGATCTTGCCCTTGTGCCCGAAGTGCTCGGGGTCGAAGTGGGCCGGCTCGGGCACCAGCAGGTTCTCGCGCTGGGCGAAGAACTCGTCGTTGGCGGCGATGACACCGGCGCCGAGCTGTCGGTCGGCGAGGTTGGCGTACTGGGTGAAGGGGAAGTCGGCGGTGCGGTAGTCCGCGTACGGGTCACCGCCTCCGAAGGGGTTCGCGTCTCCGGTGAAACGAGTCAGTCCTGATTGCTGCTGCGCCGTCACGAGGTATGTGCCTTTCGGGAGTTGACCGCTGCGGTACGGGAGGGAGTCAGGGGGTGCGGGTGAGGAGCCGGCCCCTGGGTTCGGTGAACTCTCCGCCCGCCACGATGCGTTCGCCGCGCAGCCAGGTCGACTTCACCACGCCGTACAGGGTCTTGCCTGCGTAGGCCGTGACGCGGTTTCTGTGCTGGAGGGCCGCCGGGTCCACGGTGAACGTCTCGTCGGGCGCGAGGACCGCGAAGTCGGCGTCACGGCCCGCCTCGATGGCACCCTTGCGAGTGTCCAGGCCGACGAGTTCCGCCGTGCGCGAGGACATCCAGCGGACCACGTCCTCCAGGCCGTGGCCGCGCCTGCGGGCCTCGGTCCACACCGCGGCAAGGCTCAGCTGGAGGCCCGAGATACCGCCCCAGGCGGTGGCGAAGTCGTCCGTCTTGAGGTCCGCCGTGGAGGGCGAGTGGTCGGTGACCACGCAGTCGATGGTGCCGTCCGCCAGCGCCCGCCACAGCAGGTCCTGGTTCGCTGCCTCCCGGATGGGCGGGCAGCACTTGAACTCGCTTGCGCCGTCCGGGACTTCCTCGGCGGTGAGAGTGAGGTAGTGCGGGCAGGTCTCGACGGTGACGCGGACACCCTCCGCCTTGGCTCCCGCGATCAGCGGGAGCGCGTCGGAGGAGGACAGGTGCAGGACGTGCACGCGGGCGTCGAGTCGCTTCGCCCGGGCGATCAGCTGGGCGATCGCCGAGTCCTCGGCGTCACGCGGACGGGAGGCCAGGAAGTCGGCGTACTTCGGGCCGCCGTGCTGCGGGGCCGCGTCCAGGTGGTGCGGGTCCTCGGCGTGCACGATCAGCAGGCCGCCGAAGGAGGCGATCTCGGCCAGGGACTGGGCGAGCCGGTCCTGGTCCAGGTGCGGGAACTCGTCCACGCCCGACGGCGACAGGAACGCCTTGAAGCCGAAGACACCGGACTCGTGCAGCGGGCGGAGGTCCTTGACGTTGTCGGGCAGCGCGCCGCCCCAGAAGCCGACGTCGATGTGCGCCTTCCCGGCGGCGACCTCCTGCTTGGTGCGGAGGTTGTCGACCGTCGTCGTGGGCGGGAGGGAGTTGAGGGGCATGTCGACGAGGGTGGTGATACCGCCGGCGGCGGCGGCGCGCGTGGCGGTCCAGAAGCCCTCCCACTCGGTGCGGCCGGGGTCGTTGACGTGCACGTGCGTGTCGACCAGGCCGGGCAGCAGGACGTCGTCGCCGAAGTCCTCCAGGCGGGCACCGGCGGGCATCGCGGCGTCGTACGGAAGTACGGCCGTGATCCTGCCGGCCGCGACCGCGACCGCGGCGGGACGCGTCCCCTCGGGCGTGATGACGCGCGTGGAGCGCAGCACCAGTTCTACGTCGGACACCCGGACCCCTCTCAGCCGCCGCGGAGCACTGCCGTCGCGTTTACTTCCGCGTAACGGAATTCAACTTTCTGTTGAAGGAGTCTTCACTCCCGCTTCCATGCCGTCAAGGGCACACTTCTCCACAGTGCACCGCCTGCGCCCACCCTGGACGTTTCCACAAGACGGAATTAGAATTCCATCAAGCAGAATGTAGTGACGCACAAGCAGGGAGTCAACCGACTGCCGGGTAGGCTTCAGCCCTTCCCGCCAGCCCCGAAAGGAACGCGCCGTGCCGACGTCCAGCGCCAGCACCACCGACTCCGCCAAATCCAACGGCGGCGGGGTCCAGTCCCTCGAGCGCGCCTTCGATCTGCTCGAGCGGATGGCCGATGCGAGTGGCGAGGTCGGGCTGAGCGAACTCTCCGCGAGCAGCGGCCTGCCGCTGCCCACCATCCACCGCCTGATGCGCACCCTCGTGGCCTGCGGATACGTCCGCCAGCAGGCCAACCGCCGGTATGCGCTCGGCCCGCGGCTGATCCGCCTCGGCGAGTCCGCCGCCCGACTGCTGGGCACCTGGGCGCGCCCCTATCTGGCCCGCCTGGTCGAGGAGACCGGGGAGACGGCCAACATGGCGCTGCTCGACGGCGACGAGATCGTGTACGTCGCCCAGGTGCCGTCCAAGCACTCGATGCGCATGTTCACCGAGGTCGGCCGCCGCGTCCTGCCGCACTCCACGGGCGTCGGCAAGGCGCTGCTCGCCAACACCCCGGACGACGAGGTGCGCGCCCTGCTCTCCCGCACCGGCATGCCCGCCGCGACGGAGAAGACGATCACCACTCCGGAGGGCTTCCTGGCAGCCCTCGCGGACGTACGCCGGGCCGGCTACGCGATCGACGACAACGAGCAGGAGATCGGCGTCCGCTGCCTGGCGGTCTCGGTGCCCGACTCCCCCACCGCCGCCGCCATTTCGATCTCCGGACCCGCGGGCCGGGTCACAGAGGCAGCGACGGACAAGATCGTGCCCGTGCTGCAGCAGGTGGCGTCGGAGCTGTCGGAGGCACTGGCGAGCTCGGGACCGGCGACCTAGCCGGACCGCCCGGACCGCCTACTCCTTCCGGGGCGCGGTGCGCACCGGAAGGTGGGAGCGATTCGACGCCGCCTGCGCCCCGTGCGAGGACATGCACAGCGGCCGCCACCGACTGGCCGTCGAGGTCGGAGCACGTCCGGTCCGGTCACCCTTCAGCGGCGCGGCGGCTGCGCGAACAGGTCCACCGCGTCGCGTACGTCCGACAGCCCCCGGGCCAAGGCGCTCACGGAGCCGATCGCACCGGCGACCAGCAGCAACGACCGGCGCAGACGCGGGATTTCGGGGGCGCCGTATATCGTCATCGCGGCGAGCGCGGCGAGTTCGTCCTCGGCGATGCCACGGTCGGGGAACTCGGCCGGGTACGCGGCGAGTTCGCGGCGCAACCGGGACACCGCGGTCCGCAGTTCCGCCACCCTCGGGTCCTCGTCGCTGCCGGTCACTGGCCTCTGCCCCAAGCTCCGCAACACAGCTCTCCCCCAGGCACGTCCTTGTGCGCTGTCACTCCGCGATCGCGCAAAGCGCCCCCGTGGCGGTGGTCGGGCGCCGGGGGACGCGGGTCAGTAAACGCCACCCGATACCGCGCGCGCCACCGTGCGGACCGAAATTCAGCCCCCGGAAACCGGGCACTCGCCCAGGCGTCAGGTAAGCAGGACGCATGACGGATGACGAACAGCAGGTGGCCGGGCTGGTTCTCGCCGCGGGAGGCGGACGGCGGCTCGGCGGGCGGCCCAAGGCGCTGCTTCAGCACCGCGGACGGCCGCTCGTCGAGCATGCCGTCGGCGTGCTGCGCGCGGCCGGCCGCACCCGCGTCCACGTGGTGCTGGGGGCGGGGGCCGAAGCCGTACGGGAGCGGGCGGAACTGGAGGGGTGTGTGCTCGTGGACAACCCGGAGTGGGAGCGGGGCATGGGGACCTCGTTGCGGGCCGGGCTGGACTCGCTCGCCGGGACGGGGGCCGCGGCCGCCGTGGTCTGCCTCGTCGACCAGCCGGGTATCGGGCCGGAGGCGGTCGGTCGGGTGCTGGCCGCACACCGGGACGAGACCTCACTGGTGTCGGCCGCCTACGACGGCGTACGGGGCCATCCCGTCCTCTTCGGCCGCGCCCACTGGGCGGGTATCGCCGAGACCGCGACCGGGGACCGCGGGGCCCGCGCCTACCTCAAGGCGCACGGGTCCGCGATCACGCTCGTCGAGTGCGGGGACGTGGCGCAGCCGTACGACATCGACACGGCGGCCGACCTCCTCCACCTTGAGTGAACGGGGTGGCACCGAGCGCCACCTTCCCTCGACCCGGAGAATCTCGATATCAACAAACCATTGAAGTTCCACGATGAGGAAACTAGTATCCACTGTTCAGAAGCGCCCTACCGCTCTACGGGCTCTTCTCGCCGTACCCGGTTCGACTGGCACCCGATGCCACCGCTGAAGGAAGTGACCGCTCATGTCCGCACCAGCGCCGTCCCCGCTGGCCATCGTCGACGCCGAGCCCCTGCCGCGGCAGGAGGAGGTCCTCACCGAGCCGGCCCTCGCCTTCGTGGCCGAGCTGCACCGGCGGTTCACGCCCCGGCGTGACGAGCTCCTCGCCCGCCGAGCGGAGCGCCGCGCCGAGATCGCCCGCACCTCCACGCTCGACTTCCTCCCCGAGACGGCCGCGATCCGCGCGGACGACTCCTGGAAGGTGGCCCCCTCCCCCGCGGCCCTGAACGACCGCCGGGTCGAGATCACCGGCCCCACCGACCGCAAGATGACCATCAACGCCCTCAACTCGGGCGCCAAGGTGTGGCTCGCGGACTTCGAGGACGCCTCGGCGCCGACCTGGGAGAACGTCGTCCTCGGTCAGGTCAACCTGGCCGACGCCTATACCCGGAACATCGACTTCACGGACGAGAGGTCCGGCAAGTCGTACGCCCTGCGCCTCGACGGCGAACTCGCCACCGTCGTCATGCGCCCGCGCGGCTGGCACCTGGGCGAGCGGCATCTGGTCGACGAGAACGGCACCCAGGTCCCGGGCGCCCTCGTCGACTTCGGCCTGTACTTCTTCCACAACGCCCAGCGCCTGCTCGACCTGGGCAAGGGCCCGTACTTCTATCTGCCGAAGACGGAGTCCCACCTCGAAGCGCGCCTGTGGAACGACGTGTTCGTCTTCGCCCAGGAGTACGTCGGCATCCCGCAGGGCACCATCCGCGCGACCGTCCTGATCGAGACGATCACGGCCGCGTACGAGATGGAGGAGATCCTCTACGAACTCCGCGACCACGCCTCGGGGTTGAACGCGGGCCGCTGGGACTACCTGTTCTCCATCGTCAAGAACTTCCGTGACGGCGGCGCCAGGTTCGTCCTGCCGGACCGCAATCTGGTCACGATGACGGCCCCGTTCATGCGGGCGTACACCGAGCTCCTCGTCCGCACCTGCCACAAGCGCGGCGCGCACGCGATCGGCGGCATGGCGGCGTTCATCCCCTCGCGCCGGGACGCCGAGGTGAACAAGGTGGCCTTCGAGAAGGTCCGCGCCGACAAGGACCGCGAGGCCGGCGACGGCTTCGACGGCTCCTGGGTCGCCCACCCCGACCTGGTCCCGATCGCCATGGAGTCCTTCGACAAGGTCCTCGGTGACCGGCCGAACCAGAAGGACCGCCTGCGCGAGGACGTCCACGTCGAGGCCGCCGACCTGATCGCGATCGACTCCCTGGACGCCAAGCCGACGTACAACGGCCTGGTCAACGCCGTCCAGGTGGGCATCCGTTACATCGAGGCCTGGCTGCGCGGCCTGGGCGCGGTCGCCATCTTCAACCTCATGGAGGACGCGGCCACCGCCGAGATCTCCCGCTCGCAGATCTGGCAGTGGATCAACGCGGGCGTCGAGTTCGAGCACGCGGGAAGCACAGTGACGGCCACCCCGGAGCTGGCCCGCGAGATCGCCGCCGAGGAGCTCGACACGATCCGCAAGGAAATCGGCGAGGAGGCCTTCGCGGCCGGCCACTGGCAGCAGGCCCACGACCTGCTGCTGACGGTCTCCCTCGACGACGACTACGCGGACTTCCTGACGCTGCCCGCGTACCAGCAGCTCAGGGGCTGACCCTTCAGGAAGCAGGCTTGTCCGAGTGGCCCAGGGGTTTGTCCGGGGCCACTCGGTCGCGTACGGCCCGCTTCACGGCCGTCGGCTCGGGGAAGCCCTGTTCGCGGCGGTCCCAGACCACCTCGTCGTCGACCCGGACGACGAAGACGCCACCCGTGCCGGGCTTGAGCGACAGCTCGGTCAGCTCCGTCTCGAAGGTGGTGAGCAGCTCCTGCGCCAGCCAGGCCGCGCGGGGCAGCCAGCGGCACTGGGTGCAGTACTCGATCTGTACCACCTGTCCAACGCGGTTCATCCGAGGTGCACCGACCAATCCTGTTCAGCCGCCGGTTCGCCGTGCAGGTCGGGGACCCGCTTCAGCCACTTCGGGCGGCCCTGCTCCGTCCTCGCCGCGCGCACGGCCTCCTCGGCGGCGAGTTCCTCCCGGGTGGGGAAGTCGGTGGGAAGCCAGGCCGCGGAGGCCTCCACGCGCGCGTGGAGATAGTCCACGTACGCGGAGCGGACGTCGTCCGGGGTCGCGAAGCCCTCCTCGCCGGCCAGCCAGGTGTCGGGCACCTCCGCCGCGATGTCCCGCAGCAGCTCGCGCGTCACCTTCGGCGCCAGCTCGGCGTCGGCCGCTCTCACGTCGGGGGCGTAGTGGCCGAGGGCGTGACGCCGGAAGTCGTACCGCTTGGCGGGATCCGCGCCGTCCCAGCGGTGGTGGAAGACGAGCGCGGCCCCGTGGTCGATCAGCCACAGGCGTGGCGGCACGGTGCCGAGTGTGGGCCAGACCATGAGGTTCGAGCTGTGGACGGTGCGGTCCACGTTCACCGTCAGCGCGTCGAGCCAGACGATCCGGCCCGCCTCCAGCGCATCGACCGGGAAGCTCTTCGCCAGTTCCGGGGTGAAGTCCTTCGCGCCCGGCAGGAAGTCCATGCCGAGGTTGACTCCCGCGCTGGCGCTGTGGAGTTCCCGCACCTCCTGGTGGGGCTCGCTGTCGGCGATCGCCGGGTCGAAGTGGACGAGGACCAGCTCGGGGAAGCGCAGTCCGAGGGCGCGGGCCAGCTCGCCGACGACCACCTCGGCGACCAGCGCCTTGCGGCCCTGGGCGGAGCCGGTGAACTTCACGACGTAGGTCCCCAGGTCGTCGGCCTCTACGATGCCGGGGACGGAACCACCTGACCTCAAGGGTGCGATGTAGCTGGTGGCGGTAACCTCTCTCAACATCTTCCAAGGCCCCGCAGCTCATTTGCCTTACATTCCACGACACGCTCCAACGCGGTCCAACTCAGGGAAATCTCCCCGATCAGCCCTGGGGAGAATCTGGGGAGTTTCGGCCGGCATCCTCATCTCCCTGTCTCCCCAGCAGTCCGTCAATGGCGGTGTGGCCCTTGCTTCCGGCCTCCGGCATGAAGTGAGCATAGTAACCAAGCGGGATAGCCGGGGAGGCGTGCCCGAGCCATCGCGCCAGGGTCACCACGGACTCCCCCGCCTCCAGCATGATCGAGACGTAGGTGTGTCGCAGCACGTGGAAGCCGTCCTTCGGCGCCGCCTCCCACTGCCAGTCCTTCGCACCCTTGGCGCGTGGCGGAATGATGCCGGCCTTGGCCAGCGCCGGTTTCCAGGTGTAGGCATTCCACGTGTTCACCGCCACGGCATTGCCGAACCGGGTGGTGAGCAGGAGGGAGAACTTCCTGCGCTGCTTGTCCGCCTCCGGCTTCCCCCACGGAAGCTCCACCTCCACCGGCGGGAACTCTTCGACGTGACGCTTCAGCTCCTCGGCCACCGAGGAGGGCATGTCGACGCTGCGTGTCTTCGCCCCCTTCGGTAGCGCGAAGTACAACCTCCCCTTGATCGCCTGAACCTGGCGACGAACGTGGAGGACGCTGCGGGCGTAGTCGATGTCTTCCGGGCTCAGTCCGAAGACCTCACCCTGACGAAGTCCGCACCCGAGTCCGACTACGACGGATATCCGGTGCCGAGGGCTGATCACATCCCGGACTCGGAGTGCCCTCTCCAGCGGCCACGCTTCGTGTCGCTCCTTCGGCGCCTTCAGCCACCGGACGGACTTCGCGTGCATGGGGTTGCTGGGGAGCCGCTTGTCGTCGACGGCCGCCTCCAGAATGCTGGACAGCTCGGACAGGATGCCGCGCCGGTAGTCGACGGAGGAGACTGTCGCCTCCAACGTGGAGATGTACGTGCGGAGTTCTGCCGCCGTGATGTTCCTGAGCGGGAGTTCACCCAGATGCGGAACGATGTGAAGGCGCGCTCGCCGCTCCTGGTTGTCCTGGGTCTTGGGAACGGGGCCGATGGTGTGTCGTGGGCCAAGGGAAGGGCACCTTGAAACCGGCTAGTTCACCGCTGATCGCCGGCTCCTCCTCTGGCGCAGTCGATCAGATCTCGTGCACTGGGTGCATATCCAAGGAGGCTTATTGCACACGGGGTGGGCCCTCCCATGGTTCTGGGCATCGAGTGCTGCTACAGCGAGGCCCGTGCAGGGTTCGTCCGGGATTGGCCGCCAAGGGCGGCTCACGGCACAGGCACCCCAGCCATGGTCCGGAAGTATTTCCAACTCCCGGGTACGGAACCGGCCGAAGCGTCGTGTCGCACGATGAGCATGACGTTGCGCATGACCGCCCCCAGGATGCGCCCAGACCACCGCACAATGATCACGACTCACGGCGACCTTCTCGCACGTCACGAGGCCGGGCCCGATCTCCAGGACGCGTCGATGGACCCGTCGGCACCCCTGGAAGGCAGCGCCCTACGTCGGGTGGCTACCGCGCCGGCAGGTACCGCCCGATGACCACGGATATCCGCGTCTTCCGCGGCAAGGACCTGCCGGAGCACACCGAGGCCCTGCACTCCGTCTACGTGGAAGCGTTCTGCTCTCCGCCCTGGGACGAGGGCGAGGAGAAGGGCTGTCGAGTTCGTGGGCCGTCTGCCGGTGAACGTACGCAGACCCGGCTTCACCGCCGCCCTCGCCTTCGAGGGCTCGGAGGTCATGAGGTTCGCGACCGCGTGGACCCCCCTCTCTCCCTTCCCCACGGACCGCTGCTATCCGCAGGCGGCTGCCGGACTGGGCACCGAACGCGCCGTGGAGTGGCTGACGGGGCCCGGGAGATCGACGAACTGGCCGTGCGCCCCGACGCCAGGGGAACGGGCCTCGCCGGCGATCTGCTCGCGGCGGTCACGGAGGAGCCCCCGAGGGCCGTTGCTGGCTGCTGACCTCCGTCCGGTCTCCCCGGGCGATGTCCTTCTACCGCCGCCAGGGCTGGGCGCAGGTGACCCACCCCTCCCCCGACGGCAAGGGCATCGCCGTCTTCCCGGGCCCGCGCCACCCGGCCCGCACGCTGGCTGCGCTCCCCGTCTGAGCACGCGCGAGCCTCCGCATCGGCCGAGGCGGAGACACTCAGCCCTGCGGCCGACTTGGCGCTACGGCAGGCAGCCCGTCCGCAGTCGCCGTGAGCACGGACAGCAGCCGGGCGAGTTCTCCCTGGTCGTCCACGGCATCGAGGAGCCGGGCCTGGTCGGCCTGGACGCGGCGGGCGGCGCGGTCGTGGAGGATGCGACCCCGGGCGGTCAGGTACAGCAGAACGCGGCGACGGTCATCAGGATCGGGGCGACGGTAGACCAGGTTGCCGGCGACCATGCGGTCCACGAGCTTGGTCAGACTGGGCGCCGGCATGAGGACATGCCCGGCAATCCCGGTCATCGGATGGCCCCGACCGTCGACGACGGCCGACAGGACACGCCACTCCTCCACCGAGCAACCCTCCTCCGCCAGCACCCCCACCAAACGCTGCACCAGGCGTCGCTCGGCATGGCTGAGCAGGTGGGCGAGGTCCGGCGAGGAGGGTTCGGACGGCATTGCCGGTGTCCTTCCACTAGGTCTACTGTTCGGGCAGATTACGAGCCTCCGCGAGGGCGCCGGGGCCCGGACCGGGATCCGCGCGCCCGATGCCCTCACGGAGGTGGTCTGTGCAGCCGGTGCCGCCCAGAGGGAACGGTGAAGCGAGCACCGCGCTGGTCGTGGCCCTGGTCGTGCCGTTGCAAGGGCCGGCGGGAGTCTTCGGCCCTTCGTGCGAGCTGGCTGCGCAACTGGCCATGGAAGAGCTCAACGCCGCGGGCGGTGTGCTGGACCGGGAGGTCCGGCTCGTCACGGTGGACGGCGGGGGACCGCCCGAGCAGGTGGCCGCCGAGGTCGAGGCCCTGGTGTCGCTGCGCGCCGTCGACGGAGTGCTGGGCTGGCACACCTCGGCGGTGCGCCAGGCACTGCTGCCGCGGATCGCCGGCCGTGTGCCCTACGTCTACACCGCCCAGTACGAGGGCGGCGAGCGCACCCCCGGAATCTTCCTGACCGGCGAGACCGACGCCGCTCAACTGCTCCCGGCGATGCGGCTGCTGGCCGAGGCCACCGGCGCGCGGCGCTGGTGCACGGTGGGCAACGACTATGTGTGGCCGCGCGTGACCGCCCGTACCGCGCGCCGGTATGCCCGGGCCTGTGGCGGCCTGGTGCGGGACGAGGTCTTCGTGCCGCTGGGGACGCACGACTTCGCGCCGGTGCTGCGCCGGATCGAGCGGAGCGAGGCCGACGCGGTGCTGATGCTGCTGATCGGGGACGACGCTGCCCGCTTCAACCGGGCTTTCGCCGCATACGGCCTGCACCAGCGGTGTCTGCGCCTGAGCACCCACATGGACGAGAACATCCTGCTGGCCACCGGCGCCGAGGCCACCGACGGGCTGTGGGCGACGGCCGGGTACTTCGAGACCCTCGCGACCGCCGAGAGCCTGGACTTCAGCGCCCGTTACGCGGCCCGGTTCGGGGTGCACGCACCCGTCGTGGGGAGTCTGGGCGAGTCGTGCTTCGAAGGGGTACGGCTGCTGGCGGCACTGGCCGAGCGCGCACGGTCGCTGGAGGTGCGGGCGATGTGCGCGGTGGGAGACGCGGTGTCCTACGAGGGGCCGCGGGGCGTGCTGCGGCTGGACGGCAACCATCTCGCCCAACGGCTGTATCTGGCCCGGGCGGACGCCTTCGACTTCCACATCGTCGCCCAACTCTGACCCCCCGCCCTTCAGTTGGCGCCGGTCAGCACACCCAGCAAGTTGCTGTTCTGCGAGGCCGTTGACAATACCCTGCCACGGAAATACTTTCTATGGGAAGTATCAAGCGAGGCAGGTGCAGGCATGTCGCCATCCACGACCGCGCCGCACTGGGCACCCGCTATCCCGCATCCCCACCGGGAGGCGCGAGACGGGCACCGACGAAGCCGTCGTCAGAACGTACGCAATCACGGAATTCCCCTGTCTGCCTAAACAGCCCCCGCTCGCCCGACCCTTCGGCAGGGAATTACTGCCGGAGTCCGCGTGGCCCACTCAACCGCAGCCCCGGACTGCAACAAAGCGACCAGCTCAGGGGCATACCAGGACACCCGGAACGGCCTTCTTCAATTCTCGCCGTCCTATTTTCTACGCGCGTCACATAAAGGCCCGTTAAAGACCTTGCTTTTAAAGGACGCGAAACGCTCAAGAAACACTGGGACCTGACTCTTCCGTGAAAACACCCGGGGTCATCCGGGTTGTGGCCCTGCGTGCGGAAGAGGGAAGCGTCGTGACGGAGATCGTCGACAAGGAAGCGCCACCGGCGAGTGCGGGCGGCCGGACGTACAACAACTGGGCGCAGAACGACACGTTGGAGGACTACTCGCTGCGCTACGCGCCGAAGTCCTTCCGCCGCTGGACGCCCTATGTGGTGGCCACGACGGCGCTGGGCGGCATCGCGTATCTCGCGGACTTCGCCATCGGCGGCTCCATCGCCATCTCCAACGGTTTCTCCAGCGCGATGGTGGCCATCCTCGCGGCGGCGGTGGTCATCTTCCTGACCGGCATCCCGATCTCGTACTACTCGGCGAAGTACTCCATCGACATGGACCTGCTGACCCGGGGTGCCGGCTTCGGCTATCTCGGCTCGACCCTCACCTCGGTGATCTACGCCAGCTTCACCTTCATCTTCTTCGCCCTCGAGGGCTCGATCATGGCGCAGGCCCTGGAGCTGGGGCTGCACATCCCGCTCGCCGTCGGGTACTTGATCTGTTCGCTGATCATCCTGCCGCTGGTGATCTACGGCATGACGGCGCTGTCCAAGATGCAGGTGTGGACGCAGCCGGTCTGGCTGGTGCTGATGGTCGCGCCGTTCGTGTCCATCGCCATCCAGGAGCCGCGCAAGTTCTCGCAGTTCACGCACTTCGCCGGCAACTCTCCCACCGGCTCCAGCATCAGCATGCTCGGCATCGGCGCGGGCGCGGGCGTGGCGCTGTCACTGATCGCGCAGATCGGTGAGCAGGTCGACTACCTGCGCTTCATGCCCGACAAGACGCCGGAGAACTCGAAGAAGTGGTGGGGCGCCGTGCTCAGCGCGGGACCGGGCTGGGTGGTGCTCGGTGCGGCCAAGCAGATCGGCGGGGCCTTCCTCGCCTTCTACATCGCCGGCAGCGTCGGGCTGAGCAAGGCCAACGAGCCCATCCAGCAGTACGTGCACGGCTTCAAGACCTTCGCCGCGCCCGTCGCACTGGGCCTGGCCACGTTCTTCGTGATCCTCTCCCAGATAAAGATCAACTCGACGAACGCGTACTCGGGTTCACTGTCCTGGTCGAACTTCTTCTCCCGGCTGACCCACCGGCACCCCGGCCGCGTGGTCTACATCTTCCTCAACGTCGGCATCGCCCTGGCCCTGATGGAGGGCGGCGTCTTCGGCTTCCTCAACACGGTGCTGGGCTTCTACTCCAACGTGGCCATCGCCTGGATCGGCGCGGTCGTCGCCGACCTCGTCATCAACAAGCCGCTGAAGCTCAGCCCCTCGTACATCGAGTTCAAGCGGGCCCACCTGTACAACTTCAACCCGGTCGGCTTCGGCTCGATGCTCATCGCCTCGGCCGTCTCCATCGCCGCGTACTTCAACGCCTTCGGCGACTACGGCAAGGCGTACTCCCCGTTCATCGCCCTGTTCCTGGCCATGGTGCTCTCGCCGCTCTTCGCGGTGCTGACCAAGGGCAAGTACTACATCGCCCGCGTCGACGACCTGGCGGAACCGCTGCTCGGCAGCGACGGCCTGCCGTCGGCGGTCACCCTCACCTGCACCGTGTGCACCACCGACTTCGAGCGGCCCGACGTGGCCAACTGCTCCTTCCACTCCGGGGCGATCTGCTCCCTGTGCTGCAGCCTGGAGAAGGACTGCCACGACTCCTGCAAGAGCGGTGCCGGCGCCGGGCCGGTCGCCCTCGCCATGCCCACCGTCCGATCCGTGGACTGACCACCCACCCTCATGCGTGTTCGTACGCGGCTCCGGCCCGCGCCCTTCGGCACGGGCCGGAGCCGATATCGTCAGGCGTCACTGCCAGTTCTACTCCTACTGGGATGTGGACAACGGGCAGGGAAGCTGCGCCCGTTGTCCGGACCCCAGGGCTCGCTCTGCTGCTGTCGAGCCTGAACTGTCAGGAAAGGGCCGTCTGGCCGTTATCGCCCGCGCGCTGATGCTGTAGGTGTCCCAAGCGGGCGTCACCGCCGCAGCTCTACACCAGGTCACGGCCGTGCCCCTGTGCCACCCGAGGTGCACCTCCGCTCAGCTCGCGCGCACCGCCCGGTGTGATCGCTTCCATACCCAGGCTCATGGAACTCATACAGGTGCTGCCCCGACTCCTGTTGTGGCCGTACGCCAGGTCGGTTTCTCACCTGGTGCGCACGGCCCTGCATCTGTTCGTCGGCGCCCTGCGGCGCCCTGGAGTTGGGTGGTCCGGTGATTGCCGCGAGCGGGCTTCGTTGGGTACTGAGTCTGATGTTCGCCGTGTCTGTCGTGTACGGGGTGTGGAGGACGGTGTCGCCCCGGACCGGCATCGCGGAACGGGTGGATCACGCCCTGCACGCGGCCATGGCGGTGCTGATGATCGCGATGGCCTGGCCGCGGGGTATGGACCTGCCGGCCGTTCCGCAGGTCGTGCTGTTCTGCGTCGGCGCCGTGTGGTTCGTCGCCGCCGCTCCGTTCCGTGCGCAAGACGGAACCCGTGGTCGGGCCGTGTTCGCCTCCCTCCCGCACGTGGTGATGATGGCCGCCATGGCGTGGATGGTGGCGGCGATGGCCTCCTCCGGGAGGACGTCCGGCGGCACCGGCTCGGACGGGGCGCATGACATGGCCGGAATGGACATGTCGGGTGGTTCGGGGCTCGCCTCCACGAGGCTGACCGGGGCGGGCCCCGTCGCCACGGCGATCCTGCTCGCGATCGTCCTCGGCGGGCTCGGGCTCGTCTGGTTGACCCGTGCGCTGGACCGGGCACGGAACAGGCACGCAGAGGAGCGGCGGCCGGAGGACGGCTGCGTGGCTCAGGCGGCACCCTCCGGTGCCCTGGCCCCCGCGTGTCATGCCGCGATGGCGCTGGGGATGGCGGTCATGCTCGCCCTGTTCGCCTAAAGGTGACCGGCTCGCGGGTGACGCGGTTCCGCCCGAACCGGGGCTCGCCCCGCCCCGCTCTCAGACACCGTGCCGCAGAAGCCTGTCGGTCCGCTGTTGTCCGGGGCCCGGCATGGGGAGGTAACCGTCGGGCCATCCATGGCCGGACGCGGCGGGCGGGACAGCGGCAGGGAAACAGGGGTGGGATTCCGTGGCCGAAGCACTCGGCAGGCAGGGGACCGTCACGGACGGGGCGTGGCCCTGGGAGCGGCCGGTCGTTCATGCACGCAGATGGACAGCTGTAGGCCAACGCCTGATCAAGGTGTGGTCTCTGTCCGTGCTGACCACGGTGGTGCTCGGCGCGGGATACGCCTGGTTGGGCTCCTTCGTCGGAGGCATGCCGGGGGCTCTGGTCGGTGCCGTCGCGGGGTTGGTGACTAGCGGGGGGCTGCACATCGCGGCGAACCGGGCAGTCTCGGGCCCGCGCGGACACCGTCCCGTTCCCGGGCCCAGGGGTCCTGGCGCGTACTGACACAAGCCCGTTGCGAAGCCCTCACGCTCGGCCGTCGAGGCCGGGGACCGTCTGACGGCCGAGCGCGGAACACGTGTTTCAGGCCGCGGCGGTCTCGGCGACCTCGTACCCCGCCTCCACGATCGCCGCCCGCAGTCGTGCGTCGCCCAGGTCCGCGCCACTGACGGCGACCGATCCCGCCGTGACGTCGACGTTCACGTCGGTGACGCCGGGGACCTGGGAGACCTCTTCGGTGATGCTCGCGGCGCAGTGCTCACAGGTCATGCCGGTGACGAGGTACTGCTTCTGTGCCATGGCCCAACTCCTGGGTGCTGGTGAGGCTTTCATGTGCCTCTTGATACGAATGCACCAGTTCACGCGTTCATCCGGTGCCGTCCACCACTGAGTCGGGGTGCCGACTCGGCGAGTTCCCGGCTGTGGCGACTGCCACTCTCCCGGAGCAATACATATAGGGAGCGGGACGCGGAGGTCCCCGCCCCGGCCCGTGCGCTGTCAGCCCGCTGTCGTGCCGCGATGACGGCACCCGGGCCACGATGGAATTCGCCTTCCCGAGCGTGGCCCGGTCTGTGCCTGCCGACCGCCACGTCGCCATGCCCCGCCCGGTGCGGGCGGCGGCCGGCGGGCTCAGAGAGTCCGTCGCCGAGGCCCGGACTCCCGCCCGGAGTACGGGAGTCCGGACGCAAGGTCACTCGCCGATGCCCCCTTCCAGGGTTCTGCGGCGTCTCAGCGCGCGGGCGGCGAGGAATCCCCCGCCCGCCACCGCGGCGAACGCCCCCGCGAGAGCGGCGGTCGCGGTGGTACGGCTCATGCCCGCAACGGTGTCCGAGCCTCTCGTCTCTGGGGCCGGCAGGCTCAGGTCCGCGCAGGCCGCCGGGGTGCTGGCGGGTTTGGCGCCGTCGGCGGCCTCGAACTGGTAGGCGTTGGACTGGGCGTCCCCGTCTCCCGCGGTGAGGGGGTAGATGAGGGTGATGACGCCCTTGGGCAGCGGGGACACTGCGGCACAGGCCGTGGTGGTGTCGGTGACGACCGGCCGTCCGACCGGGATGTCGTTGCCGTCCGGCCCGACCACCCTGATCTCCGGTGCGATTCCGGTGGTCAGGTTGTCGAACGTCAGCCTGACTACCTTGGTCCCGGCTGCGACCGTGGCTCCGGGTGCCGGTGCGGCGTTCTTGAGAGCGGTGTGGGCCTGTGCGGGTGCGCCGCCGAGGAGCAGCAGCGCACCCGCGCACGCGACGGGTGCGGCCGACGCCGTCAGAAGTCGAAGTCGGCGCATGCGATCCGGTTGTCCTGTGCCTCGTGGGGGTGGACGACGATGGCGACCGCGTCCTTGCCGGTCTTGCGGGAGTTGGTCACCGTGGTCATGCCCATACCGGACTTGTCGGCGGTGAACATCAGGTGGATCTCGTTCGGGGGCATGGTCGGGCCGCCCTTGTCGAACTGGAAGTGGCTCCCGCCGTTGTCCGCTGAGCAGTGCTGGGCGTGCAGATGGGCCATGTAGACGTGCCCCGCTTTTGAGGCCGGTCAGGGAGACGGTGACGGTGGTGCCCTTGGTGCCCTGGGCGAGCCAGGCCGTGCCCTTGACGTCGTTCATGCCAGGCGGGCGGGTGTCGAGCATCTTGAAGGTGCCCTTCACCACCTTCGCTCCGGGCAACTTGTAGGCGGGGGTGGCTGAGGGGTCCCCCATCGCCTTGTCGGACATGCCCTGCATGCCGTGGGCGGAGGACGAGGCGGAGGCTCCGCTGTGGGCGGATGCATGGCCGGCCGAGTCTCCTCCGCAGCCGGTGAGCAGGACCGTCAGGGTGGTCGTGAGGAGGGCGCCGAAGGCCAACCGGGATGTTCGGCGCGCAGGTTGAGGCGCCCGGGACCTGCTCGCTCTTCGGCAGTAGCACGACTTGCCCTATATTAGTCGGTCGCACCGGTCGCGTAGTTCCCGCCCCAGCCACGGCTCATCGCCCGCTACGAACGCGACCCCGGGCCGCAGAACTCTGCATGGCCACGAGCGACCGCTCCCGGACGCCCAGCAAGGACCCGGCAGCGAGCCCGGCTCGAACCCGGCGGCCTGCGTACCGCCGGGGACCCACTCCTCACCTGGGCACGAGCGCTACCACCGCGCCCTGCCCGGGGAAGCCACTCCTCCGCAGGGTGTTCCCGCTCCTCGCCGACGCGGACACGCGGCCCGACAGTGGAACACGCGTCGAGTGTCAGCCGCCCTCGGCGAGACGGGCGGCCCACTTCTGCTCCACCTTGGCCAGGCGCCAGTACGCCAGCGCCGCCGCCCACACGACCAGGAACAGGCCGACGATGATGTAACCGACGTTGTCCAGGTCCAGGCCGGCGATCCAGCCGGTCACCGCGTCGCGCAGATCGAGCTTCTCGTGCAGCACCCCGACCAGTTCGATCGTGCCGACGAAGAAGGCCACCGCGATGGACAGGCCGGTGATGGTGAGGTTGTAGAACACCTTGCGCACCGGGTTGGAGAACGCCCACTGGTAGGCGAAGTTCATGAAGGTGCCGTCGAGCGTGTCGAACAGGCTCATGCCCGCCGCGAAGAGGAGGGGCAGGCACAGGATCGCGTACCACGGCAGCCCGGCGGCTGCGCCGTTGCCGGCCAGGGCGAGAAGCAGGACCTCGGTCGTGGTGTCGAAACCGATCCCGAACAGGAAGCCGAGAGGGAACATCTGGCCGGGTCGACGGATGGACTTGGTGAGACGGCCCAGGAGGCGGTTCATGAAGCCGCGCGAGTCCAGGTGCGCCTCCAGCTCCGTCTCGTCGTAGCGTCCGGCCCGCATCGCCCTGAAGACGCGCACGATGCCGAACAGCGCGGCGAGGTTGAGGGCGGCGATGAGGTACAGGAAGCTGCCGGAGACCGTGGTGCCCACGGTGCCGAGCACCTGGTGGGTCCGGGAGTTGTCGTTCATCAGGGTGCCGGCGAGCTGCGTGCCTCCGGCGACCAGCGCGGCCATGACGACCACCACGCTGGAATGCCCGAGCGCGAACCAGAAGCCGACCGACACCGGCCGCTTGCCGTCGGCCATCAGCTTGCGCGTGGTGTTGTCGATCGCGGCGATGTGATCGGCGTCGAACGCGTGCCGCATGCCCAGCGTGTACGCGGTCACCCCGAGGCCGATCCCGAACGCCTTGGAACCGACCTCGTAGTGCCCCGGCACGACGAGAAGGAACAGGATGCCGAACGCCACGACGTGCAGCGCGGCGATCACCGCCAGCAGTCCGGCGGTACGGACGGTGTCCTCGCGCCGCCAGCGAAATTGGGCAGGCCCGGTGGGCAGGGTCATACGGTCACGCTCCAGCACCTCGTGGATCATTTCGTGAAGTGCCGTGGCCGGTCTCCTGGCTTACGGGTGCGCGCGTGTCCGTCCCGGCCTTCCCGTTCGCCGGGCGGCGAACAGTGACCATGCACGACTGGGACGGAAACTCCCCGATCACAGTGGCGAGGGCCGCGCCGGCCTGAATCCCCCGATTGGCGAAGGACTGTCACCGGTCTTCCCGAACACCACGGCCCGCCCACCGTACTGGCGACCACTCACGCCTGCATAGCTGCGCATTAACGCAGGTATTCAAGATCACATCGGCTACCTGCGAGGATGCCCTCATGCATCTCGTCCCCGCCGAACGCGCCGACCGTCGCACCATCGACGGGCACCGTGTCTGCGACGCCATTGCCGCCATCGGTGAGCCCGACCACGTCCGCGCCTGGGCTGAGCGGTTCTCCCTGCTCGCCGACCCCGGACGCCTCGCTCTCCTGATAGCTCTGCGTCAGACGGGCCCTCTCGCCGTCTCGGACCTCGCGATCGCGACCGGCATGAACGACCCCGCCGTCTCCCAGGCCCTGCGGCTCCTGCGCGCCGCCGGCATCGTCGCTGGCGAGAAAAACGGGCGGGTGGTCCGCTACCGGATCGTCGACCCGATCGCCGCCGACCTGCTGAAACACTGCATGGCCGAGGGCGGCTAAGCCTCGACGGCCTTCCGGCTGGCCCGCTGTCATCGGATCCCGCCCAGGCCATGCGCCCGGAACGGGGCCACCTCAGAGGGCTCGCGGGCCGCCTGCGGAGGTGCCTGAACGGCCCGGGCCGGGGTTGCCAGGCCACTCCAGGTGGACCCTTTCGACGTCGTATCGGCGGGTCGCCATTCCGGCCGCCTCCTCCTCCACCTGTCTTCGAGCTCCGTCTCTCCGACTCATGTAGCGACGAGGCCCCACGTAACACCGCCCCTGCGCATCGGTAAGCCTCCCCAAAGCCTCACCGGCATCCAGGAGTTGTGCCATGGCCCAGAAGCAGTACAGCGTCATCGGAATGAGCTGCGAGCACTGCGCTGCAACCATCAGGGAAGAGGTCTCCGAGGTGCTGGGGGTGAGCGAGGTCGTGGTCGAAGTCGGCCGCAAACCGGGCACCGTGCACGGCGTGGATCTCGACCACGGGCGGCTGCGGGAGGCGATCGTTTAGACGGGCGTCGGCGACTCGGTCGCCGCCCGAGTACTCGAAGAGGCCGGGCTGGACACCGTGATCCGTCACCGACTGCATGGGCGCCAAGACCCCCTTCTCCACCGCCCCGAATGAGGTGCTGCCGAGAGTGTCGGGACGGACCGCCCCAACACCCCGGTAGGAAGCGGCTTAGACCACCGCCAGCTCGGCGGGCTCCTCCGCTTCCTCCAGCAGGTCCATCAGGCTGGCCCTGGCACGGGCCACGCGGGAGCGGACCGTGCCGATCGGGCAGTCGCTGACCTCGGCGGCCTCCGCGTAGGGCAGGCCGACCATCTGCGTGAGGATGAACGCCTCGCGGCGCTCCTCGGGGAGTGCCGCCAGGAGGTCCAGCAGCGCGACGCCGTCGTCGAAGCCGGGCAGGTCGCACGGCTGGGACAGCTCGACGGCCAACTGCCAGTCCGGCACGTCGGACAGGCGCGGGCGAGCGGCGACGTACCGGTAGCTGTCGATGACGGCCCGGCGGGCGATGGACAGCAGCCACGTGCGCGCCGAGGAGCGGCCCTCGAAGCGGTGCAGGCTGCCGAGCGCGCGCAGGAACGTGTCCTGGGCGAGGTCGTCCACAGCCTGTGGGTCGGCGCACAGATGGGCGACGTAGCGCTGGACGTCCCGCTGCAGGGCGCGCACGAACTGCTCGACCGCGTCGGCGTCGCCGCTCCGGGCGGCGAGTGCGCAGGCCGTGATCGACTCGTCGAGGGCTGCCGTTTTGTCACCTTTACCGCTTTGGGTGCGCGAGGTGGGCAGTGCGGAGGTAATCACCTGGTGTCCTTCTCGGGATCCTTGATCCGGGCCGGGGCGCACGAGGGCGCGGGCGGTCCGGTGAGTGGGGAGACGGCCTACGGCACGAGCGCTACGGCGCTGGTGCGGTCGTACGGCCGTGGCCCGAGGCGCGCATGGGCAGCCTCGGGAAGCCGGCTGTCGTCAGGCGACAGCCGTCCCCACGGGAGGGCCCCGAGAGGTGATCGCGTGGACGAGCAGGAGGAGACGCGGCGCCGGGCCCGAGGGGCGGCGCCGCAGGTGCGGGCGCGGGCGCTCCGGGGTGGCTGGCAGGGCCAGCAGCAGCCGTAGCGGTACGGCCAGCCATCCGGCAACGGCCCGCAGGATGCGGAAGGCGGCCTTCTCGCCGTACGCCAGCCACAGCCCGCACAGCAGCGCGGCGAGCAGGTGGGCGGCGAGCATGCCCGACGACGAACCGCCGGACGCCGCGTGACCCATGTGATCCATGTGGGCCATGTCCATCGAGTCCATGGAGCCCATGTGCATCGACCCCATATCCATGGAGCCCATGCCGCTCATGTCCATGGAGGCCGACGCCCCGGACGCCTCGGTGGTCCACTGCGCGAAAGAGAACGCCTCGTGCAGTGCAGCCTGGGCGGCGACCACGGCCGCCACGATCAACGGCAGCCCACGCTCCCGCCCCGCCAGACACCAGCCCACGCCACCGGTGACAGCCGCCCCGGCGGCCAGCGCCCAGGCGGGCACGTCGCTCCCGGACATCAGGATGTGGCCCAGGGCGGCGAGCAGCACACAGACGGCCGCGAACACCGCGGCCCTTAGCGTGCGAGAACACCACCCTGCTGTCATGGCGCCTCATCCTTGCATCCGGGCGTCGCTCGTCAGGTGGGGGTACGGATATCCACAGGTACCCCCACTCAATCCGCAGCGTGTGATCCAGGCCACTGAAATGGGCGGGAACTCAGCGGGACTTCGGCCCGACGTTTCCTTGACCGTGGGCGTGTGCGGGAGTCGGTGGGTGCTCCGTGTGGAGGGTCGCGCGCGGCCACAGCGTCAGAGCGAACAGCACCAGTGGAGGACCGGTGCCGGGGTCGGTGGCGTGGCCGGTGAGGAGTCCGCCGAGGTCCCGGCCGAGGAGGCCGGTGGCGACCGCCAGCGCAATGCCGGCCGTCGTACTCCACCGTCGCCGCGGGTCCGGGCAGGCCCATGTTTGCCATGCCCAGCGTGTCCACCAAGAAGCCCCGGGTGAACATGGAGGCTGGAACTGCAGCGCCCCGTCCACCAGCCACAGCGCTCCCAGCGCGATCTCCACTCCGCGCCGTGTCACCCCCAGCGTGCTGCTCGGATGCCGGAGGGCAAAGTCCTGGATCTGCCGGTGGTCGACGGTCATGAGCCGGTACCTCCGATCGCTCATCCCACCCATGTATACGAGCGGGAAGCGCCGGATATTCACTTTTGTGGGGTTTGTATGGACCCGCTGATCACGAGGCCCGACCGCTCGGGCGGATCACCACCGCAATCGTCCTGATCGGCTTGTTGTGCTCGAAGTGCAGCGTGAACGACACGAGGTCACCCGCCCGCCACCCCGCCTTGGGCTGCAGAGTCACGTCCAGGCCCTGCGGCGACATGGACAGCTCACCGCCCGCCCGGATGGCAACCGAAGTCACGCTCTCCCGGGTGGCAGCCGCGCTCCCGGCCATGCGATGACGGGTGAGTTCGGCCCCGCCCGGGGCCGCGGGCGTCGTCACGCCGACCAGCCGATCGTCCGCGCCGCCCAGATTCATCACGTCGAAGAAGGCCGCGGTCTCCGTGCTGTTCCCATACGGCAGGAACACCCGCCCGTTCGACACGGCGATCCGGGCCGGGCTGCCCGCCTTCCCGGCCGTCACCCATGTCGTCAGGCCCCCGAGAGCGAGGCTGAACGCGGCGACGGGCGCGATGGCGGCGAGCAGGCTGTCGGTGAGACGGCGTCGAGTCGGCCGCCAGAGGTTCTGAGGGTTCATCGGGTACGCCTCCGGGCGGGCGAGGGCTGCCAGCCGCGCAGCCGCAGGCTGTTGCAGACCACCAGCACCGAACTGGCCGACATCGCAGCCGCGGCCACCATCGGATTCATCAGGCCGACCATGGCCAGCGGCACGGTGACGACGTTGTAGCCGAACGCCCACACGAGGTTGGCGCGGATCGTGCCCAACGTGCGCCGGGCTAGGCGGACCGCGTCCGCGAGCGCCTCGATGTCCCCGCGTACGAGGGTGACGTCGGCTGCCCCGATGCCCACGTCCGTGCCGGTGCCCATGGCGATCCCGAGGTCGGCGCCGGCCAGGGCGGCGGCGTCGTTCACGCCGTCGCCGATGACCGCGACCCGGTACCCCTCCACCTGCAGATCCCGTACGAGGTCGGCCTTGTCCTCGGGGGTGCAGCGGGCGTGCATCTCTTCGATGCCCAGGGCCTTCGCGACAGCCTGGGCGGGCGCCTCCCTGTCACCGGTGGCGAGTATCGGACGTACACCGAGTCGCCGCAGCCGGTCCACGGCCCGGTAACTGCCCGGTCGTACGACATCCCCGACCTCGATGAGGGCCTCGGCATTGCCGTCCACGTACACCAGCACCGGGGTATGGGCCGCGGCTTCTGCCACCGACAGTCCGGCAGGCAACTCGTCTTCCGGAGCGAGTACTTCGACGAGGTGCTCGTCGACCCGGCCCTGCACACCCCGCCCCGGCAGCGCGCTGAACTCGCCCACCCCGGGAAGCTGTTGATCCAGCTCCCGCCGGGCGTACGCGGTGATGGCCCGCCCCAACGGATGCTCCGAGCCCTGCTCCACGGCTCCCGCCAGCCGCAGTACGGCCTCCCGGCCGAGACCGTCCGGTACAACGGTGACCCGGGCGACACTCATATGCCCGGAGGTGAGCGTGCCGGTCTTGTCCAGCACCACGGCGTCGAGGTCCTGGAGCCCCTCCAACGCCTGCGGACCCGTGACGAGCACGCCCAGTTGGGCGCCGCGCCCGGTCGCGGCCATCAGCGCGGTCGGCGTCGCGAGCCCGAGGGCGCACGGGCAGGCCACTACCAGCACGGCCACGCACGCCGTGATCGCCGCCTGCGGATCGGCACCCGCGCCGAGCCAGAACCCGAGCGCCGTGACGGCCAGCGCCAGCACGACGGGCACGAAGACTCCGGCCACCGTGTCCGCCAGCCGCTGCGCCCGCGCCTTTCCCGCCTGAGCCTCGGTCACCAGTCGGGTGATCCGCGCGAGCTGGGTGTCGGCGCCGACCGCGGTGGCCCGCACCAGCAGCAGTCCACCGGCGTTGACGGCCCCGCCGACCACGGCAGAGCCGGGGCCGACCTCGACGGGTTCGCTCTCTCCGGTGACAAGAGCCAGATCGACCGCCGAACTCCCCTCCATCACCTCACCGTCGGTGGCGACCCGCTCCCCCGGGCGCACAACGAAGACCTGCCTGACCCCCAACTCCTCAATAGGTACGAGCCGTTCGATGCCGCCCTCCCGTACGGCGACTTCCTTGGCGGCGAGTTGGGCGAGCGACCGCAGCGCCGCCCCGGTCCCACGCCGGGCCCGCGCCTCCAGGAACCGGCCGGCCAGCACGAACAGCGGTACGCCGACGGCCGCTTCGAGGTAGATGTGCGCGACACCGTCGGAGGCGGAGGGCACCAGACTGAACGGCATCCGCATGCCGGGATCCCCTGCGCCACCGAGGACCAGCGCGTACGCGGACCAGGAGAAGGAGGCGACCACCCCGAGGGAGACCAGGGTGTCCATGGTGGCCGCCGAGTGCCGCAACCCCCGTACCGCCCGCGCATGGAAGGGCCAGGCGCCCCACACGGCGACAGGCGCGGTGAGCACGAAGCAGAGCCACTGCCAGTTGCGGAACTGCAAGGCGGGCACCATCGACAGCACGAGCACCGGCAGCGCGAGCAAGGCGGTGATCAGCAGCCGGTCGCGTTCCTGCCGAGCGCCCTCGGCCTCGCCGCCGTCCTCCGGTGGCCGTTTCTTGGGTGGCTCGGGCAGCGCGGCGGTGTAGCCGGCCTTCTCCACGGTCTCGGCGAGTTCCTGCGGGCTGATCTCCGCCGGATGGCTCACCCGGGCCCGCCCGGTGGCGAGATTGACGGTCGCCGTGACGCCGTCCAGCTTGCCGAGCTTCTTCTCGACACGTCTCACACAGGCCGCGCAGGTCATTCCGCCGACGGTCAGGTCGGTGGTCACCAAGGCGGTCACGGATTCCGCGCCCATCAGCGGCCTCCCTCGTGCGACCCGCCCATGTCCATGTCGCCCATGTCGGTGCCGCCGCCCCCACCGCCGCCGACGGTGCCCGTTCTGCTGCCGTGCATGCCGGGCGCCACCGGACCGGCGGCGGCACCGACGGCGTACGACGTCCTGACGCATGTCGTCGCGGACCGTGACGCCGGTGGTCGGGGCCTGGTCGCGCCACCAGTCCTGCACGATGTCCCGGACCGAGGCGGCCTGCGGCGCTCTACTCAGGGCTTGCCGTACGGCGTCCGCCGCGTTTCGCCGGACCACGCTCGCGGCGTCGGGTCCAGGGTCGGCGGCCATGCGGCGCAGGAGCGAGCCGGGCCCGATGCGCGTGTCGTCGAGAACGTATCGACTTCGGCTCCGTGTCGGCTTTCGTGCTGGAGTGCGGCAACTCCGACGGTCTGTCCGTGAAACTCACCGGCAGCCTCAGCCTGAAGCTGGAGAACGTCCAGGCGCACGTCGAGGTCCGCAATGCTGAAGGGGCCGCCGTCGGGGGCGGACCGACGGAACGCCAGCCTGTCTGGACCGAGTCTCTCTCAGCGCGACCCGGCCGAGATGAAGGTGACCCCGTCCTCGGTGAACAGAGCAACCCCTTCGCCCGGGCAGGGCAGCACATGGCGGATGCGTGCGCCGGCGTCATAGCTCTCGTGGTCCTTGTACAGGACGGGAGCGAGTTCCTGCGGCTCCGGGCGCGTGATCCGGCCGCTGAGCTCGTCGGGCCGTTCCTGCGTGGTCTCTTCCTCCCACTCCAGGGAGAATCCCGTCAGCAGGCTGCCACTGACGGCGTAGAAGCGTCCGGGCTCGGAGTCCTCCGCGGCGACCACCTGGTCCACCCGGCGGTCCAGCTGGAACACGCTTCCCGCGATACGGGGCGATCGTGGTCGGCGCCACCAGCGGCGCCGTACAGGCTCGGGGTCGGTCGCGGCGGTCGGCAGGAGGTGGACTTCCAGCGCGGTGCCGGGTGTGGGATAGGTCCGTTCTCGCGCGCGAAGGGCCGTCATGTGGCCGTCGGCGTTGATAACGGCGTCCGAGTCACGTAGCGCATTGGGGATCGCGTACCAACTGCCGTCCGCCTCTGGTGGGAGCAGGTGGATCGGCGTGGCCTCCGACCGGTCCGTCGAGACCATCCGCCATGCCCGGCCACTGCCCAGCCTGCGGCTGTCCGCGGGCGGGATACAGAGGTAGGGGCCGCGGCCGGCGAAGGCGTACAGGGATTCCGGCTCTGCCCCTTCGGGACAACTCACCGGGGTGAACGTGTCGGAGGCTGTGTCCCACAGCAGGTCGGGTCCCTCGTCGACCGTGAGGTACAGCAGGTCCGCTGCCCCCAGGGCGTGCACGCCGGCGACTTGTCCGGGATGCCCGATCGACATGCGGCGTACGGTTGTGGGCTGTTCGGGGTCCCAGAGCAGCACGGACGGGCTGCCCTGATACAGGTCCATGGCCAGCTTGTTGTGGAAGGCGAGGACCACGAGACGTCTTTGGATCACGGCCCAGTCGATGGCCGTCACCTCGTCGGGCGAGACGGGGATGTTCCAGGGCCGGGCAAGTCGGGCGCCGGAGCGCGCGTCGATCAGGGTCGCCGTCCGCTTGTGGTTCAGGTGCCCCTTGTACGGGGTGGTCACGAGGAGGACGGGCCGTCCTCGGTGTGTTCCCGACCGGCCTGGGACGCCCATCAGCGGCTCGGGGATTTCGGGTTCTTTGGGGTACGCCCTCCGCGTGCCCAGCACACGGTTGATGTCGTCTGTAGTCATTTGGAAGGGAAACAGGTCTGGAGCGTAGGGGGCCGCTTTGCGCAGGCGTAGTCGCTTTTTCTCAATGCCCAGCGTGTGGGGTTCGCCGTGCACGGTGAGTTCCACGGCGCCGGGGCGCAGTTGGCAGGGCGGGCCGAGCCGGGTGCCGGTGTGCGGGTCCCGCTCGTAACGTTCCCGCCCGGAGGAAAGGAAGAGCCGTCGGCGGCCGTCGAACTCTTCCGTCCATGCGGACTCGTAAATCGGGTATCTCTCCCAGCGGTTGCGACGCGTCTTTCGGTAGTCCGGGTTCGTGTCCAGGACCTCGCCCGTGAGGGGGTCCCACAGGTCAATCGCGAATTCGTCGTCGGTCATGGTGTCCCGCAACCGGAAGCCCGCCATGGCCTGCTCCTGCGGGCGGTCCTCGCGGTCGAGCAGGACGAGGGAGGCGAGTCCGCCGGCCACCTCCCAGGCAGAGAGGGTGGTCCCGTCGCCCAGTGCCCTGCACTGGACGCGCCCGTACGACAGACATACCACTGCGGGCTCTCCCCGCACCGTGGTGAGGGCCAGGCCGTTCAGCGGCAGTGCGTCGATGTGTTCGGGTGTGTGCAGGGGCTGTGGTGAGTCGGCGTCGAGGTCGAAGCAGTACAGGCGATCGGTCCATGTCGCGACCACTGCGACGGTGCTGTCGCCGATACGGCCGAGGGCGCAGTGCCGTGCAGACTTCTGTGCGCCGTGATCCTCCTCCTGGTCGAAGAGGAGATCGGGAGACAGGTGCTCGCCGTCATCCATCGACCAGCGCCTCAATCGGTCACCGGTGCGGTAGACGAGGAGTGCTTTCCCGCTGGTGTTGGTCACCGAGCCGAGGAGGTGGCCGGCCTCTGCCCGGCCCGCCGGCACAAGGTCGCCGATGGGGGACCGTGATTCCAGATCGAACACCTGGAGGAAGTCCTGGTGGTGCCGGCTGCCGAGCACGACGCAGACGGGCTGCCCGAGCCACGAGAGTGCGATCACATCACGGGGGCCGCCTTCGAAACCGGTGGGCAGTTCGTCGTCGAGGATGAGTCTGCGACGGCTCCAGCGGGTGGCGCGGCGCGGTGGGCAGCAGCAATCGTTAAGCCGGTCCGCGAGCGTATCGGCGCCGCTGCGGCGGGCCGCGGCCTGAAGGATCTGTGCCCGGACCGTGGCCGGGGTGTTGCGGGGCAGTGCCGTCGTGGCCCGCAGCGCCTGCGCGGTGCGCGGGACGTCCGTGTGGTTGACCGCGGCCAGCAGGGCAGTCTGGTCGCTGTGCAGGAGGAGCCCGGGGTCATCCAGCAGCGTGTGCAGGGTCTGCGTCGACCGCGCGTGGGTGGTGAGGTGGTCGAGGGCGTAGCGGGGCGCTGCGTGCCAGTCGCGTGTCGCGCCGTTCCAGGGCACCGCACCGATCAGCGCTTGGGCGATCGCCTCGTGGGCGGCCTCCGCGTCGTGCCCCTTCGCCAGCCAGTCGGCTAGGGCGGTGTGGGAGAGACGGAAGGTCGTGTCCCCCGCCGCGTCGTTCACCGTGGTGGGCACGAGGTAGTCGCCCACGAGACGGAGCAACTCCGTTATGTCGTGGGCCGTGTAGCGGCGTCCGCTCAGAGCGGACGCCGCCTGCGGCCACACGTGGGCGGACGACAGACCGGCGCCACGGGCGAAGGCGAGCGGCCGCAGAAGACCCTCCACCCAGGACAGCCGGTCGCCAAGCCGCTCGGCCGCCTCCGCCCTCAGCGCACCGTGGATGCCGTCCTCGGCCAGCCGGCGCCATTCCTCGGTGCCGGGAAGAGCGGTGGAGGGCCGCCGTGCCAGCGCCCTGGCGAGCAGACCGGCCAGCAGGAAGGAAGGCTCGCCCCGATCGGCCACCTGTCCGACGGCCGCGGCGAGCAGGTGCGGCGGAGCGTCGCGCCACACGCTGTCCGGGACGGTATCGGTCAGGTCCTGGCGGACGACGTGCTCCAGTGCCTTCCGGTCCGCGTAGCCCGGGCTGTCCAGGTCGATCGTCGTGAGGTCGGGACGTTCCAGCAGCGGCAGACGGTGCGATCGTGTGCCGATGAGCAGCCGCACCCGGGGCACGTCGGTCTCGATCAGGGGCACGAGTAACGTCCGGCACAACTGCTCGGGCCGGTCCGCCTCGTCCAGTGCGTCGAGCAGTACGACCGGCGCGGCTGCCTCGGCCGGTGCGGGTGCGGGTGCCGTCAGGATGTCGGCGACAGTCTCGGCGTCCACTCCGCAGACGGCGCCCAGTACGCGCGTGACCCTGGCCCGGTCCATCGCGGCCAGGGACAGGTGTGCCGTCAGGACGGGCCCGCCACCCCGTGATGGCGTCGTGCACGTGTGTGGAACGGTCTGCCGTCCGTACTCGTCGTGGGCGAGTGCCGTCTGCCGCAGCAGGGCGGACTTCCCCGAGCCCATTCCGCCCGTGACCACCAAGGCCGTTGCCGTGGCCGTGCCCGGAGCCGGGTGGAGCCATTCCTCGATGCCGCGGATGGCCTCTTCCCGCCCGAAGAAGGCCCCGTGCGGGCCCCCCTGCCGCAGGGTGGTGGCAGCCGGCTGCAGGTATTCCTCGGACAGTTGCCGCAGTTCGTCGGCCGGGGCCGGAGCCTGCGGAGCGGGCGACGCCTCGCTCTGGCCATGTGACCGCCCGTGGTCCGTCAGCGTGCTGAGGCTCGGCGCTCGCCCGCCGTCCGCCTCCAAGTGGCGCACGAACTCGGCGTCCTGGGTGAAGGCGTGCGCCGGTACCGCATGCAGGCGCCGGTCGTCGAAGTGCGCGTCGTCCGTGACGACGACCCCGACCAGGCAGTTCTCGCAGAAGACGGCGGCACCCGACACGCCGGCCCAGTTGCGTCGCTTCTGACGCGGACGCGGAGCGGCGCTCTGGTCCAGGACGAGACCGCTAGCGAGCCCCTGGCCGAAGGCGGGGAGTCGACCGGTGAGGTGCTCGACGCGCGCTACCTCGTCGTCGTAGCGGGCGAAGCTCGGAAAGCCCAGGGCCTGGTAGTCGAGGACTCCCGCGACGGGACGCCCCCAGAGCACCTCGCCCGGCACGTCGACCGGCCAGTCGAGTCGGATCAGCGCGACATCGTGTGCGGTTCCGGACCAGCACAGCTGGCCGGACCGGTGCTGCCGGTCTCCGTAGCCGGGGTGTCCGATGACAACGTCGATGCGCTGGCGTGGCTGCCGGCCTTCAGTGGCGGTGACGACATGCAGAGCGGTGAGCACAAGCCGCGGAGTGAGGACGTAGCCGGAGCCGCTGGCCTGGACGCACTCGGCATCCCCTGCCCGCACGGCGGCCAGGCGGCCCGGATCCACGGCTAGTCCGCCCGTCCCTGCCGGTCCTGCTCCCCATGTGCGGCGGCGCCTGGTTCCCACCGCTCCTTCCTGGTCTCCCGCACCTGTGCGTTGCGACCGCCGAATGCTTCGTCGCGGACCTTCAGCTTGAGCGTGAGTTTGTGGGTGCGGCTGCTGCCGCGTTCCGCGCCGAGATCCGCGCTCAACACGCCGAACGCCAGCTTCACCCCTGGCCTGATGTCCGAACGCAGCTCCAGCAGGAGTTCGAGGGTGGCCTCCTCGATCTCGAACCGCAGCCGTCGCCGCGCACCGGCCTCCTGCGCCGCGTCCAACTCGGCCCGCAGCGTCTCGAGCGCCTCCGCCAGACCACCCGGCTCTCCCTCAGGAGGCTGCCAGATCCCGTCGTCCGAGACCTCTGTGTCGCCCCGGTCGTCTCCGTACGCTTGTCGACGTTCGGCCTCGTACACGGGTCCCCCCTCACACCGCGCGGCAGCAGCCGTCAGCGGGCTCCTTGGCCAGTGTGCGCCAGCCGGACCCGTTCGTGCAGCGGAACGCATCCGTCCTGTTCAGCCCGCCCACGAGAGACGTGGCGCCGCGTGGATACGAGCAGCATTGGCACGCGATCAGGTCCATGCATTCCACGCGGATTCCACGTCGGCGTGCAGGACGAAGCAGGGCTCGGCCGATAACAGGAGTCGGAGACCGGCAGCAGCGCCGACGACGTGGAGGCGGACGTGCGGAGCAAAGTCAATCAGGGAACGGAGGTTCTCCGCCGTGATCCCTTCCTCGCAGCGCAGCCCCTTCACGTTGGGGAAGATCTGTTCAAGATCCTCTCCGGCCCACGTCGCGAGCTGCCGACGCAGCCGGAGCCCGGTCGAGAGTGCTGCGGTCTTGTCCGCTCCAGTCATGTGGTCCGCGCTGCGCATGATGTCGTCGAGCTTCTGGCAGGCACGCGCGGCTGCCCCATGGGAGGGCACTTGAGGCCGGCCCGCGCTTGTGTCGACTATCAGCCCGGTGAGGACCACCGTCAGGGCCAGTGCGCCGGCTGCGGCGAGGACGGCCCGCTGTCCGCGGGAGACCGGCGCGAAACCGGTGAAGATCCGGGTCGGCGTTCTCGCTGCCGTGTCCAACAGGAGCGGACCGCGGCGGCGGTTCCGGCTCCGACGACCGCGACCGCGGCGCCTGCCACCACCGTCCGCAGCAGGCTGTCGCGTATGGCGAAGGGGCGAGGTTGAATCGACAAGGCCCGGGGGCGAGTGCGAGCGCGTCCCAACATCCGCCCGCGACGGCCAACCCGAGGAACACCGCCGTCAAGAGGCACCCGGTCACGAACGCAGCCATCAGTCCGAAGAGGACCGCGGGACGGCCGTGCGCGTGGTGCAGTCGTGCGGTGACGAACGTTGCCACTACCCCTTGCAGCAGCACGGCCGCGATGACCAGCCAAAGCTCGAACACTCCGGCGTAGCCGGGGCTGCCGCGGAGCTCTTCGGGTACACGGAAGTGGATCGACAGGCGGGTACGAGCGTGAAACAGCTGAAAGGCCATTCGTCGTACTGCTCAGCGCCCCGCAAGGGCCCATCGCGGCAGGTCAGGGAGCCACCAAGTCTCTTTGACAACTGACCCGGTGGGAGCTGGATCCGTGCATCGCCCCGCCTCAACGGCAGTTACTCAGTGTGCCCAGGGCAGCGGCGGTTCCGCTATCACCGCTGCCCGCGACGACGACACTCCTTGGGGAGAATCTGGGGAGTATTCGCGCTGCTGGGGAGCGCATGGGGAGGATCGAGCGCATAACACCGCCCGCCCGTGAAAGACGCTGAAAGATTCATCACCGCAGGTCAGTTACGGGAGTAACCGTAACACCGCAGGTCAGCACCCCTGGGTGGACAACTTCACGACGTACGTCCCCAGGTCGTCGGCCTCGACGACTCCGGGGACGGAGCCGCCGGAGCGCAGGGGTTCGATGTAGCGGGTTGCGAGGACCTCTCTCAGCATTTCTTCAGGTCACCCACTCCCCAGCGGTCCGTCAAGGACCGTCCGCCCTTTGCTTCCGGCCTCCGACATGAAGTGAGCATAGTAACCGAGGGTGATCGCGGGCGAAGGCCTGCGGCATGAACAGCAGCAGCGCGAGCGCGGTACTGATCACGACCGCGCTGCCCGAGGAACCCCATCTGCTACTGCCGGTGCTCGCCTACGGGTGTTGCAGAGGACGGCCGCCAACCGGGTCTTCGCCGGACTCGTCCCGCGTCCCCCACAGTGTTCCAGCGGGTCACACTGAGCGGTGGCGGCCGCACGTCACCTGCGCCTGGTGGCGGTCTCGGAGGGTTCGGCGCCCGAGGCCCGCACCGAGGTGTGGCCCGGCTTGTGGTGGTGCCGGGGCACGACGTCCTGAGGGAAGGTCAGCTGCTGGTTCATCCACTTCAGGGTGGCCGGCATCTCCCGTACCCAGGTCGGGAAGTTGTGACTGCCTTGGTCCGGCAGGATCGACACGACGCGCATCGGTGCCTTGACGGCCTTGATGAAGGCCAGTGTCTGCGGGTACCCCTTCTCGCCGTGCTTGCTGTCGGCGACCAGGACGGAGACCTGGGGAACGGGAAGGTGCTTGAGCCGCCACATCAGGTCGTGCCCGTTGACCCTGTTGACCCGGCCCAGCCCGCTGCCGAACAGGTTGCCGGTCGTGGCGTCGTCCTTGATCTTGTAGTCGGGCGAGAGGGCGCCGGCCGTTGTGTACACGTGCGGGTTGCGCATCGTCAGCTGCAGGGCGCAGGTGGCGCCGGAGGAGTAGCCCATGACGCCCCAGGAGCTGGCGTCGTGGCCCACCCGGTAGGTGGACTTCAGGGCGTCCGGGAGGTCCTTGGCCAGGAAGGTCTCGGTCTGCGGTCCACCCGGGACGTCCACGCACTCGGTGTCGCGCGGCGGGGCGATCGTCGGCCGGATCATCACCATGATGGTCGGCTGCATCTGGCCGCTCTTCTGCAGCTCCCCGGCGGTCTGTGACACCCGCAGGTGCTGCGCGAGGTTGAAGATGCTGCCGGGGTAGCCGCTGAGCGCGACGATCACCGGGAAACGCTGCCTGTGGTACGCCTTCTGGAAGTACTGCGGCGGCAGGTAGACGAAGGCCGGGTCGACGACGCCCGTTCGGCGGCCGACGACCTTCACGGACTCGACCCGCCCGTTCACCGCTGCGGGGCCGGAGGGCAGTCCGCTGACCCGGCTCAACTGCTGATCGCCGCCAGGCTGCACCAACGCCCCTTTGGCGGAGACGTCGGTCACCGCCCCGTCCCCGTCGTGGGCGGACGCCTGCGTCACACCGACGGGAGCGGTGTCGACGTTGCCGAAGAGCTCGCTCCACGATCCGAAGAACTGGTACGACGAGTTCATCCAGCACCCCAGGGCCGCGATGATCGTCACCTGGGTCATTCCAACGGCCACCAGCCGTCCGAGCACCTGCCACAGACCCTGTCTGGCGAGCCGCGGCCACAGCCAGACCAACAGCGCCACACAGACGGCGGCCAGGGCCGCCATCACGTCCACGGTCGTCTCGCTGGTCAAACCCATGCCACTCAGTCCCCGGTTTCCTTGCCCGTGGTGTTTCTGTCACCCAGGAGGAGGGCTATATACCCTTCCGCGTTCCCCAAAGGGCGCTAAAGGGATAAAGACCCGGGTCCGGTCCCCGGGCCCTTCCGTGTTTCCACGAAAGGGCCCCGCCACAAACCCCAGGCCTGTGCGGCTGTCAGTCGCCGCGGAGAGTCCTGCGGTAGGCGACGCAGTCCTCATACGCCGGGAGCAGGCCCTGGGCCTCCGCGTCGGCGAGCGTCGGCGCCTGCTCGTCCTTCGGGGACAGCAGGGGCTCGATGCCGGCCGGCCACTCGATGGCGAGGTCCGGGTCCAGCGGGTGGATGCCGTGCTCGCGTTCAGGGGCGTAGCCCTCGGAGCAGAGGTAGACCACCGTCGCGTCGTCCGTCAGGGCGAGGAAGGCGTGGCCGAGGCCCTCGGACAGGTAGACGGCATGGTGGGTCCGGTCGTCGAGCCGGACCGCCTCCCACTGCTTGTACGTCGGTGAGCCGACACGGATGTCGACAACGACGTCGAGGACCGCCCCGCGCACACACTTGACGTACTTGGCCTGGCTCGGCGGAACGTCGGCGAAGTGGATGCCGCGCAGGGTCCCCCGCTTGGAAACGGAGCAGTTGGCCTGTGCCAGGTTGAGGTCCTGGCCGGTCGCCTCGCGGAACCCGGGGCCGCGGAACCACTCGTGGAAGCTGCCGCGGTCGTCTGGGAAGACCTTGGGCTCCAGCACCCAAGCGCCCTCAATGCCAAGTGGTCGCACGTGTTGATCCTTGATCGCGTGGTGGGGTTACTTCTTCAGGGCCCGACGGAGCCTGCGCGCCGCCCGGCGCAAGAACGTCGACTCTACGAGGCGGGAGACGCGGCTCCGCCACCCAGGACCCTTCGCCGGGGCAGCGAGGCGTTTGACCACGGCACCACCACGTGCGGAGACATCGAGCGCCCAAGGCAGGGCAACCGGCTTGCCGGCCCCGGTCGAGGGCAGGATCAGCCCCGGCCGCCACTGGCCGTCCCCCAGATCACCGAGCGGAAGGCCGGCGCTCAGCTCGGCCTGGCCGGTCCCGCGGGCGGTCAGCGTGGCGGGGAGGTCGACCGAACGGCTGGTCGCGACGTTCGTGAGTCTCAGACCTGCCTTGCACTCGCCCTGGACGTGGAACGGCAGGGCAACGGTGAGGGAGTCAGGGTCCGTTGTCACACCGACGTCGGCCGGGGTGAGACCGGCGAACTCGTACGAGATCTTGTTGGTCTTCTGGTCGACGTCGAGCGAGAGGTTGCCGTGCGGGTCGGTCCAGTACGGCAGGACCAAGTGAGCCGGGGAGCCGACGACGGCGGCGCCGGGCCCGCGCCCGGCCCCCTCGCCGCGCACGGAACCGAGACGGAGCCCCTTGCTCCAACCGCATGAGCTGATGCGGATGTGGACGTCCCAGATGCCCGCTTCCAATCCGGCGCCGTTCGCCGCCGACAGCGGGTCGAAGTGCGAGGTGGCGCGCAGCACCTGCCGGAAGTGTCCCTCCCGGCCCTCCACGGCGACTCTCTCCCGCGTGAACTCGACAGGCTGGAAGAACTCCGCGGCCGTCGCGCGTTCACGCACGACGAGGTCCACCCTGGACTTGGCCAGCGGGGCGGAGATGTTCACGTCCAGCAGCGCGATGGCGTCCAGGCTGGTCTCGGGCAACGACGGAACGAGCAGGTCCTTCTCGCCGTCGGCACGGAAGGTGATGGGCACACCGGCCGACGTGTACTCGGCGGTGAAACCGATCGTCAGCCTGCCGTTCTCCCAGCCGAGGTTCTCCAGGACGCCGGAGGGCTTGATCCCCGACTCCCACTTGGCGAACTCCTCGACGTCGGCGAGCCGGTCGGCCGCGATCAGGCCGGCGACGATCTGGTGGGCGGGCTGCAGACCGGCCGCGACACCGGGTCCGAAGCGTTCGACGACCACCTTGTGCATCTCGTCGAACAGCTCCCGGCGGTAGTCGGCGGGCAGCTTGAGCAGACGCTGCCCGCGCATGCGCTCGACCATCTCGTTGCGCAGCCAGCGGCGGAAGAGCTGGTCGCGCAGCGGGCCGGGCTCGGTGAGCTTCTCGACGACGTCGAGGGCCTCGCGGAGGTTCTTGAAGTATCCGACCGGGTCGAAGCGTTGGAAGCCGGCGTTGGAGGCGTCCTCGCGCTTGACGTGGTAATAGCACAGGTAGTCGCTGAGAACGGCGACGTTCTCGGCCCGCAGGTACGCCTCGGTGACGAAGACGTGGTCCTCCAGGCGGCGGCGCCCCTCCATGTAGCGGAGGTTGTGCTCGTCCAGGAACGCCTTGCGGAACATCTTGTGCGGGGTGAGGCTGTCGATCAGCGGGGCGTTCTCGACGTTCGCGTGCGGGCGGTTCCTGCGGAACAGCTCCCGCGGGACCGGGCGGCCCTTTCCGGCCATCTTGCCCACGATCACGTCGGCGTTGTTCTCCACGCCGTAGTTGTACATACGTTCGAGGGCTTCGTCGCCCAGCCAGTCGTCGTTGTCCACGAACTGGATGAACTCACCCTTGGCGGCGGCAACGCCGACGTTGCGCGGCTTGCCCGACCACCCGGACCCCTCCTGGTGAATGACACGCATGTGGGGGTGCTCGGCAGCGAGCCGGTCCAGACGCTCGGGCGTCCCGTCGGTGGAGCCGTCGTTGACGAAGATCGCTTCGTACTCGTCGTCCGGCACGCTCTGACGCAGAAGAGAGGCGATGCAGTCCTCGATGTATGTGCCCGGGTTGTAGACCGGGATCACCACGCTCACCTTGATCGGCACGAGTCTTCTTCCACCTCCGCTGCTTTCCGTTACCGAGTGACGTCGTGGCGGCCGCCTCGGACGTCTCGACCTGCACGGGCTCACGGGCATGGCCGCAACCCGCCGTGGGCCATGCCAATGCGCCCGTGCCGTTCCGGCGGGACGCGATCGCCAGCACTGCCGTACAGGCAACTCAACCTACTACATCTTGTAGAGTGACCTTGCCCACTCCGCCCGCCGAGGAATGAACCCCCCGGGCGGCGGACCCCTCTATACCGGCAAGCCGGTTGGTCGCGATCCGACCGGCGACGACCCGCCGATCACGCAGCGGGGGTCAGGCTCGGCGAGCGTCTCGCCGACGTCGAGGGCCCCATGCGGTCGGCCAACCATCCTCACAGTACATGTCATATCAAATCAGAATCTTACATACAAAAGATCACAAAGCATCCGCAATAATTCGGCGAACTATGACAGAGCGAACGGAGTGGTTCCTTGACGGGGCCTAACATGCCGCGAATGAAGGCTCTTGTTCTCTCCGGTGGCTCGGGCACTCGCCTGCGTCCGATAACCCATACATCGGCCAAGCAGCTGGTGCCCGTTGCCAACAAGCCCGTGCTGTTCTACGGACTGGAGGCCATCGCCGATGCCGGCATCACGGAGGTCGGGATCATCGTCGGTGACACCGCCGAAGAGATCCGGGAAGCCGTGGGTGACGGCTCGAAGCTCGGCATCAACGTCACCTACATCCCCCAGGACCAGCCGCTCGGCCTGGCCCACGCCGTGCTCATCGCCCGCGAGTTCCTCGGCGACGACGACTTCGTGATGTACCTCGGCGACAACTTCATCGTCGGCGGCATCACCGGCCTCGTCGACGAATTCCGTGCCGAACGCCCCGACGCTCAGATCCTGTTGACCCGGGTCCCCAACCCGACGTCCTTCGGTGTCGCCGAGCTCGACGAGAGCGGCCGCGTCAAGAGCCTGGAGGAGAAGCCGAAACAGCCCAGGAGCGACCTCGCGCTGGTGGGTGTGTATCTCTTCACCCCCGCGATCCACGAGGCCGTCCGCAGCATCGAGCCCTCGTGGCGCGGCGAGCTGGAGATCACCCACGCCATCCAGTGGCTGATCGACCAGCGCAAGGACGTCCGCTCGACGACGATCTCCGGCTACTGGAAGGACACCGGGAACGTCGCCGACATGCTGGAGGTCAACCGCTCCGTCCTGGAAACGCTCGAGCCCGCCATCGAGGGCACCGTCGACGATTCGAGCGAGATCGTCGGCCGCGTGCGGATCGACGTCGGCGCCGAGGTCCGCGGATCGCGCATCGTCGGTCCCGCCGTCATCGGCCCCGGCTCGGTGATCAGCGACTCGTACATCGGCCCCTTCACCTCCATATCCGAGGACTGCCGGATCGACGACAGCGAGGTCGAGTACTCCATCGTCCTGCGCGACTCCTCCATCACCGGTGTACGGCGTGTCGAGACCTCGCTCATCGGCCGCAACGTCGAGGTCACCCCCTCGCCCCGCAATCCCGCAGCCCACCGGCTGGTCCTCGGCGACCACAGCAAGGTACAGATCTCCTCATGACAACCAGAATCCTGGTGACCGGCGGTGCCGGTTTCATCGGCTCCCACTACGTCCGCACGCTGCTCGGCCCGCACGGCCCGGGTGATGTGGCGATCACCGTCCTGGACAAGCTCACCTACGCCGGCAACCCGGCCAACCTCGACCAGGTACGCGACCACCCCGGATTCGCGTTCGTCCAGGGCGACATCTGCGACCCCGAGCTGGTCGGGAAGCTGATGGCCGAACACGACCAGGTGGTGCACTTCGCCGCCGAGTCGCATGTGGACCGCTCCATCGACGGCGGCGCCGAGTTCGTCCGTACGAATGTGGTCGGCACTCACACCCTGATCGACGCCGCGCACCGGACCGGGATCAAGACCTTCGTGCACATCTCCACCGACGAGGTCTACGGCTCCATCGACGAGGGTTCCTGGCCGGAGACCCACCCGCTGCAGCCCAACTCGCCCTATTCCTCGGCCAAGGCGTCCAGTGACCTGATCGCCCTGTCCTACCACCGCACCCACGGCCTCGACGTGCGGGTGACCCGCTGCTCCAACAACTACGGGCACCACCACTTCCCCGAGAAGGTCATCCCGCTGTTCATCACCAACCTGCTGGACGGCAGGAAGGTCCCGCTCTACGGCGACGGCGGCAACATCCGCGACTGGCTGCACATCGACGACCACGTCCAGGGCATCGACCTGGTGCGCACCCAGGGCCGTCCCGGCGAGGTCTACAACATCGGCGGCGGCACCGAGCTGTCCAACAGGGAACTCACCGGGCTGTTGTTGGAGGCCTGCGGCGCGGACTGGGACACCAGCGTCGAATACGTCGCCGACCGCAAGGGCCACGACCGCCGCTACTCCGTGGACTGCACCAAGATCCGCACGGAACTGGGCTACGAACCCCGCAAGGACTTCGCCACCGGCCTCGCGGAGACCGTCACCTGGTACCGCGAGAACCGCGACTGGTGGGAGCCCCTGAAGGAGCGTGCCGCACTGTGACATCCACCTGGCTGATCACCGGTGCGGGCGGAATGCTCGGCAAGGACCTCCTGGCCCGTCTTGCGGCCGACGGCGAACACGGCGTCGGCCTGACCCGAGGAGACCTCGACATCACGGACCCGGAGGCGGTGTCCGGGGCCGTCGCGGAGCACCAGCCCGATGTGGTGGTCAACTGCGCCGCCTGGACGGCCGTCGACGACGCGGAGACCCAGGAGACCGAGGCTCTGCGGATCAATGGCGACGGCGCCCGGAACCTGGCGGCAGCCTGCGCCAGGACCGGCACCAAGCTGCTCCAGGTCTCCACGGACTACGTCTTCGCGGGCGACGGCACCGCTCCGTACGCCGAGGACGCACCGACGGCTCCACGGAGCGCCTACGGCCGCACCAAACGGGCGGGTGAACAGGCGGTGCTCACCGCACTCCCCGAGTCGGGCTACGTGGTGCGCACGGCATGGCTGTACGGCGCGGGCGGCGGCAACTTCGTCCGTACGATGATCAAGCTGGAGAGCGTCAAGGACACCCTCGACGTGGTCGACGACCAGCGCGGCCAGCCCACCTGGACCGTCGACCTCGCCGACCGGCTCGTCCGCCTCGGGCAGTCCGCGCTGAACGGTGCCGCCCCGGCCGGGATCTACCACGGCACCAGCGGCGGCGAGACCACCTGGTTCGGCCTCACCCGGGAAATCTTCCGGCTGCTCGGCGCGGACCCCGAGCGGGTCCGCCCGACCACCAGCGCCGCCTACGTCCGTCCGGCCCCCCGACCGGCCTACAGCGTCCTCGGCCACGACCGCTGGGCAGCCGCCGGGGTCGAGCCGATCCGCGACTGGCGCGAGGCCCTGCAGGAAGCGTTTCCGGCACTGCTGGCGGCCGAGCGGCCGTAACCCCGCGCACGAAGTCCCCCGTAACCCCCGAAACGAGCGAGGTCGGCCGGCCCCGTCGCCGGTTTCAGCGGCGGGTGCACCGGCCGTCGCTGCCGCCGCGCGGTCGTACTCGGCTGCCGGCGGTGACCAGGAGGGGGATGCGGACGCTGGTCGCGACGGCTCACGGCCCGTCGTCGTCGCGCCCGGCGTTCTGCTCGCCCAGCAGGCGGTGCAGCAACTGCTCGTCCTCCTCCGACAGTTCGGACACGAAGCGGGACAGCACGGCCTCCCGGTCCGAGCCGCGCTCCAGCAGGCTGTGCATCCGTACGGCGGTCTCGGTCGCCTCGTCCCGGACGGGTGCGAAGGCGTTTCCGCGGCCGACGGGGTGGCGCAGGAGCATGCCCTTGTCGTGCAGACGGGACAGAATCGTCAGCACCGTCGTGTAGGCGAGGTCTCCGGACAGCCGTTCCTGGACCTGCCGTGCGGTCAGCGGCTCGTCCGCGGCCCACAGGGCGGCCAGGACGGCGCTCTCCAGCTCCCCGCGGGCCCTCCTGCCGGTCGCCCCGCCGCTTTCGTCGCTCTTCCGGTCGCGCACCCTTCAAATCCTTCCCACTCGATCTCTCAGCCTACCGGCCGGCTACTACGACCTGTAGAAGACGGCTTGCCCGGGGCCGGGGCCGGCCAGAGGGTTGGGCAGGGGCAGGTAGCGGGCGTCGGCGCCGTCCGCGCCGGTCCAGCGCAGCAGCAGGTTCGTCTTGCCGGGGAGGGTCGGTGAGGTGAGCAGGCCGGTGATCTCGGGGAGGCCGTGGCGGGCGAGTTCCCGGCGGGCCGCCGGCCAGGGGTCCAGGCCGGGGTGGCGTTCGGCCAGGGCACCGGCGATCTCGGTGAGGTGGTTGACGACCAGGCAGTAGACGAGCCGCTCCCAGCCGGCGGCCCGGGACACCTCCGGCACCAGCTTCACGCCCTCGGCGTCCCGGAACAGCGCCTGCACGGGCATGCCGCCGGCGTCGACGGCGACCAGCGTGTTCTGCAGATGCGCTTCGAGTACGACGCCACGGCGGTCGAAGACGCTCAGCGCGGGCGGTACGACCGCCCTGAGGTACGCCTCCCACCAGGCGGCCGGGTCTGCGGTGCTCTCCAGCGGGCTGCCCTCGAACCCCTCCACCAGACCGGCGGCGAGCAGCGGGGTCGCGCCGGGCAGCAGCCGGCCGCGCAGTCCGTCGCGGACGAGGACGGCGAGCTCCTCGAACGCGAAGTCGGCCGTGCGGTAGCCGCGGTCGCTCAGCCAGGCGGCCCGGCCGCTCGACGCCGCGAACGCCGCGGCCACCTCCCTATCCGTCCTGCCGAGTTTCAGCAGGTCGTGGCGCCACAGTCGGCGGATGTCGTTGGTGATGCGGACATCGAGGCTGAACTTCAGGAACAGGTCGCGCTCGGGGGCGTACAGCGTGCGGATCGCGGCCGTGGGCCAGGTGTCGAAGGCGGTCGTGCCGAGCCGGACGAGACGGCCGTCGGCGAAGGCCTCCGTGAGGTCGAGCAGGTCGAGCTGCCAGGGGTGCGCGGGCAGCACGCGATAGCCGGGCGGGACCTCGCCCAGGGTGTCAAGGGCCGAGGTGTCACCCTCCTCGACGACCGTGTCCGCGCGCACTCCGAGCAGCACCAGCGGGAAGCGGGCGTGTGCCTCGGGGGCGTACGGCAGCCAGCCGGCCACCGGACCGCCGCCGCGTGCCTTGGGGGCGGGGTGGTAGGGGTGGCCGGTGATGAGGGACTGCTCGGAGCGCCGGTACGGGTCCTCGGGGACCGCCGCCCGGGCGCGGGCGGCGAGGAGCGCGGCCACCGCGTCGCGGCTGTCGATCATCTCGGCGGGCAGCTCGTGGTTGGACAGGCCCGTGTGGCGGCGCAGCTCCTCGGCGACGAGCTTGACGAGTTCGGTGTGGCCGATGGGGTGCCAGTGACCCGCCGTGTACACCTCGGGCGCTCCCGGCCGCCGTTCGCCGCGCACCCGCAGCAGGCGGTCGACGCCGGGCAGCCGGTAGGTACGGTGGGTGCCGGGCTGCGCGACGGGCTCCGCGACCTCGCGCAGCAGGCAGTTGAGGAGCGGCGCGGCCGCGTACGCGTCGGCGTCGCCGCCTGCGGGCGGGGGCATGAGGTCCACGCGATCCACTCGTTCCCTGAGGTCCGTTCGGGCGGAGGCGATCAGTATGTATGCCGTCACCCCGGTTCGTGACGCCCCACTCGTACCCGAGGAGTCCGCCCGTGCACCGTCCCCACCCCGCAGAGGCCGAGGTCGCCGAGGAGCTGGCCGCCGTGCGTCCGGCCCTGCTGACACGGTACGCGGCCGAGCTGCCGGGCGCCCGCGCCGCGGTGCTGACCCGGCTGTGGCGGGCGCTCGCCCATGAGCCGCTGCCGTGGATCACGGACCGGGACCAAGGCCGTGAGGGGCTGACGCTGCGCCTGGGGGACGGCCGCAGACTGCACGGGCCGGCCCCGGATCCGTACGCCACCGCCGCGTACGTGACCGTCGTACGCCTCGACGGTGTGGCGTACGAGCATCCGGCGCGGCTGATGACGGACCTCGCCGTGCCGCACTGCGTGGACTTCGCGGCCGAACTGGGGCACAGCGTGGCCTCGTTGGCGCTGTCCCGGGCCGGGCAGGAGGATCGCACGGACGAATGGCCCGCGTGCGACCGGGAGTGGGAGCAGCGGGTGGTCGACGGGCATCCGTACCACCCGGGCTGCCGTTCCCGGCCCGGGTTCTCGGTGGCCGAGCAGTTCGCCTACGCGCCCGAGCACCGGCCGCTGGTCGCGTTGGGGATGCTGCCGGTCCGGGCGGAGGAGTGCCTGGTGACCGGGGTGTGGCCGGACGACATGCGGGACGGGGGGCGGCTGTTGCTGCCGGTGCATCCGTGGCAGGCGGTGCACGTGCTCAAGCGGACCTGCGACGAGGTGCTCACCGCGCACCCGTTGATGTCCCTGCGCACGCTCGCGGTGCCCGGCGGGCCGCACGTCAAGACCGCGCTGAGCGCCCGGCTGACGTCCTCGGTGCGGGACATCTCGGTCTACTCGATCTCGCTGTCGGCGACGTTGTCGGCTTTCGCGGATTCACTGGCGGCCCGTGCGGACGGACTGCTGCACGTCACACGGACGTTGGCGGCGGCCGCGGCCGACTCGCCCGATCTCGCCGCCGTGTTGCGGGAGTCGCCGCAGACGTACGCCTCGACGGATCGTGGCGAGCGGGTGGTGCCGGTGGCCGCGCTCGCCACCACCGCGCTGCCCGAGTCCCCTGCCTGGCTCGCCGACTTCACCCGCCTCACCCTCACCGTCGGCCTGCGCATGCTGGAGCTGGGCGTGGCCCTGGAGGCGCACGGCCAGAACCTCCTGGTCGTGCTCTCGGCGACGGGTGCCCCCCTGCGCCTGGTCTACCGCGACCTCGCCGACATCCGCGTGAGCCCGGCGAGGCTGGCCCGGCACGGCGTCCCGGTCCCGGATCTGTCCGGCCGGATCGTCACGGACGACGTGCCGGCGCTGCGGCGCAAGCTGTTCGGCTCGCTGGTGGCGGGCGCCCTCGCGGGGACGGCGGGTTCGGCGCGGGCCCTGCGCGGGGCGCTGGAGCAGGCCGTACGGGATCTGCCGCGTACCCCCGACCTGGTCGCGCTGCTGGAGGAGCCGCTGCCCGCGAAGGCGCTGACGCTGATGCGGATGTCGCCGGGGGCGCCCGGCGACCAGTGGGCCGGGCTGCCCAACCCCCTGCGGTGGAAGGGCCGCTGACGCTCGTTTTGGAGCCTGGCGCATCTGATCAATAGGATCCGCCGATGATCAGAACACAACGGCTGGCGGCGGGAGTGTGCGCCCTGCTCGCCGCCCTGGCGGCCGGGGTCGCCCTCCCGGCCGCGGCGAGTGCCGGTGAACCCACGGGCGAGGCCGCGTCGAAGGTGGACCTCGTCCTCGATGTCAGTGGTTCCATGCGGACCCGGGACATCGACGGCGGCACCCGGATGGCCGCCGCGAAGCAGGCCTTCAACGAGGTTCTCGACGCGACACCCGAGGAGGTCCGGCTCGGCATCCGCACGCTGGGCGCCGACTACGCGGGCAACGACCAGAAGACGGGCTGCAAGGACACCGCGCAGCTCTATCCGGTCAGTACGCTGGACCGCACCGAGGCGAAGACGGCGGTGGCGACCCTCTCGCCCACCGGCTGGACCCCGATCGGCCCGGCCCTGCTGAAGGCGGCCGACGACCTGGCCGGCGGTGCCGGCTCCAAGCGGATCGTGCTGATCAGCGACGGCGAGGACACCTGCGCCCCGCTCGACCCGTGCGAGGTGGCCCGCGAGATCGCCGCCAAGGGCATCGGGATGACGATCGACACGCTCGGCCTGGTCCCGAACACGAAGATGCGCAAGCAGCTCAGCTGCATCGCGGAGGCGACCGGCGGCACGTACACCTCGGTCGAGCACGCCGACGAACTCACCGACAAGGTCAACCAGTTGGTGGACCGGGCGGCCGACCCGGTGGTGACGCCGGTCGCCACCGAGGGTGCCGCGCAGTGCGCGGACGCGCCGACGCTGAAGTCCGGTCTGTACACCGACCGCGAGGAGTTCGGGCAGCAGCGCTTCTACCGCGTGGATGTGAACCCCGGCCAGGAGCTGCGGGCCTCGGTGAGCGTGGCGGCGGACCGGGCGGTGAACCCGGACTACGGCGTGCTGCTCAGGGCGGTCACCGTGCACGGCCGTGAGATCGTCCGCGGCGAGGCGGCGGGCAACGGCCGTACGGATGTGGTCTCCACGGGTCTGCGCTACCCGAGGGCGGAGAGCGACGACGACGAGGCGCCGGCCGAGACGGTCTGCCTCCAGGTCACCCACTCCTTCTCGGCGGCCTCCGGTGTGAAGACCACGCCGGGCCTGCCGCTCGAGCTGACCGTCGACGTCGTGGACGGCCCCTCGCACTCGGGCGACGTGGCCTCCTTCGGCCTCGGTCGCGGCTGGTGGCTGCTCGGCGTGCTGGTGCTGGTCGGCTTCCTCGCGGGTCTGGTCTGGGGCTGGGTGTCGCGCTGGCGGGTCGCGGTCTGGAGGACCAACTGATGCGGATCACACGTGTGTTGAGCGCCACGGCGCTGCTGTTCGGGCTGGCCGTCTCGCCGGCCGTCGCCGACTCCTCCCCGTCGCCGAGCGCGTCGGGCGACAGCTCGGCGCCGGCCACCGCGGGCACGTCGTTCCGCACGGCGGCCGAGATCGACCAGGGACAGCGGGCGACGACGAGCGCGTCCACGGGCGACTACCTGTACTGGTCGTTCCCGGCGGACGCCGGACAGCGCCCGACCGTCAAGGCGACGGTGAAGCTGCCGGGTTCGCACGCGGCCCAGACCTGGCAGGTCGACGTGTACGACGGCCTGCGCCGCCGCCAGGCCTGCCAGTACGGGGCGCAGACACGCACCTCGGCCGAGGGCTCCACCTCGGTCGAGCTGGCCTGCACCCTGCGCACGGTGCGCGCCTGGTCGGAGTCATGGGCCAACGACCCGCTGCCGGGCACGTACTACCTCCGGCTGACGGCGGTGAACCTGGCGACGGCCGACCTCGGTCAGCCGATCGGCGCCTCGGTCCGGGTCGACTCCCGGGACATCGGCGGCTCGGCGGCCGTGGACGGCTCACTGGCGAAGCCGCTGGTGCCGGGGATCGCGGTGACGTCCGGCTCCGGGGACAGCGACGGGGGTTCGGCGAAGGCCGCCGTGCTGTCCGGCATCGAGCCCGAGGACGGCTGGGCGTCCGGCTGGTGGTCCGACCGGTGGGTGTGGACGGCGATCGGCGGTGTGCTGGCCGCGCTCGCCGGTGTCGGAGGGTATGCGCTGACGCGGGGCTCGGGTCGTCCTTCGCGGGTGACTCCGGGAGCCTGACGGCATGCCGAAGGCCCGCCGCTCCTCGGTGCGGCGGGCCTTTGCTCTGCCCTGTCATGCCTCCCGGAGCGCCTTGGCGAGCGTGCCGTCGCCGGTCACCGTGACCCGCCCGTCCCGCACCGCGTCGGTCAGGCTCAACTCCCCGCGGCTGACGGCCGAGCACGTCCCGGCATCCAGGACAAGTCGCGCGTCGGGCTCCGCGGGAGCGGGACCGTCCCCGTACACGGGGCCGTCCGCGGCACCGGCGTACAGATGGAAGTCCCCCTCCTCCAGCCGCACTTCGACGAGCCCCTCGCTGTCCGGGACTTCCTCCAGCGAGCGCAGCAGCGGCAGCGCGAACCAGTGGGCCCGCAGGGCGTCCGTGGCTCGCCGCTCACCCAGCTCGACCTCGCCCCACCGGCTCAGCGCCTGCAGCACGGGCAGCAACTCGCGTCCCCGTGCGGTCAGTTCGTAGACGTACGCCGCGCCGGGCGGCGGCAGCCGGCGCCTGCTCGTGAGGCCGTCCCGCTCCATGTCCTTCAGCCGTGAGGCGAGTACGTCCGTGCTCACGCCGGGCAGGTCCGCGTGCAGGTCCGTGTAGCGGCGGGGACCGGCCAGCAGCTCCCGGACGATCAGCAGGGTCCAGCGGTCGCCGACGAGGTCGAGGGCGCGGGCGGCGGAGCAGTACTGGTCGTAGCTTCGGCGTCGTGACATGCGACGCAGTCTAGACAAGTTGTTGGACTTTCCAAGCAGCTACTTGGTAAAACCAAGCAACACACGAAACCGGAGGGGCGAGCGCGCATGGAGTTCCGGCAGTCGAACAAGCTCAGCGAGGTCTGTTACGAGATCCGCGGCCCGGTGATCGAGCACGCCAACGCGCTGGAGGAGGCGGGCCACAGCGTGCTGCGCCTCAACACCGGCAACCCCGCGCTGTTCGGCTTCGAGGCGCCGGAGGAGATCCTCCAGGACATGATCCGGATGCTCCCGCAGGCGCACGGCTACACGGACTCGCGCGGCATCCTCTCGGCCCGCCGGGCCGTCGCCCAGCGCTACCAGACCCTCGGCCTGGAGGTGGACGTCGACGACGTCTTCCTCGGCAACGGCATCTCCGAGCTGATCTCGATGGCCGTACAGGCCTTGGTGGAGGACGGCGACGAGATCCTGATCCCGGCCCCCGACTTCCCGCTCTGGACGGCGGTGACAACACTCGCCGGGGGCAAGGCGGTTCACTACCTGTGCGACGAACAGGCCGAGTGGTACCCGGACCTGGACGACATGGCGTCGAAGATCACGGACCGCACGAAGGCCGTGGTCATCATCAACCCGAACAACCCCACCGGCGCGGTCTACCCGAAGGAGATCATCGAGGGCATCCTCGACCTCGCCCGCCGGCACGGCCTGATGGTCTTCGCCGACGAGATCTACGACCAGATCCTGTACGACGACGCCGTGCACCACTCGGCCGCAGCACTCGCCCCCGACCTGGTCGTCCTCACCTTCTGCGGCCTGTCGAAGACGTACCGGGTGGCCGGCTTCCGCTCCGGCTGGCTGGTCGTCACCGGCCCGAAGCAGCACGCGCGCAACTACCTGGAGGGCCTGACCATGCTGGCCTCCATGCGACTGTGCGCCAACGCGCCCGCCCAGTACGCCATCCAGGCCGCGCTCGGTGGCCGCCAGTCGATCCACGAACTGACCGCCCCGGGCGGGCGGCTGCACGAACAGCGCAACGTGGCCTGGGAGAAGCTCAACGAGATCCCCGGGGTGTCGTGCGTGAAGCCGAAGGGCTCGCTGTACGCGTTCCCGCGCATCGACCCCAAGGTGCACCGGATCCACGACGACGAGAAGTTCGTCCTGGACCTGCTGCTGCGGGAGAAGATCCAGGTGGTCCAGGGCACGGGCTTCAACTGGCCCGCTCCCGACCACTTCCGCATCCTCACCCTCCCCCACGCGGACGACCTGGAGGCGGCGATCGGGCGGATCGGGCGGTTCCTGGGCGGATACCGGCAGTAGCGCGGCCGACTGACCGGGCCTCCAGTGCGCCTGGAGCGGGGCCGGGCAGCGTGGGCGGCAGTCGCGCCGCCCGAGTCGGGCGGCCGTTGTCACTGAGGGGAGACGCCGTGTCCCAGGCGGTCCAGAAAACGTACGCGCAGGTCTCCGGGGAGGTCTACGCCGAGGTCCGGACGTTCTACGCATGGCAGATGCGCCGGGTCGACGCGCTGGACATCGAGGGGTTCGCCGCGACCTTCACCGAGGACGGGGAGGTCGTGCACGCGGGAGGCGCCGTGCAGCGCGGGCGGGCGGAGATGCTCGCCGGGATGCGGGCGGCGCTGCCCCGCTACCGCGACATCGCCGTACGCCACTGGTTCGACCACGTGCTCATCGAGGCCGACCCGGCCGACGAGAACACCCTGCACGTCTCGTACTACTCGCTGGTCACCCAGACCGACCGCGAGGGCAAGGTCGTCTTCGAGCCCACCTTCACGGTGGAGGACGAGCTGGTGCGCCGTGAGGGCGTGCTGTTCACCAGGCGGCGGGTGATCCACCGCGATCAGCCGGTACCGGCGTAGAGACGGAAGACGCGGGGACAGAGGGCAAAGGAGCCGCGCCGGACGGGGGCTGTGATGGCCTCCGTCCGGCGCGTCAGCTCTGCACGCGACCGGCGTGGATCGTCAAGCGTGGCACTGCGGCAGGCCGCCCTGGTACGCCACCATCTCCTTGAACGACTCCACCACGTCGAGCCGGTCCCCCGGTGGCAGTCCCCGCTGTTCCGCGTAGGCCCTGTGCAGATTGCCCACGAGGCGTTCCGCGTCGACGAGCGTCGCGAACCCGCCCAGGTCAGCGCGTTCGGCCGCCTGGAGGGGGGTCAGGCCGTCGCGGAGACCGTGCACCGCCAGACGGTGGACCAGACGCAGGTACGCCTCCGTGAAGTCCAGCAGCTCCGGGCCGCCGACCGGGCCGTGGCCGGGGACCACCGTGCGGGGGTGCAGCGCGCGCAGCCACTTCAGGGCCTTCAGGGAGCCCGTGATCGAGCCCATCAGGACGTACGGTGTCACGCCGGACCACACCACGTCGCCCGCGAACAGGACCGACCGGTCCGGGAGCCAGACGACCACGTCGTTCGCGGTGTGCGCGGGGCCGATGTGGTGCAGTTCGGCCCGTACCCCGCTGCCCGGGTGCAGCGTCAGCGTGTCCTGGAAGGTGACCGTCGGCAGGGTCAGCGGGGTCTCTCCCCACTGCACCTGCGGCCACAGGCCCCGCAGATGCAGGCCCGCCTCCGCGCTGTCCGCCCGGGTGCCCTCATGGGCGACGATCTGCGCGCGGGGCGCGAACTGCCCGTTGCCGAAGGTGTGGTCGCCGTGGAAGTGCGTGTTGACCACCAGGTCCACCCCGCCGGGAGCGGCCCTTACGACCTCCTCGCGCAGGCGCCTCGTCCGGGCCTCCGTCGCCGCCGTGTCGACCAGGACCGCTGCCTGCCCGCCGACGATCAGTCCGGCGTTGTTCACGCACCATCCGCCTCCGGGCTGTACGTAGGCGTACACCCCGTCCGCCACCTCGTCGAGCGTCGGCGCCGTGAGGGCGGGCGCGCTCATGCCGCCCTGCCCGCGCCCACCTGCGCGTAGGCGCCGCGGTGGAAGAGGAGGGGCTGTGCCTCGCCGGGCCGGTCGTGCAGGGCCACGACCCGGCCCACGAGCAGGACGTGGTCGCCGGCCTCGTGCTGGTCGTGCAGCTCGCACTCGAAGTACGCCTCGGCCGAGGGGATCACGGCATGGCCGAGTGTCCCCTGGACCGCGCCGACCCGCAGCATCGCGGCCCGGCCGGCCGGGCGGTCGGGGCGGCAGAACTCCTGGGCCAGGTCGCGCTGTTGCTCGCTGAGCACGTTCACGGCGAAGCCCCCTCCGCGCACGATCCTCGGGCGCATCCGGCCGTCCGACTTGACCGAGACGAGCAGCAGCATGGGGTCGAGGGACACCGAGGTCAGGCTGTTGAGCGTCATGACGATGGTGTCGTCGCCGCTGCCCTGCGTGAGCAGGGTGACCCCGGTGGGGAAGCGGCCCATCGCGGCCCGGAAGGCGGCGAGTTCGGTTGCGGGTTCGGCGAGCAGCGTGCCACCGGTGTCGGCCATCGTGGGGCTCCGTCTCTCGTAACGGGATCAGCGGCGTGGATCAGGCATGGATCACGCTTGTGGCGGCGACGGATTCAGCCGGGGAACCAGCCGGAGGGTCGCCGGGAGGGTCAGTAGTTGCCCAGACCCCCGCAGACGTTGAGTGCCTGGGCCGTTATGGAGGCCGCCGTGTCCGAGGCCAGGTAGCCGACCAGGCCGGCCACCTCCTCGGGGGTGGAGTAACGGCCCAGCGGGATCTTCGCGTTGAACTTCTCCTGGATGTCCTGCTCGCTGACGCCGTAGTGGCCGGCGTAGCCCTCGCGGACCCGCTGCGCCATCGGGGTCTCGACGTATCCGGGGCACACCGCGTTGACGGTGATGCCGGTCCTCGCCAGTTCCTTGCCGACGGCCTTCGTGAAGCCGACGACGCCGTGCTTGGACGCCGAGTAGGGAGCGGCCAGTTCGACGCCCTGCTTGCCGCCGGTGGAGGCGATGTTGATGACGCGGCCCCAGTCGCCGTCCCGCATCCGCCCGGTGCTCAGCACCTCGCGGGTGACCCGGAACGTGCCGTTCAGATTGGTGTCGATCACATCGAGCCACAGGTCGTCCGACAGTTCGGCGGTGACTCCGCCACCGCCCCGGCCCGCGTTGTTGACGAGGATGTCGATCCGCCCGTACACGGCCACCGCCGCCTCGACGGCGGTCCTCACCTGCTCCGGCGAGGTGACGTCGCATACCGCGCCGGAGACCTCCAGGCCCTCCTCGCGCAGCCGCTTCACCACCGTGCGGACGCTCTCCTCACCACGCGCCACACCGAACACCGCCGCGCCCTGCCTGGCCAGCAGTTCGGTCACGGCGAGACCGATCCCGCTGGTCGCGCCCGTGACGAAGGCAACCCGTCGTCCCGCTTCTGTCATCGTGCTCTCCCAAGAGGTCGTGGGGCCCGGTCGGGACGACGGTGGACGCGGGGCCTAGGACGCCGCTCGCCTCTGGCCGGAGCGCCCCGAAGGAGGCGCGGGGCCGGATCGGTCTGCGGGCCGGATCGGTGTGCGGCTCCGCCGTGTGGGCGCGGTCGGCCACCGCGGCGCCCATGGCCGCAGCCCCGAGACGACGCGGCGCGGCACCCCCTATCGCGGCCCTACCGGCGGTCCGGCGCATATCGAGCCCCGCACGTCAGCGTGAGCGGACCTGTGCAGACGCCTGACGAGGAGGGCCCGTGCCCGAGCAGACGCAGAGCATCCCCGACGTACGGAAGTCGGTGACCGTCGCGGCGAGTCCCGAGGACTGCTTCCGGGTGTTCACCGAGCAGCCCGGCCAGTGGTGGCCGCCGTCGCATGTGCTGGTGAAGAAGGAGCGGGCCGGGCTCGCCTTCGAACCCGGTGTGGGCGGCCGCTACTACGAGTGGGACGTGGAGGGCACCGAGATCGCCTGGGGGCGCGTCCTGGAGTGGGAGCCGGGCCGAAGGCTCGTCATGACCTGGCGGATCGACGGCCACTGGCAGTCCATACCGGACGACGAGCGGGCCAGCGAGATCGAGCTCGACATCGAACCGGTCGACGCCAGGACGACCAGGGTGTCGCTCGCGCACGTCAAGCTCCACCGGCACGGTGAGGGCGCCGAGGGGATCTTCCGCGCCCTGGACGGCCCCAGCCCCGGGGAGACCCTGGAGCGGTTCGCCCAGGCCGTCGCGCGCGGCGTCTGACACGCACCTCGACCGATCACCCACCGACCCACCGCAGGAGGTCACAGGCATGGGCAACGATCCCGACAACGCAACAGGGCTGCTTCCCGCCGCCGAGAAGCTGCGCCTGCTCGCGGCCGAGCACGCCCCCGAGGCGGACCGGCAGCGCGCGCTCGCCCCGGCGGTGGTCGAGGCACTGGCCGAGGCCGGCTTCGCCCGGCACTTCGTGGCTGCCCGATGGGGCGGCGGCGAGGGCTCGTTCGGCGAGCTGACCCGCGCCGTCCTCACCGTCGGCGAGGGCTGCGCGGCCACCGCGTGGTGCGCCTCGCTGGCCGCGTACTCGGCGCGGTTCGCGGCGCATCTACCCGCGGAGGGTCACCGGGCGCTGTGGGGCGAGAGCCCGGACACGGTCATCGCCACGGGGCTGATGCCGGCCGGGCGGGCGCGGGCGGCCGACGGTGGCTGGCGGGTGACGGGCCGCTGGAGCTACGTCAGCGGCATCGACTTCGCCGGCTGGGCGCTGGTCTGCGCCGCGGTGCCGGCGCCCGGCGGTGCGGGGCCGGGCGAGCTGCGGTTCTTCGCGCTGCCGCGGGACACGTTCGCCGTCGAGCGGTCCTGGGACAGCGTCGGCATGCGGGCCACCGGCAGCCACACCGTCGTCGTGGAGGACGCCCTCGTACCGCGGCATCTGTCGTTCGCCCGCAGCGACATGCTCAGCGGGCGCAACGCGACGTCCGAACTGCCCGCCCACAACGTGCCGTTCCAGGCCGTCGGCGGGCTGACCTTCATCGCGCCCGTGGTGGGCGCGGCCGCCGGCGCCCTGGAGGCGGCGGCCGGGCTGCTGACGGGCCGCAAGCGCACCGTCACGTCGGAGACGAAGCTGGTCCGGGCGTCCGGGCGGGTCGACGCGGCCCGGCACTTCGTCGAGCAGAACGCGGCCGTCCTGGACACGAGGTCATTCACGCCCGAGCTGATGGCACGCAGCGAGCGCAACGCCACCTTCTCGGCCGAACTCCTCCAGGAGGCACTGGAGTTGCTCGTCCGCGCCACGGGCACCGGCGGCCTCGGGGAGGCGCACGCCCTGCAGCGGACCTGGCGGGACGTCACCTCGGCCACCAGCCATGTCGCCCTGCAGTACGACACCGCCGCGCGCAAGAACTACTCCACGGTGCTGCTCGGCGCGCCCGACGCCTGACGCCTGACGTCATGGCTCCTGACGGCACGGTGCCGGAGGCGGGCCGCCCCTCCCCCGGCTCACCGACCGGCTCCTGTGTTCCCCAACTGGCTCCAGTTGCATCCGACTTGATCTCCATCACCGGTTCGTACGGTGTTGGAGACCTTGGCGGCTACAGCGGAGGAGTCATGGTGACTGCCCTTCAGGAAACCGATGTGTACCCCCTGCCCGGTTCGTCGTACCGGGCCCCGGCACCGCGCTACACGGAGTTGCGCAGGACCCGGCCGGTGGTCAAGGTGCGCACCACGGGCGGGGTGGATGCCTGGCTGGTGACCCGCTACCAGGACGTGCGGGAGCTGTCCGCCGATCCCCGGCTGAGCCGGGCCATGGCCTGCGGTGAGGGCGCGCCCCGGATCGGCGGCACCATGCACACCACCCCGGAGATGATCATCTCGCTCGACTCGCCCGAGCACTCCAGGCTGCGCAAGCTGGTTGCGGGGGCCTTCACGATGCGCCGGATCGAGCGGATGCGGGACAACGTGCAGAAGGTCTGCGACGAACTGCTGGACGGCATCAAGCCCCGTGGCGGCACGGCGGATCTGGTGCAGGAGTTCGCCGTGCCGCTGCCGCTGACCGTCATCGGCGAACTGCTCGGCGTGCCGTCCGAGGATCTGCGTACCTTCGAGAAGTGGGCGCGCGCCTTCGCCACCGTCGACGAGCGGGCCGGCGGCAAGGAGTCGCTCGACGGGCTCGCCAAGCTCAGCGAGTACATCGTCGGCCTGATCGCCGAGAAGCGGGCCAACCCCGCCGACGACATGCTCTCCGAGCTGATCGCCGCCCGCGACAACGACGACCGGCTGAGCGAGCAGGAGCTGGTCACCTTCGGCTTCACCCTCATCGGCGCGGGCTTCGACACCACCGCCAACCAGCTCGCCAACTCCGTGCTCGCGCTCCTCGTGGACGCCCGCGACCAGTGGCAGTGGCTGCGCGAGGACCACTCCCGGATCCCCGTGGCGGTCGAGGAACTCCTGCGGCACGTCAACCTGTTCGCCACCGACACCTCCGGCTTCCCACGGATCGCCGCCGAGGACATCGAGGTCGGCGGCGTGACCATCCGCAAGGGCGACGCGGTGCTGCTGGCGCTGGCCTCCGCCAACCGGGACGAGAACGTCTTCACCGATCCGGACCGGCTCGACCTCGCCCGCGAGCACAACCCGCACATCTCCTTCGGGCACGGTCTGCACTACTGCCTGGGCAAGCACCTGGGCCGCATGGAGCTGGTGATCGCCATCGAGGGACTGCTGACCCGCTTCCCCGACCTGCGCCTGGCCGTACCGGAGTCCGAACTGCCGTGGCACGTCGGCGAGATCAACCACACGCTGACCAGCCTTCCGGTGGTCTGGGGCGACTGAGCCCCCGCCCGGCCTCCTGGCCACGGGCCTGAACACGAGAGCCGGTCCCGGACCCCCTGGGGGTGCCGGGACCGGCTCTTTGCGGTACGTGGCTCAACTCGCGGCGGCGTCCTGGTCCTTGACCGGTCCCATCACCGCGAACCGCGCGCCCTGGTCGTCGGCGACGAGGGCGGAGCGCCCGAACGGGCTGTCCGCGGGCTCCCGGCCCACGCTGCCGCCGAGTTCGAGCACCTTCGCCACCGTCTCGTCGGTGTCGGCCACCGAGAAGTAGACGAGCGCGTGCGCCGGGACCTCGGGGGGCATGAACTCGCCCATCTGCAGCCGCCCCGCGACGGGCTGCGGGTTGTCCGGCTGGAACCACAGCTTGAAGTCGAAGGGGCCCTCCGAGATCTGCTGGCCGGTGAAGCCGAACACGCTCTCGTAGAACGGGTCGACGTCGGCCTTGTCGCGGGTGTAGATCTCCGGCCAGAAGAACGTGCCGGGCGCCCCCTGCAGTTCGAAACCGGCGCGCGTGCCCGGCTGCCAGGCGCCGAAGTGGGCCCCGCCCGGGTCGGCGGCCACCAGCATGGTGCCGGCGTCGCCGATCGCGGTCGGCTCCAGTACGACCTTGCCGCCGGCCTCTCCGATGCGGCGGGCCAGCGCCTGCGCGTCGGGCGTGGCGAAGTACAGGTTCCAGGCGGCCGGGGCACCGCCCTGCGTCGGGGCGACGGCCGCCACGTTCCTGCCGTCCTTGAGCGCCGGCGCGTAGAAGCCGAAGCGCTCCTCGCCGGTCTCGAAGTCCCAGCCCAGGAGCGCACCGTAGAAGCGCTTCGCGGCGTCGGGGTCAGGGACGCTGACATCGGCCCAGCAAGGGGATCCTGCGGTGAATGCGGTCATTTCTGCCTCACTTCGTTGCTCCGTGATACTCAGCGGGGGGAGGGCATGGTCGTGACGGAACGCTAGGGGCGGCGACTTGAGCGCCGGACGAGGCAGGCCCGCGTCCGACTCGCGCGGGAGCGGGACGCGGGCCTGGTGTGCCGGCCTCGGCGGCACGGGGTCACCCGGTGGCGTCGGACACCCGGACGGCCGTGCTGCTGACCGCTATCGGGCCCTGTGTGGTGCCGTCCTCCCGGGTGGTGAAGGCGTAGGCGTGGGAGCTGAAGCGGGTGCCGTGCCGGGTGAGGTGCCCCATGTGCTCGGCCTGTACCGCGCCGAGGTAGGCGCCGTCCGCGCGGCCGGCGTGGTTGATGTAGAACGCGATGTCGCCGTCGGGCTCCTCGTTCCAGAACCCGTGGGCCGTATAGGCGGGCACGCCGTCGCCGTCCTTCGGGCCCTCGGCCGACAGCCGGTGGTCCGGGGTGAAGACGAAGCGCGGGGTGGTGACCGCGGCACCGCCGTCGGGTGTGGTGACGGAGACCGTGAGGTCCCAGGTGCCCGCCAGCGTGGCGTTGTTGCGGGCGACCGCCCCGCTGGGCGCCGCCGACAGGGTCAGCGTCCCGGCGATCGCGGCCGACAGGACGAGCGAGACCGCGAGGGTACGGGGACGGAAGCGGCGGATACGGCGGTCACGCGTGGGTGCGACCGTGGTGGTGTCGGGCATGCGGGGAGGTCCTCTCTGGGGCCGGTGGTGGCTCTGGTGCGGATGCTGGTGCTGGTGCCTGTATTGGTGTCCTGCTTGCGGTCACGCCGGGGTCGGGACGGGTGAACTCGGCTTCGTGGCATAGGACTTGAAGTCGAAGCCGGCGGCGCGTGCCTCGGCCGGAGAGGGGCCGGTGTCCGACGACAGGAGGCGTCGTGCGATGCCGTGGTCGGCGGGCCTGCCCACCGACTCGACGCCGGTCAGCCGGCCCTCGCGGAAACAGAGCACGGAGAAACGGGCCCCGTCGGGATCGCCGACGGTGACCGTCTCGTCGTGCCCCGCGGTCAGTCCGGCCATCTGCAGCCGCAACGCGTACTGCTCGGACCAGAACCAGGGGACCGCGGTGTACGGGGCGGACTCGCCGCAGATCGCGGCGGCCACGCACCGGGCCTGGTCGGACGCGTTCTGCACCGATTCCAGGCGGATGTGGCGCCCCAGGCGGGTGCTGGGGAATCGGGCGCAGTCGCCGATCGCGTACACGGACCGGTCATCGGTCCGCAGCCACCGGTCGACGACGACGCCGTCACCGACGAGGAGCCCTGCCTCGGCGGCGAGCTGGGTGTTGGGCAGGGCGCCGACGCCCACGACCACGAGGTCCGCGGGCAGCCGCCGCCCGTCGCGCAGCCGCACCACGGCGACCTCGCCCGCGGCCGTCCCGTGCAGGGCGGTGACCTCCTGGCCGAGCAGCAGCCGGACGCCCTGCTGCGCATGCCGTTCCGCGAGCCACTGCGACATCTGCGGGGTGAGGGCACGGGCGAGGACGCGCCGCTGCGCCTCGACCACGGTGACGTCGTGGCCCAGGACGCGGGCGGTGGAGGCGAGTTCGAGTCCGACGAAGCCGGCGCCGAGCACGACGATCTGGCGGGGCGGTCCGTCCAGGGCGGTGCGCAGGGCCTCGGCGTCGGCGAGCGTGCGCAGCGTCAGCACACCTGAGAGGTCCATACCGGGCACCGGAAGGGTTCGGGGCCGGGAGCCGGTGGCGAGGACCAGCTTGTCGTATCCGAGCGTGCTGCCCGAGGCCAGCCGGACGCGCTGCCGCTCCACCTCGATGTGCTGCGCGCGGTCGCCGGACACGAGGGCGATGTCGTGTGCCTCGAAGAACGACTCGGTGCGCAGGGTCAGTTCGCCGCGGGCGACGGCGCCGGTCAGAAAGCCCTTGGACAGCGGTGGCCGCTGGTACGGGAGCACCGGCTCCTCGCCGACCAGAGTGACCGGTCCGCCGTACCCCTTGGCGCGCAGTGCCGCCACCGTGTCCAGACCGCCCTGTCCGGCGCCGATGACGACGACTCCCCGGGCGGCCATCAGCTCTGCGCCTCGGGCAGCCGCACCACGAGCCCGTCGATCTCCTCGGTGACCGGCAACTGGCAGCTGAGCCGGCTGCTCTCCCGGCGGGGGCAGGCCGTGCCGTACAGGACGTCGTCCTCCACGGAGTCCATCGGCGGCAGCGGCACGGTGCTGTCCTCGTCGACGTAGACATGGCAGGTGCCGCACTGGGCGGAGCCGCCGCACTGCGCCTCGATGCCGTCGATGTTGTGGAGCTTCGCGCCGCGCATGACCGTGTTGGGTGCCTGGACGTCGACGACGGCGGCGGTGCCGTTGGGATGCAGGTAGGTGATCTTGGCCATGGCGCTCTCCTCGGGGAATGTCGTCCGGCCCTGCAGCGGTTCGGAAGGCGACTGTGGGCATCCGCTCTCGAAGCGCCCTTGAGCGCTCCTCAGGCCGGCAGCCGCGGCCGCCCGGCTCGACCGGGTCGCGATCGGGGGGCGATCGGGGGTCGACCGTGCCGGAGCAGCGTGCCCGCATGACCGCTTCGACCGTGCAGACCGCCGCCGCGCCCGCCGGGGCCGGGCAGCGGCTCGGAATCGTCCTCGCCGCCTGCTGCCTGGGCCAGTTCATGAACGTGCTCGACGCCTCGGTGGTCAATGTGGCGCTGCCCGTGATCGCCGAGGAACTGCGTCTGGACCGGCACCATCTGCAACTGGTCAACAACGCGTACACCGTCGTCGTCTGCGGCTTCCTGCTGCTCGGCGGCCGGCTGGCCGACCTGTTCGGGCAGCGCCGCGTCTTCCTGGCCGGGGTCGGTCTGTTCACGCTCGCCAGTGCCGTCGGCGGGGCGGCCCACAGCCCCGCGACGCTGATCCTGGCCCGCGCCTTCCAGGGGCTCGGCGCCGCCGTCATGGCACCGGCCACGCTGACCGTGCTCGGCACCACGTTCACCCGGCCCGAGGCGCGGGCGAGGGCCTTCGGCTGGTGGAGCGGGGTGTCGGGGGCGGCGGGAGCGGTCGGTGTGCTGGCCGGCGGGGCGATCACCGAGTGGCTGTCGTGGCGCTGGACGCTGCTGGTCAACGTGCCCATCGGGATGGCGCTGTTCGTGACCGTCTGCTGTGCGGTGCCTCGCGGACCGCACCGCGGCGGGCCGCGCCCCGGTCTGGATCTGCCCGGCGCCGTCGCGGTCACACTCGGTCTGATGGCGGTGGTCTGCGCGGTCGCCGAGGCGCACACCTACGGCTGGGTGTCACCGGTGGTGCTCGTCCCCCTCGTCGGCGGGGTGGCGCTGCTCGCGCTGTTCGTACTGATCCAGGCAAGGTTCGCGGCACATCCTCTGGTGCCGCTCGGTGTCTTCCGCATCCGCTCGGTGGCCGCCGCCAACCTGGTCGCCTTCTTCGGTGTCGCCGCCCTGTTCAGCACCTTCTACTTCTTCACGCTGCTGCTGCAGAACGTGCTCGGCTACAGCCCCGTACGCACCGGCCTGAGTTATCTGCCGCTGTCGGCGGGCATCGCGCTCGGCGGCTGGGGCGTCTCCTCGCTCGTCCCGCGCATCGGACCGCGGCCGGTGCTGATGACCGGTCTGTCGCTGTCCTGCCTGGGCCTGCTGTGGCTGGCCCGGGCGGACGCACACGCCACCTACGCCGCGGATCTGCTCGGCCCGGCACTGCTGCTCGGCTTCGGCATGGGCGCGGTGCTCAACGCGACGACGAACGCCGCCACCGCCGCCCTGCCCGTCCACCAGGCGGGCCTCGGCTCCGGGCTGCTCAACGCCACGCGCCAACTCGGCAGCGCCCTGGGCCTGGTGACGCTGGCGGCTCTCTCGGCGCACCGCATCGACGAGGCGTCCGGCCCCGGCCCGTCGGACTCCGTCCAGGCGCTCGCCTCCGGCTACGGCCTCGCCCTGACCGGGGCGGCCGCGTTCACGGCCGCGGGGCTGCTGGCGGCGCTCGCGGTGCCCAAAGCGTCCGGTCAGGGCAGGGTCCAGGTCTCCTCAAGGCGATGAGGGGACGCTGAACCTCCTGACCAGAACGGAGGTTCGCGGTGCTCACCGACTTCTACGACCAGCGACCGCAGTGGTCGCCGGACCCCGACGACGAGCTGCTCGAACACGCCACGATCCAGGTGCCGCGGGACTACGCAGAGCCGGGCGGTGAACGGATCGAGATCGCCCTCAGCCGCCGCCGCGCGACAGCGACCAGGCGGCGCCGCGGCATCCTCCTCGGCGTCAACGGAGGCCCCGGCGGCGACTGGGGCGCCGGCCGGGGGCTGCCGGACAGGTTCGCCGGCACGCCCCTGCACGAGGTGTACGACCTGATCGGGTTCGATCCGCGCGGCACCGGCGCGTCCACCAACCTCCTCGCCGAAGTGACCGTGCCCAGGGCGCCGTTCGACTCACGCCCGCCCGACGAGCTGTTCCCGCAGTTCGCCGAGGACATGCGGCTGCGCGAGGAGGCCTGTGCGCGCGCCGGCGGCGAGCTGCGCCGCCACATCAGCACCGCCAACACGGCCCGCGACATGGACGTGATCCGCGGCGTGCTCGGCGAGCAGCGGCTGACCTTCGTCGGATACGCGTACGGGGCGTACGTCGGGGCCGTGTACGGCACCCTGTTTCCCGCCCACCTCGATCGCAGCGTCCTGGACTCGTGCGTCCACCCCGACTGGAGCTGGCGCGAGCAGTTCCTGTGGCAGGGCGACGCCGTGCGGCACAACGTCGAGCGGTGGGCCGAGTGGACGGCCGCCCGCCGGCTGCACTTCGGGCTGGGGGACACACCGGAGCTGGTGTTCGCCGCGGTGGAGGACGTCGTCGTACGCCTCGACGGCCTCGGGCAGGGGCCGTTCCTGCGCACCCTGTTCGACGGCGCCGTCGGAAACCGGGCGGCCGACCGCGGCCAGTGGGCCGAACTGGGCTCACTCGTCGGCGAGTTGGGCAAGGCCGCCGGTGCGGGCGACGCCGAGGCCTGCCGGCGGCTGCTGCAGGAGCAGGGCACCTGGCGCCCCGACGACAGCGAGGGCGGCCTGCGCGTGGGCGTCCTGGAGGCCATCACGCTGGAGCACGAGTGGCCCGCCGAACCCGAGGTCTACTACCAGGACATGCGTGAGTTCCGGGAGCGCTTCCCGTACGGCTACGGGGTGCTGCGCGCGCAGCCCTGGGTGGGCGCCTTCCGGGCCTTCGAGCCCGCCGAGCCGCCGGTCGTGCCGGTGCGCGCCGGCTACCCGGTGGGACTGGTGGTGCAGGCCGACGGCGACCCGATGGACCACTACGACGGCGGGGTGGCGATGGCGGAGCGCCTCGGTCACCATCTGCTCACCGTCGAGGACTCCGGTGAGCACGAGGTGTACGTGCTCGGCGGCAACCCGCACGTCGACGCCGTCGTCCACCGCTACCTGGTGGACGGCGAGCTCCCGGCCCCACGCGCCACCTGCCCCGGCCGCACCCCGCGCCCGGACGTCGCGGCCGACCCGAACTGACGCTGCCGGGAGCGGAGTTCACGGACGAGGGGCCCGGTACCGAATACGGTACCGGGCCCCTTCCTCGTCGTACGGGAGAACCGCACGGACGCCGCTCACGTCACCATGTGACGGGCAGCTCCCACAGGCCGTAGATGACGGCGCCCTCCTTGCGCGGGATCTCCAGGAACGGCTTGGCCAGCCGGAGCGTCGGGATGCGCTGGAACAGCTTGCTCCACACGATCTCCAGCTCCAGCCTGGCCAGGTCCGCGCCGATGCAGTGGTGCACGCCGTGCCCGAAGCCCAGGTGCTTGCGGCTGCCGCGGGTGATGTCGAGCTTCTGCGGTTCGGGGAAGACCTCCGGGTCGCGGTTGGCGGCGAGCCCCAGGCACAGGATGCCGTCGCCCTTGCGGATGACCTGGCCGCCGATCTCGATGTCCGCCAGGGCGACGCGTGGCACGGCCGTGTCGCCGATGGTCGCGTAGCGCACCAGCTCCTCGACGGCCGGCTTCACCAACGACGGGTCGTCCAGGAGGAGCCGGAGCTGGTCGGGGTTCTCCAGGAGGCAGGCCGTGCCGAGCGAGATCTGGCTGGCGGTGGTCTCGTGGCCGCCGTTCATCAGCAGCCGCACCATGTTGAACAGGTCGCGGTCGGTGTACTCCTCGCCGGACGCCTCGTAGTCGGCCATGGCCCGGCTCAGCAGGTCCTCGCCCGGCTCGCGCCGCTTGAGCTGGATCAGGTCGCTGACATACGCGTTGACCTCGACGATCGCGGCCTGCCGCTCCTCGGTGGAGCTGTGCCCGCCGAGCAGCGCCGTGCCGTGCTTGATGAAGAAGTCGTGCTGGTCCTGCGGGATGCCCAGCAGTTCGCAGATCACCGTCATGGGGACGGCGAGGGAGAACACCCGGTGGAAGTCCGCCGGCGGCTGCAGGGCGAGAAGCTTGTCGATGTGTTCGTCGACGATCTCCTCGATACGCGGCCGCAGCCGCTGCACCTGACGGTTGGTGAACGTCAGCGCCGCCCTGCGCCGCGTGGAGCTGTGCTCCTTGCCGTCGTAGCCGATGAACGACGTCTCCGTGCGGTACTCGGGCGGGGCGATGAAGTAGAACGGGAAGTTGTCGTGCTTGCGGGAGGCGCTGACCCGCGGGTCGGTGAGCAGCTCACGGATGGTCTGATAGCCCGTCACCGTCCATATGCGCAGACCCGATCCCGTCAGGGTGACCTGTGAGACGTCCTTGTCGGCCATCTCCGTGTATGCGGCGGGCGGGCTGAACGGGCAGCTGCGCGGGTACGGGAAGGTCCTGGCCTCGGCCGGCGCGTCCGCCTCGGTGGCACTGGTGGTCACGGTGGGTCCTTTCGTGAGCAGGAGTGGAGAGGTGCTGACATGCCCGTGCCTAGCGGGCGGTGATGTCCAGACCGCCGTCGACCGTGATGATCTGGCCGGTGACCAGCGCGTTCGCGGGGTCCGCGAGACGGGTGATCCACTGCGCGACGTCCTCGGGCTCACCGATCCGGCCCAGCGGGACGGTGGCGGCGACGCCCGCGAAGAGGCCCTCGACCTGCTCCGGGCCGAGGCCGTTGGCCGCGTAGGCCTCGGTGCGTACGAAGCCGGGGGCGACGGCGTTGACACGGATACCGCGCGGGGCCAGTTCGGCCGCCCAGCTCCGGGTGAAGCTGTGCACGGCCGCCTTGCTCGCCGAGTAGACGGAGCTGTCCGGTCCGGGGGTGTGCCCGCCGCGGCTGGAGACCAGGACGATGCTGCCGGACGAGCGCAGCAGGGGCAGCAGATGTGCGGTGAGCAGCAGCGGGCCGAGGACGTTGGTGTCGACGACGTCCCGGGCGACGGTCGTGTCGAGCGCCGTCAGCGGGCTGAAGCGGAAGATCCCCGCGTTGTGCACGAGGACGTCCAGGGCTCCACCCCGCTCCCCCACCGCGTCGGCGACGGCCTGGGCGCCCGACTCGGTGGTCACGTCGGCGCCCACCGGCACGATCGCGCCGTGCAGGGCGGCGACCTCGGCGAGCCGCTCCTTGCGGCGGCCGGTGACGATCACGGTGCGTGCGCCGAGCTCCGCGAACGACAGGGCGGCGGCCCGGCCGATGCCGGTGCCGCCTCCCGTGACGACGACGGTGTGCTCCGCAAAGGGCTTCTCCGGCATGGCGGTTCCCTCTCTGGTTCGGTCCGAGGGCGCCAGTACAGCGGGTGCGTCTTGGGCGATGGTCGAGTCCGGGGCGAGCAGGGGCCCGGCCGTTGGCCGCAGGACGCGGACTCCGAACGCGGGCTCCGGACGCGAAGTCCAGGCGCGAAGACCGGGCGCGGACCCCGGACAGGACCCCGGGCGCGGACCCGAACGCGAAGTCCGGACGCGGACCCGCACGCAGACCTCGGACGGGAAAGCCCGGACGCGGACTCCAGATACGAAGCCCGGAGGCAGACCTCGGACGCGAAGCCCGGACGCAGACCTCGGGCAGGGACCCCGGGCAGGAAGTCCGGACGCGGACCCCGCACGCAGACCCCGGACGCGGACTCCGGATGCGAAGCCCGAAGGCAGAGCCCGGGCGCGGACTCCGAACGCGAACCCCGGACGCAGAGCCCGGACGGAGACCTCGGACGCGAAGCGCGAACGCCGACACCGGACGCGAAGCCGGACGCAGGCCCCGGGTGCGAACCCGGGCGCGGAGCCACCGGACGCGAAGCCCGGACGCAGAGCCCGGACGCACAGCCCGGACGCGAAGCGCGACGCGGACACCGGACGCGAAGCCGGACGCGAAGCCCGGACGCAGGCCCCGGGTGCGAACCCGGGCGCGGAGCCACCGGACGCGGTCGTCGGTGGGGGTGGGGCTCAGGTCCAGTGGATGTGTGGAGCGTCCGAGTTCGGGGCTGCGAAGGCGAGGAGGGCGCGGCCTTCGCGTTCCACCGCCGTGCGCTGTCGGGCCGGCAGTGGGGGTCCCAGTGGCTCGACGACCAGGTCGCCGTCCTCGATCCGCCACACGGCCCGTACGAAGCCGTCCACCAGCACCGTCGACTTGATCAGCCCGTTGCGGGTGAAGACCTGGCGCCGCTGTTCCTCGGTGAGGATGCGGGTCCGGTCGGCGTGTGCGAGCAGGATGTTGTCGAACTCCGGCAGGAACCGCACGGGCGCCGGCGTCCTGGGATCGGGCAGCGGGGCGCCCGGGACGTCGTAGAGTTCCACCCCGTTCTCGTCGTGGAACATCCTCAGGCCGGGCCGCAGCCGCTTGACGACCGCGCCGATCCGGGTGAGTCCGGACCACGCCTGGATGTCCTTGACGGTGGCCGGTCCGAAGGCCGCCAGATAGCGCTCGACCAGGGCGTCCGGTGCGGTCTCCGGGGCCGGTGGGCGGCCCAGCCATGACTCGGCCGTACCGTGCACGGCCTGACCGCCGACGCCCCACAGCCCGCGCGGCGGCAGTTGCACCAGCGGCACGCGGTTGCGCACCACGTTGGCCAGCGCGAACGGCTCGTGCTGCGGCCAGCGTTCGCCGAGCAGCGCGCCGAGGCCGCCCACGGTGAGCGGCTCGGCCTCGCACAGCTTGCGTCCGTAGGCGCTGACCTCGTCCAGGTCGAGACCGCCGAGCCGGCGGCCGAAGGCGCCGGTCAGCTGCCGGTCCAGCGCGCCCTGCAGCACGGGCCGCAGGGTCAGGCAGTCGGGTGCGGTGACCAGGTGCAGGGTGCCGCGCATCAGGACGAGCCGCACGGCCTCGCGCCCCCGGATCAGACCCGCGAGGTCCTCGGCGGCGAAACCGGCCAGCCGGGTCCACAGGCCGATGTAGGGCGGGTCGGGCGCCTGCGCCTGCATGCCGACCAGGTGTTCCAGGGCGGCGGAGGCGGACACGGGCTGCCGCTCCAGGAGCAACTGCCGTGCCAGCAAAGCCCTGTTGAGCGCACGTCGGTCCAGTACGGTCGTCATCCCGCCTCCGCCTTTCCCCCTGTGCCCGGCACACCCGGTTCAGTGCGTCTCACAGGCTCTCGACTCAGGACAGCTTCACCACGACCGTGCCGCTGTACTTGCGTTCCAGCAGCGCCACGAAGGTCTCCGGCAGGGCGGCCACTCCGCCCTCGACGACCGTGTGCGGGAAGACGATCCTCCCCTCGCGCAGCCAGGCGCCGAACCGGTCGTTCCACTCGTCGATCTGGTCGGGCGTGTGGAGCGTCGCGAAGCCGCGCAGGGTCAGCGACTTGGTGATGGCCGACATCAGAGCGAGCCGGGGGCGGCCGCCGTCGTCCGAGCCGTGCTGCCCGGACAGCGCGCCGCACAGTGCGAACCTCGCGCCCGGGGCCGCGACCTGGACCGCCGCCTCGAACTGCTCGCCGCCGACGTTGTCGAAGACCACGTTCACCCCGTCGGGGGCAAGCTCGGCCAACTGCTCGGCCACCGGGCCCTCGTGGTGGTCGAAGGCGGCGTCGAAGCCCAGTTCGTCCACCAGGAAGTCGATCTTCTCCTTGGAGCCGGTGCTGCCGATGACCCGTGCGGCGCCCTTCAACCTGGCGATCTGTCCGGCCAGGGCGCCGACGCCGTTGGTGGCCCCGGACACGAACACCACGTCGCCCTCGGCGATCCGCGCGGTGCCGACCATGCCGTGCCAGGCGGTCGGGCCCTGGGACAGGAAGTACTCGGGCCCCGGCAGCAGTGAGCGGTCCCGCGGGAAGAACTCGTGGGCGGTGCCGACGGCGTACTCGCGCCATCCGTTGAAGTGCTCGACGAGGTCACCGACCGCGTGCAGCGGGCTGGCCGACCTGACCACCGTGCCCACGGTGCGGCCCCACATGGCCACACCCGGCTGGAACACCGGGATCGGCAGTTCGGTGTCCGGGTTCATCTGGTCGCGGGCGACGGAGCCCAGTGTCATCCAGTCGTTGCGGACCACGACGTAGCCCTCGGCCGGCTCGCCGAGCGGCGTCTCGCCGGGCTCGAAGTGGTCCAGGGTGACGGGACCCTGCGGGTACGAGGCGAGCCGGATCTCGCGGCTGGTCGTGGGGAGTTGCTCGGTGGTCATGAGTGCTCCTGGGGGTGCAGGTGGACGGGAAGGGCCAGCAGGTTGTGGTTCACGTCGCCCAGCCGCCAGCACAGCTCCTGCTCCGGTACGGCGAGCCGGGCGCCGGGAAAGCGGCGGGTCAACTCCTCGACGGCCACGGCGAGTTCGAGCCTGGCCAACGGCGCCCCGAGGCAACGGTGGATGCCGTGCCCGAACGCCAGATGCCCGGGCCCCGTGCGCCGCAGGTCGACCTGGTCGGGGCGCTCGAAGACGGCCGCGTCCCGGTTGCCCGAGGGGAAGGCGAGAAAGACCGCGTCCCCGGCGGGGACGGTGACGCCGCCGATGACGACGTCCGCGGTGGCGATCCTCGGCAGGCCCGACGTGTCGTCCCCGTTCAGATTGACCGTACGCAGCAGTTCCTCGACGGCCGCCGGGATCTCCTGCGGACATTCGCCCAGGCGCCGCCAGGCCTCGGGGTGGTCGGCCAGCAGCGCGAGCGTGAAGTTGGCGAGCTGTCCGGCGGAGGAGTCGAACCCGGCGCCGAGGAGGGTGAAGCCGAGGCCCACGAGCTCGTCGAAGGTGATGCGGTCCGCGGGTCCGTCGTGGCCGGCCGCGCCCCCTGTGGCCGTGATGAGTGCGGAGAGGACGTCGTCGCCGGGCGACTGCTGTTTGGCGGCCACCAGGCCCGCGATGTACGCGCCCAGCATCTCCCCGCCCTCGGCGCTGTGTTCGGCGGGTGCCGAGACGTCGGCGAACTGCCGTACCCAGTCGTGGAATTGGGGCCGGTCCTGTTCGGGGATGCCGAGCAGTTCGCCGATCACGGCCATCGCGAGCGGCGCCGCGAAGGAGGCGACCAGGTCCACGGGGCCGCCGGTCGAGGCGGCCTCCTTCTCCGTCGAGTCGAGCAGGCCGCCGGCCAGCTCGCGCACCCGCGGCCGCATCGCCTCGATCCGCTCCCCCGAGAACGCCTGCTCGGCCAGGGCCCGCAGCCGGGTGTGGTCCGGCGGGTCGAGCGAGATGATCATTCCGGGTGGCGCCTGGAAAAGCCCGCTGAACCGGGGCGCCTCGGGGGCATGGGCGGCGGCCCTGCTGAGCCCGGGGTCGTCGAGCGCGGCCTTGATGTCCGCGTACCGGGTGACCAGCCAGGCGTGGCCCCCGCCCCGCCACGCCACCCGGACGACCGGCCGCTCCCCCCGCAGGCGGGCGAACAGCGGCGCGGGACCGCGGTAGCTCGACCCGGGGAAGGGGAAGGGCGGCAGGTCCTCTACGCGGTGTGTGTCAGGCACGATGGTGGCTCCTCGGTCGGGCGGCCTGTCGCCGCGCTGCGGCACTGCGGGCGCTGCCGCGCTTCCAGCGGGATGTCAGCGCAACGCACGGAAAAAGGACCGCAGTTCGTCCACGAGCAGCCCGGGCTGCTCCAACGCCGGAAAGTGCCCCCCACTGGTGTGGTCGGTCCAGCGCCGCAGATCCGTGAAGCGCGCCTCGCACCAGGCGCGCGGCATCCGGGCGTCCTTCGGGAACACGGCGAGCGCGGCCGGCACGGACACGGGCGCGAGGGCCATCTTGTTGTGGCTCTCCCAGTAGATGCGCGCCGAGGAGGCACCGGTGCCGCACAGCCATGCCAGCGTCACACAGTCCAGCAGCCGCTCGCGCGGGATCACCTTCTCCAGGTCGCCGTCGTGGTCGGTCCAGGCCCAGTACTTCTCGGCCATCCAGGCCAGTTGGGCGACGGGCGAGTCGGTGAGCCCGTACCCGAGGGTCTGCGGCCGGGTCGCCTGGATCACCGAGTAGCCGCCCTCGTTCTGCTGGAACTCCTTGAGCGCGGCGAGACCCGCCACGTCCCGTTCGTCCAGGGGGACTTGTTCCTGCGGGGGCCTGGCGAACGGCATGGCCAGATGGATGCCCACCAGATGCGCGCCGTCCGTCTCGCCGAGCACGCCGGTGAGGAACGAGCCCCAGTCGACGCCGTGGGCCGCGTAGCGGTCGTAGCCGAGGCGGGCCATCAGCTCCGCCCAGGCCGCGGCCGTCCGCTCCACCGTCCAGCCGGTGGTGGCGGGCTTGTCGCTGAAGGCGAAGCCGGGCAGTGACGGGCAGACCACGTGGAAGGCGTCGGCCGGGTTCTCGGGGTGCGTCAACGGACGTACCAGATCGAGGAACTCGACGACCGAGCCGGGCCAGCCGTGGCTGACGAGCAGCGGCAGGGCGTTGGAGTGGGGGGAGGACGCATGCAGGAAGTGCACGCCCAGGCCGTCGATCTCGGTGCGGAACTGCGGAAGCTCGTTGAGCCGCGCCTCGGTGGCCCGCCAGTCGTAGCCGGTCCGCCAGTGCTCGGCCAGCTCCTTCAGATACGCCAGCGGCACCCCCTGGGACCAGTCGTCAACGGTCTGGGCCTCGGGCCAGCGGGTCCGGGCCAGGCGGTCCTTGAGATCGGCGAGATCCGCCTCGTCGAATGCCACACGGAACGGCGTGACGCCCCTGCTCATCGCTGGTCCTCCCGGATCGCGTACGTCCTAGGTGTCCCGCGGAGATTAGGAGCGCGGCCTCGAACACGACTGGAGGATGCACCGACCGTTGGGTTCGAGTGCGGCGCGAGTGTGCCTGTGCCCGGGTTCCAGGACCGGCTTGCAGCGTGCCGCCGACGACGAAGGAGCCGCAGATGGCGACAGGCACAGGACCGCTGCACGGCCTGCGGGTCGTGGAGCTGGCGGCGATCGGGCCCGCCCCGTTCGCCTGCATGATCTTCGCTGACCTGGGGGCCGATGTGGTGCGGATCGACCGGGCCGACGGCGCCCGCTCGTTCGCGGACTGGCACGGCGAACTCGACCGTGGGCGGCGCTCCATGGAACTGGACCTCAAGGACCCGGGTGACGTGGACTGGCTGCTGCGGCAGCTGGAGCAGTCGGACGTTCTGGTGGAGGGGTTCAGACCGGGCGTGGCGGAGCGGCTCGGCATCGGCCCGGACGTCTGCCTCGGACGCAACCCCCGCCTGGTGTACGGCCGGATGACCGGCTGGGGCCAGGAGGGGCCGCTGGCCATGACCCCGGGCCATGACATCAACTACCTCGCGCTCACAGGGGCGTTGCACGCCATCGGTGAGGCCGGCGGCCCCCCGGTGCCGCCGGTCAACCTGCTCGGCGACTTCGCGGGCGGCGCGATGTTCCTGGTGGCCGGGGTGCTGGCGGCGCTGTTCGAGCGGCAGGCCTCCGGCCGGGGTCAGATCGTGGACGCCGCGATCGTGGACGGGGCCGGCGCGATGCTCGGCATGCTGACCTCGATGGCCCGAAGCGGCCAGTGGCGGCACGAGCGCGGGGTCAACCTCCTGGACGGGGGCGCGCCCTTCTACACCTGCTACGCCTGCGCGGACGGCGGTCATGTCGCCGTCGGCGCACTGGAGGAGCGTTTCTACCGGGCTCTGCTCGACGGCCTGGAGCTCGATCCCGAGCGGTTGCCCGACCGCAGCGATCCCGTCAACTGGCCTTCCCTGCGCCGGGTGTTCGCCCATCGCATCCGCACCCGGAGCCGGGACGAATGGGCCCGTCGCTTCGAGGAAACGGAGGCGTGTGTGACGCCGGTCCTCAGTGTCGCGGAAGCGGCGGCGCACCCCCACCACCAGGCCAGAGGAAGCGGGCCCGCGGCGCCGGCGCCGCGCTTCAGCAGGACTCAAGCGGAACTCCACTGACTGCCGTCATCCTGCGGGGTGGGCGACGGGTTTACCCACCAACACCCGGCCCCTCCCCACGAGTTCATCCCCCGCACAGCCCCAGTGAGGCTCTCGCAGGCCCCGCAAGGCCCCGGCAATTCCAACCCCCCAAGTATTGAAAGAGGCCACATCATGGCTATTTCCTCCGAACAGGCTCCGTCCGTCGAGACGGAGGTGGACAGCAGGAAGACGGGCGCGGATCCGACGGCGGGGGACAGGCCGCTGGATCCCAAGCGCTGGGCGGCGCTGCTGGTGCTGCTCGTCTCCGCCTTCCTGGATCTGCTGGACGGCACCATCGCCAACGTGTCGGCACCCTCCATGCAGCGGGATCTCGGCGCCGGGTACTCGGCCATCCAGTGGGTTCTGGTGGGCTACCAGCTCGCCTTCGCCCTGACCCTGATCCTCGGGGGGCGGCTCGGTGACATCCACGGCCGCAAGAAGGTGTTCCTCGTCGGCGTGGCCGGGTTCACCCTCTCCTCGCTCGCGGCCGGTCTCTCCCAGGAGCCCTGGCAGCTGGTGCTCGCGCGGGTGATCCAGGGCGCCTCGTCCGGCGTCATGGTGCCGCAGGTGCTGTCGATCATCCATGTCACCTTCTCCGACAAGGAACGCGGCACCGCCTTCGCCCTGCACGGCCTGGTCGGCGGCCTCGCCGCGACGCTCGGCCTGGCACTGGGCGGTCTGCTGGTCCAGTGGAACCTGTTCGGCCTCGACTGGCGCCTGGTGTTCCTGGTCAACGTGCCGTTCGGGCTGGTCGGGCTGGTGTACGGCGCCAAGGTCATCACCGAGTCGAAGGCGCCGCAGGCGCTCAAGCTGGACATCCGCGGCGCGGTGCTGCTGACCATCGGCTTCGTGATGCTGGTCTTCCCGCTGCTGCAGGGCCGCGAGCTGGGCTGGCCTGCATGGGGCTACGTCTCCATGGCCGCGTCGTTGCTCGTGCTGGCCGGCTTCGTCGCCTGGCAGCGCGCAAGGACCCGCCGTGACGGGTCGCCCCTGGTCGAGCTGGGTCTCTTCCGCACCCGCAGCTACTCGGCCGGCCTCGCCGTGAACCTGATCTTCTACGCGGGGATGGGCATGTTCACCATCGGGTGGACGCTCTACATGCAGGTCGGCCAGGGCTGGTCCCCGATGCGGGCCGGTCTCACCAGCCTCCCGTTCTGCGTCGGCGCGTTCCTCACCGCCACCTCGTCCGTGATGATCCTGGTGCCCAAGTTCGGCCGCAAGGCGATGCAGATCGGTGCCCTGGTGCTGATGGCCGGTCTGGGCTCGTACGTCTACGTGGCGGGCAAGTACGGCAGCGACGTCACCTCCTGGAAGATCGCGATCCCGCTGTTCCTGGTCGGCCTGGGCTTCGGCACCGTGGCCACCCCGCTGCCGCTGATCGTCACCTCCGACGTGCCGCACGAGCACGCCGGTTCGGCCTCCGGCGTGGTCAACACCAACACCCAGCTCGGCTTCGCCATCGGCGGCGCCCTGGTCAGCGTGGTCTTCTTCGGCGGCATGGTCGGCAACACCACCGCCAATGTCGACGCCCAACTGCCGCAGCTTCGCCAGGAGTTGGTGGCCAGCGCCCAGGTGACCCCGGGCGCGGCGGACCGGATCGCCACGGCCTACCGCACCTGCGCCGTGGACCGGGCGAAGGAGAAGGACGCCTCCGTCGTGCCGGCGAGCTGCACCGCCGAGCCGCTGCAGGACCCGAAGACCGCCGCGGTCCTCGCCACGTACGGCAAGGACCAGGTCGGTGACTCCTTCGCCGACAGCTTCCAGACCCTGCTCACCACGTTCATCGGGATCGCCGCCGCGGTGTTCCTCCTGATGTTCGCCCTTCCCAAGCGCCTCCGCCAGGAGGACCCGGCGCAGGAGCCGGAACCCACCCCGTCCTCCTGAATCCCGCACCCCTGTAGGGCCGGACGGCACACCAGCCGCCCGGCCCTACAGGCATGCCAGACGGCAGCGCCTTCAGGGTCACGGGGAACCGCGCGTCTCTTGGGGGCACGGGGAACTGCGCGACCAGCCCCCCACGAGCCCGCACCCGCCGGACAACCCGTCGGGGCACCCCGCAACGCGTTCAAGCCCCACTCCGGCCCCCATCAAGCCAACGCCCCGACCCTTGGCACAAGCCGCGCAGCGAACTGCGCAGGCCGACAGGAAGGAGGGGCGATGGCGGACCAGAGCTTCCAGCTCTACGACACGACCCTGCGCGACGGAACCCAGATGGAGGGCCTCGCGCTCACCGTCGACGACAAGCTCGCCCTTGCGCGCAGCCTGGACGCCCTCGGCGTGGGATTCATCGAGGGAGGCTGGCCCGGCGCGATTCCGAAGGACACCGAGTTCTTCCGCAGGGCACGCACCGAACTCGACCTCAGGGCCGCCCTTCTGACGGCCTTCGGCGCCACCCGCAGGCCCGACGTCCCCGTGTCGCAGGACCCGCAGGTGCGGGCGCTGCTCGCGGCGGAGACACCCGTGGTGACGCTCGTCGCCAAGAGCCACACCGCGCACGTGGACCGGGCCCTGCGCACCACGCTCGCCGAGAACCTCGCCATGATCCGGTCCACCGTGCGGCATCTGGTGCTGGCCGGACGCCGCGTCTTCCTGGATGCCGAGCACTATTTCGACGGCCACGTCGCCAACCGCGAGTACGCCCTTGAGGTGGTGCGCACCGCCGCGGAGGCCGGCGCCGAGACGGTGGTGCTGTGCGACACCAACGGCGGTTCGCTGCCCGAGGAGGTGAAGGCCGTCGTCGCCGACACCATCGCCATGACGGGCGCGACCATCGGCATCCACTGCCACGACGACACCGGCTGCGCGGTCGCCAACACCATGGCGGCCGTCGACGCGGGCGCCGTGCACGCCCAGGGCACCGCGCACGGCTACGGCGAACGCTGCGGCAACGCCAACCTGTTCACCGTCATGGCGAACCTCGTCCTCAAGCGAGGCCGCGAGGTGATCCCCCTGGAGCGCCTGGCGGACCTGGCGTCCACCGGGCGGGCCGTGGCCGAGGTGACCGGCATCCCCGAGACCCCGGCGGCGCCGTACGTCGGCGCGGCGGCCTTCACTCACAAGGCGGGGCTGCACGCCTCGGCCCTGCGCGTGGACCCGGGCCTGTACCAGCACATCGACCCGGGCCGGGTCGGCAACGCCATGCGCGTCCTGGTCTCCGACATGGGCGGCCGCTCCTCGGTCGAGCTGAAGGCGCGCGAACTGGGCTACGACGTCAGCGCCGGCTCCGAGGCGGTGGGCCGGGTCGCGGCCCGGGTCAAGGAACTGGAGAGCCGCGGCTACAGCTTCGAGTCCGCCGACGCCTCCTTCGCCCTGCTGCTGCGTGCGGAACTGCTGGAGCAGGACGCGCGGCCGCCGTTCGGCGTCGAGGGGTGGCAGGTGGCCCTGGACGGGGAGAGCGGCGGCGCGCGGGCCTCGCTGCGGCTGCGTGTCGAGGGAACCTCGCGCACCGCCACCGGCCTGGGCAGGGAGCCCGTGCACGCCCTGGACGCCGCCGTGCACCAGGCACTCGACCCGGTCTTCCCCGAGCTGACCGGGCTGCGCCTTGTGGAGCACCGGGTCAGGGAACTCGGCGCCGACGAGCCGGACGGACCGCCGTCCACACGGGTCCTGTTGTCGTTCGGGTGCGGGGAACGGCACTGGGGCACCGTCGCCGTGGACCGGCACGCGACGGCGGCCGCCCTGGGGGCGCTGCTCGACGCCGTCCACTACGTCCTGTCCGACCGTCCGGGCCGGCGGCACGGCGCCGAGGCCCTGGTGGCCGCACCGGCCGGCTGACCCTCTCGAACCCTCTGGAGCGGCTGTGCGCGTGGAAGACATCCACCTGCGGGCGACGTCCGTACGTCTCCCCTCCCGCCTACGCATCGACAACGCCGTGGCCGCGGGCGACTGCCCGTCGGGCCTCGCCACCGCCACCGGCGCCGTGTCGGTGTCGTACTCGCCGGACGAGTCCGCCGCCGAGATGGCGGCGCACGCCGCCAGGACCGCGCTGACCCGCGCGGGCAGTGTCCCCGCCGACGTGGATCTGCTGTTGCACGCCGACACCTACCACCAGGGCCAGGACCTGTGGCCCGTGGGCTCGTTCATCCAGCGAGAAGCCCTCGGCAACAACTGCCCGGCGCTGGAGATCCGGCAGATGTCCAACGGGGGCCTCGCCGCCCTGGACCTCGCCACCGCCTATCTCACGGCCGGCCACGGACACGGCGACGCGCTGCTCACCTGCGCCGACCGCTTCTGCCCGCCGGGCATCGACCGCTGGCAGACCGATCCCGGCACGCCCTACGCCGACGGCGCCTCCGCCCTCGTGCTCTCCCGGCGGGGCGGCTTCGCCCGGCTGGTCTCCCTCGCGCTGCACGCCGATCCGTCGCTGGAGCCCCTGCACCGCGGCGACGAGCCCTTCACGCCGGCGCCGTTCGGCAGCCGGATGCCGGTGGACTTCGAGGAGGCCAAGCGGGCCTTCGTCGGCCGGGTGGGCATGTCGTACGCCATCACCCGGGCGCACAACGGGCAGCAGACCGTGCTCAAGCAGGCCCTCGCCGACGCCGGGATGGAGCTCGGCGACGCACGCTGGGTGGTACTCCCGCACTTCGGGCGCCGTCGGTTGCAGTCCATCTACTACAAGCCATTCGGCATCGAACCGGCCCGTACCACCTGGGAGTTCAGCCGGACCGTCGGCCATCTCGGCGCGGGCGACCAGTTCGCGAGCCTCGATCACCTGGTGGTGTCCGGCAAGGCGGAACCCGGCGACCGCTGCGTACTGATCAGTGTCGGAGCGGGCTACAGCTGGGGCTGCGCCGTCGTCGAGATCACCGAACGGCCCGGCTGGGCCTGACCCCGGCCCCGGCCCGGCCCGGCCCCCGATGTGATCCAGCCGCTCTCCACCCGCCGTCGAGGTGGGCTCAAGGCACCTGTGCCAATCTGCTGATCGCCGTCCTGGACGGCACGACCGAAGGAAGGACCGCCGTGGCGACGACCGTTACGAGCGACATACCGGACTCCGCCCCCGTCACCGGCACTCACGTCACCGAGCACTCCGTGACCGTGGCGGCCCCGCCGGACGCCGTCTACGCGCTGGTGGCCGATGTCACGGCCTGGCCCCAGGTGTTCGGGCCCACCGTGCATGTCGAGGTGCTCGAAGAGAGCCGGGCCGCACGGGAAGGGACCGGCACCGGCGAGCAGCTGCTGCGCATCTGGGCGATCGCCAACGAGCAGGTGCGCACCTGGACTTCGCGCCGCACGCTCGATCCGCGGGCCCGGGTCGTCACCTTCCGCCAGGTGGTGTCGGCGGCCCCCGTGGCCTCGATGGGCGGCACCTGGCGCATCGAGGCCCTGGAGGACGGCACGACGCGGGTGGTGCTCCTGCACGACTACCGTGCGGTCGGCGACGATCCGGAGGCCGCGAAACTGATCGAGCGCGCCGTCGACCGCAACAGCGTCGCCGAACTCGCCGCCCTGAAGAACGCGGCGGAACTCGGCGAAGCGGCCGCGGAACTCCGCTTCACCTTCAGCGACTCGGTGACGGTCGCCGGGGCGGCCGGCGACGTGTACGCCTTCCTGGACCGTGCCGATCTCTGGCCGGAGCGGCTCCCGCACGTGGCGCGGCTCGCCCTGACCGAGGACGAACCCGGTATCCAGCACATGGACATGGACACCCGCAGCCCGGACGGCTCCCTGCACAACACCACCTCGGTCCGGGTGTGCTTCGAGGACCGTGGGGAGATCGTGTACAAGCAGCTGCGAGTTCCGGTGGCGATGCGGGTGCACACGGGACGCTGGACCATCGAACCGTCCGGTGACGGCGAGACCCTCACCGTCACCTCCTGGCACACTGTGGTGCTCGACCCGGAGGGGGTGCGCAGCGCGCTGGGTCCCGAGGCCACGCTCGCCGAGGCCAGGGCCCTGGTCCGCAAGGCCCTGGGCACCAACAGCTCCACCACGTTGCGCCACGCCAAGCAATTCGCGGAGGAAGTGCATGCCCGGACGTGAACTCTCGGGCCCCGTCACGGTCATCAACCGCTTCGAGGTCAAGGGTGACACCGACAGGTTCGAGCGGCTGTTTCGTGAACACTCCCAGTTCCTGCGCCGCCGCAGCGACTTCGACTTCCTGGTGACCCTGCGCCTGGCCGAACGGCCGCACGTGTACGTCCATCTGGGGCACTGGCGCACCCTGCGCGCCTTCCTCGACACCGTGCACGACGACACCTTCCTGGTGCACGTCGAGCGTCTGGAACCCCTCGTGGAAACGGAGGTCGACCAGGCCGTGAGCGTGTCCCGGGTGCTGAGGGACAACGCTGTCGTCGGCACGGAGAGCGTGGCCCTGCTGCACGCCCGGGTCGGCGGGGACTGGCGCGCCTTCGAGCGGCGGTTCGCCGGTCTCACCGACGCCCTCGCCGAGGGGGGCGGCTTCGGCGGCAGCGACCTGCTGCGCTCACTGCTGCGCCCCACCCACTACACGGGCGTGCTGTGGTGGCGGGACCCCGAGTCCCTGGACCGGGCGCTGGGCAGCGCACCGGCCCTGGCGGCCCGGCACGAACTGGGCCTGGGCGCCGAGGTCGTCGTCGAGCGGACCCGGCATGTGGCCTACGAGCGCGTGATCGACTGAGACGACCGCTCCGGGCCCTGCCCGAGCGAGAACCGAGCCGAGGACCTCTGGTCCTCGGCTCGGTCGCGTTCGGGGCGCGAGGGCCGCTCAAGGTGTGGCATGCACGCTGTTTCCATGACCGACGAGACGCACATCACCGTGGTGCGCGGCCGGCCGGACGCTGCCGAACTGGCCGCCGTCACCGCCGTGTTGCTCGCCCTCGCGCACCGCGGTCCGGAACCGGAGACGGAAACGAAGGCAGCGTACGCGGACTGGACCGTCAAGAACGCGAGCCATCGCTCGCCGCCCTGGCCGGGGAGATGACCGCGGGACCAGGACCACATGTCACCGACACACGACACCGGAATCCGACAGCAGAACCCGACAGCGGAATCCGACAGCGAAAGGGGAGGGCGTTGACCGGCCATCGGACATTCACCGACATCGTGCGCGGCAGGGTCGCCGAGTCACCCGACCGTGAGGCGCTGATCCTCCTCACCGAGTGGGACGGAGCACTGCGGCCCGAGACTCTCTCCTACGCCGAGCTCGACCGGGCGGCGCGCATCGTGGCCGTCCGGATCGGGCGTCACGCGGCACCCGGCGAGCGCGTACTGATCCTGCACACCTCGCGCAAGCTGTTCGGCATCGCCTTCCTGGCCTGCCTGTACGCGGGCGTGATCGCGGTGCCCGCCGCGCCGCCCGGGGACCTTGGCCGGCACGACGAGCGCATCGCGGGCATCGTCAAGGACGCCGCCGCCGGCTGTGTGCTGACCTCGCTCGCCGAGGCCCCCGACGTCACCCAGCTCATGGCACGCACCGGACACGGGTACATCACCTGCGTCCCCACCGACGCCGACGTCATGGACGTCACCGTCGCGGACGACGGCGAACCGTGGCAGCCGCCGCGGCAGGAGCCCGACGACGTGGCGTTCCTGCAGTACACCTCGGGCTCGACGCGCGAGCCGCGCGGGGTGATCGTGACGCACCGCGCCCTGCTCGCCAACCACCGCGCGATCCACGAGGCGCTCGGCACCGTACCGGGCGCCAGGATCGGCGGCTGGCTGCCGCTGCACCACGACATGGGCCTGGTCGGGCAGTTGCTGCACGCCCTGTGGCTCGGCGGCACCGCCGTCCTGCTCTCCCCCATCGCCTTCGTCAAGCGCCCGGCCCACTGGCTGGAGACCATCTCGCGCTACGGCCTCACCGTCAGCGGCGCCCCCGACTTCGCGTACGACCTGTGCGTGCGCCGTGTCAACGACAGCCAGCTCGCCGGCCTCGACCTGTCCGGCTGGCAGGTCGCCGTCAGCGGCGGCGAACCCGTGAACGCCGCCACCCTGCGGGCCTTTCGTGAACGCTTCGCCCCGGCGGGACTGCGCCCCGAGGCGCTCGTGCCCTGCTACGGCCTGGCCGAGGCGACACTGCTGGTCTCCGGCGACCGCGCCGCCCGGGGGTTCGACACCCTCAAGCTGCCCGCCCCGCCGGATGCCGTGGGGGCGGTGGCCGAGGTCGTGTCCTGCGGCCGGGCCACCGGTGCCGAGGTGCGGATCGTCGATCCGGACACCCAGGTACCGCTCGACGACGGCCTGGTCGGGGAGATCTGGGTGCGCGGCGAGACGGTCTCCCGCGGCTACTGGGCGAGGCCCAGGGAGAGCGCCGACACCTTCGGCGGACGGATCAAGGACGGCGAGGGCGGCTATCTGCGCACCGGGGACCTCGGCACCCTCGTCGACGGGCGGCTCTGTGTGACCGGCCGGATCAAGGACATGATCGTGGTGGCGGGCCGCAACCTCTACCCGCAGGACCTGGAGCGCACGGTGCGTGAGGTCAGCGCCCTGTTCGGCTCCGGCACGGCGTTCGGGGTGCCCGGCGAGCGCGAACGCGTCGTCGTCGTACAGGAGTTGCGGGCGCGCAGCCGCTACGGCGTCGATCTGGCCGAACTCACCACCAGCGTCCAGCGACGGCTCCACGACCAGTACGACGTGGCCGCCGGCGGAGTGCTGCTGGTACGCCCCGGCACGGTCCGCCGCACCACCAGCGGCAAGCTCGAACGCGCCGCCATGCGCCGCATGTTCCTCAACGGCGAACTCACCCCCCTGCACCAGTGGGTCGACCCGGAGGTCGCACAACTCGTACAGCGCACCACGCCCCGAAGGGAACGCCGATGAGCGCCTTGTCCGATGGGGCGACGGTGCCTGCAGCGCCCCAAGGAGGCGCGGGGCTGTCTCGATACGCGGCTCCGCCGCGGGGCGCGACCGGCCACGGCGAACCCGCAGACGCCCGGCGACCCATCGCGGCACCCCCCGCGGAGCGCACCCGCATCGACGCCCTGGAATCCGCCTTCGGCCCCCTCGACGACCCCGAAAACCCCCTGGGCGGCGCGGCTCTCCTCGCCGCCGACGCCGCAGGCGAACAGGTTCCCGGCGCCGAACGGGTCCTGGACGCGTTCGCCCTCAACTCCGAGTTCGTACCGGAGGAACTCGGCGGCCGACTACGGCGCATGGACGTCCTCGGCCGCCTGCTGCGCCCGCTGTTCCGCCGGGACGCCTCCGTCGCCTTCGGCCACGGCCTCAGCTGCTTCTTCGCCGCCGTACCGGTATGGACCGCGGGCACCGCTGAGCAGCAGCGCTTCGTCGCCGGGCTGCTGCTGGGCGGCGACCGGGTCGCCGTCGCACGGCACGAGGTGGCGCACGGCAACGACTTCGTCCGCGACGAGCTGACCGCCCGTCCCGTCGCCGGGGGCCTGTGCGTGAACGGCAGCAAGACGGCGATCGCCAACGCGGCGCGCTCCCGGGGCCTGGTGGTCTTCGCCCGTACGTCGGACGCCCCGGGCGGGGGCCGCAGCCACTCGGTGCTGGTGCTCGACCGCGCCGCCCTGCCCGCCGACCGGATCACCGACCTCGAACGGCACTCCACCACCGGTATGCGCAGCGCCGAGTTCGGCGGGCTGGCGTTCACCGACTGCACGGTGCCCGGCAGCGCCGTGGTCGGCGGGGTCGGCGACGGCTACGAACTGTCGCTGCGGTCCTCCCTGATGATCCGCGGCCTCATCCCGTCGATCGTGCTGGCGGGCGTGGACACCGCGCTGCGGACCGTGGCCGTCTTCGCCACCCGGCCCCGGGACGACGGCCGTTCGTCTCTCGACGTACGGCATGTGCGCGACGTGCTGACGGGGGCCTTCCTCGATCTGCTGCTCATCGACTGCCTCGCCCTGGTCGCCACCCGGTCGCTGCATCTGCTGCCGCGGCAGATGAGCGTGTACGCGGCGTCGGCCGCCTATCTGGCGCCGCGGCTGGCCGCCGAGACGATGGACGAGATGTCGGCGGTGCTCGGCGAGGAGAGCTTCGCGGTGAGCGGGGCGTACGGCATGTTCCAGAAGCAGCTGCGGGACCTTCCCGTCACCTCGCTGGGCCACGCCGGCAGCGCGGGCCGGCAGGTCAGCATCCTGCCGCAGCTGCCGCACTTCGCCCGGCACAGCTGGTTCGCCGAACAGGAGGCGCCCGCCGCGCTGTTCAGGCCCCATGAGGATCTGCCGCCGCTCGATCTGCCGCGTCTGTCCCTGCTCGGCGACAGCGACCCGCTGGCCGCGACGCTGATCGCGTGCACCGAGTGGCTGGAGTCGGCCGACGTCTCCGTCCCGGGACGCGAGGACTGGCCCCTGCTGCGCTCGCTGGCGCGGGCCGTCACCGGTGAACTGGCGGATCTGGCCAGGGCGTTCGCCGAGGTCGACCCCGGCGACCGCGGGGCGCTGGGCAGCCCGCGCAACTTCGCGCTGGCCGACCGCTACACCATGGTCCTGGCGGCGGCCTGCTGTCTGGGGGTCTGGCGTGAACAGGCGCTGGCCGGCACCGACACGTTCCTGGCCGATCCGGCCTGGCCGTCCGCGGTGCTCCACCGCCTGGGCCGCCGCCTCGGCCTGTCCCTGCCCGACTCGGTCGCCACCTGCGAACAGCGGGTGCTCGCTGAGGCCCTGGACCGCCTGCACGACCGCCGAAGCTACGACCTGTACGGCTCCGCACTCGCCCGAGCGACCCCGGGGAAGTCCGGGCACGCCCCCACGCCGCCCGGCACGCTGTCCCACCGCACCGGCCAAGTGCCCGAGTAGCGCCGCCACGAGGACCCGCTTCCCGCCGGCGGAGGTATCCACCCGCGCCCGAGATGGAGCACCGACCATGCCCGAACCACAGCACGACGACGCGCACGACGACTCGTTCGACGTGGCCCACCGCGAATGGCTCACGGAGCGGCTCACCCACTATCTCGGTGTGCCGGTGGACGAGAGCGTGCCCTTCCACGAGTACGGACTCGACTCGGTGGCCACCCTCAGCCTGTACGGCGACATCGAGGAGGAGTTCGGTCCGCTGATCGATCCCACCGACATCGCGGCCTACCCCACGGTGCGCGAGCTGGCCCGGCACATGGCGCACCGCGACCCGCGTCCGGCGGGCGGCGGCCTGGTCAGGGCGGCTTTCGCGTTCACCGGTCAGGGTTCCCAGCACCCGGGTATGACCTCCGGGCTCTACCGGGACTGCACCGGCTACCGTGCCCATCTCGCCGAGGCCGCCGCCGAGTTGCTGCCCTACACCGGGACCTCCGTGGTGGAGCTGATCCTCGGCAACGACCCGCGCATCCACCAGACCGCGTTCACCCAGCCCGCGCTGTTCGCCGTCGAGTACGCCCTCGCGCAGACCCTGCGGGACGAGGGCGTGACCCCGGTCGCCGTACTCGGCCATGGCATCGGGGAGTTCGCGGCGGCCGCCGTCGCGGGCGCCCTGTCGCTGCCCGACGCCGCCCGACTGGTCGCGCTGCGCGGCGCCTTCATGCAGTACCTCCCCTCCGGCGGCGGCATGATGGCCACCTGCGCCGCCCCGTTCGAGGCGGCCGAACTGGTCGCCGCCGAGCCGGGCGTCGGCATCGGCGCCATCAACGCCGCCAAGGCCACCGTGCTCTCCGGGGACCGCGCGGGACTCGAACGCATCCAGGAGCAGCTGGAGGGCCGGGGCATCGCCTGCCGCCATCTGACGGTGACCCACCCCTTCCACTCGCCTCTGATGGCGCCCATGGTGCCGAGGTTCGACGCGGTCGCCCACCGGGTGGCCGGCGGTCCGGCCCGGGTGCCGTTCTACTCCACCGTGTACGGCAGGCTGACCACCGAGCCGCTGTACGGGCCGTACTGGAGCGAGCAGATCACCTCCCCCGTCCGCTTCGCCGACGCCGCCCGGGCGATGCTCGCGCAGCAGACCCCGACCCATGTGGTGGAGATCGGCCCCCGGGTGGTCCTCACCCCGTTCCTGCGCCGGATGGGCGGCAATGACGGGCCGACCTGCCTGGCGGTGTGCCGGGGTCCGGAGAGCGACGCGGTGGACCTGGCCGGGGTGATCTCCGCGCTCGACGCCGGACCGCTGGCGGCGGCGCTGGCCGGGGCGTGAACCCGGTGACACCGATCAGCCGTCCGATCGAGGCGCCGGGACCTGACGGTCCCTGGGGGCGGGTGCGCGACGAACTCGTGCGCAGCGGCAGCGTCCTGGTGTACGGCAGGATGCCCGGCTGGCAGCCGGACGCCGACGCGGAACAGCTGCGCGCCCTCCTCGGCCGTGACTGGATCCGCTACGAGAAACTCGGCAGGGCCGGGATGCGGGAGCGCTTCCTCGCCTCCCGGCTCTTCGTGCGCTACACCGCCGCGGCGGCCCTGCGCACCCAGCCGCAGCTGGTGGACCTGGCGTATCAGCCGGGTGGGCGCCCCTATGTGCGCGGCCTGGACCAGATCGACCTCAGTCTGAGCCACACGGACGAGACGATGGTCGTCGGCGTCACCCGCAGGGGCCGGATCGGGGTCGACGTGGAGCGCGCCGACCGCCGTCTGGCACACACCGGCTCCGAGGCACAGGCCTGCACCCCGTTCGAGAAGAGGCACCTCGACCGGTGCGGCGAGGGCTCCCGCAACGAGACGATGGTGCGGCTGTGGACGCTCAAGGAGGCCTACAGCAAGGCACTCGGGCAGGGCCTCAGGTTCCGTTTCACCGAGTTCGGCTTCGCGCTGCACGGGTCGTCGGGCGCCCGTCTGGTCCGTCCCGACGGCACGGCCACCGAGGACGACGGATGGACGTTCGGCACCTTCGACGTGGGCGGCCGCCATGTGGTGAGCGTTGCGGTGCACGACACCGGGTTCGGGGAGCTGGCGGACGTCTCGGTGGGTACGACGCTGGACGAGGGCCTGCTGGACGCACTGCTGGGGGCCGGACCCGGCCGGGCCGGCTCAGGGAATCCAGCCGGCCTCCTCGGCGATGCGGATGGCGTCGACGCGGTTGCGGGCGCCGAGCTTGCCGACGATCGAGGTGAGGTAGTTGCGGACGGTTCCCTTGGTCAGATACAGGCATCCGGCGATCTCGGCGGCGTCGGCTCCCCGGGCCGCGAGCCGTAGCACCTCCATCTCCCGGCGGGAGAGCGGATTGTCGGGGTAGTCCCAGGCCGTCAGGGCGAGCTGGGGGTCCACGACACGTCCGCCCATCGCCACCGAGCGTACGGCGGAGGCGAGTTGGTCGGGCGGGGAGTCCTTCAGGAGGAAGCCCGACACATGGGCCGACATGGCGCGGCGCAGGGTGCCGGGCTTGCCCAGGCTGGTGAGGATGAGGGAGCGGCAACTGGGGAGCTGTTCGTGCAGTTCGGCGGCGGCCGTCAGACCGTCCATCCCCGGCAGGTCGACGTCGATCACCGCGACGTCGGGCCGGACCTTGAGTGCCGTGCTGACGATCGTGTCGCCCCGTTCCACGGAGGCGATGACCCGCAGATCGGGCTCCAGTTGCAGCAGCGCGACCAGCGCGCCGCGAATCATGTGCACATCCTCGGCGAGAAGGATGTTGATGGACAGCACCTGTTACCTCCCCCAGGTAGCGGTGTCTCGTCTGATCAGGGCCTGATCAGGCCGCGGCTCTCTCGGTGCCGGGCGCGGCGGCGACCGTGGTGGTGCCGGCCTCCCCCTGATGCGGTTGGAGCGGTGCCCGTGCGTCGAGGCGGAACAGACCGTCCTCGTCGACGCCGGCCGTCAGTTCTCCGCCGATCTCGGTGAGCCGGGTCCGGAGGTTGCCCAGACCGCTCCCACCACAGGAACGCGCGTCGGGCTTCCCCCCGTCGGTGACCCCGTCGTTGACCAACGTGAGCAGAACCGTTTCCGTCCCGCTGGTGGCCCTGATCGTACATACCTCGGCCTTGCTGTGGCGGAGGATGTTGGTGACTCCTTCCCGCAGGGCTGTCGCGAGCACCGTGTCGACCACCGGGTGCAGCCGCTCGACGCGCATGTCGACCTCGACGCGGACCTCGGCCGACACCAGGACCTTCGCCGCCGACTCCGCCTCGTCGCACAGCGACATGTCCCGGTAGCCGCGGGAGACGAGCCGGACGTCGGCGAGTGCCTGGCGGGCGACGAGGAGCAGGGACGTGGTCTCCTCGGCGGCCTGCTCCGGGCGGACGGGGATCAGCCGGCTGACGAGCTCGCCCTTGAGCGTGACGGTGGACAGGCTGTACCCGAGCAGGTCGTGCAGATCCCGTGCGAAGCGCAGCCGTTCCTGGGTCACGGCCATGCGAGCCAACCGCTCGCGGGTGTCGTGCAGTTCGCGGACGAGGTCGGTCAGCCGGGTCAGGCCGTAGATGACGAGGCCCGCCAGCGTGACGGAGATGAGCACATAGCCGCTGTAGAGGACGCCCGAGCCCTTCAGCAACGGATAGAGCGGAGCGGCCGCCACGACGGCCCCGAACACCGGCCAGGCCACGGGGTTGGGCAGGGTGAGCAGGATGGTCGCGGCGAGCGGCCCCTGCATGCTGCCCCAGTCGAGTCCGAACCAGGCAGCGGGCAGATACGTCAGGACGGCCTGCACACCCAGGGTGACGAGCCGCCGCCGCAGTGGCCATGCGCGTGCGGCGGGCAGAGCGAGGGCGAACTGCACCCCAAACTCGAGCAGGACGACGCCGATGCAGACCGTCATCCTGGCGGCGTTCACCCCGCCCGTGTGGAGCACGTTGAGGATGACGATGAAGCAGTAACAGGTCAGCACGAGCAGGACGATGGTGCGGGCGAGGCGGGGGGCCATGGCCAGGTGGATCGCTGCCGGCGGGGAACTCTCGGCGCCCTCGGTACTTTCCGTTCCACGGAAAGCGTCCGGCATCGTGACCTCCTACCCCCGGGGACATGGCGAAACGCATGGTAGGGCTCACCGCGGGATCGGGCCACCGATGGCTGTAATCAGCCGGATTCACACGAACAAAGGAATGGGGTTGAGGTCGCGGTGACCCGTCGCGTGCGGTTTGCGACCGAGGGTCACGGGAACCTCGTAGAGCCGTCCGGGGGCGAACCTGGCCCAGAAGTGACGCATCCCGGGGACGATCACCTTGACCACGGGAAGCCGCACGTCAGGCCGAGTCTGATCGAGGACGAGCAGTTCCATGCCATGGCCGCGTACCAGGTCCTGGGCCACCGTGAGGTCGCTGAGCAGGTCGTTTCGCGGTTCGCACACGTAACGTGCCGGTGTACGGGGCGACTCGGCAGGGTCCGGGACGAGATATGGCTGATTCCGGGTGGTCGCCAGGGACCACCAGGTGGCCAGCTCCGGGTGGAGGGAGGCGAATTCACCGTCCGCCCGTGTGTCCACGTCCGGTGGCGGGAGCAGCTGGGCCATCTCGGTCACCGCGCGACGCAGTGCCGTACGCGGGTCGAAGTGGGCGCCGAAGCCGAAGCAGATCTGCTGCGCCGTCCCGTCGTTGCGGCAGGAGACGGCCGCCATGGCGGGGATGCCGAAGTCCGCGGTCAGGTCCAGCACCCACAGGTCACGGCGCAGCCTGCCGTACGCGGCGCGTACCTGACCGAGCCAGGGTTCGTCGAAGGCGTCCAGGTCGACGCCGGGCAGCCGGCTGCGGTTGTACCACCACAGGGCGACCGCGTCGCGCTCGACCACCTCCAGGAACCCCTGGAGCGCCGCGTCCTCCAGGCTGCTGCCGGCCGCGTTGCCGTTGGAGTCCGCCCACGGGGCGGACGGCCGTCGGCCCGGGGCGGGGCCGAAGTAGAGCATCGAGGTGGGCAGTAGCCGGTGGGTGCCGGCGGTCATCGACCACACGGGGGTCCACTCCGTGGGCGCGTGCGGATCGAAAGGCGGCGGAACCTGCTGGAAGGCGGCGGCCGAGCGGTTCCAGCGCTCCCGCTCCGCGAACTGCCGGTCGGCGTACAGCTGGCAGGAGTTGGGGTGCAGCGCGCTGTCGCCGAGCCCTGCGAGTGTGTCGACCACGACGGGCTCGTCCCCGTGCCGGGTCGCGCTGTAGCGCTCGACCGCCTCGCACAGCGCGCCGGCCTCGGCCTCGGCCGGCGTGGTGCCCTTGCCGCCGCTGTGGCTGCGCAGCCCGTGCCGCAGCCCGGCGAGCGAGTCGGCGCGCAGGGCGTGATTGCGCCCGGACACATAGCGGTTGAGGCCGTCGGGGGTGCCGGAGGCCGGCCGTACCTCGGGCACCACACCGGTGAGCGGATCGACGAGATGCCGGTAGCGGGAGAGCACGGCGTCGGGCGACAGGGCCCTGTGGCCGCCGCCGGCCGTGGCCGTTTTCGGACGGGAGGCGAAGGTCACCGGGCGCCGCACGCTCGCCGCCACCAGACCGGGATCGCCGCACTCGGGGCACTGGGGGCGCCGGATCACCGGGTGGTGGTGGGTGCGCAGGGTGCGGGTGTCCAGAGTGCACAGGGCGCTCTGCTCGGCATGGCGCATCCCGGCGACCCACTTCATCGCCTCCAGGACGGCGCTCTGCAGTCCCAGCGCCCGTACGGACGCCAGGTAGGCGCGCGGCAGCGGCACCGGGCCCGGCAGTCCGAGCACCCGCTGCACCGGCGCCTGCGTGGCGCGGTGTCCGCGCAGCCGGTGTGCCAGGCAGGACCAGCAGGCCCGCTCGGGGGTGCCGAACACCGGGCCCACCCAGGCCTCGACGCCACACGGCCTGGCGAGCAGCCAGGGCCGGCCCGCGGCCCGGTGCCGTGCGTCCACGTCGGCCAGTGCCGGGTCGAGGTAGTCGTCGCACACGACCAGCGTGAACGCCGCGGACGTCTCCTCGTCGGCCAGGGTCAGGCCGGAGGCGCGGCACTCCTGGTGGACGGGGCCGGGGTCCGTCCGGCCCAGCACGAGGATGTGCACCGGAGTGCTGCCCAGCGCCGCCTGGGCGCCCGCACCGCTCAGGCCCGCGAGTTCCCAGTAGGCCTCCGCGGCGGCATCCGTCGACGGGGCGCGGTAGCCGATGAGTTCGGCCGCCGCGAGCGCGGCGATCGTCCGGCCCGCCGCCGGCGCGTCGACCACGCCGGCGGCCGCCAGGAAGACGGCCTCCAGGGTCCGGGTCCCGTCGAGCAGCGGGGCGAGGGCCTCGACGTGCGGGCCGTGCAGCGCGGTCGTACCGCGCTCCGACAGCAGATACACGGCCTCTCCACCGACGACCTCGACGCGCAGGTGGGGCTTGAACCCCACCTGCCGTGCCGCGGAGGGCATGGAGGATCCGCTCATGCGGCGGGAGTCCCCGAGCCGGCGACGGCGTGCTCCTGCCCGGTGAACCAGCTGTCGTAGCTGATGGACGTGTCCGGCCGGTCCAGGTCCTCCAGCACGAACGTTTCCCCTACGGCTGCCGCCAGGTACACCGGCTCCGCCGCCGCGACCCCGAACTCCGCGAGGACCGACACCGGGTCGGCGAGGTAGCGCGCGGCCAGTTCCGGTTCGAGTCCCGCACGGGCCGTGAGGAGTGCGATGCGGTGGTCCTGCGAGGTCGCATGGGCCCGACGGGCCGGGGCGGGCATGATCAACGTGCTCATGGAACCCTCCAGAGTCCTGAGTGTGTTGAGAGGCGCTGCGAATCGGGAATTCGTTCGGCGTATCCCGCGACACCGAATTCTGGAGGGCGCTCTTCGAAGGCGCACAGTGCCGGGCTCACCATCGCGCCATGACATTTTCATAGGCCTCTTCATGAGTCGCGCACTGTGGCTGGAACGCGGCTCCTGCCAGGCTCTTGGCATGCTCGGGAGGCAACGACCGCGGCCCGCGGCCGACGGCACCGCCCAGGCGACACGGGGGCGGGCACCGCCCGTGCGAGACGGGAGAGTGATCACATGGACATCAGGATACTGGGGCGACTCACGGCCGAACTGAACGGAGTGTCGGTCGTACCGACCGCCGCGAAACCGCGGCAGATTCTCGCCCTGCTCGCCCTGCAGACCGGACGCGTCGTCACCGTGCCGACGCTGATGGAGGAGATCTGGGGCGAGGACATACCGCGCAGCGCCGCCACCACCCTGCAGACGTACATCCTGCAGCTGCGGCGCAAGATCGCGGCCGCCCTGGAGGGCGACGCGACCCGCCGGCCCAAGGACATCCTCGTCACCCAGCACGGGGGCTACCTCCTTGAGGTGCAGCCGGGACAGATCGACGTACAGGAATTCGAGCAGCTGTGTGCCTCCGGGCGCGACGCTCACGAGGCGGGCGACCACCGCACCGCCGCCGAACTCCTGCGCAGGGCCCTGGCGTTGTGGCAGGGGCCCGCCCTGGTGGACGTACGCCTGGGCAGTGTGCTCGAACTGGAGTCCCTGCGGCTCGAGGAGGACCGGATGGCGGCCCTGGAGCGGCGCATCGAGGCCGACCTGTATCTCGGCCGGCACGCGGAGATCGTGCCCGAACTGCGCGTGCTGGTGGCCAGGCACCCCATGCACGAGAACTTCTGTGCCCATCTGATGACCGCGCTGCACCGCTCCAACAACGCGTGGCGGGCCCTGGAGGCCTACCAGCGGCTGCGTGGTTCGCTCGTCGAGGAGCTCGGCATCGAACCGTCGTCCCGGCTGCGGCGGCTGCACCAGTCGATCCTCGCCGCGGACCCCGAGCTGGACCTGGAGGTGCACCGCCAGGTGCCCTCCTCCGCCGCCGGCTGACCCGGAACCCGGTCGGGCCCGGCGGTGTCTCGACCCACGTTCGAGCCGCCGGCCCTACGTTCGGCCGATGACGATCCTCGACGACCTCACGGTCTCCTCAGCCGCCCCTGACCTGCGACGAGCCGCCGCGGAACTGCGCCGTACCAAAGAGGAGGCGGGCCGCGGCCCCGATCCCGAGGCCACCCGGCGACAGCACGCGAAGAACAAGCTCACCGCTCACGAACGGCTGGCGGTCCTCTTCGACGAGGGCACCTTCACCGAGATCGAACCGCTGCGCAGGCACCGCGCCACCGGATTCGGCCTGGAGGACAGGAAGCCGCACGGCGACGGCGTGGTCATCGGCTGGGGCCTGGTCCACGGCCGCACCGTGTTCGCCTACGCCCACGACTTCAGGGTGTTCGCGGGAGCGCTCGGTGAGGCCCACGCCGCCAAGGTGCACAAGGTGATGGACCTCGCGCAGGCGGCCGGAGCGCCGCTGGTGTCGCTCAACGACGGCGCCGGTGCCCGCATCCAGGAAGGCGTCACCGCGCTCGCCGGCTACGGCGGGATCTTCTGCCGCAACGTGGCGGCCTCCGGGGTCATCCCGCAGATCAGCGTGATGCTCGGCCCGTGTGCCGGGGGCGCCGCCTACTCGCCCGCGCTCACCGACTTCGTGTTCATGGTGCGCGAGACCGCCCAGATGTTCATCACCGGGCCCGACGTGGTCCAGGCGGTCACCGGCGAGAGGATCACGCACAACGGCCTGGGCGGCGCCGAGCCGCACTCGACGGTCTCCGGTGTCTGCCACTTCGCGTACGACGACGAGACCGAGTGCCTTGAGGACGTACGGTTCCTGGTCTCCCTGCTGCCGTCCAACAACCGGGAGTTGCCGCCCGCGGCGCCGTCCGGCGACCCCGCCGACCGGCGCACGGAGGCCCTGTGCGACCTCGTGCCGGCCGAGCCGGGGCGCTCGTACGACATCCGCGCCGTCATCGGGGAAGTCGTCGACGACGGCGAGTACTTCGAGGTCCACGAGGCGTGGGCACGCAACGTGGTGTGCGCGCTCGCCCGGCTCGACGGGCACCCCGTGGGCATCGTCGCCAACCAGCCCGCCGTGCTCGCCGGCGTGCTCGACATCCACGCCAGCGAGAAGGCCGCCCGCTTCGTCTCCACCTGCGACGCGTTCAACATCCCGCTGGTCACCCTGGTCGACGTACCGGGCTTCCTGCCGGGCGTCGACCAGGAGCACAACGGGATCATCCGGCACGGGGCGAAGCTGCTGTACGCCTACTGCAACGCCACCGTGCCCCGGATCTCCGTGGTGCTGCGCAAGGCGTACGGCGGCGCCTACATCGTCATGGACTCCCGCTCCATCGGCTGCGACCTGTCCTTCGCCTGGCCGACCAACGAGATCGCCGTGATGGGCGCAGAGGGCGCCGCGAACGTCATCTTCCGCCGCGAGATCAACGCGGCCGACGACCCCGAAGCGGTGCGGGCGCAGCGCATCAAGGAGTACCGCACCGAGCTGATGCACCCCTACTACGCCGCCGAACGCGGCCTGGTGGACGACGTCATCGAGCCGGCCGAGACCCGCTCCGTGCTGATCCGCTCACTGGCGATGCTGCGCGGAAAAAAGGCCGAAATACCTGCTCGCAAGCATGGCAACGTCCCCACCTGAGCGGCCATCGCCGCAGGTCCACGCGGACCCGAGCGGCCGTCGAGGACCTGCACGTTCCATGGGCTCACCGGCTTACCGGATACGGCGGCCTGTCACAAGCGGGCGGCCGTCCGGGCCGGTCGGCCGGGGCGAGAACTCAACCCAGCGCGCCCCGGCCACCGAAACACCCCAGTGCTCCGGACGAAGGGATCGACAGTGGCCCGCACAGTTCCATCCGGCAGGGAGTGCGCGAAGCACTCCGCCCCGTCGAAGGCGAGGTAGATGATGCGTCGAGTTGCCATCACCGGACTGGGCGCCGTGGCCCCTGGCGGGATCGGCGTCAAGGAGTACTGGGACCTGCTCACCGCGGGCCGTACCGCCACGCGCACCATCTCCTTCTACGACCCCTCCCAGTTCCGCTCCCGGGTCGCCGCCGAGTGCGACTTCGACCCGCTGGCCGCCGGGCTCTCGCAGCAGGAGACCCGACGCCTCGACCGGGCCGCCCAGTTCGCGGTGGTCTCCACCCGTGAGGCGCTCGCCGACAGCGGCCTGGACGCCTCGGCCCTCGACCCGGGCCGGATCGGCACCTCCCTGGGCAGCGCGGTCGGCTGCACCACCAGCCTGGAACGCGAGTACGCGGTGGTCAGCGACGGCGGCCGCAAGTGGCTCGTCGACCACGAGTACGCGGTCCCCGAGCTGTACCGGCACTTCGTACCCAGCTCGATGGCCGCCGAAGTGGGCCGGGCGGCGGGGGCGGAGGGACCCGCGGCCGTCGTCTCCACCGGCTGCACCTCGGGCCTGGACTCGCTCGGCCACGCGGTGGAGCTGATCCGCGAGGGCACCTGCGACGTGATGATCGCCGGCGCGACCGAGGCCCCGATCTCCCCGATCACCTCCGCCTGCTTCGACGCCATCCACGCCACCACCCCGCGCAACGACACCCCGGAGAGCGCCTGCCGGCCCTTCGACCGGACCCGCAGCGGTCTGGTGCTCGGTGAGGGTGCGGCCGTGCTGGTCCTGGAGGAGCTGGAGAGCGCGCGGCGCCGGGGCGCGCACATCTACGCCGAGATCGCGGGCTTCGCCCAGCGCTGCAACGCGTTCCACATGACCGGGCTGAAGCCGGACGGCCGGGAGATGTCGGAGGCCATCGACGCCGCCCTCACCGAGGCCCGGCTGGATCCGACCACGATCGGCTACATCAACGCGCACGGCTCGGGCACCAAGATGAACGACCGCCACGAGACGGGTGCGTTCAAGCGCAGCCTCGGGGAGCACGCGTACCGGACCCCGGTCAGCTCCATCAAGTCGATGATCGGGCACTCGCTCGGCGCGATCGGCTCCCTGGAGATCGCCGCCTGTGCCCTCGCCATGGAACACGGAGTGCTGCCGCCCACCGCGAACCTGCACGAACCGGATCCCGAACTCGACCTCGACTACATCCCGTTGACCGCCCGGGAGAAGAAGCCGGACGTCGTTCTCAGCGTGGGCAGCGGCTTCGGCGGCTTCCAGAGCGCGATGGTCCTCGCGCGACCGGAGAGGAGCATCGCATGACCACGTCCACCGTGGTGACCGGACTCGGCGTCGTCGCGCCCAACGGCCTGGGCACCGAGGACTACTGGAAGGCGACACTGGCCGGCGAGTCGGGCATCGGCCCGGTCACCCGCTTCGACGCCTCGCGATATCCGGCCCGGCTGGCCGGCGAGGTGCCGGGGTTCGTCGCCGAGGAGCACATCCCCAGCCGGCTCATGCCGCAGACCGACCACATGACCCGGCTGGCCCTGGCCGCCGCGGAATGGGCCCTGGAGGACGCCGGCCTCGACACCGGCGAACTGCCCGAGTACGGCATGGGCGTGGTCACCTCGGCGTCCGGCGGCGCCGTCGAGTTCGGCCAGCGCGAGCTGCAGAACCTGTGGAGCAAGGGCAAGGAGCACGTCAGCGCGTACCAGTCCTTCGCCTGGTTCTACGCCGTCAACACCGGCCAGATCTCCATCCGGCACAAGCTGCGCGGCCCGAGCGGCGTGCTGCTCACGGAACAGGCAGGCGGCATCGACGCGATCGGGCAGGCCCGCCGCCATGTCCGCCGTGGATTCCAGGCGGTGGTCTCCGGAGGCGTCGACGCGGGCATCTGCCCCTGGGGCTGGGTGCCGCAGCTCGCCTCCGGCCTGATGAGCACCGTGCCGGACCCGGCCCGCGCCTTCCTGCCCTTCTCGACCGAGGCGAGCGGATACGTGCCGGGCGAGGGCGGGGCGATCCTGGTCGCCGAGGACCTGGCGGCCGCCCGCGAGCGCGGCGCCGCCCATGTCTACGGTGAGATCGCCGGGTACGCCGCCACCCTCGACCCGGCTCCCGGTTCGGGCCGCCCGCCGGGCCTGGCCAGGGCCGCCCGCACCGCCGTCGCCGACGCGGGGCTCACCCCCGCCGACATCGACGTCGTCTTCGCCGACGCGGCCGGCGTCCCGGAGCTGGACCGGGCCGAGGCCGAGGCCCTGGTGACCGTGTTCGGTCCGCGCGCCGTGCCGGTGACCGCCCCCAAGTCGATGACCGGGCGGCTGCTCGCCGGCGGCGCCGCCCTCGACGCGGCCACCGCCCTGCTCGCCCTGCGCGACGGGGTGATCCCGCCCACCGCCCACGTCGTCGAGGCCGCCGCGGACTACGCGATCGACCTGGTCACCGGGGCTCCCCGGGAGGCGGACCTGCGCAGCGCCCTGGTGCTCGCGCGGGGCCACGGCGGCTTCAACGCGGCGCTCGTCGTACGCCGCACCGCGTGACCACCACCGTGTCACCACCACCGTGTGACCACCCCTGTGTGGCCACCACTCCCGCCACCTGAGTCAGGCACCACTCACATCACCCAACGGAGGACCCACCGTGACCACCACCACGACCACCACCGTCACCCTGGCCGACCTGACCCGGATGCTGCGCGAGAGTGCCGGCGAGGAGGAGGGCATCGACCTGGACGGCGACGTCCTCGACACCCCCTTCCTTGAGCTGGGCTACGACTCGCTCGCTCTGCTGCAGGTCATCGGCGAGATACAGCGCACGTACGGCATCAGCGTCCCCGACGACGCGATCGTCGACGCCGAGACGCCGCGCGCGCTGCTCGAGCTCATCAACTCCGGCCAGGGCACCGCGGCCTGAGCCGGCCGGCGGGCCGCCCCGACTTCCGGATCCCCCGCCGCGGGGGCGGCCCGCCCTCTCCTCCCGGCCCACCGGCCCCCTTCCCTGCCCCACTGGTCCCCCCACTCCCCCTGGTTCCTACGGGACCTGGCCCCACCGGCCGCGGCTCGCGGCCCACGAGGAGGTATCCATGCCGCTGACAGCTGACAGCGCGGTGATCCGGAGGCTGATGGTCTGTCCGGGGCCCGCCGGAGAGGACAGGGCGCCCGTGCCGGCGTCGGCCGCCGCGGTCTCCGCGGTGCTGCGCGCCTTCGGCCGCGCTCCGCGTGACCTGCCCGTACGGACGGTCGTGTACGTCGGTGCGCACGCCCCGGACCCGGGGCTCGCCCCTCAGCACGAAGGATTCGCGGTGCGGACGGCCTCGGCACCGGGCCGCGCCCTGCGCCTCGCGCACGAGGAACTCCAGAGCGGCGTCGCGGACTTCGCGCTCGTTGCCGGATTCGACGAGCCCGAGCCCGGGACCATCACCGTGTACGCGCTCAGGCGGGCCGCGGAGGCCGTGGCCGACGGCGACACCGTCATCGGCGTCCTCGATCTCGCCGCCCCGGCGGGCCCCGACGCGTCACCGCCGCTGAAGGCCCTGCGGCACGGTCACCGCGCCACCGACCCGGCACACCACCGGCTGCTGCTGTGGTCGGGACGGGACGAGCGGGACGAACAGCGGGTGCGCGGCGAGCTGCTGCCGCTGCTCTCGGGCCTGCACCACGAGGGGTTCCCGGCGCTGCCCACCATGGTGCCGTGCGGCTCCGCACCCGGACCGGTGCGCGGCGCCGTCGTCACGGTCGCCGCGCTGTCAGCCTCCGCGGTGCACAAGGCAAAGCCCGTCACCGTACGCACACCCAGGTCCGTCGCCCTGCTCTTCCCGGGACAGGGCTCGCAGCACCACGCCATGGCAGCCGGCCTGTACGGGCGGGAGCCGGTGTTCACCGCCGCCTTCGACGCGGCCCTGTCCCACATGGGCGACGAAGGCCCGCGGATCCGCGCGGACTGGCTCACCCGGGGCCGCCCCCTGATCCCCGTCGACGACGTACGCCGGGCCCAGCCGCTGCTCTTCGCGGTCGACTACGCCCTCGGCCGCATGGTGATCGGCTGGGGGGTGCGTCCCACCGCGGTGCTGGGCCACAGCGCGGGTGAACTCGTCGCCGCGACCATCGCCGGTGCCGTCGCCCTGCCCGATGCCGTTGCGATGGTCCTCGAACGTGTCCGCCAGGCCGTGAAGATCCCGGCGGGCGGCATGCTCGCGGTCGCCGCGGACGAACGGCGGCTGCGCCCCTACCTCCGCGACGACGTGTCGATCGCCGCGGTGAACGCCAACCAGCAGACGATGCTGGCGGGTTCCGCCGAGCCGCTCGCCGAGATCGCCGAGCGGCTGCGGGCCGACGGTCTGACCGTCGTCACCGTGCCGGCCACCAGCCCCTTCCACTCCCCCGCCATGGCCCCCGCGTCCGAGGCCGTGGAAGCCGCGTACCGCGACATTCCGCTGCGGCAGCCGACGCTGCCGCTCTACTCCGGATACACGGGGGAACTGCTGGGCCCCGACGAGGCGCTCAGCCCGCGCTTCTGGGCCCGCCAGATCACGGACACGGTGTATTTCAAGCAGGCTCTGGAGTCGCTGCTCGCCGCCGACGACATGCTGCTGATCGAGGCGGGCCCGCGGCAGACGCTCACCGCCTTCGCCCGCCGGCACCGAGCGGTCCGGCTGGGCGCCAGCGCCGCGATACCGCTGCTCCCGGGCCGCCCGGGCACGGCGGAGGCCGACCGTCAGTCGGTGCTCACCGCGGCGGCCAGGCTGTGGACCGAGGGACACGTCCCCGACCTGGTCGCGCTGTCCGGCCTGTGGACGTGGACCGGCTCCGCGGACGCCGGCCGGGAGGAGACACCCGCCGTCTCCACCCCGCGTCTGGCGGCCGCGGGGACCTCATGAAAGGCCGCCAGCGATGAGGAGGACGAGGACGGTGCGCGTGCTGAGGGCGATCTACGGTGCGCTGGTCGCGGCGGGACGCATGTATGTGTGCATACCGGCGGCCGACCTGATTGCCCCGCCCGCGGACGTGCCACCCTGGCACCCGGAACGCCTGCGCCCCGACGTGCCGCTGACGGAGTGCGAACGCGCGCTGGAGCAACAGCTCGCGCCGGGGCGGCAGGTGGCCTGAGCGGGCGATGCGTCGTGGCCGGGGCGCGTGAGTGCGCCGGATCGGAGCCGTGTCCTCGTAGCCTCTGACGCATGAGTGACCTGTTTCTCGTGCGGCACGGTGAGACCGAGTGGTCGCGGTCCGGTCGGCACACGGGCTGGAGCGACATCCCGCTGACCGACCGCGGCCGCCAGGAGGCGCGGCAGCTGGTGCCGATGATCCGCTCGCACCGGATCGGGGCCGCGTTCGTCAGTCCGTTGCAGCGGGCCCGCGAGACGGCGGAACTGATCGGGCTGCGCGAGGTGCGGCTCGACCCGGATCTGCGGGAGTGGGACTACGGCGGCTACGAGGGCATCACGACCCCGGAGATCCAGCGCACCCGCCCTGACTGGTTCCTGTTCCGGGACGGGGTCGAGCCCGGGCCGCCGGACCACCCCGGGGAGACGCCCGAGCAGGTCGGGGAACGTGCGGACCGCATGCTCGCCAAGGTCGACGCGGCGTTCGCCGACACCGAGGGCAGCGTGGTGCTCGTGGCGCACGGTCATTTCCTGCGGGTGCTGACGGCCCGGTGGCTGGGGCTGCCGCCGTCGGGCGGGGCGCTGTTCCAGCTGGCGACGGGGACGGTGTGCCGGCTGGGCACCGAGCACGGCAGGCCGGTCATCGCGGGCTGGAACCTGCGGCCCGGCGCCTGAGGCCGGGGCACGGCTCGCCGGCACCGGCGGCGTTGGGCTTCTTGACCAAGCTCCTATCAGGTCCTGTTCCGCCCGGCCGGAGCCATGAGAACAGGTCCCGGCAGCCGGACAGCTCAGCACGAAGACAGCCCAGCAGGGCGTCAGTCAGACCCCGAGCCACGGCCACCGTCACCTGAGTATCAGCATCGATGTCAGACCCGCGTCGTAGCCTTTCCAGCAGGTGGGACCACGGGCACGAGGGCGGAAGGAGCATGCCGTGACACGACCGCCGACCGCCGCCCAACGGCGTGTGATCGATGCCGCCGATCCTGTCAGCGGGCGGCTGAGGGGTACGCGGACGCAGCTGGCGGCGCTGGTGAAGTGGGGGTTCGCCTTCCGGCATCCGCGGCCGCCGCACGACCACTTCCTGACGCCGGCCGGGCACCGGATACGGGAGGCAGCCGAGCCGGGGCCGCCGCCCGAGCCCGAACCGCCGGCCGGCGGCGGTGTGTTCGCCGCGCGCGTCGGTGGTGAACAGGCGCCGCCGGACACCGGTCCCGCCCGCGTGCGCGAGGTGCGCAGCGCCTGGCAGGGGCTGTTGGAGCTGCGCCGTATGACCAATCCTGACGGCGCCACGGACCGGCCGTGCGGCTGGGAGCGCACTCATCTGGTGCAGGCCGCGGCGCTTGCCCTGGAGGCGGCCGGCCACCGTCCGGCCGGCCCGGATCCGGCGGGCTACCGGGTGCGCGGGACACCGCAGCCCGAGGCGGTCGCCGTGCACGAGCCCGACCCCGATGCGCTGCGGGCCTGCGCGGCCACGCTGCGGGACGCGGGATGGCAGGTCGGCGAGCACACCGAGCCGAGGACGAGAGCGCGCTTTCTGCTGGCATCTCCACGGCGGGCATGACAACCATGCCAAGATCGACGGACCAGGCATCGAATGCGAGTCCGAACGATCGAGTACGAGAAGGGGACGCAGTGAGCGAACCGTTTTCCGTTCCGGTGACCGTCCGCGGGTACGAGACGGACGTCCAGGGCCACCTCAACCAGAGCGTGTACCTCAACTACGCGGAGCACGCCCGCTGGTCGTTCCTGCGGGCCGCCGGGATCAGCCAGGCGGGGCTCATCGGCAGGGGCATCGGCCCGGTGGCCCTGGAGACCACCATCCGCTACCGGCGCGAGCTGATCGCGGGCGACGAGGTCGAGGTGACGTGCGGTTTCATCTGGGGCCAGGGCAAGACGTTCCGCATGGAGCAGACGATCCGCAAGACGGACGGCACGGTGGCGGCCGAGATCACGGCAGTCGGCGGCCTGCTGGACCTCAAGGAGCGGCGGCTGGTCCCCGAACCGCACAAGTACTTCGCGGAGTTGGCGACGGAGCCGAGCCTGTTCGGTTTCTGACCGCTCGCCCGTTCACGGCGCTGCGGGCTCGGCCGCCCCGCCGTCATGCCCCGCCGTCATGCCCCGGCGAACACACCCTTGTGGTCCTCGGCCCATGCCCGATAGGTCCGCGGCGGCCGCCCCAGCACCGTCCGGGCGTCCTCGGTGACGACGTCGTTGCCGCCCTCGTGGATGAACCGGGCCGTGACCATGAGGCCGTCCGCGTAGGCCTCGCTCAGGCCGGCGGCGAGCAGCTGGACGCGGCGCTCCTGAGGTGACAGGTCGCGCAGCGGTACCGGTCGGCCGAGGATCTCGCCGAGGACGGCGGCCTGTTCGCGGGCGCTGAGGGTCTCGGGCCCGGTCAGGGTGTACGTGTGTCCCGCGTGCCGTCGGTCGAGCAGCGCGGCCACGGCCACCTCGGACACGTCCCGCGGGTCGACGACGCCTTGTCGTCCGTCACCCATCATGTTGGGCGCGGGGGTGTGCTCCCGGACGGCCTGCGCCCAGGTCAGCGTGTTGGAGGCGAAGGCGGAGGGACGCAGGACCGTCCAGTCGAGGCCGCTCGCGCGGACCGCCTCCTCGCCGTGCAGGTGCCAGGTTCCGAAGACGCCGAGCCGGGGGTCGCCGGTGCCGATCGCGGACAGCTTCACGATGCGCCGTACGCCCGCCGCCCGCGCCGCCTCGACCAGGCCGCGGTCGTACTCGCCGTCGTCCGGCCCGAACACGCCCACGAGGAAAGCGGCGTCCGCTCCGGCCATCGCCGCCTCGACCGACGCCCGGTCGCGGTGGTGGCCACGCACGCTCTCCACGCCCGACGGCACCTGGGCGCCCGCCGGGTCCCGGCTCAGGGCGCGGACCTTCTCGCCGTTCGCCGCGAGCTGTCGTACGACGTCACTGCCGATGGTGCCCGTGGCACCCATCACGAGGATCATGTGCACCACGGTGGGCGTCTCGGGCGCGGATCTCTTGGAAATTCCGGCACGGTCGGCATGCCCGCGGACCCCGGTGGAGTGCTTACCGTGGAGGGGTGACGAACCCCGTGTCCCGCGAGATCCTGCCGACGCCCGAGGTACTGCGCCCGTGGATCGCGGGTGTCGCGTCCGTGTCCGTCGGCGATGTGCCGACGGAGCCGTTCGTGCATCTTCCGGAGGCCGCCGCCAAGGTGGTCGTCCGCACGGGGGAGGACGGCAGCCGCAGCACCCTGGTCGTCGGCCCGCGGGCCCGTGCCTCCTATCACCGCGGCAAACGCCGGGCGTCCTGCGTGGAGTTGCGGCTCGCGCCGGGCACCGTCCGGCCGCTGCTCGGCATCCCGGCCGTCGACCTCCTCGGCCGGGCGGTGCGCCTGGCCGACCTGCCCGGCCCGGGCGCCCGTCGACTCGCCGCCGAGCTGCGGCGGCTGGAGCCCGAGGAGGCCCTGGCCCATCTCGCGGACGTGCTGCCCGAGCGCCTCGCCGCCGCCACCGACCGTTCGCGCACCGAGTTGCTGCGTGCCGGTGTCGACGCGATGTCGGTGCGGAGGGGACACATGCCCGGTGCGGTGGGCGCGGTGGCCCGCGAACTGGCCGTCAGCGAGCGGCAGTTGCGCAACCTGTTCGCCGAGGGGGTCGGCCTGTCCCCCAAGCACTACGCCCGGATCGACCGGGTGCGCTCGGTACTCGACCACGCCGCCACGCAGCCCTGGGCCGAACTCGCCGCCACCACCGGCTACTACGACCAGTCCCACATGACGACCGACTTCCGCACCCTGATGGGCGTGCCGCCCCGGTCGTACTTCACCGGCCGCCTCCCGCAGGCCACGCCCTGCCAGGCGATCCGCCGGAGCTGAAACCGGATGCGGTCGACCCGGCCGACCTGCGATGCTCCGTCCTCATGGCCGCACGACGCATCAGACCCAGCCGCTACGTCTCCGTCGACATCGAGGCGGACGGGCCCATCCCGGGGCCGTACTCGATGCTGAGCCTCGGCGCCGCGGTCGCCGGCACCCAGACCGTCGACGGATTCACCGCGGCCGACCCCGAGCGGCACACCTTCTACCGTGAACTCCGCCCGATCAGTGAGGAGTTCGTTGCCGAAGCGCTCGCGGTCAGCGGGCTCGACCGGGAGCGGCTGCGGGCCGAGGGCGCGGAACCGGCCGTGGCGCTGGGCGAGTTCACCGACTGGATCGGCGAGGTGTGCGCCGGGGCGCAGCCGGTGATGTGCGGCTACCCGGCCTCGTACGACTGGACGTTCCTGTACTGGTACCTGATCCGTTTCACCGGGGCGAGTCCGTTCGGGCACTCGGGCTGCCTGGACATGAAGACGCTCTACGCGACGAAGGCGGGGCTGCCGCTCAGGGCGGTCGCCAAGGGCACGATGCCGCGCCATCTGCTGTCGCGGCGGCGGCACACGCACCACGCCCTGGACGACGCGGTCGAGCAGGCCGAGCTGCTCGCCAACCTCATGAACTGGCCGGGTCCTCACGGGTCGGCACCGGTACCTGGTTGAAGCCGTAGTACAGGGCGAGGAGGCCGTGGGCGGCCAGGGTGAGCGGTGCGGAGACGAAGGCGAGGCCGACCGTGAGGGGGTAGGCCAGGGAGCCCAGGGCGAAACGGGCGCGGGTGGCCCTCGCCGCCAGGACGTCGACGCGGGCGTCGAAGAGATGGCCGGTGCGGGTCAGATGCCACCACAGGGCCTGGAAGGTGAGCGCCATCAGGACCATGACCAGGCTGTAGACGGCCGCCGCCACATGCGAGGCCGCGTCCTCGCGCAGATACTCCGCGAGCATCGCGGTCGGCCAGGGCACCGCGGCCACCACCATCAGGACCAGCAGGTTCAGGAACATCAGCGTGCGGTCGACACGGGCGACGTAGCTGAAGAGCTGGTGGTGGTTGATCCACATGATGCCGATGACCAGAAAGCTCACCACATAGGCGGCGTACGAGGGCCACTGCGCGCCGAGCGCGTGCCACAGGCCGCCGTGCTCGCCCACCTCCGGAACCTTGATCTCCAGGATGAGCAGCGTGATGGCGATGGCGAACACGCCGTCGCTGAAGGCCTCGACCCGCCCCGACTCGTTCATGACACTCTCCCCCGTGTTCCCCGTCGGCTCACAGTATCCGCCGGCCCCCGCCCCCTCACGGGCGATGACACCCGGCCCACGGTGACGTGAGCCGGGTCGAGGTGGACGGGGACGGTGAGGAAGGTGAGGTCGGTGGCGGACAGGCCGATGGCGGCCCCGACGATCAGCGGCGGGGCGACGACTCCCGCGTACATGGCGGCCACGTGCTGCAGCCCGGTGGTCGCCATATTGAGGGCGGGGAGTTTCTCGTCGACGGGATGGGTCTCGTCGAGCGGGTGGGTAACGGACACGGCGGCTCCTCCGGGCGGGTGACACGTCGGCTCTGACGCGGGTTTCATGGAGGTGGTGCGTGTGGTCGTGCGGGACCCGGACGGGCCGTTCCCGGGGAGGAGAACGGTGACCGTTCCGGGGTGCGCACATCCGTGCGCGCCCCGGAGACGGCCGCCATGGACCCTGCTCGGGTCCACGGCTACCGACCGGGAGCCGTCCCTCCCGGCCGGAGACCAAGTGCCGCTGCGGCGAAGGGCGTTACCGCGCGGCGAGCTGCGCCAGACGTCGCGCCTCGTGCCGTGTGGAGCGGGCGACGGCGTCCTCGTCGACGTGCAGCAGACGGCTCGTCTCGACGATCTGGCGTCCGTTCACGAAGGACGCGGTGACCGGGGCGGCCGCGCCGAAGACCAGCGCGGTGACCGGGTCGGCGATGGAGGCGTGGGCGAGGGTGTCCAGCTTCCACAGCACCAGGTCGGCCAGCTTGCCCGGCTCCAGGGAGCCGATCTCGGCGGAGCGGCCCAGGACCTGGGCACCGCCGTAGGTGCCGAGGCGCAGCGCCTGGCGGGCGTTGAGGGCCGCTTCCCGGTGCGCGCCGAGGCGGTTGATGAGCAGGGCGTTGCGCAGTTCGGTGTGCAGTTCGCCGGACTCGTTGGAGGCGGTGCCGTCGACACCGAGGCCGACCGGGACGCCGGCGGCCAGCATGTCGGGGACCCGTGCGATCCCCGCCGCCAGCCGGGCGTTGGAGGACGGGCAGTGGGCGACCCCCGTCCTCGTACGGGCGAAGGCGGCGATGTCGGAGTCGTTCATGTGGACGCAGTGCGCCATCCACACGTCCTCGCCGAGCCAGCCGGTGGACTCGAAGTAGTCGGTCGGGCCCATGCCGAACAGTTCCTTGCAGAACTGCTCCTCCTCGACGGTCTCCGAGCCGTGGGTGTGCAGGCGCACACCGAGGCGGCGGGCCAACTCGGCGCCTTCACGCATGAGTTCGGTGGAGACGGAGAACGGCGAGCAGGGGGCCACGGCCACCCGGGTCATCGCGTCGAAGGAGGGGTCGTGGTGCTCGTCGACGGTGGCCTCGGTAGCGGCGAGGGCGCCTTCGAGGGTCTCGACGGCGAAGTCCGGGGGCAGGCCGCCGTCCTTCTCGCTGCGGTCCATGGACCCGCGGGCGAGGGTGAAGCGGACGCCCATCTCGCGGGCGGCGCGGATGATCGCGCCGGACAGGTCGCCGGAGTCCTTCGGGAAGACGTAGTGGTGGTCCATCGCGGTCGTGACCCCACCGCGGGCCATCATGCCCAGCGAGCCCTGTGCCGCCGCGTAGACCATCGGCTCGTCGATGCGCGCCCAGGTCGGGTACAGCGCGACGAGCCAGTCGAAGAGGTTGTGGTCGGTGGCCAGGCCCCGGGTGATCCACTGGTAGAAGTGGTGGTGGGTGTTGACCAGGCCGGGGGTCACCAGATGGCCGGAGGCGTCGATGCGGCGTACGACGTTGTCCAGGCCCTCGGGGGCCGTGCCCGCGCCGAGCGACTCGATGCGGTTGCCGGCGATGACGACGTACCCGCTCGCGTACTCGGTGTCGTCGGCGTCGACCGTCGCGATCGAACAGTTCTCGATGACGATGCGCTGGGCTGCTGCCATGATGTCGTCCTTTTCGCTCAATGGACTTTGTGGGGAGGGCACGGCAGGACCCCGGGAGTTTTGAGTGCCTCGGCCGGGGAGGCGGGCTCCCCGGCCGAGGGTGCCGCGGAAGGGATGGTCAGAGGTTGGTGAGGTCCACCGGGATCTTCGGCTCGCAACCGTCCCGCAGGACGGTCCCCTCGATCAGGCCGTAGGGGCGGTCGGCGGCGAAGTACACCTCGTTCTCGTTCTTCAGCCCGAAGGGCTGCAGGTCGACGAGGAAGTGGTGCTTGTTCGGCAGCGAGAAGCGGACCTCGTCGATCTCGCTGCGGTTGTCGATGATCCGCGAACCCATCTGGTACAGCGTCTGCTGCAGCGAGAGGGAGTACGTCTCGGCGAAGGCCTGGAGCATGTGCTTCCTGGTCTGCTCGTAGGACTTCTCCCAGTGGGGCATCTTCTGCTCGTCGTCGGTCCAGTTGAACCGCCAGCGGGCCGAGACCGACGTGGCCAGGATGCGGTCGTACGCCTCCTGCAGCGTCGTGTACTTGTCCTTGACGTAGCCCCAGAACTCGGAGTTGGTCGAGTTCATCACCGTCAGGTCCTTGAGTCCGGAGACGACCTCCCACGACGTGCCGTCGTAGGTGATCTGCGTCAGCCGGGTCTCCTGGCCCTTCTTGACGAACGAGTGCTTGACCTCGTCCGCGCCGATGAACCGGGAGTTGGCGTCGGAGGCCTCGATCCGCTCCCAGGTGTACTCCTCGATGCGGATCCGGGCCGTCCTGATCGGCTCCTGCGAGGTGACGAAGTGGCGGGCGAGGTGGATGCCGAACTGCTCGGCCGACTCGATGCCGTGCTCCTTGGCGAACGCGAACACCGTGTTCTTGGTGGTGTCGGTCGGCAGCACGTGGGCGTTGGAGCCGGAGTAGTGGACGTCGTCCATGTCGCCGGAGAGCGCGACCGAGACGTTGAGGTCCTTGATGTGGTGGGTGGCGCCGTCCCGCGTGATCTTCACGACTCGGTTCTCGGCCTTGCCGTACTGGTTCTGTCCCAGGATCACAGGGCGGGCCGGGCGGGGGTTGTCTGCCATGTCTGCTAGCTCCCTCGGTAAACGGAGTAGCCGAACGGGTTGAGCAGCAGCGGTACGTGGTAGTGCTCGCCGGGCTTGACGGCGAAGGTGATCGCTACCTCTGGGAAAAACGCACCGCTGTCCCGGTTCGCGGGGGCGTCCTGCTGCGCATCGGCTTGCTTGTTCTCGAACTTCAGGAAATACGCCTCGACCGCGAAGTCGAGCCGTACGTGTGTGGTCCCCTCCGGCAGGCCCGGAAGGTCCTTGCACCGGCCGTCGGCATCCGTGGCGGAGCCGCCCAGCGCCTGCCAGTCCGCCTCGCGCCCCGCACGGGCCGCGAGCCGGACGGCGACGCCCCCGGCGGGGCGGCCGATGCTGGTGTCCAGGATGTGCGTGGACACCGAGGCGGTGGTGCTGGTGCTCATGGTGCGTCAGTCCTCTTCAGTCGTCTTCGACGAGCAGGGCGAGCCGGATACGGTTGATCTTGCCCAGCTCGGTGCGGACGATCTCCCGCTCCTGCTCCGGCGAGTTCCCGATCCGCTCCTTGACCGCGTCCCGCATCTGCTCGCCGGTCCGGCCGGTGGCGCAGATGAGGAAGACATGGCCGAACCTGTCCTGGTACGCCAGGTTCAGTTCGAGCATCTCCGACCTGAGTTCCTCGGACGCGCCGGCCATGCCGCGCTGCTCCCGCGCCGAGGTGGGATCCCCCGGCTTGGGGCGGCCGATCGGCGGATGCCCGGCCATCGCCTCCGCCAGGTCCGCACCGGTCAGCTCGGCCATGGCGGCGTCACTGGCGGTGAAGAGGTCCTCGGCGGTGGCGTACGGACGGGCGGCGAGCAGCCGCCGCGCCCAGGTGGTGGAGGCACACGCCTCGTGGAGGGCGGCGATGGCCGCATGATCCTCCAGTGCGTTGAACCGGGCCAGGCCCGGGGGCGTGGAAGTCGAAGTCACGGAAGCCTCCGTGGCCGCGAAGGGCGGCCTTCGTGCTGAACGGGCTGCGGACAGCTAACGCCTTCCGGCAACGCGCCGTCAACACTTTGTTGAAAATTCGGGGTGCCAAGCCCTGAGCGGAGGACCTGGAGGCGGGCCCCGGAGGCGCTCAGCCTTCCTTGTCGCGGTTCAGGTAGTTGTAGACCGTGAAACGGCTGACGCCGAGCGCGCCCGCGACGGTCTCCACGCCATGCCGTACGGAGAAGGCGCCGCGCGCCTCGAGTATCCGTACGACCTCCTGCTTGGCCTTGCGGTCCAGCTCGGCCAGGGGCTTGCCCTGCTTGCGCTCCATCGCGGCCAGGATGTGATCCAGGGAGTCCGCGAGCTGGGGCAGGCGTACGGCGACCGCGTCGGCGCCCTCCCAGGTGAGCACGACGTCGTCGGGGCCGGCCTCGTCGGGCGGGAGCATCTCGCCGCCCATGGCGTCGACCAGTGGCTTCACGGCCGTGATGAACGGCTCGTCCCCGGTGCCGGTCACTCGTCGCCCTCCCCGTCAGCGTCGACGACGTTCACCTGCAGCGAGACCCGGGTGGCACCGGCCTCCAGCGTCTTGCGGAGCAGGGCGTCCACGGCGGTGAGAACGGCGTCGGCGCCACCCTCCGCCGTGTTGCCGAACGGGCCGACGTCCACCGCGTCGAGCTCGGCCGCCTCGATGACCTGGCGGGCGACCACCGCATGCGCGGGCGCCTCGTCCAGGTCGAAGGGCTCGGTCGTGAACTCCACTCGCAATCGCACTGTGCCCCCAGGGTATCGGCTCTGACCTGCGCGTTCTCTCAGTCCTACGGCTGAGAGGGCACATCCGGGTCACATGCGCCCGTCAGAGCACCGAACGGTCGGTCCACCGCCGCCCTGGTCCGTTCCTCCGGCTCAGGAGAGAGATGGCTGTAGATGTTCGGGGCTTCGCAGCGTTGGTGTGCCCCAGTCGCTTCGTCATGACCTTAACCGACTCTCCTGCGGCGATCAGTAGAGATGCGCAGGCATACCGCAGGGCGGTTCGACACCCGCACGAGCTGTCCGCGCCGCGAAGGCGCACACCTCGGCGAGCCACCGGCCGCGAGTGACGGACGTCCCTGGTCGGCGGACCTCACCGTGCCCGGTATCCGTCATTCATTCGGCGTCGGCGACGACTGACCCGACCCGCTCGGCCAGCGTCGGATCACGGCGCACCAGCACCGTCGCGTAGCCGACGGAACCGAGCAGGGCCGCCAGGGCGACGTACGGGAACCAGTTGTACGGGGCGGGTTGTCCGGGCTTCGCGAGGTAGTAGAGCGGGACCAGGATCGCCAGGGCGCCGATCGCGGGCAGCAGCAGGTGCCGTACGGTCCGGAACTCCTGTGGGCGGTATCGGCGGTAGTACAGGGGCAGGGCGATGTTGGAGGCGAGGTAGACCAGCAGGATCAGGATGGCGCCGAGACTGGAGGACTCGGTGAAGAAGACCACGGGGTTCATCGGGCCGCCGTCGGCGCCGAGGAGGTGCCCGAGGCCCCAGCCTCCGATGATCAGCAGCGCGGTGACGGTGAAGGTGACGATCGCGTTGTTGGGCGTGCGTCGGGTGGGGTGGACGTAGCCGAAGAAGGACGGGAGGAGGCCCTCGCGTCCGGCGTTGAAGATCAGCCGGGCCTGGGAGTTGATGCCCGCGATCAGTACACCGAGGGTGGAGGTGAGGCCGCCCACGTAGGCGAGGAACGCCAGCGCTCCGAGGGTGTCGTGGGCGACGTCGATGAAGGGGATGGGGGAGTCGCCGAGCCGCTGCAGGTCGTAGTCGAAGCCGGTCACGGTGGCGTAGGAGAAGAGGATGTAGCTCACGGTCATGATCGCCACGGAGGAGAACACGGCGCGGCCGACGTTGCGTCGCGGATTCTCCGTCTCCTCGGCCAGTGCCGCCGAGTTCTCCCAGCCGACGAACAGGTACACCGCGAGCGGGAAGCCGGCCGCGAGGCCGCTGAGTCCGTGGGTGATGTGGCCGGGCAGGAACGGGGCCGCGGAGAGGCTGCCGCGGTGTTCGACGATCGCAGCGACGGAGACCACGACGAGGACCAGCATCTCCACGCCGAAGAAGTAGCCGGCCCACTTGGTGGAGACCACGACCCCGCGCAGCATCAGCACCACGGCCAGGCCGGTGAGCAGCAGCGTCCAGATGATCCACGGCAGGTCGACGCCGGTGTAGTGGTGCAGGGTGATCTGCACGAAGCCGCCCGAGATCGCGATGACGGAGGCCATCGCGATGATGTAGCCCAGGCCCGCCAGCAGTGCGGTGGTCACGGCGCTGACCGGCCCGAAGGTCTTGCCGACGAAGGTGATGAAGCTGCCCGCCGACGGGTGTGCCCGGGAGAACTCGGCGAGGGTGTTGCCCAGCAGGGCGACGGCGACGCCCGCGGCGGCGATGGTCAGCGGGGACGCGATGCCCGCGGTGGTGGCGAGGAAGGCGAAGCCGAAGAAGAAGCTCATCGCAGGGCCGACGTTGGCCATGGTGGCGGCGGCGATGTCCGCCATGCCGAGCACACCGCCCCGCAGACGCTGGGGTGCGCCGGTGGCGAGGCCCGGCGTCGGCGGCGGGCCGACGGCTCCGGGATCGGACATGGCAGCTCCTTCGGGGACAGTGACGGTGCGAGAGTCGCGACGAGAGATGCCGGGCGTCAGATCGGGCGGGCTTGGTGATGTTCCTTCACAGCCTGTACGGCCGGGCCCATCGCGCCGCGGCCGAGTTCGGTGAGCAGGTCGGCGTGGCAGCGGTTCCGGGCGCGCAGGGCCGCGGGTGCCGGAGTGGGCAGCAGCAGACACAGCCGACCGATCAGGTCGGCGGCGAGTTCGCGGATGCCGGGACCACCGAGCGCCTCGGCGAGGTCGAGGTGGAAGCGGGTCTCCAGCTCGGCCAGCCGGGCCGGGTCCTCGGCCCGGTCCATCTCGTCGACGAGCTCCTGCAGCCCTTCGTACCGACCGGCAGCTGCCTCGTCCGCGCTCTGCGCCACGAGACCGCACTCCAACAGCAGGTGGAAGGCGTCCAGCGAAGCGGCTTCGTCGGCGTCGTGCATCGTCAGGGCGACCGTGTCCCAGTCCAGTGCGACGAAGGTTCCGCCCGTCCTGCCTCGTCGGCGGTCGAGCAAGCCGTCCTGGCACATGCCCTCCAGCGCGCGGCGCACGGTGATCTCACCAAGTCCCAGCTCTTCGGCGAGGACGCCGGCGTCCGCCAGCCGGTCTCCCGGCGACACGGACTTCAGACGCACATGCAGCGCGATCCGTGAGCGGACGAGTTCCGATCCCGTCTGGCCTCTGCCGGGCAGGACACGGGCGTCCTGTACTCCGGCGACCGACACCGGCCGCGTCGTGCCCGGCTGACTGTAGGGTCCGAACTTGCCTGCTGCGTTTACCACGACGCCACCCTAACGGCCTGCCGAGTGGGGTCACTCGCGCCCGCGGCAGAGTCGATGGGGGTTCTGGCAACGACGTCGGGGTGTTGCGCACGAGGGGCTCCCACAGGCACCGGGACACAGGGGACGAAGTGCGGTAGCCGCAGCACAGGAGGCGGTTCCGCGATGCCCGAAAAAATAGAGCATGATGAACGGTTAAACAAGCCCGGAGCCCTGGACGGTCCCGGGCGGCCGCCCGCCCTGCAGGATGCGTGGGCACACAACGAGAAGGCGCGGGGCCCCGCGGACATCACGGAAAAGATGACCGGCGGACACCTCTTGTTTTTTCTGATCGTGGGGATCTATTTTTCTGTTCGTCACCCGTGGCTGCTCCTGCAGTCACAGGTCACGAGGCCACGGCCCACCATGCCCACACGGCAACAGTGATCGCATCCCGCGACGCGTCCAGATTTCCGCACCCGTCCCCTCTCGGTGGAATCGGCGCGCTCAACCCCCGCCCAGCCCACCGACGCATGCCCTCGTCCGCACTCCCTCAATGGATGTCGAGATGACCATACGCCCCCCTCTTTCCGCCACAACTCCGCAGACCAGCCCCGAAAGCACCACCGAGCCCGGCCTGACGGCCGGGCTCAAGAACCGCCATCTGTCGATGATCGCCATCGGCGGGGTCATCGGCGCCGGCCTGTTCGTCGGCTCCGGCTCCGGCATCGCCGCCGCAGGCCCCGGCATCCTCGTCTCGTACGCCCTCGTCGGCATCCTCGTCGTCCTGGTGATGCGGATGCTGGGCGAGATGGCCGCGGCCAACCCCACCTCGGGCTCGTTCTCCGCGTACGCCGACCGGGCGCTGGGCCGCTGGGCCGGGTTCACGATCGGCTGGCTGTACTGGTTCTTCTGGGTCGTGGTGCTCGCGGTCGAGGCGACCGCGGGTGGCAGGATCCTGGCCGGCTGGATACCGGCGGTCCCGCAGTGGGGCTGGGCACTGATCGTCATGGTCGTCCTCACCGCCACCAACCTGGCCTCGGTCAGCTCCTACGGCGAGTTCGAGTTCTGGTTCGCCGGCATCAAGGTCGTCGCCATCGCCGCGTTCATCGTGGTGGGCGGCCTCGCGATCTTCGGTCTGCTGCCCGGCTCCGACCACCCCGCGTCCGGCTTCTCCAACCTGACCGGCCACGGCGGCTTCCTGCCGCACGGGCCGGGAGCGATCCTCACCGGCGTGCTGATGGTGGTCTTCTCCTTCATGGGCAGCGAGATCGTCACCCTCGCCGCCGGCGAGACCGCCGACCCGCGGGGCGCCGTCACCAAGGCCACCAACAGCGTGATCTGGCGTATCGCCGTGTTCTACCTGGGCTCGATCCTGATCGTTGTCTCGCTGCTGCGCTGGGACGACCCGGCCATCCTCAAGGACGGCTCCTACGTCGCCGCCCTGAGCTCCATCGGCATCCCGCACGCGAGCCAGATCATGAACGCCATCGTGCTGACGTCCGTGCTGTCGTGCCTCAACTCCGGCCTCTACACCGCGTCCCGCATGGCCTTCTCCCTCGGCCGCCGCAACGACGCTCCGTCTGCCTTCGGACACACCACGAACCGCGGTGTGCCGCGGCCGGCCATCCTGGCCTCGGTGGTCTTCGGCTTCGTCGCGGTCGCCTTCAACTACCTCTGGCCCGACACCATCTTCCAGTTCCTCCTCAACGCCTCCGGCGCCATCGCCCTGTTCGTCTGGCTGGTGATCTGCTTCTCCCAGCTGCGGATGCGCAAGATCATCCAGCGCGAGGCGCCCGAGAAGCTCGTCGTCAGGATGTGGCTCTACCCCTACCTCACCTGGGCCACCATCGCCCTGATCACCTTCGTCCTCGGCTACATGCTGACCGACACCGCCGACGGCGGCGGCCGCGACCAGGTGGTCCTGTCCACCCTGTTGGCCCTCGGCGTGGTGGCCGTCGCACTCGTCCGCCAACGACTCCGCCGCAGGAGCGACGCCCTCACCTCGTCGTAGTCACCGGACCTCGCCGGGCGGCGGCCTCCCCCTCAGGCCGGCGGCAGTGGCGCCTCTCCCCTCGCGCCACCGGCGCCCTGCCACCTCCGGCCCAGGGCGCCGGTGTCACCACGACCGGTTGAATCCGGGACTGCCACCGCGATCGCCGCGATCAGGCAGGCCCGGTCCCTTCTCGTTGCTCCAGCCCATCCCCGCGCCTGAGCCGGTCGACGGTGGCGGGCGGCGACGGCTCCCTCGCTTCGCAGCCGTCGACGACGTTCCCGATCCGGCTCGTTGACCGGCGGCGCTCGCGGAGGAGCCGCCAGGACTCCCCCGGCGGCCGTCGACGATGCCGTGCTCGCGAGCGGCCCGTGTTCGCACAAGTCAGTGCCGTGGAGCGGGACTTCACTCTCCATCGCGCGCGCTCGGCCCCACGCGCTGCTCGGCTCTTCGGGCAGGCCTCGCGGTCACGGCCCGGCCTGCCTGCCGTTGCGCAGGAAGCCGCGCAGCCGACGCTCCGGCCACGTGTTGATCACGTCGTCCGCGGTGAGCCAGCCGCGCTGCGCGGTGCCGATGCCGTACCGCATGTTGGCCAGGTGGGGTACGGCGTGGGCGTCGCTGTCGACGGCGAACTTCACGCCGTACCGCCGGGCCCGCAGGATGTCCTCGTCGCGCAGGTCGAGGCGGTCCGGGTGAGCGTTGATCTCCAGGGCCGTGCCGGTGCGGGCGCAGGCGGCGAAGATCGCGTCCAGGTCGGCGTCGATGCCCGGCCGCTTGCCGATGACTCGGGTGGTGGGGTGGCCGATGAGGTCGACGTACGGGTTCTCGCAGGCCCGGACGATCCGGCGGGTCAGCTCCTCGCGCCCCTGGTGGAAGTGCGAGTGCACGGAGGCCACGCACAGGTCGAAGCCGGCGAGGAACGCGGCGGGCCAGTCCACCTCGCCGTCCGGGCCGATGTTCAGCTCGGCCCCGTGCAGCAACCGCAGACCGCCGCGGCGGCCCCGGGTGGGGTACGTGCCGTCGAGTTCGCGCACCCGCTCGCGCTGGGCCAGCATCCGCTCGTCGGTCATGCGCTGCATGGCCATGTCCGGACCGTGGTCGGTGATCGCGTAGTAGGCGTAGCCGCGCGCGGCGGCGGCCTCCGCCATCTCCTCCAGCGGGGCGAGCCCGTCGGTGAGGTCGGTGTGGGTGTGCAGATCGCCGCGGAGGTCCGCCTCCGTCACCAGGTCGGGCAGTTCGCCCCGCAGCCCGGCCTCGATCTCGCCGCGGTCCTCACGGAGTGGGGGCGGGATCCAGGGCAGGCCGAGCCGGGCGTACACCTCCTCCTCGGTCTCGGAGACGATCTTCTTGCCGCTCTCCACGTCGAAGAGTCCGTACTCGGAGAGCTTGAGCTTGTGGTGCACGGCCAGCTCGCGGGTGCGGATGTTGTGGCCTTTGGAGCCGGTGAAATACTGCAGTGCCGCGCCCCAGGAGTCCGGCGGCACCACACGCAGGTCGACGTTGAGGCCCCTGCTGGTGCGCACGGACGTCTTCTTCTCGCCGGTCCCGATCACCTCGGTGACGTAGGGCAGCTCGGTGAACGCCCGCATGATCGGCGCCGACTTCTTCGCGGCGGCGAGGATGTCGATGTCGCCGATCGTCTCGCGGACCCGGCGCAGCGACCCGGCGTACGCACACCGCAGGCAGCCCTTGACCTCGGACAGCGCGCTCACGATGTCGTCGGCGAGTTCCCTCGCGACGTCGAGCTGGACGCGCCCGCCCGCGGACTGCAGGAGTTCGATGCCGTGGAGGATGTTCTCCTCGGTCTTCGGTCCGAAGCCCCTGAGGTCGCGCAGCCGCTCCTCGTGGATGGCGTCGGCGAGTTCGTCGACCGAGGAGACGCCGAGCTCCTCGTACACCACCATCGCCTTCTTCGGGCCGAGCGTGGGGATGGCCGTGAGGCGCCGGACTCCGGCGGGGATCTTCGCGCGCAGTTCCTCGACGGCCGGGACGCTGCCGTCGTCGAAGTACTCGAGGACCTTCTGGGCGATCGACTTCCCGACGTTCGGGATCTGCTGGAGGCCCTTGAGGTCGAGCGTGGAGACGTCGGCATGGTGGCCGCCGACCGACCGGGCAGCCTTCTCGTAGACGCGTGCCTTGAACGCGTCCCCTCCGGTGATCGAGATCAGGTCCGCGTACTCCTGCAACAGCGCGGCGACCTCGTCGTTGGACCGGGCCACACCTTCAGGGTAGGGCCTGCCCGGCGGCTCGGGCCGACTACGGGGAACGCCTGACGGCCGCCCCGAGCGGGGTCTGGTGCGTGCAGTTGCGGGGCGGAGGAGGGAGTCGACGCAATGGGGGTCCACTCACGCCCTTGAGGCAGTGGGGGAGCGCGTGCCAGGGCCCGCAACGTCGGCCTGATCCGCCGGACAGGCCCTGAGCGCAGCGACGGACGTGCCGCCCGGCCCCGTAGAGCAGTCGAGAGCAGCTCACAGTCACAGGGAGGGGAACAAGACATGGCAGGGCAGAGGGGCAGACGCGTCAGGGGTACGGCGGTCGCGGCGGCGGCGATGGCCGCGCTCACGGCGTCGCAGGCACCGGGGGCGGCCGAGGCGCAGGCATCCGTGCCGGCCCGGGAGACCGCGGAGCACGGGACGAGCGTGTCCGGTGGCACTCCGTACCGCACCGATCTCCCGCCGCTCACGCGCAGGCACAAGGGTGCGGACGCGGGACCGGGCACGGCATCGGTGGCCGGCGGCGCGGTGCCCGCCACCGTCTTCGCCGCCTACCGGGACGCCGAGGCGGAACTCGCCCGCACCGCACCCGGCTGCGGACTGCGCTGGCAACTGCTGGCCGCGATCGGCCAGGTGGAGTCGGGACAGGCGGGCGGCGGCCGGGTGACCTCGGACGGTACGACGCCGACGCCGATCCTGGGTCCGCGGCTGGACGGCGGCGCCTTCGCCGTCGTAGGGGACACGGACGGTGGTGCGTACGACGGGGACGGGGTGTACGACCGGGCGGTGGGGCCGATGCAGTTCATCCCGTCGACGTGGGCGCGGTGGGGTGCGGACGGGAACGGCGACGGGCGGGCCGACCCCGACAACGTGTTCGACGCGGCGCTCGCCGCGGGGCGGTACCTGTGTGCGGGCGGGCGTGACCTGTCCGAGGCCTCCGGGCTGGACGCGGCGATCCTCGGCTACAACCACTCGGCGGCGTATCTGCGGACGGTGCGGGCCTGGTACGCGTACCTCCTGGAGGGGCACCGGGTGGTGCCGGACGGTCACGGCTCCGGCTCCGGCACTGCGGAGGCGACCGCGCGGCCCTCGAAGCGCCCGAAGTCCGCTCATCCGAAATCCGCGCCGAAGCCGACGCCGAAGCCTCGTCCCAGCGCCTCCCCGTCCCCCGCGCCGGCCTCTGCGACGCCCTCCAACTCCCCTTCGGCGTCCGGGACATCGTCGGAACCCGTCGCGCCCGTACCCACCCCGAGCATCGACCTTCCCGTCGGTGACGTCCTCCCCAGCACCGGCCTCTGACCAGTAACGGCGCGGACTCGATGGCTTCCTCCCTCTCCACAACCGCGGCTACCCGGCGGTAATGTCGCCACCCGCCGGTCCGGGACCAGGGCCTGTCCGGCGGGTGAGCGCGAAGGGGCCCTCATGGCGACGGAGATGCCTGCGGATATGGAAGCCGCCGACGAGCGCTGGCAGCGCATGTGGAGCCACCGCGAGCAGCTGCTCAAGGTGGCCCGGCGCAGGTCGATGAGCCAGGAGGACGCCGAGGACGCCGTGCACGAGGCGATGCTGCGTGCGGCGGAACGGCCCGATCTGGACGACGCGCGGCTCGGTGCGTGGCTGACGACGGTGACCATGCGGCTGTGTGTCGACCGGTACCGCCAGGTCAACCGCGAGACCGAGGTCCGCGTCAGCCCGACGCTGATCGCGCCCGGTCCGGTGCCGGTGGAGGAGGCGGTGTGCGACCGGGCGGAGGCGAAGTGGCTGGCGGTGCGCAGCGGTGAGCTGCCCGCCCGGCAGGCTGAGGCACTGTGGCTGAAGTCCGAGGACCTGGACGTCGGCCAGGTCGCCGTGAAGATGGGGCTCAGCTACCGCACGGTCGAGTCGCTGCTGGCCCGGGCCCGGCGGACCCTGCGCAACTCACTGGCCGCGACGCTCGGCTTCGCCCTGTTCCTGCTGGGCCGGGGGCGCCTCAAGGCCGGCGGCAAGGCACAGGCCGTGGCGGTCGCGTCGACGGCGGCGACACTGGCGGTGGCGGGCCTGGTGCTGCCGTACGCGCTGGACGGGGGCGGCGGCGCGACGGCGCCGCGTCCGTCGGTGGCTCCCGGCCCGGGAGCCCTGCGGACCGACGCCACCGGCACGGCCCGCACCGGGCGGTCACCCGGCCCCTCCGCCACGACGGCCACTCACCGGACGGCCGGCCCGTCCGGCGACGGATCGCGGGCCGTACCGCTGTCCGTGCCGCCCCTGCCGGAGGTGTCGGCGCCTGCGGTGCCGCAGGTGCCCGGGGTACCCAAGGTCTCCGGGGTTCCCGCGCTGCCGAAGGTGACGGACCTGCCCGACGTGCCTTCGGCGCCGGCCGACTCGGCTGTCCCCTCCCCGCCATCCGCCTCCCTCCCGACTCCGACCCTGAGCGTGCTCCCGTCGGTCCCGTAGACCGGGCCCGAGCCGGTCCTGGACCGGCACGAACCGATCCGGCGGCCCCCCGAGCCGATCCCGCGGGCCTTCCCGAGCCGACTCGCGTGGACCCGCCCGAAAGCAATTCGCCTCGCGGGCGCTCCCACAGGCCGCCCCGGCCCTCCCACGAATGCCGAGAAGCTCCCCCGAGCCACCAGCGGGGACAGACGGCTCCTGAGGCCGCCGGGACGGGTGACCCGAGCGCTCCCCCTCCCACCCCCGAAAAAATTTCCCTTTTCCCGCGACGGACGCCCCGTCCCTCCCCGTAGAGCAGATGTCGGAGCTGTTTCACGGGCCGAAGGGTGCAACGGATGGGTGTCGAGATCTGTGTGGAAGGGCTGACCAAGTCCTTCGGACACCAGGTCATCTGGCAGGACGTCTCGCTGACGCTGCCCGCCGGGGAGGTCTCGGTCCTGCTCGGCCCCTCCGGCACGGGCAAGTCGGTGTTCCTCAAGACGCTCGTGGGGCTGCTGAAGCCGGACCGCGGAAGCGTGAGGATCGCGGGGCGGGACATCACACGGCTGCGCGAGCACGAGCTGTACGAGGTGCGAAAGCTCTTCGGTGTGCTGTTCCAGGACGGCGCGCTGTTCGGCTCGATGAATCTCTACGACAACATCGCGTTCCCGCTGCGCGAGCACACCCGTAAGTCCGAGAGCGAGATCCGGCGCATCGTGCTGGACAAGATGGACATGGTCGGGTTGATCGGCTCGGAGCCGAAACTCCCCGGTGAGATCTCCGGCGGGATGCGGAAGCGGGCCGGGCTGGCCCGGGCCCTCGTCCTCGATCCCGAGATCATCCTCTTCGACGAGCCCGACTCCGGGCTCGATCCCGTCCGCGTCGCCTATCTCAACCAGCTCATCGTCGACCTCAACGCCCAGATCGACGCGACCTTCCTGATCGTCACCCACGACATCGCCTCGGCGCGCCAGGTGCCGGACAACATCGGGCTGTTGTTCCGGCGCGAACTGGTGATGTTCGGACCGCGCGAGGAGCTGCTGACCAGTGACGAGCCGGTCGTGCGGCAGTTCCTGAACGGGCGCATGCAGGGCCCGATCGGCATGGCGGAGGAGAAGGACGCCGCCCAGGTCGAGCAGGAGCTGGCCGCGCTCGGCGGCACCGGCACCCGGCAGACTCCCGGCAATCAGGCTCTGACTCCCCGCCTGCTGCCGGGCCCAGGCATCCTCCGGCCGCCCCGCTGGGACGCGATCGCCGAGCGCGAGGCGGAGCTGCGTCGCCGGAAGGCGGTGGCGGACGTATGAGAGTGTCGCCGACCGGAGCGCTGCGGCAGTCCGGGAACCTGTTCGCGATGGCGCTGGACGTCGTCCGGACGATGCCCCGACGGCCGTTCCAGGCACGGGAGTTCATCCAGCAGGCCTGGTTCATCGCGAGCGTCACCATCCTGCCGACCGCACTGGTCTCCATCCCCTTCGGGGCGGTCATCGCGCTGCAGATCGGCAGCCTCACCCGGCAGCTCGGCGCCCAGTCCTTCTCCGGGGCAGCGTCCGTGCTGGCGGTGCTGCGCGAGGCCTCGCCGATCGTCACCGCACTGCTGATCGCGGGCGCGGGCGGCACGGCGATCTGCGCGGACCTGGGGGCACGGAAGATCCGCGAGGAGATCGACGCGATGCAGGTGCTGGGCATCGATCCGATCCACCGGCTCGTCGTGCCGCGCGTACTCGCGTCCATGGTCGTGGCGGTGCTGCTCAACGGCCTGGTGTCGGTGGTGGGCGTGGCCGGCGGCTACTTCTTCAACGTCGTTCTGCAGAACGGCACTCCGGGCGCCTATCTCGCCTCCTTCACCACCCTCGCCCAGCTCTCCGACCTGTGGGCGGCCGAGATCAAGGCACTCGTCTTCGGGGCGATCGCGGCGATCGTCGCCTCGTACAAGGGACTTACGGCGAAGGGCGGTCCCAAGGGCGTGGGCGACGCCGTGAACCAGTCGGTGGTGATCACCTTCATGTTGCTGTTCGTGACGAACTTCGTGATGACCGCGGTGTACTTCCAGGTCGTCCCGCAGAGGGGCTGAGGCATGGCACTCCTGAAGAGTCTGGAGGGGCTGGGCAGCCAACTCTCCTTCTACGGCCGCTCGTTGGCCTGGACCGGCCGCACCGTGCGCCGCTACAAGAAGGAGATCCTGCGGCTGCTCGCCGAGGTGAGCTTCGGCCGCGGCGCCCTCGCGGTGGTGGGCGGCACGGTCGGCGTGATCGCCTTCCTGTCCTTCTTCACCGGCACGGAGGTGGGACTGCAGGGCTACGCCGCCCTCAACCAGCTCGGCACCTCCAACTTCGTGGCCTTCCTGTCGGCGTACTTCAACACCCGCGAGATCGCACCCCTGGTGGCCGGACTCGCGCTCTCCGCGACCGTCGGCGCAGGCTTCACCGCCCAGCTCGGCGCCATGCGGATCAGCGAGGAGACCGATGCCCTGGAGGTCATGGGCGTGCCCTCGCTGCCGTTCCTGGTGACCACCCGGATGATCGCCGGGTTCGTCGCCGTGATCCCGCTGTACGTCATCGGGCTACTGTCCTCGTACCTCGCCGCCCGGACCATCACCACCGGCTACTACGGGCAGTCGGCCGGCACCTACGACCACTACTTCCAGCAGTACCTGCCACCGGTCGACGTGCTGTGGTCCTTCGGGAAGGTGCTCGTCTTCGCCGTCCTGATCATCCTCGTGCACTGCTTCTACGGCTACTACGCGAGCGGCGGCCCGGCGGGCGTCGGCGTCGCGGTGGGCCGCGCCGTGCGCACCTCGATCGTGGCGATCAACGTCCTCGACTTCTTCCTGTCGCTCGCGATCTGGGGCGCCAACACGACCGTACGGATTGCGGGGTGAACCGTATGAGGGTGCTGAGACTGCGGTTGTACGGGCTGGTGTTCATCGCCGTGCTCGCGGTGCTGCTGTCGTTGTCCGTCGCCGTGTACCGGCAGGTGTTCACCCCGGCCGTGCGGATCACGCTGGAGGCCGACCGCCTCGGCAACCAGCTCGACCCGCGCGCCGACGTCAAGCTGCGCGGACTGCTGGTCGGCGAGGTGCGCTCGGTGCACGCCGACGGGACGAAGGCGACCCTCGACATCGCGCTCAAGCCCCAGTACGTCGCCGGCATCCCCTCCGACGTGCGGGCACGCCTGCTGCCCAAGACGCTGTTCGGCGAGAGGTACGTCGACCTGGTCGCGCCCGCCCACTCCACCGCCCGGCCCCTCCGCGCCGGCGACGTCATCCCCCAGGACCGCACCCGCGTGGGCATCGAGATGCAGCAGCTGATGAACGACCTGCTGCCGCTGCTGCGGACCGTGCAGCCCGGCAAGCTCAACGCCACGCTCTCCGCCTTCGCCAACGCCCTCGAAGGGCGCGGCGACCGGATCGGCGACAACCTCACCCGCGTGGAGGACTACCTGCACCGCCTCAATCCCCATCTGCCGTCCCTCACCGAGGACTTCGCCCGTCTGGCCGATGTCGCGGAGGTGTACGGCGACGCGGCGCCGGACCTGATGGAGGTCCTGCGCAACACCGTCACCACCAGCCGCACCCTGGTCGAGCAGCGGGACCGGCTCGCGTCCGCGCTCACCACGACGGCGACGGCCGCGGACACCGCCGACGACTTCCTCGGCGCGAACGGCGACCGGCTGATCACCCTCGGCCGGGTCTCCCGCCCGACGCTGGAGCTCTTCGCCCGCTACTCCCCCGAGTACCCCTGCCTCCTGTCCGGCCTGGTCCACGAGGAACAGGCCTCCGACCAGGCCTTCCGGGGCGGCAGGATGCACATCACGCTCGAGGTCGTACGGCAGCGGGGGGCGTACCGACCCGGCGAGGAGCCGCGTTACGGCGACCGTTCGGGCCCCGACTGCCGTGATCTGCCGAACCCTTCGGTCCCGGCTCCCGGCGTCCATCTCAACGACGGCTCCCAGAAGGGCGGTTCGTCCGGACCGCTCGGCGTGTCCGCCACCCGGTCCGAGCAGCGGGCCGTGGGCTCGCTGGTGTCGCCGGTGCTGGGCGTGCCGGCCGACGAGGTGCCGCCGGTCGTGACGCTGCTGTTCGGGCCGATGGCACGCGGGACGGCGGTGAGCGTCGCATGAAGACGTCGGCAGCCCGGCAGACCGCGGCCCCCCTCGTCAAGTTCAGCCTCTTCGCCCTGGTGACGGTGGTGGCGACGGCCCTGCTCGCCGCCACCATCGTCAACCTCTCCTCCACCCCCGAGCACACGTACCGTGCCGTCTTCAGCGATGTCACCGGCCTGGAGAAGGGCGACGACATCCGGGTCGCCGGAGTGCGGGTCGGCGAGGTCGAGGGCATCCGGATCAAGGACCGGACGCTGGCGGAGGTCAGCTTCAGCGCGAGCGCGGACCGGCCGCTGCTCACCAGCACGCACGCCGTCATCCGCTACCGGAACCTGGTCGGGCAGCGCTACGTCGCCCTCACCGAGGGCGCGGGCGACGGCACCCGGCTGAGGCCCGGCGCCACCATCCCGCTGCGGCGCACCCAGCCCGCCCTCGACCTCAACGCCCTGCTGAACGGCTTCAAACCGCTGTTCGCCGCGCTCAGCCCGCAGGACGTCAACCAGCTCGCCACCGAGATCATCAGGACGCTGCAGGGCGAGGGCGGCACGGTCAACAGCCTGCTGGCGCACACGGCTTCGCTCACCACGACGCTGGCGGGCCGCGACAAGCTGATCGGGTCGGTGATCGACAACCTCAACACCGTGCTGGCGACGCTCGACAAGCGCGGCGCCCGCTTCTCCGGGCTGCTCAAGCAGCTGCGCAGGGTGATCTCCGGTCTGTCCGCCGACCGCAAGCCCATCGGCGAGTCGCTGACGAACATCGGCGACCTGACGGACGCCACCTCGGGGCTGCTGACGGATGCGCGGCCGCCGCTGAAGGACGACATCGCCCGGCTGACCGACCTCACCGGGACGCTGAACGACAACGAGAAGACCGTGGAGGGCGTCCTGAAGCGGCTGCCGAACAAGCTCAACGCACTGACGGGGACCGCGTCCTACGGCTCGTGGTTCAACTTCTACCTCTGCGACTTCGACGGCCGGATCGTGCTGCCGAAGACGAAGCAGGTGCTGAGCCCCGACATGCACGTGGCGAGGGCGAGGTGCGGCTCATGACCCGCGTCTCCCGGAAGAACCGCCCGGAACCCCTGGTCAAGGTCCGTATCGACCCACCGAGGCTGCCGCGGATACGGCTGCCGAAGATACGGCTGCTCCCCCACCGGCCACCGCGCCCGCGAAAGCCGCAGCCGCTGGTGAAGGTCCGCATCGACCCACCGAAGCTGCCGCGGATACGGCTGCCGAAGATACGGCTGCTCCCCCACCGGCCACCGCGCCCGCGAAAGCCGCAGCCGCTCGTGAAGGTCCGCATCGACCCGCCCCGCATCAGGCTCCCGCGGATCGGGCGCCCGCGTCTCGCCCCGTTCCGCGAGCGCAACCCCGTCGTCATCGGCGCCGTGGGCCTCACCGTCCTCGCGCTGCTGACGGTGGCCGCGTTCAACGCCGACAGCCTGCCCTTCATCGGGGGCGGAAAGACGTACAGTGCGGCCTTCTCCGAGGCGGGCGGTCTCAAGCCGGGCGACGAGGTGCGGATCGCCGGGGTGAAGGTGGGCAAGGTCGAGGACGTCGACCTGGACGGCGACCATGTCAAGGTCACCTTCAAGGTCAAGGGCGATCCGGCGTTCGGCACCGGGACCGGCGCGTCGATCCGGGTGAAGACGATCCTCGGCGCGAAGTATCTGGCGCTGCAGCCAAAGGGGACGGGCCAGTTGAAGCCGGGCAGCGAGATCCCGCTGCGGCGCACGGTGGCGGCGTACGACGTCGTGCAGGCCTTCAGCGACCTCACCACCACCTCGGAGAAGGTCGACACCGAGCGGCTGGCAAAGGCCCTGGACACCATCTCCACCACCTTCCAGGACTCGCCCGCCGACGTGCGCGCGTCCATCAGGGGCCTGTCGCGGATCTCCCGCACGGTGGCCTCGCGCGACAAGGCCCTCGGCGAACTCCTCGACCACGCCAACGGCACGACCGGCGTACTCGCCGACCGCTCCGAGGACTTCACCGCCCTGATCAAGGACGGCGACAAGCTGTTCAAGGAGATCGGCAAACGCCGGACGGCGATCCACAGACTGCTGAAGACCTCCGCCGCGCTCGGCATCGAGCTGTCCGGTCTGGTCGACGACAACAACAAGGAGATCGGGCCCGCGCTGAAGGGCCTGGAGCGTGTGGTGCAGATGCTCGAACGCAACCAGTCCAGTCTCGACCGGAGCGTGCGGCTGCTCGCGCCCTACGTCCGGCTCTTCACCAACACCCTCGGCGACGGCCGCTGGTTCGACTCCTACGTCCAGAACCTCGTCGCCGCTCCGGTGACACCGCGGACGGGAGGCGACCGGTGAAGCGCCCAAAGAGCCGCCTGACCAGGCGGGTGGCCATGCTCACCGCACTGGCCCTGGTGGCCGCCCTCACCTACGTGCTGTGGCCGCGCCCAGGGAAGGTCCACGTCACCGCGTACTTCCCGCGCACCGTCGGCATCTACCCCGGCTCGGACGTCCGCGTGCTCGGCGTACGGATCGGCGAGGTCGGGAGGATCACGCCCGAGGGCGACCGGGTGCGCGTCGAGTTCGAGTACGACGCGGGGCGCAAGGTGCCCGCCGAGGCCAAGGCCGCGATCATCAACTCCTCGGTGGTCAGCGACCGTTACCTGCAACTGCTGCCGGTGTACCGAAAGGGCCCGGTCATGCGCAGCGGTGCCGTCATCCCCGAGAAGCGCACCGCCGTGCCCGTCGAGCTGGACCGCATCTTCGACAGCCTGCACACCACGGCGGACGCGCTCGGCCCCAAGGGCGCCAACAAGGACGGCTCCCTGTCGCGGCTGCTCGGGGTGAGCGCCGACAACCTGGGCGGCCAGGGCGAGAACCTCAACCGGACGGTCCAGGACCTCTCGCAGGCGGTCACCACGCTGTCCGGCGGCCGTACGGACCTGTTCGGCACGGTGCGCAACCTGCAGGTGTTCACGGCGGCGCTCGCGGCCGACGACAAGAGCGTGCGGTCGTTCGACACCAGCCTCGCCAAGGTCGCGCAGCAGCTGTCGGGCGAGCGGAAGGACCTCGCGGCGGCACTCGCGAACCTCGCCACGGCCCTCGGCGACGTGTCCTCCTTCGTGAAGCACAACAAGAAGGCGCTGACCTCGGACGTGCGGGGCCTGAGCAAGGTGACCAAGGTGCTCGTCACCCAACGGGCCGCGCTGGACGAGCTGTTGGCGGTGGCCCCCACGGGTCTGTCGAACCTCAACAACGCCTACAACCCGTCCTCCGGCACCCTCGACACCCGCAACAACGCCCGGCAGGCGCAGGATCCGGCCTCTCTCCTGTGCTCCCTGCTCAGAACGGCGGGCGACGAAGGCGGCAAGAACCCCGACTGCAAGGAGCTGAAGAAACTGTTCGACTCCCTGCCCGAAGTGCCCACGCAGGGCACCGCGGTGACGGGCACGACCGACAGAACGCTCGGCGGGATCCTGGGGGCGAGCGCATGAGCGTGCGGAGAAAGGCCGGGACGGTGGCCTGGGCGGCGGTCGGTTCGCTGCTGATGTCCGGCTGCGAGTTCAACGGCTGGTACGACGTCCCACTGCCCGGTGGCGCGGCCGCGGACGGTCACGCGTACCACGTCACCGTCGAGTTCCGCGACGTCCTCGATCTCGTGCCGCAGTCGGCGGTGAAGGTCGACGACGTCACCGTGGGCGCGGTCGAGAAGGTGCGGCTGGACGGCTGGCACGCACGCGTACGGCTGCGGGTCGCCGACTCGGTGAAGCTGCCCGGCAACGCGGTCGCCGAGCTGCGGCAGACCAGCCTGCTCGGCGAGAAGTACGTGGCGCTCGCCGCCCCGGCCGGCACCACCCCCGTGGGCCGGCTGCGCGACGGCGACCGCATCCCGCTGTCCCGCAGCGGCCGCAACCCGGAGGTCGAGGAGGTGCTGTCCGCACTGTCCGCCCTGCTCAACGGCGGCGGCGTGGCCCAGCTCAAGACGATCACCGTGGAGCTGAACAAGGCCCTGGACGGCCGGGAGAACCGTGTCCGGTCGCTGCTGAAGGAGCTGAACACGTTCGTCGGTGGGCTGGACGAGCAGAAGGCGGACATCGTCCGCGCCATCAAGGCCGTCGACCGGCTCGCGGGGCGGCTCGGCAAGGAGAAGAAGACCATCGCCGACGCCGTCGACACGATGCCGCCCGCGCTGAAGGTGCTGGCGGGCCAGCGGCGCAATCTGACGAAGATGCTCACCTCCCTGTCGAAGCTCGGCAGGACGGGCACGAAGGTGGTCGAGGCCTCGCACGACGACACGGTCGCCAACCTCGTAAAGCTCCGGCCGATCCTGCAGCAGCTGAACAAGGCGGGCAGCGATCTGCCCAACTCCCTCGAAATGCTGACCACTTACCCGTTCCCGCGCAATGCCACGGAGGCCGTCAAGGGCGACTACGTCAACCTGCACCTCACCGCGGACCTCGATCTGGCGGACCTCTACGGCAACGTGGCGGGCGGCAACTCCGGCGGGGGCAAGGGCGGTTCGCCGACACCGAGCACCCCCGGCGTACCGGATCTGCCGGATCCACCGGACCTGCCGAGCGTGCCGACGCCTACTCCGCTGCCGAGCACACCGGGGCTGCCGTCGTCGCCGTCGGCCCCCTCGGGCGGCGGGCCGCTCTGCCCGCCGGTGTGCACGAGCAGCTACACCACGAACGCGAAGCCGCCCGAGGGGATCGACCTCGCGCTCGCCGAGCTGATGCTGAAGGGGGTCCAGCCGTGATCACCCGTACCGTCAAGGCGCAGTTGCTCGCCTTCGCCACCGTCACCGCCGTCGGGGTGTCGTACGTCGGCGCCGAGTACACGGGCCTGGTGGACGACGTCCTGGACCGCGGCTACACGGTGCGGGCCGACTTCGCCGACTCCGGGGGTGTCTTCCCGGGCGCCGAGGTCACCTACCGCGGGGTGCCGGTGGGGCGCGTCGGCAAGCTGGGGCTGACCGGCGACGGCGGAGTGTCGGTCGCCCTCGACATCGAGGACGGCGCGCCGCGCATCCCCGCGGACACCCTTGCCGTGGTCGCGAACCGTTCGGCGGTGGGCGAGCAGTACGTCGATCTGCAGCCGCGGACCTCCCACGGCCCGTACCTCCTCGACGGCAGCGCGATCCCGCGCGGCAGCACGCGCGTGCCGCTGCCCACGACCGAGCTCGTCCTCAGTCTCGACCGGCTGGTGAACTCCGTCGGCAAGGACGATCTGCGGATTACGGTCGACGAGTTGGGCAAGGCCTTCGACGGCACGGGACCGGACCTGAGCCGGCTGGTGGACTCCGGCAACGCGCTCGTCGAGTCGGCGTCCGACTCGCTGCCCCAGACGATCTCGCTGATCGAGGACTCCCGGAAGGTCCTCAAGACACAGGCCGACCAGGGCTCGTCCATCAAGTCGTTCGCACACGATCTGGCCTTGCTCACCAAGCAGTTGAAGTCGAGCGACGGCGACCTGCGCAAGCTGATCGGCAACTCCACGCCGGCCGCGCAGGAGGTCAACTCCCTGCTGAAGTCGACCGGTCCGCAGCTTTCGGTCCTCCTCGCCAACCTGATCAGCGGAGGCCAGGTCACCCTGGCCCACCTGCCCGGCGTGGAGCAGGCGCTCGTCACCTTCCCGGCGCTGGTCTCGGGCAGCTACACGGTCGTCCCGGGCGACGGGACGTTCCACTTCGGCCTGGTGGTGAACGCCGACGACCCGCCTGCCTGCACCCAGGGGTACGGCACGACCTGGCGCGATCCCTCGGACACCGGCAGGCGCGCGGCGAACACCGACGCGCGCTGCACCGCCCCGCGCGGCGGCAAGACCTCGGTACGGGGTGCGCAGAACGCCCCCGGCGCACGCTCCGCTTCGGGCGGCGCGAACCAGGCGGCGTATGTCACGCCGTACGACCCGGAGACCGGCACCGCGACCGGCCCGGACGGAAGGCCCGTCGAGATCGGCTCGACAGGCGGCCAGCAGACGGTGTTCGGAAAGGAGTCGTGGCAATGGCTGCTCGTTGGACCGATGGCCTGAACGGGAGGGCGCTCACGGTCGGACTCGTCGTGGCGACCGTCCTCACCACCGCGGCAGCGCTCTGGCTGAGCCTCCGCGTCTACGACGACCACGAGAGGGAGACGAGGCGCCAGGACGTCCTGTCCGCCGCCCGCCAGTCCGCGCTGAACTTCACCTCGCTCGACTACCGGCACTACGACCGGGACAGCACGAACGTCCTCAAGGGCGCCACCGGCGACTTCAAGAAGCAGTTCAGTGCGCAGACGCAAGACCTGACCAAGCTGGTCGCCGAGAACAGGTCCGTGTCCGAGGGGCAGGTCCTCGACGCCGGCATCGTCCGGTCAACCACTCGCTCAGCCCGCGTCCTGGTGGTCGCCGACAGCAAGGTGACCAACTCCGCCGTGCCCAAGGGGGAGGCGCGCACCTATCGGCTGCAGCTCGACCTGGTGTACCGGGGCGGGCGCTGGCTCACCTCCGACGTCGAGTTCGTGGGCTGACCCGCCCCACCAGTGAGGAGTACGACCATGGCGAACCCGACCGTACGCAGCCGCGCGATGAACGCGGCCGCCCGAGCGGCGGCCAGGCGCACCCAACGGGTGGAGCCCCTGACTCCGGAGCCGTCGCCCCGGGGCCCCGAGGAAGAGAGCCTTGAAGAAGCGGGCCTTGAGGAAGAGGCGCTCGAGGAAGAGCCCCGTGAGGAAGAGGCCCCAGCACCTGCGTCCCGACGGTGGCTGCCCATCGCTGTGGTCGGCGCTCTGCTGGCCGTGGGCCTGGTCGCGGCGTCGGTGCTCGGGTGGCAGTACGCGCAGGAGCGGCGCACGGAGAGCGCCCGGGCGCAGGCGCTCACGGCCGCGCGGACTGCGGCGCCGGTCGTGCTGTCGTACGACTACCGGCATCTGGACCGCGACTTCGCGCGGGCGCGTACGCACCTGACCGGGCACTTCCGCGACGAGTACGGGAAGACGACGGCGAGTGTGGTCGGGCCGACGGCGGAGAAGTACCACGGGGTGGTGAAGGCGACGGTCGCCGCTGCCTCCGTCGCGTCGGCGTCACCGGAGAAGGTCACGGTCCTGCTCTTCGTCAACCAGGTCACGCAGAGCACCCAGGTCTCGGGCTCCCGGCTGGACCTGAACCGGGTGCGGATGACGATGAACCACACGTCCGACGGCTGGCAGGTGAGCGCCGTGGACGCACTCTGATCAGCCTCTTCGACACGCCCCCGCGCATCCGGCGCGGGGGCGTTTTTTTGTGCCGACGGCCTTGACAGCTCTCCCCCGCCCCAGGCAGTCTTCCATTAAGCAGAAACGACTTTCCGGATTATGGAATATACGGAAGCACTGAGACGCCACAGAAGGGAGCGCCGACCCAGATGCCGGGTTTTGATTCGGGCACAGCCGCAGACCAGCGCTTCAACGTCAACCTGTCGATCCTCTTCACGGAACTCCCGCTCCTGGAGCGCCCCGCGGCCGCCGCCGCGGCGGGCTTCACCGCGGTCGAGCTGTGGTGGCCCTGGGTCGACTCCCCCACCCCCGAGCAGTCCGAGCTCGACGCCCTGAAGAAGGCGATCGAGGACGCGGGCGTCCAGCTCACGGGCCTGAACTTCTACGCGGGGCAGCTGCCCGGCCCGGACCGCGGCGCCCTGTCGATCCCCGGCGAGGAGTCGGACAGGTTCCGCGCCAACATCGACGTGGCCGCCGACTTCGCCCAGGCCCTGGGCTGCACGGCGCTCAACGCGCTGTACGGCAACCGCGTCGAGGGCGTGGACCCGGCCGACCAGGAAGCACTGGCCCTGGAGAACCTCACCCTCGCGGCCCGGGCCGCGGACCGGATCGGCGCGATTCTCCTCGTCGAGGCGCTGAACAAGCCCGAGTCGCCGCTGTACCCGCTGGTGTCGGCACCGGCCGCGGTCGGAATCGTCGACAAGGTGAACGACGCGACGGGGCTGGGCAACGCGCGCTTCCTGATGGACCTCTACCACCTGTCCATGAACGGTGAGGACCTGCCGTCGGTGATCGAGCGGTACGCGGCGAAGACCGGCCACGTGCAGATCGCCGACAACCCGGGACGCGGAACGCCGGGCACGGGGACGCTGCCGCTGGAGGACCTGTTGGACCAGCTGAGGAAGGCGGGTTACGACGGCTGGGTCGGCCTGGAGTACAAGCCGGGCGACCGTCCGAGCGCCGAGGCCTTCGAGTGGCTGCCGTTCGCGGCCCGCGCCGCGCGCTGACGTTGCCGTCCCCGAGGGCCGCCGCCCCCGGACTCCGCTTCGGCCTGAACGGCCCCGCCCTCAAACGCCGGACGGGCCGGATCGCACCGACCGGCACCAATTCGCAGACGCAGCACAGCAGTCAGAGAGGCACCCCCATCATGAGCATCCACCCCAAGATCGCCTGGATCGGCCTCGGCATCATGGGCTCCCCCATGTCCGAGAACCTGATCAAGGCGGGTCACGACGTCACCGGCTTCACCCTGGAGCAGGACAAGCTGGACCGCCTCGCCGCCGCCGGCGGCACCGTGGCCGGGTCCATCGCCGAGGCCGTGAGGAACGCCGACGTGATCGTGACGATGGTGCCGGCATCGCCTCAGGTCGAGGCGATCGCGTACGGCCCCGACGGCATCCTGGAGAACGCGCGCTCCGGCGCGCTGCTGATCGACATGTCCTCGATCACCCCGCAGACCTCCGTCGACCTGGCGAAGGCGGCCGAGGGCAAGGGCATCCGCGTCCTGGACGCCCCCGTGTCCGGCGGTGAGGCCGGCGCCGTCGAGGCCGTACTGTCGATCATGGTCGGCGGCGAGCAGGCCGACTTCGACCTCGCGAAGCCGATCCTCGAGGCTCTCGGCAAGACCATCGTGCTGTGCGGTCCGCACGGCTCGGGCCAGACCGTGAAGGCCGCCAACCAGCTGATCGTCGCCGTGAACATCCAGGCGTGCGCCGAGGCCGTGGTCTTCCTGGAGAAGTCGGGCGTGGACCTGAAGGCCGCCCTGGACGTACTCAACGGCGGCCTCGCGGGCTCGACCGTGCTGACGCGCAAGAAGGACAACTTCCTCGGCCGCGACTTCAAGCCGGGCTTCCGGATCGACCTGCACCACAAGGACATGGGCATCGTCACGGACGCCGCCCGCAATGTCGGCGCCGCCCTGCCGGTCGGTGCCGTGGTCGCCCAGCTGGTCGCCGGCCTGCGAGCGCAGGGCGACGGCGGCCTGGACCACTCGGCGCTGCTGCGGGCCGTCGAGCGCCTCTCCGGCGCCCAGGTCTGATCCAGGCGCCACAAAGCTTCCGGGCGGCGCCGCCGCTGACATCTGTCCTGTCGCGCCCAGGCGGTGGCGTCGCCCGGAAACCACTTCAACAAACTGTTGACGCTCGGCACGTTCCGAATCTAGGCTCCACAAAGCGGAAATAGTTTTCCGCTGACACCCGCACGGAAGGTCCACGATGTCGAAGCGCGTGCTCACGGCGAGAACTCTCACCACGGAGTCCGGCGCCCCGGTCGCCGACAACCAGAACTCAGCCTCCGCCGGCATCGGCGGCCCGCTCCTCCTCCAGGACCAGCACCTCCTGGAGAAGCTGGCGCGCTTCAACCGCGAGCGCATCCCGGAGCGTGTGGTGCACGCCCGTGGTTCCGGCGCCTACGGCTACTTCGAGGTGACGGACGACGTCGCCGGGTTCACCCACGCCGACTTCCTGAGCGCCGTGGGCAAGCGCACCGAGGTATTCCTGCGCTTCTCGACCGTGGCCGACTCGCTCGGCGGCGCGGACGCCGTCCGTGACCCGCGCGGCTTCGCGGTCAAGTTCTATACGGAAGAGGGCAATTACGACCTCGTCGGGAACAACACCCCGGTGTTCTTCATCAAGGACCCGCTCAAGTTCCCGGACTTCATCCACTCGCAGAAGCGCGACCCCTTCACGGGCCGCCAGGAGCCGGACAACGTCTGGGACTTCTGGGCGCACGCCCCCGAGGCCACGCACCAGGTGACCTGGCTGATGGGCGACCGCGGCATCCCGGCGTCGTACCGCCACATGAACGGCTACGGCTCGCACACCTACCAGTGGACGAACGCCGACGGCGAGGCCTTCTTCGTCAAGTACCACTTCAAGACGAACCAGGGCGTCCGCAGCCTGTCCTCGGAGCAGGCCGCCGAGATCGTGGGCAAGGACGCGAACTCCCACCAGACGGACCTGCTGCAGGCGATCGAGCGGGGCGTGAACCCGTCCTGGACGCTCTACGTGCAGGTCATGCCCGCGGCGGAGGCGGCCGACTACCGCTTCAACCCCTTCGACCTCACCAAGGTGTGGCCGCACCGGGACTTCCCGCTCCAGCGCGTCGGCCGGCTGGTCCTCGACCGCAACCCGGACAACGTCTTCGCCGAGGTCGAGCAGGCCGCGTTCTCCCCGAACAACTTCGTCCCGGGCATCGGCCCGTCGCCGGACAAGATGCTCCAGGGCCGCCTCTTCGCCTACGCGGACGCCCACCGCTACCGCCTGGGCGTCAACCACACACAGCTGGCCGTGAACGCGCCCAGGGCGACCGTCGCGAACAACTACGGCCGCGACGGCCTGATGGCGACCAACTCCCAGGGACGCGCGGCGAAGAACTACGAGCCGAACTCGTACGACGGCCCGGTGGAGACCGGCCGCCCCCTGGCGGCCCCGCTGGCGCTGACCGGCCACTCGGGCACCCACGAGGCGCCCCTGCACACCAAGGACGACGACTTCTTCCAGGCGGGCGAGCTGTACCGCCTGATGTCCGCCGAGGAGAGGTCCCGTCTGATCGCCAACATCGCCGGCGGCCTCTCCCAGGTCTCCCGCGACGACGTGATCGAGAAGAACCTGGCCCACTTCCACGCCGCCGACCCGGAGTACGGCAGGCGTGTGGAGGAGGCGGTCCGCGCCCTGCGCGAGGACTGAGCCTCGACTCAAGCCGCCCGTAACGGCGTTGGACCCGGATGAGGGGTGGTCCGGCGGCGTTCGGGCAGGACCGGGACCGCGGCGGCGTGCGAGCCAGTGCGGTGGTGAAGGTTCCGAGGCGCCCTTCTCGACCTGAGGGAAGGACGCCACCGGTTCCCCTCGCATCCGCCGCGGTCCCAGCCGCACAGACTCCGTCCGGCGGCGCGAACGTCCTGTCGCGCCCAGCCTCGCGCCGCCGGACGGCCACAACCCACCGGGGCGTCAGGCGCCGGATGCGGACGGTCCCGCATCCGGCGCCTTTCGTGTTCTCGGAGTACGGAGCTTCCGGGGTGCGGAGCGGCACCTTCCGCAGGAGCCTGAAGACATGGCACATCCAACCGAGCATCCGCACATCGTGGTGCACTCGCCGGCCCTGGACGGGTCCCGGCGGGTCACGGAGGGCGCCGAGACGCTGGGGATCGCCACGCACGTGGACGACGTGGGCGAGATCCTGCGGCTGGCCGATCTCTACGTCACCGACGTCGAGGACAGCGACCTCATCGAGTGGCAGGGCGGCGGCCCTGACGACTGGCCGGGCCTGTCGGAACATCACGCGGAGCAGAACGAGGAGCAGCACGAGGAGGCGTGAGAACACGCGTACTGCCCGGGACGTAGGACGCCTGCGCACACCTCAAATCCACCTCTGAACATGGTTCAGGAGGCTTCAACCGCTCCCGCGCGCGGGCACATTCATCTCACGCGGGGCCCGCCGACACGGGGGCGGCGGGCCTCGCCCGAGGACGGCGGTCCGAAGACGGCACAAGGGCGGCCCGACCTTCCGGTCGGGCCGCCCTCGTGGTGTGTGCCGGGTCAGACCTTCAGCGGCCTGATCGAGGTCGGGGCGTGCCCCGGCTCGGTGGCGATCTCCTCGAACTCGACGACGTTGCCGATGTCGTTCGTCTTCGACATCGCGATGTTCGTGACCCGTTCCAGGATCGCCTCGACGACGACCGGGACCTGGTGCTCTGCGGCGAGCTTCTTGGCCTGTTCGAGGGCCGCGCCGAGCTCGGCGGGATCGGTCACGCGGATCGCCTTGCAGCCGAGGCCCTCGACGACCTTGACGTGGTCGACGCCGTAGACGCCCAGCTCCGGGGAGTTGATGTTCTCGAACTCCAGGTTGACCTGGAAGTTGATGTCCAGGCCGATCTGCGCCTGGCGGATCAGGCCCAGGTAGGCGTTGTTCACCAGGACGTGCACGTACGGGATCCTGTGCTGCGCCCCGACCGCCAGCTCCTCGATCATGAACTGGAAGTCGTAGTCGCCGGAGAGGGCGACGACCTGCGCCTCGGGGTCGGCCTTGGCGACGCCCAGGGCGGCCGGGATGGTCCAGCCGAGGGGGCCGGCCTGGCCGCAGTTGATCCAGTGGCGCGGCTTGAAGACGTGCAGCATCTGGGCGCCGGCGATCTGCGAGAGGCCGATCGTCGAGACGTACCGGGTCTCGGGGCCGAAGGCCTTGTTCATCTCCTCGTAGACGCGCTGCGGCTTGATCGGGATGTCGTCGAAGTGCGTACGGCGCTGGAGAGTCGCCTTCCTCTCCTGTGCCGAGGCGGCCCACGCGGAGCGGTCGGGCAGCTTGCCCGCCGCCTTCAACTCCCGCGCCACCTCGACGAACAGCTCCAGCGCCGCCCTGGCGTCCGACGCGATGCCGTAGTCGGGGGCGAAGATCTTGCCGATCTGGGTGGGCTCGATGTCGACGTGGACGAACGTGCGGCCGGCCGTGTAGACGTCCAGCTTGCCGGTGTGGCGGTTGGCCCAGCGGTTGCCGATGCCGAGGACGAAGTCGGACTCCAGGAAGGTCGCGTTGCCGTAGCGGTGCGAGGTCTGCAGGCCGACCATGCCGGCGTTCAGCTCGTGGTCGTCGGGCAGGACGCCCCAGCCCATGAGGGTCGGGACGACCGGGGTTCCGGTCAACTCGGCGAATGCGACGAGGAGTTCGGCCGCGTCGGCGTTGATGACACCGCCACCGGCGACGATCAGCGGCCGCTCGGACTGGTTGAGCAGGCCGATCGCCTTCTCGATCTGCGCGCGGGTCGCGGCCGGCTTGTAGACCGGGAGGGGCTCGTACGTCTCCGGGTCGAACTCGATCTCGGTGAGCTGGACGTCGATCGGCAGGTCGATCAGGACCGGGCCGGGGCGGCCGGAGCGCATGAGATGGAAGGCCTGCTGGAAGGCGCCGGGGACCTGGGCGGCCTCCAGCACCGTGAGCGCCATCTTCGTGACCGGCTTGGCGATCGAGGCGATGTCCACGGCCTGGAAGTCCTCTTTGTGGATCACGGCGGTCGGGGCCTGGCCCGTGATGCACAGGATCGGGATGGAGTCGCCGATGGCGGAGTACAGCCCGGTGATCATGTCGGTGCCGGCCGGCCCGGAGGTGCCGATGCACACACCGATGTTGCCCGGGTGGGTCCTCGTGTACCCCTCGGCCATGTGCGAGGCACCCTCGACATGGCGGGCGAGGGTGTGGTGGACGCCGCCGGACGCCTTGAGCGCCGCGTAGAAGGGGTTGATCGCCGCGCCGGGCACACCGAACGCGTTGGTGACGCCCTCGCGCTTGAGGATCTCAACTGCCGCGCGGGCAGCGGTCATACGTGCCATCGAGTTCTCCTGCTTCGGCTGTCGGATTCGCACTCCCGTCGCGCCCCGCGGTGAGCTCTTCCGTGTCGACTTCCTGTAACCTCTAATTTCCGCATAGCGGAAATACTTTTCTACTATCTGGAAGCAATGTAAGTGCGCGGGGGAAGGCCGTCAAGGGACGGGCAAGCCGGGGGCCGCCTGGCGGACGAGGTGAGTCATGACCAGGACCGTCTCGGTGCGCTGTCCGGCCTGCGGGCGCGAGCACCTCTGCGCGGCGCCGTCGTGTCCCTGCGGTGCGGGGCGCCGGTCACGCCACCATCCCCCCGGCACGGGACGTCGACGGCCGTCACCCCTCAGGCATGGGCGGAGGGCTGGGTCACCCCGCGGTGCCGCTCTTACGGCCGCGGCAACCAGTGGCCGCGGCCGGAGCTGGGCTGCTCGTGCGGAAGGGTGCTGCGGATCGCCGTCGCCGGGCCGACCTCCGCGGACGGGGCGGGCACGGAGGTCGCCGCCCCCACCCGCGCCATCCGTCGCCGTCCCTTCCAGCCGGTCACCATCCGCACCGCCCGGGACGCGGTGACGGCGGCCGCCGTATGTCTGCGCCGGCTCGGCTACCCGGACATCCGCCGGGCCGACCGGCGACCCCCGTCCGGCGTCGGCACCGCCGCCCGCGTCCCGCTCGCACAGGTCGACCCGACCGAGCGCCCGGGCCTCCCGGCGGGACGTCGATACAGCCTCGCGCCCCCAAGGAGGCGGACTACTGGTGTCCGGCGTATTTCTCTCGCAGCTCGATCTTCCGTACCTTCCCGGACACCGTCATCGGGAAGGAGTCGAGGATCTGGAGTCTGCTCGGCACCTTGTAGTGGGCCAGTCGCCCCTCGCAGAAGGCGCGCACGTCCTCCAGGGTCGGCGGGTCGGACGGGTCGTGCGGGATGACGCAGGCGAGGACCTCCTCGCCGTAGCGTTCGTGCGGTACGCCCACGACCTGGACGTCCCTGATCCCCGGGTGGCCGTAGAGGAACTCCTCGATCTCGCGCGGGTAGATGTTCTCGCCACCTCGGATGATCATGTCCTTGATGCGGCCGACGATCTCGACGTACCCGTCCTCGCGCATCACCGCCAGGTCCCCGGTGTGCATCCAGCGGCCGGGGTCGACGGACTCGGCGGTCTTCTCGGGCTCGTTCCAGTAGCCGAGCATCACGCTGTAGCCGCGGGTGCACAGCTCGCCCGCGGTGCCGCGAGGTTGGGTCACTCCGGTGGCGGGGTCGACGATCTTGACCTCGATGTGCGGCAGGACGCGTCCCACCGTGCCGGTGCGGTGCTCCAGGTCGTCGTCCCTGCGGGTCTGGAGCGAGACAGGGGACGTCTCGGTCATGCCATAGCAGATGGAGACCTCCTCCATGTGCATCTCGGCGACCACCCGTTTCATCACCTCGACCGGGCAGGGCGAGCCCGCCATGATGCCGGTGCGCAGGGAGGTGAGGTCGTAGCTCGCGAAGCCGGCGAGGTTCAGCTCCGCGATGAACATCGTCGGGACGCCGTACAGGGAGGTGCAGCGCTCCCGCTGGACGGCCTCCAGGGTGGCCTTCGGCTCGAAGGAGGGGGCCGGGATGACCATGCAGGCCCCGTGCGAGGTGGCCGCCAGGTTGCCCATCACCATGCCGAAGCAGTGGTAGAAGGGCACCGGGATGCAGATCCGGTCCTGCTCGGTGTAGGCGACCGCCTCACCCACGAAATACCCGTTGTTGAGGATGTTGTGGTGGGAGAGGGTGGCCCCCTTGGGGAAGCCCGTCGTGCCCGACGTGTACTGGATGTTGATGGGGTCGTCGCAGGAGAGTTCCTCGTACGGGGCGTCGGGGCCCGCTCGCCCGAGCAGCGCCTCCCAGCTCGGGTCCCCGATGTGGACCGTCTCCCGCAACTGCGGGCACCTGCCCCGCACCTGCTCGACCATCGCCCGGTAGTCGCTCGCCTTGTGGCGGAGCGAGGCGAACAGCAGGGAGACCCCCGCCTGTCTGAGGACGTACTCGACCTCGTGAGTGCGGTACGCCGGGTTGATGTTCACCATGATCGCGCCGATCCGGGCGGTGGCGTACTGGACGAGCACCCACTCCGGGCAGTTGACCGCCCAGATACCCACCCGGTCGCCCTTCGCGACCCCGCTCGCGACCAGCGCCCGCGCCAACTCCCCGACGTCCGCTGCGAATTGGGCGTAGGTCCAGCGGCGTCCGGACGGTACGTCGACGAGCGCCTCGCGGTCCGGCCAGGCCGCGACCGCCCGGTCCAGGTTGGCGCCGATCGTGTCACCGAGCAGGCTCGTGCCGCTCGTACCGTGTGCGTACGACGAGGGAGACGATTCCGAGGTCACCGGAAGTCCTCCTCGCGGTACTCGTCCGCCGAACCCGCAGCCGTGGCCTCGCGCAGCTCGATCCGGCGGATCTTGCCCGAGACGGTCTTCGGCAGCGGCGCGAACTCCAGACGACGGATGCGCTTGTACGGGGCGAGGACCTCTCGGGAGTGCTCGAACAGCACCTTCGCGGTGTCGGGACCCGGCTGCCAGCCCTCGACGAGGACGACGTACGCCTTGGGCACGGCCAGGCGCAGCTCGTCCGGGGCCGGCACCACGGCGGCCTCGGCGACCGCCTCGTGCTCCAGCAGCGCGCTCTCCAGCTCGAAGGGACTGATCTTGTAGTCGGAGGCCTTGAACACGTCGTCGGAGCGGCCGACGTAGGTGATGTAGCCGTCGGCGTCCCGCGAACCGATGTCGCCGGTGCGGTAGTAGCCGCCGGCCATCGCCTCCGCCGTACGGTCCGGGTCGCCGTGGTAGCCGGTCATCAGGCCGACGGGCTGCCCCGACAGGTCGAGGGCGATCTCCCCCTCGGCGGCACCCGGCGCGCCCGTCACCGGGTCCAGCAGCTCGACCCGGTACCCGGGGCTCGGCCGCCCCATCGAGCCGGTCTTGAGCCGCTGCCCCGGGCTGTTGGCGACCTGCACGGCCGTCTCGGTCTGCCCGAAGCCGTCCCGGATGGTGACGCCCCAGGCGCGCCGGACCTGCTCGATGACCTCGGGGTTCAGGGGCTCGCCGGCGGCCACGACCTCGCGCGGCGGGGTGCGCAGTTCGGTCAGGTCGGCCTGGATGAGCATGCGCCAGACGGTCGGCGGGGCGCAGAAGGTGGTGACACCGGCGCGCTCCATCTCCGCCATCAGGCGGCTCGCGTCGAAGCGCGTGTAGTTGTGGATGAAGACGGTCGCCTCGGCGTTCCACGGCGCGAACAGGTTGGACCAGGCGTGCTTGGCCCAGCCGGGCGAGGAGATGTTCAAGTGCACGTCGCCGGGGGTCAGGCCGATCCAGTACAGGGTCGACAGATGGCCGATCGGGTACGAGGTGTGGGTGTGCTCGACCAGCTTGGGGCGGGCGGTGGTGCCCGAGGTGAAGTACAGCATCAGCGGGTCGTCGGCGAGGGTGGGACCGTCCGGGAGGAACTCGGCCGGGGCGACGTACGCGTCCTCGTACGGCTCCCAGCCCTCCTCGGGCAGTCCGCCGACGGCGATGCGGGTGAAGGCGCCGGGGACGTCGTCGAACTTGGCGGTGTCCTCGGCGCGCACGATCACGTGCCTGACCCGGCCCCGCTCGACGCGGTCGCGCAGGTCGGCGGGGCCGAGCAGCGGGGTGGCCGGGATGACGACGGCGCGCAGCTTCATCGCCGCGAGGGCCGTCTCCCACAGCTCGGTCTGGTTGCCGAGCATGACGAGGATCCGGTCCTCGGCGGCGACGCCCCGCTCGCGCAGCCAGGTGGCCACCCGGTCCGAACGCTCGGACATCTCGGCGAAGGAGACACGGGCCTCGGTGCCGTCCTCCTCGACGATGTGCAGGGCGGTCCGGTCGTTGCCGTCGGCGATGACGTCGAACCAGTCGAGCGCCCAGTTGAAGTGCTCGGGCCGGGGCCAGCTGAAGCCCTCGTACGCCCTCGCGTAGTCCTCGCGGTGCTCCAGCAGGAAGTCCCGCGCGCTCCGGAAAGCCTCCGTCGCCGTCGTCATCTGTGTCCTCCTCATCACCGGACCATTGCCGGGCGGCTCTCTGCCATCGTGTAATCCGTGATGCAGGTCTCACTACCCCCGAACGGGGGTGTGCGCCGCAGGAAAGGGCAAGCAGGTGACAGCAGACGCGGCCGGGGCGGTCGAGATACGCAACGCGCTGGTACGGCTGCGGCGCACGACCGGGCTGCCGGTCGCCTTCGGCGGGCTGGTGGAGCCGGGACGGCAGCATGTGCGTATCAGCGAGCTGAGCGGCAACGCGACCTCCGCGCTGAGCGGCCTCCCGGTGACGTCCGGCAACGGCCTGGGCGGCCGGGCGGTCGCGCGCGCCCGGCCGTGCTCCGTGACGGACTACTCCTCGTCCCGGCAGATCAGCCACGAGTACGACATCCCGGTCGCCCTGGAGGGGCTGCGTTCGATACTGGCGGTTCCGGTGGTCGTACGACGCCGGGTGCGGGGTGTGCTGTACGGCGCGCTGCGCACCGCCCAGCCGCTCGGCGACCGCACGCTGGACGCGGCGATGGAGGCGGCGCGGGACGTGGAGCAGGCGCTGGCCGTCGGGGACGAGGCGCGGAGCCTGGCGGCGGCCGTGCGTGCCGAGCCCGGCGGGGATCCCTCGACGGGCGCCGACTGGGAGCAGGTACGGGAGGCGCATGCGGCGCTTCGGGCGCTGGCCCCGCGGATCGCCGACCCCGCGCTGCGGGCGCAGCTGCTCGGCGTGTGCGGGCTGCTGACCCCGAAGGCGCAGGCCGACGGGGTCGGCTTGGCCCCCCGTGAGCTGGATGTACTGGCCTGTGTGGCCGCGGGAGCGACGAACGCGGTGGCCGCTCAGCGGCTCGGGGTCCGGGCCGAGACGGTCAAGGGCTATCTGCGGTCGGCGATGCGGAAGCTCGGGGCCCACACGCGCGGGGAGGCGGTGGTCGCGGCTCGCCGGGCGGGACTGTTGCCATAGCACCGAGGTGTCCGCTTCGGTGGGGGCCCGCGCTGTCGGCGTTGTATTCATACGTAGGCGGCTTGAATTTCCCCGTGCCGTACCGTTGTTATATCCCTCACGACGCGTCCGCCCGAAATTCAAAGAGAGCTTGCCTAGAATTTGGCCCGGACACGACACTCGGAGGGGAGCGGTGACCGTGCGACGGGACTTCAAGGAGCCTGCCAGACGCCGCCCCGACCTGCTCATCGGCCGGGCGGAGCTGCTGAGCGCGGCGCGTGAGCAACTCGCCCGCGGCGGCAGTGTGCTGCTCCACGGCCCCGCCGGAATAGGAAAGTCGACCGCTCTGCGGGCATTGGCATCCGAATACGGGACAGCTGCGCACACGGTGTTGCGCTGCTCGGCGACCGAGTCCGAATCCCATCTTCCGTTCCTGGCCCTCGCCGACCTGCTGGGCCTGGTCGTGGACGAGGTGTCCGACAAGCTGCCCGCCGCCCAGCGCACGGCACTGGAGTCGGCACTCACCGGGCGCGGCGAGTCCACGCTCCAGCGCGACGGACTCGCCCTGCGGCTCGCCGTCCTGTCGGCGCTGCGCGCACTCGCCGCCGAGGCGCCCGTCCTCGTCGTGGCGGACGACCTGCAGTGGCTGGACCCGGCGAGCGCGGAACTCCTCGGCTTCGCCGCCCGCCGCCTCGGCGACACCCGGGTGCAACTGCTGTGCGCGGTGCGCACGGAGGGTCAGGAGTACGACCGTCACCTGAGCGCGTCACCGCCCGACACCCTCGCCGTGCGGCTCGGCGCGCTCTCCCGCACCCAGGTGTCCACGCTGCTCGACCACCGCGGATTCACCGGTCTGCCGCGTTCCACGGTCCGGGAGATCCACCGCACCAGCGGCGGCAACCCGCTCTTCGCGCTCGAACTGGGCCGCGCGCTGGCCGAGAACCCGACCCCGCCGAGGCCGGGCGAGCCGCTGCCGGTACCCACCTCGTTGCGCGCCCTCGTCCTGAACCGCCTCGGGATGCTCTCCGACGAGGCCCGCCGCACCCTCCTGGTGGCCAGCGCGGGTGCCCGCCCCACGCTGGCCCTGCTGCGCGAGGCCGGCCGGGACAACGCCGAGGCGGAGACCGCCCAGGCGGCCGAGCTCGGGCTGCTGGCCACCGAGCCGGAGGGTCCCGCCGTACGGTTCGCCCATCCGCTGATCTCGGCCGCGCTGTACGCGGAGGCGCCCGCGCAGGAGCGGCGGGCCGCGCACGCCGCGCTGTCCACGGCGGCCTCCGACCCGATCGAGCGCGCCCGCCACCTCGCCCTCGCGACCACCGGCACCGACCCGGAGGCCGCGGCCCGCCTCGCCGAGGCCGCCGCCCTGGCCCGGGACCGCGGGGCCCCGTCGGTGGCCGCGTCGCTCGGGCTGCTGGCCTCCCGGCACACCCCCGCCGACGGCGAACCGGGCCCGGACGAGCGCCGGCTGCAGGCGGCCGAGGACGCGATCACCGCCGGCGAGGTGGACCTCGCCCGGGACATCGCCCGCGAGGTACTGACCTGGGCCACCACGCCCGCGGACCGGGTGCGGGCCTGGATGGTGGTGATCGAGGCGGCCGGGCAGGCCCTCGGCGACGTCGACACCGTCTACCCGCAGGCGCTGGCCGACGCCGGCGACGATCCGCGGCTGCTCGCCCTGGTCCACTACCAGCTGGCCTGGCGCAGCCTCGTCGTGGACGGCGACTTCGCGGAGGGCCGGCAGGAGGCCGCGCACGCGGCGGAGCTGGCCGCCCGCGGCGGTGACCGCCGCACCGAACTCCTCTCCCTGGCGTTCCAGGCGCAGACCGAGACCCTGATGGGCCATCCGGACGCCCCCGCGACCATCAAACGTGCCCTGAGGGAGCCTCAGGACCCACAGGTGGCGTGCCACCACAACGGCCCGGGCGCGACCCGCTACCGCTGGCTGATCATGAGCGACCAGCTGCCCGAGGCCCGCAGCACCGTCAACGCGCTGCTGCGCGAGGTGCGCCGGCGCGGCATGGTCGAGAGCGAGGTGCACTTCGTGCGTCTGCTCGCCGAGACCGAACTGCGCTCCGGGCACTGCGGCCGCGCCCTCGACCTGGCCCGCGAGAGCATGCGGCTGGCCCGCGACTCCGGGATCGGCGAGATGCCCTCCGCCGTGCTCGCCTCGATCGCGGAGGCCTCCGGCGGGGACGTGGAACGGGCCCTCACGCTGGGGCGGGAGGCGGTGGAACTGGCCGAGCAGGCAGGCGACCAGATGTACATCTCCCGCGGACTGACCGCACTCGGGCACGCCCAGCTGGTCGCCGGGGACGCCGAGGGGGCGGTCCACTCGCTGCGCCGGGTGCGGGAGCTGGAGCACGGGCTCGGCATCACCGACCCGGCGCGCGGCCGCTGGCACGGCGACCTCGCCGAGGCCCTCGTCCGGATCGGTGCGCTGGACGAGGCACGGCAACTCCTCGACGTGGCCCGCGAACAGGCGCTGCGCCTGGGCCGCGAGAGCGTGCTGGCGGTCCTGGACCGGGCCGAGGCGCTGATGCGGGCCGCGCGCGGGGAGCACGAGGCCGCCCTCGCCCAGCTGACGTCGGTACAGGACCGGCTGGCCAAGCTGGGGTACGCGCTGGAGGAGGCACGCGCCGCGTTCGCGCTGGCGTCGCTGCGCACCGGCCGGCCGGGACCGGCGTCGTACGACGAGGCGGCCCGGCTGTTCAGGCGCTGCCGGGCGATGCCCTGGGTGCATCAGGTGGAGGCGGCCGCCGTGGCGAGGCCGGTGGAACCGATCACCCCCCCTGCCCCGTCAGAGGCCCTGGAAGGGCTCGCCGCGATGGAACGTCAGGTCGCCGCACTCGTCATGGAGGGCGCGACCAACCGGGAGATCGCCGGGCGTCTGTTCATCAGTGTGAAGACGGTCGAGGCGACCCTGACCCGGGTCTACCGCAAGTTGGGGATCCGCTCGCGCGTGGATATCGTCCGTTTGGCGGCGCAGCGGCGCGCGAAGTGACGGCGTGCCAGGTTAACTGAACCCGACCGAGGGTTTTCCCTCACCCAACCCCCTAGGGGGTTCCCTCATTGGGAGCCGGGGGTTCCGGGTCCTAGCGTGAGGGGCGTGCCGCTCGCCCGGGCATACGGGGGTCGGTCCCGCGACCCCCGTGCACACCCCCCACACCCGCGCGACCCCCCACCGGCAACCCCCACTGAGGAGACTCATGTTCGGGCTAACCCGTGTCAGAAAGACCGCCGCAGTAGTCACGTCGGCCGCCGCAACGGCCGCCACCGCACTGCTCGGCGCGCCTTTCGCGGCTGCCGCGCCCCAACCCATCGTGGGCGGCACGACCACCACCACGACGACCTACCCCTTCGTCATGCAGATCACGGACGCCTCGCAGAACCAGTTCTGCGGCGGCACCCTCGTCTCGGCCACCAAGGTGGTCACGGCCGCCCACTGCATGGCCGGCGAGAGCACCGGCAGCGTCCTGGTCGTCGGCGGCCGCACCTATCTGAACGGCACGAACGGCACCGTCAGCAAGGTCAGCAAGATCTGGGTCAACCCGGACTACACGGATGCCACCAACGGCGACGACGTGGCCGTCCTGACGCTGTCGACGGCGATGCCGTACACGAAGGCGTCGTACGTCTCGTCCGCGGACACCTCGGTGTACGCGGCCGGCGCCACCGCCCGCATCCTCGGATGGGGCACCACCTCGGAGAACGGCAGCTCCTCCAACCAGCTGCGGACCGCGAGCGTACCGATCGTGGCCGACTCCAGCTGCAAGAGCTCCTACGGTTCGGACTTCATCCAGACCGACATGGTTTGCGCCGGATACTCATCCGGCGGCACAGACACCTGCCAGGGCGACAGCGGCGGTCCCCTGCTCATCGGGGGCGTCCTGGCAGGGATCACTTCTTGGGGCGAGGGCTGCGCGGAGGCGGGTTACCCGGGTGTGTACACCCGGCTGACCGCCTTCTCCGACCTGGTGACCGCGCAGATCACCTCGTGACCCGGAAGACCTCCTGAGTACCCCTCAGGTGAGAGACAAGGGGGCGTTGCGGGCTACCACGAGCAGCCCGCAGCGCCCCCTTTCCATGCGCGCTACTTGTCGGCCGTGAGCTTCCCGGCCGCTCCCCAGCTGTCCGTCGGCACCTCGTGGATCCACACCTGCACGGTCTCGGCCGGGATCCTGTACGCGTCGACGAAGGCGTCCGTGACCCGCTTGACGAGGTCCCGCTTGAGTTCGGTGTCGCGGGGGCCCTGCTGGATGGTGACGATCGGCATGACTGAACTCCCTTGATTACGTTGCCTCTTCGGCTCCGATTCGGTGGGTCCAGTCCATCGCGTCGGCCAGTCCCGACCAAGAGGCAGACCGCGACCGAAGCGATCAGTTCTCGTGATCGCCGCAGGCCAGCAGGAGGGTGTCCAGGTGTGGTGGCGGTCGCGATCGGCATCGGCTCGCTGGTCGAGCGGTCGGTGACGGTCTACCTGGTGGTCAAGCTGGCCGGCGCCGCCTATCTGGTCCATCTGGGCGTACAGGCCTTCCGGCACCGCAGGGAACTGAAGGCGGCGATCCGGACGGGGCCGACGGGACCGGCCCGCGGCGATCTGCGCACGGTGCTCGACGGCGCGCTCGTCGGGGTGACCAACCCCAAGGGCGTGGTCTTCTTCGCCGCCGTGCTCCCCCAGTTCGTGGACCACACGGCGGGCCGCGTCCCCCTGCAGATGCTGGTGCTCGGCCTGATACCCATCTCGATCGGCCTGGTCACGGACACCCTGTGGGGCCTCACGGCCTCGGCCGCCCGCACCTGGTTCGCGAGCTCCGACCGCCGGCTGTCGATGATCGGCGGCACGGGCGGCTTCGCGATGATCGGGCTGGGCCTGACGGTGGCGGTGACGGGCCGGACCGACTGAGTGCCACGGGACCACGGTCCCGAACGCGCTAGGCGATCACGGTGCCGAAGCGGATGTCGTACGACGTCTGCGGGTGCATGACGGCGAGCATCCGCTGTCCCTCTTCCACGACGTCCGCCCGCTGGGCCTGGGTGAGCCCGCCGAAGGGCTCGACGACGAGCGCGCTCTCCTCCAGCCTCCACACCCCCGCGAGGAAGCCGTCGACCAGGAGCGTGCAGTGGACCATGTTGCCCACCCAGCTGCGGCCCCGGTACTCGGGCGGTACGACCCGGGTGCGGTCGGAGTGGGAGAGGAGCAGGTTGTCGAACTCGGGGAGGAAGCGGGGCGGGGCCGGGGTGTCCGCGTCGGGACGCGGTGCGTCCGGCAGGTCGAAGAGTTCGACGCCGCTCTCGTCCCGGAAGGTGACCAGCTGCGGGCGGAGCCGCTCGAAGGCGTCACGCAGACGGGTCAGACCGGCCCAGGTCTGCATGTCCTTGACGGAGGCGGGACCGAAGGCGGCGAGGTAACGCAGGACGGTCTCATCGGGAGCGGGCGCCGGTTCGGCGGGGCGGCCCAGCCAGTGCTCGGCGGTCGTGAGGGCGACCTGGCCGCTCTTTCCCCACAGCCCGCGCGGGGTGATCTGGACGAGCGGGAGCTTGCAACGGGCGGCGATACCGAGGGACTGGGGATCGGCATCGGGCCACTCGGCGAGGAGGGCCTCACGCAGCTGCTTCATGGTGCGCGGCTCGGCGTCGACCAGTTCCCGTGCCAGCGCGGCGAGCCGGTCGAGGTCCACACCGGCAAGTCCCGCGCGGAAGTTGGTCAGTTCACGGTCGCGGGCCGCCTGGACGAGCGGGCGCAGGGTGAGGCAGTCGTCGGCGGTGTGGGTGTGGATGGTCGAGCGCATGGTGACGATCCGGACGACCTCGCGATCCGCCATCAGCCCGGACAACTCCTCGGGCGCGAAGCCGTCGAGGCGGGCGGCGAGCGCGTAGTACGGAGGTTTGACGTTCTGCGCCTGCAGACCCAGCAGATGCCCTACGGCGGCCTCGGCGGACAGCGGCGAGCGGCGCAGCAGGAGCTGCCGGTCGAGGGTCGCCCGGTTGAGGGCGCGGGTGCCGAGCACGGGAGCCGTCGCTGTCGTCTTCGTCATGTCCCGCACGCTATCCGGGCTTGCGGACAACGCCTGTCCGCAACTCTCACCGAATCCCGGTCGCGCGGACCACCCCGGCGTCGTTTGCCCCGTATATCCTGCCCGGGATCACGCCGAAAACGCCGGTCACGCCGGTCACGCCGGTCACGCCGGTCACGCCGGTCACGCCGGTCACAGGTTCGACCCCGGGAGGCAGCCGCATGTCCGAGCGACGTGCCCGTCCGGACTCCAAGAACGCGCGGAAATCCGCCTGGCGCCGCGCGCTGACCCCAGCGCAGCCTCCGGCACCGGAAACCCTGCCGTCCGCCGGCCCGCCACCCCTGGAGCCGGCGGAGGTCGCCAGTGTCGTCCAGGCGGCGCTGTACCGGGACGGCGTCCGCGTCTCCGCCCCGCACACCCTCGCCGAGACCTTCCGTGAACTGCGCGACCAGCCGTCCGGCATGGCATGGATCGGCCTGGCCCGTCCCACCGAGGCCGAACTGCTGTCCCTGGCCGCCGAGTTCGACCTGCACCCACTGGCGGTCGAGGACGCGATGGAGGCCCACCAGCGTCCGAAACTGGAGCGCTACGGCGACACGCTGTTCGTCGTCCTGCGAGCGGCCCGCTACCTGGACGCCCCGGAGGAGGTCGACTTCGGCGAGCTGCACGTGTTCGTGGGGCCGGACTTCGTCATCACGGTCCGCCACGGCGCCGCCCCCGACCTCTCCGCGGTCCGCCACCGCATGGAGGAGACGCCCGAGCTGCTGAAGCTGGGCCCGGAGGCGGTCCTCTACGCCATTCTCGACGCGGTCGTCGACGGTTACGCGCCGGTCGTCTCCGGCGTCCAGAACGACATCGACGAGATCGAGACCGAGGTGTTCCGCGGCGACCCGGAGGTCTCCCGACGCATCTACGAACTCTCCCGCGAAATGGTCGAGTTCCAGCGCGCCACCCGCCCCCTCGTCGGCATGCTGCACGGCCTGATCGCCGGCTTCTCCAAGTACGGCACGGACGAGGAACTCCAGCGCTACCTGCGGGACGTCGCCGACCACGTCACCCACACCAGCGAACGCGTCGACGGCTTCCGCCAGGCCCTGACCGACATCCTCACGGTGAACGCGACCCTCGTCACCCAGCAGCAGAACGCCGAGATGCGCGCACTGGCGGAGGCGGGGTTCGAGCAGAACGAGGAGATCAAGCGCATCTCGTCCTGGGCGGCCATCCTGTTCGCCCCCACGCTGGTCGGAACGATCTACGGCATGAACTTCACGCACATGCCGGAGTTGCACTGGGTATTCGGATACCCCTTCGCGATCTTGCTGATGGCGGCTGTATGTACCAGTTTGTACGCCATCTTCAAGCGGCGGGACTGGCTCTGAGGTCCTGCCTGCGCGACCCCCGAAAGAGCCAGGCCAGAGCCCTTCCGGGGGTTTGTGAAAGCCAGCACCCGTAGGCCCGGAGAGGCGAAGCCTCTCTGCACGGCTGCGGCTCACCCAGGACCTGCTGAATAGCGGACCGTACGCGTCCTGAGCTCGTTCCAGCATGCGTCCTCGATGCTCGGCTCCCCTGTGTCCATCTGACCGAGGGAGCCGGCACCGGGATGGCGGGGGTGGTTGCTCAGTGGTCGGAGTAGCTGAAGTCGCCCATGGTCCAGGCGCTGACGTCGGCGATGGCCACGCGGTACATTCCGCCTGTCTCGGGGATCCCGATGGCGCCCTGCAGGATCCGGGCGACATGGAAGTGCAGATGGGTGGGCGGTTCGTCGTTCTTCGTGGGGGTGTTGAAGACGCCGGAGAACTCGCCCAGGCGGGCGGAGTCTGTCAGCACGTCCGACACCCTCTGCCTCCACACTGCTTCGGGAGCCAGTCGACCGGTGATGACGGCACCACCGGTGACAACGGTCAGGGACATCTGGTTGCTCTGCCCCGACTCGACCAGGGCGGCGACGGAAACGAGCAGCTCGTCAGGCTTGGACATGAGGCAGATTATATTGACCGGCCGCCCAGTCGAGTCCGGGCGAGTAGGAGAGGTGTCTCGCGCGACACCGCTGAGGCTGAATCCATACCTGTCACCCCGGGCGTGGCGAGTACCGCGAGAGCGAGTCGCTCAGCGGATCGCAGGATGACGATGTACGGGAGAGTGCCAACCCGGTTGCCGCTCTCGTGAAGCGTGCGTCCGACCTCGCCGAACCGATCAAGCCGAGGCTGCGAGGCCGGCTGCACGCCGGCATGGTCCCCGCCTCACCTGCTGTGGATCGTGTGAGCAGGTGCCCTGGCCGGAATCGCGTTCCGCGTCCTGCGGGTCGGAGCTCCGCGCCGGCTGTACACCCCGTGCTACCTGGCCCTGGGACGGGGCACCGGTGCGCTACCTGCCCGGCTTCCTGCACAACGGCGGAGCGGCGGTGCTCGTCCCGCTGGTGGCCGGCGGTCTCCTCTACAGCGCGGGCGGAGTCGTCCACGCCCTCAAGTGCCCCGACCCCTCCCCGCGGTGGTTCGGCTTTCACGAGGTGTTCCACGCCCTGACCGTGGCTGCCTCCACGGCGCACTACCGTGCCGTCTCCCTGGCCGTCTACTGACCCCGGCGCTTCACAAAACCTATCCCCGCCGGAGTAGACATTGGCTGGCCGCCTGGTTATGGTTTCTCTCGTAGCCGAGATCAGAAGGGCCCGGCAGACACGAACTGCCGGGCAGCAGTACACGTAAGAGCAGTCGGCAGGACGGTGCGGTGGTGGAGCTCCGAAGCCAGAGTTGTCGCAGGTCGGCGACGGGGCTGACGGCCGGACCGGGTGGCCCGCAGTGATCAGGGGCCGCCACGGCAGGACAGCAGTTGCAGTACCTGTAAATGCAGTTCGCAGGACTCAGCAGTGCAGGCATGTGAGTGACACCTCGGTGAAGGCGTCGGCTGCGGACGCGCGCACCGGGAAGTTCGGCAGTGGGGTTCCAAGCCAGAGCAGTGGTCGCAGGACGGGCGACGGGGCTGGCTGCCGAAGAGTGACGCTTGCACAGGTCACCGCAGCAGTACCAGCAGTTGGTTGATCCAAGAGGGAAGAACGGAGGAGCGAGGCGCCATCAGGATCGCCCGGGCGGAATGACGGAGCCCGGGTACCGCAGGACATCGATAGTGAGGTGGTCTCCGGTCGAGCAACCGCGATCCCCGCGAAACCTCCGCCAATCTGGCCGGGTTCACGGAAACAGAAGGCCGGCGCAGTATCAGGGCCGGCAGATGGTGTAGCAGTTCCTTCGGGGCCCTGGCGCCAACAGCGCCAGGGCCCCTCCACGCGTTCCATGAAAGAGGTGCAATGACAGCAGACGATTCCTTCAGCCGCCTGGAAGACGACGACTACCCCGCCTACACGATGGGCCGGGCCGCCGAACTCCTCGGCACCACACAGAATTTCCTCCGCGCGATCGGCGAAGCCCGCCTGATCACCCCGCTGCGCTCCCCGGGCGGCCACCGCCGCTACTCCCGCTACCAACTGCGCATCGCCGCCCGCGCCCGCGAGCTCGTCGACCAGGGCACACCGATCGACGCGGCATGCCGCATCATCATCCTCGAGGACCAGCTCGAAGAAGCCCAGCGGCTGAACGCCGCATACCGCCGAGAGGCCGGGGCGACAGACCCGACAGCCGCAGCCTGAAACGGTTCGGACAGGCAATTTCGGGCTCCCGGCCCGGCCTTGTCCCTGCACTGGTCCTGGCGCACGAGCGGGCGCTGGGACCGAGGCCCGTGGGCCGTCATGAGAGAAGACGGCCCTTGCCAAGGTGATCGGCGATCTCGAGGAAATCCGGACCGGCGGTTCCGGACTCGACGCTGTCACCCACCACGTCCCCGACTTCGCCTCCATGATCTGCGACCTGCGGGGCGATCACAGGAAGAAGCCGCCCTGCCCGGCTGTTGATGAGGGCATCGCCAAGCGGTGGCATTCCCTGAGGGAGAGCTCTGATGTCGTCTTCGAAGCCGGTCGTGCCCGTCACCGGCACACGGTTGCCGATCTGCAGTACCTGCGGTGTTCAATACGCCGCGCCGCGCGATGATTGCCCGATTTGCATGGACGAACGGCAGTACGTCGGCTGGGAGGGCCAGCAGTGGACCTCGTTGGGCGAGTTGCGCGCCAGTGGGCGGCGCGGCCGATTCGACGAAGAAGGCCCCCGCGTGATCGGCGTCGGCACACAGCCGTCGGTGGCCGTCGGGCAGCGTGCGCTACTGATCCGCTCACCGTCCGGCAACGTGCTGTGGGACTGCGTGGGCTACCTCGACGACGATCTGGCCGCCGAGATCGAGAAGCTGGGCGGGATCAGCGCGATCGCCGTCAGCCACCCGCACTTCTACGGCGCGATGACCGAGTGGGGCCGGGCCTTCGATGCCCCGGTGTACATCCACGCCGCGGACCGCGACTGGGTCGGGCGGCCCGACCCGGTGATCGAGTACTGGACCGGCGACACCCACCGGATCGCGCCTGGCATGACGCTGATCAACGCGGGGACGCACTTCGCAGGCGGCACCGTGCTGCACTGGGCCGACGACCCCGAGGGAGGCGGCGCGCTGTTCAGCGGCGACATCTTCATGGTGGTGATGGACCGCCGCTGGGTCAGCTTCATGTACAGCATCCCCAACTTCATCCCGGAGCGTCCGAGCACCATCCGCCGCGCCCTTGAACTGGTCGAACCGTTCGCCTTCGAACGCATCTACGGCGCGTTCTGGGGACGCGTGGTCACCGCCGACGGGGCCGCTGCGGTGCGCCGTTCCGCAGACCGGTACCTGCGCTTCGCACTGGACGACGGCTTGTAAGGGGCCCCCATCCCGGCCTTCGCCCACTGCGCGTCTGCTCAGGTTCGCTGCGGAGCGTGCCGCTGACGAAGCAGCCGCGGCCGCAGTCGTTGACCGCCGCCTGCTCGCCCGAGCCGTCGCACGGGCCGCTCTCGCCGCCCATGACACGAATCCCGCCCGACCTGGCCTCGCGCCGGCGGCACAACGGCCCCCTGCCACGGCGCGTCACCTCCTGCTGACGCCGCCCGGCCGGACCTCACGCGCCGGCCCCGGCCTTGCCCTCCTCCTGGCCGCCTGCGTGATTCTCTCCGCCGATACCACGGCTGCCGGACCCAGGGTCTGGCACCACGAGATCGAGGTTGCTCAGGGTGAAGAGGCCCGCTGACCGGTTCGGCACATCCCGTACCGGGGTCCACCGCCACAACCCGGCGTCCTGGGGACCGCGTCTCGCTCAGCGAGCAGGAGCTGATGTTCGGCCGTCGCAAGGACAAGGCCGAGCAGCTGCGCGGACGGTATCGACCACGCCTTCGGCTGGGTCGACGACATGCCCAGCTTGATGCACGCCGCCGACGTCCTCGTGCAGAACGCCGGCGGGCTCACCTCGCTGGAGGCGTTCGCCTCGGGCCTGCCTGTCGCCAAGCCCTACCGCTGTACGTCCCGGCGGGAGACGGCCAGGTAACCCACGAAGCAGACGATGGCCGCCGTCCAGGCGAGGGTGACCGGTCCGAGTCCGAGACCCAGCCCGCCCCGGGCGTGTCCGAGCGCCATCCAGTCGGCGAGTGAGGCGCCGAGGGGGCGGGTGATGACGTAGGCGGTCCAGAAGGCGGTCACGGCGTTCAGGGCGGCGAATCGGTGGGCGCACGCGGGCACGCAGATCGCGACGGCGAAGAGGACGACCGATCCGAAGTAGCCGAAGCCGACGGTGGCGGTGAGGTCGCCGGCGGCGGTGCCGAGGGCGAAGGTGGCGAGGACGGCCGCCCAGTAGAAGGTCTCGCGGCGACGGGTGCGGATGCCGTGGATGGAGAGGGTGCGCTCGACGGCGTACCACAGGGCGAAGACGGCGATCAGTACGGCGAGAAAGAGCGGCGTGGAGACCAGGTAGGGCACGCCGAGTCCGACGTGCAGGACGTCGGCTGCCATGGTGCCGAAGACGCTGACCATGACGACGGCCGTCCAGTACACCCAGGCGATGTACCGGCGGACGGTGAACTGCACGGCCAGGGACGCCGCCAGGGCGAGGCCGCCGAGCGCCACCGCCGGCACCGGGCCGAGCAGCCGGGCCAGGAAGTCCGAGGCGGTCTCGCCCATCCCGGTGGTGAGCACCTTGATGATCCAGAAGTAGGCGGTCACTTCCGGCACCTTGTTCGCCAGGGTGCGAAGGGGCGCGAGGGGACGGTCGTCGAGGAGGTGCTCGGTGGTCATGGACCGCACGATGGCACGGTGAACTCCCGTTGCCACAGATGCCTTTGCCATTGTTTTGGGCGTTCTGGTGCATGACTTTCAACATCGCGCGACGAACCTGACCGCAACCTGAACACCGCGACGAATTTCCTGGTCAGGGCTGGTGCGTTGGTGATAGTCGGGTGCGTTCCTCAAGAGGGAACCGCCGGGATGTGGGCGCTGGTGATCGTCATCGGGGTGCCGGTGACAGCGATGAGGTAGATCCCGGGACCGTGGCCGCCGGGAAGGGCGCGGAAGCCGCTTGCGGGTTCCACCCGGTAGTCGGCGGAGGCGTGCGGGGCCAGGACAGCGGGGCCGGAGGCGATGGTCCACCAGTTGGAGGCGCCCTGGCCGGTACGGCTGGCGAAGTGCGGGGTGAGCGCCGTACCGGTGGTGTTGACGGCCCGCACGTCGATGGCGGTGACACCCACGCGCGCGTGCTGCGTGGCGAAGTGCGGCGAGAGGCTCAGGCGCAGGGGCGGCGGGCTCGCCGCGGCGATCGCGACGCACACCAGGGCAGGAGCGAGCAGTGCGGCGGCCAGCGCCCTCTTCGTACGGTCGCCGGTGACGTGGGGAAGGCGCGGCTGCCAGGCGGTGGCGAACGCGGTGGCCGGGACGGTGGCGGCGGCCGCGAGCCACAGCGGGGTCATCATCAGGAAGTAGCCGTCCTGGGAGCGGGTGGCGAGGTAGAACGCGGTCCACGGCAGGACGGTGAGGGCGGGGCCGAGCCGCCGGACGAACAGCAGGGTGGCGGCGAGCAGGCCGAGCAGGCCGAGCAGGAGCAGTTGACTGCCGTAGGCGTAGTAGTCGAGGCGGCTGCTGCCGTCGGTGAAGTAGTAGGAGATGCCCATCAGGCCCTGGCCGTGCAGGATCGCCTTCTGGTCGAGCGGCAGCAGCACGCCTTGCAGCCAGGTGGAGAAGCCCTCGACCATGAAGTACGCGTTGGCCGCGGCCCAGGTGAGAGCCGCGGTGGTGGCATAGCGGGCGGTCACCGTCAGAGCCCGCCGCGGGCCGAGTTCCCCGCGCCTGACGGCGTACAGGCCGATCAGCAGGAACGGAGCAAGGAACCAGGCGAGTTGCTGGGCCGCGCAGGCGGCGCCCAGGCACGCCGCCCGCAGCACTCCCCCGGAGCCGAGTCGGCCGCCTTCACCCGTGGCGGGCCAGCGGACGACCACAGGGACGAGCAGGGCGAGAGCCGTGATCGCCGGGTAGCCGGCGTAGGCGTAGTGCGGCAGGAAACCGAAGCCGAGACAGACCGCGGTGGCAGCTGACCTCCAGGGTGCCGGCAGCAGGAACCACAGCAGGACCGAGGAGGCGAGGAGCGCGACCGTGGTGACCAGGGTGGCGGCCGCCGTCGAGTGGACGACGGCGTGCACCGGGGCCGCGAGCAGCGCGGTCAGCGGCGGGTAGCCGTAGGTGTAGTCGGCACCGCCGGACATGGTCTTGGTGATCCCGACGCGCGAAGTGTCGAACAGCCACGGCCACGCGAGGACCGGCCGTGCCAGAGCCTTCGCGTGAAGACCCTGGAGACGTGTCCGGCGCCCGGCGACTGGTCCTTCCCCAGCAACCACGCGGCGATCGCGGCCGCCGCTGCCGTGGCACTGCTGTTCGTCTCGCGTCGGCTGGGGGCGGTCGCGGCCGTGGCGGCACTGGCGATGGCGGTCTCCCGGGTGTGGGTCGGCGTGCACTATCCGCACGACGTCGTGGCCGGCGTGCTGGTGGGTGGACTCGTCGCGCTGGTGTCGATGCTGACGCTGAGGCGGTGGTCGCGATCGGTGGGCCGGTGGATCGGCTCCAGCCGCCTGCGCCCGCTGCTGACCGCCTCATGAACGGCGCGACGCAGCCGGCCTGGCGGGCACCATGGGTCTGGGCGCCTACGTGGCATTCGGCACCCTCACCATGGTGGTGATCGGCCGGGATGGCGCTCCGCTGTGGGCGGACGACGGATTCCTGGCCTGGTCGCTCGGCCATCGTCCGGACGTCGCCGAGGTGCTGGCCCGAGGGGTGACCGATACCGGCAGCGGCGCCGTCCCTTATGCCCTCGCGGCGTTGGCCGGCATGGTGGCAGGGCGAACCATGCGACAACGGCACGACGGCGCGGGCCTGGGGCTGCCGCTCGCGCGGCGCCTGGCCCGCACCGTCGGCGGCGAGGTCTCCCACGACCCCGGATACACCTCAGGAGGGCGCTTCCTGGTCGACCTGCCGACGGGCTGACCGGACTCAGTCAGCCCGCTGGGCGACTGCCTCCCGCTCCGATGTGACCGGGGCGGCGGTCCGGCGCTGCTGGAGCTGCGCGTAGGCCATCAGGCCGACCAGAACGGCCAGCAGCACGGCCGAGGAACCCGCGGTTCCGAGGTTCAGACCGCCCTTGGCGACCGGCTTGGTCAGGAAGTCACCCGTCGTGGCACCCAGGGGGCGGGTGAGGACGAAGGCGATCCAGAACAGCAGCACGTTCGGCACCACCGGCACCTTCATCAGGGCGACGAGGACGGCGAGCGCGGCCGTGACGAGCAGCGCGCCGCCGGCGTAACCGAGGCCGGAGCTGTCGGAGAGGAAGTCACCCATGGAGGTGCCGAGGGTGTTGGAGACGAGGATCGCCGACCAGAACAGGGCCTCACCGCGGAAGGTGACGATGTCGCGGATCTGGAAGGTCATCCCGGCCGCCTTCCAGACGGCGAAGATGACCAGCAGGATCGAGATGAGGATCGCAGCGCCGGTCGGATAGCCCATACCGAGGCCCTGCGGGCCCCAGCCCAGCGAAGTGGCGCCGCCCGAGAGGTACTTGGCGCTCGCGTCACGGTTCATGAAGTCGGACATCGTGGTGCCGGCCATGCTGGTCGACAGGATGACCGTCCAGTAGAAGAACGGGTTGTAGTGGCTGGACCTGAGCTGGACGACCAGGGTCACCACGAAGAGGAGGAACAGGACGACCGTGGTGAGGAAGTAGCCGAGCTTGAGAGTCTGCGCGAAGAGGTCGCCGGCTGTCTCGCCGAGGGTGGTGGCGGCGATCTTCATGATCCAGAATGCCAGCGTCACTTCTGGGAGTTTCTTCATCACCGACTTGGTCGTGCTCGCGACGTCCACGTCGGTGAGGAGTTCCGGTTGCTCCAAGGTGGGGGGCTCCTGTTCGGGAGTACGGCAGGGCGCCCGCCCCGTGAGGGGGACGAGCGCCCTGTGAGAAGAGGCGACCGTGAGGGCAGTCACCGGAGTCGACCTTGACAGCGTCAGCCTGAACGCATCCTGAACGCCCGCAACTTGCCTGCTCAGACCGCGTGCCGGGGGGTGCGCTGCGGCTGCGCCACGTCCTTGCGGGTCACCGACAGATACACGACCAGGCCAAGGATGACCGTGAGGAACAGGGCGCTGGTGACGACGGTGCCCAGGCCCAGGCCGCCGTCTCCGCTGGGCTGGGAGAGGTAGTCGCCGATGGACGCGCCGAGCGGACGGGTGAGGACGTAGGCGATCCAGAAGCTCCACACCGCGTCCAGGCCGAGCTTGAAGTGGGCGAGGGCGACCGCCGCGATGGCCAGGCCGAACAGGACCGCGGAGAGCCAGTAACCGAGGGCCATGCGCTCGGAGACCAGGTCACCGGCCGCGGTGCCGAGGGCGAAGGTGAACAGGACGGCGAGCCAGTAGTAGGACTCGCGGCTGGTGGTGTCGATGTGATGGATGGACAGGGTCCGCTCGCGCCGGTACCAGACCACGAAGACGACCGCGAGGATGACCGCGAAGACGGTGGTGCTGGTCTCCAGCGGTACGCCCATGTTGTCGGTGAGGTTGTCGCTGATCAGCGTGCCCACGACGCTGATCAGGGCGACCGCGAGCCAGTACACACCCGCGCGGTAGGCGGTGGTGCGGAACTGCACGACCAGGACGACCGCCAGCAGGGCGCTCATCAGGACCGACACACCGGTCAGGCCGAGACCGGCCTTCTCGTTGAGCAGGTCTGCCGCGGTCTCGCCGACCGTCGTGCACAGCACCTTGATGATCCAGAAGTAGGCGGTGACTTCGGGCACCTTGTTCCAGCCGAGTCGGCGACCGGACGGTGCCACCTGGGTGTCGCCCTCCGAGGGAGCGGGGCTCTGTGAGGTCTCGTATGTCATGAGGCCCGACCGTGCCACGGGAAACCTGAACGCATCCTGACTGCCGTGCGGCATCGGCTGCCCCATCCGCCTCACTCGCGCACCATGAGTGCCATGACGACTCATGATCACGGCTCCTGCATAGCGGCGTTCCACCCCGTCCCGTCCGCCGCCATGGAAGAAGGCCGCCTTGAGCCGTCCCACTGTCTCCCAACCGCCCTCTGACCGGGTGACGGCCTGGCTGCGCCCTCGGCTCGGCCGGGCCGTCGTGCTGTCCTACGCCGCCGCTCTCCTCCTGCCCGGCCCCGGTCTGTGGCTGCGCCGCGACCACACCGTGCCGCTGGGCACCGCCACCGGCCTGCCCCTGAGCACCGCCCCGCTGCTGCTGTCCCTGGTGCTCTTCTCCGCCGGGCTTCAGGTACCCGTCCGCGAACTGGGCCGACTGCTCCGCAAGCCGACCGCCCTGCTGGCCGGGCTGGTCCTGCACCTCGTGATCCCGCTCCTGGTCATCCCCGTCGTCGCGTTCGGACTGCACCGCACCCCCGACAGCGACGGTGGCAGCGGGCTGATCACCGCGATGATCCTGATCGTGGCGATGCCCGTCGCCGCCGGAGCCACCGTCTGGACCGGCAAGGGCGACGGCGACCAACCCACCATGGTGGGACTCGTCCTGGCCTCCACACTCCTCAGCCCGCTCACCATCCCGCTGGTCATCACCACCTTGGTGCCGCTCCTCGACGGCGGCTACGCGGACACACTCGCAACGACCGGCCATACAGCCCACGGCGGCTTCGCTCTCGTCACCGTGGTCCTCCCCTGTGCAGTCGGCATCCTTTTCCGACTCGCGCTGCCGACGGCGTGGCTCAGGTGGGCCCTGTGCATGATCGTGCCCGTCGCGCTGCTCGGATCGCTCGTCCTGACCTACATCAACGCCAGTGGCGCCCTGGGCTCCTTCCTCGCGCATCCGCGCCCGCTGCTGTTCGGCGCGGCACTCGTCGTGGCGGCGCTCGTCTGCCTGCTGTCCTTCGTGCTGGGCCGGACCGCCGCTCGGCTCCTGCGCCTGGATGCCCCCGCCTCCTCCTCGCTGACGCTCGCCTGCGGGATGAACAACAGCAGCGCGAGCGCAGTTCTGATCACCACCACGCTGCCCGACAAACCGCACCTGCTCCTGCCGGTGCTCGCCTACGGGCTGCTGCAGAAGACAGCCGCGAGCCGGGTCGTGCGGACAGCGGGTCGTCGGCGCCCGCCCTGCCCCGCATCACCGTGAACACCGCTCCCGGCGACGGCAGCAGCATGAACGCGGTGGAAGGACACGCGCCAAGGCGTAGAGCCCGCCCAGGAGTACGGCGAAGCCACAACCGTGGCGATGGCCGAGGTCGAAACGGCGTCCTACCGCCACGTGCCGTCGGCTCGACCGGCTTGGGAAACGAAAGTGCCCGCTCAGTGCGCGACGCGGTAGAGGTGCTCGGGACGGCCGGTGGCCCCGTAGCGAAGTTCGAGACGGACCATGCCCTCCTTGACCAGGTAGGACAGATAACGCTGAGCCGTGGCGCGGGAGACCCCGGTGCGTTCGGCGGCCTCCGTGGCCGACAGAGCGTTGTGCGCGGTGCGCAGGGTCTGGTGCAGCAAGGCAAGCGTCGGCGCGGAGTGGCCCTTCGCGGGGACGCGGGGGACGGCCGGCGGCCGCGCGGCGCTGAACAGCGCGTCCACGTCAGCCTGGTCGGTGTCGAGGGCTGTGCCCAGGGCGTCCATGCGGTGCTGGAGCTCCCGGTAAGCGGTGAGCCGCTCGGCGAGGTCGGGCGCGCCGAAGGGCTTGACCAGGTACCCGACGGCGCCGAGCTTCATCGCGATCCGCACCGAGGTGATGTCCCGGTCAGCGGTGATCATGATGGCGTCGGGGCGGTCGCCGCCCTCGTCGCCGCTGAGCCGGCGTAGCACGTCCAGTCCGCTGCCGTCCGGCAGGAAGATGTCGAGCAGCAGCAGGTCGGGGTGGAGGGCGCGCACCGCGGCCAGCGCCTCGGCCACGGTGCGCGCCTGGCCGACCACCTCGAAGCCCCGGACGCGGGACATCCAACATCTGGACCACGATCCAGGAGGCGCTCGCCGGCTTCGCTCTCGGGGCCGTCACCGGAGTGGTCTTCGGCGTCGCGCTCGGCCAGAGCCGCTTCCTCGCCGACGTGCTCGGCCCCTACATCAAGATGGTCAACGCGATCCCGCGCATCGTCCTCGGCTCGATCTTCATCGTCGCGTTCGGCATCGGTGTGCTGCCGAAGATCCTGCTCGCCGCCGTGCTGGTGTTCTTCATCGTCTTCTTCAACGCCTTCCAGGGCGTCCGCGAGGTCGACCGCAACATCCTCGCCAACACCAAGGTCCTCGGCGCCTCGCAGCTGCAGATCATCCGGCATGTCACCGTGCCCTCCGCACTCACCTGGATCATCGCCAGCCTGCACAGCGCCTTCGGCTTCGCCATCGTCGGCGCGCTGGTGGGCGAGGTGCTCGGCGCGCAGAGCGGCCTCGGCCTGGTCATCAAGACCGCGCAGAACAACTTCGACCCCAACGGCGTGTTCGCCACGATGCTCGTCATCTCGGTCATCGTGCTCGGCGCCGAGTGGCTGATCGGCAAGCTCGAGCACCGGCTGCTGTCCTGGCGCCCGCCGGCTCCGTCCGAGGCCGCCAACACCATCTGACACCCCCGCACTCCCCCTTCCTCATCCCAACACCCTCTGCAAAGGACTGTGATCAGCCATGTCCAGACGACCCGCCGCCGCCGTCGCCGCGTCCGTCCTCACCGTTCTCGCCCTCGGCGCCACCAGCGCCTGTTCCGGCAACTCCTCCGCCTCGACCGGCGGTTCGGGCTCCACGCCGACGGTCAAGCTCATGGCCGGCGGCCTCGACAAGCAGATCTACCTGCCGTACCAACTCGCCCAGCAGCTCGGCTACTACAAGAAGTACGGCGTCGACATCCAGCTGAGCACCGAGCAGGACGGTGGCGTCGGCGCTGAGGAAGCCATGGCCTCGGGCCAGGTGGACATGGCGGGCGCCTGGTACAACCACACGATCGAGTTCCAGGCGAAGGGCAAGGCGGTCGAGGACGTCGTCCAGCTCTCCGGCGCGCCGGGCGAGCGCGAGATGTGCACCAAGAAGTCGGGCGTCCACTCGGCCGCCGACTTCAAGGGAAAGACCCTCGGCGTCACCGACCTCGGTTCCGGCACCGACACCCTCACCCAGTTCCTGGCCGCCAAGAAGGGCATAAAGACCGGCGACTACCACCGGATCGGGGTCGGCGCGGGCTCCACCGCCATCGCCGCGCTGCAGAACGGCAAGGTCGACTGCGTGATGACGACGCAGCCGACGGTGGCCGCGATCCAGAAGAAGGGCGTCGGTACCTCCGCGGTCGATCTGGCCACCACGGACGGCGCCACGGCGGCGATGGGCGGCGCCTATCCCGCCGCCGGTGTGCTCGCCCGCACCGACTGGGTGAACTCGCACAAGGACACGGTCCAGAAGGTCGTCGACGCGCTGGTCGCCACCATGCACTGGATCAACACCCACAGCGCGGCCGACATCGCGAACAAGCTGCCGGCGTCGTACGTCTCGAACCAGCTGGTGACCAAGGCCGACTACATCTCGGCCCTGACCGAGGACAAGGGTCAGTTCCTCCCGGACGGCCTCATGCCGTCCGGCGGTCCGAAGACCTCCTTGGCGACGGAGAAGCTGGTCGGCAACGTGAAGTCGTCGGTGGACCTCAGCAAGACGTTCACCAATGACTTCGCCATCCAGGCCAACAAGACCGAAGGCTTCAAGACCACCACGACCCCGGCGGGACCGACCGGCTGAACCCCCGCCCGGCACGGGGCCGCCCAGGTGACCTTCACCGGGGCGGCCCCGCACACCCGCTGGACTCGCAATCCTCGTAAGCCGGAAGCCGACCCAGCGCCTCGGCACCGCCACCGGCGACCTGACCGGCTTCTGCTTCGACGTCGGATTCGTGGGCTCCGGGCTGCTCTTCGGCGCAGCGATCCTCGTACCGTGCGTGCTACACCGCTTCGCCTGGCTCAACGCCGTCGCCGCGTTCCGGGCCTCGTACCTGCGCACCCGCCCTCTCGGCGCCTCGCCGACCGACCGGCTCGGCATGGACATGCCCTTCAGCGTCGGCGTCGGTCTCACCACCACCGCACCCCTCGCCGCCGCGGTGTGCGCCACGCTCCTCGGCTGCCTCGGCCGGTCCAATCCGCGAGCCGACCGCTGCACTCCGGCGCTGGGCACCGCCGGACCGCGCTGACGCGGTGGGCAGACTTACGGTGATGAGGGCCCCGCCCGACGGGTGGTTGGCGAGGCTCACCTGGCCGCCGTGGGCCGCGGCGATCGTCCCGACGATGGCGAGGCCGAGCCCGCCGGAACCCCCGTCGGGGCGCGGGTTCGGCGGCGGCCCGGCGAGCACGTCGGGCGGGAAGCCGCGGCCTTGGTCGTGCACGCACAAGTGCACCACGCCGTCCGCGTGTTCGGCGCCGAGGGTGATGCGGCCCGGTCCGGAGGGGCCGCAGTGGCGCAGGGCGTTGTCGAGGAGGTTGTACAGGACTTGGCGCAGCCGTACCGGATCGAGGTTGGCGGTCGCCTGTCGGCTGCCGGCACATTCCACGGTGACCGTCGAGCCGTCGGCACTCGCGCGGGCGCGGAACGCCTCGGCCGCGTCGGTGAGCAGCCGCGGCAGGGACACCGGTTCGCGGCGCAGCGGGAGCCGGCCCTGTCGAGTGCGGGCGAGGACAAGGAGATCCTCGGCGAGCCCGACGAGGCGGTCGGTCTCGGCGGCGGCGGAGCGTATGGCGGCTTCGAGTTCGGTGCGGTCGCGCGGGCGCGCCGTGGCCAGTTCGAGCTGGGCCCGCAGGAGGGCCAGCGGGGTGCGCAGTTCGTGTCCGGCGGTGTCGATGAAGCGGTGCTCGCGTTCCAGCGCCTCCTGGAGGCGCGCGAGCATGGCGTTGAGGGTGTGCGCGAGACGCGCCAGTTCGTCCCCGGTCGGCGGGACGGTAAGGCGCCGTTCGGGCTCGGCCTCGGAGATGGCGGCGGCCTCCCGGCGGATGCGCTCCACCGGTCGCAGGGCCGCGCCGGCGAGCAGCCAGCCCGCGTACGAGGACGCCGCCAGGGCGAGCGGGCCGCCGATGAGCAGCAGGAGCAGCAGCCGGTCCAGCGCCTCCGCGCGGTCGCCGAGCGGTGCGCCGACGACGAGGACTGCGGGCTGTGCGACCGTCCCCGGCAGGCGAACGGGCAGGGCGAGCAGCCGGGCGGGGTCCTCGATGCCCACGACATGACGGCTGAGGAAGACCGGCTTGGTGACGGTGCGTGTGGTGCCCGGCGGCAGCATGGGCGCGGCCGCGACGGCCGGGGTCGTCTCGACGACGTCACCGTACGGCGTGAGGATCTGGCCGAACGACTCGTCGGGGTCGATGAGTCCACGGCCCGCGTCCAGCGGGGCCCGTTCGCTCTGGGCCGGCGAGCTGACGGTGGCCGCGGCCCGTGCGCGCAGGTCGAGGTCGACGGCGCGGGTCAGCTCGGTACCCATCCGGGTGTAGAGGAAGGCGCCCAGCGCGGTCAGCACCACCGCCATCGCCAGACAGAAGGCGAGCGTGAGGCGGAGCCGGACGGGGAGCCTAGCCAACGGGCCGCGCATGATCCGCGTGCTCCCTGCGGTCGTCTCTCAGCCAGTAGCCGGCGCCCCGGGAGGTGCGCAGTGACTGTCGTCCGAAAGGACGGTCGATCTTCTGTCGGAGGTAGCCGACGTACACCTCCACGACGTTCGAGTCCGCGTCGAAGGTGAAGTCCCATACGTGCTCGATGAGTTCGGCCTTGGACAGCACCTGGCCGGGCCGCCGCATCAGGCACTCCAGCAGCGCGAACTCCTTGGCCGTCAACGTGACCGGAGTTCCGCCGCGGGCCACGGAGCGGGTCGCCGGATCGAGGGTGAGGTCGCCGACGCTGAGCACGGCGGGCCGTTCACGGGCGCCCCGGCGCATCAGCGCACGCAACCGGGACTGCAGTTCGGCCAGCGCGAAGGGCTTGACGAGGTAGTCGTCCGCGCCCAGGTCCAGTCCGCGCACCCGATCCTCGACGGCGTCCCGCGCGGTCAGCAGCAGGACGGGCGCCCACCGGCCGGCGGCACGGATCTCACGTAGCACGCCGAAACCGTCGGTGCCCGGCAGCATCACATCCAGGACGATCACGTCGTATTCGGTCTCCCCGGCGTACCAGAGGCCGTCCTCGCCGGTGGCGGCCACGTCGACCGCGAAGCCGTTCTCCGCCAGACAGCGCCGCAGCAGCTCCGCCATGGGCGCTTCGTCCTCGACCACGAGAATCCGCATGGCGCCTCCTCGCCCGGGCCCTGCTTGTGTCCAGCGTAGTGGGGGTGGCTAAGGGGACGCTGAGTCCATCCGAGCGGGCCCCTCGGGAACTCGTGGGGACCGTTTCAGGGTCCCCTCAGGAACTCGTGGGGACCGTTTCAGGGTCCCCTCAGCCACTCGCGAGCAGGCTCGAAGCCACAGTTCGACGAGGGAGTCCCGATGATCGGCAAAGGCACGGCACGCAGAGCACTGGTCCTCACCGTCGCCGCCGGCTGCACGGCCACGGTCGTACTGACGGCCTGTTCGTCGAGTTCGGGGAGTTCGAACCACCGGTCCGCGGCGCCCGCGACGACCGGCCCGGTTCCCCGCAGCTTCTCGGCGACCGTCGACAACCCGTGGTTCCCGCTGCCGCCCGGCCGGACGCTGGTCTACAGCGGCATCAAGGACGGCGCCGAGTCCACGGAGTACCTCACCGCCACCCGCGAGACCGAGAAGATCACCGGCATCCCCTGCCGTGTCGTCGAGGACCGCCTCTACACCGGCCGCACCCTCCACGAGGCCACCCGCGACTACTACGCCCAGGACGGCGCCGGAAACGTCTGGTACTTCGGCGAGGACACCGCCGAACTCGATGCCCACGGCAACATGCTCTCCACCGAGGGCACCTGGCGCGCCGGCCGTGACGGCGCCCGCCCGGGCATCTTCCTGCCCGCCCACCCCGTACCCGGCGCCGCCGGACAGCAGGAGTACCACCCCGGCCAGGCCGAGGACCGCTTCCGGGTCCTGGACCTGACCTCCCGTGTGTCCGTCCCGTACAAGACCTTCACCGGAGCCCTGCGCACGAAGGAATGGACGCCGCTGGAGCCCGGGGTCGTGGACAACAAGTACTACGTCAAGGGCATCGGCACGGTGAAGGAGGTCACGGTCAAGGGCGGACCCTTCGAGGAGAACGTGTTGACCGCTGTCAGGGGCTAGTGCCGGACCGGGCCGGGCACGGGCGGGTCGTTGAGGTCTACGGCTGGTTCTGGCGGCACGACGTGCGCGGATCTGCGTGACCACTCCGGCCACGACCGCCGGCGGCCACCGCACCGGCCGGCTGCCGGCCGCCCTGGCGGGCATCGCGCTCGCCGTCGCGCTCGGGCGAGTCGACGACATCTCGAGGCGATTCACAGCGCGGAGCGACGGGCCAGCAGACCCAGCACCAGGAGGCCGGGGGCCATGGGCAGAAAGCCGGTCAGCAGGCGGTAGCCGATGACCGCCGACATCGCCGACTGCCCCGGTGCTCCGGCGGCCGTGAGCGCCAGAGCGAGCGCGGCGTCCAGCGACCCCAGTCCACCGGGCGTGGGAAGCAGCACCGCCGCCCCGCTGGCGACGAGATACGCCATCACCACCTGGCTCGTGGGCAGCGCGAGACCGAGCGCGTGGACCACGGCGACGACCACGCCCGCGTGCAGCAACGCGAACGCGACCGAGCCGCCCCACAGCGCGCAAGCCCGCGCTCCGGACCGATGTACCTCCCGTACGTCGGTCATGGCCCGCCCCGCCGCCCGCCTGAGTCGGCCGCTGGCCACGACCGCCAGCACGAGCGCTGCCACCGCCACCGGCGCCAGGACCAGCGCATGCGGGACCCGCGCCGACAGCGGGACAGCGCCCGGCGAGGCCACCAGCAGAGCCACGCCCAGCGCGCATCGGACGATTCCGCCGACGGCCGCCTTCACGGCCAGCGCGGTCGCCGAGCGCCTGGTGGACAAGCCACAGCGCGTCAGGAACCGCAGATTGACCAAGCTCGCCCCGGCCCCCGCGGGCAGGAGGTGGTTGGCGGCGGACGCCGCGAACTGCGCGGCCACCAGCCGTCCCCGCGGCAGCCGCTCGATGACCGCCCCCTGCTGGGCCACAGCCGCGCACACCCACGTGGCGACCGTTGCGCAGCAGGCGAGCAGCAGCCATTCCCCGTCGGCGGCGGCCAGTTGGTGGGTCCCGCTGTCGAGCGTGGCCCGGTGCACGGCGAGCATGCCGCCCGCGGCGATCAGCACCGCCAGAGTGATCCCCAACCGGAGACAGGGGCGCCTGGCCGCGGTCACGGGCGCGCAGTCGGACACGGCCACCAGAGTCACCGCCCCTGCCGGACGAAGGGAGCGACATGGGCGTGGAGAACGCCGGCCCTCTCCACGGGCCAGGTGCGCGCGTAGGCGGGCGGACTGTCTCCCGGAAGGACGAGGACCGCGACGGCTGTCCGGTGGGCGGCCCGGATCAGTGCGGGCGCCGTGGTGCTGGTGTCGTGGCCCGCGGTCTGTGCCGAGCCGCAACCGGTGTAGAAGGCGATCGGCACGGCCTCGTAGCCGCTGAGCAGGCACGGCGGCCGTACGCCGAGCGCGTGGAGGGCGGACGCGGTGCGGGACCAGTCGTCACGGTTGGCGACGGAACTGTGCACGGTGCGTTCCAGGACGACGTACTGCACGGCCAGATGGCATGCCAGGCCGGCCGCCACCAGGCTCACGGCGAGGGTCCGCGCGGTCCCCCGAGCCTGGGCACCGACCAGGTGAGCGAGGCCGTGGGCGACGGGGAGGGCGAGCAGGGCGTAGGCGGGCAGCAGGAAGCGGGGGGCCGCGTAGCCGATGAGGAACAGGTAGGGGACGGCGGCCGTGACCGCGCAGGCCGACGGGAGCAGGACGGGCAGGGCGCGCCGGGCGCGGACGGCGGCGACCGCGCCGAGCGCGGCGAGGACCGGCAGCGCGAACCACCACAGGGTCACCACCGGGTTGGCGGCCGGTCCGGTGCAGGGGCGGCAGAGGGTGCGCCCGCCGAGACTGCGCAGCTGGTCGACCACCGCCAGGTGCCAGCCGAGGCCGCCCTGGACGCGGGAGGCGTCGGAGAGACGTTGCGCGAGGCCGCCGTAGCTCAGGTACGCCTCGATCACCCACTCACCGGCGCCGGCCAGGAGTCCGGCGACCAGCACGGCGAGGAGGCGGGGTCGGCGCAGGGCGAGGGCGAGCAGGGGCAGCACCACGTACACGGCGTCCATCGGGCGCATCCACGCCATCAGCACCGCGCCCGCGAACACGCCCCACCAGGCTGCCCGGTCACCCGCGTTCGCCCGGACACGAACGAAACAGCCCACGCAGGCCAGCGCTCCTACGGCGACCCAGTAGTTGGGCATGGCCTGCGGGCCGTAGAACACCGTCACCCACAAGGAGGCGAACAGGGCACCCGCGAGGGCCAGGACGCGCGGCATGACGTGAGCTCGCCAGACGCGCAGGGCCAAGTAGAGGGCCAGACCGGAGAGGACCGCCAGGTAGACCCGCAGAAGAGCGGTGGAGTCGGACCACGACGCGATCGGCGCGACGAGGAGAGAGATGCCGCTGGCACGGGGCGCGCTGAAGAAGGCGGCGGGAACGTGGCCGCTGACCTGGCTGACGTAGACCGTCTCGTCCCAGCCGAGGCCGAGATCCGGTCGTACGAGGACGAGCTGGGCAAGCGTGAAAGCCCCTGCGACGGCCGCGAGCCAAGGTTCGCCCCACCGGCCCCGAGGCCAGGCGGTCCGCGGTGGGAAGCCGGCGCGAGGGGTACTGGTCATCGTGACGTTCGAGCCGTCGGCCATCGTGCACCTCTCGTCGTCACGCGCCCCGGGATCACCTTCTCCTACATCTCGTAGGAGGGCATCTCACCGTACGGTTCGTCGGTTAGAGGCGGGTGAGAAGACGCCTCCCTCACCTCTCCAAGGTGAGGGATTGCCAGGCAGCGGCCCACACGAGAGGCCCGAACGGCGCAGCGCCGACGAGCCGGAGCGGCCTCCGGCGTCCGCTCACCTCGCACCGGGATGGGCGAGTTCGAGGTCGCAGGCGAAGATCACGGCCTGGATGCGGTCACGGGCGCCGATCTTTACGCGGTGCCACGCGGCGCCACGCGGTGCCACGCGGTGCCACGCGGTGCCATTCCATGCCCTCCAAAGCAGGCCCACCCACTTGGCACCACAATGACCCAGGCGAACCACAGTCCATTCCTGCAGTTCAGAGCTGTCGTCCATAAGCCCACCCCACACGGCACGCCACCCGGACTTGCCTTGGTGCCATGATGGTGCCACTATGGCGTCATGGATCTCACCCCGTATGTCGACACCCTCCGCCGTGAACTCGCGGTGGCCGCCGAAGCCGGCGGGGACGATGCCCGCGAGCTGGCCGAGCGGCTCACCGCTCCCCTCGAGTCGGCGACCCGACTGACCATGCTCAACGTCCTCTCGGCCGCGATGGACGAGATCACCCGTGAACTCGCCCCCGGCTCGGTCGACGTACGGCTTCGCGGGCTCGACCCCGAGTTCGTGGTGACACGGCCGCCCACCTACGGCGGCGCCACGGAGCCTGCCGCCCCCATCGAACCGCTCAGGGCGCAGATGCCCGCCGACGGCGACGAAGGCGGCACCGCCCGTATCAATCTGCGGCTGCCGGCCCACCTCAAGGCGCGCGCCGAGGAGGCCGCGAACCGTGAGGGCCTGTCGGTCAACGCGTGGCTGGTGCGGGCCCTGTCGGCCGCGGTCGACGGTGGCGCGCGGCCGCGTACGGCAGACAAGACCCACACGGTCGGACAGAGCTTCACCGGCTGGGTGCGCTGACAGCGCCCGCACCACTCCACTTCACTTCACCCACACCACGTCCCACCAGCGGGGACGGCCTGAAGACCCAAGAGGACGGGACAGCCATGCCTTCTTTCGACACCCCCGAACCGATCTCGGTCACCGCCCAGGTGCCCGCCGGTTCCATCCGGTTCACCGCGAGCGACCGCCTCGACACGGTCGTAGAGGTACGGCCCCGCGACCCGAAGCGGGACAAGGACGTGCGGACCGCCGAACAGGCCGAGGTCACGTACGCGAGCGGCGTCCTGACCGTCAGGACGCTGCCCAGGCGCCGCAGTCTCGTCGGACCCAACGGCCTCGTCGACGTGACGGTCGACCTGCCCACGGGCTCACGCGTCGACGTGGTCGGCTCCCTCGGCTCCTGGACCCAGGTACTCGGCGAGGGCCGCCTCGGCGAGGTCCAGGCGAAGATCTCGACCGGCGACGTCCGCCTCGACACCACCGGCTCGCTGAAGCTGACCCTGTCGCACGGCCCGATCACCGTGGGCCGGGTCGAGGGCCCGGCCGAGATCACCAGCAGCACCGGCAACATCCGCGTCGGCCTCGTGGACGGCCCCGCCGTCCTGAAGAACTCGCACGGCACCACGACCGTCGGCGCCGTGACCGGCGAACTGCGCGTGAGCGGCGCCAACGGCGGCATCGACATCGCGCGCGCCGAGGCGTCGGTCACCGGCACGACGACCAACGGCTCCCTTCGCATCGCCGAAGTCGCCCGTGGCGAGGTCCAGTTGGAGACCTCCAACGGCCCCATCGAGATCGGCATCCGCGAGGGCACCGCCGCCTGGCTCGACGTCAGCTCGAACCGCGGGCAGGTACGCAACACGCTCGCCGCGTCCGAGGCCCCGGAGCAGACCGAGGACACCGTCAAGGTCCGCGCGCGGTCCAACTGGGGCACCATCGACGTCCTCCGCGCCAAGGCCTGAGCGCGACATCACCAACTCGCCCCGCCTCCCGCCCACTTCAGCCTTCTTCACTCTTCTTCGCTCTCCTTCAGCCTCTTCCACCTCTTCCGCCTCGCCGCCTTCTAACGGAGGGCCCCATGCCTTCATCTGTCATGCCCACATCCAGCCGGGGCGACGGTCGTCCGGCACCGGCCGCCGTCTCCGCCGTCGGTCTGCGCAAGTCGTACGGCGACAAGGTCGTGCTCGACGGCATCGACCTGCGCGTCCCGGCCGGGTCGGTGTTCGCGCTGCTCGGACCGAACGGCGCCGGCAAGACCACCGCCGTGAACATCCTGTCCACGCTCATCGCCGCCGACGGGGGGCAGGCCCAGGTCGCGGGCCACGACGTCGCCACGGCACCGGACGGGGTGCGTGCCGCGATCGGTGTCACCGGCCAGTTCTCCGCCGTCGACGGTCTGATCACCGGTGAGGAGAACATGCTCCTCATGGCGGACCTGCACCACCTCTCCCGCGGTGAGAGGCGGCGCACCGCCGCCGAACTGCTGGAGCGCTTCGACCTGGTCGACGCGGCGAAGAAGCCCGCCGCCACCTACTCCGGCGGCATGAAGCGCCGCCTGGACATCGCCATGACGCTGGTCGGCAACCCGCGGATCATCTTCCTCGACGAGCCCACCACCGGCCTCGACCCGCGCGCCCGGCACACCATGTGGCAGATCATCCGCGAACTGGTCTCCGACGGCGTCACCGTCTTCCTCACCACCCAGTACCTGGACGAGGCCGACGAACTCGCCGACCGCATCGCCGTACTCAACGACGGCCGGATCGCCGCCGAGGGCAGCGCCGAGGAACTCAAGCGCCTCATCCCCGGCGGCCACGTCCGGCTCCGCTTCACCGACCCGGCCGCATACCAGCGCGCCGCCTCCGCGCTGGGCGAGACCGCCCTCCCCCACTCCCGGCTTCGCGCGAGCGGGGGGACCCCCACCGACGAATCCCTCGCCCTGCAGATCCCGAGCGACGGCAGCCAGCGCGAACTGCGCGCCATCCTCGACCGGCTGGACGCCGCCGGCATCGAGGCCGACGAGCTGACCGTCCACACACCCGACCTCGACGACGTCTTCTTCGCCCTGACCGGCGGCGCCGCCGTCCCCGACCAGCCCAAGGAGAACGCCCGATGAGCTCCCTCCCCCTCGCCCTGCGCGACTCCACCACCATGCTGCGCCGCAACCTCCTGCACGCCCGGCGCTATCCGTCCCTCACCCTGAACCTGCTCCTCACCCCGGTCATGCTGCTGCTCCTCTTCGTCTACATCTTCGGCGACACGATGAGCGCCGGCATCGGGCACGGTGGTGCGGGCCGTTCCGAGTACCTCGCGTATCTCGTCCCGGGCATCCTGATGCTGACCATCGGCAGCACCACGATCGGCAGCGCGGTGTCCGTCTCCACCGACATGACCGAGGGCATCATCGCCCGCTTCCGCACGATGGCGATCCACCGCGGTTCGGTGCTCATCGGGCACGTCGTCGGCAGTGTGCTGCAGTGCGTGATGAGCGTGGTCCTCGTCGGGGCCGTGGCGGTGGCGATCGGGTTCCGGTCCACGAATGCCACCGTCCTGGACTGGATCCTGGCGCTCGGGCTGCTGGCGCTCGTCTCCCTGGCGCTCACCTGGCTCGCGGTCGGCATGGGCCTGGTCAGCCCGAACGCCGAGGCCGCCAGCAACAACGCGATGCCGCTGATCCTGCTGCCACTCCTGTCCAGCGCCTTCGTGCCGGTCGACGCGATGCCGGGCTGGTTCCGGCCGATCGCCGAGTACCAGCCGTTCACCCCGGCCATCGAGACGCTGCGCGGGCTCCTGCTCGGCACCGAGATCGGCCACAACGGATGGCTGGCCGTGCTCTGGTGCGTGGGACTGGCCGTACTCGGCTACCTCTGGTCCCAGTCACTGTTCCACCGCGACCCGAAGTAGGGGCCGCAGCGCGCCGCGGTGCACACGGTCCGATCGAGGGACATTGCGTGTGTCACCGGGGCGCGTGGGGACGTGGGACGCCAGGGTGGCCGCCATGAAGAAGATGATGCGCCTGTTCGCGATGTCCACCGTCCTGACCTGCCTGCTCGGCGCCGCCTCCGCCGGACCGAAGGAGGGGGAGCAGTACTTCCGGCTCAAGCACCCGGTCACCGGTGTGGCCGCCCGCCAGATGGCGGAGGTGTTCTGGTACGACTGCCCGGACTCCTACGAGTTCGAGAAGCCGCTGGAGGACTGGGCGGCGCGGCAGAGCCCCCCGGTGAAGGTGGTGCGGATCCCCGCGGCCTGGACGGACCAGCCGGACCAGCTCTCGTACGCCCGCCTCTTCTACACACTGGACAGGCTCGGCCTCGCGGAGCGGGAGGCGCTTGCGGTCTTCCGCGCCGTTCGGGACCAGCACAAGGACCTCACCACCGAGGAGAACGTCCTGGCATGGGCGGCCAGGGAGGGGCTCAACGTGAGGTCGGTACGGAACGCCTACAGGTCCGAGCAGGTCGACGCCGCCGTCCAGGCGGCACCTGCGCTCCGTGAGCGCTACCAGGTGGTCGAGGAGCCCACCGTGGTCGTGGGCGGGCGTTTCCGCACGTCGCCGATCCAGGTCGGCAGCGCCGCCGACACGGTCGCGGTGATGGACCACCTGTACCGCACCGCGGCGCGCCGCTGAGCCGTCGGCGGCGGTGGCGGACGGCGTCGGGGTGGGCGCCAGGGCGGGCCGCGGTAGCGGCCACGTCAGCCGGTGAGGGAGGCCGGCAAGTGCTCAGCGGTAGCTGAGCAGTCGGCGTCGGTCGCCGGTGAAGTGGGCGTGGTCGTTGAAGGTGAGCAGGCTGGTCCCGGAGCCGCCCACGACGAGGGTGGTGACGGAGGCGTTGACGACGACGCGGTTGAGGGCGACCACCGAGGCGGGCGGCAGGGCGAGCAGGGAGCCGCAGAGCGCGGCCAGGACGCCGCCCGAGGTGGTGACGACCGCGTCGCGGCCCTTGCCGAGGGCTCCGGACAATGCGCCGAGCGCCGCGGTCGCGCCGCTCGCGAACGCCGGCCAGCCGACAGGGCCCGTCTCGGCGGTGTCCTCGATCCACGTCCCGAGGGCGCGGTCGAGGACTCCCTGCACGGCGCGGGAGTCCGCTCGGCCGTCCGGGCGGGGGTGCGGGTAGCGGGACATCAGGGCGATGTGGTCGTACTCGTTCCAGCGCGGGTCCTCGATCGAGGGCTTCTCGAAACCGCCTGATTCGGCCAGGAGTCGGGCGGTGTCGCGTTGGCGGGTGAGGGTGCCGGAGGCGAGCAGCGGGTCACGCAGGCCGCGGCGGGCCAGCTCCGCGCCGACGGCGCCGGCCTGTTCGCGGCCGAGGTCCGACAGGGCGTCGTAGTCCTCCGCACCGAAGGAGGCCTGGCCGTGGCGGACGAGGCAGATGAGCGGCATACGGTGGTTCCTGCTTCCCGGCTTCTCGGCGATCGATGCGGCGGGTCGCCGTACGGCGACCCGCCGATCAAGGTATGCGAGGTCTGGCCGGAGAAGTACGCCGGGACGCAAGGCACCGTACGGGTGGGCGAGTGCGGCAGATGCCGCAGGTGCGGCAGGTGGCTTTCGGTTGCGGTCGGAACACCACCGACCCGCCTTCGCGGGCCGCCTGCTCGGCGGTGTACGAGACGCCGTGCACCTTGAGCCCGTCCGCGTTCCTCAGAGGGATCTCCCCGCCGTGGTCGCCGAGTTGTGCAGCACCGGTGAGGGGGACGAGCAGGCAGGCGCCGCCGACGAGAGGGCCGGGCGGGACCGCGGAGGCCTGTCCCGGCCGGTCCATGACAGAGCGGCTCGGCGGGCCGCTCCTGGGAGAGGACGTTGCGGGCGGCGCGGTAGTTCGTGCCGCCGTCGTCCGCGAGGTGGACATGGTGGTGCGGCGTTCCCGCGGCGCCCTCACGCCGGATGTCCACCGCGCGTGCGATCAGTACGCCGTGGGCCTTGAGCGGCATGGCGACCAACTTCCCCCCGGGGCAGGCGGATTACCCACCCTTGGGGGGAGTGTTGGAGGACAGTGGTAAATGTCTCTCCCTGTCCTGCGCAATCCGCGGCCGCCGTCCTGTCTACGCCTTCTGGCGCGCGTACCGCTGGGCCAAGTGCGTGACGCGCGGGCGAACAGCCCTCTGAGCAGCCCGGATTGCTTACGATCCGTTACGTGGTCAACTTCCTCCTCGAACGCACGGCACCGCTTCCCCTCCACGAGGCGTGGCGCCGCCTCACGGAGTGGCCCCGCCATGGGGAGGTCGTCCCGCTGACCCGCGTCACGGTGGTCACGCCACCGCCGACGCAGGTGGGCACGGTCGTCGTGGCACGCTCGGGGCTGGGGCCGTTCGCCTTCGACGACCGTATGGAGGTCACGGTGTGGCGGCCGCCGACGGACACCGAGGCGGGCCTGTGCCGGCTGGAGAAGCGGGGGCGGGTGGTGCGGGGCTGGGCCGAGATCGAGGTGGGGCCCGGGCCCGGCGGACGAAGCCGGGTGGTCTGGCGGGAGGAGTTGGGGGTGCGGCTGCTGCCGGGAGCCTTCGACCCGGTCCTCGCGGGCGCTGCGCGGTCCGTGTTCGGGCGGGCGGCGAACCGCCTCCTCAGGATGCCGTGACGGCCGCCGGACGCGACCGGTGGGAGGAGCACTGGGCGGCGGGCAACGCCTTTCACCGCGCCGACACCCACGAGATACGGCTGCCCGCCGAGGCGGTACGCCTGCGCCCCGGAGCCGAGGCCCTGGACGACGGCTGCGATCCGGGCCCCTGCGCCGCCGCACCGGCCGGCCCGGGTGACCGCACGTTCGCCGTCGACCGGGCCGATGCGGCGGTGACGGCGACGCGGGACCGCCGCGCCGACCTCGAACCGCGGTTGCGGACCCGCCTCCTGACCATGGATCGCCGCCGAGCGCTCCACCGAAGCACGCGACCGGATGGCCGGATGGCCGATCCGCGTCGGGAGGGGCGGAGTGACGGCCTAGGCTGATGGGCTGATGGGCCGAACAGTCCGTAACGGTCCGTCCGGGCAAGGAAATCGGGAAACGGGACGGGGAAGGTGCCGGCGCATGTCGCTGAGCCAGGGGGAAGCCGGGTCCATAGGTGGCTACACGCTGATCGACCGGCTCGGCAGCGGCGGAATGGGCGTCGTCCATCTGGCGCTCTCGGCGTCGGGGCGGCAGGTCGCCATCAAGGTCGTCCATGCGCAGTACGCGCTGGACGAGGAGTTCCGGGCCCGTTTCCGGCAGGAGGTCGCGGCGGCACGGCGGGTGAGCGGTGCGTTCACCGCCCCGGTGGTGGACGCCGATCCGGACGCCGAACAGCCGTGGATGGCGACGCTGTACGTGCCCGGCCGCACGCTCTCCGACATCGTTGCCAAGGAAGGCCCGTTGACCGGGCGCGCGCTGCGCACGCTGGCGCTGGGCCTGGTGGAGGCGCTGCGGGACATCCACCGGGCCGGAGTGGTGCACCGGGACCTGAAGCCGAGCAACGTCCTGATGGCCGAGGACGGCCCGCGCGTCATCGACTTCGGCATCTCGCGCGCCGCCGACAACGAGGACCTCACGGTGACCGGCCGGCTGATCGGAACGCCGCCCTTCATGTCGCCGGAGCAGTTCGCCGCGCCGCGTGACGTCACCGCCGCGTCGGATGTGTTCTCGCTGGGCTCGGTGCTGGTGTACGCGGCCACCGGGAACCGTCCTTTCGACGGCGGCAGCCCGTACTTGACGGGCTATCAGGTCATGCACGAGCAGCCGCATCTGGACGGCGTCGCGGACCCGCTGCGTTCCATCGCCGAGCGGTGCCTGGCCAAGGATCCGGCCGACCGGCCCCAACTGGCCGAACTGCACGGCGTGTTGCAGCAGTTGCCGACGGGAGGCGCGCCCACCCTGTCGGACTTGGGGAGCACGGGCCCCACCGTGCCGGACTTCGCGCACTCCCCCTCGGCGCGGGGAACCGCCGGACCGCGCGACGGCACGATCGGGGCCGGGGCAACGGCCGCCGGTGGCGCGCGTAGCCTGCGGCGGGTCCTCGTGGCCCTCGGCACGGCGGTGGCCGTCACCGCGATCGGCCTGACGACGGCACACATCGTGTCGAACGGCAGGGCGACCGACGGCCGGGCAGCGGCCGACGGCGCGGCGAGCGGGGCCGCCGCTCCCGCCGCGGGACTGCCGGCCGGCTGGAAGCCCTGGCGGGCGAGCCTGGTCACCGGGAAGAAGGGCAATCCCCTCGACTACGAGGAGTCCGGTTGCGTGCCGGGCGACTCCACCGCCGTGTACTGCGCCGGCACCGGCTTCAGCGTGACCAGATTCGACGCCGCGTCGGGTCGGGTCGACTGGCGCCGGGGCACCAGCCCGGAGACCTCGCTCCCCGTCGGCGTCCGGGGCGGGCGCGTCTACACCTACCGCAAGCCGGACTCGACGGCGACGTACATCACCCGGCGCCTGGTCGCCCTGGATGCGAAGACCGGCACCGAGCTGTGGGCCCGCCCGGTCAGCGAGGACGAACCGGCCGCCCTGTTCAGCCGGGGCATCGTCGCGATGGACGAGAACAAGACCGCTTTCGTCGCCTACGACAGTGCGGGCCGCCAACTGTGGAAGGCACCGGCGAAGTCGTCAGCCGGGGACGCCTGCGCGGTGACCGTGCTGAACGGCGCCGTACGGACTGTGCACGCCCGTGGACGATCCCGGCAAGGGCGGCGTCGGCCTGCTGCGGCTCGGCCCGGCCGACGGCACGACCCACGAGGTCGCCACGCTGCCCACGGGCGCCCGGCCGATGGGCGTCGTCGACGGCCAACTGGTGTTCCTGACCCCCAAGTTGGACAAGAGCCAGTTCGCCGCCAACGGTGAGGACCAGCCGTACACGGCCCTGGACCTGGTGGATCCGCGCACCGGAGCCGTCAAGCGCGTCCCGCTGCCTGGCACACCGCGCGGCACGGTCACGCTGCTGGCCGGCGTCCTGTACTTCGACCGTCCTGGCGGTACGGTCACCGCGGTACGTGGTTCGGACGGCAAGCGGCTGTGGCAGCGGGCGACCGAGATCGAGAACCTGTCGGCGCCGGTCCGGTCGAAGACGTTCGACTCGCTGTACTTCGCCAACCGGTACGGCCGCCTGCTGGCCCTGAACCCCGCCACCGGCGCGGTCCGCTGGCGCACGGCCGCGATCAGGGATCCCGGGGAGTCGGCGGAGCAGACCACGCCGTACGTGCTGCAGGTCAAGGACGCGATCGTGGCCGTCGCGGGCGGCACGGTGTTCTCCGTACGACCGGACCGGCCGACCGTGACGGCGAAGTGACCGGCGGGCTCAGGCCCGTGCTGTCAGGCCACCGACCCGATCCGTGCGGCCGGCATTGACGTCGCGTCGTGGTGGATCGGCGTGTGCGCACCGGTGAGGGCGATTCCGCTGCCGCCGCGGCGGTCGGCGACGATCTCCGAGGCGATCGACAGGGCCGTCTCCTCCGGCGTACGAGCGCCGAGGTCCAGCCCGATCGGGGAGCGCAGGCGCGCCAACTCCAGTTCGGTGACGCCGACTTCGCGCAGGCGTTCGTTGCGGTCCAGGTGGGTGCGGCGGGAGCCCATCGCGCCGACGTAGGCGACGGGCAGGCGCAGGGCCAGCTGCAGAAGCGGCACGTCGAACTTGGCGTCGTGGGTGAGCACGCACAGGACGGTGCGGGCGTCCACGGACGTCCGCTCCAGGTACGTGTGGGGCCACTCGACGACGATCTCGTCGGCCTCCGGGAAGCGCGTGCGGGTCGCGAAGACGGGACGGGCGTCGCACACCGTCACGTGGTAGTTGAGGAACTTGCCGATGCGCACCAGTGCCGACGCGAAGTCGATCGCGCCGAACACGATCATGCGGGGCGGGGGCACGGACGATTCCACCAGCACCGTGAGCGGGGCACCGCAGCGTGAGCCCTGTTCGCCGATCTCGACGGTGCCGGTGCGTCCGGCGTCCAGGAAGGCGCCCGCCTCCCCCGCCACCGTGCGGTCCAGTTCCGGGTGGGCGCCGAAGCCGCCCTCGCGGGAGCCGTCGGGGCGGACCACGAGTGCCCGGCCCAGGAGTGCGGCCGGGCCCGACACGATCCGCGCCACCGCCGCCGCCTCCCCGCGGGCGGCGGCGGCCAGAGCGGACGCGACGGCCGGACGGGCGGGGTCGGCGGCCCGTACCGGCGTGACGAGGATGTCGATGACGCCGCCGCAGGTCAGGCCGACGGCGAAGGCGTCCTCGTCGCTGTACCCGAAGCGCTCAAGGACGGTTTCGCCGTCATCGAGCGCCTGCCGGCACAGGTCGTACACGGCGCCCTCCACACAGCCCCCGGAGACCGAGCCGATCGCCGTGCCGTCGGCGTCCACCGCGAGGGCGGCGCCGGGCCGGCGAGGGGCGCTGCCGCCGACGGCCACCACGGTGGCCACGGCGAAGTCACGTCCCTGCCCGACCCACCGGTTCAGCTCCTCGGCGATGTCCAGCATCTCTCGGTCTCCTTAACAGCGTGTGTGCGCGGGGCGGTTGTGCGCGCGGTCAGTGCACGCCCATCCAACTCTCGATCGGGTTGAGGGCGAAGTAGATCAGGAAGACCAGCGTCAGGCCCCACATGAAGGCGCCGATCTCCCGCGCCTTGCTCTGTGCGATCTTGATGGCGACGTAGGAGATGACTCCGGCCGCGACGCCCGCCGTGATGGAGTACGTGAACGGCATGATCACGACGGTCAGGAAGACCGGGATCGCGGTGGCGCGGTCGGCCCAGTCCACATGGCGGGCGTTCATCATCATCATGGCGCCGATCACCACCAGGGCCGCGGCCGCGACCTCGCCGGGGACGATCGCCGTCAGCGGGGTGAAGAACAGACAGGCCGCGAAGAACAGGCCGGTGATGACGGAGGAGAGGCCCGTGCGGGCTCCCTCACCGACGCCCGTCGCGGACTCGACGAACACGGTCTGCCCGGAGGCGCCCGCGACGCCGCCGATCGCGCCGCCCGCGCCGTCGATGAACAGCGCCTTGGACAGGCCAGGCATCCGGCCCTGCCCGTCGGCCAGCCCCGCCTCGGTACCGACGCCGATGATGGTGGCCATGGCGTCGAAGAATCCGGCGAGCACGAGCGTGAACACGATCATGCCGACCGTCATCGCGCCGACGCCGCCCCAGCCACCGAACTCCACTTTTCCGAAGATCGAGAAGTCCGGCATGGAGACCGCGCTGCCGTGCAGCTCGGGGGCGCCGCTCGCCCACTGCCTGGGGTCGATGACGTCAAGTGCGTTGAGGACCACGGCGAGTACGGTGCCGCCGACGATGCCGATCAGGATCGCGCCGGGGACGCCGCGCGCCTGGAGCATGAAGATCGCGAGGAGGGTGGCCGCGAAGAGCAGCACCGGCCAGCCGGACAGCTCACCGGTCGCGCCGAGGGTGACCGGGGTCGCCTTGCCCTGGTGCACGAAGCCCGCCTTCACCAGGCCGATCAGGGCGATGAACAGGCCGATGCCCATGGTGATCGCGTGCTTGAGCGCGAGCGGGATCGCGTTCATGATCATCTCCCGCAGGCCGGTAACGACCAGCAGCATGATGACGACGCCGTACATGACGCACATGCCCATGGCCTGCGGCCAGGTCATCTGCGGGGCGACCTGCGAGGACAGGACGCCTGAGACGGAGAGGCCGGCGGCGAGCGCCAGCGGCACCTTGCCGACGAACCCCATCAGCAGCGTGGTGAAGGCCGCCGCGAACGCGGTCGCGGTGATGAGGGCCTTCTGGCTGAGCATGTCCCCGGCCGCGTCCTTGCCGGACAGGATCAGGGGGTTGAGCAGGAGGATGTACGCCATCGCCATGAAGGTGGTGACGCCGCCGCGCACCTCGCGCGCGACGGAGGATCCTCGCTGGGATATGTGAAAGTACCGGTCGAGCCAGGACCTGGCGGCCGGGATACGGGTTCCTTCACCCGCATCGTCGGCGGTGGTGCTCGGCTCGAGTGACTGCTGGGTCATGTGGGCCTACTCCCAAGGTTCACAGGGGCACCCGCGCCTGCATTCGGCGATATGCGGGATGTGGGAAGGTGCTGTGGCCGCACGACCCGGGGGACGGCCCGAGGCGAACGATCTGAAGTACTCCGGGCGGCGCGGAGTGTGTGACGTTCCGTGCGCCGCCCGGAGGTCTGTCACACGGTGCCGGTGAGGTGTTCCGGACGTACCGGTGTGCGGTTGAGCTCCAGCCCGGTCGCGTTCCGGATCGCCGCGAGGACGGCCGGTGTCGAGGACAGGGTGGGTGCCTCGCCGATGCCGCGCAGCCCATACGGGGCGTGGTCGTCGGCGAGTTCGAGCACATCGACGGGGATGGTCGGCGTGTCGAGAATCGTGGGGATCAGGTAGTCCGTGAAGGAGGGGTTCCTGACCTTCGCCGTCTTCGGGTCGACGATGATCTCCTCCATCACCGCGACGCCCAGGCCCTGGGTCGTACCGCCCTGGATCTGGCCGACGACGGACAGCGGGTTGAGCGCCTTGCCGACGTCCTGGGCGCAGGCCAGCTCGACGACCTTCACCAGGCCGAGCTCGGTGTCGACCTCGACGACGGCGCGGTGCGCGGCGAAGGAGTACTGCACATGGCCGTTGCCCTGGCCGGTGCGCAGGTCGAAGGCCTCGGTCGGGCGGTGGCGCCACTCGGCCTCGACCTCGACCGCCTCGCCTTCGAGCACGTCCACCAGGTCCGCGAGGACCTCGCCGCCGTCGGTGACGACCTTGCCGCCCTCCAGGAGCAGCTCGGCGGTGGCCCAGGCGGGGTGGTAGGTGCCGAACTTGCGGCGCCCGAGCTCCAGGACCTTCTCCCGGACCAACTCGCAGGAGTTCTTGACGGCGCCACCGGTGACGTATGTCTGGCGGGAGGCCGAGGTGGAGCCGGCGGAGCCGACCTGCGTGTCCGCCGGCTGGATCGTCACTTGTGCGACGCCCAGCTCGGTGCGGGCGATCTGCGCGTGGACGGTGACGCCGCCCTGGCCGACCTCCGCCATGGCCGTGTGGACGGTCGCGACGGGCTCGCCGCCCACGACCTCCATCCGGACCTTGGCGGTGGAGTAGTCGTCGAAGCCCTCGGAGAAGCCGACGTTCTTGATGCCGACCGCGTAGCCGATGCCCCGGACGACGCCTTCGCCGTGCGTGGTGTTGGACAGGCCGCCGGGCAGCTGCCGTACGTCCGCGCCCTCGCTGCTCTCCCACTGGCGCTCCGGCGGCAGCGGCATCGCCTGGACGCGGCGCAGGAGTTCGGCGACCGGGGCCGGGGAGTCGACGCTCTGGCCGGTCGGCAGGAGCGTGCCCTGCTCCATCGCGTTGAGCTGCCGGAACGCGACCCGGTCCATGCCCACCTCGTCGGCGAGCTTGTCCATCTGGGCCTCGTAGGCGAAGCACGCCTGGACCGCGCCGAAGCCGCGCATGGCGCCGCAGGGCGGGTTGTTGGTGTAGAGCGCGATGGCCTCGATGTCGACGTCGTCGACCACGTAGGGGCCGACACTCAGCGAGGAGGCGTTGCCGACGACCGCCGGGGAGGCCGACGCGTAGGCGCCGCCGTCCAGGACGATCCGCGCCTTCAGGTGCGTGAGCTTGCCGTCCTTGGTGGCGCCGTGCTCGTAGTAGAGCTTCGCGGGGTGGCGGTGGACGTGCCCGAAGAAGGACTCGAAGCGGTTGTAGACGATCTTCACGGGCTTGCCGGTGCGCAGGGCGAGCAGGCAGGCGTGGATCTGCATCGACAGGTCCTCGCGGCCGCCGAACGCGCCGCCGACGCCGGACAGCGTCATCCGCACCTTGTCCTCGGGCAGGCCCAGGACGGGGGCGATCTGGCGCAGGTCGGAATGCAGCCACTGGGTGGCGATGTAGAGGTCGACGCCGCCGTCCTCGGCGGGCACCGCGAGACCGGACTCGGGGCCGAGGAAGGCCTGGTCCTGCATGCCGAAGGTGTACTCGCCCCTGACCACGAAGTCGGCCCTCTTGGCGGCCTCTTCGGCGTTGCCGCGCACGATCGGCTGGCGGTGGACGATGTTCGGGTGCGGGACGTGTCCGCTGTGGTGGTCGTCGCGGCCCTCGTGGATGAGGATCGCGTCCGGCGCGGTCGCGGATGCCTCGTCGGTGACGACCGGGAGTTCGCGGTAGTCGACCTTGATCTTGGCGGCGGCGCGGCGCGCGGTCTCCGGGTGGTCGGCGGCGACGATGGCGACCGGCTCACCATGGTGGCGTACCTTGCCGTGCGCGAGAACGGGTGTGTCCTGGATCTCCAGGCCGTAGTTCTTCACCTCGGTCGGCAGGTCGTCGTACGTCATGACGGCGTAGACGCCCGGGGTCTTCAGTGCCTCGCTGGTGTCGATGGACACGATCTCCGCGTGGGCGACGGTCGACCTGAGGATCTGGCCCCAGAGCATGTCCTCGTGCCACATGTCCGACGAGTACGCGAACTCGCCGGTGACCTTGAGGGTGCCGTCCGGGCGGAGCGTGGACTCGCCGATGCCGCCCTTTGTCTTCGAACCCTGGGTGACCTTGGTGGGAGTGCCGAGGGGAGCGCCGTTGGTGGGCATCGTCAGACCGCCTCTCCCTGCCGGGCGGCCGCCAGGCGGACCGCGTCCATGATCTTCTCGTAGCCCGTGCAGCGGCACAGGTTGCCCGACAGGGCCTCGCGGATGTCCCCGTCGGTCGGGTTCGGGTTGCGTTCGAGCATCTCGTCGGCGGCGACCAGCAGACCCGGCGTGCAGAAGCCGCACTGGACGGCGCCGGCGTCGATGAACGCCTGCTGGATCGGGGACAGTTCGGTTCCCTCACCGGTCTGCGAGTCCTGGCCCTCGGCCGCCCACTGCCGGGCGTCCTGAAGGGACGTGCCGCACGCGCCGGAGGCGCAACCGCCGTGCTCCTCGCGCTGCTTGGCGAACTCCGCGAGCCCCTCGACGGTGACGACCTCACGGCCCTCGGCCTGACCGGCCGCGACCAGGCACGAACACACCGGCACGCCGTCCAGGCGGACCGTGCAGGAACCGCACTCGCCCTGCTCGCAGGCGTTCTTGGAACCGGGCAGCCCGAGGCGCTCACGCAGCACGTACAGCAGGGACTCGCCCTCCCACACGTCGTCGGCTTCCTGCGGGCGTCCGTTGACAGTGAAGTTGACGCGCATCAGGCGACACTCCCCTTCTGATGGGTGGGGCCGTCAGCGCCGCGATATGACTCCCAGGTCCAGGTCAGCGTGCGGCGGGCCATGACGCCGACCGCGTGGCGCCGGTAGCTCGCGGTGCCCCGGACGTCGTCGATCGGATTGCAGGCGCCGGAGCACAGCTGGGCGAACTGCTTGGCGACCGACGGGGTGATGATCTTTCGGTTGTCCCAGAAGCCGCCCTCTTCGAGCGCCGCGTCAAGGAACTCCTCCGCCGCCTTCGCCCGGACCGGGGTGGGCGCCGCGGAGCCGATGCCGGTGCGGACCGTGCGGGTCTCGGGGTGCAGGGCGAGACCGAAGGCGCACACGGCGATGACCATGGCGTTGCGGGTGCCGACCTTCGAGTACTGCTGCGGGCCGTCGGCCTTCTTGATGAGCACGCCCCTGATGAGTTCGTCGGCGGCGAGCGCGTTGCGCTTCACGCCGGTGTAGAACTCGTCGATGGGGATACGGCGGCTGCCGCGCACCGACCCGACCTCGACCTCGGCGCCGGCCGCGAGAAGCGCGGGGTGGGCGTCGCCGGCCGGGGAGGCGGTGCCGAGGTTGCCGCCGACGCCGCCGCGGTTGCGGATCTGCGGGGAGGCGACCGTGTGCGAGGCGAGAGCGAGACCCGGCAGCTCGGCGCGCAGGTTCTCCATGATCTTCGAGTACGGGACGGAGGCACCCAGCCACACGCTGTCCTCGCCGACCTCCCACTCGTAGAGGTCGCCGATGCGGTTCAGGTCGAGCAGGTACTCGGGCCGACGGTGGTCGAAGTTGATCTCGACCATCACATCGGTGCCGCCCGCAATGGGCACAGCGGTGGGGTGCTCAGCCTTGGCGGCGAGCGCCTCCTCCCAGCTGGCGGGGCGAAGGAAGTCCATGACCGGCTCTCTTCTTCGTCTCGTGGGTCGTACGGATCGAGCCAGATCCGGTGCGGTGAGCCCGGCTCGTTCATGTGCTGTTTACGCGGGGTGGAGCCAGTACACAGCGCCGTACTCCACCGGGGTCAGTCACGGAAACCATGAAGGAGTTGGCTGGCCAGGGCGGGCATCTTGTAGATTCGTATGAACGGAGGTCATCAGCAACCTCCCTGTCTTCCTGTAGAAACGCAGGAAACAGCCCGGCAGTCGAAGAATGCGGCTCCCGCACCCTGCGCCGGGCACCTCCCGGCGTCCACCCTCACGATTCATCGTAGATTTCGAGACAAAGATCGGCGGCGACGAGATGCGGCTGCGCGCACTGCTGGACACCGACGCGCTGGGCCTGCGGCTGCTCGGCGGCGAGGACGAGCTGGACCGCACCGTGCGCGGTGTGATGACCACCGACCTCCGCGATCCCAGCCGCTACCTGTCGGGCGGGGAACTGGTCCTCACGGGCCTCGCCTGGCGCCGTGACGCCGCCGACTCGGAGCCGTTCGTACGGATCCTGGCGCAGGCCGGAGTGGCCGCGCTGGCCGCCGGTGAGGCGGAGCTCGGGGACATCCCGGACGACCTGGTGACGGCCTGCGTCCGGCACCGGCTGCCACTGTTCGCGGTGCACGAGTCGGTGGCGTTCGCGACGATCACCGAGCATGTCGTCCGGCAGGTCAGCGGCGAGCGCGCGGGCGACCTCGCGGCGGTCGTCGACCGGCACCGCCGGATGATGACCTCGGGCCCGGCGGGCGGCGGCCCGGACGTGGTCCTCGACCTGCTCGGCTCCGATCTGGACCTGCGGGCCTGGGTGCTCTCCCCCACCGGGCGGATGATCGCGGGCACGAAGGTCGCCGGGCCCGGCCTGCCCGCCGACGCCTGCGCCGAGCTGGCCGCCGAGCACCTCGCCGCCACCCGCACGGGCCGCCGCGGACCGCACCGGGTGACGCTCGGCCCGAGCACGTACAGCCTCTTCCCGATCCGCAGCAGCGGCCGCGCCGCGCAGGCTTCCCGGGACGTGCGCGAGACGGTGCTGTCCGACTGGCTGCTCGCCGTCGAGGCGGACGCCGGGGACTGGCCCGCGGAGCGGCTCGACCTGCTCCAGGGCGTCACCCAGCTGATCTCTGTCGAGCGGGACCGCCGGGACGCGGCGCGCACGGTGCGCAGGCGGCTGGCGCAGGAGGTACTGGAACTGGTGCAGACGGGCGCGGCGCCCGCCGAGATCGCCGCCCGGCTGCGGGTGGCCGCGCCGGTGCTGCTGCCCGGCCTGGGGGCCGCCCCGCACTGGCAGGTGGTCGTCGCCCGCGTGGCCTGGGAGGGCGCCGGGATCGAGAGCGGTCCGGTGGCCCAGTCGCTCCTGGAGGAGATCCTCGTCGACCCGCTCGCCACGGGTCCCGAGCCCTCCGACCGTATCGCCGTGGCCCACACGGGCGACGAGGCCATCGCGCTCGTACCGCTGCCGGCCGTCTCCGCCGAGCACGACGGCTCGGAGTCCGGGATCCTCGCCGACGCGCTCCTGGAGTCCGTACGGGACCCGCTGTCCGCCGGACTCGACGACGACGGGCAGCTCACGCTCGGCGTCAGCGCTGCCGTGCACTCGGCGGAGGGGCTGCGCGGGGCGCTGGAGGAGGCCCGGCACGCGCGGCGGGTGGCGGCGGCCCGGCCCGGGCGGGTGTGTGCGGCGGGCCACCAGGAACTGGCCTCGCACGTCCTCCTGCTGCCGTTCGTGCCGGACGACGTGCGGCGGGCGTTCACGGCGAGGCTGCTCGACCCGCTGCGCGACTACGACCTCCGCCACCGCGCCGAGCTGATCCCGACCCTGGAGGCGTTCCTCGACTGCGACGGCTCCTGGACGCGCTGCGCGACCCGGCTGCACCTGCATGTCAACACGCTGCGCTATCGGGTCGGGCGGATCGAGCAGTTGACGAGCCGTGACCTCTCGCGCCTGGAGGACAAGCTGGATTTCTTCCTGGCATTGCGCATGAGCTGAGGTCATCCGGGGACGGAACAGGAGTGGCACCAAGTGCCGTCGCTGTCCCACGACTTTGTGAAATCCTTCACCCACCCCCTTGGCCGGGCGCCGCGATTCGTGCTGAGATGCCGCCACCACTCAACAGCTCGATGGCGTGCTGGGCCTGTTCCTCGGACCGGGTCGGCGGCAGGGCGCGGTGCCTTGCGACGCCGGGCTGATCCGAAGGACAGGACCTTGGGGAGGGCAACGTGGCGCATACCGCCATGTCTGGTACCGGAACGACCGCAGGTGACGATCCCCTCCAGACCGCGGTATGGCGGCTGCGCTCGCGCGCCTGCTGGGCCGACGCGGCGGCGCTGCTGGAACCGGTCTCCGCCGATTACGCGCTGCAGCGGGCAGCGCTGCTGGTGGAGCGCTGCCTGTACACCGAGCAGGGGTGGGAGGAGGCCGAGGACGCGCTGCGTACGGCGGAGGCCCTCGCGCACACCGACGACGAGCGGGGGGCGGCCGCTTGTGAACGGGGGCAACTTGCGTACGCGGCGACGCTGCACTCGGTGCGCGACCGGGCCGACGAGGCGCGGGCCGCGCTGGGGCGGGCGGCGGCGCTGATCGCGCCGGGGGCGGCGGGGCGGGCGGTGCTGGACTTCCGGCGGGGGCTGATCGCGGAGAACCTCGCGCGTTCGCCGCAGGCCGCCCGGGCGGCGTACCGCAGGGCGCACGCCGGGGCCACGGCGCACTCCGATCCGCTGCTGTTGTCGTTCACCTGGCGGCATCTCGCCGGACTCGCCCTGCGCGAGGGGGAGCTGGCGGAGGCGCGGCACGGATTCGCCGAATCACTGCGGATCCGGGAGGAGTTGGGCTACCTGGTGGGGACGGCGCCTGCGCTCGCTTCGCTGGCCGACGCGGAGGCCGAGCCGGAGGCGTCGCGGCTGCGGGAGGAGGCCCGGCGGCTGTTCCGGCTGCTGGGGGGTGTGCCCACCTGGCTGGCACGGCAGTTGACCCCACCTGCAGCCGGCGCGGCCACCGCCTGAGCCGTCAGTGCCTCGGCAGGCACCGTTTGCCCGTCAGGGAGCGGCATCCGGTGCGCGCTCTCGCCCGGGCCGGGTGCGGGCCCTTGTACCGGGCGGACTCGGGCCTGTGCCCGGTGCGGCGACTGGGGGCACCGGACTCCGCTCCTGGTGGCAGTGGGGGCGCGTGCGGGCGTCGCGACGGGCGACGGCTGCCTGTCCGGGCACGGGCGACTAACCCCTCTGTATCTGCGCCAGCAGGTGCTGGATCGAGCCCAGTACGGACTCGCGGAGTGCGGTGTCACGGGCGAGGACGACGACCACGACGACCACGAACAGGAACGAGACGAGGCCGCCGCCCCGGCTCCGCCGGTACGCGGTGGGGGCCGGCGGGGGCGGCGGGCGGTGGCCGTGCCGCGAGGCGTGCTGTACGGCCCGCTGATGGTCGCGCATGGCGTGCTGATGAGCCTGCTGCTGGGCTTGCTGCTGGGCCTGTTGTGCCGCCTGCTGTGCGGAGAAGGACGGGTCGGGCATCGCTGTCACCTCCGTGGCCGGCACTCTCCGTGCCGTACGGGGGGCCACGCGGGCCGGACGGGCCGGGGTTCCCGACATCCCGAACCGTCACCGGGAGCCGACGCTTCCGTGACCGCCCTCACGCGCTCAGGACGCCCCCGCGAAGTGCTCCCCCACCAGCCGTCGTACGACGTCCAGGTCCCGTTCCGTCAACGCGTCCAGCAGGGCCGCGTGTTCGGCCGCGTCGGCCAGGAGGTCGGCGCGGGCCCGGGAGGGCGGGCCGCCGACGAGGGGCCACTGGGCGCGGCGGTGGAGGTCGTCGGCGATCTTGACGAGCTGTTGGTTGCCGGACAGGGCGAAGACCGCGCGGTGGAAGGCACGGTCGGACTCCGCGTACGTCGCGGCGCAGCCGGAGGTGGCGGCGCGGAGGGTCGCCTCGGCCAGGGGGCGCAGCCCGGCCCAGCGTTCGGCGGGGACCGTGCGGGCCAGTCGCAGCATCACGGGGATCTCGATCAGCGCGCGGATCTCGGCCAGCTCGGCCAGCTCCCGGGTCCCCCGCTCGATCACCCGGAACCCGCGATTGGGCACGACCTCGACGGCGCCCTCCAGGGCGAGCTGCTGCATCGCCTCCCGGACCGGTGTCGCGGAGACCCCGAACCGCTCGCCCAGCGCCGGCGCCGAGTACACCTCGCCAGGCGTCAGCTGGCTCGTGACCAGGGCGGTGCGCAGCGCGTCGAGGATCTGCCCGCGCACCGAGGCCCGCTGGACCGGGCGAGGGCGCGGGATCGGCTGTTCGCTGTGGGTGTGCTCGCCACGGGTGGCTCCTGAGGCGAGGGCCCGCTCGCGGTCCACGTCCTGCGCACCGGGCTGCGGCGGCACCCGCGGCGTCCCTGTGAGAACCTCCGGAATCCCCGTGCCGGCGGAGCCCTGGGCGCTCTGCTTCACAGGTCCTCCTGAGGACGTGTCGGTACTTGGGGTCATTACGGCTGGTTGTTACTCGTCCGTCAAGAACCTTAGGCGCAGTTCTCGACAGTTCAAATCCCACCGATCACAAATAAGGTTAGGCTTGCCTATAAAGTTGCCATGCACCCGTCGAGGATCGGCGGTCCCCACGCGCCCGTGCCCCGCGCGGCACTCACGGACACCTCCGCCCGTCCTACCGGGACCTTCCCAGGGCCGGCCATCACGGAGACGGACGCTCACGAGCAGGCGCCGACCGGCGGCGAAGGGGGCGGCGCCGCCCCGTCGACGGAGGGTGGGGCCGACCTGGAGGCGTTCCTCACCTGGGGCGACGCACAGGTACAGCGCGACTACGGACTGCGCGCACGGCCGGACGTCGTGGTGAGCTTCGTCCGCACCGGTACGCCTGACCCGTCCGCCCGCCGATCACCGCGCCCCGGTTCCTGCTCCGCCGGGCGCCCCGCCTCCCCGTGACGCACATCTCGTACGACCGCTCCCCCCGGGCTCTCCATAGGCCGCATGCCCGTGCGAGCAGAGGTGCGGGCCACGGTGGCCGAACACCTCGAACCCGTCTCGCCGGATTCGGGCCGCGCATGCGGCGGCGCGGGCGCGCCCCGTGGGGCGAGGTGCGGCGGGCGACACACGAACCGGAGGCGCTGCCGCCGGACGCCACCAAGCCGTACGCCGGGTCCGCGGCCCTCCGGGAGCCGACCGGACCGGACGGGGAGTCGCTGCCCGCCCGCGACCGGGTGGACTGCTGCATGTTCTACTCGGTGCACCTCGCGGACACCTGCGCCACCCGCCCGCGCACCGACTCGGACCGGCCACCAAGCCGCCGGCCGCCGCAGCGAGTTGAGGGACCCTCAGGCGCACCGTCCGTCGGCCGTCCCGTAAGATCCCCCCGAAGAGATCACCCGCTCGGTTACAGGCGTTTCACAACTTCCTCACTTGCCGCAGGAACTTTCCGTGGAACCACCCGTACGGGTAGTCTTATTCGAACTCAACTCCCGCCCCTCACGCGGCAGTTCGAGCAGAACGCCGCCCTGGGCATTCCCTTGCACTTCCTTGGCGGCCTCTTGCCCCGAAACCCCCTGAGGGCCGGTGGGATTGGGCCACTATGGCGGGCGTTACGCCCTATCCCAATGCAAGGGACCCCAGATGAGACTGACCGACATATCGCTGAACTGGTTGCTTCCGGGCGCCGTACTGCTCCTGGGCATGCTGGCGGCGGTGGCGGTGCTCGCGCGCAGCAAGCGGTCCAGCGGGGAGCACGCGAAGGACGACACGTGGGAGCGCAGCGAGGAGCGCCGTAGGCGCAAGGAGGCTGTTTACGGCACCGCCTCCTATGTTCTGCTGTTCTGCTGTGCGGCGGTCGCCGCCGCCCTCTCCTTCCACGGCCTGGTCGGCTTCGGTGAGCAGAACCTCGGCCTCACCAACGGCTGGGAATACCTGGTGCCCTTCGGCCTCGACGGCGCGGCCATGTTCTGCTCCGTGCTCGCGGTGCGCGAGGCCAGCCACGGTGACGCGGCCCTCGGCTCCCGGATACTGGTGTGGACGTTCGCGGGCGCCGCGGCCTGGTTCAACTGGGTGCACGCGCCCAGGGGCCTCGGCCACGACGGCGCGCCGCAGTTCTTCTCCGGCATGTCCCTGTCTGCGGCCGTCCTCTTCGACCGCGCGCTGAAGCAGACCCGCCGGGCCGCGCTGCGCGAGCAGGGTCTCGTGCCGCGTCCGCTGCCGCAGATCCGTATCGTCCGCTGGCTCCGCGCTCCTCGCGAGACCTACAGGGCCTGGTCGCTGATGCTGCTGGAGAACGTACGCAGCCTGGACGAGGCGGTCGACGAGGTCCGCGAGGACAAGCGGCAGAAGGACGCGAACCGGCTGCGTCGGCGCGAGCACGACCGCCTGGAACGCGCTCAGCTCAAGGCCATCAGCCGGGGCCACCGCGGATTCACCGGCCGAGGCGGCGGACGCCAGGTGGAGCCCCAGGCCCTGGAGCGGGCTTCCGCCGCGGTCTCAGCGGAGCCTGCCATATCGACCCCGGAACCGCTGCCCGTACGCTCTCGCCCGTCCTTGCAGCCCGTCCGCAAGGGCGGTTCTGACCCGGTCACCGTGGACCTCACCGCGGAGGACGACACCATGGCCCTGCCGCGCCTCGACTCCCTGGAGCGCAAGCTCAAGGACCTCGAGCAGCAGTTCGGCTAGATACGGCCGTCATGGGAAGGGGGCGTGGTCCACGGACCACGCCCCCTTCCCGTTGCCCGCTCATGCCGCTCCGGCGTCGAGTTCGAACCAGACGACCTTTCCCACCCCGTGCGCCCGTACCCCCCACGCGTCCGCGAGGGACTGCACCAGGACCAGGCCCCTTCCGTGCGTGCCGTCGTCGGTGTTCGACGCCCTCAGCCTGGGTCTGCGCGCCACGAAGTCCCTTACCTCCACCCTGAGTCCGCGGGGCCCGACGGTGGCCGTCAGCACCGCGTCGTGGTCGGTGTGAATGATTGCGTTGGTGACGAGTTCGCTGGTGAGCAGCTCCGCTGTCTCCGACCGACCTGGCCTGCCCCACTGCCTGAGCAGCTCGCGCAGTGCCCTGCGTGCCTCGGGCACCGCCTTCAGGTCCGCCCGGCCCAGTCTCCGCCGTATCTGCCGTATCTGGGACGGCTGCGCGTGGTCCCTGCCGCCGTCGGCCCTGTCCTGCGCCGCTTTCGCCGAGTAGGTCCCCATCGCCATGGGACCGCCCCCTTGCGCCTGCCTCTTCATGACCCCCGCCCGCGTGCCGATGTCGGCCCCCTCCTTGTCGAACACGTTCACGGGATCCATGCCCCACGGGACACGTGCCAGTCATGTCTCCTCGTCAACGACCATGTGTTCGGCCACGGATGCAGGGGTTTTGGCCGGGTAGAGAGACCCTTTGGACAGAGGTGCCAGAGCCGTCCTAGCGCCGAGGGAGCCGCCGTGCACGACGACCGAACCCTGGTGGAGGCGCGCCTGGAGCGCGCCATGGGACAGTTCGTACGGCCCGCCCAGTACGCGGAGCGTGTGCCACTGGTCGTGTCCGTGTGGCATGTTCCCGGCGAACCGGTGCCGGTGGACCAGGCGCTGCAGGCCGTATACGAGGACTTCGCCACCGGAACGGCGTGGGGAAAGCCCTGGTCGACGAGTTGGTTCCGCCTGACGGGCCGGGTGCCCGAGGAGTGGGCCGGCCGCCGGGTCGAGGCGGTGATCGACCCCGGGTTCACCGGCGACGGGCCCGGATTCCAGGCCGAGGGACTGCTCTACGACGCCGCGGGCGTGCCCCTGAAGGGCGTTCACCCGCGCAACCGCCACCTGCCCGTCGCCTCCCCGGCAAGCGGAGGCGAACCGGTGCATCTGCTTCTGGAGGCGGCCGCCAATCCGGCCGTACTGCACGGCTTCGAACCCACGCACCTGGGCGACGTCCTGACCGCCGGGGATCGGACCGTCTACCGATTCCGCTCTGCCGACCTCGCCGTACTCGACGAAGCCGTGTGGCAGTTGGTCCTCGACGTCGAGGTGCTCTCGGAGCTGATGCACGAGCTGCCCATGGACCGGCCCCGGCGGCACGAGATCCTGCGGGCGCTGGAGGACATGCTCGACACCCTCGACCTGCACGACGTGTCCGGGACGGCACCGGCGGCCCGCGCCACGCTGGCGGACGTCCTGTCCAGGCCCGCCTCGGCGAGCGCCCACCGGATCTCCGCGACCGGGCACGCGCACATCGACTCGGCCTGGCTGTGGCCGCTGCGCGAGACGGTCCGCAAGGCCTCGCGCACCTTCGCCAACGTCACGGCGCTCGCCGCCGACTACCCCGAGCTGGTGTTCTCCTGCTCGCAGGCCCAGCAGTACGCCTGGGTGAAGGAGCATCAGCCGCACATCTGGGAGCGGATCAAGAAGGCGGTGCGGGAAGGCAATTGGGCGCCCGTCGGCTCGATGTGGGTGGAGTCCGACGCCAACATGCCCGGCGGTGAGGCGCTGGCCCGGCAGATCGTGCACGGAAAGCGGTTCTTCGCCGAAGAACTCGGCGTGGAGACGGAGGAGATCTGGCTGCCGGACTCCTTCGGCTACACCGCCGCCTTCCCGCAGCTCGCGAAACTGGCCGGAATCCGCTGGTTCCTCACCCAGAAACTCAGCTGGAACCAGTCCAACAGGATGCCCCACCACACCTTCTGGTGGGAGGGCATCGACGGCACCCGCGTCTTCACCCACTTCCCGCCCGTCGACACCTACAACTCCCAGCTCCACGGCCGTGAACTCGCCCACGCGGAACGCAACTTCGCCGACAAGGGGCGGGCGACGCGATCGCTGGTGCCGTTCGGGTGGGGTGACGGCGGTGGCGGCCCGACCCGCGAAATGGACGTCGAGTCCGTGGAGTTGGTGGAGTCCGGACCGCTGCGGGCGGTGGTGCGGGTGACGCGGTCGTTCGGGACGTCACGGATCACGCAGGAGATCCGCCTCGCGGCCGGGGCCCGGCGCCTCGACGTCGTCACGGACGTCGACTGGCAGGAGTCCGAGAAGGTGCTGAAGGCCGCCTTCCCGATCGATGTGCACGCCGAACGCTCCACGGCGGAGATCCAGTTCGGGCACGTCCACCGCCCGACGCACGCCAACACGTCCTGGGACGCGGCCCGTTTCGAGATCTGCGCGCACCGCTGGCTGAGGGTCGCGGAGGAGGGCTACGGCGTGGCGGTCCTCGGCGACTCGACGTACGGCCACGACGTGACCCGTACCCCGCACGAGGACGGCCTCGGCACGACCGTACGTCTGACGCTGCTGCGCGCCCCGCACAGCCCTGACCCGGAGACGGACCTGGGCACGCACCGCTTCACCTACGCGCTGCTGCCGGGCGCGGATGTCGGGGGCGCGGTCGCCGAGGGGCTCGCGCTGAACCTGCCGCTGCGGGTGGCCGGAGCGCCGGTCGTCCAGCCTCTGGTCCAGGTCGACGACCCCGCCGTGACCGTCGAGTCGGTCAAGCTTGCGGAGGACCGCGGCGGGGACGTGGTGGTACGGCTCTACGAGTCCCGGGGCGGGCGGGCGCGGGCCACGCTGGCTCCCGCGTTCCCGGTGGGCCGCGTCGAGGTGACGGACCTGCTGGAACGGCCGCAGCACGAAAGCGACTTGCACTTCGAGCTGCGGCCGTTCCAGATCCTCACGGTGCGGCTGCGGCCGGCGTAGCGGCCGCAGCCCGCCCTACTTCCCGCCGATGCCCTTCTCCCCGATGTGGAAGATCTTGCGGGTGTCTCGGGTGATGTCGACGACGACCTTGGTGGTGCTGTTCTTGCTCCAGGTGAGGGTGACCACGGCCTCCGTGTACTTCTTCGTGCTGCCGTCGTCGGTGACCTTCCAGGAGAGCGGGACGTTCTGCGCGCGCAGGACGCCGTCCGCGTGCTCCCTCTCCTCCCAGGCCTTCAGCTCCTTCTGGAAGCCGGTGGTGAGGTAGTGGCTGCGCAGGGCCTCGCCGAGGTTGCCGCTGTCCTCGTCGGTCACCGCGTCGATGTAGGCGCCGTAGAAGTCGGCGATGCGGGTGACGTTGTCGGACGGCGTGCCGCTGACGCTGCGCGGTGCGCCGGCGGAGGCCTGGGCGGTGGCGCCGAGGCCGAGGGCGACGGCGAGGACGCCGGCGGTCAGGACGGTGCGGGTCTTGCTGTTCATGGTGTTTCCCCGTTTTCGTGTAGTGCCGAGTTCGGTCGATGCAGGGCCGCCCGCCCGACCCCCGTGCGGGAGGGCGGCCCCGGTGGTGCTGTTTGGTGGTGCGGTCAGTGGAGTTTGTTCACGGCCGTGGTGGTCGTCTTCTTGAAGGCCTTCACCGGGGCGTCGGCGAAGTCGCCCATCTGGCCCCAGTCGACGACGGTGACCGTGCGCCCGTCGCGGCCGGCCGAGAGCAGGCGGATGTCGGTCGCGCCCCAGGAGGTCCCGGTGTGCAGGCCGTAGACGTGGGCGCCCTCCTCGACGGAGAGCTTTCCGTAGTCCTTCACCGTGGCCTCGGTCTCCGGGTCGGCTCCCTCGATCCGCTCCGGGCAGGACCTGATGTCCTTGTCCAGCGCCGAGACCAGCCGGGCGGCGGCACGGGTGTCGGGCAGCACGACGGTGATCTGGCGGGCGCCCGTGTCGAGGTCGGTCCGGAAGTCGCGGTGCCAGGCCCACTCGTGTCCCGGCAGCGCTCGCAGGCAGGTGTCCTGGTCCGTGGCCTCCGGTACGCCCACGGTGACCTTGTCCGCCGTCCAGGACGAGGAGGGGTGCGGCGGCAGGTCGGCCGCCGCGAGGAAGCCGGGCGCCTTCGGTGCCGCGGCCGCCGGTCCGGCGAGTCCTACGGCCAGACCCGTGACGGCGAGTGCGACGAGCGCGCCTGCTCTGGTGCGCTTGGGCATGGATGTCCCCCGTGGATGAGTGCATGGGTGTCGGATGTCGCAGCGACGGCGGATGGTCGGTCCGGCCCTGGTCGGTGCGACACCAAGAGCATCGGCCGTCACGGGAGCCCGGCGCAACGCCCGACGCCCTTTCGGCGACGGTGGAACCATCCCAGCCCATCTGACGTGCAGGTATAGGGAGTGCCTGGGATGCGGAAACTTACGTGAGGACGGGAGAACGGTGTCGACTCAGGACGACGTCGAACAGTTCGCGGCGCTGCTGCGCCGGCTGAAGGACCGCACGGACCGGAGCTACGGCTCCCTGGCCCGGCGCGTCAACATGAACACCTCGACCCTCCACCGCTACTGCGCGGGCGAAGCCGTACCGCAGGACTTCGCGCCCGTGGAGCGGCTCGCGGCCTTCTGCGAGGCGACGCCGGAGGAACGGCTCGAACTGCACCGGCTGTGGCTGCTCGCTGTGGCGGCACGACAGCGGGTGCGTACGGCGGCCGCGGCGGGCGAGGAGCCGGTGGACCAGGCACCGGCTGTCGTCGAGGAGAGGGCGGACCGGACGTCCGTTCCCGTCGAGGGGCCGGTGGACCAGGCACCGGCTCCCGTCGAGGAGGCCGTCGTGCCGGAGGTCGTGGAAGGGCCCCGGCCCTCCCCCGCCGTCCGCCCCTGGTACCGCCGCCGACGGGTCCTGGCGTCCACCGCCGCCACCTGTGCGCTGCTCGCGACCCTCGGCACTCTGTCCGCGCTGTCGACGGACCGCTCCTCGGACACGGCCGCCCCGCGCTCCTCCTCCGGCCCAGGGACGACCGCTCTCCCATCGCCCCACAGCTCGTCGAAGACGAAGACGTCCGCGAGTTCCTCCCCCAGCGCGTCGGGCGGCTCGTCCGCACCCGGCACGAAAAACAGGGCCGCCGGCTCGTCCGCCCCGAACGCCGACCCCACCGGCGCCGGAAAGCCGGCCGCCGGCCTGCCCCTCACATGGAGCACCGACTCGCAGATCTGGGACGGGGGCTGCGCACACGACTACGTCATCGGCAAGGAGCCGGACCAGGTGCCCCCGCCGCCGGTGCCGCAGGACGCCGCGGGCTGGGCGGCGACGCAGGGGGCGGTGCACGGGCGGCAGACGATGGTGCAGATCTCGGTGCAGGGGAAGTCGTCCACGGCCGTGGTCCTGGAGGCCCTCCGGGTCCGCGTCGTCAGCCGCGGCACCTCGCTCAAGGGCACCACGTACGACATGGCGCAGGGCTGCGGCGGCGGCCTCGGCCCGCGCTACTTCGACGTGAACCTCGACATCAACCGCCCCATCGCCCGCGCGGTCTCCGGCGCCGACGACAGGGGAAACCCCGCCCCCGCCGTGAAGTTCCCCTACCGCGTCTCCGCCCAGGACCCGGAGGTCCTGCTCACCACCGCGACGACCGAGATGTACGACTGTGCGTGGTACCTGGAACTCGACTGGTCCTCCCAGGGCCGCACCGGCACGGTCCGCATCGACGACCACGGTCGTCCGTTCCGCACGAGCAGCATCAAGGGCCTGCCACGCTACTGGTACGGCACGAACGGCCACGGCGTGCGCCAGTGGGTGCCCGCCGAGGTACCGGACGGCGCCTAGGTGTATTGATCACGACCGTTAACAACGCTCGTGATCAATACACCTAGGGCCGAGGCACGTTACGGATGTTGGAACGGGCCATCTGCACCATGCGACCGACGCCTCCGTCCAGGACGATCTTCGAGGCGGACAGGGCGAAGCCGGTCACCATCTCGGCGCTGATCTTCGGCGGGATGGACAGGGCGTTGGGGTCGGTGACGATGTCGACGAGGGCCGGGCCCTTGTGCTTGAAGGCGGTCTTCAGGGCACCGGCGAGGTCCTTGGGCTTCTCGACGCGCACGCCGTGGGCGCCGCAGGCACGGGCGACCGCGGCGAAGTCGGGGTTCTTGTTCGTGGTGCCGTACGAGGGAAGGCCCGCCACCAGCATCTCCAACTCCACCATTCCCAGCGAGGAGTTGTTGAAGAGGACGACCTTCACGGGGAGGTCGTACTGCACCAGGGTCAGGAAGTCGCCCATCAGCATGGAGAACCCGCCGTCCCCGGACATCGACACGACCTGCCGCCCGCGGTCGGTGAACTGGGCGCCGATCGCCATGGGCAGCGCGTTCGCCATCGAGCCGTGGGAGAAGGAACCGATGACGCGGCGGCGGCCGTTGGGTGAGATGTAGCGGGCGGCCCAGACATTGCACATCCCGGTGTCGACGGTGAACACCGTGTCGTCGTCGGCGAGTTCGTCGAGCACGGAGGCCACGTACTCGGGGTGGATGGGCACGTGCTTGTCCACCTTGCGCGTGTAGGCCTTGACCACCCCCTCCAGCGCGTCGGCGTGCTTCTTCAGCATCTTGTCGAGGAAGTGCCGGTTCTGCTTCTCCCGCACCCGCGGGATCAGACAGCGCAGCGTCTCCCGTACGTCGCCCCACACGGCCAGATCCAGCTTGGAGCGGCGGCCCAGACGCTCGGGCCTGACATCGACCTGCGCGATCTTGACGTCGTCCGGGAGGAAGGCGTTGTACGGGAAGTCGGTGCCGAGCAGGATCAGCAGGTCGCACTCGTGGGTGGCTTCGTAGGCGGCGCCGTAGCCGAGCAGGCCGCTCATGCCGACGTCGTACGGGTTGTCGTACTGGATCCATTCCTTGCCCCGCAGCGCGTGGCCGATCGGCGACTTGATCTTCCCGGCGAACTCCATGACCTCGGCGTGCGCGCCCGCCGTGCCGCTGCCGCAGAACAGGGTGATCCTGCCGGCCTTGTCGATCATCTCGACGAGGCGGTCGATCTCGGCGTCGCCGGGACGGACGGTGGGCCGGGAGGTGACGAGGGCGGTCTCGGCGGCCTTGTCCGGGGCGGGCTGGTCGGCGATGTCGCCCGGGAGCGAGACCACGCTCACCCCGCTCTGCCCGACGGCGTGCTGGATGGCCGTCTGGAGCAGCCTCGGCATCTGCTTCGGGTTGGAGATCAGTTCGCTGTAATGACTGCACTCGCGGAACAGCTGGTCGGGGTGGGTCTCCTGGAAGTAGCCGAGGCCGATCTCGCTGGAGGGGATGTGCGAGGCGAGGGCGAGGACGGGCGCCATGGAGCGGTGGGCGTCGTACAGGCCGTTGATGAGGTGCAGGTTGCCGGGCCCGCAGGAACCGGCGCAGGCGGTCAGCTTCCCGGTGATCTGGGCCTCGGCGCCGGCTGCGAAGGCGGCGGTCTCCTCGTGGCGTACGTGCACCCAGTCGATCGCGGCGTTGCGGCGGACGGCGTCCACGACCGGGTTGAGACTGTCGCCGACGACGCCGTAGAGGCGTTTCACTCCGGCGCGCACAAGGATGTCGACGAACTGCTCGGCGATGTTCTGCTTGGCCATGGCGGTCTCATGCCCTTCGGTCTCCGTGGATCCCTCTGGGTCCATGCATTCACAGCGGGGGCCCTCACGCCTCCCAAACGGCGGCAGCCGTACGGTCGTCCGCGTACCCCTTGACCCGGACCTGGGTGTCCGCGAGGAACGCGGCCAGGCCCGGTGGGGTGGGTCCGGTCCACCGGGTCGTGAGATACCGGCACAGGTCGGGTTCGCCGCGCAACGGCTCGGCGAGGCCGCCGCTGCACATCAGGAGCGTGTCGCCCGTGTGGGCTACGGAGGCCCGGAACCGGAAGGGTTCGCGGGGCGGCTCGGGGGCGGGGTCGTACGGGCTGGGAGGTGTCGTTATGCCCAGGTCCATGGTGAGGCGGTCGCCCTCGGGCGTCTCGGCAGGTAGCGAGCCGAAGCCGACGACCGCGTCACCGACGGCGTCGGTGACGCGCGGCTCGATGTCCTGCCAGTCGCCATCGCGCAGCCGGAACAGCCCGCCGGTGCCGACGCCGAAGAAGACGCGGGTACGGCACTCCGGGTCGGCGGGCAGGAGCAGGCAGCGCAGGGTGGCGGAGTACTCCTCCGGGTCGATGCCCTGCTCGGCGGCGCTGGCGCGGAGCTTGCCGAGGCTGCGGTCGGTGAGGCGGTGCAGGCCTGACTTGAGGTCGCCGCGCCTGGCCGCCCTTATGTCCTCGGCGAGCCGGGCATGACTGCGGCCGATGGCCCGGCCGATCCAGTGACAGGCCTCGGCCGCGGCGCGGTGCGCTCCGGGCGTGGCCCGGGCGCCGGTGGCCATCGCGACCAGGATCAACGCCTGTTCACCGGTGCCGAAGCGGGCGGTGAGGAGGGAGTCGCGGCGCGGTTCACCCCGGTACCGGGCGGAGTCCCCTCGCACGGAGACGGCACGCAGGGTGCAGGCACCGTAGCGGGCCCCGTCGAGCACGGTGTCCGCCACGAGGTCGTCGAGGTCGTCCGGATCGGCGGGCGGCAGCGCGGTGGGTTCGGCGTCATAGGTCGGCGGCCCCGAACCGACGTAGTCGACCGACGCAGGGGGCAAGGTGGGGATATCGACGTGGGTGGCGGTGCGACGGTCTTGGGGGGCCGGGAGGTCATGGGGAACGGGTGGCGGGGCGTCGAGCAGGTCGGAGGCGAAAGCCTCGCCGGGAGCCGAGGTCCGGAGCCCGTCGGGTGCGAGGGCCTGCGTGATCGGATCCGCCACGGCCGGTGTCGGGGGGTGGGGTTCGTTCATCCGCGTGTCGCGGGCGCCGTCCGCCAGGGCCGGGGCTTGCCCGGGGCCGCGATCGGCCGACGCGGTCTGGGGCGTGTCGGGGGGCGTCCGGGAGGCGGGCACCGTCGTCGCGGGGGTCTCCGTGGAGCCGCGGTCCGCAGGCGTCTGCTCGCTGCCGTCCTCGTATGGCCACGCCTCAGGTCCCGCCGGGAATGTCTCCGGTCCGCCCGGGCTGTCGGGCGGCGGCTCCCAAGGCGCGCGTCGCCGGGTGAGTCCGGAACCGAGCGAGGACTCTGCCGGTTCGGCACCACCGGGGCGCTGCGCGGGGACTCCCGATCCCGCGGCGGTCACCCCCTCGTCCACGGCCTCCGCCCCGGAATCGGCCCCGCCGCCCACCGCTCCCGCCACCGACGCGAACCGGTCGTCCAGGCTGTCGGGCGCGGGCGCGGGGCCCGTGTCCTCGGTGGAGTCGTCGTACAGCTGTCCCCACCAGTCGTCCTCGTGACCGGTGGAACTTCCCCCCTGCTGGCTCATGCCCCTAATTGTCCACCGCATGGGCCGTATGAAAACGGGGCATCAGGAAAAACCGCCACGGCATCCCCGCCCAGGACGGCGCGTCGGGTGAGTCCTCGAACTGCGGTGCGCAGCAAAGTCGCCGGGCGGATCCACCCCCACGGGAGAGCCGCCCGGCGACACCGGAGTGCCCCGGGCCCGAATCCCCTTCGCGCCGGCGGTGCATCGACGGCACGTTTCGGGCCCGGATCACGTTCTCGGTGACCGGATCACGCCAAGGAGCCGGTCGGACCGGAGCCGAGTGTGACCCATGTCCCTGGAGATCAGCTGTGCGTCGCCGTCGTACCCTGCGCCGCACACAGTCGCTGATCAACACGGTCGTGGCGACATGGCGACACCTTGGCAGAGTGCCGGGTGCCACGGCGATGATGTTGCGAGGCGGGTTTGCGCCGTGGCTGTTTTCCGCCACCGTACGCAGGCATCGCGGGGTTGGTTCTTCGGAGAAGGGCGGCGGCTGATGCTGTCAGTGCTGGGGCTGGACGAGACGCACGAGTCGGCGTACCGGGCGCTGGTGCCCGTGGGCGCGGCCGACGTGCCGGATCTCGCGCGGCGGCCCGCGCTCGGCGAGCACGACACGGAACGTGCGCCGCGGCGACTGGAGCGGCGCGGGCTCGCCGCCCAGTCCTCGGCCCGGCCGGGACGCTGGGTGGCCGCGCCGCCCGGGGTGGCGCTGGGCGCGCTGCTCACCCAGCAGCGGCACGAACTGGAGAAGGCGGAGCCGGCGGCCGCGCTGCTCGCGGAGGAGTACCGGGCGGTGGCGGCCGAACCCGCCGTGCGCGACCTGGGCCTGCGGACCGTGCAGCGGCGGGTGAAGCGACTGGCGGAGCTGACCGGGGTGACGACCCGGCTGCGGCTGGGCTGGCACGCGTACGAACGGGGCTGGGTGGCCCGGGAACGGGACCGGATGAGCACTGACTGACCTGCGGCTTCTCCGCCCGTCCGGCACTCTGGTCAGATGGGAGTGTCGGACCTCCTGCTGGTCGCGCTGGTCCTCCTGTTCGGCCTGTGCGGAGTGCTGGTGCCCGGGGTGCCGGGATCGTGGCTCGTGTGGGCCGCGGTCCTGTGGTGGGCGCTGAAGGATCCGCAGGCGGTGTCCTGGTGGGTCCTGGTGGGTGCGACGGTCGCGCTGTTCCTCTCCCAGGTGGTGCGCTGGGCGCTGCCGCCGAGACGGCTGCGCGAGAGCGGCGCGACCCCCCGCATGGGGGTGTACGCGGGGGCGGGGGCGTTCCTGGGCTTCTTCCTGATACCCGTGCTCGGCGCGATCCCCGGCTTCATGGGCGGCATCTACCTCAGCGAACGCCTCCGCCTGGGCCGGCACGGCGAGGCGATGGCCGCACTGCGCACCGCGATGCGCTCGGGCGGCTCCAGCGTGCTGGCGGAGCTGTTCACCTGTCTGCTGATCGCGGGGGCGTGGCTGGGCGCGGTGATCTGGGGCTGAGTGCCGGGGCCCGCCGGCCGATACCCGGAGCCGTGCCGGCCGGTATCCAGAGTCCCGCCGGCCTGTCTCCGCAGTCCCTCCAGCCTGTGTCCGGTGTCCCGACGCGACGGGCGTGGGCCCGCGGCATTAGGGCGAGGAACCGATGTGCCGGGTGGGCGGGCGTGTTTGGGTGACTGCCATGACCGAATTCAGCGAGGCCGAGCGTGCGTATCTGACGTCGCAGCGGCTGGGGCGGCTGGCCACCGTCGACCCGCACGGGCAGCCGCAGGCCAACCCGGTCGGCTTCTTTCCCCAGGAGGACGGCACGATCCTGGTCGGCGGGTACGACCTGGGCGCCACCAAGAAGTGGCGCAACCTCCGGCAGAACCCCAAGGTCGCCCTGGTCGTCGACGACATCGCGAGCCTTCACCCGTGGAAGGTGCGCGGTGTCGACATCCGCGGCGAGGCCGAACTCCTCACCGGCCCGCACGAGTTGGGCGCACACTTCAGCGAGGAGCTGATCCGCATCCATCCGAGGCGGATCCACAGCTGGGGCCTGGAGGACTAGCTGCAGAACTAAAGGGATCCCTCCAGCGTCAGCAGCCGCACCTTTCGCTCAAGGCCGCCCGCGTACCCCGTGAGGGCCCCGTCCGCGCCGATCACGCGATGGCACGGCCGGACGATGAGCAACGGGTTGGCTCCGATCGCGCCGCCGACGGCCCGCACGGCGGCACGGGAAGCGCCGATACGGGCGGCGATCTCGCCGTACGTCGTGGTCGCCCCGTAGGGAACCGAGTCCAGGGCCGCCCACACCTTCTCCCGGAACTCACTGCCCGCCGTGCTGAACTCCAGCCGGAAGTCCTTGAGTTCACCGGCGAAGTAGGCGCAGAGCTGTTCCTCGGCCGTCCGGAACGGGCCGGGGTCGTGCCGCCAGTCCTCCTGCACCGTGCGGCCGTTCTTCTGCCCGGGCACGGAGAGGGAGGTCAGGGCGCCGGTGGGGTCGGCGGTGAGGAGCAGAGGTCCGACCGGGCTGTCGACGTGGGTCCAGAGGATGTTCATGAGTCAGTCCAACTCTCCTGCGGCACGCAGGTGTTGCAGGGCGTACGAGCGCCAGGGGCGCCAGCTGTCGGGAACCTCCGGGCCGGGCGGGGCGACGTCGGGGTCGCCGAGAGCCCGGGTGCGGATGACGGCGACCATGTCGGCGTCCAGGCCGGGCAGGGCGAGCAGTGCGGCCGCGGCGTCGTCGCGGTCGGCGCCCGGGTCGAGACGTACGGCGCCGTCGGCGAGGGCGGCGGTGAGCGCGCCGAGGGTGCCGTCCGGTTCGGCCTCCGCGAGGACGGCGGGCTCGGGGAAGAGGTGGGTGAGGCTGCCGCAGGGGGCGTCGAGCGCCTTGCCGTACCGCCGCACGAGCCTCTCGGCCTCCGCCGGGCCTGTCAGTGCCCGCACCGCCAGTTCGTCGGGATCGGCGGCTCCCGGGGAGCGCAGCCCCGGCCGGGCGGCGACCAGCGGAGCGAGCCGTTCGTCGCCGCCGAGCCGCTCGTCGACGGCGTACGGATCGGCGTCGAGGTCGAAGAGCCGCCTCAGCCGCCCCACGCCGGTGGTCAGGTCGCGGGGGTCGGTGAGGTGCAGCCGGGCTTCGAGCCAGCCGCCCGGGTGGGCACCGGAGGCGGACTTCGCCGTGCCGGTGCGCTCGTCGACGGCGACGATGCCGGTGCCGTGCGGAAGGCGGAGGGTGCGGCGGTACGTGCGCCGCCCGCGTTCCCCGCTCACCTCCTCCACACCGGACACGGCCTCGTCCGCCAGCAGGTCGAAGACGGCGTCGGCCTGGTACGGGCCCCGGTGGGCGAGCCGCAGGGGGATCCCCGCGGTGGGGGTGGCCGCACGCCGGCCAGCCCTGCCGCTCTTGGGCGCGGTGGCCCGCAGCTCGCTCGGTGTGGACGCGTACACGTCCCGGATGGTGTCGTTGAACTGCCGCACGCTGGCGAAACCGGACGCGAACGCGATCTCCGTGATCGGCAGCTCCGTCGTCTGCACCAGCACGCGCGCGGTGTGCGCGCGCTGGGCCCGGGCGAGCGCGACCGGTCCTGCGCCTAGTTCGGTGGTGAGCTGCCGCTGCACCTGCCGGGCGCTGTACCCGAGCCGCGCGGCGAGTCCCGCCACGCCTTCCCGGTCGACGACCCCGTCCCCGATCAGCCGCATGGCGCGCCCCACGGCGTCGGCACGCACGTTCCAGTCGGCCGACCCCGGCACGGCGTCCGGCCGGCACCGCCGACAGGCCCGGAATCCCGAGCCCTGCGCGGCGGCGGCCGTCGCGAAGAACCGCACATTGCGCCGCTTCGGCGTCACCGCCGGGCAACTGGGGCGACAGTAGATCCCCGTGGTCTCGACAGCGAAGAAGAACTCCCCGTCGAACCGGGCATCCCGGCTCCGCACGGCTTCATACCTGCTGTCTTCGTCCCTCACGCCTCCCAGTCTCCACCCCGCCACCACACCGAGCTGGCGGAATTCGGACACGAAGCTCCCCAGCCCGGGCCGATTCGTTTCAGCCCAGGCTGATTCATTTCAGCCCGTCCGGCGTTTGAGGACACACCACCGCCACCCGAAGACACAGCACCGGCCGGCGCATTTCAGCCCGTCCGGCGTTTGAGGACGAGGCCGTTCAGGCCGAAGGGGGGCTGGGGGCGCGGCCCCCAGAGGACGGCGCCCCCAAACACCGGCTCAGCGCCAAGACACCGGCTCAGTGCCAACGCCGCCGCTTCAGATCCATCGCCGCCCGCCCCTCGGCCCCCTTCCGCTTCCACTCCCGCCGAACCTCCGCCCGAAGGCGCGCGTCGGTCTTGGCCACGATCCACTGGTTCTCCCGCATGAGCTTGCGGTAGCTCTCCAGTCGCCGGTGCGGCAGCTCCCCGCACTCGACGGCCCCCAGCACCGCGCACCCCGGCTCCGCTTCGTGCGCGCAGTCGTGGAAGCGGCACTTCCCGGCCAGTTCCTCGATCTCGGAGAAGACCTGTCCGACGCCGACCTCGGCGTCCCACAGGCCCACGCCCCTCAGCCCCGGCGTGTCGATGAGGACACCCCCGCCGGGCAGGGCGAGCAGGTTGCGCGTGGTCGTCGTATGGCGTCCCTTGCCGTCGATGTCGCGCGTGGCCTGCACGTCCATCACCTCGGCGCCGAGGAGCGCGTTCGCGAGGGTGGACTTGCCCGCGCCGGACTGCCCGAGCAGCACGGCGGTGCCGCCGGAGACGAGGGACACGAGGGCGTCGAGCCCGTCGCCGTCCTGGGCACTGACCGTCAGCACGGTCACGCCCGGCGCCGACAGCTCGACGTCCTGGACGAGATGCGAGCGCGTCGCCGCGTCCGGCACCAGGTCGGCCTTGGTCAGCACGACCAGCGGCTGTGCGCCCGACTCCCAGGCCAGCGCCAGGAATCGTTCGATGCGGCCGAGGTCGAGTTCGGCGGCGAGGGACACGGCGACGATCGCGTGGTCGACGTTCGCGGCGAGGATCTGCCCCTCGGACCGCTTGGAGGAGGTGGAGCGTACGAAGGCGGTACGGCGCGGCAGTAGGGAACGCACGTACAGCGGGTCGCTGCCTTCGGGGTCGACAGCGACCCAGTCGCCCGTGCACACGACCTTCATCGGGTCACGCGGGACGACAAACTCGGTGTCGGCACGGACGGTGCCGACCGAGGTGATGACGTCGCACAGACCACGGTCGACCCGGACGACGCGGCCGGGCAGGAGACCGTGCTCGGCGTAGGGAGCGAACTCGGCTTCCCATCCCTCGTCCCAGCCGTACGGGGTGAGAGGGTGCGAGGAAGCCGAAGAAGCCGAAAGAGAAGAGAGATTCAAGGGAAGCCCTTCACAGGGGCAGCCCCGGCCGCACGCGCTCGCCAGCGCAGACGATGCAGGAAGGCTCAGCCGGAGGCCACAGGGGTGGGGTGGATGAACTTCTGGATCTGGGCAGCACCCAGCGCAACGACAGTCATCACGGTCCTCACCTCCTGTTCTTGCGAGCACTCACGCGCACTCAACGGCTTGCACACAAGCTACGGGACAGGGGTGCCGCGATGCCAACCCTTTTTCCTGCGGCACCCACCTGATCAACGGCTCTGCAGCCACCGGATGAACCACCCGGCCAACCCGGTGCCCAACGCGGTGCCGGCGCCACGCAACACGAACCTGCCAAAGGACAGCCGGACTCGACGGGCCAGTCGACGCACCCGATCGGAAACCCGGTGGGAGATCGTCAACTTCCTCGCACACCTTCGCAGACCGCTGGACCTGGCTCGTCATCGCCGCCCACACCCAACTCCGGCTCCTCCGCGCTGCTGCTGCGGACCTCCGGCGTCCCTGGGAGAAGCCCGCCGAGCCCGGCCGCCTCACCCCGGCCCGAGTCCGGCGAGGGTTTCGGAACCTCCGCCCGCACTTGGCATGCCCGGCCCGTGCCCCGGGGCGTCAACGTATCGGGCAGAGGCGTTGGATCGTCCGGCGGCGTCCTGCTTCTCGGAGTGCGCGAGGACGAGGACGCCGTCGATGTCCACGATCACCTGCCCGCCCGCGTGCGGCGCCGCGTCACCGGCCAACCGCCATACATGTTCACGTACTTCAGCCCGGGCAGGGCGCAACGCGGCCAAGACCCGCTGCCCACCCGACGCCGGCTTGCTGACCAGCCGCGAGACCGTCGGGTCGGAGGCCGCCGGCCCGAACCCGGTCGGCACGGCCCGCAACATGCCCACATCGGCCAGGCAGTCCCCACCCGGCGCGCCACCGCGAGCGCGGCGTCCAGCAGGATCTTGCCCAGGTCGTCACCTGGACAGTGCCTCCGGCTGGTGCGGGAACAAAGACCTCGACAATCCTCATTCCCGCTGGTCAGAGGAGCCTTCTGCTTACGCGATCACCAGTCGGACAACCCCCTTCGTGAAAGCATGAGGCTAGAAGCGAGCGTGCGCTGCGGGAGAGGGACCGCATGACTGCTCGTTCCTTCGTTGCGCTTCATGGAAGGTCAGCCGAGCCGGGCTGCGACGTCGGCCCCTTGCCGTACGAAGACGGGGATGCGTTCCAGTGGGGCCTGCGCGTCGAGCGTCGTTCCGCCCTCCACGACGTCTCCGGTGACCGGGTCGAGCCAGCGGGCGCCGGACGGCAGATACACCCGGCGGACCCGGGCGCCCGCCTCATAGACGGGTGCCACCAACACGTCGGGGCCGAGCAAGAACTGGTCGTCCACCTCCCAGGCGCGCTCGTCCTCGGGGAAGTCGAAGAACAGAGGGCGCATCGGCGGGGCGCCGGTGCGGTGGGCGTCCTCGGACAGCCGCCGCAGGTAGGGGCGCAGGCGCTCGCGCAGCAACAGGTGGTCGCGGAGGATGCCGTACGCCTCCTCCCCGTACGACCAGACCTCGTTCGGCCCCCCGGTCATGTCCGTGGAGAAGGTGGGGTGGTTGGGCTTCCTGTCCCCGTGCAGCCGCATGACGGGGCTGAAGGTGCCGTACTGGAACCACCGGATCAGCAGTTCGCGGTACGCGGGGTCGTCCGGGTTGCCGCCGAAGAAGCCGCCGATGTCGGTGTTCCACCAGGGAATGCCGCTCATCGCGACGTTCAGGCCGGCCCTGATCTGGCGTGCGAGGGAGTCGAAGGTGGTGGGGATGTCGCCGGACCACAGCAGGGCCCCGTACCGCTGGCTGCCCGCCCAGGCGGAGCGGATCAGCGACAGCGGCCGGTCCTCGCCCGCCGCGCGCAGGCCGTCGGCGACCGCGCGGGCGTGCAGCAGGGGGTAGAGGTTCGCGGCCGCGGCGGCCGGCCCGGCGGCGTAGACGGCGCGGTCGGAGTGATCGCGCGGCAGGTCGGGCTCGCAGGCGTCCAGCCAGAAGCACGCCACACCCCTCGAACGGTAGTTGTCGTTCAGCCGCTGCCACAGCGCGGCGCGTGCTCCGGGGTGGGTGGCGTCGTAGTACGCCATCGGGCGTATCAGCGCATCTCCGCCGTACCGGGACGGCCACGGGAAGGTGAGCAGGCGGCCGTCGGTGTCCCGTACGAGGTGTCCGGCCGAGCGCAGTTCGTCGTACGTGTCACTGCCGGGCTCGACGGTGGGCCACACCGAGACGGCGAGTTTCACCCCGAGGTCCGTCAGCTCGTTGACCATGGCGGCGGGGTCGGGCCACTCGCTCTCCTCGAATCGCCAGTCGCCCATCCTGGACCAGTGGAAGAAGTCGCAGACGATGACGGACAGCGGCAGTCCCCGCTGCTTGTACTCCCGTGCCACCGCCAGGAGTTCGTCCTGGGTGCGGTAGCGCAACTTCGACTGCCAGAATCCGGACGCCCACTCGGGCAGGAGGGGCGGGCGTCCGGTGGCCTGCGTGTAGGCGTCCAGGATCTGGGCCGGGGTGTCGCCGGCGGTGATCCAGTAGTCGACGCGCCCGGCGTCGGCGGACCACCGGGTGGTGTCGGCACCCAGTTCGACACGGCCCGTGGCGGGGTTGTTCCACAGCAGTCCGTAGCCGCGCGAGGAGTGCAGAAAGGGGATGGCCGCCACGGTGTTGGCCTGGACGAGGTCGATCACACAGCCTTTCTGGTCCAGACGCCCGTGCAGATGCTGCCCCAGACCGTGCAGCCGTTCACCGTCGTAGGCTTCGAAGGACTGTTCCGTCCGGCCGCCCGCTGCATGGACGCGAGAGCCGGCGTGATGCGCGTACGGGCTCCTCTCGGCGAGGAGTTCGCGGCCCGAGACGGCGTGACAGAACCTCAACCGGCCGTCCGCCGAGGCCTCGACAGCCAGGCGGCCGTTGACCAGGCGGGCACAGCCGTCCTCCGATACGGACAGTTCGGCGTGCGGGCAGGGCGCGGGGTTCTCCAGCGCACCGGGGGCGGCGGGGTCGATGGTCCCGGACGAGGCCCGCACCCGGACGGCGTCCGGTCCCCAGGGCTCGATGCGGAGGATCTCTGCGGCGGTGTGCCGCTCCAGACCGCCCGCGACAATGCTGTAGGACAAGGTGTTTCCTCTGTTCTTCTCAAGTGGCGGGTGAGTACGGCCGGTCGCCGATCACCGACGCCGTCTGCGCTTTTCACAGCAAGAGCAACGACCCGGATCCAAGGCCGGCTATCCCAGCGCCCGGAGCCGGGCGACGGAGTCGGCGAGCATTCGGCGGCAGAATGGAGATCGCCCGCTTGCCGCTGGGCACGTAGCTGACCGTGCTGGGCGAGACGCCCGCGGCCTTGGCCACCTCGGCCGGTGTCACCCTGCCGGTGGTTCCCTCTTTCGTTCTGTCGCTGACGTGCCGTCAGCCCTTGATGGCGCCGGTGAGCACACCGGTCTTGAAGTGCTTCTGCATGAACGGGTAGACGAGCAGGATGGGGACCAGCGTCAGCACCACCACGGCCATCTGCAGGGACAACGGTGCGCTCTGCTGGTGCAGCGACCCGAACCCGGAGTTGGTGGTGCCGGGGATGGACTGGCCGTAGCTGACGTACTGGAGCAGCACGTACTGCAGCGGCCACTTGGCGCTCTCCGTCGGCATGTAGAGCATGACGTTGAAGAAGGAGTTCCAGTAGCCGACCGCGTAGAACAGGGCGATCACCGCGGTGACCGCGCGCGAGGTGGGCAGTACCACCGACCACAGGGTGCGCCACTGGCTGCACCCGTCCATGCGGGCCGCGTCGATGAGGTCGGCCGCCGTGCCGGAGTAGAAGGCGCGCAGCACCAGGATGTTGAAGACGGAGACCGCGCCGGGCAGGATCAGCGCCCAGTACTGGCCGTAGCCGCCGAGGCCGGTGACGAGCAGGTAGGTGGGGATCAGTCCGCCGCTGACGAACATGGTGACGATCAGCACCATGAGGATGGTGCGGTGTCCGAACGAGCGCGAGCGGGAGAGGCCGTAGGCGCAGAGCACCGAGACGACCATCGACAGGAGGGTGCCGACCGCGGTGATCACCAGGCTCACCAGCACGGCCCTGGTGACCGGGCCGTCCCCGAGCACCGCACGGTAGGCGTCCAGAGTGAGGCCGTCGGGGACCAGTACCAGGCCACCCGCGCGGTTGATCGCCCCGCTGGTGGAGAAGCTGGTCAGCACCACGATCCAGAGCGGCACCAGTACGACGGCGAGGACCAGGAGCAGCACGCCGCCCTTGAGGGTCTGTCCGGCGGCGCCGGGCTTCTCGTCCCACGCAGGGCGGCCCTTGTTGCGGTCGGGCCGAAGGGCGGGCCGGTTCTGAGTGTGCGTCAGCGTCTGGCTCATTTCCGGTACAACCCGTCCTCACCGAAGGCGTGCGCGATCCTGTTGGCGCCCCAGATCAGCAGCAGCGAGATCACGCTCTTGAACAGCCCGGCGGCGGCGCCGTAGCTGTAGTTGTTGGTGGTGATGCCGTAGTAGAAGGAGAAGGTGTCCAGCACGTCCGCCGTGTCGTGGCCGACGGCGTTGCGCTGGATCAGGAACTGCTCGAAGCCGACGGTGAGCGCGTTGCCCAGCCGCAGCACCAGCATCAGCACGATGACGCCGCGCATGCCGGGCAGGGTGATGTGCCACATCCGGCGCCACCGGCCCGCGCCGTCGACCGCGGCGGCCTCGTAGAGGTTCTGGTCGATGGCGGCCAGCGCCGCGAGGAACACGATGATGCCCCAGCCGGCCTCCTTCCACACCGCCTGCGAGGTGACCAGCAGCGCGAAGGTGTTCGGGTCGGTCATCACGTCCCAGGTCACCAGGTTGTGCTGGGCGAGGAAGTGGTTGAGCACCCCAGCGCCCCCGAGCATCTGCTGGAAGATGGTGATGGCCAGCACCCAGGAGAAGAAGTGCGGCAGGTAGACGACCGACTGGATGAAGTTCCGCAGCCGCTCGCTCATCACCGAGTTGAGCACCAGGGCCAGCGCGATCGGGATCGGGAAGAACAGCACCAGTTGCACGAAGCTCAGCCAGAGGGTGTTGCGCAGCGCTCCCCAGAACAGCGGGTCGTTGAACAGCGTCCGGAACTGGTCGAGCCCGGCCCAGTCGCTGTGGAGCACGCCGACCAGCGGGTCGTAGTACTCGAACGCGGTGATCAGGCCGAACAGCGGCGCGTAGTTGAAGACCAGCAGCAGCGCGACAGCCGGCAGGGTCATCAGGATCAACGACCTGTCCCGGCGCAGGTGCAGCCGCCAGGTCAGTCCGCCCTCCTGGGCCCGCCCGGGCCGCGTCCTCGGCCGGGCGCGGCCGTTGGCGTCCGGCTCCGTGTCGGCCGCCGGTTCGGTGCCGCCGGAGCTGCCTCCGCCGGCCTTCTTCGTCTTGGTGGTGAACGTGCCGGCCACCGTTCCTCCTCGCTCCGCGGCGGGCCGAGCGGCCCGCCGCCTGACGTCGTCTGCTACTGGCCGGTGCCGTACTTGTCCAGGACTTCGGTCTGGTACCAGTTCTTCAACTGGTTGCCGCCGCTGGACTTCCAGGAGGACACGGCGGCCTGGACGTCGGAGACCTTCTTCAGGCCGTGGGTGACCTCGGTGATGGTGTCCACGACCGACTTCGCGGCAGCCGCGGTGGCGTACCGCTGCGGCACGGTGATGTTCATGCCGTAGAACACCGGCTTGTAGACGTGCGGGGCGGTGCGGGCGAACCAGGACGTGTAGTCCTTGGTCACCTGGTCGGCGCCGGGGTTGCTGATCACCTGCGGGGGCGAGGCGAGGAAGTTGTAGGTGGTGGGCTGGGCGTACTTCTTGCCCTCGTCCGTGTAGCTGGGCATCCCGTTCACCATCGTGTGGTGGACGCCCTCGGCGCCGTACGTGATCATCGTGTACTCGGTCGAACCGTAGGGCGCCGCAAGGTAGTTGGCGACGGCCAGCAGCTCCTCGATCTGGTCCGGGGAGAGCCTGGCGTTGAGGTAGCTGATGACGCTGGAGGCGGCGCCGAGGAAGATCTGCGGGTTGGACTTCCCGTCGGCGGCGATGACGTTGAACGCCCCGCGCCGGTAGTTCTTGTTCGCGGCGGTGCCGGACTGGCGGTCCGACAGGGTCCAGGCGCCGGTGCCGCCGCCCTGGATCAGTTCCTTGCCCGCGTAGAAGCGGGTGGCACTGGCGTCGGCGTTGCCGGCCAAGGCGTCGGGGTGCACATAGCCGGACTTGGCGAGCTTGTAGTGCCAGTCGAGTGCCTCCAGGAACTCGGGCAACTCGTAAGCGTGGACCAGCTTCCCGCCCTTGACCGTCCACCCGGGCGGGAGCCCCCAGGAGAGGGACAGGTAGGTCCACACGTCGCCGAACGCCCACACGCCGGCCTTGGCGCTGGTCAGTTCCTTGCCCAGGCTCATGTAGTCGTCGGCGGACTTGACCTGGTCGGCGGTGATGCCCTTCGACTCCAGGATGTCGGCCCGGTAGAAGACGTGGCCGGCCAGCGGCATACCGCTGGCGCTGCACGGGATGCCGTAGAGCTTGTCCTCCCAGGCTCCGACCTGCCAGGCGAAGGTGGGGAGGGCGGCCAGGTTCGGATACTTCTTGATCTTGTCCCCCGCCAGGTACGGCGTAAGGTCCGCCAGCTGGGTACCAGCCAGCCCCCCCATGTTGAACGCCGCGTTCCACCAGGTGGGCAGCTGGATCCAGTCCGGCAGCTTCTTCGACGCGGTCATCGTCGGGACGATGGTGTCGTAGCTGACGCCGTTGGCCGGCTTGATGGTGAGGTTCACGCCCAGCGCCTTGTTGACGGCCTGGTAGAACGAGTTGTTGGCCGGCGGGATGGTCCCCCAGAGCGGGGTGACGGCGGTGTAGCTGCCGCCCTTGCCCGGGGTGCCGGACACCGTCGAGATCTGCTTGGCCGGGTAGGTGAGGAAGGCCGGGTCGGTGAACGCGCCTGCCGCGCCCCGCACCGAGGGGATGTCGGGCTTGACGGCCTGTCCCGGCACGTAGTCCGGCAGCGCGGCCCTCAGGCCGCTCTTCGAGTTGGTCCCGCCCTTGCTGCGGGAGGAGCCGCCGCCGCAGGCGGACAGTAGGGGTGACAGGGCAGTAGCCCCGGCGACGGCGACTGCGCCGTTCACGAAGGCTCTGCGGTTCATTGCGATGCTCATGGTGGGCGGCCCTTCGCCGGTGACGATCCGTATCGAGCGACGTGCGGGTGTGCGGCGGTGTGGAGGGGACGGTGCGAACGGCACCATCGACATGCAGGCAACCGGCAGGTTGTCGTCGCGTCCCTGCGGAGCGTCGAAGCGCTTGAATGATGCCGAGAGGTTAGGAGTGGCTTCACGCACGATGCAAGAGGTGCGGCGGAAAATCTCACCCGCAACATGAACAGGGTTTTCTTGGAAACTTTCTCTTGACAGTCCTTTGGGCGCATGCCAGCGTCGAAGCGCTTCAACACGCCATCCTCACCACCGCCCTCGGACCACCGGAGCCGGCCATCTGGCCCTTCCGTCCTGGGCGTTCCACCCTGCCTCACACACACCTGCAAGGGACTTCCACCTGTGAGCACCGCTGCCGTCACGCTGCCCTTCCGCGATCCGGGGCTCCCACTCGCCGAGCGCGTCGAGGACCTGCTCTCCCGGCTGACCCTCGAGGAGCGGATCGCGATGCTGCACCAGTACTCGCCCGCGATCCCGCGTCTCGGGGTCGCCGAGTTCCGCACCGGCACCGAGACCCTGCACGGCGTGTCCTGGCTGGGCGAGGCCACCACCTTCCCGCAGGCCGTGGGCCTGGGCGCGACCTGGGACGAGAACCTGGTCCGCGAGGTGGCGGCGGCGATCTCCGTCGAGCAGCGGGCCTTCCACCACCACCGGCCGCCCGTCAGCGGCACCGGCCGCAACAGCCTGCAGGGCTGGGCGCCGGTGGTGAACCTGCTGCGCGACCCGCGCTGGGGCCGCAACGAGGAGGGCTACTCCGAGGACCCGCTGCTGTCCGCCCGGCTGGGGACGGCGTTCTGCCGGGGCATGACCGGCGACCACCCGACGTACCTGCGCACGGCCCCGGTGCTCAAGCACTTCCTCGCCTACAACAACGAGGACGACCGCTGCACCACCTCCTCGGCGATTCGGCCCCGGGTGCTGCACGAGTACGACCTGGCCGCCTTCCGCTTGGCCATCGCCACCGGCGCGGCGACCGGCGTCATGGCCGCCTACAACCTCGTCAACGGCCGCCCCTGCCACGTCAGCCCCCTGCTCGAGCAGGAGCTGCGCCGCTGGGCCGAGCCCACCGGTCACGAGCTGTTCGTCGTCAGCGACGCCGAAGCCCCTTCCAACCTGGTCGACCCGGAGCACTACTTCGACGACCACGCCGCCTCCCACGCCGCCGCGCTCAAGGCCGGCATCGACTCCTTCACCGACCACGGCGAGGACAGCCCCGTCACCATCGGCCGGATCACCGCCGCCCTCGAGCGCGGCCTGCTGACCCAGGACGACATCGACCGGGCGGTGCGCCGCCAGCTGTCGATCCGCTTCCGCCTCGGCGAGTTCGACCCCGACCTCGACCCCTACGCCGGGATCGGCTGGGACGTCGTCAACTCCCCCGCACACCAGGCCCTGGCGCTGCGCGCCGCCACCGAACAGGTGGTACTGCTCAAGAACACCGGGCTACTGCCGCTGGCCCCGGAGCGGCGGATCGCGGTGGTCGGGCCGCTGGCCTGCACCCTGTTCGAGGACTGGTACAGCGGCACCCACCCCTACCGCGTCACCGTCTCCGACGGCCTCGGCATCGAAGGGGTAGAGGGCGTGGACCGGATCGTGCTGCGCACCACCGACGGGCAAGCGGTCACCGCCGTGGGCGAGGACGGCCTGCTGGTGCTCGGCCAGGCCCAGGACACGGACGCCGCCGCCCAGTTCGACCTGTTCGACTGGGACCTGGGCGTGCTCACCCTCCGCTCCGCCGCCACCGGCCGGTACGCCTCCCTGCGCGCGGCCGACCAGCGCGTCACCGCCCACCGCGACCAGCCCGGCGACTGGTTCGTCCACGAGACCTTCCACCTCGAACCCGCCACCGACGGCACCGAGGTGCTGCGCAACCAGCTCACCGGCCGCTACGCCCAGGCCGACCCCGCCACCGGCGAGCTGACCATGACCGCCGACACCCCCGAGCAGGCCCTGCGGTTCACCCGCACCACCGTCCGCGACGGCATCATCTCAGCCGTCGCCGCCGCCCAAGCCGCGGACGTGACCATCGTCGTGCTCGGCAACGACCCTCACATCAACGGCCGCGAGACCCAGGACCGCGCCGGGCTGCGGCTTCCCCCGCAGCAGGACCGGCTGCTGCGCGAAGTCGCCGCCGTCCAACCCGACACCGTTCTCGTCGTCATGTCCAGCTATCCCTACGCGGTGAACTGGGCCGACCGGCACCTGCCCGCCATCGTCTGGACCTCCCACGCCGGCCAGGAGACCGGCCGCGCGCTCGCCGCCGTCCTGCGCGGCGACACCGACGCCACCGGCCGCCTCCCCCAGACCTGGTACCGCAGCGACGACGAACTCCCCGCACCCCTCGACTACGACATCATCAAGGCCGGCTGGACCTACCAGTACCACCAGCCCGTACCCCTCTACCCCTTCGGCCACGGCCTGTCCTACACCACCTTCGACTACGGCGAACCCAAGCTCGGCCACACCGAGTTGGACGCGGACGGGGAGGTCACCGCCACCCTCACCGTGACCAACACCGGCACCCGCCCCGGCACCGATACCGTCCAGCTCTACACCCGCCACCTCGACGCCCGTTACCACGCGCCCCAGCTCCGCCTCGCCGCCTACCGCAAAGTCCGCCTCGCGGCAGGCGAGACCACCGAGCTCGAGTTCACCCTGCCCGCCGCCGACGCCCTCGCCCACTGGGACGTGGCCACCAGCGCCTTCACCGTCCACCCCGGCCGCTACGAACTGATCACCGCCCGCTCGGCAAGCCGGCCGGTCCGCAGTGCCACCCTCACCGTCACCGGCCCCGCACCGGAGCCTCGCCGCGTCCTCGAAGTCCCGCTCCACGCAGCCGACTTCGACGACTACGAGAACATCACCCTCGTCGACGCCACCCCCACCCACGGCGACGCCGTCACCCCCACCGCCGAGCACGGCGAACTCCTCTTCCGCGACGTCGACCTCACCGGCGCCGGCTCCGTCGCCCTCCGGGTCTCCCGCACCGCCGCCGGCACCGCCCAGCTCCAACTCCGGACCGGCGACCGCCTGCTGACCACCGTCACGGTCCCCTCCACCGGCGACCGCCACACCTGGACCACCGTCCTCGCCGACCTCACCGGACACCAACCCACCGGTGTCCACGACCTCCGCGTCATCCTCACCGGCGAACAACGCCTCACCACCCTCACCTTCACCCCCTGAGAGCCAACGGCGGCCGTACCTCCGTGAGGGGAGGCACGGCCGTCGTCCCCAACGCCCTCCCTTCCGTTTCCCTACCGAGGACCTGCCCTATGCCGACGCCCCAGCCGTCCACCGTCGCGACGAACCCGGTGATCCCGGGCTTCCATCCCGACCCGAGCATCTGCCGGGTCGGCGAGGACTACTACCTCGCCTGCTCCAGCTTCGAGTACTTCCCCGGCGTGCCGATCTTCCACAGCCGCGACCTGGTGAACTGGACGCAGATCGGTAACGTCCTCGACCGGCCGAGCCAGCTGCGGCTGCCCGTGGAGACGTCCTCGTCCGGAGGCATCTACGCGCCGACCCTGCGCCATCACGACGGGCGCTTCTGGCTCATAGTCACCAACGTCTCCGGCGGCGGGAACCTGGTGGTCACCGCGACCGATCCGGCCGGCCCCTGGTCCGAGCCCGTTCACGCGCCCGGCGTGCCCGGCATCGACCCCGACCTGGCCTGGGACGAGGAGGGCAACTGCTGGTGCACCGTCGCGGGCGTCGGGCAGGTGCCGTTCAACCCGTACACCGGCGAGACCCTGGGCGAGCCGTACCGCGTGTGGTCCGGTACGCCCGGCGCCGCCGCGCCCGAGGCGCCGCACCTGTACCGGATCGGCGAGTACTGGTACCTGATGATCGCCGAGGGCGGCACAGAGCGCGGCCACGCCGTCTCCATCGCCCGTGGCCCCTCTCCTCGGGGGCCCTTCGAGCCGTGCCCCGCGAATCCGATCCTGACCCACCGCAGCACGACCAAGCCCGTGCAGAACACCGGGCACGCCGACCTGGTCCAGGCGCCGGACGGGAGTTGGTGGATGGTGCTGCTGGGCGTCAGGCCTCAGGGCGGCACCCCGGGCTGGCACGTGCTGGGACGTGAGACCTTCCTTGCGTCGGTCACCTGGGAGGACGGCTGGCCCGTGATCGGCGAGATCGGCCTCGAACTCGCGGAACTTCCCTGGCAGGTGTCGCCGCCTCAGCCGCTGCCCGAGCGGGACGACTTCGATGCCGCCGAGCTCCGGCCCTGCTGGATCTCGCTGCGGGACCGCCCGGCGGAACTGGTCGGCACCAAGGAGCGCGACGGCTGGCTGACCCTGCGCGCCCGCGGCAGCTCCCTCGACGAGCCGGACGTCGTCTTCGTCGGCCGCCGCCAGCAGCACCTCGCCTTCGAGGCGCGCACGCTGATCGACCCCGGTACGGGCACCGGCGGCCTGGCCATGCGGCTGGACGAGCGCCACCACTACGCGATCGAGGCCGACGCCGACGGGCGGGTCCGGGTGATCGCCCGGATCGGCCCGGTCCGGTCCGTCGTCGCCGAACGCGCGCTCCCCGCAGGCCCGTTGGTCCTGTCCGTGCGTACCGGCCCGGCCCCCGAGCCGCACGACGCGCGCAGGGGCCCGGACTCGCTCGTCTTCGCGGTCGGAACGGCGGACGGCACGACGAGCGACCTGGCGTCCGTGGACGGCCGCTACCTGTCGACCGAGGTCGCCGGCGGCTTCACCGGCCGCGTGATCGGCCTGTACGCCACCGCGGGCACGGTCTGCTTCGACTGGTTCGACTACGAGCCTCTCCCGCTCCCCTGAGTACGCGTCAGGGGCCTCCTCGCCCCACCACCCATTTCATCCGAAGGGACGAACCGTGAACGACGCACAGCAGAAGGGCACACCGCGCGCCGCCCGCCCACACAACCGCCGCCTGCACCGGACGGCCGGGCTCCTGGCGGCCGTGGTCACCGCCGGCAGTCTCACCTGCGGCACCGCCGTCGCCTCACCGGCCGGCCAGGCGCCGGCAGCAGCGCACCACACCCCCCGTAGCGCGATGGCCGCCGTGGCCCAGATGCAGCCCAGCTGGAACCTCGGCAACACCTTCGACGCGATCCCCGACGAGACCTCGTGGGGCAACCCGCTCACCACCAAGGCCACGTTCGACGGTCTCCGCGCCCAGGGCTTCCGCAGCGTCCGGATTCCCGTCACCTGGTACCCCCACCAGTCCGACACCGCCCCGTACACCATCGACCCCGTGTGGATGAAGCGGGTCAAGCAGGTGGTCGACTGGGCGTTGGAGGACGGCCTCTACGTCGAGATCAACGTCCACCACGACTCGTGGAAGTGGATCGCCAACATGTCCACCGACCACGACAACGTGATGGCGCGGTTCAAATCGACCTGGCAGCAGATCGCCACCACCTTCAAGGACGAGCCGCGCAAGCTGCTCATGGAGAGCATCAACGAGCCGCAGTTCTCCAACGCGACCGACGCCCAGAAGACCCAGTACCTGCGGGAACTCAACACCTCTTTCCACGACGTCGTGCGCAACTCCGGGGGCGGGAACAAGGACCGCCTGCTCGTCCTGCCCTCGGAGGAGACCAACAACGCCCAGCACTGGCTCGACGACCTGTCCACGACGATGAGCTCGCTGCACGACCCCAACCTGGTCGCCACCGTGCACTACTACAGCTGGTACCCGTTCAGCGTGAACATCGCCAACGGGACCGCCTACGACGCAACGGCCCAGAAGGACCTGACCGACGGCTTCGCCCGGGTGCACGACACCTTCGTGGCCAAGGGCATCCCCGTCTATCTCGGCGAGTACGGCCTGCTCACCTCGCCGTACTCCGGCGTGGTCGAACGCGGCGAGATGCTGAAGTACTTCGAGCACGTCAACTACGAGGCGCGCATCAACGGCATGACCTCCGCCGTCTGGGACGCCGCCAACGACTTCCTGAACCGCTCCACCATGAAGTGGCAGGTCCCCGAGATGAAGGCCCTGATCCAGAGCTCCTGGCGGACCCGCTCGGGCACCGCCTCCACCGACAACATCTTCCTGCCGAAGTCCGGTCCCATCGCGGCGCAGACCATCACGCTCAACCGCAACGGCCTCTCGTTCACCGGCCTCTGGCAGGGCGACCGCCCGCTGATCCCGTTCGTCGACTACACCCTCAACGGCGACCGGCTGACGCTGACCGCCGACGCCCTCACCCGGCTCGCCGGCGACCGTGCTGCCGGCGTCGACGCCACCCTCGAGGCCCGGTACTCCGACGGCGTCCCGTGGAAACTCTTCGTGCGCTCGTACGACAAGCCGGTGATGACCGACGCCACCGGAACCGAGGACGGACTCACCATACCCACCCAGTTCAACGGTGACCTGATGGCCAACGTCGAGTCCACCTACGCCGACGGCACCGCCGCCGGCCCGGCTTCCTGGACCACCTTCCAGTCGTTCGACAACTACCGCCCCGACTACGGCAACAACACCACCACCGTCAAGGCCGACTTCCTCAAGACGGTCAAGGACGGCGCCCCGGTGACGCTCACCTTCCACTTCTGGAGCGGCGCCACCGTCACCTACCACGTCACCCGTTCCGGCTCGACCGTGACCGGCACCGCCACCTGAGCCAGGACCAGCCGGCACCGCGAACCGCCCCGGTGCGGAGCCTCCTCCCCGGACCTCCGCACCGGAGCACCCAGGTCAACCCCCGTGCGACCGGCCGGTGTTCGGCCGGCCGCACCGCCCCGGCCGGAGGACCGCCGTGACCACGCTTCCGCCCCGCGTGCTGTTCGCGGCCGCCTACTACCCCGAGTACCACCGGATGGACCGCATCGAAGCCGACCTCGACCTGATGGCCGAGGCCGGCTTCACGGTGGTCCGCGTCGGCGAGTCGGTCTGGTCCACCTGGGAGCCTACGAGCGGCCGCTTCGACCTGGAGTGGCTGCAGCCGGTCCTCGACTCCGCACACGCCCGCGGCATCGCGGTGGTGCTGGGCACCCCGACCTATGCCGTCCCCCGTGGCCGGCCCGGCTCCACCCCGAGATCGCCGCGGAGGACGCCATCGGCCGCCGTGCCCCGCGGGGCGCCCGCCAGGAGATGGACATCACCCACCCCGCCTTCCGCTTCCACGCGGAGCGCGTGGTCCGCCGCATCCTCGCCCGCCACGCCGACCACCCGGCCGTGATCGGCTTCCAGGCCGACAACGAACCCGGCTGCCGGCTGCCGCACAACCACGGCGTCTTCCAGCGCTTCGTCGACGACCTGCGGGCCCGCTACGGGGACGTGGAGACGCTCAACCGGGAGTGGGGCCTGGTCCACTGGTGGCACCGGCTGACCACCTGGGCCGACCTGTGGACCCCGGAGGGCAACGCGCAGCCGCAGTACGACGTGGCCTGGCGCGCTTTCCAGGCCCGGCAGACCACCGAGTTCATCACCTGGCAGGCCGAACTGCCGCTCCGGGCCGTGCCGGAGAGCCCGTTGCAGCTTCCGGCGGGGGCCCGGGCGGCCCGCTGGGTGGATGCCCTGGTCACCGACGGCGCCGAGGTGCTGGGCAGGAAAATTTCTTGGTTGTTTCCAAGTAATTTCTGCGGCAACGAACCGTTTGGCCATGAGCACGTCAATTCTTTCCTCTGACTCCGAGCCTCCCCGGCGGCTGGCTGCGCACCGGGCGCTCCCGCCCCTTCAGGAAATTTTCGTTCATACGTCTGCGAGGAGTGACCCCCGCCGGGCCGCCGACGGACGCGCCTGGCAGTTCCTGCTCAACCACCGGCGCGACGCGGTGCCGCTGCCCGACCCCGGCCACGACCTGCTGACCGGCACCGGCGTCAGCGAACTGCCGCCCGGCGGCTGCGCCGTACTCCGAAGGTTCTGAACTCCCCTGCCTCCCTTGACCGTTCCTCCGGAAAGGAATCCCCATGACCGAGGAATCCCCCACCATCCGCTGGGGCCACGACGCCCTCCACCTGGAGATCGGCACCGACCCGGACGGCCCGCCACGGCTGCGCCGGTTCGGCGTCCCCGGGCAACTGCCGGCGGAACCGCCCGCGGCGGCGCCCCTGCCGCTCGTCGAAGCCACCACCACCAACCACGGCCACCACTGGTCCGGACACCGGGTGATCGACACCGTCATCGGCGCCGACCTGCGCTACCGCGGGCACACCGCAGCCCGGGACGGCGCCTGGCACCGGCTGACCGTCCAGCTCCATGACCCGGCCGGCGGACTGGCCGCGGAGGTGGTCCTCAGCTCCCCCGACGGCGTCCCGGCGCTGCGCAGCCAGGTTGTGATCCGCAACGAGAGCACCCAGAGCCTGCGCCTGGAGTCCGTCACCTCCCTCGTGCTGGGCGGCCTCACCGCGGATGCGGACCTCGAGGCGGCCGACCTGCTGTGGGCGGAGAACGACTGGCTCGCCGAGTACCGCTGGCAGCGCCGGCCGATGCGGCTCAGCTCACCGGTCCTCAGCGGCCGCGTCCACTACCGGTACGGCAAGGGCGGCTTCGCCGTCGCCGGGCAGGGCACGTGGTCCAGCTGCGACCGGCTGCCGATGGGCGGGCTGACCGACCGCCGGACCGGCCGGACGTGGGTGTGGCAGATCGAGCACAACGGCGGGGGCTGGCACTGGGAGTGCGGCGAGCACGACGACTCCGCATACCTGGCCCTGTCCGGACCGAGTGCCGGACGGCACGGCTGGTCCCGGCTGCTGGAGCCCGGCGCCTCGTTCGAGACCGTCCCGGTCGCGATCGCCTTCGGCGTCGAAGGACCCGACGAGGCCTTCGCGGCGCTCACCCGGTACCGGCGCGCCGTCCGCCGACCGCACCCCGACCACCGGCGCCTGCCCGTCATCTTCAACGACTACATGAACTGCCTGATGGGCGACCCGACCACGGCCAAACTACTCCCCCACATCGACGCGGCCGCCGCGGCGGGTGCCGAGTACTTCGTCATCGACGCCGGCTGGTACGACGACAACGAGGGCGACTGGTGGACCGGCGTCGGCGCCTGGGAGCCCTCGTCCTCCCGCTTCCCCGGGGAGCGCGGCATCCACGAGGTGCTGGACCGCATCCGGCAGCTCGGGATGGTCCCCGGCCTCTGGCTCGAACCCGAAGTCGTCGGCGTGACCAGCCCGTTGGCCCACTCGCTGCCGGCGGAGGCGTTCTTCCGCCGCGACGGCGTCCGGGTCGTCGAGAGCGGCCGCTACCACCTGGACCTGCGCCACCCGGCCGCACGCGACCACCTCGACCGGGTGGTGGACCGCCTGGTCGGCGAACTCGGCATCGGCTACGTCAAGTTGGACCACAACATCGACCCCGGGCCGGGCACCAGCGGGAACCCGGGCGAGGCTGCCGCCGACGGCCTGCTCGGCCACAACCGCGCCCACCTGGACTGGCTGGACGGCGTCCTGGACCGCCACCCCGACCTGGTCCTGGAGAACTGCGCCTCCGGCGGCATGCGCACCGACTACGCGCTGCTGTCCCGGCTCCAGCTCCAGTCCACCAGCGACCAGCAGAACCTCACGCTCTACGCGCCGATCGCGGCCTCCGCGCCCACCGCGGTCACCCCCGAACAGGGCGCCGTCTGGGCCTACCCGCAGCCGGAGGACACCCTCGACGAGGTCGCCTTCACCATGGCCAACGCCCTGCTCGGGCGGATCCACCTCTCCGGGCGGCTCCCGGAACTGTCGCCCGCCGCACAGGACTTGGTCGCCGAGGCGGTGGCCGCGCACAAGGCCCTGCGCGCCGACCTGGCCACCGCGCTGCCCACCTGGCCGCTCGGACTCCCTGCCTGGGACGACCCGTGGATCGCCCTCGCCCTGCACACCCCGGCCACCACCTACCTCACTGTCTGGCGCCGCCCGGGCGGGAAGGACACGACCGTGCTCCCGCTGCCGCAGTTCCGTGACGCCGCCGTACGCGCGGAGGTGCTGTACCCCTCCACCAGTCAGGCACGCTCCCACTGGAACCAGGAGAGCGCCGCCCTGAAGCTGACCCTCCCCGCCGCACCGTCCGCCGTCGTGCTCCGGCTCGTCCCGGAAACCGGCGGGCAGGAGGCCGCGGGACCGGCGACGCCGATCGGGTGAAGCCTGATGAGGGGCTCCGCCCCGGGCCGGGGATGCCAGAATGACCCCAGCAAGGCACGCTCGCACGTCGCAGCCGTCCCTCCCGTACCAGGAGGCGGGTCCCGGGTGGAGCCATGGTCGAGGAAGGGCGAACGTGACGGACAACGGATCGGGCGAGCCGACGGCGGACGAGCAGAGCTCTCCTGACGACAAGCCGGGTTCCGTCACCATCGCCTACATCGCGGAGTCCGCCGGCGTCTCGATCCCCACCGTCTCCAAGGTGCTCAACGGTCGCTCGGGAGTCTCCGACCAGACCCGGACCCGCGTCGAAGAACTGATCAACCGTTACGGCTACCGGAAGTCGGTGGCCACCCGCGCCAAGGTGGTGGAGCTGGTCTTCCGGGAGCTGGAGAGCCTGTGGGCGGTGGAGATCATCCGCGGCGTGGAGCGGGTGGCGCGCAGGAACCGCGTCGGCGTCATGGTCTCCGAGCTCGCGCTCCACGACAGCCAGCCCATGTCCATCGACGACACTGTCAGGCGCCGTCCCAACTGCGTGCTGTCCGTGTCCCAGCTCTCGCAGAAGGAACGCGAGCAACTGGAGGCGAAGGGCATCCCGTTCGTCGTCATCCACCCGATCGACGACCTGCCGGACGACGTGCCCTTCGTCGGCGCCACCAACTTCCGCGGCGGCCACACCGCCGTCCGGCACCTGCTCGGCCTGGGACACCGGCGCATCGCCATGATGAGCGGCCCGGACCACCCGTACTGCCTGGCCCGCAAGGCCGGATACCTCGCCGCACTGGCCGAGGCCGGCGTCCCCGCCGAGCCCGACCTGCTGGTGCAGACCCGGCCCACCCGGGAGGAGGGGCACGCGGCCGCCCGCGACCTGCTGTCCCGCGACGACCGGCCCACCGCCGTGTTCACCGCGAACGACCTCCAGGCCGTGGGCGTCTACCAGGCCGCCCGCGAGCTGGGCCTGTCCATCCCGGCGGACCTGAGCGTCGTCGGCTTCGACGACCTGCCCATCGCGGCCTGGGTGGAACCGCCGCTGACGACCGTGCATCAGCCGCTGACCGAAATGGCCGTGGCCGCGACCGAGTTGGCTCTCGCGCTCGGCCGCGGCGAGGAGGTGGGCCAGGTCGGCCTCGAGATCGCCACCACCCTCACTGTCCGGGCCAGCACCGCCCCGCCGAAGGCTCGCCCGGCGCGGGCAGCCCGCAAGGAGCCCAAGTAGCACGGGGGAACCGCTGTTCACGGTGCGCCGCCGAGCAGTGCCGCCGACGGCGGCGGCAGTCGCTCAGGACGCCGGCGGGGCGGTGCTGTCCCGGACCACCAGTGACGTGGCGATGTCGAGCCTGGTCTGCGGCACGTCCTCGCCGCTGCCGAGACCGAGGGCGAGTTCCGCGGCCGCCCTGGCCATGGCCGTCAGCGGCTGGCGCACGGTCGTCAACGGCGGGTCCATCCACGCTGCGACGGGAAGGTCGTCGAAACTCGCCACACTCAGGTCCCGGGGGATCGACAGGCCGAGTTCCCGGGCGGCCTGATAGAGCCCGATGGCCTGCATGTCGCTGGCGGTGAACACGGCAGTGGGCCGGTCCGGACGGGACAGCAGCTCACGTGCCGCCGCGTATCCCTTCTCACGGGTCAGCTCGGTGCGAAGGAACAGATCCGGCTCCCGCCCGAGGCCCGCCTCCTGAAGCGCGGAGGTGTACCCGGCCACCCGGGCGACGCAGAACGAGTGGTCGGGCCCGCTGATCATGCCGATGCGCCGATGTCCCAGGTCTGCCAGATGCCCGACCGCGGCCCGTGCCCCCTTCCAATGCGTCGCGCTCACGAACGGCACGTCCTCGGCAAGCTCCTCGGCCGGGTCGAACACGACGAAGGGGATTCCCTGGGCCCGCAGTTGCTCCCGCTGGCCCTCCCGCAGGAACGTGATCGACAGCACATCCTGCCCGCGCTGCCCCCCGCTGTCATCGAGGTACACCGCGGTCGCCCGGTCGAAACCGAGCTCCGAGAACACCACCCCGACGCGGTTCTCCCTGGCGACGCGTTCCACACCGCGGAGGATCTCCGCCCCCCACATGTGCACCAGCTCCGGGAACAGGATCTCCACGATGTCGCCCTGGTCGCCCCCAGCCGAAGGCTCGCGGTGAGCGTGCTGTCTGATCAGCTCCCCGAACCGTCTCCGGCTGCGGTCCCAGGTCCGGGAACCGTCCTCGAGCACCGAGAGCGCGAGCACCGGCACGCCGTCCATGGGCTCGGGTATGTAGGCGATGGTCGGCCACGGCGGATCCACGAGGCGCGAGCGCTCGTGACCGACCCGGGCACCTGCGGATTGAATATACGTCACAGCAGCAATTCCTCTTCGCCGTGGCCTGGCCGCCCCCGTCCAGCCAAGAAGCCTGTGCAGGAGCACTGGGACACAGGCTATTCACCAAGTCCTCCGTGCAACAGCTCCCCAGCCAAAGCGCTCCGCCCGGACACACGCAGGGGGCGGGCCCGGCTCTGCCTCGGCGGTTCCGCGGGCGGGGGGACGAAAGTCGTCGTCCCCGCCGCCGGCGCCATTCGTCCCCAGGACCGGGCGGTGTCCGCGCGACTCTTCCGCTCGGTCGACCCGGATCACGCGCCCGGGCAGCAATCCTTCGGTGTCGTACGGTCCATGCGCTCTTGGCACACGGCGGCCGTCTGCCGCCGTGCGAACCGATGCCGCAGCGGCCCACCGCGGCGGCAGCGCGTCAACCGGCTTTCGTGCAGGCGTGCCCGTTCAGCGTGAAGTCGTACGGCGGCGCGTTCTTGCCGCTCCAGGAGGCGAGGAAGCCGAAGGAGAGGGTGCCGTCGGCGGGGACGGACCTGTTGTAGTCGGCGGCGGTGGCGGTGACGCGGAAGCCGTTCTGGGCGAAGCTCGCGTCCCACATCTGGTTGACCTGCTGGCCGTCCCGGAAGGACCAGGCGACCCGCCAGGAGTCGAGGGCGTCGGTGGTGGTGACGGAGACGGTGGCCTGGAAGCCGTCGGGCCACTGGTTGACCAGGTCGTAGGCGACCTTGCAGGTGGCGGGTTCGCTCTTGTCGGGTGCAGGGCGGCCGGTGGCCGAGGCCGAGGAGGTGCCCTGGGGTTCGGGGTCGGGGTTCTTGCGGTCGCCGGACTTGGTCGCGGTGGCGGACGGCGTCGGGGAGCCGGTCGGCGACGGGGTGACGGAGGGCAGGGACGGGCGGGGTGCCGCCACGGGTGAGCTGTCGGTGGGGATGTCGCCGGTCGCGGCGTCGCCGGTGCTGCCGAACGGCATCATCGACACGGCCAGCGCGAGCAGCGACACGAGCACGGCGGCGACCAGGAGGCCGTTGCGCACGGCGCGCGCACGGTTCGCGGCAGGCTTCGGCTCGCTCTGCCCGTCGGTGAGCTCGGGGCGTCCCGCGCCGAGGCGCACCTCGGCCGCGCGCCGCCGGCGTTCCAGGTAGGCGAGGCCGCCCCAGCCGATCACCCCGCCGGACAGGGCTGCGGGCAGTCCGCCGCCCTGCGGACGCAGACAGGTGGCGGCCTCCGCGCAGTCCACGCAGGTGGCGAGGTGCCGCGAGAGGTCCTGGGGGATGTCGGCGGCGGGCGACCTGGTGATCGCGTCGAGGAGGCGCGCATAGCTGCGGCACTGCGCGTCCATCGGGGTGTCGAGGTGGTTGCGGTGGCAGCGGTCCCTGAACAGGCCCCGCACCTGGGCGAGTTCCTCGCCCACGAGAGCCGGGTCGAGGCCGAGGCGTCGGGCCACCACGGGCCGCGGCAGCGCCTCCACCTCGGCCAGCCACAGCAGTTCCGCGTCCGGTTCCTGCAGATCGCGCAGGCCGCGCAGGGCGAGCGGGCGACGCAGCGGAAGTCCGGTGTAGCGCGCGGCCTTGTCCGAGTTGAGCCACAGGCGCAGGTCGGGGTCGAGGTCGTGGCCCTGTCCGCAGGCCTCCCACGCCGCCGCCGTGGTGCGTACGGCGGTCAACAGCAGCGGGATGACGGGGAGTCGGGGCGAGCGGCGGCCGTTGTTCCGGTCGCCCGCGGTCTCGGCGGCGCGGACCTCACGCACACCGAGCGTGAACGCCTCCGTGGCGAGCTGTGTGGCCGCGGCGGCGCCGGCGGTGCACAGGTCGGCGTAGGAAAGCACCGCGTCCCAGCACTCGGAGAACAGCACTGCCTCGGCGGCGTTCTTCGGGGTCGGCAGGTCGGGCATGAGTCTCCTGCATCCACAAACGAGGTCAACTCGGCTTATTGGCAACGGAGTTGCGGGGAACCTCGCGCAGGGCCCGACCCTTTCACGTGTTTCACACAACTGACAAGCGCCCTTTTCAAATCCGGTGACCGGCGGTCGCCGGACGGCGACCGCCGGTGGGCGCCGTCCTACCGGTCGGAGTGCACGACACCCTCGACCCGCCCATGCCCGTCGAGAGCCTCGGCCCTGCGCTGCTGCACCCACTCCTCGTTGCTACGAGAGTTATACGGAAGGAACGCCACGACGTATCGATTCCCGCCGAGATTTAACAGACATTCATCGGCTCGCGGCGGCACCTCGTCGGGCGCGGCGGCGGGAGTCACACCTTCGTCGGCTCCTCGGCGGAGGGCTCCTGCGCGGGAAGGCTGTCCATGAAGGAGCTGACGGAGAACACCGCGCGGCCGGGTCCGGGGGGACCGTAGCCGGGCGGGGAGGAGAGGCCGAAGTCGTCCATCGTCCGGCGATAGGCCTGGAGCAGACGGATGTGGTACTCCAGCGGAGCGCCCGCCGGGTTGGCCTTGCCGAGCGGGGTCGTGGGCTCGGGGCACCAGGTGGTGAAGCGGGGCGTGATGCCGTGCGACATGAAGAAGCGCAGGCCCTCGGTGGTCGACTCGATGGCCTCGTCGACCGTCGTGAAGCCGAAGGGCTCGGCCATCTCCACGCCCGCCACGAAGTTGGGGATGACGTTGCGGGCGCCGAAGATCTCCGCCGAGTCGAGGATCCGCTTGTGCCACTCGTCGCGGCCGACGTAGCGCTCCTTGCCCGGGCAGTACATCTTGAAGAGGTACTCGTCCCACACCTCGTAGTTGGGGTGGTAGATCTGCACGCCGTAGTCCTTGAACCGCTGCACGTCGTCGCGCGGCAGCGCCTGGGCGACGACCTTGCCGATCCAGCGGCCCGGGAAGCGCTCCTCGATGGCCTTGGCGTAGTGGCCGTAGAAGTCGGCCTCGTCCCGCCCGGAGACGGTCTTGGTGATCGCGCCGCCGGTCAGCGTGTAGGCGGTGGACGTCTTCGCCGTGTCGTAGCGGTTGATGATCTCCAGCGCCTCCAGGACCTCCTCCACGTCCTTGACACCCGTGTACGGCCGCCCGGCCGCCTTGTGCTGGCGCCAGTTGTGGTTGATGTCGCAGTACTGGCACTCCTCCTTGGCGCCGAAGTACTGGCAGACCCGGAAGACGGTGAGGTAGATGAGGTAGCCCCACTGGATGGTCGGGGCGACCTCCATGACGGACTTCCCGTTGGAGAGGGTGTGCCGGTAGTACTCGGGCATGGGCGGCACGCCGACGTCCGAGATGCGCTTCCCGTCGAGGTAGAGGCCGAGCACGCCGTGCTCGTCCGCGGCGACGCGGTAGGGCGACGTCGGGTTCACGCGCACGGAGACGACGGTCCGGCGCAGGTCGTACGGGCCGCCGGTGAGGATGATCTCCTCCGGGGGCCGCCTGAGCGCGGCCTCACCGAGCTCCGGCAGGGTGCCGTGGTCGAAGGAGAAGATGAAGTACGACTTCGGCTTGACCTCGCCGGACTCGTTGTCGCTGAGCGCGGACGGGTCGAAGGCCACCCCGCCGCGCAGCAGGTCCTCCTTGAAAACGGCTTCCCGCGGTACGTGCGGGAACCGCTCCATCAGATCCTCGACCAGTGCGGTACGGCTGCCCATCCGATCTCTCCTCCCGGCTCAGGCGTTCGACTCCTCACGGTATGCCTTCGCCCGGGTGTCAGCCGTGCCGGGTCCCCCCGCGGCGCGCGATGTGTCCCGGTACGGGAATGCCGGGCGGGAGCAGCGGGTCGGGTACGGGGGCACCCCAGGCCGAGGTCAGGGGCAGGCTGCCGGCCCAGACGCCGAGCGCCGCGTCGTCGCTGTCGCCGTCGTCGGGTGGACCGGTGCGGATCTTGACCGATGCTTCTTCGAGGGAGAGGGCGAGGAGGGTGGTGGCGGCGAGTTCCTTGCGGTTCGGCCGGCGCGCGTACTGCCACTGGCCCGGTGCCGCCTGCTCGGTGAGGCACCGCAGGCCTTCCCGCTTCCCCTCGGGGTCGGTGACCTTGCGGGCCTCGCCATGGATCATCGCGCTGCGGTAGTTCACGCCGTGCTCGAAGACCGAGCGGGCCAGAACCAGGCCGTCGACGTGCGTGACGGTGACGCACACCGGGGTACCGCCCGCGAGGCTGCGGCTGGCCACGGAGCCGTGCAGATAAAGCTGTCGCTGGCCGCGCCCGTAGACCGTCGGCACGACCAGGGGCCGCCCCTCGACCACCACTCCCAGAGGCAGACGAACCCCGCATCGAGGATCGCGTCCAGATCCGCCCGCTCCAGGCGCCCCTGCTCGCGCAGACGGCGGTGCCGGGTCAGCTCGGTCCGGGGAAGGGCGGCGGGCAGCGGTTCAGGGAGCATGGGCCCGCAGACTACTGATATCGCAGCGAAGTAGCCAGAGAGTTACGTGATCAGCATCGCCTGCACTCCATGACAACGAAATCCGCAGACAAGTAACCGCGTTCGGCGCTGGACAATTGCGCATGAGGTTCGCAGAAACCGTGTGGAAAACGCTCTCTGCCGTGGTGGCGCCAAATGAGAGGGTCGACGTACACGCACTCCAAGACGAGGGACGGCAGGAATGACGGAGACGGTCACCAACTGGGCCGGCAACATCACCTACGCGGCCAAGGAACTGCAGCGCCCGCACTCGATCGACGCGCTCAGGACTCTGGTGGGCGCGAACGCGAAGGTGCGCGTGCTGGGCAGCGGGCATTCCTTCAACGAGATCGCCGAGCCGGGCAGCGAGGGCGTCCTGCTCTCGGTCGCCGGGCTGACACCGGTGATCGACGTGGACACGACGGCCCGTACGGTACGGGTCTCGGGCGGGGTCCGGTACGCGGAGCTGGCCCGCGTGGTGGACGCCCACGGGCTCGCGCTGCCCAACATGGCGTCCCTGCCGCACATTTCCGTCGCGGGGTCGGTCGCGACCGGCACCCATGGCTCCGGGGTCGCCAACGGCTCGCTCGCGTCGGCGGTGCGGGAGGTGGAGCTGGTCACGGCGGACGGGGCGATGGTGACGATCGGGCGCGACGACGAGCGCTTCGAAGGAGCCGTGACCTCGCTGGGCGCCCTGGGTGTCGTCACCGCCCTCACCCTCGACGTTGAGCCCGCCTATCAGGTCGAGCAGCATCTGTTCACCGAACTCCCGCTCGCCGGCCTGGACTTCGGAACGCTGGAGACGATCATGGCGTCGGCGTACAGCGTGAGCCTGTTCACCGACTGGCGGGCGCCCGGCTTCCGGCAGGTGTGGCTCAAGCGGCGCTCCGACCAGTCACTGCCCGACTTCCCGTGGGCCGCGCCGGCGGCGGAGAAACTGCATCCGGTGCCGGGCATGCCGGCGGTCAACTGCACCGAGCAGTTCGGGGCGCCGGGGCCCTGGCACGAGCGACTGCCGCACTTCCGCGCCGAGTTCGTCCCGAGCAGCGGTGCCGAGCTGCAGTCCGAGTACCTGCTGCCCAGACCGCACGCCCTCGACGCGCTGCAGGCGCTCGACGCGATCCGTACGACGGTCGCGCCCGTGCTGCAGATCTGCGAGGTACGGACCGTGGCCGCCGACGCACAGTGGCTGAGCCCGGCGTACGGGCGGGACACCGTGGCACTGCACTTCACCTGGATCGAGGACACGGAGGCGGTGCTGCCGGTGGTGCGGCGGGTGGAGGAGGCACTCGACGCCTTCGACGCGCGGCCCCACTGGGGGAAGGTGTTCACCACGCCGGCGCCGGTGCTGCGGGGCCGGTATCCGCGGCTGGGCGACTTCCGGGCGCTGGTGCGGGAGCTGGACCCGGCGGGAAAGTTCACCAACGCGTTCGTGCGGGACGTACTGGACGGCTGATCGCCCACTGACCGCCCACCGGCCACCAGCCATCGCCGATTGATCTCCGCCAACGCCTTCGTGCAGGCCGCGCGGCGCGGTCCACCGGACCCGGACTTTATAAAACCCCTTTCCTAACCCCTTGTAGAAAGGCAGCGGAGCCCATAGATTTGCGCCGCGCCGGAGCCGACGTGCCCCGGTCCGCACGTTCGGCAGCGAGGGGAGCTCGATGAAGCGCGGCACATCATCACGTGACATCCGCACCGCGAACCGCTACGAGGTGCTGCGCCAGATCATCGCCCAGTCTCCCACCTCTCGGCAGGAGCTGGCGGCCGCAACCGGGCTGAGCCTCGCCACGGTCGCCACGCTGGTCGGCGAGCTCCTCGATCTGCGGATGATCACGGAAGTCGGGTTCGAGGACTCGGCGGGCGGCCGCCCCCGGGGCCTCGTGGCCGTCAACGCGTCGGGGGGCGCGTTGATCGGCGTGGACATCGCGGAGACGTACGTCCATGTCGAGCTGTTCGACCTCGCGCTGAACGTGCTCGCCCGCGCCGACGAGGACATGCGCCCCGGCGAGAGCCTCCCCGAACAGGTGGTCAGCCATGTCGCCGCCGCCGTCGGCTCGGTGGTCGCGCAGGCCGGGATCGAGGGCGCGCGGGTGCTCGGCGTCGGCGTGAGCGTGCCCGGGCAGGTGGACCGCGCGACCGGCGTCTCGGAGTACGCGCCGAACTGGGACTGGCACGACGTGCCGCTGCTCGACCTGCTCACCGAGTACATCGCCTACCCCCTGTACCTGGACAACCCGCTGCGCGCCTCCGCGGTGGCCGAGCTGTGGTTCGGGGCCGCGCGCGGGCGCGGGGACGCGGTGGTGGTCAACCTCGGAACCGGTGTGGGCGCCGGACTGGTACTGGGCGGCGGGCTGCACCGGGGCGTGAGCAACAGCGCCGGCGAGTGGGGCCACACCACGATCGTCCTGGACGGAAGGCTGTGCCACTGCGGCAAGCACGGATGTGTGGAGGCCTACGTCGGCGCGTCCGGAATCATGCTGAACCTGCGGGAGCTCAGCCCCGACAGCCCGCTGCTGCACCCGGAGGACCAGACGGCCACCGTCGCCGCGCTGGCCCAGGGGCTGCGCGACAACGACCCGGTGGCGCTGAAGGTGGTCCGGGACACCGTCAAGTACCTCGGCGCCGGCATCGCCGACCTGGTCAACCTGTTCAACCCCGAGGTGGTCGTGCTCAGCAGCTGGGTCGCGTCCGCCCTCGGCGAGCCCCTGGTCACGGAGGTGCGCGAGGCCGTCGCCCGGCACGCGCTGCCGCGGCCCATGGCCGCCACCGAGATCGTCCTCTCCCCCATCCCCACCGACCCGGTGTGCCTGGGCGCGGCCACGTTCGCGCTCGAAGGGGCACTGCAGTCCGTGGGGCAGAGGGCCGGCAAGCGCACCACCCCCGCCAGGAGCCGTACCGCACCACCTTCATGACGACGGAAGGGATGCTCGTGACTCACCCCCACCGCAGTAGATCGGTCCTGCTGACAGCCGCAGCCGCACTGGCCGTCACCGGACCCCTCATATCCGCCCCGCCCTCCGCGGCCGCCACCCCCACGGCGGCCGAGGTCTCCCCGCACGCCGCCCAGACCATCGACGACATCGGTGCGTCGGGCGCCTGGTGGGTCAACGACCTGCAGCACTTCAAGCCCGCGGTCCAGGCCCGCGTGGCGCAGCTGCTGTTCTCGAAGCAGGGCCTGGACCTCAGCTCCTACCGCTACAACATCGGCGGGGGCGGCACCGCGGTCACCACCCCCGCCCGCGCCGCCCAGGACTTCCTGAACTCCGACGGCACCTACGACTGGAGCAAGGACAAGGGCGGCCGGACGTTCCTCAAGTACGCCGCGAAGTCCGGCGTCGAGGACCTCATCGGCTTCGTCAACAGCGCGCCCGCCCGGTGGACGACCAACGGCCAGAGCTGCGGCGGCCAGTTGAAGGCGGCGAACGAGTCGGACTACGCCACGTACGTGGCGGACGTGACCGACCACCTCGCCCGGCAGGGCGCGAGTTTCGACTACATCAGCCCGTTCAACGAGCCGGACAACGACTTCGGCGACTGCGGCCAGGAGGGCATGAAGGTCGCGCCCGACCAGCGCGACGACATCGTGCGGGCGCTCGGCGCCGAGCAGCGGTCCCGGCACCAGAAGACGTCGATCATCGCCGACGAGTCCAGCCAGACGACGCAGTTCGTGTCCGAGGTCCCGCAGTGGGTCTCGCAGCCGGGCACGGCGCAGTACGTGTCCGCGCTCGCCCACCACACGTACAACAACCCGAACGACGGGCAGCTGGGCAACGTCTACGAGACGGCACGGACGGTCGGCAAGCGGTCCTGGGCCAGCGAGATCTGCTGCTTCGGCAAGGGCTCGACGGGCTGGAACCAGGAGTACGACCCGAGCATCGACAACGCCCTGCTGACGTCGCGGATCATCTACAAGGACTTCGCGAGCTCGCACGACTCGGCGTTCCAGTGGTGGGTGGCCCTGGCCAGCGGCTACGGCACCTCCCCCACCGAGAAGAACGACGTGGGCTGGAACGACGGCCTGATCTACTACGACCCCGACTACGCGACGAACGGCAACCAGAAGCTGTACTTCACCAAGCGGTACTACGCGCTCGGGCAGTACAGCAAGTTCGTCCGGCCGGGCTCGGTCGCGCACAACGTGACCGGGGCACCGGACGGGGTCGAGGTGTCGTCGTACGACCGGGACGGCAAGTGGGTGGTGGTGGTCAACAACCACAACTCCACTGATACGCCGCTGAGTCTGCACTTCAACAGCAGGTCGCCGGTACGGGCCTCGCAGGCCGTGCGGACGTCGGCCACCGAGGACTGGGCCAGGGTGGACAGCCCGTCGGTACGCGCGGGAACGGCCACGACGACCCTCGCGGCCCGCTCCATCACGACGTACGTCTTCGACCAGAAAGGCCACGGGAGTTCGGCGGTCACGGGCGCACTGCAGGGCAAGCAGTCCGGGAAGTGCCTGACCGCCAACGCCTCGGGGGCCGCGATCGGCACCTGCACGAACGGCGACGGGCAGTCCTGGTCGTACGACGCCAAGGGCGCTCTGAAGGGCGCGAACGGCTATCTGACGGCGGGGAGTTCGGGGCTGACGACGGCCGCGAAGTACACCGGCGAGGCCGGCCAGCGCTGGCTGCTCAACGCCAACGGCCAGATCCTCAGCGAGGCGTCCGGCAAGTGCCTGGACGTCAGCGGACAGGCGACCACCGACGGCAGCAGGGTGATCCTCTACAGCTGCACCGGCGGGACCAACGAGGTCTGGAGCAGGCAGTGACACCGTAGCCGCAGAGGACTCCCGGGAATCCCGCTGTCCGAGGGCCGCCGGCCACCCCTGACCCGGCGGCCCTCCAAACCCCTTGCACATCCCCCTGTTCGGCATCCCGAACCGGGCGCAACGCTTCGAGCAGACTTCGTCCAACCCCTTGCCGAAGGCTTAGCCGAAGGTTAACGTCCCCGCACCGCAACGCATTTTGAGCCACCCCGGCGCTGAAGCCGTGGAGCCGCAGCCTCAGTCGCAGCCGGAATCGAGACAAGGACGTCAGCATGTCGGCAATGAGCAACAACAACTGGTCCCGCCGGTCAATCTTCCGGGCTGCCGCAGGCATGGCCGCCGCCGGCAGCCTTGCCGCGTGCGGGAGCAACAACGGTCGTGGCGGGAGCGGGGGTTCGGGCCCGCAGCTCACCCAGTACTTCCACGCCTACGGCGAGGCCGGGACGGAGCAGGCCCTCAAGCGGTACGCGGCCGCGTACAAGAAGGCCAACGTCAACACCAACTGGATCACCGGCAACAACTTCGAGTCCGCGCTCTTCGCGGCCCTGCTCACCAGCAAGGCACCCGACGTCTTCGAGTTCCACCCGCAGCTTCAGCTCGTCAAGAGCGGCCAGGTGGCGGACCTGACCGACCTCATCGACCCGGTCAAGGACGACTTCAACCCGAACGACATCACGTCCCACACGGTCGACGGGAAGATCTACGGGATACGGATGATCGACGACCCGCAGTTCTTCTACTACCGCAAGTCAATGCTGGAGAAGGCCAAGGTCGACGTCCCGACCACGCTCGACGAACTGGTCGAGGCCGCCGCCAAGCTCACGACCAGCAAGGTCAAGGGCGTCTTCCTCGGCAACGACTTCAGCGCGATCCAGAACCCCATCATCTGGTCCGCCGGCGCCGACACCATCAACGAGAAGAACGAGATCGCCTATCACACGGACGGCGTCGTCGAAGGCCTCAAGAAGCTTCGCACGCTGTTCACCAGCGGCAACGTGCTCCTGGACGCGCCGACCGACTTCTGGGACCCGTCCTCGCTCAACCAGGGCCTGTGCGCCATGCAGTGGGGCGGCATGTGGTCCATGCCGGTTATGCAGAAGGCGCTCGGCGACGACCTCGGCATCTTCCCGTTCCCGAAGATCGGCAGCGCGGGCAAGCTGTCCGTCTACAACGGCGGCTGGTCGGTCTTCGTCAACGCCAAGAGCAAGAACGTCGACGCGGCCAAGGAATATGTCAAGTGGCTGTGGATCGACCAGAAGAAGTACCAGGAGGACTGGGCCACCTCGTACGGATTCCACATCCCGCCGCGCACCTCGATCGCCAACTCGGCCACCAAGCTCAAGTCGGGCCTGCCGGCCGAGGGCGTGAAGCTCTTCACCGACTACGGCCACTTCGACAACATCGCCTACGACCAGACCATGCAGAACGCGTTCGCCGAGGTGATCGCGTCCTCCGTCCGTAAGAACGGCAACCCCGAGGCGGCACTCGACACCTGCGACAAGAAGGTCAACGTCGAACTCAAGAAGCTGTTCGGATAGGCCGCCGGGAAGACCACGACATGTCGACCACCACCACGCGCGGGGTCGCCCAGCCCGCCCCGGCCAAGGTCTCCAAGACCCGGCCGCGGCGGGGCCTGCGGGGCAACCCGACCGTCAACTTCTGGCTCTTCACCGGGCCCTTCCTCATCGGCCTGGCGATCTTCGTCTTCGTGCCGATCGTCTGGAGCGTCTGGCTCAGCTTCTTCGACGCCCGCTACACCGTCACGCCGAGCCACTTCATTGGTTTCGACAACTACAAGCAGATCCTGACCAACAGCCAATTCCCCGGCTCGCTGGTGACGTTCACCGTGTTCGCCGCGTTCATCGTGCCGACCACCTGGGCCCTGTCACTGGGGTTGGCGCTGCTGGTCAACCGGCTGCGGTTCATGCGGGCGTTCTTCCGCTCGGTGTTCTTCCTGCCGACCGCCGTCTCGTACGTGGCCGCTGCCCTGATCTGGAAGATGTCCATCTTCAGCGGCGTCCGCTTCGGCCTCGCGAACACGGTCATCGGTTGGTTCGGCGCCGACACCGTCGCATGGATGTCCAACCCCACTCCGCCCTGGTACTGGCTGGTCATCGTGACCCTGCGCCTGTGGATCCAGTCGGGCTTCTACATGATCCTGTTCCTGGCGGCGCTCCAGAACATCCCGGCCGAGCTGTACGAGGCCGCTGCCATCGACGGTGCGAAGAAGGGCTGGCAGACCTTCCGGTACATCACACTGCCGCAGCTGCGCGCCACCTCGACCGCGGTCATCCTGCTGCTCCTCATCGCCGCGTACCAGGCGTTCGACGAGTTCTTCAACATCATCGGGCAGAAGGCGACCTGGGCTCAGACACCGCTCATGGTGCTGTACAAATCGGCCCTCGGCACCAGCCAGGACTACGGCGCCGGCAGCGCGGGCGCGGTCATCCTGTCGCTGCTCATCTGCGCCGTCACCCTGATCCAGGGCAAGTTCATGGGCTTCGGCAGGGGAGATGAGGCCAAGTGACCACCACCGCACCTCAGGTCGGCAAGCAGCGTAAGAAGGACCGGGGCGCCTTCGGCAACACGGGGCTGTACATCGCCGTCGGCGTCGCCGCGCTGCTGTTCCTGATCCCGTTCTACCTGATCCTCCGCAACTCCCTCTCCACGGACCTGGAGATCACGGGCGAGAACTGGAAGCTGCTGCCCTCCTTCCAATGGGGCAACATCTCCGAGCTGTTCGACGACCCCACGGTCGACTTCGGCCGCTCCATGATCAACTCGCTGGTCGTCGCCGTCCTGACCACGTTCGGCACCCTCCTGGTCTGCTCCCTGGCCGGCTACGGCCTGGCCCGCATCCCGTACAAGCACGCCGACAAGGTCTTCTACGGCGTCCTGGCGACCCTGATGGTCCCGACCGCCGTCACCTTCGTGCCGAGCTTCGTGCTGGTCTCGTCCCTCGGCTGGGTGGACACCTACCGCGGTCTGATCATTCCGGGCCTGTTCAGTGGTTTCACCTGCTTCCTGTTCCGGCAGTACTTCCTGGGGTTCCCGAAGGAGCTGGAGGAGGCTGCGCGCGTGGACGGGCTGGGCTACTGGGGCGCGTACTGGCGGATCGTCGTACCCAACTCGCTGAACTTCTTCGCGGCGATCGCCACGATCACGTTCATCAGCGCCTGGAACTCCTTCCTGTGGCCGCTGGTCATCGGCCAGGACCCGAGCTCCTGGACCGTCCAGATCGCGCTCTCCTCCTTCATGACCAACCAGACCGTCAACTTCCATCTGATCTTCATGGCCACCGCCATTTCCATCCTGCCCCTGGTGTTCGTGTTCCTCTTCCTCCAGCGCTGGCTGGTCCAGGGGATCGCGCAGACCGGTATCAAGGGCTGACCCTGCTCATCACGACCTGGAGACCGATGTCTTTCCGCGCGACCACGGCCACCGACTACGTCGAGGACGTCTCACCGGGCAGCGGAGCCCTCCCGCCCCGCGCCTGGTACGCGTCCTCCGACGCCACGTCACTCTCACTGAACGGCAGTTGGCGCCTGCGCGTCTCACCGACCGCCGACGCCGAGGACGACTCGTTCGCCGAGCCGGGATTCGACGCAGGGGACTGGGCCGAGGTCGCGGTCCCCGGCCACTGGGTCCTGCAGGGCGACGGCGCGTTCGGTCTGCCCGCCTACACCAACCACCTCTACCCCTTCCCGGTGGACCCGCCGCACGTCCCGACGGAGAACCCGACCGGCGACCACCTGCACGTCTTCGACCTGCCCACGGACTGGCCCGCCGACGGTGGCTCCGTCCTGCGCTTCGACGGTGTCGAGTCCTGCGCCCGCCTCTGGCTGAACGGCACGGACATCGGCGAGTTCAAGGGCTCCCGGCTGCCGCACGAGTTCGCGGTCGGCCATCTGCTGAAGCCGAGCGGGAACGTGCTCGCCGTCCGCGTGCACCAGTGGTCGGCCGGCTCCTACCTGGAGGACCAGGACCAGTGGTGGCTGCCCGGCATCTTCCGTGATGTGGCACTGCTGCACCGCCCGGCCGGCAGCGTCCTCGACTTCTTCGTGCACGCCGCCTACGACCACGTCACGGGCGAGGGCACCCTGCGCGTCGACTCCGACGTCGACGGCCGGGTGTCCGTGCCCGCCCTGGACATCGATGTCGCAACGGGCGAGCCGGTGACGGTGCCCGTCCAGGCGTGGACCGCCGAGACGCCGAAGCTGTACGACGGCGAGCTGGTCACCGAGGGCGAGCGCGTGCCGCTGCGCATCGGTTTCCGCACCGTCGTCCTCGAGGACGGCCTCATCAAGGTCAACGGCAGGCCGCTCCTCTTCAAGGGCGTCAACCGCCATGAGTGGCACCCCGACAAGGGCCGCGCCCTCGACCTGGAGACCATGCGCGAGGACGTGCTGCTGATGAAGCGGCACAACCTCAACGCCGTGCGCACCTCGCACTACCCGCCGCACCCGGCCTTCCTCGACCTGTGCGACGAGTACGGCCTGTGGGTCATCGACGAGTGCGACCTGGAGACCCACGGCTTCACCGAGCAGGCCTGGCGCGACAACCCCGTCGACGACGACCGCTGGACCCCGGCCCTGATCGACCGCGCCGCGCGCATGGTGGAGCGGGACAAGAACCACCCGTCGGTGGTCATCTGGTCGCTGGGCAACGAGGCCGGCACCGGCCGCGGTCTGACCGCGATGGCCGAGTGGATCCACGGCCGCGACGGCTCGCGCCTCGTGCACTACGAGGGCGACATCGACTGCCGTGACACGGACATGTACTCGCGGATGTACGCCTCGCACGCCGAGGTCGAGGCGATCGGCCGCGAGCTGGACGGCGGCACCCACAAGCGGCGCCAACTGCCCTTCATCCTCTGCGAGTACGCGCACGCCATGGGCAACGGCCCTGGTGGACTCAGTGACTACCAGCGGCTGTTCGAGACGTACGACCGTCTCCAGGGTGCCTTCGTCTGGGAGTGGATCGACCACGGCGTCACCCATCCCGAGCTGGGCTTCGCCTACGGCGGCGACTTCGGCGAGGAACTGCACGACGGCAACTTCGTCTGCGACGGGCTGGTCTTCCCCGACCGGCGGCCCTCCCCCGGCCTGGTCGAGTACAAGAAGGTCATCGAGCCGGTCCGTATCGAGGGCGACGGTTCGGACAGCACCGTACGCGTGACCAACAAGTACGACTTCGCCGACCTGTCGGCCCTCGCCTTCGAGTGGTCGTACCAGGTGGACGGCGAGACGGTCGAGGCGGGCACGCTGTCGGTGCCGGAGCTCGCACCCGGCGAGTCGGCCGACGTGAAGCTGCCGGAGCCGCCCTCCCAGACACCGGCCGGCGCCGAGACGCAGTGGACGGTGCGGGCGCTGCTGGCCGCGGACACCGCCTGGGGTCCGAAGGGCCATGAGGTGGCGTGGGGTCAGGTCCCGGTCCTGACACGGCTGTTGGCCTCCGTCGCCGCGACCGACGGGCCTGTGGCGGGCAACGGCGTGATCACGCTCGGCCCCGCTTCCTTCGACGCCCGCACCGGCGCGCTGAAGACCATCGGCGATGTCGAGGTGAGCGGTCTGCGCCTGGACGTGTGGCGGGCGACCACGGACAACGACGAGGGCGCGGACTGGCAGACGGACGTCCGCTTCTCGATGCTGTGGCGCAAATACGGCCTGCACCGCATGCGGCACCGGCTGGACTCCGTCGAGGTCGGCGACGACGCGTTGACCGTACGGACGCGGGTGGCGCCGGCCGCCTGGGAGTTCGGGCTCGCCACGGTGTACCGGTGGACGTCCGACGGCAGCCGGCTGCGGCTGACCGTGTCCGTGGGGCCCGAGGGCGAGTGGACCGTGCCGCTGCCGCGGCTCGGCGTCCGCTTCGGGCTCTCCCGGGCCGACGCCGTGAAGTGGTTCGGCGGCGGCCCCGGTGAGGGGTACCCGGACACCAAGGCGGCCTCCAGGGTGGGCCGTTGGGAGTCCAGGGTGGACGGGCTGCAGACGCCGTACGTGCGTCCGCAGGAGAACGGCGCGCGTGCCGACGTCCGCTGGGCGGAGATCGGCGGGCTGCGTGTCGAGGGCGACCCGGAGTTCTTCTTCAGCGCCCGCCGCTGGACGACCGAGCAACTGGACGCGGCCACCCACCTGACCGACCTCACACCGGGTGACACCGTCTGGGTCAACCTCGACCACGGCCTGCACGGCATCGGCACGGGCTCCTGCGGCCCGGGCGTGCTGCCGCAGTACCACCTGCGGGCCGAGCCGGCCGAGTTCTCCTTCGTCTTCTCGGAGATCAATTGACCGACACGGACACGCGGTCCGTCGCGGCCGGCCGGCTCTTCAGCCGGCCGGCCGCGGTCGCGTCCTGCGTCGGCTTCGTCCTCATCGGCATGCTCCAGGCGCTCTACGGCCCTGCGGTCCCGGGCCTGCGCGTGGAATTCGGCCTGTCCCCGCCGGGCGCCGGTCTCGGCCTGAGCCTGCACTTCACAGGTGGCGTCGTAGGCGTCCTCGCCTTCAACGCGATCCACTCCCGGATCAGCAACAGGGCCCTGCTGGCGGCGAGTTACGGGCTGATGGCAGCCGGCGCCGCGGGCTTTGCGCTCGCCCCCGACTGGCCCCTCGCGCTCTGCGCCGCGTTCCTCGGCGGCCTCGGCTTCGGCGGCATCGACTACGGCCTCAACCAGCTGTTCGCCGTCGGCTTCGGTGACCGCTCCACCGCCATGCTGAACGTGCTGAACGCCCACTTCGGCATAGGCGCGGTGCTCGGACCGGCGATCGTGGCGTGGCTGGGCCCTGACGGGTACGGGTACGCCTTCGGCGCGTGTGCGCTGCTGGCCGCGCTCCTGGTCGGCTTCGGCTCAAGTGGCGTACACACGAAGGTGGTTGCAGCGGCTGCAACCACCACCGAACGCCCGCTGGGCCTCCCCCGCATCCTCGTCGGCTTCCTCGCCCTGTACATCCTCAACGTCGGCGTCGAGGCGGGTGTCGGCGGCTGGGAGCCCACCCATCTGGAGACCGTCGGCTACAGCGCGGCCGTGGCCGCCTCGGCGACCTCCGTGTACTGGCTGATGATGACGGCAGGCCGTTTCCTCGTCGTACCGATCACCCTCAGGTACTCCCCCGAGCGGATCCTGACGATCTGCGCGGCCGGCATGACCGTCTGCCTGCTGGTGGCACGTGTAAAAGAAGTGGCGCCGGTGGCCTACGCGGGTGTTGGCTTGTTCATCGCGCCGGTCTTTCCGACCGGACTGCCCTGGCTGAACAGGGCACTTCCCCAGGCGAAGCGCGCCGGTGCCTGGGTCATCGCCGCGTCGATGATCGGCGGAGTGGCGGCTCCCCCGCTGCTGGGGGCGGGCATCGAGGCCTCGGGCATCCACGCCGTCCCCTGGCTGCTGACCGCGCTCTCCGCCGCGTCGCTCGCGGCGACCGTCTGGCTGATCCAACTCACCCGGAGGTTCATCGAGTGATCGGCAGTATCGAGGTCCGCTCCCTCTCCCGCTCCTTCCACACCACCGTGCGCCGCCCGGGTTTCGCCGGCGCGCTCAGATCACTCGTCAACCCGGAGCGGGCCGTCAAGCACGCCGTCTCCGACATCAGTTTCGATGTGGCACCGGGCGAGCTCCTCGCCCTGCTGGGCCCGAACGGTGCCGGCAAGTCCACCACCATCAAGGTGCTCACCGGCATCCTCACTCCCACCTCCGGCGAGGCCCGGGTCGCGGGCGTGGTGCCGTACGAGGAGCGGGAGCGCAACGCCCGCAACATCGGCGCCGTGTTCGGACAGCGCACCCAGCTGTGGTGGGACCTGCCGGTGAAGGAGTCGTTCGCGATCCTGCGGGACATCTACGAGGTGCCGAAGGCCGAACACGCGGCCCGGCTACGGGAGTTCGACGACATCCTCGAACTGTCCGCCTTCTGGGACACCCGGGTGCGCCATCTCTCCCTCGGCCAGCGGGTGCGCTGCGACATGGCCGCCGCGCTGCTGCACGACCCGCCGGTGGTCTTCCTCGACGAGCCGACCATCGGCATGGACGTGGTGGTCAAGGAACAGGTCCGTGAGTTCCTGCGGCACCAGGTGGAGGAGCGCGGCAGGACGGTGCTGCTGACCACGCACGACATGACGGAGGTCGAGCGGCTCGCCGAGCGGGTCGTGCTGATCAACCACGGTCGGCTGGTCCTGGACGGCACGCTCGACGAGATCCGCCGCAGGTTCGGCTCGACCTGGCAGGTGCGGGCGACGCTCGCCGACGGGCACACCGACGTCGTACCGCCGCCGGGCATCGCGGTGCTGCGACAGGAAGGCCCGCAGGTCGTGTTCGGGCCGGACGGGCCCGACGCTCCGACCGTCCACCAGGCGCTCAAGGCCGTCATCGAGCGGTTCGAGGTGACGGGCATCTCCATCGACGAGGCGGACCTGGAGGACGTGATGCGGGCGGCGTACGTCCACGCCGGTCCCGCCGTGGAAGAGGTCTGAGGTGGCCGTCCTGCACGCCTGGCGCGCCGCCCGCGTCACCCCCCTCGGCGAGCTGCACGCCCCGCCCCGGATGACGGCCGTGCTGGTCCGGCTGACCGTCCAGGTGGTGCTGGTCGCGTCGCTGTGGAGCGGCCTGTACGAGCACACCACCGTCACGGCCGGGATGAGCCGCGAGCAGGCCATCACGTACGCCGTGCTGGCCGTACTCGCCTCCCGGCTGCGGGAGTTGGACCAGTACGCGGGCAGGGACACGGTCATCCAGCACATGCACTTCGGCACCATCGTCTACTGGTACCTGCGCCCGCTGCCGCCTGCCCGCTACCACGCCCTGCGCGCCCTCGGCGAGCAGGTCTACGGGGCCGCGTGGGCGCTCGCCGGTTACGCGGTGTGTCTCGCGGCCGGGGTCGTGGAGCCGCCCGGATCGGCAGCCTTGGCAGGAGTGTTCTTGCTCAGCCTGCTGCTCGGGCAACTGGTCCTGTACCACGTCATGCTCCTGCTGGACCAGATGTGTTTCTGGACGGTGCGCAACACCGCGGCGATGCTCATCCTGATCTTCGCGCAGAACCTGATGTCCGGGGTCTACGCCCCGCTGTGGTTCTTCCCCGGGTGGTTCCGGACCCTGAGCACCTTCCTGCCCTTCCAGGCGACGCTCAACGTGCCGCTGTCGCTGTACGTGGGCCGCATCCACCTGTCCGACGCCGGGCTGCAGTTGGCGATCCAGGCCGGCTGGGTCGTGCTGCTCCACCTGTTCACCCGGTTCCTGTGGCGGCGGGCCGCCCGCCGTGTCATCTCCCAGGGAGGCTGAGACCCATGAACGCCGTCCGGATCGCCTGGCGCGTCACGCGTCTCAACTTCCGTTCCCAGCTGGAGTACCGCACCGAGTTCCTGCTGATGGTCGCGATCGGCGCGATCTGGCAGGTGTCGGTGATCGTGTTCGCGACCGTGCTGCTGTCCCGGTTCGCCGGGATGGGCGGCTGGGACAGCTCCGACGTGCTGCTCATCCCCGCGACGCGGATGCTCGCGCACGGACTGTTCGTCCTGGTCCTGGGACGGATGCACGGCACCGGCCGGTTCATCCAGGAGGGACGGATCGACATCTACCTGCTGCGTCCCATGCCGGTCCACCGCCAGGTGCAGCTGCAGTACTTCCCCACCAACGCGATCGGCGACCTGACGGTGGCCGTGGGCCTGATGGTCGGCGCCCTGTCCCGCAGCCACCTCGACTGGAGCGCGGGGCGGGTCACGTATCTGGTCGTCTGCCTCATCGGCGGCATGCTCCTGGAGGCCGCCCTGTTCACGGCGGTGGCCTGCGCGTCCCTGCGCTTCCCGGCCGCCGACTACTGGGGCCGCTGGCTGGAGGAACTGCTCGGCACCTTCGGCAGCTACCCGCTCAACGTCCTGCCCAGGGCGGTCGGCGGCCTCCTCACCTTCGGCCTCCCGCTCGCGTTCGTCGCCTACTTCCCTGCCGCGGTACTCACCGGTCACGGTCACAGCACCGGGGTTCCCTACTGGTTGGCGGCGGCCTCCCCGCTGCTCGGGGTGATCGCGTATCTGGGAGCTCGGCTGCTGTGGCGCTGGAGCCTGAACCACTACACGGGGGTGAACGGATGACGGTCACGGCGGTCACGTCCACCGACTTACGCGCACGTCTCGCGGTAGGCCTGGTGTTCATCGTCCTCGGTGGCACGCAGGGCGGTTGGATGGCCCGGATCCCGGCGATCCGGGACCAGGTGGGCGTGGACACGGCCCGGTGGGGGCTGCTGAGCAGCTCGTCGGCGGCGGGTGATGTCGTCGCGATCGTCCTGATCACGCTGTTGATCGGCCGGGTGAGTACGCGTCTGCTGGCCCTCGCCAGCGCCACGGTCGTCCTGCTCAACGCACCGGTGCTGGCCGGGGCTTCGTCCGTGCCGGCCCTGGTGCTGGGCCTGACCACCTGGGGCGTGGGGGCGACCTTCCTGGCCACGCCCGTGAACGCACTCGCCGTCGCGGTCGAGCGCGCCCACGGCCGCCCACTGATGTCCGGCTTCCACGCCTGCTACAGCGTGGGCGTGCTGGCGGGCGGTGTCATGGGCACCCTCGCCGCGGCCACGGACGTCACTCCGGGCATCCAGATGGCGATCAGCAGCGGCGTCCTGGGGACGCTGCTGCTGATCCTGGGCGCCCGGCTCCCCCGCGACGCACCGACCCACAAGGAGCGACACCGCCCGCTCAAGCACCGGTTCACTCCCCAGCTCGTCCTGCTGGCCGGCATCGCGTTCCTGGGATCCTTCGCCGAAGGAGCGGCCTCCCAGTGGAGTTCGGTCTACACGGCCGACTACCTGGACGAGGGCTCGGCATTGGGTGCGGCGACGTACACCTCCTTTACGGTGGCGATCCTCGCCGGTCGCCTGGTCGGCGACCGGTTCGTGGCCCGCCTGGGCCGGCGAGCCTTCCTGCGTCTCTCGCTGCTGACGTCGGCGCTGGGGGTGGCGGTCGTCGTCGTTCGCCCCGCCGTGTGGCTTGCGCTCGCCGGTTTCGTCGTCGTGGGCCTGGGCGTCGCCTGCGTCCTGCCCTCGGTGATCGCCCTGGCCGGCCGCCAACCGGGCGTCCCGGCCGGCGAGGGGGTCTCGGTCATCACCATCGGCCAGTGGCCGGGATTCCTGCTGGCGAGCCCGGCGGTGGGCCTGCTGGCCGGGGCGACGAGCCTGCGGGTGGCGCTGGCGGCTCTGATCGTGGCGGGGCTGGTGGCCGCGGTGCTGGCCGGGCGGGTGGTGGTCCCCGGAACGGGCTGACCTGCCGTCGGCGCCAGGGACTTTGTGTGGGGGCGGCTCCGAACGGCACACAGCGGGCCGCCCGTACATGCCGGTGAGCGGGTCGGCCGGTCAGTCTGTAGGCCGGTCAGCCTGCCGGCCGAGGCGCCCCGACCCCCGTATCGGCGTGAACAGCGCCGCCATCGCGATCAGTACGCAGCAGCCACCCGCCGCAAGCGCCACCGGGGCCGTGCCGCTGTGTTCCGCCGCCCAGGTGAGGACGGCCGCGCCGACGGGGGCCGCGGAGTAGTGGAGGGTCCAGAAGGCCGAGGTCACGCGGCCCAGCAGGGGTTCCGGAGTCACCTCCTGGCGCAGTGACATGGAACAGGTGCCCGCGATGCCGCCGCAGGCCAGGAAGGCCGCGCTCAGAACGGCGACCACCGGCACGTCCCGCGCCCATCCCAGCCCGGCGAACGCCACCCCGCACAGCGCGACCCCACTCATCCAGGTCCACCCGAAGCCGAGCCGGCGGCGGATCCGCGCGACCAGCAGTGAGCCGGCGATGGTGCCGAGCGCGCCGCACGCCATGACCGTGCCGACCGTGCCGTCGTCGTGGCCGAGGTCGTGCTTGAGGTGGTAGATGACCAGGTCGGTCAGGCCCAGGGTGAGAAAGCTGTAGACGAAGAGAAGGGCGGTGAGGGAGCGGAGGACCCGGTGGCCGTAGAGGAAGGAGATCCCGGTGCGCAGGTCCCGCCACAGGCCGGTCCGCTGCGGTGAGCGCTCGTCCGCGGGGCGGGCGCGGAAGCGTACGAGGAGGAGGCAGGCCGCCGAGACGCCGAAGCTCCCCGCGTCGACGCCGACGGCGGCGGCCGGGCCCGCCCATGCCGCCGTCAACCCCGCGCACATCGGACCGAGTACGCCCGCCGCGGCAGCGGTCGCGCCCAGGCGCCCGTTGGCCTCCGTCAGTTGCTCCGTGCCGACCAGACTTCGCACGACGGTCACATAGGCGACGGCGAAGAGCATGCCGACGGCCTCGCACAGCGGGAGCACGACGTACAGCAGCCAGATCCTCGGGCCGAAGAGCCACACCAGCGGAATCAGCCCGTACAGCACCATCCGTACGAGGTCGCAGGTGATCAGCAGCCTGCGTCGGTCGACCCGGTCGACCAGCACTCCGGCGAAGACCCCCGCCGCCACCGCCGCGGCGCCGCCCACCGCGGTCAGCAGACCCATGCGCGCCACCGAGCCCGTGGCCTGGAGGACCAGCAGGGGCAGCGCGATCAGGGCGAAGGAGTCACCGAGGACGGAGAGGGTCTGGGCAGCCCAGAAGATGCCGAAGTCCCTTTGTCTCCAAAGGACTTGGCTCACGGTGGGGGTGGCGGTGTCGTGTGTGCGGCTGCCGTCCTTCTTCGCTTCGTACGACGACACCGGCCCCCCTGGAATCCCCAATCCCGGCAACCCTATGCCCCACGCCGACGGCTGGCGATCGAGATACCGACGCACCCGCACCGGCACCCGCGTCCACACCTCCGTCGCCGATCTCGCCCTTCACTGTTCCCCCGAAAGCCCTTTCCGGTCACACTGGTCGACACCGAACCTGAGCATCATTCAGGTTCTCGTCGCTCGACCTCCTCCACTCCCTACCGGAGACACCCCCACCATGAGACGACTGATCGGCACCTTCGCGGCCGCCACACTGGCCCTCTCGGGCCTGGCCGCCACCGGCGCGACGCCCGCCTCCGCGGCGGCGGCTGCGACCACAGGCTCCTTCAACGTGCTCACGTACAACGTCGCCGGCCTCCCCGAAGGCCTCAGCTCCAGCCACCCGGCGACCAACACCCCGCTGATCTCACCGCGGTTGGCGCCCTACGACATCGTGAACGTCCAGGAGGACTTCAACTACCACGCGGCGCTGTACGCGGGCGACAACCACCCGTACCGCACGGCGACGAGCGGCGGCGCGGCCGTGGGCGACGGCCTCAACACCCTTTCGAACTTCCCGCTCGACGACTTCGAGCGGGTCAAGTGGAACAAGTGCACGGGCACCAACTGCCTGACCCCGAAGGGCTTCACGCTCGCCCGGGTGCGGCTGGCCGAGGGCGTCTTCCTCGACCTCTACAACGCGCACCCCAACGCGGACGACTCCGACGACGCGCTCGCCGCCCGCCGCGCCAACATCCAGCAGCTCTCGGACTTCATCCGGGCGAACTCGGCGGGCAACGCGGTGCTCGTCATGAGTGACACGAACACCCGCTACACCCGCAGCGCCGACAACATCCGCACCCTGGTGAACGACAACGGTCTGACGGACGCCTGGGTGAAGCTGGTCAAGGGCGGCACGGCACCGACGCAGGGCGCTGACCCCCTGCTCTGCCCCACGTCGGCCCCGTCGAACGACTGCGAGGTCGTCGACAAGGTCCTCTACCGCAGCAGCAGGCTGCTCTCCCTGGACGCGACCCACTACAACGACGAGTGGGCCAAGTTCCTGGACTCCAAGGGCGGCAACCTCTCCGACCACTTCCCGCACACGGTCGACTTCTCGTACACCGTGAACTCCTCCCTGAGGGCGAGCGACTTCTACGGCGGCCCGCACGGCACGGCCTTCAACGACGCGGACGACCTGCCGGCCACCGTCGCCCCGCGCACCCTCACCCTGCGCGGCGACGCCCGCCTGGACTCGCTGTCCCTGACCCACGACGGCGGCACGGCCCTGACCCACGGCGGCACGGGCGGCACGGCGACCTCCCTTACGCTGGCCTCGGGCGAGCACCTCACCTCGGTGAAACTGACGGAGGGTCAGAAGGGCGGCCGGACGCGGATCTTCTCGGCGGCGTTCGCCACGGACAAGGGGCGGACCCTGACGTCCGGTACGGCGACCTCGGACACCGTGACCTTCACCGCACCGTCGGGTTGGCAGATCGTGGGCTTCACCGGGCGAGCCGGCGACGAGATCGACAAACTCGGAGTGCTGTACGCCCCGATCAGCTGAGGCACCCGCACAAGCCATCCGCACAGAGGCACCAGCACAGACGCACCTGAACAGACGGACCGGAACAGAGGGACCTCCGCCCAAGGGTCTTGTACGTCGAGGCCGGCCGGAGGTCCCTTCCCCGTCAGTCGACTGCGGGCAGACCGACCAGCCCCGCGGTCCGCATGACGCGGTCGACGGTCTCGGCCAGGGCGCTGTCGGCATCGATCACGGTCTCGACGCCGCCCGGCAGCAGATCGAGCGGCCGATACCAGGAGCGCAGTTCCGCCTCCCCGACTTCACTCGTCGGCGGCTTGGTGGCATGGCGGGCGAAGGTCTCCTCCAGCGGGACGTCCAGGTAGTAGCCGGACGTCACCCCACGATGGTCGGCACGCAGGCGCGCGAGCATGTCGCCGTAGTGGTCGGCGTAGAGAATGCCCTCGACCACGACGTGGTAGCCGGCGTCGAGGGCGTACCGCGCGACGGTGTCGATCAGACCGATGTTCGCCGCTCCGGGCCGGTCTCGTTCCCGCAGGACGAGGCGGCGCAGGTTGTCCTGGCCGACCAGCGCCAGCCCTCTCCCGAACCGGTCACGGATGCCGGCCGCGACCGACGACTTTCCCGAGGCGCTGTTTCCGCGCAGGACGACCAGCCTGGTCTCTTCGGTGCCCACCATCACCCGGTCACGTTATCGGCCGTCCACGACTTCCTGCATGAGCTAGGGTTATACCTAGATCCCCTAGGTTTGTGGTCTGTCGTCGGAAGGTCGCCCTCATGGTCAGAGCCGGTCTCACCCCAGACCTCATCACCGCGGCGGCCGCCGACCTCGCGGACGAGGTGGGCTTCGAGAACGTCACGCTCTCCGCCCTGGCCCGCGGCTTCGGGGTCAAGGACGCGAGTCTGTACTCGCATGTCAAGAACCTGCAGGATCTGCGCACCCGCATGGCGCTCCTCGCCGGTGCCGAGATGATCGACCGGATCGCCGCCGCGGTGGCGGGGCGGGCGGGCAAGCAGGCGCTCGCCGCGTTCGCCGGCGCCTACCGGGAGTTCGCGCTGGCGCGGCCGGGGCGGTATGCCGCGACCCAGATCCGCATCGACCAGTCCCTGGTCGTCGACTCCCCCGTTTTTCGGCGCACCGCGGAGATCACCTACGGCATGCTCCGCGCCTACGGCCTCGAAGAACCCGACCTCACCGACGCCGTACGCCTGCTGCGCAGCACCTTCCACGGCTACTGCGCCCTGGAGGCCACCGGCGGCTTCGGCGCCCCGCGGGACGTGCGCACGTCCTGGGACAAGGCCGTCGACGCCCTGCACGTGACACTCGAACACTGGCCCCGCGAGGAGAGGAACAGCGATGACTGAACCGCACTACGACGTCAGCGGCAAGGGGCCCGTACTCCTCGTCGTCCCCGGTGGTGCCGGTCATCCCATGGGGTTCGACAGGATGACCGAGGCGCTCGTCGACCGGTTCACCGTCGTGACCTACGACCCCCTCGGGCTCGCACACGGGCGGCTCGGCGAACCCGTCGGCGACCAGCGGGTGGAGGAGTGGAGCGACGGGGCCCGTCTGGTGCTGGACGAGGTCCTCCCCCAGGGCGAGTCCGCGTACGCCCTCGGGACCAGTTCCGGCGGTATCGCCGTCCTCGATCTGCTCACCCGGCACCCGGGGCGGCTGCTGCACGTCGTCGCGCACGAGCCGCCGTGCGTGGGCGTGCTGCCGGACGGGACTCGTCAGCAGGCCATGTTCCGCGAGGTGTACGACACTTATCGCGCCGCCGGTCTGCGGGCCGGCGGGGCACGGCTGGGCGCCGGGCTGGCCGGGCGGGAGCCGGAGCAGTGCACCGAGCCCCAACCCCTCTCCCGTGAGCAGGAGTTGGCGAGCCCCATGGCCCTGTTCCTCGCCCACGTCCTGCGCCAGTTCACCTCGTACGCGCCCGACCTCACCTCACTGACGGGCTCCTCCGCCCGTCTCACCCTGGCCGCCGGCTCCGACTCCCGCGGCCAACTCCTCGACCGCACCGCGCGGTTCCTCGCCGAGCGGACCGGCGGCCGCTTCGTCGAGTTCCCCGGCGGGCACGTCGGCGTGGCCGAGCATCCCGTGGCATTCGCCGAGCTGCTTGCTCGGACACTGCTTCCGGCCGACGGCTCACATGCCCCGTTGACCACTTAGACTGGAATCTTCGCGGAAGTCACGTGCCGCCTCGGGGGAGGGAGCGCCGCCTTGTCTCAACAGCAGCTGGGCCGCGGTCCCTTGAGGTCCGACGGCGAGCCGCCGGTGCCGCCCGGCGGGGCGAGCGAGACCGCACGGTTCGTCGGCTGGCTGGGCAGCCTCGGCTGTGCGGCAGCCGGGTACGCGGTGTTCCAGTTCCTGTTCGGGGTACTGCCCGGCTCGATCGGCTCAGAGGCCGCCAAATATCTGGTCGCCGGGGTCAGCGGGGTCGGCACGGGCGTGGCCACCTGGCTGGCGGCGGCACTGGTCCGGGCCCGGGCGGGGGCGGCCGTTCCCGCCACCCGAACGGCCGTCGTCGTGGCGCGGACCGAAGCCGGTCCGCTCCCGCGGATCTTCGCCGCCGCGTACGCCACGCTCACCGAGAAGGTGACCGTGGTCGACGACCCCGCCGGCGGCCGCCTCACCGGCTGGTCGCACTCCCTCGGTGAGAGCGGCCCGTCCCGGCCCACGTCCGTCGGTACCGCGTACGGCCTGCACATCATGCTCGACCTCGGTGCACCCGAGGGGCGGCTGCGCACCGGGGATCTCGTGGAGACACTCTGGCGGCTGCGGCTGCCCGGCGGGGGCTGGTCCGCCCGGTCCCAGGCCGCGGAGGCGCGGCCCGAGGTCACGGCTCTGGTGCTGGGCGCGCTGGCCCGGGCCGGGGCGTCCGGCGAGCGGCTGGCGGAGGAGGTGGGCCGGTGCACGGCCGGCTTCACCCACGAACTCGACCGCGCCGGGCGGGAGTCCACCCACGTCGTGACGACGGTGCTGCGCGGGCTGCTGCGCGCCGCGCCCGACTCCGCCGTACTGCCCGTGCTGCGCGAGGCCCTGGCCGACGGTGCGATCAGCGACCCCCGCCGTGAGCATCTGCGCTGCTGGGGTTACCGGCTCGGCCGGCCGTACGGGCTGCCCTCCCCCCTGCACACGGCACAGGCGGTGGTGGCCCTGGACCGGGCCGCCCTGGTGCTGGGCGAGGACGAGGACGAGGCGGTGCGCGCCGCCCGGGAGGACGGTGTCCGCTGGCTGCTGGCCTGCGCGGATGCACCCCACCACCGATGCCAGGACCTGCGGAACCTCCGCGAGGAGGTGCGCCGCCCGCGCACCGACGACCCCTCGCGCCATGAGGTGCTGAACGTACGGCACTTCACCGCGTCCTGGATGATCCGCGCCCTGATGACCCCCGGTGCCAGGGAGGTCGCGGTGCAGGACGGGCTGGAGGAGGCGTGGCGGGAGCGGCTGGACGGGGCCGCCGCCGCGGTGTGGGCCGGGCAGACCGACGGGATCTGGTCCTGGGGGCGGCCCGACAGCAGTGAGCTGCGGCAACCCATGTGGATGACCTATCAAGGGCTTTCGGCGCTGCGGGCGCATGCCGTATGGATGTATCGACCGGAGGAATGAACCGGGTGGCACGAACCGCGAAGCGCGAACCGGGAGGACTGATCCGGGCAAGACGTACGGGGTAGGACGCGGTAGGTCGACTCGGATGGCGGAGCCCGGACTTGGAGGACGTGTGCATGGGCGGTCGGCAGGTTCTGGCGGCGCGGCGGCTGCTGACCGGGACGCTCGACGGTGATCTGCCCGAGCACGAACTGGTCGCCGCGGCCCTTTTCGTCGTCGCCGAACTCGGCGCCCCGGAACGGCTGTTGGAGCTGGTCTCCGAACTGGCCTCCGGTGAGGGCGATCCGGAGGGGTGCGCCCGGCTCTCGTACCGGCACGTCCTCGGCTTCGACAAGCTGCTGCTGATCGACGGCGGCCCGCGGCACATGCTGCGTGCCCACCTGTGGCACCCGGGCGCGGGCGCGGTCGGCAAGGAGGACATCCACAACCACCGTTCCCCACTGGCCTCCCATGTCGTGCGCGGGCGGCTCGCCATGGAGTTGTACGACGTCGACGGTGGTGGTGGTGTCTCGGCCGCCCGGTACGAGGAGTCGTTGAAGGAGGGCTCTGCGGACTGGCTGCTGGAGCCGACCGGTCCGGCGCGGCTGCGGCTGACGCATGTGGGGCAGTACGCGGCGGGAAGCGCGTACGCCCTGCCGGCGCACACCCTGCACCGCGCCTGGTGCGACACGGACGTGCCCGCGGTGACCTTGTTCCTGGAGACGGGGAGCGGACGCCGGGCCCACACCGACGTGTTCACGCCCGCGGGCCCGCATCCCGGGGCGGTGGCGAAGGTGCCGCTGGACGTGGACGACTACCTGGGAGCGCTGGGCGGGCTCGCCGAGCTGCTCAGGAGTTCGTGAAGGCCTGGTCCACGATGTCGAGGTTGTAGTCGTCGATGTCGACCGTGGTCAGCTCGGTGCGGGGCAGCCAGATGTGGGCCTGGTCGGCCTTCGGCAGGGTGATCGCCCGGCTCAGCGGACGGACCAGGAAGTTCTCCTGCCAGTTCTTGACCTCGTGGCCGCGGTACTCGCTGACGAAGGAGGACTCGCCGATCTTGCGGACGACTTCGCCGAGGAGCCCGGTCTCCTCCTTCAGCTCACGCAGCGCGCCGTCCCGGGCGCTCTCGTCCGGTTCGAGCTTGCCGCAGGGAACGCCCCACACCCGGGGCAGGAACTTCTCCGTCTCACTGCGCCGGACCAGCAGCACCCGGCCCTCGTCGTCCATCACGACGGCAGCCGCCAGTCGCTTGTCGCCGGGGATGTCCATGTCCATGGTTCCTCGGTCCCTCGCCGGAGATGAGTCCAAAGGGTCTGATACCCACGAAAGCCTCCACCGTACCAAGCGCTCACCACCGGGCGCTGTGAGCCGGATCGCTCCCGTGACCCAACGTCTGGACGTCCGCATACGACGGCGCCGTGCCCTGCGGTGCCCGACCGGCCCGGATGTCCGCCACCGTCTCCAGTGCCGCCCCCAGAGCCCTCCGGTACAGCAGTGACCCGAGACTCACCCGTCGTACGCCGAGATCGGTGAGGTGCGGCACGGTGGGGCCGGTGGGCGAGTAGAGGATGTTGAGGGGGAAGTCGCCCAAGTGCCGTACCAGGGCGTCGATTTCACCGGGGTCGGTCAGCCCGGGCACGAACACGCCGTCGGCGCCCGCCTGCCGGTAGGCGTCGAGGCGGCTCCGTGTGCCCTCGCCGTCGCCCAGCCAGTACGTGTCGGTACGGGCGTTCACGAAGAGGTCGGGTGCCGCGGTCTTCACGGCGGCGATCTTCGCGGCATGGCGCTCGACAGGTCCGAGGGCGTCCTCCAGGTTGATGCCGACGGCGCCGACGGCCGCCAGCTCACGGGCGAACTCCCCCACTTCGCCGGGGTCTTCGCTGAATCCGCCCTCCGCGTCGACGGAGAGGAAGAAGGGTTCCGTGCCCAGGGTGAGGGCGAGCCGGAGGGTGTCGTCGCGGGTCGCCGACGTACCGTCGCGCAGGCCGGCTGCCGCGGCGACGCCCAGGCTCGTCGTCCCGACGGCACCAAAGCCCTGAGCGGCCAGAGCCATGGCCGAGGCGTGGTCCCAGGCGTTGGGCAGGAACAACGGCTCTGCGGCGTGGTGAAGGTCGGCGAACCCGCTCATGAGAGGTCACCGACCGAGTCGGCGTAGTACGTCGCCCCTTTGAGGTGCAGGGCCAGTCCACGGAAGCTCCGGCCCTGCCCGGGCGAGCGGTCGAACTGTTCGTCGGTGAGGGCGTCGAGACGGTTCGCCCAGATGCGGGCGAGCCGCACGAGGCGGCTGCGGGCCTCGTCCAGGTCCTCCCGGGTGAACGGGGCGAGGTCCGCCCCGGTCGTCACCGTGGACGCGTGCCACCGATCCGGCTGCGGCTTCTCGCCGGCCAGCCGGGCCTCCAGCTCGGCGAGGTGATCGGCGAGATGGTCGGCGACACGGCGGATCGCCTTGTGCGGGGTGTGGACGCGGTCGTCGGCATGGGCGGGTTCGCCGTCCCAGTTCGTCCCGGTGGCGGCCAGTGCGAGGACGTGGTCGACCATGCCGGCGACGGCCTGGGCGGGTGTCTCCTGCGAGCTTTCGGTCATACCGGAACGCTAGAGCCGCATTGCTTCGGCGCCGGCCGAAGCATGCACACCCCTCCCGGGAGTCACGGGTGACCTCGCCGTCTCCACGAACGGCGCTCCGGCCTGGGCGTACTCCGTGACGGACAGCGCGTCATCCCCGGTCCGTCGGGACGATCTCCACTCCGGAGCCGCCCCACCGGACCCGCACCCCGGTTCCGTCGCTCCAGCGCACGGACAACTCCCTTTCCCCGTCGGCCCGTACGCTCACCGTCTCCGCCAGCGGCACCGGCTCCGGCTCCCCGGTCAGCCGCGCCAGCGCGACGAAGAACGTGTCCCCCTCACCGGTGACACCCGTGAGCGCCTCGGAAAGGCCTACGGCCGGCAGGAGTTCGGCCCGCACGCCGTCCCTCCCCCGCCCTCGGATCCGCTCGCGCAGGGGGACCCCCGTCGCCCACCCCGTCACCCGTACCGGCGTCCCGGGCTCCGCGCCCGCCACCAGATGGGCCCGCACCTCCACGGCCCCGCGTGCGAGCACGACACTGGTCACCCGCGCTCCCCCGCCCGCCGTGTGCCGGGACGCCACCCAGCCCTCGCCGACGCCCAGCGGTTCGATGTCCGTACGGCTCGGATCGTCGCCGACGATCACGCTGTTGTCGTACGACGAGGAGGGCTCCGTCACCGTCGAGTAGGCGAGGCGCGTGTAGTACGGGTCGTAGCGGACGTCCTCGCTGCCGTGGTTGTGGAGGCGGACGACGCCGTCCGAACTCGTGGACTGCAGAAGCCAGTTGGGGGCCGAGATCGCCGTGAGCGCGTCCGAGCGCTCCGCCGGGCCCGGCTCCTCGGCGGCCGTCCACACCGGGTGGTCCGGCGGCAGGAGCAGGCCGAGGAAGCCCTTGCTCGCCCAGTACGGGGAGGCGGGGCCCGAATAACCTTGCAGCACCGCGGAGTCGGGGCCGTGCCAGCCGAGCGTCAGCAGGCCGCGGGAGTCCACCGCGCCTCGCTCCAGGAAGTACTTCAGCGCCCCGGAGGCCAGCCTGCGGGTCTCCCCCGGCGGCAGCGGCGTGCGTCCGGTCAGCGCACCCAGCCACAGCGGGACGGTCGTCGCGAACCGGTAGGTGAGGCTGCGGCCCTGGTGCATGGGGGCTCCGTCGCCGCCGAACAGGCGGGCGTAGTCCTCCAGGTGCCGGGAGAGCCGGCCGCCGTAGAGGTCCAGCAGCCGGGAGTCGTCCGCCAGCCACGCGTGCAGCACCGGATAGAGGTGCATGGCCCAGCCGTTGTAGTAGTCGAACTTGCGGCCGTCGCCGTCGGTGTACCAGCCCTCGCCGACGTACCACTCCTCGATACGCTCCAGGCCGCGGTCGACCGCCTTACGGGACGCCTCGGGCTCGTGGCCGATCTCCTGGAGGAAGCCGCCCACGGTGACCGGGAACAACTCCCAGTTGCAGGGCCAGGCTTCGGCGGTCAGCGCGCCGTCGAGCCAGGCGACCGCCCGCTGTTGTACGCCGTCGTCCAGCCGGTCCCACAGCAGCGGGCGCGTCAGCCGCAGCGCGAGGGCGATCGAGGCCGCCTCGACGAGCGGCTGGCTGCGGTCCTCGATCCGCGGCCAGACGCCCGCGACCCCGGCCGCGAGCCCCTCGGCGTACCGCTGCAGCACGGTCTCGTCCCGGCGGAAGGCCGCGGCGAGCAGCGTACGGGCGTAGCCCTCCAGACCGTCGGAGAGCCGGCCCGACCAGCTCGTGCGGTCGCCGGGCAGGTGGTACAGCGCGCCGCCCTCGGCCGCATACGGCTCGACCGCGGCGAGCAGGGCGTCGGCGGCGGCCTCCCAGTGGGCCCGGGTGCAACCGGTGCGCGGGCTGAGGGCGCGGTCGTCGGGGGGCAGGTGCATCGGCTCTCTTTCACGACGTGCGACTTCAGGACGTACGCCTTCACGCTGTGCGACTTCACGACGTACGGGTTCACGACGTACGTGTCACGACGTGCGGCGACGGACGTGACGAAGGGTGGGACCTGGGGCGCCCCGGTTCCGGTCGGGACGCCCCAGGGGTTCATCCCACCCGCACCAGGCCCTTCGGCACCAGATGCTGGGCGACGAGTGCGTCGCGGACAAGTCCCGCGTACACCGTGGCACCGTGGACGGAGGTGTGGGTGTTGTCCTTTTTCTCGTTGTAGAGATAGATCGCCTTGGAGCCCTCCACGCCCAGGGACTCCACGAGCGCCTTCGTCTTCGCCGTCAGGTCGATCAACGGCACGTGCCGCGCCGCCGCGACCGAGCGGATGACAGCAGGATGGTCCACACCGAGGCTGTTGACCAGCAGTGCGGTGCCGTTGTTCAGGGTTCCGTCGGGGTTGAACCAGCGCCGCACGACGGGAGTCACCAGCACCGGCCGACCACCCTTCTCCCGTATACCCGCCACCAGTGTCTCCACATTGGCGCGATACGTCGCCTCGTCGGTGGTCTTGTCATTGTGCGCGAGCTGGACCAGGACCAGATCGCCGGGGCGGATCAACGGCTGGACCGTGGCCCAGAGCTGCGGGTTCTGCAGATAGGTCACCGTACTCTCCCCCGAGTCCCCATAGTTGGCGACGGAAACACCCCTGCGGAGGTATTGCGGCAACTGCTGGCCCCAGCCGGAGTACGGGTCGCCGGGTTGGTCGCAGACCGTGGAGTCGCCGACCAGGAAGATCCGGCGGGCGGGACGGGCGGGCGTGACGCGGATGTCCGCGAGCGCCGGGGCCAAGCCGCCGACCACGAGATCCAGGCCGGGAGTTCCGGCCGGGCCCGTCGGCTCACCCTCCGGCGTGCGGACGTTCACGGTGAAGCCGCGGGCGACCCGGGTGCCGGCCGCTGCGGGGGTTGCCAACTGCTGGCAGCGGAAGGTTGTTGAGTGTGCGTAACCATGAGGGAGTGGTGGCGTTATCAGCATATGAACCTGACGGAGTGGGCGCGGGCGCAGGGGGTGAACCCGCATACGGCATATCGCTGGTTTCATGAGGGCGCCTTGCCGGTGCCCGCGCGCCGGGTGGGGCCGCGCACGATCCTGGTGAACATCGAAGCGAACACCTCACCCTCGGTGACCGGTGGTGTAGGTCTGTATGCCCGCGTCTCCTCGCACGATCGGAAGCCGGACCTGGAGCGGCAGACCGCTCGCCTGTCGGCATGGGCGGCGGAGGCGGGACAGAAGGTTGTGCGGATCGAGTCCGAGATCGCCTCGGGTATGAACGGCTGCCGCGCGAAGGTGAAGCGGCTGCCGGCCGATCCGGCGGTGACCACGGTCGTGGTCGAGCACAAGGACCGCCTCGGGCGGATGAACGTGGAGCTGATCGAGGCCGCCCTGTCCGCGACCGGCCGCCGACTCGTCGTCCTCGATGACGGCGAAGTCGAAGACGACCTGGTCCGGGACATGGTGGAGGTACTGACGTCGTTCTGCGCCCGCCTGTACGGCCGTCGGTCGGCGAAGAACCGGGCGAGGAAGGCTCTCGAAGCGGCGGCCGGCGATGAGTGAGGCGAAGAAGCAGCTCCGCACCATCGACGCACCGTTCGTCGCGCCCGGGCCGTCCGGGGTGGCGATACGCGACCGCCTCAAGCACCTCACCGACGTGGACGACAAGGTGTTGCGGCTGGTCGGTGAACACCTCGGACGCCTCGCCTCGCTGGACCTCAAGAACCGCTGCGCCGACGGCCTGGACCACGACAGCGACACGTGGGCCGCCCGCAAGCAGGGCCTGACGGCCGACTCCTCGTCCCGGTGGGCCGGTTCGATCACGAAGGCCACTCACGATCAGTGGGCGCTGTCCCGCCGCTGTCAGCTCGCCCACATCCAAGGGCTTGAGGCCGGTGTGCGGACGCTGATGCACCGACTGGCGCAGCCGGTCGGGGAGAAAGGCACCAAGCGGGCACCCGGCGGATACCGCAGTCGGGGCGAGTGGTGCCACAAGTCCCGCCGTCTGGCGACCCTGGAACACCGCCTCGATGTCGCCCGCGTGGAGCGTGAGGCCGGTGTCGTGCACGTCGTGCGCGGCGGCCGGCGCCTGCTGGGCAACCGCAACAACCTCCAGGATGCGCAGCTCAGCGAGGCCCAGTGGCGCCGGCGCTGGGAAGCCGAACGCTGGTTCCTCGCTGCTGACGGCGAGTCCGGCAAGCGGTACGGGAACGAGACGATCCGCGTCACCCCCGATGGCGAGGTCTCCATCAAGCTGCCCGCACCACTGGCCCATCTGGCCAACGGCAAGTTCGGCCGGTACGTCCTCTCCTGCAGGGTCCAGTTCCAGCACCGGGGCGCGCAGTGGCGCGACCGCGTCGAAGCCAACCGTGCTGTCGCCTACCGCATCCACCTCGATGTGGAGCGCGGGCGCTGGTACATCACCGCCTCGTGGACGAAGCCCGTGGTGAAGACGGTCCCGTTGGAGACAGCCCGCGCCCAGGGCATGGTCGGCGTCGATACGAACGCTGACCACTTCGCCGCCTACCGGCTCGACCGCAACGGCAACCCGGTCGGCGACCCGAAGCGGTTCTTCTACGACCTGTCCGGCACCGCCGACCACCGCGACGCGCAGATCCGGCACGCCATCAGCCGGCTGCTGCACTGGGCCAACCGGTGCGGCGTCAAGGCGATCGGTATCGAGAACCTGGACTTCACCGCCGAGAAGACCCGCGAGAAGCACGGCCGCAAGAAGCGGTTCCGGCAGCTCATCTCCGGCATCCCGACAGGCAAGCTCAAGGCCCGTCTGGTGTCCATGGCCGCCGAGCACGGCCTGTCGATCGTCGCGGTCGACCCGGCGTACACGTCGATGTGGGGCGACCAGCATTGGCGTAAGCCCCTGGCCGGCAAGACTCGCAAGATGTCCCGGCACGACGCCGCGAGCGTCGCGATCGGGCGACGCGCCCTCGGGCACCCGATCCGGCGACGGACGGCACCGCCCCCGCAGCACCAGAGCGATGCTGTGGGGCATCGGACCGCCCAGGCCGGACCAGGCGCACGAGGGCATGAGGGAACCCGCCCACCCGTCACGGAGCGTGCACACGATGCACGCAGCCGGACGGGGACACAGCGAACGCGGGAGACCAGCGCATCCAACACCGTTCGGGATGCGCGCAGTTCCAGGAGCTGGCAGCAAATGTCACTCCTGAACACTGTTTAGGAACGGTTTCGGGGAGCAGGGAGCGCCGGGTCTCGCCGCTGACGGCGGTGCTCGATGCCTCTTCGCCGCCGAGCAGGACCCGCACGTCGTACGTGCCGGGCGGGACGTGGAAGTGGCAGGCGGTGGCGGTGCAGTTCTCCAGGCCGAGGGGTCGTCGTCCCTCGTGCGCCTGGGCCGGCACCGCGGTCAGGCCGGCGCTCAGTGTGAGCGCCGCCAGCACGGCGAGGTTGAAACGTCTCATTCGCGAATCCCTCCGAGGCGGCGACCGGACGACAAGGCCTGGCGGCAGGGACCGTACCGGCTGATGGAAGCGCTTTCTAGACCTTGGGCCGATTTCACAAGATTGCCAATCCCGGGCGCGCGAAAGCCCTTTCGCGAAATCGATTCAACTGTCACTCTCTCAACCACTCGCACCACCCCCGCACGGTTTTCGAAGGAGGCACCCCCATGTCCGAACCCGCGAACAGACCGGTCGGCCGCCGCACCTTCGTCCTCGGTTCCGCTGCCGCCGCAGGGACGGCCGCGACGGCCCTGGCCGGGCCGCTCGCCGGCTACGCGGCCGCCGCGGGCTTCGGCTGGCGCGACGACGGCTCGAACTACGTCGTCGACACCGGCGCCGGCCTGCTCTTCAAGGTCAGCAAGACCAACGGCGACCTGACCTCGCTGGTCTACAAAGGCACGGAGTACCAGGGCTACGGCGGCAAGAACTCGCACATCGAATCCGGCCTCGGCGCCTCCACGGTGACCGTCAGGCAGTCCGGTTCGACGATCCTGGTCTCCGTCGCCCACGGCACGCTCAAGCACTACTACGCGGCCCGCAGCGGCGAGAACAACGTCTACCTGTGGACCAACAAGGCCGACACCTCGGTCAGCGCGACCCGCTACATCGTGCGCGTCAGGGCGGGCCGGTTCCTCAACGACCAGCCCGACTCGTACACGTACGCGCCCACCACCATCGAAGCCTCGGACGTGTTCCGGAAGTCCGACGGGCAGACCCGCTCGAAGCACTACTCGAAGCTGCGGGTCGGCGACTACGACTACATCGGCTGGAGCACGGGGAGCGTCGGGCTCTACATGGTCCGCTCCAACCACGAGAAGGCCTCCGGCGGCCCCTTCTACCGCTCCCTGCTGCGCCACCAGAGCGCCGACGGCGGCGGCCTGTACGAGATCCTGTACTACGGCGAGAACCAGACGGAGGCCCAGCGCTTCGGCCTCCAGGGCCCCTACGTCATCGCCTTCACGGACGGCGGCGCGCCCTCCTCGTCCCTGTTCCACGCGAACCTCACGACCTCCTGGGCGGACTCGCTCGGCATCTCCGGGTATGTCGCGGCGAGCGGTCGCGGCAAGGTCGCGGGGGTCGGGATCACCGGGCGCAACACGGCGTTCCCGTACACCGTCGGCCTCGCCAACGCGGCCGCGCAGTACTGGGGTTCGGCCCGTTCCTCGGACGGCTACTTCTCCATTCCGGGCGTCCTGCCGGGGACGTACACCCTCACCGTCTTCAAGGGTGAACTCGCCGTCCACACAAGCTCGGTGACAGTCACCGCGGGCGCCACGACCGCGCTCAACACCCTCGCGATCCCCTCCTCCAACGACCCCGGCAACGCGAGCGCGATCTGGCGGATCGGTGACTGGAACGGCTCGCCGAGCGGGTTCAAGAACGCGGACCTGATGACGTACGCGCATCCGTCCGACAGCCGGGCCGCGTCCTGGACCGGCAACGTCGTGATCGGCAGCGGCTCCGAGACCTCGGCCTTCCCCTGCTATCTGTGGAAGGACGTCAACAGCGGCATCATCGTCTACTTCAGGCTGACGGCCGCCCAGGCCGCCGCCGCGCACACCCTGCGCATCGGTGTGACGACGGCCTACGCGAACGGCCGCCCGCAGGTCGTCGTCAACGACAACTGGACCTCCGCCGTCCCCTCGCCGCCCTCCCAGCCGAGCACCCGGTCGCTGACCGTGGGCTCGTACCGGGGCAACAACCACACGTTCACCTACAGCGTGCCGGCGTCCGCCTGGCTGACGGACACCGGCGCCTACAACACGTTGAAGATCCATGTGGCGAGCGGTTCGGGGTCGACGTCCTTCCTCAGCGCGGGCACGTCGATCGACGCGATCGACCTACTGACCTGAGCCCGTCTCCTGACGCAACATCATGTTCCGCGCGTCCACTGCTGGTTGGTGCCTCCGTTGCAGGTGTACGGGATGATCGCGGCGGAGTTGGCGGTGGACGCGCCGGACACGTCCAGGCACTCGCCGCTCGCGCGGGACTCGCTGTGGTCGGTGCCGTCCTCCCCGTGCGTCCACATCACGAACTTGCCGGTGGACGCGTTGTGCATGATCACGCACGTCTCATCTACGCACTCTCCTTCGCGGGCTCGGCGACCGTGTCGGCCACGGGGATGCCGAAGTCGGGGGTGCCGTCCCGGTTCCACCCCAGCTTCTGGACACGGGTGTGGCGGTTGGGGTCGTTCAGGGGGTCGCCGGTGATCTCCTTGTACTGGCGGGCGTGGTAGACGAGGACGTCACTGCGGCCGTCCTCGGCGACCGTGAAGCAGTTGTGGCCGGGGCCGTACTGCTTGGTGGTGTCGTTGCCGGTGAAGACGGGGTTCGGCGACTTGGACCAGTTCGCCGGGTTCAGCAGGTCGGCGTTCGCGTCGGCGGTCAGCAGGCCCATGCAGTAGTGGTAGTCGGTGGCGCTGGCCGAGTAGGAGAGGAACAGGCGGCCGTTGCGGGCGAGGACCGCGGGGCCCTCGTTGACCTTGTAGCCGACGCACTCCCAGTCGAACTCCGGGGTGGAGAGCCGGACCTGAGGGCCCGTCAGGGTCCACGGGTTCAGCATCTTCGACAGGAAGAGGCCCGTGTTGTTGTCCTGGCCCGGCTCGTGCTGAGCCCAGACCAGATAGCGGGTGCCCCGGTGGGTGAAGGTGGTGGCGTCGAGGGAGAAGGTCTCCCAGGCCGTCTTGACCTGCCCCCTCTCCACCCAGGTCCCCTCGAAGGGATTCCGGTTGGCGTTCTCCAGGACCCAGATGCGGATGTCCCACACGCTCTCGGCAGGCGCGGAGGCGAAGTAGATGTACCACTTGCCGCCGATGCGGTGGATCTCCGGCGCCCAGATGTGCGCGCCCATGACACCGGTGGCGTGCTTGGTCCAGATGACGGACTCGGCGGCCGTCGCGAGGCCGTTCAGGGTGGCGGCGCGGCGCAGGATGATGCGGTCGTACTCGGGGGCCGTGGCCGTGAAGTAGTAGTGGCCGTCGGAGTGACGGTGGATGTAGGGGTCGGCGCGCTGCCGTACGAGCGGGTTCACGAACGGGGCCGCCTTCCGGTACGGCGCGGCCGCGGCCGCGGTGGGCGTGGTCGCCAGGGCGCCCGCGGCCACGGCGGCTCCCTTCAGCACCAGGCGACGGCTGGGGACGGGGAGACCTGGGGGCAGGGGAGCCTGGGGCAGGTCGTCGGTGCGGCTCATAGGGCTGCCTCCCGGGGGACGTTCGAGATAGCGAACACCATCTGTTATTACGAACGTCGAAAAGGTAAGTGTGTGGAACGAGTAGGTCAACGGGTCTGACGCGACTTGGCACCACTTGAACGCGACTCGCAGAGAGCGCTTTCGACAATTCTCGTTCGATCGCCGACTTTCTGTTATCGGCGCCCCTCCGGCTCCGTCTCCTGTGACGTGCGCAGCCATACCCACAAGACAGCAGCCGCCGCCGGAGCCTTCACGGCGGTCGCCGCCCTGCTGACCACCGCTCCCCCCGCGGCGGCGGCCGGTGCCCGAGATGTCACCGCCGCCGTACTCGCCGACCAGGACGTGACGCTCACCGGCGACACCGTGGTCACCGTGCCGTCCGGGACGACGACGTACGACGGGGTGTTCCGCGGCGAGGGCACGCTCACCGTGCGCGGCGGCGGAACGCTGGTCCTCACCAAGGACAGCGACTTCACCCTGCCGAGGTCCCGTCAGCGGCAGTCCGTGAAGATCCAGGGCGGCAACCACCCTTACGTCACCACGGCCGACGCCGACCCACCCGCGATCACCGTCGAGCGGGGCGCGACCCTGCAGTACGGCCACGGCGGGACGACCGGGCTGATCGGGCACTTCCCGTACAACACCCCGGGGTTCCGGCTCAACCAGGACAACATCCGGGTCGACGGCACGCTGCGGCTGTCGCTGACGAGCGCCTACAACCTGGGCACGATCAGCGGCTCGGGCCTGATCACACAGCCCCGCTTCCTCTGGGGCAGCTGGGCCCTGTCGGGCACCCACTCCTTCTCGGGGGTGATCGACAACGGCACGCAGCTCAACGCCGGCGCGCCGGAGTTCGCCACATCTCTGCCGAACATGCGCAAGGTCCTCAACCAGGGCACCTGGACCGTGGACACGCCTCTCGGTCAGACCGTCACCATGGGCATGGACTTCTACCAGCGCGAGTACGGCAGTGACATCAACATCCAGTCCCGGCCCGGCAGCAAGGTGGTCCTGACCGGCCAGTACAGCTGGTCGAACCAGGGCGGCGACACCAATCCCTCACTCAGCGACCCGTCCCTGAACTGGACTCCCGCGCGCAAGAACGTCAACAAGCGCGGCACCAACATCAAGGGCGCGAACGTCCAGTGGGGCGACGGCACGACCAACAAGATCTTCATGCCGGGCACGGCACAGACCGTTTACATCAACTTGCTCGCGGCGCGCTCCCGTTCGCTGCTCACGTTCGACTACGGCGGGCCGGTGACGCTGGGCGCTCCCATCGGCGGCGGCAGGTTCCACGACACGCTGTCCGCGCCCGGCGCCGGGGACATCGTCATCAAGGGGACGCGGGGCAACGACGTGACCTTCGCCGCCGTCCAGTACTACAACGGATCGACGACGGTCGAGAAGGGCGCGGTACTACGGCTGGGCAGCGGCAGGTCGGGCGGGGACGGCGGGCTCTACACCAAGGGTGACCTGTACAAGGTGGTCGACAACGGCTCGCTGGTGCTGAACAACACGGGCAAGGCCCTGGCCCTGTCCCGCATCGGCGGCAGCGGATCGCTGACGCAGACCGGGACCGCCACGGCGACCCTGACGGGAAGCGGGGTGACGTACACCGGCACGACGACGGTCAAGAAGGGCACCCTGGCGCTGCGCTCCGGCGCGACCCTCGCCCGCAGCAAGGCGATCAGACTCAGCTCGACGGGCTCGCGGCTCGACGCCGGGCCGTCCGGACTGCGCGTGGCCACCACGCTGAGCGGCAAGGGCACCGTGAAGGGGGCGGTGACCAACGACGGCGTGGTCGCGGGCGGGCTCACCGTCTCCGGCGCCTACACGCAGAGCGCCAAGGGTGCGCTGGTCCTGGCAGACCGGCCGTTGAAGGTGGGCGGAGCGGTCCGGCTGGCCGGAGACCTCGACTTCTCGGCCGCCGGGAGCAAGCCCGCGCGCCGTATCACCGTCCTGGAGCACGGCGGCAGGTCGAAGACCACCGGCACGTTCAAGGGGCTGAAGGAGGGCGCACGTCTGAAGCTCGCCGACACGGTCTACCGCATCAGCTACAAGGGCGGCGACGGAAACGACGTGGTCCTCAAGGCGACGACCGCCAGCCCCTCCCCGGACGCCCGCCCGGACACGGCCGGCTCAGGCGCGGCGGCGGCCGCCGGCCCCCGTACCGCCAACACCGCCGGCAGCGGCATGGGTTGGTGGCCGTACGTGCTGGCGGTGGGACTGCTCATCGGGCTCGTGATCCCGGCGGCCAAGCGCAGGCGCGGCGGTCGACCCAGGGGCGGACGGCACGCGGCGAACGGCTGAGCCCGCGCCCCCGGCCCTCAGACGGCGGGCCCGGACGCCTCCTCGGCCGCCTCGCGGCGCCGGCCCTGCAGCCACACGTACACCGGAATGCCCGCGAAGAGGAACAGCACTCCCTGGTAGACGGCCGCGTAACCGGCGCCCGCGATCAGCCAGAAGGAGAAGGCGAAGGAGAGCGCGGCGACGGTCAGGTCGCGGGCCAGGCCCGCGGGGCGGACGCGCTCGCGGGTGCCCCGGGCGAGCCAGTACAGCTGGGCGGCGGCCGACAGGAGGTAGGGGACGCAGCCGGTGAACGTCGTGATCAGCACGAGGACGCGGAAGGTGGTGTCGGGGCCCGCCGTGTAGTTCAGGGCGATGAGGAGCGTGCCGAGGACCACGACGGCCCAGACCCCGAATCCGGGCACCCCGCCCTTGCCGACCTTGGCGAACGGCTTCGGGAAGAGGCCGTCTCGGGCGGCGGCGTACGGCATCTGCGCGGCCATCAGGATCCAGCCGTTGAGGCAGCCGGTGATCGAGGCGACGGCGACCAGGGCGATCGCGATGCCGCCCCAGGAGCCGCCCGTGATCGCGTTGACCGCGTCGGCGAAGGGCGCGCCGGAGTGCACCAGCTTGTCGTGCGGGACGAGGCCGAAGACGGCGACGATGCCGAGGATGTAGACGAGGGCGGACGCGACGGTCCCGAGGACGCTCGCGCGGCCCACGTTGCGTTCCGGATCCTCGACCTCGCCCGCGCTGACCGCGGCCGACTCGACGCCGAGGAAGCTGTAGAGGAGGAGCGCGGCCGCGGCGGCGACCGCGCCGGGCGTGCTCTGGCCGGAGGCGTTGAACGGCCCGAAGTTGTCCGCGTCGACGAAGAAGAGCCCGATCGTGGCGACGAGCAGCAGCGGCACGAACTTCAGGACCGTGGAGACGACCTGGACCGTACCGACCCAGCGCGTCCCGGCGAAGTTCGCGGCGGCCGGCAGCCACAGCGCGGCCAGGGCGACGAGGCCTTCGAGGGCGTGGTTGCCGTGCAGCGGGATCAGGACGTCGACATAGCCGACGACCGCGACGGCGAGCGCGGCGATGCTGACCCAGCACATCGTCCAGTACGACCAGGCCGACAGGAAGCCGGCGAAGGGTCCGAACGCGTCGCGCGGGTAGACGTACAGACCGCCGGTGACGGGGCTGCGCCGGGCGAGCTTGCCGAAGAGCAGGGCGAGCAGCACGGCGGCGACCGACAGCACGACGAAGGCGAGCAGGCTGACCGTGCCGTACGGGGCGACGGCGGCCGGCAGCGCGAAGATGCCGCCGCCGATGATGTTGCCCATGACGAGGGCGGTGGCGGCGGCCAGGCCGAAGGAGCGGCGGCGCGGGGCGGCGGCGGCCGGATCGGCTTCGCCCACCGGGGATCGGGAGGGCTCGGTGGGCTCCGTGGGTCCGGTGGCTTCGGCGGGGCTGGGGGCGGTCATGACGGTTCCCGGGAGACGAGGAGGCGGGGAGGCGGGGAAGGGGAGGGGCGTGATCGTAACCCGGCATTCCACATGGTGGGCAATCTGTTCATGAAGTGGACACATGCGATGTGGCGTCCGGCGCCGGCTCGACTACCGTCGATCGCATGACCAGCGACACCGCCCTTGCCGAAGCCCTCGCCGCCCAGGCCGTCGTCCTCGACGGCGGCATGTCCAACCAACTCGAGTCCGCCGGGCACGACCTGAGCGACGAGCTGTGGTCGGCACGCCTGCTCGCCGAGCGGCCCGAGGCGATCATCGAGGCGCACCTCGCCTACTTCGAGGCCGGCGCGGACGTGGCGATCACCTCCAGTTACCAGGCCACGTTCGAAGGATTCGCCAAGAGGGGGATCGGGCAGGAGAGGACGGCCGAACTCCTCGGCCTGAGCGTGGAGTTGGCGCGGGAGGCGGCGCGACAGGCGCACGCGAAGGGGGTCGCCCGGCCGCTGTGGGTGGCGGCCTCCGTCGGCCCGTACGGGGCGATGCTCGCCGACGGTTCCGAGTACCGGGGGCGGTACGGCCTGACCGTCGACGAGCTGGAGCACTTCCACCGGCCCCGACTGGAGGTGCTGGCCGCGGCCGGGCCCGACGTGCTGGCACTGGAGACCATCCCCGACGCCGACGAGGCACGGGCGCTGCTGCGGGCGGTGCGCGGGCTCGGGGTGGCCGCGTGGCTCTCGTACTCGGTCGACGGTGGCCGGACGCGTGCCGGCCAGCCCCTGGAGGAGGCCTTCGCCCTCGCCGCCGACGCGGACGAGGTGATCGCGGTCGGCGTCAACTGCTGTGCGCCCGAGGACGTGGACGGCGCTGTCGAGACGGCCGCGCGCGTCACCGGCAAGCCGGTGGTCGTCTATCCCAACAGTGGCGAGACCTGGGATGCCGCGGCGCGCGCCTGGACGGGGAGCTCGTCCTTCACCGCGGAACAGGTCTCGGGCTGGCGGGAGTCGGGGGCCCGGCTCATCGGGGGGTGCTGCCGGGTGGGACCGGTGGCCGTCACGGGGATCGCCGGGGTGCTGAACGGCAACGGCTGAACGGCATCGACTGAGCGGCATCGGCTGAACCGCGTCGGTCGAGCGGCTCACCCTCTCGTCGCAAGGCTTCCGACGGCCCGTTTCCGAACGTTGGCGACCGGCATTCCCGGGCCCCTCACCTGCACTGTCGCACACCCGCCACGACCTGCCGACTCGGTGTATACACGCCGCGTATACACAACGTGTAGAGTGCGGGTCATGTCCATCGGTCACACCCTTCTGGGGCTTCTGGAGTCCGGCCCGCGACACGGTTACGACCTGAAGCGGGCCTTCGACGAGACGTTCGGTCACGACCGGCCGCTGCACTACGGCCAGGTCTACGCGACGATGTCCCGACTGCTGAAGAACGGTCTCGTCGAGGTCGACGGGATCGAGGCGGGCGGCGGTCCCGAGCGCAAGCGCTACGCGATCACCGACGCCGGCATCACCGACATGCAGCGGTGGCTGGCGACCCCGGAGAAGCCGGAGGAATACCTCCAGTCGACCCTCTACACCAAGGTCGTCCTCGCCCTGCTCACCCGGCGCGACGCCGCCGGGATCCTCGACACCCAGCGCTCCGAGCATCTGCGCAGCATGCGGATCCTCACCGACCGCAAGCGCAAGGGCGACCTGGCGGATCAACTGATCTGCGACCACGCCCTGTTCCACCTGGAAGCCGACGTGCGCTGGCTTGAGCTGACCGCCGCACGACTCGACAGACTCCGTGAGGCCGTGACCCGATGACGACTTCTCCCCCGGTTCCCTGCTCATCGCGCACGACCTGCGCAAGGCGTACGGCCCGACCCACGCGCTGGACGGCGCCGAGTTCTCCGTCCACCCCGGCGAGGTCGTCGCCATCATGGGCCCCTCCGGGTCCGGCAAGTCCACGCTGCTGCACTGCCTCGCGGGGATCGTGCCGCCCGACTCCGGGTCGATCCCGCCTCGACGGTGTCGCGGGCGCTCGGCGGCGTGTACCAGGTGAGCGCGGAGACCCGTGCGCGGGTGATGCGGGCGGTGCGCGAGATGCACTACGTCGCCGACGCGCGCGCCCAGGCGGTCGCCGCTGTCGGCACGCCCACTCTCGCCTCTGTCCTGAAGGACATCACGGGGCCGTCGTTCGCGCTCATGGCGTACGGCGTGGAGCGCGAGGCGACCCGGCTCGGCCATCTGTGCCTGGTGTGCGGCACGGAGGGGGACGTGCGGCGCGAACCGGCCGGGTCACTGCCGGCGGACGGAGCCGGGCAGGCGGAGCCGTCGTACGACCGACCGCAGTTCCGCGGTTCGCGCGGGTGAGCCGTCGGCAGGATCCGACGCGGGTGCGGGTTCCGGAGTCCTGAGGGCGTCGGCCGCCCACAGGGCCAGCTCGGCATCGCGCGGGCCGTGGGCGGTGCGCGGCTCGCCCGCATCGAAGATCCGCACCGGGTGCGTCTCGTCCCAGCGCTCCCAGCCGGGGTCGCCGTCGGATGCGAACCGCACCCAGGCCCGGTGCATCGTGTCGGCCAGATCGTGCGGGGCCCCCTCGCCCGCCAGCTTGCGGGACTCGGGCACATCTTCCGAGTCGAAGACGAAACCCAGCTCCAGGGCGTGGCAGGCGCCGAGGTCGGGGAGTCCGGAGGGCCAGGCGAACTCGTAGACGTAGGAGGAGCCGGGGCGGGCGTCCGCCAGCCGGTGCAGCGGGACGCGCAGCAGGTGGTCGGTGACCATCTGGCCGACGATCTCGGCGGTGTGGGCCCGCGGGTGCAGGGTGCGGTAGCCGCGGGGCACCTCGGTGCCGCAGTGGCAGCGGGCCATGGCGCCGGCGAGGGCGACCGCGCCCAGCCGGTCGACGCGTTCCAGGAGGCCGCCGGGTACGAGCCAGAGGCGGTACTCCTCGCTGGTCCAGCCCATCATCAGGTCGACGCCCCGCGCCATGTCCCCGTCGACGAGTGCCTCGAGCGGGTCGCGCGGCACGAGGTCGTTGTCGACGACGATGCCGAAGGAGGGGCCGCCGAGCACCGGGCTGCTGAGCTTGCCGACCTCGGACTGGGTGTGCAGCAGCAGATCGCGGTCGACCTCGGCGAAGGCCGCGGCCGTGGCGGGGATCTTCAGCCGCGTCGCCATGCGGCGCACCATCCGCCGCACCTTGTCACGCTCGGACGCCTCGGGCGGCCCGCTCTGCAGGACCGCCCGCCGTACCAGCCCCTGTGCCTGCGGGGCGGCCAGCAGGGCGCCGGTGCTGATCGCCCCCGCGGACTGGCCGGCCAGGGTGATCCGGTCCGGGTCGCCGCCGAAGGCCGCGATCGACTCGTGGACCCACTGCACGGCGGCGAGCTGGTCGCGCAGGCCGGCGTTGGCGGGGGCGTCCGGGAACAGTCCGTAGCCCTCCACTCCCAGCCGGTAGTTCACCGAGACGAGGACGACTCCGTCCCGGGCGAAGGTCCGCCCGTCGTACACCGGCACAGCGGAGGATCCCCTGGTCAGGGCGCCGCCATGCAGCCACACCAGCACCGGGAGCCGGGCACCGGGGCCCGGCTCGGGAGTCCATACGTTCAGATTCAGGCAGTCGTCACCGGGGACGACGGGGTCGGACAGGTACTTCTCGAAGGCCTCCGAGTACGGGGGCTTCGGCGGCGTCGGCCCGAACGCGCCCGCGTCGCGCACGCCGTCCCAGGGCTGGGGAGGCACCGGAGGCCGGAACCGGCGCGGGCCGAAGGGGGGCGCGGCGTACGGGATGCCCCGGAACACCGCGATCCCGTGCTCGTACCGGCCGCGTACGGCTCCGTACGGCGTGCTCACCACGGGGTCTGCCCGGATTGCTGCCGTCATACGACCACCAGCCTCCTCACCGCGCTACTGCACCATGAACAACAGAGCACCACAGGTCGTCCCGGTATTCCGGTGCAGAGCGCGATTTGGCGGCTACTTGGGGTACGTGGCTACGTTGCGTACACGGTTACGTGCACGGTTACTTCGCGTACATCAGGGTGCCGAAGCCGAGCTGGTCGAAGCCGCCGCTGGTGGAGCCGTAGTCACCTCCTCCGCCTTCGGGGGCGACGTGGTCGTACATGGCCGAGATGTACTTGTCGTCGAGGTACAGGCGCCGGTTGTAGTGGAAGTGGAGCATGGCCCACACCGGGCGTACCTGGCCGCGGGAGCCGGAACTGATCACCGTCTGGGACGACCGGGCGCAGTTCTGCCCGGTGCCCCAGGTGTAGGTGGTGTAGGGCACGCTTTGGCCCAGGTTGTACTTGGCGACGTACTGGGCGCCCTTCATGAAGCGACGGCTGTCGTACGAGTACAGGTCGTCGCCCTGGTTCCAGGCCATCTCGCAGATCGCGCCCATCTGGCCCATGCCCATGATGGTGTGCCCCTGGTCGCGGCCGGACTCCTGCCACTGGCCGAGACCGTAGCGGCCGGAGTCGGTGTAGAGGAACGGCACCGCGTGCGCGATGGAGCCGTTGCCGGCGCCGGACTTGAAGTAGGTGACGGCCTGGTTGTACTTGGCCGCGTTGTCGGTGAGGATCCCGATGGCCATGATCGAGGCCATGTTGCACAGGTCCCAGTTGGCCCAGTAGTTGGTGATGCAGGCGCCGTTGTGGTTGGTCAGGAAGCTGTTGTTGAGCGGGTAGAAGACGTTGACCATCATCTTCTGGAAGGCGGCGAGGTCGAACCCGGCGTGGCCACGCATGAGTTCGGCGGCCTGGCAGAACTCCCAGCCGTAGATGCCGGCGGCGAGGAACCGGTCGGCGTTGCCGGTGAGGGTGGTCAGCTTGGACGACCAGGCGTTGAGGATCCTGACTGCGGTGTCGCCGTTGGCGGCCGTACCGCCCACGGCCCAGCGCAGGGCGTTCTGGTAGGCGGCGGCGATGTCGTTGTAGAGGATGCCGTAGTTCTGGCCCGTGCCGCCGCGGATGATGGTGGCCTGCGGGTTGGGCGTCCAGGTGGACTGCGAGTGGGAGTTGGCGGTCAGCTTCTTCCAGCCGGACAGCCAGGGGTCGGTTCCCGCCGCGACCCTGACCTTGGCTCGGTTGATGTCGCCGGCGTTGTGGATCATGCCGGGGTGGGTGAAGGCCGCCGGGGCCGCACCGGCGGTGGTTGCCGCAAGCACGGCTGCGGAGCCCCCGAGAGCGAGCGCGGCGGTGAGCCCGCCGGCGGTCTTGAGCAGACCGCGGCGGCTCAACTCGTCCGGCTCAGGGGCATGTTGCTGAGAAACGCGGTGGGGGGACGTGTGGCTCATGATGTGCGACTCCAACCCGTGGGGGGGATCAGTCGAGGGTGATGCTCACCCCCGCGAACTGCGCAGTGCCGAGGGCCAGGGGGTTGCGGGAGCAGACCACCAGACCCACGTGGTAGGGGGCGTCACCGAAGCCGGGGATCTCGCCCGAGGCGAGAGCCGTCCAGGTGGCGCCGTCATCGGTGGAGACGGCCGCGGTGAAGGCAGTCCCGTTGCGCTTCAGCCGCAGCAGCAGGGGCAGTTGGACGGTCGCGGTGCCGGAGAAGGCGGAGGCACCCGCGACGGTCTTGCGCAGCATCAGCTGCGCGCTGGTCCCGCCGGTCACGATCGCACCGGCGGCCTGGTCGAACGGTGACAGCGACTTGGCCATCAGCAGGCCCACCCGGTCCGCCGTGGCTCCGTCCCGGGAGACAAGGCGGGCGGTGACCTCGCAGTCACCGGTGACGGGCCGGCGTACGAACTGCCCTGTCATTGCCTGGTTGTTGACCGTCAGGTCGACGCCCGCCCCGCGGACGGTGAAGGTCCCGTCGCCGTACGAGGTGCTGCCGGGCGTACGGATCGCGACCACGCCGAGCGTCCCGTAGGCGCGGTCGTCGAGGATCACGTCGCCGAGGTCGCCATGGGTCCAGGGGGTGGGCGGGGGTGTGCCGACGGTGAGGGTGAGGGTGCCGGTCGCGTCGCCCGCCGCGTTGCCCGCGCCGGTCGTGACGGTGAACTCACCGGCCTTGTGGGGTGTTCCGGAGATCAGGCCGGTGCGCCTGTCGACGCGCAGGCCGTCGGGGAGCCCTTCTGCGGCGAACCTCACGGGCTCGTGCGAGGCACGCAGGAGGTGGCGGAACGGAACGCCCTCGTTCGCGAACGCCGTTGCGGACGACGTGAGGTGGGGCGCCGAGGGGGTGGGCATCCGTGCGGTCGCGGACTCCGAGAGGGGGCCGCGGCCGCCGGAGCCGGTCGCCGCGACGACGTAGTGGTACGTCGTGCCGGGGGTGCCGGTGGCGTCCGCGTACCGGATGCGGGTGCCGAAGCCCACGGCGCCTATGCAGGTCGCGAGGGTGTGGTACGGGCCGTCGGCGTCCGTGGCGCGCAGCACCTTGAAGCGGGCCGAGGGGTCCGGGTCGGTCCAGGCCAGCTCGACGGCGTCGGCGCCGCTGGTCGCGGTGAGGCCGCCGGCCTTGCCGGCCGGGCGCGGCGTCGACCAGATGTCCCGTGAGGCCGAGGTCACGGTGACGTTGTCGAAGGCGCCGGTGCCGGTCTCGGCGTACTCCTCGTCGACGCCGAGGCAGGAGGTGAGGACGAGACCGGCATAGGCGGTGCGCCCCAACCCGACGTCCGTGGAGCCGACTTCGGTCCAGCGGATGCCGTCCGGGGAGATGGCGCCGATGCAGCGGCGGCCCGTGCGCGTCACCCGCACCCAGTACGGCGCCCGCAGCCGGTAGCCGTCGCCCGCGCCCTCGACGTACGGGGCCTCCAGCGGGGTCGCGGACTCCGGGAGGGTGCCGAGGCTGGAGATCGGGAAGGCGGCGTTGGTGGTGATGGCGTCCTGCTGCGAGGGCGGTACGGGTGTGCTGCCGGTGCCGGAGACGTCCGCCCCGTCCGAGGGCCGCACGCTCCACACACCGCTCCAGGTGTGCAGCGGCAGCCCCTGGATCAGCATGGCGGCGTGCGCGGCCTCGGCGTCGAGGGAGGCTCGGAGGGTGACGCCGATCCTGGAGTACTGGGAGCTGAGCGGCCACACGATCCGCGCGGTGACCGTGCCGTCGCCGCTCAGCGGCACATGCACCAGTCGGCAGGTGTCCGAGGTGCCGCTCGCCTCCAGGACGAAGCGCTCGCCGTCGAAGGCGGCCGAACCGGGGATCTTCACATCGCCGAGGTCGCGGGTGGACCAGGGCTCCGGGAGGCCGGCCGTGGCCGCGACGACACTTGAATCCCCGCTGCTGCCTTGGGAGTTGGCGGCGACGACCATGTAGTAGTACGTCCGCCCCCGATGCGCGCCGCCGTCGCTGTAGGCCGGCTTGTCGACTCCCCTGGCGATCTCCTCGTACGGCCCCTCGGGGTGCGCGGCCCGGCGGACGGTGTAGCTGCTCGCCCAGGTGGACGGCAGCCAGCTCACGGTGACGGCCCTGTCGGTGCCGACGGCGGTGACGCCCGCCGGAGCGGCCGGCACGGTCGACGCCGGGGCTGTCGCGCCGGCGTAGGTGAAGGTGCCCCAGCCGGGCAGGTCGTCGTTGCTGCCCTCGACGAGGCGGGCGCCGCCGGTGCCGCGGAAGACGGCGGCCTTCGTGTTCGGGGCGTCGAGGCCGCGGACGCCGGCGTAGTGGGCGTAGGCCATCTCGTAGACCGGCGGCAGGGCACCGCGAGCGACGGCGGAGACGTGGGTCTTGATGTACTTGCCGGTGCGGTCGAGGGCGGGGGTGAAGGGGACGTCGCCGCCGAGGTTGTAGCGGGCGGTGTACTCGAAGTTGGCGAGGATGCGGTTCTCGTCGTGGCCCCACAGGTCGATGCCCTGGTTCCAGGCGACCTGGGCGATGTCACCGGTCAGGCCGACGGCGAGCTGTTCGTGGCCCTGGTCGCGGCCTGCCTCCTGGCCCTGACCGGCGGCGGTGACGATGCGGTGCGGGATGCTGCCGTTGCCCGCGCCGGCCGCGGCGAAGCGCAGGGCGTCCTCGAAGAGCACGGGTTCCTCGCAGAACACGCCGATGGCCAGAATGGCCTGAATGGCCGTCAGATCCCAGTTCCCGTTGGCGTAGAGCATGTAGCCGGACACGGCCGGATACCAGACGTCGAGAAGGGACCGCTCGCAGCGGGCGATGTCCGAGTCCGTCCAGCCGTCGTAGTCGCTGTGGCGCAGCAGTTCGGCCGCGTTGACGAACTTGAAGGCCTGCAGCCCCGCGCCGAGAGGGCCGTCCGCACCGGTGATCGCCGTCAGCGAGTGCGACCAGGCGTTGAGGATGTCGCGGGCCTTGTCCGCGTGGGCCCTCTCGCCCGTGACCGACCACATGAGGGCGTTCTGGTAGGCGGCGGCCGAGTCCGCGACGGCCTGGTTCTGGAAGTTGCTCGGGCCACGGCCCCAACTGGTGATCTGGCCGGTGTTCTGCACGGCGTACGAGGACGAGGAGCGGGCGTGGGCCGCGAATGCCAGGTACCCGTCGTGGACAGGGGACTGCTTGGCGGCGACCGCTGCCTTCATACGGGCGAGGTCGGCCGCTGTGTGCAGGAGCCCGGGGTGGGCGAAGGCCCGGTGACCGGTGTGGTTCTGTTCGGCGGCCTGCGCGGCGCCGGGCACGAGCAGACCGCTCGCACCGGAGGCCATCAGCAGGGCGGCCGTGCCGCCGAGGAAGCACCGGCGGCTGGGTGCGGGGATCGTCATGACGCTGCGGCCGCCTCTGCCTCGGCGGACGTGAGGAACTTCAGGTTCGTGACGTGCTCGTTGTAGAACCACTGGACCGCGTCGGTGGTGTAGTACCAGGCCGGCTTCTTCATCGAGTCGGCGACGACCACACCGTTGATCACCAGGTTCTCGAAGGTGACTCTGTCGATGGGGCGGTCGGCGTCGTAACCGAGGAACAGCGCCGGCTCGGCGTGGGTGCCCGTGTAGCTGAGGTTCTTGACGTAGACGTCCTGGATGCCGCGCCCGACGGAGGTGTTGTACTTCGGGTTGAACATCACCTTCATGTAGATGACCTGGCCCCAGCGGAAGTCCTCGATACGGACGTCCTCGATACGGACGTTCCTGATGAGGTTGGAGTCGCCGGGGTTGAGGGCGATGCAGCCCTGGTAGTTCATCTGGGGCTCGCGGTGGTCGAGGACGTCGATGTTCTTGATGAGCAGGTTCTCGAGCGTCTCGGGTGCGTCGGTGTTGCCATGCGTGCCGATGTTGACCGGGTGGGCGACATCCGCCCAGAGCAAGCAGTTCTGGATGGTGATGTTCCTGGTGTCGCCGTAGTAGTCCCAGCGGTGGCAGTAGATGGCGAAGCAGTCGTCGGAGGTGCGCATGAAGCAGCCGTCGAAGGTGATCCCGGTCGAGGAGAAGACGTCGAAACCGTCTCCGTTGCCCTTCGAGCTGAACGCACGCGCCTTCCTGACGTGCACGTTCTCGCTCATGCCGAACGTGCCGGCGTAGCCGTTCGGGTTCATGATGATGACGTTCTCGACGCGGATGTTCTTGCTGCCCTCGCAGAGGATCGCGCCGGGGCCCCCGTGGATCACGCCGTGCCCCTTCAGCGCGGCCTTCTCCACGTTCTTGAAGAACACCTGCGCCTGGAGGACCGCGCCGCCCGCGAGATAGACGGTCTTGCCGCTGGGGACGGTGAGGACGTTGCCGGTGACGGTGTGCACGCCGGGGCCGAAGTAGATGACGTCCGGGTCGTCGGCGGTGCACGGGTGGTGGTCGACATGGTTGGTGATGACGTGCAGACAGTCGAAGATCTCGTCATTGATCTGGACGACCACGTCCTTCGGCTCGTCCAGCGTGAACACCAGGGTGTCACCGCCGAGTTCGGGCTTGATGCCCAACGCGTCCGGTCTCACCCGGGCCTTGGTGGTACCGCCCTTGAGGTACGTCACCTCGACTTCGGCGGAGCCCTGGAAGTCGAAGTACACCATCGAGGAGTTGTAGATCCTGGCGGAGCCGGTGTCGGCGTTGATCTCCGCCAGCTGCGGCCGGTAGATGTCGAGGGTCTGCCAGTCGCCGCCGGGCGCGGGGCGCACCCGGACCTTGAAGCTGGTGGTGGTCGGCATGGCGGACGGGCGGGGATAGGTGACCAGCATCGGCGCGGATCCGGCCGTGTCCGCGTGAGCCGCGGTGGCCGTCGGACCGCCCGCCAGGCCGGTGGTGGCCACGGTGGCACCGGCCGCCTGCAGAGCGGCACGGCGTGACAGGGGCGTGTTCATGAACTACCCACTCTCTTCGTCGAGATGGATGACGGGAACCGGGCACACGACGGGCGTATACGGCATGCGAATGTTTCGGGAAACGGTTGCTACGCGGCGCAGGGAGCGTCCGCCGGAGAGCGCGGCACGTCAAGAGGAATGGCGAGTTTTCGAAAACTGGTCGCACTGGACCCAGGAGGCCCAAGTGGCTCCGGTGCTGGTCAGGAGGGCAACCGGTTGTCAAGGTCGGATTCAGGGCGCGACCCCCACCGGGAAACCGCAGTAACCGATTTCGGCTCGGAACGGAACCACGGTCCGCCACCCTCATCGCGGGCCGTCCTCACGCCTCTCACTCCACGGATTGACCGCCGCTTCTCAACAGATCTACGGTAGAAGGCGCTTTCTGAAAATGTTTCCTGGCAGGTGCGTCACCCCTGTGCCACACCTGCGCCACACCCGTGTCGTCCACCAGCTGTCCACCAGTCATCCATCTGTCGTCCAGCGTGTCAGGAGAGCCATGCCCCACCCCCAGCCGCCGAGGGCCGTGTTCGCGATGGATCCGGTACACCTTCCGCTGCTCTTCCCTCCGCCGCTCATGGCCCGGCTGAGGCAGGCGTCCGACCTCGACCCCTCCTTCGTCGTACGGGACTTCGCCGATCCGGCGGCCGCTCAGACGCTCGCCCGGGCCGAGGTACTGATCACCGGGTGGGGCTGCCCCGCCCTCGACACCGGCGTCCTGGCGGCCGCACCCCGCCTGCGCACCGTCCTGCACGCCGCGGGCTCGGTCCGTTCACTGGTGGGCGAGGCCCTGTGGGAGCGTGGGATCACGGTCTCCAGCGCGGTGACGGGCAACGCCCTGCCGGTCGCGGAGTACACCCTCGCCATGATCCTGCTCGCCGGAAAGGACACCTTCGCCCACCGCGAGCGCTTCCGCGTCACCCACACCTACCCGACCGACGCCGAGACCGCGCACACGGGCAACGTCGGCCGCCGGATCGGTGTCATCGGTGCCTCACGTGTGGGCCGTCGGCTGCTCGAACTGCTCCGGCCGTTCGACTTCACGGTCCTGCTCCACGACCCCTACGTCGGCACCACCGAGGCGGCCGCCCTCGGAGCCGAACTCCTGCCGCTGGACGACCTGTTGCGGCACAGCGACATCGTGTCGCTACACGCGCCCGACATCCCCGAGACCTACCGCATGCTCGACGCCGGCCGACTCGCGCTGATCCGGGACGGCGGCGTTCTGATCAACACCTCGCGCGGCGCCCTGATCGACCCGGACGCGCTCACCGACGAGCTGGTGGCCGGCCGGCTGCACGCGATTCTCGACGTCACCGAACCCGAGCCGCTGCCCGCCGGTTCCCCGCTCTACCGCCTGCCGAACGTCATCCTCACCCCGCACATCGCGGGCTCACTCGGCAACGAGCTGGAACGCCTCGGCCGTATCGTCGTGGAGGAACTGGAACGCCTCGTCGCGGGCCTGCCTCCGGCCCACGAGGTACGGCACTCGGACCTGGCGCGTGTGGCATGAGGGCCGGCACCCGCAGCCCGGCCGCGACGCGGACACCGACGCCGGGCCCCCCGTCGACGGCCACCGGACGTCCCTGGACGTCGACGACAGCCGCCTGTCCCTCACCGGTCAAGGGCACCGCCCATCTCCCGCCGACGACGAGCGCCATCCATCCCTCGCCGTCGACAAGTGCCACTCGACCCCTCGCCGACGGGCGTCGTCCGGCCCGCGCTCAGGCATGCCCCCGTTCCCGGCCCCGCCGGACGGCCCCTGCCGTGCTCAGCCACCCCACCTCTCCCCCGCCCGGCCACACCACCCCCCACAGACGCAGCCCCTCCCCCCGGAGAAACAATGGGATACGGTTTCCGCACCGGCTGGGGGCGTGGCTTCTGGCCGACCGGCAAGGGGGCCGGTTCCGGTTCCCGGGTTGTTCGGCGAGAGGCATCGTCTCCGGCCGTAGGGCAAGCGACCGCACCCCCATTCGGCCGGTGGGGAATTCGTGAGGGTGAAGGAGCCGCGGTGAGTCAGCGCAAGGCGTCCGGGGACGCCGGACGGGCCACCATCCGCGACGTGGCGGAGCGTGCAGGGGTCTCCGTCGCGAGCGTGTCGCGCGTGCTGTCCGGCAACTACCCGGTGTCGGAGGACCTGCGCCGCCGGGTGATGAAGGTCGTGGGGGACCTGGACTACGTCACCAACGCCCACGCCCGCTCCCTCGCGGGCGGTGGTACACCGACGGTCGCCATCCTCATCAACAACATCACCGGCTCCGCGTTCGCCCACGTGGCCAAAGGAGTCGAAGGCGCGGCGACACTGCGCGGCTGGCTCTCCCTGGTCGGCACCACCGGCGACGACCCGGAACGGGAACTCGCGCTGGTCAACCTCATGCGCCAGCAGGGCGTGGCCGCGGTGGTACTGCTCGGCGGTGCCTACGACTACGACGAGTACCAGCTGCGGATGGCCCGCTTCGCCCGTTCCCTCGACGCGGCCGGCTCCCATCTCGTCCTGGTGGGCCGACCGCCCCTGGAGGGCGACGTCCCGGCCACGACGGTCGACTACGACAACGAGGGCGGCGCCTACGCGATGGCCAGCCATCTGCTGTCGGCCGGCCACCGCAGGGTCCTGGTGCTGCCGGGCCATGCCGAACTCACCACTGCGCAGGGCCGGTTGAGAGGCGCCGAGCGGGCCTTCGAGGCCTATGGCGTGCCCTTCGACTCGGGCATGGTGCGGCACGGTCCCTACGACGACGAGCACGGGTACAGCGCCGTCGAGGCGGCCCTGCACGAGACGCCGGACTTCACAGCGGTACTCGCGGGCACGGACGTGGTCGCCGCCGGCGCCATGCAGGCCCTGCGCGCGGCCGGACTGCGGGTGCCGGAGGACGTGTCGATCGTCGGCTACGACGACATCCCGCTCGCCTCCCAGCTCACACCCCAGCTGACCACCGTGCACGTGCCGTACGAGGAGATGGGCCGGGTGGCCCTGCGCGCGGTGGCCGACCGGCGCGAGGGCGGCTCGGGCCGCCGCAAGGGCAGCGACGGCGACCACCTCGTCCTGGGCACCCATGTCGTCGTCCGCAACTCCGTGCAGCCGCCGTCCAGACACTGAGGCACCGTCCAGACTCTGACGCACCGTCCGGACTCTGACGCACCATCCAGGCAACCGACGCACCTTCCAGTCACGCACGCACCTTCCAGGCAAGGCGCTCACGCACCGTCCAGGCGCCGCACGCACCGCAGAACATCACCGGGGAATGCGATCGTTTCGTAACCGGTTACCGTCTCCTACCAGCGGTTTTCCCCACCTGGCGCAATAAACTCCCGCACGCCTCTTGCTAGGTCGGGACCTGTCGGCCTACCTTCACGGCAACCGCTTTCTACAGCTTCCGCCTGGCTGACGCTCCCTCAACCGCGAGTGACTGGATTCCCGGCCGCCGTTCCCGGCCCGCACCGAGCCGCCGTCCACTCGTTCCCAGCCGCCCAACTTCCGAAGGAACACGGTCAGATGAACTTCACCAGCCCCCGGAGAAGGTTCGCCCACGCCGCTGTCGCGGGACTCGCGCTCACTGGTCTGCTCTCCGCCTGCGGCGGATCGGACTCCGGGGACGGCGCCAAGTCGTCGGGCCCGGTCACCCTCCCCTTCTGGGGCTGGGCCAACGGCCAGGATGCCGTCGTCAAGGCGTTCAACGCCTCGCACAAGGACGTCAAGCTCAAGTACACCAAGGTCACCGACCAGCTGACCATGCAGAAGCAGTTGACCAACGCGGTCAAGGCGGGCAACGCGCCCTGCCTGGTGCAGAACACAGCCGAGTACGTGACGAGCTGGGTCTCGCAGGGCGCGCTCGCCGACATCACGCAGTACGTGGGATCGAACAAGGACAAGTTCAACGCGGGCGCCTGGGCGAGCGCGCAGGTGCAGGGCAAGCTCTACGGTGTCCCGACCAGCTCCGCGCCCAACTTCACGATCTACCGCACCGACATCTTCGACAAGTACGGCATCAAACCCCCCAGCACCTGGGACGACGTCATCGCCGCGGGCAAGGTCCTGAAGAAGCACGGCATCAAGATCACCAACTACGCCGGCGAGGACCCGAGCACCCTGGAGGTGCTCGCCATGCAGGCCGGGGCGCACTGGTACGCGATCGACGGCAACTCCTGGAAGGTGGACTTCCAGGACGCGGGCACGCTGAAGGCCGCGAAGGTGATCCAGGAGATCATCGACAACGACCTGAACTCCAAGCTGTCCTTCGCCGACTACGCGGCCGTGCAGCGCAACTACGACGACGGCGGCACGGCGACCCGGCAGATCTCCACCTGGCAGATGGCCAGCATGGTGCAGAACTTCACCAAGTCCTTCGGCCAGTGGGCACTTTCGCCGTGGCCGATGTTCCAGGGCGAGGCGGCCAGGACGCCGGCCGGTACCAACCTGACCGGCAGCGTGACGCTGGTGACCAAGCAGTGCGAGAACCAGAAGCAGGCCGCCGAGGCAGCCCTGTGGATGTCCACCGACACCGGTGCGGTCAAGACGATGGCGAGCCCGACGACCGGCAACGGCGTGATGCCGGCGCTGGCCGACAGCAACGCGTACGTCGGTGCGGCGACCTCCGAAAAGCTGCTCGGCAAGAACTACGGGCCCGGCCAGAAGGTGGTCACCGACAGCCTGGACACCATCACCACGGACTGGACCTTCGGGCCGAACTGGACCGCGATGTTCACCGAGATGCAGGCGGGCTGGGCCAAGGTCGTCGACAAGCAGGAGAAGGTCACCGATCTGCTGGCGCACATGCAGGCGTGGACGGTCAAGGACCTGAAGTCCCGCGGCATCAGCGTCAAGGGCTAGAGGCTGAGGGCACCCACTGATGACTCGCTCACTGCGCTGGAAGGGTGCCGCCTTCACGGTGCCCTTCCAGCTCGGCTTCGTCTTCCTCTATCTGCTCCCCATCGGCTACGCGGTCTACCAGTCGCTGTACCGGGAGCAGCAGTCCGGCCTCGGGCTCGGCGGCTCGACGCAGACCTTCGCCGGGCTGGACAACTACCAACAGGGCCTGACCGACTCGGCATTCATGGGTTCCGTGCTGCGGGTGGTGCTGTTCGCCTGCGTGCAGATCCCCGTGATGCTGCTCGTCAGCCTCGTGCTGGCGCTGTTCCTGGACACGTTGACCTCGAAGGTCGCCGGCCGGTTCCGGCTCCTCCTGCTGGTGCCGTACATGATCCCCGGCGTGGTCGCCGCGATCGTGTGGATCAACCTGTACAGCCCGGACGTCGGTCCGCTGACCTCACTGGGCAGGGACCTCGGCCTCGGCTGGAACTTCTTCGCGCCGTCGATGGTGTGGCCGTCCATCGGCAACCTGCTCACCTGGCACGGCGTCGGCTACAACATGGTGATCATCTACTCGGCGCTGCAGGGCGTTCCGCGCGAGCTGTTCGAGGCCGCGCGGCTGGACGGCGCCTCCGAGCGCCGGATCGCGCTCAGCATCAAGGTCCCTTATGTGCGGGGGGCGTTGGTGCTCACCGGGATGCTCTCCATCATCCAGATGCTGCAGATCTTCAACGAGCCCGCGCTGTTCAGGAACATCACCCCGCAGACGGTCAGCGACAACTTCGCCCCTATCATGATCATCTACAACCAGGCGTTCAACGCCGGCAACTACCACTACGCCGCGACCCTTTCGGTCCTCCTCGCCCTCATCCTCGGCGTCGCCTCCTTCGTCTTCTACCGGCTGACTTCAAAGGAGGCGGACTGATGCTGACCAAGGACAACGGCACCAGGCAGGCACCCGCCACGGTGCGCCGTGTCAACCGCCCTGATCCCGCGGCCCGTTCGCGCGGCGGCCAGCGCTTCCTGCTCGTCGGCCTGACGCTGGCCTGCGTCTACAGCCTGTTCCCCGTGTGGTGGCTGATCACGGCCGCCACCAAGGACCGCGTCGGCCTGTACCAGAGCAACGGCCTGTGGTTCTCCGGCTGGCACCTGTGGCACAACATGCACCAGGTGTTCACCTACGAGCACGGCATCTTCCTGCGCTGGACGGCCAACTCGTTCCTGTACGCCGGTGTCGGCTCCCTCGGTGGCACGCTGCTCGCCCTCGCGACGGGCTACGGCCTCGCGCGCTTCGAGTTCCCGGGCCGCAACCTGGTGTTCGCGTGCGTGGTCGGCTCGTTCCTGGTCCCGATCGCCCTGCTCACCTTGCCGCTGTATCTGCTGTTCTCGAAGATCGGGATCGTCGACACCCCCTGGGCGATGCTGATCCCCTGTCTGATCAACCCGTTCAGCGTCTACCTCGCCAAGGTCTACACCGAGGCCACGATCCCGTACGAGCTGCTGGAGGCGGCCCGGATCGACGGCGCCGGTGAACTGCGCATCTTCTTCAGCATCGTGCTGCGGATGATGACGACGGGCGGTGCCACGGTGTTCCTGCTCGCCTTCGTCAACACCTGGAACGCCTTCTTCCTCCCCCTGACGGTGCTGCGAGGCGAGGAGAACTGGACCCTCAACCTGGGTCTGTACAACTGGTCCGGCAAACGCCTCGAATCCGGCGTCGACCTCACCGGCCTGGTGCTGACCGGCGCGCTGCTTTCCATCGTGCCGATGGCGATCATGATGGTGGCGATGCGGCGCTACTGGCGCACCGGCGTCACGCTGGGAGCCCTCAAGTGACCTTGCTGCACAACCCTGTTGTCCGTGGCTTCGCCCCCGACCCCTCGCTGGTCCTGGTCGGCGACTGGTACTACGTGGCGACCAGTTCCTTCGAGTGGTTCCCGACCGTCCCGATCCACCGTTCGCGGGATCTGGCCCACTGGGAGTACGCGGGCCATGTGCGCGGCGCCGTCCCCGGGGACTCGCTGGCCGGGGTGCCGGACTCGGGCGGCGTCTGGGCGCCGTCGCTGAGCTGGGACGGTGCACGGTTCTGGGTGGTGTACTCGGTCGTACGGTCGGTCGGGACACCGTATTTCGACACGGACACGTACATCAGTACGTCCGATGAGGTGAGCGGGACGTGGACGCCGCCGCGCCGGGTGGCGAGCCACGGCTTCGATCCCGCGCTCTTCCACCACGAGGGGCGGCTGTGGCTGCTCAATCTCCAGAACGACCACCGACCGGGCGGACGCCGGTTCGCCGGAATCGTCATGACCGAGCTGGACCGGGAGACGCTGAGCCCGGTCGGTGGCACCCACTTGCTGCTGCAGCACGAACGGCTCATCGAGGGGCCGAAGTTGCTGTGGCGGGAGGGCTGGTACCACCTGGTGCTGGCCGAGGGCGGCACCGGCTTCGAGCACGGGGTACGGGTCGCGCGCAGTCGTGAACTCACCGGCCCCTACGAGCTCGACGACCGGCCCCTGCTGACGTCGCGGGACGACCCGTCGCTGCCGTTGCAGAAGGCCGGGCACGGGGAGCTGGTGCAGACTCCGGGCGGGGACTGGGTGTTGAGCCACCTGACAGCCCGGCCGGTGCGGACGCCGGACGGCCCGCGCTGCACGTTGGGCCGGGAGACGGCGATCCAGGCGGTGGTGTGGGACGAGGGGGGCCGGCCGAGGTTGCGGCACGGGGGTGCGCATCCGGCGGTCGAGGTCGACGTACCCACTCGCCCCGAGCCGCTGCCTCTCCAACGCGCCGCGGCCGACGACCCGTTGGGCTGGCCGTGGAGCACCCTGCGCGCGGCCCCGGATCCGTCCTGGGCCGACGTCACGAGCCGTCCGGGCCGGATCCGGCTGCGCGGCCGGCACGGGCCCGAGTCGCGATGGGCGCACAGTCTGCTGGCCCAGCGGATCACCGAGCACCGGGCGGAGGCGGAGGTCACCGTCGAGGCACGACCCGGCACCTTCACCCAGGCCGCGGGTCTGGTGCTCCGGTACAACGCGGAGGCCTATCTGAGCCTGGACCTGACCTGGGCGGAGCCCGGGAGCGAAGGGCAGCACGGACAGCAGTGGCGGGGCGGCGGCCGTACGGTGCTCCGGCTCGTGGAGCGCGACGAGACGGACACGCGCACGGTGGCCGTCGTGGACGTCGACGCCCAGGTCCCGGTGACGCTGGGCGTAAGGGTCGACGGCGCCGAGGCGCGGTTCTGGTACGTGCGGGACGGGGTGCGTACGCCGGTCGGGGAGCCGTTGGACTTCGGCAAGCTCTCCGACGACCACGGGTCCAAGCTGCGTTTCACCGGGTCGATGGCCGGCATCCACGCGGTGGACCTGGTGGACGCGGCGTTCACGGCCGACTTCAGCGGCTTCCGCCTCGTGTGCTGGTAGCCGTCGCCTCCGGCACGGTCCGGTGCCCGCGTCCGCCGTAAGCCATTCGCCGTTCGCCCAACGCCCAGGGCCCACGTTCGAAGTTTCGAAAGCCTGAAACCGTGCAGACCTGCGAAGCCCGGCCTCTTCCCGAGGTGATCCGGTGAACCTAATCTAGGAAGCGATCTAGGAAGCGCTTACTGTTTCCGCCGCTGCTCGAAACTTTCATGGCCCTCGGGCGGGCCGGAGAGGTGGTTCCCGATGGTCCGCACGGGGAGTGCGAGCGTGCCCGCCGGGCCGACGCTGGCGGTCGTGGCCCGCGAGGCGGGAGTGTCCGTGCCGACCGCCTCCAAAGTGGTCAACGGCCGGGAGGACGTGGCACCGGAGACGCGCCGCCGCGTCACCGAGGCCCTGGACCGGCTCGGCTACGTGCGCAGGCCCCGGTTCGACGCGGCGAAGGTGCCGGGGCTGGTCGACCTGGTGGTGCACTCGCTGGAGAGTTCCTGGTCGGGGGCGGTGCTGCAGGGAGTGGAGGCGGCGGCGCACGACGTGGGTCTTGAGGTGGTCGTCTCGGCCGGGCTCACCCGCACCCGTGGCGGGCGCCCGGAGCGCGGCTGGCTGGACAAGCTCATCGCGCGCGGCTCGTCCGGGGTGCTGTTCAACCTGGCCGAGCTGTCGGTGTCGCAGTACGCCTGGCTGGACCAGCACCGCATCCCGTACGTCCTGATCGACCCGATCCTCGAACCGCCGCCGGGTGTGGTGTCGGTCGGCGCGGCGAACTGGCAGGGCGGGGTCACCGCGACCGAGCACCTGCTCTCCCTCGGTCACGAACGCATCGCCGTCATCGCCGGCCACCAGCGCAAGATGTGCAGCAGCGCCCGGGTCGCCGGGTACCGCTCGGCGCTGGCGTCGGCGGGAGTCCGCCACCGCCCGGAGTACGTCCGGCACGCCGGTTTCGACGAGACCCTCGCGCACCGCCGCACGCTCGACCTGCTCGATCTGAGCGAGCCGCCGACCGCTGTCTTCGTCTGCTCGGACCACATGGCGCTGGGCGTGTACCGGGCGCTGGCCGAGCGGGGCCTGCGGGTGCCGGACGACATCAGCGTGGTCGGCTTCGACGATCTGCCCGAGTCCCGCTGGATCTCCCCCGCCCTCACCACGATCCGCCAGCCGCTCGCGGAGATGGCGGCGTCGGCCCTGCATCTGCTGGTCCGCATGATGCAGGGGGACCGCCCGGAGAGCACGCGTACGGAGCTGTCGACGCGGCTGGTGGAACGGGCGAGCACGGGGCGCCGCGCGGGATGAACCGTCTGTCGTCCGCGGCACGGCTCGCCCGCCCATGCCGCGTGACGACTGCCGCACGGACGTTCCATGACGGTCCCGGGGGTGCGTAGCCTCGGCTGAGATGAACGCCATTCCCGCACACCTGGACCATCTCGTCCTCGCGACCCCCGAACTGGCCGCGACGGTCGCCGACTTCGCACGGCGTACCGGTGTGACGCCCGTGCCCGGCGGTGCGCATGTCGGATTCGGCACCCGCAACCACCTGGTGGCGCTGGGCGGTGCCGGCTATCTGGAGATCATCGGCCCCGACCCGGAGCAGTCCGAGCCGGACGGTCCGCGCCCCTTCGACGTCGACGGTCTGGTCTCTGCGCGGACCGTCACCTGGGCGATCAGCCCGCCCGACCTGGACGCGGCGGTCGCGGCCGCACGGGCCCGGGGGTACGACCCGGGCCCCGTACGCCCGATGAGCCGCCGCAGGCCGGACGGCACCCTGCTGGAGTGGCGGCTGACCGACGGGGACACCGCCCACCCCTCCGGTCTGGTCCCGTTCCTCATCGACTGGGGTTCCTCGGCCCATCCGACGGCGACGGACCTGCCCGTCACTCCCCTGCTCCGTCTCTCCGCCACCGCCCCGGACCCCGACGCGATACGCCCGCTGCTGTCCGCCGTCGGCGCCGAACTCGCCGTGGCGGAGGGGCCGGTGGGTCTGTCGTTCACGGTGGACACTCCTCGCGGGCCGGTGACCTTCGAGTGAGCAGGTGACCTTCGAGTTCGCCGTACCCGAAGGCCCTGAGCCGCGCCCGACTTCCCTGAGCCGTGTCCGATTCCTTCAAGACCGGCCGCCGGGGTGCCGCCTACGGTGACGGCATGACTCCGCAATTCGCCGTGATCGGCCTGGTCGCCTCCGACCTGGCCGCGTCTGTCGCCTTCTACCGCCGCCTCGGGCTCGTCTTCCCCGAGGGCTCCGAGGACCAGCCTCATGTCGAGGCCGAACTGCCCGGCGGGCTGACCCTGGCCCTGGACACCGAGGCCACCGTCCGCTCCTTCCACCCCGCATGGCAGCCGCCGGCCGGGGGCGGCCGGACCGCGCTCGCCTTCAGGTGCGAGACGCCCGCCGCGGTCGACGCCGTCTACGAGGACCTCGTGGGCGCCGGATACCACGGCGAGCTCAAGCCGTGGGACGCCTTCTGGGGCATGCGGTACGCCGTCGTGCACGACCCGGACGGCAACGGCGTCGACCTCTTCGCGCAGCTACCCTCGGCCGAGTAGCTGCCCGAGCGGTATGCCCGCCAACTGCCGGACGTCCCGCGCCAGATGGGCCTGGTCGGCGAACCCGGCCCGGGCCGCCGTCTCGGCGTACGGCACGCCCTGCCTGACCAGCCCCAGCGCCCGCTGCAGCCGCAGCACTCGGGCCAGCGTCTTGGGGCCGTAGCCGAAGGCGGTCAGGGAGCGGCGGTGCAACTGCCGGGCGCCGAGGCCGAGTTCGTCGGCGGTGGCCGCGACCGGGCGGCCCTCGTCGAGGGCTGTCACGAGGTGCCGTAGTCGCGGGTCGGGGGGCGCTGTGTCCGCGGCCAGCCGCAGCGCCAGCTCCTCCAGTCCGCTCGCCGGTTCGGCGGCCGAGTCGACCCGCGCGGCGAACCGGCGGACCTCAGCGGCCGGCCGGAGTTCGGCCAGCTCGACCCGCCGGTCGCGCAGTTCGTGCGCGGGCACTCCGAGGAGGGCGGGCGCGGTGCCGGGATACAAACGAACGCCCGCCCACACGCCCGGGGCGCCCTCGGTGACGAACGCACGCGTGTCGGGCCCGGCGACGAGCAGCCGGCCGTCGTGCCAGAGCAGGTCCATGCACCCGTCGGGCAGCACCCGCCCGGCACCGGCCTGGGACGGGGTGTTGGTCCACACGACGGCCCCGGCCAGCCGGGACGCCCGCTCCCTGTACACGTACGAAAGGCTACGCCGCGCGCGTGCGGTGCTCCTGCGGGCTGACCCCGTACACCCTTTTGAAGGCGCTGGACAGGGCGAACGCGCTGCCGTGGCCGACCTGGCGGGCGATCGCCTCCAGGGTGTCGCCGGTGTCGCGCAGACGGTCGGCGGCCAGGGCGAGACGCCAGCCCGTCAGGTACGTCATCGGCGGCTCCCCCACCAGTTCGGTGAAGCGGCGGGCGAGGGCCGCACGGGACACCCCGGCCTTGGTGGCGGGGGAGGCCACCGTCCAGGGATGCGCGGGGTCGTCCTGGAGCAGGCGCAGCACGCGGCCCACGACCGGGTCCGCCGGCGCCCGGTACCACGCGGGTGCCTCTGCCTCGGGGCGGGAGAACCAGGCCCGCAGCGCGGCGATGACCAGCAGGTCGAGGAGTCGGTCGAGGACCACCTCCTGGCCCGGTTCGTCCCGCACCATCTCGTCCATGGGGAACGGGGTGAGCGGGCTGTCCCACACCTCGGAGGTCAGGGTCAGCAGCGGCGGCAGCGCGTCCAGCAGGCGACCCGGAGCCGGGTGGCGCGGGCGGCGGGGCTCACGGTGCGGGCCGCGTCCCGTGCCCGGGGCTTCGGCACTCCGGCCGGGGCAACCCCCAGAGCACGCACCGGACCCCGCTCCTTGACGGGCAGACGTCGCCTGCCGGGGCACCGGCCAGGTGTATTGCCCGCTTCAGGAGTCCTCGGGCTTGTGCGGGGGGTGGGTGCTCTTCACATGGGTGCGCAGCCGGGACGTCACGTCCTCCGGCGGCAGGAAGCGGGACCAGCGCTCCGGGAACTCGGAGGGCATGTCGGGGTCGTCGGGGTCGTCGGGCTCGTGGCCGGCGGCGGCGCGGGCCACGTGCTCGGCCAGCTGCACCTCGCGCAGCCGCTCGTTCGCGGCGCGGGCCGCGGCGGTCGCGGCGGCCGGCCAGACCCGGTCGATCGCGGCGTTGACCGCGGCCCCGACGAGGACGGCGAACGCGGACACACCGATCCACAGCAGCACGGCGACGGGCGCGGCCAGTGAGCCGTAGATGGTCGGGCCCTCGACCGTGCTGGTCAGGTAGATGCGCAGCAGGAAGCTTCCGAGCACCCACATCCCCAGAGCGACCAGGGCGCCGGGCACGTCCTCGATCCACGGGGAGCGGACGGGGACGGAGACGTGGTACAGCGTGGTCAGGAAGACGATCGACAGGACGATGACGACCGGCCAGTAGAGGACCTGTACGACGGTCGTCGACCACGGCACCACGTTCACCACGGCGTCCGGCCCGGCCACCATCAGCGGCAGCGCGATCGAGCCGATCAGCAGCGCCACGATGAACAGCACGAAGGACACCAGGCGGGTCTTCACGATGCCCCGGACGCCGTCGAGGCCGTACATCACCGTGATGGTGTCGATGAAGACGTTCACGGCGCGGGAGCCCGACCACAGGGCGAACAGGAAGCCGATGGAGATGACGTCGGGCCGGCCGCCCTTCATCACGTCGTGCAGGATCGGCTGGGCGATCTCCGAGACTCCCTTGTCGGACAGGACGGTCCGGGACGCCTCCAGGAGGTTGTTCTCCAGGCTGGCGATGGTGTCGGCGCCGGTCCAGTCGTCGACGTAGCCGAGCAGGCCGATCATGCTGAGCAGCAGCGGCGGCACGGACAGCAGGGTGAAGAACGCCGCCTCGGCCGCGAGGCCCAGGATGCGGTACTCCATGCACGAGTTGACGGTGTCCTTGAGCAGCAGCCAGGCGGTCCTGCGCTTGGAGACGTTCCGGTAGAGGGCACGCGCCCGGTGGAGACGCCCGGACGGGCTCTGCGAGGGTTCACTTGCTGGCTGCACGACCTAAAGGTATCCGCCGGGACCGGGTGCACTCATCCCCCCGCTCCCTAGCCCCTCGAAGCTCCGGAGCGGAAACCGAGCGGCAACAGACCAGTAACCATCGATGATTCCCACCCATTTTCCTGTCATGTCCGCGTTGGTCGGAATGTTCTGCAGCACGACCGGAGCCGGCGCCTGCGCCGGCACCACCGGTTCGGCGATTTCCCCGGTCATGCACATGAACGCCCTTTCAGCAGGCGTGATCAATGAAATCCGGAGCGGCTGGAACGCGCCAATGGCCGAAACGCCCTTGAACCGTTCATGAAGTCTCCGAAAGAATTCGCATTGCATTCGTTGTGCATGCTGAGAACGACTCGGAAGCACACGGCACGGGGGACATCGAGGGCCCGGGGGAAGGCCCGATCCAGCCGCGTTACCCGTGATCCGCAGGGGATCCATGCGGATCGCGCCGTGCTGCTCTGCGCCAATTCCACGCGGCCACTTCACCCACTTCAGCCACTTCAGCCACATTCCCAACTCGCGCTGACTCGCGTACCAATTCCATGGGATTCCGCCCCGCCATGAACAGCCGACTTACTTCCAGCGTATTTCTCTCGAGGGATTTTTCATGCCAGCTCCGCACCCGTTGACGCACACGCCGTCACAGGCCCACCGAGGCGGCGCGGGCCGGTCTGCGCCGCGCATCGCGGGGGTGGACGCGGCCCGCGGGCTGGCGCTGATCGGGATGTTCTCCGTGCATGTGTACGGCGCCTTCGCGGCGGACGGCTCGCCGACCCCGGCGTGGATGTTCGCGGGAGGCCGGTCGGCGGCGACCTTCGCACTGATGGCGGGGGTGGGGCTGGCGTTCACGACGGGTGGGCGGCGCCCGGCCGTCGGGCGCGGCGCCTACGTGGCGGTCGCCACCCGGGCGCTGCTCATCGGGCTCGCGGGGCTGCTGCTCGGCTACGCCTCGCGCGCCGCCGACCTGGACGTGGACGTGATCCTGACGTTCTACGCCCTGCTGTTCCTGTGCGCCCTCCCCCTGCTGCGCCTGCACCCGCGCACCCTCACAGGCCTCTCGCTGACGCTCGCCGTCGTGGGTCCCGTCGTCCTGCACCTGGTGCGCGGCGCGCTGCCCGCGCCGGCCTTCGACGGCGACCCGACGCTCACCGACATGGTCACCGACCCGCTCGGACTGCTCGGCGACCTGCTCGTGCACGGCAACTACCCGGTGCTGGCGTGGACGGCCTACCTGTGTGCCGGTCTCGCCGTCGGACGCCTGGACCTGACGTCGAAGCGGGTCGCGACCCGGCTGCTGACGGGCGGGCTCGCGCTGGCGGCGGGCGCCTGGCTCGCCGCCACGCTCGTGCTGCAGTGGTTCGGCGGGCTGTGGCACCTGTGGCGGGCCGAGTTCTCGGACACGCCCTGGCGCGAGGCCCGCAGCGAGGTCCTGTGGGACACCTCCGACGGTTCGACCTGGTGGTCTCTGATCTCCCGCGCACCCCACTCCACCTCGCCCTTCGACATGCTGCAGACCCTGGGCTCGGCGGCCGCCCTGCTCGGCGCGGCCCTGCTGCTGACCAGGCTCCCGCTCGCCCGGAAGACGCTCGCACCCCTCTCGGCCGCGGGCAGCATGCCGCTCACCCTCTACTGCGCGCACGTCCTGTTCCTCGCGACGGGCGCCCTGAGCGATGCCCCCGACCTGCTCTACGCCCTGCAGGTGGCCGGCGCGCTGCTCTTCGCCGTCGTCTGGCGCCGGGCGGTGGGCCGGGGACCGCTGGAGACCGTGGTCGCGGCCGGGGCCCGGCACGCGCGCCGGGCGGCCGAATGCCACGAGCCCGTAACTGCCCGGCCGCCGACGGAACCGGGCGACACGAAAAACCCGTAAACGTGTAAAACCTGCAAAAACCGTAAGGAGTGGCCGTGGTGGGAAAAATCGACACCGTCACCGAAAACGTCCTCGCCGAGGTGCTGGCCGGTGTCGTACGCAAGGAGCACATACCCGTCGACAGCCACTTCTTCGACGATCTCGGCGCCAACTCCCTGGTCATGGCGCACTTCTGCGCCCGGGTCAGGAAGCACTCGGACCTGCCGTCGGTGTCGATGAAGGACGTCTACGGCAACCCGACGATCCGCAGCCTGGCGGCGGCCCTCGACACGGCCCCGGCCCCGGCCCCCGCGCCGGTGCGGGTCGAACCGCCCGCCCCGCCCGGCAGCACCCCGCGCCATCTCCTGTGCGGAACGCTCCAGTTCCTGGCCTTCGCCGTCTACTGCGTGCTCGCCGGGATCGTCATGGGCCGTGGCTACGAGTGGATCTCCGCCGTGAACGGGGTCGTCGACATCTATCTGCGGTCGCTGGTCTTCGGCGCCGCGGTGTTCGCGGGCGCCTGCGTTGTCCCGGTCGTCGCCAAGTGGCTGCTGGTCGGCCGCTGGAAGGAGACCGAGTTCCCGGTCTGGAGCCTTGCCTACGTCCGCTTCTGGACCGTCAAGGCGCTGCTGCACGCCAGCCCGCTGATCCTGTTCACCGGCAGCCCGCTGTACGTGCTGTACCTGCGGGCTCTCGGCGCACGGATCGGCAAGGGCGTCACGATCCTGTCCCACTCGGTGCCGGCCTGCCCGGACCTGCTGACGGTCGGTGCGGGCACGGTGATCCGCAAGGACTCCTTCGTCCTGTGCTACCAGGCGCGGGCAGGCCGCATCCGGACGGGCCGTGTGACGCTCGGCCGGGACGCGTACGTCGGTGAGAAGTCCGTCGTCGACATCGGTACGACGATGGGTGACGGCGCCCAGCTCGGCCACTCCTCCGCCCTGTACGACGGCGCGTCGGTCCCGGCGGGCGAGCGCTGGCACGGCTCCCCCGCCCAGCGCACGGACGTCGACTACGTCCGCGTGCCCCCGGCCCGCACCTCCACCCTGCGCCGGGCCCTGTACGGTCTCGGCGGACTGCTGCAGATGCTGGTCGTCTACGTCCCCGTCACGGTCGGCGGAACCTACCTGCTGCTGACGGTGGTTCCCGCCCTCGACGTCCTGCTCGACCCGACCTCCCAGGACCTGGACTCGGCCGCGTTCTACGGCGAGGCGCTGGGCTTCTCCCTGGCCGCCTACGTCGGCTTCCTGATCCTCGGCTTCGCCGCCGTGTCCCTGCTGCCGCGCCTGCTGAGCCCGCTGCTGCGCCCGGACCGGGTGTACCCGCTGCACGGCTTCCACTACTCGGTGCAGCGCGCGATCGCCCGCATGACCAACATCAAGTTCTTCAAGTGGCTGTGCGGCGACAGCTCGTACATCGTCCACTACCTGAAGTCCATCGGCTACGACCTCTCACACGTCGAGCAGACCGGCTCCAACTTCGGCACGGAGGTCCAGCACGAGACGCCGTACCTGGTCACCGTGGGCGGCGGCACGATGGTCGCCGACGGGCTGTCGATCGTGAACGCCGACTTCTCCGGTACGTCCTTCCGCGTCTCGCGCGCGACGATCGGCCCGCACAACTTCCTCGGCAACAACATCGCCTACCCCAGCGGCGGCCGCACCGGCGACAACTGCCTGCTGGCGACCAAGGTGATGGTCCCGCTGGACGGCGAAATCCGCGAGGGCGTAGGCCTGCTGGGCTCGCCCGCCTTCGAGATCCCGCGCTCGGTGGAGCGCGACAGCCGCTTCGACCACCTTCGCGAGGGCGACGAACTGCACCGCCGCCTGGCCGCGAAGAACCGCTACAACCTCCGCTCGATGGGGCTGTTCCTGTTCCTGCGCTGGCTGCACTGGTTCGCGCTCAGCGTGATCGGCTTCGCCGCCTTCGACCTGTACGGCGCCCACGGCACCGTCGGCGGTCTCCTGATCGGCGCGTCCCTGATCGTGGGCCTCGTGTTCAGCACCGGCTACTACGTGCTGGTGGAGCGGCTGATCACCCGCTTCCGGCCGCTGCAGCCGCGGCTGGTCTCGATCTACGACCCGCACTTCTGGTGGGTGGAGCGCCTGTGGAAGGTGCCCGACAACCACCTCGTGGTGTTCAACGGGACGCCGTTCAAGAGCTTCGTATGGCGTCTCCTGGGCGTCCGGATGGGCCGTCGGGTCTTCGACGACGGCTGCTACATCACCGACCGCACGCTGGCCTCGATCGGCGACGACTGCACGCTCGCCGCGCACACCAAGGTGCAGGCCCACTCGCAGGAGGACGGCACCTTCAAGTCCGACCACATCACGATCGGCGCCGGCTGCACGCTCGGCACCGGAGCACTCGTGCACTACGGCGTGTCGATGGGCGACGGCGCCGTCCTCGCGCCCGACTCCTTCCTGATGAAGGGCGAGGAGATGCCACCGCGTTCCCACTGGGGCGGGAACCCGGCGGTCGCGCCGCGGCACGGATGACACGAACAGACAGGAAAACAGGGGGAACGAACGATGGAAACAATCCCGCGATGGACTCTCGACCCGCATCCGGGCGTCGCGGAGTACGAAGTCCCGCTGCCGGAGGGCCTGTCGGGCACGCCGTCCGCGCTGGCGGCCGCACATCTCAGGGTGCTCGCCGCGCTGTCCGGGGAACAGGTGACCGAGGGGCCCGACGACGGCGCCCTGCACGTCGCCCTCACGGACCGCACGCTGCGGCTGCGCTACCGCACCGACGTCCTGGACGCCGCGGCCGCCGCCCGCATCGCCGGCTACCACCTCGCCGCGCTCGCCGACCCCGAGCGGCCGAGCCTGCTGTCCGAGGAGGAACTCCGGTTCCAGCTGGACGAGTTGGCGGGCCCTGAGCGGGAACTGCCGGACCGGCGGGTGCACGAGCTGTTCGAGCAACGGGTGAGCCTCCACCCGGACGCGGTGGCCGCCGTCCAGGACGACCGGCAGTGGACGTACCGGGAGCTCAACTCCCGCGCCAACCGCATCGGCCGGGCACTGCTCGCCCGCGGGCTGCGACGCGAGGACGTCGTCGCGGTGGTCATGGAGCGGAACCTGGACTGGCTGGCGTCCGTGCTCGCCGTCCTCAAGGCGGGCGGCGTGTATCTGCCGGTCGAGCCGCACTTCCCGGCGGACCGCATCGCGACCACCCTCGCCCGCGCCGGCTGCGGCCTCGTCCTCACCGAGCACGGCAGTGCCGGCCACCTCGACGAGAGCGCCCGCACCCTGTTCGTGGACGCCGCCTACGCCGAGGACCACTTGGACGACGACCTCGACGTGCCCGTCACCGCGGACCAACTCGCCTACATCTACTTCACCTCCGGCTCCACCGGCGAGCCCAAGGGCGCGATGTGCGAGCACGCGGGCTTCGTCAACCACGTCCTCGCCAAGATCGGCGACCTGGGCATCGGCGCCGGGCGGACGGTCGCGCAGACCGCTCCGCAGTGCTTCGACATCTCCCTGTGGCAGCTGGTCTGCGCGCTCCTCGTCGGCGGACGGACGCTGCTGGTCGGGCAGGAGACGATCCTGGACGTGCCGCGGTTCGTCGACACGATCGTGCGGGGCCGGGTGAACGTGCTGCAGATCGTGCCGTCGTATCTGGAGGCCGTGCTCGCCGAGTTGGAGCAGCGCCCGCGCGAACTGCCCGACCTGCGCTGTGTGTCGGTCACCGGGGAGGCGGTCAGGAAGGAGCTGGTGCAGCGCTGGTTCGACGCCATGCCCGGCATCCGGCTCGTCAACGCGTACGGCCTGACGGAGACGTCCGACGACACCAACCACGAGGTCATGGTGCGGGTGCCGGACCAGGAGCGGGTGCCGCTCGGGCCGCCCATCGCGAATGTGCGGGTGTACGTCGTCGACGAGGCCCTGACGCCCGTACCCCTGGGGGCGCCCGGCGAGATCGTCTTCTCCGGGGTGTGTGTCGGACGGGGGTACGTCAACGACCCCGAGCGCACGGAGGCGGCCTTCGTCGCCGACCCGCACCGGCCCGGCGAGCGCCTGTACCGCAGCGGTGACCACGGGCGCTGGCTGCCCGACGGGAAGCTGGAGTTCCTCGGCCGCCGGGACAGCCAGGTGAAGATCCGCGGCTTCCGCGTGGAGATCGGCGAGATCGAGAACGCGCTGCTGCGGGTGCCCGGCGTGCGGGACGGCGCCGTGGTCGTCGTACGGGGTGCGCAGCTGGTGGCGTTCTGCACCGGTGCCGAGCCGGTGGGCGCCGACGAGGTGCGCAACAAGCTGGCCGCCTCGCTGCCGCCGTACATGGTTCCCGCGCTCGTGCTCTGGCGGGAGCGGCTGCCGCTGACCGCCAACGGCAAGACCGACCGCAAGACGCTGACCGCGCTCGCGGAGGAGCTCGACTCCGACGGCTCCGGTGCGCCGGACACGCCCGCCGAGCGGCGGATGGCCGCCGCCTGGGCCGAGGTGCTCGGCATCCCGGCCGGCCGGATCGGCCGCCTGGACCACTTCTTCGACCGCGGCGGCACCTCGCTGTCCGCCGTGCGGCTCGCGATCGCCCTGAACCGGGCGATCACCCTCAAGGACGTCACCCGCCACCCTGTTCTCGCCGATCTGGCGGGGCTGCTCGACCAGCGCCACTGAAAGGAACCTGTGCAATGACGCACGCGTCCCCGACCTTCCTGCCCGACATCGAACAGTCTCCGGGCCGCCCGCCGCTGCTGCAGGCCACGTCCGAAGGTGACCCGGCGAGTTGGGTCGCCGAGCACCGAGGCGAGCTGCGTGCCGCGGTCGCCGAGCACGGCAGCCTCCTGGTCCGTGGACTGGGACTCGACGAGCCCACCGCCGCGGAGGCCGTGTTCCGCCACCTCGCGGGCGGCCGCCTGATGGCCGACCGGGAGCCCTTCGCACCCCGCCGCTCCTACGCCGAGGGCGTGTACTCCTCCTCCAAGTGGCCGAACAACCAGCAGATGTGCATGCACCACGAGCTGAGCTACGCCCTTCAGTTCCCGGGCCTGCTGCTCTTCGCCTGCCTGGTGGCACCGGAGGCGGGCGGCGCGACCGCGGTCGCCGACGGGCCGACGGTCCTCGACGCGCTGCCCGCGGAGCTGGTCGAGCGGTTCGAGCGGGAGGGCTGGCTGCTGACCCGGACGTACAACGACGAGATCGGGGCGTCGGTCGCCGAGGCCTTCGGCACCGACGACCGGACCGCCGTGGAGCGCTACTGCCGGGCGAACGCCATCGAGTTCGCCTGGCAGGACGACGGCTCGCTGCGCACCCTGCAGCACCGCAGCGCCGTCCTGCGCCACCCGGAAAGCGGCCGGCGCTGCTGGTTCAACCAGATCGCCTTCCTCAACGAGTGGACGATGGACCCGGAGGTGCGCGAGTACCTGGTGGACGTCTACGGATCCGACGGCCTGCCCTTCAACACCCGCTTCGGGGGCGGCGATCCGCTCGACGAGGACGTCGTACGGGCGATCAACGAGGTCTACGAGGCCCACACCCTGCGCGAGCCGTGGCACTCGGGTGACCTGCTGCTCGTCGACAACCTCCGCACCTCGCACAGCAGGGAGCCCTTCGACGGGCCGCGCGAGGTGCTGGCCGCGCTCGGCGACCCGGTCCGGCTGACGGACTGCGCGCCGACCATCGAAGTGAGGACCGCATGACCACCACCGACAGTGCCGCCGCCCAGAGCGCCCTGGGCGCACCGCCGTTCGCCGTGATCTCCGGCGAGCAGGTGCAGCAGGTGCTGCACGGCCGGGAGCCGGAGATCGCCGAGCTGGTGGAGGCCGTGTACCGGCTGCACGGGGCGGGCGACTCGGTGAATCCGCCGTCGTACTTCCTGCGCTTCCCGGACCGTCCTTCATCGAGGATCATCGCGCTGCCCGCCTCGCTCGGCGGGGCGCTGCGGGTGGACGGACTGAAGTGGATCTCCAGTTTCCCGGAGAACACCAGGTCCGGACTCCCGCGAGCATCGGCGGTCCTGATCCTCAACGACCCGGACACGGGCTATCCGTTCGCGTGCCTGGAGAGCTCGGTCATCAGCGCCGCGCGCACGGCGTCCTCGGCGGCACTGGCCGCCGACCGGCTGAGCCGGACCCGCGGGCGCCCGGCGCGGGTCGGCTTCATCGGCACCGGCCTGATCGCCCGCTACATCCACACCCATCTCGCCGCCACGGGCTGGGAGTTCGAGGAGACGGGGGTGCACGACCTGTCGCCCGACAGCGCGGCCGGGTTCCGCGGCTACCTGGAACGCTCCGGCGCCAAGGGACACGTCACGCTGCACGGCGACACCGAATCCCTGATCCGCTCCAGCGACCTGCTGGTCTTCGCCACGGTCGCCTCCGCACCGCACGTCCACGACCCGTCGTGGTTCGCGCACCACCCACTCGTACTGCATGTGTCGCTGCGCGACCTGGACCCGGGGATCCTGCTCGCGTCGGCCAACTACGTCGACGACGTCGAGCACTGCCTGAAGGCGGAGACCTCGCCGCACCTGGCCGAACAGCTCACGGGGAGCCGGGAGTTCCTCGACGGCACACTGAACGACGTACTGACCGGGCGGGCGACCGTTCCGGGTGACCGGACGGTGGTGTTCTCGCCGTTCGGACTGGGGGTGCTCGACCTCGCGGTCGGCAAGTTCGTCCACGACGAAGTGGCCCGCAGGGGCGGGCTGCACGTCGTCGACGGGTTCTTCCACGAGCTGCGCCGGCACGGCTGACCGGCCCGTGGCGCATGAGAAGGGGGCATCATGCCCGTCATTTCTGATCCGGTTCAGTTCAACGAGCAGGAGCTCTACGTCGACCTTCGGGCGGCACTGGGGCTACCTCTGTACCTGAAGTGCGAGGGCTTCAACTTCGCCGGCTCGATCAAGCTCAAGGCGGCGACCGAGATGGTCAACGCGGCCGAGCGCGAGGGTCTGCTGCGGCCGGGCTCGGTCCTGGTCGAGTCCTCGTCCGGGAACCTGGGCGTGGCACTGAGCGTGATCGCGGCGAGCCGCGGCTACCGGTTCCTGTGCGTGACCGACGCACGCTGCAACCGGCCGACGATCCGCCTGATGGAGTCGCTCGGCACCCACGTCCACGTCATCGAGGAACCGGACCCGCGCGGCGGCTTCCTCGGCGCGCGGATGGCGTACGTGAACGCGCTGTGCGCGTCGGACGACCGATACGTGTGGCTCAACCAATACCAGAACCAGGGCAACTGGAGGGCACACTTCCGGACCACCGCCCCGGAGATCGCCCGCCGCTTCCCGAACCTGGACGTCCTGTTCGTCGGGGCCGGCACGACCGGGACCCTGATGGGCTGCGCCCGCTGGTTCTGGCAGTGGCGGCGCCGGGTGCTCATCGTCGCCATCGACACCGTCGGCTCGGTGAGCTTCGGCGGGGCGCCGGGGCGCCGGATGGTCCCGGGGCTCGGCATGAGCGTGCCGCCGGCGCTCCTGGACGAGTCGTACGTGGACCACCTGGTCCGCGTCGAGGAGACCGACGCCATCCTCGCCTGCCGCCGGCTGGCCGCCCGGGGCTTCATGTTCGGCGGCTCGACGGGGACGGTGATCAGCGGCGCCGGGCAGTGGCTGGCCGAACACGGCCGGCAGGGCCTCACCTCGGTGGCCATCGCCCCGGACCTCGGCGAACGCTATCTGGACACCGTCTACCGCGAGGGCTGGCCGGCCGACGCGATCGAGGCGGAGGTGGCGCCGGCTGCCGTGGCCCGCCTGGCCTGACACCCGCCAGGGGGCTCGGCCCCCTGGACCGTCCCGGCAGGTGTGCCGTGTCCAAGGTGTGACCGGCGCCCCGCCCCGGGGTACTTTCGCGACATGGCGCGAAGCACGCACACCGTGACCAACCAACCCCCACCTCTGGTCGGCTACGACGTCTTCACCTCCGACCACGTCCTGACCTCCGCCGTGGAACGGCACCTCGCCCCGGCCCTGCACGACGAGGTGCTCGGCGATCTGTCCGCGCTCGGCCGGGCCTCCGGGTCGGCCCAGGTGCAGGAGTGGGGGATTCAGGCCAACGAGAACCCGCCCCGGCTGCGCACGCACGACCGCCATGGCCATCGTGTCGACGAGGTCGAGTTCCATCCCGCCTGGCACCGGCTGCTCGGCAAGGGCGTCGCGGCCGGGCTGACCTCGGCCTGGGGCCGGCCCGGCGGGCATGTCCGCAGAGCCGCCGCCTTCCTGGTGTGGACCCAGGTCGACGCCGGAAACCTCTGTCCCCAGTCGATGACCCACGCGGCCGTCCCCGCGCTCCGCACGGACCCGGAGCTGGCCGCCGAGTGGGAGCCACGGCTGACGTCCACGGTCTACGACCGCGAGCTGCGGCCCGCCCACCTCAAGGCCGGGGCCCTGTTCGGGATGGGCATGACGGAGAAGCAGGGCGGCAGCGACGTACGCGCCAACACGACGGCTGCCCGGCCGCTCGCCCAGGACGGGACATACGAACTCACCGGGCACAAGTGGTTCTGCTCGGCTCCGATGTCCGACGGGTTCCTGGTGCTCGCGCAGGCTCCGGACGGGCTCACCTGCTTCCTCGTACCGCGCGTTCTGGAGGACGGTGCCCGCAACGACTTCCGGCTCCAGCGTCTCAAGGACAAGCTGGGCAACCGCTCCAACGCCTCCGCCGAGGTCGAGTTCGACGGCACCTGGGCGCGCCGGGTCGGCGAGGAGGGCCGCGGGGTGCGGACCATCATCGACATGGTGGCGGCGACCCGGCTGGACTGCGTGCTGGGCTCCGCGGGCCTCATGCGACAGGCGGTCGCGCAGGCCGTGCACCACTGCACCCACCGGGAGGCCTTCGGCGCGAAGCTGGTCGAGAAGCCGCTGATGCGCAATGTCCTGGCCGACCTGGCAGTGGAGTCCGAGGCGGCGACCACCCTCGCGCTGCGGCTCGCCGCCGCCTACGACGACGGCGGCGAGCAGGAGCGGGCGCTGCTGCGGATCGCGGTGCCGGCCGCCAAGTACTGGGTGACCAAGCGGTGCGCCGCGGTGACGGTCGAGGCGGCCGAGTGCCTGGGCGGAAACGGGTACGTGGAGGAGTCGGGGCTGCCCCGGCTGGTGCGCGAGGCTCCGCTGAACTCGATCTGGGAGGGCGCCGGGAACATCCAGGCGCTCGACGTGCTGCGCGTGCTGCAGCGGGAGCCGGAGGCTCTCCATGCCTACCTCCAGGAGGTCGGCAGGGCGCGCGGCGCCGACCACCGGCTGGACGGTGCGATCAAGAACCTGCTGACGGAGCTGGCCGATCTGGAGGGTGTCGAGGGGCGGGCCCGGCGGCTGACGGAGCGGCTGGCACTGGTGCTCCAGGGATCGCTGCTCGTCCGGTTCGCACCCCCGGAGGTCGCCGACGCCTTCTGCGCCTCCCGCCTGGCCGGCGACACCGGCGCAACCTTCGGCACGCTCCCCCACACCCTCGCCCACCCCGCAATCGTGACCCGAGCCCGCCCGGCCTAGGCTCGAGACCTCCCGGCCCAGGACGCGCTGAACTGTGCCCCTCAGGGGCGCGAGGAACTGCGCGACAAGCCCCCACCCACCCGCAGCCGCCACCACACAACACGCGGCACCCCCACCGCGAACACAACCAACCCGCAGAAGGCGACCCCGCCCCGCCCTACCAGGGGCGCGAGGAACTGCGCGACACACCACAACCCACCCGCAGCCGCCGCCCCACAACACGCGGCACCCCCACCGCGAACACGACCAACCCGCCGAAGGCGACCCCAGCCACCCCAGGGGCGCGAGGAACTGCGCGACAAGCCCCCACCCACCCGCAGCCGCCGACGCACGTCAAGCCGCACCCCCACCGCGAACCCGGCCGAACCACCGGAGGTAGCCGCGGGGGTGGTGCTGCGCCGACACGGCACCACCCCCGCCGCACTGGCCCGTTCGAGGCCGCGAACGCCGCTCGGGACGGCGCTGCTCAATATTCAAACAACCTGGGACCGTTCACCAGGGTTGCAAGGGGTTGCAACTTGCTGCTGTCTGTGGCCGGAGTATGCCCGTCCGTCAGCAACGAACGGCAGTATGAGACGGACAGTACGGACGACTCCGAACTCCGTGGCCGCGAGGCGACGGGAAACCGGTTCCCGAGCCCTTCTCCCGGGAGGACCAGTGGCGCACCCGCCGACGGACGTGAGGCAGCTCGTCGTGGGCGACTCGGCGCGCGCGGCGCGGGTGCTCAGCGAGGTCCGTGCCGCCAGGCTCTCCGGGCAGCGCACGCCCGTGGCGCCGCGCCCGGTGATCGAGCAGTCCTGGGGCCGCATGCTGCGCAGCGGTATCGACCCCGACCGCGACCGGCGGTCCGGCCTGCTCTCCGCCGACGAGGTGCGCCGGCGCCGGCAGACCACGGTGCTGCGGCACGTCCTGCCGGTGCTGCGGGAGGGACTGCTGTCGGTCGCGGACGTCGCCCACCACATCATGGTGGTCACGGACGAGGACGCCCGGGTGCTCTGGCGCGAGGGCAGCACGGCCGTGCTGCGCAAGGCGGACGGGCTCGGCTTCGAACTCGGCGCGGACTGGCGGGAGGACGTCGTCGGCACCAACGGCATCGGCACCCCGGCCGTCGTCCGCCGGCCCGTGCAGGTCTTCGCCTCCGAGCACTTCGTGCGCTCACAGACCTCCTGGACCTGTACCGGCGCGCCCATCACCGACCCGCGTGACGGCCGGCTGATCGGAGTCGTAGACGTGAGCGGGCCGCTGGAGACGATGCATCCGGCCACGCTGTCCTGGGTCGACTCGGTGGCCAAGCTCGCCGAGGCCCGGCTGCGCGAGCTGCACCTGGGCTCGCTGGAGCGGCTGCGCGCGGTGGCCGCACCGGTGCTGGCCCAGGTGGGCGGCCGGGCCCTGGCGGTGGACCGGGACGGCTGGACCGCGGCGGTCACCGGGATCCCGTACACGAACCGGATCGCCCTGCCCAAGTCCCTGTCGGCGGGCCGCCGGTGGCTGCCGACGCTCGGTCTGTGCTCGGTGGATCCGCTGGCCGAGGGCTGGCTGATCCGGGCCTCCGACGAGCCGGTTCCGCGCAGTGCCACCCGTGTGGTGCTGGATCTGACGCAGCCGCGCCGCTGGTCGGTGACGGTGTCCGGGTGCGCGGGCTCCTGGAGCCACGAACTGAGCCCCCGGCACGCCGAGTTGCTCTATCTCCTCGCCCTGCACCGCGGCGGGCGCAGTGCGGCGGGCCTGGCCGAGGAGGTGTTCGGCGACCCGGCCCGCAGGGTGACGGTGCGCGCCGAGATGTCCCGAGTACGCCGCTATCTCGGGGGGTTGCTGGAGCACCGGCCGTACCGCTTCGCCGAGGACGCGGAGGTGGAGCTGCTGCTGCCGGCCGACCCGTGCGATCTGCTGCCGCAGTCGACGGCGCCTACGGTGATCAACGTTCGGGAACCCGTCGAACTGCCCTGAGCGCCTCCCGTACGCATCGGTGCGTGTCCGGAATATGGCGCCGAGTGACGCCGCGGCCGCATCTTCCGCATATTTGCGGGGTCTTCGTCCCGGGCCGCGCCCTACTGCCGTAGCATCCCTCTACGGGCCACCCCACCTGCTCCTTTGGTCAACGCACGGACCAATAACCGCAGTTGGCCCGCCTCGGGAGGACGTATGAAGCAACGTGGCCGACACCGCAGGCAGAAGCGAGGCCGCGCGCTGCGCGCCTTCCTGGCCGGCACCGCCCTCGCACTCACCGCCGCCGCCACCATGATCAGCGCCTCGCAGGCCACGGTCGGTGACAAGCCGGGGGGCCTGAAGACGCTCACCTCGTCCGACCGGGCTGCCGCGGGGCTGCGCCTGAAGGAGCGTGCGGTGCCGCAGAGCACGCTCGACAGGCTCTCCTCCTCGATGGGCCGGCCCGTCGGCGTGAGCACCGTCCTCGACGATGCCGACCACTCCCTGCGCACCGGCGCCGACTGCCCGTCCACCGAGCGTGCGGCGCTGCCCGTCGCACCGGCGGCCACGCGCGCGTACTGCTGGGACACCGCCGACACCCGCGGCTGGCGGGCCGGCGCGGTCACCACTTCCGGGGACGCGGACGACGACGGCCTCTGGGGCGAGCACCGGGTGATCCTCTCCGGGTGGACGCACCGTACCGGCCGTACGGCCCGACCCGGCGCCGCCCGGGTCGCCGTCGTCGACGCGAGCGATCCGGGCCGCCTCACCTACACCTGGGCGGCACTCGTCGTCCCGGTCGACGGCGGCCGCGACTACCGCGGCCTGGCCTCCGCCGTCTCCGGCATGGTCTGGTACCAGGGCAAGCTGCTGGTCACCGCCGCCGACGGCCTGTACGTGTACGACATGCACCGCATCCAGCGGGCCACCGTCGACAGCGGCCGGGTCGGCAGGGTGCGGGGCGGCTGGGCGGCGTACGACTCGAAGTACGTCCTGCCGGCCGTCGGCTCGTACCGGCTCGCAGGCGGGGGCGCGCGTCCGGCGGCGATCTCCCTGGACCGCAGCACCGCGCCCGACAGCCTGGTCGCGAGCGCGCGCGTGGCCTCGGACGGCGGACGGCACACGCGCCTGTGGCGCTACGCGTTCAGCGGCGACCCGGCCCGGGCCGGCCTGCTGGACACCGACATCGCGGGCCGGGCGGTCGCCACCGAGGCGTACGAGACGAAGACGGCCCAGGTCGCCGGCGTCCTGTCGTACCGCTCGCAGTGGTACCTGGCCCGCGCGGCGGACACCCCGGACGGCCACGGCACGCTCTGGCGGCAGAACGCGCGCGCCGCGAAGGCCACCGAGTGCGGCTCGGACGAGTCGAACCACTGCTGGACCGGACAGGCCGGATCCCTGTCCTACTCGGAGGAGACCGGCGAGGTCTGGTCCCAGTCGGGGCGGATGCTGTACGCGCTGCCGCTGAGCTCGATCGACAGGTCCCTGCGATAGTCGAGCCCCTGGGCCGGGACGGTAGACACGCCTCTGGGACAGTCGAGAGGCCTGGGGGACTGTGGGTCAGGTCTCTGGGGCTGTGGGTCGGCCGCCGGGGACTGTGGGACAGATCGCAATCGACAGACCTCGGGGACGGATGATTCCCTGACGGCATGACCAACATCCCCGTGACCACCTGGTCCCTGGAGCAGACCGCCCCGACCGACCTGCTTCCGGCCGCCGCGCCGGAGGGCGACGTACGGGTCGTCCGCTCCGAGGTCCCCTCCCCCGAGTTCAGCCGCTTCCTGTACGCGTCCGTGGGCGGCGACCTCCGCTGGATCGACCGGCTGGGCTGGACGCACGCGCGGTGGCGGGAGCACCTGGACCGGCCCGGGGTGGAGACGTGGGTCGCCTACGAGCGGGGCACGCCCGCGGGATACGTGGAGCTGGAGCCGCAGGACGACGGGGCCGTGGAGATCGTCTACTTCGGGCTGATCCCGGCCTTCCGGGGCCGGGGGATCGGCGGGCATCTGCTGTCGTACGGCGCCGCCCGCGCCTGGGACCTCGCCGAGCGCCGGCCGGAACTGGCGCAGACGAAGCGGGTCTGGCTGCATACGTGCAGCCTGGACGCGGAGCACGCCATGGACAACTATCTGCGCCGGGGGTTCAAGCTGTTCGACACCGAGGTCGAGGAGCGGCCCCAGGTGGCCGCGCCCGGCCCGTGGCCCGGGGCATACCGCGACTGACCTGCACCGACAAGACCGTCCGTGGCCGATGTGATCGACGACACTCTTGTCTCACCTTTCGAGACTAAGGTGTCCGGATCGTGGACGAAGCTGGACTGTGTCCAGATTGCCATGACACGCTTTCGTCATGTCTGGAACTGGAATTGCCTTGGTGAGTCGGCGGCACGTCGACCTCGGCCGCATGTCCAGCGCCATCTGTCCGGCGAGCTGAGAGCACAGCACGCCCGATATCTCCTGACACTCCGTCTCATCCCGCGCAACGACGCGCACGCACACCCATGCGCCCGTACGCGCAGGTCAGAGCCGCTTTCCCGCCTGTCCCGAAGGACGTAGAACCATGGCCGCCACCCCACAGAAGCCTGCCGCCGCGCCTGTCCGCCGCAAGGTGAGCCGTCACCGTGGTGAGGGTCAGTGGGCGATGGGGCACCACACCCCGCTCAACGGGAACGAGCAGTTCAAGAAGGATGACGACGGTCTCAACGTGCGGACACGCATTGAGACGATCTACTCCAAGCGGGGCTTCGACTCGATCGACCCCAACGACCTGCGCGGCCGGATGCGCTGGTGGGGCCTGTACACCCAGCGCAAGCCCGGGATCGACGGCGGCAAGACCGCGATCCTGGAGCCGGAGGAGCTGGACGACAAGTACTTCATGCTGCGGGTGCGCATCGACGGCGGCCGGCTCACCACCCAGCAGCTGCGGGTGATCGGCGAGATCTCGCAGGAGTTCGCGCGCGGCAGCGCGGACATCACCGACCGGCAGAACATCCAGCTGCACTGGATCCGCATCGAGGACGTGCCGGAGATCTGGAACCGGCTGGAGGCCGTCGGGCTGTCCACCACCGAGGCCTGCGGCGACTGCCCGCGCGTCGTCATCGGCTCGCCGGTCGCCGGGATCGCCGAGGACGAGATCATCGACGGCACCTGGGCGATCGACGAGATCCACGAGCGCTACATCGGCAGCAAGGAATTCTCCAACCTGCCCCGCAAGTTCAAGACGGCGATCTCCGGCTCCCCGCTGCTGGACGTGGTCCACGAGATCAACGACGTCGCGTTCGTCGGCGTCGAGCACCCCGAGCACGGCCCCGGCTTCGACCTGTGGGTCGGCGGCGGCCTGTCCACCAACCCCAAGATCGGCGTCCGGCTCGGCGCCTGGGTGCCGCTGGCGGAGGTCCCGGAGGCCTGGGCGGGTGTGGTCGGCATCTTCCGCGACTACGGCTACCGGCGCCTTCGTACGAGGGCCCGTCTGAAGTTCCTCGTCGCCGACTGGGGTGTGGAGAAGTTCCGCCAGGTCCTGGAGGACGAGTACCTCAAGCGGAAGCTGGTCGACGGTCCCGCGCCCGCCGAGCCCACGCACCGCTGGCGCGACCACGTCGGCGTGCACCGGCAGCAGGACGGCCGCTTCTACGTCGGTTTCGCCCCGCGCGTCGGCCGCGTGGACGGCGCCACGCTGACGAAGATCGCCGAGCTGGCCGAGGCGCACGGCTCGGGCCGGGTCCGGACCACCGTCGAGCAGAAGATGATCGTGCTCGACGTCGAGGAGGCCCAGGTCGAGCCGCTGGTCGAGGCGTTGGAGGCGCTGGACCTGACCGCCAAGCCGTCCCCGTTCCGGCGCGGCACCATGGCCTGCACCGGCATCGAGTACTGCAAGCTCGCCATCGTCGAGACCAAGCAGCGCGGTTCCGCCCTGATCGACGAACTCGAGCGCCGCATCCCGGACTTCGACGAGCCGATCACCATCAACCTCAACGGCTGCCCGAACGCCTGCGCCCGTATCCAGGTCGCGGACATCGGTCTCAAGGGCCAGTTGCTCCTCAACGACCAGGGCGAGCAGGTCGAGGGCTACCAGGTGCACCTGGGCGGCGCGCTCGGCCTCCAGGCCGGGTTCGGCCGCAAGGTCCGTGGTCTGAAGGTCACTTCGGACGAGCTGCCCGACTACATCGAGCGCGTCCTCAAGCGCTTCGAGACCGAGCGCGAGGAGGGCGAGCGGTTCGCCGCCTGGGCCTCGCGCGCCTCCGAGGAGGCCCTCTCATGAGCGAGCGGGCCGCCCCCTTCTACTGCCCCTACTGCGGCGACGAGGACCTCCGACCCAGCGAAGCCCTTGAGGGCAGCCATGGCGCGTGGGAATGCGCGGCCTGCAACCGGGCCTTCCAGCTGAAGTTCCTCGGGCTGCTCGCCCGGGGCCTTCAGCACTCCGAAGCAGGGGGAGAAGAGATATGACCGCGGTGCAGGAAGAACGCGCGACGGGGGATCTCAAGGCGCTCGCCGAGCAGGCGGGCCGCGACCTGGAGGACGCCTCCGCGCTGGAGATCCTCCAGTGGGCCGCCGAGAACTTCGGCAAGCGCTTCTGCGTGACCTCGTCCATGGAGGACGCGGTGGTCGCCCACCTCGCCTCCCGCGCGTTGCCCGGCGTTGACGTGGTGTTCCTCGACACCGGTTATCACTTTCCCGAGACGATCGGCACGCGGGACGCGGTGGAGGCGGTGATGGACGTCAACGTCATCACGCTCACCCCGCGTCAGTCGGTCGCCGAGCAGGACGCGGAGTACGGCCCCAGGCTGCACGACCGCGACCCCGACCTGTGCTGCAAGCTGCGCAAGGTCCAGCCGTTGGAGCAGGGCCTGAAGAACTACGTGGCCTGGGCGACCGGTCTGCGCCGCGACGAGTCCCCCACCCGGGCGAACACCCCGGTCGTCGGCTGGGACGAGAAGCGGCAGAAGGTCAAGATCTCCCCGATCGCCCGCTGGACCCAGGACGACGTGGACGCCTACGTCGCCGAACACGGCGTACTGACCAACCCGTTGCTGATGGACGGCTACGCCTCCGTCGGCTGTGCCCCCTGCACCCGCCGCGTCCTGGAGGGCGAGGACGCACGCGCCGGCCGCTGGGCGGGCAACGCCAAGACCGAGTGCGGGCTGCACGGATGACGACCATCGCCGAGAACACCGAGGAGTTGCACGTGACGACCGGAGCCACCGTCTGGCTCACGGGTCTGCCGAGCGCCGGCAAGACCACCATCGCGTACGAGCTGGCCGGCCGGCTGCGCGAGGAGGGCCACCTCGTCGAGGTGCTCGACGGCGACGAGATCCGCGAGTTCATCTCGGCGGGCCTCGGCTTCAGCCGCGAGGACCGGCACACGAACGTGCAGCGCATCGGCTTCCTCGCCGAACTGCTCGCCCGCAACGGCGTCAAGGCGCTCGTCCCGGTGATCGCGCCCTACACGGACAGCCGCGAGGCCGTCCGCAAGCGCCACCAGGAGGGCGGGGCGGCGTACATCGAGGTGCACGTGGCGACTCCGGTCGAGGTGTGCTCCGTACGGGATGTGAAGGGTCTGTACGCCAAGCAGGCGGCGGGCGAGCTGAGCGGGCTCACCGGGGTCGACGACCCCTACGAGGAGCCCGAGACGCCCGATCTGCGCATCGAGTCGCAGCACCAGAGCGTCCAGGAGTCCGCGGCAGCGGTCCACGCGCTGCTCACCGAGAGGGGACTGGCATGACGACGACCGTCGCCGAGGCCGAGGAGGGTACGGGCGCCCCGTACGCCCTCTCGCACCTGGACGCGCTGGAGTCCGAGGCGGTGCACATCTTCCGTGAGGTGGCGGGCGAGTTCGAGCGGCCGGTGATCCTGTTCTCCGGTGGCAAGGACTCCATCGTCATGCTTCACCTGGCGCTGAAGGCCTTCGCCCCCGCGGCGGTCCCCTTCACGCTGCTGCACGTGGACACCGGGCACAACTTCCCCGAGGTCCTGGAGTACCGGGACCGTGCGGTCGCCCAGCACGGTCTGCGCCTCCATGTGGCCTCCGTACAGGACTACATCGACCGGGGTGTACTCAAGGAGCGTCCGGACGGCACCCGCAACCCGCTGCAGACGCTGCCGCTGACCGAGAAGATCCAGGCCGAGAAGTTCGACGCGGTCTTCGGCGGCGGGCGACGCGACGAGGAGAAGGCCCGGGCCAAGGAGCGGGTGTTCTCCCTGCGCGACGAGTTCTCGCAGTGGGACCCGCGCCGTCAGCGCCCCGAGCTGTGGAACCTGTACAACGGCCGGCACGCCCCCGGCGAGCACGTCCGCGTGTTCCCGCTCAGCAACTGGACCGAGCTGGACGTCTGGCAGTACATCGCCCGCGAGGGCATCGAACTGCCGCAGATCTACTTCGCGCACGAGCGTGAGGTGTTCGCCCGCAACGGCATGTGGCTGACGGCCGGGGAGTGGGGCGGGCCGAAGGACACGGAGACCGTCGAGAAGCGGCAGGTGCGTTACCGCACGGTCGGCGACATGTCCTGCACCGGCGCCGTCGACTCCGAGGCCGTGACGCTGGAGCAGGTCATCACCGAGATCGCCGCGTCCCGGCTGACCGAGCGCGGCGCCACCCGCGCCGACGACAAGATGTCCGAGGCCGCGATGGAAGACCGCAAGCGCGAGGGGTACTTCTAAGCATGACCACGATCACGACCGAGGAACTCTCGGCCACGACCCTGCTGCGGTTCGCGACGGCGGGCTCCGTCGACGACGGCAAGTCCACCCTGGTGGGCCGGCTGCTGCACGACTCCAAGTCGGTCCTCACCGACCAGCTGGAAGCCGTCGAGCACGCCTCCCGCAACCGCGGCCAGGAGGCCCCCGACCTCGCGCTGCTCACCGACGGCCTGCGCGCCGAGCGCGAGCAGGGCATCACGATCGACGTGGCGTACCGCTACTTCGCCACGGCCAAGCGCCGGTTCATCCTCGCGGACACCCCCGGCCACGTGCAGTACACCCGCAACATGGTGACGGGTGCCTCCACGGCCGAGCTGACGGTGATCCTGGTCGACGCCCGCAACGGCGTCGTCGAGCAGACGCGTCGCCACGCCGCGATCGCGGCCCTGCTGCGAGTGCCCCACGTGGTGCTGGCGGTCAACAAGATGGACCTGGTCGACTACCAGGAGCCCGTGTTCGCCGCGATCGCCGAGGAGTTCACGGCGTACGCGCTGGAGCTGGGCGTCCCGGAGATCACGGCCATCCCGATCTCCGCGCTGGCCGGCGACAACGTGGTGGAGCCGTCCGCCACCATGGACTGGTACGGCGGCCCGACCTTCCTGGAGCACCTGGAGACGGTCCCGGTCACGCACGACCTGAGCCACTGCCACGCCCGGCTTCCCGTGCAGTACGTGATCCGCCCGCAGACCGCCGAGCACCCGGACTACCGGGGTTACGCCGGCCAGATCGCGGCAGGTTCCTTCCACGTGGGCGAGGCGGTGACCGTGCTCCCGTCGGGCCGCGCCTCCCGTGTCCTGGGCATCGACCTGCTCGGCGAGCCGGTCGACGTCGCCTGGACCACCCAGTCGGTGACCCTCCTGCTGGAGGACGACATCGACATCTCGCGCGGCGACCTGATCGTGCCCAGCAAGGACGCCCCGGCGACCACGCAGGACATCGAGGCGACCGTCTGCCACGTCGCCGACCAGGCGCTCACCGTCGGCCACCGGGTGCTGCTCAAGCACGGCACCCGCACGGTCAAGGCGATCGTCAAGGACATCCCGTCCCGGCTCACCCTCGACGACCTGTCCCTGCACCCGCACCCGGGACAGCTCGTCGCCAACGACATCGGCCGCGTGAAGATCCGCACCGCGGAGCCGCTGCCCGTCGACTCCTACTCCGACTCCCGCCGCACGGGCTCGTTCATCCTGATCGACCCGAACGACGGCACCACGCTCACCGCGGGCATGGTCGGCGAGTCGTTCGCGTCCCCCGAGCCGGTCAAGGACGAGTCCGACGACGACGGTTGGGACTTCTGACATGAACTCCCCGGACATCTACTCCACGTTCGCGAAGGAGGGCGGCCGCGTCGGCAGCGGTGCGCTCGGCAGCGGGCAGGGCGGAGTGGCGCGATGTGTGCGCTGACGTACGCGCACTGCCTGCGCGCCCTCACCCCCCACCGCCGTAGACGAAAACCTGCCGACCTCCCGGCCACGACCTGAGAGACCGTGACCGCCGGGCCAACGAGGGGAAAACCTCCCGTGCCTGTCAACCGCTCAGTCTTCCTTCGCCGCGGCATCGCCGTGGTTGCCGCACTCCCGCTTCTCACGCTCGCCGCTTGCAGTTACGGCTCCAAGTCCACGGCCGACAACGCCAAGGAGAAGGTCGCCGCCGGATCGTCGAAGATCGACGGGCTCGGCTCCGTCAAGATCGGCTACTTCGGCAACCTGACCCACGGCACCGCGCTCGTCGCCCGTCAGCAGGGCTTGTTCCAGAAGGAACTGGGTGCCACCAAGGCGGACTACCAGATCTTCAACGCCGGCCCCTCGGAGATCGAGGCCCTCAACTCGAAGTCCATCGACATCGGTTGGATCGGCCCGTCCCCGGCGATCAACGGCTACGTCAAGTCGGGCGGCAAGGGCCTGAAGATCATCGGTGGTTCGGCGTCCGGCGGCGTGAAGCTGGTCGTCAACCCGAAGAAGATCAAGTCCCTGAAGGACGTCAAGGGCAAGAAGATCGCGACCCCGCAGCTCGGCAACACCCAGGACGTCGCGTTCCTCAACTGGATCGCCGACCAGGGCTGGAAGGTCGACGCGAACACCGGCAAGGGCGACGTGTCGGTGGTCCGCACCGACAACAAGATCACCCCGGACGCCTACAAGTCCGGTGCCATCGATGGTGCCTGGGTGCCGGAGCCGACCGCGTCCAAGCTGGTCGCGGCGGGCGGCAAGGTGCTGCTCGACGAAGCTTCGCTGTGGCCGGACAAGAAGTTCGTGATCACCAACATCGTCGTGCGGCAGGACTTCCTCAAGGAGCACCCGAAGGCGGTCGAGGCCGTACTGAAGGCCTCCGTCGAGGCCAACAAGTGGATCAACGCCAACCCTGACGAGGCGAAGGCCACGGCGAACAAGCGGCTGGAGGCCGACTCCGGCAAGGCGCTGCCGGCGAACGTCCTCGACCCTGCGTGGAAGTCGATCCAGTTCACCGACGACCCGCTGGCCTCCACCCTCAACACCGAGGCGGCGCACGCGGTCAAGGCCGGTCTGCTGGAGAAGCCGAGCCTGAAGGGCATCTACGACCTCACGCTCCTCAACACGGTCCTCAAGGCCGAGGGCGCGAGCACGGTCGACGACGCAGGCCTCGGCACCAGCTGATTTCCGACCCGAGTTCCCAGGAGGTGACGACCATGGCCACGACCACGACGCTCGCCAAGGCCGAGGAATCGGTGGAGTACGCCGCTCGCCTTGAGCACGTCTCGAAGTCCTTCGCAGGACCGGGCGGGCAGCAGCTCGTCCTGGACGACATCAGCCTCGATGTCGCGCCCGGCGAGTTCGTCACTCTCCTGGGGGCCTCGGGCTGCGGCAAGTCCACATTGCTGAACCTGGTGGCGGGACTGGACAAGCCGACCGCGGGCTCCATCGCGACGGACGGCCGCCCGGCCCTGATGTTCCAGGAGCACGCGCTCTTCCCGTGGCTGACCGCGGGCAAGAACATCGAACTCGCCCTCAAATTCAGCGGAGTTCCGAAGAACGACCGGCGCGCCAAGGCCGAGGAGCTGCTCGCACTCGTCCGGCTGAAGGGCGCGCACGGCAAGCGCGTCCACGAGCTGTCGGGCGGTATGCGCCAGCGCGTGGCGCTGGCCCGCGCGCTCGCTCAGGAGAGCAACCTGCTGCTGATGGACGAGCCGTTCGCGGCCCTCGACGCCATCACGCGGGACGTGCTGCATGACGAGCTGACGCGAATCTGGGCGGAGACGGGCGTGTCCGTCCTCTTCGTCACCCACAACGTGCGCGAGGCCGTCCGGCTCGCGCAGCGGGTGATCCTGCTGTCGTCCCGTCCGGGGCGGATCGCGCGCGAATGGACGGTCGACATCCCGCAGCCGCGTCGCATCGAGGATGCGCCCGTGGCCGAACTGTCCCTTGAGATCACCGATGTACTGCGTGGGGAGATCCGCCGTCATGGCCAGCACTGAGACAACGCCGGCGCAGGACGCCGGGAGCGTCGAGGCCGGCCTCGACGCTCTGGAGACCAGGGCCACCGGCCGTACGCCCTTCAGCCAGACCTTCAAGACCAAGATCCTGCCGCCCATCATCGCCATCGCCGTGGTGCTGGTGGCTTGGTTCCTCCTCTACCCGGTCGTCGACAACCCGTCGAAGCTGCCCTCCCCCGCCGATGTGTGGGGCGAGGTCGAGGACCAGTGGCTCAAGGGAACCTTGCTCGACTACATCTGGGGCAGCGTCTCCCGCGGTCTGCTCGGCTTCCTGCTCGCGCTGGCCATCGGTACGCCGCTGGGCCTTGTGGTGGCGCGGGTGAAGTTCGTGCGGGCGGCGATCGGCCCGATCCTCTCCGGTCTGCAGTCGCTTCCTTCGGTCGCCTGGGTCGCGCCCGCAGTGATATGGCTGGGCCTGGACAACTCGGTGATGTTCACGGTGATCCTGCTCGGCGCCGTTCCTTCGATCGCCAACGGCCTGGTGTCGGGCGTCGACCAGGTACCCCCGCTGTTCCTGCGCGCGGGCCGCACCCTGGGCGCGACGGGACTGCGCGGCACGTGGCACATCGTGATGCCGGCGGCGCTGCCCGGCTATGTGGCCGGTCTGAAGCAGGGGTGGGCGTTCTCCTGGCGTTCGCTGATGGCCGCCGAGATCATCGCCCAGTCACCGGACATGGGTATGGGTCTGGGCCAGCTGCTGGAAGTGGGCCGTACGAACAGCAGCATGGCGACGGTCTTCCTCGCCATCCTGCTCATCCTCTTCGTCGGCATAGCGATCGACCTGCTGATCTTCAGCCCGCTGGAGCGGTGGGTGCTGCGCAGCCGCGGTCTGCTGGTGAAGAGCTGAGTCCCATGCGCCATTCGAAGCCGGTCCGCCCCGTCCTTGTCGTGATCGCCCACGGCAGCCGCGACCCGCGGCACGCCGCGACGGTGCACGCCCTCGTACGCCGGGTGCGCTCGCTGCGCCCGGACGTACGGGTGGAGACCGGCTTCCTGGACTTCAACATCCCGTCCGTGCACGGGGTGTTGGAGTCCCTGGCGGCAGAGGGCGTACGGGATGTCGTAGCCCTGCCTCTCCTCCTCACCCGCGCGTTCCACGCGAAGGCGGACATCCCGGCGGTCCTGCGGGACGCACCGCCGCAGCTCCGTATCAGCCAGGCGGAGGTGCTCGGCCCCTCTCCCCTGCTTCTCTCCGCCCTCGAACGGCGTTTGTACGAGGCGGGGTTGACGCCCGCCGACAAGTCCTCGACCGGGGTCGTCCTGGCCTCGGCGGGGTCCACCGACCCGGAGGCGATCGCAGTGCTCGCAGAAATCGCGCGGGAGTGGCGGCACACCGGTTGGTGCGCCGTGCGACCTGCGTTCGCCTCCGCATCCCTTCCCCGGACCGAGGACGCGGTACGGGAACTCCGGGCGCTCGGCTGCGAGCGGGTGGCCGTCGCCCCGTACGTCCTTGCCCCCGGCTTCCTGCCGGACCGCATTGCGCGGGGCGCTGCGGAGGCGGACGTACTCGCCGATGTGCTCGGCCCGGCGCCGGAGGTGGCGCGGGTGCTCCTGGAGCGGTACGAGGCGGCACGTGTGCCGCGACTGGCGGCTGTCGGCGCCTGACCGAGCAGGACCGGTCTGCACCGTCCGGCCCGTCCGGTCTATCTGGTTCGCCCGGTCCGTCCGTTGTTCGAGGACCAGGGCGTGCCGTCCCGCCGTGCGCTGGGCACGGCGGGACGGGGAGTGGCGGGAGCAGGTCGCTCTCAGGACCTGGTCGTCGCGTTGACCGTCGCCGTCGGTCCGGTGCCGGCCGCCGTCACCGCCGCGACGGAAACCGTGTACGAGGTTCCGGGCTTCAGCCCTCCGATCACCCGGAACATGCCCTTGGCCGAGGGCTGGGTGACCAGGACGTCCCTGCCGGTGACGTCGATCGGGTCACGGCCGTCGGAGACGGTCACCCGGTAGCCGGTGACCCTCGCGTCCCCGGTCGCGGTGGGCGGGGTCCAGGACAGGGTGGCGGCCGTCGACGCCGTGCGCAGCTTGGGGGCGGTGGGTGCGCCCGGCAGGGTGCTCGTCGTCGTCGGTGTCAGTGGCAGCGAGGCGAGGGACGGGGCGCTGCTGCCGTGGGCGTTGTTCGCGCTCACCGTTACGGTGAACGGCCGGTCACCCGAAGGCAGTTGGCCGATCCGCACCAGCGCCGTCCGCTTGAAGTCGGCAGCGGACACGCTCTGTTGGCCGGCCTGCTTGCCCGTGGCGGCGTCGTACGCCCGTGCCGTGTACGAGGTCACCGGCGAACCCCCGTCCGCGAAGGTCGGGTTGAAGGTGACGTACAGCGCGTCCGTGCCCGCCGTGCTGGTGCCGACGCGGGAGGGCGCCTCGGGGACGGAGGGCGCTTGGACGCGGCGGTCGAGCAACCCCCGGTAGGCGGGCTCCAGTCCGGCGTCGTCGAGGATCTCCGACGGTACGTCGGACGGAGCGGCCATGATCTTGTTACCGGTTGTCACCAGCCCCCTGTTGTCGCCGTCGGCCGTACCCTCCTCCCACCAGTTGTCCTTGACGAGGGTGGGGTCGTTGTTGCCGAGGGCGTCGCGGTAGTCGGTGTGGCGGGAGGCGACGTTGGCGTAGGAAGCGTTGTAGAGGACGTTTCCCTCGATGGTCTCGTAGGTGCAGCCGTTGTCGGTGTAGACGCTCTTGCCGAGGCCCCACTGGTCGTGGATGACGTTTCCGGCGACTTTCTCGCCGTCGGTCATGGACGTCCCCGTCAACCCCTGGGTGTAGATGCCGCCGCCGTCGTCGAGCATCTGCATGTAGTCGACGATCAGGTTGTCGCGGACGGTGTTGTCGTGGCTCGGGTTCGGGGTCGCCGAGTCGCCGATCTTGTCCGGCCAGCCGCCCCAGCCCATCGAGATCGCGGAGTAGCCGACGTGGTCGATCTGGTTGTGGGCGATGGTGTTGTGCTGGGTGTAGCCGTTGAGGACGGCGACTCCGCCGTGGTACTCGCGGGGCAGGGCATAGAGGTGGTTGTTCGTCACCTGGACCCCGGAGGCGGCGGGTTGGCCGTCCACTCCCCCGATCTCCAGGCCGTTGCCGGAGATGTCGGTGAAGATGGTGCCGCTCACCGACGAGTCCTTGCTCCCTGCGCCCAACTCCAGCCCGGAGGCGCCGAGGTGGGCGAAGACGTCGTCGGCGAACTCGATGCGCTGCCCGTACGCGAAGGAGACGTTGCCGGGCATCTTCGTCCAGGACGCGAAGGGGCAGGTGCCGCCGTCGACGTAATGGCACAGGCCCTGCGTGGCCCAGCCCTTGTCGCCGGTGATGGTGTAGCCGGCCTGGATCTCGGAGAAGCCCTCGGGCCGGGAGGGCGTCAGCCAGGTCGCGTAGCTGAACCGGATGCCGCGGAAGGCGATGTCATGCAGGGGCGCGGACGCCGTGCCCCTGCCGTCCACCAGCTTCTCTGCCGCGGCGGCCTCGACGTCGGCGCGGTCGAGGTCCTCGCCCTTGCGGGGCAGGTAGTAGACCTTGTGGGCGGCCTTGTCGAGGTACCACTCGCCGGGCTGGTCGAGGAGTTCGTAGGCGTTCTCGATGTACGAGGCCTTGCCGTTGTTGGTCAGATGCCCCGGGCCGACCATGCTCACCGTGCGCCCGGGGATGTCGGGGAACTCCACCCGCTTGTTGGAGTTGTCCCAGCACGGCTGGACCATCGTGATCGTGGCGCCCTCGGCGGAGGCGATACGACAGCGCGGCTCGGTCCACTGGCCGAGGCCGTTGCGCTCGATGTTCCACAGGGCCTCGCCGCTGGTATAGACGAACTCGGCGTCCGAGGGGTGCTTCCAGTGGGCGACGGTGTCCGAGGAAGCGGTGTAGCCGGTCGCCGTCTGCGTCAGCTGGACGGGCACGGCTCCGCGGGCGCGCTGGGCGCGACTTCCGTCGACGTACAACTGCCGTGTGTCGGTGAGGCCTTGGGGTGCGGGTGCGGACCACAGCCCCTTGCGGCCGGGGACCTGGCGCCAGCCGACGACCTGGCGGCCGCCGCTGACGACCGTGCCATCGGCACCCTGCCAGATCACCCGGTGGCCGTTCGTGCCGGAGTCGCGGGCGTCGAGGGCGAGCGGGCCCGACTGGCGGTAGGTGCCGGCGGCGAGGTGGACCGTGAGGTCGGACTTCAGGCCGGCGGCGCGGGCGCGGACCAGGTCGCGGGCGCGCTGCAGGGTGCGGACGGGATGTCGTGCGCTGCCGTCGGCGTGGTCGTTGCCGGCCGGTGAGACGTAGAGGTCGGAGGTCGCGGCCTCGGCGGGGGCCGCGAGGCCCGGGACCCCGAGGGCCAGTACGGCGGTGACAAGGGTGACGAGGGCGGCTCTTCGGTGCGTGGGCATATACCCCTCCCGTGGGATCAGCCGGATCAGCCTGTACCCAACGTCGGGAAAGGTAGGAGCATTTAGATGCCCCAGTCAATGAACGGGACAGGATTGGACGCACCGGTCTCGCGATCTGACTAGATTCATCGGATCAGTCGAAGCGGAGCGACCCCGTACGCGTGCGCTTCAGCTCGAAGAGGTCCGGGTCCGTGGCCAACACCCGGAAGCTGTCGAAGAGTTCGGCCGCACGGCCGCCTCGCGGGATCGCCCGCAGCACCGGCCCGAACCACACCGTTCCGTCGATGTGAAGGGTCGGCGTCCCCACATAGCCGCCCGACTCCGGCTCGACGCCGGCCTCGTGGCTGCGACGGACGGCCTCGTCGTACGCCGGGTCGTGGGCGGCGGCCGCGAGGTCGGCGTCAAGGCCCAGCTCGGCGAGGGAGTCGGCGATCACGGCATCGAAGTCGTCGGTCTTGCGCTCGTGGATGCGCGTGCCGAACGCGGTGTACAGGTCACGCAGGACCTTCTCCCCGTGCCGTTCGGCGGCGGCCACCGCGACCCGTACCGGACCGATCGACTTGTCGACCAACTCCCGGTACCAGACGGGGAGTTCGTTGCCGAGGTTGTGCAGATAAAGGCTCATGGCATGGAAGCGGAGGTCGAGCGGACGCTCGCGCTCGACCTCCAGCAGCCAACGCGAGGTGATCCAGGCGAAGGGACAGGCGGCGTCGAACCAGAAGTCGACGCGGGTGGGAGAGGCGGGAGAGGCGGGAGAGGTGGGAGAGGTGCTCGTCGTCATGTCTCGACGGTAGTCACCGATTGGTTCAGTTTCCTGAACCAATCGGGAAGTGTTTCTATGGCCCAATCAGGCACATCGGGCACATCAGGCCGGTGCGAGCTTCGGGTCCCGTCCGCTCGAAGCCAGTGCGCGGTCGAAGAGGGACGCGTGGTCCGGCACGGGCACCTGGTCGGCGAAGCCGTCGTACTGGCGGTAGAGGTCGCCGTGCTTCTCCACCACGTCGAGGAGGAAGCGGGCCGTTTCGTCGGAGACGCGGAACCGCTGGCCGGTGGCGGTGGCGACGTCCCAGCCGTGCACCGCCATCTCCTTGATGACCATCGAGGCGATCTCGGCGGCGGGCATCTTCGCCATGCCGAGGTCGACCTCGCCCTCCCACACCACCGGGTCGGACCAGGCCGCCACGGCGCGGTCCAGCTGGGCGGCGTAGGCGGCGGGCCAGTCGGGATCGGCGGTGAAGTCGTGGGAGGTCAGCTCGTCGGGGAGCTGCTTGCGCAGGGCGCGGTGCTCCAGGCCGTGGGAGGTGTAGAGCACCCAGTGGTTGACCAGGGCGCGGACGTCCCAGTCGGGGCAGTGGGTGGCGTCGCCGAGCCGGTCCGCCGGGACGCCGCGAGCGACACGCGCCGCCTCGGCGGCACACTCGGTCATGTACGTGTGCAGGTGCTTGGGGTCGTCGTACGTCATGCACCCCACGCTAGGGAGCGGCGGCTCAGGACTCTTGAACAAACGCGACAGCCTCGTCGGCCCGGCGGACCAGTTCCTCGATCGGCATCGACCCCGCCGCGCGGCGTTCGCGCGCGAAGGTGTTGGCGAGCTTCTGGAGCAGGTCACTGAGCGGGGTCGGAGCGCCGTGCAACCGGCCCAGCAGGGCGATCTCACCGTTGAGGTAGTCGGCCTCGACGGTGCCCGTGCCCCGGCTCAGGGACTGCCAGGTGGAGCCGCCGCCGCGCGGGGCACCCTCCAGAGGGACCAGGTCGACCTTGTGGCCGCGCAGCGCCTGCTGCTCCTCGATGCTCGCGTACGGGATCCCGGCGGCGTCGAGCACGGCCTCGCCCTCGGCCCGTACCCGCGCGCGCAGGGAGACCCGGCTCTCCTGGCCCTCGTCCTCCCCCGCCAGCGCCTGGACGGTGTTGGTCAGATTGGTCAGCAGCTTGGCGTACTGCCAGCGCAACACGTCCGGCACGACCGGCGCCTCGAAGAACCTCGTCTTCTCCAGGTCGGCGGCGACCGACCGCGCGGTCCCGTCGGTACCGTGCGGATACCGCCCCAGGTGCAGGATGCCGCTGAGCGGGGCACCGCCCGCGGAGACGACGCCCGGTTCGAGGAACGTCGCCGGCAGCCAGACGCAGACGCCGTACACATGCCGGAAGACACGCAGAGCGAGCCGCTGGCCCTCCACGCCGTTCTGCGCGCAGAACAGGGGCAACCGCTCGGCCGCGGTGCCGCCACCCTCGACCGGCGCCACGCCCCAGGTCTGCAGCGCGCTGACGGTGTCCTGTGTCTTCACGGCGAGGACGAGCACGTCATCGGCCCTCAACTCGCCCAGCTCGTCCGGTCCTTCGACGGCCGGGAGCCGGTATGTGTACTCGCCGTCCGGCACCCGCAGCCGCAGCCCGTCCGCCCGCAGCGCCGCGTGATGTGCGCCTCGCGCGACCAGCACGACCTCCTGCCCCGCCCCTGCCAGACGGCCGCCGATCACACCGCCGACGGCACCTGCTCCCATGATGATGTAGCGCATGGGAGGAGCCTCGCACAGTCGTGTGTACCTGCCATGAAGGGCCCTGTCGCAGGGTCACTCGCGGGTGAGCTCGACCAGCTTCACGACGGTGTTCCAGTTGCGGGTGGTCGCGATCACGCCCTTGTTGATACGGGGCTTCGCGAGGTGCTCGGCGAGCTTGGAGCGGCCGAGGCCCTCGGGGGCGTAGAGGTACAGCTCCCGGTCGCCGAGCCGGAACTCCTCGGGGAGGTAGGCCTCCCGGTCGATCTCCGCGAAGCGCTGCGCGTCGACGGGCGCGGAGAAGTAGGTGACGTGGAGCTGCTTGGCCTCCAGCCCGGCGGCCGGGAAGGGGCAGGCGTCCGCCACCGCCTTCAGGTAGGCGTGGTCGCGGACGATCACGTCGACGGGGAAGCCGAAGTGCTTCTCGATCGCCTGCGCGAGCTCCGCGGCCAGGGACTCCTCGTCGCCGTGGCCGGTGGCGAAGACGGCCTGGCCGCTCTGCAGGTGGGTGCGCACGCCGTCGTGGCCGAGGCCTTCCATCAGCTGTCGCAGCTCGGCCATCGGGAGCTTTTTCCTGCCGCCCACGTTGATCCCGCGCAGCAGCGCCGCATACGTCGTCGTCATCCGCACACCATAAGGCGGCACACCATAAGGCGGCCGTCGTGCCCCGTGGGGGTGGGCACGAGGGCCGCCGTCCGCGCGGGGCGGACTGCGCGAAACTCTCGCCCAACGACGGGGCCCGGAGCAACAGCTTCACGTACCTGTGACATGTTCATCAAGGTTTCGTAATGACAAAGAGGAGCGATGCCGACGGACCGGACACCGGACCGCCACCCTGATCACTACCTTCGAGTAGCCCGAATAGATGTAAGGGGCCTTAGTCCTCCCCAGCGGTGAGACGTCCGAGTCCGAGGGGATGAGTCCGGGCCGCGGCACCTCACCGGACAGCACGACGAGATGGGCTTATGCCGGCCATACCTTCGAAAGGAAAGGTGGCGGCAGGGGGCTGTCACCGTGCTCAAGGGGGCAAGCCCATCATGGGGAACGGAGATTCGCGGGTGCGGGGCATAGCCGCCCGGGCCGGCGGCTGGAGCGCCCGGCACCGATGGGCTGCCGTCGGTATCTGGGTGTTGTTCGTCGTCCTGGCGATGGGGCTCGGTTCGGCCGCCGGCCGCGTCGAGCTCAAGGACAGCGACCAGCTCAAGGGCGAGACACGCACCGCCGCAAAGATCGTCGACGACGCCGGGATCAACGAGCCGGCCAGTGAGTCGGTCCTGATCCAGGCGAAGGGCGGCGGGCTGAAGGCCACGGACGCCGAGTTCAAGGCCGCCGTCGGCGCGGTCGTCAAGGCCGTCGACGGGACCGGCAAGGTCACGGACGTGCGTTCGCCGTACACCGCGCAGACGATCTCCAAGGACGGGCGCAGCGCGCTGGTGCAGTTCGACATGCGCGGCGACGCCGAGACCGCGGGCGACCGTGTGGAGCCCGTGCAGAAGGCCGTCGAGGGGGTGCAGAAGAGTCACACGACGCTGCGGATCGAGGAGATCGGCGGCGCCAGCATGCAGAAGACGGTCGACGACGCGTTCGGGGACGACTTCCAGCAGGCCGAACTCTCCGCGGTACCGGTGGCCCTCGGCATTCTGCTCATCGCCTTCGGGGCGCTCGTGGCCGCGCTGCTGCCGGTGGCGCTGGCGCTCACCGCGATCATGGCGACGATGGGCCTGATGGGCATCGTCAGCCACATCCAGCCGATGACCGACACCGCCAACTCCGTGATGCTGCTGGTCGGTCTGGCCGTCGGCGTCGACTACTGCCTGTTCTATCTGCGCCGTGAGCGCGAGGAGCGGGCGGCCGGTCGCGACGCGCAGACGGCTCTCAAGGTCGCCGCCGCGACCAGTGGCCGCGCGATCATCGTCTCGGGTATCACGGTGTGCGTGGCGATGGCGGGCATGCTGTTCACCGGTCTCGCCACGTTCGAGGGGATGGGCCTGGCCTCGCTGATGGTCGTCGCGGTCGCCATGGTCGGGTCGGTGACGGTGCTGCCCGCCCTGCTGTCGCTGCTGGGCGAGCGGGTCGAGAAGGGGCGGATCCCGTTCCTGCGCAAGGCCATGGAGCGCCGGGCCGCCCGCACGGGCGGGGAGAGCCGGTTCTGGACCGCGGTCCTGCGCGGCGTGCTCGCCAAGCCCCTCGTCTCGGTCGTTGTCGCGGCGGGTGTGCTGCTGGCGATCGCGGCTCCCGCGGTCGGCATGAAGACCCAGAACCTCACGCTGGACCAGGAGTTCGGCGACCGGCTGCCGATCGTGCAGACGTACAACCGCGTCAACGACGCCTTCCCGGGCGGTTCCGAGCCGGCCGAGGTGGTCGTCAAGGCCAAGGACATCAACGCCCCCGAGGTGAAGAGCGCCCTCGCCGACTTCAAGGAGCGGGCGATCAGTTCGGGCGCCTCGCGTGGTCCGGTCGAGATCAAACTGCACGACGCCCAGAACATCGCCTACGTGTACGTCCCCCTGGTCGGCGGCTCCGACCTGGACAAGGCGGGCGCCAGCCTGGAGAAACTGCGCGACGACGTACGGCCCGCGACGCTCGGCAAGGTCGACGGCGTCCAGGCACCGATCACCGGTCAGGTCGCCGGCTCGCACGACTTCAACGCACAGCTCGGCGGTGCTGTCGTGCCGGTCTTCGCGTTCGTGGTGCTCTTCGCCTTCCTGCTGATGCTGCTGTCGTTCCGCTCGCTGACGGTCGCGATCACCTCGATCGTGCTCAACCTGCTGTCGGTGGGCGCCGCCTACGGCATCCTCGTCGCCGTCTTCCAGCACGGCTGGGGCGCCTCGCTGGTGGGCGCGGAGGGCGTCGGCGCGATCATCACCTGGCTGCCGCTGTTCCTGTTCGTGATCCTGTTCGGACTGTCGATGGACTACCACGTGTTCGTGGTCTCGCGGATCCGTGAGGCGCGGCTGCGCGGCCGTACGACGAGGGACGCGATCCAGCACGGCGTGGTCACCACGGCCGGTGTCGTCACCAGCGCCGCGGTCATCATGGTCGCCGTGTTCGCGATCTTCGGCACGCTGTCCATGCAGTCCATGAAGCAGATGGGTGTGGGCCTGGCGGCCGCGGTGCTCATCGACGCGACGATCATCCGGGGCGTGCTGCTCCCGGCGGTCATGGCGCTGCTGGGCGAGCGCAACTGGTACCTGCCGAAGTGGCTGCACCGGCTGCCGGACCTGACGCACGACGAGTCGCCGGAGGCCGTCGCGCCCTCGGTGCCGGACGAGGGTGAGCGCGTGAGGGTCTGATCCCTCCTCAAGGCTGAGGGCCCGTTGGTCTCCGGGGGAGTCAACGGGCCCTCACTCGTCCTCACTCGTCCTCAGTCGTCCTCAGTCGCTCTCACTCGCCCTCACCGCGCGGGCAGTTCGGCCTCGATCAGGTCGACCGCCCTGCAGGTGCCGCCCTCCTGGGCCATCTCGGCCCGGATCTCCTTGAGCCGGAGGGTCACTTCGGGGTCGTCGACCAGGGCGAGGGCGGCGGCACGCAGGGTCTCGGCGTCCGCCTCCGCCGTGGGGACGTGGCGGGCCACTCCGAGTGCCTGCAGCATGTCCGCGTTGCCGAACTGGTCGACGGCCTGTGGTACGGCGATCATCGGCGTCGAGGTCGCCAGCCCCTCCTGGCTGCCGCCCGCCCCGGCGTGCGTGACGAACAGGTCGGCCTCCTTGAGGATCGCCAACTGCGGTACCCAGGAACGCACTTCGACGTTCGCCGGTACGTCACCGAGCTCGGCGGGGTCCCGCTGCCCGCCGATCTGCAGCACGAGATGCCAGCCCGGGAGATCGCCGAGGGCCCGCACGCACTCCCGGTAGAAGCCCGGCTGGTTGGTGAAGGTCGACCCGAGCGACACCAGCACCACCTTCGCCGCACCCTCCGGCCGCCGCCACTCCCCCTCCACCGACCGGTCGCCCTGGCAGGCGCCGACGAAGGTGTACACGCTCTCGTCGACCCGGTCGGCGTTGGGCTGCAACGCCCTGGGGATCAGGACGAGCGAACGGTCGGGCCGGCCCATGAAGGAATCGGGGTGCAGGGTGATCCCGTTCTCCTCCAGCCAGGCCCGGAAGCGGGAGTAGTACGCCTGACCGCGCTCGGTGCTCTTCGGCTCGGCCCACATGGGCTCGGCGACCTCCTCCTCGTAGCCCTCCCAGGCGACGAGGTTCGGCGACAGTGAGATCGCGGGCACGCCCCAGCGGTGGGCGAGGACACGGCCGGGGTACGCCGTGATGTCGTGCAGGACGAGATCCGGCACGTCGCCCTCGTACGCCCGGCTCAGCTGGGGCAGGGCCTGGATGGCGTCGCCGAGGAAGAGCTCGACGTGGTCGAGCAGCTCACTGCCCCAGGCCGCCGGGTCGGCGCCCGGCCCCGGCAGGGTGGAGTTCCAGAGCTTCGGCTCGGCACCGGTCTCGGCGACCTTCTCCGCGAAGACCGGCGGGATCGCGTACGTGACCCGGTGCCCGCGGGCGACGAGCTCGCGGACCACCTCCAGACTGGGGTTCACATGGCCGTGGGCGGCCACGGAGAACATGGCGATGTGGGCGGGGCGGGTCTTGGGGGCTCGGCTCGTCATGTGATCGACGGTAGGCGAGACGAACCGTCTCGTACAACTTGTATTTTGTGCCACCTTCCGACTCGTCCGGCCGGCGCCTCGTGCGCGACGAGGCCGGGACGAGGGCGGCGGTTCACCGCTGGTACCGCGCCAGCACCAGGTTGCCGTCCTTCACGAGGCGTCTGCGCAGTTCGCCCAGGCGGATGGCCCCGCTGTAGTACTCCTGGAGGGCGGGGGTCGCCACCTTGTCCTTCCACTCGGGGTAGCCGCGCACGGACTGCGCGGGTGCCGAGCGGAGATGGCCGGCGAGGGCGGTACCGGTGGCCCAGCCGTCCTTGGCCGTGTACAGGGCAGGGTCCTTGAGGGCCTGGGTGCCGGTCGGCAGCATCCAGTCGCCCAGCGCCAGCCGCACCATGTTCCTCGGCCGCAGCAGGAAGTCGACGAACTCGGCGGCCTCCTTCTTGTGCGGGCTGTCCTCGGCGATGGACAGGGTCTGCGGGCTGACACCCTGGGTGAGCCCGTCGGCGCCGGCCGGGGCGGGCAGCACCTGCCAGTCGAAGCCCTTGGGTGCCTGCTGCACGATCTGCTGGCGGTAGGAGAAGCCGAGCGGGACCATCGCATACCTGCCGCCGAAGAAGCCGGGCAGGGTGTCCGAGCCGCCGCTGCCCAGAGTGGTGGGCGAGGCACTGTGATCGGTGTCCGCCTGGTCGTGGATCGTGCGGGGCACCACCCGGTCGGCCGCTTCGAAGCGGATGGTCACCCTGCCGTCGGCGCCCCGGTGGAACAGCTCGCCGCCCGCCGACAGCGAGAGGTTGAGCGTGGCGGAGACGGGCTCCTTGAGCGGCCAGGCCACGCCGTACTTCCCCTTGCCGCTGAGCTGCCGGGTGACGCTCCTGAACTCCGCCCAGCTCCAGGGGTGTTCGGGAGCGGGGATCCGTACGCCTGACCCCTTCAGCCATTTCCTGTTGGCGACGATCACCCGCGGCTCCTGAAGGAAGGGCACGCCGTAGACTCCGTCCCCGAAGGTCCCCGTCTCCCAACTCCGTTGCGGAATGTCGGACTTGAGTCGGGTGGACAGTAGTCCTCGCAGGTCGGCGAGGTAGCCGCCGTAGGCGAAGTCCGCGAGGTCGTCGGAGGCGTCGTGGATGATGTCGGGTGCCTCACCGCCCTCGAAGGAGGTGAGGAGCTGGTCGTGGACGCTGTCCCAACTCCCCTGGACGTACGCGACCCTGACGTCCGGATGGCTCGCGTTCCACTCCTTCACCAGCTCCTTGTTGGCCTCGACCGACTCCTGCTGCCAGGCCAGTGACTGGAAGCGGAGGGTGACCCGGCCGTCCGCGGTGTCGCTGCCGTCGCCCGTGCATCCCGCCAACAGGGCCAGCACGAGGGCGAGGAGGCCGGTCATTCTGCCGCGCATCAGTTCTTCACCGCCCCGGTGAGCATGCCGCCCGTGATCCGCCGCTGGATGAGGGCGAACACGACGAGGGAGGGCAGCGTCGCGAGGAACGCGGCCGCCGCGAGCGGGCCGAGGTCGGCGACGCCCTCCGCGCCGATGAAGTGGGTGAGCACCACCGGAAGGGTCTGTTTCTCGGGGGTCTTCAGCAGGACGAGTGCGAAGAAGAACTCGTTCCACGCGGTGACGAAGGCGAACAGTCCCGTCGCCGCGATCCCCGGCGCGAGCAGCGGCGCCACCACCGACACCAGTGTCCGCAGCCGCCCGGCCCCGTCGACGGCGGCCGCCTCCTCGATCTCGGTCGGCACCGCGCGGACGTATCCGGCCAGCATCCACAGCGCGAAGGGCAGTGCCCACACCACGTACACCAGCGTCAGACCCGCCAGCGAGTTGATCAGCCGCAGGTTCTTCAGTACGAGGAACAGCGGGATGATCACCAGGACCAGCGGGAACGCCTGGCTGACCACCACCCAGCCGGTGGCGGCCCGGGTGAGCGCGGAGCGCCGGCGGGCCATGACATAGGCGAGCGGGGTCGCGATCGCCACCGCGATGGCTGCCGCCCCGACCGCGGCGAGCAGGGAGTTGAGCGCGGCGTGCAGCAGGGGCTGCTCGTCGAAGGCCTGGCGGAAGTTGCCGAGGGTGGGGTGCCGGGGGATCCAGGTGGGGTGCAGAGCGCCCAGTTCGCGGGGCGACTTGAAGGCGGTGGAGAGCAGCCAGAGGAGAGGGAAGGCGAGGAAGACGAGATACGCGAGCAGGGCCGCGTACTGGCCGGCCCTCAGGCCGGTGCGGATGCCGGTCCGGGCCCTCATCCCTCGTCACCTCCCCTGAGCCGGCCCACGAGGAAGAGGGCGAGCAGCACCGAGATGACCGCGACCATCACACATCCCATCGCCACCGCGTACCCGAACTGCCCGTAGCGGAAGGCCTCTTCGTAGGCGAACAGCATGGGCAGGCGGGTGCGGCCGCCGGGGCCGCCACTGGTCAGTACATAGACCAGGGCGAAGGAGTTGAGGTTCCAGATCAGGTTGAGCGCGGTGATGGCGAGGGCGACCGGCCTGAGGGCGGGCCAGGTGACCGTGCGGAAGCGGCGCCAGGCACCCGCCCCGTCGACGGCGGCCGCCTCGTGGAGTTCGCGCGGGGTGTTCTGCAGTCCGGCGAGCAGCGCGACCGTGGTCTGCGGCATGCCCGCCCAGACGCCGACGACGATCACCGCGGGCAGGGCGGTCCCGAGACCGCTGAGCCAGTCGCGGCCGTCGCCGAGGCCGAGGTCGTGCAGGGTTTCGTTGAGAACGCCCGCATCCGGGTTGTAGACCAGCCGCCACATGATGCCCACGACGATTTCGGGCATCGCCCACGGGACAATCGCGAGGGCGCGGGCCGGCCCTCTCAGCCGCAGGTCCTCGTTGAGCAGCAGCGCGAGACCAAGTGCCAGCAGGAACTGCGGGACGGTCACACCGACCGCCCACACCAGCCCGATCCGGAACGACTCCCAGAACAGCGTGTCGTGCAGCAGGTCCTGGAAGTTGAGGCCGCCGACCCACTGCGTGGGCCGGGTCCGGCCGGACTGGGAGTCGGTGAAGGCCAGCAGGATGCCGTAGAGCAGGGGGCCGACGCTCAGTACGAGGATGGGGATCAGGGCGGGAAGGACGAGGAACCAGGCGCCGTGCCCGTCGGCGGGCCGACGTCCTCCGCTGCTCGGGGTGCGTCGCACCGCCCGCCCCTGCGCAGTCACCAGTGTCACGGACTCAGCCCCTTCGCGCTGCTCGGGTGGGCCCCGTCATGCTCGTGAAGGCGCTGTACGCCGTCAAGGCACCGCACACAGGGCCGGACCTGTGCGGATGCGAGACTGACCCACGGATGGCGCGATTCCGACGCCGTCCGCGACAGACCTGGGACGACACAGCAGGCGTACGACGACACGGCAGCCGTACGACGACAGGGGAGGCGGACGATGGACGAGGCGACGGCGCGGGACGCACTGGCCGCGGCGGGAGTGCTGCCCGTCCCGGCACGCGACGCGCGGCTCCTCGCGCTGGGTGAGAACGCGGTGTTCGCCGCCGGTGACCTGGTGGTCAAGGTGGGCCGCGACGCCGAACTCCTCGGCCGGGCGCGCCGGGAACTGGACATCGCCGAGTGGCTCGCCGAGGCGGGCGTGCCGGCGGTGCGGGCGGCCGAGCCGAAGCCGCTGCTGGTCGAGGGGCACCCCGTGACCGTGTGGCACCGGCTGCCCGATGCCGTACGGGCCGCGGAACCGCGGGATTTGGCCGAACTGCTGCGGGTGGTCCACGCTCTGCCGTCACCCTCCTTCGATGTGCCGCCCCGTGAGCTGCTGGGCGGTGTGGAACGCTGGCTGCGCCTCGCGGGCGACGCGATCGACCCCGCGGACGCGGCGTATCTGCGGGACCGGCGGGACGGCTTCGCTTCGGCCGCCGCCGCGCTCACCCCGCATCTTCCGCCCGGCCCCATCCACGGGGACGCGCTGCCCCGCAATGTGCACGTCGGCCCGGACGGTCCGGTCCTGGTCGATCTGGAGACCTTCTCCGCCGACCTGCGTGAGCATGACCTGGTCGTCATGGCCCTCTCCCGCGACCGCTACGGCCTGCCGGCCGACGCCTACGACTCCTTCACCGAGTCCTACGGCTGGGACGTGCGCGAGTGGGAGGGCTGCTCGGTGCTGCGCGGCGCCCGCGAGACGGCCAGCTGCGCCTGGGTCTCCCAGCACGCACCGACCAACCCCAAGGCCCTGGTCGAGTTCGAACGCCGGGTGGCGTCACTGCGGGACGGGGACGAGTCGGTGCGCTGGTATCCGTTCTGAACGAACCTCGTGGAGAGGGGGTTCAGACCGTCTCGTCCGCCGGCTCCCGCAGGGGCCAGGTGCCGTCGACCACCGCTGTCGCGTCCCCCTTGCCGCGCAGGAAGCTCTGGAAGTCCGCCGCCCACTCGGCATACCACGCAATCTGGCGGCGGTGCAGTTCCGCCGGACCGAGGGCTGCGATCTTGGGGTGGCGGGCGGCTATCGCGCCGGCCAGACAGGCCGCGGCGAGGGCGTCGGCCGAGGCGTTGTGCGCGGCGTCGAGCGGTACGCCGTACTCCGTGCAGACCGCTTCGAGGTTGCGCTTGCCGCGGCGGTAGCGGTCGACCCAGCGGTCGATGGTGTACGGGTCGATGACCGGGGCGGGGTCGAGGCCGCCCAGCCGCTCGCGGAGGGACGGCAGGCCGTGCCTGCGCAGTTCCGCGGAGAGCAGGCTCAGGTCGAAGGCGGCGTTGTAGGCGACCACCGGGACGCCCGTCTTCCAGTAGCCGGCCAGGACGTCCGCGATGGCGTCCGCCACCTGGTCGGCGGGGCGGCCGTCCGCCGCCGCCCGCTCGTTACTGATCCCGTGGACCGCGACCGCGTCGGCCGGGATCTCCACGCCCGGATCCGCCAGCCACTCACGGCGCCCCAGGGGCTGCCCGCCCCTGACCTCGATCACGGCCCCCGTGACGATGCGCGCCTCGCGCGGATCGGTCCCGGTCGTCTCCAGGTCGAAGCCGATCAGCAGCTCCTGGTGCCAGCCCATGGGCTGCCCCCCTTCTTGGTGGTGCTTTCCCCCAGTGGTCTCCACCTTCCCATGTGCCACTGACAATCCGAGGACCGCATTCCGCTTGCGGCCACGGGCGGTTCAGGACACGGGCCGCGAATCCACCCAAGTCGTTTCGAACTCCTCGCGATAGGTCGGGAAGAGCCCGCTGTCATCCACATCGTCCGATTTGACCACTCGGTTGCCGTTGCGCAGCACCAGCACCGGCGCCTCCATGCCGCGCGAACGCCGCAGATAGGACTGCACGACGGCGATGCCGTCCGAGCCGTCGCCGTCGACGAGGTAGGCCGTGCAGCGCGGGGTCTCGTCGTAGACCTGGATCTCGAAGGCACCCGGGTCGCGCAGCCGGGACCGCACCCGGCGCATGTGCAGGATGTTCATCTCGACGGCCCGGCTCAACTCCCCGCGCTTCATGCCGAGTTCGCGCTCGCGCCGCTTGACGGCGCTGGAGGCCGGGTTGAGGAACAGGAGCCGGACCCGGCAGCCGGCCTCGGCGAGGCGCAGCAGCCGTCGCCCGGAGAAGTTCTGCACGAGCAGGTTGAGGCCGATGCCGACGGCGTCGAGGCGGCGGGCGCCGCCGAACATGTCCTCGGCCGGGAACTGGCGCAACAGCCGCACCCGGTCGGGATGCACGGCGACCACGTCCGCGTACCGGTCGCCGACCAGGTCCTCCACCGCGTCCACGGGCAGCCGGCGTGCCGACGGCACGTCCCCGGCCGCGCCGAGGATGTCCAGCAGCTTCGCCGAGGCCCGCTCGGCCTGGTTCAGGACCGCCTCGGACAGGGCGCGGTTGCGGGAGACGACGTTGCGGGTGACCTCGAGCTCGTCCAGGGCGAGTTCGACGTCGCGGCGGTCGTCGATGTACGGCTCGAAGCACGGCCAGTGCTGCACCATCAGCTCGCGCAGCTGCGGCAGGGTGAGGAAGCTGAGGACGTTGTCGTCGGCCGGGTCGAGCAAGTAGCCCTTGCGGCGGCTGACTTCGCGTACCGCGACCGCGCGCTGCACCCATTCCTGGCCGGCCGGCCCGGCTGCGGCGACCACCCAGTCGTCGCCGTGGACGGGTTCGTAGACGGGCCGCAGAACGGCGGCCACGACCGCGCGCAGCCGCTGTTCGACGAGGTTCAGCCAGATGTAGGCCCGGCCGGCTCGCTGAGCGCGCGTACGCACCTCGCGCCAGGCGTCGGTGTCCCAGTCCAGCTCCGGCCCGATGGAACTCGTCGCCATGGGCCTGGCCAGGGACACCGTGCCGGGCGGGACGTCTGCGGAGTCCCCCTCGTGACCCTCGTCACCAGGGGGCAACTCCAGCCCTCCCGACCCCACCCGCGCACCGCCTTCCGCTCCCCCGAGCACTACCCCGTGTCAACGATCAAGGAAGGGTACTCCGGGAGCGGTCGACGGTGCAGCCGGATGGACAGTGTCGTTTCTCAACTACGCGGCTCCCAGTGGCCGTTCTGGGACGCGAGGGCGTCGGGAGTGAGCGGATTCATAGCGGTGACGTCCCTCGGGGCGATGGAGAAGCCCTGCCAGTGGATCGGCATGGGCTGCTGGTCCTCGTCCCGCGCTATGTGGTGGAAGCCCACGTTCATCCAGACGATCGGGTGGGTGAGTGTCTGGCCGTTCACCCACTTGTCGACGGATTTGCCCGCCGCGGCAGGGCAGTTGCCGGTGTTGTTGGTGGCGAACTGCTCGCACTTGTTGTACTCGGTGAAGTACAGGTCGTGCCTGGTGAAGCTGCGGCCCGGGTACTTGGTGGTGGTGCCGGGGACGATCTCGTACGAGCGCGCGTGCCCGTCCTTGTTCTTGCCGGTCGCGCTGACCATCCGCCACCAGCGGTAGGCCTTGTAGTCGCCGCCGAGTTCCTTGGCGACCTTGGTGCGGGTGGTCTTGGCGGACGGGGCCTCCTGGCCGCGGGCCGGCGCGCTGACCTTCGAGTCGTACTGCTCGACCTTCGTCTTGGAGGAGCCGTCGAGGCCGAAGTCCAGCCGCCAGAAGACGTTGTGGGTGTGGCTGGTGGCGGAGGCGGTGGCGCCCTTGCCGATGGGCCAGCCGCGGCCGTCGCCCGCGTCGTAGTCCTCGAAGGAGAGGCTGCCGGTGGCGCCGACGTTCATGTTGATCGTGCCGTCGTCCTGGAAACGCCACTCGGTCATGTACTCGTACCAGCCGACCTGGTTGACCGTGTAGACGAGCAGGTCCTTGCCCTGCTGCTGGTAGACCTTGTTCGCGCTGTCGCCCTGCATGCGGTAGGCGTGGCCGCGGGCGCGGGTGGTGGTGCACAGGCCCTTGACGTCGGCCTGCGACGGGTCCCAGGAGTCCGGCACCTTGACGGTCTTGATGGTGCCGCCGGGGCACTCGCCGGGCGCCAGGTTCATCAGGCCCTGGGCGAAGCCGAAGCCGGTGAGGTCGTCGTACTCGACGCTGCCGTCGTCGTAGGGCACGTCGATCTGGGCGAGCCGGGCACTGTTGAGCACCTTGATCGGCGTGGTCTCGCCCTTGGGCTGGTAGGACACGTTGTCGAGGACGAGTCCGGCCTTGCTGTCGTAGCGCCAGCACATCCGCCAGGTCGTGCCGCTGGACAGCTTCTGCTCGATCTTGTAGGCGGCGCTGCAGTCGGCGGCGGGGGCTGCGGCGGCCTTCGGCTGGGCGGCGGCCGGCCCGGCACCGGTGACCGCGCCGGCGGCCAGCGCGGCCACGGACAGGCCGACGGCCGTCCGGGTGCGGGCACGGCTCATTCTGATCACGCGCATGAAGAAGTGACTCCCTTACAGGAGGAGCAGGTGGGAAAAGTGAGCGGAGGCGGGCTCAGCGTCGGGCGAGCTTGGCGACCTTGCCCGCACTGAGGTCGACGATCAGCGACCTGGCATCGATCCACGGCCCGTTGACGACCTTCGGAAACAGCCGCACGCACCGGTGCTCACCGCACTTGTCCAGGACGGCGGGCTGGGCGCCCGGCGTGGCCCGGTACACGGCGCCGTTGAGCAGCAGCTGGTCCGGCGTGGTGAGCTCCTTGCCGGTGGCGTCCTTGTAGTCCGCCTTGAGTCCGGCGCCGAGCGGGTCGGCGATCAGGAGCTTGGCGGCCTCGGCGTTCTCGGCGCGGCTCAGCGGCGGCTGGACGCCGTGCTGCGTGCCGCTCTCCTCGACCTTTCCGGTGTCCAGGTTGACCGTCTTGGTGACGAGGGTGTCGTTCTTGTAGTCGTAGAACGTCACGTCGGCGCGACGGGGCGCGCTCGGGTCGTCCACCTCGTCGTTCTCCGGGTCGGCGATGTCGACCGTGAGCCGCTGCGGCCCGCGCTCGCCCTCGACGTTCTCGGCGGAGTTGAGCAGCTGACGGCTGGCGGCGATCTGCTCGGCCCGCTTGGTCTCGTCGGCGGTGAGCGGGTCGTTGCCCTTGCCCTTGTCGCCCTCGGCGGGCGCCTGCTCGACCACACCTGCCGGGACCGCGCCGTCCTGCCCCTGTCCCGCTTCCTGCGCCGCCCGAGTGCCTGCGCTGCCGCCCCCCGACTCGTCGGCCCCCGCCGTCCCCGGCAGGGTGATGCCGACCATCACGGCGGTCCCGGCCACCGCGATGGCCGCTCCGGCCACCACCTTGCCCAGATGGCGGTGCACTATCTTGCGCACATTTCCCCCCACTCCCCCTTCATCCGGGAGTACGTGTCTGCCCCACTGGTTCGGCATACCGCGTATGCCTGGTCGATCGGTAAGAGGGACGTAAGTCATAGGTGGTTCCATCACTTTCGGGGACACTCGACGCGAAGGCGCCTCCGACGGCGCGCCCCACCTGAAAGAGTCGTGTCCATGCAGGTCTGGCCTGGCGAGGCGTATCCGCTCGGTGCCACGTACGACGGCGCCGGCACCAATTTCGCGGTCTTCTCGGAGACCGCGGACCGAGTAGAGCTGTGTCTGCTGCACGACGACGGCTCGGAGACGGCGGTGGAACTGCGCGAGAGCGACGCTTTCGTGCGGCACGCGTACGTGCCCGGCATCATGCCGGGACAGCGTTACGGCTTCCGCGTGCACGGCCCGTACGCCCCCGAGCGTGGCATGCGCTGCAACTCGGCGAAGCTGCTGCTCGACCCCTACGCGCGCGCGATCAGCGGTTCCATCCGCTGGGGCGAGGAGGTGTACGGCTACCACTTCGACGCGCCCGACGAGCGCAACGACCTGGACTCGGCCCCGCACACGATGACATCGGTCGTGGTCAACCCCTACTTCGACTGGGGCGACGACCGGCGGCCCCGGCGCGGCTACCACGAGACGGTGATCTACGAGGCCCATGTGAAAGGCCTCACCATGCAGCACCCGGGGCTGCCGGAGGAGCTGCGCGGCACCTACGCGGCGCTGGCGCACCCGGTGATCATCGAGCATCTGGTGGAGCTGGGCGTGACCACGCTGGAGCTGATGCCGGTCCACCAGTTCGTGAACGACCACCGGCTGGTCGACATGGGCCTGAACAACTACTGGGGCTACAACACGATCGGTTTCTTCGCCCCGCACAACGCGTACGCGTCCTGGGGCGACCGCGGCCAGCAGGTCCTGGAGTTCAAGTCGGCGATCAAGGCGCTGCACGAGGCCGGTATCGAGGTCATCCTGGACGTGGTCTACAACCACACGGCCGAGGGCAACCACCTGGGCCCGACGCTCTCCTTCAAGGGCATCGACAACCCGCAGTACTACCGGCTCACCGACGACCCTCGCTACTACATGGACACCACGGGCACCGGGAACTCCCTGCTGATGCGGTCCCCGCACGTCCTGCAGCTGATCATGGACTCGCTGCGCTACTGGGTCACCGAGATGCATGTCGACGGTTTCCGCTTCGACCTGGCGGCCACGCTGGCCAGGCAGTTCCACGAGGTGGACCGGCTGTCGTCGTTCTTCGACCTGGTGCAGCAGGACCCGGTGGTCTCCCAGGTGAAGCTGATCGCCGAGCCGTGGGACGTCGGCGAGGGCGGCTACCAGGTGGGCAATTTCCCGCCGCTGTGGACCGAGTGGAACGGCAAGTACCGCGACACCGTGCGGGACATGTGGCGGGGTGAGCAGCGCGCGCTCGCCGAGTTCGCGTCCCGGCTGACGGGCTCGTCGGACCTCTACCAGGACGACGGCCGCCGCCCGCTGGCCTCGATCAACTTCGTGACCTGCCACGACGGTTTCACCCTGCACGACCTGGTTGCCTACAACAACAAGCGCAACCGCGCCAACGGCGAGGACAACCGGGACGGCGAGAGCCACAACCGGTCCTGGAACTGCGGGGCGGAGGGCGAGACCGACGATCCCGAGGTGCTGGGGCTGCGGGCACGCCAGATGCGGAACTTCATCGCCACGCTGATGCTGTCCCAGGGCGTGCCGATGATCAGCCACGGCGACGAGTTCGCCCGCACCCAGAACGGCAACAACAACGCCTACTGCCAGGACAACGAGCTGGCCTGGGTGAAGTGGCCGGCCTCCGACGCGGAGAAGGACGCGGCCGGCAGCGAGCTGCTGGAGTTCGCGCGCGCGATGGTGTGGCTGCGCAAGGACCATCCGGTCTTCCGCAGGCGCCGCTTCTTCCACGGGCGCCCCGTGGAGGGCACCCACGACGAGCTGTCGGACATCGCCTGGTTCACCCCGGAGGGCAAGGAGATGACCCAGCGTGACTGGGACACGGCACCGGCCTCTGCCCTGACGGTGTTCCTGAACGGGAACGCGATCTCCGAGCCGGGCACGCGCGGCGAGCGGATCGGCGACGACTCGTTCCTGCTGATGTTCAACGCCTCGCCCGAGACGCTGGACTTCGTGGTGCCGGTCAACCACGGCCGCCAGTGGCAGGTCGTCGTCGACACCGCCCGCACGGACGGAGCACAGCCGGACACGGGCCCGAAGGTACGCGCCGGTGACCGGCTGACCCTGGTGGACCGTAGCCTGACGGTGCTGCAGCGGCCGACGTAGTGCCTGCCCGGCGCCGGTCCACGCCGCTGTGACGGGCCGCCGATCGGGCACGCGCGCGTGGAGGGCCGTTTCGGTGGGCCCGGGGTACGAGGCCGGGCACGCCGTCGCCGCGATCCCGGAGGCGAGTGGGTGGCCGGGCCGACCAGCGCCGGTCCCAGGGCGAAGGAGATCTCGCCGAGGGGGCTGTCGAAGGAGATGGCCGCGCCGACCGTGGGCTCGGGGGCTCCTGGCCGGCGGGCCGGCGCCACCGGACGGGCACGGCCCAAGGGGCCGATCAGCGGTACGGTCGCGCCTGCCGACGGCCCCAGGAGCGCGAGCGGCGCGGTGGGCAGTTCGGCGAGCGCGCCGGCGACCAGCGCGGCGATCGCGATGCCGTCGGCGAGGGAGAAGAGGAGCACGACCGTCCGCCGGCCGTGCCGGTCGGCGGGCCGCAGCTCACCTGTCCGAGGGCGGGCACCCCGCCGGTGAGCCCCCGCGGCCGTCGGCGAGACGCTGGTGCGGGCGACGGGCGGCACAGTCCCGAACCGGATCGTGGCGGTCGCCGGCAGCGGCCCGGTCGGTGCGATGACGTCCTCGTCCGTGCGCCCCATGCCCCGGGCGGCCGCTGATCCCCATCGCTCGACGCCTGCCACGCGCGCGTGCACTCGTGGAGGGGTCGATGTCACGAAGGGCGGCAGGACGGGTACGTAGGTTTGCATGACACCTGAGCGAGTCGACCCCGTGGTGCCCACGGCCACCTACCGGCTGCAGCTGCAGCCCGCGTTCCCGTTCGCAGCCGCGGCCGCGGCCGTGCCGTACCTTGCCTCGCTCGGCGTCTCGCATCTGCATCTGTCGCCGGTGCTGGAGGCCGTGCCCGGCTCCCTGCACGGCTACGACGTCGTGGACCACGCGCGCGTACGCGAGGAACTGGGCGGCGAGGAGGAACTGCGCGCGCTGGCGCACACCGCGCGGGAGCACGGTCTGGGCCTGGTGGTGGACATCGTGCCGAACCACATGGCGATGGCGCCGCGCCACAACCACGCCCTGTGGGAGGTGCTGCGGGAGGGCCCGAAGTCGCCGTACGCACGCTGGTTCGACGTCGACTGGGAGGCGCAGGGCGGCCAGGTGCTGCTGCCGGTGCTCGGGGGCCCGCTCGGCTCGGTGATCGACGAGCTCAGCGTCGACGGTGACGTGCTGCGCTACTACGACCATGTGTTCCCGTTGCGCGAGGGCACCAGGGAGCTGCCGCTGCCGCAGCTCCTTGACGCGCAGTGGTACCGCCCGGTGTGGTGGCGGCTGGCCCGCACGGAGCTCAACTACCGGCGTTTCTTCAGCATCTCGGAGCTGATCGGGGTGCGGGTCGAGGACCCGGAGGTGTTCGAGGCGACACACGCGACGGTGCTTCGGCTGCTGCACGAGGGCGTGGTCGACGGGCTGCGCGTCGACCATCCCGACGGGCTCGCCGACCCGGACGCGTACCTGAGGCGGCTGCACGAGGCGACGGGCGGCCGCTGGACGGTCGTGGAGAAGATCCTGTCGGACGGCGAGCCCCTGCCGGCCTCGTGGCCCGTCGCGGGCACCACCGGCTACGACGCCCTGCGGCACATCGACGGGCTCTTCACCGATCCGGCGGGATTCGGTGAACTCCTCGGCCAGTACCGGAGGTTCGCGGCCCCGCAGACCGACCGGGGCGGCGACTGGGCGGCGACGGTACGGCGGGCAGCGTACAAGGTGCTCACGCACGAGCTGGCCACCGAGGTCGACCGGCTGACCCGGGTGGCGAGCAGACTGTGCGCCGCCTCGCCGGACCCCGCGCTGCGCGACCGTGCTCCCTGGGCACTGCGCACGGCGCTGCAGGAGCTGCTGGTCCGCCTGGACGTCTACCGGCCCTACGCCTCCGCGGACGCCGCCTCCGTGGTCACCGAGGAGGCCGCGGCCGAGGCCCGGCTCGCCTTCGTCGTAACGGAGGAGGCCGGTGCGGTGGACGTGGTGCGCGACCTGGTGCTGGGGCGGGCCGGTGACGGGCCCGACCTCGAGGAGTTCCGCGCCCGGTTCGCGCAGACCGCGTCGGCCCTGCGCGCCAAGTCCGTGGAGGACACGGCGTTCTACCGTCATGTGCCGCTGCTGTCGGCGACCGAGGTGGGCGGCAACCCGGGGAGCCCGGCGGTGTCGCCGGAGGACTTTCACGCCTACTGCGCGCGCGTGCAGCGCGACTGGCCGGCGACCGGGACCGTGGTGTCGACGCACGACACCAAGCGCAGCGCCGACGTACGGGCGGCGCTGGCCGTGCTCACCGAGTGCCCGCAGCGCTGGGCGGACGTACTGGCGGAAGTGACGCGCGCGGGAGAGGGCGTGCCGGACGCACAGCTGGCGTGGGCGGCCTGGCAGACGGTGTTCGGTCTCGGTGCCGGAGCCGAGGAACGCGTGCAGCAGGCCCTGTTGAAGCATGTCCGCGAGGCGGGTCTGTTCACGAGCTGGACGGAGCAGGAGCCCGCCTACGAGAAGGCGGTGGCGGCGTTCGTCGCGGCGGGTCCGTGCGGGGCGCCGGGCGAGCACATGGTCGCCATGAGGAGTGCGCTGGAGGCGCACATCCGGGCGAACGTGCTGGGCACCGCCCTGGTCCACCTGACGATGCCGGGGGTGCCGGACGTCTACCAGGGCACCGAGGGCGAGTACCTGGCGCTGGTGGACCCGGACAACCGGCGGCCGGTGCGGTTCCCGCCCGAGGACCCCGGCGACAAGGACGCGGTGACCGCGGCGGCGCTCCGGCTTCGCGCGCGGCGGCCCGGCGCCTTCGGGGACGCGGCGACGTACGCGCCGCTGACCCCCGAGGGACCGGCGGCCGCCCACTGTGCGGCGTTCGTACGGTCCGGGGAGGTCGTCACGGCGGTGACACGGCTGTCGCTGCGGCTGGCGGAGGCGGGCGGCTGGCGGGACACGCGCCTTCCGCTGCCGCCCGGGCGCTGGTCCGATGTGCTGTCTCCGGAGCGGGAGTTCACGGGGCACGCGCGCGTGGAGGACCTTTTCGAACCACTGCCGGTGGTGCTGCTGGAGCGGGTGGACGCGGACTAGTGCCGCGTCAGTCAAGGTCTGCCCGTAAAGGGGCGGCGTCCGGTGCATGCTCTCGGCGTGCGGGCCGGGAGTCCTCGTACTGGACGTACTTGGGCTTTCGGCCGGTGCGGCGAAGGGGGTCCCCGCGTGTGCCGGGCGGAGCCGGTTCGAGGGCGGGGGCGCGTGCCGGGCGTCGCGACGGGGCGAACCTTGGCTGAGGCGGCACCAGCCCTGGACCGGCCCGCCCTGAAGGCGGTGACCGGGGTCATCGACGAGCTGCGCCCCTACCTCCAGGTGTCCCTGCACGGCACGGATCTGGGCGGCAGCTGGGTCCAGTTGACGAAGGACGTACCCGGTCTCGCGGAGCCGTTCGCCAAGTCCGCGGCGCAGCTGCACATCCCGGTGGAGACGGGTGCCTCGGACGCCGCAGGCTGGGCCGCGTCCGGGCCCGGAGTGCATGTGATGCCCTCCCCCGGCGCGGGCGCCGCGTACCCGAGCCTGCCCGACGACGCCCGTCACAGCACCTGGTACGCCACTCACCACTACGGCGGTCTGACGGCGGTGGTCGAGGTGCCGATGTGGGCGAGCGACCTGGTGGACGACCCTGCTCCGCATCCCGCGCCGGCCGCGGCGATACGACGGCTGGCCCGCCGGCTGCTGCGGGACGCGCTGGAGGTGGAGCGGGTGCTCGCCGAGGCGCTGCCGCGTCTGGAGGGCGTCGACGGGCCGCTGCTGCGGGCCGCCAGGTGGGCGCTGGAACTGGTACCGGGCCTGGCCTCGGACTGGATCCACACGCCTCCCGCCGACGACACGATGGCGTACGTCGGCAGTGTGGACGCGTTCGGCCGCCGCCTGCCGCTGCGGGCGGCGGCCATGCTGCTACGGGTATTGCGGGAGAGCGACGACCGCGCGGCACCGGGTCTGGAGCGGCTCGTGGCCACCTGGAGCGACTCCTTCGCGCAGCGGTTCCGCGCACGCTGGGTGCCTCTGGAGCACCAGGTCGAGCACCAGTCCCGTACGGTCGTCACGGCCGCACTGTGTGCGCGCGACCGGACGGCGTGACGACGTGACGACGTGATCCCGGCGATCAGCCGTCCAGTGCGAAGACCGATCCCGTCCGCGCGCCCATGAAGCACGTGCTGGAGTAGGTCTGGGTGTAGTCGATCTGCCGGCCGCTCCATTCCCCGCGCGCGTGGACGGTCACCGGCGCGTAGATCATCGAGCAGTAGCGGTCCTTCGCCGGGATCCGGGAGATGTCGCCGTCGGCCGCCGCCAGTTCACTGCACGCCTCGGCGGCTCGTGTGTGGCCCTCGGGCGGGTCGCACATCAGCAGGGTGCCGTGGCTGGGGCCGGAGCGGGCGTCGCCCTTGGTGACCGTGAGGTAGAGCCAGTCGCCCGGCGGGAAGTGCCGGGCCGCCGCCTGGACGGGGGCCGCTCCGGCGACGAGGAGGGCGGCTGCCAGCAGACCGCCTCGTACCGTTTTCGCTGTGGTGCTGATCGTCATTCCTGATGCATCGGCACGACGGCCTGGGTACCCCAGTCCGGCTCACCCGAACGGGAGAGCGCGGGCGCGTACCGCCCGGCCAGCTCGAACGCGGCGAGCACCACGCGCGACTGGTACTCCACCTGGCGCGCGACCGGTATCCAGCGCGCCCCGATGCCGTCGCGGTAGTCGGCGCACCACTCCTCGATGCGGCGATCCAGATCCGGCAGTACTCCCGCCGGGTCGCGGCCGGCGCCGGTCACGAGCTGGTGCAGCAGCCCCGCGGTCCGCAGCGCAAGCCGCCGCCCGGCGATGCGCAGGGCGGCCAGATGGGCGGTGCTGAGCGGCGGGAGCGGGCGCGCCCCGTCGGCGACGTCGGGGTCCCACGCGTCGGCGAGCCCGGGGCAGACCAGTAAATAGTCGTCCACCGGGGCGAGCAGTGCGGCCGTGTCCGGCGTACGCGCGAGGTGGGGCCTGAGTCGCGCGAGGAGTACCTCGAGGAGCCGGGAGTCGTGGCGCAGCGTGTGGCTGACCGTGCGCAGCACCGCGGTGGCGTCGGCGGGCGGGGAGCCGTCCTCCACGGCCGCCACACCCCACATGGGTGCCTCGACGACCGCCGTCACCGTGCCGTGCCGGTGCGGGTGGAACCAGGTCGACTCGACGGCGGCCTCCGTGATGGCCGCTGCCAGATCGCCGATGCGGGGCGGCGGGATGCGGTAGACGGCGGGGCCCAGGTTCGGCCAGTACAGGGTGTCGTACGGGCCGAGTTCGCGCGGGATGCCCAGGCGGGCGGCGGTGTGGGTGACTCGTCCCGCGAGGCCCGGCAGGTCGCGGGTGAGTTCGACGAAGCCGCCGCCGACGTCGACGCCGTGCAGCGAGCACTGCAGGAAGGGCCGCAGCTCGTCCTGGAGGTCGAGCAGGGTGCGGGTCTCCGGCAGCGCGGCGCCCGCCGCGCCGTCGGGCAGCCATTCGGGCTGTTCCAGGAAGCCGGGCCGGAAGAAGTTCCGGAAGTAGCGGCCGAGGGTGTACGGGCCCTGCAGCCAGCCCTCGTTGCGGCGCAGGCCGTCCGGGTCGAGGGAGAGCAGCAGGTTCCAGGTGGCGTCGGCGCCCTCGGTGAACCGCGGGTCGGCGAGGGCGCGTTCGGCGAGGCGCAGCACGGTGGCGCCGCCGACGGGTTCGTTGGCGTGCGGTCCGGCGACGACGAGAGCCTGGCGGCTGCCGTGACCGACGGAAAGCAGCCACATCGGGGTGCCCGCGCGGGAGGTGCCGACGCGGCGCAGACGAGCGTCCGCGGGACGGCGGGCGACGAGCGCTGCCGCCCGCGCGCCGAGCTCGTCGACAGTCGGGTAGCGAAGGAGTGGCGGCAGGACGCACCTCCACAATGTGGCGCCGTCGCTTCACCTGATGTACATGGCGTACGCACAGTCAGTCACGACTTGAGGGGTACGTCAACACCACGGAAGGGAAAGCGATTTGGGCCATCACAGCACGTCAACGCCGTGTCATGCTCAGGCCAAAGCTAAGGCGTGACTGAGTCGGCCTTCAGTCGACGGCGAGCCGGAACGACATCCGGCCGAAGCCGACCTGATCGCCCTCGCGCACGACGGCGGCGCCGATGACCCGCCGCCCGTTCACCGTGGTGCCGTTGGTCGAGCCGAGGTCGCGCAGCACCCACATGCCGCCCTGGCGGCTGAGTTCGGCGTGCACGCGGGACACGGTTTCATGGGTGAGGCGCAGTCCGTTGGCCGGATCACGTCCGATGCGCAGCGGGTAGCCGCCCGCGGGGTGCGGCAGCAGCAGCTTGGGCAGGCGCTCGGCCTGCCAGGCCCTGCGCAGCCGTACCGTGAAGCCGGAGACCGCCTCCACGGTGCCGAACACCAGGCGCGAGAAGCGGCTCTCCTGGGGGAGGTCGGCGGTGAGGACGGCGAGTTCGTCCGAGCGGCGGGCGGCGAGGGCCAGCTCCATACGGCGGATGAACGTGTCGTGCGACAGCCTTCCCATGGCGACGCCGTCACGCAGCACCTGCAGCGCCTTGTCGCGCTCCGCGTCGGAAAGCCGCGCGGGGTACGTGTTGAACTCGAAAGACGACGTCACGTTCGTGATTGTCGGTCAGCCGACTGCGGGTGTCCAGAAAACGAGAAAACGCCCGCCACGCGCGCGTACCTGACGACACCAGCCGCAAAAGGGAGGATTCAAAAGCGGATTGATCTCGTTTGAAGCACCATGGTCGGGCTACATCACGGTGAGCAGACGAAGGGGACCGTCCGTGCAGTTCGAGGTGTGGGCACCGCAGGCCGGCCGTGTGACGCTACGGTGCGACGGCGCCACGCGCGCGTTGGAGCACCATCCGGAACGGAAGGGCTGGTGGCGAGGAGAGGCCGAGGCGCGGGACGGCTCGCGGTACGGGTTCGCGGTGGACGACGGTCCCGTGCTGCCCGACCCGCGTTCGCGCAGACAGCCGGACGGACCGGACGGGCTGAGCGCCGTCGTCGACCACGGGCGGTACGCCTGGCGCACCGAGTGGGCCGGACGCCCGCTGCCCGGCGCGGTCCTCTACGAGCTCCACGTGGGCACGTACACCCAGGAGGGCACCCTGGACGCGGCCGCGGAGCGGCTGGGGCACCTGGTCGAACTGGGCGTCACGCACGTCGAGTTGATGCCGCTGTGCCCCTTCCCCGGGCGGCACGGCTGGGGCTACGAGGGGGTCTCGCTGTGGGCGGTGCACGAACCCTACGGCGGCCCCGAGGCGCTGAAACGCTTCGTCGACCGGGCGCACGAACTGGGCCTGGGCGTCGTCCTGGACGTCGTACACAACCACCTCGGTCCCTCGGGCAACTACCTGCCGGCGTTCGGCCCCTATTTCACGGACACGCACCACACACCGTGGGGGTCCGCGGTCAATCTCGACGCTCCCGGTTCGGACGAGGTCCGGGCCTATCTGGTGGGCAGCACTCTGGCCTGGCTGCGTGACTACCGGTTCGACGGGCTGCGCCTGGACGCGGTGCACGCGCTGGCGGACACGCGCGCGTGCCACTTCCTGGAGGAGCTGTCCACGGCCGTGGACGCCCTCGCCGCCGAGCTGGGCCGGCCGCTGTTCCTGATCGCCGAGTCCGACCTGAACGACCCGCGCCTGATCACCGCCCGCGCGGAGGGCGGCCTCGGTCTGCACGCACAGTGGAACGACGACTTCCACCACGCCCTGCACACCGCGCTGACCGGCGAGTCCCAGGGCTACTACGGCGACTTCGCGCGCGCTCCTTTCGCCGCGCTCGCCAAGACACTCGGCGGCGGCTACTTCCACGACGACACGTACTCCAGCTTCCGCGGCCGCCACCACGGGCGCCCCCTGGACCGTACCCGGGTGGCCGCTCACCGGCTCCTCGGGTACAGCCAGACGCACGACCAGGTGGGCAATCGCGCGCAGGGAGACCGGCTTGCGGCGATCCTCTCCCCCGGCCTGCTCGCCTGCGCGGCCACGCTCACCCTCACCGCGCCCTTCACACCGATGCTGTTCATGGGCGAGGAGTGGGCGGCCGGCACCCCCTGGCAGTTCTTCACCGACCACACCGATCCGGAGCTCGCCGAGGCCGTACGGCGGGGCAGGCGGCGGGAGTTCGCGGAGCACGGCTGGGCGGAGGAGGACGTACCGGATCCGCAGGACCCCGCGACCCGCGACCGCTCCTGCCTCGACTGGACGGAGCCCGGCAACGAGCCTCACGCGCGCGTGCTGGACTGGTACCGCAGGCTCATCGCGCTCCGTCACGAGCAGGCCGACCTGACCGATCCCGACCTCGCCGACACCAAGGTGGCGTACGACGAGCGGGAACGCTGGCTCGCCTTTCGCCGCGGGGACGTCCGGGTGGTGGTGAACCTCGCCAAGGCACCGGCGGCCATCCCGCTGGGCACCCGTCCCGCGCGCGTGCTGGCCGCCTGGGAACCGACGGACGCGCCGGACGCGGACGGCGTGCTGCACGTGCCCGGGGAGTCGTGCGCGGTGCTGCTGCAGGCCTGAACGGACAGCCTCTAGAGCTCCCCGTCCGCGTCCCCGTCCTCGTCCCGGAACTCCGTCACCCGCTCCAGCAGGATCGCCTCCCAGGCGCGTCGCAGCTGGGTCCGCAGCAGCGGCAGGGTGCTGTCGCCGCCGCTCAGGCGCTCGGCGAGGCGGATCACCGTGTCGCACCGGGCCAGCCACAGGCCACGCAGACAGGGGCGGGCGCCGTAGCCGGCCAGTGTGGCGGCGCGGACGGCGGCCGGGGAGCCGACGGCGATCGCCAGGCCCGCGATGTCCTCGGCCGGGTCGCCGACGGCCGCGCCGGTCCAGTCGAGAATGCCCCGTACCCGGCCCTCGGCACTGACCACGAGGTGCTCGCCCCTGAGGTCGTGGTGGACGAGGACGGCGGTGCCGGGCTGGGCGGCGAGCTGGACGGCGGCCGAGGCGCTGAGCTGGTGGAGGCGGCCGGGGTCGAACTCGTCGGCCGCGGCGAGGCGCACGGCGGACTTCTCGGCGGCCCTGCGCAGGGCCTCCAGGGAGCGCGGGGCGGTGCGCGGGACGCCCAGGGTCTCGGCCTGCCGGGCGGGCACCTCGCGCAGCCCGGTGAGCAGCCCCGCGAGGTCGGCCTCCCCGACGGCGGACACGTCGTACTCCTCGCCCGAGCCACCGGGCACCACCGTGTCGAGCGTGTACGTCAGCCCGGGCGCCCACTCCCCGTGCGCCACGCTCACCGGCACCGCCACCGGCAGATGCGGGCGCACGACATCGCGCAGGCGCAGTTCGCGGCGCTGGCGGAGGGCGGTCTCGCGGTCGGGGGCGAGGCGCAGCACATGGCGGGTGCCGACCCACCAGGTGGAGTGCTCACCGCCCTCGGCGACGGGCCGCACCTCGGGTCCGGCGGCGCCGCCCGCGCCGCCCTTGAGCAGGGAGCTGACCAGCCGGCGGACGGTGTCCGCGGTGGGTGTCGGTGCCTGGGTCATGGTCGCGCCGTTGTCACTCGAGGGTGGACGGGGGCTCCTGAGGTGGCTCAGTCCACTATGACCATCTCGCGGTCGGTGTTGTTGAGGCGGCGGCCGCCGTCCTCGGTGACCGTCACGATGTCCTCGATGCGCACCCCGAAACGGCCGGGCAGATACACGCCGGGCTCCACGGAGAAGCACATGCCGGGCACAAGGGGCTGCCGTTCGCCCTCGATCATGTACGGCGGCTCGTGCGTGGTGACGCCGATGCCGTGCCCGGTGCGGTGGATGAAGTACTCGCCATACCCGGCGTCGGCGATGACCGCACGGGCCGCACGGTCGACGTCCTGGCAGGCGGCACCGGGCCGCACCGCCCGGAAGCCCGCCTCCTGGGCCTCGCGCACCAGGTCGTGGATCCGCCGTTCCTCGTCGGTGGGTTCGCCGACGTGGACCGTGCGGGAGGTGTCGGAGCCGTAGCCGTCCTTGAGGCCGCCGAAGTCGAGGACGACCATGTCGCCGTGCTCGATGACCCGCTCGCCCACCTCGTGGTGCGGATTGGCGCCGTTCGGACCGGAGGCGACGATGGTGAAGTCGACCTGCGAGTGACCGAACTGCCGCAGCAGCTCGGCGAGGTCGGCGCCGACCTCGGACTCCAGGCGGCCGGCGAAGGGAACCTTCCTGATCTCCTCGAACGTCGCGTCCGCGGCCGCGCCCGCCGCCGCCATCAGATCCAGTTCCGCCGCGTCCTTGACGGCGCGCAGCATCGGCAGGGCCTCGGAGAGGGCCGCGTAGGCGGTGCCGGGCAGCGCGCGCTGCAGGCCGAGCAGGTGCATCGCCCAGGCGTTGTCACTGACGCCGAAGCGGCCAGTGCTGTCGAGCAGGGCGGCGGTCGCGGCGTAGGGGTCCTTGCCGTCCGTCCAGTCGCGCAGGTTCAGGGCGGACGCGCCGACCGCCTTCGCGGCGTCCGGGGCCTCCAGTGTGGGGACGACCAGGACGGGGGCCCGTCCCTGTGCGAGAACCAGCAGGGTGAGCCGTTCGGTGGCCGCGGTGGGGGCGTATCCGGTGAGCCACACCAGGTCCGGCCCCGGTGCCACCAGGAGCCCGGCGAGACCGGCGTCGGCGGCGGCATCCGCGGCGCGGTCCATGCGGGCCCGGTAGTCGTCGGCGGTGAAGGGCGCGCTCGTGCTGCCGGTCATCCGGGCCTCCCGGGACGAGTGTAGGAACCACAAGGGACTACGGGCAGCATCCTGCCCGCACACAGAGGGCCGCGCGACCGGTCTGCGGATCTTTCGGGCGCTTCCCCGGCCACGACGTCAGCTTTCCAGGGCGAGACGGACACCGAGGAGCAGCAGCACGCCCCCGGAGACCTGCTCCAGGCGGCGGCGCACCCCGGCGCGGGACAGGACGGCTTTCATCCGGCCGACGAACCACACGTACAGGCCGTAGTAGCCGACCTCGTAGACCGCCCAGAGCGCGGCGAGCCCCACCATCGTCGGCAGGTGGGGGGCGCCCTCGGGGACGAACTGCGGCAGGAAGGACATGGCGAAGATCGCCGCCTTGGGGTTGGCGAGGTTGAGCAGCAGCCCGCCGCGGTAGGCGGCCCAAGCGCTCTTCTCCTCGCCCTCCCAGCCTCCCGCGGCCTCGCCGGTGCGCCGCGCCTGCCGCAGCGCCTGAATGCCGAAGCCCACCAGGACGACCGCGCCGACGATCCGCATCGCGTCGTACGCCGCTTCGGAGGCCGCCAGCAGCGCGGTCAGGCCGAACGCTGCGACGACGCCCCAGATGAAGACGCCCGTCTCGTTGCCGAGCACGGTGAGAAAGCCTGAGCGTCTGCTGCGCAGCGACTGCTTGATGATCAGCACGGTGCTGGGGCCGGGCGAGGCGGCGATCAGGGTGCAGGCGCCGAGAAAGGCGGGGAGGGTGCTCAGCATGAGGGTCATCGTGGTCGGTGCCGCGGCGCCGGGCCACTGTTTTTCCCGGCCCGATCAGCCCTTCTCCCACCCGGCTCTCCCGCCCCCGGTCGACGGAGGCCTCCGGCTGGTCATGTGACGATTCCCGGTACGGCGGTCAACTGCTGGTAGCCGCCGCTTCGATGACGCACGGTCAGGGCGAGCGCGGAACCGGGGCGGGCGTGTGCGACGGCGTGGGCGAGGTCTGCGGCCGAGTCGACACGGGTCCTGCCGAACGCGAGGATCACGTCACCGCGGACCAGGCCCGCCGTGTAGCCCGGGCCGGGGACGTGGACGCCGACGACCAGCGCTCCCGCCTTCTCCGCGTCGACGGCTTCCAGGCCCAGGGTCGCGGCGGCCGGGGCCTGCGGCGGGGACGCGGGTGAGGCCGGGGCCGATGCGCTGAGGTGGGACGGAACAGAGGACTGCGGCGGTGCCTGGCGCTGCAGGTCGGCGAGTTTGCTCAGGCCGATGACCGTGGCGCCGACCGTGCCGAGGCCGACCCCGGACAGCACCAGGACCGCCCCGACGAACAGGCCGAACACCAGGGCCCTGAGCCGTCGGCCGCGCCGCCGCGCGGCGTGCGGGCGCCGGGCGGCGGTGCCGGGCTTGCCGCCACCGCCGGGTTCCCGGCCGGGCATCGGCTTGGGACGCAACGCAGTCTGTTCCATGGATCGCCTCCGACTGGAGTGCTACCCGGGGCTTCGGCGCGCGACGAGCCACGAACGAGTGAGACTGACCCGTGGTCAGGGGTGGTCGGGAACGGAGGGTCTCAGGACGCACCCGGGCCTGCCTCGCCCTTCCGGCCGGAGCGCTGTACGGCGACGGCTCGCGCCCGCACCCGATGGTCCGGGCACCGGCGCGAGCCGCGGTGGCACACATGGCATACGCGGATAGTCAGACCATGTGGCCTGTGGGCACCGACGGTGGCTGGTCCGGCAGGAAGGTGTGGGTGCGGCGAGCCAGGTAGTCGGGCTTGTAACGGTCCACCTTCCGGTGCCAGTTGAGGATGCCCGCCATCCAGTTCTGCAGGTCCTTCACATAGCCTGCCATGACCTCGCGGGCCTCGTCCGAGAGGCCGAAGTCGTCGTAGACGATGGGCAGTTCGTGCGCGGCGACGTGCTCGAACTGCTGCATGCGCCGGGTCATCAGGTCATGGATGACGGAGAGTGCGGTCGGGTAGTCGATGCCGAAGAAGTTCTGTACGACGAGGACGGCGTTGTGGATCTCGCCCTCGTACTCGATCTCCTTCTGGTACGAGAAGACGTCGTTGACCAGGCATGCGTAGTCCGCGGCCGCGTTCTCCAGGGAGCGCAGGGGGCCGCTGCGGTAGACCTCGGGCGGTACGGCGGGGCCGTGGCCCATCCGGCACATGCTCATGGTGAGGTCGGAGCCGAACGTGGCGCGGCGCATCTCCAGGTAGTCGACCGGGTCGGGGATGCGGTTCTGCAGCTGGTTGGAGAGCTCCCACACCCAGCTCTCGGTCATCACGTCCACCGTGGCCTTGAGCGTGCGCCGTTGGTCCGGGGTCATCTCCGCGGTCGTGCGTACCCACAGGTCGATCAGGCCGCGTTCCATGCCGTTGACCGGGACGAGGGCCTCCTGACCGTCGACCGGCATGCAGTCGGACAGGCGCTGTGTGGTCAGCCGGGCGGCGGCCAGGTCACGGCGGTGGCCGAAGACGAGCGGGTAGTAGTCGTCCCCGTACGTGCCCCAGGCGAGCCACTGCGAGCTGAGGTCCAGGGCTTTTGGCGTCGCGTCGGGATCGAGGCCCGCCGCGCAGAGCGGGAGGTCGCAGGAGGCCAGCTTGTCCTCGTCCCAGACGCCCTCCTGGAGGATGCCCGTCGCGTGCGCCCAGTCGGTGAGCCGGTGCCGGGCGCCCTCCAAATGCGGGCTCAGTTCCACCTCGTAGGGCATGTGGAAGTCGGGCAGCAGGGACGGGCCGACCTTCTGGAACGGCACGTGCGTGTGCGCGCGCAGGCGCTCGGCGCCGGCCGCCGCGAGCAGGGCGCCGACGTCCGCGGCGGAGGTGCCGGGGCCGGTCAGGCCGTGCCACGGATTCGTGGACCGCGCGCGGGCGTTCATGTAGCGGCTGGAGCGCATGTGCCACTCGTGGCCGCCGGACTGCCAGTCCTGCAGGCCCTGTGTGTACTTGGCGACGGCGGTGACCTCGGGCGGGGCGAGGCCCGTCTCCAGTGCCACTGCGGGCACTTCGGTGAGCGCGGTGTGCTCGAACTGGTGGAGCCGGGAGGTGAGGACGTCGTTGACGGTTTCGGCGGCCTCCTGCGTGGTGCAGCCGAAGAACGTCTCCAGAACCAGCACGCCGTTGCTGAGCTCGCCCTCGTCCTCCACCTCGCGCTGGTAGGAGAACAGGTCGTTGCGCAGATGGACCGCGTCGGAGAACGTCTCCATCAGCACGCGCAGAGGCCTCGACCGGGCGACGGATGCCGGTACTTCGGCCGTCGCGTACTCCACCAGCCCGGCCGACCAGGGTGCACCGCCCACCTTGCGGCGCATCTCGATGTACTCGACGGGGTTGGCGATCCGCCCCTCGTTGATGTTGGACAGCTCCCACAGCGACTCGTTGAGGAGGTGCTCGGTGGCGACGGCGAAGCGGTGGCGCCAGTCCGCGGACATCGACGGCACCGTGCGCGTCCACAGGTCGGCGAGGCCGGCCTCCACCGGGTTCTGCGGCTCGGGCATCGGAGTCGACAGGTCCATGGGCATGAACAACGGGAGCCGGTCGAGGTAGGCCTTGCCGCCGACGCGGTCCTGGGTGCGCTTGAAGGTCTCCAGGAAGTGGTCGTCGAAGAAGAAGACCCACACGTACCAGTCGGTGATCAGGGAGAGGGCGGGGCCGTCGCACTCGGGGTGGGTGTAGGCGCAGAGCAGTCCGTAGTCGTGCGCTTCGAGGTCTGCCTGCTCCCAGATCCCGGAGCCCTCCAGCATGCCCAACCCGCGTGCCCACTCGGTCGAATGGGCACGCGCCTCGTCCACATGTGGGTTCAGCCGCGCGGGGTACGGCATGTAGAAGTGCGGGAGTTCGAAGGGCTGCTGCGTCATGGCCGGGCCCTACCCGTGGCTCTCCGGGCCCATCCGCGGGGCCGGACATGATCACACCATCGCGTGAATCAGGAGTGATTCCGGGAGTTCCGACGGACTCTGGTGACGTCCACCTCTACCACCTCCGGGTGCGCGGGTGCCCTGACCGGAGGCTGTGGCAGTACTGGCAAGTAGGGGTGAAGGCAGGACCGTTCAGGTGGCGGACGGCGATCCGTCGGGCCTAGGCTCGGGCGCCACATGGAAGCCGACCGGCCGTAGCGGCCCGGGGGAGGCAGGCCGTCATGACTGAGACACCGCTGCGCGCGGAACTGCTGCTCACCCACGACGTGTCCGCGGAGCTGGAGCGGGAACTGACCGCGGGATTCGCCGAGTTGGGGGCGCCCGCGCTCCGCGTCCGGCGGACGATCGGTCATCGCGGCCCGGCCGAACTCCAGTGGCTGGTCCTGGCGTCGCTGCCCCTGCAGGCCTTCCTCAGCGGGCTGGGCGGCGAGGCGGTGAAAGACGGCTACCGGGCACTGAAAGGCCTCGTGGGGCGCCTGGCCGGGCGCGATGATGCCGCGCCGGTCCAGGCGCCGCGTCCGCTGGTGCTGCACGACGAGCGGACCAGGCTGCGGATCGTCCTGGAGGCGGATCTACCGCAGGGCGCGTACGAGCAGTTGGCGGCACTCGATCTGAGCCGATTCACCGTCGGGCCCCTCCACTACGACCGTGGGCTCAGCAGGTGGCGGTCCGAGCTGGACGAGGCGGCGGGCTGAGCCGCGGCGACGACTCAACGAGGAGGTGACGCATGCCGTGATCACGGTCCCGGCGCACTTCGGTGACGCACAGCGGGCCGCGACCCGGGAGGCGGCGCAGATCGCCGGGGTCACCGTCAAGAAGGTCATCGACGAGCCGACGGCCGCCGCGATCGCCTTCGGCATGGACAAGCGGGACGGCGAGCGCAGCCGCATCCTCGTCTACGACCTGGGCGGGGGCACCTTCGACATCTCGGTCCTGGACTCGACCAAGGGGCGTGACGGGACAGCCCAGTTCGCCGTGCGGAAGTTCTCGGGCGACGACTGGCTCGGCGGCGACGACTTCGACCTGGCGGTCGTGGAGCGGATCGCGGAATGGGTCAAGCAGGACCGGCAACTTGGCACGGGGCGCACAGAAGCGGACGGCGCCCCTCATCCCCCGGCGCCCGGTGTGCCGTCCCGCTCGGCGCTCCCCGCGGAACCGAGCCGACCTGCCGCGCTCCCCCTGCACGCCCCTCCACTCCACAGGGATGCTCTCAGCCCCCAAGAGCGCGCTCCCTTGCCGGAGTCCCGGCCGCCACGTCACGGTGGCTTCATGAACGTGCGCGAGGCATGTCATCAACGGACTCAAGTCGCTGCCGATACGGCTGACGTGAGGCTCGGGGGCGGACGCGGGCGCTCACCCGCGGACCTGGATGAGGGCGTGTGTGCCGCCCGTCCGCCACCGCTGCTCCTCGGCCGCCACGAGCGCGGCCTCCGTGCCGGGGTCCAGGCCGGTGATGACGTCGGACTTCAGGGTGCGCAGGGCGGCGACCGGCCCGGGGAAGCGGGCGGTCACCTCGCCGAAGGGTGTCGCCGGAGGCCAGAGCCGGTCGCCCACCAGACGGCGGTAGTTGAGGTCGCCCTTCACGATGGTCACGGTGGCCGTCGCGAGTTCCGCGCGAAGGTCGTCGGGCATGTCCGCGAACGGCAGCGGTGCGGCGGAGAAAGGGTGGGCGCGGACCATGAGGCGGCCGTCGGTCATCGCCGACCACAGGATGCGGCCGTACTCGACGGCGGCACCCTGGGCGCCGGTCAGCCTGCGCAGCGCGTCGAGGACGTCGGCCGTCGTCGCGTCGGAGACGTAGTACGGGTACGGCTTGACGTGCAGCACCGCACGCCCGACGCGCCCGCGTTCCAGGAGGTGGGCGACGAGGAGCAGATCGGGGATGAGCTCGCGGCCCGCGTTGTCGGCGATCAGGCACAGCGTGCCCGCGCCGGAGGGCGGGAGCAGCGACCAGAGTGTCTCGCTGTCGTCGGCGACCAGGCCCGGGGCGGTGTCCACGGCGCCGGTTTCGGTGCCGGCGGCCGCGGAGAGACGGAAGCCGAGGTCGGCCCGGTTGCCCCACAGGGAGCCGTGCAGCAGGGCCCGGTCCTGGTCCTCGGCGGACAGGGCGTCGAGCGCGGCCAGCTCCTCGTCCGTCTCCTGGGAGTCGAGCTCGGCCAGCTTGAAGGGGCGGAACGGATCGATGCCCTGCCAGGGGCCGGTGCCGAAGTAGCCGACAGCGCCGAGGAGTTGGCGGTAGAAGTAGCTCTCCGACCAGAGCCAGGGAATGTCGTACCAGGAGCGGCCGACGTACTCCGCGCTGCCCCACGACTCCCAGCGGGCCCGGTCGTGCGCCCCGGCGGGGAGCGGTTCGACGACGCCCTCTGTACAGCTCGCGAGGAGCGCGTCGAGTGCGCGGTGCTGTGCGGGGCCGTACGGGAAGGCCTCCCGTACCTGCCGGATGATCGCGGGATGCCGCTCGGCGAGCACGCTGTGCGGGAACGAACCCGGCTCGTTGCCGAGGATCAGGGGCGCGGGCGGGGTGTCGGGCATGCGCCTCACCCTAGGGCCTGCACCCGCACGGGCTCCGGCGCCACCTCAGATCGCCCTGATCTCCTGCTCCAGCCGGGCGGCGAGGCTCAGATAGCGGGCGCGGCGGGGCACCGGGACCAGGCCGCGGATCATGACGTGCCACATCTCGGCCAGCCTGCGGGGCTGGCGGGCGACGGGTTCGAGGGAGCGGCCCACGACGCGGGTGCCGACGAAGAAGCTGACGAGGGAGTGCGCGACGGCTTCGACGTCGACGTCCGGGTGGACGTCGGCCTCCTTGATGGCGCCGAGGAGTCTGCGGGTGGCCATGTCCCGCCACTCGGTGAACGGGTGCTTCAGCGGCGGCCGCACCGCGACGCCCCCGGTGGCGAGCCGGAGCCCGGCCCGCGGGATCGGGCCCTCGACGGACAGCCGGGCGATGCCGAAGGTGATGCGTATCAGGCTTTCGAGCGAGGAGTAGCCCCGGCCGTCCAGGTCCTTCGTCACCTCGTGCCAGGCCCTGGACTGCAACTCCATGATCGCGTGGGCCAGGTCCTCCTTCGCCGCGAAGTGGAAGTACAGGGCGCCCTTGGTGACTTGGGCGTGTTCGACGATGTCGCTGAGGCTGGTCGACTCGTAGCCGTGACGGTCGAACAGGTCGGCTGCGGCTGTGATGATCGTCGCGCGGGTCTGCTCGGCGCGTAACTGCCTCGCCATCGACTGAACACTCCTGGGGCTGGAAAGAACGGGTCGTGCTGTTTGTTTTTTACTCCCCGTGAACGATATCTCACCGTGCGGCGGCGTCGACGACGCACTCGAAGACCGTCGACTCGCCCTGTCTTCCCCGGACCTCCAGGCCCGTCCCGTGCCCCTCGGTCACCTCGATCCAGGTGGGTCTGTCCAGCTCGGCGTACTGATGGAAGGTCGCGTGGAAGGACGCGGACCCGGTCGGGTCGGCCGTGCGGGCGCGGGCGGCCTGGCGGGCCGCCTCCAGGAGGAGCATGCCGGGCACGTGGTCGAGTGGATGGTCGAAGAAAACGGGATGGGCGGTATCTACCCGCAGCTGCCGGCGGCCGTGGCGGTCGGGCGGGGCGAGCACGACGTCCGCGGGCAGGGCGCGGCCCACGGCGCCGGCGGGCAGGGCCGACGGAAGCGGCAGTGCCCAGACGGTCGCCGCGGTGCGGCCGCCGCGGATTCTGCGGTAGACGGACTCGCTGGTCCAGCTGACGGCGATGTGCGCGCTCGCGACGCGCTCGCCGCCCAGGCGTACGACGGTGTCGTAGCGGAGCGCGGTGGGGCGCCCCGCGCGGTGGCGGACGTCGAAGACCGTGACGTCGAGGACGGGTTCGGCGGGTGCGGCACCGACGGCGAGATGCTCGGGACAGGTGCTGAGGCGCAGTTCCTTGAGGACGAAGCAGTGGTCGAGCGGGGCGTCGTAGGCGGCGTGCGCGAGGAGTGCCCCGCACTGTCGGACGGTCTCCGCGACGAGCAGCGGCTCGTACGCGGACCGGTCCGGCGACACGTGTAACTGGTGTGCCCGGGGCCACTGCGCGAGAAGCCTGAACCGGTCGGCTCCGGTCCGCTTCCAGTCGGTGAGAAACGTTTCCGCGAGGGCCGCCCGGTGAACAAGCTGACAGGGCACGGTGGCCGTCAGGATCGGTTGAGGCATGTTGCTCCCTCGGTCCCCCGAAAGCGGATGACAGACCAGCCGGAGAGGTGCCGTGGCCGGTGACCGTCAGAGTACGAGGCGACCGGTTGGTTTTCAATGAGACGTCGGTGGCCTCGTGGGGCGTCCGGCGCAGGTGAACGGACGGCGGGCCGCCCCGCACCTCGTCCGCACGGTCCGCACCTTCCGGGACGGGGCGGCGGTCGAGTGGGAGCAGGGACGGTGGTGAACAGGCCGGACCGTTTTTCCGTACTCCCCGGAAGCCCACCGTTCCGCGCCGGCCGAGGAGACGTTCCGGATGCCCCGGATGACCGCACACCGCACCGCCCTGACGGCCGCCCTCGTGACCCCGTTCCTGCTGCCCCTGTGGGCGGCCGGCCCCGCGCAGGCGCACGGCGCACCCACCGATCCCGTCAGCCGGGTCTACGCCTGCTCACCCGACGGCGGCGGCAACGCGCGGTCGGCGGCCTGCAGGGCGGCCGTCGCGGCGAACGGCGCCCCCTTCACCCTGTGGGACAACCTACGGGTGCCGGACGTGGCCGGCCGGGACCGGCAGGTCATCCCGGACGGAAAGCTGTGCAGCGGCGGGCTGAGCGCCTACAAGGGGCTCGACCTGGCCCGCGCCGACTGGCCGTCGACGACGCTGAAGCCGGGCGCGACTCTGACGATGAAATACGCGTCGACGATCCCGCACACCGGCACGTTCAAGCTCTACCTCACCAAGCCCGGCTACGACCCCAGGAAGTCGCTGACCTGGTCCGAACTGCCGGAGCAGCCGTTCGCGGCAGTCAAGGACCCGGCGCTGACGAACGGCGCGTACCGCATCACCGCGAAGCTGCCCTCCGACCGGACCGGGCGCCACGTGCTCTACACGATCTGGCAGAACAGCAGCACGACGGACACCTATTACTCGTGCTCGGACGTGGTGTTCAAGGCGGCCGGGAGCGGCACGGGCGGCGGCTCCGAGGCGGCGGCCTCCACGGGCGGCGGGAGGAAGAGCGCGGGCGGCAGCCCTTCGGCGACGCCCGAGCCCCGAACGACTCCGTCCTGGAGCACCGAGGCCGCGGCGAGCCCGCAGAGGAACACCTCCGCCCCCGACAGCACCCCGGTGGCCTCGGTCTCCACCGACGACTCGGGGCCCTCCGCGCCCATGCTGGCGGGCGGCGCCGCTGCGGTGTTGGTGCTCACCGGCGGCGCCGCCCTGGCGCTGCGTCTACGTCGACGCTGAACTGCCTTTGCGCTGACGTCAGTTGACGTAGACAGCCGCGCCGTTGTCCATCACCGGGGCGTACTTGGCGGTGAAGTAGCCGTTGCTGAAGCAGAGCGACGAGCCGGACGTCTTGGTGAAGTGCTGGCTGGTGAAGTTGATGCTGTTGTCGTCGTTGTTCGCCGTGCCGGTCAGGCCGGGGGCCTGGTAGACGCAGGTGATGCTGCCCAGCAGGGTGGTCAGCTTGACCGTGGTCTGGATGGTGGAGCCGCTGGCCGGCGCCACGGTGATGGCACCGTCTGAGGCCACGGTGGTGGTGTACGGCAGGTTGTCGACCGAGATGCTCTTGACGCCGAGCACGCCGACGACGTTGCTGGTGCAGCTGCTGCTGTCGAAGGTCTGCCCGCTGACCGTCTCGGTGGCCGTGCCCGGCGCGGCGGGGTTGTCGGCGACGGTCGCGGTGAACGTCGACGAGGTGCACTTGACGCCGCTGGTGCCGGTCGCGCTGGAGTAGAGGGTGGCGCTGGTGCCGCCGGCCAGCGGCGCGGTGAGGACGTCGCCGACCGCGGCGGCGGTGCCGCCGGCCGAACCGGTGGTGAGGACCGCGGTGTCGGCGGCCGAGGCGGGCAGGGCCGCGGGGATGGAGAGGGCGGCGACAGCGCCGACGAGGGTGATGAGGGTGCGAGTACGCATGGGGGGTCTCTCTTTTCTGGGATGCGGGGGCCGAAAGTGGCATGGAAGGACGCGAGTCCGCGTCCGCCGTTGCCGGTCCGTGGCGCCTTCTCCGTACGCGACGGGCCGGCAACGGCAACCGGCCGGTGAGCGGCCGAAGACCCGTGGGGAGGGCCGTCGGCCGAGACCGGGCGGGGAGAGGCGGTCCGCACGGACCAGGGGGGAAGTGCCCGTGCGAGACCGTCGGGGGCGTGAGGGCGTGGGGGCGTGGGGGATTCCGGGAACGCGGGCCAATGCCGCGCGGCCGGATCCGGCGCCACGGATCCTGGGGGAAGCCAGGGCAAGTTGTAGACCTGAGGGTCAGTCAACGTCAAGGCGCGATAAGGGAGTTGACGAACATTCAAGGGTGAGACGGGTACCCCTACCGCCCACGAAGGCACAGGTGGGGCACAACCGACACTCTTTTTCCACAACTCTCTTGACCCTTAAATGTAACCACGGGTAACTTCCTCGTCGGCTACTGCGGAGTACGAGAAAGCCCTTGCGTCCGCCGGGAGTTGCGAGGGGTCGTGCGCCGTAGTCCGCTGTCCGCGCCAGGACAACGTGCCGCTGACGCCCAACCCCGCAATGACTATGCATGGGAGCAGAAATGGCCTCGTCCTCGGACGTCACCTCGTCCGCCGACCACACCCCGGGGAATCCCGAAAGCGGTTCCGCACCCGAGCCCGCGAGACGCGGGCGGGTCCGGCTGCGGCGCGCCGCCGTGATGGCCGTGCCGGCCGTCACGGTCGCCGCCGGCCTCGCGATCATGACCGCCGAGGGCGCGCTGGGCGTGCAGTTCTCGATCTCCGGCATGCCGTTCACGGTCACCGCCAAGTCGCTCGACGGCACCGGATTCGAGCAGTTCGGCGACCTCGACAGCATGATCCCGGACAGCCCGAACGCGGGCGACACCGGTGGGCAGGTGCTGATCGTCACCTCCGCCATCAAGAACGCGACGCTGGACAGCCTGTGCCAGAGCGTCGACCTGGGCGGCACGAACCTGCTCATCAAGGCGGGCAGCGGCTCTTCGAAGGTCAAGGCGAGCAACCTGACCACCGACTCGACCGAGCTGTCGGGCGACGCGTCCTTCAACAACATCGAGATCGGCAACGACGCCAGCACGCTCACCAAGGCCGGGGTCAAGGGCAAGGCGGGTGTCTTCAGCCAGCAGGCCGACACCGTGCACATCGACAACCTGCGGCAGACCAACTACGCGACCACAGCCGCCGTGTTCAAGCTTCCGGGCCTGAAACTCAGCTTCAGCGACTCGGGTTGCTGATGTCGGGCTCCCCGAAACAAGGCGTGCGGCCCGCTTTCCGTCAGTGGCGGGCCCGCCGTCCGTTCCTGGGCGGGCTGCTGCTCGCCCTGGGCGGGGCGGAGATCCTGCTCACCGAGAAGGCCTCGCTGAAGGTCATCATGCACATCGGCATGCAGGGCCTGGCCGGCTATCTGCTGCCCACCGTCATGCTGCTGTGCGGCCTGCTGATCCTCTTCAGCCCGGCCCAACGCCTGTTCTACTCGATCATCGGTGTCCTGTGCTCCCTGGGCAGCTGGCTCACCTCGAACCTCGGCGGCTTCTTCATCGGCCTGCTCCTGGGAGTCGTCGGCAGCTGCCTCGCGTTCGGCTGGCTGCCGGACCAGGAGCCGCGCCGCGGCCGACGGCAACGGCGCAAGGAAGCGCGGACGGCGAAGAACGTACCGGAAGCGGTACAGCTGTAGCGGCGCCGGTCCGGGCCACACCGAGGAACTGAAGAACGTGTCCGTGCCGGACGACCTGGACCGCGCGCTGATCCACGCGCTGCACATCGACGGCCGCGCCCTTCAGCAGGATCGCCGCCAACCGGTCCGCAGACCGCCGCGAGACCCATGACGGGCCCGATGCTGCCGAGCGCCCTGGACATCTCGGGTCCGGCGAACATCGCCTTGATCAGACCGATGGTCTGGGGAATGATCACGGTCGCCGCCGCGCCCCGCACCACCCGGAAGGCGATCAGCACTCCCACCGACGGCGCGGCGGCACACGCGGCGGACGCGAGCATGAATCCCGTGACGCCGAGGACGAACAGTCTCTTGCGGCCGGCGATGTCCAGGAGCTGGCAGCAAATGTCACTCCTGGACACTGTTTAGGAACGGTTCCTCTCCACCGTCGTCGACACACATCGGCCGGCCCCCGGAGCGGGGCGCCGGCCGCATCGTTTCCACGGCTCAGCGTGGAAGCGGCGGGCGAGGGCCCTCCAGCCACGGCTCCGAGAGGGCGGATTCCTTCCGTCGACGCCGCTCTCGATGGCGATTTCCCACGCGCCGGCCAACGCCTGGCGGTGACGGCTGCTGCTCAGGTGGTTTGCGTGGCCCCCGAGCTGACGAGGCTGGATGCATCATCACGATGCGGCACCGACAACTCACTCAAGGTTGCTGATCACTTGACTACCGGCGGTCACACGCGATTGGCTCCGGCCAGCGAGATTTTCCCGGACGCTGTACGACGTACCGGACGTCGTTCGGGACCGCTCTCTCGCCGTTCCTCTTGCTCGGCCGCACAGCGAGGTACCGCACCCTCATGAACACTTCTCCCCCACCTCCCCTCCCCCGCAGATGCGCGCGCGTCTGCGCCCTGGCCGCGCTCGTCTGCCTGCTCGCGGCCGGCTGCTCCGGATCCGGTGTCGGCGACTCCACCGCGGACACCGTCGGCAAGGCGGGCGGCGGCCGTCTCAAGGTCGCCCTGGTCACGCACGCCTCGGACGGCGACACCTTCTGGAACCTGGTGCGCAAGGGCGCCGAGGCGGCCGCCGCGAAGGACGGCATCGACCTGACGTATGCCAACGACCCCGACTCGGCTGGGCAGGCCGAGCTGGTGCGGGACGCGGTCCGGCAGAAGGTCGACGGCATCGCGCTGACCCTCGCCAAGCCGCAGGCGATGAAGGGCCCGGTGGCCGCGGCCAAGGCGGCGGACATACCCGTGGCCGGCCTCAACTCGGGCATCGACTCCTGGCAGTCCGAGGGGGTCCTGGAGTTCTTCGGCGAGGACGAGAGCCTGGCAGGACGGGCGGTCGGCGACAAGCTGGACGGCCTCGAGGCCCGGCACGCGCTGTGCGTCATCCACGAACGCGGCAACGTTGCCCTGGAGGCCCGCTGCGCCGGTGTGAAGAAGACCTTCGACGGCACCACCGAGAACCTCTACGTCGAGGGCACCGACGCGAACGCGACCGGGGCCGCGATCACCGCCAGACTGCGGCAGGACCCGACGATCGACGAAGTGGTCACGCTGGGCGCCCCGTTCGCGCTGACCGCGGTGAAGTCGGTGAAGCAGTCCGGCAGCAGGGCCCGGGTCGCCACCTTCGACCTGAACCAGGACCTGGTGAAAGCGGTCGAGAGCGGCGACGTGCAGTTCGCGGTCGACCAGCAGCCGTATCTGCAGGGCTATCTCGCGGTGGACGGGCTGTGGCTGTACCGGACCAACGGCAACGTCAGCGGCGGCGGTGTGTCCCCCGTGCTCACCGGCCCGGCGTTCGTGACCAGGACGAACGTGGCCTCCGTGGCCCGGTTCGCGGCAGGCGGCACGCGCTGATCCGCACACCGCACGACAGTTCGTACACCAACGTCTCGAAAGATTCGGAGACCTGCGGCTTGTGCGGCCACTTGCACGGATAGCATCCTGTGCACCCCTTCTCTCCCCCGCTCCCGGCCACCCCCGGTGTTCTCCCCTTTCCCCCGCTGATCGCCTAGGACCACGATGCCTGAACGGACAGGTGCCCGGCGCCGTCTCGGCTCCATACGTCTCTCCCTGATCCTGCTGGCGCTGGTGCCCAGCGTCACCCTCGCCGCCATGTGGGGCATCACGACCAAGCAGATGTTCGACGAGGGGCTACGGCTGCGCGCGCAGACCCAGCTGAGCCGGTCGACCGGCGCCATGGGCACCGAAGCGACGCTCGCGCTGCAGCGGGAGCGCACCCTGTCGGCGGCCTGGCTGGCCGACCCGCACGGCTCCCGGGCCGCGCTGGAGGCACAGCGCAACGAGACCGACAAGGCGGTCGCGAAGCTGGTCGGACAGTCCGACGCGATCAACAAGGCACCCGAGCGCGTCTCGGACCGGATGTACTCGGTCCTCGGTTCGGTGGGCAGCCTGGAGTACTACCGGGGCCAGGTGGACGACCCCACCGGCATCACCGCCGCGCAGGCGCTGGAACAGTACAGCTCGATCATCGACGACCAGATCCACGCCTTCCAGGAGCTCTCCCAGGTCGATGACGGGGACCTCACCTCGCAGGCCGGGCCGCTGGTCGCCCTGGAGTACGCGGCGGAGCTGGTCTCCCAGGAGGACGCGCAGCTCACCATGGCCTGGCCGTCCGGGCATCTGAGCGAGACGGAGTGGAGCACGTTCGCGGAGCTGGTCGCCTCCCGGCGCTGGCTCGTCCAGGACCAGATCGTCCCGGCGCTGAGCGGCGGTGCCAAGACACAGACCGAGCGGATTCTGCAGAGCCCCGAGTGGCAGACCCTGCAGGACATCGAGGACCAGGTGCGCGCGGCCCGGCCCTCCGCCACCGACGGGAAGGTCGCGCTGCCCGACGCGCGGCGGCGCACGGCGTGGGCCACCGCGTTCGACAAGGTCGGCGACCAGTACGCGCGGCTGATCGACAACCAGACGTCCGGCCTGCTCGACCACAGCGCCGACAAGGCCGGCAACCTGCTGCTCACCGCCGCCTCGCTCAGCGCGGGCGGGCTGATCGCCCTGCTGCTGTGCGTGGGCATGTCCTGGCGGATCACCCGCTCCCTGTCCCGGCGGCTGCGCGGCCTGAGGGAGGCCACCCTGAGCCTGGCCGAGGAACGGCTGCCGGACGTCGTGGCCCGCCTCGACCGGGGCGAGACGGTCGACGCGGACCTCGCGGCCCCGCCGCTGGACTACGGCAGTGACGAACTCGGCCAGGTGGCACGGGCGTTCAACAAGGCGCAGCGCACGGCGGTGCACACCGCGGTCGAACTCGCCGACACGCGGCGCGGTTTCCAGAAGGTCATTCTCGGCATCGCCCGGCAGAGCCAGAACCTGATCAACCTGCAGCTCACCAAGCTCGACGCGCTGGAGCGCCGGCACTCCGACCCGGACGTCCTCAGCGGCCTGTACGAACTGGACTCCACGGCCAGCCAGTTGCGCCGCTACGAGGAGAACCTGGTCATCATCAGCGGCGAGCAGCCCAGGCGCAGCTGGCGGGAGCCGGTCGCGCTGGTCGACATCCTGCGCAGCGCCGTCGGCGAGGTCGCCGAGTACCAGCGGGTCGAGGTGCACACCGACGAGGACGTGTGTCTGGCCCCGCCCGCGGTGGCCGACGTGATCCACCTGCTCGCCGAGCTGATCGACAACGCGACCGTGTTCTCGCCCGTGCCGGCCCCCGTCGCGGTGCGCGCCGCACTGGTGGCCAAGGGCCTGGCCGTGGAGGTCGAGGACCGCGGTCTCGGCATGTTGGAGGAGGACTACGCCTCCTTCAACGCCCAGTTGGCGGTGGAGCCGCAGTTCGACGTGGTGGCGCTGGCCGACGACCTCAGGCTCGGCATGTTCGTGATCGCCCGCCTCGCCACCCGGCACGGCATCGCGGTCACCCTGCGCCCGTCGCCGTACGGCGGAACGACGGCGATCGTACTGCTCCCGCACGAGATCGTCGTACGGGAGTCGCCGGCAACCGGCGGCTCCTCCGCTCCGGCGGAGCCGGCCACCGGGGAGAAGCCCGCGGAGCCCGTGCGGGAGCCGGACCCAGCAGCGCCCGCCCGCACCGTCCCCACACCCACACCCACACCCACACCCACACCCACACCCACCCTCCCGTCCTCCGCCCGGCGCGAAGGTGTCACCCCGCTCCCGCGCCGCGTGCCCCAGACCAGTCTGGCCGCCGAGCTGCGCGAGGAACCCGCCGGTGACGAACACGACGGCCACGCCGAGGAGTTCACCGCGGAGCGGGCCGCTGCCTCGCTCGCCGGTTTCCAGCGGGGCACGCTCCGGGCGCGCGACGACGACGCAGACAAGCACTACGACGAGTGCGACCAGTACGACCAGTACGACCAGGAGGACGCATCCGTGTCTCGGGAACCGGATGCGCGCCTCCCCACCGAAGGCACCACCTCCGCCGCTCTGAACTGCGCCAGAGCAGGGGGACCCCCGTCCTCGACACCGCCCGCCGACCGCTGACGAAGGAACACCGCCATGACACGCCCCATCCCCGCCACCCATACCCAGCTCGACCAGTTGCTGACCGGACTCGTGGAGCGGGTCGCCGAGGTGAACCACGCCGTCGTGCTCTCGGAGGACGGGCTGGTCGTCAGCAGGTCCACCGGGTTCCTGCGCGACGACGCCGAGCGGCTGGCGGCCACCGCGTCGGGGCTGATGAGCCTGAGCAAGGGCGCCAGCATGGACTTCCGCGGCGGCCCGGTGCGCCAGGCGCTGATCGAGATGGCGCACGGCTATCTGATACTGACCTCGGCCGGCCCGGGCGCCCACCTTGTCGTCCTCACCAGCCAGGGCGCGGACGTGGGCGTGGTGGCGTACCAGATGAACATGCTGGTGAAGAAGATCGGCGAGCACCTCAGCGCGGCGCCGCGGGCGGGCCTCGGCCCGACCGCCGAATCCGGCGCGTGAGGTGAGCTCGGGCGACACGGCAGGCCGCCTTGTACGACTGTTCGCGCTGACCGGCGGACGGACCCGGCCCAGCCGTGCCGACTTCACACTCATCACGACGGTGACCGCGGTGGACCCGCCGCCGACCTTGGCCACCCGGCCGCAGCCCGAGCACCAGCGCATCCTGCGCCGCTGCGCCGAGCCGATCGCCGTCGCGGAACTCGCCGCGCTGCTGGACCTGCCGGTGAGCGTGGTGGTGATCATGCTCTGCGATCTCCTGGAGACGGGTCGCATCACCGCCCGCGCTCCGCACCCCGTCTCCTGCCATCCGGATCCGGACCTGCTGCAGAAAGTGAGGGACGGCCTTGGCCGGCTCTGACGCCATCACCCGGGCGGCGCCCGACACGGTGAAGATACTGATCGCCGGGGGCTTCGGCGTCGGCAAGACCACCATGGTCGGCTCGGTCAGCGAGATCGCCCCGCTGCGCACGGAGGAACGCCTGACCGCGGCCGGCCTGGGTGTCGACGACCTCGACGGCATCGAGGAGAAGCAGGCCACCACCGTGGCCCTGGACTTCGGCCGCATCACCATCAGCCGCGACCTGATCCTCTATCTCTTCGGCACCCCCGGCCAGCAGCGCTTCTGGTTCATGTGGAACGACCTCGCCCTGGGCGCGCTGGGCGCGGTCGTCCTCGTCGACGTACGCCGCCCGGACACCAGCTTCGCCGCCATCGACTTCTTCGAACGCCGGGGCATCCCCTTCGTCGTCGGCGTCAACGGCTTCCACGGCGAGCATCCCTACCCGCCCGACGAGATCCGCGAGGCCCTCGCCCTCCCGGACCACGTCCAGGTCCTGCTGTGCGACGCCCGCAAGCGGGAGTCGTCGCGGGACGTACTGATCGCGCTGATCGACCAGTTGATCGCAGCCCAACAGGGCTGAACCAGTTCCGCATACCGGGCAGGACCACGACGGGGCGGGTGCCCCCTCGTGTGGAGGGGGCACCCGCGCCGGTGTGCCGGAGATCGTCCCGGGGACGTCGGATCAGCCGAGGCCCGCCGTCTTCAGCCAGGCCTTGGCGACGTCCAGCGGGTCCTTGTTCTCGAGCTGCACCTGGGAGTCCAGGTCGAGCAGGGACTTGGTGTCGAGCTTGGCCGCGACCGCGTTCAGTGCGGCGACGCCGTCCGAGGACAGGCCGCTCTTGTAGACCAGCGGCTGCACGTTCTCGAAGCCGAAGAGGTTCTTCGGGTCCTGGAGGACGACGTGCTTCTCCTTGACGATGGTCGGGTCGGTGGTGAAGAGGTCCGCGGCCTGCACCGTGTTCTTCTTCAGCGCCGCCTGGGTCAGCGGACCGCCCGCGTCCAGCGGTTTGAAGCTCTCGAAGTCCAGGCCGTACACCGACTTCAGGCCCACCAGGCCCTGCTGCCGGGTCTGGAACTCCGGCGAGGCACCTATGGTCAGGTCCTTCGCGATGTCCTTGAGGTCCGCGATGCTGGACTGGGACGTCAGCTTGTACTTGTCGGCGGTGGCCTTGTTGACCGTGACCGAGTCCTTGTCCTGCGCGGACGCGGGGTCGAGGAGCGTCAGCTTGGAGTCCAGCTTGGCCTCGATCGCGGCCGTCGTGGCCTCGACCGTCTTCGGCGTCGCCTTGGGGTCGAGGTAGGCCAGCAGCGCGCCGTTGTACTCGGGCAGCACGGTGATGGAGCCGTTCTTCAGCAGCCCGTACGTCGTCTCGCGGCTGCCGATGTTCGGCTTGTAAGTGACCTTGACTCCCTTGGCCTTCAGGGCCTCGCCGTAGATGTCGGCGATCAGGATGCTCTCGGCGAAGTTGTTCGAGCCGACGACCACGGTCTTGCCGTCGGACTTGCCTCCCTGGAGCGGGTCGGAGGACTTGTTGCCGTCGGAGGAGCCACATCCCGCCAGCAGGGCCGTGGTTGCGACGAGCGCGACGGCCGCCGCGGAATAGCTCCTGATGGACCTGGGGCGTGGGGCTTTGGAAGTCACGATTCCCGTTCCGGACTCTGGGGACAGATGAGAAGCAATCTCTGGCACTGATCCAATCCAGCGCGTTCTTATTCAGTCAAGAGCAGCCGGGTCACCAATTGGCCTCAATGCGTGATCAGTTATGAATGCAGTGTGAACAGAAGGGAATGGATCCGGAGTCGCTTTGTAACGGATTCTTGACGCAGGGCGACGTGCTTGATCGTTCAATGAGGCGGTAGTCTCACCGCAGTTGGCGTCGGCCACGGCGGTATACGGGGACCGCTCGGTGCCATCCTGCACCAATTTCAGCGATCAGAATCGGTCATCCGCGTGGTCACGCGCGATGAGACCCCCCATGGAGGAGGCCCGGTGTCCACGACCGAGGTGGACGCGCCGGCCCGGCCGGCCCCGTCGCCACTCAGGGGTGGCATACGAGGCTTCGCCGACCGGTGGCCCTTCCGGCGCAAGTTGAACCTCCTGGTCGGCATACCCCTGGCCGTCGTCGCCACGCTGCTCTCCTATCTCATCGCCGACCAGGTGGGCCAGGCGCGGGACGCGGCGTCCGCGGCGGACACGGTGCGCAACAGCGAGCAAGTGGTGTCGCTGGTCAACGAGGTGGAGCGCGAGCACCAACTGGCGGTCCTGCTCTCCGTGCGCTACGAGGCCGGAGGCCGCGGCGCCAGGTCCACCCTGTCCGCCTACCGCAAGGCGCAGAACGCGGTCGACGCGCGGATCGTGAAGGTGCGCGACTCCTTCGGCGACGCGCTGCCGGACGGCGAGGCGCAGGCGCTGAAGGAGGTCGAGGGCCTCACCAGCCTGCGCGAGACGGTCGAGCAGGGCTATCTGCCCGCGAGCAACATCGACCCCGCCTACGACAACGCCACCAGGACCGTGATCGACGGTCTCGGCCTGGACCGCGACGCCGAGCTGGCCGCCACCTTCACCGGCAACCTGCTGGACTCACTGCTGCGGGCCGACGCCGCGCACGGCTCCTTCGAGACCGGCGTGTTCTCCGCGACGACCGGCGACACCAACGCGCTGATCGAGTTCACCACCGCCGTGGGCGCGCACCAGCTCTACATCAGCCAGGCCGAGCGCTTCGCCCGCTTCGGCACCGCGCAGCAGGCCGACGAGCTCGCCGACATCGAGCACACCAGCTCCCAGCGGGCCATCACCGAGGCCTACGCCGAGCTCCAGGTCGCTCCCAGCACCCTCCAGGCGAGCACGCCGGCGGAGATCAAGGCCGCGTTCGAGAAGGCCCTGAACGACTACCCCGCCTATCCGCAGCAGGCGGAGAGCCGGCTGAAGATCACCTCGACGCTCATCGACCAGATCGCCGACGATGCCGACAGCGCGTCGACGAGCGCCTGGTGGCGCGCGGGCCTGCTGCTGGCCGCCGCCCTGCTCGGGTTCGTCCTCTGGCTCGCCTTCTCGGTACTGGTGCGCCGCTCGGTGGTGCGGCCGGTGCAGGCGCTCACCGGCGCCGCCCGGGAGGTCGCCGACGTGGCGGGGCGCGAGCTGGCGCGGGTGGCCGACGACGACGCCGAGGACGACAGCGCGCCGATGCTGCGCGAGATGCCGGTCACCGCGCGCGACGAGATCGGCGAGCTGGCCGAGGTGATCAACCGGGTGCAGACCACCGCGGTCGCCCTGCTGGAGCGGCAGGTGCTCAGCCGCCGCAACGTCGCCGAGATGTTCGGCAACGTCGGCCGCCGCGTCAGCAACCTGACGACCCGTCAACTCGCGTTGATCGACGCGGTGGAGCGCGGCGAGACCGACCCCGCCCTGCTGGAGCGCCTCTACTCCATCGACCACATCGCCGTCCGTCTGCGCCGCAACGCCGACAGTCTGATGCTGCTCGCCGGCATCCGCGAGACGGTCCTCGACTCGGGCCCGACGGCGCTCACCAACGTCGTACGCGCCGCGCTCGGCCAGATCGAGGGCTTCCAGCGGGTACGGCTGCACGCCCGCACCGAGGTCATGGTGGAGCCCGACATCATCGGCGACCTGACGCTGATGATGGCCGAACTCCTGGAGAACGCCGTGTCGTTCTCGCCCGAGGACAGCCCGGTCGAGGTGTACGTGCGCGACACCTCGGGCGCGGACACGACGCATGCCGGGGGCGCGTCCATCGTGATCTCCGACCACGGCCTGGGCATGAGCCCCGATCGGCTCGCCCAGGAGAACGCGCGGCTGATCCGCCGCGAGCGGCTGGACGTGGTGCCGACGAAGGTGCTCGGCCTGTTCGTGGTCGGCAGCCTCGCGCGCCGCTGGGACGTCGCCGTCGAACTGTCCCGCACGCCGGGCGGCGGGATGACGGCGGAGGTGACGGTGCCGTCGTCGCTGCTGCTGGCGATGAGCCCGATGGTCGTCTCCGCCGGTCCTGCGGTCGGGAAGCGCCCCGAACTGTCCGGCCCGGCGGGTCCCGCGGGAGGTGCGGACGGTTCGGCCGGCTTCGCGCTCTCGGCGGGCGCGTACGGCAACCCCGCCGATGCCGCCGGTTCCACCTGGCGCAAGGCCGCGAGTTGGGGTGCCGGCGCCGACCGGTCCGGTGCTGCACCGATGACCGGCGCCGTCTCCGGGCCCCGGCCGTCCGCCACCGGCGAGGAGGACACCGGGTTGCCGCACGACACCGGCCTCGACGGCCGACCCGGCCCGCTCCCGCGCCGGGTGCCCCGCCGGGAGACCGCCACGGACACACCACCCGCGAGCCCGTCCACGACCACGGACGCGACAGCCCCCGTCGCGACGACGGGCCCGGCGCCGACACCCGCCGTTGGCACCGCGGGCCAGGCCCCGGAAACCCGCGGTGCCGTCGCGGGCCCGACGCCGACCATCCCCGGCAGCACGGCGGGCCCGACCCCGACAACCCCCGGCACCGTCACAGGCCAGCCCCCGGGAACCCCCGGTTCCATCGCGCGCCACACCCCGACAACAGCCGATGCCGCCGCGGGCCCGACCCCGAGAACCTCCGGCACCGTCACAGGCCAGGCCCCGGAAACTCCCGGTTCTTTCGCGCGCCCGACCCCGACGCCCCCCGGCACAATCACCCACTCGACCCCGGAAACCGGCGCTGTCGTAGGTGCCGGCTTCGGTGGGGTGTCCGGGGCCGGGGCGGCGAGTCCCTTCGTGCCGCAGGCCCGTGCCGAAGCGGCCGAGGGGGTGAGTCACCGTCGGTCCGACGATTCAACCCCCGCCGGGCAGGGCGGGCTTGCCGAACCGGTATCGTCTTCCCAGGTCCGGCCAGGTGTGACAACGCCGTCCGCCCAGGCCGGGACCGGCCTGACGCCCCCCGGCGACGGCTCCTCCCGCCCCCTGCGCCGCCGCGTGCGCGGTGCCACGCTCCGTACGACCGTCGACACCGGCCAGCAGGCGGCACGGCAGGCCCCGCGGCTCGCCGACGCGGCTGCCGTGCGGGACGCGCTGGACGAGTTCGAAGCGGCCGTGGAGCGGGCGCACCGGGACAGCGGCGCCCGCCACCGGCCCGCGGCCAACGACCCGCATGACCAGAACCACCTCCCGGAAGGAGCCGAGCAGTGAGCACGTCGACAGATGCCACTCCCCCCAGGGGAGCCACCACGCCGGCCGAACTGCAGGCCGCAGCAGCCGACTTCAACTGGCTGCTCAACCGTTTCGCCACCGAGACCGCCGGCGTCGTAGACGCCATCGCGGTCTCCTCGGACGGGCTGCTCATCGCCGTGGCGGAACTGCACGAGCGCGCCCACTCGGAGCGCCTCGCCGCGATCGTCTCCGGCATCACCAGCCTCGCCGCCGGAGCATCCGGCAACTACGGCCTCGGCGGGCTCAACAAGGTCATCATCGACCTTGAGGGCGGTCATGTCATCGTCTCCGCGATCGGCAGCGGCGCCGTCCTCGGCGTGGTCGCCGACAAGGAGGCGAAGCTGGGCAACATCGCCTACGAGATGACGCTGTTCGCCAACCGGGCCGGCAGCGCGCTCAACCCCCAGCTCGTGCTCCAGCTCAAGAACAGCGTCGGCGCGGCGTCGGCACGCTGACCGGTCGCTGCTGTCAGGGCCCGGTCGAGGAGGAAGACGTAACCCATGGCGGACGGCACCCCACCTCCGGTCCCGGTCCCGGACCCGGTCGGCCCCGCCCCCGCCGTACGGCCCTTCCTGGTCACCGCCGGCCGGGTGGCACCGACGGCGTCCGGCCGGCCGGTGCCGGTCGAGACCCAGGTGGTGGCCACCGCCGAGGGTCTCGCCGTGCTCGACGGGCTCGCCTTCGAGCAGCACGACATCGTCGCCGCCTGCCGGCAGCCGCAGTCCATCGCGGAACTCGCGGCCCGGCTGCGGCTCCACCTCAACGTCGTACGGGTCCTCGCCGAGGACCTGCGGGCCACCGGACATCTGGCGGTGCACGTGCCCGATGCCGGCGTCACGCACGACGCCTCCGTCCTGCGCAGGGTGATCGAGGCCCTGCGCGCCATCCCCGACTCCCAAGGGGTACCGCGTGACTCCGACTGAACCGGCCGGCGCCTCGCCCACGCGCGAACTGACGCGCGCGGGAGGGACCCCCACGGCCGCCCCGGTGGCCGTCGTACCACCGCCGCTGCCGGTGAAAATGGTGATCGCGGGCGGTTTCGGCGTGGGCAAGACCACCACCGTCGGCTCGATCTCCGAGATCGAGCCGCTGACCACCGAAGCCGCCATCACGGAGGTCGCGGCGGGCGTGGACGACCTCAGCCACACCCCGCGGAAGATCACGACGACCGTGGCGATGGACTTCGGCTGCATCACCATCGACCCGACGCTGAAGCTGTACCTGTTCGGCACGCCCGGCCAGGAGCGGTTCGGGTTCATGTGGGACGACATCGTGGAGGGCGCGGTCGGCGGCCTCGTCATCGTGGACACACGCCGCCTCGACGACTGCTATGCCGCCGTCGACTACTTCGAGCACCGGCAGATCCCGTTCGCCGTCGCCGTCAACGCCTTCGACGGGAAGGTCGAGCACGCCCTCGACGAGGTCCGCTGGGCGCTCGACGTCGCCGAGCGCGTCCCGCTGATCGTGTTCGACGCCCGGGAGCGCGGCTCGGTGCGGGACGCCCTGCTCGTCGTGCTGGAACTGGCTCTGGCCCGCACGGAGAGCTGAGGCCGGCCGGTGTGCGAGCGGGCCCGGGGCGGATGGAGGATCCGCCCCGGGCCCGCGGCCTTTGGAGGGGTCAGTTGCCCCGGCGTACCCCCGGCGACACGGTGAACCGCGCCACCGCCCAGAAGAAGCCGAGCGTCACCAGGGCGAGGACGGCCACCAGGGTCGCACCGCCCACCACCTTCTCGTAGTTGCGCTGGTAGAGGCCGTCGACGATGTACCGGCCGAGCCCGCCGAGCGAGACGTACGCGGCGATGGTGGCCGTCGAGACGATCTGGATGGCCGCCGAGCGCAGGCCGCTGAGGATCAGCGGGAGCGCGACCGGCAGTTCGACCTGGAACAGGACCCTCGACTCGGCCATGCCCATGCCCCGGGCCGCGTCCACCGGGGACGGGTCGACGGTGCGCACCGCCTCGTAGGTGGTGACGAGGATCGGCGGGACGGCGAGGACGACCAGCGGGATCATCACCGGGGTCAGGCCGAGCCCGAGCAGCACGAACATCAGCACCAGCAGGCCGAAACTGGGCAGGGCGCGCCCCGCGGTGGCGACGAAGGCCACGGTGTTGCCGCCACGTCCGGTGTGGCCCGTGAGCAGGCCGACCGGCAGGCCGATGGCGGCGGCGATGGCGAGTGCGATCAGCGAGTACTGGACGTGCTCGCGCAGCCGGGTGGGGATGCCGTCGTAGCCGTGCCAGTGGGCGTTCTCGCTGAAGAAGGCGTTGATGAAGTGGAGTACGTTCATCGGACTGCGTCCTCCAGTGCGGCGGCGGCCGGTGCGGGCCGGGCCTCGGGCTCGTCGACAGGGCGGGCCTTGCGGCTGCCGCGCGGCATCCAGGGCGTCACCAGCACCCGGACGAGGACCAGCAGGGCGTCCGCGAGGATCGCGAGGACGGCCGAGCCGATCACCGAGAGCCAGACCAGGCGTGGCTGGTGGTAGATCATGCCGTCGTTGAGGAGGTTGCCGAGTCCGCCCTGGTTGCCGATCAGCATGCCGACGCTGACGAGGGAGATGCTGGAGACGGTCGCGACCCGGAGACCGGCGATGATCGCGGGTGCCGCGATCGGCAACTGGACCTGGAAGTACCGGCGTACGGGGCCGAGGCCCATGGCGGTCGCGGCGTCGAGCGTCTCCTGCGGCACGGACCGGACACCGTCGACGATCGCCGGGACGAACACCACGAGGCTGTAGACGCCCAGCGGGATCATCACGGTCAGCTCGCTCTGGCCGGTGTAGTCGATGAGGACGACGAAGAAGGCCAGCGAGGGGACGGCGTACAGGATCGTCGTCACCCACAGCACCGGCGGGTACAGCCAGCGCAGCCGTACGCACAACTGGGCGATGGGCAGCGCCACCAGAAGCCCGCACACGACCGGGACCAGGGCCAGGCGCAGATGCAGCGCGACCAGGCCCCAGTACGTGTTCTGCAGGTCGCTCGGAATGTGGAAGAAGCCGCCGTTCATCCGGCGACCCTCTCGTCGCTGCGGCCCTGGGCGTGGGCGGTGCGGATCGCCTCGCCGATGGTCTGCTGCGAGACGACGCCGGCGACCCGGCCGTCGTCGCCCACCGCGACGGCCCACCCGGTGGGCGAGAGCACGGCGCAGTCGAGGGCGGCGCGCAGCGACTCCTTGCCGTGCCGGAAGGGCCGTCCGAAGGGCAGGAGCCGCGCGGGGTCGACGGCGCCCGAGGTCAGCGCCGCCGGTTCGCTCCAGCCGAGCGGCTTGCCGGCCACGTCGGTGACGAGCAGGTAGGGCACGTCGTTCGCGCTGCGTTCGGCGATCTGCTCGGCGGTGGCGTCGACGGCCACGATCGGGGTGGTGAGCAGGCCGAGGCCCGCGGAGGAGAAGAAGGAGAGCCGCCGGATGCCGCGGTCCGCGCCGAGGAAGTCCTCCACGAAGTCGTCTGCGGGGTCGGACAGCAGCTCGGCGGGCGGCGCGAACTGGGCGAGGTGACCGCCGGTGCGCATCACGGCGACCATCGTGCCGATCTTCACCGCCTCGTCGATGTCATGCGTGACGAAGACGATGGTCTTGCCCAACTCGTCCTGTATTCGCAGGAGTTCGTCCTGCAGCCCCTTGCGCACCACGGGGTCGACGGCGGAGAACGGCTCGTCCATCAACAGGACCGGCGGATCCGCGGCGAGCGCCCGGGCCACGCCGACGCGCTGCTGTTGACCGCCGGAGAGCTGGTACGGGTACCGCTTGGCGAGCGCGCCGTCGAGCCCGACCCGCTCCATCAGCTCCCGCGCCCTCGACCGCGCCTTGTCCTTGTTCCAGCCGAGCAGCCGGGGCACGGTCGCGATGTTGTCGATGATCGTGCGGTGCTGGAAGAGACCGGCGTTCTGGATGACGTAACCCATCGACCGGCGCAGCGTGTTGACCGGCTGCTGGGTGATGTCCTTGCCGTCGATGGTGATCGTGCCCTCGCTCGGCTCGATCATCCTGTTGATCATGCGCAGCGTCGTCGTCTTGCCGCAGCCCGACGGACCGACGAAGACGGTGATCGAGCGGTCGGGTATCTCCAACGAGAGGTTGTCGACCGCGACCGTACCGTCGGGGTACCGCTTGGTGACTGAATCTATCCGTATCAAAACGCCGAATACCCTTCGGGTGGCAGAGGCCGACCGCACTGTGGCCTCGGTCGCGGGCCGTAGGAGGCAGAGTCTAAACCGCCGAAGTTTCAGGGCCACGAACGGAGCCCGGCTGAATTCGTTCGTCTCCGGACCGTGGCCGGCCTGTGAGTTCCCCCCACCGGGGCATGCGCGGGTTCCACCCGTCGCGCCCGCTGAAACCGCCGTGAAGCCGCCCTGAATCCGGCCCCCGGCACGCTCTGCGACATGAACCCGACGACACCGGCCATCGAAGCCACCGGCCTGACCAAGGCGTACGGCGACAAGGTCGTCCTCGACGGCATCGACCTCAAGGTCCCGCGAGGCACGGTCTTCTCGCTGCTCGGCCCGAACGGCGCCGGCAAGACCACCACCGTCCGGATCCTCTCCACCCTGATCCGCGCCGACGGCGGCACCGCCCGTGTCACCGGGCACGACGTGGCCGCCGAGCCGCAGTCCGTGCGCGCCGCGATCGGGGTCACCGGCCAGTTCTCCGCCGTCGACAACCTGATCACCGGCGAGGAGAACATGGCGCTGATGGCGGACCTGCACCATCTGGACCGGCGTGAGGGCCGGCGCGTCACCGGCGAACTCCTGGAACGCTTCGACCTCGTGGACGCGGCGAAGAAGCCCGCCTCCGCCTACTCCGGCGGCATGCGCCGGCGCCTGGACCTCGCGATGACCCTGGTCGGCTCCCCCGAGGTGATCTTCCTCGACGAGCCGACGACCGGCCTCGACGATGGCGATCTCCCGGGCGTCGATCCTGGTCGGCCATGTGGTCGGCAGCGTCATCCGGACGGCCATCACCCTGGCCCTGGTGACCGCCGTGGCCCTCGCCATCGGCTTCCGCCCCGACGCGAGCCCCGTGGAGTGGCTGGCGGCCTGCGCGCTGCTCGCTCTCTTCGTCCTCGCGCTGACCTGGCTGTCGGTCGCCCTGGGGCTGATCAGCAAGACGCCCGAGGGTGCCAGCAACGCCCCGCTGCCGATCTCGTTCCTGCTGCCCTTCGTCAGCAGCACCTTCGTGCCGGTCGACTCGATGCCGTCCTGGATCCGCTGGTTCGCCGCGTACCAGCCGTTCACCACGGTCATCGAGACCGTGCGCGGGCTGCTGACCGGCACGGGGATCGGGCACAACGGCTGGATGGCGGTGGCGTGGTGCGTGGTGATCGCGGTCCTCGGATTCGTCTGGTCACTGCGCCTGTTCGACCGCGACACCCACTGAACACCCCCACCTGAACACCCCTGCCTGACCTGCCTGACCTGCCTGACCTGCCTGAACATCCCGACCGGAAAAGGGAAGTCGCCATGACAGTCATCCGCCTCACCCCCGAACTCGTCGAGAACCCCACCGGCGCCTACGCCGACCTTCGCTCCCGCCCCGGCCTCGGCCACGTCGTCCTGCCCGGCCTGGACACCCCCGTACGCCTGGTCACCCGGCACGAGGAGGTGAAGGCAGCGCTCACCGAACCGCGCCTGATCCGGGACCGTTCGACCATCGCGGACTCCGAAATGCCGGACCCCCAGGCGGAGTTGCTGACCTCGGGCCTGGAGGGCATCCCCGAGGAGTACGTCCGGTACCTCTCCGGCCACCTGGCCCTCTTCGACGGCGACGAGCACACCCGCCGCCGCTCCCCGCTCACCCGTGTCTTCACCGCCCGCCGGGTGGCCGCGCTCCGCCCCTTCGTGGAGAAGACCGCGCGAGAGCTGATCGAGGCCCTCGCCGAACGCGAACAGGCCGATCTGCTCGGCGAGTTCGCCTATCCGCTGTCCACAGCGGTCATCTGCGCCCTCGTCGGCGTGGACGCGGGGGACCAGGACAAGGTGTGCGGGTGGATCCGGGACTTCGCGTACGGCGACGGCAGCGGTGTCCTCGAAGGGCTCGGCGGTGTCGTCGGGTACACGAAGGACCTGGTCGCCCGGCGCCGTGCCGAGCCCGCGGACGACCTGGTGTCTGCGCTCCTGGCGGACGGCGGCATGACCGACGACGAGATCGTCTCCGTCTTCTTCCTGCTGATCAACACCGGCATCACCCCGCCCGCCCTGTTCCTGGCCCACGCCGTGCTCGCCCTGCTGGACCGCCCCGACCAGCTGGAGAAGCTGCGCGCCGAGCCCGAGCTGCTCGGCCGGGCGGTCCCCGAACTCCTCCGCCACGTCACGCTGGTGCGCATGGGCGCCACGCTGTACGCCACCGAGGACTTCGTGTTCGCCGGCACCCGGCTGAAGACGGGCGAGGCGGTGACGGTGGCGCTGTTCGGCGCGGACCACGACCCGGACACCTACGTAGCCCCAGAACACCTCGACGTGACAAGGGAGTTCGGGCGGGGCGACGGCCACCTGGCCTTCGGGCACGGCCCGCACTACTGCATCGGCGCCGCGCTCGGCCGACTGGTGACGGGCGTCGTCCTCGAGGAGCTTCTCGTACGTCCGTCAGTGGCACCGGAGTTGGCGGTGGACCGCGCCGACGTGCCGTTCGGGCACTGGCCCGGCGACGGCTTCCACCTGCTGAGCCTGCCCGTCAGGCTGTGACCCGCAGCAGGCGGAGGGCAGCCTCCCGCAGCCCCACCGCGTCCAGGGCGGCGTACGTGGACACCGCGTCCTCGTAGGCCGCCCTGTCGGCGTTCCCGGCGTCCTCGCGGGCGCGGGCCGAGGACATCGTGGGCTGGAAGTTGCGCAGGGCACGGAAGCGTTCGGCGAGGGCGGTGAGATGGGCCCCGCGAGCGCCGTCGCCGTCGGCCAGGGCGACCGTGCCCAGGGCCAGCAGCAGCGCGCCGCACACCGGGAAGTCGACGGTCACGTAGTGCGGTGGGCGGGTGAGCAGGGCGGTGAGCCGGGCGGGCAGCGCGGCGGCGAGCGGCGCGACGAGGTCGGTGCGGCCGTGCCGGGCGTGCGCGGTCAGGGCGACCGACTGCAGCTCCAGCACCCAGCCCTCCATGACGAGTTCGTCGCCGAAGACCGGACGCGCGGTGCACTCGAGCCGGTCCAGGGCCCGGCGCCACAGCCCGAGCCCCGTCTCGACGTCGCCGCGCGCGAGGGCGATCTCGGCGCGGGCGCCCAGGTCGGGGGTGAAGGCGTCGGAGGCGCTGCCCTCCGGCTGGTTCCGCAGGGCCTGGGCCAGCCAGTGCTCGGCGGCGTCGAGGTCTCCGATCTGCAGGTTGGCGAGCATCAGACCCCACCGCATGCCGATCGTGTCGCTCCACTCACCGAGACTCTCCAAGGCGTCCAGTGCGCGCTCCATGTGCGTCAGGGCCTCGCCCCCGCGCTCGGTCTGCAGGCACAGTTCGGCGAGGCGGGAGGCGGGCCAGATCCGCAGCAGCGGAATGTCCTCGTCGCCGAGCGCCTCGACCATGCGGCGGGCGGCGCCGAGGGCGAGGTCCGGCCGGTGCCCGCTCTCCCCCACATAGCCGGCGACGCAGTTGGCGACGCCCGCGAGCAACTGCTGTTCGCTGTCGCACAGTTCGGCCAGCGCGTCGTGGTCCGCGAGCACGCGCGGGAAGGCGCACAGCACCGCCGCCATGGCCCGCACCAGCGTGTCCGGCTGCGCGGGAGGCAGCCGGCGCAGGGTGACCAGGGTGCGATCGGCGCCCGGCCCCGCGCCCAGGAACAGGTGGGCGCTCAGCAGGGCGGCGGCGGTGCGGGTCGGCTCGACGTACTCGGGGCCGGGCCGGTAGTGCGACAGGGGCCGGGCGGTGTCCTCGGTGAGGGCGATCATGCGCGGGTAGTTGGTCTCCGTGGTCCACAGGGCGCCGAGTACGGCGGTGACCGTGGCGACGGTGTCGAGGTCCTCGCGGGCGAGCGCCGGCCGCAGCGCGTGGAGGAGGTTGTCCTGCTCGGCGCGGATCAGCTGCCAGGACGCGAAGGGGTCGGTGCCGAAGGGTGCGTCGTGGTGAGTGGCGCCGAACTCCCTTGCCCAGCCCAGGAACCGTTCGGTGACGTCCGCTTCCTCACCGGCCCGTTCCCGGTGGGCGGCGGCGAATTCGCGCACCGTCTCCAGCATGCGGAAGCGGGTGCCGTACGGAGTGTCGGTCACCTTCAGCAGGGACTGGTCGACGAGATCCTCAAGGACCTGCAACGCGTCGAAGCCGCCGACGAGTTGCTCGGCCGCGTCGGCGGTGAAGCCGTCCGGGAAGACGGACAGGGCACGCAAGGCGGACTGCCCCTCCTCGTCGAGGAGGTTCCAGCTCCAGTCGACCACGGCGTGCAGGGTGCGGTGGCGCCGGGGCGCGTCCCGGGGGCCGCCGCGCAGCACCGCGAACCGGTCCTCCAGACGGCGGGCTATCTCGGCGACCGACATCACCCGTACCCGGGCGGCGGCGAGTTCGGTGGCGAGCGGCAGACCGTCGAGGCGGCGGCACAGGGCGGCCACGGTGTCGGCGGGCAGGGCGGCGTCGGGGCGGGCGGCGCGGGCGCGGTGCTCGAACAGCTCGACGGTGGTGGCGAGATCGAGTTCGGGCAGCGGGTAGACGGTCTCCGAGGAGAGGCCCAGCGGGGCGCGGCTGGTGGTGAGGACACGCAGGTCCCTCGTCCGCGACACGAGTGCCTGTACGAGGTCGGCGACGCCCTGGACGACCTGCTCGCAGTTGTCGAGGACCAGCAGCGCGGGCCCGGCGCCGAGCGCGCCCACGATGCCGGCGACCGCGTCGCCGCCTCCCGCGCCGGGTCGCAGGGTCTCGCCGGCGCCCAGCGCCGAGGCGACCTCGGCGGCGACGTCGGCGTCCTGGCGGACGCCCGCGAGCGGCACCAGGTGCACGACGCGCTGCTCGGCGTCGCGGGCGACGGCGCTCGCGAGGCGGGTCTTGCCGAGTCCGCCGGGGCCGACGACCGAGGTGACGCGGGCGCTGTGCAGCAGCCGGGTCACGGCGTCGACGTCGGCGTCCCGGCCGAGCAGGGGGTTGGGCTCGTGCGGGACCCCGCGCCGGACGACCGGTGCCTCGCCGCGGAGCAGTTCCTGGTGGAGTTCCTGGAGGGCGGGGCCGGGGTCGGTGCCGAGTGCGTCGCGCAGGCGGCGGCGATGGGTGTCGTACGTGGTGAGTGCGGCGGACGGGCCGGCGGTGGCCGCCTGGCAGCGCATCAGCTCCAGGAGGAGTTCCTCGTCGTGGGGCTGTACGTCGGCCAGTTCGAGGAGGGGGCCCGCGGCCTCCTCGCGGCGGCCGGTGCGGGCGAGGGCGAGGGCACGGGAGCGGGACAGCACATGGCGGGTGACGGCTCGCTCGGCGCGCAGCCCGGCGACGGGATCGCCGAAGGGGGCAGCTTCGCCGGCGGTGGCGCCGTCCCACAGCGCGAGTCCCTCCTCGGCCTCGGCGAGGGCGCCCGCGTGGTCCCCGGTGCGGGTCTTCTCGGCGGCCGCGGCGGCGAACAGCAGGACGGCACCGGCGTCGACCTGGTCCTCACGCAGGGCGAGCCGGTAACCGGTCGGGGTGCTGGCGATGATCTCGGCGCCCAGCTGCTTACGGGCCCGCGACACCAGGATCTGCAGGGCCTTGGCGGGGTTGGCCGGCTGCTCGTCCGGCCACAGCCCGTCGACCAGCCGCCCGGCAGCGCGCCCTGCCCGCAACTCCCCCGCCAGCAGGGCGAGCAGGCCGCGCAGCCGGGGCGCGGTGATCTCCTGCCCCCGGTGGGAGACGGACGTCAGCAGGGTCAACTCGATGGTCACCGCGCCAGGTTAGGCGAGATCGGCTGCGGTTCGGCAGCGCCCCACAGGGAGCGCGGGGGCCCGCCGCGACGGGGGTTGTCCCCCCGCTCGAACGAAGTCGAGCGGGGGGAGTCAGGCAGCCCTCGCAGACCCCCCGGCCACCGGAAACCCCTCCGTGCGCAGCACTTGCCCTCCGCCGTCCACCGCGAACACCTCGCAGCCCGGCAGTGTGGCGGCCCACTCGATGCCCTTCACGCCCATCGCGAAGGCCGCCGTCGCGACCGAGTCCGCCTCCGTCAGGGTGGCGGCCACGACGGTCAGGCTGAGCAGCGCGGTCGCCGGGAGGCCGGTGCGGCCGTCGATGATGTGGTCGCCGCGTTCGTAGCAGGCGGAGGTCGCCACCGCCCCGTCGGTGAGTTCGAGGACGGTGCACAGCTTGTCGGCGTGTTCGGGGTGCCGTACGCCGACCCGCCAGGGTCCGCCGGCGGCGACCACGTCACCGCCGGCGTTCAGTACGAACCTCTTCGCGCCTGCCGCCTTCAGCAGCTCCGCCGCCCGCTGCACCGACCAGCCCTTGACCACCGCGCAGGGGTCGAGGCGGCGGCCGGGCAGCCGTACGTCGAAGGCGCCGCCCGTCGCGATCCGGTAGTGCTCGCACAGGTCGAGGACCTCGACGAGGTCGTCGCTGAGCTCGTGCGACCCCAGCTCGCCCCGGTCGTAGCGGGACACCTCGCTGTCCGGCTTGAACGGGCTGAAGCGGGCGTCGACCTCGCGCAGCCACGCGAAGACCGCGTCGCCGGCCGACTCCGGAACGTGCTCGTCGTCGACCCTGAGCGAGACAGGGAAGCTCATGACGTGTTCGACGCGGTGCATCGGATCACTCCTCCGAGTCGATCGCCGCCTGGAGGGACTTCTTGTAGGCGTCGCTGATGACGGTCGCGCCGGGCACCGTGTCGATGTCCGCGCTCTGCGCCTCCAGCGTCTCCGCGACCAGCTTCGCCACCACGGCCGTCGCCTGCGGATGGTTCGGCTGCTGCAGCATCTTCACGGCGGTGATCTCGTAGTCGTCGAAGGTCACCTGGACCTGCACAGGGCCCTCGGAGGTGTGCACCGTCGGGCCGGACACGGACTGCCCCGAGTCGTCGGAGGAGGCGGACCCCGAAGAGGACGCGGACCCCGAAGAGGACGCGGAGCCCGAAGAGGACGCGGAGCCCGAAGAGGACGGCGACTTCGAGCTCGCACGGTGCGAGTCGATCACCGCCTGGAGGGACTTCTTGTAGGCGTTGCTGGTGATCGTCGCACCGGACACCGTGTCGATGTCCGCGCTCTGCGCCTTCAGCGTCTCCGCGACCAGCTTCGGCACCGCGGCCGTCGTCTGCGGATGGTTCGGCTGCTGCAGCATCCTCACGGCGGTGATCCTGTCGCCGTCGAAGGTGACCTGGACCTGCACGGGGCCCTTTTCCGTCTTGAGCGTCGGGCCCTTGACGCCGGTGCCTGAGGAGGAACCCGAGGACGAGGAGGCGGAGGGCGTGGTTACGGGAGTCGACGGCACGTAGCGCCAGACGGGGACGAGGCCCGCGATGCTCAGGACGACGACAGGTATGGCTCGCTTCACGATGTCTCTCTCATCCCGCCAGGCTGAAACGCTCGAAGTGGATCTGCTGCTTGGGCACGCCCAGTTCACCGAGGGTCCGCAGCACCGCGTTCATCATCGGCGGCGGCCCGCACAGGAAGACGTCCCGGTCGCCGATGTCCGGCACGAGCCGGCTCAGCTCGCTCGGCGCCAGCTTGTCGGGGACCGACGGGCCGGTGACCAGGTGCAGCTCGGCGCCCTTGGCGAGGGCGAGGTCGCGCAGTTCGTCGTGGAGGACGGCGTCGCGGTCGGAGGAGACCCGGTAGATGACGACCGCGTGGCCCTCCAGGTCCTCCAGCAGGGCGCGGATGGGGGTCACGCCCACGCCGCCCGCGATGAGCACCGACTCTGACTTCGTCCGGTGCAGCGCGGTGAAGGCGCCGTAGGGACCCTCGGCGAACACGCGGGTGCCGACCTTCATGTGCCGCAGGGCGGCGCTGCCCTCGCCGGCCGCCTTGGCGGTGAGGCGCAGGGTGCGTCCGTCGGGGGCGGCGGAGAGGGAGAAGGGGTTCGCCTGCCACCAGCGGTCCCGGGTGAGGAACCGCCACAGGAAGAACTGGCCGGCCTGCGCGGGCAGCCTGTCGAGGTCGCGGCCCGTGATGTGGACCGAGACGACGTTGTCGGACTCGGGGACGATGGCCGAGACCCGGAACTGGTGGCGGGTGTTGCGCCACAGCGGCAGCACGAACCGGCCCACGACGACCGCTCCGAGGGCCACGCCCCACACCCCGTACCAGTACGCCTTCGCGGTGGCCGACGAGGTGAAGGTCGTACCGACCGCGACCTGGTGCGTGAAGGCGAGCAGCACGGCGACGTAGGTGTAGAGGTGGATGAAGTGCCAGGTCTCGTAGGCGAGGCGGCGGCGAGCGTAGCGGGCCGAGACGGCGCCGACGACGAGGATGATGCCGAACGCGACGATCGCGCGGAGCACGCCCTCGGTGGTCTCGGCCAGGTCGACCAGCTCGGTGACCGGGCCGACGCCGGCCCCGTCCGCGTACCCGAAGGTGATGAAGACGACGTGCGCGAGCAGCGTCCACAGCAGGGCGAAACCGGTCCAGCGGTGCCAGGAGGTCAGCCGGTCCATGCCGATGCGGCGGTCGAGCCAGGGCAGCCGGGCGACCAGCACCAGCTGGAAGGCCATGACGAGGGCGCCGTACAGGCCGGCGAGGCGGCCCATGACGATCAGCGCGTTGGAGGCGAAGCCCGCCTGGGCGAAGAAGTAGGCGACCACGGCCGCGTTGGCGGCGAGCACGGCGTAAAGGCCGGTGCGGGCCACCACCCTGGGGCGTATCGCCGTGGGGGGCGCAGGGGGTGATTGGACGGTCGTCACGGACGGCAGCTCCTTGATCGGGTCCTGGGTAACCTGAGCTTGGCGGGCGGGAGCTGTCGAGAACCTGTCGGACTACTTACAAGTCCTTATCGATGTGGCCCGCTGTGAGCCCCCGGCCCGGCCGCGCCGGCCGCGTGACGCACTATGAGCGGGTGGAAAAAGTACGACTCCTCGTCGTGGACGACGACCCGCCCATCGCCGATCTCGTCGCGACCGTCGCCCGCTACGAGGGCTGGCACGCGGCCACCGCGAACTCCGGTGAGGAGGCGCTCAGGCTGGCCGGTGAGTTCAACCCGGACATCGTGGTGCTCGACCTGATGCTGCCCGACCTGGACGGCTTCGGCGTGCTCGACCGGCTGCGGCGCTCCGGGACGATGGTGCCGGTGGTGTTCCTGACCGCGCGGGACGGCGTCGCCGACCGGGTGGCGGGGCTGACCCGGGGCGGCGACGACTACCTCGTCAAGCCGTTCGCGGTGGAGGAGCTGATGGCGCGGCTGCGGACGGTGCTGCGGCGCAGCGCCGGGCCGTCCTTCCAGCGGTCGGTGCTGCGGGTGGCGGACCTGACGATGGACGAGGACACCCGCGAGGTGCGGCGCGGCGACAAGCTGCTCACGCTCACCCCCACCGAGTACGAGGTGCTGCGCTTCCTGATGCGCAAGTCGCCGACCGTGATGACCAAGGCGCAGATCCTCGACCATGTGTGGGAGTACGGCTTCGGGGGCCGCTCGAACGTCGTCGAGCTGGTCGTCAGCCGGCTGCGCCGCAAGCTCGACGACACGGGCGAGCCGCTGATCCAGACGGTACGGGGCTTCGGGTACGTCGTCCGGCAGGCCGCCGAGTGACCGGCCGGCTCCTGCGGTCGTACCGGCGGCTGCGCCTCGGCACCCGGCTGGCGCTGGGTCTCGGAGTGCTCGCCCTGGGGGTGTTCGCGGTCGTCGGCACGGCTCTGACGACCTATATGCGCGACTATCTGTCGCACCAGCTCGACGACCAGCTGGGGCTCGCCCAGGTCGCCCAGTCCAAGAACGTCGCGGAGACCGGCACTCTCCAGGGCAAGAAGTACTGGGGCTGGTACTACGCCGTGTACGACGTGTCGGGCGGCGCCGCCGTGCTCCGCAAGCCCGAGGACAGCAGCGACCTCCCGAAGGACATCGCTCCCCTGACGTCCCTGGCCAGGGCGCAGGCGTCCGCGGACACCGAGATCGTGCGTACCGCGAACCTCACCGGCGACGGCAACTACCGGCTGCGCGCCTGCGAGGTCAAGCCCGGTGTGGTGCTGGTCAGCGGGGCGCCGATGATCGACATCGACGACACGGTACGCCGGCTGATCACGGTGCAGGTGATCGCCTTCGGGCTCGCGCTGCTGGCGCTGGTGGTGTTCGGCCGGCGGCTGCTGCGCCGGGGCCTGAACCCGCTGAGCGACATGGCGTCCACCGCCCACGGCATCACCTCGCACAACCTGACCGAGTCGGCGGCCCGGCTGCCGCTGCGCGCCGACAAGCGGGGCGGCGGCCCGGAGATCGAGGAGCTGCGCATGGCGTTCAACACGATGCTGGAGCACATCGACGACTCCCTCGCCGTGCGCGCGCAGGCCGAGCAGCGGCTGCGGCGGTTCGTGGCGGACGCCTCGCACGAACTCCGTACACCCCTGATGTCCGTACGGGGCTACGCGGACCTCTTCCAGTACGCCGCCGCCAACGCCCCCGAGGAACGCGACAGGCACCTGGCCCGGTTGCGCGCCGAGGCCGCCCGGATGGGCGTGCTCCTGGACGACCTGCTGCTGCTCGCCCGGCTGGACGCGGCGGAGGTGGAGGCCCCGCTGCGGGTGCAGGACGCGGATCTGGTGGAGCTGGTCGGCGAAGCGGCCGCCGCGTTCCGGGCGAGCCATCCGGACCGCCCGCTGACGGTGACGTCCGCCCCGGCCGCGCTGGAACTCCGCGTGGACCCGCATCGCGTCCGGCAGGTCCTGGACAACCTGCTCACCAACGCGGCCGTGCACACTCCGGCCGGAACGCGGGTGTCGATGACGGTCGCGCTGGAGCGGGACACGGCCGTGGTGCGCGTCGAGGACGCCGGGCCCGGCATCCCGCCCGCCGACCGGGAACGGGTCTTCGACCGCTTCTACCGCGTCGACAAGACCCGCAGCCGCGACCGCGGCGGCAGCGGCCTCGGCCTCGCGGTCGCCGGCTCCCTGATCGGCGCCCACGGCGGCACGATCGAGCTGAGCAGTGAGCCGGGATCGACGGTGTTCACGGTGACGCTGCCGCTGCGGGGCGGGGCCCGGGAGAGCTGACGACGCCTGCGGGCTGCCGGGAAGGTCTTACGGACCGGTGACGTGCCGGGCGCGCTGTCTCGTTCCGCCGGTTCCCGGCCCTAGCGTGAACGCATGCGTGTACTGGTCACCGGCGGTGCCGGGTTCATCGGGTCCCAGATCGTGACGGCACTGGCGGCCCGCGGGCACGAGCCCGTCGTCTACGACGTCCGCGCCGATCCGGCATCGGACGTACGCGACCCCGTCTCCGTCCGCGGCGCGCTGTCCGGTGTGGACGCCGTGTGCCACCAGGCGGCGATGGTCGGCCTGGGCGCGGGCTTCGCGGACGCGGCGGAGTACGTGTCGCGCAACGACCTCGGCACCGCCGTGCTGCTCACCGCCATGGCCGGGGCCGGCGTGAGGCGGCTCGTGCTGGCCGGGTCCATGGTGGTGTACGGGGAGGGCCGCTACAGCTGCGCCCGGCACGGGGTCGTACGGCCGGGGCCGCGGGCCGTGGCCGACCTTGACGCGGGCCGGTTCGAACCGCTGTGCCCCGTGTGCGGCGCGGACCTGTCCCCCGGCCTGGTCGCGGAGGACGCCCCGGTCGACCCGCGCAACGTGTACGCGTCGACCAAGCTCGCCCAGGAGCACCTGGCGGCGGCGTGGGCCCGCGCCACGGACGGCTTCGCCGTCTCGCTGCGCTATCACAACGTGTACGGGCCGGGCATGCCCCGCGACACCCCGTACGCCGGCGTCGCCTCCTTCTTCCGCTCGGCGCTGGCCCGCGGCGAGTCCCCGCGGGTTTTCGAGGACGGGCGCCAGCGGCGGGACTTCGTGCATGTACGGGACGTGGCGGCGGCCAACGTGGCGGCGCTGGAGGCGAGTTCGCGCGAGGGCGAGCTCACCACGTACAACACCGGCAGCGGCGAGCCGCACACGGTCGGCGAGATGGCCCACGCGCTGGCGGCGGCGTACGGCGGTCCGGAACCGGTCGTCACCGGCGAGTACCGCCTGGGCGACGTGCGGCACATCACGGCGGACTCGGCGCGGCTGCGGGCGGAGCTCGGGTGGAAGCCGGAGGTGGGCTTCGACGCGGGCATGCGGGAGTTCGCGCAGGCCGGCATGCGAGGGGCGTAGGCCCCCACCTGACCGGTGGTGCTGCCCGCATTCACGAAGCGGCAGCGGGCAGCACCACCTCGAAACGACACCCCCCGGGAACGTTGCGCACCGTGGCCGTGCCCTGGTGGGCCTCCACGATGCCGCGGACGATGGCGAGGCCAAGTCCCGCCCCAGCAGGCGGAGTTCGGGCATGTGTACCCCGCCAACCGGTATCGAAGACGCGAGGCAGATCCTCCTCCGGAATGCCTCCGCAGCCGTCCGTGACGGACACCACGACACCTTCGGGCGAGCGCTCGGCGGCCACCGCGACCGTGCCGTCCGCCGGGGTCCGCCGGATCGCGTTGACCAGCAGATTGCCCAGCACCCGGCTCATCTCCTTGCCGTCCACCTCCACCGGCAACGGCTCGACCCGGTAGCCGACCAGCCGTACGCCGTTCTCGCGCGCCAGCGGGTCGGCGCCCGCCAGCGCGTCGCCGACGAGGTCGTACAGGGAGATCCGGCTCGGGCTCAGCGCCAGCGTTCCCGCGTGGATACGGGAGAGCTCGAAGAGGTCGCCGACCATGCCGTTGAGGCGCTCCACCTCCGTGCGGATCTGCCTGAGGTAGCGGTCGGGGTCGGCGGCGACGCCGTCCTCCAGGGCCTCCGACATCGCGCGCAGGCCGGCCAGCGGAGTGCGCAGGTCGTGGGAGATCCAGGCGACGAGCTCACGGCGGGAGGCCTCCAGGGCGCGTTCGCGCTGCCTGGACTCGGCGAGTTTGGCACTGGTGGCCTCCAACTCGCGGCTCAGGGCGGAGAGTTCGGCGGTCGCGGGGCCGTCGGGTGAGGTGAAGTCGCCGCCCTCGCCGAAGGAGCGGGCGGCGAGGGTGAGGGCACGGCTGCGGGCGGTGACCCAGCGGCCCAGGAGCAGCGCGGTGGCCAGGGAGACCACGGCGGCCATCGCGACGACGGTCGTGACGACCTTCAGGTCGTGCCCGGACAGGAACATGGCCTGCGCGACCGCGAGGGTGCCCGCGAGCATCGCGCAGACGGCGACGGCGGCGACCACGCCGAGGTGCAGGGCGAGCGAGCGGCGCCGGATCAGCAGCAGCACACCGGCGCCGAGCAGCCCGGCCGCGGCGGCGCCGAGGAAGGCGAACAGGGCGATGAGGACGTTGTCGCGCATGGCCGTCACGCCTCCGCTCGGGAGCCGTGTTCGGAGCCGCCTTCGAAGCCGTGTTCCGAGCCGCCGCCGGAGCCGCCTTCGGAGCCGTCGAAGCGGTAGCCGACGCCCCACACGGTCTGGATGAGACGGGGTCTGCCCGGGTCGTCCTCGACCTTGCCCCGCAGCCGGCGCACATGGACGGTGACGGTCGACAGGTCGCCGAAGTCCCAGCCCCACACCTCGCGCATCAGGTCCTCGCGGCTGAAGACACGGCCGGGATGGCGCAGGAAGAAGGCGAGGAGGTCGAACTCCCGGATGGTGAGCGCGAGTTCGGATCCCCCTTTGAGGGCGCGGCGGGCCGTCGGATCCACCGAGAGGCCGGCGACGCCGAGGACCTTCGCCGGCTGGGCCGGGCGGGTGCGGCGTAGTACGGACTCGACGCGCAGGACCAGTTCGCGCGGGCTGAACGGCTTGGTGACGTAGTCGTCGGCGCCGACCTCCAGGCCGAGGATGCGGTCGTCCTCGTCGCCGCGCGCGGTGAGCATGATGACCGGCACGGGCCCGCGTCCCCGTATCCGCCGGCACACCTCCAGGCCGTCCATGCCGGGCAGCATCAGGTCCAGGACGACGAGGTCCGGCCAGTGCGCCGCGGCCCGGGCGAGCGCCTCGGGCCCGTCACCCGCCCGGTCGACGACGTATCCGGCCCGGTCGAGGTATCCGGTGACGACCTCGGCGACGGTGGGGTCGTCGTCGACGACGAGCACCCGGGCCCCGGTCTGTCCGTACTGCTGATGGTCCATGGAGCAAGCCTCGCACCGCGCACGCGCGAGCGCCGCCGTCGGCCCCTGACGTCCGTGTTTCGTAAGAAGCCAGTGTCCGGTTTGCCCATTTCGCGCTCGTAGGGTGAGAGCCGTGACGACCCCTTCCGACGAATCTGACGAAGACGTATCCGAGGTGCGGGAACCGGTCGCGGCGTCCGTGGACGTCGTGCTCCCCTGTCTCGACGAGGCCGAGGCCCTCCCCCGGGTGCTGGCACGCATCCCGGCCGGCTGGCGCGCGCTCGTCGTGGACAACGGCTCCACCGACGGCTCGGCGGACATCGCCCGCGCCCTCGGCGCGAGCGTGGTGCACGAGGAGCGGCGCGGCTTCGGTGCCGCCTGCCATGCCGGCCTGACCGCGGCCACGGCGGACATCGTCTGCTTCTGCGACTGCGACGCCTCGCTCGACCCGGCCGACCTGGTGCCCTTCGTGCGCCGGATCGCCGCCGGTGAGGCGGACCTGGTGCTCGGCCGCCGCCGCCCGCGGTCCCGCGGTGCCTGGCCGCCGCACGCCCGCGCCGGCAACCTCGCCGTGACCCGCCTCCTGCGCCGCCGCTCCGGCCTGCGCCTGCGCGACCTCGGCCCCCTGCGCGCCGCCCGCCGCGAGCCCCTGCTCGCCCTCGGCCTCTCGGACCGGCGCAGCGGCTATCCCCTGCAAATGGTCGTCCGCGCGGCCGACGCGGGCTGGCGCATCGCCGAGTACGACGTGCCGTACCGGCCGCGCGCGGGCGCCTCCAAGGTGACCGGCACCTGGCGCGGGACGTGGCAGGCGGTGCGGGACATGAGCCGGGTGCTGGCCGAGCCGCCCGTGGATCTGCCGGTGCGGGAAGGAGCCCGCCCATGACCACGCTCCTGGTCATCGCGAAGGAGCCCGTGCCCGGGAGGGTGAAGACCCGGCTGACACCGCCGTTCAGCCCGCGAGAGGCGGCCGCGCTCGCCGAGGCGGCTCTCGCGGACACCCTGGACGTCGTGGCGCGGACCCCCGCACACCGCCGTGTGCTGGTCCTTGAGGGCGCTCCGGGCCCCTGGCTGCCGTCCGGCTTCGAGGTCGTACGGCAGTGCCCGGGCGGGCTCGACGAACGGCTGGCCGCCGCCTTCGCGAGCTGCGTCGGCCCGTCCCTCCTCATCGGCATGGACACCCCGCAGGTGACTCCCGACCTCCTCACCGTCGACTTCGCCGACTGCGACGCCTGGTTCGGCCCCGCGCAGGACGGCGGCTTCTGGGCTCTCGGGCTGGCCGAGCCCGACCCTTCGCTCCTGCTCGGCGTCCCGATGTCCACGCCCCACACGGGCGCCGTCCAACGGGCCCGCCTCGCGGGCCTGCGGGTACGGGACCTGCCCTGCCTGCGCGACGTGGACACCGCACAGGACGCCGAACTCGTCGCCGGTGCCGCACCGTCAGGACGCTTCGCAGCGACCCTGGCACAGCTCACGACGGCGGCCCGGTGAGCGGCGCGAGGCGTGGTGCGTCGGAGGTGACGACGTTGATCGGCCGGCAGCCGGGCGCCGGCACCTTCACATCCGTCGGCGCCGACACCCTCACCGACGACGGCACCTGGTCCGCGGACCCCTACGCCCATGCCCTGCGCACCGGCCGGGGCCCGCTGTTCCTGCGGCGCGCCGACGGGTGGTTGCTGCTCCTGGAGGTCGAGCGTTGGTGCTCCGAGGCCGACGCGGTGGACCTGGAAGTGGTACGGCGCTGCGAGGGCGCGGTGCTGGACGTCGGCTGCGGGCCGGGCCGCCTGGTCGCGGCACTCGGCGCGCGCGGTTGGCCGGTGCTCGGCATCGACGTGAGTGAGGAGGCCGTCGCGCGCACGATCGGGCTGGGCGGGCAGGCACTGCGGCGCTCCGTCTTCGAGGCGCTGCCCGCCGAGGGCCGCTGGGGCACCGCGCTCCTGCTCGACGGCAACCTCGGCATCGGCGGCGACCCGCGCGCCCTGCTCGCCAGGATGGCCCAACTCCTGTCCTCCGGCGGCCTGTTGATCGTGGAGACGGTTCCCGGGCCGGACATCGACGAGCGGGTCCGGGTGCGTGTCACCGATGCGCGAGGGGCCGTCGGCAGCCCCTTCCCCTGGGCCAGGCTCGGCACGCCCGCCCTGTTGCGGCACGCGCGCCGTGCGGGCTGGCGCGCCGTCGATCAGTGGACCACCGGCGGCCGCTGCTTCGTCGCCCTACGCAACCGCACCACCAACAACAGCGCCGAACCACCGAAAAGCACAGCCGACACCAACAGCCAACGGGCGAGGAAACCATCGGCGGGCAGACCCGCCACGGACACCTAGCACGCCGTCACCCGGACCAGGCCCAGCACGCCCGCCCCGCCGCGGCACACACACCGCGCGGGCCGGCGCGCCGTCGATCAGTGGACCACCGGCGGCCGCTGCTTCGTCGCCCTACGCAACCGCACCACCAACAACAGCGCCGAACCACCGAAAAGCACAGCCGACACCAACAGCCAACGGGCGAGGAAACCATCGGCGGGCAGACCCGTCACGGACACCTAGCACGCCGTCACCCGGACCAGGCCCAGCACGCCCGCCCCGCCGCGGCACACACACCGCGCGGGCCGGCGCGCCGTCGATCAGTGGACCACCGGCGGCCGCTGCTTCGTCGCCCTACGCAACCGCACCACCAACAACAGCGCCGAACCACCGAAAAGCACAGCCGACACCAACAGCCAACGGGCGAGGAAACCATCGGCGGGCAGACCCGTCACGGACACCTAGCACGCCGTCACCCGGACCAGGCCCAGCACGCCCGCCCCGCCGCGGCACACACACCGCGCGGGCCGGCGCGCCGTCGATCAGTGGACCACCGGCGGCCGCTGCTTCGTCGCCCTACGCAACCGCACCACCAACAACAGCGCCGAACCACCGAAAAGCACAGCCGACACCAACAGCCAACGGGCGAGGAACCCGTCGGCGGGCAGGCCCGTCGCGGACACGTAGCGCGTCGTCACCTGCCCGCTGATCAGCGGGAACCAGACCAGGAGGAGCAGCAGCGACAGCGCGGCCGGCACGCGGACGTACCCCACCCACCTGCGCCGCGGGCCGGCCGCCTTCACCAGTGCGCGGTCCGCCGCCGCGTACAGCGGCAGCAGCACCAGGTCGTGGATCAGCGCCGCCCCCACGAACCACAGGGCCACCTCGAACCAGTCCCCCGCGAGCAGTCGCACTCCCGCGTATCCGGCGAGCGCGAACGAGCAGGCGAGCAGCAGTAGTTGGAGCGGGCTGCCGACAGGTGGCAGGAAGCCGGGGCGCCTCATCACAGGTCTCCGAAGGTCAGTGCGGCCACCCACTTGGTGTTGAGCACGCCGGGTGCCGCGGGCACGATGATCCGCGCGGGGTGACCGTGGTCGGGCGTCAGGTCCTCGCCGTTGACGAACAGGGCGAGCAGGGAGAGCGGGTCGGCGACCTGGTTGGCGCGCAGGGCGGCCCGGCGGAAGGCGCCGTGCCGTTGCAGCGACTCCACGAACACGTCGGGCGGGTCCCCGTCGTGGCCGACGAGGGCCGCGAGGTCCCGCAGCCGTACGCCGCGCCACCACTGGTCGGAGGTCGACCACCCCTCGACGCAGGCGATGGGCAACGCCGAGCTGTGCAAGGGGAGTCGGAGAAGTTCGGCGCGGCTGAGCCGGACGGTTCCGGAGCGTCCCGTCACCACCAGGCGCCAGGCCTCCTCGCTCCTGTCGGCGGCGGTGATGCCGGCGTATGCGGCGGTCTTGTTGATCTGGAAGCCGCCGGGGCCGCTGCCGGGATCGGCGCCGCCGTGCGGGGCCAGCACGGCGGTCCGGCGCAGCCCGTCGAAGTCCTGCCCGGCCGTCGTGGCCAACAGCAGCAGCGAGCCGCCCCCGACCAGCCCGAGGGCGCCCCGCCGGGAGACGGTGGGCGGGTCGGGGTCCGGGGAGACCAACTCGCTCCGTTCCTCGTGCAGTTGACGCACGTTGCGCCAAGCCGTCGGCATCTTCAGCACGGCGTGCGCGAGGAACGCGGCGAAGAAGACCCAGGCGCCGTAGAAGTGCAGCGGGTAGAAGGAGCCGGGGAAGACGTAGTCGAGCTGGACGTTCAGCACGCCGGTGACGAACTCGAACAGGCCGCCGCCGACCAGCAGCAGCAGTGAGATCCGCTCCAGGGCGTGGGCGAGGGAACGGGCGGGCGGCAACGTGAACAGCTTGGGCACGACCGACCACAGCTTGGCCAGCAGGACGGGGATCAACGTGATCCCGAGGGTGACATGGGTGCCCTGGGTGAGCCGGTACAGCCAGTGCGGGTCGGTCGGCCAGGAGAACAGGTAGAAGCCGAGGACGCCCTTGTCCGGGGTCTTGTCGTTCACCGGCGACAGGTCCGGGTTGTAGGCGGCGTACGACAGCAGTCCCGTCACGAACAGCACGGTGATCCCACCGAGCAGGACGATGCCGAGCACCGACGTGAACCAGGGGCCACGCAGCGGGCTGCGCCAGAAGGAGGGCGAGAAGGGGGACGAGAAAGGGGGCCGTCGCATGCTCCGACGGTAAGTCCGGACCGCCCCGCGAACGGGTCTGCGAACCATGACGAAACTCTGACGTCCGCGCATGTCAGCCGTCCGGGGCAGCCTGCCCCGCCTAGCGTTTCGGCGTGACCAGTGAGCCCCTCCGCGAGCCCCTTTGCGAGCCCCAATGCACGCCTCTGCGCGAGACCCTTCGTGACCTGTACGCGGCCGTCGCCGCCGCCCTGCTCGTCGCGACGGCCGTAGTCGTCGGCTCCGGCATCGAGCACCGCGACGGCACACTGCGGGTCGCCTGGCCCCCGCTGCTGGCGACCTGGGAGCCGCACGTCGGTCCCGGCACCCCGGCCGCGCTCGCCGTCGCGGCCGCCGTGGTCGCGTACGGCCCCGCCGTCGCGGCCCGTCTGTCCTGGCGCCCGCTGCTCCTCGCCACCTGGGGGGCGGCGGCGGCCTGGACGTGGTCCCTCGCCCTGGTCGACGGCTGGTACCGGGGCATCGCCGAGCAGCTGACGACCAGGAGCGAGTACCTCCCCGTCGTCGACCGCTTCCACGACATCGCCGCCGCCCTGCGGGACTTCAACCAGCACATCCTGATCGACTCCCCCGCCAACTGGCCCGCGCACGTAGCCGGCCATCCCCCGGGTGCCACCCTCACCTTCGTCCTCCTCGACAGGGCCGGGCTGGGCGGCGGTGGCTGGGCGGGCGCCTTCGTCATCACGGTCGGCACGACCGCGACGGCCGCGGTCCTCATCGCCGTACGGGCACTCGCCGACGAGAGGCTCGCCCGGCGCGCGGCCCCCTTCCTCGTCCTGGCCCCGGCGGCGGTGTGGGTGGGGACCTCCGCCGACGGCTACTTCGCGGCGGTCGCCGCCTGGTCGGTCGCTTTCCTCGCCCTGGCGGTGACGGGCCGCCGGCCCCGCCGCACGGCGCTCGCCTCGGGCCTCCTCCTCGGCCTGACCGCCTACCTCTCCTACGGCCTCACCCTCTTCGCCCTGATCGCCGCCGCGGTCCTCCTCCTGGGTTCCCGGCGCGCCCGCCCGCTCCCCTTCCTGCTCGCCGGGCTCGCCGTCGTGCCGGTCGTGTTCACCACGCTGGGCTTCGACTGGTGGGAGGCGTACCGGCTGCTCGTCACCCGCTACCGCCAGGGGGCGGGCGGGGTGCGGCCGTACGGCTACTGGGTGTGGGCGAACCTTGCCTGCACGGTGTTCATCGTCGGCCCGGCGACGGCCGCGGGACTGCGCCGCACGGGGGTGGCTCTCACGCGTCGCGCCCCGGCGCCCGCCCTCCGCCTCGCCGTCCTCGTGGCCGCCGCGCTGCTCGCCCTTCTCGTCGCCGACGTGTCCGGCATGAGCAAGGCGGAGACGGAGCGCATCTGGCTGCCGTTCGCGATGTGGCTGCTGCCCAGCTGCGCCTTTCTGACGGGGGCGCGCGGCTGGCTGGCAGCACAGGCAGCCCTTGCCCTCCTCGTCAACCACCTGCTGCTGACGGGCTGGTGACCGAGCGGCGCCCCAAAGGGGCGCGGGGCCGTAGCGACATGCGGCTCCGCCGCGTGGGCGCGACCAGCCCCCACCGGCCCGCGGATTCATCACCCTGCTTTGGGCGGAGCGTCACGGCAGCGGCTGTTCCGCCCAGATGACCTTGCCGTAGGGCGTGTACCGCGTGCCCCAGCGCTCCGTGAGCTGGGCGACCAGGAACAGGCCACGACCGCCCTCGTCCTCCGTGCGGGCGCGGCGCAGGCGGGGCGAGGTGCTGCTGCCGTCGGAGACCTCGCAGATGAGGGCGCGGTCCCGCATCAGGCGCAGTTGCACGGGTCCGGTGGCGTGGCGGATGGCGTTGGTGACGAGTTCGCTGGCGACCAGTTCGGTGGTGAAGGCGAGGTCGTCGAGCTTCCAGGCGTGCAGCTGCCCGGTGACCGCGGTGCGGGCGCGGGAGACGACCGCCGGATCGCTGGGCAGGTCCCACTGGGCGACCCGGTCCGGGCCGAGGACATGGGTGCGGGCGACGAGCAGGGCCACGTCGTCGCTCGGCCGGGACGGCAGCAGCGCGTCGAGCACCGCCTCGCAGGTGTCCTCAGGGGCCCGGCCGGCGACGGCCAGGACGGTACGGAGCCGGTCCAGGCCGGAGTCGATGTCGCGCAGCCGGTCCTCGACCAACCCGTCGGTGTAGAGCACCAGTTGGCTGCCCTCGGCCAGTTCCAGCTCGACGGTCTCGAAGGGCATGCCGCCCAGGCCCAGGGGCTGACCGGCGGGCAGGTCGACGAACTCGACGGTGCCGTCCGGCGCGACGACCGCGGGCAGGGGGTGCCCGGCGCGGGTGAGGGAGCAGCGCCGGGACACCGGATCGTAGACGGCGTAGAGGCAGGTCGCTCCGACTATGCCGGAGTCGGCCTGGGCGCTCTCCACCTCCCAGCCCTCACCCCGGTCGAGGCGCCCGACCAGGTCGTCGAGGTGGGCGAGGAGGTCGTCCGGGGGCAGGTCGAGGGCACAGAAGTTGTGTACGGCGGTGCGCAGCCGGCCCATGGTCGCGGCGGCGTGCAGGCCGTGCCCGACGACGTCGCCGACGACCAGCGCCACCCGGGCGCCGGACAGCGGGATGACGTCGAACCAGTCGCCGCCGACGCCGGCCTGCGCGGGCAGATAGCGGTAGGCGACCTCGACGGCGCTCTGCTCGGGACGGCCCTTCGGCAGCAGGCTGCGCTGCAGGGCGAGTGCGGTGTTGTGCTCGCGGGTGTAGCGGCGGGCGTTGTCGATGCAGGTCGCCGCGCGAAGGACGAGTTCCTGGGCGAGGGAGAGGTCGTCGTCCTCGAAGGGGGCGGGATTCTCGGAGCGGTAGAAGCTGACCACGCCGAGCGTGGTGCCGCGCGCCCGCAGCGGCACGGTGATCAGGGAGTGGACGCCCGCCGCGAGCACCCGTGTCAGTCGCGGGTCCTGTGCGAGCCAGCCGTCCGCCTCGCTCAGGGCGGGTTCCATGATGGACTGCCCGGTCTCCAGGCAGCGGGCCTGCGGCGTGGAGGGGACGTACTCGACGGTGTCGCCGACGTCGTACAGATGGTGGGGCTGCTTGCGTACGGCGTGGATGGCGACCCGGCGCAGCGCACTCCGCCCGCCGAGTGCCTCCGGCTCCTCGCCGCGCAGCACCGCGTCGGGCAGGTCGACGGCGGCGAAGTCCGCGAACCGCGGAACGGTCACCTCGGCCAGCTCCTCCGCCGTGCGTGCCACGTCGAGGGTGGTGCCGATCCGGATGCCCGCCTCGTGCAGCAACTCCAGTCGCCTGCGCGCGAGTACGACCAGCCGCCCGACACCGGGCTCACCGACGAGCAGCAGCCGGCTCTCGGCCCCGTCGAGGACGTCCCCGACGGTTTCGGCGTGCGATGCCAGTGGAGGGGGAGGCATGGGGACCATGGTTCGTACGACGATGGGGGGCGGAGTCGGCGGGGCGGGCGCCGTCGGCGCGTCCCGGACCGATCCGGTCGGCACGGGTGCGGCGGCCCTCGGCCCGGTCCCGGTACTGGAGCCCACCGCCGAGGGCGCACCCGCTGCGGCGACCGGCCCTGTGCCCGGCGGCGAAGTCGGCAGTCCGAGGCCGCTCAGCCGCGGTCCGCCCAGGATGCGCGCCTCCACCGCGACGCCGGCCTCCCCCGCCGCGCCCATGACCTGACGCCGCAGCAGCGTGGCGACTCGGCCGCCGGACAGCGGCACCTCGTCGAGGGTGCGGTCCGGCGAGGCGATGAGTTCCTCGGCCCGTTCCCGCAGCAGGGCCAGGTCGATCCGGCCGAGGCCGTCGCCGTCGTGCCCGCTGCCGTGGCCCTGCGCCGGCCGGCCCGGCGACCGTGGCGTACCGCCCGCGTCGGGGCCGGCCCGACGGTAGGCGGCCAGGAGTGCCCGTTCCCGTTCCGTGGCCTGGTCGAGGAGCCTGCCCTCGATGTCCCGGGCGGCCGTGCGGACCAGTCGCAGCATCGCGGGGTCGCCGTGATCGCGCAGGCAGGTGAGGTCGAGGACGGCCTCGATGCACCCGCTCAGCGGGTCCCGCACGGGCGAGCCCGCGCAGGCGAACGGTTGCAGGCAGTCGGCGAAGTGCTCACGGCCGACGACGTAGACGGGGACGCGTGCGGCGAGCGCGGTGCCCACGCCGTTGGTGCCGGCCACCGGTTCGGAGGCGTCGAATCCCGGGGCGAAGTTGACCTGGTCGAGTCGGTTCTGCAGCGCCGGGTCGCCGCCGAGACGCTGGATCATGCGGCCCCGCGCGTCGCACAGCGCGATCGCCGTGCCCATGTCGGCCAGGGAGGCGGCGAGTTTGTCCAGGACCGGGTCGGCGGCTCGCTGGAACCGTTCGTCCAGGGTCAGGCCCGCTTCGTAGGGGAGCAGCAGATGGTGCGGCTGGAGCCCGACGGAACGGCAGCGCTTCCAGGACTCGAGCACCGGGCCACGGACGTCCGCCTCGACTCGCGCACCGGCCAGAAACCGTTCGTGGGCATCGACCAATCCGCCGATGTCGTCCCAGGCGACGGACAACGAGATCACTTCCCTCACCTGGAGCAGGCCCGGTCGCGGGCCGCCGTTCGGCCCGCCCGGGCGGTGTTCTCCAGGCTTTTTCACCCTAGACCCGCTGTGACCCACACCACAACATCGAACACATGTCGGGCGGCGTCGGGTCCGCCACGGCACTGAGCCGCGTCCGCCACGGCACTCAGCTGGCGGTGCGGCGAATCCTTCCGGCGTACCGCTTCTCCAGCTCCAGGTTGCCCTCGAACCCACCGGGGACGTTCGCCGAGACATAGACGGGCGGGCGGTCACCGGAGTCGAGGAGCAGTCTCGACGCCTCGGCGACCGCCATCTGGACCAGCATCACCCCGGTGAGCGTGGACAGGGCGCACACGGAGCCGCCGCCGGGAAGCTCCAGCAGCGCGTCCCCGCGCGGCGCCCGGTTGTCGAGGACGACGTCGGCGAGGTCGGCGAGTTTCCTGCCGCTCGGGTGCCCGGCGGGGACGGCCCGGGTGTGGGTGAGGGAGGTGATGGCGAGGACGCGGTGGCCGTGTTCCTTGGCGTGCAGCGCCATCTCGACGATCACGTTGTTCACGCCGGAGTTGGAGATGATCACGAACAGGTCCTGCGGGCTCGGGCCCGCGAGGTGGTAGAGCCGCTCGGCCACGCCTTCGCTGCGCTCCAGGAGCGGGTCGTCGAGGACGCCCGGGTCGTCGCCGCCGTAGAGGACGAGGTCGGCCATGCTGAGGCGGTTGGTGGGGACCAGGCCGCCCGCGCGACCGGCGAGTTCGAGGACGATGGCCTGGGAGTGGCCGGTTCCGAAGGCCTGGATCACGCCGTCCGCGCGGATGCAGTCGGCGATCAGCCCTGCGGCGCCCGCCACCTCCTCGCGCGCGGACTTGGCGATGTGCTGGAGGACGGTCAGGCTCTCCCGCGCGAAGCCCTCGGCGCTCACAGACTCGACGGACACGCGACACTCCCCACTGGTGGATTGAACCACCCCATCCGGCATCACAGCTGAATCAATAAATCACATGGTTCATGCGGCGAGCAATGCGCGAACGTGGCCCGCTTTGTGGTCCTGGTATTCAATCCGCACCCCTAAGGGTGGCTGATACCTTCTCTTCATGCCCTCGACGGACGTCACCACACTGATCCGCACCGAGCTCCCCCGGCTGGCCGGATCCCTCCGGAAGGTCGGCGAGCTGATCCTGGAGGATCCGGCCGCCGTCACCCATTGCTCGGCCGCCGAGCTCGGCCGCCGCACCGGCACCTCACAGGCGACGGTGACCCGTTTCTGCCGCGCCATCGGGCTCGACTCCTACCAGCATCTGCTGATCGAGCTGGCGCAGGAGCGCGGCCGCGGCGAGGTCTCCGAGTGGGGCTCCACCGAGATCGACACCGACATCTCGCCCGACGACAGCCTGGAGCGGGTCGTGCAGGTCGTCGGCGTCGCCGACCTGCGGGCGATCCAGCAGACCATCGACCGCATCGACCTGGACGCGGTCGAGCGCGCGGCCCAGGCCCTGGCCCGCGCGCGGCGCATCGACGTGTACGGCGTCGGGGGCAGCGGCGCGGTGGCCCAGGAGACCGAGACCCGGCTGTTCCGCATCGGCTGCTCGGTCCGCGGCTGGACCGAGGTGCACGGCGCGGCCACCTCCGCGGCCCTGCTCACCCCGGCGGACGTGGCCATCGGCATCTCGCACTCCGGCGCGACCCGCGAGACGCTCGAACCGTTCGAAATGGCCAAGGAGCGGGGCGCCACGACGATCGCCCTCACCACGGACCCGCGTTCGCCGCTCGCCCGGGCCGCCGACATCCGGCTGATCTCGGCCACTTCGGAGACCAGCTTCCGCACCGGCAGCATCGGCGGCCGGCACTCGGTCCTGATGCTCGTCGACTGCCTCTACGTCCGGGTCGCCCAGCTCTCCTACCAGCGCGCGAGCGCCTCCCTGGCCCTGACCGACCACATCACCCCGCAGCATGCGGTGAAGTCGCGCCGGGCCAGGTGAAAGCAGCTCCGAACAAGACGTCGCTGCATGGATGAACCACCGAGAAAACGTGAAGGTGGTTGTTTGAACCATCCCGGCGATGCCAGGATGGGGCTCCGCCGAGCATCCTCGTAGGAGACCCATGCGCGTCACCTCTGCCGAGTCGACCGAGCTCTTCGTGGGGACGACCGAGCATCCGCGCCAGGTGATGGCCGTCGAACTGAGCCACACCCCGGGCCGCACGGTCCGCCTCACCGTCGACGGCCCGGGCGTCTTGGGCACGGCGGTCGCGACCACGGGCGACGACGGCACGCTCCGCGCCGAGATACCCGCGGCCGGCGACCTCGCCCCCGGCGAGGGCACCCACGTCACGATCACCGCCGAGGACGCCGAGGACCCCGCGCACACCGCGCGGCTCACGGCCCCCTTCACCGCCGCCGAGCCCGGCTGGACCATGTTCATGGTCAGCCACTTCCACTACGACCCCGTCTGGTGGAACACGCAGGCCGCCTACACCGAGACCTGGGACGTCGCCGACGACCCGGCCACCACCGGTCTGCCGGCCCGCACCTTCGACTCGCGCGGCCAGTCCGGGATGAGCCTGGTGCGCGCCCACTGCGACCTGGCCCGGCGCGACCCGGCCTACACCTTCGTGCTGGCCGAGGTCGACTACCTCAAGCCGTACTGGGACTCCTTCCCGGAGGAACGCGCCTTCCTGCGCGAGCTGATCCGCACCGGCCGCGTCGAGATCATGGGCGGCACCTACAACGAGCCCAACACCAACCTCACCGGCGCCGAGGCGACCGTACGCAACGCGCTGTACGGCGACGGTTTCCAGCGCGGGATCATGGGCTCGTCGCCGGAGACGGCCTGGCAGCTGGACGCGTTCGGGCACGATCCGCAGTTCCCGGGGCTGATGGCGGACGCCGGGGTCACCTCCAGCTCGTGGGCGCGCGGCCCGTTCCACCAGTGGGGGCCCACGCTGTCGGTGTTCGGGGAGCAGCCGCGCGACCCCGGGCGGATACAGTTCCCGGCGGAGTTCAGCTGGATCGCCCCGTCGGGACGCGGGCTGCTGACGGCCTACATGGTCAACCACTACGGCGCGGGGTGGGCCATCGACAACGCGCCCACCCTCCCCGAGGCGGAGGCGGCCGCGCTCAAGCTGTTCCGGGGTCTGAAGAACGTCGCGCTCACGCGCAACGTGCTGCTGCCGGTCGGCGGGGATTACGCGCCGCCGTGCCGCTGGGTGATGGGCATCCACCGGGACTGGAACGAGCGGTACGTCTGGCCACGGTTCGTCAGCGGCATCCCGCGCGACTTCTTCGCCGCCGTCCGCGCCCAGCTCGACGCCGAGGGCCGCAAGGCCTCCCCGCAGACACGGGACATGAACCCGGTCTACACGGGCAAGGACGTCTCCTACGTCGACACCAAGCAGGCCCAGCGGTACGGCGAGACGCTGCTCGCCGACGCGGAGGCCTGGGCCACGCTCGCCTCCCTCGTCACCGGGCACCCCTATCCGGACGCGGCACTCGACAAGGCCTGGCGGCAGCTGATCTACGGCGCCCATCACGACGCCATCACGGGCTCCGAGTCCGACCAGGTCTACATCGACCTGATGACCGGCTGGCGCGAGCTGCACGACCTCGCCCAGGCCGTGCACGCCGACGCGACGCAGGCCCTCGCCGACCGTGTCACGCCCGGCACCGGCACCGACCTGGTGGTCTTCAACTCCGCGACCTGGCAGCGGCGGGACGTGCTGACGATCGACGACCCGGGACTCGTGCCCCCCGGTCTCCCCGCCGTTCGTGAGGACGGCCAACTCCATGTCGTCGTACCGGAGTTGCCCGGCATGGGATACACGACGCTCCCCCTCTCCGAGGGCTCCGCACCCGAGTGGGCACCCGGCGGGGGCGCGACCGTCCGCAACGAGTTCTACGAGGTGACGGTCGACCCCGCGCGCGGCGGCGGCGTCAGCAGCCTGCGCGCGCTCGCCGAGGGCGGCCGGGAGCTGCTGCGCGCCGGGGACATCGGCAACGAACTGGTCGTGCAGGAGGAGTACGCGCGGCACCCGCGGTTCGGCGAGGGCCCCTGGCACCTCACCCCGACCGGCACCACCGCCGCCCGGAGCCGTGATGTGCGGGCGGACGTCGAGGTCGAGCACTCCCCCGCCGGCTCGCGCATCACCGTCCGGGCCGATCTCGGGCTGTTCCGGTACACCCAGCGTCTGACCCTCTGGACCGGTGTGCCGCGCCTCGACGTGACCACCACCATCGACGGCTTCGACGGCGCGGACCGGCTGATCCGGGTCCGCTGGCCCTCCGATGTGCAGGGCGGACTGCCGGTGCACGAGGTGGCGGACGCGGTGATCGGCCGCGGGTTCGGGTTCGTCGACGTGGACAGCGAGCAGTTCCCCTGGACGCTGGACAACCCGGCCAACACCTGGTTCGGGCTCGGGTCGACGGCACGGGTCGAACTGCGGGACGACACAGGCACGTTGCTCGGCCACCGCTCGATCGGTGTCGCCGAGCTCGTGTACGCCTCCTGGGACGAGGCCGGTGAGCTGGGCACCCCCCTCGCGGCGGCCCTCGTACGCGCCGGAGTCACGGCGACCTCGACGATCGCCGGCGGTCCGCGCTACGGCGACCTGGAGGTCGACTCCAACCTGCCCGACATCCGGATCGCCGTCGGCGGCCCGGACCGCAACTCCGTGGTCGCCGAGGCACTCGGCTGGGACCCGGCAGCCGGACGTGAACTGCGGCGCCGGCTCGCCGAGGGCGGCGTGGCGGCCGTCTGGGTCGCTCCGCGTGCCGGGCTGCGCGAGGAGTGGGTGCCCGGGGCCGACCTGCGCGACCTCGAACGGCTGCCGCTGCTGGTGGTGGCGGGCACCGACGCCGAGGGTGACGCAAAGGCGGTCGACGCGCTGATCGCCGACCTGGACGACGCGACCGTCACGGCCACGGCGGCGGGCGGCGGAGAGGCGCTGCCGCCGGGCGATGCCTGGGACGGGCGCGGCTTCGCCGTCCTCAACCGTGGCACGCCCGGCTGTGTCGTCACCTCCTCGGGTGACCTCTACATGTCGCTGATGCGCTCCTGCACGGGCTGGCCGTCCGGTATCTGGGTCGACCCGCCCCGCCGCACGGCCCCCGACGGTTCGGCGTTCCAGCTCCAACGCTGGTCCCACACCTTCGAGTACGCGGTGGTCGGCGGCGAGGGCGACTGGCGTCAGCAGCAACTGCCGCGCGTGGGCCATGAGTTCAACCATCCCCTGACCGCGCGGATACGGGGCGCCGCGCATCCGCTGACCGCGCGGATACGGGGCGCCGCGCGCACGGGCGATCTGCCGAGGGAGCTGGCCCTGCTGAGCGTCGAACCCGCGGGTGACGTCCTGCTCGACGCCCTCAAGCCGGCCGGTTCGCCGCTCGCGCGGGCAAGCGTGGCGCCCGCCGATCCCGGGCGCGGGGTCGTCGTACGGATGCACGAGGTGAACGGGCGTCCGGTGCGGGCGCGGGTGCGCGGCCCGAAGGAGTGGGTGCGGGGCGCCCGGGCGGACGTCCTGGAGACACCCGGGGAAGCACTGGCACCCGACGGGCAGGGAGCACTCGGCGTGGGTCTGACGGGCTTCGAGGTGGCGACCGTGCTGGCCACGCCACCCGAGGGCGCCAGACTCCCGTACGGCCCCGAAGTCGCCGCCCACGAGCCCGCCCAGCCGATCCACACCCGCTACTGGCTGCACAACTCCGGCCCGGCGCCGCGCGGCAACATGCCGGTCGCGGTGTATGTCTCGCCGACCACGCTGACCGCTTCCGGCGGTCCTGTCACCGCGACGGTCCGGATCGCCTCGGAGCTGACCGACGCCCCCGTCTCCGGCACCGTGAGCGTCGACGTCCCGCCCGGCTGGTCCGCCGAGCCCGCCGAACTGCCGTACGCACTCGGCCCGAACGGGTTCACGCTCACCGAGGTCACGGTGACGCCTTTGCCCGACGCCCCGCCCGGCCGGCACTGGCTGGCGGCGCGGCTGTCGTACGAGGGGCAGACGTACGAGGATGTGGTGGCGTTGGAGGTGCCGGGCACCGCTCCTGGTCCGACTCTGGTCGTCGATCTGGGTGTTGAGCAGGTCACCGTTGGCCGGGGCGAGCGGGCCCAGGTCCCGGTGACCCTGCACAACCGCACCCGCGGCCCGGTCAACGGCACCCTGTGGGCCGTGTCCTCCTGGGGCACGTGGGCAGGTGTCGGCCCCGGCTGCCAGGGGTTCACGGTGGCTGCCGGGGAGCAACTGGACCGCTGGATCGACGTGGACGGCGGCGCGATGCCGCCGGGCTCGTACTGGCTGATGGCAAAGGTCGCCTGCCATGGCCGGGTCGCCTACACGAAGGCGATCGCACTGGAGGTGACGCCATGACGGAACACGCGGCCGTCGTACGGGGTGAAGCGGTCCCGAAAGAGCGCGTGGACGCCTTCCTGGAGACCGTCACGCCCTCAAGGGGCGCGGGGCCGTATCGAGATGCGGCTCCGCCGCGGAGCGCGAGCAGCCACAACGGCGCGGCGGACGCCCGACGGCACAACGCGGCACCACCGCCGGCGCTCTCGGTCCAGGCCGAGCGGCAGCGCAGGCGCTGGGCCACCCAGGTGGTGGTCGCCGACGAACTCGCCCGACGAGCCTGCCAGGAACGGGGGTTGGAGCCACCGGCGGAAGTGTCACCGACCCGCGTGCTCGCCATCGCCGGCACCGACGTCGCCGACCTCGGCAGCATCGTCGCCGCGACCCTCGCCCACTCGGCGGCCGCCCGCCTGCTGCTGGCCGAGCTGGAGCGGCAACAGGACGTCCCCGAGGCCGCCCTACGGGACTACTACGAGCGCAACCGGGACCGGTACCTGACCCCGGACGCGCTACGGCGCGGCGTGGACCCGTTCGGAAGGACGGCACCCGCGGACTTCCTGCCGTACCAACAGGCCCGCGAGGGCATCGCACACGAGCTCGGCCGGGCGGCCGGCCACCGCGCCTTCTTCGACTGGTTCGACCAGGCACGCGCCGATGTGGTGTACGCCGCCGGACATGAGCACCCCGGCGATCCGTCGCACCCTGACCACGAACACCGCCACTGATCACGGGCGGAACCTAAACGCAACACGGCAACCCATTGACCTCCGATGAATTCTGGTCCACATTTTCATCAATCGGAGTCGAAGTTGGTTGATTGAACCAGCCTCTCGGCTGGTCCCAGGAGGGTGGACATGCGCGCTGGAAGACTGACCGCATCCGTGGCGGGAATCATCACACTGACGCTGACGGCGGCCGGCTGCGGCCTGTCCGGCGCATCCGGTGGCGGGGACTCCACCGCCGGAGGCTGCAAGGTCGACAAGGGCAACGTAGGCTCCGGCAGGCTGACGGGTGACATCAAGGGCCAGATCACTTTCCAGACGACCAATCTGAAGAAGGACTTCGGTGATTTCTTCAACGGAGTGATCGACGACTTCGAGAAGGCCCACCCCGGCGCCAAGGTCAAGTGGATCGACGATCCCGGCGACAACACGTTCACCCAGCGCACCGTCGCCGACGCCCAGGCCTGCACGCTGCCGGACGTCATCAACGTGAACGCCGAGACGGCCACCGCCCTCACCAAGGCGGGCTACCTGCTCAACGTGGGCGCCAAGGACCCCGACGTGGCCAAGCCGTTCGTCCCGGCCTTCTGGAAGTCCAGCACCTTCAAGGACGCCTCGGGCTCGGCGATCCACACCACGCTCCCCTGGTACACCGGCGGCGTCCTGCTGACGTACAACACCGAGCTGCTGAAGAAGGCCGGGGTCGACCCCGCGAAGCCGCCGACGACCCTGTTCGGGCTCTTCGCGGACTACGAGAAGATCGCCAAGGCGGCCAAGGGCAAGTACTACGCGACGATGGCCAACCCGGTCTGGCGGATCCCGGCCGACTTCGACCAGATGAACATCAGGACGCTGTCCGCCGACGGCAGGTCCGCGGTCTTCGCCGACGATCCGCGGACCACGCAGTGGGTCGCGTGGATGGCGAAGCTGTACAAGGAAGGGGCCATGCCGAAGGACTCGCTGTCCTCCAGCAACGACCCCTCCACGCTGTACAGCCAGGGCAAGGTCGCCTACGGCTCGACGAACCCGAGCTTCGTGCGCTTCGTGAAGCAGAACAGCCCGTCCGTCTACGCCAGGACGGGCGTCGGCCAGCAGCCCTTCGACGCGCTCGGCCACACCACGGCCGCCCCGCAGTACATATCGGTCGCCGCGACCAGCAAGCACGCCCCGGTGGCCCTGTCGTTCGCGGAGTTCCTCACCAACGCCGAGAACCAGACGGCCTGGTGCAAGGACCCGAACGTGGTGATCTTCCCGACGACCACGTCCTCGCTGAACGACCCGTTCTTCCAGAAGACCACCGGCAGCGACCCCTTCTCCCAGGCCCGCAAGCTCGTCGCCGAGCAACTGAAGACCACCACCGCCTACCAGACCAACCTCTCCCCGGCCGTGCAGAACGCGATCGTGGCCCAGGTGCAGCTGGCCATGCAGGGCAAGAAGAGCCCCGAACAGGCCGTCAAGGATGCCCAGTCCAAGGCCGACGAGCTGCTGAAGCAGGCGGGCTGACCGTGGCGACACAGACCGTGAAGCCGGTGTCCGTGCCCGGTGCGGAGCGCACAGCCGCCGCGCCGGGCACGGCCCCGTCCCGCGCCCGCCGCGTGGTCCGGGCGCTGCTGCCGGGCCCCGCGCCGGGCGCCAACGGCGCGGCGCTGTACCGCCGTTGGTGGCTGCCCTGGCTGTGGACCGCGCCCGCGATCGTCTGCGCGGTGGTCTTCGGCGTCTTCCCGTTCCTCAACACCGTCCTGCTGTCGTTCACCAACGCCAAGCCGCTCGGCGGCGCCGCGAGCTTCGTCGGGCTGGACAACTACAGCCGGATGCTGGGCGACTCCGACTTCTGGCTGGCGACCCGCAACAGCGTTCTGTACGCGGTGATCGTCGTACCGCTGATGGTGCTGCTGCCGCTGATGCTGGCCGTCCTGGTGGAGAAGAACCTGCCCGGCATCGGCTTCTTCCGCTCGGCCTTCTACACGCCCGTCCTCGCCTCCAGCGTGGTCGTCGGCCTGAGCTGGCAGTGGCTGCTCGCCGACGACGGACTCGTCAACACCTGGTTGCAGAGAGCCCACTTGATCAGGTCCGCCGTCCCGTTCCTCTCCGACTCCTGGCTCATCCTCTTCTCCGCGATGGGCCTGACGCTGTGGAAGGGGCTCGGCTGGTACATGATCTTCTATCTGGCCGCGCTGGGGAACGTGCCCAGGGAGCTGCACGAGGCGGCCTCCATGGACGGCGCGGGTAGCGTCCGCCGCTTCTGGCACATCACCATGCCGGGCGTACGGCAGGCCATGATGCTCGTCGGCACGCTCACCGGCATCGGCTCCCTCAGGGTGTTCACGGAGATCTACATGCTGGGCAGCTCGACCGGAGGCCCCGGCGGCGCCGACCGCACCCTGCCCTTCTACATCCGGGACGTCGGCCTGGACCCGCTGACCGGCAACGCGGGTTACGGCTCGGCGGTCAGCGTGGCGCTGTTCGTGCTGACCCTCGGACTGACCCTGCTGGCGCAGCGCCTGACCAAGGAGGACGAGGCATGACGACCGCAGTGGACAAGCCCCGGCGCCTGGTGCCGCGCTGGCGGGACCACGGCCGTCCCCGCGAACTCGTCGTCCGCTACCTGCTGTTGCTCTTCGTGCTCGGGATCACGGTCGGCCCGCTGGTCTGGCAGCTCCTGGCCTCGCTGAAGAGCACGAGCGAGGACGTCTTCGGCGCGAACGCCTCGCTGCTTCCCCACCATCCGACCCTGCGGGCCTACCGGCAGGTCTTCGACCAGGTGCCGGTGGCCACGTACATCAGGAACAGCGCGCTCGTGGTCGTGCTGTCGATCGCCAGTCAGCTGGTGTTCTCCACCACGGCCGGCTACATGCTCTCCAAGCCCGGCTGGAAGGGCCGCAAGGCGGTCTGGGTCGTGCTGGTCGCCTCGATGATGTTCCCCTTCGAGTCGATCATGGTGTCGCTGTTCCTGAGCATCCGCGACCTGGGCCTTGTGGACAACCTGGTGGGCGTGTGGCTGCCCGGGTTCGTGGGCGCCATCAACGTCCTGCTGATGCGCGGCGCGTTCCTCGCGGTGCCGCGCGAGATCGAGGACTCGGCGATGCTCGACGGGGCGGGCGAGTGGCAGCGCTTCCGCCACCTCTACCTGCCGTCGGCGTGGGGCGCGATCCTGGTCGTCACGATCAACACCTTCATCAGCGCCTGGGACGACTTCCTCTGGCCGCTGATCGTGCTGCGCTCCGAGGACCACATGACGCTGACGCTGGGTCTCTCCCGGCTGCAGAGCTCGTCGTTCGGCTACGACCAGCGGGTGGTCATGGCCGGCTCGGTGATCTCCGTCATCCCGGTCCTGGTGCTGTTCGTGATCACCCAGCGGTGGTTCTACAAGGGTGTCTCCTCGGGAGCCGTCAAGCTCTGACGTGCAGCACCGCGGGTACGGCGGTGAGCGCCGCCCGCGAGGACTCGGCCACCCGGATCTCCGCGGTCCTGGTCCCGGCGAGCCGGTCCCTGTCCAGGGGCAGGGTGACCGTACGGCACTCGCCGGGTGCCAGGTCGACACCCTCGAACGCGCACAGTTCGAGAGTGCGCGGCCAGGTGGACGTGATCAGACGCCGCAGATAGACCTGCACGACCGAACGCCCGTGCCGCCGACCGGTGTTGGTGACGTCGACCGTCACGGTGTGCCCGTCCGTGCCGGGCGGGCCGTAGGCGAAGGTCGTGTACGACAGCCCGTGCCCGAAGGAGTGCTGCGGCTCGGCGTCCTCGTCCGCATAGCCGCCGTACTCGATGTCCTTGTGGTTGTAGTGGACGGGGAGTTGGGCCGCAGAGCGGGGCACGGACAGCGGCAGCCGGCCGCGCGGATCCGCGTGCCCGAGCAGTACCCCGGCGATCGCGTCGCCGCCCCACGGGCCCGGATACCAGGCGGTGAGCAGGGCGGCCGCGGTCTCGGGCACGACATGCGGGCGGCCCTGGACCAGGACGACCACCGTCGGCGTGCCCGTCGCGACGACGGCGTCCAGCAGGACGTACTGGGCCCTGCCCAGCCGCAGCCCGGCGAGGTCGACGCCTTCCCCGCAGGTCATCTCGGAAACGGCGGTGAGCGCGGCCCCGTTGGCGGCGAAGTCCGTCTCGGGGCTGCGGGCGCTGCTGCCGCCCAGCACCAGCACGGCGACGTCGGAGGCGGCGGCAGTGGCGACCGCCTCCGGGATGCCGGAGAGATCGCCGCCGGTGAGGGCGCAGCCACGGGCGTGCCGGATGTCGGTGCCGGGCGGGGCGAGCGTGCGCAGCCCGTCGAGGACGCTGCTGCCGGTGCGTTGAGGAGCCGTGTAGTCGCCCGACTGGTGGGCGGGCGTGGCGGCTTGCGGACCCAGGACGGCGATACGGGAGACGGTCGCCGGGATCGGCAGGGCGCCGCCGTTGTTGTGCAGGAGGGTGACCGAGGCGCGGGCCAGGGCGGTGCTCAACGCCCGGCCCTGCTCGGGAGAGGGAAACGCGCCGTCCCCGTAGGGCCGTTCGAAGAGTCCGAGGCGGAACTTCAGGCGCAGGACGCGGGCGACGGCGGCGTCCAGGACGGACTCCTCGACGAGCCCGCGCTCGACCGCCTCCGCAAGGTGCGTGAAGCCCTCGTCCCACAGGCTCAGGTCCACGCCCGCGTCGAGGGCGAGGGCGCCCGCGGAGACCTTGTCCCCGGTGATGCGGGCCAGTCGGTCCACGGCCAGCCCGTCCGCCATCACCAGGCCCTCGAAGCCCCAGCTCTCGCGCAGGAGTCCGGTGAGCAGGGCGCGGTTGCCGGAACACGGCGTCCCGTCGACCTCGTTGTACGCGGCCATGACACCGGCCGCTCCGGCCCGGATGCCCGCGCGGGCGGCCGGGAGATGGATCTCGTGCAGTTCCCTCCGGCCCAGCTCGGACTCGGCGGAGTTGCGGCCGCCGACGGTGGCGCCCTGCCCGGCGAAGTGCTTGAGGACGACGGGGGCCTTGTCGGCGGCGAAGTACTCGGTGGGCTCTCCCTGCATGCCGCGCACGAGGGCCTCTGTCAGGCGGGCGGCCAGGTGGGGGTCCTCGCCGAAGCACTCCTCGGTACGGCCCCAGCGGGGGTCGCGGGCGATGTCGAGGGCCGAGGTGAGGGCCACATGGCCGCCGCGGGCCCGGAGTTCGGCGGCGGCGTGGGCGGCGGCGCGCTGGTACAGCTCGGGGTCCCAGGTGGCGCCGACGGCCAGGTTGACGGGCAGCACCGTGCCGTCCAGGGCCATGTGGCCGTGCGGCACCTCCTCGACGAACAGCGCGGGAACACCGAGCCGGCTGCGCCCGACGACATGCCGCTGCACCAGTTCGGCCAGGCCCGCGCTGTCGTGCGCCCCCGGACCTTCGCCGTGCCCGACACCCGACCAGGCATCGGCACGCATCAGCCCGTAGAGCGCACCGAGTCCCTCGAATCGCTCCGTCTCGGTGTACAGGGCGTCGGTGAGTTCATAACCCCCGCCCGGGGCCCGCCGGTAGGCGTCCCAGCCATACATCCGCTGATTGACCTGCCCGGCCTTCTCCCGCAGGGTCATACGGGAGAGGAGGTCGCGGACGCGGGTTTCGACGGGGGCGGTGGGGTCCAGGTACGCGGGACCGCCGTCGCGGACGCGGTCGTTCAAGACCGCCGACTCTCCATGGACGGCACCGCCTTGGGGGGTGGGTCCGGCGCGGTCGGCCGCGGGTTGTGGAGTCGGCATGCGGCCGGTCCTTTCTGGTGTGCCGGTTCATTCGTGTGTGCCGGTCATTCGTGTGTGCCGGTCAGATGAGGAGGCGGGCGAAGGCGACGGCTCCGGGGCAGCCGTCGGCCACCCAGTCGAGGGTGAGGCCGAGGGTTTCGAGGCGGGCGGTGAGGGGGGCGCTCAGGGGGCCTTCGGGGCCGAGCAGGCCGCCGGTCGCGACGACGCGTTCGCCGCCTCGTGGCTCCAGCGCCCGGATGCTGTCGGTCAGCCGGTCCACCGCCCCGTCGAGGATCTCCGCCGCCACACGGTCCTTCTCCCGGGCCGCCTCGGCCACGAGCGGGGCGAGGCGGGCCAGCCGGGTCGGGGGCCCGGCCATGACGACGGGGAGCAGATGCATGCGGTAGGCCTCGCGGCGGGGGCGGGGCCAGCCAGGAGGCACGGGAGTGTCGTAGGAGGGGTCGCCCGCCCCGGAACCGGCGAGCGACCCCTCGGTCTCGGGGTCGGCGGAGCCGGCGTCCGGCAGGACCTCCGGCGGCAGCCCCAGCGCCCTGCCCACCGCTGCCGCAAGGACGGTCGCCCCACCCCTCCCGTCCGCCATCCGCAGCGCGGCACGGACCGCCTCACGGCCGATCCAGAAGCCGCTGCCGTCGTCGCCGAGGAGCCAGCCGTCCCCGTCGACGGTGGCCGTGCAGCGGCGGTCGGTGATGCGCATCGCGACGGCGCCCGTACCGGCGACCAGCGCGAGGCCGTCGGCCGGGGTGCCCGGAGCGGAGGCGAAGGCGGCCTCGATGTCGCTGCTGATGCCGATCCGGCCCGTCGTGATGCCGAGCGGCCCCAGCGCCGCGGCCAGGGCGGCCAGTGCGTTGAGACGACCGGGTTCGTCCTCCGATGCCCCCGTGGCGCCCGCGAAGCCACCGGCCACCGCCACGACACGGCCCCGCGCGGACGCCGGCACCGCGCGGGCCACGGCCTCGGCGAGGTTCTCGGCGAGCCGGGGCAGCGGGACGGTGAGGGCGTTGCCCGGACCTGCGGCGCCCTCGCCGAGGACACGGCCGTCCGCCGCCGCGGCGAGGACGGCCCGGGTGCGGGTACCGCCCGCGTCGAGGCCGACCACCAGCGCCGGCCCCGCAGCCGGTTCCGCAGCCGGTTCCGATCCGCCGGAAGCTTGGTTCAAATCGCTATTCATTACCGACCATGGTGGTTGATACATTCAGCAGAGACAAGCCCCGTCCCACGGACAGGTCCCGCCTTCGGGGCCCCGCCCCGACCCGAGGAGGATCCCATCCATCCACTCCGCTTCGGCGTCAACTACACGCCCCGCCGCGGCTGGTTCCACTCCTGGCACGACTTCGACCCGCTGCACGCCCGCGAGGACCTGGCCCAGATAGCCGGCCTCGGCCTCGACCACGTCCGGGTCTTCCACCTCTGGCCGCTGCTCCAGCCCAACCGCACCCTCATCCGCACCGCGGCCGTCGACCAGCTGGTGCGACTGGTCGACCTGGCGGCCGAGGCCGGCCTCGACGTGATGGTGGACGGCGTGCAGGGCCACCTCTCCAGCTTCGACTTCTATCCGGAGTGGACCCGCAGCTGGCACCACCGCAACGTCTTCACCGACCCCGAGGCCGTCGACGCGCAGGCGCAGCTGCTGCGCACGCTCGGCCGCGCCCTCGCCGGCCGCCCCAACCTCATCGGCCTGCAGCTGGGCAACGAGCTCAACAACCTGGTCGAGCACAACCCGGTGACGGTGGACGAGGTCGACCACTACCTCGACACCCTGCTGACGGCCGCCCGGGAGGGACTGCGCCCGGGACAGCTGGCCACGCACTCCGCCTACGACGCCGCCTGGTACGGCGACGACCACCCGTTCACCCCCGAGGCCTCGGCCCGCAAGGGCGACGTGACGACCGTCCACCCCTGGGTGTTCTCCGCCAACTGCGCCGGCCGGTACGGTCCCGGCTCCTTCGAGGTGCTGCACCTCGCCGAGTACGGCACGGAACTGGCGAAGGCGTACGCCGACGATCCCGCCCGCCCCGTGTGGGTCCAGGAGACCGGCGCGCCCGAGCCGCACATCCCGGCGGCGGACGCCCCGCGCTTCGCCCGCGACACGGTCCTCAACGCGGCCGACTGCCAAGGGCTTTGGGGCGTGACCTGGTGGTGCTCCCACGACGTGGACCGCGCGCTGGCCGACTACCCGGAACTGGAGTACACCCTGGGCCTGTTCGACCCCGCGGGCCGTGCCAAGCCGATCGCCGAGGCCCTGTCGGAGACGGTCGCCGAGCTGCGCGCGAAGCCCGCCTCCCCCCAACTCCGCTACACGGCACTGGTGTTGGACTGCACGCCCGCCACCCGCTCCGTGTCCGGTCCGGGCGGTGCGTACTTCGAGGAGTGGATGCGACTGCGCAAGCAGGGCGGACGCCCGGCGGTGGTGCTCGCCGAACGGGCGGACGACGCCGAGTACTTGGCGGCGCGCGGAATCGAGAAGACCGTACGACTGCGGTGACGACCGCACGACTGCCGTGACGGCCGTCAGACGCCGGCGAGTACCTCGGCCACGGCCCGCAGATTGACGCGCCCACGCCCGTAGGAGAACAGGTCGCCGCCCTCCGGGAGCCCGGTGTCCACGCGTATCGCGTCCGGACGCCGGGCCAGCAGGGCGTCCCGGAAGCGCGCCTGCCAGGGATGCAGTCCGGCGTCGCACGTGGCCACGACCAGGGGCGTGGCGGCGGACATGCGCAGGATGCAGTCGATCAGGGCTCCCGGGTCGGCCGGCTCCCCGCCCACCGCCGTGCCGCCCGCGGTGGGGTCGAAGGGGCGCAGCTCGGTCAGGAGGTCCTCGCCGCCCCAGTTGAGGGCGGGGTGCGGAGGCGGGAAGAGGTCGACGACATGGGCGCCGCGCACGGGCGGCGGCACGGCCCGGCTGCGCACGGCGCGCCGCGCCGCCTCCAGCCCGGCCCCGGCGTCCCAGCCGGCCACCGGCCCGGCAGGGGTGGCGTACCGCTCGGCGAGCCGTTGCACCCGCCCCGCCGCCTCCCACACCCGCTCGTCGGACAGCAGACCTGATTCCACGGCGTCGAGCAGCGCGTCCCGGCAGCCCAGCGTGACCTCCAGGTCCGGTACGGCGACGATCACCTGGTCCGCGCCCGCCGCGAGGGCGATACGCGCACCGGCCGCCTCGCCGTAACCGTCGGAGATCGCCTTCATCTCCAGGGCGTCGCTGACCAGCACGCCGTCGAAGCCGATCTCGTGACGGAGCAGGTCGCCCAGGATGCGGCGGCTGAGGGTGGCGGGCCGGTTGGCGTCCAGGGCCGGGTAGACGACGTGCGCGCTCATCAACATCGGCACCCCGGCGGCGACGGCCGCACGGAAGGGTTCGATGTCGGCGAGGAGTTCGTCCTGCGGCCGCGGGTCCACCGCGAGGTCGTAGTGGCTGTCCGTCTCGGTGCCGCCGTGGCCGGGGAAGTGCTTGGCGCAGGAGGCTATGCCACGGGCTTCGGTGGCGGTGATCCAGGCATGCAGGTGACGGGCGGCGAGCCGCGGGTCGGCGCCGAAGGAGCGGGTGCGCACGATCGGGTTGCGCGGCTGGTGCTGGAGGTCGGCGACGGGAGCGTACGAGGCGGTGATCCCGAGCGTGGCCAGGTGGCCGGCGAGCGCGTCGGCGCAGCGGGCGGTCAGCGCCGGGTCGTCGGCGACGCCGAGGGCGTAGGAGCCGGGGACCTCGGGGGCACCCGCGCCGACCAGGTGACCGATGCCGCCGCCCTCGTTGTCGACGGCCACCATCAGATCGGGCCGGAGCGCGCGCAGTGCGTCGGTGAGCTGCCGGACCTGCTCCGCGTCACGTACGTTGCGCGTGAACAGGATGACGCCGCCCAGGCCCCGGTCGACGAGCCGCTTGAGGGTGTCGGGGAAGGCCGTCGTGCCCTCGAAGCCTGCGACGAGACAGCGGTGCACCGCCTCGTCCAGGTCGGAGGAGACGGAGGACGGGGCCGGGGCCACACACACCTGCTCGGAGGTCACTCCAGGATGGTGGTGGCTTATCAAGCCAAAAGTCAACACTTCATTGGTTGAACGATTCATCCGCAGGGTACTTTGAGGGGTACCAGGAGGGCTCCGCAGCGGCGTGCCACAGCCTCCTGGGCCCCTGCGGACACCCTGCCGCCCGCCGTGGGCGGCGTAAGTCCGCCGCGTCGTCCACCCGCCCGCGCCCATTGGGTTCACGGACACCGCACCGTCACACCGAACGGGAACGGTTCCGCCGTCCCCTCCTGTCCCGCACCCGCACCCCGTCGCCCGGCCGACGCGAAAGGACGACGTGCGCCGTGTCCCTGCTCCCGCTCGAAAACGTCCCAGGACCGCTCCCCGCCACGGTCCCCTGCACTGCCTCCCCGCTCGCCGCTCCCGCCCCCTCCCCCCTTCGCCTCGCCTCCCCCGCCCCCCTGCTGCGCCGGTCACTGGTGATCCTGCCCGTGCTGCTGATCGGCATCTGGGCCGTGGCCGACTGGCGCACCGTCCACGACGGCACCGCGCGGCTCGCCTCCGCCGACCCCTGGTGGCTGCTGGTCGCGTTCTTCTTCACCTGCCTGGGCTGGCTGTCCTCCGCCTGCGTCCGGCAGGGCGCCCTGCCGGAGCGGCTTCCGACGGGTCTGCTGATCGCCTCGCAGTTCGCCGCCGGCGCCGCCAACCACGTGCTGCCGGCCAGCATCGGCGCCCATGCCGTCACCCTGCGTTTTCTGCGCGGCCAGGGCATCCCGCTGACCCGCGCCACCGCCTCGCTCGCCCTGTACTCGGTGGTCCGGCCGATCGCGAAGACGCTGGTGCTCCTCGTCTTCCTGGTGGCCTACCCCGACCTGCTGCTGACCGGCGAACTGGTGCCGGACAAGCACACGTTGCTCCTGATCGCCGCCGGCGCCACGCTCGGCCTCACCATCGGCGTCCTGCTCGTGGCGACCGTACGACCGCTGCGCCGCCCCCTCCTCGACGCCCTGCGCTGCGCCCTCACCGACGTACAGGTCCTGCACACCCGGCCCGCGCGGATCCTCGCCCTGTGGGGAGGGGCGGCCGCCGCCCCGCTGCTGCAGGCGAGCGTGATCTTCGCGGTCGGGTCGGCGCTCGGTCTGTCCCTGACGTGGGCACAGGTCGCCTTCGCGTTCCTGGCCGCGAGCACGGCCGTCGGAGCCGTGCCCGCGCCCGGTGGCATCGGCCCCGTGGACGCGGCCGTCGTGTTCGCCATGGTCGCCCTCGGCGCCCCCGTGGACATCTCGGCGACGGCCGTCATCGGCTACCGCGTCCTGACGGTCTGGCTCCCCCTGCTGCCGGGCGCCCTGGTGCTCTCGGCACTGGTGCAGCGGAAGGTGCTCTGATCACGGCACCGCCAGGACCGTTGCAGAAACGTTCATGAAAGTCGCGCACACGGCCCTTGCGCCCCAGTCGCACCCGCTAGCCTCGTAAGTCACCCAAGGTGAACGGGGGTTGGCCATGGTGAGGGGTGACCGCAGGGGCCCGTCGAACTGTCCCGGAGGCCATGACGGCATGCCGGAGACCGGCGCCGGCGTCGATCTGCAGGACCAGCTCGAAATCCTCATCCAGGAGTTCCGCACGAGCGAGCCGCCGATGCCGGTGTTCGTCGTGCACGCGCAGGGCGGCTCGGACGACGAGGCGGTGTCCGGGCTGGTCCAGCAGCTGTACGAGGGACAGGAGGCGCACGGCACGCGCTGCGCGGTGGCCCAGGACGCGTACGAGGGCGACTCGGAGGTCCGCCGGGCCGCGGCGATGGTGCGGGCACTGAGCGACCCCAAGAAGTGGGGCGGCCGGGCGTCCGTCTACCGGCGGTACGCGTTTCCCCGGCTGCGCCTGGTCCACGCCATCGACGACGCGGTCAGGACGCTGGGAGACAGCTGGGCCGCTCCCGGCCGCCCGGCGTCCGACCAGGGCCGGCGGCAGCTGCTGCTCGACCAGTTGGCCGCCCAGCGCTGGCGGCCGGAGGGCACCGCCCGCTGGCGCTCGGGCCTGCCCCTGTTCGACATGGCGCACATCCTGCCGGCGAGTCTGGTGACCGTGCTCGCCGCGCTGCTCGCCCGCAGTGCCTGGTACATGGCGGCGGCCTCGGGCCTCGGCTTCCTCGCCCTGCTCACGGTCCTCAACTACGCGCTGCCGGGCCGGGCGCCGATCTTCCTGTGGCTGCGCCGGGAGAGCCGCTGGTTCATGACCACGACCTTCCTCAGGGCCGCGGACCAGGAGAACCCGACCGAGGTCTCGCTGCTGCGTCCGGTGCGTTCCTGGCGGGCGATCGCGGCCCGGGCGTACGACGTGGCCGAGGCGCTCACGACGGGCGGCGACTTCCACCTCCAGCTGTGCGTGCTGGCCCTGCGGGAGGACCTGCGGGACAACCATCGCCGTCAGAGCTGGGACCTGCGCGGCTTCAAACGCCCGCGCCCTCCGGTGCTGTTCCTGCCCCGTGCCGACGCGGCGAACGGCGGCATCGAACTCATCCGCGCCGTCAGCGACGTACGCAGCCGACGCAGCGAGCTCGATCCGCTGCTGGTCTTCGCCGCGGTGCGCGAGCAGGACGTGCCGCGACTGGATCACGGGGGCCCTCCTCCGGTACCGGCCCCGGGCACCCAGCACCGCAGACTCAGCGACCGGCTGCGCACCTGGCACCGGGAATGGGGGCAGCGGCTGCGCGCCGAGCAGTCGCCGAGCCGCGACCGGTCCGTACTGCCCTGGGTGATGAAGATCCCGCTGCCGCACGACCAGCTGGACCCGATAGAGGAACGGCGGGTGCATCTGCGGGCGTCCACCCGGCCGACGTTCGCCCGTATGGTGTGGGCCCTGCATTCGCTGGTGCTGGTGGTCGCGCTGCTGGCCGCGGCCACGATCATGCGGGCCGAGACCCTCGACGACCGGTACTGTTCGGCGTCGCTGCTGACCGCCAACCGCGACACCCGGCGCGAGCATGCTCCCGGCGGCGGCACGGAGTGCATCGGCATCGCGACGAACGGCGTGCGCTTCTCCGACTGGCTGCCCAAGCCCGCCGTGGGCGGCGACGCCAAGCCGCTGTCCACCGGTGACGAACCGCCCTGGACCGTGGCCGAGTTGGAGCAGGGCATCGCCGGGCAGAACGAGGACGTCCTCACCCACCACGCCGACGACTACGTCACGGTGGTCTACGCCGGCCCGCTCAGCGCCGGTCGCTCCCAGGGAACCTCACTCGTGAAGGGCGCCGAGGAACTGGCGGGCGTCTACCTGGCCCAGGCCGTCATCAACAAGAACTACACCGTGAAACTGCGCGTCCTGCTCGCGAACGGCGGCGTGGACCTGGGCCACCAGACCGACATGGCCGAGGCGATCGCCGCGTACGCCGCCCACGACCCCAGTGTGGTGGGGGTCGTCGGCACCGGCCGCGACCTCGAGTCGAGCGGGAAGACCACCGACATCCTCATGAAGGCGGGGCTGCCGATCGTCTCCGGCACGAACTCGGCCACCTATCTGCCCCGCCAGTACGCGAACTGGTTCAGCCTGGCCGCCACCGACGAATGGCAGACCCGGCAGATGGGCCTGATCGCCGCCCAGTTGCGCACGCCGGGCAAGCGGCAGTACGCGCTGGTGCTCGCCCGGGACACGGCCCGGACCGACGACCGGTACACCGAGGAACAGGCGCGCTACGGACAGCGGATGCTCGCCGACCGCGGCTTCACACTCCTTGGGCAGCGTCGCTACACGCTGAAGGGCGGCAACCCCGAACTCCGCGAGCACGCCGCGGAGATCTGCCGCGGCGACCGGATCCCGTCCGTGGTCTACTTCGCCGGGCGCGCGGAGGACGTGGAACCCCTGATGACCCAGCTGTCCGCCGAGACGGGCTGCTCCGAGAAGCCCCTGGCCATCCTCACGGGTGACGACCTCTCCAAGGTCTCCTTCACCGGCGGGAAGGATGCCGTGGCGCCCGCGCCCGACGTCACGCTGTACCACGCGGCCCTCGCCGAGCTGAAGAAGGCCGCCACCCGGACGAGCTTCTACGTGGACGCGGCCGACCACCTGCCGGGCCTGGCAGGACGCACCCTGAGCTATGACAGCCCGATTCTGGCCAGCGGCCAGACCGCCCTCGCGCACGACGCGACCCGTGCCCTGTACTACGCGGCCACCCCGCACGACACGCCGCAGAGCCGGGCCTCGACCTGGGTGAACCTGCGCACGGTCAGGATCGAGGGCATGGCCACCGGCACCATCGACTTCACCGGCGCTCCGCTGTACGGCGACCGCACCGGCCAGAGCATCGTCCTCAAGGAGGTGCACCGCACCGCGGGCGGCACATCCGAGACCCACGTCGTGTGCAGCCGCATCGCGGGCGACACCCGACCCCTCACCCTGAAGGAGTGCGCGATTCGGCGGCCGAAGTGAGCAACCCACAGCGCCGAGCCCCCCTCTATAGGGCAGAGGGGAAGGACGGAGCGTGCAAAACCGGGAGAAGGCGGCGTCCGGGCCGAGGGACGGGGTGTGGGTCGGCCGGATCGGCCGCTACCCGCTGCGGTGGCACCATGCGCTGCTGACCCTGTGGACGGTCGTCTGGTTCGTGGTGGCCGAACGTCACACGGCCGTGTCCTGGCACTATCTGAGGACCGGTCAGCAGCTGCTCTTCAATCAGATACCGGGCGGCGGCCTCGCCCTCTACGCCAACCACCCCGAGCTGCAGATCGGCCCGGTCAGCTTCCTGGTCGCCGGGCTGTTCGCCCCGTTCCACGCTGCGCTGGGCGAGAAGCTCGCCGACGCCTTCATGTCCGGCCTGGGCCTCTACATGCTGGTGCTGGTCGGCCGCGCCGCCGCCGACCACTACCGGGGAACAGGCCTGAACCACAGACGCCTCCAGCAGCGCGTGCTGATCGCCGGGGCGGCCTTCATCCCCATGTGGGTGGAGGTCTCGGTGCGTTTCGCCCACCTCGACGACGTCCTGGCGCTGTTCTTCACCACCCTCGCCGTCCGCGCGCTGGTCCGCGGCAACGCCACCGCTGTGGGTGTTCTCCTGGCCCTGGCGGTGGACTCGAAACCCTGGGCGGTCGGCTTCCTGCCGCTCCTGCTGGCACTGCCGCGCCCCGCACTCCTGCGCTCCGCCGCCTGGGCCGTCGGCCTGGTGGCCGTCGCGTGGCTCCCCTTCTACCTCACGCACCTGGACACCCTGGCCGCGGCGCACTTCACGATCCCCAACCAGCCCGCGTCGTCCCTGCGCTGGTTCGGGGTGCAGGACCCGGCCACCCCCTGGTGGGACCGCCCCGCCCAGATGGCCCTCGGCATCGCCCTCGGCGCGCTGGCCGTCCACCGGCGCCGGTGGCCGGCGGTCGTGCTGCTGGCCGCCGACGCCCGTATCGTCCTGGACCCGAGCGTGTACACGTACTACAACGCCTCGGTCCTCCTGGGCACCCTGCTCTGGGACTCGATCGGCCAGCGCCGCCTGGTCCCATGGGTCAGCTGGCTCGCCCTGATCTCCCTCTACGGCAGCGCCATCCTGGTCCCCTCCGCGTCCGCTCAGGGCTTCATCCGCCTGGCCTTCGCGGCCGGATCCGCCGGCTACGTCCTCCTGTGGCCGCGGCGCACTCCACGCAACGAGCGCCACGGCCGACGGGCGCTCAGCCCTCTACCGGCGTCAGACTCAGCGAAATACTGTTGATGCAGTACCGCTGGTCCGTCGGCGTCGCGTACCCCTCGCCCTCGAACACGTGACCGAGGTGCGACCCGCATCGCGCGCAGCGCACCTCGGTCCGCACCATCCCGTGCGAGCGGTCCTCGACGATCTCCACGGCGTCGGTGTCCTTCGGGTCGAAGAAGGACGGCCAGCCGCAGTGGGAGTCGAACTTCGTGTCCGAGGTGAACAGTTCGGCGCCGCAGGCCCGGCAGGAGTAGACGCCCGTCGTCTTGGTGTTGGTGTACTCACCGGTGAAGGCGGGCTCGGTGGCGGCCTGCCGCAGCACCGCGTACTCGGAGGGGGTCAGCTCCGCGCGCCACTGCTCGTCCGGCTTTTCGACGTCGTACGACATGAAGCTCAGCCCCTTACTGCTGTGCGAGACGGTCCAGAATCCGCGGGCCGAGGTCCGTCACGTCACCCGCGCCCATGGTGAGAACGAGATCACCGGCCTTCGCCATTCCCGCGACGACCGACGGCACGTCCGCCTTGTCGTGGACGGGCGTCACGTCCGCGCCCGCGGCCCGCGCCGCCTCGATGATCAGCTCGCTGGTCACGCCGGGGATCGGGTCCTCGCGGGCCGGGTAGATGTCGAGGACGACGGAGGCGTCCGCCAGGGCCAGGGACTGGCCCATCTCCTTGCCGAGCTCCTGCGTGCGGGAGAAGAGGTGCGGCTGGAAGACGACCAGGATCCGGGCGTCGCCCGCGGCAGCGCGCATCGCCTCCAGGTCGGCCGTCATCTCGGTCGGGTGGTGGGCGTAGGAGTCGATGACCTGGACGCCGGCCGCCTCGCCCTTCAACTGCAGGCGGCGCTTCACGCCGGTGTAGGCGGCCAGGGCCGTCGCCAGCTCGGCGGCCGGGACACCCAGCGCGACGCCCGCCGCGAGCGCGGCCACCGCGTTGTGCGCGTAGTGACGGCCGGGGACGGAGACCGTGAAGGTGAGTTCCTCGCCGCCCAGCAGGACCGTGACCTCGCTCTTCAGCCCCTGCGGGACGACGGACAGCACACGGACGTCGGCGTCCGCCGCGTCGCCGTAGGTGACCGTCCGCACCGCACCGGCCAGTCGCCGGGTCAGCTCCCGCGCGCCCTCGTGGTCCGCGTTGATCACCAGCGTGCCGCCGGGCACGATCCGTCCGGCGAACGTCTCGAAGGACTCGTAGATCTCGTCGATGGACGCGTAGTTGGCGTGGTGGTCGAGCTCCACGTTGAGGACGATCGCGACCTCGGGCGCGTACTTGTGGAAACTGCGGTCCGATTCGTCCGCCTCGGCCACGAAGATGTCGCCCTCGCCGTGCAGGGCGTTGGAGCCGGGGGCGTCGAGATCGCCGCCGATCGCGTACGACGGGTTCAGCGCCAGCTCGCTCAGCGAGACGGCCAGCATCGACGTCGTGGTGGTCTTGCCGTGGGTGCCGGCGACCGCGATGGGCCGCAGACCGTCCATGAGCGCGGCGAGCGCGTCGGAGCGGTGCACCACCGGAATGCCCAGTTCGGCCGCGCGCGCCAGCTCCGGGTTGTCCTTCCGGATCGCCGACGACACGACGACGCAGCTGGCGTCGTCGGCGAGGTGCTCGGCCGCGTGCCCGATGTGCACCGTCGCACCCAGCGCACGCAGGGCCTCGGCGGTAGCGGACTCCTTCGCGTCACTGCCCGCGACCTTGGCCCCGCGCTGCGCGAGGATCTTCGCGATCCCCGACATTCCGGCGCCGCCGATGCCGATGAAGTGCGGTCGGTCCATGGCGGTGGGAAGGCCGGGTGCCATGCGTTTCTCCTGTGCGTGATGCGTACGGCGGACGTTCGACCGCCCAGCCTATGCGCTCCGGCGGCTTGCAACCCTCCGGGGCCACACCCCTCAAGGAACGTCCAGGCCAACGCCCCCGAGGGGCGCGGGGAACTGCGCGACCGGCCACAACGCACCCGCAGCCGAACCACGCACCGCAAACCCGACGGCGCCCCCGGCCAAGCCCGAGCGCCGGCGTCACGCCTTGCTGTGCGAGAACAGCTTCAGTACCGGCACCCCCACCTTGTGCCGGGCCCGTGACGCCCAGTCCCGGTGGAAGAACTCCTCCACGTAGTGGGGATCGGTCAGCACGATCACCTCGTCCGCGCCGACCTCGTCGACGAGCGCCTTCAACGCATCCAGCGGATGATCCTCGATCAGTCTGCCCCCGGCCTCGCTGCCGGAGGCGTGCAGCGCCTGCAGGGACACCTCGAGCGCCCGCTCCCCGAAGTCCTTGGCGGCCGCCCCCTCGGGGACCTCGCGCTCGCGCGCCGCCTCGTCCAGTTCGCCGAGCGCGACGTCGTCGATGGCCCGCAGCAGGCGGTCCGCCTGGTCGCCGCGGGGCTGGAGCAGCACGTGGAAGGAGACCTCCTCGTCTCCGTGCAGGCCGGTGACGAACTCCACGTCTGCGGACGTCAGTGCCTTCTCGATCATCAATACGCTTGTGAACACCGGGCGCCCCTTCTGCGGAAACCATCCTGCCCCGTGGTGTCACGGGGACTGCGAGTTCAGTGTGCCCGCCCTTAAGTAAGCGGAACGGTTGATTCCGCCGGTTTCGGGACCGGCGGTAGCGCTGATCGATTCTCAGGACCGCCGGTAGCGGGTGAAGAGAAAACCCTCCTCCTCCAGTACCGACGCGAGCACGAAGCGTTGCGGAACCGCGACCGACGGCCCGCCCGCGATGCGCTGCGCATGACCGGCGGTGAGCATCGGGGCCACGGCGAGACAGAGCTCGTCGAGCACCCCGGCGGCCACCAGCTGGCCGAGCAGCCGAGGGCCGCCCTCGGTCAGCAGCCGGGTGTACCCGATGGCACCCAGTGCCTGTACGGCGCGGGCGGGCTCCACTCCCATGCCGTCACCGGCGATCACCACCCGGGCACCGGCCTTTTCGGCCACCGCGATGCGGTCGGGGGGCGCCGCGGCGCCGGTGAGCACCAGGGTGGGCACCAGCGGCGAGGTGAACAGAGGGAGGGAGAAGTCGAGGTCCAGGCTTGCGGTGACCACCGCGATCGCGGGCGCCGGCCCCTGTCCGGCCGCCTCCCGCATCTCCGCGAAATCCGCCCGCGCGCGTGCGGGCCGGTACCCCTCCTGCCGTACCGTTTCCGCACCGACGACCACCACGTCCGCCAGGGCCCGCAGGGTGCCGAAGATCCGCATGTCGGTCGCGCTGGAGATCGGCTGCGACCGCCCGTCGTGCTGGGCGGCCCCGTCGAGCGTGGACACCATGTTCGCCCGCAGCCAGGGGACGGGCTGCCCGGCGGCGGTCGGCTCGGGATAGGCGTAGGCGGCTGCGAGCTCGGCGAGGCTCCACTCGCGCTCGGTCAGGGTGTCGAGAACACCGGCACCACCGGCCCCGCCCTCCTCACCGGGAGTTGTCGGCACTGTCTCGTCGGTCACAGGGAACAGGCGTCGCATGTCGTGCAGTCTGGCACGCGGCTTAGCATGGTGAACCGTGTCGTCCTCCCCTTCCGCACCCGGCCTCAGCCCGATAGCCGACGCGGCTCCGTCGTCCCTGTGCGCCCGTGCGCCGCATGTCCCCGCGGACCGGCTGGTCGCCGAGATGGTGCCGCCGCCGCGCTTCGACTCGGTCCGCTTCAGCACGTACGTTCCGGACCCGAACCAGCCCAGCCAGACCGAGGCCGTCCAGGTGCTGGACAGCTTCGCGGGCGGGCTCGGCGGGGCGCACGCCGTCGGCGGCGGGAAGCGCGGGTTCTTCGGGTTCGGGAAGGCCAGGGCGCCGAAGACCCCGGCAGGCCCCCGCGGTGTCTACCTCGACGGCGGCTACGGCGTCGGCAAGACCCACCTGCTCGCCTCCCTGTGGCACGCCACCCCGGCAGAGCCCGCGCTCAAGGCGTTCGGCACCTTCGTCGAGCTGACGAACCTCGTCGGCGCCCTGGGCTTCCAGCAGACCGTCCAGACCCTCTCCGGCCACCGGCTGCTGTGCATCGACGAGTTCGAGCTCGACGACCCCGGCGACACCGTTCTCGTGTCGACCCTGCTCGGCAGGCTCGTCGACGCCGGCGTGGCCCTGGCCGCCACCTCCAACACCCTCCCGGGCAAGCTCGGCGAGGGCCGTTTCGCGGCGGTCGACTTCCTGCGCGAGATCCAGGGCCTGTCCGCCCACTTCCGCGCCCTGCGCATCGACGGCGAGGACTACCGTCACCGCGGTCTGCCCGAGGCGCCGGCACCCTTCTCCGAGGAGCAGGTGACGAAGGCCGCGTACGCCACCGCGGGTGCCTCGCTCGACGACTTCCCGCACCTCCTCGACCACCTCGCCAAGGTCCACCCCAGCAGGTACGGCGCCCTGACGGACGGCTTGAAAGCGGTCTGCCTCACCGGTGTCCGGCCCGTCCCCGACCAGTCGACGGCCCTCAGGCTCGTGGTGCTCGCGGACCGCCTCTACGACCGCGAGGTGCCGGTCCTGGCCTCCGGGCTGCCGTTCGACCGGCTGTTCAGCGAGGAGATGCTCAACGGCGGCTACCGCAAGAAGTACTTCAGGGCGATATCACGGCTCACCGCGTTGGCCCGGGACGGCGGGACACTCGTCGCCAGGGACTAGATCAGGCCACCCCACCAGCGCGTTTCGGGCTCTCTTCAACGTGAAACGTTGAGTTAACCCTGCAAACAACTTTGCAGGGTTAAGGTGTTTCTTGACCGGACATTGACCTTCCTTTGGTCGATCCAAGAAGCGCGAACGGCGGGGAGGGGACGAATGTTTCGAGGTACGACGGCTCGGACCGCACTGGCACTCGTCGCCGGCGTCCTGCTCGCCCTCCAGTTCTTCACGCCGACCGCATCCTTCGCGGCCGCGCACACGGCCCGCCATGTCGTGGCCAAAGCCCTGCCCGGAACCAAGCTGTCCGGCAAGGCGCTGCGTGACGAGTCCGGCACGTTTCGTGGCTGCGGCCACACCGGGGACCCGACCGGCCCCCTCCGCACCCGCGACCGTCACCTGAACACCGGCTGCACGTCCGAGGAGCCCGAGCGCCAAGTGCTGGCGCAGGACCCGGCGTCCGTCCATGAACCGGCCGCGCTGCGCGACCATCATCTGTCGAGACCCTCGACATCCCACTCTCCGGCGGCACTTCAGGTCTTCCGCTGCTGAGAGCGAAGCAGAACAGCGCAGTTCCCCCACCCTGTCCTGCCCACACCGACGCGCCCCCAGCGCGCCAGGAGGAGTCACCACATCATGCAGCCCCTCATCGACAACGCCCGTACGTTCGGACAACGCCCTGAGGAGTTCGCCAAACTCGCCGAAGGCCAGTCCCCGCAGGTGCTGTTCATCACCTGCTCCGACTCCAGGGTCGTACCGGCCCTGATCACCGGCGCCCGCCCGGGCGAGCTCTTCGAGCTGCGCACCGCGGGCAACATCGTCCCGCCGTACGCCTCCGAGCACGCGACCAGCGAGGCGTGCACCATCGAGTACGCCGTGGAGGTGCTCGGCGTCTCCGACATCGTCGTCTGCGGACACTCGCACTGCGGCGCCGTCGGCGCCCTGGTGCGCGGCGACGACCTGAACGCCGTACCGGCCGTGCGCGACTGGCTCTCGCACGCCACCCCGCGCCCGGCAGGCGCGGTCGAGGACCCGACCGTCTCCGAGGGCGTGCAGAGCCACGTCCTGACGCAGCTGTTGCGGCTGCGCTCGTACCCGTACATCGAGCAGAAGCTGAAAGACAGTCAACTGTCCTTGCACGCCTGGTTCTACGAGGTCCACACCGGCGCCGTGCAGGCGCACGACCCGCAGACCGACACGTTCACGGCGCTGTGATCGCCATGATGACCAAATACCCTCACCTGCGGCAGGACTTCGCCGCCTCGCTGGTCGTCTTCCTGGTCGCGCTCCCGCTGTGCGTGGGTGTGGCCGTCGCCTCCGGTGTCCCGGCCGAACTGGGCCTGGTCACCGGCATAGTGGGCGGCCTCGTCACCGGATTCCTGCGCGGCAGCAGTCTGCAGGTCTCCGGACCCGCGGCGGGGCTGACCGTGCTGGTCTTCGAGGCCGTGCGGGAGTTCGGGCTGCCGGCCCTGGGCGTGATCGTCCTCGTCTCCGGTGCCCTCCAGATCCTCATGGGCACCCTGAAGCTGGGGCGCTACTTCCGGGCCATCTCGGTCTCGGTCGTCGAGGGCATGCTGGCCGGAATCGGTCTGGTACTGATCGCCGGACAGCTCTACTCGATGGCGGGCACCAAGGCGCCCGCCTCCGGCCTGGCGAAGATAGCCCGGCTCCCGGGCGCGGTCTTCGACGCCATCGGGAACAGCGCGGCGCTCACCTCGATCCTCGTCGGCGCCGGCACGATCGCCGTCCTGGTGCTGTGGAAGCGGATGCCGAAGCAGGTGCGCACGGTCCCCGGTCCGCTCGCCGCCGTCGGTCTCGCGACCGTCGCCGTGCTGGTGTTCTCGCTGCCGGTGGCCACCGTCGAGGTGAAGGGACTGCTCGGCTCCATCCAGCCGCCCCCGCTGGGCGCCTTCGGTGACCTCGCCGACATCGGTCTGCTCGGCACGATCGTCGCCTTCACCCTGATCGCGTCCGCCGAGTCACTGTTCAGCGCGGCGGCCGTGGACCGGCTGCACGACGGTCCGCGCACCGAGTACGACAGGGAACTGGTCGCGCAGGGCGCGGGCAATGCCCTGTGCGGTCTCCTCGGCGCACTGCCGATGACCGCGGTGATCGTGCGCAGCGCGGCGAACGTCCAGGCGGGCGCGCGGACAAAGGCGTCCCGCGTGATGCACGGCGTATGGCTGCTGCTGTTCGCGGCCCTGCTGCCGGACGTCCTCGCCTACATCCCGATCCCGGCCCTCGCGGGCATCCTCGTCTACTCCGGCGCCAAGCTGATCCCCCTACGGGAGATCAAGTCGCTGTGGCACGGCCACCGCGGCGAGGCGCTGATCCTGGTCGTCACGGCCGTGTCGATCGTCGCGGTCAGCATGTTCGAGGGCGTCCTCATCGGTCTGGCCCTCGCGGTCGCCAAGACCGCCTGGGAGGCCTCCCACATCAAGCTGGAGGTCGTCGACAAGGGCGCGGGTCCCGTCCAGGCGCACCTGTCGGGCAACGCGACCTTCCTGCGGCTGCCGAAGATCCTCGACAGTCTGGAGGCGCTGCCCCAGGACCGCCCGGTGGAGCTGGACCTGTCCGGCCTGCACCACCTGGACCACGCCTGCCGTACGGCGCTGGAGAACTGGGCCGAGCGGCACAGCGCGGTCGGCACCGAACCGGTGCGGGTGACCGCGGAGCCGGTCCGCGTCACGGCTGACTGATCTCGCTTCCGATCTCGCTCCCCCCTGGTTCAGGGCCCCTCGTGGCCCCGGACCAGGGGTCGGGCATATCGTTGCAGGAACGGACATACCAGGCCTCTGGACAGAGGGGGTCGTCATGCTCGCTGAGCTGTTGACGGCGGCCGTCGCGGTCGGTGCCGCCGGGATGGTCTACGTCTCCGCGGCGGCGCGGGTCGTCAAACAGTACGAGCGCGGGGTGGTCTTCCGGCTCGGGCGGCTGGCCGGTGAGCCGCGCGGACCGGGATTCACGGCGATCGTGCCGTTCGTGGACCGGCTGAACAAGGTCAACATGCAGATCGTCACGCTGCCGATCCCGGCCCAGGAGGGCATCACCCGCGACAACGTGACGGTGCGCGTGGACGCCGTCGTCTACTTCAAGGTCGTCGACGCGGCGGCCGCGCTGATCAATGTCGAGGACTACAAGTTCGCGGTCTCGCAGATGGCGCAGACGTCCCTGCGCTCCATCATCGGCAAGAGCGACCTCGACGACCTGCTGTCCAACCGCGAGAAGCTCAACCAGGGCCTGGAGCTGATGATCGACAGTCCGGCCATCGGCTGGGGCGTGCAGATCGACCGCGTGGAGATCAAGGACGTCTCACTGCCGGACACGATGAAGCGCTCCATGGCCCGCCAGGCCGAGGCCGACCGCGAGCGCCGCGCCCGCATCATCAACGCGGACGCCGAGCTGCAGGCTTCCAAGAAGCTGGCCGAGGCCGCCAAGCAGATGTCCGAGCAGCCGGCCGCACTCCAGCTGCGGCTGCTGCAAACGGTGGTGGCGGTGGCCGCCGAGAAGAACTCGACCCTCGTGCTCCCGTTCCCGGTGGAGCTGCTGCGGTTCCTGGAGAGGGCACAGGAACACCAGCCGGAACACCCGCACGAACAGCAGCACCAACAGCAGCCCGGCCAACGGCACGAACAGCAGCCCGAGCCACCCCAGGACCGCCAGATCGAGAAGTGACACGTGCTCTGCGCGTGGTTCCCGAGGCGCATGCCGGGTGATAGACACAGCGGGGTCACAGCTCCTGTCCGCCAGCAGGAAGGTTGTACCCGCATGTCCGCGACACGACGTCAGATCCTCGCCCGCTCCGGTGCTCTGGGAGCGGGTATCGCCTTCACCGGAGCCCTCTGCGAACTCTTCGCCGGAACGGCCGCCGCCCAGGATCTCGGCCACACCGGCTACGGCCCGCTGATCCCCGACCCGGACGGACTGCTCGACCTCCCGAAGGGCTTTCGCTACAAGGTCCTCTCCCGCGAGGGCGACCCGCTCCGCTCCGGCGAGGGCATCGTCCCCTCCCACCACGACGGCATGACCGCCCTGCCCGGCAGACAGGGCAGCGCCCGTCTCGTACACCTCGTCCGCAACCACGAGAACCGCCCCACCGCGAAGTTCGCCGTCCCCACCGTCCCCGGGCTCACCTACGACCCGGAGGGCAAGGGCGGCTGCACGGCCCTGACCCTGGACCGACACAACAACGTCCTCTCGGAGCGGGTCGCCATCGCCGGTACGGCCGTCAACTGCGCGGGCGGGCCCAGCCCTTGGGGCACCTGGCTGACCTGCGAGGAGACCGAGGACAAGGCCGGCACCAGCGGCTACACCGAGGACCACGGCTTCATCTTCGAAGTCGACCCCGCCGACCCGCACCGCACCGGCGCCGTACCGCTGACCGCGATGGGCCGCTTCCAGCACGAGGCAATCGCGATCGATCCGAAGCGCGGCATCGTCTACGAGACCGAGGACGCGTTCCTGAAGCCCTTCGGTCTCTTCTACCGCTTCCTGCCCGACAAGCCGCTGGGCGGCGTCGGTTCACTGCGCGCGGGCGGCCGGCTGCAGGCGATGCGCGTGCCCGGCGTACCCGATCTCTCCCCGGTCCAGGAGCCCGGCACCACCTTCGAGGGCATCGAGTGGGTGGACGTACCGGACCCGCTGGCGGCCCGGACCCCGGTCCGTCTCCAGGACTTCGGCCCGAAGGGCATCACGCACGCGCAGAAGCTGGAGGGCTGTTACTGGGGCGGGAGGTGCGTGTACTTCGTGTCGTCGTTCGCGCACAGCGCCGAGGGCTCGGCGGCCGACCACTTCGGCCAGATCTGGCGCTACGACCCCTCCTCGCGCCGTCTGACCCTGGTGATCGTCTTCGGCCCGGACACCGACGTCCAGCTCCCCGGCGAGTCCCCCGACAACATCTGCCTCGCCCCGAGCGGCGGCCTCATGGTCTGCGAGGACGGCAACGGCGCCCAGCACGTCTTCGGCGTGACGCGGCACGGCGAGGTGTACGCGATGGCGAGGGGAAGGCAGGCGATCGGCGGCACCCCGCAGGCGCCCGAGTGGGGCGAGTTCGCCGGGGTCACCTTCTCGCCGGACGGGCAAACGATGTTCGTCAACTGCTACACGCCCGGCACCACGTTCGCGGTGACGGGACCGTGGCGCCGGTAGCGGGACCCAGGCCCCACGGCTAGCGTTTCGCCCATGCACCGCAGGCTCGTGTTCGTGGCCGCCGCCGCGGCGGTGGGGCTCGCCTCGGGGTGCGGGGACGACGACGGTGGTACGTCCGTCCCCGCCCCCAGCACCTCGCAGCGGATCACCGTGTCCAGTACGGCCTTCGCCGACGGCGCCACGATCCCGCGCCGTTACACCTGCGACGGCGAGAACGTGTCACCCCCGCTGGACTTCGGCGGCGTCCCCTCCGCCGCCACCACCCTGGCCGTCCTGGTCGAGGACCCCGACGCCCCGCACGGCACCTTCACCCACTGGCTGGTGTGGAACGCGGACGCGTCGCGGACGCGGTGGACGGCCGGGCAGGTGCCGCAGGGGGCTGTGCAGGGCCACAACGGCTTCAAGCACACCGGCTACGGCGGACCCTGCCCACCCAAGGGCAGCGCCCCCCACCGCTACGTCTACACGGTCTACGCAGCCGACCGCGCCCTCGCCCTCTCCCCCGACGCCACACCCGAAGACCTGAAGCGCGCACTCACCGGTCACGCCCTGGCCTCGGGCACCCTGACCGGCCGCTACGGCCGCTGAGGCGCGTGGACGTAACGTCGAGAGCACACGACCGTAAGGGGTGACCGGTGGCGAAGGACGGCAGGAAGCAGCAAGCCGCGGCGGATCTCCGGTTCCGGGAGGTGCTGCGCGTTCCCCGGGGCGAGCAGATCGACCTGGGCGCGTATGACACCCGGACCGCGTACGACACCCGCACCGGTCCCGCCGGGCCCAAGGACAAGTCCGCGGGCCTGAAGGACACCGCCCGCATGGGCAAACGCCTCGCCGGACTCCAGGAGCGCCTCTGGGCGTCGGGCACCAAGGGCGACGTCCGCCGCGTCCTGCTGGTACTCCAGGGCATGGACACCAGTGGCAAGGGCGGCACCATCAAGCATGTCGTCGGGGTGTTCAACCCGGCCGGCTGCCGGACCAAGGGGTTCAAGGTGCCCACGCCCGAGGAACGGGAGCACGACTTCCTCTGGCGTATCGAGAGGGAGCTTCCACGGCCGGGCGAGATCGGCGTCTTCGACCGCTCGCACTACGAGGACGTCCTCGTCCCGCGCGTCCGCGCCCTGGTCCCGCGCGAGGAGATCGAGCGCCGCTACGACGAGATCAACCGCTTCGAGCAGCGCCTGGCCGACGACCGGGTGACCGTGATCAAGTGCTTTCTGCACATCTCCCCCGATCAGCAGCGCCATCGCCTCCTCAGGCGCCTCGACCGGCCCGACAAGCGCTGGAAGTTCAGCCCCAACGACATCGACGACCGCGCGCTGTGGCCGGCCTACCAGGAGGCGTACGAGATCGCCCTGCACCGCTGCTCGACCCCGCACGCCCCCTGGTACCTGATCCCGGCCGACCGCAAGTGGTTCCGCAACTGGGCGGTCGCGCGCCTGCTCCTGGAGCACCTGGAGGCCCTGGACCCGCGGTACCCGGAGCCGGACTACGACCTGGAGGAGTGCAGGAAAAGGCTGCTCGCCCACTGAGCGGGTGACTGCGCGGCGAGCCGTTGTCGCATAATCCTATTAATAAGAGACATCGCCTTAAATTCGTGCGGTGATCACTCTTGTACGACTGCGCCGCGTCACCGCCGGCTGTGCCCTGAGCGCGGCCCTCGCCGCCTGCGGCACCGCCCGGGCCCCGCACGCCGTCCAGCTCCCGGCCCCTTCCGCCACCTCCGCCGCCTCCGCCACTCCCTCCCGGCCGCCGACCCTCGCGCCGGGACCCGCCGGTCTCACCCCCGTGTTCAAGAACGGTCCCCGCACGGAGGGCAGGACTGTCGCGCTCACCTTCGACGCCGACATGACCGCCGACGAGGGGGCGCGGGCGGCGGCGGGCGAGCGGTTCGACAATCCGCAGCTCATCGCGACGCTGCGGGCGTTGAAAGTGCCGGCCACCTTGTTCATGACGGGACGGTGGGCCGACCAGTACCCGGTCCAGGCCCGCTCCATCGGGCGGGACCCGCTCTTCGAGGTGGCCAACCACTCCTACAGCCACTACGCGTTCACCGGTGACTGCTACGGCCTGCCGACCGTCTCCGAGGAGCGGATGCGCTCGGACGTGGAGCGGGCGTACACGGCGTTCCGCAAGGCGGGGGTCCCGGACGCGATGCCGTACTTCCGCTTCCCGGGCGGGTGTTACGACCGGCAGGCCCTGAAGGCGCTGGCCTCGACCGGCGTCACCGCCGTGCAGTGGGACGTGGTGAGCGGGGACGCGTTCGCGACGGACTCCGACGCGGTGGCACGGCAGGTGCTGGACGGGGTGCGGCCGGGTTCGGTCGTCGTCATGCACTGCACGCGCAGCGCCGCCCCGGCCACCGAACGGGCCGTCCGCACGATCGTGCCCGAGCTGCGCAGGAAGGGCTTCCGGTTCGTGAAGGTGTCGCAGCTGATCGGGGCCGCGAGCGGCCGTCGGTGACCGGACCGGGCTGGAGGCATGAGCGACGACAGCGACCAGGCGTACTGCCTGATCGACGCCACCAGGCCACCCCGGGCCGAGGGGCCCCGGAAGCCGACCGAGCATCCGGAGGCGTACGGGATCACGCTCTGCCCGGTCTGCATGGGGTCCCCCGCTTGAGCGAAGCCGAGAGTGGGGAGGCACGAGGCACAGCGCACCGCCTGTTCGGGGTGAGCGGCCCGTTCAGGATGATCGGCCTGTTCAGGGTGAGCGCCGGGAGGTGAGTGCGCAGGCCACGGCGGTCGCCGCTGCGGCGAGGACGGCGGCCGCGACCAGCGGGAGCAGGGGCACGGGGACGGTGCCCGACTGCGAGCCGGTGACCAGACCGCTGACCGCCGCCTGCGCCGGGGAGCCCGTCGCCACCACCGACAGCAGCGCCGCGAGCAGCATCGCCGGGACCGCACGCCCGGGCGAGCGCAGCACCGGCCAGTTGGTGAGCGCGCCGACGGCCGTACCGAGCAGCGCGCAGGCCAGCGTGGCGAGCAGCCCGGCCACGGCGGACGGAAGCAGCGGGACCCGGGTCTGATGGTCGCTGGTCACCGGGTCGCTGATCAGTGTCACCACGAGGGTCGCTGCCGTGCCGAGTGCGGCCGCGGCGAGCAGCGCCACCAGCAGCCGGGCCAGATGCGCCCGCCCCGGCCCGACGGCCGCGGCCGCACACGCGCGTGCCGCGGGCGGTTCGACCGTGACGCAGATCCGCACCAGCCAGGCCGCGACGGGCAGCAGGGCCGCGGCGGTGTAGCCGAGCGAGTCGAGCACGGGCTGCCCGCTCTGCACACCGACGCCGAGGAAGACCGCGTACAGGATGATCGGCGGCAGCCAGCGCTGTGAGCGCAGGAGAAGGTCGGCCTGGTAGCGCATGAGGGCGTTCATCGGTGGCTGTCCTTGTCGAGCTGGTCGAGGGGCTGCACGCTGACCACGTGCCACGGCGGACGGGCCGTCAGCAGGGTGCGCAGCACGACGTCCGAATGGGAGGCGGGGACGGTGAGGCGGTACACACCCGGCGCGGTCTCCTCGGCCGAGACGAGCGTGCCCAGCGCGTCGGTGGGCGGCTGCCCGCCCTGTGGACCCTGTGCCTCGACCACGGCCCGCGGGCCGTCGGCCGGCGCGGTGGTCTCCCGGGTGCGGGTCTTGAGGGCCCCGTCGCGCACGGTGTACGTCGTGTCGGGCACCCCCGCCAGACGGCGTGGGTCGTGGTCCACGAACACCACGGCTCCGCCGGCGGCGGTGCGCTCGGCGACGGCCCGCTCCAACTCGGCGCGGGCGCCCGAGTCGAGGCCGGTCCAGGCCTCGTCGAGGACGAGCAACTCCGGTTCGGCGAGCAGGGCCTGCGCCACGGCGACCTTCTGGCTGCTGCCCTTGGACAACTGGGCCATGGGGGTGCGCGCGTAGGCGCCGGCGCCGAAGCGGTCCAGCCAGTCGGCCGCGGCGCGGGTCGCCGTGCTGCGGGACAGTCCGTGGATCGTGCCGAGGTGGGTGAGGTAGCCGTGAGGGGTGAAGGGGAGGGCCGACGGGAAGCGCTCGGGCACGAAGGCCGTGCGGGGGCGGCCGGTGATGCGGCCCTCGGTGGGTGCGTCGATGCCGGCGAGGAGGCGGAGCAGGGTCGATTTGCCCGTGCCGTTCGGGCCTTCGACACGAGTCAGCGTGCCCGGCGTCACGGCGAGGTGGACGCCGCGTAAGACCCAGGGGCCGCGGATGCCGTAGCGGCGGCCGACGTTGTCCAGCCGAAGATCACGTTGCATGGTGGCATCTTCGCAAAGGGGGCACCGGACCGCGCCCCCTTAAGCCGGACCGCGCCCCCTTAAAGTTGGCTGGTGTGAGCCATGATGTGACGCCTTCCGGCGACAGCCCCTTCCGTTCCGAACCCGGCGAACGCGACCAGGCGCCGCAGTTCGTGCTGCCTCTCGTCGTGCGCATCGAGAAGGCGGCGCCGCCCGCCCGCACCGATGCACTGGAGACCGCCGCCCGGGCCGTGCTGGTGATCCTGAGCGACGAGCGGTCGCTCGGGGACGGGGAGTGGGCACAGGTGATGCGGGACTGGCAGGACGCCCGGATCCGGAAGGTGGTGCGGCGCGCCCGCGGCGCCGAGTGGCGGCGGGCCGAGGCCCTGCCCGGGATCACGGTGACCGGGAATGCGGCCGAGGTACGGGTGTTCCCGCCCGTGCCGCTCGACGGCTGGCCCAAGGACCTGGCCAGGCTGCAGGTCTCCGGCACCGACCTGGACGACCCCGAGCCGCCGCCGCAGGCGGACCCCGCGACCCCCGTCCTGTGGCTCAACCCCGCCCTCGACATGTCCGCCGGCAAGGCGATGGCCCAGGCCGGGCACGGTGCCCAACTGGCCTGGTGGGAACTGTCGGAGGAGGAGCGCCACGCCTGGCGCGACGCGGACTTCGCCCTCGCCGTACGGAGCGCGGACCCGGGACGCTGGAACGAACTGACGTCGAGCGGGCTGCCGTTGGTGCGGGACGCGGGCTTCACGGAGATCGCGCCCGGGCTGACCGTTGCCGTCGAGGGACACCACCGTGTCGGTTCGCTGCCCCGGCCGTCACGGACGTGATCACGATGTCCGAGCGCATGATCCGCACTGATGGCGTCACCCTGTGCACCGAGTCGTTCGGCGACCGGTCGGACCCACCGATCCTGCTCGTCATGGGCACGGGAGCTTCGATGCTCTGGTGGGAGGAGGGCTTCTGCCGGAAGCTCGCCGGGGGCGGACGGTTCGTGGTCCGTTACGACCACCGCGACACCGGTCGATCCACCACCTACGAGCCGGGCCACCCCGGATACACCGGCGCGGATCTGGTCGGCGACGCGGTCGCCGTGCTCGACGCCTACGGGATTCCGGCCGCCCACCTGGTGGGTGTGTCGGCCGGAGGGGCGCTCGCGCAGTTGGTCGCCCTCGACCATGCCGAGCGGGTCCTCTCCCTGGTTCTGGTCAGCACCTCCCCCGCCGTGCCCGGCGACCGTGAACTGCCCGAGCCGAACGGGGAGTTCATGCGGTTCGTGGCATCCGCCCAGGTCGACTGGTCGCAGACCGCCTCGGTGATCGATTACCTGGTCGCATACTCGCGGGTGCTCGCGGGAGAGCGGCGCCCCTTCGACGAGACGACCGTCCGCGATCTTGCCCGTCGTGACGTCGAGCGTGCGCACGACTTCGCCGCCGTACAGAACCACGACTCGCTCCCGGACGGCGAGCAGTCGCGACAGCCGCTGTCGTCGATCGCCGTGCCCACCCTGGTGATCCATGGAACCGCGGATCCCGTGTTCCCGCTCGGGCACGGCGAGGCGCTCACCGAAGAAATCCCCGCCGCGAGGCTGTTGCCCCTGGAAGGCGCAGGCCACGGCGTCGACCGAGCCGACTGGGAGACGATCGTCCACGCGGTCCTCGCCCATACCGCTGCCGATGAACAGGGTTAGGGCGGCCACCGTGACGGCCCGTGGGGCATCCGATGGACCTGCGCCGGGCAAGCGCACGAGCAGCGGCCTCGGCAAGGGAGCCCGCTCGGACGGTGCTCGCTGAGACGGTGCTGGCTCAGACGCTGCCGCCGCTGCCGCCCGTACCGATCAGGCGGCCGACGAAGTCGATGGTGGCACCGCCGAATTCCAGGAGGCCGCCGCCCGTCCCACCGCCCGCAGCACCGGCGCCGCCCGGGCCCGGGGTGCTCTCCCGGACGACCGACGGCACCAACGGCCGGGAAGCGGCCGCGACGGCCGGGCCGACAGCGGTGACGACGGCGGTGCCGGCGACGATGGCAGCGATCGCCACCCGAGCGAGAGGCTTGACACGCATGGCAAATCTCCTGAAAGCAAGGGAATGGAAGGCTCGGCCAGGATAGGTACCGTTTCCTCCGGATTCCCGGCAACGCGCTCGCCGGAGCCCGCCGACGGGGACAACCCCTGGGCCGCATCGGCCGGAGAAGGAACGCAAGATCTTCCCGGCCATCGGCACCGTACGGAACTCCACCCGGAACACACTGGTGCGGCAGCCGGCCTCGGACACCCGACCAGACCGTCCTCGACCACATCACGGTGCTGGAGAAGACAGGCCGGGTCGACTTCGACGCCCTCGCCGACGACTCGGTGTCCGGCACCACCGCCGGCCCGACCGGCCCGCCGGCTCCGGTCCCGGCCAGGTGGCGCCCTCGGCACCGGCTGCCGAGGCCTCCGGCGGCATCGGTACGACCTCGCGGCCGTCGCCGGGGGCGCCGGGCACGGTCGACACGAACGGGCCGGATCCCGCGGACCCGGCGGGTGTGACGGAGTGAGCGGGCCAACCTCAAATGTTGCTCTGAACGTGGGCCGGGCGGGGTTCGGTTCCCGGCGGCGGGGCCATACCCCCGTCACGTCCGAGGAGACGTGACAGGGGAGCCGGACGGAGCCGGACGGAGTCGAGGAGGGGGACGGACCATGGAGCGACTGGGGACGGGCATCGGGTGGCGGCCGGAGATCGCCGACGCCGTGGAGCGCATGCCGGGCGTCGACTGGGTCGAGGCCGTGGCCGAGAACGTGTGTCCCGGGCACCTCCCCGAGTCGCTGCGGCGGCTGCGCGCCCGCGGGGTGACCGTGATCCCGCACGGCGTCTCGCTGGGCCTCGGCGGCGCCGACCGGCCCGAGGAGAGCCGGCTCACGGCTCTCGCCGAGCGGGCCGAGGCGTTGGGCGCGCCGCTGGTCACCGAGCACATCGCGTTCGTACGGGCGGGTGGGCCGCTGACGGCGTCCCCGCTGCTGGAGGCCGGGCACCTGCTGCCGGTGCCGCGTACCCGGGACGCCCTCGACGTGCTGTGCGAGAACGTGCGGATCGCCCAGGACGCGCTGCCGGTGCCGCTCGCCGTCGAGAACATCGCCGCGCTGATCTCCTGGCCCGGCGAGGAGATGACCGAGGGGCAGTTCCTCTACGACCTCGCCGACCGCACCGGCGTACGGCTCCTGATCGACGTGGCCAACCTGCACACCAACCATGTCAACCGCGCCGAGGACCCGGCCAAGGCGCTCGCCGAGCTACCGCTGGAGGCCATCGCGTACGTCCATGTCGCGGGCGGCTTCGAGCGCGACGGCGTCTGGCACGACAGCCACGCCCACCCGGTGCCGGAGCCGGTCCTCGACATCCTGACCGACCTCGCCTCGCGGGTCTCACCGCCGGGCGTACTTCTGGAACGGGACGAGAACTTTCCCGGACCGGGTGTCCTGGAGGGGGAGCTGGAGGCGGTTCGAGGGGCCGTCCGGAAGGGACGCGTGATGCGGGAGGAGGCGGAGCAGGCAGCCGCGGCGGCCGAGGCGGCGGGTGCCTCGTCCGCCCTGCCCGCCCCTCCTTCGACGTCGCCCGCCCCTGCCCCTGCCGTCGATGCCGACGTCGACGCGGCCCGTCAGCGGCTCGGGCTCGCCGAGGCCGCCCTGCTGTCCGCGCTCGTTGCCGGGACGCCCGTTCCGGAGGGGTTCGACCGGGTGCGGCTGGGGGTGCAGGCACGGGCGCTCGCCGGGAAGCGGGCGGACGTCGTGGCCAAGGTCGCGCCCGAGCTGCCGGAGATCCTCGGCAACGCCTACCGGCCCGCCTTCCTCGCCTACGCCCACGGTCACCCGATGACCGGCGGATATCGCAGGGACGCCCTGGACTTCGCCGGGTATCTGCTGCTCGCCGGGCTCATCGGGGAGGAGCGGGCACGGCGGGAGCTCGGGGAGTGGTGGCTGGAGCGGTCGGGGCCCGTGCCACGGTCGCGGCGGCCGGGGTGCGGATGATGGCCAGGGCGGCCCGGCGGGTGCTGCTGCACCGCTGAGTGTGCCGCGGGCAACAGCCCGCGAGGCCCGGTTCACCTCGAACCCCTGAGTAATATGCGGTGCCGTACAGGAGGCACCATGCGACCGCGACCACCCGTCAAGGGCCGAGGGATATTCAGCGGCACCGGAATCATCGTCATCGGCCTGATGGCCACCGTGATGGCACTCGTCTTCCCGATCTGGTCGTACGCCGACCGGTCGGGGACCGGCCTCAGCACGCTGAACGCGCAGACCGTGTCGACGCAGTACGGGCCGCTGTCCGCCCTCGACCGTGACTTCATCACGAAGGTCCGGCTGGCCGGTCTGTGGGAACTCCCGGCCGGGCAGGAGGCCCAGCAGAAGGGCACCACCGCGGCCGTACGCACGGCGGGGCAGCACCTCGTCGAGGGGCACACCTTCCTCGACCAGCGGGTGCGCGCCGTCGCCGCCAGGCTCGGGCTCCAGCTGCCCAACGAACCGAGCGACCAGCAGAAGCAGTGGCTCGCGACGCTGAACACGGCCCAGGGCATCGACTACGACCGCGAGTTCGTCAACATCACGCGGCTGGCGCACGGCAGGGTGTTCTCCGTCGTCGCCCAGGTCCGCGCGACCACCCGCAACTCGCTGGTGCGCGCGCTCGCCGACGACGCGAACACGACCGTCCTGGACCACATCAAGGTCCTGGAGGCCACGGGCTACGTCGACTGGGACGCCCTCGCCCGGGACATGGCCTCCGCGAGCACTCCCCCGCTGACCGGCTCCCCGGCCCCGCCCGGTCCCGCGACGGACCCGAGCCCCGCGACACCCCTGACGGCGTCGTCGTCCCCGACCTATGCGCTGCCGCCGGCCGCCTCCAGCCCGCCGCGGCAACAGCCGTGAGCGCGGTGCACCGGCCAAACGGAACGTCACGTGCAGGCAACGCTCCGTCCGGATTGTGAACAGGGCATGGCGTTTCACAGAGCATCTGGCATAGAAACGCGGCATGTTCTGGGTCCTTCTCCTGCTGCTGGCCTGGGCCGCCGCGGGCACCGCCTGCACGCGGCTGTGCCTGGCCGCCGTCCGCACGGCGGCTGACGACGCAGACGGCGCAGCGGATGTCCGGCGTCATGATCTGACGCTCTACGAGGCCGCGTTCCTGTCCGGCGGGCCCGGCCGGGTCGCCGATCTGACCATGGTCTCCATGGCCCGGCAACGGCGGCTGCTGCTCGCCCACACCGGCTGGGCGACCGTGGTCGACCCGCGCGGGCGGGACGACATGGAGCGGTCGGTCATAGGGGCCATCGGGCCCGAGGGGCAGAGCAGGATCGCCCCGGTGCGGGCCGCCGCGGCCTCCGCGGACGCCGTCGCCGGCCTCGCCGACCGGCTGGTCGACGCCGGCCTGGCCGTGCCGGCCGCTGCCCGGACCACCGTCTCGGCCGGAGTGCGCCAGGTGCAGCTCGCGGCGATGGCCGTGCTCGCGCTGGGCGCCATCGCGCTGCTGGTGCCCGCCCAGCCGGACATGCCGCGCGGCCTGGTCGCCCTGTGGTTCGCCCTGCCGCTGGCGCTGACGCTGAGCTGCCTGGCCATCGCCCGGGTCGAGGTCCACCCCTATTCACGCTGGGCGTCCCCGGCCGGACAACGCCTGCTGGGAGCCCTCACCCGGCGCCCCGGCAGCGGTGACGACCGTACGTACCTCACCACCGTCGCCGTACGAGGAGTCCGCGCGATCGGCGAACCGGACCTGCGCGCGGCCTTCGCGCACCGCGACCAGCCGTGGCGTGAACCGCACATCGGGGGCGCATAGGGGGCATTGAGGCCGACACCGCCGGGTCGGTGCTTGCCTTCTTCATACACCGAACGAAACATCCCTTTTGTCGCTGCCATGCACCGAAGGGATACGTCATGAGAGCTGCCGCCCTCTACTCGGCCGCCGGATCCTTGCTCCTGACCGCCCTCACCGCCGCGCCGGCCGCCAGTACGCCCGTCGCACCCGACGCGGCCGAGCAGCAGGGCACCGCGGTGGCCGCCGCACGGGCCAAGGCCTCCGGCATCGACTTCGGCACGTGTGCCGACGCGAAGGACATGCCCGGCAGCCTGGAGTGCGGCACGGTGTCCGTTCCGCTCGACTACGCACAGCCCGGTGGCCGGCAGATCAAACTGACCGTCACCCGGGTGAAGGCCACGCACAAGGACCCCCACAACAGCAAGCGCCATGTGCCCCGGCAGGGCGCGCTGGTCTACAACCCCGGTGGGCCGGGCGGCGACGGCCAGTACTTCCCGCTCGTCGGCCTGATCCCTCAGTGGAAGCGCATCGCGGCGGCCTACGACCTGATCGGCTATTCCCCGCGCGGCGTCGGCCGGTCCGCGCCCCTGTCCTGCGAGGACCCCAAACGCTTCTTCAAGGCGCCCTCGCAGGCTCCCACGTATCCCTCGGAGTCGTACAAGCAGGAGCGCATCGCCCAGGCGAAGGCCTACGCGCAGGGCTGCGCCAAGCGGTCGGGCAGCGGGCTCCAGTACTACAACTCGCTCAACAACGCCCGTGACCTGGACGTCCTGCGGGCGGCGCTCGGCGAGGAGCGGATCACGTTCATGGGCGCGTCGTACGGCACCTACTTCGGCGCGGTGTACGCGACGATGTTCCCCTCGCACGTCCGGCGGATGGTGTTCGACTCGGCGGTGGACCCGGCTCCCGACCAGATCTGGTACCGCAACAACCTCATCCAGTCGGCCGCGTTCGAGAGCCGCTGGGCGGACTTCCGGAACTGGATCGCCCGGCACCACGACGTGTACGGGCTGGGCAAGACGGCCGCCGCGGTCCAGCACAGCTACACCAGGGCGAGCGCGCAGCTGGCCGCCGAGCCGGCCGGCGGCAAGGTGGGGCCGGCCGAGCTGCAGGCCTCGTTCCTGCAGGCCGGGTACTACGACGACTACTGGCCGACGCGCGCGAAGGCACTGTCCGCGTATCTGAACGGCGATCCGAAGCCGCTGATCGACCAGGCGGGGCCCGCCACGGAGGCGGCGGCCGAGTCGGAGAACTCCAACGCGGTCTACACGGCCGTCGAGTGCAACGACGCGCCCTGGCCGACGGACTGGAAGGTCTGGGACCGGGACAACACGCGTCTGTCGCGCGTCGCGCCGTTCGAGACCTGGGACAACGCGTGGATGAACCTGCCGTGCGCCTTCTGGCCCGCGCCCCAGCAGCAGCCCCTGGACGTGCGGACCGGGCCGGGTGAGCTGCCGCCGACGCTGATCCTGGCCGCCGAGCGGGACGCGGCGACGCCGTACGCCGGTGCCGAGGAGATGCACCGGCGGCTGTCCGGCTCGACCCTGGTGACCGAGCGGGACTCGGGCACGCACGGTGTCGCGGGCGGCCCGAACCGCTGCATCAACGGCTACCTGGACGCGTACCTGCTGGAGGGCCGCCTGCCGGAGCAGAGCGCGTCCTGCGCCCCGCACCCGGAGCCGAAGCCGGCCGCGCCGGGCGACCGCTCCCACCCGACGCCCGCCAAGGAGTCGCTGAAGGGGAAGGCCGCCCGCCGCTGACGCGGGCTGACGGGGGCTGCCTACGACCACCGGCCGGGCACGGAGCACCGTGTCCGGTCAGGCCAGGCCCTCGACCAGTTCGGCCACCGACTTACGGCGCCCGGTGTAGAAGGGGACCTCCTCGCGGACGTGCATCCGGGCCTCGGAGGCGCGCAGGTGGCGCATGAGGTCGACGATGCGGTACAGCTCGTCGGCCTCGAAGGCCAGGAGCCACTCGTAGTCGCCCAGCGAGAACGACGCGACCGTGTTGGCGCGCACGTCCGGGTAGCCGCGGGCCATCTTGCCGTGGTCGGCGAGCATGCGGCGGCGGTCCTCGTCGGGCAGCAGGTACCAGTCGTAGCTGCGCACGAAGGGGTACACGCTGATGTAGTTGCGCGGCGTCTCGTCGGCGAGGAACGCGGGGATGTGCGAGCGGTTGAACTCGGCGGGGCGGTGCAGCGCCATGTTCGACCAGACCGGCTCCAGGGCACGGCCGAGCCTGGTGCGCCGGAAGAGGTTGTACGCCTCCTGCAGCTGGTCGCTGGTCTCCGCGTGCCACCAGATCATGACGTCGGCGTCGGCGCGCAGGCCCGACACGTCGTACGTGCCACGGATCGTCACGTCCTTGGCGGCGAGCTGGTCGAAGAGGTCCTGGACCTCTTCGGCGTAGCCCGCACGGTCCTCAGGCAGCACGTCCTTCAGCTTGAAGACGGACCACAGGGTGTAGCGGATGACCTCGTTGAGGTCCTTGGCCAGCTTGCCCTTGTTCGCGATCCGGTCAGGGGCAGTGGTGGGGGCGTCGTCACTCATGCGGCTATTCTCCCGCTCCGCCGTGCAGGCTCTGCACCGGGTTGGCGGTGAGCTCCTGCACACGGCTGAGATCGCCGTCGATCTGGTCCACCGCCGCGTACGCGCTCGCGATGCAGGCCGGGATGCCGACGCCGTCGTACGGCGCGCCGCACACGGCGAGGCCCGGCAGCTTGGCGACGTGCTCGCGGATGCGGGCCACGCGCGCGTGGTGGCCGACGGGGTACTGGGGCAGGCCGTCGGTCCAGCGGGTGACACGGGTTTCGAGGGGGGTGGCATCGAGGCCGGTCGCCGCCCGGAGGTCCTCGCGCGAGACGTCCACGAGGCCGGCGTCGTCGCGCTGGAGGATCTCGGCCTCGCCGTACCGGCCGACGGACGTGCGCAGGACGACCACGTCCGGGTTCTCCTCGGCGATCCAGCCCCACTTCTGCGAGGCGAACGTCGACGCCTTGATGGTGCGTCCGTCGACCGGCGGCACGAGGAAGCCACTGCCCTGAGGGAGCGTGGCGTCGGCGCGGCGGTAGGCGAGGGAGACCAGGGCCATGGACGCGTACTCGACGGTGGCGAGTTCGGTCGCGGCGGCCGGGGCCTCGGCGTGCAGGAGCGACGCGGCGGCCTGTGCGGGGACGGCGACGACGACCGCGTCGGCGTGCAGCACACGGTCCCCGGCGACCACGCGCCAGCCGTCGCCGTCCGCCCGGCGCAGCTCGGTCACGGGCGCCCGTGTGACGATCTCGCCGCCGCGCGCCCGCACCGACTCCGCCACCGCGAGCGGCAGGCTGCCCACGCCGCCCCGGATGCCCATGAAGACCGGGCCGGTCTGCTGGGCCGCGGCCGCCCTGGCCTGGATCTCGCGGACGGCCCGGGTGAGCGAGTCGTGCGTCTTCGCGGCCTGGTACAGCTGCGGGACCGCCGAGCGCATGGAGATGCGGTACGCGTCGCCGGCGTACACCCCGCCGAGCAGGGGTTCCACCAGGCGGTCGACGACCTCGCGGCCCAGCCGTGCCGCCACGTACTCCCCGACCGCCACGTCGTCGCCGACCTCGGTGCGGGGCAGGTCGGCGTCGCGCTCGATGCGGGCGAGGCCCTCGTCGGACAGGACGCCGGTCAGGGCGGCTGCGGTACCGGGGACACCCATGACGTGGCCCTTGGGCATGGGGCGCAGGGCGCCGCGGGTCCAGATCGAGGCCGTCGCGGTGGCCGGCGGCTGGAGGCGCTCGTCGAGGCCCACCTCGCGTGCGAGGGCCACGGCTTCCGGTCTGCGGGCCAGCATCGACTCGGCGCCGAAGTCCACCCGCGCGCCCGCGATCTCGCCGGGCAGCAGCTTGCCGCCGACCCGGTCCGACGCCTCCAGTACGGTCACCCGGGCGCCGCCCTGCAACAGCCGGTGGGCCGCGGCCAGTCCGGCGATCCCGGCTCCGATGACGACGACCTGGCCCGCACCCGTACGAGTCTCCGATTCGCGCATGTCCCCAGCCTCTCAGACCCCACTGACAGGCCCGCCCGCGCCCCGGTGTCCTTCACGAGTCCCGACCGTGACCGCATCGGGACCGTACGGGTCCAACGTTCCGGCCCGTGCCGGCGTCGAAAGAGCGTCAGTCGTCACGACTCCCGGGGGTACGCCCACATGCGCGCACGAAGCTCCGTACGACCTGTTCCTGCCCTGGCCGGGCTGCTGCTGGCCACGGCCCTCGCGCTGACCGGATGCAGCGGCGCGAACGACTCCTCCTCCAGCGACGCCGGCGCCGGCGCGGCCGACAAGGCCGCCGTACCGGGCGTCCAGCAGGAGGGCGCGTCGGGCAGCGGCAAGGCGAACGGCAGCAGGAAGGCGCCCAAGCTCTCCGCGAGCCGCATCATCCGCACCGCCTCGCTGACCGTGCAGGTCAAGGACGTGCCGAAGGCCCTCGACGACGCCCGTACGACCACCGAGAACGCGGGTGGCTACATCGGCAACGAGACCACCAGCCGGGACGAGAAGGGCCGCGAGCGCACCCGGGTGGTGCTGCGCGTGCCGGTCGGCAGGTACGACGAGGTCCTCGCCGGCCTCCAGGGTGCGGGCAAGCTCCTCGACCGCACCGCGAAGGCCGAGGACGTCACGGACCAGGTCGTCGACGTGGACAGCCGCATCACCTCGCAGCGGGCCAGCGTGGCCCGGGTGCGCGAACTGATGGACCGGGCCACCAAGTTGAGCGATGTGGTGGAGCTGGAGGGCGAGTTGAGCAACCGGGAGGCCGACCTGGAGGCGCTGCTCGCCCAGCAGGCGTCCCTGAAGGACCGCACGAGCCTCGCCACGATCACCCTGTCCCTTTCCCAGACACCCGTGAAGACGGCGGCCGAGGACGACGACCCCGGGTTCGTGGACGCGCTGGCAGGCGGCTGGGACGCGTTCGTGACGATGCTGCGCTGGCTCGCGGTGGCGCTCGGGGCGGTGCTGCCCTTCGCCGCGGCGGCGGCCCTGATCGTGCTGGCGTGGCTGCGGCTCGTCCGGCCCCGGCTGTCGCGCCGCCCGGCCCCCGCGCCCGCGGCGAGCACCCTGGGCCCGCTGCCGACGGCCCGCCCGGTTCCCGGAACCCCGGGCACGCGGGAGCGCGACGAGGACTGAGCGCGGGACCGGGAGCGGGACGGAGAGAGCGGCACCGAAATGCACTGCCCACGTAGCGTGTTCACATGAACATGAGCGCTGGGCGGGAACGACTGGTCGTGATCGGCGGCGATGCCGCGGGGATGTCCGCGGCATCGCAGGCTCGCCGTATGAAGGATCCGGACGAGCTGGAGATCGTGGCGTTCGAGCGCGGCCACTTCACTTCCTTCTCGGCGTGCGGCATCCCGTACTGGGTGGGCGGGGACGTCGACGAGCGGGACCGGTTGATCGCCCGTACGCCCGAGGAGCACCGCGCGCGGGACATCGATCTGCGCATGCGGACGGAGGTCACGGAGATCGACGTGGCGGGCGGCCGGGTACGCGCGCGTGACCTCGATTCGGGTGCCGAGTCGTGGACGTCGTACGACAAGCTCGTGATCGCCACCGGGGCCCACCCGATCCGCCCGGACATGCCGGGCGACGACGCGCCCGGTGTGCACGGAGTGCAGACACTGGACGACGGGCAGGCGCTCATAGACTCGCTCACGCGCACGCGTGGCCGTCGCGCGGTGGTCGTGGGCGCGGGCTACATCGGCGTGGAGATGGCCGAGGCGCTCATCAACCGCGGTTACGAGGTCACGGTCGTCAACCGCGGGAGCGAACCGATGGCCACGCTCGATCCGGACATGGGCCGTCTGGTGCGCGTGGCCATGGAGGGCATGGGCATCACCATGGTCAACGACGCCGAGGTGACCAAGGTGCACACCGGCGAGGACGGCCGGGTGCGGGCGGTGTCCACCGAGGACGCCGAGTACCCCGCGGACGTGGTGGTCCTGGGCATCGGAGTACGCCCCGGGACCGCTCTCGCCGAGGCGGCCGGGCTGCCCCTCGGCAACCACCGCGGTCTCCTCACCGACCTCGCCATGCGGGTGCGCGGGCACGAGAACATCTGGGCCGGCGGCGACTGCGTCGAGGTCCTCGACCTGGTCTCCGGGCAGCAGCGCCACATCGCGCTCGGCACCCACGCCAACAAGCACGGCCAGGTCATCGGCACCAATGCGGGAGGCGGTTACGCCACCTTCCCCGGTGTCGTCGGGACCGCGGTGTCCAAGGTCTGCGACCTGGAGATCGCCCGCACGGGCCTGCGCGAGAAGGACGCGCGCAGGGCCGGATTGCAGTTCGAGACGGTCACCGTCGAGTCGACGAGCCGGGCGGGCTACTACCCGAACTCCTCCCCCATGACGGTGAAGATGCTGGCCGAACGGCGGACGGGCCGCCTGCTCGGCGTGCAGATCGTCGGCAGGGAGGGCGCGGGCAAGCGCGTCGACATCGCGGCGGTGGCCCTCACCGCCCGTATGACGGTGGAACAGATGACGGCCCTGGACCTGGGCTACGCCCCGCCCTTCAGCCCCGTCTGGGACCCGGTACTGGTAGCGGCCCGCAAGGCGTCAAAGGCGGTGGCACAAGGCGCTTAGCGGTGGTGCAGGGCTTTGAGGGGCGCGGGGAACTGCGCGAGCAACCCCCACGGCCCGCACCTGACAGCAATCCCTAAGCCGACCCGTTGATCCGCTCGATCGCCTGCCGCGCCTGCTCCGCCGGAGGCCGCGGCGGCAGCGACGACACGGAGGCCGTGGACGTCACCGCCGCCGGCTGCTCCCCCGCCGGTTTCGCATGCGCGGCACTGCGCACGGACCGCAGCCGGTGGCTCACCGCCTCGTCGAGGGTCACCGGCCGCTGCATCTGCGAAGCCAGCCGCCCCGCCTCCTGGCCGAGCCGGGCGACGTCCTCCCACGGCAGCCTCACCACCAGGGAGAGCTCCGCCTCACCGTCGGGCGTGGCCTGCATCGCAGGAGTCACTCGGTCGTTCATCGCCTGTTCCTCACGTCGTCCCCGCGACCCGCCTTCCCCGTGCCGCGGGCGGTTGAGGAGTCATACGCACGCGCGCGTGCCCGTGTTCACCGGTTCACCGGTTCACCAGGCTCCCTGGGGGCACACATTCCTTGTGGTCATCCCCGTCCATGACGTGAACCCGGTGCGCCGCACCCCCTGGGTGACGTACGCGCTGATCGCCGCGAACGTCCTCGTCTTCCTGTACACGCCCGGCCTGTCCGGTTCCGAGGCGGGCGACAGCAGCCTGTCGCAGATGTGCCATCTGCAGGCGTTCCTCGACCACTACGCGGCGGTACCACAGGAGTTGATCCACCATCAGATGCCGCGTGTGGTTCCCACGGGCGAGATCGGCAGGGCGGCGAACGGCGCACTGGGCTGTGTGGTGGCCCCACCGGGCTACGACAAGTCCCCCGCGCTGTCCGTCATCACCGCCATGTTCCTGCACGGCGGTTGGCTGCACCTGCTCGGCAACATGCTCTTCCTGCTGATCTTCGGCAACAACGTCGAGGACCGCATGGGGCACATCAGGTACGCGCTGTTCTACGTCGTCTGCGGCTATGCGGCGTCGTACGGCTTCGCGCTTTTCAACGCCGACTCCACTGACCCGCTGATCGGCGCGTCCGGAGCGATCGCCGGTGTCCTGGGCGCCTATCTGGTGCTGTATCCCAAGGCCAGGGTCTGGGTTCTCGTGCCGTTCCTGGTCTTCCTGCCGCTGAGACTGCCGGCCTGGCTGGTGCTGGGCTTCTGGTTCGTGCTCCAGGCGGTCTACTCGTCGGGAGAGGGCGTCTCCACCGCCGGGACGGTGGCGTACGCGGCGCACGTCGTCGGCTTCCTGGTCGGCATGCTCCTCGCCTGGCCGCTCAAGCCGGGCACACCCCCGCCGCCGGAACCGCGCGGCCTGCTGTTCGGCAGGAGGGCACGGCCCCGGCACACGTGGTGAGTCGCGCAGCGAGTCAGCGGGCGGTCTGCGCGTGGACGTACTCCACGAGCCGGGTCAGCGCGTCCGGGTCGGTGGTCGGCATGACGCCGTGGCCGAGGTTGAAGACGTGGCCCTCCAGGCCGGCGGCGGAGTCGAGGACCTCGCGGGTCTTGGCCTCGACGGCCTCCTTGGAGGCGAACAGGACCGTCGGGTCGAGGTTGCCCTGGAACGCCTTGCCGGGGCCGACCCGGCGGGCGGCCTCGTCGAGCGGGACACGCCAGTCGACGCCCACGACGTCCGCACCGGCCTCGCCCATGAGGCCGAGCAGTTCACCCGTGCCGACGCCGAAGTGGATGCGCGGGACGCCGTAGCCGGCCACGGCGTCGAAGACCTTGGCGGAGGCGGGCAGCACGGAGCGGCGGTAGTCGGCCGGGGAGAGGGCGCCGGCCCACGAGTCGAACAGCTGGACCGCGGAGGCACCCGCCTCGATCTGCACCTTCAGGAACGCGGCCGTGATCTCCGCGAGGCGGTCGAGCAGGTCGGCCCAGAGCTCGGGGTCGCCGTACATCATCGCCTTGGCGTTCTCGTACGTGCGCGAGGGGCCGCCCTCGACGAGGTAGCTCGCGAGGGTGAACGGCGCGCCCGCGAAACCGATGAGCGGGGTCGAGCCGAGCTCGCGCGTCAGCAGGCCGATCGCCTCGCTGACGTACGAGACGTCTTCGGGGGTGAGGTCGCGCAGCTGGGCCAGGTCGGCGCGGGTGCGGATGGGGTGCTCGACGACCGGGCCGACGCCGGGCTTGATGTCGAGGTCGATGCCGATGGCCTTGAGCGGGACGACGATGTCGCTGTAGTAGATCGCCGCGTCCACGCCGTGCCGGCGCACCGGCTGGAGGGTGATCTCGGTGACGAGTTCGGGGCGCGTGCAGGACTCGAGCATCGGGATGCCCTCGCGCACCTTGAGGTACTCGGGCAGCGAGCGCCCGGCCTGCCGCATGAACCACACCGGCGTGTGCGGCACGGGCTCGCGCCTGCACGCCTTCAGGAAGGCGGATTCCCTGACCGCGTCCGGCGTTGCTGTCGTCGGCGTCGTGGCCTGGCCCGCGGGGCTCTCGTTCGCACTCACGACGGCAAGTCTCGCACGGCGTCACAACGGCGACGGCCCGGGTTCGCGGGGCACTATCCGGACAGGCGGCGCCCGCACGGGTGTCCCTCCCCGCGCGAAGCCCCCGTTCCCCTTAATCTTCCCCGCATGGCTGCGGCTCAGGGACGACTGTCGGACGGCGCTGACGGAATGGACGACACCAAGGAGGGGGACCGGGATGGGAGCAGTGCACCCCCGGGGCCCTTCCGGGCTGCCGTCGACGCGCTGAGGACCGCGCGGCTGCGGCCGCAGATCGAGGTCGAGGCGACCCGCGCACCGCAGCGGCTCGCCCCCTTCGCGTACGCGCTGGAGGCCACCGTCGTCGACGGCGACCAGGACCTGGCCGACGGCCGGCTGGTGCTGCTGCACGATCCGGACGGGCACGACGCCTGGCAAGGTACCTTCCGGCTGGTCACGCTGGTGCGCGCGGAGCTGGAGCCGGAGATGGCCGCCGACCCGCTGCTGCCCGACGTGTGCTGGTCGTGGCTGACCGGCGCGCTCTCCGCGCGCGGGCTGTCGTACGGCGAAGCGAGCGGCACCGTCACCCGGGCGAGCTCGCACTACTTCGGCGGGCTGTCGGAACGCCCGGCCGCCTCACAGATCGAGATCCGCGCCTCCTGGACGCCCCGTGAGGGCCTGGGCGGCGTCCCCGACACGGCCGCTCACCTTGCCTCCTGGTGCGATCTGCTGGCCCAGGTCGCCGGGCTGCCGCCGGCCGGGCCGGGCGACGCGTCGGTCGTGACGCTTCCGCAGCGACGGGACCCGCAGTCGCGTTGACCGCCTTCCTGCTTCCTGGCCGTCTTCTCGGCCACCTTCTTGACCGTCACTTTGTCGACTCGACCACTTTCAGTCATCAACGACCCTCGAACGGACCGATTCATTCATCGAGTGATCGATCGCTTGTCCGAATTGCACGGATTGTTACTCACTAAATCGTGATCTTTCCCTAAAGTGCTCCAGGTTTGGTGCCGAAGACGTCTGTGACCTTGAAAGCCGTCCCGCACCCCCAGGAGGCCTGGTGTCCGTTCTCCTTGAGCAGCCCGCAAGCCTGGTCGCCTACCGCCCGAACAAGCCGACCGCAATGGTGGTCGTGGCCGACCCGCGCGTCCGCTCCACCGTCACCCGCCATCTGTGGGCGCTCGGTGTGCGCGACGTCATCGAGGCCTCGTCCATCGCGGAGGCTCGTCCCCGCATCGGCAACCCCCGCGACATCTGCGTCGCCGACGTCCATCTCCCCGACGGATCCGGCCTCACCATCCTCTCCGAGACCCGCGCGGCGGGCTGGCCCAACGGCCTGGCCCTGTCCGCCGCCGACGACATCGGCGCCGTACGCAACGCCCTCGCGGGCGGCGTCAAGGGCTACGTCGTCACCGGCACCCGTACGAACGTCGGGCTCCCCACCCGGCCGGGCGCCGCGCCCATCGGATCCGCCGCCGCCCGCATGCACCGCCGCCCCCCGGGTGCCCCGAGTCACCCGGGTGGCTACCGCGAGCTCTCCGGCCGCGAGGTCGAGGTGCTGCGACTGGTCGCGGAGGGCCAGTCGAACAAGGCGATCGGCGTCTCCATGGGCCTCTCCGCGCTGACCGTCAAGAGCCACCTCGCCCGCATCGCCCGCAAGCTCGGCACGGGCGACCGCGCCGGGATGGTCGCGGTGGCCCTCCGGACCGGCATCATCCACTGACCCGTAGACAATCCACCGACCCGTACGTCTCTTTCATTCACGGACATGAACAGAATCGGCCGCTGATTCCCCGCCCGTGTCCCACCCGCCGTGAACCTGATCTTTCACCGACCTGACTGGTTTACGACCCCCAGGCGCCCGCCGACGGAACGTTACGTCGGCGGGCGCCGTCCATACACGGATACCCTTGACACGTGACCGACGCCCAAGAGACCGCAGCAGACAGCTCACTGCGAACCACCGGAGGCGCCCCTCCGGAAGACGGCGGAACATCTGTTACGGGGGCGCCGAATCCAGAGCCGGGCCAGGAACCGGGCCAGGAACCGATTCCTTTGCTCGAACCGCGCGAGGGCGTTCCGCCCGTGATCGCCGACGCGGACGCGCTCGCCGAGGCGGTCGCCGCCTTCGCGGCCGGTTCCGGCCCTGTCGCCGTCGACGCCGAGCGCGCCTCCGGCTACCGCTACGGCCAGCGTGCCTATCTCGTCCAGCTGCGCCGCGAGGGCGCGGGGACCGCGCTGATCGATCCCGTGGCCTGCCCCGACCTGTCGTCGCTCGGCGAGGCGCTCTCGGGCGTCGAATGGGTGCTGCACGCGGCCACCCAGGACCTGCCCTGTCTGCGCGAGATAGGCATGGTGCCGACGCGGCTGTTCGACACCGAGCTGGCCGGCCGTCTCGCCGGGTTCCCCAGGGTCGGCCTCGGCGCCATGGTCGAGGGCGTCCTCGGCTTCGTACTCGAAAAGGGGCACTCCGCCGTCGACTGGTCGACCCGTCCGCTGCCCGATCCGTGGCTGCGGTACGCGGCACTGGACGTCGAGCTGCTCGTCGATCTGCGCGACGCGCTGGAGAAGGAGCTGGACCGGCAGGGCAAGCTCGAGTGGGCCCGCCAGGAGTTCGACGCGATCGCCTCGGCTCCGCCGCCGGAGCCCCGCAAGGATCCGTGGCGGCGCACGTCCGGGATGCACAAGGTGCGGCGGCGTCGGCAGCTCGCCGTGGTGCGGGAGCTGTGGCAGACGCGGGACCGGATCGCCCAGCGGCGGGACGTGTCGCCGGGCAAGGTGCTCAGTGACGCCGCCATCGTGGAGGCGGCCCTCTCGCTGCCGGCCGACGTGCAGGCGCTGGCCGCCTCGAACGGGTTCGGGCATCGCATGGGACGGCGGCAGCTGGAGCAGTGGCAGGCCGCCGTCGATCGCGCGAAGGCCCTGACTGAGGTGCAATTGCCGGCGCCGGGGCAGCCGGTGACGGGGCCTCCGCCGCCGCGCGCCTGGGCCGACAAGGACCCTGCGGCAGCGGCCCGCCTCTCGGCGGCGCGGGCGGCCGTGTCCGCGTTGGCCGAGCAGCTGAACATGCCTCAGGAGAACCTGATCACGCCGGACACCGTGCGGCGCGTGTGCTGGGAACCGCCGAAGGTCGTCGACGCGGAGACGGTCGGGGCGGCACTGGCGGGCTACGGGGCCCGGCCGTGGCAGGTCGAGCAGGTGACGCCCGCACTGGTGGCGGCGCTGTCCGCGTAGCCGCCCCCTCCCCGGCGGCACCTCGCCCGGTCGCCCCTCGGGTGAAGCCGTTGCGGATGTACCGCTGCAGGCACAGGAAGACGATCACTGTCGGCAGGATGACGAGACTCGCTCCTGCCGAGATCGCTTCTCGGCGGGCGCCGAAGGGGCCCTTGGACCGGGACAGGGACGTCGAGATCACGCCAAGATCCTGGGACTGCACGTAGAGGAAGGGGGACGCAGAAGTCGTTGCGGACGGTGACGCCTTTCACGATCACCACTGTGGCGATGGCCGGTTTCAGGAGCGGGAAGATGATCTTGCGATAGACGGTGAAGGCGTTGGCCCCGTCGATGCGGGCCGCCTCGAAGGGGCGCTCCATCGCCGCCCACTTTCGTGTGACGTTCGCCGCTCCACCCTCCAGGGGTGTGCAGCCACGTTACCCGTAAGTAGCATGGGACCTGAGCGCGCGCTCAGCGCATGCGTGCCGCAGCAGTGCCATCCCGCATCTGGAGGAGAGCCATCGTGCCTCGTACCGTCAGGGACGTCGTCTTCGTCGACGGCGTCCGCACCCCGTTCGGCAAGGCGGGCCCGAAGGGCATCTACCACGAGACCCGTGCCGACGACCTCGTCGTGAAGGCGATCCGGGAGCTGCTGCGTCGCAACCCCGGTCTCGACCCGAAGAAGATCGACGAGGTCGCCATCGCCGCGACCACGCAGATCGGTGACCAGGGTCTGACGCTGGGCCGCACGGCCGGCATCCTGGCCGGGCTGCCGCAGTCCGTCCCGGGCTACTCCATCGACCGCATGTGCGCCGGCGCCCTGACGGCCGTGACGACCACCGCCGGTTCGATCGCCTTCGGCGCGTACGACGCCGTCATCGCCGGTGGTGTCGAGCACATGGGCCGCCACCCGATGGGCGAGGGCGTGGACCCGAACCCGCGGTTCGTGAGCGAGAAGCTGGTCGACGAGGCCGCCCTGTTCATGGGCATGACGGCCGAGAACCTGCACGACCGCTACCCCACGATCACCAAGCAGCGCGCCGACGAGTACGCCGTGCGCTCGCAGGAGAAGGCCGCGAAGGCGTACGCCAACGGCAAGATCCAGCAGGACCTGGTGCCGATCTCCGTGCGCCGGACCAACCCCGAGGCCGGCGAGACGGGCTGGGGCCTGGTGACCGCCGACGAGCCGATGCGCCCGGGCACGACCGTGGAGAACCTCTCCGGTCTCAAGACGCCGTTCCGCGTCCACGGCCGCGTCACGGCCGGTAACGCGGCCGGTCTGAACGACGGCGCCACCGCCTCGATCATCGCGAGCGAGGACTTCGCCCGCGAGAACAACCTGCCGGTCAGGATGCGCCTGGTCTCGTACGCCTTCGCGGGCGTCGAGCCCGAGGTGATGGGCTACGGCCCGATCCCGGCCACCGAGAAGGCCCTCGCGCAGGCCGGTCTGTCGATCGAGGACATCAACCTCTTCGAGATCAACGAGGCCTTCGCCGTCCAGGTGCTCGCCTTCCTGGAGCACTACGGCATCGCCGACGACGACGCGCGTGTGAACCAGTACGGCGGCGCCATCGCGTACGGCCACCCGCTCGCTTCCTCGGGCGTGCGCCTGATGACGCAGCTGGCCCGCCAGTTCGAGGAGCAGCCGAACGTCCGCTACGGCCTGACCACCATGTGCGTCGGCTTCGGCATGGGCGCGACGGTCATCTGGGAGAACCCGCACCACAAGGACGCCGGAGGCAACAAGTGAGCACCACCGAACTCCTGAAGGGCGCGGCCGAGCTGTTCCCCGACGAGGTCGTGACGTCCGCGCACGTACGCCACCTCGACCTGCCGTTCGGCGCCGGGCGCTTCGCGCTCATCACGCTGGACAACGGCTTCGACCACACCAAGCCGACCACCTTCGGCCCGGCCTCGCTCGCGAACCTCAACACCGCGATCGACCAGGTCGACAAGGAGGCCGCGGCCGGCGAGATCGTCGGTGTCGGCATCACCGGCAAGCCGTTCATCTTCGCGGTCGGCGCCGACCTCAAGGGCGTCGACCTCCTCAAGGAGCACAAGGACGCGCTCGCCATCGGCAAGGGCGGCCACGAGGTCTTCAAGCGCCTCGCGGGCATCGCGGTGCCGACCTTCGCGTACTACAACGGCGCGGCGATGGGCGGTGGCGTCGAGGTCGGTCTGCACTGCGAGTACCGGACCGTCTCCAAGGCCCTCCCGGCGTTCTCCCTGCCCGAGGTCTTCCTCGGTCTGGTCCCCGGCTGGGGCGGCTGCACGCTGCTGCCGAACCTGATCGGCGCCGACAAGGCCGTCTCGGTGATCATCGAGAACAGCCTCAACCAGAACAAGCAGCTCAAGGGCCAGCAGGTCTTCGACCTGGGGATCGCGGACGCGATCTTCGAGGGCGCGGACTTCCTGGAGCAGTCGCTGATCTGGACGGCCGATGTCCTCAAGGGTGACGTCGAGGTCGAGCGTCCCGTGATCGACCGCGGTGAGGCCTGGGACCAGGCTGTCGCCAAGGGCCGTTTCATCGCGGACAGCAAGGTGCACGGCGCCGCCCCGGCCGCCTACCGCGCACTGGACATCATCGCCGCCGCCAAGAACGGCGACCTCCAGCAGGGCTACGACGCCGAGGACCAGGCCCTCGCCGACCTGATCATGGGTGGCGAACTGCGCTCCGGCATCTACGCGTTCAACCTGGTGCAGAAGCGCGGCAAGCGTCCGGCCGGTGCGCCGGACAAGAACCTGGCGCGTCCGGTCTCCAAGGTCGGCGTCGTCGGCGCGGGCCTCATGGCCTCGCAGCTCGCCCTCCTCTTCCTGCGTCGCCTGGAGGTGCCGGTCGTCCTGACCGACATCGACCAGGAGCGCGTCGACAAGGGTGTGGGCTACGTCCACGCCGAGATCGAGAAGCTGCTCGGCAAGGGCCGTATCAACCAGGACAAGGCCAACCGCCTCAAGGCCCTGGTCACCGGCGTGCTGGACAAGGCCGAGGGATTCTCCGACGCCGACTTCATCATCGAGGCCGTCTTCGAGGAGATCGGCGTCAAGCAGCAGGTGTTCGCGGAGGTCGAGGCGGTCGCCCCGGCGCACGCGATCCTCGCCACCAACACCTCCTCGCTGTCGGTCTCCGAGATGGCGTCGAAGCTGAAGAACCCCGAGCGGGTCGTCGGCTTCCACTTCTTCAACCCGGTCGCGATCCTCCCGCTGCTGGAGATCGTGCGCGGCGAGCAGACGGACGACGCGTCGCTGGCCACGGCCTTCGCCGTCGCCAAGAAGCTGAAGAAGACCGCGGTGCTGGTCAAGGACGCCCCGGCGTTCGTCGTGAACCGCATCCTCACCCGCTTCATGGGCGAGATCCAGAACGTCATCGACGAGGGCACCCCGGTCGCGGTCGCCGAGAAGGCCGTCGAGCCGCTCGGTCTGCCGATGTCCCCGCTCGTGCTCCTGGAGCTGGTCGGTCCCGCGATCGGCCTGCACGTCTCGGAGACCCTCAACCGGGCCTTCCCGGACCGCTTCACGGTCTCTCCGAACCTCGCGGCCGTCGTCAAGGCGGGCAAGCGCGGCTTCTACGTGTACGACAGCGGGAAGCCGGAGCTGGACCCGGAGGTCGCCGCGCTGCTGAAGCAGGGCGACTCGGTGCTGGCCGAGGAGCAGGTCCGCGAGCGCGTGCTCGACGCGGTGGCGCAGGAGATCGGGCTCATGCTCGACGAGGGCGTCGTCGCCGAGGCCCAGGACATCGACCTCTGCCTGATCACGGGCGCCGGCTGGCCCTTCCACCTGGGCGGCATCACGCCGTACCTGGACCGCGAGGGTGTCTCCGAGCGCGTGAACGGCAAGAAGTTCCTGGCTCCGGGTGTGGCGTCGGTTCCGGCGTAACCGTCGTACACATGTGAAGAGGGCCTCCGCCGGTCGGCGGAGGCCCTCTGTCGTCTTGGGATCGGCGGTGCAAGCCACCCGGCCGACGTGTGTGTGATGTCAGGAGGCGAGCAGGTCGGCGAGTTCTGTTCGTGAGCTGATGCCGAGTTTGGGAAACGCGCGGTAGAGGTGGTGTCCGACGGTGCGTGGGCTCAGGAACAGCTGGGTGGCGATTTCGCGGTTGGTGGCCCCTGCGGCCGCGAGTCGGACGACTTCGCGTTCCTGCGAGCTCAGGCGGCCGATGGGTGAGTCGACGGCCTCGGTTGCGTCACAAGTCCCGCCGGCTGCCTGCAGTTCCGTGCATGCCCGGCGGGCCCACGGCTGTGCGTCCAGCTTGGTGAAGAGCTTCATTGCGGTGCGCAGGTGGTCGCGGGCGTCGAGCTTGCGGCGCGAGCGGCGCAGCCACTCGCCGTAGAGCAGTTCGGTGCGAGCCCGGTCGAAGTCGCCACCGCCGGCATGCAGGGTCAGGGCCCTGACGTAGTGCTTCTCGGCCCGCGCGTCCGGTCCGGCCAGGGCCGCACAGCGGTGGGCTTGTGCGGTGAAGTGGGACTGCCGGAGGTCGGCTGCCCATGTCGTGAGCTGTTGTGCGGGTTCCTTCGCCCGCTCCGGGTGGCCGGCGCGAACGGCGGCCTCGATCAAGTCGGGCAGCAGGTGTCGCGCCAGGAGAGGGTGGCCCGCTGCCTGCCGGGCGGCTTCCAGGTGTTCCAGCGCGGCCTGAGCGCGGCCGAGGCCGAGGTCGAGCAGTCCCAGCGCCCACAGCGCCTCCGCCGTGCCTCGTCCGACTTCACGGGGGCGCGTGTACTCCAGCGCCAAGTCTGCCAGTTCCCGGGCCGGTTCCTCCTCGCCCCGGACGGCGGCGAGCACCGCCGACAGGGCACGCAGGTGGGCAGCCCTGTGGTCCAGCTCGTAGAAGCCGGCCAGCCGGAGCGCTTCGGTGGCGTGTGCTTGTGCATCGTCATGTCGGCCGAGTGCCAGCTCGGCCTGGGCGCGCAAGTGCAGCGCGGTGGGCAGCCAGCCGCCGATGCCCTGCTCACGGCAGTGGGCGACCGCCGCGGCGGCCAGCTCGTGCGCGGCTTCGTGGTGGGCGATCAGCTGGCAGTAGATGCCCGTCAGCAGCTGGTCCATGAGCCCGCTGCCGGTGAGCCGGCCGGCCGGTACGAGATCGCCCAGCGTCCGGCGTGCGCCGGCGACGTCACCGGCGAACAGCCGGCCAGGCACGGACAGGATGGGCAGGTGGGGAGTGCGGGCGCCGATCTCGGTCATGAGGGCTGCGTCGCCCGCGGAGAAGGCCGCGTGGATCGCGTCGGTCAGCAGCGGGGCGAGCTTGTCGGGGCGATCGGCACAGACCTGGTCCGCGCATTCGGCCAGGATGCGGGCGGCCTGGCCGGGACTGCCGTAGCCAAGTTCGACCACGGAGCGCACGCGGGCGAAGTCCGCTGCCATGCCCGCGTCCCGCAACGGCAGCGGAACCTGATCGGTGAGCGCGCGGCATCGTTCGTCCTGACCGGCCTCGCTCGCCTTCTGCGCGGCGTTGATCAGACGGCGGGCACGTCCCTGTGTGTCGGCGGTGAGGTTGGCGGCTCGCTCGTACGCGGCGGACGCGGACGCCATCGCCTGCCTGCTGCCCGCCCATTCGGCGACTCGCTCCAACTCCGCGGCCACCTGCTCGTCCGGTCCGGTCGCCGCAGCGGCCAGGTGCCAGGCGCGTCGGTGCGCGTGCCGGGGACCGTCCAGCACCGCTGCCAGTGCTTGATGCAGTGCCAGCCGCCAGGCGAGCGGGGCCTGCTGGTAGGCAGCCAACCGGATGAGGGGGTGACGGAATCGCAGTCTCTGCGCGGAGACGACGATCAGCCCGGCGCGCTCGGCGGGCTCCAGGTCCCTGATGTCCCCACCGACGCGGGCTGCGGCCTCCAGCACCGTGGGGAGGACCCCGGTGTCGTCGGCGGCGGCTGCCGCGAGTATGCGCTGGGTGCCTTCGGGGAGGCGGCGGACCTGCTGCGCGAACGCGTCCTGCAGCCGGCTCGGTGACGTCGGCTGCGCCTCGGGCAGCGCCAGTGGTCCCAGCTGCCCGGCCCGCTGCACCGGGGTCAGCGCGGCGGCCAGTTCCCGCAGCGCCAGCGGGTTGCCCTGTGCCTGGTCGATGATCCGCTCAGCGACCGGGGGCGCAAGGCCGGGCAGCAGTGATGAGGCCGACTGCCGGTCGATACCGCTGACGTGTCGTCGCGGCAGCGTCCCTGCGCCGCTGTCCGGAGAGAGGTCACGGGTGGTGAAGAGCATGGCGATGCCCTCGGCCCGCAGGCGGCGGGCGGCGAAGGTCAGCGCGTCCGCGGACGGCTGGTCGATCCATTGCAGGTCGTCGATCAGGCACAACAAGGGCCTGTCCGCGGCCGCCTCGGAGAGCAGCGACAGCGTGGCAAGCCCGATGGTGAGACGGTCCCGCACGGTCTCGTCGCTCAAGCCGAAGACCGCCCGCAGGGCCCCGGCCTGCGGTGCGGGGAGCCGGTCGATGAGATCCGGCACCGGCAGGAAGAGCTGATGGAGCCCGCCGAAGGCGAGCTCCATCTCCGACTCGATGCCCTCAACCCTCAGCACCCGCATGCCTTCCGCGCGTGCGACCGCATGCTCGAGGAGGGTGGTTTTGCCGATGCCGGCCTCACCGTGCAGGAGTTGGGCACTGCTTTCACCGCGGTGGGCGTCGGCGAGCATCCGTTCAATGTGCTGCCGCTCTTCTGCACGTCCCTGCACCGCGTGCTCCCCCCGGTCCGCGTCCCGGCCGGCAACCGGGCGTCGTGATCACCACTGTATGTCTGGTGTATGCCTGGGGAGAGGTCTCCGAGGGTGGTGATCGTGGCGCGGAACGCGGCTCAGGCGGTTTCGAGCGGCGGCCGGATCTCGACGATTTCGGGGGTGCCGAGCCCCTTGGCCAGTAGTACGGCTTCCTCGCGGTCGGCCACGTCGACGACGAACCAGCCGCCGAGGGTCTCTTCACCGGCGTGCACGGGCCCCTCGGTCACCGTGGGCGCTCCACGGAAGGACTTGCGGACTGGGACTCGCTGTCCCGTCCTTCCCGGCCGGTGCGAGTGGTGGCGCGTGGCGTACAGCCCGGCCGGGCAGGCCCTGCTGCGATACCCACGGGCGCGGCGGACCTGGTCGGGAGGGCGTGGACAGTGACGGCTCCTTCCATGCCGATCCGCCCGATCGGGTCGGCTTGGTTCAGGGTGAACCACATACCGTCATCGGCCCCGGCGGTGGCGGAGTGCCGGCTGCCCGGGGCGCTGGGGCTGCTGTTGTTCGGGCCTTCATGCCACCGGAGCCGAACAGATCAGGCGGATCTCCGAAGTCCGGTAGCCGGCCCTGGCGAAAGCCGCGGCCATCGGAGCGTTGCCGGTGTCCGTGGTGGCGGTGATCAGCTCGGCACCCGAGCCCGCGTGGATGCGGGTGATCTCGCCCAGAAGGTCGTCCACGTACCCGCGGCCGCGGAACTCGGGTACGACGCCCAGGTAGCCGACATTGCGGGCGTACGGTGTCGCGGACGGGACAGTGAGTCCCACGGCCTGCCCGGCCGGGCCGTACGCCACGCGCCACCACTCGCGCCGGCCGGGACAGCCGAGGTAGAAGTCCATCTCGTCCCGGGCAGTGGCTTCGGCGCCTTTGGCCGCGATGTTTCTGCTGGTCTCGTCGTCCAGGCTCCCGACGGCTGTCTGCCGGAACAGCTGAAGGAACTCCTCGTCCGACGCCGGAGCGAAGGTCAGCCGGCCGCCGGCCGCGGGGAGTCCGGCCTCGGGTGTCCACTCCAGGCGCAGCCGTTCCACTTCGTGGGTGAGCCCGGCCGTCACCGCGGCCTGGCGCCGCCAGCCCACAGCTGCCGCTGCGGCCGGGTTGTCACGCCAGCCGACGGGGAGCGTCAGGTTGTACAGCGGAGGTCTGGGCGCGCCCTGAGAGGCGAACGCCCGCAGCCCGGCTGCGAGTAGCCCGGCCGCCACTTCCGCACGGTCGCCCAGTGCGGGGTCGACATGCAAACAGTCCAGGGCGACGGGGTGAGCGCTGTCCGTCCTTCCCCACCACAGGGCTCGGGCCCGTACCCGCCCGCCGTCCTCGGCGATCCAGGTCCACTCCGGCCGGTACATTCCCTGTTGCTTCTCGGCCAGGTAGCGGTCTGCACCTATCCAGCCGACGGGCTCATCCACCATCACGTCCATGACGCGCTCCAGATCGGCCTCGGTCGTGGGGCGAAACAACACGTGTTCTCCTACTGCTTGTTGTATGTGGCGACGGTCACGCGGCTGGTGAAGACCCGGGAACCGGTCAGCCTGAAGACGGCGGGGTCGAATGAGGCGTGGAACGGTGGAATGCCGTCCCCGAACACCACTGGACAACGGTTGACGATCAGCTCGTCGATTTCCCCCAGCAACTGCCCGGCCAGCACCGCGCCGCCGCACAACCGGATGCCCTTGCCCGGCTGCCGCTTCAGCCCGCGGACGAACTCCACGGGGTCGCCGGCAACGACATCGATCTCGGGGTGGGGCCGTTCCAGGACCGAGGAGAACACGTACTGCCGCAGACACGCATACGGGTCGGCGAAGCCGGGTGCCAGAGCGGACTCGTAGGCCCCGCGCCCCATGAGGACCGTGTCGAACTGCCGGTTCGCCGCGGAGACCAGGCCCAGAGACCTGCGGACGGGGCCCGGGACGGTCTCGGGGTACTCGGCGAGAATCGCGGCCTTGTGATCGCCGTCGAGGCCGGCGGAGTCGTATTGCCCGTCCGGTCCGGCGATGAAGCCGTCGATGCTGCAGCCGATGAAGTACGTGAGCCGACGCATGCGGGTCCGCTTTCGATCCGTCGCTGCCAGGGACGACACGACATTAGGCACCCTGTTTCAGGAGCGCATCGGTCATCGCGACGTAATGCGACCCGCCATGAGGACGACTCGTGCGGGGCGGCATCAGTAGCGACGTCAGCGGCCCGGCCCGCGGTGCATGACGGCGCACGCACGCTTGCCCGGAGCGGACCGTCGCCGGTACCCACGGGCAACACCCGCCCGGTCAGGCCCGGTTCGGCGCCCCGGGCGCGCAGCCTGTAGGTCTCGCCGCCGTCGCCGTGGATGCGCGGCTACCAGTCGGGGCTCCTGGGCCGGCTCGGCGAAGGCGCGGATCAGGAGGTCGCAGCAGGCGGAGCACTTGGTGCGGTGCATGGGACCGACACTCACGACGGCAGCCGTGTGCACATCCGTCGCCCGCACTCACACCTCCCGCCACGCCTCCAGCGCCAGGCCCGGCTCGTCCTTGCGGCGGGTGAGCAGGAGCTGTCCGGTCGACGGGGACAACGTTGCCGCCACCACGCGGCCTTCCTCGTCCACCGCGAGGGACACCGCGGCGTCCGCGGGCAGTGCCGGGCCCGACTCGGTCCACCAGGCGCCGGCCGACTCCTGCTCGGTCGGGTACGCGGCGAAGGCGACCCGGCCGCTCGCCGAGCGCTGGGCGAGCAACGTGCAGTCGTGGCCGTCGAGTTCGCAGCGCACGGCGCAGACGGGTCCCGGTCCGGCGGACGGCAGGAGCGCGACCGGCTTGCCGCCGGGGCGCCAGGCGCACAGATCGCCCGAGTCGTCGGTGTAGAAGAGGGTGGTGGCGTCGGCGGAGGTGGCGAGGGCGCGCAGCGTGCCCGCGCGGACCGGCGCCTCCATCGCCTCCTCCAGGGCGGGCTGCGCTCCCGGCTCCTCCTGCCGCCAGTGCAGGATGCCGCCGGGGACGGCCGCGTACAGCTCGACGCGTCCCGACTCGCCCGTCACGGCCGCCAACTCGTCCTGTACGTCACGCCCCTTGAGGTCGCGCCAGGGGTCCCAGCCGCCCTTCTCCTTCTGCGCGAGCATGCTCACCCCGCCGCCCTTGTTGCGGACGAAGACATGGGCGCGGCCCTCGGCGTCGACGGCGACGGCGGGAGTGCCGGTGCCGGGGCCCTTCCTGTCGGGGTGTCCGACGGGACTCCAGTCGAGGGCGGCGAGCCGGGGGCGGTAGTGCGTGGAGTGGACGAGGCCGGACTCGCCGGGGACGGTGGGCCGCCAGCAGACCAGATGGGCGTAGGAGTCGCTGCCCCGGCCGACGGCGGGTGAGGAGTGCAGCTTCTGGTCGCCGCCGATCCTGCGCGGGGGCGTCCAGGGGCCGCCGGGTCCGCGTTCCGCGCGGCACAGGACGGCGTCGTCCGTCGGCAGGTAGACACTGAGCCGGCCGTCGCGGCCGCGTATGAGCCAGTCGCCGTTCACCGGTTCACTCTAAGCGGGGCCTTGCGCGGACCGTGTCCCGGCCCCTGGGTGACACGCATCTCCACGTGGGTCACGTGCGCGCGGCGGGTACTCCAGCGGGCAGGCTGTTCCCAGCAACCGCAGCACGAGTGCCTCCACCGCACAAGTAAGGAAGCCGACCTCATGACCGATCAGCTCACCGTGAGTGTCCTCGGAACGGGCATCATGGGCGCCGCGATGGCCCGTAACCTCGCCCGCGCCGGACACTCCGTCCGCGCCTGGAACCGCACCCGGGCCAAGGCCGAGCCGCTCGCGGCCGACGGCGCCCATGTCGCCGACTCCCCCGCCGAGGCGGTCGAGGGCACCGACGTCGTCCTGACCATCCTGTACGACGGTCCGGCCGCCCTGGACGTCATGCGCGAGGCGGCGCCCGCCCTGCGGCCCGGCGCCGCCTGGGTGCAGTCGACCACCGCCGGCATCGAGGCGGTCGGCGAGCTGGCCGCCTTCGCCCGCGAGCACGGGCTGGTCTTCTACGACGCCCCCGTGCTCGGTACGCGCCAGCCCGCGGAGGCCGGCCTGCTGACCGTGCTGGCCGCCGGGCCCGTCGAGGGCCGCGGGGCGGTGGAGCCGGTGTTCGACGCGGTCGGCGCCCGCACGCTGTGGACCGGCGAGGACGGGGCGCAGGGCAGCGCGACCCGGCTGAAGCTGGTGGCCAACAGCTGGGTGATCGCCGCGACCGCGGCCACCGGCGAGGTCCTCGCCCTGGCGCAGGCGCTCGGCGTCGACCCGCACGACTTCTTCGACCTCATCGCCGACGGCCCGCTCGACATGGGCTATCTCAGGGCCAAGGCGGAACTGGTCCTGGGCGACCGGCTCACGCCTGCCCAGTTCGCAGTGGCCACGGCGGCGAAGGACGCCCGGCTCATCGTCGAGGCGGGCCAAAGCAACGGGGTCCGCCTGGACGTCGCCGCGGCGAGCGCGGAGCGCATGGAGCGGGCCGCCGCACAGGGCCATGCCGACGAGGACATGGTCGCGGCGTACTTCGCGAGCTTCGACGAGAAGCGGGCCGTCTGACCGGCGCCCTCCCCCGGCCGTGCGAACCTTGCCGCATGGACGACGGCTCCCCCCTGCTCGTGATCGTCGACGCCGCGAACGTCGTCGGGTCGGTCCCCGACGGCTGGTGGCGCGACCGACGGGGCGCCGCGGAACGCCTCCGCGACCGGCTGGCCGCCGACGGCCTCCCGGGTCACTCGGGCCCCGTGGAGATCGTGCTGGTGGTGGAGGGGGCGGCGCGCGTGGTGGAGACGGTCCCCGGTGTGCAGGTCGAGTCGGCACCGGGCAGTGGGGACGACCACATGGTCGGCCTGGTGGCGGACGCGGGCGAGCGCCCCGTCCTGGTGGTGACTGCGGACCGGGAACTGCGACGGCGCGTGCGGGAACTGGGCGCGGACGTGACGGGCCCACGGACCGTCAGGCCGGCCTAGGGCGCTCGCACACCGGGGGAAGACGCCGTACGGCCCCGCAGCCTCCGCCGAAGCGGGGCGGGCGGGGCCGTGGCCGTTACCGTCGGCGCTATCGCTCCTGCGGTCGGGGCGCTTCCTCGGACCGTGCGAGGCGGCTGTGGGTGCGGCCGTAGAAGAAGTACACGACGAAGCCGACGACCATCCAGATGCCGAACCGCAGCCAGGTCTCGGCGGGCAGGTTCAGGATCAGCCACAGTGAGGCCAGCACCGACACGATCGGCAGGGCGGGGACCAGCGGCGTGCGGAAGGCACGGGGCAGGTCCGGTCGGGTTTTGCGGAGGATGATCACGCCGATCGCGACGACGATGAACGCGAAGAGCGTGCCGATGTTCACCAGTTCCGCGAGTTCGCTCAGGCTGGTGAAGCCGGCGAGGATCGCGATGGTCACGCCGAGCAGGATGGTCGGCCGGTACGGGGTCTTGAACCGCGGGTGGACGTGGGAGAAGAAGCGCGGCAGCAGTCCGTCGCGGCTCATCGCGAAGAAGACCCGGGTCTGGCCGAGGAGCAGGATCATGCAGACCGTGGTCAGGCCGACGGCGGCGCCGAAGCTGATGAAGCCCGCGAACCAGGGGTGCCCGGTGGACTTGAAGGCGTCGGCGAGCGGGGCGTCCACGGACAGCTTGGTGTAGTGCTGCATGCCGGTGACGACGATCGAGACGGCGACGTAGAGCGTGGTGCAGATGACGAGCGAGCCGATGATGCCGCGCGGCATGTCCCGCTGCGGGTTCCTCGTCTCCTCGGCTGCGGTGGCCACGACGTCGAAGCCGATGAAGGCGAAGAAGACGACGGAGGCGGCGGTGAAGATGCCCATCACGCCGAAGTTGGACGGCGCCCAGCCGAACATCAGCTGGATGAGGGGGGCTTGCAGGCTCCCGCCCGCCTCGACCGTCTGCGCCTTCGGGACGAACGGGTCGTAGTTGTCGCCCTTGATCAGGAAGGCGCCCGCGATGATCACGGTCAGGACGACGGTCACCTTGATGGCAACCACGACGGCGGTGACCCGCGCCGAGAGCTTCGTGCCGAGAACGAGGATGGCGGTCAGCACCAGGACGAGGCCGGCGGCAAGGATGTCGAAGCCGAATCCGTGCGCCCCCTCTCTGCCGCTCAGCGCGTCCGGCAGGTGCCAGCCCGCGTTGTCCAGCAGGGAGGCGATGTACCCGGACCAGCCGACGGCGACCACCGCCGTGCCGAGCGCGAACTCCAGCACCAGGTCCCAGCCGATGATCCAGGCGGGCAGTTCGCCCAGGGAGGCGTACGAGAAGGTGTATGCGGAGCCGGCCACCGGGACCGTGGAGGCGAACTCGGCGTAGCAGATGGCGGCCAGCGCGCAGACGACGCCGGCCACGACGAAGGCCAGGGCCACGGCGGGACCGGCGTTGTTCTTGGCCACCGTGCCGGTGAGGACGAAGATGCCGGTGCCGATGATGACGCCGACGCCGAAGACGGTCAGATCCAGGGCGGAGAGGGATTTCTTCAGCGCATGCTCTGGCTCCTCGGTATCGAGGATGGACTGCTCGACCTTCTTCGTCCGGAAGAGGGTGCTGCTCATGGGGCATACCTCCCACGCTGTCTCGTCCTCGACATGATCGAGAAGGGGCATACTGCGTATGCCCCGGCGCGGGCGGATTCACGCAGATGGGCCGCTTCCACCAATCTTGTCGGTGGTGGAAGCGGCCCATCCGGCGATATCAGTCGCGCGCGGGCTCCACCGAATCGACGCCGGTCGCCGTACGGTCGAACCTGCCGTCCAGCTTGGAGACGAGGCCGGTGACCTGGCGGGCGATGTCCGGGGCCGTGAGGCCGATCTCCGCCATGACCTCGGCGCGGGCGGCGTGGTCGAGGAAGCGCGGCGGGATGCCGAAGTCGCGCAGCGGTACGTCGACGCCCCCGTCGCGCAGGGCCTGCGCGATCGCCGAACCGACGCCGCCGACGCGGGAGTTGTCCTCGACGGTGACGACCACGCGGTGCCGCTCCGCGAGAGGGGCCATGGCCTCGTCGACGGGCTTGACCCAGCGCGGGTCGACGACGGTGGTGGAGATGCCCTGCTTGTCGAGCAGGGAGGCGATCTCCAGGCACATGGGAGCCAGAGCGCCCACGGAGACGAGGAGCACGTCGGGCGTGTCCGTCCCCGGCTCGCGCAGGACGTCCATGCCGCCCACGCGTCCCACGGCGGGTACGGCGGGGCCGACGGCGCCCTTGGAGAAGCGGACCACGGTCGGCGCGTCCTTGACCTCGACGGCCTCGCGCAGCTGGGCGCGGACCTGGTCGGCGTCGCGCGGGGCGGCGAGCCTGAGGCCGGGCACGACCTGCAGGATCGACATGTCCCACATGCCGTTGTGGGAGGCGCCGTCGGTGCCGGTGACGCCGGCCCGGTCCAGGACGAAGGTGACCCCGCACTTGTGCAGCGCAACGTCCATCAGGACCTGGTCGAAGGCACGGTTGAGGAAGGTGGCGTAGACGGCGAAGACCGGGTGCAGTCCGCCGGTGGCGAGGCCCGCCGCCGACACCGCGGCGTGCTGCTCCGCGATGCCGACGTCGTAGATCCGCTCCGGGAAGGAGTCGGCGAACTTCTTCAGTCCGACCGGCTGCAGCATCGCCGCCGTGATGGCCACGACATCCCCGCGCTCCTTGCCGAGCTTGACCATCTCGTCGCCGAAGACCGACGTCCAGTCGGCGCCCGAGGCCTTGATCGGCAGGCCCGTGTCGGGGTGGATGGGGCCGATGCCGTGGAAGCGGTCGGCCTCGTCCTGGAGGGCGGGCTGGTAGCCGCGGCCCTTCTCGGTGAGGCAGTGCACGATGACCGGGCCGCCGAACCGCTTGGCGCGCGCCAGCGCCGACTCCAGGGCCTCGATGTCGTGGCCGTCGATCGGGCCGACGTACTTCAGACCCAGGTCCTCGAACATGCCCTGCGGCGCGATGAAGTCCTTGAGACCCTTCTTCGCCCCGTGCAGGGTCTCGTAGAGGGGCCTGCCGACCACCGGAGTGCGCTCCAGGAGGTCCTTGCCGCGGGCCAGGAAGCGCTCGTAGCCGTCGGTCGTACGAAGCGTCGCGAGGTGGTTGGCGAGCCCGCCGATGGTCGGTGCGTACGACCGCTCGTTGTCGTTGACGACGATGACGAGGGGCCGGTCCTTGGCGGCGGCGATGTTGTTGAGGGCCTCCCAGGCCATGCCGCCGGTCAGCGCACCGTCACCGATCACGGCGACCACGTGGTCGTCGCGGTCGAGGATCTCGTTCGCCTTCGCCAGGCCGTCGGCCCAGCCGAGCACCGTGGAGGCGTGGCTGTTCTCGATGACGTCGTGCTCGGACTCGGCCTGCGAGGGGTAGCCGGACAGGCCGCCCTTCATCTTCAGCTTCGAGAAGTCCTGACGGCCGGTGAGCAGCTTGTGCACATAGGACTGGTGGCCGGTGTCCCACAGCACCCTGTCCTTCGGGGACTCGAAGACACGGTGCAGGGCGATGGTCAGCTCGACCACACCGAGATTGGGGCCGAGGTGGCCGCCGGTCTTGGAGACCGCGTCGACGAGGAAGGTCCGGATCTCCTCCGCCAGCTGGTCCAGCTGCTCCAGGCTGAGCCGGTCCAGATCGCGCGGTCCCCTGATGCGGGTCAGCAGCGGCACCCGTGCCTCCTTGCAGTAGAGCTGATCGAGCTGTTGCCGGGCTTGTCGAGTCTAATGTTCCGCCTTTGCGGCCGACGCCCGGGCGGTGCGTGATACGTCACGCGATCGGCTGTACCCATGATCGGGCCGTCCTACGAGTCGTACGAGTCCCACGACATGACTGTGCCCGGCACCGCCACGGGTGCCGGGCACAGATTCGCGAGGCCGTGCTAGGCGCGGCCGGCCGCCTTCTGGCTCCTGCGGGACACGGAGTCGATGACCACGGCGCCCAGCAGGACCGCGCCGGTGATCATGTACTGGATGGACGTGTTCATGTTGAGCAGGTCCAGGCCGGTCTGGATCGACTGGATGACCAGCATGCCCAGCAGGGCGGACCAGACCGAGCCCCGGCCGCCGAACAGCGACGTACCGCCGATGACCGCCGCGGCGATGGCGAGCATCAGGGTGTTGCCGCCACCGGCGCTCAGCGTCGCGCTCGCGGTCTGGCCGGCGAAGAACATACCGCCGATCGCCGCGAAGCCACCGGAGATGGCGAACACGGTGATGCGGATCAGCGGCACGTTGATACCGGCACGGCGGGCCGCCTCGATGCCACCGCCGACCGCGAACACCTTGCGGCCGTACGTCGTACGACGCAGCACGAAGTCCACGACCACCAGTGCCGCCAGGAAGATCACCAGCGCATTGGAGACACCGGCCGCGTTGTTCAGCACGGCCGCGGCGACGAAGGACGCGATCGCCAGCGCGCCGACGCGCACCAGGATCTCGGCGGTCGGCCGGAACGGCACACCCGCGGCCTTGCGGCGGCGCTGCTCGCTGAAGTTGCCGACGAGCATCAGCACCACGCCGAGGCCGGCCAGCAGGTAGGCGCCGATGATGGCCTGGTCCATGAAGAACGAGCTCTGGCCGAGCAGGTGGACCGGACCGGAGTCGGACGGGATGTTGATGGTGCCGCTGGAGCCCAGCAGCCACAGCATCAGGCCGTTCCAGCCGAGGAAGCCGGCCAGGGTGACCACGAAGGCGGGTACGCCGATCTTCGCGAAGAACCAGCCCTGCAGCGCGCCGATACCGATACCGGTGAGGACCGCCAGGACCAGCGACAGCCACGGGTTCATGCCGTGTGACACCACGAACACCGCGAACAGGGTGGAGCCCAGACCGCTGACCGAACCGACCGACAGGTCGATCTCGCCGAGCAGCAGGACGAACACCAGGCCGATGGCGAGCATGCCGGTGGCCGACATGTAGTAGCTGATGTTCGAGACGTTGTCGGCGCTGAGGAAGCGGTCGTTCTGCAGCTGGAAGATCGTCCAGATGACGATCAGGCCGACCACCACCGGCAGCGAGCCCAGCTCACCGCCCTTGACCTTGCGCGTGAACTCCGTCCAGTAGCCCTTGAAGCCCTCTTCGCGGACCAGCAGACGGGGGTCCACCGTGGCGATCGACGCGGCCGTGGGGTCGTCGGTGGCCGCGGCCACCGTCCGCGCCTCGGCGTCCGCCTTGGAAACCTTCGATGTGTCGCTCACTGTGCCGCCTCCGTGCTGCGACGCCCCGCACGACGGGTCACGGCGTTGTCCGTGGCGCCGGTGATCGCGGAGATGATCTCTTCCTGACTGGTGTTCTTCACCGAGAAGGAACCGTTGTTCCTGCCCAGCCGCAGCACGGCGACGGTGTCGGCGACGGCCTTCACGTCGGCCATGTTGTGGCTGATGAGGATGACGGCGAGGTTCTGCTCGCGCAGCCGCTCGACGAGGTCGAGGACCTGCGCGGTCTGCTCGACGCCGAGTGCCGCGGTGGGCTCGTCGAGGATGACGACCTTGGGGTCGCCGATCAGGGCGCGCGCGATGGCGACGACCTGACGCTGACCGCCGGAGAGGCTGGCGATCGGGATGCGCACGCTCGGGATGCGGATGGAGAGCGTGCTCAGCAGTTCGCGCGCCTTCTTCTCCATCGTGACCTCGTCGATGACGCCGCGGTGCAGCAGCTCGCGTCCGAGGTAGAGGTTGCCGACCACGTCGAGGTTGTCGCAGAGCGCGAGGTCCTGGTAGACCGTCGCGACACCGAGTCCCTGTGCGTCGTGCGGCCGGGTGATGCTGACCGGCTTGCCGTCCCACTCGATGACGCCCTCATCGATGGGATGCACACCGGCGATCGTCTTGACCAGCGTGGACTTTCCGGCGCCGTTGTCGCCGACCAGGGCGACCACTTCTCCGGCGTGGACCTCCAGTTCGACCTCGGTGAGTGCCTGCACCGCACCGAATCGCTTGGAGACTCCGCGCAACGCCAACACAGGCGTAGCGGACACGTGAACCATCTCCTTCGCCGCCTGACCGGCGGGGTACCGCGCTTGGGGTAGGGCGCGGAGGGATGTGCTGTGAGCACTGTCGTATAGGACGAAATTGCACGTCGCCGGTGCCTCTTGGCAACGGGTGTGTGCGCGGTGTTTCTGTCCGGCGCCCGCCCCGCAGCGGGGTTGGTAGGCGCGGCGAGCGCCGGACAGGCTCTGTGCCCGCCGCCGTCGGGGCGTGTCCGCGAGGGACCCCGCCCCGGGGCGCGGGCGCCTCTTACTGCAGGCCGGCCTTCTTGCACGCGGCGGCGTAGGTCGGGGTGCAGATCTGGGCGACGGTGTAGAGACCGTCCTTGACGACCGTGTCCTTGATGTTCTTCACGGTCACCGAGACCGGCACCAGCAGCTTGGCCTGGACCTTGTCACCGGAGCCGCTGGTGACCGTGGTGTCGGCCAGGGACTTGATGTCCTTGCCCTGGAGCAGGTCGACCGCGAGCTCGGCGGCGTTGTCGGCCTCGGGCTTGTAGGCCTTGTAGACCGTGGCGGACTGGCTGCCGGCGACGATCCGCTGGATGGCGGCGAGCTCGGCGTCCTGACCCGTCAGCGGGATGCCGCTGATGCCGGCGCCCTTGAGGGTGTTGGAGATACCACCGGCCATGCCGTCGTTGGCGGCGTAGACACCGGCGATCTTCTTGGCGCCGAGCTGGGTGATGGCCGCGGACATCTTCTGCGCGGCGACCGTGTCCTTCCACAGGCCCGACTGCTCGTAGGCGATCTTGACCTTGCCGTCGAGGATCTTGTGCGCGCCCTGCTTGAACTGGGCGGCGTTCGGGTCGGCGTCGTCACCGTTGATCATGACGACGTTCGAGCTGGTGGTCGCCTTGGAGCCGAGCGCGTCGAGCAGCGCCTGGCCCTGGAGCTCGCCGACCTTGACGTTGTCGAAGGAGACGTACGCGGAGACCGGGCCCTGGGCCAGACGGTCGTACGCGACGACCTTGACGCCCTTGTCCACCGCGGACTGGATGGAGGACTTGATGGCGGCGGCGTCCTGGGCGGAAACCACGATGACCTTGACGCCCTTGGTGACCATGCTGCTCATCTGCTGAGCCTGCTTGGCCGGGTCGGCGTTGGCGTTGGCATAGGAGACGGTGCAGTCGCTGCACAGCTCCTTGACCTTTGCCTGGAAGTACGGCTTGTCGAACTTCTCGTACCGCGTGGTGACGCTGTCGGGCAGGAGCAGGCCGATCGACTTGCTGCCGCTGCCGGAGCTGGCGCTGGAACCGCTGTCCTTCTTGTCTCCGGCCTTGCCACAGGCGGCGGCCGAGACAGCGAGCGCCGAGACCACGACGGTCACGGCTGCGCGGCGCATGAGCGTGTTCACTTGAGAAACCTCCCTGACGAGGCCGCGACGGTGCGGCCGAGGTGGCTGGAAGTCAACTCGGCCACACGTGCGACGTCAAGAAGTAAATCCTTAACGAGATGGCAACGGTGCCATCCGTTCTCTAAGTGAAGGCAGGTGTCGCCGAAGCGAGTGTGCCGTCCAAAAGGGTCGAATCGCCCATCTCGCTGAGTGCGAGAGCAAGCGCTCCAAGCACCTCCGCACGGCCCCCAAGTGCCCCCGGGAGAACGGAGAGATGACGCGCCGCGCTGGGGATCGCGTAGCGGCCGACAGACTCCCTTATCGGCCCGAGCACCAGCTCACCGGCCTCGGCGAGATCACCGCCCAGGACCACCCTGCTCGGGTTCAACAAATTGCAGAGATTGGCGACTCCACTGCCGATATGTCGGCCGACGTCGGCGATCACCCGACGACAACCCGGGTCTCCGTCCCTGGCCAGCCGCACGACGCCTTCCATCGTCAGGTCGGTCCCGTGACTGGACTGGAGGAGCGGCAGCACATAGCGCGCGGCCGCGAAGGTCTCCAGGCAGCCCCGATTTCCACAGCGGCAGACAGGGCCGGACTCGTCAAGAGTAATATGACCGATTTCTCCCGCTGTACCACCCGGGCCGCGGTAGATCTTTCCGTCGATCACGAGGCCGGCACCGACACCGCTCGCGACCTTGATGTAGGCGAGGTCGCGGACGCCCCTGCCGCTGCCCCAGACCAGCTCACCGAGGGCGCCCAGGTTGGCGTCGTTGTCCACGTGCACGGGCACGCCGAGCCGATCGCGCAGTTCCTCGGCCGGCTTCGTGCCGGTCCAGCCCGGCAGGATGGCGGTCGAACCGAGGCTGCCGGACTCCACGTCGATCGGGCCGGGCACGCCGACACCCACACCGGCGACCTTGGACCGGTCGACGCCCGTTGCTGCAATCAGGCGATTGACCAGCTCTTCCGCCCGGTCGAAGCCCTGCGTCGAGGAGGCGTCGACGTCCAGCGGCTCGGACTCCTCGGCCAGCACCTGGTGGGCGAGGTTGCCGACCGCCACGCGCAGATGCGTATGCCCGAAGTCCACGCCGATGACAATGCCGGCGTCCCCGCTCAGGGAGACGCTGCGGGCCCTGCGTCCACCCGCCGAAGTGGGCGTGACCTCGACTGTTCCGCCGTCCTTGAGCTCGCGGACGATGTTGGAGACGGTCGCGGCGGACAGCCCTGTGGTCCTGGCGATCTCCGCCTGCGTGAGCGACCCGGCCAGCCGTACGGCCCGTACGACCCGTTCGAGGTTGGCTCGGTGCAGTGACGACTGCGACCCCGGAGTCTCCACGACGACCTCCTGCGCGCGGGACCGCTTTCGATGGGGCCCCCTCTATGTCCAACTAGTGAACTCTAAGCTGAGCCGTTCGGGTCACCTCCCGTCAAGAGGTTGAACCGTATCGAGGTCTCTGTACACATACGTGAGCGCCGCCCCCGGGAACCGGGGGCGGCGCGGCCACAAGCGGCCCGGCTGCTACTTGAGCGCCCCCGCGGTCAGCCCCTGCACCACCTGGCGCTGGAAGACGATGTACGCCACCAGCACCGGCAGCATCGCCATCACCAGGCCTGCGAAGAGGCCGGACCAGTCGCCCTTGTAGCCCTGGCTGGCCGCGAGCTGCACCAGCCCCTGGGTCAGCACCCGCTTGTCCGGGTCGGTGTTGAGCACCGTCGGCAGCATGTACTGGTTCCACTGGCCGAGGAAGTTGAAGATCCCCACGCTGATCAGGCCGGGCTTGGCCATCGGCAGCATGATCTGGAAGAACGTCCGGCTGTGCGAGGCCCCGTCGACGAAGGCCGCCTCCGCCACCGAGGTCGGCAGGGTGCGGAAGAACGCGGTCAGGAAGAAGACCGTGAAGGGCAGCGAGTAGGCGATGTAGACGAGGATCAGACCGTGGATGGTGTTCAGGAGGCCCATGTTGTTCACGACGTAGAACAGCGGGACCAGCGCCAGCATGATCGGGAAGCTCATGCCGCCGATGAACAGGTAGTAGATGAAGCGGTTGCCCGGGAAGTCGAACCTGGCGAGCACGTACGCCGCCATCGAGCCCAGCACCAGGGTGCCGATGAGCGAGCCCGCCACCACCAGGATGGTGTTGAGGAAGTAGTCGCTCATGTTGGCGTCGGTCCAGGCCCGCGCCCAGTTGTCGAAGTGCAGCTTGTCGGGCAGCGACCAGGGCGAGCTGAAGATGGAGTTGTCGTCCTTGAAGGACGTCATCACGGCCCACAGCAGCGGCATGACGACCATGAACGCCCAGAGGATGAGCATCCCGTGGGAGAAGACGTTGAGGACGTTGCCCTCCTTCTTCTCCTTCGCGGAGGTGGTGGCCGCCGTCTCGGCCTTGCTGACACCGGCGCCGGACTCGGCCGGTACGGGGGCGGAGGTCTCGGTCGTCTTCATCGGGGTTCCTCCGTGGACACCTTGGCCTTCAGGCCGTTGGGAAACGGGCTCCTGCGGAGCGGAGCGGGAGCAGCCGGATCACCGCCAGGACGAGCCGACGTCCTCCGACCCCATGCGACAACCGCGGCACGACCCACGACCGGGACGTGAACGCGGCGAACAACCTCCTGGCCGCCGGACTGGCGGCGTCGGCCTGTGGAGCCGGTGTAAGACCTCAACGGAGCACTCCGGGCGGGCAATCGGCGACGTAGCAGGAAACCCCACGGCGTGAGCCGTAGGAATCCCCTCCTTCACAGGAGGGGGAGGAAGGCAACTGGTCAGTACTCCAGCCGCTCGCGCCGACCCAGCCGCATCACGAGGGCCGCGAAGGCCAGCGTGACGACGAGCAGGGCGACGCCGATGGTGGTGGCGTAGGCGGCCTGACCGTCACGGAACGCCTTCTGGTACACGTACAGGACCATGACGGTGGTCGAGTAGTCGGGACCGCCCGGCCCGGTCGTCATGATCTGTACGACCGCGAACGACTCGGCGCCCAGCGCGAGGATGCCCATGTAGACCCAGCCGGACTGCACGGTGTCCCACAGCAGCGGCAGGGTGATCCGGAAGAACGTGCTGACGCGGTTCGCGCCGTCCAGCAGCGCGGCCTCGTACAGGTCCGCCGGGATGGAGGCCATACCGGCGGAGAAGAGGACCACGAAGAAGCCGACGGTGGACCAGACGAGCACGGCCATCACGCACCACAGGGCAAGGCTCGGATCACCCAGCCAGAGCGGCTGGATGCTGTCGAGCCCGATCCCGCGCAGCAGGGAGTTGATCGCGCCGCTGTCCGGGTTGTACGCGAAGGCGAACAACAGGGCGACGATCGCGATCGAGAGCACCTGCGGGAAGAAATAGACGATCTTGTAGAAGGAAGAGCCCCGGACTCCGGAGATCACCGGGCCGCCCTTCCTTCTCCGTCCGCCCACATTGATCATGAAAGCGAAGAACAAGGCCAGGCTGATCGTCACCACCGGCAGCACCAACGCGAACAGCAGACTGTGCTGCAACGACTTCCAGAAGATGTCGTCGTCGAGCATCCGTCTGTAGTTGTCGAAGCCGACCATCTTGAATTCGGGACTCAGGCCGGTCCAGTCCGTGAACGAGTAGTAGATGGACTGGACGAACGGCCAGACGACGAAAAGCGCGTACAACCCCAGGGGTGCCGCAAGGAACCCCACGATGAACCGGTACTTGCCGTGCTGCATTACTACCTACCGTTCCTGGGCAGTGAGCGGGAGTGAGCCCGTGCACTGGCACGCCCCGAGCGGTCTTGGGCGCACTGGTCGTCCGCTTTCACTTCCGGGCGGCGACACGGATCGTGTCCGTGGTCCGATCCCGGAAGGACGGAGTCCCTCACGACCTAGCCATGTGGATGCGGCCAGAGGCGACGGGGAGGCCCTGAACCATCTCGCTGGTGGCAAAGGGGCCCCGCACGCTGGCACCGCACCCGGCGTCCCAGATCGCACAGCGACCCTAGCCCGCCCCGCCCAGGCCACCACAAGCCCGCGAGCCGACCATCACGCGATCGAGTTAAAACATCCTCATACACGCTCCCCACTGAGCAATTGCCAACCCCCCGGATCTCTGGGCGGTTAGTGCCGCTGGTGACGGACCTCACTGGTGCTTGTAGTGCTTGATCGACGTGTCCTTGGCGGCCGCGTCGGCGAAGCCCTGGATCTTCTTGATGGTCTCGGCCGGAGTCGCCCGCCCGGCCATCATCTCGCCGAGGCCCGCGACACCGATCTGCTCCTTCTGCAACTGCACGTACCAGTCCTGCAGCCGCGGATTCAGCACGTTCTGGCCGGCGAGCTTGAGCGCCGCGACACCGGAGGTGAGGCCCGGGGTCAGGGAGATCCCGGAGGTGCCGCCGTTGTACGCCGTCAGCGACTTCACCTTGCTGGTGAAGTTCTTCGAGGACGCCTCGCTGAGCATGATGCGCAGCTGCTCCATGCCGCCCTCGGGGTTCTTCGCCTTGGCCGGCACGATGAACGGCTCACCGCCGGACGCCCAGATCGTGCCGAAGGGCAGCTTGTCGGAGCTGTCGATGCCGGTGGGCGCGGAGACGGCGAGGTTGAAGTCCTTGGGGATGACGTTCGCCGACTCGTTCTCCACCCAGGAGCCGTTCGGGATGAACAGCGCCTTGCCCTTGGCCCACGCGGTCTGCGACTGGATGTGGTCCAGGCCGGGGGTGCCCTTGAGGATGTAGCCCTTCTTGTACAGCTCGTAGTAGGCGTCGAAACACGCCTTGACGGCCGGGTGCTTCCAGGCGTTCGGCTCAAGGTTGTCGATGGCGTCGAGGACCTCGCGGCCGCCGACCTTGCCGATCATGGGGTAGAGCGAGAAGGGGATGTAGTACGGGTACTTGCCCGCGTACGTCCAGCCCGCCATGCCCTTCTTCTTGGCCTTCTCGCACACGGCGAGCATCTCGTCCCAGGTCTTGGGATACTCCGCGTCGAGCGAGTCCAGGGCCTTCTGCGAGTACCAGACGCCGTACACCGTGTAGGCGTAGTACATGATCCAGACCGGGTCGCCGTCGAACTGGCCCATCTCCACGATGCCGGGGCGCAGCGTGTCGCGGACCTTCTTGTTCGGGTCGTCGAAGGACGGGGCGTCCAGCAGCGGGGTGAGGTCGGCGAGCTGCTTCTTGCCGACCAGGACGCCCATGTCCATCTGCTCGGCGCCGGAGTTGTCGATCAGGTCCGGCGGGGTGCCCTGGTTGAAGCGGGGCTGCAGGGTGGACTGGATCTTCTGGGTCGCGGAGAACTTCACCTTCACCTTCGGGAAGTTCTTCTCGTAGATCTTCACGGCGTCCTGGGCGTACTCCTTGCCGAAGCCGCCGTCGAAGAGGACGAACTCCATGCCGGCGGTGTCGTTGACGCCCAGCGGGTTCTTGGCGGTCTTCTTGCCCGCCTTGGCCTTGTCGCCGCCGTCGCCGCCGCCGCTGCTGGCACACGCCGACAGGAAGCTCATCGTGGGTACGGAGATCAGTCCGAGCGCGGCCGACCGCTTGATCAGATCGCGGCGGCCGACACCTCGTGCGCCGTTGTTTTCCGCGCCGGTGTTCTCGGCGGAAGTGGATCCCATGCTCAAGTCCTCGCCTTCTCCAGGACTCAGGCGGTGAACCGGATCCTCCCCGGCACCGCGGTCAGGTCAAGCAGGGTCGTGCAGGAAGTGCGGATCGTGAAGAACGGATCGGGTGAATCGCCGACAGGTATAGTCCACTTCCCGCCAACGGAGCAAGATCGAATGCAAGGTTGGCCAATGGTCTTATCCGAGTTGAGACCTCCAGGAAATATGAGGCGCCTGTGGCCACCTTGCCGGAAAAATCCGCGACATAGGCCCCGAATGCCACAGGCAACACCCTTGACACCATTGGCCACTTGGCCCGCTACTGGTCTCTGCGCGTCGAAGTTGACAACGTTGTCCGAATGAGCGCAGGGAGGGTGCTGGCGTATGCGGCACAGAGCTCGGCACAGATGGGGGCACAGCTGGGGTCCGGCGGTCGTGTTCGCGGCCGCCTTTGCCCTGGCGATCGGATCGCAGGGGGCGGCTACCGCGCTGCCGGCGAAGGCGAAGGCCGCCGAGAAGGGGTTCGCGTCCTCGTTCGAGGCGGGTGACCCGGCGCCGGACTGGCTGAACACGGTCGACACGGCGCCGGACGGAGGCAAGCGTGCCTCCGGCGTAGACGGCGGCTACAGCAGCGGCATCCCGGGCAACGTCACCGACCAGGTGACGGGCGTGCGGGCCAGTGCCGAGAACACGGGCGGCGGCGAGGTGAAGGAGAACCTCGTCGACGGCGAGTCCGGCACCAAGTGGCTGACGTTCGCGCCCACCGGCTGGGCCGAGTTCGACCTGGACAAGCCGGTCAGGCTCGTGACGTACGCGCTCACCTCGGCGAACGACGCCGCCGAGCGCGACCCGAAGGACTGGACCCTGCAGGGCTCCACCGACGGCAAGGACTGGAAGACCCTCGACAGCCGCTCCGGCGAGTCCTTCTCCGAGCGCTTCCGGACGAAGTCCTACGACCTGGCCGAGCCCGCCGAGTACCAGCACTTCCGGCTCGACATCACGAAGAACAACGGCGCCGACGACATCCTGCAACTCGCCGACGTGCAGTTCTCCACGGGCGGCAGCGGCGGCCCGGTGCCGCAGGACATGCTCTCGCTGGTCGACCGCGGCCCGAGCGGGTCGCCCACCGCGAAGGCGGGCGCCGGATTCACCGGAAAGAGAGCCCTGCGCTACGCCGGTCGGCACACCGCCGACGGGCGGGCGTACTCGTACAACAAGATCTTCGACGTGAACGTGGCCGTCGGCCGGGACACCCGGCTGTCGTACCGGATCTTCCCGTCCATGGCGGACGGCGACCGGGACTACGACGCCACGAACGTCTCCGTCGACCTGGCCTTCACGGACGGCACCTACCTGAGCGGCCTGGGCGCGAGTGACGAGCACGGCTTCGGGCTCTCGCCGCAGGCGCAGGGCGCGGCCAAGACCCTCTACGTCAACCAGTGGAACAACGTCGCCTCACGGATCGGGTCCGTCGCGGCCGGCAGGACCGTCGACCGGATCCTGGTGGCGTACGACTCCCTCAGGGGCCCGGCGGAGTTCCGCGGCTGGCTGGACGACGTCTCGATCAGGAGCGTGGCGCCCGGAAAGCCGAGAGCCCATCTGTCCGACCACGCCCTCACCACCCGCGGCACCAACTCCAGCGGCGGCTTCTCGCGCGGCAACAACTTCCCCGCGACCGCCGTGCCGCACGGCTTCAACTTCTGGACGCCGGTGACCAACGCCTCCTCGCTGAGCTGGCTGTACGACTACGCACGCGCGAACAACGACGACAACCTGCCGACGATCCAGGCCTTCAGCGCGAGCCACGAGCCGAGCCCCTGGATGGGCGACCGGCAGACCTTCCAGGTGATGCCGTCCGCCGCGTCCGGCACCCCGGACACCGGCCGTCAGGCGCGGGAGCTGGCCTTCCGGCACGAGAACGAGACCGCGCGGCCGTACTACTACGGGGTGCGCTTCGAGAACGGTCTCAAGGCCGAGATGGCCCCGACCGACCACGCGGCGGCACTCCGCTTCACCTACCCGGGCGACGACGCGAGTGTCGTCTTCGACAACGTGACGGAGCAGGCGGGGCTCACCCTCGACAAGGACAACGGGGTCGTCACCGGCTACTCGGACGTGAAGTCCGGGCTGTCGACGGGCGCGACCCGGCTGTTCGTGTACGGCGTGTTCGACAGGAAGGTGACGGACGGGTCGTCCAGCGGGGTCAAGGGGTATCTGCGCTTCGACTCGGGCGACGACCACACCGTCACCCTCCGCCTGGCCACCTCGCTCATCAGCGTCGACCAGGCCAGGGACAACCTCCGCCGGGAGATCCCGGACGGCACGTCCTTCGACACCGTCAGGCATCGCGCCCAGCGGATCTGGGACCGGCTGCTCGGCAAGGTCGAGGTCGAGGGCGCCACGCCGGACCAGCTGACGACGCTGTACTCCAGCATGTACCGGCTGTACCTGTACCCCAACTCCGGCTTCGAGAAGGTCGGTTCGAAGGACCAGTACGCCTCGCCGTTCTCCCCGATGCCGGGTCCTGACACCCCGACCCACACCGGCGCGAAGATCGTGGACGGCAAGGTGTACGTCAACAACGGCTTCTGGGACACCTATCGGACCACCTGGCCCGCGTACTCCTTCCTGACGCCCTCTCAGGCGGGCGAGATGGTCGACGGGTTCGTGCAGCAGTACAAGGACGGCGGCTGGACCTCGCGCTGGTCCTCCCCCGGCTACGCGGACCTGATGACCGGCACCTCCTCGGACGTGGCCTTCGCGGACGCGTACGTCAAGGGCGTGAACTTCGACGCGAAGGCGGCGTACGACGCGGCGCTGAAGAACGCCACGGTCGTGCCCCCGGAGTCGGGCGTGGGCCGCAAGGGCATGGCGACCTCGCCCTTCCTCGGCTACACGAGCACGGACACGGGCGAGGGCCTGTCATGGGCGATGGAGGGCTACGTCAACGACTACGGCATCGCACGGATGGGCCGGGCCCTCTACAAGAGGACGGGCGAGCGGCACTACAAGGAGGAGTCGGAGTACTTCCTCAACCGGGCCCAGGACTATGTGAACCTCTTCGACTCCAAGGCGGGCTTCTTCCAGGGCAAGGACGCGGGGGGCGACTGGCGCGTGGACTCCGCCCAGTACGACCCGCGCGTCTGGGGCTACGACTACACGGAGACCGACGGCTGGGGCTACGCCTTCACCGCCCCGCAGGACAGCCGGGGCCTGGCCAACCTGTACGGAGGCCGCAAGGGGCTCGCGGACAAGCTCGACGAGTACTTCGCCACCCCGGAGACGGCGTCCCCGGACTTCGTCGGCTCCTACGGCGGTGTCATCCACGAGATGACCGAGGCGCGGGACGTCCGGATGGGCCAGTACGGGCACTCCAACCAGGTCGCCCACCACGTCACCTACATGTACGACGCGGCGGGCGAGCCGTACAAGGCGCAGAAGAACGTCCGTGAGGTGCTCTCCCGCCTGTACACCGGCAGCGAGATCGGGCAGGGCTACCACGGCGACGAGGACAACGGCGAGCAGTCGGCCTGGTACCTGTTCTCCTCGCTCGGCTTCTATCCGCTGGTGATGGGCAGCGGCGAGTACGCGATCGGCTCCCCGCTGTTCAAGAAGGCGACGGTGCATCTGGAGAACGGCGAGGACCTGGTCGTCAAGGCACCGAGGAACAGCGCGAGGAACGTGTACGTGCGTGGTCTGCGGGTCAACGGCCGTACGTGGACGTCGACTTCCCTTCCGCACTCGCTGCTGTCGCAGGGCGGGGTCCTTGAGTTCGACATGGGATCGAAGCCCTCGTCCTGGGGCACCGGCAGGAACGCGGCGCCGGTGTCGATCACCCAGGACGACAGGGTGCCGACGCCGCGAACGGACGTGCTGAAGGGTGACGGGCCGCTGTTCGACAACACCTCGGCGACGGAAGCGACCGTGACCTCCGTGGACCTGCCGGTCGCCGGGCCGGTCAAAGGGCTCCAGTACACGGTGACTTCGGCCGCCGACCGTACGAAGGCGCCGACGGGATGGACGCTCCAGGGCTCGGACGGCGACGGCACCACCTGGCAGACCCTCGACGAGCGGTCCGGCGAGTCCTTCCCATGGGACCGGCAGACGCGCGCGTTCACCGTGGGGTCCCCGGGTACGTACGGGAAGTACCGTCTGGTCCTCGACGGCGAGGCGGTGGTGTCGGAGGTCGAACTGCTCGCCTGAGCAGTCGAGTTGGGGGTCTGATGTCGTTTCCCGTGCCCGTCCTGCCCAAGGGCGTCGATCCGGCCTGGCTGCCGGACGAGGCGTTCCGGCCGATCGGCACCCGGCGGACGCTCATCCGCGGATCGGGTCCGCTGGTGGACACGGTGCACGGGGAAGCGGCAAGGGCCTGTGAACGGTTCGGGGGCCGCGTCGAGCGTGACGCGGCCGCCGGGCCGTTCGACCTCGTACTGGAGCTGACCGGCGAGGACTTCTCGGAGGCTTTCACCCACGAGCGCGGTGACGGCCGTGCGAGGGTCACCGCGTCCGGCGGCCGGGGGCTGCTGTACGGCCTGTTCCATGTCGTACGGCTCGGCGAGGACGCGTTCCGCGGTGGGAGGCGGCGCGAGACCCACCGCCCGGCTCTGCCGGTGCGGATGCTGGACCACTGGGACAACGTGGCCGTGCACCCGGTCATGGGCCAGGTCGAGCGCGGCTATGCCGGCGGGTCGCTGTTCTGGGCGGACGGGCGCGCCCGCGGGGACCTGGACCGGGTGTCGGCCTACGGCAGGCTGCTGGCGGCCTGCGGGATCAACGCCGTGGCCGTGAACAACGTCAACGTGCACGAGACCGAAGCGCATCTGCTGACCGACCGGATCGACGAAATCACCGTCCTGGCAGGGGTGTTGAGGCCGTACGGTATCCGCACCCACCTGTCGGTCACCTTCGCCGCGCCGGTGGTGCTCGGCGGGCTGGAAACGGCCGACCCGCTCGACGAAGGCGTACGGGAGTGGTGGGCCGAGGCGACCGCGCGGGTGTACGAGGCGATCCCCGACTTCGGCGGATACGTCGTGAAGGCGGACTCGGAGGCGCAGCCCGGGCCCTTCGCGTACGGCCGCAGTCACGCGGACGGCGCGAACATGCTGGCCGCCGCGCTCGCCCCGCACGGCGGCACCGTGCACTGGCGGGCGTTCGTCTACGACCACTGCCAGGACTGGCGGGACCGCAGGACGGACCGGGCGCGTGCCGCCTACGACCATTTCGTGCCGCTGGACGGGGAGCTCGCCCCGAACGCGGTGCTCCAGGTGAAGCACGGGCCGATGGACTTCCAGGTACGGGAGCCGGTGTCGCCGCTGATCAGTGCTATGTCACATACCGCTCTCGCGGTGGAGCTGCAGGCCACGCAGGAGGTGCGCGTAGTCGCTGACCGGGAGGATCGCGCCGGAGGAGACGAAGGCGACCTCGGAGGGGTGGTAGGTCTTGGGGATCAGGAAGGGGGCGTCGCCCGCGCCGATGAGGACGCTGCGCTTCTTCTCGTAGTCGGCGAGGGGCACGTCGAGCGGCTTGATGGTGATGCCGGTGCGCTTGGTGACCTCCTTCCAGAACAGCCAGCTGCTCTTGAGCGGGTAGACCGGGTTGTCGTTGTGCAGCATCGAGAAGGACAACGGCTTGGCGGCCTTGAACCGCCGGCCGGCGCGGAAGTCCTTCATAGCGCCGTTCTGCTTCTTCGACAGGTCCTTGGAGTCCCCTCCCCCGTCGCCGCTGCCACAGCCGGTGAGGGTGGCGAGACCGACGAAACCGGCGGCGGCGAGGATCTGACGCCGTGACAGCTCTCCTGCGTTCTGCACGGGAACTCCCTTGTTACATAAGTGAGTTGAGGTGAGTTGAAATGAGTTGCGGGATCAGCCCTTGACCGCGCCGAGCATCACGCCCGAGACGAAGTAGCGCTGGACGAAGGGGTACACGCAGACGATCGGCAGCGCGGTGAGGACGATGCCCACCGCCTGGATGGTGGCTCCGACCTGGCTGAGCTGCTCGGTGGTGGCGCCGGCGTTGCTGCCGGTGGTGGCGCCCGCGATGAGGTTGCGCAGATAGACGGTGACCGGCATCAGGTCCGAGCTGTCCATGTAGAGGAAGGCGCTGAACCAGGAGTTCCAGAAGGACACCGAGTAGAAGAGCACCATCGTCGCGACGACCGCCTTCGACAGCGGCAGCACGATCCTGAGCAGAATGCCGTAGGTGCTCAGGCCGTCGATCTGCGCGGCCTCCTCCAGTTCGGTCGGCATACTCTCGAAGAAGGCCTTCATCACCAGGAGGTTGAACACGCTGATGGCGTTCGGGAGCGCGATCGCCCACACGCTGTTCTTCAGGCCGAGGCTGGTGACCAGGACGTAGTTCGGGATCAGGCCGCCGGTGAAGAACATGGTGAACACGGCGGCGCCGATGAGCGCGGTGCGCCCCTTGAGGTGCTTCTTCGACAGGACGTAGGCGTAACACGTCGTCAGGACCATGGCCACGGCGGTGGACACGGCGGTGTAGAACACGGTGTTGCCGTAGTTCCGCCAGAACATCGAGTCGTGGAAGAGGATCCTGTACGTGGTGAGGTTGAAGCCCTTGGGCCACAGCGTGACGTCGCCGGCCCGGACCTGTCGCTCCCCGCTGAAGGACCTCGCGAGGATGTTGACGAAGGGGTAGAGGGTCACGACCACGACGAGGGTGAGGACGACGCCGTTGACGCCCTGGAAGACCCGGTACTGACGGCTCGGTCTCACCACAGGCTGGTCCCCACTGTCCGGCGCGAGAGCTGGTTGGCGGAGGTGATGAGGACCAGGCCGATGACCGCCTCGAACAGACCGATGGCGGCGGCGTAGCTGAAGCTGCTGGACTCGACGCCGGCCCGGTAGACGTACGTCGAGATCACGTCGGCGCTCGGATAGGTCAACGGGTTGTACAGCAGCAGGACCTTCTCGAAGCCGACCGCCATGAACGTGCCGACGTTGAGGATCAGCAGCGTGATCATGGTGGGGCGGATACCGGGCAGCGTGACGTGCCAGGTCTGCCGCCAGCGGCTCGCGCCGTCGATGCGGGCGGCCTCGTACAGGTCCTCGTCGATGGTGGTGAGCGCGGCGAGGTAGAGGATCGTGCCCCAGCCGGCGGTCTGCCAGATCTCGGAGCCGACGTAGATGGTGCGGAACCACGCCGGTTCCTGGATGAAGCGGATCGGATCGTGGCCGAACCAGCCCAGGATGTGGTTGACCGGGCCGTCCGTGGCGAGCATCTGCGTCGTGATACCCGCGACGATCACGATCGACAGGAAGTGCGGCAGATACGACACCGACTGCACGAACCGTTTCAGGGAGTGCCGCCGCACCTCGTTGAGCAGCAGCGCCAGCACGATCGGGATCGGGAAGCAGAAGACCAGCGTGAGCCCGCCGAGCCACAACGTGTTGCGGAACACCTGCCAGAAGGTCGGGTCGGTGAGGAACATGCGCACATAGCGCAGCCCCACCCACTCCTCGCCGAAGATCGAGCCGCCCGGCTCGAACCGGCGGAAGGCGATCACGTTGCCGATCATCGGCAGATAGCGGAAGACCAGGAAGAACAGCAGCGGCAGCACGGCCAGCGAGTACAGCTGCCAGTCGCGACGCAGCGCCCGCCGCCGGCCGGTGCGCGCAGGCGACCGCCCGCGGCGGGGTGGGACCTTCGCCGGCGGTGGCTCCTGTGTACCGGGCGGTGGAGTCGATGTGGCGGGGGTGCTCATACGGTGACCCTCCCCTTGGAACCGAAAGTTTCGGAGTCGAACCGGCAACTTTGCGGCGAGGTTAGGGGCGGGTGTAATGGCTGTCAATGGGACTGACGGGGAAGGCCTGTTGAGGAGGTTGCCACTGGAAGGAGCCAGGGGGACCGAAACATTCTGCCCTGTAGGCGCAACAATCGGAGGCCACGTTGCCCGCGTTCGACCTGCCGCTCAGAGACCTGGAGAGCCACCGCCCGGAACTCCAGGAGCCCGCCGACTTCGACGAGTTCTGGCGCGACACCCTCAAGGAGGCAGGCCAGTGGGACCCGTTGATGTCCGTACGTCCGGTGGAGACCGGGCTACGGCTCACCGAGACCTGGGACGTGACCTTCCGGGGGTTCGCGGGGGATCCGGTGCGCGCCTGGTTCAGCCGCCCGGCAGGAACCTCCGAACCGTTCCTAAACAGTGTTCAGGAGTGACATTTGCTGCCAGCTCCTGGAACTGCGCGGATCCCGAACGGTGTTGGATGCGCTGGTCTCCCGCGTTCGCTGTGTCCCCGTCCGGCTGCGTGCATCGTGTGCACGCTCCGTGACGGGTGGGCGGGTTCCCTCATGCCCTCGTGCGCCTGGTCCGGCCTGGGCGGTCCGATGCCCCACAGCATCGCTCTGGTGCTGCGGGGGCGGTGCCGTCCGTCGCCGGATCGGGTGCCCGAGGGCGCGTCGCCCGATCGCGACGCTCGCGGCGTCGTGCCGGGACATCTTGCGAGTCTTGCCGGCCAGGGGCTTACGCCAATGCTGGTCGCCCCACATCGACGTGTACGCCGGGTCGACCGCGACGATCGACAGGCCGTGCTCGGCGGCCATGGACACCAGACGGGCCTTGAGCTTGCCTGTCGGGATGCCGGAGATGAGCTGCCGGAACCGCTTCTTGCGGCCGTGCTTCTCGCGGGTCTTCTCGGCGGTGAAGTCCAGGTTCTCGATACCGATCGCCTTGACGCCGCACCGGTTGGCCCAGTGCAGCAGCCGGCTGATGGCGTGCCGGATCTGCGCGTCGCGGTGGTCGGCGGTGCCGGACAGGTCGTAGAAGAACCGCTTCGGGTCGCCGACCGGGTTGCCGTTGCGGTCGAGCCGGTAGGCGGCGAAGTGGTCAGCGTTCGTATCGACGCCGACCATGCCCTGGGCGCGGGCTGTCTCCAACGGGACCGTCTTCACCACGGGCTTCGTCCACGAGGCGGTGATGTACCAGCGCCCGCGCTCCACATCGAGGTGGATGCGGTAGGCGACAGCACGGTTGGCTTCGACGCGGTCGCGCCACTGCGCGCCCCGGTGCTGGAACTGGACCCTGCAGGAGAGGACGTACCGGCCGAACTTGCCGTTGGCCAGATGGGCCAGTGGTGCGGGCAGCTTGATGGAGACCTCGCCATCGGGGGTGACGCGGATCGTCTCGTTCCCGTACCGCTTGCCGGACTCGCCGTCAGCAGCGAGGAACCAGCGTTCGGCTTCCCAGCGCCGGCGCCACTGGGCCTCGCTGAGCTGCGCATCCTGGAGGTTGTTGCGGTTGCCCAGCAGGCGCCGGCCGCCGCGCACGACGTGCACGACACCGGCCTCACGCTCCACGCGGGCGACATCGAGGCGGTGTTCCAGGGTCGCCAGACGGCGGGACTTGTGGCACCACTCGCCCCGACTGCGGTATCCGCCGGGTGCCCGCTTGGTGCCTTTCTCCCCGATCGGCTGCGCCAGTCGGTGCATCAGCGTCCGCACACCGGCCTCAAGCCCTTGGATGTGGGCGAGCTGACAGCGGCGGGACAGCGCCCACTGATCGTGAGTGGCCTTCGTGATCGAACCGGCCCACCGGGACGAGGAGCCGGCCGTCAGGCCCTGCTTGCGGGCGGCCCACGTGTCGCTGTCGTGGTCCAGGCCGTCGGCGCAGCGGTTCTTGAGGTCCAGCGAGGCGAGGCGTCCGAGGTGTTCACCGACCAGCCGCAACACCTTGTCGTCCACGTCGGTGAGGTGCTTGAGGCGGTCGCGTATCGCCACCCCGGACGGCCCGGGCGCGACGAACGGTGCGTCGATGGTGCGGAGCTGCTTCTTCTTCTTCTTCGGCTCACTCATCGCCGGCCGCCGCTTCGAGAGCCTTCCTCGCCCGGTTCTTCGCCGACCGACGGCCGTACAGGCGGGCGCAGAACGACGTCAGTACCTCCACCATGTCCCGGACCAGGTCGTCTTCGTCGTCTTCGACTTCGCCGTCATCGAGGACGACCAGTCGGCGGCCGGTCGCGGACAGGGCGGCCTCGATCAGCTCCACGTTCATCCGCCCGAGGCGGTCCTTGTGCTCGACCACGACCGTGGTCACCGCCGGATCGGCCAGCAGCCGCTTCACCTTCGCGCGGCAGCCGTTCACACCCGAGGCGATCTCGGACTCGATCCGCACAACCTTCTGTCCCGCCTCCGCCGCCCATGCCGACAGGCGAGCGGTCTGCCGCTCCAGGTCCGGCTTCCGATCGTGCGAGGAGACGCGGGCATACAGACCTACACCACCGGTCACCGAGGGTGAGGCGTTCGCTTCGATGTTCACCAGGATCGTGCGCGGCCCCACCCGGCGCGCGGGCACCGGCAAGGCGCCCTCACGAAACCAGCGATACGCCGTATGCGGGTTCACCCCCTGCGCCCGCGCCCACTCCGTCAGGTTCATATGCTGATAACGCCACCACTCCCTCATGGTTACGCACACTCAACAACCTTCCGCGGCCAGCAGTTGGCCACCCCTCCCCGCGGTCGTCGAGTTCGCGGGGTACGGCCGCGGCCGGGGTCTCCCGCATGAGCGGCTGACCTGGGTGAACGCCGGATACGCGCATCTGCTCATGGACAACCGCGGCCAGGGCGACCAGTACGGCTGCGGTGGCGACACCCTCGACCCGCAGTCCTGTGCCACGGCGGGCGGCCCGGGCCCGGCGGTACGCGGCCTGCTCGCCCCGCGGGACCACCACCACCGCCGACTGATCACGGACGCGGTCCGCGCGGTGGCCGCGATACGCGCGCTCCCGGGTGTGGACGCGGCTCGGACCGCCGCCGTCGGCAACAGCCAGGGCGGCGGGCTCGCCCTCGCCGTCGCGGGACTGGTCCCGGATCTGGCGGCGGTGCTGGTCACCGCCCCCTTCCTGTGCGGCATCCGGCGCGCGCTGGACCTCACCGACGCGAGTCCCTACGGGGAGATCGCGGCCTACCTCGCCGTCCACCGGGGCGCCGAGGCGGCCGCGTACCGCACGCTCTCCTACCTGGAGGGGATCTCCTTCGCCCGGCGCGCCCACGCCCCGGCCCACTTCGGGGTCGGCCTGCGCGACACCGTATGCCCGCCGAGCGGTGCGTACGCCGCCTTCAACCGCTACGCGGAGCGGACGGACGCCGACCCGCGCAGGGAGATCCACTCCTATCCGTACAACGGCCACGAGGGCGGCGACGCGGTGCACGTACGCCGCCAACTCACCTGGTTGCATGAGGTGTTGGACGCCTAGTTCCCATGGTCGGCCGGCCTTGAAGGCGAGCACGTGCAGGTCCGTGTTCGCCGGCAGTCCCGCGCTCGCGACAGCCGTGCCCTCCGGTGCCGCGAACGGCCCGGTGGCGTAGACGTGAACGGGCACCCGAACCGGCCACTGCATCCCCTGTGAACGCGCCAACCCACGTCAACTGGTTTGACAGCGTTGTCGGTTGAGGCGGTAGAGTCTTGCGCAGACTATTCGACAACGTTGTTGTCGTATCGGCGTTCGCCACAAGCCAGCACCATCCGGGGCAGGTACTCCCCTGGCCTGCTCCGGCTCGCGGACCCGGTGGACCGACCCACCACCACCGGGTCCGCCCTGAGTGGCGATTCAGCCGACCTGGCAGGGCAGGCTCGTCGCCGTGTCGCCGCCGTCGCCCGCGACGACGTATCCGAAGGTCGTGCTCTTGCCCGGATCCAGCGAACCGTTCCAGTCCGCGTTGTGGACCATCACGTCCTGGCCGTTGTAGGTCGCGTTGCCGTTCCACAGGCTGTCGGCCTTCCGGCCGCCCGGCAGCGTCAAGTCGACCATCCAGCCCAGCATCGGGACGTCGCCGGTGTTGGTGACGGTCACCTCTGACTGGTAGCCGCCGCTCCAGCTGCCGGTGGTCCTGCGGACGGCCTCGCACTTGCCCGGTACGGGGTCGGTCGGGTTGCCGGGGTCGTGGATGCCCGTGACCTCGCCGTTGCCGCCGTCGAAGACGACGTCGGAGCAGGAGTAGAAGGTCTCCGTGCTGTCCGAACGCTGCCAGACCATGTAGATGATGTGGCGGCCCGACTTGTTGGCGGGAAGCTGCCCCGTCCAGGAGTAGTTGGCCTCGACCGTGCCCGGGGTGCCGTTGAGCGGCGGGTGGTCGACCGTGAGGAACGGGGCGTCCTCCATGTCGTTCCAGGTGAGCGGCTTGGTCGGGTCGAAGCCGTCCTTGGTGATGTAGACGTGGAACCAACCCGGGTGCGCCGCCCAGGCGTTGTACGAGAAGTCGACGGTCGCGCCCGAGGTGAGATGGGTGAGCGGCCAGTCGTTGCGCGGCGCGTTGAAGCCCGTGAAGTTGGTGTTCCCGCCGCTGCACAGCTGGCCGTCCGGGACGAAGCCGCGGGTGCGGCCGGCGCCGTCGGAGCGCAGCACGGAGAACCAGTTGTAGAACGGCGCGGTACCGCTGACCTGTTGAGCCGCCCTGCAGGCCGGGTTGACCGGTTTGATCTCACCGGTGCCGGTGAGGCCGTCCTGCCAGCACAGGAAGGTGCGGCTGCCGGGCTTCATGGGGGTGCCGTGGGCTTCCGCCCTGCCGCCTGCCGTGACGACGAGGGCGAAGGCGGGGACGGCGGCGAGGAGCGAGACGAGGACGAAGAGGAGTGCTCTGGTCGTTGATCGGTGCGCCGGTCGGTGCGTTTTGATTCTTGTCAGGATCATGACATGTCATTCCTTCAAGTACGCCCCTGGATGCGGGTGTGCGGGTGAGAGCGGGGTGGGGGCGCCCTGCGGGCGGCGGGTTCCGGTCCGCCGTCCTGAATGGGAGCGCTCCCACCCCGTCTGTTGCGGAAAGGTAGCGCCATGGGGCGCGGTTGTAAACGCCTACCGCACCCGTCAATGGCGTCCGCTTCATCACCGGCTCGGGTGGCGGTACCTTCGCGCGCCCCGCCGCAGAGCCTGACCGCCGCCCAGAGCACCGCTCTGAAGGGCATCGCGGCCGACGGCTCCGAGCGAACCTCTCCTTCCTCACGAGGACGGTCACACCGTCGGCACGCTCACCGCCCGGTTCGACAAGCGCGGGCCCTGTGTTCCACCTGAGCGTGGGTGATGGCCCGGGATCTCCCGGGCCCGGACGCGGCGAGGGCCGCATCCTCGGCGTACCGGGGATGCGGCCCTCAACTGCCTTGCCGTGCCGCTTACTTGCGGATCAGGCTGCGCAGCACGTACTGCATGATGCCGCCGTTGCGGTAGTAGTCGGCCTCACCGGGGGTGTCGATGCGGACGACCGCATCGAACTCGACGCCCGTGTCGGTGGTGACCTTGACGGTGCGCGGCGTGGTGCCGTTGTTGAGCTCCTCGACGCCGGTGAAGGAGAAGGTCTCCTCGCCGGTCAGGCCGAGGGAGGAGGCCGAGGCGCCCTCCGGGAACTGCAGCGGCAGGACGCCCATGCCGATGAGGTTCGAGCGGTGGATGCGCTCGTACGACTCGGCGATGACGGCCTTGACGCCGAGGAGGGCCGTGCCCTTGGCCGCCCAGTCGCGGGACGAACCGGAGCCGTACTCCTTGCCGGCCAGGATGGCCAGCGGGATGCCCTGCTCGATGTAGTTGCGCGAGGCGTCGTAGATGAACGACACGGGCCCGTCGGGCTGCGTGAAGTCGCGGGTGTAGCCGCCTTCCGTCCCCGGCGCGATCTGGTTGCGCAGGCGGATGTTGGCGAACGTGCCGCGGATCATGACCTCGTGGTTGCCGCGGCGCGAGCCGTAGCTGTTGAAGTCGCGGCGCTCGACGCCGTGCTCCGTGAGGTACTTGCCGGCCGGGGTGTCCGCCTTGATCGCACCGGCGGGCGAGATGTGGTCCGTCGTCACCGAGTCGCCCAGCTTGGCCAGGACGCGGGCGCCGGAGATGTCGGAGACCGGGGACGGCTCGTGCTGCATGCCCTCGAAGTACGGGGGCTTGCGGACGTAGGTGGACTGCGGGTCCCACTCGAAGGTGTTGCCGGTCGGGATCGGCAGCGCCTGCCACTGGGCGTCGCCCGCGAAGACGTCCTGGTAGGACTTGTTGAACATGTCCTCGCCGATGGCGTTGGCCACGACGTCGTTGACCTCGGCCTCGGAGGGCCAGATGTCCTTCAGGAAGACCGGGTTGCCGTCCTGGTCGATGCCCAGGGCGTCCTTGGTGATGTCCACCTTCATGGAGCCCGCGAGCGCGTACGCGACGACCAGCGGCGGGGAGGCCAGGTAGTTCATCTTGACGTCGGGGTTGATCCGGCCCTCGAAGTTCCGGTTGCCGGAGAGGACCGAGGTGACCGCGAGGTCGTGGTCGTTGACGGCCTTGGAGACCTCCTCCGGCAGCGGGCCGGAGTTGCCGATGCAGGTGGTGCAGCCGTAGCCGACGAGGTTGAAGCCGACCTTGTCGAGGTAGGGGGTGAGCCCCGCCTTGTCGAAGTAGTCGGTGACGACCTTGGAGCCCGGGGCGAGGGTGGTCTTGACCCACGGCTTGCGGGTCAGGCCCTTCTCCACGGCCTTCTTCGCGACGAGCGCGGCGGCGACCATGACGTACGGGTTCGAGGTGTTGGTGCAGGAGGTGATGGCCGCGACCGTCACCGCACCGTGGTCGATCTCGTACGTGGAGCCGTCGGGGGCGGTCACGGTGACCGGGTTGGACGGGGCGCCGTTCGGGGCGACGGCCGGGGCGTCGGAGGCCGGGAAGGACTCCTGACCCGCCTCGTCCACGGCGTCGACGTAGTTGCGTACGTCCGTCTTGAACTGCTCGGCCGCGTTCGCGAGGACGATGCGGTCCTGCGGGCGCTTCGGGCCGGCGATGGAGGGGACGACCGTGGAGAGGTCCAGCTCCAGCTTCTCGGAGAAGTCCGGCTCGGCCTTCGGGTCCAGCCAGAGGCCCTGCTCCTTGGCGTACGACTCGACGAGCGCGACCTGCTGGTCGCTGCGGCCGGTCAGGCGCAGGTACTTCAGGGTCTCGTCGTCGATCGGGAAGATCGCGGCGGTGGAGCCGAACTCCGGCGACATGTTGCCGATGGTGGCGCGGTTCGCGAGGGAGGTGGCGGCGACGCCCTCACCGTAGAACTCGACGAACTTGCCGACGACGCCGTGCTTGCGCAGCATCTCGGTGATGGTGAGCACGAGGTCGGTGGCGGTGGTGCCGGGCTTGAGCTCGCCGGTGAGCTTGAAGCCGACGACGCGCGGGATGAGCATCGAGACGGGCTGGCCGAGCATCGCGGCCTCCGCCTCGATGCCGCCGACGCCCCAGCCCAGCACACCGAGGCCGTTGACCATGGTGGTGTGCGAGTCGGTGCCGACGAGGGTGTCGGGGTACGCCTGGCCGTTACGGACCATGACCGTGCGCGCCAGGTGCTCGATGTTGACCTGGTGGACGATGCCGGTGCCGGGCGGGACGACCTTGAACTCGTCGAAGGCGGTCTGGCCCCAGCGCAGGAACTGGTAGCGCTCCTTGTTGCGGCCGTACTCCAGCTCGACGTTCTGGGCGAAGGCGTCGTTGGTGCCGAACTTGTCGGCGATCACGGAGTGGTCGATGACCAGCTCGGCCGGGGCCAGCGGGTTGATCTTCGCCGGGTCGCCGCCGAGTTCCTTGACGGCCTCACGCATGGTGGCGAGGTCGACGACACAGGGCACGCCGGTGAAGTCCTGCATGATCACACGGGCGGGCGTGAACTGGATCTCCTGGCTGGGCTGCGCCTGGGAGTCCCAGCCGCCGAGGGCGCGGATGTGGTCGGCGGTGATGTTCGCGCCGTCCTCCGTGCGGAGCAGGTTCTCCAGCAGGACCTTGAGGCTGTACGGCAGTCGGGCCGAGCCCTCCACCTTGTCCAGCCGGAAGATCTCGTACGACTCGTCGCCCACCTGCAGCGTGCTGCGGGCGTCGAAGCTGTTCGCCGACACGACAGTCTCCTTCATTGATGTGCGCGTACTCACCACGATCCTGCCGCCACGGCATCCTGCCCGATCCGCTAAGGTAAAGCTAAGTTAGGTAACCCTTACTACCGGACTCGATGGTGGCGTGCGACTGCGGTGCTCCTCGGCAGATATCTCGATGTCGAGATAACTCTAGTACATGGGGCCGGGATGGTCATGCCCGGCCTCCGCGTTGTGACGTCCGGCACGACTTGGCTCACCCGGTGATTATCTGGCCGTACGGGAGCTTCGGCACGGGGAGGGAGCCGACCTTCACGGACTCCGCCGGGAGAGTGGGGTGGGCGACCGGCGACGCGCGGGCCGCACTTCGCCCATCACGTCGCCAAGTCGGGGTAACCGAGGAGTGAGTCCGCTCTCCCGAAGGAGGCACGATGCCCCTCACGTTTCGCAAGAGTTTCCGGATCCTGCCGGGCGTGCGCCTGAACATCAACCGGCGGTCCTGGTCCCTCACCACCGGCGGCAGGAACGGCCCGCGGCACACGCACAGCAGTACAGGACGTCGTACGACATCGATGGATTTGCCCGGACCTTTCGGGTGGCGGCGCACCCGTAGCGCACGGCGGCATTGACGGGCCGTCACCCGAACGGCCCTCCTGGCGGGCCCCATCTCATATCTGAGATAGCCTCAACCTCATGGCAGACGACTACCTCGTACGCATCGGCAAGCTCATCCGTGACGCCCGGCAACACCGAGGCTGGACACAGGCGCAGCTAGCGGAGGCGCTCGGCACCAGCCAGAGCGCCGTCAACCGCATCGAGCGGGGCAACCAAAACATCAGCCTTGAGATGATCGCTCGAATCGGTGAAGCCCTGGAGAGCGAAATCGTCTCACTGGGCTACGCGGGACCGATGCATCTGCGGGTGGTCGGCGGCCGTCGGCTGTCGGGGGCCATCGACGTCAAGACGAGCAAGAACGCGTGCGTGGCGCTGTTGTGTGCGTCCCTCCTCAACAAGGGGCGCACGGTGCTGCGCCGGGTGGCGCGGATCGAGGAGGTCTACCGGCTTCTGGAGGTGCTGAGTTCCATCGGTGTGCGGGCGCGGTGGATCAACGACGGCGTCGACCTGGAGATCGTGCCGCCGGCCGAGCTGAACATGGCGGCGATCGACGCCGACGCCGCCGTACGCACGCGGTCCATCATCATGTTCTTCGGCCCGCTGCTGCACCGCATGGACCGCTTCAAGCTGCCGTACGCCGGCGGTTGCGACCTCGGCACGCGGACCATCGAGCCGCACATGATCGCGCTGCGCCGGTTCGGGCTGGACATCACCGCCACCGAGGGGCAGTACCACGCCCTGGTGGACCGGGCGGTGCGGCCCGACCGGCCGATCGTGCTGACCGAGCGCGGGGACACCGTCACCGAGAACGCGCTGCTGGCCGCCGCCCGGTCCGACGGGGTCAGCGTCATCCGCAACGCGTCCTCCAACTACATGGTCCAGGATCTGTGTTTCTTCCTGGAGACGCTCGGCGTGCGGGTCGAGGGCATCGGCACCACGACGCTCACCGTGCACGGCGTGCCGGACATCGACGTGGACGTGGACTACTCCCCCTCCGAGGACCCGGTCGAGGCGATGAGCCTGCTGGCCGCCGCCGTGGTGACGGAGTCGGAGCTGACGGTGCGTCGCGTGCCCATCGAGTTCCTGGAGATCGAGCTGGCGGTCCTGGAGGAGATGGGGCTCGACCACGACCGTACGCCGGAGTACTTCGCGGACAACGGCCGTACGCGCCTGGTGGACCTCACCGTCCGGCCCTCCAAGCTGGAGGCACCGATCGACAAGATCCACCCGATGCCGTTCCCCGGCCTGAACATCGACAACGTCCCGTTCTTCGCGGCCATCGCCGCCGTCGCGCAGGGCAAGACGCTGATCCACGACTGGGTCTACGACAACCGTGCGATCTACCTGACGGACCTGAACCGCCTCGGCGGGCGCCTCCAGCTCCTCGACCCGCACCGGGTGCTGGTCGAGGGCCCGACCCGCTGGCGTGCCGCCGAGATGATGTGCCCGCCCGCGCTGCGGCCCGCCGTGGTCGTCCTGCTGGCGATGATGGCGGCCGACGGCACGTCCGTGCTGCGCAACGTCTACGTCATCAACCGCGGCTACGAGGACCTCGCCGAGCGACTGAACTCGGTTGGGGCGCAGATCGAGATCTTCCGGGACATTTGATACGCGAATGCCGCCGCACCCCGTCAGACCCGCTACTTAGCGGCCCAGGGAGGGGTGCGGCGGCATCTCTGGGACTTCTCTGGGACTTTGGGCCCACGCTGGGCTACGAGCCGTGCTCCACAGGCTCTGCCGACCCGCCGCGGCTACGCGAAGATCGCGTCGACAGCGGCGCTGCCTCGTGCGCCTGCGCGGGGCAGGAAGTGGGAGTACTTCCTCAGCGTGAACCCGGGGTCGGAACCGAGCAGCCGGACATCATGATGCCCCAGTGCAGCGAGCAGCACGCACACTGCCGCGAACACTGCGGCACGTACCGTACGCGCACACGATCAAGCATCCATGGCTGGCCTCATCCTTGCACCCGAAGTGCGGTCGTTACGGATCAGACGCAAATTGACCAGGTGTCACACTCAAAGGGAACGGTGTGAACTGATACTTGCCGAAGACGGGGAACTCACCGGATGTCCTGGCCGACTCTCTGGAGAGAGATGTCACGGCATTGAGTGAGTTCGACGAAGACGGTCTCTTCACGCTGTCGGTCCGTAACGGAAGCCGCCCGAGGCGGGGGTTCCTCGGGCGGCGGTCTCTGTTCTGACGTCGCATGGTGGACCCACCTCAGTGGGTGAGCGCGTCCTGCGCCTCACCGTCCCTTGCGAGTGCGGCCAGTGCGTCATGCAGGATGCGTACGCCGTCCTGCGTGAGGACTGACTCCGCATGGAACTGCAGAGACTGGAACCACGGTCCGCGCAGAGCGTGGACCTCGCCGCTGTCCGCATCGCGGCACACTTCGACCGTTCCGCCGATGTGTGAGCTATGCACCCGGTCCTCGTCGCTCACCGCGGCAAAGGTGTTGTAGAACCCGACGCGCTCGATGCTGCCGAACAGATCGATCTTCTTCTGGACGCCCTGATTGGGGCTTTCGCGCCGCACGAGAGGCAGGTCGAGCAAGGTGCTCAGGATCTGGTGACTGAGACAGACGGCGAGGAAGGGCCGCCTCTCGTCGAGGAGTTGTCGCAGCACGGCCCTGAGCCGGCCGATCTTGGGCTCGGAGCCGAGTGGGTCGCCCGGACCAGGTCCCATGACGACCAAGTCGTGGTCCTCGATCCGGAAGTCCTCATCGAAGCGACGCACCGTCACCTTCATGCCGGACGCCTGCAGTTGAAGCGCGATCATCGACGTGAAGTTGTCCTCCGCGTCGACGATCAGGACGTCGCGGCCCTGCAGCCGCGGTTCCGGCGCGACGGGTCCCGTCTCCCCACCGAACCAGAACGGCGCAATGGTGGAGTCACGGCGCCCCAGTGCCTCCCGGACTTCCGTCATGTCGGCGAGCCGTGTCCGAGCAGAAGCGCCCAGGGCATTGAGCATGCCGGCAGCCTTTGCCCGGGTCTCGGCCGCCTCGGAGTCCGGGTCGGAGTGGCGGACGACGGTTGCGCCGACGCGCACCTGGACGTGCCCGTCGCTGTCGATATCGGCGGTGCGGATGAGAATGGCCGAGTCCAGGCTCCGTCGCCCTTGGGTGTCTCGCCCGATCAGGGCCGCCACACCGCTGTAGTACTTGCGGCCGGCCGGCTCGTAGCGGTTGATGATGCGGCAGGCGCTCTCCAGCGGGCTGCCGACGACGGTCGGCGCGAACATCGTCTCCCGCAGCAAGTCCCGCACATCCCATGTGGTGCGCCCCTCGATGAGGTATTCGGTGTGCGCCAGGTGTGCCATCTCCTTGAGGAAGGGACCGATGACCCGGCCGCCGTCCTCACAGACCCGGGCCATCATCTTGAGCTCCTCGTCGACCACCATGTAGAGCTCGTCGGTCTCCTTGCGGTCGCCCAGGAATTCGAGAACGCCGTCCAGGGTCGGCCCGGTCGGCGGGTAGCGATAGGTCCCACTGATGGGGTTCATGGTGAGGACGCCGTCGTCCAAGGTGAGGTGACGTTCCGGCGAGGCGCCCAGGAAGGTGCGTTCGCCGGTGTGCACCAGGAACGTCCAGTGCGAGCCCTTCTCGCGTTCGAGCAGGCGGCGGAAGAAGATGAGCGCTTTGTCCGGCGAGTAATCAGGGAGCTCGGCGCAGAAGGTCCTGCTGAGCACGAAGTTGGCGCCCTCGCCTCGTCCGATCTCCTCGCGGACGACCTGCCGGACCAGGTCGGCATACACGGCGTCCTCGACGTCGAAGTGCCCGCCCCGGAGCGCGGCCTGCGTATCGGGGATACGCGCCCGCACCTCGGAGACTGTCAGCCGGGCCTGCTCGGTCACCCGCAGCACCTGCAACGGCTCGCCGTCGTCGACGCAGGCGAAGCCGCGTTCCGCGAGACTGCGATAGGGAACCAGGACCAGCGCCTCATGGTGGGCTTCGCCGACGACGGTTGGCCCGCCGGGCAGCGGGATGTCGGCGAGGGTGGCCGCCTCGGTGACCTCACCGATGAGGACATCGATACGGTCCGCATCAGTGCCCGGCCGGTAAAGCAGCGCAAACGCCGGTGGCCGAGGTCCGAGAACGGCGGCCAGTATGTCGTCCGTCATGCGTGCACCTCCCGCCCGGCGGACGGTGTGCTCCCCGGCGCGGGGAGACCGGCAAGGAGTTGTTTGGTGGTCGTCACCATCGCGCAGCGCTCGGCCGCGTACTGGATCGCCATCCGGTGGTAGGGCCACGAGAAGTCGGCCACGGCATCGGCGACCATGAACGGCTGAATGTCGAAGGAGAAGGCGTCGCAGGCGGTCATCAGCACGCCGATATGAGCGTAGATGCCGCAGACGATCAACTGGTCGCGCTTCTCCTCACGGAGGCGGTGCAAGATGGGCGAGCGATAGAACGCGCTGTACCGCCACTTGAGGAAGACCCAGTCCCCTTCGTCCGGTGCGATGGTGTCGACGACCTCACGTTCCTCGGGGGCCACCGTCATCCCGGGGCCCCAGAAGTCCTTGAGGAGGCCCCGCTGGTCGTCAGTCATCGCGCCCGGCTGCGTGGTGTAGGCCACAGGGATGCCCAGGTCGCGACAGCGCCGGCGAAGCAGGCCGATGTTGCGGACCAGATCGACGGCTGGGGCCTCGCCGCCAGGGAACGCCCCGAGGAAGTATTTCTGCATGTCGTGGATCAACAGCACCGCCCGGTCGGGGTCCACCCCCCATTGCGCGGTGTTCGCCGGCAGATCGCTTGCCTCGGGCATGGGGTAGGGCCGGATCTCCGGCAGCCCCGGGGCAGCGGATGAAGCGTGTGCGCTAGACACCGAGTGTCGCACCCCCGTCCACGGTCAGATCGTGCATGGTGATGTGCCCGGCCTCCTCGGAGAGCAGGAAGAGCGCAGCCCGGGCGATGTCCTCCGGCTGGGCGATCTTGCCCAGCGGAATGCCTACACGGAACTCCTCGGGCACGCCGTCGATCGACGCGCGAGCACTGTCCGCGTCGGTCCACAGTGCCCTCAGCATTTGAGTGTCCGTGGAGCCCGGGGAGAGGATGTTGCAGCGGATGCCGTGCCGCGCGACCTCCAGCGCCAGGCACTTGGTGTACATCGCGGCGGCGGCCTTGGATGCTCCGTAGGCGGCCATGCCGGTACGTGCAGCGCTCGCGGCGTTGGAGGCCAGGGTGACCATGGCGCCTCGGCCCCGGGGAACCATGCGGCCGACAACGGCCCGCGAGACCAGGAAGACTCCGGTGGTGTTGACGGCGAAGGTCCCCGCCCAGTCCTGTTCAGTCAGTTCCTGAGCGGCGGCCGGAATCAGAATGCCGGCCGAGTTCACCAGGAAATCGATGGGCCCGAGTTCGCCCTCCACACGGCTCACGGTCTCCTCCACCTGTGCGGCAGAGCTGACGTCGGCGGCGTAGGCGCGGGCGGACAGTCCGTCGGCTTCCAGTTTGCCGACGCTCTCCGCCAGTTGGTCGCTGCTGCGGTCGACCGCAGCGACACTGGCACCGTGTTCGGCCAGAGCCCGGACAACGGCGCTGCCAATGCCGCCTGCGGCGCCGGTGACCAGGGCGACTCGTCCGTGCCACTGGTTGCTGTTCATGGGTTTCTCCCCCGTCCGGTGTCGATCCGTGCCACAGCGGTCACTTGGCGGCTGCGGCGGCCAAAGCGGGCTCGCCCAGCGTGCGGTCGAGACCTTCCAGAACGCGGCGCAGCCGCTCCATCAAGTCGTGGAACTGTGTGGCGGTCAGTGCCTGGTCCCCGTCGCACAGGGCGCGTGCCGCGTTCGTGTGTACGTCGATCAGCAGCCCGTCGGCGCCCGCGCCGGCGGCGGCGAGGGCCATCGGCAGCACGAGGGCGCGGTGGCCGGTTCCGTGACTGGGGTCGACCACGACGGGCAGGTGGGTGAGCCTCTTGGCCACCGACACGGCGGCGAGATCGAGAGTGAAGCGCGTGCTGGGCTCGAAGGTCCGGACACCGCGCTCGCACAGCACGACGTTGGTATTGCCCTCGCGCAGGATGTACTCCGCCGCGCCCAGCCACTCCTCCACGGTGCAGCCGAAGCCCCGCTTGAGCAGAACCGGCTTGTGGCTCCTGCCGACCTCGGTGAGGAGGGCGTAGTTCTGTGCGTTGCGCGCGCCGATCTGGAACATGTCGACGTACTCGGACATGTGCTCCACGTCGCGCGGGTCGACGACCTCGGACACGACCGGAAGTCCGGTGCCCCGAGAGACCTCGGCCAGCAGCATCAGACCCTCTCGCCCTGTGCCCTGGAAGGAGTGGGGCGAGGTCCGCGGCTTATAGGCCCCGCCGCGCAGTACCTCGGCACCTGCGCCCCCGACCACGTCGGCCACGGACGCAAGCTGTTCGCGGCTCTCGACAGCGCACGGCCCGGCCATGACGGTGAACCGGGTGCCGCCGAAGGAGGCGTCCCCGACCCGGACCACGGTGTCGTCCGGGAAGTTCGTGCGCTGAGTCAGCGGACTCCCCTTCAGGGGAAAAACGACCCCGCTGACGGGGGGCAGTTCCCGCACCCTCTCCACCAGCTCCGCGTCGCTCGTGTCCACCAGCAGGATGCTCTTGCTTCCGATGCGGGCACTGAGGATCTCCTGGACGCCCCAGTCGGCGAGAGACTTGCGGACCGCGTCGCAGCCCCGGGTTCCCTCTTCCTCGATGGTGACGATCACGTGCATTTCCTCCCCGGAATCAGCAAACAGGGGCCAGGCGGCAGGTTCACGAGATGCTGGCCGAATCCCCCTGGTAATGGCTCCAGTGTTCAGGCGCGGTTCGCAGGCGGGGCGTCCGGCGCTGAACACGTCGACTCCCGTACTGGTGAACGGATTTGTACTGGTGGCCCGCTCCGGCGGCGTCGGTACGGACGGCGCCACCTGCGCCGGTACGGGAAGCAGTCCCGCAGCGCAACGCGTCATGACACGGCTTTGCGGATCTGGAAGCGCTCGTGCCGGTACTCGCCCGAGTCCACCACCGCACGCAGCGTGGACACTGCATGGTGGATGTCCCTGTAGGACGTGTAGAGGCTGTTGAATCCGAAGCGCAGCAGCCCGGGTGGCCGCACGTCTCCCACGATGCCGTGCTCGGTCAGGCATGCCATCAGCGCGTGTGCGTCCGGATGGCTCAGGGAGACATGGCTGCCGCGACGCTCCGCCTGCCGCGGGCTCGCGACGCCGAAACCCCGTCCTTCGAGGAGATCGTCGGCGCAGCTGATGAAGAAGTCTCCCAGTGCGGCGTTCTTGGCGCGTATGTCGCCGAGGTTCACGCCGTCGAAGACATCAAGTGCCGCATCGAGCGCGAGCATGGAAAGCACAGGAGGCGTGCCCACCCGCGCCCGGGAGATGCCGGACGCCGGCGCGAAGGTGTCCTCCATGGCGAACGGGCGGGCGTGCCCATGCCAGCCGGTGACCGGATGGTCGAAGGCGTCCTGGTGGCGCGCGGCGACGTAGATGAAGGCGGGGGCACCCGGACCGCCGCTGAGGTACTTGTAGGTGCATCCGACCGCCAGGTCGACCCCGTCCCGGTCCAGATGTACCGGAATTGCTCCGACCGCATGGCACAGGTCCCACACCGCCACCGCACCGGCCTGGTGGGCCCGCCGGGTGATGCCTGGGATGTCCCACAACTCCCCGGTGCGATAGTCGACCGCGCCATAGGCGACCGCGGCCACCTGTTCCCCGTGCTCCTGGAGCACGTGTTCCAGGTCCTTGACCGGGGCTTCGATCACGTCGACGTCGAGGAGCCGTCCGACCGAGGCGGCGAGATACCGGTCGGTCGGAAAGTGCGCGGAGTCGGTGACCAGAATCCGGCGGTCCGGACGCAGACGCACCGCTGCCGCCAAGGCATTGAAGATCTGAACCGAGGTGGACTCCCCCACGACCGTCTGCCCCGGCACCGCTCCGACCAGATGGCCGATCCGGTCACCCAGGCGCAGCGGCGCCTCCCACCACCCGTCGTCGTTCCATGCGCGAATCAGACGCTCTCCCCACTCCTGCGTGACGCCCCGGGCCACTCGTTCCGGAACGGCTGCGTGCAAAGCGCCCAATGAATTACCGTCGAGATATACGATCCCCTCGGGCAGCAGAAAATGTTTGCGCAGCGCCGCCAAGGAATCGCCGCTGTCCATCAGCTCTGCCTTCTCGTGCAGATGCTCCACGAAATTACCTCCAGTTCGAATGATCAAGGAGAAGAGATGTCCGGATTTGCCGGAATGAGCCAGGAGGAGCTGGACCGGGAGTATTCCCCCAGTTCCTGCGCGCCGGAATACGGAGCCATACTCGCCCGGTACCGCGAGGAGAGCACCCGGGCTCTGGAGACTCTCCAGTGCCGAACCGATCTTCGCTACGGGCCGGGTCCCGCCGAGACGCTGCATTTCTTTCCCGCGGACCGCGGATCTGCGCCGCTGCTGGTATTCGTCCATGGCGGGCACTGGCAGGAGTCGAGCAAGGAGGACTCATGCTTCGCCGCCCCGCAGCTCGTGGCGGCGGGTGCCGCCTTCGCCGCCATCGGCTATGGCCTGGCTCCCGGCCACAGCCTGCCGTCCATGGTCGCCTCGGTGCGCCGGGGCTTGGAATGGCTGCGCGAACAGGCACCGGACCTGCGCATCGATCCCGACCGGATCTTCGTCAGCGGCAGCTCGGCAGGGGCCCACCTCACCGCGGCGGCCCTGTCCTCGATCGCCGGCCGCTCCTCGGAAGCCGCGGGAGCTTTCCTGCTCAGCGGGGTCTACGACCTGGAACCGGTGCGCCACAGTTACGTGAACAAGGCGGTCGGCCTGGATGCGGCGACCGCCGCGGCATTCAGCCCTCTGCACGGTCTCCCCCTTGCTGCTCGGTCGGTGATCGTGGCCCGTGGCGGCGCCGAGACTCGCGAGTACGCCCGTCAGCACGACGGCTTGGTGGCCGCTCTGCACCGGACCGGGCAAACGCCCCTCGACCTCGTGGAACACGCGCGCAACCACTTCGACCTGCCCTTCGATCTGGGCCGGCGAGGTACCACGCTGGGCGACGCCGTGCTGTCCCGGATGGGCCTCGGCTGATTCTGCAACTCCGTTCGCCACGGGTGCGGGAGTACCTCCCGTAGCCGTTCCGGAATTACCGGGCAAACCCCGCACTGAAGCTGCGCCACCAGCGGATATCCATTAGCGACTACGGGAAATAGCTCGTCTCTCCCCCTGCCGAGAACGGCCGTGTGGGCTAGCGATACTGGCGTTGCCGACCGCACGTCCACGCATGCCCATCAGGGGGAATAAGGTCGTGAATTACTTCGAGCTCTCGGCGCCCGGCGAAGACATACAGAAGGCGCTGAGCGAATGGCTGGACGAATATGTCGATGCGCCACATCCCGATCTCGGCCGCGACGGCCCTGTATGCCCCTTTGTGGGACCTTCGCTTCGATCCAACTCGCTGAAGATTCTCAGCTACTCCTGGTCGGGTGAATACGAACTTCCGACCATGGTCGACCTGATCCACTCGGCCGCAGAAACATTCCGCTGGACTCAGTGGGAGTCCTCGAACACCAACCTGCACTCGCTGGTGGTGGTCATCGAAGGGCTCCCGGAAGACGCCTGGTGGCTGATCGACGAGGGACACAAAGTCGCCAAGGACGACATCGTCTCCAAAGGCATGATGCTCGGTCAGTTCCACCCGCTGTGCAACGAACCCGCGGCGCGCAACCCGCTGTTCCCGGTCAACCGATCGCCGTACCCGCTGTACGCCATACGCAACATGGCCCTGCACGACGTGCTCTTCCTGCACGACAACCCGGCCTGGTTCCGCGACTACCGAGAGCGCTTCGGGCACCGCTACGAGGGCGGTGCACGCATGGACCCGCACTTCAGCACCCTGTACTCCGCAGCCTCCGCGCGCTGGGACCGTACGGCCGCCGACCGTTGGGAGGCGGGCCGATGATGACCTCTCCTCAGGCCGACGCCGCGCGATGCCCCTATGCAGCGGACGCACAGGATCACGCCCCGTACGTGTCCTACGCCCATATGGACAAGCTGCACGCCCTGGCGGAGCCACGCACCGATTCTCCGCTGGAACTGTCGTTCATCCTGCTCAGCCATGTGAAAGAACTGCTCTTCCGCATGGTCTACGTTGAGCTCGACCAGGCCCGCTCGCACCTTCGGGCCGACCGGACGGACGCCGCCGGCCGTGCTCTGCAGCGTGCCGTTCGCAGCCAGCGGGTGCTCGTCGCCTCGTGGGAGGCCATGAACGGGATGTCGGTGGACGAGTTCCTCGACTTCCGCGACATCCTGGGAGAAGCCTCCGGCACGCAGTCCTACATGTACCGGACGCTCGAGTTCGCCATGGGAAACAAGGATCCTCAGGCGGTACGCCAAGCCGAGGCGCATCTGCATCTCTACCCGGGTCTCAAGGACGAGTTGCACGGGCCGAGCCTGTACGACGAGGCGCTGGCCTTCCTGGCCCGGCGCGGCCTGCCTGTCCCGGCGTCGGTCCTGGACAGGGACGTGACCAAGCAGTACCAGCCGGACCCAGCGGTGGAGGATGCCTGGAAACAGGTCTACCGCAGCCCGACCGACCATCCGGAGGAGCTTCGCCTCGCTGAGCTGCTCATCGAGGTCGCCTACCAGTTCTCACACTGGCGCTCCACACACCTACTGGTGGTCGAGCGGATGCTCGGCAGCAAGGTGGGTACCGCCGGCACCGACGGTGTCGCCTGGCTGCGCACCGTGAACGAGCACCGCTTCTTCTCCGAGCTCTGGTCTGTGCGCACCTCCCTGTGACGCTCCGGCCGATACGAACCTCCACTCACCCCTTTATCGATGGGAGACCGATCGTGTCCGTTCCCGCCCCCCTGTCCATGGATGGGATGGTGCCCATCCTGTTCGGGCACGCAGCCTTCCAACAGCTCCACGCTGCCTCGGAGTTGGGACTCCTGGAACTCCTGCACGAACAGGGCCCCCTGGGCAAGCAGCGCATCGCGAAGGAGCTGCGCCTCAGCAATCGCTCGGTCGACCTGCTGCTTCTGGGCACCACCTCGCTCGGAGTCACCACGAAGACGGCTGACGAGTACCGCAACGCCGAGGTGATCGAGGGGCTCTTCACCGAGGGGGCCTGGGAGATCATCCGGGACATCATCGAGTTCCAGGCCCGCGTGTCCTATGTGCCGGCTTCGGACTACGTCGAGTCCCTGCGCAGCGGGGAGAACGTCGGGATCCGGCACTTCCCCGGTGAAACCCGCGACCTGTACACGAGGCTCGGCAACGTACCCGGACTGGAAGAGCTCTTCTACCGGTGCATGAACTCCTGGTCACGGCTGTCCAACCCGGTGTTGGTGGACAAGGCCGACTACTCGGGTGTCCGCCACCTGCTGGATGTGGGCGGCGGCGACGCCGTCAACGCCATCGCCCTGGCGACGGCGCACCCGCATCTGTCCATCACCGTCCTGGACCGGCCTGGTGCCCTCGCCGTGGCGCGCGAGCGCATCCGCGAACACGGCCTGGAGAACCGCGTCTTCCTGCACGCGGCGGACATCTTCGACGACGACTACCCGACGGGCCACGACTGCGTTCTGTTCGCCCACCAGCTGGTGATCTGGTCACCCGACCAGAACCGCGCCCTGCTGCGCAAGGCGCATCAGGCGCTGGAGCCGGGCGGATCGGTACTGATCTTCAACGCCTTCTCCGACGACGACGGCCGCGGCCCCCTGTACGCGGGTCTGGACAACGTCTACTTCGCCACGCTGCCCTTCAAGGGCAGCACGCTGTACCCATGGTGCGACTACGAGGCGTGGTTGGTGGAGGTCGGGTTCACCAGCGTCAGCCGGATCACGAGCGGTACGTGGACACCGCACGGCGTGGTCAGGGCCCTGCGAGGCTGAGCGGGAAAGAAGGCCCCGGTGGGGAGCAGTTACGCTCCCCACCGGGGCCTTCGTCTGTTTCTCGTGCCTCAGTAGTAGAGGACCGCGTTGTCCCAGTCCTCCTCGGGGCCGAACAGGCCGCGGGGCTTGAGGACGTCACCGTTGGAGGTCAGGACGGAGGGCGGTACGAGGCTGCCGGGCGGCAGCCCTTCGACCACGCAGGGGACGTGCAACTGGCGGTCGATGGCCTGGCTGAGCTCGCCGACGGCATCGTGCCGCCAGTCCGGAGGCACCTCGATCTGCACATGGAGCTGGTCCGGCTTCGCCTTGGCCCGCCAGAAGAGGACCTCGTGCTTCTGCGGAAGTCCGAAGACGAGTTCCTCGAGCGCGTTCTGCGTCACCACACCGTCGCGCACCGGATATCCGAAGGCGGAGCGCCCCAGGACGCGGACCGTGGGCAGCCGCCATCCGCAGGGGCATTCCTGGTGGGAGATCTCCACATCGTCGGCGAGGTTGTAGCGCAGCAGCGGCATGGCCTCCCGATACAGCGGGGTCACGACGAGCTGACCCGCCCCTTCGTCCCGGACCTCGCCGGTCTCGGGGACGTACACCTCGAAGACGGCGCGGTCGGCCCAGAGATGGAGCCGGCCCTCCGGGCACTGGCCCGCCAGGCTGCCGGTCTCGGTGGAGCCGTATTCCTCCACCACGGGGACGTTCCAGATGCTGCTGATCCGTCGCCTGCGTGCCGGGCTGAGCGGCTCGCCGCCGACGAACATGGCGCGCAGAGCGGGAAAGTCCTTCTCGGGGTGGTGGCCGGCGGCGCGTGCTGCCGCCGCCCACAGCAGGGTCTCGGTCGGGTTCGACCAGGTGAGCGTCACGTCCAGGTCGTGCAGTACGCGCACGACCCGGGCATGCGGCATGGCGGCTGAGCGGCTGTCCCCCGGTACCACGGTGGCGCCCTTGAGGCGTCCGGCAGCGTGCGCCAGATGTCCCGTGATCATCAGTGCGTAGGGAGTGCGGACCAGGAAGGTGTCGTCCGGGGAGATGTCCACCCACTTGCGCGCGTACCGTTCGGCCAGGTCCTCCCAGTCGGCAGCCGTGTAATAGGAGGCCGTGGGGTGCCCGGAGGTGCCGCTCGACTCGTGGTACGTGGCAAGCTCCGCGCGGGGGACGGCCAGAAGTCCGAAGGGGTACTGGTCACGCAGGTCCTGCTTGGTGGTCAGGTCGATTTCCCGCAGTCCCGTGAGTGTTCCGGGAACGGTTCGACCGGCGAGCCGGTCACGGTAGAAGGGTGACCGGGCTGCTGCGGCGAAAAGAGCGGGTAGGCGCTGCTCCTGAAGCCGGCGCAGTTCCTCGAAGCTGCGCCACCCGCCTATGTCCGGGCGCTCGTCGGGCATGTTCACTCTCCTTTCAACAAGGTGGTGACCGTGCGTCGTGGTGCACGGTCGGAGACCAGGTATTCCCCGACGAGTACGGCGTCCGCGCCGGCGTCCGCGTAGGCGACCACGTCGTCGGGGCCTCGGACGCCGGACTCGGCGACCAACACGCTCCCCTTCGGGGCAAGCGGGGCGAGACGTGCGAAGGCCGTCCGGTCGACCTGCAAGGTCCCCAGGTCCCGGGCGTTGATGCCGATCACAGACGCCCCGACGTCGATGGCGCGACGAAGCTCCTCTTCGTTGTGCGTCTCGACCAGAGGGGTCATGCCGAGTTCCTGCACGAGATCCAGCAGGCGAGCCAGGTCGGGTTGGTCGAGAGCCGCCACGATCAGGAGCACCATGTCTGCGCCGTGGGCACGCGATTCCCACACCTGGTACGACGAGACGACGAAGTCCTTCCTGAGTACAGGAATGCGGACACGGGAGCGCACGGCGTCGAGGTCGGCCAGACTGCCGCTGAAATGCCGGCGCTCGGTCAGCACGCTGACGGCTGCGGCGCCTCCCGCCTCGTAGTCGGCTGCGAGGGCTCCTGGATCCGGGATGGCGGCAAGGGGGCCTGCGGCCGGGCTGGAGCGCTTCACTTCGGCGAGGAGCCGAATCCCGTCGGTCCTGCGCAGCGCCGTGACTCCGTCGAGGGGATCAGGTGCCTTGGCGGCCAAATCCTGGAGGCGGGTGAGCGGTTGGCGGCGGACCTGTTCTCGCAGGTCCGTCCGGGTCTGATCAACAATGCGATCAAGTACGTTCATGGGCGGCCCTCCGGGCGAGCGGGGTGTCGAGGCCGAACGGCACGGACTACTTGGCGACCTTGTCCACGAGCTCGGTGGCCCAGTTGGGGTCGTAGTTCTCCAGCACCGGGAAGCCGTTGCCGCCCACGATGGGCGGGCGCCCCGTCCAGTGGTACGTCACACCGGGGTTGTGCCGGTCGTATCCGGTGGCGGTGAACACGTGGGGGCTTCCTTGGACATCGGTTCGTTCCGCGCGCTGCCACTGTTCGTACACGGTCTGCCGTCCCCCTCCGCGAGCCATCGCGTCCGCGAGAGCGGTTTCGTCCACATGAACGCACGAGGCGGCGACCTCCAGGATTACCGAGTGGATGCTGATGCACCGGTTGTCGACGTAGAAGGCCCGTCGCAGCGCGAAGTCCAGTTCGCTGCTGGCGCGGAGGCCACCGACTTCGGGGTCCTTGGCCGCCTGGACGGCTTCCAGCGCAGGCAGAGTGGTGACCGGGAAGGTGTGTTCGGGCGCGTCCCACAGCCGCCACCCGAGTTCGGGTACACGTCCGGCGATGATCACCATCTCGGCGTCGATGATGCTCTTGGGTGTCGGCATCTGGTTGAACAGTTCCAGAGGGAAGGCCCGGTGGTCGATGTGAAGCTCCACGCCCTGCTCCAGTGCCTGTGTTCGCAGGGTGTGAAGTGCCAGGGTGGCCCATGGGCAGCCGATGTCGGACCAGACAGTGACCGTCCCTGGCTGCGGGTTGACCAGGTCGTCGTCCGCAGTGGTCATGATTGAGATTCCTTCAGGCGGGGCACGGGGACGCCTGCTGTGCGGCGTCCCCGTGCCGTGGTGTGGTCAGAGCGTGGTGAAGACCTGCTCGAACTCCAGGCGGGGAAAGCGGGGGTAGAAGGCGTCGGGGCCGGGCTTGCCGATGTTCACGACGACCAGCGCCTTCTGTGTGCCGTCGGGGAAGAACTCCTTGTTCAACCGCTCGGTGTCGAAGCCGCTCATGGGACCGGCGGCCAGCCCGAGGGCGCGGATTCCGAGGACGAAGTAGGCGATCTGCAGGCTGGCGTTCAGCCTCGCGGACTCCTCACGCACGTGAGGGTCGGCGAAGAAGATGTCGCCTGCCTGCGGGAAGACCGGAAACTGCGTCGGCAGGTGCTCGGTGAACTCCGTGTCGGCGGCCAGAATGGCAACCAGAGGGGCTTTGCCGGTCTTCTCCTGGTTGCTCTCGATCATCAGCGGCACCAGGCGGGCCCGGGCCTCCTCCGAACGCACCAGGACAACCCGCAGCGGCTGCTGGTTGAAGGATGTGGGCGCCCACTTGACCAGGTCGTACAGCGCCCTGATCTGGTCCTCGCCCACCGGCTCGTCGGTGAAGGTGTTGGCGGTGTGGGCCTCACGGAAGAGCAGGTCCTGCGCGGCCTTGTCGAGGACTATGTGCTCGGAAGTCATCAAGGAACTCCTGTCCTGATGGAACGGATTCGGTCGCGGGCCGCCGTGTCGGGCGGCCGCCTACTGCCCGCTGACGAGAGCGAGCAGAGCTGTGGTGTCGGCCGGGAGCTGATTGCCACGCCAGGCGACGTGCTGGTCGGGGCGGACGAGTACTAGGTCGCGCTCCCAGACGGCGCGGACATTCGCGTCGTCGATCCGCAGATGACGTAGCGGTATGCCGCGGTCCGCGGCTTCGGTGACCAAAGGCTCGCCGGCCCCGGCCCCGGACATGTCGACCAGCGTCATCTCCGGGCCCAGTAGGTCGAAGATCTCGGTGTCCATGTCTGCCAGTCGCACACTGGGGGCTCGGCCGCCCGGCCACGTGGTGGGGATGATCCTGTGGGTGTCCCAAGCGGGCTCGCCCGTGCTGGTGTCCCGCGCCACGATGGGCGAATTGTTGTATCGGTAGCCGAAATGGATCCCGAGGGCCTGGGTCTGGTACGCCTGGTGGTCCAGGTAGCCGGCGAGCTGAGCCGGAGAGGCATGTGCCTTGTCCAGCATGATGAAGCGCCGCCAGACCTCCATGAGGTTGAAGCACATCTCGCGGTTGAAGACGGCGACGGGACGGCGCTCGGCTTCGTAGCTGTCCAGGAAGCGCGAGCCGGCCCACCCGTTGATCACGGCGGCCAGCTTCCACCCGAGGTCCACGGCGTCACCGATGCCGGTGTTGGCGCCGTGCCCGCCGGACGGGAAGTACTGGTGGGCGGCGTCCCCGGCGAGGAAGACCGCGCCCTTGCGGTAGGAGGCCGCGATGGCCAGCCGGTTCTCCCAGTTGGCCACGGAGATCAGCTCGTCGATCCGCAGGTCGATGCCGAGGAGCCGGCGCAGCTCGGGTGCCGGGTCGCCTTCGAAGGGCTTGCCGTCGAACCGGGGGAAGACCGCGGTCCAGGTGTCCCGGCCGTCGCGCGAGACCAGGGTGAGTCCCGCTGCCCCGATGGCCAGGAAGAAGCGGCCGTGCTGCAGCAGCTGGGGATCGGCACTGCGGAAGTAGACATTGGCGTTCTGCGAGACCGGGCCGACCTCCTCGGTCTCGATGCCCACGGCACGGCGCACCGCGCTGTTGGCACCGTCGCAGGCGACGAGGTAGCGGGCCCGGAGCTGCTCGCTCTTGTCGCCGTCGACCTGGACTACCTCTGCGGTGGCCCCGTCGTCGTCCGCCGTGAGGCTCTTGAAGGACCAGCCTTCGCGCAGCTCGATGAGGGGGTTCTCGCGGCAGCGCTGCCTGGACAGCTCCTCCAGCCGGGAGCCGATGACCCGCTGGTACGCCTCGCAGGGCAGAGTGCCGTCGTTGGTCTTCGCCATCATCCGCCGGAACTCGTCGACCGAGGGGTAGTGCCACTCCGTGATCGGGGGTTCGGCGAAGGTCTTGGTCCACAGGAAGTTGAGCTCATGGTCACCGGGCACGCCCATCGTGCGGAGCTCGTCCGCGAGTCCCAGCCGGCGCAGCAACTCCATGCTGCGGGCGTTGAGGTAGTCCATCTTGGGGTGCTTGGGGATCTCGGAGCGCTCGATGACGGTGGACGCCACTCCGTGGTGGGCGAGTTCCAGCGCGAGTGTGGCGCCCACAGGGCCGGCGCCGATGATCAGTACGGGGGTCTCGGGCACGGTCAGTTCCCCTTTCCGGCCAGTACGGCGTCCAGTTGCTGCGGATCGACGCCCGGGATGCGGGCGGAGAAGGAGCGCAGAGCCTTCAGGTACTCGGCCTCCAGCTCGTGCGCGTCGAAGCGGGTGGAGCGGCCGTCCTCGAGTACGACATGGCCGCCGACGACGGCGGTGTGGATGTCCGACGAGCCGCCCAGCATGAGGAATGCCTCGAGCGGGCGGGAGTTGAGCAGGTAGCGCCAGTCGCGGACGGGGACGAGGACGGCGTCGCCCTGCTTCCCGACTTCCAGGCTGCCCACCTGGTCGTCCCAGCGCAGGCCGCGGGCGGCGGTGCGGGTGGCCATGGCGAGGGCCTGGGTCGGCGGCAAGGCGGTCTGGTCGGCCTGGATTTCGTTGTGCATCTGCCAGGCGGCCCGCATGTTCTCCGGCATCCCGCCCACCGGGAAGGTGGTTCCGTCGGTGGAGAGCGACACCTCGGCCCCGGCGTGCAGGAGATCGGTGATCAGTCGGGTGTGGCTGATGGTCGCCTCGCCGGAGGGCCCGTACTTGGCGGGTGAGTGGTTGATGTGGACGCCGCGGTCGAGGAGCAACTGGCGTTCCTCGTCGTCGGCATACGCGCAGTGCACCGCCATCAGCCGGTCGTTGAGCAGTCCCAGCTTGTCGAGCCGGCGGATCGGTGTGAGGCCGAAGTAGTCCTGGACGAACGCGCTTTCCCTGCTCTGCGCACCGACGTGCGTGGCGAACGTCGAGTCGTGGCGGGCCACGATCTCGGCGAGACCGACGCCGAGTTCGTCGGACAGGTTGGTGATGTAGACGGCGGAGGGCCGGGCGCGGGTCAGACCGGTCGGGTCGGCCGCGCAGCTGCGGAACAGCTCCTCCAGGTCGGCGAGCAGCGTGTCGGTGTCTCGGGTGCGTTTGGGGGTGTTCTGCCCGGGTTCGCAGACAAGGTCGCCGGCCCATGTGCTGACCGCGCAGCGGATGCCCAGGTCCCTGGCAGCTGTCGCGAGCGCATCCGGGCGGTTGAGGGAACCGACATCCCCGAGGGTGGTGGTGCCGCAGACGAGTTGGGTCCACAGGGAGTAGCGGGCGATCGCTTCCGCTTCGTCCGGGGTGAGCTCGTCGATCAGGCCGCAGAAGCGGTCGAAGAGCGAGGAGATGAGGGGCATGTCGCCGCCGCGGGCAAGGAAGCCCGGAGCGTCGTGGCGGTCGTCGTGCGGGCGCAGGGCTCCGCGGAAGGCGGCGCGCATGGCGAACATGTCGTGCCAGTGCGCGTTGACCAGGCCGGGCAGAACCATCATTCCGTCGGCCTCGACGGTGCGCAGCCGACCGCGGATCTCGGGGGCCATGCGGCCGAGTGCCGTCTCGACGTCTGCCTGTGGCCCGACGGCTGCGACGGTCCCGTCCACGATGAGAACCGAACCATCGGGGTGGATCCGGTCGTCGGCGTCGGCGGTGTAGACGAAGCCACCGCGGATCAGGATCGGCTCGGGGGCGCTCGTGGCTGCTTGTGCGGAAGTGCTGCTCATGGCCGTGGCTCCTGGCGCGGTCTCAGGACTCGGGGAAGACAATGGCCTGCTCCCAGTTCTCTCCAGGGCCGTACAGCCCGCGGGGCTTGAGTGACTGCCGGGGGTTGACGATCACGCTGTCCGGAACGAGGCCTCCCGGACGCAGCACCTCCACCGAAGCGGGAACGCCCAACGTGTCGCGCACGGCCTTCTCGAGCAGGGTCTTGGCCTGCTCGGCGTGCGTGTCCTCGGCCTCGATCTGCATGTGGAGCAGGTCGGATTCCGCGCGGGCACGCCAGAACAGGACGTCCAGTTCGTCGGGCAGCGAGAAGACGACGTCCTCCAGCTGGAACTGGGTGATGCGGATGCCGGTGACGGGGTACCCCTGGATGGTGCGTCCCAGGACCTCGATCAGCGGCAGTTTGAGGCCGCAGGCGCAGTCCTCGTAGGTGATCCTGGCGCGGTCGTGGATGTTGTAGCGGACCAGCGGCATGCCTTCGAGATAGAGCGAGGTCAGCACCAGCTCGCCCTCGCCCTCGGACCGCAGCTCTCCCGTTTCGGTGTCGTAGAGCTCGGGCTTGATCCGGTCTGCCCAGAAGTGCAGGTTGTCCTCGGTGCAGTAGCCGGCGAGGCTGCCGATCTCCGTACATCCGTACTCATCGAGTACGGGGATGCCGCCCCACATGCGGCTGATGCGTGCGCGACGAGCCGGCGACAGCGGCTCACCGCCGACGAACAGCGCTCGCAGGGCGGGGAAGTCGGTGGCAGGGTCCAGCCCTGCCCGTCGCGCGGTGGCGGCCCACAGCAGGCAGTCGGTCGGATTCGACCAGGCGATCGTCACACCGAGGTCGTGCAGAACGCGGACGACGCGCGGATAGGGAATGACCGAGGAGCGGTTGTCCCCGGGCACCACGGTCGCCCCGTAGTGCCGGGCCACGAGGTGGGTGAGGTTGGCGGCGAGGCCGAGCGCGTAGGGGCTGCGGACCAGGAAGATGTCCGAGGGACGTATCTGAACGGTCTTGCGCGCGTACCGCTCGATGAGGTCCTGGAAGTCCTCTTCCGTGTAAAAGGCGGGCGTGACCCTGCCGCCGGATCCGCTGGACTCGAAGTAGGCCGCGAGCTCCTCCTGCGGGACGGCGAGGAGGCCGAACGGATAGCTGTTGGCGAGGTCCTCTTTCGTGGTGATCCCGACGTCGGCGAAATCGATCGCACCGGTGGCGGCGTCCTCGCCGAAGCGCTCCCGGTAGAGCGGCGACCGCGCCGCCTGGCTCAGAACGTCCGGCAGCCGCTTGTCCTGAAGCGCCCTCAGTTCTTCGAAACTCTCCCAATCACCGGGCTGGGGCAGTGCACGGGCCATCACAACTCCCTTGTGAAGATGGGCGGTTCCTGCTGTATGGGGCAGTGGGCCCAGTATTTGCGCCGTGCTCTGCACGGAGCCGTCGGTGCGCAGGGGCCGGGAGTCCCGTAGTCAGCACCGTGTGGCGCTGCCTTGACCTGTGGGTTTACGTCCCGTTGAGGACCTCCCCGGAATGGGGCTACGGGAAGTGGTCCGGTGCCGGATCGGATGGGCGTGCGGAGAGTCAGCCTGCTGCTGTCTCGCTGGGTGGGTCTGCTTCCGCGGTCTTCTTGAGCATGCCGAGTCGCAGCTCCCAAGAAGTGGCGAGGTCGCTCATCCAGCGAGCCGTGATGTTCAGGGGCCGTGACCGTATTTGGTAGACGACCTCGCGGCCGACGCGTTCCCCGATCACCAGTCCGGCTCGTTCGAGAACTGCCAGGTGCTTCACCACAGCCTGGCGGGTGACCGGAAGGCCACCCGCCAGGGATGTGGCGGTTCCGCTTCCTCGGGTGGCGAGGGTGTCGAGTATCCGACGGCGTGTGGGATCAGCCAGGGCCAGCAGGATGTCCTCGACGTCTCTGCCGCCGGGGCTGATCACCGCTGTTCGATGTGCTCTCGGAACTGTGCCAGCTTGCCGGGCCAGTTCTGGCTGTTCGCCTGGTACCGGGTCGCGAGTTCCTCGGCCGGCAGAGCGAGGGCGGAGAAGCCGCTCTCGACGAGCCGTACCCGCGTGCCCCCGAGTTGCTCGTCCTTCTCCAGGAAGAACTCGACAAGAGTGGCATTCTCAGCCGTGGGCTCCTCCCCCGCGTCGCCCTGCGACCAGCGCCACGAGAGCAGACGGGGCTGCTCGACCTTCTCGATCCGGGCCGGGATGGCCCCGTGGACGCCGTGGTCGAAGAGGAGCAGGCCGCCGGGGCGGAGCTCGAGCTTGACGGGGTTGCCATTGCCGAACCAGCTGCCCAGGAACTCGGCCTCGGTCAGTACCGACCACACCTTCTCCAGGGGAGCCTGGACGAGGATTTCGCGCTCGATGGTGTTGTCGACCATGAGGATCCACCTTCCGTGAACGTGCCACGCAGGGGCGGCACTTGTTGAGACCCGCAACCACTTGGTTGCGTGTCTTGGCAGGGAAATGCTGTGTGCAGCGGCCCGTACCGGTGTCAGCCTGCGGCGGCCGGCGTTTCACTGCCTCGCGGTCGAGGGCCCGAAGGCTGCTGCTCGGGGCGGCTTGCCGACTTGACCCCCAGGCACAGCACCGCTCCGATCACCATCGCCACGACCACCGCTGACAGGGTGGGGATGAGCGAGGCGACATAGGCGTGGGAGAAGACCTGCCCGCCCGTGGCCTGGAGGTGCTTGGCGATCGAGGCTGGTGTGTCCGCCGGGAGGGAGAGGGACGAACGGCCGCCTCCCGCGTCTGCGCCGGCGGAGGCCGCCCGGTGCATGGCAGTCAGGAACCCGTCCCGGGACTGGGCCGGAAGCCCGGCCGCCGCCGCGCGGGCTCGAGAGTCGGCCTCGGAGACCAGGCGGTTCTCCAGGACGGTCACCACGATCAGGCCGCCGAGGACAGAGCCGAGTTGGCGGACACTGTTGAGCACGCCGGATGCTGCCCCGGCCAGCCGCGGCGGGACGCTGTAGGTGGCGAGGGTCTGCATGGGGCCGAAGGTGCAGCCGAGACCAAGGCCGCCGATCACGAAGCCGGGCTGGAAGACGTACCAGTCGGAGTCCACACGCGCCACCAACAGCACGTAGAGGATGCCGATCCCGAACAGCACGAAGCCCGCCAGCAGAATGTACTTGCCGCCGATCTTGTCGACCAGACGGCCGGAGACCGGGGCGACGCACATGGACAACACCGCGAAGGGCGCCATGACCAGTCCGGTCTTGAGAGCGCTGTAGCCGAGGACCGACTGCATGTAGATGGACAGCGGCAGGAAGGTCCCCACCATGGCGACGGAGACCATGATGTTGGCGCCGTTCATCAAGGCATAGTTGCGGTCTTGGAACAGGGAGAACGGCACGAGCGGCTGCCGCTGCTGTTTGCGGGCCTGCTGGGACACGAAGAGGCCCAGGAAGACCATGCTCGCTGCGATGATCAGCGGAATCGAGACCCAGCCCCAGACGGATCCCCATTGGTAACGGTGTCCCTCCACCAGACCGAAGGTCAGCAGCACCAGGCCGACGCTGGCCAGGAGCACGCCGGGGAGATCGAGAGGCGCCTTGCGTCCGGGCCCGGTATCGGGAAGCAGGGCCAGGCCCATCACGATCACGGCCACACCGATGGGGACATTGATGAAGAAGACCCAGCGCCAGCTCGCCGCCGTGACCAGAAGCCCGCCCAGAGTGGGCCCGACGACAGTGGCTACTCCCGCGACCGCACCCCAGATACCCAACGCGGTACCGCGTTTCGCAGGCGGAAAGGTCGAGATGATGATGGTCATCGTCTGCGGGAGCAGAAGAGCCGCCCCCAGCCCCTGCACGGCCCGGGCAGCGATCAGTTGCCCTGGGGACTGCGCGAAGCCGCAGGCCATGGACGACAGAACGAAGAAGGCGACGCCCGCCAGGAAGAGATTCCGCGGACCGCGAAGGTCGCCCAGGCGCCCTGCGGTGATGAGGAGCACCGCCAAGACGATCACATAGCCGTTGATCACCCAGCCGATGTCGTCGAGCGAGGCGTGAAGACTGGAAATGATGCTCGGGATCGCCACATTGACGATCGTCAGATCGAGCATGGTCATGAAGAAGCCAAGGGACAGCGTTAACAGCATGGCCCAGGGGTTTCCGCGCCATCTGCTCATAGAAATACTCCCTCTCTCTGCCGGAGAGTCAGATCGAAAGGCGTTCGGGAGAGCTCGCCGACGGGGGGCGTGAGGCGGCGGGCAGCGCAACGGCCCCCGTGAAGGGGCATGAGCCGGTCAACGCACTCAGTCGAAGCGCGCGACCCACTGCCCGACGACGCTGTTGAGTCGTTCCTTGTTGAGGCGGTAGACCCGCACACGGCCCTGCAGGACCACCTCCACCAGACCCGCCTCTTCCAACACGCGGAGGTGACGGCTGGTGGTGGGCCAGGCGCAGTCGAAGCGGGACGCGATGGCGCCGGAGGTCATCTCACCGCCACGGGCTCGCAGCACCGACAGGATCGTCCGGCGTGATCGATGCGCCAGAGCGGAGAACACAGCGTCCATCGCCTCGAGCTCGGCGAGGCCGCGCGGCTGAGGAGCTGTCACGCCTCGGACTGTACCTGCTCAAAGAGCGGGTACTCCTGCTTGGGGAGCCCGTCGCGCTCTTCCAGGAGCGGCTCGATCGCTTCCCAGATGTCGATCACATCCGGATGATCGTGCGCCGGCCCGGGACTCCCTTCCGTCCAGGTGAAGATCTCGACATACGTCGGTGACCCCTCGACGCTGCGACAGATCATCGCAGGCGTGTCCGTCGCGAAGCCGAGATCACGCAGCGTCGGCCACTGCCGGACGAGCACCTTGAGGAACTCCTCCTCGGCATCCGGCCGCACCCGGTACGTCCAGACCACGGTTTGATTAGCCATGACGCTCACTCTAAGCAGGATTGCTAAGTATGGTCAACCGCCGCCAGGCGACCAGAACGATCACTTCCGGAACCTCTCGTTCCGAGAATCGACGTGGCAGGACCCACCCGGGAACCGACTTGACACAGCCTCGTGGCTGGTTTGTTATTGGGCCTGACAGTGCAAGCTGAAGGTTGCTCTAGACCAATACCGGATGACCAACCAGAAGCATTCGTTTGAAAAGGTTTGGCAAAGACTGCAAAGACCTGCAAAAGAGCAAGCACTTGTACGGGGGATTTGATTTGCAAGCCGTCAGCTCGTTACGGGCCATTGAACGCGCAGCCCGCCTCCGAAGCCGCCACGCGGAGGTCGACTCCTGCCTTGATTGCAGAGTCAGGGAATCTATTTCTGTGGCGTGAGCACACCAAATGCGCCCCGGGGATCAATGCTGCTTCCCGGGATTCAGCTGCCGACCTGGTCAGAGCGCTTCCCGTCACCCCGACCACATGGGGGGGAGCTGCGGCCAAACAAAGACCTGACCGTCGGCAACTACCAGGTCGAAAGCGCTTCACCGCACCGCTGGACGGCGCGGACAGTTGCTTCCCTGGCTCACCGACACGCCCTTCACGATGTTCACTCGTGAAGGACCTTCGCTGCCCGCAGCACGGCTGCCATCGCTCCAGCCCGGGTTCTTCCTCTCCTGCGGGCAGTGCACGAAAAAAGTAGATCCACGACAGGGGGTTAACGTGGGAAGGCACGAAGCTAAACACGAGACATTTGGCTCAGCGGTCCAAAAGTATCGCCGGAAGGCGGGGATCACTCAGCAGGACTTTGCAGAGCGAGCCAAGGTCAGCGTGGGAATGATTCGCGATCTGGAGCAAGGGAGAACAGCACGCCCACATCGCGGATCGATAGATAAGATAGCCGACGTACTTTCCTCTGCGGGAATTGATGTATCGGCTGCACGCAACGCGAATATGCTTCCTTCAGCGAATGCCGCGACCGCTAGTTCCATGTCACCGACTGCGGACTTCAACGGGAGCAGCGAGCTCAGCATCCAAGTCCTCGGCCCTCTCACCGTCCACCGCGGCAGCCGTTTGCTCACGCCGGGAGGCCTTCGTCAGCGCGTCCTCCTGGGGTTCCTTGCGGTTAGGGCTAATCATTGGATCCATCGTGATGCGCTGAGCGACGTACTGTGGCCGGAGGAACCGCCGGAGAGCGCCCCGAGCCTGGTCCAGACGTATGTCACCCGTCTGGGGCGGCTCCTTCGCGTCCCCGGGCGGGGAAACCGGAGCACGGGGATAGAACTGGTCCGGCGAGGCAACAGTTACAGCCTGCAGAGCGGCGACACCGACATCGATCTACTCGCCTTCGAATGGATGTACCGGGAAGCACGCCTGGCTCGGGAATCGTCGGACAACGACCTGGCTGCCGAGTGGTACGAGCGAGCTCTCGCCCTGTGGCAGGCGGAACCGCTCTGCGACCTGGACGTCCTGCGGGAGAGCCCGCTGCTCGAGTTCCTGCTCCGCCGATGGGCGGCCGCAGTCGTCGAGTTCGCCGAGACCTGCTTCTCCCAGCGGGAGTATGCCCGGGCACTCGGCCACATCGAGGGCCTGGTGCAGCGCGACCCGCTCAACGAGCAGGCCCAGGCATGTCTCATGGTCGCCCTCGCCGGCATCGGTCATCAGGCCGCGGCGCTGAACGTCTTCCACACCGTGCGCACCGAGCTCATGGAGCAGCTCGGCGTCACACCAAGCCGTGTGCTGCTCGACACCTACGAACAGATCCTGCACAACCAGATCGTCCCCGCAAACGCCCAGTTGGTGCCCAGCCGGGGGTGACGGCGGCTCTCGATGATCTGGCTGGAAACAAGGATGTGTCGAACCCGCAGAGGAGTTCCGTTGGGTACCTTGCGCTGGCTGACAGCAGGAGAGTCGCACGGCGCCGCCCTGGTCGCGACGTTGGAGGGACTGCCCGCGGGCGTACCGGTCACCACTGAGGCGGTGACAACAGCACTGGCGCGGCGGCGTCTGGGTCATGGCCGCGGTACGCGTATGAAGTTCGAACGCGACGAGGTAACCCTCGTGGGCGGAGTACGGCACGGCCTGACCCTCGGCTCCCCGGTCGCGATCATGGTGGGTAACACCGAATGGCCCAAGTGGCAGCAGGTGATGGCGGCCGACCCGATCGGGCCGGAGGTGCTGGCCGGCCTGGCCCGAAATGAACCGTTGACCCGTCCCCGCCCCGGCCATGCCGACCTGGCGGGGATGCAGAAGTACGGATTCTCCGAGGCTCGTCCCGTGCTGGAGCGAGCGTCGGCGCGGGAGACCGCTGCCCGAGTCGCGCTCGGCGCGGTCGCCCGTTCGTACCTGAAGGAGTCGGTTGGTGTCGACATCGTCTCGCACGTGGTCGAGCTGGGCGCGGCCAAGGCGCCGCGCGGAGTCGTCCCGGTTCCGGGGGACACGGCGAGGCTCGACGAGGATCCGGTGCGCTGTCTCGACGCGGACGCTTCGGCGGCGATGGTCGAGGAGATCGACCGGGCGCACAAGGACGGCGACACGCTCGGTGGGGTTGTCGAGGTGCTGGCGTTCGGGATGATTCCCGGCCTCGGCTCCCACGTGCACTGGGACAGACGGCTGGACGCACGGCTGGCCGGGGCGCTGATGGGGATTCAGGCCATCAAGGGGGTGGAGATCGGCGACGGTTTCGATCTGGCCCGCGTCGTGGGTTCGCAGGCGCACGACGAGATCGAGCCCAGCCCCGAGGGCGTACGGCGCAAGTCGCATCGTTCCGGCGGCACCGAGGGCGGATTGTCCACCGGTGACGTGCTGCGGGTGCGCGCCGCCATGAAACCGATCGCCACTGTGCCGCGTGCGCTGGCCACGGTGGACGTATCGACGGGTGAATCCGCGCAGGCCCACCACCAGCGTTCGGACGTGTGCGCCGTTCCGGCAGCCGGGATCGTCGCCGAGGCGATGGCCGCACTCGTGCTCGCGGATGTGGTCGCGGAGAAGTTCGGCGGCGACAGCATCGCGGAGACACGCCGCAACGTCCGCGGCTACTTGGACCACCTGGTGGTGCGCTGATGGCCAGCCCGCGAGTAGTGCTCGTAGGCCCGATGGGGGTCGGAAAGTCCACTGTCGGTCGGCTGCTTGCCGAGCGGCTGGACGTGGCGTATCGAGACACCGACGATGACGTCATCGCCCGGCAGGGCCGATCGATCGCCGACATATTTCTCCACGACGGCGAGGATTACTTCCGCCTGCTGGAGGCGAAGGCCGTGCGGGTGGCACTGGCCGAGCACCAGGGCGTGCTGGCGGTGGGAGGCGGCTCCGTCCTCGCGCCTTCCCTTCGCGCCCGGTTCTACGGTCTGCCCGTGGCCTTCCTCGACGTCAGCGCGGAGGAAGCAGCCAAGCGTCTGCATCTGGACACGTCGCGTCCGCTCCTCGTCGGCAACCCTCAGCAGCGCTGGCGAGAACTGATGCAGGTCCGCCGTCCCCTGTACGCCGAGGTCGCCCGCTCCGTGGTGCCCACCGATCATCTGGCCCCCGAGCAGGTCGCCGACGCGGTGCTCAACGCTCTCGGACTTGCGGAGAAGCGTGCGAACCAGTCCGCCGGCCCCGACCACCGGTAGGGACGACCCGGCGTCGACGCACCGGGATGAGCCGGCGTGCTTGCCCACAGCCTCGACACGCCCCTGCGGCATCCATGCGAGTTGGGCGGGGTGACTGTTCAATTCCCAGCCTTCCGGACCAACTCGAGGCACCAGAGGCGCCGTCCGAGCAGGGGCGCACACCAACCGTCAGACACATCCCGCACACGAAGGAGGTGCGCGTCCACCTCGTCCGTGGCGGGTTTCTGTCGGTCAGTCACCTTGTGGGCGCGGGTCGAAATGCCAAGCGGTAGACCGCGGGCAGTGGGAGTTCCCTGGGACTTTCCCGGGACTTCCGGCTGCATCAGTGGGTACGAGCGTGAAACAGCCGAAAGGCCATTCATGCGGGTCAGCGGCCAGCGGCCGCCCATCGCAGCAGGTCACGGCACTCGCTGGTCTCTTCCGCGACATCCGAGTCGCCGATCATCGTGGGCCGCCTCGAAGGCAGGTGCCGTGCCTCCAAGGCGGCTCCCGGAGCGGGACCCCTACGGAAAGTACGGGGTGTACGTGATCGAGGAGACCTTCAGGTACCTCGCGCCGTCCGACGTGGCCCATGTCGAGTCGTTGGGGTCGCCCGGCCAGTCGCCGCCGACCGCGGTGTTGACGATGAAGTGCATCCCGACACCCGGGGCGGTGGTGTACCACTTGGTGCCGGTGATGGTGCCGTCCACCGCGAAGTCGATGTGATCGGGCCACCAGGTGAACGAGTACTTGTGGTACGCGTTGGTCCAGCCCGCGGAATTGTTCTTCGAGAACTGGTTCTGGGTGTTGTTGGCGTCGTGCGAGGTCTGGAAGACGGTGTTCGGGTTCTGGCCGACGATTTCGGCGGCGTCGAACTCGGGCAGCCACGGATTCAGGTAGGCCGCCCATACCGCCGGCAGGAGGCCCTGGCCGTTGGGCATGTTGGCGGTGAAGCTGTAAGTGCCGTAGCCGTAGAGGGCCTTGGACTCCACGCGGCCGGAGTAGTACGTGCCGCCCGACTTGTAGGTCTTGATGACGAGGGTGCTGCCCTCGTACCAGACGCAGCCGGGGGTGTAGGTCTCCAGCTCGTGGTTGGCGGTCCAACGTCCGTTGATGGTGTTCCACGAGTTGACGGTCTGGGGGCTTCCCCAGGACGCCGCGTGGGCTTGCGGCTGTCCCAGCAGAAGCAGTGACAGCGCCGCCAGCGCGGCGACTATCAGGCGTCCCGGCCTGAGGATGGCAGATGACATCGCGATTCCATTGCTCGGATGACGTGGGGGCGCGGGAGCGGTCCCACGCTCCCTGTATCGCCGGACTGTAGAAGTCCGTTCAACGTTTGACAAGATGCGCGGCGCTGGATCGTTTCCTGGTTTCCGGAGTTGAAGACATCCGTGGCGCGGGCGGTGTGCCCGCCACATGCCGCGCGCCGCCGACCGGTGCGGTACGGCGGCGCGACGGGACGGCGGTCAGTCCTTGGTCAGGGCGACGTCGTGCCGCTCATCGGCGTGGAACTGGGGCAGCGGCAGGATGCCGTGGAAGCGGAGCTCGGTGACCGTGGCCTCGACCCCGACCGTGCCCGGGCCGATGGCCGGCGAGGGCTTGCTGGTGTTCTCCCACCGGTGTGTCACGCCGTCGCACACGGCCATGGTGCCGCCGATCCCCTGGATCACGGTCGAGGAGCTCGGGCTGACGGAGGAGTCCGAGGCGGTCTGGAGCACGGAGGAGCTGACGAAGGCCGGGCCCGTGCTGCCGACGCAGCGGTAGGTGCCGGTGAGGGTGATGGTGCCGTCCTCCGCGATGCGGCCCTTCGGGTCGACGGTCACCGACTCCTGCAGATCGGCGGCCGTGGGGTGCGGGGCCGCGGCCGCCGGGACGGCGGGAGCGGCGAGCAGGAACAGCGCGGCACCGGCGGCGAGGGCCAGGGCGGGACGCTTGGACATCGGAAACCTCCTGTGGGTGGGGCTTCCACTGGTACCCGCCGGGCGGACCTCCGGCCGTGACCGTCACCCACTCGGTGGCGAGTCCGCATCGACGGTCGTGGAACCGTCCGGGTGTTGTCCGCGTGTTGTCACGCTTCACGTCCGGCCGTTCCGGTGAGTTCGCGGCGGGAGCATGGTCTGTCCATAGGGGCCCGACGGAGGGTCCCGACCGACGTGGAGGTGCGCCATGTGTTCCCACCAGTCCTCGTGCCCTTCCCTCGACGCCAACGTCGTGCACATCGTCGCCGCCCACCCCGAGCAGGGCTGGAGCCTCCTGTGCGACGGCGCGATCGTGTTCGACGACACGGGCGAGCTGACGCCCGACGGCCGGGCCGTCGGGCCGCACCGGCTGCCCGCCGAGCGGCTGGCCATCGCCGCCTGAGCGCCCTGCCGGGCCACTACTGTAGGGCCTGTTGCGAAAGTGGCGTCGTCGCCCGAAGGGCGGCCGCGCGGCGTCCGGTGCGTGCTCTCGGCGTGCCGTCCGGAAGCCCTCGTACTGGGCGTACTCGGGCTTTCGGGCGGTGCGGCGAGAGTGCGTGCCAGGCGTCGCGCGGCAGACGCCACATTCGCAACAGGCCCTAGGGCAGCACGGCGAACCCGTCGAGTTCCACCATCGCCTTGTCGTCCCACAGGCGTACGACCTCCACGACTGCCATCGCCGGATAGTCACGGCCCGCCAACTCCCGCCAGAGGCGGCCCAGTTCGGGGGCATGGATGCGGTACGCGGCGACGTCGGTGGCGTAGACGGTGACGCGGGCGAGGTCGGCGGGGGTGCCGCCCGCCGCGCGCAGGGCGGTGAGCAGGTTGGTGAGGGCGCGCTCGAACTGGTCGGGGAGGGTGTCGCCGGTCACCTTGCCGTCGGCGTCGAGGGCGGTCTGGCCGGCCAGGAAGACGAGGCGGGTGCCGGTTGCGACGACCGCGTGGGAGAAGCCCGTCGGCGGGGAGAGGTCGGGCGGGTTGACGCGCTCGGTGCTCACTCGGATGCCTCCAGGTCGGCGTACAACTCCTTGGCGATGATGCCTCGTTGGACCTCGCTCGCACCCTCGTAGATGCGCGGGGCCCGCACCTCGCGGTAGAGGTGTTCGAGCAGGTGGCCGCGGCGTAGGGCGCGGGCGCCGTGCAGCTGGACGGCCCTGTCGACGACGTACTGCGCGGTCTCGGTGGCGATCAGCTTCGCCATGGCCGCGCGCCGGGGGACACCGGGGGCGCCTTCGTCGTACGCCGTCGCCGCCGCGTACACCATGAGCCGGGCCGCCTCGGTGCGCAGCGCCATCTCGGCGACCTGGTGGGCGACGGTCTGCAGGTCCTTCAACTTGCCGCCGAACGCGTCTCGTTGGGAGGTGTGCGCGAGGGTCGCGTCGAGCGCCGCCTGTGCCATGCCGACCGCGAAGGCGCCGACGCTGGGGCGGAACAGGTTGAGGGTCCCCATGGCGACCCGGAACCCGCCGTCGACGTCCCCGAGCACATCGTCCGCGGTGACGGGCACGGCATCGAAGTCGAGGGCGCCGATGGGGTGCGGCGAGAGCATGTCGAGGGGCGCGCCGGTGAGCCCGGGACGATCGGCCGGCACGAGGAACGCGGTCACGCCGCGGGCACCGGCGCCGGGGGTGGTGCGGGCGAAGACGGTGTAGAAGTCGGCCTCGGGCGCGTTGGAGATCCAGCACTTCTCGCCGGTGAGGCGCCAGGCGGCGCGACCGTCGGGTTCGGCGGCGAGGGAATCGGCCGGGATCGGATCGCGGTTTCCGGCACCGGAGGACGCGCCGGGGCCGACGGGCCCGTAGCCGGACCGCGCACCGCCGGACGGCGCATCACCGGATACGGCCGTGCGGACGTCACCCGACCGCCGGCCATCCGGCCCCGCGTTCCCCTCGGGAGCGGGCGCGCCCGTCTCGCCGGTCGCCACCCGCGGGGCAGCGGCGGCCCGCCCCGTGCCGCCCGACCACGAGGACTCCGGCTGGGCGCGCAGTCCCAGCGCGCCGGCATCCGACCCCGCCCCCGGCTCCGTCAGGGCGAAGGCGGCCACCGCTGAGCCCTCGATGACCTTCGGCAGCCAGCGGTCGCGCTGGGCCGGGGTGCCGCAGGCATGCACCGGATGGGCGCCGAGCCCCTGCAGGGCCAGCGCCGTCTCCGCCTCCGTACAGGCGTATGCCAGGGATTCCCGCATCAGGCACAGGTCCAGGGCACCCGAGCCGAACAGCCGCTCCAGAAGCCCGAGCGCGCCCAGCTCCGCGACGAGCGCACGATTGACGTGCCCCGGTTCCCCCTTCTCGGCGAGCGGGCGCAGCCGCTCCGCGGCCGTGGTGCGCAGTGCTCCACACCGGGCGATCTGTTCCGGTTCGAGCGAGAATGCGGGCATTGCCGGTCCCCTCTCCTCCGCGCCTCCCCCGACGGTATCGCGTACCGTTGACTGTCGTCACCAACACGATACGCTCAAGGCGCGAGCCCACCACGACGGCCAGAACGGCAAGGGGGCGCACCGCCATGAACGTCTCGGCCCATGTCGACACCTTCGCGCGCGACCACCTCCCGCCGCCCGAGGAGTGGCCCGAACTGCGCTTCGATCTGCCGGAGCTGCGTTACCCCGATCGGCTGAACTGCGCCGCCGAACTCCTGGACCACGCCGACCCCCGCCGGCCGGTGTTCCACACCCCCGCCGGCCCTTCCTGGACGTACGCCGACCTCCGCGCCCGCGTCGACCGTGTCGCGCACATCCTCACCCGCGACCTCGGTGTGCTTCCCGGCAACCGCGTCCTGCTGCGCGGCCCGACCACGCCCTGGCTCGCGGCCTGCTGGCTGGCCGTGCTGAAGGCGGGCGCGGTCGCGGTCACCGTGCTGGCCCAGCAGCGCCCCCACGAGCTGACCGCGATCTGCGAGATCGCCGGGGTACGGCACGCCCTGTGCGACATACGGGCCGTCGACGACCTGGCGAAGGCCGAGATACCGGGGCTGCGGACCACGACGTACGGCGGCGACGCCCCCGACGACCTCCTGCGCCGCGCGGCGCCCGACACCCCCTATCCCACCGTCGCCACCGCGGCCGACGACGTCGCACTGATCGCGTTCACCTCGGGCACGACCGGCCGCCCCAAAGGGTGCATGCACTTCCACCGGGATGTGCTCGCGATAGCGGACACCTTCTCCAGACATGTGCTGCAACCACATGCGGACGATGTCTTCACGGGCAGCCCTCCGCTCGGCTTCACCTTCGGGCTCGGCGGGCTGGTGATCTTCCCGATGCGGGCCGGCGCCAGTGCGCTCCTGCTCGAACAGGCCCATCCCACGCAGCTGTTGCCCGCGATCACCGGGCACCGGGTCTCCGTGCTGTTCACCGCGCCGACGGCCTACCGCGCGATGCTCGACGAGCTCGACGCGTACGACATCTCGTCCCTGCGCCGCTGCGTCTCGGCCGGCGAGAACCTGCCCGCGGCCACCTGGCAGGCCTGGTACGAGCGGACCGGGCTGCGCATCATCAACGGCATCGGCGCCACCGAGCTGCTGCACATCTTCATCTCCGCGGCCGACGAGCGGATCAGGCCCGGCACGACGGGCGTGCCCGTACCGGGCTGGCACGCGCGCGTGCAGGACGAGAACGGGGAGCCCGTGCCCGACGGACAGCCGGGGCTGCTGGCCGTACGCGGGCCCGTCGGCTGCCGCTACCTCACCGATCCCCGCCAGCGCGTCTATGTGCGGGGCGGCTGGAACGTCACCGGTGACACGTATGTCCGCGACGGCGACGGCTACTTCCGCTACGTCGCACGCGCCGACGACATGATCATCTCGGCCGGGTACAACATCGCCGGGCCGGAGGTCGAGGACGCTCTGCTGCGTCATCCGGATGTGGTGGAGGCGGCCGTCGTGGGGCGCCCCGACGAGGCGCGCGGGCAGGTGGTCGTGGCGTACGCCGTCCTCAGGGAGGGCGCCGAGCGGGACGCCGACTCGCTGCGCACCTTCGTCAAGTCCGAGCTGGCGCCCTACAAATGCCCCCGCGAGGTCGTCTTCCTGGACGCACTGCCGCGCACGGCGACGGGCAAGCTGCAGCGGTTCAGACTGCGCACCGAACGTGACGCCGGGCAGGGGGCCCGAGGTGCCGTCGAACGCGACACCGAAGGTGACCAGCACTGATGCCGACGACCTAAGATGATCAACGTGTCCGACCAGCATGCACCACGGTCTCTCATCGTCACGCTCTACGGCGCGTACGGCCGCTTCGCGCCGGGCCCCGTGCCCGTCGCCGAACTGATCCGGCTGCTGGCCGCGGTCGGCGTGGACGCGCCCTCCGTGCGCTCGTCGGTGTCCCGTCTCAAACGGCGCGGGCTGCTGTCGCCGGCCCGCACGGACCAGGGCGCGGCCGGATACCAACTGTCGCCGGACGCCCGCCAGTTGCTCGACGACGGCGACCGGCGCATCTACGTCACGAGACCGCCCGAGGACGAGGGCTGGGTGCTCGCCGTGTTCTCCGTGCCGGAGTCGGAGCGGCAGAAGCGGCACGTGCTGCGCTCCCGCCTGGCGGGGCTCGGCTTCGGCACGGCGGCACCCGGGGTGTGGATCGCCCCCGCGGGCCTGTACGAGGAGACCCGGCACACCCTGCAGCGGCTGCGCCTGGACCCGTACGTCGATCTGTTCCGCGGCGAGCACCTGGGGTTCGCGCCGACCGCTCAGGCGGTTGCCCGCTGGTGGGACCTGGCCTCGATCGCCAAGGAGCACGAGGCGTTCCTGGACCGGCACGCGCCGGTGCTGCACGAGTGGGAGCACCGGACCGGCACCTCGCCCGAGGCGGCCTACCGCGACTACCTCCTCGCCCTCGACTCCTGGCGCCACCTGCCCTACGCCGACCCCGGACTGCCCGCCTCTCTCCTCCCCGAGGACTGGCCCGGCGTCCGCTCGGCCGCCGTCTTCCGGGGTCTGCATGCGCGGCTCAGGGACGCGGGGGCCGAGTTCGCGGGCGTCTGACGTCCGCGAACCACATGCGCCATTCACGCGACCCGAGATCAGATCCCGAGCGTGAGCCGGGGCTTGGGGGCGTCCGTCCGACCGGTCTGCGGGCGGCGGCTGCCCGCGCGGTAGGGGGCCGGCCAGGAGACGCCCGGGCCGTCGTAACCCTGCTCGGCCGCCGCGTGCAGGGTCCAGTGGGGGTCGTAGAGATGGGGGCGGGCGAGGGCGCACAGGTCCGCCCGCCCGGCCAGGATCAGCGAGTTGACGTCGTCCCAGGAGGAGATCGCGCCGACCGCGATCACCGGGACACCGACGCTGTGGCGGATGCGGTCCGCGTACGGCGTCTGGTACGACCGCCCGAACTCCGGCCGCTCGTCGGCCACGACCTGTCCCGTCGACACGTCGACCGCGTCGACGCCGTGGGCGGTGAAGGCGCGGGCGATCTCGACGGCGTCCTCGGCCGTCGTGCCGCCCTCGGCCCAGTCGGTCGCGGAGATACGGACGGTCATCGGCTTCTCCGCGGGCCAGACCCCGCGTACGGCGTCGAAGACCTCCAGCGGGAAGCGCAGGCGTTCGCCGAGCGAGCCGCCGTAGGCGTCGGTGCGGCGGTTGGTCAGCGGGGAGAGAAAGCCGGAGAGCAGGTAGCCGTGAGCGCAGTGGAGTTCAAGGAGGTCGAAGCCGGCACGGGCCGCACGCCGGGCGGCCGACGTGAACTGCTCGCGGATGTCGGTGAGTTGAGCACGGGTCAGCTCCCGCGGGGTCTGACTGTCCGGCTTGTACGGGAGCGGGGAGGCGGCCGTCAGCGGCCAGTTGCCCTCCTCCAGCGGCTCGTCCATGCCCTCCCACATCAGCCTGGTCGAGCCCTTGCGGCCGGAGTGACCGAGCTGCACGCCGATCGCGGTGCCCGGGGACCGGGTGTGCACGAAGTCGAGGATCCGTTTCCACGACTCGCCCTGCCGGCCGGTGTAGAGGCCGGTGCAGCCCGGGGTGATCCGGCCCTCGTCGCTGACGCACACCATCTCGGTCATCACCAGCCCGGCGCCGCCGAGCGCCCGCGCGCCCAGGTGGACGAGGTGGAAGTCGCCGGGGACGCCGTCGGTGGCCGAGTACATGTCCATGGGTGAGACCACGACCCGGTTGCGCAGGGTCAGACCGCGCAGCCGGAAGGGCGTGAACATCGGGGGCGTACCGGGCGGGCAGCCGAACTCGTGCTCCACGGCGCCGGTGAAGCGGGAGTCGCGCAGGCGGAGGTTGTCGTGGGTGACGCGGCGGCTGCGGGTGAGCAGGTTGAAGGCGAACTGGCGGGGCGGCTGGTCGAGATGGAGACGCAGGTTCTCGAACCACTCCAGGCTGGCGCGGGCGGCCCGCTGGGTGGAGGCGACGACGGGCCTGCGCTCCTCCTCGTAGGCGGCCAACGCCTTGTCCAGGGACGGCTGTTCCTCCAGGCAGGCGGTCAGCGCGAGGGCGTCCTCCACGGCGAGCTTGGTGCCGGAGCCGATGGAGAAGTGGGCGGTGTGGGCGGCGTCGCCGAGCAGCACGACGTTGCCGTGCGACCAGTGCTCGTTGGTCACCGTGCGGAAGGTCGTCCAGGCCGACTTGTTGGAGCGCAGGGGCCAGCCGCCGAGCGCGTCCGCGAAGATCTTGGCGCAGCGCTCGACGGACTCGGTCTCGTCGAGGGCGGCGAATCCGGCCGCCTGCCACACCTCTTCGCGCATCTCGACGATCACGGTGGAGGCGGGGGATCGAGTCTGCGACCCGGAGGGCCCGGTCGCGGGGCCGTGGTCGGGCGACGGGCGGGAATAGGGGTAGCCGTGGAGTTGCATCACGCCGTGTTCGGTCTCGGCGATCTCGAAGCGGAAGGCGTCGAAGGCGAAGTCGGCGGCGAGCCAGATGTAGCGGCAGTGGTGGGTGGTCACCTGGGGGCCGAAGACGTGGGCGTGGGCCTCGCGGGTGGCGCTGTTGACCCCGTCGGCAGCGATGACCAGGTCGTATGTCTCGGCCAGCCAGTCGGGGTAGGGCGCTTCGGAGCCGAAACGCAGGTCGACGCCGAGGGCGCGGCAGCGGTCGTGCAGGATCTCCAGGAGCCGTCGCCTGCCGAGCGCCGCGAATCCGTGGCCGCCGGAGGTGTGCCGTACTCCTCGGTGCACGACGTCGATGTCGTCCCACCGTACGAAGTCCTTCTGCAGGGCCTCGTACACCACGGGGTCGGCGTGTTCGATACCGCCGAGGGTCTCGTCGGAGAGGACGACTCCGAAGCCGAAGGTGTCGTCGGGGGCGTTGCGTTCCCAGAGGGTGACCTGCCGGTCGGGGGCGAGTTGTTTCAGCAGGGCGGCGGCGTACAGGCCTCCGGGGCCGCCGCCGATGATCGCCACTCGCAGGGGGGCGGCGGGCTTGTCCGGCGACTGGAGGTTCGTAGTGGCCGGTCGCGCAGTTGCCCGCGCCCCCTGGGGGGATGTCGCTGGGGTTGGCATCATCGGCCCTGCCATTTCGGCGGGCGCTTCTCCGTGAACGCCGCGTGGAACTCCGCGTAGTCCTCGCCGTTCATCAGGAGGGCCTGCGTGGAGGCGTCGAGTTCGACGGAGGCGGCGAGGGGCATGTCCAGCTCGGCCGTCAGGAGCGCCTTCGTCTGGGCGTACGCCAGTGCCGGGCCGTCGGCCAGGCGGCGGGCCAGAGCGATCGCGGCCTCGTCCGCCCGACCCTCGTCCGTCAGCTCGCTCACCAGGCCGATGCGCTCGGCCTCCGGCGCGCGGACCGGTTCGCCCAGCATCAGCAGACGGGTCGCGTGGCCCAGGCCGACGATCCTCGGCAGCAGGTACGCGGCGCCCATGTCGCCGCCGGAGAGGCCCACGCGGGTGAAGAGGAACGCGAAGCGGGCCGTGGGGTCGGCCACGCGGAAGTCCGCGGCCAGGGCCAGGACCGCGCCCGCGCCCGCCGCCACTCCGTGCACCGCGGCGATCACGGGGAACGGGCACTCCCGTACGGCACGTACGACCTGGCCGGTCATGCGGTTGAAGTCGAGGAGCTGCGCGGTGTCCATGGACAGGGTCGCGCCGATGATCTCGTCGACGTCGCCCCCGGAGCAGAAACCGCGGCCCTCGCCGACCAGCACCAGGGCCCGTACCGCTCGCTCGCGGGACAGCTCGGCGAGCAGGTCGCGCAGGTCGGCGTAGGCGCCGAAGGTGAGCGCGTTGAGCTTGTCGGGGCGGGCCAGCGTCACCTGGGCGACACCGTCGGTGAGCTCGACGCGCAGGTGCTCCCAGCGGGCGGTGCGGGCTGCGGAGCCGGTGAAGGGACTCATGACGTGCGGCCTCCTCGGGGGCGGGCACCCTCCTCGCGGGGCGGGCACTGCCGTACTGAGAGCTCTGCCCTTCGAAGCTATCACTCATCTTTGACTGTCGTCACGAGTCCGCGATAGGGCTGGCCGGATCTGACCCGGCCCGGTCACATCCGTCACGGCTCGTCGACAGAGCGGCAACGGTGGGAGCGGCCGCGCGAGGCAAGCCGTTGTTACGGGTAAGCCGCTCGTCAACGGGGCCGAAGGCCCCGCACGGTGCCCGATGAACGCCTTCACCGGCAGCGCCGTACCATTTCATAAGGTTGAAAGCAGGACAGCCTGCTCATGAACGGACCCGCCTTGTACGCACGCCCCTCCGCCGACCCGTCGCCCGGCGACCACCCCTCACGGAGGCGCTTCGTGCCGTCCATCCCGTCGGCCTCCTGGCGCATCGCGCTGCCGCATTCCGCCGCGGCCGTGCCCGTGGCCCGCGCACTGGTGCGCACGGCGCTGGCCGAGCTGGATCACGGGGCCGACCGCGACACCGCGGAACTGCTCACGGCGGAGCTGGTCGCGAACGCCGTGGAGCACACCGTCGGGGACTCCCCCATAGAGCTGGTGCTGGAGCTGGCGCCGAGCGGCTGCCAGGTCGAGGTGCACGACCCGGACCCGGCGCCGCCCCACAACCTCACCCGGCCGGGCGAGCAGGAGCCCGATCCCTGGCAGGAGCACGGGCGCGGACTGCTGCTGATCCGCGCACTCAGCTCGTCCTGCGGGCATCGGCCGACCACGTCCGGCAAGGCCGTCTGGTTCCGGCTGCCGGTGGTGCCCGCGCAGCGGCGGTCCGCCTGACCGCCGCCCGAGCGGTCAGGCCAGCGTCGCGACCAGGATGGCCTTGATGGTGTGCATCCGGTTCTCCGCCTCGTCGAAGACCACGGAGTGCTCGGACTCGAACACCTCGTCGGTGACCTCCAGCGAGGTGAGCCCGTGGCGCTGGTGGATCTCGCGGCCGACGTCGGTGCCCAGGTCGTGGAAGGCCGGCAGGCAGTGCAGGAACTTCACGTCGGGGTTGCCGGTGGCGCGCAGGACGTCCATGGTCACCGCGTAGGGGCCGAGGAGCGCTATGCGCTCGTCCCAGACCTCCTTGGGCTCGCCCATCGACACCCATACGTCGGTGGCGATGAAGTCGGCGTCGCGCACACCCTCCTTCACGTCCTCGGTGAGCGTGATCCGGGCGCCCGAGGCCACGGCGAGCTGCTGGGCCACCTCGACGATCGTGTCATCCGGCCACAGCAGCCGGGGGGCGACGATACGGACGTCCATGCCGAGCAGGGCGCCGGTGACCAGGTAGGAATTGCCCATGTTGTAGCGGGCGTCGCCGAGGTAGGCGAAGGCCGTCGCGGTCAGCGGCTTGTCGGTGTGCTCGGTCATCGTGAGCACGTCCGCCAGCATCTGGGTGGGGTGCCATTCGTCGGTGAGCCCGTTGTAGACGGGGACCCCGGCGTACGCGGCCAGCTCCTCCACGACGCCCTGGCCGTGTCCGCGGTACTCGATCCCGTCGTACATCCGGCCCAGTACGCGCGCCGTGTCCTTCACGGACTCCTTGTGCCCGATCTGCGAGCCCGACGGGTCCAGGTACGTCGTCGAGGCACCCTGGTCCGCGGCGGCGACCTCGAACGCGCAGCGCGTGCGCGTCGAGGTCTTCTCGAAGACGAGCGCGATGTTCTTCCCGCTCAGGTACCGCGTCTCCGCCCCGGCCTTCTTTGCCGCCTTCAGCTCGGCGGCCAGCTCGATCAGCCCGAGAAACTCCTGGTCGGAGAAGTCGAGCTCCTTGAGGAAGTGACGGCCGGCGAGGGCGGTCGGGACTGTCGCCATGGGGGCACTCCAGGAATGCGGGAACGTATGACCTGGAACTCTATACGATGTTTTGCATTTCTATACAGCCTCCCGTTCGACCGGGCAGCTCATGCAGCGCGGACCGCCGCGACCCCGGCCCAGCTCGCTGCCCGGGATCTCGATGACCTCGATGCCCTGCTTGCGCAGGTGGGTGTTGGTGGTGGCGTTGCGCTCGTAGGCGACGACGACGCCCGGTTCGACGGCCAGGACGTTGCAGCCGTCGTCCCACTGCTCGCGCTCGGCCGCGTGCACGTCCTGGGTCGCGGTCAGGACCCGGATCTCGCTCAGCCCGAGGGCGGCGGCGATCGCGCGGTGCATGTGCTCCGGCGGATGGTCGGTGACCTTGAGCTCCTTGTCGCCGACGCCCGGTTCGATGGTGTACGAGCGGAGCATGCCCAGGCCCGCGTACTGGGTGAAGGTGTCGCCGTCGACCATCGTCATCACGGTGTCGAGGTGCATGAAGGCGCGCCGCTTGGGCATGTCGAGGGCCACGATCGTCCGGGCCGAGCCGGCGTCGAACAGCTTGTGCGCGAGCAGCTCGACGGCCTGGGGCGTGGTGCGCTCGCTCATGCCGATCAGGACGGCGCCGTTGCCGATGACGAGGACGTCGCCGCCCTCGATGGTGGAGGGGTAGTCGGCCTGCCCCTCGGACCAGACGCGGAACGCCTCGTCACGGAAGAGCGGGTGGTGGCGGTAGATCGCCTCGAAGTGGACCGTCTCGCGCTGCCGGGCGGGCCAGCGCATGGCGTTGATGGAGACACCGTCGTAGATCCAGGCGGAGGTGTCCCGGGTGAAGAGGTGGTTGGGGAGGGGGCCGAGGAGGAAGTCGTCGAGGTCCATGACATGGAAGCGCACGGAGGTCGGCTCCGCGTGTGCCTGGAGGAACTCGCGCTTGGTCATGCCGCCGACCAGGGCCTCGGCCAGCTCCGGCGCGGCGAGGGTCTCGTAGGCGGCTCTGAGGTGATCGGTGGCGAGGACGCCGTACTCCTTCTCGTCGAAGACCCGGTCCAGGACGAGCGTTCTGGCGGCCGGGACCTCCAGGGCCTCGGTGAGCAGGTCGCCGAAGAGGTGGACGGCGACCCCGCGGTCACGCAGGACGTCGGCGAATCCGTCGTGCTCGGCGCGCGCCCGGCGCACCCACAGCACGTCGTCGAAGAGGAGGGCGTCCTTGTTGCTGGGGGTGAGCCTCTTGAGTTCGAGATCCGGCCGGTGAAGGATGACGCGGCGCAGCCGCCCGGTCTCGGAGTCGACATGGAATCCCATGTCTCCATCCTGACCATCAGGGGCCGTCTTGACCCGCAGCTCGGCGCTTTCTCCGCTTTCTTGTTCTGGTTGTTTTCCACTCCCCTTTTCTCGTCCTCTTGACGATAAAGAGGTGCCTCGCTTATCGTCGCTACGACGAGAAAGAGGGGTCCGATGGCCGACATCACCCGGCGCCTGGGCTGGCGCCACCTGCGCGGGGCGCCCACGGCACACATCCGCCACCATCGCGCCGGGAAGCTGCTGCACGACGGCCCGGGGCTCAGCTTCTGGTTCCGCGCACTGACCGCGACTCTGTCCGAAATACCGGTCGACGACCGGGAGTTGGCGATGACCTTCCATGGCCGTACGTCCGACTTCCAGGACGTGACGGTGCAGGCGACCGTGACGTACCGGATCAGCGACCCGGCCCTGGCCGCCGCCCGGCTGGACTTCTCCGTCGACCCGGACACAGGAGTGTGGCGCGGCGCGCCGTTGGAGCAGCTGGGGACGCTGCTGACGGAGACGGCCCAGCAGCACGCGCTGGACGTCCTGGCCCGCACGTCGCTGGCGTCGGCGCTGGTCGACGGCGTGGCGGCGGTGCGGGAGCGGGTCGCGGCCGGGCTCGGCGCGGAGCCGCGGCTGCCGTCGACGGGGATCGATGTGGTCGCCGTGCGCGTGGTGGCGCTGCGCCCCGAACCGGAGGTGGAGCGGGCCCTGCGCACGCCGGCCCGCGAGCAGATCCAGCAGGAGGCGGACCGGGCGACGTACGAGCGGCGGGCGGTGGCCGTCGAGCGGGAGCGGGCGATCGCGGAGAACGAGCTGGCCAGCCAGATCGAACTGGCCCGCCGCGAGGAGCAGTTGGTCGAGCAGCGCGGCACGAACAGCCGCCGCGAGGCCGAGGAGCACGCGGCGGCGGACGCGGTACGGGCGGGGGCGGAGGCGGCACGGACGGTACGGCTCGCCGACGCGGAGGCGGCGCGGTCCGTGCGGCTGGCACGGGCCGAGGCCGAGGGCGCACGCGAGGTCGGCGAGGCGCGGGCGCAGGCACAGGCGGCTTGGCTGCGGGTGCACGACGACGTCGACGTGGCGACCCTGCACGCCCTCACCGGCACCAGGCTGGCGGAGAACCTGCCGAACATCGACAGCGTGACCATCTCGCCGGACGTACTGACGGGGCTGCTGGCCAGGCTGGGCGGTCAAGGGCCCGGGCAGGGGCAGGGGCAGGGGCAGGGATGAGCCTCGCGCCGCGCGCCGTTCTCGTCCATCGCACCACCGAGTACGAGGAGTTGGTGGCCCACCACGGTACGCACGGGCAGGCCGCCTTCTTCCTCTCCTCCCGGGGACGGGACATCGAGGAGGTCGCGGAACGGGACCGGCGCACCCGGCGAGCGCTGGCCGACGTCGCCTCCGCGATTCCACTGACCTGGCGTCAGAGCCGGGTGGAGCGCGCCGACTTGGACCGGTTCCTGTTCGCGCCCGAGGACGTGGTGGTCGTGGTCGGGCAGGACGGGCTGGTGGCGAACGCCGCCAAGTACCTGGCCGGGCAGCCGGTGGTGGGCATCGACACCGACCCCGGCCGCAACCCCGGCGTCCTGGTGCGCCACCGCCCCGGCGACGCGGCGGCGCTGCTCCCGGCGGCCCTCACGAGCGCGGTGGACGAACTCACCATGGTCGAGGCGGTCTCCGACGACACCCAGCGGATCGTCGCGCTCAACGAGATCTATCTGGGCGCCGCCGGACATCAGACGGCCAGATACCGCCTGGGCCTTGAGGACGACGGGGGTGTCGTCGAGGCCCAGGCTTCGTCCGGAGTGCTGGTGGGGACGGGGACCGGGGCGACGGGGTGGATCCGCTCCGTGTGGCAGGAGCGGGGTGCCGCCCTGGCCTCCCTGTCCCTGCCCCGCCCCACCGACGACCGGCTGCTGTGGTTCGTACGGGAGGCCTGGCCGTCGCCGGCCACCGGGACGTCGCTGGTGGCCGGCGAGCTCTCCGCCTCCGCAGGCCTTCACCTCACCGTCGAGTCCGAGCGGCTGATCGCCTTCGGGGACGGCATCGAGGCGGACGCGCTGCAGCTGACGTGGGGGCAGTCGGTGCGGGTGGGCGTGGCGGGGACGTCACTGCGCCTCGTGGGCTAGCGGGACTTCGGCATACGGTGCGCGCCGCCCGGGGGCTGGAGACGGACGAGTGCGGGGAGTTGGTCGACGACGGACACGTAGTCGTCGGCGCTCTCCCCCGGGAAGCAGTTCAAAGCCGTGGGTCCACCGGCTCCGACTCCAGCGCCAGCACCCCGAACACCGCCTCGTGCACCCGCCACAGCGGCTCGCCCTCCGCCAGCCGGTCCAGGGCCTCCAGACCCAGGGCGTACTCGCGGGTCGCCAGCGACCGCTTGTGGTTGAGGAAGCGGCCGCGCAGACGGACGAGGTTGTCGGGGCGCGTGTACTCCGGACCGTAGATGATCCGCAGGTACTCGCGGCCGCGGCACTTGATGCCGGGCTGGACCAGCCGGCCCTCGCCGCTGCGCACCAGCGCGCCCAGCGGCTTCACGACCATGCCCTCGCCGCCACGACCGGTCATCTCCAGCCACCAGTCGACGCCCGCCCGCACCGACTCCGGGTCCGCGGTGTCGACGTAGAGCCGTCGGGTGGTCTGCAGCAGACCGCTGCCGTCGTGCTCCACCAGCCGGTCCAGCAGGGCGAGCTGCTCGTCGTGCGGCACGGCGGCGAGGCTGCGGCCCTGGACGGCGAGGATCTGGAACGGTGCGAGACGTACGCCCTCCAGTCCCTCGGTCGTCCAGCAGTAGTGGCGGTAGGCGTCCGTGAACGCTGCCGCGTTCGAGGCGCGCTCACGCTGGCGGGCCAGCAGGTCGGTGACCTCGACGCCCCGCGCGGCGGCGCCCTCCAGGGCGGCGAGCGCACCCGGGAACACCGCGCCGGAGGCGGCACCGACGGCCGCGTACTGCGACCGCAGCAGACCGGACGCCTTCAGCGACCACGGCATCAGCTCGGCGTCCAGCAGGAGCCAGTCCGTCTCCAGTTCGTCCCACAGGCCGGCCTCGGTGACCGCCCCGCGGACGCGGCCGAGGATCTCCTCCGTCACCGACTCGTCGTCGAAGAACGGGCGTCCGGTACGGGTGTACAGCGAGCCCGTCGGGCCTCCCCCACTCTCGGCTTCGCTCGAGCGGGAGGTGCCCCCAGCGCCGAACCGCCTGCGCGCGGCCTCGGCGTCCCGGCACACCAGCGCCACCGCACGCGAGCCCATGTGCTTCTCCTCGCACACGACCCGCGCCACCCCGTCCGCCGCGTACTGCGCGAAGGCCTCGACGGGGTGCTCCAGGTAGCCCTCGACGTGCGAGGTCGCCGTCGGCGCCATGGTCGGCGGGAGGTACGGCAGCAGGCGCGGGTCCACGGCGAAACGGCTCATGACCTCCAGGGCCGCGGCCGCGTTCTCCTCGCGGACCGAGACACGGCCCTGGTGCCGGGTCTCGACGACCCGGCGGCCGTGCACGTCGTTCAGGTCGAGCGGCCGGCCGTCCTGTCCGCCGGGCGCCTCCGTCCGCAGCGGCCTCGACGGCTCGTACCAGACCTGCTCGGCCGGTACGTCGACCAGTTCCCGCTCCGGCCAGCGCAGCGCGGTGAGCTTGCCGCCGAAGACGGCACCGGTGTCGAGGCAGATGGTGTTGTTGAGCCAGGTCGCGTCCGGGACGGGGGTGTGGCCGTAGACCACGGCCGCCCGGCCCCGGTAGTCCTCCGCCCACGGGTAGCGCACCGGCAGCCCGAACTCGTCGGTCTCACCGGTCGTGTCGCCGTACAGCGCGTGCGAGCGGACCCGGCCGGAGGTGCGGCCGTGGTACTTCTCCGGCAGACCGGCGTGGCAGACCACCAGCTTGCCGCCGTCGAGGACGTAGTGACTGACCAGCCCGTCGATGAACGCCCGCACCTGGGCGCGGAACTCGTCGCTCTCGCCCTCCATCTGCTCGATGGTCTCGGCGAGGCCGTGGGTGTGCTGGACGTTGCGGCCCTTGAGGTGACGACCGTACTTGTTCTCGTGGTTGCCCGGCACGCACAGGGCGTTGCCCGAGCCGACCATCGACATGACCCGGCGCAGCACGCCCGGGCTGTCCGGGCCGCGGTCGACGAGGTCACCGACGAACACGGCCGTACGGCCGTCCGGGTGGACGCCGTCCGTGTAGCCCAACTTGCCCAGCAGCGACTCCAGTTCGAAGGCGCAGCCGTGGATGTCGCCGATGATGTCGAACGGGCCGGTGAGATGGGTCAGGTCGTTGAAGCGCTTCTCGGTGACGACGGTGGCGTTCTCGACGTCCTCCACGCCGCGCAGGATGTGCACCTTGCGGAAGCCCTCGCGCTCCAGGTGGCGTACGGAACGTCGCAGTTCGCGGACGTGGCGCTGGATGACGCGGCGCGGCATGTCGGCCCGGTCGGAGCGGCCCGCGTTGCGTTCGGCGCACACCTCCTCCGGGACGTCCAGCACGATGGCGATGGGCAGCACGTCGTGCTGCCTGGCCAGGTCGACCAGCTGGCGTCGGCTGTCCTGCTGCACGCTGGTCGCGTCGACGACCGTGCGGCGGCCGGCGGCCAGGCGCTTGCCGGCGATGTAGTGCAGGACGTCGAAGGCGTCCCGGGTGGCGCTCTGGTCGTTCTCGTCGTCGCAGACCAGGCCGCGGCAGAAGTCGGAGGAGATCACCTCGGTCGGCTTGAAGTGCCGGCGGGCGAAGGTCGACTTGCCGGAGCCGGAGGCGCCGACGAGGACGACGAGGGAGAGGTCGGTGACGGGAAGGACCCGTCCCGTCTTCTCAGTTGCCTCGGTCATGCTGCCTTCGCCTCCTTGTCGGCCTCGGTCTTCACGTTGGCTGTGCTCATTTCGAAGACGGCCATCTGGGTGGGCGGACCCACCTCCGGGTCGTCGGGCCCGACGGGCACGAACTCCACCGTGTAGCCGTGCCGTTCGGCGACCGTGCGCGCCCAGGCCCGGAACTCCTCCCGCGTCCACTCGAAGCGGTGGTCGCCGTGCCGGACGTGGCCGGCCGGGAGGGACTCCGCGCGCGGGCAGCGCCGGCACCTCGACACGCAGCGGGCGCGGCTGCGCGGGCAGCTCGGGGCGGGCGTGACAGGTGCCCTTGATCGCGCTGGAGAACACGCTGCTCAGGGCCACGGCGAGCAGCGAGGACGCCGCATACGGGCGGTCGTTGACGTACTGCGCGAGCGCCGCGTCGGGCGCCCCGCCGCGTCCCTTGCCCTTGCCCCGCCGCACCAGCGCCACCGCGTCGACCTCCAGCAGCAGCGCGGCCGTGCAGCGCCGGGCGTCCGCCTCGGGGTAGAGGACGTGCGCCGTGCCGTAGGACAGTTTGGTTGAGAACGGGTTGTCAGGGTGCTTATGGAGGAGAAACCCCAGGTCAGTAGCCGGGTTCTGCTCATCGCCGGTAGTTGAGATCGTCAGGAACACATGACCGAGTATGGGGTTCCACGGGCCAGGTCCGGTACTGGATTACGTGGGCTCAGAGACGAAGTAGCCACGTCCACTGACCACGTACACAACTCCCTCAGTGCGGAGCCTGGCCAGTGCTCGGGATGCCGTCGACTGGGACACGTCGAACTCTGCTGCGAGCGCCACGGTGCCAGGCACACGCGCACCAGGTGCGTACGTACCCGCGCTGATACGTCGCCGGATCTCCTCTGCCACCTGTGGCCAGTGAGGCTGGTTTCGGTTGTGCTCTCTCTATTATCCCAATGAATGCGGGATCGGTTTTCTGAAATAAATAGGCTGAAAAATGAAGAAAACCCCTACCGGAAATGGCAGAGGTTTTCGGATCGGATATTTCATCAATCGCTCTTGGCTTCACCCTTGATCCGGAAGACCGTTGCCCGACCAATCCCGTGCTTCGCTGCCACCTTCATGACGCTCATGCCGTCGTTGAGGTCTGCCAGCACCGCAGCACGGTCAATCTCCCTGGGGCGCCCCCAGCTCTTACCGCTCGCTTCCCTGGAAGCACGGGCAGACGCACGGCGCTCCCTCTGGAAGATCAGTTCCATCTCAGAGAACGTACCGAGCATCAAGAGAGCCATCTCTACGGCCGGACCACCTACGCGAGTGTCAATGGTCATCGCTCCGCCGATCACCAGGTGAACCCCCTTCTCCCTCAACTCAGCAATGAGAGCCAGCACCTTGTGCATGGTCCGGCCGAGTCGGTCAAGGGAAGCAACGTACAGAACGTCACCAGAGCGGAGCTGTGCCAGCACAGAGGCCAGTCCCTCACGCTCAAAGTCCGTGCCAGTCCGCTTGTCGGCATAGGTGCGCTCTACGGGGACTCCCTGGGACTCCAGCCAGTCAAGCTGACGCTTCAAGTCCTGTGCCGTCGTGCCGACTCGGGCGTAGCCGTAGTCGTAGGTGGTCACTGTCTCTCTCCCCTGTCTCAATCCGTCCCAACAAGACTTAGGATACCAGTCTCATAAGTCACTTTGGGACAGTCTCAGAGATGAGACCCGGCAACTCCCCAAGAATATGAGACCCCCTGAAACCAGGGTTCCCCCTCACCCTTGCCGACAGGAGAACGGCGCACAGGGAAAGTTCTGACAGCCCGTCAGACAGTCGGCGCAGCGCATACACCAGGGTGCAGCATCTGACACGCAGTCAGGTGACGGTGCAAATACTGATACAAACCCCCCCACCCTTAAAAGTTGGCAAATGATCTTTGCCCGACCTAGTCATTCGCGAGTGAGGTCAGTCAACGGCCGGAGCAGTATCCGGAAGACGTCTCCGGAGACACAGAAGAGCCCCTGGAACCTTTTCGAGTTGGGAAGGTATCGCAGGGGCTCTCCGTCGTTCAGACGCCCTCAGGAGCTCTCAAGAGCTTTCGCTGTAGCTGGTCGATGACCTCAGGAACGACAGACGTGTCCTCAACCCTGCTGGGGAAGTTCCTGAGGCTCGGATCAGTCCAGTGCGCCGGTACGTTCCAGCCGTTCAACTGCCAGTCCGAAAGAGAGTCCGATTCCAGACTTGCGGCTGCTGCAAGCTGTTTGAGATCTCCCAGTGAGGTCACAGTGCCGTGCGCCGTGCCGCGAATGGCTTGCTTCCAGACGTAGACCTGAACGTCCTTGTCCGTCAGGTAGTCCCTGCGAGCATCGGTATTCATCCCGCCCCACTTCTGAGCCCATGTCAGACCCGTTGGGACGTACTGAGTTACCGCAGGGCGCACAGGCTTGGCTCTCAACTCCTTTTGCTTCTTAGTCAGATTCCCATGCATGCGCCAGTAGGAATCTTCCTTCTCCGGCTCGTCGTACCGGCCATTCTCATAGTCCTTCTCCAGGCGCAGCAGACGTGCTGTGACCTGGTCTAGCTTTGCTCTGTGGTCCTCCCCCGGCTCGGTCACCTTCACCACTTCCGGAAGCTCACCGAGTCGACTCAAGAGAGCATCCTCAAAGATCTCATTGAGCAAGTCCTCTGGAATCCGTGCCGGATTACTACAGGGCATTCCCTTGGAGCGCGCCGTACAGGAGTAGTGCCGGTACGTCTTGACTTCCCCTGTGGCAAGAGTTTTGTTCAGTCGGTGGCAGAACATCCGTGAGCCGCAGTTGCCGCAACGGGCAATGCCAGTCAGCAGAGATGCTTGGTTGCTGCGCCGGATGTTGGACTGCCCACGGGACACAATGGCTGCGACGGTGGCTTGCCATTCGGCATGGGTGAGAATCGGGTACTCGGTAGCCATGACCAAGTTCCCCTGATCATCCTCGTATGGCTCACCCTTGTATGCGAGGAAGCCAGCACAGGAAGGGTTCTTGAGGATGCGCTGTACAACCTGGGGACTCCAGTTGGTTCCCTTGGGCTCTGTGAGAGCCGTTCCGTGCCTGCGCTTGGCGTCTTTCCCTCGTAGCTCTCTGAGGTAGTCACGCCATGTCAGTACACCCTCGGCGTTCAGCTCTCGGGCAATCTGATTGGTAGAGACTCCAGAACGGACCCGCTCTGAGATCTCCTTAAGGAGCTTCGCGTATTTGGCTTCCGGCACCAGGACGTAGTGTTTCCCGTCCGGTGAATCCTCGTAGAGGTAGCCGAAGGGGGTATGCCCTCCAGCGAACAGACCGTTCCGGCGTAGGTAGTCCCGTGCATCCGCTACCCGTTGCCTGATCTTCCTCAGCTCTGCTGCTGCCTGAGTCGCCTTGGCGTAGGCAATGAGCCGTCCCGTCTCTGTGGAGATATCGAACGACGGATCATCGAGAACAATGAGGGTCTTCCCCCAGTCCAGAACGTTCTTGACGAACGCCATGAAGTGGAGATCGTCTCGGCTCAGACGGTCCTGTGTGGTGACTGCGAGGACGTCCCACTTCTCCCGCCCTTCCTCGGTGAGCCATGGGCCCATAGAGGGGCGCTCAGGGAGGTCTACAGAGCCGGACACGGACCGGTCCTCAACTACCCCCGCTGTCTCGTGTCCGAGCCCCTGAGCCCAGGTCTGGAGGTGCTCCAACTGCCTTGGGATGGACGTTGATTCGTCGGTGTCCACGCTGATCCGTGCGGCGAGTAGCGCCCTCTGTGTCTCTGCCATGGGACAGAGCGTATGGCAGTTTCAACCTACGTATCTACGGAGTGCCGTAGGACGTCGAGAACGCCTGCGATTTGTCGGGGTGCTTGTGCAGCAGGAAGCCGAGATCGGTGGCGGGGCTGTCCGGGGTGCCGGTGGTGGTGATGGTCAGGAACATCGTGGGCACACCTCGAAATGGCTTCTGGACTACAGGGGTCAACCGTGTCCGGTGCACAGCGAGCGCACTGCGGGCACGCGGGCGAAGCGAAGCAGGGCGCAGTGGGATCGCGCCGGCTCCCGGCCCCTTCTCGTCGCAGTAGCGGCACCGCACGAAGCTCGGCCGGCCACGGAAGCGCCACCGGTGCGGCGCTTCCGCTCAACGTACAGCGAATGCCGGTGAGACACTCAAGATTTTTCAGCGCACCTCCGAGCCGGCCGCCACGGACTCCCACAGGTTCACGGTCACCTCGTCCAGCTGGTCGAACCGCTGCGTGATCCGCTTCAGCACTGACGGAGCGGACGTCGCTTCGTAGCGCAGGGCGAGCACTCCCATGGCCTCCCAGTGCCGGGTGGCCTCCTCGTGCAGGGCGAGGCTGCGCTCCGAGGCGCCGGCGGCCCGCAGGGAGCGGGCCGACGACGAGACTGTCGTGCACATCGACGTGGACATGGTCCGCGGAGATCTTCCGGACGACGACGGCATGCAGGTATGGGTTGTTGTCGCGGTAGACGTCGGCGTAGTTCGACGCGCATGCCTACGCGATGCGTCTCGCCGTCGGACCCACCCGGGCCCACGCGGCCACCAAGGACGTCGTACGCCGCTACCTCGACGGCGGCGTGCGCGCGGCTGACTCCGCCCTCCCGGTCCTTGCCGCGGCGGTGACCGCGACCACCGACCACCGCCGCGCCGTCACCGCGTTCCTGGCGGACGGCCCGGAACACACGACTGACTACCAAGGACGCTGATCGGTCCCCGGCCGGGGATGCGCCAGGACACCGTTACCAGCGCCACACCCCCTACCACCGCTACGACAGCTGCGACTGGACCTGGGACGAGATCAGCTCCAGGTGGTCCAGGTCGGCGAGGTCGAGGACCTGGAGGTAGAGGCGGCGGGAGCCGATCTCCGCGTAGCGGCCGATCTTGTCGACGACCTCGGAGGGGGTACCCGCGAGGCCGTTGGCCTTCAGCTCGTCGGCCTCGCGGCCGATCGCGGCGGCTCGGCGGGCCACCTCCTGGTCGTCCTTGCCGACGCAGACGACGAGGGCGTTGGAGTAGGTGAGGGCGTCGGGCCGCCGGCCGGCTTCCTCGGCGGCGGCGCGGACCCGGGCGAACTGGCACTCAGTGTCCTCGATCGAGGCGAACGGCATGTTGAACTCGTCGGCGTGGCGGGCCGCGAGGCGCGGGGTGCGGGTCGCCCCGTGGCCGCCGATCAGAACCGGGATCCGGTCCTGGGCGGGCTTGGGCAGCGCGGGCGAGTCGGTGAGGTCGTAGTACTTGCCGTGGAAGTCGAAGGTGTCGCCGGCCTTCGTGCGCCACAGGCCCGTGACGATCTCCAGCTGCTCCTCGAGGCGGCCGACCTTCTCCTTCGGGAACGGGATGCCGTACGCCTTGTGCTCCTCCTCGAACCAGCCGGCGCCCAGGCCCAGTTCGATCCGGCCGCCCGACATCTGGTCGACCTGCGCGACCTGGATGGCGAGCACGCCAGGCAGCCGGAAGGTGCCGGCCGTCATCAGCGTGCCGAGGCGGATGCGCTTGGTCTCCCTGGCCAGACCGGCGAGCGTGATCCAGGCGTCGGTGGGGCCGGGGAGACCGTCGCCCGAGCCCATGCGGAGATAGTGGTCGGAACGGAAGAATGCGTCGAAACCGAGGTCCTCGGTGGCTTTCGCCACGGCGAGCAACGTGTCGTAGGAGGCGCCCTGCTGGGGCTCGGTGAAGATGCGAAGATCCATGCGTCCATCCTGCACGCACCGGTGCCTGTCGATGCCACCGGTCCCTCCGTGCACTCCCCTCCACGGTGGGTGAAAATCCGTCAACGCCGCGCTCGGGGCACGCCCACGCCAGTGACCCGGTCTGACGGTGATCGTTGGCTCGTGCGGAGCCGGACCGCCCGGCGCCCGCGTCGGCGGTCGTCGCCGGGGTGCCACCCGATCCCGATCGGCCTGCCCGAGGGGCCCGGGGCCGAGGAGGCCGTGATGTCCGAAGAGTCCGTGCCGCAGCAGGGCGGGGGCGGCCGGCCGAAGGGGTCGCTGCAGCAGATGGAGGAGCTGATGGCGGCACTGAACGCGGACCTGTCCGACCTCGAAAAGGAAGCGGGTTTTTCTCCCAAGGAATCTAAGGCGGATCAGCCCAGGTAGAAGACCGTATCCTTATACATCGATCTTGGAACCGGGCGCCCGACCCATCCGCGATTCCAAGACGAACGGGCCGTCGCGCCCACGATTCACAGGATCCCAGCTCAGGGCCGTGCACCCCGACGCCGGAGGTCGTTCTTCACTCCCCAGTTGTCGGGGTCGCTCACGGAGGACGCCCGGTCGACCACCCGGCTGAAGACCGACGCGTTCAGCCGGGCGCGCAACTCCGGCGGCCACGTCTCGATCGCCTCCGCGTCGGCCTCGGTCAGGCCGTCGGGTACAGGCTCGGGCTCACGCTGCACCCGGGGAGCCGAGGCGGTCGACTGCGTTCGGGACAGCCTGCGCAGCGCCCCCTTGAGCCGCTGCACCTCGGCCGCTGCGCCCGGCTGGCCGGGGTCGGCTGCGAGTTCACGCAGCTTCGCCTTGATCGTCTTGCGGTCCATCGTCGTCCTCCTCGTTGAGCAGATCTCCGAACTCGTCCTGTATCGCGGCCAGTTGCGCCAGCACGTTGTCCACGCTGTCCCGTTCGCGGTGGAACGGCGGAGGCGTCGGCCGCCCGGCGGACGGGCCAGGCGGCAGGGCGAGCTGTGGCCGGGGCGCCTCGGGGCGCGGGGCGCCGGGGTCGGCCCCGTCGGCGGAGCGCAGGTGCCACCCGGCCAGCTCCAGGGCGTAGGTGGTGAGCCGGGCACGGAAGGCGCCGTCCAGGTCGACGGCTTCCAGCACCTCGGGGATCACCTTGAGCAGCACCTCGGCCATGTCGGCGGACTCCTCGTCAGTGTCCTCCGCGACTTGCGGTGTCTCCGTGCCCCTCACGGCTGCGCGACGGGGTTCCTCGGCCGTCGCTCCCCTCCCCGCATGCGCTCCGGGGACATATTCAAAGTAGCCGCTTTTCTAAGCGGCTAAACCTGACCCTTTCCGGGTTCGGGAGGATTTGGATTTAAATAAAGCGGCTCGATTAAGCGAAATAGGGCCCCGCCCCTGAACAGTGATCAGCCGGTGCCTTGCGGCGCTAGGGGCGGAGCCATTCCCACTGTACCTTTTCCTTAACAAACCAGAGCCCGCAGATGAGGGGCGAAAAGCAATGGAACACATTCCCGTAGCCGAGGCGGCGCAGCGCCTGAGCATTTCCGACGTCGCCGCATATGAGGCCCTGCGCGCCGGGCGTCTCGTCCGTGCACCCGGCTCCGGCCCGGCCCGCGTCTCGCTGGCGTCGGTGCAGCGGATGGCGGCCGACCGGCGGGCCGAGGCGCAGCGGCGCCACAGCGACCTCTGTGCGCTGGCCCGGCACGCCGACTCCCTCCTCCACGCCCCGCCGGGCAGCGAGTACCTGCCCCCGCCCGGCCGGGAAGCGCTCCGGGTGCCGCCCGCCGACACGTTCGCCGTCTTCGGCCGGGACGTGCTGGAGGCGGCGGCCAGCCGGGACCGCATCCGCAGGGAGGGCGGCTGCCCGACCTGCTGGGCGCACATGAGCGCGCAGGTGCACCAGACCCACCCGCCGCGCGACTCGGCCCCGTACAAGATCCTGCTGGGGCAGCCGTGCCCGGCCGACACCCGGCGCTGGCGGGCCGAGGCCGACGCGAACCGGGCCGCCATGTCCCGGCTGCGGATCACCGAGGAGCGCAGCCGCCGCGCGGCCGAACAGGACCGCGCCCGCCGAGAGTTCCAGGCCGCACAGGACGCGGCCCGTACTGCCGCCTCCCGGCTCCAGAGCGCGACCCAGGCGTACGCCCCGTTCGACCGCTCGATAGGCCGTCAGGCGGCAGCTCAGGCCCGTCAGCGGGGTGCGTTCTCCAACCGGCCGAAGCGTGAGTGGCCGTCGTGGTGCGACTGCGACGTGCAGCACCAGTGCGCCCGGCACGCGGAGGGCGACCGTCAGGCGGCCCTCCGGCCGCAGGTCCGGCGGCCGGTGTGAGCGCCCCGGCGGTGTGCGCCTGCGTCGGTGAGGGCTCCCACTGGAGGCCCTGTCTGTACCACTTCAGCTTCCTGTCGGCGGCCGAGCAGGGCCGCGTACTGACCCGGCTCGGCATCACCTGGATGCGGAGGGCGAACGATGGCCGGTGAACTGGACCACGAGCGTGAGCGGTTCGTGCAGGCGGGGCGGGAGGCGCTGGCCGACATCCAGCGCGTGTCGGCCGAGGCGTCGGCCGCTGTGGTGCGGGTGATCGAGCAGCAGACCGGCATCACCCTCGGGCCCCCGGTCGGCCCGAGCATCATGGACGCGACGCCGGAGCAGATAGCCGACGCGGAGCGCCGCGCCCGGCATGCCCTGGCCGCCGTGGAGCTGATCCGGCAGTGGCACTGGGGTGAGGCTCGCACCCTCGGGGAGCTGATGCCCCTTCTGCCCGAGGACGTACGGGAGCAGATCGCGCACAACTTCGTCCGGGCGGGACTCAGTTGAGCACCCGCGAGGAACTGGTCCTGGAAGCGCTGCGGGCGGCTGAGGGGCCGGTGTCGGCCGCCGCGCTGGCCCGCCGGACACGTACCTCCGTGCGGACGGTGAAGGCCACGCTGCACGTCCTGGAGCGCGAAGGCGCCGCACGGCGCAACGGCGTCGGCGCCTGGAGCCCGACCACAACTGCGTGAAAGCGGGACTGAGTTGAGCACTTCGCCCTCACTGATCAACCCCGGGCAGCGGACCAAGCTGCGGAACTTCGTCGCCGAGCACCCGGGCCTTACGCGCCCCGAACTGATGGCGGCGGCCGACCGCGTCCAGATGCGGATGCTCATCACCGACGGCCTGACCGAGGTCCACAACCGGTCCATGGTCCGGCAGGACGACGACGGCCGGTACTGGCCCGCCTGAGCTGAGGGAACGCCTTGCCGGCCTTTAGCTAAATCGGTCCGCGGAGCTGGGTCGTCGTGGCGGACAATCTTCGGCATGACTGCTGCTGACTGGATCAAGTTCACACCTGGGTGGCTCGCCTTCGTCATCTCTGTCGGGACCCTGGTCCACAAGTGGTGGCGTGGACGTCACGCCCGCGCCCTCGGGCCCGACAGCGACGACCTGCGTGCGCTGCTGGCCGACTTCCGCACATGGTTCCGTCTGACCCTCCTCAACCCCGTGACGAGGACGCAGTTGGAGCACATCGAGGGGACCGACAGCGCGTACCAGCGTCTCAACGATCTCGCCGCCCGCCGATCGGACAAGCAGTTGGTCCGGCACCTCGGAAACGTCGCCGAACAGTGGGGGGAGTTCTCGGGGTATCTGCTGCGGGACCGCCCGTACACACAGCCCAACAGCTCGGACCAGGCGGAGTGGGAAGCCGAGCAGGAACGGGTCTGGCGTGAGCAGCAGCTCATATCGGCGCAGGGGCGCGACGAGGTCGACGCTTCTCTCAGGCGTCTGAACGAGCTGGAGCGAAAGAACCTCAACGCGTCTTGATCAAGTCCCTACCGCCGCGTGGGCCCGGCGGTGGACACCTAGGACAGACGGCAGGGACACGACGGACAGGGACTCGGCACACGAGGACAGGCGGCAGGGACACGGGGACAGAATCTCGGGACAGAGCAGGGACACGGTGACAGGCCGCCGGGACAGAGCAGGGACACGGGGACAACCGACAGAGACAAGGACAAGGGCCGTGACACCAGGCGGGACATGTCCCTGTCGGCTGTCCTGCCTGATGTCCCCGTGTCCGGCCCGAGCGGGATCAGAGGACCCGCCTCGGGTGCTCCGATGGCAAGAGAGCGGGACAGCTACAGGCCAAGCCGTCAGAGTCTGACGGCGATCATCGTCAAGGTCTGATCAGGATGGCCGTCAGGTGCTGATCAGCACGTTGACCAGATACCTGACGGCCGTTCTGGCCTGGGTATGTTCTCTGGCCTCGCAGCCCTGACGCATCAGGGAGTATTCAGACGTTAAGGGACTGGCGTGCGGCACTGATGAGCCGGTGCGCGTCGGAGCCGTAGACCGCCGACTCCCGCAGGGTGTTCCACGTCCGCAGGTAGGTGTTCACGCTGGGCTCGTCCTCGATCCACAGCTCCGAGTGCCACGTCTCGACGATCACACGGCTGTCGTCGTAGACCCAGAAGGCCGTGGCGGGCGGGATCTTGAGCGACGCGCTGAACGGGATGATTCCCAGCTCCACGGTGTCCAGGCCGACGGCGCCGGACAGCCGGTCGAGCTGGGCCGCCAGTACCGAAGGCGGACACACCAGGGCGCGGAGCGCGGCCTCCCACAGGATCAGGTGGAAGCGCTTGGTGGGGTCGTACAGGGCTTCCTGGCGCTTCACGCGGGAGCGGACGGCGCCCTCGGTGTCCCGGGGCGACTGCTGGAGTTCGGCATACCGGGCGAAGATCGACCGGGCGTAGTCGGGGGTCTGGAGGATGCCGAAGATCATGGAGGACTCCCAGCCCCGGAACACCGAGGCGTCGGCGTGCGCACTCAAATGGGTGTCCTGGACGGGCTTGTGTCCCGAGGCGAGCTGCCGCCGCCATGAGCGGATGTGGGACTCGAACCCCCGTAGCCGGGCGAGCAGTTCGTCGTAGGCGTCAGGCTGGCCGGTGCCCTCGGCCCAGGCGCGGAGGTCGTCGGGCGTGGCGGTCTGACGGCCGTTCTCCAGCTTGGAGACCTTGGGCTGCGGCCAGCCGAGCTGCCGGGCGAGCGCGGAACCGGTAAGCCGACCGTCCGGCGCGGTGAGCCTCAGCTCACGCAGCCGCACCCCGAGCGCTTCGCGCGCCTGCTGGTAGTCGGTGGTCACCGGTTCCGCTCCCTGCTACTCGCTGGCGGCGAGCCTCGCCGCGAACTCCTCGTACGGCACGGCGTAGTGCGTGGCGGCGTCGTGCCTGCGCGTACCGGTTGACCTCCACCGGTTCCGTGATCAGCTCCACGTTCACCAGGTTGTCGGCGTCGTCGAAGTTGAGCCGGGCCACCAGCCGGGAGTCGAACAGCCAGAAGTCTTCTTCGGGGAGCTGGAGTCGTTCGGCGTCGGCCCGCCAGAGCTGCCGGATGTCCTCACCGACGGAGCTGTTCCGCCGGGCGTTGTCGAGCAGGTAGAGCTGACCCGGGGCGGGCGGGTTGTCGACGACGCGAACGCGCTCGAACCGCTTGCCGAGCGCCACCTGTTCGCGGCGCTCGGCGCACCACTCGGCGTCCCTGCCCTCCCAGTCGACGGGCTCGCCCCGGAGGAACTGCGCGTAGGTGTCGGTGCCCTCGTCGGAGGCGTACCGGCGGCGGGTCTCCAGCCGCCAGGCCGTGTGCTTGAAAGCGGTGAACAGCCGGTCGAACTCATCCAGGCCGATGATGTTCGGCACTCGGGTGACCTCCTTGGGGCCGAAGTCGACGAGCAGTTCGCGCGGGACGACGATGGGCACCTCACCGTCTCCGAGGTGCCGCAGGCGGGCGATGTCGTCGGGGTCGGTGAGCGCCGGTCCGTGGATGATCACTTCGCCGGTGTCGAGGTCTTCGTGCATGGCGGGGCAGCCGTTCACGCCACTGCCCGTGCCGTTGAAGCGCAGCCGTCGCGCGATGGTCGGTTCCTTTCGCCGGGTACGGATGCCCTCATGATCACCGTGCTCGGGGGTGGACGGTATGGGTTCGCCGGGCCCCCGGGGATATAAACGGCTATAGACAGCCCCTACCCGAGAATAATCGGGTATAGGCGCTAGCCCTCTCAACTGGCGCACCAGAACGCTGAGTTCATGGTCACAGCGGCAAGAGCCCGGCACCTCGGATGTCACAGCGGCGGTCGAAACTCTGCGGGGGAGGCACTGACGGCAGCGGGGATCGTGCTGCCGTCCCTGGGGGCGGACACCGCGTCGCCCGCTCTGAACCTGATCAACCTCGGCCGGGTGCGGGCTGATGTCGCACTGCGGCTGGCCGACGTGATCCAGCGGGGGTGCGCATGAACGGGTACGAGCCGGAGACCGGCGAGCTGGTATGGGACGAAGCAACGCGCAAGGTCGGCCGGGTGATGGGGCACGAGGGGCCGTTCTGGCAGCTCCGGCCGATCGGCGGCGGGCGCGAGTGGGACGCACACGGCCCTCTGCGGCCCGCTACGGCGGCGGAGAAGCTGTCGGCGGGCGTGGCCCTGGCGAACGCCCGGAGCCGGGGTGAGACGCCGTGAGCGCGCCTGCTGTGGACACGTCGGCCATGTCCGCTGATTGTGCCCTCGCCCAGCAGCCCGAGTACGCCAATCTGCACGCCGACTGCCGCCAGACCAAGGACGTGCCGCTGATCCACGGCGGCGGCATCCTGCTCGTGCACCGGTGCAGGTGCACGTGCCACCGAGGCGCATAGCCCCTACACAGCGCGGAGCCCGCCCCGGATCGGCATCGGGGCGGGCTCCGTGGTGTTCGGCTCGGGCCTCAACCCCATTGCCGGCTGACCACGTTGACGGTAGACCTGTCGGCCCTGGACGAAGACCTGCAGTCCGCGGGACGGGCCACGAAGGAGACCGAGGCCGGCTGAAGACCGACCCGACGGGGCGGGTCGTTCGGACCGGGTGGGCTGCAGGTCTTGGATCGGGCGAGCCCTGGAAGGCCCTCACCCATTTCAAGGTCGGTCAGCCGTGAGCCCTGTCGCCGTCCACAACCTCTCGGGACAGAACACCTGGCCCCAGCACCTAGCCCGCCTCCCGCTCCGGCAGTACCCGCTTCCGGCTCGTCTCGGGTAATGCCTCGTCCCGGTCGGCGAGTCTGCGCAGCATCTGCTGTACCCGGTCCCTGGACTCGTCCGCCGCGTCGATGGCCTCCATGCACTGCCAGTAGGTGCCCTCGTCGTCCGCGGAGCAGGCGAGGCCCACCAGGGCGATGCCCACCTCGCCGAGGAGGCCGCCGAGGCAGAGGAGGGCCTGCCGGGCGTCACCCAGGTCGGTGAGCTGGGCCGCGCGCAGGTCCTCGGTGGCGAGGTGCGGCGTGTCGAGGACGCCGCAGCCGCGGCCCGCCAGTTCTGTCAACCCCAGTGCCTCGCCCCGCAGTTCGGGCGGACCGGAGACCGCGAGGCGGCTGCCTATCGCCTGTGCCAGTGCCTGCGCCTGCCACACCTCCGTCAAGGTCTCCGGCGCACCATCGCTCCCCGCCAGGGCACGTCTGCTCGTCACGATGAGCCACACAGCGTCCATGGCCGCTGCCCCCGTCTGTCACGACGCGCTGCCCGCACGTCCGCCCGAACTCCGCTGTCCACTACCCAGAGTGAGTGCGTGCGGGTCGAAAAGCCAGAGGAAGGCGGAAATTCTCGGACAACAAATCGGTTTCGGGCGGGTTTTTGACTCCGGAGAGTGAAAGTGGACTGGAGAACTCCCGCACGCGACAAGCGCCTAAGGCGCAGGGAACCTACGCTCGTTGCGGTCGATCTTCGCGTTCAGCGCGACCAACGGGTCGATACCCAGCACCTCGCACAGCTGCAGCAAGTAGGCGAGTACGTCCGCGACTTCGTCCCTCACCCGGTGCGCCGTGTCCGGGTCGTCCATGACGCCGGCCGACTGCTCCGGCGTCAACCACTGGAAAATCTCAACCAGTTCGGAGGCCTCGACGCTGAGTGCGGCGACCAGGTTCTTGGGGGTGTGGTACGGCTGCCAGTTGCGTGCGGCCGCGAAGTCGGCCAGCCTGCGCTGCAGTGTGGCCACGTCGAGCGGCTCGTGCGGGGATTCGTGCGGAGGTCCGCCCTGGTGATCGGTCACGGTCCCAGGTGTACCACCGTGACTCCGTCCGTCCCGGCGGCCCAGGACGCGTCGCTGACCGCGGCCACGACACGGATGTGGCCGCGCGCGCCCATCCGCACGGCCAGCCGCAGCAGTTCCAGCCGCTGCCGTGGGTCCAGCGAGCGGTCGAAGCCGTCGGCGAGAACGGTGAGGGTCTGCATCGCGGCGGGCACCTCGCCGGCGGCGTCCATCTCCAGCACGCCCGGCCCGGTCAGCAGGACCAGGGCGAGGGCCGCGTATCTCAACTCGCCGTCGCCCAGCCGCCGTAGAGCAGTCATGAAGCCGTCGCCGCGGTCGAGCAGAGCCCGGACGGTTCCGTCTCCGAGCGGCTCGGCGAGCATGTCGGTGACCGCTCCCGCGCATCCGGCGCGCACCGCGTCGACGAGCTGGGCGTGCCGTCGTCCGCACTCGGCGCGGGTACGCCAAAGGACGTCGGCGAGGTTGTCGCAGCCACCGAGGAGCCGGCCGGCGCCCATCGGTACGGGCGCCCGCATCCGGCCGGGGCGGGGATCACAGGCGAAGGCGGACCGCAGGGCGACGACCATCTGTTCGGCGGCGGCGAGCACCCGGCGCTGTCCGTCGGTCTTGCCGGCCACGCGCAGCGGCAGCAGCGCGGTGCCGAGCCGGTCGTCGGGCAGCGGGGCCCGGGTCACGGGTGCCGAACCGGCGGTGTGCCAGGCGGCCTGGACGGTACGGCGGGAGGGATCGCGCAGCGCGGTCTCCAGCAGTACCAGCCCTCCCGCGGTCAACCGCTCGCCCACGATGCGCAGTTCGGGCTCGGCCTGCACGGCGACATCGAGCCGGACCGCACCCTCGGGCCCGTCGACCGTGCAGCCGATACGGAATCCACGCCGCCGCTGGGCGTCGGGCCGTGCCCGATCGGGCACGCACGCGCTCGCGTCGGGAAACACCTCCCCGACCTCGGCCCCGCCGCCGAGCCGGGCCAGCGCCTCGTACGCCCGCAGGGCACTCGTCTTCCCGCACCCACTGCCCCCGGCGAAGAGGGTGACGGGCCCGAGCGCGAACCCGGCCCGCCGATGCCCGGCAAACGCCGACAACCGCAACTCGGTGGCACAGGGCCGACTCGGCCGCACGCGGTCCAAGACGGGCGGAGACGGCGCAGAGGACAGAGAGGACGCAGAGGGCGCGGACGGCAGGGTCATGTCCGGACCGTAGGGCTCCGCTCGTGCGGTGAACCGTTACGGCGCAGGGAGCTTCCTACGATCGGGGGACGACACTTCAGGTGCCCGACGCCCCCGCGCTCTCCATGAGGTCGGTCACCTCGGTGTCCGCCGGGGTCAGCAGGAAGACGTTGCGGTCGACGCGATGCATGCCGCTGGCCAGACCGAAGACGACTCCGGTGCTGAAGTCCAGGACGCGCTTGGCGACTTCGGTCTCGGCGCTGCTCAGGTCGAGCAGGACGGGGATGCCGGCCATCAGCGTCTCGGCGACCTCGCGGGCGTCGGCGAAGACATTGACCCTGAGGACCACGAAACGGCGCCGCAGCTCCGTCTCCGCGTCCGGCATCGAGCGGTGGTCCACCGATGACGGCCAGGCATCGCGCCCACGCAGCGGCACCACCTGGGCGAGCCCCTCCCACTGTTCATCGGTGATGTCGTGGCCGTTCACCGGCTCCCCCCGAACTGACTCGCACTCATTGCCTGCACCAGCCAATTCTTACGCCAAGTCACCCGTTCGGCCCAACAGCGACACGGTCCGCGACCGTCACAACCGCTCCCGCGGCGACAGATGGCGCCAGACAGCGACGGAACAGCACCGCAACAACGCCAGATATGACCGGTTCCTTCCCGATCGAGGCTTCTTACCGGGCTCACACCGGACTCTTCACCTCCGGCGGCGCCCCGCTCACCGGGCGCGACTAGCGTCCCGTGACGTGCACTTGGCAGAAACCCAGCTGGCGGCACCAGGTCGGCGGACGCAGCCGGCGGTGTCCTCCCCCGTCCCGGAACCACCGGCGCAGTGGCACCGCGTCCTGACGCTGCTCGCAGCCGTCAGCCTCTTCATCGGCACTCGCACGGTGTGGACGCAGGCGGCCAGTCACCGCCTGCCCGTGGCCGCGGTGATCTCGCTCTGCTATGCCTCGATCCTGGTGTGCGGCGTGCTGACGCTGGTCGTGCGCCGGGCCCGCTCGCTGGCGCGCCTGGACCTGTGCGTCCTGGTGACCGCCGTGGCCCTCGCCCTGTGCGCCTGGGCTATGGACCACGGCGGCTCCGACGAAGCGGTCCTGACCACCCAGGCCGCCCAGGAACTCGTCAAGGGGCATGCCGTCTACGGGCAGCCGTGGCCCTGGCTGTTCGGCCACGGCATCGCCCTCACCCCGACGATCACCGGCGGCTACGACTTCACGTACGGCTATCCGCCGCTGGCCCCCCTCCTCACCGCGCCCCTGCTGTGGCTGCACCACGGCGGCGCCCCGGCGACGGCGGTGAGCACCGGCGCGCTCGTCGTCGGCACGGTCGTGCTGTGGCGGATGCTCCCCGCTCCGTGGCGGTCGGCGGCGACCATGGCCTGTCTCGGCTTCGGTTTCCTGCCGACGTACGCCCGGCTCGGCTATCCCGCGATCACGGCGCTGGCCCTGCTGATCCCGGTGGTGGTGCGCTGGCCGCGGATCGGGCGGGGCGGGCGTCTGGGGGCGGCCGGTGTCGCCCGGGCCATGTGCCTGGGCGCCGCGTGCGCGACACAGCAACTGCCGTGGTTCCTGGTGCCGTTCCTGCTGGCCGGGATCTACGCGATGCGCCGGGGCGAGCTGGGCGGGCGGGCGGCGACTGTGGTGGTGCTGCGGTTCGTCGGCATCGCCGCCACCGTGTGGCTGCTGATCAACACCTACTTCGTCGTGAGCGAACCGGGCACCTGGATCACGGGCATCGCGCTGCCGCTGACGCAGGGGGCGACGCTGCACGGGCAGGGCCTCGGGGACGTCTCCCTGTACTTCACCGACGGCAGCGACCGGCTCGACTGGTACGGGCACGCGAGTCTGCTGCTGGCCGCGGCCCTGCTCGCGCTGCTGGTGCTGTTCATGCGCCGTCTGGGCCCCGCGGCGACCGTGCTGCCCTGGTGCGCCTTCTACCTGGCGACCCGGTCCCAGGACGGCTACTACCTGATGATGACGCCGCTGTGGCTGGCGGCGGCGGTCACCGCTCCCCCGTCGGAGTTCGTCCGCGCCTGGCAGCCGCGGCCGCGTCCGCTGAGCGGCCCGCACCGCCGTACGGCGCTGATCGCGACGTCCGCGCTCCTGGTCTCCCCGGCGCTGGTGAGCGCTGCCGTGGCGGTCACCGGTTCGCCGCCGCTGCAGATGCGGGTCACCGCGGTGCGCCGGGTCTCGGCCGACTTCGTCTCGCGGCTGACGCTGCGGGTCACCAATGTGGACGACACCGCCCTGACGCCCCACTTCATGCTCACCACGAACCAGGGCTCGGGCAAGTACTGGTCGCTGGTGCGGGGCCCGGCGACGGTTCCCGCGCACAGCACCGTACGGATGGAGATCAAACCGGCCGACGGGAAGTACGCGCTGCCCGTCAAACCGGGCACCCGTATCCGCCTGCGCGCCTTCACCGCGACGCCGCAGACCCTGTCGAGCACCGACGTCCAGCTGATGGACCAGGCCGACTCCCGGGCCCACCGAGCTGCTTGACGGCTCGTCAGACGAGTTGACGGGGACTCAGGTCGGTTGACGGCGCGTCAGGCCGCCGTGCGCACGAAGCGGAGCGTGGCGGCGACGGTGGTGAGGCCGCGGATCATGCCCATCTGGTTCCAGCCCAGGCCGAACTCGGCACGGTCCACGGTGAACTCCGCGTCCAGGGTGAGCGCGTCGGCGTCCGCGCCGGCCAGGCGCGCGGTGAGGGACTGCGGGCGGCTGATGCCGCGCACGGTCAGCTGACCGGACACCTCCACGGTGTCGCCGGCCCGGGCCTGCGCACTGCGGACGGCGAAGGTGATCTCGGGGTGGTTCTCGACGTCGAAGAAGTCGGCGGAGCGCAGGTGCTCGTCGCGCTTCTTGTTCTTGGTGTCGAGGGTGGCGGCGTCCAGGGTCAAGGTGCCGGCGGCGGAGCCGTCGGGCCGCACCTCGCCCTGTCCCCCGACGGCGGTGAACTCGCCCTTGACGGTGACGAGGCCCCACATCGTCTTGTGGCGCAGGGCGACGGTGGAGGCGGCGGCGTCGAGCTGCCAGACACCGGTTTCGACGGCGACGGTCATGATCTTCTCCAGTGAGCGGGGATGCCACGAGCGGGTGATTCAAATTTGGATGAACTCACGCTAACCCATCATCCAAATCTGAACAACCCTCTCATCCAAAATTGGATAACAGGTAGACTCGACAGCATGGCCGACCCCGAGGAGCACCCCACCGACCTGCCCGAATGCCCGTCGGCGCAGGGTGGCGGACTGCTGCCCGGAGAACTGCGGGCCTGGATGGTGATGCTGGCGGCCATGGGGGCGGTGGAGCAGGAGCTGCGCTCCGTGGTGAAGGAGCGGCTGGACGTCTCGCACGACGAGTTCCTGATCCTGTGCCTGCTCGCCGAGTCACCCAGGGAGGGCCTGCGCATGACGCGGATCGCGGAGCTCCTCGGCCGCCCCAAGACCCGGCTCACCTACCAGATCGCGTGCCTTCAGCACGCCGGGCTCGTCACCCGCAAGTCGGTCTGCGGCGACAAGCGGGGCATCGAGGTCGCCCTCACCGACAAGGCCCGCCGCCTCCTGAAGGAGGCCTCCGGCACCCTCGCGGCGACGGTGACCCGGGCCCTGACCCACGTCATGGGCCCGGAGCAGCACGAGGCGATGTGCGGGCTGCTGCCCGACCTCGCCGAGGAGCCCGGGCAGTCCGAGGCTCCGTAGGGCGGGTGTCCGCCCACCGCCCGGGTATGTGAGCACCGCCTGCCCGGTCCGGTCGCAGCGGTCCGGGCAGGCGGTGCACCGCTGTACTACTCGGCCCTGTTGGAGCGGTTGCGTACGAGGGCGAATGCCGCCGCCGCGAGGCCGAGCACACCCACGACCAGCCCGGCGACCCCGAGCCCGCGGGCGGTGGAGTCGTTGCCGTCGGCGGAGGCCGACGCGGAGCTGCCGGAACCGCCTGAGCTGCCGGAGCTGTTCGACGCCTGCGCCGAGGCGGCCGGGGTGCTGCCCGCCTCGGCGCCCTTGGCGGTGAGCTTGAGGACCGGTGCCGGGTTCTCCGGCTCGTCCTCGCCCGACTGTGCCTCCTCGATCCAGCGGACGGTCTTGCCGTCGGAGTAGGTCTGCAGGGTCTTGAAGGTCAACTGGTCGGTGTTCTCGGGCAGCTGCCCGAAGGCGACGTTGAAGTCCTGGTACTGGCCGGCGCCGATCTTCCCGCCGGTCCAGGTGACCTCGGAGACCGCGTCGGTGATGGTGCCGTCGTCGGTCTTGACCGGCGTCTTCAGCTTCGTGTTCGTGACCTTCGCCGTCCAGCCGTTCTGCGGCGGCGAGACGAGCACTCCGAGGACGGGGTGATCGGTGGGCAGGAAGACCTGCACCTTGGTGGTGCTCGCCGTGTCCTCCTCGTTGGGGACACGGAAGGTCAGGACGCCGTCCGTGGCGCCCTTCGCGTAGCTGTCGGGGTGGACGGTGACGTGCGCGGAGGCGACGCCGGCCGCGGTCAGGAGGCCGGCGGCGGCCAGGGCGGTGACGGCACCGGCGCGGCGCAGGGCGGTACGTGCGGTGGACATGAGTGGGTGGATCTCCGTACTGGGGAAGGGACGTCGAGGTCAGGTGGCGTACGACAGCCCCGCCGGCGGGCCGCGCCGCTGCACCGCGTGCCGCAGCAGCAACCGCCGCAGCGGCCACGCACCGTCGGCACGCAGCCGTACGGCGTCCCGCGCGACCGGCGCCCGCCACGCCCCGCCGCGCGCCGCCCACCAGGCCGCGAGGCCCGGTACGAACGTGACGGCCCGACGCAGCAGCGACCACACCGCGGCCTCGCCGCGCCGCAGCCACCAGGTCAGCACCACGGCCGCGCCGACATGGGCGGCGGTGGCGTGCGGCGTCAGGGCCTGGGAGTGGGCCATGCGCATGCCCTGCATGGCATGCATCCCATGCGTCCCATACAACCCGTGCATTCCCTGCATGAGCGTCATGGAGTGCGGCCGCATGGCGTCGAAGGCAAGATGCAGCCCGCCCTGGGCGGCAAGCGTTCCCGCGCCGATGGCGGGCAGCGACCGCTCCCGGCCGCCCAGCAGACACCCGGCCGCGAACACCGGCAGGAACCCGACGGCCTGCACCCACACGGGCGGTGCCGCCCCGGTCGCCAGCACGTGTCCTCCGGCGGCGAGCAGCACGCACAGCGCGGCGAACACCGCCGCGCGCAGCACGCGTACCGAAGCCGACGCCGTCATGGCGCCCGATACTGCCACGCCCGGCCGCGGCCCCGCCCGGCGGATGCCCAAGCGCACGGGTGCAGACTGGAGACCCCCACAGCGAAGAGCCGAGGCGGTGGCGGGATGGCGGCCGGACTGCGCATCCGTATCGACGGAGTGGACCTGCCCGGCCGCGCGTGCGGACCCGACGACGGCATCCCTTCGTACACGAACATCCATGTGGCCGTGCAGCGCAGGGAGCGGCCCGCCGAGTTGCTCGACCCGCAGCCCGGCGACGCCGCGTCCGCCACCTGGACCCTGGAGTGCACGGTCACCGGTACGGACGTGAAGGGCCCTTATGTTCAAGGGCGTCCGGGAAACCGCTTCGTCTGTCTCTCGTGGGGGTCGATCGACGGCTCCGGTGCCTTCGGCATGTTCCGGCGCGCCAAGCTGATGCTCGACGCCGTGCCCGCCGACGTGCTCGACGCCGCCGTACGCGAGGGCCTGCTGGTGGGACGGCTCGGGCTGACCGACGGGCGTGGTCACCCCCTGTGCGCGCGGATCGTGCCGCCTCGTATCACCTGGAACGCCCGCCCTGCCGGCCAGGGGTGAGCGTCGCCGCGCGCTCGGCGGTCTGCGTACCATGACCGCTGTGACAGCCCGTGCACAGCTCTGCGCCGCGCCGCCGCCCTCCGTGCGGTGGCGGGCGCTGCTCGTGCTCGCGCTGCTGGCCGGACTGCTCGGCATGCACGGCCTGGCTCCCGGCGGCGCCGTCCACGCGCATTCCGCTCCCCGGCACATGACGGTGACGGTCGGCGTGCACAACGACTGCTCGGGCGACGACTGCGGCGGGGGCCATCTCCGGCACGCCGACCAGACCTGTGCGTCAGGGGCGTTGAGCGGCGGGCCGACGCTGCCCGCCCTGGTCGCCGACCCGGTGACCGCGCCCGTGCCCCCCGACGCCCCGTGCCCGTACGCGGGTTCGGCCCCGGACGGTGCACGCGCGCCGCCCTCCCTGGCGGAACTCCAGCTCCTGCGGATCTAGACACCACGCCGCACCGCGCCCACAGGCACGCGCGCGGTGCGCCTCGGCACACCCGGATCCCTTTCACGCAGCGACGCGACGCCACGACAACGCGCCGTGCCGCACGCACAACAGCAGGAGTTCCAGCATGCGCAACACCCCTACGTTCATGGCCCGTCGTGTCACCGCGGCCGCGGCGGCCGTCACCGCAGCGCTCGTCCTCGCCGCCTGCGGCAACGGTGACAGCAACAGCGGCGGCCAGGACACCACCCCGCCCGCATCCGCTTCTTCGTCGGCGTCCTCGTCCGCGTCCTCGTCGAGCACCGGCGCCCACAACGCGCAGGACGTGGCCTTCGCGCAGGGCATGATCCCGCACCACCGGCAGGCCCTGGAGATGGCGCGGCTCGCCGCCGGCCGGGCCTCGTCCGCCAAGGTCCAGGACCTCGCCTCGCGCATCGAGAAGGCGCAGGACCCGGAGATCCGGACCATGAGCGGATGGCTGAAGGGCTGGGGCGAGAAGGTGCCCCCGGCCATGCCCGGCATGGACCACTCGGCGCACTCGGGCAAGAGCGGGACGAGTGGGATGACAGGCATGAGCGGCATGATGGACAGCAAGGACATGGACAAGCTGGGGAAGGCGTCCGGCAAGGCCTTCGACACCATGTTCCTGACCATGATGACCGAGCACCACGAGGGTGCCGTCGAGATGGCCGGCACCGAGAAGGACAAGGGCGCGTACGGCCCTGCCATGGCGATGGCCGATGACATCGTCACCGGACAGACCGCCGAGATCACGGAGATGAACAAGCTCCTCGGCAGGAGCTGACGGCCCTTGAGGGGCGGGGCCGGTGCCCTCGGGCGCCGGCCTCTCCCCACCCCCGGACGCACGAACCGGCGGGGTCACGGTGCCAAGTCGAGGGCCGAGACCCCCTTCAGGCGCATACCTCTGACCCGGGACCGGGTGTGGCTCACGAAAGCAAGCATGGGGCCCGGCTTGTGCGAGGTGAAAATGGATCTTTGGCCGGCATCCGCGACCAGGGATCCGCGGCTAACGCCCGAGTGCCGTGAGGACCTCCGCGCAGATGGCCATCGCGGTCTCCGCGGGGGTGCGGGCGCCGATGTCCAGGCCGATCGGGCCGTGGATGCGGTCCAAGCGCTCGACGTCGAGGCCCGCCTCGACCAGACCGGCGGCACGACGATCCTGCGTGTGCCGTGAGCCCAGTGCGCCCACGTACGGGATGCCCGAGGTCAGGGCGGTGCGCAGGGTGGGGACGTCCACGTCGGGTTCATGGCTGAGCATGATCAGGCAGGCGGCCGCGGGGCGCTCGGCGAGCAGCTCGGCGGCGTCCTGCTCGGTCGCGGTGACCGTGGCCTGCCAGCCGAGCAACCCCGCCTGGGCGACGAGGAGTTCGGCGAGCTCACCGCCGCCGACGATCACCAGACGGGGTACGGCGGGGCAGGTCTCGATGAGGACGAGTCCGGCGTCGGTGGCCTGCACCTCGCGCCCGGCGCGGTGGCGGGCGAGCAGCTCACGGGCGCGTGCGGTGGCCTGCGGCGGCAGATCCGCCTCGTCCGGTCCCGGGCCCGGGGTGACCACGGTGCTGACGGCATGGACACGGCGTTCGTCGAGCCAGGTGATCAGCGCGGCGTCGGCACCCGCGGCGTGCAGCTCCCACCAGCGGGGCGGGACGGCGGGCAGGGGCTGCAGCAGGATCTCGGCCTGCCCGCCGCAGGTCAGGCCCGCCTCCTTCACCCCGTCGTCATGCACGGCCACCGCGCAGACGCGGGCGGTGTGCCCGGGAGCGAGCGAGGCGGCCTCCTCGGCCAGCTGTCGGTCGAAGGCGCCCAGGTAGAGGGTGCCGTGGCAGGCCCCGTCCGCGTCGATCAGGATCGCGTCGCCCGGGTGCCGGGGCCCGAAGCCCCGCTCGGTGACGGGCCGCGCGAGAACCGCCTCCGCCGTACGCCGCTGGGCCGCCCACCGCTGCGCCGTCTTCGAGAGCTCTCTCATGCACCGAGCCTAAGCGCCCCGAAGGGGCGCGGGACAGTGTCGACATGCGGCTCCGCCGCGACGGCGCGACCGGCCACGACGCGTCCGCGGCCGGCCGACGGCGACTACCGCTCAGTACACGTCCCGCACATACCGCTTGTCCGTTGCGAGCTGCTTCACATACGCCGCCGCCCCCGCCTCGTCCAGCCCCCCGTGCACGACGGCGATGTCCCTGAGCGCCTGGTCGACGTCCTTGGCCATGCGGGACGCATCCCCGCAGACGTAGAAGTGCGCACCGTCCTGCAGCCAGGACCACAGCAGCGGCCCGTGCTCGCGCATACGGTCCTGGACGTACACCTTGGCGCGCTGGTCACGGGAGAAGGCGGTGTCCAGCCGGTCGAGCGTGCCGTCGGCGACGAAGCCGGTCAGCTCGTCCTCGTAGTAGAAGTCGGTGGCCCGGTGCTGCTCGCCGAAGAACAGCCAGTTGGGGCCGCGGTGGCCGAGGGCGCGGCGCTGTTCCAGGAAGCCGATGAACGGGGCGACGCCGGTGCCCGGTCCGATCATGATCATCGGGGTGGCGGGGTCGGCGGGCGGGCGGAAGTGCGTGGAGGGCTGCACATGGACCGGCACGGGAGTGTCCGGTTCGGCGTCGGCCAGGAAGGGGGAGCAGACGCCGTGGCGGGGGCGGCCGGCCAGGTTCTCGTACCGGACCACGGAGACGGTCAGTGAGACGAGGTGGGGGTCGGTCAGCGGGCTGGACGATATGGAGTACAGGCGGGGCTGCAGGCGTCCGAGCACGTCGGCCCAGTCCTGGGCGCCGGCTCGGACCCCGTGCTCGGCGACCACGTCGACGGCCTGCCGGCCCCAGGACCACTTCGCCAGCTCCCCCTTGTTGTCCGGGCGTAGCAGCTTCTTCAACTCCCGTGGGTCGTGGGCCCGTTCGGCGACGAATCGCAGCAGGTCGGGAGCGATGCGGGTGATGTCGAGGTGACGCAACAGGGCCTCACCGAGCGGGACTTCCCCTGTGCCGTTCACATCGACGACGCTGTCCGCGTCCAGGCCGGTCACAGACAGCCATTCCCCCACCAGTGCACGGGAGTTGAGCGGCCGGACGCCGAGCGCGTCGCCCGCGTCGTAGAGGAGCGGCGTCTCGCTGTCGCGGGTGTCGAAGGTGAAGCGGCGTACCTCCTTGCCGGCGCCGGGGAGGCTCAGCAGACGGTTGCCGGTGAGACGGGCGGTGACGGGGGCGGGTTTCCTCGTCCGGCTCGTGCGTGGGAGGGCCGGTGGGGGCGCCGGTGTGGGTACGGGCGCGGGTGTCCCGGACAGGGCGGTGAGCACCTGGGCGAGCCAGGCGTGCGCCGCGTCCTCGTAGTCGGGCTCGCAGTCCGTGCGTGGGGCGAGGCGCAGCCCGCCGAGTTCGTCCAGCCGGTGGTCGAGCCGCCTGCCGTGGCCGCAGAAGTCGTCGTAGGAGGAGTCGCCGAGGGCGAGCACGGCGAAGCGCCGGCCGTCCATGCGCGGGGTGTCGGTCGCGGCCAGCGTCTCCCAGAAGCCGGTGCCGTTGTCGGGGGCGTCACCGTCGCCGAAGGTGCTGGTGATGAGGAGGAGGTCGGCGCCGGCCGGCAGTGCCGCCGGGTCGGCCTCGTCCATGCCGAGCAGGGACGCGGCGTGGCCGTCCGTCTTGAGCCGCTCGGCGGTGGCGGCCGCGAAGTCCTCGGCGTTGCCGGTCTGGGATGCCCAGAGGATCACCACCTCACGGCCGGGAGCCGACAGCGCCGGGGCGGGTTCGGTGCTCCGGGAGTACATCCCCGCGAGGACCCCGTTCACCCACAGGGCGTGCTCGGGGCTGAAGGGTGCCGAGGGCGGCAGCACGGGCACGCCCGGGGCGCCGGAGGGGATGCCGGCGAGGAACCCGACGAGGTACTGCCGTTCCTGCGCGGTGAGCACGGGCGGCGGGGCGGGGGCGAGTCCGAAGGGATCGGCGACGGGCACGGGAAGGGGAAGGGGAAGGGAAGTCGGCACCGGCATCGGCAGCACTTCAACTGCCGCTTCCACACCCGGTGTTCGCACCGTCACCGGAGTCGACACCTTGGTCAGCGACACCGCGCACACCTTCAACTCGGGCTGGAACGACAGCGGATCGACGGCGTCGCTGGTCACGGCGTTGACGCTCAGGTACTCCCCGAAGAGGTCGTTCCAGTGGAACGGTGCGAAGCAACTCCCGGGCCGGACGCGGTCGGTGACCACCGCGGGCAGCACGGCCCGCCCGCGCCGCGAGGCCACCTCCACCGAGTCACCTTCGACGATGTCCAGCCCGTCGGCGTCCTGCGGGTGGAGTTCCACGAACGGCCCGGGGTCGAGCTTGTTCAGCTTGGCCACCTTCGCCGTCTTGGTCAGCGTGTGCCACTGGTGCTGCAAGCGCCCGGTGTTCAGTACGAACGGGTAGTCGTCGTCGGGCATTTCGGCGGCCGGGACGTGCGGCCTCGCGAAGAAGGCGGCGCGGCCGCTCGCGGTGGGGAAGGTGAGGGCGCCGTCCTCGCCGACGTACCGGACGGGATTGCGGTCGGGCCCGTCCTCGCTCGCCGCGGGCCACTGCACGGGCGTCTCACGCAGCCGCTCGTACGTCACCCCGCGCAGGTCCCACCCCGTCTTCGGGTTCCAGGCCCGCTTGATCTCCTCGAAGACGTCCTCGGCGCTGTCGTACGAGAACCCCTGCTCGTATCCCATCTCGCGGGCGACGGCCGCGATGATCCGCCAGTCGGCCATGGCCTCGCCGGGCGGGTCGGCGGCGGGCCGGGCCAGGGTGAGGTTGCGCTCGCTGTTGATGAGCACGCCCTCGGTCTCGGTCCACAGGGCGGCGGGCAGGACGATGTCGGCGTACGCGTTGGTCTCGGTGTCGTGGAAGACGTCCTGGGTGACGACGAACTCGGCGGACTCCAGGCCCTCGATGACCGTCTTGCGGTTGCCGACGGAGGCGACCGGGTTGGTGCAGATGATCCAGCAGGCCTTGATGTCGCCGTCGGCCATCTTCCGGAACATCTCGACGGTGCCCTTGCCGACGCCGTCGGCGCGGATGCTGCCGGGCTCCAGCTGCCACAACTCCTCGACGAACGCGCGCTCTTCGGCGACGAGCACCGACCGCTGCCCGGGCAGCCCGGGCCCCATGTAGCCCATCTCCCTTCCCCCCATGGCGTTCGGCTGCCCGGTGAGGGAGAAGGGACCGCTGCCCGGACGGCAGATCGCACCGGTCGCCAGATGCAGATTGACCAGGGCGTTGGTGTTCCAGGTGCCGTGCGTGGACTGGTTGAGGCCCATGGTCCAGCAGCTGGTCCACTCCCCGGCCTCGCCGATCAGCCGGGCGGCCTCCCGGATGTCGTCCTCGGGGATGCCGGTGATCTCGGCGACGGCGGCGGGCGGGTAGCCGGCGAGGAAGGCGGGCATCTCCTCCCAGCCGTCGGTGTGGCGCGCGATGAAGTCGGCGTCCGTGTGCCCGCTCTCGTGCAGCAGGTGCAACAGCCCGTTCAGCAGGGCCAGATCGGTGCCCGGCTTGATCTGCAGGAACAGGTCGGCCTTCGCCGCGGTGGCGGTGCGGCGCGGGTCGACGACGATCAGCTTGGCGCCGGCCGACTTCACCCGGTCCATCATGCGCAGGAAGAGGATGGGGTGGCAGTCGGCCATGTTGGAGCCGATGACGAGGAAGAGATCGGCGCGGTCGAGGTCCTGATACGACCCCGGAGGCCCGTCGGCACCGAGCGACAGCTTGTATCCGGTGCCCGCGCTGGCCATGCACAGCCGCGAGTTCGACTCGATCTGGTTCGTCCTGACGAACCCCTTGGCCAGTTTGTTCGCCAGATACTGGGCCTCCAGGCTCATCTGCCCGGAGACGTAGAAGGCGATGGCGTCCGGCCCGTGCTCGTCGACGACGGCCCGCAGCCGCCGGGCCGTCTCCCTGACGGCCGCCCCGACGGCGTCCGGTACGGGCTCGTCGCCCCGCTCGTGCCGTACCAGGGCGGTGGTCAGCCGTCCGGGAGCGGCGAGCAGGTCGGCGGTGGTCGCGCCCTTGGTGCACAGCCGGCCGAAGTTGGCCGGGTGCTCCTTGTCGCCGGACGCCTTCAGGACCGTACGGCGTCCGTCCGGTCCGAGCCCGACATCCAGCACGATGCCGCAGCCCACACCGCAGTACGAGCAGACCGTCCGCACCTTCGGCGCCGTCGTCGTGTTGGCGTTCCGCGAGTCCGGCGCGGCCACGGGCACCCCCTGCCTCTCATGATCGTCCCGTGCGGGTCGAGCTTCCGTGACCGTACGAAATGGCCATTACACGGGTGTCTCCTGAGCCGGACATCAGGGGTTACGCCGGACGCACAGGGGTGGGGCGGCCGGTGTGAGAGGCGGGGTCGGGATGGGTGCGGGGGCGCCCGCGGGGCATCGGGACTCTCCGTGCCCGAGGCCGGGAGCCGTCGTCGAGGGCGGCCGTGACGAGACTGGTGCGGCCCGCCCGCTACGGGCCGTGACGGGAACTGATGCGAACCGCCCGCCACGGGGCGGGGCAACCGACAGCCCCGCGCGCGCGACCCGGCCGCGCACCTACCGGCGTGCCACCCGGCACTCGCCCCCCATCAGCTGCCACCGACCCCCGCCGCCGCCAGCAGCACCAGGACCAAGGTCGTCGCGCCGAGGAGCCCATGCGCGGCGACCACGGGCAGCGGCAGGTGGCGTTCCGCGGGGATCGTCTCCCCCTCGGTGGTGGGCTCCGTGCGGTACACGGGGATCCAGCGCGCGAACATCGTGAAGCCCAGCAGCGCCACGGCGACGAGAATGCCGAAGGACGTCCAGGCCAGGCCCTCCCGGTCGGCGGCGAGGTAGACGATCCAGACGACCAGCCCGGCCGCCGCCGGCAGGAAGTGGCCGAAGACGAGCGGCGCCGGGAAGCGGGTGACCCCGGTCTGCTGCTGACGCAGGCCGCCGCGGCCGATCCACCGGGCGAGCAGGACGAATCCACCGAGGGCGGTGACGACCCAGGCGACGAGAGCGGCGATGTCCATGTGCGTGCTCCAGTGGTTGCGGTCAGGACGTCGTGCGGGTACTGCGGAAGCCCTCCGCCTGGACGGACTCGGCGGCCACCCGCACGCCGTAGCGGTAGGCGAGCCTGCCGCCGAGGTAGCCGGAGAAGCCCAGGAGGGCCAGGGCGGCGGCGGAGAGCGTCAGTTGCCCGTTGCCGGCGCTCTGCCCTCCCGCGTAGCCGCCGCCCTGACGCCATGCGAAACCGGCCGCGTACGCGGCGGTCACGGTGAGGTTCAGTGCCATGTGCACCAGGCCCGTACGGAACGCGGGCGTCCCGCTGGGGATGGCGAACAGGTCGAGGAAACCGACGCACGCCGCCGCCAGCGCACCGAGCACACCGATCGCGATCAGCCAGGCTGACCCGTGGGTCAGGAACCCCGGCCGGTCGACGATCTTCGAGGCGATGTCGAAGACCAGGCTGCACACCCAGGCTCCGATCGGCACGGTGACCAGGATCGGGTGGAACGGATGCCCGTACGGCCCGGCCAGCGCACCGCTGACCGGCTGCTTCGCCTGCAGAAGGTCACGGTCGGCCGTCATGGCCCCACCTCGTCCGGGAGGTACACCGGGTATTTCACCAACAAGTTTTAGCCTTATTCGGGCGGAGGTCAAGCAAGGATGCTCGACGGAGTTACCGTGATTGCGTGACGCCCGATTCGACTGCCGCCACCGCTGCCGCGCTCGCCGTCCTCGGCGACGAGTCACGGCGGCGGCTGCTCGACTTCGTACGGCGGGCCAGGCGCCCGGTGACCCGGGAGGAGGCGTCCGCGGCGGTCGGGATCTCCCGCAAGCTCGCCGCCTTCCACCTGGACAAGCTGGTGGCGTCGGGACTGCTGGAGGCACGCCACGGGGGCCACGGGCCGCGACGGGTGGGCCGCGCCCCGAAGGTGTACGAGCCCAGCCCGCACACGATCTCGCTCAGCCTCCCCCCGCGCCGCCACGAACTGCTGGCCTCACTGCTGACCGAGGCACTCACGGAGCAGCGGCCCGGCGAGAGCGCACAGGAAACGGCGTTCCGGGTCGCGCGGGCACGGGGCGAGGCTTTGGGTGCCGAGTTCCCCCACGGGAACGTCACGGCCCTTCTGGAATCACTCGGATTCGATCCCGCCGACGCGGACGCCGGGGCCGGGGCCGGCCGCACGGTGCTGCACAACTGCCCCTTCCACCCCGTCGCCGCCCAGGCCCCCGACCTGATCTGCGGCATGAACCACGCCTTCCTCTCCGGCTGCCTGGCCGCCTCCGGCAACACCGGAACCACCGCCGTGCTGGAGCCCCGGCCGGACACGTGCTGCGTCGAGCTGCACTCCGACACCTGAGGCATATGCATTCAGGGTGGTTCGGTGAAGAAGAATTACCCTGCGCGTTCGAATTCACATTCCCTTCGTTTCCTTCACGGAACGCAATAGGCGCATTGATGCGGTGAGGTCCGTTCTCACAACCCACCCCAGGTCGAATATGAGGTATCGAAACGGCCGATTAACTGACGCGTAGCGGACGGGAATCGTCCCGCCGGTCCACTCCTGGTCACCGTCGTCCACGCACAGCGTCAGGAGGGACCATGTCCTTCTTCGCCAGGGCATCCTGGCCAGGAGACCATCGCGACGAGATCGTCGCGGGCACGCTCGTCGCGGCCGTCGTCGTCGTCCTCGGATACGCCTCGGGCATCGGAGCCCCGGGTACGACGACCGTCGACACCGCGTCGCCGCCGGCCTCCGGTGCCTCATCGACACCCCGTCAGCCCACGTCCCGTTCGGAGACAGGTCCGCCCGACACATCGGCCGGGAATTACGGGTCCGGCTCGGTGGGCGGTTACGGAGCGGGAGAAAACGGCGCCGGAATTCCCCTTACCGACGGCGGCTCGTCGACGGGCGGGGAAAGCGGCGGCCACGATCACGGTACCGGCGGAATGGGCGGAACGGCCGGCGGAACGGCGGGAACCTCTCCCCCGCCCTCGTCCACGCCGGCTCCCTCCCCCTCCGCCTCGGACAGCTGCGACGAGGGTGAAGTCCGCCTCGTGAAGCCGCTGTTGAACGGCGTGGTCACTCCGGTGACCGGGCTGCTGAACGGCCTGCTCGGCGGAGCCTCCGCGAGCCCGTCATCCTCCCCCTCACCGTCCGCCGACACCCCCCTGCGGCCCCTCTCGTCGATCTGCGTCGGCGTGGCCGCCGCACCCTCGGTGATACCGGAGGTGCTGCCGTGAGACGCCGCACACCGTCCCTGCTCGTCGCGGTCCTGGCAGCCCTCGCGACCCTGCTGCTCACCGCGCCGCCCGCGTCGGCGCACACGGAGTTGGAGTCCTCGGCCCCGAAGGACGGCGCCCGGCTCACGCACACGCCGGCGACCGTGAACCTGGCCTTCAGTGAGCCGGTGGAGCCGGCCGACGTCCACATCGAGGCGGCGGGCAAACCGCTGACCGTGACCCGCGGTGCCGACGCCAAGGCCGTCCACGTCATCGTCCCCAAGACCTCCGGCCAGGACCGCCTCACCTTGAATTGGCAGGTCCTTGACATGGAGGACGGGCACACCACGTCAGGAGTGCTCTCCTTCCGCCTCACCGCGAAGGCCTCGGCCACCGGCACCGCCGCGGTGCCGGTGCCGCAGCCGTCCGGGACGGTGCACACGGCCTGGATCAGCGCCCGTTGGGCCGGCTACCTCGCCCTCGCCCTGTACGTCGGCGGTCTGGCCTTCGTCGCGCTGCTGTGGCCGCAGGGCGCCGGGGACCGCCGAACCCGCCGCATCCTCACGCTCTCCTGGGCCGCCGGTCTCGCGGCGAGCCTGGTGACGCCGGGACTGCAGAGCGCGTACGGCGCGACGGGCACCCTCGACGACGTGTTCCGACGGGCCACCTACAGCGGCCTGTCGGGCACCGAGGTCGGCGTCGTGGCCGCCTGCCGGGTGCTGATGTGGGTGCTCGCCGCCATCGTGCTGGCCGCCGTCCTGCAGGGCGGGAACCGCACGGCACGCTCGCCCGGCTGGCGGGTCGGTGCACTGGCGGTGACGGTCGGCCTGCTGCGTACGACGAGCATGACCGGCCACAACGCCGAGGGCTCACACCCTGGTTGGGGCGCGGTGGCCGACCTGGTCCATCTGCTCGGCGTCTCACTGTGGCTCGGCGGGCTGACGCTGCTGCTGTTCGGGGTGCTGCCCCGGCGCCGGCCCGAGGAGCTGTCGGCCGTAGTGTCCGGCTACTCCACGCTGGCCGGGGTGTCGGTGGCCGCGATCGTGGCGGCCGGGTCGGTGCTGACCTGGCAGGTCGTCGGCTCCTTCGACGCCCTGGTCGACACCGGGTACGGGCGGCTGCTGCTGCTCAAACTCGCCGTGCTGGCCCTGGTGCTGGCGATCGCTCAGCGCAGCCGCGGCTGGGTGAGGACGCGGCTCGACATCGCCGTACTGCTGCGCGGCGACCGCGCCACCGTACGGCCCTTCGTCCACTCGGTCGCGGCGGAGACGGGGCTCGTCCTCGTCGTGCTGGCCGCGACGAGTCTGCTGGTCACCTCGGCCCCAGGCCGCTGACCGGCACCTGTCCCACCCCTGTCGCCCGACAGGGAACCTCACAAGGGAGACGCATCTCCATGCAGATTGAAGAAACCACCGCACCTCCGCAGCACCGGCGCTCCCGGGTGGGCAACCGGGTGCTGCTGGCCACCGGTATGGGTGCGGGCCTCGCGGCCGCCGTCGGTCTCGGCCTGCTGCAGGCGTCCGCCGGGGCCGCGACCACGCGGACCGCCCAGCCCGCGGCCGAGGCGCACTCGATGGCGGACATGGGCCAGACGTCCGCCAAGGCCGCCGCGGCGGACCACACCATCGAGATCAAGGACTACAAGTTCGCCCAGCCGAAGCTGACCGTGAAGGTCGGCGAGACCGTGAAGTGGGTCAACGAGGACACCGCTCCGCACACGGTCACCACCACCAGCGGCCCCGCCAAGTTCGACTCCGGCTCGCTGCAGAAGGGCGACAGCTGGTCGTACACGTTCACCAAGGCCGGTACGTACGAGTACTACTGCGCGGTCCACCCGGACATGACGGCCTCGATCACCGTGGTCGCCGACAGCGGCGGCGGCACCTCCGGTGGCTCCGGCGGCGGCTCGACCGGGGGCTCCACCGGCGGCGGCACCGGCGGCGGAAGCGGCGGTTCGACGGGCGGCTCCGGCGGTGGTTCGACGGGCGGCTCGACCGGGGGCGGCACGGGCGGTTCGACGTCCGGGGGCAGCGGCTCCGGCGGCAGCAGCGGCGGAGGCGACGGTGGCGAGCAGTGCGCCGGAGTCCAGCAGGTGCTGCTGCCGATCCTGCAGCACATCGACAAGGCGCACCTGGAGGAGTCTCCGGGCCAGCAGGTCCAGGACGCGCTCCGGCTCGACAGCTACATCAAGATGCACACCGTATGGCTGGAGTCGATCCTCACGCCCGCGGTGAACGGCGCCGGCGGCGTCTCGGACGACACGCTCAGTGTGCTGCTCCAGCACATCAAATCCGCCCACCTGGAGGAGCCGCTGAGCCAGCAGATCACGGACATCCTCAACCCGGACGCCTACGTGAAGATGCACACCGTCTGGGCCGAGCACCTGCTCGCCCCCACGGAGAACTACGTCACCAACTCCTGCTGACCCCCCTTCAGCAGGATGCGGCGGGCCGGCCGAGTCGCAGTCGGCCGGCCCGCCGCCCCTCCATTCTCCCCATCCGTCACTCCGCTCGCCCACAGAGGTGCCGAGATGACCACCGAGACACTTCCCACCGCCACTCTCCCACCACCCCGCCCGGGCCCCGACTGGCTGCCCGGCACCGGCACCTACTCCGCCGCCCCGGACCGCTGCATCGTCGAACTGAGCGCGCGCCTGGGCCCGTTGACCACCCTGCGGCGCCGGCTCACCGCCCTGGACGCGACGCTCACCGTGGCGCCGGACCCCGACGACTGCGTGCTGAGCCTGGAGCTGGCCGGGCGGCCGCTGAACGGCAGAACGCTCACGTTCGTCAGCACGAGCCTCACGCCCACGGACGCGGCCACCCGGCTGCACGTCCCCGGCGAACTCGCCCTGGCCGGCGACCCGGCGACGGCCGTCCTCGGCTTCCGCGTCGTCGAGCGAACCGCCGACCGGCTCCTGCTCCTCGGCACCCTCCGACTGCCGTACCGCGGCCTGCGTCGCACGACCGGCCTCACCCTGCCCCGCACCCGCCCCGCATCCGGCATCCGGCTGCTCGTCGCCGCGGAGTTCACATGTCCCGCCTGACCGTTCCGCGCATCCTGCTGGCCGCCCTCTTCGTGGCCGGCCCCGGCATGGTGCTGCCCGCCCCGTCGGCGCAGGCGGCCACCACGCACCAGGTCGTCATGTCGGGCTACGCGTTCGCGCCCCGCTCGCTGACCATCACCGCCGGGGACACCGTCACCTGGACCAACCAGGACCAGGCGCCCCATGACGTGAAGACCACGTCCGGCCCCGCCTCGATCCACTCACCGATGCTGAACAAGGGCGGCAGCTGGAGCCACACCTTCACGGCCACGGGCACGTACGGCTACCTCTGTACGGTGCACCCGGGCATGACAGCCCAGCTCGTCGTCGAGCCGGCCGCCGCCCCGACCACGCACGCGCCCGCCCACCACCACCCGGCCCCCGAGACCGCACCGACGAGGCGGTCCCCCGCATCGGCGATGCCGCCGATGACCATGGACCCGTCCAAGCCCGCGACCAGGGAGGCCGCCGCCCCCGCGGAATCGGAGGGAGCGTCCTCCTCGGCCCCGTCCGCGGCTGCGCAGCCCGCGCCGGACACCCGGGCCGCCGAGGCCTCCACCGCCCGCCCTCTCGATCCACTGCTGCTCCTGACGGGCGTGGTCGCCGGCGTCGCCGTGCTGTGCCTCCTGCTCGTCGGCTCCCGCTCGGCCGCGACCCGGAGCGAAGACCCCGGAACCGGCTGACTCCTCGCTCCGGAGCGAGGATCCCGGATGATCAGCTCACTCACGGCCCCGGAACCATGACCGCAGGACCCGCCGACTCGCGGCCCCGGGTCAATGACCGCGGGCCCCGCCGATTCACACCTGTCCCATGACCACCAGAACAACCAGAAGCACGGTGGCGCCCGCGCTCATCCCGTGGGCGACGACCGCGGTGAGCGGAAAGTGACGCTCGGCGGTTCTGCCGCCGCGGGAGTGCCGACCTGAGCTGGGCAGCCAGCGCAGCAGCATCATGAACCCGAACGCGGCGACCACCAGCACCACCGCGCAGGCCGCCCAGGCCGTGCCCCGCACGGCGCCCGCGAGATAGGCCGTCCAGCAGGCCAGGCCGGTGACGGCCAGCACGACATGCCCGACGACGAGCCACAGCGGCAGCCGCGTCACTCCCGGCGTGCGCTGCCGCAGGCCGCCGTGCCGGATCCACACCAGGGCGAGATAGCCGCCCAGGCCCGCGGTCAGCAGCCAGGCACACAGCACGAGGACATCCACGGATCCGCTCCCCCTTCGTCCCGTCCCGTCACGGCACGTCGTGACCAGCACACCGCACCACACCGCCGCAGACCGGACATCCATTCCCTGATTCACCCGTAGGCGTGAACAGTGGTGCGAACCCCTTGATCTGTTGTGCGAACCCGTTGATCTGCGGGGATTCCCCGAGGCCATCACGCGGTCACCAAACCTGTACCGTTCGTTTTCTTGAATCATTCGTGTTTGTGCGGGTAGGTTGGGCGCCATGACTTCACCCCAGGCCCCGACCACCGCCGACGAGCTGCGCGGTGTCGGTCTGCGGGTGACGGCCGCCCGCGTCGCACTGCTCGAGACCGTCCGCGAGGGTGACCACCTCGGTGTCGAGGCGATCGCCTCGGGCGTACGCGACCGGGTGGGCCACATATCCCTTCAAGCCGTGTACGAGGCGCTCCACGCGCTGACCACGGCAGGCCTCGTACGCCGCATCGAGCCGCCCGGCAGCCCGGCACGCTTCGAGGGAAGGGTCGGCGACAACCACCACCACCTCGTGTGCCGGTCGTGCGGTGCCGTCTTCGACGTCGACTGCGCGGTCGGCCACGCCCCCTGTCTCACCGCGTCGGATGACCGCGGCTTCGCGATCGACGAGGCCGAGGTCATCTACTGGGGCCTGTGCCCCGACTGTTCCACCGCTCGCACGGCCTGAGCACCAACCCCCGGAAGGATTCCCATGTCCGAGAAGAACGACGTCGCCGAAGCGAAGTGCCCGGTGGCGCACGACCGTGCCCTTCACCCCACCCAGGGCGGCGGCAACCGCCAGTGGTGGCCGGAGAAGCTCAACCTGAAGATCCTTGCCAAGAACCCGGCCGTGGCCAACCCGCTCGGTGAGGACTTCGACTACGCCGCGGCGTTCCAGAGTCTCGACCTGGCAGCGGTCAAACAGGACATCGCCGAGGTGCTGACGGACTCCAAGGACTGGTGGCCGGCCGACTTCGGTCACTACGGCCCCTTCATGATCCGTATGGCCTGGCACAGCGCGGGCACCTACCGCATCAGCGACGGCCGCGGCGGCGCCGGCGCCGGTCAGCAGCGCTTCGCCCCCCTGAACAGCTGGCCGGACAACGGCAACCTCGACAAGGCCCGCCGTCTGCTGTGGCCCGTCAAGAAGAAGTACGGCAAGAGCCTGTCCTGGGCCGACCTCATGATCCTCACCGGCAACGTCGCCCTGGAGTCGATGGGCTTCGACACCTTCGGCTTCGCCGGCGGCCGCGCGGACGTGTGGGAGTCCGAGGAGGACGTGTACTGGGGTCCCGAGAAGGTCTGGCTGGACGACCAGCGCTACACCGGCGACCGTGAGCTGGAGAGCCCGCTCGGCGCGGTCCAGATGGGCCTCATCTACGTCAACCCGGAGGGCCCGAACGGCAACCCGGACCCGATCGCCGCGGCCCGCGACATCCGTGAGACCTTCCGCCGGATGGCGATGAACGACGAGGAGACCGTCGCCCTCATCGCCGGTGGCCACACCTTCGGCAAGACCCACGGCGCCGGCCCGGCCGAGAGCGTCGGCGCGGACCCCGAGGCCGCCCCGATCGAGGCGCAGGGCCTGGGCTGGGCGAGCACGTACGGCACCGGCAAGGGCGGCGACGCGATCACCAGTGGCCTCGAGGTCACCTGGACCGCCACCCCGACCCAGTGGGGCAACGGCTTCTTCAAGAACCTCTTCGAGTACGAGTACGAGCTCACGCAGAGCCCTGCCGGGGCCAACCAGTGGGTGGCGAAGAACGCCGAGGCGATCATCCCCGACGCGCACGACGCGTCGAAGAAGAAGCTCCCGACGATGCTCACGACCGACCTGTCGCTGCGGTTCGACCCGGTCTACGAGCCGATCTCGCGTCGCTTCTACGAGAACCCCCAGGAATTCGCGGACGCCTTCGCCCGCGCCTGGTACAAGCTGACCCACCGTGACATGGGTCCGAAGTCGCTGTACCTCGGCCCCGAGGTCCCGGCGGAGACCCTGCTGTGGCAGGACCCGCTGCCCGAGGCCCAGGGCCGGCCGATCGACGCCGCCGAGGTGGCGTCCCTCAAGGCCAAGCTGCTCGACTCGGGTCTGACCGTCTCCCAGCTGGTCTCCACGGCGTGGGCGTCGGCCTCGACGTTCCGGGGCAGCGACAAGCGCGGCGGTGCCAACGGCGCCCGTATCCGTCTGCAGCCGCAGGCCGGCTGGGACGTCAACGAGCCCAACCAGCTGGCGCAGGTCCTGCGGGTCCTGGAGGGTGTCCAGGCGGAGTTCAACTCCGGCGCCAAGAAGGTCTCCCTGGCCGACCTGATCGTCCTCGGTGGCGCCGCCGCCGTGGAGAAGGCCGCCAAGGACGCCGGTCACGACATCGAGGTGCCCTTCACCCCGGGTCGTGTGGACGCCACGGAGGAGCACACCGACGCCGAGTCCTTCGCGGCGCTGGAGCCCACCGCGGACGGCTTCCGCAACTACCTGGGCAAGGGCAACCGCCTGCCGGCCGAGTACCTGCTGCTCGACCGGGCGAACCTGCTGGGCCTGAGCGCCCCCGAGCTGACCGTCCTCGTCGGCGGCCTGCGCGTCCTGGGCGCCAACCACCAGCAGACCTCGTACGGCGTCTTCACCGACACCCCGGGCAAGCTGACGAACGACTTCTTCGTCAACCTGCTCGACCTGGGCACGACGTGGAAGCCCACCTCCGAGGACCAGAACACCTTCGAGGGCCGCGACGACGCGACCGGCGAGGTCAAGTGGACCGGCACCCGCGCCGACCTCGTCTTCGGCTCGAACTCCGAGCTGCGCGCGGTCGCCGAGGTCTACGCGGCCGACGACGCGAAGGAGAAGTTCGTGAAGGACTTCGTCGACGCGTGGGTCAAGGTCTCGAACGCGGACCGCTTCGACCTCGTCTGAGGTTCGACCTCGTCCGACGGTCCGAGCCGTCCGACCGCCAGACCTGCCTGACCACGACGTCCGGGCCGGCCCACAGGGGCCGGCCCGGACGTCGTTCGCCTGCGGGCCGTCGTTCGCCTACGAGCTCGGGCCCGGCTTGACGGTCTTCATCGTGAAGTGCGAGATGACGTTCCTGATCCGGGGAATGGTCATGACCCGCCGGCTCAGAAACGTCTCTCAGGCGGGCAGATCGGCGACGGCCACGCGTGCGGACTGGTCGGGGCTGCCGAACAGCCTCCGCAACTCCCGTACTTCCTCCGCCTGCGCCAGGGCCTCCTAGAAGCGCTCGACCATCTCCGCGTCCTGCGCCTCAAGACCGAGGTCGATCAGCACGTCGAAGGAACGGCCCACGGAAGCCGGATCGATCACCGCCCGGTAGCCCCGGATGGCGTTGCTCGCCTTCGCGTTCGGATGTCCGAAGAACGTGAGAGGGCCCCCGGATGGTTCCGTGGGCCCTCTCACCTGTTCGATGCGTGGTCAGCTGGGAGCGGCGACCGTCGCCTTCGCGGCCGCCGACACGGGCTTCGGGTTCAGCAACCGCTCGGCCAGCTCGCCGAAGACGAGTGCGAAGCTGCCCCAGAGGGTGGCCTGGATGGCCAGGGCGGCGAGTCGGAACCGCCACAGCACGGTGGCCGGGAAGTCCTTCGGCACCTCGTTGACGACGGGCAGGAACTCGTACGCCAGGCCGATCACGACGGCGAACGCGGCAACCGCGACCATCGTCGCCCACCAGGTGCCCAGGTTCGGCTGGAGCCGCTTGCCGAGGATGGTGGCTGCGATCGCAAGGAGCACGCTGAGCAGCATCATCAGGAAGTACAGGGTGGTCCGCTTGCCGATGGTGTCGGGCTCGCCGACCGACGGCGGATTGGCCGGGTACTTCAGGAACGGCACCACGTACACCGCCAGCAGCGCGCAGCCGGACAGCAGCAGCGCGGTCGCCCGCGGCGAGAAGCGGCCGACGCGGCCGAGGGCGAAGCAGTAGGCGAGCGCGGCGATGCCGCCGAACGCGACCCCGTAGAGCAGAACGCCGGTGGCGAGACCGGCGGTTGACTGCAGGGAGCGGGAGACGACTTCCATCTCGTGCTCGTGGGAGTGCGCCTCCTCGAAGCCGATCGCCTTGTCTACATACGGTTCACCGAGCAGATAGGCGGCGACCAGGGCGAGGACTCCGGCGGCGAGGCCGGCGAGCATGCCCCGCACCAGGAGGTTTCTTACCGTCGTGGAGTTCATGGGTGTGCGGCGTCCCTCGTATCAGTGGCAGGGGAAGCCGAGCAGGTGGCGGGCATCGTGTACCCACTCATGGACGTCCGTGCCGCTGAACACGGAGGTGGCGCCCTGTTCGGCGCCGACGAAGTAGAGCAGGACCAGCATCAGGACGCCGACGAAGACGGCCCAGGGGGCTATGTCCTTCAGCGGCAGCTTGGCGGGTACGACGGGGGTGGTGACTGTCGGCTGGGCGACATGCTGCGCCATGGCAGGGCCTCCTCGGGAGCTCGCGTCCCATCTCGGTGGTGCACATGACGACGGCTACGGGTCTGACTCGCCACCACCCCCCTCGGGGCGGCGGCACACAGTGGCGCGACCGTGCCGGACTCTCACCGGCTTCCGTCTTGCCGTCGTCGATATCAGACCGACGGTACCGTGTGTCGCGAACCTGGCCAATACCGCACCACCTGGAGTGATCTCCCTCTCTCCCGTCAAGTGGCCCCTCTCATCCGGGGGGTGGGGGCGTCGGCGGGCTTGGGGCCGTGTGACCTCCAGCCGGCATCCCCACCTTTGCGTGCCCTCGGTCAGGCGCCGGCCACACCGTCCGGCTTGGCCGCCTTCGCGGGCGTTGCCAGTTGCGGCCGGGGTGCAGGCGGGCAGGCGGGCAGCCCATGACTCCCATTCAGGTGATGGTCGGCGCCCCCGGCAGGCGCCGACCATCACATCAAGCCGCTCTGGCGGCCTGACTCTCGGCTTCCGGCAGCAGGCTCTCCATGGTTGCCCGGGCGCGGGCCACCCCGGAGCCTCACCCGCCCGGGCGCCGGCCGAGCCGTCCGGTCCCACTGACCGCGAGCACGACCAGCGCCAGCACCTGTACGGTCACGACCACCCCGATCAGGGCCGGGATCGACGCGCCGTACAGGGCTCCGGTGATCGTGCCGCCCGCCAGACTCGCTGCGCCGACCACCCCCGCGAAGACTCCGTACGCGGTCGCGCGCCGCCCTGACGGCACGAGGTCGGCGACCGTGGCGCGCAGCGTGGACTCCTGGATGCCCATGGCCGCGCCCCACACCAGGGAGCCGATCACGGCCACCGCCACCGTGTTCGTGAACGCCAGCATCGGGACGGCGGCGGTCAGCACCGGCAGGGCGACCAGCACCCGCGGCCCGACACGGTCGTACAGCCAGCCGGTCGCCAGTGCGGCGAGAGCGTCGACGACCATGGCGGCGGCGTACAGGACCGGCACCCATGCCGTCGTCATGAGGTGGCGTTGGACGAGGTGGTAGGAGAGCACGCCGAAGGTGGTGAAGCCCGCGGTGGTGGCGGCGGTGAACGTCGCGTACGTCCAGAACGCGCGCGGCAGGCGGCCGTCCGGCGCGGGTGCGTTCGCGGGAGGGGTTGCCTCCCGCTCGTACGCCTCCGGATCGGGCACGCGCGCCCGCAGCCAGACCAGCAGCCCGAGTACCGCGACGCCCGGGGCGGCGAGCACCCCGAGGGCCGGTCCGTAGTCGCCGCCGGTCAGCGCGAGCATGCCGGCCACGACGAGCGGGCCGATGAGTGCGCCGACCTGGTCCATCGCCTCGTGCACGGCGAAGCCGCGCCCCCGCCCGGTCGCTGCTGTGGCATGCGACAGCAGGGTGTCCTTCGCGGGTGAGCGGACCGCCTTGCCGACCCGTTCGGCGATCACCAGCACGCAGGCCACCCACAGGGTTCCCACGACGCCCAGCAGCGGTACGGAGAACACTGTCAGCGCGTATCCGGCGATCGCCAGCCCCCAGAAGCGTCGGGTGCGGTCCGCCAACGGCCCCGAGACCAGCCGCAGTCCGAGCGCCGCCGCCTCTCCGGCGCCCGTGACCACACCCACCACCAGGGCCGACGCGCCCAGCGAGGCGAGCAGTGGTCCGGTGATCGAGCGGGCGCCCTCGTACACGAAGTCCGCGAGCAGGCTGACCGTGCCGAACCACACCACGAACCGCCAGGGCCGCATCCGGGCCGGTGACGCCGGGACTGCCTGGGACTGCGGAGCTGTCATGGACGTGGATTCCCTCCTCGATCCCCTCCTCGGTGACGCCGCCGGTCCTCGGCGTCCGTGCCGCCCATCATCCACCGACGCGATTGCCGACGGCAGTCATGCGCCTGCCCGATCGGCGAGCGGGGCTCAGGCGGAGGCGGGGCACCGAGGCCGGAATCGACAGCAGCAGGCCGGCAAGCCGCCGATCTCTCGCCCGATCCACACCCCGTACACGAAGTGACAGGTTCTGGTCAAAGACTGTCCAAGTTTCGGACACGCCGTCCCGCCCGTGATCAGGTCCCAGCGACGGCCGTACGCATGCCCGTTTGGGAGGATCTGGTGTCAGCACCAACCCGCAAGAGACGATGGCTCACGAGCTGCGCCATCACTGCAACCGCCGCACTTGTCGCGATACCCGCAAGCGCCGCCTCCGGCCAGAACAACAGCCCCTTCGGCGCCCGCAGCCTCGCCCGGCTCGCCGCCCAGCGCGAGCAGTCGGTGGGCTCCATGAGCCCCAGCCTGAAGGGCGGAGACGGAGACGGCGACGACGGCAACGAGGCCGACGAGATAGCCGAGGGCGCGGACCAGTACGCCGAGGCGCGTACCTCGCCGGGCGTCGTCGCGCCGGGCGCGTACGGTGCCGCCTGGGACGACCTGACCAACCTGCGGAGCACCGGCGGCAGTTGGCGCGAAGTCACCGACCAGCCGTACAACTCCGACGACCCGCGCTACCGGGACATCGACTCCAACTCCAGCGGCGGCTCGGGCAACGTCACCGGCCGGATGGCCGCGATGGCCGCCGACGACGACGGGTACGTGTACGCGGGCAGTGCGGGCGGCGGCGTGTGGCGCTCCCGCTCCGGCGGCGGGCACTGGCACCCCATCAGCGACCGGCTGCCGGCACAGTCCACCGGCGCGCTCGCACTCGACGGTGGCGGACGGCTGTGGCTGGGCACCGGCGAGGCGACCACCAATGCGGACGCCTACCTCGGCAGCGGCGTCTACGTCCTGCCCCACCCGCACCACGGCGCCTTCTCCACCCGTAGCCGGGTCGGCGGCGACGAACTGGAGTCCACCACCATCCACGAGCTGCGCTTCGGCGGCGGCAAGGTGTGGGCGGCGACCAGCGAAGGCGTGTGGAGCCACTCCACCAAGACACTGAAGGGCCACTGGAAGCTCGAGTTCGCGCCCAACCCCGACTATCTGCTGGGCGGTTCGAAGGCAAGCGACCCGTCGGCCCCGTACAAGAACATCGCCAACGACATCGCGATCGACCCGAAGGATTCGAGCAAGGTCGTCCTCGCGGTCGGCTGGCGCAGCGGCGACGACTACAACGGCTTCTACACCAAGAACTCCAGCGGCGCCTGGACGCGGATCACCAGTGGTCTGGGCGACCTGCCGGTCGACCCGGATGACGTCGGCAACGTCACCTTCGCCCGCTCGGCCGACGGCTCCCGCTACTACGCCATCGACCAGTCGCCCGAGCAGCTGAACACCAACCCGGACAGCGGCCTGGAGGGCATCTACGTCTCCAAGTCCGGCTCCCCCACCGGCTCCTGGACGAAGATCGCCGACTACAAGGGCCTGGCCGCCGACGGCTCGGCACTGACCACCAGCGGCTACATGCCGGGCGTACAAGCCTGGTACAACCAGTTCCTGGCCGTCGACCCGGCGCACGCCGACCACGTGTACGCGGGTCTTGAGGAGGTCTACGAGACCAAGGACGGCGGCAGCACCTGGTCCACCGTCGGCCCGTACTGGAACTTCACCTTCCCCTGCTGGTCCATCGACCCGGCCAAGCAGACCGGCGACTGCAACCAGACCACCCACTCCGACCAGCACGGCGTCGCGATCGGCAGCTACCACGGCAAGAGCTTCGTCTACGCCGGCAACGACGGTGGCGTCTACAAGCGCCCGGTCGACGGCTCGCAGGACACCTCCGGACACGCCACCGACTGGACCTCACTCAACGACGGCACCATCGACACCCTCCAGTACTACTCGGTGGGCGTCGGCAAGGACCTGGACCACGGCGGCGTCTCCGTGACCGGCGGCCTGCAGGACAACGGCCAGTCCATCCTGCGCAGCAACGACCGTGTGATGGGCTCCGACTTCGGCGGCGACGGCGGCGACACCCTCACCGACCCGGCCAACGGGTGCAACATCGCCGAGGAGTACGTCTACCTCTCCATCCAGGTCACCCAGAACTGCGCCGTGAACGACGGCAGTTGGGTCACCGACCCCAACAAGGCCACCTCGTACAACGTCGCCCCGGCCGACAACGCGACCAGCGAGGCCCGCTTCATCGCCCCGCTCGCGGCCGACGCGAAGAACTCCTCGACGTGGATCGCGGGCGGCCGGCACATCTGGGCGCAGACCAAGGGATACGCCATCCGCAGCGGCTCGGAGTGGAAGAGCCTGTACGACCTCGGCGCCGGCCGCACCGCGACCGCCGTCGCGGCCTCGGGCGGCACGGTGTACGCGGCCTGGTGCGGCCCCTGCAACAACCAGGGCTTCACCCGCGGCATCTCCGTCGGCAACGCGGACGGAACGGGCTGGCACGACATCACCCTGCCCGTCGACGGGACGGTGCCCAACCGCTACCTCAGCGGCTTCGCCATCGACCCGAAGAGCGCAGGCCACGTCTACCTCACGGTCAACGGCTTCTCCCGGCAGTGGACCGAGGGTCCGGGCGCCGGCGTCGGCCACGTCTTCGAGTCCAAGGACGGCGGCACCACCTGGAAGGACATCTCCAAGAACCTCCCCGACGTGCCGACCGACTCCGCCGTCGTCACTCCGAACGGGGGCCTCGCCGTGGGCACCGACCTCGGTGTCGTCTACCGGGCGCCCGGCCGCACGACGTGGCAGCGCGTCGGCAGCCTCCCGGCCGTCGCCGTACTCCAACTGAAGCTGAGCCCCGACGGTCGGTCGCTGTACGCGGCCACCCACGGCCGCGGCATCTACACGATCAGGGTGCGCGACTGCGACTGACTCAGCGATGCCGAAAGGGTGTCGCAGGGGTGATCCCGTCCTCCGGGGTCACCCCTGCGTCAGCGAGGTTTGCGGGTACACAGCCACGCGACCACGACCGGCCGAAGAACGCGCGGAAGGCCGGCGTCGCGGGGTCCCTGCTCACCACACGGCGTCGGCAAGAACTACTGGCGCGGATCGAGCAGGAGGACCGCCGTCATCCCACGGGCACCGCGAGGTACTGGTACTCCAGGAACTCGTCGAGGCCCACCCGGCCGCCCTCGCGACCGAGGCCGGACTGCTTGACCCCGCCGAAGGGTGCGGCCGGGTTGGACACGAGACCCGTGTTCAGCCCCACCATGCCCACCTCCAGCCGCTCGCTCACCCGCAGCGCACGGTCGAGTCCCTCGGTGAAGACGTAGCCGACGAGTCCCCGGAGGGTGTCGTTGGCGCGGCTCACCACCTCGTCCTCGTCGTCGAAGCTGGGGATCGCCGCGACGGGACCGAAGATCTCCGTGCCCATCAGGCGGCTGTCAGGGGTGACGTCCGTGAGTACGGTCGGCGGGTAGAAGCAGCCCTGCCCCTCGGGGGTACGGCCGCCGACCAGGACCCGGGCGCCGCGCTCCACCGCGTCGGCGACGAGGTCCGGCCTGGGCACTGCGTCCGGACGTTGTGTCCACCTCGCGGCACCGCAGCCGTCGCTCTTCGCCACGGCAGCCACTGTGGGCTGCCTCTTGCGCAGGTCAGCGGCGCTTGTCAGAGTGACAGGGCATTCCCCGAACTCGCGGCTCCGCGCGAGCAGGGCCCCTGGAGACACCGTGAACGACCACCGCACCAGGGCTCGTCCGCCGACAACGGACGACCTCACCGCGGCCACCGCAGGCCATACGCCGACCGTCGCCGATGTGCTCGCCCTTCCCGTCCTGGCCGCCGGACAGCCCCACGTCGTCACCGGTGTCATCCACCTCGACCGGCCGGTGCGCTGGGTCCACATCACCGAGCTGACGGACCCCGCCTCCTTCCTCAAGGGCGGCGAACTCGTCCTGACCACCGGCATGCCCCTGCCCGACGACGCCGCGGGCGTGCGCCGGTACGTCGACGAACTCGCCGACGTCCATGCGGCGGCTCTGGTGATCGAACTCGTACGGCGCTACCACCGCCCGCCCGACGCGCTCGTGCACGCCTGCCACGCCCGCGGCCTCCCGCTGATCACCCTGGCCAAGGACGTCAACTTCCTTGAGGTCACTCAGGTCGTCCACAGCCTCATCCTCGGCAACCAGGCCGAGGCGATGCGCCGGACCCAGCGGATCCACGAGGCGTTCACCGCCCTGACCTTGCGCGGGGCCGGCCCGGAGGAGGTGGTGCGCGCGGCGGCCGAGATGAGCGGCCACACGGTCGTCCTGGAAAACCTGATGCACCAGGCACTGATGTGTGAGCCCTCCGGCAACACGGCGGAAGAGGCACTCTGCAACTGGGAGGAGCGCTCCCGAGAGATCCCGTTCGGAGCCGACGGCAGCGGCACGGCCGGCTGGCTCGTCGCTCCCGTGGAGTACCAGGGTGAGCGCTGGGGCCGGGTGGTCATGCTCCCGGCCGGAGCCGCCGGGCCGGCCTCTGCGCCGGAGCCCGTCACCGTGCTGGAGAGGACAGCGATGGCCCTGACCGTCGCCCGCCTCATTCACCCCACGCCCTGGGAACGCACGGCACACCGAAATGCTTTGCAGGACCTGGCGGGTCAGCGCCACCGCTCACCCGAGGACGCCCGGGCCCGCATCGCCGCACTGGGCCTGCCCACCGAAGACAGGCGGTACCGCGCCATCCTCGTCGACCTCCCCACGGCGGACGGCAGCGCGGTGCTGGAGGGCCGTCTTCCCCAGGAGCTCCAGGCGGCGGGGGCACCGGCGCTCGTCGGCGAGCTGGCTCCGGGCCGTCTCGGCATCCTGTTGGCCCTGCGTCCCACCCAGCCGTGGCGGCCCGCCGTCGAACACGTGGGCAGCTCCACGCGTGCCTTGGTGTCGCAGGCGATCGTGACCGTCGGCTCGGAGGTCACGGACCTCCGGGACAGCGCCCGCTCCTTCCACGAGGCGGCCCGCGTCGCCGAGGCCACCCCACCCGGCCAGCCCCTCCCGTCGGACCGCTCCTTCCACGAGCTGTCCGACATCGGCCTGCGGCGCCTGCTGTACGCACTGCGTGAGGACACCCGCATCCAGGACTACGCCGAGCGACGGCTCGGCCGCCTCATCGACCACGACTCCCGGCACGGCAGCGAGCTGCTGACGACCCTGCGCCTCTATCTGGACGCGGCAGGCAACAAGACCACGGCCGCACGCCGAGGCGGGCTGTCGCGGGAGACCGTCTACCAACGCCTGCGCACCATCGAGCGCCTTCTGGACTGCGACCTCGAATCCGGCGAGAACTGCACGGAACTGCATGTGGCCCTCACCGCATTCGACGTCCTCAGATTCCGCGCGGACGGCGGACAAGGTACGTAGAACCGGTCAGGCACGTGGAGCCGGTCAAGAGGACCAGCGCGGCGGCGGAAGGCAACGGATGCCCGCTGAAGTCATGGGCGTCGGTCCCTCCCGGTCGGATCCGCCAGGCCGAGGAGACGAAGGCGTCCTCGCCCATCATGCTGCGCAGCCCGAGCGGGGTCACCGCGATGAGGACCTGCCCAGCCGACGAGCCCATGTTCGCCACGGCCCCGTACAGCGCGCGACGGCCCGGCGGCGCGTACGCCATCGCCATGATGTGCGCCGCCGTGGACTCCGCGCTCAGGCTGAAGCCCTGTACGCGGGGCAGCAGGATCAGCAGAAGCCGAGCCGGTCACCCACGCCGGCGAAGACGAGTCGAGGACATCGCGCCGTACGAGCCGAAGTCGAACCACTCCCACGTGGTGCCGAGGTCGGGGCACCCGTCACGGCGGCCATGGGGAGCCTCCCGCGAAGCGGCACGCGCCGGGCGCGCCGACGGCACCTCCGGCGACAGAGGCCGCGGCCCACAAGGTGCACCGTGCCCACCGACGCCCGGGCGGGCAGCAACCGTGGTCCCTGCCCGCCCGACGCGTCCATGGTTCACGACTTCCGGATCAGAGGTGCGTCGGTGCGGGCGGCGATGTCCTCGGCGGTGACATCCGGCGCGCATTCCACGAGAGCGAGGCCCTCGGGTGTGACGTCGAGGACGCCGAGGTCGGTGATGATGCGGTGGACGCACTGTTCGCCGGTGAGCGGCAGGGTGCATTCGGTGAGGATTTTCGGGCTGCCGTCCTTGGCGGTGTGTTCCATCAGGACGATGACGCGGCGGGCGCCGTGGACGAGGTCCATCGCGCCGCCCATGCCCTTGACCATCTTGCCCGGGATCATCCAGTTGGCCAGGTCGCCTGCGGCGGAGACCTGCATCGCGCCGAGCACGGCAGTGTCGATGTGGCCGCCCCGGATCATGCCGAAGGACAGGGCCGAGTCGAAGAAGGAGGCCCCGGGCAGCACCGTGACGGTCTCCTTGCCCGCGTTGATCAGGTCGGGGTCGACCTCGGCCTCGGTCGGGTACGGGCCTGTGCCCAGGATGCCGTTCTCGGAGTGCAGGACCACATGGACGTCCGGGGGCAGGTGGCCGGGGATGAGGGTGGGCAGGCCGATGCCGAGGTTGACGTAGGCGCCGTGGGTGAGTTCGGCGGCGGCGCGGGCGGCCATCTGGTCCCGGGTCCAGCCCAGCTGCGTTCCGAGGGTGGTGCTCATGCGCGTACGGCCCCTCGTGTCGAAGACGCGGAAAGGGAAAGGTGCTCGATCTGCTTGTCGGCGGCCTCGGTCGGGGTGAGGACCACGATCCGCTGGACGAAGATGCCCGGCAGGTGGATTTCGTCCGGGCTCAGCGCGCCCGGCTCGACGAGCTCTTCCACCTCGGCGACGGTGATGCTGCCCGCCATCGCGGCCGGCGGGTTGAAGTTGGCGGCGGACTTACGGAAGACCAGGTTCCCGTGGCGGTCGCCGCGCCAGGCCCGTACGAGGGCGAAGTCGGTGGTGATGCCGTGCTCCAGGACGTACGCGCGGCCCGCGAAGTCGCGGGTCTCCTTGGGCGGGGAGGCCACCGCGACCGTGCCGTCGGGCCGGTAACGCCAGGGCAGCCCTCCCCTGGCCACCTGGGTGCCCACCCCTGCCGGGGTGTAGAAGGCGGGGATGCCCACTCCCCCGGCGCGCAGCCGTTCGGCCAGCGTGCCCTGCGGCACCAGCTCCACCTCCAGCTCGCCCGACAGGTACTGACGGGCGAACTCCTTGTTCTCGCCCACGTAACTGCCCGTGACACGGGCGATCCGGCCGTCGGCCAGCAGGACTCCCAGTCCGCGCCCGTCCACACCGCAGTTGTTCGACACGACCTCCAGGCCGGTGGTGCCCTGGACGTGGAGTGCCTGGATGAGCACGCCGGGGATGCCGCTGAGGCCGAAGCCGCCGACGGCCAGCGACGCGCCGTCGGGGATGTCGACGACCGCCTCGGCGGCGCTCGCGCGGACCTTGTCCATGAGAGAGGGCCTTTCTGTCGTGGCTGTCCTGCGTGGTCGCCGGTTCAGGCGTCCGCGCGCAGGGCGTCAGAGATCGACTTGGCGCCGCCGTGCACGGTGAGTCCGCCGTCGACCGGTATCTCGGCCCCCGTGATGAAGGACGCCTCGTCGGAGAGAAGGAAGACGACGAGCGGGGTGATCTCGTCGACGGTTCCGGTGCGGCCGAGCGGTGTCTCGCGGACGTTCGCCTCTCGGAAAGCGGGCGCCGCGGAGGCGGTCATGTCCGTTTCGATGAAGCCGGGGTGGACGATGTTCACGCGGATGCCGACGGGCCCCAGTTCCATGGCGGCGGTCCGCGACAGGCCGCGCAGCGCCCACTTGCTGGCCGTGTAGGCGACCGGGTAGTGGCCGGTGAGCGCCGCGGACGAGCCGACGTTCACGATCGAGGAGCCGGGTGGCATCAGCGGGGCAAGATGCTGGATGCCCAGCAGCGGGCCGGTGACGTTGACCGCGTGGACCCGGGCCATGTCCTCGGGGCGTACGTCGTCGATCCGGGCCCGCCAGGTGACGCCCGCGTTGTTGACCAGGCCGTGCACCTGTCCGTACGCCTCACGCAGGTCGGCGGCGAGTTCCGCCCAGTCCTTCTCGTTCGTGACGTCGAGACGGCGGCAGCCGGGTGACTCCGAGACGTCGGTGGCGATCACCCGGGCGCCCTCGCGGGTGAGCGCCTCGGCCTCCGCGGCGCCCTGGCCACCGGCCGCGCCCGTGACCACGACGACCCGGCCGAGAAGCCTCCCCCAGCCTTCGGCCGGGAGGTGCCCCCAGGGATGGAGATCGGTCACGGCCGTTGCCTCGTGCGGCGTCGGGCGACGGGAACGGTCACGGGGTCCGGGCCGGCCACCACGGTGTTGGAGACGGAGCCGATGCCCTCGACGGTGAGGGTGACCGTGTCGCCGGGCTTCAGGGGAGGCGGGGACTTCTCGCCCCGTACACCCCACAGCTCGGCGAGGCAGCCGCCGTTTCCGCAGGTCCCGGAACCGAGGACGTCGCCGGGGCGGACGACGGTGCCGCGTGAGGCGTAGGCGGCCATCTCCTCGAAGGTCCAGCTCATGTTGGACAGCAGATCCTTGCCCACGACCTCGCCGTTGATCTCGGCGGTGAGCGCCAGGCGCAGGAAGCCGTCCGCGTCGCGGTACTTCCCCAGCTCGTCGGCGGTGACCAGGTAAGGACCCAGCGTGGTGGCGGTGTCCTTGCCCTTGCAGGGGCCGAGGCCGACCTTCATCTCGGCGGACTGCAGGTCCCGTGCCGACCAGTCGTTGAAGACGGTGTAGCCGACGATGTGGTCGCGGGCCTGCTCGGGCGTGAGGTCGCGGCCCTCCTTTCCGATCACGGCGGCGACCTCCAGCTCGAAGTCGAGCACGCTCGACCCCGGCGGCATGGGGATGTCGTCGTGCGGCCCGTACATCGCGTGGGGGTTGCCGAAGTAGAACGTCGGGGCCGCGTACCACCGCTCCGGTACCCCGGCAGCCCCGTCCACGGACCGCCGTACGCCCTCGACGTGTTCCTCGAAGGTGACGAAGTCCCGCACGGTGGGCGGCTGGAGCGGCGCCAGCAGTCGTACGTCGGAGATGTGGGGGCCGGCCGGGACGTCGAGGGTCGCGGAGCCCGCGTCGAGCAGTTCGGGCAGGCCGCCGCCCTCGGCGAGCAGGCCGGTCAGTGAGCTGACGCCGGGCAGGGGGTGGAGCGTGCCGTCCTCTGAGACGACGGCCACGTGGCGTCGGTTGCGGTACTCGTACGCGGCGAAACGCATGGCGGTTTCCTGTCGGCTGTCGGCGTGAGGGGTGGCCCGAAGGCCGGGGGCGCGGCATGGGAGTCAGGGCAGTTGACAGGGCAACCGCGCCCCCGGGGACTGAAGGCTCCGCCGATCAGACCGGCGGAGCGACGAAGACGCCGCGGTCGACGTCGTTGAAGGACTCCTTGGTAACCAGTTCGTTCATGGGGTTGGCGGTGCCCCACTGGTCGGTGACCTCGGGCTTCGAGAAGTCGTAGACGTGGGGGTGCCAGGTGTCCTCGTCCAGCAGCTCCAACTCCGTCGTGTACTCCACCGTGTTGCCGTGCGGGTCGAGGAAGTAGGTGAAGGTGTTGTCGCCCGCCATGTGCCGGCCCGGCCCCCAGATCTTGCGGGCGCCGGAGCGCATCACCCGGCCGGAGCCGCGCATGTACTCGTCGATCCCGCGCATCTCGAAGGAGATGTGGTGCAGCGAGGTGTGCGGGCCCTTGGCGATGGCCATGGAGTGGTGCTGGTTGCTGATCCGCATGAAGTGCATGACGTCGCCGATGTGCGGATGACCGAGCGTGTCGGACAGCCGGAAGCCGAGGTGCTCCTCGTACCACGCCTTGGTCTTGTCCAGATCCGGCGAGTTGAGGACGACGTGCGACAGCTTGACCGGGATCGACTCCTTCTCCTCGATCCTGCGGTGCTGCCGCACCTCGACGTCGGCCAAGACCTCGATGGTGCGCCCGTCGACGTCGAAGAAGCGGAAGCCATAGCCACCGCCGGGTGTTTCCACCTTGCCCGGCTGGGAGATCAACTGCACGCCCCCGGCGAGGAGTTGCTCGGCGAGGGTGTCCACGTCGGCCGGGCTCGCGGCACCGTAGGACACGAGGTCGAGACGCTTCTCCTCGGCCTTGCGCAGCCGGACGACGTACTGCTCCGGGCTGCCCTCGGCGGCGAGGAAGGAGATGCCGGAGTCCTCGGCGACCTTGGTCAGGCCCCAGACTCCGGCGTAGAAGTCGAGTTGCTTGTCGTAGTCCGGCACGGCGAGGTCGACGTGGCGGAGGTGGGTGAGCAGGCGGTTATTCATGGGGGGGGTCCTCCTCAGACGAGGTTGAGCAGAGCGGCGGCGTTTGTGCCGCGGACGGAGTGGAAGTCGGTGTCGGGCAGGTCCGCGGCGCGCAGCGCGCCGAGCGGGTCGTCGGTGCCCATGTCGAAGGGGAAGTCGGAGCCGAGCAGGACCCGTTCCGGGCCGACCGCTCGCAGCAGCTCCCGCAGCACCTGGGGGTCGTGGACGAGGGAGTCGAAGTACAGCTGCTTCAGATAGCTGCTCGGTTCCCGCTCACAGCCCCGGGCGTCGGGACGGGCCCGCCAGGCGTGGTCCGAGCGGCCGATGTGGGTGGGCAGGTAGCCGCCGCCGTGCGCCGCGATCAGCTTCAGGCCCGGATGACGGTCCAGGACACCGGAGAAGATCAGGTGGGAGAGGGCGACCGCGTTCTCGGTGGGCTGGCCGACGGTGTTGGACAGGTACCACTGGTCCAGGCGCTCGTCGAGGGAGCAGCCGAACGGGTGCAGGAAGACCAGGGCGCCTGTCTCCTCCGCACGGGACCAGAAGGCTTCGTACGCCGGGTCCGACAGTTCGTGGCCGGGCGCGTGCGAGGAGATCTCCACTCCACTCAGCCCTTGGTCCAGGGCCTGGTCGAGCAGGCCGACCGCGAGGTCGGGATGCTGGAGCGGGACCAGGCCCAGGCCGTGCAGGCGGTCGGGAGCCTTCGCACAGTGTGCGGCGGTGCCCTCGTTGGCCAGTCGGCAGACCTTCTCGGCCAGTTGGGCCTCGGCCCAGTAGTGGTAGTGGGAGGGCGAGGGGCTGACCAGCTGGATGTCCACGCCCTGCGCGTCCATGGCCGTCAGGCGCACCGCGGCGTCCGTCAGCTTCGGCACGCGCGCGCCGACCATCGGACCGTTCACTGCCAGGGCCGCCGGGCCGTTGCGGCGCGCGTCGAGGGCGCGGGCCTCGGCGAGACCGGGGTGACCGGCGACGGCCTCCTCGACCTCCGGGAGCAGGAGGTGGGCGTGGACGTCGATGGTCGGCGCGGAGGATGCGGTGGTGGTCACGGGCGCTCCTTGAGGAGGTTCATGGTGCGGCCGACCAGCCCCGCCATGTCGGCGTCGCGCACACCGTCCAGCTGCCACTGGCCGATCTGCATGGACGCCTCGACGACGGTGCGCACCCGGGGAATGCGGCGGTCGTGGTAGGCGCGGAGCAGCTCGTCGTCCCAGTCCCGGCCGTCGGCCAAGGCCCCGCTGAGCAGCTCGGCGAGGACGAGGGCGTCCTCCAGGGACATGGCCGCGCCCTGGGCCAGGGTGGGCGGGCAGCAGTGGGCGGCGTCGCCGATGAGCACGACCCGGCCCCGGTGCCAGGAGTCCTCGACCAGCAGGCGGTCGAACCAGGTGTAGTTGACCTTCTTCGGGTCGGTGATGTGCTCGGTGATCTCCGGCCAGACCCCGCCGTAGCTCCGCGCCAGGCGGCGCATCTCGTCGGCGTAGGTGGCCGGGTCGATGGAGGCGCGGTCGCGGCACCCTTCGACGACGTACGCGTAGATGGTGTGCTCGCTGGTGGGGCAGTAGCCGGCGATGTAGGCGGGGCCGCCGTAGGCGAGGTCGGTGCGCGTCACGCTCTCGGGCCGCGGGGCGGCGATGCGCCAGATGGCCATGCCGGTCGGCTCGGGTTTGTCCGTGATGCCGATCGCGGCGCGGGTGGCGGAGTTGACTCCGTCGGCGCCGATCACCAGGTCGTAGCGGCCCTCGCTGCCGTCGCTGAAGCGCACCGACACGCCGTCGGCGTCCTGCTCCAGCGCTTCGGCGGTGATGCCGAGGCGAACGCCGGCGCCGGAGGCGCGGACCGTGTCGATGAGGATCTGCTGCAGCTGGGGGCGCTGCATGCCGAGGGTGGCGGGCAGGTCCTCGCCGCCGGTCTGGATGTCCTCGGCGACGAACAGGACGGTGCCGTCGGGGGTGGTCACGCCCAGCGAGCCGAAGGCGTATCCGGAGGCTTTCACCTGTTCCCACACGCCCAGTTCGCGCAGGACCCGCAGGGCGTTGCCCTGGAGGGTGATGCCGGAGCCGGTGGTGGCGTTCCAGTCCGGCCTGGCCTCGATCAGGTCGACGGCGATGCCGGCGCGGCGCAGCAGGATGGTGACGGCGTTGCCTGAGGCGCCCCCGCCGATGACCAGGACGGTGGGTGTGCCCCCGGCCGGAGGCTGGGAGAGAGTGCGGCTGTCAGCCATGTCGGGGATTCCTCCCGGGGTTGGGCCGCGCGACTTCGGGCGGCGGGGGCTGCGGCTCGCCCGCTGCGAGTGCGGGCCAGAGGTGGGGACGGGGGCGCGGGGCCGGATGCGCCGCTGCTGTCCGGGGAAGGGCGCGTCCGGCAGTGGTGCGGGTTACTTGACGGCGATCGGGTTGACCGGGGAGCCGACGGCTCCGGTGATGGGGAGGGGAGCGGCGGTGAGCCAGAACTCGTACACGCCGTCGTCGGCGCAGTCGGCGGCGAGTGCGTCGAGGTCCCACATCTCGCCGATCAGCAGGCCCATGTTGGGGATGACGACCTGGTGCAGCGGCTGGAAGGCGTTGTCGAACTCGTTGGGGCGGACCTCGAAACCCCAGGTGTCGGTGGCGATGGCGGCGATCTCGGTGCCGTGCAGCCAGCCGGCGGTGGTGAACGACAGGCCGGGCGCGGGGCCGCCCGCGTAGTCGCCCCAGCCTCCCCGCCGGGCGCGGGCGAGACGTCCGGTACGGACGAGGACGATGTCGCCGCGGCCGACGGTCACCCCATGGGCCTCAGCGGTCTGCTCGAGGTGCTCCTCGGTGATGGCGAACCCGTCGGGCAGCTCTCCCCCACTCTCGGCTCCGCTCGAGCGGGAGGTGCCCCCACCCGTGCCGACGACCAGGCCCACGTCGAGCAGCACGCCGCGTCCCGCGACGTACGGCGCCATGTGCTCGATGCCGGTGACAAGGTCTCCGTCGGAGGTGACCACCTGCTCGGCGGCCCGTCCGTTCCACGCCTTGCCGTGGTCGAAGATGTGCCCGAGGCCGTCCCACTGGGTGGAGCACTGCAGCGGCATCGCGATCACGTCGTCCGCGCCGCCGATGCCGTGCGGGAAACCCTGGTTGCCCAGTGCCGCGTCGGTCCCCGTGTCGAGCATGGTGTGCACCGGGTTGGTCCGCCGGCGCCAGCCCTTCTGCGGGCCGTTCATGTCGAACCGCTGCGACAGCGAGAAACTCACGCCCCGGCGCACGAGCGCCGCACCCTCGCGCCGCTTGGCCTCGTCGAGGAAGTTCAGCGTGCCGAGCACGTCGTCCTCACCCCAACGCCCCCAGTTGGAGTACGCCTTGGCGGCCCCGGCTATCGCGCCCTCCGGGTCGCGGCGGTCCAGGCTCATGCCGTTCCCTCCGCGACACAGCGGGTGCGCTGCACGCCCAGACCGGTGATGGAACCCTCCATGACGTCGCCGTCGCGCAGCAGGCGTCCCCAGTGGATGCCGTTGCCGGCCGGGCTGCCGGTCAACACCAGGTCACCGGGCAGGAGTTGAGCCGTCTGCGAGGCGTACGACACCAACCGGGCGACTCCGAAGAGCATGTCCTTGGTGGACTCGTCCTGCATGGTCTCGCCGTTCAGCTTGAGCGTGACCCGCAGGTCACCGGTGTCCGCGATCGACTCCGCGGGTACGAGCCACGGGCCGAGCGGCGTGAAACCGGGAGCGTTCTTGCAGCGCAGCCAGTCGGTGCCGATGGCCTTCATGTCCCGGCGGAACACGGTGGCGCGGTCGGTGAGGTCGTTGGCGATGGTGTACCCGGCGACGTACTCCAGGGCCTCCTCGACCGTCACCCGGTAGGCGGGCTTGGCGACGACGGCCGCCAACTCCAGCTCCCAGTCCGGCTTTTCGGCCCAGGCGGGCAGGACCACGTCGTCGTAGGGGCCCGTGATCGCGCTGGGCAGGCCGATGAACACGTAGGGCAGGTCCTCGGCGGCCCGGCGGTCCATGACCGCGGCGATCTCCGCGCGCGCCTCCTCGACGGTGCGGGGGTCGTCGGGGGAACGGTGGGCGACCTCCAGATCGATCACGTGCTGCCGGTAGTTGGCGCCGGACTGGAAGATCTGCCGCGGCTCGATGGGGGCGTGCACGCGCAGGCCCTCCAGTGGCAGCCGGCCGAGGGAGTCGTCGTCCGCCAGGGTGCGCAGGACGGGGAGGGTCTCCTCCCACCGCTCCAGGACTGCGCGCAGATCCGACGGCGCCCAGTCCAGGGCGCTGCGCAGATCGAGTACCCGGTCATGGGCCAGGAGGCCGGGAAACGACTCCCCGTCCTGGGCGGAGAAGGTGCCGAGCGCGAACGGGCCGGCAGGTTGCACGAGCATTGCCATCAGATTTCCTCCTGCGGGGATGGGGTCTACTCTGACCCCGATCGACCAATCACGGAAATTAATCCTGTGGATGTGTCGAATCCACGTCATGGATGACTCTCGTTGCTAGGTGGTTGCCGGTGAACCTGTCCCGACTCGACCTCAATCTGGTCCTCGCCCTTCGCGCGCTGCTGGAGGAGCGCAATGTCACCCGGGCCGGCGAGCGCATCGGACTCAGCCAGCCGGCCATGAGCGCCGCGCTGTCCCGGCTGCGCCGCCATTTCGACGACGAATTGCTCGCCCGCACCGGCAACGCCTACGAGCTGACTCCGCTCGGCGCCGCGCTGCGCGACCGCAGCGCCACCGCGTGCGACCTGCTGGAGCGGGTCTTCGCCAGCCAGGCCGACTTCGACCCGGCGGCGGAGTCACGTGAGTTCACCCTGCTCGCCTCCGACTACGGGGCGGCCGTGTTCGGTGCCGCACTCGCGCGCACCCTGCACGAGGAGGCGCCCGGCATCCGGCTCACCTTCCAGCACCCGGCACCGTCCGTCGTGGAGAACACCGCCGCGGTGCTGAGCACCGTCGACGGACTGCTGATGCCGCACGGCATCATCGACGGCTTGCCCGCCGTCGACCTCCACCAGGACCGCTGGCTGTTCCTGGTCGCCGACGATCACCCCGAGATCGGTGACGAACTCTCCCTGGACCAGCTGGGGCGTCTGCCCTGGGCCGTCTACCAGCGTCCCTACGACGCCCCGGCCGCCCGCCAGCTCAGCATGATAGGGATCAGTCCCCAGGTGGAGGTGTCCGTGCAGACCTTCCAGCTACTGCCCCTCATGGTCGAGGGCACCCGCCGGATCGCGATGATCCAGGAGCGCCTGGCGCGCAAGGCGGTCCGATCGGCCGCGGTGCGCGTCCTGCCCTGCCCCTTCGAGGCGGTACCGGTGCGGGAGGCGATGTGGTGGCACCCGGTGCACGCTCAGGACGCGGGCCACATCTGGCTGCGGCAGAAGGCCGCGGAAGTGGGCGCGACGCTGGCGGGCAACGGCTACAGCCATGGCAAGGACCCAGGGAAGGCCGTGCCCGTCGACCAGAGCGCGGGGTTGCCGCCGGGCCGGCTCTGACCGGGCCCGGCGGCAGCCCGTGATCGACGCGCTCTCGGCGGTCTTCCCGCACGCCCTCGGGGCTGTCCGGCGGATCAAGTCGCAGGAAAGCAGCGGTGACTCATCGGCCCAGGTGAGCGGGGTCTGGTGCGTCCAACTGCAAGGCGGAGGAGGGCGTCGACGCGGAGCGTCGGCAACCGACGACAACGCCGCAGGTGGGCGTGCCTGACCCCGCGTCTGCGGCATGATCCGCCGGACAGCCCCTCAGGCCAACTGCTCCGGCAACGGCCGGGGATCGACGGCGCCCACCCGGCGGCGGGCCGCCCACAGCCCCGCCGCGACGACGGCGGCGGCCAGCCCCAGCACGCCCACCGCACCGGCGAGACTGCCGACCGCGGACTCCCCGGCGAGCAGCACCAGCGGGCAGATGAACTCACCGCCGAAGAACGCCGTCATCCACAACCCCGTCCCACGGCCGCGGTCCTCGAACGCCAGGCGGGACATGGCACTGGTGAGAAGGGCGGGCAGCAGCATGCCGGTGCCCAGACAGTTGACGACCGCCCCGATGACCAGCAGCGGGGCATTGCCCGCGAGGAACATCACCCCGAAGCCGACCGCGCAGACCGCGAAGACGGCGGGCAGCATCGGGTCGGGAGAACGCCCCAGCCGGGCGAAGGTGACCGCTCCGCCCACGGTCGCGGCACTGGCGATCGCGGTGGCCAGTCCGATCACGCCGGTGTTCTCCACCCCGAGGTCGTCGAGCAGGTACGACATCTCCACCGGGACGGTGTAGAAGACCATCGCCCCGAAGAAGGTGAGGGCACAGATGCCGCCCAACTGCCGCCAGGGGAACGAGCGGCGGGCCTCCGTCTCGGCCGGAGTCTCCTCGCCGTCCGCACGGGCCGCCGGGTTGGGCAGGGCGGTCGCCATCAGCGGGGCGAGCGCCAGGCTCACGGCGTAGACCCAGAAGGGCACGCGCCAGCCCACCGATCCGGCGGCGCCGCCGAGCACGAAGAAGACGGTGGCCGACGCGGAGGCGCACATGGTCTGCAGGGCGAGGTACTTCACCCGCCGGTGACCGCTGTAATAGTCGCCGATCAGAGTCGTGCAGCAGGTCATGATCGCGGCCTCGGCGACCCCGACCAGGGCCCGGCTGGCGATGATGCCGCCCAGCGAGTCCAGCCACAGCGGTGCCGTGCCGAACAGCGCGTACAGGACGGTCGCCACGACCAGCAGGCGCTTGCGGCCCACCCGGTCCACGATCACCCCGGCGAACGGGGCCAGCAGCGCCAGCGCCAGCGCCGGGACGGTCAGCGCGAGGGGCACCAGCGCCTTGGCCCCCGGGACCGACGCGAAGTGGTCCTGCATCTTCGGCAGTACCGGGGCGATCAGCACCGCCCCCAGGATCGGCAGACAGCTGCCCGCCATCAGAAGGGTCACCCGCAGCAGATGGGCCGGGCCCGAGACGGCGGCGGCTGACGGAGTGGTGTCATCGACCGCCGCGTGAGGCGGCGGGGGCACGGAACCGGGCATGGCGACTCCAGGGGGCGGTGTAAGGGAGTGGGCATGCCTCACGGGCGCCGGCGGCGCACGGCATGCTGGGGAAGCTCGCACGCCGGCGGCATCCGGACAGCGGTGTGCGGTAGCGACGACTATGGGGGCGCCAAAGCGCCGGTGCCATCCCCTGCGCGATCCGAATCCCGTATCCGGGTTATCCACGCTGTGGATGGGATGGGCAACCGTCACGCGGACGGAACACGTGCACGACCGTACCTGCGCGCGAACAGCGGTGTCCCGGAGCTCGGTCGTCCAGGCCTCCGGGACACCGCCGACAGCCGACACGTGGCGCACGCCGGGCAGCGTCAGCGGACGGGCAGCGGCAGGATGCGCCGATAGGCGGCGACGGCGACGACCGCGACCACCACATGCATCACCATCAGCGCGGCGACGGCCAGCGGCCCACTGCCGGGCGTACCGCCACCGAGGAGGGACAGGTCGGGCCCGAACGACACGACCACGAGCACGGGCACCAGCCACCGCAGCAGCCCCGCCGGGTTCTTGGCCACACGACGGACGACCGCCCAGCCTATGGCGCCGAGGACGACGCCGAACACCGTCAGCGGCCCGTACGCGGAGAGGTGCAGCGGAGCGAAATCGCCCGACGCCCCCGCCGCGCGGGCGAGCAACGCGACCACCACGTTTCCGAGCACGGCCACGACAGCCGCCGCGAGAAGCCCCGCGACCACGGTCAGGCCGCGGGAGCGCGGCGCGGGCGGGGCGGACGGGGCGGCTTCGGGGACGGAACCGGACATGGGGACCTCCTGCGGAGAGCTCAAGAACGACAGGTGCAGCGCCGGAAAGGCGGACGTTTGATTCCTCAAACATGCGGGACGCTACTCCGAAGTGTTTGATCAGGCAAACACCTCGGTTAAAGTGGCCACCATGACATCCCCCCGGTGGCTCACTCCCGAAGAGCTGCGAGCCTGGATCAACTACCTCGACTGCTCGACGCTGCTGAACGACTACCTCGATCAGCAGTTGCGGCGCGACGCGGCCATGACGCACGCGGACTACAGCCTCCTTGGCCGCCTGTCCGTGGCACCCGACCGCGCCCTGGGGATGTCCTTGCTCGCCGAGCAGTTGAAGTTCACCCGCAGCCGCCTCACGCGCGCGGTGATCCGCCTGGAGGAGTCGGGCTACGTGCGGCGCCGGGAGGATCCGGCCGACGGACGCGGCCAGCTGGCCGAACTCACCGATGCCGGCATGGAGTTGATGACCAAGGCCGCCCCCGGCCATGTTGCTGCCGTACGCCGCGTGGTGTTCGACGCCCTCAGCCCCGAACAGGTGGAGCAACTCGCCACCATCACCGCCACCGTGGTTACCTCCCTCAAGCAGGCCGGCGAGGAGGACGCCTACCCGGCGGCCCTGCCGTGGCATCGCCGCTGACGCCGAGAACCTGCGCCGTTCACCGGGCTGAGCCTGCGTCAGTTCGGCAAGGTGATCACCGCGTTGCGGCGCGAGGATGCGGATCCGGTGCGCAAGGGCCAGCCGTGGAGCCTGCCGCTCGAGGGCCGCGTGCTGTTGGTCGCCGCGTACTGGCGGACTGACCTGACCCTGCGCCAGCCGGCGCCGCTGTGCGGGGTGTCCAAGTCCGCAGCGGACCGCATCATCGACCACCTCGGACCTGCGCTCGCCGTCCAGCGACGCAAGCCGTTCCGCAAGGACACCGTGCTGGTCGTGGACGGCACCCTGGTCCCCACGGTCGATCACGGCGTTGCCCAGCAGCCGGAGAATTACCGGTACTCGACCAACCACCAGGTCGTGATCGATGCCGACACCCGGCTCGCCTGGGCGGCCGGACGCCGCGGCTGAAGTCGGGCGTCCCCAAGGGGGCCCGGTGGGGCATCGCCCGACCTTCGGCATGCCGAAGCACAAGCACCGCCTGGCCACCGCGCCTGACCGGGCCGGTGCAAGGGCCGCTGCGTAAGCCGCTTCGCAGGGACAGCCCGGACACTGATCGGTTCAAGGCCGGCCGGGGCCGGCTGGCCTCACTCGCGTACCGTCTGCTCGGCTCGGCCGCCGACCCCGAGGACGCCGTGCAGGACACGGGCGTTGCACCTGCCCCCGGGGCCGCCTTCGGCCCTTGCCTTCGCCGTGGCGGCCGCGGCGCCGACGACCGCCCGCTGACGGCGGACGTGTCGACGGCGGCCGAACTGCCGGCGGACCTCGCTCGGTTGTAGCCGTCCGGCCGGCGCGGCTCAGTAGCCGACGTGGAACGTGGCGTCCTTCTTCTCCGTCGTGGTCGAGATCGGGTCAATGCGCAGAGCGTAGTTCGAGTGCCGGATGTAGCGCGTCGGGTAGTTGTACGAGCGGAACGACGACCAGGAGGAGTCGGCCAGCCCCGCCGTCCGGTAGAAGGTGGCGTCCTGGGCGAACGTCGACGTCCCGTTGTTCACGTCCAGCTGGAGCGCGTAGTTGTAGTGCCTGAGGTACCGGGTCGGGAAGCTGACCGACTGGAAGGAGACCCCGGAGCTGTCGGCCAGGCCGGGCACCAGCTTCCACTGGGAGTCGGAGGGCGGGTCGATGGGGTACGGGTCGATGCGTCCCAGGTAGTTGCTGTGCCGGACGTAGCGGTCGGGGAAGTTGTACGACTTCAGCCGGTTCCAGGTAGGGGTGCCCCACTTGGCGACGAGGTTGTCGTATTCGGTCGTGGTGATCGTGGTGATGCCGCAGTGCTTGGAGTTGAGCGGCTGGGTGTACGTCCGCTGGTCGAGCGGGGTCCAGGTGCCGGCCGCCAGGTCGGTGGTCTGCCAGGCGTAGAAGACGCCGTTGGGTGTGTAGGTGTCTCCCCACATCCAGTAGGTGCTGGAGGTGAGGGACTTGACGACGGCCGGAGCCTCGGTGCCGCCGTGTGAGACGGCCGGAGTGAAGGGCGTGAAGCTGCCCGGGGCGAGCGAGGTGGAGCGGGCGCCCAGCAGCGTCCCGTTCCTGTTGTTCTTGAAGTAGAGATAGTTGACGCCGTTCACGCCCACCGTCATGTCGCCGTCGATCGCGTCGTACCCGGGGTCGAAGAAGACCTGCGGCGCCGAGACCGTGACGAAGTCGGTCGTGTAGTTGACCATGATCACGTTGTGGCCGCTGGAGTTGACCGACGAGTAGATGATCGCGTACTGGCCGCGGCCCGCGTCCCAGAACGCCTCCGGCGCCCAGCTGTGGGTGACCATGTCATGCAGCTTCAGCCGGTGGTAGCCGGTGAAGGTGCGCAGGTCGGTCGAGTACCAGACGTGGATGTACTGGCTGTTGTACGTCCAGTCGGTGCCCTTGAGGTCGGTGGCGAGCACCACGAACGTACCGTCCTGCTTGCGCAGGATGAACGGGTCGCGCAGGCCCACGGCACCCTCGGTGGGGGTGACGACGGGGTTGTTCTGGTTGAGCGGCATCCACTCCAGTCCGTCGGTGCTGACGGCGAGGTGCAGGCCGTAGTCAGTGCCCTCGCCCAGGGTGGTCGACTCGGTGAAGTAGCACATGACGTACGCCGAGTCGGCCGCGTGGGCGGTCCCGGCGCCCAGGGCCAGCGCGCCTGTCGCGGCCATGGGCACTGTCGCGGCCATACCGAGGAAGCGGCGGCGGGAGGGGTGGGCGGCAGCGGTCATGCGTGCTCCATCGGGGGGCGGGGAGGCAGACGGTGTCGATATATCGAACGAGGTTCGGTGAATCGATCAGACAGTAAGGACGAGACGCTTACCGGTCAATCTTTCTGTCGAAATTGCTGGGATTCCGGCCATCAACCCGCGCGTCCCATGGATGTCGCGCTTGTCTTCGCCGCCGCGATCAACTGGTCGCTCAACGCGATCAGCACATCCCGGCACGACTCCCGCTCCCGCGCGTCGCACAGCAGCACCTGGACGTGGTCCGGCAGCGCGAGAGTGTCCCTGATCTCCTCGGCGGGATATCTTCTTCAAGTCTCCGGACGGCACCGAGGACTGGATCGTCCACTGTAACCACGCCAACTCCTCGTCCACCCAGGGCTGCGGCGCCACCCGCACCACCCGGATCCAGAAGATCACCTGGAACGCGGACGGATCGCCGAACCTCGGCGTGCCGGTGGCCACGGATACGGCGCTCACCGTGCCCTCCGGTGAACCGGCGGTGACCTACTACCGGTTGGCCAACCGCAACAGCGGCAAGGTCATGGACGTCCAGGCACCCAACACCGACGACGGCGCGAAGATCGGCCAGTACACCTGGAACGGCAAGCCCTGGCAGCAGTGGCGCTTCGTCGATGCGGGCAGCGGTCACTTCCAGATCGAGAGCCTCAAACAGCGGCAAGTGCCTGGACGTGAACGCCGCGTCCACCGCCGACGGTGCCGGCATCATCCAGTTCCGCTGCCACGCCGGCACGAACCAGCAGTTCTCCTGGGTCGCCACCGACGGGTACCTTCCGCGAGCACTACGGCCTCACGGCCCGCGAGGTGCAGGCCGCGGCCGCAGCCCGAGCGGCCGTCTGATCACTTGGCTGCCGGGCCTCAGCTTCAAGTACTACCCGGTGAGCCGCCCGTCGTCGCCGAGTTCGTGGAGTCGTCCTTCGACGTCGTGCGCGCCAAGCGACGGGTCGGCACCGGCAGCTTCCACCTGACCGGCCTCTCCGACCGCGACCCGCAGCACAAACTGCCGGTCGTCGAGCAGCTGGAGGCCGCGCTCTACACCGACGCCCTGGTCACCGTCGCCGCCACGCGCACCTTCCCGGTGAAGTAGCCGCCCTCGGGGACGCTGATGAGCGCCATGCATCACGGCGTCCCCAACCGGCATTGGACCGCCCGGGAGCCGGTCACCAATAGTGCTGGGCATGGGCGCAGACGCCGTGACGGAGGTTCGCCGATGACCATCTCTCCACCACCCGGAACCGCCGAGCCGGCCCGTGCCGCCTCGCCGTTGACGATCAGCGAGCAAGGCGCGTTCTGGGTCGGTGTCGGGCGCAAGCCGACCGAGGCCGGGACCGCCGCCGAGGCCGCGATGTACGTCCAGTACCAGATCCCGGCCGATCTCCGGTATCCGCTGCCCGTGGTGATGGTCCACGGGGGCGGCGGCCAGGGCACGGACTACCTGTCGACGCCTGACGGCCGCCCCGGCTGGGCCACCCGGTTCGTCCAGGCCGGTTTCGCCGTGTACGTGGTCGACCGTCCGGGGCACGGGCGCTCCCCCTACCACCCCGATGTCCTCGGGCCCATCGAGGGCGCGGCGCCGACGTACGAGTTCATCCGCTGGCTGTTTTGCGACGGGGCCGAACGACCTGGCAGCCAGTGGCCCGGCAGCGGCGAGGTCGGCGACGACTCCGCGCTGGACCAGTTGATGGCGGGCCAGGGCCCGACGCTGCCCACCTTCGCCGAGAACGAGGAGCAGATGCGGCGCTGCGGGGCCGAGTTGCTGGACCGTATCGGACCGGCCGTGCTGATCACCCACTCCATGGGGGCGCCGTTCGGCTGGCTGGTCGCCGATGCCCGGCCCGGGCGGGTAAAGGCCATTGTCTCCATCGAGCCGATGGGGCCGCCGTTCATCGAACTGCCCGGCCTCGGAAAGCTGGAGTGGGGGCTCACCGCGGCCCCGATCACTTACGAGCCGCCGGCGCGGACCCCGGAGGAACTGCGCCTCCGGCTGCGCGAGGCCGGGGGCGACGGGCTGCAGGACTGCCTCGTCCAGGACGAAAAGGCCGGCCCCGTGCGGTCCCTGCCAGGGCTCCAGGGCTTCCCGATCGCCGTGGTCGCGGCCGACACCTCGCCGTTCGCGCCGTTCCAGCACGGTGTCGCCGACTACCTCGCCCAGGCCGGTGCCGACGTCGAGTTGCTGCGCCTGGCGGACCTGGGGCTCACGGGCAACGGTCACCTGCCCATGGGCGAGAAGAACTCCGACGACGTGGCCGAGGTACTGATGACCTGGCTGAACAAGCGACTGGCGGCAGTGGAGGAAACGTCCCGATGACAACCGTGCCGACCGTCGAGACCGAGGTGCTCATCGTGGGAAGCGGGCCCGCGGGAGCGAGCGCCGCACTGGCGCTGAGCACCTATGGCGTGCCGAACGTCATGGCCACCCGCTACTCACGCCTCGCGGACACGCCCCGGGCGCACATCACCAACCAGCGCACCATGGAAGTGCTGCGTGACCTGGGTGTCGAAGAGGATGTGATCGCCCAGGCCACCCCGCAGCATCTGATGGGCAACACCGTCTTCTGCACCGCCATCGCGGGCGAGGAGCTCGGCCGGCTGAGGTCCTGGGGCAACGAACCGCTCGTGCAGGCCGCGCACGAGCTGGCGAGCCCCACCCGCATGTGCGACATGCCGCAACACCTCATGGAGCCGGTGCTCGTGAACGCGGCCGTCGCACGCGGAAGCCAACTGCGGTTCGGCACCGAGTACCTGTCGCACGAGCAGGACGCCGACGGCGTGACCGCCATGGTCCGCGACCGGCTGCGCGGCGACACGTACACCATCCGCGCCAAGTACCTGATCGGCGCGGACGGCGGCCGCAGCAAGGTGGCCGAGGACGCCGGGCTGCCGATGGGCGGCCAGATGGGCGTGGCCGGCAGCATCAACATCGTCTTCGACGCGGACCTCACCAAGTACGTGGCGCACCGACCCGCCACCCTCTACTGGGTGCTGGCCCCCGGCGCGACCGTGGGCGGCATCGGCGCCGGCCTGGTGCGCTGCGTACGGACGTGGAACGAGTGGCTGATCGTGTGGGGCTACGACGTCGACGCCGGGCCGCCGGACCTCACCGAGGAGTACGCCCTGTCCGTCGTCCGCAAGCTGATCGGCGACGACGAGATCCCGGTGACCATCAAGTCGTCCTCCGCGTGGACGGTCAACGAGATGTACGCCGAGACGTACTCCAGCGGCCGGGTGTTCTGCGCGGGCGACGCCTGCCACCGGCACCCACCGTCCAACGGGCTGGGCTCCAACACCTCCATCCAGGACTCCTACAACCTGGCGTGGAAGCTGAAGCTCGTCCTGGACGGCACCGCGTCCCCGTCCCTGCTGGACACCTACAGTGACGAGCGCGCACCGGTCGGCAAGCAGGTCGTCACCCGGGCCAACCAGTCCATCGGTGAGACGGCACCCGTCTTCGAGGCGCTCGGCGGCTTGGCGCCGCAGACCCCCGAGCAGCTGTGGCGGACCATCGCCGCCCGCAAGGACGCCACTACGGAGGCCGAGGAGCAGCGGGCGCGGCTGCGGGAGGCGATCGCCTTCAAGGCATACGAGTTCAACGCCCACGGCGTGGACCTCAACCAGCGCTACACCTCCGCCGCGATCGTCCCGGACGGCACCGAGGACCCCGGCTTCGCACGCGACCCCGAGCTGCACTTCCAGCCGAGCACCCGCCCCGGCGCCAAGCTCCCGCACGCCTGGCTCTCCGCGGGCACCCGCAATCTGTCCACCCTGGACCTGGGCGGGAACGGCCGGTTCACCCTGATCACCGGCATCGGCGGCGAGCCCTGGACGGAGGCCGCCCGCATCCTCGGCAAGGAGTTCGGCCTGGGAATCGCCACAGCGGTCATCGGCCCCGGCCAGGAGTACGAGGACCCGTACGGGGACTGGGCCCGACTGCGGGAGATCGGCGACTCGGGCGCGCTGCTGGTGCGGCCGGACAACCACGTGGCCTTCCGCCGCCAGGACGCCGCCGATGACGTCACGGCCGCACTGAGGGACGCACTGCGGCAGATCCTCGGACGGGGCTGAGCGGCCATGGACCTCACCGCGAAGACCGCGAAGACCGCGACGACGACGGCGGTGCTGGAAAGCTTCGCCCACACCTCCGATCCCCGACTGCGCGAGGTGCTGGCCTCCCTGACGCGTCACCTGCACGATTTCGTACGGGACATCGAGCCGACCCAGGCCGAGTGGGAGCGGGCGATCGACTTCCTCACAGCAACCGGCCACATGTGCGACGACACCCGGCAGGAGTTCATCCTGCTGTCGGACGTCCTGGGAGTGTCGATGCTCGTCGAGACGATCAACGACCACAAGGCGGCCGCCGCGACCGACTCGACGGTGCTCGGCCCCTTCCACATGACCGAGTCCCCGGTCCGTGAACTCGGGGCGAACATCGATCTGGTCGGCGGCGGCGAGCCGTGTGTGATCAGCGGACGGGTCGTCTCCGTCGACGGCACCCCGCTGCCCGCCGCGACGCTGGACGTGTGGCAGGCCGACGACCAGGGCTTCTACGACGTCCAGCAGCCGAAGAAGCAACCGCCGGGCAATGGGCGCGGGCTGTTCACAGCGGACGCGGAGGGGCGGTTCTGGTTCCGCTCGTGCGTTCCGAGCCCGTATCCCATTCCGACGGACGGGCCGGTCGGCTCGCTGCTGGAGGCGACCGGCCGTCACCCCTACCGTCCGGCCCATGTCCACTTCATCGTGGGCGCCGAGGGGTACAGCACAGTGACGACGCACATCTTCGTGGCGGGCAGCGACTATCTGGAGTCGGACGCGGTCTTCGCCGTGAGGGAGAGCCTGGTCGAGGAGTTCGTCGAGGTGGACTCCCCCGAGGAGGCCGCGGAGTTGGGCCTGGCCAACCCCTTCCGCCGGGCGCGCTTCGACATCGTGCTGCAACCGGTGATCGCGTGAGGGAACGCGCCCTGGACTTCACCTATCAGGCCCAGCCGATGCGCGTCCTCTTCCGGTCGGGTGCCGTCCCGGACGCGGTGCCCGACGAGGTCGCGCTGCTCGCCCTGCGCCGCGTCCTCGTGCTGTGCGACGACCACGGCCTGGACACGGCCCGTGCCGTCGCCGCGTCTCTCGGCGACGCCTGCGCCGGGCTGCACGCGGGGGCGGTGACGCACGTCCCGGTGGAGGTCGCCGACCTGGCCGTCGAAGCGGCTCGCGAAGCCCGGGCCGACGGCTGCGTGGCGGTCGGCGGCGGTTCCGTGACCGGCCTGGCCAAGGCCGTCGCGCTCAGCACCGGCCTGCCGATCGTCGCCGTCCCGACGACGTACGCCGGATCGGAGATGACACCCGTCTGGGGCCTGACCGCGGGCGCGGTCAAACGCACCGGGCGCGACCCGAAGGTGTTGCCGCGCAGCGTCGTGTACGACCCGCTGCTCACGCTCACCATGCCGCCCGTGGGGTCCGCGACGAGCGGCATGAACGCGATCGCGCACGCCGTCGAGGCTCTGTACGCCCCGGACTCCACTCCGATCGTCTCCCTCATGGCGGAGGAGGGTGTGCGGGCGCTGGCCGCGGCCCTTCCCGAGATCGTCGCCGACCCCTCGGGGCATGACGCGCGCAGCCGCGCGCTGTACGGGGCGTGGCTGTGCGGTGCCTGTCTCGGCGCGACCACCATGGGGCTGCACCACAAGCTCTGCCATGTGCTCGGCGGCACCTTCGGCCTGCCGCACGCCGAGACACACGCCGTCGTCCTGCCCCATGTGCTGGCGTTCAACGCGCCGGCGGTTCCCGAGGCACTGGCGGCGCTGCGCCGGGCGCTCGATGTCCCGGATCCGGTACGGGAGTTGCACGAGCTGGGCGAGCGGCTGGGCATCCCGCGATCGCTCGCCGACCTGGGCCTGACCGCCGCCGACGTGGACCGTGCGGTCGATGTCGCTCTCGGGGCGCCGTACGCGAATCCCCGCCCGGCCTCCGCCGACGATCTGCGCGCCGTCCTGCACGCGGCCTGGGCGGGCGAGCCGCCGTACGGCGGCTGACCCCTCCTACTGGGAGATCTCGGCGTACGGAACGCCGGTCGCACGTCGGGCCACCCGGCGTGCGACCTCGGCGAACGCCGGGGCGGCGGGCGAGTGGCCCGTCTTCGGATAGGCGACCGCGGCCACCGAGTCGAGGGGCTCTTTCGGAGCGACGGCCTCCACTCCCGGGTGCGGGAACATCCGGGCGCCCGACAGTGGCATCAGTCCCACCATGTGCTGGTAGGCGATCTTCGAGGACATGTCCAGGATCGAGCGGGCGTGGGAGCCGACTGTCGGGGCGTCGTCGTCCCCGTGGCGTCCCCCCACCCACAAGTCGTCGCCCGGGTGGGGGGTGACCCAGGGCCGGTCGTAGACCTCGGTCATGTCCACCGCGGCGGCCGAGGCCAGCGGATGCCCCTTCCACAGCCCGACGGAAAGGGGCTCGGTGAAGATCGGTACGCGTGTCAGGCCCGGCATGTCGACGCTCAGACACAACAGCGCCACGTCGCACTCGCCGGCCTGCAGCGGGGCGAGCCCCTGGTGGAAGTCCGCTTCGTGCACCCGGATCGTGACTCTGGGATACCGCTCGCAGAACGCCTCGATGACCGGATGCGTCAGCTCCGCGAGAGCCACCCCGTAGAGCGCGACCCGCACCTCGTCCCGTCGCCTGGCCCTGATGGCGTCTGCGGCGGCGGCGAGCCGCTCGGCATCGGCCAGCACCTCGCCCGCCCGTTCGAGCAGTTCCGCGCCGTCGGCGGTGAGCGCCACATGCCGTTTGTCGCGGTCGAACAGTTGGACGCCCAGCTCACGCTCGAGGGCGGCGATCGATCGCGTCAGCGCGGGCTGGGTGAGGTGCAGACGCTCGGCGGCGACCCGGAAATTCAAGGTCTCCGCGAGCGCCGAGAAATGGCGCAGGCTCCGGAGTTCCACTCCGCCCTCCAGAAAGGCGAGGTCCACGGCATTGTGGTCCGCGCCAGGTTACAGCGCGCTTCCCCGCACGTCACCAGGCAGAAATGTGCGGCATTCCCGTCACCCCCTCCGACCTGCTGTGATGCACGAAACTCATCAAGCCCACAGTGACCGGCATTGGACGGTCCTTCGCCGCGCTGCCAACACTCCCTTCAGGCCGACCCAGAACAGCAGCGGATGGGGTGCGAATTGTCCGAGACAACCGAGGCAGCCGAGAAAATCATCGAGATTCCGCAGCCGGAGCCGGACCTGACACCGGAGGAACTGGTGCGCCGGGCCGCCGGCATGAGGTCCTGGCTTCGTGATCATCAGGACGAGACCGAACAGCGGACCGGTATCTCCGAGGACACGCACAAGGCGTTCCTGGAGGCGGGTTTCTACCGGTCCCTCCAGCCACGCCGATTCGGCGGCTACGAGTTCGACCTGCGGACCTACTCCCGGATGGTCACCGAGGTGGCCCGCGGCTGCCCGTCCAGCGGCTGGAACCTGTGTCTGGCCGCCTCCCACAGCCTGGTGGTGGCCGGCCGCTTCCCCGAGAGCACCCAGCGCGAGGTGTTCGGGCCGGACGGTGACTTCCGGGCCCCGCTGCCGATCGCCCCGAGCGCCACCGCGACGAGGACCCCCGACGGGTACCTGGTCAACGGCCGCTGGGACTACTCCTCCGGAGTCAACGTCTCCACGCACTTCCTGGGTGGCGTGCTCATCATCGACGAAGAGGGCGGCATGCCCACGCCGGGCCTGGTGCTCGTGCCCTCCGGCTGGCGGATGCTCGACAACTGGGGCGAGATCCTGGGCTTCCGCGGCAGCGGCTCCAACAGCGTCGTGGCCGAGGACGTCCTCGTACCGTACGAGTACGTGTCCAGGAGCCACCTCGCGGCGAACGACGCCACCGACGGGCCGGGTGTGGAACTGCACGGCAACCCGATGTACGCGGGCCGGCTGATGTCGTTCTTCAACATCCAGCTGTGTTCGATCGTGGCGGGCACCGCCTGGGCCGCGGTCGACGAGTACCAGCGGATCATCACCACCAAGAACAGTCCGCTGCCGCCCTTCAAGCCGCGCAGCCACGATCCGGAACACCAGCGCAACCTCGGCCTGGCCACGGCTCTGGCCGACAGCGCGCAGCGGATCATCCTGTCGGTCACCGACGACTACACCGCCTACGCGGCCCGGGGCCTGGCAGGGGGCGAGCCCTTCTCCGAACTGGACGACCAGGCCCTCTCCCTCACGGCCCGGCAGTCCGGCCAACTCGCCTGCCAGGCCGTCGAGATGCTGGCCTCGGCCAGTGGCTCCAGCGCGCTGGCGAACGGCGAGCGCATGCAGCGGTACCTGCGCGACGTCGCCACGTACAAGACGCACATCAACGCCCAGCACAGCTGGTGGGCCACGGGATACGCCCGCTCTCTGCTCGGCGTGGAGCACCCGGCGTGAACCGGTCGACGTCCGCCGCGACGACGCCCGGCGGCGGCCCGGCGGACGACCCCGGCCGGTTCCGGCACGTGCTCGGCCACTACCCGACGGGTGTCACGGTGGTCACCGCGAAGGAACCCGACGGCACCCCGGTCGGCATGGTCATCGGCTCGTTCACCTCGGTGTCCCTCGACCCCCCGCTCGTCGCGTTCTTCCCCGGCCGCTCCTCCACCACCTGGCCAAGGATCATGGCCGGCGGCGCTTTCTGCGTGAACGTGCTGGCCGCCGGCCAGGAGTGCCTCTGCCGGGATGTCAGCGCCAAGGCCCCCGACGTCTTCGACCGCCACCCGTGGCGCGGCGCGCCCTCGGGCAGCCCCGTCCTGGCGGGCGTCGCCGCCTGGATCGACTGCGACATCGCCGACGTGTGGACCCTCGGCGACCACTACTTCGTCCTCGGCCGCGTACGGGAACTCGGGGTGGAGAAGACCGGCGTCCCACCGCTGGTCTTCTCCCGGGGGCGGCTCGCCACGTTGCCGCCCCGCCGGGACCACGACGACTCGGCCGACTACACATGGCCCGACTGGCTCTGAGAGATCTGAGAGAAGAGAGACGCACCATGCGCAATCAAGGGCTCGGTTCGTGGCCCGCGCGGCGCGCCCGCATGGCGCCGGAGGCCACCGCCGTCGTGCACGACGGTGGATCCCTGTCTTACGGAGAGCTGGCCGCGCGCGTGACGCGACTCGCTCACGCCCTGCGTGCCCTGGGGGTCGGCCACGGCGACCGGGTGGCCTACCTGGGCGCGAACCATCCCGCCCTGGCGGAGACCCTGTTCGCCGCGAACGCGCTGGGCGCCGTCCTCGTCCCGCTCAACACCCGCCTCGCGGCACCCGAGTTGGCCTTCATCCTGGGCGACTCGGGAGCGCCGGTGCTGGTGTTCGGGGCCGAACTCACCGACATCGTCGACGCGTTCAGGAACGACGTCGAGGTGAAGCACTACGTCGAGGTGGGGAAGGCGTACGAGGAGCTACTCGCGAGCGCGCCGGACAACCCCCTGGACGAGACTGTCGGCCTCGATGAGGTGTGCATGATCCAGTACACCTCCGGCACCAGCGGCCGTCCCAAGGGCGTCATGCTGACCCACGCCAACATCGCCTGGAACTGCTTCAACATCCTGCTGGACGTGGACATCGCCTCCGACGACGTCGCTCTGGTGGTGGCACCGATGTTCCACACCGCCGCCCTCAACACCGTCTTCCTGCCGGGCTTCCTCAAAGGGGGGACGTCGGTGCTGATGCGCGGCTTCGACCCGGACCGGGTGCTCGACGTCATCGCCGAGCACCGGGTGACGAGGATGTTCGGCGTGCCCGCGATGTACCAGGCCATGGCCCGCTCGTCGCGGTGGGCGAAGGCCGACCTGTCGTCGATCCGGATCCTGATGTGCGCGGCGGCACCCGTACCCAAGGCCCTCATCCACACGTACCAGGACCGTGGCCTGACCTTCCTCCAGGCGTACGGCCTGACCGAGACCGCTCCCGCCGCGCTGGGCCTGCGCGCACGGGACAGCATCCGCAAGGCCGGCTCTGCCGGCACGCCCTGCTTCTTCACCGACGTACGCGTGGTGCGGCCCGACCTCACCGATGTCGCACCGGGCGAGGTCGGCGAGGTGATCATCGAGGGCCTCAACGTGATGAAGGGCTACTGGCAGTGGCCCGAAGCGACCAAGGACGCCTTCGTGGAAGGAAGTTGGTTCCGCTCCGGAGACGCGGCCACTGTCGACGAGGAGGGGTACGTCACGATCGTCGACCGGATCAAGGACATGTACATCTCCGGCGGGGAGAACGTCTATCCGGCCGAGGTCGAGCAACTCCTCTACCAGAATCCCGCGGTCACCGAATGCGCGGTGATCGGCGTACCCGACGAACGATGGGGCGAGGTCGGCAGAGCGCTGGTCGTGCCCCGCGCGGGCGCCGACGTGTCGCCCGACGACATCATGGACTCCCTGTCCGGCCGACTCGCCAAGTACAAGCTCCCCAAGTCGGTCGTCCTCGTCGACACCCTGCCCCGCAACGCCACCGGCAAGATCCTCAAGGCCCGCCTGCGCAGCCAGTACGGCTCAACGCCGGCCCGCGGCGCCGAGGAGTCATGAGGCCAGGGGACCCGAAAACGCCGGGTGGCGGCTGATCCACTTCGACCTCACGGTCGCGAAAGGGGTGCGGAGGCCGTTCGCCGACGCGGAGAAGACCGACATCGAAGTGTGGCTCACGTTCGCAGACGAGCATCTCCAGCGCCTCACCGAGACCAGCGCGGCCCCGAAACTCCCCGCGCGCCCAAGCCCAGACCCGCAGACCTGGAGCCATTCCTCCACGGCTGGAGCCCGTATGGCCCCCGCCCCTACTGAACCGCGCCCTCATCAAGATACGGCCAAGGAGGGCTTCCCACAGGGAGCGGATGACCGTCCGTCACCTGCAAAACAGGTGCCTGACGGCCCATCAGAACGTGCGCCAAACGTGCGTCAAACATGGGCCGCATGCGTCAAACATGCGTCAAGATGTCGCCCGTAACGCCCACGGCGCACATCATGCACATCACCCGAACCTGCAGGTCAGGAGCCCTTTCCGGCCGGTTCAAGGATCGCGACACACTCCACATGGTGCGTCATCGAAAAGATGTCGGCCTGAAGGAGTCTCGGAAAGGGCCAGGTCAGGACCTATTTCTCGGCTCACGACCCCGCGTGCAGGCGCCCAGAGCGTCAAACGAGCGTCACGGCCAACAGTCCATCCTTCCTCTTCGGGCGGAACAGGCTGCCGCGACCAGCTCCCCTTCTCGAGCCCGCTCCCGCTCACTCCGGACGCCGAAGACCTCGCCCTGTACCGGGAGAGGTTCCGGCGACGTCTGCCGGAGTCGCTGGACGAGTTGCACGGGCCGACCCAGGGTGTCGTGGAGCTACCGTTGCACATGGCTTGGTCCGGCATGACGCCGTACGACCTGGGCAAGCCTCGCCAGCGCATGGGCCTGTACCGCATCGTCCTGCACGAGGGCCTGCGCGACGACCTGCCCCGCTACCTCAACCGGGACCTACTCCTCCAGCTGTGCGAGCGCGAGGATCTGCAGTCGAACCTCACGGGCGCCGAGTGGAGGCGATCCATCGTGTCCCTTTTCCAGCAGGAACGAGTGGCTGAGATCGCACCTTAAGGGCAGGAGTTAACAGGTCCGGGCCCGGAGTGCTCGCCATCTCTCGATGCTCTTTAGCGCTCGTTGAGATCATGACGGTGTCCCTGATCCTCTCGGTCTGCCTCGACCGCAGAACCGGTTTCTGAGCCGGGTGTACAGCAGGCGGCTGGCGCGTCGCGTGCTCTTGGCGGCCAGGTGCTCGCCTAACTTCTCGTACAGCGTGGTAGCCAGCTGAGCCTCCTGCTCTTGACCCGCCTCCCGGTAAGCGGCGGCGGACCGAAGCCATGCGTCACGCGCCTCCTCATCCCGCCCGGACTCGTAGAGGGCGGTAGCCAGGCATCCCCGGGCCCAGCCCTCCCCCCCGGGGTCACCGACGTCCTGGTACAGCAGGCCCGCCCGCTCGTGCGCCGCCGCAGCATCGGCGAAGTCGCGAAGTTGTGCCAGCTCCAGGCCGAGAAGAACCCGAGCACGCGCCTCGTCTTCCCTGGCGCGGCCGGAGCGGTAGCCGCCGGCGGCCATCCTGCGCGCGTCGGCGGCGTCCCGGATACGGCTGGCAGCGTTAAGGGAGTCGGCGAGCTCGTTGAAGGACTCGGCGACCTCGAGGGTGTCATGGAACTCCTCGAACATGGCCAGGGCCTGCCGGTGGACGTCGATCGCTTCATCGTGGCGGCCCAGCGCACGAAGTGCAGTGCCCCGGTTGCGTCTCACCTTCGCCGCCGCATGCGGATCTCCTCCTTCCGCGAGCAGGACCTCAGCTCGCTCGTGGGCGGTGACTGCCTCCTGGAAGCGCTCCTGTGCCTGCCGGATGGTGCCGAGGGTGTTCCAGGCCAGCCCCTCAGACTGCCGATCGCCAAGTTCACGCCAGAGACCGATGCCCTCTTCCGCAGCAGCGGCCGCATCGTCCAGCCGCCCGGCCAGCAGCCGTGCCGCGGCCAGTCTCACCAGGCCACGGGCCTTGTCTACAGGGTCAGCAGCAGGGTGGGATTCCAGCACCTTTTCCTGTAGCGCGGCGCCTTCCTCGGCATTCCCGGACTCCGCCAGGGCCAGAGACAGATCGCTCAGCGCACGGTTCTCTGCCTGGACGTCACCGACCCGGCGGAACTCGTCGGCAGCCAGCCGACTGAGATCAGCCGCCTCCTGAAAGAGTCCGCGCCGATACAGGTATGCCTGCACGAAGGTGGTAAAGCCGTCCATAGTGTCCAACTGGCCCTGATGTGCGGCCAGGCGGCCCAGAGCCATGACGCCGTCGCGCTCCTCGTCGAGCCAGTCCAACGCCGTGTCCGCATCGGGAACGATCGCGTGATAAGGGTCGTCGGGCTGGCCCTGAAGATGGCTGTCACATGCGCGCAGCATCGCCCCGTAGAAGAAGAACAGCTTCTCGACGGCTTGGTGGTATCCGTCCTCTTCGGCATGGCGGTCGGCCAGCTCGGCCGCGTACAGCCGCACCAGATCATGCATGCGCCATCGGCCCGAGCCCGTCGGCTGCTCAGCAATCAACCCGGTGCGGGCCAACCCGGCCAGCAGGGCCCGCATCGCGGCCGGCCCGGCATACGCCTCCGCGACCCCGCCGATCTCTCCGTACAGCAGTGCCACGAACGAGATGTGGCAGTCCAGCCCCGGATGGGCGGTGAACAGCCGGAGCAGCCGTGCCAGTTCTGCGGGCAGCCGGGCGTAGGACAACTCGAACGCGGCCCGCACCCCCACCGGCATCCCGTGGCCGTCGTCGAAGGTCAGTTTCTCCAACCGGGTTCGCTCATCTGCCAGTTGCTCGGCGAAGGAGGCCAGCGGCAGCCCCGGGTCGTCCGCCAGCAATGCACCCACCACGGTCAGAGCCAGAGGAAGGCACCCGCAGTGCCGGGCGATCTCACCCAGTGCATCCGGCTCCCGCCCAGGCCGCGGGTCGGTCGGCCGGATCCGCAGGAGCATCGCGGACACCAGGTTCGCGGCAGCGGCGACGGACAGCTCTTCCAGCTTCACCAGCCGCGCCGGGAAGCCCGGCGCCACCAGGCTGTTCCGCGAGGTGACCAGCAGCCGGTGCGCGTCGTCGGGCGGGATCAGAGGCTGTACCTGGGCGACCTCTCCCGCGTCATCGGCCACGATCAGTACTCGCTGGCCCCTTTCCGCCCGGGTAGCCAGCTCAGAGCGGTACAGCGTCAGCCGCCCGTCCAGTGTGGGTGGCATGTCCTCGTCCCGGATGCCGAGCTCGCCCATCAGCACTGTTACCGCCTGCTCAAGGCCGACTGTGCCGTTCGGGTCGTAACCGCGCAGATCGATGAACAGTACCCCGCCGTCGAACCACCCTCTCTTCGCGGCCTGGTGGGCAACCGTCAACGTCAGTGCACTCTTGCCGACTCCCGGGAGGCCAGCCACCACAGTGACCCCTGGGCCGTTCGGTGACAGTACCGACAGCAGCTCGTCGACGAGCGTCTCGCGTCCGACGAGCGCGGCGGGCGCTTCCGGCAGGGCGCGTAGTGCCGTCGGTGCGGGAGTGTCCGGGGCCGGGTAGACATGCTTGTCCCCGTGCACATAGTCGCCTTCTGCGGCCACAAGGTCGCCGCCCACTTGTATGGCTCGGGCGTTTCCTTCTGCTGCGGCCCGTTGCTCCGACCGCTTCGGGCCCCCTATGGCGTATTCCTTCCACCGATCTGCCGGACGACTGCGTCTCCCCCAGCGTCGATGTCCTGGTTGACCTCATGCGGGTTGACGACCCCGCTCTCCTGGACCACGTTGCTGCGGTCTCGGGCCCGGACCTGCTGCCGTACGGACCTCCTCTGCCCGTCGCCGACTGCCCACCAGGTCCCGAAGGCCAACTCCGCTGTCGCCATCACCGCCGCGAAACCCGCGGCCACCGCCACGGCGTCACTGTCCTTCTGGGGTAGCCAGTCAAATGGGTCCAGTCGCGCCACTCCGAAGCACAGCCCGAACACAACTGCCGCTCCGAGAGCGACAACTACCCACCGTACCGATTGAGACACGATCCCACTATCTCATCAAATGCTCTGCGACAAGCACCAATTCAGTAGACGGACTTTGTATAGGATAGCGGTACAAGGGACAACGGCCTGCTGCGATGGCCGTCGGCCGCGTGTTGGCGAGGTTCCGAGCTGTGGTGCGGACCTCGTCCACCTTGGGGCGCGGGTGGGACATGCTCAGGCTGTGGCCTGCTTCGGTGGCGCTGGATCTACTCGTGCTGGGCGGCCAGCCGCGCGGGCCAGGGCCATGAAGGCAGGGGGTTCGGCTACGGTCTCGTCCCCATTACCTTCGTCGTGGCCCCCGCAATGGAGCTCCCAGGACGTCACGGCCAGCTGACCTAACTTTCCTCCTCGAGTTGGTACACCCGGCTGTGCGTGGCCCTGATGCCCGTGACCGTCACGCTGCTGCTCGGACGGCAGGTCAGTTGTTGGAGCGGCTGCGGGATGATGCGTACGGAGACGGGGCCGGTTCCGGCCTCCAGTCCGGAGACGATGACGAGGAAGAAGTCGTCGTTCTCCGTTGCTCGCTGGAACTCCGCGGGTGTCAGCAGCACCGTGTCGGGCTCGGCATCTTTGTATGCCTTGAGTTCGTAGAACCGCGACAGTGCGTCCACCGCGTCGGCGCCGAGGCCGCGTTGGGCCCGTAGGTCACGCAGCCAGTCGTCGTCGGTGGCGAGTGCCTTGCGCACCACGTCCAGAGCCACCTTTTCCTGCTCCGTGCCCGTGTAGGGGCGCGGTGGCGTGTGCTGTTGGGGGATCGCCGATCCGGCGCGGGGCTGCGGCAGGCCGGACATACCCGAGGTGTACCCGCTCGGCCGTGCGCTGGGCGCGCCCGCAGCCGAGGGCTTTGGCGGCGTGATGATGCCGCTCGGATCGACGAGCCGGAGCCTGCCGGGGTCGACGAGCCTCCGCGGTGGAGCGGCGGGGGGCACAGGCGGGGCTGACGGCCCGGCGGGCGGTGGTGTGCTGGGGGCAGGCAGCAGGATCACTGCCGTCGGTGGAGTACCGGGCACTGTGCCGGCCTGCGCTTTGAACGCGGTACGGCGTTGGTCCACCTCGTTTCCGAGTTCCCGAAGCCGTCGATCGCGTTCGGCCTCCGCCGCTTCCCGGTCGCGCCGCACCTGGTCGTCGGCAAGGCTCAGTTGTACGGCCGTACGGCCCTTCTCGGCCTGGTCACACGCTGCTCCCCAGGCGAGGGCCACCTCGCGGCGGCTGCCCGGAAACCGGGCGGCGATCGCCCGGCCCACCCCGGATGTGCGTGTCAGGGCGGCAGTGTCACGTACGTACAACGTGCCCGAGGACCAGTCGATCCCGGCGTCCACGGGCACGTGCACCGTCTCGCCCGTGTCCGGAAGATCGAGGCGGCAGGCCAGGTGAGGGGCGATGCATACAGTCAGGTCAGCCAGCTGGTCCCACGAGCAGTCCAGGGACTGGGCAACGCTCGCGGCGTTGCGCTGCAGGTCCTCACGGAGGTGGGTGACGGCTGACCGGACCAGCGCTGTGGCGTCCGGGTCCGCCAGGGCCGGCCCAGGGCTGTACACGGTGACATGCTCTGCGGCGAGCTCGCTCACGCGCAGGGCTCCGATCAACGGTCGGAACTGCTCCAATTCGGCTCCCGGGCACCACACCGCACGTTCCCGGCCCAGCGCCTCGGCTACCACTGGGTCCTCGACGGCGTACACGGGCCGCTTGCTTCGCCAGCCTTGACTCGTCCAAAGAGGGAGGCGCCCCAGGCGCTTGGCCGTCAACGCGCCGGGATGGGTACGGCCCGGAGCGGCGAGCATCTTCAGGGTCTCTAGGACGATGGACTGGGTCGTCCCGTCCGGCTCGTCCCGACCCTGTTTCCGGTCCCGCTGGGCCAGCTCCTTGATCACGGCCGTGGCGTCGTCCACAGTCGGCAGGCGCACTGCGAGCCGCTGCCAGAACTCCTCGCTGCCTGGAAACGTGGGAGCGAACGCACGGAGCGGGCCAAAGAGCGGCGCTCCGCGCAGGCACTGGCTCGGCCGGCACCAGCCAGAGTCCGTGAGGACGAGGCCGCTCCCCTCGCCGAACGCCCGGAGGACCGAGCCCAAGGACATCTCCCCCGGGGCGGCCGTGCCATGGACGAAGGCGCGCTCAGCCAGGGCTTGGTAGAGGATCAGTGCCGCGGGCACATCCCTGTCGCCGCCCTCTTCCTCCCGTCGGCGCAGGCGCTGCAGACATTCCACGAGGTCCTCGGTGCGGGCCTCTGCAGAAATGCCCAGGGCGCGCAGCACATCACTGCGTCTGCCGACCAGTTGCTGGATCTCGGGATGGAGGAATCGCTCGTTGTCCGCCCCGTACACCGCGACCGTGCCGGTGGTCCGCATGCGGAGTCGAGCCGGGGCAGACAGTGCGCCGTTACCGGCGTCCAGCCATGGTGTGTCGCGCAACTGCCAGAGCCAGAAGGCTGCGGTCCTGCCCCGGTTCTGCCATGCGTAGTAGTCGAAGACGGCGTCCACCTCGTCGTGGTCGGAAAAGCGGCTCCATGCCCGCCCGAGGACGTGGAACAGCGCTGCCGCCCTGCGCCTGCGGAGCTGCGGGTCCTGCTCCGCCGCTATGCCAGAGGCGACGGCACGTAGGTCGGGGCTTTCGTAGTCGTCGAGCGTGAAGGTCGCTTCCAGAACGCGCAGGGCATCAGTGCGTGCTCGAGGTCCCGAAATGACTTCCGCCGGCAGCCCCTTCGGGCTCTGCGTGAAGCGTTCCCGCGCCCCCGGGTGCCTGCGCAACCTGGGCGCGGTCTCCGCGCCCAGGAGCCTCAGGAACTTACGGGCGCCCATCCCGGCGCCGCCGCGCTGCAGGACCTCGGCGTACCGAGGCCGCAGCCACACCAGCCCGGCCGTGCGACCGGCGGCAAAGGCGAAGCTCTCCTCGCGTTCCGAACTGTCCAGTCGGGCGGGTAGGTACGCCCGGGCGGGAGCGACGTCGATGTCTTCACGTTTTCCGGCCCGGTCGTAGCGATGCCCCTGCAGCCGGATTGCCTGGCCCACGTCGCGCCCCAAGGTCTCTCGTTCGTGGTCCGGCACACGTGCGAAGCCGTCGCGTAGTTCGATGAGCTGGTCATCTGTCAGCCGAAGTGCATTCAGGCCGCTGCTCCCCGCCGCGCCGATGGCCGCGAGGCGCCGGATCACGGCCACCGCGTCCGCGTCGGTCAGCAGCGCCTCCCGCTTACGGAGCCACGCCCTCACCGACCGCGCTTCATCGGTGTCGGCGAGGAATGCCGGATGGATTTCCCGGGAGAATCCGAGACTGGCGCCGAGGCCCCGCGGGGCGTCGGTGAACACCGCAGGTTCCGCAGGCCGGGGCACACGGTGGCGGCCCCCTGAGCTGTCCACGAGCCAGCGGCTCGACAGCAAGGAGGAGTAGATATTCGAGGCAAGTCCCACGGCGGCGAGGCGGATGTTCGCCTGCGGCGACCGGGTTTCGTCGTCGAGGAGGCGTAGCGCGTCGTAGAGGTCCACCGTCACGGGAACCGCACTGTCGTGGTTCTCCCAGTCCGCCAGCACCTCGCGCCATCGACCGTCCTCGTCCCGCGCCACCTTGGGTAGCACGGCGGTCCGCTCGGCGACGCGGGAGATCTCTTCTTCGGTGACCACGCCCACCAGCGTCTCGTCCTCCACGGCGAGATCATCCAGGCCGAGCGGCCCGTAGCCCGGGACGTCCAGGACGAGACCGTGGGACACGCCCGCCCTGGCACGGTCGAGGAGTAGTCGCTCCAGCGCGGCGGCCGGGTCGCGGGAGTCGCGCATGTCGTCGGGGAGCGGCACGGCGCGCCAGGCCCGTGCCGGATCCCGCCGGAACTGCCACAGGGCGGCGGCCTTCCACAGGTCGCCCACCAGTTCATTCAGTGCGCGGTTCCACGGGGTGTCGTCGAGCGCCTGACGGCTGGCGATCGGATCGAACTGGGCACTGATACAGAGGGACAAAGCGGTGTCCGCGACCGGGAGACCGGCGTAGATCCGCCCGGCGTCATCGGGTCCGAGAGGAAGAGCCACAGCGATTGCGGTGGTGGACCCCACCGCCTTGTGAGACCGGGTGATCCCGGAGGGGCTGGGAACGGTCGTACGGCAGATCAGCCACCGGGACTCGTCGCCGGCGCGTGCCTCGCCGGTCTCCACGTCGGCGCTCTGCCCGCCCACCACGGCCTCGAACGGCTCGCCGATCTCTCGGTCGAGCGCCAGCCGGTGCCGGACACGACCTTGCTCGTCCAGGTGCGTGACACTGCCGACACTGCCGAGGAAGAGCAGCGCGCTGTCCCCCCACTCGGCAAGCCACGCGTCCACCTCGTCCGCACCGAGCACACCCGGCTCCAGCGGAACCCGTAGAACCGTCCAAGTGTCGCTGGCGAACCAGTCGGGCGCCGGGAACGGCTCGGCCACGGAGATGTCCGGATCCCCGACGCGGAACCGGTAATGCCCGCAGTGAACTTCCAGATGCGGGGAGAGGGACTGGAGGGTCATCAGGCCAATCCCGAACCTGCCGGTGGATTCCGCCTGCTCTGCCTTGCTTGTCAGCCAGGGCATCGCCAGGGCCACAACGTCCGGCAACCGTACGGGGCTGCCGTTGTGGGCGACGAGGAGTTCCCGTCCCCTCGTCAGAATGCGTACGTCCGTGGCGCTGAGGTCCTCGGCGTTCTGCACGATCTCCGAGAGTCCCTGGAGACGGTCGCTCGACAGATTGCCTGCGTGATCTCGGGTACGTCTCAGCGCGTGCCGTACTTGACCGTCCAGTCCGGCGAACCGGCTACCGAGTCGGTCGACCGCCGCCTCAGTCGCCGCCTCACCCTCCGGCTCCGGTACGACGGCTCCTTCTGGGATGCCCTCCAGAGAGAAGAGCGCATCGGCGGACGCAATCCCCCGCTCCACCGCGGCCGTTCGACGCACCGCATCCCCCGTGCTCATCCCTGCCCCCGCATACCTCGGCACTCCCTACGACACAGGGTAACGAGGCCAGCGCAATCAGCACACGGCAACCCGAGACCTGTCGCCGTATAGCCCGAGCCCAAAGAACAGCCCTAACGCGCTGCTCGACGGGTTAAGCCCGACAAGTCGATTGACCCGCGCTATCTGATCCAGGACGACCACCTCACGCTCCGTCAGAAACAGCGTCGAACGAGCGTCAAGAGTGCACCAGAGGATCGCGGTGATCGACGAGCGGACGGTGATGATCGGCAGCCTCAACACCCTGTCCCAGGCGTGAACCCGCGAGGTCATGGTGACGATGCGCGGCGGCTACTTCGCCCGCAAGCTCCTGGAGCACGAGCACGCCGAGCTGTTCACCCGCCCGCCGAAGTACGCCCACTGCGGCGGCACGAGCATCGAGCTGCGCCGCCGCTCTGGCGCTGCTACGAAGACGGCCTGCAAGACGGGGCCGAACGGCCGGAGCAACGCCAGGAACCAGGACATCAGGGTGGGGGGCAGGAGTTGAGGGATCGAACAATGTTCACCCCCGATCAGGATTCGTGAACTCACTGGCATTCCCGGCACCATCTGTGGCAGGCTTCCGCGTGCCAGCAACGGGGTCTCGCTCGTAGCCAGATCACCAGCTGCGCTTCAGCCAAGGAGTCTGCGGACGCACCCGGACCACCGGCTTGTCTCTCACCTCATCTTTCACGTAGTAGGCACGAGCCTGCGGCGGTGTTCCCTGCCGTGCCCGCGCTCGATGCCCGCGCGCACCACTCGGAGGCTCAGCCATGCCGGCACGTTCCGCACCGTCGCATCTCTTCTTCCTGACCCAGCCCAAGGGCAACGGCGCCATCCTGTTCAGCATGCGGGGGACACCCCGCGGACCGGAGCTCTCGAAGATCGGGACGTTCGAGGATCGCGACGAATCCCAGCTGCTCACCCTCACACTCAATACGGCTCTCCAGGGAGGAACAGGCGCCCTCGCGAAGGTTCACCGGTGTTCGGCATCCCTGCCTGGCCCCCTCAGGAGGGCAATCACTGACATCGCGGAGGAGATCGAGGACACAAATGGTGACGCCCCACGGGCCCAGGCTGCGCGCAGAACCGCGCGGGCCGTTACGGAGAGCCTGGGACAGCGCAACGCGGCCGTGTTCTCGCTTTTCAGCGCTACCGACTGCGGGAGCTGCCAGAACTGCGGCTGCACTGTGGACGAGGACTGCGCAAAGTGCGCTGTCTGCGACTCGTCCCCCCGGGGGCGCGGCTGCGGGGACTGCGGCGGTGTTGGTGTAACGCCCAGGACCGCATTCGTTCTCCATCGGCAGCTGAAGGACCTTGCGGACAAGACGTACCTCGCCGCTTATGACCCCGACTTTTGGGAAGACAGCGTTCCGGTCAGTGCGGAGGCCCAGTCGAACTGGTTCCTGCTTCACTGCGCTCGCGCGTACGACGACCTCGCGGCCGATCTGCTCGCCGGTGGCATCCCGGAACCGCGCTGCCTGGCCGAGAGCGTGCTATTCGGCCATGCCGTGAGCAGCATCGGCGGGTTCAGTATCGAATCCGCCTGCGCGGACGAGGTCTACCAAACCCTTCCGGCCTCTCGGTTCGACTACGACTGGGAGTTCCTCGCTAATGAGAGCGGGCTCCTCGACGTCAGCGACAGGGCGCACCACTTCCTGGAAGCAGACGTGGCCGAAGACGACCTTTGGGACGAGTGGTTCAAGCCTTACACCGACGTCGAGCCCCGGAGCACGACCCACGGGTTCCGCTGCTGACGTTCGCCCGGACCCAAGCCATGGCCGGGACGGGCGTCCAGTCCGCTCGACTGAACGCCCGTCCACGGGGCCCGGCTCGACTGCTCCCTGGTGCCCTTGCCCGCCGGGAACGGGCAGGTCGGTCGCGACTCCAGCTGCATAACGAATCGAACAGGTGACCCGACGCACGGGATCACGGTAATTTCCCCGGCCACAGGACGGTTCCGCCTGGCCTCGATGGTGCCACCGCAGGATCTTGGCTAGCTGGTGGGAGGAGAAGACCGGAGACGAGGTCCGCGAACTCGGCCACGCATCACCCACGAGCAGATCAGCCTGCTGTAACCGCACCTACAACGGCCAGGACCGCTGGGTGGCTACGGGGCCTTCGACCTATGCCGCCAAACGGCATGCTCCAGTGCACCTTTGTCGTGCCCGAGAAGTGCGGCGGCTTCCTCATACACTGCGCGCAACTGGTCGTATGGCAGGTCCGGAACACCAGCATCCACGGCGAAGGCGCGCAGATGTACGTCAACGGCGACATGCGAACGGCCGACGAGATTGCCTATGTAGTCGATGCTCTTCGGCCCCACTCCCTTCACCGTGCGCAGAGCGGCGCGATTGGCCTGATGATCGAGCCAGGTGTGAAGGTCCTCGCGGGTATCGACCCCGTCGGCAGCGAGGAGGTCGGTGATGGCGTGAGCCGTCGCGACCTTCTGTGCGTGGTTGAACTTCATGGCCACGGCAAGGTCTTCCGTGACGAGCCGGCGCTGGAAGCCGCGGACTGTTCTTGCATCAGCCCAGCTCAGTTGCAAATGGAGGAGCCGCGGTCGGAGAGTCCTCTCGTAGTTGCACCGGGGCTGGAAGCTGACGTCGCAGATGACGGCACCCATGTGGGTCCATCCGCCGGGCTGGAGAAACGGTCCGCTGCCAAGGAGGTGTCGAACGTGGTCGGCTAGCCGCTGGGCAGGGCTGGATGCGAGCATGGGTCAAGGATGGCGCTGCCGTCTGGCAAGCTGGTGGGAACGTCCAAAACTCTCGAATGTGATGGAGCAGGGGGCCGTTCCATCGGGCAGCTCCCTTCATGATGGGAGGCTGCCCACTTCGGCTACCGGGTCTCCGTCGAGACCGGGGCGAGGCGGAATAGGCACTGGACCGTGTTGAACTCGATCACCTCGGCGATGAAGCGGAACTTGTCGCCAACTGCAATGGTGGCAGGGACCTCCTTGCCGGTCAGGTGGAGGTTGCCGGTGTTGACGTCCTCGTACTTGAAGTTCGGGCCGTCCGTCGTCTGCGGCCCCTTGTCGCCCGGGCCGAGAAGGAAGTCGTAGCGGGTCCGGTCATCCGCGTGGGCCGCCATGTGCCTGATTGACCCGTCGAAGGCGACCGTCTGCCCCTCGTGCTTGGTTGCGAAGTTCACGTTCTCTTCGCCACACGGATCCGCCTTCAACAACGTCGCGAACTCGGGACTGTTCTGCGCCGTGATCACCTCAGCGGTAGTCGGCTCGTCTGCGGGCGGCGTAGCAGAAGGCTTCTCACTGGCGGCCGTCGAACTGGCCGACGCGCCCTTCTCCTCGTCGCCGTCGCCGAGCGCAACGCCCGTGCCGATGATGGCGGCCAAGACCACAAGGGCGGCAGCCCCCGCCCCAATCAGACGCCAAGGCAGTGGCCTCTTCGGCCGACGGAAGTTGAGGGTGGTGCGAAGTCTGCCTGGGAGCTGTTCCACGAGCTCCCATCCGTCCTTCTGCATCTTCGAGATCACCAAACCGTCGGTGCCCCGAACCGTCTTCACTGCCTTGTACTCGTACTTGATCTCATCGGCCATGCGGCTCCCCGCCCCCTGAAGCGAACTGGTCATACCAACTGGGCGCGAGCATAGATGACTCCGCGAGGAGCCCGGCGTCACGAACTGGCGGCTCATCAAGGGGATCCGCAGCACGCTGAACGCGTGTAACGGGAGACCGTAGTCGGCACGCACTGCCGAGGGCACACCTCGAGTTGATCACCGTTGGTAGCCTCACGAGCGGCGCAAGTGTTCGCCCGGCTCCATGGCCTGCTGATGCAGCTGGAGGGGCAGATGGAGGGCCGTATAGTTCCAGCCCGTCGGCCTGTGTCATCGACATAAGGAGCGTGAAGACTTCCACCAGCCTCCCCACCCGGAGCCAGGGAAGCGACGCCGGCAAGACGGTCGTGGGTCCTTCGTCGGCCCGCCCCCGCTCTCCCGCCCGAGATGATCGTTGAGCTCACCCTTAGGGCCCCTCGACCACCAGCTTCGTCAACTGCGCCAGCAGACCGCCCTCAACTGCCGACTCGCTCGCACGCGTGTTCTGCTTCATGCCGCTCTTCCGCGGGAGACTCACCAGTTTTAACTGATGCTCTCTGTTGAGGAGTTACACGAGGACTCACCACACAAACCCTGCCTCGAACTTGGGTGAGCGCACGACCGTGCTGCGGTCCCCTGCGGGATGCTCACGCCGAACGGGCCCGGCCTCCTGCCGCATTTTCCGTGCTCTCCGCCGCCGCGACAGCATGCCTTAGCGTGTGCGGCATGAGGATGCTGATCATTGGTGGCAGCGGGTTCTTAGGGACGGAGCTGCTGCGCCAAGCGCAAGTACGGGGCTGGGAGGCGGATGCTACGTTCCACTCCCGCCCCAGTGCCGCGCAGGCCGGCGCCTGGCACCAGCTTGACGTCCGTGATCCCGCACAGGTGGAAGCGCTCCTGGTTACGGTGGCACCTCGCGCGGTGATCAACGTGACAAGCGGCGGTGCGGACTGGGCGATCACTGCGGACGGCTCCATCCACATCGCCATGGCCACCGCGAAGCTCGGAATCCGCCTGGTACATGTCTCCTCTGATGCCGTGTTCTCCGGCATCGGCAAGGCCCGTTACGACGAGACCTGCGCCCCAGACCCGATCACCCCGTACGGGGCCGCGAAGGCCGCCGCTGAGACCGCTGTGCGACTGCTGTGCCCGGACGGCATTGTCGTCCGCACCTCTCTGATCATCGGCGACGGAGGATCCCACCACGAACGGGTGGTGCACGAGCTGGCTGCCAACGAGCGGGAGGGAGCCCTGTTCACGGACGACATTCGCTGCCCCGTCCACGTCGCCGATCTTGCGGCCGGTTTGTGGAAGCTCGCGGCCTCGAACGAGGCAGGCGTCTTCCACCTCGCCGGCACCGACGCCCTCAGCCGCTACTCGCTGGGCGTGCTCATCGCCCGCCGCGATGGCATCGCAGCCTCTTTGCTGCCCGCGGGCCGTCGGGCGGACACTCGGCTACCGGGGGCACTGGACGTACGCCTCGACAGCCGTGCCGCGCGATACCGGCTGGGCATCAGGCTCCGAGGCGCCAGGGAGTTCCTCCATACGAGGTAACACCCGCTGGCCGACCCCAGCCAGTCCGGGCGTCACCTGCTGTCAAACGCCTTCACCCCCGTCCGGCGCGGACAGGGGTGAAGGAACGTTCATGCTGCGACGGTGAGCGGGGCTTCCATCCGCTCCCATGCTCCGAGGACGGCCTTGTGCGCGTCCGGCTGCAGGTGAGCGTAGCGCTGGGTGGTCTGGAAGCTTTCGTGGCCGAGGAGGTGCTGGACTTCGTAGAGCGAGACTCCCTTCTGGACCAGCCACGAGGCGCAGGTGTGCCGCATGGAGTGGGGCGGGTAGTGCGGGACGAGCTGTTGCTCGCCATCGGTGTCGAAGTAGTAGGAGGCTTCGACGGTGGGCCACCAGGTCTGCCGGCGCCAGTTACTGTCGGCGAGGAGGCGCCCGGTACGGCCCTTGGTGATGGTGGTGAAGACCACGGCGTCCCGGTCGAGCCGGTGGATGTGGCGTTCAAGGGCATCCAGGACGTGGGGCGGGAGCGGGACTTCCCGGCGGCTCTTGGAGCTCTTGGGGTACTCCTTGATGCCGCTCTTGCTGTTGACCTCCACCACGAACAGGCGCGCGCGACGCGTGTCGATGCGGTGGCGGTGCAAGCCGGTCAGTTCTCCCCAGCGCAGACCGGTGTAGAAGCCGAGCAGGCACATCGTCCGCCACGGGGCGGGGAGTTCGTCCAGGATGCTCTGCGCCTGGTCGAGCGTGAACCACTGCGGCGGTTTCACCGCGATGGTGGGCAGGTCGATGCTGCGGCAGGGGCTTACCGCGATCACGTCATCGTCGACGGCCGCGCGCATCATGGAGGACGTCAGGTTGTAGGCCCGCTTGATCGCAGCGGCCCCCGCGCCCTTCTCGACCAGGGTCCGGATCCAACTCTGAACGTCCATGCGGGTGATGGCCCGCATCTCCCAGTCGGCCCAGTAGGGCATGACGTGGTTCTTGATGTTGGAGGCGTCGCCGCGCAGCGTGTGGGGCTCAACGATGCGAGCGTTCCACCACCGGTCGTGCCACTCACAGAACGACACTTCACCGGCCCGCGGGTCGCGCATACCTCCGCGCGCGAACTGGGTCTCCATCTCGATGCCCCAGGCCCGCGCCTGAGCTTTGAGGGGAAACGACTCGCTGAACCGGTCTCCTATCCGGTTGCGGACGGTCGCCTGCCACTTTCCAGACTTCAACTTGCGCAGGTACGCGGTACTACTCCTTTGTTCGAGGGTGGAGCGGGACAAGCCGACGGCAAGAGATCAGCGGCGGGACCTCGGGGCAGCGACCGACCTGCTGGTGATGAACTCCTCGAGCCCGGCAAGGGGAACACGGACACGGGAACGCCCCGCTCCGGTCCGCAGATCGACGACCGGCAACTCACCAGCAGCGATGAAGCGGTAGACCGTACGGCGGTCGACATCCAGGGCGGCGGCGACAGCGGGAATGGACAGCAAGCGGGCAGGCATGGGTAGATCCTTGACGATGGGGGCGAGATGGGTGCCCGGCGAAGCGGCAGCCGGTCCAGGGCGAAGGTCAACCAGCTCCCTCAGGGCAGTGAGACCTCACCTCGAAGTGGAACCTCGCAAACCAGGATTTCGTGACGTGACGGTGTCGCTGGGCGTGAGGACTGACGAGGGGCAGAGGGATGAAATCGGTAGGGTGCCCGCGCTCCGCGGATCGGCCGGAGCGCGGGCGGAATTTCATCGCTTGAGCTCTGGAAGGGCCATGGCCTTGGCCAGGCGATCCCAGTCGATGTCGGCATCCTCCCGACGGAAGCAGTACGGGTAGCGAAGTGCCAGCCAATCCGGCGTCACACCGGCCAGCTCGGCAACCGCGAAGGACGAGATGCCCATCCTCAGCCACTCCACGAGGCACGACTCCCGCAGGATGGAGATGGGCTCCCCCAGACGCCACGAGTACCGCTCGTCCCGGGGCAGGACAGCCTCTTGGGCCTGCTCCCACACTTGCTGGTAGACGGAAGCCGAGAGCGGCCCACCGCGCCTGCCGGGAAACAGCAGATCGCCCTCCCTCAGACCAGCCTCATCGATCCAGAGACGCAGAAACTCAACGAAACGGGGCTGGAGGGGAATCTCCCTAGCTACTCCTCGGTGACGAGCCGTCAACTGACCCCCCTCGCCCTCCGGGAGCATCACGTCGCGAACTCGCAGGGCGCGAGCCTCCCCCGGACGCAGTGCCTGCTCGGCCACGGTGAGCATGAAGGGGTACACCGAGCGATCGGCACCCGCGTGCCCACGTATCCACTCGAGCAGCGATCGAACTTGCTCCACGGAAAGCAGCCATTCTTCGTCCATTACGTCGACGGACACAGCGATTAACTCCTCAGGGAAAGGGACAGAATGCGCCACTCGGGGATCCGCGTGACAGATTCAATGGTCGGCACGATCCCCGGTTTCGGTAACCGGGGATCCCGTGCTATAACGCCACGGGATCTCAACGATGCTGACGTCAGATCCACGTCAGGGATGGCGACGGCAAGTCATCACGATCTTCAGGAAGCGCTCTAGATTGACTTGCACAGGGCCCTCTATTCCAGTCCGTTCCGGCCCCAACTTGTCTGCCGTCGGCGAACCGCCCCGATGCCGCCGCCTCGCAAGGGAGCATCGACAGCGCCCGTTTCGTGGCCCGAAGCAGCCGAACAGAGCAGGCGCCTTCTAAGCGCCTGCTCTGAATTCTTGCGCCCGTAGCCCGACTTCGACACCGCCGACATCGCGAGTCCGGCACGCAGGACAAGGTCGTCCAAGCTAAGGGCGGGATCGCCGAAGCCCTACCCATCAAGGGGCTCCCCGTCCTCAACGCCCCCCATTTCACGGCCGTGACCGAACGCGCCAACGCCCGCGTCATCACCTACGGCTTGGACGCACCGTCGGCATCCGTGCCACCGAGACCGCCCTCAAGGGCCAGGGCTGGCCCTCCTACGCAGGTGTCTCTCCCGAGGAAGCGGTCTCTTCCTGATCGCCGTCATCTGGTGAGGTGGCAGCCTTTACAACCGCCCCCAGGAGGTCGGTGATGGTGTTTCGATATGCCTCCGCAAGTTCGGCAAGCATTTCGATAACAGCGGCCGTGCCGGGTTCGTCGACATCGGCGTCCGCGGAGGTCTCCACCTCGTCTCTCCGCTGGAGGGCTGCTGCTCTTCTTGGCGAGTGGGCCGCATACCGCAAGACAGCCGACTCCTGCTCGGTGAGATCGCGGCCGAATCTGTTCAGCCACTCTGCCTCGTCTTCCGGGCCTTCGTCGATCGTCAGGTCGACCAGGATGGCCAAGACGTTGTGGTGAATCTCGTGCAGCCGCGCCCGCACGGTAGGCCGCGACCAACTGTCGTTTCCCGGTTCAGGTAGCGCATCGAGGGTCGAAGCCAGTTTCGCCGCGTATGGGGGCGGCCATCCGGAAGGCCACGAGGACCGGGCCTGCCAGATTCGCAGGATCGCGTCCCGTGCCTCAGCAGCGCGGGCTGCGGCGTCCGGCGCGTTCCGCTCACGCGCCTGATCGGCTTCCGTCACGAGGCGAGCTGTGTGGTGTGCGAGCCACCGGACCAGAGTGTTGTTGGTGTGCTCGTCGCCGAACTCGGCCAGGATGCGTTCGCCCAGCTCAGCGACGGAGTCCACTGGCGGTGAGGTCTCCGGTGGCGTCGAGGAGATAGATGCGGCTGACGGGGATCCGGTACCCGTCTCGTCGTTGTCCAGTTCGGCGCCGTGCAATCTGAACCTCCGTGATCAGGCTTTTTCCTGTGGCGGCGAGATACCGCAACAATGTGTCCCGCCTGATGTGGACACGGTAGCCAGATGAGACGAGCGTAGATTCTAGGTCACGTCCCGGGTCAGGGTCGGCCCATTGCTGAGCCTGCGCCACGATGCCTCCGTCGTTCGCTGTCAGCGTTAGATGGGCGGCGTCGACTGCCGTGCGGCTCTGAATCCTGAATGCCTTCCCTGGCAGGGGAAGTTCACGACGCAGCTCGTAGGCGTATGCATCGTGCCGGTCGAGGTATTCCGCGGGATCGTAAGGACGAAGAATCCATCCGCTGAGGTGAAAGGCACCTTGGTCGACTTCGAATTCTTCCTCTTCTTCGTCGGGAAGCTTCCAGTCTGTCGGGCTGGAGGCCGAGGCGAGGGCGCGCTGCAGGTCGGCGGCATGACGAGGATCCACGAGGGCCGAAGCCACACTCACCGTCTCGAGGGTGCCGGAATCCTGGAGTCGTACACTCGCCGCCACACGGATCATGTCCGATACACCGCCTGCCCCGTCGTCGATCGTTAGCCCGAGGGCACGATCGAAGTCAGCGAGCGATGCAGTATCCCAAGTGGCGGAACGCGCCCGGGGCAGAAGGAACTCCGGATCGGCCGGGACCGGTGTCCCGAGGTCTGCGAGCCAGCCGGTCGGGGCCGGGAGGTGTGGTAGCAGCCAGTCCTCCCAGGAGTCATCTTGTTCATGTGCCAGGGTTCCGGCACGGACCGGACGGCCTTCGTCAGCGAGGTGCCCGGCTGTGGCCATCATGGCGTGATACTCGATGTAGAGCCGGAGACTCTCCTCGCGAGGAATGCTTCCGTGCCTGTGACCGGTGCGTTCGTAGGAGCGCTCGTCGCGCAGCTCTCGGACATCGGTCCACCAATCGTCCGTGCTCAAACCCCATCGGTCGATGATGAATTCCTCGGCGGTCTCGACGATGGCGTCCACCTCGACGTCGAAGACCTCGGCCAGCGGCCCGTACCAATAGGGGATGGTGTCCATGGAATCAAAGTCGTAGCGACCGTGGCGGGAGGTTCTGTCGCGTCGCGCGTAACTGCGTCCGTAGTCCACGAGCCAACTGGAGGGCTGGTTGGCCAGGCAAAGCATCTCAACCTGCGTGGGATCGGCGTTGGCTGCTGCCGCCACCGCCAGGCCAATGCGACGCGCCAGTTCACGGATCTGTGCATGAGGGAACACTCGATCAGTAGCGACGCGCATGAACTCACGGAAGTGCGCCGCAAGAATATTAGGACGCTCCACTGCCACCCGCTCAAGTGCCGCAAAAAGTGCGGCGATCGCCGAGAAGCTGTAGAACTGGTTCGCATCCCGGAAGGTTCCCGGCTCATTGTCGTCCAAGCGTCGCATCAGGTCCGCTACAAGCGACTCGGCGTCAGCAGCGGAGGAGGCGCTCAGTAGTTCGCGAGTGGAATGCGCCGCACGCCAGCGTAGTTCCCGCTGAGGGTGCCCGAAGGTGCTCCAGAGCAGCAGGGAAACGGCCGTCGCCGCGCTCTTCCGTTCGGCGGCTACGGTGTCGTGCGGAACACGGTCGTCGAGGAGCCCCAGAAGGGCCGAGCCGGCATCGGCGGTGGGGCACAGATGCCCAAGGAGGACTGCGACGCTCCGCCATCCGTAGGCCCGCAGCCCCTGCCGTGCCTCCGGCAGGGCGGCCAGAGCGGCGTGCCGGATGGCCAAGTCGTCTCCGAAGACCCTTAGTTGTTCGATCGTGCTTTGAGTGTCATGCCCCCAGAGCACCTCGGTGAAGAGTCGACTAACCAGGTCGGGAAGCCTTGCAGCCGCCCATGTCGCTACCGCTGGTGTAGAACTCCAGCGGCGGACGTGGTCGGACAGGACCGCTAGCGCGTCGTTCGTGTCCAAGTTCGGCAGCGACGCGACAGTTGTCAGAGCGTCCAGGCGCTGTCCGTAGGGGGTGTATTGGAGAACCGCCGTAATGAATCCACGCAGTTCTTCGCCGTAGACACGAGCGTCGGTCAGAGTTCGTACGTCCTCTGCCATCGACACCCAGCTGCGAGACGTGGCCCCGGACAGCAAGGCTTGAACCTCGGGAGCGTGGCGCTCACTACCGCCCCAGTCTCTGCTGGAAGCCTGGCCAATGACCGAACCTTCCCGTACGTCTCCGAGCCGAATTACGGCTTCGAGCGCCTGCCGGATGCTGCTCCCGTGCCCCATCTGCTCGGCAGCGTCGACAAGGTGCCGCGCCCTTGCCGGCTGATCGCGTGCGGGAACACGACGCCGCACCCATTCCGCCGCTCTCAACAGGACACGGCGGCACTCCTGCCTCTCCGTAGCACCGCTCGCCGCCAGCCTTTTGGCGACGTTGAGCTGCAGAAGCCAACGACCTCCGTCGTCGGCAATCAAGTGGTCCAGGAAGAGAAGCTGCTGCGAGGGGATCTCTCCGTTGTGAACTGCACCGGTCAATGCGGCAGGCAAGGTGGACGAGAACCCGATGCGGTCCTGGTCATCCCATCTGCTGGCAGCCGCAAGGCCGGTGAAGGGGTCCAGGCGAGCCGCCGCGCCGGCGATCTCCGCATAGGGAATCTCGGCGGCGTCACTCACGTGCGGGGCCATCAGTTCCGCGGCTCGAACGAGACGCGCGGCGGTATGAGCCGGATCAAGACCGGAGTTGTTGGCGCGGTGGGCGAGGTCTACGTGGACCTGCAGGAGACGGGCCGCGTCGTCGTTAACTCCGGTCGCTGCTTCCACAGCCTGGTCGAAGAGATGTCCTCCTAGATCCACATCCACCTTCGCTCCCAGCTCCGCCAAACGAGCAAGGAGGTCAAGGCGTTCCTGTGCTGGATAGTCGTTGCTGTTGACGTAGTCGGCCGCCCTCGTGCACAGGTCGGCTGCCATGCCCTTGAGATGCGAGTGTGGCAGGAGTAGGGCCGCCAGTTCCATCCAGAGTTCAGGCGCACCGTCACGACGGATGGCCTCCGCGGCCCCGGCCAGACGATCGACGGCCTCCTGTGCCACTTGGGTGTCCAGGGCGGCGGAGGCCACTAGGCTTGCCCAGGCCGGATAGGACCTGTCGTACGTGAACCACCGGTGCGTGGCGCGCTCCATACGTGCGGCGATTCCTCGATCACAAAACGTGAGGACCTCTTCGGCGTCCGCTTGCCCCAAGGAGGCGCGTGCAGCCAGCACGGCGGCTGCGGCGATGGCCTTCACGAGTTGGAGCCATTCATCGCGTTCGCGCGCCCGGGGGTCAGTGGTGCGACCCGTTTCGTCGGTGCGTGACTGCAGTGTGGCGGGAACGAGCGCGGCGACGTCCATGTCGTTGCCGCTGAGCACTGCGTCTGCGGCATGGCAGCGCAGAAGCACAGTGCCTGGCTCCGTGGATCCCGCATAGTTCGAAATACCGCTGGGCAGCGCCGTGGACCAGCGTTTGGCCAGGTCGGCAGTCAGCTGACGGTCGCCGTGCCGCAGCGCCTCGTCGAGCACTCGTGACTGCACTGGCAGAGGCTCGGCAGGCAGGTCCAACAGCAACGCAGCAAGTACTTCGTCGACCCACTCCGCGTCCGGCTCATCGGAAGGCGATACGACAGCGGCGAAGACGCGTGCCTGCGCCTCCGCCGGAACCCGGTACCTCTTCAACAACCGTCGTACGACGGCAGGATCGACATCATCCGCCAGGCGTTCTGCCAGTGCCACGGCGGCCTCCAGCACGAGGTCACCGGGGCGCCATCGCCGCAGTTCTCTCAGCGCGGCCCTGACCCCGTCAAATCGATAGCACGCCTCCGCTGCCGCGGCAACGTCGTCCGGCGTGACATCCCAGTGCTTGCCCTCCCCGTTCCGCTGAGCCATCCAGCGACGCAGCCAGCCCCCGGCGCTCTCCAGGTCAGCCCGGGCCACGTCGTGCCGTTCCGGAGTACGGGACAGCACCGCAGCCGTCTGGAGGAACACCGGGGCGAGCCAAGACCCGCTCGGTGTGCGCAGTACGTGGGCTCGCAGGAGGTCCGGGTCCGTATAGCGGGCGACCAGCTCCAGATGTGACTCGGTCAGGCGCGACAGCGTGTCGAAACGGGACGCCGTGTCGCAGCCCCGAACGGCCAGTCGTACGGCGGCTGCCGCGTCGGCCGTTTGTGCTGCGGCTCGCACAGCCAGGTCCAGGCGTCGGCCCTGGACCTCCTCTCGGCGAAAACCGTCCGTAATGCCGACAGGAGTGGCTTCTTCCAGGACCAGTTGCAGCAGCTCCTCCAGGCGGCCCGACGCTGCCAGATGGTCGGCCACGTGCGCTGCAGCGTCCGCGTCGGTCGCCCGCGCGGCGAGACACAGATCCGCCAGTCGGCTGTGTGCCGCGATCACTTCGGAGGGATCCACGCAGTCCCTGACATGCGTTTCGAAGTCTTCGTCCCGGAACTGGATCGAGTCGTCGACGACCTGGACTCCGGGGGTGAGCCCCGCTGCGAAGTTCCTGACGGCCGGCAGGTCGACGTCGAGAGCGGTGGCAAGTGTCTGAAGCGGCACCGGGCGGGAAAGCGCCAACATCAACGCGAGCCACCGTAGACCACCGGCGTCCGCTCCGCCCACATGCAGAGCCGAGTCGATGAGATCCTCGAATACCGCCTTGGGAGTCCGCTCCGATTTCGCCAGTAGCGTGGACATGTCCCAGGCATGCTCGGCGGCTTGCTGAAGGACGTAGAACTGGGCTCTGGGATTCCCTTGAGTCCTGTCGTGGAAAGCGTGGGCGTCCTCCTCGGAGGCGTCCGGCCGGTGCCGACGCAAGTGCGCCGCAGACGTGGGAGCGTCGAACGCTGCGAGCGGAACCTCCTCGGCCGCCGTCGTAGCCCCCAGCGAACCGACCCGGTGGCTGCGGGCGGTGAGCACCACGGCGACTCGCTGGGGCAGTGCCAGGCGGACCAGCTCCGACAGAAAGGAGCGATTTCCGCATTCCCGAGCCGCTGTCGCGGCGTTGTCAGCAGCGTCGACGGCCAAGACCACCACGGCGTTCCGCGGAAGGCCGGCGACGGCTCCGTCGAGCGTGCGGCGGAGCCGCCGCCAAAGGTCCTCATGCCGCTGCGAGACCGGAATGAGCAGCGGAGTTCCGCACAACTGCGCCAGTTCGTTGACCACTTGGGTGACGAATCGCTCCGGCGTGTGCCGCTCTTCACCTGCACTCAAATAGTCTCCGCCGCCGTAGCAGTCGAAGTGGACGACCTGGGATCCCACCGGCAGGTGGTCGTTCATCTGGCGGATCGCCGTGGTCTTCCCAGCCCCGGCATCTCCGTGAGCCACCACGAGTCGTCCCGGATGCCTCATGACGGCGTCTGCGATGGAACGGGCACCGGGCGCGGGGAGCGGATCGGCAACTTCCGTGAACCGAGCAGGTGCCGGGTACAGATCCAGCAGTTCGGGAGCCCCTAGTTCCGCAAGGACGTCGCTTGCCGCCACTCCCTTGCGGTTGCTGTCTGGCAGTGCCTGCGCACGGACGAGGTGGAACAGCTTCAGGGCCGAGTCGTGGCCCTTGCCCGGTGTCAGCTCAGCCGCTCCGGACTGAACCGCGCGGGCCAGTGCAGCCCTGTCCATGGCGCCCGTCTGTGACAGATCAAGGGCGCCCATGAACGCGCAGAACTGCTGGCTGCTCAGCCGGGCGCCTACCGCCTCAGACAGAGACCGGACAGTCGCAGCCTGCTCGGCAGGGAGCGCAGCGAGAAGAGCCCGGGTCTGGACCGCCTGCCCTTGGTCTGCAACCCACGCCGTCGCAGCTGCTACAGAGGAGACCAGCTCGGGCGCGGCCGACTGGTTGCTGACCAACGCGATACGGGCCTTGGACGCGACATCAACCCCATGTTCGTCCACAAGCCGTCGATAGGCAGCCGCCAGATCCGCGATGACGGATCGTGCTGGCGTCGTAGTGCCGTTGGCGCGGTACCGCACGCTCTTCTTGCAGAGCCTTGCCGTTGTCCATTCGGTGTCCGGGTGACGCGAGCTGTACTTCAGCTGCGACAGGACAAGAGCTTCTGCCGAAGCGGCATCGTCGCCCCCCAGGTACTCGGCAACGTCCACCGTCTCGTACTCGTCGTCTGGATCATCGACGTGGGCAAGACCTTCGAGTGTGACACGCCGGAGAATGGTGCCCGGCTCGACCAGCTTCAGCGCCCGGCTCGCCGCCCACCAGAAGTGGAAATCGTCTCCGGCATTCGACTCCGGCGCACCCACCCTGCTCCCCCTTAACACTGCACCGGTCGAGACGACCGACGCGAGGGGCACAGAATATCCCCGAGATTACGGGCAGATCCCCAACTGTTGGACCACCGATGCGCGCCCCGCAGCCCCTCGCCCTGGATAAAGCAGAAACAGCGGGCATCGGCAGTGGGAGTTCCCTGGGACTCTTCTGGGCCTTCAACTCCACTGACGAGGACGAGCACGGATCAGACAAGAAGCCATCTGCACAAGTCAACGAGGCGTGATTGATCACATCCGATCAGCAGCAAGCAACCGCTTTTCACTCAGCGTCGCCCACACTCGGCACCCCATCGGCACTCGCCACTTGGCAGGGTCCGACCTGCTCAGCATGCCACCTGACACCCCATCAGAACGAGCGTCAAATGAGCGTCACGAGCGTCATTTCAGCGTCAAGATATCGCCCGTAACGCCCACACCGCACATAATGCGCACGCACAAAACCGCAGGTCAGGAGCCCTTCGCGGCCGGTTCGAGGACGGCAACGCACTCCACGTGATGCGTCATCGGAAACAGATCGAACGCCCGCAACGTCCGCACCCGGTACCCCCCGTCCCGGAAGTACCCCAGGTCCCGGGCCAGCGCGGCCGGGTCGCAGGCGACGTACGCGATGCGTCGCGCACCCAGCGACGACAGGTGCTTCACGGTGTTGCGGCCCGCGCCGGCCCTCGGCGGGTCCAGGACGATCAGGTCGACCTCGGTGATGCCGGTGCGCGGCAGGACGGACTCCACCTTGCCCTGCTCGATCCGCACCCGCTCGAAGTCGGCGAGGTTGTGCCGGGCGTCCTCGACGGCACGCTTGCCGGACTCGATGCCGAGGACCGCGCCCTTGTCGCCGAGCCGGTCGGCGAGCGCGCCGGCGAACAGGCCCACACCGCAGTACAGGTCGAGCGCCATGTCGCCCTTGCGGGGCAGCAGGCCCTGCATGACGGCTTTGACGAGGGTGTCGGCGGCCATCGGGTGGACCTGCCAGAAGCCGCCGCTGCCGACCCGGTGGGTACGGCCGTCGGCCCGCTCGCGGACGAAGGCGCGGCCGTGGACGCGGTGGATGCCGCCGTCCTTCTCCTCGACGCGCATCACGGAGACCGGCTTGTCGAGTTCGACCAGCGGGAGCCGGGCGTCCGGCCGCGGCTCCAGGATCACCATGCGGTCCTGGGAGCCGGTCGCCGCGATCGCCTCCACCGACGCCATGCCGGACCAGTCGCGGTCCTCGATGCCCAGCTCGCTCACGCCCGGCGCCGCGATCATGCAGTGCTCGATCGGCTCGACCTCGTGTGAACGGTGGCGGCGCAGACCGGCGTTGCCGTCGGCGTCCACCGCGTACTGCACGCGCGTCCGCCACTGCGGTACCTCGCCTGCCGGCAGCTTGTCGCCCTCGGCCGGCATGACCGTGCCGTCCCAGCCGACGTCCTCGGGGGTGAGACCCGCGAGCCGCTGCAACTGCTCGGCGATGACCTCGCCCTTCAACCGGCGCTGCGCCCCCGGCTTGGCGTGCTGCCAGTCGCAGCCGCCGCAGCGGCCGGGGCCGGCATACGGGCAGGGCGCCTCGATACGGTCCTTGGAGGCCGAGAGCACGGACACCGCGTCCGCGCGCAGGAAACGGGCCCCCTCCTCGCCCTCGGTCACCCGCGCCACGACCCGCTCACCGGGCAGCGCATGCCGGACGAACAGCACCTGGCCCTCGGACGTACGGGCGATGCAGTGCCCGCCGTGGGCGACGGGGCCGATCTCGACCTCGTACTCCTCCCCCACCAGCGACTTCTTCGGTTCTGCCTGCATGGCGGGGTGACTCCACAACATCGAATGGGAAACGGCCGGACAACAGCCCACCAGTCTACGTGGGCGCCGTCCGGCCGTTGACCAGCGAGCGTCAGCTCTTGCCGTCGGACGAGCCGGACGGCCCCGGCGAACCCGACGAGCCCGAGGGCTCCTTCGGCCGGCCATGCTGGGCCGGACCGCGCCGCACCGAACCCGGCGCGTTCCAGTCCTGCCGCCTGCGGGCCCGCAGCTTCGCCGCCTCGGAGGACTCCAGCTGGTAGGGCACCGAGGTGACCATGACACCCGGCGTGAACAGCAGTCGGCCCTTCAGCCTGAGCGCGCTCTGGTTGTGCAGCAGATGCTCGTACCAGCGGCCCACCACGTACTCGGGGATGATCACGGAGACCGCGTCCCGCGGGGACTGGTTGCGCAAACCCTTCACGTACTCGATGACCGGCCGCGTGACCTCGCGGTACGGCGAGTCCAGCACCTTCAGCGGTACGTCGATGCCGCGCCGCTCCCACTCCTCCTTCAGCGCCTTCGTCTCCGCCGGGTCGACGTTGACGGTCAGCGCCTCCAGGGTGTCCGAGCGCATGAGCTTGGCGTAGGCGAGGGCCCGCAGCGTGGGGCGGTGGATCTTCGAGATCAGAACGACCGAGTGCACCCGGGACGGCCGTACGCTGTCGTCGCTCGGGCCCTCGGGCGCCGCGATCTCCGCGGCCACGCCGTCGTAGTGCTTACGGATGGCCGTCATCGTCGCGTAGAAGATGCACATGCCCAGCAGCGCGACCCAGGCGCCGTGCGTGAACTTGGTGACGAGGACCACGACCAGGACCAGGCCGGTGAAGAAGGCGCCGAAGGTGTTGATCGCGCGGGAGCGGATCATGTGGCTGCGCTTGGCCGGGTCCTTCTCGGTGGCCAGGTGGCGGTTCCAGTGGCGGACCATGCCGGTCTGGCTGAGCGTGAAGGACACGAACACGCCGACGATGTACAGCTGGATCAGCCGGGTCGAGTCGGCGCCGTAGATCACGACCAGCAGGGTCGCCGCGCCGGCCAGCAGCACGATGCCGTTGGAGAAGGCGAGGCGGTCGCCGCGGGTGTGCAGCTGGCGGGGCAGATAGCGGTCCTGGGCGAGGATGGAGCCGAGGACCGGGAAGCCGTTGTAGGCGGTGTTGGCGGCGAGGAACAGCACCAGCGCGGTGGCCGTGGCGAGCACCACGAACAGGAAGCTGCCCTTGCCGAAGACGGCCTCGGCGACCTGCGTGATCACCGGGTTCTGGACGTAGCCGGAGCCGACCCCGACGCCGTTCTTCAGCAGGTCGGTGGCCGGGTTCTCGGCCATGCGGACCTTGGTCGTCAGGGCGAGGACGATGATCCCGCAGAACATGGTGACGGCGAGCAGGCCCATCGCGGCGAGCGTGGTCGCCGCGTTCTTCGACTTGGGCTTGCGGAAGGCGGGCACGCCGTTGGAGATCGCCTCGACACCGGTGAGCGCGGCGCAGCCGGAGGAGAAGGCGCGCAGCATCAGGAAGACCAGGGCGAATCCGGCCAGGCCCTGGTGCTCGGCCTTGATCGTGTAATGCGCCGTGGGCGCCTGCATGGTGTCGTCGAGCACCAGCCCGCGGAACGCGCCCCAGGCGATCATGATGAACACGCCGCCCACGAAGACGTAGGTCGGGATCGCGAAGAGCTTGCCGGACTCCTTGACGCCCCGCAGGTTCATCAGCGTGAGCAGCACGATCACGGCGACCGCACAGAGCACCTTGTGCTCAACGACGAAGGGGACCGCCGAGCCCAGGTTCTCGATGCCGGAGGCGATCGAGACGGCGACGGTGAGGACGTAGTCGACGAGCAGGGCGCTGGCGACCGTGAGTCCCGCCCTGGGGCCCAGGTTGGTGGTCGCGACCTCGTAGTCGCCACCGCCGCTGGGGTAGGCGTGCACGTTCTGCCGGTAGGAGGCGACCACGGTGAACATCAGCACGACGACCGCGAGCGCGATCCAGGGGCTGAAGTGGTACGCCGACACACCCGCGATGGACAGGACCAGCAGCACCTCACCAGGGGCGTACGCCACGGAGGACAGCGGGTCGGAGGCGAAGACGGGGAGGGCGATGCGCTTCGGCAGGAGCGTTTCGCCCAGCCGGTCACTGCGCAGTGCGCGCCCGATCAGAATCCGTTTGGGCACGTCGGTCAGTTTGGACACAACAGGTAATCGTAGGCGTTCGAACGCGTGCCCAACCACCTGCCACCCCACATCTGCCCTCCGGGTGAAAAGAGAAGGGGGTCCGGCTGCGGATTCCGCAGGTCGCCGGGGCGTCATGTCTATATGACAAGCACCGCATTTCCCCCGGCTGTCACGCCATGCCGCCGTCCCCCGGAGGTTCCCATGCATGCCACCGCAGAGTTGATCGGCGCCGCGGCGGCCCTCGTCGGCCTCGGAATCCTGACACTTGCCAGTGTCCGCAGCATCAGCCGCCGCTGACATCACGCTCCGCACGGCAACCGTGCACAGGGGTGCCGACGTCCTACCGCGCGTGTGTAGCTTTGGCGTCGGTCTGAGACCCTTTGCTGAGCAGTAGTTTTAGGACACCGGAAGGACGGTCGTGCACATCGTCATCATGGGCTGCGGAAGAGTGGGTTCCGCTCTGGCCCAGACCCTGGAGCAACAGGGGCACACGGTCGCAGTGATCGACCAGGACCCCACGGCCTTCCGCCGCCTCGGCCCCGGATTCGGCGGCCGCCGGGTCACCGGGATCGGCTTCGACCAGGACACCCTGCGCGAGGCCGGCATCGAGGAGGCAGGCGCCTTCGCCGCCGTGTCCAGCGGCGACAACTCGAACATCATCTCCGCACGCGTGGCCCGCGAGATGTTCGGTGTGGAGAACGTCGCTGCCCGTATCTACGACCCGCGTCGTGCCGAGGTCTACCAGCGCCTGGGCATCCCCACCGTCGCGACGGTCCGCTGGACGGCCGACCAGATGCTGCGCCGGCTGCTCCCCTCGGGAGCGGAGCCCCTGTGGCGCGATCCGACCGGTGGTGTCCAGCTCGCCGAGGTACACGCCTCGGCCGCCTGGGTCGGCCACAAGATCAGCAGGCTGCAGGAGGAGACGGGTGTCCGCGTGGCGTTCCTGACCCGGCTCGGCGAGACGATGCTGCCCACCTCGCAGACGGTGCTGCAGGAGGGCGACCTGGTGCACGTGATGATGCGCACCGACGAGGTCGACAAGGTCGAGGCGTCCTTCGCCAAGGGTCCCGAAGAGGAGGGCGGTCACTGATGAGGGTCGCCATTGCCGGTGCCGGTGCGGTGGGCCGCTCGATCGCGGGCGAACTGCTGGAGAACGGCCACGAGGTCCTGCTCATCGACAAGGCGCCGACCGCCATCTCGGTCGAGCGCGTCCCGCGGGCGGAGTGGCTGCTCGCCGACGCCTGCGAGATCACGGCGCTGGACGAGGCGGCGCTCCAGCGCTGCAACGTCGTGATCGCCGCGACGGGCGACGACAAGGTCAACCTGGTCGTCTCGCTGCTGGCGAAGACGGAGTACGGCGTCCCGCGCGTCGTGGCCCGCGTCAACAACCCCAAGAACGAGTGGCTCTTCAACGAGTCCTGGGGCGTCGACGTCGCCGTCTCCACCCCGCGTCTGATGTCCGCCCTGGTCGAGGAGGCGGTGAGCGTCGGCGACCTGGTCCGTCTGCTCCGCTTCAGCCACGGCGACGCCAACCTGGTGGAGCTGACGCTGCCCGAGGAGTCGGCCCTGGCCGGCACCCAGGTCGGCGACGTCGAGTGGCCCGAGGACACGTCCCTGGTCACCATCATCCGCGGCACCCGAGTCCTCACCCCGTCCCGCGAGGACTCCCTGGAGGCGGGCGACGAGCTGCTGTTCGTCGCCGCGCAGGCCAGGGAGGAACAGCTGGAGGACCTGCTGTCGGTGCGACGGGAGGACGCGGCGGGCTGATCGTTTCGGCTGCTACGACGACAAAGGGCGCCCCCGGGCCGGGGGCGCCCTTGTTCTTTGTTCTCTCAGCCCGTCCGGCTGTTCCTTGTTCTTTCAGCCCGTCCGGCGTCTGAGGACGAGGCCGTCCAAGCCGAAGCGGGGGTCTGGGAGCGGCAGCCCCCAGGGACGGCCGCCCGGACGCCGAGCACTACGCCTCCCGACGATGCCGCCCGGCGCTCGCCTCACGCCCCGCAGCGGCGGCCCGCTCCTTCTCGGCCTGCTCCTCGGCCTCCATCTCCGCGAAGACGTCGATGGGAGCAGGGGCTTTCGCCAGGAAGACCCAGGTCAGCCATACGGCGAGCAGGAACGGCGGGATCTTCAGCGCAACCAGCACCCAGCCCAGCTGAGCCGTGTTCGCCCACCAGTACAGCGGGAAGAGGATCGCGCACTTGCCGAGCAGGATCAGGCCCCAGGCCCAACTGGCCTTGGAGTACGCCTTCTTGCGGCCCGGGTTACGGGTGCGCCAGGAGAGGTTCTCCTTGAAGACGGGCCCGAGGATCAGGCCGAGCAGCGGTACTCCGCACAGGGTCGTGACGATGTACGCCAGCGCCAGGCCCAGCGTGTAGAGCATGCCGGGCAGGTAGAAGTCCTTGGCATTGCCCGTCATCATCGCGAAGACGACACCGAAGGCGACGCCGAAGACACCGCTGAACGCGTGCTTGACGGTGTCCCGCATGACCAGGCGGACCACGACGAGCAGCAGGGACACGGCGAGGGCGGCGATGGCCGACCAGTGCAGGTCCTTGTTGATCGTGAAGATGGTGACGAAGAGGAGGCCGGGCAGCACCGTCTCGACCATGCCCCGCACTCCGCCGAACGCCTCGAACAGGGCGGCCTCGGTCACCGCCCGGGCATCATCGGCTTGAGTGTCTTCGGTCGGCTTGTCGAGCGACGTCACCGGCTACTCCCGTCCGAGGGGTCTCAGTTCGTATTTCGGATTGAACAGCACCCGGCGGCCCCGGCTCAGGGAGATCCGGCCCGATGCGATCAGTCTGCGTCCCGGCTCTATGCCCACGATGGAGCGCCGGCCGAGCCACACCACGTCCAGGGCGGCGGAGCCGTCGAACAGCTCGGCCTCCAGGGCGGGGACGCCCGCGCGCGGCCGCAGGGTGACCGTGCGCAAGGTACCAGTAACCGTAACGATCTGTCGGTCGTGACAGTCACCGATACGGGTACAGCCTGCGGTCTCCGTGTCCTCCCGCAGCTCCTCGGACTCCAGGTCCTCCTGCGACGAGGAGAGCCGGTCAAGCATGCGCCGGAACCGGCCCACCGGCTTTTCGGAACGAGGAACAGCACTCATATCTGAAGCGTACCGGGGTGCCCTGACAGCCACGTACCCGCGGGCCCGGCGCTCGAACCGGTGCCCCGCCCGGCGGTTCACTTCTCGAAGCGATACCCCATCCCGGGCTCCGTGATGAAGTGCTTGGGGTGTGACGGGTCCGCCTCCAGCTTCCTGCGCAGCTGGGCCATGTACACCCGCAGATAGTTGGTCTCGGTGCCGTATGACGGACCCCACACTTCCTGGAGCAGCTGCCGCTGGCTGACCAGCCGGCCCGTGCTGCGCACCAGCACCTCCAGCAGATGCCACTCCGTGGGCGTCAGTCGCACGTCCCGCCCGCCCCGGTTGACCTTCTTCGCGGCCAGGTCGACGGTGAACTCGTCGGTCTCCACGGCGGTCACGTCGTCCTCGCCGGCGCCGACCGGCTCGGCACGGCGGACGGCCGCCCGCAGCCGGGCGAGCAGTTCGTCCATGCCGAAGGGCTTGGTGACGTAGTCGTCGGCGCCCGCGTCCAGCGCCTCGACCTTCTCGTCGGAGGTGTGACGTGCCGAGAGCACCAGGATCGGCACGCGGGTCCAGCCGCGCAGTCCCCTGATCACCTCGACGCCGTCCATGTCGGGCAGGCCCAGGTCGAGGACGACCACGTCGGGGTGGCGGGCGGCGGCGAGCTGAAGGGCGGTGGTGCCGTCGTGGGCCGCGTCGACCTCGTACTTGCGTGCCTTGAGGTTGATCACGAGGGCCCGCACGATCTGCGGCTCGTCGTCGATCACGAGCACCCGGGTCATGTGACCTGCCTTTCGGGTTCCGCTTCCGCTGGGTGGAGAGGGTCCTGCGCGGGCGGTCCTGCCGCGCGCAGGGTGAGGACCATGGTGAGGCCGCCGCCGGGTGTGTCCTCGGCGTCGAGGGTGCCGCCCATGGCCTCGGCGAAGCCCCGCGCCACGGCGAGCCCCAGGCCCACGCCGGCCCCGCGCGGGGCGTCGCCGTAGCGCTGGAAGGGCTCGAAGATGCGCTCCTTGGCCTCGTCGGGGACGCCGGTGCCGCGGTCGACCACCCGCACCTCGACCCGGTCGGCGATGGCGCTCGCGGCGACCAGCACCGCCTCGTCCCGCGGGCTGTACTTGACGGCGTTCTCGACCAGGTTGGCCACCGACCGCTCCAGCAGTCCCGGGTCGACGGCGACCATCGGCAGGGTCTCCGGCACGTCCAGGACGACGCCGTCCTCGGGCACCCCGACCAGTGCCATCGGTACGACCTCGTCCAGATCGACCTCCCGGATCAGCGGGGTGACCGTGCCGGTCTGCAGGCGGGACATGTCGAGGAGGTTGCCGACGAGGTGGTCGAGCCGGTCGGCGCCCTCCTCGATGCCCTTCAGCAGCTCCGCCTGGTCCTCCTCGGACCAGGCCACGTCGTCCGAGCGCAGTGACGACACCGCCGCCTTGATGCCGGCCAGCGGCGTCCGCAGGTCATGGCTCACGGCGGCCAGCAGCGCCGTACGGATGCGGTTGCCCTCGGCCAGTGCCCGGGCCCGGTCGGCCTCCTCCTGCAGCCGCCGTCGGTCCAGGACGACGGCCGCCTGGGCGGCGAAGGCGGCCAGCACCCGGCGGTCCTCGGCCGGCAGCACCCGGCCGGTCAGTGCGAGTGCCATGTGGTCGCCGACCGGGACGTCCACGTCCGCCTCGTCAGGGCGCTGCACCGACGGCCCGAGCCCGGCGCGGCCCGCGCAGGTCCACGGGTCCCGGTCGCCGGCCCGCTCCAGCAGGGCCGCCGACTCCATGCCGAAGGTCTCGCGGACCCGCTCCAGCAGCTCCTCCAGGCCGGTCTCGCCCCGCAGTACGTTGCCCGCGAGGAAGGAGAGGATCTCCGACTCGGCGCGCAGCCGGGCCGCCTGGTGGGTGCGTCGGGCGGCGAGGTCGACCACCGAGGCCACGGAGATGCCGACGCCGACGAAGATCACGATGGCGACGATGTTCTTCGGGTCGGCGATGGTCCAGCGGTGCAGGGGCGGTGTGTAGAAGTAGTTCAGCAGCAGCGAGCCCACCGCGGCCGAGGCCAGCGCGGGCAGCAGGCCGCCGAGCAGCGCCGCAGCGACCGTGAGGGCCAGGAACAGCAGCATGTCGTTGGCGAGGCCGAGCTGGACGGTGTTGAGCAGCACGGCCAGGACGACCGGTCCGGCCACGCCGACCAGCCAGCCCCAGATGATCCTCGACCGGCCGAGCCGGGCCCCCCTGGCCACCGGCAGCCCGCGGCCCTTGCCCGCCTCGTCGTGCGTGATCAGGTGGACGTCGAGGTCGGATCCCGAGTTGCGGGCCACGGTCGCGCCGACGCCCGGCCCGAAGACGTACTGCCAGCTCTTGCGCCGTGAGACGCCGAGCACGATCTGGGTGGCGTTGACCCCGCGCGCGAAGGCGAGCAGGGCCGCCGGTATGTCGTCGCCGACCACGTGGTGGAAGGTGCCGCCGAGGTCCTCGACCAGGGTGCGCTGCACGGCCAGTTCCTTCGGCGAGGCGGCCGTCAGCCCGTCGGTGCTCGCTATGTAGACGGCCAGCACCTCACCGCCGGCGCCCTTCTCGGCGAGACGCGCGGCCCGCCGGATCAGGGTCCGGCCCTCGGGTCCGCCGGTCAGGCCGACCACGATCCGCTCGCGCGAGCCCCAGATCTTCGACACCCGGTGCTCGCTTCGGTACTGCTTCAGATACTCGTCGACCCGGTCCGCCACCCACAGCAGCGCCAGCTCCCGCAGCGCGGTCAGATTGCCCGGCCGGAAGTAGTTGGACAGGGCCGCGTCCACCTTGTCCGGCTGGTAGATGTTGCCGTGCGCCATCCGCCGGCGCAGTGCCTGTGGCGACATGTCGACCAGTTCGATCTGGTCCGTCCGGCGTACCACCTCGTCCGGCACGGTCTCCCGCTGCCGTACGCCGGTGATCGACTCGACCACGTCCCCCAGGGACTCCAGGTGCTGGATGTTGACGGTCGATATCACGTCGATGCCGGCCGCGAGCAGCTCCTCCACGTCCTGCCAGCGCTTGGCGTTGCGGGAGCCGGGGATGTTGGTGTGGGCCAGCTCGTCGACGAGGGCCACCTGGGGGCTGCGGGCGAGCACGGCGTCGACGTCCATCTCGGTGAAGACGGCCCCCCGGTACTCCAGCTCCTTGCGCGCCGTCTGTTCCAGGCCGTGCAGCATCACCTCGGTGCGCGGCCGGCCGTGGTGCTCCACGAAGGCCACCACGCAGTCCGTGCCCCGCTCCACACGCCGGTGCGCCTCGGAGAGCATGGCGTAGGTCTTGCCGACGCCCGGTGCCGCACCGAGGTAGATCCGAAGCTTGCCGCGTCCCATGGCCCCATTGTCTTCCGGTCACTGCTGCCTACGCAGCGTCGACCCTACGGCCAGCAATCCCGGCAAATGGTGCCAGGACCGGCGAGCGGGCCGTCTTTGACGCAACTCTGACGCGGGACGTGTTCAGTGCTCGACGATCTCCCCGTCGCCCAGCTCCAGCACCCGGTCGGCCAGGTCCAGCAGGGTCGCGTCGTGGGTGGCGACCAGCGCCGTGACCTGCTCACTGTGGACGACGGCCCGCAGCAGCTCCATGACGGCGTGACCGGTCTCCGCGTCCAGCTGCCCGGTCGGCTCGTCGGCGACGAGGAGCGCGGGACTGTTCGCCAGGGCGCGGGCGATGGCGACGCGCTGTTGCTGGCCGCCGGAGAGTTCGCCGGGCCGCTGCGCCGCGTGGTCGGCGAGCCCGACCAGGGCGAGCAGCAGCTCGACGCGCTCCTCACGCGCGCGAACATCGGTCCGGCGCAGCCGCATCGGCACGCCGACGTTCTCGGCGGCCGTGAGGATCGGGATCAGCCCGAAGGACTGGAACACGAAGCCGACGCGGTCGCGGCGCAGGGCGAGCAGCCCGTCCTCGTCGAGTTCCGACAGGTCGAGGCCGTCGACGGTGACACGTCCCTCGTCGGGTACGTCGAGTCCGCCGACGACGTTGAGGAGCGTGGTCTTGCCCGACCCCGAGCGCCCCTTGAGGGCCACGAGTTCGCCGCGCGGCACCTCGAAGGAGACACCGCGCAGCGCGTGCACGGCGGCTGCTCCATGGCCGTAGGACCTGTGGACGTTCTCGACCCGCACCATGGTCTCGGTGACCACCTGGCTCATGTACCCCGCCCCCGTGAAGTCGTCGGCCGGGCGCCACTATCGTCACCCGGCGCCCGGTCCTTCAACGTTCGGTCAGCTCGGATTGTCCCCGTGGGTGAGCGTCTCCCAGGCGACGAAGAGGTTGTTGCTGCCCGCCGGGCGGTTGCGTTCGGTCAGTGTCTGGGTGTTGGCCATCGCGATGCCGAGGCGGTTGTGCAGGGCGTTGTACCCGACCTCGGTGACCGGACCGAGCCCGAGCTTGAGCGTCCCGCCGCACAGCCAGCTCGGGGCGGCCGTGCCCAGCTGGTACTTGGCCTGGAACCCGAGGGCCTGCCGCAGCCGCTCGCCGACGTCGGTGCCGTAGAGGTCCTGGCCCTGGATCCGGCTGGTCTCGGCGACGTGGGAGATCGCGGAGATTCCGTAGCCCGTGTGGGTGAAGTCGCGGCAGGTCTCCTGGGTGAGCCCGGTGACGAAGGTGGACTGCCCCTGCCAGTAGCCGACGATCTTCGCCTTGGTGTCGAGATGCTGGCCGGGCACGGTCCTGGGCAGGTCGCCGTCCGAGGACAGATAGACGTAGGCGGCCGTACGGGTGCGGAACCTCGCCATGGCCTTGTCGTACGACGTCCTGTCGTCGAGGAAGACGGAGATGCCCACGGCGGCCTCCATCATCGACAGCTCCCAATTGCCGTTGGAGTTCGAGCCGTTGATGATCTCGGGCAGGTAGACGGTGCGGAGCATGGTCGCGAAGCGGCCGGAGTTCGCCCAGCTTCCCGTGTACGTGTGCTTGATGATCTCGGCGGCCTTGGGCCAGGAGGAGCCCGCCCAGCCGGTCTGCAGGGGCGCGTTGCTGTTGGTGTGGTCCTTGATCACGGCCGACCAGGCGTCCATCAGCTGGATCGACTTCTTGGCGTACCGGTCGTCGCGGGTGATGTACCAGGCGAGCGCGTCGGTGTACGCGGCGATGGCGTCCCCGCGCTCGTCCGTGCACCCGTGGTCGGGGTTCGAGTAGGGGCCGCACTCGACGGTCGCCCGCGGCTCGGGCGTGCGGTTCAGGTCGGCGTACTTGCTCGCCTTCATCTGGTCGAAGGCGCCCTTCCAGGGCTGGGCGCCGGCGTCGACCTTGTTCCGGGTGAAGTCCAACTGCGCCTGGGAGACGGTGACTCCGGGGTGGACGAAGGCGGTGGGGGCGGCGTCGGCATGGCGGACCGAGGGCCAGGCGAGCATGCCCACGACAAGCGCAGAGGTGGTCGCGAGGAGTGCGGTACGGCGCATAGTGGGGGGCCATCCGTTCTCGTACGTGAACGATGAGTGCCTTTGTGAACAGGCGTTGAGCGGAGACCGTAGGTACAGACCAATACGCCGTCAAGGGGTCGCGCACGCAAAAGAGCCGCACCCCGAAGGGTGCGGCTCTTGAACGATTCTCCCAGTGGAGTACCTGAGTACCTAGCGGACCTCGGTGATCTCCGGTCCGCGCTGCAGCTGCCCCATGCCGCCGGAGAAGCGCGAGCCCTCCTCCTGCTGGACGCCCTCGGGGACCATCTGGGCGTCATTGGGCAGCTTGAGGACGATCGGGTCGCGGGGGGCCATCGGGCCCTCGCCGCGGACCACGACCGTGTCCCGGAAGATCTGCTCGAGCAGACCGGCCGCCTGCGGCTGCACCGCGCCCTGCCCCGAGATCACACCGCGCAGGAACCAGCGCGGACCGTCCACGCCGACGAACCGCACGACCTGGAAACCGCCCGTGCCGTCCGGCAGTTGCACCGGCACCTGAGCGCGCAGCTCCCAGCCCAGCGGGCCCTCGACCTCGTCGATGATCCCACCCTGCTGGGTGATGCCCGAGCCGATCTCCTCGCGCACCTCGCCCCAGATGCCCTCGCGCTTGGGAGCGGCGAAGGCCTGCAGCTGGATGGCGCTGTCGCGCAGCACGACGGTCGCCGCGACGATCGCGTCGCCCGCGACCTCGACCCGCAGCTCCATGCCGTCGACTCCGGGCACGAAGATCCCGCCCAGGTCCACCCGGCCCTCGGCCGGATCGTGCACCTCCGAGTCGTCCCAGGGCCCGTCGGGCCGCGGCTCGGGCTCGAGCCTCACGCGCTCGCGCTCTTCGTCGTCCGCCTCAGTGCCGACACTGTCGACGACCTGCTCGGCCTCGCCGGCCGCGTCCTCGGCGGCACCCTTCTTGTTGCGACGTCCGAACACGTCACTGTCCTTCCCGGTCGGATACGACCGAAGCGTATCGATTCCCACCCGCCCGGCCGCCTACGGCGGCCTGACCGCTTGTGCTGCTTGTACCGGTCACCGAGGCATGACCTCCGGTGGACCCGAAGCCCCCTTCGGCCCGCACCGAGTCGGGAAGCTCCGCGACCTCCTGGAAGCGGACCCTCTCGACCTGCTGGACGACCAGTTGGGCGATCCGGTCGAAGCGCTCGAACCGCACTGCCTCGCGCGGGTCGAGATTCACCACGATCACCTTGATCTCCCCACGGTACCCGGCATCAACCGTCCCTGGGGCATTCACCAGAGCGACACCGCAGCGGGCGGCGAGACCGGATCGCGGGTGCACGAAGGCCGCGTACCCCTCCGGGAGGGCGATTGACACCCCGGTGGGCAGAACAACCCGCTCGCCCGGCTTCAGTTCGCACGCCTCGACGGTACGCAGATCGGCTCCCGCGTCACCGGGGTGCGCGTACGAAGGAAGCGGTACGTCGGGGTCGACGCGCCGGATCATTACGTTCACGGGATCACGGCTCACGGGTTCACCTCGAAGGCGCGGGTGCGCCGGCTCTGGTCCGTGTCGTTCATGGCGGCCCGGATCTCCTCCGGGCGGCCGTTGTCGATGAAGTGGTCGACCTTCACCTCGATGAAGAGCGCGTCCGCGCGGAGGGCCACGGGCCCGTCCGGGCCGCCGATGCGTCCGGTGGCGGACGAGTAGATCTTGCGGCCCGCCACCGCCGTCACCTCGGCCTCCAGATACAGCACCGTGCCGACCGGTACGGGGCGCACGAAGTCGGTCTCCAGCCGCCCGGTCACCGCGATCGTCCGCAGCAGCCAGTTCAGCGAGCCGAGGCTCTCGTCGAGTGCGGTGGCCAGCACGCCGCCGTGGGCGAGGCCGGGCGCCCCCTGGTGGGCGGGCTGCACCGTGAACTCGGCGGTGATGGTGACGCCCTCGCCGGCTCGCGCCGCCAGGTGCAGCCCGTGGGGCTGCCCGCCGCCGCACCCGAAACACTGTTCGTAGTGGGCGCCGAGCAGCTCACCGGGCGCGGGAGCATCAGGGTGCCGCACCGGTGTCACCGCGTCGGCGGGAGGCCTAAGAGCTGGGGAAGTACCACTCACAGCCGCAGACCTTACCCGCGCGTCGGCACTGTCCTGACACCGTGCCAAGCTTGGTTCCATGCAGCTCTCCGCCACACCGTACGAAGAACGCCTCACCGCCCCTCGCTCGTGGTGGTTGATCTCGTTCCTGGTCGGCCTCGCGATGGCCCTGGTACTGCTGCCCTTCGGGACGCTGCCGCTGCTCGGCGGTCTGGTCGGCGGCACGGCGGCGACGGCGGTCGTGGCGAGTTCGTACGGCTCGGTCCGTATTCGTGTGGTGGGCGGCTCGCTGATCGCGGGCGAGGCGAAGATCCCGGTCACGGCCCTGGGCGAGGCGGAGGTGCTGGACCAGGAGGAGGCCCGCGCCTGGCGCACCTACAAGGCGGACACGCGCGCGTTCCTGCTGCTGCGCGCCTACATCCCCACCGCCCTGCGCGTGATGGTCACCGACCCCGAGGACCCGACGCCGTACCTGTATCTGTCGACGCGCGAGCCGGAGCGTCTGGCCCAGGCTCTGAAGGCCGCCAGGGAGGCCGTGGCGTAGGGGCGCACCTTCGTGGCGCAACGGGGCGCCTTCCGGGCCCTGAGGGCCCTCAGGGCCCGATTTCCCTGCGGATCTCGGCCATCGTCACAGGATCCGACACGGGCTCCAGCGGCGGGAGTTCGGGAAGCGCGTCCCAGGGGACCTGGATCTTTCTCAGGTCCTTACGGATCCGCGTCGCGAGTTTCCTGGTGTCCCGGCGGTTCATGACCGCGCCCACGGCGGCTCCCACCATGAAGGGCATGAGGTTCGGCAGGTCGCGAACCATGCGCTTCATGATCTGCTGGCGCAGTTCGCGCTTCATGTGGCCGTTCAGCGCGGAACTCACGGTCGACGGCTTGGTCACATCGATCCCGCGCTCCCCCGACCAGGAGTTCAGATACGCCGTGCTGCGCTCTTTGAGGTTGCCGGACGGGCGTACGCCGTAGACCTCGTGGAGTTCGGCGATGAGTTTCAGCTCGATCGCCGCGACCCCGGTGATCTCGGCGGCGAGTTCCGTCGGCATCGCGGGCGGTACGGGCAGCATGGCTGCCGCTCCGACCCCCGCTCCGACCGTCGACGTGGCGGCTGCCGCGCCCGCCACGAGCTTGTCCGCGAGCTGCTCGGGTCCCAGGCCCGGGAATTGCTTGCGGAGGGCCGCGAGGTCCCGTACGGGGACCCTCGGGGCGATATCGATGATGCGGTCGGCGAGGTACCCCAAACCGGCCCTGGCGGCGCTGCCGCCCTTACGGACGCCTTCCACGGCCTTGTCGCGGATCACCGCGACCCGTCGCCTGGCGACGGGCGCGGGGGTCTGCGACGCAGCCGGGAGGTCAGCCCGGCCGGCCGTCGGATCGAGCGAGGCCGATCCCGTGGACCCCGTGATACCCGGTGTCGTACCGGAGGGGCCCCGCTCGTCGTCACGCGCGCCGGGAGGGCCGTCGGACGGCCCTTCGTCCGCCCCCTGCAGGGAGCGGCGCTTCCAAGGTGGGGTCGAGCCAGTCACGGCCGACCCGGCCTCAGTCGCAGTCGCGGCAGATCGGCTGGCCGTTCTTCTCCCGGGCCAGCTGGCTGCGGTGGTGCACCAGGAAGCAGCTCATGCAGGTGAACTCGTCCTGCTGCTTGGGCAGCACCCGGACGGCCAACTCCTCATTCGAGAGGTCCGCGCCGGGCAGCTCCAGGCCTTCGGCAGCCTCGAACTCGTCGACGTCCACTGCGGACGTCGACTTGTCGTTCCGCCTGGCCTTGAGCTCTTCAAGACTGTCCGAGTCAACGTCGTCGTCGGTCTTGCGTGGGGTGTCATAATCCGTTGCCATGTCGCTCTCCCCCTCTGGGTGTCTGCGGTGTCTCCAGCGCACGTAACGCGTGAGAGGCCGGACTTGTGCCCGACCCGAGGCGGAGATTTTGCCTCACATCAAGGTCTGTTACTCAATCGACACCCAACCGGACCCCTCAAGAGTGATCGGCTTGGATGGCGAACGGGACCGTACACGGTCCCCATGCCGCTCTTCAAAGGCGTCTCACCCTGTACTTCCCGTGATCAGGACACCTGAAAACCCGGATTATCCCGGCTTTCCGGCATCCTCCATGATCACGGAGAGTAGATGGCTGGAAAATCGCCCCTGTGATCGATCACACATGCGATGCGCCATTCGGCGGCCAGAAAATTCCGCGCAAAGCGAACATCCCCGTGTGTCGGCGACATGATCTCAGATCGGAAGCGCAACCCGCATCACGAGTCCACCCCCTTCGCGCGGCTGTGCCGAGATGTGCCCGCCGTGGGCCCGGGCCACGGACCGGACGATGGACAGACCGAGACCGACGCCCTTGTCACTGCCCGTGCGCTCGGTGCGCAACCGTCGGAACGGCTCGAAGAGATTGTCGATTTCGTACGCAGGTACGACGGGTCCGGTGTTCGTCACGACCAGGACCGCCTGGCCATGCTGGACCTCCGTGTTGACCTCGACCCAGCCGTCGTCCGGCACGTTGTACCGCACGGCGTTCTGGACGAGGTTCAGGGCGATCCGCTCCAGCAGCACGCCATTGCCCTGGACGACCGCGGGCTTCTGCTCCCCGCGGATCACCACGCCCTTCGCGTCCGCCTCCGAGAGCACCTGGTCGACGGCCTGCTCGGCGACCTCGGCGAGGTCCACCGGCTTCCGCTCGACGATCTGGTTGTCGCTGCGGGCGAGCAGCAGCAGTCCCTCGACGAGCTGCTCGCTGCGCTCGTTGGTGGCCAGCAGGGTCTTGCCGAGCTGCTGGAGCTCCACCGGTGCGTTCGGGTCGGACAGATGGACTTCGAGGAGCGTGCGGTTGATCGCGAGCGGGGTGCGCAGCTCGTGCGAGGCGTTGCCGACGAAGCGCTGCTGGGCGGTGAAGGCACGCTGCAGGCGCTCCAGCATGTCGTCGAAGGTGTCGGCCAGTTCCTTGATCTCGTCGTCCGGGCCGTCCAGCTCGATCCGGCGGGACAGGTCCGAGCCCGCCACCGCGCGCGCCGTGCGCAGAATGCGGCCGAGCGGCGACAGGACGCGGCCTGCCATCGCGTAGCCGAAGGCGAAGGCGATGACGGCGAGGCCGAGGAGGGCGAGCAGCGAGCGGCTGAGCAGGTCGTCCAGGGCGCGCTGACGCTGGGCGGCATTGCAGGCCTTCCACACCGAGCTGACCTCGTCATAGCTCGCCGAGTTGAGCTGCGGGCAGGTGGAGCTGCTGATCGCGATGTTGCTGCCGGTCACCTGGAAGTTCTGGCTGTTGCCCTCGTGCAGGGCCTGGGCGGCCAGCAGGTAGATGATCGACAGCAGCAGGATGCCGGCGATCAGGAACATGCCGCCGTACAGCAGTGTGAGCCGTATGCGGATGGTCGGGCGCAGCCAGGGGAACGGCGGCTCGGGCTTCCTCGGGTCCCAGGTGGGCTTGGGGGGTGCCGTGGGGAGGGTGGGTGTTGCGGCCATCGGGCATCAGATCCGGTAGCCGGAGCCGGGCACGGTGACGATGACCGGCGGTTCGCCCAGCTTGCGTCGCAGGGTCATGACGGTGACGCGCACGACGTTGGTGAACGGGTCGGTGTTCTCGTCCCAGGCCTTCTCCAGGAGCTGCTCCGCGGAGACGACCGCGCCCTCGGAGCGCATCAGCACTTCCAGGACGGCGAACTCCTTGGGCGCGAGCTGGACCTCCTTGCCGTCGCGGAAGACCTCGCGGCGGTTGGGGTCGAGCTTGATGCCCGCGCGCTCCAGGACCGGTGGCAGCGGCACGCTGGTGCGCCGGCCGAGGGCACGCACGCGTGCGATGAGCTCACTGAACGCGAAGGGCTTGGGCAGATAGTCGTCGGCGCCGATCTCCAGGCCCTCGACGCGGTCGCTGACGTCGCCGGAGGCCGTGAGCATCAGCACGCGCGTGGGCATGCCCAGCTCGACGATCTTGCGGCAGACGTCGTCGCCGTGCACGAGCGGGAGGTCGCGGTCGAGGACGACCACGTCGTAGTCGTTGACGCCGATGCGCTCCAGGGCGGCCGCACCGTCGTACACGACGTCGACGGCCATGGCCTCCCGGCGCAGTCCGGTGGCCACCGCATCGGCGAGCAGTTGCTCGTCCTCGACGACGAGTACGCGCACGTCGCACGTCCTTCCTGTGTCCACCCGCGTAGCGCCTGAAGGGCACACGCGAGCAGGGGGCTTCATGAGTGTGTGCCTCCATCCTGCCCTTTTCGGCCATAAGTCGGCTGTAAGGCGGGGAACCGAGGATGAGGGCCGGATGAAGGACAGGTGTGAGACCCGGGAATGAACGATTTTCTCTCCGGGTTGAGGTTTCCGTGGAAGGGAGCGGGGGGAGGACGGTTCATACCCCGCGATCACGCTCTGCTAGTGCCGCAGCACCATGCGGCACGGCGCAATCCGCTTTCCGCAGAGTGGGCGTGGGTGTCCGGCACCGTCGCCGCCCGGCCGCGGCAGCGCTGGGCACCTGCAGGAGACGTGATCGCCCCTTCCGAACGGCACACCCCCGTGCCATCGACCCACGACCCAGGACGAGGGGGCCGCAGCATGGACGCATTCACCGCAGGACTTCTGCAGCGCATAAGGACGACCGAGTCCGACCTGACGCGGGCTCGCGACGAGGGCGACGACTTCCTCGTCGAGGTGGAGCAGGGCGAGCTCGACGACCTGCGCCGCCTCGCCGCCGAGCACGGTGTGGAGGTCGGCGTCTAGCGTCTGATCAGCGCGTACGCACGACAACGGGCCCCCGGCGAATCCAGCGCCGGGGGCCCGCTGTGTTGTCGTACGACGGCGTTCACCTGCCGCCTGCCGTGCCGTGCCGCGCCCGTCGGCCGGGGGCTCAGTCGTGCCAGGCGCCGAAGTCCTCCAGGAGGCGCTGGAGCGGCTCGAAGACACCCGGGGAGGCGGCGATCGTCAGGTCGCGTGCGGGGCGCTCTCCCGGGCGTCCACCGGTCAGCGCGCCCGCTTCCCGGGCGATGAGGTCGCCCGCCGCGAGGTCCCAAGCGTGCAGCCCGCGCTCGTAGTAGCCGTCGAGGCGGCCGGACGCGACGTCGCACAGGTCGACTGCGGCCGAACCGCTGCGCCGGACGTCACGCAGCAGCGGGATCAGTTGCCGGGCGATCTCGGCCTGGTGGGTGCGGACCTCGGTGACGTAGTTGAAGCCCGTCGAGACCAGGGCCTGGTCGAGGGGCGGCGCCGGGCGGCAGGCCAGTTCGCGCTCGCCCTCCCAGGCCCCCGTGGCACGGGCTCCGCCGCCGCGGACCGCGTGGTAGGTCTCGCCGCGCATGGGGGCCGCGACAACCCCGACGACGGCCTCGCCGTCCTGCTCGGCCGCGATGGAGACGGCCCAGGTGGGCAGCCCGTAAAGGTAGTTGACCGTCCCGTCGAGCGGGTCGATCACCCAGCGGATCCCGCTCGTGCCCTCGGTGGAGGCACCCTCCTCGCCGAGGAGGCCGTCGTCCGGGCGGTGCGCGGCGATCAGCTCGGTGATCAGCTTCTCCGCTGCGATGTCCATCTCGGTGACCACGTCGATCGGGCTGGACTTGGTCGCGGCGACCGCGAGGTCGGCGGGGCGGCCGTCGCGCAGCAGCTCCCCGGCGCGGCGGGCGGCCTCCTGGGCCAGCGCGAGCAGTTCCTGGTGCAGGGGGTCGGTCACGGGGTTCCTCACGCGTAGGGGCTGTCGGCGCCCGCGGCGGCCGGGCGGGGGGCGCGGGCCGGGCAGCAGCCGACGGGGCAGAGGTTGTGGCTCGCGCCGAGCGCACCGAGGGCGCAGGGCGTGACCTCCTCGCCGCGCTCCGCCGAGGCCCGCTCCAGGACGAGGTCGCGGACCGCGGCGGCGAAGCGCGGGTCGGCACCGACGGTGGCCGAGCGGCGCATCGGCAGCCCCAGCTCCTCGGCCTTGGCCCTGGCCTCCGTGTCGAGGTCGTAGAGGACCTCCATGTGGTCGGAGACGAAGCCGATGGGGGCGATCACGACGGCCGGGACCTCGGCGCCGTGCAGCTCCTCAATGTGGTCGCAGATGTCCGGCTCGAGCCACGGGATGTGCGGGGCTCCGGAGCGCGACTGGTAGACGAGCTTCCAGGGGTGGTCGATGCCCGTGCGCTCGCGGACCGCGGCGGCGATCAGCTGCGCCACTTCCAGGTGCTGCTCGACGTACGCCCCGCCGTCACCGTGGTCCTCGACCGGGCCGGAGGTGTCCGCGGACGCGGTCGGGATCGAGTGGGTCGAGAACGCGATGTGCGCCCCGTCCCGGACGTCCTCGGGGAGGTCGGCCAGGGACTGCAGCACGCCTTCGGTCATGGGCTCGACGAAGCCCTCGTGATTGAAGTAGTGCCGGATCTTGTCGATCTTCGGCAGCTCCAGGCCCTCGGCCTGCAGAGCGGCGAGCGAGTCGGCGAGGTTCTCGCGGTACTGGCGGCAGCCCGAGTACGAGGCGTAGGCGCTGGTGGCGAGGACCAGGATGCGGCGGCGGCCGTCGGCGACCATCTCGCGCAGGGTGTCTGTCAGGTAGGGCGCCCAGTTGCGGTTGCCCCAGTAGACCGGCAGATCCAAGCCGTGACCGGCGAAGTCCTTGCGCAGGGCGTCCAGCAGGGCGCGGTTCTGGTCGTTGATGGGGCTGACCCCGCCGAAGAGGAAGTAGTGCTGCCCGACTTCCTTCAGGCGTTCCTTGGGGATGCCGCGCCCACGTGTCACGTTCTCCAGGAACGGGACCACGTCGTCGGGGCCTTCGGGGCCGCCGAACGAGAGCAGGAGCAGGGCGTCATAGGGGGTGGCATCGAGCGCGTCTGACATGGGTCGATCCTGCCACCCGGCACTGACGGCCGGGAAACGGCGGGGTGACGAGCGGGGGCGGACCGCTGTCCGGACGCGTTCACCCGCTGATTCCCGGGTGCATTGCGGTGTCCTCACTCGTAAGCTGTATCAGCCGCATTCGCACCTTACTGAGCCATCGTCAGCACCTTACTGAGCCGTAGCCACCGGAGACCCCGTGCCCAGCCCCTACCGCGCCCTGTTCGCCGCCCCCGGTTCCAGGAGCTTCTCCGCCGCGGGCCTCCTCGGCCGGATGCCGCTGTCGATGATGGGCATCGGCGTGGTGACGATGATCTCCCAGCTGACCGGGCGCTACGGGCTCGCGGGCGCCCTGTCGGCCACCATCGCGCTCGCCGCAGCGGCGATCGGGCCGCAGATCTCCCGGCTGGTGGACCAGCACGGGCAGCGCAGGGTGCTGCGCCCCGCGACGCTCGTCGCGCTCGCCTCCGCGGCCTGGCTGCTGCTCGCCGCGCACTTCGGGTGGCCGGACTGGGTGCTGTTCGTGTGCGCCGCCGGCATCGGCTCCGTGCCGAGCCTCGGCGCGATGATCCGCGCCCGCTGGGCGGCCCTGTACCGGGGCACTCCGAGGCTGCACACCGCGTACTCCTTCGAGTCCGTGGTCGACGAGGTGTGCTTCATCTTCGGGCCGATCATCTCCATCGGGCTGTCCACGGCCTGGTTCCCGGAGGCGGGGCCGCTGCTCGCCGCATGCTTCCTGGCGGCCGGCGTCTTCTGGCTGACCGCGCAGCGCGCCACGGAGCCCGAGCCGCACCCGCGCGAGAAGCAGGGCGGCGGTACGGCGATGCGCTCTCCCGGCCTGCAGGTCCTGGTGGCCACCTTCGTGGCGACCGGGGCGATCTTCGGGGCGGTGGACGTGGTCACCGTGGCCTTCGCCGACGAGCGGGGCCACAAGGCCGCCGCGAGCATCGTGCTCGCGGTGTACGCGGCGGGTTCCTGCCTGGCCGGAGTCGTGTTCGGACTGCGGCACTTCGAGGGGGCGCCCGGGCGCCGCTGGCTGCTGGGCATATGCGCGATGGCCGTGAGTATGATCCCCCTCCTACTGGTCGGAAACTTGCCGTTTCTGGCCGTGGCGCTGTTCGTTGCGGGCCTGTCCATCGCTCCCACGATGATCACGACGATGTCCCTCATCGAAGAGCACGTACCACGCGCGCAGTTGACCGAGGGCATGACCTGGGTGAGCACCGGGCTCGCGGTCGGCGTCGCGCTCGGCTCCTCCGTGGCCGGCTGGGTCATCGACGCGGCCGGCGCGCGGGCCGGGTACGGGGTTCCGGCGGTGTCCGGGGCCGTCGCGGTCGCGGTCGGTTTCCTGGGGTATCGCCGGCTCAGCAGGCCGGCTCCGCGTCGGGGAGGCATCGTTGAGCAGCACAGCGAGCGGGAAGAACGGCACGTGGCGTAACTGGGGTGGCAACATCGCGGCCCGTCCCGCGCGGGAGGTCGCTCCGGCCTCGGTGGAGGAACTGTCCGCGGCCGTACGGAAGGCCGCGGAGGACGGTCTGACGGTGAAGGCCGTCGGCACCGGGCACTCCTTCACGTCCATCGCCGCCACCGACGGCGTGTTGATCCGCCCTCAACTGTTGACCGGTATACGCAAGATTGATCGCGACGCCATGACGGTCACGGTCGAGGCGGGCACCCCGCTCAAGAGGCTCAACATGGCCCTGGCCCGCGAGGGTCTGTCGCTGACCAACATGGGCGACATCATGGATCAGACGGTGTCCGGCGCCACCAGCACCGGCACACACGGCACCGGCCGCGAATCGGCGTCGATCGCCGCCCAGATCACGGGACTTGAACTGGTCACCGCCGACGGCTCGGTGCTCAGTTGCTCCGAGAAGGAGAACCCGGAGGTCTTCGCGGCCGCCCGGATCGGCCTGGGCGCACTCGGCATCGTCACCGCGATCACCTTCGCCGTGGAGCCGGTCTTCCTGCTCACGGCGCGCGAGGAACCGATGCCCTTCGACAGGGTGCTCGCCGAGTTCGACGAACTCTGGGCCGAGAACGAGCACTTCGAGTTCTACTGGTTCCCGCACACGGGCAGCACCAACACCAAGCGCAACAACCGCAGCGCGGGCCCGGAGAAACCGGTGAGCCCGGTGGCCGGCTGGTTCGAGGACGAGTTCCTCTCCAACGGCGTCTTCCAGGTGGCCCAGTGGGTCGGCCGTACGGCACCCACGACCGTCCCGACGATCGCCCGGATCTCCAGCAAGGCCCTGTCCGCACGCACGTACACCGACATTCCGTACAAGGTCTTCACTTCGCCGCGGCGGGTGCGCTTCATGGAGATGGAGTACGCCGTCCCGCGCGAGGCCCTGGCCGAGACGCTGCGCGAGCTGAAGGCGACGATCGAACGCTCCCGGCTGCGGATCAGCTTCCCGGTCGAGGTGCGCACCGCCCCCGCCGACGACATCACGCTGTCGACGGCGTCGGGCCGCGACAGCGCGTACGTCGCCGTCCACATGTTCAAGGGAACGCCCTATCAGGCGTACTTCACCGCCGCCGAGCGCATCCTCACCGCGCACGAGGGCCGGCCGCACTGGGGCAAGGTGCACACGCGGGACGCCGAGTACTTCTCCGGGGTCTACCCGCGCTTCGGCGAGTTCACCGCGCTGCGGGACCGGCTCGACCCCGATCGGCGCTTCCAGAACGACTACCTGCGCAGGGTGTTGGGGTCGTAGGCATTGGTTCCGTTTCTGGCGATTCCGTGAACTACGCCACGTCCAAGATCCCGAAAACCGCTCAACGGGCGCCCCGAGACCACCCCTTGCCAGAAGTTGGGCGGCGCGCCAATCCACGCACGTGGCCCGAATGGAGTACTGTGGCGAGCCCTGGGTCCGGTCTCCCGCCAGGGCGTCCACGGCTACCAAGGACCGCCAGGAGGGGGCCAGTTGCACAGGGTGACGGAGTTGGTCACTTAGCGTTGCGAATAGGTAACCGTGCCATAACGGCGTGCCCGGGCCCGTGCCCGACACGCCGGGCAACTCGGCAAGGTTGTGGCAGGCTGCACCCGGGCAGGCCACACTCGACTAGCGGAAGCAGCGACGCACGTGACGTCGGCAGGCACCACCCGGGAGGTTCCCATGCCCGAACTGCGTGTCGTGGCCGTCTCGAATGACGGCACACGGCTGGTGCTGAAGGCTGCCGACTCTACGGAGTACACCCTTCCGATCGACGAACGGCTGCGCGCGGCGGTCCGCGGTGACCGCCCCCGCCTCGGCCAGATCGAGATCGAAGTGGAGAGCCATCTCCGCCCCCGCGACATCCAGGCACGTATACGTGCCGGAGCGACCGCGGAAGAAGTGGCCCAGCTGGCAGGCATCCCCGTCGACCGCGTACGCCGTTTCGAGGGCCCCGTGCTCGCGGAGCGTGCGTTCATGGCCGAGCGGGCGCGCAAGACACCCGTCCGTCGGCCCGGCGAGAACGCCGGCCCCCAGCTCGGCGAGGCCGTCCAGGAGCGGCTGCTGCTGCGCGGTGCCGAGAAGGACACCGTGCAGTGGGACTCGTGGCGCCGCGACGACGGCACCTGGGAGGTCCTGCTGGTCTACCTGGTCGCGGGCGAACCCCACTCGGCGAGCTGGACGTACGACCCGCCCCGGCGGCTCGTCCAGGCCGTCGACGAGGAGGCGCGCTCGCTGATCGGCGAGTCCGAGGACCTTGCCACGTCGCCGGAGCCCAGCTTTCCGTTCGTACCGCGCATCGCACGGCTGCCGCGCGACCGCCCGCTGGACCGAGCCCTGGAGCGGCCGAGCCTGCCGGCACAGGCGTCCGAGCCCGCGGAGGAGAGCACGAGCGAACGGGACTCGCTGACCAGCCTGTTGGAGGCGGTACCGAGCTTCCGCGGCGACCTGGTGGTCCCGGAGCGTCCGTCGGAGGCCGCTCCGCCGCCGCCACCGCCGGAGGAGCCCCCCGCCGAACCCGCGGCGGAGGAACCCCCGGCCCCCGCGGCCTCGGCCGGTTCCGCCTACGCGGACGTCCTGATGCCCCGCTCCGTCACCAGCCACCGCGACCGTCTCGTCGGCGCCACCGACCGCCAGGCCGAGGCCGACGGCGTCCGCCCGGGCCGCCGCGCCGCGGTCCCGAGTTGGGACGAGATCGTGTTCGGGACACGGCGCAAGAAACAGGAGTGACCGGTCGTCGGCAGACGCGGTCGGTCGACAGCAGGAGTGATCGGTCGTCAGCACAAGTAGTCGCTCGTACGGGGAAGGGGCCGCGCTGCTCGAGCGCGGCCCCTTCCCCGTCTTCCGGCTACTGCGGATCCGGACCGACCGCCACCGGACGCGACGGATCCGACGACCACTGAGACCACGAGCCCACATACAGCGCGGCCTCGATCCCCGCGACCGCCAGCGCCAGCACCTCGTGCGCCCCGGACACACCTGAGCCGCAGTACACGCCGACCTGCGAACCGTCGGCCGCCCCAAGGGCCTTGAACCGCCCTGCCAGCTCCTCCGCGGGCAGGAACCTTCCGTCGGAGCCCACGTTCTCGTTCGTGGGCGCCGACACCGCTCCCGGAATGTGCCCGCCGACCCGGTCGATCGGCTCCACCTCTCCCCGGTACCGCTCCCCCGCCCGCGCGTCGAACAGCACTCCGGCCCTCGCCAGCGCGGCCGCACCGTCGGCGTCCAGCAGCCCCGCAGCGCCCGAAACCGGCTCGAAGTCGCCCTCCGCCGGTGTCGGCACCGATGTCTCCAGCGGACCCTCCCAGGCCGGCAACCCGCCGTCGAGGACCCGCACGTCCGGGTGACCCGTCCAGCGCAGCAGCCACCACGCACGGGCCGCTGCCCAGCCCTGCCCGCCGTCGTACACGACCACCGGCGTTCCGGCCGAGACGCCCGCCCGTCGCATCGCGGCGCCGAAGACCCCGAGGCCGGGCAGCGGGTGCCGACCGCCTTCGCCGGCCGCGGAGGCGAGTTCCGAGTCCAGGTCGACGTAGACGGCACCGGGAATGTGCCCGGCCGTGTACGCGGCGCGGCCGTCGAAGGGCGGCTCGCCGGCCGCCTTGGCGACACTGAGCTGCCAGCGCACATCGAGCAGTACGGGCGGGTTCTGCCCCGCCGAGTCGCTCGCGAGTTCCGAAGCGGAGATGATGGCGTTCATGGCCACCATCCTTGCGCACGGGGTGGCCGCATCGTCTGTGTCCGGCTACTCTGCTCCGCCGGACAGGCCCGATCACGAGGCGTACGGGTTCGGGCACATGCTGTACAGCTGATCGGCATCCGTCAGCAATCGCACAGAAACGGACGAGGAACCGTACACCGGGCATCCTCCAGGCAAGCGGCGCGCCCGGAGCGCGCTGCAGCACCGCTGGTGCGAGCATCGGCACGGAGATCCGGAGAGCGGACGCGACACGGCCACCGCGAGGGGTCGAGGAGAGAGTGACGATGACCGAGGCAAGGGAGCCGGCCGGCCCGAACGGCGAGACGCACGCTCGGCACGCGCCCGGCACACCCTGCCGGGTGAGTCTCATGGTGCACGGCTTGACCGCGACCCAGGACTTCTACGGGTCGCTGTTCGGCTGGGAGTTCCAGCCGGGCCCCCAGCAGCTCGGCCCGTACTCGCGGGCCCTGCTCGACGGTTACGAGGTGGCCGGCATCGGCCAGTTGCCGCCGGACCGTCATCTGCCCATCGCCTGGACGCCCTACCTCGCCTCGGACGACGTGGACGTGACCGCCGAGACGGTACGCCTGTGCGGCGGCACGATCGGAGTGGGCCCCCTGGACGCCGCCGAGGCCGGCCGCCTCGCGATCGGCTCGGACCCCTCCGGCGCCGTCTTCGGCATCTGGCAGGCGGCCGGGCACCACGGCACCGCCATCACGGGCGTGCCCGGCACCCCCGCCTGGAACGAGCTGCTGACCTACGAGTCGGTGAGCGTGGCCAAGTTCTACGAGACCGTCTTCGGCTACGCGGAGGAGCCGGTCGTCTCCGCCGACTTCGACTACGTGACGCTGCACATCGAGGGCCGCCCGGTCGCCGGCATCCACGGTGTGGGCCACGCCCTCCCCCGCGACCGGGGCCCGCACTGGATCACATACTTCGACGTCGCGGACACGGACGACGCGGTCGCCCGCCTGGTGGACCTCGGGGGCCACGTCCTCAACCCGCCGAGGGACAGCGCACACGGCCGCGTGGCCACGGTGGCCGACCCCGAGGGCGCCCGCTTCTCCCTGATCGAGAGCCCTCGCTGAGCCACGGGCAGACGCCCGGCGGGAAGGCAGTTCAGAGCTGCGCCACCGGCAGCACGTCCGGGGACAGTGCCGCCGACCCGGACGTCGTCGCCGTCATCCGGCGGCGGTGGTGGCGGCGGCACAGGACCTCGTAACCGATCGCCTCCGACCGGTCGACGTCGCCGACGACGACCTGTGCGCCCTCGACGACCATGGCGCCGCCTATCGTGCGGGCGTTGTGCGTGGCGCGGGCGCCGCACCAGCACAGGGCCTCCACCTGGAGGACCTCGACGCGGTCGGCCAGCTCCACCAGGCGCTGGGAGCCGGGGAACAGCCTGGTGCGGAAGTCGGTCGTGATGCCGAAGGCGTAGACGTCGAGGCCCAGGTCGTCGACCACGCGCGCGAGTTGGTCGACCTGCCCCGGTGCCAGGAACTGCGCCTCGTCGGCGATGACGTAGTCCGCACGGCCGCCGTGCGAGAGGTGGTCGACGAGATAGGCGTACAGGTCCTGCCCGTCCTCGACCTCCACCGCGTCCGTGACCAGGCCGAGGCGGGAGGAGAGCTTCCCCTCGCCCGCGCGGTCGTCACGCGTGAAGATCATCCCGGCCAGGCCTCGTGCGGAGCGGTTGTGCTCGATCTGCAGAGCCAGCGTCGACTTCCCGCAGTCCATCGTTCCGGAGAAGAACACCAGCTCGGGCATGGCGAGTTGAGCACCTTTCGGCAAAGAGGAGAGGACGACGGAATCAGGAGCGTACTTCGAGCAGGGGGACCAGCTGCTCGGCAGGGGTCATCGAACCGTGGTTGCCGACCATCGCCGACTCCTTCGGCTCCCGCTCGGAGGCGATGATCAGGACGTCGTCGCGCGCGGCAGCGATCACGTCGCCGAGGCGTGCGTGGACCCGCTCGTCGATGTGCGGCCCGAACCAGCCCGCGGCGATCGCCTCGTCCCGCGAGGCCACCCAGAACTGCTCGCCGAGCACCTCGCGCCAGCAGGTCAGCACGTCACTCTGGGCGCCCGGCACCGCGTACACGTGCCGGGCCCGGCCCTCGCCGCCCAGCAGGGCGACGCCGGCCCGCAGCTCCCAGTCCTCGTCGAAGTCGATGCGGTGCTGCTCGTCGAAGGGGATGTCGACCATGCCGTGGTCCGCCGTGACGTACAGCGCGGTGCGCGGCGGCAGTTGCTCGGCCAGGCGCTGGACCAGCCGGTCGACATGCATGAGCTGGCCGCGCCAGGTGTCCGACTCGACGCCGTAACGGTGGCCGGCGCCGTCGAGCTCCGCGTAGTACGTGTAGACCAAGGAGCGGTCTCCGGCGGCCAGTTGCTGGGCCGCGAGGTCCATGCGGTCCTCGCCGGACAGCCGCCCGTGGAACGTTCCGCCACTGAGCGCGACCTTGGTCAGGGGCGTGTTCTGGAAGGTGGGCGACGACACCTGGGCCGCGTGCACCCCGGCCGCCTCGGCCAGCTGGAAGACCGTGGGATACGGCTGCCACGCGTGCGGCGACGTCCACGGCTGCCAGCGCAGCTGGTTCATCAGCTCGCCGGTCTCCGGGTTGCGCACGGTGTAGCCGGGCAGGCCGTGCGCGCCCGGCGGCAGGCCGGTGCCGACGGAGGCGAGGGAGGTGGCGGTGGTCGCCGGGTAGCCGGTGGTCAGGGGGCGGCCGGTGCCGCCGCGCGAACTGGCGAGGAGCGAGGTCATGAACGGCGCCTCGTCCGGATGCGCCCTCAGCTGCTCCCAGCCGAGCCCGTCGATCAGGAACACGCAGTTCCGGTCGGCGGGGGCCAGCTCGGTGATCGAGGCCGTCATGCCCGGTACGGCCATGCCCGCGGCCAGCGTGGGCAGGAGGTCGGCGAGGGAGCCGCTGCCGTACTCGGGCAGCGGCGCGGAGTCGACGGCGAGGGGTTCCGGGTCGGTGTCCCAGGGTGCGGACTGCGACATCAGCGGGTGGTGTCCGCGGTCGCTTCGGAGAGCGACTGGGCGAAGGCGAGCGCCTGGCGGACCGTCTCCGGTCCGTCCCCGGCCTCGCTCACCCGCAGGCTGAGGTCGTCCGCGGTCGAGCTGCCGGTGTACCCGTGGTCGGCCTCGCAGTTGGGGTCGCCGCAGGCGGCGGGTTCGAGGTCGATGCGGGAGACGGCGCCCCAGCCGATGGTGAGGACGACCTCGCGGGGCAGCGTGCCCACCGTGTACTTCTCCGGGTTGGCGACCACCCGGCTGACCACGACCGACGAGATCCGGCCGAGCTTCACCGACTCCGTCGACGTCGTCGCGTACGGCGTGGGGGAGGTGGTGTCCGCCGCCTGCTCGTCGGTGTGGCTGACGATGAAGCGGTTGCCGGTGAGGACGAGCACGGTCACGTGCCGCCGCACCTCGTTCTGGTCGAACGTCGTCTCCTGGTGGACCAGGAACGACCGGATGGAGTCGCCGCCCAGGGCGGCCTCCACCGCCTCGGCCACGAGGGCCGGGTAGTAGCCGCTGCGCTCGATCGCCGCTCGCAGCCCCTGGGTCGTCGTACTGGTCTTGGCCATGACGTCCATCCTAAGGGGGTGCACTGGCTGCGAGGCACCGGTCATGGCCGTCTCCGTGACACGCCTCAGTAGACGGGGAGCGTGCGCGGGCCGAGGTCGTCGCGGACGGGGGGCGGGGCCAGGCGGACGGAGACGCCGAGAACACTCAGACCCTGGGGTGCGACGACGACCGGCTCCAGGGTCACCGCCACGACCTCCGGGTGGTCGTCGACCAGCCGTGACACACGCAGCAGCAGCTCTTCCAGCGCAGGTGTGTCCACGGGCGTCGAGCCCCGCCAGCCGAACAGGAGCGGTGCCGTCCGGATCGACCGGACCAGCGAGGCCGCGTCCCGGTCGGTGACCGGAACCAGCCGGTGTGCCATGTCGCCGAGGAGCTGGGAGGCGGCTCCGGCGAGCCCGAAGGACAGGACGGCGCCGGCCGCCGGGTCGATGACGGCCCGTACGACCGTGTCCACGCCGCGTGGTGCCATCCCCTGCACCACCGGTCGCAGCTCCTCCGGCTTCCCGAACAGTTCGGTCAACTCCGCGTACGCCCGCCGCAGTTGCTCCTCGTCCGCGAGATCCAGCCGTACGCCGCCCAGGTCGGCGCGGTGCCGCAGGTGCGGGGCGGTGGCCTTGAGGGCGACGGGGTAGCCGATGCCGGCGGCGGCCCGCGCGGCGTCGTCCGGCGTGAAGGCGGGAACCGCCTCGCGCACGGGGATGCCGTACCGGCCGAGCAGGTCGCGCGTCTCCGCGGTGCCGAGCGTGAGGCCCTGCCCGCGCGCGAGCATGCCGCCGATGAGCCGGGCGGCGCCCTTCTCGTCGATGTCCTCGTACTCGGGCACCTTGCCGGGCTCGGCCGCTTCCCGCCGCCACTGGGCGTAGTGCACGGCCTCGGCGAGGGCGCGGACGGCGCGCTCGGCGGCGGGATAGGCGGGGATGAGGCGGGGGCCGGTGTCGGGGGCGGTGGGTTTTGGTGCCCGTACCGGGGCGGGCAGTTGTTGCGAGGGGCGGAGCCGACGGGTGCCGGACGCCGCGGTGTCGGGCTGCGGTGCGGTGCTCGTCGCGGCCGACAACGCCTCCGCGAGCCCGCCGAGCTCCACGTGCACCACCAGCACGGGCTTTCCGGGGACCGCCTCCGCGGCCGATCGCAGCGCCTCCGCCAGTTCGGCGTCCCCGGGCGATCCCTCGCCGATCGCCGGAATGGCCGTCACCACCACGGCGTCGCACGAGTCGTCCGCGAGGGCGCGCGACAGGGCGGCGCGGAAGTCGCCCGCCGAGGCCCCCGTCGTCAGGTCCAGCGGCCGCGCGGGCCTGAGTCCCTCGGAGAGACACGCGTCGTACGTCAGCAGCCCCAGCGACTCGGAGTTTCCCAGGATCGCCACCCGCGGCCCCGCCGGCAGCGGCTGCCGGGCGAGCAGCAGCCCCGCGTCGACCAGCTCGGTGATGGTGTCCACCCGGATCACGCCGGCCTGTCTGAGCAGCGCGGACACGGTCGTGTGCGGCAGCCGTGTCGCCCGTACGGCATGTCCCTGGGGGGCGCTGCCGGCGCCCTGGACCACGACCAGCGGCTTCGCCGCCGCGGTGCGCCGGGCGAGGCGGGTGAACTTGCGGGGGTTACCGATGGACTCCAGGTACATGAGGACGACATCGGTGTCCGGGTCGTCGTACCAGTACTGGATCACGTCGTTGCCGGACACGTCCGCGCGGTTTCCGGAGGACACGAAGGTGGACACGCCCGTGACGCCCGTGACTCCCCCGCCGCGGCGCTGCAGCCGGGACAGCAGGGCGATGCCGATGGCGCCGGACTGTGCGAACAGGCCGATGCGGCCGGGGCGGGGCATCTCGGGGGCGAGCGAGGCGTTCAGCCGTACGTCGGAGGAGGTGTTGATGACCCCGAAGGCGTTCGGCCCGATGATCCGCATGCCGTACGTGCGCGCGTGCCGCACGAGTTCGCGCTGGCGCTCGCGTCCTTCGGGCCCGCTCTCGGCGTACCCGGCGGAGATGACGACGAGCCCCTGCACGCCGTGCTCGCCGCACTCGGTGACCACCTCGGGGACCTGCTCGGCCGGCACGGCGACGACCGCGAGGTCGACGGGCCCGTCGATGTCCCGCACCGAGCGGTGCGCCGGGACGCCGTCGAGCTCCTTGAGGTCTTCGGGAAGCGCCTTGTTCACGGCGTGGAGCGACCCGGTGAAGCCGGCGTCGCGGATGTTGTCGAGGATGCCGCGGCCCACACCTCCCGGCGTGCGCCCGGTGCCGACGACGGCGACCGAGCCCGGTACGAGCAGTCGTCGTACGGACCGCGCCTCGGCGCGCTGCTCCCGCGCGCGCTGTACCGCGAGGGAGCGGTCGGTGGGTTCGAGGTCGAACTCCAGGCGTACGACGCCGTCCTCGAAGCTGCGCTTCTGGGTGTAGCCCGCGTCCGTGAACACCTTGATCATCTTGACGTTGGCGGGCAGCACCTCGGCGGCGAAGCGGCGGATGGCGCGCTCGCGGGCGACCGCGCCGATGTGTTCGAGGAGGGCGGAGGCGACTCCGCGCCCCTGGTGGGCGTCCTGGACGAGGAAGGCGACCTCGGCCTCGTCGGCGGGTGCGGACGCGGGCGTTCCGTCGGCGCCGATGCGGTCGTAGCGTACGGTGGCGATGAACTCGCCGCCGACCGTGGCCGCGAGTCCCACCCGGTCCACAAAGTCGTGGTGCGTGAAGCGGTGGACGTCCTTGGCGGACAGGCGAGGGTAGGGCGCGAAGAAGCGGTAGTACTTCGACTCGTCCGACACCTGCTCGTAGAAGCTGACCAGGCGCTCGGCGTCATCAACGGTGATGGGGCGGATGCGCGCGGTGCCGCCGTCGCGCAGCACCACGTCGGCCTCCCAGTGCGCGGGGTACTCGTGCCGGTCCGGCGAGGTCTGCATGGGCCCCAGAGTACGGCTCGCGTCCGACAACGGCGCGAGGCAGTCTGTGGAGAACACGGCAGTCCGCGGAGAACTGAACAAGGACGCAAGTCGGGCCGAGGCCGCGGTCCGACGACCCGCCCCGGACGGGACGAAGGACCGCTCCGGACATGCTTCACGTTGTGGGAAACTGGTCTAGACAACCCTGAGACTCTGAAGGGCAGCATCACATGGCTGAGCGCCGCGTCAACGTCGGCTGGGCCGAGGGCCTCCACGCCCGCCCCGCTTCCATCTTCGTCCGGGCCACCACGGCCGCAGGTATCCCCGTGACGATCGCCAAGGCCGACGGCAACCCCGTCAACGCGGCCTCCATGCTGGCCGTCCTGGGCCTGGGCGCCCAGGGTGGCGAGGAGATCGTCCTCGCCTCCGACGCCGAGGGCGCGGACGCGGCCCTCGACCGTCTGGCCAAGCTGGTCTCCGAAGGTCTCGAGGAGCTCCCCGAGACCGTCTGACCACGGCACCGCAGAAGGGCTCGTCCGAATTACCGGGCGAGCCCTTCGCATTTCTTGTTCCGAGACCGTGGAATTCTCGATCGGGGGCAGCATGGATAAACCCCCGCGAATTCTCTTGTCTTTGTATACGGCGCCCGTGTTAATGACGCAGGCTCGACATGTTTACGGCATGTTGCGAGTTCCTCACACGGTCGGCGCGATCGGCGCCGGGGGCGAATCGCAGCCGGTGCACCCCACTGGAACGCTCCGTGTGCAGCGTCGTGATCGCCCGCGCGCGCTCGCCGTCACCGCGGGCCACGGCGTCAACGATCGCGCCGTGCTCCGCCCAGGACTCCACGGGGTCGGCGGGCGCCTCCACGGCGTACATCCAGGCGATCTTGTGGCGCAGCTGGGTCAGCATCGAGGTCAGCGCGGGGCTGCCGGAGGCCTGGGCGAGCGTCTCGTGGAACCAGTTCCCCAGGGAGCGCAGATCCTCGCTGTTGCCCCTCCTGGCCCGCTCCTGGCCCAGTCTCACCAGGCCGCGCAGGACCTTGAGATGGGCCTCGGTGCGCCGTTGGGCGGCCCGTGAGGCACCGAGCGGCTCCAGGAGCATGCGCATCTCCAGCAGGTCGGCGGCCTCCTGCTCGGTCGGTTCCGCCACGCACGCGCCCGCGTGCCGGCGGGTCACCACGAAGCCCTCGGCCTCCAGCGTGCGCAGGGCCTCGCGGACGGGAACGCGCGAGACGCCGTAGCGGCGGGCCAGAACTTCCTCGGTGAGGCGGCCGCCACGCTCATGGACACCGGCGACGATGTCGTCCCGGATCGCCGTGCACACCGAGTGCGCCGGAATACGCATGACCGACCTCCGACTTAATCCCCGTGAAACGTCGATGATTGACGTGTGTTCCGTGACTCTATTGCACAGAGCCGGAATTTCCGACGGGAGGCCGGAATCCATGGATATTTTTTGGACAGCAGGGCGACGGAAAACAGCGAAACCCCGGCTCGCGGAGCCGGGGTTTCGCCGTTGTCCTGCGATCCGTCGTCAGACGTTCACGCCGTGCGAGCGAAGGTAGGCGACGGGGTCGATGTCCGAGCCGTACTCGGCGGTCGTACGGGCCTCGAAGTGCAGGTGCGGTCCGGTGGTGTTGCCGGTCGCGCCGGAGACGCCTATCTGCTGCCCCGGGGTGACCGTCTGGCCCGCCGAGACACCGATGGACGACAGGTGGCCGTACTGGGTGTACGTGCCGTCGTGCATCCTGATCACTATCTGGTTGCCGTAGGCGCCGCCCCAGCCGGTCTCGACGACGGTGCCGGCACCGACCGCGTGAACCGGCGTGCCGCTCGCGGCGTGGAAGTCGATGCCCGTGTGGCTGCCGGAGGACCACAGGGAGCCACCGGTCTTGTAGCCGGTCGAGACGTACGAGTTCGAGATCGGCGCGACGAAGGTGTTGAGGCGCTTGCGCTCGGCCTCACGCGCGGCGCGCTCCTTGGCCTCGCGCTCCGCCTCGGCCTTCGCGGCGGCCTGCTTGCGCGCCGCCTCCAGGGCCGCCTTCTTGCGGGCGGCCTCCTCGGCGGCCTGCTTCTGGGCATCGGCCTGGGCGTCGATCTTGTCGGCGATCGTGTCGCCGATGGTGATGACAGGGTTGAGGCCGGTCTGCTCGACGGAGCTCTCGGCGGCGAGGGCCGGAGCGGCCTGGGCGCCGACGACGCCGGTGGCGGCGAGAGCCGCGACCCCTGCGGCGCGGGTGGTGGTGCGGTGCATCCGCGTGGGACGACGGTGCTTCCCGGTGGCGCGCGTGAACGCCATGTGGTGGCTGTTCCTTTCCTTCCCTCTCGCCTACCGGGTTAGCTGACGGGTTCGGAGCAGGAAGGTCTCCTACGGACCCCCTCGCTGGGCGCGGGCGTCCGATTCACCCCAGGGACTGCGGTGGGTCCCCGGCTCCCCTGGCTCGCGCCATAGGGGGACTCGGCGATGACTGTCCGGTGCCGCGGATGCGGCGCTGTGCCTGACGGACAGACCGGATGACGCTAAGCGGGGCGACTTTCAATTCCCAAACGGATCACGCCTTTTGTAGTGCATGCCACAGGTCAGACAGGCAACCTCTCCCCTAATTCGGACATTAGGGGGCCCTGGTGACTCATCAGTCACCAGGGCCCCTACGCGCGCGGCGCCGACCGGTCCTCTACTCGGCTGCCACGACGGTGACTTCGCCGATCCCCAGGGCCTCGACTGGCTCCTTGATCTCGGCCGCGTCACCGACGAGGACGGTCACCAGACGGTCCACCGGGAAGGCACTGACGGCCGCGGCGGTGGCCTCCACCGTGCCGGTGGCGGCGAGCTGCTGGTACAGCGTCGCCTGATAGTCGTCCGGCAGGTGCTGCTCGACCTGGTCGGCCAGCGTGCTCGCCACGGCCGCCGCGGTCTCGTACTTCAGCGGCGCCACCCCGACCAGGTTCTGTACGGCGACATCGCGCTCGGCGTCGGTGAGGCCGCCCTCGGCGAGCGTGCGCAGCACCTTCCAGAGGTCGTCGAGCGCCGGGCCGGTGTTCGGGGTGTCGACGGAGCCGCTGATCGCGAGCATCGCGGCACCGGAGCCGTCCGGGGCGGACCTGAGGACCTGGCCGAACGCGCGCACACCGTAGGTGTAGCCCTTCTCCTCGCGCAGGACGCGGTCCAGACGGGAGGTGAGGGTGCCTCCGAGGCAGTACGTACCGAGCACCTGCGCGGGCCACACACGGTCGTGCCGGTCGCGGCCGACGCGGCCGATGAGCAGCTGCGTCTGGACGGAGCCGGGGCGGTCCACGATGATCACGCGTCCGGTGTCGTCGGCGGTGATCGGCGGCACCGGACGGGACTCGCCCCCGGTGCCCGTCCAGGCGCCCAGGGTCTCGCCGAGCAGCGCGTCCAGGTCGATACCGGTGAGGTCACCGACGACGACGGCGGTGGCCGTGGCGGGCCTGACGTGCCGGTCGTAGAAGGCGCGTACGGCCGCCGAGTCGATCTTCTCGACGGTCTCCTCGGTGCCCTGGCGCGGGCGCGACATGCGCGAGGTCGCCGGGAACAGCTCCTTGGAGAGCTCCTTGGCGGCGCGGCGGGAGGGGTTGGCCAGCTCGTGCGGGATCTCGTCCAGGCGGTTGCGGACCAGCCGCTCGATCTCGCTGTCGGCGAAGGCGGGTGCCCTGAGGGCGTCGGCGAGCAGACCGAGCGCCTTGGCGAGGCGGGAGGCCGGCACTTCGAGGCTCAGACGCAGACCCGGGTGGTCGGCGTGCGCGTCGAGCGTGGCGCCGCAGCGCTCCAGCTCGGCGGCGAAGTCCTCGGCGGAGTGCTTGTCGGTGCCCTCGGAGAAGGCCCGCGCCATGATCGTGGCGACGCCTTCGAAAGCGGCCGGCTCGGCTTCCAGGGGGGCGGCCAGGAGCACCTCCACGGCGACGACCTGCTGGCCGGGGCGGTGGCAGCGCAGGACGGTCAGGCCGTTGCCGAGCGCGCCGCGCTCCGGGGCGGGGAAGGCCCAGGGCCTCGCCTCGCCGGCCTGGGGCTGCGGGTGGAACTCCATCGTGGTGAGCTCGGTCACTTGGCCGCCTCCGTGGTGTCGTCGCCGGCCTCGACCGTGGCTTCGGCCTCGGGGTCCTGCGGGGGATCCGCGTCCTCGGCGGTCTCTCCCGCGACGGGCTCGTAGACGAGCACCGCGCGGTTGTCGGGCCGCAGGCGGGCCTTGGCGACCTCCTGGACCTCCTGGGGTGTCACTTCCAGGACGCGCTGGACGGCGGTGAGAGCGAGCTGCGGGTCGCCGAACAGGACGGCGTAACGGCACAGTTCGTCGGCGCGGCCCGCGACCGTGCCGAGCCGGTCGAGCCACTCACGCTCCAACTGGGCCTGCGCGCGCTCCATTTCCTCGGCGGTGGGGCCCTCCTCGGCGAACCGGGCGAGCTCCTCGTCGATGGCGGTCTCGATGACCGGCACCTCGTAGTCACCGGAGGTCTTCACGTCCAGCCAGCCCAGGGAGGGCGCTCCGGCCAGCCGCAGCAGGCCGAAGTTGGCCGCGACGGCCGTACGGTCTCGCCGTACGAGACGGTTGTAGAGGCGGGAGGACTCGCCGCCGCCGAGGACGGTGAGCGCCAGGTCGGCGGCGTCCGCCTCGCGCGTGCCGTCGTGCGGCAGCCGGTAGGCCGCCATCAGGGCGCGCGCGGGCACCTCCTCCTTCACGACCTCGCGCAGCTGGCTACCGATGATCTCGGGCAGCGAACCGTCCCGGGGCGCGGGCTTGCCGTCGTGCGAGGCGATGGACCCGAAGTACCTCTCGACCCAGGCGAGCGTCTGCTCCGGGTCGATGTCGCCGACGACCGACAGCACGGCGTTGCCCGGCGCGTAGTACGTGCGGAAGAACGCGCGCGCGTCCTCCAGGGTCGCCGCGTCCAGGTCGGCCATCGAGCCGATCGGGGTGTGGTGGTAGGGGTGGCCCTCCGGGTAGGCGAGGGCGGTGAGCTTCTCGAACGCCGTGCCGTAGGGCACGTTGTCGTAGCGCTGACGGCGCTCGTTCTTGACGACGTCCCGCTGGTTCTCCATGGACTCGTCGTCGAGGGCGGCGAGCAGGGAGCCCATGCGGTCGGCCTCCAGCCAGAGGGCGAGCTCCAGCTGGTGGGTGGGCATGGTCTCGAAGTAGTTGGTGCGCTCGAAGCTGGTGGTGCCGTTGAGCGAGCCGCCCGCCCCCTGCACCAGCTCGAAGTGCCCGTTCCCCTTGACCTGCCCCGAGCCCTGGAACATAAGGTGCTCGAAAAGGTGAGCCAGGCCGGTGCGTCCCTTGACTTCGTGGCGCGAGCCGACGTCGTACCAGAGGCAGACCGCCGCGACCGGGGTCAGGTGGTCCTCGGAGAGCACCACGCGCAGGCCGTTGGCCAGGCGGTGCTCGGTCGCAGTCAGGCCCCCGGTGCCTGCCTGGTCTGTGGCCGTGTGACCCATGGGCATGTACGTCCCTTCGATCGCGGATGCGGTACTTCGAACCGCGGTTTTCCTGCCGGTCCTGCCACTGTATGCAAGCGTGCGGATCGTCGGCGAAGTTCCCGGACGACATACGCCCACAGCGGATCGCGTAACCTGCGGGCAGCCGCAGCGAGGTTGATCCCCCGCGCGCCGGTCGGACCGCCGACACCGGGTCCTGGCAGGCGTTGTCAGTGCCGCGGTCCACAATGGTCGCGTCAGATCCTGTTCACGCTTCAGCAAGAGTGAGCCGAAGGGGACGTGAGCGACCCGTAGGCGAGCGCCCAGAAAAGAGGAGCCGGCAGCGATGGCCCGCCGCAGCACGAAGACCCCGCCGCCCGACGATTCGTACGAGGAGAAGATCCTCGACATCGACGTCGTCGACGAGATGCAGGGCTCCTTCCTCGAGTACGCGTACTCGGTCATCTACTCCCGAGCCCTGCCCGACGCCCGCGACGGTCTCAAGCCGGTGCACCGCCGCATCGTCTACCAGATGAACGAGATGGGGCTGCGCCCCGACCGCGGCTACGTGAAGTGCGCGCGCGTGGTCGGCGAGGTCATGGGCAAGCTGCACCCCCACGGCGACGCGTCGATCTACGACGCCCTGGTGCGCATGGCCCAGCCCTTCTCCATGCGCGTGCCGCTGGTGGACGGCCACGGCAACTTCGGCTCGCTGGGCAACGACGACCCGCCGGCCGCCATGCGCTACACCGAGTGCCGTCAGGCCCAGGCGACGAGCCTGATGACGGAGTCGATCGACGAGGACACGGTCGACTTCACGCCCAACTACGACGGCCAGGAGCAGGAGCCGGTCGCCCTGCCCGCCGCCTTCCCGAACCTGCTGGTGAACGGCTCCTCGGGCATCGCGGTCGGCATGGCGACGAACATGCCCCCGCACAACCTCGCCGAGGTCATCGCGGCCGCCCGGCACCTGATCCGCTTCCCGAACGCGGATCTGGACACCTTGATGAAGTTCGTCCCGGGCCCCGACCTGCCCACCGGCGGCCGCATCGTCGGCCTCGCCGGCATCCGGGACGCCTACGAGTCGGGCCGCGGCACCTTCAAGATCCGCGCCACGGTGGAGGTCGAGACCGTCACGGCGCGCCGCAAGGGCCTGGTCATCACCGAACTGCCCTTCGCGGTCGGCCCCGAGAAGGTCATCGCCAAGATCAAGGACCTGGTCGGCTCCAAGAAGATCCAGGGCATCGCCGACGTCAAGGACCTCACCGACCGCGCGCACGGCCTGCGCCTGGTCATCGAGATCAAGAACGGCTTCGTGCCGGAGGCCGTCCTGGAGCAGCTGTACAAGCTGACGCCGATGGAGGAGTCCTTCGGCATCAACAACGTCGCCCTGGTGGACGGCCAGCCGCTGACGCTGGGGCTCAAGGAGCTCCTGGAGGTCTACCTCGACCACCGCTTCGAGGTCGTACGGCGGCGCAGCGAGTTCCGCCGCACCAAGCGGCGCGACCGTCTGCACCTGGTGGAGGGCCTGCTGACCGCCCTCGTCGACATCGACGAGGTCATCCGGCTGATCCGCTCCAGCGAGAACTCCGCGCAGGCCAAGGAGCGCCTGATGGAGCGCTTCTCCCTGTCGGAGATCCAGACCCAGTACATTCTGGACACCCCGCTGCGCCGCCTCACCAAGTTCGACCGGATCGAGCTGGAGTCGGAGAAGGAGCGGCTGAACGCGGAGATCGCGGAGCTGACCCGGATCCTCGAGTCGGACGCGGAGCTGCGCAAGCTGGTCTCCACCGAACTGGCCGCGGTGGCCAAGAAGTTCGGCACCGATCGGCGCACTGTCCTGCTGGAGGCGTCGGGCGCCCCGGCGGCCGCCGTACCGCTGCAGGTCGCGGACGACCCGTGCAGGATCCTGCTCTCCTCGACGGGACTGCTGGCCCGCACGTCGAACGGCGAGCCCTTCCCGGAGGACGCCGACGCCCGGCGCGTGAAGCACGACGTGATCGTCTCCGCGGTCCCGGCCACGGCACGCGGCGAGATCGGCGCGGTGACCTCCTCCGGCCGCCTGCTGCGGATCAACGTCGTCGACCTCCCGCAGCTCCCGGACACGGCGTCGGCGCCGAACCTCGCGGGCGGAGCACCCCTGTCGGAGTTCATCTCCCTGGAGGACGGCGAGACGGTGGTCTGCCTGATCACGCTCGACGAGTCCTCCCCCGGCCTCGCCCTCGGCACGGAACAGGGCATCGTCAAGCGTGTGGTCCCCGACTACCCGTCCAACAAGGAGGAGTTGGAGGTCATCACGCTCAAGGACGGCGACCGGATCGTCGGCGCGATCGAGCTGCGCACCGGCGAGGAGGACCTGGTGTTCATCACGGACGACGCGCAGCTGCTGCGCTACCAGGCCTCCCAGGTCCGTCCCCAGGGCCGTCCGGCGGGCGGCATGGCGGGCGTGAAGCTCACCGAGGGCGCGAAGGTCATCTCCTTCACGGCCGTCGACCCGGCGGCGGACGCGGTCGTGTTCACGGTCGCGGGCTCGCGCGGCACGCTCGACGACTCGGTCCAGACGACGGCCAAGCTCACCCCGTTCGACCAGTACCCGCGCAAGGGCCGCGCCACCGGCGGCGTCCGCTGCCAGCGGTTCCTGAAGGGCGAGGACTGCCTGTCCCTGGCCTGGGCGGGAACCGTCCCTGCCAAGGCGGCGCAGAAGAACGGCACCCCGGCCGACCTCCCGGAGATCGACCCGCGCCGTGACGGCTCGGGGGTGTCCCTGGCGAAGACGGTGGCGGTGGTGGCGGGGCCGGTCTAGGCCTCGGGATCCAGCTCCGCCGGGCCCTCCTCCGGACCCTGTACGTAGCGCAGGACGCCCCACATGCCGTGCTCGTCGGCGGCGTGCGGGGCGTCGCGCGCGCACTCCTCCAACTCCTTGCGGAGGGCGGGCGCGTCGATGCCGGATCCGATGAGGACGAGCTGGGTCCGACGCTTCTCGTCGGGCGCCCAGGGCTCCGGGTAGAACCGCAGGAACGGCCCCACCGCGTGGACGGCGTACCGGTTCTGGACGTCGTACGCCCCGAAGTCGACGTACCCCTTGATCCGGTACAGGCCTTCGGGCCTGCTGTCGAGGAACTGCATCAACCGGCGCGGGTCCATGGGCACTTCGGAGCTGACGGACACACTGTCGTAGGCGGCGTGCAGATGGCCGCAATGGTCGCGCTCGGCGTGAGCGTCACGGTCCTCGAGGTCGTCGAAGGACAACTGCCCGACGCGTTCCTGGCTCGGCCGGCAGTCGAAGAGGAACTCGGGGTCGATTCGCGCGTATGTCGCGGGCACGACGGCGGCACGGTCGGCAAGGGACCGCACGAGTGCGAGAACCCTTTCCCCGTCGGCGGCCCGGTCGAGCTTGTTGACCACGACGAGGTCGGCGAGAGCGAGATGCCGGTCGACCTCGGGATGCTTCGTGCGGGTGTCGTCGAACTCGGCGGCGTCGACGACCTCGACAAGGCCGCCGTACACGATCCCCGGATGCTCACTGGCCAGCACCATGCGCACGAGTTCCTGCGGCTCGGCGAGGCCGCTCGCCTCGATGACGACGACGTCGATGCCGGCGGCTGGCCGGGCGAGCCGCTCCAGGTACAGATCCAGCTCACCGGTATCGACGGCACAGCACAGACAGCCGTTGCCGAGGGACACGGTGGAGTCCCCGAGCGCACCGGCGACGGCCATGGCGTCGATCTCGATGGCCCCGAAGTCGTTCACGATGGCCCCGATGCGGCTGCCGCCGCTGCGGTGCAGGAGGTGATTGAGGAGGGTGGTCTTACCGGAGCCCAGGAATCCGGCGAGTACGACGACCGGGATCTGCCGGACGCTGTGGCTCGGCTGACTCAATTGTGCGACCTCTCTGACACCGACGCGTGCACCGGATCGCGCTCCCGGCGCACGCACGAGGATTGAATGCCGGACCAGGATACGAGCCGGAACAATCACTGCGAAGTGAACGATTGTTAGCAGCACTTGCGGGGCAGACGTTGGGGAAGGCGCCGGAGTGTGCGACCCTCGCTTCCCTCCGTGCGCCGCCTCTCCGCCTCCCTGCCGATCAGAGCCGCTCGGCATCCTGGGAGACGGCAAGCGCCGCCCACCGCTCGCCGGTCCCCCACAGTCGACCCGCACCCCGACGACCGGCGGACGGCCGCCTGATTCGGGGGTTGACATGACCACACAGAACTTTCGGACGCGGGGACTGAGGTCCGCCGCCGCAGTCGGCATCGGCGTAGCGGCGGGCGTCCTCGCCACTCTGGCGGCGCGGCGCCATGCACTTGAGTCGCTGCGCATACGCCTGGACCATCTGGAGCGGAGCGCACACACGCAGCAGGACGCCAACCTCGCCACCCAGCAACGCCAGCACTGGGAGTTGCTGAGCAAAGCAATCGACGATCCCGAACTCGCCGAGGTGCTGGACCTCTACGAGGCCTCCGTCTCCCCCAAGCAGCGCCGGCAGTATCTCTTCGCCAACGCGCTCTACACCAACCTGCTCTTCTACTACCGCATCGGGAACCTGAGCAAGGACGAGTTCTTCAAGCACGTACGGGGGATGTTCCAGAACCCGATCGTGAGGGAGTACTGGTACACCACTCAGCAGCAGCGGGCGAGCCTCGCGGACACCGACGAAGCGGAACTCGGTCTGCTCGTCGACGCTCTGCTGCAGCAACTCGAAGAGGCCGACACCGAGGAGTGGTGGGTGGTGGGCGAGTCGCCGGGCGAACCGGGTGGGCCATGATGTCCAGGACCGGCCCGGAGCGGTACCGCTCGGGCCGACCCTCCCTGCCCCAGGGCTAGGCGTCCGGAATATCCGCCTTCGCCTTGACCAGGGTCTCGCGGGAAATCACGACAATGCGCTCATAGTCAGCACGTGCCGCATCAGGCGGAAGCATGGATTCCAGGGAATCGGTCACATCCGTGCCGATTATGGCGAAATTCCCATCTGCCAATTCGAAGATATCGGGGCATGTCGCCCCGTTGGTGCTACCTCGATGGCGTGGAGCGACGCCAAGGCGGCGGACGATCTGACTCACTGTCGAATTCCCTTTGATCTCAGGCACACACAAGGCACGCAAGCGCCTGCGCACGCTGAGGCACGTGCGCGGTGGCATCCTTGCAGTCCTGAGCGCAATCTCGATCTCCGACCCCACCGCATGGCACGAGCAGACCACCCGGGCAGACCACCGACGGTGCGCACCGTAGTCAACTCTCCTCAACCTCTGCGGGGTGCGCCCATTTATGGGTTTGTTATCACCGATGGGTGTGAGCGCCCCTCACGGATCGAATGAACGCTCCCAAGAGTGATGGAAGTCGTCGAAGTCCGCATCACAGCCCCATAGCGAGACAAGGATGTCCATCAAGCAGCCGGCACCGCCACCGGCGCCCCCGGCCCCACATACCGCGCCACCGGCCTGATGATCTTCGAGTCCTCCGCCTGCTCCAGGATGTTCGCGCTCCAGCCGACGACCCGTCCCGCCGCGAACGTCGGGGTGAACATCTCCCGCGGCAGACCGCACAGTTCCATGACGACGCCCGCGTAGAACTCGACGTTCGTGTGCAGCTCCCGCCCCGGTTTCAGCTCGGCCAGGATCGCCTCGACATGACGCTCGACAACGACGGCGAACTCCACGCGCGGACCTCCGAAACTCCGGGCCACCTCGCGCAGCATGCGGGAACGCGGGTCCTCGGTCCGGTAGATCGCGTGGCCGAAGCCCATGATGCGGTCGCCGGCCAGGACCCGTTCGCGGATCCAGGGCTCGATACGGTCGGGGGTGCCGATCGCATCGAGGGTGTCCAGCGCACGGCTCGGTGCACCACCGTGCAACGGACCGGACAGCGCCCCCACGGCCCCGACGAGACACGCGGCCACGTCCGCTCCCGTCGACGTGATGACACGCGCCGTGAAGGTTGATGCATTGAAGCCGTGGTCAATGGTTGAAATCAAGTACTGTTCGACCGCTCTGGCCCGCCTCGCGTCCGGCACCGAACCCGTCAGCATATAGAGGTAGTTGGCCGCGTGGGACAGGTCGCTTCGGGGCTCCACCGGATCCAGACCCCGGCCCAGCCGGTGCAGCGCCGCGAGCAGCGTCGGTACGGCCGCGGCCGCCGCGAGAGTGTCCCGGCGGCGGTCGGCCGCGTCGAGGTCGTACACCGGCCGGAAGCCTTTCGCCGCGCCGAGCAGCGACAGTGCCGTGCGCATGCCGGCCAGCGGGCCGGACCGTCCGCTCGCGGCGGCGATGGCGGGCAGGGCCGCGCACACCTCGTCGGGCAGCTTCCGCAGGGCCGCCGTCTCGGCGGTGAAGGCCGCGCGCCGCGTGCCGTCCGGCAACTCACCGTGGACCAGGAGATACCAGACGTCCTCGAAGCCGCGGCTTTGCGCGAGCTCGACGGCCGAGTACTGGCGGTAGTGATAGAAGCCCTCGATCCCGCGGACGTCCCCGATCTCGGTGTCGGTGACGACGACCCCGGTGAGCCCCCGCGGCACATCGATGGTGGCGGTTGCTGACCTGTTGACGGACATGGTTCCTCCCTGGACTTGATCCCTCCCTGGGCTTGATTCGACTGTCCATGCTTGACTGCATTACTGTCAACATTGATCAGATCAATACATACCAATCTCCTGAATCCATATATCGTTATGCCGATACGGTGATGCCATGCGCGATCAAGAGCCCTCCGCCGGCCGCTCCGAGCAGCGGCTGACCACAAAGGAAGCCGCCGAACTGCTGGGCGTGAAGCCCGAGACCGTGTACGCGTACGTGAGCCGCGGCCAGCTCAGCAGCAGACGCGTGCCCGGCGGCCGGGGCAGCACCTTCGACGTCAAGGAGGTGGAGACGCTCGCCCGGCGCAACAGGCGGGAGAGCAGCGGGACCTCGGCATCGGGCGGTGAGTTCTCGGTCCGGACCCGCATCACGCTCATCGAGCCCGACCGGTACTACTTCCGGGGCGTCGACGCCGCCGAACTGGCCACCCGCCACTCCTACGAGGAGGTCGCCGAGTGGCTGTGGACCAGCCGCATGCGCCCAGGCATCGAGTTCACGGCACCCGAATCCTCCGTCGCCGTCGCCCGCCGTGCCGTGGGTGCGCTGCCCGAACACACCGGGCCGACCGACCGGTTGCGGGTCGCGGCGATCGCGGCCGCGGCCGCGGACCCGCTGCGCTTCGACCTCTCCGAGGACACTGTTCTCGGCACAGCGCGCACTCTCATCCCCACCCTCGTCGCCGCCCTGCCTCCGGTGCGGCGCGGCCACCGCGACGAGGGCCCACTGGCCCGGCGGCTGTGGGCCCGGCTGAGCGGACGGGAGGCGGACGAGGCCTCGCTGCGCGTGCTGGACACCGCGCTCGCCCTCCTCGTCGACCACGACCTCGCCGCCTCGACCCTCGCGGTGCGTGTTGCCGCCTCGGCCCGCGCTCACGCATACGCGGCCGTCTCCGCCGGGCTCGGCGTGCTCGAAGGCCCCCTGCACGGAGCGGCCAGCGGGCTCGCCCACCGGCTGCTGCTCGACGTGCTCGAAGAGGGCGACGCGGCCCCCGTGATCGCGGAGGAGCTGCGGGCAGGCCGCCGCATTCCGGGACTCGGCCACCGGCTCTACCCTCGCGAGGATCCACGCGCGCGTGTCCTGTTCGGCCTCCTGGAGGAGATCCCCGGCGCCGCGCCCGCCCTCGCCGCGGCGCGCGACGTCGTGGCCACCACCGCCCGCCACACGTCACTGCACGCCAACGTCGACCTGGCCCTGGCCGTCCTCACCGCCTCCTCGGGCATGCCCTCCACGGCGGGTGAGACGATCTTCGCGGTGGCCCGGACGGCGGGCTGGATCGCCCACACGCTGGAGGAGTACGGGGAACGCCCGCTGCGCATGCGCCCGAGCGGCCACTACGTCGGTCCGAGGCCGCCTCAGCCGCTGCCGTCACCGGAATAGGACAAGGCCGCGCAGGACACCTGTGGTCGGTCGCACAGGACACGACCGCGACTGGAAGTCACCGCGAGCCAAGTCAGGTTAGGCTCACCTCTGTGAGTACGTGCTCGACCGTGTCCCGGGAGCTCGACGAGCCGATCTCGGGAACCGCGGCCACCGCGAGGACCTGGCTGCTACTGGAGCAGCCGGGCCCCTGGGGCGCCGACGCGCTCACGTCGAGCCATCTCGATCCGACGGTCGGCCGCGCTCTGGAAAACGCCGTGAAGGACACCGGCGTACGCATCGCGCTCATCCGGCGCCCGGGGCGGCACGCCGACTACGGCACGCCCGCCGCACGGCAGGTGTATGCGGCCCACACGGCGCCCGGCAAGGCCTGGCTGCACTCCGCCACGGCCCGCGATCCACGGGTCCTCCTCGACCTCGACTTCGCCGCGCTGGGCCGGGGCGATCACACCACCTTCGACTCGGTGCTCGAGGCCCGGCCCCACACCGGTGACCCGCTCGCCCTCGTCTGCACCAACGGCAAGCGCGACCGCTGCTGCGCGCTGCTCGGCCGACCGCTCGCGGCCGAGCTCACCTCCTCCGGGGTGGAGGGGGTCTGGGAGGTCACTCATCTGGGTGGCCATCGCTTCTCGCCCACGCTGCTCGTCCTGCCGTACGGATACGCCTACGGCCGCGCCGAGGCCCACGCCGTGAAGGAGATCCTGAGCGGTGTCCAGGAGGGGCGCATCGTCGTGGAAGGGTGCCGCGGGGGATCCGCCTGGGAGCGGCCGGGCCAGGCGGCCGAGCTGGCTGTGCGCACGGCCGCATGCGAGTACGCGGCCGGCGCCCTGAGTGTCGTGCGGACGGACGGGACCGCGCCGCGCTGGCAGGTGACCGTCGCCCACACGGACGGACGCCGGTGGCGCGTCGAGGTGGCCCAGGGAGCGTCCCTGCCGCCCCGCCCGGAGAGCTGCGGGACGTCGGTTCTGGGCTCACCCGCGCGTATGGAGGTCCTGACGGTGCATGAGTCGAGGACGGCCGCACTCGTGAGTTGACCCGGCCGGTCAACGCTTCGACCTGCTTGTCCATCCATTGATCAAGAGATCCATGCCACACCCCTTCGGTCGTTCCGGCAGGTCCACGTACCGTCGTGGGTATGAGCCGCACTCCCCCCGCACGCCGCCTGCGCCTTGGCCTGCCGAAGCGGGTGTTCTCGCAGGTACTCCTGATGCAGGTGGTGATCGCCGCGGGGGTCGCGGTGCTCGCGACCGGGCTGTTCCTGGCCCCGCTGAGCAAGCAGCTGGACAATGAGGCGATGCGCCGCGCCCTGGCCATCGCCAAGACGACGGCCCAGGATCCGCACATCGCCGAGGGGGTGCTGACCACCCCGCCGACCAGAACCGGTCCGGTGGAGAAGGAGGCCGAGCGGATCCGGCGCGCCACCCACGCCGAGTACGTCGTGGTCCTGGACCGGGACGGGGTTCGCTGGTCGCACCCCACGGAGTCGGAGATCGGCCACATCGTCTCCACCGACCCCAGGGATGCCCTGGCCGGCAAGGACGTCATGGAAATCGACAAGGGCACCCTGGGCCGCTCGGCCCGCGGCAAAGTGCCTCTGCGGGACTCCGAAGGCGAGATCATCGGGGCGGTCTCGGTCGGGATCAAGTACGACAGCGTGCGGGCCGAGCTCATCGGCGCGATCCCCGAACTGCTCGCGTACGCCGGCGGCGCCCTGGCCGTCGGTGCGCTGGCCGCCTGGGTGATCTCCCGGAGGGTCCAGCGGCAGACTCGGGACCTGGCTTTCTCGGACATCTCGGCGCTGCTCGCGGAGCGCGAGGCGATGCTGCACGGCATCCGGGAGGGCGTCGTCGCCCTGGACCGCGCCGGCCGCATCCGCCTGCTCAACGACGAGGCGCATCGCCTGCTCAGCATCGACGACGAGGCCGTCGGCCGCTCCCCCGACGAGGCGCTCGGTGAGGGACGTACGGCCGACATCCTGGGCGGGCGGGTGACGGGCACCGACCTGCTCACCGTCCGCGGGCAGCGCGTCCTGGTCGCCAACCGCATGCCCACCGACGACGGCGGCGCCGTGGCCACCCTGCGCGACCGCACCGAGCTGGAGCAACTCGGCCGGGAACTCGACTCGACGCGCGGCCTGATCGACGCCCTTCGGGCCCAGGACCACGAGCACGCCAACCGCATGCACACGCTGCTGGGTTTGCTCGAACTGGAAATGTACGACGACGCCGTGGACTTCGTCGGAGAGGTGGTCGGCGACCATCGGGCCACCGCCGAGCAGGTCACGGAGAAGGTCCGGGATCCGCTGCTCGCCGCGCTGCTGGTCGGCAAGGCCACGGTCGCGGCCGAGCGCGGCGTGGCCCTGTGGGTCTCCGACCGGACGCGGCTCCCGGATCGGCTGATCGATCCCAGGGGGCTCGTCACGATCGTCGGGAACCTGGTGGACAACGCGCTCGACGCGGTCGCGGGCACCCTCCACGCGCGCGTGGAGATCGAGTTGCACGCCGAGGGACGTACCGCCGTCCTCAGGGTGCGCGACACGGGCCCCGGAATCCCTGCGGAGCAACGCGAGTTGGTCTTCACCGACGGATGGTCCACGAAGGAGCCGCCCGCGCACCGGAAGCGCGGCATCGGGCTCTCCATGGTCCGCAGGCTCGCCGAGCGGCAGGGTGGCAGCGCTTCGGTCGACGAGTCGCACGGCGGCGGCGCGGAGTTCACCGTCGTCCTGCCGGAGGCACTGGCCGAGACGGAGTCGGCGCTGGAGCCGGCCCTCACCGCAACCGCGGACATGCCCGCCGAGGAGGAGTCCTGATGATCGAGGTCCTGGTCGTGGACGACGACACCAGGGTCGCGCATGTCAACGCCGCCTACGTCGAGAAGGTGCCGGGCTTCCACGTCGCCGGCGAGGCGCACAACGCGGCCGAGGCACTGCGTCAGGTGGAGTCGCTGCCCCGTCTTGATCTGGTCCTCATGGACCACTATCTGCCCGACGACACGGGCCTCGCGGTCGTCCAGGAGATGCGCCGCCGCGGCCACCAGACCGACGTGATCATGGTGACCGCGGCCCGCGACGTGGCGACGGTGCAGGCGGCGATGCGGCACGGAGCGCTGCAGTACCTGGTCAAGCCGTTCGCCTTCGCGGGCCTGCGCGCCAAGCTGGAGGCGTACGCGCAGTTGCGCCGCACGCTCGACGGCGGCGGCGAGGCGGAGCAGGCGGAGGTGGACCGCATCTTCGGCGCCCTGTCGGCCTCTTCGGAGCCGGGGCTGCCCAAGGGTCACTCCCCCACCACCGCGGAGCTGGTGCGTCAGTCCCTGATGGGAGCCGAAGGCCCGCTGTCCGCCCAGGAGATCGCCGAACGGACCGGTGTGAGCCGCCAGACCGCACAGCGCTATCTGAAGCTCCTGGAACGCACGGGACGGGCCCGGCTCACCCTGAGATACGGCGACGCGGGCCGCCCTGAACACCGTTACGTGTGGGCGACCCGCGCCTGAGGGCACGGCCGGTGGGGCGGGGAAGGGCCGCACCCTCCTGGTGGATGCGGATTCAGCCGGCGGCCTTCTCCACGAACTCGGTGGTGAACGTCTTGCTCAGATCCACCGTCTTGATGTTGGGCTTGAACGCCTTGAGCACCTTCTCGACGGTCTCCGGGCCGTCCTTGGGCATGACGCCGTCGTCGGTGAACATCGGCAGCGTGCTCTCGATGGCCGCGGCGTAGAGGCGCTTGTTGCCCTGCGAGTAGTCGGCGGGCATCTTCGCCGCGATCTGGCTGGAGCTGTGGGTGGACATCCACTTGAGCGTCTTGACGAATGCATTGGCCAACTTCTGGACGGTGTCCCGGTGACTGTTGACCCAGTCCGTCTGCATGTACAGGCTTGACGACGGGTACGGCCCGCCGAGCGCCTGCTGGGACCCCTCCGGAGTCCGCATGTCGAGGAGGACCTTGCCCGCCTTCTTGTCCAGGATCGTGGCGACGGTCGGGTCGGTCGTCATTCCGCCGTCGATGGCACCCCTCTGGAGCGCCGAGATGAAGGTCGGCCCCGCTCCGACGGCGACCGGCGTGAAGTCGCTGACCTTCACCCCGTTCTTGACGGCGAGGTACTTGGTGAGGAAGTCGGTCGACGAACCGAGACCGGTGATGCCGAGCTTCTTGCCCTTGAAGTCCTTGGGCGACGTGATGTCGCCAGCCGCCTTGGTGGAGACGATCTCCACCTCGCCGGGCGCCTGCGAGAACTGCACGACGGACTCGATGGCCTTGCCGTTCGTCTGCAGGTCGATGGTGTGGTCGTAGAAGCCGACGGCTCCCTGGACCTGCCCGGAGACGAGCGCGGTCTCGGCCTGGACGCCGGCGGGTTCGCTCAGCAGTTCCACGTCGAGGCCCTCGGCGTCGAAGTAGCCGAGCCGCTGGCTGAGCATCGCCGGCATGTAGATCACCTTGTCCAGGCCGCCGACCATGATCTTGACCTTCGTACCCTTGCCGTCCCCCTTGCTGCCGGAGCCGCTGGACGCGGTGCCGGCCGCGTCGTTGGCACAGGCGGTGAGGCAGGAGAGGGCGAGCAGGCCTGCGGCGGCCAGGGTGGTGTATCTGACGGGCTTGCGCATGACGGGTTCACGTCCTTGTGAGAGGGCGGTGCGGGGAGAGGAGAGGCGGCTCGGCCGGGTTCAGCTGTCGGAACCCACCGGCTTCCACCGGAAGATGCGGCGCTCGGCGAAGGTCAGCAGTCCCTCGGCGGCGAGTGCCACGACGGCGAGGATGACCATCGCCGCGTACACACCGGCCGTGTTGAAGGTTCCCTGCGACTGCGAGATGAGCAGGCCGACGCCCTTGGTCGCGCCGATGTACTCGCCGACGATGGCGCCGATGAGGGCGAAGCCGAAGCTGACGTGGAGGCTGGTGAAGATCCACGAGGTCGCGGAGGGTACGACCACCTGAAGCGTCACCCTGCGGTCGCTCGCGCCGAGGATCCGGGCGTTGGCGACGAGGTTGCGGTCGACCTCGCGGGCGCCCTGGAAGGCGTTGAAGAAGACCGGGAAGAAGACCAGGACGACAGCCGACGCGACCTTGGAGGCGGGGCCCAGGCCGAACCAGATCATGAAGATCGGGGCAAGGACGATCCTGGGTATCGAGTTGAGCACCTTGATGTATGGACCAAGGACATCGGCGAGGAAGGTGATCCGCCCCAGCGTGATGCCGAACACGACACCGGCGATCACACCCAAGACCCAGCCGAGCAGCGCCTCGTACAGCGTGTACCAGATCTGCTCGCCGAGGGACCCGATGGCGGTCCCGTGCATCACCCAGGTGTGGATCTGGTCCCAGATCTTCGAGGGCATCGAGAAGTTGAACGGATCGATGACCTTGGTCCTGGCGAACACCTCCCACAGACCGAGGACGGCGACCAGAAGCAGTACCCGGGCGGCATTGACGACGATCTTGCGTCTACGGGCCGCACGCGCGCGTGAGTGTGCACGGTTCGTCTTGTTGCCGGGCTCAGTCACCGCCGGCGCGACCTGGGCCTCGGGCATGACGTCAGGCGACATGGGCGGCACCCCTCTCACGGGTGATCCGGACCTCTTCGCCGAGGGACTCCCAGATCTCGCGGTAGATCTCGATGAACCGCGCCTCCAGGCGCACGGACTCGACCTTGCGCGGCCTCGGCAGGTCGATGTCGAAGACCTGCTTGACGGTGGCGGGACCGGCCGTCATCACGACGACCTTGTCGGCCAGCGCGATCGACTCCTCCAGGTCGTGCGTGACGAACACGACGGAGGCGCCCGTGCCGGCCCACAGCTCCAGCAGCTCGTCCGACATCAACGCCCTGGTCTGCACGTCGAGCGCCGAGAAGGGCTCGTCCATGAGCAGAATCTCGGGGTCGTTGACGAAGGTCGCGGCGAGCGCGACGCGCTTGCGCTGACCGCCGGAGAGCTGGTGCGGGTAGCGGTCCTCGAAGGCCGAGAGGCCGACCCGGGCCAGCCATTCGCGTGCCTTCTGCTTCGCCTCCGTCTTGGGCACGCCACGAAAGCGCGGGCCCGCCATGACGTTGGACAGGACGGTTCGCCAGGGGAAGGTGGCGTCCTGCTGGAAGACGAAACCGACCTTGTCGCCGACGCCGTTCACCGGCTCACCAGCGACCAGGACCTCACCCTCGGTGGGCTCCTCCAACCCGCTGACCAGCGTCAACGTGGTCGACTTACCGCAGCCCGTAGGGCCGACGACCGCGACGAACTCGCCGCGCCCGACCGTGAGGTCCAGCTCCCTCACGGCCGTGTGCAGACCCCCTGACGGGGTCCTGAAGATCTTGCTCGCGCCCCGGAGCTGAATGGCGGGGCTGGTGTCTGCGCTCATGGCCGGGGACGGTAGGTGTGGCAAGGGCCACAGCAGCAGCCTTGTGAGCGCATGCCGTTCTTTTGCTTGCAACAGCCTGTTGTGCTCGTTTTGCTCGCGCTACAACTGCGGAGCCGAACACGGGCCTGAGGCCCGCCTGGCCTTGACAGAAAGAGGCCCGATGATTGACGTCCTGGTCGTGGACGACGACTTCCGCGTCGCCGAGATAAACGCCAAGTACGTGGGAAAGGTTCCCGGGTTCCGGGTCACCGCCCGCGCACACAGTGCTGCCCAGGCGCTGGCCAGCGTGCAGCGCGGGTCCATCGACCTGGTCCTGCTCGACCACTACCTGCCCGACCAGACGGGCCTGGATCTCGTCCACCGCATGCGGGAGCAGGGACACGGCACGGACGTCATCATGATCACTGCGGCCAGTGACATGACAACCGTGCAGGCCGCGATGCGCCTCGGAGCGCTGCACTATCTGGTCAAGCCGTTCACCTTCGCCGCCCTGCGCAGCCGCCTCGACTCGTACGCCGCTCTGCGCCGCACCGTCGATCGGGTCGGCGGCCGCGGCATTGCCGGCCAGGACCAGGTGGACCGGATCTTCGGCGCGCTGCGCACCACCCCGGCCACGTCGTCACCGGGCCTGCCCAGCGGCCACTCGGAGCCGACGAGCGACCTCATCTGCCGCGTGCTGCACCACGCCGACCACCCGCTCTCCGCCCACGAGGTCGCCACCGAGACCGGCCTGAGCCGCTCCACCGCCCAGCGCTACCTCCGCAACCTCGAACAGACCGGCCGCCTTCGCCTCACGCTGAAATACGGCGACACAGGACGCCCGGAACACCTCTACGCGTGGGTGGCCCCTTAGCCCGAAGCTCCTTGGGCCGCCCCACCGCTCGACCAGCAGCCCGCTGTGCCGTACGACGACGAGGGTGGCACTCCCTACGCTGCTCCCGCCCCCGTCAGCGCCCGCACCTCGGTCTCCGCGTGCTTGGCCTCGTCCGGCATCTCGGCGGAGGTGACCGTACCGAGCCAGCCGGCGAGGAAGCCCATCGGGATCGACACGAGACCGGGGTTCTGAAGCGGGAAGTACTGGAAGTCGACGCCCGGGAACAACGATTCCGGACCACCCGAGACCACCGGCGACAGCACGACAAGGCTGAGGGCGGGGATCAGGCCGCCGTAAACCGCCCACACGGCGCCGCGGGTGGTGAATCCGCGCCAGAACAGCGAGTACAGCAGGACCGGGAGATTCGCGGACGCGGCGACTGCAAAGGCGAGGCCCACCAGGAAGGCGACGTTCAGGTCACGGGCCAGCAGACCGAGGGCGATCGCGACGACGCCGATCCCGACCGATGCGATCCGCGCCACGGCCACCTCGCTGCGCGGCTTGGCGTGACGGCGCCGCAGCGACGCGTACAGGTCGTGGGCCACGGATGCCGAGGAGGCAAGCGTGATTCCGGCGACCACCGCGAGGATGGTGGCGAAGGCCACGGCGGCGACGATCGCAAAGAGAACCGTTCCTCCTTTGGAACCGGCTCCGCCGCCCAAGTTGAGCGCCAGGAGCGGAACGGCCGTGTTCCCGGCCGCGCTCGACCCTCGTACAGCCTCCGGCCCCACGATTGCGGCCGCGCCGAAGCCGAGGACGATCGTCATCAGGTAGAAGCCGCCGATGAGCCCGATCGACCAGAGCACCGAGCGGCGGGCGGCCCGGGCCGTGGGCACCGTGTAGAAACGGGACAGGATGTGCGGCAGCCCCGCCGTGCCCAGCACCAGGGCGAGCCCGAGGCTGATGAAGTCGAAGCGGGCGGTCCAGCCTCCGCCGTACTTGAGTCCCGGTGCCAGGAACGCGTCGCCGTGACCACTGCGCTCCGCCGCCGTCAGCAGGAGCCGGTCGAAGTCGCCGTGGAACCGGAGCAGGACGAGCGCGGTCAGCGCCACCGTACCGGCGAGCAGGAGAACCGCCTTGACGATCTGGATCCAGGTGGTGGCCCGCATCCCTCCCAACGACACATAGATCACCATGAGCGCGCCGACGCCGATGACGGTCCAGGCTCGCGCGGCCTCGCTCGTCCCCCCGAGCAACAGTGCGACCAGGCTCCCTGCGCCCACCATCTGCGCCACCAGATACAGAACGGACACGGTGACCGAGGAAGTTCCCGCCGCGATCCGAACGGGTCTCTCGCTCATCCGCGCCGCCACCACGTCGGCCAGCGTGAACCGCCCGCAGTTGCGCACCAGTTCGGCGACGAGGAAGAGCACCAGCAGCCAGGCGACGAGGAAGCCGACCACATACAGCAGCCCGTCGTATCCGAAGAGCGCGATGAGCCCCGTGACGCCCAGGAAGGAAGCGGCCGACATGTAGTCGCCCGCGATGGCAAAACCATTCTCCATGGGCGAGAAGAGGCGCCCGCCCGCATAGAACTCCTCCGCCGAGCCATGCCGGTTGCGGCTCACCCATGTCGTGATCGCCAGGGTGACGGCGACGAACGCGCTGAACAGAAACAGCGCCAGCGTCTGGTGGTTGCCCGTCACAACGCACCACCTCGCACACCACGCGTCAGTTCCTGGGTGTCCCAGCGCAGTTCGAGCGCGGCCCGGTCCCTGCGCAGCCGCGCATGCCGGGCGTATGCCCACGCGAACAGGAACGTCGTGAGGAACTGCCCGAGCCCCGCGAGCATCGCCACGTTCACGGCGCCCGCCACGGGATGCGCCATCAACCCGGGAGCGCTGGTGGCGGTCACCACGTACCCCAGGTACCAGACGAAGAAGACGATGACTCCCGGCACCACGAACCTGCGGTAGCGGCTGCGCACTTCCTGGAACGCCGCGCTGCGCTGCACCTCGAGATAGACCTCGGCCGCAACCGCTGCCCCGTCCTCGCCCGGCCTCCGCCCGGAACCCGCCTCGGGCACCGGCACCTGTCCGCCGAGGCCGTCCAACTCGCCCCATCCGGAGGCGAGGGCGTCGTACCACGGGTCGTCGTATCTCACACCCCCGGGCACCTCGGCGAAGGACGTTTCGTGGTCCTCGCGGTGCTCGGCCGAACCATCGCCGCCACCCCCGCCTCCGCGAGGACGGCCATTGCTTGACTGCATGCCCAAGGATGGACAGAACGGAAGATCCCCGACTCTTCTTTCCCCGCGCTCTTCACCCCATCAGGTGACTCATCCCACCGGCGGCCGCACAAGCCCCTTCGCATACGCGTAACGCACCGCCTGGGCACGATCCTTGAGCCCCGTCTTGGCGAAGAGGTTGTTGATGTGGGTCTTCACGGTCGCGGTGGAGACATGCAGCTTCCGGGCGATCTCCTGGTTACTGAGGCCTTCGGCGATCAGCAGCAGCACTTCCGTCTCCCGTGCTGTGAGCCCGTCCGGCGCCTCGGTCATGGTGACCGGCGGCGGCTCCGGATCGGACAGCCGCTCCAGCAACCGCCGTTGGATGCTGGGTGACAGCCCCGCGTCCCCGGACAGCACACTCTGCACGGCCCGTACGATCTCGTCACCTCCCGCGTCCTTGGTGAGATAACCCCGTGCCCCCGCCCGCAACGCCGGGAACAAGGATTCGTCGTCCGCGTACGTCGTGAGGACCACGACCTGCGTCCCAGGGTGCTCGGCACGAATGCGCCGGGTCGCCTCCACACCGTCGCAGCGGGGCATGCGCAGGTCCATCAGCACCACGTCCGGGGCGAGTTCGGCGACGAGCTGCACCGCCTCGTCCCCGTCGCCCGCGGCGCCGACCACCTCGATCCCAGGCAGCAGGCCCAGCAGCATCACGATGCCCTCACGCACGACGGTCTGGTCGTCCGCGACGACCACGCGCGCAGGTCGCGTCTCCGCCCCTTCCGTCATACGGGCACCTTCAGCATCACCACGAACCCCTCCTCGTCCGGCCCGGCCTCCAACGAGCCGCCCAGCAGCTCGGCGCGCTCGCGCATGCCCAGCAGACCGTACCCGCCACCCGCCCCGGCGAGTTCGCCCGGTGAGCCTCCGGAGTCCCGTACGTCCAGCGTCACTTGCTGGTCGCCGTAGTCCAGCCGCAGCTGCACCTTGGACCCAGGAGCATGCTTGCGGACGTTCGTCAGGGCTTCCTGAGCAACCCTGCGTACGGCCTGCGACGCCTCGGCCGGCAGCTGCGTGCGCTCACCCGTAATGGTGACCTCGGCTCCGGCCGTCGCACCCACTAGCTGCGCGAGGAAGTCCTCCAGCGGAGTGAGCTCGCCACGCAGCGCGGACAGGGCGTGCCGCGTCTCGTCGAGACCGTCGCGTGCCATGCCCCGAGCCGCCACCACGCGCTCCAGGATCTGCTCCCGGTCGGCGCCCCGCTCGATCAGCAGACGGGCCGCCTCCAGGTGCACGAGCTGCGCGGAGAGGCTGTGCGCCAGCACGTCGTGGATCTCCCGCGCGATCCGCGCCCGCTCCGCGAGCCCCGCCGACTCCGCTTCGGCGGCCCGGGCGGCCCTCTCCTGGGTGAGCAACCGGTGAGCGTTGCCCCGCGCCTCGGCGTCGAGTCGCAGGGTGTAGCCCGCGAGGGCCAGCCCGACACCGGTGACGGCTGTCGTCAGCAGGTTGTCGTTGTTGACAACCCCGTACAGGCCGAGTGCCACCCCGGCAGCGGGCAGACCGGCCACCAAGGGAAGCCGCTCCAGCGAGGCGACCGCGCACCCGCACCACATGACCAATGCAGGAACCCGGAAGTCCGAGGACTGAGCCAGCATTGCGATGCCCTGCAACAGTGCGAGCGACCCCAGAGAGGGCCACAGCCGGTGCCGAAAGGTGCAGCGGAAGAAGGCCCAGGCAAGGAATGCCGCCAGGAGCACCACTCCGCCGCCCACGACCGCCTTCCAGCCGTGCATATGATCGCTGCTGAAGACTCCCCAGAGCAGCACGCCGAGGACCAGCAGCCGCCCGGCCCGGGCGAGCAGGCGCCGGGGCCGGGTGAGTCCCTCCCGAGCGAGCGCCTCCCGCGAGGGCCAGCGCATCCACGCGTTCCGCGTCACACGTGCTCCTTCCGCGCAGGGCGGGCCATGTGGTCACCGTGCGCCGTGGTCGCACCCACCGCCGGAGCGCTCGGCCGGGCCCGCCAGACCAGGATGCCGGAGCGGACCAGGAGGGTGGCCGCGAGGGCGATGAGCAGAGCAGAGCTGTCCTGGTGGACACCGAGGGCGGCGCCCAGAGCGAAGAGGCCGACGCGCAGGGCGATGCCGACGATCCAGACGGTCACGCTCGCCTTGGTGCTCTTGCTCCACACGGTACCGTCCGGCTCGGCCCATATTCGGGTCGTCCAGGCCCAAGCGGCCCCTGTGGCAAGACCGATGAGCAGTTCGGTGCCGAGCAGGGCGATCGACCCCGTGCGGTGGTGGACGTCGACGATGCCGGGCTCGCGCAGCGCCACGACCGCAAGGATCGCGGGCAGGAGCCACCAGCGCCGGCCGGTGCCGATCTGCTGGGCGCGGAACTGCCGTACGACCACCAGGACGACGACGGCCGCGATCGCAAGCCCGTTGACAAGCCCGGACATCAGAGCCTCCGTGAGCGAAGAGAGGGACCGGCAGCGAGTGCTGTCGACGCCTTCGACGCTACGGAGATTCGCAGGTCAGCAGATCGGAGCTGGGGTGGATCGTGGGTGGATCCGCACCCCGCCGAGGCATCCACCCACGGGTGGAGCCCACCCTCAGGCCCGGCCCCAGCCCCAGCGTGCCCCTCACCCGGCGCACGCCACCTGGCAATCCCTCTGCCGGGCCCAGCTCTCAGCTCAGGCCACCCCAGGCCGCCGGCTCCTTCACCCCAAGCCCGGGCCCGGCATGAGACCTCAAGGCCCTGGCCGGACACCTGACCCAACCAACGCCGACCGCCCGAGCCAGGGCCCATCGAGCGGGCGCTACATCTCGCGGCCGAGCCAGCCGAGCTCCACCTCAAGCCCAGCCCGCCATCCCCGCCCGCTGCGCCCGGCCCCCGCCCGGCCGAGTGCAGCGGCTACGCGTCGATGCGCGACCGGTCCAGCGTCGCCGCCGAGCTGGAGATGAACTCCTTGCGCGGCGCCACGTCGTTGCCCATCAGCAGATCGAACACCTGCTCGGCGGAGTCCAGGTCGGACAGGTTGATCCGGCGCAGGGTGCGGTGGCGCGGGTCCATCGTCGTCTCGGCCAGCTGGTCGGCGTCCATCTCACCGAGACCCTTGTAGCGCTGGATGGAGTCCTTGTACCGGACGCCCTTGCTCTGGAACTCCAGCAGCTTGTCGCGCAGTTCACGGTCCGAGTACGTGTAGACGTACTTGTCCTGCCCCTTCTTCGGCTGGACGATCTCGATGCGGTGCAACGGCGGCACCGCGGCGAACACCCGGCCCGCCTCGACCATGGGCCGCATGTAGCGGTGGAACAGGGTCAGCAGCAGGGTCCGGATGTGTGAGCCGTCCACGTCGGCGTCGGTCATCATGATGATCTTGCCGTAGCGGGCCGCGTCGATGTCGAACGTCCGCCCGGAACCCGCTCCTATGACCTGGATGATCGCGCCGCACTCGACGTTCTTGAGCATGTCGGTCACTGACGACTTCTGGACGTTGAGGATCTTGCCGCGGATCGGCAGCAACGCCTGGAACTCGGAGTTCCGAGCCAGCTTGGCCGTGCCGAGCGCGGAGTCTCCCTCGACGATGAACAGCTCGCTGCGGTCCACGTCGTCGCTGCGGCAGTCCGCGAGCTTGGCCGGCAGTGACGAGGACTCCAGAGCCGTCTTCCGGCGCTGCGCGTCCTTGTGCTGACGCGCCGCGATACGCGTACGGGCCGCGGCGACCGCCTTCTCCATGACCACACGCGCCTGGGCGGCAGCGTCCCGCTTCGTGGAGGTCAGGAACGCCTTGAGCTCCTTGGAGATCACTGTGTTCACGATGCGGCGGGCCGCCGAGGTGCCGAGGACCTCCTTGGTCTGGCCCTCGAACTGCGGCTCGGCGAGACGGACGGTGACAACCGCCGTGAGGCCTTCCAGCGCGTCGTCCTTGACGATGTCGTCCTCGGCGACACGCAGCAGCTTCTTCGCGCGCAGCACCTCGTTCATCGTCTTGGCGACCGCCTGCTCGAAGCCGGCGACGTGAGTGCCCCCCTTGGGGGTGGCGATGATGTTGACGAACGACTTCAGGTTCGTGTCGTAGCCGGTGCCCCAGCGCATCGCGACGTCGACCGCGAGTTCGCGGGTGACCTCGGTGGGCGTCATCTGGCCGTGGTCGTCCAGGACCGGGACGGTCTCCTTGAAGCTGCCCTGACCGGAGAAGCGGAGGACGTCGTTCACCGGTTTGTCGGTGGCCAGGTACTCGCAGAACTCGCTGATGCCGCCGTCGAAGCGGAAGGACTCCTCACCCTTGCTGCCGCCCTCACCGAGCCCCAGCTCGTCGCGGACGACGATGGTCAGGCCGGGCACCAGGAACGCCGTCTGGCGGGCGCGCTGGTGGAGGTTCTCCAGGGAGAGCTTGGCGTCCTTGAGGAAGATCTGGCGGTCGGCCCAGTAACGCACGCGCGTGCCGCTGCGGGTCTTGGGGATCCTCTTGGTCTTGCGCAGCCCGCCGGCTTCGAACTTGGCATCGGGGCCGCCGGCTGCGAAGGCACCTGGCACACCGCGCCGGAAGCTGATGGCGTGGGTGTGGCCACCGCGGTCCACCTCGACGTCCAGACGGGCCGACAGGGCGTTCACCACCGAGGCGCCGACACCGTGCAGACCGCCCGAGGCGGCGTACGAGCCGCCGCCGAACTTGCCGCCGGCGTGCAGCTTGGTCATGACGACCTCGACGCCGGACAGACCCGTCTTGGGTTCTACGTCGACCGGGATGCCCCGGCCGTTGTCCCGGACCTCCACCGAGCCGTCGTCGTGGAGGATCACCTCGATGTGGTCGCAGTAACTCCCGAGGGCTTCGTCCACGGAGTTGTCGATGATCTCCCACAGGCAGTGCATCAGACCACGGCTGTCGGTCGACCCGATGTACATGCCCGGGCGCTTGCGCACGGCCTCAAGCCCCTCGAGGACGAGCAGATGCCGCGCGGTGTAGTTGGAACCGTCCCGGTCTGCTCCTGCCAGCAGCGCTGTGGACGGCACGGACGTCTCGGCGGTCACGCGGTTCGCTCCTCGCTGAATTTCAGGTGTGGCCCTTGTGGGTAAGGGCTCGGCTTCAGTTGCCGTCAAGAGGGTACCGAGGCCTGGTAGAGCGGTTGTAACGCCACCCTCGTGTGAAGTTAAGAGTAGACCAGGGTCGCATATTTGTTCGATCCCTCGATGGAGTGAAGTACATATCACGTTCCCTTCCAGGCATGAACCATTTAGGCTCCGGGCACGTCCTCATGAACAACCGGCAAGCCAGCCGGGAGGACCTGACGTTGACAAACTGCGCGAACCCGTAAGACACAAAGACACGCAATACGGCACATTCGCCGCCAACCGGCAGCAGACAGCCGGCCTCGAGAGATTTTTTCGAGGAAAAGCCCCGGGCGGGAACGTTTTGGGGCTGGTTGGATGTTGACCCTGGTACGACAGCTCGTCGAGCTAGAGAAGAGGCGACGTGACTACTGTTCTGACCCCCGCGAGCCCACTGACGGCCGCCGATCGCTGCGACCGCTGCGGTGCACAGGCCTACGTGCGCGTTGTGCTGCTCAGCGGCGGAGAACTGCTCTTCTGCGCCCACCACGGCCGCAAGTTCGAGCCGGAACTCAAGAAGATCGCCGCTGAGATACAGGACGAGACGGAGCGGCTGACGACCGTTCCCGAATCCGCGTCCGAAGAAGAGCGCTGATACCTCGCACACCCGACGAGCCAGCTCCGGCACAGGCCGGTATACGGGCGGTGCGGCCCCTGTATTCAGGGGCCGCACCGCCCGTACTCGTACCCGAGAGGCCGCTCAGCCCCCGTCAGCACCCCTGCGGGTCGTACTTCCACCACCGCTCCGTCCCAGGGCCCGTACAGCCTCAGACACGCGCGTATAGACGCCGGGGCTGCCGGCACGACCACAGCCGCTACCCCAGGACACGAGCCCGATCAGTTTCCCCTGGGCGACGAGGGGGCCGCCGCTGTCCCCCTGGCAGGCGTCATGGCCGCCTCCCGTCTCGCCGGCGCACAGCATGCTCTTCGGGAGATACGTGCCGTCGATACCGCCCGGATACGCCTCTGCGCACCTGGCGTCAGGCAGTACGTGCAAGCGGGTCGCCCGCAGACTGCGCGCATAGTCGCCGCCGCCCGTGAGGTCTCCCCACCCGGTGACCATGGCGCTCGTACCGGGTTTGTAGGCAGGATCGTCGGAGGGCGCCGCCCCGATGACCGAACCCGGCGGCAGTGGTTCGGCGAGGGTGAGCATGGCGAAGTCCTCGGCGTTGTTGACGCTGTCGTAGTCCGGATTCACCCGGATGTCGCGTACCGGGATCTCCTGGCCGTGCTTCGACAGCAGGTCCGTACGGTTGGCGATGACCTTGAGATCGGTGACGCGCTTCGACGGCGTGCCCAGGACCTCCTCGCTCATGCAGTGGGCCGCGGTGAGCACGGTCGTGGGGTCGATGGCCACACCGCCGCAGAACTGCCCCGCACGCGTACCCCCGAACCGGTCACGACTGGACAGCGCCACCGTCCACGGGCTCGCTGACACGTCGATCGGGAAACTCCCTATGACCACGCTGTCGGTGGCCTCAGAGGCGGTGGAGAGCAACGGTATTGCGGTCGCTGCGGCCGCAAGGACCAGCGGCCGGGCCAGCGCACGGACAAAGGGACGACGCATACAGGCTCCTCACTCTGAGTGGATCGTGGGAGACCCAGGGTCATCCAGTCCGCCGCAGCCCGCACCCGCGACAGCACGAAAAGGCCCGGTCCCCCACCTAGGGAACCGGGCCTTCGATGTCGTCCGAGGGCGACCTAGTCGAGGTAGTCGCGCAGCACCTGCGAACGCGACGGGTGACGCAGCTTCGACATGGTCTTCGACTCGATCTGGCGGATGCGCTCGCGCGTCACGCCGTACACCTTGCCGATCTCGTCGAGGGTCTTCGGCTGACCGTCGGTGAGACCGAAGCGCATCGAGACGACGCCCGCCTCGCGCTCGGACAGGGTGTCCAGCACGGAGTGCAGCTGCTCCTGCAGCAGCGTGAAGCTGACCGCGTCGGCCGGGACGACGGCCTCGGAGTCCTCGATGAGGTCACCGAACTCGCTGTCACCGTCCTCGCCGAGCGGAGTGTGCAGGGAGATGGGTTCACGGCCGTACTTCTGGACCTCGATGACCTTCTCCGGGGTCATGTCGAGTTCCTTGGCCAGCTCCTCCGGGGTGGGCTCACGGCCCAGGTCCTGGAGCATCTGGCGCTGCACGCGCGCGAGCTTGTTGATGACCTCGACCATGTGCACCGGGATACGAATGGTGCGGGCCTGGTCGGCCATGGCCCGGGTGATCGCCTGACGGATCCACCAGGTCGCATACGTGGAGAACTTGTAGCCCTTGGTGTAGTCGAACTTCTCGACCGCGCGGATCAGACCGAGGTTGCCCTCCTGGATGAGGTCCAGGAAGAGCATGCCGCGACCGGTGTAGCGCTTGGCCAGGGAGACCACGAGTCGGAGGTTGGCCTCCAAGAGGTGGTTCTTGGCGCGGCGGCCGTCCTCGGCGATGATCTCCAGCTCGCGCTTGAGCTTCGGCGCGAGCTTGTCGGCGTTGGCCAGCTTGTCCTCGGCGAACAGACCGGCCTCGATGCGCTTGGCGAGTTCGACCTCCTGCTCGGCGTTGAGCAGCGGGACCTTGCCGATCTGCTTGAGGTAGTCCTTGACCGGGTCGGCGGTGGCACCCGCCGCGGCGACCTGCTGGGCCGGCGCGTCGTCCTCGTCCTCGTCGGAGAGCACGAAGCCCGCGCTCTCGGCGCCCTCGGGCTCGTCGGCGCCCTTGGGGGTGTCCTCGGTCGCCTCCTCCTCGACGACTTCGCCGTCATCCTTCTTGGAGGAGCTGGTCTTCTTGGCCGCCGTCTTCTTGGCGACGGTCTTCTTCGTGGCCGCCGCCTTCTTGGCGACCGTCTTCTTCGCGGCGACCGTCTGGGCGTCGTCCTCGACGGGCGCCTCCGGGGCGGCGGTGGCGGTGGCCTTCTTGGCGGTCACCGTCTTGGCCGCGACCGTCTTGGTGGCGGTGCGCTTGGCCGGACTCTTCGCTGCGACGCTCTTTCGGGTGCGCTTGGGCTCCGCGGCACTGACCATCAGCGTCACACCCTCTTCCTCGAGGATCTGGTTGAGGCTGCGCAGTACGTTCTTCCACTGAGTGGCCGGAATCTGGTCAGCTTCGAAGGCCCGACGCACATCGTCGCCGGCGATCTGCCCCTCAGCCTTTCCCCGCTCAATGAGAGCCATGACAGAGACGGACTCGGCGATCTCCGGCGGGAGCGTACGGGATGTGCTGGCCGACACGAACAACCTCTCGGAACGTTGGAAAACGGCTTCCGGCCCCATCCAGGCGGACAGGAGCCGACCACCGGCTTGGGGATTGGGCCGACGGCGCGGGCGAGGGCCGGGAAGATGCACAGCGCCGCAAACGGCGTCCGTATTCCCTCCTCGGCTGTCACCTCTTAGGTCATCGCGCTGCCTCCGCGAGTGTTACGCCCATTCTGCGTGGCCCGAGTCACACCCCGTAAGCGCTCAAAAATTATCAAACGTAGACATATGAGGTCATCCATGGGTCGGACCGGGGCTGCCCAAAGGGCCTCGCGGCCCGTTGCGCCGTCGGACCCCGCAGGATCTCGCGGATCCTGCGGGGTCCGACGGAGGCGGCTCGACGACCGAGCTATGCCTCAGGAGGGGGAGACATCTCCCGGCCGCGCCGCCCGCGGTGTGCGGTCAGTGTTCGCGCGGCGCGGGTACCACGCGCTCCACCTCGGGGTGGACCGTGAGCAGTTGGCGCATGGCCGATTCGGCCGCCGCGCCGTCCCCGGTGGCGAGGGCGTCGACGATCCTGCCGTGGTGCCCCAGCGAGGTCTCGTTCGGCCGGTCACAGCCGGTGACCGGACCACCGGAGACATGGAGGGCCGCCGAAACGATCCCGGACAGGTGCTCCAGCATCCGGTTGCCCGCGACCTGGATGAGCAGGGAGTGGAACTCGGCATCGGCGCGGGAGAAGGTGATGGGGTCACCCTGCCCCATCGCGTGCCCCATGATCTCGACCATGTCAGCGAGCCGCTGCTGGACGTCCTCGCGCCCGTGCCCCGCGGCGAGACGCGCGGCGAGCGGCTCCATCGTCCAGCGCAGCTCGCTCAGCTCGCGGCGCTGGTCGTCACGCTGCGGCCCGAAGGCGCGCCATTCGATGATGTCCGGGTCGAGAAGGTTCCAGTCACTGACGGGGCGCACGCGCGTGCCGACGTTCGGGCGGGCACTTACCAGGCCCTTGGCCTCCAGCACGCGGAGCGACTCACGGACGACGGTGCGGGAGACCTCGAAGCGCTGGCCGATCTCCTCCGGCACCAGCGGACGGTCGGCGCCCAGGTCACCGGAGACGATCATCTGGCCAAGCTGCTGGACGAGTTGGCCATGCAGCCCGCGCCCCCGGCTGCCTGCGGCACGCCGCCCGACGCGGCTCAGCTCCGGGTCCGCGCTCTCCCAGGCGGGGGCTCCGACGCGGTCGACCACGGGGGTCTCGGCGTAGGGGTAGCGGTCGAGTTCGCCCGGGCCGACGAGACCTGAGTCTGCGGAGCGGGCGGCGGTCATCATGGTGTGCGCAAGGGTACTCACGGATCTTTTGTCGGCGTCGTTCTCAACTGCCTTGAGGTCTTTGGTGAAAAGCACACGAAAGGGTGATCGCTCACCCCGTCGCAATTGACGCCTTATCGGAAAGAAATGGGCTTACCCCAGGGAGTTGCGCACAGGGTGCGCCGAAAGCGTGCGAACGGTGGTCATCGGACCCTGCTGCGCAGGGTGGTGAGCAGATACGCGCAGAGCAGAGCGCTGAGCGACAACGTCAGGGCGCCGCCCACGGGTTGGGCGATCACGCGCGCGACGGCGGACAGATAGCGCTCTCCCCCGAAAGGCCACTGCATGAAGAACACCTCTCGCAGCCGCAACGGAAGCCCGGCCGCCGTACGCACGGACGATCCCGCCAAGGCCTTTTGTACGAGGGGAACGACGAGGACCGGTACGGCGAGTACGGCCGCAAGTCCCGCGGTGGTGGACCGGAAGACGCCGGCGGCCAGCACTCCGGCCCACGCGCAGCCGACAACCAGTCCGAGCCAACTCGCACTCAGCGAAAGCCAGTCCCCGGGAACCTGCGTGAGCTCCCGTCCGTATACGAGGTAGAGCATTTCGGCGTCGCAGCCGACCGTGAGGAAGGCCAGCATCAGCGCGGTGGCGGTGGCGACGAGGAGTTTCGCGGCGAGCAGCCCCAGCCGACGGGGCACGGTGCCGCGGTCCGCCGCCAGCGCGGGGTGGCGGAACTCGTCGCCGAATGCCAGCGCGCCGAGCAGTCCCGCACCGAGCGCAGCAGGGGGAAGCGGCAGTTCCCGCGGCCACGCGACGAGCAGGCGCGACTGCGGGGTGTGCCCGATCCGTGCCAGGACGACGGCGGCGAGAGCTGACACGACGAGCACAGCGGCCGCGGTGAGAAACCCCGTGCCGATGCCCGCGGCACGACGGATCTCGTAGCGAAGGGGGCGGAGGGGGCTGGGGGCGGTGCGGACGGAGATGGGGGGTGGGAGGGGAGACACGTCGTCGAGGCCGGCTCCAGCGGGGCGCGAGGCCGGCATCGCGGCACGACTGGACGGTACGCGCGACGGGGGTTCGGTGACGGGCGACTTCAGTGGGTCGGCGTCATGCAGCCCGTAGCCCTGAGTCCGGGAAGCGGAATGAGGGCGCGTTTCATGAGCCGCACCCGCCGGCGTCGCAGCATGCGCTTCGGTGGCTGCCCGCTGAAGTGCCGCACCGGGGTTCTGAGCCGGGTCCGCGGTGCGCGACCTGTCCGGTGTCGGCGACTCGTCGGCGGCTTCCGCTTCCCTGATGGGGGCTTCCGTCGTTCCGGGCCCCATGTCCCCGGTTTCGTCGGCGAGTTGATGTACGAGGATGCCGTGGCGGAACGCGGTCTCGCCGATGTCGGCGCAGGTACTGCCGTACACGGAGAGCCGGTTGCCGCGCTCGCGCACGACCTCGACGGATCGCCGCGCGCCGCGGGCTTCCTTGGTGAGCTGGGCGGCCAGGCGCGCGGCGTGCGGACTGCGGACTGCGACGCGGGGGCGCAGCCGGGTGCGGGCGAAGTCGCCGGAGCTCTGGTCGGCGACGAGTCTCCCTTGCTCCAGTGTGACGACCCGGTCGGCACTGCCGGCGGCCTCCTTGGGGTCGGCCGTGGTCAGCAGGACTGTGCCGCCCTGGGCCGCGTGCGCGCGCAGCATGCCGTACAACCAGCGGGTCTCGCGGGAGGAGAGTCCGTCGGCGGGCTCGTCGAGTACGAGGGTGTGCGGATCGGGGAGCAGGGCGCAGGCCATGCCGAGACGGCGGTCCATGCCGCGGGACAGGGTGCCGAGGCGCTCGTCGCGCAGGCTGACGAGGCCGACGACTTCGAGGACCTCGTCGGCGCGGCGGACGGGGACTCCGGCGGCGGCACACAGCATGCGGAGATGGCCTCGGACCGTGCGGGCCGGGTGTCCCGGTACGTCACCCAGGAGCACGCCGACCTCGCGCGAGGGATGGGCGATGCGATGCAGGGGGCGGCCCCTGAAATAGGTGATGCCACGGCCCTGTTGGAGTTCGAGCATGAGTCTGAGTGCGGTCGTCTTACCCGCCCCCGTCGGGCCGAGCAGCGCGGTGAGGTGGCCTGCGCGTGCATCGAAGGAGACGTCATCGACGGCAGGCGCAAGCTCCTTGCGGGGATTGCTGGTCAATCCGAAGACCTGGATCACCCGCAGCAAGATAGCGCGCTATGTCCGTTTTTTCTGGATCGCGCGCCCACTTCGTAGGCTGGTCCGCTCCGGCCGTGTTGGCCGCCATCCGCTGAGCCGGCCGCGCCGAGTCCGGGCTCCCGCGTCACACTTCGGGGCGCAACATCGGGGGGTTGAGCAACGTGGCACCCCCGGCCCGGAACAACTGGGCGGGGCGACCGCCCTGGCGTGTGGTGGTCCCCCCGGTGGGGACGAGGAAGCCCGGTGTGCCCGTCACCTTGCGATGGAAGTTGCGCGGATCGAGTGCCACCCCCCACACCGCCTCGTAGACCCGGCGCAGCTCTCCGACGGTGAACTCAGTGGGGCAGAACGCCGTGGCGAGAGACGAATACTCGATCTTGGAACGGGCTCGCTCCACACCGTCGGACAGGATCTGTGCGTGGTCGAAGGCGAGCGGCGCCATCGGTTCGCCGTCGCGGCCGTAGCCGCCCTGCTGCAGCAGCTCCTCGACCGGTGCCCAGCGCGCGTTACTGGCGTCGCCGCCCGCCCGGGGTGCGGGCAGGTCGGGGGCCAGCGCCAGGTGGGCGACGCTGACGACGCGCATACGGGGGTCCCGCTTGGGGTCACCGTAGGTGGCGAGCTGCTCCAGGTGAGCGCCGTTGTCCTGCGCGGGAACGGACGGGTCGTGGGCGCGCAGCGCGGTCTCCTCGGCCAGCTCGCGTGCGGCGGCCTGCGCCAGATCCTCGTCGGCCCGTACAAAGCCCCCGGGCAGCGCCCAGCGCCCCTGGAACGGTGATTCCCCCCTGCGTACCGCCAGCGCGCACAGCGCATGACGGCGCACGGTCAGCACGACCAGGTCCACGGTGACGGCGAAGGGCGGAAATGCTGACGGGTCGTAGGGCATGCGGCGATCATAGTCGTCTGCTTGACGATAAACACTCCCCTTCGTCGGCCGCTTCGATGGCTGATCCACTTCGGTCCGATCTGACCCTCCCATCTCGTCCGCGCCATTGCGCAATGCTGCGTCGTCCGAGGTCACACACCCAGTTGCAGCCCGTCGGCCGCCTCCTCGACCATGGCGAGGCCGAGCCGACTGACCCGCACGGAGAAGGAGGCCCCGGCGACGCGGAGTCCCGTCAGGACGACCTCGCCCAGGGGGGCGCTGCGCATGGGGCTGAGCGTGACGGTCCGGGCGGGGGCGTCGGGGCGGATGCCCGCGAGCGTGGTCGGCAGCAGCACGCCGGCGGCCGCCGCGGTGGCAGCGGGGCGACAGGCCGCCGGGTGCGGGAGGGGAGCGCTCCCTTCGGTGCGTTGCTCGCCTCCGTACATCTCTGGCAGCCGGTGCCCGAAGGTCTCTGCCGACGCGAGTGCGCCTCTCAGGAGCGAACTCGCCTCTTTCTCGTGTCCGGCGGCGGCCAGGCCTGCGACGGCGATCGCCGTCTCGTGGATTCGCACGGCACCGCTGCGGTGGCCGAACGGGTTGTATCCGGGTTCTTTCGCGCCCAGTCCACGCAGACCCCAGCCCGAGTCCATGGCCGGGCTGCCGAGCAGTCGCGCGAGTTGTTCGGTCTGCACCTTGTCGAGCAGTCCGGGGGCCAGTTCGCCCCCGCCGAGCAGGCCGGTGTCCAGGAGATGAGCGGCGGCCGCACCCAGGTACGGCACCAGCGTGCCGTCGGGCGCGCGGGCGGCCGCCGGTCGGCCACCCGCCAGGTCGTCGATCCAGAAGTCCTCCCGGAACGCCGTCCGCAGCGTCTGCGCCCAGTACCGCAGCTCGGCGCCACCCGGTCTCCCGTACGCATCGAGCAGATCGGCGCCCAGCAGGGCCGCGCGGTGGGCGTGGGCCTGCATCTCGCAACGGACGGGACCACCCGGATGCGGGTCGCGCACGTAAGTGCCGTCGCCGACGGTTGCCCGCAGCCAGGCCAGACAGCGCTCGGCCGCCGGGAGCAGCGCTTCCGTCTCGGGTTCGGGAAGCCCCCAGCGGCGGGCCTCCGCCAGAAGTACCGGGAAGAGCAGGGTGGCTTCGGTGCCGGTGCAACCCGGCGGCAGATGGGTGCCCGCGTCCCGTCGCGGACCGGGGAGCATGCCGGACTGGGGTCCTGTGCCCTGGAATTGGCTGCGTGCGAGGGTACGCAGCGTGCCTGCGGCGAGGCGGGTGCCGAGGGGCAGCGCCATCCGCGCCGCGGCGAGCGCGTCGGCCGGTGCGAGACCGGTGCGCCAGGGGGCACCTGCCGCGAGATGCAGGTCGCCGGGGTGACTGCGGTCGCGCAGCATCAAGGCCTGGAGGTCTTCGACGCTTGTCCTCAGCAACGGCTGGATCCTCGAGTCGTCACTGGACGCCCCGGCGGCGGCGAGAGGGCTCGTTGCCGCGCGGCCCACGTCCCGCGCGGACCGCGCTCCGTCCGGCCTCACCCGCAGCTCGACGCTTCTGCTGCCGCCAGGCGGCAGCTCGAGCTCCCAACGCAGGAGGCCCGCGGAGGCCAGCGCGTCCGCGGGCGGCGGATCGGCCGTGACCGACGAGTTCCCGGTGGGGCAGGACCAGCGCAGGCCCGAGTCGTGGACGCTGGCGGGCAATTCAGGCTGCGCCGTGCCCGACGCGATGGCGCCCAGCTCGGCCAGGTCCGTGCCCAGGGCGACCTCGACCGGAACGCGCAGGGGGCGCAGGGCTGCACTGTGCAACGTGATGCGCTCCGTCCCGTCCGCGTGGCGCAAGCGCTCGACAACGACGTCCGGGTCCGGGCCGGAGTGCGGGGAGGCACGCAGTGTGCCCACGAAGCGGGCTCGGTCGGCCGCGGTCATCCGAGCCTGCACCGCCAGCGGTTCCCGCCCGGCCACGCGGACCTGGCACCGCGAGAGCAGGCGCCGACCCGCACGGTAGAACCCCTCCAACCCCTGACCGGTCATCTGCCCCTGCGCCGTCGAGATGGCGAGCCCCGGGAGCGAGACGCAGATCATCGCGTTGTGCGTGGACGGCAACTCGGCCGACCGGCGGAGTGCCGGAAGCGGGCCCGGGGACGGGATCGGGGACGGGGCAGCCACTCTCGGCGATCGCGCCCAGGATTGGTCACGGCCCGCGGGCCGAACCGAGAGCTGGTCAGGATCGGCTGCCCGAACCGGAGACCGGTCCGAGCGCGTGGGCCGGAGCGCAAGGCGACTCGTGTCGGGCGGATCCAGTGCAGGCCACCCCGGGGCGGGCGGTCGAGCGGCGTTGCCGCTCTGGTCCCAGGGACGGACGGTGATCGGGCGCTGGTCCGCCGGTCGGGCCGCGATGGGGCTCTGGTCGATCGATCGGGGGGTGAGGCTCTCGATGGTCGGTCGAGCGGCGGTGTGTCCCTGGACCGTCGGCTTGGCATGGGCCCGATCCTGATCGTCTGCCCCGGGCGCAGACCCGGGATGGTCGGGCCCAGACCCGGGACGGTTCGTCGGTGCAGGCGGGCGCCGGTCCCGGCCGTCGGATGGAGAGACACACGGGGCGTCGGTCGCGATCCGGGGCTCGTGCCGACCGATGCCGGCCGAGTGCGTCGGCAGTTCCGCACCCGCCCGCGGAGACAGCCCGGATCGGCCGACGCCGGAGCGGTCGTCGTCAACGGCGGAGGACGGATTCGGCTGATTCATGGGGTGGCTTCTTCCGCGCTCGGTGTACCTCGGCTGTGTGCGGCGCCGGGTGAAAGGATCCGGACGGACGGGGTCTGTGGGGCGGCACGGCCATCCGGGCGTACCGCCGCTCAGGTGAACGGAAGGAGAGTGCTCCGGGTCACGCCTCTTCGGGCCTACCTGACCGAATGGCGGCGGCCCCGATCGCCTCCGTCGACCACTTGGTGCCGCAAGCAGATCGTTCTGCAACCGTCGTCGACCGAACCGACCCCGCCGGCGTTCTCGAGGCATCGCTCACGCCTCCCGCTCGACACTGTCGCTTCCGGGCCGGAAGCTTCCGGGGCCGTCGTTGCGACAGCGAGCGGCGTCCTTCCCCGAGGCACTGGGGCGCGAGCGGTCCGTGCGGGCGGAGCCCGGACGTGTGCCGCCTACGACCCGAGTCCGCGGGCGAGGAACGCTCGCACCACTCCCCCGGCCTCCTGCCTTCGCCGAGCGTGGCTGGTTGCCGACAGTGCTGCCCGGGCGGGCACGGCGCCGCGCGCGGGAAGCCCCCTTCGGCACCGGCACCGGCTCAACGGCCTCGCCTGCCACCGGCCCTGCGATCTCCTCTTCGCCGTGCACCCGCTGGACTGTCGTCCGCTCGCGGTCTTTCCGCTCCGCACGCAGGCAGCGACGGATCGACTCCGGGTCCAGGCCTTCGTTGCAGGCCTGGTGCAGCAGGCGGGCGAAGAGGTAAGAAGGGTCCGCGCCGAGGGCCATGGCAAGGGCCTCCCTGGCCTCCAGCCCGTCGCCCGTCGACCAAGCGACCCAACCCGCCAGGGTCAAGGGCGCCGCCGCGTGTTCGCCGTACGACCCGACGCATCGGCGTGCGAGGGCCCGCCAGAGCCGGAGTGCGACAGCGGCCGCCTCACCCTCCATCCATTCGGCCGCGCGGTCTCGAGTCGCGCGGTCCTGCAGGCCGAGAATCAGAGTCGCGGCCTCGTCGTGTGCAAGCAGTTCGTCATCGCGGAGATCGGCTGTGAGCGCGCCGGACACGGGCGGGGCTTCTGCCAGTCGACGCATGACCAGCACGGCCAGCTCCAGTGTCTCCTCGGCCACGCCTGCACGACTGGCGTCATCCAGAATCCTGGGGACCAGCGCCATGCTCGCCGCGTCCAGGGCGCCCTCCTGCTCCAGGGCCACTGCGGTCTCCCAGGGCAGCAGCCTGGCCCGCAGTTCGCGCAGCGTGCCGCGCACCTGGAGGCCGGCATAGGTGGCAGCGGCGGCCAGCACTGACGTGCCGGGCAGCCCCATGGGCAAGCCGGCGGGCGGGCAGCATGCCTCGTTCACGCAGCAGTACGACCAGAAGCGGCCGTCCGAGATGCACAGTGCCTCGATCACCGGCACGTCGAGCTGACCGCACTCGACGCGCAGCTTCTGGGCCAGTGGCCGCAACCGCTCCATGACCTGGCGTCCCGTCTCACCCTTCGCCGGTTCCTGGCAGAGGTAGGCGACCATCTGCTCGGGCCGGGCTCCTCTGCGCTCGCTGCCCGTCACGAGCCCGTGTGCCAACTGCTCGGCCACGGACGCCCAGTCGTCGGCGTTCGCGGGAATGCCGAGCCGGGCACGGCCGCCGAACCGGCCGCGGCTGTCCCTGTCGTGCAGGGCGACCAGGACGATGCTGTCCTCGGGGCGGTATCCGAGCAGGTAAGGCAGTGCGTCGGCCAGTTCGGCCGGCGTGCGCAGCGTGACCTGGTGCTCGGCGCCGTGGCTGTCGTAGGCAGTGCAGTCGACCTGGTCCGGGCGGCGGCCCGGGCGCTCGGCGTACGCGTCCTGTCCCCCACCCTTCCCTTGTTCGTAGCGGCCGCCATGACTATCGGGAGAGCTCGGACCGGCGGGCATGTCTCGTCGCCCGTGCGACTCGTCGTGTCCACCGTTGGACTCGCGATCCTCACGTCCGCCGGCCTTGCCGTTATCGGGGGATCCAGTGGTTTCGCCGTGATTCGTCATGCGCAGACGATCTCGCGGATCGCGATATTCCGCTTTGCCCTGTGGATAACTCGGACCAGGGACACGTCAAGCCGATCACTCCAGTGAGGTTTGTCGACCCCGCGTGCCAAGGCATCTCGGGGTCTCACTCCCTCCTCTCCACAGGCCCGATCCGGATTGTCAGTGCCGTCCTGTTTGATGGGACGCATGGAGCACACGAGCAACGCGGAACTCCGGGCGGCCGCCGACGCAGTCCTCGCCCGCCTCGTCGGAGACGCCACGGGCGTGGCCCGGCTGCGTGAGGACCAGTGGCGGGCGATCGAAGCGCTCGTTGCCGACGGACGCCGGGCGCTCGTCGTGCAGCGCACGGGGTGGGGCAAGTCCGCGGTCTACTTCGTGGCGACCTCGCTGCTGCGCGCCCGTGGCAGCGGCCCCACTGTGATCGTCTCCCCGCTGCTCGCGCTGATGCGCAACCAGGTCGAGGCCGCCGCTCGGGCCGGCATCCGCGCGCGGACCATCAATTCCTCCAACACCGAGCAGTGGGACACGGTCCAGGACGAGATCGCCGCGGGTGAGGTCGACGTCCTGCTGGTCAGCCCGGAGCGGCTCAACAATCCGGACTTCCGGGACCAGGTGCTGCCCAGGCTCGCCGCCGCCACCGGACTCCTGGTGGTGGACGAGGCGCACTGCATCTCCGACTGGGGACACGATTTCCGCCCGGATTACCGACGGTTGCGCACCATGCTCGGCGATCTGCCCCCGGGGGTGCCCGTACTCGCGACCACCGCCACGGCCAACGCGCGCGTGACCGCCGACGTCGCGGAACAGCTAGGTACCGGGGGCGCGTCGGACGCCCTGGTGCTGCGCGGCCCACTGGACCGGGAGAGCCTGAGCCTGAACGTCATTCGGCTGCCGGACGCCGCGCACCGGATGGCCTGGCTCGCCGAGCACCTGGGCGAGCTACCGGGATCCGGCATCATCTACACGCTCACCGTGGCCGCCGCGGAAGAAGTCACCACTTTCCTGCGACACCGCGGGCACAATGTCGCCTCCTACACGGGCAAGACGGAGAACGCCGACCGGCAGCAGGCCGAGGACGACCTCCTGGCCAACGAGGTGAAGGCCCTGGTCGCGACCTCAGCGCTGGGCATGGGCTTCGACAAACCGGACCTCGGGTTCGTGGTGCACCTCGGCTCACCATCCTCCCCGATCGCCTATTACCAGCAGGTGGGCCGCGCCGGGCGCGGCGTCGAGCACGCCGAGGTACTTCTCCTCCCGGGCAAGGAGGACCAGGCGATCTGGGAGTACTTCGCGTCGCTCGCCTTCCCACCGGAAGATCTGGTGCGCCGCACTCTCGACGTCATGGCACGCGCGGACAGGCCCTTGTCGCTGCCCGCCCTGGAGCCCTTGGTGGAGCTGCGCCGCTCCCGTCTGGAGACGATGCTCAAGGTTCTCGACGTGGACGGGGCGGTCAAGCGGGTCAAGGGCGGCTGGATCGCGACCGGGCAGCCGTGGGCCTACGAGACCGAGCGATACGAGTGGGTCGCGCGGCAGCGCAAGTCCGAGCAGCAGGCGATGAGCGAGTACGCCTCGACGACGGTCTGCCGTATGGAATTCCTGCAGCGCCAACTCGACGACGAGGGCGCCAAGCCCTGCGGTCGCTGCGACAACTGCGTAGGCGCGCGGTTCACCACGGACGCCTCCCTGACCGCCGTGGACGCGGCACGCGTCGATCTCGGCCGGGCGGGCGTCGAGGTGGAGCCGCGCCGCATGTGGCCGACCGGCCTTCCGGCGATCGGCGTCGATCTCAAGGGGCGTATCCCGGCCGGCGAACAGGCCGCCTCGGGGCGGGCGTTGGGCCGCCTGTCGGACATCGGCTGGGGCAACCGGCTGCGCCCCATGCTCGCCCCGCAGGCCCCGGACGGACCCGTGCCGGACGATGTGGCGAAGGCCGTCGTGGGCGTGCTCACCGACTGGGCCAAGGGCCCCGACGGCTGGGCCTCGGGAGCGGCGGACGCCCAACCGCGTCCAGTGGGAGTGGTCACCATCGCCTCCCGCACCCGACCGCAGCTGATCAACTCCCTGGGTGCGCGCATCGCGGAGGTCGGCAGGCTGCCGCTGCTGGGCTCGGTGGAATACACGGGCGAGCCCCACGTGTCCCGCAGCAACAGCGCTCAGCGCCTGAAGGCCCTGGACGGCACGCTCACCGTGCCGACCGCCCTGGCTTCCGCGCTCGCCGAGGCCACGGGCCCCGTCCTCCTCGTGGACGACTTCACCGAAACCGGCTGGACACTCGCAGTCGCGGCCCGCATGCTCCGACGTGCCGGTGCGCAGGGGGTGCTGCCCCTGGTTCTGGCCGTTCAGGGCTGACCGCCGCGCAGCACCGCACATCTGCCGGCCGCCGCCCTGGACCACTTCCATGCCAACGGTGTACGAACGTGAGGTGAACGGTCGCCTCACGCGTCGCGACGCGACACCCTGGGTAGGGATATAAACCACACTCCGTCAGATTCCGGTCAGTGGCCCCAATTGCTCGTTGCCGCATCCCAGTTCGACAGCAAGAATTGGAGTCCGCTCCCCGCACGGCTCGCCCGTGGTCCGGTAGGGCTCTGCTGCGGCGTGCGCTCCCCTGAACAAAACCCCGCCCGCAGTGTGGGCGCGTAGCCGAAGGGAGGAACGTGACCTTCGGATTCGCTCCGTCCTCGGCGGCATCCACGTCGACGTCTGCCGACCTGTCCGCCGCATCCACCAACCCTCTCGCCCGCATGCTCGAACCCGCGGAGTGGGCCGCAGCCGGAATCCCCCTGCTGCGCAACCCCCGGGAAGTCGTCAGCGGCCTCCATTCCCGGCACCACCCCAGGCCGGCGACTGCGATCCTAGCTGTCCTCGACCCGGACGAACGCCTTTGCGCGAGCGCCTCGTTCACGCGCCGCCCGGCTCCGGCCGACGGCTGGATGTTCCGCAACACGCTTCTCGCTCAGCTGCGCCGGGTGATCCCGCACGACCTGCGGCGCCGCACACCGGTGCGCACCGCCGTGCTGCTCTACTGCCGTGAGGGCGACGCGCGTTGGACCGAAGAGGACGGCGCCTGGATGTGGGGCCTGCGCGACGCGTGCACACTGCACGGGCTGCGCTGCGGGGCGTACATCACTCTGACCCGGGACGGCTGGCAGGTCCTCGGCGAGGGCCGCGGCGGCCGCCGCCCCAGCGCGGACTCATCACCAGAGCCCTTCGGCATGTCGGAGGCACCGCCACTGCTGCCACGGACCGGCGGTGCCGCTTCGGAGGTACTGCGCCGCGCGGCAGCCCGCTGAGGACACGGCCGGGCCCCGTCTCCTCGCCGGCAAGGCTCCCCCGGTCCGCCACTTTCACGGCAGGCCAGTCGGGGGAGTTGCAGGGGGCCAGGGGGCGTTGCAGAGGGAGTCGTGTCCGAGAGTCAGGGCCGAGGCATTCGAGCAGCCCCCGCTCAGCACGGGGGCATCGCCGTCATGGTCACGAGCGAGGGACCACGGACTCGCGCGCCGAATCTCTCTCGGCTCGTCGCCCGGCCCCGGCGGACTAACGCATGCACCCGTCACCCGGTGTGCTCCGCGCACGCCAAAAGACCCGCTGTGCCGACGCCGCCGGAGCGGCGCCCACGTCGCTCCGGTACGTCCGCGCGGACGTACCGGAAAGGACTCAGACGCTTGCGCCCAGCACCGAGTTGATCTGCTGCGGGTCTCCGCAGACGATCAGCAAGGCTCCGGCCCGAGTGAGGGCCAGCGGCAGGACGGTGACAGCGGCCGTGTCGGAACCGCCGTTGACGGCGACCACGACCACGGGGCGCGAGGCTGCGCGACCGGCTGCAGACGCGTCCGCATAGAAGACGTCGTCGCCTGCGTCGTGCTGCGCCCAGTAGGAGGTTTCACCGAAGGACAGCTCGTGGGTGGCCCACGGGTGCTGTTCGCCGGTGGTGATCACCAGCACGTCGCCGGGGGCGCGCCCCGAGTCCAGAAGGAGGTCCACGGCTTCTTCGGCGGCGTCGAGCGCACCGTCCGCCGAAGCCGGGATCAGCTGGATCTGTGGGGTGGCCGGAGCCGTGACGGCGGTGGCAGGAGCAGCCGGGACCGAGGGTCCGGGCTTCAACGTGGCCACGTCACCCGACGTGCGTTGCACCGGCGGCGTGGGCCGGAGCGGACCAGGACGGCCAGGACGCGGCGGAGCCGCGGGGCGGGGGCCGGGTACAGGACGGGGGGTCGGCGCGGTGCGGCCACTGGCCGAAGTGGCGCGGGGACCCTGGGCACTCTCGTGAATCTGAGGCTCCTCGGGAATGAGAGGCATGAGCTGATTTTTATCAAACACTGGTACGACTCGCGTCGGCGGGTGGTACGTGAGTGCGAGCGGAATCGTCAGAAATCGAAGCCCAGCTGACCCTCGATTTCCGGAACGCCTCCGTCCGCCCAACTGCGGACCTTCTTGAGATGCCGCCACTGGGGCAGCGCATCAAGATACGCCCACGACAACCGGTGGTACGGGGTGGGGCCCCGCTCCGCCAGTGCGGCCTTGTGCACGGGCGACGGATACCCGGCGTTGGCCGCAAAACCGAAGTCTGCATGGTCGATACCCAGTTCGGCCATCATTTTGTCGCGCTGAACCTTGGCGATCACCGAGGCCGCCGCGACCGCCACGCACGACTGATCACCCTTGATCACCGTACGGACCTGCCAGGGATTGCCGAGATAGTTGTGCTTCCCGTCGAGGATCACCGCGTCGGGACGGACCGGCAGAGCCTCGAGGGCGCGCACCGCCGCCAGACGCAGCGCGGCGGTCATGCCGAGATCGTCGATCTCCTCCGGGGAAGCGTGCCCCAGGGCGTACGAGGTCACCCACTTCCGCAGTTCCACGGCAAGCACGGTGCGCCGCTTGACGGTGAGCAGCTTGGAGTCGGTGAGACCTTCGGGGGGCCGGCGCAGTCCGGTGACCGCCGCGCAGACCGTGACGGGACCGGCCCACGCACCGCGCCCCACCTCGTCTACGCCGGCAATGATCTTCGCTCCGGTCGTGGCGCGAAGGGAGCGCTCGACGGTGTGAGTAGGTGCTTCGTACGGCATGGCGCCCTTAGCCTACGCCCCGCAGATCATCCGGCGACACCCCGGCTTCCCTCAGCTGCGCCACGACCGCCACGGCCCCTGCTCGGCCACCACTCAGCCACCGCTCGGCCGCAGCAACGGAAGCATCAACTGGTCGACCATTTCCTCGAGATCACGATCACCCCATTCGCTGCCGCGCATCTTGGAGCGGTACATCATGGTGGCCGGGATGACATCGAGGACGTAGCTGTTCGCGGCATCGGGGCGGACCTCGTTCCGCTCCATGCCACGGGTGATGACTTCTCGGAGCAGTTTTACGGTGGGCTCCACGATCCCGTCGAAGATCACGGCATGGAAGCGCTCCGCCTGGATTGGGTCGCATTCGTGAATCACCGAGCGAAACGCGAAACCCGGGCGGGAGAACATCGCGTCCCTGGCGTCCCGGCACAGCGCGAGCAGATCCTCACGCACGCTGCCGAGATCGGGCGCCTGATCAAGGCGTGGCAGTCCGGCCTGCAGGGCGTCCGCCACGAGATCCTCCTTGGACGGCCAGCGGCGATAGACCGCGGCCTTGCCGGTTTGGGCACCGGCGGCGACGCCCTCCATGGTGAGGCCGCTCCAGCCGACCGTGCTGAGTTGTTCCAGGGCGGCATCGAGGATCGCGCGTTCGAGCACGGCGCCGCGCCGACGGAGGGAGGCCGCCTGAGCGGGGGCGGCCGTCCAGCGCGAGGTAACCATCTGAGTGTCTCCAGCGAGCAGGGGGAGCGGGGAGTTCGGGAGCGGGTGTGCGCCACGCGGCAGCATCGGGGGATTCGCCACGCAACACCAATTTAAGTGAACGCTTGCGTTCACTATCGGGGACTCACTACCGTTGACGCGACAGTGAACGCGAGCGTTCACTAACACATCCGTGGGGGACCCATAGTGACAACCTCTCAGTTGATCAAGGACCAGAAGCCAGGTGCGGCTCGCCGGAACGGGCATCCCGGCATCGCGCTCGCAGTCATCGCGGCCTGCCAACTCATGGTGGTACTCGACGCGACGATTGTGAACATCGCGCTCCCGCACATTCAAGACGCACTGAATTTCAGCACCACCGACCTCACCTGGGTGGTCAGCGCCTACACACTCACCTTCGGCGGTCTGCTGCTTCTGGGCGGCCGGGCCGGTGACATCCTCGGCCGCCGCCGGGTCTTCATGACGGGCATCCTGCTGTTCACGTTTGCCTCTCTGCTCGGCGGATTCGCCCAGGAACCCTGGCAGTTGCTGGCCGCACGAGTCCTGCAGGGCATGGGGGGCGCAATCGCGTCGCCCACCTCGCTGGCACTCATCACCACGACGTTCCCCGAGGGTCCGGAGCGCAACCGGGCCTTCGGCGTCTTCGCCGCGGTCTCCGCGGGCGGTGGCGCGATCGGTCTGCTCGCGGGCGGCATGCTCACCGAGTGGCTCGACTGGCGCTGGGTGCTCTTCGTCAACGTGCCGATCGGCGTACTGATCGCCGTGCTCGCACCCATGTACATCAACGAGTCGGAGCGTCACACCGGCCGCTTCGACATCGCTGGCGCCGCGACCTCGACGGCCGGCATGGCAACCCTCGTCTACGGCTTCATCCGCGCGGCGGACGAGGGCTGGCGAGACAGTCTGACCATCGGCTCCTTTGCCGCCGCCGTAGTCCTGCTGGGTTCCTTCGCGCTCGTCGAGTCCCGGGCCAAGGAGCCCATCACCCCACTGCGGATGTTCGCCGACCGCAACCGCTCGGGCACGTACGTGATCATGCTCAGCCTGGCCGCGGCGATGTTCGGCATGTTCTTCTACATCGTGCTGTTCGTGCAGAACGTGCTGGGATACAGCCCGATCCAGGCCGGTCTCGCCTTCCTGCCGGTGACGGTCGTGATCGCGCTCGGCGCGGGGCTGTCGCAGCGATTCCTGCCCGTGCTCGGGCCCAAGCCGTTCATGCTCACCGGCTCGACTCTCGCGGTGATCGGACTGGCCTGGCAGACCCTCATCAGCTCCGACAGCTCCTACGTCGGCGGGGTGCTCGGCCCGATGCTGGTGTTCGGCTTCGGCATGGGCCTGAACTTCGTGACGCTGACCGTGACGGCCGTCTCCGGTGTCGCCCAGCACGAGGCGGGTGCGGCCTCCGGACTGCTCAACGCGATGCAGCAGGTGGGCGGTTCGCTCGGCCTGTCCATCCTGACGACGGTTTTCGGCTCTGCCAGCAGGGACGAGGCCGAGAAGCAGCTGCCGAAGTTCCTCGCGAACGGATCGGCGGAGCAGAAGGCGGAGTTCGCCAAGACACATCAGCTGCCCAGCACGTGGGGGCACGAGGTGCTCGCCCAGGGCATCTCGATGGGCTTCGTGGCGGCCGCGGCCATGGCCGTACTGGCTCTCGGCACGGCCTGGTTCGTGATCCGGGTCCGAAAGAGCGATCTGGAGGCACTCGCCGGAACGGCGGGGGTACCGGCCGGCTGACCCGGCCACGCCTGCATCAGGCGACGGACGGCCGGACCGGGTCCAGGGGACCGACGGCGAGGACGCCGGTCCGGCCATCCGCGCTCTCCCTGCAGAGCGCAGCGACATGAGGGCCAGGAACGCCACCAGCACCACCACGAACCGCATGACCACCCCCAGGAACCCTCGTGTGTCCTCCGCACATGGCGTCGCGTGTGCCACACGCCGGATGCCGGAACAACGGCCGGGCGATTACGCAGAGTTCCCGATATCCACAGAGAGTTCCCACCGGAGCCTCTGCCCCGCACGCTTCCCGCGCGGAAAAGCTCAGGCAGGCGTCACCCAGCCGTTCGGACCCAGTCCGGCAGCTCCTCGGTCAGGTCCGCCCACTCGGTCGGCGGCATCCCCGTCTTCCCCGCGGCGATCACGCCGCCCACGATGGCGCATGTCGTGTCCACGTCGCCGCCGACCTGCGCGGTCGTCCAGAACGCGTGCTCGTAGTCGCCGAGGGCCCGAGCGGCCGACCAGAGGGCGAAGGGCACGGTGTCATGGGCAGACGTACGCCGTCCGCAGCCCAGGACGGCTGCGACGGTGCCGGCGTCGCCGTAGTCGAGCATGTCCCGCGCGCGTCGCAGGCCCGCGCCGACCGCGCTCTTCGGGATGAGCGCGACGACGCCGTCGAGGAGTGCCTCGGGGCTCGGCGGGCCACCGGGAGCGGCAACCAGTGAGGCGGCCGCCGCAACCGCCATGGAGCCCACGACAGCCTCGCGGTGCTGGTGCGTCGGGTAGGCGGAGATCTCCGCCTGGTGGGTCGCCTGCTCCGGATCGTCCGCGTACCAGGCGCCCAGCGGGGCGATCCGCATCGCCGCCCCGTTGCCCCACGATCCCTGTCCCTTGAACAGCTCAGCGGCGAGTTCACGCCAGTCGCCGCCCTCCCGGACCAGCCGCAGCAGGCGGTTGACGGCGGGGCCGTACCCCCGGTCGAAGTCGTGGTGCTCGGCGAAGGAGCGCGCCAGCTCGTCCTGGTCGATGCGGTGGTGGGTGGCGAGCACGGCGACCACGGAGCAGGCCATTTCCGTGTCGTCGGTCCACTGCCAGGGCCCGGGCGGCAGCTCTCGACTCTTGAGCAGAGGGTAGTTCGCCGGGACGAAGAACTGGGAGCCCAGCGCATCCCCGACCGCGAGTCCACGCAAGCTGGCCAGGGCGCGGTCCAGGCGCCCGTCGGGAGAGGAATCGGGGGTCATGGCTCTGCCACTCTATCCGGTGATCCCGTACGGTTCCGGATCTCGCCAGCGTTCGAAAGGCCGGTCAAGCACGTACTTGCCGTCGTCCCCCAGAACGAGCATCCGCATCTCCGCGTTCCCGGGATTCGACAGTGACTCGAATTCCGCGACCGTCCAGTGGAACCAGCGCATGCAGAACAGCCGCATGGCCAGGCCATGGGTCACCAGCAGCACGTTGGACGGGTGATCGGGTGCTTCGAAGCTGCGGTACAGGCTCTCCAGGAAGCCGCCGACCCGGTCGTACACGTCGGCGCCGGACTCCCCCTGGGCGAAGCGGTAGAAGAAGTGGCCGTAGGCGTCCCGGTAGGCCTTCTGGAGGCGTACGTCGTCGCCGTCCTGCCAGTTTCCCCAGTCCTGTTCGCGCAGCCGGGGTTCCTCGCGCACCCGTATGAGGTCGGGGTCGAGATGGAACGCGCGCAGGGTCTCGTGCGTGCGGCGGTACGGGGACACGTACACGCTGACGCGCTCGCGGCCGAAGACATCGCGCAGCCGTTTGCCGGTCTCCTCGGCCTGCTGCCAACCGCGCTCGGTCAGCGCCAGCGAATGGTCGGGCTCACGCTCGTAAACGGTGTCATCAACATTGCCCGTTGACTCTCCGTGCCGGACAAGGACGATGCGCCGTGGTCGTGCCATGCCAAAACCCTAGATCGGATGACGGCCGATGGAGCACTCGTACGGGCTCTATACGGCGCAGGTCACATATTTCCTGCACCACAGGTCACACCTGGGCGCACGACTAGCGGGTCCGGATTTCAAACCCAGCGTGTCAAACCGTCCAGGTCGACTCCAGCTCGACGATGTCGCCCGTGAGTGACGCGACGTCCGCCTCCGTCTGGGCCCGCAGGGCGAGCCGCTCCACGCGCTCCGTGCGGTACTTGCCGTGTTCGGCGGCCGACCGCCACATCGACAGCACCAGGAACTCGTGTCCCGGTGCCTCGCCGAACAGGCCTCTGATCATGCCCGGAGAGCCTGCCATGGCCGGGTTCCAGACCTTTTCCTGCATCAGCATGAAGTGCTCGGCACGGTCCTCATGGACTCGGCAGAGGGCGACCCGCAGCAGGTCGGCGTCCGTGAAACGCGGTTCGAAGCCGGTCTTCACGTCGAAGCGGTAGTCGAAGAGCTTGACCTGGGCATCCTTGAAGGTGCCCGACTGGGCCGCCGCCAGGCGGTCGTGGGAACGCGCCATGAAGGAGTCGTAGAACGCACGGCTCTCCCAGAAGGCGAAGATGTGCGCCACCCCTGTCCGTCCCCTGCTCCAGCCACCACCTTGTCCCCGAAACCCCGGCTCCCCCAGAAGCCCCGCCCATTTTCGCTGCCCCCGCTCGAAGCCGCGGCGGTCCACCACGGTGCAGCGAATCCACTTGACCAGCACCGCGCCATGGTAAGGCCACGGAGCGTGGCGTCGGTCACGCTCAGCCGGACAGCTCGGCCGCACACGTGCACGCGCACGTGGCAGGATGGACAACCGGCCTTGTCCGTCCGGCAGTTAGGGGCGGAGACAACGCACGGGCAACGGGGAAGGGGAAGACTGGTGAACGGCCTCAACAAGGGGATCCGTAAGGCCGAAGTCGCGCTGAAGTGGGATCCGAGTCCGACGGGACAGCCGCCCACGGATCTGGACATCGTCGCCGCCACCTACCTGGCGGGCGATCCGTACGGCGACCCCACCTACGTGGTGCACTTCGACAGCCGCTCCCCCGACGGCACCATCTACCTCAACCGGGACAGCAAGGACGGCAAGGGCTTCGGCTGGGACGAGGTCATGACACTGGAGCTGGACCGGCTGGACGGCCGCTACGCGCGCGTGGTGATCGGTGTCGTCATTCAGCAGCGTTCGGTACACCGCACCTTCGTCGGCGTGATCAACCCTGGCCTGCGGATCCGCGAGGGTTACACCGTCCTGGCCGAGGACGACTTCGGCGACGTCCTCGGAGCGACGGCGGCGACCATCGGGGAGTTCCTGCGCGACGGGTCCGGCGACTGGAACTTCCACCCCGGCATCCACGGTTACGACGACGACCCGGCGACGTTCACGAGGACCATGGGACGAGCCCGTCGGCCCTGACGGCGTCGACGGCGGCATACGGCGAGGAGGGGGCACCGACGCGTGGTCGGTGCCCCCTCCTCGTCAGGGATTACCTGTCAGGCGGGCGTGGCCCGCCGGCCGGTGTCAGCTGCAGCCGCTGGTAGACCCGCAGCCCTCGCAGATGTAGCAGGAGCCGGCCCGCTGCATCTTCGTACCGCAGGAGAAGCACAGCGGGGCGTCGGCCTGGATGCCCAGCTGCATCTCCACCAGCTCGGCGCTGGTGTGGGCCTGCATCGGGGCGGGCTTCGCCGCCTCGACCTCGGCACGCGGCATGGCGACGGCCTTCAGCTCCTGGGTGCGCGGGGCCGACTGGGCCAGGCCCTCGACGTCCATCTCGTCGTCGGACGGCTCGTACGAACCGGTCTCCAGGTGACGCTGACGCTCATCGGCGGAGTGGATGCCGAGCGCGGAGCGGGTCTCGAAGGGCAGGAAGTCCAGCGCCAGGCGGCGGAAGATGTAGTCGACGATCGACTGGGCCATCCGCACGTCCGGGTCGTCCGTCATGCCGGCCGGCTCGAAGCGCATGTTGGTGAACTTCGAAACGTACGTCTCCAGCGGCACGCCGTACTGGAGGCCGACGGAGACCGCGATCGAGAAGGCGTCCATCATGCCCGCGAGGGTCGAGCCCTGCTTGGACATCTTCAGGAAGACCTCCCCCAGGCCGTCGTCCGGGTAGGAATTGGCCGTCATGTAGCCCTCGGCGCCGCCGACGGTGAAGGACGTGGTGATGCCGGGACGGCCCTTCGGGAGGCGCTTGCGGACCGGGCGGTACTCGATGACCTTCTCGACCGTCTCGCGGATGGTCGCCTCGGCCTTCTCCGTGACAGCGTCGGCCGCGGACTTCTCCTTCTCCTTGGTCTTGGCGGAGAGCGGCTGGCCGACCTTGCAGTTGTCGCGGTAGATGGCGAGCGCCTTGACGCCCAGCTTCCAGGCCTCGAAGTAGATCTCTTCGACCTCCTCGACGGTCGCCGACTCCGGCATGTTGACCGTCTTGGACAGGGCGCCGGAGATCCATGGCTGGATCGCGGCCATCATGCGAACGTGGCCCATGGCGGAGATGGAGCGCTCGCCCATGGCGCAGTCGAACACCTCGTAGTGCTCGTGCTTGAGGCCCGGGGCGTCGACGACATTGCCGTGGTCGGCGATGTGGGCGACGATCGCCTCGATCTGCTCCTCCTGGTAGCCCAGACGGCGCAGGGCCTGCGGGACGGTGCCGTTGACGATCTGCATCGAGCCGCCGCCGACCAGCTTCTTGAACTTGACCAGGGCAAGGTCGGGCTCAAGACCGGTGGTGTCACAGGACATCGCGAGACCGATGGTGCCGGTCGGCGCGATGACCGACGCCTGGGCGTTACGGAAACCGTTCTTCTCGCCGAGGCGCACCACGTCCTGCCAGGCCTCCGTGGCGGCGGCCCAGATCGGAGTGTCGAGGTCGTCCATGCGAACGGCCACGGCGTTGGCGTCGGCGTGCTGCTTCATGACGCGGTTGTGGGCGCTCGCGTTGCGCGCGTAGCCGTCGTACGGGCCGACGACCGCGGCGAGTTCGGCGGAGCGCCTGTACGACGTGCCGGTCATCAGGGAGGTGATGGCCCCGGCGAGGGCGCGGCCGCCGTCGGAGTCGTAGGCGTGGCCGGTTGCCATCAGCAGGGCGCCGAGGTTGGCGTAGCCGATGCCGAGCTGGCGGAACGCGCGCGTGTTCTCGCCGATCTTCTGGGTCGGGAAGTCCGCGAAGCAGATGGAGATGTCCATCGCGGTGATGACGAGCTCGACGACCTTCGCGAAGCGCTCACCGTCGAAGGACTGGTTGCCCTTGCTGTCGTCCTTCAGGAACTTCATCAGGTTCAGCGAGGCGAGGTTGCAGGACGTGTTGTCCAGGTGCATGTACTCGCTGCAGGGGTTCGAGCCGTTGATACGGCCGGACTCCGGGCACGTGTGCCAGTGGTTGATGGTGTCGTCGTACTGGATGCCCGGGTCGGCGCAGGCCCAGGCGGCCTCGGCCATCTTGCGGAACAGGGACTTGGCCTCGACCTCTTCGATGACCTCGCCGGTCATCCTGGCCCGCAGACCGAACTTGCCGCCCTGCTCGACCGCCTTCATGAACTCGTCGTTCACACGGACCGAGTTGTTGGCGTTCTGGTACTGCACGGAGGTGATGTCGTCACCGCCGAGGTCCATGTCGAAGCCCGCGTCGCGCAGCGCGCGGATCTTCTCCTCCTCCTTCACCTTGGTCTCGATGAAGTCCTCGATGTCGGGGTGGTCGACGTCGAGGATGACCATCTTGGCGGCACGGCGGGTGGCGCCACCGGACTTGATGGTGCCGGCGGAGGCGTCGGCGCCGCGCATGAAGGAGACGGGGCCGGAGGCGTTGCCACCGGAGGAGAGCAGCTCCTTGGAGGAGCGGATACGGGAGAGGTTCAGGCCGGCGCCGGAGCCGCCCTTGAAGATCATGCCCTCTTCCTTGTACCAGTCGAGGATCGACTCCATGGAGTCGTCGACGGCCAGGATGAAGCAGGCGGAGACCTGCTGGGGCTGCGGGGTACCGACGTTGAACCAGACGGGGCTGTTGAAGCTGAAGATCTGGTGCAGGAGGGCATACGCCAGCTCGTGCTCGAAGATCTCGGCATCCGCAGGCGAGGCGAAGTACTTGTAGTCCTCGCCTGCCTTCCGATACGTCTTCACGATGCGGTCGATCAGCTGCCTGAGGCTGGTCTCACGCTGCGGGGTGCCGACGGCACCGCGGAAGTACTTGCTGGTGACGATGTTGACCGCGTTCACCGACCAGAAGTCGGGGAACTCGACGCCACGCTGCTCGAAGTTGACTGAGCCGTCGCGCCAGTTGGTCATGACGACGTCACGGCGCTCCCAGGACACCTCGTCGTACGGATGCACGCCGGGGGTCGTGTGGATGCGCTCGATACGCAGTCCCTTGGTCGCCTTGGTGCCCTTGGCGCGGGAACTCCGTGCCGGACCGCTCGCCGTCTCTGTCATGCCGCCTCCCTGTACGGGCTAAAACGCCCTGAAGTGCCCCGATGTTCCCGTGGCACGTTGTGGTGTCTGATGCTGCGGGCTTCTCGCGCTGCCGCCCGCAACAGGTCTTCGATCGCCGCCTCGCGGCCGGTTCCGGCGCCTTGGCGCGGTTCCGGCCCGCCGGTCAGTCGGCGGCGTGGGCGGGCTCGGGGACTTCAGCAGTCCCTCCGCGCCCGCGGTCGTCTTCCTGGCTCCCCGCAGCGGTGTCCTCGCGGTCGTCGTTGTCCGCGGCGGCGGGTCGCGTCCCCTCCCTGAGTTCCGCGATGGCGGCCTCGAAGTCATCGAGCGAGTCGAACGCCCGGTAGACGGAGGCGAATCGCAGATACGCGACGAGGTCGAGCTCCTGCAACGGGCCGAGTATGGCCAGTCCCACGTCGTGGGTGGTCAGTTCGGCGCTTCCGGTGGCCCGCACCGCCTCCTCGACCCGCTGGCCGAGCTGGGCGAGTGCGTCCTCGGTGACAGGTCGCCCCTGGCATGCCTTGCGCACTCCGTTGATGACCTTGGTGCGGCTGAAAGGCTCGGTGACTCCGGACCGCTTGACCACCATGAGCGAACACGTCTCCACGGTCGTGAAACGACGGGAGCAGTCCGGACACTGGCGGCGCCTGCGGATGGACGTGCCGTCGTCGGTCGTACGACTGTCGACGACACGGCTGTCGGGGTGCCTGCAGAAGGGGCAGTGCATGAACTCCCAACCCTCCTCACAGCAGACTCAATAGCCTCGTTGGGCCTCACGGGCCCCTCGAAGCAGCCCCAAGCATAGGCGATCGCCAGGAGCCTGAAGACCCGGGGGACCACAACTTCTGGGCCGCTACCGAAATCCAACCACTAGATGTAGGGATTGGCCCATACATACACGCCACGCGCGCGTGTCGCGTGGCCACGAGAATGTGCCACGCGGCCGTGGCGCCGCACGGGATCCGCAGGTGCGCAGCCGTACCCTTGCGACACATGCGGAGATACCGTGGGCGCCAGAGGGAGGGCTCGTGGGACTCCCGCAGAGATGACCACCGGTTCCCGGTTGACGGAATGCCGGATGGCAGACTGGGGCAAGAAATCACGAGGTCAGCACCTCGGCGGTGAAGAGTACAACAATGGGTACTTTTGCCCGCCGGGCGCAGCGTCAGCCATACACCCAGACACATGATCAAGTCAGGCGATTCGCGGTTTTTCACTCGAACGTGTGTTTGGCGCAACCTTTCGAAAGCAACTACCGTTGTCCAGCAGGGAGACCATCGAGAGGGGCCGACGTGACCACGACCGCAGACAGTGCCACCATCACTGCCCAGGACCGCTCCCAGGGCCGACTCGAGCCGGTGCATGCGATGAATGAACCCGTGAGCCCCGAGGGGCACAAGCGCTCCTTGCCGGGCCGACCTCCAGGCATCCGGGCGGACAGCTCCGGGCTCACCGACCGGCAGCGTCGGGTGATCGAGGTCATCAGGGATTCCGTACAGCGGCGCGGCTACCCGCCGTCGATGCGGGAGATCGGCCAGGCGGTCGGACTGTCCAGCACCTCCTCGGTCGCACACCAGCTGATGGCACTGGAGCGCAAGGGCTTCCTGCGCCGCGACCCACACCGCCCACGCGCGTACGAGGTCCGCGGTTCCGACCAGGGCGCCTCCGCGCAGCCCACCGACACGGCGGGCAAGCCGGCCGCGTCGTACGTCCCGCTGGTGGGCCGTATCGCCGCCGGCGGCCCGATCCTCGCCGAGGAATCGGTCGAGGACGTCTTCCCACTCCCCCGCCAGTTGGTCGGTGACGGAGAGCTGTTCGTGCTGAAGGTCGTCGGTGACTCGATGATCGAGGCCGCGATCTGCGACGGCGACTGGGTGACGGTGCGCCGCCAGCCCGTCGCCGAGAACGGCGACATCGTCGCGGCCATGCTCGAGGGCGAGGCCACCGTCAAGCGCTTCAAGCGCGAGGACGGCCACGTCTGGCTCCTCCCGCACAACGCGGCGTACGAGCCGATCCCCGGCGACGACGCGACCATCCTCGGCAAGGTGGTGGCTGTGCTGCGGCGCGTATGACGGCTGCGGCGGGCGGTTCGTGCGGAACCGCCTCCTGACCGGGCCCCGGGACCCCTGCGCCGGTTCCGGGGCCCTGTGCTGTCCGGGCCCTGTCGGTAGTCCCCATCGGCCGGCGGCTCTCCATCGGCGTTGGCCTGTCACGGCTCGCGACAGGCCGACCCGATCATTCAGCCTCGGTCATTGGGCCGCGTTCGTCAGACCTCGTTCGTTCGACTCGGGAATTCGGTCTCTGTCATTCCGCCTCTGTCTTCTTCGCCGTCGCGTCGATCGCCGCCAGCGACCTACGGACCTGGTTGCGGTCAGTCGTGTACCAGAACTCCGGTAGCGACGCCTTCAGATAGCTTCCGTAGCGGGCGGTGGCCAGTCGCTGGTCCAGTACGGCGACCACGCCGCGGTCGCCCATCGCCCGTACGAGGCGGCCGGCGCCCTGGGCCATGAGGAGCGCCGCGTGCGTGGCGGCGACCGCCATGAAGCCGTTGCCTCCCGCGTCCTCCACCGCCTTCTGGCGGGCGCTCATCAGAGGGTCGTCCGGGCGCGGGAACGGAATCTTGTCCATGACCACCAGCTGACAGCTGGAGCCCGGGACATCGACGCCCTGCCAGAGCGACAGCGTGCCGAACAGGCAGGTCTTCGGGTCGGCGGCGAAGTTCTTGATCAGTTCGCCGAGCGTCTCCTCGCCCTGGAGGAGGATCGGGAACTCCGGGATCCTGGAACGCAGTTCCTCGGCGGCGAGCTGCGCGGCCCGCATGGAGGAGAAGAGGCCGAGGGTGCGGCCGCCCGCTGCCTGGATCAATTCCGTCAGCTCGTCCAGCATGTCCGCGCGGTCGCCGTCCCGCGCGGGGCGCGACAGATGCTTGGCGACGTAGAGGATGCCCTGCTTGGGGTAGTCGAAGGGCGAGCCGACGTCGGCACTCTTCCACTGCGGCAGGTCCTCGCCCTCCGTGCCTTCCGGAGCGAGTCCGAGGGAGGCGCCGACGCCGTTGAAGTCTCCGCCCAGCTTCAGAGTTGCCGAGGTCAGGACCACGGAGCGGTCCGCGAAGAGCTTCTCCCGGAGCAGGCCCGACACGGACATGGGGGCGACGCGCAGCGAGGCACCGAAGCGGTCGTGGCGTTCGTACCAGACGACGTCCCACTCGGAGCCGTTGGTGATCCGTTCCGCCACGTCGTGCACCGACTCCACGGACGCCAGCGCCTGCTTGCGGACCGCGTCCTCGTCCTGGACGGACTTGTCGCGAGTCGCGCCGATCCCGGAGATCACCGTTCGGCAGGCGTCGCGCAGTGCCATGAGCGCGTACCCGAGGTCCTCCGGGATCTCCTCCAGGCGGCCCGGCAGAGCCAGCTCCATCAGCCGCTCGAAGCCCTCGGCGGCGGTCTGGAGCTGGTCGGCGGCCTTCTCGTTGACGAGTTTCGCCGCACGGCGCACCGCTCGGTTGACCTGGCCGGGCGTGAGCTCGCCCGTGGCCACTCCGGTGACACGGGAGACCAGCTCGTGTGCCTCGTCGACGATCAGTACCTCGTGCTGCGGCAGGACCGGGGCGCCCTCGATGGCGTCGATCGCGAGCAGCGCGTGGTTGGTGACGACGACCTCTGCGAGCTTGGCACGCTCACGGGCCATCTCGGCGAAGCACTCGGCACCGTATGCGCATTTCGTGGCGCCCAGACACTCCCGGGAGGAGACCGACACCTGCGCCCAGGCGCGGTCGGACACTCCGGGCGTGAGGTTGTCTCGGTCCCCGGTCTCGGTCTCGTCGGACCACTCGCGCAGCCGCAGCAGGTCCTGACCCAGCTTGCTGGTGGGCGCGGCTGCCTCGAACTGGTCGAAGAGTCCCTCCTCCTCGTCCTGCGGGACGCCCTCGTGGAGACGGTGCAGGCAGAGGTAGTTCGATCTGCCCTTCAGCATCGCGAACTCCGGGCGGCGGCGCAGCAAGGGGTGCAATGCCTCGACGGTGCGCGGCAGGTCCCGCTCGACGAGCTGACGCTGCAGGGCGAGGGTGGCCGTCGCCACGACGACACGCTCCCCGTGCGCGAGCGCGGGCACGAGGTAGCCCAGCGACTTTCCGGTGCCGGTGCCGGCCTGGACCAGCAGATGGGAGCCGTCGTCGATCGCCTCCGCGACGGCTACGGCCATGGTCACCTGGCCGGGGCGCTCCGTACCGCCAACGGCAGTGACGGCAGCATGCAGGAGTTCGGGGAGTGAGGGCTTCGTCATAGCGCGACCACCCTACGACCCGGCACTGACAAACGGGTGATCAAAGCGGGGGTGAGGGGCGGGATCAAGACCGGGTGCTCCTCGGGTGAGGTCGGGAGGGTTGCCTGGGTAGGTGGGGCGGACCGCCGGGGGCGGTCGGGGTGGACGGCGGAATGTGGGGCGGTCCGGGGGGGGCGGGCCGGGCCAGGTCGGGCGGGCCGGGCGAGTGCGAGAGAGCGCGGCTTGGGCGCGCGGGAAAGCTGCCCGGATGCCTGAGGAATCCGCTCGGGAGAGACCGACGCGGTCGAAGATCGGCTACGGGAGAGACCGACGCGGTCGAAGATCGGCTACGGGAGAGACCGGCGCGGTCGGAGATCGGTTCGGTGGTGATGGGAACCGGATCGAGCCGAGCGGTGTACCAAGAGTGATGATGCCGCGGCATGGCGTCACAGCAGATTACGCAGGGACCGGTCTCGGACCATGAAGGCGGCCCGCTTGGCCGGCAGGTCGACCTCGGCGGAGAACCGGAAGCCGGCGCTCAGAAAGGCAGCGATGGAGGGGGTGTTGCGAAGGTCGGGTTCCGCGATGACGCGTGCGCAGGCAGGCCGCTTGTCGAGCGCGAGGTCGGCCACGGCTCTGAGCAGGGTGCTGCCGAGCTTGCGGCCACGGTCGGCGACGCCGCCGATGAGGAGGTGGATTCCGGTGTCATGAGGTCGAGCAGGATAGTGGCGGGCCAGTGGGTCGAGATCTGCCCGGTAGATCTCCCAGTAGCTCATCGGTGTGCCTTCCAGCACTCCGAGACAGGGCACGCTCCGTCCGTCACCGGACAGCTGGGCCTGCAGGTGGCCCTCGGTCACGGTCTGTGGGCCGGACAGGTCCCAGAACTCCGCTACGGCAGGGTCGTTCATCCAGCGGCTGATCAGCGGCAGGTCCCGCTCTACGCGCACGGGGACAAGGTGGAACATGCCCACGGGCGTGACGACCGGCCCCCAGCCGGCGACACGGTCGAGGAGGTCGTCGACGGCCACGGTGACCGAAGGGGTGGGCAAAGCCATGGCCTCGCGCCGACTCGGTGCCTCACCTGAGTCAGCCTCCGCGGCGAAGAGCGCAACCAGCTCGTCCGGCAGACGCAGGTCCAGCGTGTCCTCGCTGTCCGTGCCCAGGCCGGTACCGCAGTCAGCCGTACGGGGACTCGTATCCGCGCCCGTGTCGGTGCTGGGGGCGGTGGCTGCGTGTGTGCTGGCGTCGGTGGGAGGCACGGCGACGCTCCTCTCAGAAGGCGGGGTGGGGCATGTTCCTCAGGTACGGAAGGGAGTTAGTGATGACCGGCGGTGTCGGCATCGGCTGTCAGCAGTGGAGGGGGTTGGCGATGGTGACGTAGACCGACTGGGTGTCGACCGGGCCGACGAGTTCGTCCAGGCCGTGCAGCCGGGTCAGCAGATTGGCCTTGCAACGCAGGACCGGTGAGTCCAACAGGTGCGCCGGGAGTGAGGTGCGCAGCCGGGCGGGTCCGGAAGCGATGTCGCTGAGGAAACGGCGGAAGGCGGCGAGCAGCAGCGGTTCGCCAGCGAGACGCTGGGAACCGAAGGCACCGATGAGGCCGAGCACGTTGTTGATCGCCAGGTAGTAGGCGAAACGCTCGTCGGTGACCTCGTCGGACACGAAGGTGTCGCTCCGCTCACCGATACCGGGCAGTCGCTCGGAGAGTTCCGCGCGCCTGGACTCGCGGAAGTAGTAGCCCTGGTTGTCGCGGTAGCGGCCGCCCGCAGGCCAGCCGTCCGCGTCCAGCAGGACCAGCGTGTTCTGCTGGTGGGCTTCCAGGGCGATCCCCGCCTCCGCATCCAGCCAAAGCACGGGCCGGACGACCTGCTGCAGATAGCGCAGGAACCACTCGGCGGCAACGGCTTCACGAGGGCGACCGGTTCGGCCGGCAAGGCGCGTGACGACCGTGGCCAGTCGTGAGCACAGGGGCTGCGACTCTGTCTTCGGATGGTGGCGCGCCATGCCTGCTGGGGTGCTGTTGCCTGTTTGTGCCTGTGGTCCTGCCTGTGCCTGCGGCCGGGGCGAGACGAGCCCCGCCACGCAGGAGACGTCGTCCGACGGGCTGAACGGGTTGTGCCGGATCATCACGTCGAGTCCGGGTACGGAGTTGCCCTCGGGTGTGTCGACCGCCAGCCAGGCCGGGTCGCGGACGATGTCGAACGCCGGGTGGGCGGCCCGCCACTGCTCGGACAGTCCGCTGCGCAGGAGGCGGTGGACTTCGACGCCGCGATGCAGTTCCTTGCGGAGGTTCTCACGGCGGGAGTTGGTGATCCGCAGGCCCAACGACAGCTTGAGCATGGCTGGGGAGCCGGACCGATAGACGGTGCGTACGGAGGAGGTGGGGTGCCATGGGCAGCCATGCGTGCCGAGGTCGCGGAGGAGCCCGGCGTCGAACAGAGCAGTGATCTCGGGGCGTTGGCAGGCATCGCGTAGCTGCCAAGGGTGCACGGGCAAGAGGGCGTAGCCGTCGGGCCGGGCCGGCTCGGTTTCGGCGAGCCGTGCCATGAGCTGTGGCGCGGGGACACGGCGACCGCGCTCGGTCCAGGAGGAGTCCGTGGCGAGCAAGGAGGGAGCGACCGCGAGCCAGTTCAGGGAGAAGGAGCCGCGCAACTCCGGTGAGTACAGGCATGCTTCGGCCTCCGAGAGACCTTCGCGACTCTTCGGAGTGGGGTGCAGTGGATGCCCGAGCACGAGTGCCTGCTCGGCCGCGAGAAAGAGGTCGGGGCTGTCGGCGGGGCACTGGCGGCGCTCGTGGATGAAGGTGACGGTGCGATGCAGAGAGTCGGCGACGCCGACGACGAGGTCGCGGGTGGAGGTGGGGGTGAATGCCGAGGTGGCAGCAGTCGACGGGGGACCAGCCGGCGGGGCGGGCATGGAGGCAGCAGGAAATGGAGCACCTGCCGTCGCCGCAGGTCCCGGGGCGAGCCTCCATGGCATGCCAGTTGTCATCGCGGGCTCCGCACCCGGAGCCGACAGCGTGCCGGTCATAGGCGCGGGTACTGGGGCAGAAGCCGTTGATGCGGCGCCCGTGACAGAACCTGAGGAGGGGAGGCGCAGGCCGCCGCCAAGCCCAGTTGCGGCGCCGGGAGCCTCCGGTAGGGCCACAGTGCCGTGCTCGCGTTCGGGGGTCTCCCTTGCGAGTAGTACGGCGACTGTGACCGCGTCGACCGGCGGGGATTGTTCGGGGGCGTTGGCGAGGGAAGGGAGGCCGAAGCGGTGCCATCCCGTCGGGGACCAGTAGTGGACCGGGGCGAGGAGGGCAGTGCCACTTGCTGGCAGGGGGATGCGAAGTGTGCCGTCATCGGGAGCCTGGATGCCGGCTTCGCGCACCCAGCAGCGCAGCAGGTTCTCGACGGCCGCTACCTCGGCTGCGATGCCCGGGTCGGAGTGCTCCAGGAGGTCAGCGGGAAGCCGACGACCGAAGTCGGCGACAGAGGCTTTCCGTTGCTCCGGGACCCTCTCCTGCTCCAGCTCCAGCACCCTCTCCTGTTCCCGCCCCTGCTCCAGCTCCAGCACCCTCTCCTGCGCCCGTCCCGTGTCCCGTCCCTCCCGACAAGGCACCGATGGGATCGTCGGGGCGGATCGGATCGGATGGGAGGGAGATGCGTCGTCGGGACCTCGCTCGGGGATGGGAAAGCCGGCGCCGGATGCGGGGGTGGGGGTGGGAATCAAGGTGATCCTCGTGGGTGGTTCTGGCTTGTGCGGTGACGGGCAGGCCTTGGTCCTCTTGGCTATGGGCCCAAGTGAAGGTGAGGACGCAGATGTTGCTGCTGAGAAGGCCTATAAGTGCGCGCCTACGTCAGTTGTCGCGCCGGGCTTCGCCCGACCGCTCCCGAACTCGCGGGCCGCCGTCTCCACCGCGTCGGCAAGTCGGTCGAGTACGGCTGCCGCCTGTTCGTCGCTGATCGTCAGCGGTGGGAGGAGCCGCACGACGCTCGCATGTCGGCCACCCAGCTCGACGATCAGGCCACGTCGCAGGCACTCCCGTTGGACGGCGGCGGCGAGCTCGGGAGCAGCGGGGCGCGGGCCGTCCGCGCCGGAACCCCGCATCGCTGCCGGAGTCATCCCGCCGTCAAAAGCCCCGACTGGCTCAGGTGACGAGGCATCGGCCTCACCGCCCCCCTCCCCGTCCACGAACTCCACCCCGATCATCAGCCCCCGCCCTCGCACTTCCCCGACGCACGAGAACTCCGCCGCCAGAGCCGCGAGTTGATTGAGCATGTGAGAGCCGAGGGTTGCCGCTCGTTCGGCCAGGCGGTATTCGCGGACGTAGGTCAGGGTGGCCGTACCTGCGGCCATGGCGAGTTGGTTGCCACGGAAGATGCCTGCGTGGGTGCCGGGTTCCCAGACGTCGAGGTCCTCGTGGTAGACCACCACGGCAAGGGGAAGGCTGCCGCCGATGGCCTTGGAGAGCACCATCACGTCGGGGGTGATGCCGCTGTGCTCCACCGCCCAGAAGGCGCCCGTACGTCCGACTCCCGTCTGGACTTCGTCGGCGATCAGCGGGACGGAGCGGGTCGCAGTGATCTCCCGCATGCGCCGCATCCATGCGTCCGGCGCGGGAATCACCCCGCCCTCCCCCTGGACGGGTTCGAGGATCATGCCGGCGGGGTGCGGCACACCCGACTTGGGGTCGTCGAGGACGGACTCGGTCCATCGGGCGGCGAGTTCGGCACCCTGTGGGCCGCCGATGCCGAACGGGCAGCGGTAGTCCTGCGGATAGGGCAGGCGCGCGACCCGCGTGTGTGAGGCGTCCCCGGATGCTTCGAGCGCTCCGGCGGTCATGCCGTGGTGGGCGCCGGTGAAGGCCATGATTCCGGCGCGGCCGGTCGCTGTGCGGACCAGCTTGAGCGCGGCCTCCACGGCGTCGGTTCCCGCCGGTCCGCAGAACTGCACGCGCGCGTGGTCTGCGAGTCCGGGCGGCAGGGTGTGGAACAGCTCGGTGACGAAGGCGTCCTTGACGGGTGTCGCCAGGTCGAGGACGTGCAGCGGGGCACCCGAGTCGAGGACCTTGCGGATGGCCTCCAGCACGACGGGGTGGTTGTGACCGAGGGCGAGCGTTCCGGCGCCGGAGAGGCAGTCGAGGTAGCGGCGGCCGTCGGCACCCTCGATGGTCAGTCCCCGGGCCCGCACGGGCACGATCGGCAGGGCGCGCGCATAGGTGCGCGCCGCCGATTCGCGCGCCGCCTGGCGCCGGAGGATCCCTTCGTGCACGGCCCGCGCCGTCGCGGACACCGCTCGGACACCACCCCGTCCAGGAGATCCCTCGGGCACACTCCCGCCGCATGCAGACTCGGCCACGACTCCCTGTCCTCCCACCAGGGGACCGCACACGGACAGCAGAACCCCCACCGCTACCAACCGCCTGCGGCTCACGGGGTTACGGGTTGCTTCAAGATCCTTGCCGTGACGGAACCGTTGCCGTTCCGTGGGAAGTCCCCCACGGCGAGCGCATAGTGTGTGATGCCGTTCCAAGGAGCCGTGAAGTCGCGTGAGTCGCGTGACATCAGCATTCGCGTGAGATCACCTGCGCCGAGCGCGGGATCACGGCGGCAGCGCCCAGTTCGTTCAGTTCACCTCAGGGGGAGTCAGAGCATGCGATCCATACGGCCGTTGAACACCGTTCGCCGAGGAAGGGGTGCCCGCAGCAGAACCTCCCCCGTTCTTGCCGCCGTTGCCCTCGCGTCGGCGCTGGCGCTCACCGCCACCGCCTGCAACTCGGGCGACACCAAGGCCGACGGCCAGGCGTCCGCCTCCGCCACCGACGGGGCGAGCTCCGGCGACGGAAAGATCAAGATCCCGGACGACATCAGGAACAAGCTCAAAGAGCACGGGATCGACATCGACAAGTGGAAGAACGGGGCCTGGAAGAACTGGGACAAGGACGACTGGCTGCGCGAGGCCGACGACTTCGTCAACCCGATCATCAAGGGCCTGTGGAACCCGGACCGGATGCGGAAGGCCAACGACCCGGACAAGGGCGTCGACGACAACGACCTCTCCGGTGACCAGGGCGTGACCGACCCGACGCCGGCGCCGGTGGACGCGAAGGCCGTGGCGCCTACGTACCACGCCAACGCGGCGACCGCCGGCAAGGTCTTCTTCGACTCCCCCGAAGGCACGATGGTCTGCTCGGCGACGGTCGTGGAGGACCCGGCCCACCCCGGCAAGTCGAACCTCGTCTGGACGGCGGGCCACTGTGTGCACGCCGGCAAGAAGGGCGGCTGGTACCGCAACATCGCGTTCGTGCCGTCGTACAACGACTCGGGCAAGACGGCCGCCCAGTTGCAGAACGCCACCAAGGAGGAGGCCGCTCCGTACGGCGTCTGGTGGGGCGACTGGGCGCAGACCTCGGCCCGGTGGATCGAGCAGGGTGGTGAAACGGGCGGCAACGGGGCCTCGTACGACTACGCCGTCATCCATGTGACGCCGGAGAAGGGCGGCAACGGCAAGTCGCTGGAGGAGACAGTCGGTTCGGCGCTGCCCGTCGACTTCGACGCGCCGGCCGTGCCGAAGGTTGCCGGCATCACCGCGACCGGCTATCCGGCAGCCGCGCCGTTCGACGGCCAGAAGCTGTACCAGTGCACCGACAAGCCTGGGCGGCTGTCGATCAACGCCTCGGATCCGACGATGTACCGCATCGGCTGCACCATGACCGGTGGTTCGTCCGGCGGCGGCTGGGTGGCGGCCGGAACGGACGGCAAGCCGGCCCTCGTGTCCAACACCTCGATCGGTCCGGTGAGTTCGGGCTGGCTGGCAGGCCCGCGCCTGGGCGATGTGGCCAAGGGCGTGTACGACTCGGTGAGCAAGAAGTTCGCGGGCCAGTGACGGGCCGATAGGTACGGGCGGGGCTGGGGTGCCTCACGGAAACCTTCACCACCCCATCCCCGTTCGCCCTCAACTCCGCAGGCATAGTGGGGTGTCGCTACCGGGCCGACTTCGCCCGGAAGCAACGCAGGACTGACAAGAACACGACATGCACGCTCCAACGGGGGTTACCGCACCATGCGTTCCACACGTACGCCCGCCGCGTCACGGCGCGGGCGGCGCACCGCGCTCGTCGCCACCGGCCTCGCCGCCGCCCTGGCACTGACCGCCACCGCCTGCAACTCGGGTGACGACAAGGCGAGCGACAAGCCCGACGCCGCCTCGTCCCAGGCGTCCGCCTCCGGCGACGGCAAGATCAAGGTCCCGGCCGACATCGCGAGCAAGCTCAAGGACCACGGCATCGACGTCGACCAGTGGGCCAGCGGCGGCTGGAAGAACTGGGACAAGGACAAGTGGCTCCGTGAAGCCAAGGACTTCGCCAACCCGGTGATCAAGGGCCTGTGGAAGCCGGAGCGGATGAAGTCCGCGAAGGAGGCCAACAAGACGGTCTCGACGAAGGACGCGGCCGCCGACCAGGGAGTGAGCGACCCGGATCCGGCCCGCGTCGAGGCAACGGCGGAGAAGACGCCGTACCACCAGCACGCTGCCCCGGTCGGCAAGGTCTTCTTCGACTCCCCCGAGGGCTCGATGGTGTGCTCGGGCACGGTCGTCAAGGACGTGAACCACCCGGGCAGGTCGAACCTCGTGTGGACGGCCGGCCACTGCGTGCACGCCGGCGAGAACGGCGGCTGGTACCGCAACATCACCTTCGTGCCGGCCTACAACGACCTCGGCAAGTCGGAGTCCGAGCTGAGCAGCGCCGACAGCTCGCAGATCGCTCCGTACGGCCAGTGGTGGGCGGACTGGGTCTCGACCTCCAACCAGTGGATCAAGGGCGGCTCGGAGACGGGCGGCGCGGGTGCCGCGTACGACTACTCGATCCTGCACGTGAAGCCGGAGCAGGGCTCCAAGTCCCTGGAGGAGACGGTCGGTGCGGCGCTCGACGTCGACTTCTCCGCGCCGTCCGCGACCGAGGTGAGCCAGATGGGCGCCTGGGGGTACCCGCAGGCCCCGCCGTACAGCGGTCTGAAGATGTTCAAGTGCATCGACAGGCCGGGCCGGCTCTCGCTGAGCACGTCGCTGCCGACGATGTACCGCATCGGCTGCAGCATGACCGGCGGCTCGTCCGGTGGCGGCTGGTTCCGTGTGGTGAACGGCAAGACCGAACTGGTGTCGAACACCTCCATCGGCCCGTCCGACAACACCTGGCTCGCAGGCCCGCAGCTCGGCAGGAACGCCGAAGCGCTCTACGAGAACATGAGCAGGACCTACGGCGGTCAGTGACCCGTCCAGAAGCCGAAGGCCCGCTCCCCGCGACAGGGGGCGGGCCTTCGAGCCGTCCTACGACGGTTCGGGAGACGTAGTTCCACGAAGGCTCTCGAACCGGTTTCCCACGAGCGTTCAGGCGAGCGGCGCCGGAACGTACGGCGCGAGATCGGCCGCCAGTTCCTCGTGCACCCGGACCTTGAGCAGGGTGCCCTCCGGGGTGTGTTCCTCGGACAGCACCTCGCCCTCGTCGTGGGCGCGAGCGACCAGCTTGCCGTGGGTGTACGGCACGAGCGCCTCGATCTCGACCGACGGCCTGGGCAGCTCGTTGTCGATGAGCGCGAGCAGTTGCGCCATGCCCTGGCCGGTGCGGGCCGAGACCGCGATGGAACGCTTCTCGATCCGCATGAGCCGCTGGAGCGTCAACGGGTCGGCCGCGTCCGCCTTGTTGATCACGACGATCTCGGGTACGCCGGTGGCGCCGACGTCCCTGATCACCTCGCGCACGGCGGCCAGCTGCTCCTCCGGGGCCGGGTGCGAGCCGTCCACCACGTGCAGGATCAGGTCGGACTCGCCGACCTCCTCCATGGTGGAGCGGAACGCCTCGACCAGGTGGTGCGGCAGGTGCCGTACAAAGCCGACGGTGTCCGCCAGCGTGTACAGGCGGCCGCTCGGGGTCTCCGCGCGGCGGACGGTCGGGTCAAGGGTCGCGAACAGGGCGTTCTCGACCAGGACGCCGGCGCCCGTGAGGCGGTTGAGCAGGGAGGACTTGCCGGCGTTGGTGTAGCCCGCGATGGCGACGGACGGCACCCTGTTGCGCTTGCGCTCCTGGCGCTTGATCTCGCGGCCGGTCTTCATCTCCGCGATCTCCCGGCGCATCTTCGCCATCTTCTCGCGGATCCGTCGCCGGTCCGTCTCGATCTTGGTCTCACCGGGACCACGGGTGGCGAGGCCGCCGCCCTTGCCGCCGCCCATCTGACGGGACAGCGACTGACCCCAGCCGCGCAGCCTGGGCAGCATGTACTGCATCTGCGCGAGCGCCACCTGCGCCTTGCCCTCTCGGGACTTGGCATGCTGGGCGAAGATGTCGAGGATCAGGGCCGTACGGTCGATGACCTTGACCTTGACGACGTCTTCGAGGTGGATGAGCTGACCGGGGCTGAGCTCACCGTCGCAGATGACGGTGTCCGCGCCGGTTTCGATGACGATGTCCCGCAGCTCGGTGGCCTTGCCGGAACCGATGTAGGTGGCCGCGTCGGGCTTGTCCCGGCGCTGGATCACGCCGTCGAGCACCAGCGCGCCCGCGGTCTCCGCGAGGGCGGCGAGCTCCGCGAGGGAGTTCTCCGAGTCCTGTGCGGTCCCCGTGGTCCAGACGCCGACGAGCACGACCCGCTCCAGACGGAGCTGGCGGTACTCGACCTCGGTGACGTCCTCGAGTTCGGTGGAGAGGCCCGCCACGCGGCGCAGGGCCGCGCGCTCGGAGCGGTCGAACTGGTCGCCGTCCCGCTCTCCGTCGATCTCGTGGCTCCAGGCGACGTCCTCTTCCATCAGGGCATCGGCCCGAAGACCTTCGGGGTAGGTGTGCGCGAAGCGCTCAGTGTCCTGGTCCTGGGAAGGGGATGAAGAGGAGGTCATTGGATCCTTACGTCGATGGGGATTCCTTCAATGGTCGCAACGTTCGGGTGCCTCGGGAGATTCCCGGCATCCGAGTCGCGGACCTGATGATGGTCCCACGGCACGCCTCGTCTCGTCATCGCCTTATTTCGCGGCCTTGGCCGCCTTGCCGTCCTTGGGGGCCTTGGCGTCGGGTGCCGTCGAGTTCCAGTCCGGGTGACCGGGCATCGGCGGGGTCTTCTTGCCGTACAGCCATGCCTTGAAGAAGCCGCTCAGGTCGCGCCCGGAGATCTGGGAGGCGAGCCTTTCGTAGTCGGCTGTCGTGGCCGTGCCGTCGCGGTGGAGGCTCACCCAGTCGCGTTCCAGGCGCTCGAAGGCGGGGCCGCCGATCTCCTGGCGCAGGGCGTAGAGCGCCAGGGCGGCGCCGTCGTAGACGTTCGGCCGGAAGATGCTGATCTTCTGTCCGGCGTCGGGCGCCTTGGGCGCGGCCGGTGGGCCCCCGGCGTCCCGCCAGCCGTCGGAGGCGGCGTAGGCGGCCTTCATGCGCTTCTCCATGGGCTTGCCGGCCTTCTCCTCCGCGTACAGGGCCTCGTACCAGGTGGCGTGCCCCTCGTTGAGCCACAGGTCGGACCAGTTGCGCGGGCTGACGCTGTCGCCGAACCACTGGTGGGACAGCTCGTGCACCATGATCGACTCGACGTACCACTTCGGATAGGTGTGCCCGGCGAAGAGCTCTCTCTCGAAGAGAGAGAGCGTCTGCGTCTCGAGTTCGAAGCCGGTGGACGCCTCCGCCATGAGAATGCCGTACGTCTCGAAGGGGTAGCGGCCGACCTTGCTCTCCATCCAGGCGATCTGGTCGGGGGTCTCGGCGAGCCACGGTTCGAGCTCTTTGCGATCCGCGGTGGGCACGACGTCGCGTACGGGCAGGCCGTGCGGTCCGGTGCGGCGCAGCACGCTGGAGCGGCCGATGGACACCTGGGCGAGTTCGGTGGCCATGGGGTGCCGGGTCCGGAACGTCCAGGTGGTCGCCTTGCCGACGCGCTCCTTGTCGGTCTCCACACCGTTGGCCACGGCTGTGTAACCGTCCGGGGCGGTGATCCGGATGGTGAACATCGCCTTGTCGGAGGGGTGGTCGTTGCACGGGAACACCAGGTGCGCGGCGTCGGCCTGGTTGGCCATCGCCAGCCCGTCGGCGGTCTGCACCCAGCCGCCGTCCTGGCCCTCGGCGGGCACGGGGTCGCTGGTGTGCCGCACGGTGATCCGCGTCCAGCTGCCCTCGCGCAGCGGCGCGTCGGGCGTGACGACGAGATCCTCACCCGCGCCGGCGAACCTGGCCGGCTCACCGTCCACCGCGACCGACTCGACCTTTCCGTGCGCGAAGTCGAGGTTGAGGTGATCGAGGTCCTGGGTCACCTGGGCGTTGATGGTGGTGACTGCTTGGAGGGGCTTGCTGTTGGCGCCGGCATAGGTGAACGAGAGGTCGTACGACGCCACGTCGTATCCGGGGTTGCCGAGGTTCGGGAAGAGGCGGTCGCCGACGCCCAGGGCGGCGGGGGGCGCACTCGCGGCGAGGAGGCAGACGGACACGGCGGAGGCGAGCAGTGCGGTGGCCCTCAGGCGTCGGGAGCTCCGGGGCTGACGGCGGGGGCGAGCCGGAGTGTCGGGCCGGGTGTCGTCGTTGCCGGTGTGTGCGGCCTGGGAACGGAGGGTGAGCGGCATGGATCACCGCTATCAGCGCGCGGCCCCTGGACAGCGACGACTCGCGTCCGACCCACCCGAACGGGTACATCGGGTGCAGGTGTGCGGCTCTGGCCGGCGCGGGCCCGCTCCGCACGGCGTGACGCCTGCCCGGGCGCCCCTCACACCCCTGGCGTCTGAGCCCTGCTCACGTCGTACACGCCCGGCACGTTCCGCATCGCCCGCATCAGTGCGGGCAACTGGGCCGCGTCGGGGAGTTGGACCGTGTAGGTGTGGCGGACGCGCTGCTGGGTCGGGGGTTCGACCGTCGCGGAGACGATCTCGGCGCCTTCGAGGGCCATGGCCTCCGTCAGATCCGCCAGCAGGTGGGGGCGGTTGAACGATTCGGCCAGCAAGGTGACCCGGCACTCGGTCGTGTCCCCCCAGCGCACGTCGACCTCCGCACGCCCCCCGCTCTTCATGTGCTCCACTGCGGCGCACTCGACGCGGTGGACGGTGACCACACCGCCGCGTACGGCGAAGCCGGTCACCTCGTCGGGCGGTACCGGCGTGCAGCAGCCGGCGAGCCGTACGGTCGCACCAGGCTGGTCGACGGTGATGTCGGCGGTGGTGGGGCGGCTGGTCCCCTCGATGGCGGGCGCCCCCCCGACGGCGGGCCCGGCGGGCCGGGAAGCGCCCGAGGGCCCTTCCTCGGTCTCCTGCGGCCTCTCCGGCTCCTCGGCCCGCTCCCCCTCCGGCACGTCGTCGTGTGCCGGGTGGGTCGCGAGCCAGCGCTGGATCGCGATCCGGGCAGCGGGTGTGTGCGCGTGCTCCAGCCACTCCCTGGAGGGCTCGGAGGCCGGGTCCTGCCCCATCAGAAGCTGGACGGTGTCGCCGTCCCGCAGCACCGTACTCAGCGTCGCCAGCCGGCCGTTGACGCGGGCGCCGATGCACGCGTGCGCGTCCTCGCCGTACTGGGCGTACGCGGCGTCGACACAGCTGGCGCCCTCGGGCAGGCCCAGCGTGCCGCCGTCGGGACGGAAGACGGTGATCTCACGGTCCTGGGCGAGATCCTCGCGGAGGGTGGACCAGAAGGTGTCGGGGTCGGGCGCGGCCTCCTGCCAGTCGAGGAGGCGGGAGAGCCAGCCGGGGCGGGTGGGGTCGACGCGCTCGCCGTCGGCCGGCGACTGCTCCTCCGAAGGAGGAGCGTAGGGATTGCCCAGCGCGACGACGCCGGCTTCGGCGACCTTGTGCATCTGGTGGGTACGGATGAGGACTTCGACGACCTGGCCGTCCGCGTGGGCGACCGCCGTGTGCAGGGACTGGTACAGGTTGAACTTGGGAACGGCGATGAAGTCCTTGAACTCCGAGACGACGGGCGTCATACAGGTGTGGAGTTCACCGAGTACGCCGTAACAGTCCGCGTCCTCGTTCACCAGCACCAGCAGGCGGCCGAAGTCGGCGCCGCGCAGCTGGCCGCGCTTGCGGGCGACACGGTGGACGGAGACGAAGTGCCGCGGCCGGATGAGGACTTCGGCCGGGATGTCGGCATCGCGCAGGACACCTCGCACCTCGTCGGCGATCTCGGCGAGCGGGTCGTCGGCGCGGGAGGCGTTGTCGACGATCAACTCCCGCGTGTGCTCGTACTCCTCGGGGTGCAGGATCGCGAAGACGAGGTCTTCCAGTTCGGTCTTGAGCGCCTGGACGCCGAGCCGTTCGGCGAGAGGGATGAGGACGTCGCGGGTGACCTTGGCGATACGCGCCTGTTTCTCGGGGCGCATCACACCGAGGGTGCGCATGTTGTGCAGCCGGTCGGCGAGTTTGATCGACATCACACGGACGTCGCTGCCGGTGGCGACGAGCATCTTGCGGAAGGTCTCGGGCTCGGCGGCGGCGCCGTAGTCGACCTTCTCCAACTTGGTGACGCCGTCGACGAGGTAGCGGACCTCCGCCCCGAACTCCTGGCCGACCTGATCGAGCGTCACATCCGTGTCCTCGACGGTGTCGTGGAGCAGGGAGGCCGTCAAAGTCGTGGTCTCGGCGCCCAGTTCGGCGAGGATCAGGGTCACCGCGAGCGGGTGTGTGATGTACGGCTCACCGCTCTTGCGCATCTGGCCGCGGTGCGAGGACTCGGCCAGCACATAGGCGCGGCGCAGGGGGTCGAGGTCGGCACCGGGGTAGTGGGCCCGGTGAGCTTCGACGACATGGCCGATGGCGCTGGGCAGCCGGTCACGCGTGGCGGGACCGAGCAGGGCGGCACGGCCCAGGCGGCGCAGGTCGATCCGCGCCCGCCAGCGCGCCGCCGAGCCTGTTACCGGACCTGGGGTCGCGGGATTCGTGGCCTCCGCACTCATGGGCACCTCCGGCTGCGTGGACCGGCGGACGGGGTGCCCCATGGCGGACACGGCTCAGGGGATGGCAACGGTCCCCCGTCCGGGCCGGTGCTTGATGCTACCGAGCCCATCACGTGCGACTGACCGCCTCTCGCCGAGCGTGAAACGGATCACCCATTCGAGCGAGGGTCCGCAGGTTTACGATTTTGCGCCACATGACAGGCGGACGACCGTGGTTTCGAACGCCCGGTCGCCGCATCGGTAGTTGACACGTGCACCACCTGGCGCACACGCCTGCGATCCCAAGCCGCGGCAGCAGTCAACGGGCGAGCTTTTCCAGCCACTCGGCATCGATCTCGCCCTCGGCCACGATCACCGCGGGGCCTGTCATCTCGATCTCGCCGTCGGGCTGCTCGGTGATCACCAGGGTCCCGCCGGGCACCTCGACGGTGTACGTCGCCGGGCTTCCGGTGGCGGCCGGGTCGGCGCCGTCCCGGCGGGCGGCGGCCACGGCAACGGCGCACGCGCCCGTGCCGCACGAGCGGGTCTCGCCGGCGCCGCGCTCGTGCACGCGCAGGGCGACGTGCCGGGGGCCGCGGTCGACCACGAACTCGACGTTCACCCCGTCCGGGTACGCGGAGGCCGGGCTGAACGGCGGTGCCGTGAACAGGTCGCCGGCATGCGCGAGATCGTCGACGAACGCGACCGCGTGCGGGTTGCCCATGTTCACGTTCCGTGCGGGCCAGCTGCGCTCCCCGACGCTCACCGTGACATCCCCTTCGGGGAGGCGTGCCTTGCCCATGCCGACGGTGATGTCACCGTCCTTCGCGATGTGCACGCTCTTCACGCCCCCGCGCGTGGCCACGGCGAGATCGCCCTCGCCGACGTGACCGGCGCGCTGGAGGTAGTGCGCGAACACCCGGACGCCGTTGCCGCACATCTCGGCGATCGAGCCGTCGCCGTTGCGGTAGTCCATGAACCACTCGGCCTCGGCCGCCATCTCCTGCGCCTCGGGGTGCGCGGCGGACCGCACCACGTGCAGCAGGCCGTCACCGCCGATGCCGGCCCGGCGGTCGCACAGGGCGGCGACGGCGGCCGGGGGCAGGTCGATGGCGTTCTCGGGGTCCGGGACGATCACGAAGTCGTTCTCCGTGCCGTGCCCCTTGAGGAAGGCGATCCGCGTGCTCATTCCTCGATCGTACGGGAGCGCGCGCGGGGAGAGCCGGGCCGGGGTCGCGGGTATGCGCGGGTCCGTTGTGGCTGGTCGCGCCCATGCGGCCGAGCCGCAAATCGGCACAGCCCCGGGCCCCTTACAGGGCGTTTTAGCGGAGCCTTGCCACGCGCCACACCGCCAGCACGACCACCGCGGCCACCACGACGACGTACGCCAGCACCACTCGCCAGTCCGGTCTGCGGCCGGAGCCGCGTTGCGGCAGGCCCGGGCCGGTGTAACCGACCCGGCGGGCGGCCATCATTCCCCAGCCGGCCGCGCAGGAGCAGATCAGCAGCCCCAGCATGGCGATCACGGCCCCGCTGTCGCCGAAGTCGAAGGCGAGCGGGAAGGCGAACATCAGGGAGCCGACCGCGGCCAGGGCGACGATGGGGGCGAGCTGCCAGATACGCAGCCGGCGCTGCGGGCGCAGCTCGACCTCGACCTCGGGGCCACCGGCGAACATCTCGTCGGGCTCGGGGCCGTCGGCGGTCACTCCGCCCTGCGTCTCGTCCGGCCCGTCGGGGCTCAGACGATCCTCGTCCTGCTCCGGTTCACCGCTTACGACGGTGAGGGGCTCGGTGCCTTGTGCGGTGTCGCGAGGGCTGGCCTCCATCGCCACGCGCCCTCCCAACTAGGACTCCACTTGGTCGATCGAAGCTCGATGATGGCACGGCGCCGGAGGCCCGGACGGCGGCCGGAGCGTCCCGATGCCATGACGTGATCAGGCTGTGACCGGTCGTTCGACCAACGCCAGTGCGAGGTGCGGAAGTTCTGTGAGATCCACCGCAGCCCCACTGAGCCAGTGCACCCGAGGATCGCGCCTGAACCACGAATCCTGGCGGCGCGCGAAGCGCTTGGTGGCACGCACGGTCTCGGCCCGCGCCTCGTCCTCGGTGCACTCCCCGGCAAGCGCCGCGAGCACCTGCTGGTAGCCGAGCGCGCGGGCGGCCGTACGCCCCTCGCGCAGGCCCAGCGCCTCCAGCGCGCGCACCTCGTCCACGAGCCCCGCGTCCCACATCCGGTCGACCCGGCGGGCGATGCGCTCGTCGAGCTCGGGGCGGGCCACGTCGACGCCGATCTGGACCGTGTCATAGACCGAGTCGTGTCCGGGGAGGTTGGCGGTGAAGGGCTGCCCGGTGATCTCGATCACTTCGAGGGCCCGGACGATACGGCGGCCGTTGCTGGGCAGGATCGCCTGCGCCGCCCCGGGGTCGGCGGCGGCGAGACGGGCATGCAGCGCCCCGGAGCCGCGGAGCGTGAGCTCCTCCTCCAGGCGGGCCCTGACCTCGGGATCGGTGCCGGGGAACTCGAGGTTGTCGACGGCCCCGCGGACGTACAGTCCGGAGCCGCCGACCAGGATCGGCCAGCGGCCCTCGGCGAGCAGGGCGTCGATCCGCGCGCGGGCCAGCCTCTGGTACTCGGCGACGGACGCCGTGACCGTCACGTCCCAGATGTCCAGGAGGTGGTGCGGAACGCCGCCGCGCTCCTCGGGCGTCAGCTTGGCGGTTCCGATATCCATCCCCCGGTAGAGCTGCATGGAGTCGGCGTTGACGACCTCGCCTCCGAGCTGCCGGGCGAGGAAAACGCCCAGATCGGACTTTCCTGCCGCGGTCGGTCCGACGACGGCGATGACTCGGGGGGCGGGGGGTGCGGTGCTCACTGCACCAGTCTCGCAAACCCCCGGGGCTCTCCTCGAACGAGTTACGTGACGACGCGAGGCCGGGGTCGTTGCCCGTTGGAAGGTTCTCGCCGTCGGTTTTCAGGAGACGGCGACCCGGGCGACGCAAACGGGCGCACCGGACGACGCGGGATTTCGCCCGCACGAGTAACGTATGGAGTGGATATGGGCGTTTTCGCACGACTTCTCCGGAGGTCGAAGACCACGGAGGAGGCGTCAACCGCCGAGGCGCAGGCCGACACACCGACGGCCGAACCCGCGGCGGAGGAGGCGGTGGCAGAGGCGAAGGGGTCGGCCGAGGCCGAGAAGCGGACCGAGGTCGAGCCGGCGGAGCCGGAGACCGACGAGGCCGCCTCCGGTGAGGGTGTCGAGATCCCCAAGCAGCAGTCCGCCGAGAAGGCGGCCGACAGCGAGGCCGGTGAGGACGCCCACACGTAACAGGCCCGCGCGCGAGTGAGCCGAAGGGCCGCGCCGGTGACGAAAGGCCGGCCGTGCTCAGCCTTCGGGTCCGCGCGCTCGGCTTCTCGCCATCGGCCGCGGTGCCCCGGGGCGCACGGTGCCCGGGAACGACGGAAGGTGGACCATGGGTCTCCTGCACAATTTGAAGGCCAGGCTCAACCCGGCCAAGGACAAGGTCTCCGGCCTCGCGCAGCAGCACGGGGGCAAGATCACGCATGGTCTCGACAAGGCCGCGAAGGTGGTCGACGAGAAGACCAAGGGCAAGTACAGCGACAGGATCCACACCGGGACCGGCAAGGCCAAGGGCGCCATGGACCGACTCGCGCACAAGGACGGCACGGGGGCGGGCGGCGGCACGAGCGCGCCGCCGGACTCCCCACCGCCGGCTTCCTGAGCGGCACAGCGACGGACGGCCGCGGGGCCCGAGGGCTCCCGGCCGTCCGCCGTTTGCCCCGGACTCCGTCGGCCGTATGCCCTGGCCATCGTCCTTCGTTTCCCCGGCCTGCCGCGTCTACGACGCCGGACCGTGCGTCGCCGCTACGACCATGTGGCGACCACGTATCCCACCCCGTACGGCGCGTCCTCGTACAGCAGTGCGCCGGCGAGGTCCGCGCCCTCGGCGGCGCCCGCGAGGACCTGCCAGGGAGCCCGCCCCGATGCCTTCAGTTCGTACGCCAGCTCGGCGTCGAGTGACCTGATGGCCGCCACGTCCGCAGCCCCCAGCGCATGCGCGACCTCCGCGTCGAACGGTGCCGCGCGCTCGTCGAGGTAACCGGGCGCCTTGAGCGTGCGGCAGGCGCTGGCGTCGCCCATCACCAGCAGCGCCACCCGCCCCGCCCTGGCCGCGATTCCTCTTCCGACGTCGATACACCGCTCAGCCGCGAGAGGTTCCCCCACACCGAGTCCCTCGATCGGGGCGTCGGACCACCCCGTGCGCTGCAGAAGCCACGCGGCCACGGCGAGGGACGGCGGCAGCTCGCGCACGGACTCTGCACCCGTCTCTTCCCCGAGCCGCACGCCGAGATCCACGCCGAAGCCGCGGAAGGAACCCTGCGTGCCCTGCGGATGCGTGCCACGTCCGCTCTCTTCGGCGGGCCCGACGACCACGAGGAGGTCGGGCCGCGCGGCGGCGAGCACGCCGAGCGCGTCCGTGCACGCGGCACGCGCGACCTCCAGCTCGGATGCGGCGCGCGCGGCGACCTCGGGCACGAGAAGCGGCGGGCAGGGGCAGACGGCGGCAGCGACAAGCATGATCGGCAGGGTACGCCTCAGTACGTGATCGGTCCCGAGTCCCATTCCAGCTCGGTGAGCAGGAAGTGGTAGGTGAACACACCGCCGGAAGAGCCATCCCCGACCAGCATCCAGCCGTCGCCGGTGCGGAACCGCCGCATCCGCAGCGGGTACATCGGATGCCGCGGCTGGTAGAGCCGTACCAGCTCCCCGAACCGTGTCTCGGCCTCCTCGCGCGTCCCGTCGATCGTCGCCATCAGCTCGAACTGTCTGCGGTACGGCCCCTCACCAGGCGGTTTGTCCAGCAGCAGCGCCCATCGAGGCATCAGCACGTCCCCCGTGTCCACATCATCAGCAAGTCGTTCGGCTCGGCTCAGATCAGTCGCAGCCGCAACCGCTCCCCGTCGCGACCGGCAGCGGCTCGGGGGCGCCGATCTTCGGCAGGCCCAGCATGACACCCACCGGCTTCGCCGCCTCGGCCGCGTTGCGCTTCTCCCAGGCATCCCCCGCGCGCGTGCGGCGCACGTCGAGGACGGCGCCTTCCGCGAGGAGGTGGTGCGGGGCCGCGTACGTTATCCCGACCGTGACCACGTCCCCGGGGCGCACCTCCTGCGCGGGCTTGGTGAAGTGGACCAGGCGGTTGTCGGGGGCACGGCCGGAGAGGCGATGGGTGGCGCCGTCCTTGCGGCCCTCACCCTCGGCGACCATCAGCTCCAGGGTGCGGCCGACCTGCTTCTTGTTCTCGTCCCAGGAGATCTCCTCCTGGACGGCGACGAGACGCTCGTAACGCGCCTGGACGACTTCCTTGGGGATCTGGTTGTCCATGGTCGCGGCCGGGGTGCCGGGGCGCTTGGAGTACTGGAAGGTGAAGGCCTGGGCGAACCGGGCCTCGCGGACGGCGTGCAGGGTCTGCTCGAAGTCCTCCTCGGTCTCGCCGGGGAAGCCCACGATGATGTCGGTGGTGATGGCGGCGTGCGGGATGGCCGCCCGCACCTTCCCGATGATCCCGAGGTAGCGCTCCTGCCGGTACGAGCGGCGCATCGCCTTCAGGACCGTGTCCGAGCCGGACTGCATGGGCATGTGCAGCTGCGGCATCACGTTCGGGGTCTCGGCCATCGCGGCGATCACGTCGTCCGTGAAGTCGCGCGGATGCGGGGACGTGAAGCGGACCCGCTCCAGGCCCTCGATCGTGCCGCACGCGCGCAGCAGCTTGCTGAAGGCCTCACGGTCGCCGATGTCGGAGCCGTACGCGTTGACGTTCTGACCGAGCAGCGTGATCTCGGAGACGCCCTCGCCGACCAGGGCCTCGATCTCGGCGAGGATGTCGCCGGTGCGGCGGTCCTTCTCCTTGCCGCGCAGGGCCGGGACGATACAGAAGGTGCAGGTGTTGTTGCAGCCGACGGAGATCGACACCCACGCCGCGTACGCGCTCTCGCGCCGCGTCGGCAGGGTGGACGGGAACGCCTCCAGGGACTCGGCGATCTCGACCTGGGCCTCTTCCTGTACACGCGCCCGCTCCAGCAGGACCGGCAGCTTGCCGATGTTGTGCGTGCCGAAGACGACATCCACCCAGGGCGCCCTCTTCACGATGGTGTCCTGGTCCTTCTGCGCGAGACAGCCGCCGACCGCGATCTGCATGCCGGGCCGCTTCGTCTTCATCGGGGCGAGGCGGCCGAGGTTGCCGTACAGGCGGTTGTCGGCGTTCTCCCGGACCGCGCAGGTGTTGAAGACGACAACGTCCGCGTCACCGTCGGAGCCCTCGGGTGCGCGTACGTATCCGGCCTGCTCCAGCAGTCCGGACAATCGCTCGGAGTCGTGGACGTTCATCTGGCACCCGTAGGTACGGACTTCGTAGGTCTTCACGCCCACTGCCTGGCTCCGGTCGATGCTGCTCATGTGACAAGGGTAGGCGGTGCCGGGAGTGCCTCCGGTCGCCCTGTGGACAACCAGGGGCTCATGGCTCGATGAGGCCCGCGCGGATCGCGTAACGGGTGAGCTCCGGACGGTCGCGCATGCCGAGTTTGTGCAGCAGGTTCGCGCGGTGGCGTTCGACCGTCTTCGCACTGATGAAGAGCAGCTCGCCGATCTCCTTCGAGGTGTGCCCCTGGGCGACCAGTTCGAGGATCTCCTCCTCGCGTTCGGTGACCGCGCGCTCGCGCTGGCCCTCTCACGGCGGCGACGAAGATCGCCACCGGTACTGGGCGGCTGGGATCTCGGTCAAGGACCGCCGGCGTGCGGGCGCGCTGGTGGCACGCGGCGAGTTCTCGATCGTCATCGCCGGGCTTGCGGTGAGTGCCGGCATCGAGCCGTCCCTGGGCCCGCTGGCCACGGCGTACGTCCTCATCCTGGTCGTCCTCGGCCCGCTTACCGCGCGCTGCACGGAACCGTTGACCCGGCGCCTGAGCGAGCGCCGGACGGCCCGTACGGACGCCTCCCGGGCGGCGGAGGCGAGCGTGTCGGTGGGACGGGACTGACGGCGCCGCCGGGCGCGCCGCGGGACTCAGGCGCCGTCGGGCACCCACCCCTGGCGGCGCAGCACCGCCGACACGTCCGGGGCCTCGTAGTGCTCGCCCTTGAGGACCTTGCCGTCGGCTCTGCGGGCGACCAGGCCGTCGGGGCCCAGCTTGGTCATGTTGGCACGGTGGACCTCGGCGATCACCGCGTCGAGGTCGATGCCGTGGACCAGGGCCGTGCCGTAGGCGACGTAGACGACATCGGCCAGTTCGTGTGCCAGCTTGTCGAGTGGTCCCGTGACCGAGACCTCGGCGACCTCCGCGGCCTCCTCCGCGAGCAGTTGTCCGCGGTGTGCCGCCAGCGCGGGCGAGACCTCGGCGGGCGTGCTGCGGGCGGCCAGCCCGACGGCGAGGTGGAATCGGCGGACCAGGTCGGCGGGGGATGAGCTCATGCGGCGACCTTATCGACCACCACTGACAACACCCCTTCGTGATCGGGTTGTTACCCCTGCCCTGGTCAGCATCGCGTACCGGCTGGCAGGATCCCTCGCATGTCCAAGTTGTTCCCCCGGTTCGGCCGGCGCCGGGCTCTGCAGGGCGCGGCCGCCGGCTTCGTCGCCTTCGGGCTGCTGCTGTGGTGGCTGCTGCCCCTGGGCGAGGCGGCTCCGAGCGGGACGATCACGATCAGCACGGGCACGCAGGCCGGGGTGTACCAGCAGTACGCCAAGCTCCTGCGCACCGCGCTCGACCGGGACATGCCGAACCTGAAGGTGAAGCTGCAGACCAGCCACGGTTCGCAGGAGAACGTGCGGCGCGTGGCGGCCGGCCGCGCCGACTTCACCATCGCCGCGGCCGACGCCGTGGAGACCTACGAACTCGCCGGCAGCCCCGGTGCCGACCAGCTGCGCGGGGTCGCCCGGCTGTACGACGACTACGTGCAGCTCGTCGTGCCGCGCGACTCGCACATCAAGTCCGTCGCGGACCTGAAGGGCAAGCGGGTGGCCATTGGGCCGCCCAGCTCAGGTGTGCGGCTGATCGCCAACCGGGTGCTCAAGGCAGCAGGCATCGACGCGACCAAGGACATCAGGCCGTTCGCCGACGGCATCGACACCGGGCCGGACCAGCTGAAAAAGGGCAAGATCGACGCCTTCTTCTGGTCGGGCGGGCTGCCGACGCAGGGGCTGCAGCAGCTCGCCCACCGTTTCGCCTTCCGCTTCGTGCCGATCCGTCCCGGCCTTGTCGCCGACCTGCACGAGCAGGGCGGCGCCACCCGCTACTACCGCGCCACCAACATGCCGGAGTCGGCCTACCCCCGCGTTCAGAACGGGGTCGCCGTGCCGACACTGGCGGTGTCCAACCTGCTGATGACGCGCAAGGACATGGACCCCCGGCTCACCGAGTGGGTGACCCGCACGGTGATCAGGAGCCGCGACGGCATCGGCACGCGCGTGCACTCGGCCCAGCTCGTCGACCTGCGCACGGCGATCTACACCGACCCGCTGGAACTGCACGAGGGCGCCCGGCGCTACTACGAGTCCGTCAAGCCCTAGCTGGGAAGGCCGTCGGGCCCCGGGGCAGGTCGTCGAGCCCTGGAGAAGGGGCCATCAGCCCTGGGCACCGTCAAGGCCCTGGAGCAGCACGCCGTCGCGCCCGCCCCGGAGCTGCTCGTCAGGCCGTAGGGCTGTTCCTCGGCACCGACACCGTCACCGTCAGTCCGTGCGGCTCGTGGCGGCCGTACGAGATGGATCCGCCGCCCGCCGCGAGCAGCGTGCGCGAGATGGACAGGCCGAGGCCGGAGCCCTTGACGTTCTGGTGGCGGCCGCTGCGCCAGAAGCGGTCGCCGACGCGGGCGAGCTCCTCGTCGGTCAGACCCGGACCGTTGTCGGTGACCACGATGGTCGAGATGTCGCCGTCGGCCACGACCGTCACCTCGACGCACTCGTCCTCGGGCGTGAACTTGACCGCGTTGTCGATCACCGCGTCCAGGGCGCTGGAGAGAGTGACCGGGTCGGCCCAGGCGGTGGTCGGCGGGCAACTGCCCACGAGGCGCACGCCCTTGGCCTCGGCGGTCGGCGTCCACGCCGCGACGCGCTCGGCGGTCAGCGCGCCGAGGTCGGTGACCCGCAGGTCGGCCTCGTTGTGCTCGGCCAGGGCCAGGTCGAGCAGGTCGTCGAGGACCTCCGCGAGGCGCTTTCCCTCGGTGCGGACCGACGCGATCTCCTCGTTGTCCTCCGGCAGTTCGAGTGCGAGCAGTTCGATGCGCAGCAGTAGCGCGGCAAGGGGGTTGCGCAGCTGGTGCGAGGCGTCGGCGACGAAGGCGCGCTGCTGCTCCAGGACGTCCTCGACGTTGTCCGCCATCTCGTTGAACGACCGGGCCAGGCGTCTGAGTTCCGGCGGTCCGCCCGCGGCCGCGACCCGCGACTTCAGCCGGCCGCTCGCGATCGAGTGGGTGGTGGCGTCCAGTACGCGTACGGGCCTGAGGACCCAGCCGGTCAGCCTGAGCGCGGCGCCGACGGCCAGCAGCATCGCGGCGATCTCGCCCACGCCGATGACCAGCCAGCCGTGCAGGATCCGCGAACGCAGCGCTCCGGTGGGCGAGTCGGTGACGACGACCGCGACGACGTCGCCGTCCCGGATCACCGGCGAGGCGACGACGAGACGGCTGCGCTGCCAGGGCCACACCTGCTTCGGGTCATGGCTGCGGCGGCTGAGCTTCGCCTCGTTGAACGCATCGCGCACGACGCCTGTCCCGGGCAGGACGAAGGTCTCCGGCGCCCGGGCCATGGGAGTGTTGGTCCGGCAGAACACGCCGGCACGGATTCCGTAGACGCCGTAGTAGCTGCCGAGTTCACTCTCCAGGGTCTCCAGGCGCTCGTCCGTCGACGTACGCGTGGAGCTGCAGGCGTCGGTGACGAACTGGGCGAGGGCGGCGAACCGCGCGGTGTCGTCGATCCGGTCGACGACGACCTTCTGCTGCTGAGCGGCGGCCACGCTCACCGCGAGCGGGATGCCGAGAGCGAGCAGCACGGCCGCCATCAGGACGATGAGCAGCGGAAGAAGACGTGTACGCACCCGTGCACGCTACGAGGCCGGGGCGACGAGCCGGTAGCCGACGCCTCGCACGGTCTCGATCAGGGCCGGCATGCGCAGTTTGGCGCGCAGGGACGCGACGTGCACCTCCAGGGTGCGCCCAGTCCCCTCCCAACTGGTGCGCCAGACCTCGCTGATGATCTGCTCCCGGCGGAAGACGACTCCGGGGCGCTGCGCCAGGAGGGCGAGAAGGTCGAACTCCTTGCGGGTCAGTTGGACAACCGAACCGTCCACACTGACCTGACGTGTCGGCAGCTCGATCAGCACGGAACCGAGACGCAGTCCGCTCTCGGCTCCCGCGGCGGCGTCCTCGTGGGCGGTGCGCCGGCTGACGGCGTGGATCCGGGCGAGCAGCTCCCCGGTGTCGTAGGGCTTCACCACGTAGTCGTCGGCGCCGAGGTTGAGGCCGTGGATGCGGGAGCGGACGTCGGAGCGGGCGGTGACCATGATCACCGGGGTGCTGGTGCGCTTGCGGATCTTGCCGCAGACCTCGTAGCCGTCCTGGTCCGGCAGCCCCAGGTCGAGCAGTACGACCCCGAAGCCGTCACTCTCGGGGACCAGCGCCTGGAGAGCTTCCTCGCCGCTACGCGCGTGCGTGACGTCGAAACCGTGCCGTGCCAGAACCGCAGAGAGAGCGGCGGCGACATGGTTGTCGTCCTCGACGAGGAGCAGTCTCATCCGGGCCTCCTTCGGTTCATCGGCCGTACGATCAGAATGGATACAAAAAACCGGGCACGCGCGCGCGTGCACCAAGGCAGTCACGCTGATGGACGGCAACGGCGTCAAGCGGGTTCCGGTTGCACGCCGCTTTAGTTACCCGGCCGATACGCGAGCGCGCGCCAACTGCTACGACACGTGTCCGATCGCTATCGGATCGTGATGCTCAGATTCCCCTCAGATGTAATGACGCTGGTCGTCGGGCGTCACTACTGTCCTCCGCAACCGAGGAGGACGGAGCCAGAGAGCCATGACCGAACTATCGCTGGCCAAGGAAGACGCGGCCGCAACCGGCGAGCTGGTCGTCCTGAAGAGCGTCAACAAGCATTTCGGCGCATTGCATGTACTGCAGGACATCGATCTGACGATCGCCCGCGGCGAGGTCGTCGTGGTCATCGGGCCCTCCGGGTCCGGCAAGTCCACCCTGTGCCGCACCATCAACCGCTTGGAGACCGTCGACTCGGGCTCGATCGCGATCGACGGCAAGCCGCTGCCCCACGAGGGCAAGGCGTTGGCCCGGCTGCGCGCCGACGTCGGGATGGTCTTCCAGTCCTTCAATCTCTTCGCGCACAAGACCGTGCTCGAGAACGTGATGCTGGGGCAGATCAAGGTCCGCAAGGCCGACAAGAGGGGGGCCGAGGAGAAGGCCCGGGCCCTGCTGGACCGCGTCGGCGTGGCCACGCAGGCGGACAAGTACCCCGCGCAGCTCTCCGGCGGCCAGCAGCAGCGCGTCGCCATCGCACGGGCCCTGGCCATGGATCCCAAGGTCATGCTCTTCGACGAGCCGACGTCGGCCCTCGACCCGGAGATGATCAACGAGGTCCTCGAGGTCATGCAGCAGCTCGCCCGGGACGGCATGACCATGATCGTCGTCACCCATGAGATGGGCTTCGCACGATCGGCTGCAAATCGCGTGGTGTTCATGGCGGACGGCCGGATCGTCGAGGAGGCTGCGCCAGACCAGTTCTTCAGCAATCCGCGCAGCGACCGCGCCAAGGACTTCCTGTCGAAGATCCTTCACCACTGACGGTTCGCCCCGCCCGGCCACCGCCGGCTCGCACCGCTTCGCCGGCCGTCTCACTTCACCAGCCAAAGGATGTTCATCATGAAGCTCCGCAAGGTCACCGCCGCCTCGGCAGCCGTCCTCGCCCTTGCCGTGGCCGCCACAGCTTGTGGGTCGAGCGACAGCAAGGACAGCGGCTCCTCCAGCAGCGGCGGCGGCAAGATCAAGATCGGCATCAAGTACGACCAGCCCGGCCTCGGCCTGAAGGAGCCGAACGGCACCTTCTCCGGCTTCGACGTGGACGTGGCGACATATGTGGCGGGCAAGCTCGGCTACAAGCCCAGCCAGATCGAGTTCGTCGAGACCAAGAGTGCCGACCGTGAGAACGCGCTCGCCCGCGGCGACGTGAAGTTCATCGCGGCGACGTACTCGATCACCGACGAGCGCAAGCAGAAGGTCGACTTCGCCGGCCCCTACTTCCTGGCCCACCAGGACCTGCTGGTCAAGAAGGACTCGAAGATCACCAAGGGCACCGACCTCAACGGCCAGAACCTGTGCTCCGTGACCGGCTCCACCTCGGCACAGAACGTCCAGAAGACGATCGCCCCCAAGGCCAACCTCAAGGAGAACAGCGGCTACTCGGAGTGCGTCTCCAGCCTCCAGAGCGGCGCCGTGGACGCGCTGACCACCGACGACTCGATCCTCGCGGGCTACGCCGCGCAGGCCCAGTACAAGGGCCAGTTCAAGCTCCTCGGGCTCAAGCTCAGCAACGAGAACTACGGCATCGGTGTGAAGAAGGGTGACACCGCGACCGTCAACAAGATCAACGACGCCCTGAAGAGCATGGTCAGCGACGGCACCTGGAAGAAGGACGTCGAGAAGAACTTCGGCCCGAACTACAAGTACGAGCCCGCCCCGAAGATCGGCGTCATCGTCAAGTAGTCCAGGAACCCGCAGCCACCGCAGGGTTCCACAGGGCGCGCCGCCGCCGCGATCACAGCGGCGGCGCGCCACGCCCTTCTCGTACGCCACACACCCGGAAGCGCGGGAGATCGTGTTCGACTTTCTTCAAGGTTATGACGTCCTAGGGGCGTTCTGGATGACGGTGAAACTCACCGCCCTCTCCGCGGTCGGCTCCCTGGTCTGGGGCACCCTGCTGGCCGGGATGCGGGTCAGCCCGGTCCCGCTGATGCGTGGGTTCGGCACCGCCTATGTCAACATCGTCCGGAACATCCCCCTGACGGTCATCATCGTCTTCAACTCGCTCGGCCTCGCCGACATCTTCGGCGTGACGCTGGGCGCTTCCGACTTCAAGGTCCAGGGCTTCAGGCTGGCGGTGCTCGGGTTCATCGCCTACACCTCGGCCTTCGTCTGCGAGGCGCTGCGCTCCGGCATCAACACGGTGCCGCTCGGGCAGGCCGAGGCGGCCCGCGCCATCGGGCTGAGCTTCGGACAGACCCTCCGGCTGATCGTGCTGCCGCAGGCGTTCCGTTCGGTCATCGGTCCACTGGCCAACGTGTTGATCGCCTTGACCAAGAACACCACCGTGGCGGCCGCGATCGGCGTGGCCGAGGCCGCGTATCTGATGAAGACGATGATCGAGAACGAGGCCCAGACGCTGCTCATCGGCGCGGTCTTCGCCTTCGGCTTCGTGGTTCTCACCCTTCCCACCGGCCTCATCCTCGGCTGGCTGGGCAAGCGACTGGCGGTGAAGCGATGACCTCGGTCCTCTACGATGCTCCCGGCCCCCGGGCCAAGCGGCGCAACGTCCTCTTCTCGGTGGTCTTCGTCGCCCTGCTCGCCCTGCTGGGGTGGTGGATCTGGCGGACGATGGACGACAAGGGCCAGCTGAAGTGGTCCCTGTGGCAGCCGTACACCACCTCCGAGGCCTGGACGACGTATCTCCTGCCGGGCCTCGGCAACACTCTGAAGGCCGCTGCGCTCTCCATGGTCATCGCCCTCCCGTTGGGCGCCTTCTTCGGCATCTCGCGTATGTCCGACCACCGGTGGGTGCGGGTGCCCGCCGGTGTTGTGGTCGAGTTCTTCCGCTCGATCCCGGTGCTCCTGCTGATGCTGTTCGCGAACGAGTTCTTCGCACGCTCCACCAACGTCACCACCGCGGACCGGCCCCTGTACGCGGTCGTCACCGGCCTGGTGCTCTACAACGCCTCGGTCCTCGCCGAGATCGTCCGGGCCGGCATCCTGGCGCTCCCCAGGGGGCAGACGGAAGCCGCGCACGCGATCGGCCTGCGCAAGGGCCAGACGATGACCAGCATCCTGCTCCCGCAGGCGGTGACGGCCATGCTGCCGGCCATCGTCAGCCAGCTGGTGGTCATCGTGAAGGACACCGCGCTGGGCGGCGTGATGATCGGCTACACGGAGCTGCTCAGCGCGCGCAGCACCTTCGCGGCCAACTACGCCGACGTCATCCAGAGCTTCGTCGGCGTGGCGATCATCTACATCATCGTCAACTTCCTCCTCACCAGCTTCGCGAGCTGGCTGGAGCGCAGGCTGCGGCGCAGCAAGAAGAGCACGGGCGCGGTCCTCGGTGAGGACACGGTCGAGGTCAACCCCGCCGCGATCGGCGGCACCTACGGGACCGGCGCCGGCAGCGGCAGCGGCATCTGATGACCAGTCAACTCATCTGACCCGCACGGAGGCAGTGGCGTGATCGCCACTGCCTCCGTCACTTGACGCAAACCCCGCCAATGGGTTGCATACGTTCTGTGATCGTGCACCCTGCTCCACCTTCCTGTTCACATCGGTCCGTCAGGACACCTCCGCGGGCAGGGGGCGCCGCGCCGTGGACCCGGTGATCATCGTCGGAGCGGGGCCCGTCGGGCTCACGCTCGCCCTGGCGCTGGCCCGTCAGGAAGTGCCCTCCGTAGTGCTGGACGAGGGTCCCGGCAAGGATGATCCGCGCCCCGCGCGCACGGTGGTCCTGCGCGAGGACACCGCCGCCCTGCTGGAGCGGCTGACGGGAGTGCCGCTCGCGCGGGAGGGCGCGCACTGGGCCGCATGGCGGTCTCTGCGGCGCAAGCAGGTGATGCGCGAGGTCACGTTCGGCGACGACACCGAGCCCTCGCCGTTGCACATCGCCCAGCATGTCCTGACCGGCGCCCTGCGCACCGCCCTGGCCGCCGAACGGCTGGTCGACCTCGCCGTGGACAGCCGCCTCGACAGCGTCGAGCAGGAACCCTCGGGGGTCACGGCGCACACTCGCGGCCCACAGGGCACCTGGTGGCGCGGCAGTTACCTGGTCGGCTGCGACGGCCCGCGCTCCACCGTGCGCAAACTCCAGGACATCCGGTTCCCGGGCCGTACCGCGGTGGAGCGACACGCCGTGGCCGCACTGCGCACGGAACTTCCGTGGGCGGACGAAGCGTTGCTCCATCGGATGCCGCCGTGGCGGACGTCCACGCCCTCGGCCGGTGAGGTGGCCGCCCGCCCTCTTCCGGACGGCGTGTGGCGCCTGGACTGGCTGCTGCCGCCGGGGAAGGACCTGGTCACTCCCGAGCTGCTGCTGGCGCGTGTCCGGGAGACGCTCGCAGGCTGGAAGGGCGGCTCGGCACCGGCGTACGAACTCCTCGACACCGGAGTCCACACCGTCCACCACCGGCTGGCCCGCCGGTGGCGCGTCGGCCGGGTCTTTCTCGCCGGGGACGCGGCGCACCTGCTCGGTGCGCTGGGCACGCAGGGACTGGACGAGGGGCTCAGGGACGCCGACAACCTGGCCTGGAAGCTGGCGCTCGCCTGGCACCACGGACCGCACGAGCCGCTGCTCGACAGCTACCAGGCGGAGCGGCGCGGGATCGTCGCCGGCCGGCTGCGCGCCGCCGACCAGGTGCTGCCGCTGCTGCGCGGCGGCGGCGGGCTGCGCGCGTACGTGCCCGGCTCGACCCGCGGCCACGACGCGCTGCTCGCGGACGGTCATCTGGGGCGCGGTGCGCTCGGTGCGCCGGGGGCGTACGACAGCTCGCCGCTCGCGCCCCGGCACCTCGAAGCGGAGGTCCCCGTGGCCACCGCGCCCGGTGCGGCGATCACCGATGTACGGGTCACCGCCGAGGACGGTTCCTTCGTACGGCTCCGCGACCGGCTAGGGCGCGGTGCACTGCTGGTGGTTCTGATCGCGCCGGGCACAGGAGTGTGGGAGCGCAAGCACTGGGTGACGGCGGGGGTCATGCCCCGGCTGGCGGCCGCGGTGTCCGCGCTGCCGCACCCCGCCGAGCTGCTGGTCGCCGAGAGTTATCCCGGCGCGGCCGCCCACACCGTGTTGCTGGTCCGGCCCGACGGCCATCTGGTCGCGGCGCTGGGCGGCGTGCGTCCGGCCGACCTCTACTCGGCGGCAGAGGCGACGCTGGGAGGACCGGCGAAGGCAGAAGCCGAAGCCACGGCGGGATCGCGCTGATGAGCCCCCGCATCGCCATTCGGCCCGCGGCGCCGGCGAGATGCAGCCTGCCATCCCTGAGCCGGAAACCGCGCTTCGTGTAGTTCAGCGTCGGCAGAGCGTATTCCTGAAGATCTGCATGCCCGGCTGACTGCACGGGCAGCTGCCGGCCGACGCTCCACCGATTCGGAGTCCTGCACCTGTTGGACGCCGCTCTCAGCCCTCCTGCCGAGACCTCCGATGCGCCCTACGGCAGGCCGACAAGTGCTCCGCGGCACGAGAACCCGGTTCTTCACCTGCCTGAACGCCGGAGGCGTCCGATGACGGTGAGTTGACCGATTGCCCCGCCAATGGTGTACTCCGGATCGTGACCGACACCTTTGTGCGCCTGTGGCGGAGGGTCCATATGGACCTCGTCCGCTACGCGGGCTGCGTGTGTCGCCCGTCCTGCTGAATTCGCATCCCTCTCCTCCTGCGCGCCCCCAGTGCTGCCGCGCGCTCCCACGCGAATGCTCTTCAGGACGGTGTCACGTGTCTGTCTCTCCCTCTCCGGCTCCTTCTGCCTCCGCACTCTCCGCGCCCTCCGCGCCCTCCCAGGCTCCGACGCAGGCGGACCTCCTCGACTTCGTACGGCGTATGGCCGCAGATCCTGAGCTGATCGCCTCGCTCCCGCTCGACCCCGAGGGCCGCACCTGGGTGCGTCTGGAGGGGCCCGGCGGCAGCGAGGCCTGGCTGATCGGCTGGCCGCCCGGTACCGGCACCGGCTGGCACGACCACGCCGACTCCGTCGGCGCCTTCCTGACGGCGGCCGGTGAGCTCAAGGAGAACTCGCTCACCGCCCGGCTGCCTGCCGACGGCTGGAAGACCCTGGAACTCACCGACGGCGTGGACCGGGAGCGGCGGCTGGCGGCCGGCCAGGGCCGGGCCTTCGGCCGCCATCACGTCCACGAGGTACTCAACGAGTCCACCGAACGGCACGCGATCTCCGTCCACGCCTACTACCCGCCGCTGCCGCAGATCCGCCGCTACAGCCGCGTAGGCCCCGTCCTGCGTCTGGAGCAGGTCGAGCGCCCGGAGGACTGGCAGTGAGCGGCGGCGGTTCGGCCCACGGGCAAGTGAGCGGCGAGAGGCAACAGCCCGTCGGCATCGACGAACTGCTGGAGCGGGTGCGCGAGGGCTACGAGCGGATCGAGCCGAAGGAGGCGTACGACGCCGCCCGGGCGGGCGCGGCCCTACTGGTGGACATCCGTTACGCCGCCCTTCGCGAGCAGGACGGCGTGATTCCGGGCGCCCTCGTCGTCGAGCGCAACGAACTCGAGTGGCGCCTCGACCCGCAGGGCAGTCATCGCCTGCCCGAAGCCACGAGCCACGAAGTGAGGGTCGTGGTGATCTGCAACGAGGGGTACGCGTCGAGCCTCGCTGCGGCGTCTCTGCACCAGTTGGGGCTGGCACGGGCCACCGATCTGGTCGGCGGCTTCCAGGCGTGGAGGGCGGCGGGGCTGCCGGTGACGTCGTAGGCGGTTCACGGTCGTTCGTCGTGAACGCCGGTGCTCAGTGCCGTCCGCCATGGCTTCGTGGCGGGCAAGGGCGGCAGCGGCAAGGAGCGACCGCAGCGCCGGGCCCGGTGGTCGCGCTTCGCTGAGTACGGCACCGCACGCATGCGTGTGCTCAGGTCCTGAAGGCCCCTGTCTCGCTCAGAACCCCTCGTCCCCCAGGAACTCCGTGTCCTCGCCCTCTTCCTCCAGCGCCTGCCGGACCACCCGCAGGGCCATGCCCTCGGGGTAGCCCTTGCGGGCGAGCATGCCCGCGAGGCGGCGCAGCCGTTTGTCGCGGTCGAGGCCGCGTGTGGAACGCAGCTTGCGCGCTACGAGTTCGCGCGCGGTCGTCTCTTCCTGCTCGGAGTCGAGCTGGGAGACGGCCTCGTCGATCAGCGTGGAGTCGACGCCCTTGGTGCGCAGCTCCTGGGCCAGCGCCCGCCGGGCCAGTCCTCGGCCGTGGTGGCGGGACTCCACCCAGGCATCCGCGAACGCGCTGTCGTTGATCAGCCCAACCTCCTCGAACCGCGACAGCACCTCGTCCGCCGCGTCGTCGGGAATCTCGCGCTTGCGGAGGGCGTCGGCGAGCTGCTTGCGCGTCCGCGGGGTCCCGGTGAGCAGGCGCAGGCAGATCGCCCGTGCCCGCTCGACCGGGTCCCCTGAGCACTCCTCCTGCTCGGCCCTCGACGAGGAGAAGGAGCCCCCGTCCCCACCGGACGGCTCACCGCGACGTCGCTGCCGACGCCCTCTGGAGCCACCCGCAGCACGAGCCCCGGTACCGCCGCGAGCCCCACTGCCGCGACGGCGCGAGCCGCCGCCGGACGCGTCGGAGCCGGATGAGTCCGAGCCGTACGCGTCGGAGCCGAACGCAGAGCCGTCGTCGTCCGGCCACTCTCCGCCGCCCGGTTCATCGCCGTGGGACGCGCCGGAGTACGACGCCTCGGAGTTGTACGGCTCCACGCGGCCCCGGCCCCCGTCCGTGCCGTGCGCCGGGTCTCGCGCGTACGCCTCGTCGCCCGGCCCGTCGTAACCCCCGTCGCCTCCCCGCCCTCGCTCACGCGGGGCATCCAAGTGGGCGTACTCGGCCCAGTCGCTTCGCCGTGTCACGTCAGCTCTTTGCAACCGGTGCCTTGGTCTTGGCGGCCTTGGCCGCCGGTGCGGGCGCCGTCTTCGCGACGTCGTCCGCGGTGGCGGAGACGGCGGCGGCGTCCGCACCCGGCTCGGCGGTGGGCTCTTCGGGCCGCACGCCGACGCCCAGCTTCTCCTTGATCTTCTTCTCGATCTCGTTGGCCAGGTCGGGGTTGTCCTTCAGGAAGTTGCGCGCGTTCTCCTTGCCCTGGCCGAGCTGGTCGCCCTCGTACGTGTACCAGGCGCCGGCCTTGCGGACGAAGCCGTGCTCCACGCCCATGTCGATCAGACCGCCCTCGCGGCTGATGCCCTGGCCGTAGAGGATGTCGAACTCGGCCTGCTTGAAGGGCGGCGCGACCTTGTTCTTGACGACCTTGACGCGGGTGCGGTTGCCCACCGCGTCCGTGCCGTCCTTCAAGGTCTCGATGCGGCGGATGTCCATGCGTACCGAGGCGTAGAACTTCAGCGCCCGGCCACCCGTCGTGGTCTCCGGGGAGCCGAACATCACGCCGATCTTCTCGCGGAGCTGGTTGATGAAGATCGCGGTCGTCTTGGACTGGTTGAGCGCGCTGGTGATCTTCCGGAGCGCCTGGCTCATCAGACGGGCCTGCAGACCGACATGGCTGTCGCCCATCTCGCCCTCGATCTCCGCACGCGGGACGAGCGCGGCGACGGAGTCGATGACGATCAGGTCGAGTGCGCCGGAGCGGACCAGCATGTCCACGATTTCCAGGGCCTGCTCGCCGTTGTCCGGCTGGGACAGGATCAGGTTGTCGATGTCGACGCCGAGCTTCTTCGCGTACTCGGGGTCGAGGGCGTGCTCCGCGTCGATGAAGGCGACCTGGCCGCCGGCCTTCTGCGCGTTCGCCACCGCGTGCAGGGTCAGGGTCGTCTTGCCGGAGGACTCCGGTCCGTACACCTCCACCACGCGGCCGCGCGGGATGCCACCGACGCCGAGCGCGACGTCGAGTGCGGTCGACCCGGTGGGGATGACCTCGATGGGCTCGTTCGGCCGCTCGCCCATGCGCATGACCGCGCCCTTGCCGAATTGCCGTTCAATCTGTGCGAGCGCGGCGTCGAGCGCCTTCTCGCGGTCGGTTCCTGCCATGGGTTCCACCCGGTTTGCTTGAGTCGATCGCTTCACGTCAAAGACGCTAACGCCTGCCACTGACAATGCGCCCCGACGCCCGTCCAGCCTGTGGATAACTCGGGCACTTCTCCGTCAAAACCATGTCGAATTGCCCGCAGAGAGCCTCGCCGGAATCTCCATAAGAATGGATGTTCGATTTTTGTGTCAAGCGCACCACGCGGCACCTCCGGGACTGCGACCGCGCCGAGTTGGGGCCCTGGCCCGAGGTGAGATCGGGATACTCCCCGTGACGTACGACGGGTGTCTTCTGCCGGACGACGACCGGACCGCGCGGTCACGCGAGCCTGAAGGCATGCAGGTGGAGACCGAGAAGAACACCCGGCGGACAGGAGCGCAGGCCCGATGACAGCGGAAACGGTGCCTGCGCGGCCGTCGGCCCCTACGACGTGGTGGGCCGGACTACGGCCGGCGGAACGCCTCTGTCACACCGTCGGCCTCGCCCTGGTCCTCTCCGGCCTCGTGCACCTGGCGGTGTTCGCCGTCGACGGCGGCCCATGGGACGGGCCCGTCTCCTGGCGCAAGCCAGTCACCTTCGGGCTGTCCTTCGGGACGACCCTGATCGCGGTCACCTGGGTCACTTCGTATCTGCGCGTCGGTCCGCGGCTGCGCGCCCTGCTGCTCACCGTCTTAGTCGCCGACTGCGTCGTGGAGGTCGGCGGCATCACCCTTCAGGCCTGGCGCAGGGTGCCCTCACACCTCGACATGGAGACGCCGTTCGACACCGCGGTGTCGATGACGCTCGCGGTGGGCGGTGGCGTCCTCGTGGTGCTGCTCACCGTGTTCGCCCTCGCCTCGTTCCGGCACCGCCCCTCGGGCCCCGCGGGGATGGCGCCGGCGGTACGTTCCGGCTTCGCGATCCTGCTCGTCGCGCTCGCTACGGGCGCCGCGATGATCGCGCGCGGTGTGGTGCTCACCCGCACCGGGCACCAGGAGGCGGCGTACCACTCGACAGCGCCGCTCAAGCCGCTGCACGGGGTCGGCCTGCACGCGGTCCTGGTCCTGCCGTCGCTGGCCTGGCTGCTGTCCCGCACGTCCTGGAGCGAGCCGATCCGGCGGCGGATCGTGGCCGCGGCGATCGGCTGCTACGTCGTCGCCGTCATCGGCGCCGGAGTGTGGGCCGTCCTCACGTACTGAGCCGCTTGCGCCTGCCCGTCCGTCCGACCACGCCTCGGGCTGACGCCGACCCTCCCCGGACTCCGCCGGCCCTCGGGAAGAGCCCTCTACGAAGCCGTCGTCCCCCGGGAGGAGCCCTCCCTGGACTCCGGCTGCTCGTCCTGTCCGCCCTGTTCGGTCTCGTCGGCCGCCGGCCACCGCGCCCACAGCTGTCCCGCGCGCGTGAACAGGCCGCGTCCCGGTCCCCCTCTGCGGTGTCCGTGGACACGCGGGTCGTCCGTGACGGCGTACCGCTTCACGTACGCCCCCAGGAACGCCTGCAGTGTGGCGACCGCCGGGATGGCTATCAGCGCGCCGACGGCGCCGAGGAGTGCCGTGCCGGCGATGACCGAACCGAAGGCGACGGCGGGGTGGATGTCGACGGTCTTCGACGTCAGCTTGGGCTGCAGCATGTAGTTCTCGAACTGCTGGTAGACCACGACGAAGATGAGCACCCACAGTGCGTACCAGGGATCGACGGTGAAGGCGATCAGCATGGGCAGGGCGCCCGCGAGATACGTGCCGATGGTCGGGATGAACTGGGAGACCAGGCCCACCCAGACACCGAGCACGGGCGCGTAGGGCACACCCAGGATCTGCAGCAGGATGTAGTGCGCCACGCCGGAGATGAGCGCCATCAGGCCGCGCGAGTAGATGTAGCCGCCGGTCTTGTTGACGGCGATCTCCCACGCGCGCAGCACCTCGGCCTGCCGTGCGGGCGGCAGTACGGAGCAGATCGCGCGCCGCAGCCGGGGGCCGTCGGCCGCGAAGTAGAACGAGAACAGTGTGATCGTCAGCAGTTGGAAGAGGCCGCCGAGGACCTGGGCCGACACGTCCAGAACGCCGGTGGCGCTGTGCTGCACGTAGTTGCGCAGCCAGTCGGAGCGGAGCAGGCCCTCCTGGACGTCCACCCGCTTCAGGTCGGTGTGGAAGTGCGTGTTGATCCAGTTGATGACGGAGTCGAGGTAGTTCGGGAAATCCTCGACGATCTTGATGATCTGGCCCGCGAGCATGGAGCCGAGCAGGGTGACGAAGCCCGCCGCCATGATCATCACGGCGAGGAAGACGAGGCCGGTGGCCAGTCCCCTGCGCAGGCCGCGCGAGGCCATCCAACTCACCGCGGGCTCGATGGCGAGGGCCAGGAAGAACGCGATGAGGATGTTGATCAGCAGGCCGGTGAGCTGGTGGAAGGCCCAAGTGCCCAGTTGGAAAGCCGCGTAGAGGGCGAGCACGAGCACCACGGCGCGCGGCAGCCAGCGCGGCATGCGCCCGCCCGGACCGGCGTCGTCGGCCGGGGGCGGGCCGGGCGGCGTCGTGCCGAACGGGGATGCGTGCCGGGCCGTCTGCCCAGGCTCGTCAGTGGGTGCCACGGACCAAGTCTCACCCACTCGTCTGACAATCAACTACCGTCCAGCGATCTTCGTGACCGATCAGCGCTTCTCACTCGGAACGTCCATGACCGTGCAGACCACGCGCCACACGTCCTTTGCGTCCCACCCGGAGTCCAGCGCCCCGTGCACCGTTCGACCGCCGAGCTCCGCCATCACGTGGTCGTGTGCGAAGGTGTCGGCGTATCCCGGACCGAAGTGCTCCGCCATCCGCTGCCAGAAGACCGTCAACCGCATGACTCCAGTATCCCGCCCCTGGGGGTGGGCCTGAGCCGGGACCGCTTGCCGAGACCGCTTTCCGCCCTACGGTCTGACGCATGTCCGAAACAGGAGTTTCCCCGCTCCCTGCCACGCCCCCGGCACGCTCCCCGCTCTTCCGCGCCGAGCACTTCGTCTGGCTCACCGCGCGCGTGCTGGAACAGCGCCTCTTCGCCCACCACTTCCTGAACGGGGGCGCCGACCCGGTGGAAACGGCGCTCGACGCCTACCGCAACGAGGACGGCGGCTACGGCCACGCCCTGGAGCCCGATCTGCGCGGCCCGGTCAGCCAGCCGCTGCACACCGCGCACGCGCTGCGTGTCCTGGACTCCATCGGGCGCTGCGGCGGACAGCGTGTGGAGCGCGTGTGCCGCTATCTGACGTCCGTCTCCACGGCGGACGGCGCCCTGCCGGCGGTCCACCCCGGCCAGCGCGGCTATCCGGCCGCCCCGTTCATCCCGATCGTGGACGATCCGCCGAGCGAACTCCTCGCCACGGGGCCGGTGGTGGGCCTGCTGCACCGCAACGAGGTGTGGCACGCCTGGCTGTTCAGGGCAACGGACTTCTGCTGGCACACCGTCGAGTCGCTGGAGAAGTCCCACCCCTACGAGATCGAGGCCGCCGTGGCCTTCCTGGACGCCACTCCCGACCGCCCGCGCGCGGAGGCGGCCGCCGACCGCCTCGGCCGCCTGGTGCGCGACCACCGCCTCGTGGCGCTGGACCCGGACGACCTCGCCGCGTACCCGGTCGCGCCCGGATACGCCCCGGGCGAGCGCCACTTCCCGCACGACTACGCGAAGACGCCTGGCTCCCTCGCGCGCGCGTGGTTCACGGATGCCGAGATGGCACGCTCCCTCGACTTCCTCGCGGACGCGCAGGAGGCGGACGGCGGCTGGCCGGTCAACTGGCGACAGTGGGCGCCGGGCACAGCTCTGGAGGCACGCCCCATGGTGACCATCGAGGCGCTGCGCACCCTGAGGGCTCACGGACGCCCCGTCGGCTGACCACAGAGGCCGTCAACCCCCCACGGCCCGCACCCCGGCGGTCACCACCACGGCCGCCGCCACGACGAGCAGGAACGGAGCGCGCAGGACCGGCCGCCTTCCTCGGCCCTCACTGCGGACGGCTCTCGACCCTCACGGCGGCCGGCTCGGTACTCTCGGCAGGCGGCTTTCGAGCCCACGGCGGGAGGCCGTGCCCCGGATCCGACTCGATCCGTCGTCTTCCCAGGTCAGAGCAGTTGTCAGTGGTCGGGTGCAGGATGGACGCATGGTCAGCTCCGCACACCGAGCCCTCGACGGCTTCTCTCCCGCGACCCGCGGCTGGTTCACGGGGGCCTTCTCCGCGCCCACCGCGGCCCAGGCGGGCGCGTGGCAGGCCATCGGTGCGGGGTCGGACGTGCTGGTGGTCGCCCCCACCGGTTCCGGCAAGACGCTGGCCGCGTTCCTCGCCGCCCTGGACCAGCTGGCCTCGACACCGCCGCCGGCCGATCCCCGCAAGCGCTGCCGCGTCCTGTACGTGTCACCGCTCAAGGCCCTCGCGGTCGACGTCGAGCGCAACCTCCGCAGCCCGCTGACCGGCATCCACCAGGAATCCGTGCGCCTTGGGCTGCCCGAGCCCGAGGTGAAGGTGGGCATCCGCTCCGGCGACACCCCGCCCGCCGAGCGCCGCGCCCTGTCCACGCGGCCCCCGGACATTCTGATCACCACCCCGGAGTCCCTTTTCCTGATGCTGACGTCGGCCACGCGCGACGCGCTGACCGGCATCGAGACGGTGATCCTCGACGAGGTGCACGCGGTGGCGGGCACCAAGCGCGGCGCCCATCTCGCGCTCTCCCTGGAGCGGCTGGACGAGATCCTGCCGAAGCCGGCCCGCCGCATCGGCCTTTCCGCGACGGTCCGCCCGGTCGACGAGATCGCCCGCTATCTCTCGCCGCGCCGCAAGGTGGAGATCGTCCAGCCGAAGTCGGGCAAGGAGTTCGACCTCTCGGTCGTCGTCCCGGTCGAGGACCTGGGCGAGCTGGGCGGCTCCCCGGTGGCCGAGGGATCGGAAGGCGCGGAGCGCCCGTCGATCTGGCCGCACGTCGAGGAGCGGATCACCGATCTCGTCCAGGCCCACCGCTCCACGATCGTGTTCGCCAACTCCCGCCGCCTCGCGGAGCGCCTGTGCAACAGGCTCAACGAGATCGCGTACGAGCGGGCCACCGGCGAACCCCTGGACGAGCACCACGCCCCGGCCGAACTCATGGGCGGCTCCGGAGCGGCGCAGGGCGCGCCGCCCGTCATCGCGCGTGCCCACCACGGCTCGGTCTCGAAGGAGCAGCGCGCCCTCGTCGAGGAGGACCTCAAGGCGGGCCGCCTGCCCGCCGTGGTCGCGACCTCGAGCCTCGAACTGGGCATCGACATGGGGGCGGTCGACCTCGTCGTCCAGGTCGAGTCCCCGCCATCCGTCGCCTCCGGCCTGCAGCGCGTCGGCCGCGCGGGACACCAGGTGGGCGCGGTCTCCACCGGAGTGGTCTTCCCGAAGTACCGCGGTGACCTCGTCCAGGCAGCCGTGGTCACCGAGCGCATGCGCACCGGTTCCATCGAGTCCCTGAAGGTCCCCACCAACCCCCTGGACGTGCTGGCACAGCAGATCGTGGCGATGACGGCGCTGGACACCTGGCAGGTCGACGACCTTCTCGCCACGGTCCGCCGCGCCGCCCCCTTCGCCTCGCTCCCCGAGTCGGCGTTCACGGCGGTCCTCGACATGCTCGCGGGCCGCTACCCGTCCGACGCGTTCGCCGAGCTGCGCCCGCGCGTGGTGTGGGACCGCGTCGCCGGCACGATCACGGGCCGCCCCGGCGCCCAGCGCCTCGCCGTCACCTCCGGGGGCACCATCCCCGACCGCGGGCTCTTCGGGGTCTTCCTCGCCGGAGCCGACCCCAAGAAGGGCGGCGGCCGGGTCGGCGAGCTGGACGAGGAGATGGTCTACGAGTCCCGGGTCGGCGATGTGTTCACGCTCGGCACCAGTTCCTGGCGCATCGAGGACATCACGCGCGACCGCGTCCTGGTCTCCCCCGCGCCCGGCGTGCCCGGCCGACTCCCCTTCTGGAAGGGCGACCAGCTGGGCCGGCCGCTGGAACTGGGCCGCGCGGTGGGCCAGTTCCTGCGCGAGGTGGGCTCGCTGCCCAAGGAGGACGCCCGACTGCGCCTCCTCGCGGCGGGCCTGGACGCCTGGGCCGCGGACAATGTCCTGTCGTACCTGGACGAGCAGCGCGAGGCCTGCGGCCACGTCCCGGACGACCGCACAATCGTCGTCGAGCGCTTCCGTGACGAGCTCGGCGACTGGCGGGTCGTCGTGCACTCCCCCTTCGGCGCCCAGGTGCACGCCCCCTGGGCCCTCGCCCTCGGCGCCAAGCTCTCCGAGCGGTACGGCATGGACGCCCAGGTCATGCACGCCGACGACGGCATCGTCCTGCGCCTGTCCGACGCCGACCTCATGGGCCTGGACCTGCTCGACCAGAAACCGATGAAGGCGGGCACGGAATACGACGCCGACCAGGCGCCCGTGGGCGCTGCGGACGTCGTCTTCGACAAGGGCGAGGTGAACCAGGTCGTCACCGACCAGGTCGGCAGTTCCGCTCTGTTCGCGTCCCGCTTCCGCGAGTGCGCCGCCCGCGCGCTGCTGCTGCCCCGCCGCAACCCGGGCAAGCGCACCCCGCTGTGGCAGCAGCGCCAGCGCGCGTCCCAACTGCTCCAGGTGGCCAGCGAGTTCGGCTCGTTCCCGATCGTCCTGGAGGCGGTCCGCGAGTGCCTGCAGGACGTCTTCGACGTACCCGGACTGGTCGAGCTGATGGGCGACCTGGAGTCCCGCAAGGTCCGCCTGGTCGAGGTCACCACCCCTGAGCCCTCCCCCTTCGCCCGCTCCCTCCTCTTCGGATACGTCGCCCAGTTCCTGTACGAGGGGGACTCGCCGCTCGCCGAGCGCCGCGCTGCCGCGCTCTCGCTGGACTCGCGGCTGCTGGCCGAGCTGCTGGGCCAGGCGGAGCTGCGCGAGCTGCTCGACGCCGAGGTGCTGACCGAGCTGGAGCGTGAGCTCCAGTGGCGCACCGAGGACCGGCGCGTCAAGGACGCCGAGGGAGTCGCCGACCTCCTGCGCCTGCTCGGCCCTCTGACTGAAGCCGAGCTGGTCGAGCGAGGCGCCGAGCCCCCGTGGGCGCAGGAGCTGGCCCGCGCCCGCCGCGCGATCAAGGTCCGCGTCGCCGGCGCCGACCACTGGGCGGCGATCGAGGATGCGGGCCGCCTGCGCGACGCCCTCGGCACGGCCCTGCCGGTCGGCGTACCGGAGGCCTTCACGGAACCGGTGAAGGACCCGCTCGGCGACCTCCTCGCCCGTTACGCACGCACCCACGGCCCCTTCACGTCGACCACCGCGGCAGCCCGCTTCGGCCTGGGCGTGGCGGTCACCGAGGGCGCGCTGCAGCGCCTCGCCGCGAACGGCCGCGTCGTACAAGGGGAGTTCCACCCGGCGGGCATCGGCCAGGAGTGGTGCGACGCGGCCGTGCTGCGCCGTCTGCGTCGCCGCTCCCTGGCCGCGCTGCGGCACGAGTTGGAGCCGGTGGCGCCGGCCGCGCTCGCCCAGTTCCTCCCGCAGTGGCAGCACATCGGCAAGGGGCACGGGCTGCGCGGCATCGACGGACTGGTGCGTGCCGTAGAGCAGTTGCAGGGAGCGTCCGTGCCCGCGTCGGCCCTGGAGAAGCTGGTCCTGCCGTCCCGCGTCGCCAGCTACACGCCCGCGATGCTCGACGAACTCACCGCCGCCGGAGAAATCGTCTGGGCGGGCGCCGGGGCCCTCCCCGGCAAGGACGGCTGGGTCTCCCTGTACCTGGCGGACGCGGCTCCCCTGCTCCTGCCCCCACCGCACCCCCTGGAGCTGACGGCGCTCCACCAGTCCGTCCTGGACGCCCTCTCCGGGGGCTACGGCCTGTTCTTCCGCCAGATCACCGACCAGGTCCGCGCGACCACCCACCCCGACGTCACCGATCCCCAACTGGCCGACACCGTCTGGGACCTGGCCTGGTCCGGACACCTCACGAACGACACGCTGACCCCCATGCGCTCTCTGCTGGGCTCGGGCCGCACCGCCGGCTCCACGGCCCACCGCGCCAAGCGCAGCGTCCCGCGCGGGCGTTACGGCTCCCTCACCTCCGCCGCACGCCCCGCCTCCCGCAGCGGGCCACCGACCGTCGCCGGCCGCTGGTCCCTGCTCCCCCCACGCGAAGCGGACCCGACAGTGCGCGCACACGCCGTCGCCCGCACCCTCCTCGACCGGCACGGCGTGGTCACCCGGGGAGCCGTCTCCGCGGAGGGCATCGAGGGCGGCTTCTCGGCGACGTACCGCATCCTGTCCGCGTTCGAGGAGAGCGGCCAGGCGCGGCGTGGCTATGTGGTGGAGGGGCTCGGCGCGGCACAGTTCGCGATGGACGGCGCGGTGGACCGACTGCGCGCGGTGTCGAACGCCCGTGACCGCGGCGAAGCCCTGCCACAGCCGTCCGCCGACGGCGCCCCGGGCGGCTTTCCGGGTGGCTTCCCTCCCGCCCCCTTCGGCTCGCCCCACGCCTTCTCCGCTCCCGGCGACCACACCGCCGATACCGACCCGCCCCACGGCCACACACGCCACACGCCACACGACCCGGACGATCCCGGCACCTTCGACTGGACCGCCGCCTTCGAATCGGCGGACGGCTCCACCCCGACCGGCGACACCCCGACCGGCGAAGCTGCCCGCCGCAGCGGGTCCGGGTTCGAGCTCACCGGCTTCACCGACGACTCCGGCTTCCCCCCGGCCGCCGGCTCGCGCGACGAGTACATCCCACCTCGCGACTACGCCGCTCCGGGCGCAGGCGGCCCCCGCGGCGGCCCGGGCTCCGCCCCCGGCGCCTACGGCTCCGCCTTTCCCGGCCACCGCCCCCGCCCCTCCCCCGAGTCCCGGGCCGTCGTCCTGGCCGCCGCCGACCCGGCGAACGCCTACGGCGCGGCGCTGCCCTGGCCAGAACCCCCGACCGGCGCGGGGCACAAGCCGGGCCGTAAGGCGGGCTCCCTGGTGGTGCTGGTCGACGGCGAGCTGACGCTCTACATGGAGCGCGGCGGCAAGACGCTGCTCGCCTGGCCCACCGACCCGGACAGCGCAGCGGCGGACGATCCGCGCCTGCAAGCAGCCGCTCAGGCCCTGTCCACAGCGGCCCGAGCCGGTTCCCTCGGCACGGTCACGGTGGAGCGGATCAACGGCGTCTCGGCCCTGACGTCCCCCATCGGCGCCCTCCTGGAAGGAGCAGGCTTCATCGCGACCCCCCGCGGCCTGCGGCTGCGCGCATGAGCCCGCTTCGCACGCGGCTACGCGGACACCACGCCGTGGCAGGCCTACCCCTGCCGGTAGCCGACCCCGGCAGTCGACCTCGGCGGTACGCCTCCCCCGCGTGCCACCCTTGACTCATGCCCGAAGGAGACACGGTCTGGCAGACGGCGGGACGCCTGCACGATGCCCTCGCCGGCAAGGTGCTGACCCGTAGCGACCTCCGGGTGCCCAAGTACGCCACGGCCGACCTGACCGGCCGTATCGTCCTCGACGTCACCCCGCGCGGCAAGCACCTCCTGACCCGCATCGAGGGCGGCCTGACGCTCCACTCGCACCTGAGGATGGACGGCTCCTGGAAGGTGTTCCCGAACGGCCGGCGCTGGACCGGCGGCCCCTCCCACCAGATCCGCGTGATCCTGGGCAACGCGGACCGCACGGCCGTCGGCTACCGCCTCCCCGTCCTCGAAATCCTCCGCACCTCCGACGAACAGCGCGCCGTCGGCCACCTCGGACCCGACCTCCTCGGCCCGGGCTGGAACTCTGAACAGGCGCTCGCCAACCTCCTCGCCGACCCCGCCCGCCCCCTCGGTGAGGCCCTGCTGGACCAGCGCAACCTCGCCGGCATCGGCAATGTCTACAAGAGCGAGCTCTGCTTCCTGCTCGGCGCCACCCCCTGGCTCCCCGTCGGCGCACTGCCCGCCGACCGCGCCGCGAAGCTCCCGGAACTCGCCAAAAGGCTCCTGGAGGCCAACCGCGACCGCCCGGTCCGCACGACGACGGGCCGCCGCGGCCAGGACCTCTTCGTGTACGGCCGGGCTCCCCGCCCCTGCCTGCGCTGCCACGCCTCCGTCCGCGTGGCCGACCAGGGCGACGGCTCCCGCGAACGCCCCACCTACTGGTGCCCGAACTGCCAGACGGGCCCGACGCCGAGCCCCACCCGACCCCGCGGAACTCCACGCCGTACAACTAATTGACGACCCGTCAGAAATCCTCGTACCGTCCCCTCATGCCCGTCAAGGCGTACGAACTCACCGGACGCACCGCATTCGTCACCGGGGCCGCCGGCGGTATCGGCCGCGCCTCGGCCGTGCTGCTCGCCGAAGCGGGCGCCACCGTCCACTGCGCCGACCGCGACGCGCACGGCCTGCACGAGACGGCGACCCTGATCAAGGACGGCGGCGGCACCGCCCACACCCACCGGCTCGACGTGACCGACCGGGCGCAGCTCAGCCGGGCCGTGGAGTCCTGCGAGCGCCTGGACGTGATGGCCGCGATCGCCGGGATCATGCACAGCAGCCCGGTCCTGGAGACCCGGGACGAGGACCTCGACCAGGTCCTGAGCGTCAATTTCAAGGGGGTGCTGTACGCCTGCCAGGAGGCCGCCCGGCTCATGCTGGTCCGGCAGACCGGCGGCAGCATCATCACCATGGCCTCGAGCGCCGTCGACACCGGCCGTCCCGGCCTGCTCTGCTACGGCGCGGCCAAGGCGGCGGTGGTCCAGCTGACCAAGACGCTGGCGAACGAGGTGGGCCGGCACGGGATCCGGGTCAACTCGGTCGCGCCGGGCTGGATCCGCACGCCCATGACCGACCGCCACGAGGCCGAGGCACAGGCCCGGACCGAGGCACTGATGGCCCGCATGTCACCGCTGGGCCGGGTCGGCGAACCGGAGGACGTCGCCCACACCGTGCTGTACCTGGCCTCGGACGCGTCGGCCTTCACAACGGGCCAGATTCTGCGTCCCAACGGCGGGGTGGCGATGCCGTGGTAGCCCTGGCCGCCCGCCAGGCACCCCGCCATCGCCCTGCCCCGACGGCTCCTGCCGCCCGCGCCTTAGGCACACAGTGCACCGGCAGAAGGCTCAGCCCCCACCCGCCGGCCGCGACCGCGCCCTCCACCGCCCCGGCGCCGGGCGCGAAGGCCAGTCGCAGCACCGCCCACCACCACAGCATCCCGAGCCCGAGAGCCGCCCCCCGGCGTACTGTCGGCCGTGCCATGGACGCCACCTCCAGCCCCGACGCTAAACCGCGGCCGTCACCCACGGGGAGGGCGCACCGACGGCACACGGGCGCAACGCACCGCAGGCATCCACCATGACCGCCGCGGCCCACACGGGCAAACGGACCCGGTCGGCCGTGGCAGGTACAGACACCCCGGGAACACGAAAGCCCCGACCGCACCTCTCCAGTTCTCCCTGGAGAAGCCCCGGCCGGGGCCTTGCACGTGCACGTCGGTTCACGCGGTCACGCGCGTGAACGTCACGCGGCGACCACGTCCACCGCCTCGGCGGGCGCCTTGATGGTCACCCGTTCCGGTGGCACACCGGTCACCGATACGGAACCCAGCATCGGACGAACCGGCGCGGGCACAGACTCGGTGGCCGCAGCAGACCGGGCCAGCTCGGCGAGAGCGAGCTCGTCGCTCACTTCCCGCATGAGCTCGGACATCCGTACGTCCAGCGCGTCGCAGATGGCGGAGAGCAGCTCGGAGGAAGCCTCCTTCTGCCCCCGCTCCACCTCGGAGAGATAGCCGAGTGAGACTCGGGCGGACGAGGAGACTTCGCGCAGAGTACGGCCCTGGCGCTGGCGCTGCCGACGCAGCACGTCACCCAGCAGGCGACGGAGCAGAATCATCGGTGGCTCCCTCCTCGGACCGCGTAGCCGCATCCTTCACGCCCCACCGTACCGCCTCGCGCTGCGGCCGTGCGGGGAGCGATGTCGTGTTCACTCAGGGCTGCAAACATCAAAACCCCCCGTTCTGTTCCGTATCCTGTGCCAGCTCATTTCCGGTCTGTTCGCTCGCGAACTCCTCGAGGAGCAGTGCGAGTACGCTCCGTACACTCTCCATACGAATTTCCGCACGGTCGCCGTTCAACCGCAGCGCCGCCACTTTTCCGCCACCGGCAGAACCGGAATCCGCGGCGAAGGGGCCGTCCACGGCCACGAAGACCGTCCCCACCGGCTTGCCGTCCTGCGGTTCCGGGCCGGCGACGCCGGTGGTCGCGAGACCCCAGTCGGCGCCGAGCGCCTTGCGGACACCGACCGCCATCTGGGCCGCGACCTGCGCATCCACCGCTCCGCGCTGTTCCAGCAGGGTGGCATCGACACCCAGCAGCTGGTGCTTCAGCTCGGTGGCGTAGGCGGTCACCGAGCCGCGGAAGACCTTGGACGCCCCGGAGACGGCTGTGATCTCCGCCGCAACCAGTCCACCGGTGAGCGACTCGGCGACGGCCAGGGTCTCGCCCCTCACCGTCAGTAGTCGCACCAGTTCGGCGGCTGCGGAATTCACGCTTCCGTCTCCTCCAGAGCGGCCTTGCGCTCGGCGATGCCCTGCCTGCGCAGCACAATGGCCTGTCTTACATAGTCGAGTCCGGTCACCACGGTCAGAACGACGGCCGCTGCCATCACCCACCACCTCAGGGTGGCCAGCCAGCCCGTCAGCGCCAGCACGTACATCCCGACCGCCACGCCCTGTATGAGCGTCTTGATCTTGCCGCCGCGGCTCGCCGGGATGACGCCGTACCGGATGACCAGGAAACGCAGCAGCGTGATGCCGAGTTCCCGGCCGAGGATGACGATGGTCACCCACCACGGCAGGTCGCCCAGCGAGGAGAGACAGATCAGCGCCGCCCCCATGATCGCCTTGTCGGCGATGGGGTCGGCGATCTTCCCGAAGTCGGTGACGAGGTCGTAGGTGCGCGCCAGATGTCCGTCGAACAGGTCGGTGATCATGGCGATGGCGAAGGCGGCCCAGGCGAGCGAGCGCCATGCCGGGTCGTACCCGCCGTCGGCCAGCATCAGCGCGACGAAGCCGGGCACGAGGAGCAGCCGGAGCATGGTGAGCAGGTTGGCGATGTTCCAGACGCTGGCCTGGTTGACGGCCGCGGCCACGACCTTCCCGCCTCGCGCCGACTTCCCACCGCCGGGCGTCACGTCTGACGCGTCCGACGCCTCGGCGGAAACGGCACCCGGCACAGCGCCGGAGACGACACCGGGGGCTCCGCCCGAAGCCGCGCCCGCGGGTGCGCCCTGTGCGCCGGAGGAGCCGTTCGCCGCCGATGCCGGTACTCCGGTCATCTGCCCGCCTCCTCACTACACCCGAGCGAGCCCGCCAGCGGCTCGGCCACCAGGTCGACACCTTCCGTGCCGACCACCTTCGCCTCGACCATACGGCCGACGCTCAGACCTTCGCCGCTCGTGAGCAGCACCTGGCCGTCCGTCTCCGGTGCCTGATGCGCGCCGCGGCCGTACACACCCTCGTCGTCCACGGACTCCACGAGGACGTGCAGGGTCTCGCCGACGCGTTCCTCGGCACGCTGCGAGACGAGCTCCTCCGCCAGCCGGGAGACACGTGCCAGCCGCTCGGCCACGACGTCCTCGTCCAGTTTGTTCTCGTACGTCGCCGCCTCCGTGCCCTCCTCGTCGGAGTAGCCGAAGACGCCGATGGCGTCCAGCCGCGCGCCGTTCAGGAACCGCTCCAGCTCCGCCAGGTCGTCCCCGCTCTCGCCCGGGAAGCCCACGATGAAGTTGGAGCGCACGCCCGCCTGGGGGGCTTTGCTCCGGATGGTGTCGAGCAGTTCCAGGAAGCGGTCGGTGTCACCGAAGCGGCGCATGGCGCGCAGTACACCGGGGGCGGAGTGCTGGAAGGACAGGTCGAAGTACGGGGCGATCTTCGGCGTCGAGGTCAGGACGTCGATCAGCCCGGGGCGCATCTCGGCCGGCTGGAGGTAGCTGACGCGTACGCGCTCGAGGCCGTCGACCTCCGCGAGCTCCGGCAGGAGCGACTCCAGCAGTCGGATGTCGCCCAGGTCCTTGCCGTACGAGGTGTTGTTCTCGGAGACCAGCATGATCTCCTTGACGCCCTGCTCGGCCAGCCACCGCGTCTCGTTCAGCACGTCGCTGGGGCGGCGGGAGATGAAGGAGCCTCGGAAGGACGGGATGGCGCAGAAGGAGCAGCGCCGGTCGCAGCCGGAGGCGAGCTTCACCGAGGCGACCGGGGCGCCGTCCAGCCGGCGGCGCAGGGGCGCGCGGGGACCGGAGGCCGGAGCGAGGCCTTCGGGAAGATCGGCGGGAGCCACCGGTGCGGCCGGCCCGTGTCCCGGCAGGGCGACGTCGGCCGCGGACCCCTGCCGCTCGGCGGGGCTGATGGGCAGCAGCTTGCGCCGGTCGCGCGGGGTGTGCGAGGCGTGGACGCCGCCGCTCAGGATGGTCTGCAGACGGTCGGAGATGTCCGAGTAGTCGTCGAAGCCGAGCACGCCGTCCGCCTCGGGGAGGGCCTCGGCGAGTTCCTTGCCGTACCGCTCGGCCATGCAGCCCACCGCCACGACGGCCTGGGTTCTGCCATGACCCTTGAGGTCGTTGGCCTCCAGGAGGGCGTCGACGGAGTCCTTCTTGGCGGCTTCCACGAAGCCACAGGTGTTGACGACGGCGACATCCGCTTGTGCGGCGTCCTCCACGAGGTCCCAGCCGTCCGCCTCCAAGCGGCCTGCGAGCTCCTCCGAGTCCACCTCGTTACGGGCGCAGCCAAGGGTGACGAGTGCGACGGTACGGCGTTCAGGCATGCGCTCAAGACTACTTTGTCTCACTGACAGCCCATGTCGACGGGGTTGGCCTGGCCGGCCGCCCCCGTCCCAGCTCACATCCGGTCAGCCGACCTGAGGGTCGCCCTTCGTATACGTCAGGCGCTCCACAGCGCCCTGCTGGAAGTCGTCCTCGATCTTCTTGCCGTTGACGTAGAGCTGGATCGCGCCTGCATCACCGAGGACGAGGTTGATCTTCTCGCTGTCCTGGAAGGTCTTGGAGTCGCCCTGCTTGAGGAGTCCGTCGAACAGGAGCCGGCCGTTGTGGTCCTTGGCCGAGATCCAGCTGCGTCCGTCGGCGGCGCTGACCTGGACGGTCACCTTGTCCTGGGGAGCGGCCGCGATGGCGCTGTCCGAGGGGTCGGACTTGGGGTTGTCGGTCTTGCTGCTCTTGGGAGTGGGCGAGGCGGCCTTGCTGGTCGTGGGCGTGGATCCCTCGGCGACCTGCGTCTTCGCTCCACCGTCGTCGCCGCCCTTGAAGGCGGTGAACCCGACGAAGCCGACCACGGCGACGATCGCGGCGACCATGGCCGCGGTCCAGTTGGGTCCGCGCCGCTCGGGGCGGATGCGTTCCGCCTCGAAGAGGGGGGCTGCCGGCGTCGGGGCCGGGCGGCCGCCGTGCTCAGCGTCGTACTGCGCGATCAGCGGGGCCGGATCGAGGTGGACAGCCTTGGCCAGGGTCCTGATGTGGCCGCGGGCATAGACGTCGCCGCCGCAGGGGGCGAAGTCGTCCGCCTCGATGGCGTGCACGATGGCGATGCGGACCCGGGTGGCGTTGGTGACGTCGTCGACGGTCAGCCCGGCCGCGATCCGCGCCTGCCGGAGGGCATGGCCGACGGAGAAGCGGGCTTCCTCGCGATCGTCTTCGAACGGACGCTCGTCTTCAGGGGAGTTGCCGATGGACACGGGGGCGCCTTTCGAGCGTTAAGCCACCTGTGCTGGAGGTTCAGTCTATGGGGGGTACAAATGGGTGGGGCAACCGGGCGGCGGGACTTTGTAGCCCATCGGAATGGCCGGACACGCCGATGATGGGGTATGCGCTTGTCGCTTCCCTCAACTTGACGTACGCCGAAGGGAAACGGTTGCTCAATGATCCCTTACGGGTGAGTCACGATCGGGCATCGCTCGCCGCACCCGTACGGGCTCTCCCTCAAGCCTCCCCGCGGATCACCGCGAGCACGCCGTCCAGCTCGTCAGCCTTCACAAGAACGTCACGAGCCTTCGACCCCTCGCTCGGCCCGACGATGCCCCTGGACTCCATGAGGTCCATGAGCCGGCCGGCCTTGGCGAAGCCGACGCGCAGCTTGCGCTGGAGCATGGACGTCGACCCGAACTGCGTGGAGACCACCAGCTCCGCCGCCTGGCACAGCAGGTCGAGGTCGTCGCCGATCTCCTCGTCGATCTCCTTCTTCTGCTTGGTGCCCACGGTGACGTCGTCCCGGAAGACGGGCGCCATCTGGTCCTTGCAGTGCTGGACGACGGAGGCGACCTCGTCCTCGGTCACGAAAGCGCCCTGCATACGGGTGGGCTTGTTCTGACCCATCGGCAGATACAGCCCGTCACCCTTGCCGATCAGCTTCTCGGCACCGGGCTGGTCCAGGATGACGCGGCTGTCGGCGAGCGAGGAGGTGGCGAAGGCGAGCCGCGAGGGCACGTTCGCCTTGATCAGACCGGTCACCACGTCGACCGACGGCCGCTGCGTCGCGAGCACGAGGTGGATGCCAGCCGCGCGCGCGAGCTGTGTGATGCGCACGATCGAGTCCTCGACGTCGCGCGGGGCGACCATCATCAGGTCGGCGAGCTCGTCGACGATCACCAGCAGATACGGGTACGGCTGCAGCTCCCGCTCACTGCCCTCCGGCGACTTCACCTTGCCGTTGCGCACGGCCTCGTTGAAGTCGTCGATGTGCCGGTAGCCGTACGCCGCCAGGTCGTCGTACCGGAGGTCCATCTCCCGTACGACCCACTGGAGCGCCTCGGCGGCCCGCTTCGGGTTGGTGATGATCGGCGTGATCAGGTGCGGGATGCCCTCGTACGCGGTCAGCTCGACCCGCTTGGGGTCGACCAGGACCATGCGCACGTCCTCGGGAGTCGCGCGGACCATGATCGACGTGATCAGGCAGTTGATGCACGACGACTTGCCGGAGCCGGTGGCACCGGCCACCAGGACGTGCGGCATCTTCGCGAGGTTGGCCATCACATAGCCGCCCTCGACGTCCTTGCCGAGCGCGACCAGCATCGGGTGCTCGTCCTCGGCGGCCGCCGCAAGGCGCAGCACGTCGCCGAGGTTGACCATCTCGCGGTCGGTGTTGGGGATTTCGATGCCGACCGCGGACTTGCCGGGGATCGGGCTGATGATCCGCACGTCCGGGCTGGCGACGGCGTACGCGATGTTCTTCGTCAGCGCGGTGATCCGCTCGACCTTCACCGCGGGGCCGAGCTCGACCTCGTAGCGCGTGACCGTCGGCCCACGCGTGAAGCCGGTGACGGCGGCGTCGACCTTGAACTCGGAGAAGACGTTCGTGAGTGAGGCGACCACCGCGTCGTTGGCGGCGCTGCGCGCCTTGCCCGGGCCCCCGCGCGTGAGGAGGTCGAGCGAAGGCAGGGAGTAGGTGATGTCTCCGGACAGCTGGAGCTGCTCGGCACGCGGCGGCAGGTCGTTGACCTGCTCGGGCGCGGCCTTGGTGAGGTCCATGACCTCACCCTTCAGCTTCTCCTGCTTGGGGCGCGCCGCCGGGACGGACCGCGGAACGGGTGTCGGAACGGGTGTCGGTGTGGTGTCCTCCCGATCCCCGACCCGCACCCCCTGGGTGAGGTCGGCGACGACCGGCGAGGGCGGCATCCCGTGCATGACCGCGCCGTCGAGCGCGGCAGCGGCCGCCGCGGCGACGTCCACGGCATCCATCTGACGCGCCATGTCCGGCTGCGGCACCGCGGAGCGCCTGGGGCGGCCGCGACGCTTGGAGAGCGCCTCCTGCTCGGCGCCGTCGGGGTCGTACGCCTCCGGGGCCGGTCCACGCCTGCGCGGGCGCGCGGGCAGCGCCTCGCGCCACTGGTCGTCGTAGCGCTGCTCGTCGTCCGAGAGCTCGTCGTCCTCCGGGTCGTGAAGGATGCCGAGCTTCATGCCGAGCAGCCGCAGCCGCTGCGGGATGGCGTTGACCGGAGTCGCCGTGACGACGAGCAGGCCGAAGATCGTCAGCAGCACGAGCAGCGGTACGGCGAGCATCTCGCCCATCGTGTACGTCAGCGGGGTGGCCGCGGCCCAACCGATGAGACCGCCGGCGTCCCTTATGGCCTGCATGCCGTCACCGCGGGCGGGCGCGCCGCACGCGATGTGGACCTGGCCGAGCACGCCGATGACGAGCGCGGACAGACCGATCACGATGCGGCCGTTGGCCTCGGGCTGCTCGGGGTGGCGGATGAAGCGGACGGCGATGACCGCGAGCAGTATCGGCACGAGCAGGTCGAGGCGGCCGAAGGCACCGGTCACCAGGATCTCGACGAGGTCACCGACGGGACCGCGCAGATCGGCCCACGTGCCCGCGGCGACAATCAGTGCGATGCCGAACAGCAACAGGGCGACGCCGTCCTTGCGATGCGCCGGGTCGAGGTTCTTGGCGCCGTTCCCTATGCCGCGGAACACGGCGCCCACGGCGTGCGCGACGCCCAACCAGAGGGCGCGCACAAGCTTGTAGATGCCGCCGGTCGGGTTCGGTGCCGGCTTCGGCGGCGGCGCCGACTTCCTCGCCGCGGCTTTCCTTGCGGGCGCCTTCTTCGCCGGGGCCTTCTTCGCAGCAGCCTTCTTCGCCGGAGCCGCCGCCTTCTTCGCGGGCTGCTTCTTGGCAGCGGGGGGACGTGAGGCCATAGATGTGAGGTTACCGGTGGAGACGGCAACGGACACGTGTGCCCACTGCTTCACCCGTTCGTGTCGCTCTGGAACGGGCGCGGAACTGACGCGTGCTCATAGGCAACTGGTCCGCGCCTGAACGTCAGTTCTGCGACGGCACCGACGACGGGCTGCCGGCACCCGGCTCCAGGGCGTCCAGCGCCCGCCGCAGTCCCGTGAGTTTGCGTTCGAGATGAGCCGCGGTCGCCACGGCCGCCGCGTCCGCCGACTCGTCGTCGAGCTGCTTGGACAGCGCCTCCGCCTGCTCCTCGACCGCCGCGAGCCGCGCCGACAGCTCCGCGAGCAGTCCGGCAGGTTCCTTGGAGTCGCCGGCCACGGTCTTGCCGCCACCGCCCTCCAACTGGAGCCGCAGCAGCGCCGCCTGCTCCCGGAGCTGGCAGTTCTTCATGTACAGCTCGACGAACACCGAGACCTTCGCCCGCAGCACCCACGGGTCGAACGGCTTGGAGATGTAGTCGACCGCACCGGCCGCATACCCCCGGAAGGTGTGGTGGGGGCCGTGGTTGATCGCGGTGAGGAAGATGATCGGGATGTCCCGGGTCCGTTCTCGCCGCTTGATGTGGGCGGCTGTTTCGAAACCGTCCATTCCCGGCATCTGGACGTCCAACAAAATGACCGCGAAGTCGTCCGTGAGCAGTGCTTTGAGCGCTTCCTCCCCGGACGATGCCCGCACCAGCGTCTGATCGAGCGCAGAGAGGATGGCCTCCAGCGCCAGCAGATTCTCCGGCCGGTCATCGACCAGGAGGATCTTGGCCTTCTGCACCATGGCCCGCCCTCCTCGCCCCGGCTGTGCACCGGGTGCCGCCCCTGGGGACGACTCCCTTTCGCCGCCCGTCCTTGTGCCGGTCATCGTAGCCGCACCCCGCCCGTCGCCACACCCTGTCACCGTGATGTCACTGTGCACATAGCAGAAACGTAGGGGGAGACCAGAAGGTTCCCCGAATCCCGTACTTCTACACGGCTTCGGCCACACTGAGTCAGCAACTCCGCGTGAACATCGATGGTTCCCGTCACTCCCCCCGCATCCACTGGTCCATCACCGACAGCAGATGATCGGGATCGACCGGTTTGGTCACGTAGTCGGAGGCCCCCGACTCGATCGCCTTCTCCCGATCGCCCTTCATCGCCTTCGCGGTCAGCGCGATGATCGGCAGACCCGCGAACTGCGGCATCCTGCGGATCGCCGTGGTCGTCGCGTAGCCGTCCATCTCCGGCATCATGATGTCCATCAGGACGACCGCGACGTCGTCGTGCTGTTCCAGGACCTCGATGCCCTCGCGGCCGTTCTCGGCGTACAGCACCGACAGCCCGTGCTGCTCCAGCACGCTGGTCAGCGCGAACACGTTACGGATGTCGTCGTCGACGATCAGCACCTTCTGGCCGCCGAAGCGGATCCCGCGGTGCGGAACCGGCGCCGTGCTCTGCTCCGCGGCCGACCACTGCTCCTGGGGCGCCAGACGGTGCTCGACATCGAGTCCGGGCCTGCGGCGGCGCCTGAACAGCGCCGCGGCGCCGTTCTGCGTCTCGCGGTACGACTTCACCTCGGCCGGCGTCTCGATCGCCACCTCGGCGCGCTGCGCAAGATCCGCGGAGGCCACCAGGTCGCCGGCCGCCAGCGCGGGCAGCGCCTGCTGGTAGCCCTGCGGCGGCAGTTCGCTCGGATGCAGCGGCAAATACAGCGTGAATGTCGATCCGCGCCCCGGCTCGCTCTGTGCGTAGATCTCACCGCCGAGCAGCTGCGCGATCTCCCGCGAGATCGACAGGCCGAGCCCGGTACCCCCGTACTTGCGACTGGTCGTGCCGTCCGCCTGCTTGAACGCCTCGAAGATCACTCGCATCTTGCTGGCGGCGATACCGATACCGGTGTCGGTCACGGAGAACGCGATCAGATCCGCGTCCGGATCGGTCATCGACCCGGCTTCGAGCAGTTGCTCCCGGATCGCCATGGGCACGTCCCGGCCGGCGGGCCGGATGACCAGCTCGACGGCACCGGAGTCGGTGAACTTCACCGCGTTGGACAACAGGTTCCGCAGCACCTGCAGCAGCCGTTGTTCGTCGGTGTGCAGTGTGGCGGGCAGCTCCGGCGACACCCGTACGGACAGGTCCAGGCCCTTCTCCGCGGTCAGCGGCCGGAAAGTGGCCTCCACGTAGTCGACGAGCTGGACGAGCGCGATGCGCGTCGGGGAGACGTCCATCTTGCCCGCCTCGACCTTCGACAGGTCGAGGATGTCGTTGATCAGCTGGAGCAGGTCGGAGCCGGCACCGTGAATGGTCTCGGCGAACTCGACCTGCTTCGGGGTGAGGTTGGAGTCCGCGTTGTCGGCGAGCAGCTTGGCGAGGATCAGCAGCGAGTTGAGCGGCGTACGCAGCTCGTGCGACATGTTGGCGAGAAACTCGCTCTTGTAGCGCATCGACACGGCGAGCTGCTCGGCGCGCTCCTCCAGGACCTGCCGCGCCTCCTCGATCTCGGTGTTCTTCACCTCGATGTCGCGGTTCTGCTGGGCCAGCAGCTCGGCCTTCTCCTCCAGCTCCGCGTTGGACGCCTGGAGGGCCTTCTGCCGGTTCTCCAACTCGGCCGACCGCTCACGGAGTTGCTCGGTCAGCTCCTGCGACTGCTTCAGCAACTGCTCCGTCTTGGTGTTGACGGAGATGGTGTTGACGCTGGTCGCGATCATCTCGGCGATCTGGTTGAGGAAGTCCTTCTGGATCTGCGTGAAGGGAGTGAAGGAGGCCAGCTCGATGATGCCGAGCACCTTGCCCTCGAACAGCACGGGAAGGACGATCACCTGCGCGGGTGGCGCCTCGCCGAGGCCGGAGGAGATCTTCAGGTAGCCACTGGGCGCGTTCTCCACCAGGATCGTGCGCTTCTCCTCGGCGGCCGTCCCGATCAGCGCCTCGCCGGGCCGGAACGACGTCGGCATGGAGCCCATCGAGTAGCCGTACGACCCGAGCATGCGCAGCTCGTACGCGTCCTCGCCCCCGGGGCTGAGCTCCTTGCCGTCGACGGGCGTCATCGCCACGAAGAAGGCGCCGTGCTGCGCGGAGACCACCGGCGTCAGCTCGCTCATGATCAGCGACGCCACGTCCTGCAGGTCGCGGCGGCCCTGCATCAGTGCGGAGATACGGGCCAGGTTGCCCTTCAGCCAGTCCTGTTCCTTGTTGGCGATCGTGGTGTCGCGCAGGTTGGCGATCATCTTGTTGATGTAGTCCTGCAGTTCCTGGATCTCGCCGGACGCGTCGACGTCGATCTTCAGGTTCAGGTCACCGCGGGTCACCGCGGTCGCCACGCGCGCGATGGCGCGCACCTGCCGGGTCAGGTTCCCGGCCATCTCGTTCACGGACTCCGTGAGGTCGCGCCAGGTCCCATCCACGTCACGCACGCGTGCCTGACCGCCGAGCTGACCCTCCGTACCCACCTCACGGGCGACTCGGGTGACCTCTTCGGCAAAGCTGGACAGCTGGTCGACCATCGTGTTGATCGTCGTCTTGAGCTCAAGAATCTCGCCACGGGCGTCAATGTCGATCTTCTTGGTCAAGTCACCCTTGGCGATGGCCGTGGTGACCATGGCGATGTTGCGCACCTGACCGGTCAGATTGGACGCCATGCCGTTCACGGAGTCGGTGAGGTCCTTCCACGTACCCGCCACACCCGGTACATGCGCCTGGCCGCCGAGGATGCCGTCCGTGCCCACCTCACGGGCCACCTTGGTGACCTGGTCGGCGAACGAACTCAGCGTCTTCACCATGGTGTTGAAGGTGTCGGCGAGCTGCTGGACCTCGCCGCGCGCCTCGATCGTCACCGTCCGCGTCAGGTCGCCGTTGGCGACGGCCGCCGCGACCTGGGAGATGTTGCGCACCTGCATGGTCAGGTTCTTGGCCATCAGGTTGACGTTGCCGCTGAGGTCCTTCCAGATGCCCGTGACACCCGGTACGTGCGCCTGGCCGCCCAGGATGCCCTCGGTGCCCACCTCACGGGCCACCCGCGTCACCTGCTCGGCGAAACTGGACAGCTGGTCGACCATCGTGTTGACCGTCGTGACGAGCTCAAGAATCTCGCCCTTCGCGTCAACAGTGATCTTCTTGGACAGGTCCCCCTTGGCGACGGCGGTCGTGACCTCGGCGATGTTGCGCACCTGGATGGTCAGGTTGTTCGCCATGAAGTTCACGGACTGCGTGAGGTCCTTCCAGGTGCCGGAGACACCCTGCACCTCGGCCTGACCGCCCAGCTGGCCCTCGGTGCCCACCTCGCGGGCGACCCTGGTGACCTCCTCCGCGAACGACGACAGCTGGTCGACCATCGTGTTCAGGGTGTTCTTCAGCTCCAGGATCTCCCCGCGCGCGTCCACGGTGATCTTCTGGGACAGGTCACCCCGGGCCACCGCCGTCGCGACCTGCGCGATGTTGCGCACCTGGGCCGTCAGGTTCCCGGCCATGCCGTTCACGGAATCGGTCAGGTCCCGCCACACACCGGCCACACCGGGCACCTGCGCCTGCCCGCCCAGACGCCCCTCCGTGCCCACCTCACGGGCCACGCGGGTCACCTGGTCGGCGAACCCGGAGAGCTGGTCGACCATCGTGTTGATGGTGTTCTTCAGCTCCAGGATCTCCCCGCGCGCGTCGACGTCGATCTTCTGGGAGAGATCACCCCGGGCGACCGCGGTGGTCACCTGCGCGATGTTGCGCACCTGGGCCGTCAGGTTCCCGGCCATGCCGTTGACGGAGTCGGTGAGCTCCTTCCACGTACCGGCCACACCCGGTACGACCGCCTGCCCGCCCAGCCGGCCCTCCGTGCCCACGTCCCGGGCCATCCGCGTGACCTGGTCGGCGAAGGACGACAGCTGGTCCACCATCGTGTTCACGGTGTTCTTCAGCTGGAGCATCTCGCCGGAGACGTCCACGGTGACCTTCTGCGACAGATCACCGTTGGCCACCGCCGTCGTCACCTGGGCGATGTTGCGCACCTGCCCGGTGAGGTTGCGGAACGCCGTGTTGACCGAGTCGGTCAGGTCCTTCCAGGTTCCGGCCGCGCCCGGCACCTGCGCCTGCCCGCCCAGCTCACCCTCGACGCCGACCTCACGGGCCACACGCGTCACCTCGGAGCCGAACGACGACAGCTGGTCGACCATGCCGTTGACGGTGTTCTTCAGCTCGAGCATCTCGCCGGCCACGTCGACCGTGACCTTCTGGGAGAGATCACCGTTGGCCACCGCCGTCGTGACGGCCGCGATGTCCCTCACCTGAATGGTCAGATTCCGGAACACCGTGTTGACGGAGTCCGTCAGGTCCTTCCACGTGCCCGCCGCGCCCGGCACGTTCGCCTGACCGCCCAGCTGCCCCGCGGCACCGACCTCGTTGGCCACGCGCGTGACCTCGTCCGCGAAGATCCGCAGCGTCTCGGTCATCTGGTTGATCGTGTCCGCGAGCTGCGCGACCTCACCGCGTGCCGACACGGTGACCTTCTGCGACAGGTCACCGTTGGCGACCGCGGTGGTGACCTGCGCGATACCGCGCACCTGGGCCGTCAGGTTGCCGGCCATGAGGTTCACCGAATCGGTGAGGTCCTTCCACACACCGGCCACACCCGGCACCTGCGCCTGACCACCGAGCTCGCCCTCCGTGCCCACCTCGCGCGCGACTCGCGTCACCTCGGAGGAGAAGGACGACAGCTGGTCCACCATCGTGTTGACGGTGTTCTTCAGCTCCAGCATCTCGCCGGCGACGTGAACCGTGACCTTCCGGGACAGGTCCCCCTTGGCCACCGCGGTCGTCACCAGGGCGATGTCCCGCACCTGGGCCGTCAGCCGGTACGCCATCGTGTTGACGGAGTCCGTGAGGTCCTTCCACGAACCCGACATGCCACGCACGCGTGCCTGACCGCCCAGCTTGCCCTCGGTGCCCACCTCGCTGGCCACGCGCGTGACCTCGTCGGTGAACGTCGACAGCTGGTCGACAAGGTTGTTCACGGTCCGGCCGACCTTGAGGAACTCCCCCCGCAGCGGATGCCCGGTCCCGTCCTGGGCCTGCGTCCGCAGCTCCATGCGCGGCGACAGATCGCCCTCCGCCACCGCCGACAGCACCCGGCCGACCTCGGAGACGGGCCGTACGAGGTCGTCCACGAGCGCGTTGGACGCCTCGATGGCGGCCACCCAGGAACCCTCGTAGGCGCCCGTCTCCAGCCGCTCGGTGAGCTTGCCCTCACGGCCCACCATGCGCCGCACCCGCGACAGCTCACCCGTCAGATGCAGATTACGGTCGGCCACCTCGTTGAAAACCGCTGCAATCTCGGACATCACGCCGTCCCCGGACACCGTGAGCCGTTTACGGAAGTTCCCGTCGCGCATCGCCACGAGAGCCGCCAGCAGCCGGTTCATGGCAGCCGTGTCCACCGCGGTGGTCCCACCACGCGGTTTACGCTGGTTACTCAGGGACTGTCCGCCTTTCGCGCGCGTCTTAGTGCCCCGCGTCGCTGCGCCAGACTCCACTGTGTCCCTCCCGCAGGGGTCGACCGTTACTGCTGTGCTCCGGTACTACCGTTCGCCGTACCAGTTACTACTGCGTAGTTCTGCCGGATGTAACCAGGCCACACCACGGGCTGCTGCCCGCTGTGCGCGGAAGTCACTCAGCCTGCCCGGACCTTCACAAGAAGCTTGCCCAGTGTTTCACCCTGCCTGAACCCGGCCATAACAGTTCGGCAGCTTCGCACATCGTCCGCACACCCTCTGGGCGGAAACACTGCAGACCGGCATCCGCATGGACGGCGAAGGTAAGTAACCTTGCATGCGGCTGTCCAGCCGCGCCGGTCCGTCCGGCCTGGGCGGTGGCACGAGCACGAGCGGGCATCGGAGGGGCGGCCGCACAACATGACCACCGGACTGATCCCGGGGGGACAGCCCCCGGACCCCCGGCCGACGGGCGGCCTGCCGCATCAGCGGCAGGAGCCGGTCGGCCAGGCAGCCCTGCCCGTCGACAACCGGACGAGGAGTTCTGTGATCACCGCGCGCGCGGCCGCCAGCTTCGAGCCCGTCGGACGATCGGTGGCGACGGCCCGCTCCTTCGTCCGCGACACCCTTCAGGGCTGGGGCTTCGCCGACATCGTCGACGACGCCGTGGTCCTCACCAGCGAGCTGGTGACCAACGCCGTGGTGCATGCCGGCACGTCCGCGGACGTCCTGTGCCTGCGCAGCGACGAGGGTGTACGGATCGAGGTGGCCGACCGCTACCCGGAGCGCGAGATCCCCCTCCAGGGCCACCCCGTCACCATGGGCAGCCCCGACCGCGAGGGCGGCCGCGGGCTTCAGCTGTGCGCGGCGCTCGCCAGCCGCTGGGGCGTCGACTACACGCCGACGCAGAAGCAGGTCTGGTTCCACCTGGACCTCCCCCAGCGCTCTGTCGGTACGCGCGCGGCGGGCCCCTCGCTCCCCTCCGACCTCCTCCCCCTCGCCGACGGCCGGGTCCGCGTGGCGGTCATCCAGATCGACCGCACCGGCTCCATCACGTCGTGGAACGAGGACGCGGAGGAACTCTTCGGCTACCCGGCCGAACAGGTCACCGGCAAGCCCCTCACCGACTTCGCCGCCTGGCCGCACACCCCCGGCACCAGCACGGGCATCGTGGAGGCGCTCCAGCTCTCCCGCTGGGAGGGCAGCTACGGCATCAGAGGCGCCAACGGCCGCGTCGCTCCGGTGTACGCCTCCCACCTCCGTGTCCGCGACACGGGCGGCGAGCCCTCCACGGTCTGCCTCCTCGTGCGGGAACACGAGCGGGCCGTCCTGCAGACCCCACTGCGCATCCCGTCCTCCGACTCGGCGACCACCTCCGACGGTCAGAGCTCCGACCCGTTCGAGGTGTTCATCGGCTCGCCGGCCCCGGACGACCTCGACGGCCTCCTCCAGCGGACGGTGGAGCGCGCCCGCGACATGCTCGACGCCGACTCCGCCTTCCTGCTCCTCGCGACCGACGACGAAACGGAGTTGGAGGTCCGCGCCTCCACCGGCCTGCCCTCCGCCCGCCAGCGCTTCGCCCGCGTGCCCGTCGAAGCGGGCCCCGGCCGCTACGGCTCCGCCCGCATGCCGGCGGTCCACGACGACCTGGCGGCCGTACCGGGCGCGGTCCCGCTCCTCAGCGGCACGTGCATGCGCTCGGTCGTCACGGTCCCCCTCAAGGTCGAGGGACGCCTCACCGGCTCCCTCGGCGTGGCGGCGGAGGGACCAGGCAGATACTCGAACGAAGAGGCCCTGCGCCTCCAATTCGCCGCGGACCGCATCGCGTTGGCGGTCGAGTCGGCCCGCCTCGGCGAACTGGAACGCCTGCGCCGAGGCTCCCTGAGCTTCCTCGTCGAGGCCTCCGACCTGCTGGCCGGCACCCTGGACCGCGACCAGACCCTGGCCCTGATGGCCCAGATGACGGTCCCCACACTCGCCACCTGGTGCGCCGTCTACACGATCGCCGACCAGGCCTCCGAGCCCTACCTCTCGTATGTCCTGCACGAGGACGAGGAACTCATCGACGGCATCAAGTCGTTGCTCTCGAAGGTGTCCCCGCCCGATCCGGTCCCCACCCCCGGCGCCCGTGTCTGGTCGGCTCCCGGCGAGGTGGCCCACCAGGCAGCCCTGCGCAGTTCCATGCGCAGCCTCGGCCTCAGTGGCGGTCCGACCCGTCAGATCGCCTCGGGCATCGGTCCCACGCTCGCCACGGCCTCCGCGGTGGGCGGCGAGACAGTCGTGCTCCCCTTGGTTGCCCGCAACCGCGTCATCGGCATGCTGACGCTGGGCAAGCCCACCGACGAACACTTCCGCCAGGAAATCCTGGAACTGGCCGAGGACTTGAGCCGCAGGGCCGCCCTCGCCCTCGACAACGCCCGCCTGTACTCCGAGCGCACGGCCATCAGCCAGGCCCTCCAGCGCAGCCTCCTGCCGCCCGAACTCCCGGAGATCGACGGCGTCGAGGTCGAGGTCATCTACCGCGCGGCCGGCGAGGGCAACGAGGTCGGCGGTGACTTCTACGATCTCTTCCCGATCAGCGACGGCGCCTACGGCTTCGCCATCGGCGACGTCTGCGGTACGGGCCCGAACGCGGCCGCGGTCACGGGCCTGGCCCGGCACGCCCTGCGTCTGCTGGCCCGCGAGGGCCTCAGCGGCCCGGCCGTGCTGGAACGACTGAACTCGGCCATTCTCGACGAAGGCGCCCGCAGCCGCTTCCTGACCCTTCTCTACGGCGAGATGCGACCGCAGGAGGACGGCAGCGCGGAACTGAAGGTGGTCTGCGCCGGACACCCCCTCCCACTCCGCCTGCGGCAGGACGGCACGGTGGAGCCGGCCGCCGAACCGCAACCGCTCCTGGGCGTCATGGAGGATCTGGAGCTCTACGAGCAGACGGTCACCCTCGACCCGGGCGATGTCCTGCTGTGCGTCACGGACGGCGTCACGGAGCGCCGCGAGGGCACCCGCATGCTGGGCGACGACGGCCTCAGCGACGTCCTCACCACCTGCACGGGCCTGACCGCGGGCGCGGTCGCCGCCCGCATCATGCGCGCGGTGGAACGCTTCGCATCCGACGCCCCGTCCGACGACATGGCGATCCTGGCCATGCGAGTCCCGGGCCTCCACAAGGACTGACAGACGTCGGAACACGAAGAAGGCCCCGCCCAGTTGGGCGGGGCCTTCTGCCTGGAGCCCCCAAACGGAATCGAACCGTTGACCTTCTCCTTACCATGGAGACGCTCTACCGACTGAGCTATAGGGGCCTGTTGCCTTACGAGGTTTCCCTCGCGGCAACGGAATAGATCATACCCCGAACAGACACCTGCTCCCAACCGCTCAGAAAGCAGGCTGGAGCAGTCCGCCCAGTGCATTGCACGCGCCGACGATCCGCTGCATGTCCCGCTTCGTCAACGCGGCGTCCACAGGCAGCGCGAGGGTCTCATCGGCCGCGCGCTCGGTCTCCGGCAAGGACACGCAGCGACGGAATTCCGGCAGCCGATGCACGGGCGTCTTCACCGGCACCCGGCACTCAACGCCCCTGGACCGCACGGCCCGGGCAAAGGCATCCCGGTCCGGCCGCCCATTCCCGGGCACCCGGACGACGTACTGCTGATACGTGTGCCCGTCACCGCCGTCGGGCGTCCGTACGCCCCTCAACTTGGCGTCGAGATAAGCGGCACGCTCCCGTCGCTGTGCGATCTCGTCATACGGCACCTCTGACTCGCCCTGCTCCAGCACCAGAAGCTGGTGCCGCTGTCCCACCCCATGCAGCCGCGCGATGTCAGCCGGCCGACCGAAGCGGTGCACGACAATAATCGCTGCCGTCCGCGGAGTTACGGCTGCCTCGACAGCGGAGGCGTCCAGGCAGTAGGTCAACGGATCTATGTCGGCGAACACCGGCAGCGCACCCGCGAGGGCGACCGCTCCGGCGACTTCGGCGTTCCCGAAGGCCGGCACGACAACCTCGTCACCGACACCGACGCCGGCGGCCCTGAGCATTGCAGCAGTACCCATGACTCGGATGGTTGTTGCGCAACGTGAACTCCAAGTGACGCAGAACAAAAAAGGGTTGGACCCTGAACCGAAGTTCAGGGTCCAACCCTTTGAATGATTGTTCGGCGGCGTCCTACTCTCCCACAGGGTCCCCCCTGCAGTACCATCGGCGCTGTAAGGCTTAGCTTCCGGGTTCGGAATGTAACCGGGCGTTTCCCTCACGCTATAACCACCGAAACACTATGAAACTGTTGAACCTGCCGCACCGTTGTCGTGGCCCGACAACGGGGCTGTTCGTGGTTTCAGAACCAACACAGTGGACGCGAGCAACTGAGGACAAGCCCTCGGCCTATTAGTACCGGTCACCTCCACCCATTACTGGGCTTCCAGATCCGGCCTATCAACCCAGTCGTCTACTGGGAGCCTTACCCCATCAAGTGGGTGGGAATACTCATCTCGAAGCAGGCTTCCCGCTTAGATGCTTTCAGCGGTTATCCCTCCCGAACGTAGCCAACCAGCCATGCCCTTGGCAGAACAACTGGCACACCAGAGGTTCGTCCGTCCCGGTCCTCTCGTACTAGGGACAGCCCTTCTCAATATTCCTGCGCGCGCAGCGGATAGGGACCGAACTGTCTCACGACGTTCTAAACCCAGCTCGCGTACCGCTTTAATGGGCGAACAGCCCAACCCTTGGGACCGACTCCAGCCCCAGGATGCGACGAGCCGACATCGAGGTGCCAAACCATCCCGTCGATATGGACTCTTGGGGAAGATCAGCCTGTTATCCCCGGGGTACCTTTTATCCGTTGAGCGACGGCGCTTCCACAAGCCACCGCCGGATCACTAGTCCCGACTTTCGTCCCTGCTCGACCCGTCGGTCTCACAGTCAAGCTCCCTTGTGCACTTACACTCAACACCTGATTGCCAACCAGGCTGAGGGAACCTTTGGGCGCCTCCGTTACTCTTTAGGAGGCAACCGCCCCAGTTAAACTACCCATCAGACACTGTCCCTGATCCGGATCACGGACCCAGGTTAGACATCCAGCACGACCAGACTGGTATTTCAACGACGACTCCCCCTGAACTGGCGTCCAGAGTTCACAGTCTCCCAGCTATCCTACACAAGCCGAACCGAACACCAATATCAAACTGTAGTAAAGGTCCCGGGGTCTTTCCGTCCTGCTGCGCGAAACGAGCATCTTTACTCGTAGTGCAATTTCACCGGGCCTATGGTTGAGACAGTCGAGAAGTCGTTACGCCATTCGTGCAGGTCGGAACTTACCCGACAAGGAATTTCGCTACCTTAGGATGGTTATAGTTACCACCGCCGTTTACTGGCGCTTAAGTTCTCAGCTTCGCACGCCCGAAAGCGCACTAACCGGTCCCCTTAACGTTCCAGCACCGGGCAGGCGTCAGTCCGTATACATCGCCTTACGGCTTCGCACGGACCTGTGTTTTTAGTAAACAGTCGCTTCTCGCTGGTCTCTGCGGCCACCCCCAGCTCAGACAGAAAATGTCATCACCAGTGATGGCCCCCCTTCTCCCGAAGTTACGGGGGCATTTTGCCGAGTTCCTTAACCATAGTTCACCCGAACGCCTCGGTATTCTCTACCTGACCACCTGAGTCGGTTTAGGGTACGGGCCGCCATGAAACTCGCTAGAGGCTTTTCTCGACAGCATAGGATCATCCACTTCACCACAATCGGCTCGGCATCAGGTCTCACCCACATGCCATCCGGATTTACCTGGATGACGGGCTACACCCTTACCCCGGGACAACCACCGCCCGGGCTGGACTACCTTCCTGCGTCACCCCATCACTCACCTACTACAAGTCTGGTCCGTCGGCTCCACCACTTTCCATTCCCCGAAGGGTCCGGAACGGCTTCACGGACTTAGCATCGCCTGATTCAATGTTTGACGCTTCACAGCGGGTACCGGAATATCAACCGGTTATCCATCGACTACGCCTGTCGGCCTCGCCTTAGGTCCCGACTTACCCTGGGCAGATCAGCTTGACCCAGGAACCCTTAGTCAATCGGCGCACACGTTTCTCACGTGTGTATCGCTACTCATGCCTGCATTCTCACTCGTGAACCGTCCACCACTGCCTTCCGGCGCGGCTTCACCCGGCACACGACGCTCCCCTACCCATCACAGCGGGCGTTGGCCCTCATGCTGCAATGACACGACTTCGGCGGTACGCTTGAGCCCCGCTACATTGTCGGCGCGGAATCACTAGACCAGTGAGCTATTACGCACTCTTTCAAGGGTGGCTGCTTCTAAGCCAACCTCCTGGTTGTCTGTGCGACTCCACATCCTTTCCCACTTAGCGTACGCTTAGGGGCCTTAGT
>NZ_CM177859.1:3710000-7007500 GCF_058267695.1 Streptomyces sp. DF42 | reverse complement strand
GAAGACGGCCGCCGTATTCGAAGACCGTCATGTTCCGGCCGATCTCGCCGAGACCGCCCAGCGGGGTGACGCGCAGGCCACCTTCGGGAAGCGGCGCGGGCAGGCCGAGTTGGGGATGCGGATGACTCAAAAGACTCTCCTCACCACACGCGCCACGTACCGGTGGGCACGTGGCGCGCATGACGTTCGTGCATGAGCAGTTGTCGTTGTGGGGTGCAGGCACCGGTGGCCCGCTTATTCAGTTGTGAAGCCTGTGGTGCCAAGTCTGGTGTCAGAGCTGTACCCCGCCCGCAGCAAGATCGATCTTGAGCTGGGCGATCTCTTCGGACGTGCACTCGACCATGGGTGCTCGCAGGGGTCCCGCGGGCAGGCCCTGGAGGGCGAGTGCGGCCTTGGTGGTCATGACTCCCTGAGTGCGGAACATGCCCGTGTAGACCGGGAGCAGCTTCTGGTGGATCTCCGTGGCCTTCTGTACGTCGCCGGAGACGAAGGCGTCAACAAGGGCGCGCAGGTCGGGTGTGACCACGTGGCCGACGACCGAGACGAAACCGACCGCGCCCACGGAGAGCAGCGGCAGGTTCAGCATGTCGTCGCCGGAGTACCAGGCAAGGCCGGAGCGCGCGATCGCCCAGCTCGCGCGGCCGAGGTCACCCTTGGCGTCCTTGTTGGCGACGATCTGCGGGTGCTCCGCGAGGCGGACCAGCGTCTCGGAGCTGATCGGCACGCCGCTGCGGCCCGGGATGTCGTAGAGCATGACCGGCAGCTCGGCGGCGTCGGCGACGGCCTTGAAGTGCCGGTACAGGCCTTCCTGCGGGGGCTTGTTGTAGTACGGCGTCACGACCAGGAGGCCGTGGGCGCCGACCTTCTCGGCGGCCTGGGCGAGCTCGGTGCTGTGGTGGGTGTCGTTCGTGCCGACTCCGGCCACGACGTGGGCGCGGTCGCCGACCGCCTCCAGTACGGCCCGTACGAGATCCGATTTCTCCGCGTCGCTGGTCGTGGGGGACTCGCCGGTGGTGCCGTTGATGATCAGGCCGTCGTTGCCTGCATCCACCAGGTGGGTGGCGAGCCGCTGAGCGCCGTCGAGGTCGAGTGCGCCGTCCGCCGTGAAGGGCGTGACCATGGCGGTGAGGACCCTCCCGAAGGGGGTCTGCGGAGTGGAGGTCGGAGCCATGGGTAACACGCTACTCGCTGCTCAATGCGTGGTCTGCCCTTGGGGTGCGGGATAAGTCCGGACAAATGCGGAGCCCGGTACTGCCTGCTCGGGGGTTCAAGCAGTACCGGGTCCGTTTGATCAGGCTAGATGAACTTCTCCAAATGCCGCAATACGGACACTTCGCGAGGCCGGCCCGCACATCTGTGCCCGGTTGGCGAACGGGGGTGCGCTACGGCGCCACACGGCCGTTCGTGTTGAAGGCGGCGTGTGTGAGCGGCATGAGCCGGGCCCACTCGGCCTCCATCTTCTCGCCGACCATCTCGATCTCCCGCTGCGGGAAGGACGGGACCTTCGCCAGGTCGTGCCGGGTGCGCAGGCTGAGGAAGTGCATCAGCGAGCGGGCGTTGCAGGTGGCGTACATGGAGGAGAACAGGCCGACCGGGAGAGTGGCGCGGGCGACCTCGCGGGCGACGCCGGCCGCCAGCATCTCCTGGTACGCGGCGTAGGAGTGCCGGTAGGACTCCTCCATGGCGGCGGTCACGGCCTCTTGCTGTTCGGGGGTGCCGTGGACGAACTCGTACCTGCCGGGGCGGCCCTGCTGGACCAGCTTGCGGTCCTTGCCGGGAACGTAGAAGACCGGCTGGAGCTCGCGGTAGCGCCCGGACTCCTCGTTGTACGAATTGTGTACGACAAAGCCGTCCGCGATGAAGTTGTGGTGCGGCGGCGGCATGGAGATGTCGTAGGTCATCTCCTCCCCGTCGGGGACGACGGCGACGACGCCCTCCCAGCGCACGCGGAGGTGCTTCGGGATACCCGCCCGCCGGCCGACACCCACGCCGCCCAGTTGCCCGACCCGGTCGCCGGCGCGCAATTCGCCGGCGCGAGCCCAGCCGTCGGGCGTCCACACACGGTGGTCCGCGGTGCAGCGCAGAGCCTTGCCGTTGGCCGTCGCCACTTTGAGGATCGGCTTCACGCCGGACTCGAACACGTCCGCCATGGGCGCCTTCTCCGCCAGCCCTGTCTCCAGATTGATCGTGTCGGCCAGAAGGTTCCGGGAGGAGTTCGGCCTGCGCGTACGCCCCGTGGAATCAGGATCGGGCGCACCGGGCTTCCAGTCCTCATGGATGTCCGCGAGGCGTTTGCTCTTGCCGTTCTTGCCGGTGCCGACACCGATCATGGCGTCACCCGGCAGGCACCATCCGACCCGGTGGCGCATGAACTCGCGGAAGACGAAGATCGGCGCGCTGATGAAGAACGTCATCGAGTTGTGCTCGAAGGGGCTGCCGTGGCGGTCCCGCATGAGGTAGTTGATCAGGCCCTTGGAGCGCTCTGGATCCCTGTTCGTCTCGTCCAGGGACTGCTCGCCGAGGGTCGAGACGCGGGCGGCGAACAGCACGTCGGCGTCGGACGCGGTGTGCTTGACCAGTTCGACGGTGACGTCGCTGCGGAAGCTGGGCACGCGGCCGTCGGCAGGGGTCTCGGTCACGGCTCGGCGGATCCTTCCGTCACGTCGCTCAGGCGGCGCTCACTCTACGGCGGAGCCCGCGCGGCACACCCCGGGCCGGCACTGACAACGGGGCGTTCGGTAGCGGGACACGACATACGTCGGCGAAATTCTGTGAATTCGGCGAAACCGGGCACCCTTTGGGGCAATCGCTCGTCTGTGTTGATGACAGTGATTCGTTCGATCCCCGAAGGGAGACGCAGCACCGATGTTCCGCCGGCGTGAGCCCGTCCCGTTCGCCTTTCTCGCCGGAGCCGACAGGCTCCACAGCAATGTCGCTCCCCCGCCCCGTCAGCGGGCCTCCGCCGGTCAGATAGCCGGGCGCTGGCTGCTGGGGCTCACGATCGTCGCCGGACTCGTGGGCTCCCTGGTCCTCGGCACGCCGGCGCTGTCCACCCCCGCCTCGACACCGGCTCAGCAGTCACAGGCGTCTCAGGGGCACTGACTCGTCCGGCCCCCCAAGAGTGGTGAGCGGGGACACAGCCGGATAACCTCACCGGGCACAGCCCATGCATGGATTGAGTGAGGACCAACCGTGCCCCTGCCCTTCCTGACGGCCGACCGCGCTTTCGAGGCAGCCGACGACATCGCGCTGCCGTTCGACGACCGCGACCGCTGGCGGCGCCCCTACCGTCCAGGGCCCTGGCGGGTCGGCGCTGCGGCGCTCTGGCTGCTCCTCGCCTCGTTCGTGCTGTTCGCCGCGGTCATCATCGCGTTCACCGCCCCGGCCCCGGACTCCGCTGTGGTCTTCGGCATCGCGCTGGCCGTCATCGCGGTCGCCCTGCGACTGCTGCGCGTGGGCGCGTGGGTGAGTGCGCGCGGACTGCGCCAGGTGAGCTTCTTCGGCACGCGCACGACCCCCTGGGACCGGATCGTCGCCGTGCGGACGGTGCAGCAGCCGGTGCGCTGGCTCGGGCTGCCGCGCACGGTGCAGGGGCAGGCTCTGGTCCTCGTACGCAATGACCGCGCGGCGCAGGACGCGCCGGTGCTGCTGACCACGCACAGCGCCGACTTCCTGGCGCGGGCCGGGTCGTTCGACCGGGCGGCGGACGCGATCGAGGCATGGGCGGCGGAGCACGCGCGCGACTGACCGGCGTTCGTACGAAGGGGCCGGCCCGCTGTGTCTGCGGGCCGGCCCCTTCGGCGTACGGCCGCGGTGTGGGTCAGGCCTCGACCGTTCTGCCGTCGTGCAGGGCGATGGCGCGTTGCATGGCCTTGCGGGCACGTGGGGTGTCGCGGGCGTCGTGGTAGGCGACGGCGAGGCGGAACCAGCTGCGCCAGTCGTCGGGAGCGGCCTCCGTCTCGGCCTTGCGCTTGGCGAAGACCTCGTCGGCCGAGTCGCGGTCGATACGGCCGCCGGACGTGCGCCTGAGTTCGTCGACAGGCAGTCCGCCCTCGGCGTCGAGTTCGGCGGCGAGGGCGTTGGCCTTGCGGACGAACTGGGTGTTCTTCCACAGGAACCACAGGCCGATGACCGGCAGGATCAGGACCGCGACACCGAAGGTGACGGTGAGGACCGTGCCGGACTGGATGAGCATGACGCCGCGGCTGCCGACCAGGACGAAGTAGAAGACCAGGACGGCGGCCGTTATGGCGTAGGAGAGCTTGGCGCGCATGGTGGGTGTCAGCCCAGGTCCAGGAAGTGTTCCAGCCCGAAGGTCAGACCCGGGGTGGTCACCACGCGGCGGGCGCCGAGCAGGATGCCCGGCATGAAGCTGCTGTGGTGCAGGGAGTCGTGCCGGACGGTCAGGGTCTCGCCCTCGCCGCCGAGCAGGACCTCCTGGTGGGCGAGCAGGCCGCGCAGCCGGATCGCGTGCACCGGGATGCCGTCGACGCTGGCGCCGCGCGCGCCGTCCAGGGCCGTCTCCGTGGCGTCCGGTGCCGGGGCCGAACCGGCCTTCGCGCGGGCCTCGGCGATGAGCTGTGCCGTGCGCGTGGCGGTGCCGGAGGGGGCGTCCACCTTCTTGGGGTGGTGCAGTTCGACAACCTCGACCGACTCGAAGTAGGGCGCGGCGATCTGCGCGAACTTCATCGTGAGGACGGCGCCGACGGAGAAGTTGGGCGCGATGAGGACACCTGTCCGCGGGGACTCGGCCAGCCAGCCGTTCAGCTGCGCGAGGCGCTCGTCGGTCCAGCCGGTCGTGCCGACGACCGCGTGGATGCCGTGGCCCACGCAGTACTCGAGGTTCTCCATCACCGAGGCGGGGGTGGTCAGTTCGACCGCGACCTGGGCGCCGGACTCGGCCAGCGCCTCCAGCGTGTCCCCCCGGCCGAGGGCGGCCACCAGCTCCATGTCCTCGGCCGCCTCGACGGCCCGTACCGCCTCGGCACCGATGCGGCCCTTCGCGCCGAGGACCGCCACACGCAGCTTGCTCATCTTCTTGCTTCCTTCACGGAGTTCTGAAATTGCCGGAGGTGGTCAGGCGACGGCGTCGTTCAGACGGGCCGCCTGCTTGTCCTTGAGCGGGCCGATGACCGACAGCGAGGGCCGCTGTCCCAGGATCTCGCGGGCGACCGAGCGGACGTCGTCCGGGGTGACCGAGGCTATCCGGACCAGCAGGTCGTCGACGGACATCTGCTCGCCCCAGCACAGCTCGCTCTTGCCGATACGGTTCATCAGCGCGCCCGTGTCCTCGAGGCCCAGGACCGTGGAGCCGCGCAGCTGACCGATGGCGCGGTCGATCTCGTCGTCGGAGAGGCCGTGCTCGGCGACATGGTCCAGTTCGTCGCGGCAGATCTTCAGCACGTCGTGGACCTGCGAGGGCCGGCAGCCGGCGTAGACGCCGAACAGGCCGCAGTCGGCGAAACCCGAGGTGTACGAGTACACGCTGTAGGCCAGGCCGCGCTTCTCGCGGACTTCCTGGAACAGGCGGGACGACATGCCGCCGCCGAGCGCCGTGTTGAGCACGCCGAGGGCCCAGCGGCGGTCGTCCGTGCGGGCCAGGCCGGGCATGCCGAGGACGACGTGCGCCTGTTCGGTCTTGCGGCCGAGGAGTTCCACGCGGCCCGAGGTGCGGATCGTGCGGCGGCCGTCGCGCGGGGCGATGGGGGCCGCCTCGGCGTTCCTGAAGGCGCCCGCCTTCTCGAAGGCCGCGCGGACCTGTCGTACGACCTTGTTGTGGTCGACGTTGCCGGCCGCCGCGACCACGAGGTGGGTCGGGTCGTAGTGCTTCTTGTAGAAGCGCCGGATGCGGTCGGCGGTGAGGGCGTTGACGGTGTCGACCGTGCCGAGGACCGGGCGGCCGAGAGGGTTGTCGCCGAACATGGTGTGCGCGAACAGGTCGTGTACGCAGTCGCCCGGGTCGTCCTCGGTCATCGCGATCTCTTCGAGGATGGCGCCACGCTCGATGTCGACGTCCTCCTCGATGATGAGCGAGGCGGTCAGCATGTCGCAGACGACGTCGATGGCGAGGGGCAGGTCGGCGTCGAGCACGCGTGCGTAGTAGCACGTGTACTCCTTCGCCGTGAACGCGTTCATCTCGCCGCCGACCGCGTCGATCGCGGACGAGATGTCGAGTGCGGACCTGCGTGTGGTGCCCTTGAAGAGCAGGTGCTCCAGGTAGTGCGTGGCGCCGTTCAGGGACGGCGTCTCGTCGCGGGAGCCGACATGCGCCCAGATACCGAAGGTCGCGGAGCGCACCGAGGGCAGGGTCTCGGTGACGATGCGCAGTCCGCCCGGGAGGGTGGTCTTGCGGACGGTGCCGATGCCGTTCTCGCCCTTGATCAGGGTTTGGGTACGGGCGACGGCCCGCGCCTCCGAAGAGGTGCGGGCCGTCGCCGTGGAGCTGCTCGACGTCACTGGTCGGTGTCGTCCTTCTTGTCGTCGCTCTCTTCGCCCTCGACGACCGGGATCAGGGAGAGCTTGCCGCGGGAGTCGATCTCGGCGATCTCGACCTGGACCTTGGCGCCCACACCGAGAACGTCCTCGACGTTCTCCACACGCTTGCCGCCGGCGAGCTTGCGGATCTGCGAGATGTGCAGCAGACCGTCCTTGCCCGGGAGCAGCGACACGAACGCACCGAAGGTGGTCGTCTTCACGACCGTGCCCAGGTAGCGCTCGCCGACCTCCGGCATGGTCGGGTTGGCGATGCTGTTGATCGTGGTGCGGGCGGCCTCGGCGGACGGTCCGTCGACCGCGCCGATGTAGATCGTGCCGTCGTCCTCGATCGTGATGTCGGCGCCGGTGTCCTCCTGGATCTGGTTGATCATCTTGCCCTTGGGGCCGATGACCTCACCGATCTTGTCCACGGGGATCTTGACGGTGATGATCCGCGGGGCGTTCGGGGACATCTCGTCCGGCGTGTCGATCGCTTCCATCATCACGTCGAGGATGTGGAGGCGGGCGTCACGGGCCTGCTTCAGAGCGGCGGCCAGGACGGACGCCGGGATGCCGTCCAGCTTGGTGTCGAGCTGAAGGGCGGTCACGAACTCCTTGGTGCCGGCGACCTTGAAGTCCATGTCGCCGAAGGCGTCCTCCGCACCGAGGATGTCGGTGAGGGCGACGTAGTGCGTCTCGCCGTTGATCTCCTGGGAGATCAGGCCCATGGCGATACCGGCGACCGGGGCCTTCAGCGGCACACCGGCGTTCAGCAGCGACATGGTGGAGGCGCAGACCGAGCCCATGGACGTCGAGCCGTTGGATCCGAGGGCCTCGGACACCTGACGGATCGCGTAGGGGAACTCCTCGCGCGTCGGCAGAACCGGCACGATGGCGCGCTCGGCGAGGGCGCCGTGGCCGATCTCGCGGCGCTTGGGGGAACCCACGCGGCCGGTCTCACCGACGGAGTACGGCGGGAAGTTGTAGTTGTGCATGTAGCGCTTGCGGGTCACCGGGGAGAGGGTGTCCAGCTGCTGCTCCATCCGGAGCATGTTGAGGGTGGTGACGCCCAGGATCTGGGTCTCGCCACGCTCGAACAGCGCCGAGCCGTGCACGCGCGGGATGGCCTCGACCTCGGCGGCGAGCGTACGGATGTCCGTGACGCCGCGGCCGTCGATGCGCTTCTTCTCCTTGATGACGCGCTCACGGACCAGGGACTTGGTCAGGGAGCGGTACGCGGCGGAGATCTCCTTCTCGCGGCCCTCGAACTCCGGCAGGAGCTTCTCGGCGGCCAGACCCTTGACGCGGTCCAGCTCGGCCTCGCGCTCCTGCTTGCCCGCGATCGTCAGCGCGGAGGTGAGCTCCGGCTTGACGGCGGCGGTCAGCGCCTCCAGGACGTCGTCCTGGTAGTCGAGGAAGACCGGGAACTCGCCGGTCGGCTTGGCGGCCTTGGCGGCGAGGTCGGCCTGGGCCTTGCAGAGCACCTTGATGAAGGGCTTCGCGGCATCCAGACCGGAGGCGACGACCTCCTCGGTCGGCGCCTCGGCGCCGCCCTGGACCAGCTGGATCGTCTTGTCGGTGGCCTCGGCCTCGACCATCATGATCGCGACGTCGCCGTCCTCCAGGACGCGACCGGCGACGACCATGTCGAAGACGGCGTCCTCGAGCTCGGAGTGCGTCGGGAACGCGACCCACTGGTTGTTGATCAGCGCGACGCGGACGCCGCCGATCGGGCCGGAGAAGGGCAGGCCGGCCAGCTGCGTGGACGCGGAGGCGGCGTTGATCGCCACGACGTCGTACAGGTGGTCGGGGTTGAGGGCCATGATCGTCGCGACGACCTGGATCTCGTTGCGCAGGCCCTTCTTGAAGGACGGGCGCAGCGGGCGGTCGATGAGGCGACAGGTGAGGATGGCGTCCTCGGAGGGACGGCCCTCACGGCGGAAGAAGCTGCCGGGGATCTTGCCGGCGGCGTACATCCGCTCCTCGACGTCCACCGTCAGGGGGAAGAAGTCGAGCTGGTCCTTGGGGTTCTTGGAGGCGGTGGTGGCCGACAGCACCATGGTGTCGTCGTCCAGGTACGCCACGGCGGAGCCGGCGGCCTGCTTGGCCAGGCGGCCCGTCTCGAAGCGGATGGTGCGGGTGCCGAAGGAGCCGTTGTCGATAACGGCCTCGGCGTAGTGGGTCTCGTTCTCCACTAGCGTTTTCTCCGATACTTGTCGTCTTTCGTCCCTCCTGCCCGTGTGGCAGGGGGACGGCTGCGGAGAAGCGCTCCGTCTGGTGCGGGCCGGTCTTCGATCGAAGCACCCGGGTCGTTTCCCGGGGGCCACTACCGAGGACCGGCGGCGGCGAGGTAGCGCTTCTCCTCGTTCGTCATGTGATGTCGACCTACCCCTGCGGGTACGGCCCATCACTCTGTGGTGTCGTGCGTATGGCGTTGTGCTACCACACTACAAAGCGGCAGTGACACTCCGCACGTTTCCGTACGTACGGCAAAGGGAGCGGTCCCCACTCTTGCGGGAACCGCTCCCCTCACGGCGTCTTACTTGGCGCCCGCCGCACCGCGGCGGATGCCCAGGCGGTCGACCAGCGCACGGAAGCGCTGGATGTCCTTCTTCGCCAGGTACTGCAGCAGGCGACGGCGCTGACCGACCAGGATCAGCAGACCACGGCGGGAGTGGTGGTCGTGCTTGTGCGTCTTGAGGTGCTCGGTCAGGTCCGAGATCCGGCGCGAGAGCATGGCGACCTGGACCTCGGGAGAGCCGGTGTCGCCCTCCTTCTGGCCGAACTCGGTGATGATCTGCTTCTTCGTAGCGGCGTCGAGCGACACGCGTACTCCTCGTAGTCTGTGTGGCCACCGAGTGCCCCCGGTCTTTGTCTCGGGGGTGCTTCCGTTACTCGGGAGGCGGGGATCCGCTGGGCGCGGCCTCCAGGGCCGGCAGGTGAACCTGCGGGGCTCCGGGGGTGCGTACACAAACGGCCGTCAGCCAGGGTACCAGGCAGCCAGGGCGCCTTTGGCCGGGTGTGGGAAGCCGGAGGTCGGCGCGGGGGCGGCCACTAGTGTGAGCGCACAGATCGTTTGCGTACGCCGGGAACGCGTACGTGGGGAAGGGGTCGCTGGGGCATGGCGGAGACGGAAGAGCAGATCAAGGCGCGCAAGGAGCGGGAGCGGGACGAGCTGTACGCGCTCGACATCTCCGGCGTTCAGTGGCAGAGCGCGCCCGGTACCGAGGAGCAGGAGGAGCGGGTCGAGATCGCCTACCTGCCCGCCGGGGCCGTGGCCATGCGCTCGTCGCTCGACCCGGACACCGTGCTGCGGTACACGGAGGCCGAGTGGCGGGCCTTCGTCCTCGGGGCGCGGGACGGCGAGTTCGACCTCGAGCCGGCGCCGCACAACGAGGGCCGGTCGGCAGACACGTAGAGGCGTCACTCGACGGGGTGGCGGGGCCGCCCCGTCGTTGACGCACGAGACCGCGGCGGCGTCTACTTCGCGGCGAGGGTCTCGATTCCGAGGACGAGATACACCCACCGGGGCTGCCCCTTGGCAGGGCCGTCGACCTTCTTGACGCCGAAGAAGATGCGGCCGTCCTGGACGACGATGTCGTTGTACTCCGTCATCGTCATCAGGTCGGCCTCCTCCGGCAGGTCGAAGTAGAGGTACGGGGTCTCGGTGCCCCTCTGCGGGTCCAGGCTGACGAGTCCCGAGGGCATGATGTGCTGGTCGGTCACGCGTACGGCGAGAAGCTTGTCGCCGCTCATCCGCACCGGGTAGAGGAGCGAGCCGGGGCCGGAGTCGAACTTCTTGGTGGTGTTCCCGGTCGCCAGGTCGAAACCGATGATCCAGTTGGAGTTGATCAGCTCGCCCGAGTCCTTGCTGCGCAGGAAGACCTGGCCGTCGCCGACGGCGATGGTCGGGCAGTCCTCGGTGTTGAGGTAGTCGTCGTACGAGCACTCGCCCACGTAGGTGCCGCTCTGCAGGCGGATCACGGCGCGGGTCCTGCCCCCGGCTCCGAGGGAGAGCATCTCGGAGATGCCGATCTCGCCGGCCTGGACGGCCAGGACGGGCGGGTCGGCGGACGGGATGTTGAGGTCACGGACGCCCTGCGCGGCGGTGTAGGTCCACAGGACCCTGCCCGTCCTTGGGTCCACCTTGCGCGCCTTGTAGGTGGTGGCGTCCGTCGAGCCGAGAGGGGCGTCGTCGTGCCAGCACTGCTGGCGGATCAGCAGCGCGCCTCCGCCCGCGGCGCCCATGTCCTGGCAGGAACCCGTCGACGTCGTACGCCACAGCCGCCTGCCCGTGTCCATGCTGTACGCGTCGGTGCCGCCGCCCCAGGTCACGACGACCGTGCCGTGCGTCAGCGTCACGCTCGGGGTGTCCTGGTCGTCGCCGCCCGTCGCGAGGCCCTCGGCGTCCCCCGACTTGGAGTAGGGGAAGTCGGTGCCCCAGACCTCGCGGCCGTCGTCGAGGTCGAAGAAGGCGACGTGGTTGCAGTAGGCGCCGCCCCGGTCGTTCGCCCGGTAGAGGACGGCGGTGCGGTGGTCGCCGGTCACATGGCGCGTGTAGCCGCAGACCGGGCCGTCGAGGGGGAGCTTCCACTTCTCGTCGCCCGGGGAGGCGTCGGAGCCGATGGGCAGGCCGATCACGGTCTTGTTGATGCCCTTGGCGAGGATCTTGTCCGTGGCCCACATGCCGGGCAGTTCGTAGTGCTCGCCCGGGCTCAGGTCGTCCACGGAGAAACGGAAGGCCATTTTTCCCGTGGTGCTCGCGGGCCTCTTCTCGACGGTCTCCCGGACGTCGAGCCGGCCGTCTCCGGTGGCGGCCCGCTTGTTCGACGTCTTCGCTCCGCCACCGCCCCACAGGAGCCAACCGCCCGTGCCCAGCGCCGCGACGAGCACGACCGCGAGCAGTCCCAGCCATCCCTTCCGGCGGCGCTTCTTCTCGTGCGTCTCCGCGTTGACGGCGGACTGGGTGTATATGGAAGGGGGCGGGCCGAAGCTCACGCTGGGGTCCTTTTTCTGTGAAGTGGTCACCGAAGCGCCCCTACTATGCCGGGCGGCGTGATCACTCGCGCGACCGGGTGAGGTCGGGCACCGTCAGGGACCTTGCGGGGTACGGCAGTTCGGGGCCGTGTCGGTTCGGGGCTCCGCGACCACTTCTCTTCACGTTCTGCGCAGCGAGTTCACAATTATCGCCCGGTTTGTTCACCAATACGTAGGCTGTGTAGGCCACTTCTGGGCTGGTTGTGACGTAGTGGTCAGGCGCTCAGGAGTGGACGGGCCTGCCGGGGTGAGGCTTCTGGTGATTAGGCTGGGGTGAGGGCGCGTCGCCAGACCCGTGGACCGGGTGGCGGCGCTCAGGGGGAAAGCCGGTGGAATCGGACGACCTCGGAACGACACAGGACGACAAGCAATGGTCGCCCCTGCACGGCATGAGGGTGCTCGACCACACCAGGAGGAATTGTGAGCAGCGATCGGGACGGGATCCGCGGGGGCTGGGCCACACCCGGCGATGACCAGCCCGACGCGGAGTCCGCCAGCGAGATGACGGGCGAGTTCACCATCGACTACGCACCGCCCGCCTGGTACACGCAGAACGCGTCGGAGGGCGCGGGTGGCGGTGGCGGCGGTGCGGGGGGCGGACCTGGGGCCGGTGAGCCGGGTACCGGCACATCCGGTGCGGCTGGATCCGGTGCCACTGCGTCCGGAGCGGGCGGTGCGCCTGGGGCCACCGGCGCCGCCGCGGGCCGTCCCGGGGCTGCTCCGGGGGCTCCCTCTGCCGCCGGGTCTCCCTCCGATTTCTCGATCTCCTCGCTGCCGGGGCTGACTCCGCCGGCTCATTCCATGCCGAAGCCTCCGTCGTCCGGCGGCCCGGCCTCCACTCCGGCGCCTGCTCCGGGGCCTCCCTTCACGCCGCCTCCGCCGGCTCCCGGGGCTCCCTTCACGCCCCCTGCTGCGGCGCCCGCGCCGGGGGCTCCCTATACACCGCCGCAGGCTCCCACGGCGGGTGCGCCGTACCCGCCGCCCGGACCGCCGAGCAGTGGTCCGGGGGCGATGCCCAAGCTTCCGGTGGGGAGCGGGTTCGAGCCTCAGCCGACCGGCAACGCGTCGTCGCCCACCGCCGTACCGAACATTCCTGCCGGTGGGTTCCAGGCGCAGTGGGGAGCTCCGGCTGCGCCGGTCGAGCCGCCGGTGGTTCCTCCGGCAGCTCCGTCGGCTTCCGTTTCCGGGGAGGGGTCCGGCGAGGAGTCCGGGAACGGCGATCTGGAGAGCGGCGCCACCATGCGGTTCTCCTCCGTCGCTCTGAAGCGGGAGATCGCGGAGCGCGCCGCCGCGGCCGCTGCCGAGCCTCCGGTGGAGCCGACAGGCGAGGACGACGGAGAGAACGCAGAAGGCACCGAGAGCACCGAGAGCACTGACGGCACCGAGAGCGCGGCTCCCGACGAGACTGGCGGATCCGTCGACGACGGCGGCGCGGACGAGGGTGCGGAGACCGCCGTCGCAGCGGAGACCTCGGGCGGTGACGTCGAGGTGGCGGACACGTCCGCGGACGTGGAGAGCGATGCTGCGGACGAGGTCGTCGACGCCGACGAGAGGGAGGAGCCCGACTCGGCCGACGCGGTCGGGGAGTCCGACTCCACCGACGCCGTCGAACTCGGGGGCTCCTCCAGCTCCTTGGAAGCCGGCGACAACTCCTTCGAGGAGGCGCAGCCTTCGGAGATCGAGCCTGAGGACGCCGGTCCGGACGAGGCGGACGCGGTCGACGCCGAGGCGGATGCGGTGGCCGAGCCCGAGGAGGCAGCGCCGCATGGCACCGAGCTTTCGGATGCGGTGACTGAGGACGCGTTGGGCGAGGACCCGGTGACCGAGGACGCGGTGGTCGAGGACACGGTGGTCGAGGACACGGCGCGTGAGGAAGCCGAGCCCTCCGACGCCAAGGCCGCCGCCGTCGTACCCGTGGACGCGGTGCCTGAGGGCGGTGAGTCCCAGGACGCCGTTCCGAGCGCGGCCGACGCTCCGCAGAGCGCGCCGCAGGCCGCGCCGCCCGCATGGGCTCCCCCGCCGGCACCGCAGGGCGGACTCCCGCCGTTGCCGCCGTCGTACCGGCCCGCGGCCCCCGCAGCGGCGGCCCAGTGGCCGGCACAACCGCAGCAGCCTCAGCAGCAGGACCCGGCGGCGCCTGCGCAGCCGCAGCCCTCGGCCGCTCAGGGAGGGCCGCCCCGGCCGCCCCTGTCGCCGCAACAGCCGCACTTCCAGCCGCAGGCCCCGCAACCCGCCCCCGCGGCCTGGAACCAGCCGAACCCGGCGCCGGCCCCCGCCCCCAACCCGCAGGGCGGCTACGGCTTCCCCCAGCCCGGCGGCACCCCGGCCCCCGCGCCGAACGCCCCCGACGGCTACGGCTTCCCGCCCCCCGGCACGCCCGCACCGACCACCCCGCCTGCCCCCAACCCGCAGGCGCAGCCGGGCGGTTACGGCTTCCCGCAGCCGCCCAGCCCGCAGGCACAGGCGCAGCCGGGCATGCCGCCGCAGGCCCAGGCGCAGCCCGGCGTGCCCCCACAGGGACAGCCTTACCCCGGCTTCCCTCCGCAGGGACAGCCCCAGCCCAACGCGCAAGCACCCCAGCCCGGCGGCACCCCGGCCCCCGCACCGAACGCCCCCGACGGCTACGGCTTCCCGTACCCCGGCGCACCCGCACCGACCACCCCGCCTGCCCCCAACCCGCAAGCCCAGCCCGGCGGCTACGGCTTCCCGTACCCCGGAGCCCCGGCCCAGGGGCAACCCCAGCCCACCTCACCCGCCCCCAACGCTCCGAGCGGCTACGGCTTCCCGCCCCCCGGCGCACCGGCCCCGGGCACCCCGCACGCCCAGCCTGCCCCCAACCCCCCTGCCCAGCCCGGCGGTTACGGCTTCCCCCACCCCGGAGCCCCCGCGCAGGGACAGCCCCAGCCCAACGCGCAAGCCCCGCACGCCCCTCACCCCCCGCAGGGTCTCGCCGAGCAGCCGCCGCAGCCGCCGCAGGCACCGCAGCCCGTCGATCCCCGTGCCGGTGTCGCCTGGCCGCAGCCCATTCAGCACGATCAGCGGCAGATGACCAACCCCGGTGCCGCGCCGCTGGGTTACACCGCCGCCGTGGAGCTGTCCTCCGACCGGCTGATCAGCAAGAAGCAGAAGGCGAAGAGCGGGCGGCCGGCGGCGGCGCCGAGCCGGTTCAAGATCGGCGGGAAGAAGGAGGAGGCCGAGCGGCAGCGGAAGCTCGAACTGATCCGGACGCCCGTGCTGTCCTGCTACCGGATCGCGGTCATCAGCCTCAAGGGCGGCGTCGGCAAGACGACCACGACCACCGCCCTCGGTTCCACGCTCGCCACCGAGCGGCAGGACAAGATCCTCGCGATCGACGCCAACCCGGACGCCGGTACGCTCGGCCGCCGCGTGCGCCGCGAGACCGGGGCCACCATCCGTGACCTCGTCCAGGCGATCCCGTACCTCAACTCGTACATGGACATCCGGCGGTTCACCTCCCAGGCCCCGTCCGGCCTGGAGATCATCGCCAACGACGTCGACCCGGCCGTCTCCACGACCTTCAACGACGAGGACTACCGGCGGGCCATCGACGTGCTGGGCAAGCAGTACCCGGTCATCCTGACCGACTCCGGTACCGGTCTGCTCTACAGCGCCATGCGCGGTGTGCTCGACCTCGCCGACCAGCTCATCATCATCTCGACGCCGTCGGTGGACGGTGCGAGCAGTGCCAGTACGACGCTGGACTGGCTGTCCGCGCACGGGTACGCCGACCTCGTCTCACGGTCCATCACCGTCATCTCCGGTGTGCGCGAGACCGGCAAGATGATCAAGGTGGAGGACATCGTCGGCCACTTCGAGACGCGCTGCCGCGGTGTCGTGGTCGTGCCGTTCGACGAGCATCTGGCCGCCGGTGCCGAGGTCGACCTCGACATGATGCGGCCGAAGGTGCGGGAGTCGTACTTCAACCTCGCGGCGATGGTCGCCGAGGACTTCGTACGGCACCAGCAGATGCACGGCCTGTGGACGAGTGACGGCAACCCGCCGCCGGTCGCCGCCCCGCCGATGCCGGGCCGGCAGTACGCTCCGGGCCAGCCGGTGCCAGGCCAGCCGATGCCAGGGCAGCCGATGCCGGGACAGCAGGTCCCCGGTCAGCCGCCGGTTCCGGGGCAGCCGGGCCCGTACCCGCAGGCTCCCCAGCCGCCCCAGCCCGCCCAGCCGTACGCCCCCGGTCAGCCCTATCCCCAGCCGGGTCAGCCGCCCGCGCAGCCCGGACAGGCGTATCCGCAAGCCCAGCCCGGCCAGCCCTATCCGCAGCAGCCGGGTCAGCCGTACCCGCAGCACCCCGGACAGCCCGGTTACGGCTACCCGCAGCCCCCGCAGCAGCCGGACGGGCAGGCCCCTCCCCCGCCGCCCCAGCAGTAGCGGTGAACGCCGAAGGGCGGCCGGAGCCTCACGGCTCCGGCCGCCCTTCGGCGTCGTAGGAACGGCTGTGTCGCAGGAACAGCAACAGCCCTGTCGCGGGAACGGCTATTCGGCGGCCGCCACCAGCTCCCGGCAACGCTTCACGTCCTCGGCCATCTGCTCCAGCAGGGCCTCCAGGGACTCGAACTTCGCCTGGCCGCGCACGAAGGCCAGGAAGTCCACGGCCACGTGCAGGCCGTACAGGTCCAGGCCCACGCGGTCGATGGCGTACGCCTCCACGGTGCGCTCGGTGCCGTCGAACTGCGGGTTCGTGCCGACGGAGATCGCCGCCGGCATCACCTCGCCCTGGGCGTGCAGCCAGCCGGCGTACACGCCGTCGGCCGGGATCGCGGTGTGCGGGAGGGTCTCGACGTTGGCCGTGGGGAAGCCCATTTCACGGCCGCGCTGAGCTCCTCGCACCACCACGCCCTCCACCCGGTGCGGGCGGCCCAGGATCTCGCCGGCGCCCTCGACGTCGCCCTCGGCGACCAGGCGCCGGGTCAAGGTCGAGGAGAAGGGCTCGCCGCCGCCCGCCGCACCGGTCACGTACAGGTCCACGACCTCGACCTCGAAGTCGTAGACCTTGCCCTGGTCGACGAGGAACTCGACGTTCCCCGCGGCCTTGTGGCCGAAGCGGAAGTTCGGGCCCTCGACGACCGCCTTGGCGTGCAGCTTGTCGACCAGGACCTTGACGACGAAGTCGGCCGGCGAGAGCTTCGAGAACTCGGTGGTGAAGGGGAGGATCAGCAGCGCGTCCACGCCCAGGTCGGTCATCAGCTCGGCGCGGCGGTGGTGCGGGGCGAGCAGCGGCGGGTGGCTGCCGGGGCGCACGACCTCGCTGGGGTGCGGGTCGAAGGTGACGACCACGGAGGGAACGCCCAGCTCGCGGGCGCGGTCCACGGCATGCCGGATGATCAGCTGGTGCCCGCGGTGGACGCCGTCGTAGGACCCGATGGTGACGACGCTGCGCCCCCAGTCCTCGGGGATGTCCTCCAAGCCACGCCAGCGCTGCACTGTGACCGCTCCTCGAACCCGTGTCCGTGTCTACCGACCTCTTACGCAGGTCTAAGGGTGCCATGCCGGGCGCTGACCGCCCTCATCGGCATGGAGGCTGTGACCCGACGCACGCGGGAGCACAGCTCAGACGGGCGCTCGTACGCCGGACAGGTTCTCGATCATGCGGCGGGTGCTGGGTCCCACCACCGCCGCCCAGGCCTGCGGTGTGTCGGTCAGCCAGCCGGCCATGCGGGCGGCGAAGCCGGGGACCTGCCGGCCCAGGTCGACCAGAGCGCGGTCGAACCGGGCCGCGCCGTCGGGGGTGCGGACGAGGAGCAGGCCGGTGCGGTGCACGAGGTCGCGTACGTCGTCGCCGCCGCACCGGCCTGCCGCCTGCAGCAGGGCGTCCAGGACGGCGGGGGCCTGTTCGTGGGCCAGCAGGAAGTCGAGGAGTTCGCGGCGCTGCAGGCGGGAGGCGGGGATGCCGGGAGCGGCGAGTACGGTCGCGAGCGCGGCCCGGACCTCTTCCGGACCGCCGTCCAGAAGGCCGGTGACCAGGGGGAAGAGCACGGCCCTGGCCGACGGCCCCTGACCGAGGCGCCGGTCGACGTACCCGGCCACGTCGACGGCGGTCTCCGGGCGCCGCTCCACGGCCTCGTGCACGAGGGCGGCGACCCGTCGGGCGAGTGAGGGCGTGGTGACGTCGGCGAGCGTGCGCAGCGCCTGACCGGCGTCCGGACTGCGCAGCCGGTCGCGGAAGGCGTCCAGGACCGGCTCCGGGTGCGTGGCGAGGGCGGGGACCAGTGCGCCTGGCGGGAAGTGCGGGTCGCCGGCCGCGAAGTGCCGCAGCGCCTGGGGGAGATGGCGGGCACGCGTGCGTGGGTCCCGCACGAGGAGGGCGAGCGCGCCGCCGTGCAGGGAGCTGTCGGCGGGGCGGGCGAGCAGGGCGAGGGCCGCGTAGCGCAGCAGTTCACGGTCGGCCTCGGTGCGGACGTGGGGCGTGGCACGCAGGCCGTACGCCACCGCCGCCACCCGCCGCGCGGGCCGCTCGTCGTGCGCCCACCGGTCGACGGCCCGGCAGACCGCCGACGGCTCGTCCTCGGCCAGCACGGCGAGCAACTCGTCCGCCCTGCGGTGCGCACACTCGACGAGCACCTCGGTCAGGTCGTCCAGGGCGAGGCGCCGATGGGTGTGCAACAGCGCCTGCGCCGCCTTCGCGACGGTCGCGTGCGGGGTCGCGGGCAGCGGCCGGTCGTCGTCGAACCAGCGTGTGAGAAGGGGCTGTACGGCGGTGGCGTCTGCGGCGAGAAGGCCGCTCGCGGCGTCCAGGAAACGAGGGGCGGTGTCCTGCGGTCCGTCGGCGAGGAGGAGGACGCGGAGCAGTTCGAAGCACTCGGTCCGCGGGATCGCCAGGGCGGTCCAGAAGCCGGGCGCGAAGGCATCCGCGACAGCGGGGGCGGGGACGGGGACAGCACCGTCATCGCCGACTGTCTCCCGGGAGTCCGCGCGGCCCTGCCCCCGGGCATCCGGGCGCTCCTGTCCCCATTCCAGGCGGTCCCGTCCCTGCGGATCCGGCCACCCCTGCTCCCGCGGATCCAGGCAGCCCTGTCCCCACGCGTCCGGGCGGCCCTGCCCCCGGGCATCCGGGCGCTCCTGTCCCCATGGATCCGGCCCTTCCTGTCCCCACGGATCCGTGCGCTCCTGCCCCCACGGATCCAGCCCATCCTGTCCCCACGGATCCGTGCGCTCCTGCCCCCACGGATCCAGCAGCTCCTGCCCGCGCGCGTCCGGACGTCCCTGCCCCCGCGCGTCCGGGCGGCCCTGCCCGCGTGCCGCCGCGAGCCGGTCGGCGAGCTGCCGTAGGACCGTCAGGTACGGCGTGGCGTCCGGTACGCGCAGCAGGGTTTCGGTGAGCAGGCGGGAGGCCCACCAGGAGTGCGGGTCCCTCTCCGGAGCGTGCGCCAACTCCTTCAGCCGGGCGGCTAGTTGGGGGGCTCCTTGTTGCCGGGCGACCAGCAGCAGCGCCTGGACGACCGGGCCGATGCGATGGTGCGGGACGGAGAACGGGCGGGCGGCGTCCGGGGTGCGGTGACGGTGGACCAGGACGCGCAGGGCCTCGTCGAGGTCGAGGTGCATGCCCTGGATCCAGTCGGCGAGCTCCTCGTGGGCGAAGCGGTAGCCGGTGCCGGCGGGGATGAGGAGGCCTTCCGTGAGGACGGCGGACGCCCAGCCGCTGCCGCCGCCGAGCCGCGCGGGAGCCTGGCCCCACGGGAACACCGCCTCGAACGTCTCCCGGTCCAGCTCGCCCTGCCCGGGGCCGAGGCTGCGGCGGGCGGCCTCGTGGACCTGGCCTGAGACCTTGGCGGCCAGGCGGCGTACGGCCGTGCCGCGCAGGCCGTTCTCGGCCGCCAGCCTGACGGCGATGCGCAGGCACATCAGGTCCAGGTAGGCCGAGAAGACGTCGTCGCGGTCCACGCGTGCGTGCGGGGCGTCCTGGAGGGCGGCGCGCACCTCGGAGAGGAAGCGGAGGGTGAGGGGGTGGCGGGTGTCGGGGTCGGTGAGGGTGCCTTCGGGGATGCGGTAGCGTGCGCGGGCCTTTCGGGCCTCGTCGTCCTGCAGGTCGCCGAGGCGGACGCAGGCCCCGCGGCGGAGCCGCTGATCGCTACGGCCGCCCCCGCCGCCCCTGCCTGTCCCCTCCCCCGGGCCACGCCCCCGGACCCCCGCCTCGGGCCGAACGGCCTCGTCCTCAGACGGACGTGCCGAAACCATCGACCCGCCGAACAGCAACTCCGCGGGAAACTCCGCTCCCGCCCCCTCCCAGTACTCCTCCCGGCACGCCACCACCAACCGCGCCCCCGTCTCCCGCAGCCAAGTCGCCGTCCCCTGCGTCCACTTCCGCAGGCGGTGCGCGAGGACCGCCGGCATCTCCTCGGGGCCGTCCAGGAGGAGCAGCAGGGGACGGTCCGCCGCGAACGCCGCCTGGGCCAGGCGCTCCGGTGTGATGTCGCCGAGGTCCGCGACAGTCGTCGTCGCGGACGCGGTGACGATGCGGGCGGCGCGGGTCAGTGCCCGGCGGGCCGCGTCCGCGATCGAGGTGTCGTCGTCCTCCAGGTCGGCGCCGCGCAACCACAACGTGGGGGCGGGTTCGGGGCCCCGGTTGCGTCGGGCGGCGAGGGACGCCAGTTCTGTCGTACGGCCGCTGCCCGGTGCTCCGACAAGGCCGAGGACTTTGGCCCGGCTCTGCGCGAAGGCGGTGAACTCCCGTGCTGTCGCGGCCCGTTCGACCGGCTCGACCGAAGCGTCGGCCCGGCCGACGTAACCCGCCAGTGTCCCCGGCGGGCCGTCCTGCCCCACGGACGTCGCCGTCAGCTCCAGTACGCCGGCCAGGTTGAGGTCGGGTCCGTAACCGGGCACCGTCGCCGCGTTCCGGGCGAGCAGGTCGGCGAGCGGGCCGCTCCTGGCGGGGAGGAGCGGGACAGCGAATCCGGCGTCGCGCCGGCCGGAGTGGAGCGCGGTGCCGAGGACGCCGACGACAGCGCCGGTCCCGGCGTCCAGCACCGGTCCCCCGGCCGCCCCGCCGCCCAGCCGCAGCGCGTCCCGGCCGGCCGTGCCGATCGCCAACTCCAGTGCGTCGTCCAGGAGATGGAAGCAGTCCGTCGCCGCGTACGTCACGGAGACGGCACCGAGCACCCGCGCCTCACGCCAGCATCCGGCGGCGATCCGCACATAGGTGCCCGTCTCGACCCGGTCCCGCACCGTGACCGGCAGCGGGTCCACGCCGAGGCCCTCGGTGCGGACAAGGGCCAGGTCCAGGGCCGGCAGCGGGGTCACCGCCTCTGCCGTCACGAGGCAGGTGCGGTCACCGGCGGCGTGCAGCACGAGCCTGGGCAGTCCGTCGACAGCCTCGTGGCTGGTGATGACGGTGCCGTGATGGTCGGCCACGAAGCCGGTGCCACGGGGGCGGCCGGCAAGGTCGTGAATGCGGACCAGGGCGTCGTCACGGGCTGGCGGCTGGTCCACGTCACCGGAATGTCCGGTCCGCGCACCATCCCCCTGCCGGTGTCCGCCCCCGGTCCGCGGGTCCCCTCCCGCCATGGCCGAACCTCCCCGCCGTACACCTGTGCCCTCACTTCGACGTTAGGCGCGCGGTGATCAGCGGGACAGATCGCGTGGCGAACGCGCCCCCTTCCGCTCCCTCGGTTCACTCCGAGCGCCTGCCCGCACGGGTGAACAGACGGGGGTCGGTGGATACACCCTAGGGGTGGGGGAACCGAGGGGGACCGTGGAGCGGCGGTGCAACCCCGTGATCGCCGCTCCACGGGCGGCAGCCTCGGTGTCCCTGCCCCTGGTTCCTCGTCCGCCGTCCGCCGTCCGCCGTCTCCGAGCCTCAGCCGAAGACGGCCAGGCTCTTCGCCTTGCCCTTCTGCTCCTCGACGAGCACCAGGAAGCGCCCCTCGGGATCGAAGACGGCGACGGGCCCGCGCGACGCGTACTCCTCGGGCATCTCGACGCGTACGCCGTTGGTGAGCAGCCGGGCCCGCTTCTCGTCCACGTCCCAGCGCGGGAACGCGGCCGCGGCCGCCTCGGCGATCGGCAGCACGGTCAGCTCCTCCTGCAGCTGGTCCAGCGTCCGGGCCGAGTCCAGCCTGTACGGGCCGACGCGGGTGCGGCGCAGGGCGGTGAGGTGTCCGCCCACGCCCAGGCCGGCGCCCAGATCGCGGGCCAGGGCCCGGATGTAGGTGCCGGAGGAGCAGACGACGGACACCACCAGGTCCAGCACCGGGGTGCCGTCCTCGGCGACGGCGTCGCGCACGTCGTACACCGCGAAGGACGAGACGGTGACCGGCCGGGCGGGGATCTCGAACTCCTCGCCCTCGCGCGCCCGCTTGTACGAGCGCACACCGTCGATCTTGATGGCGCTCACCTTCGACGGCACCTGCATGATGTCCCCGGACAGTTCGGCGATCCCGGCGTCGACTGACTCCCGGGTGACCTTCGAGGCGTCCAGCGACCTCGTGATCTCGCCCTCGGCGTCGTCCGTGACCGTCGTCTGCCCGAGGCGGATCGTGCCCAGGTACTCCTTCTCGGTCAGCGCGAGGTGACCGAGCAGCTTGGTGGCCTTCTCGACGCCCAGGACGAGCACGCCCGTCGCCATCGGGTCGAGGGTGCCGGCGTGCCCGACGCGGCGGGTGCGCGCGATCCCGCGCATCTTGGCGACCACGTCGTGCGAAGTGAAGCCCGACGGCTTGTCGACGATGACAAGCCCGTCGGGCGTCCGGTTCTTCTGGGTCATTCGGCGGTGTCGTCCTCGTCTTCACCCGGCTTCTTGTACGGGTCGGCCTCACCGGCGTACGTGGCGCCCGCCGAGACCTCGCGCACCTGCTGGTCGGACTGGCGCGCCTTGTCGAGGAGGTCCTCGATGGTCTTCGCGGTGTCCGGCAGGGCGTCCGCAACGAACGCCAGTGTCGGCGTGAACTTCACGCCCGCCGCCGCACCGACCGCGGAGCGGAGCACGCCCTTGGCGCTCTCCAGGCCGGCGGCCGCGGCCGCCCGCTCCTCGTCGTCCCCGTACACCGTGTAGAAGACGGTCGCCTCCCTCAGGTCACCGGTGACCCGGGTGTCCGTGATGGTGACGTGCGAGCCGAGCCGCGGGTCCTTGATCCCGCGCTGCAGCTTCTGGGCCACCACCTCTCGGATGAGGTCCGCCAGCCTTTTGGCACGCGCGTTGTCGGCCACTGGTCCGTCTCCTTAAGTGCTTACTTCTTGCTTCAGTCTTCGTCGCTGTGGAGCCTGCGTCGAACCGAGAGCAGTTCCACCTCGGGCCGCCCGGCGACCAGCCGCTCGCAGCGGTCCAGTACGTCGGTGAGGTGTCCCGTGTCCCCGGAGACCACCGCCAGCCCGATCTCGGCCCTGCGGTGGAGGTTCTGATTGCCCGTCTCCGCCGCGCTCACCGCGTACTTGCGCTGGAGCTCGGCCACGATCGGACGGACGAGAGAGCGTTTCTCCTTGAGCGAGTGGACGTCGCCGAGGAGCAGGTCGAAGGACAGAGTCCCCACATACATGTGTATCCGGATGTCCCGCCGGTTCGGGGTACGGGCGCCACGCTTCGACGCCGATACGGGAACCGTACACGCAACGGCCGGGGCCGATCGACGGAAATTCCCTGAGGGAACTGCCCCGCCGACCGGCCCCGATCGCGTGCTGGGATCAGACGCGCGGCTTTTCGCGCATCTCGTACGTCGCGATGACGTCGTCGACCTTGATGTCGTTGAAGTTGCCGAGGTTGATACCGCCCTCGAACCCTTCGCGGATCTCGGTGACGTCGTCCTTGAAGCGACGCAGACCGGAGATGTTGAGGCTCTCCGCGATGACCTTGCCGTCGCGGACGAGGCGCGCCTTGGTGTTGCGCTTGACCTCTCCCGAGCGGACCAGGACACCGGCGATGTTGCCCAGCTTGGACGACTTGAAGACCTCGCGGATCTCCGCCGTGCCGAGCTCGACCTCCTCGTACTCCGGCTTGAGCATGCCCTTGAGGGCCGCCTCGATCTCCTCGATGGCCTGGTAGATCACCGAGTAGTACCGGACGTCGACGCCCTCGCGCTCCGCCATCTGCGCCGCGCGGCCCGCAGCGCGGACGTTGAAGCCGATGACGATGGCGTCGGAGCCGGTCGCCAGGTCGATGTCCGACTCGGTGACCGCACCCACACCGCGGTGCAGGACGCGGATGTCGACCTCTTCGCCGACGTCGAGCTGGAGCAGCGAGGACTCGAGAGCCTCCACCGAACCGGACGCGTCGCCCTTGATGATGAGGTTGAGTTCCTGCACCAGACCGGCCTTGAGGGCCTCGTCCAGGTTCTCCAGGGAGAACCGGACACCCCGGCGGGCGAAGTTGGCGTTGCGCTCACGCGCCGCGCGCTTCTCGGCGATCTGACGGGCCGTGCGGTCCTCGTCGACAACCAGGAAGTTGTCGCCGGCGCCCGGGACGTTGGTGAGACCCAGGACCAGGACGGGAGTCGACGGAGTCGCTTCCTCGACGTTGTTGCCGTTGTCGTCGAGCATCGCCCGGACACGGCCGTACGCGTCGCCGACAACCATCGTGTCGCCGATGCGCAGCGTGCCGCGCTGAACCAGGACCGTCGAGACGGCACCGCGGCCGCGGTCGAGGTGGGACTCGATCGCAATACCCTGCGCGTCCTGCTCCGGGTTGGCCCGCAGGTCGAGCGAGGCGTCCGCGGTGAGGACCACGGCCTCCAGAAGGGCATCGATGTTGAGGCCCTGCTTGGCGGAGATGTCGACGAACATCGTGTCGCCGCCGTACTCCTCGGCCACCAGACCGAACTCGGTGAGCTGACCGCGCACCTTCGTCGGGTCGGCGCCTTCGACGTCGATCTTGTTGACCGCGACCACGATCGGCACGTCGGCCGCCTTGGCGTGGTTCAGCGCCTCGATCGTCTGGGGCATCACACCGTCGTTGGCCGCCACCACGAGGATCGCGATGTCGGTCGACTTGGCACCACGGGCACGCATGGCGGTGAACGCCTCGTGACCCGGGGTGTCGATGAAGGTGATGCGACGCTCTTCTTCGTTGACCTCGGTCGTGACCTGGTACGCACCGATGTGCTGCGTGATACCGCCGGCCTCGCCCGCGACGACGTTCGTCTTGCGGATGGTGTCGAGAAGGCGGGTCTTACCGTGGTCGACGTGACCCATGACGGTCACGACCGGCGGACGCGCGACGAGGAACTCCTCGCCACCCTCGTCCTCGCCGAACTCGATGTCGAAGGACTCGAGCAGCTCGCGGTCCTCCTCCTCGGGGCTGACGATCTCGAGGACGAAGTTCATCTCGTCCGCGAGGAGCTTCAGCGTCTCGTCGGAGACGGACTGCGTGGCAGTGACCATCTCGCCGAGGTTCATCATCACGCCGACGAGCGACGCCGGGTTGGCGCCGATCTTCTCGGCGAAGTCGGTGAGGGACGCACCGCGCGACAGGCGGACGGACTGTCCGTTGCCGCGAGGCAGCATCACGCCGCCGACCGACGGGGCCTGCATGGCCTCGTACTCCTGGCGCCTCTGCCGCTTCGACTTGCGACCACGACGCGCGGGACCGCCGGGACGGCCGAAGGCGCCCTGCGTGCCACCACGGCCACCCGGACCACCGGGACGGCCGCCGAAGCCGGGACGGCCACCGCCGCCACCACCGGGACCGCCGGGACGACCGGCGAAACCGCCGCCACCGCCACCGGGACCACCGGGACGACCGGCGAAACCGCCGCCACCGCCACCGGGACCACCGGGACGACCGGCGAAACCGCCGCCACCGCCACCGGGACGACCGCCGCCACCGCCACCGGGACGACCGCCACCGCCGGGACCGCGGCCGCCGGGGCCACCGCCACCGGGACGCGGGCCGGCAGCCGGACGCTGGGGCATCATGCCGGGGTTCGGCCGGTTACCGCCGGGGCCGCCGCCGGGACGGGGGCCGCCGCCCTGCGGACGGGGCATGCCGCCGGGAGTCGGACGCGAGCCGCCCGGAGCCTGCGGACGGGGACCGCCCGAGGCGCCCTGGGGACGCGGACCGCCCTGGCCCTGCGGACGCGGAGCACCGCCGGGGGCACCCGGACCGCCCTGGCCGCCGGGACGCGGGGCACCGCCGGGACGGGGCGCCGAGGGGCGCGCCATGCCGGTGGAACCACCAGAGGTGAACGGGTTGTTGCCCGGACGGGGACCGGCCGGACGGGCACCGGGACGCGGAGCGCCGCCACCCTGACGCGGACCGGCGGGGCGGTCGCCACGGTCGCCACGGTCACCGCGGTCGCCGCGGTCACTGCGGCCCTGGCCACCCTGGCCGGGACGTTCCGGACGGGCGCCCGGACGCGGAGCCTGGCCGGCGGGACGCGGAGCGCCCGGACGGGGGGCCGTGCCGGAGCCGGAGCCCGAGGAGGCGGCCGGAGCGGCGGGAGCCGCCGGGGGTGCCGTGAACTCGGGCGTCGTCGGAGCCGGGGACGCCGGGGCGGGCCGCGGCGCGGGCTTCGGGCCCGGGGTGGGACGGGGGCCGGGAGCGGCCGGCGCGGCGGGAGCCGCGGGCCTCTCGGCGGCGGCCGGCTTGGGGGCCGGCGGGCGCGGGGCGGCCGGACGGGCGGCCTGCGCGGGAGAGGGGGCTGCCGGACGAGCCGGGGCAGCCTTGCGTGCGGGGGCGGACTTGCCGCCTCCGTTGCCCTGCTGGAGGGCGTCCGTCAGTTTGCGGACAACGGGCGCTTCGATGGTCGAAGACGCCGAACGGACGAATTCACCGAGTTCTTGGAGCTTGGCCATGACGACCTTGCTCTCAACCCCGAACTCCTTGGCGAGTTCGTATACCCGGACCTTAGCCACTTCGCTCCTTTTAGGTCCGGGTTGCGTCCGGACCGTCGCTACTTCATGGGCGTACTCATCGCGTGCTCATCGAGTGCTCATCGCAATCTCGACCTACTTCCAACTCGCGGGGTACCAGGGCCGCACGGGGGTTCCGTACGACGCTTCTTACGGTGTTGCCTGCTCGACATAGAGGCGCAACGCCTTTGTGTCGAGCGCTCCCGGGGCGCGCAACGCCCGCGTGAACGCCCGGCGGCGTACCGCCAGGTCGAGACAGACCTGGGCGGGGTGCACATACGAACCCCGGCCGGGCAGCGTACCGCGATGATCGGGGACACATTCACCCTCGACCGCCACGATGCGCAGCAGATCCTTCTTGGCCGCTCGCTGCCTGCACCCCACACAGGTGCGCTCAGGGCATGCGCGGGCGCGCGTCCGGCCAGACACTCCTAAGTCTACCTCCCCCTGACGACCTCACCCCTTTGGGGCAAGAATCGAACAGTTCCGCGCATACAACTGTCGTGATCTAAGCCATCCGCGGCTTGGATCTATTCCCCGCGCTGGTCCTCGGGCTGCTCGGTGTCCGGGCGGATGTCGATCCGCCAGCCGGTCAGCCGGGCCGCGAGGCGGGCGTTCTGCCCTTCCTTGCCGATCGCCAGGGACAGCTGGTAGTCCGGCACCGTCACGCGCGCGGATCGGGCGGCGAGGTCGACGACCTCCACCTTGGAGACCCGGGCCGGGGAGAGCGCGTTCGCGACCATCTCCGCCGGGTCGTCCGACCAGTCGACGATGTCGATCTTCTCGCCGCTCAGTTCGCCCATGACATTGCGCACCCGTCCGCCCATGGGGCCGATGCACGCGCCCTTGGCGTTCAGCCCGGACCGGGTGGACCGGACGGCGATCTTGGTGCGGTGGCCGGCCTCGCGGGCGATCGCGGCGATCTCCACGGACCCGTCGGCGATCTCCGGCACCTCCAGGGCGAAGAGCTTCTTCACCAGATTGGGGTGCGTGCGCGACAGGGTGACGGACGGGCCGCGGACGCCCTTCGCCACTCGTACGACGTACGACCGCAGCCGCATCCCGTGCGGATAGGTCTCGCCCGGCACCTGCTCCTGCACCGGCAGGATGGCCTCGAGCTTGCCGATGTCCACGAGCACGTTCTTCGGGTCGCGGCCCTGCTGGACCACTCCGGTGACGATGTCGCCCTCGCGGCCGGCGTACTCGCCGAGCGTCGCGTCGTCCTCGGCGTCGCGCAGCCGCTGCAGGATGACCTGCTTGGCGGTGGTCGCGGCGATACGGCCGAAGCCGGACGGGGTGTCGTCGAACTCGCGGGCCTCCTGGCCCTCTTCGAGGTCCTCGGGGTCCTCCTTCGCCCACACCGTCACGTGGCCGGTTTCCCGGTTGAGCTCCACGCGCGCGTGGCGGCGGCTTCCCTCGGTGCGGTGGTAGGCGATGAGGAGGGCCGACTCGATCGCCTCGACCAGCAGGGGGAAGGAGATCTCCTTCTCCCGAACCAAGCCCCGCAGGGCACTCATGTCGATGTCCACGGCTACGCCTCCTCTTCCTTCTTGTCCTTGCGGTTGAACTCGACCTGCACACGCGCCCTTTCGATGTCCTCGAAGGCGAGTCTGCGGCTGGTGGCCTTGCGGCCCTTGACTCCGGGCACTTCGAGGTCGAGGCCTTCGTCGTCGACCTTCAGGATCCTGGCGACCAGCTCGTCGCCGTCGGTCAGCTGGAACCTGACCAGCCGCTCCAGGGCGCGCAGGTAGTGCCGGTGCTCCTTGAGGAGACGCTCCGCGCCCGGGGTTCCGACCTCGAGGGTGTACTCACCGCCGCCCATCGCGTCGCTCTCGTCGAGCTTCGCCGAGAGCGCGCGGCTCACATCGGCGATCTGGTCGAGGTCGGCACCTGTGTCGGAGTCGACGACGACGCGCAGCACCCGCTTGCGTCCTACGGAGTCCACTGCGATCTCTTCGAGATCCAGCCCCTCTGAGCTGACGAGCGGTTCCAGAAGCTCTCGCAGCCTCTCGCTCTGGGTGGTGCTCATCCGGGTGACTCCTCGGCCGCGTGTGCTGTTGTGGGAAGGTCGCGTGTCTGGTCAAAGGGTATCCGGTCGCAGAGCGTGTTGCCGCCCACGTGTGTCTCCGGCGGGGCCGGGCGCCTCTTGGGCAGTCGAGGCGGTGACGTGCGTCGGGGGGATGCGCGGGTACCGTGATCACCGGCGGCCCTTCCCGCCCGTGTGTTCGTACGAGCTCCCCGAGGACGTCTCCCGTGCCGCACCCCCCCGCACCGCGCACCCCCTCGGGGCCGCGCAGAAGATCCCTGCTCGCCTCGGCCGCCGGCGCCACCCTGCTGGTGGGCTGCTCCAGCGGTTCCGAAGACTCCGGGGAGAGCACCGGTGGCAGCCCGTCCGTCATCCAGAAGGCACGCGCGCTTGCGGCCCGGGAGAGCGTGGGGATGCTCGGACGGTACGACGCAGTGATCGCCGCGCATCCCGCGGTGTCGCAGCGGCTGGGGCCGCTGCGGGCGGAGGTCGCACGGCACACGGAGGCGTTCGGGGGGACGGTCGGCAGGGCCTCCTCCCCCACGGCGCCGGAGACCTCGGCCCCGGAGACCTCTGCGTCCCCCTCGGCCGCCGAGCCGGTGAGCGAGAAGGACGCCCTGGCGGAGCTGGCCGCCGCCGAGCGTGCGCTCGCCGACCGGCGGACAGCGGCGCTCCTCGACCTGCCGGGCGAGCTGGCACGGCTGCTGGCCTCGGTGGCGGCGGCAGGGGCGGCGCACGCGTATCTGCTGACGGAGGGTGCCAGGTGAGCGACCAGAAGGAGCTGAAGGCCCTGCAGGCGGCGCTGGCCGCCGAGCACGCCGCGGTGTACGGCTACGGGGTCGTCGGCGGCCGGATCGGCGCGGACCGGCGCGTGGAGGCCCGCTCGGCGTACGACGCGCACCGGGCCCGGCGTGACGCACTGGTGCGCGAGGTGCGGGACCTGGGCGGCACGCCGGTCGCCGCGGCACCGGGGTACGCGCTGCCGTTCCCGGTGCCGGACCCGGCCGCGGCCGTGCGGCTCGCCGCCGAGCTGGAGGACCGGGTGGCCGGGGTGTATTCCGACCTGGTGCGGGCGACGGGGGGCGAGCGGCGGCGCTCGGCGGCCGGGGCGCTGCGGGAGGCGGCGGTGCGGGCGGTGCGCTGGAACGGCGAGAGCGTAGCCTTCCCTGGGCTCGCCGAGCGGGCGGCCACCGCCTCGGCCTCGCCGGCTCCCAAGGCGTGACGCGTACTGGAAGGGAACGACTCGCGCATGGTTTTCGCACCGCCGCAGCGTCTGGTGAGGGCGCTCGGTGAGACGGCACCGGACGGCGACGACTGGCTGGAGAAGCTGCCCGACGCGGCCCAGCAGGCTGTCGCGCTACGCGAGTTGACCGTCGAGCGGGTGCAGGTGCCCGGTGGGCGCAGCAGCCTGGTCGTGCTGGTGCGGCGGCCGGACGCGACCCCCGCCGTGCTGAAGCTGGCCCCCCGCCGGGCCCGCCCGGAGAGCGAGCGGCGCGCTCTCGCGCACTGGGGCGGGTCGGGTGCCGTACAGCTGCTGGACGAGCCTGAGGCCGAGGGTGTGCTGCTGCTGGAGCGGCTGTATCCGGATGTGTCCGTGCGGTCGTTGCCCGAGGCGAAGGCGCTGCTGGAGGCGGCGGGGACACTGCGGCGGCTGTGGGTCGAGCCGCCGGCCACTCACTCCTTCGAGACCGTCGCCGAGCGGACGGGCCGGCAGGCGCAGGCGATGCGGGTGACCGCGTCCGCGGTGGCGGAAGTGGCCGTGCTGGTCGATGCCGCGGTGGGGGCGCGCGAGGAGTTGCTGGTGGCGCCGCCCGAGGATCGGCTGCTGCACGGGACCTTTCGGCAGAGCAAGGTGCTCGCCGGTGAACGGATGCCCTGGCTGGCAGTTGGGCCCGATCCGGTGGTGGGTGAGTGCGCGTTCGATCTGGCGCGGTTGGTGCGGGATCGGGTGGAGGACCTGATCGCCTCGCCGTCGGGGGCGGCGACGACGCGGCGGCGGGTGAAGCGGTTGGCCGAGTCGCTGGACGTGGATCAGGAGCGGCTGCGGGGGTGGACGCTGTTCCGGGCGGTGGAGTCGGGAGTGCGTGCGCTTCGGGTGGGGCGGCCCAGGGATGCCGAGTTGTTGCTGGAGTTCGCCGGGTGGCTCTGAGTTCGTTGCGTACGCCGGCGTCGCTCTGAGAGCCGGGCCGTCCCCGCCGTAGTGACGCTCTGTCGCGCCCTACGGTCGGGGGACGGCCCGAGGAGTGTCCTTACGCGGTGAGGCGGGCGATCGCCTCGTCCACGGTCAGCTCCTCGCGCTCGCCGCTCCTGCGGTCCTTCAGCTCCAGGACGCCTTCGGCGGCGCGGCGGCCCGCGACCAGGATCTTCGGTACGCCGATCAGCTCGGAGTCGGTGAACTTCACGCCCGGGGAGACCCCGGCGCGGTCGTCGACCAGGACGCGCAGACCGGCCGCGCGCAGCTTCTCGGAGACCTCCAGCGCCAGCTCGATCTGCTGGGCCTTGCCGGCGGCGACGACGTGCACGTCGGCCGGGGCGACCTCGGCCGGCCAGCACAGCCCCTGCTCGTCGGCGGTCTGCTCGGCCAGTGCCGCGACCGCGCGGGAGACGCCGATGCCGTAGGAGCCCATGGTGACGCGGACCGGCTTGCCGTTCTGGCCGAGGACGTCGAGCTTGAGGGCGTCGGCGTACTTGCGGCCGAGCTGGAAGATGTGGCCGATCTCGATGGCACGGTCGAGCTTGAGGCCGGTGCCGCACTTGGGGCACGGGTCGCCTTCCTGGACGACCACGACGTCGACGTACTCGCCGACCTCGAAGTCACGGCCCGCGACGACGTTCCTCGCGTGCGTGGCGTCCTTGTTGGCGCCGGTGATCCAGGAGGTGCCGGGGGCCACGCGCGGGTCGGCGATGTACGTGACCTTCTCGCCCAGGCCCTGCGGTCCGACGTAGCCGCGGACCAGGTCCGGGCGGCCCGCGAAGTCCGCCTCGGTGACCATCTCGACTGCCGCTGGGGCGAAGTGCGCCTCGACCTTGCCCAGGTCGACCTCGCGGTCACCGGGGACGCCGACCGCCACGATCTCGCCGTCGACCTTCACCAGGAGGTTCTTGAGGGTGGCGGAGGCGGGGACGCCGAGGTGCGCGGCGAGGGTCTCGATGGTCGGGGTGTCCGGGGTGGGGATCTCCTCGACCGCGGCCGCACCGGCGGCGTCCACCGGCTTCAACTCGTAGGTGATCGCCTCGGTGTTGGCCGCGAAGTCGCAGTTCGGGCAGTCGGCGAAGGTGTCCTCGCCGGCCTCGGCCGGGGCGAGGAACTCCTCCGACTTGGAGCCGCCCATCGCGCCCGCGGTCGCGGCGCAGATGCGGTAGTCGAGGCCGAGGCGCTCGAAGATCCGCTGGTAGGCGTCGCGGTGCAGGGCGTAGGACCGGGCCAGGCCCTCGTCCTCGGTGTCGAAGGAGTAGGAGTCCTTCATGAGGAACTCGCGGCCGCGCAGGATGCCGGCCCGCGGACGGGCCTCGTCGCGGTACTTGTTCTGGATCTGGTAGAGGACGACCGGCAGGTCCTTGTAGGAGGACGCCTGGTCCTTCACCAGCAGGGTGAAGATCTCCTCGTGGGTCGGGCCGAGCAGGTAGTCGCCGCCCTTGCGGTCCTGGAGGCGGAACAGTTCGGGGCCGTACTCGTCCCAGCGGCCGGTCGCCTCGTACGGCTCCCGGGGCAGGATGGCGGGGAGCAGCACCTCCTGGGCGCCGATCGCGTCCATCTCCTCACGGACGATCCGCTCCACGTTGGCGAGGACCTTCTTGCCGAGGGGGAGCCAGGACCAGATGCCGGCGGCCGTGCGGCGGACGTAGCCGGCGCGGACGAGGAGTTTGTGGCTGAGCACCTCGGCGTCCGCCGGGTCGTCACGCAGCGTCTTGGCCATCAACTGGGACATGCGCTGGACCGGTGCGTTCGCCATGGTTCTCGTACTCCTGCCGGGTAAGGGTGATGGCAAGGAGGTTAGCCGGGGGGCCGGTTCCGGTGGAAATCGGTTTGGGCCTGGTCCGGAAGAGAGGGCCTAACGGCGCCGCAGGGGCAGCGGGGCGCCCATCACGGCATACGGTTTCGGGGCGCTCGGGAAGAGGACCTGGCGGGCCAGGTCCTCGTAGCCGAGGGAGTGGTAGAGGCCGCGGGCGGGGCTGTCCACGTCGATCGCCGACAGGATCGAGCGGGGCTCGGAGGCGGCGTCGGTGATGTTCGTGATCAGGGTGCGGCCGATGCCGAGGTTCTGGTGGCCGGGGTGGACGTGCAGCTCGGTGATGACGAAGGAGTCGTCGAGCCAGTCTTCGTGTCCCCGCGCCCGGACGTAGGGCTCCACGACGGTGGACCACCAGTGGGCGCGGTCGTTGGGCATGCCGTAGACGAAGCCGACGAGGCGTCCTGCGACGGTGGCGCCGAGCGCCCTGGCACCGGGGTAGGTCATGTGACGCAGCACGATCTGGCGGCGTACGGCCACCTCGTCCGCGCCGAGACCGAAGGCGACGGCCTGGACGGCCAGGGCCTCGTCGACGTGGGCCGAGAGGTCGAGGGGGCCGATCACGATGTCGTCGGGGCGGCGGCGGTGACCGTGACCGGGAAGACGCATGTGGGGAGCGTACAGGGATCGTCCGAGCGTCAGAACAGCCCGTGACGTGCCCTCTAGAAGAGGACGCTCATGAACGCGCCGACCTCCTGGAAGCCCACCCGCTGGTACGCCCTTCGCGCCGGGGTGTTGAAGTCGTTGACGTAGAGGCTGGCGATCGGGGCCACGTCCGCCAGCGCGTACCGCAGCACGGCGGCCATGCCCGGCGCCGCGAACCCGCGTCCCCGGTACTCGGGGGCCACCCACACGCCCTGGATCTGGCAGGCCCGGTCGGTCGCCGCGCCGATCTCCGCCTTGAAGACGACCTTGCCGTGCTCGTCGAGGCGGGCGAACGAGCGGCCGGAGCCGACGAGTTCGGCGACCCGGGCCTGGTACAGCAGTCCGCCGTCCCCGGCGAGCGGCGAGACGCCGACCTCCTCGGTGAACATCGCCACGCACGCCGGCATGATCGTCTCCATCTCGTCCTTGCGGATGCGGCGGACGTAGGGATCCGGGGCGATGTCGGCGGGCATGCTGTCGGTGATCATGAGCGGCTGGTGGGGCCGGACGTCCCGGGCGGGACCCCAACTGGGTTCGAGCAGCCGCCACAGCAGGGTGGTGGCGTCGACGGGGCCGACGATCGACGAACAGCGACGGCCTGCCCGGCGCGCGCGGTCACCGAAGGCGCGCACGGCGCGCGGGGTGGCGCAGATCGGGACCAGGTTGGCGCCCGCGTAGCACAGGGAGGTCAGCATGCCCTCCTCGTAGAAGCCCCACATCTCGCCGCCGAGCCGCCACGGGTCGAGGCCCGCGACCTGGACCCTCGACGTCACGAAGGCGTTCGCGACCGGCTCGCGGTCGAGGACGGCGAGCGCGGCGTCCAGGTCGCTCGGTTCGAGCACCCGTGAGGTGGTCTGCGTCAACACGTGCGGGCCCTCACCCTGAGGTTCTGCTGATCTGCGCACTGTACCTGCGGAAGCTGAGCCGCGCCGCCCCCCTATTGGACTGCTGTCCGTTGTCAAGTGGCCCTTGGCTGAGGTGCCGTCGCTGGGGGCTGCCGCCCCCGGCCCCCGGCTTCGGCCTGAACGGCCTCGTCCTCGAACCCCGGACGGGCTGAAGGTTGCCGACCTGCGCTCGAAAAGTCCCGTCAGCCCGACGTCTTCCTCAGCCCGAAGTTCGCTCAGCCCGCCACTGAGACCGACGGCTCGCCCGAGGGGGTGCCGTCCGCCTCCATCTGCTCGGCCAGCTTCATGGCCTCCTCGATGAGGGTCTCGACGATCTTGGACTCGGGGACGGTCTTGATGACCTCGCCCTTGACGAAGATCTGGCCCTTGCCGTTGCCGGAGGCGACGCCGAGGTCGGCCTCGCGGGCTTCGCCGGGGCCGTTGACGACGCAGCCCATGACGGCGACGCGGAGCGGGACCTCCATGCCGGTCAGGCCCGCGGTGACCTCCTCGGCCAGTTTGTAGACGTCGACCTGGGCGCGGCCGCAGGACGGGCAGGAGACGATCTCCAGGCCGCGCTGCTTGAGGTTGAGGGACTCCAGGATCTGGTTGCCGACCTTGACCTCCTCGACCGGCGGTGCCGAGAGGGAGACGCGGATGGTGTCGCCGATGCCCTGCGACAGCAGCGCGCCGAAGGCGACGGCCGACTTGATCGTGCCCTGGAAGGCCGGACCGGCCTCGGTCACTCCGAGGTGCAGCGGGTACTCGCACTGGGCGGCGAGCTGCTTGTACGCCTCGATCATCACGACCGGGTCGTTGTGCTTGACCGAGATCTTGATGTCCCGGAAGTCGTGCTCCTCGAAGAGGGAGGCTTCCCACAGGGCGCTCTCGACGAGGGCCTCGGGGGTCGCCTTGCCGTACTTCTGCAGCAGACGCCTGTCCAGGGAGCCGGCGTTGACGCCGATGCGGATCGGGGTGCCGTGGTCCTTGGCGGCCCGCGCGATCTCCTTGACCTTGTCGTCGAACTGCTTGATGTTGCCGGGGTTCACCCGGACCGCGGCGCAGCCGGCCTCGATCGCCGAGAAGACGTACTTGGGCTGGAAGTGGATGTCGGCGATCACCGGGATCTGCGACTTCCTCGCGATGGTGGCGAGCGCGTCCGCGTCGTCCTGCGTCGGGCAGGCCACCCGCACGATCTGGCAGCCGGACGCGGTGAGCTCGGCGATCTGCTGCAGGGTGGCCCCGATGTCGGACGTACGGGTCGTGGTCATCGACTGCACGGACACGGGGGCGTCGCCGCCGACCGCCACGGATCCGACCTGGATCTGCCGGCTCTTCCGCCGCTCGGCAACCCTGGTCGGAACGGACGGCATGCCGAGAGAAATCGCAGTCATCTGTTGTGCAACCCCAAGTCGTGGATCAAGGTCCGGTCCCGGAACAACGGGCTCCAGGCTTCGAGATTACGGCACGTGCAAGGGCCCCAGCACTCCCCCACCTCGAACCACTCGGCGGGGGACCCCCACGGCCGTAAACCCGCCCAATGGAAGACGGCCTGCGACAGAGCGTCGCAGGCCGCCACAAACTCCATGTGACTAGGTGATTTTCACCGGGTTGACAACGTCCGCCACGAGGACGAGAAGGGTGAAGCAGACGAAGATCCCGGCCACCACGTAGGCGACGGGCATCAGCTTCGCCACGTCGAAGGGGCCGGGGTCCGGCCGGCGCAGCACCTTCGCCACGTTCCGGCGCAGCGCCTCCCACAGCGCACCCGCGATATGGCCGCCGTCCAGCGGCAGCAGAGGGAGCATGTTGAAGAGGAACAGGGAGAGGTTGAAGCCCGCGACCAGCATCACGAACATCGCCAGTTGCTGGGTGGCCGGGATGTCCAGGGTGAAGATCTCGCCGCCCACGCGGGCCGCGCCGACCACGCCCATCGGGGAGTCCGGGGCTCGCTTGCCGTCGCCGAAGGCCGCGTCCCACAGGCCGGGGATCTTGCCGGGCAGGGCCGCGATGGAGTCGACGGCGTCACCGACGCGGTCGCCCATCCAGGTCAGGGACTGGCCGAAGTCCTGTTTGACGATGCCGGTGGCCGCGCTGAAGCCGAGGAAGCCGGCGGTGACGTACTTGCCCTCGACGATCTGGCCGCTGGAGTCCTTCCTGGCGACCTGGTTGCTGGCGATCGTGGCGTGGAGGGTGACCTCCTTGCCCTTGCGGTCGACCACGATCGGGACCGCCTTGCCGGGGGTGGAGCGGATCAGGTCGGAGAGCCTGTTCCAGTCGTTGGTCCGGACGCCGTTGAAGGCGAGGATCTTGTCACCGGGCTTCAGGCCGGCCGCCGCGGCCGGGGAGGCCGCGTCGCCCTTCTTGCACGTGTCGCGGTTCTCGCTCTGGGCGATGACGCACTGGGAGACCGAGCTGACCGTGGTGGTCTGCTGGGAGATGCCGAAGCCCATGAGGACGGTGAGGAACAGCGCCACCGCCAGGATCAGGTTCATGAACGGGCCCGCGAACATCACGATGACCCGCTTCCAGGGCTTGCGGGTGTAGAAGAGGCGGGTCTCGTCGCCCCGCTGCAGCTCCTCGAAGGCCGCCGAGCGGGCGTCCTCGATCATGCCGCGCCAGGGCGATGTGGAGCGGGCCTCCAGCCTGCCGTCGGGTCCGGGCGGGAACATGCCGATCATGCGGATGTAGCCGCCGAAGGGGATGGCCTTGATCCCGTACTCGGTGTCGCCCTTCTTCCGCGAGAAGATGGTCGGGCCGAAGCCGACCATGTACTGGGGCACGCGGATGCCGAAGAGCTTGGCCGTGGACAGGTGCCCCAGCTCGTGCCACGCGATCGAGACCAGCAGGCCGAACGCGAAGACGACTATGCCGAGGATCATCATCAAGGTCGTCATGCACGCGCCTCCACGGTCGCCGTCTGTCCTGTCAGTTCCCTGGCCCGGGCCCGTGCCCAGGTCTCCGCTTCGAGGACGTCCGAGACGGTGAGTGGGGTTCCCGTACGCGGGGTGCCGTGCTCCTCGACGACCCGGGTGACGGTCTCCATGATCCCGTTGAACGGCAGTGCACCGGCGCGGAACGCCTCGACGCACTCCTCGTTGGCCGCATTGAACACCGCCGGGGCGGTGCCCGCGAGCTGTCCCACGTGCCGGGCGAGGTTCACCGACGGAAAAGCGTCGTTGTCGAGCGGGAAGAACTCCCACGTGGACGCCTTGCTCCAGTCGAAGGCGGGCGCCGCGTCCGGGACGCGCTCGGGCCAGCCGAGGCCGATGGCGATGGGCCCGCGCATGTCGGGGGGCGTCGCCTGGGCGATCGTGGATCCGTCGGTGAACTCAATCATCGAGTGAACATACGACTGGGGATGCACGACGACCTCAATGCGGTCGAAGGGAATGTCGTACAGCAAGTGTGCCTCGATCACCTCCAGGCCCTTGTTGACCAAGGTCGCGGAGTTGATCGTGATCACCGGGCCCATCGCCCAGGTGGGGTGGGCGAGGGCGTCCTCGACGGTGACGCTCGCCAGTTCGGCCTTCGTACGGCCGCGGAAGGGGCCGCCGGACGCCGTGACGACGAGCTTGCGCACATCCGCGCGCGTGCCGGCCGCGAGCGCCTGGAACAGGGCCGCGTGCTCGGAGTCGACCGGGATGATCTGCCCGGGCTTGGCCAGCGCCTTGACCAGCGGGCCGCCGACGATGAGCGACTCCTTGTTGGCGAGAGCGAGGGTGCGGCCCGCCTCCAGGGCGGCGAGGGTCGGGGCGAGACCGATGGAGCCGGTGATGCCGTTCAGGACGGTGTGGCAGTCGGACGCCGCGAGCCGGGTGGCCGCCTCCGGCCCGGCGAGGATCTCGGGCAGCGGCTCTCCCGCGCCGTACAGGCCGGCCAGCGCCTCGCGCAGCTGCGGTACGACGTCCTCGCGGGCGACCGCGACGGTCCGCACCCGGAGCCGGTGGGCCTGCTCGGCGAGAAGGGCGATCCGGCCGCCGTTGGCCGAGAGCCCGGTGACCTTGAACCGGTCGGGGTTGCGCAGCACGAGATCGATGGCCTGGGTGCCGATCGAGCCGGTGGAGCCGAGGATCACCACGTCCTTCGGGCCGTCGCCCGCCACGGGGTCGTAGACGAGGTGCGGGTCGGCCAGGGCGTGGGGCAGAGACCCTGAGGGGGCTGGACTGTCGCTCATCCCTCCATTGTTGCCGTAAGGACCGTGTGTGAGGACAGTGCGTCCCCCTCATCCCCCGCACGGGGGGCCGAGAGGGACGTCCTGTCATGGGTCGATCACCGGATCGGGCGGTGGACGTTCTCGTGTTCGGAAGGCCCGGGGTCCGCCGCGGCGATCCACGGTCCCTCGCCCGAGGGGTCGACGATGCCCTCCTCCAGCCACTCGTAGGTGCCCGACATGATGCCCTTGACCAGCTTGCGGTCGAGGTCGTCGGTGTTGGTCCACAGACGGTTGAAGAGTTCCTCGACGCGGATGCGGGACTGGCGGCAGAAGACGTCGGCCAGCTGGTAGGCCTCGCGGCCGTGCAGGCCCTGGCTGCGCAGGAGTTCCGCCCGTACGCAGGCCGCGCTCATCGCGAACAGTTCCGCGCCGATGTCGACGATGCGGCCCAGGAAACCCTGCTTGGTCTCCATGCGGCCCTGCCAGCGGGACATGGCGTAGAAGGTGGAGCGGGCCAGCTTGCGGGCATTGCGCTCGACGTAGCGCAGATGCCGGGACAGGTCCACTTCGTGGCGGAACTCGCCGTAGGTACCGGGGAGTTGGCCCTGTCCCGCGACGAGCTTCGGGAGCCACTTGGCGTAGAAGACACCCGCGTTCGCGCCTGCCTTCGCCTTGTCCTGGAGGGACTTGTCCGGGTCGATGAGGTCGCCGGCCACCGAGAGGTGGGCGTCGACGGCCTCGCGCGCGATCAGCAGGTGCATGATCTCGGTCGAGCCTTCGAAGATGCGGTTGATGCGCAGGTCGCGCAGGACCTGTTCGGCGGGGACGGCCCGTTCGCCGCGGGCGGCCAGGGACGCCGCCGTCTCGAAGCCGCGGCCGCCGCGGATCTGGACGAGTTCGTCGGCGATGAGCCAGCCCATCTCGGAGGCGTAGAGCTTGGCCAGCGCGCCCTCGATGCGGATGTCGTTGCGGTTCTCGTCGGCCATCTGCGAGGACAGGTCCAGTACGGCCTCCAGGGCGAAGGTCGTCGCGGCGATGAAGGAGATCTTGGACCCGACCGCCTCGTGGTGGGCGATCGGCTTGCCCCACTGCTCGCGGGCCGCCGACCACTCGCGGGCGATCTTCAGGCACCACTTGCCGGCGGCCACGCAGGAGGCGGGGAGGGAGAGCCGGCCCGTGTTGAGGGTGGTGAGCGCGATCTTGAGGCCCGCGCCCTCCGGACCGATGCGGTTCGCCGCCGGGACCCGGACCCGGTGGAAGCGGGTGACGCCGTTCTCGATGCCGCGCAGGCCCATGAAGGCGTTGCGTTTCTCGACGGTGATGCCGGGCGAGTTGGTCTCGACGACGAAGGCGGTGATGCCTCCCTTGTGGCCCTCGCTCTTCGGCACCCGGGCCATCACGACCAGGAGGTCGGCGACGACGCCGTTGGTGGTCCACAGCTTCACCCCGTCGAGGACGTAGTCGTCCCCCTCGGGCACCGCCGTCGTCGCGAGCCTGGCCGGGTCGGAGCCGACGTCCGGCTCGGTCAGCAGGAAGGCGCTGATGTCGGTGCGGGCGCACCGGGGCAGGAACTGCTCCTTCTGCTCGGGGGTGCCGAACAGCTTCAGCGGCTGCGGCAGGCCGATCGACTGGTGCGCCGACAGCAGTACGCCGATCGCGGGGCTGGCCGAACCCGCCAGCGCGAGCGCCTTGTTGTAGTACACCTGCGTGAGACCGAGACCGCCGTACTTGGTGTCGATCTTCATGCCGAGGGCACCGAGTTCCTTGAGGCCGTTGATGACCTCGTCGGGGATGCGGGCCTCGCGCTCGATCAGCGCGCTGTCGACCTTGGTCTCGCAGAAGTCGCGGAGCTTGGCGAGGAACTCCTCGCCGCGCTGCACGGCCTCCGTGGAGGGCATGGGGTGCGGGTGGACCAGGTCGAGCCGGAAGCGGCCCAGGAACAGTTCCTTGGCGAAGCTGGGCTTGCGCCACTCCTGTTCCCGGGCCGCCTCCGCCACCTGGCGGGCCTCACGTTCGGAGACGGTGGGTTTGGTGGTGGGGCTGGCGGACATGAGGGTCACCTCGCCGCGAATCGGGGTCTTGGGCCGTTTTGGTTACCGACGGGTGCTACTCGATCGTATGTACCCGATCCCGGACGACCCCACCACCCTTTGCGCAGCCGTTCGGCCGATGTTGACGGAGTACGCCTCGGTGTCCAGCCGCCCCGCACCCTTGAAGACCTGGGTGCCGGACCCGGTTCCGGAGGCCTGTCTGTCGTCTCCGGGGGCATTGGTCCGGACGGGTGCCCGGTGGACCTGATCCAGCGCGGCTGCCGTACTCGGTGCGGTGGTGTTGCATCGGCGGCTCTTCCGGGGGAATGTTCGGGTGCGACCCCTCCGTGGCCGCTGGGAGCCGGGGGAGGTCGCCGGTCCGCGAGAAACGACACCTCGGAAAAGAAAGGTGTCGAAGCGCTTCGATGACCTATGGACACCTACCCTCGGTAGGGCTAGTGTCGAACCACCCCCACCCGCCCATACTCGCAATGCGCACTGTCGAAGCGCTTCACACCGCTGGGAGAGCTGGATGGTCACCCTCGCCGAGGTCGCCCAGCACGCCGGAGTCTCGGCGAGCACGGTGAGTTATGTCCTCAGCGGCAAGCGGTCCATCTCCACGACCACCCGGGAGCGGGTCGAGCAGAGCATCCGCCATCTCGGCTACCACCCGAACGCGGGCGCGCGGGCCCTGGCCAGCAGCAAGTCGAACATCATCGCGCTGATGGTCCCCCTGCGCACCGACATGTACGTGCCGGTGATGATGGAGATCGCCATCGCGGTCGCCACCACGGCCCGCACGCACGGTTACGACGTCCTGCTGCTGACCGGTGAGGAGGGCCCCGACGCCGTGCGCCGGGTCACCGGCAGCGGGCTCGCCGACGCGATGATCCTGATGGACGTCGAACTCGACGACGAGCGGCTGCCGTTGCTGCGCGCCACCGACCAGCCCTCCGTGCTCATCGGGCTGCCCGCCGACACCAGCGGACTGACCTGCGTCGACCTCGACTTCAAGGCGACGGGCGCGTTGTGCGTCGAGCACCTGGCGATGCTCGGCCACCGGGACATCGCTGTCATCGGCGAGGCCCCCGGGGTCTACGAGCGGCACACCGGCTTCGCCGAGCGCACCCTCGACGGACTCCGCTCCCGGGCACGGGAGTTGGGCATCGGGGTGCTGCACCGGCCGTGCGAGGGCGGTTACGACGCCATGGCCGTCACCCTCGCCCGCATCCTCGACGAGCGCCCTGGCACCACCGGCTTCGTCGTGCAGAACGAGCAGGCCGTCGAGCCCCTGCTCGGCCTGCTGCGCCAGCAGGGCCGTGCCGTGCCCGAGGACGTGTCGGTGGTCGCGGTCTGTCCGGACCAGGTCGCCGTGCAGGCCTCGGTGCGGCTGACGTCCGTCGCCATCCCCGCGCAGGAGATGGGCCGGCACGCCGTGGAGCGTCTGGTCGCCAAGCTCGAAGGCCGAGGGACCGACGAAGTCGTTCTGATCTCCCCCGAGTTGACGGTCCGGGCGAGCACCGGCCCGGCCCCGTCCGGTACCTGACAGTCCCGTGCCCGCGCGGCACGCCCCTGTCTGCACTCCTTCAGGAGCACCCCTCGTGAATCAGCCTGCCGGAATTCAGCCCAAGGTCAGTCTTGCGCAGTCGTCTCCCACCCTCGGCACGTTCCGCGAGCGGGACGGCGCTCTGGAGTGGAGCGGGCGCCAGGAGACGGTACGGGTGGAGCCCTGGGGCCCGGACGCGGTCCGGGTGCGGGCCCGGCTCGGTGGACCGATCCTGGACGGACTGCCGGGGGCCCTGCTCGAAGAACCGCCGGCCGGCGAGAGCTCGGTGAAGATCGGTGACGCGGAAGGACAGCTGACCGTGGGCGCGCTGACCGTCCACGTCGACGCGGAGGGCCGGATCCGCTTCCTGCGCAGCGAGGACTCCGCCGAGCTCCTCGCGGAGGAACGCGCCCACTTCTGGTGGCCGGGCTCCCGCCTCTACACCTCCGTCGGAGGCGGCCACCACCGCCTGGAGCAGCGCTTCGCGGCCTACGACGACGAGAAGCTGTTCGGCCTCGGCCAGCACCAGCACGGCCGCTTCGACCAGAAGGGCCTGGTCCTGGACCTGGTCCAGCGCAACGCCGAGGTCGGCATCCCGGTGCTCTCCTCCAGCCGCGGCTACACCCTCCTGTGGAACAACCCGGCGATCGGCCGCGTGGAGCTGGCGCACAACGGCACCCGCTGGGTGGCCGACTCGGCCCGCCAGATCGACTACTGGATCACCGCGGGCGCCCCGGCCGACGGCCAGCGCCGCTACAGCGCGGTGACGGGACGTACGCCGATGCTGCCGCAGTGGGCGGCCGGCTTCTGGCAGTGCAAGCTGCGCTACCGCACCCAGGAAGAACTCCTCGCGGTGGCACGGGAGTACAGGCGCCGGGGCCTGCCCATCACCGCCATCGTCTGCGACTTCTTCCACTGGACGCATCTGGGCGAGTGGAGGTTCGACCCGAGCGAGTGGCCGGACCCCGCGGCGATGGTGCGTGAGCTGGAGGAGCTCGGCATCAAGCTGGTGGTGAGCGTGTGGCCGTCCGTGTCGCCGCTGAGCGAGAACCACCCGGTGATGGAGCAGCGCGGCTACTTCATCGGCACCCAGTACGGCCCGATGGCGCACGCCGACTGGCCCGACAAGGGGGTCGCCTCCACCGTCCAGGTGGCCTTCTACGACGCCACGAACCCCGATGCCCGTGAGTTCGTGTGGTCCAGGGTCAAGGAGAACTACCTGGAGCCGTACGGCATCACGGCCTTCTGGCTGGACGCCTGCGAGCCGGAGCTCAAGCCCGGATTCCAGGAGAACCTGCGCTACTGGACGGGCCCCGGCCTGGAGGTCGGCAACAGCTACCCGGCCGAGAACTCCCGCACCTTCTACGAGGGTCTGCGGGCGTCCGGCTCCGGCGACGACGAGATCATCACCCTCAACCGCTCGGCCTGGGCGGGCAGTCAGCGCTACGGCGCCGCCCTGTGGTCCGGCGACATCGGCACCGACTTCCCGACCCTGCGCCGCCAGATCGCGGCCGGTCTCAACACGGCCCTGTCCGGCATCCCCTGGTGGAACACGGACATCGGCGGCTTCCACGGCGGCGACCCTGACGACCCGGCGTACCGCGAAGTGATGGTCCGCTGGTTCCAGTTCGGCGCCCTGTCCCCGCTGATGCGTCTGCACGGCTTCCGCGACCCGGGCATGCCGCTGGGCCCGGAGATGACCGGCGGCCCGAACGAGGTGTGGTCGTACGGCGAGGAGGCAGGCGCGATCCTGGAGCGGTATCTGCGGCTGCGCGAGCGCCTCAAGCCGTACGTCCTCGACGTCATGCGGGAGGCGCACGAGGAGGGGTTGCCGGTGATGCGGCCGCTGTTCCTGGAGTTCCCGGAGGACCAGGCGGCCTGGTCGGTCGACGACGCGTACCTGTTCGGACGGGATCTGCTGGTCGCCCCGGTGCTCACGGCCGGCGCCACCGCCCGCACGACCCATCTGCCGGCGGGGGCGACGTGGACGGACGCGTGGACCGGTGAGACGTATGAGGGCGGTGCGGCCGTGACGGTCGACGCACCGTTGGACCGCATCCCGCTGTTCTTGCGGGATGCCGCGCGGCTTCCCGTGGCGGAGTAGACGCCCGGAGAGGGGAGTGCGGCCGGTCCTCCGGGGGCAAGGACCGGCCGCACCGCTGTGCACGTGTGGTCAGCCGGCGCAGATCGAGCGCAGGGCGCGGACCAGGGCGCGGGTGTGCAGGCCGTCGAGCTGGTCCTCGTAGTGGACCTGGAAGGCGGCGAAGGCGAGCTCCGGCCGGCAGGTGAACGCGTCGCGGTCGGCGGCGGTGCCGGCGAGGGCCTGGACGAGGGCGGTGTTGACGCGGTTGATCTCCTGGCGGACCACGCTCAGGTCGGGCCGGGTGGTGGGCGCCTGCTCCGGGTGGTCGGTCCAGCGCTGGAACAGCGCCCGCTGCACGAGCTTGTTCGCCTCGATCTGGTCGCGGAAGATCACCCGGACCTCATCCGGGTCGGCGCCGAGCTGCACGGCCTGGGCGGCGACGGAGTCGAGGACCTGCTGCTCGCGGGCGGGGTCGTCGATGGGGCTGTCGGTGCCCCACTTGGCCGCGGCCACCAGATCGGCGGTGGCGAGGCGTTCGGCGGCGAGTTCGGCGATCGGGTGCAGGGCGGTCGGGTCGGTGACGGAAGCCGTGGTCCGTATGTCGGCCGCCCCGCGAGCCGGGGTGACGGGAGCCGCGGCCGCGGTCGTCGCGGTGAGGGCGACGGCCGCGGCGGCGGTAAGGGTGGTCAGGAGACTTCGCAGGGGGGTGGTGTTTCGCATGCGCCCATGAAACCCCACGCGCCCTTCCTCATGATCAAAGGGTGGGTCAACTGCTGTTGACGGTCAGGTTGTTGGTGTTGAAGTTCAGGCCGCCGGAGGAGCTGGTGACCTCGTAGTCGAACTGGACGTCGCCGATGGTCTCGTTGCCCATCCACCGTTCCTAAACAGTGTCCAGGAGCGACATTTGGTGGGGGGGGAAATGGTGGGGTTACCACGCTCCCAGTGCGAGGGCGTGGTCTTCCCCGGCGACGAGGTCGAGCGGTCGTGCGCCGGAAGAAGTCCTGAGTTCGACGCGGTGGCTGCGGGTGGGGCGCAGCACCGCGGTTGCTTCCCGCGCATTCCAGGTGAGGTCGAGTTCCGCTCCGAACCGGGTGCGGATGCCGAGGAGCCGGCCTTTCGGGTACGCCGTGGGAAGCGCGGGCAGCAGGACCAGGCGGTCCGGGGTGGACTGCACGAGCATCTCGATCAGCACGGCGGGCAGGGTGTGTGCGGCGTCTGCGTTGTAGACGTGACGGTCGGGGTAGTGCGCGCTCATCAGGGAGGCGTGGAAGAAGTCGCCCTTGAGGACCTGGCCGAGGGCGTGCGCGACCCGTTCTCCGTCGCGCAGACGGGCGGCGACGAGGGCGTGGTGCAGATGCCCGTGGGCGGAGTCGTTCTCGGCGCCGCGCAGTTCGAGCGCCCGGTGGGCGGCGGCCGCGAGGTCCGGGGTGTCGTAGGGGTTGATCTCGTCGAGCGGCCAGACGCCGTAGAGGTGGCTGAGGTGGCGATGGTCGTAGTTGTCGTCGAGGCCGGGCCAGGCCCATTCGGCGAGGGCGCCGTCGGCGTTGATCCGGTGGGGCGGGAGCCGGTCGGCGAGGGCGCGCCGGCGGTCGGACTCGGGGGTGTCCGGTTGGTACGCGGCGGCCGTCAGCAGGGCGTGCCGGGCGGCCGAGAGGTCCATGGCCGCGTTGATCGCGCCCCAACTGGCGTTCGCGGGGCGGTTCTCGGGCGAGTAGGAGGGGACGACGACCACGTTGCCGTCCCGGTCGGTCCGGGTGAGGAAGTCCTCGTAGAACTGGGCGACCTGGGTGAGCGCGTGGGCGGTACGGGGATCCCGGGAGCCGTTGGTCTCGTCGTGGTCGACGAGGGGCTTGAGCAGCCAGTCGGCGCCCGCCGTCCACAGGTGCAGGGGGTACTCCCGGCTGAAGTGGTACGTCAGTCCGGACTCGCCGTCGGTGTGGGCGGGGGCGACGACACCGCGAGCGCCGAAGACGGCACGGGCGTTCTCGGCCCAGTCCTGGAGCTGACGCTGAATCAGGGAGGCGTGCGCCGCCGTCACTTCGGGGAGGGCGGCGGCCGACGCGGACGCGGTCTGGAGGTTGAGGTTGGCGTCGTTGGTGAACGCCCCAGCCCAGGCGGTGTTCCAGTCACCGGTCCACAGACCGACCAGACGGGGCGGGAACAGTCCGCTCGCGGAGAGCAGGTGGTAGCGGCCGGCGGCGAAGAGGCGCTCCAGGAGGGCGGGGCTCTCCGGGCGGGCGAGCAACTCCGAACCGGGCAGGGCGCGTTCGGCGGGGCGCGCGTCCAGATCGAGGGTGACGCGCTCGTAGGCGGTGCGGTGCAGCGCGGTGTGGCGGTCCAGGAGGGTGGTGTACGGATCCGCGCCGACCGGCAGCAGTTCGCGCAGGGCGCGGGTGTGGGGCGTCGCGTCCAGCTCGCCGGTGTGGCGCACCACCCGGGTCAGCAGCAGAACCGACTCCGCGCCCGCGACGTGTACACCAGGGGGCGTGAGCGTCGTACGGCCGCCCGTGACCACGACGAGCGTCACCCCGGTGTACGCCCTGTCGCTGCCCGGGTAGCGGACGCGCAGCGTGAGCACGGCCCCGTCGGGGGTGAGCACCGCCCCGTCGCCGACAGCGAGGCCCTGAGGTGCGCTCGGCAGCCGGTGGTCCATGGCGATGTCCAGGTCGGGGGCCGTGACGTGCTGGACGATCACGTCGTCGGCGCGGGACACGAAGAAGCGGCTGCTCCAGTCCTCGCGGACCGCCTTCACGACGCCGGTGGTGAAGTCGACGGAGCGGCGATAGGGGCCCGGCTGGTCGCCGGTCGTGCCGCGCAGCCGTATCTGGAAGGCGGGGTGGAAGGGCTGCACCCACTTCAGGTCGCGTCCGTCGGTGAAGGTCTCGGCGGCATGCAGCTCGCCTGCGAGCAACTGGTCCTGCAGGCGGGGCAGTTGAGCGGCGAGGTGGGGTGGTTGGGCGCTTTCGCTGCCGTTGGGGCGGACGAGGGTGTGGTGGGTGACGACGATCCGCTCGTCATGCGGTTCACCGAACGAGAGGGCGCCATGGTGGCCGTTGCCGCTCAGGAAGCCGTCCTCCCAGCGGGCGGCGGGGACAGGCTCCCAGGTTCCGTGGACGATGCTCATCGCCTCGTTCATGACCGCAGCACCGCCCCGCCGTACCGGCCGAGGGTGAGCTCGTCCTGGACGGTCACCCCCGTCAGCAGGTCGCGGTGGGCGCCCGGCACCGGCACGGTCACCGACTCCCGCCCGTGGTTGAGCACGAAGAGCAGGTCGCCGCGACGGACCGCCTCGACCCGGTCGGGCAGGCCGTCCAGCACCGGGCGGGCACCGGCGTCGGCCGCGATCCCGGCCAGCAGGACGCGCAACGCGTGCGGCTCGGGGAGCGTGGAGACGTACCAGGCGCGGCCCTTGCGCAGCACGGCGGGCATGCCGTCGAGCTCGCCGCCCTTGTACCTGGCCTCGACCGACGTGTCCTCCGCGGCCTCGATCTCCTCCGACCAGAGGGTCCCGCGGAAGCCGTCGGTCTCGGCGCTCTCGTCCGCGTCCAAGGGCCACCACTCGTGCAGCGTGCGGATGCCGAACAGCTCACGCAGACGTGGATCCATGCCCCCGGGGCGCACCCGGTCGTCCTCGTCGGCCACGCCGGTCAGGAAGCCGCAGACGAGAGTGCCGCCGCCGCGCACGTACGCGAGGAGGTTGTCGACCGCCGCGTCCGTGAGGGCGTACAGCTGGGGGACGACGACCAGGCGGTAGGCGGTGAGGTCGTGCTCGGGATGGGCGAAGTCGGTGGTGAGGTGGGCCTGCCAGAGAGCGCGGTGCCAGGCGGTCAGGACCTGGGTGTAGTCGACCTGGGTGGAGAGACGGCCCTCGTGGGCGCCGGCCCACCACGAGTGCCAGTCGTGCAGGATCGCGATGTCGTGGCGGCTGTGACTGCCCGTCACCTCCGCGCCGATACGCGCGAGTTCGGCGCCGAGCTGCCTGACCTCCTGGTACGTACGGCCCTGCTCCCCCGCATGGCTGACCATCCCGGAGTGGAACTTCTCCGCGCCCTGCCGGGACTGCCGCCACTGGAAGTAGCAGACGGCGTCGGCGCCGCGGGCGACGGCCTGGAGGGACCAGAGGCGGTTGAGGCCGTGCGGCTTGGGGTGGTTGACGCCGCGCCAGTTGACCGGTCCGGCCGCCTGCTCCATCAGCATCCAGGGCCCGCGGGCCTGCGAGCGGGTCATGTCCTGCACGAGTGCCCCGTGCTGGGCGCCGAGGGGGTCGCGCGGGTCGGGGTAGATGTCGACGGAGACGACGTCCTCCTCCTCCACCCACCGCCAGGCGTCCTGCCCGACCCAGAGCGGCATGAAGTTGGTGGTGACGGGGACGTGGCCCGGTGTGTGGCGCCGCACGATGTCCCGCTCGGCGACGTAGCACTCCAGGAGCATGTCGGACGTGAACCGCTTGAAGTCCAGGACCTGGCCCGGGTTCTTCATGTAGTGCGCGTGGCGGGGCGGCAGGACCTCGTTCCAGTCGCCGTAGCCCTGGCTCCAGAAGGCGGTGCCCCAGGCGGAGTTGAGCTCGTCGAGGGTGCCGTATTTCCCCTGCAGCCAGTGGCGGAAGCGGGTGGCGGCCTCGTCGCCCCAGTCGAAGGTGCAGTACTCGTTGTTGATGTGCCACATGGTGAGGGCGGGGTGGCCGCCGTAGCGGGCGGCGAGGTCCTCGGTGATGGCGGCGGCGTACCGGCGGTAGGCGGCGCTGGAGTGCGAGAAGTGCTGCCGGCCGCCCCACCATTCGGTACGGCCGTCCTCGTCGCGGGGCAGCGTGTCGGGGTGCAGACGGCCGAGCCAGGGAGGGGGCGAGGAGGTGGGGGTGGCGAGGACGACACCGATGCCGTTGTCGTGCATGAGGTCCATCAGCCGGTCGAGCCAGCCGAACTCCCGTGCCCCGGGGCTGGGTTCCAGCTTCGCCCAGGAGAAGACGCCGAGGGTGACGGAGTTGACGCCGGCGTCCTTCATCAGCCGGACGTCCTCGACCCAGGTCTCCTCGGGCCACTGCTCGGGGTTGTAGTCGCCGCCGAAGAGGATGCGGCCGCGGGTGGCGGCGCCGAGGGCGGGGCGGTCGGTGGCCGACATCAGATGGACTCCCCGTACCCGGCGAGAACGGCCCGGGGGCTCAGGCGGGGCGTGCGCATGACGTACCTCGATCTGTGAAAAGAGAGGGAGGGAAGAGCGGGAAGGTGCCGGCGGACGACCGGGGCGTCCTGCCCCGTGGGCGACCGGTCAGCCCTTGATGGCTCCGGTGAGCATGCCCTTCTTGAAGTGCCGCTGGACGAAGGGGGACGCCACCGCGACCGGGATCAGCGCGAGGACCATGACGGCCATCTGCAGTCCCAGCGAGGAGAGCTGGCCGGTGCGGACCGCCTGCTGGAGACCGGTCGGCGCCTCGGTGTTCTTCTGCACCAGCTGGATCAGCACGTTCTGCAACGGCATCATCTGCTGGTCGGTGAGGTAGATCGAGGCGTTGAACCAGGCACTCCAGTACCCGACCGCGTAGAACAGCGAGATCACCGCCAGCACCGCACGCGACAGCGGCATGATGATGGTCAGCAGGATCCGCAGGTCACCGGCCCCGTCAATACGGGCCGACTCGGTGAGCTCGGGAGAGATCCCCATGAAGAACGCCCGCAGCACCAGGATGTTGAAGACACTGACCGCACTCGGCAGGACCAGCGACAGATAGGTGTCGGTCAGGCCCAGCGACTGCACCAGCAGATACGTCGGAATCAGCCCGGCCCCGAAGAACATCGTCGCCATCATGGCCACCAGGAAGAACCGGTGCCCCACACTCCCCGGCCGCGACAGACCATACGCCGCCAGCACCGACACCGTCATCGAGAACAGCGTGCCGAACAGCGTCACCCCCACCGACACCATGATCGCCCGGCTGACCTGGCCACCACTGAGCAACTCGGTGTAGTTGACGAAGGTGATGCCCTGCGGGATCACCACCAGGCCGCCCACCCGGTCGATCACCGGCTTCGGGGACAGGCTCGTGACGATCACGATCCACAGCGGACCGAGCACCCCCAGACAGCACAACGCGAGGAAGACGCTCTTGGCGGTGAGCCCGGCCCTGTTCGGCGACTCCTCCCACACCGGCCGGGCGGGCGCCCTCAGACCGCGCACGAGCTGCGTGTTGAGACTCACTTCTTGTACACCCCCTGCTCACCCAGCAGGTGCGCGACCTTGTTCGCACCCAGGACCAGACACAATCCGATGACTCCCTTGACGAGGCCGACCGCGGCCGCATAACTGAAGTCGCCGTTCTGGATACCCATGTTCCACACATAGGTGTCCAGGACCTCGCTGGCCCCCGCACCCACCGCGTACCGCTGGAGCAGGAACTGCTCGAATCCCACACTCAGCGCGTCACCCACCCGCAGCACCAGCAGCAACGCGATCACCGGACGCAGCGCGGGCAGCGTCACATGCCACATCCGCCGCCACCGCCCCGCCCCGTCCATCGCGGCCGCCTCGTACAGGTCGGTGCTCACCGCGGCCAGCGCCGCCAGGAAGACGATGATCCCCCAGCCCGCGTCCTTCCACACCGCCTGCGCGGTGACCAGGTACTTGAACAGGCTCGCGTTGGTCATCAGGTCGAAACCGCTCCACCCGTGATCCTCCAGGGTCTGCGCGATGATGCCCGCACCGCCGAAGATCTGCTGGAAGACGGTCACCACCAAAACCCACGAGAAGAAGTGCGGCAGATACATGACCGCCTGCGCCACCGCCCGCACCCGGGGCCGGATCACACTGTTGATGACCAGCGCCAACGCGATGGGGATCGGGAAGAACAGCACCAGCTGCAGCACGAACAGCACGATCGTGTTCTTCGCCGCACTCCAGAACAGCGGGTCGTCGAGCATCCGCGAGAACTGCTCCACCCCCACCCACGGGCTGTGGAAGATCGCCGTGATGCCGTTGCTGGAGGCGTACGGATCGTAGTCCTGGAACGCGACGACGTTACCCAGCAACGGAACATAGTTGAAGACCACGAGCAGGACGATGACCGGCAACGTCATCAGGACCAGCGCACGGTCACGGCGCCACCGCACCCGGAAGGGAACCTTCCCCGCCTTACTCGCCCTTCCCGCCTTGCTCGTCCTTCCCGCCGTGCGCTGGGTCCTCTCCTTCGCCTCGGCTGTGGCGACGGCGGCTGCCGGTTCCTCGACGGCCGCGGGGGGACGCGTCCCGTCGGGCCTGCTCCCGGCCGTGAGAGACATCAGTTGCCGCTGCCGTTCTTCTCGATGAGCTGCTTGTACCAGGCGCGCAGCTTGTCGCCGCCGGAGGACTTCCAGGTGGAGATGGCCTGCTGGACGTCGGACAGCTTCTTGTTGCCCCGCACGAAGTCGATCTCCAGCTGCTCGAACTGGCTGGAGAGGGTGGCATAGCGGGTCGGCTCGACGATGTTCATGCCGTACGTGGACGTCTTCTTCAGGAACGCACCCTGCCGCTGCTGCCACTCGACCTGCTTGCGGGCGATCTCGGGGAAGTCGGGGTGGGCGAGGTAGGGAGCCGGGGCCGCCAGCATCGCCCAGGCGTTGAGCACCTCGGAGTTGCCCAGGTCCTCCTTGACCGGGACACCGTTCTTGACCGTGTAGTGGGTGCCCTCGACGCCGTAGTCGACGAGCATCCGCTCCTTGGTGCCGTAGGGCGCTGCCGCGAAGTCCGCGGCGGCCAGCGCGTTCTCGATCGTCTCCTTCGAGGCGCCCTTGCGGATCATCGACCAGATGCCGGCGGGCTGACCCGCATACAGCGTCGGATGGCCGCCGTCGGCGCCGAAGTAGTCCATGCCCTCGATCTGGAACTCCGGGTGGGACCGGGCCTGTTCGGCGGTCTTGCCCCACCAGTCGGCCACGTTGCCGTTGTAGACTAGGATCTGCCCTGCGGTGAACCGCTGGCCCGCGTCGCCCGTGTTCGCCTTGTCGTCGGGATGGACCACGCCCGCGGCGAACAGCTTGCGGACCCACTCCAGATGTTCCAGATACTCGGGGTGCTCGATGCGGTACGTCAGCTTGCCGTCGTCCCCGATGTTCCAGCCCAGCGTCCCGGCGGGCAGGACACTGAAGAAGCCCGCCGCGCTCCACCTCATGTCGCCACAGGCCCACACCTTGGCCTTGGCACTGGTGGCCTCCTTGGCCCAACTGAGGAACTCGTCGGCCGACTTGGGAACCGTGTAGCCCTTCTTGTCGAAGACGTCCTTGCGGTAGAAGGGCGCGATGCCGGGCGCGGGGGCGGCGGGCATCGGGATGCCGCGCAGCGCGCCGCCGAACAGGCTCATGCGCCACGCATCGGACGGTATCGCAGCCAGGTTCGGGTACTTCTTGACCTTGTCGCCCGCCAGGTAGGGGCCGAGGTCCATGAACTTCGCGGTGACCGCGTTGGAGATCTTGCCGACCAGTTCCCAGCTGGGCACGACCACCATGTCGGGTATGGAGCTGGAGGCGAGGACGGCACCGAGCTTCTCACCGTAGGTGTTGCCGTCCTGGTTCTGCCAGGTGATCCTGGTGCCCGCCGCCGCGTCGAGCGCCTTGTAGTACACGCACCCGGGCTTCGGCGGAGTGCCCCAGAACGGGGACATGATCTTGAGGGGAGCGCCGGTGCCGAGCTTCTTCGGGACCGAGGTGGCCAGGGCCGCGAGGTCGACCTTGCCGGTGTAGCCGGCCGCCGAACCGTTCTTCGACGGCAGGTCCGGCTTGGCGACCGTGCTGGCGACGTAGGTCGGGAGCAGCTTGTCGGCTGCCTTGCCCGACGTGGCCCCCTCACGCGAGCCGCTGTCCGATCCGCCGCAGGCGGCAAGCAGCGGCATCCCGCCCGCCACCGCTGCGGTGGCGACCGCGGTCGAGGCGAGGAAACTTCTCCGGCTCGGCCCGGAGGAGGCGGAAGCGGCGTTCGGCGTCATTGCGTCAACCCTTCATGGCGCACCAGGACACCCGGCGGTGGCCGTCGGCTGCGGTGTCTTGAGTGGAACTGGCTGGGCTGAAGCGCCTCTGCGGTCACTACCTTGGGGCCCGTACCCACACGTCGAGGTTCGTAGTCGAAGCGCTTCGATGTGCTGTGACATTAGGTGAACACCTGGGGGTACACAAGGGTCGTTTCCAAGATTCCTACGAGCCGTCGTGGGCGACTTTTCCTTATGCAACGCTTGAAGTAACAGCGAGTGTCCCTTGACACCCACCCACTCCTCGAATGAGCATCGAAGCGCTTCGAAAGGGCTACGCCGCTCCATCGCAAGGGGATCCCCACGTGACCGCACAGACGCCGCCCACGCCACCGTTCCGCGACCCGCAACTGCCGTTCGCGAAGCGCATCGACGACCTGTTGGAGCAGCTCACGCTCGACGAGAAGATCTCCTTCCTTCACCAGTACGCGCCCGCGGTCGAGCGTCTGGGCATCGAGGCCTTCCGCACCGGGCAGGAGGCGCTGCACGGTGTCGCCTGGATGGGACCGGCCACAGTCTTCCCGCAGGCCGTGGGCCTCGGCGCGACCTGGAACACGGACCTCGTACGCCGGGTCGGCGAGGCGGTGTCCAAGGAGATCCGCGCCATGCGCGCCCATGACGACCGCGTCGGCCTCAACGTCTGGGCCCCCACGGTGAACCTCCTGCGCCACCCCCTGTGGGGCCGCAACGAGGAGGGCTACTCCGAGGACCCGAAGCTGACGTCGGCCATCGCCACCGCGTACACCCTCGGACTGCGCGGGGACCACCCGACCTACTGGCGCACGGCCCCCGTCCTCAAGCACTGGCTCGCCCACAACAACGAGACGGACCGGGCCACCGCGTCGAGTTCGGTCCGCCCGCGCGTGCTGCACGAGTACGACCTGCGCGCCTTCCGCGAGACCGTCGAGGCGGGCGGGGTCGCCGGGGTGATGCCGGCGTACAACCTGGTCAACGGCCGCCCCAACCACGTCTCCCCGTACCTGCGCGAGCACCTGCGCGCCTGGACCGACGAGGATCTGCTGGTCTGCTCGGACGCGGGCGCACCCTCCAACCTGGTCGACCTCGAGCACTACTACGACACCCACGAGGAGGCGACGGCGGCCTCGCTGCTGGCGGGGGTGGACAGCTTCACCGATCACGGGACGGACAGTTCGCAGATCGTCGGGCGGGTCAAAAAGGCGTATGCGGACGGCCTGTTGACCGAGGCCGACGTCGACCTGGCCGTCCGCCGCCAGCTCTCCGTCCGCTTCCGGCTCGGCGAGTTCGACCAGCCCTACGACCCGCACGCACTCACCGCGGAGTTCGACACCCTGCACCACCGCGCGCTCGCCCGGGAGGCAGCCGAGCAGGCGGTGGTGCTCCTCAAGAACGACGGACTGCTGCCGCTGGCCCCCGGCACCCGCCTCGCCGTGGTCGGCCTGCTCGCCGACGAGTGCAAACTCGACTGGTACAGCGGCACCCTCATGCACCGCTCCACCCCGCTCGAGGGCCTGTACGAGAGGTTCGGCGCCGAGCACGTGGAGTTCGCGGAGGGCGTGGACCGGGTGCTTCTGAAGACGTCCTCCGGAGCGTTCGTGCACGTTCCGGAGTCCGCGGGCTTCACCGACGAGGTGCGCGGCGCCGAGGGCGCCCTCGACCCGGCGCTGCTCGCGGGCCGCACCGACCTGCCCCCGCTCACCACCGACACCGACGGCACCGAGTTCGCCCTGGTCGAGTGGGGCGAGGGCGTCCTCACATTGCGCGCCCCCGACGGCCGCTATCTCTCGGTGGCCGACGACGGCTACGTACGTGCCTCCGCGGACCAGCCGGGCGGCTGGATCGTGCAGGAGACGTTCCGGCTGGAACCTCATGAAAGCGGGCACCTCCTCAGGCACATCGGTACGGGTCGCCACGTCTCTGTCGCCGCGGACGGAGTAAAGGTTGCCGACGAGAATCCGGAAACGTTCGAGCTCATCGTGACCGAACGCGGCGAGGACGCAGTAACGCAGATCACTGCCGGGGCGGACGTGGTGCTGGTGGTCGCGGGCAACGACCCGCACATCAACGGCCGCGAGACCGAGGACCGCAGCACGCTGCGGCTGCCGGCCCACCAGGAGCGCATTCTGCGCGCCGCCCGCGCCGCCAACCCGAACACGGCGCTCGCGCTGATCTCCGCGTATCCGTACGCCGTCGAGACCGCCTCCCTCCCGGCGGTGCTGTGGACCGCGCACGGCGGCCAGGCCGCGGGCACGGCCCTGGCCCGCGTGCTGTCCGGCGACGTCTCCCCCGCGGGCCGCCTCCCGCAGACCTGGTACGAGAACGACGCCGACCTGCCCGACCTCCTCGACTACGACGTGATCGGCGGCCGCCAGACGTACCTGTACTTCGAGGGGACGCCGCTGTTCCCGTTCGGGCACGGCCTGTCGTACGCGTCGTTCGCCTACTCCGACCTGTCGGTGCGGGTCGAGGGCGGGACGGCGCACGTCGCCTTCACGGTCGCCAACACCGGTGACGTCACGGCCGACGAGGTCGCACAGCTCTACACGCGCGCCGTCGAGCCGACGATCCCCCGCCCGCGCCGCGAGCTGCTCGCCCACCGCCGGATCACGCTGGCGCCCGGCGCGACGGAGCAGCTGTCCTTCGAAGTCCCCTTGTCCGCATTCGAGTTCTGGGACGTGGCCCGGGGCGGATGGCGCCTGCAGTCGGGCCCGTACGACCTCCTGGCCGGCGCCTCCAGCGAGGACATCCGCCTGCGTACGACGGTGATCCTGGACGGCGAGCCGGGCGCCCCGCGCCCGGTCCTGCGGCACGGCCTGAACGCGGCCGACTTCGACGAGCAGAGCGGCGCCGCGATCGTCGACCGCACGAAGACGTCGGGGGACGCGGTGACGTCGCTCGCGGACCGTAGTGCCGAACTGATCTATCGCGACTGCGACTTCGGGGACGGCGTCACGGAGGTGACGGTCACCGTGGCGGGCGAGGGCGTCGTGGAACTGTCCCTGGGCGGGGGCGCGGTGCTCGCCGCACTGACACCGGACGCGGCCGATCCGGACGACCCGTACGCCTACACCACGCTCAGCGCCGACATCGTCGCCGAGGGCGTGCGCGACGTACACCTCAGGCTGCGCGGCCCTTTGCGGCTTGCGCATGTCGGCTTCTCCGGTTGAGGGTCCGGAGAAGGCCGATTCGAAGAAGGGGCCCGGCACCGGAAGGCATCGGTGCCGGGCCCTTTCGGGAGCCTATATGAAAATGGTTCCCAGTAGCTGGTTGTCGATCGGCTAGAGCGCGAGCCCGGTCAGGACCAGCACGCGCTCGTACGTGTAGTCGTCCATCGCGAACTTCACGCCCTCGCGTCCGACACCGGACTGCTTGGCACCGCCGTACGGCATCTGGTCGGCGCGGTAGGAGGGGACGTCGCCGATGACGACACCGCCGACCTCCAGGGCGCGGTGGGCACGGAAGGCGGCCTGGAGGTCGTGGGTGAACACGCCCGCCTGAAGGCCGTACTTGGAGGAGTTGGCGGCGGCGAAGGCCTCGGCCTCGCCGTCCGTCTTCTGCACGGTGAGGACCGGTCCGAAGACCTCCTCGCAGGAGAGGGTGACGTCGGCCGGTACGTCGGTGAGGACGGTCGGCGCGTAGGAGGCGCCGTCGCGGTCGCCACCGGTGAGAAGGGTGGCGCCGGACTCGACGGCCTCCTTGACCCAGGACTCGACGCGCTTGGCCGCGTCCTCGCTGACCAGCGGGCCGACGTCCGTCTTGTCGTCACCCGGGTCGCCGGTGACCTGGGCCTCGACGGCGGCGACGATGCGCGGCAGCAGGCGGTCGTACACGGAGGCGTCCGCGATGACCCGCTGCACGGAGATGCAGGACTGGCCGCCCTGGTAGTTGGAGAACGTCGCGATGCGGGTGGCGGCCCAGTCGAGGTCGGCGTCGCTCGCGAAGTCGCCGAGGACGACGGCCGCGCCGTTGCCCCCCAGCTCCAGCGTGCAGTGCTTGCGCGGCACCGAGTCCATGATCGCGTAGCCGACCTTCTCGGAACCGGTGAAGGAGATGACCGGCAGGCGCTCGTCCTGGACCAGGGCGGGCATCTTGTCGTTGGCGACCGGGAGGATGCTCCAGGACCCGGCCGGGAGGTCGGTCTCCGCGAGCAGTTCGCCGATGATCAGGCCGGAGAGCGGGGTGGCGGGCGCCGGCTTGAGGATGATGGGCGCACCGGCGGCGATCGCGGGCGCGATCTTGTGGGCGCACAGGTTGAGGGGGAAGTTGAAGGGCGCGATGCCGAGGACGACGCCCTTCGGGAAGCGGCGGGTGAGGGCGAGACGGCCCTGCCCGCCGGCGTCGGTGTCGAGGCGCTGGGCCTCACCGCCGTTGAAGCGGCGGGCCTCCTCGGCGGCGAACCGGAAGACGGAGACGGCGCGGCCGACCTCGCCGCGGGCCCACTTGATCGGCTTGCCGTTCTCCGCCGAGATCAGCCGGGCGATCTCCTCGGTGCGCTCCACGAGTCGACGGCTGACGTGGTCGAGGGCGGCGGCGCGGACGTGGGCGGGGGTGGCGGCGAAGTCCTCGCGGACGGCGTGGGCGGCGGCGACGGCCTCCTCGACCTGGGCGTCGCTCGGCACGCTCACCTTGCCGACGAGCCGGCCGTCCCACGGGGAGGTGACGTCGAAGGTGTCCTCGCCGGTGGCCTGGCGGCCGGCGAGCCAGAAGGCGGTGGTGACTGCGACGTTGCTCTGGGGCATGTGCGGGTCCGGCCCTTCCGCGGTAGGGGGTGTGCGGGGTGGTTGTGGGTCCACGGTAGGGCGGTGGGGGCGAGGGTGCGCTTGTCCGGGGCGTACTGGTCGGGGGGGCGGGGTGCGCCGGTTTGGCGCGGTGGTGGGTGCGCGGGGTTGCACGGTGCCGCGCGGGAGGGGTGTTTCGCCCCGCCGCTCCTACCGGTCCCGTCCCAGGGGCTCCGCCCCGGGACCCCCGCTCCTCAAACGCCGGAGGGGCTGGATCAGCCCACGGGGCCGGAGTCACCCACCGATGTCGCCTTCAGGGCCAGCCACAGTTCCATCCGTACGTCCGGGTCGTCCAGCGATCGGCCGAGGATCTCCTCCACCCGTCGCATCCGGTAGCGCAGGGTGTGCCGGTGGACCCCCAGGTCTGCCGCCGCCGCGTCCCACTGGCCGTGGCGGGAGAGCCAGGCCCGCAGCGAGGCCACCAGGTCGCCGCGCCCGGTCGCGTCGTGCTCGTACAGCGGGCGCAGCAGCCCGTCCGCGAACGCCTTCACCGCGTCGTCGGCGAGCAGGGGCAGCACGGATCCGGCCGCCAGCTGCTCGTGCGCCACGCACACCCGTCCACGGCGCCGGGCCACCGACAACGCCTGCTCGGCCTGCTTGTACGCCGCCGCGGCCGCGATCGGCCCCACGGGCGCCGACAGCCCCACCACGACCTCGTCCACGTCACCGCCGGCCGGCTCCCGCGCGGCCTCCAGGGCTGCCGCGTACTCACCGCACGCGGCGACCGCCGCACCTCCGTCGGGGGCCAGCACGATCAGCCGTTCCCCCTCGGGCACGAGCAGTACGGCCTCCCCGGCCCGCGCGGCCGCCGACTCCACGGTCTCGGCGAGCGCGGCGAGCGGGTCTCCACCGGCGTCGGTGGCGACCCGCGTGGCCGCCTCGGCGACGATCATCCGGAAGGGGGCGTCGAGGAGGCCTCCGTACAGGTGGCCCGCGACGGCACGCGCATGGTCCGGCTCCCCCGCCAGCAGCATGCGCAGCACCGCCGCGCCGATCCGCTGTTCCGCCGCGTGGAGCGACCTGGAGCGTTCGGTCGTCAGCGTCAGCAGCGCGATCGCCGAGTGGACCGCGTACCGCTCGGCCGTGCCGAGGGCCGCCGCCGTGCCCACCGCGAGCGCCGCCCGCGGCCGCCGCCCGGCGCCCAGGGAGTGCAGTTCGACGCGGTCCTCGTTGTCCGGGGAGCCGACCACCGAGGACGCCGGCGCCGGCCGCTCCTGCAGCCGCTCCACGTCCGCGGTGAGGCGCGCGGCGCGCCGGCCCGCCCACTCCGGTGCGGTGGCGACGACGGCGCCCGAGGCGTCGTAGAGCGCCGCCCAGCCGTCGACCTGCGAGGCGAGTCCGGCGAGCAGGCCCTCCGGACCGTCGGTGAGCGCCTGCTTCGTCAGTTCCCGCTGTGCGGCGAAGCCCGCCGTCACCGCCCGGTACTGGTCGGCGGCGATCTCGGCGGACACGGCCTTGCTGATGGCGAGGAACGGGGTGCGGCGCGGTACTTCGAGGAGCGGCAGCCCTTGCTCCTGAGCCGCGTCGACCAGCGCCTTGGGGGTCTCCTCGTAGTTGACGCCGACGGCGAAGCCGAGGCCCACCACCCCGGCCTCCGCCAGCCGCTTCACATACCGCCGCATCGCCTGCGGATCCTCCGCGTCCAGCTTCAGCGCGGTGATCAGCAGCAGCTCCCCGCCCTCCATGTAGGGCACCGGATCGGAGAGCTCGCTGACATGCGCCCAGCGGACGGGCACGTCCAGGCGGTCCTCACCCGCGCGCACGGTCAGCTTGAGCGCGGAGTGGTGGACGAGCGAGGCGAGCGTCGGGGGCATGAGGCCTTCAGGTCGGCGGGACAGTCTGCGGAGATCACGCGAACAGCGTGATCTTTTGGCCGCCACGTATGAACGACCTCTGCCGATTCTGCCTCACCGTACGGTCACTGTGTGCTGTGAAGGAGGGACCTATCCCCTCAGATCCACCAGCAGCGGTGGCGCGTGCTCCCCCTTCACGTTCGTCAGCGACAGCACCGCATGCCCCGGCGGCACCCCGTGCGCCAGCTCGGACGCCGACCACCGCTCGCGTTCGACCTGCCGGACGGTCACGGCCCGCTGGGTCGGCGCCTTGCCGGTGATCACGCGGCGCAGCACGTGCAGGGCCTTCCCCGCAGGGGTCTCGGCGATGATCTGCCGGTCGGTGACGTCCCGCGCCTCGGTCCACTCCTTGCCCCACACCTCGGCGAAGTCCTGGCCGTCCCACGGGGTGAGCCCGGACAGCGCCATCCGGCATCCGGTGGAGCCGAGCAGCGGACCGCGCAACGGCCTCGGTACGTCGTCCAGGGAGCGCAGGGTGAGCACGGCGCCGGCGTTCGCCGACCGCAGCCGCTGGATCCCGCGCACGGCCTCCGGGGTCACCACCCCGGACGCGTCGTCCAGCACCAGACAGGCGAACAGCGACCGGTCCTCGCGCATCGCCACGCTCGCCGTGAACTGTGCGAGCACCAGCCGCGCCAGCATCCGCGAGGCGTCCGCGTGCCCGCGCTCGGGCAGGTCGATACGGACCCGCACCGGGTGGTCGAGGGCCTTGAGGGAGAACGGCTTGGACTGTCCGGACGTGTCGAAGAACGCGGCGAACGCGGGCCGGTCGAGCAGCGCCACCCGGTCCGCGAGCACCGCCGCCACATCACCGGGGTGCCCCAACTGCCGCTCTCGCGCGTCCAGTTCACGCAGCAGCGACTCCTGACCCGAGCCCTGCAGCGCCGTGCGCAGCGTGTCCAGCGGACCGGGCGCCCCGTCGAGCAGCTGCCGCAGCTCCGGCACGGAGGGGAAGCGGCCGTGGACCGCCCGGAACGGTCCCAGAAGCTGGGCGAGCACGGTCGTGGACCGACGGCTGTCACTGCCCGGGTGCGGATCGGCGAGGTCCCCGACCAGCGCCTCGGCCAGCACGGCCGCGGCCTCGTCGGGGTCGCCGCTCCCGCCGTACAGGTCCAGGTCGTACACCGATTCCGGATGCCCGATCCGTACGACGACGTCGTACGCGTCGACCGGCCCGAGCCCCGCGCCCGCTGCGCCGACCACGACGACCGCGGCCCGTCCGGCGAGGGCGTGCAGGCACAGTGACTCGGCGAGCGGCCGCACCACGGTGCCGGTCTTGCCCGAGCCGGCCGGGCCGACGGCGAGCAGGGAGGTGCCGAGCAGATCGGGGTCGAGGCCGAGGCCGGCGCCGCGGTAGGCGTACGGGTTGCGGGGGTCGTCGGCGGTGATGCCGAGCCGCACCTGCCCGGTCAGCAGGTCGTGCCGGGAGAGCCGGGCCGGCAGGTCACGCTCCCCGGAGGGGTGCAGACAGGCGGCGGCGCCGTCCTTGAGCACGGCGCCGGTGAACGCGGCGAGGGTGTGCCGGCCGCTGCGCACGCCCTGCCAGGCGCGCACGATCCGGGCGTGGTCCACGTCCCGCATCAGCCCGGAGCGGGCCTCGCCGGCGAGGCGCTCGGCGGCGTCGACGGCTCCGGCGGCGCGGAGCTGGGGCCACTCGGCGGGGTCCTGTTCGGGGGCGGGCGGGCGCTCGGTGCGGGGCGCCGACCGCCGGTTCCAGGCGGGCGGCCCGTAGCGGCGCCAGATCTCGCCCCACCGTCCGAGCCTGCCGACGCCGATCATGATGACCAGGGCGATCAGCACGTAGTAGGCGTAGACGACCACGACCGAGGCGAAGCTGTGGGGCTCGGCCCAGGAGCCGGGGATCATCGCGTAGAGCGGGAGCAGCCACCAGCCGCCGAGGTAGCCGTTCCACAGCAGCGACCAGATCAGCCAGCCGACGAGGAAGGCGATCACCGCGCCGCTGACCAGCTGGCGGGCGGGGATGAGTTCGGGCTCCTCCTCCGGCCGGGGCCGGTGCCCGAACCGCCACACGCCCGGCGCCACCTCCGGCCGCGGCGCGCGCAGCCACGTCAGGAACGCCGACCCGTCCGGCCGCGGTGGCACATCCGGCGCCGCGGGAGGCCGGGCCGGCATCGCCGGAACCTGCGGTGGCCCCGCCGGACGCGGCACAGGATTCGCGTGCGTGCCCCGTGCGTCGTGCGTCCCGTCGCTGTCCATCGCCCTCGCTCCCTGACCAGCCGTTCCGTCCTCAGCGGTCAATCTAACGCCCCGGCCAAGGGAGTTCACCGCTTACGCGGCCGCGGGCGGGGAGCGGAACCGAACCCGGTGGTGACCGTCCGGCCGTCCTCGCCATGTCCACCACGGACAACCCGTTTCCCCGACAGCGCCCACATGGAGCATGCCCACCCCCCTCTCCCGGCCCTAACCTGCGAGAAAAGAAGGCAAGAGTCCGCAAGGCCGCACACCCCCAGGAGCCCCTCATGAGTGCACTTCCGCAGGAGCGCCGGATCGTCACCGCCATCCCCGGTCCGAAGTCGCAGGAACTGCAGGCCCGCCGTACCGCCGCGGTCGCGCAGGGCGTGGGCTCCGTGCTGCCGGTGTTCACCGCGCGTGCAGGCGGCGGGATCATCGAGGACGTCGACGGGAACCGGCTCATCGACTTCGGTTCGGGAATCGCCGTGACGTCCGTCGGCGCGTCCGCCGAGGCCGTCGTACGCCGCGCCTCCGCGCAGCTCGCCGACTTCACCCACACCTGTTTCATGGTCACTCCGTACGAGGGCTACGTCGAGGTCGCCGAGGCCCTCGCCGAGCTCACCCCCGGTGAACACGCCAAGAAGTCCGCCCTGTTCAACAGTGGCGCCGAGGCCGTCGAGAACGCCGTCAAGATCGCGCGTGCGTACACCAGGCGGCAGGCCGTGGTCGTGTTCGACCACGGGTACCACGGGCGTACCAACCTCACGATGGCGCTCACGGCCAAGAACATGCCGTACAAGCACGGCTTCGGTCCGTTCGCGCCCGAGGTCTACCGCGTCCCGGTCGCGTACGGCTACCGCTGGCCGACCGGTCCGGAGAACGCCGGCCCCGAGGCCGCCGCGCAGGCCATCGACCAGATCAGCAAGCAGGTCGGCGCCGAGAACGTCGCCGCGATCATCATCGAGCCGCTGCTCGGCGAGGGCGGCTTCATCGAGCCGGCGAAGGGCTTCCTGCCGGCGATCAGCCGGTTCGCCCAGGACAACGGGATCGTGTTCGTCGCCGACGAGATCCAGTCCGGGTTCTGCCGTACGGGCCAGTGGTTCGCCTGTGAGGACGAGGGCATCGTCCCCGACCTGATCACGACGGCGAAGGGCATCGCGGGCGGTCTCCCGCTCGCCGCCGTGACCGGCCGCGCCGAGATCATGGACGCCGCGCACGCCGGCGGCCTCGGCGGCACCTACGGCGGCAACCCGGTCGCCTGTGCCGGTGCGCTGGGCGCCATCGAGACCATGAAGGAGCTCGACCTCAACGCCAGGGCGAAGAACATCGAGGCGGTCATGAAGAGCCGCCTCGGTGCCATCGCCGAGAAGTTCGACATCATCGGCGACGTGCGGGGCCGGGGCGCGATGATCGCCATCGAGCTGGTCAAGGACCGCGCGACCAAGGAGCCGAACCCGGAGGCGGCCGCCGCGCTCGCCAAGGCCTGCCACCAGGAGGGCCTGCTGGTCCTGACCTGTGGCACGTACGGCAACGTGCTGCGTTTCCTGCCCCCGCTGGTCATCGGCGAGGACCTGCTGAGCGAGGGTCTCGACATCATCGAGCAGGCCTTCACGCGCATCTGAGACCAACGGAATCCGCAGCTCACACACAGGGTGCACACCACATGAGCACCATCCGCCCCAGCCCTTGCAGCCCCTGCGATTCCGGGGCCGGGGCGGCCGCCGTCAGGCCGTGTGAAGAAGGTGTGCGAGGTGGATGGCGTAACGCGATTCCGCCTGTCCTGAGCGCTTCGGCTGTCGTAGGTTCTACCCAGATGAGAGATACACCCCGCCCACAGGGGACTGTGGGCGACATCAGGACGGGGCCTCCCCAGCTTCGCCCTGGTCGTGCCCTCGCGCACACACACGGAGCCTTTGGCTCCGGATCTCCTCACCGATCGGACAGTCGCCCGCCCCAAACCCCCCGGGGTGGGCGTCGATCCGATCTGATCGGCCGCCCCGGAACCACCCCCCCTGTTCCGGGGCGGCCGGCCTCCTTTCTTCTCCTTCTCGGGCTTCCCGCCCTTCTCTTCGCGCTGATCACCTGGCAGGTCGTCTCCGACGGCCTGCTTCTGCGCGTGGACCGAAGGGTCAGCCTCGCCCTCACGCATCCGGACCGTTTCTCCGAGCGCCTCTCCGACCTGGGCAATGTCCAGGTCGCGGTGCCGGTGCTCGCCGTAGTCCTGGCCTACGTGGCCTGGCGGGGCCGGGCGTCCGGGATGTACCGCTGGTGGCTGCCGCCCCTCGCGGCGGCCCTGGTGATGGCGCTGGTCCCGGCCCTGATCGTGCCCCTCAAGGCGCTGGTCGACCGCCCGAGCACCCCCGTCATGCCCCCGGCGACCGGCTACTACCCGTCCGGCCACACCGCGACGGCCACCGTCGCCTACGGCTCGGCGACCCTGCTCCTGCTCCCCTGGCTGCGCACGGCGTACTCCCGCCGCGCGCTGGTCACCGCCTGCGCCGTCGTCACGCTCGCCGTCGGGTTCGGCCTGGTCCGGCGCGGCTACCACTGGCCACTGGACGTCGTGGCCAGTTGGTGCCTGTGCACGGTGCTGCTCACGTCTTTGTGGATCTTCCTGGTTCGCGTCGGCCGCACGGGTGGCCGCCGCGAGAGCTCCACGGAGGACGAGTAGGCCTCTGGCCATCAGCGGCCCGTCATGTGTCACCGGCCCGCCATGTGCCCTCCTCGCTCGCCAGCCCCGCTGCCGCCTCGTGCATCGCCAGTTCGAGGAGCGCGGGGTCGGTGAGGGTGCCCGAGCCGTCCGGTGGGATCAGCCAGCGCACCCCACCGGTCGACCGCCCCGGGTACGGCACCACGATCCAGGTGCCGCCTCCCGCGGTGCGGATGCCCGTACCGAGCCAGCGGGCCGCGGTGCCCGGCGGCACGAGGAAGCCGATGCGCGCGTCCCCGAAGTCGACCAGGACCGGCCCCGGCCGGTCGAGGATGCGGGTGAGGACATCGAGCGTGGGATAGCCGAGCCGGCTCGGCAGGATGAGTACGTCCCAGGCCCTGCCGGCGGGCAGCAGCGCGATTCCCAGGGGGTTGCGCTCCCACTCCAGGCGGCAGGCCTCGGGATCCGGAGCAACGGATGCCAGCCACTCGACCGCCGTTTTCGCCCCAGCCATGTGGAGCCTCCCTGTCTCTCCTTGACGCTGATCGACGCTGATCGCGCCAAGGGAGAGAGGGAGGTTTCCTGGCAGGCATTACGCGGGTTTCCACAGCCAACTGAAGTGAGCTGGATCACACTGGATCGCATTCAGCTGTCGAACCCCAGGCCCATTCTGTCCATCGTCCGCAGCCAGAGGTTCCGCCGGCCGCCGTGCGCATCGGCGCGGGCCAGCGACCACTTGGTGAGCGCGATACCGGTCCAGGCGAACGGCTCGGGCGGGAAGGGCAGCGGCTTCTTGCGGACCATTTCGAGGGAGGTGCGTTCCGTGGTCTCCCCCGCCAGCAGGTCCAGCATCACCTCGGCGCCGAAGCGGGTGGCACCCACGCCGAGACCGGTGTAGCCCGCCGCGTAGGCGACGTTGCCGTGGTGCGCGGTGCCGAAGAACGCGGAGAAGCGCGAGCAGGTGTCGATCGCGCCGCCCCAGGTGTGCGTGAAGCGGACGCCCTCCAACTGCGGGAAGCAGGTGAAGAAGTGCCCGGCCAGCTTGGCGTACGTCTCCGGGCGGTCGTCGTACTCGGCGCGCACCCGGCCGCCGTAGTGGTGGACCGCGTCGTAACCGCCCCACAGGATCCGGTTGTCGGCGGACAGCCGGAAGTAGTGGAACTGGTTGGCGCTGTCCCCGAGGCCCTGGCGGTTCTTCCAGCCGATCGACGCCAGCTGCTCGTCGCTGAGCGGCTCGGTCATCATCGCGTAGTCGTAGACCGGGACGGTGTACGCCCGTACGCGCTTGACCAGGTTCGGGAAGATGTTGGTGCCGAGCGCGACCTTGCGGGCGCGGACGGAACCGTAGGGGGTGCGTACGGTCATGCCGGCGCCGTACGGCTTCAGGGTCAGGGCCGGAGTGTGTTCGTAGACGCGCACGCCGAGCGCGAGGCAGGCACGTTTCAGGCCCCAGGCAAGCTTGGCCGGGTGGAGCATGGCCACGCCCCGGCGGTCCCACAGGCCCGCCTGGAATGTCGGTGAGTCGACTTGTTCCCGCACCGCTTCGGCGTCCAGGAACTCGACGCCGTCGGCGAGGCCCTCGCGCTCCATCTCCTCGTACCAGTCGCGCAGTTCCCACGCCTGGTACGTCTCGGTGGCCACGTCGATCTCGCCGGTGCGCTCGAAGTCGCAGTCCAGGGAGTGGCGGGCGACCGCCTTCTCGATCTCGTCGAGGTTGCGTGCGCCCAGCTCCTGCAGCCTGTGGATCTCGTCCGGCCAGCGGGTCAGACCGTTCGGCAGGCCGTGAGTGAGGGAAGCGGCGCAGAAACCGCCGTTGCGGCCCGAGGCGGCCCAGCCCACCTCGCGGCCTTCCAGCAGGACGACGTCCCGTCCGGGGTCGCGCTCCTTGGCGATGAGCGCGGTCCACAGTCCGCTGTAGCCGCCGCCGACGACCAGAAGGTCGCAGGTCTCGGCGCCGGTGAGCGCGGGCTCGGCGTGAGGCTTGCCGGGGTCTTCCAGCCAGAACGGGACCGGCTGTGCGTCGGAGAGTGACTTTGTCCAACTAGGGGGTCCGGGGGTATTTCCCCCAGAATTGAGGGGCATGGCGCCTGGGGCCATGATTTCAACTCCCTACAGGGCTTCTGCGATTATGCCTTCTGCTTGTTTCGGCGATTGCCGATAAGCATCGAGGAAAGCACAAGGAGTACGGCGACGAGGAACATGGCCGTACCGATGACATTGATCTGGACGGGCGTTCCGCGCTGTGCCGAGCCCCAGACGAACATGGGGAAGGTGACGGTCGAGCCCGCGTTGAAGTTGGTGATGATGAAATCGTCGAAGGAGAGCGCGAAGGACAGCAGCGCACCCGCGGCGATTCCGGGCGCCGCGATGGGCAGGGTGACGCGCAGGAAGGTCTGCGCCGGACCGGCGTAGAGGTCCTGTGCCGCCTGCTCCAGGCGCGGGTCCATCGACATCACGCGCGCCTTGACGGCGACGACGACGAAGCTGAGGCAGAACATGATGTGGGCGATCAGGATCGTCCAGAAGCCCAGCTGGGCACCCAGGTTGAGGAACAGGGTGAGCAGCGAGGCCGCCATGACGACCTCGGGCATCGCCATCGGCAGGAAGATCAGCGAGTTCACCGTGCCCCGCGCGCGGAACCGGTAGCGGACCAGCGCGAAGGCGATCATCGTGCCGAGGATCGTGGCGCCGGCCGTCGCCCAGAAGGCGATCTGGAGGCTGATCGACAGCGATCCGCACATGTCGGCGACGCCGCACGGATCCTTCCACGCGGCCGTGGAGAACTGCTGCCATTCGTAGTTGAAGCGCCCCTTCGGTTTGTTGAAGGAGAACACCGTGACGACGACGTTCGGAAGGAGCAGATATCCGAGTGTCAGCAGTCCCGCGATGACGACGAGATGGCGTTTGAGCCAATTGACGACAGGCATTTAAACCAGATCCTCCGTCCCGGCCCGGCGAATGTAGATGGTCACCATGAGCAGAATCGCAGCCATGAGGATGAAGGAGAGGGCCGCGGCCGTCGGATAGTCCAGAATTCTCAGGAACTGCGTCTGGATGACGTTTCCGATCATGCGGGTGTCGGTGGAGCCGAGGAGTTCGGCGTTGACGTAGTCGCCGGCCGCCGGGATGAAGGTCAGCAGCGTGCCGGAGACCACGCCGGGCATCGACAGCGGGAAGGTCACCCTGCGGAAGGTGGTCCAGGGCCTGGCGTACAGGTCGCCGGCCGCCTCGTGGAGCCGCCCGTCGATGCGTTCCAGCGAGGTGTAGAGCGGCAGGATCATGAACGGCAGGAAGTTGTACGTCAGTCCGCAGACCACCGCGAGCGGGGTGGCCAGCACACGGTCGCCGGAGGTCCAGCCGAGCCAGTTGGTGACGTCCAGGACGTGCAGCGTGTTGAGGGTGCTCACCACCGGTCCGCTGTCCGCGAGGATCGTCTTCCAGGCGAGGGTGCGGATCAGGAAGCTGGTGAAGAACGGCGCGATCACCAGGACCATGATCAGGTTCCGCCAGCGGCCCGCGCGGAAGGCGATCAGGTACGCGAGCGGGTAGCCGAGGACGAGGCACAGGATCGTCGCGGCACCGGCGTACAGGAGCGAGCGCAGGAACTGCGGCCAGTACTCGGACATCGCGTCCCAGTAGGTGGCGAGGTGCCAGGTGACCTTGTAGCCCCCCTCCAGGGAGCCCGTCTGCACGGACGTGGAGGCCTGGTAGATCATCGGCAGCGCGAAGAAGATGACCAGCCAGAGGAGGCCGGGGAGCAGGAGCCAGTACGGCACCAGGCGGCCCCGCTTGCGCGGGGGCTTCTTCTCGGGGACCGGCGCCAGGGGTGGCGCCTCACTGAGCGTGGCCATCAGGCGGCCTCCTCCTCGACCTCGGCCACCCCGGCGTCGATGTCCTGATCCGCGTCCAGGCCGAAGGTGTGCGCCGGGTTCCAGTGCAGGACGACCTCGGCGCCGGGCACCAGCCGGGCGTCGCGGTCGATGTTCTGCGCGTAGACCTCGAACTCGGGGCAGACCGGGCTGTCGATGACGTACTGCGTGGAGACGCCGATGAAGCTGGAGTCGGCGATCCTTCCGGTGATGCGGTTGCGGTTCTCGTCGATCTCGCCCGCCTCGTCGGCGTGCGTGAGGGAGATCTTCTCGGGGCGGACGCCGACCAGGACCTTGCCGCCGGTCGTCGTCGGCGCGGAGCAGCGCGACTCGGGCAGCACCAGCTTGCCGCCGCCCGCCTTCAGGACGATGTCGCCGTCGCTCTTGGAGTCGACCTCCGCCTCGATGAGGTTGGAGGTGCCCAGGAAGTTGGCGACGAAGGTGGTGTGGGGGTTTTCGTAGAGGTCGGCGGGCGAACCGAGCTGCTCGACGCGGCCCGCGTTCATCACGGCGACCGTGTCGGCCATCGTCATGGCCTCCTCCTGGTCGTGCGTGACGTGGATGAAGGTGATGCCGACCTCGGTCTGGATGCGCTTGAGCTCCAGCTGCATCTGACGGCGCAGCTTGAGGTCGAGGGCACCGAGGGGCTCGTCGAGGAGGAGCACCTTGGGCGTGTTGATCAGCGCGCGGGCGACCGCGACACGCTGCTGCTGACCGCCGGAGAGCTGGTGCGGCTTCTTGCGCGCCTGCTCGCCGAGCTGGACCAGGTCGAGCATCTCCTCGACCTGCTTCTTCACGCTCTTGATGCCGCGCCGGCGCAGGCCGAAAGCGATGTTCTCGAAGATGTCGAGGTGCGGGAAGAGGGCGTAGGACTGGAAGACGGTGTTCACCGGCCGCTTGTAGGGCGGCAGTTGGGTGACCTCCTGGTCACCGAGGTGGACGGTGCCGCTGCTGGGCTCCTCCAGACCGGCGATCATGCGCAGGGTGGTGGTCTTGCCGCAGCCCGAGGCGCCGAGCAGGGCGAAGAAGGATCCCCGCGGCACGGTCAGGTCGAGCGGGTGCACGGCGGTGAAGGAGCCGTAGGTCTTGCTGATGCCGGAGAGGCGGACGTCGCCGCTGCTGTCTGTGGTCATCTTCGTCACGCCCCTGTGAGCTTCGCGAACTTCTGCTGGTAGGCCGTCTCTTCCTTCGAGCTCAGCGAGCGGAAGGCGACGGACTTCGCCTGCATGGCTTTGTCGGGAAGGATCAGCGGGTTGTTCGCCGCCGACTTGTCGATCTTGGCGAGGTACGGCTTGACGTCCGCGACCGGACTCACGTAGTTGATGTAGGCGGCGAGGTCGGCGGCCGGCCCCGGCTCGTAGTAGTAGTCGATGAGCCGCTCGGCGTTCGTCTTGTGACGTGCCTTGTTGGGGATCAGCAGGTTGTCCGTGGACGTCATGTAGCCGCTGTCGGGGATGACGTAGCCGACGTCGGGGTTGTCCGTCTGGAGCTGGACGATGTCCCCGCCCCACGCGACACAGGCCGCGAGGTCGCCCTTGCTGAGGTCCGAGGTGTAGTCGTTGCCGGTGAAGCGGCGGATCTGGCCCTTGTCGACGGCCTTCTGCAGGCGGGCGATCACCGTGTCGTAGTCGTCGTCGGTGAACTTCGCCGGGTCCTTGCCCATGTCGAGCATGGTCATGCCGACGGTGTCGCGCATCTCCGTCAGCAGGCCGACCCGGCCCTTGAGCGCGGGGTTGTCGAGCAGGTCGGAGACCGACTTCACCTCGACGCCGTCGAGCGCCTTCTTGTTGAACGCGACGACGGTCGAGATGCCCTGCCACACATACGAATAGGCACGGCCCGGGTCCCAGTCCGGGCTGCGGAACTGGTCCGACAGGTTGGCATAGGCGTGGGGCAGGTTGGCCGCGTCCAGTTTCTGGACGTAGCCCAGGCGGATCATGCGGGCGGCCAGCCAGTCGGTGAGCACGATGAGGTCGCGGCCGGTGTCCTGGCCCGCGGCGAGCTGCGGCTGGATCTTGCCGAAGAACTCGTCGTTGTCGTTGATGTCCTCGGTGTACTTGACCTGGATGCCGGTCCGCTTGCGGAACGCGTCCAGCGTCGGGTGGCGCTTGCCGCTGTCGTCGACGTCGATGTACTCGGGCCAGTTGGAGAAGTTGATCACCTTCTCCTTCGCCGAGTGGTCGTCGGCGGACACGCCGCCCTGCGATGTGCCGGCCGCGGGGATCCCGCAGCCGCTCAGTGCCGCTATGCCGCCGGCGGCGAGCGCGCCGCCCGCGGAGGCCCGCAGCACCGAACGACGGGTCATGGCGGCCCGTCCGTTGCGGAGACTGCGTCGCACGGCGGCCGCGGTGGCCGGTGACAGGCGGTCGGGCTCGTACTGCTCCATGCGCGTGCTGCCCTTTCGGGAGGTGGCGGCCGCCTGCGGGCGACCGTGAGTTCTGCTATCGGTCCCCGAAGATGGTGCGGTGCCAGTCCTTCCTGGCCACCGCGGTGTTGTCGAACATGACGTGCTTGACCTGGGTGTACTCCTCGAAGGAGTACGTGGACATGTCCTTGCCGAAGCCGGACGCCTTGTAGCCGCCGTGTGGCATCTCGCTGATGATCGGGATGTGATCGTTGATCCACACGCAGCCCGCCTTGATCTCGCGGGTGGCGCGGTTCGCCCGGTAGACGTCGCGGCTCCAGGCGGAGGCGGCGAGGCCGTACGGGGTGTCGTTGGCGAGCCTGATCCCATCCTCGTCGCTGTCGAACGGCAGGACCACCAGGACCGGCCCGAAGATCTCGGACTGGACGATCTCGCTGTCCTGGTCGGCGTCCGCGACGAGGGTGGGGCGGTAGTACGCGCCGTTCTCCAGAGCTCCCCCGGGAGCCTCGCCGCCGGTCACCACGCGCGCGTAGGAGCGCGCCCGGTCGACGAAACCGGCGACGCGGTCGCGCTGGACGTGCGAGATCAGCGGGCCGAGGTCGGTGCCGGGGGCGAAGGGGTCGCCGAGCCGGACGCTCTCCATGAGGGCGGCAGTCCGCTCGACGAACGCCTCGTAGAGCGGGCGCTGTACGTACGCGCGCGTGGCGGCCGTGCAGTCCTGGCCGGTGTTGATGAGCGCGCCCGCGACCGCGCCGTTTGTGGCGGCCTCCAGGTCGGCGTCGTCGAAGACCACGAAGGGGGCCTTGCCGCCCAGCTCCAGGTGGATGCGCTTGACGGTCGCGGTGGCGACCTCGGCGACGCGCTTGCCGACGGCGGTGGAACCGGTGAACGAGGTCATGACGACGTCGGGGTGAGCGACGAGGTGCTCGCCCGCTTCCCTTCCGGTGCCGGTGACGATGTTGATCACACCGTCCGGGAGGCCGGCGTCGGTCGCCGCCTGGGCGAACAGCAGTGAGGTGAGCGGGGTGAGCTCGGCGGGCTTCAGCACGATGGTGTTGCCCGCGGCGATCGCCGGAAGGATCTTCCAGGCGGCCATCTGGAGGGGGTAGTTCCAGGGCGCGATCGACCCGACGACACCGATGGGTTCCCGGCGTACGTAAGAGGTGTGGTCGCCGGAGTACTCGCCGGCGGACTGCCCCTGCAGATGCCGGGCGGCGCCCGCGAAGAAGGAGGTGTTGTCGATGGTGCCCGGCACGTCGAACTCACGCGTCAGCTTCAGCGGCTTGCCGCACTGCAGGGACTCGGCGCGGGCGAACTCCTCGGCGCGGTCCGCGAGCACGGCGGCGAAGCGGTGCAGCGCGTCGGAGCGCTCACCCGGGGTGGTGGCGGCCCAGCCGGGGAAGGCCTCGCGCGCGGCGGCCACCGCCGCGTCGACGTCGTCGGGACCGGCGAGTTCGTACGTGTACACCTCGTCGCCGGTCGCCGGGTCGACGACCGCGTGCGTACGACCGGAGGTGCCCTTCGTGAGGCTCCCCGCGATGAACTGCGCTCCGTCCGCGAAGCGGTCCTGCGCCGGGAATCGTTCCGGGGTGTTATGACCCGGGTTGTGCATGTCGCTCTCCTCCGCCGTCGCCCCGCGGCTCATGAGGTGGGTGGCGTAGCTCCAGCTCGATTTGACTGCCGATCCTGACAGAGCTGATGGCGTCCAACAAGTGATTCCGTTGTTTCCTTTTGGTTACGCGACGGAATCTGTCGACCAGGTGTCGAGTGAGCTCGCAAAAGGGGGGACGGAGTGTCAGTGGTGCCTGCGAGACTCGCGTGCATGGAAGAGATCATGGGAGAGATCGCGGGGCGGATCGCCTCCCGGGAAGCCCTGGTCAGGGAAGTCCGCGCTGGGGCCCGCATCAAGTATCTGCACTTCTGGGGCCACCGGGCACGGGCGGACGGCCGGGTGGGGTCGAGCTGTCTGAGTCAGTGGTGGCCGGCGTCGTTCACGGTGGACGGGAAGGCGTATGCGACGGCCGAGCACTGGATGATGGCGGCCAAGGCGCGGCTGTTCGACGACGCGGAGGCGGAGCGGCAGGTGCTGGCCGCGGACCATCCGTCTCTCGCGAAGAAGGCGGGGCGGCTGGTGCGCGGCTTCGACGAGGAGATATGGAAGCGCGAGCGCTTCGCGATCGTGGTCGAGGGCAGCGTCCACAAGTTCACCGCGCACCCGGATCTGCGGGAGTTCCTGCTGGGCACGGGCGACCGGGTCCTGGTCGAGGCGAGCCCCATGGACCGCGTGTGGGGCATCGGCCTGGCGGCGGACACCGAGGCGGCGATGGATCCGGAGCGGTGGCGGGGGGCGAACCTGCTGGGGTTCGCGTTGATGGAGGCGCGGGGGCGACTGGGCGGGGGCGCCTGAGTCGACGGGACGGGGGGTGCCGGAGTCGGCTCGGCTGGGGCGACTGAGTCGACTGGGCGCGAGTGCCGGAACCGGCTCGGCGGGGGTGCGCGGCGGGGGTTGCCCGAGTCGGCTCGGCGCGAGTGCCGGAACCGGTGAGCCGGCTGCCGCGCTGAACACACGCGTCCACCCTCTCGGGCCCGCTCTCTCGGGATCACCCACTGGGGGCCGGGAGACCCCGGCGTTGCCGGGCGGCCTGGCCGTCAGAGGTGGGCGATCGTGGCCGCGATCATGACCGCGCCGAGCACGATGCCCACGGCGCCGCAGATGATCCCCGCGAGGGCCTGGCCCGGGTTCGTCGACTCGCCCCGGCGGGCCTTGCCGCGGCTGATCGCGCCGAAGATCACGGCCAGTACACCCAGCACGACCGCGATCGGCCACAGACAGAAGACGACCACCGCGATGATGCCGAGCACGAGGGCGGCGGTGCCCATGCCGTTGCTGGGCATGGGCGTCACGCCGGGCCAGTTGTAGTAGCCCGATCCGCCCTGGGACTGCGGGCCCGGCCCGCCGTAACCGGCCTGGGGCGGATAGCCGTAGCCGTACGGGACCTGGCCGGGGCCGTCGGGGGCGATGGGCGGCGGGGGGATCGGCTCGCCGTGGGCATGAGGGGCGAAGAGGGCGGCAGATCCGCTCGCGTGCGCCGTGGGGTGGGGCGGGGCGAAGGGGTTGGCCGGACCGCCCATCGAGGGCGTCGCGCCGGGCGGGGCGAAGGGGGTGGCCGGACCGCCCGTCGGGGGCGTCGGGCCCTGTGGGGTGAAGGGGGTGGCCCAGGGCTGGGAGGGGGGCGGTGTGTCGTCGATGCCGGGCAAGGACGTGACCGTCAGCTGGTCATGGACGGAAGGCCGCGGCGGGGTGGCCGGGCCGGGCTCGTCGGGCCTCTCACCAGGGCCGTGCCCGGCGACCGTGTACCCGGCTCCCTGGCCTGCGACCGTGTGGCCGGGGCCCGCCTGGGCGTCGGTCGCAGGTGATGACCACGGGTTCGGTTCCGGGGCGGGGGCGGCGGGGCTGTCCGGCTTGGCCAGGGGGACCTTGGGGGCCGTGTCGCGCGAGCCGGCCTCCGACGGTGCGGCCCACGGGTCGCGGGCGGCCGGCGTCTGCGCGTCGTCGGACATGCGCGGAATCCCCTCTGTCGAACGTTCCGTCATGCTACGGCCCGAGCCGGGAGACCCGGGCCGGGGCCCATGGCCAACAGTCCGTGGCCCGTGGCCCATCGCCAACGGCCCGGCGCCCACCCCGCCCCGCCCAAGCCTTCCCTGTCCTGCCCGGCCTTCCCTGCCCCACCCCACCCCGTCTCACCCCACCCTGTCCCACGCGACCACGCCCCCACCCCGCGGACCGAACCCCCGGCCTACGATGATCCCGACCCACCGATCAGCCGATCACCCGCGCCCCGCCAGGCCGAAGCCGCCCGGGGCGCCGTTCCGGGGAGGAACTCTTGACCGAGCATCTCGACGCGTCCGCTGCCGTGCCGCGTGACCTGCACGCCTTCATCGCCGGACTGCCCAAGGCCGAACTGCACGTCCACCACGTCGGCTCCGCCTCCCCCCGGATCGTCTCGGAACTCGCCGCCCGGCACCCCGACTCCACGGTGCCCACCGACCCCGAGGCCCTGGTCGACTACTTCACGTTCACGGACTTCGCGCACTTCATCGACGTGTATCTGTCCGTCGTCGACCTGATCCGCACCCCGGAGGACGTACGGCTGCTGACGTACGAGGTGGCCCGGGATCTGGCCCGGCAGCAGGTGCGGTACGCCGAGCTGACCATCACGCCGTGGTCCTCGACCCGCCGCAACATCGACGAGCGTGCCTTCATGGACGCGATCGAGGACGCGCGCAAGGCGGCCGAGGCCGAGTTCGGGACCGTGCTGCGCTGGTGCTTCGACATTCCCGGCGAGGCCGGCCTGGAGGCGGCACAGGAGACGACGCGGCTCGCGACCGACGACCGGCTGCGGCCGGAGGGGCTGGTGTCGTTCGGGCTCGGCGGGCCCGAGATCGGGGTGCCGCGGCCGCAGTTCAAGCCGTACTTCGACCGGGCCGTCGCCGCCGGTCTGCGTTCCGTGCCGCACGCCGGGGAGACCACCGGCCCGGAGACGGTGTGGGACGCGATCACTCACCTGCACGCCGAGCGCATCGGGCACGGCACCAGTTCCTTCCAGGACCAGAAACTCCTCGCGCACCTTGCCGAGCACCGGATCCCGCTGGAGGTCTGCCCGACGTCGAACATCGCCACACGCGCGGTCCGCACCCTGGACGAGCACCCGATCAAGGAGTTCGCCGAGGCGGGGATCGTCATCACGGTCAACTCCGACGATCCGCCGATGTTCGGCACCGACCTCAACAACGAGTACGCGGTCGCCGCCCGCCTGCTGGAGCTCGACGAACAGGGTCTCGCGGCCCTCGCCAGGAACGCCGTCGACGCCTCCTTCCTCGACGAGGCGGGCAAGGTCCGCATCCGTCAGGAGATCGACAGCTACACCTCGGCGTGGCTCGCCCCCTGACGCCCGCCACAATGGGGCCATGCAGAACGTGACCGCCGTGGCCCACCGCGGCGACCCCTACCGCGTCCGCGAGAACACGATCGACTCGCTGCGTTCCGCGCTCGACCAGGGCGCGGACGCCGTCGAGATCGACGTACGACTCACCAAGGACGGCGTCCCCGTGCTGCTGCACGACGCGACGCTGAAACGGCTGTGGGAGCACGAGCGGCCCCTCGGCTCCCTGTCGGCGGACGAGGTGCGCGGGCTCACGGACGGCCGGGTGCCGACGCTCGCGGAGGCGCTGGCCGCCGCTGACGGCGCGCGGCTGATGCTGGACCTGCCGGGGATGCGGGACGTAGGGGCGGCCCGCCGCGTCGTGGACACCGTACGGGAGGCCGGGGCGGCCGAGCGCGTCTACTACACCGCGGACTCCGCCGCGATGCTCGCCGTCCGCGCCGCCGACCCGGCCGCCGAGATCGCCCTGACCTGCACCAGTCTGGCGCCCCCGCGCCCCGCGCTGCTCGCGGCCGTGAAGCCGCGCTGGCTCAACTACCGCTTCTCCCTGGTCAGTCGCGAGCTGGCCGCCCGCGTCCACCACGACGGCTACCTGCTGTCCGTGTGGACCCCGGACACTCGGCGTTCCATGCGCCGCCTCATCGATGTCGGCGTCGACTCGATCACGACCAACCGCGTCGATGTCCTGTGCGCACTGCGCGACGGCGGCTGAACGGCTACACCCGGGAGCGCTGAGGCACCGTCGCCGGGTCGGCCGGGGTCGCACGGGTCACGTACTGCGGGACCGGGGTGTCGTCCTTGCCGGTGTCGCGGTCCAGGCCGTAGCGGATCACGCCCTGTGCGGGGCCGGTCATGATGTCCTTCTCCGCCGCGTCCCAGGTGGTCGGGAAGACGTTCAGGTTGTAGTCGGCGCCGTGTTCGTTCACGGTGAGGGTGACGCTGCCGTCCACGTAGAAGTACTCGTTCTGCCACATCTGCTGGGTGCCGGGCGGCAGGACGTCGAAGCCGGTCGCCCGGCTGCCCATGCCGGTGGCCGTGGGGTCGGTGCTGCTGACGCGGTCGTCCATGCGCCGGCCGCCGCCCGAGGCCACGTGGAAGAGCTTGCCCTTGAGGCCGGTCCAGCTCGGCGGGACCAGGCTGCCGGGCCGGTACTGCGGCTCGATCTGCCAGCGGACCAGGACATAGCCCTGGCCGGTGAGGGTCACGCCGTCGCCGCGGTGGGTCATGGTGGCGTGCGCGCCCCCGGTGCTGGTGATGCCGGACGCGGGCCGGTGCGGGAGGGCGGCGGGCGGGGCGTCCGGGGCGGGCGCCTTGTCGACGGCGTCGAGGACACTGCCGTAGAGCTCGGTCTTCTTCTTCGTCACCGACGGGGACGGGGAAGGGGAAGGGGAGGGCGTGGGCGAGGCGGACCGGGGCGGCGGGCGGTGGGTGCTCGACACCGTGGGAGGGCTCGACGCACGCGGGGGCGGCGTGCCCGGGGTCTGCGTGACCACGTACGCGCCGCCCGCGGCGATGGTCGCCCCCGCCGTGACGGCGACCGCGGGCTTGGTCAGGATGCCGAGCACCTTGGCGGACCAGCCGACGGAGGTGGCGGCCGCCGCCGTCTTGCCGCCGAGGGCCAGCGACAGCGTGAAGCCGGCCGGGACCGGTACGAGCGCGATGCCGACCAGGAGCCGCTCCGCCGGTACGACGGACTCGCGCGCGTCGCCGCAGTAGCCGCAGCCCCTGATGTGCCGGGCCAGCCGCTTGCGCCAGACCGAGTCGGGCCGCCCGTCCCAGCGGCCGGTCAGCTCCCGCAGTGCCGGGCACGCCCCGTCCAGTGCGCGCACGATCCCGCGCGAGGTCTCCAGGCGTTCCTTCATCCGCTGGACGCGTACGGCGGCGTGCTGCCGGCTGATGCCGACGGCCGCCGCCAGGTCGCGCCGGGTCAGCTCGCCCGCGACCTCCAGCCACCACAGGGACAGCAGTTGCCGGTCCTCGTCGTCCAGCCAGCGCACCGCCTCCGCCACCTCGCGCCGCTGGCCCTCCAACTGGAGACGCAGCACGGTGAGTTCGGCGAAGTCGGTGGCCTCCTGGGCGGCGCTCTCGTCCAGTTGCCGCGGGGATCTGCGACGCGCCCGGTCCCGTATCTGCCGCATGGCGATCGCCATCAGCCAGGACCGGAAGCTGTCCGGGTCGCGCAGTGAGCCGAGGTTGCCGACGGCCCGCAGCATGGTCTCCTGCACGACGTCGTCGACGTCCGCGTGGCCGTTCAGGGCGCGGCCGACCACGTTGTAGACCAGCGGCAGCCAGCCGGCGACGAGGTCGTCCAACGCGTGCCGGTCACCGGCCTGCGCGGCCGCGATGGTGGCCCGCCACTCCTGCCCGGCCCTCTCTCCCACGTCTACCCTCTCCCAGGTCATATGCCGTCCGACCGCACCTTCTCAGCCCGACCCGGTCAGGTGGCTATGTCCGAGGTCACAGTGCGGTCCGGGTGCGGGCGGTGCAAGGGGTCTCCCGGGTGTGCGGGAAGTGGGGGACGTGAGGGGAGACGCGGTGGATGCCGACGGGATAACACTTTTCGCGGAGCGGATCGTGCAGGCGGCCCTCAGGTGGCGAGCACCGGGGCGGGATTCGGGGCGGCGGTCAGCGTCTCCAGCCGCTTGATCTTCTTGCGGACGACGTACAGCGGGAGCACGCCGAAGACGCCGAAGGACATGTCGATCACCGACCACCACAACGGGATGCCGCGGAGCGGTCCGCAGATGAGGGCGAGCGGGATGATTCCGGCGCAGGCGATCATCGCGAACTCGACGACCCAGATGTTGCGTACGGGGTCGCGGTAGGGCCCGTAGAAGGCGACCGCGATGACGAGGTGCGCGAAGGCCAGCCAGTCCGTGCCGTAGAGGAGGAAGGGGTAGTCGGTGTCGGCGGTGTCGAGTCCGCGCCCGACGCGCTCGATCCAGTCCGTGAGCGCGGGCAGGTGGTCCGGCACCGACAGGACCCTGAGCAGCTCCTCGGTCCAGCGCAGCTCGTGCACCAGTGGGAACGCCGTGGCGCCGCTGAGCACCAGGCAGACGACGAACAGGACCAACCAGGCGCGGATGCCCTTCAACAGGGCGGCTCTGTCGCTCATGACGGCAGCGTACGCCTTTGTTGAACGTGTTCAAAACTGTCTGCGCGAGGCGTCTCCCTTCCGTGGTGACTACTGACGGGGCGCGCTCGACGGCGTCGCGACGGCCCGGGACCCGGGCGCGGACGGCTGGACGGAGGCGGGTCGGGTGGGCATCGGGGCAGCCGTCGCGGCGGTGGAGCTGGACGGTTCGGCCGCGCTCGGCCCTCTGGTCGGTCCGGCGGTCGGCGCGGAGGTCGGCGGGGCGGAACGGGACGGCCGGCCGGGCCCGGTGCTCGACGGTACGGGCTTCGCCGTCGGGGGCGGCAGGGTCGAGGGGCTGCTCGCCGGGGGCGGGGCGAGGGGCACCGTCGGGGAGCCGGGAGCGTCGGAGGCCGCCAGGCGCAGCGGCAGTACGACCAGGGCGGCGACACCGCAGGTCAGGGCGGCACCGGCGGCCGCGCGCAGCATCCTGCGGCGGGACGCGCCGCGGCGGATCGCCTCGTAGTGGCCGGGGGGCGGTCCGAGGTGCTCGGCGGGGGGTCGCAGGATGACGGTGAGCGGGTCGTCGGGGTCGTGGTCCGGGCCCTCGTCAGAGTGTGTGATCAAGGCTTCTCCTCAGGTGGGCGCGGAGTAGTTCGCGGGCCGCGTGGAGGTCGGCCTTGACGGTTCCTTCCTTGCGTCCGGTGAGCACGGACACCTCCCGGATCGGCATGTCAGCGTAGTAGTGCAGGAGGATCGGGACGCGCAGTCGTTCCGGGAGGGACTGCACGAGCAGGCGCACCGAGGGGTCGGCCTGTTCGGGATGCGGGGTCACCGCGGCCTCGGTGGTCGCCCGGCGTACGGCTCTGCGTTCGCGCTCCAGCTTGCGCCAGTGGTCCCGGACGAGGTTGGCCGCGGTGACGTAGAGAAAACCGCGCGGCTCCGCGACGGCCGTCCAGCGTGCCCAGAGCCGGGTGAACGCCTCCGAGGCGATCTCATGGGCCGTCTCGTCGTCGTCGACCAGCCGGCGGACCCAGCCGGCGAGACGCGGATAGAGGGCGGCGAACAGCTCGGACGCGGCCGTCTCACGGGACCGTTTCAACGTTCTCCCGGGTCGTGGGGCACTCGTGGGGGGACTCGTGGCGTTCACAGCGCCCAAAGCGCTCGTGGCGCTCGTGGCACTCAGGACGGGCGGGACAGGCAGGACAGGCAGGACAGGCAGGACAGGCAGGACGCTCACGGGGGAAGAGCCCGGACCGACGGCGTTCGTTGCGTCGGTCCGGGACCCCGGTCGGATTCGGCCTGCCGACCGGCCGGTCAGGGGCTCGACGATCTCAGTGCCGCGAAGACGATCACGTTGTCGAGGTATCCGTCACCGCTCCGTTCGCCGCCGCACGTGATCAGCCGCAGCTCCGGCCGCGTCACGTTCCCGTACACCTCCTTCGACGGGAAGTCGGCCTTGGCGACCGTCCGCACGTCGGTCACGGCGAACACCGCAGCCGTGCCGTTCTCCAGGCGCGCCACGATCTGCTCCCCCTTGTGCAGGTCCTTCAGGTGCCGGAAGACCCCGTCCCCGTAGGCGCCGACCGTGACATGGCCGAGGATCACCGACGGACCGGTCTGCCCCGGCGTCGGGGAGTGTTCGTACCAGCCCGCCCGGTCGTGCGCCGCGATCGGCGGCACCTGCACGGTGCCGTCCGCGGCCAGGCCCAGCTTCGTGACCGGGGTGTCGACCCCGATGGCCGGTATCCGGAGCCTGACCGGGGTCGATCGCCCCACCGCGGACACCGACCCGGCGGGCGGTGGCGCGGAGGACGACGATGCGGAGGACGAAGAGGCACTCGCCCGGCTCCCGTCCGGGGAGTTGCCGGTCGTGGCGCCCGGCCCGCCGCAGCCCGCGAGGAGCGCGGTGAGGGCCGCGGCGGCGAAGGCGCGCCTGGAGAGCGGACTCATGCCCCGTTCGCCCGACGGCGGCGCACGAGGAAGACCGCGCCGCCGCCGAGGGCGACGGCCGCGGCGGCGCCCCCGCCGATCAGAGTGCCCGCGCCCGACGAGTCCGAAGAGGTCGGCACCTCACCGGTGTTGGGCGCACCGCTCGGCACGACGGAAACCTGACCACGCGACGGCGCGCGGGTCGGAGCCGCACTGGGCGCGGCGCTCGGGGCTGTGGTCTCGGCGGGGGCGGACGTGGGACCGGTGCTGGGCGCGCGGCTCGCGGAGGGGACGGCGCTCGGAGCCGCGGACGCCCCGTCGGCGAACGCGGGCACCGCGCCCGCCAGCACGGCGGTGCACGCAACTGCCAAGGCACTGAGGCCGGTTCGGCGCATGAATCGCTCTCTTTCGTCGGTCCGCCCGGCAATCGGCCGGGCGGGCTGTGTCATTGATCGAGCGGAGAGACGAGGCAGCCACGGCACAGGTTGTAAAGAGATGGCAAAGTCGACGGCTTCGATGGGGCAATTGGTGACGACCGTGTGCGCGGGTCTTGAAGGAGGCTTGCGGCGCTCCTTGTCATGACGTAGTTACGTGAATCATGAACCTGTTCACCCGCGGTGCGTCCCTGCGCCGCCCGGCTCCCCCCACCCCGTCCACCGCACCCGCTCCGCAACGGCCCCATCAGCCACCGGCGTTCGCTCCCACGGCGAGCCTGTCGGATCCCGCGCAGGCGGCGTTGACCGGCGAGTGGATGATCGACCCGGCACACAGTCGTATCGGTTTCTCCGTCCGCCATGCCCTGGTCACGACCGTGCGGGGAGCGTTCACCGAGTACCAGAGCCGGCTCTACTTCGACGGCCGAGATCCATCCCGTTCACGCGCCGAGATCGTGCTGTCCACCGCGTCGGTCGACACAGGTGTGGAACAGCGCGACGCCCATCTGGTCCACAGAGACTTCCTGGACGCGGCGACCTATCCCCATCTGCGCTTCGTCAGTACGACAGTGGAGCTCGTGGGCAGCGACGTCTACCGCATGAACGGCGACCTGACCATCAAGAACGCCACCCGGCCGGTCGACCTGGAACTCACCTACATAGGCCATGTCACCGACCCGTTCGGGGACGAGCGGGTGGGCTTCGACGGTACGACCACCATCAACCGCTCCGAATGGGGCCTGACCTACAACCAGCGACTGGCGGAGGGCGGTGCCATGGTGAGCGAGAAGGTGCGCCTCCAGTTCGACATCGCCGCCATCCGTACGAGCCCGCGCGGCTGACGGCTCGAAGACCCGGTCGGCCTCCTCCGGCGGCGGTCCGGGCCCTTCGCCGACCACCATCGACCACCGCGATCACACCAGATCGGTGACGCCCACATCCAGGGCCGGGCCACTGTGACCAGGATCGATAGTCGGCACCCGGAAACGTTCGTGACCTGCGCTGATGCCAACTAGCTCCAGCAACTGGTGACCCGGAAACAGAGAGAAGGTTGGCACTTTGGTACAGCGCAGGTCAGGGGGTGTTTCGCCCGGAGGAAGTGGCCGGCTACCCCCTGTCGGCTGAGGCCCCGTGCGCGTCTGACGTCCCGATACAGCTGCTCTGCCGATGATCCGTACGGTGGTGCATCCAGAGCACCACGTCGCAGACCCGAAGAGCAATGACTGTCGCGGGGAGGTCGGCGATCGTCCAGCAGTTTTTGCACGGCAGGTCCGCCAGCGGTCCTAGCATCGACGCCGTCCCCGAAACCGGGGCTCGGTTCGCCCGAAGCGACCCGCTATCCGGCCCAGCAAGCCCTCGAACATCGCCTGCCAACGGGCAGACACTGCGCTGTGGCCTGCGGCCACCGCTTCATCTTCATTCCACACACCTGACGATGATCACCAGTGGCCGCACCTGTCTTCCCACCGGCCCCCACCAGCAAGATCACATCTCCGGCTGGAGTACTGAGCGGGATGCCAAGGCGTGTGTCCGCCTGCCGAACCCGCGCCGCACCGGTCGGCGCTGACGTGCTGCTTGGTTAGGGAGGCACTCTCGATGAGGGCGAATGCGACATGTCGTCTTCCGCAAACCTCGGCCCCCCCCTGGAGGGGGAGCAGAGCGCAGGGGGCGGCCGCTACGGCAGTCGCGCACTCAGCGATCGCAGGCACGGACACGGTCTGGCGCAAATCTATTCAGATCCCACAGTTCTCAATATCAGAACCAACAACTGTTGGATTTCCAGATCGGCCATTTCTAGAGTGAGCACGCGACGTGCACAGCACCGCGAACTCGCCAAGGCGTCCGAGAGGAGGAAGCTCATGCAGCATCGCATCCTCGGCGACCGGAACGTCTCCGCGATCGGCCCGCCCACCGGCTCGGCGTCGACGCGATCGGCCTGGTGAAATACGGAAGTTGCTCGACGAGGATGTCGTCATGATGGCCGGAATCTCCAACACCGCCGTCGCACAGATCGACGCAACCCGCGCATTGCTCGGCGGTCGGCTCGTGTCGGTTCAGGACCAGTTCTCGCCCGCTTCCGCTCCAGCCGGGAAGAACTCGAGCACTGCACCAAGCTCGGCCTCGCCTTCCTGCCCTGGCGCCCGCTCGGCGGTATCGCGAACGCGAAGGGTCACGCAGAACGCCACAGCGCGATCCACCAGGCCGCCAACGAGACAGGCACCAACGTCCACCGAATCACGCTCACCTGGGAACTCGCGCTCGCGCCCGCCGTCATCCCGATCCCAGGGCCTCGCGCTCCGCAAGCATCCGTGACTTCGCAGCCGCGGCCGATCTCGAGCTCATAGCCGACCAGTTCGCACTTCCTTCGGTCTGAAACGTTCAAGTCACAGCGAAAGAGTCACATGAAGACCTTCATCCTGCCCGGCACCGACATGGTGGTCCCCAACGTCGTTCTTGGACTGATGCGCATCCAGAACATGACCGACGAGGCGGTGCGCAGGCTCGTGAACACTGCACGCGACACCGGCATCACGTTCCTCGATCACGCCGACGTATACGGCTCGGACTACCACGGTTGCGAGCGTCGGTTCGCTGAAGCCATGAAACTCAGCCCGTCGGAGCGTGAGCAGTTCGTCATTCAGTCGAAGGCCGGCATCGTCAAGGACGCGTCATACTTCGACTTCTCTCATCACCACATCATCGAGTCCGTGAACGGTTCACTCCGGGCACTGGGCACGGACTATCTCGACATCCTGCTGCTGCACCGTCCCGACGCTCTCGTCGAGCCGGAGGAGGTGGCCCGTGCCTTCGACGAGCTGTCGGCGGCAGGCAAAGTCCGTGCCTTCGGCGTCTCCAACCAGACCCCCCGACAACTCGACCTGCTGCGCAAACACGTGACGCAACCAATCGTGGCGAACCAGCTGCAGCTGTCGATCACTCACGCCCCGATGATCGCGCAGGGCGTCGCCGCGAATATGCAGGACCTCGATCAGTCGGTCGTACGTGATGACGGAATCGTCGACTACTGCCGCCTGCACGACATCACCATTCAGGCGTGGTCGCCTTTCCAGGCCGGATTCTTCGACGGCCCGTTCCTCGGTTCCGAACGCTTCCCCGAGTTGAACGCCGTAATCGACCGGCTGAGCGACAAATACGGCGTGCCGGCCGAGGCGATCGCGGTCGCCTGGATCACGCGCCATCCCGCGCAGATACAGGTCGTGCTCGGCACGACCACGCCAGAACGTGTCACGGCCGCCGCGCTCGGTTCCGACATCCCGCTCACCCGATCCGAATGGTATGAACTGTTCCGTGCCGCCGGATACAAAGTGCCCTAATCCGCGTTTTCACGAGGTGAGCTGTCCAGGAGTTGATCAGAAACGCGGAAAGTGCCCTTGACCTGCAACGATGGGACTTGCTGAGGGTCCTGTTGACTGCAAGGAAAAGAGCCGGTTCGGGTCGTCGTCGTCGGTGTCGATGTACAGCGGCCAGTTCGCCCAGGTCAGCCGCTTGTCACTGACGGAGAGATCCACGGCTCCGCGATCACCGGGATGCACATACGCGGCAGGTACCCCGCAGCCGGCCAGGCCACCGAGCACCGCGCCACCGCCCAGCGCGCGCAGCAGGGACCGACGAGAGAACGAGGACGTCTTCGGCGTGAGGGGCATTGACGCAGCATGCCGCCCCCACCTGCGGCCCGACAATCGACGGGGCGTCGAGTGCCTCGACCCGGTCCGGACACCCTGTCCAGCCGGGCAGGCCGGATGGCAAGGGGGAACACGCGGCCCCGGACGGTCGGGTGACCGTCCGGGGCCGCGTGCCACTCCACGAGGACTGGAGGACCGCAGGACCAGCCGTCCAGCGACCGGGCGTTCGGCGACTAGCCGTCCAGCGACGTCATCACGTGCTTGATCCGCGTGTAGTCGTCGAACCCGTACGCCGACAGGTCCTTGCCGTAGCCGGACTTCTTGAACCCGCCGTGCGGCATCTCGGCGACCAGCGGGATGTGCGTGTTGATCCACACGCACCCGAAGTCGAGCTTCTTCGACATGCGCATCGCACGCCCGTGGTCCTTGGTCCACACCGACGACGCGAGCGCGTACTCCACGCCGTTGGCCCACTCCACGGCCTGCTCCTCGTCTGTGAAGGACTGGACGGTGATGACCGGCCCGAAGACCTCCCTCTGGACGATCTCGTCGTCCTGCTTCAGCCCCGAGACGACGGTCGGCGCGTAGAAGTACCCCTTCTCGCCGACCTGGTGGCCACCGGCCTCGACCTTCGCGTGCGCGGGCAGCCGCTCGATGAAGCCGGAGACCTGCTTCAGCTGGTTGGGGTTGTTGAGCGGGCCGAAGAGCACGTCCTCGTCGTCCGGCCGGCCGGTCCTGGTCTCGGCGGCCGCCTTCGCGAGCGCGGCCACGAACTCGTCGTGGATGCCCTCCTGGACGAGGACACGGGTCGCCGCCGTGCAGTCCTGGCCGGCGTTGAAGAAGCCCGCCACCGAGATGTCCTCGACGGCCTTGGCGATGTCGGTGTCCTCGAAGACCACGACCGGCGCCTTGCCGCCCAGCTCCAGGTGGACCCGCTTGAGGTCCTTGGACGCCGACTCGGCGACCGACATGCCGGCGCGCACGGAGCCGGTGATGGACGCCATCGCCGGGGTCGTGTGCTCGACCATCAGCCGGCCGGTGTCACGGTCGCCGGTGATGACGTTGAAGACGCCCGTGGGCAGGATGGAGCCGATGATGTCGGCGATGAGCACCGTCGACGCGGGAGTCGTGTCCGAGGGCTTCAGCACGACCGTGTTGCCCGCGGCGAGCGCCGGGGCGAACTTCCACACGGCCATCATCATCGGGTAGTTCCACGGTGCGACCTGCGCGCAGACACCGATCGGCTCGCGGCGGACGATCGAGGTCAGCCCCTCCATGTACTCGCCGGCGCTGCGCCCCTCCAGCATCCGGGCCGCACCCGCGAAGAAGCGGATCTGGTCGACCATGGGCGGGATCTCCTCGGACCGCGTGAGCCCGATCGGCTTGCCCGTGTTCTCCACCTCGGCCGCGATGAGTTCCTCGGCCCGCTCCTCGAACGCGTCCGCGATCTTCAGCAGGGCCTTCTGACGCTCGGCGGGGGTGGTGTCGCGCCAGGCCGGGAAGGCCGCGGCGGCGGCCGCCATCGCGGCGTCGACGTCCGCCGGTCCGGACAGCGGCGCGGTCGCGTACGCCTCGCCCGTCACGGGGTTGACCACCTCCGTGGTCCGTCCGTCGGCGGCGTCCCGGAACTCACCGTCGATGTAGTTGCGCAGACGACGCAGCTCGGTGCTCACTGCCGGCCCTCCAAGTTCGAGTGGATCCAACGTGTCCATTGGCTGAGACACCACCCTAATCCGCAAGCCCACGTTTTCAACACCCCTGATCGCCGGAAGACTACGAAATCCGCAGGTCTCAGTCACGTAAACAACGAATTTCATTGGTCTGCCCTTGCGGAACTGTCGAGACGTCGTGCACAGTGACCTCGTGGCCAGTCGAAGCGCAGAGCACAGGGACTCCCGCGAGTCCAGGAACGGCACTCCTCACCTGGATGCCGTCTCCCTCGCCATCATCGAACAGCTCCAGGAGGACGGCCGCCGGCCCTACGCCGCGATCGGCAAGGCCGTCGGCCTGTCCGAGGCGGCCGTGCGCCAGCGCGTCCAGAAGCTGCTCGACCAGGGCGTGATGCAGATCGTCGCCGTCACGGACCCGCTCACCGTGGGCTTCCGCCGGCAGGCGATGGTCGGTGTCCACGTCGAGGGCGACCTGGACCCGGTGGCCGAGGCGCTGACGGCCATGTCGGAAGTCGAGTACGTGGTGATGACGGCGGGCTCGTTCGACATCCTCGCCGAGATCGTCTGCGAGGACGACGACCACCTGCTGGACGTCATCAACAAACGCATCCGGGCGCTCCCCGGCGTGCGCTCCACCGAGAGCTTCGTCTACCTGAAGCTCAAGAAGCAGACCTACATGTGGGGAACCCGATAACCGTGAGGACCCGATAACAGTGAGCACCAAGGACCTCAGCCGCACCGCGTACGACCACCTGTGGATGCACTTCACCCGCATGTCCTCGTACGAGAACTCGCCGGTCCCGACCATCGTCCGGGGCGAGGGCACCTACATCTACGACGACAAGGGCAAGCGCTACCTCGACGGTCTCGCGGGCCTGTTCGTGGTCCAGGCCGGCCACGGCCGTGTGGAGCTCGCCGAGGCGGCCTTCAAGCAGGCGCAGGAGCTGGCGTTCTTCCCGGTGTGGTCCTACGCCCACCCGAAGGCCGTGGAGCTGGCCGAGCGCCTCGCCGACCAGGCCCCGGGCGACCTGAACAAGGTCTTCTTCACCACCGGTGGCGGTGAGGCGGTGGAGACCGCCTGGAAGCTCGCCAAGCAGTACTTCAAGCTCACGGGCAAGCCGACCAAGTACAAGGTCATCTCCCGCGCGGTCGCCTACCACGGCACCCCGCAGGGCGCCCTGTCGATCACGGGCCTGCCGGCCCTGAAGGCCCCGTTCGAGCCGCTCGTCCCCGGCGCGCACAAGGTCCCGAACACCAACATCTACCGCGCCCCACTCTTCGGCGACGACCCGGAGGCCTTCGGCCGCTGGGCCGCCGACCAGATCGAGCAGCAGATCCTCTTCGAGGGCCCGGAGACGGTCGCCGCCGTCTTCCTGGAGCCCGTCCAGAACGCCGGCGGCTGCTTCCCGCCCCCGCCCGGCTACTTCCAGCGCGTGCGCGAGATCTGCGACCAGTACGACGTGCTGCTGGTCTCGGACGAGGTCATCTGCGCCTTCGGCCGCCTGGGCACCACCTTCGCCTGCGACAAGTTCGGCTACGTCCCGGACATGATCACCTGCGCCAAGGGCATGACCTCGGGCTACTCCCCCATCGGCGCGTGCATCGTCTCGGACCGTCTGGCCGAGCCGTTCTACAAGGGCGACAACACCTTCCTGCACGGCTACACCTTCGGCGGCCACCCGGTCTCCGCGGCGGTCGGCCTCGCCAACCTCGACCTGTTCGAGCGCGAGAACCTCAACCAGCACGTGCTCGACAACGAGGGCGCCTTCCGCTCGACCCTGGAGAAGCTGCACGACCTGCCGATCGTCGGAGACGTCCGCGGCAACGGCTTCTTCTACGGCATCGAGCTGGTGAAGGACAAGGCCACCAAGGAGTCGTTCAACGACGAGGAGACCGAGCGCGTCCTGTACGGCTTCCTCTCCAAGGCCCTGTACGACAACGGCCTGTACTGCCGTGCCGACGACCGCGGCGACCCGGTCGTCCAGCTCGCCCCGCCGCTGATCTCCAACCAGGAGACCTTCGACGAGATCGAGCAGATCCTGCGCGCGACCCTGACGGAGGCGTGGACGAAGCTCTGATCTTCGTGGACCGGTCCTGGTACACCGTTCTTCCCGGACCGATCTTCGTTCTGGATGATCAACACCGGCCCCGGTGCCGCCCGTTCGAGTGAGAAACGGGGGCCCGGGGCCGTGTGCTGTCCGGCATCCCCACCTGAACTGCCTAGCGTGCCGAGTGACCGATCGGCCCTGTCTTCGTTCCCCCGCACGGGGGATGTGGCACGGCAAAAACGGATCTGAACCGAGGTGTACGCGGATGGTGGCCCCGCCGGACAACGACGTGCTCTGGGCACGAGCCCTGCACTTCCAGCACAGGGACGGCTCGCCCGCGCTCAGCGGCGTCTCGATCGGCGTCAAGGAGGGCGAGATCCTCGCCGTCAGCGGCCCCCGGGGCAGCGGCAAGACGACGCTGCTGCGCTGCCTGTCCGGCCTGCTGTCGGCCCAGCGCGGCGAGGTCTGGTTCAACAGCGCGCCGGTCCACACCATGGGCCCCCTGACCCGTGAGCGTCTGCGCCGCGACCGGTTCGGCTGGATCGACCCGGCGCCCGTGCTCGTACCCGAGCTGAACGTCTGGGAGAACGCCGCCCTCCCCCTGATGCTGCGCGGCACCAGCCGCCGTCGCGCCAAGACGGCCGCCCTGGAGTGGCTGGAGCGCCTCGACGTCGGCGACAAGTCCCGTCGGCGCCCGCACGAACTGAAGCAGGCCGAGCGGCAGCGCGTGTCGATCGCCCGGGCCCTCGCCCCATCCCCCACGGTCCTGTTCGCGGACGAGCCCACGGCGCCCCTGCACCGCGCCGACCGCGCCCACGTGCTGCGCACGCTCACCACGGCGGCCCGCTCGCACGGCATCACGGTCGTCCTGGCCACCCATGACGCGGAGACCGCGGCCCTCGCCGACCGCACGGTGTCGCTGCTGGACGGCAGGCGCGTGAACACGGTCCATCTGCCCCCGGTCGCCGAGGCGGAGGGCCGGGCCGCGTGCTCGCTCTCCGTCTGACCCGCGGCGCCCACCCGGCCGTACGGCTGCGCCGCGTCCTGGTGGCGCTGGCGTCGGCCGGCACGGGCTTCCTCCTGCTGTGCGCCCTCGGCTACGCCATGAGCCACGCGGAGAACCCCGTCGGCTCGGCCCTGCGTCTGGCCTGGTGCCTGACCCCGCTGGCCGCCACCGTGCACCTCGCGGTGGCGGTGGCTCGCACCGACCCGGCCACGAAACCCCGCCCCGGCCTCTCGTCCATCGGCCTGGGCCCGGCCCGTCTGATGACGATCTCGGCCACGACCACGGCCCTGTCCTGCACGCTGGGCTCGCTGCTGGCACTCCTGCTCTTCCTCCAGCTCCGCGGCGACCTCATGGGCCTGCCCTTCGACGGCGCGGCCTCCGCCTTCCTCGCCGCCGACCAGCCGTTGCCCTTCCCGGCGGCCCTGACCCTGCTGGCGCTCGTCCCGGCGATCTCCTCGGTGACGGTGGCGTTCGTCCTGGCCCCGCGGGTCACCAGGCCGGCCGCGGCACGGACGGCAGCGCGCGGATACGGCCGGTTCGGGGCGTTCGGCCGGTCGGTGGCACGGGAGACCTTCGGGGCGTACGGCCGCTTCGGCGCCCACCGGCGGGGCACGGGGCGCCGTCCCGCCGCCGCACGGGCGTCCGGAGGCCACGCCGCCTCTTCGGAGCCGGCCCCCGTCACCGCCGCGTCCGACCCCGACCCCACCCAGCCCCCGGCGCCCCACAGCGCCCCGGCGGGCCTGCCCTGGGGGATCTCCGTACTCACCGTCGGTCTGGCCGTGCAGGCCTACGCGGGCCGTACCTCGGCCGTACCCGGGCTCGCCCTCCCCGGCGGCCTCACCTCAGGCACCCCCGCGGTCGTCGCCGGCTGGGCCCTCACCGCCCTCGGCCTGGCTCTCGCGGGGCCCGGCCTGACCCACCTCTGCGGCCGTCTCCTGCAGGCGGCCCGCCCCGGCGCCCTGCGGCTGCTCGCCGGCCGCGTCCTGATGGAGGAGGCCACCCGCATCGGGCGCCCTCTCGGTGTCGTCTGCGCGGCCGCCTCCGGCGCGTTCGCCATGACGGCGCTGTACGAGACCAGTTCGCCCTCCCTCGGCCCGCTCACCACCGTCGGCACGTTTCTCGTCACCGGCTGCACCGTCGCCACGCTGCTCATCGCCGCCATGGAGGCCAAGCACGCCCGCGCCGACACCACGGCCGCCCTGTTGCGCCTGGGTGCCCCCGCCACGATGCTGCGCAGTGCCGCCGCCCTCCGGGCGGGCACGCTGCTCGCCCTGTTCGGCCCGCTGACCCTGATCGTGGCGGAGCTGGCGGCCCTTCCACTTGCCCGCTGAGAACCCGTAGGAAAGAAATTCCCGGGCGCCGATGAGTTGTGCGCCGACCGCCGGTCTACCGCACCGAACGACACACACTCGACGGGAGCCTCCAGCCATGTACCAGCAGATGATCTTCGTGAACCTGCCCGTGAACGACCTCGACGCGTCGAAGAAGTTCTACACGGAGCTCGGCTACACGCTCAACGCGCAGTTCAGCGACGAGAAGGCGGCCTCCGTCGTGATCAGCGACACCATCTTCGCGATGCTGCTCACCAAGCCGTTCTACGCCACCTTCACCGACAAGGAGATCGTGGACGCCACGAAGGCCAGCCAGGTGCTGCTGTGTCTGAGCGCCGAGAGCCGCGAGAAGGTCGACGAACTGGTGGACAAGGCGGTCGCGGCGGGCGGCACCGCCAACGACGACGTCCAGGACCAGGGCTTCATGTACGGCCGTTCCTTCAACGACCTCGACGGCCACGGCTGGGAGGTCATGTGGATGGATCCGGCGGTGGTCCAGAGCTGACCCCCGAGATCTCTAGCATGGGCCCGTGCAGACGAGCCCGGCCCATGCGGCCCACCACGACGAACGCGAGATCGAGACGGTCGAGGACTTCGACGCGACCGTCTCGGCCCGCGGCACCCTCTCCGGCTACCGCGTGCAGGGCGTCGATCTGACGGACCGTACGCGGGAGTTGCTCACCACCGCCACCGACGAGGCCGTCTTCCTCGGCTGCCCGATGCGCGAGGACGCGGCGGCGAAGGTCCGCGCCGACGGCGCCCTGGTCTTCCCGCCGGTCCCGAACCTGCCGTTCGACCCCTACCGCGGCCATCTCTACACGCCGGACGACCTGTTCGCCTCGCTCGACAAGGGGTACGAGCAGACCCCGGACGCGCTCGCCTACGCCTGGTTCCAGCGGACGAAGGCCGACGGCGACATATACGCGTCGATGCTGCGCGCCGTCCACGACGACTCGGTCTCCGACGCCCTCGACGAACTCCTGCGGGGCGCACGGGTGGTGGGCGTCATGGGCGGTCACGCGATGGCGCGCGGGACGCAGGCGTACGCCGGTGCGGCGCGCCTGGGCCGGGAGCTGAGCCGCGGCGGGTTCACGGTGGCGACGGGTGGCGGCCCGGGGGCGATGGAGGCGGCGAACCTGGGCGCGTACGCGGCGCCCTACGACGACGCCATGCTCGACGAGGCCTGCGAACTCCTGGCGAAGGCCCCGTCGTTCGCGCCGTCGGTCAGCGAGTGGGCGCGGTGCGCCTTCGAGGTGCGCACCCGCTGGCCGAAGGGCAACCATTCGATCGGCATCCCCACCTGGTTCTACGGCCACGAGCCGCCGAACCCCTTCGCCTCGCACATCGCCAAGTACTTCGCCAACGCCACCCGCGAGGACGGCCTGCTGGCGCGCTCGAACGCGGGCGTGGTCTTCCTGCCGGGCGCCGCCGGCACCGTACAGGAGATCTTCGACAACGCGACGCCCAACTACTACGAGTCGCGCGGCGAACCGACGCCCATGGTGCTCGTCGACCGCGCGCACTGGACGGAGCGGCTGCCGGCCTGGCCACTCTTGCGGGCACTCGCCCGGGAACGTTCGATGGAGTCCCGTATCGCCCTCGTTGACCGGATCGAGGAGGCTCCGGAGGCGTTGAAACGTCTTGCTGGTTAATAAGAGTGCAAAGCCAACGGCCCAGGCCCGCCTTTGCATTGACACTCCTTATGGAACGCTTATAAACCTGTGAGTCTCATGGGGTACGTGAGGCTTCACCTCGACTGTCGCCTCGCTTCCCGCCGTAAACCCCCCGCAGTCGCGCATCCCGTGAAGGGCAAACGTGTCCATAACTCGCCGTACCGCACGTCGTTCCGTGCAGATCCTGGGCGTTGCCGCCGCCTCCTCCGCGCTCGCGCTGAGCGCCGCGGGCAGTGCACTCGCCTGCAACATCAGTGAGTTCTCCGCCGAAGCCAAGTGCGACAGCAGCAAGGGCGTCATCTCGGTCACCGACCAGGACGCCTCCGGCACCCCGGCAACGGTCACCGTGTTCCTCGAGAGCAACGGCGCCGACGTGCAGAAGGTCGGCGAGCAGGAGGTGACCGGCTCGCGCGAAGGCACGGTCGTCACCTTCTCCGAGGACTGGAAGCCGAACGCCGAGTACCGCGTCCACGTCTCGGCCGGCAAGGGCGATCGCAAGATCGTCGACAAGGACATCACGCCGAACCTGACGACCCCCTCCGAGGGCTGCTCCAAGGACGAGTCGACGCCGCCCGCGACCCCGTCGCCGTCGGAGTCCACGCCGGCCGAGGAGTCCCCGACTCCGACCCCGTCGGCCTCCGAGAGCACCACCGCTCCGGCCGGCACCCCGAGCAACGCGCCGTCCCCGGCGGCCGGTGACTCGAACCTCGCCGAGACCGGTGCGAACTCCAACACCGGCCTGATCGCCGGTGTCGCGGGCGCGCTGGTCGTGGTCGGCGGCGGCGCCGTCTTCTTCGGTATGCGCCGTCGTGGGGCGAACAGCAGCCGCTGACGCCTCTCGCAGGACATCGTTGTGGCCCGCCCCCGTATCCCCGGGGGGCGGGCCTCAGTCGTTCAGAAGCTCGCTCGCTCCAGCCAGAACTCCAGCAGCTCCCGGTCGCCGAGGATCTCCAACTCGGGGCTGTCCAGCGGGAGTCGTCCGTAGAAGGCGAGGAGCAGTGGAGTGAGGGGGCCGCGCAGGGCGACGTCCGCCTTCTCGTGGCCGCGGTGCCAGGAGACGCCGTCCTCGGTGAGCTCGACGACCCACTCGGCGTTCAGCTCGGGGGCGGCGTCGGTGGCATGGAGATGGATGCTGCGACCGGGGCCGCGCAGCTCCCGCCAAGCAGCCTCGTCCGGCTCCGCCCGCTGGGACCATTCCACGATCTGCAGCCACTCGTCGATCGTGTCGGCGGCCACCTCGGGCGCGACCTCGTACGGCAGCCCGGCGGCCAGTGTGGCGTCCGCTCGATGGACGGTGATCTCGTGCGCCATACGTCGCGCCCAGAAGCCGGACGTGTGGATCCCGGACCAGGCCCACACCTTCGCGTCGGGCCCGGCCTCGCGCATCGCCCCCACCGCCAGCTCCCCGGCCTCCGCCAGCCAGGCGTCGAGGGCTTCGGCGTCCCCCGGGGTCTCGGGGCCGTCGCCCCGCGGGATCTCCTCGTCGGGGACGTTCTCCTCGGCTCGTTTGCGCACCAGCGTCCCGGCCCAGCGCAGGACTCCGCCCATGTGCAGGTTGAGCTGTTCCAGGGTCCAGTCCGGACAGGTCGGGACGGTCGCGGACAGATCGGCACCGCTCGTCACCACCGCCCTCAACTGCTCGACCTGGTGGGCGATCTCGTCGCAGTAGCGATCATGTGCAAGTAGCGTCATGCCGATCACCCTACGATCGGTGTCCTCAGCCGAGCACCACGATTTCGGCGGCATCGAACTCCACCCCGACCGCCTCCCCCACCTCCGGCGCCTCCCGCAGCGCCACCGCCGCCTCCAGCCTCGGCACGTCCTCGGGCTGCAGCTGTACGGCGACGTGGGTGCCCTTGAAGGTGCGTGCGGCCACCGTGCAGCGCAGGCCCTCGTCGGCGGGGACCAGACGCACACCGGCGGGGCGTACGAGGAGGGTGCGCGTCCCCTGCGGGGCGCCCTCGGTCACCGGCAGCTTGCCCCAAGGGGTGTCCGCGGCCTCACCGCTCACCATCCCCTCGACCACGTTGTCGAATCCGAGGAACCGGGCCACGAACTCGTCCGCCGGTCGCTGCCACACCTCAAGTGGCGTACCGGACTGGGCGATCCGTCCGTCCCGCATCACCACGACCCGGTCGGCGAGCGCGAAGGCCTCGCCCTGGTCGTGTGTCACGGCGAGGACCGTGGTGCCCAACCGGCCGAAGAGTTCCCTGAGTTCGACGACCAGCCGCTCCCGCAGCGAGCGGTCGAGCTGACCGAGCGGCTCGTCCAGCATCAGCAGCCGGGGGCGGGGCGCGAGCGCACGGGCCAGCGCGACGCGCTGCTGCTCACCGCCGGAGAGCGAGGCGACGGCCCGGCGGGCGGCGCCCGGGAGACCGACGAGTTCCAGCAACTCCCGTACGCGCTCTCCTTGTTGAGGACGTGACGCCCCGCGCATCCGCAGCCCGAAGGCGACGTTCCCGCCCACGTCCCGCTGCGGGAACAGCTGATGGTCCTGGAACATCAGACCCACCCCACGCTTGTGCGCGGGCACATCCGACTGGTCCCGTCCGTCGAGCAGCACCCGCCCACCACCGAGGGGCTGCAGCCCGGCCACCGCCCGCAGCAGCGTCGACTTGCCACTGCCGCTGGGGCCGAGCACGCACACGATCTCGTGCTCGGCGACACCGAGGCCGACGGCGTCGAGCACGGCCCGCCCCCCGAACCGCACGGTCGCCTCTTCCAGGCTCAGCAGCATCTAGAACTCCCCGGTCCGGTCGGTACGGAGCCGCTCAAGCACCAGCAGCGCCACCGCGCACACCACCATCAGAATCGTCGAAAGGGCCATCGCCCGGCCGTAGTTGAGATCGCCGGGCCGGCCGAGCAGACGCGCCACGGCGACCGGCAGCGTCGGGTTGTCGGGCCGCGCGATGAACACGGTCGCCCCGAACTCCCCCAGCGACACCGCGAACGCGAACCCGGCCGCGACCAGCAGCGCCCGCCGCACCATCGGCAGATCGACCTCCCGCCACACCCGCCACGGCGACGCCCCGAGCACGGCCGCGGCCTCCCGCAGCCGCGCGTCCACGGCCCGCAGCACGGGCAGCATGGTCCGTACGACGAAGGGGACGCCCACCAGCGCCTGCGCGAGCGGCACCAGGATCCAGGACTGGCGCAGGTCCAGCGGAGGCTCGTCGAGGGCGATCAGGAAACCGAAGCCGACGGTCACCGCGGAGACGCCGAGCGGCAGCATCAGCAGCGCGTCGAAGCCGCGGACCAGCCGGCCCGCGTCCCTGCGGGTGAGGGCCGCGGCGGCGAGAGCGCCGATCACCACGGCGATGGCGGTGGCGGCGAGGGCGTACTGGAGGGAGTTGCCGATCGCCTGGATCGGCGGGACGAGGAAGGTTCCGCCGTCCTCGCTCGTGAGCGCCCGGTAGTAGCCGAAGCCGGGTGCGCCCAGCGACCGTTGCACCAGGACGGCGAGCGGCAGCACGAGCAGGACGGCGATGGTGCCGAGGACAGCGGCCAGCAACGCCCACTGCCCGGCCCCACGCGGCCGCCGGGCCGTGGTGTTCGCGTCCACCAGCCGCAGCGCGGTCTCCCGCCGGCGTACGGTCCGGGCGTGCACGGCGAGGATCGCGCCCACCGCCACGAATTGGACGATCGTGAGTACGGCGGCCGTGGACAGGTCGAAGATCTCGGATGTCTGCCGGTAGATCTCCACCTCCAGCGTGGAGAAGGTCGGCCCGCCCAGGATCTGCACCACACCGAAGGAGGTGAAGGTGAAGAGGAAGACCATGAGCGCGGCGGCGGCGACTGCGGGCGCGAGAGCGGGCAGCGTGACCCTGCGCCAGGCCTTGAAGGGCGAGGCGCCCAGCATCCGCGCCGCCTCCTCCTGACGCGGGTCGAGCTGCCCCCACAGGCCGCCGACGGTCCGTACGACGACGGCGTAGTTGAAGAAGACGTGCGCGAGCAGGATGGCCCAGACGGTGGTGTCCAGCCGTACACCCCACAGCTCGTCGAGGAGTCCCCCGCGTCCGACGAGCGCCAGGAACGCCGTACCGACGACGACCGTCGGCAGCACGAAGGGGACGGTGACAACGGCCCGCAGGACCTGCTTGCCGGGGAAGTCGAAGCGCGCGAAGACGTACGCGCCGGGGAGCGCGATCAGCAGCGTGAGCGCGGTGGAGGCGAGCGCCTGCCAGGTGGTGAACCACAGCACGTGCCGGATGTCGGACTGCGCGACGACGTCCGCGATCCTGCCGAACCGCCAGGACCCGTCGACCTTGAGCCCGCGCGCCACGATCGCGGCGACGGGCCAGGCGAAGAACAGGGCGAAGAACGCGACCGGCACGGCCATGAGCCCGAGCCGCGCCGCGCTCTGGCGCCTGCGCGGCGCTACTTCAGTACGAGTGACGTCCACGACTTGACCCACTGGTCACGGCTGGCGGCGATCCTGGTCGGGGCCATGGTCTCGGGGTCCTCGGCCTGCGGCCCGAACTTCACGAACTCGGGCGGCACCTGGGCACCCTCGCGCACCGGGTAGACGAACATGTTGAGCGGCATGTCCTCCTGGAACTCCTTGGTGAGCAGGAAGTCGAGGAACGCCTTCCCGCCCTTGCTGTTCCTGGCGTTGCTGAGCAGCCCCGCGTACTCGATCTGCCGGAAGCAGGTGCCGTACGACACTCCGGTCGGCGCGGCCTTGGGCTTCGGGCGGGCGTAGACGACCTCGGCGGGCGGCGAGGAGGCGTACGACACGACGAGCGGCCGGTCGGCCTTGGCCTTCTTGCCGCCCGCGGACCCGGAGAACTCCTCGGTGTACGCCTGCTCCCAGCCGTCGACGACCTTGACGCCGTTCGCCTTGAGCTTCTTCCAGTAGCCCTGCCAGCCGGCATCTCCGTACTTGGCCGCGGTGCCGAGCAGGAAACCGAGGCCGGGCGAGGAGGTGGAGGCGTTCTCGGTGACGAGGAGGTTCTTGTACGCGGGCTTGACCAGGTCGTCGAACGACCGCGGCGGGGCCAGCTTGTGCTTGCTGAAGTACGCCTTGTCGTAGTTGACGCAGATGTCGCCGGAGTCGATGGGCGTGACACGGTGCTTGTCCTGGTCGACCCGGTACTGCGCCCGGATCTGTCCCGCGCCTTTCGCCTCGTACGGCTGGAAGAGGCCGTTGTCGAGCGCCCGCGACAGCAGGGTGTTGTCGACGCCGAAGAAGACGTCGCCCTGCGGGTTGTCCTTGGTGAGGATGGCCTTGTTGACGGCCTGCCCCGCGTCACCGTCCTTGAGGACGTGGACCTTGTAACCGGACTGCTTCTCGAAGTCGGCGAGGACGCTCTTGGAGACGGCCCACGAGTCGTGGCTGACGAGGGTGACGGACTTGGAGTCCGCCGAGCCCCCGCTGCCGGACGACGACCCGCACGCGGACAGCGTGATCAGGCCGAGGCCGACCGCGGCGACCACGAACGTCTTGGTGTGCACTGGATTCCTCCTGGCTGACCAGGAAGAGACGCGGCCCTGCCCGGGACCGTCGGAAAGATCCGCCGGCTCCCGGGCAGGGCGCAACAGCTCGAGTGAAGACCGAACTTCCTACCCAGAATGACCTGGGCAAGGTTCAGAGGGTCTGCGGCCCGGTTGCCGCACTCTCAGCGCTGTGGCGCTCCCCTGTCGGAATATGAAGATGTACGTACGGGTCAGGTTACCCGGTCACCGCTCGGTGGCAGCGAGCTGGCCGCAGGCTCCGTCGATCTCCTGGCCCCGGGTGTCCCGGACGGTCACCGGCACGCCGTGCGCCGCGATGGCCTCGACGAACGCCTTCTCGTCCTCGGGCCGCGAGGCCGTCCACTTCGAACCCGGCGTCGGGTTCAGCGGGATGAGGTTGACATGCACGGGCTTGCCCTTGAGCAGCCGCCCGAGCCGGTCACCACGCCAGGCCTGGTCGTTGATGTCGCGGATGAGCGCGTACTCGATGCTCAGCCGTCGCCCGCTCTTCTCGACGTAGTCGAACCCGGCGTCGAGGACCTCGCGTACCTTCCACCGGGTGTTGACGGGGACGAGGGTGTCGCGCAGTTCGTCGTCGGGGGCGTGCAGCGAGATGGCGAGCCGGCACTTGAAGCCCTCGTCGGCGAACCGGTGGATCGCCGGGACGAGCCCGACGGTCGACACGGTGATGCCGCGCTGCGACAACCCGAGCCCGTCGGGGGCGGGGTCGGTGAGCGCCCGGACGGCACCGACGACCCGCTTGTAGTTGGCGAGGGGCTCGCCCATGCCCATGAAGACGATGTTGGACAGCCGCGCAGTCCCACCGGGGACCTCCCCGTCCCGCAGCGCCCGCATCCCGTCCACGATCTGATGGACGATCTCCGCGGTGGACAGATTCCGGTCCAGCCCCGCCTGCCCGGTCGCACAGAACGGGCAGTTCATCCCGCACCCGGCCTGCGAACTGATGCACATGGTCACCCGGTCGGGATACCGCATCAGCACCGACTCGACGAGCGTCCCGTCGAACAGCCGCCACAGCGTCTTGCGGGTCGTCCCCTCGTCCGTCGACAGATGCCGTACGACGGTCATCAGCTCGGGAAGCAGCACCTCCTGGAGCTTCCCGCGCGAGCCGGCCGGAATGTCGGTCCACTCCGCCGGGTCGTGCGCGAACCGCGCGAAGTAGTGCTGCGAGAGCTGCTTGGCACGAAACGGCTTCTCGCCGATCTCGGCCACCGCTTCCTTGCGCTCGGCAGGCGTGAGGTCGGCAAGGTGCCGCGGCGGCTTCTTGGCTCCGCGGGGGGCGACGAAAGTGAGTTCTCCGGGCTTAGGCATAGCTCAACCAGTGTCGCAGATCCATTCGTGTGCCCTGCGGCCGCGACTGCGAGGGCGGGCGTCGACGGCCCCCGCTGACCCACCCTCCACCACCGCGGACGGCTTGGCGGCGACCCCGCGGCCTGCCTGACCTGGGGTTACGTGGATAACGTCGGCGAGCGGGCGGCGAAGGGCGGGCCGACCTCGATCGGCATCGACGCAGCGGAAATCCAGCGCCGGGCCGACGACGCCTTCGGATCCGGCGCCTTCCGCTTCCCGCGGCCTCCGTTCACGCCGCGCGTCACGGGCTGCGTCTGGGCCTGCTGAGGACGTCTGCGTCTCCTGACGACGTCTGCGCCCCTGATGGGTGCCTGACCCCGGAGGCCCTACGTGGTCGCCGTATGCTCCAGCCTGTCCTTCAGCAACTGCTCGTTGCGCGGCAGTTCCTTGCGGACCTGGGGGCGGACGAGGAGTGGCAGAAGGACTTTGCCGATGCCGTGGCCGTCGAAGTCGAGGTCCATCGTCACGCGGGACCGCCGGCCGTCGTCGAGCGGCTCCACCGCCCCGTGGAAGTGGCCCCTGACCGGGCCGTCGATACCGCGCAGGCCCCAGCTGTGCGGCGGGTCGTACTCGGTGAACTCCATGGTCATCGGCATCTCACGGCGCCCGACCCGGCGGGTGACGCGGACCCGGGAACCGGGGTGGAGAGGCCCCTCGTCGAGCTGTTCCGCGGAGACCGCGCTCAGCTGCCACTCGGGCAGATGCGAGGGATCGATGACGTACGCCCAGACGTCTTCGGGAGTGCGGTCGACGTCGATCTCTTCATGGAAGGCGGACATGGCGCCCTCCCTTCAGGGAGATCCCCTTTGGGGGCTTACACCGGAATCGTCCCACTCGGCTGAGACTGGCGCCATCGACCGGGTGGGACTTCCGAAACCCTCAGCCGGAGCCGACGAACAGCACCATCAGCAGCCACACCACGGGCGCCGTGGGCAGCAGCGAGTCCAGCCGGTCCATGATCCCCCCGTGGCCGGGGAGGAGCGTGCCCATGTCCTTGATGCCCAGGTCCCGCTTGATCATCGACTCGCCGAGGTCGCCGAGCGTGGCGCTGGCCGCGACCGCGAAGCCGAGGACCAGGCCCTGCCACCAGGAGCCGTCGTCGATGAGGAACTGCATGCACAGCGCGCCCGCCACCATCGCGAAGGACACCGCCCCGAGCAGGCCCTCGCGGGTCTTGCCGGGGCTGATGCGCGGGGCGAGCTTGTGCTTGCCGAAGCGCCAGCCGACGGCGTACGCGCCGGTGTCGCTGACCACCGTCAGCAGCAGGAAGGTCGTGACGCGCCAGGGGCCGTCGTGGGCCGCCAGCATCAGCGCGACGAACGTCGCCAGGAACGGCACGTAGAACGCGGCGAAGACACCCGCGGTGACGTCCTTGAGGTAGCCCTCGGGCGGCTCCGTCATACGCCATACGAGGACGGCGAGTGCCGTGAGCGCCATGGCGACCCACGCACCCTCGGCGCCCCGGACGTACCCGGCGACGACCATCGCTGCGCCACCGAGCGCCAGCGGGACCAGGGGCGCCTTGATGCCCTTGCGCTCCTGCAGCCGGCTGGTCAGCTCCCACAGGCCCACCACGACGGCGACGGCGACCACGCCGACGAAGACGGCCTTGACGACGAACAGGGACGCGATGATCACCACGCCGAGCCCGACGCCGACGCCTATGGCCGCACCCAGGTCGCGCCCCGCGCTCTTCTTCTGCGGCGGGGGCGCCGGCTGCGGGGCGTCGGGCATGGGCTCCGGATTCTGCTGCGCCGCTGGGTAGGGCGGCGACTGCGGCGGTTCGTCGCGGAACAAGGAGCCGCTCAGCCGAGCGGCCCCCCGGTCGTCATCCTGGTCACCGCCGTACGCGGGTACCTCGGGCACGATGGGCATGGGGCGAGTCTGCTGCGCCTTGGGCGCATCGTACGCGGGACCCGCCGGGGCAGCCCCCTGGACAGGTCCCTGGTCGGTCGGCCCCCAGTACCCGGCCTGTGACCCGGTGTGGGGCGGCGCTCCCCAGGAAGATTCGTTCATCAGACCTCGAGCAGCTCCGCTTCCTTGTGCTTCAGGAGCTCGTCCACCTGGGCCACGTACTTGTGGGTGGAGTCGTCGAGTTCCTTCTCCGCACGGCGGCCCTCGTCCTCGCCGACCTCGCCGTCCTTGATCAGCTTGTCGATGGCGTCCTTGGCCTTGCGGCGCACGGAGCGGATGGAGACCCGGGAGTCCTCGGCCTTGCCCTTGGCGACCTTGATGTAGTCGCGGCGGCGCTCCTCGGTGAGCTCGGGGAACACCACCCGGATGATGTTGCCGTCATTGCTCGGGTTGACGCCCAGGTCGGAGTCACGGATGGCCTGCTCGATGTTGCGCAGGGCCGTCTTGTCGAACGGGGTCACTACCGCCATGCGCGGCTCCGGCACGGAGAACGAAGCCAGCTGGTTGATCGGCGTCGGCGCGCCGTAGTAGTCGGCCACGATCTTGTTGAACATCGCCGGGTGCGCACGACCGGTGCGGATCGCGGCGAAGTCCTCCTTGGCGACCACGACGGCCTTCTCCATCTTCTCCTCGGCCTCGAGGAGGGTCTCTTCGATCACCACTTGCTCCTGCGTGTCTTGAGTGAGGCCCGGCTGCGGTTCCTTGGTGGGGCGGCGGCCGGCTGCGTCGCGTCTTCTTCCTGCACGGTTCCCGACCGGCAGGACATTGTCCATCCCCCGGTCAGGGTCCATGGGTGTTGCTGGTCAGTCCCGGTTGTCCTGGTCACCCACGAGCGTGCCGATCTTCTCACCCTTGACGGCGCGGGCGATATTGCCCTCGGCGATGAGCTCGAAGACCAGGATCGGGAGCTTGTTGTCGCGGCACAGGGTGATGGCGGTCATGTCCGCGACCTTGAGGTCCTGGGTGATGACCTCGCCGTAGCCGAGGGAGTCGAACTTGACGGCGTCCGGGTTGCGCTTCGGGTCGGAGTCGTAGACCCCGTCCACGCCGTTCTTGCCCATCAGCAGCGCCTGGGCGTCGATCTCCAGGGCGCGCTGAGCGGCGGTGGTGTCGGTGGAGAAGTACGGCATGCCCATACCGGCACCGAAGATGACCACGCGGCCCTTCTCCAGGTGCCGTACGGCACGCAGCGGGATGTACGGCTCGGCGACCTGGCCCATGGTGATGGCGGTCTGCACCCGGCTGTCGATGCCCTCCTTCTCCAGGAAGTCCTGGAGGGCGAGGCAGTTCATGACCGTGCCGAGCATGCCCATGTAGTCGGAGCGGGCCCGGTCCATGCCGCGCTGCTGCAGCTCCGCGCCACGGAAGAAGTTGCCGCCGCCGATGACGACCGCGATCTCGGCGCCGTCCCGGACGACGGCGGCGATCTCACGGGCGATCTTGTGCACCACGTCGGGGTCCACTCCCAGGCCCCCGCCGCCGGAGAAGGCCTCACCGGACAGCTTCAGCAGAAACCGGCCGTGTACTTTGCCGTCGTCGCTCTTCTGAGCCTTGGTGGTCATGGAGATCCCGCCTCTTTCAGGTGATGCACATACGAAGAAGGCCACTGCCGGTGGGGTGTCGTTCGCAACCCATTCTCGGCAATGGCCTCCTTGTCAGATCTGCTGTCGTCCGTCACGCGCGTGCGTGACGGCGTACCGGACGACTGCACTCGACCCTATCGGGCCGACGCGCCGATCGCGGCACGGACTCAGATGCCGACCTTGATGCGCGTGAAGCGCTTCAGGGTGACACCGGCCTCGTCCAGGACCTTCTGGACCGACTTCTTGTTGTCGAGCGCGAACGGCTGACCGAGCAGCGTGGCGTCCTTGAAGAAGCCGTTGAGGCGACCCTCGACGATCTTCGGCAGGGCGGCCTCGGGCTTGCCCTCGGCGCGGGTGGTCTCCTCGGCGACGCGGCGCTCGGACTCGACGACCTCGGCCGGCACGTCCTCCTTGGAGAGGTACTTCGGCGCGAACGCGGCGATGTGCTGGGCGACGCCCTTGGCGATCTCCGCGTTCGGCTTGTCCAGCTCGACGAGGACACCGATCTGCGGCGGCAGGTCGGGCATCGTGCGGTGCATGTACGCGGACACGAAACCGTCGGCGTACTGCGCGAAGCGGTCGAGGACGATCTTCTCGCCGAGGTTGGCGTTGGCCTCGTCCACGAACGCCTGGACGGTCTTGCCGGCCTCGATCTCGGAGGCGAGCAGGGCCTCGAGGTCGGCCGGGGAGGTCTTGGCGACGTGCTCGGCGATCGCGTTCGCGACAGCCTGGAACCTGTCACCCTTGGCGACGAAGTCCGTCTCGCACTTCAGCTCGACCAGGACGCCGGAGGAGTTGTCGTCGGCGATGATCGAGACCACGGCGCCGTTCTCGGCGGAGCGGCCCTCGCGCTTGGCGACGCCCTTCTGGCCCTTGATACGGAGCGCCTCGACGGCCTTCTCGACGTTGCCCTCGGCCTCGTCCAGCGCCTTCTTGCAGTCCATCATGCCGGCGCCGGTGAGCTCACGAAGCTTCTTGACGTCGGCGGCGGTGTAGTTCGCCATGAGTCTGTGAATCTTTCTCGAAGTCTGGAAGATCGAAGATCTACGGGGTCTACAGCCCCCATGTAGTCGGAGGCCGCTGACACTCCGCCGACCTACGGGTCAACGGCGGGAGCGGACTCCACCAGCACCTGAGGCGCTGGTGGATGCAGTACCGCTCCCGCCGTCAACTCTGACGCTGACGGATCAGGCCTGCTCGGCGTCCGCGGCCGGAGCGGCCTCTTCGGCCGGGGCCTCAGCCGCGGGGGCCTCGGCGGCCGGGGCCTCAGCAGCAGGGGCCTCGGCGGCGGGAGCCTCGACAGCGGCCTCAGCGGCGGGAGCCTCGGCAGCGGCTTCGGCCGGCTTCTCGGCGGCCTCTTCGGAGTCCGCCTTCTTCTCGCCCTCGAGCAGGTCGCGCTCCCACTCGGCGAGCGGCTCGCCCGCGGCCTTCTCGCCCTTGTCACCGGTGGCGACGCGAGAGCGGGAGATGAGGCCCTCGGCGACCGCGTCGGCGATCACACGGGTGAGCAGGGTGACGGAGCGGATCGCGTCGTCGTTGCCCGGGATCTTGTAGTCGACCTCGTCGGGGTCGCAGTTGGTGTCGAGGATGGCGACGACCGGGATGTTGAGCTTCCGGGCCTCACCGACCGCGATGTGCTCCTTCTTGGTGTCCACGATCCAGACGGCGCTGGGCACCTTCTGCATCTCGCGGATACCACCGAGGGTCTTCTCCAGCTTGGCCTTCTCGCGCGAGAGCACGAGAAGCTCCTTCTTGGTCAGACCCGACGCGGCGACGTCCTCGAAGTCGATCTGCTCGAGCTCCTTGAGGCGCTGCAGACGCTTGTAGACGGTGGAGAAGTTGGTGAGCATGCCGCCCAGCCAGCGCTGGTTGACGTAGGGCATGCCGACGCGGGTGGCCTGCTCGGCGATGGCCTCCTGCGCCTGCTTCTTCGTGCCGACGAACATGACCGTGCCGCCGTGGGCGACGGTCTCCTTGACGAACTCGTAGGCGCGGTCGATGTACGACAGCGACTGGAGCAGGTCGATGATGTAGATGCCGTTGCGCTCGGTGAAGATGAAGCGCTTCATCTTCGGGTTCCAGCGACGGGTCTGGTGACCGAAGTGGACGCCGCTTTCCAGCAGCTCCCGCATCGTGACGACGGCCATGGCCGTTCTCCTTGGTGTTCTCGGTTGTGCCGCGGGGCCGGACGGCTCCCGCGCCTGACGCCCACATGCGCCGTGCCACGAAGGACCGAGGAGCGCTGACACCGGCTTTTGATCGCCAGATGTCGGGGCGTGCGAAGTCGACCCGGTGACCCGGATCGCCAGAAGAAGTGTACGGGACCGGCGAGGCACCGGGTGACGTCGCTGTCCACAACCAGGGAGTAGTCCACAGATCCCGGCCATGTCCGGGCGGTGTGCGGGACGGTGACGGCATGCGAGCGAAGCGATACGTGCGCCTGACGGGAGCGGCCCTGCTGGCGCTGACCTCGGCGGTCCTGACCCCCTGGGCCTGGGCGGACGCCCCGCCCCCACCGCCTGCCCCGAGCCCTGCCACCCCGGCGGTCGCCCGCGCCTGGCCGGTCGGAACGCACCCCGCGGTGCTACGGGGCTGGGAGCCCCCGGCGACGTTCTACGGCCGCGGCCACCGAGGCGTCGACCTGGCGGCCCCGGCGGGAACACCGGTGCGGGCGGTGGCGGCCGGGCGGGTGTCCTTCGCGGGCCGTGTGGCGGGACGGGGCGTGGTCTCCGTGGAGTTGACGGGCACCGATCTGCGGACGACGTACGAACCGTTGAGGGCGTCGGTGAAGAAGGGCGACGAGGTGCGGGCCGGCGAGCCGGTGGGCATGGTCGAGGCGACGGGATCGCACTGCGCGGTCACGTGCGTGCACTGGGGCCTACTGAGGGGCGACACCTACCTGGACCCGCTGTCGCTGCTGCCACCCTGGCTGCTGCACAGGGGGCCGTCCAGGCTGCTGCCCGTACTGGGAGTCCCCCTGCCTCAGCCTCGAACGCCCCGCAGCGCCATGGCCACAGCCGCGTCGGTGATCTCCGCCGGGTCCTCCGCAGCCCCGAGTTCGATCCGCCGGACAGCCGCGTCGACGATCCCCTGAAGCAGCATCGCCGCCAGTCGGGGCTCCGCGTGGCCCAGCTCCCCGAGCGCCTCGCCGATCATCGCGACGAGCCCGCCGTGCGCGGCCCGGATCTTCTCCCGGGCGCCCGCATCGAGTTCACTCGCCGAAATGGCGACCACGGCCCGGTGCCGCCGGTCCCCGACCAGGGCCAGTTGCTGTCGCACATACACCTCGACCGTGGCCTCGGCCGACTCCGCCCGCTCCATCGCCGCCGCGACCTCGGCGGCCCACACGGGAAAGTCGACCGCGCACAGTTCCTCGACCACGGCGGCCCGGGACCGGAAGTACTCGTACACGGACGACCGCGCAAGGCCGGTCCGCTCGGCGAGGGCCGGGAAGGTCAGCGCCTCCGTCCCGCCGTCGGACAGCAGCGACCGCGCCGCGTCCAGGAGGGCGGCTCGCTGCATCGACCGGTGCTCGGCCACGGAGGCCGCTCGAATCCTTGGCACGTCAACCACTCTACGGACGCACCACCCCCGACGGGAGTGACCGAGCCGCTCAGCGTCCGAAGCTCGCCAGCTTCGCGCGCAGTTGCAGCACCGACTTGGTGTGGATCTGACTCACCCGGCTCTCGGTCACACCGAGCACGTTCCCGATCTCGGCGAGGGTCAGCCCCTCGTAGTAGTAGAGGGTGACCACGGTCTTCTCCCGCTCGGGCAGGGTGTTGATCGCCCGCGCCAGAAACCGCCTGAGCTCCCGGTCCTCGACCACCTCGACCGGGTTGTCGGCGGCGGTGTCCTCCAGCGTGTCCATCACGCTGAGGCCGTCCCCGCTCTCGCCCCCCACATGCAGCAGCTCCTCCAGGGCCACCACGTTCGCCAGCGACAACTGGCTGAACACCGCGTGGAGTTCGTCCACGGCGATGCCCATCTCGGAGGCCACCTCCCCCTCGGACGGCGTCCGTCTGAGCCGCGCCTCCAGCGTCGCGTACGCCCGCTCGACATTGCGCGCCTTCTGCCGCACCGACCGCGGAATCCAGTCCAGCGCCCTGAGCTCGTCGATCATCGCGCCCCGGATCCGGGTGATCGCGTACGTCTCGAACTTGATCTCCCGGTCGATGTCGAACTTCTCGATCGCGTCGATCAGCCCGAACACCCCGGACGAGACGAAGTCGGCCTGCTCGACGTTGGGCGGCAGACCGACGCTCACCCGTCCGGCCACGTACTTGACCAGTGGTGAGTAGTGCAGGATCAGCTGCTCCCGCAGCCGCTCGTCCCCCGTGTCCTTGTACGACCGCCAGAGCTCTTCGAGCGTCGAGGGAGCGGGCGGCCGCACGCTGCCACCGTCACGGGCGGCTGGGGGGATCGCCGCCCGGTCGGACCCGGAGGTGTGCTGGGGCATTCGTCGCCTTGTGCCGTTCTGCAGTGAAGTGGGGCTGCCTGGGTGAGCTGTCGGTCTGATGTCGAGATGCCGGTCTGCGCCGGAATCCACGTGAGCGTAGCGTGACTGGAGTGTTGCGGTGCGCGAACGCCGGCGGAGAACCTGTGCGCGGACGCGTTCCGCAGGGCACTCCACCGAGTCACGAAGGTTGCTGTGCGTGACGACTTGGGGACGCCAACTGGGCGTATTTGCACAGGTGTCAGGCTTCCCCCGGACGGCCGAACACGCTCGGTCAGCATCAGCCTCGACCCCCGCGGACGGAGATCATCGCCTGGCGTGTCAACTTCCAGCCGTCGCCGTGTCGTTCGACGTAACCGAGTGATCGGAGTTCGTACAGTTTCGCGATCGCGTCGTCCTGCGTGGTCTGCGCGCCTCGCGCGATCTCGCGAGGTGGCGCCGCGCCTCGGCCGGGCAGCGCGGCCAGCACCCGCCGCGCGCCCGGGTCCAGCAGATCGCGCGGCAGCACCGGCCCCTGCCGCTCCGGCGCCAGCTCCCCCATGTCGCCGACGAGCTCGACGACTTCCGCGGCGTCGGAGACCAGCACGGCGTCGTCCCGCAGGAGTTCGTGGACTCCCGCGGACAGGGCGCTCGTGGCGGGGCCGGGCACTCCCATCGTGTGACGCCCGAGCCGCTGGGCCGCCCGTGCCGTGGCCAGCGAGCCACTGCGGTCGGCGGCCTCGACCACGACGGTGCCCCTGGTCAGGGCGGCGATCACCCGGTTGCGGACGATGAATCTGCTCGGCGTCGGATGAGCGCCGGGCGGTAACTCCCCGATGACGAGTCCCTGTTCCGCGATCCTGGTGATCAGCTCGGTGTGTCCGGGCGGGTAGCAACGGTCGACCCCGCAGGCGAGGACGGCCACAGTGGCGCCGCCGGCGCCCAGTGCGCCCCGGTGTGCGGCGCCGTCGACCCCGTAGGCACCGCCGGACACGACCACCCAGCCGTGCTCGGCGAGGCCTGCGCCGAGGGTGGCCGCCATGTGCGCCCCGTAGCCGGTGCACGCCCGTGCGCCCACGACGGCGACGGATCTGAGCGCCCACATCCGCAGGCTGGGCCGCCCCCGCACCCACAGCCCGACGGGCCGCGTGTCCCCGAGATCATCGAGCTGTCCCGGCCAGTCCCCGGCCCCAGGCACCACGAACCGCATCCCGGCTTCCCGGGCGGCGGCCAGGTCCCGCTCCGGCTCGGCCGCCCGTGCCCTGTCCAACAGCCCGGCCCACCGCTTGTCGGTGATTCCGACGAGCTGCGGCCCACCGTCGCGCAGCCTGCCCGCCACTTCCATCGCCCCGAGTTCCCGCAACCACCGCCCGGCGACCTCGTCACCCGGTTCGAGGACCCGGCTGAGGAAGACGCGGGCGAGCAGCTCACAGCCCTGATCGTCGTCGGCGCTCATGTCCGCGCCCCGATGGCCATGGGCACGCCGCGTGGTACGCCGGTACGCAGTTGCAGCGCCAGGGCGACGTCCGTCGCGTCGGGTCGGTCGTGGCCGACGAGGTCCGCGACGGTCCAGGCGACGCGCAGCACGCGGTCGAGACCGCGGGCGGTCAGCATGCCCCGCTCCAGGTTGCGTTCCGCCTCGTCCATCGCTCCGCTCGCGGCGTGCCAGCGACCCCGCAGCTCCTGGCCCGGGACTTCGCTGTTGGTCAGCCATGGAGTGCCTTCGAGCCGGGCCGCCGCCCGTTCCCTGGCCGCGCGCACCCGGTCGGCGACCGTGACGGTGGACTCGCCGTGGCCATCGCTCCGGGTCAGCTCGGCCCGGGTGACCCGATCGACCTCGACCCGCAGGTCGACGCGGTCGAGCAGGGGGCCGGACAGCCGCGCCTGGTAGCGCCGGATCGCCGAGGGCGGACACTCGCAGAAATCGTCCCTCTGCGAGAAACGGCCGCACGGGCAGGGGTTGGCGGCCAGCACCATCAGGAACTTCGCCGGGAACCGCACCACGCCCGCGCTGCGCGCGATCACGACGTGCCCGGCCTCCAGGGGCTGCCGCAGCGCGTCGAGGGCCCGGCTGCTGAACTCGGGGGTCTCGTCGAGAAAGAGAACACCGCGATGGGAGAGCGAGACGGCGCCGGGGCGCGCCATGCCGGGTCCGCCGCCGACGAGGGCCTGCATGGTCGCCGAGTGGTGCGGAGCGCAGTACGGGGCGACGTTGATCATGGGTTTGCCCGGGGGCAGCAGGCCGGCCACCGAGTGCACCGCGGTGACCTCGAGCGACTCCGTCCGGCCGAGCCGGGGCAGGATGGCGGGCAGTCGCTCCGCGAGCATCGTCTTTCCGGCGCCCGGCGGGCCCTCCAGGAAGAGGTGATGGCCGCCTGCCGCGGCGACCTCGACCGCGGTCCTCGCCGAGGTCTGCCCCACCACATCGGCGAGGTCATGGCCGTGGTCGTACTGTGCGGCGCCCATGCTGTGCATCCCCGTGGCCGCGCCGGTGCCGGGCACCCGCAGGCCGGCGAGGAGCGGATCCGGGCGGCCCCGCTCGTCCGGTTCCTCGTCGGGCACGGGCTCGTCCGCCAGGACCGCGATGAGCTGCCGCAGGCTGCGCACACCCAGTACGGACACGCCGGGCACCAGGGAGGCCTCCGCGGCCGCGCACTCGGGCACGACCACCTGCTCGTAGCCGGCGTCCGCCGCGGCCAGCACCGCCGGCAGGATGCCCCGGACGGGCCGGACCCGGCCGTCCAGTCCCAGCTCCCCGATCATCACGATGTCGGCGAGCACCCGCGGATCGATCCGCTCAAAGGCTCCGAGCACGGCGCAGGCGATGGCCATGTCGAAGCCGCTGCCGGCCTTCGGCACCGACGCCGGGCTGAGCCCGACCGTGAGTTTCCTCTGCGGCCATTCGCCACCGGAGTTGACGACCGCCGCCCGTACCCGGTCCCGGCTCTCGCTCAGGCTCTTGTCCGGCAGGCCCACCAGCGTGAACGCCGCCACTCCGGGCTCCAGATCGGCCTGGACCTCGACCACCACACCCTCGACGCCGACCAGCGCCACCGAGCACGCACGCGCGAAGCCCATCTCAGGCCACCCCCCGCGCGTGCTCGACCACCGGTGCGCCCTTGTCCGGGAGGACGACGCCGATCAGGTCGATGCGGACGCCTCCCGGTGGGGGTCCCCCATGTGTCTGGATCCAGCGCTCCGCGAGATCGCGCAGTCGTTGCACCTTCTCCGGACCGATCGCCGCCATCGGATGCTCGAAGCGGCCGTCCCTGCGGGTCTTGACCTCGCAGACGACCAGCACTTCGCCGTCGAGGGCGACGATGTCGATCTCGCCGGCCCTGCCACAGCGCCAATTCCGCTCAAGGACCGTCATCCCGGCTTCGGCCAGCCGCCGCGCGGCCAGGTCTTCGCCGTACCTGCCGAGTGCACTGCGTGCGTTCATGTCGGCACCACCTCCGGCGCCAAACGTCACGCACCCGCCCCCAAGAAGTGGATCTTGGTGGACAACTCAGCGGTTGTGGATAACCCCGTCACCCGCTGGGCAGCTCCAGGTCGCTCTTGTTCAGCTCCTCGATGTTCACGTCCTTGAACGTGAGCACCCGCACCTGCTTCACGAACCGAGCCGGCCGATACATGTCCCAGACCCAGGCGTCCGCCATGGACACCTCGAAGAACACCTCACCCTGGACCGAGTGCACCTGCATCTCGTAGTCGTTGGTCAGATAGAAGCGCCGCTCGGTCTCGATCACGTATTTGAACAGACCGACGACATCGCGGTACTCCCGGTAGAGCTTCAGCTCCATCTCGGTCTCGTACTTCTCGAGGTCCTCGGCGCTCATGGCAGCTTCCCCTTCACCCGTGCGATCCCACCATTGTGCGCCAGTCCCGTGAGCCCCTAGACGATTTCGGGGTCAAGCGTCACGGGCCCGGCCGGGGGACCTTCGTCGAGCAGCCTGCTCAGCAGCTCGGCGAGTCTGGTCGGATACACCGTCTCATGTGCCCGGGTCAGTTCCTGACACGTCCACCAGCGTGCTCCGGCGACGCTGCGCCGCTCCAGCTCCGTGAGGCCCATGGCCTCGGGCACCACCTCGGGCGTGTCCGCCGTCCGGGCCAGGTAGTACCACTCGTCCTGGTCCCAGCGGCGCCCCGCGAACGGGAAGGAGCACATCCGCCGCCACAGCACCGGGCCGAGTTCGACCTCGGTGATGCCGGTCTCCTCGGCGAGTTCCCTGCGGGCGGCCTCTTCACGAGTCTCGTCGCCCTCCAGGCCGCCGCCCGGCGTGAACCACCAGTCGTCGGCCGGATCGCCCGGCTCGTGGCCGTGCAGGAGAAGGATGCGGTCCTCGGGGTCCAGCAGAACGATCCGGGCGACCTTGCGCAGACCGCCCCGGTACGCGCCCTCGTCAGTGCCCGCCGCCTCAGCGGGCACCCACGGGCTCCGTCCCCGCCCGGGTGCGGCGCTTGTCCATCCGCTTGGCGACCGGGCCGTACGCTCCGCCACCGAGGACGAGGACGGCTCCGGCCACGATCAGGGCGACGATGATGCGCAAGGGGCCCGGCTGGGACAGCGCCCCGAGGGGCTCGAAGCCGGTGGGTCGTTCCAGCATGCCGTTCATGGGCCAGACGACGGCGTCCACCCGGGCGGTCACCGCCGAGCGCGCGACGGTGCCCTGGGCGGCGTCGCTGAGGTGGGCGGAGGAGTCCAGCGAGCCTTCGCGCTCGTCGCCGAGCAGGAACAGGCGGCCCTTGGGGACCTTCACGCTCGGGATCTTCTTGTCCTCGACGACGTTGCCCTTGAGATAGGCCTCGTCGATCTGCTTGCCGTTGACGGTCAGCTTGCCGTTCGTGCAGCAGGAGACCGTGTCGCCGCCGACCGCGACCACGCGCTTGACCACGGCCGCGCCGGTCACCCAGGACTTGTCGTTGAAGACGACGACGTCGCCCCGGCGTATCTCGCTGCCGTCGACGCGCTGCGCCAGGACCCGGTCGCCGGCGTCGATGGTCGGTGTCATCGAGCTGGTCGGCACGGTGTACGGCCGGTAGGCCACCGCTCCCCAGGCGAACCCTCCGAGGAACAGCACACAGCCCAGTGCGACCGCCAGTCCGGACAGTCGCTGTCCGGTCCGGCTGCCCACCGGGCCCGTGCTTGTGCCACCGCTGCGCGGGGCCGTACGCGTCGTGCTCTCGCCACCCATGGGTCCGCACCCTACCCGGCGGTACCTGAGCCGGTCAGCCCCTCCGCCGCGACCAAGGTCACAAGCTCCACGAGGGTTTCACCAGACCGTCGGGTCGCCCGGAGAGCGGCGGCCCGAGAGGCGGCTCAGCGCGTCTGCTCGACGGCGGTCTTCCTACGGCGCCACAGGGCCACCGGAATCACACCGGTCAGGGCGAGCGCGTTCGGTGCGGCCGTCAGGGCGGCGGACGCCGAGGACTGGTTGTTCAGGCCGGGCTGGTCGAAGGTGTCCGGAACCGGAAGGGTGTTCCAGCGGGTGATGGGCCACGCGATGACGATGGCGCGTCCTACGACCTTGTCGACCGGGACCATGCCGTTGTGCTTGTCGCTCTGGTTGTAGCGCGAGTCGCGCGAGTTCTGGCGGTGGTCGCCCATGACCCAGATGTAGCCCTTGGGGACCTTCACCGAGAACTGGCCACCCTGGTCGTCGACGCTGCACGGTGTGTTGCCCGCGTACACGAACGACGTGTCGTTGAGTGCCTTGCCGTTGACCGTCAGCGGGCCGGAGCCCTTGCAGGAGACGGTGTCGCCGCCGACGCCGATGACGCGCTTGATGAGGTCCTTCTCCTCGGCGGACGGCATCAGGCCGATCCAGCTGAGGACCTTCTGCAGTGCGTTCGGAGTGGCCGTGGGCTCGCCCGCCAGCCAGTTGTCCGGGTCGTGGAAGACGACGACCTCGCCGCGCTCCGGCTCCGAGCCGAACCAGGGGGTGAGCTTGTCGACGAGGACTCGGTCGCCCTGCTGAAGGGTGTTCTGCATCGAGTCCGACGGAATCGAGAACGCCTGCACCAGAAACGTCTTGATCAGCAGCGCCAGCACGAGCGCGATACCGATCAGAATGGGCAGCTCCTTCCAGAAGGAGCGCTGTTTGCTGGGCTTGGGGGGTGTTCCGCCCGAGCCCTTTTCTCCGGCCCGGTCCCGCTCGTCCGGCACCGTGCCGTCCTCGGCCGCCCCGGAGTCACTCCCGGGGGTCACGGCGCTGTCCGCGGCCGGGACGGACGCTGAGACCCCTTGGACGGGTTGTCCACGGTGCTCCTCGCCGTCGTGTCCGGACCGTGCGCCAACCGCCACATCCCCCACGCCAACTCCTTACTCTGCTCTGCTGCCTGCCCCTTACGCGGTGCAGGCCCACCACTCCCATAACGAGCGGGAGTTCCGCAGGGCTCGGGAGTTGGATCGTTCCGTTGAATTCGTCCGGAGCAACCCTATGCGACAGCCGGGGAGACGCGGTCGCCCCCGACACGGAGTCGGAAACGGAGGAGAAAGTTTTAGGTTCCTTCAAGGAAGTCCAGTGGCCGAAGGGCCAGGCGATGACCTTCGCCCGTCCCACCACGGAGTCCAGGGAGACCGTGCCGCCGTAGTCGGTGTTCTGGTGGGCCCGTGAGTCCGCGGAGTTGGCGCGGTGGTCGCCCATCACCCACAGGCGCCCCTGGGGGACGGTGATGTCGAACGGCTGTATGGAGGGGGCGTTCCCGGGATACAGGTAGTCGCCCTCGGTCAGCGGTACGCCGTTGACCGTCATCCGCCCTTGGGCGTCGCAGCACTTGACGTGGTCGCCGCCGACTCCGATGACCCGCTTGATCAGGTCCTTCTCGTTGTCGGACGGCAGCAGGCCGATGAAGGTGAGTCCCTCCTTGACCTGCTTGACGACGACGGGGTCGTTCTTCTTCGTGGTGGTCTGCTCGTCCGCGAGCCAGCCGCCGGGGTCCTTGAAGACGACGACGTCCCCGCGCTTGGGCTCGGAGCCGAACCACGGGGTGAACTTGTCGACCAGGACACGGTCGCCGATCCGGATCGTCTGCTCCATGGAGCCGGACGGGATCACGAACGCCTGGACGAGGAACGTCTTCAGGACCAGGGCGATGAGGACCGCGACACCGACCAGGAGGGGTATCTCCTTGACCGCGCTACGCCTGCGCTTTCGCTTGACCTTGCGCTGGAGCTTGCGACGCTCGGCGCGGGTGCGTCCGCCGGACGCGCCGCCACCGGTGCGACGGGAGCCGGTGGGCAGCAGGTTCTCGGTGCCGAGGGGACCGTCCGGTGTCGCTCCGCGTGGTCTGCCACGGTTACCCATGCGCACCGTCCGCCGCGGGCACGCGCGCGTAGGCGCCGGGACGGTGCAGGCGGATCCAGTGGGCGGAGGGCCAGACGATCCAGTCGGCCCGTCCGATGACGTCGGACACCGGGATCATGCCTCCGCCGGGCGAGCCCAGGTGGTCGCGGGAGTCGCTGGAGTCGCTGCGGTGGTCGCCGAGGAGGAACAGGGTGCCCGTGGGCACGACGACCGTGAAGGGCACCGAGGACGGGCTGTCACCGGGGTACAGGAACGTCCACTCGTCGACCGACCGGCCGTTCACCTCGATCCTCCCCTCCCTGTCGCAGCAGACCACGTGGTCTCCCCCCACGCCCACGACGCGCTTGACGTAGTCGCCGCTCCCGAAGTACCCCGTTCCGTCGAACACGACGACATCGCCGCGCCGCGGCTGGGCACCGAAACGGTACGCCAACTTATTTACGAGAACGCGGTCCCCGACCCTCAATCCGTTTTCCATGGATCCGCTGGGAATCTGGAAGGGTTGCACCACGAAAGCGTTGAGGATCAGCAAAAACACCAGGCAGACCAGCAGGGTCAGGGAGATCCACCCGCCCGGCAGCCAGTCGGTGATACGCGCCACCAACGCGAAACGCGACCGCCCCTCCGGCCCTTCTGCCTCCGGGATCTCCTGGGAGACGTCCTCGGAATCGGAAGGGCGGGAGGAGCGGTCGCGCTCCGTCTGCTGTGCTTCGGTGTCCATCGAGGCCAGATGCTATCCGGCCAAGCCAGGAACGCCTGCGCGAGCTCAGCTGTCGCGCTTCTCCTTGATCTTCGCGGCCTTACCGCGCAGCTCGCGCAGGTAGTACAGCTTGGCGCGACGCACGTCACCGCGGGTGACGAGCTCGATCTTCTCGACGATCGGGGTGTGCACCGGGAAGGTGCGCTCGACGCCGACGGAGAAGGAGACCTTGCGGACCGTGAAGGTCTCGCGGACACCGGCGCCCTGGCGGCGGATCACAACGCCCTTGAACTGCTGCACACGGGAGCGGTTGCCCTCGATGACGCGGACGTGGACGTTGACGGTGTCACCCGGGCGGAAGGCCGGGACGTCGCTGCGCAGCGACGCGGCATCGACGGTGTCGAGCAGGTGGGACATTTCGTCTGCTTTCTTCGCTGATGCCACAGGTCATCAACGGGCGATAGGTGTTCCTGAAGGATGCTGTCCGTGTCGGGGCGGGCGTCGTGTCCCCCTGCGGCAGGGGCGCACGCCGGACGACGCACAACAGCGGCCTATTGTTCCACGCCGTCTGTCCTGCGCCAAAATCGGCCGTACGGCTCGCCCTCCGGGTCCGGCGCCCAGCCCAGGATGGAGAGCATCTCGCGGTCCTTCTTGTCGAAGGCCTCCGGGTCGCAGCGCTCGATCAGGTCGGGCCGGTTGGCCGTCGTACGCCTCAGGGCCTCGTCGCGGTGCCAGCGGGCGATCTTGCCGTGGTGGCCGCTGAGCAGCACGTCAGGAATGCCACGGCCGCGCCACTGCGGGGGCTTGGTGTAGACGGGGCCTTCCAGGAGGTTGGCCATGGCGCCGGGTGCGAAGGAGTCGTCGCGGTGGGACTCGGCGTTGCCGAGGACACCGGGCAGCAGCCGGGCCACTGCCTCCGTGATCACGAGTACGGCCGCCTCGCCGCCCGCGAGGACGTAGTCGCCGATGGACACCTCGTGGACCGGCATCCGGGTCGCGTACTCGTCGATCACCCGGCGGTCGATGCCCTCGTATCGCGCCGGCGTGAAGATCAGCCAGGGGCGTTCGGAGAGTTCGACGGCGAGTTCCTGGGTGAAGGGGCGGCCGCTGGGTGTGGGGACGATCAGCGCGGGCGCGTGCGAGCCCGCCTCGTAGCCGTCGGCGAGGGTGGAGTCCAGGGCCGCGCCCCAGGGGTCCGTCTTCATGACCATGCCGGGGCCGCCGCCGTACGGGGTGTCGTCGACCGTGTTGTGGCGGTCGTAGGTCCACGCGCGCAGGTCGTGCACATGGACGTTCAGCTGCCCACGCGCGCGTGCCTTGCCGACGAGGGAGACGTTCAGGGGCTCCAGGTACTCGGGGAAGATCGTGACGACGTCGAGGCGCATCAGGACTCGTCCCCGGACGACGTGCCGGATCCATCAGCGACTTCGTCGCTGTCGGCCTGGTCGTCGATCAGGTCGTCGATCAGGCCGGGCGGCGGGTCGATGACCGCCCGCTGTTCCTCGAGGTCGATCTCGGTGACGATCTCCTCGACGAAGGGGATCATCACCTCGCTCCCGTCCGGCCGTTCGACGATGAACAGGTCCTGGGAGGGCAGGTGCGAGATCTCGGTGATACGGCCGACCTCCACGCCGTCCTTCGTCACCACGTCCAGGTCCATCAGCTGGTGGTCGTAGTACTCGTCCTCGTCCTCGGGGAGCACCTCCGGGTCCACCTCGGCGATCAGGAGGATGTTGCGCAGCGCCTCGGCGGCGGTGCGGTCGGCGACGCCCGCGAAGCGCAGGAGCAGGCGGCCGCTGTGGACGCGGCCCGTCTCGATGGTGAGGGGGCCCGCAGCGGCGGGCTCGGTGGCCAGTACGGCACCGGGTGCGAGCCGCAGTTCGGGCTCGTCGGTACGGACCTCGACGGTGACCTCGCCCTTGATGCCGTGGGCGCGGCCGATCCGCGCGACTACGAGCTGCACTTCCGAAGATCTCCTGTCGTAAACGACTCGAAACGACTACGGGCCGGGGACGGCACAGTGGCCCTCCCCGGCCCGAGCCGGTGCTGTGTTTTTTGCGTGTTGCGTCAGCGGACGTGGTCCACGTCGACGAGGTCGACGCGGACACCGCGGCCGCCGATGGCGCCCACGACGGTACGCAGAGCGCGCGCGGTGCGGCCGTTGCGGCCGATCACCTTGCCGAGGTCGTCCGGGTGGACCCGGACCTCGAGAACGCGCCCGCGGCGCAGATCACGCGAGGCGACCTGCACATCGTCAGGGTTGTCGACGATGCCCTTCACGAGGTGCTCGAGAGCCTCCTCGAGCATGCTCAGGCCTCGGTCGACGCAGACGAGGAAGACTCAGCGGGAGCCTCGTCCTTCTTCTCGGCCTTCTTCTTCTGGGTGATCGCCTCACCCTTGCCGTCGTCGTCGCCACCGAGGGCCTCGAACGACGGACGCGCGGCCTTCTCCGCCGGCTGCAGCAGGGGAGCCGGCGCGGGCTCGCCCTTGTACTTCTGCCAGTCGCCGGTCAGCTTCAGGATGGCGAGGACGGGCTCGGTCGGCTGCGCGCCGACACCCAGCCAGTACTGCGCGCGCTCCGAGTCGACCTCGATGCGCGAGGGGTTCTGCACCGGGTGGTACAGACCGATCTCCTCGATCGCACGGCCGTCACGGCGAGTGCGGGAGTCGGCGACGACGATGCGGTAGTGAGGCGAACGGATCTTGCCCAGACGCTTCAGCTTGATCTTGACTGCCACGGGAGTGGGTTCTCCTGGTTTTGACGTGGTTGGGCACGGCGAGATTGCCGCGTGGGGTTGCGGTACCCGAGTGCCCGATGGACGCGTCAGCCGGAGGCGAGAGGGTTCCTGTGCGGCTGTCGAGTACAGCTAGCCATTGTGCCACACCCTGCAGGCCGGCTCCGCCCCGGGTACGTCGAGGCATGCCTGTGGGGCACCCGGCGCTCCAGGTGCCCACGGGCCATGCCTGCCGGCTACGGCATCCGGACTGCGACTGCCACGAGCAGCCGCAGCCTCAGCCTGCCGCAGCCCCGACGACCTCCGGAATCCGGAACGGCTTCCCGCAGCCCCCGCACACGATCGGCGCCTGGGCCAGGACGGACGGAACGACGCGCACGTTACGACCGCAGTCGCACACCGCCTTCACTCGCACCCCTCCCCCGGACGAGCCGTGGCGGGCGGCCGGACCCCGAAAGCTCTTCGGGGTGTCGGCGGAGGTGGCGGCCGTGTGCGCCTTCAGGGCGCGCTGGAGCCGCTCCATCGTCGGGCGGTAGCGGCGCTTGGCCTCGGGGTTGAGCGTGACCAGCGAGAAGCCGCTGCTGGGGTGCGGTTCCTCGGGGTGGTCCAGGCCCAGCTCCTCGGCGATCGCGAGGAATCTGCGGTTGTGGTAGCGGCCCGCGCGGGACGTGTCGCGCACGCCGCGTGCGGCAGCGATGCCGTGGACTGCCTCATGGAGCAGTCGCTCGAAGGAGAGTTCGTGACCGCACGCGGACGACGACTCTCCGATCAGGGACTCGGGCGCGGCCAGATCGGGCAACTCGGGGTGGTACCGCTGAATGTCGGCCCACGCCTGTGCCAGCTCTGCGGCGAGAACAGGTGGTGTCTGTGTCGTGCTCACGTAATGACAACGAGCGGGGGTGCCGCTGTGTTCCTATTCCGGGCCATCCCAAATAATTTGCACGTACCCGTCAGTTGCCGCTGATGCGTCCTGACGAGGGCGGGTGCGCTGATCTGCGGAGAAACCTCACAGCTCGTACCAAGGTGGTACGTAGTCCGTCCTACGACCCGGCACGTAGCCGATGTCCACGGCCCGGTGCGGTTGTGATCCGCAGGTGCGCAAGATGCGTTTCGGCCGCTCTCGCGGCGGAGGGCTTCACCTCAGTCAGCGCCGACGGCGGCCGTGACGTTACCGGGCGCTTCGCCATCCCCTGCGACCGGCCCGTCCTCGACGGCCAGACGCGGTACGGCCGCCCCGTTTCCGGCCGCCCCGGCCTCAGGGATCGTACGGGCCCAGGTTGCCGGGATGTGAAATCTCGCCACTCCCACCGCGAACCCGCAAGCGGGGCCCGACAACCCCTGGACGCGCGGTCGAGTGCGGAGTTACCTGACATACGGGGATGGTGCGAGCGCACGTCACGGGGGCTACGGAAACGGGCACAGCGGCAACTCTCGGCGGATTGGGGCGCTTTGATGACACCTACGCTCGTGCGGCAGCACCTGTCTCACGCGGAAGAGGCACCCCGCGTGGATCTGTGTGCACGCGCGCGTGACTGGTCCGAGATCCAGGAGCGGATGCTGGTCCCGCTCTACGAGGCCGTCTACGAGCGACTGGAGGTGGGCCCCGGCACCCGGCTGCTGGGCCTCGGCTGCGGCAGCGGACTGGCCCTCCTCATGGCGGCATCCAGGGGGGCCGCGGTCACCGGTGTCGACCACTCCTCCCCCGAGCGGCTGGCCCTCGCGCGGGAACGGCTGCTGCCGGACGCGCGGGGCACGCGCGCGCGTGCGGACACCCGGCTCGTGGACGGTTCGCCCGACGCCGGGGCCGCGGACGGCGCGCAGACGCCCGCGTACAGCCTGGTGACCGCTTTCGAGCCCATCGGGTGTCTGGCGGGCGACGCGGAGGGGCTCGGCGGGCTGTTGCAGCAGGCGACACCGCTCGTCGAGCGCGGGGCGCCCGTGGTGCTCGCCGGCTGGGGTCCGCCGGAACGCTGCGCCACGTCGTCCGTGCTGCGGGTGGCCACCAGGCTGGCGGATCCTCTGCGCAGCGCGGGCAGTTGGCGCCCCGCCCTCCGCGACGACCTGGAGGAGGTGGCCCAGCGGGCGGGGCTGAAACCCGACGGATCCGGACGTGTCTCGTGTCCCTTCGGGTACGCCGACATGGACAGTGCGGTTCGGGGGCTGTTGTCGACGGGCCTGTTCGACGCGGCGATCTCCGCGACGGACCAGGCACAGGTGGACAAGGAGCTGACGGAGGCCCTGCATCCGTATCTGCGCACGGACGGGACGGTGTGGATGCCGAACGTGTTCCGGTACCTGGTCGCCCGTACGCCCTGGGTGTCTACGCGCCCGGGTCCCTCGACGCTCGCGTGACCCCCGCGACCCGGTACGCGTCCGCCTCCTCCAGAGTCTCGTTCTCGAGCAACGCCCGGGCGAGCGCGTCCAGTTGGGGGCGGTGGTCGCGCAGCTTGCGGCACGCCTCCTCGTAGCACTCGTCGACGATCCGGCGCATCTCGCCGTCGATCACGTCGAGGGTCTGCGGGGCGGCGGCCAGTCCGTACGCCTGCTGGGCGTCGCCGGGGAGGGCGGACAGGCGGCCGACGCGCTCGCTCATCCCCCACCGGGCGACCATCCCGCGCGCGATGTTGGTGACCTGTTCCAGGTCGTTCTCCGCACCGGTCGTGACGACGCCGTAGACGACCTGTTCCGCCGCCATGCCGCCGAGCGCGCCGATGATGCGGCCGCGCAGGTACTCCTCGGTGTACGCGTACTTGTCGGACTCCGGTGTGGAGAGCGTGACGCCGAGGGCGCGGCCGCGCGGGACGATGGTGATCTTGCGGACGGGGTCGGCGCCGGGCTGGAGCATGCCGAGCAGGGCGTGTCCGCTCTCGTGGTACGCCGTGCGCCGGCGCTCCTCCTCGGGCATCACCAGCGGCCGTTCGGCGCCCAGTTGGACCTTCTCCAGGGCCTCGGAGAGGTCGCTCTGCGTCACCCGCTCCTGCTTGCGCTTGACGGCGAGCAGGGCCGCCTCGTTGGCGAGGTTGGCCAGTTCCGCGCCGGTCATGCCCGGGGTCGTCCGGGCCACATGGCCGAGGTCGACGTCCTTCGCGAGCGGGATCTCGCGGGTGTGGATCGCCAGGATGGCCTCGCGGCCGCCGCGGTCCGGGGGCGAGACCATGACCACCCGGTCGAAGCGGCCCGGGCGGGTCAGGGCCGGGTCCAGGACGTCGGCGCGGTTGGTGGCCGCGATGACGATGACGCCCTCCGAGCCCGAGAAACCGTCCATCTCGGTCAGGATCTGGTTCAGCGTCTGCTCGCGCTCGTCGTGGCCGCCCATGCCGGAGCCTCCGGCGCGGGCCCGGCCGATGGTGTCGATCTCGTCGATGAAGATGATCGACGGGGCCACCTTGCGGGCCTCCGCGAACAGCTCACGCACGCGTGAGGCGCCCACGCCGACGATCATTTCGATGAACTCGGAGGCGGACGCGGAGAAGAAGGGCACGCCCGCCTCGCCGGCGACGGCGCGCGCGAGGAGCGTCTTGCCGGTGCCGGGTGGGCCCGCGAGCAGCACGCCCCGCGGCATCTTCGCGCCCATCCTGCGGTAGGCGTCGGGGTTCTTCAGGAAGTCGACGACGTCGTTGAGTTCGCCCTCGACCTCGTCGATGCCGGCCACGTCCTCGAACGTCGTGCGCGGCTGGCCCGGCTCCAGCTCGACCGGCTTGGGCGGCGCCTTGCGGCCGAGCATGCCGCCCGCGCCGCCCATTCCCGTACTCATCCGCCGCGCGATGAAGATCCACAGCACGACCAGAAGCAGCATCGGCGCCAGCGAGATCAGCAGATTGGCCAGAAAACTACGGTGCTGGACGACGGGCTCGGCCGTGACGGTGACATCGTGCTTGGTCAGGTCCTCCCAGAGCTGGTCGTCGGCGAAGGACGGGCGCTGGGTGTTGAACTTGGTGTACTTGCCGCCTCCGCCGGGCCTTTGCCGCTCCTTCTTGAGCTGGCCCTGGATCGCGTCGCCCTTGGAGTAGATCTTGCTGACGTTCCCGGCGTCGACCTGCTTGCTGAACTCGGTGTAGGAGATCGTCGGTTCGTCGCCCTCGTTGAAGAACGACAGCACCAGGTTGGCGATCAGATACACGACCAGCGCGGTCAGGATCAGGCTCCACCAGCCCCCGCGCATCTTCCGACCACCCGGGGACGGCTTCTGCGGCTCCTCGGGGGTGCCCTCGGTACGCCAGGGCTGGTCGGGCGACTTGCGCGGCGGGGCGGGGTTGGTCATATGCGGACGTTACGACAATGACCAACCCCCGGCACTCGCAGAGGGTGAACTCAGCCCATGAACTTCTTGAACTCGTCCGGCAGCTCGAAGTCCTGCGGCGCCTGCTGCCCCGGCACCCCGAAGGCGCCGCCGCCCTGAGCCGCCGCGGCCCGCCGCTCGGCCTCCTCCTGCTCCTGCTGCCTGCGCTTCATCGGGTTGCCCGAGCGCTGCTTGCCCTTGGCCTTCTTCGGCTGCTTCTTGGTACGGCCGGGACCGCCGCCCATGCCCGGCAGCCCGGGCATCCCCGGCATGCCGCCGCCCTGGGCCATGCGGGACATCATCTTGCGGGCCTCGAAGAACCGCTCGACGAGGTTCTTGACCGCGCTGACCTCGACGCCTGAGCCCTTGGCGATACGGGCGCGCCGGGAGCCGTTGATGATCGTCGCGTCCTGGCGCTCGGCCGGGGTCATCGACTTGATGATGGCGGCCGTGCGGTCGACGTCCCGCTCGTCGATGTTGTTGATCTGTTCCTTGATCTGGCCCATGCCGGGCATCATGCCGAGCAGCTTGCTGATACTGCCCATCTTCCTGACCTGCTCCATCTGGGCCAGGAAGTCGTCGAGGGTGAAGTCCTGGCCCTTCTTGGAGGCGAGCTTGGAGGCCATCTTGGCGGCCTCTTCCTCGCTGAACTCCTTCTGCGCCTTCTCGAACAGGGTGGCCAGGTCACCCAGGTCGAGGATGCGCGAGGCCATCCGGTCCGGGTGGAAGACGTCGAAGTCCTCCAGCTTCTCGCCGTTCGACGCGAACATGATCGGCTTGCCGGTGACCGAGGCGATCGACAGGGCCGCACCACCGCGGGCGTCACCGTCGAGCTTGGAGAGGACCACGCCGTCGAAGCCGACGCCGTCGCGGAAGGCCTCCGCCGTGTTGACGGCGTCCTGACCGATCATCGCGTCGACGACGAAGAGGATCTCGTCCGGCGAGACCGCGTCCCGGATGTCCGCGGCCTGCCGCATCATGTCCTGGTCGATGCCGAGGCGGCCGGCGGTGTCCACGATGACGATGTCGTGGACCTTGGTCCTGGCGTGCTGGATGGAGTCCTCGGCGACCTTGACCGGATCGCCCACGCCGTTGCCCGGTTCCGGGGCGAAGACGGCCACGCCGGCGCGCTCGGCGACGACGCTCAGCTGGGTGACCGCGTTGGGGCGCTGGAGGTCGGCGGCGACCAGGAGCGGCGAGTGGCCCGCTTCCTTGAGGTGCTTGGCGAGCTTGCCCGCGAGGGTGGTCTTACCGGCGCCCTGCAGACCCGCGAGCATGATCACGGTCGGGGGCTGCTTGGCGAACCGGAGGCGGCGGGTCTGGCCGCCCAGGATGGTGACGAGCTCGTCGTTGACGATCTCGAGGACCCGCTGGGCGGGGTACTGCGTACCGGAGACCTCGGGGCCGAGGGCACGCTCCTTGACGTTCTTGATGAACGACCGCACGACGGGCAGGGCCACGTCCGCTTCGAGGAGCGCGATGCGGATCTCGCGCGCGGTGGCGTCGACGTCCGCCTCGCTCAGACGCCCCTTGCCGCGCAGATTCTTGAAGGTCGCTGAGAGGCGATCGGAGAGAGTGTCGAACACGGCGGCGTCGGTCCTCGGAGTCGGGGGCAGTGTGAGCGTCTTCCAGGGTATCGGGCCGCGCAAGACAATCGTCCCCGGCCGTTCCCACAACCGGTCAGCCCCGCAATGTCTCCTCCAGCTTCCGCGCCAGCGACGCCGCCTCCTCACCCGGCAGCGGCGCGCCCTCGGGCCCGGTCACGTAGAAGGCGTCCACGGCGTTCGCGCCCAGCGTGGAGACGTGTGCGCTGCGCACCCGTACGTTCGCGTCCTCCAGCGCCCGCCCGATCCGGAACAGCAGACCAGGGGCGTCCTGGGAGCGCACCTCGATCACGGTGGCCAGCCGCGACGCGGCCGAGGCGGCGACGGCCACCCGGGGCGGCGGCGCCACGACACCCCGGCGGCGTGGATACGCGGCGTCGCGCTCGGCGAGACGGCCGGCGATGTCCAGGGAGCCGTCCAGCGCCCGTACGAGATCCGCGCGCAGGCGGGCGGCCTGCGGCAGCGAGCCGTACTCGGCGGCGACTCGCCAGTCCAGCAGCAGGACCGCGCCCTCGACGCCGTCCGGCAGGTCCAGGGCGCGCAGTTCCGCGGTCCGCACGGTCAGCCGGTGCATGGCCAAGACGCCGGCCACGGCGGGCAGCACGCCCGGCTGGTCCGGTACGGCGATGAGCAGCTCGACGCCGAGCGGCTCCGGGTCGCCGGACGGCTGTTCCCCGGCCGGCGGCTCGGTCTGCGCGCGCAGGGACAGCACCGGGCTGCCCGTGGCGATCGCCTCGATCGCGAGCCGCTCCTGCTCGGCGGTGGGCGCCGCGGCCTCGGGCTCGTCGAGGACGTCCCCGGCGAGGACGGCCGCGACCCGCTTCACCAGGTCGGCGACCAGGGAGCCCCGCCAGGACGACCAGGCCGCCGGACCGGTGGCCAGGGCGTCCGCCTCGGTCAGCGCGTGCAGCAGCTCCAGGGTGGACTGCGAGCCGACCGCCTCGGCGACCGCACGGACCGTGGCCGGATCCTCCAAATCGCGGCGGGTGGCCGTGTCGACGAGCAGCAGATGGTGGCGTACGAGGGTGGAGAGGACGCCCACCTCGTCGCGGTCGAAGCCGATACGGGCGGCCACGTCCTTGGCGATGATCTCGCCGGCCACCGAGTGGTCGCCGGGCCAGCCCTTGCCGATGTCGTGCAGGAGCGCGGCGACCAGGAGCAGGTCGGGGCGGTGGACGCGGCGGGTGAACTCGGAGGCGCGTACGGCCGTCTCGATCAGGTGCCGGTCGACGGTCCAGATGTGGACGGCGTTGCGCTGCGGGCGGCAGCGCACCCGCTCCCAGTCCGGGAGCAGCCGGGTGATCAGGCCCTCCGCCTCCAGCGCCTCCCAGACGTCGACCGTCGGGCGGCCCGAACCGAGCAGGGTCACGAGCTGTTCGCGGGCCTCGGCGGGCCAGGGCGTGGGCAGGGGGCGTGCGACGGCTGCCAGGCGCCGTACGGCGTGCAGGGAGAGCGGGAGGCCGGCCTGGGCGGCGGCGGCCGCGGCGCGCAGCGGCAGCACGGGGTCGCGCTCGGGGCGGGCGGCACGGGCGAGCACCACCTCGCCGTCCTGCTCGACCACGCCCTCGGCCAGCGGGGAGCGGTCGGGGACCGGCTTACCGCCGCCGAGCATGGCGCGCAGCCGCGGCCGTACGGCTCGCGACCTGAGCACGCGCCCGACTTCGCGCCAGGTGACGTCACTGGCGTACGAGATGACCCGCGCCGACTCGTACACCTGCCGCAGCAGGGTGTCGGCGTCGAGCAGGCCGAGTTCGGCGGCGACCTGGTCCTGCTCCTGGAGCGCGAGCCTGTCGGTCGCCCGCCCTGTCGTCAGGTGCAGGGCGTCGCGGACGTCGAGCAGCCGGCGCCTGGCGTCGTCGAGACCCTCGCGCGGGGCGTCGGCCAGCCAGGAGGCGGCGACGGCGCGCAGGGCGGTGGCGTCCCGCAGACCGCCGCGGGCCTCCTTCAGGTCCGGCTCCAGCAGGTACTGCAGCTCGCCCTGGCGCTCGGCGCGCTCGGTGCACAGCTCCTGGAGTTCGGGGAGACGTTTCGGCGCCTGGTTGCGCCAGTCGGCGAGGACGGCCGTACGGAGTCCGGCCGTCAGGCCCAGGTCACCGGCGATGTGGCGGGCGTCCAGGAGGCCGAGCTGGACCTTCAGGTCCTCCCCGGCGGTCTTGCGGGCCTCCGCCGGGGTGCGCACGGAGTGGTCGAGGGCGAGGCCGAGGTCCCACACGGGGTACCAGATGCGGTCGGCCAGGGCGGCGACGGCCTGGGGGTCGCCGCCGTCGTGGAGCAGGAGCAGGTCCAGGTCGCTGCGCGGGGAGAGCTCACCGCGGCCGTAGCCGCCGACGGCGATCAGCGAGACCCCGCTCAGGCCCTCGGCTCCGGCGCCGAAGAGCCCCGACAGCCAGTCGTCCGTCAGTTCCGACAGGGCCTTACGGCGCGGCGGCCCGGACTGCGCCCCCTCGGTGAGGAGACGCAGCCGGGCCGCCGCATAGCCGCTGGGTCCGGAGTCTTCCGCTTCCTTGTGCACGTCCGTGCTCGACACCCAGCAGCTCCTTGTTCTTCTTCTGTCAGAGCGCGTCGGGACCGCGCTCGCCGGTGCGGACCCGAACGGCCGTCTCCACCGGGAGGGACCAGACCTTGCCGTCACCGATCTTGCCGGTACGGGCCGCCTTGACGATGACGTCGATCAGCTGCTCGGCGTCGTCGTCCTCGGCCAGCACCTCGATACGGATCTTGGGGACCAGGTCGACGGTGTACTCGGCACCGCGGTAGACCTCGGTGTGGCCCCGCTGACGACCGTAGCCGCTCGCCTCGGTGACCGTCAGACCGTGTACCCCGAAGGCCTGGAGGGCTTCCTTGATCTCGTCGAGCCGGTGCGGCTTGACGACCGCGGTGATGAGCCTCATGCGTCCACCTTCTTGCTGCTCGAACCGGAAAGGGCCGCGGAGACCGTTCCGGCGATTCCGCCACCGGCACCGCTGAAGTCGTATGCGGTCTCGGCGTGCTCGGCCTGGTCGATTCCGGCGACCTCCTCGTCCTCGCTGACCCGCATACCGATGGTCTTGTCGAGGAGGAAGGCGAGGACCGCGGAGGCGATCAGGGAGTAGGCGAGGACCGCGCCGACACCGGCGCACTGCTTCCACAGCTGGGTGAAGGAGTGGTCGCCGTAGAAGACGCCCGTCGCGGTGGACTGGCCCTTGCCGGTGGCGAAGAAGCCGATGAGCAGGGAGCCGATGATGCCGCCGACCATGTGGACGCCGACCACGTCGAGGGAGTCGTCGTAGCCGAACTTGAACTTCAGTCCGACGGCCGCGGCGCAGGCGACACCGGCGATGGCGCCGACGGCGATCGCACCGAGCGGGGAGACAGCGCCACCGGACGGGGTGATCGCGACCAGACCGGCCACCGCGCCGGAGGCTGCGCCCAGCGTGGTGAACGCGCCGTGGCGGATCTTCTCGTAGGCGAGCCAGGCGAGCATGGCGGCGGCGGTGGCGACCTGCGTGTTGACGAACATCAGCGCGCCGACGCCGTCGTCGTTGCCGAGCCACGAGCCGGCGTTGAAGCCGAACCAGCCGAACCACAGCAGACCGGCGCCGAGCATGACCAGCGGGAGGCTGTGCGGGCGCATCGGGTCCTTCTTGAAGCCGACGCGCTTGCCGATGACCAGGATCACACCGAGGGCGCCTGCACCGGCGTTGATGTGGACCGCGGTACCACCGGCGAAGTCGATCACGCCGAGCTTGAAGGCCCAGCCGTCGGCGCCCCACACCCAGTGGGCCACCGGGACGTAGACGATCGTGAGCCACAGGGCGACGAAGAGCGCCCAGGCCGAGAACTTGACGCGGTCCGCGAGGGCGCCGCTTATCAGGGCCGGCGTGATGATCGCGAACATCATCTGGAAGATCATGAAGACGAAGATCGGGATCGTGTAGCCGTCCCAGAGCTCCGTCAGCCCGATGTTGCTCAGTCCCAGCCAGTCCGAGTTGAAGCCGATGAGGCCGTTGCTCGTGCCGAAGGCAAGGGAGAAGCCGTAGAGCACCCACAGGATCGTGACGATCCCGATGCTGATGAAGCTCATCATCAGCATGTTCAGGGTGCTCTTGACCCGGACCATGCCGCCGTAGAAGAACGCGAGTCCGGGCGTCATGAGCAACACCAGGGCGGAACAGATAAGCATGAAGCCTGTGTTCGCGGATGACAACTTGGGTGCCTCCGCGGCAAGCGTGATGGCGGCTGATGCCATCGGCGTCTCCTCGTCGATTCGTGCGGCCCCGTGCGGGTATTTCGGAGCGTGAGCGGTCCGGGAAAGCGGGGGGTGGGCCGGTTATGCGCCATGAGATTGGCGCAGCGCCGTTTCGTTGGAAGCCCCTCGTTGTTTCGCCGCCGTGACGAAGGCACCGCGTGTGTTACGCCTCGATGAACTGCCGGATGCCGGCCGAGGCGATCGTTATCGTGGCGCAACCTTCTTCGAAGGTGGAGATCCGGCCGCGGGCGGCCTTCCGATGACCTGGCACGGGGGAGCCGAGTCGGGCAGTTCGGGAAGGTCGGCCCGCGGCCGGAGTCAAGGGATTCAGACCGCCTCGGCGGTCTCCGGGAGCTCCGCGGCGAGCTTCTCGGTGAGGTCCACGACTTCGGCCATATCCCCGAAGTCGCGTACGGCCGTGTCGACCGTCTTTCGGATACGAGTGTTCACGCGCTCGGAGCGGACCTTCTTGGCGATGTGCATGGCCTGCTCGGCCAGCACCGTGCTCCGCTCGGGCTCGCGCTGCAACAGGTGCACCGTGGCCATGCCGATCAGGTTCAGTGCGTACGAACGCTGGTGCTCGCCGTCCTGGGAGAACAGGTCGACGGCCCGCTGCATCACCGGCTCGGCCAGGGAGGCGTAGGTGGGGCTGCGGCCCGCGACATAGGCGAGGTCGCGGAAGGAGTGGGAGTTCTCGCCGTGCAGCTCGGCCTCGGAGAAGAAGCGGATCCAGTCGGGGTCCGGGTCATCCCACTCGTCCACGTCGGCGAAGGTGTCCTCGGCCATCCGGACCGCGCGCTTGCACTTGCCGGGCTGCCCCATGTTGGCGTAGGCGCGGGCCTCCATCGCATACAGCATCGACTGGGTGCGGGGGCCGGCGCAGTCCCGGCTGCCGTACTGCGCGAGGTGGATCAGCTCCAGGGCGTCGTCGGGCCGACCGAGGTGGATCATCTGGCGGCTCATGCTGGAGAGGACGTACGAGCCGAGCGGCTTGTCGCCGGCCTCCTTGGCGGCGTGCAGGGCGAGGACGAAGTACTTCTGCGCGGTGGGCTGCAGCCCCACGTCGTACGACATCCAGCCCGCGAGCTCGGCCAGCTCGGCGGCGACCTTGAACAGCTTGCGGGTGGTGACCTCGGGCTGGGGCTCCTGGAGCAGGTCCGTCACCTCGTGCAGCTGGCCGACGACCGCCTTGCGGCGCAGACCGCCGCCGCACTGGGCGTCCCACTGGCGGAACATCACCGTCGTGGACTCCAGCAGGTCCAGCTCGGGTTTGGAGAGCCGGCCGACGCGGCGGGACGAGGCCGCCGGCTCGGGCTCCGGCTGCGGTGACTGGAGCGAGGGCACCAGCCAGCGCTGCATCGGCTCGATGAGGGACGGGCCCGCGGACAGGACCAGCGAGGTCCCGAGGAAGCCGCGCCGCGCCAGCATCAGGTCGCTGCGCGAGAACTCGCTGAGCAGCGCCACTGTCTGCGGGCCCGTCCAGGGCAGGTCCACGCCGGACACGGACGGTGACTGGCGTGCGGCGCGCAGGCCGAGGTCCTCGACGGAGACCACGCAGCCGAAGCGCTCGGAGAACAGCTCGGACAGGATCCTGGGGATGGGCTCGCGGGGATTCTCGCCGTCCAGCCAGCGGCGCACCCGGGAGGTGTCCGTGGAGATGTGGTTGGCCCCCAACTGGCGTGCCCTGCGGTTGACTTGGCGGGCGAGTTCACCCTTCGACCAGCCGCTGCGCACGAACCAGGAAGTGAGCAGCTCGTTGGGGCGCTTCTCCGTGCTGGTCGCGGTCGTCCCGCTTCCGCCGTTGCCGCTCACTGGAACGCCCCCATCCCTGAGACCACTTGTCGCTGAGTGCGCCAAGCCCTATCAGAATGCCGGTAAATACGGCCGCTCGTCCGCCGGTTGTCACCCTTCGAACGGGAAGCCGAGTTGCCTCCGGCATACCCACGAGTGCATGTGCCCCCAGGACTCGTGCACTCAAAGTAATCCTACGATCACTGGTCCAGCCATGGCGATCCCGGAAACGCCACCATTCGCCACCCCTTCGAATGAACTCACGGTGGCCTCCACACGATTCACTTGACATAGACCGATCGGGAGTAGGCGGAGCGAAGCGCTCAGGGGCGCGTGCCATCGAGTTCACCACCCGGGACACCGTGAGGGCCGCTCGGATCGCGCGGAGCCTGCACACCCGGAGGCACGCAGGGTCACGATCCGATTCCGCGCCGTAACCACCGACGCGTCGGACCCGTTGGAGGGGGCATGGGCTTCACGATCGGCGGCATCCGGGAGATCCGCTCCGGCTCGCGTCGGCGCGGCCGCTCCTCGGAGTGCACCGCCGTCGCCGAGTTCACGGGGCTCTGGGGCTGGGACGTGGTCCCGGGAGCGCGGGCCGCGGCGGGCGCCTGCTCCTGCGGCCGGGCGGACTGCAGCGCGCCGGGGGCACATCCCCTGGAGTTCGCGCCTCAGGTGTCTGCCGGTGCCACGCTCGACGAAGTGACCAAGACGTGGGGCGAGTTCCCCGGAGCGTCAATCATGCTCCCGGTCGGCCGGGCCTTCGACGTCATCGAGGTGGCCGAGCCCGCAGGCCGCCGCGCCCTGATCCGCCTGGAGCGCATGGGCCTCCCCCTCGGCCCGGTCGTCGCGACCCCGGGGGGCCGCGCCCAGTTCTTCGTCGCTCCCGGCGCCGCCGCCGAACTCCCCGAGCTGCTCTACCGCATGGGCTGGGACGATCCGACCTCCCTGGACCTCCGCGGCCTCGGCTCCGGCAGTTGCATCACGGCTCCACCGTCCGACCGCGGCGGCCTGGGACCGGCACGGTGGCTGCGTCCCCCCGCCCTCGATTCCGCCACGAAGCCACCGGCGGGCCGCCTGCTGCTGGGGACGCTGGCCTACGTGGCGCACCGGTCGCGGGCATAGTCCCTACGGCGTACACAGCGAAGCGCCCGACCCCAACTGCACCTTGGGGGCGGGCGCTTCTTCGACCACGTACCGATGTCGGCAGGTGGTGTCACTCTCCGATAAGGGCGTCAACGAACGCCTCCGGCTCGAACGGCGCCAGGTCGTCCGCGCCCTCGCCGAGACCCACCAGCTTGACCGGTACGCCCAGTTCGCGCTGGACCGCGACCACGATGCCGCCCTTCGCCGTGCCGTCCAGCTTGGTCAGCACGATGCCGGTGATGTCGACGACCTCGGCGAACACGCGGGCCTGCACCAGGCCGTTCTGCCCCGTCGTGGCGTCGAGGACGAGCAGGATCTCGTCCAGCGGGGCGTGCTTCTCGACGACCCGCTTGACCTTGCCGAGCTCGTCCATGAGCCCGGTCTTGGTGTGCAGGCGCCCGGCGGTGTCGATGAGGACGACGTCGGAGCCCATCTCCTTGCCCTCCTTCACCGCGTCGAAGGCGACGGAGGCGGGGTCTCCGCCCTCCGGTCCGCGCACGGTGTGGGCGCCGACCCGCTCGCCCCAGGTCTGGAGCTGGTCCGCGGCGGCGGCACGAAAAGTGTCGGCCGCGCCGAGGACGACGGTGCGGCCGTCGGCCACCAGGACCCGGGCGAGCTTGCCGGTGGTGGTGGTCTTGCCGGTGCCGTTGACGCCGACGACCATCACGATGCCGGGCTTGCTGTTCTCGGGCTCGGTCTTCACGGTGCGGTCGAATTCGGTGCCGACCAGCTTGAGCAGTTCCTCGCGCAGCAGGGTGCGCAGCTCGGCGGGGGTGCGGGTGCCGAGGACCTTCACCCGCTCGCGCAGGCCCTCGACGAGTTCCTGGGTGGGGGCCACGCCGACGTCGGCGGTGAGCAGTGTCTCCTCGATCTCCTCCCAGGTGTCGTCGTCGAGGTGCTCGCGCGACAGGAGCGTGAGCAGCCCCTTGCCGAGCGCGTTCTGGGAGCGGGAGAGACGGGCGCGAAGGCGGACGAGACGTCCGGCCGTCGGCTCGGGGATCTCGATCTCGGGAACCCGGAGATCCGGGTGGACGGGCGGTTCCTCGACGGTGACCGGGGTCGAGCCGTCCGGAAGATCCACCTCCTCTATCGTCCGGCGGGGTTCGTCGCGGGGCGTCTCGGCCTCGTCGCCGACGTGCGGCTCGGCCGGAGGGGCGGTGATGTCGGGTGCGGACGGGGGCGGCGGGGGCAGCGGCTTCTTGCGCCGGCTGCCGACCACGAGCCCGCCGAGCACACCGAGCACGACCACGGCGATGACTACAGCAAGGATGACGGTTTCCATAACGCGTCCAGTATCGGCCATGGGTCTCGGCAGCACCCAGCCTCAGGTGTGCACCGAGGTCGTGTCCGCCCCGTCACACCGAGCACACGGCCCGCAACGGCACCCACCGCCGCCGTCACGGCAGCAGTGGCGGGCGAGCCACCGCAGTCCTCCGGTCGGGCCGGAGAGCGACACGCCCGTGTGCGGTCCCGCCTGCGGATCGGTGGGTGCGGGCTCCGCGTGGCATACAGGCCATGGCCCGCTCGCGCCGCCGCCATGGCGATCTGACGCTCCGTCAGCTACCGTCCCCCGCACCAGCCGCCCGGCGAAAAGGACCCCCATGCCCGTCACGGTCGTACGTTTCAACCTCGTCGAACCCGGTGCCACCCCCGCCATGCTCGGCGCCCGCTACAGGGCCGCCCTGGAGATGGCCGCGTACGCCGACGACCAGGGGATCACCACCGTCCAGACGGAGGAGCACCACGGCGTCCAGAACAACTGGCTGCCGTCGCCGTTCGTCTTCGCGGGCGCGGTGTTCGGGGCGACCCGGCGGATCGCGGTCACCGTCTCGGCGGTCATCGGCCCGCTGCACGACCCGCTGCGACTGGCCGAGGACATCGCCGTACTGGATCTGCTGAGCGGCGGCCGGCTGGTGACCGTCGCCGGGATCGGTTACCGGCCCGAGGAGTACGCCCAGTTCGACGTCGACTGGAAGCGGCGTGGCAGGCTCCAGGACGAGCTGCTGGAAACAGTGCTCAAGGCCTGGACCGGCGAGGAGTTCGAGTACCGGGGCCGCACGGTACGGGTCACCCCGCGGCCCGGCTCCGACCCGCACCCCCTGCTCCTGGTCGGGGGCTCCTCGAAGGCCGCGGCCCGCCGGGCCGCCCGCCTGGGCCTGCCGTTCTTCCCCAGTGCGCATCTGCCGGAGCTGGAGGCGTACTACAAGGAGAAGCTGACGGAGTACGGCACCGAGGGCTGGACGATGATGCCCACCGCCGAGACTCCGCTGCTGCACATCGCCGAGGACCCGGACCGGGCGTGGGCCGAGCACGGCGGTCACTTCCTGCACGAGGCCCGGACCTACGCGTCCTGGCAGTCCGGGGACATACGGTCCGCCGTGAAGTCGGCGGCCACGACCGTGGACGAGCTGCGGGCCGAGGGCGTGTACCGGATCCTGACGCCGCAGGAGTGCGTGGCGCAGGGACTCGACAACCTGGTACTGCATCCGTTGGCGGATGGCATGCCGGTGGACGAGGGATGGCGCAGCCTGCGGTTGTTCTGCGAGGACGTGCTGCCCCGGCTCGGTGAGTGAGCCGGGGCAGCACGTCTTACGGATACGGGGAGAAGGGCGGCGGGGATGTGGCCCGTCTCCCCGAGCCAGGGGCCTCAGCCCATCTCCTCCAGCGCCTTGCCCTTCGTCTCCTTCACGAACTTCAGGACGAACGGGATGGAGAGCGCCGCGAAGACCGTGTAGATCACGTAGGTCACGGAGAGGTTCCAGTCGGCCAGCGACGGGAAGCTCGCGGTGATGGCCCAGTTGGCGATCCACTGCGCGGAGGCGGCCACGCCCAGGGCCGCGGCGCGGATCCTGTTCGGGAACATCTCGCCGAGCATGACCCAGACGACGACACCCCAGGACAGGGCGAAGAAGAGGACGAAGACGTGGGCCGCGATCAGTGCGGTCCAGCCCTGCGCGGCCGGCAGCTTGCCGTCGACCAGGTCGAAGGAGAACGCCCAGGCCTCCAGTGCGAGGCCGACGACCATGCCGATCGAGCCGATCAGGGCCAGCGGCTTACGGCCGACGCGGTCCACGAAGATCATGGCGATCACGGTGCCGAGGATGTTGATGATCGACGTCGTGAAGGAGTAGAAGAACGAGTCCGACGGGTCCACGCCGACCGACTGCCACAGCGTCGAGGAGTAGTAGAACGCGACGTTGATGCCGACGAACTGCTGGAAGACCGACAGGCCGATGCCGACCCAGACGATGGGCTTGAAGAAGAAGCCGCCGCCGAGCAGGTCCTTGAAGGTGGACCTGTGCTCGCTGTTCATGGCGTGCTCGATCTCGTCGACGCGAGCGTCCAGGTCGATGTGCTCGCCCTCGACCTCGGCGAGGATCTCGCGGGCACGTGCGCGCTTGCCGACGGAGATGAGGAAGCGGGGGGACTCGGGGATGGCGAAGGAGAGCAGGCCGTAGAGGACGGCCGGGACCACCATGACGCCGAGCATGACCTGCCAGGCCTCCAGGCCCATCAGCTTGCCGCGCTGGTCGCCGCCGGCGGCGTTGAGCAGACCCCAGTTGACCAGCTGCGAGATCGCGATGCCGATGACGATCGCGGCCTGCTGGAAGGAGCCGAGACGGCCGCGGTACGCCGGCGGGGCGACCTCGGCGATGTAGGCCGGGCCGATGACCGAGGCCATGCCGATGGCGAAGCCGCCGACGATGCGCCAGAGGGCGAGGTCCCACAGGGCGAAGGGCAGCGCCGAACCGACGGCGCTGACGGTGAACAGCACGGCCGAGATCTGCATGCACCGGATGCGGCCGATGCGGTCGGCTATCCGGCCGGCGGTCGCGGCACCGATGGCACAGCCGATCAGGGCGACGGCGATGACCTGGGCCAGGGCCGCGGAGCCGATGTCGTAACGGCCGCGGATCGCCTCGACGGCGCCGTTGATCACGGAACTGTCGTAGCCGAAGAGGAAGCCACCCATCGCGGCCGCCGCCGCGATGAAGATGACATGCCCGAGATGCTCGGGATGAGCCTTCCCGGCTCCTGACTTCGGTTCCTGTGCAGTGCTGGTCACGTTCGAACTCCTCGGGCCACCGGCGTCGCTGCCGGGTGGGGGACCCTTCCAGGCAGGTGGTACCTGAAGGTAAAAGCAACGTTGCCGAGACTATGCCTTCAAGTTTCGAAGTCAAGGGGGTCTGTGCTGACTTTTCGGCGCACAAGTGCCGGGAATGTGTTCAAGTCTTGAAGGAAGAGGGAGGGAGGTCTAGCGAAGTCGTTGGCTGATGACCTTCGACACTCCGTCACCCTGCATGGAGACGCCGTACAGGGCGTCGGCGACCTCCATCGTCCGCTTCTGGTGCGTGATGACGATGAGCTGTGACGCTTCCTGCAGTTCCTGCATGATCCGGATCAACCGCTGCAGGTTGGTGTCGTCGAGCGCGGCCTCGACCTCGTCCATCACGTAGAACGGGCTCGGGCGGGCCTTGAAGATCGACACCAGCAGAGCCACGGCCGTGAGGGAGCGCTCACCACCCGAGAGCAGGGACAGCCGCTTGACCTTCTTGCCCGGCGGCCGTGCCTCGACGTCGACGCCCGTGGTGAGCATGTTGTCGGGATCCGTCAGGATGAGACGCCCGTCGCCACCGGGGAACAGCCGGCTGAAGACTCCCTCGAACTCCCGGGCCGTGTCCCGGTAGGCCTCGGTGAAGACCTGCTCGACGCGCTCGTCGACCTCCTTGACGACCTGAAGCAGATCGAGGCGGGTCTTCTTCAGGTCCTCGAGCTGCTCGCTGAGGAACTTGTGGCGTTCCTCCAGCGCGGCGAACTCCTCCAGGGCGAGCGGGTTGACCTTGCCGAGCTGCTGATAGGCGCGCTCGGCGGCCTTGAGCCGCTTCTCCTGCTCGGCCCGGTGGAACTGCCTGGGCAGGTTGCGCGGGTGCTCGGGGTCCTCGGGCAGCTCCTCGCCCTCGGCGGGCGGGGACGGCGGCACGAGCTGGTGGGGGCCGTACTCGGACACCAGCCCGGACGGCTCCACGCCCAGCTCCTCCAGCGCCTTGGTCTCCAGCTGCTCGATCCGCATGCGCTTCTCGGCGCCGAGCACCTCGCCGCGGTGGACGGAGTCGGTCAGCTTGTCGAGTTCGCCCTTGAGGTCGCGGCCCTCGCTCCGGGCGGCGGCCAGCTCCTGCTCGCGCCGGGCCTTGGCCACGTCGGCCGCCGTGCGCTCCTCTTCGGCGCGGGCCAGGGAGACCTCGACGTGCGCGAGCAGTTGCCGGGCGCCGGAGGCGACGGCTTCCGCCACGGACGCCTCGTGCCGCAGCCGCGCGCGGCGCTGCTCGGCACGCGCGCGTGCCTCGCGTTCCGCGCGGGCGGCCCGGTCGAGTGAATCGGCACGCCCGGTAAGGCCCTTGACCCGCTCCTCGTGCGTACGGACCTGGAGCCGCGCCTCCATCTCGGTCTGGCGTGCGTTGGCACCGTCGGCGGCGAGACGATCCCGTACGGATGTGTCGGGCTCCTCCTCGACCGGCATCTCCTCGGCGACGGCAAGCCGTTCGGCGAGTTCCTCGGCCTCCTCCAGGGCCCGGTCGAGTGCCTCCTGCGCCCGTGCGGCGGCGGCGAGGGAACGCTCCGCCTCGCCCGCCGCGCCCCGTGCCTGGCCGGCGAGCCGTCCGAGTTGCTGGGCGACGGTCGACTTCTCCCGGTCGGCGGCGCGCCGTCGCTCCCCCAGCTCCTCGACCGACGCCGCGCATTCCTTGCGTCGCTCCCCTGCCGCGTGCTGCGCCTCGGTCAGCTCCTCGCACCGCACGGCCAGCTCTTCCAGCTCGGCGGCGGCCTCGTCCACGGACGCCTGCACTTCCAGCAGGCTGGGCGCCCCGGCGGAACCGCCGTGCGCGAAGTGAGCGCCCAGCAGGTCGCCTTCGGCGGTTACGGCGGTGAGGTCGGGGCGGGAGTAGACGAGGTCCTCGGCGTCTTCGAGGGCGCCGACCACGACGATGCCGCGCAGGAGGCGGCGGACGGCCGGCATGAGGTCCGAGGGACCGCGGACGAAATCCGCCGCGTGAGGCTGTCGGACGTCTGCTGGTTCGGTGTGGCTTGTCGCGCCCCGCGGCGGAGCCGCGAAAGGATGCTGCCCCGCGGCCCTGAGGTCGGGCGCCGTACCGGTGTCTTCCGGTACTCCCGCCAGCAGCAGGGACGCACGGCCGGCGTCCTGCTTGCGCAGCAGGCGGATAGCGTCGGCCGCGGCGGACGGTGACGTGACCGCGAGCGCGTCTGCCGCTGCACCGAAGGCCGCCGCCAGTGGGACCTCGTAGCCCGGTGTCACCGTCAGCAGCTCGGCCGCCGGACCCAGCAGCCCGGTGAGACGATCCTTCGCCCCCAGCAGCGCGCCCGTTCCGTCCTTTCGGCGCAGGCCCAGGGACAGTGCCTCGTGCCGGGCCTTGGTCGCGGCCCGCTTGCGTTCCGCCGCGGTGGCCGCCTCTCGGGCCGCCGTCAGTGCGGTCTCGGCGTCGGACAGCCGCTGTTTCGCCGCCTCGTGCTGCTCACCGAGTTCCGCGTCGTCCGCGTCGAGGCCGTCGACCTCGGCCTTGAGGGCCTCGTACTCCTCCTGCGCGACGACGGCGCGCTCCTGGGCCTCGTCGCGGGCGGCGGCCAGCCGGTCGATCTCGGCCTGGGCGGAGGCGGCGCGCGAACGGGCCGCGTTGACCTGGCCGTTCAGCCGGGCGAGGCCCTCGCGGCGGTCGGCGATCGCGCGCGCGACGTCCTTCAGGCGCCGTTCCTCCTGGGTGAGTTCGCGCTCCAGCTCGGCCCGGTGCGCCACGGTGTCCTCAAGGGCCCGCTCGGCCGCCTCCAGTGCCGCTTCGAGCTCGGCCTCCTGCTCCCGGATGCGGGCGGCTTCGCGCTCCATGTCCTCGGGGTCGCGGCCCCGCCGCTCCTCCGGCGGCGCGGAGGTCGCGCTCTTCACGCGCGCGTCGGCCAGCGAGATCGTGCCGCGCACCCGCTCGGCGAGCTGCGAGAGCTCGTACCAGGTCTGCTGGGCGCGCTGCAGCCGCGGGGCGAGCTGCCGCACCTCGTCCTCCAGGAGCGCCTCGCGCTGCAGGGCCTTCTTCAGCTCCCGCTCGGCGTTCTCCTTGCGCTCCTTGAGCGCCGCCTCGTCCGCAACCTCGGCCTTCAACGCCTCCCGCAGCCGTACGAGATCGTCGGCCAGCAGCCTCAGGCGCGCATCCCGCAGATCCGCCTGGATCACGGCCGCCCGCCGGGCCACCGCCGCCTGCCGGCCCAGTGGCTTGAGCTGTCTGCGCAGTTCGTCCGTCAGGTCCTGCACGCGCGCGAGGTTGGCCTGCATCGCGTCGAGTTTCCTGAGCGCCTTCTCCTTGCGCTTGCGGTGCTTGAGAACGCCCGCGGCCTCTTCGATGAAGGCGCGGCGGCCCATGGGATCGGCGTGCAGGACGGAGTCGAGCTGGCCCTGGCCGACGATGACGTGCATCTCGCGGCCGATGCCGGAGTCGGACAGGAGGTCCTGGATGTCGAGCAGACGGCAGGTGTCACCGTTGATCTGGTACTCGCTGCCGCCGTTGCGGAACATGATCCGCGTGATGGTGACCTCGGCGTACTCGATGGGCAGGGCGCCGTCGGAGTTGTCGATGGTCAGCGAAACCTCGGCACGGCCAAGTGGCGGACGGCCGGTGGTGCCGGCGAAGATGACGTCCTCCATCTTGCCGCCGCGCAGCGACTTGGCACCCTGCTCGCCCATGACCCAGCTCAGGGCGTCCACGACGTTGGACTTGCCCGAGCCGTTCGGCCCCACGACACACGTGATGCCCGGTTCGAACCGGAGTGTGGTCGCCGAGGCGAACGACTTGAACCCACGGAGGGTCAGGGCCTTGAGGTGCACGCCGCTGGACTCTACCTTCCGCCGCTATCTCACTCCATGAACCCTTGCAACCCCGCGGTTTCACGCGTGAACATGAAGGGCACATCAGACGTTAAAGAGAGTGAAAGGATGCGCGGGGGAAAGAAAGAAGGGACGCCGAAGCGTCCCTTGCAAACTCTGAACTCTGACAACTTAGCGGTTGATACGGGCGACCCAACCACTGCTGTCGTGGTGCGATGCAGTGATCAGGTGAGCGCAGGCTCCGCCTGGTGTGCGTCGATGCTCATGCTCTCCATGATCCTGTCGTGAGAAGCGGCAGCCGCGAGCGCGTCGTTCTCGGCCTGGATTCGTCCGAGCTCGGATTCCAGGTCCTGGACGCGCTGCTGGAGCCGTCGCATCTCGGCGAGGAGTCGAGGGTCGGAGCCGCCGACGTAACCGAGAAGCGCCTTTGCCATGATGGATGGTCCTCCACACTGAGTGACCGACCGAAGCGGTGTGGGTCGTGAGGGAATCGCACCCGCGGTGCTTGACACTCTTGAGTTCTTGCTGCTGTTCATCCATGCCAAACAGCTAAGGTGCGCGGGGTGCTTTCAGCGTCTCACCAAAAAGTTTGACGGTCAACACGATCACGCCCCGTATTGGCGGGCAACCCGGGGGCGCGCGGCCTGAACCGGCGGCGCTGCGACTGGTGTGGGGCCCTCAGGGCGTGGCGATCATTCTTAGGTGCGGAGCCTGCCACGACAAGCGGTTCTTGACAACCACCAGGCAATTTCCGCTTTGGGCAGCTGCTCGCGGCATGTCCGTCCGCTTCCGCCTGGGCCTCTTCGCAGAATGTGCTCAGCGGATGGCGAAGCCGTCGTACCCGCCGCGGGGTGTGTCCCAGATCTCGGTGACACCGTCGACCCGGCCGGGCGTGTCGTCGCCGCGGAGCCAGTCGAGGAGTCCGTCGCACCGCTCGCGGGGGCCCTCGGCGACCACCTGGACCCGTCCGTCCCCCAAATTGAGAGCAAAACCACTCAGGGCGCCGAGCTCAAGGGCCTTGGCCCGCGTGAACCAGCGGAAACCCACACCTTGGACGCGTCCCCGCACCCAGGCGACCAGTCGCACATCCTCGCTCATGAGTGCAACCTAACGGGCCAATGTCTCTCGGGACACTTCCCCCTCTGGCGCCATGCGGTACCGTCCCCACCCAATGAATCTCATATGAAACTCACTCGATCGAGTGAGTTGGGCCACCCCGCAAGATCATATCGGGTGGGTTGGCCGCTAGGACGAGGAAGGCCAGAACATGGGACGCCACCGACGCTCAGCCGCCGGCCGCGCCGCCACGGGCCGCGCCACGGGGGTCACAGGAAGGGACGGCTCGTACGCGAGCAGCTACGACCCCCGGCAGTACTCGTACAGCTATGACCCGCCGGAGGCCCTGGCGGCGGGTGACGAGAAGCATGTCCTGGGGATCGCGCCTTATCTGAAGGCCGAGGAGTACGCCGAGTCCTCCGCGAGAAGTGCCGCGTATCTGTTCGCCACGGAGGACGACTACACGACGGTCTTCCCGGAGCACGGGCCGGCGTCCGGCAAGGGCTCCGGGCGCGGTGGGTCGCGTCGCCGCAAGAAGAGGACCGCGACGCCGGTGAAGACCGGTCTACTCGGCGTCTCCGCCGCCGTCGCCATCGGCACGGTCGCGGTCGCCACGGGTTCGATGCCCGGCCTCGACAACTACAGGCTCGGCGGCGGTGGCGGCGACAAGGTGCAGGCCGCGAGCACGCCGACCAACTCGGCGAGCGAGCAGGGCGGCACGTCCGGCAGCGTGCGGGGCCGGGACGGCGGGTCCTCGACGAGCCGCGACGCCGACCGTTCGGCGTCTCCGTCGCCGAGCCCGTCGACGTCCACGGCGGCGCCGACCGAGGCGCCGACGAAGAAGCCGAAGGCGACCCCGTCCAAGAAGCCGAAGACGACGCCCTCGAAGAAGGAGACCAAGCCGCCGAAGGGGGCCACCGCCCCGGTGAGGGTCTCCGCGGCGGCCGCCGCCGAGGCGCAGGTGCTCAAGCTGGTCAACGAGGAGCGGGCCAAGGTCGGCTGCAGCGCGGTGTCCGCCAACAGCACCCTGTCGGACCTCGCCGAGACCTTCAGCAAGGCCATGGCCGCCGAGGACTTCTTCGACCACACCGACCCCAGCGGTGCCACGCCCTGGGACCGGGCGTCGAAGCTCGGCATATCCAACCTCGGCGGCGAGAACATAGCCCGGGGCCAGGCGGACGCTGCCGCGGTGATGGAGGCCTGGATGAACAGCCCCGGCCACCGCGCCAACATCCTGAACTGCGACTTCAAGACCCTCGGGGTCGGTGTGCACTTCGGGACCGGCGGTCCCTGGTGGACGCAGGACTTCGGGTACTAGAAACCGGTCAGGCGGCGCGTCCCAGCAGGAACACCCGCGCCGTCTCCGTCACCCGGCGGCCCAGGTGCTCCGCGGTCTGGATGTCCGCCTTGTGGACGGCGTCCGGGCCCTCGTCGACGTTGGTCGCGGCCGCGGCGCCGGCGAAGAAGCCGAGGCGGTTGAGGTCCTGCTCGGAGCCCTCGCTGTTGTTCCAGCCCGGCAGCAGGCCGAGGTTGACCCAGTGCATGCCGTGCTGCCCGGCGAGGACCTGGAAGAACTGCAGCGTGTTGAGCTTGTCGCCGCTCTTGGAGCCGGAGTTGGTGAAGCCGGCTGCCAGCTTGTCCTTCCAGTCCTGCCCGAACCAGCGCTTCGAGGACGCCTCCGCGAAGACGTGGAAGGCGCCGGACGCCGTGCCCATATAGGTCGGCGAGCCGAAGACGACGGCGTCCGAGCCGTCCAGGAGCGCCCACTGCTCGTCGGTGATCTCGTCGACCTTGATCAGGTGCACGTCGGCACCCGCCTCGACGGCACCGGAGCGGACGGCCTCGGCAAGCACGGCGGTGTGGCCGTAGCCGGAGTGGTAGGCGATGGAGACAACGGGGGTGGTCACGATGCGAACTCCTGAAATAGACACTTCACAGGCGGCAACCAAAGGAAAACACTAACTTTCAGTTAGCGCAACCTGCGAGTTAGCGCTGCGTTCGAGTACGCTTGAGGAATGGACACTGGGATGGACACCCCGCAGGGGCACACGGAGGCGGACGACCTCCCGTACAACGTGTTCGCCAAGGCCTGTCCCTCGCGCGGCACCCTGGAACACGTGACGGGCCGCTGGGGCGGGCTCACGCTCGGCGCTCTGTACGAGGGCACGCTGCGCTTCAACGAACTGCGCCGACGCGTCGACGGCGTGAGCGAGAAGATGCTGTCCCAGACCCTGCACGCGCTGGAGCGCGACGGCCTGGTGCACCGCGAGGCGCAGCCGACGAACCCGCCCCGCGTGGACTACGAACTGACCCCGCTCGGCCGCGACGTCGCCGAGCGACTGCTGGGCCTCATCCACCTGGTGGAGGGCCGCATGGACGACGTCCTCGCCTCGCGGGAGCGTTACGACTCGGCCCGCGGCGCCCTCTGACACTTCGGGCAGAAGTAGCTGGACCGGTTCATCCAGGGACGCCTGCGCATCGGCGTACCGCACCTCTTGCACGGCAGACCTTCGCGGCCGTACGCGTCGAGCGAGCGGTCGAAGTAGCCCGACTCCCCGTTGACGTTGACGTAGAGACTGTCGAAGCTGGTGCCGCCGACGGAGAGCGCCGCGTTCATCACATCCCTTACGTGGCCGAGGAGTTCGGCCGTGCGCGGGCGGGTGAAGCCGGCCGTCGGGCGCTCGTAGTGGACGCGGGCGCGCCAAAGCGACTCGTCCGCGTAGATGTTGCCGACTCCGCTGATCAACGACTGGTCCAGCAGGGCCCGTTTGATGGTGGTGCGCTTGCGGCGCAGAGCCTGGTGGAAGGCATCGTCGTCGAACAGCGGGTCGAGAGGGTCGCGCGCGATGTGCGCGATGACATCGGGCAGGCCGTCGGGGGTGTTGTCGTGCAACGACAGCCCGCCGAAGGTGCGCTGGTCGACGAAGCGGAGCTCGGTGGCAAGGTCGTCCGCGAACCGCACGCGGATTCTGAGGTGCTTCTCGTCGGGAGTCGCGGTCGGCTGGACCAGGAGCTGGCCGCTCATGCCGAGGTGCGCCAGGACCGACTGGTGGGTGTCCTCCAGGGGGAGCCACAGGTATTTGCCGCGGCGGCTCGGGACACCGACGCGATGCCCCTTGAGGCGGTGCGCGAAGTCGTCGGCGCCGGCGATGTGACGGCGTACGGCACGCGGGTGCAGCACCTCGGCGTCGGCGACGACACGATGGGTGACCCACCGCTCCAGGCCGCGCCGGACGACCTCGACCTCGGGCAACTCGGGCATCACAACCCCCGTACCAAAACGCTGTGGATGAACGCAGCGCCCGCCCCGCGGCGGGGACGGGCGCTGCTCAGGAGGCGCTGTTCGTCAGGCAGAGACGGACGTCGGGCCTTCGTCGCCGTCCAGAGCGGCCTTCTCGGCCGCCGCCTTCTCGGCGCGCTCGTCCGCTGCGGCCCGGATGGACCGCCAGGCGGACTCGGCGGCCTGCTGCTCCGCCTCCTTCTTGCTGCGGCCGGTGCCGGTGCCGTACGAGACGCCTCCGACGCGGGCGGCAGCAGTGAAGGTCTTCTCGTGATCGGGGCCGGTCTCCGTGACCAGGTACTCGGGCACGCCGAGGCTTTCGGTCGCGGTGAGCTCCTGGAGGCTGGTCTTCCAGTCCAGGCCGGCTCCGAGGTTCGAGGACTTCTCGATCAGCGGGTCGAACAGGCGATGCACCAGTTCGGAGGCCGCGTCGAGGCCCTGGTCGAGATAGACCGCGCCGATCACCGCTTCAAGGGTGTCGGCGAGGATGGACGCCTTGTCCCGGCCGCCTGTGCCTTCTTCACCCCGGCCGAGCCGGATGAAGGAGCCCAGGTCGAGACCACGACCGACCTCCGCCAACGCACGCGAGTTGACCACCGCGGCCCGCAACTTGGCCAGCTGGCCTTCGGGCAGGTCGGGGTGGGTGGTGTACAGCGTGTCCGTGACCACGAGGCCCAGCACGGAGTCCCCGAGGAACTCCAGCCGCTCGTTGGTCGGCAGACCGCCGTTCTCGTATGCGTACGAACGGTGGGTCAGCGCACGCACCAGAAGGGCGGACTCGAGCTTGTACCCGAGCCGCCCTTCCAGAAGCGTGTGGGACGAGGCCGTGTTGTCCGCTTTCTTCTTGGCGGACGGGTCCGCCTTGGCGTCATCCGCCTTCTTGGCAGTGGACACGGTGCCTCTCACCAGCCGCTCAGACCTCGAGGACCTGGCGCTTGTTGTAAGTGCCGCAAGCCGGGCACGCAATGTGCTGCAGCTTGGGCTCGTGGCAGCGCTCGCACGCAACCAGGGTGGGGACCGCAGCCTTCCACTGCGACCGGCGGTGGCGCGTGTTGCTGCGCGACATCTTCCGCTTCGGAACAGCCACGGCTACTTCTCCTGCTTCTCGTCGACGCCCGCTTGCGCGTCAGCGCCGCTCATCTCGTCCTTCTCGCCATCTTCGAGTGAACCGGCGAGTCCCTGCAGTGCCGCCCAACGGATGTCGACGGCGTCGTGATGGTGGTCCGGGTCGTCCGTGAGCCGCACTCCGCACTCGGAGCACAGGCCCAGGCAGTCGTCCTGGCACACCGGCTGCATCGGCAGTGCGAGCACCACCGCATCCCGCAGCACGGGTTCGAGGTCGAACAGTCCGTCCTCGATGAAGAGCCTGTCCTCGTTTTCTGCTGATCCCTCGGCGTCGTCGGTCGGCTCCGCCTTGGGGCGGCCCCGATCGTCGGCGTCATGGTACGAGAACATCTCCTGGAATTCCGCTTCGAGCACCAGCTCCAGCGGCTCCAGACACCTTACGCACTCCCCCTCGGCCTGTGCACGGGCGGTGCCTGTGACAAGCACCCCTTCCATGACCGACTCGAGCCGGAGTGCGAGCTCCAGCGGTGCGCCTTCCGGCACTCCGATGACTCCCGCGATCCCGAGATCCTTGGGAGAGTCGATCTGGCGGGTCAGGCGCTGCAGCGCACCGGGCCGCCGCCCCAGCTCGTGTGTGTCGAACACGAGAGGCTTGCGGTGGTCGAGGCGGGCGTTCAGAGCCATTCCTGCTTTCGATCTTCGAGCTCAGAGGGACGCTGCCCTCGGTGTTGCCGGGCAGCGCAGATCGCGGACGTACACGCGACCGAAGAGCCAGGATACTGGACCTTTCCCTCACGGCCCAATCCGGTGGTTCCTTACTGGCCTCGGCCCTGCTCGTACGCCCTGAGCTGCTCGGGCGTGATCATGCCGGTGTCGAAGAGGCTGGTCTCGTCCAGGGCGTACGCCTGGTGGTCCTGATGCGCCTGCTCCTGGTGCGCCTGCTGCCCCTGGTTCGGGTCGTACGCCGCCTGCTGGGCGTCGTAGCCCTGGTACGCGTACGGATCGGCCTGCTGGTAGCCGTAGGCGTCCTGTCCGCCGTAACCCTGCTGCTGGTAGCCGCCGGCGTAGGGGTCGGTCTGCTGCTGGTAGCCGTACGCCGGCTGTGGCTCCGCGTACGCCCGCTGCTGGGCGGAGTGCTCGGCCTGGGCGGTCTCCTGCTGCGTGAGGGCGGCGAGGTCGGACAGGTAGTCGGCGTCGCTGGAGTGCTGCAGGGCGGTGGCATCGTCGGCGAGGGCGCCGAGGTCGTCGGTGGCGATCCGGCCGTGCAGCTTCTGGCGGCCTCGGCCGACGGCCTCCAGGGTCTTGGCGAGGACCGCCTCGAAGGCACCGAGCTTGACGTCGACGTAGGCGTCGGCGTCCTTGCGCAGGGTCTCCGGGTCGTGGCTGCGCTCGGGAGCGTCCTCGTCCTCATAGCCCTGTTCGTCGACGCCCGGACCGGTGCCGAGCAGCTTCTCGCGGCCACGGCCGACGGAGCCGAGCGTCTTGGTGAGGACGACCTCGAAGTTGGCGAGCTTGGAGTCGACGTAGTCGTCGGCCTCCGCGCGGATCTCCTCGGCCTCCTGGCGGGCCTCGGTGAGGATGCGGTCGGCCTCGGCCTGGGAGCGGCGGGCGACCTCGGTGTCGGAGATCAGCGAGCCGCGCTCGGCGTGCGCCTGGCCGATGATCCGGTCGGCCTCCTGGCGGGCCTGCTCGACCATCTCCTCGCGGCCGCCGATCAGCTCCTGCGCCTGGGCGAGGGAATCGGGCAGGGCCGCGCGCACCTCTTCGAGCTGGGCGAGCAGGTCGGCGCGGTTGATCACGCACGAGGCCGACATGGGCATGGCCCGGGCACTGGAGACCGCCGCGACGATCTCGTCGAGCTTCTTCTGCACGTCCACCGTGTGCTCGCCACTCTCTACCGATGTGTTGGAGACGGACGGGACGACTGTAGCCCCATCAGCCCCGTCGCCCCATCAGTCCTTGCGCAGGCGCTTGTTGAGGGCCTGGAGGACCAGCGGCGGGACCAGGTGGGAGACATCTCCGCCCCAGGTCGCGACCTCCTTGACGAGCGAGGAGGAGAGGAAGCTGTAGGTCGGGTTGGTGGGCACGAAGAGGGTCTCCACTCCGGAGAGCCCGTTGTTCATCTGCGCCATCTGCAGCTCGTAGTCGAAGTCGCTGACGGCGCGCAGGCCCTTGACGATGGCGGGGATGTCGCGCTGCTTGCAGAAGTCGACGAGGAGGCCGTGGAAGGCCTCGACCTTCACGTTTCCGTATTCGGCGGTGACCTGGCCGATGAGGTCGATCCGCTCCTCGATCTCGAACAGGCCCTTCTTCGACTGGTTGATCATGACCGCGACATAGACCTCGTCGTAGAGACGGGAGGCGCGGGAAATGATGTCGAGATGTCCGTTGGTGATCGGGTCGAACGACCCGGGACAGACGGCGCGGCGCACTAGTGATCCCTCGCTCTCCGGTCCGGTCATCGTGCGTCTTCGCACGTAGAGGCGGCGCGACCGTACCAAAACGTTCCCTCGCCGTAACGACGGGTCCTGATCGCTTCGAAATCGTCAGGCCACCCGAATTCGCCGCCTCTTGTGCTGCGCTCCACGGTGACGAGGGCTTCCGGCGCGAGCCAGCCCCCCGAGCGGAGTGTGAGGAGAATCTCGCGAAGATCGTCGTCCGTGACGGCGTACGGAGGGTCGAGGAAGACGATGTCGTACGGCTCCGCCGGTGCCGGAGTCCGGATGATCTGTTCCGCTTTACCGGCCCGCACCTCGGCACCGGGGAGGCCGATGCTCCTGACGTTCTCCCGGATCGTGCGGGCGGCGCGGACGTCCGCCTCGACCAGGAGGGTGTGGCCGGCGCCGCGGGAGAGGGCCTCCAGGCCCACGGCGCCGGAGCCGGCGTAGAGGTCGAGGACACGTTCGCCGTGCAGGGGGCCGCCGAGGAGGGACTGCCAGGTGGAGAAGAGGCCTTCGCGCGCGCGGTCCGAGGTGGGGCGGGTGCCGTTCCCCGGCGGAACGGTCAGGCGGCGTCCCCCCGCTTTTCCGGCGATCACGCGAGTCATCTCGGGTCCTTGTTCGGGGTGGTTTTCGGGGGTGGTTACGGATCCAGTCTGGCAGGCGGTCCGTCGTGCCCGTTCTCGCCCGGGCGGCGGAGCCGCACGTCGATACAGCCCCGCGGCCCTTTCGGGGAACCAGACCTCACCCCTTCTCCAGGTACTGCTCCCTCTCGTCGTCCAGGAGGGCGTCCAGAGCGGTCCGCAGGCCTGGGAGAGCGGTCAGCTCCGGGTCCGCCGCTACGACCGCTGCCGCTTCCTCCCGTGCCTCCGCGATGACGTCCTCGTCCTCGATGACGGCGAGGACCTTCAGGGATGTGCGGGCTCCGGACTGGGCCTGGCCCAGGACGTCACCCTCGCGGCGCTGTTCGAGGTCGATACGGGAGAGTTCGAAGCCGTCCAGAGTGGCGGCGACGGCGTTGAGGCGCTGGCGGGCGGCGCTCGCCTCCGGCATCTCGGTGACCAGGAGGCAGAGGCCGGCCGCCGAACCACGCCCCACCCGGCCGCGCAGCTGGTGGAGCTGGGAGACGCCGAAGCGGTCGGCGTCCATGATCACCATGGCGGTGGCGTTCGGGACGTTGACTCCCACCTCGATGACCGTGGTGGCCACCAGGACGTCCGTGTCGCCGGCCGCGAAGCGGCGCATGACCGCGTCCTTGTCGTCGGGGTGCATGCGCCCGTGCAGCACCTCGACGCGGAGGCCCTGGAGGGGGCCTTTGGAGAGCTGGCCGGCCACGTCGAGGACGGCGAGCGGGGGGCGCTTCTCGGCCTCGTCCTCGGGGGACTTCTTCCTGCCGGTCTTCTTCGGGTCGTCCTCCTCGTCGCCGATGCGGGGGCAGACGACGTACGCCTGGTGGCCGACCTCGACCTCCTCGCGGACCCGCTCCCAGGCGCGGGCCAGGAAGTGGGGCTTGTCGGCGGCGGGGACGACATGGCTGGCGATCGGTTGGCGGCCGGCGGGGAGCTGGTCGAGGACCGAGGTCTCGAGGTCGCCGAAGACGGTCATGGCGACCGTGCGCGGGATGGGGGTGGCCGTCATGACGAGAAGGTGCGGGGGCTGCTTGCCCTTGCCGCGCAGGGCGTCGCGCTGTTCGACGCCGAAGCGGTGCTGTTCGTCGACGACGACGAGGCCCAGGTCGTGGAACTGGACCTTGTCCTCGATCAGAGCGTGCGTGCCGATCACGATTCCGGCCTCACCGGTGACCAGGTCCAGCATGGCCTGGCGGCGCGCGGCCGTCCCCATCGAACCGGTGAGCAGCACCACCTTGGTGGCGTGCTCCTCCCCGCCGAGCATCCCGCCCTCGGCCAGGTCGCCCATCATCTCGGTGATCGAGCGGTGGTGCTGCTGGGCGAGGACCTCGGTCGGCGCGAGCATGGCGGCCTGACCACCGGCGTCGACCGTGGCGAGCATGGCGCGCAGAGCCACCATCGTGTTGTGGGTGACCGTGAAGTTGTCGGTGACGTAGGCGTGGCTCGGGTGAGCGACGCTGATGCACTGCACGGGTTTTCGTCCCACGTACTCGACGGCACGGATTCCCCGACGGAACGTCTCCGGTCCGAGACCTGGGCGCACGCGCTCGGCTTTGCGGGTGAGCCGGAACGGTGCGTACTCGTCAGGCAGGGCCACCGAGACCTTGAAGGCGGCTTCCTCCGACAGCACACGGGCCTGGCCACCCAGCGATCGGACCAGCCAGGCGACGTCGTCGGCGAAGCTGCGCGAGGCCGAGCACAGGGAGATGCTCGAACCGTCCTCGCCGACGGTGCCATCGGCGTCCAGAAGACCTTGCAGCAGAGCGTGACGGTTCTTGACCGACGTGTTCTTGAAGGCGTCCGGGACGGATTCGCCGGGCGATGACCCCTCTCCCAGCCGGAGCCCCGACTGATACGGATCGATCGGCAGCGCCGAGTCGCCTCCGAGATCGACCGGGGCGGCCGACGGGAGGTACCACTTCGAGGATCCGTCGGCTGTGAACGTGTCCAGCCGGAGTTCTCGCGTCGTCATGACCTCGGGGCTCCGGCCTCGCTGCCATCCACTGCTCGTGGAGACGATCCAGAGGTGCTCGTCGTCACACTCGACGGAGCTTCCATCGGAGAGGACCAAACGCCAGACCTCACGCTCCCCTTGCGGGAACACGCCGTCGACGAGCGTGATGTCGCCGTCCGGCACGACGACCTCGTCCCCCACCGCCATGTCGCCCATGCGGCGGAAACCGGCAGGAGTGAGCACGAGAGAGTCAAGTGGCTGTGCCTTGCCCGAACCCACCTCACCCTGCAGCAGCCGGTGCATCGGATGCTCGGTCGCCAGGTCGTCGAAGATCTCCTTGGAGACCTTCTGCTGGCCCTCGGTGAGGGTGAAGGGGAGGCGGTCGTCGAAGGCCGCCAGGAGGCCGTCGGGCTTGGGTCTGCGGGCGACCGCCGGTAGTTGGGAGTCGGCGTGGCGGCGCCGGGCGAGGGCCACCTGGAGGACGAAGGCCTCGTCCCACTTGAGGCGGGCGCGGGCGTCCTCGATGTCGGCCTTGGTGTGCGGGCGGTGGATCTTGAGGAGGGCCTCGGGGAGGGTGACCAGGCCTCGGCCCTCGCGGAGCGTGGGCGGAAGGGGGTCGACGGCGTCCTGGGCGCTGGGCAGGACCGTCTGGAGGGCCTTGCCGATCTTCCAGGACTCCAGTTTGGCGGTGGCCGGGTAGATGGGGATGAGGGCGCCGGCCCAGGTCTCGACCGATTCCTCGCTGTCGCCTCGTAGCAACTCGTAGGCCGGGTGGGCCAGTTGCAGGCGGCGGTTGAAGACGGAGGCCTTGCCCGCGAACATCGCGCGTGTGCCCGGCAGGAGTTCCTTGTGGGGCTTGTGAACACCGCTGCCGAAGAAGACCAGTTGGAGACGGCCGCTGCCGTCGGTGATGGTGACCTCCAGGCGCTGGCCCTTGCCTCGCGGGGCCTTCGAGGAAGCGAAGGTGTGCAGGCGGGCGTCGGCGACCATGGCGACCACCGTGACGTGCTCGTCCATGGGGAGGTCGGCGAGGTGGGTGAGCTGGCCACGCTCCTCGTATCTGCGCGGGTAGTGGTGCAGGAGGTCGCCGACGGTGTGCAGGCCGAGGTTCTCGGCCATCACCTTCGCGGTGGGTGGTCCGAGCACCTTCTTCAGCGGTTCTTCCAGTGCGGGCACGAGATCCATTGCACACCACACCACTGACATTGCCGTATACGTCTCTCGAAACCCCTGGTCAGACGGCTCGTTCCGGCCGTAGGATGACGCGCTCCGGCCTCCCCCGCGGTCACCGCCCCATCAGGGACCGCCCGACCCCGCGCCGTCGCGAACTCCCCCCACCGGCGCTGCGACGATGGACTCCCAGACCTCGAAGTCATCCCAGCCGTCCCAGTCACCGTCACCCCGGTCACCGCACACGTTCCAGGTGGACCTGCGTGGTCTGGTGGACCTGCTCTCCCATCACCTCTACTCCAGCCCCAGGGTCTATCTGCGGGAGCTGCTGCAGAACGCCGTGGACGCCATCACCGCCCGGCGTGCGGAGCAGCCCGACGCGCCGGGGCTGGTGCGGCTGTACGCCGAGGCGGGGACCCTGCGTGTCGAGGACACGGGGGTCGGGCTCACCGAGTCGGACGTGCACAGCCTGCTCGCGACCATCGGGCGCAGCTCCAAGCGTGCCGAGGGGATCGCCCACGGCATCCAGCAGGTCCGCTCCGACTTCCTCGGGCAGTTCGGCATCGGTCTGCTGGCCTGTTTCGTGGTCGCCGAGCGGATCCGGGTCGTCAGCCGCAGCGCCCGTACCCCGGACGCGGCGCCCGTGGAGTGGACGGCGAGCGACGACGGTTCGTACACCGTGCGGACGCTGCCGCACGCGGCGCGGCCCGAACCGGGCACCACGGTTCATCTGGTGGCGCGAGCGGGGGCCGGGGAGTGGCTCACGCCCGAGCGGGTGCTCACGCTGGCGCGGGACTTCGGTTCCCTGCTGCCGTACGACGTCCGGGTCGGCGACGAGGCGGTCACCGATCTGCCCGCGCCCTGGGACCGGCCCTACCCCTCCCCCGCCAACCGGCGGGTGGCCCTGGCGCGGCACTGCCACGAGCTGTTCGGCTTCACCCCGCTGGACTCGATCGAGCTGAACGTACCGCTCGCCGGGATCCGCGGGGTGGCGTACGTCCTGCCGTCGGCGGTCAGCCCGGCCCAGCGGGCGACGCATCGCGTGCACCTCAAGGGCATGCTGCTGACCGAGCGGGCCGAACAGCTGCTGCCCGACTGGGCGTTCTTCGTGCGGTGCGTGCTGGACACGGACAGCCTGCGGCCCACGGCCTCGCGCGAGTCGCTGTACGAGGACGAGACGCTGGCCGCCGTGCGGGAGGCGCTCGGCGAAAGGATCCGGTCCTGGCTGACGGGGCTCGCGGCCGGCGATCCCGAGCGGCTGGCGGCCTTCCTGGCGGTGCACCACCTGGGCGTGAAGTCCCTGGCGCGGCACGACAGGGAGATGCTGCGCACGATGCTGCCCTGGCTGCCCTTCGAGACCACCGACGGGCAGCTGTCCCTGGAGGAGTTCGCACAGCGGCACCCGGTGGTGCACTTCACGCGGACCGTCGAGGAGTACCGGCAGGTCGCGCCGATCGCGTCCGCGCAGGGCGTCGGGGTGATCAACGGCGGATACACCTACGACAGCGAGCTGGTCGAGGCGCTGCCGTCGGTGCGGCCCGGGACGGTGGTCGCCGAGCTGGACGCGGACACCGTGACGGCGCATCTGGATGCCGTGGATCCGGCGGAGGAACTGGCACTGTCGGCGTTCCTGGCGGCCGCGCGGGCCAAGCTCGACCCGCTGGCGTGTGACGTGGTGCTGCGGGCCTTCCACCCCCTCTCCGTTCCCGCGCTCCACCTCGACGACCGGGCGGCCCGGCACGAACAGGCCCGCGCGGAGGCCGAGGAACACGCCGACGATCTGTGGGCGGGGATTCTCGGGTCGCTGCGGGGCAGCACTCCCCGCGCGCGTCTGGTGCTCAACCACCTCAACCCGCTGATCCGGCGGATCAGTTCGCTCGGCGACCCGGAACTGATCGGCACCGCCACGGAGTCCCTGTACGGGCAGGCGCTGTTGATGGCACAGCGCCCGTTGCGGCCGGCGGACACGGCGCTGCTGAACCGGTCGTTCATCGGCCTCCTGGAATGGGCGACCCATGGCGATTCCGACGCGACGGGCAACTCCTCGGGGGGCGGTCACTGATGGGTGAGATCACGGACGTCGACTCCCTGCGCCGGGCGATGACGGAGAACGCCGAGCGCCCGGAGGGCCCCGCACGCAACGCGCGCGCGGAGCAGCTGCTCGTGGAGGCCGAGCGGCTGGGCATCCCGCTCGCCGTGATCGAGGCGCTCGGACACCAGCTGAAGGTCTACAACTACAGCTCCGAGAAGGACAAGATGTTCGTCCCCTTCGCGCGTCTGCTGCGCATGTGGGACGAGCGGCCCGAGGACTTCGACGCGTACGAGGTGCACTCGCTGCACTGGGTCTTCAAGTGGATGTCGTCCGGCATGCTCGACCAGCCGCACGTGCCGCTCGCCTCCATCGAGAAGTGGCTAGGCGAGATGGAGCACCGCTACCGGCTCGCCGGGCACTCCGAACGCGCCGTGCGCAGCGCCGAGTTCAGCGTGGCCGCGCACCTCGGGGACCTCGCGCGCGCGGAGCGCGCGTACGCCGCGTGGCTGGCCGCCGACCGGGACGACATGGCCGACTGCCACGCGTGCGAGCTGCACGGGCAGGGCTGGTGGCAGGTGGAACGGGGACGGGACGCCGAGGCGCTTCGGCTGTGGGCGCCGGTCCTGGAGGGCGAGTTCACCTGCGCCCACGAGCCGCACACCGTCCTCGCGTCCTCCTTGACGCCCCTGCTGCGGCTGGGCCGCACCGACGAGGCGCGGGCGCACCATCTGCGGGGCTTCAGGCTGGTGCGGGGCATGGAGAGCATGCGCGGCGCGTACGCGGACCACGTGGAGTTCTGCGCGTTGACGGGCAACGAGGCGCGGGCCCTGGAGCTGCTCGCGGAGCGGCCGGCGTACTTCACGGACACCGGGCAGCCGCGCAGCAGGCTGGACTTCCTGAATGTGGTGACACTGCTCATGGAGCGCCTGGGAGAGCGGGGGCCCGGCGACCGGCAGGTGCCCGGACCGGCCGGCCGGACGTGGACGGCGCGCGAACTCGCCGCACACACGCGTGCGGAGGCCCTCGCCCTGGCCGCCCGTTTCGACGAGCGCAACGGCACCTCCTACGTCAGCGACCGGGCACGCGCGCGTATGGCGCAGCGTCCCCTGGTGGACCGGCTGCCGCTCGGGGTGCGTACGACGGTCCGCCCGGTCTCCGCGCCCACGGTGGCGGCGCCGGACGCCGTGACCGCGGACCTGCCTGACGTGCCGGACCTGCCGGACCTGCTGACCGAGGCACGCCGGCTGTCGGACGCCCTGCAGCCGAACGCCATGGAGGCGTGGGCGGCGGCCGCGCGCGCCGCCGAGGGCGTCGAGCTGGGCGCCCGCGACCGCGCGGAGATCGTCGACCACGAGGCGATGGACCGGGGCCCGGAGGGTGCCGAACTCTTCGAACGGGCCGCCGGGCTGTACGAGGACGCGGGCGACCCCGGCGAGGCACTGGCGGCACGCACGCGTGCGGCGTACGTACGCGCTCTGACGGGCCGGGTGGACGAGGCGCTCGCGGCGGTCGCCGAGCCGTACGACCAGGTCCTGGCGCTCTACTCCGAGGACGCCACCGGCGTACGGCAGACGGCGTCCGTGCTGATGGGGCGGGCGCGGATCCTGATGCGGCGAGTCCTGGATGCCGGCGAATCGGCGGATGCGACGGTTGGCGAAACGGTTCTCGCCGACGCCGAGGCGTCCGTGCGCGAGCTGCTCGCGCTGGTCGGCGGGTACGCCGGGGACGACGTGCGGATCGCCTCGCGGGGCGCCGAGGCGCTGGCCATGCTCGCGGAGCTGGCGATGCGTCGCGGGGACCTGGAGGGGGCCGTGGACCTGTTCGGACGGGCCACGGCCGCCTTCGTGGAGGCCGGGCTGCCGTGGTTCGCGGTGGAGTACGAGGCGCAACTGGCCGGGCTCTCCCACCACCTGGGCGACATCTCGGGTGCGGAGCGGGCCCTGCGGGCGGCCCTGGACCACGGCGGAGCCCACCTGGAGGCGGTCGGGCGGGCCCAGCTGCACCTTCAGCTCGCCGAGGTGCTCGGCGGCCGGGGGTTGTTCGTGGAGGCCTCGGAGCACGCTCTGGAGGCGGCGCACTGGGCCGACGAGGCGGGCGAGGGGCCGACGTTCGGTGCCTGGGCCCGGCACCAGCTCGGCGGGTTCCTGCTGCGCCAGGAGCGGTGGGCCGAGGCCGCGGAGATGCTGGAGTCGGCGCTGCCCGACCTGAGTGCCGAGACGCACGGCGACGGCGCGGTCGTCCAGACGCAGTGGTGGCTCGGCGACTGTCTGAGCGAGCTCGGCGAGCACCGCGAGGCGGCCGAACGGCGGCTGCAGGCGGCCGAGACCGCCCGCCACTGGCCCGAGCAGCACGACCACGCGACACTCGCCCATCTCGCCGGCGAGTCGCTCGCGGCGGCGGGGCTGCCCGCCGAGGCGGACCGGGCCTACGCGCGCGCGGGCGACCTGTGGCGCTCGCTCGGCAACATCCACGGCCTGGTCCGCTCACTGCGCGCCCGCGCGTGGCTGGAGCTGCGCGCGGGCGCGCAGGACGGGACGGGTGCGGCACGGGAGTTGATGGCGGGCGCGGTCCGGGAGTGCGAGGCCGCGCTGGGCGCCGCCGGGACCGACGAGGAGGCGCGGGGGCGGCTCGTCGCGGAACTCGGGCACACGCACCGCCAGTTCGGCGACCTGCTCGCCCGTTCCGCGGCGGAGGACGCCGACGACGACTCGATCCGGGCCGCCCTCGAAGACGCCCTGTCCCAGGTCACCGAGGCGATCGCGGTGTTCGCCACGCTGGGGGACGACGCCCTGGACAGCCGAACCGGCGCAGAGCTCGCCGCAGGCTGGCTGGAGGCCGACCTCGGCCGCCCCGCCCGCGCGGTGGCACACGCGCGAGCGGTCCTCGCGGCGTACGACGGCGCCGACGACGAGGACGAGACGGCGCAGGAACGGCGGGCGGAGGCGGAGCAACTGCTGGAGGTTCGGGAGCAGGGGGCCGGCTGAGGCGGAGCGGACGCTGGAGGTTCGGGGGCAGGAGACCGGCCGAGACACAGCGGAGCTGGAGGTTCGGGAGCAGGAGACCGGCCGAGACACAGCAGACGCTGAAGTTCGGGAGCAGGAGACCGGCCGAGACACAGCAGACGCTGAAGTTCGGGAGCAGGAGACCGGCCGAGACACAGCAGACGCTGAAGTTCGGGAGCAGGAGACCGGCCGAGACACAGCAGACGCTGGAGGTTCGGGAGCAGGAGACCGGCCCACGCCCAGCAGACCCTGCAGACCCGGAACAGGAAACCAACCGATACACGGCAGGCCCTGGAGACCCGGAAGCGGCAAGCCAGCCACCGCGCAACAGACACTGCAAGCCCGGAGACAAGAGACCGGCCGACACCTATCCGACCCAGCAGACCCGGAACAGGAAACCAACCGATACACGGCAGGCCCTGGAGACCCGGAAGCGGCAAGCCAGCCACCGCGCAACAGACCCTGGAAACCCAGGAAAAGGAGACCGGCCGCCGCGCAGCACACTGCAGCCCCGGAAACAGGGACCGGCCGCCGCGCAGCACACCCTGACCGCCCGGAAACAGGAAGCCGGCCGGCGCGCTACTCGACGCCGATCAGCAACAGCGCCCCCTGCCGTCCGCCCCGGTACACCACCGTGTCAACGGCGAGATATGACTCACGCACGCGTGCCTCCAGGTGGTGGGCGACGGACTCCGGGGCATCGTCGCCGAGGACGAGGGTGACCAGCTCGCCGCCGGCCTGGAGCATGCGGTCCAGGACGGTCTCGGCGGTGCCGGTGACGTCGGAGCCGATCACGGCCACGTCGCCCTCGATGAGGCCGAGGACGTCACCGGCCTGGCAGATGCCGGCCATGGTCCAGGACTGCCGCTCGGCGACGGCGACCTCGGCGTAACGGGTCGCGCCCGCCGCCGACGTCATCGACACGACGTCCTCGTCGAAGCGGCGCTCGGGCTCGTGCACGGCGAGCGCCGCGATCCCCTGGACCGCGGAGCGGGTCGGGATCAGGGCCACGCGGATGCCTTCGGTGCGGGCCTGTTCGGCCGCCGCGGCCGCGGTGTGGCGCAGGTCGGCGTCGTTGGGCAGCAGCACGACCTCACGCGCGTGTGCCCGCCGTACGGCGTCGACCAGCTCGCCGCTCACGGGCGGCTCCCCGGGGCGCGCGAGCACGGTGGTCGCGCCGGCCTCGGTGTACAGCCCGGCCAGACCCTCGCCGGGCACCACGGCCACGACCGCCCGCTGGACCGGCTCCCTGGGCGGACGTGCGCCCCCGCGCGTGTGCACGTCGCCGAGCCCGAAGTGGGTGATCCGGATCCGGTACGGCCGTCCGGCCTCGACGCCCGCCTCGACGGCGGCGCCCGCGTCGTCCACGTGCACGTGGACGTTCCACAGCCCGTCGCCGCCGACCACGACCAGAGAGTCGCCGAGGGCGTCGAGCCGGGTCCGCAGCCGCGTGACGGCCGCGTCCTCGGCCTCCAGCAGGTAGATCACCTCGAAGGCGGGACCGTCCTCTTCGAGGGCGTCGGCGCAGTCTCCGGCGTCGGCCGAGGACGCTCCTTCCTCCACCGTCAGGCCGGCCTCCGGGCCGCCTGCCGTCACCGTCTCCACGCGCGCGTGCCCTGCGGACACCACAACCGCCGCGGGCGCCTCACCCGTGAACGTCTCCACCAGCGCCGCGAGCACCGCCACCAGCCCGCGCCCGCCGGCATCGACCACCCCGGCGCGCCCCAGCACGGCCAGCTGTCCCGTGGTCTCGGCCAGCGCCGTGCGCGCTCCCTCGTAGGCCGCCCGTGCGACCGTCCCGCAGTCGCCCTCGGCTCTCCCGGCCGCGTCTGCGGCGGCCGAGGCGACCGACAGGACCGTGCCCTCCACGGGTCGGGCGACGGCCTGGCGGGCGGAGTCCGCCGCGTGCCGCAGCGCGAGCCCGAGGCCCGAGCCGTCGGTGTGAGGTGTCCCACCATCGGCGGCGAACACCTGGGCCATGCCGCGCAGCAGCTGCGCGAGGATCGTCCCGGAGTTCCCCTGGGCGCCTATCAGCGCGCCGTGCGCCATCGCGCGCACCGCGTCGGCGAGCGTCGGCTTCCCGGACTCCCCCGGGGCCCCGGCACCGGCCGGCAGCGCACCGGCACCGCCACCGACCTCGTGAGCTGCGAAAACGGCCTCCACGGCCGCCACCGCGGACTCCACGGTCAGATACAGGTTGGTGCCCGTGTCCCCGTCGGCCACGGGGTAGACGTTGATCGCGTCGATCTCCTCGCGCGCGCGGCCGAGCTTCTCCAGCGCGAGGCCGCACCAGGTGCGCACCGCGAGAGCATCGAAGAATGTCTGCGGCACCTGCGCCACCTGCGCCTCCTTGGGCTGCTGGACTGGACGCAGCGTAGACCCAGGGCCGGTGCCCGCCGGAAGAGGGCCGGGAAGAGCCCTGATCAGCCATGGTAGTTTCGTGGCACTGGCGCAGTCGTTGTATGCTGCTCCGGTTGCCCGATCCTGATCGGGCCATACCCCTGGCACCGCCACTCAGATCTCAGATCTCTGATCCTGCGATCTTGATCCCGGCATGCCGGGATCCAACCGTAAGTGCATCTGAAGTCTTTGGAGTGACCCGTGGCTGCCAACTGCGACGTCTGCGGCAAGGGGCCGGGCTTCGGCAACAACATCTCGTTTTCGCACCGCCGTACGTCCCGTCGCTGGAACCCGAACATCCAGCGCGTCCGTACCGTGGTCGGCGGGACGCCGAAGCGCGTGAACGCTTGCACCTCGTGCATCAAGGCCGGCAAGGTCTCGCGCTGACGCACAGCTAAGCGCGCGGCCACTGCTGGTTCGCTGCTCAAAGCCGGTCCACCTCGGTGGACCGGCTTTTTGCTGTGCCCGGGCCGCGTGCGTGCTGCAAGAATCGTGCGAATGCGCTTCGGCATCCTGGGCCCCCTGGACGTACGCACCGACGACGGCACCCCACTGGACCCCGGCGGACCCCGCCCCCGCGCTCTGCTCTCCCTGCTGCTCCTCGACGCCGGCCACGCGGTCTCCACCCAGCGCCTCACCGAAGGCCTCTACGGCGCCGAGCCGCCGGCCGGGGCCGCGAACGCCCTCCAGTCGCAGATCTCCCGGCTGCGCAGACGCCTGGCCCCGCACACGGACATCGAGGCGGGCCCCGCCGGCTACCGCGTCGCGGTCCCGCCCGGCTCCCTCGACGCCCACCGTTTCGAGCGCCTGTCGCGGGAGGGGCGGGCCGCTCTCGCCGCCGGTGACCACCCGCGCGCGGCGACCCTGTTCCGGGAGGCGCTCGCCCTGTGGCGCGGCCCGGCCCTGCCCGACCTCCCGGACGCGCGCGCAGAGGCCGCCCGGCTCGACGAGCTCAGACGGGCCGCCGTACAGGACCGGATCGAGGCGGACCTGGCGCTCGGCGGCGGCCCCGAACTCGTGCCGGAGCTGCGGACACTGGTGTCGGCCCACCCGCTGAGCGAGCGGCTGTACGGGCAGCTGATGCGGGCCCTGCACGCGGGCGGCCGGCCCGCCGAGGCGCTCACGGTGTTCGAGGACGCCCGGCGCACACTCGCGGACGAGCTGGGCGCCGACCCCTCGCCTGAACTGTCCGCGCTGCACCTGGAGCTGCTCCGGGGCGGCGAGAGCGAGCGGCACCGTCTTCCGGTCCAGCTGACCCGCTTCGTCGGCCGTGAGAGCGAACTCGCCCGGTTCGCCGCCCTTTTGGCCGACGCCCGCTTGGTCACGCTCACCGGCCCGGGCGGCGCGGGCAAGACACGGCTGGCGATCGAGGCCGCGAGCCGGCACACCGCTGTCTGCTTCGTGGAGCTCGCCCCGCTCACCGACGGCGCCCAGATCCCGTACGCCGTCCTGACGGCACTCGGTGTGCGGAACGGTCTGCGCACGCCCGCGAGCGACGGCACGGGGCGGCTGCTGGCCGCCCTGGAGGATCGCGCGCTGCTGCTCGTGCTCGACAACTGCGAGCACCTGGTGGAGGAGGCCGCCCGGATCGCCGCGCTGCTGCTCGGCGCCTGCCCCGGCGTGCGGGTTCTCGCCACCAGCCGCGAGTCCCTCGGGATCACCGGCGAGGTGCTGGTCCCCGTGCCGCCGCTGCCACCGGAACCGGCGGTGCGGCTCTTCGTCGACCGTGCCCGGGCCGTCCACCCGGGCTTCGAGACCCACGCGCGTGGTGCTGCTCGGTGACGCCGGGTACGGGGCCACCATGGGCGGTATGGGGACGGGCGTGGCGATCGTCGGCGCGTATGTCCTCGCCGGTGAACTCGCCCTCGCGGGCGGCGACTTCCGTACCGCCTTCGCCGAGTACGAGACCCGGATCCGGGACTTCGCCAAGGGCTGCCAGAAGATCTCCGGGAACGCGGGCCCGTTCTTCGCCCCCGCGACCGAGCGGCGCATCCGCAACCGGGACCGCATGTACCGGGTCCTCGGCTCCCGCCCCCTGGCCCGCTTCTTCAAGAAGCTCACCGAGAAGGCGGCGACCGACATCAGGCTGAGGGAGTACCCGGCCCTGTCCGGGGCCTGAGTGCCCACCCGTGATCCACGGGCCCGATCCCACCGCCGAGTGCGAACCCGGCCGAGATCGCCCCGGTGACGTACTCCTTGGCCGCCGCGACCGCCTGCGGCACGGACTGCCCCTTCGCGAGCTGCGACGCGATCGCGGACGCGAGGGTGCATCCCGTGCCGTGCGTGTGCCGGTTGTCGTGCCGGGGGGCGCGCAGCCAGTGCTCCTCGGAGCCGTCGGTGAGCAGGTCCACGGCCTCACCGGGGAGATGGCCGCCCTTGATGAGCACCCATGTCGGCCCGAACGACAGGACGGCGTCCGCCGCCTCGCGCAGGTCCGACTCCGACCCGACCCGCACACCGGCGAGTTGGGCCACCTCGTCGAGGTTCGGCGTCGCGACGGTCGCGAGGGGGAGAAGCCTGTGCCGTACGGAATCCAGCGCCGAGGCGGCCAGCAGCGAGTCGCCGTGCTTCGAGACGCCCACCGGGTCGACGACCGCCGGAGCGCCCGTGTCCCCGATCAACTCGGCCACGGCCTCGACGAGTTCGGCCGAGGCGAGCATTCCGGTCTTCACGGCCTGTACGCCGATGTCGTCCACGACGCTCCGGTACTGGGCCCGCACGGCCTCCACGGGCAGCTCCCAAGCCCCCTGCACGCCGAGCGAGTTCTGGGCGGTGACCGCCGTGACGACACTCATGCCGTGTACGCCGAGCGCGAGCATCGTCTTCAGGTCGGCCTGGATTCCGGCCCCTCCGCCGGAGTCGGAGCCGGCCACCGTGAGGACCCTCGGCGGGGCGGTCATGACTCGATGTCCCCGAAGTGGTCCCAGCCGCCCTTGCTGGTCCACGGCGCTCCGTCGACCGTCACCTGGGGCAGCGCCGAGGGGTTGAGCACCTCGCCGATCACCTTCCAGCGGGCCGGCAGCTTCACGTCCGGCGGGAAGGTCGCCACGATCGCGTGGTCCTCTCCCCCGGTGAGCACCCACTGCATGGGGTCGACGCCGACGGCCTGCCCGATGTCGTTCATCTGGGACGGGATGTCGATCGCCCCGGAGCGGATGTCGATACGGACCTTGCTGGCCTCGGCGATGTGCCCGAGGTCGGCGATCAGGCCGTCGCTGACGTCGCACATCGCGGTGGCGCCGAGTCCCGCGGCGGCCGGGCCCGCGTGATACGGCGGCTCGGGACGCCGGTGCGCCTCCACGAACGCGCGCGGCGAGCGGAAGCCCCGGGAGAGCACCGCGTAACCGGCGGCGGACCAGCCCAGCCAGCCGGTGACGGCGACCAGGTCGCCGGGCTGGGCGCCGCCCCGGGTGATGGGCTCCTGGTTGCGCAGATCACCGAGCGCGGTGATCGACACCATGATCGTGTCGCCCCGTACGACATCCCCGCCGACCACCGACGCGCCCGCCACCTGGCACTCGTCGCGCAGCCCGTCCATCAGCTCGCTCGCCCAGGTCACCGGGAGTTCGGCCGGTACGACCAGGCCCAGCAGCAGCGCGGTCGGCACGGCGCCCATGGCGGCGATGTCCGCGAGGTTCTGCGCGGCCGCCTTGCGCCCGACGTCGTAGGCGGTGGACCAGTCGCGGCGGAAGTGCCGTCCCTCCAGCAGGATGTCGGTGCTGGCCACGACCCTGCGGTCGGGCGCGGCAACCACCGCGGCGTCGTCGCCGGGGCCCACCCGGACCGCCGGGGTGGTCGTGAGACGGGAGGTGAGCTCCCTGATGAGCCCGAACTCCCCGAGCTCACCAACAGTGCCCTTCATTGCCCTTGCTCCCCTTCTGTCCCTTGCTGTGCCCGGTCGCGCGTCACCAGTGTCCTCGCTACGGTCGAGGTGACCGTCAACTTCTGTCGTGCCCGCACCCGGCCGCGGCGTCCCGGGCCCGCGCAGGTCTCCCCGCGGCCGGTGACGACGCGATACCGTGGCGTTCCTTTTCCCCACATGATCCTCGTGGCCGCCCTGGAGGTTCCGTGGTACAGGCGTACATCCTGATCCAGACGGAGGTTGGCAAAGCGTCGACCGTCGCCGAGACGATCAGCAAGATTCCTGGAGTCATCCAGGCCGAGGACGTGACAGGACCTTATGACGTGATCGTGCGGGCCCAGGCCGACACCGTGGACGACCTCGGCCGCATGGTGGTCGCCAAAGTCCAGCAGGTGGACGGCATCACCCGTACTTTGACCTGCCCGGTCGTCCATCTGTAGCCCCCGTCTACCCTTGGCCGGTGAACTCCTTCCGTCACCGGCACCGAACTGTTTTCGGGCTGCCCGCTCTGGCCGCGATGCTGATCACGGCCACGGGCTGCTCCTCAGCAGACGACAGCGCCCGGACCTCGGTTCCCGGTCCGGGCGCGAAGGTCACCAAGCTGTGCCAGAACCTGGACAAGATGCTGCCGTCCAAGGTCGACGGTCAGGACCGCAGGGATCCCGAACCGGCCTCCGCGCTGACCGCGGGCTGGGGCGACCCGGCGATCATACTGCGCTGCGGTGTCGAGCGGCCCGCGCAGATGAACGACCCCGAAGCCGACGGGGTCGAGGTCGACGGCGTCGGCTGGCTGCTGCAGAAGCAGGACGACGGTTCGTTCCGCTTCACCACGACACTGCGCACGGCGTACGTGGAGGTCACCATCCCGAAGGACCGCACGGGAGACGGCATGGCACCACTGGTCGACCTGGCGCCCTCGACGAAGAAGGCGATCCCCGAAGGGATCGCCGACTAGCTTGATCTCCGGTCTCGCCGCTGTGCCTTGCGGACATGCTCGGTGAGGGCAAGGGGCTGGCCTGCGGTTTCTGAGCCGGACGGGCTTCCGCCAGACCGGTTTCGTCTCGCGGTCGCCGGGCGGACGCTCGACCTTCGGCGAGGCCCACAAGGTCCTCGGCCTGCGGTACCGGATCAGCCAGGAGCCGGCAGGCCGGTGCACCTTGGGCGCGAAGCAGGCCTCCCGGAAGGGGTGTTCGGGCCCGTCGTGCGAGAAGGGCGACGGCCTCCTCGCGACGACGTCCGCACAGCTGCCGCGTCAGCGAAGTCCCGTGGACCTGCGCAACGCCGCCTGGATGAGCCGTTCCACCAGTTCCGGATAGCTGATCCCGCTCGCCTGCCACATCTGCGGGTACATCGAGATCGGCGTCATGCCGGGCATCGTGTTGATCTCGTTGATCACGAACTCGCCGTCCTCCGTGAGGAAGAAGTCCGCGCGCACCAGGCCCTCGCAGGACGCGGCCTCGAAGGCGTCCACCGCCAGCCGCTGCACCTCGGCGGTCTCCTGCGGCGTCAGCCTCGCCGGCACGATCCCCGGGGTCGAGTCGATGTACTTGGCCTCGAAGTCGTAGTACGCGTGCGCGTCCGGCGGCGGGATCTCCGAGGGCACGCTCGCCCGCGGGCCGTCCTCGAACTCCAGCACCCCGCACTCGATCTCGCGGCCGCGCAGTGCGGCCTCCACCAGGATCTTCGGGTCGTGCCGCCGAGCCTCGGCGATCGCCTCGTCGAGTCCGGAGAGGTCGTCGACCTTGGTGATGCCGATCGACGAGCCCGCACGCGCGGGCTTCACGAAGAGCGGCCAGCCGTGCTCGCCGGCGAAGTCCACGATCTTCTTGCGGGCGGCCGCACCCCTGTCCCCGTCCGGGGCGGACTGCTCCCACTCGCGCGGGCGGATCACCACGTACGGGCCCACCTTGAGCCCGAAGGAGGTGAACACCCGCTTCATGTAGTCCTTGTCCTGGCCGACGGCCGAGGCGAGCACGCCCGAACCGACGTACGGGACGCCGGAGAGCTCCAGCAGCCCCTGCAGGGTGCCGTCCTCGCCGTACGGGCCGTGCAGGACGGGGAAGACGACGTCGACCTCGCCGAGCGCCTTGGGCACCGATCCGGGCTCGCTGTAGACGACTTCGCGGTTGCCGGGGTCGACGGGGAGCACCACGCCGCCCTCGCTCGACTCGGCGAGCTCCTCGACGTCGGGCGTACGGCGCTCGGTGATCGCCATGCGTTCCGGTTCGTCGGCGGTGAGGGCCCAGCGGCCGTCCCGGGTGATGCCGATCGGCAGGACGTCGTACTTGGTCCGGTCGACGGCCCGCAGAACGGCACCGGCGGTGACCACGGAGATCCCGTGTTCGGAACTGCGTCCGCCGAACACGACGGCCACACGCGGTTTGCGAGGCGGCTGCTCAGGGCTCTGGGGGAGGTTCTCGGTGCTCATATCGCGTTGAGAGTACCCGGTGGTAGGGCCTTGAGTCAGCGTCCGTTGACGGGCGGCGGTTCGGACAGCGCCCTGGAGAGGCGCCGCGAACGGCGTGACAGGCCGCGACGGCGCCGCAGCCGCCCGACGGCACACTGCGGCACCCCCGGCGGAGCACTCAGCGTCGTTCGGGCTTCGCGCTGCGCGACATCAGCTCCTTGAGGGCGACCACGGGAGGCTTCCCCTCGTGCACGATGTCCACGACCGTCTCGGTGATCGGCATGTCCACGCCGTGCCGGCGGGCCAGATCCGCCACCGACTCACAGGACTTGACGCCCTCGGCGGTCTGCCTGGTGACCGCGATGGTCTCCTGCAGGGTCATGCCCTTGCCGAGGTTGGTGCCGAAGGTGTGGTTGCGCGACAGCGGCGAGGAGCAGGTCGCCACCAGGTCGCCCAGGCCCGCGAGTCCGGAGAAGGTCAGCGGGTCGGCGCCCAGCGCGACACCGAGCCGGGTGGTCTCGGCCAGTCCGCGCGTGATGAGCGAGCCCTTGGCGTTGTCGCCGAGGCCCATGCCGTCCGCGATGCCGACGGCGAGCCCGATGACGTTCTTCACGGCACCGCCCAGCTCGCAGCCGACCACGTCCGTGTTGGTGTACGGCCGGAAGTACGGCGTGTGGCAGGCGGCCTGGAGCCGCTGGGCGACCGCCTCGTCGGTGCAGGCGACCACGGCGGCAGCCGGCATCCGGGCGGCGATCTCACGCGCCAGGTTGGGCCCGGTGACGACGGCGATCCGGTCCGCGCCGATCTTGGCGACGTCCTCGATCACCTCGCTCATCCGCATGGCGGAGCCGAGCTCGATGCCCTTCATGAGGGAGACGAGGATCGAGTCGGGCGCGAGCAGCGGCGCCCATTCGGCGAGGTTGCCGCGCAGTGTCTGCGAGGGGATCGCGAGGACGGCGAAGTCGGCGCCGCGCGCGGCCTCGGCGGCGTCCGTGGTCGCCCGTACGCTGTCCGGGAGTTCGACGCCGGGAAGGTAGTCGGGGTTCGTACGCGTGGAGTTGACCGCGTCCGCGAGTTCGGCGCGGCGCCCCCACAGGGTGACCTCGCACCCCGCGTCGGCGAGCACCATGGCGAACGCGGTGCCCCACGAACCGGTGCCGAAGACGGCCGCCTTGACGGGCTTGCTCACGTACCCTGCCCCTCTTCCTGCTCGGCCTTCTCCTGGACCTGTGTCTGCGCCTGCGCCTGCGTCCTGCGCCGCTGCTCGATCCGCTCACGGCGCGGGTCGTAGGGCGTCTCGGGCGCCTTCTCGCCGCGGATCTCCTCCAGCTGGCGGGTGACGGCAGCCATGATGACCGCGGTCGCCTCCTTCAGGAGGTCCGGAGTCATCTCCTGGTCGTAGAAGCGCGAGAGGTCGACGGGCGGGCCGGCGAGCACGTGATGGGTCTTGCGCGGGCGGAGGTTGGGCTTCCTCGCGTAGGGCGGCAGCAGTTCGTTGGCGCCCCACTGCGCGACCGGAATCACCGGGCACTTGGTGGTCAGCGCGACGCGCGCGGCTCCCGTCTTGCCGACCATGGGCCACTGTTCGGGATCCCGGGTGATGGTGCCCTCTGGGTAGAACGCGACGCATTCACCGCGCTCCACGGCGCCGATCGCGGCCCGGAAGGCACTGAGTGCGTCCGTGGTCTCGCGGTAGACGGGGATCTGTCCGGTACCGCGCATCGCGGCGCCGACGAATCCCTTCCTGAAAAGGCCGCTCTTCGCCAGAAATCGCGGAACCCGCCCGGTGTTGTACTGATAGTGCGCATACGCGAAGGGATCCACGTGGGAATTGTGGTTCACCGCGGTAATAAATCCGCCGTCGGCCGGAATGTTCTCCATTCCGCGCCAGTCCCGCTTGATCAGAACCACCAGTGGCGGTTTGCAGAGGACCGCTGCGAAGCGGTACCAGAAGCCGATTCTGCGGCGGGGCACGCGGACACCTTCCTCTAGGGCCTCGGGGGGCCGCACAAGTGTCGCCCCAGGCCGCCGGTCTGTCGAGAACACCGTACGCCCCGGCGCCGCCACCGCCGGATGGCCCAGGTGACGGCTGAGTGACAATGGCCGCGAGAAGAGAGGGACGGAACACCGGTGCAGTGGACCTTGGTCATACCCCTGAAAGCCCTGGCGCGGGCCAAGAGCAGACTCTCGGACACCGCCGCCGACGGGCTGCGCCCCGGCCTCGCCCTCGCGTTCGCCCAGGACACCGTGGCGGCGGCCCTGGCCTGCCCGGCTGTCAGGGATGTGGCGGTCGTCACCGACGACGCCCTCGCAGGCCGTGAGCTGGCCGCGCTGGGCGCCCGGATCGTCTCCGACGAACCCCGCGGCGGCCTCAACGCGGCTCTGGCGCACGGCGTCGCCGCGGTACGCACAGCACGCCCCGAAAGTCCCGTCGCGGCCCTGAACGCCGACCTTCCGGCGCTACGCCCCCCGGAATTGCTCCGGGTCCTGGACGCGGCCGCGGAATTCCCCCGAGCTTTTCTCGCCGACGCGGCCGCGATCGGGACGACCTTGCTGGCCGCAACTCCCGCCCAGGAATTGCTCCCGGCGTTCGGCCCCGACTCCCGGGCCCGCCACCGTGCGTCCGGCGCCCGGGAACTGGCCCTCGACGCGGTGGATTCCGTACGCCGGGACGTGGACACCGGCGACGACCTGCGCGCCGCGCTGGCTCTCGGGGTGGGGCCCAGGACGGCGGCGGCAGCCCAGTTGCTGATCCCCGGGCAGTAGGCTGCGGCCATGCAGGCGACCGCATACACGTACGACGCCGGGACGCGCAGCGGCAGTGTGCTGCTCGACGACGGCACCCCCCTCCCCTTCGAGGCCGACGCGTTCGACGCGGGCGGCCTGAGGCTGCTGCGGCCCGGGCAGCGGGTGCGTATCGAGGTCGAGGGCGCCAAGGACAGCCCCCGGATCACGCTCGTGACGCTGCAGACCTTCTGAGGGCCGTTCCGGACCTCCCGCGGCAACGCCGCGGGCCGGACTCCGATGCGGAGTCCGGCCCGGCGCGTGAGTGCCCCTGTGCCCCTACCTCTTGCGGGCCGTGGCCTTCTTGGCGGTGGTGGTGCGGGCCGCGGACTTCTTGGCGGGGGCCTTCTTGGCCGTCGCCTTCTTCGCCGGGGCCTTCTTGGCCGTCGCCTTCTTGGCGGTGGTCTTCTTCGCCGCGGAGGTCTTGGCGGCACCCGTGGCCTTCTTGGCCGTCGTCTTCTTCGCGGTCGTCTTCTTGGCGGTGGCCGTGGTCTTCTTGGCCGTCGTCTTCTTCGCCGTGGTCTTCTTCACGGCGGCGGTCGCCCTCTTGGCGGTCGTCGTCTTCTTCGCCGCGGCCTTCTTGACGGTCGCGGAAGCTCCGCCGGTCAGGCTGCCCTTGGGCGCCTTCTTGACGGCGACCTCGCCGCCGCGCGGGAGCTTCTTCGAGCCGCTCACCAGGTCCTTGAAACCCTGGCCCGCGCGGAAGCGCGGAACGGAGGTCTTCTTGACCCGAACCCGCTCGCCCGTCTGGGGGTTGCGGGCGTAGCGGGCCGGACGGTCGACCTTCTCGAACGAACCGAAGCCGGTGACCGAAACCCGGTCTCCCGCGACGGTCGCGCGGACGATGGCGTCCAGGACCGCGTCGACAGCCTCGGCGGCCTGCTGACGGCCACCGACCTTGTCGGCAATCGCTTCTACGAGCTGCGCCTTGTTCACGTCTTCCCCTTCGGAGACATTGCCAGAACGAAAGTGTTCAAGCTTTTTCGCACGTTAGGCAGATATATACCGCAAATCAAACACGAAACGGGCTAATCACCCGTGCGCCGCAACGAACTCGGCTGCCCCGGACGTGTTCAGCGGTCCTCTTCGGGGAATCGCCCCTCCTCGAGGTCCGCGGTGAACGCCTCCAGACGCCTTGCCGCGTCGGCGAGATCGTGCTTGGCCGCGGCCGTAATGACCAGCAGCTTCCGGGTCAGCGCCATCCGTACGCCCTCCGGGACTTGCAGTGCGCGCACCGTTGCATGCGCTTCCTTCAGTTGGTCCGCGACTGCCGCATAGAGCTGGAGTTGGCCGTCGTGTTCCATGCACAGATTGTGCCATCTGGGGCGAGTTGTCGCCTGCGGGGGTCGCAACTGATGCCTCAAACGGCCTTCCGGACTCCGGCGGAAGTCGCGCCTACAGGACCCGGCTACCCCGGCAACAACCGCCCTAACGTGGGAAGTTGGGGACAACGGCGCCGGCCCCCGAAGCTGCTCGGACCCAGACGCAGCTGTACCCCCGATCGGGCTGATCGGGGGTACAGAGGGGGTTCTTCGGTGGCCGAAACCCGTCGCGTTCCGGCTCTCCTGGTCCGGTCCGGGTCAGACCTTCAGCGTCCGCGGCTTGTACGAGGGCCGCTTGGCCTCGTACGTCGCGATGTCCGCCTCGTTCTGGAGGGTGATGGAGATGTCGTCCAGCCCGTTCAGCAGCCGCCAGCGGGAGTTCTCGTCCAGCTCGAAGGAGGCGGTGATGCCCTCGGCGCGCACCTCGCGGGCCTCGAGGTCGACGGTGATCTCGGCCTGCGGGTCCTTCTCGGTGATCTCCTGCAGCGCGTCCACGATCTTCTGGTCCAGGACCACCGTGAGCAGGCCGTTCTTCAGCGAGTTGCCGCGGAAGATGTCGGCGAAGCGGGAGGAGATCACGGTCTTGAAGCCGTAGTTCTGCAGCGCCCAGACGGCGTGCTCACGGGAGGAGCCGGTGCCGAAGTCGGGGCCGGCCACCAAAACCGTGGCGCCCTGCCGCTCGGGGCGGTTGAGGATGAAGTTCTCGTCCTTGCGCCAGGCCTCGAACAGACCGTCCTCGAACCCGTCCCGCGTGACCTTCTTGAGCCAGTGAGCAGGGATGATCTGGTCGGTGTCGACGTTGGAGCGGCGCAGCGGGACGGCCCGGCCGGTGTGCGTGGTGAATGCTTCCATGTCTCTCAGACTCCAGCGGGCGTACGGGTCTCGGCGTCGGACAGGTCGGCCGGGGAGGCCAGGTGGCCCAGGACCGCCGTCGCGGCGGCGACCTGCGGCGAGACCAGGTGCGTACGGCCGCCCTTGCCCTGCCTGCCCTCGAAGTTGCGGTTGGAGGTGGACGCGGAGCGCTCACCGGGGGCCAGCTGGTCCGGGTTCATGCCCAGGCACATCGAGCAGCCCGCGTGCCGCCATTCGGCGCCGGCCTCCTTGAAGACGACGTCCAGGCCCTCGGAGACGGCCTGCAGACCCACCCGCGCGGAGCCGGGGACGACCAGCATCCGTACGCCGTCGGCGACTTTGCGGCCCTTCACGAGCTCGGCGGCGGCGCGCAGGTCCTCGATACGGCCGTTGGTGCACGAACCTACGAAGACGGTGTCCACCTTGATGGAGCGCAGCGCCTGTCCGGCCTCCAACCCCATGTATTCCAGGGCCTTTTCGGCGGCGTGGCGCTCCGAAGCGTCTTCGTACGAAGCAGGGTCGGGGACGTCCGCCGAAAGCGGCGCGCCCTGACCGGGGTTGGTGCCCCAGGTGACGAAAGGCGAGAGCGACGCGGCGTCGATGACGACCTCGGCGTCGAACTCGGCGCCCTCGTCCGTCCTCAGCGTCTTCCAGTACTCGACCGCGGCGTCCCAGTCCTCGCCCTCAGGGGCGTGGGCACGGCCCTTGATGTACGCGAAGGTCGTCTCGTCGGGGGCGATCATGCCCGCGCGGGCGCCGGCCTCGATCGACATGTTGCAGATGGTCATCCGGGCCTCCATCGAGAGCTTCTCGATGGCGGAGCCGCGGTATTCCAGGATGTAGCCCTGGCCGCCGCCCGTACCGATCTTGGCGATGATCGCCAGGATCAGGTCCTTGGCCGTGACGCCCTCGGGCAGCTCGCCGTCGACCGTGATCGCCATGGTCTTGGGGCGGGCCAGCGGCAGCGTCTGGGTGGCCAGCACGTGCTCGACCTGCGAGGTGCCGATGCCGAACGCCAGCGCGCCGAAGGCGCCGTGCGTGGAGGTGTGGGAGTCACCGCACACGACCGTCGTACCGGGCTGGGTCAGACCCAGCTGCGGGCCCACGACGTGCACGACGCCCTGCTCGACATCGCCGAGCGAGTGCAGGCGCACACCGAACTCGGCGGCGTTCTTGCGCAGCGTCTCCAGCTGGACCCGGGAGACCGGGTCCGCGATCGGCTTGTCGATGTCGAGGGTCGGGGTGTTGTGGTCCTCGGTCGCGATGGTGAGGTCGAGACGGCGCACCGGGCGACCGCTCTTGCGCAGACCGTCGAAGGCCTGCGGGCTGGTCACCTCGTGCAGGAGGTGCAGATCGATGAAGAGGAGGTCGGGCTCGCCCTCGGCGCGCCGGACGACGTGGTCGTCCCAGACCTTCTCCGCGAGTGTCCTACCCATCGCTTTCCCTCCGGCCGGCAAACGTCCACCGGCCCAACTAGAGATCTTGAGGAGACGGCACCCGGCCCCTGTTCACGGGCATCCGTCATCCGGCCCGTTCGGTCTGCGGGCCGCCGTGCATACAAGGGTTGCGCGTCTCACGGAAAAAGGAACTTGCGTTTCACAGAGTGAGACGTGAGTATCGTTTCATGGACAACAGCAGCGGCGTGGGCGTTCTGGACAAGGCAGCCCTTGTCCTCAGCGCCCTGGAGTCCGGGCCGGCCACCCTCGCGGGACTGGTGGCGGCCACCGGACTGGCACGACCCACGGCCCACAGACTGGCCGTGGCCCTGGAGCACCACCGTATGGTGGCACGTGACATGCAGGGCCGTTTCATCCTCGGCCCCCGGCTGGCGGAGCTGGCCGCGGCGGCGGGCGAGGACCGCCTCCTCGCGACCGCGGGCCCGGTGCTGACCCACCTCCGGGACATCACGGGCGAGAGCGCGCAGCTCTACCGCCGCCAGGGCGACATGCGCATCTGCGTCGCCGCGGCGGAGCGCCTGTCCGGCCTTCGGGACACCGTCCCGGTCGGTTCGACGCTCACGATGAAGGCCGGTTCCTCGGCGCAGATCCTGATGGCCTGGGAAGAGCCGGAGCGCCTGCACCGGGGCCTGCAGGGCGCCCGCTTCACCGCCACCGCACTCTCGGGCGTACGACGCCGCGGCTGGGCCCAGTCCATCGGCGAGCGGGAGCCGGGTGTCGCCTCCGTCTCCGCGCCCGTCCGGGGCCCCTCCAACCGCGTGGTGGCCGCCGTCTCGGTCTCCGGCCCCATCGAGCGCCTGACGCGCCACCCGGGCCGCATGCACGCCCAGGCTGTCATCGACGCCGCCGCGCGCCTCTCCGAGGCCCTGCGCCGCACCGGCTGACCGGCGCCAAAACCCTTCGGGCACATCCGAGGAGGGCCCGCCCCAACGCCGCGGCAGACCCTCCCCGATCCCCCGATCCCCCCTGGTCAGCCAGCCTTCCGGCCCGCCCCCGCCGACCGGTGCGCGAACCGGTCCCGGGCATACCGCCCGCGCTTCTCCACCGGCACCTGCCCGTGCGCGCCCGCGAGACCGACGGCCGGCATGTCGAAGTAGATCGACTCGTACGACCCCTCGGGCACCACGTACGCCTCGTGCCACAGCCCCACGTGCCCGCGCACCTTCCCCGCCCGCTCCTTGCGGTTGACGATTCCCCACGCGCGGTGGTGGAACATGTCCGGTGAGGCGGCGTACGCGTAGAGCTTCTCCTTGCTCTCCCAGTACTGGACGACGTAGTACGTCCGCGGCGAGGCCGTCAGCACGACGCGCCCCAGCAGCCCCCGGTCAGCGTCCCGCGCAAGCTCCCCAAGCATGCGGAACATCGACAGCATGACCGGCAGCCACTGGTGCACCGCCCAGAAGTGGTTGACCCGCATCCCGATGAGCAGGACCACCACATCGCCTTCGGCATCCGCGGTCGTACGGCCAGGCACCGGTTTCGCGAACATGGCGACCCCTCCCCCGTATGGGATAGCGGCACTATCCTCCTGCGGTGCTTGGATAGTGGCACTTCCCAAGGAGAGGCGCAAGAGATGCGGCTGGCCGAGCTCAGCGAGCGCAGTGGGGTGTCCACCGCGACGATCAAGTACTACCTGCGTGAAGGGCTGTTGGCGCCCGGCCGGCAGATCAACGCGAGGACCGCCGAGTACGACGGGGAGCACCTGCGCCGGCTTCGACTGGTGCGGGCGATGATCCAGGTGGGCGGGGTACCGGTGGCGAAGGTGCGCGAGGTGCTCGGGCACGTGGACGACGACTCCCTGGGCCGGGCGATCCGCCTCGGCGCGGCCCTGTGGGCCCTGCCGCAGGTGCCGGAGCCGGACGAGGACGACGAGTACGTCCGGTCCGCACACGAGGAGGTCAGCACCCTCCTGGACCGGCTCGGCTGGGTGAACGCCAAGCGGCTCACGACCATCTCCCCCGCATACCGCTCACTGGTGGTGGCGGTGGCCGCCTTCCGCAGACTCGGCTACGAATGGGGCGCCGAACTCCTCATGTCGTACGGGACGTTGATGCACGAGACCGCGAAACTCGACCTGGACTTCGTGGAGACACATCCGTCCGAGGCGGAGAAGGTGGAGACGGCCGTACTCGGTGCCGTGCTGACGGAGCCGATGCTGCAGGCACTGCGGCGGCTGGCCCAGGAGGAGGAGACGACGCGGCGGTACGGCTTCGGGTAGCCGCCGCCGGACACGAAGAAGGCCCCCCGCCGAAGCGAAGGGCCTTCCTGTTGTACCCCCGACCGGATTCGAACCGGCGCTACCGCCTTGAGAGGGCGGCGTGCTAGGCCGCTACACAACGGGGGCGAGGATCTAACGTTTCCGCAGATCCGAGCTGGTCTACCTGGACTCGAACCAAGAATGACGGTACCAGAAACCGTAGTGTTGCCAATTACACCATAGACCAATATGGTTTTGAGCTTTGCGTACCCCCGACCGGATTCGAACCGGCGCTACCGCCTTGAGAGGGCGGCGTGCTAGGCCGCTACACAACGGGGGCCCTAGCGATCCCGAGTTGATCGAGATCAGTACCCCCGACCGGATTCGAACCGGCGCTACTGCCTTGAGAGGGCAGCGTGCTAGGCCGCTACACAACGGGGGCTTCGCGGAGTTGATCTCCGCCTTTGCAGATGAGCTCTGCGAGCTGGCCTACCTGGACTCGAACCAAGACTAACTGAACCAGAATCAGTCGTGCTGCCAATTACACCATAGGCCACTGGAACGCAAGCCCCTGTGGGGATCTTGTTCTAGTTTGCTCCTCCGGTCTCCGGCCTTTCGGCCCGCTCTCCGGCGGCGCAGGAAGAACATTACCTGAAGGTGGACGGGGCTCCAAAACGGGTATCGGCGCCGAGGATCGCGGGGAGTTCGGCGAGGGAGGCGATCCGGTGCGGGCCCGTGCGGGCGCCACCGGCGGTATGCCTGCCCCCGCCGGTGTGCGCGCCGTCGCGGTCGATCCAGACCGACAGCAGCCCGGCGTCGGCGGCACCGCGCCCGTCGATCTCCGGGTGGTCGCCGACGTACGCCACATGGTGCGGGGCGAGTTCCAGGGCCTCGCAGACGGCCAGGAAGGCGCCGGCCTCGGGCTTGGAGACGCCGAGTTCGGCGGCGCACAGGACGACCTCGAAGCGGTGGTGCACGCCGAGCGAGCGCAGCTTGTGGTCCTGGACGTGGATGCTGGAGTTGGACAGGACGGCGTGGCGGTGGCTGACCGCGAGGGCGTCCAGAGCGGGCAGGACGTCCGGGAAGAGGGCCCAGGCGGACTCGTAGTGCGTCCGGTAGCGCGCGAACCACGCGTCGGCCTCGTCGTCGCCCAGCTGCTCGCCGAGGAACACCCGTACACGGTCGCGGCGCTGGCCGTCGAAGGTCACCTCGCCCGCCGAGAACCGTGCCCACTGCCGGTCGGTGATCGCCCGCCACCGCGCGAGGGCCTGCTCGACGGTGTCGTAACCGTCGAGCAGGCCCTCGGCGGCGAGATGGCCCCGCATGCCCACGCGGTCCGCGGTCGTGTAGTCGAACAGGGTGTCGTCGACGTCCCAAACGACAGCTGCGATCGCCATGACACCGACAGTACCCCCGGACCGGCTGGGGGTTCGGGGGTCATCCCCCGATGAACGCAGCGTCGAACAGGGTGTCGTCGACGTCCCAGACCACGGCGCGAGTGCTCATGATCCGACCGTAGGTGTCAGGCCGTGAGCTTCGCCAGTGCCCCGTCGATGCGGGACAGGGTCTTCTCCCTGCCCAGGATCTCCAGGGACTCGAAGAGGGGCAGGCCGACCGTGCGGCCGGTGACGGCGACACGGACCGGGGCCTGGGCCTTGCCGAGCTTGAGGCCGTGGGCCTCGCCGGCGGCCAGGACGGCCTCCTTCAGCGACTCGGCGGAGGTCCAGTCGGCCGACTCGAGCTTCTCGCGGGCCGTACGGAGCAGGGCGTCCGAGCCCTCCTTCATCGCCTTCTGCCAGCTCGCCTCGTCCTCGACCGGCTCCGGCAGGAACAGGAAGTCGACGTTGTCCGTGATCTCCGACAGGACCTTCAGACGGGTCTGGGCGTGCGGGGCGACCGCCTGCCACTTGGCCTCGTCGAAGTCCTGCGGCGCCCACGGGGCGAACGGCGCCCGCAGCCACGGTGCGCAGCGCTCGGTGAAGTCCTTCACATCCAGCAGACGGATGTGGTCGGCGTTGATCGCCTCGCACTTCTTGAGGTCGAAGCGGGCCGGGTTGGGGTTGACGTCCGCGATGTCGAAGGCCGCCACCATCTCGTCGATCGCGAAGATGTCCTGGTCCGCCGAGAGCGACCAGCCAAGCAGCGAGAGGTAGTTGAGCAGGCCCTCAGGGAGGAAGCCGCGCTCGCGGTAGAGGTTCAGCGACGACTGCGGGTCGCGCTTGGAGAGCTTCTTGTTGCCCTCACCCATCACGTACGGCAGGTGGCCGAAGTGAGGGGTGCCCTTGGCGATTCCCAGCTCGGTCAGCGCCTTGTACAGCGCGATCTGGCGCGGGGTGGAGGAGAGCAGGTCCTCGCCGCGCAGGACGTGGGTGATCTCCATCAGTGCGTCGTCGACCGGGTTGACGAGGGTGTACAGCGGGGCGCCGTTCGCGCGGACGATGCCGTAGTCCGGCACGTTCTCCGGGGTGAACGTCAGCTCGCCGCGGACCAGGTCCGTGAAGGTGATCGTCTCGTCGGGCATGCGGAAGCGGACGATCGGGGTACGGCCCTGGGCCTTGTACTCCTCGACCTGCCCGGCGCTCAGGTCACGGCAGTGGCCGTCGTAGCCGGACGGCTTGCCGGCGGCGCGGGCGGCCTCGCGGCGGGTGTCCAGCTCCTCCTGGGAGCAGTAGCAGTGGTACGCGTGACCCGCGTCCAGGAGCTTGCCCGCGATGTCCTTGTACAGATCCATGCGCTGCGACTGGCGGTACGGCGCGTGCGGGCCGCCCACCTCGGGGCCCTCGTCCCAGTCGAAGCCCAGCCAGCGCATCGCGTCGAGCAGTTGGTTGTACGACTCCTCGGAGTCGCGGGCCGCGTCGGTGTCCTCGATGCGGAAGACGAGCGTGCCCTGGTGGTGCCGGGCGAACGCCCAGTTGAACAGGGCGGTGCGCACCAGGCCCACATGGGGGTTACCGGTGGGCGACGGACAGAAACGGACGCGAACTGGGGAGCCGGGTGCGCTAGCCACGCTTGACAACCTTGTTGGTGAGAGTGCCGATGCCTTCGATGGTGACGGCGACCTCGTCGCCGACGGTGAGCGGTCCGACGCCTGCCGGGGTGCCCGTGAGGATCACGTCGCCGGGGAGCAGCGTCATGGCCTCGGAGATGTTGACGATCAGATCCTCGATCGAGTGGATCATCTCGCTGGTGCGGCCGAGCTGGCGTTGCTCGCCGTTGACCGTGAGCTGGATGGTCAGGTCGCTCGCGGCAGCGATGTCGAGGCCTGTCTCCACCCACGGGCCCAGCGGGCAGGAGGTGTCGAAGCCCTTGGCCCGCGCCCACTGCTTCTCGCGCTTCTGGACGTCGCGAGCGGTGATGTCGTTGGCGCAGGTGTAGCCGAGGACGACGTCCTTGACGCGCTCGCGTGGGACCTCGCGGCACATACGGCCGATGACCACGGCCAGCTCGGCCTCGTGGTGCAGGTCCTCGGTGAAGGACGGGTACTGGATCTCGTCGCCCGGGCCGATCACCGAGGTGGAGGGCTTGAAGAAGGCGAACGGGGCGTCGGGCACCTCGTGGCCCAGCTCGCGCGCGTGCTCCGCGTAGTTGCGGCCGAAGGCCACGACCTTGTTGGGGAGCACCGGCGGCAGCAGCCGGACCTTGCTCAGCGGAACCTTCGTACCGGAGAGCTCGAAGTCCGCGAACGGGATGCCCTTGATGATGTCGAGGACGAGCTCGTCCGGCTTGTCGCCCTCGACCGCGCCGAAGGCGACGTTCCCGTCGATGGAGAATCTGGCGATGCGCACGGGATCCTGCGCCCCTCACTGAGAACCGGCGTACTGACGCCCCAGGTTAACCGGTCGGGCCGTGTGCCGTTCGGCTGGCCCGGCGCACCGCGCAGCGCCTTTCCGGCCGGAAAGCCACTGTCTTTCGGCCATGGAATCCGCCGCGCCCTGCGCGGGGCTCCCCCAGAGCCATCCCTCAGAGGTATCCCAGAGGCGTTTGGAATCATGAAGCGTTCGGCGATCCCCGCCCTGTCCCTCGCCCTCCCCCTCTGCCTTGCGCTGCTGACGGGCTGCGCCTCCCACGATTCCTCGGGACGGGGCCCGGTCACCACCTACGGGGCACCGGAGCCGTCCACCGGCGGCACGACGCCCGGCAGGGCCGACTACACCTGCCGGTTGCCGATCGCGGCGTACAGCTACAGCGACGCCGAATACGAGGTCATCGAAAGCGCCCAGCAGGTGATGGCGCGGGACTGCATGACGAACTTCGGACTTCCCTACCGGCCGCCCGGGAAACCGGCACCGGCAGCCACCTCCGACCGGCGGTACGGACTGTCGAGCATGGACGACGCGAACCGCTACGGATACCGGCTTCCACCGCAGCCGCCCGAGCCGGAGCCGAAACTCACCGCGGACCAGAAGAAAGTCCTCTACGGATCGCGAAGCAGGGAATCTCAGGAGAGAAGAACGGCGATTTGGAGCACCGGGGAAAGGCGGTGCCGGACACGGGCTGCCTGGGCTCGTCCATCAAGAAGTTCGCCGAGCCCTACGCGTACCCGGCGGGAGTGACCGCGGCCAGCAATATCTCCACCGACAGCTACAAGGATTCCCTGCGGGACCCCGAAATGAAGTCCCTCTTCACCCGCTGGTCCGCCTGCATGAAGGAGAAGGGGTACGACTACGCCTCTCCGATGGACCCCTTCCGCACGCCCGCGTTCACTCAGGGGGAAGTGACTCAGAAGGAGAGGAGGACGGCGGCTGCCGATGTGACGTGCAAGCGGAGTACGAATCTCCTGGAGTCCTGGCTGGATACCGAGACGCGGATCCAGAAGGGAATGATCCGGAAGAACACCAAGGTGCTGCAGCGGCTGAAGGAGCTGCACCGGGAAAAGGTGGCCGCGGCCAGGAAGTTGACAGGCGGGGCGTGACCGTCCGGCCGCGCTACTCGGCTGCGGAGGCCACCGGCATACCCGCCGGCACGTCCATCAGAATGGTGCGTCGCGGGTTGGCCGTCTGGGCCGGGAGGTCGACGGAGTGCTCCGGCTGCTGCGGGGCCTGCAGCGCGTCGGCGTCCTCGAGGTGAGCCAGCGTCGTGCGCCGCGGGTTGGCTATGTTGCGGAACATCATCGTCGTCTTCACTGTTGTACGTGACCTTGTCGTCTAGGGGCGCCCGGCCAGGCCGAAGGGTCTCCTGTGCGAGCGCGGTTGTCAAAACGTTACGTCTTGTAAAGCGCCAGACTAAACATGCAATTCCCGTCCGGAGACGGGGAGGCCCCTTGATCGGCGTGTGAGTTTGCTCACGGAGTGGCGGGCAAACCGGTCAATTCAGGCCCACAACCCGCCCCAACGAAACGGACATTGACCCCCTGAACCCATCATTCCGCTCCTGATCATGGCGACTGGGACACCGTCCGATCCCGTGCAACTCGCGGGCATACGTCCGTTATGCGGGCGATCCCCGTCTACGGCTGGTGACCTGACACTCACGTGCTGTCACGTAGGTCACGGCATGACCCGCGAGCCTTGTTGGAGATCCTGCTCTGTGCTGGAATGCCACGGACCGCCGCGGGATCGAGCCGGCGCACAGGGGGCGCAACGAGCGCCGCGTGACGGCGAGAAGGGGGAGCCAGCTCCGGTCACTCACGACCAACAGGGGGGCGCGTTCAGGGCGCTCTCCAATACGCCGACACCGTGTCCTTCCGTTCACGCGGAGGGGCGCCTGGTCCAGAGGTTGCGACGCTAGTGCAGGGACGTTTCAAGAGGGATGGCAGTGCTTCGGCGGAGCCGGAGCCGCACGGCGGGACTGGCCCCAATGCCGGCAGTTCCTCGCCCCAGCACGCCCAGAACCAGGGCCTGGCGTCCGGCGACGGCGGTGAGCGCTCCGGGCGCCCCGGTGCGTCCGGACCTTCCGGGTCCTCCGGCACCACTCCCCCGCCGGTCAAGCCGCCGAAGGGCTCGGGCGGCCCCGGATCGCGCGTCGCGCTGCGCAACTGGCGAATCTCCACGCGCCTGGTGTCGCTGCTCGCGCTCCCCGTGGTGGCGGCGACCTCGCTGGGCGCCCTGCGCATCAGCGACAACATGGACGACATCCAGCAGCTCGACAACATGAAGCTGCTGACGGACATGACCAAGCAGGCCACCGAGCTGGCCGCCGCGCTCCAGGAGGAGCGCGACCAGTCCGCCGGCCCGCTGGCGCACGGCTCGAACGGCAGCGCCTACACGGTCAAGGGCTACCGCGACAAGACGGACCGGGCCGAGCAGAACTTCAAGGACGCCGCCGAACAGATCGACGTCTCCGGCGAGGACAACCACCTCCAGGGTGTCCGCGAGAGCCTCGTCAGCGTCGTCAGCGACCTGGGCTCGCTGCAGAAGGTCCGGGCCGGGGCCTACGAGACCAAGCTCAACTCGTCCCAGACCGTCGAGTCCTACCATCGCCTCATCACGCACCTGCTGGACCTCTCGCAGGACATGGCCGAGGCCACCAGCAACCCCGAGATGATCCAGCGCACACGTTCGCTGGCCGCGTTCTCCTCCGCCAAGGAGTACGCGTCCGTGCAGCGCGCGGTCCTCGCGGCGGCGCTTCCCGCGAACAACACGAACGTCGGCAAGCTCTCGGAGAACGACCGGCTGTACGCCGAGTCGGCGCTGCAGAGCCAGGGCTCCGAACTGCGCACCTTCAAGAGCATCTACGGCACGGACTCGGCGGTCGCCCTCCTCAAGCCCATCGAGGAGAACAACGCGACGATCACGGCCACCGACAAGTACGCCGGCCGTGCCCTCGCCTCCACGGACGGCCTGTCCGACCTGCCGAAGCGGTCGTACCAGGACTGGGTGGACGACAGCTCGACCAAGATCGAGCAGATGAAGAAGATCGAGCACACGCTGCTCGAGGACATGGAGCAGAAGGCCCGCGAGCTGCGCTCCGCCTCCGAGCGCGAGGCGATCATCTCCGGTGCGCTGATCCTGCTCGTCCTCGGTGTCTCGCTCGTCGGCGCCTTCGTGGTGGCCCGGTCCATGATCCGCTCGCTGCGCCGGCTGCAGGAGACCGCCACCAAGGTCGCCCAGGACCGGCTGCCCGAGCTGGTCAAGCAGCTGTCCGAGTCGGACCCGCAGGACGTCGACACCTCCGTCGAGTCGGTCGGTGTGCACTCCAAGGACGAGATCGGCCAGGTGGCCGCGGCCTTCGACGACGTGCACCGCGAGGCGGTCCGCCTCGCCGCCGAGCAGGCCCTGCTGCGGGGCAACGTCAACGCGATGTTCACCAACCTCTCGCGCCGCTCCCAGGGTCTTATCCAGCGCCAGCTGTCGCTGATCTCCGAACTGGAGTCCCGCGAGGCCGACCCGGACCAGCTGTCCTCGCTGTTCAAGCTCGACCACCTCGCGACCCGCATGCGCCGTAACGGTGAGAACCTCCTCGTCCTCGCGGGTGAGGAGCCCGGCCGCCGCTGGACCCGACCGGTCCCGCTGGTCGACGTGCTCCGCGCCGCCGCGTCCGAGGTGGAGCAGTACGAGCGCATCGAGCTGTCCTCCGTGCCGACCACCGAAGTGGCCGGCCGGGTCGTCAACGACCTCGTGCACCTGCTCGCCGAGCTGCTGGAGAACGCCACCTCGTTCTCCTCGCCGCAGACCAAGGTCAAGGTCACCGGTCACGCGCTGCCCGACGGCCGCGTCCTGATCGAGATCCACGACACCGGCATCGGCCTCTCCCCCGAGGACCTCGGCGCGATCAACGAGCGGCTCGCCTCGCCGCCCACCGTGGACGTCTCCGTCTCCCGCCGCATGGGTCTGTTCGTGGTCGGTCGTCTGTCGCAGCGCCACGGCATCCGCATCCAGCTGCGCCCCTCCGACTCCGGTGGTACGACCGCGCTGGTCATGCTGCCCGTCGATGTCGCCCAGGGCGGCAGGAAGCCGCAGCCCAAGTCGGGTCAGGGCGCCGCAGTGAGCGGCGGTCCGGCCGCCGCGCAGGCCGCCGCCGGTGCGGCCGCGGCACGACGCCAGGCCGGTGCCGGCGCCCCCGGTGGCCCCCTCGGCGCGGGTGCGCCGGGCGGTGGCGCTCCGGGCGGTGCGCTCGGTGCCGGTGCCCCCTCCGGTGGCGGTCTGCTGGGTGCCGCTCCGGGTCCGCGTGCCGCGCTGCCGGGTGCCGGTGGCAACGGCGGCGGCCGTCCGGGAGCGCCGGGCGGGCAGCGTGGACCACAGTCCCCGGCAGCCCCTCAGCAGGGCCGGCCGTCTCCCGCGGGTGCGGGCGCCGGCTTCGGTCAGGCGCCGGGCGCGCCGCAGGGCCTGCAGGCCGCGGGCACGGGCCAGGACAGCTTCGGCGGCGCTCGTGGCGCCGTACCGCCGCAGTCCCCGGCTCCGGGCAACGCCGGCAACGAGCAGGGCGGGCGTGGTGGCGGCCGGCGTGGCCGTCAGCCGCAGCTGCCGGGCCGCGGTGGTCCGCGGGCCGAGCTGCCGGGCGGCAACCCGCAGCCCCGTACGCCGAGTTGGAGCGACGAGAACGCGCAGCCGCCGGTGCCGCGCGCCTCGCTCGACACCCCGCGCGGTCACGACGAGACCTCCCGGATGCCGCGTATCGACGACCGTCAGGGTCCCGGCTCGACGTCGGAGATGCCGGCGATCCCGCGGACCGACGGCCGTCAGGGTCCCGGCTCCCCGACCGAGTTCTCCCAGGGCCCCGCCTCGGACTTCCCCCGCCCCGACTTCGGTGTTCCGGCGCCGGGCAACCCGCAGCACACGGGCCAGTACGGCCGTCCCGGCGCGGACTCGCCGCAGAACACCGGCCAGTACGCCCAGCAGGACTTCGGTACGCCGCAGTCGGGCACGAACGGTTCGCAGAACACGGGCCAGTTCGTCCGCTCGGACGTGTTCGGCACTCCGGACGGGCAGAACGGCCAGGGCAGCCCGAACGGCCAGAACAACCCGAGCAACCCGGCCAACACAGGCCAGTTCGCGAGCCCCCAGGCATACGGGTACGACGGCAGCTCCACGGGCCAGTTCCCCGCGCCGGGCTACGACAGCGGCTCCACCGGCCAGCACTCGCTGCCGGGTCGCGCGAACCCCGGTGGCACCGGGCAGTTCGAGCGGCCGCAGGCAGGCGGCAACCAGGGCGGCTTCGGTGCCCCGCGGCCGCCGGCCCCGTCGCGTCCGCAGCAGCGGCCCGCCCGCCAGGAGCCCGAGGCGCTGCCTCCGGCGAGCGGCCCGGGCGACGGTCGTACACCGCTGTACGACACGCTGGAGACCAACTGGTTCCACGGCAGCGAGCAGAGCGACGGCTCCGGGCAGCAGGGCAACGGCTCCGCGGCGCAGCAGCCGTCGGCTCCGGCCTCCGCCCCCGCACCGGAGCACTCCACCTCCGCACAGCGTCCCGTCACCTCTTCCTGGCGCGCCTCACCGAACGACGACCTCGTCCGGCAGGCGGAACGCGTCAGGCAGCCGGCGGCGGGCGGCGTCACCACCTCCGGCCTGCCGCGCCGGGTGCCGCGGGCGAACCTCGTCCCGGGCACGGCTCAGCAGCAACAGCACCAATCCGGTCCGGCTGTCTCGCGTTCGCCTGACGACGTACGCGGCCGGCTGACCAATCTTCGTCGGGGCATCGCGCAGGGTCGCCAGGCCGGTACCGGCCAGACCGGCAGCTTCCCGAGCCCCACTCACCAGCAGGAGCGTTAGTTGAGCCAGATGAGCCAGGCGGCACAGAACCTCAACTGGTTGATCACCAACTTCGTGGACAACACCCCCGGGGTGTCCCACACCGTCGTCGTGTCGGCGGACGGTCTCCTTCTGGCGATGTCGGAAGGCTTCCCCCGTGACCGTGCCGATCAACTGGCGGCCGTCGCGTCCGGTCTCACCTCGTTGACGGCCGGGGCCTCCCGGATCTTCGAGGGGGGCAGCGTGGCGCAGACGGTCGTCGAGATGGAACGCGGTTTTCTCTTCCTGATGTCCGTCTCGGACGGCTCGTCCCTCGCCGTACTCGCGCACCCCGAGTGCGACATCGGCCTGGTGGGCTACGAGATGGCGCTGCTGGTCGACCGGGCGGGCGCGGTACTCACACCCGACCTCCGCGCCGAACTGCAAGGCAGTCTGCTCCACTGACTCTTACAGCACCACCCGTCTCACCACATCACCGTCCGGCCGCCGCAATCCCCCCATCGGCCTTTCTGACGGCACGAATGACCGACATGCTGTCCCGCCCGGAGGATTCATGACCCCGCCCACCGCCTCTCATGATCCGTACGCGGAGCCGTACGAGGATGAGGGCGACCAGCCGCTGGTACGTCCTTACGCGATGACCGGCGGCCGGACGCGGCCGCGCTATCAGCTCGCCATCGAGGCGCTGATCAGCACGACGGCCGACCCGGCAGCGCTCATGGGGCTGCTCCCGGAGCACCAGCGCATCTGCCACCTGTGCCGTGAGGTGAAGTCGGTCGCCGAGGTGTCGGCGCTCCTGGCCATGCCACTGGGCGTAGCCCGGATTCTTGTCGCGGACCTGGCCGAGGCCGGGCTCGTCGCCATCCACCAGCCTGGTGGCGACGAGACGACCGGTGCGCCGGACGTGACCCTGCTCGAAAGGGTGCTCAGTGGACTTCGCAAGCTCTGACGGAGGGCGGGCGACCACCTCCGCGAAGATCGTGGTGGCGGGTGGCTTCGGCGTGGGCAAGACCACGTTCGTCGGCGCCGTCTCGGAGATCAACCCGCTGCGCACCGAGGCCGTCATGACGTCTGCTTCGGCGGGCATCGACGACCTCACGCACACCGGTGGCAAGACGACCACCACGGTCGCCATGGACTTCGGACGCATCACCCTGGACCAGGACCTGATCCTGTACCTCTTCGGTACGCCCGGCCAGGACCGCTTCTGGTTCATGTGGGACGACCTGGTCCGGGGCGCGATCGGCGCGATCGTGCTCGTGGACACCCGGCGCCTGGCCGACTGCTTCCCCGCGGTCGACTACTTCGAGAACTCGGGTCTCCCGTTCGTCGTCGCGCTCAACGGCTTCGAGGGGCACCAGCCGTACGCTCCCGAGGAGGTGCGCGAGGCCCTGCAGATAGGCCCCGACACCCCGATCATCACGACCGACGCCCGTCACCGGGCCGATGCCAAGAGTGCGCTGATCACGCTGGTCGAACACGCTCTCATGGCGCGGCTGCGGTAGATCGTCTTCAAGTCGGCAATGCCGTACGGCAGTTGTCGTAGGAGCACCGGAGTCGGCTGTGGCCTTTGACACGGTCGGCCCCGGTGTTCATAACGTTTTGACAGTGGAATCGCGTGGTACGGCCACGGGTGGTTGCCAATCGGTGCCGCTGCGCACACAAAAGCCCCGTCATTTGACGGGGCTCGTTCTTTATGACCGTTTTATCTGGGGCTTACATCACACGGAATCCTCGCTTTCCACTGTTTGGAAGAGCGCAGGCCGTCGTGCTGGAATGCGTGAACTGCCCAATAGTCAAAGACGTACTCAGTAGTACTGCGTACTCAGTGGCGTACTGGGCTCTGAGACACTGCGGCACAACGTTGGTGCCCGCCGCCGAGAGGTTGTTGGTCGAGTGAGGCGAAGCAAGAACGGTCCCGAGCCGTCGGCCCGGGGCAACTTCACCCCGCCGCCGCGCGGTGCGGCGCCCGCCCCTGTGCCCGGTTCGGAGCCGACGGCCGTCCCCGCTCCGAGCGGCGGCCGATTCTCCCCCCGCAACTGGCGGGTGCCGACCCGGCTGAACGCGATCCTGCTCATACCCGTGACGGTCGGCCTGGTCATGGGCGGCTTCCAGGTGAAGAGCTCGATCGACACCTGGCAGGAGGCGCAGGACGCCGAGAGCACCGCGCGTCTGGTGCGGGCCTCCCTGACCTACGCCAACGCGGTCAACAACGAGCGTGACATCACCGCCGCACCGCTGCTCAAGGGCAAGAGCGAGACCGCCGAGGACAAGAAGACGGTCGCCGCGGCCCGCAAGGCGACCGACGACGCAGCAGACGCCTTCGACGAGGCGGCGCAGAACATGCCGAAGAAGGCCGGCCTGCTGCGCCGCCTCAAGCTTTTCCGGCAGGCCGAGCCGCAGCTGGCCACGCTGCGTACCATCGCCTACTCCTCCAAGGTCTCCGGAGTGCAGACCGAAGAGGGCTACGTCGCCGTCGCCCACCCCCTGATGGAGTTCGCCAACGAGCTCGGTCTGGGCACCGGCAACATCACCAGCTACGGCCGTACCGTCTACGCGATCTCGCTGACCCAGGCCGCTCTGTCCCTGGAGCGGTCGATCGGCATGCACGTGCTGGTCAGCCCCGGCCCCAAGAAGGACGACCTCGCCAAGCAGCGCGTCGCCCTGTCGTCCTACGCCTACCTCGAGGGCATAGCCATCGAGGAGTACAAGGCCGGCGGTACCGAGGCGGACGCGAAGAAGCTCGTCGACCTGGAGGCCAAGGCGAAGGCCGAGGGCACGGCCCAGGCCAAGCAGGCCGCCGCGAAGGCCGCGGCCGCCAACCAGGTCTACGTGCCGCCGCCGTCCGACCCGACGGAGATGGTCACGGCGCTCTCGGCGCTGCAGACCACCGACCCGAGCGCCCGTGCCCTGCTCGCGCAGAAGGGCACCACCGCCGAGAACTGGTGGGGGGTCACCACCCTCCGGGCCGACGTCTACCGCCAGATCCAGGCGGACATGGCCGACAAGGCCGTGAACGAGGCCTCGAACATCGCCGACAACGCCAAGCGCGACGCCCTGATCACGGGTGCCGCAGTCGTCGTCGCCCTGCTCCTGGCGTTCATCCTGGCCGGTGCCGTCGCCCGCCAGATGTCCCGCTCGATGCGCCAGCTGCGCAACGCCGCCTTCGGTATCGCCGAGCAGCGCCTGCCGATGCTGGTCGACCAGCTCTCGCGCACCGACCCCGGCCGGGTCGACACCCGGGTCGCCCCGATCCCGATCAACACCAAGGACGAGATCGGCGAGGTCGCCCGCGCCTTCGACCAGGTCCACCGCGAGGCCGTACGACTCGCCTCCGAGCAGGCCCTGCTCCGTGGCAACATCAACGCGATCTTCACCAACCTGTCCCGGCGCAACCAGTCGCTGATCGAGGGCCAGCTGACCCTGATCACCGACCTGGAGAACAACGAGGCCGACCCGGACCAGCTGGAGAACCTTTTCCGCCTGGACCACCTCGCGACCCGTATGCGCCGCAACGGCGAGAACCTCCTGGTCCTCGCCGGCGAGGAGCCCGGCCGCCGCTGGGACCAGCCGGTCCCGCTGGTCGACGTCCTGCGCGCCGCCTCCTCCGAGGTGGAGCAGTACGAGCGCGTCGAGCTGTCGGGCGTCCCGGAGGCCGAGATCCACGGCCGCGCGGTCACCGACCTCGTGCACCTGCTCGCCGAGCTCCTGGAGAACGCGACGACGTTCTCCTCCCCGCAGACCAAGGTCCGCGTCACCGCGACCCGTCTGCCCGACGGCCGCATCATGATCGAGATCCACGACAAGGGCATCGGCCTCACCGCCGAGGACTTCGCGGACATCAACCACAAGCTGGCCAACCCGCCGACCGTGGACGCCGCGATCTCCCAGCGCATGGGCCTGTTCGTGGTCGGCCGGCTGTCCGACCGGCACGGCATCCGCGTCCAGCTGCGCCCCTCGGGCGAGCAGGCCGGTACGACCTCGCTGGTCATGCTGCCCGACGCGATCACCCACGGCGGTGGCGGCGGCGAGCAGCAGCCGCGCGACGAGTTCACGGTCTCGCAGATCATCCCGGAGCAGGGCTACCAGGGCGAGGACTTCAACAACGGCCTGCCGATGCGCACGGCCGCGGAGCTCGGCTTCGACGACAGCCGCTACACCGAGGTCCCGGACGACATCCGGGAGCTGGACCCCGTCGGCCGCTCGCTGATGCGCGAGGAGCGCCGCGCGGCCCTGGAGGCCCAGTCGCACGGTGACCAGCCGGGCCAGGAGTCCGCCGAGTCGTCCTACGCCGACCCCTACGGCAGGCAGTCGTCCTACGACAACGGTCCCGCCGGATTCCAGGAGCAGCAGCCGGGCGGCTACGACCAGCGCCCCGCCTACGAGGAGCCGCAGCAGACTCCGTACGAGGAGCCGCAGCGCCCCGCGTATGACGAGCCGGCTCCCCGCCCGTCGTACGAAGAGCCGTACTTCGCGCAGAACGGCGGCCTGCCGCAGAACGACACGTTCTCGTCCAACGGCGGCTACCCCGAGCCGTCGTATGCGGAGCCGGTCCGCGAGGAGCCCGCCGCCGCCCCCGCCCCCGCCCCGGAGCCCTTCGCGGCCTTCGAGGAGCGGCGCTACCAGGACGACTGGCCGCAGCAGGACGGCTACCGGAACGGATACTCGTCCGAGTACGCTCCGGAAACGGAATCCGCGCAGGCCGCTGACGTGAGTGAGCACGACCGCGTAGGCTTCGACCAGCCGGGACCGGCCCCTTCCGCCGGCCACTCACTGACCGACGCCGGACTTCCCCGCCGCGGAGCCTTCGGGGCCGCTGCGAACGGTTCGAACGGCGCCCGGCAGGTGAACCAGGAAGCGCCGGCCCCCACACCGGAGAGCAACGGCACTGGTACCGGCACCGGCGACTGGCGTTCCACGAACGACGACCGCTGGCAGCAGGCCTCGCAGCTCAGGAAGCCCAAGGCGGGCGGGGTCACCGCCTCCGGCCTGCCGCGGCGGGTGCCCAAGGCCAACCTGGTCGAGGGAGCCGCCGAGACCACCCCCCAGGGCGGCCCCCAGGTCTCCCGCGCCCCGGAGGACGTCCGGGGCAGGCTGAGCAACCTGCGTCGGGGCGTCCAGCGCGGACGCAACGCCGGCGCAGGCAGTGAAACGAACGGCCAGGCCACCAGGAATCACCACAGTGGTCCTGACAGCACCTACAACCAGGAGCGTTAGTGTGAGCCCGATGAGCCAGGCGGCACAGAACCTGAACTGGTTGATCACCAACTTCGTGGACAACACCCCGGGGGTGTCCCACACCGTGGTGGTCTCCGCCGACGGACTCCTTCTGGCGATGTCCGAAGGGTTCCCGCGCGACCGCGCCGACCAGCTGGCGGCCGTCGCGTCGGGTCTGACCTCACTGACCGCCGGTGCCTCGCGCATCTTCGAGGGCGGCAGCGTGAACCAGACGGTTGTGGAGATGGAGCGGGGATTCCTCTTCATCATGTCCGTATCCGACGGTTCCTCGCTCGCGGTCCTGGCGCACCCGGAGGCGGACATCGGCCTCATTGGGTACGAGATGGCTCTTCTGGTGGACCGTGCCGGTTCGGTCCTGACGCCGGATCTCCGTGCGGAGCTCCAGGGCAGCCTGCTCAACTGACAGACAGACGGTGCGTTTTGGCGTCCCGGGGCCGTAAGGTTTCGGGACGCGGCTCCACAGTGATTGGGTGCCCCGGCACGGTCGGAGGAGGAGAAAGTGGCAACACCCCCAGGCGGTTCGTCCTCGGGCAACTGGTCGTACGGCCCTGCCCAGGGCCAGGGCGACGGTTCCCAGAACCCGAACCGTTACAACTTCCCCTCCACCCCGAGCCACCGGCGTCAGCAGCCGTACGCGCCCCAGGGTCCGCAGGGCCCCGGGCCGTCGCCGTACGACCAGCCGCCGGCGCCGCGCATCCAGCCCGTGCAGCCGCATCGACGTGCCCCTGAGCCGGCGCCCGCAGGGTCGTCGAGCAACCCCCTGGTGCGCCCGTACGCCATGACGGGCGGCCGCACCAGGCCCCGCTACCAGCTCGCCATCGAGGCGCTGGTGCACACCACCGCGCAGCCGCACCAGATGCAGGGCCAGCTGCCCGAGCATCAGCGCATCTGCAACCTCTGCCGGGAGATCAAGTCGGTTGCCGAGATCTCGGCACTCCTGACGATCCCTCTCGGCGTGGCCAGGATCCTCGTCGCCGACTTGGCGGAAGCGGGACTGGTCGCGATCCATCAGCCCGGCGGCGACGAGAACGCCGGCGGCCAGCCAGACGTGACACTGCTCGAAAGGGTGCTCAGTGGACTTCGCAAGCTCTAGCGGCGGTCCTTCCCGCTCCACCACCTCAGCGAAGATCGTGGTGGCGGGTGGCTTCGGCGTGGGCAAGACCACGTTCGTAGGGGCCGTCTCGGAGATCAACCCGCTGCGTACCGAGGCCGTCATGACGTCCGCCAGCGCGGGCATCGACGACCTCACGCACACCGGAGACAAGACGACCACCACGGTCGCCATGGACTTCGGACGCATCACCCTGGACCAGGACCTGATCCTGTACCTCTTCGGTACGCCCGGCCAGGACCGCTTCTGGTTCATGTGGGACGACCTGGTCCGCGGCGCGATCGGCGCGATCGTGCTCGTGGACACCCGGCGTCTCGCGGACTGCTTCCCCGCGGTCGACTACTTCGAGAACTCGGGTCTCCCGTTCGTGATCGCCCTCAACGGCTTCGACGGCAGCCAGCCGTACAACCCGGACGAGGTGCGGGAGGCCCTGCAGATCGGGCCCGACACGCCGATCATCACGACCGACGCGCGGCATCGTGCCGACGCCAAGTCCGCGTTGATCACTCTCGTGGAGCACGCGTTGATGGCCCGCCTTCGGTAACAGGTGGTTTCTTGCGGCTACTGGGCTGCCACGGATGGCTGTACGCCGTCTGCGGCAGCCCAGTGGCTTGTCGGCCTCCCACTCGCCCGCAGCCAGCCGCCGCGATACAGGGACCCGCCGAGCCCGCAGGCGCTCTCACGACGACGGCCCCGCCCTCCCCGCAAGGGGGAGAACGGGGCCGTTCAAGCGGCGCAGGCGTCAGTGCCAGCTGTGCGGGGCGCGGAAGCCGCCCTCGCGCTCCAGGCGGCGCCAGCCGGCTTTTGCGCGGCCTCGGTGGGTCTGGACGTCCGACGGGGCGGCCGCGGCGCGAGCCAGGAGGATGGCCGTGATGGCGGCGACTTCCTCGGGCTCGGCGTGGCCCTTCTCGACGCGAATGTCAGGGGTGCTCATAGGTCTCAGTCTCCGTGAGAGAGGTTTCCGCGAGGGTGTCGCGGAGGGTCCGCTGGGTTACTGCGGGGGGTTGCCGTGCTTGCGCGACGGCAGGTCGGCGTGCTTGGTCTGCAGCATCGCCAGGGAGCGGATGAGGATCTCGCGGGTCTCGGTCGGGTCGATGACGTCGTCGACCAGGCCGCGCTCGGCCGCGTAGTACGGATGCATGAGCTCGGACTTGTACTCCTTGACCATGCGGGCCCGCATGGCCTCGGGGTCCTCGGCGTCGGCGATCTGCCGGCGGAAGATGACGTTGGCGGCACCTTCGGCGCCCATCACGGCGATCTCGTTCGTCGGCCAGGCATACGTCAGGTCCGCACCGATGGACTGGCTGTCCATGACGATGTACGCACCTCCGTACGCCTTGCGCAGGATCAGCGAGATCCGCGGCACGGTCGCGTTGCAGTAGGCGTAGAGGAGCTTCGCGCCGTGGCGGATGATGCCGCCGTGCTCCTGGTCGACCCCGGGGAGGAAGCCTGGGACATCCAGGAAAGTGACGATCGGGATATTAAAAGCGTCACACATCTGGACAAAGCGCGCAGCTTTTTCGCTGGCCTCGATGTCCAGGACACCCGCGAGCGACTGCGGCTGGTTGGCGACGATGCCCACGACCTGGCCGTCCAGGCGGCCCAGCGCGCAGATGATGTTGCGGGCCCAGCGCTCGTGGACCTCGAGGTACTCGCCGTCGTCGACGATCTCCTCGATCACCTTCGTCATGTCGTACGGCCGGTTGCCGTCCGCCGGGACCAGGTCCAGGAGCACCTCGCTGCGGCGGTCCGCCGCGTCCGTGGACTCCACCCGCGGCGGGTTCTCACGGTTGTTCTGCGGCAGCAGCGAGAGCAGGTAGCGGACCTCGGCGATGCAGGTCTCTTCGTCGTCGTAGGCGAAGTGGCAGACGCCGGAGGTCTCCGCGTGGACGTCGGCGCCGCCGAGGCCGTTCTGCGTGATCTCCTCGCCGGTGACCGCCTTCACCACGTCCGGCCCGGTGATGAACATCTGCGAGGTCTCGCGGACCATGAAGACGAAGTCCGTCAGCGCGGGGCTGTAGGCCGCGCCGCCGGCGCACGGGCCGAGCATCACGCTGATCTGCGGGATGACCCCGGAGGCCTTGGTGTTGCGCTGGAAGATGCCGCCGTAGCCGGCGAGCGCGGACACGCCCTCCTGGATGCGGGCGCCGGCGCCGTCGTTCAGCGAGACCAGAGGCGCACCGGCCGCGATGGCCATGTCCATGATCTTGTGGATCTTCGTGGCGTGGGCCTCGCCCAGCGCGCCGCCGAAGATGCGGAAGTCATGGGCGTAGACGAAGACCGTACGGCCCTCCACCGTGCCCCAGCCGGTGATCACACCGTCCGTGTACGGCTTCTTGGACTCCAGGCCGAACCCGACCGCCCGGTGCCGGCGCAGCTGCTCGACCTCCTGGAAGGAACCCGCGTCCAGGAGCAGCTCGATGCGCTCCCGGCCGGTCAGCTTGCCCTTGGCGTGCTGCGCCTCGGTCGCCTTCTCGCTCGGCCCGGCCAGCGCCTGCGCACGGATCTCGTGCAGCTCGGCCACCCGGCCGCGCGCGTCCGTCGGCTCAGTCGACTCACCCGGCGCCTCATCCAAAACGGTCATGTAGTGACCTTACGAAGCCCAGCAAGGAATGCGAGCCGTCGACTCCGTACAGTCTCCGGCCCGTTTTCCTGGTGCCCCTGAACAGAACCTCGACGGCATGCAGGCGTTCCGACTGCTCAGGGGGCGTCCGGCTTGTAGGGGTCGCACAAAGCGGTCAGCTGAGAGTCAGCTCACATCGGTGAGTCGAACATGACACACCTGGGGTAACCCGGACGGTGAGGCGGCGGCCCGTGGAGAGGACTTCGACCGTGTCGTCCACACGGCTCACCCCGCGCACGGGACGGTCCCAGGTGATCTCGATCGGTTCGCCCGTTCGGGGAGGTTCGCTCACGCAGAGGGTAGCGGTACGGCCGTGGCGGCGTAGCAGAACGCTCGCGGGCGCCGAGGTGGTCAGCGGGCCCGCCGTTCCCGGCTGCCAGAAGTTGGCGGCCGTGAGACCCCGGGAGGGGACCAGGACGGCCTGGCAGGCGCTGTCGTTGGCGAGCAGCGACAGCCAGTGGCGGTCGGCGGCGCGCGAGGCGACGGCCCGGCGGGAGGCGCCGGGCATGAGGACGTGGACGTATGCGGCGTCCGTCGGGTCCGTGCCGTGGTCGAGCCAGAGGGTCTGCCAGCGCCGGGTGGCCCGCTCCGTCGTACTGGAGGTGTTGATGTCGGACCAGGCGCCGGTGCGGTCCTCGCGCAGGGCGTGCGGGTCGCCGTCGGGCAGGAGCCAGCCGCCGTGGCCCTCCAGGTGGGCCCAGCCCCGGCCCCGTACGAACTCCTGGGTACCGCCCTCCCCCAGGTTGCGGTTGTCGACGACCGTCTCGACGGGGACCCCGTCGGTGCAGGTGATCCCGGCGCCCAGGCAGATCACCGCGTCCGCGACGCAGAACCACGACTTGCGGGCCCGGAGCGTCGAGCCGAGGCCCTTGAGGTGCTGGCCGACGGCCGCGCACTCGCCGTCCGTCGTGCCGCCGACCCAGCGCACGTCCGGCTTCGGCGCGCCCCACTCGCCGCCCGCGTTGTCGGGGAGGCGGAGGGTGGAGACGGTGGTGCCGGGCAGGCGGTACCAGTCGACGGTGGGCCAGAACCAGTCCGTGTACTGAGCGCCTCGCTCACCGGCCCACCAGGAGACCATTCCGGCGCCGGTGTGCCACCCGCGCGGGTTCTCGCCGTTGCCGCACTCGTAGTACGTGATGCGGTCGCTGCACATCGCGATGTGTGCGGTGAAGCCGGAGCCGCGGTGGACGGCACGGTCCATGGCCGGGAAGAGCCGGTGCCCGGCGGGTTCCGGGGCTGCCGCGACCGGCGATCCGGCGATGGCGTGCAGCCGGGCCAGGTCGGCGACACCGAACTGAGGAGCCGTCAGAACCGGTGTCACCGTGTCCCGTTCGATCCAGCCCTTGACGGCCGCGTACCAGCGCTCGCGCTCCGCCGCACTCGCGCCGCCGGCCAGCAGGGCGATGGCCGCGATGATGCCCTGCCCGTGGAAGTGGTCGCTGCGCATGACGTGGAGGTCGTCGCTGCTGAGGTAACCCCGGCTGATGGCACGGCCGTTGACGCCGTCCATCACCAACCCGTCGTGGACCAGGGGCGCGTAGGCGTGCTCGACGCTGTCCAGGACGATCTGGCGGTTGGGGTCTCTCACCTCCCAGGCCGACCCCGCGAGGAGCGTGAAGAGGCGGCCGAGACCGTCGAGCATCACCTGTCCGTACGTCCCCGAGTACGCGACCTGGGTGTGCTGGACGAACGAGCCGTCCGCGTACAGGCCGTCCCCCTTCGTGACGTAGGGGAAGACCGGCGAGAGCGCGTCGCGGGCGAGGGCGATCCTGTCGTCCGCGCGCCCCAGGATGCCGCGCAGAACCACCGAACGGCACAGGTCGACGCGGTTGGCGCCGGTGGAGGTGCCGGAGTAGTCGGTCAGCATCGAGTCGGGGATGAAGTGGTCCACGGCGGCGCAGGCCGCGGCGGTCTGCGCCTCGCCGAGGTGGCCGTGGAGCGCGGCCACGATGTCCATGAGGAGGCGGGGGCTGCCGATCTGCCATTCCCACCAGTTGCCGTAGCGGGTGGTGGAGGGGTTGTAGATCGTGGCGGAGAGGTGGTCGAGGCCGCGCAGGACGTCCGCGAGGAGCGCCGGGTCGCCGGTGGAGCCGGTGCCCTGCAGGGCGTGGGCCTGGGTCATCGTCCACAGGCGGCTGTAGCTCTGGGTGATGCCGGCCGGTGGGTCGTAGGGGTAGCCGGGCCAGAGGGACGTGGGGGCCGGGGCCATGGTGTCCCGGGCGGTGCGGGCCAGTGCGCCGGTTTCGGCGAGGCGGGAGGCGTAGGGCTCCGCCGCGGGGTCGTAGTCGGTGCCGAGGGCGATGTCGAGCCAGCGACGGCGCAGGGCCTCGTAGGGGTCGGGGCCGGCGGCCCGGGCGGGGGGCGCGGCCGCGGCCAGGAGTGACGCCGCGAGCAGGACCGCGCGACGGGTGGGTCTCATGGAGCCCCTGCGGTGTGGGTTCATGCCCTGGGCGTCTACCACCTCAGGGGCAGCACGCCAACACTCCACGGATGGTGTTGATGCCTGAGCGGAATAGGTCTACGGTCGTCCGTGTTGAGTAGTTCAACATTCAACATCACTCCTGAGGAGCATGTCATGGGCAACCCCGACCTGACCGCGCTGACCGGCGACTACACGATCGACGCGGCGCACTCCACGATCGGCTTCACCGTCCGGCACGCCATGGTCACCAACGTCAAGGGCAAGTTCCTCGACTTCAGTGGATCACTGCACCTGGACGGGAGCACCCCGTCCGCGTCCACGGCGTCCCTCGACATCAAGATGGAGAGCATCGACACCGGGTCCGCGGACCGCGACGGCCACCTCAAGAGCGCGGACTTCTTCAAGACGGAGGAGTTCCCGACGATGACCTTCCGCTCCACCTCGGCCGAGTCCCTCGGTGGCGACGACTACCGCATCACCGGTGACCTGGAGATCCTCGGCACCACCAAGCCGATCACGATCGACCTCGAGTTCAACGGCGCCGCGAAGGACCCCTTCGGCAACGAGCGCGTCGGCTTCGAGGGCAAGGCGGAGATCCTGCGTTCCGAGTGGGGTCTGACGTGGAACGCGGCGCTGGAGACGGGCGGCGTCCTGGTCTCCGACAAGATCAAGCTCAACTTCGACATCTCGGCGATCAAGAACGCGTGACCGAGCGCGAGCGCGCCCGCCCCCCGGCACAGGGAGGGCGGGCGCTCCGTGTGCCGGACGGGGCAGCCGTCAGCCCTCAGCCGCCGGCCCGTCGGACCGAGGCCGAACCCCCCGACCCGAGCCGCGCCACCTCCGCCGCCAACCGGGCCGCCCGGCCTCTCTCCGTGCGCGTCCTGAGCAGCCCGAGGATCACCTGGTACCGGTCGGATCGCCCGAGGGCGTCGAAGGCCGCCCTCGCCTCGGGAGTGCGCTCCAGCGCCGCCGCCAGGTCCTCGGGCACCTCGGCCTCCGTCTGGGGCGCGTACGCGGCCGACCAGCGTCCGTCCGCCTGCGCGGCGGCCACCTCCGCGAGGCCCGCGGGGCGCATCCGGCCGGCCGCGGTCAGTTCCGCCACGCGGCGGACGTTGACCATCGACCAGAGGCTGCCCGGCCGCCGCGGGGTGATCTTCTGCAGGTAGTGCGCGGCGTCAAGTGCCTTGCGCTGACCCGTGATCCAGCCGTGGCAGAGGGCGACGTCATTGACCTCGTCACAGGTGACGGAGACCAGACCCGAGCCCTTCTTGGCGATCTTCACCCACAGGCCGGCGTGCGGGGCGGGGTGGGCGGTGAGCCAGGCGTCCAGGTCGTCGGCGGCGGCGAAGGACCGCGGGTCTTGGGTCATGAGCGGACCGTAGTCCGCGAGTAGGTCGGTTTCTGTCCTCGTTCGGCTCCGGGCTGTTCACCTCTCCCGAACGCCCGCTGCTCGTCCGCCGGTTCATGTGCGGGCCGGTCACGATCAACTCGCGCAGGCCTGCCGTGTGGCGCGGCGGATGCTGTCGAGCCGGCCGGATTCACGCCATCATGTGGCCGTACGCCGACGTGGCACCGGCAGCAGCCACCACGCCGACGCCACCGCCAGCGCCGCGCCGAGCGCGATGCCCTCCAGCCGGGTCGGCAGCAGGTGCTGGGCGTCCTGGCCGAAGTAGCCAAGGAGGAGCGAGAGGGCGCAGGTCATGCCGGCGGCCCAGTAGGCGTAGTTGAGGGGGCGCAGCCACAGGGCCACCGCGAGGACGGCGAACATCAGCGCCACGGCGGTATGCCCGCTGATGCCGGCCGCCGCCACGCCCACCGCCAGCAGCGTGCCCGCACAGGCTCCCGCCAGGCGCTCGACTCCCTTGCGCAGTACGTCCGTTCGGCCGCGGTTGCCGCTCGCGGCGACGTACGCGGTGAGGACCGCCCACGGCCAGTGGTCGTCGAACAGCAGATGACCGAGGGTGAAGGCGGCGGCGACGCCGGCCGCCATCTGCAGGGCCATGCGGGTGCTGGGGCGGGGGTGGAGGCGGGAGCGGCACAGCGGTTGCTCGGGGGCCGGCTCCGCCCGCCAGGGCCCGTAACGGTTCCCCGCCCCCTGCACCAGCCAGACCGAGCAGCACGCCAGCGCCCCGATGAGCGCCGCCCAGAACCAGGTCACCAGCCCGCTCTGCGCCTCGGGCGGCAGGGCGGGTCCGGGGACGACGAGAAGGGCGATCAGCGGGAGGGTCATCAGCGTGCCGGCCTTGGCGGCGGCGGGACCGTAGCGGCGGATCCAGATGGCCAGCGCCAGCCCGGCCGTGAAGACGGCGGCACCGATCGCGTAGTGCGAGGCGATCAGCCGGCCCAGGAAGATCGAGGCGCCGGCCGTCACGGGCAGCACCCCCAGCGAGGTGAGCCGCCGCCGGGTGTCGGCGGTGCGCTGGAAGGAGGCGAGGGTGAGGGCGAGGGCGACCGCGAGGACGAGCACATCGGTGTGCAGTCCTTGGGTGCTCTCCAGCGCCAGGGCGGCGGCCCAGCAGAGCAGCACGGCGGTCATCGTCAGCGCCGCTTCGTACGCATTGCGTATTAGTTTGGCGGTCACGCGACGAGAATACGAGTAATTGCGCGTGCAGGACAGGTGTGGATAGTAAGCGGGGCTTAGGATATGCGTCATGGATCACCTTCCCGAGGCCGCACGCATCCGTCGCGGTGTCGTCCGTCTCAACCGCCGTCTGCGCCAGGAGCGCGGCGCCGGGAACCTCAGTCCCAACCAGCTGTCGGTGCTCGGTCATCTGCACCGGAACGGGCCGTCCACACCCGGTGAGGTGGCGGCGGCCGAGCGGCAGCGACCGCAGTCGCTGACCCGGGTCTTCGCCGAGCTGGCGGACGAGGGGCTGATCGCGCGCGAACCGAGCACGCTCGACCGGCGTCGGACCGTGCTGTCGCTCACCGAGGAGGGACGCCGGGAGCTGGTGGGGGACATGGCCGACCGCGACGTCTGGCTGGCCGGCGCGCTGGCCTCACTGAGCCCGACGGAGCGAGGTGTCCTGGAGCTGGCGGGACCGCTGCTGGAGCGGCTCGCCGACCTGCGGGAACCGTGAACCCACCGTTCCCAGTGGATCAGAAGCCCCCGCCGAAGTCCCCGCCGCCCCCGAAGTCCCCTCCCCCGCCGTCGCCGAAGCCGCCGCTGAAGTCGCCGGGGTCGAAGTCCGCGCCGGACATGTCGCCGCCGTCGTAACCGCCGCCGAAGTCGCCGTATCCGGAGCCGTAGTCGGCCGCGTAGGACGGGGTGGCCATCATGCTGCCGAGGAGGGTGCCGACGAGGAGGCCGGGGAGGAGGCCGCCGCCGAAGTAGCCGCCCGCCCAGGGGCCGTAGGCGGGACCCGCGTCCCAGTACGGGCGGCGGCCCTGGTCGGTGTCGACCTCACGGACGACGGGGTCGCGGCCGTCGGCGAGACGGGTGGCGTCGGCCGCGCAGACGGGAACCTCGCGGGGGGCGCCGGCCGGGGGCGTCCAGGTGGCGTCGGCGACGGAGGGGCCGTGGCGCGGGTCGAAGAAGCAGGGCGGCCGACGCTCGGGCAGCGGGCGGCCCTCACGCCGGGCGGCGAGCTGGGCGAGGGAGAAGCGGCCGTCCTCCAGGGCCTGGGTGACCGCGCGGACGTCCTCGGGCTTCGCGGCGGCACCCATGAGGGACTTCGCCTGCTCGTAGGCGTCCAGCGCGCGTTCGTAGTCGGCGCGCATGGCGTCGTCGGCGCCCGCTTCCGCCGGGTGGAAGTCGAGGCGGTCCAGTTCCTCGCCGAAGGCGGTGATGTCCTCGTCGACCACCACCCTCAGCCGCTCCAGAGCGGCCCGCTGCTCCTCGGCCCTGCGCCGCCGGCTGCGTCGTACGAGTGTGAAGGCGCCCGCTCCGCCGGCCACCAGCACCGCGCCGGCGGTGATCAGCGCGGTGGCCGACACCCCGCCGCCGGAGGAGGACCCCCAGCTCGACGGGGCCGAACCGCCCATGTTGGTGAGCGCGCTGTTCGTGAAGTCGGTCAGCTGGGTCCCGGCGTCCTTCTCGCCCTGGACCCCCGTGACGAGGTTCTGCACGGCGGTGCGCGGCAGGACGGAGGAGTCGGCGCGGGCGTCGAAGCGGTCGCCGAGGCGGATCGCGTAGAGGCCGGTGACGCCGGTGGCGGTGCGGAGGTTCCGGAAGAGGTTCGCCGTCGGGTAACCGGCGGGGAGGACCGCCACGAACAGTGGCTTGTCGGCGCCCTTGATCTGCTTGGCCAGGGCGTGGGCGTCGGCGGACGACAGCTGGGCCCCCGCCGCCGGGTCCACGTAGACCGGGCTCTTGCGCAGGGCCTGGGCGATCGTGGAGACGCTCGTGGCGGCGGAGGCCTGCGGGGCGCCCGCCGACAGTACGGTCAGGGCGGCGAGCAGCAGGGCCAGGAGCAGCCCCGGGAGACTTCGGGTCCGTACGACGGCCTTCATGGTTCGAAGCTACCCGAAGCCTCCCAAAACTGGTCATCCTCGCAGGTGGCGGATATCCCTCAGGAGGCCCGCCAGGCCTCCGCCAGCTTCTGCACGGCCGCTGTGTAGTGCCGCGTGAGGGTGAGGTGGTCCGCGTCGGCGAAGGGCTTCGCGACCGCCGCGGTGATCCTCCCGCCCGCCTTCTGCTGGACGATCAGCCGGGCTTTCGTCACGAGCGCGCGCCCCGCGTCGTCGGCCCCGGCCTTCTCGGCGACCCCGGCGGCTACCGCGAGCGCCTTCAGCGTCGCCGCACCGCCCGCCGGCACCGTGGTCAGCGTGGTCAGGCCCCAGCCGTACGGGAACTGCGGATCGTACGCCGAGTCACCGACGTTGATCGGCAGCTGGGCCTCGGACCTCGGCCAGGTGACCGGGAGTTGGCCGGTGAAGGCGCGTTTGCCGTAGAGCACGTCGGCCACTCCGTCGCCCTCGGTGCCCGGCAGCCAGGACGCGACCAGGCCGTCGATCTCGCCGAGCCGGTCGCCGATCAGCTGGGGGCGCCCGGAGACGATCAGCACCGCGCACCTCATGGCCGCGCACACCTTGTCGACGGCGGCCTTGTCGGCGGCGGTCAGCTCCAGGTCGTTGCCGTTGCCGACGTCGCCGACGCCCTCGGCGTACGGGGTCTCGCCGACGACGACCACGCCGACGTCGTAGCCGGCCATGGGCGCCGAAGCGTCCTTGGAGTAGGTGACGTCACCGTCCTTCCGCATCCCGTCGAGAACGGTGGTGCCCCGGGTGTGGGTGCCGGACTCGCCCTGCCAGGTGACGGTCCAGCCACCGGTCTGGTTGCCGAGGTCGTCGGCGTTGGACCCTGCGACGTACACCTTCTGCGACTTCTTCAGGGGCAGGACCCCGTTGGCGTTCTTCAGCAGGACCTGTGACTCGGCGGCCGCCTGCCGGGCGACGGCCCGGTGTGCCGCGGAACCGATCCGCGAGGCGTTGCCCGTGTCCGCGTACGGGTGCTCGAACAGCCCCAGCCGGAACTTCTGCGTGAGGATGCGCGATACGGCGTCGTCGATCCGCTTCTCGCTGACGCGGCCCGCCTTCACCTCGGCGGTCAGGGTCGAGCCGAAGTCCTTGTAGCCGTACGGCACCATCATCATGTCGACGCCCGCATCGACCGCCGTGTCGACGCGGGACGCGTAGTCGCCGGGGAGCTGGTCGATGGCGTTCCAGTCACTGATGACGAAGCCGTCGAAGCCCATCCGGCCCTTGAGCACGCCGTTGATCATGTCGGCGCGGGCGTGCATCCTCACCGGGCCCTGCCCGTCGCCGAGGACGTCGAGCGAGGAGTACGACGGCATGACGGTGCCGATGCCGCGGTCCACGGCCGTCCGGTAGGGCGCGAGGTGGACGGCCTCCAGTTGCTGCCGGGTGACCTTGGTGACGCCCTGGTCGATGGTGTAGGTGCCGGTGGTGGAGGAGCCGTACTCGGTGCCGCCGTCGCCGACGAAGTGCTTGGCGGTGGCGAGGACCTTGTCGTCGTCCTTCAGGTCCTTGCCGTTCGCGGCGCCCTGGAGGCCCTGGATGACCGTCTCCATGGACTGGACGAGGGCCGGGTCCTCGCCGAAGGACTCGTAGGAACGACCCCAGCGTTCGTCGCGGGTGACACAGAGGCAGGGGGCGAAGTCCCAGGGGACGCCGGTGGCGCGGACCTCGGACGCGGTCACCGCGCCTGCCTTCTCGGCGAGTCGGGGATCCCTGGCGGCCCCGATGCCGATGTTGTGCGGCATGATCGTCGCGCCGACCAGGTTGTTGTGGCCGTGGACGGCGTCGACGCCGTAGATCAGCGGGATCTGGAACCGGGTTGCCTGCGCCCGGAGCTGGAAGCCGTCGATCATCCTGGCCCAGGCCGCCGGGGTGTTGGGCGTGGGCGTGGAGCCACCGCCGGAGAGCAGCGAGCCGAGGGCGTACGTCGCGACATCGCCCCCGTCCGCGACGGCCCCGCGCTCGGCCTGGGTCATCTGGCCGGCCTTCTCCGCGAGGCTCATACGGGACAGCAGGTCGGCGACGCGCTTGCGCACGGGCAACTTGCGGTCCAGGTACGGCAGTCCGTGCGCGTCGATGACGACCTGCGGGGTCTCGGCCGGGGCCTTGGCGCCGGTGACGGAGAGCTTGAGGGGGATGGTCTCGGCGTTCTCGGCCGACCTGTCCTGGAGGGTGGGGACCTTGACGGTCTGCGTGGCGCCGGACGCGGTGCCCGCCGGGAAGGTGAGGGTGCCGGAGACCGGGGTGTAGTCCTTTCCGGGCTCGGCGGTGCCGGTCGCGGCCGTCTCGTAGGCGACGGTCACCGGGTCGCCCAGGGGCGCGGAGCCGGTGGTGGCGACGGTGACCTCGACGGTGGCCGTTTCGCCCTCCCTGACCGGGTGGACGGCGGAGCCGGTGGTGACGGAGGCGCGCAGCGATTGGTCGGCCCTGCCGTACAACTCGACGTCGTCCATGGCGAGTTGACCCTTGGCACCGGCCGGGAGGGTGACGGCGTACCCCCACATCTGTGTCAGCCCGAGGACGTGGTCGATGCCGCCGACGGGCTGGTAGTCGGTGCGGTACACGAAGTCGGTGAAGGGGATCTCGACCTGTTTCCAGCCGGTCCAGTCGTCGGTGAAGGAGGTCGTCCAGAGTTCGGAGGCCTCGCCGTTCGCGCCGCCGTCCTTGATCTCGAAGGCGATCTTCCCGCCGTTGCCCTGACCGTCCCACCACAGGCGGATGCCCTTGTGGGCGGACCAGTCGTGGGCGGGTTCGTTCGCGGCGAAGTCGTGGGTGAAGCCGCCGTAGCCGCTGATGTCGTAGGTGCCGGTGAGGACCTTCGCGCCCTCGGGGGCGTCGGCGCGGGCGGTCAGCCCGAGGGCGGGCGGGTCGTCGCTGTCGCCGCCCCAGGTGAAGATGCCCTCGGCGGGCTGGGAGGCGAAGGGGACCTCTCCCTCGAAGCGGTCGACCGGGACGGGGGCGGGGTCGTCGGCCGCCCGGGCCACGGCGAAGGGCAGTAACGCGGTGAGCAGGGCGGTGGAGACGAGCAGGGCGGTTCTTCGCATGACCTTCCCTCACCTCTCGTGTTTCGCAAATGACTTAGTTCACCTCGTGAGTTAACTGGTGGCCCGTGAGCCCGTCAAGATGCCCGCCGCCCCGGGCCCCGCACACACCCGCGGGGCACCGCTTGAGCGCGGCGCCCCGGGTCCGAGCGGCATACGTCGGCGGTTACTCCGCGGGCTCGACGCCCGCCCGCAGCAGACCGTACGTGTACGCGTCCTCCAGCGCTTGCCATGACGCCGCGATGACGTTCTCCGCGACGCCCACCGTGGACCACTCGCCCGCGCCGTCGGAGGTGGAGATCAGGACGCGGGTGGTGGACTGGGTGCCGTGGACGCCCTCAAGGATGCGGACCTTGTAGTCGACGAGGTCGAGCTGGGCGAGCTGGGGGTAGATCTTCTCGAGTGCCACGCGCAGGGTGCGGTCGAGGGCGTTGACCGGGCCGTTGCCCTCGGCCGTGGCGACGATGCGCTCACCCTTGGCGAAGAGCTTGACCGTGGCCTCGTTGGCGTGGATGCCGTCGGGGCGGTCCTCGACGATGGCGCGCCAGGACTCGACCTCGAAGTACTTCAGGGGCTTGCCCTCGACCTCGCCGCGCAGCAGCAGCTCGAAGCTCGCGTCCGCCGCCTCGTATGTGTAGCCCTTGAGCTCGCGCTCCTTGACCCGGTCGACGACCCGGCCGACCAGCTCGCGGTCGTCGCCCAGGTCGACGCCGAGTTCCTTGCCCTTGAGCTCGATGGAGGCGCGGCCCGCCATGTCGGAGACCAGCATCCGCATGGTGTTGCCGACCAGTTCGGGGTCGATGTGCTGGTACAGGTCCGGGTCGACCTTGATCGCGGAGGCGTGCAGGCCGGCCTTGTGCGCGAAGGCGGAGACGCCGACGTACGGCTGGTGGGTGGAGGGCGTGAGGTTCACGACCTCGGCGATGGCGTGCGAGATACGGGTCATCTCGCGCAGCGCGCCCTCGGGCAGGACCTTCTTGCCGTACTTGAGCTCCAGGGCCGCGACGACCGGGAAGAGGTTGGCGTTGCCGACGCGCTCGCCGTAGCCGTTCGCCGTGCACTGGACGTGGGTCGCGCCCGCGTCCACCGCGGCGAGCGTGTTGGCGACCGCGCAGCCCGTGTCGTCCTGGGCGTGGATGCCGAGCCGGGCGCCGGTGTCGGCGAGGACCGTCGCGACGACGGCCTGGATCTGCGCGGGGAGCATGCCCCCGTTGGTGTCGCAGAGGATCACGACGGAGGCGCCGGCCTCCGCGGCGGCCCGCACGACGGCCTTCGCGTACTCCGGGTTGGCGCGGTAGCCGTCGAAGAAGTGCTCGCAGTCGACGAAGACGCGCCGGCCCTGCTCGCGCAGGTGGGAGACGGTGTCGCGGACCATCTCCAGGTTCTCGTCCAGGGTGGTGCGCAGGGCGAGTTCGACATGCCGGTCATGGGACTTGGCGACCAGCGTGATGACCTCGGCGCCCGAGTCCAGGAGCGCCTTGACCTGCGGGTCCTCGCTCGCCTTGGCGTTCGCGCGGCGGGTCGAGCCGAAGGCGACGAGCTGGGCGTGCTTGAAGTCGATCTCCTGCTGGGCGCGGGCGAAGAACTCGGTGTCCCGCGGGTTGGCGCCGGGCCAGCCGCCCTCGATGAAGCCCACGCCGAAGTCGTCCAGGTGCCGTGCGATGGCCAACTTGTCCGCGACGGTGAGGTTGATGCCCTCGCGCTGCGCGCCGTCGCGCAGGGTGGTGTCGAAGACGTGGAACGAATCGTCGAGCTCGCTGGTTTCGGTCATGGTGTCAAGGCTCCTGTGTTGGATCCCAGTGGATGTGGCTGTACCGGAATGACCGGCTCCACCGTCCCCCAATGGTCCCTCGCGCTTTACTCCCGGCTGAAGGTGGGCCAGAAAAGCGAAAAACCCCTCGCGGGTGCGAGAGGTCTGCGCGCGGGTCGAGGACGACGGTGTCCGCCCGTACCTGGTCGTACGTGGCGGTCACTGCGGACCGGCGCGCCTGTTGCCAATAATCATGGCGAACGAGAGCACGGAGGAAGTCTGGCACAGACCGCCCCCGCGCTCACCGTCCGTCTCACGATGCGAGCACTGTGCTGTTCATCGCAGGTGGCGTACGAATCCGTCGGTCACGCCGTTGGTGTCACCGGGGACCAGCTGGGCGGAGCCGGAGCCGAGGCCGAGCAGCCGGTCACCGCCGAACGAGGTGACATACACATCGCCGTCGGTGACCGGGTCGCCGCTGGTCGACTCGCTGGCCAGGGTGGAGGTGCCGGTGCGCAGGTCCCGGACGTAGACGTTGTCCGGGCCCTGCGGTGTCCGGAACGAGTAGGCGACGTACCTGCCGCTGCGGCTGAGCACGGATCCGTAGAAGACGCCGGCTCCGCCGGGACCGGCGTGCTCGACGGCGCGGGTGGTGTCCGTGCGCAGGTCGCGCACGTAGATATCGGTGTCGGCGGCGCCGCCCGGCACCAGGTCGTCACCGGTGTAGGTGAAGGAGACGAGGCGCCCGTCCGCGGAGAGCGAGGGGTCCAGGCCGTAGCGCTCGCCGGGCCTGCCCTCGGGGGTGACGTTGGCCGCTTCCTCGGTGCCGGTGCGGCGGTCGTGCACCATCAGCGGGCCGGGCGCACCGCGCGGGCCGTTCTGCACGTACGCGACATGGCGGCCCGTCGCGTCCATGTCCAGGAAGTACGAGCCGAGGTCGGGGTGATCGCCGTTGGTGATGCGCTCGACCTCGCCGGTGCGGCGGTCGGTGACGTACACGGCGGGCAGAATGATGCCCGGCCGGCTGGTCTCCATGCGGCTCGGCCGGGCGTTGAAGGCGACGTACCGCCCGTCGTCGGAGATCGCGGCGTCGCCGTGGGCGTAGGAGGACCCGCCGTCCGGTGTCGTGCTGACCCGCTGGGTGCGGCCGGTGACGCGGTCGTGCACATAGACGTCCTGGGCCCAGTACTCCTTCGGCGCGGGCCAGTCGGTGAGGTTGTCCGCGGTCGAGACGAGCACCACGTACCGCCCGTTCGCACTGATGGCCACGGGCGAGGTCCCGCGGTCGGCCTGCACGCCGTCGGATGTGACGCTGACCCGCTCCACCCGCCCGGTGCGCAGGTCGCGGACGAAACCGTCCTGCACGCCGTTGGTGTCACCCGGCACGAGGTTCGGTGCGTAGGAGGCGAAGGCGGCATAGCGGCCGTCGGCGCTGAGATACGGTCCGCCGGCGTGGTCGGTGCCCTGCTCGCCGGTGCCCGCCACCGTGACCCGTTCGGTGCGCGGCTCCGGTGCCGGCGCGGCCGCCGCGGGCAGGGCGGCGACGCCACCGAGCGCGACGGCGAGGACGGCGGCCGTCAGGGCGGCGCGCGGCTTGTTCCTGTACATGGCTGTTCCCCCGTGGTGATCGCTGGTGATCGCTGCTTGTCACTGCACTGTCCGCAGGAAGACGTCCGACACCCCGTTGGTGTCCCCCTCCACCAGATCGGGTGATGCCGACTCGAACGCGACGACCGTGCCGTCGGCGTTGACACAGGGGTGCCCGGCCGGGAGGTCGTTGCGGCCGCCCCAGCGGTCGACGCTGATCAACTGCCGCTTTCCGGTGGCGAGTTCGAACAGGTATACGGCACCGCCCGAGGTGTACGCGACATGCGTACCGTCCGGGCTGATCGACTCGATGTGGCCCAGCTCGTTGAAACCGGGCGGGTTCTCGGGCCACAGCCGCTCCGAGCGGCCGGTGGCGCGGTCGTACAGGTACGGGGCCAGGAACCGGGTGCCCGCGGAGTAGCCGATACGGCTCCCGTCGGCGCTCGGTGTCGGCGAGCCGTAGATGTAGCCACTGCCGAGGTCGATCCTGGCGACCCCGCCGTCAGCCAGGTCCTTCACGAGCAGGCACGGGGTGACGTGCGCGCAGCCGAAGCTCGGCGCGGCGGACGTGAACGCGACGTGGCGGCCGTCGGCGCTGATCGCGGCGTCGTCCGACGGTCCGTCCGCCTGGGTGCCGTCGGCGGCCGTGCTGACGCGCCCGGTACCCGAGGCCGCGCCCACGTGCCCGGTATCCGACTGCCCGGGGCCGGCCTTGCCGCGGCCGTGGACGTCCAGGCGAGGGCGACGGCAACTGCCGTGCCCAGCACGGCTCTTGATGCGCGGGACATCAGCATGCCCTGCACGCAGTCGTTCCGGTGCGGGCGAGCGGCAGGGCCGCGCCCGACGGTCGTAAGGCGGCTCTGGACATGTATCCCCCTGTGATCCCGAGGCCCCCGATGGCGCACTTCCCCCGGCCCCGTGCCGAGGGCTCCCTTCGAGACAAACGCACCAGCGACCACAGGGTCAATCGGCCTTATTGCGTACAACGCGGGCGCGAGGTCACGCGTCCGCGAGGAGTCCCTCCTCCACGAACTCCCGTACGTGGCCGAGAACTTGCACCCGGTCCCAGCCCCGCAGCCCGACGGCCACGTGCAGGGAGAAGCCGTCCAGCAGGGCACGCAGACGGGTCGCGCACCGGTCGGGGTCGACGCGGCGGAACTCCCCCCGCGACACCCCCTCGGCGATCAGGGCCACCAGGTCCCGGTGCCAGGCGCCCTCGATCGCGGCCTGGCGGTCGCGGGCGTCGTCGTCGGCGTTCTGCGAGCGGTTCCAGACCTCCAGCCAGAGCGTCCAGTGCGGGTCCCGGTGACCGTCGGGGACATAGAGGTCGATGTACGCGTCGAGTCGCTCGCGGGCCGTGCCCGGGCGGCCCAGCAGCCATCCGCGCTCGGCGCCCAGCCGGCCCTCGCTCCACTCCAGGGTCTGCAGCAGCAGTTCGTCCTTGGAGTGGAAGTAGTAGAGCAGGTGGCCGCTGCTCATGCCGACCTCGCGGCCGAGCGCCGCCATGGTGAGCTTCTCCAGACCGCGCTCGGCGATCATCTCCATGGCCGCGGAGAGCACGTCCTCGCGGGGCGGGGCGGGGGTGCGGCGGCGGGAGGGCGTCGGGCTCATGCCGCGGCCACCCGTACCGCGTCGGGCAGGAAGTGCGTCTCGTACGGGCCCGTGCAGTCGGCGAACCGCGTCGCAGCCACCGCGCCGCAGCCCGCGCACACCTCGTTGGGCCCCTCGCGCCCGGGCACACCGCAGCACCCGATCTCCTCCAGGGCGGGGTGGGCGGACAGCCGGCCGCGCGTGTCCTCGGGGTGGACCACCAGGGTGTCGCGCGGCCCGGCGGACATCAGGCACCCCTGCCCGTCGGGGTCCCCCATGCAGATGTCACCCGGGTGGGCGGCGCCGCACCATTCGGGATCGGGATGCGGCACGTACGGCGCCCCGCACGGCTCCGGGTCCACCGCGTACGCGCCTCGCGGCACGGTCGACGGGGCGCGTCGGGACCCGTCGGGGCTCTTCCGCCCGTCGTACTCCGGGCGGGGCGGTACCTCGGGCAGGAGGCGCAACGGCTCGGTCAGCCGTGTTCCGCAGGTGGCGCACATCAGCACATTCACCCGTACGTTCTACCTGACCGTCACCCTCGGCTGCCGCTGGGCCGTTCAGGCCGACAGCGGAGTCCCGGGGGCGGCAGCCCCCAGCAGGCCCGCACAACCGCCGGGCACAGATCAGCCCCCTCCGGCCCCGGCGGGAACTCGCCGGCCCCGAACGCCGGCTTCAGGGCCGTGAACCACGTCGCGCCCTCGTCGTACGCCGCGAAGAACGGGTGGTCCGACGAGGTCAGGGTGCGGGCCCGGCTCAGGTGGAGGACGAAGAGCTTCTCGCCGGCCACCTCGGCGACGCCGTCCACGCGGACCTTGCCGGGCATCGCCGACATCACCGGGCCGCGTACGGTACGCGCGGGGCCGGAGACACGGGCGTGGGCGTCGCGGTGGGCGAGCACCGGGAGGCTCTGGGGACGGCGCGGGATGCGTAGCGTACGGAGCCACCAACCCGGCCTCGTCATCGGCGTCCGCCCGCTCACCCGTGCTCCCTCCCCCGGCCGAATCCGCGCACCGCAGAGCACGCTCCCCCCGCGGAATCAGTGGATACCCGCGAGGGGAGGCGCTACGCGTCGAACGAACTACCGGCCGCGGTAGGGAGGTTGGGCTCATCCGAGGGGGTGCATCCAGCCGTGCTCGTCCTGCGCCGTGCCCCGCTGGATGTCCAGCAGTGCCTCGCGCAGCCTGACGGTGACCTCGCCCGGCTCGCCGCCGGACTGCTGCCACTCGGTGTTCTCGCGCTTGACCGTGCCGACGGGAGTGATGACCGCCGCCGTGCCGCAGGCGAAGACCTCGGTGAGGGTGCCGTTCTCGGCGTCGCGCTGCCACTGCTCGATGGAGACGCGGCCCTCCTCGGAGGCGTAGCCGAGGTCGCGGGCGACGGTGAGGAGGCTGTCGCGGGTGACGCCTTCCAGGATGGAGCCGGTCAGGCTCGGCGTGATGATCACCGGCTTCTCATTGGACGCAGCGCCGTACACGAAGTACAGGTTCATGCCGCCGAGCTCCTCGACCCACTTGTGCTCGACCGCGTCGAGGTAGCAGACCTGGTCGCAGCCCTTGGCGGCGGCCTCGGCCTGGGCGAGGAGGGAGGCGGCGTAGTTGCCGCCGGTCTTGGCGTCGCCCATGCCGCCGGGGACGGCGCGGACGCGGTCCTCGGAGAGCCAGATGGAGACCGGCTTGACCCCACCGGGGAAGTAGGCGCCGGCAGGGGACGCGATGACGAGGAAGAGGTACTCGTTGGCGGGCTTCACGCCCAGGCCGACCTCGGTCGCGATCATGAAGGGGCGGAGGTAGAGGGACTCCTCGCCGCCGTGCGCCGGGACCCAGGCCCTGTCCTGCTGGACCAGGACGTCGCAGGCCTCGATGAACGTCTCGACCGGCAGCTCGGGCATGCCCAGGCGGTGCGCGGAGCGCTGGAAGCGCTCGGCGTTCTTCTCCGGGCGGAAGCTGGCGACGGTGCCGTCGGGCTGACGGTAGGCCTTGAGACCCTCGAAGATCTCCTGCGCGTAGTGCAGGACCATCGTGGCGGGGTCGAGGGAGATCGGGGCGTACGGGACGAGCTGGCCGTCGTGCCAGCCGCGGCCCTCGGTCCACTTGATCGTCACCATGTGGTCGGTGAAGTGGCGGCCGAACCCGGGGTTCGCCAGGATCGCCTCGCGCTCCGCGTCGGAGAGTGGCGAGGCCGAGGGCTTGAGCTCGATCGTGGGCGTCGTCATGAGTGGTTGTCCTTCACCGGTTGTGTAGTGACGGGCCGCGCTCACGCCTCGCTACTGTCAGTGGCCAGTGCTGGGACGTCCGAGCTTTCCCTCATTCCGCGGCTCCGCGTTCGATTATCGCAAGCCGGGGTCCGTTGGGGGTACCACCCACGTCCTTGAGGCTGTGGGGGAGAAATGGCGTGAATGCGGCCCTGGGGATGATGGTGGCACCCGGCGGGGACATAGCGAAAGCCGCCGGGTGCGGTGTGACCCGGCGGCTTCGAAAGGTTCGAGGGGCGCGGCGGGTCAGCCGGCTACTCGTACGGCCAGCGCGTCGCCGATCTCGGCGGTGCTGCGGGCCGGCTTGCCGGTGCGCTCCGCGAGGTCGGCGGAGACCGCCTCGTCGATGCGGGCGGCCTCGGCCTCGTAGCCGAGGTGGCGCAGGAGCAGGGCGACGGACAGGACGGTGGCGGAGGGGTCGGCCTTGCCCTGACCGGCGATGTCGGGGGCCGAGCCGTGCACGGGCTCGAACATCGACGGGAACTCGCCGGACGGGTTGATGTTCCCGCTCGCGGCGACGCCGATGCCGCCGGAGACGGCCGCGGCGAGGTCGGTGATGATGTCGCCGAAGAGGTTGTCGGTGACGATCACGTCGAACCGCTCGGGCTGCGTGACCAGGTAGATGGTCGCCGCGTCCACGTGCATGTACTCGGTGGTGACCTCCGGGAACTCCGCGGCCACCTTGTTGAAGATGTTGGTCCACAGGTGACCCGCGAAGGTCAGCACGTTGTTCTTGTGGATCAGGGCGAGCTTCTTGCGCGGGCGGGCCTGGGCACGGGCGAAGGCGTCACGGACCACGCGCTCCACTCCGAAGGCCGTGTTCACCGAGACCTCGGTGGCGACCTCGTGCTCGGTGCCCTTGCGGATGGTGCCGCCGTTGCCCGTGTACGGGCCCTCGGTGCCCTCGCGGACCACGACGAAGTCGATGCTCGGCTCACCGGCGAGCGGGGTGGCCACGCCGGGGAGCAGCTTCGACGGACGCAGGTTGACGTGGTGGTCGAAGGCGAAACGGAGCTTGAGCAGGAAGCCGCGCTCCAGGACGCCGGACGGAACCGACGGGTCGCCGATCGCGCCGAGCAGAATGGCGTCGTGCTTCTTCAGGGCGTCGAGGTCGGCCTCGGTGAGGGTCTCACCGGTGGCGTGGTAGCGCTGGGCGCCGAAGTCGTACTCCTTGGTCTCCAGCTTCACATCCTGCGGGAGGACGGCGGAGAGGACCTTGAGACCCTCGGCCACGACCTCCTGGCCGATGCCGTCACCGGGAATCACTGCGAGATTGAGGGTGCGAGAGCTTGCCGACATGCGCAGCACCCTACTCCGCGTCCCATGGGATGACACGAGGTGTCCGCGATTCGGACACTCCGGCGGGTGGCGAAGTCAATAAGTTGCCACCCGTTCACCCCTGTGTATGGCGGGCGTTGGGATTCGCTGGGAACTTCCCTTCCATGGACCTCCCCGACTTCGGAATCCCCCCGCAGCTCGCACGCCGGATGAGCATGGCCGAGCAGCACGAGTACCTGCGCACGAAGCTGCCCCGGCGCCGCACGCTGGTGACGGCGGGCGCGATGGCGGCGGGCGGGCTGCTGACGGGGTGCGGCGGCGGCTCGGGATCGTCGAGCAGGACGACCCCCTCCCCCGCGGCCTCGGAGGTCCACGGTTCGGTTCTCTCCCCCTTCGGGCGCCATCTCTCCTTCGGCGCCGACCCGAAGACGCAGATGCGCGTCTCCTGGCAGGTGCCGCTCGCGGTGCGGAAGCCGTACGTCCGGATCGGCACGAAGCCCGACGAGCTGAGCCGGAAGATCGAGGCCGAGGTCCGTGACCTGCACACGCCGGGTGTGACGGGTGTGCGCTCGGCGCTGGAGCAGTACTACCTGCACGCGGCCCTGGACGGGCTGCACCCCGGCACGACGTACTACTACGGCGTCGGCCACGAGGGCTTCGACCCGGCGGCCCCGGCCCACCGCTCGACCATCAGCTCCTTCCGCACGGCCCCCGCGACCCCGCGCTCCTTCGTGTTCACGGCCTTCGGCGACCAGGGCGTCAGCCAGGCCGCGGCCGCCAACGACCATGTGATCCTGCGCCAGAATCCCGCCTTCCACCTGCACGCGGGCGACATCTGCTACGCCGACACCAACGGCCAGGGCAAGAAGTCGGACGGCTACGACCCGGCGTTCTGGGACCTGTTCCTCAAGCAGAACGAGCCGGTGGCGAGGTCGGTGCCGTGGATGGTGACGACCGGCAACCACGACATGGAGGCCTGGTACTCGCCGGAGGGCTACGGCGGCCAGCTGGCCCGCTGGTCCCTCCCGGACAGCGGCTTCGACGCACGGGCGGCGCCGGGCGTGTACGCGTTCACGTACGGCAACGTCGGCTTCGTGGCGCTGGACGCGAACGACGTGTCGTACGAGATCCCCGCCAACTTCGGCTACTCGGGCGGGCAGCAGACGAAGTGGCTGGACCGGAAGCTGGCCCAGCTGCGAGCGGCGAAGGACGTCGACTTCGTCGTCGTCTTCTTCCACCACTGCGCCTACTCGACCTCCGCGCACGCCTCCGACGGCGGGGTGCGCGCCGAGTGGCTGCCGCTGTTCGCCAAGCACCAGGTGGACCTGGTGATCAACGGCCACAACCATGTCTACGAGCGGACCGACGCCGTCAAGGACGGCGGGGTCGGCAGGCCCGTACCCATCGGCGCGTCGACCGATCCGACGCGCGACGGAACCGTGTACGTCACGGCGGGCGGCGGCGGCCGTGACCTGTACGGCTTCCCGGCGGGCGTGAAGGAGAGCTACGAGGGACACGTCACGCACCACGACTCCGTCGCCACCTTCCAGTGGACGAAGGCGAAGGCCTCCGAGACGGAGACCGTGGAGTGGTCGCGGGTGCGCTACCGGGGTTTCTCGCTGCTCTCGGTGGAGGCGCACAGCGGCCCCCGGCCGGCGCTCAAAGTGTCGGCGCTGACGGACGACGGCAGGCGCATCGACCACTTCGAGGTGCGGCGCGGAGCGTGAGCTCGCGCCGCACCTCGGGCGGGTGCGGCTCCCGGCCCATGGGTTCCCGGTCTGTGGGTGGTTCCCGGCTCAGTGGCCGGTCGAACCGCCGTTGTCCCTGCGGTCCAGGGCGCGCTGGAGGGCGGCTGCGGCGTTCTTTCGGTCGGACTCGCTCGTGCGGGAAATGTGACGGACTCGGCGGCGGGCGGTCGTCTCGGCCATGGGAAATCGACTCCTTCGACATCCTGGAGTGCGGAAAGGGGTTACGAGACGCCGGATGGGGCGGGAGAGCGGTGCCGCAGGGGTTGCCTGCACGGGGCCCGGCTCACGACCGCCATTCGCTTGGTCGAGCGAGACGTTCGGCTCCTACAAAAGTAAGGGAGCGACCCGAGTCTGTCTCCACAATTACTCGGACTTCCTACTATCTGAGACGGCGAATGGATCACACCGCTCTGACCTGGGGTGACTTCCTCGGCCGGCAGCTTCCCGTCCGGCGCTGACCAGGCGCACGACCGCGTTCGCAGGGGGTGTCGATGGTCCCGGTGAGGCTGTCGTGGCCGCTCCGCGACCGCCGCAGGTCAGCCTCGCGGCCTGCGGGGTCGCTGGGTGAGGAGCGGAAAGCCGAACGTCCCGACGAACTCGAACCCCGCCCCCTCCAGAACCTCCCGGTCGGGCACCAGCCTTCGCACCTGTCCGGCGTCCGCGGGGATACGGTCGTGCCCGCCCACCCGGTCCATCCGGCGTGCGACCACGTGGTCCGCGGCGTTCACAGTGCCTCCCCCACCGCGTCGCGGAAGCCCTCGGGGTCCTCGGCCCACGGCAGGTGGCCGGCCCGGGGAAGCACCACTCGCCGCACCCGCGGCAGCGCCCGCTCCAGCGAGTCCACCGCCGAGCGCGGGCGGATGTCCCGGGCGCCGTCGACGATCAGGACGGGCACGTCGAGGGCCGCGCAGGCCGCGTACAACTCGGGTGTGCCCCACGTGCGTTCGGTCTCGTCGTTGAGGGCCCTGTTGCATGCGTGGTTGATCCCGAACCAGGGGTCGGCCAGGCGTCCGGCCGGCTCCAGCGCCCCCTCCCGGTCCTCGAACTCGACCGACCACTGAAGCACCGCCCGCTCGCGCTCCGCGTCCTCCGAGCGTTGCGTACGGTCCGTCAACTCCCGCCAGCGGGCGAGTCGTTCGGGGTGATCGCCGAGCCGGGCGAGGAAATTCCTCCGGTAGGCGTCGTGCCAGTCGGTGGTGGGGCCTATGCCGGTACCGGCCACATACACCAGCGCCCGCACCCGCTCCGGATGCGCCAACGCGTAGCTCAACGCCAGTTGCGCGCCCCAGGAGTGACCGAGCAGCGCCATCCGCTCCAGCCCGAAGTGGCGTCGTACGGCGTCCAGATCGGCCACGAAACGGTCGGTCGTCCACGGTCCGGCGCACCGCTGCGACCGCCCCGACCCGCGCTGGTCCCAGCGGACGACCGGGGTCACGCCGGCCAGCAGCCCGGCCACGTCCCCGAACATGTCCCACAGCCCCGGCCCGCCGTGGCACAGCACCAACGGCTCGCCCTGCCCCGACCGCACGGCCCACAGCCGTACGCCGTCGTCGGCCGTGACGGTCGCCATGTCGTCCATGTCGTCCATGAGGCCAGTGTGATGCGTGCGGACAGGCCGACGGGCCGGGAAACCGAAGATCGGCTTCCCGGCCCGTCACCGCAGGAGCAGGACGACCGGACGTCAGCCCATGTGCGGGTACGTGTAGTCGGTCGGCGGGACCAGCGTCTCCTTGATGGCGCGGGTCAGGGTCCAGCGCTGCAGGTTCTGCGGGGCGCCGGCCTTGTCGTTGGTGCCGGAGGCGCGGCCGCCGCCGAAGGGCTGCTGGCCGACGACGGCGCCGGTGGACTTGTCGTTGATGTAGAAGTTGCCGGCCGCGTAGCGCAGCTTCTCCATCGTGTACGCGGCGGCGGCACGGTCGCCCGAGACCACCGAGCCCGTCAGCGCGTAGTCGGACACCGACTCCATCTGGGTCAGCATCTCCTCGTACTTGTCGTCCTCGTAGACGTGCACGGCGAGGAAGGGGCCGAAGTACTCCGTGCGGAAGACCTCGTTGGCCGGGTCGCTGCACTCGACGACGGTCGGGCGGACGAAGTAGCCGACCGAGTCGTCGTAGGAGCCGCCCGCGACGATCGTGCAGGACGGGTCCTGCTCGGCCCGGTCGATCGCGGCCTTGTTCTTGGCGAAGGAGCGGTCGTCGATGACGGCGCCCATGAAGTTGGCGAGGTCGGTCACGTCGCCCATGGTCAGGTGGTCGACCTCGGCGGCGAACTCCTCCTTGAAGCCGGAGTTCCAGATGGACGCCGGGATGTAGGCGCGGGAGGTCGCGCTGCACTTCTGGCCCTGGTACTCGAAGGCACCGCGGGTCAGGGCGGTCTTGAGGACCGCGCGGTCGGCGCTCGGGTGGGCGACCAGGAAGTCCTTGCCGCCGGTCTCGCCGACCATCCGCGGGTAGGTGCGGTACTTCTCGATGTTGTTGCCGACCGTCTTCCACAGGTACTGGAAGGTCTTGGTCGAGCCGGTGAAGTGGATGCCGGCGAGGTCCCTGTGCTCCAGGGCCACCTTGGAGACCTCGATGCCGTCGCCGGTGACGAGGTTGATGACGCCCTTGGGCAGACCCGCCTCCTCCAGCAGCTGCATCAGCAGGACGGCCGCGTGGGTCTGGGTCGGGGACGGCTTCCAGACCACGACGTTGCCCATGAGCGCGGGGGCGGTGGGCAGATTGCCGGCGATCGCGCTGAAGTTGAACGGCGTGATCGCGTAGACGAAGCCCTCCAGCGGGCGGTGGTCCAGACGGTTCCAGACGCCCGTGGAGTTGGCCGGGGGCTGCTCGGCCAGGATCTCGCGGGCGTAGGCGACGTTGAAGCGCCAGAAGTCGATCAGCTCGCAGGGACAGTCGATCTCGGCCTGCTGGGCGGTCTTCGACTGGCCGAGCATGGTGGAGGCGGCGAGGGTCTCGCGCCACGGGCCGGACAGCAGCTCGGCCGCGCGCAGGATGATCGCGGCGCGGTCGTCGAAGGCCATCGCACGCCAGGCGGGCGCGGCGGCGAGGGCCGCGTCGACGGCGTCCTGGGCGTCCTGCTGGGTCGCGTTGGCGTACGTGCCCAGACGGGCCTTGTGGTGGTGCGGCTGCACGACGTCGAAGCGCTCGCCGCCGCCCATCCGCTTCTCGCCGCCGATCGTCATCGGCAGGTCGACCGGGTTCTCGGCCAGCTCCTTCAGCCTGGCCTCGAGCCGGGCGCGCTCGGGCGAGCCGGGGGCATAGCCGTGCACCGGCTCGTTGACGGGGGTGGGGACCTGGGTCACAGCGTCCATCGGTTACCTCTTCCGAGTGATTCCCGGGCTCCAGCCCGAGGGAGCTGAAGCGCTTGCGTATGGTGAGCAGCGGTCAGGGCTTGACCGTCGCGGACTCGCTGTAGCGAGCCCGCGAGACGCCCCCTCGGGGGCGGAGTCACGGGATCCGTAACTCCTTTCCACGGATCTGGGTCCGGCTCAGCCGGCCGCGGGGCGGCGGCTGTTGGTCTCCGAATCGCCTTGGGGACCAACAGTCGCGGCTCATCCGGCGCATCACCCCTTGCTGATCATCGAGCGGACGAAAAATCGCAGGTTGGCGGGCTTCTCCGCCAGGCGCCGCATGAAGTAGCCGTACCAGTCGGTGCCGTAGGCGGTGTAGACGCGCATGCGGTGACCCTCGGCGGCCAGCCGCAGGTGCTCGTCGCTCCTGATCCCGTACAGCATCTGGAACTCGTACTCGTCGAGCTTGCGCCCGGCCTTGCGGGCGAGTTCCTGCGCGATGGAGATGAGACGCGGGTCGTGGGACCCGATCATCGGATACCCCTCGCCCTCCATCAGAGTCCTCATGACCCGGACGTACGCCTTGTCGATCTCGTGCTTCTGCTGGTAGGCGACCTCGGCGGGCTCCTTGTACGCGCCCTTCACGAGCCGTACCCGGCTGCCGCTCGCGGCGAGGCGGCGGGCGTCGGACTCGGTGCGGAACAGATACGCCTGGATGACGCAGCCGGTCTGCGGGAAGTCCTTCCGCAGCTCCTCGTGGATGGCGAACATCGAGTCGAGGGTGGTGTGGTCCTCGGCGTCGAGCGTGACCGTCGTACCGATGGCGGCTGCGGCCTCGACGACGGGCCGGACGTTGGCGAGGGCCAGCTCGTGGCCACCGTCCAGCGCCTGGCCGAACATGGACAGCTTGACGGACATCTCGACCCGCTCGCCCAGGCCGAGGTCGCGCAGCCGCCCGGTCAGCGCCAGATACGCGTCACGGGCCACGGCCGCCTGCTCGGGGGTGGTGATGTCCTCACCGACGACGTCCATCGTCAGCTCCAGACCCCGGCCGGTGAGGTCCTCGATGATCGGCACGACGGTGTCCGCGGTCTCACCGGGGATGAAGCGGTCGACGACCTGCTTGGTCACCGGGGCCGCCGAGATCAGACGTCGCATCCGGTCGCTGCGCGACGCGGCAAGAATCATGGGACCCAGCACGGGGCACCTCCACAGACCAGCAGATAGAACCACCGTGAAACTTAGGGATCCCTTCGATCGTCGACCATCGACAGCTGTCACGCATCCGTGCCGCAGATCTCAGACAGATGTATGAAGGGACGTGGAAATGCGAGAGAATGCCCGAGTGACGGGCGATGCTGCATCTTCCCACCGCGCAGGTGACTACCAGGAGCTGGTCGACGAGATCTCGGAGTTCCTGGGCGCCCCCGCGACCCTGGAGAACCGGGACTTCGAGCTGATCGCCTTCGGTGCGTACGACAGTGAGGGCGACCTCGACGCCTCGGCCCTGGACCCGGTCCGCACCCGCTCGATCCTGACGCGGCGCTCGACGTCCACCGTCCGCTCCTGGTTCGAGGGTTTCGGCATCACCCGGGCGACGGGCCCGGTCCGCATCCCGCCGACGCCCGAGGCGGGCGTGTACCGGGGACGCGTCTGCCTGCCCGTTCGCCATCGGGGGGTCGTCCTGGGCTATGTCTGGCTGCTGGACTTCGACCCCGGCCCCACCGAACGGCAGTTGACCGCGGCCATGGACGTGACGGTCCGCATCGGCGCCCTGCTCGCGGACGAGGCGCAGCACGGCGCCGACCTCACCCGGGAGCTGCGGGCGGTGCTCACCGCCGAACGCGGCTGGCCGCAGGACATGGCGGTGGCGGAGCTGCGCACGGCGCTCGGGTCGCGGGCGGACGGCCCGCACACGGTGGTCTGCGTGACCCCCTGGCCGTCGGCCGACCCCGACGACGCACCTTCGGTCCGTACGGTGCCGGGTGCGACGGCGTGGTGCACGGTGCCGTGGGGCGGTGGGGGTACCTCCCACGCCCTTGAGGCAGGGGGGGAGTCCCAGTCGCTCGCCCTGCTGGTGCGGCTGCGCTCGGCGGACGTGCTGGCACCGGCGACCTCGGCGGCGGGGCGGCTGCTGGAGCGGGCGCGGCAACTGGAGGGCGGCGCCGCCGCGGCGTCCGGGATCGCCGCCGCGCGCGCCGGTCTCGGGGAACTCGCTGCGGCCTGGCGGGAGGCCTCCGCGGCGGCGCGGGCCGCGCTGGCGGAGCCCCGGCTCGGTCCCGTCGCCGAGTGGGCGCGCATCGGCCCGTTCCGCCTGCTGACCTCGCTGCCGCCGGAGGTGGCCCACGATCCGGTGGTCGGCGCCCTCCTCTCCCCCGCCCACCACGAACTGGCCCGCACCGCCGAGATCTACCTCGACTGCGCGGGCCAGGCCGGCCGCACCGCGGCCGAGCTGGGCATCCACCGCCAGACCCTCTACTACCGCCTCTCCCGGGTGGAACAGCTGACGGGCCTCGACCTGGACGACGGCGAGGACCGGCTGCTGCTGCACATGGCGTTGAAGGGGGCGCGGTTGTAGAGGCTGTCCGCGATCCGGCACTGAACGCGGCGGGTCGCGCCCCGACCGCTACGCGCCGGGCGGTGAGCAGTCGATGTCGGTGGCCGCCGTGGCCGTCGAAGGCGCCTGGTCGGGCGCGGGGGCGGCGCCCTCGTCGAGCCCACGGGCGGCGTGGACCCGCAGCAGTCCGTCGATGCCGCGCAGCAGGGTCGCTCCGGCCAGGACGGGGTCACCGAGGTAGCCGGCGCTCATCGCGCCGTCGCGGAGCATGACGAAGTGCCGCCCGGCGTACTCGGCGGACGCGTCCGTGATCTCGGCGAACAGTCCGGTGATCGTCTGCAGGAACCACTCGCGGTGCTGCACGACGGCCCGGTGGACCGGGTGGTCGGGAGCGGGGAATTCCGCTGCCGCGTTGAGGAAGGCGCATCCGCGGTAGCCGGGCGAGCGGATCTGCTCGACCAGGGACGCACCGATGCCCCGCAGGACGCCGTCGGTCGGCGCGTCCGCGGCCATCAGGGAGCCGATCCGGGTGCGGACCACCTGGTCGACGCTTCCGATGTAGGCGACCGCCAGGTCTTCCTTGCTACGGAAGTGGCGGTAGAAGGTGGCGTTGGTGACCTTCGCCTCGGCGACCAGTCGGTCGACGCCCACCGTATGGATGCCCTCGGCGTAGAAGAGCTGCCCGGCGGTCCTCAGGAGCCGCTCTCGGGCCTCGGAAACTCTCCTGCCGGTACCGGCTTCCGTCTGCGTCATATCGCCCACCGTAACAGATAGAACGATCTCTCTATTGCCAATGTAGAACGTTCCCTCTTGTTCAATGGGCATCGAGTGTGCCAAGCTGCGGACAAGAAAGCAGAGAGATCGTTCTCTCTACTTCGAGGCCGAACCCGTCCCGCACCCGGCCCGAACCCGTCCCGTAGCCCTCCCCCGTACTCACTGGAGAACCCCATGGCATCCGTCGCCTCCGCCGAGCACGTCGGCGCCACACCCGCCCTGCGCCGGCTGTACGTCATCCGCTTCGCCTTCGCCGCCGCGTGGGCGGCGCTCCTGCTGGTGTCCGGTTCCGACCTCACCACCGGGGCCAAGCTGCTGCTGTTCCTCTATCCCGCCTTCGACGTGGCCGCGGCGGTCGTCGACGTCAGGTCGGCGCGCGCCGCCGGGCCGGTCAAGGGCCTGTACGCGAACATGGCCGTCAGCACGCTCGCCGCCCTCGGCGTCGCGGTCGCCAGTACCTCGGGTGTCGCCGACGTGCTGCGCGTCTGGGGCGCGTGGGCGGTCGTCTCCGGCCTGGTCCAGCTCCTCGTAGGCCTCGCCCGCCGACCGATGGGCGGCCAGTGGGCCATGATCGTCAGCGGCGGCATCTCGGTACTGGCCGGAGCGTCCTTCATCCGAAGCGCCTCACAGGACGACCCCTCGCTGAGCGCCCTCGCCGGCTACGCGGCGCTCGGAGGGATCTTCTTCCTCGTCTCGGCGATCCGCCTGTCCCGCTCGCCCTCCAGGGGCTGAACCGTGTCCACCGAGGTCGCGGAGACCGGACGCGGCGCGTGAGTCGGGCGTGCCCGACAGGGTCCGGCCCGGCGACAGGCCGGTGCGGCGGATGGCGTTCGGCGCCATGAGGCCGGCCGGGCCAGGGATCCGGAGGCCGCCGAAGGGCTGGGACCACTCGATCCGGCCGGCCCGGCGGACGGTGGGGCTCGGCGTCGATCGCATTGACACGGCCGGCACCCATGGCTTCGGCGTCGCCGAGGGCATCTCCACCGACCCGGTCCGGCTGCTCGCGCTGGTCGCGAGCGGCTGCGCCTCCCCCGGGGGAGGCGGCCCGGGCCATGACCGGCCGCTACGGCACCGGCGTCCCCTGCCCCGCGATCCGCACCCTCCTCGACAACGGCGCCGCCGACCGCGTCACCTGCCGGAGACCACCCGCCGTGCTCTCGCCTCAGCCGTCGCGGCAGGCCGGACCTGCACCGCCGTCACGGACGGCCAGGTCACCCCCCTCGCCCACGGCGCCGCGGCGGAGCCTCAGTCACGACCGCCGAGGACGTCCGCGACGGCCGCCACGCCCTCCGCGATCGCCCGCTCCGTCGCATCACCGAATCCCATGATGAGCTGGGCCGGGGACGTGGCCCCCGACGCCCGGCACGCGCTCATGCCGTACAGGCCCACCCCACGGTCGCGGGCCTCGGCCACGACGGCCCTTTCCTCGACGCCGGACGGCAGATGCGCCACCGCGTGGAATCCCGCCGCCAGGCCCGACAGCCGTACGGACGGCGCGTGCCGGGCCAGGGACTCCACCAGGGCGGTGCGACGGGCCTCGTACGTCGTGCGCATGCGGCGCAGATGGCGGTCGTAGCGGCCGGACTCGATCAGGCGGGCGAGGGCGAGCTGGTCGAGGGAGGGCGAGCCGCGGTCGGCGATGCGTTTGAGGTCGGTGAGCGACTCGGTGAGCGCCTGCGGGCACAGCAGCCAGCCCAGGCGCAGGGTGGGCGCGAGGGACTTGCTGACCGTGCCGACGGAGATCACGCGGTCGGCGGCGAGGCCCTGGAGTGCCCCGACGGGTTCACGGTCGTAGCGGAACTCGGCGTCGTAGTCGTCCTCGATGACGTACGCGTCCCGGCGCTCGGCCCACTCGATCAGCGCGTGGCGACGGGCGGCCGCCCGTACGACACCGGTCGGCCACTGGTGGGCCGGTGTGACGATCACGGCCCGGGCGCCGGTGGCGTCCAACGCCCGTACGTCGACGCCGTCCTCGTCGACCGGTACCGGGACGGCCGTCAGCCCCGCCGCCTCGGCGGCCGCCGTCGCGGTGGCCGGCCCGCCCGGATCCTCGTAGGCCACGACCCGCGCTCCCGCACGGGCGAGGGCACGCAGGGCGAGGCCCACGGTCCTCGGCGAACTGATCACTCCCCGGCTCGTCGCGCGTCACGGATACCGGGCGACCCTGATGGCCGGGCTGTTCCTGCTCGGCGCCCCTGCGATGGTGCTGACGGTCTCCGGGAGCATGGCGTGGATGGTGGCGGTGTGCCTGGTGCGCGGCCTGGGCTTCGCGCTCACGATCGTCGCGGGCGGCGCCCTGACCGCGTCGCTGATCCCGGCCGAGCGGCGGGGCGAGGGCCTGGCGGTGGTGGGAGTGGTCTCCGCGGTTCCGTCGCTGATCGCGCTGCCTCTGGGGCTGTGGCTGGTCGGGCGGGTGGGGTACGGGCCCGTCGCCGTGGCCGCGGGCGTGGCGGCGCTGGCCGCGATCCTCTCGGTGCTCGGACTGCCTGACCGTCAGGCGCGGTCGGAGGAGTCGGTGGGCGTGCTCCGCGGACTGCGCACGGGCGCCCTGCTGCGGCCCGTCGTCGTGTTCGCAGCCACCGCGACGGCCGCGGGCATCCTCGTCACCTTCCTGCCTCTGGCCGTGCCTTCGGCGTCGGCGGGAGTGGTCACCGTGGCCCTGTTCGTGCAGACGGCCGCCGCGACCGTGTCCCGCTGGGTGGCCGGGCGGTACGGCGACCGGCACGGCAGCGCCCGGCTCGTCCTCCCCGGCCTGCTGCTGTCCGCGGCGGGCGTGCCGGTCATCGCCGCGACCGGGAGCGCGCTCGCCGTCGTGGCGGGAACCGCCCTGTTCGGGGCCGGTTTCGGCATCGCCCAGAACGCCACCCTGACGCTGATGTACGCACGGGTCTCCGCCTCCTCCTACGGCACGGTCAGCGCCCTGTGGAACCTCGCCTACGACGGCGGAATGGGCGTCGGCGCCGCAGGATTCGGCGTCCTCGCGGGGCTGACCGGCTACCCCTGGGCCTTCGCGGTGACGGCGGTACTGATGCTGGGCGCCCTGGCACCGGCCCTGCGCGACCTCCGCCACCCGGGTCACTGAAACGACTGAAACCACTGCCATCACGCTGCGGTCGCCCGCGTAGCCGAACGAACTCCCCCACAAGATGCCGGACGGGCGTATCAGCCCGTCTCCCCCTCCGCGAGCTCGACGCCCGCGAGCACCCGCCGCAGCCCCTCGGTGAGCTGTTCGGCGCCGGTCGCCGAGTCCGGGTCGAAGAGCCACTGGACCATGAGGCCGTTGAGGAGGGTCTGGTAGAAACGGCCCTCGGTGTCGACCGTCTCCTTGTCGAGCTGGTCCTCGGGGATGCCGTTGAACATGGGCACGATCCCCGACCGGCCCTGCTCCTGCGCCTCGGCGAGCAGCTTGCGCACGTCCTGCAGGCGGTCGCCGTTGACGATGATCTCCAGGCTCAGCATCCAGACCGAACGGGACTCGGGCAGCGAGCGGATGATGTTCGCCCACACCTCCTGGAAGCGCTCCAGTGACCTGGCGGGCGTCGTCACGTCGCCGGCACCCCAGCCGGGGTCGAATGTCTCACCGAGGCCCTCGATCAACGAGACGTACGCCTTCACCAGCAGCGCGTCCTTCGACCCGTAGTGGTAGCCGATCGACGCCAGGTTCGTCCCCGACTCCCTGACGATGTCGCGCGCGGTCGTGCGCACGAACCCCTTCCCCAGCAGGCAGCGCTTGGCGCCTTCGAGCAGATCCTCACGATGTCCCATGGCCGCAACCCTACCCCCGATCCATACAACCGTCCTAGACGAATGACTTATACATTCGTTCTAGACAAGCGTTTAAGACGCCCGTACAGTTCCTGGCATGACGAACTCGACGTGCACCACCACCGCGGCCGGCTCTCTCGCCGGCCGCCGCGAATGGACCGCACTGGGCGTGCTGATGCTCCCGCTGCTGCTGGTCTCGATGGACGTCTCGGTCCTCTACTTCGCCATCCCCGCGATCAGCGCGGACCTGGAGCCGAGCGGCACCCAGCAGCTGTGGATCTTCGACATCTACGCCTTCGTCCTGGCCGGCCTGCTGATGACGATGGGTTCCCTGGGCGACCGCATAGGCCGCCGCAAGCTCCTCCTGATCGGCGCCGCGGCGTTCGGCACCGCCTCCCTGATCGCGGCCTACGCGAACAGCGCCGAGACCCTCATCGCGGCCCGCGCGGTGCTCGGCATCGGCGGCGCGACCCTGATGCCGTCGACGATGGCGCTGATCCGCACGATGTTCACCGACCCGGGGCAGCGCGCGAAGGCGATCGGCATGTGGTCCGGCGTGATGACGGCCGGCATCGCCCTCGGCTCCGTGATGAGCGGTGTCCTGGTCCAGTACTTCTGGTGGGGCTCGGTCTTCCTGGTCAACCTGCCCGCCATGGCACTGCTGCTGGTCCTCGGCCCGGTCCTGCTGCCGGAGTCGCGCGACCCCGCCCCCGGCCGCTTCGACTGGCTGAGCGTCCCGCTGTCGATGGCCGCTGTACTCCCCGTCATCTACGGCCTGAAGGAGATCACGTCCGAGGGCTGGCACGCCCAGTACGTCGTCTCGATCACCGTCGGCCTGCTCTTCGCGGCGCTCTTCGTCCACCGCCAGCGCACCGCGGCCTCACCGATGATCGACCCGGCCCTGTTCCGCAACCGCGGCTTCGCCCCCTCGGTCGCCCTGAACCTCGTCGCCTCGTTCGGAATGCTGGGCTCGGCGTTCTTCACCACGCAGTACCTGCAGTCGGTGCTCGACAAGAGCGCGATGGAGGCGGCCCTGTGGGCGCTGCTCCCCTCGGTGCCGATCGGCATGGCGGCCCCGCTGGCGACCGCCCTGGTCCAGAAGGGCGTCAACCGCGCCTACGTGGTCACCGCCGGCTTCGCCATCGGCGCCTGCGGCTACGCGCTGCTGGCCCTCGCCGACACGGACTCACTGTGGCTGGTACTGACGGCGTGCGGCGTCCTCGCCTCCGGCATCGTCATGGTCATCTCGCAGATCATGGACCTCGCGATGAGCAGCGCCCCGCTGGAGCGGGCGGGCTCGGCATCCGCCCTGATGGAGACCGGCGCGGAGTTCGGCGGTGCGCTGGGGATGGCCGTGCTCGGCTCCATCGGTACGGCGGTCTACCGCCACGACATCCCGGCCTCGGCCCCGGCCGCGGCCCACGAGACCCTGGGCGGCGCGCTGGCGGTCGCCTCTCAGCTCCCCGGGCGCACGGGAGACGCCCTGGCGACGGCGGCCCGCGAGGCGTTCACGAGCGGGATGCAGGGGGCGGCGATCGCGGGAACAGTGCTCCTGATCGGCGCGGCGGCGCTGGCGGCGAGGGCGCTGAAGGGGATCCGCGTCGACGCCGGGTAACGCGGACATACGAACGCCGGCCGGGCTGGATTTCTCAGCCCGGCCGGCGCTTCAGCAACAAGCCCGCTCAGCCGTCTCAGCCCGTCCGGCGTCAGAGGACGAGCCCGTTCAGGGCGAACGGGGGTCCGGGGGCAGAGCCCCCAGAGTCAACGGCAACCTCAGACCAGGTTCACCGAGCGGGCGAACGTCGCCCCGATCTCCTCGGCGACCTCGCTCAGCACGCCGGAGGCCACCGTGTCGTCGACGGTCAGCACGGCCAGCGCCTCCCCGCCCGCCGCCGCACGAGCGACCTGCATACCGGCGATGTTGATCCCGGCCTCGCCGAAGATCCGGCCCACCGTGCCGACGACACCGGGACGGTCCTCGTACCGCAGCACCACCATGTGGTCGGCGAGCGCGAGGTCGACGTCGTACTCGCCGACGGCCACGATCTTCTGCAGGTGCTTCGGGCCGGCCAGCGTGCCGGAGACCGACACCTCCTCGCCGTCCGTGAGCGTGCCGCGCACGGTGACGACGTTGCGGTGGTCGGCGGACTCCGAGCTGGTCGTCAGCCGCACCTCGACGCCGCGTTCCTGGGCGAACAGCGGGGCGTTCACGTACGAGACCGTCTCGTCGACGACGTCCTCGAAGACACCCTTGAGGGCGCTGAGCTCCAGCACCTTCACATCGTGCTGGGTGATCTCGCCGTACACCTCGACGTCGAGGCGGACCGCGACCTCGCCCGCGAGCGCGGTGAAGATGCGGCCGAGGCGCTCCGCGAGGGGCAGGCCCGGCTTGACGTCCTCGGCGATGACCCCGCCCTGGACGTTCACCGCGTCGGGCACGAGCTCACCCGCGAGGGCGAGCCGCACCGAGCGGGCGACGGCGATACCGGCCTTCTCCTGCGCCTCGTCGGTGGAGGCACCGAGGTGCGGGGTGGCGACGACCTGGTCGAACTCGAACAGCGGGGAGTCCGTGCAGGGCTCCTTCGCGTACACGTCGAGACCGGCGCCCGCGACGCGCCCCTCCTTCAGCGCCGAGTACAGCGCCTCCTCGTCGACGATCCCGCCGCGCGCGGCGTTGACGATCCGCACGCTCGGCTTGACCTTGCGCAGCGCCTCGTCGCCGATGAGGCCGACGGTCTCGGGCGTCTTGGGCAGGTGGACGGTGATGAAGTCGGAGACCTCGAGCAGCTCGTCCAGCGACAGCACCTTGACGCCCATCTGCGCGGCCCGCGCGGGCTGGATGTAGGGGTCGTAGGCGACGACCTTCATCCCGAAGCCGGACATGCGCTGGGCGACCAGCGCGCCGATGCGGCCGAGACCCACGACACCCAGGGTCTTCTCGGCGAGCTCCACACCCGTGTACTTGCTGCGCTTCCACTCGCCGTTCTTCAGCGCGGCGTTGGCCTGCGGGATGTGTCGGGCGGTGGCGACGAGGAGACCGCACGCCAGCTCGGCGGCGGTCACGATGTTCGAGGTGGGGGCGTTGACGACCATCACGCCGGCCTTGGTGGCGGCGGAGACGTCGACGTTGTCCAGGCCGACGCCGGCTCGTGCGACGACCTTCAGCTTCTTCGCGGCGGCGACTGCCTCGGCGTCGACCTTGGTCGCGGACCGGATCAGGATCGCGTCGACGTCGGCGATGGCCGGGAGCAGTTCGGCTCGGTCCGCTCCGTTGCAGTGCCGGATCTCGAAGTCCGGGCCGAGTGCGTCCACGGTCGCGGGCGACAGTTCTTCAGCGATGAGTACGACGGGTTTCGAGCTCACGTGAGTCCTCACAAGTCCAATGCGGACGGCCGTCCCGACGGCCGCAGGCGGTGGAGGGTACGGGCCGCGTGGAAGACGCACGACGCTGTGGGCCTGACGCGTTTGTTGTGCGCCAGTGTAGTGGCGCGGGGGAGGCCGTCCTGCGCCTCCGCGGAAGGATCACCCGGACGTGAGACTCCATTGTGTACGGGTCCGGGGCAAAGCCCCGTGGCGGCGCCCCCGGCAGAGGGCGCCGCCACGGGACACGGAGGTCACGCCTCCTCGTCCACCCACGACATGAGCTTGCGCAGCTGCTTGCCGGTGGTCTCCAGCAGGTGCTCGGAGTCGGCCGTCTTGTACTCGTTGTACTTCTTCAGACCGCCGTGGTACTCGGCCATCCACTCACGGGCGAAGGTGCCGTCCTGGATCTCGGCGAGGACCTTCTTCATCTCGGCCTTGGTGGCGTCCGTGATGATGCGCGGGCCGGTGACGTAGTCGCCCCACTCCGCGGTCTCGGAGATCGACCAGCGCATCTTCTCCAGGCCGCCCTCGTACATGAGGTCGACGATCAGCTTCAGCTCGTGCAGGCACTCGAAGTACGCGATCTCCGGCTGGTAGCCGGCCTCGGTCAGCGTCTCGAAGCCCGCCTTGACCAGCGCGGCGGTACCACCGCAGAGAACGGCCTGCTCACCGAACAGGTCGGTCTCGGTCTCCTCGGTGAAGGTCGTCTTGATGACGCCGGCACGGGTGCCGCCGATGCCCTTGGCGTACGACAGCGCGAGCGCGAAGCCGTTGCCGGTCGCGTCCTGCTCGACCGCCACGATGCAGGGAACGCCGCGGCCCTCCTCGTACTGGCGGCGGACCAGGTGGCCCGGGCCCTTGGGGGCGACCATGCAGACGTCGACGTTCGCCGGGGGCTTGATGAAGTCGAAGCGGATGTTCAGGCCGTGCCCGAAGAACAGCGCGTCGCCGTCCTTGAGGTTGTCCTTGATGGACTCCTCGTAGACCTGGGCCTGGATCGGGTCCGGCACCAGGATCATGATGACGTCGGCCTCGGCGGCGGCCTCCGACGGCGTGACCACGCGCAGCCCCTGCTCCTCGGCCTTGGCCTTGGACTTGGAGCCCTCGTGCAGACCGACACGGACGTCGACACCCGAGTCACGGAGCGACAGCGCGTGGGCGTGGCCCTGGCTGCCGTAACCGATGACCGCGACCTTGCGGCCCTGGATGATGGACAGGTCGGCGTCGGCGTCGTAGAACAGCTCGGCCACTTTGGGTTCTCTCCTTGTGTGCAGGTGTTGCGTCCCACCGTATGACGGCGGGCGGAAGGGAAGTTTCGGGGTCTCGGTATACGGGCGGCCGAGTCACCCGGCCGCCCGATTCCGCCGTTATGCCGACCGGTCGAGCGCGCGCAGCGAGCGGTCCGTGATCGAGCGGGCGCCGCGGCCGATCGCGATCGTGCCGGACTGCACCAGTTCCTTGATGCCGTACGGCTCGAGCATCTTGAGCATGGCCGACAGCTTCTCACTGCTGCCGGTGGCCTCGATCGTGACGGCCTCCGGGGAGACGTCGACGGTCTTGGCGCGGAACAGCTGGACGATCTCGACGATCTGGGAGCGCGTCTCGTTGTCGGCGCGCACCTTCACCAGAACGAGTTCGCGCTGAACGGCCTGCCCCGGCTCCAGCTCGACGATCTTCAGCACGTTGACCAGCTTGTTGAGCTGCTTGGTCACCTGCTCCAGCGGCAGTTCCTCCACGCCCACGACGATGGTGATGCGGGAGATGTCGGGGTGCTCGGTGACGCCGACCGCGAGCGAGTCGATGTTGAAGCCTCGGCGGGAGAACAGGGCAGCGATCCGGGCCAGGATGCCCGGGGTGTTCTCCACCAGGACGGAGAGCGTGTGCTTGGACATTTCTCTTTCGTCTCTCTCGCTCAGTCGTCTTCGTTGTCGCCGAAGTCGGGGCGGACGTCCCGGGCGAACATGACCTCGTCGTTCGAGGTGCCTGCGGCGACCATCGGCCACACCATGGCGTCCTCGTGGACGACGAAGTCGACGACGACCGGGCGGTCGTTGATGGAGTTCGCCTCTTCGATGACCTTGTCGAGGTCCTCCGGGGACTCGCAGCGGATCGCGTAGCAGCCCATGGCCTCCGACAGCTTCACGAAGTCGGGGACGCGGGTGCCGCGGGCGTCGGGGTTGACGTCGTTGGGGCCGCTGTGGAGCACGGTGTTGGAGTACCGCTGGTTGTAGAAGAGGGTCTGCCACTGGCGGACCATCCCGAGGGCGCCGTTGTTGATGACGGCGACCTTGATCGGGATGTTGTTCAGGGCGCAGGTGGTGAGTTCCTGGTTGGTCATCTGGAAGCAGCCGTCGCCGTCGATCGCCCAGACCGTCTGGTCGGGCGCGCCGGCCTTGGCGCCCATCGCGGCCGGGACCGCGTAGCCCATCGTTCCGGCGCCGCCGGAGTTCAGCCAGGTCGCGGGCTTCTCGTACTGGACGAAGTGCGCGGCCCACATCTGGTGCTGGCCGACGCCCGCCGCGAAGATCGTGCCCTCCGGGGCGAGTTGGCCGATGCGCTCGATGACATGCTGCGGGGACAGCGAGCCGTCCTCGGGCTGGTCGTAGCCGAGCGGGTAGGTGTCGCGCCAGCGGCTCAGGTCCTTCCACCAGGCGGCGTACTTCGACCTGGCGGCCTCGCCCTGCTGGCCCTCGCTGTGCTCCTTCTGCACGGCCTGGACCAGGTCGGCGATGACCTCGCGCGCGTCACCGACGATCGGCACGTCCGCGGCACGGTTCTTGCCGATCTCGGCCGGGTCGATGTCGGCGTGGACGATCTTGGCGTACGGGGCGAAGCTGTCCAGCTTGCCGGTGACGCGGTCGTCGAAGCGGGCTCCGAGGGCGACGATCAGGTCGGCCTTCTGCAGCGCGGTGACGGCGGTGACCGCACCGTGCATGCCCGGCATTCCCACGTGCAGCGGGTGGCTGTCGGGGAATGCGCCGAGCGCCATCAGGGTGGTGGTGACGGGCGCTCCGGTGAGCTCGGCGAGGACCTTGAGCTCGGCGGTGGCGTGTGCCTTGATGACACCGCCGCCGACGTAGAGGACGGGCCGCTTGGCGGCGGTGATCAGCTTGGCGGCCTCGCGGATCTGCTTGGCGTGCGGCTTGGTCACCGGGCGGTAGCCGGGCAGGTCCATGACCGGCGGCCAGGAGAAGGTCGTCTGCGCCTGCAGCGCGTCCTTCGCGATGTCGACCAGGACCGGGCCGGGGCGGCCGGTGGAGGCGATGTGGAAGGCCTGCGCGATCACGCGCGGGATGTCCTCGGCCTTGGTGACCAGGAAGTTGTGCTTGGTGATCGGCATGGTGATGCCGACGATGTCCGCCTCCTGGAAGGCGTCCGTGCCGATCGCCTTGGAGGCGACCTGGCCGGTGATCGCCACGAGCGGCACCGAGTCCATGTGCGCGTCCGCGATCGGGGTGACCAGGTTGGTGGCGCCGGGGCCGGAGGTCGCCATGCAGACGCCGACCTTGCCGGTGGCCTGCGCGTAGCCCGTGGCCGCGTGGCCGGCACCCTGTTCGTGGCGGACCAGGACGTGGCGCACCCGGGTGGAGTCCATCATCGGGTCGTACGCGGGAAGGATCGCACCGCCGGGAATGCCGAATACGGTGTCGGCCCCGACCTCCTCGAGAGAGCGGATGAGGGACTTCGCACCCGTGACGTGCTCGGGTGCGGACTGCTGTCCTCCGGATCGGGGCCGCGGCTGCGGATGGGCCCCGGTGGCCTGCTCGGTCATCGTCAGTCTCTTCTCGATGCTGAGGGTTTTTGCGAGGTTTCTGCGGTGTTCAAGCGCTGCACGACTGGTGCCTGTGCAACAAAAAACCCCTCGTGCCATAAGGCAAGCGAGGGGAGCGCGCCGGGTGCGGTCGCTGGGAGTTCCGGTTCCGTCCGGACATCACCAGCTCAGCCGACGCGCTTTCCAAGTACGAGAATTCGGGTGCGCATGGCACAGACCTTCCCCCCGGCACGCACCATGTGTCAAGTAGGTGGGACGGGAGTCTCATTATGTGAGCGCAGACCACTTCCGCCTCCCAGAACGGCCGGCACACTCCCTGTGTACACCCCCGCGCCGCCGCCCGCGAACGCCGGCTCGATCGGCCCGTGCGGCACCGGATAATGGCCGGAAGCGAGCGCCCGGCGCAGCCGGTACTCGTCCAGCGGACCGGAGAACGCCATGCCCTGCCCGTGGGTGCAGCCCATCGCGCGCAGCGCGACCACCTGCTCGGGCAGGTCCACACCGTCGGCCACGGACTGCAGCCCGAGGTCTCCGGCGATCCGGAGGAGCCCACTGGTGATCTTGTGCAGCCGTGCGGACTCTACGACGCCCTCGACCAGGCTGCGGTCGAGTTTCAGCACGTCGACGGGGAGTCTGCGCAGTGCCGTGATCGCCGCGAAGCCGCTGCCGAAACCGTCCAGGGCGATCCGGACGCCGAGCCGGCGCAGTGCGCCCAGTCTCCGCTCCAGCTCGTCCAGGGAGACCCGGGGGTCGGTGTCGGACAGCTCGATCACCAGCGATCCGGACGGCAGACCGTGACGGGTCAGCAGGGCCTCGATCGAGCCGAGCGGCATCGACCGGTCCAGCAGCCGGCGGGCGCCGACCCGGACGGCCACGGGCACGGCGAGCCCCGTAGCGGTGCGCTCGGCGGCCTGCTCCACTGCCTCCTCCAGCATCCAGCGGCCCAGCTCGGCGGTCCGGTCACTGTCCTCCGTGACGCGCAGGAACTCGGCCGGGGTGAACAGCACGCCCTGTGAGGACCGCCAGCGCGCCTGCGCCTCGACCGAGGTGATCCGGCCGTCCTCGAGGCAGACGACGGGCTGGTGCAGCAGCGAGAACTCGCCGTCGTGCAGCGCGGCACGCAGGCGCGTGGCGAGCTCCGCCTTCCGTACGACGTCCTGCTGCATCTGGGGGGCGTACAGCTCGACGCGGCCCTTGCCGCGTGCCTTGGCGCGGTACATGGCGAGGTCGGCGTTGCGCAGCAACTCGCCTGCACCGAGGCCGGGTTCGGCGAAGGCGACACCGATGGACGCGGCCACCCGAACATCGTTGCCGTCGATGAGATACGGCTGCGAGAGCGTAAGCCTGAGGCGGTCGGCGAGCTCCATGATGTGACGTTCGCGCGCGGAGCTGTCACGGGTGCCGTCCCCCACGATCAATGCCGCGAACTCGTCGCCGCCGAGCCGGGAGGCGGTGTCCCCGTGCCGGACCGCTTCCTGGAGTCTGCGCGCGGCCTGGACGAGCAGTTCGTCCCCGGCCTGGTGCCCGATCGTGTCGTTGACGGCCTTGAAACCGTCGAGGTCGATGAAGAGGACCGCCGTCTGGCACAGGGCAGCGCCCCGGTCCGTGGAGCGGCGCCCCGACAGGGCCTGCTGGACGCGCCTGGTGAACAGGGCGCGGTTGGGCAGGTCGGTGAGCGGGTCGTGCTCTGCGTTGTGCTGCAACTGTGCCTGGAGGCGCACCCTTTCGGTCACGTCCCGGCTGTTGAAGATGAGGCCGCCTTGGTGGCGGTTGACGGTCGACTCGACGTTCAGCCAGCCGCCGTCGCCGGACCGGAAGCGGCACTCGATGCGCGTAGTGGATTCCTCCAGCGGGCTGGCGGCGAGGAAGCGGCGCGCCTCGTGCACCACGCAGCCCAGGTCCTCCGGGTGGATGAGATTGGCCAGTTCTGTTCCCACCAGGTCCTCCGCGGGGCGTCCGTAGACCCCGGCCGCGGCCGGGGAGACGTACCGGAGGATGCCGTTGGGTGCGGCGATCATGATGACGTCGCTGGAGCCCAGGACCAGGGAGCGGAAGTGGTTCTCCTTCTGCGCCAGTTCCTGGGTGAGGGTGATGTTGTCGAGCAGCATGATGCCCTGGCGCACCACGAGGGCGAGCACGACCGTGCCGCCGGTCAGGAGCACCACGCGGTCGACGCTGCGGCCGTTGAGGACGTTGTAGAGGATCCCCAGCGTGCAGACGGCGGCGGCGAGGTAGGGCGTGAGGGCGGCCAGGGAGCCGGCGATGGGCCGGGCGGCCGGATACCGGCTGTGATCACCTCCCTGTGGGGCTGGATGGTGCTGGTGGGCGCCGCCCCGCTGGCCCGGCAGGTGTTCGTGCACCACGCGCGTATACCCGTCGGGCTCGCGGCCGTCGACGTCCGCCTGTCCGCTCGGGCGCGCGGCCCAGGGCGCGTACGCGAGGAGCAGGGAGCCGGCGAACCAGCCCGCGTCGAGCAACTGGCCCGAGTGGTAGTTGTTGTGGAGCAGCGGTGAGGTGAACAGGGCGTCACACATCACGGTGAGTGCCAGCCCGCCGATGGCGGTGTTGACCGCGGTGCGGTTCACCGCCGAGCGCCTGAAGTGCAGCGCGAGCACCATGCTGACCAGGACGATGTCCATCAGCGGGTACGCGAGCGACAGCGCGGTGTGCGCGACGCTCGGCCCGTCGAACTTGGCCGCCTGGGCGAGCGCGAGGCTCCACGACAGCGTGAGCAGCGAGCCGCCGATCAGCCAGGCGTCCAGCGCGAGGCAGACCCAGCCGGCCTTGGTGACCGGCCTTTTGGCGAGCACCAGGAGCCCCACGATCGCGGGCGGCGCGAAGCACAGGAAGAACAGGTCGGCGTAGCTGGGAGTGGGCACAGGCTCCCCCAGCACGACCTCGTACCACCCCCAGACCGCGTTGCCGAGGGCGGCCATCACCGAGGAGAGGGCGAACAGCAGCCAGGCGGGCCGGAAGCGGATACGGCGACTGCGGGCGTACAGGAAGAGCGACACGGCGGCGGTGGCCGCGGCGGCGCTGAGCCCGAAATCACCCATGATCAGCGCGACACGGTCGCAACCCCAGTCGAGCGCGGAACCGACGGCGTATCCCGCGCAGACCAGGGCCAGGACGAGTTGGCGGACCAGGCAGGGCCGACCGCCGGAGACTGGCGGACGGGGCCGCAGCGCCCCGGACGAGGGCTGCGGCCGCAGCGCTCCGTCGAGGGTGGTCGTGGGAGGCGGGGGCGAGCTCACCGGGCCCTCCAGGTCCGCGTCGCTCCCGGGTCCCGGTGCGCTGGGTGCGCATGCCTGCGGCGGCTGCTGTGACTTCGGTGGTGATGGCCGTGACGGCAGCCATGATTGCCGTGGTGACCGCGTCTGCACGCGGCCGTACGCCAGAGTCGCCGTCGGCGGCTCCGTCGCGTCGGATCGCTCGTCCATAGGCCGTGCATCGTCCGTCGCCCCCCTCACAGTCTGAAATGTCCATCCCCCACGCCGTAGGTACGCGGCGCGGCCCCTGCTCGGACGATACACCAGTCTCGTCACTCAGGGACATAGTTCCTCTACGCTCCGTGACGACCAGCGGGAATGCGAGCACGGACCGCATCCGCAAGGTTGCGGAGGGTACCGGAAACGGATTACGCGCCTGTTGCGCCCTGCGCGCGGGTCACGTGCGGGACGCACGAGTCGTCGGGGTCACGCGCCGGTTGCGCCTGTCGTAAGGATCACGTTGCGCAGCGGCTCCCGGTTCACGAATCGGGTCAACTGGTCGACGAGCAGCCGCTTGGCGCGGGGCAGGAACGCGGATGTGGGCCCACCGACGTGGGGGCTGATGAGAACGCCGGGCGCGCGCCACAGGGGGTGTTCACGCGGCAGCGGTTCGGGGTCGGTGACGTCGAGGGCGGCCGTGATACGGCCGGTCTCCACTTCCGCGAGCAGGGCCTTGGTGTCGACCACGGGGCCGCGGGAGACGTTCACGAGGAGCGCGCCGTCCCTCATGCGCGCGAGGAAGTCGGCGCCGGCCAGGCCGCGCGTGGACTCGTTGAGGGGCGTGACGAGGACGACGACGTCCGCCTCGGGGAGCAGGGCGGGCAGGTCGGTGAGCGGATGCACCGGACCGCGCGCCGTGGTGCGCGCAGAGCGCGCGACGCGCGCCACCCGCGCGACCTCGAAGGGAACGAGCCGGTCCTCGATCGCGGATCCGATCGATCCGTATCCCACGATGAGGACGTTCCGGTCGGCCAGCGCGGGCCGGAACCCGCCGAGCCACTCCCCGCGGCCCTGTGCGCGCACGAAGTCGGGGACGCCGCGCAGCGAGGAGAGGATCAGGGTGAGCGCGAGCTCTGCGGTGCTCGCCTCGTGCACCCCGCGCGCGTTGCACACCTGCACGCCGGGACGCAGGTGCTTCAGGCCCGGCACGAGGTTGTCGATGCCGGCCGACAGCGTCTGCACGACCTGCACACCGCTCAACTCGGGCAGGGGGCGTACGGCCACCTCACTGGGCTTCATGTAGGGAACGACGTAGTAGACGCAGTCGGCCGGGTCGGCGGGGAACTCGTCGGCGCCGTCCCAGAAGCGGTAGTTGGGGCCCTCGGGAAGCGCCTCGATGGTGTCCGGCGGGAGGGGAAGCCACACGTCAGGGGTCATGTCAGGAGGCTATGTCAGGCCCGTAGAAGTGCAGAGGTTAGGTTGGGGGGCCTGGAGAGGGGGGCACGAACAGGTGGAGCGCAGGACGATCGGCGCGGGGGCACTCGAGGTGGGGGCCGTCGGCCTTGGGTGCATGCCGATGAGCTGGGCGTACAGCGGGTCGCGGCAGCGGGGCGACGAGTCGGTCAGGGCCGTGCGGCGCGCGCTGGACGCGGGCTCGACGCTCCTGGACACGGCCGACATGTACGGCCCCTTCACCAATGAGCTGCTGGTGGGGCGGGTGTTGAAGGAGCGGCGCGAGGACGCCTTCGTGTCGACGAAGGTGGGGCTGCTCGTCGGTGAGCAGCACATCGTGGCCAATGGCCGCCCCGGATATGTGAAGCGCGCCTGCGACGCGTCCCTGCGGCGCCTGCAGACGGACGTCATCGACCTCTACCAGCTGCATCGCGAGGACCCCGAGGTGCCCGTCGAGGAGACGTGGGGTGCGATGGCGGAGCTCGTCCGGGCGGGCAAGGTAAGGGCGTTGGGACTGTGCGCGGTCGGTGCGCGGGGCGGCCGCAGGTCCGGCGGGCGGCTACACGACGCGACGATCAGGCAGCTGCAGCGGGTGCAGCAGGTGTTCCCGGTGAGCGCGGTGGAGGCCGAGTTGTCGGTGTGGTCGCCGGAGGCGCTGGAGTCGCTCCTGCCGTGGTGCGAGGCGCGTGGCGTCGGCTTCCTGGCCGCGATGCCGCTCGGCAACGGCTTCCTGACCGGCACGCTCACACCCGGTGAGGGATTCGAACCGGACGACGTCCGCGCCCGCCACCCCCGTTTCACCGCGGAGATGATGGCCGCGAACCAGCCGATCGTGGCGGGCCTGCGCCGCGTCGCAGCCCGCCACGGCGACGAGGTCACGCCCGCCCAGGTGGCCCTGGCCTGGGTGCTCACGCAGGGGCGGCACGTGATCCCGGTCCCGGGCACCAAACAGGAACGCTGGGCGACCGAGAACACGGCATCCACGGCACTGAGCCTGACACCCCAGGACCTCACCGAGGTCGCGGAGCTTCCGGCCGCACGAGGCTCCTGGGACTGACAGCGGCAGCCACATCCCCGGAGCCGCCGGGAGTGCGGAGATCCTGACCGAGCCGGAATCCTGGCCCGCGGGCATCCTGGGAAGTGAAGACAGCGGTCGCGAGACCGGAAACGGACGGGGTGGCCGCGGCGCCGGAGAATCCGGATCGGTTGATCGGGAACCTGCGGGGCGCGAGCGGTGTAAGACAAGTAGAACCTGCCGCTGGACCGCCGCCCGAAGGGACCAAGATCGTGCTACGACGAGCTGTGCCGGCCGTGCTGGCCGCGACCGCGCTCCTGCTGACGGCCGGCTGCTCCTCCGGCGGAGGAGGGGGTGGAGCGTCCGCCGGGGCCGGTGACGGCAAGTCGCCGGGGAGTACGACAGCGAACTCGTCCCCGTCGGAACACTCAGCCGAGCAGGCCCCGCCCGCCAAGGGCTCGGTCGAGGTGCTGCGGACGGTCGCCACGGGTCTGAACACGCCCTGGGGCCTCGCCCCGCTGCCCGACGGAGGCCTGCTGGTCGCATCCCGCGACAAGGGGACGATCACGAAGGTCGACGAGAAGACGGGCAGGAAGACCGAACTCGGCACCGTGTCCGGCGTCTCCCCGGCCGGCGAGGGCGGCCTGCTCGGTATCGCCCTCTCCCCGGACTACGCCTCGGACCACATGGTCTACGCGTACTTCACCTCGGCCTCGGACAACCGCATCGTCCGCATGCTGTACGACGTCAAGAAGCCCCCCGGCGAACAGCTGGGCGCGCCCGACACGATCTTCAAGGGCATACCCAAGGGCTACATCCACAACGGCGGCCGCATCGCCTTCGGCCCGGACAGGATGCTGTACGCGGGCACCGGCGAGAGCGGTGACCGTGGCCTGGCCCAGGACAAGAAGTCCCTGGGCGGCAAGATCCTGCGTCTGACCCCGGAGGGCGAACCGGCTCCCGGCAACCCGTTCCCGGACTCCCCCGTCTACACCTACGGCCACCGCAATGTGCAGGGCCTCGCCTGGGATTCCAAACAGCGCCTGTTCGCCTCGGAGTTCGGCCAGGACACCTGGGACGAGCTGAACGCGATCAAGCCGGGTGACGACTACGGCTGGCCGGACGCGGAGGGCCGGTCGTCCGACTCCAAGTTCCACAACCCCATAGCCCAGTGGCACACGGACGACGCCTCCCCCAGCGGCATCGCCTACGCCGAGGGTTCCCTCTGGATGGCGGGACTGAAGGGTCAGCGTCTGTGGCGGATACCCCTGAAGGGCACAAAGGCCTCGGCCGACCCGCAGGCCTTCCTCATCGGCACGTACGGCCGACTGCGCACGGTGATGTCGGCGGGCGGCGACAAGCTGTGGCTGACGACCAGCAACACGGACGGCCGGGGGAACCCGAAGAGCGGGGACGACCGGATTCTGGAACTGCAGGTGAAGTAGGCGGCTGCCGCTCCTTGGCGCACGGCGACTACTCGGTGGGCTTCGGCTCGTCCGGCTCGTCCGGCTCCTCCGGCTCCTCCGGCTCCTCAGAGTCGTTCGATTCCTTCGAGTCCTCCGGCGTCTGTGATGTCTCAGTGTTCGGCCGTCGTACGACGACCTTGCCGGACGAGAGATCTATCGGGCCGCGCCCGGGGTCCGCGTCCCCCACGTCCTCCCGGGTCAGCTCCAGCCGCTTCTCCTCGTCCTGGGTGTGCTTGCGGCCCGGGGCGAACAGTTCTTCGAAGGCGTTGAACACGGTGTCCCCTCTCTCATCCGGCGACCAACCGGTCTCCGTCCTCCGTCGCGAACAGCTCCAGCCGGTGGGCCACTGCGGCGGCCTCTCCTCTTCCTGAGACGCCGAGCTTGGCCAGAATGTTCGAGACGTGGACGCTGGCCGTCTTCGGGGAAATGAAGAGTTCCTCGGCTATCCGGCGGTTGGTGCGGCCGGCGGCCACCAGGCGCAGGACGTCGCGTTCCCGGCTGGTGAGGCCGAGGGCCTCGGCGGGGTCCGCGGGTCGCCGGGCCGGGACGCGGCCCAGGCCCAGGCGGGCGCGCTGCGCGAGCAGCGCCACAGCGTCGGCGAGCGGGCGGGCACCGAGATGGTCGGCGACGGCGTGGGCCAGTCGGAGCAGCTCGGCGGCACGGTCGCGCTCGTCCTCGCCGCCGGCCGCGAGAAGGGCCTCGGCCAGGCGATGGCGGACACGGGCGAGGTCGTAGGGGCGATCCAGGCGTTCGAAGGCGGTGACCACCTCCGACCAGATGTCGGTGCTGTCGTGGCCCTCGGCCCGGGCGAGTTCGGCGCGCACCCACCGCTCGTGGCCGAGCCAGACGGGGGCGTCGGTGGTGGTCTTCCTGGCGGCCTGGCGGAGCCGTTCGACAACCTCGGCGCGGCCCGCCGCCGCGACAGGCAGGGTACGGGCGTCTGCCTCGGCGGTTGCGGCGGCGAGGAGCAGGGGCCAGCCGTAGCGCTGGGTGCCGGGCGGGATGTCGGGGACCAGGACGCGGTCGAGTTCGGCCCGGGCGTCGAGGAGACGGCCCTCGCCGGCGGCCACGCCGATCTCGATGCGGGACAGGAGGAAGGTGTGCTGAGGCATGGGGTCGTGCGTGCCCAAGTAGGCGCGGGCGGAGGCCAGTTGGCGGGCCGCCTCGGGCAGGTCGCCGCGGCCTAGGGCGACGTGTGCCAGACACACGGCGCCGCCGCCCTGGGGCTTGGCGCTGAGCCCCACGCGCAGGGCGCCCGCAGCGGCGTCGGCGGCCTCGTCCCAGCGGCCCAGGGAGTACAGCGCCTCCGAGAGGTTGGCCCACACCCAGGCCTCGGAGTCCAGCTGGCCGTACTTGCGGGTGTAGGCGAGGCCTTCCTCCAGGAGGGGCACGGCTTCCCGGGTGCGGCCGACCGCGTCGAGTTCGGAGGGCAGATTGACGTAGGCCCGCCCGGCGACGTACGAGACGCCTTCGGCGAGAGCGCGGTCCCTGACCTCGTACATCTCCGCGAGGCCCTGCTCGGCGGAGCCCGCGTCGACCATGAGGCCGCCGAGGGTGAGGCGGGCGTTGAGTTCGATCTCGCGGGCGCCGACCATGCGCGCGTACTCGACAGCGCGCTCGGCGGCCAAGAGGGCGTCGGGGCCGGGTTCGTGGAGCATCGACCAGTTGGCGGCGGTGGCCAGCACCTCGGCGTGCACCTCGGAGGGCGGCAGGCCGCGCATGAGCTGCTGGGCGGTGCCGAGTTCATGCCGGCCGTCGCCGCGGGCCAGGGCCTGCACCAGCCGGGAGCGCTGGACCCAGAACCAGGCGGCGCGCTTGGGGTCTCCCCGGCTCGAACGCAGTTGAGAGCCAGGGTGAGGGTCGCCCTCGTCCTCCAGCAGATGCAGTGCGCGCTTGGTGATCTTCAGGGCGCGTTCCCGTTGCCCGGAGAGCCGGCCGGCGACCGCGGCCTCGGCCATGAGGTCGAGGTAGCGCAGGGGGGTGGTGGCGGGGTCGCAGCCGCAGGGAGGGTAGGCCTCGGTGTAGTCGATGGGGCGCAGCTGGTCCCGTATCTCCTCGGGGGCGGTGTCCCACAGCTCCATCGCCCGCTCCAGGAGCCGCAGTTGTTCGCTGTAGGCATGGCGGCAGCGGGCCACGACGGAGGCGTCCAGGACGGCGGGGAGGGCCTCGTCGACGTGGTGGGCGTGGTACCAGTAGCTGGCCAGGCGCATCACGCGCTCGTCGGCGGGGACGAGCGTGGGGTCGGCCTCCAGGGCCTCGGCGTAGCGGCGGTTGAGGCGGGAGCGCTCGCCGGGCAGCAGATCGTCGCTGACGGCCTCGCGGACCAGGGAGTGGCGGAAGCGGTAGCCGTCGCCGGCGGACGTGGCCAGCAGGATGTTGGCGTTCACCGCGGCCCGCAGCGCGTCGATGAGGTCGTCCTCGGTGAGCCGGGCGACGGCTGCGAGCAGCCGGTACTCCACGGTGGAGCCGCCTTCGGCAACGATCCTGGCGACCCGCTGGGCGCTCTCCGGGAGGCCTTCGACGCGGACCAGGAGCAGGTCGCGGAGGGAGTCGGTGAGGCCGGCGCGGCAGCCCTCGTGGGCGCAGACGGCGAGTTCCTCGACGAAGAAGGCGTTGCCGTCGGAGCGTTCGAAGATCTCGTCGACCTGAGTCGGGTCGGGTTCGGCGGCGAGGATACCGGCGATCTGGCGGCCGACTTCTTCCCGGTTGAAGCGGCTCAGCTCGATGCGGCGGACGGTGCGCAGCCGGTCGAGTTCGGCGAGCAGGGGGCGCAGCGGGTGGCGGCGGTGGATGTCGTCGGCGCGGTAGGTGGCGAGGACGACGAGGCGGCCGGTGCGCAGGGTGCGGAAGAGATAGGCGAGGAGGTGGCGGGTGGAGGCGTCGGCCCAGTGGAGGTCCTCCAGGGCGACGACGACGGTGCGGTCGGCGGCGACAAGCTCCAGGAGGCGGGCGGTGAGTTCGAAGAGGCGGGCCATGCCCTCCTCGTCGTGGCGGCCTCCGCTGGACTCGCCCAACTCGGGCAGCAGGCGGGTCAGTTCCTCCTCCTGCCCGGCGGCCGCGGCGGCGAGCTGGTCGGGCAGTTCGCGGCGCAGGGCGCGCAGTGCCGTGGAGAACGGGGCGAACGGCAGTCCGTCGGCGCCGATCTCCACGCAGCCGCCGAGTGCGACGACGGCGCCCTCCCGGCAGGCGGCGGTGGCGAACTCCTCGACCAGCCGGGTCTTGCCGACCCCGGCCTCGCCGCCGATCAGCAACGCCTGCGGCTCGCCCGCGGCGGCGCGGGCGAGCGCATCGTTCAGCGTGTCCAGTTCTTGGGTGCGACCGACGAACACCGGACTGACGGACCTGGTCTCCACGAGCCCGAGCATCGCACGAGGGTCTGATGACGCGGCACCGGTTTTCAGTGAGCCTTCGTTCTGCCCGTTGCTCCGCGTGGCTGGTGCCGCCCCCTGAGGGCGGCCGCCCACGGACCCCCGCCGAGGACGGCCGTCCCCCGTGCGGCCGTCCTCCCGGAGCCCCGCGCTCACGCCGCGCGGGCGGACCGGAGCCGGCGAAGGCCGCGGCTATGGCTCTCGTCCTCGTCGGCGCGCCGTGCGGCTTCGCGGTGGGCGGCGCGGCGTACTCGCACGGCCTCGTGGGCCAGGCGCTCCCGCTCGGCCCGACGGATCAGTTCGGCGGAGCGGAGCTGCGAGATCTCGTACTCGTACATGTCGTGTCCCTTGTGAGAGGCGGTGCGTCGGCTTCGCTTTCTGCGATGCCCCAACCTTCGTCTCCAAGGGGGGTGCGCCACATCGGGAGAGTTCCGCATCTTCGGCGGCACCCGGGGCCTTAGACGTGCCTGAGGGGCCTCAGGCGCATCCGTAAGGTGCTTGCGGATGCCCTAAGACCCCTCAGGACCTGCGGTGATTCAGCCTGCGGAGGGCAGCCCGAGCAGGATGTCGGTGTACTTGAGGACGGCCAGGAGCAGGCCGATGACGCCGAGGGCGACACCGCCCCAGGCGACCGACTTGATCCAGGCCGGCTGCGGCCTGCCGGGGGCACCGAACGCGGGCCGCGCGAGCACCACGACGCCGACGACCAGCGCGAGCAGCGCGAAGACGCCGCCCCACAGCGCGGTTGCCTGCCACGCGTCGCCGTAGCCCTCCTTGAGGAGCTTGGCGACGCCGGAGGCCGACGAGGTCTGTGCGTGCATCTGCCCGATGAGCGACTGGCGCGCGGACGCCACGGTCCCGACCCAGCTACCGGTCAGCGAGACAAAGCCGAGCGCGGCGGAAACGACAGCTCCCGCGCCCTGGCCGACGCCGGCCGGGGCCGTCGCTTCGTCCTCGACCACGTCCTCGGCGGCCTCGACATCGGCGTCGCCCGCCTCGGTCGCGGCCTCGGTCTCGGTCACCTCGTCGGCCTTGGTGACGTCCACCTTCTCCTCGTCGGTCGTGGTCTCGGCGCCCGTTTCGGCTCCGGTCTCGTCAACTGTCTTGGTTCCCATGTCCGGCACCGTACGGATCCTGTCTGAGAGACTTCTTAATGATCGTTGTGCGCGGCACGCGCGCGTGCTTCACGCCATTCCGGGGCGAGGATCGACCACACCTCCAGGTCGTGCCGTACGCCACGATAGGGGTGCGCCTCCCGGCGCACTCCATCGCGGGTCATGCCCAGACGGCGGGCGACGTTCAGGCTGGGCTCGTTGCCCGAGGCGGCGACCCATTCCACGCGATGGATGCCGCGCTGCTCGACCGCGAAGTCGATCAGCACCCCCATCGCGCGCGTGACAAGGCCGCGTCCGGTGCCGGCGGGCTCCAGCCAGCAGCCGACCTCGCAGTTGCCGGTGTCCGCCTCGAAATTGAGGAAGAGCACGCCGCCCACGAGCTTTCCGTCCAGCCAGATGCCGTGCAGGGACGCGGTGTCGGCGGCGCGCATGTCGGCGTAGCGCTGGAGCGCCGCGCGCGCGGAGGGCACGTCGACGGCCTTGGAGCCGAACGGGACGAACCGCCCGATGAACTCCCGCCCGCGCTCCAGGTGCGCCAGGAACTCCTCGGCGTGCCAGGGCTCCAGCGGCCGGAGTTCGGCATCGTCACCCAGAGATATCGCGTACATCCTCTTCCCGCCCCTTCGCCAGTACGTCCGCCACCTCGGCGTCCGTCGCGGCGGCCAGCCTTTCATGGGCGGCGCGGCACTCCGGCGGTTCGATGCTGATGCGGGGCAGGCGCTGGTCGAGCCAGCGGGGCAGCCACCAGTTGGCGCCGCCGAGCAGGTGCATGAGGGCGGGCACCAGCAGGGTCCGCAGCACGAAGGCGTCGAGGGCGACGGCCGAGGCGAGCGCGATGCCGAACATGGCGATCACACGCTCGCCGCTGAGGACGAAGGCGAGGAAGACCGAGATCATGATGACCGCCGCGGAGTTGATCACCCGGCTGGTCTCGGCGAGCCCGACGCGGACGGCGCGCCGGTTGTCGCCGGTCTCCAGCCACTCCTCGTACATCCGGCTGACCAGGAAGACCTGGTAGTCCATGGAGAGTCCGAAGAGGACGGACACCATGATCACGGGCAGGAAGGGCTCGATCGGGCCCGCGCGGCCGAGGCCCAGCAGCTCGCTGCCCCAGCCCCACTGGAAGATCACGACGACGACGCCGAAGGCGGCGGCGACCGCGGCGACGTTCATCGCGGCGGCCTTCGCGGGGATGCCGATCGAGCGGAAGGCGAGCAGCAGCAGGAGGCAGCCGAGGCCGATGACGACGCCCACGAACAGCGGCAGCTTGCCGACGATGACGTCGGCGAAGTCGTCGTAGCTGGCCGTCACGCCGCCGACATGCAGGTCGAGCGAGGTGCCGGTCTCGGCGCGCGGCAGCACCTCGGTGCGCAGCCGGTCCACGAGGTCGCTGGTCTTCTGCGACTGGGGTGCGGAACTCGGGACGATCGTGAAGTACGCGCTGTTGCCGCCGGTGTTGTACGTCACCGGTGTCACCGAGGCGACACCCTCGGTGGTGCGGATGGTGGCGTCGAGGTTGTCGAGGGCGAGCTTGTCCTCGGCGCCGTTGACGTGCGTCGCCACTGTCAGCGGACCGTTGACGCCGGGCCCGAAGCCGTCTCCGAGGAGGTCGTAGGCCTGGCGTGTGGTGGACGACCCGGGGTCGTTGCCCTGGTCGGAGGTGCCCAGGTGGAGGGAGAACGTGGGCAGCGCGAGGACGGCCATGACGGCCAGCGCGACGATGCCGAGGACCTTGGGGTGGCGCTCCACGAACGCCGACCAGCGGGCGGCGAGCCCGGTCGGCAGCTCCGGCTGGGGCCCGTGCTCCTCCAGATGGCGCCGCTCGCGTCGGCTCAGGGCGCGCGGGCCGATGAAGCAGAGCAGGGCGGGCAGCAGGGTGACGGAGGCCGCGACCGTCAGGACGACGGTCAGGGAGGCGGCGATCGCGACGCCGTTGAGGAAGCTCAGCCTGAGGATCAGCATTCCCAGCAGGGCTATGCAAACGGTGGCACCTGCGAAGACCACCGCGCGTCCCGTGGTCGCCACGGCACTCGTGACCGCCTCGGTGACGGACAGCCCGCGTTTCAGTCCGCGCCGGTGTCTGGTCACGATGAACAGCGCGTAGTCGATGCCCACGCCGAGCCCGATCAGCATGCCGAGCATGGGCGCGAAGTCGGCGACGGTCATGGCGTGCCCGAGCAGCACGATCGCGGCGTACGCGGTGCCGACGCTCACCAGCGCGGTCGCGATGGGCAGCACCGACGCGGCGAGCGAGCCGAAGGCGAGGAAGAGCACGACGGCGGCGACGGCGACGCCGACGATCTCGGCGACGTGCCCGCCCGACGACTCGGTGAGCGCGATGGCGCTGCCGCCGAGCTCCACCTGGAGCCCGTCGGCCTCGGCGTCCTTGGCGGTGTGCACGACAGCCTCGGCCTCGGACTTCTTGATGTCCTCGGCCCGGTCGTCGAAGGTGACGGTGGCGTACGCGGTGTGCTCGTCGAAGCTGATCCGGCCGGTTCCCTGGCCGTCGTAGGGGCTGCTCACCGAGGCCACCCCGGGCAGGTCCGCGATCTTGTCCAGGGACTCGGTCATCGTCTGCTCGACGTCGGCGGCCCGGACGGAGCCGGACGTGGTGTGCCAGACGACGGTGTCGCTGTCGCCGCCGAACCCCGGGAATCCCTCCTGAAGCAGCTGCATGGCCCGGCCCGACTCGGTGCCCGGGGCCTCGTAGTCGTTCGAGTACGCCGAACCTGTGACGGCGGCGGCGGCGCTCACCCCGCCGAAGGCGAGGAGCCACAGGAGGACCGTGACAAGGCGGTGCCGAACACACCAACGTGCAAGGGCTGCCACGAACGTGCTCCCAGGGGACGATTTGTTGATCTTTGGCCGGGAACATTCCGTTCACACCATGAACAACCCGCAAAGAACGCATGAGCAATGCGAGGACCACTCTTGCAGGCAGAAGTGATCCTTCATGCCATTCGTGGCTTTATTCACAGGAATGGGAGGCAGATCACAAGACAGTAACGGTGACTCTGTCACCTCAGTCGAACTGGTCTCCCAGAGCCATCACCATCGCCCCGACGATCAGCAGCCACAGCGCCCGCCGGGTGCGCCCGCGCGACCCGAGGAACGCGGCCAGCGCGCAGACCGCGGCGCCGAGGGCATAGGCGGCCGGTACCAGCGTCGGCGCGGTCCCGTGGGCGCGAAGCACCGCGGCGGCCAGCCCGGCGAGAGCCAGCAGCACCCCGGTCCCGGCCGCCGCCCAGCGGGCCCGCCGCGCGTCCTCGCCCGGATCCCCGACATCGCCATCGTCACCGGCGTCGTCCACGTCCTGGATCTCGGCCGGGTCGGAATCACCGCGTCCGCTCATGGCGGGCGAGCGTAGCGCGTACCGCTGGGAAACCAGGTGCGGGGCGTCCACGAAAGCTGCTAGCTTCCGCCCGTCGACCGTCCCCGGCTCCTCGCCGACGACCGAAGCGGGTGCATTGTTTGAAGGTCCGACCGAGCTCCTACGCATCGCCTTCCACTACGAAGACCTCAAGGAGCCCGTTCACCGATGTCCGACACCAGGACCACGAACGACGACCTGACTGACCGCATCACCCACCCCCGCTACCCCCGAAGCAGCCGCTACGACGCCCGCTGGTGCGTCGAGAACCAGATGGGTCCGCACGCGCTGTGGCTGCTGGAGTGGCTGGCCCCCGCGCTCGGCCTGGAGCACCTGCGCCCCGGCGCCCGCGTCCTCGACCTGGGCTGCGGCCGCGCCATGACGTCCGTCTTCCTCGCCAAGGAGTACGACGTCCAGGTCACCGCGGCCGACCTGTGGGTGAAGCCCGACGACAACGCCGTACGCATCGCCGAGGCGGGCGTGGGCCACAAAGTGCTGCCCCTGTACGCCGAGGCGCACGACCTGCCCTTCGGCGAGGGCACCTTCGACGCGATCGTGTCCATCGACGCGTACCACTACTTCGGCACCAACGATCTCTATCTGCCCACGCTGACCCGGCTGTTGAAGCCGGGCGGGCGGATCGGGATCGTCGTACCGGCCCTGCGGGAGGAACCGGAGGGCGACGAGCCTCCGGAGCACCTGAAGGAGTACTGGGAGAAGGACCCGGGTTTCTGGGCGTTCCACACCCCGGCGTGGTGGCGCCGCCTGTGGACCCGCAGCAGGGCTGTGGAGGTCGAGACGGCCGAATGGCTCGAGGACGGCTGGTGCGACTGGCTGCGGTGGAGCGAGGTGTGCGCCGAGGAGAGCTCCAGCGAGGTCATGGCGGACATGGCGCGCTGGTCGGTGGACCTCATGCACGCCGACGTCGAGCATGTGCTCGGCTTCACGCGGATCGTGGGACGCCGTCTGTGAGTTGACATGACTCGGGGGCTGCGCCGGTACGCCGGTGCAGCCCCCGAGTCGCGTGCTCAGCCCTCGCTGACGCCCAGCTTCTGAAGGATCAGCTCCTTGACGCGGGCCGCGTCGGCCTGACCGCGGGTCGCCTTCATGACCGCGCCGACCAGGGCGCCGGCCGCGGCCACCTTGCCGCCGCGGATCTTGTCGGCGATGCCCGGGTTGCCTGCGATGGCCTCGTCGACGGCGGTGCCCAGGGCGCCCTCGTCGGAGACGACCTTCAGGCCGCGCTTCTCGACGACCTCGTCCGGGGCGCCTTCGCCCGCGAGAACGCCTTCGATGACCTGGCGGGCCAGCTTGTCGTTCAGCTCACCGGAGTTGACCAGTGCGGTGACCCGGGCGACCTGCTCCGGCGTGATCGCCAGCTCGTCGAGCGGGAGGCCCGACTCGTTGGCGCTGCGGGCCAGTTCGCCCATCCACCACTTGCGGGCGGAGGCGGCGTCGGCACCGGCGTCGATCGTGGCGACGATCGGGTCCAGCGCACCGGCGTTGAGGATCGCCTGCATGTCGAGGGCCGTGATGCCCCATTCGGCGACGAGCCGGTTGCGGCGGGCCAGCGGCATCTCGGGCAGCCCCGCCCGGATCTCCTCGACCCACTCGCGCGAGGGGGCCACCGGCACCAGGTCGGGCTCGGGGAAGTACCGGTAGTCCTCGGCCTCCTCCTTCACCCGGCCCGAGGTCGTCGACCCCGTGTCCTCGTGGAAGTGGCGGGTCTCCTGAATGATCGTGCCGCCGCTGTTCAGCACGGCCGCGTGCCGCTGGATCTCGAAACGGGCCGCACGCTCCACGGAGCGAAGGGAGTTGACGTTCTTGGTCTCACTCCGCGTGCCGAACTTCTCCCGGCCGTGCGGGCGCAGCGACAGGTTCACGTCGCAGCGCATCTGCCCCATCTCCATGCGGGCTTCCGACACACCGAGCGCCTTGATGACCTCGCGCAGCTCACGCACGTACGCCCGGGCGACCTCGGGGGCGCGCTCGCCCGCACCCTCGATCGGCTTGGTGACGATCTCGATGAGCGGGATGCCGGCGCGGTTGTAGTCCAGCAGTGAGTGCGAGGCGCCATGGATACGGCCGGTGGCGCCGCCCACGTGGGTCGACTTGCCGGTGTCCTCCTCCATGTGGGCGCGCTCGATCTCCACGCGGAAGGTCTCGCCGTCCTCCAGCTGTACGTCGAGGTAGCCGTTGAAGGCGATCGGCTCGTCGTACTGGGAGGTCTGGAAGTTCTTCGGCATGTCCGGATAGAAGTAGTTCTTCCGGGCGAAGCGGCACCACTCGGCGATCTCGCAGTTCAGCGCGAGACCGATCCTGATCGCCGACTCGATGCCGATCGCGTTGACGACCGGGAGCGCGCCGGGCAGGCCGAGGCAGGTGGGGCAGGTCTGCGTGTTGGCGTCCTGGCCGAGTTCGGTCGAACAGCCGCAGAACATCTTGGTCTTGGTGCCGAGTTCGACATGGACCTCAAGGCCCATGACGGGGTCGTACGACGCCAGCGCGTCCTCGTACGACTCCAGGTCGGTCGTGGTGGTCACGGTGAAACTTCCCTCTCAGCCCAGCAGGACGTCGTCGTCGCCCAGCCGCTTCAGCTCGCGGTACAGGACGGCGAGGCCCGTGACGATTCCGACGGCGGCCACCGTCGCGTCGAGCAGTCGCAGCGTGTCCTGTTCGGAACGTGCCTTCCTGATCCGCTTGGCGACACCGAACGCGCCGAAGGCGGTGGTGGCGATGGACACGTACATACCGGACTTGGACTTCTTGAAGTCCTGAGCCTTGGTGAGTGTCTTGGTCACAGCGACGGAGCCTCCTCCAGGAGCGGGTGGCCCCACCTTTCCACGAAGGCGGCCTCGACGGCGGCGCCGACCTTGTACAGACGGTCGTCCTTCAGCGCCGGGGCGATGATCTGCAGGCCGACCGGGAGGTTGTCCTCCGGGGCGAGGCCGCAGGGCAGCGACATGGCCGCGTTGCCCGCGAGGTTCGTGGGGATGGTGCAGAGGTCGGCCAGGTACATCGCCATCGGGTCGTCGGCGCGCTCGCCGATCGCGAAGGCGGTGGTCGGGGTCGTCGGCGAGACGATCACATCGACGCCGGTGCCCTGCTCGAAGGCCTTCTCGAAGTCGCGCGTGATGAGCGTGCGGACCTTCTGTGCGGAGCCGTAGTAGGCGTCGTAGTAGCCGCTCGACAGGGCGTACGTGCCGAGCATGATGCGGCGCTTGACCTCGGGCCCGAAGCCCGCCTCACGGGTGAGGGAGGTGACCTCCTCGGCCGAGTGGCTGCCGTCGTCGCCGGTCCGCAGGCCGTAGCGCAGGCCGTCGAAGCGGGCGAGGTTGGACGAGCACTCGGAGGGGGCGATCAGGTAGTACGCCGACAGCGCAAGGTCGAAGGACGGGCAGTCCAGCTCGACGATCTCGGCGCCCAGCTCCTTGAGCAGGGCCACGGCCTCGTCGAACCGCTGGATGACGCCGGCCTGGTAGCCCTCGCCGCGGAACTGCTTGACGACGCCGATGCGCATGCCCTCGACGCTGCCGTTGCGGGCGGCCTCGACGACGGGCGGGACGGGTGCGTCGATGGAGGTCGAGTCGAGCGGGTCGTGCCCGGCGATGACCTCGTGGAGCAGCGCCGCGTCCAGGACCGTACGGGCGCACGGGCCGCCCTGGTCGAGGGAGCTGGAGAAGGCGACCATGCCGAAGCGCGAGACGGCGCCGTACGTCGGCTTCACGCCCACCGTGCCGGTGACGGCGGCCGGCTGGCGGATGGAACCGCCGGTGTCGGTGCCGATGGCGAGGGGGGCCTGGAAGGAGGCGAGCGCCGCGGAGGAGCCGCCGCCGGAACCGCCGGGGATCTTGGTGAGGTCCCAGGGGTTGCCGGTCGGGCCGTAGGCGCTGTTCTCGGTGGAGGACCCCATGGCGAACTCGTCCATGTTGGTCTTGCCGAGGATGACGACGTCGGCGGCCTTCAGCCGCTTGGTGAGCGTCGCGTCGTACGGCGGGATCCAGCCCTCGAGGATCTTCGAACCGACGGTTGTCGGGATGCCCTCGGTGGTGAAGATGTCCTTGAGCGCGAGCGGGACGCCGGCGAGAGGGCCGAGCGTCTCGCCCCTCTCCCGCTTCTCGTCGACGGCGCGGGCCTGGGCCAGAGCGCCCTCCCGGTCGACGTGCAGGAAGGCGTGCACCTTCTCGTCGACGGCCTCGATCCGGGCCAGGTGGGCCTCGGTGACCTGGACGGCCGTGAGTTCGCGGGAGGCGATCCTCGCGGCGGTCTCGGCGGCCGTGAGCTTGATGATGGTGACGTTGTCCGTCATGGCGGTTAGTCCTCCCCCAGGATCTGCGGCACCTTGAAACGCTGCTGCTCCTGGGCCGGGGCGCCGGAGAGCGCCTGCTCGGGGGTGAGCGACGGACGGACCTCGTCCGGCCGCATGACGTTCGTCAGCGGGAGCGGGTGCGAGGTCGGCGGTACGTCTTGGTCGGCGACCTCGCTGACGCGGGCGACCGCGCCGATGATGTCGTCCAGCTGGCCCGCGAAGTGTTCGAGCTCTTCGGGTTTCAGCTCCAGACGCGCCAGCCGGGCGAGGTGGGCGACCTCCTCGCGCGTGATGCCAGGCATGCAGCGTTCCTCTGGGGTGAGTGTGTGTGGTTTGGGGCCAATCCTATGGGGCGAGGGCCGGTCGCCGTTAAACGGTTTGCCGGCCGCGCGCTCGTCACCCGCGCCGCCCCTCCCAGGCATGGCTCTTCATGAAGTGGTTGTCGTACAGCTCCTGCACCTCCAGCAGGCTCTCCGGGGTGACTTCGCCGAGGGCGATCCGCTGGAGGTGGCGGAAGTACTCGAAGCGTTCGATGCCCGGGGTGAGGACGATGAGCAGGTCGGCGTCGGCGCCCGGTACGGCGGAGAAGGCGTGCGGTCTGCCGGGCGGGACGACCACGAGGTCGCCCGGGCCCGCGGTGACGACGTCCTCGCCGGACAGGATCTCGGCGGCGCCGTCGAGCAGGAAGAACATCTCGGCGGAGTTGTCGTGCCAGTGCGGTTTCGCGCCGTCGGCGCCGTCCGTGAGGGTGACGCGCTGGGTGGACAGCGCACCGCCGGTCCGGCTGCTGTCGGCCAGCAGGCGGATGGTGGTGGGCGCGCGGCCGACGACTTCGGCCTCCGCCTCGCGGACGATCACGGACTCGTCGAACTTCGGAACGAACAGCGACATCTTCGAACCCCCGGTGCCGGTGTTGACGTACTCAGACGAGGAACAGCAGGACGGCACTGATCAGTACAACGACCGCCGTGGCGAAGTGGATCCCGAACGCCACGGCTTTCGTGCCGCCGTTGCGCAGGACTATCAGTGTGTCGCCGAGCGGCACGACTGCCACGCAGAGCATCATCCAGGCCTCGGCGTGCGCCCCGGCGAAGGCCAGCAGCGCGAGGCCGACCAGGCCGAGGGTGCCGTCCCTGAGGCCCTTGATCGTGAGGTAGGCGCCGGCGTCGCCCGCGGGGTCGGCGGGCGCGCCGTATCCGGCGGCGGCGGCGGCCGGCTGGAACAGGAACCGGTAGCCGAGGAACAGGCAGAACAGGTTGAGCACGACGGCCAGGGTGTAGGCGGTGACGGTCACGACTCTTCTCCCTATCTGTTTCGCTAGCGGCGCTAGCAATGAGAGCGAAGCTACCAGAACGTCGACAGGTTGGCTAGCGCTGCTAGAATTTCTGGCATGTCGATCCAGACGCGCCGGGAGCGCGAACGAGCGGACCGCGAGCGGCTGATCGTCACGGCCGCGCGGGAACTGGCGGAGGCCGAGGGCTGGGACGCGGTGACGACCCGCCGGCTGGCGGCGGAGATCGAGTACAGCCAGCCGGTTCTCTACAGCCACTTCAAGGGCAAGGACGCGATCATGGCCGCGGTCGCGGTGCAAGGCTGCGTGGAGCTGGCGGAGGAACTGCGCACGGCGCGCACGGCGGCCAAGGGCACGCGCGAGGCGCTGGCGGCGGTGGGTGAGGCGTACGCGGCCTTCGGACGACGGCGGCCCGCGCTCTACGACGCGGTGTTCACGCACGCCGTGGACCTGCCGTTCGCCACGGACGAGGCTCCGGAGCCCTTGAAGCAGGCCTTCGGAGAGCTGGCCCAGGCGGTCGAGCCGATCGCGGCCGAGGGCGAGGACGTGGGTCTCCTGACGGAGACGTACTGGGCGGGACTGCACGGCCTGGTCACCCTGATGCGCAGCGGCCGCCTGCCCGAGAGAGCACACGAGGACCGACTGGCCCTGCTGATCGGGCATTTCACGGCGGGGGTCGGGTGAGCGCCTGAACCGGGGTGGAAGGGTGAGCGGGTGGGCGGACTACTCGTCGGTCGCCGCGGCCGGCAGCGCTGCCCGGGGCCGCTGCCACCCCCGTGATCCGCGCGCCAGCAGCCACGCCGTCGTCTCCTCGGGCGGCATCGCCGCGGCCACCAGCCATCCCTGTACGGCGTCGCAGCCCATGTCGCGCAGGCGCTCCCAGGTCTCGTCGTCCTCGACTCCCTCGGCGACGACGAGCAGGCCGAGGGAATGGGCGAGGTCGACCGTGCAGCGGACGATCTCTGCGTCCTCCGTGTCGACGGCCAGCCGGGCGACGAAGGAACGGTCGATCTTCAGCTCGCTCACCGGGAGCCGCCGCAGATGCACCAGGGACGAGTAGCCCGTGCCGAAGTCGTCCAGCGACATCTTCACGCCGTGCCCGGTCAGGCCGGCCAGCGTGTCCGCGGCCCGCTGCGGGTCCTCCAGCAGGACGTGTTCCGTTATCTCCAGTTGGAGCGCTCCCGCCGGGACACCGTGCCGGGCCAGCCGCGCGGCGACGGAGCCCGCGAAACCGGGGGTGTGGACGTCACGCGGGGAGACGTTGACCGCGACGGGCACGAACAGCCCCTGCGCCCGCCACCGGGCCACCTGGCCGAGCGCCGTCTCCAGCACGTACTCCGTGAGATGGGGCATCAGCCCCGACGACTCGGCGATCGCTATGAACTCGTCCGGCGGCACCTTCCCGCGCTCGGGATGCACCCAGCGGACGAGGGCCTCCAGGCCGGCCACCTGTCCGTCGAAGCGGACCTTGGGCTGGTAGTGCAACTGCACCTCGTGCGCGTCCAGCGCCCGGCGCAGATCGCCCAGCAGGCCCAGCCGGTCCGGGGTGTTGGAGTCCCGCTTGGACTCGTACACCTCCACGCCCGTGCGGTCCCGCTTCGCCTGGTACATCGCCACGTCCGCGCGCCGCAGCAGCCCCTCGGCGTCCAGCGCGTGGTCCGGGAAGACGGCGACGCCCGCGCTGGCCTCCAGCACGAGGGTGAGCCCGTCGAGGTCGAGCGGGGAGCTGAGTTCGGCCACCAGCCCGCGGGCCACCCGGGTCGCGGACGTCGTGGAGTCGGCGACCGGCAGTAAAACGGCGAACTCGTCACCCCCGAGCCGTGCGGCCTCCGCTCCGCGCGGCAGCGCGACGCGCAGCCGGTCGGCTATCTGCAACAGCAGCCGGTCACCGGCGAGATGCCCCAGCGTGTCGTTGACCGAGCGGAAGCGGTCGAGGTCGATGAGCATCAGGGCGGACCGGGCACCGATCCGCTCGGCGTCGTCCAGCGCGGTCCAGATGCGCTCCAGCAGCCACTGCCGGTTGGGCAGCCCGGTCAGCGGATCGCGCAGCTGCTCCTCGGCGCGGGCGCGGGCGATCCACAGGGTGGAGTCGAGGGCGATCAGCGGGATGGAGAACAGCGGCAGCAGCACCGGCTGGGCGACGGCGACCACGCAGACCAGCGGGGCGATGCCGAGCAGCGCGACCGCGACCAGACCGTGTCTGACCAGGGCGGTACGGGTGACGGTGGGCACACCGCCGCGCGGCGCGTGCAGATACCAGAGCAGGATGCGGGTGACCAGGAGGTACGCGGAGGCGACCAGCACCGCCTCGGGGGCGGTGTAGAGGGTCCAGGTATCGGGGTTCCAGGGCGTCTCCACTGACGGCACGCGCCCGAAGGCGCCCAGCACCAGGGCCCCGGCGCCGATGCCGAGGATGTCCACCGAGCCGTGCAGCACGCCCTGGCGCCAGCGGTTGCGGCGGGCCACGCCGACCAGCACGACGACGGTGAGGCTGACCATTCCGGCGGGCACCCAGCCGTACAGCATCAGGACGGCGAGGGTGAGGGCCGCGCCGGAGCCGGTGCCGCCCCACCAGCGGGAGCGGCCGAGCATCACCAGGTGGCCGACGATGATGCCGGTCAGCACGGCCAGCGACCAGCCGACGGCGCCGGCCGGAAAGAGCGCGTGGGTCCCGGTGAACGCCCGGTAGAAACCGGCGCCGAGGACGAAGGCCGCCGACCCGACGACCGCCGGCGGCAGCGCGGGCCGGGACAGGTGCCGGTCGTGTTCGGCGCCCGGCAGAGCTGAGGACGCGTCGGCTGTGAGGTGCGGGGCGCGCCCGTCGGTCACGGTGTACTGTCCGGTGGCGCGCCCCTCCGCGCCCGGACGCTCCGACGGCCGCCCGGCCCCCCGGCTCGCCCGCCATGCGCCGGTGACCCGGCGCAGCCATGAGTCAGGGGCGGCGCTCTCGGTCGGTTCCATTCCCGTCCCTCTCACAGCCGGCGGTGCCCACGCCACGCGGCCCGATGCCCGACAACCCTCAACGGCACCGCGTTGGAAAACCCTTCCCCTTGCTCATCAAGAGCAAGGGGATGCCCCGACCGCAGCTGGGCACGGCAGGTGCACACCTCAACAGTAGGCCGCAGAAGGCTTCTACGGGCAGCGGTCGTGGACGGTTGCCCGAATGCACCTCAGCCACCCTTATGCATCTGGTATGCGCCGATCGGGTGGCCTTCAACCGCTACTCCTCCGTGGGGAGTGCCACTTCGGCCGCCGCGTCCGGTCCCTGTTCCAGCAGGACGGTGAAGCCCTCCTCGTTCAGAACAGGCACCTTGAGCTGCATCGCCTTGTCAAATTTCGAACCTGGATTGTCACCTGCGACCACGAAAGATGTCTTTTTCGAAACGGAACCGGTCACTTTCGCTCCGCGACTCTGCAGGGCCTCCTTGGCGCCGTCGCGGGTGAAGTGCTCAAGGGTGCCGGTGACCACGACGGTCAGTCCTTCGAGCGGCCGCGGCCCCTCGTCCTCGCCCGAACCCTCCTCCTCCATGCGGACGCCGGCGGTCCGCCACTTGCGGAGGATCTCCTGGTGCCACTCCTCGGCGAACCATTCCTTGAGGGAGGCGGCGATGATCCCGCCCACGCCGTCCGTGCTCGACAGCTCCTCCTCGGTGGCCTGCTCGATGCGCTCGATCGAACGGAACTCGCGGGCGAGCGCCTCGGCGGCGACCGGGCCGACGTGACGGATCGACAGACCGGTGAGGACGCGGGCGAGCGGGCGCTCCTTGGCCGCGGCGATGTTCTCCAGCATGGCAACCGCGTTCTTCTTCGGCTCGCCCTGCTGGTTCGCGAAGACCGTGGCGATCTTCTCCTCGCCGGTCTTCGGGTCGCGCTTGGGCAGCCCGCTGTCCTGGTCGAGGACGTACGCCCTGATGGGCAGCAACTGCTCGATGGTGAGGTCGAAGAGGTCGCCCTCGTCGTGCAGCGGCGGGTCGGCCGGCTCCAGCGGCTTGGTCAGGGCGGCCGCGGCGACGTATCCGAAGTGCTCGATGTCCAGTGCCTTGCGGCCCGCGAGGTAGAACAGGCGCTCGCGCAACTGGGCCGGGCAGGCGCGGGCGTTCGGGCAGCGCAGGTCGACGTCGGCCTCCTTCATCGGCCTGAGCGCCGTACCGCACTCGGGGCATTCGGCCGGCATCACGAACGCGCGCTCGCTGCCGTCGCGCAGGTCGACGACCGGACCGAGGATCTCCGGGATGACCTCACCGGCCTTGCGCAGCACCACCGTGTCGCCGATGAGGACGCCCTTCGCCTTGACGACGTCCTGGTTGTGCAGGGTGGCGAACTCGACCTCCGAACCGGCCACCGTGACCGGCTCGACCTGGGCGTACGGGGTGACCCGGCCCGTGCGGCCCACGCCGACGCGGATGTTGATGAGCTTGGTGTTGACCTCTTCGGGCGCGTACTTGTACGCGATCGCCCAGCGCGGTGCGCGGGAGGTGGAACCGAGGCGTCCCTGGAGGGGGATCTCGTCGAGCTTGACGACGACCCCGTCGATCTCGTGCTCCACGGAGTGGCGGTTCTCGCCGTAGTAGGTGATGAACTCCCGTACGCCGTCGAGGCCGTCGACCACCTTGTTGTGCCGGGAGGTGGGCAGGCCCCAGGACTTCAGCAGGTCGTAGCCCTGGGACAGGCGGGTGAGCCCCTCGAAGCCCTCCAGGACGCCGATGCCGTGGACGACCATGTGCAGCGGGCGGGTGGCGGTGACGCGGGGGTCCTTCTGGCGCAGTGAACCGGCCGCCGCGTTGCGCGGGTTGGCGAAGGGCTTGTCTCCGGCCTCCACCAGCCGGGCGTTCAGCTCCTCGAACTTCTCCATCGGGAAGTAGACCTCGCCGCGGATCTCGACGAGGTCGGGAACCCTGTCACCCTTCAGCCGGTCCGGAATCTCCGCGATCGTCCGGACATTGGGCGTGATGTCCTCACCGGTGCGGCCGTCGCCGCGGGTCGCCGCGCGCGTGAGGCGGCCGTGCTCATAGGTGAGGTTGACGGCGAGGCCGTCGACCTTGAGCTCGCACAGCAGGTGGTAGCCGGGTCCGCCGACGTCCCTGGCGACGCGCTCGCCCCAGGCGGCCAGCTCCTCGTCGCTGAAGGCGTTGTCGAGGGAGAGCATCCGGGAGCGGTGCTCGACGGAGGTGAACTCCGTCTCGTAGGCCCCCGCGACCTTCTGGGTCGGTGAGTCCGGCGTGCGCAGCTCCGGGTACTCCTCCTCCAGCGCCTCCAGGGAGCGCAGGAGTGTGTCGAAGTCCGCGTCGCTGACGACCGGGGCGTCGTTCACGTAGTACCGGAAGCGGTGCTCCTCGATCTGCTCAGCGAGCTTGGCGTGCTTCTCCCGTGCCTCGGCGGGCACCGTCGTCTCCGCTTGGTTGTCGCCGGCCACCGTTGTGTCCTCCCGTTACTCTGGGTTGTCCGCGAGGGATCTCGCCGCCCGGACGCAGTGGGCGAGTGCCCTGCGTGCGTAATCCGGGGAGGCCCCCGCGAGCCCGCACGACGGCGTGATCGTGACCGCCTCCGCGAGAAGCCCCGGTTGCAGCCCCAGCCTGCGCCACAGCGTCCTGACACCCATGACGCTACCGGCAGGGTCTGACAACGGGCCGTCCGTCCCCGGCACCACACCGGCGAAGAGCCGGGTCCCCCCTTCCACCGCCTCGCCGATCGTGTCGTCGTCACGCTCGGTGAGAAGCGAGAAGTCGAAGGAGATCGCCGTCGCGCCCGCCCGGCGCAGCAGGGCGAACGGGACATCCGGTGCGCAGGAGTGGACCACGGCCGGGCCGTCCCCGTGAACCCCGATGACGTCGCGGAGCGTGGCCTCGACGAGCTGGCGGTCGACAGCGCGGTGGGTGCGGTAGCCGCTGGCGGTCTTCACATGGCCGCGGAGTACGGAGGTGAGGGAGGGTTCGTCGAGCTGGAGGACGAGTCGAGCACCCGGGACGCGTCGCCGCATCTCCTCCAGGTGCAGGCGCAGGCCCTCGGCGAGGGAGCCGGCGAGGTCGCGGCAGGCGCCGGTGTCGGACAGTGCCGACTCGCCGTTCCTCAGCTCCAGTGCGGCGGCCAGCGTCCAGGGCCCCACGGCCTGCACCTTCAGCGGACCCTCGTACCCCTGCGTGAACTCCTCCAGCGCGTCGAGGTCCTCGCCGAGCCAGGACCTGGCGCGCTTGGTGTCCCGCCCCGGCCGGTCCCCGATCCGCCAGCCGCTGGGCTCCACGCGCGCGTACAGCTCGACGAGCAGGCCGGCGGTCCGTCCGATCATGTCGGCGCCGGGGCCACGGGCGGGCAGTTCGGGCAGGAACGGGAAGTCCTCGAAGCTGCCGGTGACCGTCTTGGCGGCCTCGCGGGCGTCGCCCCCGGGCATGGAGCCCACACCGGTGGCGGCACCGAAACTGAACCCGGTCACCGTCCCGGCCTCACCGTCAGGTCGTTGACCTCGGCGTCCCTCGGCAGGTCGAGGGACATCACGATCGTCGTCGCCACCGACTCGGGGTCGATCCACTCCGAGGCGTCGTACTCCTTGCCCTCCTGCTGGTGGACCTTGGCCTGCATGGGGCTCGCCGTGCGGCCCGGGTAGACCGAGGTGACGCGGACGCCGCTGTCGTGCTCCTCGCCCCGCAGGGAGTCCGCGAGCGCCTTCAGGCCGTGCTTCGACGCCGCGTACGCCGACCAGTCGGCGCTCGCCCGCAGGCCCGCTCCCGAGTTCACGAACACCACATGCCCGCGCGCCGCCCGCAGTTGGGGCAGGAGGTGACGGGTCAGCTCGGCCGGCGCGATGAGGTTGACGTTGAGCTGGTGACGCCAGGACTTGGGGGTCAGTTCGCCCACCGGGCCCAGGTCGACCACCCCAGCGATGTGCAGCAACGAGTCCACGCGGTCGGGCAGGGACTGGTGGGAGAAGGCCCAGCTCAGCCTGTCCGGGTCGGCCAGATCGCCCACCAGCGTCCTCGCCCCGGGGAACTCGGCGGCCAGCTCCTTCGCGCGGCCCGCGTCGCGCGCGTGCAGCACGAGTTCGTCCCCGCGCGCGTGGAGGCGGCGGGCGACGGCCGCGCCGATGCCGGAGCCCGCTCCGGTGATCACATGTGTAGCCATGTCCGCCATGCTCGCATCACGCCGGGGTCAGGCGACGCCCTGGCTCTCCTCCAGGTAGGCCAGCGCGCCCACCGGCTCCTCCGCGAAGAACACCAGGTCGGTGAGCGGGCGGGGCAGGAACCCCTCGTCGTCCATGCGCCGGAACTGCTCCTTGAGGCCGTCGTAGAAGCCCGCGGTGTTGAGCAGGACGACCGGCTTGTCGGTGTGCCCGTGCTTCTTCAGTTCGAGGATCTCGGTGGCCTCGTCGAGTGTTCCCGTGCCGCCCACCATGATCACCACGGCCTCGGCCTTCTCCAGGAGAAGCCTTTTGCGCTCGGCGAGGTCACGAGCGATCACCATCTCGTCCGCGCCCTGCCGCGCCTTGGCCGCCAGGAAGTCCACGGAGACCCCGCACAGCCGCCCTCCCGCCTCCTGCACGCCGTCGGCGACCACTTTCATCAGACCGACGTCCGAACCGCCCCAGACGAGCGTGTGCCCGCCCTTGCCCAGCAGTTTCGCGAAGTCACGCGCGGGGCGTGTGTACCGGTCGTCGAGGTCGGCGGCGGAGAGAAACACGCAGATTCGCATGAGGTCACCGTACGCGGGAAGAACCGGGCGACCGCGAGCGCTTTGCGGGTATGGCCGAAGGACACACGATCACCATCGAGCAAGACGACCAGCACGTGCGCGTGGTGCACGGCGACCAGGTTCTGGCGGAGAGCGACCGGGCTCTCCTCCTGCGCGAGACGGGCTGTCCGGTGCGGTACTACATCCCGGCCGAGGACGTCCGCCTCGACCTGCTGACGCCCTCCGACACGCACACGTACTGCCCGTTCAAGGGCACCGCCTCCTACTGGTCGACGCCCGACGCGGCGGACCTCGTCTGGGGCTACCCCGATCCCAAGCCCGACGTCGCCGGGATCAAGGACCACTTCTGCTTCTACGAAGTGGAAGTGTCGTGAGCGATTGAGCGCGATTAATCCTCTGTGGTGGGGCAGTCTCCACAGGCATGGACAAGAAGACCACTTCACGCGACGGCACGTCCGTCGCGTATGAACGGACCGGACAGGGCCCGGCGGTCATCCTGGTGAGCGGAGCGATGTCGACGGGCGCCACGGTGGCGCCCCTCGCCGGGCCGCTCTCGGACCGCTTCAGCGTCATCGCCTACGACCGCCGCGGCCGCGGTGGCAGCGGCGACACGGCGCCCTACTCGGTGGCCCGCGAGGTCGAGGACCTGGCCGCGCTCATCGACGTGGCGGGAGGTGAGGCGTCGCTCTACGGCATCTCGTCGGGCGGCGCGCTCGTCCTGGAGGCGGCGGCGAGCGGGCTGCCGGTCCGTCAGGTCGCGGTGTACGAGGTGCCGTTCGTCGTCTACGAAGGTGGCGCGGAGCAACTCGCCGAGTACACCGAGCACCTCACCGAGGCACTCGGGGACGGTCGGCGCGGGGACGCGGTCGAGCTGTTCCTCCGGCTGACGGGCCTGGCCGAGGAGATGATCCAGGGCGCCCGCCGGTCCCCCATGTGGGCGGGCATGGAGGCCATCGCGCCGAGTCTCGCGTACGACAACGCCGTGATGGGCGACGGTCTGGTGCCGCGGGCGCGGCTGGCCTCGATCGGTGTGCCCGTCCTGTCGGCCGCCGGCTCCGTGAGCCCCGCCTGGATGCGCGAGGCCGCCCGGGCCGTGGCGGAAACGGCACCCCGGGGGACGTACCGGACCCTGGAGGGCCAGACCCACATGGTCGATCCGAACGTACTCGCGCCCGTGCTGGCGGAGTTCTTCTCGTCGGCGCCCTAGCCGACGGCCGCCGTCGCGCGCGTGGTCGAGGCGATCGTCGCCGAACCCACCACGCGCGTGCCGTCGTACAGCACGATCGCCTGTCCGGGGGCGACGCCGCGGACCGGCTCCGTGAACGACACCTCCAGGGTGGCGTCGACCAGTTCGGCGGTGACCTCGGTCTCGCCGCCGTGGGCGCGCAGCTGGGCCGTGTAGGTGCCGGAGCCGGACGGGGCGGTGCCGCACCAGCGGGGCTTGATCGCGGTCAGCCCGGTCACGTCCAGGGCGGCGGCCGGGCCGACCGTCACCGTGTTGTTCACCGGCGAGATGTCGAGGACGTAGCGGGGCTTGCCGTCGGGTGCCGGGGTGCCGATGCGCAGGCCCTTGCGCTGGCCGATGGTGAAGCCGTACGCGCCCTCGTGCGTGCCCAGCTTGGCACCGGACTCGTCGACGATGTCGCCCTCGTGCGTGCCCAGCCGGTTAGCGAGGAAGCCCTGGGTGTCGCCGTCGGCGATGAAGCAGATGTCGTGCGAGTCGGGCTTCTTGGCGACCGCGAGACCGCGGCGCTCGGCCTCCGCGCGGATCTCGCCCTTGGTGGTCACCGTGTCGCCCAGCGGGAAGAGCGCGTGCGCCAGCTGCTTCTCGTCCAGGACGCCGAGGACGTACGACTGGTCCTTGGCCATGTCGGAGGCACGGTGCAGTTCGCGCGTGCCGTCCGGGTTCACGACGACCTGGGCGTAGTGGCCGGTGCAGACGGCGTCGAAGCCGAGGGCCAGGGCCTTGTCGAGCAGCGCGGCGAACTTGATCTTCTCGTTGCAGCGCAGGCAGGGGTTCGGGGTGCGCCCGGCCTCGTACTCGGCGACGAAGTCCTCGACCACGTCCTCGCGGAAGCGGTCGGCGAGGTCCCAGACGTAGAACGGGATGCCGATGACGTCCGCGGCGCGGCGGGCGTCACGCGAGTCCTCGATGGTGCAACAGCCACGCGCGCCCGTGCGGAACGACTGCGGGTTCGCGGACAGCGCCAGGTGGACACCGGTCACGTCGTGGCCGGCTTCCGCCGCCCGGGCGGCGGCGACGGCGGAATCCACTCCGCCGGACATGGCGGCGAGTACGCGAAGAGGGCGGAAGGGCTGCGGGGTGTCAGTCATAGCCCTTCAAGAGTACGGGGGCACGGGAACCGAAGCCCACGAGTATCCGTTGGTGATCACATGGGGGCGAAGAAGAGCGACTCGGACCGGCGCATCGGGCGCCGTGCGCTGCTGCTGGGCGGGGCGGCGGCCGCCGTCGGCACCGCCGTGCTGGCGCGCGAGGAGCTGTCGCACCTGTGGTGGCGGCTGCCGGGGGTGGAGAAGCCGCGGGTGCCGGGTGCGGTCGACTTCCGGGACGCCCGCTGGGTGGCGGCCTCCTCGGCGAACTACCGGCGGGCCGACCGGCCCGACGACTACTCGATAGACCGGGTGGTCATCCATGTCACCCAGGGCAGCTTCGCGAGCGCGGTCAAGGTCTTCCAGGATCCGGGCCACCGGGCCGCGGCCCACTACATCGTCCGCGGGGACGGGCACATCACGCAGATGATCCGTGAGCTGGACGTGGCGTTCCACACGGGCAACCGGGAGTACAACGAACGCAGTGTCGGCATCGAGCACGAGGGCTTCGTGGAGCGCGCGTCGTCGTTCACGGACGCGATGTACACGGCTTCCGCGCGGCTGACGGCCGGGATATGCGGGCGCTACGGCATACCCGTGGACCGGGAGCACATCATCGGGCATGTGGAGGTGCCGGGCACGGACCACACCGACCCGGGGCCGCACTGGAACTGGGACCGGTACATGAAGCTCGTCCACGGGGCTTCATCGACGAAGTCGTAAACCGCGCCTCAGGTCAGCCCCGCGGCGCGGGCACGCTCGACCGCGGGGCCGATCGCCTTCGCCAGGGCCTCGATGTCCGCCTCCGTGGAGGTGTGGCCGAGGGAGAAGCGCAGGGTGCCGCGCGCCAGGTCGGGGTCGGTGCCGGTGGCCAGCAGCACGTGGCTGGGCTGAGCGACGCCCGCGGTGCAGGCGGAGCCGGTGGAGCACTCGATGCCCTGGGCGTCCAGGAGCAGCAGCAGGGAGTCGCCCTCGCAGCCGGGGAACGTGAAGTGGGCGTTGGCCGGGAGGCGGTCCACCGGGTCGCCGCCGAGGATCGCGTCGGGGACGGCCGTACGGACCGCCTCGACCAGGCCGTCGCGCAGGGCGCCGATCTCCCGCTCGAACCACTCGCGCTGCTCCGCGGCCAGCCGGCCGGCCACCGCGAAGGAGGCGACGGCGGGGACGTCGAGGGTGCCGGAGCGGACATGACGCTCCTGGCCGCCGCCGTGCAGGACGGGTACGGGGGTGTGCTCGCGGCCGAGGAGCAGCGCTCCGATGCCGTACGGGCCGCCGATCTTGTGGCCCGAGACCGTCATCGCGGCGAGGCCGGAGGCGGCGAAGTCGACGGGGACCTGGCCGAAGGCCTGGACGGCGTCGGCATGCAGCGGGACGCCGAACTCCCCTGCCACGTCGGCGAGTTCGCGCACCGGCGTGATGGTGCCGATCTCGTTGTTCGCCCACATCACGGTCGCGAGGGCCACGTCGTCGGGGTTGCGGGCGACAGCCTCGCGCAACGCTTCGGGGTGGACGCGTCCGTACGCGTCGACCGGAAGGTACTCGACGGTGGCGCCCTCGTGTTCGCCGAGCCAGTGGACGGCGTCGAGGACGGCGTGGTGCTCGACGGGGCTGGCGAGAACGCGGGTGCGGGCCGGGTCGGCGTCACGGCGGGACCAGTACAGGCCCTTCACCGCGAGGTTGTCGGCCTCGGTGCCGCCGGAGGTGAGAACGACCTCGCTGGGGCGGGCGCCGAGCGCTTCGGCGAGGGTCTCGCGGGCCTCCTCGACGGTGCGGCGGGCCTGCCGGCCGGAGGCGTGGAGGGAGGATGCATTGCCCGTGGCGCTCAGCTGGGCGGTCATCGCCTCGACTGCCTCGGGGAGCATCGGGGTGGTCGCGGCGTGGTCGAGGTAAGCCATGGTGGGGCCGATTCTACGGGGCCGCCGCCACCGGCAGTGCGCCGAGGCCGGGCGGCTCGGCGGCCGAACCCCGTCGTCCTCGGGGAGGCCGGCCGTCGTTCATGGCGTGCGCCCCGGGCTCACAGGTTCCAGGAGACCGTGTTGGCCATCTGCATGGAGATCACCAGGACCACCAGGTCGGCCACGCCCAGCCCCATGCCCAGGAACGCGCGGCCGCGACGGGTGGTGCCGCGCCACAGGGCGACGGAGGCCAGGATGATCGCGACGGGGCCGAGGAAGACGTTCAGCACGAGGAGGCCGAGGAGGCCGAGGATGAAGGACGCGACGGCCATGCCGTCGGCGTCGCGGGCGGGAGTGCGGGTGGTGCCGGTGCGGCTCGTGGCCGGGGCGGTGAGTTGCATCGTGGTCAGCTCCAGGGTGTCGGGTCGGGCGGTCGGTGGCGGTGCGCGGTGGGTCAGTTGGCCGAGGTGCGGCGGCCGTGGCGCTCACGGGCGGCGAAGATGCCGAGCCAGACGGCGATGCCGACGGCGACGAGGGCGGTGACGGTCAGCGGCGCGTGGGCCACGGTGCCCAGGACTACGCCGAGCAGCATGAGTGCGGCGACGAGGAACAGCATGGGATTCGATCCCCCTCCGGCGTCCGGCAGGACGCCTCTCGTGACATTTCGGTGAACGCTTGTAGTAACACTTGTTCACTGACTTAGGAGTCTAGCGCGTCTGAGGACTTTTCAATTCCGGAGAACAGTTGTTAACTGGATGACATGAGTCACACCCTCGGTATCCGGCAGGTCCAGAAGCAGAAGACCCGACAGGCGCTCCTGGACGCCGCGTTGGGCCTGCTGGAGGAGCAGAGCCTGAGCAGTCTGGGCCTGCGCGAGGTCACCCGCGCCGTCGGCGTCGCCCCGACCGCCTTCTACCGCCATTTCCGCTCCACGGCGGACCTGGGCGTGGCCCTGGTCGAGGAGGCGCTGGGCAGCCTGCACCCCATGATCCGGACGACGGTGACCACGGCCGACTCCAGCGAGGAACGCATCGTGCGCGCCGTCGAGTTGATCGCCGGCCATGTGGACGCGTACCCCGCTCACGTCCGTTTCATCGCGCGTGAGCGGCACGGAGGGGTCCAGCCGGTGCGGGAGGCCATCCGGGATCAACTGGCCCGGTTCGCCGAGGAGGTGAGGGCCGAGCTGGCCAAGGACGCCGAGTCCGCGGGCTGGGACGACGACGACCTGCTCATGCTGGCTCATCTGTACGTGGACCAGATGCTGATCACGGCGTCCCTGTTCCTGGAGGCACTGGAGGGTCCGGAGGAGGAACGCTCGCGGGTCGCACAGGTCGCGACCCGGCAGATGCGGCTGATCAGCATCGGGCGGCACCACTGGACCGGCTGAGCCCGACACCCGTGCGACCGGACGACCCGGCAACACGCAGGGGCGGCACCCCCGTTCACGGGAGTGCCGCCGCTGTCGTACGAACTCAGAGGTCAGTTCTTGGCCGCCTGCGCGGCCGGAGCGCCGCCGGGTTCGGCACCGCCCCCGCGGGGACCACCCTGACCGGCGCCGCAGCCGCCGCCCTGGCCGGCTCCGCCGGTGCCGCCCCCGCCGCCGCCCGCCGCGGCACCCGCGCCGGGCGCACCGCCGGGCGCACCGCTGGGCGCACCGCTGGGCGCACCGCCGGGCATGCCCGAGGGAGCGCCGGACGGCCTGGCGGTCGCGTTACCGGTGGAGGCGCCCGAAGGGGCACCCGAGGGGGCGCCGCTCGGGCGTCCCGAGGGTTTGCCGGTCGGTGCCTGGCAGGCCTGCTGCCGCCCGGAGTTGCCGCTGTTCGAGGACGACGAGTCGCCCGAGCCGCAGGCCGCCAGGACCAGGGGCGAGAGCGCCAGGAGGGCGGCTGCGGCGACGAGACGCACACGCTTCATGAGAGACAACTCCACGGAAGGTGAGGAAACCTTGAGGCGGGCACTCGACCAACGGCGCCTGGGGCTTCCTTGGGGCCGCCCTGTCCCCGGCCTGTGAACCGGGTCAAGCGAATCTCAAGGCACCGCGCCGACCTGCGACTTCACACAGGCCTGTCGTCCTCTCGCTGGTACAACTCCGTGACACGAGCGGCCGCCGCGGCCAGTTCCTCGCGCACCTCGGGCGGCGAGAGGACCTCGACCCGGTCGGAGAACGCGAGCAGTTGGCGGGCCTCGCGGGCGAAGCCGTACGACAGCCGCGTGGTCACCCACTCGCTCGCGCCGTCGTCGTCGGGGAGTCCGGCGAGCTGCGAGGCGTTCAGGCGCAGGAACATGTCGAGGCGGTCGCGCCGGACGCGGACGGTGACGTCGAGCCCGCCGGGGCGCTCCTCCACCTGGCGGCGCAACACCTCCCAGACGTCGGCGAGTTCGACGCCGGTCCGCCGCTTCACCCGGTCGTCCAGGACGGCGGCGGACCGCACCCGGTCGGCGCGGAAGAGCTGCGGTTTCGTGCGGCGGTCGGCGATGAGGTACCAGACGCCCGCCTTCGACACGAGGCCGTACGGATCGACGGTGTACGTCCGCGCCTCCTGCTGCCCGCTGTGCCGGTAGCGCAGCCGCAGCCGGCGGTCGGTGAAGACGGCGTCCTGGAGGGTGTCCAGGTCGGCGGCGGGCTGCGGGCCGCCCTTCCAGCGCGTGGCGTCGACGAGGATGCGGCGGGAGGTCACCTCGGCGGCGGGGCGGTACGGCGCCGGCAGCGCGGCCATCACCTTGCGCAGCGCCGAGCCGAGAGCCGTGTCCAGGCCGAGCGCGGCGTGCGCGCCCTGTGCGGCCAGGATGAACAGGGCCCGGGACTCGTCGGCGGTCAGTCCCGTGACATCCGTACGGAACCCGGCGAGCAGCTCGATGCCGCCGTGCCGCCCGCGTTCGGCGTAGACCGGGACGCCGGCGGCCGACAGAGCCTCGACGTCGCGGTAGATGGTGCGCACGGACACCTCCAGCCGCCCGGCGAGTTCGTGCGCGGGGACGCGTCCGCGGGTCTGCAGGAGCAGCAGGATCGAGAGCAGGCGGTCGGACTTCACGGCACCAGAGTCCCGCCGGTCGAAGCTCGCCGCAAATGTTGACGGAAACTGTCAGGTTATGTGGCGACTCTCTCCTCACAGCCCACGACAGAGAGGCCCCTCGTGAACGCCATCGACCCCCGCCCCGTGTACGCCCGCGCCACCGAGCAGGCGGCGGCGCTCATCGCGACCGTACGCCCCGAGCACCTGACCGGCCGGACCCCCTGCACCGAGTTCGACGTCCGCACGCTGCTCAGCCATGTGGTCGGCGGCACCCTGCGCATCGCGGTCGTCGGCGAGGGCGGCGACGGCCTCGCCGTGCACCCCTTCGCCGACGGCGTGGCGGACGACGGCTGGGCGGCGGCGTACGACGAGGTCCGCACGCGGGTGCTCAAGGCCTGGTCGGGCGAGGACCGCCTGGCGGCCCCGGTCCGCGTGCCCTGGGGCGAGGTCCCGGGCCGCGCGGCTCTGTCGGGCTACGTGATGGAACTGGTCACGCACACCTGGGACCTCTCCGAGTCCCTCGGCCACCCGCTCGAACTCGACCCGGAACTGGCCGACTTCGCCCTCACCACGGCCCGCCGCGTGCTGCCCGCCCCGGACCGCGACGAACGCACCCCGTTCGCCCCGGTCCGGCCGGCTCCCGAAGGGGCGGATGTCTATGGGCAGTTGGCGGCCTGGCTGGGGCGGGAACGGCTCACCCGAGTCTGACCCGTGCCAGCTGGCGGGACTGCGCGACCAGGCGGTCGTCGCTGTCCCAGACCTCCGCGTCCTCCTCCAGGAAGCCGCCGGCGAGGTTGCGGGTGGTGATCGAGACGCGCAGGGGGCCCGGGGCCGGGCGGCAGCGGACGTGGACCGTGAGCTCCACCGTGGGCACCCAGCCCTTCAGGCCGATCTCGAAGGCGGTGGGCGGAAGCGCGTCCACCGCCAGGAGGAGCGAGAGGGGGTCGGCGTCGCGGCCGTCGGCGAGGCCGAACCAGGCACGCATCTCGCCCTTGCCCGACGGCGCTCCGAGCGCCCAGCCCAGTGTCGACGGGTCGATCTTGATCATCAGGCGGTCGGCGATCGCCGAGCTGCCGGACACCGGCGCCGGCCCGTCCTGGGGACCGAAGCACTGGTCCGGCGGCGGGATCGCGGGCGGCTGCGCCGTCGTACGGACGTCGTCGGGCAGGGAGTCCAGGTCGCCGTAGGAGGCGAGGACGCGGATGCGTTCCACCTCGTGGCCCTGCTCGTCGTACTGGAAGAGCGAGGCCTGGCCGGTGGACAGGGTGCGGCCGGTGCGGACGACGTCGGTGCGGACGACCGCCGGGCCCGGCTGGGACGCGGTGAGGTAGTGCGCCGAGATCGTGAAGGGGTCGGAGTGCGGCAGGGCGTCCGCGAGCGCACGGCCCAGGACGGCCAGCAGATAGCCGCCGTTCACGGCGTTGATGATGGTCCAGCCGACGGACAGGTCGATGTCGTACACACCGGGGGCGCGCGGGGTGAGCGCGGTGTCCCGGTCGAACTCGCTGTCGCCGATGGCGGCCCGGACGGCCGGTGCGGAAGCTGCTTCTGGCATGCCTGAACAGTACAATGGGAAATTACTAAGCGGTAGCTTTCACGGTTGCGGCCGTGTGCCACATGACCGTCCCGCCCGCCCTCCCGGGTGAGGTTCCGGCAATTTCTTGGTAAGTGTCCGCACTCGTCCTCAACCCGGGCGCACCCGTCCCCCTCTATGGGGACATGAGCCTCACCAGGACTCCGTTCCTCTACACGCTGATCGTGCTCTTCGCGATCGCACTGATACTGCCGCTCGTCCTGTGGTCACGGATCCAGGGGCCGAAAGCCCTGCGTGCGGCGGGCCGGATGCTGATGCTGCTGTTCGCCCAGGGGACGGCGGTCGCGTTGGTCTTCGTGCTCGTCAACAACGCCAACAGCCTGTACGACAACTGGGCCGACCTGCTCGGCACGGGCAACCATGTGCAGCAGGCGGCCAATCTGGGTGCCGACGGTACCGGCGGAATAGCTCTCAAGCGCCTGCCCAGGGTCAAGCAGGACTTCGCGCCGGCGACCGGGCCGGGAATGAACGGCGTGCGCGAGACCCAGCTCAAGGGCCGCGTCTCCGGCGTGAACGCCGAGGTCTACGTCTGGCTGCCGCCCCAGTACGACCAGCCCGCCTACCGTCACCACACGTTCCCCGTGGTCGAGCTGCTGCCGGGCTACCCGGGCTCGGCGAAGGCGTGGTTCGGTTCGATGAAGGCGACCCGGCAGCTGGCGCCGCTGATGCGGAGCGGTCAGGTCGCGCCGTTCATCCTGGTCGCCCCGCGCACCAACCTGCTGGCCGGGGTCGACACGGGCTGCGCGAACATCCCGGGCCAGGTCAACGCGGACAGCTGGCTGAGCATAGACGTACCGAAGATGGTCATGGACAACTTCCGCGCGCAACCCGCCCCCAGGGGCTGGGCGGTCGCCGGGTACTCGGCCGGGGCGCACTGCGCGGTCAAGCTGGCGGTGGCGCACCCGAACCGCTACATGGCCGCGATCAGCATGTCCGGCTACAACGACCCGATCGGCGAACGCAACTCGCTCGCCGCGCAGAACCCGACGGTCAGGGCCGAGAACAACCCCTACCTGCTGATGAAGAAGTCCCCCACCCCGCCCCGTATCGCGCTGTACGTCTCCGGACAGCCGCACGACGGCTACGAGGCCGGTGTCGCCCTCGAACAGAGCGCGAAGGCGCCGACGACCGTGCACGTCATCTTCATCCCGAAGAGCGTGGGCGGGCACAACATGGCGCTGTGGCGGCCGCAGGTGGTCCCGTCGTTCCGATGGCTCTCCGTGGAGATGGGCCAGCATCACGCCCGGGCCCACAGCCCTACTCCTCGCGTACCGTCGAGCGCCGATTCCACGCACGCGGCGCTCGCCAGTGGTACTTCATCGCGAGCAGGCGCAGGACGAAGGCGGTGAGGGCGGCGAGTCCGCCCGTGAGCGGGGTGAGGGCGTCGTAGCGGATGCACAGGACGGCCATGGTGGCGCCGACGATCGCCGGGACCGCGTACAGGTCACGGTCCCAACGCAGTAGCGAGGGCACCTCGTTGGCGAGCACGTCGCGCAGGACACCGCCGCCGACGGCGGTGGCGAGGCCGAGGGTCGCCGACTGGGTGAGGCCGAGCCCGAATTCGTACGCCTTCGTCGTCCCGGCGACGCAGAACAGGCCGAGGCCGGCCGCGTCGAAGACGTTCACCCCGACCTGGATGCGCTCCACGTGCGGGTGGAGGAAGAAGACCAGCAGGGCGGCGAACAGCGGGGTGACGAAGTAGCCGAAGTCCGTGAAGGCGGCAGGCGGTACGGCGCCGATGATCAAGTCACGGAACAGCCCTCCGCCCAGCGCGGTGACCTCGGCGAGCACGGCTATGCCGAAGACGTCGAAGTTCTTGCGGACGGCCAGCAGCGCGCCGGAGATGGCGAACACGAAGATGCCGACGAGGTCGAGCGTGTGCTGGACGGAGGGGCTGAACAGTTGCTGAAGCACCCCACATTCTTACTCGGGGGTCACTACAGGGCCGGCCTGCCCTTCGTGAAGAGCCACTTCTGGAACAGGTCGTCGAGCTTCTGCCCGGAGACCTTCTCGGCGAGCTTGATGAACTCGGCTGTGTTGGCGTTGCCGTAGCGGTGGAGCTTGGTCCAGGTCGGCAGCAGCTTGAAGAACGCCTTGTCCCCGATGCGCTCGCGCAGCGCCTGCAGGGTCATCGCGCCGCGCTGGTAGACCGCGGACGCGAACATGGTGTCGCGCTGCGGGTCGGCGACGACGGTCTGCCAGAAGGCGTTGTCGGCCGGGCGGGAGTTGTAGCCGGCCAGGAACGAGTCGTGGGCGCTGCGGGCGCCCTGGTGCTCGGCCCAGAGCCACTGCGCGTAGGTGGCGAAGCCCTCGTTGAGCCAGATGTCCTTCCAGTGCTCGACCGAGACCGAGTCGCCGAACCACTGGTGGGCCAGCTCGTGCACGATCGTCGTCTCGTTGCGCACGGCCGAGTAGGCGGGCTTGCTCTGCACCTCCAGCGAGAACCCGGCCTGCGGCATGTCGTCGACGATCGCGCCGGTCTCCTCGAAGGGGTACGGCCCGAAGACCTGCGACCAGTAGTCGGTCGCCGCGGCGGTCACGGCGTACACGTCGACGCTGTTGCTGTTCGCGAGGACGGGGTCGATGGCGACGTAGATCGGGATACCGGAGGGCGTCCTGCCGGTCTTCACGTCGAACTTCCCGATGGTGGCGGTCGCGAGGTAGGTCGCCATGGGCCGGCTCTCGCGCCAGTGGGCGTACGTCGAACCGCCCCTGTCGTACGTCGAGACCAGCCGTCCGTTGGAGACACCGGTCAGGCCCTTGGGGGCCTTGATGCGTATGTCGTACGTGGCCTTGTCGGAGGGGTGGTCGCTGGCGGGGAACCAGGTGGAGGCGGCATTGGGTTCGCAGGCGACGAAGACGCCGTCGGCGGTCTTCATCCATCCGTAGTCGGAGCCGAAGACGATGGGGCCGTTGAGGGGTTCGGGGACGCCGCCGTAGGTGACGGTGACCGTGAAGTCGTGGCCCTTGTGGAGGGAGCCGCGCGGGGTGATGTGCAGTTCGTCGCCGTCACGGGTGAACTGGGCGCGTCTGCCGTTCACTTCGACTCTGGTGACCTCGAGCTTCTGCAGGTCGAGGTCGAAGGAGGAGAGGTTCTGGGTCGCGCGCGCGGTGAGGGTCGTACGGCCGTCGAGGCGGTCGGTGTCCGGGTTGTACGCCACGTCGAGGGCGTAGTGCCGGGCGTCGAAGCCGCCGTTGCCCAGGTTCGGGAAGTAGGTGTCACCGATTCCGGGGGCGCCCGGGGCGGGGGCCGCGGAGGCGGCGATGGCGAAGAAGGAAGCCGCCGCGGTCGCGACGGCTCCTAAGCGTGTCGAACGGGAGAGTTTCACGAGTCGTCCTATCCGAGCGTGCGCCGATAAGTCGGACACGGACGACTCTGAACTCTCCCGTTCGGTCATGTGCATGACTTTGCCAACTTGTCATGCGCTACTTGTCGGTTGACTCCTGGCTCTCGGCCTCCGAGGTCACGGCGGACTCGGTGGAGTCGGCGTCGGTGGCCTCGGTGGCCTTCGCAGCAGCGGTGGTCTCGGTCGCGTTCGGGGCATCGGTGGTCTCCGCGACCTTCGCCGCCACGGCAGCCGACGTCTCCGCCGACTCCGCGAGCACCTCCTCGGCGACCAGCTCGGCCGCCTCCTTGGCCATGGTCAGCAGCACCGTCTCCTGCGGGGCCTGGTCCGCGAAGTTCTCCGGGTGGTGGCAGGCGACCTGCTGGCCGGGCTTGAGCTCCACGAGCTTCGGCTCGGTCGTCTTGCAGATCTCCGTCGCCTTCCAGCACCGGGTGTGGAAGCGGCAGCCGCTCGGCGGGGAGATCGGCGAGGGCACGTCCCCCTTGAGCAGGATGCGCTCGCTCTTGGCGTTCCTGCGCCGCGGGTCCGGGATCGGCACCGCCGACATCAGCGCCTTGGTGTACGGGTGCATCGGCGCCCGGTACAGCGACTCGCGGTCGGCCAGCTCCACGATCTTGCCGAGGTACATCACCGCGATCCGGTCCGAGACGTGCCGGACGACGGAGAGGTCGTGCGCGATGATCACGTACGTCAGGCCCAGCTCCTGCTGGAGGTCGTCGAGCAGGTTGACGACCTGGGCCTGGATCGACACGTCCAGCGCGGAGACCGGCTCGTCCGCCACGACCAGCTTCGGGTTGAGGGCGAGCGCGCGGGCGATGCCGATGCGCTGGCGCTGACCGCCGGAGAACTCGTGCGGATAGCGGTTGTAGTGCTCGGGGTTGAGGCCGACCACCGACAGCAGCCGCTGGACCTCCTTCTTGATGCCGCCCTGGGGCTCGACACCCTGCAGCTTGAAGGGGGCGCCCACGATCGTGCCGATGGTGTGGCGCGGGTTCAGCGAGGAGTACGGGTCCTGGAAGATCATCTGTACGTCGCGGCGCAGCGGACGCATGCCGCTCACCCCGAGGTGCGTGATGTCCTTGCCCTGGAACTCGACCTTGCCGCCGGTCGGTTCCAGCAGCCGGGTGATCAGCCGGCCCATCGTCGACTTGCCGCAGCCCGACTCGCCCACGACGCCCAGCGTCTCGCCGGACCTGACCTCGAAGTCGATGCCGTCGACCGCGTGCACGGCGCCGACCTGCCGCTGGAGCAGGCCCTTCTTGATCGGGAAGTGTTTCTGGAGCCCGGTCACCTTCAGCAGGGTCTCGCCGGGGGCGGCCCCGTCCCTGGTGTCCACGCTGCCTTCGCTCTGCGCAGGGATGCCCACTGCCGCGTCCTTAGGGTTCTCGCTCACAGCTTCGGCGCAATCTCTTCGATCCAGACACGCTCCCGCTGCTCCTGCGTCATGTGGCAGGCGGCCCAGTGGTGACTGCCGACCTCGGTCAGCTCGGGGCGGACCGTGCGGGTGACGTTGTCCTTCGGGATGTCGGCGTACGGGCAGCGCGGGTTGAAGGCACAGCCGGACGGGATGTTGATCAGCGAGGGCGGGGACCCCTTGACCGGGATGAGGCGCTCCTGCTGCTCGCGGTCGAGGCGCGGCATCGAGCCGAGCAGACCCCAGGTGTAGGGGTGGCGGGGCTCGTAGAACACCTTGTCCGCGGGACCGCGCTCGACGCAGCGGCCGCCGTACATCACCAGGATGTCGTCGGCCAGCTCGGCGACGACGCCCAGGTCGTGGGTGATGATGATGACCGCGGAGCCGAACTCCTTCTGCAGATCCCGGATCAGGTCGAGGATCTGCGCCTGGACCGTCACGTCCAGGGCGGTGGTCGGCTCGTCCGCGATGAGCAGTTCGGGGTTGTTGACCAGCGACATCGCGATCATCGCGCGCTGGCGCATACCGCCGGAGAACTCGTGCGGATAGCTGTCCACCCGCTTGTCCGGCTGCGGGATGCCCACCCGGTCGAGCATCTCGACCGCGCGCCGCTTGGCGGTCTTCTTGTCGACGTTGTGGTGGATGCGGTACGCCTCCACGATCTGCTGGCCGATCGTGTAGTACGGGTGCAGCGCCGACAGCGGGTCCTGGAAGATCATCGCCATCTGACGGCCGCGCAGCTTGCGTACGTCGTCCGGGTCGGCGGACAGCAGCTCGGTGCCGTCCAGCCAGATCTCCCCGGAGATCTGCGCCTTGCGCTTGCCGTACTGGCCGGCGGTGTGCAGGCCCATGATGCCGAGCGAGGTCACCGACTTGCCGGATCCCGACTCGCCCACGATGCCGAGGGTCTTGCCCTTCTCCAGCTTGAAGGAGAGCCCGTCGACGGACTTGACCAGCCCGTCGTCGGTCGGGAAGTGCACCTTCAGGTCGCGCACTTCCAGGAAGGAGGTCGGGGCCGGCGAGGCCGAGGTGGGTTCGCCCACGGCTGCTCCGGTCTTGCTGAGTTCGGTCATGCGAGCCTCACTCGGGGGTCGATCACGGCGTACAGGACGTCCACCACGAGGTTGGCGATGAGCACGGCGAGGGAGGTGATCAGGGTGACGCCCAGAATGATGGGCAGGTCCTGGTTCTTGATGCCGTTCAGGACCGCCTGGCCGAGGCCGGGCAGGCTGAACGTGGTCTCGGTGAGGATCGCGCCGCCGATGAGGGCACCGAGGTCCATGCCGAGCATGGTCAGGATGGGCGTCATCGTGGAGCGCATGGCGTGCTTGCCGATGACGACCGGTTCACGCAGGCCCTTCGCGCGAGCGGTTCTGATGTAGTCCTCGCCGAGGATCTCCAGCATGTTGGCGCGGGTGATCCGGGCGTACATCGCCGCGTAGAGGAAGGCGAGGGTGATCCAGGGCAGGAGCATGCTCTCGAACCAGCGGCCGGGGTCCTGGCTGAAGGGCACGTACTGCGCGTCGATCCAGCCCAGCCCGATGTCGAAGATCGCAACGCTGAGCAGACCGGTGAAGTAGATGGGCAGCGAGACACCGCTGAGGGCGATGACCATCGCGCTGCGGTCCCAGAGGCTGCCCCGCTTGAGCGCGGCGAGCACACCGGCGGCGACACCGAAGACCAGCCACAGCACGGCGGCACCGAGCGCCAGACCCAGGGTCACCGGGAAGCGGTCGGTGAGCACCGGCCAGACGGCCTGCTCGCTGCGGAAGGAGTAGCCGAAGCACGGCGCGGAGCAGTGGGTGATGTCGCCGCCGGCCGCGTACGTGCGGCCCACGAAGATGCCCTTGAAGAAGTGCCAGACCTGGATGAAGATCGGGTCGCTCAGACCCAGCTTCGTCCGCACGGCTTCGACCGCCGCAGGGTCGGCCTGCTTGCCCACGAAGCTCGTGGCGATGTCCACGCCCGCCCACTTGGGGACGAGGAAGAAGATGCTGAAGACCACCAGGATGATGACCACGAGCATCACTGCGGCGGCGAACAGCCGCCTGAGGAGGTAAGCGAGCACAGCTTACGGCCCGCTGCGGACCGCGGGCCCCCGGAGATTGTCCGGTGGCCCGCGGTCACGCCGCGCCGGCCTTCACCTGCCTTTCGTGCCGTACGGCGGGTGTGCCGGGTTTACTTCGTGGACTTCAGGCCGAGGTTGACGAAGTCGTAGTAACCGCTGTACGCGTTCGTCGTGTACACGTTGGCCAGGTTCGAGCCGCGGAAGTTGAGCAGCCGCTCGAAGGTGAAGGGCAGGTAGTACGCGCCGTCGCTGACCTTGTGGTTGATCTGCGTGGCGATCTCGGTCTTCTTCGCCTCGTCCGTCGCCTTCGTGGCGTTGTACTGGTCGAACAGACCGTCGATGGTCTTGTCCTTGATCATGGCGAAGTTGTTGTTGCCGCTCTGGAGGATGTACTTGCTGCTCCACAGCGGGATGCCGTAGCCCTGGACCGACGGGAAGTCCGGACCCCAGCCCATGATGATGATGCCGAGCTTCTTCTTCTCGACGTTCGCCGGGGCGCCGATGATGCCGGCACTCTGCGAACCGTCGTACTGGTAGATGTCGGCCTGGATGCCGACCTTCTTCAGCGCCGCCTGCAGGGACGTGGCCGTGGCCACCTCCTGCTGCTTGTTGTTGCGGACCGCGATGGTGGTCTTGAAGCCGTTCGGCTGACCGCAGGCCTTCAGCGCCTGCTTGGCCAGGGCGTCGTTGCCGTTCTTGTTCTCACCGGCGATCTTGTACGGGTCGTACTTCTGGCCCTCGGCACCCGGGACCGACGGCGGGAGCATGTTGGTGCCGATGAGGCCACCGGCGACGGGGCCGCCACGCGCGGTCTGCAGGGAGACGTGGTCGGCGGCGTAGATGACGGCCTTGCGGCACTCGACGTTGTCGAACGGCTTGACCGTCTGCGGGAAGACCGCGTAGCGGATGAAGCCGGACACCGGGTTGTCCAGGTTGGCCTTGTGCTGCTTCAGGGCGATGGTGCGGCCCTGCGGGCCAAGACCCGTCTGGCTGGCGTCGATGTCGTAGTCGCCGTTGATCAGACGCTGGTCGGAGTCGCTCTGGTTGGACGAGATGGTGAGCGAGATCTTGTCCGGGTAGGCCTTGCGGACCGGGTCCGAGGAGGCCTTCCAGCTGGTGTTGCGGACCAGCACGAGCGACTTGCCCGGGCTGTACGACTGGAACTTGTACGGGCCGGAGGAGAACGGCTTGAGACCGTACTTGGACTTGGTGTCCTTGTCCTGGCGGACCGGCGAGGCCGAGGTCATGGCCAGCACCTGCTTGAAGTCGGAGTTCGCCGACGGCAGGTGGAAGACGATCGTCTTGGCGTCGGGCGTGTCGATCGCCTTCAGGCCGAGCTTGTCCTTGGACGTGTCCTTGTACGGACCCTTGTAGGTCTTGTTGGGGTCGAGCATCTGCTGCAGGTAGACCGGACCGCCGGACAGGACGTCCTGGGCCCAGGAGCGCTCGATGCCGTACTTGATGTCCTGGGACGTGATCGCCTTGCCGTCCTCCCACGTGATTCCGTCACGCAGGTGGAAGGTGTAGGTCTTGCCGTCGGTCGAGACCTGGCCTTCGTCCGTGGCGAGGTCCGGCGTGACCTCGGCGCCCTTGGCGCCCGGCTCGGTCTTGTAGGTGAGCAGCTGACGGCTGTAGTAGCGCGAGAAGTCCCACATGAAGCCGTAGTAACCGCGTGTGGTGTCCCACGAGTCGGCGTCCTGGGTGGTGACGAACTTCAGCTCGCCGCCCTTCTTGACCTGCGACGCCTGGGCGACCTTGTTGTTCGCCGCGTCGAAGCCGGCCGCTCCGTTCTTCGAACCGCCGTCGTCGTTGCCGCCGCCGCACGCCGCCATGGTCAGCATGCCGGCGACCGCGGCGGCAGCGGCCAAAGCCTGCTTACGCCGCCCTGAGGTGCGTTGGGTAGTCACGATCTCGGATCCTCCGGATTTGATGAGAGACCCCGTGGAGGTGCTCACGGGACGCTTGGGGTACGGCAGTTCAGCGCGAACCCTTCGGGTCGAGCGCGTCCCGCACGCCGTCGCCGAAGAGGTTGAAGGCCAGAACGGTGATGAAGATCGCCACGCCGGGCACCACCATGAACATGGGGTCCGAGTCGTAGTAGTCGATCGCGGTCGAGAGCATCTGCCCCCACGAGGACGTGGGCGGCTTGACGCCGACGCCCAGGAAGCTGAGTGCCGCCTCGGTCAGGATGTTGGTGGGGATCATCATCGTCGTGTACACGATGATGGGGGCGACGAGGTTGGGCAGCAGTTCCTTGAACAGGATGTAGAAGCGCCCGCCGCCCAGCGATCGGGCGGCCTCGACGTACTCGCGCTCACGCAGCGAGAGCGTCTGGCCGCGAACCACGCGTCCGATGTAGGGCCAGCCGAAGAATCCGATGACCAGGATCATCACGAACACGCGCACGCTGGATCCGGTCAGACCGAGCATCTCGTTCGGCATGACGGAGACCAGGGCGATGATGAAGAGCAGCTGCGGGAAGGCGAGCAGACCGTCCATGACGCGGCTGATGACCGAGTCGACCCAGCCGCCGAAGAAACCGGCCAGGACGCCCAGGACCGTGCCGAGCACGACGGCGACGATCGCGGACAGGAAGCCGACCAGCAGCGAGATCCGGGCGCCGTAGAGGACACGGGCGAAGATGTCGCGGCCGTTGACCGGCTCGACCCCCAGCAGGTGATCGGCGCTGATGCCGCCCAGGGACCCCTTGGGCGTACCGAAGAGCGGGTCGATCAGGCTCTCGTGGTAGGCGTCGGGGTCCTGTCCGATCAGGTCCGTGAGCAGTGGAGCGAGCAGGGAGATCACGATGAGGGCGAGCACGACGATGCCGCCCGCGAGGGCGAGCTTGTCCCGCTTGAGGCGCTCCCAGGCGATCCGGCCCAGGGAACGCCCCTGAACTGCCTTTTCACCGGCAGTGGCGACCGCCGCTTCTTCGGCCGCGCTCGGGGCCGCTTCCGCGGTCGGCTCGTGCAATGGTGCCGTCATCTGGCAGGGACCCCTCTCAACCGGCGGTAGCCGGCCCACACTTGCCGCTGTAGCGGCGTGATCAGTCCGTAATACACGGGGGCGAACCCCCCTGGAGCGGGAGTCTTCAACGCTTTGGCGATCTGTTGCCAGACTTGGCGGGGAAAGGATGCGTAAACGTGATGCAGGCTGGTGTGTTCCGTTATCCGGACAGCGGGTAACGGCCGCCGGACGGGAGGCATTGCGGACATTCAGGACATAGAAGGATCTTCTGGCGCTATCTACGCGCGCAGATCAGTCCTGACGCGGTACGGACCAAGCCTGCCGTCTCAGTATCCGCCGTGCACCGGCGGGTAGCCGTACCCGGACACCGGAGCCTGGGCCGGGGCCTGCACCGGGGCCGCCGCGTGGGCCTCGCGGTCGTAGAAGGGGCGGGCGCTCGCGCGCATCCACAGGGCGACCGGGTCGTACTCGTCGGACATCGCCACCGTCGACACCGGCAGTCCGTCCGGGACGGCGCCGATGGACTGCTGCATCATCGCCCGCACCGAGTCCACCGCGGGCGGGCTCGTGTCGTACACGTCCAGGCCGATGGCGAGATACGGCGCCCCCAGCGCCGGCTGCACCCAGGCCCGGCGCAGCGAGCGGACGGACGGGGTGCGGTGGGCGTTCTGCGCGAGCAGGGCATAGAACTGCGGGATCTCGATCGCGGGATCCGACAGGCGCAGCGGGCCGGCGGCCTGGCGCTCCAGGCCGGTGGCGATACGGCGGAGGTCGAGCCAGGGGATGCCCACCCCACCGCCCGGGGCGTGCGGGTTGAGCCAGAGGCCGAAGTGGTCGGGGTACAGGGTCCGGGCCACGTCCAGGCCGTCGACCACCTCGTACGACCTGTTCCAGCCGCTGGCCGAGAGCTCCTGGGCGGAGGTGACGCACGGGGCATAGCCGTAGCCCTCGACCTCCATGTTTCCGTACTGGGCGTCCGGGGAGCCCGCCTGGCCGTGCCACAGGAGCATCCAGATCTGGCCGGCGCCGGGGGCGGCCAGTGCGCGGAGGAGTGCCTCGTAGGCGTCGTAGCGCCCCGGCGTCACCTGGCGCAGCATGTGCTCGACCGTCCCGGTCGTGGTGCCGCTGGCGCTCACGTGTACCGCCCCTTCTGGAAGTTGCCCCACTCCTGCCAACAGCTTAAGCGCCCGGGAGCTCCGGACTCGTTGCGCCTTCGACCCTGGCCGCACTCACAGGTGATCGCCCGTATAGAACGGGCGCACCTGTTCCCGCATCCAGTTCGCAACGGGGTCGTCCGTCACGTCCAGGAGGACCAGGTTGACCGGCCACGGAGTGGCGACCACGGTCGCCGCCCGCTCCAGGGCGGCCAGCGGAAGCGCCCGCAGGTCGCCCTCCCGCTGCGAGAGTTCGACGCCCACGAACATCACCGGGTCGGCCGTCTCGACGACGGCGAGGCAGCGGCGGGCCGTGACGACCACGCCCGTCTGCGCGAACTCGGCACAGGCCGCGGCCAGGAAGTCGACCGGGTCGTCCTGCCAGTCCGGTTCGAAGAGCTTGACGCGGGCTCCGGAGGCCGGGCCGTCCAGCGGGGTGCGGCCCGCCCGGCACAGCTCGGCGACCGCGGCCGGCGGGAGGGGGACGCCGACCACGCCGTCGGGGTTGATCGCGAGGCCCACCTGCGGGGGCAGCCCGCGGGCGAACTCGACGGCCGGGGCGATCGTGTACGACATGTGGGAGCCGACGACCTGGCGGAACTGCTCCTCTGAGCTGAAGACCGGGACATAGGCCTGGCCCTCGATCTCCAGCGTCGGCAGGTCGAGGGGGCCGCTGTGCGGGCCGCCGCCGCCGGGCAGCGGGACCCAGACGAAGCTGCGTCCGAGCACCTCGATGATCCGGCCGCCCGCCGAGGGCATGCCGAGGGAGGCCGACAGCACCTCCTCCAGTTCGTTGCCTGGCCATCCGCCGTGCGGATGGGGGTGCGCCTGTACGGGAAAGTCCGCGGGGAGATCCGCTGGAGGGAAGTCCATCTGTGTCCGACCGCCTGCTGAGAACCACTGCCTGCTGATGACCACTGCTGTGACCGGAAAGGCTAGCGGGTGGGACGGACAAAGGGGTCAGCCCGTGAAGCCGATCCTGCGCAGTACGTCCGCCGCGTCCCGGTCCAGCAGCACCGCCGAGCCGACGCCCTCGGGCAGATCGCCCCGCTCCACCGCGCGGATCAGCCGGCCCGCCGCCGTGCGGTGACGCAGGAACGCGTAGCGGGAGACGCCGCGGCCGCGGTCGCGCTGCCCCCGAAGCGCCGCGCCGGGCGTGACGTCGAGCAGCACCAGATGCAGGAGGCCGCCGCGGCGCCGGGCCTCGCGGGCCAGCCAGCCGCGCACCCAGGCCTGCGTGCCGCAGTCGTGCACGACGACGCCCTCGCCGCCGCGCAGGGCGCGGTGCAGTCCGGCGTAGTGGGCGAGCCGGACGAGGGGGCGGTAGACCGCGTACGGCAGGAAGCGGGAGGCGCGGGCGTCCCAGCGGTCGCGGGCGTCCTGGGAGTCGATACGGACGCCGCGCACCGCGCGCTCCATCAGCGTGGACTTGCCGCTGCCGGGCAGGCCGGTGATCACGACGAGGTCGCGGGGGCCGAAGAGCAGGGCGTGCGGGCTGCGCCCCGAGCGGTCGCGCAGATCGCGGACCACGGGTTCCGGCCGGATGCCGCACGCCTCCCGGGCCGGGGCCGCGGGCTGCTCGGGCAGCGCGACGGCCGTGCTCGTGGCGTACGCCGTGGTCCTGTCCACCGTGATCGTCCTCCCCTGGGGCCGGGTACGGAGTCCCCTGCCCTTCGAGTGTAAAGAGAAGGTAATGCGCGGTGTCTCGTGTTTTCGTGATCGCCTTGCCACAAGCCAGTTACAAAGGGAGGAGCAGATCCGGCCTGCCACCCGCGGACCCGGCGTGCGATGATGTGCGCGCCAACTGCATACCGGCCGTTTGAATCCGCGCGGGAGAGTCCCCAGCACCAAGTCGCTGGGGCGCCGAAGGAGCAAGTCCCTCCCTTGAATCTCTCAGGCCCCGTTACCGCGCGGGCGAGGCACATCTGAAAAGCGGGCCGCCGTTTCCCGGTGGCCCCACCCACGGTGCAAGCCATGCCGCGAGCGGTCATGGCGAACCTCTCAGGTTCCGATGACAGATGGGGAGGAATGCCCTCGCCTGTCCCGCTATGCCCTGGGAGACGACCGTCCGATGAGCAGTACCCACATCCGTCGTACCGCGCTCGACGCCCTGCATCGTTCCCTCGGTGCGACGATGACCGACTTCGCCGGCTGGGACATGCCCCTGCGCTACGGCTCCGAGCGCGACGAGCATCTCGCCGTACGCACGAAGGCCGGACTCTTCGACCTCTCCCACATGGGTGAGATCGCCGTGACCGGCCCGCAGGCCGCCCAGCTCCTGAACTTCGCCCTGGTCGGCAACATCGCCTCCGTCGGCGTCGGCCGCGCCCGCTACACCATGATCTGCCGGGCCGACGGCGGCATCCTCGACGACCTGATCGTCTACCGGCTCGGCGAGAGTGAATACCTGGTCGTCGCCAACGCCTCCAACGCCCAGGTGGTGCTGGACGCGCTCGTCGAGCGGGCCGCCGGCTTCGACGCCGAGGTGCGCGACGACCGTGACGCGTACGCGCTCATCGCCGTGCAGGGCCCCGAGGCCGCGGGCATCCTCTCGTCCCTCACCGACGCCGACCTCGACGCCCTGAAGTACTACGCCGGCCTGCCCGGCACCGTCGCCGGCGTCCCGGCCCTCGTCGCGCGCACCGGCTACACCGGCGAGGACGGCTTCGAGCTGTTCGTCGCCCCCGGTGACGCGGAGAAGCTGTGGCAGGCGCTCACGGAGGCCGGAGCGCCCGTCGGCCTTGTCCCCTGCGGGCTGTCCTGCCGGGACACCCTGCGCCTGGAGGCGGGCATGCCGCTGTACGGGCACGAGCTGTCCACCTCGCTCACGCCCTTCGACGCCGGGCTCGGACGGGTGGTGAAGTTCGAGAAGGAGGGCGACTTCGTGGGCCGCGAGGCCCTGCGGGAGGCCGCCGCACGCGCCGAGTCGAACCCGCCGCGCGTCCTGGTCGGCCTGGTCGCCGAGGGCCGCCGGGTCCCGCGCGCCGGGTACCCGGTCGTGGCCGGCGGTGAAGTGATCGGCGAGGTCACCTCCGGTGCGCCCTCCCCCACGCTGGGCCGGCCGATCGCGATGGCGTACGTCGACGCGGCGCACGCGGCCCCTGGCGCGCCCGGGGTGGGCGTGGACATCCGGGGCAGTCACGAACCGTACGAGGTCGTGGCGCTGCCGTTCTACAAGCGCCAGAAGTAGAAACTGGGCGGTGGGCGGCCCGTCCACGGACGTGACCCCGCGCACATCCTCCCTGCTCACACGCGTATCCAGCAGTCACCCATTCATCAGCACTCCCTCGCGTACAGGAGAATTCAGGCCATGAGCAACCCCCAGCAACTGCGCTACAGCAAGGAGCACGAGTGGCTGTCGGTCGCCGAGGACGGCGTCTCGACGGTCGGCATCACGGAGTTCGCGGCCAACGCGCTCGGCGATGTCGTCTACGCCCAGCTTCCCGAGGTGGGCTCCGCCGTGACCGCGGGCGAGACCTGCGGCGAACTGGAGTCGACCAAGTCGGTCAGCGACCTGTACTCCCCCGTCACCGGTGAGATCACCGAGATCAACGAGGACGTGGTGAACGACCCGTCCCTGGTGAACTCGGCCCCGTTCGAAGGCGGTTGGCTCTTCAAGGTCCGCGTCACGGACGAGCCGGGCGACCTGCTCTCCGCCGACGAGTACACCGCCCAGAACGCCGGCTGAGGAGCCGTAGACGCATGTCCGTACTGAACACTTCCCTGCACGAGCTCGACCCGGAGATCGCCGCCGCGGTCGACGCCGAGCTGCACCGGCAGCAGTCCACCCTCGAGATGATCGCGTCCGAGAACTTCGCGCCGGCCGCCGTCATGGAGGCCCAGGGCTCGGTCCTCACCAACAAGTACGCGGAGGGCTACCCCGGCCGCCGCTACTACGGCGGCTGCGAGCACGTCGACGTCGCCGAGCAGATCGCCATCGACCGGGTCAAGGAGCTGTTCGGCGCCGAGTACGCCAACGTCCAGCCCCACTCCGGTGCCTCCGCCAACCAGGCTGCCCTGTTCGCGCTGGCCCAGCCCGGCGACACCATCCTCGGCCTGGACCTGGCGCACGGCGGGCATCTGACCCACGGGATGCGGCTGAACTTCTCCGGCAAGCAGTTCAACGTCGTCGCCTACCACGTCGACGACGCCGGTCTCGTCGACATGGCGGAGCTGGAGCGGCTGGCCAAGGAGCACCGGCCGAAGGTGATCATCGCCGGGTGGTCGGCGTACCCGCGGCAGCTGGACTTCGCGGAGTTCCGCCGGATCGCCGACGAGGTCGAGGCGTACCTGTGGGTCGACATGGCGCACTTCGCGGGCCTGGTGGCCGCGGGCCTGCACCCGAACCCCGTCGAGCACGCGGACGTGGTCACCTCCACCACCCACAAGACGCTGGGCGGTCCGCGCGGCGGGATCATCCTCGCGAAGAAGGAGTTCGCGAAGAAGCTGAACTCCTCCGTCTTCCCGGGCTTCCAGGGCGGTCCCCTGGAGCACGTGATCGCGGCGAAGGCCGTCTCCTTCAAGGTCGCTGCGGGCGAGGAGTTCAAGGAGCGCCAGCGGCGTACGGTGGAGGGTGCGCGCATCCTCGCCGAGCGTCTGACGGCCGACGACGCCCGGGAGGCCGGGGTCAACGTGCTCTCCGGCGGCACCGACGTCCACCTCATCCTCGTCGACCTGCGCGAGTCCGAACTGGACGGGCAGCAGGCCGAGGACCGTCTCCACGAGGTCGGCATCACGGTCAACCGCAACGCCGTCCCGAACGACCCGCGCCCGCCGATGGTGACGTCGGGGCTGCGGGTGGGCACGCCCGCCCTCGCCACCCGCGGCTTCACGGCCGAGGACTTCGCCGAGGTCGCGGACGTGATCGCCGAGACGCTCAAGGCGGCTTCTCCCTTCGGTGAGGCCGACGTGGAATCGCTGAAGGCTCGGGTCAAGGCCCTTGCCGACAAGCACCCGCTGTACCCCGGCCTGACCAAGTAGTTCCCGGCGGGGGTGCCTCCAGGGGCACCCCCGCCACCCCAGAGTGAGGAGTCCCCGTGGCCATCTCGGTCTTCGACCTGTTCTCGATCGGCATCGGCCCGTCCAGCTCCCACACGGTCGGCCCGATGCGCGCGGCCCGCATCTTCGCCCGCCGGCTGCGCAACGAGCGGGTGCTGGACTCCGTCGCGTCGGTACGGGCGGAGCTGTACGGCTCGCTCGGCGCGACCGGCTACGGCCACGGAACGCCCAAGGCGGTACTGCTCGGCCTGGAGGGCGCCTCGCCGCGGACGGTGGACGTGGAGGGTGCCGACGACCGGGTGGAGCAGATCAAACAGGCGGGCCGGATCCGGCTGCTGGGCGAGCACGAGATCCCGTTCTCCTTCGACGACGACCTGAAGCTGCACCGCCGCAAGGCCCTCAAGTACCACGCGAACGGCATGACGCTGTGGGCACACGACGCGGCCGGTACGGAGCTGCTGTCGAAGACGTACTACTCGGTGGGCGGCGGCTTCGTCGTCGACGAGGACGCGGTCGGCGCGGACCGCATCAAGCTGGACGACACCGTCCTGAAGTACCCCTTCCGCACCGGCGACGAACTGCTGCGCCTGACCAAGGAGACGGGTCTGTCGATCTCCGCCCTGATGCTGGAGAACGAGCGGGCCTGGCGCACCGAGGGGGAGATCCGCACCGGGCTGCTGGAGATCTGGCGGGTCATGCAGGCGTGCGTGGCGCGCGGCATGTCCCGCGAGGGCATCCTCCCCGGCGGTCTGAATGTACGCCGCCGGGCCGCCGTGTCCGCCCGCCAACTCCGCGCCGAGGGCGACGCGTTGGCGCACGCGATGGAGTGGATCACGCTCTACGCGATGGCGGTGAACGAGGAGAACGCCGCGGGCGGGCGCGTGGTCACCGCACCGACCAACGGCGCCGCGGGCATCATCCCGGCCGTCCTGCACTACTACATCAACTTCGTCCCGGGCGCCGACGAGGACGGAGTGGTCCGCTTCATGCTCGCGGCCGGCGCGATCGGCATGCTCTTCAAGGAGAACGCGTCCATCTCCGGCGCCGAGGTCGGCTGCCAGGGCGAGGTCGGCTCCGCCTGCTCGATGGCGGCGGGCGCGCTCGCGGAGGTACTCGGCGGATCTCCCGAACAGGTCGAGAACGCGGCCGAGATCGGCATGGAGCACAACCTCGGCCTGACCTGCGACCCGGTCGGCGGACTGGTCCAGATCCCGTGCATCGAACGCAACGGCATGGCCGCGGTGAAGGCGGTCACGGCCGCCCGGATGGCGATGCGCGGCGACGGCTCCCACAAGGTGTCCCTGGACAAGGTCATCAAGACGATGAAGGACACGGGCGCGGACATGAGCGTCAAGTACAAGGAGACGGCTCGGGGCGGGCTCGCGGTGAACATCATCGAGTGCTGACGTCGGCGGGCCCGCCCCGCCGGCGTTGCCGTCGTACCTGCCAAGCGCCTCGGTGGCCGCCAGGAGTCGACGTTTCCACCACGTTTCCACATCCGGAACGGATCACCCGTGCCAAGGTGGGGATACATCAACCCCTGTCCCCCCACCGGCCATTCAGGGAGTCCCTCCATGCTGCGCGGCATCGACGTAAGCGCATTCCAGTCCTCCTCGTACGACACGGACGGGCTCTCCTTCGTCTTCATCAAGGCGACGGAAGGCCGTTCGTACGTCAACCCGAGGCTCACCGCCCAGACGAAGCGGGGCCGTGACGCCGGTCTCGTCGTCGGCTTCTACCACTTCCTGTGGCCGGGCAACCTGCAGGCCCAGGCGGAGTACTTCGTCAGACACGCCCCCGAGAAGGCGGGCGACATCCTCGCCGTCGACTGGGAGCGCAACAGCGCCGGCACGCACGCGAGCAACGCGGAGAAGGACCTGTTCATCCGCAAGGTGAAGGAACTGCGGCCGAACAACCAGGTGATCCTCTATGCGAACCAGGACTTCTGGCTGAACATCGACACCACCTCGTACGCCGGCGACGGCCTCTGGATCGCCGACTACGTCACGGCGGGCAAGCCCCGTATCAAGGCCAAATGGCGCTTCCACCAGTACACCAGCGAGCCGCACGACAGGAACGTCGCGGAGTTCGCCGACAAAGCCGCCTTGAAGGAGTGGGCCGACAACGCCTGACGGCTACCCTCGGCCGAGGGGGTTGCCAACTGCTGGCAGCGGAGGGTTGTTGAGTGTGCGTAACCATGAGGGAGTGGTGGCGTTATCAGCATATGAACCTGACGGAGTGGGCGCGGGCGCAGGGGGTGAACCCGCATACGGCGTATCGCTGGTTTCGTGAGGGCGCCTTGCCGGTGCCCGCGTGCCGGGTGGGGCCGCGCACGATCCTGGTGAACATCGAAGCGAACGCCTCACCCTCGGTGACCGGTGGTGTAGGTCTGTATGCCCGCGTTTCCTCGCACGATCGGAAGCCGGACCTGGAGCGGCAGACCGCTCGCCTGTCGGCATGGGCGGCGGAGGCGGGACAGAAGGTTGTGCGGATCGAGTCCGAGATCGCCTCGGGTATGAACGGCTGCCGCGCGAAGGTGAAGCGGCTGCTGGCCGATCCGGCGGTGACCACGGTCGTGGTCGAGCACAAGGACCGCCTCGGGCGGATGAACGTGGAGCTGATCGAGGCCGCCCTGTCCGCGACCGGCCGCCGACTGGTCGTCCTCGATGACGGCGAAGTCGAAGACGACGAAGACGACCTGGTCCGGGACATGGTGGAGGTGCTGACGTCGTTCTGCGCCCGCCTGTACGGCCGTCGGTCGGCGAAGAACCGGGCGAGGAAGGCTCTCGAAGCGGCGGCCGGCGATGAGTGAGCCGAAGAAGAAGAAGCTCCGCACCATCGACGCACCGTTCGTCGCGCCCGGGCCGTCCGGGGTGGCGATACGCGACCGCCTCAAGCACCTCACCGACGTGGACGACAAGGTGTTGCGGCTGGTCGGTGAACACCTCGGACGCCTCGCCTCGCTGGACCTCAAGAACCGCTGCGCCGACGGCCTGGACCACGACAGCGACACGTGGGCCGCCCGCAAGCAGGGCCTGACGGCCGACTCCTCGTCCCGGTGGGCCGGTTCGATCACGAAGGCCACTCACGATCAGTGGGCGCTGTCCCGCCGCTGTCAGCTCGCCCACGTCCAAGGGCTTGAGGCCGGTGTGCGGACGCTGATGCACCGACTGGCGCAGCCGATCGGGGAGAAAGGCACCAAGCGGGCACCCGGCGGATACCGCAGTCGGGGCGAGTGGTTCCACAAGTCCCGCCGTCTGGCGACCCTGGAACACCGCCTCGATGTCGCCCGCGTGGAGCGTGAGGCCGGTGTCGTGCACGTCGTGCGCGGCGGCCGACGCCTGATCAACAACCGTCACCACCTCGAAGCCGCCCAGCTCGCCGCCGAGCAGTGGCGTGAGCGGTGGGAAGCCGAACGCTGGTTCCTCGCTGCTGACGGCGAGTCCGGCAAGCGGTACGGGAACGAGACGATCCGCGTCACCCCCGATGGCGAGGTCTCCATCAAGCTGCCCGCACCACTGGCCCATCTGGCCAACGGCAAGTTCGGCCGGTACGTCCTCTCCTGCAGGGTCCAGTTCCAGCACCGGGGCGCGCAGTGGCGCGACCGCGTCGAAGCCAACCGTGCTGTCGCCTACCGCATCCACCTCGATGTGGAGCGCGGGCGCTGGTACATCACCGCCTCGTGGACGAAGCCCGTGGTGAAGACGGTCCCGTTGGAGACAGCCCGCGCCCAGGGCATGGTCGGCGTCGATACGAACGCTGACCACTTCGCCGCCTACCGGCTCGACCGCAACGGCAACCCGGTCGGCGACCCGAAGCGGTTCTTCTACGACCTGTCCGGCACCGCCGACCACCGCGACGCGCAGATCCGGCACGCCATCAGCCGGCTGCTGCACTGGGCCAACCGGTGCGGCGTCAAGGCGATCGGTATCGAGAACCTGGACTTCACCGCCGAGAAGACCCGCGAGAAGCACGGCCGCAAGAAGCGGTTCCGGCAGCTCATCTCCGGCATCCCGACAGGCAAGCTCAAGGCCCGTCTGGTGTCCATGGCCGCCGAGCACGGCCTGTCGATCGTCGCGGTCGACCCGGCGTACACGTCGATGTGGGGCGACCAGCATTGGCGTAAGCCCCTGGCCGGCAAGACTCGCAAGATGTCCCGGCACGACGCCGCGAGCGTCGCGATCGGGCGACGCGCCCTCGGGCACCCGATCCGGCGACGGACGGCACCGCCCCCGCAGCACCAGAGCGATGCTGTGGGGCATCGGACCGCCCAGGCCGGACCAGGCGCACGAGGGCATGAGGGAACCCGCCCACCCGTCACGGAGCGTGCACACGATGCACGCAGCCGGACGGGGACACAGCGAACGCGGGAGACCAGCGCATCCAACACCGTTCGGGATCCGCGCAGTTCCAGGAGCTGGCAGCAAATGTCACTCCTGGACACTGTTTAGGAACGGTGGGGCCCGTGGAGGAGTTCACTGCTGCCCGGCTGCAGCGGGACGGTCTCGTCAAGGTGTTGGCGGAGCTGTACCCCGGGGTCGCCGAGACGCGGTTGCTGGTGGAGCCGCTCGGTGGCGATCTGGCGCGGGTGCCTGATCAGGCTGTTCCGCTCGTCCGCTGGTACGCCCTCTGCCGGCTGACGGAGCACGGCGCGTTCCCCTTCACCCTGGAGGGGCTGTTGAGGGCTGTACTCGCCGAGTATCCGGGCGCACGCGCGCTCAGGGAGCTTCTCGACGGCCGGCTTTCCGGGCTGCCCGATCCGGCCCGGGTGCTGTTCCTGATGTCGGGGCCCCGTACCGAGCAACGGCTGGCGCTGGGCGCGGAGTTCGACGGTGTTCAGGACGCGGTCCGGGTGCCGGGATCCCGGCGTATCGACCTGCGGGTGCGGGCGGCGGCGCGCAATGACGACGTGGTGTCGGCGCTGGACGACGGTCGCCCGGACGTCCTGCACTTCGCCGGGCACGGCTCGGCCGACGGTTACCTGCTGATGGAGGCGCCCGACGGTGCGACGGCACCGGTGCGCACGGACTGGCTCGCGCAGGCGCTGACCGCGATCGGCGGCGTGCACTGCCTGGTCCTGGCCGGCTGTCATCTCGGCGGAGATCTACGGGACTTCGCGTCCTGCGCCGACTTCTCCATCGGCTCTCGGCACCCCCTGCTGGACGAGGACGCGGCCTCGTTCAGCCGCGGCTTCTACGAGGGCCTGCGGCGCGGCCGCGATGTGCCGGAGGCCTTCGCGCTCGGGGCGGCGCAGGTCACCATGACGGCCGGGGACGCACGAGGGCTCGTGCTGGCGCGGCGGGCGGCCGTATAAGTCCCGGCCTGCGGCGCAGGAGTCGTCGTACGGTGGGGGCAGGACGGAAGAGGGGAGCTCCTCACGATGGGTGGGGCGGTCAGTGCGGTCAGCAGCAACGGCGTGTACTCGTTCACCAAGCCGAACCGGCAGAGCATCACTTTGCTCGCGGGGCTCGGGGTGGAGGGGGACGTGCACGCCGGTACGACGGTGAAGCACCGGTCCCGGGTGGCGAGAGACCCCTCGCAGCCGAATCTTCGGCAGGTGCACCTCATACACGAGGAGCTGTTCGAGGAGGTGCGGGAGGCCGGGTTCGAGGTACGGGCCGGGCAGCTCGGGGAGAACGTCACCACGCGCGGGATCGATCTCCTCGCCCTGCCCGTCGGAACGCTGCTGCGGCTGGGGCCGGAGGCCGTCGTCGAGGTCACCGGGCTGCGCAACCCCTGTCTGCAGATCGACACGTTCCAGCACGGGCTGCTGAAGCGGGTCGTCGGGCGGGACGGTGACGGCACACTCCGGGTCAAGGCCGGGATCATGAGCGTCGTCGTCAGCGGTGGGCCGGTGCGGCCCGGGGATCCGGTGAAGGTCGAGCTGCCGGACGGACCGCACCGGCCACTGGAGATCGTCTGAGCCACGCGGTCACGCGGTCACGCGGTCACGCGGTCACGCGGTCACGCGGTCACGCGGTCACGCGACTGGATGACCGTGTGGCTGTGTGGTTCACGGCCGTTGCGGCCCTTACGCGCGAAAGTCCGCCGGGCGCTCCTGCGGCGCCTCCGCGAGGGCCTTGGTGACCCCGTCGACACCCTCGCGCAGCCCGTACACCGGTGTGCCGGGCTGCTGGCGCCAGGAGTCGTCGAGGCCGCCCGCGTCGACGGTGTCGAAGCCGAGATCGTCGATCAGGGCCCGTACGGTTCGCTTCGCCACCTCGTCGTCGCCCGCGACCGGGAGCGCCATGCGGTCGGGGTCGCCGGCCGGGCGCGGGCGTTCCAGGATGTCCTGGGCGTAGGTGCCGTTGAACGCCTTGATCACGGTGTGGCCGATACGGTCCGCCGTCCAGGCGCTCTCCGTGAGGCCCTCGTCCTCGATCGCCGCGATCCTGCCGTCGCGCTGCTGCGGGTAGTAGTTGCCGGTGTCGATCACTACGACGTTGTCCGCGGCGCCGTCGAGGACGCCCTTCGGCAGGTTCGGGATCGCCTTGACGGGGATCGTGATCACCACGACCTCCGCACCGCGCGCCGCCTCCTCCACCCGTACCGCCCTCGCGCCGGTCTCCTCGGACAGCGCGGTGAGCGTCTCGGGCCCGCGGGAGTTGGCGACGGAGACGTCGTGGCCGAGGGCGGTGAGCCGCCTGGTGAGGTTGCCGCCGATGTTGCCCGCGCCGATGATGCCGATCTTCATGACAGGCCTTTCCAAGGTCGATGCACACGCATGCGTCTGGGCGGCGTCAACCCCGGGGGCTCCCGGACTATTCCGCGGGCCGCTGCGAACGGGTGACCGCGCTGGGATCCGTACGACGAGCTCGCTCAGATCCGTACGACGATCTTGCCCGTGTGCCGGTCGGGCTCCATCACGCGATGGGCGTCCCGGATGCGGCCGAGGCCGTGGAGACGCGCCGGCCGGCGGGCTCGACATGCCGCCGGCGGAGGTCCGGCCGGGGCCGGACGGGCGGTGGCCCGAACCACCGCCCGCGTCAAGGGAGTCGGCGCCGGACACGGTCATGCTGTGCGGTGCCTGCCCGATGGACCACAGCCGCGCCCACACCTCACCTGGTGGCGCATGACGACCCCGGGCCGCCTGCTGCGCGAGGAGGACCTGCCCCTGCGCCAGGTGGCCCAACGCGCCAGCCACGCCTAGGAGTTCGCCTTCGCCACAGCCTTCAAGCGGGAGTACGGGTGGCACCGGGCCGGCACCGGGCGCGCGCCCCCCAGCCGGGGTCGCCCGGCATGACGAAGGGGGTGCCCGTCCGGCTCGCGGACGGGCACCCCCCTGTGCGTGCTACTTGTTCAGGTACGCCCAGAACTCGTCGAACGACAGCACCTTGTCGCCGTTCAGGTCACGCGTCTTGATGATCGCCTCGGCGACCGTCTCGGTGACGTTCCAGTCCCCTCCCTGGGCAAGGGCGGTCTTGAACTCGGCGGCGGTGATGAAGCCGTCACCGTCAGTGTCGATCCGCTGGAAATCCTTGCGCGCCTCTTCGATGTCCGCCACCGATCCGCCCCTTTTCTCCGTACCTGCGTGTCTTGCTGTCTTGCCGTCTTGCTGACGCAGGTCAGATTAGCTGGCCGCGCGAGCCTCCAGTGCGGCGACCACCCAGGCGAACTCCTCCTCGTGCGCCGAGAGCGTCGTTCCCTTGAGGACGGCCATCAGCTCCCGGTAGCGGGCCAGGCGCAGGTTGTGGGTCGCCTTCATGCGTTCCAGTACGGCGGCCCGGTCGGCCTTGCCGAGGAGGTCCGCCAGCACCCCGTCGGCCTGCGGGGACTCGGGGGCGATGCCCTGCGCGCGGGCCTTACCCACCAGCTCGACCAGCCGTTTGAAGAACCACATGGACGCGCCACGCCGGGTGCCCTCGCCCCGGTCGGCGGCGTTGAACTCGGCCGCCTGCCGCATCTGCGCCCGGAACTGCGGGTCCTGGACCATCTCGGCCAGTTCCACCCAGGCGTCCACCTGCTCGGGCGTCGGTTCCTCCGGCAGGTCGAGGGCGCTCGTGCGCATCCGCTCCCGGATCTCCGGGTCCGCCAGGTCCAGCCCGTGGAACATCTCGTCCACGAACTCCTGCAGGATCCGCCCGCGCTCGGCTGCCGACAGCCGCGCCAGTCTGTTCATCAGGGTCATCTCCTCTGCGGTCGAGCCGCGTCGTGCCACGGTCGACAGCACCGCACGGGTCACCCGCAGCGAGCCGATCTGCGCGTCCAGCGCCACCACATGGGCCGCCGCGACCTGGGCGACCGTCCGCTCCCCGTCCAGCACCCTGCGCACGTCGTCCAGGCCGAGACCCAGCTCGCGCAGCGTGCGGATCAGTTCCAGACGGGCGGCGGACCCGGCGTCGTAGAGCCGGTAGCCGCCCGTGGAGCGGGCCACCGGGGTCAGGACACCCTCGTCGGACCAGTAGCGGATGGTCCGTACGGTCAGCCCGGTGGCCCGGGCCAGCTCGCCGATGGTGAAAAGGCCGGTGCCGTCGTCGATCATGTCTGGGAGTCTGGGCCTTCCAGTGGGTGGAGACTCAAGGAGCGCGGCGATGGAGACTCTGCGGGACATTCTCGACGCGGCCGCCCGCGGTGTCTTCCCGCCGGCGGACGGTCGCACGACGGTGGTCCCGCAGGCCTGCGACCGGGACGCGGGTGTCCTCGCCTTCACCGCGCACGCCGTCGTGTTCACTGACGAGGATCCGCAGTGGATCCACGAGACGCTGCGAGCCGTGGCCTGCGACCCGCTCGCGGCGCCCATGCATCCGCGGTTCCTGACGTCGTTCATGGAGCGGACGGGACGCGGGGCCGAAACCGTCGACGCCATGCTGGTCGGCTCCCCGCTGCCGGGTGAACCGCCGCTCGTGCTGCGGGAGATCGAGGACGCCGGCCATTCCCGCGCCGTCTACGCGCGCCGGCGGCGGGACGAGGTGCGCGCGTGGACGGCCGAGGGCGGTGTGCTCGTGACGGGGCGCGGGATCGGCGGGCGGCTGGAGGTGTCGGTGGAGGTGGATGAGCACGTACGGCACCGGGGGCTGGGCCGGCGGCTCGTGACCGCCGCCCGGCACCTCGTCACCGAGCCGCTGTGGGCGCAGGTCGCACCGGGGAACGCCCGCAGCATGCGGACGTTCCAGGCGGCGGGCTACCGTCCGGTGGGCTCGGAGGCGCTGCTCCTCGCCGGCCGGGACGGACGGCGCTGACGTGTCGCGTGCGCCTCAGCGGAAGATGCCCGTGTGGCCGAGCGAGTAGCGACCGGGCTGCGGGAACACCGCGAGGCCGTGGGGGCCGCTGCCGACCTTGATGCGGGCCAGCTGGGTGCCGGTGCGGGTGTCGATGGCGTACACCTCGGAGTTGTAGCGTCCCGACAGCCACAGGACCTTGCCGTCCGCCGAGACGCCGCCCATGTCGGGGCTGCCGCCGCCGGGCAGGTGCCACTTCTCGGTGAGCCTGTTCTTCGCGAAGTCGAAGAGGGAGATGGTGCCTTCGCCCCGGTTGGAGATGTACATGACGCGCGAGTCACGGCTGACGTAGAGGCCGTGGGCGCCCTTGCCGGTGGGCAGGAGGGTGGGCTTGGTGAACTTGTCGCCGTCCAGGATCCACACGCCGTCGGCCGCCATGTCGGCGATGTAGTACTTCCTGCCGTCGGGCGAGATCTTGACGTCCTGCGGCATCGCCCCGTGGAACGGCAGCTTCTCCTGGCCGATCACCTTCATCTTCTCCGTGTCGACCTTCAGCAGTTCGCCGCTGAACTCGCAGGACACGATGAAGTAGCGGCCGTCCGGGGAGAAGTCGGCGTGGTTGACGCCGTAGCAGCTGACCGGGACGGTCTTCTCGCGCTTCATGGTGTGCGCGTCGCGGAAGACGAGTTCGCGGTCGAGGGAGGCCATGACGATCGCGTACTTGCCGTTGGGCGTGAAGTAGAGGTTGTACGGGTCGTGCACGTCGACGGTCTTGCCGGCCTTGCCCGTTCTGGGGTCGATGGGGGTGAGGGTGTTCCCCTTGTCGTTGTTGACCCACAGCGTCTTCAGGTCCCAGGAGGGGACGACGTGCTGGGGCTGGGCGCCGACCGGGATCGTGTCGATGACCCGGTACGTCTTCGGGTCGATGACCGAGACGGTGTCGGAGTTGGTGTTGGGGACGTAGACCCGTGACGGGAAGTCCTTCACCACCGGGGAGAGTCGGCCCGGGCGGTCGGCCGCGTACACGTCGTTCGGGTCGAGGACCGGCGGCATGCCGGGCAGGCGCTGCACGGCCGTCTTCTTCCTCACCGGTGCGAGGGCCGCCCTGCTGCTGAGGGCCTCGTCCTGGTGGTGCTGGGTGCCGCTGCAGGCGGCGAGGGGGGCGAGCGCGGCGAGGGCGGCGGTCGCGATCAGGGCGCGGGTGAGCCGGGTGGGGGTCATCAGCTGAACAGCTCCGTGGTGGTCACGGCGGCCAGGCCGCGGTGGGCGAGTTCTTCCAGTACGACGGGGAGGGCGGCGACCGTGTCCGGGTAGCCGAAGTGCAGGCTCACCACGGACCCGGCCCGGACCTCACCGAGGACCGTGCGTACGACGGCGTCGGCACCGGGCCTGGTGTAGTCGAGGGAGTCGACGTCGTACGAGAGGACGTGCGGATAGCCGGCGCTGCGGGCCAGACGTACGACCAGCGGGGACGCGAGGGGGGCGCGGGAGGGGCGGAACCAGGTGCCGATGGATCCGGTGAGCCGTCGGAGCCGGTCGGCGCAGGCGGTGATCTCGGTACGGGCGTCGGCCTCGGACATGGTGTTGACGGCCAGGTGGCGCTGGGTGTGGTTGCCGAGGTCGTGGCCGCCGTCGAGGATGCGGCGGGCGACGTCCGGGTGCTCGTCGAGCCAGGTGCCGACGGCCAGGACGGTGAGGCGGGCGTCGTGCTTCTCCGCCGCGGTGAGCAGGGAGTGGGCGACAGCGGGGTCGCCCTGACCGTGGAAGGTGAGGGCCACCCGGGGGTGGGTGCGGGGGCCGTGGGTGAGCTGGGCGGGTTGGCCGGGGTAGCCGCGCGGGGTGGGTGCGGCCGGTGCGGTGGTGGGATCGGTGGACGGGTGCGCCGAGGTGGTGGAGTGGGCGACGGCGCCGCTCGTGGCGCACCCTGCGGTGAGGGCGCCCGCGGCGAGGAGGCCGGCGCCCGTGCGGAGCGCCGTCCGGCGATCGGTCGAGGTCACCGCACCATTTAAGGGGTGATAGGTGGGAAAACCGCCGATTGACCCGATCGGGGGACATTCTTCGGGTCGCGGTCAACCGCTAGCGGTCGGTCACCCGCATCTCGAACCAGGTGGTCTTGCCGCGCGGCAGGAGGTCGACTCCCCAGCGGTCGGAGAGCTTGTCGACGAGGAACAGGCCCCGCCCGCTGATGTCCGTCTCCTGGACCGGCATCAGGCAGGGCAGCCCCCGGGACGGATCGCGGACCTCGATACGGATCCAGCCCCTGCGGCGGCGCATACGGAGACCGAAGACACGGGCACCGGTGTGGCGGACCGCGTTGCCGACGAGTTCGGAGACGAGCAGGACGGCGTCCTCCGTCATCTTGGGCGTGAGGCCCCAATGCCGCAGGACCACGACCTGGGTGAGACGGCGGGCGGTGGCGGCGGACTCCGGGCGGGACGGCAGCGGGACTTCCGCCTCGGTCGGATTCCCGAACAACTCGAGCGCCTCGAGCGCCTGTTCGTCCTCGACCGCGGGCGACCAGCGCGCCGCGGTCGCACGGCCCTGTCCCCGCGGCTGTTCGATGCCCTCCAGCCCCGCCATGCCCCCATCATGGCCGCCACGAGCGCGGTCCGGGGCCGTTCCGGAGGAATACGCCCCCCGGAATGCGTCGTTCCGAATCGGCCGATCGACATATGCCAACGGCAGTTCGGAGGCGTCAACAGGGTGACTGACCTGCGGTGAAGGCTCTGCGGGGGGCAATCGACGGTCTCCCTCGACAAGGCAGACTTAATGTTGCGTTAAGGCTCCCATAAACCGCCCCATCGAGGGAACGGGATCAGACGTCGCGTCAATTGCAAGGGGTACAGGGTAACTTGGCACTTCAGTACCTCAGAGGAACTTGGCCTTGCCCGGGCCCTCCTCCACGAAGCTCCGCATCCCGCGCTCGCGGTCCTCCGTGGCGAACAGGCCCGCGAACCAGTTCCGTTCGACCGCGAGGCCCGTCTCGATGTCCGTCTCCAGACCCGTGTCGATCGACTCCTTCGCGGCCCTCAGGGCGATCGCCGGTCCCTGCGCCAGCTTCGCCGCCCAAGCGTGCGCGGCGGTGTAGACGTCCTCGGCCGGCACCACCCGGTCCACCAGACCCAGGGTCAGCGCCTCGTCCGCCCTGACCATGCGGCCCGTGAAGATCAGGTCCTTCGCCTTCGACGGGCCGACCAGACGGGACAGCCGCTGGGTGCCGCCCGCGCCCGGGATCAGACCCAGCAGGATCTCCGGCTGGCCCAGCTTGGCGTCCTCGGCCGCGATCCGGTAGTCGGCGCACAGCGCCAACTCGCAGCCGCCGCCGAGGGCGTAGCCGGTGATCGCCGCGACCACCGGCTTGGGGATGCGGGCCACCGCCGTGAACGAGTCCTGCAGGGCGCGGGCCCGCAGGATCATCGCCGCGTGGTCCATGTTCTGCATCTCCTTGATGTCCGCGCCCGCCGCGAACACCTTCTCCCCGCCGTACACGATCACGGCCCGTACGTCGTCACGACGGGTCGCCTCCTCGGCGAGTTCCTTCAGCCGGTCCTGTGTCGCGACATCCAGCGCGTTCATCGGCGGACGGTCGAGACGGATGGTGCCGACACCTTCGGCGACTTCGAGATTCACGGTCATGCAGGCAGGTTAACGGGGACTAACGGTGATGGGCCGGGTGCGGTCGCTCACACTCCGGCCGGGGGTCCGGGGGTTGCCCCCACGCAAGCACAGCACGGGGACCAACGGCGATGGACCGGGTACGGTCGCCCACACTCCGGCCGGGGGTCCGGGGGTTGCCCCCACGCAAGCACAGCACGGGGACCAACGGTGATGGACCGGGTACGGTCGCCCACACTCCGGCCGGGGGTCCGGGGGTTGCCCCCACGCAGGCACAGCACGGGGACCAACGACAACGGGCCCGGTGCTGTCGGTCACAGCACCGGGCCCGCTCGACGTCGGGCGTCTACGACTTCCACTTCTCCCACGACATGTTCCAGCCGTTGAGGCCGTTGTCGGGGTCGACCGTGCGGTCGTTGGAGTGCTTCACGACGACGACGTCGCCGATGATCGAGTGGTCGAAGAACCAGCCGCCCGGCAGCCCCCGGTCGTAGCCGCCGCGGGTGTCCCGCAGGCCTATGCAGCCGTGGCTGGCGTTGTAGTTGCCGAAGGCGCCGCCGCCCCAGTAGTTGCCGTGGATGAAGGTGCCGGAGTTGGTCAGGCGCATGGCGTCCGGGACGTCCTTGATGTCGTACTCGCCGCCGTAGCCGACCGTTTCGCCGTTCATACGGGTCACCCGGAGCCGCTCGCTGATGACCATCTGGCCGTTCCAGGTGTCGTAGCCGGGCTTGCCGGTGGTGACGGGCAGGGTCTTGACCACCTTGCCGTCGTGCATGACCTTCATCGTGTGCTTCTTGGCGTCGACCACGGAGACCTGGTTGCGGCCGATGGTGAACTCCATCGTCTTGGTCTGCTTGCCGTAGACGCCCTGCCGGCCCTCGACGCCGTCGAGGTTCAGCTTCACCGTGACCTTGGTGCCGGACTTCCAGTAGTTCTCCGGACGGAAGTCGAGGCGGTCGTTGCCGAACCAGTGGCCCTCGACGTCGACGGCCGGCTCGGTCTTGATGGTGATGGCCTTCTCGACGTCCTCCGGGTGCGTGATGCCCCGGGTGAAGCGGACGGAGAACGGCATTCCGACGCCGACCGTGGTGCCGTCCTCGGGCGTGAAGTTGCCGACGAAGGTGTTCTGCGGGGTGAGGGTGGTGAAGCGGGAGTCCTCCGCCGCCTCACGCCCCTCGGCGTCCTTCGCGACCGCGTGCACCGTGTACGTGGTGGACGCCGCCAGATGCGTGGACGGCGCCCAGCCGGTGCCGCCGCCGGTGATCTCCCCGGCGACCTCCGCACCCTTGGAGTCCTTGACCGCGACCGCGGTCAGCTTGCCCTTGGCGGCGCTGACCTTGAGGGCTCCGGTGGTGTCGACGGACTTCGCGCCGTTCTTCGGGGCGATCGTGACGACGGCCTCCGACTGCTTGCTCTGCGCCGCGTCCGAACCCTTGCCCTTGCCGTCGCCCGAACCGGATCCGGAACCCGAACCGCCCCCGCCGCACGCGGTGACGGCGAGCACCAGCACCCCGAGTATCAGTGCCAGCAGTCCCCGGCCCCCACGGCGCTGCGCCTGGGTCGTTCGCGCGTCAACCGACGCCCCCGATATCGGCCGCACGTTCACGTTGTTCTCCCCTCGCCGGGCCTGGTCAGGCCCGCACCCCGGCGCGCGTCCCACGCACGCATTGGCGCATATTAACCAGAAGGTTTCGGGGATCGTGTCAGGTGAATGTCACTGTTCAGTCGCAACATCGATCACGCGCCTGGCTCAATCCCCGCCTCCCCTCCGGTTACTTGACCGCGCCGCCCGCCTTCCACTCCTTCCAACCCATGTTCCACCCTCCGAGGCCATTGTCGGGAGCGACCTTTTTGTCATTGCTGTGCGCGACCTGGACCACGTCCCCGACGAGGCTGCGGTCGAAGAACCAGCCGGCCGGGGTGTCGGAGCTGCCGCCCTTGACGTCCATGAGTCCCACGCATCCGTGGCTGACGTTGACGTGCCCGGGGGCGTCCGGAGCCCAGTAGTTGCCGTGCAGGAAGGTGCCCGAATCGGTCAGGCGGAGCGCGTGCGGGACGTCCGGGATGTCGTACTCGCCCTTGCCGTTCTCCTTCTTGAAGCCGACGGTGGCGCCGTTCATCCGGGTCAGCTCGAGCATCTCCATCACCACCATCTTCCCGTTGTAGGTGGTGTGCTTGGGTGCCCCGGCCGTGATCGGCACGGTGGCGAGGAGCGCGCCGTCGCGCCGTACCTGCATGGTGTGGGCGGCCGCGTCGACCAGGGAGACCTGGCTGCGGCCGACCGTGAAGGAGAAGGTCTTGTACTGCAGCCCGTAGACGCCGTGCGCCCCCTCGACGTCGCGGAGCCGGAGGGAGACGGTGACCTGGGTGCCGGGCTTCCAGTACTGCTCGGGACGGAAGTCGAGCCGGTCCTTGCCGAACCAGTGCGGGCGGACCTCGACCGCCGGTTTCGCCGTGACGCGGATGGCGCGCTCGACCGCGGCACGGTGCTCGATCTCCCGGTTGAACTCCAGGGAGACGATCATTCCGGTGCCGACCGTGGAGCGGTTCTCCGGGGTGACGTATCCGATGAAACGCTCGTCGGGGACGTACGTGGTGAACGTCGTGTGCCGGGCGGACCTCCGTCCGTGGCCGTCCAGGGCGACCACGTCGACCGTGTACTTGGCCGAGAGGGCCAGCCTGGGCTCGTCGGGTTCCCAGCGCAGGCCGTCCTCGGAGATGCGGCCGCGTACCTCGGACTCCTGTGCGTCCTGGGACTTCACCACCTTCACCTTCTCCAGGCGCCCGCTGGGCACCCGTACCCGCAGCGTCCGGTCGGGCCTGACGCCCTTGCTCTCGTCGTCCGGGGAGATCCGGATGACGTCCTCGGATGCCGGGGCCTTGCCGAGTGCCTCGCCGATGTCGCTCCTGTCCGTGGCGTCGGAAGTGCAGCCGACGGCTCCGGCCAGGAGCCCTGCCCATGTCAGTACGGCGGCCAGCGCGGCCCCCGCGCGCCGTGCGCGCCCTTGTGCATGCCTCACGGCCTGCCCAACGACGCGGTACGCCCCGCGGTACGCCCTGGGGAAACGTGAGTGCGGAGCGCTATGACGGAGGAGCCCGGCGGAACCGGGCGTCGCCGGACGGGAGGAGGCTTCGGCCGACCTGCCCGGCGTCCGGGATCGTTCGGCCACGTGCTGGGCAGAACAGTGGGGAGGACGACGCGACGGGGAGCCTCGGCCGGGACGCCATGCGCTCCTTCAAGGTCGTTGCATGAGCCGTGGGAGGCTGACAGGTGTCCAGCGCAGCCGAGCAGGAGGCGGTCGCCGAGGAGCGCGCCGACGAGGGCGAACGCCCGGCCGCCGTGGTCAACGGCGCGCCCCGCAAGGTGCCGGGCGTGCCCGTGCGGCCGGGTGCGCCGACGCCGCTCGGAGCCAGGTTCCGGGTCGGCCCGGACGGCGTGGCGGGCACCAACTTCGCGTTGTGGGCGGGCGGGGCGGAGTCGGTGGAGCTGTGCCTGTTCGACCAGGACGGCAAGGAGACGCGGGGGCGGCTCACCGAGCTGACGCATGAGATCTGGCACGGCTTCGTGCCGGGTGTGATGCCGGGGCAGCGCTACGGCTACCGGGTGCACGGCCGCTGGGATCCGTGGACCGGCGGCCGCTGGAACCCGGCGAAGCTGCTCCTCGACCCGTACGCACGCGCGGTGGACGGCGACTTCGGCCTGCCGCCCGAGGTGTACGGGCATGTGCGGGACTGGCCGCAGCAGCAGGTCGCGGACACCGTGCGCGACGACCGGGACTCGGCGCCGTACGTCCCCAAGGGCGTCGTCGTCCACGATGACGACGACTGGGCGGACGACCGCCGGCCGAAGACACCGTGGGCGGACTCGGTCATCTACGAGCTGCACGTGCGCGGCTTCACCCAGCTGCATCCGGGGATCCCGGAGGAACTCCGGGGCACCTACGCGGGACTGGCGCACCCGGCGGCGATCGAGCACCTCGTCAAGCTGGGCGTCACGGCCGTGGAGCTGCTGCCGGTCCACCAGTTCGCGCACGAGGACCATCTGCTGCGCCGGGGCCTGAAGAACTACTGGGGCTACAACTCCATCGGCTACTTCGCCCCGCACGCCACGTACGCCGCGTCCGGTACGACGGGCCAGCAGGTCGGCGAGTTCAAGCGCATGGTGCGCGCGCTGCACGCGGCCGGCATCGAGGTCATCCTCGACGTGGTCTACAACCACACGGCGGAGGCGGGCGAGTTGGGCCCGACGCTCTCGTTGAAGGGCATCGACAACCGGGGGTACTACCGGCTGCAGTCGGACGCCCGGCGCTACGCCGACTACACGGGCTGCGGCAACACCCTGCACGTGGTCCAGCCGCACGTTTTGCGCCTCATCACCGACTCGCTGCGCTACTGGGTGACGGAGATGGGCGTGGACGGCTTCCGTTTCGACCTGGCCGCCGCCCTCGCCCGCTCCATGCACGACGTGGACATGCTGTCGCCGTTCCTCGCGGTCATCGCGCAGGACCCGGTGCTGCGCCGGGTGAAGCTGATCGCCGAGCCCTGGGACGTGGGCTCCGGCGGCTATCAGGTGGGGTCCTTCCCACCCCTGTGGACGGAGTGGAACGACCGCTACCGCAATGCCGTACGGGACTTCTGGCGGGGCGCGCTGCCGGACGTACGGGATCTCGGGTACCGGCTGTCGGGGTCGAGCGACCTGTACGCGTGGGGAGGCCGCAGGCCCTACGCGTCCGTCAACTTCATCACCGCGCACGACGGTTTCACCCTGCGCGACCTGGTGTCGTACGAACGCAAGCACAACGAGGCGAACGGCGAGGGCAACCGGGACGGCACGGACGACAACCGGTCGTGGAACTGCGGAGCCGAGGGCGAGACGGCCGACGAGCGCGTACGGGGCCTGCGGCGGCGGCAGCTCAGGAACCTGCTGACCACGCTCCTGCTGTCGACGGGCGTACCGATGCTGGTCGCGGGCGACGAACTGGGGCGCACCCAGCGTGGGAGCAACAACGCGTACTGCCAGGACAACGAGATCAGCTGGCTGGACTGGGGGCTGCTTCAGGAGCCCGGCTGGAAAGCCCTGTTCGACCTCACGGCCCGGCTCATCGAGCTGCGGCACCGGCACCCCGTGCTGCGTCGCCGGGCCTTCTTCTCGGGGCGGGCGCACTCCGCCGACGGTCTGCGCGACCTGGCCTGGTTCACCGCGCGCGGCACGGAGATGACGGAACGGGACTGGTACGCGCCCGCCGCCACGCTCGGCATGTATCTGTCCGGGCGGGACATACCGGGCCGCGACGAGCACGGCGACCCGATCCTCGACGACAGCTTCCTCGCCGTCCTGCACGCCGGGGACCGCCCGGTCAGCTTCGTGCTGCCGGGGCCGCCCTGGGCGGAGCGCTACGAGGTGGTCGTCGACACGTCGAGGGAGACGCAGTCCGAGGAGCCGGGGGTGGAGCACCGGGCGGGGGCGGTGATCACGGTGCCGGCCCGGGCCGTGCTGCTGCTGCGCGTGGCGGGGTGAGGGAGGCGGGGTGAGGGAGTCTCACCCCCGTGGCCCCTGCCCGGCTAGCCGAGGATTCCCCGCTCGTACGCCGTCGCGACCGCCGCCGCGCGGTCGTTGACGCCCAACTTGCCGTACAGATGGGTGAGATGGGTCTTCACGGTCGCCTCGCTGATGAACAGCTCGCGGGCGATCTCACGGTTGGAGGTGCCCTTGGCGACCAGGGCCAGCACCTCGCGTTCGCGTGCGGAGAGGGGCTCGTTGCCGGGCGGTCGGGGGGTGCGGACCGCGGAGACCAGGCGGGAGGCGACGGCCGGGGAGAGGACGGTGCGGCCCTCGGCGGCGGCGCGGACGGCCGTGAACAGCTCGTCGCGGGGCGCGTCCTTGAGGAGGTAGCCCGTCGCGCCCGCCTCGATCGCGGGCAGCGTGTCCGTGTCGGTGTCGTACGTGGTGAGGACGAGGACCTTGGCGCGGGCGCCGCGGCGGGTCAGCTCCGCGATCGCGTCGACTCCGCCGCCGCCCGGCATGCGCAGGTCCATGAGGATCACGTCGGGGTCGAGGGCGGCGGCCCGTTCGAGCGCCTCGATGCCGCCCGAGGCCTCGCCGAGGACCGTGAATCCGGGGGCCGACTCGAACATGCCGCGCAGGCCGTCGCGTACGACGGGGTGGTCGTCGACGATCAGCAGGGAGATCAGGGCGTCTCCGGTCACGTCAGCTGTCATGGCGGACCAACGGTACGCGAGCCGACAGGGCCGTGCCGTGCCCGGGTTCGGACTCCACGGTCAGTGAGCCCGCGATGCGTTCGGCGCGGGCCCGCATGCCGTCGAGGCCGAAGCCGCCCGCGTGGGTGCGGGCGGGCAGCGCGAGGGGATCGAAGCCGGTGCCGTCGTCGCGGATGTCGAGGATCACCTCGTCGCCCAGGAAGGAGAGGGTGACGCCCAGGCGGGTGGCGCGGGCGTGCCGGGCCGCGTTGGACAGGGCCTCCTGGACGATGCGCAGGAGGGTGGCCGAGACCTCCTCGTGGAGCTGTTCGGAGGTGCCGGTGACCGTGAACTCGGCGCGTACGCCGGTTCGTTCGCCCCATTCGGCGACCGTCTTCTTCAGCGCTTCGGGCAGTCCGTCGTTCTCCAGCGCCACCGGGGCCAGGTTGTGCACGGAGCGGCGGGCCTCGCCGAGGCTGTGGCGGGCCAGGTCGGAGGCGCGTCCCAGGTGGGTGCGGGCGAGGTCGAGGTCGGGGGCGTTCGCGACGACCTGGAGCTGGGCGATGATGCCGGTCAGGCCCTGGGCGATGGTGTCGTGGATCTCGGCGGCCAGGCGGCGGCGCTCGTCGGCGACCCCCGCCTCCCGTGCCTGGACGAGGAGTTGGGCGTGCAGGGCGGCGTTCTCGTCGAGGGCCTGCTGCAAGGCCGTGTTGGTGCGTTCGAGTTCGGTGATGGTCTCGGTGCGCTCGCGGGCCCGCTGCTGCTCCTGGTCGGTGAGATGGGCGACCACCATCTGCAGGCCGGAGTTGGCGACCAGGAGCGCGGGAAAGAGGATCCACTGGACCGTGCTCCCGAGGGGCAGCCCGCCGGCCTGCGCGCCGGCCACGGTGACCGCGCTCGCGAACAGTCCCAGCCGCTGCCACCTGGTGCCCGGGATCGTCTCGTCGGCGTCCATGTAGCCGGCGGCGGCGTAGAACGCGAAGAACGGGCTGAGCCAGGTGAGGGCGAAGGCGATGGCCCAGCGGACGGCGTAGTACACGGTCCCGGGCCGGGACGGGTTCCGGCAGCGGTCGGGCCTGCGGGGGCGGGTGCTGTGCCACCACAGCTGGAGTGCGACCGCGGCGCCGACCAGGGCCAGGGCGGCGTACCACTTGGCCGGGCCGGCGTGCGGGTCGGCGGCGGCGACCGCGAGGACGACGCTGATGCCGAGCAGCCCGTACGGCCCCCAGGTGTGCAGTTGCTCCCAGCGCCGCTCGATCTGCGTGTCCACCGCGGTCATGTCCCCAGTCTGCACGGCGGGTCGCCTACTCCCAGCGGAACCAGCGACTGGCCGCACCCGTCAGCAGCAGGATCCACACGACCAGCACGCCCAGGTGGGTCCAGCCCGGCCAGTGCCCCGCCGCCGCCTGGTCGAGGGCCTGCGCGGCCGCCCCGAAGGGTGTGTATCCGACGATCCGGGCCATCACGTCCGGCATGGCCTGCGTCGGCAGCCACACGCCCGCGCAGAACATCGACGGGAAGAACACCGCGGATCCGATCGCACCGGCGATCTTCGTCGTGCGGGACAGCGCCGACACCACCGATCCGAGAGCGAGGGCGACCAGGACGGCCAACAACAGGGCGAGGACGTATCCGAAGGGCTGCTTGGGCAGGCGCACGTCGAAACCGATCCGCCCGACCGCGAGGGCGAGCAGGGCCGACGCGAGGGCGGCCCCGCCGTACACCAGCATCTGTGCGGACAGCAGGGCCGACGGGCGCACCGGCGTGGTGGCCATCCGGCGCAGGATGCCGCGCTCGCGGTAGCCGGTGAGGGTCTGCGGCATCGCCTGCAGGCCGCCGACGATCATGCCGAGCAGCACGGCCACCGGGACGTAGACGTCGATGGTGCGCAGGCCGCCGAGGTCGGCGTTGTGCGTCTTGAAGGAGGGGATGGAGCCGAGGATCACCAGCAGCAGGGTCGGGAACAGCAGGATCCAGAAGAGGGCGCCCGGTTCCCGGCGGAAGAGGCGGGCCTCGGTCTTCAGGACGGCGGTGCTCATACCGCTGCCTCCTTCGTCAGGTCGAGGAACGCGTCGTCGAGCGTGGCGTCCACGACGCGCAGCTGATGGGCCGTGATGCGGTGGCGGGCGAGGAGGGTGATGACGGCGTTGACGGTCTCGTCCGTGCCGGCGAGCGTGATACGGCCGTCCTTGTGCTCGATGGACGCGAGCGCGGGGAGCGCGTTCAGGTCACGGTCGTCCAGTGGCGCGGAGGGGGTGAAGCTGATGACGGTGGCGCCGGCGGAGCGCCGGATGAGACCGGCCGGGGTGTCCAGGGCGGCCACCCGGCCCTTGTCGATCACCGCGATCCGGTCGCACAGCCGCTGGGCCTCCTCCATGAAGTGGGTGACCAGCAGAACCGTCACACCGCCTGCCCGAACGTCCTCGATGAGCTCCCAGGTGTCCCGGCGGGCCCGCGGGTCCAGGCCGGTGGTCAGCTCGTCCAGTACGACGACCTGCGGGTTGCCGATCAGCGCGAGCGCGATGAACAGGCGCTGCTTCTGGCCGCCGGACAGCCTGCCGAACCGGCTGGTCAGCTTGGACGTCAGTCCGAGGCGCTCGGCGAGCGGCGCCCAGTCGAGCGGACTCGGGTAGAAGGAGGCGTACAGCTCCAGTGCCTCACGGACGGTCAGCTTGGGCTGCAGTTCGCTCTGCTGGAGCTGGGCGCCCAGGACACCGGCCACGCGCGCGTGGTCGGCGACGGGGTCGAGGCCGGTGACGCGGACGCGGCCCGCGTCGGGGACGCGCAGTCCCTCGACGCACTCGACGGTGGTGGTCTTGCCGGCACCGTTGGGGCCGAGGATCCCGAAGATCTCACCCTCCTCGACGGCGAAGGAGACACCGTCGACGACGGGCCGGCCGCCATAGGACTTGCGCAGATCGGTGACTTCGATGACAGGCATGGCATCAGCGTCGCGGGAAGCGGGTGCCCGCCACATCGGCCGTCGCGCTCGAAGGCGCATCAACCGATCGGTTGATGCCGGCGTACGACCCCTCGAACGCGCAGGTCGTAGGTCCGATGGCCGACCTGCTTCCGGCCAAAACTCGGTGGGCGTTGTCAGTGCCGGTCCGTAGGCTCACTGCTGATGGCGACGACACGTGCAACCACCGAGGAACCCGGGAAGACCACCGACCGATCCGCCGTGCGCACGCTGCTGCGCCTGTGGCCGTACGTGCGCCCCGTGCGGGCGCGGCTGTTGTCCGCCGCGTCCGTCGCCGTCGTCGCCTCCTGCACGGGGCTCGTGATCCCGCTCGTACTGAAGTGGATGGTCGACGGGCCGGTCGCCGACCGCGATCCGGCGGGCGTGTGGCTCGGGGCGCTGTACCTGCTGCTGCTCGGGCTCGCGGAGGCACTGCTGTTCGGGCTGCGAAGGTGGCTGGTGGCGCGGCCGCTGTCGAGCGTCGAGGCGGGGATGCGGTCCGACCTATACGGGCATCTGCAGCGGCTGCCGGTCGCCTTCCACGACCGGTGGTCCTCGGGACAGCTGCTGTCGCGCGGCACCACGGATCTGATGCTGCTGCGCCAGTTCCTCGCCTTTCCCCTGACGTTCCTTCTGGTCAACGGCGTGACGATCCTGGTCGGCGTGGTGATCATGCTGCTGCAGGACTGGACGCTCGGGCTGGTCATCCTGGGGCCGGCCGTCCCCGTGATGGTCACGTGCCTGGTCTTCAAGAAGCGGTACGCCGAGGTGGCGCGGATCTCCCAGGACCAGGTCGGCGATCTGACGACGGTCGTCGAGGAGAGCGTGCTCGGCATCCGGATCATCAAGGGGTTCGGGCGGCACCGCAGCCAGGCGCGTGCGTTCCGGGCGCTGTCGCGGACCCTGCGGGGGACGGAGCTGCGCAAGGCGGGGCTGCTCGCCACGATCTGGGCTGTCATCGTCACGCTGCCGGAGGTCGCGATCGGGGCGGCGCTGGTGCTCGGCACGGTGCAGGTGGCCGACGGGAACCTGTCCGCGGGGACGCTGGTGGCGTTCCTGTCGACGGCCCTCGCCCTGCGCTGGCCGTTGGACTCCATCGGCTTCCTGCTCGCGATGAGCCAGGAGGCGGCGACGGCCACGGAGCGGTACTTCGAGGTGATGGACGAACCGCCGGAGACGGAAACGGGCGCGGGGCCGGGTCATCTCGCGGCCGGGCCTCAGGCCGCGACCGGCCCCCACCGGCCGGAAGCCGGCAGGGACGGCCTCCGTTTCCTCGGCGTGCGGTTCCGTTATCCCGACGCCCCCGACGCCTCCCCGCCCGTGCTCGACGGCATCGACCTCCATGTCCGCCCCGGCGAGTCCCTGGCCCTGGTGGGCGCCACCGGCAGCGGCAAGACGACCCTGACCGCCCTCGTCCCGCGTCTGCACGAGGTGACGTCCGGGCGGATCACGCTGGACGGCGAGGACATCGCCGCCCTGTCCCGCGAGGAGCTGCGCTCCATGGTCGCGGTCGCCTTCGAGGAGCCGACCCTCTTCTCGGCGAGCGTCGGGGACAACGTCCTCATGGGGGCCGAAGCCGACGCGGGCGCCGCCGAGTTGGACCGGGCGCTGTCCGTCGCACAGGCCGGCTTCGCGCACGCGCTGCCCCAGGGGACGGACACCCGGGTCGGCGAGCAGGGACTCAGTCTCTCCGGCGGGCAGCGGCAGCGGCTGGCGCTCGCGCGAGCGGTCGTGGGCAGACCGAGGTTCCTCGTCCTGGACGACCCCCTGTCCGCCCTCGACGTGCACACCGAGGCCGCCGTGGAGGCCGCCCTGCGGGACGTACTCGCCGACACCACCGCCCTCATCGTGGCGCACCGTCCGTCGACGGTCCTGCTCGCCGACCGGGTCGCCCTGCTCTCCGGCGGCCGGATCACCGCCGTGGGCACGCATCACGAACTGCTGCGCACGAACGCCGAGTACGCCCATCTGATGTCCGGGACCCCAGAAGCGGAGGACGACCGATGACGGCCACCACCACGTCTGTCCCCACGGCGGACGACGAGCCGGACCTCCCCCGCCCCAAGGACACGGCCGACCCCTTCGACCGGGATGTGCTGCCCGCTCCCCCGGGCGCCACCGCCGCCCTGCTGCGCTCCCTGCTCACCCCGATGAAGCTCCGCGTCGCCTTCACCAGCCTCCTCCTGCTGCTCCAGCAGGCGGCCGTGCAGGCGGGCCCGCTGCTGGTGGCGTACGCGATCGACACCGCGGTCCCGGCCTTCCGGGACCGGCGCCACGGCCCGCTGATCGCGGTGGCCGTGGTCTATCTGCTGTGCGCGCTGCTCTCCGGCGCGCTGCAGTACGCGTTCGTCATCGCCTCCGCCCGCGTCAACCAGGACGTGCTGCTCGATCTGCGCGGCCGTATCTTCCGCCACGCGCAGGCACTCAGCCTCGACTTCCACGAGCGCTACACCTCGGGCCGGCTCATCTCCCGGTCCACGGCCGACGTCGAGTCCCTGCGCGAACTGCTCAGCGAGGGCCTTCAGGAACTCGTCACGGTCATCCTCTCCTTCGTCTACATCTCGGCGATGCTGCTCTGGCTGGATCTCGCCCTCGGGGCGGTCGCGGTGGCGTCCTTCGTGCCGCTGTACCTCCTCGTACGGGTCTACCAGCGGCGCGCGGTCCGGGTGTACCGCCTGCGTTCCACCGCCATCGCCGCCGTGATCGTCAAGTTCGTCGAGACGATGAACGGCATCCGCCCGGTGCGCGCCTTCCGCCGCGAGGCCGCCAACGACGCCGACTTCCGGGTGCTGAACCGGCGGCACGAGCGGGTCAACGGCGACGCGTTGCTGGAGATGGCCCGCTATGTCATCGGCTCCCGGCTGGTCGCCAACACGGCCGTCGCGGGCATCGTGCTGTGGGGTGCCTACCGGGTGGCGGGCGGCTCGCTGGAGCTGGGCGTCCTGGCCGCCGCCGTGCTCTACCTCCGCCGTCTGTACGACCCCATCGACCGGCTCGGCATGTTCCTGAACTCGTACCAGTCGGCGGCGGCCTCCCTGGAGAAGATCGCCGGGCTGCTGGCGCAGACACCGACCGTGCCGGAGCCGTCGAGTCCCGTGGAACTGCCCGCACTCCAGAGCGAGCACCCCGGCCGGGGGGTCGTCTTCGACGAGGTCGCCTTCGGCTACCGCACCGGCGGCGAGGTCCTGCCCCGCTTCGGCCTCACCGTCCCGGCCGGGCAGACGGTCGCGGTCGTCGGCTCGACCGGCGCCGGCAAGTCGACCCTGGCCAAACTGCTCGCCCGCTTCTACGACCCCTCCGAGGGCCGGGTCCTCCTGGACGGCGTGGACCTGCGCGAGCTGTCGGTGCCCGAACTGCGGCGCGGGGTGGTGATGGTGACGCAGGAGGCGTTCCTGTTCTCCGGCACGGTCGCCGACAACATCGCCATCGGCCGCCCGGACGCGACTCGCGAGCAGATCGAGCGCGCCGCGAAGGCGATCGGCGCGCACGACTTCATCGAGGCGCTGCCCGACGGGTACGACACGGACGTACGCAAGCGGGGCGGCCGTATCTCGGCCGGCCAGCGCCAACTCGTGGCCTTCGCACGGGCGTTGCTCGCCGACCCGGCCGTTCTCATCCTCGACGAGGCGACCAGCTCGCTCGACGTCCCGGGCGAGCGGGCCGTGCAGCGGGCGATGTCGACGGTGCTGCACGGGCGCACGGCGGTCGTCATCGCGCACCGGCTGTCGACCGTCGAGATCGCGGACCGGGTCCTGGTCATGGAGCACGGGAAGATCGTGGAGGACGGCAGCCCGGCCGAACTCGTCGCGGGCACGGGGCGGTTCGCCGATCTGCACAGGGCGTGGCGGGACAGCCTGGCGTAGACGTCGGCTGGGGGCAGGCAGGGATCGAGGGATGGATGATCGACGCGTACGAGGACCCCGGTACGCCGGACTGTCGCGGCGGCGGGCGCTATCTGTGGTGGCTGGTCCGTTGCCAGCCCGGCAGGTCGCTCGCCGGGGCGGTGCTGGGCAGTGTGTGGATGGTGCTGCTGGCGGCGACGCCGTATCTGCTGTCCCGGGCGATCGACGACGGCCTGGAGCCCGGTGACTATCCGGCGCTGGCGGGCTGGACCGCCGTGCTCTTCGCGGTCGGGGCGTTCAACGCCTGGCTGAGCATCATGCGGCACCGGACGATGACCCGGGTGCGGATGGACGCCAACTTCCGCACGGTCAAGGTCGTCGTGGGACAGGCGGTCCGGCTGGGCGCCGCGCTGCCGCGCCGGGTCGGGGCCGGGGAGGTCGTCACCATCGGGGTGGGCGATGTGCAGACGATCAGCCAGTCGCTGACGGTCGTCGGGCCCGGGGTCGGCGCGATCGTCGCGTATCTGGCGGTCGCCGGGCTGCTGGTGGCCGTCTCGCCGCTCATCGCCGCCGTCGTGCTCCTCGGGATTCCGCTGATCGTCGTCCTCGTCGGGCCTCTCCTCGCACGGCTGCAGGGCACGGAGACCGAGTACCGGGAGCGGCAGGGCGTGCTCACCGCCCGCATCGCCGACCTCGCCGGCGGCCTGCGGGTCCTCAACGGCCTCGGCGGCAAGGGACTGTTCGCCGACGCCTTCCACCGCGACTCGCAGCGGCTGCGCCGACAGGGCTACCGGGTCGGGGCGGTGACCAGCTGGGTCCAGGCGCTCGGCGTCGGACTGCCGACCCTGTTCCTCGCGGTGGTCACCTGGCTGGCGGCCCGGCTCGCCGCCCAAGGGGCCATCAGCATCGGCGAGTTGGTGTCGGTGTACGGCTATGTGGCCGTGCTGGTGGGGCCGGTGGCGTTCTGGGTCGAGTGCGGCTACCAGATCAGCCGCGGGCTGGTGTCGGCACGAAGGGTCGTACGGTTCCTGCGGCTGGAGCCGCTGGCCGACATCGGCACCCGGGACGCGCCCGCAGAGCCGGCGGTGCTGCACGACCCGGAGTCCGGGGTGCGGGTGCGGCCGGGACGCCTGACCGCGCTGGCCTGCGGCCACCCGGCCGACGCGGCGGCGGTCGTCGACCGGCTCGGGCGGTACGTGGCGTCGAAGGCGACCTGGGGCGACATACCCCTCGACGAGATCGCGCTGCCGCAGATCCGCGAGCGCATCCTGGTGGCCGACCACGAGGCAGACCTGTTCGCGGGCACCCTGCGCGAAGCGGTGGGCGGTTCTGTCGCGCCCCCACGTGGCGCGGCCGGCCACAACAAACCCGCGGACGCCGAACCACGAACCGACGCACCCTCGAAGGCGCCCCTGTCCGAGGCTCTGTACGCAGCCGTCGCCGACGACATCGTCCAGGGTCTGCCGGACGGCCTCGACTCACCGGTCGACGCGCAGGCCCGCAACCTCTCCGGCGGCCAACGGCAACGGATACGGCTGGTCCGCGCCCTGCTGGCCGACCCCGAGGTACTGCTCGCCGTCGAACCGACGTCGGCCCTGGACGCCCACACGGAGGCACGCGTCGCCCAGCGGCTGCGCACGGCGCGACAGGGCCGTACGACGGTCGTCACCACCACGTCACCGCTCGTGCTGGACCGGGCGGACACCGTGTACTTCCTGCGGGAGGGCAAGGCCACGGCCGTGGGAAGCCATCGCGAACTGCTGGAGAGCGAACCGGCCTACCGTGCCCTGGTGGCACGGGACGCCGAAGAGACCGCGGCCGAGGAGGCGGTCCGATGACGGCGGCCTCCTCGGGTCGGCTCCCCGTCGCCGAACCCGCCGACGTGCGGCGGGCGATGCTGCGGCTGCTGCGGGCCGACGCGCGGGCCTTCGCTGCCGTACTCGTGCTGAACGGGATGGCTGCGGGGGCCGGGCTGGCCGGGCCCTGGCTGGTGGGGCGGATCATCGACGAGGTGCGGGGCGGGGGCGGCGTCGGGGCCGTCGACCACCTGGCGTTGTGGATCCTGGTGTGTTCGCTCGCGCAGTTGCTGCTGGCCCGGTGGGCCCGGTACGTGGGGCACCGGTTCGGGGAGCGGACGCTCGCGCGTGTGCGTGAGGAGTTCGTCGAGCGGGCGCTGGCCCTGCCGGCGGGGGTCCTGGAGCGGGCCGGCACCGGTGATCTGACGGCGCGCGGCACGGCCGACGTCGCCCTCGTCGGCACCACCCTGCGCGACGTCGGACCCGACCTGCTCATCAACACCGTGCAGGCGCTGTTCCTGCTCGGCGCCGTCTTCGCCCTGAACCCGCTGCTCGGCGCATGCGGTCTGCTCGGGCTGACCGGCGTCTGGGGCGCGCTGCGCTGGTATCTGAAGCGGGCCCGCGACGGCTATCTCGCCGAGGGCGCCGCCACCTCGGACGTCGCGGAGATCCTCGCGGCGACCGCGTCCGGCGCGCGGACCGTCGAGGCGCTGCGGCTTGAGCGGCGCCGCGTCACGGCGAGCCGGGACGCGCTGGAGACGTCGCGGCGGACCCGGCTGTACACGCTGTTCCTGCGGACCGTGTTCTTTCCGGTGGTGGAGGTCTCCTACCTCGTCCCGGTGTCCGCCGTCCTCCTGGTCGGCGGAGTCCTGCTCGACCACGGCACGGTGAGCCTGGGTGCGGTGGTGGCGGCGGCCCTCTATCTGCAGCGGCTGAACGGCCCGCTCGACGAGATCCTGATGCGGATCGAGCAACTGCAGAACAGCGGCGCCTCCTTCGCCCGCGTCGAGGGCCTCGCCCGGGCCCCGCGGACCGTGCCGGCCGGCTCCCCCACCCCTGCCGACGACCGCATCGACATCACCGGTGTGCGCTACGCCTACGACCGCGGCGGCGAGGTCCTGCGCGGCGTCGACCTGACCGTACGGCCGGGCGAGCGGCTGGCGGTCGTCGGCCCCTCCGGCGCCGGAAAGACCACGCTCAGCCGGCTTCTCGCCGGCGTCGACGCCCCCGGCGAGGGCACGGTGACCGTCGGCGGGGTGCCCGTCGTCGAGCTCGGCCCCGACCAACTGCGCCGTCAGGTCGTCCTGGTCACCCAGGAGCACCACGTGTTCCTCGGCACGGTCCGCGACAACCTGCTGATCGCCGAACCGGCCGCCACGGACGAGCAGTTGTGGGCCGCCCTGAGCGCGGTCGGCGCCGAGGACTGGATCCGGGAGCTGCCGGACGGCCTCGACACACCGCTCGGCGAAGGGGGTTGCCCCACGGACGGCTCCCAGGCCCAGCAACTCGCCCTCGCCCGCGTCGTCCTGGCCGACCCGCACACGCTGATCCTCGACGAGGCGACGGCGTTGCTGGACCCGGCGACGGCCCGCCACACCGAGCGCGCCCTGGCCGCCGTACTGGAAGGCCGCACGGTCATCGCCATCGCCCACCGTCTGCACACCGCCCACGACGCGGACCGGGTGGCCGTGATGGAGGGCGGCCGTCTGACCGAACTCGGCACGCACGAGGAGCTGGTGGCCGCCGACGGCGCGTACGCGGCGCTGTGGCGGACGTGGCACGGGGACCCCGCGTGACCGTCTGACCCCTACTCCGCATATCGGACGGGAACATCCGGACAACGAACCAATTCCGGCCAACTTCCTGACGCGCCCCTGACAGAAAGCGCCATCCGGTGCCAGGCTTCCCACGGCCGCTTCACAGCAACCCCACAGATACACCGCTGTGTCGTCACAAGGCCACCTGCACCTGGTTCCGCAGCTCTGCCAGTTCTGCCCGGACGGTCGACCCAGCGTCCGGATCTCCCCCCTGGCCGCGCGACCCGCGGCCGCGCAGAAGGAGTCAGTGTTGAGAAGCAATTCCTCTCGCAGACGCACCTCCCACATAGTCGCCGTCGCCGGCGTCACCGCCCTGCTCGCCGCGGCCGTCCAGTCGGGCGCCGCGTCCGCCGCCCCGGCCCAGGCGGGCAAGGCCCACGCCGCCGTCAAGCTCAGCCCCTCCCAGCGCGCCGAGCTGATTCGCGACGCCGACACGGCCCGCGCGCAGACCGCCAAGGACATCGGCCTCGCCGCCAAGGAGAAGCTCGTCGCCCGTGACGTCGTCAAGGACGCGGACGGCAGCCTCCACACCCGGTACGAGCGCACCTACGACGGTCTCCCGGTCCTCGGCGGCGACCTGATCGTCGACACCGCCAAGTCGGGCGCCACCCAGCGCGTCATCAAGGCGACGAACGCCGCCATCAAGGTCTCCGACGTCACCCCGGACATCACCAGGGCGGCCGCCGAGCAGCAGGCCGTCAAGCGTGCGAAGGCCCTCGGCTCGACCAAGGCCGGCGCCGACGTGGCCCCGCGCAAGGTGATCTGGGCGGCGAGCGGCAAGCCGGTCCTGGCGTACGAGACGGTCGTCGGCGGCCTCCAGGACGACGGCACCCCGAACCAGCTGCACGTCATCACCGACGCGACCACCGGCAAGAAGCTCTACGAGTACCAGGGCATCGAGAACGCGACCGGCACCGGCAACACCCAGTACAGCGGCACGGTCCCGCTGACGACGACCCAGTCGGGCTCGAACTACACACTGACCGACGGCGACCGCGGCGGACACAAGACGTACAACCTGAACCACGGCACCTCGGGCACCGGCACGCTGTTCTCGCAGACCAGCAACACCTGGGGCAACGGCACCACGTCGAACGCCGCCACCGCGGGCGCCGACGCGCACTACGGCGCCGCGGAGACCTGGGACTTCTACAAGAACACCTTCGGCCGCAGCGGCATCAAGAACAACGGCGTCGGCGCCTACTCCCGCGTCCACTACGGCAACTCGTACGTGAACGCGTTCTGGGACGACGGCTGCTTCTGCATGACGTACGGCGACGGCTCCGGCAACGCCGACCCGCTGACCGCCCTCGACGTGGCCGGCCACGAGATGAGCCACGGCGTCACCTCGAACACGGCAGGGCTCAACTACAGCGGCGAGTCCGGCGGCCTCAACGAGGCGACCTCCGACATCTTCGGCACCGGCGTGGAGTTCTACGCGGCCAACTCGTCCGACGTGGGCGACTACCTCATCGGCGAGAAGATCGACATCAACGGCGACGGCACCCCGCTGCGCTACATGGACAAGCCCAGCAAGGACGGCGGCTCCAAGGACTCCTGGTACTCGGGCGTCGGCAACCTCGACGTGCACTACTCCTCGGGTGTCGCCAACCACTTCTTCTACCTGCTGAGCGAGGGCAGCGGCGCCAAGGTCATCAACGGCGTCAGCTACAACTCGCCGACCTCGGACGGGCTTCCGGTCACCGGCATCGGCCGGGACAAGGCGCTGCAGATCTGGTACCGGGCGCTGACCACGAAGTTCACGTCCACCACCAACTACGCCTCCGCCCGCACGGGCACGCTCGCGGCGGCGGGTGAGCTGTACGGCACCACGTCCACCGAGTACAAGGCCGTGCAGGACGCCTGGGCGGGCGTCGCGGTCGGCTCGCGCTCCGGTGGTGGCGGCGGCGGTGGCGGCACCTCGTTCGAGAACACGACCGACGTATCGATTCCGGACAACGGGGCGGCCGTGACGTCGTCCGTCACCGTGTCCGGCCGGACGGGCAACGCCCCCTCGAACCTTCAGGTTTCGGTCGACATCGTCCACACCTGGCGCGGCGACCTGGTGATCGACCTGGTGGCCCCCGACGGCTCGACGTACCGCCTGAAGAACTTCAGCTCCTCCGACTCGGCGGACAACGTCCAGACCACCTACACGGTCGACGCCTCCTCCGAAGTCGCCAACGGAACCTGGAAGTTGAAGGTCCAGGACCAGGCGGCGCAGGACACGGGCTACATCAACAGCTGGAAGCTCACCTTCCCGTAGACCGGCTCTGAGGCCCTCGATTCAGGACGCCGCCCCGGTGGTTCGACTCCCCGGGGCGGCGTCCTCTTTTTGCCACGCCCTTACCGCCCACCGGTTTGGCCTTCGCCGCCGTCAACTCCGTTTACATTCCCGCAATGTTCACCCGAGAGTCAATTTTCAGCCAACATCACAGGGGGGTCCTGACATGTACGCGCCCCTGGTGTCACTCTTCCTCACAACCGCCGCACAACTTCACTGCACCTCCGGCCAGGCGCCCCACGCCGTGCCGGACTCCCCCACCACAAGGAGCTTGTGTGACCCCCCTCTACGCGCGTCACAAGCGCTCGACTCTGGCCATAGCCACCGCAGTCGCGGCCGGAGCCCTGCTCACCACCGGTCTGACCACCGGTTCGGCCGCCGCCCAGACCCCGGCGGACACCCCGGCCAAGGCCACGCTCGCCGCAGCGCCCACCGCGCTGTCGAACGCGGCCCGCACCTCGCTGATCCAGAAGGCACAGGCCGACGTCGCCGAGACCGCCCAGCAGATAGGCCTCGGCGCCAAGGAGAAGCTCGTCGTCAAGGACGTCGTCAAGGACGCCGACGGCACCGTCCACACCCGCTACGAGCGCACCTACGCGGGCCTGCCGGTCCTCGGCGGCGACCTCGTGGTGCACACCGCCAAGTCCGGCAGGACCGAGGGCGTCACCAGAGCGACCAAGGCCTCCGTCAAGGTCGCCTCGCTCAAGCCGCAGATCAGCGCGGCCAAGGCCGAGAAGCAGGCCGTGAGCGCCGCCAAGACGCTCGGCTCCGCCAAGACCGCGGCCGACGGCGCCCGCAAGGTCGTCTGGGCCGGTTCCGGCAAGGCCGTCCTCGCCTACGAGACCGTCGTCGGCGGCCTCCAGGACGACGGCACCCCGAACAAGCTGCACGTCATCACCGACGCGGCCACCGGCAAGAAGCTCTTCGAGTACCAGGGCGTCGAGAACGCGACCGGCACCGGCAAGACGCTGTACTCGGGCACGGTCAGCCTCACCACGAGCGGGTCGGGCTCGTCGTACTCGCTGACCGACGCCACGCGCGGCGGCCACAAGACGTACAACCTGAAGCACGGCACGAGCTCGGGCACCGGCACCCTGTTCACCGACGCGGACAACGTCTGGGGCACCGGCACCGCCTCCAGCTCCAGCACGGACCAGACCGCCGCCGCGGACGCCGCCTACGGCGCGCAGGAGACCTGGGACTTCTACAAGTCCACCTTCGGCCGCAGCGGCATCAAGAACGACGGCGTCGGCGCCTACTCCCGCGTCCACTACGGCAGCTCGTACGTCAACGCGTTCTGGGACGACAGCTGCTTCTGCATGACGTACGGCGACGGCGAGGGCAACACGGACCCGCTGACCTCGCTGGACGTGGCCGGCCACGAGATGAGCCACGGCGTCACCGCGAACACCGCAGGTCTTGAGTACAGCGGTGAGTCCGGCGGCCTCAACGAGGCCACCTCGGACATCTTCGGCACCGGCGTCGAGTTCTTCGCCAACAACTCGGCCGACAAGGGCGACTACCTCATCGGCGAGAAGATCGACATCAACGGCGACGGCACCCCGCTGCGCTACATGGACAAGCCCAGCAAGGACGGCGGCTCCGCCGACTCCTGGTCCTCGTCCGTCGGCAACAAGGACGTCCACTACTCGTCCGGTGTCGCGAACCACTTCTTCTACCTGCTGTCCGAGGGCAGCGGCGCGAAGACGATCAACGGCGTGAGCTACAACTCGCCGACGTCCAACGGCTCCACGGTCACCGGCATCGGCCGCGACAAGGCGCTGCAGATCTGGTACAAGGCGCTGACCACGTACTTCACGTCGACGACGAACTACAAGTCGGCCCGTGCGGGCACGCTGTCGGCGGCCTCCGCCCTGTACGGCTCCAGCAGCACGGAGTACAAGACGGTGGCCGCGGCCTGGGCCGCTGTCAACGTGAGCTGACCCGAGGGGGGTCGGCGGGCGGCACCCGGGACGAAGGCTGTCCCGGGTGCCGCCCTACTCTTGTGTCCCATGCGCCTGGAGGACTTCACCTACGACGACGTCGGCGGCACCCGCCGCGGCGGTTTCTGCCCACCGGGTTTCCACCCGATGCGAGTACGCACGCGCATAGGCGAGGGGGAGAAGGCCTTCCAGAGAGCCTCCGAGGCGGTCCTGACCTGGGAGATGCACCGCGAACTCGGTGTGGGCGTCGAGGCGAGCGCGGACCGGGCGACCGAGGGCGTCGACGTCACCATCACCCTCGCCGGGATGATCAAGGCTCCGTGCCGCATCGTCTACACGGTCGAGGAGCCCCGCCGCACGGGCTGGGCGTACGGCACGCTGGCCGGCCACCCGGAGTGCGGCGAGGAGTCGTTCGTCGTGGACCGTACCGGTGACGGCACGGTCTGGCTGACCGTGCATGCGTTCAGCCGCGCGGCGAAGTGGTACGCCCGGGCGGGCGGACCTGCGACGCGCGGCCTTCAGCATGCCTACGCACGAAAGTGCGGGGCCACCTTGAGGCGTATGTGCGCCCCCTACTCGGACGCCTGAGACCGCCTCACCTCATCAGCACCCCGGCGCCCTCCCCCGTCTCCTCCGAAGGCACCGCCACCAGCCCCAGCTCCGCGCCGGACGCCAGCAGTCGGTGTGCGGGCAGGATGCGGACCGTGTAGCCGTAGGGCCCGGTGCGGTCCAGGGAGAGCGGGCCCTCGTACACCCATCGGCCCTCGTTGTCGGGGCCGCCCGCCGGTTTCAGCGGGACGGTCGCCGCGTCCGCGATGCGGTCCTCCGGGTCGACGCGCCCTGAGACGGCCTGGACCTCCACGTCGTCCGGCCCCAGTTCGGCGAGGCCCACCCGCACCCGCAGGGCGAGCGTCGTACCGAGTTCCGCGGTGGCGGTGGCGGCGGACGTCTCCACGTGGTCGACGGTGACCCCGTGCCAGGCCGCCCGCACCCGTGCCTTCCAGGCGGCGAGTTCGCGCGCGGAGTCGGGGTCCAACGAGCGATGGGCATGGGCGGCCGGCGCGTAGAGACGCTCGACGTACTCGCGGACCATGCGGCCGGCCAGCACCTTCGGGCCGAGCAGGGTGAGGGTCTGGCGCACCATCTCGATCCACCGGTCGGGCAGTCCCTGCTGCCCGCGTTCGTAGAAACGCGGGGCGACGCGCTGTTCCAGCAGGTCGTAGAGGGCCTCGGCCTCTATGTCGTCGCGGCGCTCGGGATCGGTTCCCGTGCCGTCCGCCGTGGGGATCGCCCAGCCGAAGTCGGGCTGGAACCACTCGTCCCACCAGCCGTCCAGGACGGAGAGGTTGAGGCAGCCGTTGAGGGCGGCCTTCATGCCGGAGGTGCCGCAGGCCTCCAACGGGCGCAGGGGGTTGTTGAGCCAGATGTCGCAGCCCGGGTAGAGCTTCTGCGCCATAGCCATGCCGTAGTCGGGCAGGAAGACGATGCGGTGGCGCACGCGTGGGTCGTCGGCGAACCGCACCAGTTCCTGCACCAGCCGCTTCCCGCCGTCGTCCGCCGGGTGCGCCTTGCCCGCGACGACGATCTGGACGGGGTGTTCGGGGTGCAGCAGGAGGTTCATCAGCCGGTCGCGGTCGCGCAGCATCAGGGTCAGGCGTTTGTACGAGGGGACGCGCCGTGCGAAGCCGATGGTGAGGACGTCCGGGTCGAGGACTCCGTCGATCCAGCCCAGCTCGGCCGTCCCGGCCCCGCGCCCGCGCCAGGACGCCCGCAGCCGCCGGCGCACCTCGTCCACCAGCTGCTCGCGCAGGACCCGCCTCAGCTCCCAGATGTCCTGGTCGGGGATCTCCCCGACCGCGTCCCAGCGGTCCGAGCCGCCGACGGTCAGCGCGTCCTCGGTGCGCTGGGCGCCGATCTGCCGGGCGCCGAGCCGGAGGACCTCGGGCGCGACCCAGGTGGGCGCGTGCACCCCGTTGGTCACGGAGGTGATCGGCACCTCGTCGGGGTCGAATCCCGGCCACAGGCCCGAGAACATCTCGCGGCTGACGTGGCCGTGCAGCAGGGAGACGCCGTTGGCGCGCTGCCCGAGGCGCAGGCCCATCACGGCCATGTTGAAGAGGTTCGGTTCGCCGCCGGGATAGGTCTCCATGCCCAGCCGCAGGATGCGCTCGACGTCGATGCGCGGGAGTTCGGCGTCGGAGCCGAAGTGGTGGGCGACCAGCTCGCGGTCGAAGCGGTCGATGCCGGCCGGGACGGGGGTGTGGGTGGTGAAGACGGTCCCGGCGCGGACCGCCTCCAGAGCGGAGTCGAAGTCCAGCCCGTCGTCGCAGAGCTCGGCGATGCGCTCCAGGCCCAGGAAGCCGGCGTGGCCCTCGTTGGTGTGGAAGACCTCGGGCGCGGGATGGCCGGTCAGCCGGCAGTACGTCCGCACCGCCCGGACCCCGCCGATCCCGAGCAGCATCTCCTGCAGCAGCCGGTGGTCGCTGCCGCCGCCGTAGAGCCGGTCGGTGACCCCGCGTTCGCCGAGGTCGTTCTCCTCGACGTCCGAGTCGAGCATCAGGAGCGGGACACGGCCGACCTGGGCGAGCCAGATGCGGGCGTGCAGCTGCTTGCCGCCGGGCAGGGCGAGGGAGACCTGAGCGGGCGCGCCGTCCGGTTCCTCCAGGAGGGTGACGGGCAGCTCGTTGGGGTCGAGGACCGGATAGTGCTCCTGCTGCCAGCCGTCCCGGGACAGGGACTGGCGGAAGTAGCCGTGCCGGTACAGGAGGCCTACGCCGATCAGGGGCACGCCGAGATCACTGGCCGCCTTCAGATGGTCGCCGGCGAGGATACCGAGGCCGCCCGAGTACTGCGGCAGGGCGGCCGTGATGCCGAACTCGGGCGAGAAGTAGGCGATGGCGGCGGGCAGTTCGCCGGTATGGGTCTGGTACCAGCGGTCGCCGGTCACATAGTCGCCCAGGTCGTCCGTGACCGCCGCCAGACGGCGCAGGAATCGGTGGTCCTCGGCCAGCTCCGCGAGCCGCGCGGGCGACACGCTCCCCAGGAGCCGTACGGGATCGCCGTCCGAGGCGGCCCAGCGCTCGGGGTCGACGGACTGGAACAGGTCGCGGGTCTCCGCATGCCAGGACCAGCGCAGGTTTCGGGCCAGGTCACTGAGCGGCCGGAGGGGTTCGGGGAGAACGGGTCGGACGGTGAATCGACGGATCGCCTTCACTTTCCACCTCGACGCGTGTCGCTGTGCGGACGCACAACGCTGTGCGCCTCGTCGTCACCCTCGACGGTATAGGTGCGGAGGGCTCCGCAACCACGGCACGTCCAAGAGCAGCACACACTTGTACACAGTCCGGAAAACAGCGCAACCTTCACGGGTCCGCCATGGCCGACATGGCCGATTCCACCCCTGTAGGCCCTCTTGTGGGTCTTCTGCGCCGCACGAGAGGCTGCATGTGGCGTACCGGCCGAGGCCCGGGTGCACCCGGGGACCGGAGGCTGCCGTACGCCGAGTCGAGGAGGGGAACTCGGACGATGGCACGGACGCGAACACGGCGTCTGCGCTGGGCGGGGGGCCTGACCGCGGTGACCTGTACCGCGGCACTTTCGGCCATCACCCTGCCCGCGCACGCCGCACCGGAGGGGCGGATACTCGGCGCCGGAGAGCCCGGCTCCGTCAGCGGAAGTTACCTGGTGACACTTGAGGGGGGAACGAAGGCTCCGTCGGCGGCCGGAAAAGGCGTCGCCGAGAAGTACGGCGCGAAAATAAGCCACACCTACGGCACGGTCGTCAACGGCTACGCGATCAGGGCGAACGAGAGACAGGCCAGGCGGCTCGCGGCCGACTCCCGGGTCGCGTCGGTCGTCCAGGACACGCGTGTGGCGCTCGACCACACCCAGAAGAACCCGCCGTCCTGGGGCCTGGACCGGATCGACCGGCCGAGCCTGCCGCTGGACAGGAGCTACACCTGGCCCGAGTCCGCGGGCCGCGGGGTGACGGCGTACGTGATCGACACCGGCATCCGCATCACACACAAGGACTTCGGCGGCCGGGCGAGCTACGGCTGGGACTTCGTCGCGAACGACAGGACCGCCTCCGACGGCAACGGCCACGGCACCCACGTCGCCGGCACCATCGCCGGCACGACGTACGGCGTCGCCAAGCAGGCCGCGGTGGTCGCCGTACGGGTCCTCGACAACGACGGCTCCGGCACGACGGCGCAGGTCATCGCGGGTATCGACTGGGTGACCAGGCATGCGAGGAAGCCCGCGGTCGCCAACCTCAGCCTGGGCGGCTACCACAACGCCCAGTTGGACGCCGCCGTACGCAACTCGATCGCGTCGGGCGTCACCTACGCCGTCGCCGCGGGCAACGACGGTCTGCCGGCCGCGCTCTACTCGCCGGCGGACGTGAAGGAGGCCATCACGGTCGGCGCGACCGACAGGAACGACGCGCGGGCGAGCTTCTCCAACTTCGGCCCGGCCGTCGATCTGTTCGCCCCGGGCGTGTCGATCACCTCGGCGTCCTACGCGAGCAACACCGGCAGGGCGACCTTCTCCGGTACCTCGATGGCTTCGCCGCATGCGGCGGGGGCGGCCGCGCTGTATCTGGCCGACCATCCGAAGGCAACGCCGGCCCAGGTTTCCAAAGCCCTGGTCAAACTTGCGGCGTCCGGGAAGGTCTCCGGACGGGGTCTCGGCTCGCCCGACGAGCTTCTGCAGGTGCCGCCCTCGTAGGCGCAAGGCCCGGGCTCGTCATGGAGGAGTCCCGCCACCGGCCCCGTTCGTTCACGAACGGGGCCGGTCTTGTGTGTAGACATACGCGTGAGTAGTTAACAAAGTGCCGGATTGCCCACCCGAATAGGGTGGGAAGGCTCCCTCGGGACACCCCTCAGGTACTCCACCGGAACTCCACGCAGGACCCACCTCCCCACAGCCATCCGCCCACCCACGTTGACGCGGACAGGAGCGGTCATGCCCGCCACGCACCACTCGTCAGCACCCCCGAACCGGGGGCCCGAAGCACGTCCCGTGCGCCCCGCCGACGCCGCACCGCCCGCCCCGGAGCCACCCTCCGCGGGCGACGGGGCCGGCATCGGGCGCATACCCGTCCTCGATGTCGGCCCGGTCGTCCAGCACGGTCGCCGGCCGGCCAAGGCCGTGACCGGCGAGTCGTTCGAGATCTCGGCCACCGTGTTCCGGGAGGGGCACGACGCGGTCGCCGCCAACGTCGTGCTGAAGGACCCGGAAGGCCGCCCAGGCCCCTGGACCCCCATGCGGGAGCTGGCCCCGGGCACCGACCGCTGGGGCGCCACCGTCACCGCGGACGCCCCCGGCCACTGGACGTACACCGTGGAGGGCTGGGGCGACCCGGTCACCACCTGGCGGCACCACGCGCAGATCAAGATCCCGGCGGGGATGGACACGGATCTGGTGCTGGAGGAGGGTGCGCAGCTGTACGAGCGTGCGGCCTCCGGGGTTCCCCAGGGCGGCGGCAGCCGTGAGGTGCTCCTCGCCGCCGTCGGCTCCCTGCGGGACGAGAGCCTTCCTGCCGCCTCGCGTCTGGCGGCGGCGTTGACGCCGGAGGTGGACGCGGTGCTGGCCCGGCATCCGCTGCGCGAGTTCGTCACCGCCTCGCAGACCCTGCCGCTGCTGGTGGAGCGCGAGCGCGCCCTGTACGGCGCCTGGTACGAGTTCTTCCCCCGCTCCGAGGGCACCCCCCAGACGCCGCACGGCACCTTCCGCACCGCCGCCCGCCGCCTGCCCGCCATCGCCGCCATGGGCTTCGACGTGCTCTACCTGCCCCCGATCCACCCCATCGGCACCACCTTCCGCAAGGGCCGCAACAACACCCTCTCCGCCGGCCCCGACGACGTCGGCGTGCCCTGGGCCATCGGCTCCCCCGAGGGCGGCCACGACGCCGTCCACCCCCAGCTGGGCACCCTCGACGACTTCGCCTGGTTCGTGCGCCAGGCCGCCGGCCACGGCCTGGAGATCGCCCTCGACTTCGCCCTGCAGTGCTCCCCGGACCACCCCTGGGTGGCCAAGCACCCCGAGTGGTTCCACCACCGCCCCGACGGCACCATCGCCTACGCCGAGAACCCGCCCAAGAAATACCAGGACATCTACCCGATCGCCTTCGACGCCGACCTGGACGGCCTGATCACCGAAACCCTGCGGGTCCTGCGACTGTGGATGGACCTCGGCGTGCGGATCTTCCGGGTGGACAACCCGCACACCAAACCGGTCGTCTTCTGGCAGCGGGTGATCGCCCAGATCAACGCCACCGACCCGGACGTCATCTTCCTGGCCGAGGCGTTCACCCGCCCCGCCATGATGCGCACCCTGGCCCAGAGCGGCTTCCAGCAGTCCTACACCTACTACACCTGGCGCACCGGCAAACAGGAACTGACCGACTACCTGACCGAGCTGTCCGGCGAGACGGCCGCCTACATGCGGCCCAACTTCTTCGTCAACACCCCCGACATCCTGCACGAGTTCCTGCAGCACGGCGGCCGGCCCGCCTTCGAACTGCGCGCGGTACTGGCCGCCACCCTCTCCCCCACCTGGGGCATCTACTCCGGCTACGAACTGTGCGAGAACACCCCGCTGCGCGAGGGCAGCGAGGAATACCTCGACTCGGAGAAATACCAGCTCAAACCCCGCGACTGGGAGACAGCCGAACGCGAGGGCCGCACCATCACCCCCCTCATCACCAAACTCAACACCCTCCGACGCTCGAACCCGGCTCTGCGGCAGCTGCGCGACCTCCACTTCCACCACGCGGACCAGGAGGCGGTGATCGCGTACTCGAAGCGGAGCGGCTCGAACACGGTTGTGATGGTCGCCAACCTCGACCCGCACCACACCCAGGAGGCCACGGTCTCGTTGGACATGCCGCAACTCGGCCTGGAATGGCACGAGTCGGTGCCGGTGCGCGACGAGCTCACCGGCGAGACCTATCACTGGGGCAGGGCCAATTATGTGCGCCTGCAGCCTGGCGGGGCACACGTGCTAACGGTCGGCCGGGGGGCCGGGGGTCGCGCGGCGGAAGCCGCTGATGTCCCGCCCCCGGGTGAGCACAGCACCGTCCTGCGACCGTCCACCCCGCAGATCGGAGGGTCACCCACAACATGATCGTCAACGAGCCCGTACCGGACACCTTCGAGGACACCCCCGCCAGGGACCGGGACCCGGATTGGTTCAAGCGTGCGGTCTTCTACGAGGTCCTCGTCCGCTCCTTCCAGGACAGCAACGGCGACGGCGTCGGCGACCTCAAGGGCATCACCGCCAAACTCGACTACCTGCAGTGGCTGGGCGTCGACTGTCTGTGGCTGCCCCCGTTCTTCAAGTCGCCCCTCAGGGACGGCGGTTACGACGTCTCGGACTACACGGCCGTCCTCCCGGAGTTCGGCGACCTCGCCGACTTCGTGGAGTTCGTCGACGCCGCCCACCAGCGCGGCATGCGCGTCATCATCGACTTCGTCATGAACCACACCAGCGACCAGCACCCGTGGTTCCAGGAGTCGAGGAAGGACCCCGACGGGCCCTACGGCGACTACTACGTGTGGGCCGACGACGACAAGCAGTTCCCGGACGCGCGGATCATCTTCGTCGACACCGAGGCCTCCAACTGGACCTTCGACCCGGTCCGCAAGCAGTACTACTGGCACCGCTTCTTCTCCCACCAGCCGGACCTCAACTACGAGAACCCGGCCGTCCAGGACGAGATGATCTCCGCCCTGCGCTTCTGGCTGGACCTGGGCATCGACGGCTTCCGCCTGGACGCCGTGCCGTACCTCTACCAGGAGGAGGGCACGAACTGCGAGAACCTGCCCGCCACCCACGAATTCCTGAAGCGGGTGCGGAAGGAGATCGACGCCTCCTACCCGGACACGGTGGTACTGGCGGAGGCGAACCAGTGGCCTGAGGATGTCGTCGACTACTTCGGCGACTACGAGAGCGGCGGGGACGAATGCCACATGGCGTTCCACTTCCCGGTCATGCCGCGCATCTTCATGGCCGTACGGCGGGAATCCCGCTACCCCGTCTCGGAAATCCTTGCCAAGACCCCGGCGATTCCCTCGGGCTGCCAGTGGGGCATCTTCCTGCGCAACCACGACGAGCTGACCCTCGAAATGGTCACCGACGAGGAACGCGACTACATGTGGGCCGAATACGCGAAAGACCCGCGTATGCGCGCCAACATCGGGATCAGGCGGCGGCTCGCCACCCTGCTCGACAACGACCGCAACCAGATCGAGCTGTTCACCGCCCTGCTGCTGTCCCTGCCCGGCTCGCCGATCCTCTACTACGGCGACGAGATCGGCATGGGCGACAACATCTGGCTCGGCGACCGCGACGCCGTACGCACCCCCATGCAGTGGACACCGGACCGCAACGCAGGTTTTTCCTCCTGTGACCCCGGGCGCCTGTTCCTGCCGACCATCATGGACCCCGTCTACGGCTACCAGGTCACCAACGTCGAGGCGTCGATGTCGTCGCCCTCGTCGCTGCTGCACTGGACCCGCCGGATGATCGAGATCCGCAAGCAGAACCCGGCCTTCGGCCTCGGGTCGTACACGGAACTCCCGTCGTCGAATCCGGCGGTGATCGCGTTCCTGCGCGAGTACGAGGACGATCTCGTGCTGTGCGTGCACAACTTCTCGCGGTTCGCGCAGCCGACGGAGCTGGACCTGAGCGCCTTCAACGGACGGCATCCGGTCGAGCTGTTCGGTGGGGTGCGCTTCCCGGCCGTCGGTGAGCTGCCGTACCTGCTGACCCTGGCGGGCCACGGCTTCTACTGGTTCCGGCTGCGCAGGGACCCCACGTAGGACCTCGCAGAACCCGGGGTGGGGCGGTTTCCCCCGCCCCACCCGGGGCACGCATCAAGAACACCCCGCCCACCCGGGGAAAGGAATGTGACACCATGGCGGAAACTGTCACACTTTCCGGTACGACAAGTCCTGGCCTGCTCGCGTCCCTGGATCCACTGCTGCGCGAGTGGCTGCCACGGCAGCGCTGGTTCGCGGGCAAGGGGCGCCCGGTCACCGGGTTCTCGCTGGTCGCGGCCACCGAGCTACTGCCGGCCGACGCCCGGCTGGGCCTCTACCATCTGCTGGTGCGCGCCCATCAGCCGCTCACGCTCGGCACCGAGACCCACCCCGGCGACTGCTACCAGCTGTTGATAGGCGCGCGCGAGGCGCTGCCGCCCCGGCTTGCGCCCGCGCTCATCGGACACGTGGAAGAGGGCCCGCTCGCCGGCCGCACGGTGTACGACGCCCTGTACGACCCCCGGCCCGCCGAGATGCTCCTGGAGGCGCTGCGCTCCCAGGCCCGCATCGGCGGGCTGCGCTTCGAGCGGGAGCCCGGCCAGGAGATCCGCGCCGGACTGGTGCCGCGAGTAGTGACCGCCGAGCAGTCGAACTCGTCGGTCGTCTACGGAGATACGTTCATCCTGAAGCTGCTGCGCCGGATCGTGCCCGGCGTCAACCCCGACCTGGAACTGCCGCTGGCGCTGGCCCGCGAGGGCTGCCCCCGGGTGCCCGCGCCGACCGCGTGGCTCACCGCGGAGCCGGCCGGGGAGACCTGTGTGCTCGGCGTGCTCCAGCCGTTCCTGCAGGGCGCCTCGGACGGCTGGGAGCTGGCGCTGCGCGAGCTGGCCAAGGGCGAGGACTTCAGCGCCGAGGCGCGGGCGCTGGGGCGCGCCACGGCAGAGGTGCACACCGCGCTCGCCCGCGCGCTGCCGACCGTGACAGTGGGCCACACCCAGGTGCAGCTGCTGGCCGACGGCATGATCGAGCGCCTCGACGTGGCCGCTCAGGCGGTGCCCGCGCTGCGGCCGTACGCGCCCGCGCTGCACTCCGCGTTCACGGCACTGGCCGACCTGGCCGCGGAGGGCCGTACCTGGACCGCGCAGCGCATCCACGGCGACCTGCACCTCGGGCAGTGTCTGCGCGCGCCTGCCGGGCAGTGGTGGCTGATCGACTTCGAGGGTGAGCCGTCCAGGCCACTTGCCGAGCGACGGATGCCACAGCCGCCGGTGCGGGACATCGCGGGGATGCTCAGGTCCTTCGACTACGCGGCCCACTCGGCGGGATCGCACGCAGAGGGCTGGGCCGATGCGTGCCGGGCCGCTTACTGTTCCGGGTACGCGGAGGTCAGCGGCCGCGATCCGCGCACCGACCCGGTTCTGATGCGCGCCTACGAGACCGACAAGGCGATCTACGAGGTTGTCTACGAGGCCCGCCACCGCCCCGACTGGCTCCCCGTCCCGATGGCGGCGATAGAGCGCTACGCCGTGCCTGACCTGACCTGACCTGACCTTTGCAGAGGAGGCGCCGCCCGTGACCCCCCGCCCCACGCCCAGCGGTTCGGATCCGAAGAAGAAGGCCGAGGAGAAGGCCGCCAAAGCCGCGAAGAGTGTGAAGAAGGCGGTGAAGAAGGCCGCGGAGAAGACGGCCGCGCCCGCGAAGGCCGCGAAGAAGACGCCGGCCGAGAAGCCCGCGGTCAAGAAGGCGACCGCGAAGAAGACCGCGGTGAAGAAGACGGCGGTGAAGAAGACCGCCGCTGAGAGGACCAGTGCCGAGAAGGCCGTCGCCAAGAAGGCGGTGGCGACCAAGGCCGCCGCGAAGAAGACGACCGTCGCGAAGAAGGCGCCCGCGAAGTCAGCGGCCAGGAAACCCGTCACCAAGGCCACGGTGAAGGCACCCGTACCCGTTCCGGAGCGGCTCGCGTCCCGCACGGCGCCCGTAGGGGCCGTCGGCGACGCGCCGGTCTCCCCCGCCGTCGGCGCCGGTGACCGTGAGCGGCTGCTCGCCGGTACGCACCACGATCCGCACACGGTGCTGGGCGCCCACCAGGTGCCCGGCGGGGTCGCCTTCCGGGTCTTCAGGCCGTACGCGCTGTCCGTGGCCGTCGTCGCCGGGGACCTGCGGGCGGAGCTGCACGAGGACGGGGACGGGTTCTTCTCCGGCCTGCTGCCGCTGTCCGAGGTCCCCGGGTACAGGATCCTGGTGGCGTACGAGGGGACGGTCCAGGACACCGAGGACGCGTACGGCTTCCTGCCCACGCTGGGCGACCTCGATCTGCACCTGATCGGCGAGGGCCGGCACGAGGAACTGTGGACGGTGCTCGGCGCGCACCCGATGACGCACCAGGGCGTGACCGGCACCCGCTTCTCGGTGTGGGCGCCGAACGCACGCGGCGTCCATGTGGCCGGCACCTTCAACTTCTGGGACGGCGCCGGTCATCCCATGCGCTCGCTCGGCTCCTCCGGTGTCTGGGAGCTGTTCGTGCCCGGGATCGGCGAGGGCGAGCTGTACAAGTTCGAGATCACCCGGCCCGACGGTTCGAAGACCCTGCGCGCCGACCCGCTGGCCCGGCGCACGGAGACCCCGCCCAACACGTCGTCCGTGATCACCGCCTCCCACCACGAGTGGCACGACGAGCAGTGGCTGGAGCGGCGTGCGGCCCTGCCCGCGCACGAGGCGCCGTTCTCCGTCTACGAGGTCCATCTGCCGTCCTGGCGCCCGGGTCTGACGTACCGTCAACTGGCCGACCAGCTGCCCGCGTACGTCAAGGACCTGGGCTTCACGCACGTCGAGCTGATGCCCATCGCGGAACACCCCTTCGGCGGCTCGTGGGGCTACCAGGTCACCGGCTTCTACGCCCCCACGGCCCGGCTCGGCAGCCCCGACGACTTCAGGTACCTGGTCGACGCGCTGCACCGGGCGGGCATCGGCGTCCTGATGGACTGGGTGCCGGCGCACTTCCCGCGCGACGACTGGGCGCTGGCGGAGTTCGACGGCCGCCCCCTGTACGAGCACGAGGACCCGCTGCGCTCCGCGCACCCCGACTGGGGCACGCTGGAGTTCGACTACGGCCGCCGCGAGGTGCGCAACTTCCTTGTCGCGAACGCCGTGTACTGGTGCAGGGAGTTCCACATCGACGGCCTGCGGGTCGACGCGGTCGCCTCCATGCTCTATCTCGACTACTCGCGCGAGCCCGGCCAGTGGGTGCCGAACGAGCACGGCGGCCGGGAGAACCTGGACGCGGTGGCGTTCCTGCAGGAGATGAACGCGACGGTGTACCGGCAGGTGCCGGGCGTCGTGACGATCGCGGAGGAGTCGACGGCCTGGGACGGTGTCACCCGGGCCACGCACCACCGGGGCCCGGGCGGCTTCGGGGGCCTCGGCTTCGGCCTGAAGTGGAACATGGGCTGGATGCACGACTCCCTCGACTACATGAGCCATGAGCCGGTGCACCGCAAGTACCACCACAACGAGATGACGTTCTCGATGGTGTACGCCTACAGCGAGAACTACGTCCTGCCCATCTCCCACGACGAGGTGGTCCACGGCAAGCGCTCCCTGGTCTCGAAGATGCCGGGAGACTGGTGGCAGCAGCGCGCCAACCTGCGCGCCTACCTGGCCTTCATGTGGGCCCACCCCGGCAAGCAGCTCCTCTTCATGGGGCAGGAGTTCGCGCAGGGCGCGGAGTGGTCGGAGGCCCACGGCCCGGACTGGTGGCTCCTCGACCCGGCCTACGGCGCCGAGGCCGACCACCGCGGGGTGCGCGACCTGGTCCGCGACCTCAACGTCGTCTACCGCCACACGCCGGCGCTGTGGCAGCGGGACATCGACCCGGCCGGCTTCCAGTGGATCGTCGGCGACGCGGCCGACGACAACGTCTTCGCGTTCCTGCGCCACGCCACCGACGGCACCCCGCTGCTGGCGGTCTCCAATCTCGCCCCCGTCGTCCGCCCGGACTACCGTCTCGGTGTCCCCGACGACGTCCCGGCCTGGCACGAGACCCTCAACACCGACCTCGCCAAGTACGGCGGCAGCGACGTCACCAACCCGGACGTCATCAAGCCCGAACCCCAGGGCTGGCACGGCCGCCCGGCCAGCGTCAGGCTGACGCTGCCGCCGCTGTCGACCGTGTGGCTGCGCCCGGCCTAGCCTCCTCGGACGCCGGAGGCGCCGGCAACCGGGCCCCTCCGGCGTCCGAGGAGCGGGGGCGCGGGGGCCGGCCCCCGGTTCGGGACGCGAGGGGGCGGCGGGGGCGAACCCTGCCAGTTCACGCGAAGGCAGCCGCCAGCGCCGCAGGCAACGCCCGACTGTGCAGCACCCCCAACCGCTGAGTGGCCCGGGTCAGCGCCACGTACAGATCGCTCGTCCCGTACAGCCCCGGCTCCACCACCAGCACCGAGTCGAACTCCAGCCCCTTCGACTGACGCGGATCAAGAAGAACGACCGCACGCGTCAGATCCGGCTCCGCCCCCACCGTCACCCCGTCCAGCCGCGCCGCCAGCCGCCGGTGCAGATGCCGCGGCGCGATGACCGCGAGCCGCCCCTCCGCAGGCGTCAGCTCCTCCACCGCCTTGGCCACCGAGCCGGCCAGATCGTCGGTCGCACGCGCCCATGGCCGGACGCCGGTGGACCGCACCGAACTCGGCGGCTCGAAGTCCGGCTGCTCGGCCCGCACCACCGCCGCCGCGACCTCCATGATCTCGGCAGGGGTGCGGTAGTTGACGCCGAGCCGCGTGTGCTCGAAGCGGTCCTCGACGTACGGCTGGAGGATCCCCGCCCAGGAGCCGACACCCGCGGCCTCCGCGGTCTGCGCGGGATCGCCGACCAGGGTCATCGAGCGGGTCGGGCTGCGCCGCATGAGCAGCCGCCATGCCATCGGCGACAGCTCCTGCGCCTCGTCGACGATGATGTGCCCGAACGCCCAGGTCCGGTCGGCCGCCGCGCGCTCGGCGGCGCTGCGGTGGTCGTCCTCCTCCTGGCGCTCGGCGAACCGCTCGGCGTCGATGATGTCGTGCGCGGACAGCACCTCCGAGTCCTCCTGGTCGATGTCCTCGAACTCGTAGGTGCGCGAGGCGTACGAGACGTCGAGCACGCCCTGTGCATAGGCGACCTGCGTCTCCCGCTCGCGCTCCACCCGCGCCCGCCGTACCCGGTCGTCCACACCGAGCAGTTCGGCGGCCTCGTCCAGCAGCGGTACGTCCGCCACCGTCCAGGCCCGTGTCACCGGGCGGCGGATGGCGGCCGCGTCCTCGTCGGGGAGATAGCCGACGGGATCGGCGAGGAAGTCCGCGACCAGCCGCTGCGGGGTCAGCCGCGGCCACAGCTGGTCGATGGCCGCCCACACCTCGGGGTTCTCGGCGAGCTCGTCACGGATCTGCGTGATGTCGCTCGGGTCCAGCAGGTTCGTACCGTCGAAGGGGTCCGTGCCGATGCGTTCGGAGACCATGTCGGTGAGCGTGTTGAGGATGTGGCCCTCGAAGTGCTCGCGGGCCACGTTGTGCGGCAGGTCCGCGGCACGGGTGCGCTCGCGGGCCATCTTCACCAGGCCGTCGTCGAGCATCAGGATCTCGCGGTCGTGCTCGATCGCGATCACCGGGTCGGGCAGCGCCTGCCAGTCGCGTACGGCCTCGGCGAGCGCGTCCGCCATGTCGGCACGGCCCTTCACCGCGGCCGCCGCACGGGTGTCGGTCGCCCTCGCCTTCACGCCGGGGAACAGCTCACCGACGGTCGCGAGCAGCACGCCCGTCTCGCCGAGCGAGGGCAGCACCTCCGCGATGTAGCCGAGGAACGCGGGGTTGGGGCCGACGATGAGAACGGCCCGCTTGGCGAGCAGCTCCCGGTGTTCGTACAGCAGATACGCGGCCCGGTGCAGTGCGACGGCCGTCTTGCCCGTGCCGGGGCCGCCCTCGACCACGAGCACTCCGCGGTGCGGTGCCCGGATGATCTCGTCCTGCTCGGCCTGGATGGTCTGCACGATGTCGCTCATGCGGCCGGTGCGCGCCGAGTTGAGCGCGGCCAGCAGCACGGCGTCGCCGGTCGGGTCCTCGTGACCGGTCCTCTCCTGGTCCCCCAGGTCGAGGATCTCGTCGTGCAGGGAGGTGACCGTACGGTCGCTGGTGGTGAGGTGCCGGCGCCGGCGCAGCCCCATCGGGGTGTGCCCGGTGGCCAGGTAGAAAGGGCGGGCGACGTCGGCACGCCAGTCGATCAGGATCGGCGTGCGCTCTTCGTCGTCCGCGCGCAGCCCGATACGGCCGATGTGGTGGGTCGTGCCCGAGGTGAGGTCGATACGGCCGAAGCAGAGCGAGCCGTCCACCGCGTTCAGTGCCGCGAGCAGTCCCGAACGCTCGGCGACCAGGATGTCCCGCTCCAGCCGGGCCTGCATGGGCGTGTTGCCCTGGGCCAGCGCGTCCGTGACGCCGGCCTCGGTGTCCCCACGCAGGGCGTCCACGCGCGCGTACAGCCCGTCGATGAATTCCTGCTCACCACGAATTTCATCGCTGTTTGACAATTCCACTCCCGCGCATATAGACTGTGCTCACTGAAATTCTTCGTGACTCAATTGCCGCGAAGTCGCGAATCATTGAATATACGCAAAGAAATCCCCCGAGCGCAATTGCTCGGGGGATTTCTTTGTATTGCGTCAGGTCACAGTACGTCCGCCAGCTCCTCCAGCAGCCGCCGCCCGGGCCTGGCGCCCACCATCGACTTCACCGGCCGGCCACCGCGGAAGACCATGAAGGTCGGCATCGACAGGACCCTGTACGCGTTCGTGGTCTCCGGGTTGGTGTCCACATCGAGCTGGACCACCTTCAACCGCTCCCCCTCCTCCGCGGCGAGGGCGCTGAGCACCGGTCCCATCTGCCGGCACGGCGGACACCAGTCGGCGGTGAACTCCACGAGGACCGGCAGATCACTGTGCATCACCTCCGTCTCGAAGTCCGCGTCCGTCACCGCGGCCACACCAGCTGCTCCGATCACAGTTCCCGTCCTCCCAGTTCGCACAACGGTGACTCTCCTTCGGCCGTGGCCAGCCGCACGCCGATCTTCGCCCGCACCGCCTGCAACTCCCCGATCAGTGCGTCGAGTTCGTCCAGCTTGCGCCGGTAGACCGCGAGCGAAGCGGGGCAGGAGTCGCCCTCCGGGTGCCCGGCACGCAGACACTCCACGAACGGCCGCGTCTCCTCCAGGTCGAACCCGAAGTCCTGGAGCGTCCTGACCTGCAGGAGCAGCTTCAGGTCGCTCTCGTCATAGGTCCGGTAGCCGTTGTCGCCCCGCCGCGCGGGCAGCAGCCCGCGCGACTCGTAGTAGCGCAGCGTCCGCGTCGTGGTCCCGGCCCGTGCGGCCAGCTCGCCGATTCGCATGCCTACGAACGTAATCCCTGACGCCGACGTCAAGGCAACAGCGCTCGACGGCAGACGTCCAGGGTCGGCGTCAGGGTCTCTCGGTGTCAGGGTCTCGGTGTCAGGGTCGGCGTGAGCGTCATCGGGGCGCACGGCCGGGACGCGGGCCCGGCAGCCACTCGCCGCACCGCCCCGAAGCCCGGGTACGCCCAGTACGAGGGCTCCCGTGCGGCACTCCCCCAGCCTCCGGCCGGGGGACCCCCAAAGCACGCCGCGCGGCCGCCCTTCGGGCGACGGCGCCGCTTCCGCCACCGGCCCTAGGCGCCCTGGGCGGCGGGCATTCCGGCCGACTCCTCGACCTCCAGGAGGGACGCGCTCTGCCGTTCCTCGTCGAAGGCCCGGCGGCCGCCCCGTAGCCCGAACAGCCGCTTGGCGAGGGCGATGTAGAGGACGGCGAGGATGTTGAGGACCAGGGTGCCGATCTTCAACCAGCTGATGTGCTCGGTGAGTTCGTAGATCTCCAGCGGGAGGAAGGCGGCGGTGGCGACCACCGTGAGGTACTCCGCCCAGCGTTTGGCGTACCAGAGGCCCACCGCCTCGACGAGCTCGATCAGGGCGTAGGCGAGGAGCAGTACGGCCACCAGCAGCAGCGTGGAGTGCTTGTAGCCGAAGGTCTTCTGGATGCTGCCGACGACCGGTGAGTGGTCGAGGTCGTAGTGGAAGTGCCTGAAGACGGGCCGGAAGACGTTCAGGTACTCGTCGAAGAGGCTGCGTACCGAGTCCTGGCTGTTGCTGAACTTCCACACCGCCGCCGCGACCAGCACGATGAACACGCCGCGCACGGCCCGCTCGATCGCCAGGAAGCGCAGGATGAACAGGTCGCGCAGCACCTTCCCGCGCGGCACGAGGGGCGCCTCGCTCGCCGGTCCCGACCCGTGCGGCTCGCCCAGCGCGAAGTCGCCGCAGCGCAGACAGCGCCAGACGCCCCCGAGAGCGGTCTCGGCGTGCAGCCGTTCCCGCAGCCGGAGGTCGTCCGGGGCATAGGTGACATGCCCCTTTCGGGCACATGTGCGCCGGTCCCAGTCGATCTTCATCCCCCGTGCCTCCACCCAGCTTGCCGCGCCTGACGATCGGCGCGGCACGCTAGTGGACGCAGGTAAGAGGTCGGTGAGGATCAACGCGCCGAGCGGCCGGGTCCACGGGGAAGGGACCCGGCCGCTCGGCGTTCTCGACCGGGCGACCGATCGACGGGGGGAGTTTCGGCCGCCCGGGGGGCTGAAGGGCTCAGGCCTTGGCGAGTTCCTTCTCGCCGCCCTGCTCGGGCACCTCGGCGAGCGGCCGCTCCTCCTCGTCCAGGAGGGTCGTCTCGTCGAAGGGCAGCTCACCCGCGAGGACCCGGTTGACGCGGTCCTTGTCGATCTCCTTGGTCCAGGTGCCGATCAGGACCGTGGCCACGGAGTTGCCCGCGAAGTTCGTCAGGGCGCGGGCCTCGCTCATGAAGCGGTCGATGCCGACGATCAGGCCGACGCCGTCCACCAGGGCCGGCTTGTGCGACTGCAGACCGCCGGCCAGGGTCGCGAGGCCGGCGCCGCTGACGCCCGCCGCGCCCTTGGAGGCCAGCAGCAGGAAGAGCAGCAGCGGGATCTGCTCGCCGATCGCCATCGGCGTACCCATGGCGTCGGCGATGAACAGCGAGGCCATGGTCATGTAGATCATGGTGCCGTCGAGATTGAAGGAGTAGCCGGTCGGAACGGTGATGCCGACCACCGACTTGCTGACACCGAGGTGCTCCATCTTCGCGATGAGGCGCGGCAGCGCGGACTCGGAGGAGGAGGTCGACAGGATCAGCAGGAACTCACGGCCCAGGTACTGGAAGAGCCTGAAGATGTTGAGCCCGGAGACGATCCGCAGCAGGGCGCCGAGCACGATGAAGACGAAGAGGAAGCAGGTGACGTAGAAGCCGAGCATCAGGATGGCCAACTGCTTCAGCGCGCCCAGACCCGCAGAGCCGGTCACGGCGGCGATGGCACCGAAGGCGCCGATGGGGGCGGCCCACATCACCATGCCGAGGATGCGGAAGACGAGCTTCTGGAGGTGCTCCACACCGCGCAGGATCGGCTGCCCGGCCGAGCCCATGGCCTGCAGGGCGAACCCGGTGAGCAGGGCGACCAGCAGGGTCTGCAGCACCTGCTGCTGGGTGAAGGCCGAGATGAAGGTCGTCGGGATGATCGACAGCACGAAGTCGACCGGCGGCAGCGCCTCACTGTCCACCTGGTCGTGCCCGGTGGCCTTGATCGCGTTGGTGATGTGCAGCCCGTCGCCCGGGTGCAGGATGTTGCCGACGACCAGGCCGATGGTCAGCGCGACCAGGGACATCACCACGAAGTAGCCGAGTGCGATACCGCCGACGGCGCCGACCTTGGCGGCCTTGCGCACAGAACCGATGCCGATCACGATCGTGCAGAAGATGATCGGCGAGATCATCATCTTGATCAGGTTCACAAAGCCCGTGCCGAGCGGCTTGAGCTCGACGCCCACGCTCGGCCAGATCAGACCCACGGCGATACCGAGGGCCACCGCTGCGATGACGGCTATGTAGAGATAGTGGGTGCGGTCCCGCTTCCCAGCGGGTGCGGCAGGTGCCGTATCGGGGGTGCTGGCGGCCACGGCTGCCCTCCTTGACGTCTTCGTCGGCATCACCGGCGTGCGGCTCACGTCCGGGGGATGGGAATGGGGGTGTGGATCTCTGCGCCGGGAGTGGTGGCTGGAACCTGATGTCCTGCTTCCACTCACTCCCTCACTGCGGTGACTATGTCGTGCCCTGTGAGGGCGGTCACCCTTGCGTTCATTTAGTACATCGCGGGGTGAACAACTGGGCCTCACACACTGAGTTTTTGAGCATGACCGAGCACGTGAAGCGGGCGTTCAAGTACCGCTTCTACCCGAGCGGCGCCCAGGCAGCCGAGCTGACCCGTACGTTCGGTTGTGTACGAACGGTCTACAACCTGGCCCTGCAGGCTCGCACCGCCGCCTGGTTCACGGAGCGGCGCCGTATCAACTACATCCAGACATCAGCGCTGCTGACCGAATGGAAGAAGACCGAGGAGTACGCCTACCTGGCCGATGTCTCGTCCGTTCCGCTGCAACAGGCGCTGCGGCACCTGCAGGGCGCTTTCGTCAACTTCTTCGAGAAGCGCTCCGCCTATCCGCGCTTCAAGTCCCGCAAGAAGTCCCGCAACAGCGCGGAATACACCCGCTCGGCATTCACCTACGGCGACGGTCGTCTCACCCTGGCGAAGATGCCGGAGCCGCTGGACATCGTGTGGTCCAGGCCTCTGCCCGAGGGACAGACCCCGTCGACGGTGACGGTGTCGCGGGACAGTGCGGGACGCTGGTTCGTATCGCTGCTGTGCGAGGACGCTTCGGTGAAGGCGCACCCGCGCGCTGGCACGGCAGTGGGCATCGACGCAGGCATCACCGCGCTGATGACCCTGTCGACCGGCGAAAAGATCATCAATCCGAAGTTCGAGAAGAAGGACCGAACACGGCTCGCCCGTGCTCAACGAGAGCTGTCCCGCAAGAAAAAGGGTTCCAGGAATCGCGACCGGGCCCGCATCCGGGTCGCCCGCATCCATGCCCGCGTCGCCGACCGGCGCCGGGACTTCCTGCACAAGCTGTCCACACGTCTCGTTCGTGAGAACCAAACGATCGTGATCGAGGACCTTGCAGTCCGGAACATGCTGAAGAACCGCGCGCTTGCTCGTGCGATCTCCGACGCGTCATGGGCCGAACTGCGCTCCATGCTGGAGTACAAGGCCCAGTGGTACAGCCGCGAACCGATCGCCGTCGACCGCTGGTACCCGTCGAGCAGGACCTGCTCGGCCTGCGGCCACCTGGTCGCGAAACTGCCGCTGAGCATCCGGGAATGGACCTGCGCCGCATGCGGGGCGATCCACGACCGGGACGAGAACGCGGCGAAGAATGTTCTGGCCGCCGGGCTGGCGGTGTCGGCCTGTGGAGCCGGCGTAAGACCTCAACGGAGAACCTCCGGGCGGGCCGCCGGCACTGAAGCAGGAAAGCTTCGAAGGAGCGTCGGACAGCGGCGCAGAGTCGGAGACTCCCCCTCCCAGAGCGGGGAGAGGTCAATTAGTTCACGCTTAAACAACAAAACGAGCGTGGCCGATCCCGGCACGTAGGTGGCGGGCAGACGGACGGGCACCAGCGGGGTGGGCAGCGAACAGGGGCGAGGCAAACTGGTTCCATGCGCATCCCCCCCGTCCCGAGACCCCGCAGCCTGGCAGGCCAGCTCTTCGCCATGCAGGCTGTGCTGATAGCGGTGCTCGTGGCCGGATATGCACTGTTCAGCTACTACAGCGACCGGGAGCAGGCCGAGGACGCGGCCGCCCGCCAGGCCATGGCGGTGTCCCGCTCGATCGCGGACGCCCCGTCCGTGGTCGCGGCGATCAAGACCCCGGACCCCACCGCCCAGCTCCAGCCGTACGCGCTGAAGGTGATGCGCGACGCGGACGTCGACTTCGTGACGATCATGAACCCCAAGGGCATCCGCTGGACCCACCCGAACCAGGACGAGATCGGTAAGCACTTCGTCGGCACCATCGGGCCGGCGCTGCACGGCAGGTCCTTCACCGAGACCTACACCGGCACGCTCGGGGCGTCGGTCCGGGCGGTCACACCCGTCCACGACGGCACGCGGATCGTCGGCCTCGTCAGCGCCGGCATCAAGGTGCAGGCGATCAGCAAGCAGGCGCAGAGCCAGGTGTCGGCGCTGCTCGGGGTGGCGGCCGGCGCCCTCGCGCTGGGCGCGATCGGTACCTACGTGGTCAACGCCCGCCTGCGCCGTCACACCCACGGCATGAACGCGGCCGAGCTCAGCCACATGCACGACTACCACGAGGCCGCACTGCACGCCGTGCGCGAGGGGCTGCTCATGCTGGACGGACAGTACCGGGTGGCGCTGGCCAACGACGGGGCGCAGGAGCTGCTGGGTGTGCCGTCCCAGGAGGACGTGGTGGGCAGGTCGGTCGCGGAGCTGGGTCTGCCCGCCCCTCTGACGGGTGCCCTGCTGGCCTCGGAGCCGCGGGTGGACGAGGTGCATCTCACGGCGGACCGGGTGCTGGTGGTGAACACCTCGCCGGTGTCCGGCGGGGAGCGGCGCGGGACGGTGGTGACTCTGCGCGATGTCACCGAACTCCAGTCGCTGATGGGCGAGTTGGACTCCGAGCGGGGCTTCACCCAGGCCCTGCGCTCGCAGGCGCACGAGGCGGCGAACCGGCTGCACACGGTGGTGTCCCTGATCGAGCTCGGCCGGGCCGCGGAGGCCGTGGACTTCGCGACGGCCGAGCTGGAGCTCGCCCAGGCGCTGACCGACCAGGTGGTGGCGGCGGTGAGCGAACCGGTGCTGGCGGCGCTGCTGCTCGGCAAGACGGCGCAGGCCAACGAGCGGGGCGTGGAGCTGGTGGTGTCGGAGGACAGCCGCCTCGACGACGGCCTGCTCCCGCCGACTCTTCCGGCCCGCGACCTGGTGACGATCCTCGGCAACCTGATCGACAACGCGGTGGACGCGGCCCAGGGCAGCGTCGGCGCCCGGGTCACGGTGACGGCGTACGCGGAGGACTCCGAGCTGGTGATGCGGGTCGCGGACAGCGGCGCGGGCGTGGATCCCGCCCATGCGGAGCTGGTGTTCCAACGGGGGTTCTCGACGAAGCCGGCCGGCCCCGGCGGGCGCGGTCTGGGCCTCGCCCTGGTACGACAGGCGGTGGCCCGGCAGGAGGGCACGCTGACGGTGGCGGAGGGGCAGGAGGGCGGCGCGGTCTTCGAGGCCCGGCTGCCCCTGAGTGCCGCCGCCCCGGCCGGCACGATCACGCGCACCACGGTGAGAGGTGACGTATGACGACCGAGCAGCCCGTCCAGCCCATCCGCGTCCTGGTCGTGGAGGACGATCCGGTGGCCGCGGACGCGCATGTCATGTACGTCGGCCGGGTGCCGGGGTTCGTGGCCGTGGGCAAGGCGCACACGGGGGCGGAGGCGCGGCGTCTGCTGGACCGTACGCCGGTGGATCTGCTGTTGCTGGATCTGCATCTGCCGGATGTGCACGGGTTGCAGTTCGCGCGGTCGCTGAGGGCGGCCGGGCATCACGCGGACGTGATCGCGGTGACGTCGGCGCGGGATCTGACCGTGGTGCGGGAGGGGGTGTCGCTGGGGGTGGTGCAGTACGTGCTGAAGCCGTTCACCTTCGCGACGCTGCGGGACCGGCTGGTGCGGTACGCGGAGTTCCACGCGGCGGTGGGTGAGGCGAGCGGACAGGACGAGGTGGACCGGGCGCTGGCCTCGCTTCGGGCGCCGTCGCCCGCGGCGCTGCCCAAGGGACTGAGCTCGCCGACGCTGGAGCGGGTGACCGTGGCGCTGCGGGACTGCGGAGCGGGACTGACGGCCGCGGCGCTGGCGGAGGCGGTGGGAATCTCCAGGATCACGGCCCGGCGGTATCTGGAGCATCTGGTGGACGCGGGGCGCGCGGCCCGCAATCCGCAGTACGGGACCGTGGGGCGCCCGGAGCTGCAGTATCGGTGGGTTCGTGGCGAACGGGGCGACCGGGGTGACGAGCGAGGACGTTAGATCGCGGCACGCTCATTGACCGGCTCGACGCCCGTGATCCTGCTGTACGTGCTGATCGCCCGGCGGCTGGGGGGTGGTTTCGCGCTGGGCGGGGCGGTCAAGGGTTGAGCACTCCCGGGCGGAACGGCTCCACGCCCACCACCCGGCGCACCCGCACCGGCTCGATCAGCAGCATCACCCGCCGCTCCCCGGGCAGCAGCCAGGGATACCGGTCCTCGCCGATGTACTTCTTCGTCAGCCGGTCCATCGACCGCTCCGCCTCCTCCCCCTCCACGAACCGCACGACCCGGCCCCGGATCTCCACTCGGTCGTAGGGATTGCCGGGGTCGTGGTGGGACAGCGAAACGCCTGGATTGAGCCGCAGGTTCTGCTCCTTCACCCGTCCCATCGCCGTGTTGACCATGACGTACTCACCTTCGAGGTCCGCCCACATGGGCGAGACCTGCGGCGCACCGTCGGCGCCGACCGTCGCGAGGTGCCAGAAGTTCGGCGCCAGCAGACGCTCGCGAATATGCCCCTCCACCTTGCCGTTCACCTCGTACACGAAGATCACGCCCTCTCCGCCGCCCGCCCGGGCGGCCCGCGTCCATCCTCGCGATCATCCCGGCCCGCTCGACAGACGATCTCCGGCCGGCCGCTTGGCACCGCCCCAGCCGTACGTTCCTACAATCCGCGATCCTGGCCGAACTGACCGTAGTCAGCGCGTCACGGTGCGCCTAGCTTGTGGCCCGTGCGCCAACGCCCTACCCGCCCGCATCAGCCCGCCCAGCCACCGCCGCCCTTCAACGCCCTGTCCGCCCGCCGCCTGCGTACCGCCCTCGACATGGGACCCGAACATGTCGCCTACGGCCTGCGCGTCTCCTACGGGCTCCCCCACATCACCCCGGACCTCGTCGTCGCCTGGGAGCGCGGGCAGCTCAGTCCCTCCGACTCCGAACTCGCCGCCCTCGCGGGCGTGTTGTGGTGCTCCCCCGGTGAACTCATCGGAAAGCCGCGCACCCTGCGCGAACACCGCATCGCCCGTGGTCTGGCCCCCGAGGACATCGCCCGCAGCGCCGGCCTCGAACTCCTCGCCTATCTCCACATGGAGGAGCACAACAACTGGCGGGGCAACGACCGTCAGTCGGCCGCGCTCGCCGAGCTGCTCCGGCTCTCACTCCCCGACTTCATCACCGTCACCGGGCGCGAGGAGAAGCTCACCGAACTGCTGCGCAGTGCCGCGAGTACGCGCTGGCAGGCCTACGTCCGCCCGGTCGGCAAAGTGGTGCCCCTGGACCGGCGGCTGCTGGTGGACTCCCTCCAACAGCTGCACCAGGACTACCAGGGGCAGATGGTCGCCTCGCTGAGCTGGGGCGACGGAACCGCCGCCAACGAGTCGAGCGACCTGGGGCGGGACTTCCTGGACCGGATCGTCGACCACTTCTGGGCCGCGGTCCAGGACAACACCGAGTGAGGCGTCCCTGCCGGGGCACGACCCCGGCAGGCACTAGAAGACCGACTCCGCCTCGTCCATCCGGTCCTTGGGCACCGTCTTCAGCTCGGTCACCGCCTGCGCGAGGGGCACCATCACGATGTCGGTGCCCTTGAGCGCGGTCATCCTGCCGAACTCGCCCCGGTGCGCCGCCTCCACCGCGTGCCAGCCGAAGCGGGTGGCGAGGACACGGTCGTACGCCGTCGGGACACCACCGCGCTGGACATGGCCGAGAATGACCGGCTTGGCCTCCTTGCCGAGCCGGCGCTCCAGCTCGTAGGCCAGTGCCGTGCCGATGCCCTGGAAGCGCTCGTGACCGAACTGGTCGATCTCGCCGTGGCCGTAGTCCATGCTGCCCTCGGCGGGGTGGGCGCCCTCCGCCACGCACACGACGGCGAACTTCTTGCCGCGGGCGAAGCGCTCCTCGACCATCTTGACGAGGTCGGCCGGGTCGAAGGGCCGCTCGGGCAGGCAGATGCCGTGGGCGCCGGCGGCCATGCCGGACTCCAGGGCGATCCAGCCCGCGTGCCGGCCCATGACCTCGACGACCATCACGCGCTGATGGGACTCGGCGGTGGTCTTGAGACGGTCCATCGCCTCCGTGGCGACACCGACCGCGGTGTCGAAGCCGAAGGTGCGGTCCGTGGAGGAGATGTCGTTGTCGATCGTCTTCGGGACGCCGACCACCGGCAGGCCGGCGTCGGACAGCATGCGTGCCGCCGTCAGTGTGCCCTCGCCGCCGATGGGGATCAGCGCGTCGATGCCGAACGCCTCGACCATGTCCTCGGCCCGCTCGCAGGCCTCGCGCAGCCGGTCGCGCTCCAGGCGGGAGGAGCCGAGGATGGTGCCGCCGCGGGCCAGGATGCCGCTGACCGCGTTCAGGTCGAGACTGCGGTAGCGGCTGGTGAGCAGACCGGCGTAGCCGTCCTCGAAGCCGATGACCTCGTCGCCGTAGTGGTCGACCGCTCGGTGCACGACCGACCGGATCACTGCGTTCAGACCAGGGCAGTCGCCGCCGGCGGTGAGAACTCCGATGCGCATCGTGCTGTGTCTCCTGCTCGGTGTCGGTACCGGTGAGCCGATCCGATTGTTTCACGGCCCGAAGGACGATGTCCCCATCGTCCCCTCCGCCCCCTCTGGCCTGAATCACCCTGCCGGGCCATCGGTCCGGCACTCGATCCTGGCGGGCGCCTTAACCACCGGCGAGGGTATTGTCAAGAGGGTTCTGCTCACCTCGGTGGGCGATTTTTGTACCGGCGACACCCCAGCGACAGACGAAGCAGCGACAGACGAAACGGAGAGCACGCGTGACGCGCAGCGTGTACGTGACGGGTATCGACCGCGGTGACGGCCGGCAGGTCGTCGAGCTGGGGGTCATGGAGCTCCTGACCCGGCAGGTCGACCGGGTCGGAGTGTTCCGGCCGCTCGTCCACCACAGCCCTGACCGCCTGTTCGAGCTGCTGCGCGCCCGCTACCGGCTCTCCCAGGACCCGGCCACGGTCTACGGCATGGACTACCACGAGGCGTCCGCCCTCCAGGCGGAGCAGGGCACGGACGAGCTGGTGTCGACCCTCGTCGACCGCTTCCACCTGGTCGCGCGCGACTACCAGGTGGTGCTGGTCCTCGGCACCGACTTCGCCGACACCCAGCTCCCCGACGAACTGTCCCTCAACGCCCGCCTCGCCAACGAGTTCGGCGCGTCCGTGATCCCGGTGGTGGGCGGCCGTGGGCAGCTCGCGGAGTCGGTGCTCGCCGAGACCCGCAACGCCTACCGGGCGTACGAGGGGCTGGGCTGCGACGTGCTGGCGATGGTGACCAACCGGGTGGCCCGGGAGGACCGGGACGAGATTGCGCGCAGGCTCGACTCCCGTCTGCCCGTGCCCTGTTACGTCGTGCCCGACGAGCCCGCGCTCTCCGCCCCCACGGTGGCCCAGATCTCCCAGGCGCTCGACGCCAGGGTGCTCCTGGGCGACGACGCGGGTCTCGCCCGGGACGCGCTCGACTTCGTGTTCGGCGGTGCGATGCTGCCGAACTTCCTCGCCGCTCTCACCCCCGGATGCCTGGTCGTCACCCCCGGCGACCGTGCCGACCTGGTCGTCGGCGCGCTGGCCGCGCACAGCGCCGGCACCCCGCCGATAGCCGGCGTGCTGCTGACCCTGAACGAGGTGCCCAGCGACGGGATCCTCACCCTCGCCGCCCGACTCGCCCCGGGCACCCCGGTGCTGTCGGTGGCCACCACCAGCTTCCCTACCGCGGCCGAACTCTTCTCCCTGGAAGGGAAGTTGAACGCGGCCACCCCGAGGAAGGCGGAGACCGCGCTCGGGCTCTTCGAGCGGTACGTCGACACCGGCGACCTCACCCTGCGCGTCTCGGCCCCGAGCAGCGATCGCCTCACCCCGATGATGTTCGAGCACAAGCTGCTCGAACAGGCCCGCTCCGACCGGCGCCGCGTCGTCCTCCCCGAGGGCACCGAACCCCGCGTCCTGCACGCCGCCGAGGTTCTGCTGCGTCGTGGCGTCTGCGATCTCACCCTCCTCGGGCCGGTCGACCAGATCCGCAAGAAGGCCGCCGACCTCGGCATCGACCTGGGCGGCTGCCAGTTGATCGACCCCGCGACCAGCGAGCTGCGCGACTCCTTCGCCGAGAAGTACGCCGTTCTGCGCGCCCACAAGGGCGTCACCGTCGAGCTGGCGTACGACGTCGTCTCGGACGTGAACTACTTCGGCACGCTGATGGTCCAGGAGGGGCTGGCCGACGGCATGGTGTCGGGGTCCGTGCACTCCACGGCCGCGACGATCCGGCCCGCCTTCGAGATCATCAGGACGAGGCCGGACGCCGGCATCGTCTCGTCCGTCTTCTTCATGTGCCTGACCGACAAGGTCCTCGTGTACGGCGACTGCGCCGTGAACCCCGACCCGAACGCACAGCAGTTGGCGGACATCGCCATCCAGTCTGCCGCCACCGCCGAGCAGTTCGGCGTGGAGCCGCGGATCGCGATGCTGTCGTACTCGACGGGCACGTCCGGCTCGGGTGCCGACGTCGACAAGGTGCGCGAGGCCACCGAGCTGGTGCGGGACAGGCGCCCCGACCTGAAGATCGAGGGGCCGATCCAGTACGACGCCGCCGTGGAGCCGTCCGTCGCCGAGACCAAGCTGCCGGGCTCCGAAGTCGCGGGCCAGGCAAGCGTGTTGATCTTCCCCGACCTGAACACCGGCAACAACACCTACAAGGCCGTGCAGCGTTCGGCCGGGGCGATCGCGGTCGGTCCGGTGCTGCAGGGTCTGCGCAAGCCCGTCAACGACCTGTCCCGGGGCGCCCTGGTCTCGGACATCGTCAACACCGTCGCCATCACGGCGATACAGGCCCAGAACTCGAACGAGAAGGCGACCGCACAGTGAGCCCCTCCCGCGTCCTCGTCCTCAACTCCGGCTCCTCGTCGGTGAAGTACCAGCTGCTCGACATGCAGGGCGGCCGCCGGCTGGCCGCGGGCCTCGTCGAGCGGATCGGTGAGGAGACCTCGCGCATCAGGCACACGCCTCTCGCGAGCGGCGGCGGGACCCGCGAGTTCAGCGGCCGGGTCGCCGACCACGAGGCCGCCCTGAAGACCGTGTCGGAGGAGCTGGCCAGGGACGGTCTCGGGCTCGACTCACCCGAGCTCGCCGCGATCGGGCACCGCGTCGTGCACGGCGGGAAGTCCTTCACCGAGCCGACCGTGATCGACGAGACCGTGCTCGCCGAGATCGAGCGGCTGATCCCGGTGGCACCCCTGCACAACCCGGCCAACCTCACCGGCATCCGTACGGCCCGGGCCCTGCGCCCCGACCTGCCCCAGGTCGCCGTCTTCGACACCGCCTTCCACACCACGATGCCGGAGTCGGCCGCGCGCTACGCGATCGACGTGCGCACCGCCGACGAGCACCGCATCCGGCGCTACGGCTTCCACGGGACCTCGCACGCGTATGTGTCCCGGGCGACGGCGAAGCTGCTCGGCAAGGACCCGTCCGAGGCGAACGTGATCGTGCTGCACCTGGGCAACGGAGCCTCGGCCTCGGCGGTCGCGAAGGGCCGGTGCGTGGACACCTCGATGGGGCTGACGCCTTTGGAGGGGCTCGTGATGGGTACGCGCTCCGGAGACCTGGATCCGGCCGTCATCTTCCATTTGGCGCGAGTTGGCGGAATGTCCATCGACGAAATCGACACTCTTCTCAACAAGAAGAGCGGGCTGGTCGGCCTGTGCGGCGACAACGACATGCGGGAGATACGGCGCCGGGTCGACGAGGGCGACGGAGAGGCGAAGCTCGCCTTCGACATCTACATTCACCGTCTGAAGAAGTACATCGGCGCCTATTACGCCGTACTCGGCACCGTGGACGCGATCGCGTTCACCGCCGGGGTCGGCGAGAACGCGGCGCCGGTGCGGGAGGCGGCCGTCGCGGGCCTGGAGACCCTGGGCCTGGCGGTGGACGGCGCGCTGAACGCCGTACGCGGTGACGAACCGCGGCTGATCTCGCCCGAGGACGCACGGGTGAAGGTCGCCGTGGTGCCCACCGACGAAGAACTGGAAATCGCCACACAGACCTACGCACTGGTCGGACGGCATTGATATGCGGGGCCGCCGCCGGCGACTGAGCGGTAACGCAGCTGAGCACCGACCCGCCCATTTGTATCTTCCGCCAGACGGAATATTCCGCGGCGAAACAAACCGATAGGATCGCCCCATGCGCCGTTCGAAAATCGTCTGTACTCTCGGCCCCGCGGTCGACTCCCACGAAATGCTGGTCTCGATGATCGAGGCCGGAATGAACGTGGCCAGGTTCAACTTCAGCCACGGCACCCACGCCGAGCACCAGGGGCGGTACGACCGCGTCCGGGCCGCCTCCAAGGAGACCGGCCGGGCCATCGGTGTCCTCGCCGACCTGCAGGGACCGAAGATCCGGCTGGAGACCTTCGCCGAGGGTCCGGTGGAGCTGGAGCGGGGTGACGAGTTCGTCATCACGATCGAGGACGTCCCGGGCGACAAGTCCATCTGCGGCACGACGTACAAGGGCCTGCCCGGTGACGTGGACCGCGGCGACCAGATCCTGATCAACGACGGCAACGTCGAGCTGAAGGTCCTGGACGTCGAGGGCGCGCGGGTGAAGACGATCGTCATCGAGGGCGGTGTCGTCTCCGACCACAAGGGCATCAACCTGCCCGGTACGGCCGTCAACGTGCCGGCGCTGTCCGAGAAGGACGTCGAGGACCTCCGCTTCGCGCTGCGCATGGGCTGCGACATGGTCGCGCTGTCCTTCGTCCGCGACGCCAAGGACGTGGACGACGTCCACCGGGTGATGGACGAGGAGGGGCGCCGCGTCCCGGTCATCGCCAAGGTGGAGAAGCCGCAGGCGGTGGACAACATGGAAGCCGTCGTGATGGCGTTCGACGCCGTCATGGTCGCGCGCGGTGACCTGGCCGTCGAGTACCCGCTCGAGAAGGTCCCGATGGTGCAGAAGCGGCTCATCGAGCTGTGCCGCCGCAACGCCAAGCCGGTGATCGTGGCGACCCAGATGATGGAGTCGATGATCACCAACTCCCGTCCCACGCGCGCCGAGGCGTCCGACGTCGCCAACGCGATCCTGGACGGCGCGGACGCGGTCATGCTGTCGGCGGAGTCCTCCGTCGGCGCGTACCCGGTCGAGACCGTGAAGACGATGTCGAAGATCGTCGTCGCGGCCGAGCAGGAGCTGATGAGCAAGGGCCTGCAGCCGCTGGTGCCGGGCAAGAAGCCGCGTACGCAGGGTGGTTCGGTCGCGCGTGCCGCGTGCGAGATCGCCGACTTCCTCGGCGGCCGCGGCCTGGTGGCCTTCACCCAGTCCGGCGACACCGCCCGCCGTCTGTCGCGCTACCGCGCCCAGCAGCCGATCATCGCCTTCACCACCGACGAGAACACCCGCAACCAGCTGACCCTCAGCTGGGGTGTGGAGTCGCACGTCGTGCCGTTCGTGAACACCACGGACGAGATGGTCGACATGGTCGACCAGGAGATCGCCAAGATCAACCGCTTCAACCCGGGCGAGATCGTCATCATCACCGCCGGCTCGCCCCCCGGCGTCCCCGGCACCACCAACATGCTCCGCGTCCACCACATCGCCGGCGGCAGCAACTGACGTACCCGGCAAGGGCCTTGACGGCTCCTGTACGGCGTTGAGGGCGCCCCCTGCGACAGGGGGCGCCCTCGGTGTTCCGCGCGCTTCTCAGCCCGGGTTCGCGCTGCTGGGGCCGGCCAGACCTCCGGTGAAGGTGAGGAGGGCCCGAAGGACGGCGTGGTCGTACTGAACCTGTTCGTACTGAACCTGTTCGTGCCGAGCCCGTTCGTGCCGAGCCTGTTCGTGCCGAGCCTGTTCGTGCTGGTCCTGGCCCCCCGGGGGCTGCTCCTCCGTCGGGGGTGCGGGCCGGCCGTCGGTGCGGTCCGGCCGGGCTGCCGGGAGTTCAGTCACGGCGGCCCACGCTCACCGCGACCGGCTCACTGGTCGCCGCCGCCGGGGACGACGACGCCAGGTTCACGTCGACGACCTGTCCGGCGTACGCCAGCCCCGCGCCGAAGCCGAACAGCAGCACATTGCCCCGTACCTCGGCCCCCGGACGGCTGGTCATGCGGGACAGGGCGATCGGGATCGTCGCGGCCATGGTGTTGCCGGTGTCCACGACATCGGTGGCGACGGGGACACCGTCCAGCTTCAGGTGCCGGGCGAGTGCGTCGACGATGCGCAGATTGGCCTGGTGGGGGACGAAGGCGGCCAGGTCGCCCGGCTTGACGCCGGCGCTGTCGCAGGCCTCCCGGGCCGTGGAGCCCAGCCCGGTGGCCCAGCGGTAGACCGCCCGGCCTTCCTGGCGCAGCACCCGGTCGACGGGGTCGATGGCGATGAGGTCCGCGCGCTCTCCCACACTGCCCCACCGCACCGGCCCGATGGCCCGGCGCTCGTGCGGCAGCACCACGGCCGCGCCGGCACCGTCCGCGAAGAGGATCGCGGTGTCCCGGTCCGTCCAGTCCAGCCAGGCGCTGGCCTTGTCGGCGCCGATCACCAGCGCGCCGCGACTGCTGCCCGCCCGGATCAGCGCGTCGGCGACCGCCAGCGCGTGGCAGAACCCGGCGCAGGCGTTGTTGAGGTCGAACGCCGCCGGCTGCGCCAACCCGAGCCGGGCGGCGACCCGGGCCGCGGTGGTGGGCATGGTGGACTCCGCGCTGGACGTCGCCACGATCACCGTGTCGATCTCCTGCGCCGGGTCGGCGTGGCGGGGGTCCGCGGACAGTTTGGTGAGCGCGTGACGTGCCGCACTCGTCGCCATGTCGGCGACCGTCTCGTCGGGGTCCGCCAGCCGGCGTTCCCGGATCCCGGTGCGGGCCACGATCCACTCCGCGTCCACCGTGAGCCGCTCGGCGGCGGCCTCGGTGGACAGCACGGTGGCCGGGAGATAGTGCCCCAGAGCCGCGATCCGCGCCCCGGGGACAGGACTGAGTGCCATGGCGGGGTCTCCTCGCGTCACTGGCCGGCGACGTACGCCGCGACGTCGTCGATCGTGGGGTACTCGTAGACCATCGTGGGAGGTATCTTCAGGCCGCTGAAGTCCTCCAGCTCCGCGGTGAGTTCGACCGCCTGGACGGAGGACAGTCCCAGCTCGCTGAAGACGGCCTGCGGGGAGACGGTCTCGGGAGCGACCTTGAGATGCTCGGCGACCCGGCCGACCAGCCAGCTCCGCACCTGCCGCCGGGTCAGGGTCTTCGTGCTCACTGTGCGTACTCTCCTCGCAGGTAGGCGGCCCGGCAGGCACCACGCTGCACCTTGCCGCTGGATGTCCTGGGCACCGCGTTGGGACCGACCACCACCACGTCGTCGAGGGTGATGCCGTGCGCGGCGGCTACCGCGGTGCGCACCACGCGCGCGATCTCGGCGCGCTTGGCGGCTGCGGCCTCGTCGGTCCCGGCCGCGCCCTGCCCGGCGCCGGCGACCAGCACCGCGCGTTCGGCTCCGCCGTCCTCGACCGCGAACGCCGCGGAGCAGCCGGTGCGCAGCGCGGAGTGGGCCTGCTCCGCGGTGAATTCGAGGTCCTGGGGGTAGTGGTTGCGGCCGCCGACGATGATCAGGTCCTTGCAGCGCCCGGTGACGTACAGCTCGCCGTCGTGCAGGAAGCCCAGGTCGCCGGAGCGCAGGTAGGGGCCGCCGCCGGCGCCGACCGGCTTGGCTGCGAAGACCTCCTCGCTGGTCTCGGGCCTGCCCCAGTAGCCGGTGGGCAGGTCCGGCCCGCCGATCCAGATCTCGCCCACCCGGCCGGGCCCGACCGGTTCGGCGGTGTCCGGGTCGACGATGACCACTTCCCGGTCCATGCGGGTGATCCCGCTGCTGACCAGCGTCGTCCCGACGTCGGCCGGCAGTACCCGCCCGGCGCCCAGTGCCTCGTCGTCCACGGTGAGCCGGACGGGCTCGGCCGCCACCCGGGCACCGGTGACCAGCAGGGTCGCCTCCGCGAGTCCGTAGCACGGGTAGGCGGCGGTGGAGTCGAAGCCGTGGGCGGCGAAGCGTTCGGCGAAGGCGCGCAGGGTACGGTCCCGCACCGGTTCGGCGCCCGTGTAGGCGACCTTCCAGCTGCTCAGGTCCAGGCCCTCGCAGTCCTCCTCGCGAATGCGGGCGACACACATGTCGTACGCGAAGTTGGGTGCGCCGCTGGTGGTGGCCCGGTACTGGGAGATCGCCCGCAGCCAGCGCACGGGCCGCCTGATGAACGTCAGCGGCGACATCAGGATCGAGTGGCCGCCCATCCACAGCGGCTGCACCACGTGGCCGATCAGTCCCATGTCGTGGAAGAGCGGCAGCCAGCCCACGCCGGTGAGTCCCTCGTCGTGTCCGAAGGACTCCCGGATCATCTCCTCGTTGTGGGCGAGCGCCCGGTGGGTGACCGTCACGCCCTTGGGCATCGCCGTGGAGCCGGAGGTGTACTGCAGGAAGGCGATGTCGTCCGGCCCGGGGCGGTGGTCGTCCGGGGCGTCGGCGGCCTCGGCGTCGGACAGCTCCGCCACGGTGGTCCACCACAGATCCGCCAGGTCCGGCATCACCGAGCGCACCGTGTCCAGCATCTCCGGCGGTACGGCCACGATCACCGCGGCAGGCCGGCAGTCGTCGACGATGGACTTCAGGGTCTCCATCCGCTGCCGGTTCTGCAGCGGCAGCGGCGGGTACGCCGGTACGGCGATGACGCCGGCCTGGAGACAGCCGAAGAACGCGGGGACGAAGTCCAGGCCCTCGGGCAGCAGCAGCAGTGCCCGCTCCCCGCGCGACAGCCTGGCCCGCAGGCCGGCGGCGATGCTGCGGGCCGTCGCGTCCAGCTCGCCGTAGGACAGCGTCCGCTGCACCTCGCCGTCGTCGTCGAGGAAGGTGAACGCCGGTGCGGTGGGCCGGAGTTCGGCGTAGTGCAGGAACCGGTCCAGGGTCGTCTCCGCCGCCGGATCGGGGGGCGTCGCGGAGGTCGTGGGAAGGGTGGTCGCTGTCGTCATCACTTGTCCCCCGTGGTCGGTGTCACCAGAACGTCCATCCGCGCGATGCCGTACGACCCCTGCCGGGTGCGGTACTGGGCCGGTGCCTCGGGGTCGAGGGAGAACCGGTCGAGGTGGTCGTAGTAGGCGTGGAAGGCGCGGTCGGCCAGCAGCCGGGACAGGGCGGCGCCCGGGCAGAAGTGCGGGCCCGCGCCGAAGGCCATGTGGTCGCCCCTGTTGGGGCGGTCCAGGTCGAAGGTGTCGGGGTCGGGGAAGTGACGCGGGTCCCGGTTGGCCGCGCCGAGCAGTACGTGCACCAGCGCGCCCTCGGGAATGACGGACCCGTGCAGTTCGACGTCCTCCTTGGCGCGGCGCAGCAGCCACTGGGTGGGGCTGTTCAGCCGCAGATACTCCTCGGCGAAGTCGCCGGAGCGCTCGGGCGCGGCCAGCATCCGCTTGGCCAGCTCCGGGTCGCTCAGCAGCATGTGGAAGCCGCCGCCCAGCAGGTTCATGGTGGTCTCGTGTCCTGCGGCGACGAACGACCAGGCCATGGTGACCAGTTCGTCCCGGGTCAGGTCGCCCGCCTCGTGCTGGACGACCAGCTCGCCCAGGATGTCCTCCTGGTTGGGCTTGCCCTTGCGCTCGGCGGCCAGATCGCCCATGTAGTTCCCGAACTCCATCAGGTCCTCGAAGAACCCGGGTGCCTCGTCGGGATCCATGCCCGCGGCCACCGCGAAACTGTCCATCACCGCCTGCGACCAGCGGCGCAGGTCTTTCTTGCGGTCGAGCGGGATGCCGAGCATGCCGCCGACCACACGCAGGGGCAGCATGGTGGTGAACGCCTCGACGAACTCCACCCGGTCGTGCGAGAGCACCTCGGTCATCAGGTCGTCCACGAGGGTCTGCACCCAGTCGCCGAGCGTGCGGACCAGACGGGCGTTGAACGCGCGGTTGGCCATGTGACGCAGCCGGGTGTGCTCCGGGGCGTCGCGGTTGACCAGCATCGGCAGGTTCATGTAGTCGTCCCGCCGGATCTGGGACGAGAACAGCCTCTTGTCCTTCAGGGCGAGCGCGACGTCGTCGTAGCGGCTCAGCACATAGAAGTCCGAGCCGTCCGCGGCGCCGCCGCGCACATGGTGGACGGGGGCCTCGTCGCGCAGCCTGGCGTACAGCGGCCAGGGGTTGAGCCGGTATTCGGTGCTGGTGAGATCGATGGCCAGGGTCGTCATCGGTGAACTCCTGTCAGAGGGTGCTCTGGTGCGTCCGGCTCAGGCGTGCTGCGGTGCGTCCGGCCGCGCCGGCGCGTCGATGAAGCCGGTGGCGACGAAGCGCCGCAGATAGGTGTGGACGAGGTCGGCGTCCAGGGACGGGCAGACCAGTCCGGCCGGGTCGAGAGCCGAGCGGGTCTCGGCCGAGTCGGACAGCGGCAGCCGTACGTCGTCGACGGTGTCGTTGAGGAAGGGCGCGAGGCCGAGCAGGGCCATGGTTCCCGAGCTGCGGTTGGTCACCCGCTCCTTCCACTCGTCGAACGGCAGCCGCCGCATCGGGTATCCGAACTCCTCGACGTGGTCGAAGAGGTGGGACCAGCTCAGCGACCCGTGGTTGACCAGGTGGAAGGTGCGGCCGCTCAGTTCGGGACGGCCGGCCACTTCCACCACGGCGGCGGCCACGTAGTCGATCGGCGCGGGCTGTACGGGCATCCGCACGTCCTGCGGCGCGATGCCCGCCTCGATGCAGCCCTTGAGCATCATGTTCAGATGGTCGAGGCGGTTGAAGGAGCCCGTACGGCTGTGCCCGCCGGTGTTGATGCGGTGGATGGTGACCGGTACGCCGCGTTCGTGGGCGGTGCGGACCATCTGCTCGGCCACCCACTTGGTCTGCGCGTAGCCGACCGCGAGTGCTCCGCTGCTGTGCAGGTCGTCGCTCTCGTGGACCCGGTCGGCGGTGTAGTCGATGGAGGAGAAGACACCGACGGTGGAGATGAAGTGCACGGGCCGCGCCGCGCCCGCCGTGGCCAGCCGCAGCACCTCCCGGGTACCGGCGACATTGGCGTCCTCGAGGCCGCTGTAGGGGTACGTCCACTTCACCATGCCGCCGCAGTGGATGATCGAGCCCACCCGGGCGTGCAGTGCGGCGAACGCGCCGTCGCCCAGCCCGAGCAACGGCTCGCCGAGGTCGCCGACGAGCGGCACGATGCGCTCCCGGTACGGTTCCGGGTCGACGCCGTAGGCCTCCAGATTGGCCACGATCCGCCGCAGCGCATGCGCCTCGTCGTCGGCGCGGACCAGGCACAGGACGTCGCCGGTGCGACGGTCGAGCAGTTCGGCGAGCAGGAAGGCGCCGACGAATCCGGTGGCGCCGGTGAGCAGGGTGGCCTCGGGGGCGGTGCCCGCGGGCTCCGGCGGGAGGGCGGGGGCGATCGACTCCTCCAGCCGCGCCCGTTCGGCCATCTCCTCGACGGTCATGGTCCTGCGGCGGCGCGGGCGGGGCTTCGGCGCGGCAGGGGGTGCCGGCTCCGCCGCCCCGGCGACGGCTGAGGCTTCCGCGGCATGCGCCGTGTCAGCCGTGTCCGCCGTGTCCGCCGTGTCAGCTGTGTCCGCGGGTTCGGCCAACTCCTCGGCGGCCCAGGCGGCCAGGCTGCGCAGCCCGCTGCCGTCGAAGATCATCTCCATCGGGATCGTGATGCCCAGGTCCCGGTCCACCATGGTCTGCAGCTCGGCCATCATCAGCGAGTCGGCCAGGTCGGTCACCGGGGTGTCCGGGTGCACCTCCTCGGGCTCGGCGGCCAGGATGCCGGCCAGCACCCGTACGAAGTGATCGAGCAGGAGACGCTGCCGCCGGAGCGGGTCCGCCCCGAGGAGCACCTCGCGGGCCGGCGCCGGTGTCGCGTCCGGCGCCCCGGATCCGCCCTCGCCGGTGGCCCGTTCGGCGATCAGCCGGCTCAGTATCTGCGGGCCGACCGGGCGGAACGAAACGCCCAGCAGGTCGGCGACGGGGGTGCCGTCCGTCGTGGTGAGCGCGATGTCACCGATGACCGAACCGTCCGCGGTGTCCCGCACCGTGGCGGCGCACTCCAGCGCGGCGCCCTCCACCGGCCGGTGCACGACCATCTTCCGGTAGCCGGTGCCCAGCCGTACGGGCCGTTCGTCCCAGCCCTCGGTGCCGGAGTGCGCGGCCACCGCGACCAGTTGCACGCACGCGTCGAGCAGGAGCAGTTCCGGCCGGATCCCCGCCGTGATGCCCTCGGCGTCCGGACCGGGCCGGACCAGGGTGCCCACCGCCGCTCCGGGGCCCCGCGAGGCGCTCTGGACCAGGCGGAAGCTGGGGCCGAGCCGGAAGGAGGGGTGCCAGGCCTGCCGGTAGAAGGTGTCCGCGTCGAGGCTCTCGGCGCAGCGTGCCCGTACGGCGTGGAGGTCGACCGCCGAGGCCTGGGTGCCGGTGCCGGGCTCCTCGGAGGAGGCGGGCTCCTCCTCGACAACGACGACGGTCAGATGCTGCTGCCAGCCGCCCTTGGGGTCCTCGCTGAACACCCGGGCCCGGGCCCGGCCGGACTCGGGCTCAGAGATGACGACCTGGACGGTCGCCGCGTCGTCGTCGCCCAGCACCAGCGGCCGGGACAGTTCCAGACCCTCGATGCGCACCGGGCCGTCGAAGGTCTCCGCCGCGCAGCGCAGCAGCAGTTCGAGGTAGACCACGCCGGGTACGACGAGCCGGTCGTGCACCCGGTGTTCCGCGAGGAACGGCAGGACCGACAGCGACAGCCGGGTCTCGCCGATCGTGTCCCCGGTGGCCGCCCTGAGGACGCGGGGGCGCAGCGCCCCACCCGCGTCACCGGCGGCGGGCTGCGCGGCCGTGTCGTGGGCGGCGGTGTCGTGGGCGGCGGGCCGCATCCAGTACGTGCGGCGCTGGAAGGGGTACGTGGGCAGCTTGGGTACCCGAGGGGGCCGCGGGCCGTTGACCTGGGCCCAGTTCGCGTCGGCACCCTCGCTCCACACGCGGGCCAGCGCCCGCAGCAGGCACTCGTGCGCGTCGGCGGTGGTGTCCGCGGGGGGCGCGGAGGCGACGCGGGTCAGTCCGCCCTCCGAGACCAGTTCAGCGAGCATCGGCCGCCGGTCCGGCGAGCCCAGTTCGACCAGGACCCGGGTCCGGATGCCCAGCGTGGACCACAGCACGTCCTCGAACGGGACGGGTTCGGCGGCCTGGCGCAGCCAGTAGTCGACGGTGACGGCCTCGGCGCCGGCCGGTTTGCCGGTGGAGTCCGACACGAAGTCGACCTCCGGCAGCCGCAGTTCGATGTCGGCGAGCGCTTTCGCCAGCGTCTCCCGGTCGTCGGCCGCGGCGACGAGGCGCGCGCCGTCGGCGACGGTGAAGACTCCGGCGAGCGCGGCGGCCGCGTAGGCGCCCGCGCCATGGCCGGAGACGACGTCGGGTGCCACGCCGACGGACTTCCACCAGGCTCCCAGGGCCACCGCTGCCGCGTATGCCGCGAGCGCACCGCCGTCCTGGGGCTCCGCGTCGGAGGCGATCAGTGCCGACGGTGTCAGGCCGACGGCCTCGCATACCTCGTCGATCGTCTCCGTCACCACGTCGATCCGCCCGTACAGGCCGGACGGCAGCCCGGTGGCCTCCCCACCGGGCGCCAGGAAGGCGATCCTGGGCGCGCCGGTCTCGTCGCGCCGGCCCGACACCACACCGGCGGGCAGCGATCCGCCCTCGGCGATACGCCCGAGCCCGTCGGCGAGTTCGGTCAGCGAACCGGCTACGACGGCGGCCCGGTGCGGCAGGTCCGCCCGGCCCACGCCGGCCGCCCAGGCCACCCCGCGCAGTGCGACCGGGGCCGCGGAGTCCCGTACGAACGTGGCGAGTTGTTGTGCGGAGGCGCGCAGGGCGTCGTCGTTGCGCCCGGACACCTTCACCACCACCGGCCCCTGATCCGCCACATCGACAGTCGTCTCGACGGGCGTCCGGGCAGGCGCGGGCGGGGACTCCACGATCACATGCGCATTGGTCCCGCCGAACCCGAACGACGACACCCCCGCCACCCGCCGCTCCTCGTTCCACGGCGTCAGCTCCGTCGCCACCCGCACCGGCAACTCGTCCCACGCCAGCAACGGATTAGGAGTCGACAAGTTCAGATGCGGCGGAATCACCCCACGACCGACCGCCAGAACCGTCTTGATCAGACCCGCGATACCGGCCGCCGCCTCCAGATGCCCGATATTCGTCTTCACCGACCCCAACACCACCGGCCGGTCCACCGCACGACCCTCACCCAGCACCCCGGCCAGCGCCCGCACCTCGATCGGATCACCCAACGGCGTCCCCGTCCCGTGCGCCTCCACATAACCCACATCACCCGGAGCAACCCCACCGACCGCCAACGCCCGCCGGATCACCTCCTGTTGGGCCGGTCCACGGGGCACGGTGAGGCCCGAACTCTTCCCGTCCTGGTTGACGGCGGAGCCCTTGATCACCGCAAGGACGTCCTGCCCCTCCGCGACCGCGTCCGCAAGCGGCCGCAGCACCACCACACCGCAACCCTCACCCCGCACATAACCATCCGCCGAAGCATCGAAGGTCTTGCACAACCCCTCGGGCGACAACATCCGCGCCTTCGACAACGCCACCGTCGTCCCCGGCGACAACAGCAGGTTCACCCCACCGACCAGCGCCCGCTCACACTCCCCCGCCCGCAACGCCTGACACGCCAGATGCAACGCCACCAACGACGACGAACACGCCGTATCCACCACCAGACTCGGACCCTCAAGCCCCAGCACATACGACACCCGGTTCGCCGCGAAATTCAGCGCACCCCCCGTCGCCGTATAACCATCCAGCCCCGACACATCCCCACCCGAAGCCGTCAACCGCTCATAATCACTCCCACCCATCCCCACGAACACACCCGTACGACTGCCCCGCAAGGAATCCGGCGCCACCCCCGCATGCTCCAGCGCCTCCCACACCACCTCCAGCACCAGACGATGCTGCGGATCCACCCGCACCGCCTCCCGCGGCGGAATCCCGAACAACCCCGCATCAAACTCCCGCACCCCATCCACAAACCCGCCATGCCGCGCATACGTCCGCCCCGGCACCTCCGGATCAGCGTCGAAGAACGCCTCCACATCCCACCGGTCCCCCGGCACCAACCCCACCCCCGACCCGCCACCCGTCAACAGATCCCAAAAACCCTCAACACCCCCACCAGAACCCGGAAAACGGCACCCCACCCCCACCACGGCAATCGGCTCGGTGAGGGCCTTCTTGGCTTCGGCGGCCTCGGCGCGCGCGGTCTTCAGCTCGACCAGGGCGCGGCGCAGCAGGTCGGAACGGTCGTGAGTGGTGCTGCCGTTGGTGGCCGTTGTCATGAAATTCCCCCAGTGCCGGGCATGATGGTGGTGTTCGTGGACGTGGACCCGCTCATGGGGCGCTAGCGCTCCAGTTCCTCGCCGAGGAGGCGCAGCAGTTCGTCCTCGGAGAGGTCGTCGAACTCCTCTGCGGGCTCGTCCTCGGACGGGGCGGGCTCGGTTGTGCGCGGGGTTTCGGGCGGCAGCACCTCGGTGAGCAGGTACTCGGCCAGTGCGGCGATGGTCGGGTGCTCGAAGGTGGCGGTGGCGGGCAGGCGTACGCCGAGTACCGCGTCCACCCGGGTCTTCAGCTCGACGCTGGTGATCGAGTCCATGCCCACCTCGAAGAAGCCCGCGTCGCGTTCCAGGAGGGTGCCGCCGAGCACGACGGCGGTCTCCTCGCGCAGCCGGTCCTCCAGGAGCCGCCGGCGCACCGCGCCGGGTGCCTCGCGCAGTCGGTCCAGGAGGTCCTGGTCCACGGTGTCCGTCGCCGTGGTGGCGGTGCCCAGGAGTTCCAGCAGCGGGCGGCGGCGCTTGGCCTCCAGGACCGGACGGAAGATGTCCCAGTTCACCGGCGCGACGGTCATCTGGTGGTGTCCGGCGCCCAGCAGCCGGTCGAGCGCGGTGAAACCGACCCGGTCGGGCAGCACGTACAGGCCCATCGACTCGAAGTAGCCGACGTGTTCGGGCGAGACCATGTCGCTGCCGGCCCACCAGCCCCAGTTGACGGCGAGTGCGGGCAGACCGCGTCCGGCGCGGTCGTGGGCCATCACGTCCTGGAAGTAGTTGGCCGCCGCGTAGTGCCCGGCGAGCGCCGAGCCCCACACCGAGGAGGCGGAGGAGAACATCACGAAGAAGTCCAGTTCCGCCCGGTCCGCGAGCGCGTCCAGGACCAGGGTGCCCTCGACCTTGGGCCGCAGCACGGTGCGCAGCTGTTCCCCGCTCATGTCCTGTACGGCGCAGGGGTCGAACAGACCGGCCGCGTGGACCACTCCGCGCAGCGCGGGCCACTCGGTGCCGCACGCGTCGAAGACGGCGGCCATGCCCTCGGCGTCGGCCACGTCGACGGCGGGGGTGTGCACGGCGACGCCCGCGTCCCGCAGTTCCGCGACGGCGCGTACGGCCGGGTCGTCGGGGTCGTCGGACAGTGGCCGGCGGCCGGTCAGGACCAGGTGGCGGGCTCCGTGGTCGGCGAGCCAGCGGGCGATCCGCAGGCCGAGTGCGCCACGGCCGCCGGTGACGAGATAGGCGGCGTCGGCGTCGATGCGCACGGTGGTCGTCGGGTCGAGTGCGTCGGCCGCGCGCAGCCGGGCGACCTTGCGTGCGCCGGACCGGTAGGCGACCTGGTCCTCGCCGTCGGCGCGCAGCACCTCGGCGACGACGGCAGCGGCGTCGGCGTCGAGGTCGGCCGCCGCCGGGTCCAGGTCGAGCGAGCCGCCCCACACCTCGGGGTGTTCCAGCGCCACCACCCGGCCCAGGCCCCACACGGGGGCGTGCGACGGAGTCACGCCGGTGTCGTCGACGGCGGCGCCGCCGCGGGTGACCAGCCACAGCCGGGGGGCGGGGTGTCCGTCGGTGACGCCGAGGCTGCGGGCCGCCCACAGCAGGGGGCCGCAGGAGACGGCGAGCGCGGCGTCCAGTTCCGCGCCCGGGGTGCGCGCGTCGGGGGCGGCGTCCAGCGTGCCGAGGTGCAGCAGGCCGCGGACCGGCAGGTCCACGGGCAGGGGCCCCTCGGCCTCCTCGGGGGTGAGCAGCCGGCAGTCGGCGCCGGTGGCCTCCAGCAGTGCGGCGACCCGGGCGGCGACGCCCTGCCGGTCGGCGACGAGCAGCCAGGTGCCCTCGCCCGCCTCTTCGGGACCCTGCGGGGACTCGGCGGTACGCCACTCCAACTCGTAGCTGTTCTCGGTCAGTTGGGTGTCGACGTCGTCGGTGCGCCGGGGGGTTCCGGGCACGGTGGACACCGGCTTGGCGGGCAGCCAGTGCCGCTGTCGCTGCCAGGGGTAGGCCGGCAGGGAGACGCGTGGGGCGTTCGGCGGCTGGATCGCCTCGTGTGCGAGGTCGTGGCCGAGGACGTGCAGTCCGCCGGCCGCGTCGAGCAGGGTGGTGCGGCTGTCGGCGCCGGTCCGCATCGAGCCCAGCACGGTGAGGTGCTCGGCGCGGTCCGCCAGGGTCTGGGTGACGGCGGACCGGAGCACGCTGTGCGGTCCGATCTCCACCACCGCCGTGTGGGCCTCGTCGCCCGCGGCGGCCCGTACGGCGTCGGCGAAGCGCACCGGGCTGACCATGTTGGCGCACCAGTAGCCGGTGTCGAACGCGCCGGGTTCGGCGGGTCCGCCGGTGACGGTGGACAGGACGGGCAGGCCGGCGGGCGCGGGAGCCGGCAGGTGGGCCAGCGCCTGTTCCAGGTCGCCCTGGACCGGCAGCATGTAGGGGCTGTGGAAGGCGTACTCCTTCTGGACCGTCGCCCACTGGGCGCGGCGTTCACGGACGCGCTTCTCCACTTCGGCCAGTGCGGCCGGGTCGCCGGCGAGCACCGTGCTGACCGGGGAGTTGACGGCGGCGACGGTGACCTGGTCGCCGTAGGGCGCGATCAGGTCGGCGACCTGGTCGGCGGCCATTCCCACGGCGGCCATCGCGCCCTGCCCCCGGGTGGCCCCCATGATTTCGCCCCGGCGGACCACGATCTCCAGTGCGGTGTCCAGGTCGATCGCCCCGGCGGCGTACGCCGCGCCGACCTCGCCCACGCTGTGTCCGAGCACCGCGTCCGGGGTGATCCCCCAGCTGCGCCACACCTCGGTCAGCGCGGCCTGCACGGCGAGCACCGCGGGCTGTGCGATCACCGTGTCGGCCAGCCGGGAGCCGGCGCGGTCGGCCACGAGTTCGTCGACGAGCGACCAGCCGGCGAGCCGTTGGACGACGCCGTCGCAGTGGTGCAGCACCCGGGCGGCGGTGGGGTCGGCCAGCAGGCCGCGTCCCATGCCGGGCCACTGGCAGCCCTGCCCGCTGTAGACGAAGAGCAGCCGGCGCTGTTCTGCGGGGACGACCGCGCCGTGCCGGATGCCGGTGGGCCGTGCCGCGTTCGCGGCGGCGGTCAGCGTCTTCGCCGCCTCGCTCGCCGAGCGGGCGACGACGGCGGTGCGCCGCGTCAGGTGGTCGCGGTCGAGCGCTGCGGTGCGGGTGATGCCCGCCCAGCCGGGCCGCTCGGCCAAGGCTCCGTCGGACCCGTCGTCATCAGTCGCTGTTGCTGCGAGGAAGCGGCCGTACGCCTCGTCGGTGGCGGTCAGGGCGTCCGGGGTGCGGGCGGACAGCAGCAGGAGTCCGGCGGAGGGCTCTTCGGCGGGCGCGGCCTGCGGGGTGTCGGCGCCCAAGGAGTCCCGGCGGCCGTCCGGCGGGGCCTCACCCAGGATCAGATGGGCGTTGGTGCCGCTGAAGCCGAAGGAGCTGAGGCCGGCGGTGCGGGTGCCGTCGGGCTGCTTCCACTCGGTGAGCTTCGCGGGGACCTCCACCGGCAGCCGGTCCCACGGGAGGTGCGGGTTGGGGGTGTCGAAGTGCAGATGCGGCGGGATCTTGCCGTGGTGCAGGGACAGCGCCACCTTGATGAGGCCGGAGATCCCCGCGGCGGCTTCCAGGTGCCCGATGTTGGTCTTCACCGAGCCGACCGTCAGCGGGGCCGCCGTCTGAGGGTCCGGGCGCAGCACCTCCACCAGGGCGCCGATCTCCATCGGGTCGCCGAGCGGGGTGCCGGTGCCGTGGGCCTCCACGTAGCCGACCTCGGCCGGGTCGGTCCCGCCGCTGCGCAGCGCTTCCCGGATGACGGCCTGCTGGGCCTGTCCGTTGGGGACGGTGAGGCCGGCGCTGCGGCCGTCCTGGTTGACCGCGGAGCCGTGCAGCACGGCCCACACCCGGTCCCCGTCGGCGACCGCCTCGGACAGCCGCTTGAGGACGACGACCCCGCAGCCCTCGCCGCGGCCGTACCCGTCGGCCGAGGCGTCGAAGGTCTTGCAGCGGCCGTCCGGGGACAGCGCGCCGAGCTTGGCCAGGCTGACGGTGGTGCCGGGGGCCAGCATCAGGTTGACCCCGGCCACGATCGCCAGGTCCGCCTCGCCGGAGCGCAGGCTGCGGGCCGCGAGGTGGGCGGCGACCAGTGAGGAGGAGCACGCGGTGTCCACGGCCATGCTGGGGCCCTGGGCGCCGAGGAGGTACGAGAGCCGTCCGGCGGCCACGCTGAAGGTGTTGCCGGTCGCCTGGTACGGGTCGATGCCGTGGGTGCCGTCGGCGGACAGCAGCTGCATGTAGTCGCTGGTGTTGATGCCGACGTAGACCGCGGTCCGGGAGCCGGCGAGCCGCGCGGTGGTGCAGCCGGCGTCGGCGAGCGCCTCGGAGGCCACTTCGAGCAGCAGCCGCTGCTGCGGATCCATGCTGCGGGCTTCCCTGGGCGCGATGCCGAAGGCCTCGGCGTCGAACTGGTCCACGGGTACGTCGAGGAAGCCGCCGCGGTAGGTGTAGGCCTTGCCGGGCGCGGCCGGGTCCGGGTCGTAGAAGGCGTCCCGGTCCCACCGGTCCTCGGGCACGGAGGAGGTGGCGTCGCCGCCTCGGGCCAGCAGCCCCCAGTAGGCGTCGAGGTCGTTGGCCCCGCCCGGGAAGCGGCAGCCCATGCCGATGATGGCGAGGGGTTCCGTGGTGGTCCCCGCTCCACCGGCTCGTTCGGCGGACCGGTCGGGTGCGGCGGGGGCCGCCACGTCCAGGTCCGCGAGGTACGCGGCGAGACGGCGGATGGTGGGGTGGTCGAAGACGGCCGTGGTGGGGATCTGGCGCCCCAGTGCGCGCTCGATCCCGACGCGCAGTTCCACCACCATCGTGGAGGTGAGCCCGAGATCGAACAGTCCGGTGTCCGCGTCGAGTGCGCCTGCGTCGTCGAGTTCCATCACGGCGGCCAGTTCGCGCCTGAGGTGAGCGACGAGCGCGGCGACGCGTTCGTCACGGCTGTCCGAGGAGGCGGCCAGGGGCGCGGGCCGGGCGGCCGGCGCCGGCTGCGGTGTGGTCCTGGGCGGCGCGGCGGCCGGTGCGGCAGCGGTGCCGCCGGGCACGGGCGGGCTGCTCGGCTCCCAGTACGTCTGACGCTGGAACGGGTAGGTGGGCAGCTGGGGCAGGCGGGCCGGGCGGGGGCCGTTGGCCCGGGCCCAGTCCACGGGTACGCCGTCCGCCCAGACCCGGGCCAGGGACTCCAGCAGCCGTCGGTGCGAGTCCCCGTCCGAGGCCACGGAGGGCAGGCAGGTCACCACGGCGGAACCCGCGGCGGAGACGATGTGCGGCAGCAGCCCGCCGGTGCCCAGCTCCACCACGATCCGCGTGTCGTCCGCCAGCAGGGCACGCCCGGCGTCCGCGAACCGCACCGCCTGCCGCGCATGCCGCAGCCAGTAGTCGACGGTGGCCGGTTCCGGCCCGGCGAGTTCACCGGTCAGGTCCGATACGAAGTCCAGGGCGGGTTCGTGCAGCCGTACCCCGTCGAAAGCCTCCGCGAAGGGTGCCAGTGCGGGGTCCATCTGGGCGGAGTGGAAGGCGTGCGACACCCGCAGGGGCACGGCGCGTATCCCGCGTTCACGGATCCGGGCCACGACATCCGCCACCGCTTCCCGCGGCCCGGAGACCACGGTTTCCCGTGGGCTGTTGTAGGCAGCGATCTCCACCGTTCCCGACTCGATGGCCGGGATCCCGGCGAGTTCCCCGGGGCCGCAGAACAGCGCGGCCATCGTGCCGGTGCGGGGAAGTTCCGCCATCAGCCGGGCGCGCGCGGCGACGAGCCGGGCGCCGTCGGCGACGCTGAAGACCCCCGCGAGCGCGGCGGCCGCGTAGGCGCCGACGCTGTGCCCCGTCACGACGTCCGGTGCCACGCCGACGGACTTCCACCACGACCCCAGGGCAATCCCGGTCGTGTAAAGGGCCAGCTGGGCGACATCGGTCTCCGCCAGCGCGGCCGCCGCCTCGGCGCCGGGGTCCAGGAGGACCGACAGCGGCGGTGCGGACAACCCGCCCACCACCGAGGCGACCTCGTCGACGGCCTCGGTCACCGCGTCCACCCGGCCGTGGAGTCCGGCGAGCACTCCGGCCAGCCGGGCTCCCTGGCCCGGCACCACGAACCCGACCCGGGGCGCGCCGGCGGCGGGCCGTCCGCGCACCGTTCCGTCGGCGACCTGGTCGAGCCGTTCGGCGAGTTCGGTGGCCGAGGCGGCCACGACGGCGGCCCGCTGCGGCAGGTCCGCCCGGCCCACGCCGGCCGCCCAGGCGACGTCACGCGGCTGTACGCCCTCGCCCGACTCACGGATGACTGCGGCCAGTTGTTGTGCGGAGGCGCGCAGGGCGTCGTCGTTGCGCCCGGACACCTTCACCACCACCGGCCCCTGATCCGCCACATCGACAGTCGTCTCGACGGGCGTCCGGGCAGGCGCGGGCGGGGACTCCACGATCACATGCGCATTGGTCCCGCCGAACCCGAACGACGACACCCCCGCCACCCGCCGCTCCTCGTTCCACGGCGTCAGCTCCGTCGCCACCCGCACCGGCAACTCGTCCCACGCCAGCAACGGATTAGGAATCGACAAGTTCAGATGCGGCGGAATCACCCCACGACCGACCGCCAGAACCGTCTTGATCAGACCCGCGATACCGGCCGCCGCCTCCAGATGCCCGATATTCGTCTTCACCGACCCCAACACCACCGGCCGGTCCACCGCACGACCCTCACCCAGCACCCCGGCCAGCGCCCGCACCTCGATCGGATCACCCAACGGCGTCCCCGTCCCGTGCGCCTCCACATAACCCACATCACCCGGAGCAACCCCACCGACCGCCAACGCCCGCCGGATCACCTCCTGTTGAGCGGAACCGCGGGGTGCCGTCAGGCCGTTGCTGCGCCCGTCCTGGTTGACGGCGGAGCCCTTGATCACCGCAAGGACGTCCTGCCCCTCCGCGACCGCGTCCGCGAGCGGCCGCAGCACCACCACACCGCAACCCTCACCCCGCACATAACCATCCGCCGAAGCATCGAAGGTCTTGCACAACCCCTCGGGCGACAACATCCGCGCCTTCGACAACGCCACCGTCGTCCCCGGCGACAACAGCAGGTTCACCCCACCGACCAGCGCCCGCTCACACTCCCCCGCCCGCAACGCCTGACACGCCAGATGCAACGCCACCAACGACGACGAACACGCCGTATCCACCACCAGACTCGGACCCTCAAGCCCCAGCACATACGACACCCGGTTCGCCGCGAAATTCAGCGCACCCCCCGTCGCCGTATAACCATCCAGCCCCGACACATCCCCACCCGAAGCCGTCAACCGCTCATAATCACTCCCACCCATCCCCACAAACACACCCGTACGACTGCCCCGCAAAGAATCCGGCGCCACCCCCGCATGCTCCAACGCCTCCCACACCACCTCCAGCACCAGACGATGCTGCGGATCCACCCGCACCGCCTCCCGCGGCGGAATCCCGAACAACCCCGCATCAAACTCCCGCACCCCATCCACAAACCCGCCATGCCGCGCATACGTCCGCCCCGGCACCTCCGGATCAGCGTCGAAGAACGCCTCCACATCCCACCGGTCCCCCGGCACCAACCCCACCCCCGACCCGCCACCCGTCAACAGATCCCAAAAACCCTCAACACCCCCACCAGAACCCGGAAAACGGCACCCCACCCCCACCACGGCAATCGGCTCGGTGAATTCGTCATGCGCAGGCACGGTTCCCCCGGAAAGGTCAGGTCAGGATGCGGAATCGGCAACGGCGCACCATTCGCCGACGTCGGTGTCGGCCCGTGCGCTGCGGGCCCCGGCTCGGACGGCCGGGGAAGTGCCACCGCGGCGATGCGGCAGCTCAGATACACAAGAGGCTTCGTCACCCGCGGCGTCCGTGACAACCCTTATCCGGCTTACAGGGGTTCGCGGACGCCCGTCTGACCTGCGGATGCCCGCCACCGGGCGGCACCCCTAGGCACCCCTGAACCCTCTGAGGCACCTGAGGCACCTGAGGCCCCTGAGCGCTCTGAGCACCCCTGCAGTACCCCCTGTAGTACCCCTGAGGGGAGCGATCGCGTAGGGGAGGGCGCTCGTGAACGGTGCGACCCGTTCACGAGCGCCCTCGGTCATACCTTGCGCAGTCGGGCAGGGGGCGTGGCATGCAGGGGCTCAGGGTGTGCCCCGGTCTGCTCGACGGGCAGGTCCTGGCGCCCCTTGACGTTCAACTTGCGGTAGATCCTGGTCAGATGCTGTTCGACGGTGCTGACGGTGATGAACAGCTCACCGGCGATCTCCCGGTTGCTTCGGCCCCGGGCGGCGAGGTCGCACACCCGTCGTTCGGCCTCCGTGAGGTGCTTCAGCAGATCGGCGGAGGTGTCCTCGGCGGGCTCCGGATCGGCCGGCAGGGCGTCGGAGGCGGTCACCGCCGTCAGCTGCACGGGCAGGGCCGCCCGGCCCCCGATGACCGCGTGCAGGCCGGGCCGGACCGCCCGGCGGGCGGGTTCGCTCCCGCCGAGCAGGCGCTGGGTGTCCTCCAGATCGGTGAGGGCCTTCGCCAGCTCGACCCGGTCACCGTTGTACCGCAGCTGGTTCACCGCCTGGACGAGGAGTTCGGGCCGCTGCTCGGGCGCCCGGGTGGCGGCCAGGACACGCAGCGCCATTCCTCTCACCCGGGAGTGTCCGCCGGACGTCAGAGCCGACAGCTGCTCCTCCGCCAGGCGGCCGGCCGCGTCCGGTTCGCCGAGCTCCAGCAGCGCCTGTGCCGCCCCGCAGCGCCACGGCACCGTCGTGCAACGGCTCATGCCCCACTTCGCCATCAGCTCGCCGCAGGCGTGGAAGTCGGCGAGTGCCGCCTGGTACTGGTGCGTGGCCAGATGGTGACAGCCCTTGGCGTGCAGATACAGCAGCCCGGGGGTGCTCTCGAACAGCATCTCCGGCACCGGCCGGCTGAGCAGCTCGGCGGCCTCGCCATGCCGTCGCGTCTCGGTGAACGCGCGCAGCAGCAAGGCGTAGACGGTGCCGAGCCCGACGCCCCACGCCTGCGGCGGCATCCGGCGCAGCGCCCGCCGCGCATAGTGTTCGACGCCGACCAGATCGCCCTCGTACAGGGCGGCTTGGGAGCGCAGGGCGGCCATCAGGCCCTCCCAGTGGGCGGCGCCCCGGTCGGTGGCCTCGGTCAGCAGCCGGTCGGCCCACTTGCGCGCGGAGCGGGGCCGCTCGCAGCCGAGGAGGGTGGCCACGGCCATGGCGAGCGGCTCGACGGTGCGGTGGGTGAGCCGGGTGGCGCCGAGCACCTGCTCGGCGCCGCGCACCGCGTCGGCTCTGGGGCCCTGTGTCTGTACGGTGCGCAGCTGCATGAAGACCTTCATGCGGGTGGCGGTGGTGAACGCGGCGCTGGCCAGCTGCAGATCGCTGGTCCGGTCCCGCAGGTCCGGTATGCGCTCGGCGAGTTGCGGGAAGACCGTGGTGAGCATCGTGCCGCAGGCGCGCAGTTCCATGGCAGGCCCGGGGGTCGCGTCGTCCATGAGTCGCGCGAGGTGGCCGTAGAGCCGCTGGTTCTGCCCGGCCCGGCCGTGCCACCAGACGATCCCGGGGAGTTCGAGGGCCAGGCGTGGTGAGAGATGGCCGTGTCTGATCGCGGCGGACAGGTAGGGGTACAGCCGGGGTGCCGCTGCGGGGCTGAGCAGCAGTTCGGCGCGGGCCAGCGCGGCGACCGCCTCCGCCTGGAGCCGCAGGTCGCCGATACCGGCCCGCAGGGCGAGGAGCGCGCATGCCCGGGCCTGCTCGCCGTCGTCCTCGTCGAGCAGTTCGCCGGCGCCGTCGACGAGAGCCTGTGCCGTCCAGGTCTCGGCGACGCAGTCCGCGTGCAGGAGTTGCCGGGCGACATTCGCCGCGGCGGCGCCCGAGTCGAGGAGCAGCCGCGCCGCCCGCCGGTGCCACGTCGTCCTGTCCTCCTGTGCCATCTCGCCCAGAATCACGCGGACCGCCGCGGGGTGGCGCAGTCGGCAGCCGCTCACCAGGCCGACGACGTCGAGTTCGGCCACGGCCCGGGCGACGGCCTCCAGCGGCAGGTCGAGCAGCCGCCTCAGCAGCGCGTGGGTGGCCGCCCCGTCCAGCAGTGCGATCCCGCGGGCGACCGCCAGGGTCGTCGGGCCCGCGGAGTGCAGACAGCCCAGCAGCGCGTGGCCGAAGGCGGGGCCGCCGGGCGGGACGTCGGCGGCCGCACTCTGTCCGGACGCGCGCAGGTCCTGGAGCAGCGCCTGGACCAGGAGCGGGCTGCCTCCGGTGAGCGCGTGCAGGTCGGCGGCCGGCGGGGCCGCGGTCCTCGCCCCGGTGTCGGCGTCGACCATCTCCCGCACCCCTCGCGGGGACAGCGGGCGGAGCCGGATGAAGCTGACGTGCGGTCGCCCGAGCAGTTCGCTGTGCAGTGCCGAGTACGCCTCGGCCGGTTGCGGACGTTCGGAGAGAACCACGAGCACCCTGTCGGAGGGCACTCGGCGCACCACCCGCACGAGGTGAACCACTGATTCGGGGTCCGCGTTGTGGATACCGTCCACGGTGATGACGACCGGCTTCTGCTCGGCCATGTCCCGAATAAGTCTCGAAAAGCCGGAACCGGCCAGATCGGTGCGGTTCTCCAGCAGGTTCCTGGCCCGCCGGGCGTCCTGCGCGCCGAGTGCGGGGCTTTCGAGAAGCTCGGTCAGCATGCCGTACGGGACGTCGCGGTCGGGCGGGACGCAGCTTGCGCCGAGGGCGATCACGTCGTCGGCGAGTTCCGCTTCTAACTCCCGTAAGAGCGCGGTCTTCCCCGCACCCGCGGCGGCACTTATGAGGGCGACCCTGCCGTGACCCTCTCTGCTTTCCGCCAGCAGCTCGCGTATTTGCCGGATCTCTCCGTCCCGTTCACATAAGTTCATGCTCTCTATTTCCCCCCATTAGGTAATTCAAGTTTGCGGAAAAACCGCCACCGCGCGGAGCTTCCGCAGGTAGAGGGGCCACTCTGCCCCCAGAGCCCAGCCCATCGGGGGGCCGCGCTGGCCCCCATTGCCCGGTACACCGATCAGCCTAGGAACGTGCACCCAGCAAACACCCTTAACCCCTGACAGACTCCCGCAACTCCTTCCCTGTCCCCTCACATTTCACTCCGAGCATAGACGGTCGACCCCTATTACCTATGGTTACAACCCCTGTTACCCGCAGCCGAAGTCAGGGGTTGCCCCGGCGCGGGCCCAGCCGGAATCGTGAAGCGCCGAAGTCAAGCGCCGAAGAGCCTGCGAAGAGAAGAGCCCACGCCACCCATGACCCAGCCTGCGCCCACCCGACGACAGATCCTCAAGCGCGGTGCGGGAGCAGCCGGAACTGCGGCGCTGTCCGTGCCCCTGCTCAGCACCGAGGCGAAGGCCTCCGAGTCCGTGGACGCCGTCGTCATCGGCAGCGGCTACGCCGGGTCGGTGGCGGCCCTGCGGCTCTCCCAGGCCGGAATCAACTCCGTCGTCCTGGAGCGGGGAAGACGCTGGACCATCACCCCCTCCGGTGACACCTTCGCACCGCAGGCCCGCCCGGACGGACGGGCCTCCTGGCTGTCCACCACCTCGCCTCTCAGCCGGGAACCGGTCAGCCTGTTCACCGGCGTACTGGAGGCCTACGCGGGCGGCGGGGTGACATGTCTGGCGGGTGCCGGTGTCGGCGGCGGCTCGCTGGTCAACTACGCCGTCATGGAGGCTCCTTCGGAGCAGCTGTTCCGCGCCAGTTTCGGCACCCGGCTCGACTACGCCGAGATGGCCGGTACCTGGTATCCCCGGGCGCGCGGGCTGATCGGCGTCGCTCCCATCCCCGACGACGTGCTCGCCTCGCCCTACTACGCCAACGCGCGTGACTTCCTGAGTGCCGCCGAGCGCGCGGGGCTGGGGACCCGGCGCGTCGACATGGCGATCGACTGGCAGACCGTGCGCGCCGAGATAGCCGGTACGGCGGTCCGCTCGGCGATCGTCGGCGACGCCATGCTCGGCATCAACAGCGGTGCCAAGCGCAGCGTGGACCGCACCGTCCTGGCCGCCGCGGAGGCCACCGGACGCACCGAGGTGCTGCCGCTGCACCAGGTGCTGGACATCCGGGCCGACGGCGACCGCTATGTCATCGAATGCCGGCAGATCGACGAGCAGGGCCACGAGCTGGCGCGCCCGCGGTTCACCGCCCGCCATGTCTTCCTGGCCGCCGGGTCGCTGGGCACCACCCGCCTGCTGGTGCGGGCGAAGGCACGCGGTCATCTGCCGCACCTCAACGACCAGGTGGGGCGCAACTGGGGCAGCGGCGGCGACCACATCGTCGCCCGGGCCGGTCTGCCGCTCACCGGCAAGGCCCAGGGCGGGCCCGCCCACATCCTCGCGACCGACTGGGACAACCCGAAGGCTCCGGTGAGCCTGCTGAGCTTCCCGCTGGGCTACCCGGCGCTCGGACCGCTCACGGACACCGCCCTCGCGATGTCCGTGGCGCCCCCGATCGGCCGGTTCACCTACCGGTTGCTGAGCGACAGCGCGGAGCTGTACTGGCCCGCCGCGGACCCCCGGATCCTGCGCGTCACCGCTGCCGTGCAGGGCACCGCGCAGCGGCTCAACGCCGCCACAGGGCTCGGGCTCGACATCGTGACCCCCCTGCTGACCTCTCACTCCACCGGGGGCGTCGTCCTGGGAGAGGCCACCGACTCGGCGGGCCAACTCATCGGCCACGACAACCTGTTCGCGGTGGACAGCTCCCTGCTGCCCGGCTCCACCGGCGCCATGCCGCCGGCGCTGACCACCACCGCCCTGGCCGACCGCTCGGTGTCCCGGGCCCTGGAGAACATCATCACGGCGGGCTGAGCCACCACCGGTTCGCGTGGCTGAGCCACCTGCACCACCGGTGCGCGACGGAGCCGTTCGACACAAGCCGGACGCAAGACCGGTCGGCGCAAGGCCGGTTGCCCCACCATCACCGAGGAGCTGGACTTGTCGGCCACACCCAACGGACTGCCCCACGCGCGCGTGTGGACGCTCACGATCGTGTCCACCGCGGCGTTCATGCTCATGCTCGACCTGACGGTGGTGAACGTCGCCCTGCCGCACATGCGCACCGCGCTCCGGGCGGACTTCTCCGACCTTCAGTGGGTGCTGGACGCCTACGCGCTCACCCTGGCCGTCTTCCTGCTCACCGGCGGCTCGCTCGCCGACCGGCTCGGACGCAAACGGGTCTTCCAGACCGGCTTCGTCGTCTTCACCCTCGCCTCACTGGCCTGCGGCCTGGCCCCGGACGTGACGGCGCTGAACATCGCCCGCGCGGCCCAGGGCCTGGGCGCAGCCCTGCTCTTCGCCGTCGGGCCCGCGCTGATCGGTCACGAGTACCGGGGCAAGGACCGCGGCCTCGCCTTCGGCGTCTTCGGTGCGGTCTCCGGCCTGGCCATCGCCTTCGGCCCGCTGATCGGCGGGGCGCTCACCGACCTGCTGAGCTGGCGGTGGATCTTCCTGGTGAACGTCCCCATCGGCGTGGCGGTGGTACTCGTCGGCGCCTGGCGGCTCAAGGAGTCCCGCGATCCCCAGCCGCACGGAGTCGACTGGGCGGGCCTGGCCGTCTTCAGCGCCGCACTGACCCTGGTGGTCCTCGGCTTCATGCGCGGCCAGGCCGAGGGCTGGACCAGCCCGCTGATCCTCGGCATGTTCACGGCCGGGATCGTCCTGCTGGCGGTCTTCGTCCCGCTGGAGCGGCGCAGGGGCGCCGCGGCGATGCTGGACCTGTCGCTGTTCCGGATACCCACGTTCAACGGGATCTCCCTCACCGCCTTCATCGCCAACGCGACGGTGCTGTCCGCCATCTTCCTCCAGGGCTCCTACATGGAGAACGTGCTCGGCCACTCCCCCTGGGAGACCGGTGTGCGCTTCCTCCCACTGACACTGACGCTGTTCGCCGCGGCGGCGGCGACCGGCCCGCTCACCGTGTCGCTCCCGCCGCGGCTGCTCGTCGGGACCGCGCTCGCGTGCATCGCCGTAGGCCTCTTCCTGATGGGCCGGGTGACGGTCGGCGACTCGTGGACCGCGCTGCTGCCCAGCATGATCGTCAGCGGTGTCGGGCTCGGTATGTTCAACCCGCCGCGTGCGTCGCTCTGCATCGGGGTGACCGAACCGGCCAAGGCGGGCATGGCATCGGGCATCGGCGAGACCTTCCAGCAGGTGGGGGTCGCCGTGGGCATCGCGGGGTTCGGAGCCCTGTTCCAGAACCGGGTCGTCGACGCGTTCACCCATTCGGACGCCGGGCGGCAGCTCGGCCCGCACGCCGCGGAGGCCGGCCGGGCCGCGGCTGCCGGTGGGGGCCGGGAACTGACCGCCACCCTTCCGCCCGCCCTGGCCGACCAGGTCACCGCCGCCGCGCGCGCCGCGTTCGTGCACGGCCTGAACGACGTGCTGTTCGCGTGCGGGGTGCTCGCCTCGGTCGGCGCGGTGATCGGCTTCGTCTTCATCCGCTCCACCGACCTCCACGCCAGCGCCCTGCGGGACACCTCGCTGCCCGACGCTCCACGGACCATGGCGGCCTCGGGCGACAGGCCGGCATGACAGAGTGATTCACAGACCTACGTCCTCGCCCCAACTCCCGTCACAACAAGAGGAATTCAACGTGACCACGTCCATCATCGTCACCGGCGCCTCCGCCGGGCTGGGGGAGATCACCGCCGGGGAGCTCGCCGCCTTGGGTCACCATGTGATCCTCGCCTGCCGCAGCGTCGAGCGCGGCGAAGCCGCGGCCGAGCGCATCCGGGCCCGTACGCCCGGCGCCGCTCTGGAGGTGCTCGAACTCGACCTCGCCTCACTGGACTCGGTCCGCACGGCCGCCGCGAAGCTGCTGGCGGACACCGGCCGGCCACCGCTGCACGCGCTGGTGTGCAACGCCGGTATCCAGGTCGTCAACGGAGTGCAGCAGTCGGCCGACGGACACGAACTCACCTTCGCCACCAACCACTTGGGCCACTTCCTGCTCATCCGGCTGCTCGCCGACCACATCGTGGCACCGGGCCGGATCGTGCTGGTGTCCAGCGAGGTGCACCAGGGCCCGCGCAAGTCGATGGGCTTCCCCGCGCCGCACTGGCAGCACCCCAAGGCGCTCGCCGACCCGGCGCAGACCGAGCTGGGCGGCTCCCCCAAGGCGGGCCGCGTCCGTTACGCCACCTCCAAGCTCGCCAACCTCTATCTGACGTACGAACTGGCCCCCCGGGTCGCCGCACTCGGCATCACCGTCAACGCCTTCGACCCGGGTCTGATGCCGGAGACCGGACTCGACCGGGACTGGCCGCAGTGGACACAGCGGATCTACCACGCGATGGCCCCGGTGCTGGTCCGTGTCCTGCCCGGTACCCGCTCCGTGGCCGGCTCCGGCAGTGACCTGGCCTGGCTGACCACGTCCCCCGACGTCGCCGATGTCACCGGGACCTACTTCTCGGGGCGCCGGCGGCGCGAGAGTTCCCCGCAGTCGCACGACGCGGCCCGCGCGGCCGAACTGTGGGACGTCTCGGAGGAACTCGTTGCCGAACACTGAGCCCACCCGGGACGGGACCACCGACTGGATCAAGTGCTTCCACCCCTCCCCCGCCGCGGCCGTCCGGCTGGTCTGCTTTCCGCACGCGGGGGGATCGGCCGGGACGTATCTGAAGCTCTCCGCACGGTTACGGCACGAGGTCGAGGTCCTGGCCGTGCAGTACCCGGGGCGGCAGGACCGCTCGGCCGAGCCGCCCCCGCACGACCTGCACGCCCTCGCGGACCGGGCGAGCGAAGCCGTCGTCGCCCGCGGCACCGGGCCCTGCGTCCTGTTCGGGCACAGCATGGGGGCCGTCGTCGCCTACGAGGTCGCCGCCCGCCTGGAAGCCCGCGGCGCGGGCCCGCTCGGCGTGGTCGTCTCCGGCAGCCCCGCCCCCTCCGCGCCCCGGGACCGGACGATCCACCACCTCGGTGACGCCGCGCTCCTGGCCGAGATCAGGCGCCTGTCGGGCACCGACCCGCGGGTCCTGGCCCACGAGGACCTGATGAGGCTGGCGCTTCCCGCGCTGCGCGGGGACTACACGGCGCTCGAAACCTACGTCCACCCGCGGGGACAGCGGCTCGGCTGCCCCGTCAGGGTCGTGGTCGGCGACCAGGACCCCCTGGTGACACCGAAGGCGGCCGAATCCTGGGCGGAGCACACCGACAGCACCTGCGACGTGCGAGTGATGCCCGGCGGGCACTTCTATCTCCAGGAGCAGCAGGACGAACTGGCGGCCCTCACCCTGACCTGGATCGGCACCCTGCGCACGACGCCGACCCGCTGAGCCGCGGCCGCAAACGGGTGTGTACGCACTGAGGGCGCCCCTCCGAAGAGGGGCGCCCTCAGCTCTGTGCGCGGCTCCCGAACGGGTCTGTGGTGGCGCTCAGCCGGCTCCGTCGGTCGTGTACACATGCATCCCGGGGATGTGCAGCGTCCCGCCGAACTGACCGGCCTGGACGACCTTCACGTGAGTGAAGTAGATCAGCGGGATGTTGAGCGGCGGCGGGCTGTCCGGGCTGAACGTGATCGGGATCAGCCCGAACAGGTTGCCCGAGATGGACTCCGTGTACATCGTGACGGCGCCGTCGCGGAAGGTGGACGTCGTACCCGAACCGGCCTGCACGTGGTACGTCTTGCCGGCGTTCTTGTCCTTGACCGTCTGGTGCAGGTCACCGATGTCGACACCGCCGGAGACGACGTACTTCAGCACCTTCTTGGTGGTGCCGTTCGCCGTCTTCACCTTGACGATGCCCTGGTAGTCGGCCTTCTGCAGCAGCAGCGAGCTGGCGTCCAGGTACCAGGGGTCGTCCGGCAGCGTCACCTTGTTGTCGACGCCGCCCACGTCGTCCGTGGCGGTCGGGCAGTTCGCCGCGTCGGCACCGGAGCTCGGCGAGGGACTCGCGGAGGAGGTGGCCTCGCCGGCTGCCTTCTCCACCGTCTTGGTGGCGCTTTCGGCCGCCTTGGACGCCTTGTCGGTCGTGTCCTTCACGGTGTCGCCCACCGTGTCGGTGACCTTCTTGGTCGTGTCCGTGACGCTGTTGTCCGAGGACGTCGACGAGTCCTTGCTCGTGCTCGCCGAGGGGGACGACGCGGACGGCGTCGGGCTCGCGCTCGACGTGGAGCTGCCGCTACCCCCTGTGAAGAGGCCGCCGATCGCGTCGCCGAGGTCGTTCAGCAGACCGCCACCGCTGCTCGCGGACGCCGAGGGGCTCGGCGTGGCGGTGTCGCCGCCCGCCGTGTCCTTGCTCGAACTCTGCGAGGCGGACGGCGTGGGCGTCGCCTTGTCGTCGGAACCTGAATCCGACGAACCCGCCTTGCCCGAGTCGGAGGCGTCCTTCGAGGAGGTGGACGACGGCGAAGGCGTCGCCTTCTCGTCCGACGGGCTCGAACTCTCCGAGGCGGACGGCGACGGCGAGGCCGACGCGTCGTCGCCCAGAGCGGCCACACAGTCCTTGTACTCGTCCGCGGTCAGGCTCTTCGCCGTCGGAGCACCCGAACCGCCGCTGTCCGCGAGGGCGAGCGAGGACGTGAACCCCATTCCCATGAGGACCGCCGTCGGCATCGCCACGGTGGCTATCGCCTTGCCGGCCGGCATGTGGAACCTGGTGAACAGCGGCTTCTTGGGTGCCGCGTGACGCGGCCCGGTTCTCACACGGGACTCGTCCACATCCGTCCCGTGGGTCACCTCGTCAGCCGGCACTGTGCCTCCCGTTCGCCCCGTTCGCCGGGCTCGTTCCTGACAGATTGTTGGACTCACCCAGCACGGGCTTGAGGATGGTGGTGTCCGGGTCCAGTGCCTCGGGGGCGGGGCCCGCTGCCGGTGTGCCCTCTCGCGCGGCCTCGGCCGGCGGCTCGCCCGGCGCCCAGGACACGGCCATCGCCCCGCCGACCAGCGAGAGCAGGAAGCCCAGCAGGAAACCGCCGAGGTTCGAGACGGGGATGGAGACCAGTCCCAGCAGGATCGCCGCGATACCCGCGAAGGTCCGGACGTGCTTCTGGAACCAGAGACTGAAGCCCAGAACCACCAGCAGCACACCGATGATCAGGGACCCGGCGCCCGCGGTGGTGGCCATCGCCAGAGTCAGATGCCCGACCTGCAGGTGGGCGTACGGGAAGTAGGCGATGGGGAGTCCGGCGAGCATGACGAACAGACCGGCCCAGAACGGCCGCGTGCCCCGCCAGGCGCGGAACTGCACCCTCCGGCGACTGAACTGGCCGGCGGGTACGGCAGGAGTCTCGGCGCTCATGGAATACAGCTCCCTGTACGGCTTTGCTGTGGTGATGGTGCTGTGGTGGTGAGTTGCAGTAGGTGTGAAGAGAGTGGTGGAAGGTCGACGGGCGGGGGCGCCATTGGCTCCCCCGCCCGTCAGCGAGTGCTTAGTAGCACTCCTTGACACCCGTCGAGACGGACATCTTCAGCCCACTGAGCTTGAAGGTTCCGGCAGTGGTGGCCCACGCCGTCTGCTTCACGCTGCTCAGCGAGGCCGAGTCCGCCTGCTGTGCGAATCCGTACGGGTTCGCGGTGTCACCGCTGTGGATGCCGGGACCCTTGCTGGCGTCCTTGGCGGCCACACCGATGTCGATGTTCTTGAACGTCGCGTCGGCGCTCAGGTCATCGAGGTCGATGTACAGGTTGTCGGCCTCGACCGGCTGGCTGCCGCCACCGGCCTTCAGGATCAGGCTGACACTGCCGATCACCGGGATGTCCGGGGTCACGACGGACTGGCACAGGTTCTTGATGGTCGCGGACTTGAACGCCGAGACCGCGACCGGGTGCGCCGTCTTCTTGCCGTCGAGGGTGTACCCCGAGTCAATGGCTCCGTACTGCGAGAAGCCGGTGCCTTCCAGCTGGTCGGCCGTCACCTTGAACTGCTGGCCGGACACGCTGAACGACGCGGCGAGAGCGCCCTGCGCGAGGGCGACACCTATCGCGGCCGTAGCGGCGACGCTGGGCACCATGACCACAGCGAACCGCTTCCATCTGGTCCCGCCACGCACCTGGGACTCCATATTTCCTCCTTCTCGGACGTACATCTCCTGGCCCTGGCTGCCCCCAGTTGGCGGCTCAGCCGGGCAGGGATGGGAGAAGTGCTACGTCCTCGGGAAGGAGAGCGCCCGTACTCGGAGGCGCTGAAACCGCGCACCGATCACCGGCGATCACCCCCGAGCGACAACCACTGGTCGCGCCTGACACACATCACGCACAACCTTGCCGGACAGGCTTCGCCGAGTGGGCGAAGACCCCCCTGTCCAAGAGCCGGCGCCAGCGGCGCCGCCTCTGCTCGGTGGGGACCCAGGAAGCCCCGCGACCCAACCGGCTGCCGGGGTACGGGAATGGACCGAGCGTCGCCGATCGTGGTGCATTCTCGCCGCCCGCACAAGGGGCTTCGTTACTGGGTAGTAACGGCCGGATAACCGAACAACGACCCATAGGTCTCGGGCGGCGACGGAGGGTGCAGTCAAGGCCAGAGACAAAACCGTTGATCATTGGACAGAAACCGACAGACCAACGCCCGAAACTTACTTGCAGTAACAGCGGCCGCGTTTACCAAGATTTGGTAAAGCGCGGCCGCATTGGCGTTCCGTCGGCAAATCTTTCACTCGGGCACCACATGGCCCGGCGTTTAACGACAGGTCAGAACCTGCCTGCCGTCCCGCTCAGAACAGGGCCCGCGCGAGCGCCCGACGCGCCCCCGCCACTCGCGGATCATCCGCCCCAACGACCTCGAAGAGCTCCAGCAGCCTCAGACGTACCGTGTCCCGGTCGTCACCCGCCGTGCGCCCCACGGTCTCGATGAGCCGCCCGAAGGCGTCCTCCACATGACCGCCCACCAGATCCAGGTCCGCGGCGACGATCTGCGCCTGCACATCGGCCGGCTTCTCGGCGGCGTCCTTGCGCACCTGCTGCGGGTCGAGCCCCTGCACGCGCTGGAGCAACTCGGCCTGGGCGAGACCCAGTTTGGCCTCCGGGTTGCCCGGGTCGTCACTGAGCACGTTCCGGTAGGCCTGGACGGCACCGCCGAAGTCCCCTGAATCCAGGGCGCGTACGGCCGCTTCGAGCAGCGCGTCGTACGGGCCGGCCGGCATCGCCTCGGCCTCCGCCTGGCCGCCGCCCGGCTCGGTGTCCGGGTCGACCGCCAGTCCGGTCAGACCGAATCGCTCCTCGGCGACCTGTACCAACTGGTCGAGGGTCTGCCGGATCTGTTGTTCGCCGGCGGCCCCCTGGAAGAGCGGCAGCGCCTGCCCGGCGACGACGGCGAACACCGCCGGGATCCCCTGGATTCCGAACTGCTGCATCAGCATCTGGTTGGCGTCGACGTCGACCTTGGCAAGGAGGAAGCGCCCGGCGTACTCGACGGCGAGCCGCTCAAGGACGGGACTCAACTGTTTGCAGGGCTCGCACCACTCGGCCCAGAAGTCGATGACGACGGGCACCTCGGTGGACCGCTGCAGGACGTCGCGCTCGAATCCGGCCTCGTCGACGTCGATCACCAGATCGGCCGGAGAGACGGCTCCCGGGCCGCCGCCCTGCCGGGCGGCTTCGGCGCGCGCCTGCTCCGCCTTCGTCTTGGCCTCCTGGGCCGCCTTCACCGCGGCGAGGTCGACGACTCCGCTCATGGACATGTTCCGTGGCTGCATGCGCCTATCCTCCCCCGTCCGCGCGCGGTGTGTGAAAAGCCATGTGAAAGCCGGTCGAACTGCGCTGTGTTCGGCGCCGGGTCCCCACCCCGCGCCACGCCAGTGGTTTCGCTACGAGTCGTAGCGTAATGGCACCGCGTGCCGCCCGGACACCACCCCCCGGTGATCTCCCTCACGGCCTCACAGGAAACGTCGGTTTATGGTCAGGGGATGCAGAGCCGCCCTCCCGCCCCACGCGCCTCAGGACGCCCGCGCAGCGCCGAGGCCGACGCCGCGATCCTCGCGGCCACCCGGGAGGCGCTGGTGGAGCTGGGCTGGTCGAAGCTCACCCTGGGAGACGTGGCGACGCGCGCCGGGGTTGCGAAGACGACCCTCTACCGCCGCTGGGCGGGCAAGAACGAGCTGGTGGTCGACGCGGTGGCCGAGCTCTTCGACGAACTCGTACTCCCCGACCGCGGCACCCTGGCGGCCGACATCGAGGGCGTCGTCCTGCAGTTCGCCGCGATCCTGGCCCGCCCGGAGGCCAAGAGCGGCCTGATGGCGGTGGTCGCGGAGTCCGTCCGCGACGAGGCGTTGCGGGAGCGGATCCGCGACTCGATCGTGAACCGGCAGAAACGGCTGGTTCTGGAGGGCCGGGCGCGCGCCCAGATCCGTGGCGAGCTGCCCCCGGAGACGGATCCGGGCGAGGCGGACCGCACGGTCGACCTGATCTTCGACGTGGTGGCCGGTGCGGTGGTCCACCGCACCCTGGTGAGCGCGGAGCCGGCGGACGAGGAGTGGGTGCGCCGGTTCACCCAGGTCCTGCTCACCGGGCTCACGTCGATCGGCCCGTCCGGCGACTGAGGACGAGGCCGTGGGCCGACGGGGGCCAGGGGGCGGAGCTCCCTGGTACCTGGTGTGCCGGCGCATCACACTAGAACCCCGCAGGCTCCGTATACACCCCCCACTCCTCCCGCAGCACCCCGCAGATCTCACCGAGGGTCGCCTCCGCGCGTACGGCGTCGAGCATCGGCTCGATCATGTTCGCGCCGGACCGGGCCGCGGCGAGCATCCCGTCCAGCGCCGTGCGCACCGCGGCCCCGTCACGCGCCGCCCGCCGGCCGGAGAGCACCCGCACCTGCTCCCGCTCGACCTCGTGGCTGACCCGAAGGATCTCCAGGTTCCCTGTGACGGATCCGCGGTGGACGTTCACGCCCACGACCCTCTTCTCGCCCTTCTCCAGGGCCTGTTGGTACCGGAAGGCCGACTCGGCGATCTCGCCGGTGAACCAGCCGTCCTCGATCCCGCGCAGGATTCCGGAGGTGATCGGGCCGATCGGGTGCCTGCCGTCCGGATGCGCCCGCAGCCCTCGCTCCCCGATCCGCTCGAAGATCTTCTCCGCGTCCGCCTCGATCCGGTCCGTCAGCTGCTCGACGAACCACGAACCCCCCAGCGGATCGGCCACGTTGGCGACCCCGGTCTCCTCCATGAGCACCTGCTGGGTCCTCAGGGCGATCTCCGCGGCCTGCTCGCTCGGCAGCGCGAGGGTCTCGTCCAGGGCGTTGGTGTGCAGCGAGTTGGTCCCGCCGAGCACCGCCGCGAGCGCCTCCACGGCCGTACGTACGACGTTGTTGTACGGCTGCTGTGCGGTCAGGGACACACCGGCGGTCTGCGTGTGGAAGCGCAGCCACTGCGCCTTCTCGGACCGGGCTCCGTAGACGTCCCGCATCCAGCGCGCCCAAATGCGGCGTGCCGCACGGAACTTGGCGATCTCCTCGAAGAAGTCCACGTGCGCGTCGAAGAAGAAGGACAGTCCGGGCGCGAAGACTTCCACGTCCAGCCCGCGGCTGAGCCCCAGCTCCACGTACCCGAACCCGTCGGCCAGCGTGTAGGCCAGCTCCTGCGCGGCCGTCGCCCCGGCCTCGCGGATGTGGTAGCCGGAGACCGACAGCGGTTTGTAGGCGGGGATCCGGGCGGCGCAGTACTCCATCAGGTCACCGATGAGGCGCAGATGCGGCTCGGGCCGGAAGAGCCACTCCTTCTGGGCGATGTACTCCTTGAAGATGTCGGTCTGGAGCGTGCCGTTGAGCACCCGGGGGTCGACACCCTGCCGCTCAGCGGCCACGAGGTACATGCAGAAGACGGGGACGGCCGGCCCGCTGATGGTCATGGAGGTGGTGACGTCATCCAGCGGGATGTCACGGAACAGCACCTCCATGTCGGCGGCCGAGTCGATCGCGACTCCGCAGTGCCCGACCTCGCCCCGGGAGTGCGGCTCGTCGGAGTCCCGCCCCATGAGGGTCGGCATGTCGAAGGCCACGGACAGTCCCCCGCCGCCGTTGGCGAGGATCGTCCGGTAGCGCTCGTTGGTCTGCTCGGCGTTCCCGAACCCGGCGAACTGCCGGATGGTCCACGTCCGCCCCCGGTACCCGGTCGGATACAGCCCGCGCGTGAAGGGGTACTCCCCCGGCCACCCGATCCGCTCGAAGCCCTCGTACGCGTCCCCGGGCCGGGGCCCGTACACGGGCTCCACGGGATCCCCGGAGAGCGTGGTGCGCGTCCCGTTCCCCGGGCCCGCGGGCTTCGCCCCCGAACCCCCGGTGCCTTCACGCTTGCGCGAGGCGTCGTACCGGGCCTGCCAGCGGCGGCGGCCCTCCTCGATGGCGTCAGCGTTCATACCATCGAAGTTACTTGGACGTCCTAGTACATGTCGACGGAAGACCGCCGCACGCGTGTCCGTGCGGCGGTGGGGTTACGCCTCGGCGACCGCGGGAGACGGGTCGGCGGCCTTGGCCTCCAGCTCGTGGCTGATCTTCCGCTCGACGAAGAAGGCGGCCGTCGGGATCGTGCCCGCGAGCAGCACCCACAGCTGCTTGCCCACCGGCCACTTCGCCTTGGAGCCCAGGTCGAAGGCGAAGATCAGGTAGACCACGTAGAGCCAGCCGTGTGCGATGGCGACGACGCGGGTGAAGTCCGCGGCGCCGTCGACGTCCAGGCCGTACTTGGCGATCATGCTCAGGCACAGCAGGACCAGCAGCACACCGGTGACGTAGGCCATGACGCGGTAGCGGGTCAGCACGCTCTTCTTCATGGCGTCGAGCGTAACCGCCCGTTCCGGGAGATCTTGGGCGGGGTCAGTCCTCGTCGAAGTCGCTCGCCGCCACCCGCAGCGGCCGCAGCATCGCGAAGATCTCCCCGCACTCCTCGGCGTCGTAGGCACCGAGGCCGAAGTCCATCGCCATCAGGTCGCGGGTGGCCGCCTCGACGACCTCGCGGCCCTTGTCGGTGATGGAGGCGAGGGTGCCCCGCCCGTCGTTGGGGTTGGGGCGCTTGGCCACCAGGCCCGACTTCACCAGGCGGTCCACGGTGTTGGTCACCGACGTCGGATGCACCATGAGGCGCTCGCCGATCTTGGACATCGTCAGCTCGCCCTCCCTGGAGAAGGTGAGCAGCACCAGCGCCTCGTACCGCGCGAACGTGAGTCCGTACGGCTTCACCACCGCGTCGACCTCGGCGAGCAGGATCTGGTGCGCACGCATGATCGAGGTGATGGCCGCCATCGACGGCACGTTTCCCCAGCGCTGCTTCCAGAGTTCGTCGGCGCGGGCGATCGGATCGAAGGGAAGACTGAGCGGCTTCGGCACGGCATCGACCTTACCGGCCGGTCACATGCTGGTCAGCCCCGTCTCGCCTTTCGGTCCGCCGAGCGGCCGGGGCGGGCGACGGGCAGCGGGCCGGACCCAGCGCCCCGGCCCACAGCCCATAGCTCGTGGCTCGTGGCTCTTGGCTCTTGGCTCTTGGCTCTTGGCTCTTGGCTCTTGGCCGACTACTCGGCCAGATACCGCTCCACCGTCTCCACCTTGACGGTGAGACCGTCCGTCACTCCTGGGCGGATGTCGGCCTTGAGGACGAGGGACACGCGCGGTGCCCGTGCCTCGACCGCGGCGACGGCGCGCCTGACGACGTCCATGACCTCGTCCCACTCGCCCTCGATGCTCGTGAACATCGCGTCGGTGCGGTGGGGCAGACCCGACTCGCGGACCACGCGGACGGCGTCGGCGACGTACTCCCCCACCTCTTCGCCGACCCCCAGAGGCGTCACGGAGAAGGCGACGATCATGCGTTGACGATCCCTTCCTGGCGGGCGCGCGAGGCGATGACCTCATCCTCGGCGGCGCGCTTGAGCTTGCGCTCGGCGAAGAAGCCGCCGGTGGGCAGCACGGAGAGGACGAAGTAGAAGGCTGCGGTCTTCAGCGGCCACTTGGTGCGGTTCCAGGCGTCGGCCCAGAAGATCACGTACAGGATGAACAGGACGCCGTGGACCATGCCCATCACCGGCACCCCGTTGAAATCCGTGGTCCGCTTCAGCACGGAGCAGACCAGCAGCAGGAGGAAGGACACGGCCTCGGGGGCCGAGACGAGTCGGAGCCGGCGCAGGGCGGTGGCGGTCTTGAGGTCCACGGGTCACCTTCGGTGGGAGACGGTCGCTCTTTGTGAATGTAAGCACAAGCGTTCGTCCATTCTGACAAACCGTCCCTCTCAGGGTGCGGTCAGGGTCCCTCTCCACCTTTGAGCCCTGTTCGGAGCAGCCGCCCGCGGTTACCTTCACAGCGTGGCGATGTTCCGACTTCAAGGAAGCAAGGTGCTCGCCGTCGACATGACCGGGGATGCCGTGAAGGCGAAGAACGGCTCGATGGTCGCGTACGACGGGCAGATGGCCTTCAAGAAGCTCAGCGGCGGCGGTGAGGGCATCCGGGGAATGGTGACCCGGCGGATCACCGGCGAGCAGATGACCGTGATGGAGGTGAAGGGGCACGGGACGTGCTGGTTCGCGGACCGCGCCTCCGAGATCAACCTCGTAGGCCTCCAGGGGGACAAGCTGTACGTGGAGTCGAGCAATCTGCTCGCGACCGACGCCGGTCTCAGGACCGGCACGACCTTCACCGGAATGCGCGGCGCCGCACAGGGCAACGGACTGTTCACGACGACCGTCGAGGGCCACGGCCAGGCGGCGATCATGTCGGACGGTCCGGCGGTGGTGCTGCGGGTGAGCGCGCAGTACCCGCTGACCGTCGACCCCGGCGCCTACATCGCGCACCAGGGCAACCTGCGGCAGTCCTTCCAGTCCGGTGTGACCTTCCGCACGCTTCTCGGGGAGGGCGGCGGCGAGGCCTTCCAGATCCGCTTCGAGGGGGACGGGCTGGTGTACGTACAGCCGAGCGAGCGGAACACGATCGCGGGGGATGTGTGACATGACCCTGCGCGAGATCAACTCCAAGATGGTCGAGGCGACGGTCCTGCCCGGTCAGCGGCTGTTCAGCCAGCGTGGGGCCATGCTCGCCTACAAGGGCGAGGTCTCCTTCACCCCGAACATCCAGGGCGGCCAGGGCGGGGTGATGTCGATGATCGGCCGCCGGGTCGCGGGCGAGGCCACGCCGCTGATGAGCGTGGAGGGCAGCGGCACGGTTCTGTTCGGGCACGGCGGCCACCACGTCCAGGTCATCAACCTCACCGGCGACACGCTGTACGTGGAGGCGGACCGCCTGCTCGCCTTCGAGGGCACGCTCCAGCAGGGCACGATGTTCATGGGCTCGCAGGGCGGCGTCATGGGCATGGTGCGCGGCCAGGTCACCGGCCAGGGGCTGTTCACGACCACCCTCAAGGGCCACGGCTCCGTCGCCGTGATGGCCCACGGCGGCGTCTTCGAGCTCCCGATCACCCCCCAGCGGCCCGTCCACGTCGACCCGCAGGCGTACGTCGCCCACCACGGCGACGTCCGCAACAAGCTGTCCACGGCGCTGGGCTGGCGCGACATGGTGGGCCGCGGCTCCGGCGAGGCCTTCCAACTGGAGCTCAGCGGCAGCGGCGCGGTGTACGTCCAGGCCTCGGAGGAGAAGCTTTGAGCATGTACGGGGCTCCGGGCGGCGGCCCGACGGTCTTCGACCCGATGACCCTGCCGGTCGACGACAACGTGAACAAGTACACCTTCTGCGTCGAGCTCAAGGGGAGTCAGTGGTTCCTGCAGAAGGGGAAGATGATCGCCTACTACGGCTCGATGGAGTTCAACGGCATCGGGCACGGCCGACTCGACCGACTTGTCCGTACGTCCTTTCATTCGCCACTGCACGCGAGCGACTGGGTCGTGGCGGAGGGCTCGGGCAAGATGCTCCTCGCCGACCGGGCCTTCGACGTGAATTCGTACGACCTGGAAGACGGCAACCTGACCATTCGCTCGGGCAACTTGCTCGCTTTTCAGCCAAGTCTCGCTCTCAAGCAATCAATCGTGCCGGGTTTTCTGACCCTGATCGGAACCGGAAAGTTCGTGGCTGCATCCAACGGTCCGGTGGTGTTCATCGAACCACCCATCCGGGTGGACCCACAGGCGCTCGTCGGCTGGGCCGACTGCCCCTCGCCGTGCCACCACTACGACCACGGCTACCTGACGGGCGTCATGGGCGGTCTACGTGCGATGACGGGCCTCGGCGGGGCCTCCGGGGAGGAGCACCAGTTCGAGTTCATCGGGGCCGGCACGGTGCTGCTCCAGTCCTCGGAGACCCTGATGGCCGAGCAGGCCACCGGAGCGGTTCCCCAGCAGGCCGGCGTGCCTGGTGGCGGCGCACACACAGGCCCTTCACAGCAAGCCGGCGCACCGCGCCTTCCCGGACAGCTGGGGGACCTCCAGCGTCGCTTCGGGCTGTGAGCGGTAGTCTGCGGAGTGTGACGTCGAACGTGTGCACGTCACTGTCACGCCACCTTCACTAGTTCACCTTTCAACATTTTAGGTAGACTTGATTCATGGAGACCGAGACGGCCACTCGCTGGCTGACCGATGCGGAGCAGTGCGCCTGGCGCACCCACCTGGAGGTCAACAGGCTGTTGACGTACCAGCTCGAGAGGGACCTGCAGCCGTTCGGCCTGACGATGAACGACTACGAGATCCTGGTGAACCTCTCCGAGTCGGAGGACGTACGGATGCGCATGAGCGATCTCGCATCCGCCACCCTCCAGTCCAAGAGCCGCCTCTCCCACCAGATCACCCGGATGGAGAACGCGAACCTGGTCCGCCGTGAGAACTGCGAGTCCGACCGCCGCGGGCTCTACGCCGTCCTCACCGAGCACGGCATGGAAACGATGCAGAAGGTCGCGCCGCACCATGTGGGGTCCGTGCGCCGGCACTTCATCGATCTGCTGTCCCCCGAGGCCATGGCGGAACTCGACAAGGCCCTGAAGCCCATCGCGCAACACCTCCGCGGGCAGCGGGGGCGCCGGCCCTAGAGTCCGCCCGGCAGGACACACCGGGCCGTGCGGCCACTGGGACTCCCGGGGGCCGCACGGCCCGCTTTCCGCCCGCCGCGCGACGCCGACCGGCAGGCGGCGCCGCCGACCCGCCCGCCCGCCGCACGTCAGCCGGTCGCACCAGTGCCGGCCGCCGGACCTGTAGTGGTCGACGATCAGCCGTGGCACGGCGTGCCTCCGCGAGCCCGGACGCGACGGTGGTCGGCGCCGCCGCGCCACGCCCGGCCGAGATCCGTCTCATCCTGCCGGCGGACTCACCGCACACCGCCAGACAGCCTCATGCACGACCCGACGGCGCCGCCTCGGACAACACGAGAGAGCCGGCGCACGTCAGGCCACCGTGGCCCGGTCCGGACCCGCGACCGTCACCCTCGCCAGCGCCGCCGGCAGCACGACGCGGCCGACCGCCGGTGTCGCCCTGCCGGCGGACTCACCGCACACCGCCAGACAGCCTCATGCACGACCCGACGGCGCCGCCTCGGACAACACGAGAGAGCCGACGGACACATCAGACCACCGTGACCCGAACCGGACCCGCGACCGTCACCGTCGCCAGCGCCGCCAGCAGTACGACGCCGCCGGTCGCCGCGAAACACCAGCCCGTCGGCAAGGCTCCTGCCAGCGCGCCGGCGGCTGAGGTTCCGGCCGTGCCGCCCGCGTTGACGGCCGTGTTGACCCAGGCGCCGGCGCGGACGTGGGTGTCCGGTGCGGCGGACTCGTCGGCGATCAGGTAGGCCGTGGTGATCGCCGGGGACACGAAGAAACCGGCCACGGTGGCGGCCAGGGCGAGCGTGACGAGGTCCGGGACCAGTGCGGCGCCCAGGAGCGCGAGCCCCAGCCCTGCGGTCAGCAGGGGCAGCCGCCTTTCTGCCGGGGCCCGCCAGGTCACCGCCCCGTTGAGCAGTCCGCCGACGGCGCTTCCCGCGGACAGGGCGGCCAGTACCCAGGCCACGCTGTCACCGCCGTACCCGTGCCGTCCGGTGAACGCGACGACCAGCAGATCGACCGCGCCGAGCGCGAGCCCGACGCCCGCGGCGGCGGTCACGGGCCGTCGGAGCCCGAGCAGCACCGGCCGCCCGTCGGACCGGTGCCGCGCCGACCCGTCCTGTGACCGCATGTCCCGTGCCACCGGCGACGACACGAACCCGACGGTCCCGACCACGATCAGCAACGTGCCGAAGACGATCCCGGCCGTCGGCGGGGCGAAGCCCACGAGGACGCCGACCAGCAACGGCCCCGAGACGAAGAGCAGTTCCTCGGCGACGCCGTCGAGGCTGTAGGCGCGCTGCAACAGATCACGGTCCGGGGCGAGTCGGCCCCAGACCGCGCGCATGGTCGGGCCCAGCGGCGGAGTGCAGGCGCCCGCCGCGGCGGTCACCGCCCCCAGAGTCAGCGGCGAGGCGTCCCCAGGACGCCCCAGGAGCACCGTCAGCAGCCCGAGCAGGGCGGCGTAGGCGACGACCATCGGGACGAGCGCGCGGCGCGGGCCGTGCCGGTCGGTCAGGGCCGCCCTCGCGGGCGACAGAAAGACGCTGGTGCCGCCGAAGAGGGCCATGACGGTGCCCGCCACCGCGTAGGACCCGGTGGCCCGGGTCACGGCGAGCATCACGGACAGCGGGACCACGCCGTACGACAGTCTGCCGAGCAGGGCGGCGGCGAAGGTGCGGCGGGCATGCGGGATACGAAGGACGGCGGCGTACGACGGCCGTCCGACCGGTATGGAAGACACGGGAGTTCCTCGACTCGAGGCGGAAAGGGGACGCCTGATCGCCGCGCGGACCGTGCGGTCGGTCACCGCTCGCCATGCGCGGGCTCGGGCGCGCCCTATGCCAGGAGGAGGTACATGTGCATCAACGTAGCAGCGGGAGTGGGGAGTTGGCGACGGGCCGCGGAAAGGCCGCCTCAGCCCTCCGTCAGCCCCGCCACCAACTCGTCCGCAGCGCCGTACGGATCCAGCTCCCCGCCCACGATCCGCTCCGCCAGCACACTCAGCCGGCGATCGCCGTGCAGGTCGCTGATGCGGGCGCGCAGGGCCGTCACCGCGATGGTCTCCACCTCGCGTGACGCACGGGCGAGGCGGCGTTGCGCCAGCACTCCCCGCTCCTCCATCCACGCGCGGTGCTTCTCCAGGGCCTCGACGACCTCGTCGACGCCCTCGGCGCGCGCGGCGACCGTCTTGACGATCGGTGGGCGCCAGTCGCCGGGGCCGCGGGACTCGCCCAGGCCCAGCATGTGGTTCAGCTCGCGGGCGGTGGCGTCCGCGCCGTCCCGGTCCGCCTTGTTGACGACGTAGACGTCGCCGATCTCGAGGATGCCGGCCTTCGCCGCCTGGATGCCGTCGCCCATGCCCGGGGCCAGCAGCACCACACTCGTGTCCGCCTGGGAGGCGATCTCCACCTCCGACTGGCCCACGCCCACCGTCTCGACCAGGATCACGTCGCAGCCCGCCGCGTCCAGCACGCGGATCGCCTGCGGGGCGGCCCAGGCGAGGCCGCCCAGGTGACCGCGGGTCGCCATGGAACGGATGTAGACGCCGGGGTCCGAGGCGTGATCCGACATGCGGACACGGTCACCGAGGAGGGCGCCGCCCGAGAAGGGCGACGACGGGTCGACGGCCAGGACGCCGACCCGTCTGCCCTGATTTCGGTACGCCGTCACGAGCGCGGAGGTCGACGTGGACTTGCCGACGCCCGGGGAACCGGTCAGACCGACCACGTACGCGTTCCCCGTGAGCGGAGCGAGCGCCTCCATGACCTCCCTGAGCTGCGGGGACGCCCCCTCGACCAGCGAGATCAGCCGGGCCACGGCCCGCGGCCGGCCTTCCCTGGCCTGGGCCACCAGGGTGGAGACGTCCTGCATCACAGCTCCGTTCAGAGAATTGCCCGGCGACGGGTTCAGGCCTTGGGTACCCGCACGATCAGCGCGTCACCCTGACCGCCGCCGCCGCACAGCGCGGCCGCGCCCACGCCGCCGCCCCGGCGCTTGAGCTCCAGTGCCAGGTGCAGGACGAGCCGGGCGCCGGACATGCCGATCGGGTGGCCCAGGGCGATCGCGCCGCCGTTGACATTCACCTTTTCCGTGGAAATCCCGAGGTCCTTCATTGACTGCACGGCCACGGCCGCGAAGGCCTCGTTGATCTCGACGAGGTCCAGGTCCTCGACCTCCAGGCCCTCCTTCTTCAGGGCGTGCGCAATCGCGTTGGACGGCTGGGACTGCAGGGAGTTGTCCGGACCCGCCACATTGCCGTGCGCGCCGATCTCCGCGATCCAGTCCAGGCCCAGCTCCAGCGCCTTGGCCTTGCTCATCACGACCACGGCCGCCGCACCGTCCGAGATCTGCGAGGCGGAACCGGCGGTGATCGTGCCGTCCCGGGTGAACGCCGGGCGCAGCTTGCCCAGGGACTCCGCGGTGGTGTCGCCGCGGATGCCCTCGTCCTTGCTGAAGAGGACCGGCTCGCCCTTGCGCTGCGGGATCTCCACCGGGGTGATCTCGGCCTCGAAGATGCCGTTCTTCTGGGCGGCGGCCGCGCGCTGGTGGGACAGGGCGGCGATCTCGTCCTGCTCGGGGCGCCGGATGCCGAGGCGTGTGTTGTGCTTCTCCGTCGACTCGCCCATGGCGATGTTCTCGAAGGCGTCGGTCAGGCCGTCGTACGCCATGGCGTCGAGCATCTCGATCGCCCCGTACTTGAAGCCCTCACGGGACTTCGGCAGCAGGTGGGGGGCGTTGGTCATGGACTCCTGGCCGCCCGCGACGATCACGTCGAACTCGCCGGCGCGGATCAGCTGGTCGGCGAGGGCGATGGCGTCGAGGCCGGACAGACACACCTTGTTGACGGTGAGTGCCGGGACGCTCATCGGGATGCCGGCCTTGACCGCGGCCTGGCGTGCCGGGATCTGGCCGGCGCCGGCCTGCAGCACCTGACCCATGATCACGTACTGGACCTGGTCGCCACCGATGCCCGCACGGTCGAGGGCGGCCTTGATCGCGAAACCGCCGAGGTCGGCTCCGGAGAAGGACTTGAGAGAGCCGAGCAACCGCCCCATCGGGGTGCGAGCACCCGCGACGATCACGGAGGTCGTGCTGTTCGTTCCAGACATGAGGTGCGATCCCCTTCCAGCTGCACAGCTGAAGAAGTGAACGAGGGTTTACTTCGAATGTACTGAGTGGCACTCCGTGCCGTCACCCGGCCGTCGGTGTGATCGCGCGCACGTTGCGTAACTACTGGGGGAGCGCTGCACTAACACCATGCTGACGCGAATCGACCACATCGGGATCGCCTGCTTCGACCTCGACACAACTGTCGAGTTCTACCGGGCCACGTACGGCTTCGAGGTGTTCCACTCCGAGGTCAACGAGGAGCAGGGCGTGCGCGAGGCCATGCTCAAGATCAACGACACGTCCGACGGCGGCGCCTCCTACCTGCAGCTTCTGGAGCCGACGCGTCCGGACTCGACCGTCGCCAAGTGGCTCGACAAGAACGGCGAGGGCGTCCACCACATCGCCTTCGGCACGGCGGACGTCGACAGCGAGGCCGCGGACATCCGCGACAAGGGCGTACGCGTTCTGTACGAAGAGCCGCGACGCGGTTCCATGGGGTCACGGATCACGTTCCTGCACCCCAAGGATTGCCACGGAGTTCTGACAGAACTGGTCACTTCGGCGCCTGTTGAGTCACCTGAGCACTGACCCCCGTACATATGGGCCGGTAGGGTTGGGGGTGGTCGCCGCTTCTTGGGGGGTGACCCGGTCCTGGCGTCAGAGGTGGCGCCTGCCGTGCGACGCCTGGCACGCACGCTCGCCGCGCTGCCGAAAGGCCCTGGTGGCTCCCCGCCACGAGGACCTTCCGGCGCCTTGCGATCGCACGCGCCGGATGTCGCGCGGCCCGCCCTCCGGGCGGACGACGCCACCTCTGCGCCGGGACCGCCGGGGACCGGGTTTCGGGGGGCGGGCGTCGGGGCAGCAGCCCGTGCTCCGCCGTTGATCTGACACCATTCCCCGGGGGCCCCGTTCGGCGGATGGACGGAGCTCGTATGGCCAGACTTGCGACCAGGGGACGGATGGGACCGCGCAGTGCGGGGCTACGAACGCCAGGAGCGAGAGCCGGCGGCTGACGTCGACCACCTCTCTCGGTTCGAGGCCGAGATGGAGCGGCTGAAGACCGAGCGGGAAAAGGCGATCCAGCACGCCGAGGACCTCGGCTACCAGGTCGAGGTGCTGCGCGCCAAGCTGCACGAGGCGCGCCGCACCATCATGTCCCGGCCCTCCTACGACGCCGGTGGCGGCGACATCGGCTACCAGGCCGAGCAGTTGCTGCGCAACGCGCAGGTCCAGGCCGACCAGCTGCGCCAGGACGCCGAGCGCGAGCTGAGCCAGGCGCGGGCACAGACCCAGCGCATCCTCCAGGAACACGCGGAGAACGCGGCCCGGCTGCAGGCGGAGCTGCACCAGGAGGCGGTCACCCGGCGCCAGCAGCTCGACCAGGAGCTGTCGGAGCGCCGGCAGACCGTCGAGTCGCACGTCAACGAGAACGTGGCATGGGCGGAGCAACTACGCGCCCGCTCGGAGTCCCAGGCCCGCCGGCTCCTGGACGAGTCCCGCGCCGAGGCCGAGCAGGCCATGGCCGCCGCGCGCGCCGAGGCCGAGCGGGTCGCGACCGAGGCCCGGCAGCGCCTTGAGGCCGACGCCGAAGCGGCCCGCGCGGAGGCCGAGCAGCTGCTGCTCAGGGCCCGTACGGACGCCGAGCGGCTGCTGAACGCCGCGTCCACACAGGCCCAGGAGGCCACCGACCACGCGGAGCAGCTGCGCACCTCCACCGTCTCGGAGTCGGACTCCGCCCGCCGCCAGGCGCAGGAGCTGAGCCGGACCGCCGAGCAGCGCATGACGGAGGCCGAGGAGGCGCTGCGCAAGGCGCAGGCCGAGGCCGACAAGCTCGTCACCGAGGCCACGGCGGCAGCCGAGAAGGCCCTCACGAGCGCCGAGTCGGCGAACGAACAGCGCACGCGTACGGCGAAGGAACAGGTCGCCCGGCTGGTCGAGGAGGCCACCAAGGAGGCGGAGGCCACCAGGTCGGACGCCGAGCAGGCCGTCGCGGACGCCCGCGCGGAGGCCGAGCGGATCGTCGCGGAGGCCGCCGAGAAGGCCCGCACGCTCACTGCCGAGGAGAGCGCGACCCAGCTGTCGAAGGCGGCCAAGACCGCCGAGGACGTCCTCAACAAGGCGCAGGAGGACGCGCAGAACACCACCAAGGCGGCCGCCGAGGAGGCCGAGCGGATCCGCCGCGAGGCGGAGACCGAGGCCGACCGGCTGCGCGCCGAGGCGCACGACATCGCCGAACAGCTCAAGGGCTCGGCGAAGGACGACACCAAGGAGTACCGCGCCAAGACGGTCGAGCTTCAGGAGGAGGCGCGCCGGCTGCGCGGCGAGGCCGAGCAGCTGCGTGCCGACGCGGTCGCCGAGGGCGAGAAGATCCGCGCGGAGGCCCGCAAGGAGGCCGTCCAGCAGATCGAGGAGGCGGCCAAGACCGCCGAGGAGCTGCTGGCGAAGGCCAAGCAGGACGCGGACGAGCTGCGCCAGAAGGCCACCACGGACAGCGAGAAGGTCCGCACGGAGGCCATCGAGCGGGCGACCACGCTGCGCCGGCAGGCCGAGGAGACGCTGCAGCGCACCCGGCAGGAGGCCGAGCGGCACCGCGAGGAGGTCGTCGAGCAGGCCGAGGGCATCAAGGCCGACGCCGAGCAGGCCGCGCGCGAGCTGCACGAGGAGACCGAGCGGGCCATAGAGGCACGCCGCGCGGAGGCCGCCGAGGAGCTGACGCGGCTGCACGCGGAGACCGCGGACCGGCTCGCCGCCGCCGAGCGGGCGCTGACCGAGGCCCGCGAGGAGGCGTCGCGCATCCGCCGCGAGGCCGCCGAGGAGGCCGACCGGCTGCGCGCCGAGGCCGCCGAACGGATCCGCACCCTGCAGCAGCAGGCCGAGGCGGAGGCCGACCGGCTGCGCGACGAGGCCGCGTCGGACGCGTCCGCCTCGCGTGCCGAGAGCGAGGCCGTCGCCGTACGCCTGCGGTCGGAGGCCGCGGCCGAGGCCGAGCGGCTGAAGTCGGAGGCCCTGGACACCGCCGACCGGGTCCGGGCGGAGGCGCAGGCCGCCGCCGAGCGGCTCGGCACGGAGGCCTCGGAGACGCTGGCCGCCGCGCAGGAGGAGGCCGGCCGGCGCCGTCGCGAGGCCGAGGAGACCCTCGGCGCCGCGCGCGCCGAGGCCGACCAGGAGCGCGAGCGGGCCCGCGAGCAGAGCGAGGAGCTGCTGGCATCGGCGCGCAACCGCGTCGAGGAGGCACAGGCCGAGGCGGTCCGGCTGGTCGAGGAGGCCGACCGGCGCGCGAACGAGATGGTGTCGGCCGCCGAGCAACACGCCCAGCAGGTACGGGACTCCGTGGCCGGGCTGCACGAGCAGGCCCAGGAGGAGATCACCGGGCTGCGCAGCGCCGCCGAGCACGCGGCGGACCACACCCGGCGCGAGGCGCAGGAGGAATCGGACCGGGTCCGTGCCGACGCCTACTCCGAGCGGGAGCGGGCGTCCGAGGACGCGGGCCGGATCCGGCGCCAGGCGAGGGAGGAGACGGACGCCGCCAAGTCGCTCGCGGAGCGCACGGTTTCGGAGGCGATCGCGGAGTCCGAGCGGCTGCGCTCGGAGGCCGCCGAATACGCACAGCGGGTGCGTACGGAGGCGTCCGACGCGATCGCCGAGTCCGACCAGGCGGCGGCGCGCACCCGGGCGGACGCCCGCGAAGACGCCAACCGCATCCGGTCGGACGCCGCCACCCAGGCGGACACCCTCATCACCGAGGCACGCAGCGAGGCGGAGCGGCTCACGACGGAGACGGTCGCGGACACCGACCGGCTGCGTTCCGACACGGTTGCCGAGGCCGAGCGGGTGCGGGCCGAGGCGGTCACCAAGGCCGAGAAGCTCATCGCGGACGCCGCCGGGGACGCGGAGCGGCTGCGGGCCGAGGCCGCCGAGACGGTCGGCTCCGCGCAGCAGCACGCCGAGCGGGTGCGCGGCGAGTCCGAGCGCGTCAAGGCCGGGGCGGCTGCGGAGGCCGAGCGGCTGGTCAACGCGGCGCGCGAGGAAGCCGACCGGACCCTCGACGAGGCCCGCAGGGACGCCAACAAACGGCGCTCGGACGTGGCCGAGCAGGTCGACACGCTCATCACGGAGACCACGGCCGAGGCCGACAAGCTGCTCACCGAGGCACAGCAGCAGGCCCACAAGACCACCGCCGACGCCGAGGCGCAGGCCGACTCCATGGTGGGCGCGGCCCGCACGGAGGCGGACCGCCTGGTGTCGGCGGCCACGATCGAGGGCAACTCGCGGGTGGAGAAGGCCCGTACGGACGCCGACGAGCTGCTCGTCGGCGCCCGCCGGGACGCCACGCAGATCCGGGAGCGCGCGGAGGAGCTGCGCGACCGGATCACCGGCGAGATCGAGGCGCTGCACGAGCGGGCCCGGCGCGAGTCCGCCGAGACGATGAAGTCCACGGGCGACCGCTGCGACGCGCTCATCAAGGCCGCCGAGGAGCAGCTGGCCAAGGCACAGGCGAAGGCCAAGGAGCTGGTCTCGGAGGCGAACTCCGAGGCGGGCAAGGTCCGTATCGCCGCCGTGAAGAAGGCCGAGGGGCTCCTGAAGGAGGCCGAGCTGAAGAAGGCGGCGCTCGTGCGGGAGGCCGAGGAGCTCAAGGCCGAGGCGATCCGCGAGGCCCGGCGCACCGTCGAGGAAGGCAAGCGGGAGCTGGAGATCCTGGTGCGCCGGCGCGAGGACATCAATGCCGAGATCTCCCGTGTCCAGGACGTCCTGGAGGCGTTGGAGTCTTTCGAGACCCCAACGGCGGGCAAGGACGGCGGCGTCAAGGCGGGCGTCACGGTCGGCGCCCCTCGTTCGGGTAAGCCGTCGGACAGCTGATCGACAGGTCCGCAACCGACGCTGTCTGGGGCCTTTGACCAAGTTTTTGGCAAGCCGTCCCGCGGTCAGCCACCCAAAAGGGGTGTCATTCTCCAGATCAAACACGTATCCGCTCGATGACACACCGCTTCGGCCCCTAGGATTCCCCTATCACCTCACCGGTCTCATTTGACAGGAACCCCATGAGCGACACTTCCCCCTACGGCTTCGAGCTTGTGCGGCGTGGGTACGACCGCGCTCAGGTGGACGAACGCATCTCGAAGCTCGTCTCCGACCGTGACAGCGCTCTGGCCCGTATCACCGCCCTGGAAAAGCGCATCGAGGAACTCCACCTCGAAACGCAGAACGCCCAGGCCCAGGTGACCGACGCGGAGCCCTCGTACGCCGGCCTCGGCGCGCGTGTCGAGAAGATTCTCCGCCTCGCCGAGGAGGAGGCCAAGGATCTGCGCGAGGAGGCCCGTCGCGCGGCCGAACAGCACCGCGAGCTCGCGGAGTCGGCGGCCCAGCAGGTCCGCAACGACGCAGAATCGTTCGCTGCGGAGCGCAAGTCCAAGGCCGAGGACGAGGGCGTCCGCATCGTCGAGAAGGCCAAGAGCGACGCCTCTCAGCTGCGTTCCGAGGCACAGAAGGACGCGCAGTCCAAGCGCGAGGAGGCCGACGCCCTCTTCGAGGAGACCCGCGCCAAGGCCGCGCAGGCCGCCGCCGACTTCGAGACGAACCTCGCCAAGCGCCGCGAGCAGTCCGAGCGCGACCTCGCGTCGCGTCAGCAGAAGGCGGAGAAGCGTCTCGCGGAGATCGAGCACCGCGCGGAGCAGCTGCGCCTCGAGGCGGAGAAGCTGCGCACGGACGCCGAGCGCCGCGCCCGCCAGACGGTGGAGACGGCTCAGCGCCAGGCCGAGGACATCGTGGCCGACGCCAACGCCAAGGCCGACCGGATCCGTTCGGAATCCGAGCGCGAGCTGGCCGCCCTCACCAACCGCCGCGACAGCATCAACGCCCAGCTGACGAACGTCCGCGAGATGCTCGCGACGCTCACGGGCGCCGCGGTGGCCGCCGCCGGTTCGCCGGCCGAGGACGAGCCGATCTCCCGTGGAGTTCCGGCGCAGCAGTCCCGGTAACCAGCAGCACGATCAGAGGCCCGCACCGTCTCCCCCGAAGGTGCGGGCCTCTGGCCTGCCCGGCCTCCCTTCGGCGCCCCGTGGCGGACGTCCTGGCGGATGTCCCGCGGCCGCTCCGCCGTCGTCCGCGGGACGGCAGGCCCGTCCTGCGCGGGATCCGGCGTCCGGGACCCGGCGAGCGACGGATCCGCCCCGGCGGCGGGCTGAGGCCGCGAGGCGGGATGTTCCTGCTGCCCCTCTCCTGCCGGCAGGTGCGGCACGAGGGCGTGATCGCGGCCGTGCCCCTGCTCGTCCCGCAGGACGTCGGCGCGCACCTGACACCGACGCCAGGCCCGCTCACCGACCGCCTAGCCCCCGCCCCTGCCCGGTCGCGAGGGCGGGCCTGTTGTCGACCGCCCCGGCTTCCGCCCGGTTGCCTGCCCGGGTGGCAGGGGCCCAACCGGCGTCTTAGCGTGGCCGCATGATCGAGCTCGAGGGCCTGACCAAGCGCTACGGCGAGAAGCTGGCGGTCAACAACCTCACGTTCACCGTCAGACCCGGCCTGGTGACCGGTTTCCTCGGGCCGAACGGGGCCGGCAAGTCGACGACGATGCGCATGATGCTCGGGCTCGACCGGCCCACCGCAGGGGACGTCCGTATCGACGGAAAGCACTACGACCGTCTCAGGGAACCCCTGAAGTACATCGGCGCCCTGCTGGACGCCAAGGCCATGCACGGCGGCCGCAGCGCCTTCAACCATCTGCTGTGCCTGGCCCAGAGCAACGGCATCCCGAAGCGGCGGGTGGCCGAGGTCCTGGACACCGTGGGCCTCACGGCGGTGGCGAAGAGGAAGGCCAAGGGGTTCTCGCTCGGCATGGGACAACGACTCGGGATCGCCGGGGCGCTGCTGGGCGACCCGCGGATCCTGATGTTCGACGAGCCGGTCAACGGCCTCGACCCCGAGGGCATCCACTGGATCCGCAACCTGATGAAATCGCTCGCGGCGCAGGGCCGTACGGTCTTCGTCTCCTCCCACCTCATGAGCGAGATGGCGCTGACCGCCGAGCACCTCGTGGTCATCGGACAGGGGCGGCTGCTCGCCGATACGTCCATGGCCGACTTCATCGAGCGGAACTCACGGTCGTACATCCGCATCCGCTCCCCGCAGCGCGAGCGGCTGCTCGACGTGCTGCACGAGGCCGGGGTCACCGTCATCGAGTCCGGCAGCGGCGTGCTGGAGGTGGACGGCGGCAAGGCCGAGCAGATCGGCGAGCTGGCCGCGGAGCACCAGCTCGTGCTGCACGAGCTGAGCCCCCAGCAGGCCTCCCTGGAGGAGGCGTTCATGCAGCTGACCGCGGAGTCGGTGGAGTACCACGCACACGCCGACACACCCCACGAGGCGCCGGCGCCCCCTGAGCGGCCGCGCTGGGGCGAGGACTGGAAGAGGAGCTGAGCATGGCGGCGATCCAGGTCGTACGGTCCGAGTGGACCAAGATCCGGTCGGTGGCGTCCACGGTGTGGACGCTCTCCCTCTCCGTGGTCGTCACCGTCGCGCTCGGCATGCTCATCTCGGCGCTGTCCGGGCACGAGTTCGACAACATGAGCCGGCAGGACCGGCTCTCCTTCGACCCGACGTTCATCAGTTTCGCCGGCATGAGCCTCGGTCAGCTCGCCATGATCGTGTTCGGCGTGCTGGTCGTCTCGAACGAGTACAGCACCGGCATGATCCGCACCTCACTGGCCGCAGTCCCCCAGCGCGGCGCGTTCCTGTTCAGCAAGATCGCCGTGGCGACCGGCCTCGCCCTCGCCGTCGGCATGGTCACCAGCTTCGTCGCCTTCTTCCTCGGGCAGGCGATGCTCGGCTCGCACCGGGCCGCCATCGGCGATCCGCACGTCCTGCGCGCCGTGATCGGCGGCGGTGTCTACATGACCCTCATCGCGGTGTTCTCGATGGGCGTCGCCGCGATGCTGCGCTCACCGATGCTGTCGCTGGGCATCCTGATGCCGTTCTTCTTCCTGATCTCCAACATCCTGGGCAACGTCGACGCGACGAAGAAGATCGGCCGGTTCCTGCCCGACCAGGCCGGCAGCAAGATCATGCAGGTGGTCACGCCGATCGACGACGACACTCCCTACGGCCCCTGGGGCGGACTCGGGATCATGGTGCTGTGGGCCCTCGCCGCACTGTTCGGCGGATACGTGTTGCTGAAGAGGCGGGACGCGTGAGCGAAGACGTAAGCGGGGGCTGGTCTTTTACTTCCTCTTGAGCGGAACCGTCAGCGCCTCGATATCCTCCTAACCCTTACGGGGGCGTGTGCCCTGCTGTCCTGATCCTTTCGATGGGTGCGGAGCATGATCGAGGCTGTCGGCCTGACCAAGCGCTACGGCGACAAGACCGCCGTGTACAACCTCTCCTTCCAGGTGCGGCCCGGCGCCGTCACCGGCTTCCTGGGACCCAACGGTTCCGGCAAGTCGACGACGATGCGCATGATCCTCGGCCTGGACAACCCCACCGCGGGGCAGGTGACGATCGGCGGATACCCGTACCCCAGGCTGCCCAACGCTCCCCGCCAGGTGGGTGCCCTGCTCGACGCCAAGGCCGTGCACGGCGGGCGGTCGGCCCGCAACCACCTGCTGTGCCTGGCCCAGCTGTCCGGGATCCCGGCGCGCCGGGTCGACGAGGTACTGGGCGTGGTCGGCCTCCAGGATGTGGCCAGGAGGCGCTCCAAGGGCTTCTCCCTCGGCATGGGGCAGCGCCTGGGCATCGCCGCCGCGCTCCTCGGCGACCCGCAGGTGCTGCTGTTCGACGAGCCGGTCAACGGCCTCGACCCCGAGGGCATCCTCTGGGTGCGCAACCTCATGAAGGCGCTCGCGGCGGAGGGGCGTACGGTCTTCGTCTCCTCCCACCTGATGAGTGAGATGGCTCTCACCGCCGACCAGCTGATCGTGATCGGCCGCGGTCAGCTGCTGGCCGACATGAGCGTCAAGGACTTCATCTCGGCGAACTCGGCCGACTTCGCGCGCGTGCGCACGCCGGACACCGAGCCGCAGCTGCGCGAGAAGCTGACGTCCGCGCTGACCGAGGCGGGCGGGCACGTGCTGCCCGAGCAGGACGGCGCCCTGCGCATCACGGGACTGCCGCTCCCCCGCATCAGCGACATCGCGCACGACAGCGACGTACGACTGTGGGAGCTGTCGCCGCACCAGGCCTCGCTGGAGGAGGCGTACATGCGGATGACGCAGGGAGCCGTCGACTACCGCTCGACGATCGACCAGAAGGCCGGGCTGATGCAGCCCCTGCCGCCCGGTGCGCAGCCGCCGATGCCGGTGCCGGGGCAGGGCCAGCCCGACTGGTACGCCCCGCCGCCGCCCCAGCAGAGCGGCCAGGCCTTCGCGATGCCACAGGGCGGCCCGGGCCCGCAGGGTGCGGCGCCCGCCGGCCCGTACGGCTCCGGGCAGCCCTCTGCGGCCCCCTACGGAGCCCCCGGCGCGCCTGCGGCGGGCCCGGCCAACCCGTACGCCCAGTCGGCGCCCCAGGCGCCCCAGGCCCCCGCGGCCGCCCCCGCCGACCTGACCAAGCCCGAGGACGCCCGATGAGCACGCCCCAGCCCCCGATGCCGCAGACCGCCGCACCCAACTGGCAGGCGGGCGCGCCCGGTTCGTCGTATCCCACCTACACCTCGCCGATCCCCGTCGTGCGCACGCACCTCGGGCACGTGATCGCCTCGGAGTGGACGAAGATCAGGTCGGTGCGCTCCACGATGTGGACGCTCGGCGTGTTCGTGCTGCTCGTCGTCGGCATCGGAATGCTGGTGGCCACGCTGGTCTCCGCCAACGCGGACGAGACCGATCTGTCCGGCGACAACCCGCTGTCCTTCGGTGTCTTCGGGCTGCTGCTGGGCAGCATGTGCATCATCACGCTCGGCGTGCTGACCACGGCGTCGGAGTACGGCACCGGCATGATCCGGACCACGATGACCGCGTGCCCCTCCCGGGGCCGGGTGCTGGCGGCGAAGGCGATCGTGTTCTTCTCGGTGGCGTTCACCGTGACGTTCGTGTCGGTGCTCCTCGTCGCCCTCGCGGACGTGGGCATGCTGGACGGCGCCAAGGAGCCGTCCGGCGGTGAGTGGCTGAAGGGCACGCTCGGCATCTCGCTCTACATCGCGCTGCTCGGCCTGCTCTCGCTCGTCGTCGGCTCGATCATCAGGCACTCGGCGGGCGCCATCACCCTCATGATCGGCCTCGTGCTGGCGCCGCTGGTGATCGCGCTGTTCATGTTCTCGTCGGCGCTGGAGGACCTGCGCCAGGCGCTGTTCGACTACTCGATCCCGAACCAGCTCGGCGCCTTCTACACCACGTCGCTCAGCAACTCGGGCCCGACCGGCTGGGACCCGCTGTGGATCGCCCTGGGAGTGACGGCCGCCGCGTTCGCCGGCGCGGTCGTGCTGCTGCAGAAGCGCGACGTCTAGCCTCTGGCCCCGTTCAGAACCTCGGCGCGTTACGGGACCGCTGCACCCGCGTGGTGCGGCGGTCCTTCGCGTTCCAGCACGCCTTGTGCCAGTGGCGGCGGTCGTCGACGCCCGAGTGCTCCGGCCAGGCCACGACATGCGGGACGCCGGAGGGGATCATCTGCTCGCAGCCGGGGCAGCGGTAGGTCTTGCCCTGCGCGCTGGCGCCCGCGACGTGCCGCACGCTCCACTCCTCGCCCTGCCAGCTCTCCGTCGACTGCCAGCCGCCGTAGCGGCCGGGGCGGTCGTCCTCGGCGCTCCGGCCGGACGAGTCCGACGGGTCGGCTCCCTTGGGTCGGTTGCGACGCGGGGACACGGGACACCTCACGGGGCTATACAGGAAGCACGGGTCCTGTCCAGCCTACGGGGCGCGGACGGGGGTACGCGTAGAGGACAGGTCGGCGCCGGCCCCGCCGCGAGGGCCGATTCTGCAGACAATCCGCAAATCCCTTTGCCAGGCCGTGTCCTCGGCACGTGTCAGACGGTTATGCGGGTGGGGGAGCTCCGCGTCGGGGCCAAGGAAGCAGGAAAAGCGATGCACGTGGGAAGTTTCGTGTTGGCGGCCCAGTTCCCGGGGCAGGGCCAGGGGGAGGCGCTGCACCGCGCGGTCCGCTCGGCCGAGATCGCCGAAGAAGCCGGTCTGGATTCGGTCTGGCTGGCCGAGCACCACTTCGTGCCCTACGGGACCTGCCCGTCGGCGATCACCCTGGCGGCGTTACTGCTCGGCCGCACCCGCCGGATCCGGGTGGGCACGGCGGTGACCGTGCTCCCCACCTCCCACCCGGTGTCGGTCGGCGAGCAGGCCGCGCTGCTGCACATCACCTCCGGCGGGCGCTTCTCGCTGGGCGTGGGGCGGGGCGGGCCGTGGGTCGATCTGGAGGTGTTCGGGTCAGGCATCGAGGCGTACGAGAAGGGGTTCCCGGAATCACTCGATCTGCTGGTTCGCTGGCTGCGCGAGCCGTCGGTCGCGGCGGCCGGGGATCGCTTCGCCTTCCGTGAAGTCCCCGTCGTACCAAGGCCGTCGGAGTCCCTGACGGACACGGCGGGCCCCGAGGTCGTCGTCGCGTGCACCTCGCCGTCGAGCGTACGGACGGCCGCCGAGCGCGGGCTGCCGATGCTCCTCGGGATGCATGTGGGCGACGAGGAGAAGGCCGAGATGGTCGCCCTGTGGCGGCAGTTGGCGCGCGCCGCCGGGCATCCGGCGGACGAGGTCCTCGGCGCGGCCCATGTCTCGGCCGGCGTCTGCCAGATCGCGGACCGGCGTACGGACGCGGTGGAGGCACTGACGAAGGCGATGCCGGGCTGGCTGAAGCAGGGACTCGAAGCACATGTCACGGTCGACGGCCGGAGCCGGCAGATGCGCGACCCGCTCGCCTACACCGAACTGCTCTGCGGGCTGCACCCGGTGGGCACCCCGCGCCTGTGCGCCGACCGGCTCGCGGCGACCAGCGAGCGGACCGGCATCTCCCGCTTCGCGCTGCTCGTCGAGGGCTCGGGGGACCTGGCGGCCACCGAGGAGAATGTACGGCGGCTGGGTGCCGAGGTGCTCCCGCACCTCGGTTGACGGGCCTGCACTGCAAGGAGCTTGCCGCCCCAGTACTGACACACCTCCCGCGTACGGAGCGGCAAGCAAGCGGCCTGCTTCTCAGCAGTCCCGGAACTCCGGGGACTGGTTGAGCAGCTGACTGCGGACCGAGGTGAAGCGGGCCAGCGTCTCGTCGACCGAGGCGTCCAGCGGGAACACCGCCACGCGGTGGCAGTTCTGGAAGGCCAGCCGCACACCGAAGTGCCTTTGCAGCGCTCCGCGTATGGCGTCGCTCGCGAGCGCACGCAGCAGTTGTCCGCGTGCCTGCTCGTCCGGCGGGGGCGTCTGGTTGTCGGCGAAGTTGCCGCCGTCGACCTTCAGCTGGGCCACCAGGGAGCTGATCATCTCCCATGCGTAGGGCAGGGAGGTCCGGACGCAGTCGACGAATTGGGCTTCGTCGACCTCGCCTCGCTCGGCCTTTTCGAGTAGGGCCGGTGAGACGTCGAGCGACATGGGTTCTCCTCTCGCACCCCCGTGGTCGACAGGGGTTGCCGGACAGATAGGGGGGTTCGCGATACCGAACACGCTCAGTACCCGACTCGCGACCTCCCGTTTACTACGGTAAGCAACGGACGGTGACCGCACCACAAAAATGCGTACATGGAGAGCACTCATTGGGCGCACAATCAGCCACAAATGAACAAGGGTTGTCTCGGGTCTTCCGGGACAACAGGGGCGCTCTGCCGACGCGAATCGCGTCGACCCGCACCCGTCGAGTAGCGTTGCCGACCATGCGTCTCGTCATTGCCCGATGCTCCGTCGACTACGCGGGCCGGCTCACCGCCCATCTCCCCTCGGCGCCCCGCCTGATCCTGGTGAAGGCGGACGGCAGCGTGTCGATCCACGCGGACGACCGCGCCTACAAGCCCCTGAACTGGATGTCGCCGCCCTGCACCCTGAAGGAGGGTTCCGGCGACGAGGACGGCGTCTGGACCGTCATCAACAAGGCGGGCGAGAAGCTGATCATCACGATGGAGGAAGTCCTCCACGACTCCTCGCACGAACTGGGTGTGGATCCCGGCCTGATCAAGGACGGCGTGGAAGCACACCTGCAGGAGCTGCTCGCCGACCGCATCGAGACCCTCGGCGACGGTTACACGCTCATCCGCCGCGAGTACATGACGGCCATCGGCCCGGTCGACATCCTGTGCCGGGACGCCGAGGGACGGACCGTCGCGGTCGAGATCAAGCGGCGCGGCGAGATCGACGGCGTGGAGCAGCTCACCCGCTACCTGGAGCTACTGAACCGCGATCCCCATCTCGCCCCGGTCCGCGGCGTCTTCGCGGCCCAGGAGATCAAGCCCCAGGCCCGCGTCCTCGCCACGGACCGCGGCATCGGATGCACGGTGCTGGACTACAACGCCATGAGGGGCATCGAGGACGACAAGCTCCGGCTGTTCTGAAAGACAGCAGGCAAAAAGGCGGTTCTACGACGGTGAGGGCCGGGTCCGTGAGACGGACCCGGCCCTCGTCATCTGCGCGGAACCTCAGATCACGGCGCCGGAACTGGGCGTTCCCGCACTGCTGCTCGTCGGCGCGCTCGCGGAACTGCTCGTCTGGGCCGGGGCGCCGGAGGACGCCGGGGCACTGGACGCCGGTCCGCTGGCCGAGTCGGAGGTGGACGGGCTCGTCGTAGGCGGGTCGGACGGAGACGGCGATGTCGTCGGTGTCGTCGGCGGCGGAGACGACGGCGTGGTCGGAGGCGTCGTCGGCGGCTTGGTCGGCGTCCCCGAGGTGGACGGCTTCGTCGTCGGCGACTTGGACGGCGAGTGCGACGGACCGCCTCCCGAACCCTTCGTGCCGCTCGGGTCGTCGGAGGGCCGCCGGGTGTCGGGCGGCGGTGTCGGGTCGTCGGAGGTGCCGTACGTGCCGTCGGGGCCCGGGTCCGTCGGGCGGCTCGTCGCGGTGCCGGTGTCGCCGGTGCCGCTCTTCGGCTTGTCGGCGCCCAGGCTGCCGTCCTCGGCGCCCTGGCTGGCTGACGGGTTGACGCCGACCTTGTCGGACGGGTTGTTGGCGTCGTTGTTCGAGGTCGCGCCGAGCGTCACAACCGTGCCGAGCACGGCGGCGAGCAGCGCGCCCGCACCGGCCGCGACGAGGTTGCGCCGGGCCAGGCCCCGGATGCCGGCCCGGTAGGGCTTGGGCGTCGGGCCGGACATGCCCCGGTGGACGACCAGGGTCGAGGCGTCACCGGGCGGCGGCCCGCCCGGCAGCGCGGCCGGGATTCCCCGGGGCGGCGACTGCGACTCCTCGTAGCGCGCGTCCGGGACCTCCTCGCCCGCTGTCGAGCCGAGCCCCGGCGTCGTGCCGGAGCGGTCGGCGACCAGGGCGAGGGCGCGGCGGCCCGCCACGGTGCCGCGCTTGTCGGCGAGTGCCCCGCGCAGGCCGATGGAGGTCTCCAGCTCGGCGCGGGCCCGGTCGAGCTGTCCGCCGCAGATCGCGAGGATGCCCAACTCGTGGTGGAAGTAGGCCTGTTCGGACACCTCGCCGGCGAGCCGGGAGGCCTCGGCGCCGAGCCGCAGTGTCCGCTCCCAGGCGTTCCAGTGCAGACCCGCGGCGAAGGCCGGCGCCGCCGTGCGGGCCAGCTGCACGGTGACGCTCTCCTCGCCCTCGGCCGGCGCCGTCGTGCCCGGCACCAGGACGTCGAGGGCGGCGAGCAGGGCGTCGGCCTCGGCGCACACGCGCTCCGGGGTGACCGACGGGTGCCCGGCCCACCAGGCGTAGTGCTGGGCGGCGGACAGGGCCCGTGCGTCGACGTCGTCGACGTATCCGGCGGCCACGAGCTGGGTGAGGACCCCGGCCGCGAGCCGGTAGCGGGAGCCGACGGGGGAGACCAGACCGCAGGAGGCCAGTTCGCCGAGGGCGGCGTCGGCGTGGGTGTCGCCGACCAGCGCGGGCAGATGGGCCTGGTGCGGCACCTCACCGCCGAGCGCGACGGCGAACCGCAGGGTGGCACGCGCCGAGTCGCTGAGCCGCGAGGCCAGCAGCGGGGCGGGGGCCGCGGCCTCGCCGAGTGACGGCAGGGGTACGTCTGCGTCGTCCTCGCCGTCGAGGGACGTCTCGAACAGTGTGCCGGAGGGGGCGTCGGCGGGAACCGCGTCCTGGAAGACGCCGAACTCGTCGACGGCGTCGGCCCGGGAGCGCTGCTCGTCGCGCTGGCGCAGCAGGGCACCGGCCTGGACGAAGCGCAGGGGCAGGCCCTCGGACTCGAACCAGAGGTCACCGGTCCAGTTGGCCTCCTCCTCGGTGAGGACACGGCCGACGGCTCGCTCGATGAGCTCCACGCCGCCCGCGCGGTCGAGACCGCCGAGGAAGACCTCCTCTAGGGCCGAGTCGGCGGAGGGCGCGGGCACCTCGGGCGTCGTGCCGATCACGAAGGCGCACTCGGGCGTCGCGTCGAGCAGCTCGTCCAGTCCGGCGCCGCCGAACTCGACGTCGTCCAGGACGACGACCGCGCCGATGTCACGGACCAGCGCGAGCAGTTCGTCCTGTTCCGGACGGTGCAGGGGTGCGTGGTAGACGGCGTAGAAGAGGTCGTGGAGCAGGTCGATCGCCGTGCGGTGGAAGCCGCTCAGGCGGACGACGCCGTCGGGGGCGAGGTCCGCGCAGTCCTCGGCGACGAGGTCGAGGAGGCTGGTGCGGCCGGAGCCGGCGGGGCCGGTGAGGCGCACGGAGCGGCCGCGGGCGAGGAGCCGCACCAGGCGCTCGCGCTCCTCCTGGCGCGCCAGGAGCGACAGCGACCGCTGGGCCGGGCCCGGCGGAACGGGCGGCCTGGCGGTGCGGTCCACCTCGGCCCGCTCGGCCGTCGTGTACTTCTCGGGCCGCCCCGGGCGCTCGCCCGGCGGGCAGGCCTCTATCTCGCTGCCGTCGACGGGGTTGACGGTGAGCAGGTAGTCGCCCGTGACGAGTTGCACCGTGCGTGCGAGTGCGGGCGTGTGCTGTCCGAAGTCCGGCGTGAGGGGGTCCCTGGGCGGGCGCTGGCGCGACGAGCTGCCGCCCCCGCTGTCGAATGCACCCGAGCGGGAGGTGCCCCCATCGTCGTGGCCGTACTCCTCGGGTCCCCGGCTGTTCGGGTCCATAGGTTTCAAGCCCCCCAAAAGCGTCGTGTGTGCCTTGAGCCCCTCCCGGCCTTGCTGCACACCGCGCTGTCGCTTCTGGTCCGGGCCCGCTTGCAGGGTTGTCAGGCAGCGGGCGACCGAACCTTAAACCTTCGCTCAGTATCTACGACAGCCCCGGGTACCGCGCCGTGCGTGACGTCACAGTCTCGTGAGGATCGCACGCGACGACCGCTGCGCGGACCTGCGCCGGGACTCCCCCGCCTCCCGGTTAACATCTGTTCGAAGGGGTCACACGCGAGGCAGCGACTCCACGCCGATGCCGCCCTCGATCGCCAGGATCCGGTGCAGCCGGGTGGCCACCAGCAGGCGCTGCATCTGTGGCGGCACCTCGCGCAGCACCAGACGCCGGCCGCAGCGGCCGGCCCGCCGGTGGACACCCATGATCACCCCGAGCCCGGTGGCGTCCCAGGAGTCCAGTCCGGACAGGTCGAGCACCAGGTCGCCGACTCCGTCGTCGACGGCCGAGTGCAGGACCGTACGGGCGTCCGCCGCGCTGCGGACGTCGAGGCGGCCCCCGACGACCAGCTCGACGTGGTCGCCCCTGATGTACATATGCGCTCCCCGAGAGTGCGGTGGCGTACTCCGTGACGGTGGCTGTGCAAGGTCTGACTGCTTCAGCGGCGACGAGGTTGCCGTCTGTGAGCGAACCGATACCGAATTCACCCCCGCGGGTGATACTCGCGGGGTCTGTGCGATGTCAGTGGCTGTACGTACTGGTGTTTCAGTACGTGTAGAAGCCCTGCCCGCTCTTGCGTCCGATGTCACCGGCATCAACCATCCGGCGCATCAGCTCGGGCGGCGCGAACTTCTCGTCCTGCGACTCGGTGTAGATGTTGCCGGTGGCGTGCAGCAGGATGTCGACGCCGGTCAGGTCCGCCGTGGCCAGCGGACCCATCGCGTGACCGAATCCGAGCTTGCAGGCGAGGTCGATGTCCTCGGCGCTCGCCACGCCCGACTCGTAGAGCTTGGTCGCCTCGACGACGAGCGCCGAGATGAGACGGGTCGTCACGAAGCCGGCGACGTCGCGGTTGACGACGATGCAGGTCTTGCCGACCGACTCGGCGAACTCCCGCGCGGTGGCGAGGGTTTCGTCGCTCGTCTTGTAGCCGCGGACGAGCTCGACGAGCTGCATCATCGGCACCGGCGAGAAGAAGTGGACGCCGACGACCCGCTCGGGGTGCGCGGTGGCCGCCGCGATCTTGGTGATCGGGATCGCGGAGGTGTTGGAGGCGAGCACGGTGTCCGGGCGCACGATCTTGTCGAGCGCGCGGAAGATCTCGTGCTTGACCTCCAGCTTCTCGAAGACGGCCTCCACGACCACGTCCGCGTCGGCTGCGGCGTCGAGGTCGGTGGTCGCGGTGATGCGGCCGAGGGCGGCGTCGGCGTCGTGCGCCTCCAGCTTCCCCTTGCTGACGAACTTGTCGTACGAGGCCTTGATGCCGTCGGTGCCACGCGTGAGCGCTTCGTCGGTGACATCCCGCAGAACGACGTCCCAACCCGCCTGGGCAGAGACCTGGGCGATACCGGAACCCATCAAGCCGGCGCCGATGACGGCAAGCTTCCGTGCCACTGTTGCGACTCCCCTGTGAAACGCCTTACACCCTTTTCAGGTTGCCTCTTCGGCGGACCTTAGCGCTCGTGCGGTGCTGTGTGACCGGTAAGTAATGCGCGTCACGTCTCATCTGACGGACATCACACCGGCGCGGGTCATTCCGTGCCTCGGACGGCCTAGTTGGGCGCCTTCACGCCCCACAACACCCCGATGCCGTCGAGGAGGAGGGGTACCTCTCGTGACACTTTGCGCGGATTGCGCCCGGCCGAGCTGACCCACGATCAGGGTGCCGCATCCCATCGTCGGCGGCGTCGCCGCTCACCTCGCGCAGGGTCCGTTCGAGATTGGCCGGAACCTCCTGCCGAGCTGCCCGCCCACCCGGTGTGCCCCGGGTCCCACGGCGCGGGCCGTGACAGTGGGCACACGCGGGTGGCGGACGGCCGGAGCGTAACTACGCTGGCCACATGGTCAATCTGACGCGCATCTACACCAGGACCGGCGACCGGGGCACCACCGCCCTCGGCGACATGAGCCGGGTCGCCAAGACCGATCTGCGGATCTCCGCGTACGCCGACGCCAACGAGGCGAACGCGGTGATCGGCACGGCGATCGCGCTGGGCGGCCTGGACGAGGAGGTCGTCGAGGTCCTCACCCGCGTCCAGAACGACCTGTTCGACGTGGGTGCGGACCTGTCGACGCCGGTGGTGGAGAAGCCCGAGTTCCCGCCGCTGCGGGTCGAGCAGTTCTACGTCGACAAGCTGGAGGCGGACTGCGACCGCTTCAACGAGCGGCTGGAGAAGCTGCGGTCCTTCATCCTGCCGGGCGGCACCCCGGGCGCGGCCCTGCTCCACCAGGCCTGCACGGTCGTACGCCGGGCCGAGCGCTCCACGTGGGCGGCGCTGGAGGTCCACGGCGAGCTGATGAACCCGCTGACCGCGACCTACCTCAACCGGCTCTCCGACCTGCTGTTCATCCTGGCCCGTACCGCCAACAAGGACACCGGCGACGTCCTGTGGGTGCCGGGCGGGGAGCGCTGAGCCGCAGCGCTCCCGCCCCCTACCCTCGCCCCTCCCTCGCTCATCGTCCGGTCGGTGTACGGTCCTCCTCCGGGCGGGCGGCAGCGGCCTTCGGCTGCTTCTTCGGCCAGATCAGATACGTGAGCGCGATCAGCCCGTGGATGCCGAGGGCCCGCAGCGACACCCACTGGAAGGTGCGCAGCGTCGAGGTGTCGCCGTCGCCGACGTACCGGATCGCGGCCTGCAGTAGTGCGCAGGCGACGGCGGCCGCGAGGAGAGTGCGCAGCCACAGGGCGCCCTCGTGACGGGCGCGCGCCATGCCGTAGCGCGGCGGCCGGGGCAGACGCGGGGCGCCTGCCAGGCGATGGGCCGCGTGACCGTCCAGCCAGCGGATCGTGTAGTGGCCGTACGCCACGGTGTAGCCGATGTAGAGCGCGGCGAGGCCGTGTTCCCAGCCGGGTTCGGCGCCGTTTCTGAGGTCCACCGCCGTCACCACGAACAGGACGACCTCCAGCACCGGCTCGCACAACAGCAGCGCCACGCCGGTGCGCCGCCACTTCAGCAGATAGCGGACGGCCAGCCCGGCCGCCAGCAGCACCCAGAACCCGACCTCGCACGCGACGATCAGCCCGACGACCACGACCCGCTCCCTCCCTCGTCCTTCCAGGCTCCCGGCCGGGCGGGGCCTTTCCGTCGTCGCCGGTGACGAGGTCGCGGTACATCGAAGGATGCAGTTCCGGACCCTCCCCGGGGATCAGGTGCGTGGCGGGCGGTGCGTGTTGGATGGAGCCATGGCCCTGCGACTCCCCCGCCCGCACCGTTTCGACGTGTACGTCGCCGTCGGCGGGCTGCTCGGTGGCCTGCTGCTGGTGGGCATAGGCCTCGGTACCCGGACGTCCCGCGATCCGATCACGCTCTTCGACGGTCCCTGGCCGGTCCTGCCGCCGCTCGTCGTGATGGCCTGCTGCGAGCTGGTGCGCCGGACCGCCCCGCGCACGGCCCTGCTGGCCGGGACGGCCGCGATCTGCGCCGACCTCGTGACCCGGGGGAACCTGGCCACGATCCTGATGTTCACCGACCTCGTGTACGCCGCCGTCCTGTACGGCCCGCCCGCCTCGGCCCGCCGCATCCCCTGGATCACCGGGCTGCTCACGGTGGCCGGGACGCTGGTGCCGTTCGCGGTGTGGCGCGTACCGCAGGCGCTGCTGATCGGCGTGGTGATCGGCATCGTCTCGTTCGCGCCCGCGGCCACCGGCTGGATCGTCCGCGACCACCGCGACGCGGCCGACGCCGCCCGGCTGCGCGCCGAACAGACCGCGCTGCTCGCCGAGATGGACCGCACCCAGGCGGTCCTGGCCGAACGGGCGCGGATGGCCCGGGAACTGCACGACATGGTCGCCAACCATCTCTCCGCGATCGCCATCCACTCCACGGCCGCGCTGTCGATCGACAGACCGGGGACCTCGAAGGACGCCCTGTCGGTGATCCGGGAGAACAGCGTGGCCGGGCTCGCCGAGATGCGGCGGCTCATCGGCCTGCTGCGGGACGGCGGTGACAGCGAGCCGGCCGCCGTGCCCACACTGGACGGGATCGGCGCTCTCGTCGACGGCGCCCGCGCCAACGGCCTCGACGTGCACCTCGACACCGACCACGGCCAGGTCCCGGCCCCCGTCGAACTCGCCGCCTACCGCATCGTCCAGGAGTCCCTGACCAACGCCCTCAAACACGCCTTCCCGGGCCCGGTCGCCGTGGCCCTCGTCCAGTGCGACGGCGTGCTCGATGTCCGCGTGACCAGCGCTTACGGTCACCGGGACGGCCCGCGGGCCCCCGGTTCGGGCGCCGGGCTTGTCGGCATGAGGGAGCGGGTCGCGCTGCTGGGCGGCACGTTCGAGGCCGGTCCGCAGAGCGCACTGTGGGCCGTGCACGCCACCCTTCCCGTGACCGAAGGAGACCCCGAATGATTCGCGTGCTGGTCGCCGAGGACCAGTCCGCCGTCCGTGCCGGGCTCGTCCTGATCCTGGGCAGCGCGCCCGACATCGAGGTGGTGGGCGAGGCTGCGGACGGCGAGCAGGCGGTGTCCCTGGCCAGGGAGTTGAGCCCAGACCTGGTCCTGATGGACGTTCAGATGCCGCGCCTGGACGGGGTGTCGGCGACCCGGCAGGTGGTGGCCGAGGAGCTGGCCGACGTCCTCGTCCTCACCACCTTCGACCTCGACGAGTACGTCTTCGGGGCACTGCGCGCGGGCGCCGCCGGATTCCTGCTCAAGAACACCGAAGCGAAGGACCTGTTGGAGGCGGTGCGGACCGTCGCGCGCGGCGAGGGTCTGATCGCTCCGGCCGTCACCCGCCGGCTGATCGCCGAGTTCGCCGCCAAGCCCGTACGCGAACCGACCGCGGACCCGGCCGTCCTCGACGGCCTCACCCGTCGCGAACGCGAGGTGCTGTCCCGCCTCGGCGAGGGCCTGTCCAACGCCGAGATCGCCGCCCGTCTCGACATGGCGGAGGCGACGGTGAAGACGCACGTCAGCCGTCTCCTCGGGAAGCTGGAGCTGCGCAGCCGGGTCCAAGCGGCGGTACTGGCGCAGGAATTGGGGATCTGAGCGCGCCCGAAGGGTAGTGGTCCAGACCTCTTGACCGATGGTCCAGACCTTTCTATTCTCGCGGCACCGTGGGCGTGAAGGCTCAGTCGCGCCCCCACCGCTTCTTGAAAAGAGGAGGCGCAGCATGCGCTTCAGACACAGAGCTACGGCAGGGCTGGCGACCCTGCTGCTCCCACTGGCCGGTCTGGTCGGCCTCGGGAGCCCCGCCCAGGCCGCGGCAGACTCTTCCGGCGCCACGGCGACCTACGCCAAGACCCAGGACTGGGGCACCGGCTTCGAAGGCAGATGGACGGTGAAGAACACCGGTACCACCGCAGTCAGTTCCTGGACGATCGAGTGGGACTTCCCCTCCGGTACGTCCGTCACCTCGGCCTGGGACGCCGACGTCACGTCCTCCGGCACCCACTGGACCGCCAGGAACAAGTCCTACAACGGCTCGATCGCCCCCGGCGCCTCCGTCTCCTTCGGCTTCAACGGCGCGGGCACCGGCTCCCCCGCCAACTGCAAGCTGAACGGCGACAGTTGTGACGGCACGACGGTCCCGGGCGACGCGGCACCCTCCGCACCGGGCACCCCCACCGCCTCCGGCATCACCGACACGTCCGTGAGGCTCGGCTGGTCGGCCGCCACCGACGACAAGGGCATCAAGAACTACGACGTCCTGCGCGACGGCGCCAAGGTCGCCACGGTGACGACGACCTCGTACACCGACACCGGCCTGAGCGCCGGCAGCGACTACTCCTACACCGTCCGGGCCCGTGACAGCGCCGACCAGACCGGCCCGGCGAGCGGCGCGGTCGCCGTGCACACCACGGGCGGCACCACCGACCCGCCCCCGGCCGGCGGCAAGGTCAAGCTCGGCTACTTCACCGAGTGGGGCATCTACGGCCGGGGCTACAACGTCAAGAACCTGGTGACGTCCGGCTCCGCATCGAAGATCACGCACATCAACTACGCCTTCGGCAACGTCACCGGCGGCAAGTGCGCGATCGGCGACTCCTACGCCGACTACGACAAGGCCTTCACCGCCGACCAGTCCGTCAGCGGCGTCGCGGACACCTGGGACCAGCCGCTGCGCGGCAACTTCAACCAGTTGCGCGAGCTCAAGGCCAAGTACCCGAACATCAAGGTGCTGTGGTCCTTCGGCGGCTGGACCTGGTCCGGCGGCTTCGGCGAGGCGGCCAAGAACCCGGCGGCCTTCGCGCAGTCCTGCTACGACCTGGTCGAGGACCCGCGCTGGGCCGACGTCTTCGACGGCATCGACATCGACTGGGAGTACCCGAACGCCTGCGGCCTGAGCTGCGACACCAGCGGGGCCGCGGCCTACAAGAACCTGATGCAGGCCCTGCGCGCCAAGTTCGGCGCGAACAACCTGGTCACCGCCGCCACCACGGCCGACGGCACCTCCGGCGGCAAGATCGACGCCGCCGACTACGCGGGCGCCGCCCAGTACGTCGACTGGTACAACGTGATGACGTACGACTTCTTCGGCGCCTTCGACGCGGACGGCCCGACCGCCCCGCACTCGCCGCTCACCTCCTACGCAGGCATCCCGACCCCCGGCTTCACCACGGCCGACGCGATCGCCAAGTACAAGGCGAAGGGCGTCCCCGCGAGCAAGCTGCTCATCGGCATCGGCTTCTACGGCCGCGGCTGGACGGGCGTGACCCAGGACGCCCCGGGCGGCACCGCCACGGGTCCGGCAGCGGGGACGTACGAGCAGGGCATCGAGGACTACAAGGTCCTCAAGACGTCCTGCCCGGCCACCGGGACCATCGCCGGCACGGCCTACGCGCACTGCGGCAGCAACTGGTGGTCGTACGACACCCCGTCGACGATCACCGGAAAGATGAGCTGGGCCAAGTCCCAGGGCCTCGGCGGCGCGTTCTTCTGGGAGTTCAGCGGCGACACCGGCAACGGCGAGCTGGTGAGCGCCATCAACAGCGGGCTGCGGTAGGCCCGTCAGTCACCATTGACGCTCCCCCGGACTTCGTCCGGGGGACCCCCGCCCAACGAGTGGATGAGGCTACGCCACATTCACTCGTTGTCCGGGCGGGGCTGCCTCCAGCCAGGCGAGGAACCCGGTCAGCGCGTCGTCGCTCATGGCGAGTTCGAGGCGCGTGCCCCGGTGCAGACAGGTCAGGATGACCGCGTCGGAGAGGAGGGCCAGCTCCTCCTCACCTTCCGGGAGACGGCGGCCGGCGACCTCGATGGCGGCGCGTTCCAGGACACGGCGTGGGCGGTAGGCGTAGGAGAAGACGCGGTACCACTCGATGCGGTCGCCGTTGTAGCGGGCGACACCGTAGCTCCAGCCTTTTCCGTTCGTGTCGGATTTCTCCGGGACGTCCCAGCGCAGCGAACAGTCGAAGGTGCCCCCGGAGCGCTGGATCAGTCTGCGGCGCAGGCCGAAGACGAACAGCGCCAGCACCACAAGGGCGACAACGACTCCGCACACAGTCAGAGCGAGGACCATCGACACCGACCTCCTCGTCTCCTAGGTACCGAAATAGGTAACGGAACGGAAAAAACACCTATATCTGCCTCAGCCGCGGCCGGCTCCGGATTGCTCCGGTGCCGGCCGCGGCTGAGTGACGTCATGCAGCTCTGCGCGGGTTCAGCTCGTCGTCGCCGCACGCAGTCGTACGTCCGCGCGACGCTCGGCGGCGGCGTCGCCCTCCGCCTTCGCGCGCTCGAGCTCGCGCTCCACGCGCTGGACGTCGATCTCGTCGGACAGCTCGGCGATCTCGGCCAGCAGCGACAGCTTGTCGTCCGCGAACGAGATGAAACCGCCGTGCACCGCGGCGATGACGGTTCCGCCATCACTCGTACGGATGGTCACCGGGCCCGACTCCAGCACACCTAGCAGCGGCTGGTGACCGGGCATGACGCCGATGTCGCCGGACGTGGTGCGCGCGACGACCAGAGTGGCCTCGCCGGACCAGACCTCTCGGTCGGCCGCGACCAGCGCGACGTGCAGCTCAGCAGCCAAGGTGGCTCCTCGGGTCACCACCCGGCTGTTCGGCCGGGTGTTGGTTACAAGTCTAGTGGGCGTGGAAGAGGGGGCGGGACGAGCCCCGCCCCCTCAGACGAACTCAGCGGTCCGAGTTCAGGAGACGCCCAGCTCCTTGGCGTTGGCCTTGAGGTCCTCAATGCCACCGCACAGGAAGAACGCCTGCTCCGGGAAGTGGTCGTACTCGCCGTCGCAGATCGCGTTGAACGCGGTGATCGACTCGTCCAGCGGAACGTCCGACCCGTCGACGCCGGTGAACTGCTTGGCGACGTGGGTGTTCTGGGACAGGAAGCGCTCCACGCGACGGGCACGGTGGACGGTGAGCTTGTCCTCCTCGCCCAGCTCGTCGATACCGAGGATCGCGATGATGTCCTGCAGGTCCTTGTACTTCTGGAGGACCGTCTTGACGCGCATCGCGGTGTTGTAGTGGTCCGCCGCGATGTAGCGGGGGTCCAGGATCCGGGACGTGGAGTCCAGCGGGTCCACGGCCGGGTAGATGCCCTTCTCGGAGATCGGACGGGACAGAACCGTCGTCGCATCGAGGTGGGCGAAGGTGGTGGCCGGGGCCGGGTCGGTCAGGTCGTCCGCGGGGACGTAGATCGCCTGCATCGAGGTGATCGAGTGACCACGGGTCGAGGTGATGCGCTCCTGGAGGAGACCCATCTCGTCGGCCAGGTTCGGCTGGTAACCCACCGCGGAGGGCATACGGCCGAGCAGGGTCGAGACCTCGGAACCGGCCTGCGTGAAGCGGAAGATGTTGTCGATGAAGAACAGCACGTCCTGCTTCTGCACATCGCGGAAGTACTCCGCCATGGTCAGACCCGCGAGGGCCACGCGCAGACGGGTGCCCGGGGGCTCGTCCATCTGACCGAAGACCAGGGCGGTCTTGTCGATGACGCCCGAGTCCGCCATCTCCTCGATGAGGTCGTTGCCCTCACGAGTGCGCTCGCCGACACCGGCGAACACGGAGACACCGTCGTGGTTGTTGGCGACGCGGTAGATCATCTCCTGGATGAGCACCGTCTTGCCGACGCCGGCACCGCCGAACAGGCCGATCTTTCCACCCTTGACGTACGGGGTGAGGAGGTCGATGACCTTGACGCCGGTCTCGAACATCTCGGTCTTCGACTCGAGCTCGTCGAAGCGCGGGGCCTTGCGGTGGATGGACCAGCGCTCGCCCTCGTACTGCTCGTCGACGTTCAGCACCTCACCGAGGGTGTTGAACACCTTGCCCTTGGTGAAGTCGCCGACCGGGACGGTGATGCCCGTGCCGGTGTCGGTGACGGTGGCCTGGCGGACCAGACCGTCGGTGGGCTGCATGGAGATGGTGCGGACCAGGCCGTCACCCAGGTGCTGGGCGACCTCCAGGGTCAGCGTCTTCTTCTCGCCCTCGTTCGCCGGGTCGGCGACCTCTACGTGCAGGGCGTTGTAGATGTCCGGCATCGCGTCGACGGGGAACTCCACGTCGACGACCGGGCCGATGACCCGGGCGACGCGGCCCGTGGCAACGGCCGTCTCAACTGTCGTCGTCATTACCTGTCACTCCCCGCGGTCGCGTCGGCCAGGGCTGCGGAGCCACCGACGATCTCGCTGATTTCCTGGGTGATTTCGGCCTGGCGGGCCGCGTTGGCAAGTCGGGAGAGCGTGGTGATGAGCTCTCCCGCGTTGTCGGTGGCCGACTTCATCGCACGGCGCGTGGCGGCGTGCTTGGAGGCGGCCGACTGAAGCAGCGCGTTGTAGATACGGCTCTCGACGTAGCGCGGCAGCAGGGCGTCGAGGACGTCCTCGGCCGACGGCTCGAAGTCGTACAGCGGAAGGATCTCGCCCTTGGGGGCTGCCTCCTTCGCCACCTCTTCGAGGCTGAGCGGCAGCAGACGGTCGTCGAGCGCCGTCTGCGTCATCATCGACACGAACTCGGTGAAGACGATGTGGAGTTCATCCACACCACCCTCGGCCGTCTCGGTCTCGATGGCCTCGATCAGCGGACCCGCGACCTTCTTGGCGTCCGCGTACGTGGGCTCGTCGGTGAAGCCCGACCACGACTCCACGACCTTGCGCTCGCGGAAGTTGTAGTGGGCCAGACCGCGGCGGCCGACGATGTACGTGTCGACCTCCTTGCCCTCCGCCTCAAGGCGCGCCGTCAGCTGCTCGGCGACCTTGATGGCGTTGGAGTTGAAGGCGCCGGCCAGTCCGCGGTCGCTCGTGAGGAGCAGCACGGCGGACCGGGTGACCGTCTCGGCCTGCGTGGTCAGCGCGTGCTTCGTGTTCGAACCGGTTCCGACCGCCGTGACCGCGCGGGTGAGCTCGGTCGCGTACGGCGTGGAGGCCGCCACCTTGCGCTGCGCCTTGACGACGCGCGAGGCGGCGATCATCTCCATCGCCTTGGTGATCTTCTTGGTCGCGGTGACGGATCGGATGCGACGCTTGTAGACCCGGAGCTGGGCTCCCATGAGTCAGGTCCCTTCCTTACGTCACTTGGCCGCGGCCGGGGCGTCCTCGCCGAGAAGCTTGCCGTCCGAGGTCTCGAACTGCTTCTTGAACTCGGCGATCGCGTCGGCAACAGCGGTGAGGGTGTCGTCCGACATCTTGCCGCCCTCCTTGATGGAGGTCATGAGGCCCTGCTCCTTGCGGTGCAGGTACTCCAGCAGCTCCTTCTCGAAGCGGCGGATGTCGGCGACCGGGACGTCGTCCATCTTGCCGGTGGTACCGGCCCACACGGAGACGACCTGGTTCTCGGTCGGCATCGGCTGGTACTGCGCCTGCTTCAGCAGCTCGACCAGGCGCTGACCGCGCTCCAGCTGCGACTTCGACGCGGCGTCCAGGTCGGAACCGAAGGCGGCGAACGCCTCCAGCTCACGGTACTGGGCGAGGTCGAGGCGGAGGCGGCCGGAGACCTGCTTCATCGCCTTGTGCTGCGCGGAACCACCGACTCGGGAGACGGAGATACCGACGTTCAGCGCGGGGCGCTGACCGGCGTTGAAGAGGTCCGACTCCAGGAAGCACTGGCCGTCGGTGATGGAGATGACGTTGGTCGGGATGAACGCGGAGACGTCGTTGGCCTTCGTCTCGACGATCGGCAGACCCGTCATCGAACCGGCACCCAGCTCGTCCGAGAGCTTCGCGCAGCGCTCCAGCAGACGGGAGTGCAGGTAGAAGACGTCACCCGGGTAGGCCTCACGGCCCGGCGGGCGGCGCAGCAGCAGGGACACGGCGCGGTAGGCGTCGGCCTGCTTCGAGAGGTCGTCGAAGATGATGAGGACGTGCTTGCCCTCGTACATCCACTGCTGGCCGATGGCCGAACCGGTGTACGGCGCCAGGTACTTGAAGCCGGCCGGGTCGGACGCCGGGGCGGCGACGATGGTCGTGTACTCCAGCGCGCCGGCCTCTTCGAGGGCACCACGCACGGAGGCGATGGTCGAGCCCTTCTGGCCGATGGCGACGTAGACGCAGCGGACCTGCTTCTTCGGGTCGCCCGAGCGCCAGTTGTCACGCTGGTTGATGATCGTGTCGACGGCCAGGGCGGTCTTGCCGGTCTGACGGTCACCGATGATCAGCTGACGCTGGCCACGGCCGATCGGGGTCATCGCGTCGACGGCCTTGTAGCCGGTCTCCATCGGCTCGTGCACCGACTTACGGGCCATGACGCCCGGAGCCTGCAGCTCAAGGGCGCGGCGGCCGGTGGTCTCGATCTCGCCGAGGCCGTCGATCGGGTTGCCGAGCGGGTCGACCACGCGGCCGAGGTAGCCCTCGCCGACTGCCACGGAGAGCACCTCACCGGTGCGCTGCACCGGCTGACCCTCCTCGATGCCGCTGAACTCACCGAGGACGATGGCACCGATCTCGCGCTCTTCGAGGTTGAGCGCAAGACCGAGGGTGCCGTCCTCGAACTTCAGCAGTTCGTTGGCCATGGCCGAGGGCAGGCCCTCGACCTTCGCGATGCCGTCGCCGGCAAGGGTGACCGTACCGACCTCCTCGCGCGAGGCCGCGTCCGGCTTGTACGACTGGACGAAGTTCTCCAGCGCGTCCCGGATCTCCTCCGGCCGGATCGTGAGCTCCGCCATCTGGGTTCCCTGCTCTCCTTGTTGGGCCCGAAGTTTCAACTTGGGGGTCTGGGGGCGACCCCCAGGAATCCTCTGCACGGCCCAACCGGGCCGTAGGTACGTACTGCGGTACTGCTGTGCTGCTGTTCTGCTTGTGAGGTTGCTGCTAGCCCGCCAGTCGGCGGCCGGCGTCCTCGATGCGGTCCGCGATCGAGCCGTTGATGACCTCGTCGCCGACCTGCACCCGGATCCCGCCGAGGACCTCGGGGTCCACGTCGATGTTGAGGTGCATCTTGTGGCCGTAGAGCTTCGCGAGAGCGGCGCCCAGGCGCTGCTTCTGCGAGTCACTCAGCGGCACCGCCGAGGTGACGACGGCGACCAGACGCTCCCGGCGCTCGGCGGCGAGCTTGGACAGGGACTCCAGTCCCGACTCCAGGCTACGTCCCCGCGGAGCGGTGACAAGGCGCGTCACAAGACGCTCGGTCGTCGCGGCGGCCCGCCCGCCGAGCAGCCGGTGCAGCAGCTCGACCTTGGCGGTGGTGGTGGCCTTGCGGTCGGTCAGCGCGGCGCGCAGCTCGGTGTTCGAGGAGACGATCCGGCCGAACCGGAACAGCTCGTCCTCGACGTCGTCGAGCGAGCCCGCCTGCTGGGCCGCGGTGAGCTCGGCGGTGTTCGCCAGCTCCTCCAGCGAGTCCACCAGGTCACGCGACTGCGACCAGCGCGAGCGCACCATGCCGGACACCAGGTCGACGGTCGCCCCGCCGACCTGAGAGCCGAGCAGACGCTGGGCCAGCTCGGCCTTGGCCTCACCGGCCTGCGCCGGGTCGGTCAGGACCCGACGCAGCGACACCTCGCGGTCGAGCAGCGCGGTGACGGCGGCCAGCTCGTCGGCGAGCTGCGTCGCGTCGACGGACGTCGCGTCCGTCAGCGCGTCGAGACGCTCGCGTGCGGCTGCCAGGGCCTCGCGGCTCGCTCCGTTCATCGGGTGGCCTCGGCCTTCTCCTCAAGGTCCTCGAGGAAGCGGTCGATGACACGGCTCTGCCGGGCGTGGTCCTCGAGGGACTCGCCGACGAGCTTGCCGGCCAGCTCGGTCGCGAGGTGACCGACGTCCTGCCGCAGCGCGGACGCGGCGGCCTTGCGGTCTGCCTCGATCTGCGCGTGACCGGCGGCGACGATCTCCTCGCGCTGCCGCTGGCCTTCGGCTCGCATCTCGGTGATGAGCGCGGCACCCTGCTCCTGCGCCTCCTGGCGCAGACGCGCGGCCTCGTGCCGAGCCTCGGCGAGCTGGGCCTTGTACTGCTCAAGGACGCTCTGGGCCTCGACCTGAGCCGCCTCGGCCTTCTCGATGCCACCTTCGATCGCCTCGCGGCGCTCTTCCAGAACCCGGTTGATGCTCGGGAGCAGCTTCTTGGTGAGGAAGAAGAAGACGATGGCGAAAGTGACGAGGCCGATGACCAGCTCGGGGCCCGGCGGGATGAGGGGATTCTGCTCCTCCTCCGCCGCCAGCTGCACCAGCTGTTGTGTCAGCTGCATGTCATCAGTGCCTTTCCCTTAAAGGTTGTGTCGCTCGCCAGCGGCTTACTTGTAGCCGAACACGAACGGCATGACGATGCCGATGAGGGCGAGCGCCTCACAGAAGGCGAAGCCCAGGATCTGGTTGGCGCGGATCAGACCGGCCGCCTCGGGCTGGCGGGCGAGGGCCTGGGTGCCGTTGCCGAAGATGATGCCGATGCCGATGCCGGGGCCGATGGCGGCGAGGCCGTAGCCGACGGAGGCGACGGAGCCGGTGACGGCGGCGAGGGTCTCAGTGGCAGCCATGCTGATTTTCCTTCTCTTTCAAGGACCGGTGGGGGTTGGCCACCGGACGTCTGGTGAGGGGGCGGTACGGACGAAGGCTCAGTGGTGCTCGGCGAGAGCGCCCTGAACGTAGGAGCAGGCCAGGAGGACGAAGACGTACGCCTGGACGGCCTGGACGAAGAGCTCGAACAGGATCATGACCATGGCCATGGCGAACGACACCGCACCGGCCGCGACAAGCCAGCTGTTCATCAGGTACCAGCTGGCGACCGTGAACATCACGAGCAGCAGGTGACCGGCGAACATGTTGGCGAACAGTCGTACGGCGTGCGTGAACGGCCGGACCAGGACGTTCGAGAAGAACTCGATGATCACGACGAGCGGAAGCACCGCTCCGAGCGACTTGTCGTAACCGGTGAGGTTCTTGAACCCGCCCACGAAGCCGTGCTTGCGGAAGGTCAGGATCATCCACGTCACGTAGACGATCCCGGCCATGGCGGCGGGGTAGGCGATGATCGACGTCACCGGGAACTGGGCGACCGGGACGATCGACCACAGGTTCATGATCCAGATGAAGAAGAACAGCGAGACCATGAGCGGGACGTACTTCTCGCCCTCGCGCTTGCCCAGCGTCTCGTAGACGATGCCGCGGCGCACGAAGTCGTAGCCGGCCTCGCCGACCATCTGGAGCTTGCCCGGGATCACCTTGGCCTTGCCGAACGCCGCCCAGAAGAAGCCGATCACCACGACAGTGGTCACCAGGGCGAGAAGCATCGGCTTGTCGAACTCGATGCCACCGGCCGTGAACATCGGCTTGAAGATGAAGGAGTTGAGGCCCGGCGACGGAAATCCGCAGCCGTTGTCAGCGAAGACGCGGCAACTCCAGTCAAAGGCGAGCGTGGTCTGGTCAGCACTCACCGCGGGCTCCTTCGGCGTGACGCATGGGTACGGCAACCTCGTTGTGTCGGCGCGGCATGCTGCCGCGGGTCGGCACCGGACTGGTGTTACGGATGTGAGGGCGGCTGGGGGGCTTCGAGCCTCGCAATTGAGCAGGCGTCAGCTCGGATACCCGCGCCCGCAATGCCGCAGTTGGCACCGGACGATAGCAGGAGATCTTGCATGCCCTTTTCTTGCCCCTGACTCTCACGACGTGTGCCCCGTCTTCTCACTCTTCTCGGAGTCCGGATCGACATAGAAGATCTTGGACTTCATGTGCGCGCGAGCCTGTGCGGCCATCCACACGACGGTCGCGACGACGAGCGAGATCGCGAACGCCCTGGCACTGAAGAGAGATGTGCCCTTGAAGAGGGCCACGAAGATCATGAGCAGCAGCAGCTGGGCGACGTAGAGCATCATCGCCATGCCCTGGAACAACTGCGGGAGCGTTTTTGCCACCCACTGCAGGACGTACAGACCGATTCCCATGAAGACGATCGCGAGTACCGTGCCGACAGCCGCACCGAGCGCACCCTTGCCACCCGCGACCCCAGCGCTGACGGCGACGGCAATCGCGCCGACAGCCGCTGTGGGCACAGCGGTCTGCAAGAGGTTCCGGGCGTCATTGGACGGCATGGCGGCAACTCCGCTTTCACAGGGGGCGGGGGGGTGTCGTCATGGACGAGCGTAGTCCCGGATCGAGAGGGGAACTCACGGCCAATGAACCGTCGCACTGCGGTCCTTCGGCTCTGTCCGGGGGTTCTCGTGAACCGTATCACAAACTATTTGATGCGGTCTTTACCTAGTTGGTGTGCTCGCTGTCACACATGAGAGTGGCAGTGCGCGTCTGTGCAAAAACCAGGTGCCTTTGTCTGGTATTGGGGAGCTTTACTCCCCCACGAGTTGGCAATGCTCTAGTCAGATTCTTACCTTGCCGAGGTCAGCGCGGCGTTCCGGCCTTGCGTCGGTCCAGGAAGCGCGATCGGGTGCTCAGGGCGGTCGCGCCGTTCACTCCCGTCACACCGGCGGCCACCGGAGGGCGCTGCTCCTCCTCGACCGTGGCCGACTGCGCCGGGGTCGACGCGGACTCGGCGACGGCCCTGCGGCGGCGGTAGCGCGGCGGCACGACGTGCTCGGCCCAGCGCGGGGCACGCGGCGTGAAGCGCGGCAGCAGGAGCAGCAGCAGACCGATCGAGCTGAGGAACACGACGCCCAGGACGATCCACATGGACGCCGAGTTGACCGAGTAGCCGAGCGCACCGAACGCGATCAGCGCCGACCAGAAGTACATGATCAGCACGGCCCGGCTGTGCGAGTGCCCGATCTCCAGGAGCCGGTGGTGCAGGTGCCCGCGGTCCGCGGCGAACGGCGACTGCCCCTTCCAGGTGCGGCGGACGATCGCCAGCACGAGGTCGGCGGTCGGCACCGCGATGATCGTCAGCGGCAGCAGCAGCGGAATGTAGACGGGCACCGTCTGGTGCACGGCCGCCTTCTCGGAACCGGTGAACAGCTTCAGCGCGTCCGGGTCGACCTGTCCCGTGATGGAGATCGCGCCCGCCGCCAGCACCAGGCCGATCAGCATCGAGCCGGAGTCGCCCATGAAGATCCGCGCCGGGTGCATGTTGTGCGGCAGGAAGCCGATGCACATGCCCATCAGGATCGCCGAGAAGAGCGTGGCCGGGGCGGCGGCCTCGATGCCGTACGAGTACCAGATCCGGTAGGCGTACAGGAAGAACGCGCAGGCCGCGATGCACACCATGCCGGAGGCGAGGCCGTCGAGGCCGTCGACGAAGTTCACCGCGTTGATGGTGATGACGACGAGTGCCACCGTCAGCAGGGTGCCCTGCCACTGCGTCAGCGCGACGTTGCCGACGGTCGGGATGGGCAGCCACAGGATCGTCAGCCCCTGCATGACCATGACGCCGGCGGCGATCATCTGGCCGCCCAGCTTGATCAGGGCGTCGATCTCGAACTTGTCGTCCAGGACGCCGATGAGCCAGATCAGCGCCGCTCCGGAGAGCAGCGCCCGCGGCTCGTTCGACTTCTCGAAGACCTCGCTGAGGTTGGTGAGGTGGTCGGCGACCAGCAGTCCGGCGCACAGGCCGAAGAACATGGCGATCCCGCCGAGGCGCGGAGTGGGCTCCCGGTGCACGTCACGGGCCCTGATCTGCGGCATGGCTCCGGCCACGATCGCGAACTTCCGTACCGGCCCTGTCAGCAGGTACGTCACCGCGGCCGTGATGCAGAGCGTCAGCAGATATTCACGCACAGGCTTCCCCACAGGTCTCGCTGGCCATCTCAGCCCCACACCCTAGCGACGGACGCATACGAGTGGGGACTTCCGGGTAGCGACGATGGTTGCACGCGTGCCTGTGCACGCAGGCCGCATCCAGGTGTACGCAGGTGCGTCTACCCCCGCTCAGCCGGTGTACGGCAGAAATCTACCGGTGAGCTCACGCACCTCGTCACGCGCCTTCTGGCTCTCGGTCCCGCCCCGCAACACTTCCGCGAGCAGCACGGCGATCCGGTCCATCTCCTCCTTGCCCATGCCCTGCGTGGTCACCGCGGCCGTGCCCAGCCGCAGGCCGCGGGCGTCGCCGTGCGGCAGTGCACAGCAGTCGAGCACCATGCCGGCCGCGGCGAGCCGGCCGCGCGCGGTGCGGCCGTCGACGCCGAGGGGGGCCGGGTCGGCGGTGATCAGGTGCGTGTCCGTGCCGCCGGTGGTCACGACCAGCCCCTGAGCCGCCAGCCCCGCCGCGAGCACCCGCGCGTTGGCGACCACCTGATGGGCGTACGCGGTGAAGGCCGGTGTCGCCGCCTCGCCGAACGCGACGGCCTTGGCGGCGATGGTGTGCATCTGCGCGCCGCCCTGGGTGAAGGGGAAGACGGCCCGGTCGACCCGTTCCGCCAGCTCGGCGCCGCACAGGATCATCCCGCCGCGCGGCCCGCGCAGCACCTTGTGCGTGGTCGCGCAGACCACGTCGGCGTACGGCACCGGGCTGGGCGCCGCGCCCCCCGCGACGAGTCCGATGGGATGGGCGGCGTCGGCGATGAGATACGCCCCGGCCTCGTCGGCGACCTCGCGGAAGAGGGCGTAGTCGATGTGCCGGGGATAGGCGATCGACCCGCACACGATCGCCTTGGGGCGGTGGGTACGGGCGAGCGAGCGCACCTGCTCGTAGTCGATGAGACCGGTCTCCGCGTCGACGCCGTAGCCGACGAAGTCGAACCAGCGGCCGGAGAAGTTGGCGGGCGAACCGTGCGTGAGGTGACCGCCGTAGGGGAGGCCGAGCGCGAGGACGGTGTCGCCGGGCCGCAGGAGCGCCGCGTAGGCGGCCAGTACGGCGGAGGACCCGGAGTGCGACTGCACGTTGGCGTGCTCGGCGCCGAACAGGGCCTTCGCGCGGTCCACGGCGAGGCGCTCGGCCACGTCGACGATCTCGCAGCCTCCGTGGTGCCGGGCACCGGGGTAGCCCTCGGCGTACTTGTTGGCCAGGGGTGAGCCGAGCGCGGACAGCACGGCGGGCGAGGAGAAGTTCTCGGCGGCGATGAGCTGCAGCGTCGTCGACTGCCGGTCGAGCTCACCGAGCAGGATCTCGGCCAGCTCCGGGTCCTGCCGGCGCAGGACATCGGCCTCGAGGGTATGGGTGACCGGCATGATGGGCTCCGGGGCGTCGACGGTGACGTACGACCAATGTAGGCCCGGGACCCGTGAGGTGCTCGGTTGTTACGCCCTTGCGGGTACACCGGTGAGCGCGGTGACGACCGGTTCCACCGCCTGGTGTATCTCGTCCCCGACGGACCGGAAGAAGGGCAGCGGGGCACCGTAGGGGTCGTACACCTCGTCCGCTTCCGCCGTCGGCGCCAGGAGCCACCCGCGTAGAGCCGCCGCCGCGCGGACCAGGGCCCGCGCGCGCGCGACCACACCCTCCTCCAGCGGGGGCAGGGTGGCCGGGTCGATCGCCCGCACCAGGCGGGTGAACTCCTTCAGGGTGAAGGTGCGCAGGCCCGCCGAGTGGCCCATGGAGATGACCTGGGCCCGGTGGTCGCGGGTAGCCGTCAGGACGAGGTCGGCCATGATGACGTGCTCGTCGAGCAGCTCCCGGCCCGTGAAGCCGGAGGCGTCCGCGCCGAAGTCGGCGAGGACCGCCTCGGCGTTCGCCTCCATGGGTGCGCCCTCGTGACCCCAGGTGCCCGCGCTCTCCACGATCAGCGCACCGCCCAGCACGCCGAGCCGCTGCGTCACGTAATGGCGGGTCAGCCGCTCGGTGATGGGCGAGCGGCACACGTTGCCGGTGCTGACGTGGAGGATGCGGAAACAGTCGCGTGGAAGCCCGACGAACGTCGTCGTGATCTCCGTGGCACGTTCCCCGTTGCCTATGCCACGCCCCGCGTCAGGGGCCGTCAATTCGCCACCTCGAGGTCGGGTACGACCTTCCGCAGCTCGTCCGCCGACAGCGCACCCGCACGCAGCAGCACCGGCACCGGGCCGGTGACGTCGACGATGGAGGACGGGACGTTGGCGGGCGTCGGGCCGCCGTCGAGGTAGACGGAGACGGAGTCGCCGAGCATCTCCTGCGCGGCGTCGCAGTCCTCCGGCGCCGGGTGGCCGGTGAGGTTGGCGGAGGAGACGGCCATGGGGCCGACCTCGGTCAGCAGCTCGATGGCGACCGGGTGCAGCGGCATGCGCACGGCGACGGTGCCACGGGTGTCGCCCAGGTCCCACTGCAGGGACGGCTGGTGCTTGGCGACGAGCGTGAGCGCGCCCGGCCAGAAGGCGTCGACGAGTTCCCAGGCCAGCTCGGAGAAGTCCGTGACCAGGCCGTGGAGCGTGTTCGGGGAGCCGATCAGCACGGGGGTGGGCATGTTGCGGCCCCGGCCCTTGGCCTCCAGCAGATCGACGACGGCCTCCGAGGAGAACGCGTCGGCGCCGATGCCGTACACGGTGTCGGTCGGGAGGACGACCAGCTCGCCACGACGGACGGCGGACGCGGCCTCGCGCAGACCCGTCGTACGGTCCGTCGCGTCGTTGGTGTCGTATCGCCGTGCCATGTCTAGCGGGCCTCCTCGTACACGTACTTCCGGGAAAGAGTCTGGGGGGTGCTCACGGCATCGCCTTGCGGGCCGTCGCGAACCGGGGGCGCCTGTTCAGGTCGGGGTGGTCGGCGGCGTCGGCCCAGCCCCGCTCCTCGGTGAAGATCCACGGCACCTGGCCGCCCTGGGTGTCGGCGTGCTCGATGACGACGACGCCGCCGGGGCGCAGGAGCCGGTGTGCGGTCCGCTCGAGCCCGCGGATGAGATCGAGGCCGTCCTCCCCTGAGAACAGGGCGAGTTCGGGATCGTAGTCCCGCGCCTCGGGAGCGACGTACTCCCACTCGGTCAGGGGGATGTAGGGCGGGTTGGAGATGACCAGGTCGACATGGCCGTCGAGGTCGCGGAAGGCGTCCAGCGCGTTGCCCTGCCGCAGGTCGACCCTGGACCCCTCCACGTTCTTGCGGGTCCACTGGAGGGCTTCCTCGGACAGCTCCACGGCGTGCACGCGGGAGCGCGGAACCTCCTGGGCGAGCGCGAGCGCGATGGCGCCGGAGCCGGTGCACAGGTCGACGATGCGGGGCTCCACGACGTCCATGGCGCGCACGGCGTCTATGGCCCAGCCGACCACGGACTCGGTCTCGGGGCGCGGCACGAACACGCCCGGCCCGACCTGGAGTTCCAGGTAGCGGAAGTAGGCCCGCCCGGTGATGTGCTGCAGCGGCTCGCGCTGCTCGCGCCGGGCGATGACCTCCCAGTAGCGGGCGTCGAAGTCCGAGTCCTTCACGGAGTGCAGCTCGCCCCGCTTCACGCCGTGCACGAACGCGGCGAGCTCCTCCGCGTCGTTGCGCGGCGAGGGCACGCCGGCGTCGGCCAGCCGCTGGGTGGCCTGTGCCACCTCTGCGAGCAGCAGGTTCACGCAAGTCCTCCGTGTCGTACTCGGTCGTGCGTACGTGCGCCTTACGCGGCTGCCAGCTTGGCCGCCGAGTCCGCGTCGACGCAGGCCTGGATCACCGCGTCGAGGTCGCCGTCCAGGACCTGGTCCAGGTTGTAGGCCTTGAAGCCGACGCGGTGGTCCGAGAGGCGATTCTCCGGGAAGTTGTACGTACGGATCTTCTCGGAGCGGTCGACGGTGCGGACCTGGCTGCGGCGGGCGTCGGCGGCCTCCCGCTCCGCCTCCTCCTGCGCCGCTGCGAGCAGCCTGGAGCGCAGGATACGCAGTGCCTGCTCCTTGTTCTGCAGCTGGCTCTTCTCGTTCTGGCAGGAGGCGACGACTCCGGTGGGAATGTGCGTGATGCGCACGGCGGAGTCGGTGGTGTTGACCGACTGGCCGCCGGGGCCCGAGGAGCGGTAGACGTCGATGCGCAGGTCGTTCGGGTTGACCTCGACGTCGACCTCCTCGGCCTCGGGCGTCACGAGGACACCGGCTGCGGAGGTGTGGATACGGCCCTGGGACTCGGTCGCCGGCACACGCTGCACGCGGTGCACGCCGCCCTCGTACTTCAGGCGGGCCCAGACGCCCTGTCCGGGCTCGGTGGCACCGTTCCCGCCCTTGGTCTTCACGGCGACCTGGACGTCCTTGTAGCCGCCCAGCTCGGACTCGGTCGAGTCGATGATCTCGGTCTTCCAGCCGATGCGCTCGGCGTAGCGGAGATACATGCGCAGCAGGTCGCCCGCGAAGAGCGCGGACTCGTCACCGCCGGCACCGGCCTTGATCTCCAGAATGACGTCCTTGTCGTCACTGGGGTCACGCGGGACCAGCAGCAGGCGCAGCTTCTCGGTGAGCTGCTCGCGCTGCTTCTCCAGTTCCTTGGCCTCGGCGGCGAAGTCCGGGTCGTCGGCGACGAATTCCTTCGCCGTCTCGATGTCGTCGCCGGTCTGCTTCCAGGAGCGGTACGTGGCGACGATCGGGGTGAGCTCGGCGTAACGCTTGTTGAGCTTGCGCGCGTTGGCCTGGTCGGCGTGGACCGACGGGTCGGCGAGCTTCGTCTCCAGGTCGGCGTGCTCACCGACGAGTTCCTCGACGGCCTCGAACATCTTGGGCTCCTGAAATGCGGAAAGAGGGGGAAGGCGGGCGACCAAAAACGCCGGTCCCGGCGCGCCTGTTTCAGGGCGCGGCCGTGGACCGGCGGATTGGAGCTCGCTACTTCTTGGAGCCGGCTGCAGCCTTGCCGAAGCGGGCCTCGAAGCGGGCCACACGGCCACCGGTGTCGAGGATCTTCTGCTTGCCCGTGTAGAACGGGTGGCACTCGGAGCAGACCTCGGCACGGACGGTGCCGCTGGAGATCGTGCTACGGGTGGTGAACGACGCGCCACAGGTGCAGCTGACCTGCGTCTCGACGTACTCGGGGTGGATGTCGCGCTTCAAGGTGTCTCCTAGTTTCGGGAGGGCGCCGGGTCGCAGCCGCGGGATGCGGAGGCGTGAACCGGAGCCGACGTACCAGTCTGCCAGGACTGGGGCCATCCCCCAAAACCGGGGGTTCGCGTGATCTATTCCCGACCGGAGCTGACGACGCCCTTGGCTTCGCCCGTGGCATTGCCCTCGGTGGCCGCCTTCGGGATCGGCCGGTCGTTCTTGAGGGCCGTCCACACCTGCTGGGCCTTCGACTTCTCGACGATCACGCGGTTCGGGTTCGCCGGGTCGTACCGGACCGGCATCGTGACCATGTGCATGTTCGAGGAGCCGATGCCCTTGAGTCCGTTCGCGAAGGACATCAGGGAGTTGACCGAGCCCAGCCTGGAGTCGGCCGTCACGGCCTTGGTGGCGGTGTCGGCGAGGTCGTAGAGCCGCTTCGGGTTGGAGAAGACGCCGATGTGCTTGACCTGGTCGACGAGTGCCTTGATGAAGGCCTGCTGGAGCTGGATGCGGCCGAGGTCGGAGCCGTCGCCGACGCCGTGCCGGGTGCGGACCAGGCCCAGGGCCTGCTCACCGTCGAGCTTGTGGCTGCCGGCCCTGAGGTTCAGATGGCTCTCGGAGTCCTTGATGTCCTTGGTCGTGGTGACCTGGACGCCGCCGAGCTCGTCGACGAGCTTCTCGAAGCCGCTGAAGTCGACCTCGAGATAGTGGTCCATGCGGATGTCCGTAATGGACTCCACGGTCTTCACCGCGCAGGTCGCTCCGCCGGTGGAGTACGCGGAGTTGAACATCACGCCGGTCGCGGCGTCATGGGTGACGCCCTTGCCGTCGGTGCACTCGGGGCGGTCGATGATGGTGTCACGGGGGATGGAGACCACGGAGGCCCGCTTGTGGCCCTTGTACACGTGCACGATCATCGCGGTGTCGGCGCGGGCGCTGCCGTCGTCCGCGCCGCCGCCGAGCTTCTTGTTCTTGCCGGAGCGGGAGTCCGAGCCGAGGACGAGGATGTTCTCCGAGCCGTTGTCCACCTTCGTCGGCCGTGAGGTGCCGAGCGCCGAGTCGATGTCGACGCTCTTGATGTTGCCGTTGAGCTTGAAGTACACGTATCCGGCCCCGGTGCCGCCGAGCACGACGATGCCCGCAGTGGTCCAGGCCGCGATCAGGAGACCTTTACGGCGCTTGCTGCGAGGCTTGCGGCGACGGCCCTTGGCGCTGTTGCGCGAGCCGTTGTTGCCGGGTTCTCCCGGTATGCCGGGTCCCGGCGTGCTCTCGGCGGACATGTGCTCCTCGTTCTCGTTACGGTCGGTTACCCCCTGCTTTCAGGGACAGGCCAGTCGGTACGGGATCCACGTCGTGCGCGTCGTACCGAACCATCGTCGCTCCGTACGGTCAGACGGAGGAACTCGAGACAGGGTTGCACAACGCACTGTGCCCAACCCGTGGAACGTTGGGCACAGAGCGTCACGAAAGTGCGCGGAGGTAACTCGCTCACCTGCTGTTTCAGCCGAAGAGGTCGTACTGCTGGAAACCGGTACCGACCGACACCCTTGTGGCAAAGATCTCTGTCGTGGCCTTACCGGTACCCTTGTACAGATAGAGGGTCCCTGAGGGCGTACGGGCCAGGAAGTCCGCCCGGCCGTCCCCGGTGACGTCGCCGACCGCGTCGAAGGCGTTGTAGCCGGTCCAGGCGCTGCGCACCTTGACGCGGGCCGAGAAGGCGCCCGTGCCGGACTTGCCGGTGCCCTTGTACAGGTACAGGTCCCCGTCGCTGCCCTTGCGGGCGAGCAGGTCGGTCTTGCCGTCGCCGGTGAAGTCGCCCTTGCCGCGCAGGGAGTTGTACTGGTTCCAGCCGGTGCCGACCTTCACCCGGGAGGCGAACGTGCCGTTGCCCTTGCCGGGGTAGATCCACAGGGCGCCGCCGGAGTCGACCGACAGCAGGTCCGGAAGATAGTCGCCGGTGATGTCGCCCGGCGCGACGATGCGGGTGCGGGTCCTCCAGTCGGTGAAGATCTTCGTCTTGGCCCATGAGCCGCCGGACGGCACGTAGTGCAGCCAGTAGACGTCGCCGCCGGCACTCTGGCGCACCACCATGTCCTGGTAGCCGTCCCGGTTCAGGTCGGACTGCAGGACGAGGTTGACGCCGTCGTACGACCCCAGGGAGATCCGTGCCGCCAGCGACGTGCCCTTGGAGTCCTTCTCGAACGCTTCCTTGGTGGAGGAGCTGCGCACGAACAGGTCGGCCTTGCCGTCCGTGTGACTGAGGTTGGCGTCGTCGACGTTCGCGTAGGCGGCGCCGACGTAGGTGCTGACCTTCGAGAAGACGCTGTAGTAGCCCTTCTCCACACAGTTCGCGACGCCCCACGACACGACGCCGACGATGCGGTTGTTCACGACCAGGGGTCCGCCGGAGTCCCCGTTGCAGGCCGCCTTGCTGCCGGTGTCGCTGCCGCTCTGCGAGCCGGCGCAGATCATGTGGCCCTTGACGTACCCGGTGCCGTAGACGCCGGAGCAGGTGCTGTCGGCGTGGATGGTCAGCGTGGTCGACTTCAGCGTCTCGGAGATGTCCTGGCTGGTGGAGCCGGTGCGCCCCCAGCCGTAGAGCCTGGCGCTGGTGCCGCCGGCGTACGAGGCGGTGTCGCCGGACGTCGTCATGCGCAGCGGCGTCGCCGTGACCGGGGAGGCCAGGGTGAGGACGGCGATGTCGTTGTTGATGGTCGTCGCGCTGTACGACGGGTGGTTCCACTGCCTGAGCGGCAGCGAGACGGTGCCGCCGTGCAGGTCGGTGCTGCCGGAGCTGTCGGTGGTCGGCAGCTGCGAGGTGCCCGTCAGGACGGCGCCGTAGGCCTTCCAGTCGTAGCTCTTGCCGTTCTCGTCCTTGACGCAGTGCGCGGCGGTGAGGATCTTCGTCGGCGAGACGACGGTGCCGCCGCAGAAGAAGCCGAGGTCGTCGCTCTCGTCGGCGGTGCCCCGGTCGTCGTAGTACCAGAGCTGCGCCATCCAGGGCGCCGAGGTGATGGCGGTGTCGGTGCCGCCGATGACGTACGGGCTCACGGAGGAGCCGGTCGTGCTCGCGCTGAGGGACGACTTCGGCGTCGCCTGCCCCGCGGTGCCGTCGGTGACGAGCGCGCCGGCGATGCGCTTCTTCAGCACGGTGGTCGAGACGGTGCCGGTGGCGGGCTTGACGGTCGGTGTCGGTACGGAGGACGCGGCGTTCGCCGACGAGGTCAGCAGCGCGGCGGCAACGGCCGCCACGACACCGGCGGCGGCGACGGGCAGGACAAGACGTATCCGGCGTCTGTGACGACCACTTCCGGACAGGGCTGTGGACAAGACTGTTCCCCCGGGGGCACAAGTGATGGGAGGGGCGCGCGAGTGCACCCCTCCCTATCAGCGCCAAAAGCCTGCCCTCCGTCACGCAAGTGGCGGAGGGCAGGCATTCAAGGGGCGCGGGGAACTGCGCGATCAGCCACGACGAACCCGCAGCCGACAAACAACAGCTACCTCAACGGCGACTAGTCACCGTTACCGGGCATCGGCGTCGTCTTCTGGATCTGGAGCAGGAACTCGGCGTTCGACTTCGTCTGCTTCATCTTGTCCAGCAGCAGCTCGATCGCCTGCTGCTGGTCGAGCGCGTGCAGCACGCGGCGCAGCTTCCAGGTGATGGCGAGCTCGTCGCTGCCGAGCAGGATCTCTTCCTTACGGGTACCGGACGCGTCGACGTCCACCGCCGGGAAGATGCGCTTGTCGGCGAGCTTCCGGTCGAGCTTGAGCTCGGCGTTGCCCGTGCCCTTGAACTCCTCGAAGATCACCTCGTCCATGCGGGACCCGGTGTCGACAAGGGCCGTCGCCAGGATGGTGAGCGAGCCACCGTCCTCGATGTTGCGCGCGGCACCGAAGAAGCGCTTCGGCGGGTACAGGGCGGTCGAGTCGACACCACCGGACAGGATGCGGCCGGAAGCGGGCGCGGCCAGGTTGTAGGCACGGCCCAGACGCGTGATCGAGTCGAGCAGCACGACGACGTCGTGGCCCAGCTCCACCAGGCGCTTGGCACGCTCGATGGCGAGCTCGGCGACCGTCGTGTGGTCCTCGGCCGGGCGGTCGAAGGTCGAGGAGATGACCTCGCCCTTGACCGACCGCTGCATGTCGGTGACCTCTTCCGGACGCTCGTCGACCAGGACGACCATCAGGTGGCACTCGGGGTTGTTGTGCGTGATCGCGTTGGCGATCGCCTGCATGATCATGGTCTTGCCGGTCTTCGGCGGGGCCACGATCAGACCGCGCTGGCCCTTACCGATCGGCGCGACGAGGTCGATGATGCGGGTGGTGAGGACGCCCGGGTCCGTCTCCAGACGGAGGCGGTCCTGCGGGTACAGCGGCGTCAGCTTGTTGAACTCCGGGCGGCCGCGCCCGGATTCGGCCGCCATGCCGTTCGCCGAGTCGAGGCGGACCAGCGCGTTGAACTTCTCGCGGCGCTCGCCGTCCTTGGGCTGGCGCACGGCACCGGTGACGTGGTCGCCCTTGCGCAGGCCGTTCTTGCGGACCTGGGCGAGGGAGACGTACACGTCGTTGGGACCCGGCAGGTAGCCCGACGTACGGATGAAGGCGTAGTTGTCGAGGATGTCCAGGATGCCCGCGACGGGGATCAGGACGTCGTCGTCGGCGAGCTGCGGCTCGGCGCCGCCGATCTCGTCACGGCCACGACGGCCACGACGGTCCCGGTAACGGCCCCGACGGCCGCGGCGGCCGCCATCGAAGTCGTCGTCGTCCTGCGGGCCGTTGTCGCGCTGCTGACGGTCCTGACGGTCCTGGCGCGCGCCGCCCTGCTGCTGCCGGTCCCCGCGGTCCTGACGGTCCTGGCGCTGCTGGCCACCGCCCTGGCCGCCCTGCTGCTCGTCGCCCTTGTTGCCGCGGCGGTCGCGGTCACCACGACCCCCGCGGTCGCGGTCCCGGCGGTCACGGCGGCCCTGGCGGCCGTCGCCGTCACCGGCGTCGCCCTGCGGCTGGCCCTGGGCCGGGTTCTCGGCCTTGGGCTCGCTCTTCGCCTCGGCGGCGATGGTCTCGGTGCTCGACGCCGGGGCGCCGGCCTCGGAGGTGGCGCGACGACGACGGCGCTCTGCGGGCGCGTCGTCTCCCGCACGCTCGGCCTCGCTCGCGCGAGAGGGGCCTCCGGCCGGCTGGCCGGGGATCTCGATCTGCTGCTGGGCCACGGCCTTCTCGGCCGGGGCGGCGGCCTTCTTCGCGGCGGCGGGCGCTGCGTCGTCGCCCGTACGAGCCTTGGAGGTGGCGCGGCGCTTGGGCTTGGTCTCGGCGGCGTCCTCGGCCTTGGGGGCCGCGGCACCGCCTCCCGCCTGCGCCTCCTTGATGACCTCGATCAGCTGGCTCTTGCGCATGCGCGCGGTGCCCCTGATGCCGAGGCCGGATGCGACCTGCTGCAGCTCTGCCAGCACCATGCCGTCGAGGCCGGTACCGCGGCGCCGCCGGGAGCCTGCACCGGTGGCAGGCGCGGAGGCGTCCGTGGCGGGCGCGGCAGCGGTCTCCTCGACACGTGCGCCCATCAGATCGGTGGTGTCGCTCACGAAGGGTCCTTCCCTGGAGCGGACGTCGGCCTGTCTGGCTCGGCGACCGGTTGTGCTTCCGGCTGCGGTCCTTGCTGTGTGGACCGTGCCGGGGCGGTGGTCCGCCAAAGGTGGCGGAGGCAATTTCTGGGACGGCGCTTCCCAAAGCCGTGACCGCGGCACCGAGTGTCGGTGTCACGTGGCCTGGTCGCACCTGTTCCGGAGCGTGCCCGGCAAGTCGCTCAGTGCCCGCGTACGAGGTACTGCCCGCGTACGTCGTACGGAACACAGTGCGGCTTGGGAGGCTCCCGGAAGAATGTCTGTCCCGGACGGGGACACGAAGCACCTCGCCATGGTGGGGTCGGGTGCAGACTTGAGATTAACACTACCGGATCCAACAAACATTCCCCCTCTCGAAATCCGGCAACCGCCGGTTTTTACATGTCACTGGAGGCTGCGAGCGGCAGCACACTCGCTCCCTGGGCGTCGAGTTCGAGCCGGTTGGCGGCCCACCCCTCGCCTGCCAGATGGGCGACCTTGTCGGCGCTGTCGGCGTCGGCCAACGCCAGCACGGTGGGTCCCGCTCCGGAGATGACCGCGGGGACTCCGTCGGCCCGCAGCCGCTCCACCAGCGCGGCGCTCTCCGGCATCGCGGGCGCGCGGTACTCCTGGTGGAGACGGTCCTCGGTGGCGGGCAGCAGCAGCTCGGGACGCCTGGTCAGGGCCTCGACGAGCAGGGCCGCACGGCCCGCGTTGGTGGCGGCGTCGACGTGCGGCACGGTGCGCGGGAGCAGGCCGCGCGCGATCTCGGTCAGGACCGGCTTTCCGGGCACGAAAACCACCGGAACGATGGAATCGGCGGCGTCCATCCTGATCGCACGTGCGGCGCCCGCCTCCATCCAGGAGAGGGTGAAACCACCGAGCAGACAGGCCGCCACGTTGTCGGGGTGGCCCTCGATCTCGGTCGCGAGCTCCAGCAGGGCCGTGTCGTCGAGCTTCGACTCCCCGCCTATGGTCACGGCGCGCGCGGCGACGATGCCGGCGCAGATGGCGGCCGAGGAGGAGCCCAGGCCGCGGCCGTGCGGAATGCGGTTGGCGCACACGATCTCCAGGCCGCGCGGCTGCCCGCCGAGCAGGTCGAAGGCGGTGCGCAGGGACCGTACGAGGAGGTGCTTCTCGTCACGGGGCAGCGTCTCGCTGCCCTCACCCGCGATGTCGATGAGCAGCCCGGTGTCGGCCACCCGGACCACGACGTCGTCGTAGAGTCCCAGCGACAGGCCGAAGGCGTCGAAGCCCGGGCCGAGGTTGGCGCTGGTGGCGGGGACGCGCACCCTTACGGCGGCGGCGCGGAAGGCGGGACCGGCCATCTCTCGATGACTCTCCTTGAGCTGCGTGATGGTCGAGGACATTCGATACGACGTCGGGTACGTACCAAGACCCTCAGGCCGCAATGACGGCGCGGCACCGTCCACATGCTCCATGTGCGGAGGCATATGCGGCGGGCGGGTTCAGTACAGCCTATCGAAGGATGCTTCCGTGGCGACATAGGGCGCACAGGAGGCGCACGATGCGCGCCGTAAGCCCCCTGTGCACCCCTTATAGGGAGTTCCCGGTCAGGCCAGACCGAGGCGCTCGGCCGCCGTCACCGCGTCGACCGGGACGGTGACCGGCTGCGGGGCGCCGGCGACGGCCCAGTCGGGGTCCTTCAGGCCGTTGCCGGTGACCGTGCACACGATCCGCTGGCCCGGGTCGACCTTGCCCTGCTCCGCGGCCTTCAGCAGTCCGGCGACGGACGCGGCGGACGCCGGCTCGACGAAAACGCCCTCCTGCGCGGCCAACAGCCGGTAGGCGCGCAGGATCTCACGGTCCGTCACCTCGTCGATGAAGCCGCCGGACTCGTCCCGCGCGGCCAGTGCGAACTGCCAGGAGGCGGGGTTGCCGATGCGGATCGCGGTGGCGATGGTCGACGGGTCCTTGACGATCTCGCCGCGCACGATCGGGGCACTGCCGGAGGCCTGGAAGCCCCACATGCGGGGGGTGTGCGTGGCGATGCCGTCGGCGGCGTACTCCTTGTAGCCCTTCCAGTACGCGGTGATGTTGCCCGCGTTGCCGACCGGGAGGACGTGGATGTCGGGCGCGTCGCCGAGCATGTCGACGATCTCGAAGGAGGCCGTCTTCTGGCCTTCGATGCGCACGGGATTGACCGAATTCACCAGCGCCACGGGGTAGTTGTCGCTCAGCGCGCGGGCGAGGGTGAGGCAGTCGTCGAAGTTGCCGTCGACCTGGAGGATCTTGGCACCGTGCACGAGGGCCTGGCCCATCTTGCCGAGCGCGATCTTGCCCTGGGGGACGAGAACGGCCGACACCATGCCGGCGCGGACGGCGTAGGCGGCGGCGCTGGCCGACGTGTTGCCGGTGGAGGCGCAGATCACGGCCTTCGCGCCCTCCTCCTTGGCCCGGGTGATGGCCATGGTCATGCCGCGGTCCTTGAAGGACCCGGTGGGGTTCGCGCCTTCCACCTTCAGGTGGACCTCGCAGCCCGTGCGCTCGGAGAGCACCTGCGCGGGCACGAGGGGCGTGCCGCCCTCGCGGAGCGTCACGACCTGCGTGGTGTCGGAGACGGGCAGCCGGTCCCGGTACTCCTCGATGATTCCGCGCCACTGGTGGGTCATTGCTGGTTACTCTCCTTCAACCCGCATGATGCTGGCGACACCCCGCACGGTGTCGAGCTTGCGCAGCGCCTCGACGGTCCCGCTCAGAGCGGCGTCGGACGCGCGATGGGTGACGACGACCAGGGAGGCCTCGCCGTTGTTGCCCTGCTGCCGAACCGTATCGATCGACACACCGTGCTCCGCGAACACGGTGGCGACCTGGGCGAGAACACCCGGTTTGTCCGCGACGTCGAGGCTGATGTGATAGCGGGTGACGACGTCACCCATGCCCGACACGGGCAGCGCGGCATACGCCGACTCGCCGGGCCCCGTTGCCCCGCTGAGTCGGTTGCGGCAGACGGCGACCAGGTCGCCGAGCACGGCGGACGCGGTGGGCGCACCGCCGGCACCGGGCCCGTAGAACATGAGCTGCCCACTCGCGTCGGACTCGACGAACACGGCGTTGTACGCGCCGCGCACGGAGGCGAGGGGGTGGCTCAGCGGAATCATGGCGGGGTGCACGCGCGCGGTGACCGATCCGCCGTCCTGGGCCCGCTCGCAGATGGCGAGCAGCTTGATGGTGCAGCCCATGTTCTTGGCGGAGGCGAAGTCCGAGGCGGTGACCTCCGTCATCCCCTCGCGGTAGACGTCGTCGAGGCGCACCCGCGAGTGGAAGGCGATGCCGGCGAGGATGGCGGCCTTCGCGGCGGCGTCGAAGCCCTCGACGTCGGCGGTGGGGTCCGCCTCGGCGTACCCGAGGGCCGTGGCCTCGTCGAGCGCCTCCTGGTACCCGGCTCCCGTGCTGTCCATCTTGTCGAGGATGAAGTTGGTCGTGCCGTTCACGATGCCGAGCACGCGGTTGACCTTGTCGCCGGCGAGGGACTCGCGCAGCGGGCGGATCAGCGGGATGGCACCGGCGACGGCGGCCTCGTAATAGAGGTCCTTGCCGTGCTCCTCGGCGGCGGCGTGCAGCGCGGCGCCGTCCTGGGCGAGCAGCGCCTTGTTGGCGGAGACGACGGAGGCGCCGTGCGCGAAGGCGGTGGTGATGAGGGAGCGGGCGGGCTCGATCCCCCCGATGACCTCGACCACCACATCGATGTCGCCGCGTTTGACGAGTGCGGTGGCGTCGGTGGTGACGAGGGAGGGGTCGATGCCCTCACGGACCTTGGAGGGCCTCCGTACGGCCACACCCGCGAGTTCCACGGGTGCACCGATCCTGGCGGCGAGGTCGTCGGCGTGCGTCGTCATGATGCGCGCCACCTCTGAGCCGACAACCCCACAGCCCAGCAGCGCCACCTTCAGCGGACGCGTACGCATCATCCGACCTCGTTTCCTCATACCGTCTACGGTTCGACCAGTCTCACTCACCGGACGGGAGTTTCTATCCCATGTCCGGATCGTGAGACATCGATTTCATTTGTACGGAGGTGAAAGACAGGAGATCTTCCACCCACTCTCCCGGCCGCTCCCCCGGCCGCTCTTCTGCCGCTCTTCCTGGGGCTGACTCACCCGACGTCGAGACGCAGGAGGTCCTCCTCCGTCTCGCGGCGGACGATGACACGGGCCTCGCCGTCGTTCACGGCGACGACGGGCGGCCTGAGCACGTGGTTGTAGTTGCTGGCCATGGACCGGCAGTACGCGCCCGTGGCCGGCACCGCGATGAGGTCACCCGGTGCCAGGTCGGAGGGCAGGAACGCGTCCTTCACCACGATGTCGCCGCTCTCGCAGTGCTTGCCGACGACGCGGGCGAGCATCGGCTCGGCGTCGGTGGTGCGCGAGACGAGGGCGACGCTGTACTCGGCGTCGTACAGCGCGGTCCGGATGTTGTCCGACATGCCACCGTCGACGGAGACGTACGTGCGCAGCCCGTCGAGGGGCTTGATGGTGCCCACCTCGTACAGCGTGAAGGCGGTCGGCCCGACGATGGCCCGCCCGGGCTCGACGGAGATACGAGGAGTGCGCAGCTTGGCGCCCTCGCACTCCCGCGTGACGATCTCGGTCAGCGCCTTGGCGATCTCGTGCGGCTCACGGGGGTCGTCGTCGCTCGTGTACGCGATCCCGAGCCCGCCCCCGAGGTCGATCTCCGGCAGCTCGACACCGTGCTCGTCACGGATGTCCTTCAGCAGCCCGACCACCCGGTGCGCGGCGACCTCGAACCCGGACATGTCGAAGATCTGCGACCCGATGTGGCTGTGGATCCCGATGAGTTCGAGCCCGTCGAGCTGGAGCGCGCGGCGGACCGCTTCCGCCGCCTGCCCGCCGGCCAGCGGAATGCCGAACTTCTGGTCCTCGTGGGCGGTGGCGATGAACTCGTGCGTATGCGCCTCCACACCGACGGTGATTCGGATCTGCACGCGCTGCCGCCTGCCGAGTTCCTTCGCGATGTGCGCGACCCGGACGATCTCCTGGAAGGAATCGAGCACGATCCGCCCGACACCGGCCTCCACGGCCCGCCGGATCTCTTCCACCGACTTGTTGTTGCCGTGGAAGGCGATGCGGTCGGCGGGCATGCCGGCCGAGAGGGCGGTGGCCAGCTCGCCCCCGGAGCACACGTCCAGATTCAGCCCTTCCTCGTGCAGCCAGCGCACGACGGCACGCGAAAGGAACGCCTTGCCGGCGTAGAAGACGTCGGCGTCGGCCCCGAAGGCACTGCGCCAGGCCCGAGCCCGCGCCCGGAAGTCGGCCTCGTCGAGGACATAGGCGGGCGTGCCGAACTCCTCGGCGATCCGCTTGACGTCGATACCGCCGACGGTGACGACACCGTCCGTGTCCCGGCTGACGGTCTGGGCCCACACCTTGGGATCGAGGTCGTTGAGATCGGTGGGCGGGGCGGAGTAATGACCCTCGGGGAGGACGTCGGCGTGACGGGGCCCGGCGGGGTGTGCGGAACGGCTCATCTTCAGTCGTCTTTCAGAGGTGTTGGGGTGCGTCGATGCCGAGCAGGGACAGGCCACCGGCCAGCACCGCCCCGGCGGCTTCGGCAAGCGCGAGCCGGGCACGGTGGGCGGCCGAGGGTTTCTCGTCGCCGCGCGGAAGCACGGTGGGCAGGACAGCGAGGACGGCATCGGCGACGGTGACGAGATGCCGGGCCAGACTGTCGGGCGTGCGGTGTGCTGCCGCACGGGCGAGGACACGGGGGTGGTCGGCGAGGACGGCGAGAAGCCGCCTGATGTCGCCCTGCGGGTCTGCTGCTGCTTCGGCTTCGGCTTGTAGGGGTGCTTCTGCTTGTGCGGGTGCTTCCGCTTGTGCGAGTGCTTCTGCTTCTACGTGTCCGGGCTCGGGGGTGAAGCCCAGGTCGGCGGCGTTACGGCTGAGGGCCCGGGTACGGGCGTGGGCGTAACGGACGCGGAAGAGCGGGTTGCTCTCGCGCTGGACCAGGTGATCGGCGGTGATACGGGGCCGGTCGTGGGCGGCGGGGTGAAGGAGCGCCCAGCGGGCGGCATCGGGGCCGAGGACGGCGGGGTCGTCGGGCGCCGGGACGGGCCGCAGGTTCACGGGTTCGCCGTGGGCGACCTCGACGCGGCCGCCCTGGGATCCGACGATGCGCACGAGGGCGTCGGCGATGACTTCGGCTCGGACGTCGTACGGGATACGCACGTCGATGACCTGCCCGGCGAGTGCGTCGCCGTGACCGTATGCCGCGCCCGCACGGAGGATCTCGCGGGTGAGAGCGGCAGCGGCGGAACCCGCTGCCCCTTGCAGGCTGATGTTGATGAACCCCGGCCCGGTGACAACGACACCGGCGACACCGTCCGTCCGGACGAGGTGCCGTTGCAGGATCTCCGCGACGCGCAGAGGCGGCAGCCCGGCCGGCCGCGCGAGCTGGAGGGCGATGTTGGTGGCGTAGTCGCCACAGCCCCCAGGCCCTGGCGGCGCGACAACGGCCCGTCTCGGTACGGCCACGCCCAGCTCCCCCTCGTCGACAGCACGACGCACCGCGCACAGCACGGTACGGGAGAGCTCGACGGGGGTCACGGGACAAGCGTATGGGAGGAGGGGGGTGGGTATGCGACCCGGTTTGGGCGAAGGTCCGGGATATGGACGGGGCGCACCCCGCCGACGACGGAGGCGCACTCAACCGGCAGGGAGGACGGCAGACACGGCACGGCAGCGCACGACACGGCACAGCAGGGCATGGCACAGCAGGGCACGGCAGGCCTGTCAGCCGCCGGCACGCCCGGCCCGCTCAGCCTCCCCCGCGCCGAGAACAGTCCCGAGCTCGGGCTCACCACCCGCACCCCGGCCCCGCCCACTCCTCCCGCGCTCGACCAACTCCCGTACGAGGCACACGAGTTCGGCAGGTTCGAAGGGCTTGGCGAGGAACGCGTCGACGCCGACGTCCAGCCCGGTCTCGACCTCGTACGAGGTGCAGGCGCTGACGACGGCAAGGGGAAGGTCGCGGGTGCGTGGATCGGTCCGAAGCCGGGCCGCGGTCCGGAGCCCGTCCAAGCGGGGCATGACGACATCGAGAGTGATGACATCGGGCCGCACCTGATGAACGACATCCAGACACTCGGCACCGTCAGCCGCGGTCACCACCTCGAAACCCTCCAGCTCGAGATTGACCCTGATCAGCTGCCGGATGACCTTGTTGTCGTCCACAACAAGCACCCGACCCGACGCGCCTGGCACAACTCGAGAGTAGGTCGGGACCGGCCACCGCGTCCGGGTTTTCCCCACTTCCGCCCTGGGCGGGGGGGCGGGTTCCGCCCTGGGCGAGGGGCGGCTTGGGGTGGGGCGGCGGGCTTGCGGTGGAGGTGGCGGGCTTGGGGTGGGGCGGCGGGGGGTGGGAGTGGTTACAGGGGTCTCTGGGCGGACGTGGGTGGGAGCGGCAGCTAGGGGGACGGGCGAGCGACAGAGGGAGCCACGGAAGGGCGACGCGCGGGCAGACGGTGTGAGCAATGGCAGCGCGACGGGCGGACAGCGGTGGGAGCATTTGCAGGGGGCGATTGGCGGACAACAGCAAGGGGCGGCGGGCGATGCAGCGAGGGGTGACGCCCTGATCGACGTCGGAAAACCCGTTCATGAACACCCTGGATCAGCTGGTAGGGTTCTACCCGTCGCCACGCACACAGCGCAGCAGACACGCCCCCGTAGCTCAGGGGATAGAGCAACGGCCTCCGGAGCCGTGTGCGCAGGTTCGAATCCTGCCGGGGGCACCTTGCAAGAGGTGCCCAAAGACCCCGCCATCAGCGCTTTCGCTGAGAACGGGGTCTTCGCGTATGTGCAGCCGTGTGCCGCTCGGAGCGGGCGTATGTCGGGCGCTGTGGACTATGCGTGGACTGGCCGCGGGGCACGAATGCGCAGGTGAGGCCCAGGAAACGCCGAGGCCCCCGGACCGTAGTCCAGGGGCCATCATGCCGCAGGTGCGCGAGTCGGAGGTGTCTCGGGATCAGCTCCCGTCGCCGTGCTCGTCCTCCTGGCCGTCGTCCTCCCCGAGGAGTTCGGCGATCCGACGGTTGGCGACGTCTTGCCGACCGTCGAGGCACTTCGCGTAACGGCTCAGAAGCACCTCAACGCTGTTGCCCGCACGCTCTGCAACCTCGGTGGGGTCCACGCCAGCGTTGAGCCGTTCCGGCACGAGGGCGGAGGTGGCGCGGCAGACGGCCGCAGCTTCGTCGAGGGTGAGGTGAGGCGAGCGGGCGCGGGACCAGCCGCCCGAGGAGTCACCGACGATCGCGACGCCGGGCCGTTCAGCCGGGATGGCGGTAGCAGCGAGCGCCGCTTCAGGGGAGATGTCGGCCAGCGCCATGTTCGCCGACGACTCGTCGTTGACCCGGTGGCAGATACGCCCCGTCAGCTGTGCGCGCAGCATCGTCGCGCCCTTGCCGAGTTCGGAGCCGAAGCGCTGCCCGCACACTTCGAGATAGATGCCGGCCGCGCGACCGAGCTGGGCGATGCGGATGAGTTTGGTGACCATGGCGTCGCGTCGCTTCTCGTCGTCCCGACTCGCGGCGAGGAAGAGTTCGGCGACTTCGTCGACCACGACCACGACCGGCACCGGCCGTACCGCGTCCGGCAGCCCCCACACGTCCGAGGTGAGCACGGCATCCGAGCCCGCAGCGGACGAGAGACCGATGAGACGGAACCGCGCTTCCATCTCTTCCAGCAGGACGTCGAGGAGTTCGTTCGCCCGGTCCGGGTTGTCGGCAAGCGCCGACAACCGGGGCGCGAACGGCGCGAGTTCCACGCCCCACTTGCAGTCGATCCCGACGAGGACGACCCGTTGCCGGGCCAGGCCGCACACCAGGTTGCGCAAGTACACGGACTTGCCGGACTGCGTCGCACCGAGGATGAGTTCATGCAGCACGGCACGGAAGTCCCGTACGTGCCAGCGCCCGTCATCACGAAGCGCCATCGGAAGGGTGAGCGGTCCGCGCTGCTTCCATCGCCGTGCGGGCTGCACGTCGGAGAGGACGTCCCAGCCGATCAGCCGCAGTTCGAGCCAGCCCGGCTTGGTCGGGCGGATGTGCACGGCGTGCGCGGCCCAGGCGTGGCGCAGCCGGTCGGCCGAGGCCAAGAAGTCCTCGGGAGCCTGCCCGGTCGCCATGCGCAGCCGCATCACCAGCCCGGACCCGGTCGGCAGCGGAAACGACCGGCGAGGCGGTACGGGTGCCGCCTCCCGTCCGATCACCCGGGCCGTGGCCCGACGGACGGCCGAGGCCGGGACCGTCAGACCGCAGGCGTCCATCGTCGCCCGGTACGTGGTGAGCACGCGCAGCGCGACGAACGGGTAGCCGACGAGCCACCAGAACGCGACCGGCAGACGACGGCGCAGGACCAGCAGCGCGGCCAGGGTCAGCAGGCACAGTGTCAGCGTCCAGACGATGTTGTCGGTCATGGCGGTCAGCCCTGCGCCGGAGCCGGGGCGTTGACCATGACGGCGTCGGCCCGGTAGGCGATGCCGTGACGCATGCGCCCGCCGAACTCGCTCTCCCACGGCCGGGCCACGAGGCCGGGCATGATGACCGGGGCCCCCATCACCAGGCCCTCACCGATGCCCTTTTCGGGAACGGTGACCTTGATCATGTCCGAACCGCCCGCCGCGATGAACACCAGCTCCAGCACCATCAGCCGCTCGTTCGTCACCGGGTCCAGCGCGATCTCACCGGTCTGACGGTCCTTCACCTTGACCTCGGGCAGCTTCGTGACCAGCAGCGTCGCGGCCGAAGTCTCTACGGGGATGACACGCATTTCTTGAACCTCACTTGTCGGCGACGCCTTGCCCAGCGCCGCACCGATCTGGATACCCCCCTAGACAGTGCAGGGAGTGACCCGCCCTAACCGTCTAGGGGGGTTGACGACGACAATAGACTGACGGACCGTCAACTGTCTAGGGGGGTATACGTACGAGTCTCAGTGTGCGCTGATGCGTCAAGGCAGCGCTTCGATCGCGGGCTAACTGGGAGTCAAGTCCGCTATTGGGGCCAATGACCTGCGTGGATGCGCCGAGATGTACTCGGCTTTCACCACTATGAGTAGATGAAGCCGCCAGGTGGTGACCAGGAACCTCGCACGCTCGACGACGTCCAAGCCAAGGTCGGCAAGCGCCTTGACGATGTCGCCAAGATCCTTGCCGGTGCTCTGGTCACAGTGGCCGGCGTCATGACTGCACTGGGCTTGACGAGCGATGTCGTGTTCGTCGCGCTCAACAACGAGTCATGGCCCATCTACGTGGCCGCGCTCAGCGCCATTGTCGCCATCGTTTGCAGCATCGTCGCCCTGCTCATCCATCCGACGCGGCGGGGCAACATTTGGGAGACCGTCGTCCTGGGGCTCGGAGTCATCTTCTACATGGTGGCCTTGAGCGTGGCTGTCGTCGGCGCGGCCCAGGCGGCGGGTGGTAGCGGGCGTCCAACGCTTACTGACGTCACGCTCGCGGGCCAGGGATCCGATCAGAAGCTGAGCTTCGGCGTCCACGCAGACGGGGTTGATCAGTGGGCGAGTGTCAACGTGTACGTCACTGCCGTAGACGCAAACCAGAACGATCTACCCGAAACGAATGACCTCTTCAGCGTCAGCCTCAGGCCCAACGACAAGGGCGAGATCGACCACCAGATGAGCATGCCGCTCCCGGCTGTGCGCAATGCGTGGGGAATCGAGATCATCGCTTCGAACGCCGAAGGGAACGACACGTGTGAGGGACGATCCACTCACGGCCCCTCATGCGCGGTACTCCAACTCTCCTGACTATGCGATGACAGACGCAAGGTTCGAGCGTGTCAGCTCCAAAGGGTGGTCACGTCAGCAGCCAGTGCAGGGCGGTTGCGTCATCCCGCACCTTGCCTCGTGGCCATCGCAGCCCCTCGGGGTCGCCAGCTTCAGCCTCCCGTACACGGCGGAGCAGCTCACCGGGCCCGGACAAGGCGAGCACAGTCAACGTCTCTTCCCAAGGGGTGAGTTGGAAGCGGTCGACGAGTCGCGTTGCGCCGTCACTCAGCAGCGTCACGGACGTGAGCGACTCCAGCGGGGCCGCCCCGGTGAGCGCGTGTTCGGCCGCGCGTGGTTCCGGCCCGGCGATCCAGAAGCCGCCGGGCTGGTTGCGGAACTCCGTCAGGGCGTTCCGGTACTCGGCCAGGGCGGCGGCGTGCTCCGGTGAGCCGGTGGGCAACGCGTCGACCGGCCCGCGCAGTCGCTTGCCGACGTCGTCCAGGCGGCGGTCGGTGACGACGGTCGTAGCGCCGTCCTGGTCGGCGAGGAGAAGGGACGAGTCCCCGAGTACGAGGTACTCCAGAGCTCCCGCGCCAGCCCGGACTGCGACGACCGTGCTCGTCGGACTGGCCCGATAGGCCAGGTCGCAACCGTCCTCGTGCAGAGAGCGGACGGCGTGGATCGCATCGGCGAGGCATTCGGCGAGCGGCCGGGCGGGGTACGCCGTGATGGTGCTCAGCAGCAGCCCGCCCAGCGTCGCGGAGAACCAGGCGACGCTATGAGTACACCCGGTCTCCGCCCCGGCGACGCCAGCGCCGTCGAGGAGAACGGCAGCTCCGGGAGCGGCGGCGGCGAAGTCTTCGTTCTCCCGGCCCGGCTCAGCGGGCAGTGAGGCGAGGGTGACCCTCACGCCGACGTCTCCTCGTCGTGCCGGTAGAGGGGCGTGAGGAGCTCGACGGACTGCGGTTCGCTGGTGTCGGGGTCGTACTCGACGCCGACGAGGGTGGAGAAGCGATGGTCGCCCACCTGGCCCCACAGCGCGTTGAGGTCGGAGGCGAGCAGCTGCACGACGCCAAGGGAGCCCTGCGTGTGGATGCCGGCGATGGCCAGGAGCAAGCCGTTGCCGTCGGGGCGCGGCAGCCTGCCGACGTATCCGACGTCGTAGGAGCGGGCGGGATCACTGTCCTGTCCCGACCGGTAGACGACTCCGGTTCGCCGGTCGACGACCGTCCAGGGACCGTCTCCCGCCTGCTCCCAGTGCAGCACGGGATCCTGAGCGTAGGTGTCCCACATCTGCTGGGACATACGCGGGCCGCAGACGACGACCAGGCCGTCACGGTCGAGGTCGAGGTTCCCGCTCACCGGCACGTGCTCCGAGGTGACGTCGAGGCCGTACGACCGCGCGAGGTCTTCCAGCCGCTTGCCGGAACTGACGTCGTCAACGGCGACGACCGTGCGACCGCGCTCGTCGTCCCACCGCAGCGGAGTCGCGACGGTGACCGCACCCCGCCCGAGGAAGGCCCCTTCGGGAGCCGGTCCGGTATGGCGGATCTGATGGATCCGCCCGCGGCTCAGGCCGGCCTTCTCGGCGATCTGCGCGTACGAAAGCCCCTGCGCATGGAGGTCCTGAACGACGCGCCGCCGGAGCCGGGCGAGTTCGGTCACCTCTTGCTGCGCACCGGCCAACCGAGTCGTGACCTCCCGCAGGAGCAGATACGGATCATCGATCGCAGCGATCCGCTGCAACTCGTCCGACATGACCACACCTCCTAGAAGTACCCAGGAGTCTAGGGCCCTAGACGGTATGGGCGGGAGACGCCGCCCGGAACGAACGCCGATCGCGTAGAACCTGGCCCTGCGCCGAGGCACACCCCGGGGGCTCACCCTCCACTGTCCACGAGACGACCACGCGCGACCACCGAGCGGGACGTCATCGCACGCTCACCCGCGCCAGGTCGGCCCAGACGCAACGACTGCCGGCGGGCCGGTCCTTTACGCCCCAGTCCTTGGCGCAGGCCGCGATCAGCATCAGCCCGCGGCCGCCCTCCTCCACCGCCCTGCGCACACTGCGGACCTGGGGCTCGTCGTCGCCGCCCTGGTCGATCACCTCGATACGCACCAGGTCATCGCCGAAACCGACGACCACGAGGAACCACCCGCCGTACCAGCCGCTCCGCGAGTGACGTACGGCATTGGCCGCCAGCTCACCGACGACCAGGACTGCGTCGTCGACGAAGTCCGACCCCTCGTCCTCCAGCAGGCTGCGGACGAAGTGCCGGGCCTCCGCCACCTGCCAGGCCAGACCGGGAAACATGCGGCACCAACTTTTGAGCATGGAAACACTCCTCCTCGTCTAGGGGGCTAGACGGCACAGCGAGCAGAGTATTCCCATGCATGACCAATGAGCCAGGCATCTTGAGGAATTATTCCTCTAACGAGTGGTGGAGTCCTCCAACTCCCGAAACTCCTTCATCACCCGGACCAGGAGCTCCCGCGCCTCGACCCCGAAGACCGCAGCCTCTTCGAACCGGGCAAAGGTCTCCTCGTACGCGGCGACCTCGGCGGGGTCGTCGAAGACCCGCTCACCCCGGAAGCTCTCGACGACGACCGCCCGCCGGTCACACAAGGTGAACCCGTGCCGAGGCATGACCGGCACCCGCCGCCGCCACGGAATCACCCCGATGCGTGCAGTGCTGAGACTGTCGACCGCCAACAGCCGGTCGAACTGGGCAAGCATCAGCCCAGGGTTCCCCGGCCAGGTCCTCAGCACAGCTTCCGTCAGCACGAACACCGATTCCCGCCCCGGCTCGTACAAGACGCTCTGCCGCTCCACACGGGCAGCGACAGCCCGACCGATCGCCTCAGGGGTCGAGTTGGGCGCGCTCTCGAACACGTGCCGGGCATACTCCGCGCTCTGGAGCATGGCCGGCAGGACGACGCATTGAAACGAGCGCACCAACCGAGCCGACCGGACCGCTTCGTTGAGCATCGCCCCGGCGGGAGCCTCATCCTCGGATGCTTCGACGGTGTCCGGCGCAGCTTCCACAGCGGCCAGGAGGTCACGCACCTCGCCAGTGGTCGACTCATCGAGGCCGAGAGCGAGCGACAACCGACCCAAGACTTCGCCGCTGGGGACCATCCGCCCGTTCTCCACCTTGGACACGGTCGGTTGTCCCACACCGGCACGCTGTGCCAGCGCAGCACCAGTCAGACCAGCCTCTGTACGAAGCCCCCGAAGCCGCGCCCCAAGCGTCTTCATGCGCTCCCGCCGTTCACTCCCCATACGCAGGGTTCTACACCACGAGGCAGCCAGCACCAGGCGCGTGAGCCTAGATGATCAAGGTCAGTACAACCATGATTCAAACTTTCTCTACTGGTTCAAGGCGGCTCGCTCCGCTCCCCGCGCGCGGCCCGACCCCCGGCCGGGCCTGCGCTCCTGTCTCCGCCCCGCTCCAGCCCGGCCGGCGCCCGTACCGCGGCACAGCGATCAGCCACCTGATGCCAGAGAAGGGGTACACCGTGGCTGGGGCGGTCGGCTCCACGGCTTTACGGAGCCACTTTGGCGCGAGCCTCGAAGATCATGGCCCCAACGTCGTGCTTTACCGGGCAGGTCCACTACCTGCCCGACGCGCCGGAAGCTTACGGGGCCGTGATCACTCGCGCCAAAGCAGCGCCACCCCAAAGCCGCTCCGCCGACCTTGGATTTGCGTCAGCAGTTCTGTTCCAGCGTCGTGACGATATGTTCAATGGTGGCAATGGCGTCGAGCGCATCATCCGATGTGATTGGCGTGCTGGTGCCGCCCGACAATGGATCGAGGTCACATTGGTGCACTATTCGATTTCGTCGACTTACGACCACACCCAAGGCGGTCTTCTGTGAGTGTGCATCACTCGAAAAAGCTGTCGACCAGATCTTTGGAATTCCCACCATTGAGAGAGCTGATGCGATGTCATCTGGACGCTGATATGTTTCGAGCCCGAGGCGCTCTGCCACGTAGGTGCGAGCGGCCAACTCTATGGCGACATCTCCAGGTGGGCCCGCGGACATGATCTGCCCAATGGCCCCGAAGCTCAAACCGACTTTTGATGATGCGGCCACCTTGAGTCGCCCCATCAAGATGTCTACTGCACGGTCGAGAACCACGCCATGAATATATGAATCTAGAGCAGCCACGGCATGCACCAGAGCCGATCTGAAATGGTCTTCACCGCCGATCAGACCATTCGTGATCGATGACAGCGACTGTCCGATTCCCACTAGATCACGCGCACGCTTTATTTCTCTCTCGAATTCAGGGAAGCGGCGAGTTGCCATCACACTTCCTGATCCGTCAGTGACTCCACGCGACTGGCCAGACTATCGAAGGTGTCGCGGAACTTTTGAATGTTGACGGCCGTCAGCTCCCATACGCTACCGCCACGCCCTACATCCTGTTGCGTAAGCTCGAAGACTGGCTTTCGGCTTTGCTGCGAGTTGGCAATCAGGGTGTTGAAATCCGGAATCGATGCAAGCCTGTAGGGTGGTTCTTCCCCTACGCCACTGTACAGCGAGTCATCAAACATTAGGTCGCCGGACCGTAGGGCGGGGACCAATGTGTCCTTGATGGCACCGTCCAAGGCGTCGAAGTACTCCTGGAAGGCGATTGTGGGAGCCCCGTTCTTGAGTCGGTACCGCTGCACGATCGTACCCAAGAATTTTAGCTTCGGGCGAGGAAATACATAGTCAGCTTTTGCTAGTGCATCCAACTCAGCGGCGCGCTCCGCCCAACGAATCCATTTCGGCAATACACGAGCCAGGGAATCCATAGCCATGACAGAGAAGACGTCCGGACTCGCCGGCACGATGAAGTAGTCGGAAATGGATACGAGGTTTTGATTAATCGACCCAAGTCCGGGACTCAAATCGAGAATTACATAATCCGCCTTGTATTTTTCCGCCGTTAGCTGGAATAGATGAGAGAAGCTACCTGGAAGATTCTTAAGCGCTTGGATTGATTCAGAGAGCTGCTGGGCAACACCGAGTGAGACTTCGTCTTCAGCCAGACCAACGTGGCCAGGGATCAGAAACAATCCATCCCGTCCGGTAACTGGTACGCACTCCACCGGAACGAGGGGGCGGGGACGAGATTGAAAAGCCGGATCTAGGGCGTCGCGAAGGTTCTGGTTGGGATGGTCTGAATAGAACTTGTCTAGGGCGTCAACTTGAGTGAGATCCAAAACCATACCCGTGAGATTGCACTGCGGATCTGCGTCGACCATAATCACGGTCTTTCCGCGCTGAGCAAGCATCCAGGAAAGGTTAAAGCATGTGGTCGTCTTGCTTACGCCACCCTTGTTGTTGAACATGGCGATAATTTTTGCCACGGATTCCCCCGAAAATTGCGACTCACGCAATGAGTCTTGTCCCGGCTCGTCCGGTTATCGTAGCCCCTGTACGCCTCCGCAGTGCAGTGAAGTCGGAAGTCCGTCTGATGGCTTCGCGCCTGCGGCAGCCGTTGACAACCTGGGCACGCCACAGGCCTGCGCATGAGCGCTGCCCTGGTGTGGCTCACGATTCGACGGCGGTGGAGTGCGAGGGGCTGCACGAGACGTAACAGGCGCTGGGTGCCTCCACGAAGCTCGTCTGTCTGATCTTCACGGCTGCCCCTGAGAACCGCATCCGCGCCGCCTGGGCTTGATCCGCTCTGACGAACATCGCCGAGCAGCGTGGCCGAGGCCCGTTGGTGGGTACCGTGGCACACGCGCGCCTATCCGGTCGACGCACCCACCGTCGCGGCTGACTGTCGTCGGCTGAGCCCCAGACACCCCGAAACTCGTGGACGTCTCCCAGTGCGTGCGTGCCATTCGCGTGCCAGGTCGTGCGGGGAACCACGGGGAATGACGGGGAGCAGGTCGCCGACCAGTCAGGTGCCGTAGCTGCTCCATCCCAGGTCAGCCTAGCGATCGCTTCTGGAAGACCCAAGCTTCCCAAGCTGAGGGCCTCGGCACCGTGGCCGCGGACCGGCCGTCGTGCCCCACTCCGGTCAACGACACCATCAGAGTGGCTAAGGCCGGTCGGGTGCAGCGAGGCACGCGCGCCTGGTCGGTCGGCGTGCCCGCCATCTTGGCTGACTTGCGTCGGTTGAGGCACAAACGACCTCCGAGACGAGGTGCTGCCCTTGCTGATGGAGGGCAGCCCGTGACCTTGACTCAGTCATTGAAGCTCCAGCCCAAAATCGCTCCGCCGGTCGCTCGTGTGGCGCTGCACAGCGCTGGGAATCATCCCTCTCAAACGAGCCATGGACAAGCAGCTTGCTGGCAGATTCCGGCAGAACAAAAGGAGCAAGGGACAAGACATGGAATTCTGGCGAAACAGACACTTCTCATGGGCTATTACTGTTGTCGCAATCGCCACCGTTGCGCTGACCCCAGCAATCCTCAAAGGCCTCTCATTTCTCGGAGCAGACTGGCAATCGCTCAGCAATGTCGGGCAGGCCTACGGATTCCTCTCCGTAATTTTCTCGGGCGCAGCACTAATTGGGGTTGCAGTATCTCTCGCCTATCAAGCCCACCAGACCAACATATCCAACGAGGAAGAACGGCGGGCCGCGCACCGCGAGCTGGCGCTTATGTCGCTCAACGATCCTGAGCTTCTCGTTTGCTGGCAACCATCACAGAGCCCACTCCCTTTGTCTCTGGCAAGGCAACTCCACTTCACGCATTTGATCGTTACGCAATACTACTCCGATTACTTGCTCAAGCGTGTGAATGACGATGCAACGCGCGTCCAGCTTGAGTTGCACTTCCGGGGTGAGCGAGCGCGAGATCATTGGGTCGATCGTTCTGTGGGCTGGCGCGAGTTTGCAGAGGCGACGGGAGATGCGCGGCAGATTCGCTTTGTCGACCTAATGGACGAAGCATACGAAAATGCTGCGGCTGCCGGACCTTCGATAGCGGCCTCATCTTATTTCACCCCTGATCCCTGATGACAATCCCGCATGGAGATCGCAGCTTGCGGCTGATGAGACCGGAAGATCTGGACGAGGGCACCGCGGGAAGACGCTGTCAGGGTCACTGACCTGGTGGGAGCCGTTAGGGAAGGCTTCCTCATCACCCGCAACCCGACCCAGTACGCGAGAACGGCAACCGCGAGGCTGACGAGCGAAGCGGCTGTATGCGGATACTCCCGGGTCAGATGCGTCGCCGTTTCAAGAGCTGGCCCGCGACTGAAGAAGAAGCCGGTTGTGGCCGCCAGGGTGGCTCCGGCCTTGTCCTTGGTCCACCGCGCCTTTGGCCCGGAGTTGCTTGTCACCAGACGGTTGTATCGGGGACGTGGGCGGTGCACAAGATCGGGGCGACCCAGGAGAGACCACCCTTCCGCTCCGTGGTTGCGCGGTACAGCAGCGAGGTACAGCAGCCCCAGCAACCGGCAGCACTCCACACCGGCTCTTACGGGCCCCCGGGCAACCTGTATGACCTCCCCTGACCGATCTCTGTAGAGCTACGGATCAGATGCTGTTCTGTCTCAAGCCCCACCAGACCGCAGCATCGGTGAGTGTCTAACTGCGTGACAACGCCAGCGGACAACGGCGGACGAGCGCGAACACCTGCGGACAATCAGCGCAGGCTGGAGGCACAGCAGCCCAAGGATGAGCGTGCGCCCAAGTTGCTTCGGGACGAAGAAGTCATCACCCAACGTCTCATCACCACGCTTCCGCCGGCACGGCTTGCTCTGGTCGAAGGCATCGCAGCGTGGCTGAGGCCGGTGGGGGCACAACGAGGCATACGCGTGCGTGGTCGGTCGGCGCGCCCCTCGTCGTGGCTGACTGTCGTCGGCTGAGGTTCAGACAGGTCTCATCGAAAGGCCCATACGTCGAGCGTGGCCCTGCATACGAGACTGCCAGCCCGCGGTAGCTCCCCGCGACAAACGAGCAACGATCAGCACTGATTCGATAACACATAGCGACGGCAGCCAGTTTTGAGTTGATAGCGACGCTCTCAACTACCCCTGACGTGCTGTTTGCGCTTGGCTGCAACTCGTGCTTCTAGCACTGCGAGAGAAGCGACCGCAAAAGTGATCAATGGAGTGGTGACGTAGGTCAACGGTAGACAGTTGCTTTCGGCGCGAGCTGGGGTCATCCTTGCGACCCGCCCCACTCCCCAGCCACGCCATCCAGGACAGGCCAGGGTGGGCGCTTCGTTCAGTCACAAAGCCTCTCGACTGCTTGAAATGCAACGCAGCACGCCGCACCCTAAGACCCCACTGAGAAGACTGGAGCGGTACATAGGGAGCAGCGCCGCATGACCGAAGGGTCGGGCATGGAGAAGAATAAGAAGAGGAAGAAGAAAGAAAAGCTGTCGAAAGAAATCCAAAGGCATCGGTTCGATCTCCAGTGGGGGCGCTTGCGCCTCACGATTGACGACATTCCCCCGTGGGTACTTGCCGTTGTGACCACGGCAACCTGCACGGGCGGTACGTGGTTTATCCATCGCTGACGCATTACAAGCACCTGCCCCGGAAGCGCTAGCGGAGTGCTCGACAAGGTCCCAGTGCATCCGTGCGGATGGTCGCACTATTGATCAGGCCATCGCGCTCTCCCTCGACTTGGCCATTACGCAATTTGGCCCACACTGCCGCACCAGACATGACAACCCGCGGAGCGAAGCTGGCCGCTAAAGCGTGGCGCAGCCGCGCCACACGTCGGATAGCCGGGTCACCCAGATTCCCGCATTGGCGGCGAGCCACGTGAACGACCGGTAGATACTCCACTTGCCCAGGTAGCCACGGGGCTTGGCCGGCACAGGCGGCCCGCCAAGTTGATCGAAGTTCTTAATGTAGTCGTCGGTCATAGGTGGACTACCCGTGGACTCATCGCGTCAGATCGGCCACTGCAGGGGTATGACCTGCTGCGTTGGCTGGGTACCAAGCGGCCTCCGGAGCCGTGTGCGCAGGTTCGAATCCTGCCGGGGGCACCCTGTATGAGGTGCCCAAAGACCCCGTCACCAGCGGAAACGCTGAGGCCGGGGTCTTCGCGTATGTGCAGGCGTATGCGGCCCGAAGCTGCTCTATGTCGAGGTCTGTGGACGAGGCGTGGACGGGATCTTGGAGCATCGCCGCAGGTGAGCCCGCAAAACGATGCGGCCCGGACCCGGGACAGGCGTGGGACCGCATCGCAAGGCTGCACCGACTCCCCTAATCGGCAGTGACCCCCCATAGGCGATCTGCGCGGGCCTACCGTCGCGGTAGAGCACTGTGCAATTCCCCCGGGCGCGGCCTGGGAAGTCCAGTTGCTCGGAGTCGAGCGCGGCGTCCCACTCCTCGTAGGTGGGCCGGCCGTGAGGAGCCCACGCTCGCACCTCGTCATCGGTCAGCGGCCGCATGAACGGACCGTCATCGCTGTCCGCGGCCTCGATCATGAGAGGGAAGTCCAACACGGAGCCCGTGCCGCCGGTGAAGATGTACTCCTGCCACGCTGGGTCATGCCACAGTTCCTCGACGGACCGCCCCTCGAAGCCGTGATTGTCCCGTGCCAGCTCGTCTTCCTGCTCCTGCCGGAACGCGGCCGCCAAGTCACGCCGATACGGGCCCGTATGAGTCCATGCATTACCGCCCATCCGCGTCCCCTCTCAATTCGAACTGGATGTTCAAGAGCGGAGCGTAAGAGACGGCACTGACAAGCGCCTTGACGACGGTCGCAAGCTGGAGACCACCTACTGTAAGACGCACGCCGCGGGCCTGGAGGACATCGACCAGACTTTGACGGCGCACCTGTTTCAGGTCGTCCATCTGCTGGCGCGGGCACTGCGGCGCTCCGAGCTGCCGTGTGAGGGAGTGAACGTGTTTCTCGCCGATGGCGAGGTGGCCGATCAGACGGTCTTCCATCTTCACGTGCACGTTTTCCCCCGTACCGCGGACGACCGGTTCCGGTTGGAGGTCAGGCGGCTGGATCGGTCCCGAACAGACCTGGATGACGACGCCGCACGGGTCAGAGATGGCCTTGCGCGCAGCGGATACCGCTACGGACATCCGTGAGGTGTGGTGGGCCGAAGGCCAGATCCTGTACGGCCGAGCTCCGTTCGAGTTCAACCGGCCCCGCATCCTCACCAGCCATGAGATTCATGGGTCAGGGCTGGATGTTCTTCAGGTCCTCCAGAGGCTTGGGTGCGTCTGCCGGGTGTAGGCGCTGGACCAGGGCTGGTCGCTCGCGAAGATCTGGCCTGTCGGCTCCTTACCATTGGCCGTACACTGCCAATTCATAGCAAGCGGGCTGTATTGACGGGGGGAGCCCACCATGTCTGGGGATTTCTACGGGCAGAACAGATTCGTACCGCCCATGCCGTCGAGTCCTCCGCCCGCGCCGCCGGACGCAGGCCGGGCCGTCGCCGTCGCCCTGCTCAACCTCAGCGGTCTGGGCCTGGGTTACGCGCTGATGCGCCGCTGGGTCCTGGCCGCCGTGTGCTGGGCGGCGACCGTCGTCCTGCTGCTGATGGCGCTGCCTGCGGACGCCGACGGCGTGCCCGGGCTCGCGCTCGGCCTGTACGTCGTGTTCCTGGTGCTGACCGCCGTCCACGGCGCCGTCGTCGCACTGCGCACGCGCCTGGCCTGGCCGGGACGGTCGCCGATCGCGATCCTGCTGGGCGTGGCGCTGCTCGCCGTACCGGTGGGCGGGTCCGTGCTGTACGACAACGCCCGCCAGGAGGCCATCGAGCAGGCCCTCCTCGACCGGCTCCAGAAGGCCGACGACCTGGTGACGGCGGCTGGCCGGGACTCGTTCGGCAGCGGCAAGTCCGACTACAGGTCGGCGCTCGAGACCTACCGGAACCTCGCGGTCCACCACTCGGGCTCCCGCGCGGCGGCCGAGGTCCCCGACCGGATGAGGACCTACTACGCGACGGTGGGCGCGGCCTACGGTCACAAGAACTACTGCGACGCCGTCGCACCGCTCGAGTACCTGCGCACGGTGCCCGACACCATGCCCAAGGACGCCATCGGCTCTCTGCGCACATGGCCCGACGACCGGCTCGCCACCTCGCTGTACGAGTGCGGTTCGCAGCGGATGTCCGGTGGCGACTCGGACTGGGTCACGCAGTACGGCAACCTGCTGGACACCTTTCCCGACTCCGAGCCGGCCGCGAAGGTCGCCCCCGCGGTGAGTTCGGCCGTCGACGCCGCCGCCAAGGAGGTACACGGCGACGACCCGTGCGCCGCCGTCTCCCAGCTGCGCGAGCTGAAGACCCAGATCGGCGACCTGTCCGGCAGCGCGGGCGAGCAGTCGAGCGACCTCGACAAGGACGCCGACCGGGCGGGCGCGAAGGCCAACGCCGGTGACTACGACTGCGGCGTCCACCAGTACAAGCACGGCGACTTCGATGAGGCCCAGCAGACCCTCACCGACTTCGCCTCCGCTCACAAGCACGACAAGAACCGGGCCCGCGCCCAGAAGATCGCCATAGCCGCCGAGATCGCCCAGACCACCCCGGCCGCCGGCAAGAAGCTGCCCACCACCGCCTCCGGCGGCGACATCTCGGTGACGGTGAAGAACGACAGCCCCGACGACATCACCGTCCTCTACACCGGCCCCGTCACCGGCAGTTTCACCCTCAAGGCCTGCGGCAGTTGCAAGGCCTACTCCTTCACCGACACCATCACCCCCGGCTTCAAGCCCTGCTCCAGCGGCAAGAGCTACCCCCAGCGCACCATCAGCCTGCCAGCGGGCACCACCTACTTCGTCCACAAGCCCAAGAACCGCACCACCTCGTCGCCCGCCGAGGACACCGCCAAGATCAGCTCCGGCTACATCTACACCGAGTGCTCCTACATCACGCAGAGCCTCGGCAGTGGTCACTGACGGGCCGTTCCCGGCCGGTGGCGCCGAGCGTCACCGGCCGGGGCGAACCGCCGGGTGTGCCATGAGCATGTGGTGCCCTCCTTCATCACGGGCCACGGTGCGATCACGTGCAGATCCGCGAAAATCCAGGGATCGGGGCGCCATGCGTCCGGTGTCCGAGGCCGGCCGTCGAGGTGGTGCTCGCCGGCCGGCCACCGCACCGGCGCTCAGTCCTTGGTCTGCTCCAGTGTGGACTTGGTGTCCGACTTCAGCCAGTCACGGACCTCGCTGAGATCCGGCGGGCTCGTGTCACTGTCGTACGTCGTGCGGTACTCGGTGAACCCCATGGTGTACGTCATCCAGCCGTCCCGGACGGCGAGAGTGGCATAGATGGATCCGCTGGTTGTGCCGCTGGTGGTGTCGTTGCTGACGAGATACGCCTCGTCACCGATGCCCTTGACGATCTCCACGTCGTAACCCGAGTGGCTCTTGCGGTAGTTCTTCCACAGAGCGGTGAACTCCGCCGCCGGATCGGTCTTCTTGTGCAGGTCCATCTGCATGGTGAGATAGGCGTCCCCGTAGCTGGACGGGGTCTTCTTCAGGCTCAGGCTGCAGTAACTCTCGTCCAGCGCGTCGGACTTGAGGGAGTTGCGGAGCGGCGAGGAGTCGTCATCCGGGTACTCGTCCTTGAACGACGAGTAGTCCGCGCCGGTGCACAGGTTCGAGGGGGTGCTGTAGCCGCGCAGGTCGGCGCTGTCGCCCCGGCCGAGGAGGAACACGCCGCCCGCCCATGCGGCGGAGGCGACCACCGCGCCGACGACCGCCCACAGCACGGCCCGCCCGGCGCCGCCACCGCCCCCCGGGGCCGCTGGGACGGGCACGGGGCCGTAGTAGGGCTGCGCGGCATACGGGTTGCCCGGCTGGGGCTGGGGCTGGGCAGGCTGGCCGACCAGGGTGGGCTGGGCGTAGAAGTTCGGCTGGGCCGGTGTGGGCGCGGGAGCCGGCGGCGGGTCGGATCCCGGCGCACCCGGAGCCGCGGGCTGCGGATTCGGGGACTGCGGCTTGGGGTGCGGATACGCGCTCGGGGTCTCCGGCGTCTCCGGGATGCCTGGCTGATCAGATGGCTGCGAAGCCTCGGGTGGCGTGGACATGATGTGAAGATAGTCGGCGATAGGCGTCAAGTCCCATGATATCCAGGATCGTTATGGCCTGGGGACGGCTCTGGTACGGCGCAGAGGGAACCGAACGAAGGAACCGCGTCACTGACTTCCTCGGGTTGTTGTCGGCTGCTGGGTGAGGGGCAGTCTGGTGCCGGCCAGACAGCCGTCGATGAGGTCGGGGTGGAGCTGGATATGGCGTAAGCCTCGGCGGAGGGTGCGTTCGAGGTGCTCGTCGTCGGTGAAAGCGGTGTTGGCCAGTGGCCCGCGCCGTAACAACGACCAAACACCCTCTACCGGATTCAAGTCCGGCGCATAGGTGGGCAGTTGGATGATGGTGAGCCAGTCGTGTGCGGCCGCGGACTCACGCATCCCGGCTGCCCGGTGGGTGTTGAGATTGTCCCAGATCAGCACGATCGGTGCCTGGAGTTGGATGTGAGCACGGACAACCAGGTCGCGGTAGTCGCTCCAGGCGAAGGTGTCGCGTCCCTTGCCCTTGTGCTTGCGGTGGCGGCGCGGAGGGTAGATCAGCCGTGAGGTCTCGCCCGGCTTGTAACAACACATCGCGGCGATCGACCAGCGGCGCCAGGAGCGGCCCCGCACTCGCACCACCGGCGTGTGTCCACGCCGACCCCAGGTACGAGCGCGTGGCGGCGTCATCGAGAACCCGGCCTCGTCCTCGAAGACGATGTACGCGCCCAGCGCCGCCGCAGGAAGGCCCATAAGAGAGAAAACGCGCTGGATCTTCACCTGCAACTCGACTACCGCAAGAAGGTTTCACAGCAGTTCCCAACCCCTCAGCATCGCATCGTCCACGCTAAGAGCGGGATGTACATGGCTGCCACGCGCGTGAGCGATCCGTCCGCCATCGTGGATAACGTCCTCTATTGGGGAACTGCCAACTCAATCGAAGAAGCACGTTATGTCGTGGCAATTCTGAACAGTGACCCCTTCATGGCGCGTGTTCGCCCTCTCCAGTCACGCGGAGAACACAACCCTCGCCACTTCGATAAGTACATTTGGCAAATTCCTGTTCCGCTGTACGATCCAAACAACGTAGATCATCAGGAGCTCGCCCGGCTTTGCGCGGAGGCCGAGAACCTAGTAGCGGCCCTGGACGTCCCACAGGACAAAGAGTTCGAAGACCAGAGAAGGTTCGTGCGAGAAGCGCTTGCGACGACTGAAGTTGGTAGAGACATTAACGCCGTCACGGCCACTATCTTTGAAGCCGCGAGTCGCTGAGGGCAGCACACCGTTCTTGATCAGCGGCTCAGGATGCGGCCCTAGGTGCCGGTCTCAGCTCATGGCCGTCGCCCCGCCAGCTCGACTCGGTCATAGGGACTCCGCCGACCTCGTAAAAGTCGCCTAGTCCATCAGTGCGCCGACGATGCGCCTGTTGGTTGCCGTGCCCTGCTCGTACGTTGGCCGAGTGGAATGGTTGACCTTGATCAGTACGTTGAGCGGCGGCGTGCTCGGTGTGGGCTCGACACTGGTCGTTGAAGCTGTTCGTGCCAAGCGGGAGCGAGGACACCGCCATGCAGAGCTGCAACGCACGGCATGCGTCCGGTACCTCACTGCGCTCACCGAGACCGAGGCCGCGCTCCAGGCGCTCGCGCTAAGTCATTCGACACCCATCGCGAACGCCGACGTGGTCGAGGCCTTTCGCTCACGCCATTTGGTGCCGGCACGATACGAGCTGTTCCTGGTAGCACCACCAAGCGTGTACACCGCTGCGCACGAGGCGTACGACCGGCTGAGAGCTATGCGAGTAGCCATCGCCACGACCAACGTCGTCGTGAGCGACGACTCCGCAGACTGGCACGCCATCCATGTCCCGTACGATGACGCGTTCCGCCGACTTCGTGTCACCATGCGTGAATCGCTGAGCCTCGGGTTCAGGCTCTGACGTGGCTAATCAGCGGCGCGTGGACTGAACGCCTTAGTGCTCAAGGTCTTGACGAGGGCCCCGCAGTTGCGCACCGGAGTAGGGCAGCTTCTCGACTACCACGACAGGCTTCGAGAGCGAGCCGCTGAGGTTCGAGCCGTCCTCTGGGTGGAGTACGAGCCCAGCGAAGCGCGATGGATCGAGCTGTGCCAACGAGTGGGCATCACATTGGCCTGGCCCGGCAAGGAGGATGATGTCCTCACGTAGCCGCACACGCCGCTGGTGCCGGGGAGCTGGCTGGAGCCCGGCGCGCGAGCCCGACGCACGCCAAGCGGCCGCGGTTGTCACTCTTTGTGTGTGGCCCGTACACCTTCGAGGACTTTCACCAGTTGGCTCACCTCATAGTGTTCAAGCGGGATCCGGGGATCACGTTCTGCGAGTCGCGCGACGAGATAGATCACTGCGCCGAGACCATCGCCGTCAGAGGCTCGATAGAGGAGGAGCGCCGCATCCTTGTCTCGGGGAATCTGTCGCGGGAAGTGAGCGATGCCGCGGTCGGAGAGCTTTTGCTCGATCCGTGACACGACACCAGACTTCGCCGAACGAGCGCCAACCATTTCACGCAGCAGGAACACTGTCGTCGACATGTATCCCGGCCCCTCGTACATGATCTTGGCCAAGGCGTCGAACAGTGCCTCTTGCTGCTCCGGGTCGGTCACGGTCATGCAGTTCCCCTTCGAGATCAGAGAGTATGGACTGCTGTTCGGCGTTCCATCCAGCCGTGCGCTAGTCAGAGCTCCAGGAGCAAGTGAAGAGCATCCCGACCAGCCACCGCAGTCGAATGCGTGTCGAAGTCCCAAGTCGACAAGGATCAGTTCTGCCTACGCAGCAGCTCAGGCAGCATGTAACAACCCAATCGCCAGGCGCCTTCTAAACGCTGAGCCAGCACTTGGCTCAATGTCGAACGTGACCGGACCCAGGGGTGCAGTACAGGGAGGTACCGCAACCGACGCGACCGGTCCCAGCCGTCAGCGGCTTGAGGCAACCGTTTGACCAGCCCAGCAGACCTCAGCAACCGTCCCGCCCGTACTTCGCATCACGGGGCCATTTGGCCATGCTCGGCCTCAACCGAGACGGGACCGGCCCCGGAGAATGTCCGTACGGTCAACCTCGGCGAAGGGCGTCACAGGCTTCTACAAACGGTGGCCATGGGCCTAGTGATCGCCTTATGTCGGCTTCAGGGAGCAGTGGCCCGGATCAGGAAGAGGCGGGCGGATCGGCGCAGCAGACGTTCGAGGTCGGCGACCAGGGCGCGAAGGTCGTGGGTCGTGGAGCCGTCGAGAAGGCAAAGGAGTTCGGTTTCCGCGACATCGCCATGGACCTCGGTGTTGCGACGCCGGTAGGCATTTCGGATCAGTTGCTCGATGTGCCGGTCCTCAGTGTCCAGTTCCGGGTCGCCTGTCAGGAGCATCTTTGCGCCGGCGACGAGGTGGTCCTGCTTGTTCCGTGTCTGGGGGAGCCCGGAGTGGTGGATAAACAAGGACTCGGCGGTTATGCACAGGTCGGTCAGGCGGTCCTCGGGCAGGACGCGGCTGCCGGCCGTGACCAGGCGGCGCAGGGCGTTTTGCAGAAACCGCATCCCCAGAATGCGAGGCTCGCTCAAGAGCGCGTATACCTCGTGCAGTTCCTCCACCTTGGCCCGGTCAACGAGGAGGGTGGGGCGCTCCTCGGCCGGATGCTGGACCTCGGTGAGGATGGCGGAGGCGTAGCGGTGAGCGTCGAAGTCCTCCTGGTTCTGCAGACACATTGGACGGCCATAGGTGACCGAGCCGCCGCACACGACGCGCAGGGTGGTGAGCATCCGTCGGGCGGCGTCGTCGAACGGCGAGCGCATCGCGGCATCCGGGTGCTGGTCGCTACCACTGTGCACGGGGAAGTCGCGTTCTAGGACAAGGGCGTTTTGGTGAAACCGCGAGAGGATGAAGGAATTCGTACTACTGAACTGGCCGATGGGGACGCCCATCACCCGCACGGCCTCGGACAGCTCTACATCGCTCATCGGCCGTATGGTCAGCCCGTCCGGAAGAGAGGCGCACGCCAGAGACGGAGAGATGTCGAACCCAAGAAGAGGCACGTACTCGACCAGGCGCACGGTCTCGGTAAGGAGCCCAGCCTCCACAGCAGCATAAGCGGCCTCGAAGGTGTCGCGATCGAAGCGATAGGCACGGATCGCCTCCACCACGGGAGTCAGCAAGTACTGGACTACGACGGCGTCGAGTTGGCGGTGAACGAGGGTGGAGGGGAACCCGACCAAGGTATCCAGCCGAGTGCGGAGCACGTCGTGGTCCTCAACGACCGCGCGCAGGGCCTGGTACTCGGGGAGGCTGCGCCACCAGTCACTGGAGGAGAACTCGATCGGGTGCTGCCACAGTTCATGCTCGTGGCCCAGAAAGACCTCCTGTTGGGAGCGCTTCCAGGAGTGATAGTCCCGCTGAAGGACAAAGCGCGGTTCGACTCCCCTTTCCGCCAGCGCGGCAAGTACAGCGGTAACGAGGTTAGCGGCGGCACTGTGCAGGGGCTCGTAAGCAGCGGGCATCGGAAGCCTCTCAGGCAGGAACATGCTGGGGAACAGGGCCCGCCGTCAGGCGAACAGGCAAGCATGCCAGAGCCAGTCGGCACCGCGCCGGCCTTTTCTCAGTAAGTCGTCAGGTCCCGTGGACTATCTGTGGACGGCCCCCAGCGGACCGAGCATCTGCGGGTTCCTGACCAGCGGCGTTGTCTGGGAAGCAAGCGCTCTCCGGAGCCGTTGCAGGGTCCGGCAAAAGTCGTGGCAGCTCCGAACGTAGGACAAGCACTATGAGCGCATGACAGATGAGTACGATCTGGACGGGCTCCCCGACGGCGTAGTGCACATGGGACTTTTTCTTGAGGCTGCATCTAACTGGCCCGAGAGCGCCTGGTACGGGCGCTCCATGGCCCTTCTGCACTTTGGCACGTTCCGCGTTGACCGCTTCCCGGTCGAGGAGACCTTTGGGAACGAGCTCGCTGCCGCTGCGGCACTGGCTCGTAGCTATGCCCAGCTAAGGGCCGCTTGGGTCGTCGCAAGCCACGGCTTTCTTGCGGAGATGCGCAACTTGGTACGTTCCGTATATGAATCTGCTGGCCTGGCAAGGGTGTTGGCCAAGGATCCCAAGATCGCTGATCAATGGCTGCGCGACGGCAAGTGGTTTCCTGACACGCGTGTACGCCAGTGGCTCAGCGACGTGCGAGGAGACTCCGTTGAGGAGGTCGACAAGTACAGGAACTTCTATACAGAGGCTTCGGCTTGGGCACACCCGACGGCTCAGTCCTGCATGGGGCAGTTCACGGTAGAGGAGGATCATTACGTCCTGAACTCAGCCATCACGTTTGAGCAAGAGGCCTGTCAGCAAGCCGTCGGCCTGCTGGCGCCCACTGCGCTGCTCGCGTGCTTCGCCTTCCGTAACGCGGTAGTCGACGAGCGGGCCATCGATCCGGCTTGGCGCAAGGATCTGTATGACCTCGCCCGCGAGATGTCCGGCGAGCCGATGCCCCACCTCGAGAGGGACTGGGACGCTGAACATGCTCACTACGACGCCGTCATGGCGAACCTACGCGATCGGCGTTACCTGAAGGGCCAGTTGCGTACCCACCCCAGGGCATACAACAACCTCAAGCCTCAAGAGTCGGACTAGATCCCGGGCGGCACCCGGTGAGTGTCTAATTGCGTGACAACGCCCACGAACAGCCGCGGACGAGCGCGAACGCCTGCGGACAATGAGCGCAGGTCGAAGGCTCACCAGCCCAAGGCAGCACCCCCACCCAAGTTGCTTCGGGACGAAGAGGTCGTGGGTTCAAATCCCGCCACCCCGAAGGAGAAGCACCGGCTCAGGGCAGTGGGGCAGCTGGTCTACGAAGTGGGCTGACTCTCCAGCAGTGTTTCCACTGTCAGAGTTCCTGCCAGCGTGCCCGTCAGCCATTCCGCGAGGTTCATTCCCTGCGGCCAACACTCGCCCTCGTGGTTACACCACATGGCACCCGCAGGATCGCGGAAGTCGACCAGCGACCAGCTAGTGCAGCCCCAATCGTAGACCAGCACCAGGCCGGCCGGGATGCGGCCGGACGGATCCGGCCCGTCCTGGTACAGCTCGGCGATGTCCGCGAAGTTGCCCTGTGCGGCCCCACCGCTCACGCCCAGGATTCCTTCGTTCGGGCCGAATCCCCCGTTGGCGACCTCGACGTACAAGCGCCGTAGGAGAGGAGGCAACGGGAACCCGATGGCCTGTTCCGCGGCGGCGACAGCCTCCGGTGTTGCCGTCGGTGGCAACGTCTTCGCCCGCGCTACGATCCGCAACGCCTCGACAACCTCGTCATCAGTCACGAGGCTCAGACTCTCAGCCGCAGTGGTCGGACGTGCCACATGTGTGCCAGATCCTGCGGAGAATCACGGGGAACAGCGGGGAACAAGTCGGCGACCGCCTGCGCACCGTTCAAGGTCCGCCGCAGGTCAGCGGAGCAAGCGCCACCAAAGGCCCCAAGCTTCCCAAGCTAAGGTCCTGCGGACCGTAAGTTCGAAGCCTCAACCTGCAGCCACGGACGAACACCGCCCCGACGAGCAATCGCAAAGGTGCCCTGCCCCGCCCTTCGAGGAGGGAGCTGGGGCAGGCCGCGGTGAAGTAGCTACTCCTCACCCATGTGCTTCAGCTCGTCCCTCAGCTCGTCCAGCGTCCGGCCGTCAGGCAGGTGCCAGAGAGTCCAGCCATTGATGAAGTTCCCGGTGACTGCCCCGGCGGCTTTGGACGGCGACGGAAACGGCGAGGAGTGACCATCAACGATCAACTGCCCGTCGGCGGTGACCACTGCACGGCCCTTCCGGTTCACACGAGGTTGATGAAACGTCAGAACGGTACCGGGCTCCAGCAGGCCCGCCTTTATGATGCCGGCCAGCGGCCCGCGGGGAACGACAGGAACGGGAGCAGCCGCACTGTCACCACCTCCCAGCGTGAGAGTGACATGGACTGTGTCATCCGCTCCAGCTTTGCCCAGGTGGGCAAAGATGTCGGACTCGAAGTGAATGCTGAGCGTGGGCATACGTCCTCCTCGGACGGAACGGCTCCCCCCAGGAGCTTCCCCTTAAGTTCTCTCATGGTTTCAGCACTTAAGGAGAAGTTCAAGGGGGCGGCGGGACAGCGTCCTAGGCCCCGCGCCGTAGAGGGGCGTGAGACATCACGTGAGTAGCTGCAGGCTTCGGGAACCAGGTGACTGACCTTCGCACCGTCTCAGTTTCCGTCTCGTTCAGCCCCGTTCGCGGTCGTTCACAGAAGGCCGCACGTCGGCCTCGCCTCACAGGCCGACCGCCCATGAACGCAGGTGAACGCCCATGCACACATCCCAACGCCCCACCACCACAGTTGGAAAGCGTGTTGGCCCCTCGGCTGGGAGAGCCTCAGCGACTTGTCGCCGGACCCCAGCGTTCCGCCCTACCCCGCGCCAGTCGATCCACGGCGCCCTCGCGACCTCGGCAGGATCGATCTCCGGGCCGGCTCGGCGGAGGAACTCGGCGGCGTTGGCTACGTTGTGGGCCAGGCCGAGGATCTCGCCGTACACGCGCACACGCCGGCCAGACGGTGTTGGGCGCAACGTCTACGAGACCCGCGCGGCGAGCGTCGTACGGATCACAGTGCGGATTCGCCGCGGCATACGGGAAGGGACGGCTTTGGCTTTCTCAGCCATTAGGGACACTTTCCGGCACGTTGGCCGCTACCCTCTTGGTCGCGCTTCAACGGATCGTGCATGTCAACTCGCCTGGGCGGGACAGTTGTTTGCAGGAAGAGGCACTTTGACCCAGCCCGTGCCACCATACTCAAGCGAGGCGACCCGGCTGTTGTGCGTGGGCGTCTATGCCGACGACGCCTACCGCGATGCGGTACTCGACGAGCTGTATGCGCACGACCAACGAGTGATCGCCCCCTCGCTCGGCTTCGACGCCGCGCGGGTCCTGGCCCATGCCCTGCGCGCGTGGCGTATCGGTCTGGCGTGGGCCGCACTGGTGCTGGCCGTGTGGCTGGTCGGGTTCTTCCTCACTGACCTGCTGGTCCTGGCGCTGCTCCCGGGGTGTGCCCTGCTCGCCGCCCGCAGCCGCAGGGGTCGGGGCTCGGTGCTGCGCTGGACCGGCAGAGTCACGTTCGGCGCCGGGCTCTGGCTCGTTCTGTACGTGGCGTTCTTCGGCCCTGCGCAGGCCTCCTACAGCCCGAACGGGTACGGCGACGAATCGCCCGTCCTGCCCTGGGATGCCATGCACGGCTGGATCGCTGTGGGCTGCCTGGTGGTGACGGCCTACTGTGTCGCGCTGCGGCAGTGGCACCTCGACCGGGTGCTGCGCCGGGACCTCGCTCCGGAATCGTTCGCCGACCTGGCGCGCGATCCGGCGGAACACGTTGTCTCCCCCCGTCTGCAGTGGATCCGCGAGCGCATAGGGCGGGAGCAGCACTCGCCTCTGATCCTGTACGACATGGCTGACCCGTTCCGGGGGATGGGCACTCTCCGGGAGGCGTGGACGCTCACGGTGGAGTTGCGGCCCGCTTCGGGCGCCCGCTCGGCGGCGCAGCTCGATCCCGAAGAACCGGTCGGCAATGCCTGGCTGCTCGATCACATCAAATCCCAGCTGGCGGCCCTGCGCTATCCGGCTGCGCAAGGTTCGTCCAAGGCTGCGGGATTGCGTCTCGACCGGCTGCGTCAGGTGGAGATCGACGAGTGCGTGTTCCTTCCGCTGGAGGGGCTGAGCAGCCGGGATCAGGTACCGCATAGCCCCGGCGCCTTCGAGGAGCATCGGCGCGCGGCCGTGGAGGAGAGCGGCGAGGCGCGCCGCCACTTCCTGCGGGTTCGGGTCGGCGCTTGGCGGGAGGAGGTCGTCACGACCGTGTTCGTCCGGGCGCACACGCAGGGTGGGATGGTCACGCTGGAGGTCGTTTCCTGTGTGCTCAACCCGGTTCGGTCCGAATTCCGCGAGGCAGACCGGGCCGCTCGTCTCCCCGGGCATGCCGTCCTGGCGGGTAGGACCGGCCGGGCGCTTACGAGGACACCGGCCATAGCCGGTTCCGCCCTGGTCGACGTCGGGCGGACGGTCGCCTGGTTCCTGCGGGTGGCTGTGAACGGAGGAGGAAGGCGGCCGATCCAGGGACCTGCCGTCTCCGTCCGGGAACTCGGGACCGAGCGCCAGGCCTCGATGTTCCAGGAGTTGGACGCCAGCCGGTACATCGGGACCATCCGGGAGCGCGTTGTGAACGCGGTGCGGATCGCGCTCCTCGAACGTGATTGGGACACCTCCGAACTCGATGCGCGGGCCTTGCTGCTGCGCGGTGACGGCGTCCTCGTCGAGCGGTCCTCCGTGCCCGTACGCGATGTTGCCGTGGGACACGGTGACCTTCCGCCGAGGAGTCGGGCATGAGTGGGAGTGCGGCGCCATGGGACGCCGAGCTGCAGGGATGGCGCGTCAGCCGCGGTCCCGGCGGGCAGCCGGCACCGCCCCGGCGGTTCCGTCGGGGCCGGAAGAACCTGTCGTTGTGGCGGCGTGCGCGTGGCTTTGGAACGGTCGGCGGGGACGCGGCCGTGCCCTGGGACACGCTGCGTCAGAGATGGGCGCACGACGAAGGCAGCGGGGCACGGGCGGAATCGGCATATGCCGCGTCCGGCTACCGATTGGGTGCTCTGCTGCGGCGCACGGCGGTCCCGCTGTGCGCGCTAACCGTGTCGGCTCTCTTGGCCGTGCTCGGCCACTGGTGGGCGGGGTGTGTGGTCCTGGTGTGGGCCGCGCTGGTCGTCAGGGGGGTACGCGCGGTGCGGCGCGCAGCGGCCGATGAGCGAGCGGCCGACATGGAAAGTGCTGCGTTGCCGACGATACGTCCGACGAATCCACGACCTGTGTCTCCCGTTCGGGCCTTCGTCCAGGGAATCGCACAGGTCCTGGCGTTTCCCGCCCTCTTTGCTCCCGGCAGTGCACTGAGTGAGTCTGGGTCCAGGGGCCAGACCGGCCCTGACGGGTCCGCGCCTGAGCCCTCGCAGGAGCGCAGTCGACGCTACGTCGTAGAGGCGCTGCTGCGTGCCCATGCGGAGCTCGGCTTGCGGCTACCGGGGGAGCCCGCTGCTCGGGACGGAGCCGGGAATACGGGGGGCGCGCCATGACGAGTACGAGCCCCGATCCGTCGACCCCGCAGGCCAGTGAGGGCGGCGCAGAAGTGCGGCCACCCGCCGCTGCGTCCTGGGAACTGCCTTCTGCCTCGGACATTGAGAAGTACGAGGCGATGCTCGGCGGCGGCGCCGCGGAACGTGCCCTCTCACTCGTTGAGAAGCGGTTCGCCCTGGAGGTCGAGGATCAGTACGAGCGTCGGCTCGACGCCGAGCACCGGCGACGTCTCGACATGATCAACGTCCGTTTCCGCATCGCCGGCGTGGTGGTCGGCGCCAGCGGATTCGCTGGATGCCTGTGGATCGCCAAGGACTTCGTGGATCGCGGCGCCACGTCACAAGCAGCAGGCCTGCTCGGCGGTATGGCCGCGGCACTCAGTGCGATCTTTCTGGGAACCCGGTCTCGGACACCGCGCTGACCTTTGGCGCCCGTTCGGTCCTCCCGTTGTGGCCTGCTGCTGAGTCACGCGCGACTCCCTGTTCCGTACCGAAGACAGGTAGCGCCACAAGCGCTCCAGACCGAGCGGGGAACAATGGGGCACCACGGTGAATTGAGCCAGGCCCCGACATCCCGATTCGACTGTTCGCCCAGGTCAGTGCCCCAACCAGCCCCAAATGCCCGCAGCTTCGCAAGCTGATGTCAGTTGTCCTACCGTTCGTCCGGGCTGCGGCGCTGGGGCGCCGGTCCCGGCCGAGCGGCAGGACAACCAACCGCCGAGGCACAGTTCAAGCCGCAGGCGCATCCCGAGGAGGGAGCAGAGGCATGCTTGCCGTCGTGTCTCCTGACTCTGCGTTCAGACCGGCCGCAATCAGACTCGCCAGTAGCTCAGCCGCCTCAGGACGAACAGCCCCGAGCTGCACCAACCCGTCACCGAAGACATTGACGTCGGCAACCAGGCCGGGGAAGTCCGAGTCCAGCCCGAGCAACACAAGCTGATCAGCCAGAGCGCCGGCGCTTCGTCGTGCACGGTTCCAGCCGCGCACGTAGGGGACGCCCGGCGACAGGTTCTCCGCTCGTTTGGCCACTACTCCGCGCCGGTCGGTCATGATGTCAGGCCCTTCCCTGGTGTTCTTCGGCGACGGTCGGTTCGTCACCGTTGTCGTTGCGGTCTCGGCCGTAGCCGCTCGCGAGTGCCAGGCGCAGGAGTTCTGCGACGCGCTCGGCCGTGGCGGGGGACACCCGGCCCAGCTCGACGAGGCCGTGTCCGAAGGCGTTCAAGTCGGCGCGCAGGTACGGGAAGTTCTTCTCCAGGCCGGCGCGAACGAGGACGTCTCTCAGTGCAGTGGTCGCGTTTCGGGCCGCGTACCAGCCGTCGCTGTCGAGGGGCGACCAGGCGGCAGTGTCGCGCCCGTCGGTCGACTCATTCGGCATCCGTGCTCGACTCCTCGGGAAGCACGGCGACCGCCGCGTACGGCGTCGGGTACTGCTCGTCGAAGCGGTCGATCCTTGCCAGGAGTTCCGCGGAAGCGACCAGCGCAGTGGCCAGGGCGACGGGTCGCAGCGGATTGGCTTCCGGTCGACGCGTAGGCGCGCGGAGCCACTGATAGCGGTCATCGGCCAGCGGGATGGGGCCCGGCACGACGACGGCACAGTCCTTGCTCAGGTACCGGTACGGCGGCGGCGAGGACGTTTCGCGTTCGAGGTACTGCGTGAAGGTCTCGCGGCTCTGCGAGGAGAGGAAGAATCCGACTCGCTGTGCCTTGCGGTCGACGACCGTCGGTCCGAACGGCATCGCACTTCGCAGGAGGCGATCGAACATCTCCATCCCGAGGCGCTGTTCCACGCTCAGCACGTCGAAGTAGCGGCCGGTCGGCAGCAGGCAGGGCATGCGGGGATCGTCCGCCCACACCTGCCGGCACTCAACGGGGTTGTCGGCTGCCGCCGACAGCCATTCCATGCCGCTCCTGGTCATCCTCTGCACGCCATCTCACCTCGATCGGAACTGGGTTGCGGCCGCAATGCGGCCCTGTGTCCAGGCTCGGGGGCACCACCCTGGCCAGGGCAGATGACGAGAGGTGACGGGGGATGACGGGTCAGGCGTGGACGCGTCATCCCCCGTCACCGATCAACAACCCTCGATCTACGGTTACTTGCAGCGCGCGGCAAAGAACTGCGCGTACATTCGATCGTGAAGCCAAAGAGTCGTGCGCCCCAGATGTCGCACCCGTGCTCAGGCGGGGAGGGAACGGTCACGTCTTCGCTGGAGCCGATCAGCGTTCGCTTACGGCAAGCCCGTACCGGCCGAGGCTGGAGTCAGCCGAGATTGGTCCGCGAGTTGCGTCAGGTTGCACTCCGCCGCGGTCACCAACTACCTGCGGATGCCAGCGTGAAGCGTCGTATCGCCAGTTGGGAGAACGGCCACAGCGCGCCAGACGACTTCTACGGTCCGTTGCTGTGCGAGGTGTACGACCTCAGTGCCGCTGAACTGGGGCTGAACCACGAGGGCGAGCGGGACACCGGGCTCCTGGATGCCAGCTATCCGGCGAGTCCCGAAGGCGCGATCGATACGGTTGGTCAGCTGTGGCGCGCTGATCTCAACCGGTACGAGCCCCTGCTGCAGGCCGAGCCCTCCGAGCCCGCGTGGAACGAAGCCTCGCTTCGCTGGTTGGTCGCACCCGAACCGGCCGTTCCTCGGCAGTGTCGAGACGGGGTACGCGTCGGTTTCGGAGATGTCGCCGCCGTCAAGACCACGGCGGACATGTTCGCCGAGTTAGACGACCGGTTCGGAGGCGACCACGCTCGGCACGCAGCCGTGCAGTACCTCAGCACCGAAGTGACGCCGCTCCTACGCGGGCAGTACACCGAGCAAGTGGGGCGAGCCCTGTTTTCCACCGTGGCAGAGACGACCCTTCTGGCAGGTTGGATGTCTTACGACGCATGCCGCCACGGCCTGGCACAGCGGTACTTCCTCCAGGCCCTCCGGTTGGCCCAGGACGCAAACGACCGTCGGCTCGCCGGAAGCATCCTGTCCGCCATGAGCCATCAGGCGACGTTCCTCGGTCGCTACACGCAGGCCGCGACGCTCGCCCGCGCGGCGCTCATGGGCATCTCCCCCGTGGCCACGCCGACACTGCGCGCGCAGTTCCACGCCATGGAGGCCCGCGCACTTGCCCGCACCGGCGACGTGCGAGCATGCGAAGCCGCTCTGACTGCAGCCACGAGGGCGCTGGAGAGCCGGAACAGCGACGACGAGCCCGAATGGATCAGCTACTTCGACGAAGCTGAACTCGCTGCCGAGGCCGCCCACTGCTTCCGCGACGTCAACAGCGCCCGAAAGGCCGTCGCCCACGCGGATGCCATGAGCGGCAGCCACGTACGGAGCGACTTCTTCGCGACCATGGTCCTGGCAGACGCCCACCTACGAGCAGGCGACGTCGAGGAGGCCTGCCGTGTCGCCCTCGATGCGCTCGACCTGGGTGAGCAGCTCAAGTCGGCTCGCTGCATCAGCTACCTTGCCGAGTTCCGGCAGAACCTTGCAGGTGTCGGCAGCAACAGGGACGTCCAGATCTTCACCGATCAGGTCAGAGACCACAGATTGTGGCTCGCCACTGGCGGTCAGGCGGATTCCTGACGCGCAAACGTCTCGGTCAGAACGGGCCCCATTCGTCTCGGCCCTCACCAGTACGAAGGGACCCCACTCGCCGAGCGAACTCGGCGGCAGCCCGGTTGCTGCTCGTAACCTGGTGACCAAGCCAAGCCACCATCATCAGTTCGCGCAGGTCTGCGAGGGTCTCATACCCGGGCCAGTTCATCAGGTCGAAGCCGTACCGGTGCACGAACTCTGCGTACTCCGCCTTGCTGTGCCACGCATACCGCTCGTAGAACATGGCTGTCTGGACTAGGTCCCACTCGCGTGGTGCCAGTGCGAAGCCGTCCAAGTCGATGAGCACTGCGTGTCCGTCCCGGTGACGGAGGATGTTCCCGATACTGGCATCGCCGTGGATCATGCCGAAGGGAAGGACGAAGTCCAGCCGGTCGTAGTCCTTACCGAGGCTCGATGCTCGCTCCTCCAGGAACGTTCGATCCTCCGCCGAGATGCCGTCCAGCCCTTCGAGGGACGCCGCCACTTTGGCCAATGGGTCAAAGTACGGCAGGTGCAGAGACTCGGGTTCTTCAAGCCAGTGCAAGCGGCGGAGGAGATCCGCGAGCTCCCCGACCGACCCGTACTCCTCGTTCTCCTGGACGCTCTCCCAGAACGTCACCACCAGGCCGCCGACGACGAGCGGTTGGGTGACCGACGCCGGCACGCGCATGGCCGGGAAGTCCTGCGTCTCAAGCCACCGGGCCACGCTCACGGCCCGCTCCATCTCGGCGAGCATCGTTCGATCACGCGCGATGCGGACAATGACCGGTAAGGACGCCAGGCGGTAGACCGCGTTCGAACCCAGCCTCAGCAACTCGGCCCCGCGGGAGTCGAGTTCGACCGTCGCGCATGCTTCCCGAAGAACAGGGTCCAGGCCTTCCGCCGTGAACTCCGCGCCGCCGTCCGGTCCCTCGCTGCTGCCCGAGATCATGCTTCGACGATACGGGCCGCACTGACAGGCCAACAGGCCCCCCACGTAATAGGGGCGTAATGATCTTCGTCAGCAGGGACCGCGACCGCTCCTCCCCCGCAGGTCAGCGCCCCAAAAGCGTAACGGTCTCCCCTGGCCTCCGGAGCCGTGTGCGCAGGTTCGAATCCTGCCGGGGGCACCCCTTATCAGGTGCCCAAAGACCCCGTCATCAGCGGCTTCGCTGAGAACGGGGTCTTCGCGTATCTGCGGTCATATGCAGGCGGATGCCGCCGGAAGCAGCGGTTTGCCAGTGATCACGTTGTCATGGCGTGTTGATCTTGAGGGATCTCGCGCCAGGTCAGCAGCTGTGCCGCAGCCCTCTGACAGTCACGGCGTGGACCGAGGGCGCACCGGTCATGCAACTCGGATCACGCGTTGTCGCCGGGGTGGAGGACCGCCTCCGCAATCTCGCGCACGCGGTCGTACGTCATACCGGTCCGCTGATCGACTGCCAGGGGATGATCGGTGGGTTCCAGCTCGATGAAGGGACGCTGCCCGATGGGACGGGTGTGAGCGTTCGTCTTCAGGTTGAGTGAGCTGGGCGAATACAGACTCAACTCAGTGGTCAGCCAGCCGAAGTACGGTTTCTCAGCTTCACGCCCGAGTGTGTTCCACATAACCAGGGCTCGGGCGAAGCTGTCCCGGCTCAGGGACACCCAGACGCCCCAGGAGAAGGAGTCTTCCCTGCCGACCACCGGTATCTCGATCAGGCCTTTGATGATGCGTGTCGAAGCCACCGAACGTCCGAACTCTCCGCCCGGAAACGGCCAGGTCAGGCCCGCCCATCCGGTGGTCCGCTCAAGCGCCTTCTAAGCGCCTGGCCGCAACGCCGACGTCGGTGGGTGTGAGTGTCTAACTGCGTGACAACGCCGATGTAACAGGCGAACAAGCACGGACGCCTGCGGACCGTCGGTGCAGGTGAGCAACACACCAGCCCAAGGCCGAGCGTCCGCCCAAGTTGCTTCGGGACGAAGAGGTCCTGTGTGACGGGTATCCGAGGCAAACGGACCCGTGTCACCCGGCGCTTCAGTAGCCTGAAGGAGTGATCACTGAGCCGTCGGAGTCATCGGCACAACTCGGACTACTCGACCTAACGGTCGACCTCTCCGTCCCGCAGGTGTACTCCGGTACGGACTTCACCGTCTACTTACACGTCAAGAACCCCTTCGCGGTGCCCGTCTGGATCGATGCGGTGGAGCTGAGCCTGCCGACCCAGCTGTTTTGGCGCGTACCCGAGCCACCAGAGGACGGGGACCCTGACGCCCTGCCCACGGCGGAGGCGGATGCCCTGCGGGAGGCCATCCAGGGGAGGGTAGCCCGCCGAAACGCACTGCTTCAGGACCGGAAAGGCCTCGATCCCACCGACCATGACGCACGGCAGCGTATCGACGAGGAAATCTGGGAGCTACGGGACGAGAACGAGCGTGACTTGCAGCGGCTGCGTGGCGGTACCGGGCAACTTCACCTGGACGCCTCCGGCGAGTCGATCGTCAATCTCCGCGGTAGTGCCCAACAAATGCACATCACGGCTCGTGGTGAATCAACCGTCAACGTCTATGACCCGCTCGCGAAGGATCGCGAACGGGTCCCGCTGGTGGGCTCACTGCCCCCCGGTGCGGCACTAGAACCCGGCTGCACTGACGTCTGGACCATCCGTCTCGGCACCGGCCGCAGCCCGTTCTTCATCCCGGCCAGCTACCGTCTGCAACTCACCGTCATCTATGGGCTAACACCGGCTCCCGGCAAAATGGGCCTAGACGCGTTGCCGAATGGGCAGGGCAACGAACCCGCCCGCCGACGGATCTTCTCCAACACCACCTCTCTCACAGTGCCCCTCAAGGCTGCTCTGTGGAACGTCATGGCCGGTGGCGCCTTCGGCGGTGCGGTGGGAAGCGCCGGCCGGTCGCTCCAGGACGCCGGCAGCCTGAGCCCCCTGTTCCACCACCATCTCGGAACGGCCATTGGTTCACTCGTACTCGCTGTCATCCTCAGCACCGCCGCGATCGTCTTCGCAGCACGGAAGTCCGAGGCGCAGTCCTTCATCACCGTGGAGGACTTCTGGGGCGGGGTCCTGATCGGCTTCCTGATCGGCTACTCAGGAACAGCTGCGTTCACAGAGCTCACCGGTGTCAGCAGCTAGGACCTCGATCATCTGCGCATGCCACCGCCCCATCACCACAGTTGGAAAGTGTGTTGGTCAACCGCTGGACCCCTGTCAACGGTGCCTCAGCCGCCCGTGTCGGACCGGCAAGCCGTCAAGCGTCGGTCCGCTCGCGCAGACTCGCCCGCCGCACGTCGACGCACAGGCCGTCGGCGTCGGCAACACGGCAATGGTCGTCACCGACCGCAAGCACCACCACCCGCGTCCCCGCCGGTAGCTGACCGTCGGGGACACGACCACGCTGGGGACCGTCGAAGTGGAAGGGCTCATCGACCACCAACTCGTGGGTGAAGCGGTCGGGCGCGGGCCGGACAATGTTGCTTTCAGGGACCAACGCCTCGTTGCCGAGGACAAACACCTCAGGACGAAGGAACACTCCCGGCTCTGGCCGCGCGTCCCGCTCGTCTCCGGGACGATGGTCCCTGTCCATCACGGCACCGGCGTCTCGGCGCCCGGGACCTGCAGACTCTCGGGAGGCAGAGCGACCGGAATGACTGGCAGCATCATGCCGACATCGATCGGTGCGGCGTGAGCCACGAGCGCACCCCGCGCGGCCAGTGCGTGCAGGTCCGGCAACTGGTACGGCTCAGCGGCCTCAAGGTCCACCTCGTAGCCTAGGTCGCCGAGGCTCGCCACCGTCATGCGGCTCATGGGGTTGCCCGGGCCTGCAATGAACGGGGACATCAACTCGTTGCCGAAGACGGTCTCCCGCCAGTGCGAATCCGCCGTTCCGGGACCGCCGAGGTTCTGGACCGGTACCGGCTGCAGTGTGCCCTCGCCGCGCAGCGCACGGTACTCGTCCATGGCGGCGCGCCCGAGGAAGGTCGGATTCGAGGTGCCAGCGTCTGCAAGCAGGCCCTTGTCGTTCCAGACGCTGCCAATGCCCAGCACATGGCCCATCTCGTGTGTGATGACGTCGTTCAGCGTGCCATCCTGCTCCATCTGATCCAGGTCGGCCGTGTCGAACGACATGATGCCCTTGGCGGGGAGAAAGGCTGCGTTGCCGGCCGACGGGGGCCGGACGTGGGTGGGGCCCGCCTGTCCCAGGATCCCGCCTGGGCCGTCGATCGGGCGCCCCTGAGCAAGGATCAGGAGATCGTCGATGACCTCGCCGTCGATCACCACAGAAGGCAGGTCGCCCACGATGACGCGCACCCAGCGGTCGGCGGCTGCAGTGAATGCCTTCTCCTGGCTACTGCTCAGTCCGCCGAGGAAGCGGACCACGATCTTGAACGGCGATGTTGTGGCGGCGAGCGCTTCGGCTCGACGACTGTCGGCCACTGCCACGTGGATGTGATTGTTGTTCGTGGCCACAACTAACCCTCCGATTCAGGAGATGATGGGTTCTATTTACCCTAAGCGGGTGAAAGTCCAGGCGCTCGTCGCTCTCTTGGGTCGCACATCTGACGCAATCCAGGTCCAGGGGCGCTGCATCGCGGCGGCGCAACGGGCCAGCCTTAACCGTCCGCGTCTACCCCTTGTGGGGAACGATGCGTTGGCCTGCGACGTCGACTCTGTGCTTCCCGGTCGCCAGCTCACGTACGAGTTCTTCGTTTACTTCCGCCTCTAGCACAGATTCCCCCTTGCCACTCAGTACCGTGACCTGTGCGTCGGGTGCGGGACGTGCTACTGACACAATGCGGCCGACCTCGTCGTGCACGATCGTGACTTTCACTGTTGACATGATTGCCCTCCGCCTTCCGGACATGCACGTTTACAGAGAACCGACTTGCGCGAGAACGTGCACGTCACACGAGTTAAATGGCGCATTGTTTCGTATGTAGAATTTGTAAGCTTTCGTGCCGTCTACATGCTGGAACGACTCGCCTTGCGTGAGCGTCGCGTGCCCCACTGGATTGGGTACACCATCACCCGGGAAGACGATGATGCTGTACACGACTGATTGGTTGGAATTCCAGCCGTGATTGAACCATTCGAAGGAGCCGTTGGCAGCTACGGTGGCCCACCCTATGTCGACTACTGACATTTTCCCCAACCTCTCCTAGAGATCTGTCGGTTGACCCTCAAAAGCGTCCAAGGTCTTGCACCTTCCGGAAGCGTCTGCCCGGCATCACGCATCTTGGGGTCCATTGCACACTCGCGTGGGCGGCCGTGATACACCCACCCTCGGAGGGCGTCCACAATGCCTTCCTCAATGGTTACTCCGGAGGCGAGGTTGCGCCACTTGGGGGACTTCCGACTTGATTGAAATCTGGAATAGCTCCCCTTCTTTCGACCTTGATCCCCGCAATCATGTAGCACCGCCCCTGACAGATCAGTCCCCGAACGAACAGCCACTGGTGATAGCAGCGGGCGATCTGGATCTTTGAGCACACCACGTGACAAGTAAAGTACCCGTGGGACTTGGTCCTTGAGGGCACGGAGAGCCTTTTTGTGGATTGACCCGCACCGTGGGCGGTCCTGTGCCGGTTCCGGGGTCAAGCCGTGCGCTTGCGGGATGCCGTCTTCTTGGCCGGTGTTTTCTTTGCGGTGGTCTTCTTTGCCGTCGTCTTCTTTGTGCCCTGTGTCGACTTTGCTGTCGATTTCTTCGTCGACGTCGATGCGGTGGTTTTCTTGGCGGCCGTCTTCCTCGCCGTCGATGTCGACTTCTTGCCCGTGGTCTGTTTTGGGGTCGTGCGGGCCGACTTGCGGGCGGGGAGGCGTTTGACCTCTGCTTTCTCCTCCGTGGCCGGCGTCTCCTCGCCGCGCGACTCCTTGGCCGCCTTCACGCTCTTCTCCAGGGCCGCCATGAGGTCCAGGACCTTGCCGCCCCTGGCCGGTTCCGGTGACTCCGGTGGTGCCTCGCCGGCCGCTTTCGCGGCGACGACCTCCTCCAGGGCCTCGCGGTACTCGTCGTGCAGTTCGTCGAGGTCGATCTCGCCCAGGGTGTCCATCAGGGCGTCTGCCAGGTCGAGTTCCTTGTCGTTGACGTTGACGTTCGTGTCGGGGGCGACGCCCTCGGGGGCGCGGACCTCGTCGGGCCACAGCAGTCCGTGCATGGCGATGGCGTCGTCCACCACCCGCAGCATGCCCAGCCGCTCCCGCCCCCTCAGCGCGTACTTCGCGATCGCCACCTTGTTGCTGCGCTTCAGGGCCTCGCGGAGAAGCGTGTACGGCTTGGCGGCCGGGGCGCCTCCTGCTGCCAAGTAGTACGCGGCGTCCATCTGGAGCGGGTCGATGCGGTCCGCCGGCACGAAGGCCACGATCTCGATCGTCTTCGCCGTGGGAAGCGGCAGGTGGGACAGGTCCTCGTCCGTGATCGGGATGATCGTGCCGTCCGCGTCCTCGTAGCCCTTGCCGATCTCCGCGCCGCTCACCTCCTTCTCCTCCAGTTCGCAGACCTTCCGGTAGCGGATGCGGCCGCCGTCCTCAAGGTGGATCTGACGGAAGGAGATCGAGTGGCTCTCGGTGGCGTTCACCAGCTTGATCGGGATGCTGACCAGGCCGAACGAGATGGCGCCGTTCCATATGGATCGCACGTGCAGCACCCTTCCGGTTTGGTTTGCACCGTTTCGTTAAGCTTCGTGGAGTTTGCGTGAGATTCTCATCGTATGACGCCGATCACAGAGGTGGAGGGGAGACGGCTCGCGCTCAGCAACCTGGAGAAGGTGCTGTATGCCGGGAGCGGGTTCACCAAGGCTGAGGTGCTGCATTACTACGCCACCACCGCCGACGTCCTGCTGCCCCACCTGCGGGATCGGCCCGTGTCGTTTCTGCGGTATCCCGACGGGCACGACGGGCAGGTCTTCTTCACCAAGAACGTGCCTCCTGGTACGCCCGACTGGGTCACCACCGCGGAGGTGCCGCGGGTGGAGGGGCCGGCGCGCATGGTGCTCGTACAGGATCTGGCGAGTCTGATGTGGGCGGCCAATCTCGTCACCGAGTTCCACACGCCCCAGTGGGTCGTCGGGGACCCCGGGGCCGCCGACCGCATCGTCCTCGATCTCGACCCCGGTTCGCCCGCGACCGTCGTGGACTGCTGCGAGGTCGCGCTGTGGCTGCGGGAGCGGCTCGCGCAGGACGGGATCGACGCCTGCGCCAAGACCTCCGGGTCCAAGGGCCTGCATCTGCTCGCCGCCGTGCGGCCGACCCCGTCCGACCAGGTCAGCGAGTACGCCAAGGGGCTGGCCGTGGAGGCCGAGCGGGCCATGCCGCGGCTCGTCCTGCATCGGATGACGCGGAGTCTGCGGCCCGGGAAGGTGTTCGTCGACTGGAGTCAGAACGCCGCCCGGAAGACGACCGCCACTCCCTACACGCTACGGGCCCGTAGCGAGCCCACCGTGTCCGCACCGGTGACCTGGAGCGAGGTCGAGGAGTGCGGGTCGCCCACCCAACTGACCTTTCTGGCAACCGACATCGCGCCCCGCGTGCAGGACTACGGCGACCTGCTGGCACCGCTGCTCGATCCGGACGGCGCGGGATCGCTGCCCTGAGCCGTACCGGCGGACGGAGTGGCGGGTGGCGGGCCGGCGGGGCGCCCTCTCAAGGAACAGCCGGTCCCCTGTCGGGCCGCCTCACACCCGTGTCCACGTCTGCCGGTCCCGTGCCATCGCGTGCAGGGCCTCCACGTCCGCCGGCTTGAGGACGCCGCCGAGGCGGGCCAGGTTCCCGAGCTCCGTGTCCTTCAGGACGCGGACCTCTCGGAGCGGGGCCGGGATGGAGACGTCCGCGGGCTCCGCGAGGGCCAGGACCGGGTGGACCTCGGCCGTCAGGGCGTACGAGGCCCGGTCGGCGTCGGCGCGGACGCGGCGCAGGAGGGACTGGGGTTCGCGGCGGCCCAGGGTGACCATGGGGTCCACGACCGTCACCCGCTGCTTGCGGGCGTAGAAGCTGTGGACGGCGAAGAGGCCACCGGGGCCGATCGCCAGGTGGTGGACTCGGTCGCCGCCGGGCAGCGGGATGGAGTGCAGGACGTGCCAGCCCGCGCCTTCGAGGCGGTCCAGGGCGTCGCCGATCGCCTGTTCGGCGGCCAGGGAGCGGCGGCGCGGGTCCGGACGCAGACGGTGGTTCGGCCCGGGATCCCGGTCGAGGGCGATGAGCAGCGCCTCGCCGGGGCGGTTGGGCGCCAGGTCGTCGTCCGGGTGAAGGGAGAGCCTGGCCAGCTCGGCCGGGGTCGGGACCGGCGGCGGGCCGACCGCGACCGGGCCGGTGAGGAAGGGGCCCAGGGCCTGCAGCACCGGTTCCCTCTCGTCCTCGCTGAGCAGGTTGACCCGGGCGGCCTCACGGTCGTACCAGGCGATGTTCCGCCCGTCCGGGTGGCAGACGTAGAGCCGTTCCTGGCCGTGCCGCCAGGACGGTATGACACGCAGTCCGGTCATGCACCATCACCCCTTGACCATGGGAACAGGCGGGGTGCTCCTCGGGCAAGAACCCGGCTACCTTGAGAGGAGTTGGGAGGGGCACTTGGGGAGGCCTTGTTGCGTACCCGCAGGAAGCAACCCGACGTACCGGCTCCGGGCAGTCCATGGAGCGAGATAGTGCCCGGACTGTGGATGGGCGGGCACGAGTTCAGGGGTCACACCGGGCAGCTGGAGTTCGCTGTCGTGCGGGGCGAGTTCGATCTCGTGCAGACCCTGCTGAGACTGCCGGGTCATGGGCCCGACCCTGGCGTCGAGCACCATGTGTGGGCGATACCGGACGGGCCGCTGGACGGCACACAGCTCGCGGGCGTGATGCGCCTGGCACAGGCGGCGAGCGAGGCGCTGGACGAGGGCCGCAAGGTCCTCGTCCGCTGTTACCACGGGTACAACCGCTCGGGGCTGGTCGTCGCGCACGCCCTGGTCCGCCGGGGGTACTCCGCCGAGCAGGCGATCCGGCTGATCCGCTCCCACCGCTCGCCGTGGGCGCTGCACAACGATCTGTTCGTCGACTATCTGCGTGCCGGGCTGCCGACGGCCCGACTGCTGGAGGACCTGGCGGAGTAGGCGTGCGGGCGCGTAGCCCGGCAGGCGCACGGGCGAGCGGACGAACGAGCGAGCCTCCAGCAGGCGCACAGGCGAGCACCCCGGCCAGCACCTGCCGTGCAGCCAAGGTCCCAGGCAGCCGAGCAGCCGTGCACCCGTGTGGCCGAGTGGCCGAGTGGCCGGTTAATCGTTTCGCCGGACGAATAGGGTGTAGCAGGTCACCGATCGTTCTCAGCCACAGGAGTACAGTGCTCCGCACTCGCGCCGCACGCACAGCGCTCGTCACTGCCCTGCTCGCCCTGTCGGCGGCGGGCTGCGGTGACACGGGCGGGCTGCGGGGTGCGGGGGCGACCTCGACAGCGACCAGCCCGGCCAAGCTGTGGCCGAGCCTGACTCCCGCCTCCAGTCCCGCCTGGAACTACGACAACGGCGAGGTCGAGGCCGTGAAGGGCGTCACGGCCCCCGGCGACGACATCCGCAAGGTGGATCCGGTGACCGTGGTGAAGGCGGAGATCGCCCAGCACCCGGACGACTACGACGGCTCGAAAGCGCCGTACCGCGAGACGGCCCGCCGGATGGCCTACTGCGGCAAGAATCCGGTGAACGCCAAATGCCCCCTGCTCAAGGCCTACTACCGGGACATCACCGGTGACGGGCACCCCGATCTGACCCTGGGTTTCCGGCTGCTGCCCGGCAATCAGACGGCTGTGCGCATCTACACCGTCGAGAGCGGCCGGGTCATCCAGGTCATGTCCAACAACGACGCCGTGAGCGGTGTCGAGCTGGCCGGACGCTCCGTGATCATCCACGCGCCCTCCGACCTCGCCGACTACGAGTACCGCTTCCAGTGGACCTGGGACCCGGACCAGCGGGTCATGCTGCTCACCCACGACGAGATGCTGCACCTCGGCAGGCGCGAGCGGCTGTCGACCCCCTCCGCTTCCCCGTCCCTCTCCCCCTCGGCCTCCCCGTCCGCCTCCCCCTCGGCGACCCCATGACGAGGCTCGCGCTCCCCCAGTGGGCCGGGACGCTCGCCGCGAAGGCCGCGCTCTTCATCACGGTGATGTGCTGTGCGCTCGCCGCGATGCTCGGCGTGCTCGTGCACGTGTCGGTGACCAACCAGACCGTCGGCCAGGCCCGCAAACTCGCGCTGTCCCGGCTGGCGGACGCCACGAAGGCGTACGCGGCCGGGGAAACGCTGCGGCTGGGCGCAGGTGTCGATCCCCCGGGGCTGCCGACGGCACTGCGGGCGCTGGCGGTGGACGGGGATCGCGGCACGATGGTCTCCGATCACCATGGGCATCCCACGATGTGGGCAGCGGGTCCCGCGGACCGGAACCGGGCGCTGGCCGTCGAGGTCGACTACGCGCAGCAGTCCCGCACGATCGCCGGGCTCGACCGCTCGATCCTGTGGTCGTCGGGGCTTGCGATCGGGGTGACGCTGCTGATGGGCGCCTTCGCGGTGACCCGCGTGACGCGGCGGCTGCACGCCACGGCGCTTGTGGCCCGCCGGATCAGCGGTGGCGACCTGGACGCGCGCGTCGACGATCCCCGGACGAACGATCCGACGCATCCCCAGGACGAGGTGGCCGCGGTGGCCGCCGCGCTGGACTCCATGGCGGCCTCGCTGCAGGGCAAGCTGCTGAGCGAGCAGCGGTTCACGGCGGACGTGGCGCACGAGCTGCGCACCCCGCTGACCGGGCTGCACGCGGCGGCCGAGCTGCTGCCGCCCGGGCGGCCGACGGAGCTGGTGCGCGACCGGGTGGCCGCGTTGCGCACGCTCACCGAGGACCTGCTGGAGATCTCCCGGCTCGACACCGGGCGGGAGCGGCTGGAGCTCGACACGGAGGAACTGGGCGCGCTGGCGGCGCGGGTGGTGCGGGCGTCCGGCACCGACACCTCGGTCGTCGTCCTGCGGGACACCCTGGTGGAGACCGACCGGCGGCGGCTGGAGCGGGTGCTGGGCAATCTCGTCGCGAACGCGCACAAGCACGGGCGGACGCCGGTGTCGCTGACCGTGGACGGGCCGGTCGTGACCGTGCGGGACCACGGGTCCGGGTACCCGGACTATCTCGTGGAGCACGGGCCGCAGCGCTTCCGCACCGAGGGCGGCGTCAAGGGGAACGGGCTCGGGCTGACCATCGCCGTCGGGCAGGCGGAGACGCTCGGGGCGCGGCTGACGTTCACGAACGCGGTGGACGGCGGGGCCGCGGCCACGCTGACGCTCCGCTAGCCAGGGCCGCGTCGGTCGAGGTCTGACCGTCAAGGAGCGGCGTCGTGGGGGTCCCCCGCCCGAGCCGGGCGAGCCGGTTCGAGGGCGGAGGCGCGTGCCGGGCGTCGCGACGGGGAGAACCTTGGCTGACGCGGCACTGGGAGCCGGAGCCCGGCGCGGGACGCGAACGGCGGGGTGCGAGGCACAGGGCGCGAGGCGCGGACGCTCCTATGGACCAGCGTGGCGGGCGGGGCCGTTTGACTGCTCCTAATGTGGCGATTAGTCAGCCTCGCCCCATTTTCGTGGAGGTACTCCCATGTCCCTGCGATCCACCCTCACCCGCCTCGCCATAACCACCGCCACCGGCGCTCTCATCACCTCCGTGGCCGTCGCTCCCGCCCTCGCGGACGACGACTGGGGCGGTGGTGACGGCGGAGACCCCGGCTCCAGCCAGGGAGGCCAAGGCAACCAGGACAGCCAGGGCGGCCAGGGCAACTCGGGCCAGCAGGGCGACTGGAACCAGGGGGACGACCACCACGACGACCAACGGCTCTCCCGGGGCGTCGTGACCGCGAGCGAGCTGCTGCTGCGCAGCGCGCCGAACCGCGGCAGCCAGGTGATCCGCGTGGCCCACCGGGGCGAGCGCGTCTCGATCTTCTGCAGGACCAACGGCCAGAGCGTGGACGGCAACCGCCAGTGGTACCTCCTCACGGACGGCACCTGGGCCTGGGGCTCGGCCCGCTACATCGACACCATCGGAACCCCGCCACGCTGGTGCTGAGACCAAAGATCACAGGACACATGATTTGGGTAGGTTTCCGGACATGACCAAGGCTGGAACCACCGGAACCACCGGAACCACCGGAACCGCCGGAACCACCGTGGTACAGGCGGACGTCCCCGCTCGCGCGGTACGCCCGCCGCGGCGCCGTGGCGTCGAACTCGTCCTCATCGTCATCGCCGTACTGCTGTCCGTGTACGGCTACTGCGCGGTCGGCCTCGCAAGGAACGGCACCGTCCCGCCCGGCGCCGCAGGTTACGGCGCCGGGCTCGGCGTGCTCGCGCTCCTCGCCCACCTCGCGGTGCGGCTGCGCGCCCCCTACGCGGACCCACTGCCGCTGCCCATCGGCGTCCTGCTCAACGGCCTCGGTCTGGTCCTGATCTACCGGCTCGACCTGGAGACGCCGCACGACCACGCGGCCCCCACCCAACTCGTGTGGTCCACGCTGGGGGTGACCCTGTTCACCGTGGTCGTGCTGATGCTCCGCGACTACCGGGTGCTGCAGCGCTACGCCTATGTCTGCGTCGTCGGCGCGCTCGTCCTGCTGCTGCTCCCGATCCTCTTCCCGGCCGTGAACGGTGCGCGCATCTGGATCCACGTCGCCGGATTCTCCATCCAGCCGGGCGAGTTCGCGAAGGTGCTGCTGGCGGTCTTCTTCGCCGCGTATCTGGCGGCCAACCGCAACGCGCTGGCGTACACCGGACGTCAGGTGTGGCGGTTCAGGCGGGTCCAGCTTCCCACCGGGCGGGCGTTGGGCCCGATCCTCGCCATCTGGCTGCTGAGCGTGGGCGTTCTGGTGCTGGAGCGCGATCTCGGCACCTCGCTGCTGTTCTTCGGGCTGTTCGTCGTCCTGCTGTACGTCGCCACCGGCCGCACCGGCTGGATCGCCGTCGGCCTGCTGCTGGCCGCCCTGGGCGCCGTGGCCGTCGGCTGGCTGGAGCCGCACGTGCACAGCCGCGTCCAGGACTGGCTGCACCCCTTCGCGTCGATCGACGCCGGCCAGGGCCCGGGCCAGGTCGCCCAGTCCCTGTTCGCCTTCGCGGCGGGCGGCTTGCTCGGGACGGGCCTGGGCGTGGGCCACGCGATCCTCATCGGCTTCGCGGCGAAGTCCGACTTCATCCTCGCCACCGCCGGGGAGGAGTTGGGCCTGGCGGGCCTGTCCGCGATCTTCCTCCTCTACGGGCTGCTCGTGGAGCGCGGCTACCGGGCCGGCCTCGCCCTGCGCGACCCCTTCGGCCGGCTGCTGGCGGTCGGGCTGGCCTCGATCGTGGCGCTCCAGGTGTTCGTGATCGCGGGTGGGGTGACCGGGCTGATCCCGCTGACGGGCATGGCGATGCCGTTCCTCGCGCAGGGCGGGTCGTCGGTGGTGACCAACTGGGCGATCGTGGCGCTGCTGATCCGGGTGAGTCATGCGGCACGAAGCCAGAGCGACGCACGGAGCCCGTACGACGGGGAGGTGGCGGCGTGATGACGAAGCACATCCGGCACGCCGGCTTCTTCTGCGTCCTTCTGCTCGCCGCGCTCCTCGCCAACGCCGCCCGCGTCCAGATCTTCAAGGCCGGGTCCTACGACGGCAACATCGCCAACCGCCGTACCGCCATCGCCCGTTACCACCAGCCGCGCGGCGACATCCTGGTCGGCGGCGAGAGCGTCACCGGCTCCCGGGACTCCCACGAGCAGCTCCGCTACGAACGGACGTACACGGACGGCCCGTTGTACGCGCCCGTGACCGGCTTCGCCTCTCAGGTGTACGGCACGACGCTCCTGGAGCACAGCGGGGACGCCGTGCTGTCCGGCACCGACCCGATGCTCTCGCCGTTCCCCCTGGTGAACGACCTCACACGGGCCCAGGGCCGGGGCGGCAACGTCGTCACGACCCTCAACGCGGCGGCGCAGCGGGCGGCGTACGAAGGGCTGGACGGGCGCAAGGGCGCGGTGGCGGCGATCGAGCCGTCGACGGGGCGGGTGCTGGCGCTGGTGTCGAGTCCTTCGTACGACCCCGCCGTGCTGTCGGGGAACGCCGCGGCGACGGCGCGGTCCTGGTACCGGCTGAACTCCGATCCGGACAAGCCGATGCTCAACCGGGCGGTCCGGCAGACGTACCCGCCGGGTTCGACGTTCAAGGTGGTCACGGCGGCGGCCGCGCTGGACGCGGGTGTCGTCACGGACCTCGACAGGGCGACCGACTCGCCGGACCCGTACCGGCTGCCGGGCACCACGACCTCGCTGATGAACGAGGGCGAAGGCTGCGAGGACGCCCCGCTGCGGGACGCCTTCGAGTGGTCCTGCAACACCGTGTTCGCGAAGCTGGGCGTCGACGTGGGCGTGGCGGACATGGCGCGGACGGCGCAGGCCTTCGGCTTCAACAACGCGGGTCTGCGGATCCCCTTCTCCGTGGCGCCGAGCACCTTCGACGCCAAGGTCGACAGGGCGCAGCTGGCACTGTCGTCGATCGGGCAGTACAACACGCGGGCCACTCCGCTGCAGATGGCGATGGTCGCGGCGGCCGTGGCCGACGGCGGGCAGGTGCGGACGCCGTATCTGGTGGAGCGGACGACGACTCGCAACGGTGCCATCGTGGCCACGGCGGGCTCGCGCCCCACCCGCGAGGCGATGCGCCCGGAGACCGCCGACCGGATGAAGGAGCTGATGGAGGGCGTCGTCCGGGAGGGCACCGGTACGAACGCCGCGATCCCCGGCGCGATCGTCGGCGGCAAGACCGGTACCGCCCAGCACGGCATCGGCAACGCCGGTGTGCCGTACGCCTGGTTCGTGTCGTGGGCGCAGGACGACCGCGACCTGCAGCCGAAGGTCGCGGTCGCCGTGGTGGTGGAGGACGGCTCGGCGGACCGCGGGGAGATCACCGGGGGCGGGGTGGCGGCTCCGATCGCCCGGGCGGTGATGGAGTCGGTGCTCAACTCCAAGGAATGAGACGGGGGTTATGGACCCAGGGCGCCCGACCTAACGTTCGGTACATGACTTCTGCCCTCGCGTACGAACTCGCCCAGGTGAACATCGGCCGCCTCAAGGCCCCGCTGGACTCGGAGCAGTTGAAGGACTTCGTCGACAACCTCGACCCCGTGAACGCCGACGCGGACGCAGCCGACGGTTTCGTGTGGCGGCTGCAGGACGAGAACGGCGACGCGACGGACCTGGCCGTCTTCGGAGACGAGTGGCTGATCATCAACATGTCGGTCTGGCGCGACGCCGACGCGCTGACGGCGTACATGTACCAGGGCCGCCACCGCGAGATGCTCGCCCGCCGCAGGGAGTGGTTCGAGCGGGTTCAGGAGGCGATGGTGGCCCTGTGGTGGGTCCCGGCAGGACACCGCCCCACGGTCGCCGAGGCGGAGTCCCGCGTGCTGCATCTGCGCGCCAACGGCCCGACGCCGTACGCCTTCACCCTGCGGGCGTCGTTCCCCGCGCAGGGGGCGCAGCCGGTGCCGCTGGAGGTGCCGGACGGTCTGGGGTGCTCGGTCTAGCGCCGGTGGCGAAAGTGGCGTCGTCACCCGAAGGGCGGCCGCGTGCCCGCCGCCGCAGCGGCTGGTGTCACCGTCGGTGCGTGCTCTGGGGGTCACCCGGCCGGAGGTTGGGAGCGCCGTCCGGGAGCCCTCGCACCGGGCGTACTCGGGCTTCCGGCGGTGCGGCGAGCGGGGCGCCTCCCCCGCCCTTGAGGCGGCGGGGGAGCGTGCCGGGCGTCGCGCGGCGGACGCCCCTTTCGCAACAAGCGCCGGCGGCGGCCGTCAGTGGATCGCCTTCACCGTCTCCGAGCGGACCTGGAGGGTCGTCTTCGCGGCGGCATCCAGGTCGACGTCGGACGGGGACTGGGTGACCGTCTTCGCGGTCACCTCGGCGACCACCGCCGCCGTGTTGCCGTCCGCCCAGGCGCAGACCGGGTAGGTCAGCGTCGTACCGAGCTGCTTCTGGGTGACCACTTCGCAGGTGACCGTGATGCCGGAGCCACCGGGCCGGAAGTCCTTCGGCGGCACGGCCACCTTCATGCCGTCGGTCTCGGCGACGCCCTTCAGCATGCTGTCGCGGCCCTTGTCGACGTGCTGGAACCGCCCGTACATGCCCGAGATCACGAGTTCGCCCTTGGCGTCGCCGCCGCTCAGGCTGTACTGCCCGACCTTGGCGTCGGTGACCTTGGCGTCCCAGGCGCCGTCCATCTCCTCCTCGATCTTCTGGCCTTGGGTGTCGGAGAGGTCCTGGGTGAGTTCGTAGCGCCCGTCGAGCAGCGTCCTGGGCAGCGTCAGGGCGAAGTCGGCGTCGGGAAAGCCGCTTTCGACCTTCGACCCGAGCAGCGCGAGCCCCACCAGAACCGCCACGATCACTCCGACGACCCCGCCCACGATGCCGAGGACCAGCCCGACCCGCCGCTTCTTCGGCGGCGGACCCCAGCCGTAGGGCTGCTGCGGGAAGGGCTGTTGGGGGTACGGCTGCCCGTACGGCGGGACCGGAGCCTGGCCGTACGGCTGCGCGGGCGGCTGCCCGTACGGGCCGGGCGCGTGAGGGCCTTGAGGTGGCGGCTGCTGGCCGTAGGGATTCTGCGGCGGCCCGTAGGGACCCTGGGGCGGCGGAGGCGTGGACACGTCAGCACGCTACTGCATGCGGGTGACCGTCATCCCTCGGCCGCGCCCGCCTCGATCGCCCCCGTCACCTCGGCCACCCGCTCCTGCTCCTCCACCGCGAACCGTTCCGCGTCCAGCTGCTCCGCGATCTCCTCGTCCTGGGCCATCAGCAGGTCCAGGTTCGAGTCGCCCATCTCGAACACGCCCATGTCCACGTACGCCTGCTGCAGCCGCTTGCCCCACAGCCCGATGTCCTTGACGCAGGGAACGATGCGGGAGAACAGCAACTGTCGGAACAGCGCCAGGAATTCGGACTGCTCGCTGTACTCCTCGGCTTCCGCGGTCGGGATGCCGAAGTTCTCCAGCACCTCCACGCCCCGCAGCCGGTCGCGCATCAGGTAGCAGCCCTCGATGACGAACTCCTCGCGTTCGCGCAGTTCCGCGTCGCTGAGCTGCTTGTAGTAGTCGCGCAGCGCCATGCGCCCGAAGGCCACGTGCCGGGCCTCGTCCTGCATGACGTAGGCCAGGATCTGCTTGGGGAGGGGCTTGTCGGTGGTGTCCCTGATCATGCCGAAGGCGGCCAGCGCCAGTCCCTCGATCAGGACCTGCATGCCGAGGTAGGGCATGTCCCAGCGCGAGTCCCGGAGCGTGTCGCCCAGCAGGGACTGGAGGTTGTCGTTGATCGGGTACAGCATCCCGACCTTCTCGTGCAGGAAGCGGCCGTAGATCTCCGCGTGCCGCGCCTCGTCCATCGTCTGGGTCGCCGAGTAGAACTTCGCGTCGAGATCGGGGACCGATTCGACGATCCTCGCCGCGCAGATCATCGCGCCCTGCTCGCCGTGCAGGAACTGGCTGAACTGCCAGGAGGCGTAGTGCCTGCGCAGTTCGCCCTTGTCCTTGTCGGTGAGCTTGGCCCAGTGCTTGGTGCCGTACAGGGACATCGACTCGTCCGGGGTGCCGAGCGGATCGTACGGATCCACCTCCAGATCCCAGTCGATCCGCCGCTGCCCGTCCCACTGCTTGTCCTTGCCCTTCTGGTACAGGGCGAGCAGGCGGTCACGGCCGTCGTCGTAATCCCAGGCGAAACGCGCCGCGCCGGTCGCCGGCACCTGCCAGTGGGGCTCTCCCGCGTCCATGGCGTACAGGTCGTAAGTCGGCATGTCTCGCAGGCTCACACGTGGTAGACGCGGGGTCAACAAGTCGCGCGCAAGGGATTGACGAGCTTGCTGACAAGCAGTCTCATAACCCGTGGAGGATGTGACCCCGGGTAACAAGGTGGGAGAACGATGACGACCCTGACGGAAGCCGACGCGCTGGACGGTCTGCGCGATGCGCTCGGCCTGCTCAAGGACCGCGAGCAGGTGGCCGAGCGGCTTCTCGCCTCCTCCGCCAAGCACTCCTTCGACCCGGACAAGGAGCTGGACTGGGACGCGCCCTTCGAGGAGGGCAAGTGGTTCTGGCCGCCGGAGCTGGTCTCGCTGTACGAGACGCCGATGTGGAAGCGGATGAGCGAGGAGCAGCGGATCCTGCTCTCCCAGCACGAGGCGGCGGCGCTCGCCTCGCTGGGCATCTGGTTCGAGCTCATCCTCATGCAGCTGCTGGTCCGGCACATCTACGACAAGGCGGCCACGAGCGCGCACGTGCGGTACGCGCTCACCGAGATCGAGGACGAATGCCGGCACTCGAAGATGTTCGCCCGGCTGATCGAGCGGGGGGACGCGCCCTGGTACCCGGTGGCCCGCGGGCACCAGAACCTGGGCCGGCTGTTCAAGACGATCTCGACCACCCCGGGCTCCTTCACGGCCACCCTGCTCGGCGAGGAGGTCCTCGACTGGATGCAGCGACTGACGTTCCCGGACGAGCGGGTGCAGCCCCTGATCCGTGGCGTCACACGCATCCACGTGGTCGAGGAGGCACGGCATGTCCGGTACGCCCGTGAGGAGCTGCGGCGGCAGATGGTGACGGCGCCGAGGTGGTCGCAGGAGTTCACCCGGGTCACCTCCGGCGAGTTCGCGCGGGTGTTCTCGGTCGCCTTCGTCAATCCCGAGGTCTACACGAACGTCGGGCTGGACCAGCGGGAGGCGATGGCGCAGGTGAGGGCCAGTGGCCATCGGCGGGAGGTCATGCAGAGCGGAGCGAAGAAGCTGACCGACTTCCTGGATGACATCGGCGTACTCCGGGGAGTCGGGCGGCGGTTGTGGAGGTCGTCGGGGCTGCTGGCCTGATGCGGGGTGGGGGCGGCCGGTGCGGGTCGATGGGCACCGGGTACGGGCCGATGAGGCCGGCGCCGGCAGCTGGGCACCGGGTACGGGCCGGTCGCGCCCACGCGACCAGCCACGACGCACGCGCGGCCGCCCGACTACGCTGCACCCATGACGCCTGCCGCGCCCGCCTACCGCCGTCTGAGCGTCGAGGAGCGCCGCAGTCAGCTCCTCGAAGCCGCCCTCGGTCTCTTCGCGCACCGCGCCCCCGAGGAGGTCTCCCTCGACGACGTGGCGGAGGCGGCCGGGGTGTCACGGCCGCTGGTGTACCGGTACTTCCCCGGCGGCAAGCAGCAGCTGTACGAGGCCGCGCTCAGGTCCGCCGCCGACGAGCTGCAGCAGTGCTTCGACGAGGCCCGCGAAGGCCCCCTCCTCGGCCGCCTGTCCCGCGCCCTCGACCGCTATCTCGCCTTCGTCGACCAGCACGACGCCGGCTTCAGCGCGCTGCTGCAGGGCGGCAGCGTGGTCGAGACGTCCCGGACGACCGCCATCGTGGACGGCGTACGCCGGGCCGCCGCGGAGCACATCCTGAGCCATCTGGAGGTCACGGAGCCCGGGCTGCTGCTGCGCATGACCGTACGGATGTGGATCACCGCGGTCGAGGCGGCCTCCCTGATCTGGCTCGACGAGGACAAGCAGCCGCCGGTCGACGAGCTGCGGGACTGGCTGGTCGAGCAGTTCACGGCCGTCCTCTCGGTGACCGCCGGCCGGGACCCGCAGACCGCCGCGCTGGTGCGGGCGCTGGCGGAGGATGTCTGACACTGGTGCCGTGAAGAGCGAACACACCCCCTTCGAGGGCGGCCCGATGGACGGCCGTGTGCTGCCGGTCCTCGTGGGCCCCACCGGGCACCCGCCCAAGACGTACCGCATCCCGCTCCCGGACGCCGCCGGGGGCCCGCCCACCGTGCTCGTCTACCGGCGCGTCCCACGCGGCCACAGCAAGCGGCTCGGACTGCCGCAGGGGTGGAAGTACGAGTACGACCCCTCGGGCACGATCGACAGGCTGAAGTGGCCGTGGTCCAAGCCGGACACCGGTCCGGACGCCACGCCGGGCGGCAAGCCGGACGACACCGACGGGTGACGTGATTGAGCCGAACCGCGCACACCCGGTGCGATTACGTGCCACGGACGTCAAGAGCTGACTGTACGGAGCGGAGAGACCGCCCCGCACGGGAGGTGATGACGTGTCAGGAAGGCTTCTGCGTCTGGTGTGTACGGCGGCGATGGCCGCCGGCGCCGTCCTCGCACCGCTGCCCGCCGCAGCCGTGCCCGAGCCCGGCCCCGGCAGCGAACGCACCGTCGCCCAGCAGCTGACGGACCTTCAGCGGCTGTACCGCGAGGCCGAGCGGTCCACCGAGACCTACGACGCCACCGCGGAGAAGCTGAGGAAGCAGCGCGCCGAGGTGGCCCGTCTGGACCGCGCCCTGGCCCGGACCCGCCTCTCGCTGCAGGACAGCCGGGGCGCCGCGGGCCGTCTGGCCCGGCAGCAGTACCAGGGCAGCACCGACCTCTCCTCGTACGTACGCCTGCTGCTGGCCCGCAACCCGCAGCAGGCGCTCGACCAGGGCCATGTGATCGGCCAGTTGGCGCGGGAGCGGGCCGAGACGGTCGGCCGACTGACCGGCACCGAGAAGAAGGCCGACGTCCTGGCCCGCAAGGCGCGCAAGGCCCTGGACGACCAGCTCTCCCTCGCCGAACGGCAGAAGAAGGACCGGGACGACGTACAGAGGCGGTTGAAGGCCGTCGAGGAACTCCTCGTCTCCCTCACTCCCGAACAGCTGGCCGCGCTCGCCGAGTTGGAGAAGAGCGGGGTCGACAAGGCGCAGCAGCGGCTGGTGACGTCCGGCGCGCTGAGCGACGGGCACGCGGCGTCGCAGGAGGGCGACCGGGCGCTGCGGTACGCCGTGCGGCAGCTGGGCAAGCCGTACCGGTGGGGTGCCGAGGGACCGACGTCGTACGACTGCTCGGGGCTGACGTCCAAGGCCTGGGACCACGCGGGCAAGCCGATCCCGCGGACCAGCCAGGAGCAGTGGGCGCAGCTGCCGCACGTCCCGCTCGACCAGCTGCGCCCCGGTGACCTGGTGGTCTACTTCCCCGAGGCCACTCATGTCGCGATGTACGTGGGCCAGGGCATGGTGATCCAGGCCCCGCGCACCGGCGAGAAGGTGAAGGTCTCGCCGATCGCGGCCTATCCGGTCCTGGGAGCCGTCCGGCCGGACGGTGATCAGCGGGGCGACGGCCGACCGGACGAGGGCCGGCCGGGCGGCGATCAGGCTCCGGCGACCGAGGCGAGGTAGGCCTCCGTCTTGGCCGGCTCGTAGAAGAAGTTCTCGAAGTCGGCCGGGTCGTTGAAGCCGTTGGCGAAGCGGTCGGCGACCGGCTGGAGCCGGCCCGCGGCGCCGATGAGGTTGAGGATGTGCTCCGGCGGCGGGGCCAGCATGGCGTTGGTCCACTTGGTGACGTGCTGGGCGGTGTCCCAGTAGCGGTCGAACGTCGCCTGCATCCAGGCCTCGTCGAACTCCTTCTCGCCCTGCTCGACGATCGAGGACAGGTAGGAAGCCGCGCACTTGGCGGCCGAGTTGGAGCCCTGGCCGGTGATCGGGTCGTTGGCGACGACGACGTCCGCGACACCGAGGACCAGGCCGCCGCCGGGCAGCCGGCCGACGGGGTTGCGCACGGTGGGGGCGTAGCGGCCGGCCAACACGCCGCCCGCGTCGGTCAGTTCGACCTTGGTGGCCCGCGCGTACTCCCAGGGCGTGAACCGCTCCATGAGTTCCAGGGTCAGGGAGAGGTGCTCCGCCGGGTCCTTGACACCGTTGAAGGCGTCGAGCGGGCCGCCGGGTATGCCCTCCCAGAAGAGGATGTCGGCGCGGCCGGAGGTGGTGAGCGTCGGCATGACGAACAGCTCGCCCACGCCCGGGACCAGGTTGCAGCGGACCGCGTCGGACTCCGGGTGCTCCGGGCGGGGGCCGAGCCCGTGGACGTAGGCCACCGCGAGGGCGCGCTGAGGCTCGCCGTACGGCGAACGGGACGCGTCCCGGCCGAACATGGACACCAGCTCGCCCTTGCCCGCCGACACCATCACCAGGTCGTACGTACGGGAGAAGTAGTCGAGGTCGGAGACCGCCGCGCCGTGGATGACCAGCTGGCCGCCGCGCTGCGCGAACGTCTCCATCCAGCCGGCCATCTTCACCCGCTGGTCGACCGACTGCGCATACCCGTCGAGCCTGCCCATCCAGTCGATCGCACGCTGTGTCGGGCCCGGGTCGTGCGAGCCGGGGGCCGCGACCGAGACGCCGAGTCCTTCGATCTTCGGGGCCTGGGACTCCCAGAAGTTCAGCTGGAGATCGCGCTCTTGCTGCAGTGCCGTGTGGAACATGCACTGCGTCGACATGACCCGGCCGGAACGGATCTCGTCCGCCGTCCGGTTCGACATCAGGGTGACCTCGTACCCCTGCGACTGAAGGCCGAGGGCGAGCTGGAGACCGGACTGACCGGCTCCTACGACGAGTATCTTCCGCATGCGGGTGACTGCTCCTAAGGGGGCGACTACTCGGGGGTCTCGTCGAGCGCGTGGCCGACGAGGGACAGGAGGGTCTCGATCACCGAGATCCTCCGCCGCGCATCCATGATCATTACGGGTATGCGCGCGGGGATCGTCAACGCCTCCCGCACGTCCGCCGGTTCGAACAGCTCGGTGCCGTCGAAGTGGTTGACGGCGACGACGTACGGCAGTCCGCAGCTCTCGAAGTAGTCCAGTGCCGGGAAGGAGTCCTTCAGGCGCCGGGTGTCGGCCATGACGACGGCGCCTATCGCGCCGCGCACCAGGTCGTCCCACATGAACCAGAACCGCTGCTGGCCCGGCGTGCCGAACATGTAGAGCACCAGGTCGTCGTCGAGCGTGAGGCGGCCGAAGTCCATGGCCACGGTGGTGGTCAGCTTGCCGGGCGTGTCGGTGAGGTCGTCGGTGCCCTCGCTCGCCTCGGTCATCAGCGCCTCGGTCTGCAGGGGCGTGATCTCCGAGACGGCGCCGACCAGAGTGGTCTTCCCGACGCCGAACCCGCCCGCCACGACTATCTTCGTGGCGATGGGCGCGCGGGTGCGATCCGTCTGCCAGGGCTGTACGGGCCCCTCTTCGTCGAGGAGCGGAAGGACGCCGCGAGCGGCGTCAGAGACGACGGAGTCCACTCAGCACCCTTTCCAGCAGAGCGCGGTCCGGACGGCCGGTGCCGTGACCGGTACCTGTTCCGTACACGCGGATTCTTCCCTGGTCCGCGAGGTCGCTGAGCAGCACGCGGACCACGCCGAGCGGCATCTTCAGCAGCGCGGCGATCTCGGCCACCGTGCGCATACGGCGGCACAGTTCGACGATGGCGAGCATCTCCGGCATGACGCGGGTGCCGAGAGAACCTCCCCCGTAGCTCAACACATGGGAAGTCCGCCCGGTCAGCTCCTTGCGCTCCTCCGGCGCCTCCAGCGCCGCCACGAACGTCTCCACGAGGAGGACGTGGCCGAAACGGGTACGGCCGCCGGTGAGCGAGTAGGGGCGCACGCGGGCCGGCTTGCTGCCGCCACGGCGCACGGGCAGCTTCTTGGGCGTACTGCTCATCGGGTGCTCCCCGTGGACTGCGATTCCAGGGATTTCCGTAGCTCGCTGCGGAGTTCGGGGGTCAGCACGTGGCCGGCGCGGCCGACGAACAGGGCCATGTGGTACGCGACCACGCTCATGTCGCAGTCCGCGGAGCCGTGCACACCGAGCAGCGAGCCGTCGCTGATCGACATCACGAACAGGCTGCCCTCGTCCATCGCGACCATCGTGTGCTTCACGTTGCCTGAGCCCATCAGCTTGGCCGCACCGATGGTGAGGCTGCCGATGCCGGAGACGATCGCGGCGAGGTCGGCCGAGGAGCCCCGGGGCCCGGTGGGCCTGGTTCCGCGGGCCTCGCGGGCTGCGGCGTTTCGGCCCGGGTCGGAGGAGAGCAGGAGCAGGCCGTCGGAGGAGACCACCGCTACTGACTGGATGCCCGGCACCTCCTCGACCAGGTTCGTCAGCAGCCAGTGCAGGTTGCGGGCTTCACTGCTCAGTCCGAAGGTACTGGGCGCGGTCAACTGCTTGCCTCCTCGACAGTGCCCCCCGTGGCTTCTTCGGATACGGCTTGTTCGGTGGCCGGTACCCGGGTCGGTGCCTGAGCCGGTACCTGGGTCTCGGCCGTCCGTTCGGCGATCTCCGTCTCTACGTCGCGGTAGCCGGCCTGGGCGCCCTGGCGGAAGCCGCCGAGTCTCCTGCGGAGGGCTTCCGCGTCCACGGAGCGTCGGCGTGGCGGCGCGGACCGGGTGGGGGCGGTGATCTTGGGGGTGCGCTTGGGGAGACCCTTGGCGGTGACGGGCTCCTCGTCCGGGGTGCGGGTGTGTTCCGCCTCGGCGTCGCCTTCGTCGGCTGCGTACCCGCCGACGCCACCCGTGCCGCCCTCGCCGTCGGGTGCGGGCGGCTCCTGCGGGGCGAACTCGGCTTCGGCGGCCGTGCGTTGAGCCGGAAGCGGGATCGTCCCGGCCGCCGGCTGCGGGTGGGCCTCGGCCGTCTCACGCGCGGGCCGGTCATGGCTCTCCGGCGTCTCGGCCACCGGCTCGTCCTGAGCCTCGGGCACGAATGACGGGATCAGAAGTTCCATCGTGATCTCGGCCGCCGGCACGTCGGGCACATGGGACTCCGACTGCGGTTCGGCGTCCATTGCGCCGAGTTCCGGCCGCGGCTCGGCGTCCACCGGTGCGCCGAGTTCCGGCTGCGACTCGGATTCCGCCGGTACGTCGGAGGTCGACTGCGCCTCGACATCCGCCGGTACATAGGACCCTGACTGAGCCTCGGCATCCGCCGGCGCACCGAGTTCCGACTGCGACTCGACGTCCGCCGGTGCAGCGAGTTCCGACTGCGACTCGAATCCCGCCGGTGCGTCGAAGCCCGGCAGCGGGCCTGCGGCCGGTGCAACGGCGAAGCCAGGCTGCGGCTCGACGCCCGCCGGCGCACCGAACTCCGGCTGCGACTCGAATCCCGCGGGTACGTCGGAGGTCGACTGCGCCTCGACATCCGCCGGTACATAGGACCCTGGCTGAGCCTCGGCATCCGCCGGCGCACCGAGTTCCGACTGCGACTCGACGTCCGCCGGTGCAGCGAGTTCCGACTGCGACTCGAATCCCGCCGGTGCGTCGGAGCCCGGCAGCGGGCCTGCGGCCGGTGCAACGGCGAAGCCAGGCTGCGACTCGACGCCCGGCGCTCCGTCGAGCCCCGGCTGCTGACCTGCGGCCGACGGCACATCCGCACCCGGCTGCGGGCCTGCCGTTGGTGGTACGGCGAAGGCCGGCTGCGGACCTGCGCCCGCCGGTGTCTCGAGCCCCGGCTGCGGACCTGCGGTCGGCGGGTTGTCGTCGGAGGTCGGCTGTGGCTCGGTGGCCGTGGGCTCCGGCGCCGTCGGGGCGGCCGGTGCCGGTACGGGCTCCGGCCCCGGCTCCGCCCGCTCGCGTATCGCGTTCTCCGCCAGCGCGACCAGGGGGTCGGTGGAGGTCGAGCGGCCGTAGAGGATATTGGAGTTGGCCTCGGCGTCGGCGCCCGGGAGGGAGAAGGCGGGGGTGGCGCCCGTGGTGGGCGCGGTGGCCGACGGGACGGCGGACGGCTGGGCCGAGGCGAGCAGGCCCCCCGGCACGACCACGACCGCCGCGACGCCGCCCTGCTTCTGCTCGCGCAGCTGGACGCGGACGCCGTGGCGGTGGGCCAGGCGCGCGACGACGTAGAGGCCGAGGCCGAGGCCCTCGTCGCCCTGGTGGTTGTAGGGGGACTCCGGGTCGAACTCGGCGAGGCGGGCGTTCAGGCGCGCCATCTGCTCGCCGGTCATGCCGATGCCCTCGTCCTGCACGGAGAGCATGACCTCGCCGTTCTCCAGCAGCCAACCGGAGATCTCGACGGGCAGGTCGGGCGGGGAGAACGTGGTGGCGTTCTCCATCAGTTCGGCCAGCAGGTGCGAGAGGTCGTCCGCGGCGAAGCCCGCGACGTGCGCGTGCGGCGGCAGCACGGCTATGCGGACACGCTCGTACCGCTCGATCTCGCTGACCGCGGCACGCACGACGTCGACGAGAGGCACGGGATGCGCGCTCTGCTGGACGTGCTCGGTGCCGGCGAGGACGAGGAGGTTCTCGCTGTGCCGGCGCATCACCGTGGCGAAATGGTCGAGCTTGAAGAGGGTGGCGAGGCGGTCCGGGTCGTGTTCCCGCTCCTCCAGGCCCTCGATGACGGCGAGTTGACGCTCGACCAGGCCGAGGGTGCGCAGCGCCAGGCTCACGAACCTGCCGCCGATGCTCTCGCGCAGACGCTCCAACTGGGCTGCGGAGTCGGCGAGATCGGTGCGCAGCTCTTCGCGGGCGTCGGCCATCTTCTGCCGCTGGCCGACCAGGTGCTTGCGGTCGGCCTCCAGGGTGGCGATGCGCCCGTGCAGGGCGGCGGCGTGCGCGTGCAGGGCGTTGACGGAGCGGACGACCTGGGCGAACTCGTCGTTGCGGCCGGTGAAGGTGACCGGTTCCTGGGCGGCCGGGTCCTCCGCCTCGGCGAGCCGGGCCGAGCCGCGGCGCAGGACGGAGAGCGGGCGCGTGAGGCTGCGGGCCATCGCCGTGGCGACACCGACCGCGAGCAGCATGAGGGCGCCGAGGACGGCGATGCGGAGCTCCAGCGTGCTGACGTCGTCGTCGCGCAGCTGGGCGAGGTCCTTGGTGCGGCGGTCGTAGAGGGCGGACTCCGCGCCGCGCATGGCGTCGATGCGGGCGGAGAGCGCGGCGTCGACCTTCGTGGCGCTGGTGCCGAGTTCGGACGGGGAGAGCGTCGGCTGGTCGGTGAGGGCGGCGAGGTACTGCTCGGCGGAGTTGACCTCGGCACCGGTGACCGTCGAGTCGTACGACGTCCGGGCGGCCTTGGGCGCGGTGTCGTGGAAGTCGGCGAGGGCCGCGTCGGAGCGCAGCCGGGCCTGCTGGGCGGCGGCGGTCAGCGCGCCCCGCTGTTTGGTGTCGGCGGCCGAGGAGGTGGTGGTCGTGGTCGGCAGGCCGGTGGTGGGGCTGATGACCGACTGCTGGGACGTCGGCACGCTGAGCGCCGCGAGGAGCAGCCCGCGGGCGGCGGCGGACTGCTGTACGGCGGAGTCCAGCTCGGCGAGGGCGTACGCGCCCGAACCGGCCCGGGGCGGCATCTGCTGAGCCAGCTGCTCGGCGAGGCCGTGCAGTTCGGTGATGGCGGCGGAGTACGCGTCGTGCGCCTGGAGGGCGCTGCTCTTGCCGGTGAGCGCGGAGCGGCGCAGGGCGGCGATGCCGTCGAGGTCGCCGCGCAGGGAGGCGGACGTGTCGGTGTTCTCCCGCAGGTCCTCGACCTGCCGGTCGACACGGGCGCTCGCCTGCTCGGTGGGCGCCTTGGACTTGGGCCGGCCGGCGGCGATGTAGGACGTCACCTCGTCGCGCTCGTCGGCGAGCGAGTGGGCGAGATTGAGGGCGTCCTGGGTCTGCTCGGCGAGCGTCACCAGGTTCTGCGAGTCCTGGAGTTGCCCGGAGGCGGCGAGGACGGAGGGGGCACCGGCGCCGGCGATGGCGGCGGCCACGACGGCCACGGCGACGACGAGCCGGTTGCGTACGTGGGTGGGCCGGCCCTTGCCGTTGGTGGTGCCGGTGCTGCCGGGCGTGCGCTCCGCGCCCGCTGCGGGGTCCGTCTGCTTGCCTGTGCGACGAGGCCGCGTCTTCTGCACCGGTGCTCGCATTCCTGACTCGTGATACTCATGGGCCCGGGTGACGCTCCGTCAACTGACGCCGACCGTGCGTACCGCCGGTACGGTCCCCGACCCTCCCAGTGCCGGTGGGCAGTGGCCGAGCATCACCTGACCCGCCACCCGAAGGAGTGAACATCGGAGGGGAGTTGGCGAGCAAGTTCCTCGGAGGGGTGCAGCGGCCTCGCGCGGCAGGCCGGTTGGACGTCTGCGCCCGGCGGTGGCACTATTCGCCGACACGCCTTCCCGGAACAACGGATTCCACCCCAAACCAGGCGCCTGACCTGCGCGAGTGCGTGGATTGGGTAACCAGTGGCACCTTTTGGCGAACCCTGTGAAGAGGTCGTGCAGACTGGCTGAATGCGTACGGAACTTGTCTCGGAGCCCGGCGATTCCACCCGCCCCAACGAGGACTTCGCCGCGGTGGCCCTGCCCGCTTCCGGCCAGGGCGGCGCCCTCGTCGTCCTGGACGGAGTGACGCCTCCGCGCGACGAGACGGGCTGTCTGCATTCGGTCCCCTGGTACGTCGCCCGCCTCGGCGGCGCCCTGACCGAACTGACTGTTTCCCTCCCGGATGTTCCGCTGCCCCAGGTGCTTTCCCGGGCCATCGCCCGCACGGCCGAGGCACATGCAGACACCTGTGACCTTTCTCACCCACGCACCCCGCAGGCAACGGTCGTTGTGGCGCGCTGGGGCCTTGAGACCGTCGAGTACCTGGTCCTGTCCGACTCGGCCCTGCTCCTGGAGTCGTCGGAGGGCTCGGTGACGGCCGTACGGGACGACCGCCTGTCCCGGCTGCCGCGCTCGGCCCTGGCGACGGACGCACTGGTGGACTCCACCGTCCGGAACAAGGAGGGCGGCTTCTTCACGGCGGCCGCGGATCCGTCGGTGGCGGAACGGGCCGTGACGGGGGCGCTCCCCCGCGGCGAGGTACGTGCGCTGGTCGCGCTGACCGACGGGGCGACACGATGGGTGGAGAAGTTCCGCGAGGGCGACTGGGCGGACTGCTTCCGGCTCGTACGGAAGGAGGGAGCGGGGGCGCTGGTCGAGCGGGTGCGGACGCTCGAAACCGCGGACACGGAACGGGTGTTCCTGCGGCGGAGCAAGACGCACGACGACGCGACGGTGGTCCACGTGGAGCTGTGACGCTCCCCGCGACGGGCGCAGGCCCTCCGTCCCCCCGCCCCTACCTCTCCATTCCCCGGTTCAACTGCCCGAGCAGCCGTGCCAGTTCGGCCACCTCGCGCCGCTCCCAGTGGGACAGCTTGCTGACGTACCGCGCCCGTCGGGCGTCCCGGACCTTGCTCACCCGCTGGTGCCCCTCGTCCGTGAGGTGGACGAGCCAGGCGCGGCCGTCGGCGGGGTCGGGTTCGCGGGCGACCAGCCCGAGGTCCTCCAGGGCGCGCAGCTGGCGGGACATGGTCGCCTTGCCGACGCCGATGTAGGCCGCGAGTTCCGTCGCACGCTGCCGGCCGCACTCGTCCAGCCGGATGAGCAGCCCGTACGCCGCCGGCTCCAGGTCGGGGTGGACCTCGCGGGCCATCTCGCCCTGGTTGGCGCGGGCGCGCCGGAACAGGACCGTGAGTTCGCGCTCCAGCGACAGGTACTCATGGTCCGCGCCACTCGGTGACGCATGCGCCGGGAGGCGGCGCTCGTCCCCGTTATCGCCTTCGTGCACGTCAGCCCCTGCCTCGGTTTCCCGATCCTGAAAGTTTCCGCCAGACCCCGTCGTTGCCGCAGCTCTCCAAGTATTTCGCAGGGCTGGACCAACGGCGGCATCCGGCCCCTCTTCCCTCCCCCTCTTCTACGTGCGTAGCTTCTGAACCAGGCAATGTCTGGCATGCCCACGCCAGCAGCACATCGGCACCTCAGCGCTTCCCCACCGAGGGCCGACCGTCGGCGACCACGACACATTCAACGGGGCGTTGGACCGGGTCGTCGCCCTCGCCAACGGCTGATCCCCCCGTATATGCATGGCGAAGGCCCGGGCCACCCTCACGGGGCCCGGGCCTTCCCTCATCCCGCGGCGTCCGTCACGCCGCCACGGGAACCTTCGGCGTCGCGTCGCTCGTGGCGGGCGCGAGTGCCAGTTCCAGGACCTGGCGGACGTCCGTGACGGTGTGGACGTCGAGCTTGTCCAGCACCTCCGCGGGGACGTCGTCCAGGTCGGCCTCGTTGCGCTTGGGGATGATGACGGTGGTGACGCCCGCGCGGTGCGCCGCGAGCAGCTTCTGCTTCACGCCGCCGATCGGGAGGACCCGGCCGGTCAGTGAGACCTCTCCCGTCATCGCCACGTCCGTGCGGACCAGGCGGCCGGACAGGAGGGAGGCCAGCGCCGTCGTCATCGTGACGCCCGCGCTCGGGCCGTCCTTCGGGACCGCGCCCGCCGGGAAGTGGATGTGGGCACCCCGGTCCTTCAGGTCGGCCACCGGCAGTTCGAGTCCGGCGCCGTGGCTGCGCAGGAAGCTCAGCGCGATCTGCGCCGACTCCTTCATCACGTCACCGAGCTGACCGGTGAGGGTCAGGCCCGCCGCGCCCGTCTCCGGGTCGGCCAGGGACGCCTCCACGAACAGGACGTCTCCGCCCGCGCCGGTGACCGCCAGGCCGGTGGCGACACCGGGCACCGCGGTACGGCGCTCCGCCGGGTCCTGGGCGGACTCCGGGACATGATGGGGGCGTCCGATCAGGGCACGCAGGTCACCGTCCGTGATGGTGAACGGCAGCTCGCGCGCGCCCAGCTCGTGCTCGGCCGCGACCTTGCGCAGCAGCCTGGCGATGGACCGCTCCAGGGTGCGGACGCCCGCCTCGCGTGTGTACTCGCCGGCGAGCTTGCGCAGGGCGCTCTCGTCGAGAGTCACCTCGTCCGTGTCCAGGCCCGCCCGCTCCAGCTGGCGCGGGAGCAGGTGGTCGCGGGCGATGACGACCTTCTCGTCCTCGGTGTACCCGTCGAGGCGGACCAGCTCCATACGGTCGAGCAGGGCCTCCGGGATGGCCTCCAGGACGTTCGCCGTCGCGAGGAAGACGACGTCGCTGAGGTCGAGTTCGACCTCCAGGTAGTGGTCGCGGAAGGTGTGGTTCTGCGCCGGGTCCAGGACCTCCAGCAGTGCCGCCGCGGGGTCGCCGCGGAAGTCCGAGCCGACCTTGTCGATCTCGTCGAGCAGGACGACCGGGTTCATCGAACCGGCTTCCTTGATGGCGCGGACGACCCGGCCGGGCAGGGCACCTACGTAGGTACGGCGGTGGCCGCGGATCTCGGCCTCGTCGCGCACACCGCCGAGGGCGACGCGGACGAACTTGCGGCCCATCGCGTGTGCCACCGACTCGCCGAGCGACGTCTTGCCGACGCCGGGCGGGCCGACGAGGGCCAGGACGGCACCGCCGCGCCGGCCGCCGATGACGCCGAGGCCGCGGTCGCTGCGGCGCTTGCGCACCGCCAGGTACTCGGTGATCCGCTCCTTCACGTCCTCCAGGCCCGCGTGCTCGGCGTCGAGGATCGCCTTGGCGCCCTGGATGTCGTACGCGTCCTCGGTCCGCGTGTTCCACGGGAGTTCGAGGACGGTGTCCAGCCAGGTGCGGATCCAGGAGCCCTCGGGGGACTGGTCGCTGGACCGCTCCAGCTTGTCGACCTCCTTCAGCGCCGCTTCCCGCACGTGCTCCGGGAGGTCGGCGGCCTCCACACGGGCGCGGTAGTCGTCGGACTCCTCGCCGTCCTGTTCGCCGTTCAGCTCGCGCAGTTCCTTGCGGACGGCTTCCAGCTGGCGCCGGAGCAGGAACTCCCGCTGCTGCTTGTCGACGCCTTCCTGGACGTCCTTGGCGATGGTCTCGGCGACGTCCTGCTCGGCGAGGTGGTCGCGCAGCTGCTGGGTGGCGAGCTTGAGACGGGCGATCGGGTCGGCGGTCTCCAGCAGTTCGATCTTCTGGTCGGTGGTCAGGAAGGGCGAGTATCCGGAGTTGTCGGCGAGCTGGGACACGTCGTCGATGGCCTGGACGCGGTCCACGACCTGCCAGGCGGCGCGCTTGCGCAGCCAGGCGGTGGCGAGGGCCTTGTACTCCTTGACCAGTTCGGTGACGTGGCCGGGCAGCGGCTCGGGCACGCTCTCGTCGATCCTCGTCCCCTCGACCCACAGCGCCGCGCCCGGGCCGGTGGTGCCGGCGCCGATCTTCACACGGCCGCGGCCGCGGATCAGGGCGCCCGGGTCACCGTCGGCCAGCCGGCCGACCTGCTCGACGGTGCCGAGCACGCCGGTGCCCGGGTATGCGCCGTCGACGCGTGGCACCAGCAGGACCTTCGGCTTGCCCGGTTCGGACCGGGCGGCGGCCTGGGCGGCCTCCACCGCGGCGCGTACATCGGGGTCGTTCAGGTCCAGCGGCACCACCATGCCGGGCAGCACGACCTCGTCGTCGAGTGGCAGCACGGGCAGGGTGAGCGGTGTGGACGTCGAAGCCATGATCTACCCTCCGGCAGTCAAGTTGAGTTATGCCGACTCAATGCACGGGACCCCATGAATGTTCCCGAGGCCGTGTTCGCCGTGAGCGATCACCTCTGTCGATGGAGCGTGAGCTGCGCATATCTTCGGTTCAGTAATAGTCGAAGGCAGAGTGCAGTCATTACAGGGGTGGTGTCGTGGACGAGGTCGTACGGGCATGGGTGCACGGGTGGGTCGTCTCGCGCCGGGCCGCTCCCCCGATGGAGGAACCGTGGGGCTGGACGGTCGACGTGGGGCTGGTGGACCAGGTCTCGCGCCATGTCTTCGGCGCGACGAACGACGACGTCGACGAGGACACCGTGCGGAAGGTGGCCGGTGCGGTGACCGGGGCCGGTGTCTGGCTGAAGGTGTTCCGGGATCCGTCGGCGGCGCGGGATTGGGTGGGCGCGGGCTGGTGGGTGGATCCGGAGCCGGGGCATCTGATGACGATCGCGCTGACGGAAGCCGAGGAGACGGAGGTTCCTTACGGCCACCGGTTGCGGTGCTGGACGCGGGGCGGTGTCACCACGGTGCTGGTCGCGGCGCCGGACGGGTCGCTCGCGGCCCGAGGGCAGATCGCGACGAACGGCGCGACGGCGGTCGCCGACCGGATGGAGACCGCGCCGGCACATCGGCGACGGGGGCTCGCGAGCGTGGTCATGCGGACCTTGCAGCGCGCGGCGGCCGAGCAGGGCGCCGAGACGGGTGTGCTGGCGGGGACTCCGGCGGGGCGGGCGCTGTACGAGGCGCTGGGCTGGCGCACCGTGGCCCCGCTGACGAGCGCGAAGTTCGTGGGCCCGGCGGGCCGGCCCTGAACGGGGCATGTCTGCCGCGAAGGGCCCGACGCCACGAACTCGCAACGCCGTTCACAGGGACGGCATTGCGAGTTCGCGAGCTCGTTCACAGGTCGCGACTCCCGGGAACCCCAGGACTCCCACGAACCCCGGGACTACCAGGGCCGCTAACGGGCCGCGCCGGGTCCCGCCCGATGCCAGCGCCTGATCACCGGCCAGATCGCGATGCCGATCGCCAGCGCGATCAGGTGCCCCCAGTTGGTCATCGGGTCCGTGAACTCGATCAGGTCCTCGACCAGCATTCCGCCGAACAGCGCCAGCAACGGCCAGCGCAGCCACGGTGTGAGCAGTCCGGCCAGGGCGCCGACGCCCGCCGCCACGCCGAAGCTGATGCCGTAGTCCAGGCGGTGCAGGGAGCTGTCGGGGAGATGGCCCACCAGGACCGCGAGACCCACCGTGCCCTCGGTCGCGAGGGTCGCCAGGACGTGCCCGAGCAGGAAGACGACAGCCGCCCGCGCCCCGCCCATCCGCCGCTCCAGCGCGGTCATGACGAGCAGGAACGCGAACATGTACGGCGAGGCGATCCCGCCCGCCACCCACAGCGCGCTGGCGAGCAGCACCAGGACGGGCGTTTGCACGAGGTGCGCCACGTCGGTGCTGGAGGCCTGGTAGAGGGTGTAGACGAAAGAGGGGGAGGCGTACGCGGTGATCAGCGAGGTGAGGACCAGGACGGCCGCGTAGGCGAAGGTGAACGGGGTGCCGGTGGGCGTCGGCAGGAGGCGCCAGGGATGGACTGCGGGGGCCGTGCGGACGGGCACCGGCAGGCTGGGCGCCGCGATGCTCACCGGGCCGCGCTGGCGTGGCATGCCGTCCAGGAGCCCGGACACGCCAGGCGGGGGCGCGACCGAGAGCTCGTTCTCGGCCGTCGCTGTGGTTTCCACGGTGAGGCGCTCCTTCTGTTGCGCTCCACCCTCGACAACCACAGGGCTCCCTGTCTGTGACCGACGCCACGCGAGAGGCGATTCACAGCAACCTCTCAGGCTTCTTACGCGTCCGGGGGGCAGTCCCGTGCCACCGGACGCGATGCCGGCGCGCGCCGCCCGGGTCACCGGTCCCGGTCGCCGGTGCGAAGGCGGACGCGTCGCTGATGGCGTCGTGGCGGAGGTCCGCGCGCATCGGTTCACGGCAGCACCTCGTGCCGCCCCGCTCGTCCTCCCACCGTCTCCCGCCGTTCCTCGCACTCCTTCACCGTCCCGGAAGGGGTGACTGCGGCGGCGTACGGCGGCGAGCTCGTCCCTGCCGGAGGCCTGCAGCCGCCGGCCACCCCACGGCTCGCCCGCACTCCTCTTTCCCACCGCGCTCGCGGCGCGAGGCCCGCGGCGCGCCCTGCAGCTCATGCAGGATGGGGCCATGACCGCCAGCTGCGACACTCCTTTGGTCCTGGACCGGCGCGAGGGCCCGTACGGCGAGGTCGTGCTGCGCCGGCACGGCGCGTTGCTGCAGATCATCGCCAACGGCTGCTTCCTGATGGACACCTCCGACGGCCGCTCGGAGCGGCTGCTCGTGGACGTCGCACGCGACGCCCTGGGCCGGCGCACGGAAGCGGACGTACTGATCGGAGGCCTGGGCGTGGGGTTCTCCCTCGCGCACGCGGCGGCCGACCCGTACTGGAACGCGATCACGGTCGTGGAGCGCGAGCGCGCCATCATCGACTGGCATCGCGACGGTCCCCTCGCCACCCTCTCGGCGCGGGCCGTCGCCGACCCGCGCACGGAGATCGTCGAGGCGGACCTGATCACTTACGTCAATGAGACATCCGACACATACGACGCCCTCTGCCTGGACATCGACAACGGCCCCGGCTGGACGGTCACCGAGGGCAACGACGATCTCTACTCGCCGGGCGGACTGACAAGCTGCACAAGGGTGTTGAAGCCGGACGGGGTGCTGGCGGTCTGGTCCGCCCAGCCCTCTCCGGAATTCGAAGAAACCTTGTGGAATGCCGGGTTCCAACAGGTGCGTACCGAAGAGATCCCGGTTGCCCGGGGCGTTCCCGACGTCGTGCACATCGCCGTCCGACCTGGATAGCCGCGGCACGGTGACTCCCCGTACCCTGCTTGCCTGGCGCAGATCATTCAAGCGTCAATCGCAAGCATGCGCAGGCACGCGCATGCCTGCGCCAGTAAATGCGGATCACCCCACGGATTCCGAAAAGCAACTCAGGGGCGGGCGATGGAGCAGACCCACACATCCCACAACGGCACGACGGCGACCCCTGGCGCACAGCGCAGGGTCCTGGTGGTCGAGGACGACGCGACCATCGTCGACGCCATCGCGGCCCGCCTGCGCGCCGAGGGCTTCCTCGTGCAGACCGCGGGTGACGGCCCGGCCGCCGTCGACACCGCCGAGGCCTGGCAGCCCGACCTGCTGATCCTCGACATCATGCTGCCCGGCTTCGACGGCCTGGAGGTCTGCCGCCGCGTGCAGGCCCAGCGCCCGGTGCCGGTGATGATGCTCACCGCGCGTGACGACGAGACCGACATGCTGGTCGGGCTCGGCGTCGGCGCCGACGACTACATGACCAAGCCGTTCTCCATGCGGGAGCTGGCCGCCCGCGTGCACGTGCTGCTGCGCCGGGTGGAGCGTGCCGCGCTGGCCGCCGCGACGCCCAGAAGCGGCATCCTCCGGCTCGGCGAGCTGGAGATCGACCACGCCCAGCGACGGGTGCGCGTGCACTCGGAGGACGTGCATCTCACCCCCACCGAGTTCGACCTGCTGGTCTGCCTGGCGAACACCCCGCGCGCGGTGCTCTCCCGTGAGCAGCTGCTGGCCGAGGTGTGGGACTGGGCCGACGCGTCGGGCACCCGGACCGTCGACAGCCACATCAAGGCGCTGCGCCGGAAGATCGGCGCCGAGCGGATCCGCACGGTGCACGGCGTGGGCTACGCACTGGAGACCCCGACGCCATGAGTGGCGGGCCGCCCGCACGGAGAAGCCCCGGGGAGGAGCCCTGGGGCGGCGTCCGCCCGTTCTCGATCAAGACCAAGCTGGGCGCACTCGTCGTCATCGCCGTCCTCATCACCACCGGGCTGATGATGATCGCGATGCGCACGGCGACGGAGCTGCGCTTCATCACGGTCTTCTCGATGGTCGCCACCCTGCTGATCACGCAGTTCGTGGCCCATTCGCTCACCGCACCCCTGGACGACATGAACGCCGTCGCCAGCGCCATCTCGCACGGCGACTACACCCGCAGGGTGCGCGAGAACCGCCGCGACGAGCTGGGCGACCTCGCGCAGACGATCAACCGCATGGCCGACGACCTGGAGGCCCAGGAACGGCAGCGCAAGGAGCTGGTCGCGAACGTCTCGCACGAGCTGCGCACCCCCATCGCGGGCTTGCGGGCGGTGCTGGAGAACATCGTCGACGGCGTCACGACCGCCGACCCCGAGACCATGCGCACGGCCCTGAAGCAGACGGAGCGACTCGGCCGGCTGGTGGAGACGCTGCTGGACCTGTCCCGGCTGGACAACGGCGTCGTACCGCTGCGCCAGCGGCGTTTCGAGGTCTGGCCGTATCTGTCGGGCGTGCTGAAGGAGGCCAACATGGCCGTGCCCGCGCGCGCGGGCATCGCTTCGGGCTCCGGCAGCCACACCCGTACGGACGTCCATCTGCACCTCGACGTGTCCCCGCCGGAGCTGACCGCGCACGCGGACCCCGAGCGCATCCACCAGGTGGTGGCGAACCTCATCGACAACGCGGTCAAGCACAGTCCGCCGCACGGGCGCGTGACGGTGAAGGCGCGGCGCGGGCTGCAGTCGGAGTCGCTGGAGCTGGAGGTGCTGGACGAGGGCCCCGGCATCCCGCGCTCGGAGTGGCACCGGGTCTTCGAGCGCTTCAACCGGGGCGGCGCGGGCGCGTCCAACGGGCAGGGCGGCGACGGCGGTACGGGCCTCGGGCTCGCGATCGCCCGCTGGGCGGTCGACCTGCACGGAGGCGGGATCGGAGTGGCCGAATCCGAGCGTGGCTGCCGGATCCTCGTCACCCTCCCGGGAGAGACATCCGTTCCAAGTTGACGTAAAGTCCGAACCGGAGCCTCAAGATCCACCGACGTCCGCGCTGCCGGACACGTGTGATCAGGCCGATGCCCGTACGCCTCGCGTACAGGGCCCGCGTCAGCTTTTCCCAGCGCCTCTGATCTGTAGCGAAACCGCGTTTGTTTCCCGCCATTTCCAGGCCCGAAACACACTTTCCAGTGTGACTTACACGACGATGAACCGTCCCGGCCTGACCTTCGGGGTCTCGGGGGCGTAGCCTTTATTTCCGCTGTCCATCACCTTGTGAAGCGGAAGAGGGCGGTTGCCGCCGTGTCGCCACAGTCCCCCAGTAACTCGAGCATCTCGACCGACGCAGACCAAGCGGGCAAGAACCCCGCTGCGGCGTTCGGCCCCAACGAGTGGCTCGTCGACGAGATCTATCAGCAGTACCTCCAGGACCCGAACTCGGTAGACCGAGCCTGGTGGGACTTCTTCGCCGACTACAAGCCGGGCGCCGCTGTCGCCTCGGCTCCGGCGGGTACTGCGGCGGCGGGGGCCACCACCCCGGCACCCGCTGCCCCCGCCCCGGCTGCGCAGGCTCCGGCCGCCCCCGCGGTTCCCGCACCGGCACCGGCCCCGGCCGCCGCGAAGCCCGCGGCCGCCGCTCCGGCGCCCGCTCCCGCGAAGCCGGCCGCCGCGGCCCCTGCTCCGGCTCCGGCGAAGCCCGCCACGGCCAAGCCTGCTGCGGTCAAGGCCGCGGCCGGGTCCCCCGACGGCCCGGAGCTGGTCACGCTGCGCGGCCCCGCCGCCGCGGTCGCGAAGAACATGAACGCCTCCCTGGAACTGCCCACGGCCACGTCCGTGCGCGCGGTCCCGGTGAAGCTGCTGTTCGACAACCGCATCGTCATCAACAACCACCTCAAGCGCGCCCGGGGCGGGAAGATCTCCTTCACGCACCTGATCGGCTACGCGATGGTGCAGGCCATCAAGGCCATGCCGTCGATGAACTGGCACTACGCGGAGAAGGACGGGAAGCCCACCCTCGTCAAGCCGCAGCACGTCACCTTCGGCCTGGCCATCGACCTGGTGAAGCCCAACGGCGACCGCCAGCTCGTCGTCGCCGGCATCAAGAAGGCCGAGACGCTGAACTTCTTCGAGTTCTGGCAGGCCTACGAGGACATCGTCCGCCGCGCCCGCGACGGCAAGCTGACGATGGACGACTTCACCGGTGTCACGGTCTCCCTGACCAACCCGGGCGGCCTCGGCACCGTGCACTCGGTCCCGCGTCTGATGCCCGGTCAGTCGGTCATCATGGGCGTCGGCTCCATGGACTACCCGGCGGAGTTCCAGGGCACCTCCCAGGACACCCTGAACAAGCTCGGCATCGCGAAGGTCATGACGCTCACGTCGACCTACGACCACCGGGTCATCCAGGGCGCCGCCTCCGGCGAGTTCCTGCGCGTCGTGGCGAACTACCTCCTCGGCGAGAACGGCTTCTACGACGAGATCTTCGAGGCCCTGCGCATCCCCTACGAGCCGGTCCGCTGGCTCAAGGACATCGACGCCTCGCACGACGACGACGTCACCAAGGCCGCGCGCGTCTTCGAGCTGATCCACTCCTACCGGGTCCGCGGCCACGTCATGGCCGACACCGACCCGCTGGAGTACCGCCAGCGCAAGCACCCCGACCTGGACATCACCGAGCACGGCCTCACCCTGTGGGACCTGGAGCGCGAGTTCGCCGTCGGCGGCTTCTCGGGCAAGTCCCTGATGAAGCTGCGCGACATCCTGGGCGTGCTGCGTGACTCGTACTGCCGCACCACCGGCATCGAGTTCATGCACATCCAGGACCCCAAGCAGCGCAAGTGGATCCAGGACCGCATCGAGCGCCCGCACTCCAAGCCGGAGCGCGAGGAGCAGCTGCGCATCCTGCGCCGGCTGAACGCGGCGGAGGCCTTCGAGACCTTCCTGCAGACGAAGTACGTCGGCCAGAAGCGCTTCTCCCTGGAGGGCGGCGAGTCCGTCATCCCGCTGCTGGACGCGGTCCTCGACAGCGCGGCGGAGTCCCGGCTGGACGAGGTCGTCATCGGCATGGCCCACCGCGGCCGCCTGAACGTGCTCGCGAACATCGTCGGCAAGTCGTACGCGCAGATCTTCCGCGAGTTCGAGGGCAACCTCGACCCGAAGTCGATGCACGGCTCCGGCGACGTGAAGTACCACCTGGGCGCCCAGGGCACCTTCACCGGCCTGGACGGCGAGCAGATCAAGGTCACGCTGGCCGCCAACCCGTCCCACCTGGAGACGGTCGACCCGGTCATCGAGGGCATCGTCCGCGCCCGGCAGGACATCATCAACAAGGGCGGCACGGACTTCACGGTCCTGCCGGTCGCCCTGCACGGTGACGCGGCCTTCGCGGGCCAGGGCGTGGTGGCCGAGACCCTGAACATGTCGCAGCTGCGCGGCTACCGCACGGGCGGCACGGTGCACATCGTCATCAACAACCAGGTCGGCTTCACGGCGGCGCCGGAGTCCTCGCGTTCGTCGATGTACGCCACCGACGTGGCCCGCATGATCGAGGCCCCGATCTTCCACGTGAACGGCGACGACCCGGAGGCCGTGGTCCGCGTCGCGCGGCTGGCCTTCGAGTTCCGTCAGGCGTTCAACAAGGACGTGGTGATCGACCTCATCTGCTACCGCCGCCGCGGTCACAACGAGTCGGACAACCCGGCCTTCACCCAGCCGCTGATGTACGACCTGATCGACAAGAAGCGCTCGGTGCGCAAGCTGTACACCGAGTCGCTGATCGGTCGCGGCGACATCACCCTGGAAGAGGCCGAGCAGGCCCTGCAGGACTACCAGGGCCAGCTGGAGAAGGTCTTCACGGAGGTCCGCGAGGCCATCGCCCAGCCGGGTGTCGCCCCGGTGTCGGACCCGCAGGCCGAGTTCCCGGTCCCGGTGACCACCGCGATCTCCTCGGAGGTCGTGAAGCGGATCGCCGAGTCCCAGGTCAACATCCCCGACACCTTCCACGTCCACCCGCGTCTGCTGCCGCAGCTGCAGCGCCGGGCGACGATGGTCGAGGACGGCACGATCGACTGGGGCATGGGCGAGACCCTGGCCATCGGCTCCCTGCTCCTGGAGGGCACCCCGGTGCGCCTCTCGGGCCAGGACTCCCGCCGCGGCACCTTCGGCCAGCGCCACGCGGTCCTCATCGACCGCGAGACGGGCGAGGACTTCACCCCGCTCCAGTACCTCGCCGAGGACCAGGCGCGCTACAACGTCTACGACTCCCTGCTCTCCGAGTACGCGGTCATGGGCTTCGAGTACGGCTACTCGCTGGCCCGCCCCGACGCGCTCGTGATGTGGGAGGCGCAGTTCGGCGACTTCGTCAACGGCGCGCAGACGGTGGTCGACGAGTACATCTCGGCGGCGGAGCAGAAGTGGGGTCAGACGTCCGGCGTCACGCTCCTGCTCCCCCACGGCTACGAGGGCCAGGGCCCGGACCACTCCTCGGCCCGCGTCGAGCGCTTCCTGCAGCTCTGCGCCCAGAACAACATGACGGTCGCGATGCCGACCCTGCCGTCGAACTACTTCCACCTCCTGCGGTGGCAGGTGCACAACCCGCACCACAAGCCGCTGGTGGTCTTCACCCCGAAGTCGATGCTGCGCCTGAAGGCCGCCGCGTCGAAGACGGAGGAGTTCACGTCGGGTCAGTTCCGTCCCGTCATCGGCGACTCGACGGTCGACCCGGCCGCGGTCCGCAAGGTCGTCTTCGTGTCGGGCAAGCTGTACTACGACCTGGAGGCCGAGCGCACCAAGCGCGGCGCCACGGACATCGCGATCGTCCGCGTCGAGCGGCTCTACCCGCTGCCGGGCGCCGAACTGCAGGCGGAGATCGCCAAGTACCCGAACGTCGAGAAGTACCTGTGGGCCCAGGAGGAGCCGGCGAACCAGGGTCCCTGGCCGTTCATCGCCCTCAACCTGATCGACCACCTGGACCTGGCGGTCGGCGCGGACATTCCGCACGGCGAGCGGCTGCGGCGCATCTCGCGCCCGCACGGCTCCTCGCCGGCGGTCGGTTCCGCGAAGCGGCACCAGGCCGAGCAGGAGCAGCTGGTGCGTGAGGTGTTCGAGGCGTAGTCGCTGGTCGCGGCGGTAAGTACGGTGGGCCCGGCCCCGGGTTTTTTGTGACTGGGGGCCGGGCCCACCGGCGTCTGCGCGCGTGGGCGTGTGTCAACGGTCGTCGGGTGGGTCGCAGAAGACGGCGAGATGGCGGGCCCAGGCGTTGTCGCGGCTCCGCCGGGAGGTACTGGCGGCCCATAAGCGCCGGCGCTCCGTGCCCCTCCCCCTCCGCCGACGCGCCAACTCTCCGTTGGCCGACGCCTGTTGCGGCCCGTTGATCTCCGTACCCCCTGCTGCCGCCGCACGCACGCGCGGGGGCGGGTGCCGGGGAGTACAGCAGACGTTCGGGGCACACATAACCTGGAGGGGTACCACCCCGGACAGGTCCCCCAGGAGAGCACCCGTGTACTTCACCGACCGTGGCATCGAAGAGCTGGAGAAGCGGCGCGGCGAGGAGGAGGTCACCTTCGAGTGGCTCGCCGAACAGCTGCGGACGTTCGTCGATCTGAATCCGGACTTCGAGGTACCGGTGGAGCGGCTGGCCACCTGGCTTGCTCGACTGGACGACGAGGACGACGAGTAGGCGGTCCACGCTTCTGGAGCGCCCCTCGGCACGTCGCCTGACCCTCAGTCGCGCGGCCGCATCAGCTCGTACGCCACCCCCACCGCCCCGTTCGCCAGCAGCAGCGCGCCCGCCAGGGTCCATCCCCCGCTGCGCCGTCGCAGGCCCCACACGGTGAGCGGGAGGCCCGCTGCCGCCTGCGCCAGGAACAGGGCACGCGCCCTCGGGGTGCCTGCCCAGGGCATCCACGGGCCCAGCCGGCTGCGGTCGACCGCGTCGAGTTGCGTGCGCACCACCTCGTGCCGGCCCGGCCACTCGATCCGCTGGGCGTCCGGCCGGCCGGACGCGATCTCGTGGAGGCCGTCGGCGGGTTCGCCGGGGGCGAGGCCGGTGGGCAGGGACAACCCCGCGCGCGTGAGGACGGCGAGCAGAGCGCGCAGACGCGCGCGGGCGTCCGCTCCGGGGTCCGGTTTCGTCAGTGCTTCGAGGGGCTGCAGATCCCGTACGGGGTCCAGGCCCAGGCGGGCGGCGAAGGTGTGCATCGCCTCGTCCTCGCCGGCCGGCGTGCCGTTCGCGAGCCAGATGTAGCCGACCGGTCGGCGGAAGCCGGACGCGAGCGTGTATCCGGCGCGGTCGGCATCCCACCACAGGGAGAGCACGGGCCAGGGGGCACCGACGGCGAGGGCGGTGGCCCAGCCGGTCAGGACGCGGTCGACGGGTTCATCGCCGTGCAGCCACGGCGAGCCCTCGGGCACGAGCACGCTCCAGCCCGAGCCCGCGCCGGTGAGCAGCATGTGCTCGCGCAGCAGGTGGGCGGCCGGTGCGACGGACCCTGGTTCCGCCCGGCAGAGCAGCAGGGCGCCGGGGCCGGTAGCGGCCGGACCGGCGGGACCGCTGCGAGGGACTTCCCTCGACATGGTCACAAACTAGGTCGATTACGGCCATCGGTCATTTTCGGGGAAGCGCGGGAAGCGCAGATCACCAGAACGGGTGTCTCGACGCGCCTTGACTTTCGACGGCCGCGATATATCGTGAATTGCAGGAGACGCGATATGGCGCGTTGCGACGGGGAGGTCTGCACCATGTCCGAGTGGTCCGTCACGGAACCCAGGAAACTGACGTTCGACGAGCCCGTACAGGAGCTCCACGTACGCATCGTCAACGGAACGGTGAACGTGGTGGGGACCGACGAAGGTTCCTCCCGTCTCGAGGTCACCCAGATCGAGGGACCACCGCTGGCGGTGACCCAGCGGGGCGGCACCCTGACGGTGGCCTACGAGGACCTTCCCTGGAAGGGCTTCCTCAAGTGGCTCGACCGCAAGGGCTGGCGGCGCAGTGCTGTCGTCTCCCTCGCCGTCCCGGCCGACACGCGCGTCGAGGTGGGTGTCGTCGGCGCCGCGGCCGTGGTGTCCGGGCTCGACGGACGCGCGGAGGTCAAGGGCGTCACCGGTGACACCACCCTGGTGAGGCTGACCGGCCCGGTCCGCGCGGACACCGTCTCGGGGAACGTGGAGGCGCAGGCCCTCAGCGGTGACCTCCGGTTCAACTCCGTCTCCGGCGACCTGACCGTGGTCGAGGCGGGGTCGTCCGTCAAGGCGGACTCGGTGAGCGGCTCGATGATCGTCGACCTCGACCCGGCCGGCCGGCCGACCGACATCAGCCTGACCAGCGTCTCGGGCGAGATCGCCATCCGGCTCCCCCACCCGGCGGACGCGCAGGTGGAGGCGAACACCGCGAGCGGCTCCGTCTCCAACGCCTTCGAGGACCTCCGGGTCAGCGGCCAGTGGGGCGCCAAGCGGATCACCGGCCGGCTCGGCGCGGGAAGCGGCAGCCTGAAGGCGACGACCGTCTCGGGCTCGATCGCCCTGCTGCGCAGGCCTCCGGCCGAGGACGAGCCCTGGGACGTGGAACCCGAGGACACCGGCCCCGAGGACATCGCCCTTGAGGACATCCGCACCGAGGACATCCGACCGCCGGCCGGGGAGACGGCCGCTCAGGCCGGGCCGGCAGACACCCCTGCGGCCGAACCCCACGCCGGCTCGGGGGACAATTCCGTTTCCGGCGGGGGCGACGGTGCGAGTGACGCCCCGGCCGACGGCACGACCGACAAGAAGGTGCTCTGACATGCCCCCCGTCTTCGCCCACGGCCGCCTCCGCCTCTACCTGCTGAAGCTGCTGGACGAGGCCCCGCGCCACGGCTACGAGGTGATCCGCCTCCTGGAGGAGCGCTTCCAGGGGCTGTACGCACCGTCAGCGGGCACCGTCTACCCCCGTCTGGCCAAGCTGGAGGCCGAGGGCCTGGTCACCCACACCAGCGAGGGCGGCCGCAAGGTCTACGCCATCACGGACGCGGGCCGCGCCGAACTGGCCGACCGCAGCGGCGAGTTGGCCGACCTGGAGCTGGAGATCCGCGAGTCGGTCGCGGAGCTCGCCGCCGAGATCCGGGCCGATGTGCGCGGCGCGGCGGGCGATCTGCGGCGCGAGATGCGGGCCGCTGCCAGCGAGGCGCGCCGCGGCGGTGGCACCAAGGGCGGCGGTGAGCAGGACGCCCCCTTGGGGGACTTCGCCGACTACGCCGACAAGGAGGCGTGGCGTACCGCCAAGGAGGAGATGCGCCGGGTCAAGCAGGAGTGGAAGGAGCAGGCCCGGCGCGCCAAGGACGAGAGCCGAAGGGCCCGCGACGAGGCACAGCGGGCCAGGCGCCAGGCCAAGGAGGCGCAGGAGCGCGCCCGGGCCCAGGCACAGGAGGAGCTTCAGCGCATCGGCCGACGGGTGCAGGAGCAGGTGCAGGACCACTTCGCACGGGGCGACTGGCCGACGGGGGTGCGCGAGGGCCTTACCGAACTGGCCAAGGAGTTCGGGGACTTCGGAAAGGACTTCGGCAAGGAGTTCGGGAAGGACTTCGGGTTCGGCCGGGGCACCGCCGCCGGCGCCTCGGCACCGCAGCCCGAGTACTCGCACACCAAGGAGGACTTCCCCGCCGAGTACGAACCGTCCTGGGCGCACGAGGATGCCACCGGCGACCCGACCCGCGACCTGGACCGCCTGCTCGACCGCTTCCGCGACGACATCCGCGACGCGGCCCGGGACCACGGCGTCACGGACGATCAGCTCAGCGACGCCCGTCGCCACCTGTCGACGGCGGCGGCACACATCGGCGCCATACTGCGCGGGCCGAGGGTCTGAGCCACGGCATCGGAGGCCGCTTCCGGTGGTGCGCCCGGCGAAGCCTCAGGCACACCGTCATGGGAAGCGGCCTCCGATGCCGTCCAGCGAGAGGACGGCGCAACCGACGCCCGCGTCACCGAGGTTGACGCGGAAGGCCGACGCGCGGGAGTCCGGTCGGACCAGCAGCCGCCACCCCTCGCCGGACCCCTCCTCACCCGTGTGCAGATACGCGAGACGACCGCACTCCAAGGCGAACCCGGTGTGCGCGCCCGCCCGCGCTCAGCCCGCCTTCGCCTCTCCGCTGCCGTACAGCACCCGGGTCAGCGACTCGTGCGTGACGCCATGGTCGGCGAGGAGTTCGGTCGGCAGGCCGGGACGGACGGTCAGGGCCAGGAGGATGTGCTCGTCTCCGATGTGCCGGTCGCCGTGGGCGACGGCGATGCGCAGCGACTTCTCAAGTGTCTGCTTGGCGGCGCGGCTGAACGGACGGCGCCCGGACCACGAGCCCTTGTCCCTGCGGTCGCCGGACATGGCCCCGACGCCGTGCACCTCCTCGACCCGGGCGACGATCTCCGACACGTCGATTCCCAGCCCGGCCAGGGCGTCGGTCTCGGCCTGGGACAGCCCGGCGCGCCGTCGGGCCTCGGTCACCGCCTCCCGTACCGACTCCTTGCGTTCACCGGCCACCCCGAGCGAGGCGAGCGCGAACGAGGCGCGGCTGCCTTCGCGGTCGAGGAGCGCGAGCAGCATGTGCTCGGCGTCGACGACAGGCGCCCCCGCCCCTTCCGCGTGCGCAACCGCCGCGTGCACCACCGCGCGGGCGTTCTTCGTGAATCGCTCGAACATCAATGCCTCCCGTACTTCTTGTGCACGGCCTGCCTGCTCACACCGAGTTCCGCGGCGATCTCCTGCCACGACCAGCCCTGATTGCGCGCACTGCGCACCTGCACCGCCTCCAACTGCTCCAGCAGCCTGCGCAGTGCGGCGACGGCGCGCAGTCCGACCCGTGGATCGCGGTCGCCCGCGCGCTCGGCGAGATCCGTTGCTTCGGTCATGATGTCAACTTACATTGACACTCCCACCGGCGTCAACCATGGTTGACATACGCGGACGGCCGACCTGGAGAACAGCCGGGTCGGCCGTTGATGACAGAAGGTGCGGACGCGGCCCTCAGCCGTTGGTGAGCACGATCTTCCCGAACTGCTCACCGGACGCCATCCGTTCGAAGCCCTCGCGGGCCCGGTCCATCGGCAGCACCTCGTCGATGACGGGGCGCACTCCGGTGGCGGCGCAGAAGGAGAGCAGGTCCTCCAGTTCGTCCTTGGTGCCCATCGTGGAGCCGACGACCTTGAGCTCCAGGAAGAAGATGCGGGTCAGTTCGGCATGCGAGGGCCGGTCACCGCTCGTCGCACCCGAGATGACGAGCGTGCCGCCGGGCTTCAGCGACTTCACGGAATGCGACCAGGTCGCCGCGCCGACGGTCTCGACGACGGCGTCCACCCGCTGCGGCAGCCTGGCCCCCGACTCGAGCGCCTCGACGGCACCCAGTTCCACGGCGCGCTTTCGCTTGGCCTCGTCGCGGCTGGTGGCGAAGACCCGCAGCCCCGCGGCCTTCCCGAGCACGATCGCCGCGGTGGCGACACCGCCGCCGGCGCCCTGGACGAGGACCGAGTCGCCGGGCCGTACACCCGCGTTGGTGAAGAGCATGCGGTACGCCGTCAGCCAGGCCGTCGGCAGACAGGCGGCCTCCTCGAAGGAGAGCTCCTTGGGCTTGGGCAGGATGTTCCAGGTCGGCACCGCGACCTGCTCGGCGAAGGTGCCCTGGTAGTGCTCGGTGAGGATGGAACGGGGTTCCTTGGGCCCGACACCGTGACCGCTCTGTCCGATCACGGAGTGCAGGACGACCTCGTTGCCGTCCTCGTCGACACCGGCGGCGTCGCAGCCGAGGATCATCGGCAGTTTGCCCTCGGGCAGACCCACGCCCTTGAGGGACCAGAGGTCGTGGTGGTTGAGGGAGGCGGCCCTGACGTTGACGACACTCCAGCCGGACCGGGCCTGGGGAGCCGGACGGTCCCCCAGTTCAAGGCCGTTGAGCGGCTGGTCGCGGTCGATTCGGGCGGCGTAGACGGCGAACATGAAGTTGACCATAGGCGGCGCCCTGCCTCGACGGAACCGGGGGGCGCTGTGACACACACCCTCTTGTCACAGGGGTGGCGCTTCGGCATCCGGGCCCAACCCCGGCCCCGAGCCCGGCGCATCGCAACCCGACCGGCGGCGCACCCCCACAGGCGCCGCCCACCCCTCATCCACCCGAACGGGCGGGCGAGTGGGCAAAGAATTGGCCCCGCCCGAACGGACGGGGCCATTCAGCCGACGCGGAGAGTCAGCGCCGTGCAACGCCCTCGGCGCGGGCGGCCGCCGCGACAGCCGCCGTGACCGCCGGAGCGACCCGCTCGTCGAAGGGCGACGGAATGACGTAGTCCGCGGCGAGGTCGTCGCCGACGACCCCCGCCAGCGCCTCGGCCGCCGCGATCTTCATGCCCTCCGTGATTCGGGAGGCCCGCACCTGCAGCGCACCGGCGAAGATGCCCGGGAACGCCAGCACGTTGTTGATCTGGTTCGGGAAGTCCGAGCGCCCGGTCGCCACGACCGCCGCGTACTTGTGCGCGACGTCGGGGTGCACCTCGGGGTTCGGGTTGGCCATGGCGAACACGAACGCGCCCTCGGCCATCGAGGCGACGGCCTCCTCCGCGACCGTACCGCCGGAGACGCCGATGAAGACGTCCGCACCCACCAGGGCCGCTTCCAGCGCCCCGGTGATGCCGGCCTTGTTGGTGAAGGAGGCCAGCTCACGCTTGACCGGCGTGAGGTCCTCCCGGTCGGCCGAGACGACGCCCTTGCGGTCCGCGACGGCGACATCGCCGATGCCGGCCTCGACCAGCATCTTGGCGATGGCCACACCGGCCGCGCCGGCGCCGGAGATGACGGCCCGCAGATCGGCGAGCCCCTTCCCGGTGAGCCGCGCGGCGTTGCGCAGGGCCGCCAGCGTCACGACCGCCGTGCCGTGCTGGTCGTCGTGGAAGACCGGGATGTCGACCCGCTCCTGGAGCTTGCGCTCGATCTCGAAGCACCGCGGTGCCGAGATGTCCTCCAGGTTGACGCCGCCGAAGGACGGGGCGAGCCGCACCACGGTCTCGACGATCTCGTCGACACCCGTGCAGGCGAGCGCGATCGGCACGGCGTCCACGCCGCCGAACTGCTTGAACAGAATCGCCTTGCCTTCCATCACCGGAAGGGAGGCCTCGGGGCCGATGTCCCCGAGCCCGAGCACGGCCGTGCCGTCGGTGACCACGGCCACGACGGACGACTTCCACGTGTAGTCGTGGACGAGTGCCGGCTGCTCGGCGATCGCGGTGCACACCCGCGCGACGCCCGGTGTGTATGCGAGGGACAGGTCGTCCTTGTCACGGACCGGCACGGTGGCCTGCACAGCCATCTTGCCGCCGCGGTGCAGCGCGAACGCGGGATCGAAGGCATCGAGGGGCTCCGCCCCGCCGTCCTGATCCGTCTTGCTGTCGCTGCGAGGATTGACGATCTCCGCTGCCACTTTGTTTTACCCCTTAAGTCTTCATTGGTTGAGGGTGGCCACTCCTGGTGAGGGGTGGGCGGGCACCGCGTCCGACCCGGTTTCGGTGATGCGTACGGGCCGCACGCGACGGGCGCGCCGCACACGCGCCCTGAGCCCCGGATGAGGGGTGTAAAGAACCTTCTTACCGGACGCACCGGGCCGAGACGAACCCAATAAGTCCAAGGTCACACCGCGGAACCGGAAGGTCACGCCCCGGTGGCGAGGATCGTCACGAAATATGGGGACACATCCTCGACGAACCCTTGACCAGCGGTCGAGCAGTGATCAACGCCTCGGAGCCCCCATCCCGTATCACGGAACGAGCCGAAGATCTTCCGGCCGGAATGGAGGATTCCTGCAGATGGTCCGGCCATGTTGTACCAACCTGGTGCGGTTCGGGGGTCACCCGTTATCCGATTTTGACATGGCGGGTCGTCTGAACGGCTTAGTCCGAATGGCAAGATGCCGTAAACACACGAGGTCGCGACACCCGAAGGTGTGTGTTCTCGTCGACTCATCGGCAACTCCACTCATCCGCCGGAGGAACCCAAAATGACCGCAAGCTCCACCCGTCGTACGACCGCCGCACACACCCGTCTGGCTGCGGTCGGTGCGATCGCGGTCGCAGGCGCGCTGATCCTCACCGGCTGCGGTGACCAGACCAAGAACAAGGACCAGGGCAGCAGCAGCAGCAGCGCGGGGGCGAGTTCCGCACCGCTGGCCAACAAGCTGCCGGCCTCGATCCGCGACAAGGGCGTCATCAAGGTCGGTTCGGACATCGCGTACGCGCCGGTCGAGTTCAAGGACAGCTCCGGCAAGACGGTCGGCATCGACCCCGACCTGGCGGCCGCGATGGGCAAGCAGCTCGGCGTGACGTTCGACTTCGAGAACGGCACCTTCGACACCCTGATCACGGGTCTGCGCTCCAAGCGGTACGACCTCGCCATGTCCGCGATGACCGACACCAAGGACCGCCAGGAGGGCATCGACTCCGGGACCGGCAAGAAGGTCGGCGAGGGCGTCGATTTCGTCGACTACTTCAACGCCGGTGTCTCGGTCTACACCAAGAAGGGCAACGACCAGGGCATCAAGAGCTGGTCCGACCTGTGCGGCAAGAAGATCGCGGTGCAGCGCGGCACGGTCTCCGAGGACCTGGCCAAGGCCGAGGCCAAGAAGTGCCCGGCGAGCAAGAAGCTCGCCATCGAGTCCTTTGACAACGACCAGCAGGCCCAGACCCGCGTCCGCTCGGGCGGTGCCCAGGCCGGCTCCTCCGACTTCCCCGTCGCCGCGTACGCGGTGAAGACCTCCGGCGGCGGCAAGGACTTCCAGATCGTCGGCGAGCAGGTCGAGGCCGCCCCGTACGGCATCGCCGTCGCCAAGGGCAACACCCAGCTGCGGGACGCCCTGCAGGCCGCCCTCGATGCCGTCATCAAGAACGGCGAGTACGACAAGATCATCCAGAAGTGGGGCGTCGCCGACGGCGCCGTCAAGGCAGCCGTCGTCAACGGCGGCAAGTGACCGCGGCCCGCGGCCACTGAGAGGCAACATCCGTGACTGCTGACATCGACAAGACGGCGGGTCCCGAGGACACTCCCCCGGCCGGACCGGAGGCCATCAAGGCCATCCCGGTCCGGCACTACGGGCGGTACGTCTCCGCCGTCATCGCGATCGGGATCCTGGTCGCGATCATCTACGCGTTCGCTCAGGGCAAGATCAACTGGGGTGCCGTTCCGGACTACTTCTTCGACGACCGCATCCTCAAGGGCGTCGGCCAGACGATGCTCCTGACGGTGGTGTCGATGGTGATCGGCATCGCCGGCGGCATCGTGCTCGCCGTCATGCGGCTGTCGAAGAACCCGGTGACCTCGTCCATCGCCTGGTTCTACATCTGGTTCTTCCGCGGCACGCCGGTCCTGGTCCAGTTGTTCGTCTGGTTCAACCTGGGCCTGGTCTTCGAGTACATCAACCTCGGTCCGATCTACAAGAACTACTGGTCGGACTTCATGACGCCGTTCCTGACGGCGCTGCTCGGCCTCGGCCTCAACGAGGCCGCATACATGGCGGAGATCTGCCGCGCCGGTCTGCTCTCGGTCGACGAGGGCCAGACGGAGGCCTCGCACGCCCTCGGCATGAGCCACGGCAAGACCTTGCGGCGCATCGTCATCCCGCAGGCCATGCGCGTGATCGTGCCGCCCACGGGCAACGAGGTCATCAACATGCTGAAGACCACGTCGCTGGTCTCGGCAGTGCAGTACTACGAACTCCTGCGCTACGCCCAGGACATCGGCCAGACCTCCGGCGCCCCGGTGGAGATGCTGTTCCTGGCCGCGGCCTGGTACCTGATCCTCACATCAGTGCTGAGCGTCGGGCAGTACTACGTCGAGCGGTACTACGCGCGCGGTTCGAGCCGTGCGCTGCCGCCGACGCCTATGCAGAAGATCAGGGCGAACATTCTGTCCCTCGGCCGTCCGTCGGGAGGCAAAGCATGAGCGAGAAGCACAGCAATACCGATTCGGTGTCGAGGGACACGAGCATCCCGATGGTCAAGGCCGAAGGCGTCCACAAGTCCTTCGGTCCCGTCGAGGTCCTCCAAGGCATCGACCTGGAGGTGAAGTCCGGCGAGGTCTTCTGCCTCATCGGCCCCTCCGGCTCCGGCAAGTCGACCTTCCTCCGCTGCATCAACCACCTGGAGAAGATCAACGCCGGTCGTCTGTACGTCGACGGGGAGCTGGTCGGCTATCGCCAACGGGGCGACAAGCTGTACGAGCTGAAGGACAACGAGGTCTCGCTCAAGCGCCGGGACATCGGCATGGTCTTCCAGCGCTTCAACCTGTTCCCGCACATGACGGCGCTGGAGAACGTCATCGAGGCGCCGGTACAGGTCAAGGGCATCAACAGGGCCCAGGCCAGGGAGCGCGCCCAGCAGTTGCTGGAGCGGGTGGGCCTCGCCGACAAGGCCGGCAGCTATCCCTCGCAGCTCTCCGGCGGTCAGCAGCAGCGCGTGGCCATCGCCCGGGCACTCGCCATGGATCCGAAGTTGATGCTCTTCGACGAGCCGACCTCGGCCCTGGACCCGGAGCTGGTCGGCGACGTCCTCGACGTCATGCGCGACCTGGCCGAGTCCGGCATGACGATGATCGTCGTCACTCACGAGATGGGCTTCGCACGCGAGGTCGGCGACAGCCTCGTCTTCATGGACGGCGGCGTGGTGGTCGAATCCGGCCACCCGCGCGACGTCCTGACGAACCCGCAGCACGAGCGGACGCAGTCGTTCCTGTCCAAGGTGCTCTGAGAGGGCTGCGCGAAACGGCCGATGCCGCCCACCCTGGCCGGGGTGGGCGGCATCGGCCGTTTCGGGTCACTACATGTTGAGCCAGGGACTGCGCGGCGACAGGTTGCCTTCGGTCTGGATCCCGTACAGGAACACGAACGTCGTGAACTGCCCCGAGCCGTGGAAGTCCTTGCCGTCGTAGCGCTTCTTGACCACCTTCCCCTTCGGGCAGGGGTAGACCTTCTTGGAGACGATCTTCTCGCCCGTGGTGACCGCCGTAATGCCGATCTTGCAGTTCGGGTGCTTCTTCCCCATGGAGAAGATCGCGTACGGGTGCCCGACGTGGTTGGCCTTCTTGCTGATGCAGGACTTCCAGATCACGACTTTGCTGTTGTCGGGAAAGGTGTCCATATCCGAGTACTGGTAGCACCCGCCCTTGCCGGACTCCGCATAGGCCGCAGGCGCCGCCGTCAGCCCGCCGATCGCCATGGCCGCACACGTTCCTGCGGTGAGAACCGATCTCATGAAGCGCATGGAAGGGGTCTTCCTCCTGTCATCGAGGGCAGCCCGGAGGCTGCCTGATCACGATGGAAGACGATCATCACAGTCATCCCCGTTGCGCATCGCACCGTGATACGGAACACCTAATTCCGCGCCGGCAACCACGCGCCCGACGGCGAACACCGCACAGGACACCTCCCGAAACCCTTCTCGCGCAGTACCCGCGTATGCCAGCCCTCGAGGCCGTTGCCCACGAGGTCGCCGAAGCGCCGCCGGCCGAGGTCAGGATTGCTGGGCGGCGACGAGACCCGGCGCAGCAAGGCTCGCTGAAAGCAGAACCTCGAAACGGGCAAGTGGCAGCTGACGCGGGACCGGTGGCACACCGGGTTCGTCGACGCGCTCGGTATCGGTGGCCCGCTCGGCCAGGTCTGGGCGGCACCGTCGCCGACGTGCCGGCCTGGCTGTCCACCAGACTCCTGACCTGGCGCAACAGCATCCGGCACGTGGTCATCGACCTGTCGGCCACCGACCGGGCCGCGATCCGCACCGGACTGCCGAACTCCGTCGTCGTGGTCGACCACTTCCACATCGTGCAGCTCGCGAACAAGCTGCTCTCCCTGGTCCGGCTCCGCACCACCGCCGAGATCCGGGGTCGGCGCGGACGCACAACCAAATTGAACGGGAGGTAATAGCCTTAGGATTTGGTACCCCTTACGTGAGCGAGTGCTCCCGAGGTCAAAGGATCCTCATGGAACTGGCCTATTACTCCGACTACGCCGTGCGACTCGTCAACACGGAGGAGCCGGCGCGGGGCAACGACTCCCTGACCTCGGTCGGGGCCGTCCGCGAGCTGTTCGGCGCCAACGCGTCGGCGGCCCGGCGCGCCACCGACGCCGACGTCACCCGCTTCCGCTCGGTCCGGGCCCGGCTGCGGGCGGTCTTCGAGGCAGCGGACAAGGGGGACGAGACGCTCGCGGTGGACCTGCTCAACTCGCTGCTGCTGGAGTTCCCGGTGAGTCCGCAGATCTCGGGCCACGACCACCGGGACGACGACGGCCGCCCGCTGTGGCACATGCACCTGGCGGACCACCCCTCGAACGCCACCGCGGGCTTCGCGGCCATCGCCGCGATGGGGCTGGCGTTCCATCTGACGGAGTACGGCGTCGACCGTCTGGGCCTGTGCGAGGCGACACCGTGCCGCAACGCCTACCTCGACACGTCGACGAACCGCTCCCGGCGCTACTGCTCCGACCGCTGCGCGACCCGCGCCAACGTGGCCGCCTACCGCGCCCGCAAGCGCCTGGAGGCCGACCGGTCCGCAAAGACGGGCCTCGCGGCCGACAGCGCCCAGCGCGCGAGTGCGAACGGTGAGCGCTGATCCGCCCTGAGCGGCCGGTACCGAAACCGCACCCGGCCCAGTACCAGCTCCTCCGGTACGGTCCCGTAGTCCGTGCTGTCGCCGCCCGCGTAGGAGTTGTCGCCGAGCACCCACCAGCCGCCCTCGCGGCGCTCCGTCGCACGCTTGACGACCAGCAGGTCCTGCTGGAACGGATGCCTCAGGACGACCACGTCACCGGGCCTGACCCGGGCCCCGTACTGCACCACGAGAAGGTCCCCGTGGTGGAGCGTGGGCACCATGGACGGGCCGTTGACCTCGGCCGTCCCGAAGGGCAGCAGCGCCCGCCCACGCTCGATCTCCTGCGACAGCTCCGGCATACCCGGCACCTCCCCGGTACGTTCTCCACCAGTCTCAGTCTGACCCCGGACTTTTGTCCTAAGCCCATGGGGGCACTCGCGAAAACGCCTCTCCCAGGGAGTAATGTCGCACCTGAGAAGACGATCACGAGGAAGGAACGCTCCATGCTTTCCCGCCTGTTTGCCCCCAAGGTCAAGGTCAGCGCACACTGCGACCTGCCCTGCGGTGTGTACGACCCGGCCCAGGCCCGCATCGAGGCGGAGTCGGTGAAGGCCGTCCAGGAAAAGATGGCCGGCAACGACGACCCGCACTTCCAGGCGCGCGCCACCGTCATCAAGGAGCAGCGCGCCGAGCTCGCGAAGCACCACGTCTCGGTGCTCTGGAGCGACTACTTCAAGCCCCCGCACTTCGAGAAGTACCCGGAGCTGCACCAGCTGGTCAACGACGCCCTGAAGGCCCTCTCGGCCGCCAAGGGTTCCACCGACCCGGCCACGGGTCAGAAGGCCCTGGACTACATCGCCCAGATCGACAAGATCTTCTGGGAGACCAAAAAGGCCTGACGAACGCCCCGTTCGCAAGGACCGGCGATCGGTGCACCATCGCGGGTCCACGGGCACACTGAAGGGGTCCGACCGGGAAACCGGCCGGACCCCTTCTGGTTTCCTGACGGCCTCGGCCTTCCTGACGGCTTCGGCCTTCCTGACGGCTTCGCCTTTCCTGGCGGTCGGCGTTCCTAACGGCCGTCGTCGTCGTCCTCCCCGGCCTCCAGGAGGCCCGGCGCCGCACCCACGATCCGTGGGTCGGGGCTGCCGACGACCTCCTCGTCCTTGTCGGAGTAGTCGAAGCGGGCCAGCACGCTGCGCATGGCCTCGACGCGGGCCCGCTTCTTGTCGTTGCTCTTCACCACCGTCCAGGGCGCGTGCTCGGTGTCCGTCTCACGGAACATGGCGACCTTGGCGGCGGTGTAGTCGTCCCAGCGGTCCAGCGAGGCCAGGTCCATCGGGCTGAGCTTCCACTGACGTACGGGGTCGACCTGGCGGATCGTGAAGCGGGTGCGCTGCTCGCCCTGCGAGACGGAGAACCAGAACTTCAGCAGGTCGACGCCGTCGTCCGCGAGCATCCGCTCGAACAGCGGTGCCTGGCGCATGAAGCGCCGGTACTCGTCGTCCGAGCAGAAGCCCATGACCCGCTCGACGCCCGCCCGGTTGTACCAGGACCGGTCGAACAGCACGATCTCGCCCGCGGTCGGAAGGTGTTCGACGTAGCGCTGGAAGTACCACTGGCCGCTCTCGCGCTCCGTCGGTTTCTCCAGCGCCACCACCCGTGCGCCGCGCGGGTTGAGGTGCTCCGTGAAGCGCTTGATGGTGCCGCCCTTGCCGGCCGCGTCACGCCCCTCGAAGACGATGACGAGCCGGCGCCCGGTCTCCTTTATCCAGCTCTGCAGCTTCAGCAGTTCGATCTGCTGGAGCCGCTTGTGCCAGTCGTACTCCTTGCGCTCCATACGCTGCCCGTACGGGTAGTTCTCCCGCCAGGTGTCGATCTGGCTTCCGTCCGGGCGGATGAGTACGGGGTCGTCGGGGTCGGTGTAGTCGACCGTCAGGTCGGCCGACTCGGACAGCAGGGGTGGCATGGTCATCCTTGCTCCGGGTGTCAGTGGAACTGCGGCACGATGAGGTAGATCCCGTACGCCACCACGGCGGCGCAGGCGAGGAAGCACAGGCCGGCCTGGGCGAGACCGAGGGACGAGACCCCCGCGCCGGTCGCGCCGCCATCCTCCCGCGCCCCTTCGAATCGGGCGAGGCCGAGGACGCCGAGGGCGAAGACGACGACCACGGCGACGGTGACGCCGATGCTCACCCCGGTGACCTGGCCGAGTGCGCTCCAGTCGATGTTCATGATGCGAACTCCCCGTGTCTCAGGCGGCCGCGCCGACGGTGGCCGGCGGCTCGGTGCGGATGGCCACCTCGTGGTGGTCGTTGACGTTGTCGGCGTGCACCGGGTTGCGGCGCGAGACGACGACGATGCCCGCGGCCACGGCGGCACCGACCAGGGCGACGACGACGGTGCCGAGGTTGCCGCCGTGCTTGACCACGCTCGCGGAGACGCCTCCGACCAGCGCGGCGGCGGGCAGCGTGATCAGCCAGGCGGCGACCATGCGGCCGGCGACGCCCCAGCGCACCTCCGCCAGGCGCCGGCCGAGGCCCGCGCCGAGGATGGAGCCCGAGGCGACCTGCGTGGTGGACAGGGCGAAGCCGAGGTGGGCGGAGGTGAGGATGACGGTCGTGGAGGCCGTCTCGGCGGCGAAGCCCTGCGGGGACTGGATCTCGGTCAGGCCCTTGCCCATCGTGCGGATGATCCGCCAGCCGCCGATGTAGGTGCCGAGGCCGATGGCGAGACCGGCCGAACCGATCACCCAGACCGGCGGGCCGGCGTCGTGGCCGAGCGCGCCCGCCGAGATCAGGGTCAGCGTGATGATGCCCATGGTCTTCTGCGCGTCATTGGTGCCGTGGGCGAGGGAGACCAGCGAGGCGGAGGCGATCTGGCCGAGCCGGAAGCCCTTGGTGACCGAGTCCTTGCGGCCGCGGGCGGTGAGCTTGTACGCGAGGTAGGTGGCGATCAGGGCCGCGACGCCGGCCACGATGGGCGAGGCCACGGCGGGGATCAGTACCTTGTCGACCACCTTGTCGAAGTGCACGCCGTTGGAGCCCGCGCCGACCCACACGGCGCCGATGAGCCCGCCGAACAAGGCGTGCGAGGAACTGGACGGCAGCCCGACCAGCCAGGTCAGCAGGTTCCACAGGATCGCCCCGACCAGCCCCGCGAAGATCATCCCCGGACTGACGAGGGTGTCGTCCACGATGCCGCCGGAGATCGTCTTGGCGACCTCGGTGGACAGGAACGCACCGCCGATGTTGAGAACTCCGCTGATGAGCACCGCTGTCTTGGGTTTGAGGGCGCCGGTGGCGATGGAGGTGGCCATCGCGTTTGCGGTGTCGTGAAATCCGTTGGTGAAGTCGAAAGCCAGTGCCGTGACGATGACGACCGCCACGAGGAACGTGATGTGGTCCATTGCCTTAGGGGAACAAGCGCTTTCATACAGCAGACGAACATGAGGTAAAGCAGGCTCCAGGACCAAGCGCCCGGACGGTGTGGATCGTGCGATGCTGACGTGGTGAACCGTGAGGATCTGGTACGGCTGCGCAAGGCACGCGACCGCATGGACCGCGAGTACGCCGAACCCCTCGACGTCCCCGCCCTCGCCCGCACCGCGCTCATGTCGCCGGGCCACTTCCAGCGCAGCTTCCGGCAGGCCTACGGCGAGACACCGTACGGCTACCTCATGACCCGCCGGGTCGAACGGGCCAAGGCCCTCCTGCGTCGCGGCGACATGACCGTGACGGAGGTGTGCATGGCGGTGGGCTGCACCTCCCTCGGCTCCTTCAGCGCCCGCTTCACCGAGCTGGTCGGCGAGACGCCGAGTTCCTACCGGGCTCGCTCGCACGAGGAGAGCGCGGTGATCCCGCCCTGCGTGGCGCGGGCGTACACGCGCCCGACACGGGCGTAGCGCCGCCAATGACCTTAGGTTGGACGCATGGACCTGAAACTGAACAACTGTTTCATCGCCGTCGACGACCACGACAAGGCGATCGCCTTCTACTGCGACGTCCTGGGCCTGGAGATCCGCAACGACGTCAAGTACGAGGGGATGCGCTGGGTGACCGTCGGGTCGCCGCTGCAGCCGGACGTGTCGATCGTGCTCGAACCGCCCGCGGCGAACCCCGACCTTTCCCCCGCCGACCGGGAGGCGATGGAGCAGCTGCTGGCCAAGGGCATGCTGCGCGGCGTCAACTTCACCACCGAGGACTGCGACGCCGTCTTCGCCCGCGTCCGGGAATCGGGCGCCGAGGTGATCCAGGAGCCGACGGACATGCCGTACGGGGTCCGGGACTGCGCGTTCCGGGATCCGGCAGGGAACATGCTGCGGTTCATGGAACGGGCGGGATGAGCCGTCAGGCCCTGTGGACCTGCGCCTTCACAGACCGCCACACCGACGAGTAACGGCCGACCACCGCCCATCCGACCTGGCCTGCGCCGACATCGAGGCGACCCGCACCGCCCACGAACGACTCGGCGCGACACCGGCCGCCCGCGGGCCCCACTGGACGGTGATGCACGACCCGACGGTCGGCACCTACTGCCTGACCGGCCGCGCCCCGGAGACCGGCGCGCTGCCGGCACGAACGGGCGAAAACCCCGCGGCGCCTGCGCCCTGAACCCCCATCGGATCAGCACACGACACCATGCGGCCGACTCGGCCCAAACGAGATCGACCGCTGCGGGACCCGGCGATCACGGCGAGCCCGCGTGCCGAACGGCCCCCGGGCCGGCCCGGTTTCACAGGCCGACTCTCAAGGAGTCGCCCACGCGTCCACGCACGCGAAGGCCGTGGCTCCCTCGTCGTTCGGGCAGGCGGTGGCCTTCAGTAGCGGGGCGGCCGGTTCGGCGGGGGATTCCTGCTCCCAAACAGCCGGCGGCCGCGGTTGCATGGAGTCCTGCAGCCACAGGGTGAGCCCTCCCCCGACGGCCGCGGCGATCGCCCACACCAGCACGGCCCAGCGCCACATTCGGCGGCGCCTTCCCCCCAACTGACCGGTCATGGGCTCAGGTTACGACCTCAGCCGTGCCGCCCGCCCCTGGAGATAGCGCTGTTCGGGCAGGCTCAGGGTCGCCGCTGCCGCGGACTCGTAGGCGCAGCGGGCCTGTTCGTAGGCGCCCGCGCGCTCCAGGAGGTGGCCGCGGACCGCGTCGAGGCGATGCCCCAACTGCGGCTCCAGCAGGTCGAGTTCGGCGAGCCCGGCCTCCGGACCGTCCACCATGGCGACCGCCACGGTGCGGTTGAGGCGTTCGACGGGGCCCGGGACCAGGCGGACCAGCACCTCGTACAGACCGAGGATCTCCTGCCAGTCGGTCGCCTCCGCGGACGGCGACTCGTCGTGTACGGCGGCGATGGCGGCGCGCACCTGGTAGGGGCCCGCGCCGCCCCGCGACAGCGCCCGGGTGACCAGCGCGACGCCCTCCTCGATCGCGGCCTTGTCCCAGCGCGCGCGGTCCTGTTCGTCGAGGGGCACGAGTTCACCGTGCGGGCCGGTGCGTGCCGCGCGGCGGGCGTCGGTGAGCAGCATCAGGGCCAGCAGGCCGGCCACTTCTCCGTCGTCGGGCAGCAGCCGGTGGACGGTACGGCTGAGCCGGATCGCCTCGCCGGCCAGTTCGCGCCGCTGCAGCACCGCTCCCGACGTCGCCGTATAGCCCTCGTTGAAGATCAGGTAGAGCGTGTGCAGAACGGCGGGCAGACGGTTCTGCCAGCTGTCCGGCCGCCCGAAGCGCACCCCCCGAACCTTCTGCTTGGCCCGGCTGATGCGCTGCGCCATCGTCGTCTCGGGGACCAGATACGCGCGGGCGATCTCCGCCGTCGTCAGACCGCCGACCGCACGCAGGGTGAGCGCGATCTGGGCGGGCGGGGTGAGGTCCGGGTGGCAGCACAGGAAGAGCAGCGTGAGCGTGTCGTCCTCGCGGGGCGCCCGGTCCACTCCCGGCGGCGGGGCGGTGAACGCGTCGCGCGGGGTCAGCGCCGCCACCCTCTCCTCCCTGGCCCGTCGCGCCTCCTCCGACCGCAGCGCGTCGGTCAGCCGCCGCGAGGCCACCTTGATCAGCCAGCCGCGCGGGTTGTCCGGCACTCCCGCCGAGGGCCACTGGTCCGCCGCCGCCAGCAGCGCCTCCTGCACGGCGTCCTCGGCGGTGTCGAAGTGCCCGTACCGGCGCACCAGCGCGCCGAGGACCTGCGGCGCATTCCGGCGCAGCAGGTCCTCGACCTCGGCGGCTGGGCCCATACGGCTGTGCTCAGACGTCCGCGGAGCCGCTGTCGATGGGCCGGATCACCACGGGGTAGTTGGTCGCCCCGGCGGGCGCGGGGCACTGGATGATGCGCTCGGCGATCTCCGTGACGCGTTCCAGGTTCGCGCAGTCCAGGACCCAGTAGCCGGCCAGCAGCTCCTTGGTCTCGCCGTACGGGCCGTCGGTGATCACGCTCTTGCCGTCGTCACCCAGGCCGACCAGCCGGGTCTTCGCCGGCTCGGTCAGGCCCTGCGCGTCGATCAGCTCGCCGCTCTCGGCGAGGTCGTTGTTGACGGCGCCCATGAAGGCGTACATGGCCTGGACATCCTCCTGGCTCCAGGCCGGGGAGTGCGCGTTGGCCTTGCCGCTCATGCCCTCGTAGTCCGCCTGCGTGCACTGCACCATGACCAGGTACTTCATGACTCTGCTCCTTCGGCTCGCGCCGCCCGTGGCGGGCGGCTCTCACAGGGGACGTCGGAGCCGGGCCGGGCATCTCGACACGGGTCTCAGGATTTTTTCGCCGCCGCCTCTCCGGGCTCCTCGCCGGACTCGGCGCCCCGGGGGACGTATGCCTCGCACCTGGGGTTGCGACAGGGGCCCGACACCCATACCGGCACCCACGCGCCCAGTGTCTTGTGGCGCTTGACCACCGTCTCCACGGGCTGTCCGCACTCCGGACAGACGCGTTCTGAGCTGTCCATGCCCTCAGCGTAGGCCGGTCAGCGCCGCCGCGCGTACGTACGGACGAGTACTCCGTTGCCGAACGTGCGCACCGACTCCAGGGTGAAGTCGGTGACCGCGAATCCGCTGCCGAACATCGGCATGCCCGAGCCGTACACCTGCGGATACGTCTTGATGATCAACTCGTCGATCTCGTCGGCCAGTTCACCGGCGAGCTGCGAGCCGCCGCACAGGTAGACACCGAGCGCGCCGTCCTCGGCCTTCAGCGCGCGGACCCTGCCGACCAGGTCCTCCGCGATGATCTCGACATGTGGGTCGGGGGATTCCTTGAGGGTGCGGGACGCGACGTACTGGCGCAGGTGGGCGTAAGGGCTGGTGATCCCCTCCCGCAGCGCGATGTCGTAGCTGGCGCGGCCCTGGATGATCGTGTCGAACCGCTTGTTCGGCAGGTCGTCGATGCCGAGCGGCCGTCGGCCGTGAGTCGGCAGGGTCTCGGGAAACTCCCCCGTGAGGAACCCGAAGAACTCCTCGTCGACGAACGCGAGCATGGACGACGCGTCACCGCCCGGGTCGCCGATGAAGCCGTCGATGGAGCAGGCGATGAAGTACGTGAGCTTGCGCAAGCCGAACTCTTTCCGTAGGCAGCATGATCGGTTCAACCACTTCAGAGATAGTGCTTCGCCTGTGGTGGCCACAAGGAAATTTCCACGCACGCTGTGCCCACGGGCACCTCCGGCGAGCTGGTCCGGGCGCCGAAGGACCGCGCCCTGGTCACCGCGCTGATGCATGACCTGATGGCCCGGGCGACCGGCGACCGCACCGGCCATCTGGCGCTCCTGGAGATGCGCCTCGAAGCCACCCGGCACCCCGAACTGCGCGCCTCCTGCACGGAGTCGGTGCGCGCCGGCCCGGAGCAAGGCATGGAGTTCCACCGGGAGGCGGAGCTGCCCGGTGGACAGGCGCCGGAGGAACTCGTGGAGCGGATCGAGGCGACTGTCGTACCGGAGGGCTGGACGGTCGTACCGGAGGGCCAGGTCAGCCGGGGGTCAGCCGCAGGGTCAACCGCGGGGTTCGCGCCACATCGGCCACATCCGCGGGCCGTCCGGAAGCTCCAGAGGGCGGCCGGCGAGTGCGAAGCCAAGACGCTCGTACAGTGCGCGGCTGCGAGCGCTGCTGGCCTCCAGATAGGCGGGCAGGTCCTCGCGGTCGCAGCGGTCGAGGACGTGCTGGACGAGCGCGCTCCCCATCCCCTCGCCCTGGCGCTCCGGTGCCACGCCGATCATCCACAGGTACTCGTGGGCGCGGCCGACGGGGTGGATCCGGGCCGTCAGCCGGCCGATCAGTTCGACGCGTTCGTTCCCGGGGTCGACGGCGGCCCGCAGCTGGGCGGGCCCGTCGTCGTCGGCGTCGTGCGCTTCGGCGGGCACGGACAGCCACAACGCGCACGCGCTGCCGTCCTCGGTGACATCGATCCGGCCGTCGTCGAGCACGATCCCGGTGAACGCGGCCATCAACCGGTGGTGAGTGGTACGGCGGTACTCGTCCCCGGGAAAGACCCAGCCACTGACCGGATCGTCCTGGAAGGCCTGGTCCAGCAGCCGCACGACCAGCTCCCGGTCGCCCTCGCCCGCCGCCCGGATCGCCACGCCCATATGCCGTCTCCTCGCCTCAACCGACCTCGGCCGTACGGCTGTTGAGCCTATACGGGGCTGTGAGCCGAGCGAGTTGAGGGAGTGGCGACCGGGCCTCCGCAATAAGACGGGCCCCGCACACCGTGGGGATGTGCGGGACCCGCCGGGCCGGAGCCTCGGCGGCCGTGCGGGGTCAGGAGCCGCGCGGCCGCCCCGGTGGGCCCCGGGGTCTGGAAGGGCAGAGGTCAGGTGCTGCGCCGTGTCACGAACTCCAGGAGGGCGAGCAGGCCGCCCGCCTCCGCCGGGTCGGTGACCGCACGGGACAGCTCGTGCATGGCGCGGGCCATGCGGTCGGCGGCCTGGACCTGCGCCCAGTCGCGCCCACCGGCCTGCTCGACAGCGAGAGCCGTCCGCGCGATGTCGCCCTCACCCCCCTTGTCGTACGGCGCTTCGTACAGCGCGGCCAGTTCGGCGGCCGCCGGGGTGCCCGACGTGAGCGCGGCGACCACCGGCAGGGACTTCTTGCGGGCCGCCAGATCCGCGCCGACCGGTTTCCCGGTATGCAGCGGATCGCCCCATATGCCGATGACGTCGTCGATGAGCTGGAAGGCGAGCCCGGCCTCCCGGCCGAACGCGTCCAGCGCCTCGACGTCCTCGGCGGACGCCTCCGCGTACAGCGCGCCCAGGGCGCAGGCGCAGCCGAGCAGCGCGCCCGTCTTGGCCTCGGCCATGGTGAGCACCTCGTCGAGGGTGACCTCGCCGGGGCCGCGCCGCTCCATCGCCGTGTCCGCGTGCTGGCCGGCGCACAGTTCGACGACACACGCCGCGAGCCGGGCGGCGGCCGGCCCGGACGCCGGGTGCGGGTCCTCGGCGAGCAGCCCGAGGGCCAGCGCCTGCATGGCGTCCCCGGCGAGGATCGCGTCCGCGTCACCGAACACGGTCCATGCGGTGGGCCGGTGCCTGCGGGTGGTGTCCCGGTCCATCACGTCGTCGTGCAGCAGCGTGAAGTTGTGCACCAGCTCCACCGCCGCGGCCGCCCGGACGGCTGCCTCCCGGGCCCTCGCACCGCCGAGCGCGGCGGCCGCGGTGAGAACGAGCGCGGGACGGATCGCCTTGCCCGCGTTGCCTGCCGCCGGGGTGCCGTCCGCGTGCTCCCAGCCGAAGTGGTAGAGCGCGATCCGGCGCATGGAGCCGGGCAACGAGTCGATGGCGGCGCGCAGTTCGGGGTCGACGGATGCCCGGGTGCGCTCCAGGATCACCGCCGCCTCGTGCCCGTCGAGCGGCTGCGCGTCCGGGGTGCGCTGCTTCGCCTCCGTCATGAACTCGGCCATGGGATCTCCCTCGGTCAGTCCGCGGACGGCGGCGCCTCCGCTGCGGCTGGGCGCATACGACCGGGATGTACCCGCCGAGGTGTGCGGGGACACGGCTCCCAGGTGCAGAAACGTCACCTCCACCGGCCGATCTCGACGTTCTCCAGGACACCGAGCGCGTCCGGGACGAGGACCGCGGCCGAGTAGTAGGCCGTGACCAGGTACTTGATGATCGCCTGTTCGTTGATGCCCATGAACCGCACGGACAGGCTCGGCTCGATCTCGTCCGGGATGCCGGCCTGCTGGAGTCCGATGACGCCCTGCTCGGCCTCGCCGGTACGCATCGCGATGATCGAGGTCGTGCGGGCCTCGGAGACCGGGATTTTGTTGCACGGGTAGATCGGCACACCGCGCCAGGTCGGGATGCGGTTGCCGCCCACCTCGATCGTCTCGGGGACGAGCCCCCGCTTGTTGAGCTCGCGGCCGATCGCGGAGATCGCGCGCGGGTGGGCGAGCAGCAGCTTCGTGCCGCGCCGCCGGCTGAGCAGCTCGTCCAGGTCGTCGGGGCTGGGCACACCGTCGTGCGGCTGGAGCCGCTGGTCGTACTCGCAGTTGTTCAAGAGGCCGAACTCGCGGTTGTTGACCAGCTCGTGCTCCTGGCGCTCCTTCAACGCCTCGACCGTCAGCCTCAGTTGCTGCTCGGTCTGGTTCATCGGCTGGTTGTAGAGGTCGGCCACACGCGAGTGGATGCGCAGCACGGTCTGGGCGATGCTCAGTTCGTACTCGCGGGGCTTGGCGTCGTAGTCCACGAAGGTGTGCGGGATGTCGGGCTCGCCGCTGTGGCCTGCGGCGAGGTCGACCTCCTTCTCACCGTACTTGTTGGTGCGCTGCTCGGGGATCGTGCGCAGTTGCCGCAGGTGCGCCCGCAGGGAGTCGGCGCGCTCCGCGACCTGGTCGACGTCCTGGCGGGAGAGGATCAGCACCGTGCACGCGGTGGCCGCGCGGGCCGTGTACTCCCAGATCGCTTCCGGGTCGAGCAGCGCCGCGTCGCCCAGGTAGGCGCCGTCGGCGAGCACACCGAGGACCGCGTCGTCGCCGTACGGGCCCGTGCCGACCTTTTCCACCCTGCCGTGCGCCAGCAGATAGACCTCGTCGGCCTGGCTGCCGAACGAGGCGATCACGGAACCCGGAGCGAACTCCTGCTGCCGGCAGCGCTGGGCGAGCTCCGAGAGCACCTCGTCGTCCTCGTAGTCACGCAGCGCGGGCAGTTCACCCAGCTCCGCGGGGATGACCTCGACCCGGTCGCCGGTCTTCACGAATGTGATGCGGCCGTCCCCCACGGCATAGCTCAGTCGCCGGTTGACCCGGTACGTACCACCCTGGACATTCACCCACGGCAGCGTGCGCAGCAGCCAGCGCGAGCTGATCTCCTGCATCTGGGGCGCGGACTTGGTCGTGGTGGCCAGGTTCCGTGCGGCTGCCGTGCCGAGGCTCTGCTGCGGCTTGCCCTGCTCCGAACGGACCTCTTCGCCTACCGACATATGAGAATTGCCCTCCCGCTCATACAGCCGACGCCGATCTGCGCCGCTGCGTCGATCTCCGCGGACCAGCCTTTCATCACGGAACGTGTCTGTGCTATTACCCGAAAGAGCGGGGTTGGATCTTCGGCGGGCTGGGCACGCAGGCGGCTCCGCCCGACGCCGACGTTCGCGAGCTGGCCGGATCCGAACCCTCGCAGCGAACACAATGTGTAATCGGATGCTCACTTTCGGTACAACACCCCTCACGGAGGGTCGCATCGGGCGGCCGTCGGCACGGAAGGAAGGAGACGGTCATGGCCTCACCCATGTCCGCGGGCGGTTTCCTGAGCGGCCTCAGAGCGGAAGGCCTCACGGTCGTGGAGGTCGGGGACTGGATGCATCACAACCGCAACCACAAGGGCCCCTGGGGCCCGGTCCACGGCGTGATGATCCACCACACGGTGACGAGCGGCAGCGAGCACACCGTGGAACTCTGCCGGGACGGCTACGCCGAACTTCCCGGACCGCTGTGCCACGGCGTGATCACCAAGGACGGCAGAGTCCACCTGGTCGGCTACGGCCGCGCCAACCACGCCGGCCTCGGCGACGACGACGTGCTGCGCGCGGTGATCGCCGAGAAGACGCTCCCGCCGGACAACGAGGCGAACACCGACGGCAACCGCCACTTCTACGGCTTCGAGTGCGAGAACCTCGGCGACGGCAAGGATCCCTGGCCCGCCGCCCAGCTGGAGGCCATCGAGAAGGCCGCGGCAGCCGTGTGCCGGCACCACGGGTGGACGGAACGGTCGGTGATCGGCCACCTGGAGTGGCAGCCCGGGAAGGTCGATCCGCGAGGGTTCACGATGACCTGGCTGCGCGAGCGGATCCGGGAGCGCCTCAAGTGAGTCACCAGGTCACAATGGTTCCGTGACCGGCCTCGACACCCTGCACCCGCGCATCCCCTCCCCCCTGCAGGAACTGTCCGACGACCGTTTCACCCGCCGCGGCCTCCGGCTCCTCCTCAAGCGCGACGACCTGATCCACCCGGAGCTGATCGGCAACAAGTGGCGCAAACTCGCGCCGAACCTCGCGGCCGCGACCGGCCGTACCGTCGTCACCTTCGGCGGGGCCTACTCCAACCATCTGCGCGCCACAGCCGCCGCGGGCCGTCTCCTCGGGCTGTCCACGGTCGGCGTGGTCCGCGGGCAGGAACTGGCCGACCGTCCCCTCAACCCCTCCCTGGCCCGGTGCGCGGCCGACGGTATGCGACTGCACTTCGTCGACAGGTCGACGTACCGCCGCAAGGCAGAACCGGCCACTCTCGCGCGCGTACTGCGCACGGCCGGCGCCGCGGACGCGTACGTCGTCCCGGAGGGCGGAAGCAACGCCGAAGCCGTACGCGGCTGCCGGGCCCTGGGCGAGGAACTGCGCGGGCGGGCGGATGTCGTCGCCCTCGCCTGCGGCACCGGAGGCACGCTGGCCGGGCTGGCCGCCGGACTGGCCCCCGATCAGCGCGCGCTCGGCATACCCGTGCTCAGGGGAGGCTTCCTGGCCGCCGACACCGAGGCTCTCCAGGAACGCGCGTTCGGCGGCCGGCGCGGCGCATGGACGCTCGACGACCGCTTCCACTTCGGCGGTTACGCCCGCACCACCGCCGAACTCGACACCTTCGCCGAGGACTTCGAGCAGCGCCACGACGTGCCGGTCGAGCGTCTCTATGTCGCCAAGTTGCTGTATGGACTTGTCTTCCTGGCCCGGGAAGGCACTTTCGCGCGTGGGACGACGGTGGCCGCCGTGGTCACCGGACGGCCCTTCCCGTAGACCCGCAGTCCCGCGCGGCGCAGGGCTACGCGGTCTCCCGGTAGGCCGCCGCCTCCTCCAGGTCCAGCCTGCGCAGCAGTGTCCGCAGCATCTCGTCGTCGATGTAGCGGCCGTCCCGCAGCCGCACGAACATCGCACGCTCGGCGCCGATCATCTCCCGCGACAGCCGGCGGTAGGTGTCGTCGACGGATTCGCCGGTGATCGGATTGACCTGCCCGAGGCGCTCCCAGACGGCGTTGCGCCGGCGCTCCAGGACCTGGCGGAGACGCTCGGCGAGGGGCGGCGGGAGGGCGTTGCGCTCGTCGGTGAGGAGCACGTCCAGGCGCTCCTCGGCGATCCGGGAGGCCTGCGCCTGGGCGTTGGCCTCCGCGAGGGTCTCGGCCTGCGCGTCCCGGGCGGGGAAGTTCACCAGGCGGATCAGCGGGGCCAGGGTGAGGCCCTGCACCACCAGGGTGCCGATGACCGTCGTGAAGGTCAGGAAGAGGATCAGGTTGCGCTGCGGGAACGGGCCCCCGCCGTGCACGGTGAGCGGGATCGAGAAGGCGATCGCCAGTGAGACGACGCCCCGCATGGCGGCCCAGGACGTGACGATCGGCCCTCTCCAGGTGGGGTTGTCCTCGCGTTCCCTGATCCGCGCGGACAGCATGCGGGGGAGGAACGTCCCCGGGTACACCCAGAGGAAGCGGGCCGCGACGACCACCAGGAACAGGGCGACCGCGTACCAGGCGGCGTCCACACCCCGGTACTCCCCCAGGCCCCTGAGCACGATCGGCAGTTGCAGCCCGATGAGCGCGAACACCGCCGACTCCAGGACGAACGCGACCACCTTCCACACCGCCTCCTCCTGGAGCCGGGTGGCGAAGTCGACCTCCCACGCGCGGTGTCCGAGGTGGAGGGCGACGACGACGACCGCGAGGACTCCGGAGGCGTGCACCTGCTCGGCGACGGCGTAGGCGACGAACGGGATCAGCAGGGACATGGTGTTCTGCAGCAGCGCCTCCTTCACGTGCGTGCGCAGCCAGTGGATCGGCAGCATCAGCACCAGCCCGACGACGACACCGCCGACCGCGGCCAGCAGGAACTCGCCGATCCCGCCGATCCAGGAGGCACCCGCGCCGACGGCGGCCGCGACGGCCACCCGGTAGGCGGTGATCGCGGTCGCGTCGTTCAGCAGGGACTCGCCCTGCAGGATCGTGGTGATCCGGGAGGGCAGCCCCACCCGGCGGGCGACCGCCGCCGCCGCGACCGCGTCCGTGGGCGCCACCACCGCGCCCAGCACGAGCGCCGCGGGCAACGGCAGCCCCGGCACGATCAGATAGGCGACCCAGCCCACGACGAAGGTCGCGAAGAGCACGTATCCCACCGACAGCAGGGCCACCGGCCGCATCGTCGCCCGCAGGTCGAGGTACGAGCTCTCGACGGCCTCCTTGTGCAGCAGCGGGGGCAGCACCAGCGGCAGCACGATGTCCGGATCGAGGGTGTAGTCCGGCACTCCGGGGACGTAGGAGACCGCGAGCCCCACCGCGACGAGCAGCAGCGGCGCCGGCACCGGGGTACGCCGGCCGGCCGCGGCGACCGCGGTGCTGCCCGCCACCAGCAACAGCAGTGGCATCACGTCCATCGTCCTCGCCCGCCCTCGTTTTCCGCGCGGTCATCCGCACACCCGTCGTAATCTGGCAATCATGAAACAGTGCACGCACGCCGACGCGCTGCCAGAACCGCAACCCGGTCCGCTCAGCGAGACGTGCCCGGAGTGTCTGCGGGACGGCACACACCCGGTCCAGCTGCGGCTGTGCCTCACCTGCGGCCATGTCGGCTGCTGCGATTCCTCGCCGAACCGGCACGCGACGGAGCACCACAAGGACTCCGGCCATCCGATCATGCGCACATTCGAGCCCGGTGAGGATTGGCGTTGGTGCTTCGTGGACCACGTTCTCGTGTGACCCTGGAAGACCGGAGGACGACCCACGATCCGGACGGTTCGACCGTCTGACGTCTGGGTACGTCAACCCGGCGCGCGTTCTTCCCATTTGGAGCCGCAGACCCCTAGACACGGAGCGTGTCCACAGTTTTACTGTGAGTAACGACAAGGGTCGGGGTCCCGGGAACAGGAAACTTGAGAGCGCGATAGCGTCACCGCTGAACCACACATCGCGTTATCCCGGGGGGCGACCCTCGGCCCTGATCAGCTTGTACCACCTTGGAGGTGAGGGTGTCCCAGATCGCAGGCGAGCCCGCGACCCAGGACTTCGTGGAAGTCCGGCTGCCGGCTGCGGGTGCCTACCTGTCGGTGCTGCGTACGGCTACGGCCGGCCTCGCGGCCCGTTTGGACTTCACCCTGGACGAGATCGAGGACCTTCGCATCGCGGTGGACGAGGCCTGCGCGATCCTGCTGCAGCAGGCCGTGCCCGGCTCCGTGCTCAGCTGCGTCTTCCGGCTCGTCGACGACTCCCTCGAGGTCACCGTCTCGGCCCCGACCACGGACGGGCACGCCCCCGCGCGTGACACCTTCGCCTGGACCGTCCTGTCCGCACTCGCGGGCAAGGTCTCCTCGGCCGTGGACGAGGACAAAACCGTTTCGATCAGCCTCTACAAACAGCGCGGCGCGGGACCCGGGCCGGCGTGAGGACAGGGGACGGGCCGGTGCGTGACGAAGAGCGCGGCACACGAGAGCTGCCGGCCGAGGGCACAGGCGGGTCCGGACGCACGGGGGACGCCGTCAGCGGCTCCGACGGCATCGACGGCATCCCCGAGCAGGCCCGGCCGCATCCGGAGGACGACTCCGCGGAGCTCGTTCCCCTGGACGACGGGCAGCCGGATCGGGAAGGTGCCGTCCAGAGCACGCCTCTGGACGGGCGGAACGGGGTCACCCCGGTCCGAGCGGAGGCGAGGGCTCGGAGAAGGGCGACGGGCGGGACGATGAGCGAGCACGAGCGAAACGCCGAGGGCGACGGGCAGGGCGCACAGAGCGTGCAGCACGCCGCGCAGCACGACCCGCACGACCGCAGCGGGGCGCGCGCCATGTTCATCGAACTGCGCGAGATGCAGGACGGCAGCGCGGAGTACGCGGAGCTGCGCAACAGGCTGGTCCGTATGCACCTGCCGCTTGTCGAGCATCTCGCGCGCCGCTTCCGCAATCGCGGCGAGCCGCTGGACGACCTCACCCAGGTCGCCACCATCGGCCTGATCAAGTCGGTCGACCGGTTCGACCCGGAACGCGGCGTCGAGTTCTCGACGTACGCGACCCCGACGGTCGTCGGCGAGATCAAGCGGCACTTCCGCGACAAGGGCTGGGCGGTGCGCGTGCCGCGACGCCTGCAGGAGCTGCGCCTCGCGCTGACGACGGCGACGGCGGAGCTCTCGCAACAGCACGGCCGCTCCCCCACGGTCCACGAGCTCGCCGAGAAGCTGGCGATCTCGGAGGAGGAGGTCCTGGAGGGCCTGGAGTCCGCCAACGCGTACTCCACGCTGTCCCTGGACGTCCCCGACACGGACGACGAGTCGCCTGCCGTGGCGGACACACTGGGCGCCGAGGACGAGGCTCTGGAGGGCGTCGAGTACCGCGAGTCCCTCAAGCCGCTGCTGGAGGACCTGGCACCCAGGGAGAAGCGGATCCTGCTGCTGCGCTTCTTCGGCAACATGACCCAGTCGCAGATCGCGCAGGAGGTCGGCATCTCGCAGATGCACGTCTCGCGCCTGCTGGCGCGCACGCTGGCACAGCTGCGCGAGAAGCTGCTGGTGGAGGAGTAGGACTCCGCTCCACGACTGCTGCCGCGCGCCGTACGACTACCGCTCGCCGTCCTGTGCGCGGCCCGGGCCCCGGATTCCCAGGGCCCGGGTCGTGGCCGGATTGATCAGCAGGACCAGCGCGGCGAGGGCGACGACCGCGAGGGCGATACCCGCCGGGATGGCCACACTGTCGGCCTGCAGCAGGTTGTAGGCCACCGGCAGCGCCATGATCTGGGTGATGACGGCGGGGCCGCGACTCCAGCTGCGCCGGCCGAGCAGTCCGCGGGCGGCCAGCAGCGGCAGCAGGGCGAGGACGACGAGCGTGATGCCGCCGGTGACCGCGGACCGGCTGTCGTCCGGGGCACCCGTCAGACCCTCCACGAGCATCCAGACGCCCCCGCCGACCAGAGCCAGCCCCTCCAGCGCGGCGAGCGCCGCGGCATACGTCAGCCGGCGCGGGCGCGGGCCGGTGTCTTCCTGGGCGGCGGGGGTCTGCTCACTGGTCACACCAGAAGGGTAGCTCCGGGGACGCGGGCCTCCGTGGCGAGGTTGAGACGGGCACCCGTGGCAAGGCTCACCCCCTCCCCTCTTACCTGATCCCTACCTCGGCCTGTGCCCGGTACTTCCCACTAGGTACGCTGCAACTCATGCGTGCACTTCTCGTGGTCAACCCGGCGGCAACCACCACAAGCGCACGTACGCGCGATGTGCTGATCCACGCGCTCGCGAGCGAGATGAAGCTGGAGGCGGTCACCACCGAGTACCGCGGCCACGCGCGCGACCTGGGCCGGCAGGCGGCGGAGAGCGACGACATCGACCTGGTCGTGGCCCTCGGCGGCGACGGCACGGTCAACGAGGTGGTCAACGGACTGCTGCACGCCGGCCCGGACCCCGAGCGCCTCCCGCGCCTCGCCGTGGTCCCCGGCGGCTCCACCAACGTCTTCGCCCGTGCCCTGGGCCTCCCCAACGACGTCGTGGAGGCGACCGGCGCACTGCTGGACGCCCTGCGCGAAGGCAGCGAACGCACGGTCGGCATGGGAATCGCCGAGGGCACGCCGGGTACCGACGACGAGGCGGTACCGGCCCGCTGGTTCACCTTCTGCGCGGGACTCGGCTTCGACGCGGGCGTGGTCGGGCGGGTCGAACAGCAGCGCGAGCAGGGCCGTAGATCCACGCATGCCCTGTATCTGCGCCAGGTCGTACGCCAGTTCTTGCATGAGCCCAATCGGCGGCACGGCTCCATCACGCTGGAGCGGCCCGGTCAGGAACCGATGACCGATCTGGTGCTGTCCATAATCTGCAACACCTCGCCGTGGACCTATTTGGGCAATCGCCCGGTGTACGCGTCGCCTAAGGCCTCGTTCGACACCGGGCTCGACCTGCTCGGTCTCAGCCGTATGTCCACGGTCTCGGTTGCCCGGTATGCCACCCAGTTGCTCACTTCGTCCCCCGAGCGCGGACCCCATGGCAAGCACGCCGTGTCCCTGCACGACCTGGACCGGTTCACCTTGCATTCGAAGGTGCCCCTACCCCTTCAGATGGACGGCGACCACCTGGGGCTGCGTACGAGCGTGACGTTCACAGGCGTACGCCGTGCACTGCGTGTGATTGTGTGAGCAGAAAGGGCTGAAGTCCTTTCACTCGAACGTTTAGGCCAGGATCCACCCCATGGAAGTACGGCTGTGACCTAGTCGACACCGAGGAATCAAAAAAAACTTTCCGGAAGGGGTTGTATCCGCCGCTGAGGTTTGCGAGTCTCTACGTGGCGGTCGGGACAGCCCGCAACACCGGCGTCCACTGATCACCGGAACCCCTCTTCAAACCACAGGACCACAACAGGGAAACCTGTTGGACGGCCCTTCACTTGTTGAGGGATTCGTGAAAGCGTTCACATTCACAAGCAACTTGCATGTAATACCAAGGAGAGGTAGCAGCCATGGACTGGCGTCACAACGCCGTTTGCCGCGAGGAAGACCCCGAGCTCTTCTTCCCCATCGGCAACACCGGTCCTGCGCTGCTGCAGATCGAGGAAGCCAAGGCCGTCTGCCGTCGCTGTCCCGTTATGGATCAGTGTCTGCAGTGGGCGCTCGAGTCCGGCCAGGACTCCGGCGTCTGGGGTGGTCTCAGCGAGGACGAGCGTCGCGCGATGAAGCGCCGTGCCGCCCGCAACCGGGCCCGTCAGGCCTCCGCCTGACACACCCGCCCCGCAACAGCCTGAGCTTGGCGGCGCGTACAGCGAGTACGCATCTCCCGCCCCCGAGCCGCAGCGCGCAGTACCCCCCGATGCGCAGCACAAGCTGGCAACGAGCATTTCAGCCCCGGACCTTGAGGTCCGGGGCTTCTTGCTGTGTACCGGCCCGGCGCCCTACTTGTGGGTCTGCACCGGAACGTCCAGGATCACCCGCGTCCCTCGCTCCGGCGCCGGCACCATGTCGAACGTCCCGCCCAACTCCCCTTCCACCAGGGTCCGTACGATCTGCAGACCCAGGTTGCCGGAGGTGTGCGGGTCGAAGCCCTCGGGGAGGCCGAGGCCGTCGTCCTGGACGGTGACCAGGAGGCGGGCCTCCTTCGTCGTGCCGCCGCGGACGGCCGACACCTCGACCGTGCCGGTTTCGCCTTCACGGAATCCGTGTTCGAGGGCGTTCTGGAGGATCTCCGTCAGGACCATGGACAGCGGGGTGGCCACCTCGGCGTCCAGGATTCCGAAGCGGCCGCTGCGCCGGCCGGTGACCTTGCCCGGCGAGATCTCGGCGACCATCGACAGGACGCGGTCGGCGATCTCGTCGAACTCCACGCGCTCGTCCAGGTTCTGGGACAGCGTCTCGTGCACGATCGCAATCGATCCGACCCGGCGGACCGCCTCTTCGAGGGCCTCCCTGCCGCGGTCGGACTCGATGCGCCGGGCCTGCAGGCGCAACAGGGCGGCGACCGTCTGGAGGTTGTTCTTCACCCGGTGGTGGATCTCCCGGATGGTCGCATCCTTGGTGATCAACTCGCGCTCACGGCGGCGCAGTTCGGTGACGTCCCGGAGCAGGACCAGTGAACCGATGCGCGTGCCCTTGGGTTTGAGCGGGATCGCCCGGAACTGGATGACCCCGTCGTGGGCCTCGATCTCGAACTCGCGCGGCGCCCATCCGCTGGCGACCTTGGCGAGCGCCTCGTCCACCGGCCCACGGGTCGGGGCGAGTTCGGCGGTGGTCCTGCCGAGGTGCTGGCCGACGAGGTCGGAGGCGAGTCCCATGCGGTGGTAGGCGGACAAGGCGTTCGGGGAGGCGTACTGGACGAGGCCGTCCGCGTCGAGCCGGATCAGGCCGTCGCCGACGCGCGGTGCGGCGTCCATGTCCATCTGCTGGTTCGCGAACGGGAAGGAGCCGGCCGCGATCATCTGCGCGAGGTCCGAGGCGCTTTGGAGGTACGTCAGTTCCAGACGGCTCGGGGTGCGCACGGTCAGCAGGTTGGTGTTGCGCGCGATCACGCCGAGGACGCGCCCCTCCCGTCGTACGGGGATCGACTCGACCCGTACGGGGACCTCCTCGCGCCACTCGGGGTCGCCCTCACGCACGATGCGGCCCTCGTCGAGCGCCGCGTCCAGCATGGGGCGGCGGCCGCGTGGGACGAGGTGGCCGACCATGTCGTCCTGGTAGGAGGTGGGGCCGGTGTTGGGGCGCATCTGGGCGACCGAGACGTACCGGGTGCCGTCGCGGGTGGGGACCCACAGGACGAGGTCCGCGAAGGAGAGGTCGGACAGCAGCTGCCACTCCGAGACCAGCAGATGGAGCCACTCGAGGTCGGAGTCGTCGAGGGCGGTGTGCTGGCGGACCAGTTCGTTCATGGAGGGCACGTGTGTGAGCGTACCTGGGGGTATGTGCAGGTCCTAAAAAACAGGCGGCCTGCGGGCTCGTCGACGGGGATGCGTACAAGCCCTCAAAACACCCGCGGGCCGCGGCGCCTGGGAGGGACCCTCAGCCCTCCCGGCACCGCAGCCCGGAGCAACATCGGCCGCGGGGTGTGCGGTCCCGGATGGCCGAAGGATGAGGAGCCGGGGCAGTCAGGGCAGAGAGCTCCGGTTCCTCCGTCCGTCCTCCTGTGCGGGGAGGACGGAAGCTCGCTTGCTTCGCATGCTTACAACACACGCTCCTAACGCATTTTGGACTAGACCACTCGGTGTGTCCATGCGTTTGAGCCTGTTTGTTGTTGTCAGTTCCGGGGCCGGAGCGACTACTCGGACGCCCTGACATCCCTCACGCAGCCTAACCCGTGTCGGTTCATGTGCGGGGCCAGATGGTCATGGCAATTTCCGCGAGCGCCTCGAGTTCCTCCCGGCCCGCTCCGTCCCGCGCCTGCTGGGACATGCCCTGGAGGACCGCTCCTGTGTGCCGGGCGAGCGCGGCGGCGTCGGTGCCGGCCGGCAGCTCCCCCGCCGCGACGGCGTCCTTGATACGACTCTCGAACGCGGCGATGTTGGCGTTGCGCCGGTCGCGCAGGGATACCTCGACCTCGGGGGTCGTGCAGTTCGTCGCCGCGTGGATGACCAGGCAGCCGTGCGGGCGGCCGGGGGCCGTGTACTCGGCGGCGGCCTCCCGCAGCATCCGCTCCACGGCCGCCCGGGCGGTGGGTTCCTCGGCGAGGGCCCGGTCGCCGAAGGAGCCGTAGCGCGTGCCGTACGAGGTCACGACCTCCTCGAACAGGGCCCGTTTGTCACCGAACGCCGCGTACAGACTCGGCGCCCCGATGCCCATGACCCGGGTGAGGTCGGAGACGGAGGTCGCCTCGTACCCGTGCTCCCAGAAGGCCATGACCGCCTTCTCCAACGCGGTTTCACGGTCGAAGGAACGGGGTCGCCCGCGCGGCTTCGACGTGACGCCGGCCTTCGTGCTGGTCTCCTCGCCGCCCACCATGGAGTGAATTGTAGAGCGGGCGCTAGAGAAATATCGGCGGGCCGCTGTACGGTCTTTTCTGTAGCGACCGCTAGGGAATTGCGAAGGGGGCGTCGGCATGGGCGTGCTTGCGGGCAGGACGGCACTCGTCACGGGAGCGAGCAGGGGGAGCGGGCGCGGGATCGCCGAGCGGCTGGGGCGCGAGGGGGCCCGCGTCGCCGTGCACCCCCCGGGGCGGACCGTCCGCCGGGGCCCGGCTCAGTGCGTCTCCGTCACCTTCGCCAGTGCGCGGGGGGCGTCCGGGTCCTGGCCGCGGGCGATGGTGATCTCGTGGGCCAGCAGCTGCAGCGGGATGATCTCCAGGACCGGCTGGACCTCCTCGGCCACGCCCTCGGTGGGCAGGACGAAGCCGGCCGAGGCCTGCTCGACCTGGCTCCTGGGTCCGACGACGAACAGGTCGGCGCCGCGGCCGCGCAGCCGGTCCAGGACGGGCTGGAGGGCTTCGCCGCCCCTGCCGGCGGTGACGACCGCGATGACCGGGGAGACGTTGTCGACCATGGCGAGCGGGCCGTGCAGCAGATCGGCGCCGGAGTAGGAGAGGGCGGGGATGTAGCTGGTCTCCATGAGCTTGAGGGCGGCTTCCTTGGCCGTGGGATAGCCGTAGCCGCGGGAGGTGATGACCATGCGTTCGGCGAACCGGTAGCGGGCGGCCAGAGCGCGGACCTCGTCCTGCCGGGCGAGCAGCTGCTCGGCGAGGTCCGGCAGCACCCTTGCGGGGGCGCCGTCGCCGCCGCGCAGGCCCTCGACGAACAGGTAGAGGGCGAGGAGGGAGGCCGTATAGGTCTTGGTCGCGGGAAGGGCCTTCTCCGGTCCGGCCATGATGTCGACGTGGTACTCGGAGACGCCGGCCAGCGGTGAGTCGGGGTTGTTGGTGACCGCGAGGGTGATCGCGCCGGCCTCGCGGGCGGCACGGGTCGAGGCCACCAGGTCCGGGGAGCCGCCGGACTGGCTGACGGTGACGACGAGGACATCGGTGAGGTCGGGGCGGGCGCCGTAGGCCGTGGTGGTGGACATCGAGGTGAGGCCGCAGGGCAGGCCGAGACGGATCTCCAGGAGGTACTTGGCGTAGAGGGCGGCGTTGTCGGAGGTGCCGCGGGCGGTCAGCAGGACGAAGCGGGGTTTGCGGGCGGCGATGTCCTGGGCCACCTGCCGGATGACGGGGGCGCCCTGCCCGAGGATGCGGCGCAGCACTGCGGGCTGCTCGGCCATCTCACGGGCCATGATCCGGCCCGGGACGTCATGCCGAGGGTCGGGGGGCGAGGCGGCTGCCGGGTCGGCTGTCGTGGCGGATGCCGGTGTCGAGGCGGGTGCCGGGTCGGGTGTCGAGGCGGTCATGGTGGGTTCCTCCCGGTGTCGCTCGTCGCCGTGCTCGGCGCTGCACACCGGCAGCACCGCACCCATTCCACTCCCCTGTGCCCAACGGCGCCCGTCCTCCACGTGGAATGGCGATGTCCCCGCTTCCGCCCTGGGGCACAGAGGTCGATTCTGCTAGATTGGTCTAAACCACATAGCCTTCAGAACGGCAGGCCCAGCGTGGAAGTTGTCATCGTTCCGGACGCCAAGTCGGGCGGCGAGCTCATCGCCGAGGCCATGGCCCAGCTCCTGCGGCGCAGGCCCGAGGCGCTGCTCGGTGTGGCCACCGGCTCGACCCCGCTGCCCATCTACGAGGCGCTCGCGGCCAAGGTTCGGTCGGGTGCCGTGGATGCCTCGCGGGCGCGGATCGCGCAGCTCGACGAGTACGTGGGGCTGCCGGCCGAGCATCCGGAGTCGTACCGTTCCGTGCTCAGGCGCGAGGTGCTGGAGCAGCTCGGGATCGGGATGGACGCGTTCATGGGGCCCGACGGGACGGCCGAGGACGTGCTGGGGGCGTGCGAGGCGTACGACGCCGCGCTGGCCGAGGCCGGCGGGGTGGATCTGCAGTTGCTCGGGATCGGGACCGACGGGCACATCGGGTTCAACGAGCCGTGCTCGTCGCTCGCCTCGCGCACCCGGATCAAGACGCTGACCGAGCAGACCCGGATCGACAACGCGCGTTTCTTCGAGGGCGACATCGAGCAGGTGCCGCACCACGTGATCACGCAGGGCATCGGGACGATCCTGGAGGCGCGGCACCTGGTGCTCCTCGCGACGGGAGAGGGCAAGGCGGACGCGGTCGCCGCGACGGTCGAGGGGCCGGTGGCCGCGGTGTGCCCGGCGTCGGCGCTGCAGTTGCATCCGCATGCGACGGTCGTTGTCGACGAGGGTGCCGCGTCCAAGTTGAAGCTGGCCGACTATTTCCGGCACACGTATGTCAACAAGCCTGATTGGCAGGGGATTTAAGGGGATTCTGAGGCGGTCCCGTCGGCCGGACCCGGCTGTTCGCGGACTGCGGGCGCTCGTGACCCGGTCGCGCAGTTTCCGCGCCCCTGACGGCATACAGGCGCCGGTTCCCTCCAAAGGGAACCGGCGCCTGTCTCGTCGTACGGGCTCTACGCGCCCGCGATGACCTCCGCCGCCGCGCGGCCGCAGACCCGGGCCGCGCCGTGGGTGGCGATGTGGAGGGCGCCGCGGGCAGGCGCCTGCGGGAGGCCCATCTCGACCACGATCGTGTCGGGGCGGGCCGCGAGCAGGGCGTCGAGGGCCGTGGCCATCCAGGGGTGGCGGTGTTCGTCGCGGACGACGGCCACGATGCGGCGGAGGCCGGCCGCGTCCAGGGCCGTGCGTCCCGCGTGCTCGCCGACGAAGCTGCCCGTCTCGGTGCCGGGGAGAAGGCGGAGGAGTTCCGCTGCGACGCCCCAGGGTGTCTCGTCGCCGACCGCGAAGTTGGCGACGGGTGTGAGGGCGGCGACGTAGGGCGGTTCGGTGAGCGGGGTGAAGCGCTCGGCGCCGGTCACCTTCAGGGCGCGGCGGGCCGCGCGCAGGCCGACCTCCGGGTCGGCGGTGCGTTCCGCGTCGGCCTCTGCCGCGGCGGCGGTCCAGCGGGCCAGCGCCCGGACCCGTTCCGCCGCGTCCGCCAGGCGTTCCTCGGGGAGTTCGCCGGTGTGCACCGCAGAGACGAGGGCGTCGCGCAGACGTCGTACGGTCTCGTCGTCGGCGAGGCCGCCGCCCACGCAGATCGCGTCGGCGCCGGCGGCCAGGGCGAGGACGCTGCCCCGCTCGATACCGTACGTACCGGCGATGGCCTGCATCTCCATGCCGTCGGTGACGATCAGTCCGTCGTAGCCGAGTTCGCCGCGCAGGAGATCGGTGAGGACGGTGCGCGAGAGCGTGGCCGGGCGGTCCGGGTCCAGGGCGGGGACCAGGATGTGGGCGCTCATGGTGGCGCGGGTGCCGGCGGCGATGGCGGCGCGGAAGGGCGCCAGTTCGCGGGAGTTCAGTACCGCCGTGTCCGCGTCGATGCGGGGCAGCGCGTGGTGGGAGTCGACGGCCGTGTCCCCGTGGCCCGGGAAGTGCTTGGTGCAGGCGGCGACCCCGGCGGACTGCAGGCCGGTGACGTAGGCGGCGGTGTGCCGGGCGACCAGGCCGGTGTCGGCGCCGAAGGAGCGCACGCCGATCACGGGGTTGTCCGGATTGGAGTTCACGTCGGCCGACGGGGCCCAGTTGAGGTTCACCCCGCAGGCGGCCAGGCGGCGGCCCAGCTCGGTGGCCACCTCCCGGGTCAGTTCCACGTCGTCGACCGCGCCCAGCGCGAGGTTGCCGGGGAAGCTGGAACCCGTCCGCACCTCCAGGCGGGTCACGTCCCCGCCCTCCTCGTCGATGGCGACGAGGACGTCGTCGCGTTCGGCACGCAACTGGGCGGTCAGGGCGGCCAGTTGATCGGGTGAGGCGATGTTGCGGCCGAACAGTCCGACCGAGGCGAGGCCCTCCCCGAGGCGGCGCAGCAGCCAGTCGGGGGCGGTGGTGCCGTTGAAGCCCGGTTGCAGGACCGACAGGGCGTCGCGGGTCAGGGTGTCTGTGCCGCTGGCGAATGTCGTCATCGGGGGGCGTTATCCCTTCACTGCGCCCGCGGTCAGGCCCGCGGCCATCTTGCGCTGGACGAGGAGGAACAGCACGACGATCGGCACGGCCATCATCGTGGCTCCCGCCATCATCGGTGCGTATTCGGTGCCGTGCTTGGTGGTGAAGTTGCCGAGCCAGACCGTCGCGGTCTGGTTCTTCTGGCTGAGCAGCATCAGGGCGTAGAGGTACTCGTTCCAGGCCTGGATGAAGCCGTAGACCGAGGTGGCGACCATGCCCGGGGCCAGGAGCGGGAAGACGACCCGGATGAAGGCGCCCGTGCGGGAACAGCCGTCCACCATCGCCGCCTCCTCCAGCTCCTTCGGGATGTTGACGATGAAGCCGCGCAGCGTCCACACCGTGAAGGGGAGGATGAAGGTCAGGTAGGTGATGATCAGGCCGGAGAGCTTGTCGTACTGCTCCAGGTCGTTGAGGAGCAGGAAGATCGGGATGATCATGGCGACCAGCGGGACCATCTGGACCGCGAGGATGCCGACGATGACGACCTTGCGGCCGCGGAAGGCGAACCGGGAGATGGCGAGCGCGGCCAGCATGCCGACGACGATGCCGATCGCCACCACGGTGAGGGAGACGATCAGGCTGCGGCCGACCGGGCCCCAGAAGTCCGCGATGGCCAGCGCCCGGCGGAAGTTGTCGAGCGTGAAGCCGGTCGGCAGCAGGCTCGGGTCGGGGTCGATGGTGTCCTTGGCCGGCTTGATGGCCGTGTTGAGCATCCAGTAGACGGGGAAGCCGGCGGTGAGGAAGACGAGGAGACCGAGGAGGTTCCAGCCGAGCTTGGACCTGCGGGGCCGCGGCGTGCTCCCCCGCCCGCGCCCTGCCCCGCTCCCCGTGGTGGCGACGGCGTCCATGATGGTCATTCGACCTCTCCGATCTTCAGCATCTGGCGCATGTACACGGCGACCACACCGAGCATCAGCACCACGGTGATCAGGGCGATCGCCGAGCCCTGCGCGTAGTCGTTGACGACGAAGGCACGGTCGTACGAGTAGGTGGTCAGGAGCTGGAACTCCTGCTCGGGGTGGCCGTTGCGCATCACGAAGACCTGCGGGAAGACGCCCATGTCCCAGATGACCGACAGGGTCGTGAGCATCACGATGATCGGCTTGAGGATGGGCAGGGTGACGTGGCGGAAGACGCCCCAGGAGCCGGCGCCGTCCAGCCGGGCCGCTTCTTCCAGTTCGGCGGGGACCTGGGTGAGGCCGGCGCTGAGGGTGATGACGACGAAGGGGACGGCTCCCCAGACCACCAGCAGCATGATCACGGCCAGGCCCTGCGAGCCGCTCGCGAACCAGTTGTGGCCGATCAGGTCGACCCCGGGCAGCTTGCTGAGCAGCGCGTTGAGGATGCCGTAGTCGGCGTCGAACAGCCACTTGAAGACCGTGGTGGCGACGATGATGGGCATGCCCCAGCTGGCCACCAGCACGATGTTGACGAGTGTCTTCACCCAGCCGGAGACCCGCTGCAGGAGCAGGGCGATCAGCATGCCCAGCACCATGGTGAAGATGACCGAGCCGGCCGCGAAGACGATCGTGCGCACCACGACCTGCCAGAACTCGCCGTCGCCCAGCACGCCGCTGAAGTTGTCGAACCCGACCCAGTCGGCCGGCTGGAAGCCCCACAGCTGGGACTGCCCGAACTTCTGCAAGGAGAGGGTGACCAGGCGGACCAGCGGATAGCCGAGGACCAGCGCCAGGATCAGCAGGCAGGGGGCGAGCAGCAGCCACGGCGTGGCCGAGCCGCCGGCCGAAGTCCGGGCTCTGCGTGGGTTCTTGGCGACCGGCGCCGGTGGCGGCGCCTGCCGCGGCGGCGGCACCTTGGCGGGGGTGGTCGTGTCTGCGGCACTCATGGCGCGCTCCTCAGCGGTCCCTCAGGTCGTACGAAAGCGAAGCCCGCACGTGCGTACGGGAAGCAGGGCCCTGTCGGTGCAACAGAGCCCTGCTCTGAAGGTCACTTGGTGTTGATGACCTTGTCGATCGCGGCGTCCGCTTCCTTCGCGGCTGCCTCGACCGACTTCTTGCCGGTGCCGATGTTCTGCAGCATGGTCTGCAGGACCTGGGCCTTCTCGACCTGGCCCCAGCCCGGGGCCATCGGGACGAACCAGTTGGACTCGGCCGCGGTGGCCGGGACCGCCGTCGCGGGGTCGTTCTTCAGGGTCGCGAGGTCGGTCTTGTTGTTGGGCAGGTTGCCCTTGGCGATCAGGCCCTTCTGGCCGGAGGAGCCGGTGAAGGCGTTGATCCACTCGGCGGCGACGGCCTGCGCCTTGGACTTCACCGGGATGGCGAGGTCGGAGCCGCCCAGGAAGACGGGCATGTTCTTGCCGGACGGACCCGGCATCACGAAGTTCTCGAGGTTGTTCTTGAGCTTGCCGGTCTTGTCGTTCTTCGGGTCGGCGGAGGTCGCCCCCTCCCACGCGGCGCCGAAGATCATGCCGGACTTGCCCTGGCCGTAGACGATGTAACGGTCGGACTCGTCCTTGGTCTTGTCACCGTGCATGTACTTGTCGACGACGTTCTTGAACTCGGTGAGGCCCTTGACGGACTCCGGCGAGGAGAGAGTCGCCTTCCACTGGCCGCCCGACTCCTCGGCGATGGAGCCGCCGGCGTCGTAGACGAAGGACATGGCCGCGTACCAGTCGCGGGTGGGCTGGTACCAGGCGGAGAACTTGTCGCCCTTCTTCTTCTGCACCTTGTCGAGGGCGGCGGTGAGTTCGGCGTACGTCTTCGGCGGGGTCTTGACGCCGGCCGAGGCGAACACGTCCTTGCGCCAGTTGGCGACGCGGCCACCCGCGTAGTACGGGACGCCGTATGTCTTGCCGCCGTACGTGACCGAGGCCTTGAGGCCGTCGAGCCAGGCGGAGGAGTTGGTGAACTTCGAGGCGTCGACGGGGGCGAACGCGCCCTTGACCATGTAGCCGAGCATCTCGGTGTTGCCCATCTCGACCACGTCCGGCGCCTTGTCGGTGGCGAGGACGGCGTCGAGCTTGGTGTTCTTGTCCGGCCAGCCGTAGTACTCATGGTTGATCTTGATGCCCGGATGCGCCTTCATGACCGAGGCGTCGGCGGCCTTCACCAGGTCCGGCCAGTTGTTCTGGGCGTCGACGGTGAGCCAGACGGTCAGTTCCTTGGCGTCCGCGCCGCTGTTGGAAGAGCCGTTGTCGTCATTGCCGCCGCACGCGGCGATGGAGACCATCATTCCCGCGATACCGATCGCGACTGTCAGCTTGCGCTTCACGCCACCCTCCTCAGGGATGCCACACCCCCCCGCCCATGGGCCGGGATCTGGACCAATGGTGTAGACCAGTACCGGGAGCTTGGACCAGACCAAAACGCCTGTCAAGGGTTCGGGAAAAGGCTCTGACCAGCTGTTATGCGACCTACATATGCAGGAACCTTTAAGTAAGAAGCCAGCGAAAACAGTGAGGCCGGAGTACTCTCTCCCGCTAGACCACTTGGCCTCGTGGACTAGACCAAAAGAGGTGGGCGACGGTATACAGAAGGGATCACGAAGTGAGCCGCATCCGGAGCCGGGAAGGCAGAGCATGACCACCGACGTCAGCAGTGCGGAGAACGAGGGCGGGGCGAGTGTCCGTACCGCGCGCGTGCCCAAGTACTACCGCCTGAAGAAGCACCTGCTCGACATGACGGAGACGCAGTCGCCCGGCACGCCGGTACCGCCCGAGCGCACGCTGGCCGCCGAGTTCGACACCTCCCGCACGACGGTGCGCCAGGCCCTCCAGGAGCTGGTGGTCGAGGGGCGCCTGGAGCGGATCCAGGGCAAGGGCACGTTCGTGGCCAAGCCGAAGGTCTCGCAGGCGCTCCAACTCACCTCGTACACCGAGGACATGCGCGCCCAGGGACTCGAACCCACCTCACAGCTGCTGGACATCGGCTACATCACCGCCGACGACCGCCTCGCCGAGCTGCTCGACATCACGGCCGGCGGCCGGGTGCTGCGGATCGAACGCCTCCGGATGGCCAACGCCGAACCGATGGCCATCGAGACCACGCACCTGAGCGCCAAGCGCTTCCCGGCCCTGCGCAGGTCACTGGCCAAGTACACGTCCCTCTACACCGCGCTCGCCGAGGTCTACGACGTCCATCTCGCCGAGGCCGAGGAGACCATCGAGACCTCGCTGGCCACCCCGCGCGAGGCGGGCCTGCTCGGCACCGACGTGGGCCTGCCGATGCTGATGCTCTCCCGGCACTCACTGGACCGGGGGAGCCAGCCGGTGGAGTGGGTGCGGTCGGTGTACCGGGGGGACCGCTACAAGTTCGTGGCGCGGCTGAAGAGGCCTGTCGACTGAGAACCTGACGGGGTGCGGGGAGCGACGACCAGCCGTCTGCACGCCGCTGTTGACACCGATGTCGGGCCTTCACCGAATCGACATACCGATATGCGGACGAGGTCTTCCGTTCCTGTGACACGGTGACCTAGATTGCCTGCGCATTCCACAGGTGATCACAGGTGATCGTGAGGGGACGGAGCCGCAGTATGTCCGAAGTGCCCGAAGTGAGACCACCGTTGGTGACACCGGTCCGTGTGGTCATCGCCCTCTGCCTGATCGCACCGTTCGTGGCGATGCTGTGGGTCGGCTCCTACGCCAAGACGGACCCTGCGTTCATCGGGATCCCGTTCTTCTACTGGTACCAGATGCTGTGGGTGGTCCTCTCCACGGCGCTGACCATGACCGCGTACAAGCTGTGGCAGCGTGACCAGCGCGCCCGCGCCTCACAGAAGGGCGGTGCGCCGGAATGAACGACGGCGTGAACGGCGTCGCACTCGGCGTCTTCATCTTCTTCTTCCTGGCCGTGACGGCCATGGGCTTCCTGGCCGCCCGCTGGCGCAAGGCCGAGAACGAGCAGAGCCTGGACGAATGGGGCCTGGGCGGACGGTCGTTCGGCACCTGGGTCACCTGGTTCCTGCTCGGCGGCGACCTGTACACCGCCTACACCTTCGTGGCGGTCCCGGCGGCGATCTACGCGGCGGGCGCGGCCGGCTTCTTCGCGGTGCCGTACACCATCCTCGTGTATCCGCTGATCTTCACGTTCCTGCCCCGCCTGTGGTCGGTCTCGCACCGGCACGGATACGTGACGACCTCGGACTTCGTGCGCGGCCGCTTCGGCTCGAAGGGGCTGTCGCTGGCGGTCGCCGTCACCGGCATCCTGGCCACCATGCCGTACATCGCGCTCCAACTGGTCGGCATCCAGGCCGTCCTTGACGTGATGGGAGTGGGTGGCGGCGAGAACACCAACTGGTTCGTGAAGGACCTGCCGCTGCTGATCGCGTTCGGCGTGCTGGCGGCCTACACGTACTCCTCGGGCCTGCGGGCCCCCGCGCTGATCGCGTTCGTGAAGGACGGGCTGATCTACCTCGTCATCGCGGTGGCGATCATCTACATCCCGATCAAGCTGGGCGGCTTCGACGACATCTTCGCGAAGGCGGGTCACGCGCTCGCGCAGACCAACCCGGCGACGGGCAAGCCGCGCGGTGCGCTGGCGCCGGCCGAGCCGGGTCAATGGACGTACGCCACACTGGCGTTGGGCTCAGCGCTCGCGCTGTTCATGTACCCGCACTCGATCACGGCGACGCTGTCCTCGAAGAGCCGCAACGTGATCCGCCGCAACACCACGATCCTGCCGCTGTACTCCCTGATGCTGGGCCTCCTGGCCCTGCTGGGTTTCATGGCGATCGCGGCGGGGGTCAAGGTCACCAACGGACAGCTGGCGATCCCGCAGCTGTTCGAGAACATGTTCCCCGACTGGTTCGCGGGCGTGGCCTTCGCGGCGATCGGCATCGGTGCCCTCGTCCCGGCGGCCATCATGTCGATCGCGGCCGCGAACCTCTTCACCCGCAACATCTACAAGGACTTCATCAGGCCGGACGCGACGCCGGCCCAGGAGACCAAGGTCTCCAAGCTGGTCTCGCTGCTGGTGAAGGTGGGCGCGCTCGTCTTCGTCCTCACCATGGACAAGACGGTCGCGATCAACTTCCAGCTCCTGGGCGGCATCTGGATCCTGCAGACCTTCCCGGCCCTGGTCGGCGGTCTGTTCACCCGCTGGTTCCACCGCTGGGCGCTGCTCGCGGGCTGGGCGGTCGGCATGCTCTACGGCACCCTCGCCGCGTACGGCGTCGCCTCGCCGACGCAGAAGCACTTCGGCGGCTCGGCCAAGGAGATCCCCGGCATCGGGGAGATCGGCTACATCGGCCTGACGGCGTTCGTCCTGAACGTGGTGGTGACGGTGGTCCTGACCTTCGTCCTCAAGGCCGTGAAGGCCCCGGAGGGCATCGACGAGACCAGGCCGGAGGACTACACGGCGGACGCGGGCGACGCGGGCGTCCAGGTGGAGCTGCCGCCGGCGACCGCGGGGACGTCCCACTAGCCGGTGCCCCGGCGCTTGCTCAGTCCCGCGTGCGGCCTGCCATCGCCTCCCAGAAGCGGTCCAGTTCACGGACCCGCATGCTGACCCAGCGAGGTGTCTTCCTGCGCAGGATCCTGGGCAGGCAACGCCGCACACGTCCGGGCAACAGCGCCTGCTGCTGCCGGCAGAACGGCTCGCGGATCTCGCCCCGGGGCACACAGCCCCGGGGCGGGTACGGGCAGAGCTGGAATGTGCACTCGGGCAGACAGGAGGTGCCCGGCGCGGGCGGGACCGAGTTGCCGGCCCGCAGGTCGGGGCGCAGCGGCTCCCGGTTCGTACGGATGCACGGCGGCAGTGGCGTGCCGGGCTGCTCCAGGCGGGCCAGACGCTCCTCGACCTCGTCCGGGTGCCCGTCCCGTTCGATGAGGTTCAGCATGACCAGGACGTCCGCGACCAGGTGCTGGGCCCGCGCGTCGAGGGTGCTCCAGCCGACCGACGGCGGGATCCAGAGGCTGTGCCTGCGGTATCCCCCGGGGTGGCCGGTGCAGGAGCCGATGGTGTCGGTGACGCCCTTCTCGTCGATCCAGAGATAGCGCTCGGGCCGCCCGGTCTCCAGGGCGAGGGCCACCAGGTCGGCCACCTCGGCGACGAACGGATGCAGGGGCCGCCGGGCCGGGCCCCCGTTCCCCTCCGGCCGGCCGGGCGCCCGGTTCACGGTGCCCGTCATCGACAGCCACCGCTGCACGGTCTGTACGGCCGTCATCCCGCCGATCGCCTCGGAGCGCTCGTGGGCCCCGTGGCCGTCGCCGTCCGGCCCCGCCGCGGTGACGTCGTGGTGCGCATGGTGATGGTGGTGGTTCCCGATCCGGTCCGGGAGCTCCCACAGGCACAGCGCCTGGAGCAGGCTCAGCTGCGCGTACCAGCACCGGGACTGCTGCAGTACCTTCTCCGCCTGCCGGATGAGATCGGCGCGGCCGGTCGGGTAGGCGTGCGGGTGGCGTTTGCGCCGGTTGGCCGCGTACTTGAAGCCCTGGGCCAGCGCTGCCTCCAGGGCCAGCGGCAGGTCGGGGGCGCCGCCCGTGAAGTTCGGGTCGAGGTGGCGCAGCCACTTCGTGAGTCGCTCGCGCGCCTCGTCACGGTGCCCGTCGTCGACGGAGCCCAGAAGCATGGGGATCATCCAGGCGCGCATCACGAACTCCCGGAACAGGGCGACCCGTTGCTGCCGGTACTGCCGGTTGAGGTCCTGCCGTTCGCGCTGCAGCCGGTCGATGCGCTCGGACGAGGTGGTCCGTCCGGGCGGACGATCGGTCCTCGCACCGGCCATCTTCCTGGTCCACGTGTCGAACTGCTGCCTCTTGCGGGCTTTCAACTCGCTGACCCTGTCGTTGTACTCCTTCACGGGATCGCTGTTCAGACCGATCCGTTCGCGGATCACTGCGAATGCCGCGTTTCCGCCGCTGCCGACCTCCTGGGCCACGGCCAGGCGGATGGAGGAGGAAGGCTCCTCGATGCCCATCCGGAAGAGCTGGTAGTACAGCGGCGTGGCGTCGATCTTGCCGGAGACCGTCCGCAGCGCCGCCCCGAGTTGCTTCAGCAGTCTCCGTTTCGCGTCCTCCAGAGTGCGCTGGTCCCCCTTGATACCGGCCCAACGGCTGCGCACCGCCCCGACGATGTCGCGGCCCACGATCTCGGCGGTCTCCTGCCCGGCGGTGAGCACCAGCCTGTGGGGGTCCCCGCGTGCCTTGAGGAGGTAACGCCGCTTGGTCCAGGCGTACCACCAGAACAGGAAGAGCGCGGCGGCGATCGAGGCGGTCAGGACGGGGCCGACGAAACGGAGGAGGGCGTCGAACCGTTCCTAAACAGTGTCCAGGAGTGACATTTGCTGCCAGCTCCTGGAACTGCGCGCATCCCGAACGGTGTTGGATGCGCTGGTCTCCCGCGTTCGCTGTGTCCCCGTCCGGCTGCGTGCATCGTGTGCACGCTCCGTGACGGGTGGGCGGGTTCCCTCATGCCCTCGTGCGCCTGGTCCGGCCTGGGCGGTCCGATGCCCCACAGCATCGCTCTGGTGCTGCGGGGGCGGTGCCGTCCGTCGCCGGATCGGGTGCCCGAGGGCGCGTCGCCCGATCGCGACGCTCGCGGCGTCGTGCCGGGACATCTTGCGAGTCTTGCCGGCCAGGGGCTTACGCCAATGCTGGTCGCCCCACATCGACGTGTACGCCGGGTCGACCGCGACGATCGACAGGCCGTGCTCGGCGGCCATGGACACCAGACGGGCCTTGAGCTTGCCTGTCGGGATGCCGGAGATGAGCTGCCGGAACCGCTTCTTGCGGCCGTGCTTCTCGCGGGTCTTCTCGGCGGTGAAGTCCAGGTTCTCGAGTTGTCCTTCCGCCACTGCTCGAAGCCGGTCGAGTGGTGCTCGATGAGGATGTACAGGCCCTCCATGCACCAGGCGAGCACCGTGAGCGCGGCGAGCAGCCAGACGGCCCTGGTGAGGTTCGTGTACGAGAGCCACCGGCGCCACTTCCTGGGGCGGGGGGTGCCCCGGGTCGCCTCCAGACGGATCGTCAGGGAGTGCCAGTGGCCGAGAAGGGCCCGCCTCGCCCGGTCCGCCGCCCGTCTCAGATCCAGCGTCGCCATCGGTGCGTCGCGCGGTCGCTCACTGCCGGGCGGGTGCCGGACGACCTTCGTCATCGTGCGTACTCCCTCCGAGAGTTCTCAGGACGGAGGACCACGCGGGCGCCGACATCTACCTCCATGGAATCACTCCCAGGAGACCCCGCAACTCAGCCGCCGTGACGGGAAGCCGATGCGGGGCCACGACCGCACGCCGATCACCTACGAGTTGACGCCCTGACACGCTCCGAAGTCGCCGCGACACAACATATGGGGCTGCTCATCCCACCCGACACAAGATGTATGCTCATGCTCGCTGTCGTCGCAGGGGAATCCGGTGCGAATCCGGAACTGTCCCGCAACGGTGTACTCATGCGTGTTCGCACATGTATGGGCGTCAGTCCGAGGACCTGCCGACAGTGCGCCCGGCCGAACCGTCCGGGTGCTCAGACGTCCGGGCCTCGTGGAATGGGCCGGTGGACGCGACGCCGTGCGCGCTCGTGCTTCCCCCTGCCTCCGCAAGGCCCCGTGCCGAGCGAGGGAGAGCCCCACGTGACCATCGCGCCAGCCGAACCGGCTTCAGCGACACCGTCCGCGACACCGGCGACACCGGACGGCCCGGGAACCGCGCTGCTGCGGACCCTGACCGAGCTGACCGCCGGCCTCCCCGGAGCCGACCCCGGCCGGGTCGCCGTCGCCGCGCTGCGCGGCCGCTCGGCGCAGGCGGACGAGACGGAGCTGCGCGAGCTGGCCACGGAGGCGGCCGCCGGGCTCATCTCGGAGGACCCCGTGTACTCGCGGCTGGCCGCGCGTCTGCTCACCATCAGCATCGCCGCCGAGGCCGCCTCGCAGGGCGTCACCTCCTTCACCGAGTCGGTCGCCGTGGGCCACCGGGAAGGGCTCGTCGCCGACCGCACCGCGGAGTTCGTCCGCCTCCACGCCGCGCGCCTCGACGCGCTCGTCGACCCCGAGGCGGACGACCGCTTCGGCTACTTCGGCCTGCGCACCCTCCACAGCCGCTACCTGCTCCGGCACCCGATCACCCGCCGGGTGATCGAGACGCCCCAGCACTTCATGCTGCGGGTCGCCGCCGGTCTCGCCGACGACACCGCGCCCGCTTCGGAAACGGGCGCCCGCCCGGTGGACGAAGTCGCCGCGCTCTACGGCCTGATGAGCCGCCTCGACTACCTTCCCTCCTCCCCCACCCTCTTCAACTCCGGCACCCGGCACCCCCAGATGTCGTCCTGCTACCTCCTCGACTCCCCGCTCGACGAGCTGGACTCCATCTACGACCGCTACCACCAGGTCGCCCGCCTCTCCAAGCACGCCGGCGGAATCGGCCTCGCCTACTCCCGTGTCCGCAGCCGCGGTTCACTGATCCGCGGCACCAACGGGCACTCCAACGGCATCGTCCCGTTCCTGAAGACCCTCGACGCCTCGGTCGCCGCCGTGAACCAGGGCGGCCGGCGCAAGGGCGCGGCCGCCGTCTACCTGGAGACCTGGCACTCCGACATCGAGGAGTTCCTGGAGCTGCGCGACAACACCGGCGAGGACGCCCGCCGTACGCACAACCTGAACCTCGCGCACTGGATCCCCGACGAGTTCATGCGCCGGGTGAACGCCGACGAGCCGTGGAGCCTGTTCTCCCCCGCCGACGTGCCCGAGCTGGTCGACCTGTGGGGTGCGGAGTTCGACGCCGCGTACCGCAGGGCGGAGGCGGCGGGGCTCGCCCGCAGGACCATCCCGGCCCGGGAACTCTACGGCCGCATGATGCGCACCCTGGCCCAGACCGGCAACGGCTGGATGACCTTCAAGGACGCCTCCAACCGCACCGCCAACCAGACGGCCGAGCCGGGCCACGTCGTCCACTCCTCCAACCTCTGCACGGAGATCCTGGAGGTCACCGACGACGGCGAGACGGCGGTGTGCAACCTGGGTTCGGTGAACCTGGCGGCGTTCGTGGCCGGCCAGGACATCGACTGGGAACGGCTCGACGAGACCGTCCGCACGGCCGTCACCTTCCTCGACCGCGTGGTCGACATCAACTTCTACCCCACCGAGCAGGCCGGCCGGTCGAACGCGCGCTGGCGCCCCGTCGGCCTCGGCGCCATGGGCCTGCAGGACGTCTTCTTCAAGCTGCGCCTGCCCTTCGACTCGCCCGAGGCCCGCCGGCTCTCCACCCGCATCGCCGAGCGCATCATGCTCGCCGCGTACGAGGCCTCCGCCGACCTCGCCGAGCGCAACGGCCCGCTGCCGGCCTGGGAGAAGACCCGTACGGCCAGGGGAGTTCTGCACCCCGACCACTACGACACGCAGCACGCCTGGCCCAAGCGCTGGGCCGCCCTGCGCGAGCGCATCGCGAAGGTCGGCCTGCGCAACTCCCTCCTCCTCGCGATCGCCCCCACCGCCACCATCGCCTCGATCGCGGGCGTGTACGAGTGCATCGAGCCGCAGGTGTCGAACCTCTTCAAGCGCGAGACACTGTCCGGCGAGTTCCTGCAGGTGAACTCGTACCTGGTGAACGACCTGAAGGAACTCGGCGTCTGGGACGCCCGCACCCGCGAGGCCCTGCGCGAGGCCAACGGCTCGGTACAGGACTTCGCCTGGATCCCGGACGAGGTGCGGGCGCTGTACCGCACGGCGTGGGAGCTCCCGCAGCGCGGCCTGATCGACATGGCCGCGGCCCGCACCCCGTACCTGGACCAGTCCCAGTCCCTGAACCTGTTCCTGGAGACGCCGACCATCGGCAAGCTCTCCTCGATGTACGCGTACGCCTGGAAGCAGGGCCTGAAGACGACGTACTACCTGCGCTCCCGCCCGGCGACGAGGATCGCCCGCGCGGCCCGAGCCACCCTCCCCGTACAGCAGTCGGCCGAACCCGATGCGGTCGCCTGCTCCCTTGAGAACCCCGAGTCCTGCGAGGCCTGCCAGTGACCAGCCCCACCCGTAACACCCAGCTCCTCGACCCGGGCTTCGAGCTGACCCTGCGCCCCATGCGCTACCCGGACTTCTACGAGCGCTACCGGGACGCCATCAAGAACACCTGGACGGTGGAGGAGGTCGACCTCCACTCGGACGTGGCCGACCTCGCGAAGCTCACGCCCGCCGAGCAGCACCTGATCGGCCGCCTGGTGGCGTTCTTCGCGACGGGCGACTCGATCGTCGCGAACAACCTCGTGCTGACCCTCTACAAGCACATCAACTCCCCGGAGGCGCGCCTGTACCTGTCGCGCCAGCTCTTCGAGGAGGCCGTCCACGTCCAGTTCTACCTGACGCTTCTGGACACCTACCTCCCCGACCCGGAAGACCGCACGGCGGCCTTCGCGGCGGTGGAGAACATCCCCTCCATCCGCGAGAAGGCCGGCTTCTGCTTCAAGTGGATGGACTCGGTCGACAAACTGGACCGCCTGGAGTCCAGGTCCGACCGCCGCCGCTTCCTTCTCAACCTGATCTGCTTCGCGGCCTGCATCGAGGGCCTGTTCTTCTACGGCGCCTTCGCCTACGTGTACTGGTTCCGCAGCCGGGGCCTGCTGCACGGGCTGGCGACCGGCACCAACTGGGTGTTCCGGGACGAGACGATGCACATGAGCTTCGCCTTCGACGTAGTCGACACGGTACGCAAGGAGGAGCCGGACCTCTTCGACGACCAGCTCCAGCAGCAGGTGACGGACATGCTGCGCGAGGCCGTCGAGGCGGAACTCCAGTTCGCCCGCGACCTGTGCGGCGACGGCCTCCCGGGCATGAACACCGACTCGATGCGCCAGTACCTGGAATGCGTCGCCGACCAGCGCCTCACCCGCCTCGGCTTCGCCCCGGTCTACGGCTCCGAAAACCCCTTCTCCTTCATGGAGTTGCAGGGGGTCCAGGAACTGACCAACTTCTTCGAGCGCCGCGCGTCGGCCTACCAGGTGGCGGTGGAGGGCACGGTCGATCTGGACGAGGACTTCTGACGGCGTCCGACTGTGGTAAATCGAGAGGATGATCAGCCGTCTCCCTCTCGACCGGCAACTCGAGTCCCTGCGCACGGTGCTCTCCCGGAACGACGTACTGACCAAGGTCCTGGCGCGGACCGCGTCGCTCGATCTGCCCGGGTGGTACCTGACCGCGGGGTGCCTGTTCCAGACCGTCTGGAACGTCGTCACGGGCAGGCCGCCGGGCAGCGGCATCAAGGACTACGACGTCTTCTACTTCGACGACGGCGACCTGTCCTGGGAGGCCGAGGACGCGGTGGTCAGGGCCGGCCGGGAGGTCTTCGCGGACCTTCCGGCCGAGGTCGAGATCCGGAACGAGGCCCGGGTGCACCTCTGGTACGAGGACAGGTTCGGGGTGCCCTGTCCGCCGTACCCGAGCACCGAGGCGGCGATCGACAGTTTCGCCGCGACGACCTGTTGCCTGGGTGTGCGGCTGGAGGCCGGGCGGTGGCGGGTGTACGCGCCGCACGGACTCTCCGACGTCTTCAACCTCGTCCTGCGGCCGAACCCCGTGCTCGCCCCCCGCTCCGTGTACGAGGCCAAGTCGGTGCGCTGGCATGAGCAGTGGCCGGAACTGACCGTGCTGCCGTGGCCGGGTGACGGCTCGTCCATGGAGCGTCCATAGGCCCTCCATCAGCCGTCCATGGTGTTCCTATGGAGCGGCAAAGTTCTGCTGACGCATCTGTTCCGCTCTCGTCGCGCCCGGCTACTTTCTGGCCGTTCTGTCATGTCCCGCACACCTCGGTTGCGGGACCTTCAAAGTGTCATGCCCATGACGGCACCGCGCACCGCCGCCGCTACGCGCGTCACAGGCCTGCCACCAGCGTCGAGAACCCCACTCCAACGACGGAGGCAGTACCCCTATGCGTCAGACACGTACCGGTAGCCCCAGACGGAGCCTGCGAAGACTCCTGACCGCCGCCATACCAGCGCTCGCCCTCGGCCTCGCCGGACTCGTCGCGGCCCCCGCGCACGCGGTGCCCGTGGCCGCGCACCCCTCCCACTCCACCCACACCACCCAGAACGCCAGGGCCCTCACCTCCCCCGACCGGCAGACGTTCCACTCGACCGGCAGGGCGGGCCAGAAGGTGCCCACGCAGCACCTGTGCGCCACCGCGGCCCCCGGCCACGCGTCCTGCTTCGCCCAGCGCCGTACCGACATCAAGCAGCGGCTGGCCTCCGCCCTCGCCGCCGCCGCGCCCTCCGGCCTCAGCCCGGCCAACCTGCACAGCGCCTACAACCTCCCCTCAACGGGCGGCTCGGGCCTGACGGTTGCCGTGGTCGACGCCTACAACGACCCCAATGCGGCCTCCGACCTGGCCACTTACCGCTCGACGTACGGCCTGTCCGCCTGCACCAAGGCCAACGGCTGCTTCAAGCAGGTCAGTCAGACCGGCTCGACCACCTCGCTGCCCTCGAACGACAGCGGCTGGGCCGGTGAGGAGGCGCTCGACATCGACATGGTCAGCGCCGTCTGCCCCAACTGCAACATCATCCTCGTCGAGGCCGACTCCGCCAACGACTCCGACCTCGGCGCCGCCGAGAACGAGGCCGTGGCGCTCGGCGCCAGGTTCGTCTCCAACAGCTGGGGCGGGGCCGAGTCCTCCTCGCAGACGGGTGAGGACACCTCGTACTTCAAGCACCCGGGCGTCGCGATCACGGTGAGCTCGGGCGACGAGGCCTACGGCGCCGAGTACCCGGCGACCTCGCAGTACGTGACCGCCGTCGGCGGCACCGCCCTGTCCACCTCCTCCGGCTCGCGCGGCTGGACCGAGTCCGTGTGGAAGACCAGCAGCACCGAGGGGACCGGTTCCGGCTGCTCGGCGTACGACACCAAGCCGAGCTGGCAGACCGACACCGGCTGCGGCAAGCGGATGGAGTCGGACGTCTCGGCCGTCGCCGACCCGGCCACCGGTGTGGCCGTGTACGACACCTTCGGCGGCTCCGGCTGGGCCGTCTACGGCGGCACCAGCGCCTCCGCGCCGATCATCGCCGGTGTGTACGCCCTCGCCGGCACCCCGGCTTCCGCCGACTACCCGGCGAAGTACCCCTACAGCCACACCGGCAACCTGTACGACGTCACCAGCGGCAACAACGGCTCCTGCTCCCCCTCGTACTTCTGCACCGCGACCACCGGCTACGACGGCCCGACCGGCTGGGGCACCCCCAACGGCACCACCGCCTTCACCGCCGGCAGCACCTCCAGCAACACGGTGACCGTCACCAACCCGGGCAGCCAGTCCACCGCGACCGGCGGCTCGGCCGGCCTGCAGATCAGCGCGAGCGACAGCGCGGGCGCGACCCTCACCTACAGTGCCTCCGGTCTGCCGACCGGGCTGTCCATCAACAGCTCGACCGGCGTGATCTCCGGCACGGCGTCCACCGCGGGCACCTACCAGGTCACCGTCACCGCCTCCGACAGCACGGGCGCCTCCGGCTCGACGTCCTTCACCTGGACGGTCAGCACCTCCGGCGGCGGCACCTGCACTTCCGCGCAGCTGCTCGGCAACCCGGGCTTCGAGTCGGGCAACACCACCTGGACCGCCTCCAGCGGTGTCATCACCAGTGCCGGCGGTGAGTCGGCGCACACCGGCTCCTCCTACGCGTGGCTGGACGGCTACGGCTCCACCCACACCGACACGCTGTCCCAGCCGGTGACGATCCCGACCGGCTGCAAGGCCACCTTCACCTTCTACCTGCACGTCGACACCGCCGAGACCTCCAGCAGCACGGCCTACGACAAGCTGACGGTCACCGCGGGCTCGACCACCCTGGCCACCTACTCCAACCTCAACAAGACCTCCGGGTACGCCCAGAAGTCGATCGACCTGTCCTCGTACGCCGGCTCGACCGTCACCCTGAAGTTCAGCGGCGCCGAGGACTCCTCGCTCCAGACCAGCTTCGTCGTCGACGACACGGCCGTGACGACCGGCTGATCCCGCTCGACCTCGCACGACCCGCACGGCCCCGGGCCCCGGCCGCCGCCTTCGCGGCCGGGGCCCGGCTTGGATCCAGGAGAGCGGGTGACACGTCAGAGGGGAGAGGAGGCCCCCCATGCGTCGAACGATCCGCCACACGACCCTCGCCCTCACGGCACTCACCCTTGTCCTCGCCGGCTGCGGCAGCCAGAGCGACAGCGGCAAGAGCGGCGACAGCACCAACGTGTCGCCCTCCCCCACCCCCGCGGGAACCCGGCCGCCGAGCCCGACGACGAGCCCCACGGGCTGCACGCAGGCCTCGATGCTCGACGCCGAGGACAGCGGGCGGAACGTGTGCCTGGCAGTGGGCGACACCGTGCGCGTCACCCTGGACGGAACCCCCGGGCGACCCTGGAAGCCCCTGTCCGCCGACGGCTCCGGGCTCGAACCCACCAACAGCGGGATCGTCCTGCAGCGCGGCGACGCGAGCGCCGCCTTCAAGGCGGTGTCGACGGGAAAGACCCGGCTCACGTCCACGCGGCCGCTGTGCGCCACCCGGACGGGCCGGGTCTCCTGCCTGGGTATTCAGGAGTGGTGGATCACCGTGGTGGTGAGGTAGCGCTGCCTCGGTGTGAGGCGCTCCGTGGGCCCGGGGCCCGCGGCCTCCCGGCGGGCGCGGTCGGCCTCGCGGATCTGGCGGTCGATACGACGGTCGTGCGCGATGCCGATCACTGACGGGAGGACCATGACGACGAGGATGGCGAGAACGGTCAGCATTCCGATCAGTCCTTCGATGTGTGCCGTATCCATAGACACCACTGTCGACCCGTTCACTCCTTACCAACAGTGGCAGGACTGCCGTAGGACCTCGAAATACTGCCAATGCCGAGGCACACTGGAGACATGCTGCAGAATGTTGCCGCCGTCGTGCTGGACGGCGTGAATCCCTTCGAACTGGCCGTCGTGTGCGAGGTGTTCGGCACCGACCGCAGTGACGACGGACTGCCCGTGTACGACTTCGCGGTCGCCTCGGCCGAGGGGCGGGTGCTGAGCACGCGCGCGGGCTTCTCCATGCAGGTCGAGCACGGCCTGGACCGGCTGGAGGAGGCCGACCTCATCGCGGTACCGGCCGGCGCCCGCTACGGGACCCGGGAGTTTCCGCCCGAGCTGCTTGAGGCGCTGCGGCGCGGGGCCGAGCGCGGGGCCCGGGTGCTCAGCGTCTGCTCGGGTGTCTTCGTGCTCGCCGCGGCCGGACTGCTGGACGGCCGGCGCTGCGCCGTGCACTGGCACGACGCGGACCAGCTGGCGCTGGCGTACCCGCGACTGACCGTCGAGCCCGACGTCCTGTACGTCGACGAGGACCCGGTGATCACCTCCGCGGGCACCGCCGCCGGCATCGACGCCTGTCTGCACATCGTGCGCAAGGAGCAGGGCCCGGACGTCGCCAACAAGATCGCCCGGCGCATGGTGGTGCCGCCGCACCGGGACGGCGGGCAGGCACAGTACATCGAGCGCCCGCTGCCCCGCTCGCACGGCGACACGGTCGCCGAGGTGCTGGTGTGGATGGAGCGGCACCTCGACGAGGAGGTCACCGTCGAGCAGCTGGCCGAGCGCGCGCACATGTCGCCGCGCACCTTCGCCCGCCGCTTCCAGCAGGAGACGGGAACCACTCCCTACCGCTGGATCCTGCGCCAACGCGTGCTGCAGGCCCAGCGGTTGCTGGAGGCGACGGACGAGACGGTGGACTCGATCGCCGGCCGGACGGGGTTCGGCAACGCGGCCGCGCTGCGTCACCAGTTCGTCCAGGCGATCGGGACCACCCCGAATGCCTACCGCCGCACGTTCAGGGGACCGGAAGCGGCCTGACGGTCACCTCGGTACCGGCTTCAGCAGCAGCTTCTGCGGGCGCAGCGTGATGCCCACGCGGGTGCGGTCGTCGGACCCGGCCACCTGCTCGAAGCGGTACTTGCTCGCCACCGCCGCCGTGATCAGGGACAGCTGGGCCATCGAGAAGTGGTCGCTGGGGCATTTGCGATTACCCGTGCTGAACGGACTCATGGCGTGTTTCGGCACGTCCTTGACCCGGTCGGGAAGCCAGCGGTCGGGGTCGAACTCGAGGTTGCCCGTGTACGACTTGGGATCGCGCTGGATCGCGTACGGGCTGTAGACGATGTCGGCCCCGGCCGGAATGCGATAGCCACCGAGTTCCGTGTCGGTCACCGCCCGCCGGGTCAATATCCATACGGCCGGCCGCAAACGCATGGCCTCGACGACGACATTGTTGGTGTGCCTGAGCTTGCGGACGTCGTCGAATGCGACCGGTCGGCCGCCGGTGACCGATTCGACTTCGTCGTGCACCTTGTCGGCGTGTTCCGGGTGTTCTGCGAGGACCTGCAGCAGCCACATGATCGTGGACGCGACGGTTTCGCTTCCGGGGGTGACTATCGCGACGACCTGGTCGTGGATCTCCTGTTCCCCGATGGGGTCGCCATTCTCGTCCTTCGCCTCCAGCAATGCCGTCAGCAAATCGTCCGGCTTTTGACTAGATGCGCGGCGCTCGGCGACGATCTCGTCGACGAGGAGATGCAAATCGGCCAGAGCCCGGTTGAATTTGCGGTTGGGCGGCAGCGGCAGCTTGTACAGCGGCCCGAGCGGGACCACCATCCGCCGGTACATGCCGCGGAAGACGGTGGCGAGCGCGACGCACAGCCGCTCGGCCCGCTCGTCCATGTAGTCGCCGCGCAGCAGACAGCGGGCCGCGACGCGCACGGCGACACGGAAGGACTCGGAGGTGCAGTCGATCGTCTCGCCGGACTGCCAGCGCTCGGTCAGCGCGTGCGCCTCCTCCTCCATGATCGGGCCGTAGGCGGGGATCGCGTCGAGCCGGAACGCGGGCTGGATGGTGCGCCGTTGACGCCGGTGGCGGGGGCCGTTGGCGGTCGCGACGCCCTCTTTGCCGAGCAGCCCCTCCAGGGACTCCCACAGCGGGCCGTCGATCTTGAAGTCGGGGTTGAGCGCCAGGGCCCCGGTCAGCTCCGGGGTGGTGGGCGCGTACACCGTCTTGGGACCGAGCTTGAGCCGTACGACGTCGCCGTGCTCGCGCAGCCCGGACATGAAGGCGAGCGGGTCGCGCACCAGCTTCAGGCCGTGGCCGAGGACCGGGACCGCGCCGCCGGCAAGGGGGGGCTCACGCAGCTTGGATTCCGCATATATCTGCGGTTCGGGCTTCACAGACTCGACGGTCATTTCTCACCTACCGCTTCGTTGTTGACGTACGGGGGCGTGGACCGGTCGTCCCAGCTGTCGACCATGTAGCGGCCGGACTCGTGGTGGAACCAGTAGACGGTCGAGAACCAGTTCCGCATATTGCGGACGCAGGCACTCACGGCGGCACTGATTTCTTTTCCGCGCACGGTGCCGTCGGCGAGGCCGTCGGCGAACCGTAAGGCGCCTCGTTCGGCGACGAGGAATTCGGAGATGCATTTCTCGATGCGCCGCCTCATTTCGGCGACGGCTTCTTCCAGAGTCAGCCCCTGGTGTTTTATGAGACTGATTCCGAGGTTGTGCACCTCGTCGCCCGCGATTTCCTTCGGAAGCGAGCAGAGGTCGTTGTACCACGCGGCGAATTCCTGGCTCAGGAGCGCCGCACGCCGATATGCCGGGTGCTTACGCACGAAGTCCGGGAGTTCACAGCCCGCACTCGGTTCCAGCAGATCGGTCCAGATCCAGTGCGCGAAGGTGAGGCGGCGCAGTTCGAGGTATTCCTCGACGGTGGGGATGATCCCTTCGGTGCGGTTGCGGAACTCGCGGTCGTACGCCTCGATCACTGCGTGGAAGTGCCGGGCGAAGCGGGCGTTCCAGGACTCCGGCAGGAACGCGTACAGACGCACCATACTGTCCGCGAACGCCCCGACCAGGGGGTCCTCGTGGTGCAGGTGGTGCTCGGGAGAGTCGAGGGCCTTGTGCAGGCTGAACCTGAGCCGTCGCCAGGCGGCCGGCCGGCCGAACACGATGTCGCGGTCGTGGCGGTCGTCCCAGACGAAGAACCACGCGCTGTAGTCCGCTATCGCCTGGAGGACCTCGTCCGGGGCGCCGAGGTAGTACCCCGCCATGAGGTCGGTGTAGCAAAGTCGATCGGCATATTCCTCCACCTTGTCCGCCGGCATGAGCCGTTTCTCCAGCAGCCAGGTGCGTGTCTTGTCCTGCAATCGAGGCCAATACGGATGCAGTTGTCGGGGAAACGCTGCCTCGATCACTGGAAGTGAGAGTGACGGTGGGACCGCGATCGCAGTCGCTGTGGTGCTGTGTGAGAAAACAGGCACGAACAAACCCCTCTCAGCCGCCAGTTGCACACGCCCCTCCCGCGATGCCGGGCGTGCGCCGTTGCGTATCCCCGCACATCCCATTCAGCACTACAACTGACCGTTCTGGGAACGGATTTGCCCCACTCACTACCCCAGGGTGCCGAGAATATCCCCTTGTGTGACTGAATATGGATCGCTACCGGCACACACCCGATCGAACGTGCGACGGACACACGAACGGCGCCTGGTCAGCGAGGTGAACGTGAACAGGCGCCGTGCGCATGGGAGTGGTGATCGGTGATGAGGGTGGTGAGACCTCAGCCGTTGGCGACCACGGGGTAGCGGGGCTCGTTCTCGGCCATCTGCCGCAGCGCGTCCTTGCGCTCGCGCTTGGACAGGCGGTCGATGTACAGGTAGCCGTACAGGTGGTCGGTCTCGTGCTGCAAACACCGGGCGAAGTAGCCGGTGCCGCGAACCCTGACCGGGTTGCCCTTCTCGTCCTGCCCGGTCACCTCGGCGTAGTCCGGACGGGCGAGCGGCGCGTACGCGGTGGGCACCGACAGACAGCCCTCGTTGCTGTCGTCCAGACGGCGCTTCTCGGCGGGCAGGTCGACCAGCTCGGGGTTGCAGACGACGCCCACGTGCCGCGCGCCCTCGTCGTCACCGCAGTCGTAGACGAAGACCTTCAGGTCGACGCCGATCTGGTTGGCGGCCAGGCCCACGCCCTCGGCGGTGCGCTGGCTGGCGAACATGTCCGCGACCAGCTGCTGCAGCTCCTCCCCGAAGTCGGTGACGTCCCTGCACTCCTTGTGCAGCACCGGGTTCCCGACGACCGTGATCGGCCGCGAGGTCCCGGCCTCCCGCCAGGCCTGCTCCCGCTCCTCGGCCTCCTCGGTGTCGATGACGAAGCCCTCGTCGTCCACGGGGAGCACGCCCGCGTGCTGCTGATCGGTGTCCTGCTGCGCCATGACCGACGTATGCCTTCCTGCAACCATGAGAATTCTGCGACTACAGCCTAAAGGGACTTTTGAAGGGAGGTCTGTTCAGCAGACTTCTTCGAGGTCCCGCCAGTCCCTGGAGTCCGGGCTGTCGGCGACCCACCCGTCGAGCAACCCCCGCACCAACGAGGCCGGGGCGGCGACGCCGCACTCCCGCTCGGGTACCCACAGCTGCCCGTCGGTCCGATGCCCGAGCGGCCCGGGGTGTCCCGGCTCACTCTGGTCGTGCGGATCCAGGTGCTCTCCGTCACCCTCGTCGGACGGCATCTGCGACTCGGAGCACATACGACACAGCAGCCGCACGGAGGACGACCAGTCCTCGGCGGCGAAGCCCGCGTCCGCGGCCAGCTGCTCCAGCGCGTCCCGGTCGGCCTCGGTGGCCGCCTCCAGCAGCACCACCCAGGTCGGCACGGGCGACGGTGCCCACAGCTCGATCTCGTCGAAGACGGGGTAGGAGTGCCCGGCCGCCGTGGTCCGCTCGCCGTGCGGCACCCCGTCGTGCAGCACGACCTCGCCCCAGCGCCGCCCGGAGGACGGCAGCGGGATCGACAGCACCTCGATACGGGCGGGGTCCAGCCGCCGCCCCCACACCACCTCGGCCTCCCCTTCCGGGGACAGCCGCACGGCGGCGCTGCCGAGATCCATACCGAGGGGCTCCCCGGACGCGGTGGCCATGCCCGGTACCCGCAGCCCGTACGCCTGCCAGGCCCGCCGGGCGAGCGGCCAGTCCTGCAGGGCGGTGGCCGCGATGCCGACGTTCCACCAGTCGGGCGCCCCGCTCTCCCGGTCGAGCAGTGCGACCGCCCTCAGGCCCGCCGCCCGGGCCTGCTCCCAGTCGTGCCGGAACTTGTGCAGCAGAGCGAGGTTGAACCAGGACTCGGACAGCCAGGGCTCCAGATCGGCGGCACGTGTCAGCAACGCGCCCGCGTCCTCGTACCGGCCGTCCCCGATCAGTGTGAAGGCCCGATCGGTGGCCTGCCGCCAGGAGGCGGAGGGCCGGTGCCGTCCCTTGCCGAAGATCCTCACGATTCCCTGCCAGTTCCGTGGAGTGGGCTGGCTAGTGCTGCCCCCGGACACACCCTCTCATTCGCATCCAACCACGTACGGCTGGAAGGGCGCTCATTACCCATGGGTTACCCAGCCGCGGGCAGGGTCAGACAGCCCGCCCGTCACCCGCCACCGCCCCCGGCCGAAGCTCCCCCGGAGCCGAACACCTGGGCGGCACCCCCGCCGCGCCACCCCCCGCTCTGGGCAAGGACCCGGGCCAGCGATTCCACCACCTCGGGCGCGTACTCCTCCGCGGTGGCCAGCCGCAGCTCCTCCAGGGCCGTCAGGGGGCCGCCGGGCCCGGCGTCGCGTGCCTTCTCCTCGTAGGCGTTGACGGCCCGCACGATCCGCGCGGCGACCGGCTGCTCCCGGTAGGGGTCGGCCTGCCGCTCGACGACCACGGCGACCGCCGCGTCCACCCCGGTCTGGCGTACGACGGCGCCGCCCAGCAGGGCGATCCGGCGCTGTTCGGGCGCGGGCAGCACGGCGGTGGCCCCGGCCGGCACCGGGTCGAGCAGGCTCAGCTGGCCGATGTCGTGCATCAGGGCCGCGTACTCCAGAACGGTCAGCGCGGGCCGGGTGAGCCCCAGGTCCCGCCCGACGGCGCGGCTGAGGGTCGCCACCCGCAGGGCGTGCCCGGCGGGGGTGTACCCGGCGATCTCGGTGGCCCGGGCGAGGGAGGTGATGGTCTGCCGGTAGGTGGTCCGCACGGCGGCGTACCGGCGCAGGGACAGCTGGGTCAGCAGCAGCGGGAGCGAGAACACGGGCAGCGCCCACAGCCCGACGACGGCGACCGCGAGCGCCATCACCGCGCCCGTGGCGCACACGGCCGAGCCGATGCCGAGCAGGGCGTGCAGCTCGTCCCGCAGGAGCGGACCGAAGGGCCAGCGGGTCCGGGAGTGCGCGAGCGCGGCGGCGAGCACGGCGTCGCACAACGCGGTGAGACCGAGGATCGCGAGCAGCAGCAGCGCGTACGCGGGACCGCTCCACCGGCCGAACGTCCCCCGGTTGTACAGGGGTTGGAAGCAGGCGGCGGCGAACGGGACGGTGAGCACGCGCCGCGCGAGATGGTCGAGCACGGGCCCCTGTCCGCGCGCGATGTGCGGCACGCTGCCGATCAGGGCGGCGCCGAGGACGACGGCGACGACCTGGGCGGCACCGTGGTGGGTGGGCTGCCCGGCGTCCCCTCCGAGCAGGGCGTACGCGAGGGCTCCGGCGGCCCCGAGCGGCGCGGCCTCCCTGACCCGGGCGCCGGTCCACCGGTGGAGCTCGCCGACGGTGACGAGCAGGCCGAAGGCGAGCGCGGCGGGGCGCTCCTGGAGGCCGCTCGCGCGGGTGACGGCGAGACAGCCGACGGCGAGGAGGGCGGCGCAGCCGTGGATGAGGGCCGTCAGGGGTGGTGGGGCACTCATCGGTGGGTTCTCGGGCGGACGGGGACGGGCGTGGCCGGTGCGGGCGGGCGTGGCTGCTCCTGCGCGGTGACCGCGGGATGCCAGCCGTTCCTGCACAGCGCCCGCATCAGTGCCGTGACCATCCGTGGGTCGAACTGCGATCCCGCACACCGCTCCAGCTCCTGCAGAGCGGTCGGCACGGGCCGCGACCGCCGGTAGGAGCGTGTGGACGTCATCGCGTCGAAGGCGTCTGCCACGGCCACCACCCGTGCCGATTCGGGGATCTGAGCCCCCCTCAGGCCGTACGGGTAGCCGCTGCCGTCCAGCCGCTCGTGATGGTGGAGTACGGCGGCCCGGGCCTCGCCGAGGAAGCCGATGCCGCGCACCATCTCGTGCCCGTACTCGGGATGCAGTTCGATCACCCGCCGTTCCTCGGGCGTGAGCGGGCCGTCCTTGCGCAACAGCCGTGTGGGGACGCCGAGTTTGCCCACGTCGTGCAGGATCCCCGCGAACCTCAGCACCTCGACGCGCTCGTCGTCCATGCCGAGTTCACGGGCGATCATCATCGAGGCCTGGCCGACCCGTTCGCTGTGGCCGCGCGTGTACTCGTCCTTGATGTCGACGGCCTGGACCAGCGCGCGGATCGTCGCCTGATGGGCGGCGCGCTCGCGGTGGTACTGCGCGAAGACCCACCAGGACACGCACATCGGCAGCAGGACGAGCAGGGCGGCGACGGGCCCGTACGGGCTGCGCCACAGGACGGCCATCATCAGCCCGGCGAGCCCGTGCACGGCGACGGGCGCGAGGGATCGTACGAGCAGGCCCCGCCAGGCGCGTCGCACCGGCAGCCGGTCGGCCAGTGCGCGGATCCCGCCGTCCAGGGCGGTCAGCGCCAGACAGAACGCGAGCACCGCGGCACCGGCGGGCACCAGCGCGTACGGGAAGTCGCAGGCGACGACGGCGTCCCTGCCGCCCAGCGCCCAGTGCACCCGGCTCGCGGCCCACACGCCGAGGACCAGCTGGGCCGCCCGCCAGGCCCGCCGCAGGCGGCGCGGCCGCCGGTCGACACGGGAGAGCAGCGCACCCGGCAGCGGGACCAGCGCGGCGGCGGGCGGCGGCAGCAGGAAGGCGGCCGCGAGCAGGACGGGGTAGAACGTTCCGGCAAAGCGCCATCGCGCGGCGGCCTGCTCGCAGGCGGCGTACAGCACGGCGAGCAGGGCGATCGCCCACCAGGGCGCACGCGTGCCGGGCAGTGGGAGTACACAGAACAGGGCGCCGAGGGCCGCGCAGGCGACATACGCGCGTGCCCGTACCGGAACCGCCTCCATCGCGCCCTCCCCCGGCCGGCCAGCTCTGGCAGATGAGCCTAGGGCTGCATCGGGGGAGTTCGCGGGCTGATGAACCGCGGATTAGCACGTACGAGTGACGGCAGCCCGCTCCGGACGGGGTCCGATGGGGTCAGGACTCCTGCGGGGTCGCGGTGACGTCGTGGTCGGGGACGGCCTGTCCGGAGCGGATCAGGTCGAGCCGCCCCATGACCTTGGCGCGCAGGTCGCTCGGCACGTCGTCATGCCCGCAGCACCGCTTGACCAGCTTCTTCACGGCCTGCTCCAGGCCGTACTTCTCCAGGCACGGTGAGCACTCCGTGAAGTGCTGCTTGAACTTGTCGCGGTCGACGTCCGGCATCTCGCTGTCGAGGAACTCGTAGAGATGGTCGAGGACCTCACTGCAGTCCGTCTCGTGCGGCTCTCCGCAGCTCATGAGCCCGAGCCTTTCGCTTCGTTCGACTCTCCCGCGCCGGCCGGGACCAGTCCGCGCTCACGGGCGTAGTCCTCGAGCATGCCGCGCAGTTGACGGCGGCCCCGGTGCAGCCGGGACATCACCGTACCGATGGGTGTCCCCATGATGTCCGCGATCTCCTTGTACGCAAAGCCCTCGACGTCGGCGAGGTAGACGGCGATGCGGAACTCCTCGGGGATCGCCTGGAGGGCCGCCTTCACGTCCGAGTCCGGCAGGTGGTCGAGCGCCTGCGACTCCGCGGAGCGCAGACCCGTCGACATGTGCGACTCGGCACGGGCGAGCTGCCAGTCCTCGATCTCCTCGGCCGCCGAGCGCTGGGGTTCACGCTGCTTCTTGCGGTACGAGTTGATGAACGTGTTCGTGAGGATCCGGTACAGCCACGCCTTGAGGTTGGTGCCTTCACGGAACTGGTGGAAGGACGCGTACGCCTTCGCGTACGTCTCCTGCACCAGGTCCTCCGCGTCGGCGGGGTTGCGCGTCATGCGCAGCGCGGCCGAGTACATCTGGTCGAGGAATTCGAGCGCGTCCCGCTCGAAGCGCGCACTGCGCTCCGAGGCCGACTCCGCGCTGACGCCCTGGCCCTCGGGCAGCTCCGCCTGGCCGTTGTCGGTCCCTGCGTCGATCCCAGTGACCGGACCCACCTCCTCAAGATTGCGGGCAGCACCGAAACCGGTACCACCAGAATCGGAGGATAGACGACGACCCGTCCCCGCCGCCCCTCGAATAGGGGTGGTCTTGGCCGCAGACAGCACCGTCCAGTCCAGGTCAGTGCGGCTGCTGCGGCTCGGACATACGGTCGAACCCATGCGGCGGACTTCCTCTCCCACGACGTCGGTGCTGGTTGTTCAGCACTTCTGTCCGCCTCAACGCCAGGGCCGGTCCGCAACATTCCCGGTCCTTTACCCCAGTGATCCGGCCCACTTCACGACCGCGTCCGTGATGATCGCCACGGCCTCGTCCTGGCCGATCTCCGCCCGCTTGGGCACGGCGAACCCGTGATCGCCGTACGGCACCTCGACCAGTTCGTACACACCGTGGGGGAACTCGTCAGGCTTCCCGAACGGGTCGTTGCCTCCCTGCACGACGAGGGTGGGCACCCCGGCCCCGAGGAGTTCCCCGGCCCGGGACTTCTCCGGCCGTCCCGGCGGGTGGAGCGGAAAGCTGAGGGCGAGCACGGCACGGGCGCCGAGTTCGGTCGCGGTCCGGCAGGCGACCCGGGCGCCCGCACTGCGCCCGCCCGAGATCACCGGCAGCCCGGGCCCAGCCAGCGCCGGCCAGATCCCGCGCCACCCCACGTCAAGCGTGCGGGGCGCGGGCGCCACCTTCTTGCCGGCCACCCGCCAGGGCTGCTCCACGAGGGCGACACTCACACCGTGGCCCGGCAGGACCTGGGCCAGCGCGCGCAGGTCCCGCGCCTCGATGCCGCCGCCCGCACCGTGGCTCACGGCCAGCACGAGCCGCTCGTTCGTCGCCCGGTGCCAGGTGATGCGGGCGTCGCCCGCATCCGTAGCAATGATCTCGGTCGTCACGTCAGAAGAGTGTGCCCTCTTCGGGCCCCTCCAGCTCCTTCAGCAGCTCCGGTCCGTTGTTGCGGACGTTGCTGACGGCCGTGGACACGGGGTAGGCGCGCATGAGGCCGGCGGGCGGCGCCTCCAGCAGGGTGCGCAGGTCGTCGAGTTCGGTGCGGGAGGGGTCCAGCCAGGTGTCCCAGCGGTCCGGGGTGAGCATCAGCGGCATCCGGGGGTGGATGTCGGCGAGCGCGTGCGGGCCCTCGGCCGGGGCCACCGCGAGCGGGGTCGTCTCCGCCTCCGTGGTGATGACGGAACAGGTCACCCACCAGGCCTGCGGGTGGTCGTCCGGGAGGGTCTTGTCCCGCCAGAACTCGTACAGCCCGGCCATCGCGAAGACCGAACCGTCGGCGGGCAGCACGAAGTACGGCTGCTTGCGCGGCCGTTTCTTCTTCCCCTCGACCTCCAGGTCCCGCTCCTGCGTGCCGGTTACCCACTCGTAGTAGCCGTCGGCGGGAATGATGCAGCGCCTCGACATGAACGCCCGCTTGTAGGACGGCTTCTCGTGCACGGTCTCCGCGCGGGCGTTGATCATCCGGGCGCCGCCCTCGGGGGTCTTCGACCAGGACGGAACGAGGCCCCACTTGAGCTTCCTCAGCTGGCGAACCGGTCGCGGGTCCTCCACGTCCTTAACAGGGCGGTCGAGGACGGCGTACACCTCCTTGGTGGGGGCCACGTTGTAGTCGGGGGCCAGGGTCTCCTCCGGCTCCCACTTCTCGATCTCAAAGATTCCTGCGAGATCCTCGGGCCTACGACTCGCTGCATACCGTCCGCACATACGTGCCACACTGCCAGGCCCGCCCGTCGCCCTGCCACCACGTCGCACCGACGGCGCGCTGCGCGCCAGCCCCTTCCACCGACCAACGGGAGCCACCGCCGCCCATGGACAGCACCGCATCCTCGCTCGCCTCCCTCTGGGACCGGGTCTTCGGCACCCAGCCCGACCCCGACCTGTGGGTGGTGCTCGCGACCCTCGTCGCCGCGGTCGCCGTGACCGTCCCGCACGGCGTCTGGCGCCTGGCGCGCAACGCGATCACCATCGCCCACGAGGGCGGCCACGGCCTGATCGCTCTGCTCACCGGCCGGCAGCTCACGGGCATACGTCTGCACTCCGACACCAGCGGCCTCACCGTCAGCCGCGGCAAGCCGCACGGCCTGGGCATGATCCTCACGGCGGCGGCCGGCTACACCGCTCCCCCGCTGCTCGGCCTCGGCGGCGCCGCGCTGCTGGCTGCCGGCCACATCACGCTGCTGCTGTGGCTGGCGACGGCCCTGCTGGTGGCGATGCTGGTGATGATCCGCAACGCGTACGGCGCCCTGACCGTCGTCGTCACCGGTGGCACGTTCCTGCTGGTGTCCTGGCTGGCCGGCCCGCAGGTCCAGGCGGCGTTCGCGTACACGGTGGTCTGGTTCCTGCTGGTGGGCGGCGTACGCCCGGCCTTCGAACTCCAGGCGAAGAGGTCACGGGGCGCCGCGGGCGACTCGGACGCGGACCAGTTGTCGCGACTGACCCACGTACCGGCCGGGCTGTGGCTCTTTCTTTTCCACGCGGTGTCGCTGTGTTCACTGATAGGCGGCGGCAGGTGGCTGCTGGAGGTGTGAGCGCGGCCCGAAGGGGCGCAGGTCACAGGGGGGCGGGGCGGCGCCGGTGAGCGGCTCGGCCGCGGGGCACGACCGGCCTCACGCCGCCGCACTCGACCGACCGCCTGCTTATAAAGTGGGGCCATGGCCCCGAACCCCGCACCCACCGCCCTCTGGCCCGCCCCCCACGCGAGCGGGGCCGTCGACGCGACGGTCCACGTGCCGGGGTCCAAGTCAGTCACCAACCGCGCCCTCGTGCTCGCCGCCCTCGCCTCCGAACCCGGCTGGCTGCGCCGCCCCCTGCGTTCCCGGGACACACTGCTGATGGCGGGCGCCCTGCGCGCGATGGGCGTCGGCATCGAGGAGGGCGTGGGCCCGGACGGCACGGGCGAGACCTGGCGGGTGCTGCCCACGGGCCTGCACGGCCCGGCCACGGTCGACGTGGGCAACGCCGGCACGGTGATGCGCTTCCTGCCGCCGGTCGCCGCGCTCGCCGACGGCCCCATCCGCTTCGACGGAGACCCGAGGTCGTACGAGCGACCCCTGACCGCCGTGATCGACGCGCTGCGCGTGCTCGGCGCCCGGATCGACGACGACGGCCGGGGCGCGCTGCCGCTGACGGTCCACGGGGGCGGGGCGCTGGACGGCGGCCCGGTGGAGATCGACGCGTCCTCGTCGTCCCAGTTCGTGTCGGCCCTGCTCCTGTCCGGCCCGCGCTTCAACCAGGGCGTGGAGGTCCGCCACATCGGCTCCTCCCTGCCCTCCCTCCCGCACATCCGCATGACCGTCGACATGCTGCGCGCGGTCGGCGCCCAGGTGGACACGCCGGAGTCGGGCGGCGAGCCGAACGTGTGGCGGGTGACGCCTGGCGCGCTGCTCGGCCGGGACCTCACCATCGAGCCGGACCTGTCCAACGCGCAGCCGTTCCTGGCGGCGGCCCTGGTGACGGGCGGCAAGGTCGTCGTACCCGACTGGCCGGCCCGCACCACGCAGCCCGGCGACAAGCTGCGGGAGATCTTCACCGATATGGGCGGTTCCTGCGAACTGACCGAGTACGGTCTTGAGTTCACCGGTTCGGGTGCGATCCGCGGCATCGACGTGGACCTGGGCGACGTCGGCGAGCTGACCCCGGGCGTCGCGGCGGTCGCGGCCCTCGCGGACTCCCCCTCCACCCTGCGGGGCGTGGCCCATCTGCGACTGCACGAGACGGACCGCCTGGCCGCGCTCACCAAGGAGATCAACGAACTCGGCGGTGACGTCACCGAGACCGCCGACGGCCTGCACATCCGCCCGCGCCGCCTGCACGGCGGGATCTTCCACACGTACGAGGACCATCGCATGGCGACGGCCGGCGCGATCATCGGCCTCGCGGTGGAGGGCGTGCAGATCGAGGACGTGGCGACGACGGCGAAGACCCTGCCGGACTTCCCCGATATGTGGACCGGGATGCTCGGGGCGTAGGGACTCACGCCATGCGCCGCTACGGCAAGCACACCGACGAGGACGACATCCGCTCCCGCCCGAACCGCAAGGGCAACCGGCCGCGTACGCACATCCGCCCCAAGCACGAGGACGCGGCCGAGGGCATGGTCCTCACCGTCGACCGGGGCCGGCTGACCATCCTGGTCGACGACCGGATCGTCATGGCGATGAAGGCCCGCGAACTGGGCCGCAAGGCGGCGATCGTGGGTGACCGGGTGGCCCTGGTCGGTGACCTGTCCGGCAAGAAGGACACCCTCGCGCGCATCGTCCGCATCGAGGAACGCGCGTCGGTGCTGCGCCGCACCGCGGACGACGACGACCCGTACGAGCGTGTCGTCGTCGCCAACGCCGACCAGCTCGCGATCGTCACGGCCCTCGCCGACCCGGAGCCCCGCCCGCGCCTCATCGACCGCTGCCTGGTCGCGGCGTTCGACGGCGGCCTGACCCCGCTCCTGGTCATGACCAAGTCGGACCTCGCCCCGCCCGACAAACTCCTTGAGCTGTACGGCGACCTCGACATCCCGTATGTCGTCACCAGCCGCGAGGAACTGCAGAGCGGGAACGCGGCGGGCCGGGTGCGTGAGCAACTGGACGGAAAAATCACCGCGTTCGTCGGTCACTCGGGCGTCGGCAAGACGACGCTGGTGAACGCGCTGGTCCCCGAGGACCGCCGCCGCCTCACGGGCCATGTCAACGCGGTGACGGGCCGCGGCCGCCACACCACGACCTCGGCGCTGGCCCTTCCCCTGTCCGGCGACAACGGCTGGGTGGTCGACACCCCGGGCATCCGTTCCTTCGGCCTCGCCCACATCGACCCGTCCCGCGTCATCCACGCCTTCCCTGACCTGGAGCCGGGCACCGAGGGCTGCCCGCGCGCGTGCAGCCACGACGAGCCGGACTGCGCGCTGGACGAGTGGGTGGCCGAGGGCCACGCGGACCCGGCCCGGCTCTACTCGCTGCGCCGGCTGCTGGCGACGAGGGAGCGCAAGGAAGGCGACTGACCTCCGCGTTGTTTGTGGGGGCACGAGTCCGGCAAGTGCATAATCGCACCGAGCCGGACATACGGGAGGACACCACATGGCGTGGCTGCTGGTCGTCGTGGCCGGAATACTCGAGACCGGCTTCGCCGTGTGCCTCAAGCTCTCGCACGGTTTCACCCGGCTGTGGCCGACGATCGCGTTCTGCGTCTTCGCCCTCGGCAGTTTCGGCCTGCTCACCCTCTCCCTGAAAAAGCTGGACGTGGGCCCCGCCTACGCCGTGTGGACGGGCATCGGCGCGGCCGGCACCGCCATCTACGGCATGATCTTCCTGGGCGACCTGGTGTCGACCCTGAAGCTCGTCTCGATCAGCTTCGTCATCGTCGGCGTGATCGGCCTGCAGCTGTCGGGCTCGGCACACTGACCCGTCAGGCGGTCAACTGGCGCTGCAGCACGGCCCGCACGAGATCCGCCACCCCGCCCTCGCCCGGCGGAGCCGCCACGCAGGACAGCGCGAGGCGGACGACCAGCTCGCAGGACCTGGCGAGTTCCGCCGTGTCCGGCTTGGCCGGGCCGGGTCCCGCGAGCACGACCACGGCCCGGTCGCGCACCATCGCCACGAAGTCGCCCGGCGACGGCAGCGGCCCGTCCGCCCGCCGCTGCGCGGGCACCGCCGAGGAGGACGGCACCGCGGACAGCGTCGGCGAGGGGAGCCGCTCGCTCCAGCAGCCGGTCAGCATGGCCCGCACGAGCGCGTTGTCGCGGGCCGTGGACGCGGTCCACTCGGCGGTCGCGGCCAGCCGCTCGCGGGCGTCACTGTGGGTGGCGAGCGCCCGTTCGACCCCGGCGAGGTAGGTGTCCGCCTCCCTTCTCACGAGTGCCCGGGCGAGACCCTCCTTGCTGCCGAACTCGTTGTAGAGGGTCTGCCGGGACACTCCGGCCACCGCCGCGACGTCCACCATCCGCACGGTGGACCACGGCCGACGGGCCAGCGCCGTGTACGCGGCGTCCAGTAGGGATTCCCGCGCTGCAGGCATCATCGCCTCCCTGGGCCGAGCGGCTCTGCGCCCAGATTTGACGCGCCCGGCGGCACTGTCAAGGGTTCGCGGGCGCACGCGGGGGCGCCCTTCGGCCGCCGCGTGCCCGCAATGTGCCGCCAAACCGTGAGCAAGGCCCGGTAGCCCCATCCCGACCACGGCAGATAGCGTTCGTTCCATGCCGGACTACCACGACGACCTCCGCTTCGCTCACGTCCTCGCGGACGCCGCCGACGCGGCAACGATGTCCCGCTTCAAGGCCCTCGACCTCAAGGTCGAGACGAAGCCGGACATGACCCCGGTGAGCGATGCGGACAAGGCGGCGGAAGAGCTCATCCGCGGCCAGCTCCAGCGCGGCCGCCCGCGCGACGCGGTCCTCGGTGAGGAGTACGGCCTGGAGGGCACCGGTCCCCGCCGCTGGGTGGTCGACCCGATCGACGGCACCAAGAACTACGTACGCGGCGTCCCGGTGTGGGCCACGCTGATCTCCCTGATGGAGGCGGGCGAGACCGGCTTCCAGCCCGTCGTCGGCGTCGTGTCCGCCCCGGCGCTGGGCCGCCGCTGGTGGGCCGCGAAGGGCCACGGCGCCTTCACCGGCCGCAGCCTCTCCTCCGCCTCCCGCCTGCAGGTCTCCGGGGTGGCGAAGCTGTCGGACGCGTCGTTCGCGTACTCCTCCCTGACCGGCTGGGAGGACCAGGGCCGACTGGGCGGGTTCCTGGACCTGACCCGCGAGGTGTGGCGCACGCGCGCGTACGGGGACTTCTGGCCCTACATGCTGGTCGCCGAGGGCGCGGTCGACATCTGCGCCGAACCGGAACTCTCCCTGTGGGACATGGCCGCCAACGCGATCGTCGTCACCGAGGCCGGCGGCACCTTCACCGGCCTCGACGGCCGCCCAGGCCCGCACAGCGGCAACGCGGCCGCGTCGAACGGCCTGCTGCACGACGAGTTCCTGGGGTATCTCAACGAGCGCTACTGACGGCGCTTGGGGCCTGACCTGCGCGTTTCTACCTGCGTCAGACCCCCTGGGCCGTCGTGGGGCCGTCATCGGTCTTCGGGCCGTCCTCGAACGCGCGGTTCACCGCCTCCCTCGTCCGCTTCTCGCTGCTCGGCATCAGGTGCGTGTACGTCCGCAGCGTGAAGCCGGGGTCATGGTGTCCGAGGTACTCCGACAGCGCCTTGATGTTCTCCCCCGCGTCCAGCAGAACGGACGCGTAGAAGTGCCTCAGCGCGTGCATCCCGTTCTCCCGACCGCGCGGGATACCCGCCGTGTCGAGGGCTGGACGCCACGCGAGGCGGTTGAAGACGACGCGGTTCAACGCGCGCCTTTCGATGTTGGAGAACAACAGGGAGGCGGTGACCGGAGAGCCGTCGACCGACCGCCACGGCAGAGTCACAGCCGCCGGCGGGCGCTGCTCGATGTGATCCTCCAGCGACCGCGCGACGCTCTCCGGCAATGGGACTGTGCGCGTCTTGCCGCCCTTGGGCAACGCGAACACCTGCTTTCCGGCGATGAGCTTGACCTGCCGGACGATATGCACGACTCCTTCGACGCGGTCCACGTCGTCAACGGCCAGGCCGAGCACTTCGCCCTGCCGCATGCCGCATCCGCCCGCCAAATCCACCATGGCCCAGTACCGCTCCGGCAGTGCGGAGCGCACCGACAGCACGCGCTCAGGCCGCCACGGCACGATCCGACGAGGTTCCGGCTTGGGCGCCTTCACCGACGACGAACGGCAGGGGTTGTGCGGGATCAGGCGGTCGTCGGCGGCCGCCGACAGCATCGCGCTGAGGTTCGCAAAGATCACCTGCTGATAGGAAGGGGCTACTCCCCCGTCCTGGAGCTTGCACAGCCACTCGCGGATGTGGATCGGCCTCAGCGAGTCGAGCGAGCGACTACCCAGGTGCGGCACGAGATGCAGGCGGATGCGCTGCTCGGTGCTCACGAAGGTACCGGGATCCATGGTGAGTGAAGCCAACCACCGCTCAGCGTGCTGCTGCACGGGTGATGGCTCCGAGAGCGTCGAACAGGCTGCTGATCAACCGACCAACCTGGCGGACCGTCATGAACCGGATGCCCGGCGACTACGCCGAGGCCCTGCCTGTAGGGGTGGTTCAGCGGCACGCTCACGGACTTCGGCTCATCGCCGGTGCGCCGAAGCACGAACCGGGACCGATTCGTGCTTCCGCCGGTGGTAGCGGTCATCCCGACCGTCCAGGCAAAGCCCTCGCACGTCTGGCGACAGACCCTGCAACGCGCAATGGGAGATCAGGGGCAAACACCTGGAGAGTAGACCCCCAACGCGGCAATAAAACCTATCCCCATACCTACCACCATAAACGCGATCTGAAATTTCCCTTTTACCAGTAAATATAAACCCAAGAAAGCCATTCCGACAGCGAGGAGGAATTGAACGACCGCTATCACGGGATTTCCGCTTAGGCAATCCATTTCTTTTCGATCCTTCCTTGCGTGGCTATTCGCGTTTCCGCAATGCGAACCGCACGGTTTATGATCTATTTCCAATTGATAGATGAATAAACATGCAGGGCTCGAAGTCGTATCTTCAATAGTCGAAAACGGTTAGGGCGAGTACTGCGACTGTCGGCTTTATGTTCGTTCGCCTTGAGGCTGACCGCGCCTCCCGGTAGGTGACTGGGCATTCAGGGCGTCCTACCTGTCAGGATCGGTCAAGCCTCGACAGATAGTCCAATATGTGAACTTTATCCTCGTTTGCGTACTTGACAGGTTGGACAGAATCAAGCGAAGGCGGTCCTGGGGCCAAGTTGCACAAGCGGCAGGAGCCGCTGCCGGCAAGGGGGACGGATGCATCCAAGAATTAAGACACCGATGGCGCTATTGCTGAGTAGGAAAAGTTTTCCTACAATCCTCGGGTTCTTTATTGCCGCCTCGATAGCGATCTCGGCCATTCTTGCTCTAGGCCTGGCTGTATGCGGATCCGATGGAACTTCGTACTCGACTGCGTTCCGGCTAGCACTTTCCTCGATTTGGAACCCCGGGGAGTTGTTGTCTCAGAACGGCGAGTCTGTAGGTTACTATGTTTTTGCCGGAGCTTCTACGCTAGCCGGGGTAGTGATCCCCGTTCTACTGCTGGGTTCGTTCGTCTTCAAGCTCTTCAATCGCGACCCATTGCAATGGCGGAGTAAGATTTCACTGATTAATTTCCCTGGAGAGGGAGCGGTCATGGTGTTGCGTTTTTACAACGGAACGCAGATGACTCTGGTCAATTTATCAATCGACGTAATCGCCAGATACGAGACGATCTCTTCACCTAAATCGCTCATTAACAGGTCACTGGAGTGTCTATCTGGGGGTAAACGAGTCAAACGCGGGTTCTGGGCGTACAGCACTCCAGGTGTCCCGTTCACGGTTCGAGTACCGCTCTCCGAGGATTTGAGCGCCGCTCAGACATATGCAGGGAGTGTCATAGACCTTCAGGGAAAGGTTTTGGATAAATCCCTCGTGGATATCATCGCACTGGCCAGGGGAACGGTCGTCGAAACTGGAATGGAATTTGCGAGTATCCAGCGATACAGCACCCGGCAATGTCTTTCCATCGGCCATCCAGACGAAATTGAAGTTGACGAATCTGTGGATCCAAAGCGCTGGAAAGGGTGGCAAAACTTTGAGGAGAGTTCTGATGTGTACATGTTTGCCTACGGATCGCTAGTGAGCGAAAAGTCCATCGCTCGCACGGTTGGACACGAGTATCACCAATTTGACGGGCCGATTGCTGCGCGCCTGTACGGATGGCGGAGAACCTGGAACGTTGCTTCGGATACTGCACAGCTCTCCAGTAGGATTTATCGAATGCCCGACGGCTCAGTATTCAACGGTTGGGTTCGCTCGCTCGGGATCAAAAGGGGTGAGTCGGCAGATTTCTGCAACGGAGCAGTCTTCCGTGTTTCGGCGAAAGACCTGTCCCTTCTGTGCAAAAGAGAGGCGAGTTACACCGAAGTGGACGTCAGCGACGCGGTCACGTGGGCCGGGAAGCCAGCCGACGCCAAGGTGGTGACATACGTGCCTCGCGAGAAGCTCGTTCCCGAGCCGCGGAACCCAGGAGACATGCGCCCTTCTGTAATTCGCAGGGGCTATATAGATTTGATTGAAGATGCTTTTAGCGCATTAGGGTCAGAATCGCTCGAAGAATATAGAGCAACTACGGATGATCCGGACGGGATTTGCATCCAGGAAATGGATATCGAGGTTGTCGACTGAGTTTTGCAGAGTATCCGCCGCAGCGACCGGCGCTCCCCCATCCGGAAAGCGGGCCATAACGGCTACACCCGCGAAAATTCCAGGTGCATTGGATTCGACGCTGGAGAAGGACCGTGAGGCGATGCCCTGCGCGGCCGCAGTCGGCGCGATCGGCGCTGGGAGGATGGACGCGCGGTCGGACTCGGCACTCCTCGGTTTCCTCCAGGCAGGTCTGCTGTGACGGCAGGGCCTCGGCGTAGTCGCCGGGCATCCGGTTCATGACCGTCCGCCAGGTTGGTCGGTCAGGGAGAACGGAACAGGCACGGCTTCCAAGATCATGGAGTTCTCGACGCCCCGTGACCTGCCTGGAAGACCGTGATCATGGAGTTCTCGACGCCCCGTGACCTGCCTGGAAGACCGTGATCATGGAGTTCTCGACGCCCCGTGACCTGCCTGGAAGACCGTGCCTGCCGAAGCATCATCGCTGATCCCGCCTGCCCTTGACCAACTCCGCGAGCATCCACAGGTCGCGCCGGAAGAAGTGCCCGGACTGCTGGACCGCCTTGCCCAGGTGCCCGATCCGCGTGATCCCCGTGGAGTGCGCCACGCTCTGGTCGGCGTCCTTGCCCTGGTCGCCTGCGCGGTGCTGGCGGGGGCAACGTCGCTGCTGGCGGTCGGCGAATGGATCACTGAGCGTTTTCAGCGCTGCCTCTCCAGGGTGAGGACGGCCTTGGCGATGACGGTCATGCGGTTGGGGCTGATGCGGGATCTGCGGAAGATCTGCCAGGACTTCAGTCGTGCTATGCCGCGTTCGACGGGGGCTCGTGCTTGGGCGAGGGCGCGGTTGAGGGTGCGTTTGGGTGGGGGTGAGCTCACCGCCGGGCGGGCGTTTGAGGCCGGTGGTGACCCAGGGGCCGACGCCGGTGTAGGCGCGGTCGGCGAGGATTGGGACGCCTTGGCGTTCGCAGATCCGGATGATGCGCTGGGTGCGGGCGGCGGTCAGGTCGTGGGTGCGGCCCGGCAGGCGGGCGAGATCCACAGCACTTTCCCGGCGGGATCGGTGACGACCTGGATGTTCACGCCGTGGCGGCGGTGCTTGGCGGAGTGGTCGCCCCGGCTGTCGCCGACCCGGTCGCACTCGGCGAGCGGGCCGTCGAGGAGGACGAAGTCTGGTTCGTGCTCGCGCAGCGTCTTCAGCAGGCCGGGTGCGCGGTCGGCGAGCAGGCCGGTGACAGCGGTGACGTATGCGTGGGCGGTGCCGACGGATATGCCGAAGCCGGCCGCGAGGCGGGCAAGGGTGTCGTGGCTGCGCAGGTACACGAGTGCGACGAGCGCACGCCGGTGCGGCGGGAGCTTGCACCGAAGGTCACCCTCGCGGGTGACGATGAGCATCGTGACCCACTCGACCAGAGCGTGAGGCAGGTCGAGTGCGGCAGGGTGCGGAACCAACAGGGCTCCTGTGCTGCTGAGTTGAGACGTCGAACACCTCTCTCAACGGCACGGGAGCCCTGTCCGTTTCGCACACCCACCGCATGACCCGGGCGTCACTCGATCGGTGGCCACGCTGAAAACGCTCACCGACGCTCCGCCCCACGTGCTGGGACACGTCGGCGTGCGGCTCGACCCCCTGTTCCCCAAACGGTCCCTGCCTGCGGAAACGACGGTCCGGCGGCTGCTGGCCCGGATCGACGCCGACGCATTGGACCTGGCGGTCGGCCGCTGGCTCGCCGACCGCCGCAACCGAACCCAGGGCCGGCCGCGCGGCCTGGCGGTCGACGGCAAAAGCCTTCGCGGAGCGGCCAGGGCCAACGGCCGCAAGATCCACCTGCTCGCAGCCCTGGACCACACCACCGGCCTGGTCCTGGCCCAGCTGGACGTCGGCGAGAAGACGAACGAGATCACCTGCTTCCAGCCGTTGCTGGGGTTGCAGACCTGGCCGGGGTGGTCGTCACCAGCGACTCCATGCACACCCAACGCGAGCACGCCGACTACCTTCTCGGCCGCGAAGCCCACTACATCGTGATCGTCAAGGGCAACCAGAAGAAGCTCCGCAAGCAGCTCAGATCCCTTCCGTGGACAGAGATCCCGCTGCAGGGCCGCGTGAAGGGCATCGGCCACGGACGCCCGGAGATCCGACGGATCAAGGCGGTCACGGTCAACAGCCTGCTCTTCCCCGGAGCCCGGCAAGCCGTCCAGATCAAGCGCCGCCGCACCGACCGCAAGACCGGCAAGACCACCGTCAAGACCGTTTACGCCGTCACCAGCCTCACCGCTGAGCAAGCCAAACCCGGTCAGCTGGCGACCCTGATCCGTGATCACTGGCAGATCGAAGCCCTGCACCACGTCAGAGACACCACGTTCGCCGAAGACGCCTCACAGCTGCGAACCGGCAACGCGCCCCGAGCGATGGCCACCTGGCGCAACCTCGCCATCGGCGCCCCGCGGCTGGCCGGCGCGACCAACATCGCCGCAGCTCTGCGACGCAACGCCCGCTACGCGGACCGCCCGCTCACCCTGCTCGGCCTCAAGTGATCACGAAACGGACGCCCGCCGACTACGCCGAAGCCCTGGCTCCGCCGACCTTCACTGGTCGACTTGATTCGGTCGCTGTGTCGATGCACAGGTGGGCAGGACCTCACGTGCATCCCGCAATTTTTTCTTCCTTACGCGACGTCCATTGGGCGATGTTCTTTGCCACCTCCCGGACATCTGGTGGAGCAGTGTCTAGGGGTATGAGCCCTGCCGGGTACGGACGAGACCAGTAACCGGAATCCAACCGGAACACGAAGAATCCCTTATTGATGCTATTCATCAAGGGCTGCCATCCGTCGTGAATGGTGAATTTAATCCGCTCGCAGTGAGATACGTTGCCAACTTCAATGTATTGCTCGACTTGCGAGCTTGGGCTACGGGTCTGGCGGAGTTGGAGCATTCCATTGGCCAAACCTCCATCGGAGCGGTTTTCGATGGTCACCAGATGCGGGGTTGTGGGATCATCAACGGACCATGAGATCCTTGCCGCAGTGGCCAAGCCGGCGAGGGTGGCAATCTTTACCTGAGCTTCCTCCAGTTTTTTGGAGTTTTCTGTTTGCTGATTCTGCAGCTTTTCTTGTTTGACTGCTGCGGCTTCTTGATTTTTCTGTGCGTTATCCTGGTCGACTCTATTAGAGATGCCCAGTCCGAGTGTTGCCAGAATTCCGGCTGCGCCTATTCCAGCCATCACCCAGTCTTTCGTTTCCATAGCCTCTCCCTGGAATCGCATGCCCCAGCAATGATCGTCTCGTTCCATTCTTACTAAATCAGCAGGCGTGACGCCGCCACCGCATTTGTTGCGCCGAATGGGTGTATCTGGCTGCACGAAGCGTTTGAGGATCTGGGAGCTTCCACCAGGTTGGGCTGTGGGAGGCACCCACCTCGAACCTGACCGCACCTTCACATGGCCTTACAAGGAACAGCTCGCGGTCACTCGCGTGCACCTGGAGTGACGGGCGATGGCGCCGCTACCTGGGCACGGTCGGCCGATGGCTGCTGACTGAGTCCTGGGCCGTCCCTGGGCCGTCCGAAGCCAACCAACGCCGACAGTCGACACCCACAGGTGACCACTCCCACGGGTCACGTCCGCGGGAGTGGTGTATCGACGGCCACTCGGTGATCTCGTTTTGACGCTATGCGGTGAGTTCGGTGGGCAGGGCTGTCTCGCCGGTTTCTGACTCGATCGGGTGGAGGCGGGCCTTGGCCAGCAAGTCGAGTCCCATGTAGCGGCGGGCCTCGGTCCATTCGTCGTTCTGCTCGGCCAGCACCGCGCCGACCAGCCTGATGACGGCGGTGCGGTCGGGGAAGATACCGACCACGTCGGTGCGGCGACGGATCTCCTTGTTCAGCCGCTCCTGCGGATTGTTCGACCAGATCTGCCGCCAGACCTCGCGCGGGAACGCGGTGAAGGCCAGCAGCTCGTGCTGAGCGGTGTCCAAGTGGGCTGCGGCCTTGGGGAACTTGGTTTCCAAAGCGTCCAGCACGTGCCGCATCTGGGCCATCACGGCGTCGGTGTCGGGCTGTTCGAAGACCGTCCGCAGCAGCGTGGCCACCCACGGCTGGGCAGACTTCGGAACCTGACTCAGCAAATTTCGGGCGTAATGCGTGCGGCATCGCTGCCAGGAGGCTCCGGGCAGAACCGCGCCGATCGCGTTCACCAGGCCGGTGTGAGCGTCGGAGATGACGAGCTGGACGCCGGACAGGCCGCGGGCGACGAGCGAGCGCAGGAAGGCGAGCCAGCCGGCGCCGTGCTCGGCGGTCGCGACGTCGAGGCCGAGGATCTCGCGGTGGCCGTCGGCATTCACGCCGACCGCGATCAGCACGTGGACGTTGATGATGCGGCCGCCCTCACGGACCTTCTGGGTCAGGGCATCCACCCAGACGAATGCGTAAGGGCCTTGGTCCAGGGGCCGGTTGCGGAACGCGGCGACCTGCTCGTCCAGGTGCTTGGCCATCGCGCTCACCTGGGACTCCGACAGCTGGGTGACGCCCAGGGACTCGGCGAGCTTCTCGACCCGGCGCGTACTGACACCGAGCAGGTAGGCGGTGGCGACCACCGAGATGAGGGCCTGTTCGGCCCGGCGGCGCCGTTCGAGGAGCCAGTGCGGGAAGTAACTGCCCTGCCTCAGCTTGGGGGTGGACAGCTCGACGGTGCCGGCGCGGGTGTCCCACTCGCGCGGGCGATATCCGTTGCGGTGGTTGACGCGTTCGTCGTTGACCTGCCCGTATTCGGCGTTGCAGAGAGTATCCGCCTCCGCGGACATGAGTGCGTCGGCGAACGTCTTGACCAACGCGCGCAGTAGATCGGGACTCGCCGCGGCGAGGTTGTCTTCCGCGAGGGCGTGCAGGGGCAGACTGTCTGGTGCGGTCATCGTGCTGATCTCCTTCGAGGCTTCGACACCTCGGAAGATCAGCCGGTGGCCGTTCATCTATGCGGGCACCATCCCGATGCCGGAGCAAACCCCGGATCAGGTCGAACCCGTACACCACTTCCCTGGACGCAACCCTCCCACCCGCTCTGGCCTGGGCTCCCCGAGTTGATCTGCCACACTGGAAGGGTTTTGCCTGCACCCGGAGAACTGGTGGACGCACGCTGATCCCGCGCACCGGAGCAGCAGCAGATGAGTGTCTAACTGCGTGACAACGCCGACAGACAATGGCGGACAAGCGCGGACGCATGCAGGCCATCGGAGCAGGCGAGAGACTCAGCGGCCCAAGGTGAGACGCTCACCCAAGTTGCTCCGGGATAAAGAGGTCAGCCACGCTTGGAGGGGTAAACGAAGTTGATCGGATCGTATCGCTCTCCCCTCCTGGGGATTTAACTTCAATCACCGAGATTTGTTGGGCTCATGCGTCGAGGGCCGTTCGGATCGAAGTAGCCGTTCGCCGCCACTGCAGGCCCTGTATTGATCGCGGCTTGATACCTCTCCTCCACGATCTCGGCAAACTCTGCAGCTCTTTTTCGCCGACCGCCTATCGTGGTGTGGATCCACCTGTTACGTCCGTGACTCCAATGCAACCTGCCGATATCGCTCGAATGCCATCGGCATATCTGGCGGCTCCCAACATGCAGCTAGAGCCGGGTCTTCCATAGCCAGATAGATCATTTCTCGATGTGTAGCTCTATCACGTTCGTCCCTAATGATCCTTGTCTGTTGCGCTTGATACACAAGCGAGATCGCAACACCGGCTAGGGCGATGCCGGACAGCAGTACGGATGCCGCGCTGTAGGCCTGACCGATGTCACTGAGCAGCATGAACGGTGTAGCGAGGATTACTGCCAGCGAAGCTGCCGATATCGCAACGACAGCTACCAGGCGACAGGAAAATCTCAAGCCGAGACCCATGACCCCTCCGCTGACTCGAGTCTGCAACCCATGCTGGCCACGCGGAGGGTCAGGAACAAGAGCGCCGACCTTCGCTCGACTACACCGGGGCACTCTTGTATGGACATGACCTCTGCGCTGGGGGTGCAGGAGGCGCACGAATGCCGATCGGTTGGCCACCAATGCTGACTTGCGTCGGCTGAGACTCGTCAGTACTCCGAAGCCTCTCCGGGCCAGGATCGGCGCCCCATGGCGCTCGCAATGCGAAAATTCGCAGGACAGCGGCAGTTGGAGTTCGTGCGGCGGAACGCTCTCAACCCGTCGTGGCGCCGTCACCGTCGGGGGCGCTCGCCCCTAGCAGCCCCCTGAATCGCCTGGCGCGCCTCACTCGACCGGCCGGAGAGGCCGATCTTCGGCACCCACACTGGGGCCGTCCACGGGCCGTCCGAGGATGGCCGACGATGACCAACAACGACCATACGAGCGCTACTGAGAAGCACGAGGTGAGCCCGCACGCCCTGAACTGGCTGCACGCGCCCTCTTGTTGACCCGCGCTTTACCTGCGACCCTGAGAGCCCCCCACTTGTGAACTTGTGAATTCCTGAACTAACGGACCTCGATCCGTCGGCCACCGGGAATTCCCTAGGAGGTGGCTCCAGTCCATGCTCGTCCGCGACGCCATGAGCACGGTGGTCCTCACCATCGGCCCCGCCCACACCCTCCGTCAGGCAGCCGCCCTGATGTCCGCCCGCCGCGTCGGCGCGGCCGTGGTCCTCGACCCCGACGCCGGCGGCATCGGCATCCTCACCGAACGCGACATCCTGAACTCCGTCGGCCTCGGCCAGAGCCCCGACACGGAGCGCGCCCACGACCACACCACCAACGACGTCGTCTTCGCCGCCCCGTCCTGGACGCTGGAGGAGGCGGCCCGCGCCATGGCCCACGGCGGATTCCGCCACCTCATCGTCCTCGACCGCGGCGAGCCCGCAGGCATCGTCTCGGTCCGCGACATCATCCGCTGCTGGGCACCCGCACAACAGCACGTGCCCGCCTGAGCACGCAGGGGCCGGGAACCCGGAAACCGGGAGATCGGAAGACCGGGAGACCGGTTCTCCGGGAGACCGGGTCCTCGGCTTTGGATTTAATCCAAGTTGAGATTAGATCCAAATTCACACCTGTTCGGAAAATGGTCCGCCTGCTGTTAAGCTGGGCTTCATGAGCGACCTTCTTCAACGGCTGCGCGGACGCGGATGGCGGATGACCGCGCAGCGGCGCGTCGTGGCCGAGGTTCTCGACGGCGAGCACGTCCACCTGACGGCCGACGAGGTCCACTCCCGGGCGGTCGCCAAGCTGCCCGAGATCTCCCGGGCGACCGTCTACAACACCTTGGGCGAGCTGGTCTCCCTCGGCGAGGTGCTCGAGGTCTCCACGGACAAGCGCGCCAAGCGGTACGACCCGAACGCACACCGGCCGCACCATCACCTGGTCTGCGCCCAGTGCGGCGCGATCCGCGACGTCCACCCGAGCGGCAACCCGCTCGCCGACCTCCCCGACACGGAGCGCTTCGGTTTCACCGTCTCGGACGTCGAGGTGACGTACCGCGGCATCTGCCCGAACTGCGCGGCGGCCTAGCGGCCTGCACCAGAGCCCCGGCATTTCCTTGAGGATGCCGGGGCTTTGTGCTGCACACAGGCTTCCTCTGCGGCCGGCCACTTCCCGTGAACGCGGAAACACCGAGGGCCGGAATCCATTTCTGGATTCCGGCCCTCGGTCTTCAGTAGCGGGGACAGGATTTGAACCTGCGACCTCTGGGTTATGAGCCCAGCGAGCTACCGAGCTGCTCCACCCCGCGGCGATGAATCCAACATTACGTCAGCGGAGACGACAAACGCAAATCGCTTACGGCAGCCCCCTGCGTCACGCCGACAACTCCTCCCGCAGCGCGTCCCGCAGCCGGGCCGCCCGCTCGGACACCGCCGCCGGCCCCAGCCTCACCGCCCGGTCCGCCCAACGCTGCCCCTCCGCGAGTTCGCCCTGACGCGCGTAGACCAGGGCCAGCCGGAGCGCGGCCCGTCCGTGGCCCGCGTCGGCGGCCCGGGTCCACCACACCGCCGCCTCGGGCTCGCTGCCCTCCCTGGCCAGCAGCAGGCCCAGGTTGAAGGCGCCGTTGCGGGAGCCGGCCTCAGCGGCCGCGCGGTACCACCGGGCCGCCTCCACCACGTCGCCGCGGGCCGCGGCCATCATGCCGACCCGCACCTGCGCCCGCCGGTGCCCCTGGGACGCCGCGCGCTCGTACCACTCCTCGCACTCGGTCTTCTCGTGCGCGGGCTCCCCCAGCTCGTGTGCGGGCGCGGGCGGCCGCCGGGCGTCCAGCACGGTCGCCAGCCGGTACGCGGCCTCCGCGCTGCCCCCGCCCGCCGCGCACCGCAGATGCCGCTCGGCCGCCTGCTCGTCGCCGTCCCGCAGCCGGGCCATGCCGACCTGCAGCGCCGCCTCGGTGTGCCCGGCGGCCGCGGCACGCTCGTACCATCGCAGCGCGACGCCCGCGTCCTCCTCGGTGCCGCGCCCGGCGTGCAGGATGCCCAGGTTGAACGCGGCGTCCACACTCCCTGCCTCGGCGGCCTTGGAGAACCACGGCTCGGCGCCCGCCGTGTCGCCCCCCTGCAGCAGCAGGATCGCCAGCGCGTTCGCCGCCTCGCGGTGGCCGGCGTAGGCGGCGCGGCGGTACCACTGCTCGGCCTGTGCGGTGCGTCCCTGCTCGGCGCAGAGCAGCCCGAGGTTGTACGCGCCGTTGTCGTCCCCGGCGTCCATGGCCGCCCGGTACCAGCGCTCGGCGGTCTGGGTCTGCCCGCGCTCGGCGTGCAGCGCGCCCAGCGCGTTTGCGGCGTTGCCGTCGCCGTCCTGCGCGGCCCTGAGCCACCACACGGCGGCGCTCTCGGTGTCCCCGGCGTCCCGCAGCAGGAAGCCGAGCGCGCAGGCGGCCCGCGCCTCGCCGTCCTTCGCGGACGTCAGATACCAGCGCCCGGCCTCCTTGAGCTCACCGCGCTTCTCGAGGATCGCCCCGAGGTGCAGCGCGGCGCGGCGGTGCCCGCGCGCGGCGGCCTGCCGGTAGAACTGCTCGGCCTCGGCCAGCAGGGCGACACCGTTGTCAGACCCACTCTCGCCCTCGCCCACGGCCTTGCGATCAAGCGCGCGCGCCAGCCGGTACGACGCCTCCCGGTGCCCGCGCTCCGCCGCGGCCCGCATCCAGTCCCCGGCGCCGGCGTCCCCGCGGTGCTCCAGCAGATCGGCGAGCGCGTAGGCGCCCAGGGCGTGTCCCTGTTCGGCGGACTGGCGCAGCCAGTACTCGGCGGCGGGCTCGTCCCCGCGTTCGCGGTGGTGCCGGCCCAGGGCGTGCGCAGCCGCCGCGGAGCCGGCGACGGCGGCGATCCGCCACCAGCTGGCGGCCTCGTCGGCGTATCCGCGCTGGTGAAGAAGAACCCCGAGATTGTTCGCGGCGGCGCGGTCACCCGCGGCGGTGGCGGCACGCAGATGGGGCTCGGCTCCGTCGAGATCACCGCGGCGCAGCAGCATGGCCCCGAGGACGCTCATCGCCTCGACATCGCCGGCCTCGGCCGCGAGCCGCTGACGAACTTCCTCGACGGCCTCCTCAGCCACCTCCCCCACTTCGGCGGGTTCGGAAGGCTGCACAAATCGCCCTGTCTCGAACAGAGTTGCCTTGTCCCCCATAACGTCCATCGTCGCACCACCTGCAACCTGGGTACACCTGGTATACCGCAGCCAGTGAGGTCAATTCAGCGTTTTGTCGACATGCCCACAGAGAGACAAGTCAAACACAGTTCCCTCAACTCCCCGTGGTGGCGCGACCATCCCCCGGATCGGCACATCCGTTCGCACATCACGAAGGCCCGGATCCTGATGGATCCGGGCCTTCGACTTCCGTAGCGGGGACAGGATTTGAACCTGCGACCTCTGGGTTATGAGCCCAGCGAGCTACCGAGCTGCTCCACCCCGCGTCGTTGTGTGCCAACCGTACCACGACGCGGGGGTTCCTTGATCAGCCGCTGCCGGAGGAGCTGCTCGGGCTCGGACTACCGCTCGGACGGGGGCTGCCGCTCGGGCTCGGGCTGCTGCTCCTGTTTCCACCGGTTCCGCCGGTCTTGTCGGCCTTGGCCTGCGCGTCCTCGGCCCGCTTGAGCGCGTCCTCGAGGTCCTTCTGCGCCTCGCCGTACGCCTGCCAGTCGTTCTTCTTGAGGGCTTCCTGGCCGGCGTCGAAGGCCTTCTGGGCGTCGTTCAGCGCCGCTTGGACCGTCGGGTTGCTGGACGTCGGTGGCTCGGTCGTCCCCTGGTCCGGCGGTGGCGTGGTCGAACTCTCGGCTCCGAAGACCTTGTTGAGGGCCTCGTCGAGGGTGTTCTCGAAGGCGGTCTTGTCGCCGTAGCTGACCAACACCTTCCGCAGCAGCGGGTACTTGAGTCCACCACCGCGTACGTAGACCGGCTCCACGTACAGCAGTCCTCCGTCGAGTGGCACGGTCAGCAGGTTGCCGTACTCGATGTCGGAGTCGCCGCCCTTCAGCAGCTTGATCGACTCGGCGATGTCCTGTTCGGAGTTGAACTGGCTCTGCACCTGTTTGGGTCCGTCGACCGTCGTACTGGTCGGCAGTTTCAGGATTCTGATCTTGCCGTAGTCGCCGGTGCCCGCCTCGGCGTCGACCGTCATGAACGCACTGAGGTTGTCCCGGCCGTTGGGCGTGAACGTCGTCGTCAGTGAGAACGCCTGCGCCGACTGGTCGGGCATCTTCATGCTCAGGTAGTACGGAGGTACCGCGTTGCCCGACTTGTTGGTCGGGTCGTCGGGGACCTGCCACACCTCGCTGCCGCTGAGGAAGGTCTGCGCGTTGGTGACGTGGTAGCGGGTCAGCAGCTCGCGCTGGACCTTGAACAGGTCCTGCGGGTAGCGCAGATGGTCCATCAGGGACTGCGAGATGGCGGCCCTGGGCTTGACCGTGCCCGGGAACGCCTTCATCCAGGTCTTCAGGACCGGGTCCTTGGTGTCCCACTGGTAGAGCTTGACCTGACCGGTGTACGCGTCGACTGTCGCCTTCACCGAGTTGCGGATGTAGTTGACCTGGTTCTGCTGGGCCACCACCGCACGCGAGTTGTTGGTCGCGGTGAGCGAGTCGGCCGTCGTGTCCCCCAGGGTCGTACGGGAGGCGTACGGATAGCCGTTGGTCGTCGTGTACGCGTCCACGATCCACTGGATGCGGTGGTTGACCACCGCCGGGTACGCGTCGCCGTCGATGGTCAGCCAGGGAGCCACGGCTTCGACGCGCTCCTTGGGAGTGCGGTTGTACAGGATGCGCGAACCCTCGCCGATCGCACCGGAGTAGAGGATCTGCGGCTCGTTGAACGCCACCGCGTACGCGGCCCGGTTGATCGGGTTGGCGAGGTTGACGCCGCTCTCGCCCTGGTAGCTGGTGGTCTTCTCACCGCTGTCGTCGGAGTAGTCGATCTCCTTCTGGGGACCGCCGACGATCGAGTAGGTGGTGGTCTTCTCGCCGTAGTAGACCTGCTGTTCGTACCTTCCGAGGTTTCCCTTGGAGGGCAGGTCGGACTCGGTGAAGACGGGCTGGCCGTTGGGGTCGGCCGCGGTGCCCTTGGCGGCGACCACGCCGTAGCCGTGGGTGTAGCGGAAGTGGTCGTTGATCCAGTTGTTCTTCGGGATGCCGTTCAGGTTCAGCTCGCGCAGACCGATGACCGTGTCTTGATCCCCGGCGTTCTTGCCGTCCTTGCTGTACCGGTCGACGTCCAGGTTGGTCGGGAACGCGTAGTAGTTCCTGATCTGCTGCAGCTGCTGGAACGTGGGCGAGACGATGTTCGGGTCGAGGATGCGGATGCTCGCCGTGGAACCGACGTCGTTGCGCAGCTTGCTGTTGTCCTTGCCGGTGCCCGTCCCCGAGTAGTCGCTGACCTTGGTGTCGTCGATGCCGTAGGCCTCGCGCGTCGCCTTGAGGTTCTTCTGGACGTACGGCGCTTCCTTGGCCTGCTCGTTGGGCTGGACCTGGAACTTCTGGACGATCGCCGGGTAGAGCCCGCCGATCAGGATCGCCGAGAGCACCATCAGGCCGAAGCCGATCACGGGCAGCTGCCAGGTGCGCCGCCACAGGGTGGCGAAGAACAGCAGCGCGCAGATGACGGCGATGCAGAACAGGATCGTCTTCGCGGGGAGGTAGGCGTTCGCGTCGACGTACCTGAGGCCGGTCCAGTCGTCCGTCGCCTTGAAGTCGCTGGACTTCACCGCGAGGCCGTACCGGTCGAGCCAGTACGCGATCGCCTTCAGGGCGACGAAGACGCCGAGCAGCACCGACAGATGGCCCGTCGCGGCGGCCGTGGCACGCGCGCCCGGGGAGGTGACCCTGAGGCCGCCGTACAGGTAGTGCGTGAGCGCGGCGGCGATCAGGGACAGGATCGCGGCGGCGAAGCCGAAGCCGAGCAGGAAGCGGTACCAGGGCAGGTCGAAGGCGTAGAAGGAGACGTCGAGGTGGAACTGGGGGTCCTGCTGGTGGAAGGGCACGCCGTTGACCCACATCAGCCAGGTGCGCCACTGGCTGGACGCCGAGGCGCCGGCGATCAGACCCACCAGGGCGGTGATGCCGAGCAGCAGCCAGGTCTTGTAGGGAGCGATGCCCATCCGGTAGCGGTCGAGGCTCTGCTGCTCCATCGACATGGCGCTCAGCGGCGGTCGCAGCCGGTGCGCCAGCCAGATGTTGAAGCCGACCGCGAGGGCCATCAGCAGGCCGAAGACGAAGAACAGTCCGATCTTCGTCCACAGCGTGGTGGTGAAGACGGACGAGTACTTCACAGAGCGGTACCAGAGCCAGTCCGTCCAGAAGCCCGCGAACATGGTGAACGCCATGCCGAGTACGGCAAGGACGCCCAGCGTCATGAGCAGGGTCCGGACTCGCCGGGACGGGCGGCCCACTCTGATCCGTGGCCCCGTCGGGCCTCCGCCGCGGTCCGGCATCTGGAAAGCCAAGGTGCGCACCTCGAAGTCGCTGTCGGTTCGTCAGGCCCGCGTGTTCGTGGACCTTCCGTGGCCCCCCGTGATCGTGGGCCCACACCTATGCAACTTACTCACCGTTTACTCGGTTCCCGATTCCGGCTGTGAACGAGGCAGGATTGTGACCATGTCCAACACTCCCATGGCAGCGAGCCCGCTCACCCGGGCCGTACTCGAGATCGACGAGTACGCCTCCGGCCTCGGCTGGGACCAGCCCGCCCGCCTCTTCGCCCTCGTAGACACCGCTCGCCTGCGGTCCCAGGAACCAGCCCTCGCGGCCCAGCTCGGCCTGGAGAACGAGCCCGAGACCAGTGGTCTCACCCCGATCGAGCAGGACGAGATCCCGGCCGGCAAGCCGCTGGACGAGTTCCTCGCCACGATCGCCTGGCCCGACGCGGTGGCCGGCTGCGCGCTGACGGTGGAGCGGCTGATGCTGCCGCCGTCCGCCGAGGCCCAGGTCCCGGAGGGCCTGGACGAGGCCTCGCTGTCGAAGTGGGTGGCGGACCACCCGGGCCGTCAGGAGGTCCGTATGACGGTCGCGGTCCTGCGCGACGGCGCCCGCGACTCGGCTCTGCGGCTGCGGGACAAGGACGCCCCGACGGAGGTCCTCACGGGCGCCGGCCTGGTGCCGGGCCTGGCGGAGGCGCTGTCGGCGACGTTCGAGGAGTAGGCGGGCGGGCCCGCGCAGGCCGCGCGGGCTACTTCGTCGTGCACTTCGGCAGGTCGGACGTCTTGTCGGTGCGGATGTCCTTGAGCGCGCCGAGGGCGTCGCCGATGGTGTTCACCTTGACCAGGGTGAGCCCGTCGGGGGTGTCCTTGGCGGCGGCCGCGCAGTTGTCGGCCGGCGTCAGGAAGTACTGGGCGCCCTTGCTGCGCGCGCCCACCGTCTTCATCTCGATGCCGCCGATCGGGCCGACCTTGCCGTCGTCGTCGATCGTCCCGGTGCCTGCCACGAACCTGCCGCCGGTCAGGTTGCCCGGTGTGAGCTTGTCGTAGAGGCCGAGCGAGAACATCAGTCCGGCGCTCGGTCCGCCGACGTCGGCGAGCTTGATGTCGATGGCGAACGGGAACGTGTGGTCCGTCCCGGCGGAGATGCCGACGATGGCGCGCTTCTCGCCGCGGTCGTCGGAGGTGGCGGTCTTGATCGTGATGTTCCGGGTCCTGGTCGCCGTCGTGTTCTTCTTCTCGGCGGCGGCCTGGTCCTTGGCGGGCACGATCGTGAAGACGACGTTCTGGCCGGACTTGTGCTTGGTCACGAGCTTGGCGACGTCGGTCGGCTGCTTCACGGCCGTGCCGTCGACGGCCTTGATCACGTCACCGGCGTGCAGTCTGCCCTGGGCCGGGGAGCCCTTGACCACCGTCGAGACGATCACGAAGCTCTTCACCGGGATGTCGAGTTCCTTCAGGGCGGCGACCTTGGCGCTCTCCTGGGACTGGCTGAACTCCTCGGCGTTCTCCTGGGTCGACTGCTCCTCGGTCTTGCCGTCCGGGTAGAGCGTGTCGTGCGGGACGACCTTGCCGTCGTGGGCGAGCCAGCCGTAGACGGCCTCGACGAGGTTCATCCGGTAGTCGGCGCTGGTGACCCGCACGGTCGTCATGTTCAGGTGGCCGCTGGTCGCGTAGGTCTTGCGTCCGGAGATCTGCAGCACCGGCTCGCCGTCGTGGTCCCCGAGCGTGTTCACCGTCGGTCCCGGGGACATCTCCGAGTACGGCACGGGGATGAATACTCCCGCGCACAGGAGCGCGATCAGCATCAGGGTGGAGGCGAGCATCGTCGCGGTGCGGCGTGGCATGCCAAGACAGTACGGGACGGTCCTGTCAGCGCACCGTCAGCCCCGCCTCTGTCTTGTCATGTACCGGAGTCGGACTTCTCCATGGCCTCACAGAACCGGGCGTACCCGGTGAGCTCGGGTCCGTCGCTGCGCATCTTCCGGGTCCGGTTGGCCCAACTGCCCCACAGGCCGGCGCCTATCGCCGCGACGAGCGGAATCAACAACCACAGGAGTGCCCCCATGCCGACCTCCCGACCCCGGTGAGCGACCGCAACAACTGACTGGTCAGCAGATTAACCATCTGCACTGACAACGCTCATGGCAGGGGTGCGGTTACGCAACTCCAGTACGGCACAAGGGTTCAGCCCCTCACCGACGGCGCTACGCGCCGACCCATTCGTCGGTGCCGTCCGAGAACGTCTGGTGCTTCCAGATCGGCACTTCGTGCTTGAGGTCGTCGATCAGCTTCCGGCAGGCCTCGAAGGCCTCGCCGCGGTGCGGGCACGACACGGCGACGACGACGGCGAGGTCACCGACCTGGAGGTCACCGACGCGGTGTACGGCGGCCAGGGCCCGCACCGGATGGTCGGCGACGACCTTCTCGGCGATCCGCCGCATCTCGGCCTCGGCACTGGGGTGGCACGAATAGCCGAGCTGGTCGACGTCGGCGCCTGAGTCGTGGTTGCGCACGGTCCCCACGAAGAGCGCGGTCCCTCCGGCGGCGTCGTCGCCGACGGCCCTGAAGACCTCGTCCAGGGAGAGCGCGGTCTCTCGGATGGCGATCAGCTTGACGGGGTCCTGTGCGGCCTGCTCGCCGGGGTGGTCGTTGGTGGGTGCCATGCCTCCATCGTGCCGCACGCCACTGACGGCACGGAATAGACGTTTCGCCCGGCACGCGCGCGTGGGTGCTTGGAGTCTCCTACAGGGCTCGCCGCGGGCCGCCGTCCAGGGCTCGCCCGCAGGCCCCGTGCAGGGCTCGGCGTCAGATCCGGCGCCGGGCCTTGCGTGCCCGCCGCACCACGGCAGCGGCACCGAGCAGGGCCACCGTCGCACCTGCGGCCCCGGCGGCCGTCGCGTCCTTGCGGCCCAGTCGCCGCCCGGCGACCGTGTGCCTGCCGGAGACCTCCTCCAGGAGTTCCGCGAGCACTTCCTCGTTGGTCCACTGCGGCCGCCACCCGGCGTCGTGCAGCCGGCTTCCGCTCACCACCCACGGGTACATCGTGTACGCCAGGTCTCCGGCCGGGGACGGTGTCAGCCCGATCCGGTGCAGCCGGGCCGCCGCACCGAGGGCCACCGCCGACGGCAGTTCCATCCGCCGGATCCCGCTGAGCTCCTCGACCTCCTCCTGCTCCAGCCATCCGTCGCAGCCCACCGCGAGTTCGCCGTCGACCTTCTCCAGGACGGCGTACTCCAGTGCGCTGCACAGATCTTCGACATGGCAGAACTGCCAGGCGGGCCGTGACCCGGCGACGACAAGCAGCCGGGGCGACTCGAAGTACCTGGTCAGTGCGGTGTCCGTGCCTCCGATCAGCACGGCGGGCCGTACGACGGTGACGTTGAGTCCCGGGTGGGCCCGCGGGGCGCGCCGGGCGAGCCGCTCGATCTCCAGCAGGTCCCCGACTCCGGTGGCCTCGGCCGTGGCCCGCAGCTCGGCGTCCTCGGACAGCGGCAGTTCGTTGTCGGGCAGCGCCCCGTACACCATCGCGGAGGTGCACAGCACGACCCGGTGGATCCCGGCCGCGGCGGCAGCCGTCAGCACGGTCTGCGTCCCTCGTACGTTGTAGGCCGTTCGGGCGGCGGCGTCGGTCTCCAGGTCGAGATCGAGCGCCAGGTGCACCACGACGTCCGCGCCCCGCAGTTTGTCCGCGATGGCCGGATCCCGTACGTCCAGGATGTGCCACTGTGCCGCCGCGCACTCGCCGCGCCGTTCGTCGATGGCGACGACCTGCTTGATCTCGTCCGAGGCGGCGAGCCGCTCGGTGAGCAGGGCGCCGATGCCGGACGCGGCGCCGGTGACCGCGACGACGGGTCCGCGGGTGGCGGAATGGGTTGACTCGTTTCGCGCTGCGCGAACCTGCGGATCTGGGGAACTCACCGGGCGTCTCCAGCGGTTGTCTTCTGTAAGAACGCGAGTGACGCGTCCGTACCAGGTGGCATCCATCCTGCCGCAGGCCAGGAGTCGGCGAAGCACCGAGGCCCGAACCGCCCGCGGTGTCTACGCTGGGTGGTGTTATCGGGCAGTCGTGCCGTCGGACACAACCGGCGGCCTTACCAGCCGAGGAATCCCGTGAGTGACACCCCATTCGGATTCGGCCTTCCGCCGGAGGAGCCGGAAGACGGCGACGAGGGCAAGAAGAAGGACCAGGAGAGCGGTGGTGGTCAGGGACCGGCCAACCCGTTCGGTTTCGGCGGGCTGCCCGGAGCCGGAGGCTTTGGCGCCCCCGGTGCGGACAATCCGCTCGCAGCCATGTTCGGTTCGCTGAACCCCAACGACCTGGGCGCCGCCTTCCAGCAGCTGGGCCAGATGCTCTCGTACGAGGGCGGCCCGGTGAACTGGGACATGGCCAAGCAGATCGCGCGCCAGACGGTCTCCCAGGGCACCCCTGACGGCACCAAGGACACGAGTGTCGGCCCCGCCGACCGGACCGCGGTCGAGGAGGCGGTGCGCCTGGCCGACCTGTGGCTGGACGACGCGACGTCGCTGCCGTCCGGCGCCGGCACCGCCGTGGCGTGGTCCCGCGCGGAGTGGGTCGAGGCGACCCTGCCCGCGTGGCAGGAGCTGGTCGACCCGGTCGCCGAGCGGGTCGGCGCGGCGATGGGCGATGTCCTGCCGGAGGAGATGCAGGCCATGGCCGGCCCGCTGATCGGCATGATGCGCTCCATGGGCGGCGCGATGTTCGGCACCCAGATCGGGCAGGCCGTCGGTGTACTCGCGGGCGAGGTCGTCGGTTCGACCGACATCGGCCTGCCGCTGGGCCCGGCCGGCAAGGCCGCGCTGCTGCCGGTGAACGTCGAGGCGTTCGGCAAGGACCTGGGCGTGCCGAAGGAGGAGGTGCGGCTGTATCTCGCCCTGCGCGAGGCCGCCCACCAGCGCCTGTTCGCGCACGTGCCGTGGCTGCGCTCTCACCTGTTCGGCGCAGTCGACGGCTACGCGCGCGGGATCAAGGTCGACACGGCCAAGCTGGAGGACGTGGTCGGCCAGTTCGACCCGCAGAACCCGGAGCAGCTGCAGGACGCCCTGCAGCAGGGCATGTTCCAGCCGGAGGACACCCCGGAGCAGAAGGCGGCCCTGGCCCGTCTGGAGACCGCTCTGGCGCTCGTCGAGGGCTGGGTGGACGCGGTGGTGCACGCGGCCGCGAAGCCGCGCCTGTCGTCAGCGGACGCGCTGCGTGAGACCCTGCGCCGCCGTCGCGCGACGGGGGGTCCGGCGGAGCAGACGTTCGCCACGCTGATCGGTCTGGAGCTGCGTCCGCGAAGGCTGCGGGACGCGTCCCGTCTGTGGGCGTCGCTGACGGACGCGCGCGGGGTCGACGGCCGGGACGCCCTGTGGGCCCACCCGGACATGCTGCCGACGGCGTCCGACCTGGACGATCCGGACGGCTTCGTGCACCGCGAGCAGCTGGATTTCTCCGAGCTCGACAAGATGCTGGGTGAGGCGGCGGGCGGTTCCACGGGGAAGCCGGACCTGACGAAGGGCACCTCCGAGGACGACTCCAGGACCGACAAGGGCGACGGCAAGGGCGACGACACCGAGTGAGCCTGTACGACGACGCGGTCCTCGTCCTGAAGGGGTACGGGGAGCAGGAAGAGCTGCGCGAGGCGTATCTCGACCACTTGGCGGCCCACCCGGACGGCATGTGGAAGGCCTGCCACGCGGGACATGTCACGGCGAGCGCCCTGGTGATCGATCCGGAGCGCGGCCGGGTCCTGCTGACCCTGCACAGGAAGCTGCGGATGTGGCTTCAGATGGGCGGCCACTGCGAGCCGGGGGACGCCACTCTGGAGGCGGCGGCACTGCGCGAGGCGACGGAGGAGTCGGGGATCGCGGGGCTGACGCTGCTCGCGGGCGGTCCGGTGCGGCTGGACAGGCACCCGATTCCGGCGCCCTGCCACTGGCACTTCGACGTGCAGTACGCGGTCGTGGCACCGTCCGGGGCGGTCCAGGAGATCAGCGACGAGTCCCTCGACCTGCGCTGGTTCGCCTACGACGCGGTGGCGGACGTCGCGGACGAGTCGGTCGTACGGCTGCTGGAAGCCACCCGCGCGCGGCTGTGACCCTCGACAACGCGTAAGGGGCACCCGCTAGTGCGGGCGCCCCTTACGTTGGCTTTCTGGACGCTCAGCTCCAGACGTTGCCCTGGTTCTGTGCCCGCGCCCCGTGCTGCCCCATGCCGTACTGGGCGGCGAGGCCCTGCCCGACCTGGGCGTTCTGCGGCGGGAGCAGCTCGCTCGGCTGGACGAGCGCGAAGCCGCTGCCCATGAAGCTGAGTTCCCAGCCCTCACCGGTGTTGCCGCGGCGCCGCCACACCCCAGAGGAGTGCGTCTGGGCCTGCATCTGGACGCGCAGCCCGGTCGACCAGGCGACGATCGCGTCGGCGTCGCAGTTGACGTACTTGTCGGGCGTCACCTGCATCATCAGCGGCGCGCCGGACGTCATCAGGGCGACCTTGCCGCGGCCGGTGATGTTGAGCTGGTACTTCCCGGACCCGGAGATGCCGTACTGGCTGTCGACGGCGATGACCTCGTGGTGCAGCGAGGAGTCCATCGCGAGGACATAGCTGCTGTCGACCGTCAGCCCGTCCTGCTCGACCTCCACCACGTGGACGTGCTGGGCGAGGTTGGCGAGGTAGACCGTGCCCTGCCCGTGGCAGCGCATCAGGTTGAGGCCCTCGCCCGTTGCCGCACGCGCGTACGCCTGCTGGGTGTTCTGGTACTCGGCGTCGAACTCGACGAGGCCCTGGTAGGCGACCATGGTGCCCTTGCGGGCCAGGATGTCGTCGTGGCCCTCCAGGGTGACGCGCAGCATCTGCTTGTTCTGCAGGCTGTAGCGCTCCTGGGACTGCGAGTCGTTGAAGGCGAAAAGCGGACTCTGCATGGCGTTTCTGGCTCCCCCTCAGCCCCGGAACCGGAGACGGTCGGTGCTGTCCTCGCTGGGCTGGACGACGACGATGCCCTGACCGGAGAAGGCCATCTGGAAGGCCTCGCCGCTGCCGCGGCCGATCAGCGACTGCGCTTTGAAGCTGCGCTTGCCCTTCACCTTGAGGTTCGGGGACCAGGCGACGAGCGCGTCCGGGTCGACGTAGGTCTCGTCCTCGCCGCCGCCGCAGTCGACGACGATGGGCTTGCCCCGGGAGGTCAGCGCGACCCAGCCCTGCCCGGAGATCTTGGTGTTCCACAGGCCCTGTCCGGCGAACTTCGCGAGGCCCTTGACTCGCTCGACACCCCAGGTGAGGGACGCGTCGAAGGCGAGCAGGTTGGTGGCGTTGACGGAGATGCCGTCGCCGTTGAGGTTGATGACGACGACGTTGGCGCCGTAGTCGGCGAGGTAGAGCAGTCCGTCGCCGGAGCACTTCATCAGGGGCGCGCCCTCGCCGGTGATCCAGTCGCGGGCGATCTGGCGCACGGCCGGCGGGTTGGGCTCGTACTGGATGAAGCCTTCGTAGGCGACCATCGACCCCACGCGCGCGAGGAGGTCGTTTCCGGTCTGCATGGCGACCTTCAGCATCTGGTTGCCGTGGTTCTCCATGCGGGTGGTGATGGGTGCGGGGGCGTAGCCCGCGAGTGGCTGGTTCATGACGGGCTCCCTCAGACCTCGTAGGGCTGGACGACGACGAAGTTGCCGGGGGCGGCCCGGAACTGCAGGTTCACGCTCTCCCCGGTGTCGCCCGGGTAGGCGTTGCGGCGCATCCGCACCTGGCTGGAGACGATCACCTGGGCGGCGGCCGACCAGGCCACGACGGCGTTGCAGTCGGCGAAGGTCGTCGGCGTGACCGGCAGGACCACGGGCGTGCCGTGCGTCTTGACGACGATCGTGCCGGTGCCCTGGAACTGCATGGTGAACAGGGCGCCTCCGGGGATGCCGTGTCCCTCGATGCGGCGGACCTCGTACTGGAGGCTCTCGTCGAAGGCGAGGACGTTCTCCGCGGAGACGCAGATCGCGTCGCCCTGGAGCTCGACGGGGTGCAGGTGGGTGGAGTTCTCGGCGAGGAACACCTGGCCCTGGCCGCTGCAGCGCATCAGCTGCATCTCCTGGCCGGTGGCGTTGCCGACGATCCGGCCCGCGAAGCCCGCGCCCTTGTAGCTGAAGTCGACCTTGCCCTGGTAGAGCACCATGCTGCCCTGGCGGGCGAGCACGGGCTGGCCGCCGATGCCGAGGTCGACGCGGACGAGCTTCTTGTTCTGCTGCGTCCAGCGCTGCCCGGTGGGCGTCTCCTTGAACTGCTGGAGCGCGGCGGCGACACCGGCACCGCTCTGGGGTGCGCCCTGCGGAACCCCGTAGGCCTGCTGCCCCGGAGCCTGCCCGAAGGGAGCCTGCTGGCCGTAGCCAGGGGGCGGGGTGGGCTGCCCGTAACCGGGAGGCGGGGTGGGCTGGCCGTAACCCGGAGGCGGGGTCGGGGCCTGGGGCGCGTGCGGCGCCTGGGGCTGGCCGTAGCCGGGCGGCGGCGGGGCGGTCTGACCGGGGGGCTGGCCGTACGGCTGCTGCTGGGGCGGCTGACCGTACGGTGCGGGCACCGGACCGGGGGGCGGCACCGGGGCACCGCCGGGCGGGGCCATGGGCGCGATGAGAGTGGGCGCGGCGTGCACATTCGGCACGGGCGTGGGGGGCGGAGTCGCTCCCGGGGGCGGCGCGAAGCCCTGCGGGGCGGGCGCGGGGGCCGGGACAGGCGCCGCCGGGGCGCCGAACGCGGGCGGTGCGAAGCTGGGTGCGGCGCCGGTCTGCGGCTGCTGAGGGGCAGGCGCCGCCGGGGCCTCCTCCTCGAGGACCTCGCCGCCGAAGTTCTTCAGCAACGCGTCCAGGCCGCCGTCGAAGCCCTGTCCGACGGCCGCGAACCGCCACACGTCCTTCAGGTAGAAGTCGCCCAGCATCACGGCCCGTTCGGTGGAGAACTCCGAGCCGTTGAAGGAGTACCGGGCCACCTCCTCGCCGCCCGCGACGATGCGGATGTGCCCGGGGGCGATCTGTGACATCTGTCCGGCGCCGTCGAGTGTCGCCGTGAACGACAGCTTCTGGATCTGCGCGGGGACCTTGTCGAGCGTGATCCGGAAGGACTCCGAATCGCCGGCCTGCGCGCCCAGGAGCTGAATGGACTCCTCGGGCGACTTCGGCTGGTTGAAGAAGACGAAGTAGCGGTCGTCCGAGAGCCGTTCGTCGGCGTCGAGACCGAAGCAGCTGATGTCGAAGGTCAGTCCGGGACCGCTGATCTGCACGCCTACGTACAGATCGGTGCCCGCGGTGAGGTCACTGATCCTGGCCTTGTGGCCGCGTTGGAATTCCCTGGCCATGCGTAACGACCGTCCCCCATCCCGAATGCGATTGCGTCGCGCCAGGCTAACGGCAAACTCGGACACCGGATGAAGTCGGTACAGACCCGGTACACAACCATCGCGCCCAGGTGGCCGTCACTCCCCGCGAGCACCCGGCAGATGCGGCAGCCGATCGGCGGCGACCACCCCTTCGAGATAGCCCCGGGCCCGCTCGGTCCGCGGATACGCCTCCAACAGCCGCCAGAAACGGGGACCGTGTCCGGGCACGAGCAAATGTGCCAGCTCATGGAGCAGAACGTAGTCGACGACGTACTCGGGCATCCCCTGCAGCCGGTGCGACAGCCGGATGCTGCCTTCCGACGGGGTGCACGAACCCCAGCGCGTGTTCTGGTTGGTGACCCAGCGCACCGAGGCGGGCCGGGCGCGGCCGTCGAAGTACTGGGCCGAAAGCCGCTCCGCGCGCCCGGCCAGCTCGTCGTCGCCGAGGACCCGCTTGCTCTCCTGCGCGGCCAGCTTGTCGAGCATGACGGTCACCCAGCGCTGCTCCTCCGCCTCGGACATCCGAGCGGGGATGAGTACCACGGTGCGATCGCCCTCGCGGTACGCGGAGACCGTCCGGCGTCGACGGGAACTCCTGCGGACCTCGATCGCGCTCGCCACCGAGCCGCTCGGCGGCTGGCTCGTCGTTCTGCGCTGTGGCGTTCCGGCGCTCTGCAGTGGGTCGGCGGGCACGCCCCGACGTTACCCGTTGCACACGGGTGAAGTCCCGACTCCGGGACGGTTCCGCGCCGATCGCCCACCGCGCGCTCGATTTGTACGACGAATCCTCGCAGCTTGTGGACAACTTTCCGCACCCGTCGCCCGGTTTGGGCATGCTGGTTCTCGCCGGGGCAGCCACGACCCACCGTCGACGCGGTCACCGACCGACTTCCACCGGCGAACGGGGATGTTCAACGAAGGCATACGGGGGCCTGCCATGAATCAGATCGTTCCGCTTGTTCCAGTCGCTCCAGTCGCTCCAGCTGTTCCAGTGATGAAGCCCGCGCTCAGGCGCGGCTGGCGCGACCTCAACACCGTGCAGTTCGGGATGACACCGGCGCACGCCCTGACACTCGGTCCGATGGACACGGCGACGGGCAGCTTCCTCGACCTGCTCAACGGAACCCGGGGGCTGCCCCTCCTGCGCGAGGAGGGCCGCCGCTTGGACCTCCCCGACGGCCATGTCGACCGACTGGTGGAGCGGCTGGCGCGGGCCGGCCTCCTGGACGACGCGAAGGGCGGCGGACCGGCCTCCGACACGCTGCGCGGCAAGAAGGACGTCATCGCCCGACTGCGGCCCGACCTCGCCTCACTGTCCCTGATCACCTCCGAACCGGGCGACGCGATCAGGCAGCTGGCGGCGCGCCGCTCACTGCGCGTACAGGTACGGGGCGCGGGCCGGGTGGGCGCGGTGCTGGCCTCGCTGCTGGCCGGCGCGGGAATCGGGGAGGTCGATGTGCGGGACGTCGGCCGGGTCGAGGCCGGGGACGTGGCGCCGGGCGGACTGCCCGCCGAGTCCATCGGCCAGCGCCGCGACGAGGCCGCCCGACAGGCCGTACGCCGCTCCGCTCCCGACCGCCCACCGCGCCGCAGTCGCACGGCCCCGCTCCAGGACGGCGAGCCCGGCTTCTCACTGGTGATCCTCGCCCCTCGCGACGACGTCGCCGTGCACGCGCCTCCGCCGTCCACCGCGGAACCCCTCATCGCCTCGGGCACACCGCATCTGTACGCAGGCGTCGTGGAGGCGACCGGCATCGTCGGCCCCCTCGTCCTCCCAGGTGAGACGGGTTGCGCGGGCTGCCTCCACGAGGGTCGCACCGACCGGGATCCGGCCTGGCCCCGGCTGGTCGCGCAGTGGCGCTCCGGCGCGCCACGCCAGGCGCGGCCCTGCGATCTGACGCTGGCCACAACCGTCGCCGGACTGGCGGCCGCGCACGCGCTCGCGTTCCTGGACGGCCGCCTCCCTAGCAGCGTCGGCGCGCGCTGGGAGGTCTCCCTGCCCGGTCTGACCTGGCATGCTCGACCGGTGTGGGCACATCCCGCATGCTCGTGCGGCGCCGCGGAGAAAGGTAAGGGAGAACACACCTCCGAGGACGAGGAGTCACACGAGACAATGGCAGGGCATCGGTCGCCGGAGCAGTTGTGCCGTAAGGCAGACGCGGCGCGGCCGGCAGGGACTTGGAGGGCGCATGTCTGATCTTCCGCGCAAGGCGGTCACCCGGACCGCCAAGCTCGCCGCGCTTCCGCTCGGCTTTGCCGGGCGGGCGACGTGGGGACTCGGCAAGCGGATCGTCGGCGAGTCCGCGGAGATCGTCGGCCGCGAGCTGCAACAGCGCACGGCGGATCAACTGTTCAAGGTGCTCGGCGAGCTCAAGGGCGGCGCGATGAAGTTCGGCCAGGCCCTGTCCGTCTTCGAGTCGGCGCTGCCCGAAGAGGTCGCCGGCCCCTACCGTGCGGCGCTGACGAAGCTGCAGGAGGCAGCGCCGCCGATGCCGACCAGCACCGTGCACCGGGTGCTCGGCGACCGGCTGGGTGGGGACTGGCGCGACCTGTTCCTCGAGTTCGAGGACAAGCCCTCCGCGGCTGCCTCGATCGGGCAGGTGCACCGTGGGGTGTGGCACGACGGCCGCGAGGTGGCAGTCAAGGTGCAGTACCCGGGAGCGGGCGAGGCCCTCCTGTCCGACCTGACCCAATTGAGCCGATTCGCCCGATTGTTGGGGCCGCTCATCCCCGGCATGGACATCAAGCCTCTGATCGCGGAGCTCAAGGACCGCGTCTCGGAGGAGCTGGACTACGGCCTGGAGGCCCAGGCCCAGCAGGCCCACGCCGAAGAGTTCGCGGACGACCCGGACGTCCTGGTGCCCGGCGTGGTCCACCAGTGCGACCAGGTACTGATCACCGAGTGGATCGACGGGATTCCGCTCTCGGAGATCATCGCGGACGGCACCCAGGAACAGCGCGACCGCGCCGGCCAGCTCCTGGCCCGCTTCCTCTTCTCCGGCCCGGCCCGCACCGGCCTGCTCCACGCCGACCCACACCCGGGCAACTTCCGCCTGCTGCCCGGCGACCCGGACGGCGCAGACGAATGGCGCCTGGGCGTCCTGGACTTCGGCACCGTCGACCGACTCCCGGGCGGCCTGCCGACCCCCATCGGCGACTCCCTGCGCATGACCCTCGACGACGAGGCCGAGTCCGTCTACGACCTCCTCTGCGCGGAGGGCTTCGTCAAAGACTCAATAGAGCTGGACCCGAGCGCCGTCCTCGACTACCTCCTGCCGATCATCGAACCCGCCAGGGTCGACGAGTTCACCTTCACTCGCGGCTGGATGCGCAGCCAGGCGGCCCGCATCGCCGACCCCCGCTCCCCCGCCTACCAGCTGGGCAAACAGCTGAACCTGCCACCGGCCTACCTCCTGATACACCGCGTGACACTGAGCACCATCGGCGTGCTGTGCCAGCTGGGGGCGACGGTACGGCTGCGCGAGGAGCTGGAGGAGTGGCTTCCGGGATTCGTCCTGGAGGAAGCCGTCGAGGAGGAGCCGGCAGTGGAGGCGTGATCCGGGCTGCCGTGGTGTGTGTCTGAGGGGCGGGGTGGGGGTGGGGGCGGGGGGGAGAGGCCCCCAGGGAGGACTGGCGAGTGGTCTTACCACCAGGCCGAGTCCAACCGCCCCTCGATAGCCCTGAGGTTCTCCCTGGAGCAGGTGTCGCAGATGTACTGGCGGACGCCGTTCTCCACCGAGCAGGTCCAGGTGGGCGGCGGGCTCTGTGCCTGGGCGCCGCAGCGGGCGCACATCAGGGCTTGGGGCTCCGCCGGGGAGCCTGCGTCGTCGCTGCCTCCGGAAAGACTCGTCACCCGGTGACGATAACGCCGTGGTCGGCGGATCGCCGGGTGAACGCACCGCGGGGGCCGGTCCGTTCGGACGGACCGGCCCCCGCGGGGAGCTACTGCCTCCCTGGGCAGGGAGGCCACCGCTTCAGGTGTGGGTGCCTACTGCATGACCGCGATGGCAAGCGCACGACGGGCGCGCATGGAGGCGCGCTCGGCCCGGCGCTGCATCCGGCGGGCAGCCACCAGGCTCACGGCCCGGCGTTCCTGCTCCGCCTCATGCAGTCGCTCGCGCATATGCGCACGAGCCAGGGCTTCTGGGATGAGTTGCATCTCTCGGGTCCTGTTCTGGCGCGAGTCGGTCGCGCCGGTGGTGGTGAAATCTTCGATCGCGGAGCCGGTGGGCTCGCTGGTGGACGGCTTCATCGGGGCCTGCTTCTTGGGGTCGTTCGTGAGGGGGCGGTCGATCGTTCCTGTGGTGTTCATGCCGTGACCGGGTTCTTGCGCGGGCGGCCACGCGGCCGCTTCCGGGCGACGACGACACCCTGGACGAACAGCTCGCCACCCCAGACGCCCCAGGGCTCACGCCGCTCTTTGGCGCCGGCGAGGCAGGCCTCCATCAGCGGGCAGGTGCGGCAGAGGGACTTGGCGTACTCGACGTCGGCCGGCGACTCGGCGAAGAAGACCTCCGGGTCGTAGGAACGGCAGGGGACGGGTACGCCGAGGTTCTCGATGGCGTCGTCGAGCGCGGTGAGCGCGGTGAGCGGGATCAAGGTGGAGTCCTCCGTGAGGCCGGGCGGGGGGATCGTTTCGGAAGGCGGTACGGACGGGGCGTGCGCTTCGAGTTGCACGGTTCGTCTTCCTCGTCTGGTCGTTCCGGTCCTGTTGGACCGGGTGGCGGCTGGTACCGGGTTCTTTTCTTGTCCCGAGGCCCCTTCGCTCCGTCATCCCCGTTGGAGGACAAACAGAAGGGCCGCGGATCCCGGGTGGGGTTCCGCGGCCCTGAAGGCGCCGGCCTGATCGACGATCAGGCTGGATCACTCCAGGGTTCTGGCCCACGGAAGGCCCACATCAGGTGGTGCTGCGTCTGCTTCCGGCTACCGGCACCGGCCGCCGTAAAGGCATAGGCCGTCGCCTGTGCCACTACTGCTTCCAGTGCCTTGATCGGTCGCTCATTGCGCTCACGGGTGGGAAGACCCGCGAGAGACACGGGGGACGCCGGACGGGCGGCAGGGATGCCGGACAGACCGGTGCCCGGGTTGGAGGCGCCGAGCATGCATGTGGAGACGACCGAGCGATCGGTCAGTTTGGCGGTGCTGATGGAGCTGTTGCTGATGCTGATCACTTCAATCGCCTCCTCTCGGCGTCTCGGGGGACTGGGGTGAGCCAGTCCGACGGATATGCAAGTAGAACACGGAATCGGGGCCTCCGAGAAGGCCTCCGTCCCCGTGGACAAGAACCTATGGGGATTGCTGGGGCATGCGCAAACTATTTTTTCGACGAGTTTGAATCAGTCGCCTTTGTCGTCTTCTCCGAGCTGCTGGCCTGCGCAGAGGGCCAGGACATCGGCTCCGTAGCGGTTGAGCTTGCGTACGCCGACTCCGGGGATCCGCGCCAGTTCGCCGTCGTCGTCGGGGACGGCCTCGGCGATCGCCATGAGGGTCTTGTCGGTGAAGACGCAGAAGGCGGGCTGTCCGCTGCGCTGCGCCTGGTCCGCGCGCCATTCGCGCAGCCGCTCGTAGAGACCCTCGTCCATGTCGGAGGGGCAGTCCTCGCAGCGCATCAGTTTCATCTCGCCTGCGTCGGTGAGCGTGCGTCCGCATACCCGGCAGCGGGCGGGGGTGCGCTGTGTGCGCCGCGGTACGGCGTGCGGTGTGCTGGTAAAGCCTCGCTCGACCCCACCAGGACCGCCTGTCGCGGTGCGGTCGGCGGTGGCGGTGGAGCCCGGGCGCAGGCCGTGGAGGAATCGGCTGGGGCGGCGGTTGGGGCGGCCGCCGGGTGAGCGGGTCAGTGACCAGGAGACGTGGAGGTGCTCGCGGGCGCGGGTGACGCCGACGTAGAGGAGGCGGCGTTCTTCCTCGATTTGTTCGTCGGTCTTCGCGTAGGTGATCGGCATCATGCCTTCGGCCACGCCGACGAGGAAGACGACGTCCCACTCGAGGCCTTTGGCCGAGTGCAGGGAGGCCAGGGTGACGCCTTGGACGGTGGGGGCGTGTTGCGCGTTCGCCCGCTCGTCCAGTTCTGCGACGAGGTCACCGAGGGTGGCTTGGGGTTTGGCTGCGGTGAAGTCGTGCGCGAGGTTCACGAGGGCGGCGAGGGATTCCCATCGTTCACGTACCGCGCCGGAGCCTGCTGGGGGCTGGGGTGTCCAGCCTTCCCCGGAGAGTACGGCGCGCACTTGGGAGGGCAGGTCCACGGCGTCGTCGAGGAGGGAGTCGTTGCCTCCGAAGCGGGCTGCGCCGCGCAGGGCCACGCCGGCTTTGCGTACTTCGGGGCGGTCGAAGAAGCGCTCGGCGCCGCGTAGCTGGTAGGGGATTGCGGCGTCGGCGAGGGCTTGTTCGTAGGTCTCGGACTGGGAGTTGGTGCGGAAGAGGATGGCGATCTCGCTGGCCGGGATGCCTGTGGCCATGAGTTCGCTGATGCGGCGGGCGGCGCCTTCGGCTTCTGCGGGCTCGTCGGTGTACTCGGTGTAGCCGGGTTCGGGGCCGGCGGGGCGTTGGGAGATCAGCTCCAGGCGGTGGTCGGCGGCGCGGCCGCGGGCCTGGGCGAGGAGGCCGTTGGCGAGGTGGACGACTTGGGGTGTGGAGCGGTAGTCGCGGACGAGTTTGACGACGGTGGCTCCGGGGTGGCGGGTGCGGAAGTCGAGTAGGTGGTCGGGGGTTGCTCCGGTGAAGGAGTAGATGGTCTGGCTGGCGTCGCCGACGACGCAGAGGTTGTCGCGCTCGCCGAGCCACAGTTCCAGGAGGCGCTGTTGGAGGGGGCTGACGTCCTGGTATTCGTCGACGACGAAGTGCTGGTACTGGGCGCGGACCTGCTCGGCGATGTCGTGCCGGTCCTGGAGGATGGCGATGGTCAGCAGGAGGACGTCTTCGAAGTCGATGACGGAGCGGTCCCGTTTGAGGTCCTCGTAGACGGAGTAGAGCTGGGCGATCTCGGCGGGGTCGCGGGGGGCGGCGCGGCCGGCTTTGGCTGCTGCGGGTGCGTAGTCGGTGGGGACGGTCTGGGTGACTTTGGCCCACTCGATCTCGGCGGTGGTGTCGCGCAGTTCGCCGCGGTCGAGGCGGATGCGGCAGGCGGCGGCGGCGTCGGCGACGAGCTGGATCTTGCGGTCGACGATGCGGGGCATGGAGCCGCCGACTGCTTTCGGCCAGAAGTACTGCAGTTGGCGGAGGGCGGCGGAGTGGAAGGTGCGGGCTTGGACCCCGGCGGCGCCGAGCTGGCGGAGTCGGCCGCGCATCTCGCCGGCGGCGCGGTTGGTGAAGGTGACGGCCAGCACGGTGGAGGGCTGGAGGATGCCAGCGTGCACTCCGTACGCGATGCGGTGGGTGATGGCCCGGGTTTTGCCGGTGCCTGCGCCTGCCAGTACGCATACGGGTCCGCGCAGGGCTGTGGCTACTTCGCGCTGCTCGGGGTCGAGCCCTTCGAGCACGGCGTCGGCGCCGCTCGGCGGAGCCGAGTACTGGGAGCTGCCGGTGCCGTGCGGGAAGAGCGTGGAGTGCGTTGCTGGTGTCACATGGCCATGCTGCCAGGTCGTCGGAGACGGGAGCGGTGGTTGTCCACAGGCAGGCACTGTTAGTCGTACTAATGCGGCAGGCGTCACGTCGGGTGGTCCGCGGCGGGTGGGAATGGTGGCCGTTTCAAGTACGTTCCTTCTCTGCGAGCAAGGATTGCCGAGCAGCTGAGGAGCGCGAGAGACATGCCGGGCACTGTGACGATGTACAGCACCACGTGGTGTGGCTACTGCCGTCGGCTGAAGAGCCAGATGGACCGCGAGGGCATCACGTACGACGAGATCAACATCGAGCAGGACCCGGAGTCCGCGGCGTTCGTGGAGAAGGCGAATGGCGGAAACCAGACGGTTCCGACGGTGCTGTTCCCGGACGGTTCGACGCTGACGAACCCGTCGCTGGCGCAGGTGAAGCAGAAGATCGGCGTGTAACCGCTGCGCTGTGTTGTGCGGAGGGCGGTCCCTGAGGTGTCTCAGGGACCGCCCTCTTTGGTGTGTCCTACATCACCGTGTAGCGCGACAGCAGTCGGCGCCGGAAGCTGTGGGCGGGCCTCAGACGAAGCTTCTCGTCGGCAGGGGCTTGCCGTACCACATCTCGATCAGGCGGGCGGCGATGGAGATGCCGTAGGGAGGCAGTACGTCGCCGGATTCGAAGGCGGCGCCCAGTTCGTCGCGGGAGAACCAGCGGGCTTCGTGGATCTCGTCGCCGTCGACGTTGATCTCGGTCGAGGTCGCGTGGGCCATGAAGCCGAGCATGAGGCTGGAGGGGAAGGGCCAGGGCTGGCTGGCGACGTATTCGACCGCGCCGACGGTGATGCCGGCTTCTTCGAAGACCTCGCGGCGCACCGACTGCTCGATGGATTCGCCGGGTTCGACGAAGCCGGCAAGGGTCGAGAAGCGGCCCTCGGGCCAGTGGACCTGGCGGCCGAGCAGGATTCGGTCCTCGTCGTCGGTGACGGCCATGATCACGGCGGGGTCGGTGCGCGGGTAGTGCTCGGCGCCGCAGGCGGAGCAGCGGCGGATGTGGCCGGCCGCGGCGATGACGGTGCGCTCGCCGCAGCGGGAGCAGAAGCGGTGGGTGCGCTGCCAGTTCTCCAGGCCTACCGCGTGCACCATCAGGCCTGCGTCGCGGGGTGACAGCAGGAGTCCGGCCTCGCGCAGGCCGGCGGCGCGCGCGGACTGGTCGATGCGGCCGGGCAGTGCGTCCTTCTGGAGGGCGAAGTAGCTGGCGCCGTCGTCGTCGGTGCCGAGGAAGTAGCGGTGTGCTTCGGTGAGGGGGGCTTCGAAGGAGGGGGTCATGACGAGTTCGGTGCGGCCGTCGGCCGTCTCGTCGATGAGGACCTGGCCGCCGGAGACCACGAAGCAGCGGGTCGTGGGGTGGCTCCATGCCGCCGCGAGCCAGGCCTCGTCGAGGCGGTGGTGGGCGGCGCGGTCGATGCCGCTGGGGGCGGTGAGCGAGATGGGGCGGTCGGCGGTGTGGTCGGTCCAGGTGGTCACGGGTGCTTCCAACTCCCCCAGTGGAACGGGTTGTTTCGGCGGGCGGTTCGGCGGGACGTAGGGCGGGAGGCGGCGGCCGGATCCGGTGGTGGCGGGCGGTGCGGGGCGGTTCGTCCAGTGTGCCCCGCGGGCGCTGCCCGTCCGGTGGGTGCGTGCTCAGGGCGCATGGCGCCAGGTTTCGGCGAGGTCGCTCCACAGATGTGCGCTGGTTTCGACGCCTTTGAGGAGCAGGTCGAGTTCGACCTTCTCGTTCGGAGCGTGCCAGCCGTCGGACGGGACGGAGATGCCGAGGAAGAGCACGGGTGCGCCGAGGACTTCCTGGAGGTCGGCGGCCGGTCCGGAGCCGCCCTCGCGTGTGTGGCGGATCGGCTGGTCGAAGGCGCGGCCCATCGCGCGGACCACCGACTGCAGGGCGGGGTGGTCGAGCGGTGTCAGGCATGGGCGGGTGGCCGCGCCGAAGGTGATCTCGCATCGGATCCCGGCGGGCAGCTGCTCGGCGGCCCAGGTGCGGACGGCCTTCTCGATGTGGTCGGGGTCCTGGCCCGCGACCAGGCGGAAGGAGAGCTTCAGCATGGCTGAGGACGGGATGATCGTCTTGCTGCCGGGGCCCTGGTAGCCGCCGCCGATGCCGTTGACCTCGGCCGTGGGGCGGGCCCAGATGCGTTCGAGGGTGGTGTGTCCGGCCTCGCCGTGGGTGGCGTGGGACTTCGCGATGCGCAGCCACTGCTGCTCGTCGAAGGGCAGTTCGGCGAAGAGTTCGCGTTCGCGGTCGGTGAGTTCGACGATGTCGTCGTAGAAGCCGGGGATCGCCACGCGTGCGTGCTCGTCGTGGAGGGCGGCGACCAGCCGGGCTGCGACGGTGGCCGGGTTGGGGACGGCGCCGCCGAAGGAGCCGGAGTGGATGTCCTGGTCGGGGCCGTGGAGGCGGATCTCGCATTCGGCGAGGCCGCGCATGCCGGTGCATACGGTGGGGGTGTCCTCGGACCACATGCCGGTGTCCGAGACGATCACGGCGTCGGCGGCGAGCCTGTCCGCGTGCTCTTCGACGAGGGCGCGGAAGTGCGGCGAGCCGGATTCCTCCTCGCCCTCGATGAGCAGCTTGAGGTGGACCGCGGGGGCGGTGCGGCCGGTGGTGGCGAGGTGGGCGCGGACGCCGAGTGTGTGGAAGAACACCTGGCCCTTGTCGTCGGCGGCCCCGCGCGCGTGGAGACGGCCTTCGCGGACGACGGGCTCGAAGGGATCGGTGTTCCAGCCGTCCTCGCGGGCGGCGGGCTGGACGTCGTGATGGCCGTAGACGAGCACGGTGGGCGCTTCGGGGTCGGCGGCGGGCCATTCGGCGAAGACCGCGGGGGCGCCCGGTGTCTCCCAGACCTGCGCGGTCGGGAAGCCGGTCTCCTGGAGTTTGGCGGCGAGCCAGTCGGCGCTGCGGCGTACGTCGGGCGCGTGGTCGGGCTGGGCCGACACGGACGGGATGCGCAGCCATTCCGCGAGGTCGTCGAGGAAGACGGCGCGGTGCTGCTCGATGTACGAACGCACGGCGCTGACGGCACTGTCAACGGGCTGGCTCATGGTCACGAGCCTATCGGCCCGCACCGACATCCTCGGTGGGCGGTTCCTCACAGTTTGCTTGCGCGGCCGGCTCTGCCAGCAGCAGCCGCTCCAGTGCGGCCCGGTCGGGCAGGCCCTGCGGTCGTACAACCTCACCAGTGCGTACGTAGAGGAACACGGCGTTGACGGACTCCAGGGGAACGCCCTGTTGCTCGGCCCAGGCGAGCCGGTACAGGGCGAGCTGGAGGGGGTCGGCGGTGCGGGTGCGGCTGGTCTTCCAGTCGACGATCTCGTACGTCGTCGCGTCGCCGTCGTGCTCCTTGTAGACGGCGTCGATGCGCCCCCGGACCACTCGGCCGGCGATGGCGAGCTGGAAGGGGGTTTCGACGCGGTGGGGTGTGCGGTGGGCGTACGCGGTGCGTTCGAAGGCGTCCTTGAGGGCTTCGAGGTCGCGTTCGTCGGCGATCTCGGCCTCGGTGCCGGGCAGTTCGTCCGGCTCCAGGACGGGCAGGGTGAGTTCTTCGAAGCGTGCCTCGACCCAGGCGTGGAAGCGGGTGCCCTGTCGCGCGGCGGGTTGCGGGGGGCGTGGCATGGGGCGCGCGAGTTCCTGTGCGAAGCCGTCGGGGTCGGCGGCCAGGCGCAGCACCTGGGATGCGGTGAGCGAGGCGGGGAGGGGGACGTCGGTGACGGCTTCCCGGGCGCGCAGGAGTTCGCCGGTGAGGGCGTCGAGGTCGCGGTCCCAGGAGGCGAGGGTGCGGGCTTCCTCGGGGGTGAGGCGGGGGTGGGCGGGGGTGGGGTGGGTGTGCGCGGGGGCGGATTCGCGGGCTGTGCGCTCCGGGTGGGTGCGTGCGCTGTCGGGTGTGCTGTGGTGCTCGGTGCTTTCCGGGGCCGTGGCCTGGTGCGGGACGGTCGGGCGGGCGGTGGGCCAGGTGTCCCAGTCGGCGGCGTCCTCGTCCGTGAAGGGGTCCTCCTCGTCGTGGGGCGCGTCCTCGTCGTCCGGTGGTGGCCAGTCCGGGTCGTCGTGGCTGTCCGGGTCGTGCGTGACCGCGGGGTGGCCGCCGTCGTGGAAGGCCAGGGCCTCCAGGTGGTTCAGGACCGTTTCGGCGGCCGCGCGGCGTCGGGTGAGGGCCGCGTCGTCCAGGGGCAGGGGCCAGACCTGGTCGGCGGTTGCGGCGTGCAGGGCCGGGTTCTCCTCGTCGTCGGCGGGTTCGTCCGCCCATGCCTCGATCTCGCCGTGTCCGGCCGTGCAGTGGTCGTACAGGTCCTGCAGGAAGTCGGACGGCCCGCGGCGCTTCTTCTGGGTGGGGCCCCACCAGTGTCCCGAGCCGAGGAGCAGGGAGCGGGGGCGGGTGAAGGTGACGTAGCCGAGGCGGAGTTCCTCGGTGTGCTGGTGCTCCTTCATGGCCTCCTGAAAGGCCTTCAGGCCGCGGGAGTCCCACGTGTCCACGTCGGGCAGGGTGTCGGCGTCGCCGCGCAGTCCGTGCGGCAGCACCTTGCCCTGGGCGGTCCACTTCTCGCGCCCCTGGGTGCTGGGAAAGGTGCCGGTGACCAGGCCGGGCACGGCCACGACGTCCCATTCCAGGCCCTTGGACTTGTGGGCGGTGAGGACCTTGACGGTGTTCTCGCCGCCGGGCAGGGCGTTGTCGAGGCCCTTCTCGTACTGGGCGGCCGTGCGCAGGAAGGCCAGGAAGGCGAGCAGGCCGGCCTCGCGGTCGCCGGCGGCGAAGGAGGCGGCGATGTCCAGGAAGTTGGAGAGGGTCTCGCGGCGGCGGGCGGCCAGGGCGTGCGGGGACGCCGACAGTTCCACCTCTAGGCCGGTGACGGCGAGGACGCGGTGCAGGACGTCCATGAGCGGGTCGGCCAGCGAGCGTCGCAGGTCGCGCAGTTCGGCGGCCAGGCGCGCGAACCGGACGCGTGCGTCCGGGGAGAAGGGCAGTGCGTCGTCCTCCCGTCCGGCGTCGAGCGGCATCTCCAGGAAGGTTTCGAGGGCGTCCGCCAGCGAGGTCACCTCGGAGGGGTCGACTCCCTCGACGGCCTCGGCGAGCCGGCGGTCGCGGTCGTCGTCGCCGTCCACGCGTGCATGGGCCACGAGAAGCCGGGCGCGCCGTCCCAGGAGGGCGAGGTCGCGGGGGCCGATGCGCCAGCGCGGGCCGGTCAGCAGGCGGACCAGTGAGGCGTTGGCGCCGGGGTCCTGGAGGACCTCGCAGACGGCGACCAGGTCGGCGATCTCGGGGAGGTGCAGCAGTCCGGACAGGCCGACCACCTCGACGGGCACGTCCCGGGCGACGAGTGCGCCCTGGATCTCGGCGAAGTCGGTCGCCGTACGGCACAGGACGGCGATCTCGCCGGGTGCCTTCCCGGTGTTCACGAGGTGGGCGACGGAGTCGGCGAGCCACTCGATCTCGTCGGCGTGGGTGGTCAGCAGCGCACAGCGCACGGTGCCGTCGTGTTCGGCGCCGGGGGCGGGGCGGAGGGCCTCCACGCCCGCGTGCATGGCGCGCAGGGGCTCTGCGAGGCCGTTGGCGAGGTCGAGGAGCCTGCCGCCGCTGCGGCGGTTCTCGCTGAGCGCCTGGCGGGCGGCGGGGTGGCCGTCGGGGTGCGCGAAGTGCTGCGGGAAGTCGTCCAGGTTGGCGACGGAGGCGCCGCGCCAGCCGTAGATGGCCTGGCAGGGGTCGCCGACGGCGGTGACGGGGTGGCCGGTGCCGTCGCCGAACAGGCCGGCCAGGAGGATGCGCTGGGCCACCGAGGTGTCCTGGTATTCGTCGAGGAGGACCACGCGGAACTCGTCGCGCAGGATGCGGCCGACTTCCGGGATCTGCGCGAGCCGCGCGGACAGGGCGATCTGGTCGCCGAAGTCGAGCAGATCGCGTTCGCGCTTGGCGGCGCGGTAGCGGGTCACGAGGCCGGCGAGGTCACGGCGCGCGGCAGCGGCCTTGGGCACCTGCCGCAACGCGTCATTGCCGAGCTTGGCGCCCTCCAGGGTGCGCAGCAGCTCGGCGTCGTACGCGCGCACGTCCTCGGGCCGTACGAGGTGTTCGGAGAGTTCGGCGTCGAGGGTGAGCAGGTCGCTGACCAGGTCCGCGAAGGAGCGGGTGAGCGCCGGGTAGGGGCCCGGTGCCTCGCGCAGCACGCGTGCGGCGAGCTGGTAGCGGGTGGCGTCGGCGAGGAGGCGGGCGGTCGGTTCGAGGCCGATGCGCAGGCCGTGGTCGGTCAGGAGGCGGCCCGCGAAGGCGTGGTACGTCGAGATCACGGGCTCGCCGGGCGGGTTGTCCGGGTCGATGACGTCGGGGTCGGTGACCCCGGCCCTGACGAGCGCCTTGCGGACGCGCTCGGCGAGTTCACCGGCGGCCTTGTTGGTGAAGGTGAGGCCGAGGACCTGCTCGGGGGCGACCTGGCCGGTGCCGACGAGCCACACCACGCGTGCCGCCATCACGGTCGTCTTGCCCGACCCGGCTCCGGCCACGATCACCTGCGGGGCGGGCGGCGCGACGATGCAGGCCGTCTGCTCCGGGGTGAACGGAATCCCCAGGAGCTCCTTGAGCTGATCGGGGTCGGTGATACGGGGCGGCACGTCACAGAGGCTAGCGGCGACCACTGACAGTGCCGGACGGATCCACCTCGGGACGGGCAGAGGCGCAGGTCGGCACGGGTGGTGTCGTGGATCACCCACGTCACTCGACGACGTGGCGTCCCTCGGACCGTGCGCTGCAGGACGCCTGGAACGCGCAGTGGGTGCAGTGCTGGCCGGCGCTCGGTGTGAACCGCTCGTCGAGGACCTTCCCGGCGGCGTTGGCCAGCAGCTCGCCGACCCACTCCCCCTCCAGCGGCGCCTGGGCCTGCACCTTGGGCAGGGTCTCACCGCCGTCGCGCCGGGAGGCACCCTGACGCAACTGGACGAGTTCGGCGCCGCCGGGCTCGGGGCGCACCCCGTCGAAGGCGTCGTCCACGGCGCCCTCGCGGACCGCGAGCTGGTAGACGGCGAGCTGCGGGTGGTGTTCCATCTCGCGTGCGGTCGGCGCCTGTTTGCCGGTCTTGAAGTCGACGACGTAGGCGCGGCCCTCGCCGTCGGTCTCGACGCGGTCCATGGAGCCGCGGATGCGGACCTCGTAGTCGCCCGCTGCGAGGGTGACGTCGAAGCCGTGCTCGCTGGCCACGGGTGCGCGGCCCGAGCGGGCTCCACTGGTGTCGACGTGCCACTTCAGGAAGCGTTCGAGCGCCACGCGCGCGTTGTCCTTCTCCTGCGCGGACTTCCAGGGCGCGTCGAAGGCGAGCGCGTTCCAGACGGAGTCGAGGCGCTCCATGAGGACGGCGAGGTCGGCGGGGGTGTGGCCGGAGGCGACCTCGTCGGCGAGGACGTGCACCACGTTGCCGAAGCCCTGGGCGGCGGTCGCGGGGGCGTCCGCCTTGACCTCGCGGCCCAGGAACCACTGCAGGGCGCAGGTGTTGGCGAGCTGGTCGAGGGCGCTGCCCGAGAGCACGACGGGCTCGTCGCGGTTGCGCAGCGGCACCTTGCTCTCGGTCGGCTCGTACATGCCCCACCAACGGTAGGGATGGGCCGAGGGGACCAGCGGGCGGCCGTCCTCGTCGGCGAGCGCGGCGAGCCGCGCCAACCGGTGGGCGGCTGCTTCCCTGAGGGTGTCCGAGACGCGCGGGTCGACGGTCGTGGCACGCAGTTCGGCCACGAGCGCGGCGACGGACAGCGGGCGGCGCGGGCGGCCCGTGACGTCCCTGGGCTCGACGCCGAGTTCGGTGAGGAAGCGGGAGGGCTGGTCGCCGTCGTCCGCGGGGGCCTTCACCGCGGTGACGACGAGCCGTTCACGCGCGCGCGTGGCCGCCACGTAGAACAGGCGCCGCTCCTCCGTCAGCAGCGCACCCGGAGTGAGCGGTTCGGCGAGTCCGTCGCGGCCGATGCGGTCGGCCTCCAGCAGCGAGCCGCGGCGGCGCAGGTCCGGCCACAGGCCTTCCTGGACGCCCGCGACGACGACCAGCCGCCACTCCAGGCCCTTGGAGCGGTGCGCGGTCATCAGGCGCACGGCGTCGGGGCGTACCGCACGCCGCGTGAGGGTGTCGGCGGCGATGTCCTCGGCCTCGATCTCCTCCAGGAAGTTGAGGGCGCCCCGGCCTCCGGTGCGCTCCTCCGCGCGCGCGGCGGTCGCGAACAGCGCGCACACGGCGTCCAGATCACGGTCGGCGTTGCGTCCTGCAGCGCCACCGCGCCGCGCGGACCGCTCCAGGCGGGCCGGCCAGGGTGTGCCCTCCCACAGGTCCCACAGGGCCTCCTCGGCCGTGCCGCCGCCCGCGAGGCGCTCACGGGCCTTGCGCAGCAGCGCGCCGAGACGCTGTGCGCCACGCGCGTACGTGGGGTCGTGCGCGACCAGGCGCTCCGGTTCGGCCAGCGCCCTTGTGAGCAGCTCGTCCGAGGGCGGCGGCAGGGCGTTGCCCGCGGCCCGCTCCTCGTCGCGCAGGGCACGACCGAGGCGGCGCAGATCGGCGGCGTCCATGCCGGCGAGGGGGGAGGCGAGCAGCGTCAGGGCGGTTTCGGTGTCGAGCCAGCACGGGTCCGGCGCATCGGCCGGCTCGGCCTCGCCGTCCTGGGGGGCAGCGAGTTGTTCCCTGCCGTCTTGCGGCGCCGTCAGCTCGTCCCCGCGATCGTCTGGTGCAGCGAGTTCCTTCCCGCCGTCTTGCGGCGCCGTCAGCTCGTCCCCGCCATCTTCCGGTGCAGCCCCCTGGTCACCATCGCCGTCCGATGCCGCCGGCTCTCCCCCACCGTCTTCCGGTGCTTTCAGCCCGTCCTCGCCGTTCTCCGCCGCTACGTCCGCGTCCTCGCCCGAGCCGTAGCCCTCACCGTCGCCGTCGCCGTCTCGTAGGTCCCCCTCCGCTCCCCCCGAGGCCGCTTCCACCGCCGCCGCCGCGGCCACCGCCTTCAGTGCCGTGAGCAGTGGCGCCACCGCTGGTTCGTGGCGCAGGGGCAGGTCGTCGCCGTCGATGTCCAGGGGGACGCCGGCGGCCGTGAGGGCGCGGCGGACCGTCGGAACCGTGCGGGATCCGGCGCGCACCAGGACGGCCATCTCACGCCACGGAACGCCGTCCTCCAGGTGGGCCCGGCGCAGGATGTCGGCGATGTTGTCCAGCTCCGTACCGGGCGTCGGGTACGTGTAGACCTCGACGCGGCCTCCGTCACGGACGGGGGCGAGGTCGCGGTGCGCCCGTACCTTCTCCGCCGGCAGGCGGGTGAGCGGCATGCGCTGGGTGAGCAGCCGGGTCGCGCCGAGCAGCGCGGCGCCGGAGCGGCGGGATGTGCGCAGGACCTCGACGGGTGCCGGGCGGCCGTCCGCGCGCGGAAAGGCCGCCGGGAACTCCAGGATGCCGTTCACATCGGCGCCCCGGAACGCGTAGATCGACTGGTCCGGGTCGCCGAAGGAGACCAGGGTGCGGCCGTCGCCGGCGAGCGCTTGCAGCAGCCGTACCTGTGCGGCGTCCGTGTCCTGGTACTCGTCCACGAAGACGGCGTCGTACTGCGCGGCGAGCCGCGCGGCGGTGTCGGGGCGGTGCGCGAGGAGGACCGCACGGTGGACCAGTTCCGCGTAGTCGAGCACGCCCTGCATGTCGAGCACGTCGAGGTATTCGGCGAGGAAGGCGGCCGCGGCGCGCCAGTCGGGGCGGCCGATGCGGCGGGCGAACGCGTCCAGGGCGCCGGGCCCCAGGCCCAGCTCACGGCTGCGGGCGAGGACGGCGCGGACCTCGTCGGCGAAGCCGCGGGTGGTGAGGCAGGCGCGCAGCTCGTCGGGCCAGCGCACGTGTGCGAGGCCGAGCCGCTCCAGGCCGCCCTGTCCCGCGAGCAGTTCGCGGACCGTGACGTCCTGCTCGGGGCCCGAGAGCAGGCGCAGCGGCTCGACGAACAGTTCGCTGTCCTGGTGGGCGCGGACCAGGGCGTAGCAGAACGAGTGGAAGGTGGTCGCCCGGGGGGAGCGTGCCGCCCCGATGCGCAGCGCCATGCGGTCGCGCAGTTCGACGGCCGCCTTGCGGCTGAACGTCAGCACCAGGATGCGCTCGGGGTCCCCGCCGCGGGCGATCCTGGCCGCCACGGACTCGACGAGGGTGGTGGTCTTGCCGGTTCCCGGGCCTGCGAGGACGAGCAGCGGGCCGCTGCTGTGGTCAACCACGGAGCGCTGTGCCGCGTCCAGACGAGGGGGAGCCGCTGTGGCCGGCGGGGTACGCACCAGTCGGTAATGGCCACGGTTCCCCTGCCGCACCTGGGGGTGCGGCAGGCGCCTGGTGGAGGAAGAGGAGCTCACGTGGTTCGCCGGTCCTGGTGGTTGTGCTGGTCGTCGGACCACCGTGCGTGGAGGACGGTGATCGGGAGGTGAGGGGGACGCGTGCAGCCGACGCTACGCCGACGACCGGTGCGGAAGCAGGGCTTCCTCTTCTTCCCGTACGACACTCGCGACCCGCGCGTCCCTCGCCCCACGAACGTACGGCATGCCACGCACGTGCCCCTGTTCCCTCGTACGGATCACGGGCCACCCGCAGACCCTTCGCATGGCGGAAGCTGTCAGGTGTGACCGTCCGCGCGTTCGCCGCCGTCCCACCGCGCCCGCTTCATGTCGAGGCGCGGCAGGTGGCCCTCGGTGGCTCTGCTCGCCTCCTTCAGGGGTGTGCCCTCGACACGGTAGTGGTCGAGGGCGCGCAGTTCGTGGCCCGGGAGGAGGGCGCCGTCCGCGCGCACGACGCGCCACCAGGGAGCGGCTCCCCCGTAGAGCGCCATCACACGGCCGACCTGGCGGGGACCGCCCTCCGCCAGCCACTCGGCAACGTCCCCGTATGTCATGACACGCCCGGGCGGGATCAGTTCGGCGACGTCCAGGACGCGCTCGGCGTACTCCGGGAGGGCGTCCAGGGGCTCCGGGCGGTCGTCGTGCGGAAGGCTCTCCTCGCTCATCCGACTTATCCTGCCCCACGCCACCGACAGCGTGGCGGGCGCGCGACTGTGCGTGCGGCTGTACCTGTCCCTCGCCCCCGGGCGGCGCTTCCGGCAGACTGTGCGCCCCCGCATGTGCACCCTGACACCCCCGCGTGTCGGTGGGGCATGCCACCATCATGCGGGCGGTGACCGGTGATACGAGATCAAGAAGAGACGATGAACCAGCAGGGTGCGCACCCAGAGGACGCGGAGAGCACCTCTGCCGCTTCGTCGCGCCCTCACACCGTTTCCGGCAACGCCTCCGACGCCGATTCCGGTGCCGGCACGGGCGGTAAGGACACTCCTTCCGACGTGGACAGCGGCGAGGACGAGTTCTGCGACGAGGCGCACGTCGACGAGGTCGAGGGCGACGAACCGCTGCTCCCCGCGCGCGTGCACCGTCCGTCCGACCTGATGCGCCTTCTGGTGGGCGTGCTCGCCGTCGTCGTACTGCTGGCGATCGCCGCGTTCGCCCACGGCACCACCTCGGGCCTCGAACAGGACATCAACAAGGGCACCGGGCAGGCGCCCGATCTGCTCATCAAGATCGCGGGTCTGGCGTCCAGCATCGCGATCCTCCTGGTACCGGTCGCGTTCGCGATCGAGCGGCTGATCAAGCGCGACGGGCTGCGCATCGCCGACGGTGTGCTCGCCGCGGTCCTCGCGCACGGAGTGACTCTGGCCACAGACCTGTGGGTCGCCAAGGCCGCGCCCGACTCCATCCAGGAGGCCCTCACCCAGCCCTCCCCCGGCGACATCCACGCCCTGACCGACCCGGTCCACGGCTATCTCGCGCCGGTCATCGCGTACATGACGGCCGTCGGCATGTCCCGGCGGCCACGCTGGCGCGCGGTGCTGTGGATCGTGCTGCTCCTCGACGCCTTCTCGATGCTCGTCACGGGCTACACGACACCGTTCTCGATCATCCTGACGGTGCTGATGGGCTGGACCGTGGCCTACGGGACCCTGTACGCGGTCGGCTCGCCCAATGTCCGCCCCACCGGGCGGACCCTGATGGCGGGCCTCCGGCACGTCGGCTTCCGTCCGGTGAGCGCGGCCCGCGAGGAGGTGTCGGACAACCCGGAGACGGGCGATCGCGGCCGGCGCTACTTCGTCACCTTGGAGGACGGACCGCCGCTGGACGTGACGGTGGTCGACCGGGAGCAGCAGGCGCAGGGGTTCTTCTACCGCGCGTGGCGCAATCTGACGCTGCGCGGCTTCGCCACGCGCAGCAGCCTCCAGTCGCTGCGGCAGGCGCTGGAGCAGGAGGCGCTGCTCGCCTACGCGGCCATCGCGGCCGGCGCCAACGCGCCCAAGCTGATCGCGACGTCGGAGCTCGGCCCCGACGCCGTGATACTCGTCTACGAGCACACGGGCGGGCGCACGCTCGACACCCTGGCGGACGACGAGATCACCGACGAGCTGCTGCACGACACCTGGCACCAGGTCCGGGCGCTGCAGTCCCGGCGCATCGCGCACCGCAGGCTGGTGGGCGAGGCGATTCTGGTGGATCGTTCCGGCACGGTGATCCTGACCGATCTGCGCGTCGGCGAGATCGCGGCCGGCGACCTGCTGCTGCGCATGGACATCTCACAGCTCCTGGTGACGCTCGGACTGCGGGTGGGCGCGGAGCGCGCGGTGGCGTCGGCGGTGGGCGTGCTCGGCCCGGACGACGTGGCGGACTGTCTGCCGATGCTGCAGCCCATCGCCCTCAGCCGCACCTCCCGCGCGACCCTGCGCAAGCTGGCCCGGGAGCGGGCCCAGCGCGAGCGCGAGGCAGTCCTGGAGGCGTCCCGGCAGGCCAAGCAGGCCCGGCTGGAGGAGGCCTCGGACGACGCCGGGCCCGTCGTACTGGAAAAGCCCGACAAGAAGGCCGTACGCGCCGAGCAGCGGGCCGAGAAGCGGGCCATCGACGAAGCCCTGGACGAGGCTCGCGAGGAGGATCTGCTCACGCAGATCCGTCATCAGGTGCTGTTGATCAGGCCGCAGGCGCCGGTGGAGCCCGCCCGCCTGGAGCGGGTGCGGCCGCGCACGCTGATCAGTTTCATCGCCGGCGCCATCGGTGCCTACTTCCTGCTGACCCAGCTCACCCACATCGAACTCGGCCCCCTGGTCGCGAACGCGCAGTGGGGCTGGGTCCTGGCGGCCGTGGCGTTCTCGGCGGCCAGCTACTTCGCGGCGGCGATGGCACTGCTGGGGTTCGTGCCCGAGCGGGTGCCGTTCCTGCGGGCCGTGGCGGCTCAGGTAGCCGGGTCGTTCGTCAAGATCGTCGCTCCGGCCGCGGTGGGCGGCGTCGCTCTCAACACCCGCTTCCTGCAACGCTCGGGGGTGCGTCCGGGGCTCGCGGTGGCGAGTGTGGGCGCCTCGCAGCTGTTCGGGCTCGGCTGCCACATTCTGATGCTGCTGTCCTTCGGCTACCTCACCGGCACCGAGAAGACGCCCTCGCTGTCGCCGTCCCGGACGGTCATCGCGGGTCTGCTGACGGTGGCGGTGCTCGTCCTCGTGGTCACCTCGGTGCCCTTCCTGCGGAAATTCGTCTCCACGCGCGTGCGGTCGCTTTTCGCCGGTGTCGTGCCGCGCATGCTGGACGTGCTGCAGCGACCGCAGAAACTCGTCACCGGCATCGGCGGCATGCTGCTGCTGACCGCCTGCTTCGTGATGTGCCTGGACGCCTCGATCCGTGCCTTCGGCAGCCAGGGCACCTCCCTCAGCATCGCCAGCGTCGCCGTCGTCTTCCTCGCCGGCAACGCGCTCGGGTCCGCCGCCCCGACCCCGGGCGGTGTGGGCGCGGTCGAGGCGACCCTGACGGTCGGTCTGATCGCCGTGGGCCTGCCCAAGGAGGTGGCGGCCCCGGCCGTCCTGCTGTTCCGTCTGCTGACGCTGTGGCTGCCGGTGCTGCCGGGCTGGCTGGCCTTCAACCAGCTCTCACGCAAGGGCGCGCTGTAGTACGAAGGCCGTAGACGGGTGTACTTCTCAGTACCCCTTACGGCTCGCGCCCCGAGCGCCCGCACGCGCGTGCCCGCAGGATGGAAGCATGCCGAATCCCCGCCTGCGCGCCGCCGCACTGACCGCCACCGTGGTGCTGCTGTCCTCCGTGCTGCTGGCGGGCTGCAGCGACGGCTCCACGGACTCGCAGGACACGGATCTGTCGGCCCAGAAGCTGGACTGGAAGGACTGCCCGGCCCCGTCCGCGGCGGAGGGCGGCGGCGACGCCCCGTCGCCTCTGCCGAACGGCGGCCAGTGGCAGTGCGCCACGATGAAGGCGCCCCTCGACTGGGCCGAACCCAAGGGCGACACGATCGGCATCGCGCTGATCCGGGCGAAGGCGAGCGGCGAGAGGAGCAGGCGTATCGGCTCGCTCGTCTTCAACTTCGGCGGACCCGGCGGCTCGGGCGTGTCCACGCTGCCCTCCTTCGGCCAGGACTACGCGAAGCTGCGCACCCGCTACGACCTGGTCAGCTTCGACCCGCGCGGAGTCGGCCGCAGCGCTCCCGTGAAGTGCGAGAGCGACCAGCAGCTCGACGCGTACTTCCAGCAGGACGCGACCCCCGACGACGCCGCCGAGCGCGCCGAGTTCCTGGACAACACCAAGGAGTTCAACGCTGCCTGCGAGAAGAACTCCAAGAAGGTCCTGCCGCATGTGCGCACCACCGACGCGGCCCGGGACATGGACCTGATGCGGCAGGTCCTCGGTGACGACAAGCTGCACTACTTCGGCATCTCCTACGGCACCGAACTCGGTGGCGTCTACGCCCACTTGTTCCCAGGGCACGTGGGCCGTGCCGTCTTCGACGCGGTCGTCGACCCGACGCAGAACTCCGAACAGGGCTCGCTCGGACAGGCCAAGGGCTTCCAGCTGGCGCTCGACAACTTCGCCGAGGACTGCACGTCGAAGACCACGGACTGCCCCATCGGCGACACCGCGCAGGACGTGAAGGACCGCATCGCCACACTACTGAAGGACCTCGACAGCAAGCCGATCCCCGGCATCTTCCCCCGCCGGCTGACCCAGACCGCCGCGACCAACGGCATCGCGCAGGCGCTGTACTCGAAGGACTTCTGGCAGTACCTCACCCAGGGCCTGGAACAGGCGTACGACGGCGACGGCAAGGTCCTCATGGCCCTGTCCGACTCGCTGAACGGGCGCAACGAGAACGGCGAGTACAGCAACATCACCCCAGCCAACATCGCGATCAATTGCGCCGACGACAAGCCCCGCTACAGCACCGGCTATGTGCAGCAGAAGCTGCCCGAGTTCCGGTCCGCCTCGCCCCTGTTCGGTGACTTCTTGGCCTGGGGCATGGCCGGCTGCACCGACTGGGCCGTGTCGGGCGCCGCCGACCATCCCGACGTGAGCGCGCCGGGGGCCGCGCCGATCCTCGTCGTCGGCAACACCGGCGACCCGGCCACACCGTACGAGGGCGCGAAGAAGATGGTGGACGCGCTGGGCAAGGGTGTCGGCGTCGAGCTGACGTACAAGGGCCAGGGGCATGGCTCATACGACAGCAAGAACAAGTGCGTGCAGGCTGCGGTGAACGGCTATCTCCTGGACGGGAAGGTGCCACCGGCCGGAATCGTCTGCTCCTGAAGCGCACGGCGGATTCCGGATAAACACGCAGGTCAGAAGGTTATCCACAGGCTCGGGCGGATGTGGCTTGATCCGCCTACCATGGCCTGACCGCCGTCTGCTGCTCGATGCGGACGGCCTGTGAGGGGGGAAGACACATGGCGCGATGGGTGCGGTTCACCGCGCTGGGGGCCGCCGCGGCGCTCCTGGTGGGCGGTTGCAGCAGCGGTTCGCCGTCCGACGACAGCAAGGGCGGTGGTGACAGGACGAGCACGGCCGCCTCACCGTCGTCCGGCTCCCCCGCGGGTACGACCGCCGCGCTGCCCTCCTCACTGACCGGGCAGAAGCTCGCGTGGAAGCGCTGCGAGGGCACCGCCGGCTCCCCGGCGCCGGGAAACGACTGGCAGTGCGCGACGCTGAAGGCCCCGCTGGACTGGTCCAGGCCGGAGGGCGACACGATCGGCCTCGCACTCATCCGGGCCAAGGCCCGCGGAGGAAAGCGCATCGGCTCGCTCCTGTTCAACTTCGGCGGCCCCGGCGGCTCGGGCGTGTCCATGATGCCCTCGTACGCCTCCACGGTGTCCGTGCTCCGCGAGCGGTACGACCTGGTGAGCTGGGACCCGCGCGGGGTCGCCGCCAGTGAGGGCGTGCGCTGCCGCAGCGACAGGAACATCCAGGCCGCCGAGGACGTGGACGCCACCCCGGACACCCCCGCCGAGGAGAAGGCGTACTTCCAGGACGCCGTCGACTTCGGGAAAGGCTGCGCGAAGGCCGCCGGAAAGCTGATGGCGCACGTGTCGACGACAGACACAGCCCGCGACCTGGACCTGATGCGCCAGGTGCTGGGCGACACGAAGATGCACTACTTCGGCATCTCGTACGGCACCGAACTCGGCGGCGTCTACGCCCACTTGTTCCCCCGGCACGTGGGGCGGCTGACCCTCGACGCGGTCGTCGACCCGAGCGCCGACACCGTGGGTCACGCCGAGAACCAGACCAAGGGCTTCCAGCGCGCCCTGGACGACTACCTCAAGTCGACCGGCCAGGACCCGAAGCAGGGCGCCCAGAAGATCGCGAACCTGGTGAAGCGGCTCGACACGAACCCGCTGACCACCTCGTCCGGGCGGAAACTGACGCAGACGCTCGCCCTGACCGGCATCGTCCTGCCGCTGTACAGCAAGGCCGGCTGGCCGACGCTGACCAGCGCTCTGAACTCGGCGGAGCAGGGCGACGGTTCGGAGCTGCTGGCGCTCGCCGACGGTTACAACGACCGCGACACATCGGGGCACTACGGCACGACCACCCACTCGCAACGAGTCATATCGTGCCTGGACGACAAGCAGCGGCCGACCGCCGAGGAGACGAAGAAGCTGCTGCCGGCGTTCGAGAGGATCTCGCCCGTCTTCGGGGACTTCCTCGGCTGGGACACGGCCGGCTGGTGCCACGACTGGCCGGTGGCCGGACAGTACGACAACCCGGAGGTGAGCGCGCCCGGTGCGGCACCGATCCTGGTGGTCGGCAACACCGGCGACCCGGCGACTCCGTACGAGGGCGCCCGGAAGATGGCCGACGAGCTGGGCAGAGGCGTCGGCGTGGAGCTCACCTGGAAGGGCGAGGGACACGGCGCGTACGGCAGTGGGAGCGACTGCGTCGACTCGACGGTGAACGCGTATCTGCTGCAGGGGACGGTGCCGAAGGACGGCAAGGTCTGCGCCTCGTAGCCCGGGCACTCCCGGTCCGGGAAGCGGACAGGGGCCCGGCACGCGAAGTGCCGAGCCCCTGCCGAGAAGGCGTGCGCCTGGTGCGCCGACCAGTACACCGGCCTGTCGGGCCAGTACACCGGCTTGCCGGACTAATACACCGGCTTGCCGGGCTCGATCTGGTGGACCCAGCCGATCACGCCGCCTCCGACGTGCACGGCGTCCGAGAAGCCCGCGGACTTCAGGACCGCGAGGACTTCCGCACTGCGGACACCCGTCTTGCAGTGCAGGACGATCTTCTTGTCCTGCGGGAGGCTCTCCAGGGCGGTGCCCATGAGGAACTCGTTCTTCGGGATCAGCTTGGCGCCGGGGATCGAGACGATCTCGTACTCGTTGATCTCGCGCACGTCGATGATCTCGATGTTCTCGCCGTCGTCGATCCACTCCTTGAGCTGCTTGGGAGTGATCGTCGAGCCGGCGGCGGCCTCCTGGGCCTCCTCGGAGACGACGCCGCAGAAGGCCTCGTAGTCGATGAGCTCGGTGACGGTCGGGTTCTCGCCGCAGACCGCGCAGTTCGGGTCCTTGCGGACCTTCACCTGGCGGTACTGCATCTCCAGGGCGTCGTAGATCATCAGGCGGCCGACGAGGGGCTCGCCGATGCCCGCGAGGAGCTTGATGGCCTCGTTGACCTGGATGGAGCCGATGGACGCGCACAGCACGCCCAGGACGCCGCCCTCGGCGCAGGAGGGGACCATGCCCGGCGGCGGGGGCTCCGGGTAGAGGCAGCGGTAGCAGGGGCCGTGCTCGGACCAGAAGACGGAGGCCTGGCCGTCGAAGCGGTAGATCGAACCCCACACGTACGGCTTGTTGAGCAGCACGGCCGCGTCGTTGACCAGGTAGCGGGTCGCGAAGTTGTCCGTGCCGTCGACGATCAGGTCGTACTGGCTGAAGATGTCCATCACGTTGTCGGCCTCGAGCCGCTCCTCGTGAAGGATCACGTTCACGTACGGGTTGATGCCAAGGACGGAGTCGCGCGCGGACGCGGCCTTGGAGCGGCCGATGTCGGCCTGGCTGTGGATGATCTGGCGCTGCAGGTTCGACTCGTCGACCTCGTCGAACTCCACGATGCCGAGCGTGCCCACGCCCGCCGCGGCCAGGTACATCAGCGCCGGCGAGCCCAGGCCGCCGGCGCCCACACAGAGCACCTTGGCGTTCTTCAGCCGCTTCTGCCCGTCCATCCCCACGTCGGGGATGATCAGGTGGCGGGAGTACCTGCGGACCTCGTCTACGGTGAGCTCAGAAGCGGGCTCGACCAGGGGTGGCAGCGACACGGGGACTCCGTTGGTCGGTCAATCACTACAGTTGTTCTCCCCGTAACACTGCCACGGCCTTCTTCATTCCGAGACACCCGTTCCAATCCGCGAGACGATTTCGTCCCAGTAGCCGGGCATGGTCGCCCAGGGGTCGCTGCGGCCACTGCGGTCGGTGTGATCGGTGAAGTAGATGGTCGAGGCGCCCTGCCAGCGGGCGATGCGCAGTGCCTCCTCCAGGTGCGGGCGGGGCACCCCGTGGACGAAGTGGCAGAAGCGCTCGGGCGGGTGGCCGGCCGTCCACTCGGCCACCTGCGACCAGCGGTAGTCGCTCCAGGGGCCGCGGAAGGTGACCATCTGGTCGGCGCTGTCCGCATAGCCGGGGTGCGGGTGGGTGCCGTGGCCGAGGACGATGTGGGCACCGTCACGGATCGTGCGGAGCGTGCCGGCGATGCGGCGGATCTCGGGGAGCGAGACGCGTTCGCTCGGGCAGCGGTCCAGGAGGAAGCCGTCGACCTGGTACCAGTCGATGTGGCGGTACGCGTCGGAGATCGCCTCGCCGAAGGACCGGGCCCCGTACGCGCAGTCGAGATGGCCGAGGACCCTCACGCCCGCGTTGCGCAGGCGTCCGGCTGCCTCGAGACAGTGTGGATCGGGGCGGGAGCCGGGGCCGTCGGACACGTTGAGGACGACCCAGTGCAAGGGCGTTCCCGGGCGGGTGAGTTCGGCCCACTCGGTGGGGGCGACGAGGGGGTGTGCGTAGCCGGGGATGCCGAAGCCGGTGCGGACGTCGGTGCTCGCGGTGCCCGCTCTGGTGCTGGTCAGATACGACATGCAGCCTCCATCCAGATGTCGGCGAGGGACTCTTCGAGGTTGATCCGGGGACGCCAGCCGAGCCGGTCGCGTGCGGTACGCACGTCGGCCTGCTGCCAGCTGCCGCAGCCGTCCGGGTACGGGTACGCGACCGGGGCCGCGTGGTCGGGTTCAGGGCGCGGGTGGCCGATGGTCGGCCGCAGGGCTCCGGGCGGGGCGTCGAGTTCGTGGAGGGCGCCGCCGTATCCGGCCACGCGGGCGAGCACGCCGGCGGCGTCACGCAGGCGGATGGCGCGGCCCGAGCCGATGTTGATGACGCCCTGTGCGGCCGAGAGCGAGGCCGCGTGCACGGCGCGGGCCACGTCCCGTACATCGATGAAGTCGCGCTGGACGCCGAGGCCGCCGAGCTTGAGTTCGCCGTCGCCGGACTGCATGGCACGGCGCATGGCCTCGGCGAGGCGACCGAGCGGCGAGCCGGCGGGGGTGCCGGGGCCGGCCGGTGAGAAGACCCGCAGGACGACCGCGTCCAGGCCGGAACCGAGGACCAGTTCGGTGGCGGCGAGCTTGCTCACGCCGTACGGGCCGCCGGGGCGCGGCACCGCGTCCTCGGCCGTGGAGGAGCCCGCCTGGCTCGGGCCGTACTCGGCGCCACAGCCGATCTGCACCATGCGGGCGCCGCAGCCGCTGCGCCTGAGGGCTTCGCAGACGGTGGCGACGGCGACGGTGTTGTGGCGGGTGAGGTCGCGGGCTCCGCCCCGGGTGGCGCCGGCGCAGTTGACGACGACTCCGGGGTGGACCGCGTCGAGGAAGCGGGTGAGCGCTCCGGGGCTGCCTGACGCGAGGTCGAACCGGACGTCGGCGTCGTCCCCGCGGCCGAGCGCGGTGAGCTGGACCGCCGGGTCGGCGAGCAGACGGTCGGCGACGAAGCGGCCGAGGTAGCCGTTGGCTCCGATCAACAGGACTCTCATCGGGCGGCTCCCGGGGCCGAGGCGTCGGGTCGGGAGGTGATCATCTGGACTTCTCCTTCGGAGGGGGTGGTGCGGTTGCCTCGCGCGGCGGGACCGGGCGGCTGCGGCGTGGTGCGGGCCGAAGCTCGCCGGCCTGGGGGCGACTTGTGGAGGTGCTCCGGGGGTGTCCGGCGCGTCAGCACGGCCGGTCCTCGGGGGCGTGGGCCGAGGCCCGGGTGAGGGTGCGGGCCGAGTGGATCAGCAGGGTCAGCGCCGCCGCCCCGCAGGCGAGCGCAGGGACGCTGCCGGGGCCCCAGGCGTCGGACACGGTTTCCACCGGGACGGCGAGGAAGCCGCACCCGGGCAGGCGGCCCGCGAAGACCGTGGCCAGGGCGGTCGCCTCGGCCGTGGCCGTGGCGGTGAGAGCGAGTGCCGGACCAAGGGTGAAGCCGTGTGTGGTGAGGAGGCGGGCGAGGAGCAGCAGGGCGCCCAGGGTGACGGTCTGGGCGTAGGCCGCGCTCTCCCCCAGGGCTGTGCCGCACAGGGCGAGCAGGGCCGTCAGGGCGCACAGGAACAGGGCGAACGCACCGAGCAGCAGCGGCCGTACGGAGACGGCGAACTCCTCCAGGCCGCGGCTGGCGGTCAGTCTGCGACGGGCGCGTACGGCGAACAGGTGGGCGCACCAGGCGGCGGGGGCGCAGGACAGGGTGAGGGCCAGGACGGGGGCCGTGGCGAGGGGCCAGGAGCCGTCGGCGACGGCCTCCTGCGCGCGGACCTCGGGGCCTCCGGCGAGGGCCGCGCGCAGGAGGCCGTCGCCGAGGACGGCGTAGGCGACGAGCCAGTACGTCCACACTCGGCTGCCGGACCCGCGCCCGGATCCCGGAGGTGTGCGGTTCGTGGCGCCGAGGGGACCGCGGGTGAGCGCGGTGCGCAATGCGAGGGCCACGGCGAGGACGCCGACGCCGGCCGCGATCGCTCGGGACTGTCCGTGGGTGAGGTGCAGGGCGGCCACGGTCGCGGCGCACAGTGCTCCGGGCAGGAGGGTGAGCAGGGCCCAGTCGGCGCGCGCCCGGGGGGTGTCGAGGGGTGCGGGGCGGGCAGGGGCGTCGTCGTCGCGGCCCATGCGCGCGAACATCTCCTCCGCCAGGGAGAAGACGTCCCGGTGGCGGAAGCGGGTGGCGGTCCGGTCCGTGACGCCGTGGGCTTCGAGGCCCGCCGCGATCTCCAGGGAGTCCACTGCCCGCTCGCACAGCTCACGGTGACGGTGCATCAACGCCTTCACGGGGTCGGCGCCGGCCCGCCGGGGGGCGGGTTGCCGCCGGGCGGCCGGGGCGTCGGCGTTGGCATCGGCACGCGCGCGTAAGGAAGCCTCGGTGCCGGCGCCCCCGCACCCGGTGGCCTCCGCCTCGCCACCGCCGCACCCTGGTGTCTCGTCACCGTCGGGCAGACCCGGCGCCGCTTCGCCTCCGGCGGCGCCGTCCGCCATGGAGGTCTCCTCGGCGAGCCACCCCTGTGACCGTTCGTCCCAGGCTCCGGGGCTGTGCATGCCGGGACGGTCCAGTGCTCCCAAGTCGCTCATCGCGCACCCCCCGTGGCCGGCATCGCGGGCCTGGCAGGCGCAGGCCGCGTCGCGCGTCCCGGTGCGTCCGCCGCCGCCCAGCCGGGTCCGCCCCGGGCCACGACGCGTTCTGCCGGGTCGGTCCAGCGGCCGGGCACATGGGCCTCGGCGGGGGCGGCGAAGGGCAGCGGCTCCCCGGCGGCATCGAGGACGACCCGGCGCACCGGCGTGTGCGAGACGATCTCCAGGTAAATGCCGTGAAATGCCGTGGTGTTCTGCTCGACGGTGAACAGTTCGAGCGCACGCGCGCGTGCGGCGGCGCCCAAGCGCTCACGGCGCTCGGGGTCGCGCAGGAGCGCCAGGCACGCCTCGGCGAGCGCCCGCGGGTTGCGCGGCGGTACGACGAGCCCCGTGCCCCCGATGACCTCCACGACCGCGCCGACGTCCGTGGACACCGTCGCGCGGCCGCAGAACATGGCCTCGATCAGGCTGATCGGGAATCCCTCGACGACGCTGGACAGTACGGTCACGGCGCCGGCGGCGTACGCGTCGGCGAGGTCCGGGAGTTCGGGGCCGCCGACGTCCTGGAAGGAGACGGGGTTGTCGCCGACGGAGTGCAGCCCTTCGGCCTCGTCGGGGAAGAGCTGCGCGGCCAGCACCCGGCAGTGCCCGAGATAGGCCTCGCCCTCGCTGCCGGCCGGTGTGCCGACGATCCGCAGCCGGGCCTTCGGCTCCTCCTTGCGGATCTCCGCGAAGGCGTGCAGCAACGAGACCAGGTCCTTGGCGGGTTCGACTCGGCCGACCCAGACCAGGGTGTCGGGGTCCGCGCATTGCGGGGACTCGCCCACCTCCGCGAAGCGGGAGGCATCCATGCCCGGGTAGACGGTGCGGAGCTTCGCGCGGTCGGCGCCGCAGCGTTCCTGCCAGCGGCGGGCGTGCGCGTTGCCGGGCGTGACGACCTCGGCCCTGTCGTAGATCTCGGCGGCGAGCCTGCCGTGGAAGGAGGCGAGCAGGGACCGTACGGCGGGCGGAGCGTCCGTGGCGGCCAGGTAGTGCGTGCGCAGCCGGACACCGTACTCGGTCACGAGCAGGGGTACGCCGTGGAAGTGGCCGGCGAGCAGGCCGGGCAGGGCCGCGGGGCCGCCGGACGTCGCGTGGCACAGGTCGACCGAGCCGAGCCCGTCGTCCTCGTACCAGTCGAGCGAGAGGGGGCGCAGGGTGTGTTCCAGATGTGCGGCGACGGCGAGCAGATCCGGTACGCGGGCCTCGCGCGCCGCCCTCAGGGCGCCCGGCGCACGACAGGCGCGCTCCAGGGCGCGTACCGCCGTCTCGGAGCGGAGCGCTCCCACCAGCCCGCCTTCGTCGCGGGCGAGTTCGGCGAGTGCGTACAGCGCGCTGCCGAAACGGTCCGCCTCAGTGGCGTGGGCATTCCCGGACGCCTCGGAACGGTCCCCGGCGCTCCCCGCGCACAGCGCGGTCGCCAACTCGCCGTAGCACTCGGCGAACCGTCGGCGCGCCCGCCGCCCGTAACGGATCCCGTCGTCGTCGGCCGTCCACAGCGGTGCCGTCCGCACGCGGCTGACCTGCGGTGGCAGCGGGATCCAGCCCTCGTCTTCCTGGTGCTCGGTGCGGCTGAGCGCGTAGACGTCGAACTCGTGCTGCCCGAGCCCGCGCACGAGCCGGTCGCACCAGAGCCTGGCGTCACCGCTCACATACGGATAGCCACCCTCCGTAAGCAGTCCGATGCGCACAAGCGCACCCCCGATCTCCCGTTTGGAGAGCCGCCGTTGACCCGGCGGCTCGCAGCGGGAAGAACGTATGCGGACAAGGCGGTGGCGCGACGGACGGTTGTCCGTCGCACCACCAAAAGGGGTGAACGCTCGTAACTTTCCCGTGCGGGTGGCGTTCGATCGCGCTAAGAGATCAAGTAGTTACGTTACGTCAGGCGGCGGCCAACTCCCGCCGGACCGCCCTGCGTCGGGCCGCGACCTGGGGGTCGAGCGCCGGCACGGCGGCCAGGAGCTGCTTGGTGTACGGGTCCTGGGGGTTGTCGTACACCTCGTCGGCGGGCCCGGACTCGACGATCCGGCCGCCGCGCATCACCATGACCCGGTCGCTGACCTGACGGACGACGGCGAGGTCGTGCGCCACGAAGACGAGCGCGAGCCCGAGTTCGCGCTGGAGTGCGCCGAGGAGGGCGACGACCTGGGCCTGCGTCGTCACGTCCAGCGCGGAGACGGGCTCGTCGCAGACGATGACGCGCGGGTCGGCCGCGAGTGCCCGCGCGATGCCCACACGCTGGCGTTGGCCACCACTGAACTCGTGCGGGTAGCGATCGTAGTGCGCCCCGTCGAGCCCCACGCGCTCCAGCAGCTCCGTCACCCGCCCCCTGATCCGCTTCTCGTCCCGCTCCCCACGCGCGCGCAGCGGGTCGGCGATCGACTCGCCCACGCTGCGGCGGGGGTTGAGGGAGGAGACGGGGTCCTGGAAGACCATCTGCACGGCCGGGTTCACGCCCACGCGCGCGTGCCCGTCGTAGCGGACCTCCCCCGCGGTCGGCTCCAGCAGCCCGACCAGCATGCGCCCCAGGGTCGTCTTGCCGCTGCCGCTCTCGCCGACGACGCCGAGGGTCTCGCCCCGGTGGATGGCCAGCGACACGTCGTCCACGGCCGCGAACGCCCGCTTGCCGCGCCCGAACTCCCGCCTGAGGCCCTTCGCCTCCAGGAAGACCTCGTCGGACGCCTCCGAGGGTGCGCGCGGCGCGTCCACGCGCGGGACGGCACCGAGGAGTTCGCGGGTGTACGCCTGGGCGGGCGATCCCAGCACGGTGCCGACCGGCCCGTGTTCGACCACGCGCCCGTGCCGCATGACGAGCACCTCGTCGACGCTCTCGGCGGCCACGCCCACGTCGTGCGTGACGAGCAGCAGCCCCATGCCGGTCTCCTCGCGCAGCGTGTGCAGCAGGTCGAGGATCTGGGCCTGGACGGTCACGTCGAGCGCGGTGGTCGGCTCGTCGGCGATCAGCAGGCCGGGCTCGCAGGCCAGCGCCATGGCGATGAGCGCGCGCTGCCGCATACCGCCGCTGAACTCGTGCGGACGGGACCGCGACCGGCGCCGTGCGTCCGGAATTCCCACCCGGTCCAGCACGTCCGTCGCACGCGCGCGTGCCGCTCGTCGCGACACGCGCGTGTGCACGCGGTACACCTCCGCGATCTGGTCGCCGATCGCGTAGTACGGGTCGAGGGACGACAGCGGGTCCTGGAAGACCATGGCCGCCTTCGCGCCGCGCAGCCTCCGCAGGCCGTCTTCGGACGCCTGCTGTACGTCGACGCCCGCGACCTCGATCGAGCCGCCGACCCGCGCGCCGGTGCCGCGGTGCAGCCCCAGCAGGGCCGAGGCGACCGTGGACTTGCCGGAGCCGGACTCGCCGACCAGGGCCAGGGCGCCGCCCTGCTCCAGGCTGAAGGAGAGGCCGTCGACGGCCCTGAGGTCCCCGAACTCCACGGACAGATCCGTGACTTGGACGAGACTCACGTCAGTACCACCCGTCGGTCGGCCACCGCGTACAGAACGTCCGCGACGGCGTTGGCGAGGACCACGAAGAAGCCGATCACCAGGACCATGCCGACCACGACCGGGAGGTCCACGACGGTCACGGCATGCACCAGTTCCTGGCCGATGCCGGGCAGACCGAAGAGCGACTCGATGAGCACGGCACCGCCCACCGCACTGCCGAAGTCGTTGGCGTTCAGGGCGATGATCGGTGCCATGGCGCCCCGCAGGGCGTGCCGGCCCACGATGGACCGCTCGCCCACCCCGTAGGCGCGGAAGGTGCGGATGTGGTCCTCCGCGAGCGTCTCCAGCATCGACGCCCGGGTGAGCCGGGCGAAGTAGGCCGACTCGCCGAGGGCGAGGGTGAACCAGGGCAGCAGCAGGCCCCAGGCCCACTGCTCGGGGTCGTCGGAGAAGGAGACGTACTCCGGGAAGGGCAGCAGCTCCAGTTGCCCGCAGACCACGATCATCAGGACGAGGCCGATGACGAAGACGGGTGTGGAGATGCCCGCGAGGGTGAGGCCGGTCAGCGCACGCTCGGTGAACCGGCCGCGCCGCCAGGCGGAGAGCACCCCGGTGCCGACGCCCAGCAGGAGCCAGAGCACCATCGCTCCGACGACCAGCGAGAGGCTGACGGGCAGCTTCGTCAGGATGATCTGGGTGACCTGCTGGTCGGTCTGGTACGAGAGCCCGAGGCAGGGTGCCGAGCAGTGCTCGACGGACGTGCCCGTCGAGTAGTCCTGGCCGACGACGATGCCTTCCAAGAAGTGCCAGTAGCGCAGGTACAGGGGGTCGCCGAGCTTGAGCTGCTGGGCGACCTGGTGGACCTGTTCCGGTGAGCAGCGCGGGCCGCAGGTGATCTGGGCGACGTTGCCGGGAGTGGCGTAGAAGACGACGTAGATGATCACCGAGATGGCGAGCAGGGTGATCACGGTGGCCACGGTCCGGCGCAGCGCGAAACCGGCGAAGCCGCTCATGACCGCGCCTCCGGCTCGGCGCCCGTGTCCGCCTTGGCCTCCTGCTTGCGGCCCGTGCCCACGCGCAGGCGGGAGGCCGCGCGCGGGTCCAGGGCGGTGCGGATGCCGTCGCCGAGGACGGTGAGCGCGAGCACGGTCACGAACAGCGCGCCCGCCGGCAGCAGCAGGTACTGCGGGGCGGCCTGGTACCAGACGTTGGCGGAGGTGAGCATCTGTCCCCAGGACGGCGTCGGAGGCTTCACACCGACACCGAGGAAGGACAGCGCGGCCTCGATGGAGATGTTGGCCGGAACCATGAGCGCGGCGTAGGTGATGACGGGCGCGGCGAGCCCGGGCAGCAGTTCCCGGCGGGCGATCCGCCAGGTGCTCCAGCCACTGAGCCGGGCGGCGGAGACGTAGTCGAGTTCCTTCAGGCCGAGCGTCGCGGCGCGCGCGATCTTGGCGATGGTGCCCCAGGCGACGAAGCCGATGATGAGCGCGACCAGCACCGGCCTCGGGAAGCTGCTGGGCACGATGGCCAGCAGAGCCAACGCCATGATCATCAATGGCATGGCGACGATGATGTCCGCGAGCCGGCTCAACAGTTGATCAACCCATCGGTTGCCGAGCGCGGCCGCGACGCCGACGACGACACCGAGGAAGACCTGCACGGCGGTGGCGGCGAGCGCGACGCCCAGGGAGACCCTGGCGCCGTAGACCAGCCGCGCGAACAGGTCGCGTCCGGTCTGCGGTTCGACGCCGAGCCAGTGGTCCCCGCTCACGCCTCCGAAGGAGCCGATCGGTACGCCCCCGCGCGCGGAGTCGACGAGCGAGGGGTGGTACGTGGTCGGGTCCTGGCCCTCGATCGCCGTGAGCAGCGGCGCGGCGAGCGCGACCAGGACCAGCAGCGCGACGACGGCCGCCGCGACGAGGGCGGCGCGCTGCGTACGCAGCCGCCGCCAGAACTGACGGGCCCCCGAGGTCCCCGAGGAGGACACCTCGGGGACCTGGGAGGCGACAAGGGCTTCGCTCACGGCGCTACTTCACCGAGACCTGCGAGATGTCCAGCACGCCGGTCCAGTCGCTGATCACGACGTTCTTGATGTCGCTGCCGACCAGGCGCTTGTAGACGGGGTGGAACAGCGGCACGGTCAGGGCCTGCTCGCCGATCTTCTTGTCCAGTGCACCCCACCTCTTGGCGGCAGCGTCAAGATCGGTCAACTTGTTGATCGCGTCAATCTCGTCATTGACCGACTTGTCGTTGAGCAGGCCGTTGTTGAAGTTCGCGCCGTCCTTGACGATCTGGCGGCCGTCGAAGATCGGGGCAAGGAAGGGACCGCCGGAGGGCCAGTCGGCACCCCAGTGGGCGAGGAAGAAGCCGGGCTCGGTCTTCACGTTGTGGATCTTGTCCCGGTAGTCGTTGTCCTCCAGGCCCTGCAGCTTGACCGTGATGCCGGCCTTCTTGAGCGCGTCCTGGATCGCGGTCGCGATCTCCGGGCTGGTCTCGAAGTCCTTGGCGTTGGAGTGGCTCAGGGTGATCGTGAACCCGCTCTTGTAACCCGCCTGGGCCAGCAGCTGCTTGGCCTTCGCGGCGTTGCCGGTGGGGCCCGCCGGGAAGAGGTCGTACGGCGTGTAGCCGAAGGACTTCTGGTTCGGCAGGTAGGTGGTGGCCGCCTCGGCGAGCGCGGAACCGCCGGCCGCGTTGATCACCGACGACCGGTCGACGGCGTAGGAGATCGCCTGCCGCACCTTGACGTTGTTGAACGGCTTGACGGTCGGGTTGAACGCTATGTAGTTCGTGTAGCCGAAGTGGCCCGTGCCGACGCGCGCGGCCAGGGACTTGTCGCCCGACACCTTGGCGAGTTCGGCCGGACCGAGGTTGGTGTCCGTCGTGACGGCGGACGCGTCCGCGCCCTGGGACGCGGACAGCCGCTGGTTGATCACGGACGAGTCCAGACCGGACCGCACGTCGACCTTGTCCGGGTAGGCCTTGCGCTCGTCGTCCACGGCCGTGGACCAGTACGTGTTGCGCTCCAGGACGAGGTGCTCACCGTCGTTCTCGTTCTTGACGACCTTGTACGGGCCGGACGAGATCGGGTGCTCCTCGTACTTCGTACCCGCGTCCTTGGCCTTGGGTACGGGCGTGAACTGCGTCTGCGTGGCCAGGTACGGGAACTCGCCCTCGGGCTTGTTCAGGTGGAAGACGACGGTCCGGCTGTCCGGCGTCTCGATCGCCGACAGGCCCTTCGTGTCCTTCTTGTTCTTGTACGGGCCCTGGTAGCCGGCCGCGCCGACCAGCCAGTCCCTCAAGTAGGGGGCACCGCCGGACAGTTCGGGCGCGAACGAGCGCTCGACGCCGTACTTGATGTCGGCGGAGGTGATCGGCGTGCCGTCCTCGTACTTGAGGCCCTTCTTCAGGGTGTACGTCCACACGGTCGCGTCCTTGTTGGGGCGCCCGGTGTCGGTGGCGAGGTCCGGGACGACCTTGGCGCCGGCCGCGCCGTTCTCGCGGTTGCGGGTGGTGAGCGTACGGAAGACCAGGGACGGGACGTTGCCACCGCCGGAGGTGTACAGACGCGCGGGGTCGAAGTCCGTCTGGGCCTCGGAGTTCAGGACCGTGAGCGTGCCGCCCTTGTGGGGGGTGGAGTCGCCATCGGAGCCCTTGGCATCGTTGTCCTTCGGCCCGCAGGCGGCGGCGCCCGCTGCCAGAACCAGGCCTACGGATGCCGCAGCCACACGGCGCGCTGTGGGGGACGGTTGACGCATCGGAATTGACGACCTCTCGGGGTGGTTCGGGCCCGTTGGCCCGAATCGTGAGACAGGTGGACGAGGAGTGAGACGGAAGCGAACAGACCTCTGCCCGGGCGTCAGGTCGTCGAAATCCGTGACCGAGTCACTGGGACCGAATCGCAGTGACCGGCTCACGGAAGGAAGAAAGATCGCGACGCGAACGCCTGAAGGCGGACGTCAGCGACAGTGGATGTCGGCCACGCACAGCGAGGTCACGCCGATGAGCGCCAGCTCGAAGGCGGCGCGCGCGAAGGCGTGGGGGGTCGACATGCCCAGAAATATGTATGAACTTTCTGCGCATGTCAACGTGACATATGAGGCGTCCGTCAATTCCCCGGGTACGGCCAGGGATTGGGCAGACAGTGGATCCCGTCGTGGTCGAGGAACTTGGTCTGCTGCTGCATGACCGGCGCGAGCTGGCCGTTCCTGCTGCAGGAGACGTGGCCGTGGCCGAGCCGGTGACCCACCTCGTGATTGATCAACATCTGCCGGTAGGCGTGAATTTGATCACCGTAGGTCTTGGATCCCTGCGCCCATCTGTACGCGTTGATCATCACGCGCTCGGTCGAGGCCGAGTCGCAGGAGACGTTGTCCTCGGTGGTGTCGAGGCCGGACTTGGCGCACCAAGTCGCCGTCGTTCCGGGGCTGGCGAGTGTGATCACGAAGTCGGGCTTGCCGGTGTGGATGCGCTCGAAGGTCCGGGCGCCGTGGTGCGCCCAGCTCCGGTCGTCGTTCAGCGTCTTCTGCACGGCCTGGGCGAACAGTGCGCCGTCGAGCCCGAGCCCCTGCTCCACGTCCACACGGTAGGTGTACTTCTGTCCCGTGCCCGGCGCCTTGTCGAACCCGGGGACCGCGTCGAACTTCCCCGACCCCTTGAGCGTCGCGCCGAGCGGGTACTTCTCCCCCATCGCCTGCGCATACGTCAGCGTCGCCACGCTCGGCGACGAGGACGGCCGCGCGTCCGGGCCCCGGGCGTCCCGCGCCTGATCGGTGGCCGACCGCGTTCCAACGGCGTCGTCGTCGCGCCCGTTCGCGACCTGCCCGGCGACGATCACGGCCAGCACCGTGGTGACGGCGGCGGCTGCGATTCCGGTGAACGTCCGCCCCTTGCCGCCCTTGGCCTGCGCCGGCACACCGGTCGGCACGCCGGTCGGCGGTGCGTCGTCGTCGGTCTCGGAGGGGACACCGATACCGGTGCGCGGATCCCAGTCGGTGACGGAGGCGTACGGGTCCGCGGCGTGTGCGGCGACGGCGTTGCGAGGCGCGAAGACGTCGTCGTCCTCGCCGAAGGCGTCGAGGTAGTCCTGCCGCGGCCCCCCGGGTGGCGCCTGCCGCTGCCGCGGTATGGAGACGCCGGCCCCCCTCAACTCACCCCATCCGCCGCCACCTTCGCGCTGCTCGGGGTGACCACCACGGACCTGGGGCGTGCCGCGGGCGGGGGTGCCGTCAGCGAGCCGGGGAACACCACGCGCGGGCGTGCCGTCAGGAAGAAGCGGCACCCCACGCGCGGGCGTACCGTCCGCAATCCGTGGCACACCATGTGCCGGCGTACCGTCCGCCGGCCGCGGAACCCCACGGGCAGGCGTGCCCTCCGCCCTGCCCGGCGCCCCGTACGTCGAAGGCTGCTGCCCGGACGGCGGCCCGGGCACCCGGCGACCACCGGCACCGCCCCGCGGCCCCTGCCCCTGCCCCTGCCCCTGCCCCTGCCCCTGCCCCTGCGGCACCGACTCCTCCGAGCCCCGAGCGCCGCGACGCCCCCTGGCATCCCAGGGCCCCGCAGAAGCTCCAACTCCCTCAGGCTCCGCAGAAACCGGGTATCCCGCAGAGCCGGGGGAAGCACCCGCGCTCCCGGTACCCGCAGCGGCTCCGGGCGACCCGGAGCCCCCGGATTCCCGCCCCTCGCCCATGTCCCCTGCGCCCTTCGCGGAGGTCGGGCCTCCGCGGCGGCTGTGGCGTCCCACGTCGGCCCTCAGCTCCCCGAGCTCTCGGCAGCGGTCTCGCCGTCGCCGACGACCGCATCACCGCCGTCGGCGGAGGCCGAGCCCTTGACGGCCGGCTCCCCGGACGGAAGACCCGCCGCCAACTCGCCTGCATCGCGGAGGAGTTCGCAGAAGGCGCGGGCCACGGTCTCCGGGTACTCCATCATCGCCACGTGCCCCGCCTCCGGCAGCGTGAGCAGGCGGGAGTCGCGGAAGGCGCGAGCCGCCCGCCGGGCCATGCGGAAGCCGACGAGCTGGTCCCGGCCGCCGTACACGAGCAGGGCCGGGGCGAGGACGCGCTCGGCCTGGCGCCACAGCCCGTGCTGGCCGCCGAGCGTGTACGCGTTCACGATCCCGCGCGCGGAACGCGTCATCGCGTCCCAGAAGTACGGCAGTTGAAGGCGCCGCTCCATCTCCTCCACGGCGTTGCTGAAACCTTCCGGCGATACCCGTCCGGGGTCGCCGTAGCACAGCGCCGTCACCCCGTGGACGCGCTGCTCCGCGGTCCACTCCCTGGTGAGCCGGGTGAACAGGCCGGTGACTCCGGGCAGCGCGAGCAGCGCCGTCGGCACCGCCGTCCGCTGGACGAGGATCTCCGGCAGCGCCGGCGACACGAGCGTGAGCGTCCGTACGAGGTCGGGGCGCAGTGCCGCGACACGGGTGGTGACGGCGCCACCGAGCGAGTTGCCGAAGAGGTGCACCGGCCCGCGCCCGGCCCCGTCGAGGAAGCGGATGACCGCGCGCGCGTGCCCGGTGACCGAGTAGTCGCCGTCGTCCGGCGGCGGGGAGTCGCCGAATCCGGGCAGGTCGACGGCCTCGCCGTCGACGACTCCCTCCAGCTGCTCCATCAGCGCCGACCAGTTCTGCGAGGAACCGCCGAGCCCGTGGACGTACAACGCGGGCGGCAGCCCCTCTCGTGTCGGTGGTCTCGACCGCACCGTCAGCGTGATCCCCGGCAGTCCGACCGACCTGAGCCGCTCGCCCTCCGCGACCCTGACGGGCGCCACCTTCGGGAGCACATTGGTCGCCGGCACGGACGGCAGCTCGGTCGAAGACATGCGGCAATGTTACGAGACGATCACGTAGTGGCTGGTGTGTTCGCCGTCACAGATCGTCCGTACACCGCATAGCGTCCGGATGCCGTGTCTCCTAGGCTCGTATTGAGGGCACCCGCTGTGGCCCCTGCTTCTTTCAGGGACATTCGTAGGAAGGGAGCCCAACCATGGCCGTAGACCCCACCGATCCCGAGACGTTCGAGGTCGAGGACACGCAGGAAGCCCAGGAGATCGACGTCGAGGCCCCGGAGAACGACGCCGCGGAACAGCTCGCGGGCCTGACGTCGGACCGCGACGACCCTCTTGAGGACGTGGATCCGGCCAAGGCGAACGAGGCCGACATCATCGAGCAGCGCCGCGTCGTCTCCATCGACGAGGACGATTACCGCTGACGCGGGATGCCGAGGGTTACGGAGGCGCCGGAGGGTGCCACTGAGCTGGAACGGGGCCGCTTGTTGCCCGTTTCAGTCTGGTTTGAAACCCTCTGCGGCGCTTTCGTCACCGTCCGGTCCGTGAAATTCTGCGCTCGCACCGCGCACACCAGGGTTACCGAAAAGTACGATGGCGGCGCGGCGCACACCGCATGTGGACGATTTTGGGAGGCGGCGTGACAGCCATCGAGCAGACAGAGGCAGCACGCCCGCGAGGCACGCGCCTGCCGCGCCGTGCCCGACGGAACCAGTTGCTGGGCGCCGCCCAGGAAGTCTTCGTGGCGCAGGGCTACCACGCGGCTGCCATGGACGACATCGCCGAGCGCGCCGGCGTCAGCAAGCCGGTGCTCTACCAGCACTTCCCCGGCAAGCTCGACCTCTATCTCGCCCTGCTTGACCAGCACTGCGAGTCGCTGATCGGGGCGGTACGCGAAGCGCTCGCGTCGACGACCGACAACAAGCAGCGCGTACGGGCGACGATGGACGCCTATTTCGCGTACGTCGAGGACGACGGCGGCGCCTTCCGCCTGGTCTTCGAGTCGGACCTGACGAACGAGCCGGCCGTGCGCGAGCGCGTCGACAAGGTCACGACCGAGTGCGCGGAGGCGATCTGCGAGGTCATCGCCGAGGACACCGGTCTCTCGCGGGCGGAGTCGATGCTGCTGGCTTCCGGTCTCGGCGGTCTCGCCCAGGTGGTGGCGCGTTCGTGGCTGCACAGCGACCGCAGCGTGCCGCGCGACCAGGCGGTGCAGTTGCTGACCTCGCTGGCCTGGCGGGGTATCGCGGGTTTCCCGCTGCACGGCATCGAACAGCACCACTGACGGCGCGGCGGTCCTCTCCGGCGGGCGTTTGTTCCCGTCGCCTGTTCGCTCTTGGCGTTCCGGGGCGGAGCGTGTACGTCCCCTCACCGGGCTAATGTGTGCTGGGTACGGCGCGTAAAGGTCGCGCACTTCACCGACCGTCGGAGGGACTTAGCCGTGGAGGTCAAGATCGGCGTGCAGCACGCGCCCCGCGAGATCGTTCTGGAGAGCGGTCAGAGTGCCGAGGAGGTCGAGCGGATCGTGGCCGAGGCACTTGCCGGGAAGTCGCAGCTGCTGACCCTCGTGGACGAGCACGGCCGCAAGGTCCTCGTCCCGGCCGAGCGCCTCGCCTACGTCGAGCTCGGCGAGCCGGCCCCGCGCAAGGTGGGCTTCGGAGCGCTGTAGGCACACATCACGCGAAGGGGTCCGGCGGCCATCGGCTGCCGGACCCCTTCGCGTTTTCCGCAAGATTTCTTTTCTCCACATCTGGAGCACAACTCGCGCACAGGGGAGGATTGCATTCCGCAGGTCACGGGTATGACGGGCTACGACCGCGATACTCACCGTGACGCGCAGTGCGGCTGTGGGAGGGACCCTCATGATGTTGTTCGAAGCGCTCGGCTCCGCCCTGCTCGGCCTCGTGCTGGCGTGGGGCGCGGACCGCCGCCTCTCCCACCGCCTGCCCGCCCGTTCGCTCGTACTGGCGACGGGTGTCACCGGAGCCCTCTTCGGCGCCTTCATCACCGAGAGTGCCTTCGACCCCGGTTACGCGCTGCTCGTCCTGATCGGCGCGGCGATCGTCTCGACCGCCTCCCTGTCACTGCTGCTGCGCCCGGCGGGAAGACTCCGCCGCCGCTCGGCCCCGGCGTAGGCAGACGGCGCCGGTTCGAGCGACGGCGCCGGCAGCGCCCTTAGGGGCGCGGGGCTGTACCGATCTGTGGCTGCGCCGCGTGGGCTGCGCCGGCCCCATGCCGCCACAGCCCCCACCCCGCCTCAGCCCTCAGCGCCCCGCCGCAGCCCTCACTCGCACCGCCGCAGTCCTCGCTGCGGCGCATAGGGCCGGGCCGCGCGGGGTGCTACGCGGCCAGGCCCAGCGCAGCCATCCGCTTCGTGTGCGCCTCTGTGATCCGGGAGAACATCCGCCCCACCTCGGCGAGATCGAACCCGTCGGCCACACCCCCGACCAGCATCGTCGACAGCGCGTCCCGGTCCGCGACGACCCGCTGGGACTGAGACAGGGCCTCGCCCATCAGCCGCCGCGCCCACAGCGCCAGTCGGCCGCCCACGCGCGGATCGGCGTCGATGGCGGCCCGCACCTTCTCCACGGCGAAGCCGGCGTGCCCGGTGTCGTCCAGAACGGCCAGCACGAGTTCACGCGAGTCCGAGTCGAGCCGGGCCGCGACCTCCCGGTAGAAGTCACTGGCGATCGAGTCGCCGACGTACGCCTTGACCAGCCCTTCCAGCCAGTCCGAGGGCGCCGTCTGCTTGTGGAAGCCGTCCAGCGCGGCGACGAACGGCTCCATCGCGCGCGTGGGCTCCTCGCCGATCTCCGCGAGCCGGTCGCGCAGCCTCTCGAAGTGGTGGAACTCGGCCGACGCCATCTTCGCCAGCTCCGCCTTGTCCGCCAGCGTCGGCGCCAGCTTGGCGTCCTCCGCGAGCCGCTCGAACGCCGCGAGCTCGCCGTACGCGAGCGCGCCGAGCAGGTCGACGATCGCGGCGCGGTACTGGGGGTCCGCGGACGACCGGTCCCAGTCCTGGGCGGCCACTCCGGTGTGCTCGGCGGGTGCGTCAGAGGTGTTGTCAGGCGTCGTCATGAAGCGCACAATAGTCCGCTTGCCGAGCCGCGGAAGTCCCTGGTCAATCAGTGTGATGACGGCTACGTGACCAAATCGGCCACCGCATGTGCGAGATTCCGGGGTATGGTGGTAATGCGCCTGCCGACTACTCGACGGGCCGCACGTATGAGGATGCCCGGTCGGTGGCCCGATCGGCTCCGACCCGACAGCCCTCCTTAGTCCGTACGGCACATTGCGTGCGGCGTCCGGAGGGACATCCCTCAGCGGTACGAGCGCTAGAGCGTCGGCAGTGGTCCCGTGCGTTACGGCAAGCCCGTAAGGCAGCCGACGTCCCCCGGCACGGTCCGTCAAAGACCCCCGCGCTCGCCTCGCACCGCGCACACAGAAGAGGCAGCACCCTGACTACCACGTTCAGAGATCTCGGCATCCTTCCCGAGACCGCCGAGGCCCTCGAAGCCGTCGGCATCATCACCCCCTTCCCCATCCAGGAGATGACCCTCCCCGTCGCCCTCTCGGGCACGGACGTCATCGGCCAGGCCAAGACCGGCACCGGCAAGACGCTGGGCTTCGGTCTCCCGCTCCTGGAGCGCGTCACCGTCCCCGCGGACGTGGAGGCGGGCCGCGCGAAGCCCGACGACCTGACCGACGCCCCGCAGGCGCTCGTCGTCGTCCCCACCCGCGAGCTGTGCACGCAGGTCACCAACGACCTGCTGACCGCGGGCAAGGTGCGCAACGTACGCGTTCTCGCCATCTACGGCGGCCGGGCCTACGAGCCCCAGGTCGAGGCCCTGAAGCGGGGCGTCGACGTGATCGTCGGCACCCCGGGCCGCCTTCTGGACCTCGCGGGCCAGAAGAAGCTCAACCTCAAGCACATCAAGGCACTTGTCCTCGACGAGGCCGACGAGATGCTCGACCTGGGCTTCCTGCCCGACGTCGAGAAGATCATCAACATGCTGCCGCCCCGCCGCCAGACGATGCTGTTCTCGGCGACCATGCCGGGCGCGGTCATCGGTCTCGCGCGCCGCTACATGTCGCAGCCCACGCACATCCGTGCCACCTCGCCGGACGACGAGGGCGCGACGGTCGCGAACACCACGCAGCACATCTACCGCGCGCACAACATGGACAAGCCCGAGCTGGTCGCCCGCATACTGCAGGCCGACGGCCGGGGCCTGGCCATGGTCTTCTGCCGTACCAAGCGCACCGCGGCCGACCTCGCCGACCAGCTCAAGCAGCGCGGCTTCGCGGCCGGCGCGGTCCACGGCGACCTCGGCCAGGGCGCCCGCGAGCAGGCGCTGCGCGCCTTCCGCAACGGCAAGGTGGACGTCCTCGTCTGCACCGACGTCGCCGCCCGCGGCATCGACGTCGAGGGCGTGACGCACGTCATCAACTACCAGTCGCCGGAAGACGAGAAGACGTACCTGCACCGCATCGGCCGTACCGGCCGCGCGGGTGCGAAGGGCATCGCGATCACGCTCGTCGACTGGGACGACATCCCGCGCTGGCAGCTCATCAACAAGGCGCTGGACCTGGGCTTCAACGACCCGCCGGAGACGTACTCCACCTCCCCGCACCTCTACGAGGAGCTGAGCATCCCCGCGGGCACCAAGGGTGTCCTGCCGCGTGCCGAGCGCACCCGCGCGGGGCTCGACGCGGAGGAGCTCGAGGACCTGGGCGAGACCGGCGGCCGCGGCGCACGCGGTGGACGCGGTCGCGGTGGACGTGACGAGCGCGGCGGACGTGACGAGCGCGGTGGACGTGACGAGCGCGGCGGTCGGGGCGAGTCCCGGCCCGCCGAGCGTGAGCGCCCGGACCGTACGCCGCGTCGTCGCCGCCGTACGCGCGGCGGGTCGACGGTGGACGCGACGGCCACTCCGAACATCTCCGCCGAGGTCTCCACGGAGGTCTCGTCGCCCGAGGAGGCCTCCGGTCCCCGCACGCTGCGTCGCCGTCGTCGCACCCGCGGCGGTTCGGGGTCGGAGCCGGTGACGGCCGCGGCCACGGCGCCCGAGGCAGCGGAAGCCGCCGTCACGACGGCGGAGGGCCCCGCCCTGGACGCCGCCCCCGAAGCGCCGGTGACGTCGCGTCGCCGTCGCACCCGCAAGTCCGCGGAGACGACGGCAGCGGAGACCGTTGCTCACGAGACGCCGTCGGTCGCGGAGGCTCCGGCAACCGTGGCGGCATCCGAGCCCGAGGCTCCCGCCGCCAGGCCGCGCCGCCGCACCCGCAAGGCGACGACTGCCGCGGAGACCGCGGTCGACACGGCCGAGGGGACCACCGAGTCCGCCCCGGAGCCGACCGGGACCACCCCGCGCCGCCGTACCCGCAAGGCGACGGCAGCGGCGGAGGCCACCGTCGACACGGCCGAGGCCGCGGAAGCCAAGCCGCGCACCCGGACGCGCAAGACGACGGCTGCCGCCGAGGCCGCCGTCGACACCGCCGAAGCGGTCGAGGCGAAGCCCCGCACCCGGACGCGCAAGGCGGCCTCCGTAGCCGAGATCCCGGCGCAGGCCGCCGAGGAGCCCGTGGCCAAGCCGCGCACCCGGACCCGCAAGGCGACGGCTGCGGCGGAGGCCGCGGTCGACACGGCCGAGGGCACGGAGACCAAGCCGCGCACCCGGACCCGCAAGACGGCTGAGGCCGCCCCGGAGACCACCGAGGCGGCAGCTCCCCGTCGGCGTACGCGCAAGGTCGCCGAGTCCGCCGACGTCGCTGCGGCGCCGGAGGTCACCGAGGCGAAGCCGCGTCGTACGCGCAAGGCGACGGCTGCGGCGGAGACCGCGGTCGACACGGCCGAGGCCACGGAGACCAAGCCGCGCACCCGGACCCGCAAGGCGGCCGCCGCCACCGTGACCCCGGTCGACACGGCCGAGGTCACGGAGGCCAAGCCGCGTACCCGTACGCGCAAGACGACGGCGGCCGCCGCCTCGGAAACCACCGAGGAGACCAAGCCCCGCCGCACGCGGAAGGCAGCGGCCTCCGCGGTCGACACGGCCGAGGCCACCGAGGCCAAGCCGCGCCGCACCCGCAAGGCCGCCGCCGTCGCCGTCGCCGCGATCCCGGCGCAGGCCGCCGAGGAGCCCGAGGCCAAGCCCCGCACCCGCGCCCGCAAGGCCACGGCATCCGCCGAGGCCACCGCGGAGGCGGCCGAGGCAAAGCCCAGGACGCGCCGTACGCGCAAGGCCACGGCCGCAGCGGAGCCCGCGGAGAGCTGATCCCTCCCTCACCGACGGCCCGGTCCACCTCGTGTGGACCGGGCCGTCGGCGTTCCGGCACCGGCCTTCGTGCCTGCCCCCTGCCCGGGCAGACCGCCGGCCCCTTCCGCGACACCGCCCGGACAGACCGCCTCGCTCCCCTCCGCGACGGTCGCATGCCACCCCGGATGCACCAGCCCGTCCCCCTCCCCGTCACCGTCGCCCGATAACCTCACCTCATGAGCAGGCCCCCGAGCTTCACCCCGCCCCCCGGCGCCCGCGCGTACCCGCTGCGTACCGCGCGCGGAGAGTTCGCCGTCGTCGACTCGCCCGTGGCGGACGGAGTCGCGCCCAGGGGAACCGCGCTGTTGCTGCCCGGGTTCACCGGCAGCAAGGAGGACTTCAACCCGCTGCAGGAGACACTTTCGGCGCGCGGTTACCGGACCGTCGCGGTGGACGGGCGGGGGCAGTACGAGTCCGACGGGCCCCAGGACGACGAATCGGCGTACGCCCAGGCCGAGTTGGCGCAGGACGTGCTCGCCCAGGCCGCCGCCCTCGGCACCCCCGTGCACCTCGTCGGACACTCCCTCGGCGGCCAGATCGCGCGGGCCGCGGTCCTGCTGGACCGCGCTCCCTTCCTGTCTCTCACGCTGATGGCCTCCGGCCCCGCCCAGATCTCCGTCTCCCAGCAGCAGCGTGTCAAGCTGCTCCGGGACGCGCTCGCCGTGATGAGCATGGCCGAGGTGTGGGAAGCGATCCAGGCCATGGAGCCGCCCGAGGAGACCGACACCGGTGACCTGGACGCGGGGCTCGACGACCAGGACGACCTGCGCCGCCGCTGGCTCGGCAACAAGCCCGCCCAGCTCATGGCCACGGGCCTCCAGTTGTGCGTCGAGCCGGACCGGGTGGCGGACCTGGCCGCCGTGGCCCTGCCGTTCCACGTCCTGTCGGGTTCCCTCGACGACACCTGGGCGGTGCCTCTCCTCGACGACATGGCGCTACGGCTGCGCGCGCACCGTACCGTCGTACAGGGCGCCGAACACTCACCGAACACGGATAGTCCACTCGAAACGGCCCGCGCGTTCGCGGACTTCTGGGACCGCGCAGAGGCCCGCTAGGGTTCTGCACCGCAACGGGGGAATGCCCACCGAGGGCCCACCGACGGATTTCAGGCGCAGGACACTGGTGCTGTCCGGTGACGGCTAGTACTGCGTTTGCAGGTGCTCCCAGAACCCGTCCCGCAGCGCGCGCCGCAGATCCGCCTGGCCGCGCAGCGAGTACTGCAGCAGGCCCTCCGCCTCCACCAGCAGGTCCTGGTCCACCGAGCCCGGCAGGTAGGGGTGCCCGGGCAGCAGTTCCACCAGGGAGTCACGGCCCCGCGCGGCCAGCCACTTCGCCGCGATCTGCGCGCCGACGAAGCGGACGCCGTCGCGGGTGGGCCGCGCCGTGGCGGACTCGTAGGCGGCCGGGGTGCGCCGGGAGACGTACGGCTTGAAGAAGTCGAGATCGAGGGTGCGCTGGCTGTCGACCTCCCAGAGCAGGGGCTCCGCCTGGTTGCGCCCCTCGGGGGCTTCGATGCCCCACAGGTGGACGCGCGCCCCGTACCCCTGCGCCGCCTCGACCGCTGACACCAGGTCCTCGTCGCCGCCGAGCAGGGCCGCGTCGCTGATCGCGCGGTGTCGGGCCAGTGACTCCAGATCCGACCTGATCAGGGAATCGACGCCCTTCTGCTGGTTGTTGGCGTTGAGATTTCCCAGCCGGACCTTCACGTCCGGGAGCTCGGCGATCGACTGCTGCTCGGCGGTGTGGATACGGCGTCTCGCGCCGTCGTACCAGTAGACGCGGAGCAGCCGGCTGTCCGCGAAGATCGTGCGGGCCTTGTCGATGAGTGCGTCGATCAGGCCCTCCGCGTCCAGGTCGAAGGCGCGACGGTCCTCCGTGCCCGCCACCAGCCGGCCCGCGGCCGCGTACAGGTATCCCGCGTCGACGAAGATCGCATGCGTCGAGGGTGTCTTCGCCACCTCGGCGAGCATGCGCTGCAGCAGCTCGTTCGTGCGGTCGATGCGGGCACTGAGGCCCACGAGGTCGTCGTTCATCGCCTCCATTGTCCCGGCGGTCACGCTGTGGACACAACTGCTCCCGGTCGGTCTCCCCCGCGATGGCTTACCGCCGAGTAGTTAGCCGTTCGAAAAATTTCCTTAGCGTAGGGAATGTTTGTAACACGCAGCCCGTTGACTGCTACGAACACAGCGAGACGAAGGGAGAGGCCATGCGCTTCGAAATCATGCGACTCGACGAGGTCAACGGCACGACCGTGGACAGCACTGTCGTGGACGCCGCCTCCGTCAACCGGATCGTTCAGCAGGCTGCCGCCATCGGGCAGCGGCTCTGGATCCGGCCGGCCGAGAGTGCGGCCGTGTAACAGACGCGGATCACCGCTGAATCTTCAGAGCCCCCGTACGGCATCGATGCCGTACGGGGGCTCTGCGTATACCGGGCGAAGGGCGGGGCGGGCTCACGCGCCCTTGATCACCTGCATGACGCCGTTGATGATCTGCTGCACGGCGATGGCGGAGAGCATCATGCCCGCGAGCCGTGTCACCAGGACCACGCCGCCGTCCTTGATGACCCGGATGATCAGCAGCGAGTACCGCATCACCACCCACAGCACGACATGGATGGCGAGGATCGCGCACCACACCGACACCTGCGTGGCCACACTGTCGGCCTTCTGCACGGCGAGGATCACGGAGACGATCGCGCCCGGACCCGCCAGCAGCGGCATGCCGAGCGGTACGAGCGCCACGTTGACGTCCTTGGTCTGCTTCGGCTCGTCGGTCTTGCCGGTCAGCAGGTCGAGGGCGATGAGCAGGAGCAGCAGCCCGCCCGCGATCATCAGCGCGGGCACGGAGACGTGCAGGTAGTCGAGGATCTGGTGCCCGAGCAGCCCGAAGACGGTGATCACGCCGCCGGCGACACAGACGGCCTGGAAGGCCATCCGCCTCTGCACCTTGCCGGGGCGTCCGGCGGTCAGGGCGAGGAAGATCGGGGTGATCCCGGGGGGATCCATGATGACAAAAAGGGTCAGGAAGAGAGAGCCGAAGACGGCGAGGTCGAACATGGGTGAGTCACTGGCCTTGCAGGAGAGGGACGGTGAGGAACAGACGTGAGCGTGAGCGGGAGGGGGACCGTTGCTCAGGCCCCGCCGGTCCCCGGCACCGGGAACGCCCCCGTCGCCCGCCGCGTGATCTCCCCGTACACCTCGGGATCCGTGACGTACTCGCCGAGCACGCACGTCTTGCGACTGCCGTGGTAGTCGCTGGAGCCGGTGGTCAGCAGCCCCAGTTCCTTCGCCAGCCCGCGCAGTCGCGCACGCGTCTCCTCGTCGTGGTCCATGTGGTCGACCTCGATGCCGTCGAGCCCGGCGGCGGCCATCTCGGCGATCGCGGACTCCGGTACCGTCCGACCGCGCTTGCTGGCACCCGGGTGCGCGAAGACGGTGACGCCGCCCGCAGCCTTGACCAGCCGGATCGCCTCGAAGGGGTCCGTCTCGTGCTTCTCGACGAAGGCCCGGCCCCCGTCGGCCAGCCAGTCCGCGGTGAACGCGTCGCTCACGGTCGGTACGACGCCGAGCTCGACGAGCGCGGTGGCGACGTGCGGGCGCCCGACCGAACCGTCACCGGCGACACGCGCGACCTGCTCCCAGGTGACCGGCACACCCAGCCCGTTCAGCTTGGCGACCATGCCCTGGGCCCGCGGCACCCGGTCGTCCCGCACCAGCTCGCGCTCGGCGAGCAACGCCGGCTCCTCAGGATCGAAGAGGTAGGCGAGCATGTGCATGGAGACACCGTCGACACGGCAGGACAGCTCCGCACCGGTGACGAGCGTGAGACCCTCGGGCAGCGCGCCGATCGCCTCGGCGTATCCACGGGTCGTGTCATGGTCGGTCAGGGCGACGACGTCCAGCCCGGCCGCGGCGGCATTGCGCACCAGCTCGGCCGGCGTGTCCGTACCGTCGGAAGCGGTGGAGTGGGCGTGCAGATCGATACGCACTACGCGAACTCCAGGCGATGACGGGACGGAAGGGAACGCTCAAGGATAACCGGATTTTCCGGCTCCCCTGTCACACCCGCACCCGCCCGGCGCCCCCTACGGACACCCTGTGGGCAGCACCCCGAAGGGGAGCGGGGAACTGCGCGGCCAGCCACGACACACGCACCCCAGCAGCCGCTACGGCTCAAGCAAGCGCGGCGAAAGCGCCCCGCAGGGCACCAACTCCAGCTCGGCCCCGGCATCCCGCAGATCCGTCAGCACCAGCTCGTCGTACATCAGCAGTCCCGACTGCTCGGGCCAGACAACCGCCCAAAGCCACAGGCCGCGCGCCTCACCCGCGAACACCGCACGGTCGGCCGGGCCGCCGGAGACATGCCAGAGCGGAGTGGGCCGGCCGCCGGCCAGCACCTTGGCCTCGGGCGGCTTCTCGACGTTCAGATACGGCCCCGGGTCCGGACCGTCGACACCCGCGTACCGGGCGCCGAGCCCGACACCGAGCTCCTCGGCGACCAGGATCAGCTCTCCCACGCCACCGAGCGGCCCCGGCCCGGAGCAGGCCACCGCGGTGGCCCGGCCGCCGTGGCGGTCGTCGCCCGCGCAGGCCACACCCGTGAACAGCCAGCCGACCGGCAGGGGCCACGGCATCCACACCGGCACCTGAGTGCGGTGCACCACGACACTGAGGGCCTCGACGCTGGGCGGGACCACGGGCTGCACCGGATGCACGGTGCCGTGCTCGTCGCACTGCCACGAATCGGCGAAGAGTCCGGGAGCCCTGACCCGGCCACCACACTTCGGGCAACTGGGTTCGCCCCTCATAGGGCCCCACGGTCCTACCCTCGCTCCCCCACGTCAAGGACGATCACCCGTCCGGACGGAACCCTTCGCCGGAACCCTCACCGGGCAAAACTAGATGCTACTTGCATTAATTAGCATCGCTAACTTGCTATATGCATACACCAATTACTTTCTGGCCGAAGCGAACCGGAGTGAACCGGAGTGGAGGAAGCATGGACGACCCATTCGACGCGGGAGCGGGCAGCATTCTGCGGCAGCCGAAGGCCGTGTGGGCGACGGCCGGCGCGTCCGTCGTGGCGTTCATGGGCATCGGACTCGTCGACCCGATCCTGCCGTCCATCGCCAAGGGCCTGGACGCCACGGCCGGCCAGGTCTCCCTGCTCTTCACCTCGTACTTCCTGATCACCGCCGTCGCGATGCTGGTCACGGGCTTCGTCTCCAGCCGCATCGGCGGCAGGAAGACCCTGCTGCTCGGCCTCGCGTTCGTCGTGGTCTTCGCGGGCCTGGCGGGCACGTCGAACTCGGTCGGCGAACTCGTCGGCTTCCGCGCCGGCTGGGGCCTCGGCAACGCCCTCTTCGTCTCGACGGCCCTCGCGGTCATCGTCGGCGCGGCCGCGGGCGGGAGTGCCGCCGCGATCCTGCTGTACGAGTCCGCGCTCGGCCTCGGCATGGCGTGCGGCCCGCTGCTGGGCGCGCTGCTCGGCAACCAGAGCTGGCGCTACCCCTTCTTCGGCACCGCCTTCCTGATGGCGGTCGGATTCCTGGGCATCACGGCGTTCCTCAAGGAGCAGCCGAGGCCCGCCGGGAAGACCTCACTGCTCGACCCCGTCAGGGCGCTCGGCCACGGCGGGCTCGCCTCGGCGGCGGTCTCGGCGTTCTTCTACAACTACACGTTCTTCACGGTGCTGGCCTTCACGCCGTTCGTGCTGAACATGACCCCCTACAAGTCGGGGGCCGTGTTCTTCGCCTGGGGTGTGCTGCTCGCCGTCTTCTCGGTGCTGGTGGCCCCGCGGATGCAGGAGCGGTTCGGCTCGCTGAAGGTGCTCGGCGGCTCGCTGGTGCTGCTCGGCGCCGACGTCCTCGTCCTCGGATACGGCAGCCACACCACGGCCGTCGTCTGCACGATCCTCTCCGGTGCCTTCATCGGCGTGAACAACACCGTGTACACGGAACTTGCTCTCGGCGTCTCGGACGCGCCCCGCCCCGTGGCGAGCGCGGGCTACAACTTCGTGCGCTGGTTCGCGGCCGCGGCGGCGCCGTACTTCGCGCCGAAGATCGAGGGGTGGAGCAACATCCGCATCCCGTTCGTGGTGGCGGCCGTCACCGCGGTGCTGGGCGCGGTGGTCGTGTTCGTACGACGCGCCTCCCTCACACACGAGGCCGAGGAGCCGGAGCCGAGGCACGCGACCGAGGACGGCGTCGCGGTCTTCGCCAACTGACCTGTTCCAGCGGCGCGTTGGTGAGCTTGCTCACCCGGCGCGGTCAGTCCAGCGGGACGGACCTGCGGGAGGGATCCCGCAGGTCCGTCCCGCTGGTCAGCCAGCGCTCCTGGAGCGCCTGGGCGCCGTGCACGCGCTTCCAGGCGGCCTCGTTCGCCGTCATGGGAAGCAGGGGCAGGAACCGCACGGGGTCCAGGGGCTCGTCGAGGTCGAGGTCCTCGGCCAGGCCGCCCGGCTCGGCGACCAGCACCGAGCTGAACGGGGCGCCGGGCCACAGGGGTTCGCCGACGTCGAGCGAGGCGCCGGGGGCCACGATGACCCCCTCGACCTGCGGGGACGCGGCGAGTACGGCGAGCGGGCGAAGGACCTTGTCCGTGTCGGCGAGGCCGCCGCGCACCGAGAGGATCAGCTCGGCGCGCGGACCCCTGACCGGGTCGGCGAGCGCCGAGGTGGGATCGCTCATCGGCTGGGCGGACATGCCGAGCGTGGCGTAGCGGACGATGTCGCCCTGCTGGAAACGCAGTACCTCGATGCGGTCCGTGCCCAGGAACGTGACCGCCGCGCGGGCGTCCGGTTCACCCAGCGCGGTGCGCAACCGGGCCTCGACCAGAGGGAGAACATCAACCATGCGGTGAGCATAGAACTCGTCAGTACCGGGCAAAGCAGCGCCTTGACAGTTTGGGCGGCTGGTACTCTGGCCCGGTCGTTCGGGGCAGCACGCAGAAGCGTCGCGATCGAGCCCCGACGCCATTGAGACTCCCTTACGGGATTGAACCGTCCCTTACGAGGGACCGGCCGGAGGAGGTGGGGCTGTCATGGATCGAAGTCACCCGTGCAGTACCACTCGCTCTTCCTGCCGCTGATACAGCTGATCCGGCTCTGGCTGACTGCCGCCTTTCACGCTCACGTCTTCTTGCGGAAGAGCACTTCGTTTCGTTTTGCCTGATCTGTCTGAATCTGAATCAGCAGCGAAGCTCACCACCGCGACGGTGCGGTGCTCCCCGCTTTGTGGACGTGCCAAACACCCGCACGCAGGACGTCCCCATTCCGGGTAGTTCCACCCCTCGTCGGTGCCCTTTCGTTGCCTGCCACGAAGGAGCCAGCCATGTCGATGATCCGTGACCTCCGGGCCGCCGTCCGGCCGTCCCGCGCCCCCCTGCGCAAGGACACCGGCGCATACGACACGACCCGCGACCCCGCGACGCCCTCCGCCGTCGTCGACTGCGCGGTGTACCGCGACGGCGCCCGCGTCGACAGCGGCAAGCCGATGACCCCGCAGGAGGCGATGCGCCTGGTGCGTCGCGACGGAGGCTTCGTGTGGATCGGCCTGCACGAGCCGACGGAGGCCGAATTCGCCGGTATCGCGGGCGAGTTCGGACTGCACCCGCTGGCCGTGGAGGACGCCGTCCAGGCCCACCAGCGGCCCAAGCTGGAGCGGTACGACGACTCCCTCTTCACCGTCTTCAAGACCATCCACTACGTCGAGCACGACCAGCTCACCGCCAACAGCGAGGTCGTCGAGACCGGGGAGGTCATGTGCTTCACCGGACGGGACTTCTTCATCACCGTCCGGCACGGCGGCCAGGGCTCGCTGCGTGCGCTGCGGCACCGGCTGCAGGACGACCCCGAGCTGCTCGCCAAGGGCCCCTCGGCGGTGCTGCACTCGATCGCCGACCACGTCGTCGACGGCTATGTCGCGGTCGCCGACGCCGTCCAGGACGACATCGACGAGGTCGAGACCGAGGTGTTCTCGCCGGGGCGCCGGGGCGGCGTCTCGCGCGGTGTGGACTCGGCGCGGATCTACCAGCTCAAGCGCGAGGTGCTGGAGTTCAAGCGGGCCGTCTCGCCGCTGCTGCGCCCCATGCAGCTGCTGAGCGAGCGGCCGATGCGGCTGATCGACCCCGACATCCAGAAGTACTTCCGGGACGTCGCCGACCACCTCGCCCGCGTCCAGGAGCAGGTCATCGGCTTCGACGAGCTGCTCAACTCGATCCTCCAGGCCAACCTCGCGCAGGCGTCCGTCGCACAGAACGAGGACATGCGGAAGATCACGTCCTGGGCCGCGATCATCGCCGTACCGACGATGGTGTGCGGGGTGTACGGGATGAACTTCAAGTACATGCCGGAGCTGCACTGGAAGTACGGCTACCCGGTGATCATGAGCGTCACCGTGGTGCTCTGCCTGGGCATCCACCGTGCCCTCAAGCGCAACGGCTGGCTGTGAGGGCGCCTGGATAGGCTGGGCGCATGACAAGCGAGCTGCTCGACCAGGCCCTCGTCGAGGAGGCCACCAAGAAGTCCGGCCTCATCTGGGTCAGGGGTCCCGGCGTCCCGGCCCGGGCGCTGTGGCACGTGTGGCACGAGGGTGCCGCGTGTGTGATCGGCGACGGACCGGGCGAGCAGCCGCTGCCGGGACTGGCCGACGGGGCAGCGGCCGAGGTGACCGTCCGCAGCAAGGACAAGGGCGGCAGGCTGGTGTCCTGGCCGGCGAAGGTCGTGGAGCTGGCGCCGGGTTCCGAGGTGTGGGGGGCGACGGTCGCCGAGCTCAAGGGCAAGCGCCTCAACGCCCCCGACGGCGAGGCCATGCCGGACCGTTGGGCCCGCGAGTGCCGGGTGCTGCGCCTGGAGCCGGCAGGGGCCTCGGCGCCCCTGCCCGACGGCAGCCTGGCCGAGGCGCCCCTGCCCTCACCGGCCACGACCCGCGAGCCGGTGCCCGCGGGACTGCCGCGCCTGCTGCTCAAGAAGCGCAAACGCCGCCAGTAGTGCCGACGAGCGGGCTACGACGTCGGCAGCTGCTTGCCGTAGTCCACCGTCTCGTTCTTCTTCGGCTCGGTCAGCGCGAAGTCCTTGCCCCAGGACGAGAAGGTCAGCGTGCCGGCGCCACCCGCGCGCTCCAGGCGGAGCGGGTAGGGCCGGCCCTCCAGGGAGACGTCGAGCGTGCCCCCGGAACCCTTGTCGCCTGTGATGCGGACGGTGCGGGTACCTGCCTGCTCGTGGTGGCCGTCCGTGGCCAGCGCGCCGTGCAGGGTCAGCAGACCGTCGAGGAGGACGTCCTTGTCCGTGAACCCGCTGAACTTCTTGTACGAGGGGTCGCCCTGCGGCACCTTCACGTACTTGCCGTCGAGCGTGCCCGAGGTGGCTGACTCGCTGTCGCCGTCCGCGTGGTTCCAGAACCGCGCGTCGGCCTTCAGATACAGCTTCTCCCCGATGCGCAGCAGCCCGAAGGCCGCGCCCTTGGAGGTGACCGTGCCGCTGCCGCCACCGGACTTCAGGCGCATGTCGAGTGTGTACGTGCGCCCGTTGGTGACCACGGTTCCGGAGAGCCGTACCGCCTCGGCCGAGTCGGCGGCCGCCCTGGTCTTCGACTGGATCGTGTCGGCCGGCAGCTTTCCGACCCCGTTCGTACCCGCGTCGGCATCCTCGCTGCACCCCGCGAGCAGCCCCGTCCCCGTCACCACCAGAGCGCACATCGCACCCACCAGCGTCGTCCGACGGATCCGGCCCTGGCGCATCACAGTCACAGGCGGGGCTGCCTTTCTGTCGCGGGACGTGGGCCGACAGGGCCCCAACGGCTACCGCAGCGTACCGGGGTCGTACGGACCGAACGGAGGCAGTCCGTCCGGACCCCCCACCAGGGCGGACTCGATCGGCACGGGCTAGCCTGAAGCCCACCTGAGCGGGCAATTCGGAAAAGACCCACAGCAACTCCACGCACCACACTCCCGGAACACCCGTACGAAAAGGAGGCGCAGCCATGGCAGCGGGCGCCCCCCGGATCTTCGTCTCACACCTCGCCGGCGTCCCCGTCTTCGACCCGAGCGGCGACCAGGTGGGCCGCGTGCGCGACCTGGTCGTCATGCTGCGGGTCGGGCGGCGGCCTCCCCGGGTGCTCGGACTGGTCGTCGAAATCTCCACGCGGCGCCTTGTCTTCCTGCCCATGACCCGGGTGACCGGCATCGAGTCCGGCCAGGTCATCACCACCGGGGTGGTCAACGTCCGCCGCTTCGAGCAGCGGCCCACCGAGCGCATGGTCTTCGGCGAACTCCTCGACCGGCGCGTCACGCTCGTCGAGACCGGCGAGGAGGTCACCGTCCTCGACATCTCGGTGCAGCAGCTGCCGGCCCGACGGGACTGGGAGGTCGGCCGGGTGTTCGTACGGAAGGGCAAGGGCGGCGCCTTCCGCCGGGCCAAGGGCGAGACCCTGACCGTCGAGTGGTCCGCCGTCACCGGCTTCTCCCTGGAGGAGCACGGACAGGGCGCCGAGAGCCTGCTGGCCACCTTCGAGCAGTTGCGCCCCGCCGACCTGGCGAACGTCCTGCACCACCTCTCCCCCAAGCGCCGTGCCGAGGTGGCCGCCGCCCTCGACGACGACCGCCTCGCCGACGTCCTCGAAGAGCTCCCCGAGGACGACCAGATCGAGATCCTCGGCAAGCTGAAGGAGGAGCGCGCCGCCGACGTCCTGGAGGCCATGGACCCGGACGACGCCGCCGACCTGCTCTCCGAACTCCCCGAAGAGGACAAGGAGCGGCTGCTGAGCCTGATGCAGCCCGCCGACGCGGCCGACATGCGGCGCCTGATGTCCTACGAGGAGCACACGGCCGGCGGCCTGATGACGACCGAGCCGATCATCCTGCGCCCCGACGCCACCGTCGCCGACGCCCTCGCCCGCGTGCGCAACCGCGACCTGTCGCCCGCCCTCGCCGCCCAGGTCTACGTCTGCCGCCCGCCCGACGAGACACCGACCGGCAAGTACCTCGGCACGGTCCACTTCCAGCGCCTGCTGCGCGACCCGCCGTACACCCTGGTCAGCTCGATCATCGACGACGGCCTGCAGCCGCTGGCCCCCGATGCCCAGTTGCCCGTCGTCGCCGGGTTCTTCGCCACGTACGACATGGTCGCGGCGCCCGTCGTCGACGAGGCCGGGTCGCTGCTGGGCGCGGTGACGGTGGACGACGTACTGGACCACATGCTGCCCGAGGACTGGCGGGAGACCGAGTTCCACCTGGACGAGGGCGAGGGTGCCGAGGGGGCGAAGGCCCATGGCTCCTGAGCGCGACCACGGCCGCGAACGGTTCCCGGCGGGGGCGACGGCGTCCTCGCGCACGCGTGCCCGGCTGGACCAGCCCCGGCCGGCGCGCCGCCGGATCCTGCCCGAGTGGGACCCGGAGGCCTTCGGACGGTTCTCGGAGCGCATCGCGCGCTTCCTGGGCACCGGACGGTTCATCGTCTGGATGACGGTCGTCATCATCGCGTGGGTGCTGTGGAACATCTTCGCACCGCGTGACCTGCGCTTCGACAACTACCCGTTCATCTTCCTGACCCTGATGCTGTCGCTCCAGGCCTCCTACGCCGCCCCCTTGATCCTGCTCGCGCAGAACCGGCAGGACGACCGGGACAGGGTCAATCTGGAACAGGACCGCAAGCAGAACGAGCGGTCGATCGCCGACACCGAGTACCTGACCCGTGAGATCGCCTCCCTGCGCATCGGTCTCGGCGAGGTCGCCACCCGCGACTGGATCCGCTCCGAGCTGCAGGACCTGGTCAAGGAGCTGGACGAACGGCACGACGGGCACCACGAACATGCCGTATTCCCGGCAGAACGGTCGCGCGGACGTGATGTAGAAGACCGCTGACCGGCATCCCGGGCGCACCTCGCGGCGCCGTACCATCGTCCTTATGGCTAGCGAAGACGCGGTGCGCGAGGCACTGGCGACGGTGAACGACCCCGAGATCAACCGGCCCATCACCGAACTCGGGATGGTGAAGTCGGTGGAGATCGGCGCGGAGGGGACGGTCGCGGTCACCGTGTACCTGACGGTCTCCGGTTGCCCGATGCGCGAGACGATCACCCAGCGTGTGACCGAGGCGGTCTCCCGCGTCGACGGCGTCACCCGCGTCGACGTCACGCTCGACGTCATGAGCGACGAGCAGCGCAAGGAACTGGCGACCGCCCTGCGCGGCGGTACGGCCGAGCGCGAGGTCCCCTTCGCCAAGCCGGGCTCGCTCACGCGCGTGTACGCGGTCGCGTCCGGCAAGGGCGGCGTCGGCAAGTCCTCGGTGACGGTGAACCTGGCGGCGGCGATGGCCGCCGACGGACTGAAGGTGGGCGTCGTCGACGCCGACATCTACGGCCACTCCGTGCCGCGCATGCTGGGCGCGGACGGGCGCCCGACCCAGGTCGAGAACATGATCATGCCGCCGTCGGCCAACGGCGTGAAGGTCATCTCCATCGGCATGTTCACCCCGGGCAACGCCCCGGTGGTGTGGCGCGGCCCGATGCTGCACCGCGCCCTGCAGCAGTTCCTCGCCGACGTGTACTGGGGTGACCTGGACGTCCTGCTGATGGACCTCCCGCCCGGCACCGGGGACATCGCCATCTCGGTCGCCCAGCTGGTCCCGAACGCCGAGATCCTGGTCGTGACGACGCCTCAGCAGGCGGCCGCCGAAGTGGCCGAGCGCGCGGGTTCCATCGCCGTCCAGACCCACCAGAAGATCGTCGGCGTCGTCGAGAACATGTCCGGCCTGCCCTGCCCGCACTGCGGCGAGATGGTCGACGTCTTCGGCACGGGCGGCGGCCAGTCGGTGGCGGACGGCCTGACCCGTACGACGGGCGCGACGGTCCCCGTCCTCGGCTCCATCCCGATCGACGTCCGCCTGCGCGAGGGCGGCGACGACGGCAAGCCGGTCGTCCTCACCGACCCGGACTCCCCCGCGGGCGCGGCCCTGCGCGGGATCGCGGGGAAGCTCGGGGGCCGTCAGCGCGGCCTTTCGGGGCTGTCGCTGGGGATCACGCCGAAGAACAAGTTCTAGGGCAGGTGCAGGCCCGGCCCAGGGCAGTTCCAGGGCCGGATACGACTGTGGGGGCGCCGTCCTGTGTGACGGCGCCCCCACAGTCGTCACGCCTTGCTAGGCGTACGTGCTGATGTCCTTGATCATGGCGAAGCCGAGGCCGTACGCGCTCATGCCTCTTCCGTACGCCCCCACGTGCACCCCTTCACCCGTGGACCCCGCGAGGACCCAGCCGAACTCGGACTCGCGGTAGTGGAACGGCGTGGGCACGCCGTCCACGGGGAGGGAGAGCGTGGACCATTCGGAGCCGGAAAGGTCGTCGGCCAGGGCCCACGCCGTCTCCGTCTGCTGCTCCAGCCAGTCGTCCCGCAGGGAGTGGTCCATCTGCCCGGGCCAGGTGAAGGACAGCAGCCCCACACCCGCGAGCCAGGCCGCCGAGGACACCGACGTGGCCTCCAGCAGCCCCGTGCCGTCGGCACTGCGCCGTACGGGGCTCGCCGCGACGGTCACCACGACCGCGAACTTCTCCCGCGGCTCACCGGAGCCGACCGTGTGCTCGTTCTTCAGGGAGGGCTCGTCGCCGTGTCCGATCGAACCGTGTTCGACGGCTCCGTCGGCCGCCGTCCCGACCTGCATCAGCCAGCGCGGCCCCGTGAACGCCTCGTCGAGGCCGTACCACGGGAAGGGCGCCAGCAGGTAGCCGTCGACCGTGCGCCGGGCGGAGGGAAGCTGTTGTCCGCCCTCCGCGGCCGGCGCCTGCGCGACTGCCTGACTCGTCGTCTCCATGTGCCCGGACGCCTCCTTGCTCTCGTCGGACCGGAGCGGCCCGCCCCCCTTCGGGCGGCGTTACTCCTCGAAGTACGGTCCGCACAACAACTCGGCAGCATAGCCACCCCACTCAAGACAGCAGGGAAACCGCCCGGCACGTGGGTCGCGCAGAGGCCCGGTTCGGGCCGCGCGGAGGCATCGTCGAGTATGAAACGCGTCACGTACGACGGGGGTGAGCGGCCGGAGCGTACGGCTCAGGTGGCGTCCGCGTCGAACGGCGGGCGGTCGTCTTCCTCGGGCTTCTTCGTCATGTCGACGCGGCCACCGGTGGAGTCGGAGGACGACGAGGCCGACGAAGCTGACGACGGCGAGTCCGCTTCGCGGCTGTGGACGGCGTCCGTGACTTCGGCCATCTCCTTCTTCAGGTCGAAGCCGTTGCGGATCTCCTTGAGCCCCAGGTCGTCGTTGTCCAGCTGCTTGCGGATGAACGTCTTGGGGTTGAGGTCCTCGAAGTCGAAGTCCTTGAACTCCGGGCCGAGTTCGGACCGGATGTCCTCCTTGGCGCTCTCCGAGAACTCACGGATCTTGCGGATGGTCCGCGTGACGTCCTGGATGAGCTTCGGGAGCTTGTCCGGACCGAAGACGAGTACGGCAAGGACAACGAGCGTGACCAGCTCGAGCGGTCCTATGTCATTGAACACCTGAAGCTCCTTGCGATGTCCTCGGTCCTCGGCCCTCGTGGTCTGTGCGGGTCTTCCGTGGTCCGGGCCGGACCCACGGTACCCGGCCACCCCGTAGGACCGGTACTGTCCCGGGGCTCCGAGTGGGTCATCGTGGGTGGTTTTGGGGGTTGTTTGCCTTGTGCGGCCCCGGGTGAAGCGGCGGCAGGGGCTCCCGCTGACGTTTTCTGTGAACTTTGCCTGAGTCTCGCCGCGTATCCCCTGGATCTCGCCACCGTTCCTCAGCCGCCGTCCGAGGAGCCGAGCACCAGCGAGATCCTCTTCTCCTTGCCGTCGCGCAGCACCGTCAGCTCCAGGCGGTCGCCGGGGCGGTGGGCGCGCGTCTTGACGATCAGTTCCTCGCCGGAGTGCACGCGCTGACCGTCCACCGCGGTGATGACGTCGCCCGCCTTGATTCCGGCCTGGTCGCCCGGGCCGCCGGCGTTCACCGCGGGGCCGCCGCCCCGTGCCTTGGTGCCGACGCGGGCGCCGTCGCCCGTGTAGTCCATGTCGAGCGTGACGCCGATGACCGGGTGGGTCGCCTTGCCGGTGTTGATGAGCTCCTCGGCCACACGCTTGGCCTGGTTGACGGGAATGGCGAACCCGAGGCCGATCGAACCCGCCTGGCCACCGCCCGAGTCCGCGCCGTCGTCGGCGGAACGGATGGCGGAGTTGATGCCGATGACACGGGCCTCGGAGTCGAGGAGGGGCCCGCCGGAGTTGCCGGGATTGATCGGCGCGTCGGTCTGCAGTGCGTCGACGTACGACACATCGCTCCCGCCTGCGCTGTCGCCGCCGGCCGTGATGGGCCGTTCCTTGGCGCTGATGATGCCCGAGGTGACGGTGCCCTCCAGATCGAAGGGAGCGCCGATGGCCACGACGGGGTCGCCGACCCGGACGTTGTCGGAATTGCCCAACGGCATGGCCTTGAGCCCGCGCACATTGCTGACCTTCACGACGGCGAGGTCGTAACCGCTGTCCCGTCCGATGACGGTGGCCCTGGCCGTGTCCCCGCTGTTGAACGTGACGGATATCTGGCCGGAGGAGCCGGCGGCCGGTTCGACGACGTGGTTGTTGGTGAGGATGTGCCCCAGGTCGTCGAGCACGAAGCCCGTCCCGGTGCCGGACTCCTCGGCACCGGTCACATGCAGGGTCACCACGCTCGGCAGGGCCCGTGCGGCGATCCCGGCCACGCTGTCCGGCGCCCGCCCAGCGGGCTCCTTCCCGGCCTGCGGCAGCTCTACGGCCCCCACACCGCCGTTGCGCTCCAGGTAGGCCCCGACGACACCACCGACGCCCCCGGACACCAGCGCGAGCACCACTGCACCCCCGACGAGGGCCCTCTTCACCCGCCTGCGCCGCTTGTCCTTGCCTTCGACGACCGCTCCGTTCTGCTGGAGGGGGGCGGGGGCCCAGGGGTCGTAGTTCCGCCAAGGGGTGGAGGAGGGTGGGGAGGGGGGTGGGGAGAGGGCTGCTGCTGGGCTTTGGGAAGAGGGGTCGGCGAAGGAGGGCGGTGCGCTGGGGGCAGCCATGCCATGAGCCGCAGCCGGAGCAGGAGCAGGCGCAGGAGCAGGTGAAGCGTGCAGCGCAGCTGCCTCGGGGGCGGAGGTGCCGGAGACCGGCGTCGGCGCTACGCCGTGAGCCGTTGCCGGTACCTGGGGCAGCGCGCCGTGGGTCGCGGGAGCCGTCTGTAGTGCCGCACCGTGGTGGGAGGCCGGTGTCGGTATCGCCGTGGTCCCCTGGGCGGGTGTCGCCGCAGGGTGCTGCACCGGCGGGGCGGGGGCCCAGGGGCCGGGCTCGCCGTAGGGCGGGGTGCTGTAGGGGTCGGGGTCGTGCAGGGGCTTGGGACGCTCACTGGTGGGAGCGGTAGGAGCGGTGGAGGCGGGCGCCTGAGCCGGGTCCACCTGGGCGGCAGACTCCGTCGCTGCGGGCCGGTCCAGCTCGAAGTCACCGTCGGCGCCGGGTCTGTCCGACACCGCCGCCTCGGAGTCGCCCGCGGGACCGGCAGCCAGGGTGCCCGCCGCCTCGCCGACCAGACCGACGGCCGTGCCGCTGTCCGCTTCCCCACGGACCACATCCCGCGGAGCCCCTGGAGCCCGCAACTCGAAGTCGCCCTCGGGCAAGGGTGCTTGCCCGAGGCCGGCCTCTCCGGAACGCCCCGTCACGGCGCCCTCCACGGAAGCCGCGCCTTCGCTCACGACACCGTCCGGCCGGTCCACCGCAGGGCCGCCGTCGGAGACAGCCGTGCCCTTGCCGGTGCCGGTGTCCGGACGTGCCGACTCGTCGTCACCCCCGGTGACAGCGACCCGCCCGCTGCCCCCACCCTCCGGGCGCGCCAGCTCGAAGTCACCGTCAGAGATGTACTCGGCGTCCGGCGGACCCACCGCCCCGCCAGCACCGGGACCCGATGCGGTCGCGGCCCCCTCCGCCTGCCCCGCGGAATCCTGCAGGCGTGGCCGGTTCCACCACTTCGGCTTCGTGGGCTTCCCCTCGTTCATGCTCTCCCCACAGCTGGCCACAGCACGGCACGGCTCGTCAGCCGTGGCCTCAGTTGTCGACTCCGCGCGCGGCTGCCTGCCGTGGGCGCGGCCCACCCTGGATTCAACCAGGTTCGCGGGCCGTCGCGCAGAGGCCGGTCAGCGGGAGGTGTGAGGTGGGGAGGGAGGGGTGGTCGAGTCGGCGAGGGGAGCGGCGAGAAGGCCGGGGGACGAGGCCTCGGGGGCTGTGGACCACGAGGTCAGGGTGAGCGGAGGGGTGGTGGACAGCGGGCGTATCAGTGGGGACATCACGGCGGCGCCCGCCATCACGGGGGTCGTCAGTGTGTGCATGGCCTGCTGTCCGGCCCGCAGCAGGCCCGCAGGGCTCGGAACGCCCGGCAGCAGGGGCGCGGACACCTCGGTCGGGGCCGCCAGGGCGTCACCGAGCGACTGCCGGCCCTGCGCGAGCAGCGGGCCGCTGCCTCGCCGTCGCTGGTTCTCGGGAGCCGTCGCGGCACCCGTGCCCTGCGTACGCGCAGGAGTCACGTTGCTGCCCGCGCCCGTGGCACCGCGTGCGTCCGCGGTGTCCGTCGGGCTTACCGTCGTGACACCGCCGAGCGCGATCGCGGCGAGCGACACCGCACCGGCGGCGACGAACGCGAACCGCATCCCGCGCGAGGCCGATCGCTCGGCCTCATGGCGGCTGACGTCGTGCATGCGGAAACCGCGGCCGGACTCGGGGAGCACGGATGCGGGGGCATGCGGGACGGAGGGGACGTGCGGGGTGGAGGGGGCGTAGCCGAACTCGAAGCGGTCGCCCCGCTTCATGCCGAAGACGCCGGTGGTGCCGAACCTCCCGGAGGCCGAGCCGGGGAGTCCTCCCCCGCCGAACGGCGAGCCACCGTCCGGATCGTCACCTCCCTCGGGCAGCCCCTGGAGGCGGGCCAGGAAGCTCTCGGAGGGCGGCGGCGGGGCGGCCTCCGCGAACACGTTCTTCAACTGTCGCTGCGCATCTGCCTCCGCCTTGCACCTGGAACAGGTGGCCAGGTGCGCGAGGACTCGGTCGCGCGACTCATGACCGAGCTCTCCGTCCACCAGGGCGGAGAGTCGGTCTCCCAGGTGCTGCTCGGCCAGACGCCTCTCGGCGGGGCTGGGTCGTGATCCGCTCACGCGCTCGCGCCCCCTCCCCCCAGTGCGGCCACACGCGGCACGAAGGAGCGCCGCTCGGCCGCACGGGCCTCCGGCGACCGATGTGCGAGGGCCTTGCGCAGCTGCGAACGGCCGCGGTGGATCCGGGAGCGGACCGTGCCGAGCTTGACGCCCAGGGTCGCGGCGATCTCCTCGTACGACAGTCCTTCGATGTCGCACAGGACGACCGCGGCACGGAACTCGGGTGCGAGGGTGTCGAGGGCCTGCTGGACGTCGGCGTCGAAGTGCGCGTCGTTGAAGACCTGCTGGGGCGAGGGATCCCGGCTGGGCAGCCTCTCGGCCGCGTCCTCGCCGAGCGCGTCGAAGCGGATCCGCTGCTTGCGGCGGACCATGTCCAGGAAGAGGTTGGTGGTGATGCGGTGCAGCCAGCCCTCGAAGGTGCCCGGCGTGTACGTCGACAGCGAGCGGAAGACGCGGACGAAGACCTCCTGTGTGAGGTCCTCGGCGTCGTGCTGGTTGCCGGTCAGGCGGTATGCGAGGCGGTACACACGGCCGCTGTGCGTGCTGACGATCTCCTCCCAGGTGGGCGGAGTCCACGCCTGCCCGTCCGCGTCGGTGGAGAAAGTCGCGGTCTGGGCGTGGTCAGCGGCGTGGCTGGGGTCAGCAGCGGTGTCGTTCACGGATTTCGGCCTACCCGCCGATCCGAGAAAGCGCCGCAGCGCTCCTCCCCGATCCACAGGCGCAGCCGCACCTCCCCTGTCGGCTCTGGTGGTGTCCAGCGGAGCCCCTACCATAGCCACCTCGCCCGTTAGCTCCGGATAAGCGGTTTTACGAGAATTTGATCTGGGCTGATACCGCTCGGACCGCTGCGTCAGCAGTTGCTCGGGCGCCTGCCCCTCATCGTGATCCAACTGTGTCCCCCCGCCATCGTTCCCACCCCTCTAAACGCCCGGTCCCATCAGCAGGTTCCCGGGCCCAACGGATACAGTCACGCCGAGGCAACCACGGGGACAGGAGAGGGTCATTACCGGCAACCGGCAGACGAGCTGGGCGTTCGCCGACGCCTACGTCGCCGAGGACGAAGTACTGCACTGGGCCCGTGACCGGGCCCGTGATGCGGGGCTGCGCTCGGTGTCGCCCGGCACGGGCTCCGCGCTGCGGTTGCTGGCCGCCTCGGTGGACGCCAAGGCGGTGGCGGAGATCGGTACCGGCACCGGCGTCTCCGGCATCCATCTGTTGCACGGCATGCGCCCGGACGGGGTGCTGACCACGGTGGACCCCGAGCCCGAGCACCAGCAGTTCGCCCGCCAGGCCTTCCGTGCCTGCGGTTTCGCCAGCAATCGCGCCCGGTTCATCCCGGGCCGCGCCCTGGACGTCCTGCCGCGCCTCGCGGACGCCGGCTACGACCTCGTCTTCTGCGACGGCGACCGGCAGGAGGTCATGGACTACCTCGCTGAATCGTTGCGCCTGCTGCGTACGGGTGGCCTGGTGGTCTTCGAGGGGGTCTTCGCGAGCGGCCGTACCGTCGACTCGGGACCGCAGCCGACGGAGGTCCTGCGGCTGCGGGAGCTGCTGCGTGCGGTGCGCGAGACCCAGGAACTGGTGCCGTCCCTGCTGCCGGTCGGCGACGGGCTGCTGTGCGCCGTCAAGCGCTGAACCCCGCACGACGCTGAGCCCCCGCACGGCGGTGACCTGCACAAACACCAACCCCGGCACCATTTTGGATGCCGGGGTTGTCGAAAGGGTATGGTCGCTTCCGCGTCAGCCGACGACCTTCTTGAGGGCATCGCCGAGCGCGTCGGCCTCGTCAGGGGTCAGCTCGACGACGAGCCGACCGCCGCCTTCGAGCGGAACGCGCATGACGATGCCCCGCCCCTCCTTGGTCACCTCGAGCGGGCCATCGCCCGTTCGCGGCTTCATGGCCGCCATGCTCGTTCCCCTTCCTGAAACCAGCTCATCGTCAAAGCCGACGGCCCTGGGAGGGCACGCGTGTCTAGCGTGGGACACGCGACACCGGCGTCGAACACATTGCTTCCAAGCCATTATCCCGCATCTCAGGACCCGATGACCAACATCAGTCGGCATCGCTTGGGCAACGCGCGCGAGCAAAACCACCCAATTCGGCGATGTGACTGCGATACTGCGCCGCCGCACGGACTCCTGCGGCCCGGAATCCGTCCAGAATTCTTTGACGCAGGTCACACGTCCACTCAGGTCTCCCGGCGGTGATCTCCGCCATGCTGTCCTACGGACAGGGGCGTACCGACCGGTACGCCCGAGCCGCGACAGCGGAGGGGACACACCATGGCGGACACCGTGCTCTACGAGGTGAGCGACGGACTCGCGACGATCACGCTCAACCGCCCCGAGGCGATGAACGCGCTGAACATCGCGACGAAGGTCGCCCTGCGGGAGGCGGTCGGCTCCGCAGCCGAGGACGACGCGGTACGGGCGGTGCTGCTGACCGCCGCCGGGGAGCGGGCGTTCTGCGTGGGACAGGACCTCAAGGAGCACATCGGGCTGCTCGCACAGGACCGGGAGACGGGGTCCAGGCAGACGATGAACACGGTGAAGGAGCACTACAACCCGATCGTGCGGGCGCTGGCGGGGATGCCGAAGCCCGTGGTGGCCGGGGTGAACGGGGTTGCCGCCGGGGCCGGCTTCGGGCTCGCTCTCGTCGCGGACTACCGGGTCGTGGCGGACACGGCCGCCTTCAACACGTCGTTCGCGGGTGTCGCGCTGACCGCCGACTCCGGCATCTCATGGACCCTGCCGCGGGTCATCGGGCCGGGACGGGCCGCCGACCTGCTGCTCTTCCCGCGGAGCATCAAGGCCCAGGAGGCCTACGAGCTGGGTATCGCGAATCGTCTTGTGCCGGCCGGTGAGCTGCACGCCGAGGCCGCGAAGGTGGCCCGGGCGCTGGCCGAGGGGCCGACGGTGGCGTACGCGGCGATCAAGGAAGCGGTGGCCTACGGGTTCTCGCACTCGCTCTCCGAGACCTTGGACAAGGAGGACGAGCTGCAGACTCGGGCGGGGTCCTCCGAGGACCATGTGATCGCGGTGCAGGCGTTTGTGAACAAGGAGAAGCCGAAGTATCTGGGGCGGTGAGCGCCGTCGGGGGTGTGGGTTCGTACCCTTCGCCCCCACGCGGCGCAGCCGCACGCGGATACGGCCCCGCTCCCCTAAGCGGCCTTCCGGGCGACGCATGCTTCCAGGTGGTCGTCGACCAGTCCGCACGCCTGCATCAGGGCATACGCCGTTGTCGGGCCGACGAAGCGCAGGCCCCGCTTCTTCAGGGCTTTGGAGAGAGCCGTCGATTCGGGGGTGACCGCCGGGACGTCTCCCAGGGTCTTGGGCGCCGGCCCCGGGGGCGGGGCGTAGGACCAGATGAAGCTGTCCAGCTCGTCCGGCGCCCACTCCGCCAGCACGCGTGCGTTGGCCAGTGTGGCGTCGATCTTGGCGCGGTTTCGGATGATGCCCGCGTCGGCGAGGAGCCGGTCGCGGTCCCCGTCCGTGAAGGCGGCGACCTTCTCGATCCGGAAGTCGGCGAAGGCGGCGCGGAAGCCCGGGCGGCGGCGCAGGATCGTGATCCAGGACAGACCGGACTGGAAGGCCTCCAGGCTGAGGCGCTCGTAGAGGGCGTCGTCGCCGTGGACCGGGCGGCCCCACTCCTCGTCGTGGTACGCCACGTAGTCCTCGGTGGACAGGGCCCAGGGGCAGCGCAGTCCGCCGTCGGGGCCGGCGAGGGCGGTGCCGTCACTCACTGCTGGTCCTCCCGGCCGTGCGTCGGCTTGTCCATGGAGACGTGGTGGGCGGCGGCCTGGGCGCCCGCGAGCGCGGACTCCAGGTCGGCGATGCGGGCGTCGCGCTCGGCGAGCTCGGCGCCGAGCCGGTTCAGGGCGTCGTCGACGTCCGACATGCGGTAGCCGCGGGCGGCGAGCGGGAAGCGCAGGGTGTCGACGTCGGCGCGGCCCAGCGGGCGGTCCGGCGGCAGCGGGTCCTGGAGTCGCTCGGGGGCCACCTCGGGCAGCGGGCCCTCGCCCTCTCCGCCGCCGACCACGGCGAGTGTCACCGCGGCGACCACGACGGCGAGAGCGATGACCAGGAACAAGAACATAACCATCGCTGTGGTCCCCACGCTCGATGTCCGGAAGCTGAATCTGTCAGGGTCCGATCGTGCCATGCGACTCTGACAGTTAGGGTCGCAGGCGGCCGAAAGGCCGGGACACCCAGGACGTACTAGGAGAGGTCACAGGGGATGCTCAGGCTGGGCAGGCGCGAATTCGAGGCGCACGAGCCGGTGATCATGGCGATCGTGAACCGGACCCCGGACTCCTTCTACGACCAAGGAGCGACCTTCCGCGACGAACCCGCGCTCGCGCGCGTGGAGCAGGCCGTCTCGGAGGGCGCCGCCATCATCGACATCGGCGGGGTCAAGGCCGGTCCGGGGGACGAGGTGTCGGCCGAGGAGGAGGCGCGGCGGACCGTCGGCTTCGTGGCCGAGGTGCGACGGCGCTTCCCGGATGTCGTCATCAGTGTGGACACCTGGCGGGCCGAAGTCGGCGAGGCCGTGTGCGAGGCGGGGGCTGATCTGCTGAACGACGCGTGGGGCGGTGTCGACCCCGGGCTGGCGGAGGTCGCGGCGCGGTACGGCGCCGGGCTGGTGTGCACGCACGCGGGTGGGGCGCAGCCCCGGACCCGTCCGCACCGGGTGACGTACGACGACGTCGTGGCCGACATCCTGCGGGTGACGCTCGGGCTGGCCGAGCGGGCGGTGGCGCTGGGGGTGCCCCGGGAGTCCGTGCTGATCGATCCCGGGCACGACTTCGGGAAGAACACGCGGCACAGCCTGGAGGCGACGCGGCGGCTCGGGGAGATGGTCGGGACGGGCTGGCCCGTGCTCGTGTCCCTGTCCAACAAGGACTTCGTGGGCGAGACCCTGGACAAGCCGGTGAAGGAGCGGGTGGTCGGGACCCTCGCCACCACGGCGGTCTCGGCCTGGCTCGGCGCGCAGGTCTACCGCGTGCACGAGGTCGCCGAGACCCGCCAGGTGCTGGACATGGTGGCGTCGATCGCAGGTCACCGACCCCCGGCGGTCGGCCGCCGGGGGCTCGCGTAGGCCCGTGTTACCGGGCGGCCTCCTTCGAGACCAGGGCGACCGCCTCGTCCACGTCGTCCGTGACGTGGAACAGGAGCAGGTCCTTCTCCGAGGCCTTGCCCTGGGCGATCAGCGTGTTCGTCAGCCAGTCCACCAGGCCGCCCCAGTACTCGCTCCCGAACAGCACGATCGGGAAGCGGGTGACCTTCTGCGTCTGAACCAGGGTGAGGGCCTCGAAGAGTTCGTCGAGGGTACCCAGGCCACCGGGCAGGACCACAAAGCCCTGCGCGTACTTCACGAACATCATCTTGCGGACGAAGAAGTAGCGGAAGTTCAGGCCGATGTCGACGTAGGGGTTCAGCCCCTGCTCGAAGGGCAGCTCGATGCCCAGCCCGACCGAGACGCCCTTCGCCTCCACGGCGCCCTTGTTGGCCGCCTCCATGGCGCCGGGGCCGCCGCCCGTGATGACCGCCCAGCCGGCCTCCACCAGGCCCCGCCCGAGCCGTACTCCCGCCTCGTACTCCGGTGAGTCCGCCTTGGTGCGCGCCGAGCCGAACACGCTGATCGCGGGCGGCAGTTCGGCGAGTGTGCCGAAGCCCTCGATGAACTCCGACTGGATGCGCAGTACGCGCCAGGGGTCCGTGTGGACCCAGTCCGACGGACCGCCCGCGTCCAGCAGCCGCTGGTCCGTCGTGCTCGCCGTGACCTGGTTCCGCCGCCGGAGGACCGGTCCAAGGCGCTGTTCCTCCGGTGGCTGCTTCTTTCCCTCGGGGTTCCCGGTAGCCATGTGCGCTCCCTCCGCTTGCGGGGTGTTTCCACCTCAGCGTAGATCCACGCGGGTTACGGACGGGGGACGTGGGCATGTCCGCCGTGGAGCGGCACCGGCACGACGGTCGCACCGGCCCGCCGTCAAGCCGTCAGCCAGGCCCGCAGACGCTCCTCGCCCGCAAGGATCTTCGCTGTTTCGACCCGTTCGTCCCGTTTGTGGGCCAAGTGCGGGTTCCCGGGGCCGTAGTTGACGGCGGGGATGCCGAGGGAGGAGAAGCGTGACACGTCCGTCCAGCCGTACTTGGGCTGCGGGGTGCCGCCGACCGCCTCGATGAAGGCCGCCGCGGCCGGACGGCTCAGGCCCGGCAGCGCGGCGCCGCTGTGGTCGTCCACCACGATTTCGTCCACCCCGCAGTCCGCGAAGACCTCCCTGACGTGGGCGATCGCCTCTTCCTCCGTGCGGTCGGGCGCATAGCGGAAGTTGACGGTCACGACGCATTCGTCGGGGATGACATTGCCCGCCACTCCGCCCGAGATGCCCACCGCGTTCAGGCCCTCCCGGTACTCCAGGCCGTCGATCACGGGGTAACGGGGTTCGTACGAGGCCAGGCGGGCCAGGATCGGCGCGGCGGCGTGGATCGCGTTGGAGCCCATCCAGCTGCGCGCCGAGTGGGCCCGCTCGCCCGTGGTCCTCAGCAGGACCCGCAGGGTGCCCTGGCAGCCGCCCTCGACCTCGCCGTCCGAGGGCTCGAGGAGCACCGCGAAGTCGCCCGCCAGCCAGTCGGGGTGCGCCTCGGCCACGTGCTTGAGGCCGTTGAGCTCGGCCGCCACCTCTTCGTTGTCGTAGAAGACGAAGGTCAGGTCTCGGTTGGGGGCCGGCACCGTCGCCGCGATGCGCAGCTGCACCGCCACACCCGACTTCATGTCGCAGGTCCCGCAGCCCCACAGGACGCCGTCCTCGTCCAGCCGGGAGGGGACGTTGTCAGCGATGGGCACCGTGTCGATGTGGCCGGCCAGGATCACCCGCTGCGACCGGCCCAGGTTCGTCCGCGCGACGACGTTGTTTCCGTACCGCTCGACGGTCAGGTGCGGCAGGGCGCGCAGGGCGGTCTCGATCGCGTCGGCGAGGGGCTTCTCGGTACCGCTCTCGGACGCGAAGTCGACGAGCTGGGCGGTGAGCTCGGCAGCGTCCAGAGTGAGGTCAAGCGGGGTGTCGGCCATGCCGCCGACCCTAACCCGCCCGCACTTCGGCCCACTGTCCACACCCGCCACGTGGGACACAGTGCCCTCCGCTACCTTGGACGGCGTGCCAGAGCCGTCACCCACCCTCAAACGCCGTGGCCGCCTCTTCCGCATCGGGGCGGCGTTCGTTGTCCTGCTCGCCGTCGCGGGCTATCTCGTGGTGCAGTACGTCACCGGAGGCAGCGGCGGGCCGCGCTGCAAGGTGGTCTCGGACGAGGCCGGAGGGGCGACGTACGAGTTCACCCCCGAGCAGGCGGTGAACGCGGCGACGATCGCAGCCGTGGGCACCGGACGCGGTATGCCCGAGCGGGCGGTGACCATCGCGCTGGCGACCTCGCTGCAGGAGTCGGGGCTGCGCAACATGGAGCACGGCGACCGGGACTCGCTCGGCCTGTTCCAGCAGCGGCCCTCGCAGGGCTGGGGCACGAAGAAGCAGATCCTGGACCCGACCTACGCGGCGGGCGTCTTCTACCGGCACCTGGCCAAGGTGCGCGACTATCCGAAGCTTCCCCTCACGGTGGCCGCGCAGCGTGTGCAGCGCAGCGGCTTTCCGGAGGCGTACGCCAAGCACGAGATGGACGCCACCCTCCTGTCCGCCGCCCTCACCGGGAACTCGGCCGCCACGCTGACCTGCGACGGCCGCCCGGCCGAAACCCGGGCGGCGGGCCCGGACGCGGTACGGGCCGCGCTGGTACGGGACTTCGGGCGCGACGCGCTGCAGCCGGCCGGCGCGGAAGTGGGCGCCGCGACGACGCCGACGCCCTCGGCGACCCCGAGCACACGGGCCACGGCGCGGACCGTCACGCTCCCCGTCGACGAGGACGCGGGCCACGCCAAGGGCCGCAGCGCGGGGCAGCGCGGCTGGCAGCTCGCCCACTGGGCGGTGGCCAACTCCTCGGCGCTGCACATCGAACGGGTCTCCTACGGCGGGCGGGAGTGGATCGCCGGGAACACCGACAGCAAGTGGCGCACTGCCACCGCGTCGGGTGCCGAGGAGGCGCGCACGACCGCGGGCGCGGTGCGGATCGTCACCGGCCAGTAGTACGGGCCTTCACCCGCACGGGTCACCTGCGGCATGCGCGGGACGTGGAGTGGGCAGGTTTTCGCGCCCTCACCCCTGGATCCGTAAAAGCCCTTGGAAACAAAGAGCTGTAAGGATTCCGCACACTTTCCGACCGTGCACTTTTTGCCCGTTTTTATCCGCAGCCGATTATGCGACGCATTGCCAACTCTTTACTTTTGGCCGCCGCAACCTTCGAGGCCTTCGAGCGGTAGTTACAGCGTCCGACCCGGACGATCACATCCATCGAAGGAGCATCATGTCCCTCCCCCTGACCCGTCGGATCGCCCGTGCCGCGCTGCTCGTCGCAGCGGGAGCGGCTGCCGGGGTCGGTGCGGCCGGCTCCGCGAGCGCGGCCCCCGAACTGCCCGCCACTCCGAACGTGGGCGGCCTGACCGCGCTGGACGGGGCGAGCGTCGGCAACACCGTCGACGGTGCGGCGCAGAACGTCACCGGGCTCGCGGGCGCCACCGGTGCCAACGCCGTCAAGAAGGCCGTGCCGAACGCGGGCAAGACCGGCGGCGGTGTCGCGAAGAAGGCGGCGCCGGCGGCGCGGAAGGCCGCGGGGGTCGCGGCGGGCTCCGTCGGGGAGATCGTCGGCGCCACCACGCAGACGGCGGCCAAGGGCGGCGCCAGCCTGCCGACGGACTCGCTGACCAAGGGCGGCCTGCCGGCGACCGGCAGCCTGCCCGTGAAGGGCCTGCCGATCGGCGGCTGAGCAACCCGTACGACGAGGGGGCCCGGGACATTTCCCGGGCCCCCTGATCGTGCGTGAGGCGGCTTTGCCGCCCGCGCCGGATCTACAGACGCGCCACGGCCGCCCGCACCCGCTCGTCCGTCGCCGTCAGCGCCACCCGTACGAAGCTCTCGCCCGCCGGGCCGTAGAAGTCACCCGGCGCGACCAGGATGCCGAGCTCGGCGAGGTGGGCCACCGTGTCCCAGCAGGACTCGTCCCGCGTCGCCCACAGGTAGAGGCTGGCCTCGCTGTGCTCGATGCGGAAACCGTGGCCGAGGAGCGCCTCGCGCAGGACCGTACGGCGGGCCGCGTACCGCTCCCGCTGCTCGCGGACGTGCTCGTCGTCGCCCAGGGCCGCCACCACGGCCGCCTGCGTGGGCGCCGACGTCATCATGCCGCCGTGCTTGCGGATCTCCAGCAGCGGGCCCAGGACGGCCGGGTCGCCGGCCAGGAAGGCCGCGCGGTAGCCGGCGAGGTTCGAGCGCTTCGAGAGCGAATGGACGGAGACGATGCCCTCGTACGAGCCGCCGTTCACGTCCGGGTGCAGGACGGAGACGGGGTCGGCCTCCCAGCCCAGCTCCAGGTAGCACTCGTCGGAGAAGACGAGGACGCCGTGCTCGCGGGCCCAGGCGACGATCCGGGCCAGCTCGTCCTTGCTCAGCACCTTGCCGGTCGGGTTCGACGGCGAGTTGAGCCAGAGGAGCTTCAGGCTCGCCGGGTCGAGGCCGGCCCCCGCGGGGGCCGCCGCGAAGGTCTCCGTGTCGTAGGCCACGTGGTGTGCGCGGGCCAGGCGGGCGCCGACCTCGTACGTCGGGTACGCGAGCCGTGGAAAGGCGACCGTGTCGCCGGGACCGAGACCCAGCTGGGTCGGCAGCCAGGCGACCAGCTCCTTGGAGCCGACGATGGGCAGGACGTGCTTGTGGGTGACCCCGCGGGCGCCCAGGCGGCGCTCCAGCCAGCCGGTGATCGCGTCGCGCAGCGCCGGGGTGCCCCAGACGGTCGGGTAGCCCGGGGAGTCCGCCGCGTCGATGAGGGCCTTCTGGACCAGCTCCGGGACCGGGTCGACCGGGGTGCCGACGGAGAGGTCGACGATGCCGTCCGGGTGCGCGGCGGCCGCTTTCTTGTACGGCTCCAGCTTGTCCCAGGGGAAGGTGGGCAGGCGGTCGGAGACTGCGGACACGGGATCTGGCTCACTTTCTGGTACGGCAGAAGGCCCTCGCACGGCAAACGCCTCGGTCCCGTACGGCGATCAGAGCGATCAGGCCGTACGAGGCCGAGGCGGCGCGGGTGTGTGCGGGCCGCTTGCGGATTACTCGGCGGCCTGCGGCGGCAGCGCGGCGATGAAGGGGTGGTCGCGCTCGATCAGGCCCAGCTTGCTGGCGCCGCCGGGGGAGCCGAGCTCGTCGAAGAACTCGACGTTCGCCTTGTAGTAGTCCTTCCACTCCTCGGGAGTGTCGTCCTCGTAGAAGATCGCCTCGACCGGGCATACCGGCTCACAGGCACCACAGTCGACGCATTCGTCCGGGTGGATGTACAAGGACCGCTGGCCCTCGTAGATGCAGTCGACCGGGCACTCTTCGATGCACGCCTTGTCCTTCAAGTCGACACAAGGCTGCGCGATGACGTAGGTCACGCTGTCGTTCCTCCTCGATAGGGCGCCGGCGGGCCTCCTCAGGCTCCGCCGCCTGGCGCGCGGGAGCGCGGCGTCGTCGATGCCCGCCTCTAGTATCTCCGTTCTTGGGCATGATCCGAACAGGAGGGGTGAACTGACCTGTGGAAATCTCGGCCGCCGGACGTCTTGAGGTTCGTATCACCGCTGCTGACGTGGGGAAACGAGTCTCCGTACGGCGCTTGATCGAAAGTGGAGTTCCGGCAGAGAAGTTCACCGACACGGTGGGTGTTCTCACATCATGGGACAACGGTGTGCTGCTGATCACACGGAAGGGCGGCGAGAGCGTCCGGATTCCGGAGTCCTCGCTGGTCGCGGGGAAGACGGTGCCCGCGGCGCCCGCCCGGCGCAGGGGTCCCGCCGCCTCGTACGAGGAACTCGCTCGCGTCGCCTCGCGCGCGTGGCGGCCGGTCGAGAGCGAGCGGCTCGGCGGGTGGGAGCTGCGGGCCGCGGGCGGATTCACCCGGCGGGCCAATTCCGTGCTGCCGCTGGGAGACCCCGGGGTGCCGCTCGACGAGGCGCTGAGCGCCGTACGGCGGTGGTACGGCGACCGTGGGCTGCCCGCGTACATCCAGACCGCGACCGGCGCCGAGGGCACGCAGGAGCTGCTGTGCGCGGAGCTGGAGCGGCGCGGGTGGGTGCGCGAGGTGACCGCCGAGCTGTGGACCGGGGCGCTCGCGCCGGTGGCCGACCTGGCGGAGGGCTCGGGCGTCGTGCTGACCCGGGAGGCCGACGAGGCGTGGCTTGCGCGCTACCAGCGCAAGGGCGTGAGCGAGGTGGCGCTGAAGGTGTTGGCATCGGGGTCCCCCCGCTCGAACGAAGCCGAGAGCGGAGGAGGGCCGTCGGTGTGGTTCGCGACGGTCCCCGGGGAGCAGGCGCCCGCGGCGATCGGGCGGTGTGTCGTGGACGGGCGGTGGGCGTCCTTCGCGGCCGTCGAGGTGGACCCGGCGCTGCGGCGGCGCGGGCTGGCGAGCACCGTCATGGCCGCGCTGGCCCGGCGGGCTCTGGACGAGGGCGCCTCGGCCGCCTGGCTGCAGGTCGAGGAGGACAACGCGGGCGCGCGGGCGCTGTACGCCGGTATGGGATTCGCCGCGCACCACGCGTACCACCACTACCGGGAGCCGGCGGCTCCCGGCAGCGGCCAGTAGTACCGATCGCCGTGAGAGGGCACGAGCCTGCTATGCGTCCCCCATACCCACCACCGCCCGAGCGGTCCGCCGAACTGCGGCGGCGGTTCGCCGCGGAGGCGCGGTCCGAGCGGCCCGATCTGTCCACGCTGTGCCTGCTGGTGGGGGCCGCGGCGGACGGGACGCTGGACGAGACGGGCATGGACGCCGCCCAGGTGGAGCTGGACCGGCTGGCGGGGCAGCTGCCGTTCCGGCCGGGCGGGTCGCTGTCCTGGGCGACGGCGCTGCACCACCTGCTGGGCGTGCAGAACGCCTTCCGCGGCTCTCCCGCCGACTACCAGCGCCTGGAGTCGTCCCTGCTGCACGAGGTGCTGCGGCGGCGGCGCGGGCTGCCGATCCTGCTGTCGGTGGTGTGGATGGAGGTCGCGCGGCGGGCGGGGGCGCCGGTGTACGGGGTCGCCCTGCCCGGGCACTTCGTCGTCGGGTTCGGGCCTGCGGAGGAACAGGTGCTCGTCGATCCGTTCGACGGAGGGCGGGTGCTCGGCGGGGGCGACGCGGAGTTGCTGGTGGCGGGGGCCACGGGGGCGCCGTTGGATCCGTCGATGCTGGTGCCCGCGGCGCCTTTGGAGGTGGTGTCGCGCATCCTGAACAACGTCCGTGCGTGGGCTGCCGCGCGGCCCGAGCGGTCGGATGTGGCGTTGTGGGCGGTGGAGCTGGCACTGCAGGTGCCTTCGCATCCGGCGCGGTTGCGGTACGAGCGGGCTCAGTTGCTCGTGCAGCGGGGGGACTTCGTCGACGGTGCGGTGGAGCTGGAGGAGTACGCGGAGTTGATCAGGGTGGTGGATGAAGGGGCCGCGGAGCGGGTGCGGGGGCAGGCCCGAGCCGCTCGGGCACTGCTCAACTGAGTGCGTCGGCGCTTCAGAGCCAGCCCTTTTCTCTCGCGATGCGCACCGCCTCGGCCCTGTTGCGTACCGCCAGTTTCTGGATCGCCGTCGAGAGGTAGTTGCGGACCGTGCCCTGCGACAGATGCAGCGCCGCGGCCAGTTCCGCGTTGGTGGAACCGTCGGCCGCCGCGCGCAGGATCTCCCTTTCGCGCCCGGTCAGGGGGTTCGCGCCCCCTGCCAGGGCCGCGGCGGCGAGAGTGGGGTCGATGACCCGCTCTCCCGCCAGCACCTTGCGTACGGCCTCCGCCAGTTGGGCGGCCGGGGCGTCCTTGACCAGGAAGGCGTCGGCGCCCGCTTCCATGGCGCTGCGGAGGTAGCCGGGGCGGCCGAAGGTGGTGAGGACGACCAGCTTCACCGCCGGGAGTTCCCTGTGGACCAGGGCCGCCGCCTCGATACCGGTGCAGCCCGGCATCTCGATGTCGAGGAGGGCCACATCCACGTCGTACTCGCGGGCGGCCGCCAGCACCTCGTCGCCGCGCGCCACTTGGGCGACGACCTCGATGTCGTCCTCAAGACCGAGGAGGGCGGCCAGCGCCTCGCGGACCATCGACTGGTCCTCGGCGAGCAGAACCTTGATCGTAGGGCTCATGCACCGGATCCTACGGCCGGCGGCGAGCCCGCGGGGACGCGGGCGACCAGCCGGAACCCGTGCTTCGTGCGCCCCGCCTCCAGGTTTCCGCCCGCCTTCTCCAGACGCTCGGTCAGGCCTGTCAGGCCGTTGCCCGGCCCCTTGCCCGAGCCGCCGGATCCGTTGTCCTCGACGGAGAGTTCGAGCATCTGCCCGTCCAGGGTCTGCCGCCTGAGCACCTCCACCGTGCACCGTCCGGCACCGCTGTGGCGCACGACGTTGGTGATCGCCTCGCGCAGCGCCCAGGCCAGGGCCGACTCGCTCCCCTCCGGGACGCCCGCGAGGTCGGGTTCGGCGGGCACGTCGGCGGTGATGCCGGCCGTCGTCAGGGCGACCTGCGTGCCCGCGAGCTCCGCGGACAGCCGGGGGCGCCGGTAACCGGTGACCGCCTCGCGGACGTCCACCAGCGCCTGGCGGCTGACCTGTTCGATGTCGGCGACCTGCTGGGCCGCCTTGTCGGGGTCGCCGGGGAGCATGCGGCCCGCCAGCTCGCTCTTCAGCGTGATCAGCGAGAGGGAGTGACCGAGCAGGTCATGGAGGTCGCGGGCCAGGCGCAACCGCTCCTCGTTGGCGGCCAGTTGGGCGACCGTGGCGCGAGCCTTGCGCAACTCGACGGTGGTGCGCACCAGTTGCTTCACGCCCGTCATCGCGAAGCCGAGGAGCACCACCACCAGCAGCAGGCTCCAGTCGAACTTGCTGTTGTACAGGCCCACCAGGAGCATCGCCAGGGCGTTCAGCCCGATCGCCCAGTACGTCACCGGCATCGGGAGAGTGGCGCCGCAGGCGACGGAGACGTAGACGAAGAGACCGATCCATGGGTAACCGAGGGTGAGGCCCAGGACAATGGCGAGCGCGGCGAGCAGGACGACGAAGGCGCCGACGGCCGGGCCCGAGAACGGGCGGCCCATGTTCCGGAAGACCAGCGTCAGATAGACGCCGGTGAAGGTCGCCAGGGCCACCCAGCCCGCCGCGGTCGCGGCGGGGGTGTGGTGGCCGGACGCCAGGTCCTGCATCGGCGCCCCGAGGAAGATCAGCCAGGGCAGGATCCAGACCAGCTTGCGCATCGCGTCGCCCCGGTCGCGGGGCGGCTGGCCGATCCGGACCGCGTGGTCGTCCCGGCAGTCCTCGGGCAGCCCGTCGTCCGTCATCGTGCTCACGCCTTCAGCGTGTCCTTCCGGTACAGCCAGGCCGCGCCACCCGCGAAGAGCAGGAAGAAGGCGACGAGGATGGCGATGTCCTGGGCGTGCGGGGCCTGGCTCTGTTCGATGGCGCGCCCCAGGGCAGCGTACGCGTGCGTGGGCAGCCACTCGGCGATGTCCTGCAGCCAGGACGGGAAGCTGGTGGACGGGAACCACAGGCCGCCGAGGATCGACAGACCGAAGTAGATGATCATCGTGATCGGGCGCACCGCGTCCCCGGAGGCGAGGTAGCCGATGGCGACGCCGAGCGCGGCGAAGACCAGGCTGCCGGCCCAGATCGCGCCGGTGAGGGCGAGCCACTGCCAGGCGTCCAGGCGTACGTCCTTCACGGCGGCGGCGACCACGAAGACGACCACGATGGACGGCAGGCTGACGACGGCGGCGCTGGCGGTCTTCGCGAGGACGTAGCCCCGCCCCGGCAGCGTGGTCAGCCGCAGCTGCCGTACCCAGCCGCTCTCCCGCTCCTTGGCGATGCGCTCGCTGTTGCCCATGAGGACCGCGGTCAGGGCGCCGAAGGAGGCCATGGACACCATGACGTACGACGCGACGCTCAGGCCGGTGCCGTCGACGGTGCCCCTCTGGCTGGAGGCCAGCAGGAAGATGACCGACGGGTAGATCACCGAGAAGAACAGGAACTTCCGGTTGCGCAGGGCGCGCGCCAGTTCCAGCTTGATCAGGCCCCGCGAAGCAAATGTGTTCAGCATGACTGCTTGGCCTCCTCGGCGGCGGTGATGGCGACGAAGGCCTGCTCCAGGCCGAGCCCGGCGACTTCGAGGTTGCGGGGGTAGACGCCGAGGCCGTACAGGGCGTGCACGGTCGCGTCGGCGTCGGCGGACTGGATGCGGACGGTCTGGCCGCTGACGGCGAGGGAGGTGAGGAAGGGAAGAGCGCGCAGAGAGGCCTCGTCGATGGTGCCCTCCAGGTCGAAGGCGACCCGCCTCGCTCCCGCCTTCGCCTTGATCTCGGCCGCCGTCCCGTCGGCCAGCAGCCGGCCCCGGTGCAGCACCAGCACCCGGTCGGCGATCGCGTCCGCCTCCTCCAGGTAGTGCGTGGCGAACAGGACGGTCCGGCCCTGGTCCGCCTGCTCGCGCATGGTGGCCCAGAAGGCCTGGCGGGCGGAGACGTCCATGCCGGTGGTGGGCTCGTCGAGGACGATCAGGTCGCTGTCGCCGGCGGTGGCGAGGGCGAAGCGGACGCGCTGGGCCTGGCCTCCGGAGAGCTTGTTGACCTTGCGGTCGGCGATCTGCGCGACACCGGCGCGGGCGAGGACGTCACCGGCCTTGTACGGCTTGGGGTGCAGGTCGCAGGCGAGCTTCACCAGTTCGGCGACCGTCACCTCGTCCATCAGCCCGCCGCTCTGCAGCATCGCGCCCACCCGGCCGGCCACGATGGCCTCACGCGGGCTGGTGCCGAAGACACTGACCGTGCCGCTGTCGGCCTGCTTCAGGCCCAGCAGCAGGTCCAGGGTGGTCGACTTGCCGGCCCCGTTGGGCCCCAGCAGGGCCACGGTCTCCCCCGGGTGCAGGGCGAGCGTCAGCCCGTCCACGGCCCGCACGCTCCCGTAGGTCTTGCTCACCTGCTCGAACCCGACCACCGGGGTGGCGGTCGTCGTCGCTGTCGTCGTCATGTGCACCATCGTGGCCGCGGGGGCCCCGGCCGCGGCAGTGCCGACGGTCCTGACTGCCGGATGACAGATGTCATGCCGGGGGCGGTGGCCATACGACGAGAGGGCACCCGGCGGGTGCCGGGTGCCCTCTCGTGCGCTGTGCCGCTAGCTGGGGTTCGACTCGATGACGCCGACCCTGTTGGTCTTGCTCAGGAGTGCCTGGCGCAGGGCGACATAGACGTCCTGGGGGGTGACGGCCGTCTTCTTGCCGGTGCCCCGGGTGATCAGGACGCCGTTGAACTGGCGGCCGTAGAGCTGCTTGAGCGCGGTGAGGTCCGGCTTGTCGACGAGCTTGCCGTTGACGGCCTCGACCCTGAGGAACTTCCACAGGGAGTTCTGCGGGCTCAGCGGCAGCGAGACACCCGTGTCCGTCTTGACGGTGGCAAGGCCCGACATCGCCGGCTCGGCGAACGCCTTCATCTCGCGGTCGACCTCGGCATTGGTCACCGACGGCTGCTGGGTCGTCGTCGCGACCGTCACCGGGGAGGTCGCGTCGGTCTCCACCTGGTTCCGGTACGCCTCCTTGACCGCCTCGGTCGACTTGGCGACGTCGATGCCCTTGCCCGCCTTGCCGTAGACGGCGACGGCCTTGCCGGACTTGAACTCGATCGTGCCCTCGGTCATCGATCCGGAGCCGCCGGCCGAGGACTTCAGGGCCGCGGTCAGCTTCTCCTCGTCGACGGGCATCACCGGGTCGACGACACGGTGGTTGCCGAAGAGGGAGCCGATGACGGAGACCGGGTTGTAGTCGCTCTGCGCGGCCGCTGCGACCGTGGCCTGCTCGTCGAACTGGAGCCCCGCCTGATCCGGCTTGAGGGTGACGGTGTCACCGCCGACCGACAGCTTCAGCGGCTTGTTCACCCGGTCGCCGAAGGCCTCGTCGAGCTTCCTGACGGCGTCGTCGCGGGTGCCGCCGCCGACGTCGACGCCGAGCACGGTGGTGCCCTTGGGTACGTCGGAGTGGTTCATCAGCAGCCCGGCGCCGTACGCTACACCGCCGAGGACGAACACGCCGGTGCCGGCCAGCACCAGCTTGTTGCGGCCCTTCTTCTTTTTCTTGGGTGCGGGGGACGCCGGAACGTTCTGTGCGACCGGCTCGGGCAGCTTCGGGGGGGTGTGCGGCAGCGGGCCGTCGGTGTGGGCACCGGGCCCGAAGGGCGAGTTGGAGTCGGTGGGCATGACCGGCATGCTGCTGGTGACGGTGTGCCCGGAGACGTTGTCGGGGGCCGGGTAACCCGGCGTGCCCGGCCCGGGGGCCGGCTTCTGCGGGGTGAGGATCGCGGTGTCGTCGCTGAGGCCGCCACCGGGGCCGAGACCGGCGCCGTGCGGGCCGCCCATGCCGCCGGGACCGGCGGGTGCGCCGAGTCCGGAAGGCGCGCCGGGTCCGGCAGGCGCGCCACCGAGGGGTGTGCCGCCGTGGGGTGCGGTCAGGGGGCTGTCGCCCATGACCGGTCCGCCGGTCGGGCCCGCGGGGCCCTGGGCGCCACCAGGGCCGCCGTAGCCGCCCGGACCGTTGAAGCCGCTCGCGCCGCCCGGGCCGCCGTAGCCGCTCTGGCCGCCTGGCCCGTTCGGGGCGCCGTGCTCCCCTTCCGAGAAGTACGGCAGGTCGTCGCGGCGCGGTTCGCCGCCGGGACGCGAGCCGTTTCCGAGCGGTCCCGCGGCCAGCGCCTCGGTGACGTCGAAGGAACCGGTGCCGCCGCCGTGCCCGGGAGCCACCGGCCCGCCGGTCGCACCGGGCAGCCCGGCGCCGTTCGTCCCGCCGGGGCGGGGGGCGCCGCCGTTCGCACCACCGGGGCGGGAGCCGCCCGGCACGCTCATGGAGCCGACCACGCCGCCGGGACGACCGGCGCCCGGCCGTGCGCCGCCGGGAGCGGCTCCCGCACCAGGAGTCCCGGCGCCCGCGGCGGGCGCGCCCTGCGCACCCGAACCGCCCGGCAGACCGGCCCCGTTGGTGGCGCCGCCGCCCTGACCGCCCGGGCCCGGCCCCGACTTGCGGGGCGCGAACCAGTTGCTGGTCTTCTCCTCCGCGGCGGGGGCGGGCTCGGCCGGGGACTCGACCGTGCTCATGGCCTGGGTCACGCCCGGCGCAGGAGTCTCGGTCTGCGGGGTCTCGTCGGAGCCCTCGGTGTCCGCGACGGGCGTACGCACGACGACCGGCGGAATGGGTCGCGACCCGGGGATGTTGATCCGGATCCGGGTCGTCAGTGTGGTCTCGGTCTTGCGGTCCTCCGGCTGCGCGGCCGAACGGCCCGCATCCGTACCGGCGTCGGAAGCCGTGGGTGTCCCGTACGGCGGCGTGCCCGACGGGTATGCGGCTCCGCCGCGCCCGTTGGGCCCGGAGGACGGAGTGTCAGTTTCACGACTCAAGGCAGGTTCTCCCGGTTGGCTCCGCCGCCCGACACAACCTCACGGGCGGCTCGGCGGCGCGCACCACCATACTGGCCACCTCTGGCGCGTATCCCATGACCGCCTGGGAAACCCACACGGGACTCGCACGCAGACTTAATGGCGAAGTAGTACGTCACTTCCCAAGTCGGACGTCACGGCCACCTGGTTGCCGCCCCTGTCCAAGGGTGGCGCAGATCACAGCCACGGCCATCCCTCCGAGCAGGAAGAGATAGGAGCCGCCTCCTGCGCCGAAGAGGAAGTCGCCCTCGGGTCTGCTCGCGGTGAGCAGGATGACGGCGATCATCCAGCCGGCGGCGGGCGCGATGGACCCGCCCCGGCCGCCGGTGGCCCGTCCGCCGCCGAGGCACAGGCCCGCCTCGCCCGCGAGCGCGAGCAGCAGCCCGCCCGGGAACCAGCCGGCCTGCACCAGCGCACCGGCCGCGCCGACGACCAGGCCGAGCACGAAGAGACCCACGTACAGCAACGTCCGCCCGACGGAGGGCCGCTGCAGCGGCTGGGCGAGCAGGGAGCCCCGCTCGGTCATGACGCCTCCCCGGTCCCGGCGAACAGATCGGTCTCCCGGGCCGCCCCGTCCGGCCCGCGCACCAGCTCGTAGTACTCGGTGGCGAACAGGGGCTGCGCCTGCTGGTTCGAGAGCGCGAAGTACGGCTCCGCCACCTCGATCTGGGTGGCGTGCGCCCGCATCGCGGCGGCCTTGGCGGCGGCGTGCGCGGTGCCGTCGATCTCGGCGGTGATCCGCTCGTCCGGCACGACACCCGGTACGTCCTCGATGACGGCGGCCTTGGAGAACGGCAGAGCGGTCAGTTCCTCCGCAAGCCGGGCAAAGGCACCCTCGGCGACGGACCGGGGCACCCGGTTCCAGTAGATCTTGGGGATCGGCCGGCCCGCCTCGGCCGCCAGCTCGGCGGCGCGCATGGCGACGCGGTGGGCCTGGATGTGGTCGGGGTGGCCGTACCCGCCGTTGTCGTCGTAGGTGACGAGGACCTGGGGGCGTACCTCCAGGATCACCTCGACGAGATGCCGGGCCGCCTCGTCGACGTCCGCCTGCCAGAAGCAGGCCGGGTCGTCGTTGTCGGCGAGGCCCATCATCCCGGAGTCCCGGTAGCGGCCCGGGCCGCCGAGCAGACGGAAGTCCTCGACGCCGAGCTCACGCATGGCGGCCGTGAGCTCGCGCAGCCGGTACTCGCCGAGGGCGGTGCCGGTGAGGTGCCGGAGCTCCGGCGGGATGACCTCGCCGCGCTCGCCGAGGGTGCAGGTGACCAGGGTCACGCGAGCACCCCCGGCCGCATACGCGGCCATGGTCGCGCCGTTGTTGATCGACTCGTCGTCCGGGTGCGCGTGCACCAGTAGCAGACGCCGGGCAGGCAGTTCCGTCATGGACCCCACCCTACGAGGCGGTACCGACAGCACCACGCAGCCCGGGGGGTCGGAACCTTCGGCCCGGGCGTCAGAACTTGATGCTGCCGATCATCCCCGCGATGTTCGTCGTCAGCTCGCTGATCGTGGGAGCGATGGTCGAGGAGGCCAGATAGAAGCCGAGCAGCATGCAGACGATCGCATGCCCCGCCTTCAAGCCTGACTTCTTGACCAACAGGAAGACGACGATCGCCAGCAGCACCACCGCCGAAATCGAGAGTGCCACGGCGGTTCACCTCCAAAGGTCCCAAGGGCGCGGGGGTCGGACTGAGGGGGCAGATAAATCCATGCGATAACCAGCAGGTTCATACCCACTATGCGGTAGTGATCATAACTATCCGAACGCGCGCATCGCTCGGCGCACGGCCGCACAAGGGGGCGCATGGCCAATATGGTCGGTCCATGACGACGAGGTCCGATTCCTTCCCCCGCCGGCACGCCCGCACCCAGCGCTTCACACTGGGCGCGCCGCGCGCTTTCACCGTCGCACCCGACGGCGCCCGTGTGGTCTTCCTGCGCTCCACCTCCGGTACGGACATGGCGAGTTCCCTGTGGGTCCTCGACGCGGCGCAGGGCGGGGAGCGCGTGGCGGCCGACCCGCGCGCCCTGCTGGGTGGCGCCTCGGAGGACCTCCCGCCCGAGGAACGGGCGCGCCGCGAACGCAGCCGCGAGGGCGGCGCCGGCATCGTCGGCTACGCCACCGACGCGGCCGTGGAGTTGGCGTCCTTCGCGTTGTCGGGGCGGCTTTTCGCGGCCGAGCTGCGGGCCGGCACGGCCCGTGAACTCCCCGCCGCCGGGCCGGTGATCGACCCGCGCCCCTCCCCCGACGGCAGGCATGTCGCCTACGTCGCGCACCGTGCGCTGCGGGTCGTCGGCGCCGAGGGCAAGGACGAACGGGCGCTCGCCGAGCCGGAGTCGGCGAACGTCACCTATGGACTGGCCGAGTTCATCGCGGCCGAGGAGATGGGCCGTTCGCGCGGCTTCTGGTGGTCGCCGGAGTCGGACCGGCTGCTGGTGGCACGCGTGGACGACACACCGGTGGCGCGCTGGTGGATCTCCGACCCGGCCCGGCCGGAGCGTGATCCACAGCAGGTGGCCTACCCGGCTGCGGGCACCGACAACGCGGAGGTGCGGCTGTTCGTGATCGGCCTGGACGGGGTGCGCACAGAGGTCGTCTGGGACCGGGCGCGCTATCCGTACCTGGCCCATGTGCACTGGTCGGACGCGGGTGCGCCGCTGCTGCTCGTACAGGCGCGCGACCAGCGCAGTCAGTTGTTCCTGGCGGTGTCCCCGGAGACGGGTGGGACCCGGCTCGTACACGCGGATGAAGATCGAGTTTGGCTTGATCTTTTCCCCGGAGTGCCCTGCTGGAGTCCGTCCGGGCAGCTCGTGCGCATCGCCGACGAAGGGGGCGCACGGGTTCTCGCGGTCGGTGAACGCCCGCTGACGGGACCGCAGTTGCACGTCCGCGCGGTGCTGGACGTCACTTCGGACGACGTGCTGATCTCCGCGTCGGCCGGCGCGGAGGCGGCCGCCCCCGAGACCGGCGAGGTGCACGTCTATCGCGTCAACGAACTGGGCCTGGAGCGCATCTCGCAGGAGCCCGGCGTGCACTCGGCGGTGCGGGCGGGAAGCGTGACCGTACTGGTGTCCGCCTCGCTCGACCGGCCGGGCGCCCGCGTACAGGTCCTTCGCGACGGCGGCCGAAGGGAGGCCGGGGCCCCGCCGGCCGGAGGCCCGGGAAGCGCGGTGATCATCACCTCGTACGCCGAAGATCCCGGTATGTCCCCGCGCGTGATCCTCACCGAGGGGGGCGCACGGCGCATCCCGTGCGCCGTCCTGCTCCCCCGTGATCACGACGGTGCGACCCCGCTCCCCGTCCTGATGGATCCCTACGGCGGTCCGCACGGACAGCGGGTGGTCGCCGCCCACAATCCACATCTGACCTCGCAGTGGTTCGCCGACCAGGGGTTCGCGGTGGTGGTCGCGGACGGGCGCGGCACCCCGGGCCGCTCCCCGGCCTGGGAGAAGGCGGTCCGCGACGACCTCGCGGCGGTCGTCCTTCAGGACCAGGTGGACGCGCTCCAGGCGCTCGCCGCCGACTTCCCGCTGGACCTGAGCCGGGTCGCGATCCGCGGCTGGTCCTTCGGCGGCTATCTGGCGGCGCTCGCGGTGCTGCGCCGCCCGGACGTCTTCCACGCGGCCGTGGTGGGCGCCCCGGTCACCGACCTGCGCCTGTACGACACCCACTACCAGGAGCGCTACCTCGGCCACCCGGGCGAACAGCCGGAGGTCTACCGGCGCAACTCGCTGATCGACGACGCGGGCCTGGTCGGTCCGGCCGAGCAGCACCGCCCGATGATGGTCATCCACGGCTTCGCCGACGACAACGTGGTGGTCGCCCACTCCCTGCGCCTGTCCTCGGCCCTGCTCGCCGCCGGCCGCCCGCACGAGGTGCTGCCCCTGTCCGGCGTCACCCACATGACCCCGCAGGAGTCGGTCGCCGAGAATCTGCTGCGGCTCCAGCTGGATTTCCTGCGGCGTTCGCTCGCACAGCCGCGCAAATCTGCATGAACCGCGTTAACACGCAGGCAACTTCGAGGAAGTGATACCGATATACGGACGCGCGAGGCTGAACAGCGTACGGCCGTGCGGGTGCCGTAAACGGGCCGGGGTGTCGCCATGTCACCCCGGCCCGTTGCTCTGCCCCTCCGGACCCTTTGGCCTCCCCGGCCCTTTCGGCTCCTCCGGGGGCACGACGACCTTCTCCTCGGCGAAGTGGCAGGCGGAGTCGTGGGCGGCCGGCCCGCTCGCGAGCCGGAACTCGGCGGGCACCGCGAGCGCGGGCACTTCCAGCGCGCACCGCTCCTGCGCCTTCCAGCAACGGGTGCGGAAGCGGCACCCGGAGGGGACGTTCGTCGGCGAGGGCACGTCACCGGCGAGGATGATCCGCTCCCTGTGCTCACGTGCCTCCGGATCGGGCAGGGGAACGGCCGACAGCAGCGCCTGGGTGTAGGGGTGCGTCGGATGGTCGTAGATCTCCTCGTCCCTGCCGGTCTCCACGATCCGCCCGAGGTACATCACCCCGACCCGGTCCGAGATGTGCCGGACGATCGACAGGTCGTGCGCGATGAAGACGTACGACAGCTCGAACTCGCTCTGCAGCCGGTCGAGAAGGTTGATCACCTGGGCCTGGACGGAGACGTCCAGCGCGGAGACCGGCTCGTCGGCGACGATGATCTCGGGGCGCAGTGCCAACCCCCTTGCGATGCCGATGCGCTGGCGCTGGCCGCCGGAGAACTGGTGCGGATAGCGGTTGATGTACTCGGGGTTGAGCCCGACGACGTCCAGCAGGTCCTGCACCTTCTGGCGCCGGTCCCCCTTGGGCGCCACCTCGGGGTGGATCTCGTACGGCTCCCCGATGATGTCGCCCACGGTCATCCGGGGGTTGAGGGAGGTGTACGGGTCCTGGAAGACCATCTGGATGTTGCGCCGCACGGACCGCAGGGCCTTGCCGGAGAGCCTGGCGATGTCCTCGCCCTTGTAGCGGATGTTCCCGGCCGTCGGCTTCTCCAGGTTGACCAGCATCTTGGCGACCGTCGACTTGCCGCAGCCGGACTCGCCGACGATGCCGAGGGTTTCTCCGCGGCCGAGTTCGAAGTCCACGCCGTCGACGGCCTTCACCGCGCCGACCTGTTTCCTGAAGAGGATCCCCCGGGTGAGCGGGTAGTGCTTGACGAGTCCGCTGACCTGCAGAATCGACTCAGCCATTCAGGCACTCCCTCCAGAAGTGGCAGGCGCTGTGCCGGGCCGAGTCCGGACCGTCCACCTCGTGCAGGGGCGGTACGTCAGTACGGCACACGTCCTGGGCCATCGGGCAGCGGGGGTTGAAGGCGCAGCCCGGTGGGATGTGCATGAGGTTGGGCGGCAGGCCCTTGATGGCGTAGAGCTCCCGGCCCTGCTGGTCGAGCCGCGGGATCGACTCCAGCAGGCCCTTGGTGTACGGGTGCGCGGGCAGCTTGTAGATGTCGTGCACCGGGGCCGACTCGACGATCCGGCCCGCGTACATGACGGCGATCCTGTCGGCGACGTCGGCCACCACGCCCAGGTCGTGGGTGATGAGGATGAGCCCCATGTGGTACTCGCGCTGCAACTCGGCGAGCAGGTCCATCACCTGGGCCTGCACGGTGACGTCGAGGGCGGTGGTGGGTTCGTCGGCGATGATGAGGGCCGGCTCCAGGGCGAGGGCCATCGCGATCATGATGCGCTGGCGCATACCGCCGGAGAACTGGTGCGGGTAGTCCCTGACCCGCTCCCTGGCCGCCGGGATCCGCACCCGCTCCATCAGCTCGACGGCCTTGGCCCGCGCGTCCTTCTTCGACATGCCCCGGTGTACGACGAACATCTCGCCGAGCTGGTCGCCCACGGAGAGCACGGGGTTGAGGGAGGACAGCGCGTCCTGGAAGATCATCGCCATTTCAGCGCCACGGACCTTGCGCCGCTCGTCCTCCTTGAGCTTCAGCAGGTCCCTGCCCTGGAAGAGGATCTCACCGCCGGTGATCTTCCCGGGCGGGATGTCGAGGATGCCCATGACCGCCTGCGCGGTGACGGACTTCCCCGACCCGGACTCCCCGAGCACGGCAAGGGTCTCCCCCGCGTCCACGCTGTAGTTGACCCCGTTGACGGCCTTGGCGACCCCGTCCCGGGTCCGGAACTCCACATGCAGGTCCCGCACTTCGAGCAACATGGCGACGACTCACCTCAGCTTCGGATCGAGGGCGTCGCGGACCGCGTCGCCCATCATGATGAAGGCGAGCACGGTGATCGCCAGGGCTCCGGCCGGCCACAGGAGCATGTGGGGGGCGTTGCGGATGTAGGCGGAGGCCGCGGAGATGTCGATGCCCCAGCTGACCGTCGGCGGTTTGAGGCCGACACCGAGGTACGACAGGGTCGCCTCCAGCGCGATGTACGTGCCGAGCGCGATGGTCGCGACGACGATCACCGGGGCGACCGCGTTGGGTGCGATGTGGCGGAGCAGGATGCGGGAGTCGGAAGCGCCGAGGGCGCGGGCCGCCTGAACGTAGTCGTTCTGCTTGGCGGTGATGACCGAGCCGCGCGCGATGCGGTAGACCTGCGTCCAGCCGAGCAGCACCATGAACCCGATGACCGGCCAGATCGTGTTGCTGGTCACCACGGAGAGAAGGACGAGACCGCCGAGTACGACCGGGATCGCGAAGAAGATGTCGGTGATCCGGGACATCAGCGAGTCCCAGCCCCCGCTGAAGTACCCGGCGAGCCCGCCCAGGATCGAGCCGAGGAGCGCGACGCCGAGCGTGGCCAGGACACCGACGCTGATGGAGATGCGGGTCCCGTACACGGTGCGCGTGTAGACGTCGCAGCCCTGACCGTCGTAGCCGAAGGGGTGTCCGGGCTGTGAGCCCTCCTGTGCCTTGGCGAGGTCGCACTTGAGGGGGTTGCCCGAGGCGATCAGCGACGGCCAGATGGAGATGACGACCAGAAAGAGGATCACCAGCGCCGAGCTGATGAAGACGGGGTTGCGGCGCAGGTCGCGCCAGGCGTCGGACCAGAGGGAGCGGGGTTTCTCCGCCGGGCTCGTGCCATCCGGGCCGCCGGGAGTCCTCTCCAGGGTCTCCGCCTCGGTCACCGCGAGGTCCATCGCGCCGCCCATGCCCGCGGAGGAGATGGCGCCCTCGGACTCGTACTGCTCAGGCATAGCGGATCCTCGGGTCGAGTACGGCGTAGAGGAGGTCGACGAGCAGGTTGGCCACCAGGAAGACGAGGACGAGGACGGTCACGAAGCCGACGACGGTCTGGGTGTTCTGCCGGAGGATGCCCTGGTAGAGCTGGTAGCCGACGCCGTGGATGTTGAAGATCCGCTCGGTGACGATCGCACCGCCCATCAGCGCGCCGATGTCCGTGCCGATGAAGGTGACGACGGGGATGAGCGAGTTGCGCAGCAGGTGGCGGATGATGACCCGCTGCCGGGGCAGGCCCTTGGCGACGGCGGTGCGGACGTAGTCGGAGCGCCGGTTCTCCGCGATGGAGGTGCGGGTCAGCCGGGTCACGTAGGCGAGCGAGACGGACGCGAGGACCAGGCCCGGCACGATCAGCTCGCCGAAGGTGGCGTCCGTGGAGACCGACGGTTTGATCCACCCCCACTCGACGCCGAGGAGGAGTTGGAGCAGCAGACCGGTGACGAAGGTGGGGACGGAGATGACGACGAGGGTGAGAACGAGGGCGGAGGTGTCGACGGCGCTCCCGCGCCGCAGCCCCGTGATGACGCCCAGCGTGACGCCGATGACGATCTCGATGAGGATCGCGACGACGGTGAGGCGGATGGTGATCGGGAACGCCGTCGCCATCAGCTCGGTGACCTTCTGGCCGTTGAACGCCGTACCGAAGTCGCCGGTGAAGACGTTCCCCATGTAGGTCAGGTATTGCTGCCAGACGGGCTTGTCGAGCCCGAACTCCTTCTTCAGCTGGGCGGCGGTGGCCGCGTCGCACTGCCGCTCGCCGCACAGGCCCGCGATGGGATCGCCCATCACGTTCACCATCAGGAAGATCAGCAGCGTGGCCCCGATGAACACCGGGATCATCTGGAGCAGACGCCGGACCACGTACCGTCCCATGCCCGGTCAGCCGACCTTGATCTCGTTGTAGACGGGGACGCTGAACGGGTTGAGCGCGACGCTCGAGAGGCGCTCGGACCAGCCGGCACTGCCGTTCTGGTACCAGAGCGGGATCGCGGCCATGTTGTCGCGGACGACCTTCTCGGCGTTCTGGAAGATGCCGATCGCCTTGGTGGTGTCGGTCTCCGTGTTGGCCTGGTCGACGAGCTTGTCGAAGTCCTTGTTCGACCAGTGGCCGTCGTTGGAGGAGGCGTTGGTGTAGTACAGCGGCTGGAGGAAGTTCTGGATGAGCGGGTAGTCCATCTGCCAGCCGGCCCGGAACGGACCCGACATCTTCTTCTGGGTGATCTGGGTGCGGAAGTCGGCGAAGGTGCCGATCGGGTTGCCGACACAGGCCTTGTCGTTGCCGAGCGCGTTGTTGATGGAGTTGCAGACGGCGTCCACCCACTCCTTGTGCGAGCCGGTGTCCGCGTTGTACGTGATCTTGACCTGGCCGCCGGGGAGCCCGCCGCCCTCCTGGACCAGCTTCTTGGCCTCGCTGGGGTTGTACTCGCAGCCGCTCCCGCACAGGCCGTCCTGGAAGCCGCCCTTCGTGCCGAGGACCGGGGAGGTCCAGTCGGTCGCCGGGGTCCGGGTCTTCTGGAAGATCGTGTCGGTGATCTGCTCGCGGTTGATCGCCATGGACAGGCCCTTGCGGACCTTCACCGCGCCGCTCGTGTTCCAGTCCTTGTCGTAGAAGGGAAAGGCGAGCGTCTGGATGATGCCGGCGGGGGTGTTCAGATAGCGGTCGCCCAGGTCGCTCTTGACGTTCTTGAGCTGGGCGGCCGGGACGTCGTCGACCAGGTCGAGGTTGCCGGCCATCAGGTCGGTGTAGGCGGTGTTGTTGTCGGTGTAGACCTTGAGGTCCACGCCGCCGTTCTGCGCCTTGTCGGTGCCGGGGTACGCGTCCCACTTCCGCAGGGACATCTTCGAGCCCTTGGTGTACGACTGCACGGTGTAGGGGCCGTTGCCGACCGGCTTCTTGATCCACCCGGCGTGGTCGGTGTAGAAGGCCTGGGGCAGGGGCGCGAACGCCGGGTAGCCGAGGGTGTCCGGGAACGTCGAGAACTTCTGCGTCAGCTTGACGGTGAAGGTCCTGTCGCCGGTGACCTTCAGGCCGGTGAGCGTGTCGGCGGTCTGCGCGCCGGTTTCCGGGTGGACCTTGTCGTAGCCCTCGATGTAGCCGAAGAAGTACGCGTTCTTCTGGTTGTTCTTGAGGCTGGCGCCGTAGTTCCAGGCGTCCACGAAGGACTTGGCGGTGACGGCCTCGCCGTTGCTGAACTTCCAGCCCGCCTTGACGGTGACGGTGAAGTTCTGCGAGTCCGTGGTGTCGATCTTCTCGGCGAGCATGTCCTTGGCGGCGCCGGTCTTGGGGTCGTACCTCTTCAGCCCCCGGAAGATCATGTCGAGGACCTTGCCGCCCTGCACCTCGTTGGTGTTCGCCGGCTCCAGCGGGTTCTGCGGGTCCCCCCAGGAGGAGCTGAGCACAGCGCTGCTGTCACCACCGCTGCTCCCGCTGCCGCTGCCGCTGTCGCCGCCGCAGCCCGTCGCGGCGAGCGCGACCGCCGCCGCACATGCGGCCCATTTGGCGTGCGTGGCTCCACGCATGGAGTGCCTCCTCGGGACATGCCAATCCGTTACCGGTCAATATCCGAGGAAAGGAGACATGGTGCACATTCGGTGCACCCATCTGCGGGACGGATCGCCCGAAGGAGGGTGGCACCATCCGGGCGAGGGCAGCCCCCAGCCGTCACGGAGGCGGCGCGAACACAGTGGAAAGAGGACGCCGGAACGTGCGCGGAGGTTCCGCACTTGATGGAAATCTGAGCATTCCGACCCCGCGTGGCCCACATCACATTATGTGGCCCATAAATCGCATCCAATCCATACCAATGTGATGAATGGTCGCCCCTTTTCTCCCTTGTGGCCGCTTTGCCGTCAGGGCGCCCGAGCGTAAATTCAAGGAAGATCGTATTGCGGCACGGAATGGCGGTTGCCATCTCGACGCAACACAGCCAATCTTCAGTCGCTGCGTCTTGATCGACCGCTCGACAGCCGTCGACAGAAGGCCAGTTGACCAGCAGAACGGGGGTTCTGATGAGTGCTGCTTTCCATCACGGTCGCACGTGCCGCCATGCATTGGCGCGCCTTCGCGCGAATACCTCCACGAACCAGAACCGATTCGCCCGTCGGGAATTGCCCGACCGAAGGGAATTCACTTCCGTGAGGAAAATCGTAAGCTCTGCCATCGCGTCCGCCGTCGTCGCCGGCGGCATGGTGGGAGTCGCCGCCGCGCCCGCCTCCGCCGGGTGCGCGCCGAGCCCGGGTACCGGCTACGAGATCTACGACAAGCACACGGTGTACCCGGGGACCAACCTCGCCAGCACGTGGGTCTTCGACAACACCGACCCCACCGTCAGCTACAACCAGAGCAAGACGGGAACCTGGAGCGCCAGTGGCACCGCGGGTGTCGAGGCCGAGGCCGGGGTGATCTTCGCGAAGGCCAGCACGTCGTTCAGTGTGACCGTGGGCAAGTCGTGGTCGCACTCCGACAGCTGGAACTACGCGCTGCACGCCAAGGACAAGGCGGGCAAGACCCAGGTCCGCATGCGGCTGTTCCACGAGGCCAAGAAGTTCAAGGCCCGCAAGTACACGTACTACTACGACGGCCACTGCAAGTTCCACAGCACGACCAAGTGGCGCAAGCAGTTCACGGCGCCGGTGAAGAAGAACAGCAACGTCTGGGGACTCGAGTACAAGTAGGCACAAGCAGGCTCCGCAGCACGGCCCGCCGGTTTCCCGGCGGGCCGTCCTGCTGTCGGCCCCTCCCGCGGCGAGACTCCGGCCTCATGGCCTTTCACCTGCGCGGGACCGTGCTCCCCGACGGTTGACACGGCACCGCCTGCGTACCCACCCTCACCGCCTTCGCGCGCAGTGCCCCGCACCGCACCCGGGACACCTCCCGCGGCCGCCTCTGGCACGCCGGCCACGCGACCATGATCCGCCGGGTCCGCGAGGCCCATGACGCCGGAGTCACCGTCCTCGCCGGCACGGACTCCCCGCCCTTCGGCAACGTGGGCACGGAGGTCGGGCACCTGATCGCCGCGGGACTGCCCGCCGAGACCGCCGTCGGTGCGGCGAGCTGGACGGCCCGCGCCTTTCTGGGCCTGACCGCTCTCGCCGAGTCCGCTCTCGCCGACATCACCGTCTACGACGCCGACCCGCGCCGCGAACCGGCCGTGCCGCGGTATCCCCGCCGCATCGTGCTGCGCGGGCGGCTCATCCGCTGACCGGCGGGAGCGTCACGGTGACAGACCCGGCCGCCAACCGCCGCCAGCGCTCCACCAGGACCCCTTCACCGGTCTGGACCAATAGTTGCGGACTCGAACATCAACTCGCCGTTTCCGCAGGCCACGCAGGCTTCCCGCGCCGTTGACGCACGGAGACCGCCGCTGATAGACACACTCATCATCCAGCTGGCGTCACCAGGCAAAACCCGGTTCCGAAGTACGAACAAGCCGTCCCTGTGCGAGCGATGACGCGAGGTCACGATTCATGAGCACACAAGACCAGTACGGCACCAGGCGTTCACACCCGAGAATCCCTCGACCCCGCATGCTCCGGCTCGTCGCGACCGCCGGCGCCGTCGCTCTGACGCTCTCGGCAGGCCTCGCGACTCCGCTCAACCCGGCGCCCCAGCGAGCGGAGGCCGCAGGCGGCAAGAAGGTCCTCACCGTGGCGGTCGCGCAGAGCGTCGACTCGCTGAGCCCGTTCCTGGCGGTGCGTCTGGTCAGCACGAGCGTCCTGCGGCTGACGTACGAGTACCTCACCGACTACGACCCCGGTGACGCCCATCCGGTCCCCGGCCTCGCCACCAAGTGGGCGCCGTCCGCCGACAAGCTCACCTGGACGTACACCATCCGCTCCGACGCGAAGTGGTCGGACGGACAGAAGGTGACCGCCCAGGACGCGGCCTGGACCTTCAACAAGATGATGACCGACCAGGCAGCCGCCACCGCGAACGGCAGCTTCGTCGGCAACTTCCGCAAGGTGACGGCCCCCAGCCCCACCAAGCTGGTCGTCGAGCTGAAGAAGCCGCAGGCGACGATGACCGCCCTGGACGTGCCGATCGTGCCCGAGCACGTGTGGAAGAACGTCTCGGACCTGTCGAAGTTCAACAACGACAAGTCCTTCCCCATCGTCGGCGACGGGCCGTTCGTCCTCACCGACTACAAGGCGGACAGCTACGTCCGCCTGAAGGCCAACAAGAGTTTCTGGCGCGGGGCGCCCAAGTTCGACGAGCTGGTCTTCAAGTACTACAAGGACCAGGACGCGGCCGTGGCCGCCCTGCGCAAGGGCGAGGTCTCCTTCGTGGCGGGCCAGCCGGCCCTGACGCCGGCTCAGGCCGCCTCCCTCAAGGGCCAGAAGGACATCAAGGTCAACGACGCCCCCGGCCGCCGCTTCTACGCCCTCGCCACCAACCCGGGCGCCCGGTCGAAGAACGGCCGGAAGTTCGGTGACGGCGACCCGTCCCTGCTGGACGAGCGCGTGCGCAAGGCCCTGTTCATGGCCGTGGACCGCAAGACCCTCATCGACAAGGTGTTCCAGGGGCACGCGGTCGAGGGCCAGGGCTACATCCCGCCGCGCTTCTCGACGTACTTCTGGAAGCCGTCGGCGAGCCAGACGCTCTCCTACGACCCCGTGAAGGCCGGCCGGCTCCTCGACCAGGCCGGCTACAAGAAGAACGCCGGCGGCAAGCGGGTCGGCAAGGACGGCAAGCCGCTCGACTACCGCGTGCTGTGCCACGCCACCGACCCCAACGACAAGGCCGTGGGCCAGTACCTCAAGGAGTGGTGGGCGGGGCTGGGCATCGGCATGACGCTCGACTGCCTGGACAACGTCACCGACCCCTGGCTCGCCGGCAAGTACGACCTCGCCTTCGACGGCTGGTCCGTCAACCCGGACCCGGACTACGTGCTGTCCATCCACACCTGCGCGGCCCTGCCCGCGACCCCGAAGGACACGGGCGCCACCGACAACTTCATCTGCGACAGGACGTACGACGAGCTGTACGCCAGGCAGCTCGCCGAGTACGACTCGGCCAAACGGGCCGACATCGTCCAGCAGATGGAGTCGCGGCTGTACGACCTGGGGTACATGAACGTCATGGCGTATCCGAACGCCGTCGAGGCCTACCGCACCGACCAGATCAAGTCGATCGAGACGATGCCCAGGGCCGCCGGCAACATCTACGGCCAGGACGGCTACTGGAGCTGGTGGTCGGCGGTCCCGGCCGGCTCCGGCAGCTCTTCCGGCGGCAGCTCGACCGGGGTCGTCGTGGGGATCGCCGCGGGTGTCGTGGTCCTCGCCGGCGCCGGATTCCTCTTCGCCAGGCGCCGCAGCGCCACCGCCGACGACCGCGAGTAGCCGATGCAGCCGACAGCCCCTGACGCAGCGTCCGCCGCGGTCGACAAGGCCGCCGTACCGGTCCCGGCCGGTCCGGCGGTCCGCGGACCACGGGCCCGCACCGCCACCGCGTATCTGCGGTACGGGGCGGGCAAGGCGGGCGGTGCCGCCGTCTCGCTGCTCGCCGTGCTGGTCACCGGGTTCTTCCTGTTCCGGCTGATCCCCGGTGACCCGGTCAAGACGATGACCGGCGGCCGCCCCATCTCGGCGGAGCAACTGGCCGCCTACCGCAGGGAGTTCGGACTCGACCTGCCCGTGTGGCGGCAGTTCACGGACTACTGCGGCAAGGCGCTCACCGGTGACCTGGGCACGTCGTACCAGTTCCGCACCCCCGTCATCGACAAGATCACCGAGGCGCTGCCGAACACGCTGCTGCTGACCGGCACGGCCTTCGTGCTCTACACCGCGCTCGGCATGTTCCTCGGCACCCGCTCGGCATGGCGGCACGGCCGGCTCGGCGACCGGCTCAACACCGGTCTGGCGCTGACCCTGTACTCCGTCCCGTCGTTCTGGCTGGGCCTGCTGATCATCATCGTGTTCGGCGTGGGCCTCGGCCCCGTCCCCGGGCTGTTCCCGACCGGCGGCATGGAGTCGGGCGGCAAGGAGGGCTTCGCCTACGTCCTCGACGTCGCCCACCACCTCGTACTGCCGGTGATCACACTGGTCGCGGTCGAGTACGGGCAGACGCTGCTGGTCACCCGCTCGGCGCTGCTCGACGAGATGGGCAGCGACTACCTGACCACCGCCCGCGCCAAGGGCCTCAGGGACGACCTGGTCCGGCGCCGGCACGCCGTACCGAACGCGCTGCTGCCCACGGTCACCCTGGTCTTCGTCAACCTGGGCCGGACCGTCGCCGGCGTCATCCTGGTCGAGACCGTCTTCTCCTGGCCCGGCCTCGGCGGACTGTTCTACCAGGCGCTGAGCGTGCCCGACCTGCCCCTGGTGCAGGGGCTGTTCCTCTTCTTCGCCTCGGCGGTGATCGTCATGAACACACTGGCCGACCTGCTCTATCCGCTGCTCGACCCCAGGGTGGGCCGATGACGACCGAAGCCCCTCCCCCGGTACCGGGGACCCGGCCCGCCGGACCGCGGGCGCTGGCCTGGCAGCGCCGCCGCCGCTCCGTCCTGCGGTTCTGGCGGGAGTACCGCACCCATCGCGTCGGGCTGGTCGGGCTGGCCGCGCTCGCCCTGTTCGCGCTGCTCGCGCTGACGGCGCCGTTGACGGTGGGCTCGGACGTGGCCGGGGTGACCCACGCGCCGGGCAGCCCGCTGGAGTCCCCGAGCGGTGAATTCCCGCTGGGCACCGACCGGTTCGGACGGAACCTGCTGGGCCTGGTGGTGTGGGGCTCACGCGTCTCGCTGCTGGTCGGGCTGCTCGCGGCCGTGCTGTCGGTGGTGATCGGCACGCTCGTCGGGATCACGGCCGGGCACTTCCGGGGGGCGTACGCGACCGTGCTGATGCGGGTCACGGACTGGTTCCTGGTGATGCCGGCGCTGGTGCTCGCCATCGCGCTGGCCACCGTGATGTCCCGCTCCCTCGGCACGGTGATCCTCGCGATCGGCGTCACCTCCTGGCCGACGACGGCCCGGCTGGTCCGCGCGCAGACACTCGCGGTCGAGTCCCGGCCGTACATCGAGCGGGCCAAGGCGCTCGGCGGCGGCCACTGGCATGTGATGACCCGGCACGTGCTGCCCAACGTGATGCCGCTGGTCCTCGCCCAGACGACCCTGATGATCTCCTCCTCCGTGCTCGCCGAGGCGACGCTGGCCTTCCTGGGCCTCGGTGATCCGACGGTCATCTCGTGGGGCGGCCTGCTGCAGGACGCGCGCGAGGCGGGCGCGGTCAGTTCGGGCGACTGGTGGTACCTGGTGCCGCCGGGCATCGCGATCGCGGTGGTCGCGCTGGCGTTCACGCTGTGCGGGCGCGCGGTGGAGTCCGTTCTCAACCCCAGGCTGGGGGTGGCCCGTTGACGCTGCTGGAGGTCCGGAACCTGGAGGTGACCTACCCGGGCGGGGTGGCGGCCGTACGGGGCGTGGACCTGTCCCTCGACGCGGGCCGCAAGCTCGGTGTCGCGGGCGAGTCGGGCTGCGGCAAGTCCACGCTGGCTCTCTCCCTGCTCAGGCTGCTGCCGGCCCAGGCCCGTGTGTCCGGGGAGATCCTGCTGGACGGCGAGGACGTCCTGACGATGCGCTGGGGGCAGGTGCGGGCGGTGCGCTGGGCGGGCGCCTCGATCGTCTTCCAGGGGGCGATGCACTCGCTCAACCCGGTGCACCGGATCGGCGACCAGATCGCCGAGCCGATCCTGCTGCACCGCAGAGCGACCGCGGCGGCGGCGAAGAAGCGGACCGGTGAGCTGCTGGAGCAGGTGGGCCTGCCGGTGTCCCGGGCCTCCGCGTACCCGCACGAACTCTCCGGTGGACAGCGCCAGCGCGTCATGATCGCCATGGCGCTCGCCTGCGACCCGCGGCTGATCATCGCCGACGAGCCGACGACGGCACTGGACGTGATGATCCAGGCGCAGATCCTGCGGCTGATCGAACAGCTCGTCGCCGAGCAGGACGTCGGCCTGATCATGATCAGCCACGATCTGGCGGTGCTGGCCGACACCTGCGACCGGCTCGCGGTGATGTACGCGGGCCGGATCGTCGAGGAGGGCCCCGCCCGGCAGGTCTACGAGGACGCCCGGCACCCGTACGCCAGGGCCCTGTCGGCGGCGTTCCCGAGAATCGGCGACCCGGCCTCCCGGTTCGCCCCGCGCGGCCTGGCCGGCGACCCGCCCGACCCGTCCGCCGTGCCGTCCGGCTGCGCCTTCCATCCGCGCTGCCCGGAGGCGCTGGCGGCGTGCGCCACCGAGGACCAGGCACTGCGGGACGCCGGCCCCGGACGTCAGGCGGCCTGCGTGCACGTGGGGCCGACGGTCCCGGGGCCCGCCGTGGCGGCCGAGGACGCGAGGAGCACGACATGACGACAACACCCCCGCAATCACCACTCCTCAGCGCCCAGGGACTGCACATGACCTCCCCCGGACGACAGGCGGCCAGCGTGCACATGGCCCCCACGGCCCCCAGGCCCGCCACGGCGGCCGAGGACGCGAGGAGCACGACATGACGACAACACCCCCGCAATCACCACTCCTCAGCGCCCAGGGACTGCACATGACCTCCCCCGGACGACAGGCGGCCAGCGTGCACATGGCCCCCACGGCCCCCAGGCCCGCCACGGCGGCCGAGGACGCGAGGAGCACGACATGACGACAACACCCCCGCAATCACCACTCCTCAGCGCCCAGGGACTGCACATGACCTCCCCCGGACGACAGGCGGCCAGCGTGCACATGGCCCCCACGGCCCCCAGGCCCGCCACGGCGGCCGAGGACGCGAGGAGCACGACATGACGACAACACCCCCGCAATCACCACTCCTCAGCGCCCAGGGACTGCACATGACCTCCCCCGGACGACAGGCGGCCAGCGTGCACATGGCCCCCACGGCCCCCAGGCCCGCCACGGCGGCCGAGGACGCGAGGAGCACGACATGACGACAACACCCCCGCAATCACCACTCCTCAGCGCCCAGGGACTGCACATGACCTCCCCCGGACGACAGGCGGCCAGCGTGCACATGGCCCCCACGGCCCCCAGGCCCGCCACGGCGGCCGAGGACGCGAGGAGCACGACATGACGACAACACCCCCGCAATCACCACTCCTCAGCGCCCAGGGACTGCACGTGACCTTCCCCGGGCGGCACGGCGCCGCGCCCGTACGGGCCGTGGGCGGCGTCGAGTTGGACATCCGGGCCGGCGAAATCGTGGCGCTCGTCGGCGAGTCGGGCTGCGGCAAGACGACGCTGGCGCGGGCGCTGCTCGGCCTGGTGGAGCCGACGGCGGGACGGGTCGGCTTCGCCGGAAAGCCACTGGAGTACTCCTCCCGGGCCCTGAAGGCGTACCGCAGGCGGGTCCAGTTGGTGCTGCAGGATCCGAGCGGGTCGCTGAATCCGCGGCACACCGTGTACGAAGCGGTGGCCGAGGGGCTGCGGATCCACGGGTACGCGGGGGACGAGCGGGCGGCGGTCGCCGAGGCGCTGTCGCGTGCGGGCCTGCGCCCCCCGGAGCGCTTCTTCCTGCGCTATCCGCACGAGCTGTCCGGCGGCCAGCGCCAGCGCGTCGTCATCGCGGGCGCGCTGGTCCTCGAACCCGAACTCCTCATCGCCGACGAGCCGGTGGCCTCGCTGGACGCCTCCGTGCGTGGCGAGATCCTGGCCCTGCTGCTGCGCCTGCGCACCGAGCTGGGCCTGTCCGCGCTGGTGGTGACCCATGACCTTGGCCTGGCATGGAACATCGCCGACCGGGTCGCGGTGATGTACCTGGGCCGGATCGTGGAGACGGGCGAGGTGGAGCAGGTCCTGACGGCTCCTCGCCACCCGTACACCCAGGCACTGTTGTCGGTCCTCCCGGAGGCCCCGGGCGCCCCGGTGGTCCTGACGGGCGAGCCCCCGGACCCGTCCCGCGTCCCCACCGGCTGCCGCTTCCACACCCGTTGCCAGATCCTGTCGTCGGGCGAGGCGGAACAGGCGGGAGTCGCGGACCGCTGCCGCACCGAGGACCTGGAGGTCCTGAACGGCGGGGACGAGGCCCAGGTCGCCTGCCACTGGGCCCGGGCTCGGGTCGCGACATGACGCTGCCGCCCACGGCCCCGGCCTCGCCAGAGCCCCCCGAAACCCGAGACAGGCCGCCCACCGCACGAACCCACCCGCCTCAAGGCCCTGACACCACCCGGCACGCACCGCGAGGCCATCGAGCCCTCAGCGCCTCATCTCACCGCGCCGGCCCGCACATACCGCTGCCCCGGCAGACGCCGGTCGGCCACCGCAGCCCCACGACACGCCCCGCACCGCACGGGACCACCCACCTCACCTCAAGGCCCTGACACCACCCGGCACGCACCGCGAGGCCATCGAGCCCCCAGCGCCCCATCTCACCGCGCCGCCCGCACACACGAGTGCCCCGGCAGGTCTCGGTCGACCGCCGGGGCACCCGTCTCAGCTGCTCTCACGACGCGTTGACGACGTCCTTCTCCTCGGCGAAGTGGCACGCCGATTCGTGGGCCGCCGGCGAGTCGGCGCCCTTGAAGCGCTCGGGGATCGCCAGCAGCGGGATCTCCTCGGCGCACTTGTCCTGCGCCTTCCAGCAACGGGTGCGGAAGCGGCAGCCCGAGGGCGGGTTGGCCGGGGACGGCACATCGCCGGTGAGGATGATCCGCTCGCGGTTCTCGCGGGCCTCCGGGTCCGGAACCGGGACCGCCGACAGCAGCGCCTGGGTGTAGGGGTGCGTCGGGTGCTCGTAGATCTGCTCGTCGGTGCCGATCTCGGCCATCTTGCCGAGGTACATCACGCCCACCCGGTCCGAGATGTGCCGGACGATCGACAGGTCGTGCGCGATGAAGATGTACGACAGGTTGAACTCGTCCTGCAGCCCCTCCATCAGGTTGATGACCTGTGCCTGCACCGACACGTCCAGTGCCGACACCGGCTCGTCGCAGATGATGACCTCGGGGTTGAGGGCAAGTCCGCGGGCGATGCCGATGCGCTGGCGCTGACCGCCGGAGAACTGGTGCGGATAGCGGTTGATGTACTCGGGGTTGAGCCCGACGACGTCCAGCAGCTCCTGCACCTTGCGGCGCCGGTCTCCCTTCGGGGCCACCTCGGGGTGGATGTCGAAGGGCTCCCCGATGATGTCGCCCACCGTCATACGGGGGTTGAGCGAGGTGTACGGGTCCTGGAAGATCATCTGGATGTTCCGGCGGACGGCCTTGAGCGCCTTGCCGGACAGCTTGGTGATGTCCTGGCCCTTGTAGAAGACCTCGCCGGACGTCGCCCGCTCCAGGCTCATCAGCAGCTTGGCCACGGTCGACTTGCCGCAGCCGGACTCACCGACGATGCCCAGCGTCTCGCCCTGGTACAGGTCGAAGGAGATGCCGTCGACGGCCTTCACGGCGCCGACCTGCCGCTTGATGACGATGCCCATCGTCAGCGGGAAGTGCTTCACCAGGTTGCGGACCTGCAGAATCGGCTCGCCGCGCTCCACGTGCGCGTCGAGAGCGGCGACCGCCTCCTCCTCCGAGTGCGCGTCGACGGCGTCCACCTCGGAGACGTTCGGCGTCGCGTCCGTCGGCGCGTCGGTCTGGGTCGACTCAGCCATGGATCGTCTCCTTCCAGAAGTGGCACGCGCTGGCGCGGCCCGGCAGTTCCGTTCCGTCCCGCTCGCTCACCGGGACCAGCAACGGACGGTCGACGCGGCAGACGTCCTGCGCCTTCTCGCACCGCGGGTTGAAGGCACAACCGCTCGGCACCTTCAGCAGGTTGGGCGGCAGACCCTTGATCGCGTAGAGGTCCTGGCCCTTCTGGTCCAGACGCGGGATCGAGTCGAGCAGGCCGCGGGTGTAGGGGTGCGCGGGGCGCTTGTACAGCTCGTGCACCGGCGCCGTCTCCACGATGCGTCCCGCGTACATCACCGCGATCTTGTCGGCGACGTCCGCCACGACACCCAGGTCGTGGGTGATGAGGATGAGCCCCATCTGGTACTCGCGCTGCAACTCCGCGAGCAGGTCCATCACCTGGGCCTGCACCGTCACGTCGAGGGCCGTGGTCGGCTCGTCGGCGATGATCAGGTCGGGCTCCAGGGCGAGCGCCATCGCGATCATGATGCGCTGGCGCATACCGCCCGAGAACTGGTGCGGGTAGTCGTTCACCCGGGCCGCGGCGGCCGGGATCTTCACCCGGTCCATCAGCTCGATGGCCTTGGCCTTGGCCTGCTTCTTGGAGAGGCCCTGGTGGACGCGGAACATCTCGCCCAGCTGGTATCCCACGCTGAGCACGGGGTTGAGCGAGGACAGCGCGTCCTGGAAGATCATCGCGATCCGCGCGCCGCGCAGCTTGCGCCGCTCCTCGCCCGACATGGCGAGCATGTCCTGGCCGTAGAAGCGGATCTCGCCCTGGGGGATGCGGGCCGGCGGCATGTCGAGGATGCCCATGATCGCCTGCGCGGTCACGGACTTGCCGGAGCCGGACTCGCCGAGCACGGCGAGGGTCTCTCCGGAGTTCACGGAGTAGTTGACGCCGTTGACGGCGCGGACCACACCCTCGCGGGTCTGGAACTCGACGTGCAGATCGCGCACTTCGAGCAGTGGGCCGGTCCGCTCCGGGTCGCCGGGCCTCGGGGCCGGGATGGCGTCCGTCGGGTCGATGATGGTCACGTACGCCTCCCTCAGCGTGTCTTGGGGTCGAAGGCGTCGCGGACGACGTCGCCGAGCATGATGAACGCCAGCACGGTGATGCTCAGGGCGGCGGCCGGGAACAGCAGCGCGTGCGGCGAGGTCAGGAACCGGTCCTGGGCGTCACTGATCATCACGCCCCAGGAGATGTTCGGGTACTGGATGCCGATGCCCAGGTAGGACAGGGCGGCTTCGGCGGAGATGTAGACGCCGAGGTTCATCGTGGTGATGACGATGACGGGGGCGAGTGTGTTCGGCAGGATGTGCCGGAACGCGATCCGCCAGGAGTCCGCGCCCAGCGCCCGCGCGGCCATCACGTAGTCGTTGTATTTGTTGGCGATGACCTCGCCGCGCATGATCCTGAAGACCTGCGGCCAGCCGAGGATCGCCATGATGAACGACACCGACCAGACGTCACCGCCGCCCCAGATCGACATGATCAGCAGACCACCGACGATGAGCGGCAGGGCCGAGAACACCTCGGTGATCCGGGAGACGAGCGCGTCGAGCCAGCCGCCGAGCAGACCGGCCAGCATGCCCAGCAGACCGCCGATGAGGGTGGTGACCACGGTCGTCACCACACCGACGACGATGGAGTTGCGGGTGCCGTACACCGTCCGCGTGTAGATGTCGCAGCCCTGGACGTCGTAGCCGAACAGGTGCCCGGACGAGGGCCCGTTCATGGAGTTCTGCAGCTGGCAGAAACCGTCCGAGAACGGGGAGCGGCCCGTGAAGAGACTGGGCGCGATCGCCAGCGCGAGCAGACACACGATGACGAAGCCGGTGACGATGAACATGGGCCGCTTGCGCAGGTCCACCCAGCCGTCCTTGAGCAGGCTCGCCTGCCGGGACGCCGCCTTCTCCTCGGCCTCGATCTCCTTGGCGAGGGCGGCCTCGTCGGTGGTGGGCCTCTCTATCGTCTTCTCACTCATAGCGAATCCTCGGGTCGAGCACGGCGTACAGCAGGTCTACGAGGAGGTTGGCGACCAGGTAGATCAGTACGAGCAGGGTCGTCAGACCGACGACGACGGGCCGTTCGCGCAGATAGACGGACTGGGCCAACTGGCCGCCGATGCCAGGCAGGTTGAACACGCGCTCGGTGATGATGGCACCACCCATGAGAGCACCCAGGTCGAAGCCCAGGAAGGTGACCACCGGGATCAGGGAGTTGCGCAGCGCGTGCACGCCGATGACCCGCCGCGTCGGCAGACCCTTGGCGATCGCCGTGCGGACGTAGTCGGCTCGGGTCGACTCCGACATGCTCGTCCGGACCAGGCGCGCGATATAGGCCATGGAGGTCGAGGCGAGCACGACGGCCGGGAGGATGTAACTCTGCGGCCAGCCCTTCTCGATGCCGGCGACCGGCGTGATCTTCAACTTCACGCCGAACTCCAGCTGGAGCACGCTGCCGAGCACGAAGACGGGGATCGAGATCAGCACCAGCGTCGAGATGAGCACGACGTTGTCGATAAACTTGCCCTTCTTCAGGGCGGAGAAGATGCCGGCGACGATGCCGATCACGGCCTCGATGGCGAAGGAGGTCAGCCCCAGCTTGAGCGTGATGGGGAAGCGCTCGGAGACGATCTCGGAGATGGCACGTCCGTTGTACGTCTCACCGAGGTCACCGGTGAAGACGCCGCTGATGTAGTGCCAGTACTGCTGGTACAGCGGCTCGTTGAGGTGGTAGTGCGCACGCAGAACCGCCGCGATGTTGGGGTCGGCGCGTTTGTCGCCGGCCAGTGCCTGGATCGGGTCGCCGGGCAGAGCGAAGACCAGGCAGAAGATGATGAACGTGACGCCTATCACCACAGGGATCACCTGCAGCATGCGGCGCACGACGTATCGGCCCATGGGTACTCCAGAGGGGTGCTCGACCCGACCGTGGCCGAGGGGATGGCACGGTCGGACGGGAGACGGCAGCAGGAGTGAGCAGGGGAAGGCTGATCCTCCCCCTGCTCACCCCGTAACGCTGTGTCAGGACTGCTCAGAAACTGGTCAGCTGAGCTTGACCGAGTCCCACAGGATGTTGTGGCCGGCGATCTTCATCGACTTGATCTTGTCGCTGAAGCCGGTGTTCAGGGTGTAGAAGTACACCGGGATGTACGGCAGGTCCTTCAGGAGCACGTCGTCGGCCTGCTGGTACTGCTTGACGGCGTCCTCGTGCGTGGCGGCCTGGTCGCCCTTGACGAGCAGCTTCTCGAAGTCCTCGTTGACGTAACCCGAGTAGTTGGAGCCGTTGGTGATGGCTTCCTTCGAGAAGATCGGACGGAGGTAGTTCTCCATGTCCGGGTAGTCCATGTTCCAGGCCATACGGAACGCGCCCTTGTACTTCTTGGCGTCCAGGTCGTTGAGGATCGTCTGGAACTGCTCGAACGGCTTGGCCGTCACCTTGATGCCCAGGTTCTGCTGGATCTGGTTGGCGACCGCCTCGATCCACGCCTTGTGGTCACCGTCGGCGTTGTAGCCGATCTCCAGCGTGTTGCCCGGCAGACCGCCGCTCGCCTTGTAGAGCTCCTTGGCCTTGGCCGGGTTCAGCGTGCAGGCGTCACCGCAGGCTCCCTTGCGGTAGCCGTCGATGATGGGGCTGATGAAGTCGTCCGCGGGCGTCCGGGCACCGAGGAAGATCTTCGAGGCGATCGTCTTGCGGTCGATCGACATGGAGATGGCCTTGCGGAGGTCCGCGTTCTCGAAGGCCTTGTTGTACTTGATCGGGAAGCCGATGTAACCGACGCCCGAGTCGGCCTCGTCGATGTAACGGCCCGGCAGGTCCTTGTGGTACGTCGGCAGACCCGAGTTCGGGATGACGAGCTGGACGTCCAGGTTGCCGGCGACGAGGTCCTTGTAGGCCGTGTCGAGGTTCGAGTAGATCTTGAAGTTGACGCCCTTGGCCTCGATCTTCGAGGCGTCCGGGTACTTGTCGTACTTCGTGACGTCGATCTCTTCGTTGTGCTTGAACTTGCCCTTGATCTTGAAGGGGCCGTTGCCGATGGGCGCCTCGCCGAAGCCCTTCGGGTCCTTGAAGAACGCCTTGGGCAGCGGCACGAAGGCGGTGAAGGACAGCTGCGACGGGAACGCCGAGAACGCGCCGTTCAGCGTGATCTGGAGCGTGCTGTCGTCGACGGCCTTCAGACCGGACATCTTGTCCGTCTTGGGCTTCTTGCCCTCGCCCGGGTTCAGGTCGCTGTAGCCCTGGATGTGGCTGAACAGCGGGTTGGTCTGCTGGGCGTTGGTCTGGTTGGCGCCGTAGTTCCAGGCGTCGATGAAGGACTGGGCGGTCACCTTCTCGCCGTTGTGGAACGTGTAGCCGGACTTCAGCTTGATCGTCCAGACCTTGTTGTCCTTGGTCTCGACCGACTGCGCCATGGCGTTGACGACCTTGTTGTCGGCGTCAAGCTTGGTCAGACCCGTGAAGAGGGCGTTGATGACCTGGCCGCCCTCGGTCTCGTACGTGTTGCTGGGGACCAGGCCGTTCTGCGGCTCACCGATCTCCACCGACACGACGCCGTTGCCCTTGCCCTTGCCCGAGCTGCCGTCGTCCCCGCCGCCGCCACAGGCCGTCGCACCCAGCGCCACAACGGCGGCTATCGCAACCCACTTGGCGCTCTTGGCACCACGCATGGGGCTCCTCCTCATGAGTCCATTGATTCACCGCAGAGGGAAGCACACGACACTCCGCCGTCACCGGCGCCTGAAACAGTGAGGTGCGCTTTCCCGCGCTCGTGAGGTCGGCGCTGCCTCAGCGCCTGACCCGTTGACCCGAGCTCTACGCGCCTAACTATCTGCCATGCGCCATGACCGAACCACACTCAAAAGGTCTCGGTTCGATCACACCTGACGCGTACATCTTCCAAAATCCGGACAAAGGGTTTGCTGAAAGATCCCTGCGAAAAGGACTTGTTACACATCAATCGGTCCCGCATGTCCGTATACCGAACGCCAGGGGCATGAAAATTCAGTTGCGGATTCGTGGTGGCTGTGCAGGGGGTGCACGGCCCACCGCTTCCAGCCAACAGGCCTGTGCCCCGAGGGGGTTCGCCGGGTCGCACAGGGGACGGACAGCACCACGTCGGCAGAAGACTAGTGCCATGTGATCCGCTTCTACGGATCCACGACAAGAACTAGGGTTTTCCCTACCCCTGCCTCAACAGAAGACCGGGCACCCCGCGTTGCGGAGTGCCCGGCAGCTTCGTGGAACGGGGTGCGTGTCAGCCGTTCTTGGCGCGGCTCGCCGCGCGGGCGCGCTCGCGGGCGTCCAGGTTCACCTTGCGGATGCGCACCGCCTCCGGGGTGACCTCGACGCACTCGTCGTCGCGGCAGAACTCCAGCGACTGCTCCAGCGAGAGCTTGCGCGGCGGGACGATCGCCTCGAACGAGTCGGCCGAGGAGGACCGCATGTTCGTGAGCTTCTTCTCCTTGGTGATGTTCACGTCCATGTCGTCGGAGCGCGAGTTCTCGCCGACGATCATGCCCTCGTACACCTCGGTGCCCGGGTCGGTGAACAGCACGCCGCGCTCCTGGAGGTTCGTCATCGCGAAAGCGGTGACGGCACCGGAGCGGTCGGCGACCAGCGAGCCGTTGTTACGGGTCGTCAGCGTGCCGAACCACGGTTCGTGGCCCTCGTGGATGGAGTGGCCGATGCCCGTGCCGCGGGTCTGGGTGAGGAACTCGGTACGGAAGCCGATCAGACCGCGGGAGGGAACCACGAACTCCATGCGGACCCAACCCGAGCCGTGGTTGGACATGTTGTCCATCCGGCCCTTGCGGACGCCCATGAGCTGCGTGACCGCGCCCATGTGCTCCTCGGGCACGTCGATCGTCATGCGCTCGACCGGCTCGTAGACCTTGCCCTCGACGTCCTTGGTGACGACCTGCGGCTTGCCGATGGTCAGCTCGAAGCCCTCACGGCGCATCTGCTCGACCAGGATGGCGAGCGCCAGCTCACCACGGCCCTGGACCTCCCAGGCGTCCGGACGCTCGGTGTCGAGCACGCGCAGGGAGACGTTACCGATCAGCTCGCGGTCGAGACGGTCCTTGACCTGACGGGCCGTGACCTTGCGGTCCTTGACCGCGGCCTTGTTCTCGGCGCCCTTGCCGGTACCGCCACGGCCGACCAGCGGCGAGGTGTTGGTGCCGATGGTCATCGAGATCGCCGGCTCGTCGACCGTGATCAGCGGCAGCGGGATCGGGTTCTCCGGGTCGGCCAGGGTCTCGCCGATCATGATGTCGGAGATGCCGGCGACCGCGCAGATGTCACCCGGGCCCGCCTTCTCGGCCGGCTTGCGGGTGAGCGCCTCGGTCATCAGGAGCTCGGTGATGCGCACGTTGGACATCGTGCCGTCGCGCTTGATCCACGTGACGGTCTGGCCCTTGCGCAGCTCGCCCTGCTCGACGCGGAGCAGCGCGATACGGCCGAGGAAGTTGTCGGCGTCCAGGTTGGTGACGTGCGCCTGGAGCGGGGCCTCCTCGTCGAACTGGGGGGCCGGGACGTGCGACAGGATCGTGGAGAAGAAGGGCTCCAGGCTGTCGCTGTCCTGCGGGACGGTGCCGTCCTCGGGCTTGGTCAGCGAGGCCACGCCGTCACGGGCACACGCGTAGACGATGGGGAACTCGATCTGCTCCTCGTCCGCGTCCAGGTCCAGGAAGAGGTCGTAGGTCTCGTTGACGACCTCGTCGATCCGGGAGTCCGGGCGGTCGGTCTTGTTGATGCACAGGATGACCGGCAGACGCTGCTGGAGTGCCTTGCGCAGCACGAAGCGGGTCTGGGGCAGCGGGCCCTCGGAGGCGTCGACCAGCAGGACCACCGCGTCCACCATCGACAGACCGCGCTCGACCTCGCCACCGAAGTCGGCGTGGCCGGGGGTGTCGATGATGTTGATGGTGATGACGTCGCCGCCATCCTTCGGGTGGTACTTCACGGCCGTGTTCTTGGCCAGGATCGTGATGCCCTTCTCACGCTCCAGGTCGTTCGAGTCCATCATTCGGTCGTCGAGCGACTCGGCGGCATGCGCCGCGAAGGCACCGGCCTGCTTCAGCATTGCGTCGACGAGGGTCGTCTTGCCGTGGTCGACGTGGGCGACGATGGCGACGTTGCGGATGTCGTGGCGCGTGGCCATGAAGGCGTACTCCTGGAGTGTGAGGAAGGCCGACGCGTACGTCTGTGTTACGCGGACCCTGCCGGGCTGAACACGCCACGGCCTCACCCCATGGTACGGGGCCGCTGCGGCGGCGGCTCGCCGGGCGGCCGGGGTCAGGCGTTCCGGGTGGCCGGCGAGCCGGGTTCGCAGGAGTGCCGGGCCGCCTGACGGGCGAGGCCCGAGTCGCCGACGCCCTCCTGGCAGTCGAGGAATCCGGTCATGTCCACCTGCCAGGTCCGTGCACGCCCCCTGGTCGTGGTACCGCCCGGGCAGGTGTAGCTGAAGTCACCCGCCACCTCGCGCACTCCGGCGTACTCCACGTTCTCCCCGGCCCCCTTGACCGTGATGCGGCCCCCTCCGAGGGGCGGGGGCTTGACGTTCACGTCGGTGAAGCTCCATGTGTCGCCACCCGTGTCCGCCAGGGTGCGGGCCTCCGACTCGATCGCGCCGGCCTTCTTGCCCAGCGAGAAGAGGACTTCCGCAGAGGAGACGGCCGGACCCGAGGCCTTCACCGACGCCCGCGGGGTGTACATCCGCTGGAGCGGACCCGACAGACTGCCGCCGCCCGGGCCCACCGTCTGCACCTCGGAGACACCGGTCAGCTTCTCCGTCTTCTTGACGGCGGACCAGGTGAACGTGCCGTCCGTGCAGGCCTTCGCCACGGCCGGGGCACTGCTCTTGGCGGCCGCGGCCGCCCTGCCGTCGCCGTCCCCGCTGCAACCCGTGAGCCCCGCCACCAGCGCCACCCCGGCCAGTCCCGCCGCCCAGGTCCCCCGTGTGATGCCGCGCATCCGCCGTCCCCGTTCCCCCGCGTACGGACGCCCGGCGCCCGCACCACGATCACTGGTGATCATCGTGCGGGCGCCGGGCGTGACACGGCAAGCGATCTGAGGACGAACTGAGCTTCAGCTGCCGGACGAGGGGCTCGCCGACGGCTTCGCGCCCTTCGCCAGGAAGCCCATGTTCTCGTAGACCGGGGTCTGGAAGCCGAAGGAGCCCGCGTTCACCACGTTCTTCCTCGCGGCCGTCAGCTGGGGGCGCTGGTAGAGGGGGATGGAGCCGGCGGCGGCCCAGATGCGGGAGTCGGCCTTGCGGATCAGGGCGCGGTTGTCGTCGTCGTCCAGGGTGGCGAGGGCCCGGTCGAAGAGCTGGTCGACCTGGTCGGTGCCGACGCGGGTGTAGTTCTGCTCGACGTCCAGGGAGCCGTCGGCGGCCGGGACCGGCTTGGCGTAGATGGGCCGGGCGTCGGTGGCCGGGAAGGCGGACGCGGGCCAGGAGTACAGGGCGAGGTCGAACTGCCCGGACGCGATGTGGTCCTTGAAGTAGCTCTCGTCGGAGACCTTCGTGATCTGCGTGGTGATGCCGACCCGCAGCAGCATGCGGCTGATCCGGTCGGCCACGGTCCGCAGGACTTCCGAGCCGGCGCCCGACGGCAGCACGAAGCGGAGGCTGAGCGGCTTGCCGTCCTTGGCCAGCGTCCCGGCCGCGGCGCCCGCGGGGACTGCGGTGCCCTTGGGGGCGTAGGCGCCGGGCGCGCCGCCCTGCATCACCCGCTGTTCGGCGTACTGACCGCCGTCCGCGAGGTGCTTGCCGCTCCCCTCGCCGCCCTTCGCGTTCTCGTGCTTCGTGTGGCCCTTGGGGTCCTTGTCCTCCCCGTCCCGGCTGTCTCCGTTCTTGGTGTCCCCGGCGACCCCGGTGTCGCCGGTGTCGCCGCTCTTGTCGTCCTCGCCGACGACGTACGTCCCGTCGTCGCCGCCCTCGGAATCGTCCTCGGCCTTCTTGCCCTTGGCGCCGGCGGCCTTCTCGGTCTTCTCCTGCTGCTCCTTGACCGGACCGCCGCGCACCCATCCGGCGTCCGCGAGCAGCGCCTGCGCCTCCGCGGTGTCCTGGCCGCCGAGCGCACCGCTGCTGTCGGCGTAGGCGGCCTGTCCGGACAGCGCGAGGTGGCTGCCGACGGGCACCGCCGGCAGGCCGAGCGGCTTGAGGACGGCCTCGGCGAGGGCCGCGCGGTCCAGGGCGCGGGCCACGGCGCGCCGGACGCGCTCGTCCGCGAGGGGTCCCGTGGAGCCGTTGAGGGCGAGCTGGGTGTAGGCGGGCTCCAGCGACTTGCGGACCACGAAACCCTCCAGGCCCTTCGCGGCGGCACGACGGCCGCCAGGACCCATCAGGGGTGTGCCCGTGCCCTTGGCCCGGTCGGCCACGGCGAAGTGCCCGGCGTCGGACGGGTCGATCTCGGCCAGGTCGATCTTGCCCTCGGCCAGCGCCGTGGCCCGCTTGTCGAGCGGTACGGCCTTCAGGTCGATCTCGTCGAGCTTGGCGGGCCGGCCCCACCAGCGTGGGTTGCGGACCAGGGTGACCTGCTGGTTCTTGGTGTCGACCTGCTTCAGTGCGAAGGGCCCGGCGGTGACCTTGAGCTTTCGTCGCGCCGCGTCGTTGAAGGCGTCCGGCGTACCCATGACGTCCTTCGGGTACAGCGGCGAGAACAGCGACCGCCAGTCGGCGTACGGCCGGGCGAAGGTGACCTTGACCTGCAGGTCGTTGGCGCCGCGCTCGATCTTCTCGATGCGGTCGTAGCCGGCGTTGCGGGCCGTCCAGTACGCGCTGTCCTTGCCGGACAGGGCGCGCCACTGGGCGGCGAAGTCGGCGGCGCCGATCTCGCGGCCGTCGCTCCAGACGGCCTGCTGGTTCAGCTTGTAGAGCACGACCTGCTTGGGCTCGGTGTCCACGACCTTGGCGGACTCCAGATAGTCGGCGTTGCGTACCGGCCGCCCCTTCCGGTCGAGCCGGTACATGGACGGCAGAACCGCCTGCGCGACACGGCTCGTGGCGGCGTCGGCGTCCGACTGGAAGGTGTTCAGGGTCTCGGGCACGTCGTCCACGGCCCAGTGCAGCGTGCCGCCGTCGACGACCAGGTCACGGGCGGCGGGCGCGTAGTCCGGCCCCGCGAGCGGCTTGCCCGCCTTGTTCTCGGAGCTGCAGCCGGCGAGCGCGGACACGGCCAGCGCGCCTGCGGTGAGGAAGGCCGCCGAGCGAAGCGCTCCGCGGGTGGTGCCGTGACGGGCTGTCGATGCTCTGCGGGTACGTCGTGGCTGGTCGCGCAGTTCCCCGCGCCCCTGTGGCGCGCTGATGAACCGCGGCTGACTTCGGCGGGGCGTGGGTCCGACGCCGTCGTGGGACATCTCTGCTACCTCCGAGGAGCCGCTCCAGCCGATGACACGGGTGGGGGTCTGATCACATTTGGCGGTATTTTGGAGTTGATCAGATCTACGGCCCCACTGAAGAGGAAAGGGTTCGCCGACCGGCGGCGACACGGCGACAGGCGCGGGGAAACCCACTCGTGCGGCGTAACGTGCGCCCCCGGCGCACACAGAGCGCTTGCGGGCGTGCAGTGGAGGCATGCAATCCGCCAATCGCTGCACATCCCTTCCCACCGGCAGGTGTGACGCGCAACACTCGCAGGCGCATGAACGTTGCCACCTGGGGCCGGACGGCCCATGGAAGTGAGGTCACGTCATGTCCGTGCAAGACGACCTGACAGCAGTACAGCGTTGCCTGGACGACCTGGCGCGGTCCGTGGGCCGCCTGGAGAAGCAGCTGGGCGGCGGCGGGCTGGACATGCGCCGCGTGCGTGCCGACGCGGATCACCTGCGTGAGAGCGTCGCGCTCCTGCGCGAGACGGCGTCGAGTCCGAGCGCGCCCCGCCAGCCCGAGCTCGTCACCATCCCCGACACCCCGTACGACCCCTCACTGTGGATCGACACGGACGACGAAGGACTCGGCGCCCGCGACCGCCACGCCCCCTGAACCCGACCGGAGTCATGAGTTGGCCACTGGTACGGAACCACATCTGAACAGCGGCGGCGTACGGACCGGTACGCGCGCCGCGATCGACGCCCCGCATCTGCGGACCGACCGCTGGTGGCTGGCCCCGGCCGTCACCGCGGCCGGTCTGCTGGCCTTCATCGTGTACTCGACATGGCGGGCCTTCGCGAACGCGGACTACTACTCGGCGCCGTATGTCTCGCCGTTCTACTCGCCGTGTCTGGCGGAGAACTGCAAGAACATGCCCTCGGGCCCGAACGCCGACCTCTTCGGCAGCTGGTGGGGGATCTCCCCGGCGATCATCATCCTGATCTTCCCGCTGGGCTTCCGCCTGACCTGCTACTACTACCGCAAGGCCTACTACCGGGGCTTCTGGGCGTCCCCGCCGGCCTGCGCTGTGGCCGAGCCGCACAAGAAGTACACCGGCGAGACCCGCTTCCCGCTGATCCTGCAGAACATCCACCGGTACTTCTTCTACGCGGCGATCCTGGTCGCCTGCGTGCTGTCGTACGACACGGTGCTGTCCTTCCGGGACACGGACGAGAACTGGGGCCACATGGGCCTCGGCACCGTCGTGTTCCTGATCAACATCACGCTGATCTGGGCGTACACGATCTCCTGCCACTCCTGTCGGCACATCGTCGGCGGCAAGCTCAAACACTTCTCCAAGCATCCCGTGCGCTACAAGGCCTGGCAGTTCGTCGGGAAACTGAATGCCCGGCACATGCTGCTCGCCTGGGCGTCGCTGGTGAGCGTGGCGCTCGCCGACTTCTACGTCTATCTGGTCGCCTCGGGCGCCTTCGACGATCCGCGCTTCTTCTAGATTGGGTGGGGCTTTCTGATGTCCGTGGTCGACCGGCAGGAGTGGGACGTCGTCGTGGTCGGTGCCGGGGGCGCGGGCCTCCGCGCCGCCATCGAGGCACGCGAGCGGGGTGCCCGTACGGCCGTGATCTGCAAGTCCTTGTTCGGCAAGGCCCACACGGTGATGGCCGAGGGCGGCATTGCGGCGGCGATGGCCAACGCCAACGAGCACGACAACTGGCAGGTCCACTTCCGCGACACCATGCGCGGCGGCAAGTTCCTCAACCAGTGGCGGATGGCCGAGCTGCACGCCCAGGAGGCCCCGGACCGGGTGTGGGAACTGGAGACCTGGGGCGCCCTCTTCGACCGTACGAAGGAAGGGAAGATCTCCCAGCGCAACTTCGGCGGCCACGAGTACCCGCGCCTCGCGCACGTCGGCGACCGTACGGGCCTGGAGCTGATCCGCACGCTGCAGCAGAAGATCGTCTCGCTGCAGCAGGAGGACAAGCGGGAGACCGGCGACTACGAGTCCCGTCTGAAGGTCTTCCAGGAGTGCACGGTCACCAGGATCCTCAAGACCGTGCCCGACAGCGGCTCCACCGCGGGCAGCCGCGTCTCCGGTGTCTTCGGCTACGAGCGCGAGACCGGCCGTTTCTTCGTCCTGGAAGCCCCGTCCGTGGTGATCGCGACCGGCGGCATCGGCAAGTCCTTCAAGGTGACGTCGAACTCGTGGGAGTACACGGGCGACGGGCACGCGCTCGCCCTGCTGGCCGGGGCGCCGCTGCTGAACATGGAGTTCGTGCAGTTCCACCCGACCGGCATGGTCTGGCCGCCGTCGGTGAAGGGCATCCTCGTCACCGAGTCCGTCCGCGGCGACGGCGGGGTGCTCAGGAACTCCGACGGGAACCGCTTCATGTTCGACTACGTTCCCGACGTCTTCAAGGAGAAGTACGCGGAGTCGGAGGAGGAGGGCGACCGCTGGTACGAGGACCCGGACAACAACCGGCGTCCGCCCGAGCTGCTCCCCCGCGACGAGGTCGCCCGCGCGATCAACTCCGAGGTCAAGGCGGGCCGCGGCTCCCCGCACGGCGGCGTCTTCCTCGACGTCTCGACCCGTATGCCCGCCGAGGTCATCAAGCGCCGGCTGCCGTCCATGTACCACCAGTTCAAGGAACTGGCGGACGTGGATATCACGGCCGAGGCGATGGAGGTCGGGCCGACCTGTCACTACGTGATGGGCGGCATCGCGGTCGAGTCCGACACGGCCGCCGCACGCGGCGTGCCGGGGCTGTTCGCGGCCGGTGAGGTGGCGGGCGGCATGCACGGCTCGAACCGCCTGGGCGGGAACTCCCTGTCCGACCTGCTGGTCTTCGGGCGCCGGGCGGGCTGGCACGCGGCCGAACACGCGGCGGCCCTGGCCTTCGAACGGCCCGCCGTCGACGAGGTCCAGGTCGACACGGCGGCCGCGGAGGCGCTGCGCCCCTTCTCCGCCGAGGGCCCCGCGCCCGGCGCGGACGACGGCCGCCCGCCGGAGAACCCGTACACCCTCCACCAGGAACTCCAGCAGACCATGAACGACCTCGTCGGCATCATCCGCCGCGAGGCCGAGATGGAGCAGGCGCTGGAGAAGCTGGCGGATCTGCGGGTACGGGCCCGCCGGGCCGGTGTCGAGGGGCACCGCCAGTTCAACCCCGGCTGGCATCTCGCCCTGGACCTCAGGAACATGCTGCTGGTCAGCGAGTGCGTGGCCCGGGCGGCGCTGGAGCGCACCGAGTCGCGCGGCGGCCACACCCGCGAGGACCATCCGACGATGGACCGCACCTGGCGCCGGATCAACCTGCTGTGCCAACTGACCGACCCCACGGGCGGGTTGGCGGCCACGGACCCCGTGCGCGGCCAGATCGCCCTCACCCGCGAGACCACCGAATCCATCCGCGCCGACCTGCTCGCCCTCTTCGAGAAGGAGGAGCTGGTCAAGTACCTCGCCGAAGAGGAGCTGTACGAGTGAGCAGCTACGAGGCCCGCTTCAAGGTGTGGCGGGGCGACATCAAGGGCGGCGACCTGGAGGACTTCGAGGTCGAGGTCAACGACGGCGAGGTGGTGCTGGACATCATCCACCGCCTCCAGTCCACCCAGGCCCCCGACCTCGCCGTGCGCTGGAACTGCAAGGCGGGCAAGTGCGGTTCGTGCTCGGCGGAGATCAACGGGCGGCCGCGCCTGATGTGCATGACGCGCATGTCGGTGTTCACGCGGGAGGAGACGATCACCGTCACGCCGCTGCGTGCCTTCCCCATCGTACGCGACCTGGTGACGGACGTCGGCTTCAACTACACCAAGGCGCGCGAGGTCCCGGCCTTCGTGCCGCCGGCGGACCTCGGTCCCGGTGAGTACCGGATGATGCAGGAGGACGTGGACCGCTCCCAGGAGTTCCGCAAGTGCATCGAGTGCTTCCTGTGCCAGGACACCTGCCATGTCGTCCGCGACCACGAGGAGAACAAGCCGGCGTTCGCCGGCCCGCGCTTCCTGATGCGCGTCGCCGAGCTGGACATGCACCCGCTCGACGCGGCCGCCGACAGCGGCCTCGACCGCAAGAAGACCGCCCAGGACGAACACGGCCTCGGCTACTGCAACATCACCAAGTGCTGCACGGAGGTCTGCCCCGAGGGCATCAAGATCACGGACAACGCGTTGATTCCCCTGAAGGAACGCGCGGTCGACCGCAAGTACGACCCGTTGGTGTGGCTGGGGTCGAAGATCAGGCGGCGGTCCTCGTAGATCGCGGGGTGCGGCCGGGGCGCTGAGCGAGGTACTGGACTGCCAGGCCCGCCATGAAGGCGACCCAGCCGCACCACGCGACGGCGCCACGCACGCCGTGCGGCGGTCCCGCGAACGGGCCCAGGAACATGAACAACCCCCCGCCGACCGCGCAGGTCAGCGATCCGTACCCCCAGAGCCTCGGGCGCAGAACCCTGGACCGGCGCCACGGCATCACCCAACCGGTCACGACGGCCGCGACGCCTCCCGCCGCCAACAACGTCACGGCCAGAGCGCCCGCCACCACCAGGTACATGTGCATGCCGATCAGCATCGCACCAGGCGCAGGGCCTGCACCAGGTTGTACTCCGCGATCGCACGGAACGCCGCCCGGTCGGGGAAGTCGCCGTCCAGGAGACGCAGCGGGCCCGCGACCAGGGACAGACGCATGGCCAGGTGATAGAGGCGGAGGCGGTCCTCGTCGAGGTCCGGGGTGCGCAGGCTTGCGTAGTGCTCGTGGAAACGGATCCGCAGAAACACGTGCTCCCACTCCACGTCGAAGTACAGCAGGCCCTCGATGTCGATGAGGGCTGGGCGGCCGTCCGGAGTCAACAGGACGTGGTCCGGGCCGAGTTCGCCGTGGATGAGGACGTGACGGGTGCGAGGGCGGACGGCGGCCGACAACGCCCGTACGGTGTCCGTCAGTTGTTCGCGGGCGGCGGCAGCCCGTGGATCCCGTACGACGATCTCGTCGATGGCGCGCAGGGCGCCCTCGGTGACGTGCTGCTCGCACGAGCCGGCCGCCGGAGTCCCGCCGTTGTCGACGAGGGCGACCTTGCCGAAGGTCGGGCCGACCTGTGCGTGCAGTTCCCCGAGCTGGGCGGCCAGCAGGTCCAGGGACGCGCGGGCCGTGTCCGGATGCCGTTCCAGCGCCTGTTCCAGGCTGCCGCCCGTCATGTCCTCGACGACCGCCGCGTCCGCCGGGAGACGAGTGTGCGTGGCGTCGCTGTACAGGAGGCGGGGGGTGCGGACACCGGCCGCGGACAGGCGGTCGTGCGCCGCTGTGAAGAGGTCGAGGCCGGTGCCGTGGGAGAAGGGGTCACGGGGGTCGGCGGGGCCCGCGTCCCAGTAGTCCTCGTCGGTCGACCAGACGTAGGCCACGGCCGTCGAGTCGTCGTCGAAGGCGAGGCGGTAGACACCCTTCTTGGTGCCACCGCGCAGGCGTGTGACGGCGGAGAGGCTGCGGTGGGGGCCGACGGCGGCTCGGGCGAGCGGGGCGAGGTCACCCCGGGTGAGCCGCTTGCGGGTAGCGGTCATTCTGCCGATCCTCGCAGCTCGCCCGCGCCCACGGCACGCCGTTTTCATCGCACCCAGTCCTCCCGGTACGCCGTCCAGTCCGCCTCCGTGGCCGCGAAGTCGACGTAGAGCGCGACGCCGAAGCGGGCGCGATCGGCATCCGTGCGGGACAGGCCGAGGCGGACGCCGCGGACGGCCGCGGGGACGGTCTCCGCATGGTTCCAGTGGCCGAACCGGTTCTCGTGGTAGAAGGGCAGGCCCATCAGCAGGTCCGTCGACTTCGGGGTGACCTCCAGGGCGAGCGAGGTCTGCTGGGCCACGTAGCCGCCGTACAGGCTCTGCAGCGGCTGCATGGTGTCGTACGACATCACGGCGATCTGGTCGACCCGGCGCGCGACCTGCCCGAAGAACCTCTGCGACCATCACTTCGGATGCCCGGCGACCGTGCCCCAGAAGGAGTGGAACCCGGGGAGCGGGTCGATCTGATGGGCGGCGACGGACAGCAGGGCGTGATGCGCGCGGGTGACGGAGCGGAGGGAGTCCAGGAGGGTGAGGTAGTCGCGGTCGCCGGAATGCAGCGGTTCCAGGTCGAAATGGGTGCCCTCGAAACCGGCGGCCAGGATCTGCCGGGTGGAGGTGACGACGGCCGCGCGGGTCGCCGGGCGCTCCAGGCGCATCCCGGTCGGGCTCTCGGTCGCGAGCACGTCGCCGAGCCAGGCCTGCACGCGGATGCCGGGGGCTTCGCGGTGCACCGCCGCGATGAGCCAACCTGCTTTGGGATAAGCCGACTTGGGAAGCGTGCCGTCGTGTTCGAGCGGGCCCGCGTGGACGTACAGGTCGCGGATGCCGGTGCTCCTGAGGCGGCGGGCGAGCGCGGTGACGTCGGCCTCGGTCTTGCGGCCGTCGACCCAGCCGTGCCCCAGCCAGATGGCGTCACGGTCTCTGCTGTACGTGCCCGTCTTCGGGTCACCCGTGTAGTTCAGGCGGAGAGCGGACTCGGCGGCGAGGACGGGGAGGAGGAGCGCGAGGACGACGGCGAGCGCGAGACGTCTCGGCCGGCGACGGCGACGGGACGGCGGCGGCTCGTTCTGCTCGGTCGGCTCGGTCGGCTCGGTCGGCTCGCCGTGGTCGTGGTCCTGGTCGTGGTCGTGGTCCTGGTCGTGGTCCTGGTCGTCACTGTCCGTCCCGGCCCCCGTCCCGGTCCCCGTCCGCTCGGTGTGCTCCGTATGCTCCATAGCCGCTCCCCCTGCCGCGATTCCGTCCGGGCTCACACGCATCCGCGCGTCCCGTCTCCCCCACCCCTGACACATCCCGGTCGCGCCGCCGCATTCCTGCTCATACGCTCCGAAATGTGATGTCATCCTTGATCCGGGGCCGGCCGCGGCGCGCCACCTCTCACATATCCGTGCGGTTGGTGCACACCCTGTTGGGAGTCCTGGCCGGGGCGGTGTGGCTGGTGTTGCCGTGGATGACGATCAACAGCGACGTGCCGGTTCCGGTCGCGCGTGCGAATCCGGGCGCCGCGAGTGCCGCCGAGGCGGAGCAGGACGGGACGTCGGCCGCCGACCTGGTGCTGCCGTTGGCGGCGGTGGGAGCGGCGGTCGTGCTCGGGGGGTACGGGTATGTGCGGCGCACACGGCGGGCCCGGACGCGTACCACGCCGGGTGGTACCGCCGTCCCCGCCGGGCCTGCCGTGCCACCGCTCTCCGAGGCCGACGAGCGGGCGCGGGCGTCGCTGGTGGAGGCCGACGACTGCGTACGAACCAGCCGGGAGGAACTCGGCTTCGCCGAGGCACGGTTCGAAGCGGCGGCCGTGGAACCGTTCGCCCAGGCCGTGCGGGACGCCGAGTCCGAGCTGGCGGCGGCCTTCCGGATGCGGCAGCAGTACGACGACGGCGTGCCGGAGGACGAGGCGTCGCGGCGGCACGCGCTCGCGGGGATCGTCGGGCGGTGTCAGGAGGCGGGGCGGCGGCTGGACGCGGAGGCCGCGGGGTTCGACCGACTGCGTGCGCTGGAGGGGGGCGGTCTGCACGAGGCGCTGGAGCCGGCGGAGGCCCGGTTCCGGGAGCTGGCCGGGCGTACCGGGGCCGTGGACGCGACAGCGGCCGGCCTCGGCGAGCGGTACGGGCCCTCGGCGGTCGGTTCCGTCACCGGCTACGTCGAGCAGGCCAAGGACCGTCTGGTGTTCGCCACGACCTGTTTCAATCAGGCCCGCCAGAGGGCCGACACGGGGGACGGGGAGGGCGCGGCACGTCATCTGCGGGCCGCCGAGGGTGCGACGGCCCATGCCGCCGTGTTCGTGACCTGCGTGGAACGGCTCGCCGCCGACCTGACCGCGGCCGCGGCACTGGTTCCGGCCGCGCTGACCGGGGCGGAGGCGGGGCTCGCGGTGGTGAGGGCGGACGGCCCGACCGGCCTTCCGGTCGGCGAGCTGCACGCCCGTGCGGCGCACGCCGACATCGTCCTGGCCGCCGTACGAGAGGAGCTGACCGCCGGGCCTTACGACCCTCTCGATGCCCTGCGGAGGATCACGCGGGCGACCGTGCCGGTCACCGGAGGGCGGGCCGGTGTGCTGTCGGTCGCCGCGCTGCTCGCCGCGCGTAGTGCCCTCGCCGCCGCGGACGGCTTCGTCACGACGCATCGGGGCGCCGTGGGCAGCAAGGCCCGGACCCGGCTGGCGGAGGCCGGGCGGCTGCTCGCCACGGAGCCACCCGACGCCCTGGCCGCCGACGCGCGGGCCCGGCAGGCCCGCGACCTCGCGGAGCAGGACGTACGGGTGCGCGGCAACCCGATCGCCGGCGCGGCCGAACACGCCACCGGAGCCGCCGGAGCCGTCCTCGGCGGAATCCTCCAGGGCACAGCCCCCGACGGCGGCCCACCCGTCAGCTACGGCGGCCCCCACACCCGCGCCCGACGGGCCGGGGAGCCGGGCTAGGACGACGGAGCCGTCCTCGGCCGGAGCCGTCCTCAGCAGCATCCTCCGGGGCCGGGGCAGGGCAGCCGATCGAGCGGCCGGGGTCAGAAGAGGCTCAGCAGTGCCTCCGCCGGATCCGCGAGCCCCGTCTCCCCGTCCGGCAACGGGAGTTCGAACCAGACCGTCTTGCCGCGCGGTGTGCGGCGGGAACCCCAGGCCGCGCTCAGGAGGCCGACGAGTTGCAGGCCTCGGCCGCCCTCGTCCGTGTCGCGGGCGCGGCGGCGGCGGGGCTGGACTAGGCCGGAGTCCCAGACCTCGCAGACCAGGGTGCGGTCGAGCAGGAGCCTCAGTCTGATCTCGCCCTCGCCGTAGCGCAGGGCGTTCGTGACCAGCTCGCTGACCAGCAACTCCGTTGTGTCGATGAGGGGTTCGAGGTCCCAGGCCTTTAGCTGGCCGCGGGCGTACTCACGGGCCCTGCCCACGCTGCGCGGCTCGCGCGGCAGCGCCCAGTCGCCGACGGAATCGGTCGGCAGACCCTGCACACGGGCCATCAGCAGGGCGATGTCGTCCTCGCCGTGGTGGGTGTCGAGGGTGTTGAGGACGTGGTCGCAGACGTCCTCCAGGGGGAGGGTCGGGTCCGTCAGCGCTCCCACGAAGGCCTGGAGGCCCTCGTCCAGGGGATGGTCGCGGGATTCGACCAGTCCATCCGTGTAGAGCGCGAGCAGTGCGCCTTCGGGAAGTTCGACCTCGACCTCCTCGAACGGCTCCCCGCCGACGCCGAGCGGCATGCCGGGCGGCACGTCGAGCATCAGCGCGTCCTCGCCGGGTTCGACCAGGACGGGGGGCAGATGGCCCGCGTTGGCGAAGGTGCAGCGGCGGGTGACGGAGTCGTAGACCGCGTACACACAGGTCGCGAGGTACACCTCGGAGAGGTCCGCCTCACGGGGGCGGCGGGCCGAGCGGGTGGCCTGCTGGACGCCGCCCGGCGCCCCGAGGCCTCGCGCGATCTCGTCCAGCGCACTCAGCACTTCGGCCGGTTCGAGGTCCAGGAGGGCCAGTGTTCTGACCGCCGAGCGGAGTTCGCCCATCGCCACCGCCGCGCGTAGACCACGGCCCATGACGTCGCCCACCACCAACGCCGTACGGTGCCCCGGCAGTTCGATGACGTCGAACCAGTCGCCCCCGACCTCGCTGGGGCGGTCCGCGGAGGAGTTGCCCGGCAGATAGCGGCAGGCGATGTCCAGGCCGGAGGCCACCGGGTCGCCCGGCGGGAGCAGCGACCGCTGCAGTATCAGGGCGCGTTCGTGTTCACGACGGTACAGGCGTGCGTTGTCGATACAGACGGCGGCACGCGCCGCGAGCTCCACCGCGAGATCCCGGTCCCGGTCCCCGAACGGCTCGCTCCCCTTCGTACGGGCGAACTGCGCGAGTCCTACGACGGTGTCGTGGGCGACCATCGGCACGGCCAGCGTGGACTGGACGAGGCCGCCCTCCTCGGCCGGCACGAACTGGGTGCGGGCGGTGCGCAGGGCGTCGGCGCAGCGGGAGTTGAAGGGGTAGTGATGGACGGCGCCCACGGCGACGGACGCGCCGCCCCCGACGAACGGCGCGTCGGACACCGCGCTGGCGAAGGCGACCCGGCGCAGTTCCGCACTGCCGTCGGCAAGTCCCGGCGGGGCCTCGTCACCCGCCAGCAGGCCCTGGTAGAGGTCGACCGTCGCGAGGTCGCAGAAGCCGGGGACGACGACGTCGAGGAGTTCGCGGGCCGTGGTCTCCAGGTCGAGGGAGTTTCCTATGCGGGCGCCGGCCTCGTTGAGAAGGGCGAGATTGCGCCGCGCCGCGGCGGCCTCACGGGCTGCTGCGCGCCGCGAGGTGATGTCGGTTCCGAGCCACGCGACGCCGATGGTGCGACCGGAGCCGCTGTGCACGCGGTAGAGGTTGATGGACCAGTGACGGCGGCTCTCCGAACCCGGCACGAAGCCCGTGACGTGCATGTCCGTGATCGAGTCGCCGGTCTCCAGGACCCGGCGCAGCGTGGCCGCGACCCGCTCGGCCTCGGGCCGCTGCAGATAGTCGTGGACGCCACGGCCGCGGTGGTCGTCGGGCATACCCCCGAAGGTGCCGGCGAACTGCTGGTTGACGCGGCGGATCCGCAGATCGGTGTCGATCAGCAGGAAGCCGAACGGAGATTGACCGAAAATCGACTGCGATGCGGCAAGGTCGGTCTCGATGCTGCGCAGGGTGCGTACGTCGACGACGATGCAGACGGCTGCCTTCTCACCGTCCTCGGTCCGCGTCGGCATGACATAGACCTCGGCGAGGCCCTCCCGGCCGCCCTCCCCCGACCCCGTCTCCGGCGTCCGGAAGGGGACCACACCGGTCCACTCCCGCCCGTCGAGGATCTCGGCCATCTTGCGCTGACCCTGTTCGCGCAGGTCGGAGTCGATGAACGCCTCGATGGGGTCCATACCGACCGCACGCTCGGCGGCGATCCCGAAGAGCTGCTCGGCGCGCAGACTCCACTGGTCGACGAGCCCGTCGGGGCCGATCGAGAAGGACGCGACCTTGATGTAGTCGTAGATGGAGCCGGGCGGGCTGCTCTGCCACATGGGGTCACCAGGAGGCGCGTCACCGGGAGGCACGTCGCCGAGGCCGGTGTCACGGAGCCCCGCACCGGACGAGGAGCGCCGTTCACCACAGGATGAGGAGAGCCGTTCGCCATCGGCTGAGGAACGCCCGCCACCGGTGGCGGGCAGACCCGTCCCGCCCGTCGTCCCGCTCGTCACGTCGGCCTCGGCATCACCCGCGGCCTCCGTCCTCGCGCCGTCCGACGGGTCCTTGGACTCCGTGGCCCTCGCTGGTATCTCGCTCACGCGAACCGTCCCCTCCAGCTCACCGCGTCCGGTACCGGTCACCGGGGGCGGCTGCCCGCAGTATCCAGCACTACGGCGCCGCACAACACGGTGTTCACGATCACAGCACGGTCCCGACGGTTTTCGGTCCCGGCTGCGACAACACTTCCAGTCTTCTAACCAGCCAACACCTCGTCGAATCACGCCCACCGAACACTGCCACTGGCCTGAACCTGTCGCTCGACTGGGCAGCGGCCCCCGTACAACGTCCGACGGACAGGCCCACGCCCGCACGTGCGGCGTCCGACGGACAGGCCCACGCCCGCACGTGCGGCGTCCGACGGACAGGCCCATGCCCGGACGTGCGGCGTCCCACGCACCAAATCCGGCCCGTCTTCAGCCCGGTACGGCTAGCTCGAACCACACCGTCTTACCCGCGTCACCGGGCCGGGTACCCCAGCGGCGCGAGGAATGGGCGACCAACTGCAGTCCGCGGCCGCTCTCGTCCTCGGGGTGGGCGACGCGCTCGCGCGGTGGATCGGGGAGCGGATCGGACACCTCGACCAGCAGCACGTCACGAAGGCCCACGGGCCGCACCAGACGCACGCCGATCGGGCCGGTGGCATGGCGCAGAGAGTTGGTCACCAGCTCGCTGACCAGCAGGGTCGCGAGATCACCGAGGGCGTCGAGCTCCCAGTGGTGCAGCTGGCCACGGACGGCGGCACGGGCGTTGCGGACAGCGCCCGGCTCCGCGGGAAAGCTCCACTCGGCGCAGTCGCCTTCGGGGTCGATCACGCCGATCACTTCCCAGGCCAGAAGCCCACCCATGTCCGGTTTCGTGGGGTTAATGGGCACATACCCGATATCCAGGACCGAGTACCGTCCCCAGCGGCGCGCTGTGGCACGAACGGCGTACGAAGGCGCACCGCGCGTGAGCCGGCCGCCAAGCAGCCCGGGGCGTGCGCTCGCCGGGCGATGGCAGGCCCGCGACGTCGACCACGTCAGCACGCCAGGTCGGCTACCTCCACCACGTCGGCTACGTCGCCTACGGCCTGTCGCGCCCACACGACGGTGGCCACGGCGTCATGACGGCTCCGCGTCCCTCGCCGGGCCGTGCCCAGACCAGGAGCGGGCGGCCACCTCTCTGACCGCCGACACGTCCTGGTCCAGCCAGGCCACGTCCCAGAGTTCTCCGGGGCCGAGCCAGCGCAGCGCGTCATGATCCTGGAGCGGCTTGGGGTCGGCCGAGCCGGGGCGCAGCCGGACGGTCCACACCTGGAGCACGTAAGGCGACTTCAGGGGCCACTCCCCCGGTACGCGTGCGACGGTCTCGGCGTCCACCCCGAGTTCCTCGCGCAGTTCACGCACAAGGGCCGCCTCGGGCGTCTCGCCCGGCTCCACCTTGCCGCCGGGCAGTTCCCAGCGGTCGGCCAGCTCAGGGGGTGCGCTCCGGCGGGCGGCGAGCAGGCGGCCGTCGTCCAGCAGGGCGGCGCCGACCACCACGATCCGTTCCGTCATGCGCGGGAGCCTACGGGACCGGCGGATCCGCGGTTGACGACCGCTGAGGACCGTCGGATCCGTGACTGAGGCCGTACGGGAAGCCCATTGGCCTGGCCCTCAGGTGTGGACGGGGTCTCCGTTCTGACCGATCCGCTCGACCCAGTAGAGCTGCTTGTGTCCGCGGTCGTCGAGGCTGTCCGCGATCTTCTGGGCCTCCGTCCTGGTCGCATACCTGCCCACACGGTAGGTGTTGCCGTTGTCGTCCTGCCGTATGACGAGCCAGGGAAGAGTGATCGTGCTGTCGTTCATCGCGCCCCAGCGCTCCTTCCCGCCCCGGCCCGACCGCGTCCCACCCGCGGTTCGTGCCGTGCCCCGCCCACTAAGGAAACCGCAATCCGCATATGCCCGAGCCTACGCCTAACCTTTACGCAGCGAACACGCAATTTCACAAAGAGGTACGCAACCGGCCAGAGCGGGGGGGGCGCGCGACCTCGAACGCGCCGCCCGCGAGGCGTCGACGCATCCGGTCAGGGGCATACCGAGCAGCGGCAGCCACGCACGGGACGACCTGCGAGAACGGCCAGATTCCACCGGCGGAGGGAGAGGCTCCGCGGGTGCCCCGAGGGGGTTGCGGCGCGGGGATACCGGGGCCCGGCGCCGTAAAGGTGTGCGCTACTTCACCGGGAGGTGGTACGCGACCCGGTAACGGTCCGCGGGGATCACGACGTCGGCCGTCTCCACGGGACGTCCCGAGGCGAAGAAGGTGCGCTGGATGACCAGGACGACATGGCCGGGGACTCCGCCCAGAGCGAGCAGTTCCTCGGCGAGGCCGGGGCGGGCGCCGACCTCCTCCGTGACGTTGTCCACGATCACGTCGATCCCCGCCATGCGCTCGACGACGCCCATGCCGCCGAGCGGGCCCTCCTCGGGGAGCATCACGGGTGTGCGTCCGGTGACGGCGAGGGGCTCCCACGAGGTGGAGAGCATCATCGCCTCGCCGGCCTCCCGGAACACGTACCTGGTGCACATCACGCGGTCGCCGGGCTTGATGCCGAGCCGCTCGGCGACACAGCTGCCCGCCTCGGCCTGTGCGCTGCTCGACTCCCAGGTGCCGCGCCCCTCGCCGTCGGCCTGCTCCTGACGGAAGGGCGTGGCGCCGCCGGCCGGGCGGAAGCCGGAGCGGGCGACGCTGCGGGGCACCGCACGCTCGCGGACGTACGTCCCCGACCCGGAGCGGCCCTCCACCAGGCCTTCCGCCATCAGCACCTTGCGCGCCTCCAGTGCGACGGTGTCCGAGACGCCGTACTCCTCGCGGATTCTGGCCTGGGAGGGGAGACGTGTGTGCGGCGGCAGCGAGCCATTGACGATCTTCTTGCGGAGATCACCCGCGACGCGCAGGTACGCCGGCTGCTCACCGAAAGTCACTGGCCACTCCCATCAGGTTGTACAGACAGCAACAGCCTGGCAACCGTGGGTTGTGCTGTGCAAGCAAAGGCCAGAGAATCACTCGATGTGATGACATGTGCCTACGGGGGGCTTTACGCAGGCACTTTCTCCCCGCTATAGCCTCGCTCACACCTCGAACTGGGAGCCGCCCCCGCCGCTGCCCCCGCCGTCGTCCCCGTCCAGGGAAGAGGGCGGAGTCGCGGTCAGGCCCAGAGCCTTGCGGGCGGTGATGGAGGTGTCGGGAGTGGAGAGCACCATGGCGCGGTCGTAGTGCGCGTAGAAGCTGTCCGCGTCGGTCGCCTTCGCTGCCCGGGCCCACTCCTTTCGGGTCGCCTCGACCGCCGTGGCGACCTTCGCGACCGGCTTCCTCGCATCCGCGGGCCAGTGATGGTCACGCAGTGTCCCGGTCTCCGCGGTGAGCGCGGCCGACATCCGCCCGGCCCATGCGCGGCTGCCCTGGAGGTCGTCGTCGGGGCTGTCCTCGGGCTGCGCGTCCAGGACGGCGTTCTCGAGGTTGACGGCCTTGAGATAGGCGACCTGGTCGGCGTCCAGGGTCCGCGCGTCGTTGCGCAGCGAGCCGGTCAGACCGGCCTTCTCGTCGGTGTTGCCGAACAGGCAGGTGATGTCGCGGTCGCCGAGCCGCCAGCTCTGCCGGGTCGGCGTCAGGTAGTACACGTCGACGTCGTCGGGCACGGCCCAGGCGTCCATCGCGTAGCCGTACCGGAGCGCGTAGCACCTGGTGTCGGCGATGTCCGTGACCTTGCCGTCCCCGGGGTAGTCGGCAACGCCCGTCATCTTGAACGCGGCGAAGACCTCGGCGTCGTGCCGGCCGTCGCAGGGCACCCTGTCGACGTCGTAGGCCAGGCCTTCCAGGGATCCGCTCGGGGCGTCGAAGCACTCGCCCGTCGTGAGGGAGTAGGCGCTGCCGTGGTCGTGCGCGGCGTCCTTGAGGCCGGTCCAGACGCCGAAGGTGATGCCGCCGGTGAGCCCCACCACCCACAGCGCGAGCCCGACGGAGGACAGGACCGCACCGGTGACGGCCATGCCCTTGCCCCGCTCACCCTTCCTCCTGATCTGGGCGAGCGCGATCAGGCCCAGCAGCAGCCCGCCGGCCGGGACGAAGCAGAGGATGCCGAGGACCAGGGAGGCGATGGCGATCCCGTTGACGGGCGCCGGCCGGTTGTACGGGCTGTAGCCCTGGCCCCAGGGCTGGTACGGATAGGGTCCGGGAGCGGCGTACGGCCCCTGCGGGTACGGGTGCTGGTCCTGCGAGTGCTGGCCCTGCGGGTGCGGCCCTGGGGTTTCCTGGGGCTGGTGGGGCCCAGGGGGCGGGAGTGTGGACACGGGCACCGTGCTCCTGTTTCAGGGGCTGACGCGCAGAACTGGCGTACGACTGGGCGCATGGTAAGCGTGAGGGCGGCGGGGGCGGAATGGTGATCACGGATCGGGCAGCCATGGCAGTGCGGGCGGCGAACGCGCTGACCACGCGGTGGGCCGCAGCGGCGGACCGCGGCACGGTGTTCTCCGCGGCGGGAGTGTGGCCGCTGCTGGCGTTCCTGGCAGACGGGGCCGGGGGTGCGGCGCGGGCCGAGCTGGAAGGGGCGGTGGGAGTGCCCGCCGGTCAAGCGGCTTTTGCGGCACGGGAGTTGCTGGGCGTGATGGGGTCCGTGCCCGGCCTGGACTCCGCTCTCGGGCTGTGGACCGACCGTGCGCTGGAGCTCGACGAGGCGTGGCTCGGCGGGCTGCCCGCCGAGTCGCACGGCGTTCTGACCACCGACCTCGAAGCTTCCCAGGAGGCGCTGGACGCGTGGGCGGCGAAGCGGACCGACGGGCTGGTCGACCGCACGCCGGTCACGCTGACCGAGGACGCCCGGATGGTCCTCGCCACCGCCTTCGCCCTGCGCACCGACTGGCCACGGCCCTTCACCGAGGTGATGCGGCGCCCGGACACCGGCCCCTGGCAGGGCCGCACGCTCCTCGGGCTGCACCGCAGAAGCGTCCGGCCGGACCGGGTCGGCGTGACGAGCACGCCCGAGGGCCATGTCACGGCACTGCGGGTGCCCGGCGACAACGGCATCGACGTCCACCTGCTCCTCGGCGAGGACCGGATGGCCCCCGGGCAGGTACTCAGGGCGGGCATCGGCGTCCTGGAGGGCACACTGCCGGTCACCGGAGGCGGCCGGCTTCCCCATGGACACGTGGGGCCGGGCCTCCACGTGGAGCAACAGCCCTCCCTGACTCCGGAGCCGGTCACCTTGGACGTGACGACCGTGGCGTTCGAGGTGACGGCGGACCACGATCTGCTGGCGCTGCACGGCCTTTTCGGACTCACGACGGCACGGGACGACCGGCAGGGACACTTCCCCGGCATCAGCGCCGCCCCGCTCGCCATCGGGGCGGCGGGGCAGTCGGCGGTGGCCGAGTTCGGCGCTCTCGGCTTCCGGGCCGCCGCGGTGGCGGCCATGATGCCGGTGGCGGCCGGCGGCCTTCCCCGGTACCGGTACGAGACCACGGTCGTCCGAGCGGAGTTCGACCGCCCCTTCGCCTTCCTCGCAGTGCACCGGGAGACCCGGCTCGTACTGGCCGCGGGGTGGGTCACGGACCCGAAGCCGCATCCCGCCCGGGGGCCACGATGACGACCACCCACGGCCGCCTGCCGGTCGTCCGCTCGCAGTTCGACAGGGGCGGGCCGATGGGGGCCGGGCATGCCGGGGAGCCGTTCGCCGTGGTGTGGGTGGGAGCCGGCTGACGGCCAGTCGACCGGTTCGCCGGCCGGTCTGCGCAGCGCGACGACCATCCGGTGGTCCGGGGTTCGGGCCGGTCGACGTCGATCCGCACCGTGACCGTCTCCTCGACCGCCCGGGCGGTCTGCCGGGCGGCGGCGAGGGCCTGGTCGGCGGTCTGGGCGCCGACGCCGGGGATCTGCCGGAGCTCGTACCGGCCCGCCCGGTACACCGCGCGCACCGAGGAGCGCCCGGCCGCCTCGACGGCCGCGAGGCGCAGCCGACCCTCGGTGGCGTCCTTGAGCCGGGCGACCGGGATGCACTCCAGTTCCTTGGCGACGGGTTCGTCCCGGATCGGGGCCGGCGCCGAGCGGACCGCCTCCAGGGCGCGGGCGTGATCGGCGAGCACGGTGCGGGCGGGGCCTCGTACAGCCGCATGCCCTCCGCGCACAGCTCCCGGGCCCGCCGCCCCACGGGCGGCATCCGCACCTCCCCGACCTCCACCATGCCCCCAGGTGCCGTCCGCCCCGGTACGCACATCCTTGAACCGGGGTCTGGCAGTGGGGGCGGCTGTGGACGACCCACTTGTGGGCAACCCGCTCCAACCCGCTCAGTCGTCGAAGGCGGTGGCGCGGGTGCGCTTCTCCCAGGCCGCGATCTCCGAGCGCACCTGGTCGAGCTTGCCGAGGACGGCGCCGACCGCGTCCTCGCCGAGCGGCAGGTGCAGCGGGGTCTGCTCGGCGTCGAGGGCGGCGAGGATGAGGGCGGCTGCCTTGGCGGGGTCACCGGGCTGGGTGCCGTCTCCGCCGGAGACGAAGCCGCGGGTCCGGCTCACGCTCTCGTACAAGCCGCTGTCCGCGCTGACACCGGCGCGGCCCGTGTCGAACAGGGACGTACGGAAGCCTCCCGGCTCCACGACCAGCACTTTGATGCCGAACTCCCGCACCTCGTCGGCGAGCCCCTCCGACAGGCCCTCCAGCGCGAACTTGGTCCCGCTGTACGCGGAGAAGCCCGCGAAGGACATCTGTCCGCCCATGCTGCTCATCTGCACGATCGCTCCCGAGCGCCGCTCACGCATGTGCGGCAGCACCGCGCGGGTGAGAGTCGCGGGCCCGAAGACGTGCAGGTCGAACAGTTCGCGCAGTTCGGCGTCGGTGGTCTCCTCGAAGGCGCCGACATGCGTGCGGCCGGCGTTGTTGACCAGGACGTCGATCCGGCCGTACCGCGCCACCACATCCTGTACGGCCGCCTCGGCGGCGGCGGTGTCGGTGACGTCCAGGGGCAGTGCCTCCAACTGGTCGGCGTGGGCCGCCACCAGCTCGTCCAGCGCCTCGACGCGGCGGGCGGCGCCGACGACCACGTCACCGGCGGCGAGGGCCGCCTCGGTGATGGCCCGCCCGAAGCCACTGCTCGCACCGGTGATCAGCCAGACCTTGTTCATGACTCCTCCTGGTCTCTTCGTCCGATCACCAGGCTGCCGCCCGTCCCCGTTGCCCGTCCAAGACCTACGCTGATAACCAATGGCTATGACGACGGACGTTCATGTGCGGGACCTGCGGTACTTCGTCACGGTCGCCGAGGAACTGCACTTCACGCGCGCGGCCGAGCGGCTGTACGTCTCGCAGCCCGCGCTGAGCAAGCAGATCCGGGCGCTGGAACGGCAGTTGGGCGTCGAGCTGTTGCGCCGGGACCGGCAGGGCGTGGAACTGTCCGAGGCCGGCGCGGCGCTGCTGCCGCACGCCCGGCGGGTGCTGGACGCGTGGGCGCGGGGCGCGGCCGTGGTGGAGGAGGCGCGGGCCGCGCAGCGCAGCACGCTGATGGTGGGCATGAGCACCAGCCCCGGCCGCGGCGGACTGCTGCCCGCGATCCGCTCCCGCTTCACCGCCGCGCACCCCGACACCACGGTACGGCTGCGTCAGGCGAGTTGGGCCGACCCGACCGCGGGCCTGGTGGACGGCGACACGGACGTGGCCTTCGTCTGGCTGCCTCTGCCCGACCAGGGCCGCTACGCCTGGACGGTCGTCGCCGAGGAACCCCGCCTGGTCGCCCTCCCCGAGGCCCACCCCCTCGCGCCCCGCACGGAGATCGACTTCACGGACCTGGCCGAGGAGCCCTTCCTCGCCCTCCCCAAGAGCGCGGGCCCGCTACGGGACTACTGGCTCGCCCTGGACGAACGCGCCGGCCGCCCGCCCCGCGTCGGCGCGGAGATCGCGAGCACGGAGGAGACGTACGAGGCCCTGGTCGCGGGCCTCGGCGTGTGCCTGGTGGCCGCGGGCAACGTCCCCCTGATCACGCTGGGCGGTGTGGTGACCCGCCCGGTGCGGGGCGTGACACCGAGCCGGTACGTCCTGGCGTGGCGGAGGGAAGATCGCAGGCCACTGGTACGGGGCTACGTGCAGGCGTGCCGACGGGTGACGGAGCGGGAGCGCGAGGCGTGATCCGGTACGTGATCGCCGGCCCGCCTCCGCATACCCCGTACGGCCCGCGGCACTGAGGCCAGGAGTCCGAGGCCGAGGATGGCCAGGCCATGCCGATGCCGACCGCCCCGCCTCACCCGCCGATGGCCCTGGCCCGCTTCTGCGGTTCCGGAAAGGCGTTGGCGAGGAGGGCCATGACCACCGGCAGGCCGGACACGGAGCAGTGCAGGTCTTCCTGGGTCGAGGGCAGGGCGACATTCAGGATGGCGGTGTCGAGGCCGACGAGCAGCACACTCAGGCAGCACCCCGCCGGGACCGACGTGGGCCTGATGCGGTCGGGGTGGGGCACGCGGGCCGCCCCTTTGGAGTCAGTGCTGCGGCCGGTCGGTGCCGTGGGCGTCGGCGAAGTCCCAGAGCACGGGGAGGAGTTGCTCGGGCGTCTCGGTCTGGGGCATGTGGCCGGTGCCCTCCAGCAGTCGGAACTCCGCGTCCGGGATGGCCTGTGCGTAGGCGCGACCGTAGTCGGCGTCCACGACCTGGTCGCTCGCGCCCCAAGCGACCAGCGTCGGACGGGTGACCTTGGCGAGACGCTCGGGCAGGGTGGGGTCCGCCATGGCGTGCGAGCCCGAGTAGATCTGCAGGGTCTCGCGGTTGGCGGCCATGACGGCGCGCTGCGCCTCGGTCAGCGTGCTGGGGTCGAAGCGGAACTTCGAGGGATCGTGGAAGGAGAGGCGCGACAGCTCGACGGGCGTCAGGGAGAAGGTGTCGGCTATCGGGTGGCCGGGGACGGGGATGCCGACCGCGTTGACGAGGATGACGCTGCTGACGCGGTCGCTGCCCAGGGCCGCCAGTTCCGCGGCGATCCAACCGCCGATCGAGTTCCCGACGACGGCGACGTCCCGTAGGTCGAGCGTGTCGAGCAGTTGGGCGTACACCTGGGCCAGGGTCGTGACGTCGGTCAGCCACGCAGGGCGGACGGTGCCGTCGAAGCCGGGGTGGACGGGGGCGAACACCCTGGCCGCCCGCTGCCCGGCCAGCAGGCCGGCGAACGGGGCGACGGTCCCCGGGCCGCCGCCTCCGTGCAGAAGCAGGAAGGGGCGCGCCTGCTCGCCGTGGGGGTCGAGGGGGGCGTTGAGGGTGACGTCGACGGTGATGTCGAGGGTGCCCTGGTCGAGCGTGAGGGGGTGGGTGCCACGAGTCGTGCGCGTCATTTCCGTGCTCATATCCGTGCTCATTTCGGTGCTCATTTCCGTGGTCCTCAAGTGGGTTGCGTTCAACGGAAATTGGGGTGTCTTCACGCGAAATCGGTCGCGGGGACCGTGGCGTAGCGGCTCATGACCTCGACGGTCGACTCCGGGGTCAGTTCCCGGCCGCCCGCGATCATGCTCCGCAGGTCGCGGAAGTACTGCACGTACAGGTCGGGTGTGAAGGTGTTGAGCATGACCGCCGGCTCGTCGCCGAGGTTGGCGAAGGTGTGCGGGGCGCCGGGCGGGATCATCGCGAGCGTGCCGGCCGAGGCCGCGTGGGTGGTCTCCCCGATGGTGAAGTGGACGGTGCCGGAGACGACGTAGAAGCCCTCGTCGTGCTGGGCGTGCCGGTGCTGCGGCGGGCCCTCGGTGTGCGGGGCGATGGTGATCTCTCCGATGCCGAGGCGGTGCCCGGTGGTGCTGCCGTCCTCGAGGATGCGCATCTGTGTCGGGCCCAGCCGGATCGTCTCGCCGTCGTCCGGGCCGACCAGGGAAACCGTGCTCGCTGTGCCCATGACTCCACTCCTCCTTTGTGAGAGCTGACTCTCATGAAGATAGGGAAGTCTCAGCCCGTAATGCAAGTCGACTCTCATAAAGAGAGTCGACTGCTATCGTGTGCAGGGATCGACAGGAGGGGTCGCACGATGACGGCGCAGACGGACACCGGCCGCACCAACCAGAAGCGGCGCACACGGACGGCGATCGTGGCGGCCGCCCGGGAACTCATCGGCACGGGCGCCGAGGTGACCATGCCCGCGATCGCCCGCGCGGCCCTGGTCTCCGAGGCCACCGCCTACCGGTACTTCCCCGACCTTCCGTCGCTGATCATCGAGGCCCTGGCCGGCGCCTGGCCACCCCCCGCCGAGGCGCTCGCGCCGGTCGCGGACTCCACCGACGCCGTCGAACGGGTCGCCTTCGCCTGCGAGTTCCTGCTGCGTGGCATCCTCGCCCGGCAGGGCTCGGTGCGGGCGATGATCGCCGCCACCGTCACCCGGCCCGAGACGGTGACCACGCGCCCCGGCATCCGCTTCGGACTGATCGACCACGCGCTCCACCCGCTGGAGGACACGCTCGGCGCGACGCACCCGGAGGCGTTCGCACAGCTCAAGCGGGGCCTCGCGGTGGTGGTGAGCGCCGAGGCCCTCTTCACCCTCACCGACCTGTGCGGCCTCGCCCCCGAGGAGGCCGTCACCAGCGCCGTACGGACCGCGTCGACGCTCACGGACGCGGCGGTGCGCTCGATCGCGTAAGCGCCGGGCGTACGACTGGGCGTCGGGGCTGGGCGTCGGGGCGGCGAGAGTGGGATGACCAGGGAAGGCGACAGGTGACGAAGGGGCAGCCATCCCAGCACCATCCCGGATCGAAAAAACAAAGGGCCCGACTCCGAAGAGACGGACCCTCCCTGACCTGCGTGTTTGCGGCCAGATCAGCGACGTGAAGATATGTCAGCCGCTACACGTTGAACCGGAACTCCACCACATCCCCGTCCTGCATCACATAGTCCTTGCCTTCCATCCGCGCCTTGCCCTTGGCGCGGGCCTCGGCGACCGAACCCGTCTCCACCAGGTCGGCGAAGGAGATGACCTCCGCCTTGATGAAGCCCTTCTGGAAGTCGGTGTGGATGACTCCGGCGGCCTCGGGGGCGGTGGCGCCCTTCTTGATCGTCCAGGCGCGGGATTCCTTGGGGCCGGCCGTGAGGTAGGTCTGCAGGCCGAGGGTGTTGAAGCCCACGTGCGCGAGGGTGGCGAGGCCGGGCTCCTCGGCGCCGACGGACTCCAGGAGCTCCAGGGCGTCCTCCTCGTCGAGCTCGGCGAGGTCCGCCTCGAGCTTGGCGTTGAGGAAGATCGCCTCGGCAGGGGCGACCAGGGCGCGCTGCTCGTTCTTGAAGTCGTCGTCGACCAGTTCGTCCTCGTCGACGTTGAAGACGTAGAGGAAGGGCTTGGTCGTCAGGAGGTGCAGGTCGTGGAGGAGTTCCTCGTTGCCGGAGCCCTGGACGATGCCCTGCGAGAAGAGGGTGTCACCGCGCTCCAGGATCTCCTTGGCCTCCTCGACGGCCTTGACCTTGGGCCCGATGTCCTTCTTGATCCGCGACTCCTTCTGCAGGCGCGGCAGGACCTTCTCGATGGTCTGGAGGTCGGCGAGGATCAGCTCGGTGTTGATCGTCTCGATGTCGTCCTTCGGCGAGACCTTGCCGTCGACATGCACGACGTTCTCGTCCTTGAAGGCGCGGATGACCTGGCAGATCGCGTCGGACTCACGGATGTTCGCAAGGAACTTGTTGCCCAGGCCCTCACCCTCGGACGCGCCCTTCACGATGCCGGCGATGTCGACGAAGTCGACCGTCGCCGGAAGGACCCGCTGGGAGGAGAAGATTTCGGCCAGTTTCGTCAGCCGGGCGTCGGGGACGCCGACCACGCCCACATTGGGCTCGATCGTGGCGAACGGGTAGTTGGCCGCGAGCACGTCGTTCTTGGTCAGGGCGTTGAACAGGGTCGATTTGCCGACATTCGGCAGACCGACGATTCCGATCGTGAGCGACACGTTGCGACTTCCCGTACGTGAGAGACATCAGGGGACTGGGGCTGTGGGCCCGGTCCTTCTTCGGTGCGCGGGCGGGCCGATCCACCAGTCTACGGCGTACCGGTCGCCGCTCCGGCGCCCCGTCGAACGCTTGGCCAAGCTCGTCCCATCGGCGTGTCTGATGGGCGATTGGGCACATAAGCCGACCTAAGTTGGTCGGGTGGAGCAACACAGGTCGCGACCCCCGCACAACGGAACGCACCGTGGCACGCACCCGCTGCCGCCACAGGCGAGGCGCGAGGGAAGGGGCGGCGGTGCGGACGGCGGCGGGCGGCCTGCCGCACAGAGTCCCGCGACCGCCCGTCCCGCGGATCGGCCGTCGGGGGCACGCCGGCCGGGTCCGCCGCTGTTCGAGGCGGTGCGGCGGATGCCCAACCCGCGGCTGACCGGGTTGGGAAGCGGTCTGTTCTGCGCGGCGCTGATGTTCGTGCTCGGATGTCTCGACCAGCTGCTGTTCGGGGCGTCGCTGACCTTGTACGGCCTGCTGTTCCTGCCGGTGTGCCTGCTGACCGCGATCTGGACACGCAAGGGCGACCTGTTGACCGCCCCCGTCGTCGTACCGATCGCCTTCGCGGTGGGCCTGCTCCCCGTCGCCGACAGCGGCGGCGGGCTGCCCGGCAGGCTGATGGGTCTGGTGACGGCGCTGGCCACCCAGGCCGGGTGGCTGTACGGGGGGACGCTGGTCGCGGGTGTGATCGCGACCGTACGGAAGGTGGTCCTGCTGCGCCGCCGGACCGACCGGCACCGTCCCCCCGCGCGCTGACGCGGGTCCTGGGCCTGTTGCGAAAGTGGCGTCTGCCGCGCGACGCCCGGCACGCACTCTCGCCGCACCGCCCTAGTGCCCCGAGCCGTCCGCCGCGTGCATCGCCGCTCCCACGATTCCCGCGTTGTTCTGCAGCTGGGCCGGGACGATCTCCGCCTTGATGCCCTCGATGAAGTGCAGGAACTTCTCGGACTTACGGCTGACGCCGCCGCCGATGACGAACAGCTCGGGCGAGAACAGCATCTCGACGTGGGCGAGGTACTTCTGCACGCGGTGGGCCCAGTGCTCCCACGTCAGCTCGTGGTCCTCCTTGGCTTTGCTGGAGGCGCGCTTCTCCGCGTCGTGGCCGTGCAGCTCCAGGTGGCCGAGCTCGGTGTTGGGCACGAGGACGCCGTCGGTGAACACGGCGCTGCCGATGCCGGTGCCGAAGGTCAGCAGGATGACCGTGCCCTTGCGGTCCTTGCCCGCGCCGAAGTGCACCTCGGCGACGCCCGCCGCGTCCGCGTCGTTCACCACCGTCACCGGGAGGCCGGCCAGCCGCTCGCTGAACAACGCGCGCGCGTCCGTGTCGATCCAGCTCTTGTCGACGTTCGCCGCCGTACGGATGGTGGCTCCGCCGGTCACCACACCGGGGAAGGTGAGGCCGACGGGGCCGGTCCAGCCGAAGTGGTCGACGACCTGCTTCACGCCGTCGGCCACACCGTCGGGCGTCGCCGGTTGCGGAGTGAGCACCTTGCAGCGCTCCTGGGCCAGGTCGCCCTTGTCCAGGTCCACAGGGGCGCCCTTGATCCCGGATCCACCGATGTCAATGCCGAAGATCTGCATGGCTCTACGTTACGGCGTACGACTGACAGTCACTCGCGCGAGGTGCCCGTTCGCTCCGCGATCAGGGCCGCGGCCTCGTCGCGCAGATCGCGGCGCAGCTCCTTGGGCAGCGAGAACGTGATGGACTCCTCGGCCGCCTTGACGATCTCCACGTCCTCGAAGCCGCGCTGCCCGAGCCACTCCAGGACCTGCTCGACCAGGATCTCGGGGACGGAGGCGCCGGAGGTGACGCCGACCGTGGACACGCCCTCCAGCCAGGCCTCGTCGATCTCGTCGGCGAAGTCCACGAGGTAGGCCTCGCGGGAACCGGCGAGCTTGGCGACCTCGACCAGGCGCTTGGAGTTCGAGGAGTTGCGGGAGCCGACCACGATCACGAGCTCCGCCTCGGCGCCCATCTGCTTCACCGCGAGCTGGCGGTTCTGCGTGGCGTAGCAGATGTCGTCGCTGGGCGGCGAGATCAGCTGCGGGAACTTCTCCTGCAGCGCGTCGACGGTCTCCATCGTCTCGTCGACGGAGAGGGTGGTCTGGGACAGCCACACGACCTTGGAGGGGTCGCGGACCTCCACCTTGGCGACGTCCTCGGGGCCGTCGACGAGCTGGATGTGCTCGGGGGCCTCGCCGGAGGTGCCGATGACCTCCTCGTGGCCCTCGTGCCCGATCAGGAGGATGTCGTAGTCCTCGCCCGCGAAGCGGACGGCTTCCTTGTGGACCTTGGTGACGAGCGGGCAGGTCGCGTCGATGGTGGCGAGCTTGCCCCGTGCGGCCTCCTCGTGGACGACGGGAGCGACTCCGTGCGCGGAGAACATGACGATGTTCCCCTCGGGGACCTCCTCCGTCTGCTCGACGAAGATGGCGCCCTTCTTCTCCAGGGTCTGCACGACATACTTGTTGTGCACGATCTCGTGCCGGACGTAGATCGGAGCCCCGTACTGCTCCAGGGCTTTCTCGACGGCGATCACGGCGCGGTCCACACCCGCGCAGTAGCCACGGGGAGCGGCGAGCAGGACACGGCGGCCAGGCGAAGCAGTCATGCGAACCATCGTAAGGCCGTGTCAGGCGAGTCGAAGATCGCGCCCCTGGGGAGACCGGTCAGGGAGCGGGAGGGGTGGGGAAGGACACGACGGGCGAGGCTCCGGCGAAGGCATGGTGTCCGGCACCGGCGCGGCGGCGCGCACCACCGGCGAGGCGGACGGCCTGCGGCGCTGCCTGGGCTTCCGGGATCCGGTGGTCTACGCCGCCCCTGCCCGGGACGGCCTCGCCCTCGCACGCCGGACGGGCTGAACTGTCGGTGTCGGCCTATACGCTCGCGGCATGGCTCTCAACACGTCCGCGGAAGCTCCGCTGCCCGTCGGTGAGGTGTCGCGGCTCATCGGGGGATGGATCGACCGGCTCGGTGCCGTCTGGGTCGAGGGGCAGATCACCCAGCTCTCGCGGCGGCCCGGTGCCGGCGTGGTGTTTCTGACGTTGCGTGATCCCTCGCACGACATCTCCATCAGCGTCACCTGCTACCGGCAGGTGTTCGACGCGGTCGCCGATGTCGTCAGCGAGGGCGCGCGGGTCGTCGTGCTCGCCAAGCCCGAGTGGTACGCGCCGCGTGGGCAGTTGTCGCTGCGGGCCGCCGAGATAAGGCCCGTGGGTGTCGGCGAACTCCTCGCCCGGCTGGAGCAGTTGAAGAAGACACTGGCCGCCGAGGGACTGTTCGCACCTGAGCGGAAGACGGCGCTGCCCTTTCTTCCGCAGCTCATCGGGCTCGTCTGCGGCCGCGCCTCCGCCGCCGAGCGGGACGTCCTCGAAAACGCCCGGCACCGCTGGCCCGCCGTCCGCTTCGAGGTGCGCAACGTCGCCGTTCAGGGCGTGCACGCCGTCCCTCAGGTCGTGCAGGCCGTGAAGGAACTCGACGAACTCGCGGACGTGGACGTGATCATCGTCGCGCGCGGCGGTGGCAGCGTGGAGGACCTGCTGCCGTTCTCCGACGAGCAGCTCGTCCGCACCGTCGCCGAGTGCCGTACGCCGGTGGTCTCCGCCATCGGGCACGAGCCCGACACCCCGCTCCTGGACTACGTGGCCGACCTGCGCGCCTCCACCCCCACCGACGCCGCCAAGAAGGTCGTACCGGACGTGGGCGAGGAGTACGAGCGGGTTCGGCTGCTGCGCGATCGGGCACGGCGGTGCGTCGAGGCCGTCGTCGAGCGGGAGGAGCGCGGGCTCGCGCATGCCCTCGCGCGGCCCTCCATGGAGGATCCGCACCGGATGATCGACGAGCGGGCCGATCATGTCGCCTCGCTGCTCGACCGCTCCCGGCGCACGCTCCGGCACCTCCTCGACCGCGCCGACTCCGAGCTGACGCACACGCACGCGCGCGTGGTGGCCCTCTCCCCCGCCGCCACCCTGAAGCGCGGGTACGCCGTGCTGCAGAAGGCCGACGGGCATGTGGTCCGCGACCCGGCCGAGGTCGATGCGGACGAGACGCTGCGGGCGCGGGTCTCCGAGGGTGAGTTCTCCGTACGAGTCGACGCATAGGGTGGCCGGATGACCAGCAAGGTGGCGGAAGAGACGCTCGGCTACGAGCAGGCCCGGGACGAGCTGATCGAGGTCGTACGGCGGCTGGAGGCGGGCGGCACGACGCTTGAGGAGTCCCTCGCGCTCTGGGAGCGGGGCGAGGAGCTGGCCAAGGTGTGCCGGCGCTGGCTGGACGGGGCGCGGGCACGGCTGGACGCGGCGCTGGCCCAGGAGGAAGCGGCCGCGGAAGAGTCCGGCGAGTAGCCGTACCGACGGTGATCTGCTGTGAGGCGGATCACCACGCCCAGAATTTCGTTGAAGCTTTAACTTCCCTCGTTCTTCGCGTACCTTCGTGTCGTCAGCCTATCCGGACCGCGGTCCGGTTGTAGCCCGGATGCCACCCCGAGGAAGTTCACGCATGTCTCTCGTCCTTGACCCCGCCGCCCAGGACCTGCTGTTCCGCGAGGCCCGTACCGCCAACACCTTCACCGACGAGCCGGTGACCGACGAGCAGGTCCAGGCGATCTACGACCTGGTCAAGTACGGCCCGACCGCCTTCAACCAGTCGCCGCTGCGCATCACCCTGGTCCGCTCCGCCGAGGCCCGTGAGCGCCTGGTGAAGCACATGGCCGAGGGCAACCAGCCGAAGACGGCCACCGCCCCGCTGGTCGCGATCCTCTCCGCCGACAACGAGTTCCACGAGGAACTGCCCACGCTCTTCCCGCACTTCCCGGCCGCCAAGGACGTCTTCTTCTCCGAGCGTCCGGCCCGCGAGGGTGCCGCCGGGCTGAACGCCGCGCTCCAGGCCGCGTACTTCATCATCGGTGTCCGCGCCGCCGGCCTCGCCGCCGGCCCGATGACCGGCCTCGACTTCGCGGGCGTCCAGAAGGAGTTTCTGGACGGCGACCACACCCCGCTGATGGTCGTCAACATCGGCAACCCGGGCGAGGACGCCTGGTTCCCGCGCTCCCCGCGCCTGGCCTACGACGAGGTCGTCACCACGGTCTGAGCGGCCACCGCGCGTGACGAAGGCCCCCGGCGACCACGCCGGGGGCCTTCGTCACGCACGTACGCCTACGACGCCTTCAGCGCCTGCACCAGCTCCGTCAGCTGCTGGAACGAGCCCGTGCCCGCGACCACGGTCGTCGAGCCCTTCCCCGTGAGCACGAGGGCGTCGTAGCGGCCGCCGGTGTAACGCGTCCACGTCCTGCCGTCGATCCGCTGGGTGGCCTTGGTCGCCGACGCGCCCTGGCTGGCGTCGTCGATGAACTCGGACGGCCGCTGAGTCGACTGCTCGATCTGCACGTACTGGGCGTCGGGGGTGTGGAAGCCCAGGTGCCATGCGTCGAAGTTGTCACCCTGGAAGCGGACCGAGGTGGCCTTCCAGCCCTTGGACAGGCCCTCGGGGGCGGCCACCGGGTAGGCCGCGGCGCGGCGTGCCGTGAGCAGCTCGACGCGGTAGTCGACCGGCTTGATGTCCGGAGCCGAGTCCTCGTGCGGGATGAAGACGTAGATGAGCGCCGCCGCGATCCCGATCAGGCCCAGGGAGAGGATCATGTCCCGGACCGTCTTCTGCTTGCCGTTCGAACCTGCCACGCCTTCTATCGTCGCAGGTGCCCGGCCCGCTCATCCGTGGGGTCCCCTGCTCATTTTGTCGGACTGACGATAGAGTCGTGGATCGAACCCTCATCCGGCCGTCGTCGTATCAGAAAGGTGCGCCTCGATGACCGAGAATCATCACTTGCCGTCCGAACTCGAAGTTCCCCGCGAAGCCCCTGACCGCAACCTTGCCCTGGAACTCGTCCGGGTGACCGAAGCCGCCGCGATGGCCGCGGGCCGCTGGGTCGGGCGGGGCGACAAGAACGGCGCCGACGGTGCCGCGGTACGCGCCATGCGCTCCCTCGTCTCCACCGTGTCGATGAACGGCGTGGTCGTCATCGGCGAGGGCGAGAAGGACGAGGCCCCGATGCTCTTCAACGGCGAGCGCGTCGGTGACGGGACCGGGCCCGAGTGCGACATCGCCGTCGATCCGATCGACGGCACGACGCTGACGGCCAAGGGCATGCCGAACGCCATCGCCGTGCTGGCCGCCGCCGACCGCGGGTCGATGTTCGACCCGTCCGCCGTCTTCTACATGGACAAGCTGGTCACCGGCCCCGAGGCCGCCGACTTCGTCGACATCGACGCGCCCGTGTCCGTGAACATCCGCCGGGTCGCCAAGGCGAAGCGCTCCACGCCGGAGGACGTCACCGTGGTGATCCTCGACCGGCCGCGGCACGAGGGGATCATCAAGGAGATCCGGGAGGCCGGCGCACGCATCAAGCTGATCTCCGACGGCGATGTCGCCGGTTCGATCTACGCGCTCCGCGAGGGCACCGGCGTCGACATGCTGCTCGGCATCGGCGGTACGCCCGAGGGGATCATCTCCGCCTGTGCGGTGAAGTGCCTGGGCGGGACGATCCAGGGCAAGCTGTGGCCCAAGGACGACGAGGAGCGGGCGCGGGCGATCGACGCCGGGCACGACCTCGGCCGGGTGCTGACCACCGACGACCTGGTGTCCGGGGAGAACGTGTTCTTCGTGGCGACCGGGATCACCGACGGCGAGCTCCTGCGGGGTGTGCGGTACCGCTCGGAGACCGCGACGACCGACTCGATCGTGATGCGGTCGAAGTCGGGGACGGTGCGCAGGATCGACTCCGAGCACCGGCTCAGCAAGCTGCGGGCCTACAGCGCGATTGATTTCGACCGCGCCAAATAGCTCGGTCTCCGGCGTGCGGCGGAGCCACTCGGTGTGCGGAAAAGGGGCGCCCCCTGGTGCGGTAGGGGGCGCCCCTTTCGCGTGCGGGGGGCCGGTCAGCCGGCGGCCGGTATGCGATCCACCCGCGCCGTCTTCTTCAGTTCCATCTCGCGGCGGCGGCGGCGGGCCAGGACGACGCGGCGCTCGGCGGCGGTGAGGCCGCCCCAGACGCCGTAGGGCTCGGGTTGCAGCAGCGCGTGCTCGCGGCACTCGACCATGACCGGGCAGCGGGCACAGACACGCTTGGCGGCCTCCTCACGGGAGAGCCGGGCGGCTGTGGGTTCTTTGGAGGGGGCGAAGAACAGGCCGGCCTCGTCGCGCCGGCACACCGCCTCGGTGTGCCATGGAGCGTCTTGGTCCCTGTCCCGCACTGGCACCCGCTGGGCCAAAACGGCAGCTACCTGCAGGGACGAATGCGGCGGTTGCAGCACGGTCTACTCCTGACGACGGCTTCGCGAGCGAGCGACGATGCAGCAAGGCCTACCCGCTGTGCGCGTGCCTATGCACTGAGTTCCCAACCGCTGGGTTTCGGGTGCTCGGGCACGCCGCCGCAATCCCGGCCGGGGTGAACCGATTCCCCGGAAGCACGGCCGGATTCACAACCGTCAACGATCCAGATGTTTGCGCAAACTCCTGTCGACCTTGTGCTGGACACGGTCGAGGATGTCGGCGAGGAGCTTGCCGCGCTTCGGCCGCGCCTCGACATTGCCGAGGACGGCCCATCCGTCGACGTAGACGACCGGGGCGTCCGGATCCGTCGAGTCGAGGGTGTCCACCTCGAAGTTGCCGAGGACGCCGCCGCCGGTGCCTCGCAGCGACACGTTCTCCGGGACTCGGACCTCGACGTTGCCGAAAACGGAGATCGCCTTGATCACGACCTGCTGGTACTCGAAGAGCGCCTCGCTGAGGTCTATCTCAACGGTGCCGAAGATCGCGTGCGCGTGGATACGGCGGCCCGCGCGCCAGCGGCCCTTGCGGGCGGCGCTGCTGAACACCGCCACCACATGGTCGTCGGGGTCCGCCGGGATCGCGCCCACCGTGGGCCGGTTCGGGGCCGCGGCGAAGGCGGGGGCCGCGCGGTGCCGGTGGGCGACGGGCAGGTCCCGTATGAAGACCTCCAGCTCGCCGACCGTCTTGGCGGCGAGCGCACCCTCCACCCGCTCGGCGTGCTCGTCGGCGGTCAGGCGCCCCTCGGCGAGGGCGTCGCGCAGGAGGTCGGCGATACGGTCGCGGTCGGCGTCCGAGGCACGCAGGTCGGCCACCGCGGGCGCGGGTTCGGTGTGCTTGTGAAGGTCCACGGCAGCAGCGTACCGAAACGCGATAGATCGCGACTACCCCCGTTCGGGCCTGTGGAAAACCCACACGGATCTCGAACTGAGCCTTACCTCACAAGCTCCCTGTCGGCGGCAGGTTCTACGCTGGTGAGCGCCCGCCAACGTCGGCGGGCCGTCGTCTGTCGAGTGAGGAATGGGCTGCGATGCCTGAGTTCGCGTACACCGATCTGCTCCCCATGGGAGAGGACACCACCCCCTACCGGCTGGTGACCGCCGAGGGTGTCTCCACCTTCGAGGCCGACGGGCGGACGTTCCTCAAGGTGGAGCCGGAGGCGCTGCGCAAGCTCGCCGAGGAGGCCATCCACGACATCCAGCACTACCTGCGCCCGGCCCACCTCGCCCAGCTGCGGCGCATCATCGACGACCCCGAGGCGTCGGGCAACGACAAGTTCGTGGCCCTGGACCTGCTGAAGAACGCCAACATCGCGGCCGCCGGCGTGCTCCCCATGTGCCAGGACACCGGCACGGCGATCGTCATGGGCAAGCGCGGACAGAACGTGCTCACCGAGGGCAGCGACGAGTCGGCACTGAGCCGCGGGATCTACGACGCGTACCTGAACCTCAACCTGCGCTACTCGCAGATGGCCCCGCTGACCATGTGGGACGAGAAGAACACCGGCTCCAACCTGCCGGCCCAGATCGAGCTGTACGCCACCGACGGCGGCGCCTACAAGTTCCTGTTCATGGCGAAGGGCGGCGGCTCCGCCAACAAGTCCTTCCTGTACCAGGAGACGAAGGCCGTCCTGAACGAGGCCTCCATGATGAAGTTCCTGGAGGAGAAGATCCGTTCGCTGGGTACGGCCGCCTGCCCGCCGTACCACCTGGCGATCGTCGTCGGCGGTACGTCCGCCGAGTACGCGCTGAAGACCGCCAAGTACGCCTCCGCGCACTACCTGGACGAGATTCCCGCCGAGGGCTCCGAACTCGGTCACGGCTTCCGGGACAAGGAGCTGGAGGAGAAGGTCTTCGAGCTGACGCAGAAGATCGGGATCGGCGCACAGTTCGGTGGCAAGTACTTCTGCCACGACGTGCGGGTGGTACGGCTGCCGCGGCACGGTGCTTCGTGCCCCGTCGCCATCGCCGTGTCCTGCTCCGCCGACCGGCAGGCCGTCGCGAAGATCACCGCCGAGGGGGTCTTCCTGGAGCAGTTGGAGACGGACCCGGCGCGCTTCTTGCCGGAGACGACGGACGAGCACCTCGACGAGGCCGGTGCCGTCGTCAGGATCGACCTCAACCAGCCGATGGACGACATCCTCGCCGAGCTGACCAAGTACCCGGTGAAGACCCGGCTTTCGCTCACCGGCCCGCTGGTCGTGGCCCGCGACATCGCGCACGCCAAGATCAAGGAGCGGCTGGACGCGGGCGAGGAGATGCCGCAGTACCTGAAGGACCACCCGGTGTACTACGCCGGCCCGGCGAAGACCCCCGAGGGGTACGCGTCCGGTTCCTTCGGGCCGACCACGGCCGGGCGCATGGACTCCTACGTCGAGCAGTTCCAGGCCGCCGGCGGCTCCAGGGTGATGCTCGCCAAGGGCAACCGGAGCAAGCAGGTCACGGACGCGTGTGACGCGCACGGCGGCTTCTACCTCGGCTCCATCGGCGGGCCGGCCGCCCGGCTCGCCCAGGACTGCATCAAGAAGGTCGAGGTCGTCGAGTACGAGGAGCTCGGCATGGAGGCCGTCTGGAAGATCGAGGTCGAGGACTTCCCGGCGTTCATCGTGGTCGACGACAAGGGCAACGACTTCTTCCAGGATCCCGCTCCGGCTCCGACGTTCACGTCGATTCCGGTACGGGGGCCCGGGCTCGCGTAGTGCCTTTCGGGGCGGCCGGGGACGGAACTCGCCCCCGCCGCCCCTGCCCGTCCCGCCCCGTCCCGTCCCCAGGGGCTCCGCCCCTTCGCCCCCGCTGGGGCTGCGCCCCGGACCCCGCTTAGGCCCGGACGGCCTCGTCCTCGAACGCCGGACGGGCTGGGTGGTCGGACCCGTGCGGCCTCGACGGCCTGGTGCTCGGACGGCCGGCGGCCTGGAGGGCGCCGCGTCCGCGCGGCGGGTGTGAGATGTGCGTCACAGGGGCCGGTCGGGGTGTGGGCCGGAACATCCCCACCCTCCCGTTCGCTATACGGGCATGACCGAATACCGCATCGAGCACGACTCCATGGGCGAGGTCCGCGTCCCCGCCGACGCCAAGTGGCGGGCCCAGACCCAGCGTGCCGTCGAGAACTTCCCCGTCTCCGGACAGCGCATCGAGCGCGCCCACATCGAGGCCCTCGCCCGCATCAAGGGCGCCGCCGCGAAGGTCAACGCGCGGCTCGGCGTGCTCGACAAGGACATCGCCGAGGCGATCCAGGAGGCCGCCGGGGAGGTCGCCCGGGGAGACTGGGACGAGCAGTTCCCGATCGACGTCTTCCAGACCGGTTCCGGCACCTCGTCGAACATGAACACCAACGAGGTCGTCGCCACCCTCGCCACGGAGCGGCTCGGCAGGGACGTACACCCCAACGACCATGTGAACGCGTCCCAGTCGTCCAACGACGTCTTCCCCTCCTCCATCCACATCGCCGCCACGGCCGCCGTGACGCGGGATCTCATCCCGGCTCTGGAGCATCTCGCCGGCTCGCTGGAGCGCAAGGCGGAGGAGTTCGGCGATGTCGTGAAGTCCGGGCGGACCCATCTGATGGATGCCACGCCCGTGACTCTGGGGCAGGAGTTCGGGGGATACGCGGCGCAGGTCCGGTACGGCGTCGAGCGGCTGTACGCCTCGCTCCCCCGCCTCGCCGAGCTGCCCCTCGGCGGGACGGCGGTCGGGACCGGCATCAACACCCCGCCCGGGTTCTCCGCGGCGGTCATCGCGGAGGTCGCCCGGGTCACGGGGCTGCCGCTCACCGAAGCCCGCGACCACTTCGAGGCGCAGGGCGCGCGGGACGGGATCGTCGAGACGAGCGGGCAGCTCAGGACCGTCGCGGTGGGGCTGACCAAGATTGCCAACGATCTGCGGTGGATGGCCTCCGGACCCCGGACGGGCCTCGCCGAGATCGCTCTCCCCGACCTCCAGCCCGGGTCCTCGATCATGCCCGGCAAGGTCAACCCCGTCATCCCCGAGGCCGTGCTCATGGTCGCCGCCCAGGTCATCGGGAACGACGCGACGGTGGCCACCGCGGGCGCCGCCGGCAACTTCGAGCTCAACGTGATGCTGCCGGTCATCGCAAGGAACGTCCTGGAGTCCGTCCGGCTGCTGGCGAACGTCTCCCGGCTGCTCGCCGACCGCACCGTGGACGGGATCACCGCGAACCGGGAGCGGGCGCGCGAGTACGCCGAGTCCTCGCCCTCCGTGGTCACGCCGCTCAACAAGTACATCGGGTACGAGGAGGCCGCCAAGGTCGCCAAGAAGGCACTCGCCGAGCGCAGGACGATCCGCCAAGTCGTCCTGGACAGCGGGTACGTAGAGCGCGGCGACCTCACACTGGAGCAGCTCGACGAGGCGCTGGATGTCCTGCGGATGACGCATCCGTAACCTTTCGCCGCGCCCCCGTGAACCGCGACGCGCAGCGCAGCGTCGTATGCCTGTGGCACCTAATATCTCTTCATGGCGGACGGTGGAGCGGTGAGAGCGGAAGTGGAAGCGGGCGGATCGACGGGCTTCTGGGCCGCCGGGACCCAGATCCTGTGGCGGTACCGGGAGAACGGCGGCAAACGCTGCCACATCGCCCGCCCCGTCACCGTCGTCCGCGACGACGCCGACGTGCTCGCCGTCTGGCTGGCGCCCGGCACCGAGTGTGTGAAGCCGGTGCTGGCCGACGGCACGCCCGTGCACGTCGAACCGCTGGAGACCCGCTACACCAAGCCTCGCACGGTCCAGATCGACCGCTGGTTCGGCACGGGCGTGCTGAAGCTGGCCCGGCCCCGCGAGCCCTGGTCGGTGTGGCTGTTCTGGGAGCCGGGCTGGCAGTTCAAGAACTGGTACGTGAATCTTGAGTCACCGCTGGTGCGTTGGGACGGCGGGGTCGACTCCGAGGATCACTTCCTGGACATCTCGGTGCACCCGGACCGCAGTTGGCACTGGCGGGACGAGGACGAGTTCGCGCAGGCCCAGCGGGACGGACTGATGGACGCCCGGGTCGCCGAACGGGTGCGGGAGGCGGGGCGGTCCGCGGTGGAGGTGATCCGCGCCTGGGGCCCGCCGTTCTCGGACAGCTGGCAGCACTGGCGCCCGGATCCGTCCTGGGCTGTACCGTCTTTGCCGGAGGACTGGGACCGTACGCCCGCGCACGTGTCCTCATGAGACCCTTGATGCGCCCCCGGTCCACAACCGTAGGATCGTCCTCCACAAGTGTTCAGAGGTCGGTGCGCAGCACCGTCGTTGAGGGGCGGTGTTCGGGTGACGGGTGGGCACGCAGCAGCAACTCCCGGAGCCCGCACTGGGCTTGACCGATCGTCACCGAGGGGCGGCAGGACGTGAGCGAGGGTTACGACGGCGGCGGCGCTGCTAGCCGCAGACGGTTCACCGACGGCACAGAAGCAGCCTCTGACCACGCGGGAATTCCGTTCCGGGGACACGTATTCCGGGTATCGGGATTCCTGCGGGACGAACTGCGCACCCGAGGCGCAGCCCCGGACGGACGGATTCGACACGCGTGACGGAGCACCCCATGTCCTTCGAGCGCCCACAGCCGGGCGCCGCCCCCGCGGACCCCCGCGGGGCGCTCCTGCACACCCCGACGCCGGCGCCCTCCGCCCCCGCAGCCGCCTTACCGGCACAGGGGCGCACCGGGGAGACACCGTCGACGCCGGGTACGGCCACGCCGTGCAGCAAAGGAAAGGATCCGGCCTCGCCCCCCTCCGACATCACCGGCCCCGAGCACTCGCAGCCCGCCGCCGTAGAACCGGGCACCCATCGCCCGCGCCCCGTGCCCGAGTCCATCCCGGACCAGCCCGGCACCCAGCAGGACCGGACGCAGGACGCCGGCGGCCAGGAGCGGCGTACCGGGCAGGGGCTGCTTCCCGGGCGCCCCACCCCCATGCGACGGGACGGCGACCGGCTGCGCTTCGTGGGCGCCGCGACGCGGCGGATCGCCCGCGGCATCGACCTCGACGAGATCGTCATGGGGCTGTGCCGGGCGACCGTGCCGACCTTCTCCGACGCGATCCTCGTCTATCTGCGCGACCCGCTGCCCGTCGGCGACGAACGCCCCACCGGCCCGCTGCTGCTGCGTCTGAGGCGCACCGACCGGATTCCGGCCGAGCGGGACACCGAGGGCGGGTTCTCGCCGGCCCTGCAGCCCGAGCCGCACGAGGTCTCGGGGCTCCACACGGTCGGCGCCGAGCTGTGCGAGGTGCGGCCGGGCAGCGCGCTGGCCGACGTGCTGCGCGGGGTGCGCCCGGTCTTCACGGACGCGCCCGCCGCCCGCGCCGCCCTGCCAGAACTCCTGGGCGAGGGTGGAGAGTTCGCCGTACCCGGCGGGCAGCGCGCGATCCTCGCCCCGCTGCGCGGCCGGCGCCGTGTGATCGGCGCCGCGCTCTTCCTGCGCCGCCCCGAGCGCATCGCCTTCGAGGCCGACGACCTCCTGGTCGCCGCCCAGCTCGCCACGCACAGCGCGCTCGGCATCGACAAGGCGGTCCTGTACGGCCGCGAGGCGTACATCGCCGACGAGCTGCAGCGCACCATGCTCCCCGAGACGCTGCCGCGCCCCACGGGCGTACGCCTCGCGTCCCGTTATCTGCCCGCCGCCGAGACCGCGCGGGTGGGCGGCGACTGGTACGACGCCATCCCGCTGCCGGGCAGCCGCGTGGCCCTCGTCGTCGGCGACGTGATGGGCCACTCCATGACGTCGGCGGCCATCATGGGCCAGCTGCGCACCACCGCCCAGACCCTGGCCGGACTGGACCTGCCTCCGCAGGAGGTGCTGCACCACCTGGACGAACAGGCGCAGCGCCTGGGCACCGACCGTATGGCGACGTGCCTGTACGCGGTCTACGACCCGGTCTCGCACCGCATCACGATCGCCAACGCCGGCCATCCGCCGCCGGTCCTGCTGCACCTGGGCGGCCGCGCCGAGGTACTGCGGGTGCCGCCGGGGGCGCCGATCGGTGTGGGCGGCGTCGACTTCGAGGCCGTCGAGCTCGACGCGCCGGCCGGGGCGACCCTGCTGCTGTACACCGACGGGCTGGTGGAGTCCCGTCTGCGGGACGTGTGGACCGGGATAGAGCAGCTGCGCGAGAAGCTCGCCGCGACCGCGCAGCTGACCGGACCCGACCATCCGCCGCCGCTGGAGGCCCTGTGCGACGAGGTGCTCGACATGCTCGGCCCGGGCGACCGGGACGACGACATCGCGCTGCTCGCCGCCCGCTTCGACGGGATCGCGCCGAGCGACGTGGCGTACTGGTTCCTGGAGCCCGAGGACGCGGCGCCCGGCCGGGCCCGCCGGCTCGCCCGGCACGCGCTGTCCCGGTGGGACATGGAGGACCTCAGTGACTCCGTGGAGCTACTCGTCAGCGAGGTCGTGACCAACGCGGTGCGGTACGCGACCCGGCCGGTCACGCTTCGTCTGCTGCGCACCGACGTGCTGCGGTGCGAGGTCGGCGACGACGTGCCGCAGCTGCCGCGCCTGAGGCAGGCGCGGGCGACGGATGAGGGTGGGCGTGGGCTCTACCTCGTCAACAAGCTGGCCCGGCGCTGGGGGGCGACACGGCTGAGCACCGGGAAGGTGGTCTGGTTCGAGCTGGGCAGGAGCGCTCCGCAGGGCTGAACCACCGTTTCGAAGGCGCGAAGGGCGCCCGGCATCTGCCGGGCGCCCTTTCTTGTCGCTTGCCGCTGATTGTTCGGGTTACTGCCGACTATCCCGTCGCTGATAGTTGTCCCGGTTACTGCTGGCCGTTCGGGTTGAGCGGATCCACCGGGCCCTGTCCGTTCGTCGGCGTCGGCGGCGGCGTCCGTGAGGGCGTCTGGGACGGCGTCTGCGACGGCGTCTGGGACGGGGTCTGCGACGGCGTCTGGGACGGGGTCTGGGACGGTGACGGACTCGTCGGTGCCTGCGACGGCGTCGGGCTGGGCTTCTTCGTGGGCGTCGGCGTGTACGTCGGCTGCACGGCCGCGCCCTGCGTGGTGTTCAGTTCGAACTTGAGGCCCGTGGCGGAGACGCCGAAGGTGTACGCCGCCCAGATCTGCGCCGGGAAGGTACCACCGTTGACGCGGGGCAGTCCGCCCGCCTTGTACATCGACACCTGCGCGAAGGTCTTGTGGTTCTCACCGAACAGGCCGACCGAGGTGACCAGGTCGGGCGTGAAGCCGGTGAACCAGGCCGAGCGGTTCTCGTCGGAGGTACCCGTCTTGCCGGCGACCTTGCGGCCGTCGCGGTTGGCGTTCTCCTGCACCGACCGCTTGGCCGTACCGTCGTCGACCACGCCCGTCAGCACCGAGGTGACCGTGTCGGCGGCCTCGGGGCTGATGACCTGGTCGCCGATCGGGTTCGGCAGGGTGACCGAATGCCTGCTGTTCTCCACGGACTTGATGATGCTCGGGGTGACCTGCTTGCCGTGGTTGTCGAGGGTCGCGTAGACGCCTGCCATCTGCAGCGGGCTCGCCCCCATGGTGCCGAGGGTCTGGGCAGGCACCGCCCTGAGGTTGGCGGTGTCCATGCCGAGCTGGCCGCCGACCTTGAGCACCTTGCGCATGCCGACGTCGACGCCCATCTGCGCGAAGACGGAGTTGACGGACTGGTTCATCGCCGTCTGGACGGTGATGGGGCCGTAGTTCTGGTCGTCCTCGTTCTCGGGAGCGAAACCGACCTTGGCGCCCTTGTCCACGACCTGGCGCTTGCTCGTGCCGTCGTAGATCGTGTTCGCACCGATGGCCTGGCCGGTCTGTGTCTCGGCGGCCCCGTCCAGTGCGGCGGCGAGGATGACCGGCTTGAACGTCGACGCGGGCTGGTAGTCCGTGCGGGTCGCGTTGTTGCGGTAGTGCTTGTAGTAGTCCCGCCCGCCGTACATCGCCACGACCGCGCCCGTCTTCGGGTTCACGGACGCGGCACCGGCCTGGACGTCCGCGTCGACCGAGCGCTTCTTCGGGTCGAGCTTGCTGATCAGCTGCGCCTTGGCGGCCTTCTCCAGCGCCGTCTGCTTCTTCTTGTCGATGTTGAGCGTGATGGTCCAGCCGCCCGCCTTGACCATGGTCAGGGCGTCGTTGAAGTTGTCGGCCGTGCCCTGGGTCACCAGCCGCCTGGCCAACTGGTTGTTGGCCGCGTCCACCAGGTAGCCGGTCTGGCCGCCCATACCGGGCGCGGCCTTGGGGGCCAGCGGCGTCGGGAACTTCATGTTCTCGCGCTCGGTCTTGTCCAGCCAGTCCTCCTCGACCATGTTGTCGAGGACGTAGTTCCAGCGCGCCTTGACCAACCGCCGGCCGGTGTCGGACGCGATCGCCCAGTCGTACTGGTTCGGCGCCTGGAGGAGCGCGGCGAGGTAGGCACCCTGCTCGACCGTGAGCTTCTCGGCGTCGCGGTGGTAGTAGGCCTGCGCCGCTGCCTGGATGCCGTACGCGCCGCGGCCGTAGTAGCTGGTGTTGATGTAGCCGGCGAGGATGTAGTCCTTGGACTTCGTGCGGTCCAGCTTCAGGGAGATGACCAGTTCCTTCAGCTTGCGCGTGACGGTCTGGTTCTGCGTCAGGTAGTAGTTCTTGACGTACTGCTGGGTGATCGTCGAACCGCCCTGCGCGCCCTTGCCGGACAGCGTGTTGAGCAGACCGCGGGCGGTGCCCCTGAGGTCCACGCCGTTGTCCTTGTAGAAGGTCTTGTTCTCGGCGGCGACGAAGGTGTGCTGAACGGGCTTGGGCACCTTGGCCAGGTCCACGATCTCGCGGTTGCGCTGGCCGTCACGGGTCAGCAGCGAGCCGTCGCCGTACTTGTAGACGTTGCTCTGCAGCGTGGCGTCGGAATTGCCGCCCTTGGGGATGCTGATCATCATGTACAGCGCGACGAACGCGCCCATGCCGAGCAGGCACAGCCCGAAGAAGGTTCCGACGATCTTCTTCCAGGTGAACAGCCGGCGTATGAAGCTCCTGCCGTCCTTGCCCGTCTTGCCCGCCTTGCCCTTGGCCCTGCCCTTGCCCTGGGCCGCCCGGCGTGCCGCGGCCCGACCGCCGACGACCGTGACCGGCTCCTCCGCGGACGCGGTGGATATGGATGCCGTGGACGAGCGCGTGGGCGCCGCGCGGCGGCCACCGCGCTGTCGCGCTCGTCTGTCTTCCGCTCGTCCCATGAGTCCGATCCGCTCCGCTTCGTTCATGTGTGCCCACACGTCACACAGGTTCGCCGCTCAAGTCAGCTCAGAAAGCTAACACCGGGACATGTGGCAAAGGTCCGTCGATCCGGCCTTTTGTGGACGTGACAATCAGCACCCGCCCCAACGGAACCGACGGCCGAGGGGGGTTCAAGGTTGCCCCAGGGGGTAAAGTGATATCACTTAGCTAGTTCAGTGCTTTCACGGAAACGCACCGCGGGAGCGCACCACGAGAACGGGGGCCACCCATGTCCGCACACGACTCCACACCCGCCGCCGACGTACCCGAGATGCCCGCACCCCGCGTGCGGGAGACGGCCGCGCACAGCATCGGCGGCGCGCTCGCGCTGCTGCTCGGGCTGCTAGGCCTGCTGGCCGCGGTCGCCCTGTTCGTGGCCGCCTCGGTGAACCCCGGCTTCGCCGTCGGCGGTGTCGTCGTCCTGGTCGCCGCGGTGATCTCGCTGCGCGGGCTCAACACCGTGGCGCCGGGTGAGGCCAGGGTCGTGCAGCTCTTCGGCCGCTACCGCGGGACGATCCGCCAGGACGGGCTGCGCTGGGTGAACCCCTTCACCTCGCGCACGAAGATCTCCACTCGCGTGCGCAACCACGAGACCGCCGTCCTCAAGGTCAACGACGCCTACGGCAACCCGATCGAGCTCGCCGCGGTCGTGGTCTGGAAGGTGCGGGACACCGCGCAGGCCACGTTCGAGGTGGACAACTACCTGGATTTCGTGGCGACGCAGACGGAGGCCGCGGTACGGCACATAGCCATCGAGTACCCCTACGACGCCCACGAGGAGGGCGGGCTCTCGCTGCGCGGCAACGCGGAGGAGATCACGGAGAAGCTGGCCATCGAGCTGCACGCGCGCGTGGAGGCCGCCGGTGTCCAGATCATCGAGTCTCGCTTCACGCACCTCGCGTACGCTCCCGAGATCGCCTCGGCGATGCTCCAGCGGCAGCAGGCGGGGGCGATCGTCGCGGCCCGGCGGCAGATCGTGGACGGCGCGGTGGGCATGGTCGAGGCGGCGCTCGCACGGATCTCCGAGCGGGACATCGTGGAGCTGGACGAGGAGCGGAAGGCGGCGATGGTGTCCAACCTGATGGTGGTGCTGTGCGGGGACCGCGCACCGCAGCCCGTCCTCAACACCGGGACCTTGTACCAGTGACGGAACCTTCCGAGAGCTCCTCGGCCAGGCGCCGGCCGCAGCAGCGCAAGCAGGTGCTGCTGCGGTTGGACCCTTTAGTGTACGACGCGTTGGCTCGGTGGGCCGGTGACGAGTTGCGTTCCGCCAACGCGCAGATCGAGTTCTTGCTGCGGCGGGCCTTGAACGAGGCGGGGCGGCTGCCCGGGGAGGCTGGGCCACTGCCTCGTCGGGGTCGCCCTCCCGGAGGCCCCACCCCCGGACCCCCGTCGGCCTGACGGCCTCGTCCTCGGACGCCGGACGGGCGGGGATGCCGATCCGGCCTCCGAAGCGCGGGACGGGTGCCGGAAACACCGAGGCGGCCTCCAGTGCGCCGGACCCGCGGGATTGCGGGCGTCGTTAGTAGCAGAACCGTGACAATCCGCGCCCACCTGCGCACTCCCACCCCCCGCCACGGTCTAGACACGGTGCGTATACACAGGGCGTATACATCCGCGTAGAGTCCTTGGCATGTCCATCGGTCACACTCTCCTAGGGCTCCTGGAGTCCGGGCCCCGCCATGGCTACGACCTCAAGCGGGCCTTCGACGACACGTTCGGTCACGACCGGCCGCTGCACTACGGCCAGGTCTACTCGACCATGTCCCGCCTGCTGAGGAACGGGCTCGTCGAGGTCGACGGCATCGAGGCCGGAGGCGGCCCCGAGCGCAAGCGGTACGCGATCACCGACGCCGGGATCACCGACGTGGAGCGCTGGCTCGCGACACCGGAGACGCCCGAGCCGTATCTGCAGTCCACGCTGTACACCAAGGTCGTCCTCGCGCTGCTCACCCACCGCAACGCGGCCGACATCCTCGACACGCAGCGCTCCGAGCACCTGCGCATGATGAGGATCCTGACCGACCGGAAGCGGAAGGGGGACCTGGCCGACCAGCTCATCTGCGACCACGCCCTGTTCCACCTCGAAGCCGACCTGCGCTGGCTGGAACTGACCGCCGCGCGCCTCGACAAACTCGCGGAAGCGGTGACCCGATGACTCCCGCAGGTTCTCTGCTCGTCGCGGACGAGCTGCGCAAGGCCTACGGGCCGACCGTCGCCCTCGACGGTGCCGAGTTCTCCATCCACCCCGGTGAGGTCGTCGCCGTCATGGGTCCCTCCGGGTCCGGCAAGTCGACCCTGCTGCACTGTCTCGCCGGGATCGTGACGCCCGACTCGGGATCGATCACGTACAGCGGACGCGAGATGGCGACCATGAGCGACGCCGAGCGCAGCGCGCTGCGACGCTCGGAGTTCGGGTTCGTGTTCCAGTTCGGGCAGCTCGTGCCGGAGCTGACGTGCGTGGAGAACGTCGCCCTGCCGCTCAGGCTGAACGGCACCCCCCGCAAGGAGGCCGAGCGGACCGCGCTGACGTGGATGGAGCGGCTCGAGGTCGACGGCCTGAGGAAGAAGCGGCCCGGTGAGGTCTCCGGCGGTCAGGGGCAGCGCGTCGCCGTCGCCCGGGCCCTGGTCACCAGTCCCCGGATGCTGTTCGCCGACGAGCCGACCGGCGCGCTCGACTCGCTCAACGGCGAGCGCGTGATGGATCTGCTCACCGACGCCGCCCGGTCCACCAACGCCGCCGTCGTCCTCGTCACGCACGAGGCACGGGTCGCCGCCTACTCGGACCGCGAGATCGTCGTACGGGACGGGAAGTCCCGGGACATGGAGCGGGCTGTATGAACGTACGGCAGTGGGCCGACGATCTGGCCATGGGGCTGCGGTTCGCCTTCGCCGGCGGGCGTGAGGGCTGGACCCGGGCGCTGCTGACGGCCGTCGGTGTCGGGCTCGGCGTGGCGCTGCTGCTGCTGACGACGGCGATACCCAGCGCACTGTCCGAGCGCAACCACCGCTCCAACTCCCGCGACGACTTCACGTACAGCGGGAAGGTGCTGCCCAGGGCGGACGACACGCTGATCGTCGCCAGCACCGACACGACGTTCCACGGCGCGGACGTACGCGGCCGGCTCCTGGAGCGGGAGGGGTCGCGGGCGCCGATGCCGCCGGGCGTCGCAAAGTTCCCGGCCAAGGGCGAGATGGTCGTCTCGCCGGCGCTGAAGAAGCTGCTCGCGTCGGACTCCGGCAAGCTGCTGCGGGGGCGCATCCCCTACCGCGCCGTCGGCACCATCGACGACTCCGGGCTGATCGGGCCCGCCGAACTCACCTACTACGCGGGCGCCTCGGGCCTGGAGAACCATCTGGCCGGCGGCCGCATCGAGCGCATCAACTACTTCGGGCCCTCCTCCGGGAACCGCGATGACGCGCTGGACCCGATCCTGATCCTGCTCGTCACGATCATCTTCGTGGTGCTGCTCCTGCCCGTCGGTGTCTTCATCGCCGCGGCCGTCCGCTTCGGCGGCGAGCGCCGCGACCGTCGGCTCGCGGCGCTGCGGCTGGTCGGCGCGGACGGCAGGATGGCCCGCCGGATCGCGGGCGGCGAGGCGCTCGCCGGGGCGCTGCTCGGGCTCGTCCTCGGCACCGTCTTCTTCCTCACCGGACGTCAGCTGGCGGCCCTGCTGGAGGTACGGGACATCAGCGTGTTCCCGAGCGACCTGAACCCCTCGCCCGCGCTCGTCGCCCTCGTCGCCGTCGCCGTACCGGCCGCGGCCGTCCTGGTGACGCTGTTCGCGCTGCGCGGGGTCGTCATCGAGCCGCTGGGCGTGGTGCGTACGGCGAAGCCGCCGCGGCGCCGGCTGTGGTGGCGGCTGCTGCTGCCGCTGGGCGGCCTCGCGCTGCTCTACCCGATGATGGGGCAGGGCAACTCCAACGGCGACTTCAACCAGTGGATGGTGATCGGCGGCACCGTGCTGCTGCTGATCGGCGTCACCGCCCTGCTGCCGTGGATCGTCGAGGCCGTGGTCGCCCGGCTGAACTCGGGCTCGGTCTCCTGGCAACTGGCCGTCCGCAGACTGCAGTTGAGCAGCGGCTCGGCCGCCCGCATGGTCAACGGCATCGCGGTCGCCGTGGCCGGCGCGATCGCGCTGCAGATGCTGTTCGCGGGGGTCGAGCAGGACTACACCAAGTGGACGAAGAACGACCTCGACCGGGCGCAGGTGGAGATCTCCGTGCGCGGTGACGTCCCGCTGTCCGAGGTGGACCGCAAGCTCACCGGGACGGAGGGCGTGAGCCGGGTGACGGCGATCTCGCTGGGCTCGGTCGGGACCGCGCCGAAGGACCCGGACGACGAACTGGAGATGGCCGCCGGCAGCTGTGCGCAGCTGCGCGAGCTGGCCCGGCTGGCGTCCTGCCGGGACGGCGACGTCTTCCGCATCGTCGGCGACGAGTACGGCAGCAACACGAAGAAGTGGGTCACCGCGGGCCGCACCCTGTACTTCGACCCGGCGTACAGCGGGGCGTCCCACCACACGGCAGCCTGGAAGGTGCCCTCCGGCGTGAAGACGGCGGCACAGCGCAAGGACCCGACCGGCTATGAGCGCGGTGGCGTGCTCATCACCTCGGGCGCGCTGCCCGCGGCGGCGAACGCCGGCCTGACCCAGAAGGTGTACCTCTCCCTGGACCGGTCGATGGCGGACGCCGACGAGTACGCGCGCAACACCGCGGCTCGGCTGGATCCGCTGGCGGACGTGTTCAACCTGACGTCCGCCAAGCAGTCGCTGCAGTTCCAGTCGATCCGCACCGGGCTGTTCGTCGGTGCCACCTGCGTCCTGCTGCTGATCGGCGCGAGCCTGCTGGTCTCCCAGCTGGAGCAGCTGCGCGAGCGCAAGAAGCTGCTGTCGTCGCTGGTCGCCTTCGGAACCCGGCGCCGCACGCTGAGCCTGTCGGTGCTGTGGCAGACGGCGATCCCCATCGCGCTGGGTCTGCTGCTGGCGTCGGTGGTCGGACTGACGCTGGGCACGGTGCTGCTGAGGATGACCGGCGACACGGTGAGCGTGGACTGGGCGAGCGTGCTCTCGATGACGGGCATCGGCGCCGGGGTCGTCCTCGGCGTGACCCTGCTCAGCCTGCCGCCGCTGCTGCGGCTGATGCGGCCGGACGGTCTGCGCACCGAGTGAGAGCGCACGCGGAAGGGCCCCTCCCCGAAGGGAGGGGCCCTTCCGCGTTCTCACAGGCTGTACTCCCGCACCACCCGCCGCACTTGGGCGAACAGCATGCCCACGTTGACCGACTTGCGGCAGACGACGACGGCGACGACGTCCTGCTGCTCGTTCATGCGCACGAACAGATGGGTGAGGTTCTCGCTGTTGACCAGGATCTCCTGGAAGAAGTGGTTGTCGCTCTGCATCCCCCGGCGTTCCTTGAAGACGTCCTCGATCATCACGACCGTGCGGCCCTGGAACAGGTCGAGGGTCGCGCCCGCCAGCAGGTCCAGGACCTCGGGCGGATGGTTCTCGACGGTCTCGTACGACAGCAGCATGCCGGTGGACATGTCGACGACGCCCGAGGCGACACAGTCGGGGGCGTCGGTACGGAGAGATTTGACCAGGCCCATCACCTGATCGGAGAAACCGGTGGCCATACGCTTCGTCGCCATCCCTTCAGACTCCTTCTGCCGTTGTGTGCCGGAGGATCGAGCCGATGCGATCCAGAGCGGGCCCGGTCGCCCGGTGCAGGCCGTCGACGTCCAGGCCCTCGTCGCCCAGGACGACCATCAGCGCGGTGTCGCCGACGGCGTAGAAGGCGGCACAGCCGTGGCTGCCGTAGGTCACGGTCTGCCGCAGGGTGCCGCGCGCGGTCGCCTGGGCGGTGCGGCGGGCGAGGCCCAGGCCGGCCGCTGCCAGGGCAGCGAGGCCTTCCGGGTCGATCGAGTCGGCGGTGTCGGCCGCGATCAGCAGCCCGTCGGACGCCGCGACCGCGGTATCGGTGATTCCAGTCACCTGCTCCCGCAGACCGCGCATTTCGAGCGCCAGAGCTTCACGATCCATGTGCTCAACTCCCCTATTTCTCTTCGCATTTCTCGTCGTATGTCGCTTCGCATGTCGTTTCGCATGGTGTTTCGGATCTGTTCGGCCTGTTCATTTCGGGGTTCCGTTCCGCAGGCGGAAGAAGCCGTTCGATCTGCGGCGGGGCAGGTCGACGGGTGCCGGCTCTTCGGGCGGGGGCGGTGCGGGCGGCGGCGGGGTGCGGTGGCGGATGCCGTCGGGGGGTGCGCGGACCGGGATGGGCGCGGGCCCGGCGGGGCACTCCAGAAGCCCCTCGCCGAGCATCCGCGCGACCTCGACCGTGACGGTGTAGACGCCTCGCCCGGTACGGAAGGCGAGATCACGGGCCGTACGGCGGCCGTCGGCATGCTCGACCAGCTCGCGTCGCAGCGTGGTGAGCGGGCCGTCGAACCCCGGTGCCGGGACGGGCCGTTCGCGGTCGGGGTCGACGGGGTGGGGCAGGGCGGCGACGGCGGCCAGCTTGCGGACCGCGTCCTGCAGGAGCCCGGCGGGCGGCTCGCCCACGGTGACCGGGGCGGGCGGCTCGACGCGGGCCTCGGCACGCTCACAGCCGTCCACGCGGCCCGCGACGATCGCGAACACCGCGTCCTGCAGCGCCATCACGCACACCACCGCGAGCTGGGCGGCACCGGCGTATCCGCGGGCGATCAGCCCGGCCGCCGGCCAGCGCGCACCCCGGGCCTCCCGCACCAGCGCGGCCCACTGTTCGCCGTCCACCCGCCCGGACCGCAGCAGCAGCGCCTCCGGCCCCGGCGCCCCGGGGGATTCGGCGGCGACGACGAGTCCGTCCCTGAGGTGCAGGATGCCGCCGGGCGACCCGGACACACGCAGGACGCCGGTCCACCCCTCGCGCCCGCAGGCGGCCAGGGCTCGTGCCAGCAGGTCGAAGCCCGACATCACGCCCCCCTGTCGCATAGCGCTGAGGGAGGAAGGTGTATCAGGCCGGACGCATATTCCGGCGGGAGATTTCCGACCTGTTCCCAGGTGACGGAAGTTGAGCCCCAAGCCGGTTCAAATAGCTTTGTTCGGCGCTCATTTGACCGATTCCGGGGCGGTTTTCAGGCGGCGGCGCCTCAGGCCTTCCCGGCGTCCTCGGGGCCGTCGCCGGGGGTTGCGCCCCCGGCCTCCCCTTCGGACTCGGCTGCCTCGTCCTCGATCGTCGGACCGGTTGGAAGCGGCTGGTCGTCGCCTGCGGGATCGTGTTCCAGGGAGTACACCCTCAGGTAGCCGACCACCGTGTTCGTCACCGCCACCAGCGGTACGGCGACCACCGCGCCGCCGATCCCGGCCACCATGCCGCCCGCCGCGACCGACAGGACCACCGCGAGCGGGTGGACGCGCACCGCACGGCCCAGGATGAACGGCTGCAGGATGTGGCCCTCGATCTGCTGGACCGCGAGGACCACGAGGAGCGTCATGACCGCCGTGAACACGCCCTGGGTGACCAGTGCGACGACCACGGCCAGCGCGCCGGACGCCACGGCGCCGACGAGCGGGATGAAGGAGAACAGGAAGATGAAGACGGCCAGCGGTACGGCCATGGGGACGTCGAGGAAGTAGATGCCGAGGCCGATGAAGATGGCGTCGATCAGGGCGACGAGCACCGTGCCGCGCACATAGGCCGTCAGCGTCCGCCAGGCCCTCGGACCCGCGCCCGCGACGCCCGGCCGGGCCGCCGCCGGGACCAGCTTCAGCGTCCACTCCCAGATGCGCCGGCCGTCGTAGAGCAGGAACAGGGTCGAGAAGAACGTCAGCAGGATGCCGGTCAGCGCCTCGACCACGACCTGCACGCCCTCCAGGCCCGCGGAGGTGATCTGGTCGGTGTTCGCGCCGACCGCTTCCCGCAGGTTCTTGGCGATCTGGTTGATCTGCTTGTCGGTGACGTGGAAGGGGCTCTTCAGCAGCCAGTTGCGCAGGTCGTCGATGCCGCTCTGGATCTGGCTGGAGAGGTTGTCGATGTTCTCCATGACCTGCCAGGTCACGAACCAGCCGATCAGCCCCATGACGACGAAGCCGAGGATCGCGGTGAGGGCGGTCGCGAGGCCGCCCGGCACGCCGTGGCGCTTGAGACGGGCCACGGTCGGCTGGAGCAGCGCCGTGATGAGCAGGGCGACGACGAAGGCGAAGACCACGAGCTGGACGGCGCTGATGACCCGCATCAGCACCCATACGGTGCCCGCGAGCACCAGCAGACGCCAGCCGGCCTCGGCGGCGACGCGTACGCCCCAGGGCACGGCGTGCGCGGGGTCGGGGCGGGTGGCCGGCGGGAGTGGAGGCTCGGGGGTGCGGTCGGCGGGTGGCGGAGCCTTCACGGTCTTGCGCGGCTGAGCGGGTTCGCCGTGCCCGGCGTTCTCCCGTTCCACCTCGGCGCGGCGCTCGTCCAGCCGCTCACTCACCTCGGTGAGTCCGGCGCCGATCCGACCGAGCCACCCTGGCACTCGCGACATGATCCGTCCTCTTCCCCCGTCTTTCCCCACCACTCCCCCCTGGAGCCGTCGCGAACGACCGTACAGGGCGAAAGCCCCTCCCCCTATGACGGGGAGGGGCTGCGCAAGGTTGAGAGGTGAGGCCGCCGCCTCGCGGCTCAGTACCAGTGGTTGGCCGACCAGAACGACCAGGCCTCGCACGGGCTGCCGTACCGGCTGTTCATGTAGTTCAGGCCCCACTTGATCTGGGTGCCCGGGTTCGTCTGCCAGTCGGCGCCGGCGGACGAGTACTTGGAGGCGGGCAGGGCCTGGAAGAGGCCGTATGCGCCGGAGGAGGCGTTGACCGCGTGGTAGTTCCAGCTGGACTCGTGGTCCACGATGTTGCTGAAGCACTGGAACTGGCCGCTCGGCACCATCTGCCGTGCCATCGACTGGATCTCGCCGACGGAGTACGAGCTCTGGACCGGGAAGTCGGCGCTGCTGCGGCTGGCCGCGGCCTTCGTCCGGGCGCGCTCCTTGGCTTCCTTGGCCGCCTTCTCCGCCGCTTCCTTCTTGGCGATGGCGGTGTCCGCGGCGGCCTTGCGGGCAGCCTCTTCGGCGCCCTTCTTGGCGCTCGCGTCGGCCTGGATGGCCTGGGCGTCGGCCTGACGCGCCAGGGACACGGTCTGGACCTGGGCCTGCTGGCCCGTGGGTATGTCCGCCAGGAGCGTCGCGTCGCTTGCCGTCGCCTCGGCGTCGTTGGGCTGGGCGGTGCTGCCCGAGGCAACTCCGACAACGCTTCCGACGGCGGTGACCGCGGTGGCCGAGGCCACTGCGAATCCCCGGACCGAAATCCGGCTCACACGGTTTCCTTCCAGCATCGTCCGCTTCGGTGACCCTGGCGGACGCAATCGTGCCCCTGGCGCTGTCCTCCCAACTACGCGGTCACGGGAGGCACGGACCCGATGGGCAACTCCCCCGAGGGGAGCACCGCGTGGAGCACGGGCGGCATACGACGACGCTGTGGAGTTAGCTGTGATGCTTCTGTGGTGCCGTACCGCTGGGGGTACAGATGTGTCGTATGCGGGGCCTGACAGGACTGAGACTCTGCCGTAACCAGACACCGGGTGGCAATTCTGAGTTGCGTGTGAAAGCTCACATCCCGTTTGGCCCAGGTGATTTCGAGAAACAGCAACACGCGAAGACGCCGCCCCGCTAGGCTCACAGCCTTTGCGAGACGGCGCCAACGGGCCTGAATTACCTCAGATTTGGCCGTCCTCCAGCATTTCGGTCACAAGCGCCGCGATCTGGGACCTCTCGGACCTCGTCAGGGTCACGTGCGCGAAGAGCGGATGCCCCTTCAGCTTCTCCACGACGGCGACGACACCGTCATAGCGGCCGACGCGCAGATTGTCCCTTTGCGCCACGTCATGGGTGAGAATCACCCGTGAATTGGAGCCGATTCGGGACAGAACAGTCAGCAGGACATTCCGTTCCAGTGACTGCGCCTCGTCCACGATCACGAACGCGTCGTGCAGCGAGCGCCCGCGGATGTGGGTGAGCGGAAGGACTTCGAGCATCCCGCGCGAGGTGACCTCTTCGATGATCTCGCGGCTGGCGACCGCGGACAGCGTGTCGAAGACCGCCTGCGCCCAGGGGCTCATCTTCTCGGACTCGGAGCCCGGCAGATAGCCGAGTTCCTGCCCGCCGACCGCGTACAGCGGCCTGAAGACCATCACCTTCTGGTGCTGGCGCCGCTCCAGCACCGCCTCGAGTCCGGCGCACAGCGCGAGCGCCGACTTGCCGGTGCCGGCCCGGCCGCCCATGGAGACGATCCCGACGTCCGGGTCGAGGAGCAGATCGAGCGCGATCCGCTGTTCCGCGCTCCTCCCCTTGATACCGAACGCCTCCCGGTCGCCGCGCACGAGGCGGATGTTGCCCTCGGGCGTGACTCGGCCGAGAGCCTTGCCGCGCTCCGACTGGATCGTCAGTCCCGTGTGCACGGGAAGGTCCGAGGCCTCGGGCACATGCACGTGCCCTTCCTCGAAGAGGATGTCCACCTGCTCGCCGGGCAGGGTCAGTTCGGACATTCCGGTCCAGCCGGAGGAACCCGTGATGGCGAGCTCGGCCCGGTACTCCTCGGCGAGGAGTCCGACCGAGGACGCCTTGATCCTGAGCGGCAGGTCCTTCGACACGACCGTGACGTCGAACCCCTCGGCCTGCAGATTGCGGGCGACCGCGAGGATGCGGGAGTCGTTGTCCCCCAGGCGGTAGCCGGTCGGCAGCACGCTGGGGTCCGAGTGATTGAGCTCGACACGCACCGTGCCGCCGAGTTCCCCGATCGGGATGGGGGCATCGAGGCGACCGTACCGGACCCGGAACTCGTCGAGCAGACGAAGGGCCTGCCGGGCGAAGTAGCCGAGTTCGGGATGGTGCCGCTTGGCCTCCAGCTCTGTCACCACGACGATCGGCAGCACTACCTCGTGCTCGTCGAAGCGGTTCAGGGCGTTCGGGTCGGCCAGCAGGACGCTGGTGTCGAGAACATAGGTGCGCCGGTCAGGCATGCGGCGCTTTGTGCTGGTCACCACGGAAGGACGTACCCCCTCGGATGAGGTCGGGGAGCGACGGAGTGGAGCTGGACCGGTCGTCGGCCGCCCTGCGAGGGCCGAGAACCGGCCCTCCGCCTTTTCGTCCGTGCAGTGACCGCACGATCGAGCTGGTGCAAAGGGCCTCCCGGGCGGACGGCCCCGTGCCGTCCGCTGAGATCCGACACCCGTGGTTCGGGCATCGACCTGACTGGCTTATGCCCTCGAACTCGCGGTGCCATGCCGACGCATATGACGGCGCCCTGGTGAACTCCTGGGGGTGCGGGGGTATCGCTCCGGAAAGCGCGGCGCTTCCGCCCCACCGTGGGGCGGTCGCGGCGCCGCTCAGCAGGCGTGATGTGCGTCAGCCGCCGTAGCGGCGGTGGCGCGCCGCGTAGTCACGCAGGGCGCGCAGAAAGTCGACCTTGCGGAAGGCCGGCCAGAAGACCTCACAGAAGTAGTACTCCGAGTGAGCGGTCTGCCACAGCATGAAACCGGACAACCGCTGCTCTCCGCTGGTGCGGATCACGAGGTCGGGGTCGGGCTGTGCGCCGGTGTAGAGGTGACGGCCGATCATGTCGACGTCGACGGCCTCGGCGAGCTCCTCCATCGAGGTGCCCTTGTCCTGGGCGTCGACGAGCATCGAGCGCACCGCGTCGGCGATCTCCTGGCGTCCGCCGTACCCGATGGCGACGTTGACCAGTATTCCGTCGATGTGGGCGGTGGACTCCTCGGCCTCCTTGAGGGCGTTCCGCATCTGCGAGGGCAGCAGGTCGGGGGTGCCGACGTGGTGCACACGCCAGCGGCCGTCCGCGGCGAGGGTCCGTACGACGTCCTCGATGATGCCGAGGAGCGGGCCGAGTTCGTCCTGGGGCCGGTCGAAGTTGTCCGTCGACAGCAGCCAGAGGGTGACGACCCCGACGTCCGTCTCGCTGCACCAGCCGAGGAACTCCTCGATCTTCTCGGCGCCGGCCCGGTGACCGTGCACGGTGGTGGAACCCGCGGCCTTCGCCCAGCGCCGGTTACCGTCCATGATGACGCCGATGTGCTTGGGCACCTGAGCGTGGTCCAGGTGACCTTCCACCCGGCGCGCGTACAGCCTGACCAGCAGGCCGCGCAGCTTGTCGCGCAGGTTCACGTGATTGTCAGCCCCTCCGTACGGATCGGACAGGCGCGGCCCGGGCTCGGCGGCTCGGCCGAGGGCGGGCCCTGTCCGTATGGCGGTCCGGGATCTCCGTATGACGGTCCCCGAAGGCGAGCCTACCCCTGCGAGACCGGGCCGCCGCCAACGGGGACCGGGCGCAAGGGCTTCCACCGGGCTTCCACCACGCCGCCGCAAGGACCTCTCCCGCGCCGTGTGCCAAGGCGCCGGTGCCGGGCGCGGGGTGGCGGCGCACACACGCCGGACAGAGAAAACGGGCCGGTCCGTGGGGGGGATACGGACCGGCCCGAGGGGGGGGTTTCCACCATAACCCTTCGTAAGTGCTGCTGGCTGCATCGGCGTGCCACAACTACTCTCCGGAATCGAACGGCGACGCGCCGATGGGCACGAAGCGGCCCCCTCATGGCCGGTTCACGGCCGAAACACAGCGGATTCCAAGGAAATCGGGCGGGAAGCGGAGCAATCCGGAGCGTTTGACGTCCCCCGCGCCGCGGCCCTGCGAGTTGCCCCCACGTCCCCCAACCGGGTGACCCGGCCCGCGAACAACGGCTTGACGCAGAAAAAGCACCGCGCAGCCCCCTCCGCTGCACGGTGCCGCCCGCGCAGCTTTGCTGACGCGAATTCCTTTGGTCTGAACTTACGCGAGGCTTACCGCGGAGGCGAGCGAATCTCGATAACAATGCGGAAACCCACCGCCACCTGCGAATGTGCGAGCGCGATCCGCCGTTGATGCGTCGATTGTCCGGTACGACGCCCAGCCGGACCTCGATAGCGGACAGTATCCGACCTACTTCCGGCCTACCGTCGGCTCATGACCCTGCAGATCACGTGGAACGAGGCGAGCGCCCGCCGGCTGGAACGGCAGTTCCTGGCCACACCCGCCGGTGACGGCACTCCGGTCGCCGAGGTCGTCGGCGCGATGCTCGGCGCGCATGCCCAGGTGCTGTCCGCGGCGGAGGTGTCGGTGGGGATACGGGCCGCGGGCGCGACGCGGGCCGACGTGCGCGCCGCGCTGTGGGGCGCCCCCGCACCTGACTCGCTGGTGAAGATGCACGGGCCGCGCGGGACCGTGCATCTGCTGCCCGTGCGTGAACTGCCTTTGTGGTGTGCGGCGTTGTCCGCCGTGCCGTCGGGCGCGAGCCAGTCCGCACCGGACGTGCGGGTCACCGAGGAGCAGGCACGGCAGATCGTGGCGGCGATCGGGGACGCCCTGGAGGGCGTGTGCCTGACCGTGGACGAGCTGAGCGAGGAGGTCGTCGCCCGCACCGGTTCCTGGGCCGGCGACCGGGTGATGCCCGCGTTCCAGGACCTGTGGCCGCGCTGGCGGCAGGTGATGCACCGGGCCGGCCAGTCCGGTGCGATGTGCTCCGGCCCGAACCGGGGCCGCAAGGTGACGTACACCCGCCCGCCGCACTTCACTCCGCTGCCGCCACAGGAGGCGCTGCGCGAGCTGGTACGCCGCTACCTGCACGCCTACGGTCCGGCGTCACCCCAGAACTTCGCCAAGTGGCTGGCGGCACCGGGTGGTTGGGCAGGGAAGCTGTTCGCGGAACTGGCCGGGACGGGGGAGATCGAGGAGGTCGTGTTCGAGGGGGCGGAGGGGTGCTGGGTCGTCGCCGGTGACACGGAGTTCCCCGAGGGCCGGGTCCGCGGCGTCCGTCTGCTGCCCTACTTCGATGCCTACGCCATCGCCGCGCAGCCCCGCCGGACGCTGTTCCCGGGTGCCGCCTACCAGCGGGCGCTGGCCGGCGGACAGGCGGGCAACTACCCCGTGCTGCTGGTGGACGGTGTGGTGGCGGGGGTCTGGCACCAGCGGCGCCGGGGACGTCGTACGACCGTCACGGTGGAACCGCTCGGGCGGCTGGCGGCGCGCCAGGAGCGGGAGTTGGGCGAGCAGGCGGAGCGGGTGGGCGAAGTGCTGGAGGCGAAGGCCGAGTTGGTGATCGGGGAGGTGGCCGCGGGTCCGCACGCGTAGGGCTCATCGGTGGTGTGGCCTGCGGGCCTCGAAGAGGTGCCGGGTGCTGTGCGCGACGAACGGGCCCTCGGACTCGATCCGTTCGTGCAGGGCACGGAGGCGGTCCCCGTATGCCTCGACGGTGAAGCCGGGGACCATCCAGACCACCTTGCGAAGGAAGTGCACGACGGCCGCGATGTCGTGGAACTCGATGCGCAGCCGCTCGGCGCGCAGGTCGACGATCTCCAGGCCGGCGGCCTCGGCGCCGGCGCGTTCGCCGTCGGGGCGGCGGGCGCTGCGCGACTGGTCGGGCTGCGGTCCCAGGAAGTACTCGACCAGCTCGTACACGCTGCCCGGGCCGACGTGCTGGGCGAAGTAGGTGCCGCCGGGCTCCAGGACGCGGGCGATCTCCGCCCAGTGCGGGGTCACCGGGTGCCGGCTGCTGACGAGGTCGAAGGCGCCGTCCGCGAACGGAAGCGGCGCGTCCTCGGGCAAGGCGACGACCACGGTGCCGCGCGGGCGGAGCAGGGCCGTGGCCCTGTCGACGTTCGGCGGCCAGCCCTCGGTCGCGGCGATGAGCGCCGGGACCTTCACCGCCCGGCCGAGGGCGAACGCCAGGACCTCACCTCCCCCGGTCTGGATGTCCAGTGCGGCGGTGGCTGCGGCGAGTCGGTCGGCCAGGGCGACGGCGTATCCCCATGAGGGCCGCTCCTCCGTGGCCCGGCCCTCGAACCAGGAGAAGTCCCACCCTTCCGTGGGCACGGCGACGCCCTCGGCGAGGAGGTCCTCGAAGCTGCGGGGCCTGCCGTGGAGTCTGTCCCCGCGAAGTGTGTCCCCGCGAAGTGTGTCGCCGTGGGGTTCTTCGTGGGGCATGGGGTGGTCAGTCCTGTCAGAGGTGGGGGGTCAGAGGTGGGGGCGGGGAGCAGTTCGTGCGGGCCGCTCGTGTCGGGCACGGCCCGCACGGCCCGTTCACTTGACGAGAGGTCTGACCTCTTCTGCCACGAACCGCACGAAACCCTCGGGGTCGGGCTCGTCTCCCGTCGGCTGGAGGATCACCGTGTCCGCGCCCGCCTCGGCGAGTCGTTGTACGGCCTTGGCGACGGCACCGGCGTCCCCGGCGACACCGAGGTCGGGGACGGAGTCGAGCCCCTCGTCGGCCAGTTCGGACCGGATCCGGGAGGCGGCGTCGGGCCCGGTGGCGGCGAGCAGGTAGACGACGACCTCGTGCGGATCGCCGGCCCGCCCGGCCGACTCCCGCCCCTCGTCGATGAGTTGACGGGCCCGCCGCACCCCGTCGGCCGTGGTGGACGCGGTAAGGACGGTGCCGTCCGCGGCCTCACCGGACAGCCGCAGCGAACGCGGCCCGGTGGCACCGGCGAAGACGGGCACGGGCCCGGAGGGCGGCCAGTCGAGGCCGACGTCGTCGAGGTGGACGTAGCGTCCGTCGGTCGTGAGCCGCTCCCCGCGCAGCAGGGCGCGCAGCGCGTCGAGATGCTCGCGAAGCAAGGTCACCGGTGACTCGACACGCGCCCCGACCTGCCCCATCCAGTCCTGCACGCCGTGCCCGACGCCGACGACGGCCCGCCCCGGGAACATCCGGTGGAGGGAGGCGGCCTCCATGGCGGTGATGGCGACGTTCCGCAGCGGCACGGGAAGCAGTCCGACGCCGACCCGCACTCGCTCGGTCCAGGCGAGGGCGGCCGCGGCGGTCGAGATCCCGCCCTCCCGGAAACAGTCCTCCCACAGCCAGAGCTCCTCGAGCCCGCTCTCGTCGGCGATACGGGCGACGGCGCGCAGTCGCTCGGGCGGCAGTTGGGGCCGGAACACAGCACCGAGTCCAGTCATGCCGTCCTTCCTACCCGCGCCGAGCCGAGCGGGACAACTCCTTTACGAGGCACCGCCGGTGTCGCTTCGCTCGTACCGCAGCTGTACGACGCCGTTGCCGAAGGTGCGGCTCTCGACGAGCCGGAGGGAGGCGGCGATGTCGGCCTCCGGGAAGAGCTTCGTGCCGCGTCCGACGACGGCGGGGTGGACGCAGATCGAGTACGCGTCGACGAGCCCGAGCCGCAGGAACTCCTTGGCGACCTCGGCCCCGCCGAGCCCGAGATCCCGCTCCGACCGCTCCTTGAGCGCCCTGACCTCCTCGGGGACGACGTCCCGCACGACCGTCGTGTTCCACTCGGCCCGCTCCAGGGTCCGTGAGTACACGACCTTCGGGATGTCCCGCCAGATCGCGGCGAACTCGGCGGTGGTGGCGGAGGCGTTCGGGTCCGCGTCCGCGGTGGGCCAGAAGTCGGCCATCAGCTCGTAGACGCGGCGGCCGCTCAGCAGTGCGCCGTAGCCTCTGACCTCGTCGTTGAGGTGCTGGTGCAGTTCCTCGTCGACGCGGTGCCAGCTGATGTCGTGGTCGGGGCCCTCGATGTAGCCGTCGAGGGAGACGCCCATCATCAACACGATCTTCGACATCGGAGTCCTCGCCCTGGTTCGTCCCTCAGCGGTCGTTCTTCACCGTACGCCGTCCCTCTACGGTCACGCCCCCGCAGACGCGCCCAGCAACAGCCCCGTGAACGCGCCGCCCAGCATGAACGGCCCGAGCGGAATCGCCGACTTGCGGCCCGCCCGGCGTACGACGAGCATCCCGAGGCCGTACAGCGCGCCGTAGAGCAGCCCCGCGAAGGCGCCCGTCAGCAGGATCCGCCAGCCGTACCAGCCGAGGGCCGTACCCAGGGCGAGGGCCAGCTTCACGTCGCCGAAGCCCATGCCGGAGGGGTTGGCCAGGAAGAGGAGGAGGTAGGCGGCGCCCAGGGTGAGACCGCCGAGGAGAGCGATCGGCCAGGAGCCCGTGGCGGCGGGGAGGGCGCAGGCGACGCCCAGGAGCGCGGCGGTCGTGGCGGCCAGCGGAAACGTCAGGACGTCGGGCAGGCGGTGGACCCGGTAGTCGACGAGGGCCAGCAGGACCGCGACGGGCGCGAGGAGAACCCAGACCGCCGTCTCGGGGTGCGGGCCGCCCGCCGCGGCGGCCAGGGCGGCGCAGACGAGTGCGGTCACCGAGGCGACGGTGCGGGTGCTCGGACCGTACGTGCCGCAGGGACCGGCTCCTTCCGCGCCGCCAGGGCAGTTCGCCCGGCCCAGCCATCCCCCGTACGCACCCGCGATCAGATGGCCGGCCGGGCAGCGAGAGCTCCAGGGCTCACCCTGCTCGACCGAGAGACGGTGGGCTGCGCGGGGCAGCACGAGGCCCGTTCCCGCTCCCCAGAGGGCGGCCGCGACGATCAGGAGGACGCGCACGGCGGGACCCTATGGCCACGGCGACGGGGAGAGCATGGGCCCGTGGGCCCATGTGGGACCTACTTCCCTGCGGATACGTTCGGTTCGCACGGCAGGCCGGCAGGCAGGCCGGCTGTCAGGCAGGACATTCGGGCCGGAGGTTCCCTGGTATGGCGCGGCGGTGGCGGGACGGGCGGGGGAAGTTGGTCGTGCGGGCGGGAGGCGTGGAGGCTGCGGTCGTGGCCGTTCCGCTGGAGGTGGCCACCTCCTATCGGGCCCGTACCAAAGGCCTGTTGGGGCGGGACTCGGTCGACGGCGCCATCCTGCTCTCCCCCGCCAACAGCGTGCACACCTTCCGTATGCGTATCCCCATCGACGTCGCCTACCTCGACCGCGACCTCGAGGTCATCGCCGTACACACCATGAAACCCTGGCGGTTGGGCCTGCCCCGACTCCGTTCCCGGCATGTGCTGGAGTCGGAGGCCGGGGCGATGGCGAGTTGGGGGCTCGGGCGGGGGGTCCGGGTGGAAGTGACGGTCGACGCCTGAACGGGCCACGGTTCCCCGTCGTTCAGTCCTGAGGGCTCTCCCGCTCCCAGCGCCGCATGTCCTCGGCGTTCCCGATCCTGATGCCGAAGGTCCAGGTCGGGTCGAAGAAGAGCCAGTAGTGGGACTCGAGTTCGAGGGCGAGGCACTTGATGACGCCCTCGGCGGGGTTCGAGCGGGCGTCCGTGTACCGGCGGACGGTGGTGCAGCGGAGCCGGGACCAGCCGTCCCCGAAGAACTGCTCGCCCAAGGAGGCGTGGGCGACCTCGTCGTCCGTCTCCTCCTCGACGCGGGCGAAGAGCTCGACACCGTCCAGGGACACGGAGTCCACCAGTCGGGCCTCCAACTGGTCGTACTGGCCGACCGATTCGAGCCGCAGCGCTCCCTTCCCCGCGTCCTCGCCCCCGTCGAGCAGGACGTGGACGACGAGCGGCTGCGGACGGAACACGGAGACGGGGACCGGTTCCTCGTCCCGGTCGATCAAACCGGGGACGAGGATGTCTGTGACGTATCGCTGCCGCAGGACGTCCTCGACGCGGTCCCATGGCGTCACCACGAGAGGTTCCCCGTGCTCCGGTCCCACCACCAGCGTTCGGTCTCCGCCTGCGGGCCGGGCTTGGTCGACCTCCGGAAGTCGTCGTCGAGCCGGGCCAGGACCGTTCGCAGTCCGTCCGCGTGTTTCTCGTCGACCTCCGTGACCAGCTGCGCCAGGTCGTCCCGGGCCTTGAGGTCACGCTGGAAGAGGGTCTTGTGGTAGCGCTCGGAAGGACCCCACTGCGCCGCGGTCAAACGGCGAACGAGCCGTTCCCATACGCGCAGGCTGTAGTGGACGCGCCCTTCGGCACTCGCCGTCGTGCCCGTGGGAAACGTGGCGAGGAAGGCGTCGGAGAGAGGCGTTTCCACGAATTCGTGATCGAGGACCTCGGTGAGCATCTCGACCTTGGCCCGGGGGAGATCGGCCACCTTCCCCTCCACCGTGTCGACCCGGTACGTCGTGTCCTCGTCCGAGTCGATCGCCTCCAACCGGCATCGCACGGAACGTCCGTCCGGCGTCGCGACCCAGTAGGCGCTGTCCAGGTCGAGGTCCGGGGCGGGGTGGAGGACCGAGGTGGCCGTCCGCGCCGCCAGCCCGAGCGCGAGGTCCTTCTCCGTGCGGGCGCCGGCGGTCACGTCGTCGATGTGGATGTCGATTTCCAGCGCCAGGTCACCGGGCGGCAGCACGCGATACGTGCACAGGACCGGTGAATCCCAGCGTCGCGCGTCCTGGTCCCCGTCCGTGTCGGCGACGTCGACCGCTCCGTCCGTCAGGGCCAACAGCTCCGCCAGTGCCCGCCGCAGGCTCGACGACTCCAGCTCCGCGACAGTGAAGAGATTCGCGATCACTTGTACGTCCCGTCGTACACCTGCTTGGCCTTCGCGACCTTGTCCGGATTGTTGACGAACTTGGGGTCGCGCTGCAATTGCTGTGACTTGCTGAGATCGCCCTTGTTCCGCGCGATCTCCTTCAGGGCAGCGTATTCAATGCGGTCCATGTCGACCAAGCCCGGCCCGGACTTGGGGAAGACCGTCCCGCTGTCCTCGATTCCGTACTGCCGGCCGTTGATCTCGTAGGTGTTTCCGTCCGGCAGCAGCTTGGCGCGGCCCTTCGCTATTCCCTCGATGTCCTCGCGGACCAGGTCCTCGTTCCCCCGGAGGATCACGGTGTTGCGTTCCTTGACCTGTCCGCTGCCGGATCCGCCGACGGTGTGCCGCTTGTTCGGGTACCTCAGCGTCTTCCCGGCCGCCGGACCGGCCACGTCGTCGTCCGCCTGCCACCGGTCCGCCGCCTTGTCCGCCTCGTCGGCCTGCTTGCGGGCCTCCTCGGCCTCCTTCTTGGCGTCCTCGTCGCAGCCGTCCTCGGCGAGGACGACGTACGGGGAGCCGGACGCTCCGGCGGCGAGGACGGTGGTGCCGGTGCCCGAGGAGCCGGTGAAGGTGCCGCCCTGGCCGGCCGGGGCCGTGCCGTCGTACGGGATACGGCGGCTCGGTGCGGAGATCGTGCAGCCGCTCTGCCTGGCCTTCTTCTCCGCCTCCTCGGCCGCGTCCTCGGCCTCCTTGGCGGCCTTCTCCGCGCCTGCCACATCACCGGCCTTGGCCGCCTTCTTGGCGTCCTCCGCCGCCTTGCCCGCCTTCTCCGCGAGCTTGCCCAGCTTGCCGAGTTTGCCGAGCACGCCGATCTTCTCGGCGACCTTTCCGACGTCGTAGCCGGGGATGAAGAGCGAGCCGACGTTCCAGAGGACGGTGGTGACGGCACGGGTGTGGTTGCCGTTGTTCCACTGGTCGGCGACGTCCTTGCCGATGAACATGTCGTAGAGGACGGTTCCGCCGGTCTTCAGCGAGGAGCCGCCCCAGCCCAGGACCGCGCCCAGGTAGTCGCCCTTGGACCACTTGTCGCGGGCGTCCTTGGAGTTGTCCATCCAGTCGTGGCCGAGCTGCTTGCCGTAGTCGCCGATGCCGCTGAGCGTGTCGAGCGGGTGGCGGACCATGTCGTAGATGCCGGTCAGGTCGCCCCAGACGCCGTCGACGAAGAGGCCCTGGCCGACCTGTTTGACCTGGTTGCCGGCGCAGCCGAAGAAGGCACCGAAGCCGGAGAAGCAGCCGTCGTCCTTCTTGTCGTCACCCTTGCTGTCGTCACCGGTGTCATCGGTGCCGCTGTCGTCGCCGCCGTTGTCGTCGGTGGTCCGGGTGTCGTCTGCGGGACCGTTGTCGTTGCCGGCCGTGGTACCGCCGTCGGTCTGCTGGGGGTTGGTCTTACGGTTCCCCTCCCCGGCCGTGACGTCCGTGCCGCCGCCCGACGGAGCCGGGCAGCCCATGCCGGCGACCTTGCAGACCTGCGCCTGGATACCGCCGTAGATCTGCGTACCGAGCCCGCTGACCAGCAACGCCGTGACAATCGCGGCGACGATGGCGACAAGACCGGCGTACTCGATCGCGGTCTGCCCGTCGTCCCGGCGCCAGCGGATCATGCGGGCCAGGGAGAAGGGGCGGTGCTCGGCGCGTTCGAGCTGGGGGAGCTCGTACCAGCGGCGGCTCTCCGAGCGGAGCAGGAAGCAGAGGATGAGGACCGGCAGGACGAGCTGCATTCCGCCGCGGGCCGACCCCGCGACGAGGTTGGCCAAGCCGCCGAGGACCAGCCACACCTGCACGGCGACCAGCCCGCCCCAGACCCGGACCCCGCCCTCCCAACTCCGCCTGGCGAGCCACCAGCCGACGGTGCCTGGAGCTGCCGCGTAGGCGAGCAGGGCGAGTACGCCGCCGTCGAGGGCGTCGTACGACGTCGCGGTGAGCAGGAGGCCGAGGCCGCCGAGAACCGTGAAACCGAGGAGGGCGTGCGTGAGGACGAGGGCGGTCGAGAGAGCGGTGGGCATACTCCGGCGCCCGCCCGGCCCCGAGGACCACGCTGCCTCGAACTCCGACACTCCCCCGATCGACGCCATGACCGCCCCCTTCTCAACCGCCCGCGGTCCCCCCGCTGTTGGTCACTACTCCGTCCGAGCGTAGGGAGGGGCTGCCTGCCCGAGATGGGCCCGTGGGCCCAAATCGGTGCCCAATCAACGCCAGAGGCGCGCTACCGGAGGGATGCCGCCACCGGGCCGCGGGCTCAGCTCAGCCGAGTCGCGGCACATGGTGAGCAAGCCCGTGGCGACCATCGCCGCCGTCTGAGTTTTCCCGACCCCACTGAAGGCCAGGTGGCGGGCGGGGCCGATGCTGTTCGAAGCGCTTCGACGGTGAAGGGCCGCAAGTGAAAGGAATGTGTCTTCCTGCGCAGGGTCTTGCTGTTCAGGCGCCCCATTATTACTGTCCGCAGACGCAAGCGCTTCGACAATTCGCACCTGCGTCTGGCAGGCCCGGTGCTTGAAAGTAAGGGGACCGAGCACCGTTCCCGCAGTTCTTGAGCGCGCCACCTCGACGACACGAGCCACCCACCATTGCGAGCAGCACCGCATGCGAACGGAGCGAAGGTGTCAACACGTCAGCTGATCGACCGTCTCGGCCGCCTCGCTTTCGGCGGGGACTCCAACTGCGAGCAGTGGAAGGAACCACTTCGCCCAGGGCCGGCCATCGAGCCGATCAGTCGGCCAACTGCGCAAGCACCTCGGACGGGGCTGAGTCGCGCCGTCCCGAGCACGGACTCGCCGGCGAGCGATACCTCGCGGCGCCAGAGTCCGCCACCAGACCGGGGGGCCGGAAAAAAACCAATCGCCGTCCTTGGAGGGACACATGAGATGGCAAGCCTCTCAATCCAACAGCAGCAAGTCGGCCGGGTTCGGTCGGCTGGCCCTGATCGTCGCCGTGATCGCCGGGTTCCTGAGCTTCGCGTCTCCGGCGCAGGCCCAGGTTTCCTCCACCTGCGACCGGTGGGGTCAGTACACCCAGGGCAGCTGGACGATCTACAACAACATCTGGGGCGACAACAGCGGAACCCAGTGCCAGACCGTCAACAGCATCAAGTCCTGGTACGTCGACGCCAACCACTCCGGCGGCGGGATCAAGTCCTACCCGAACACCTCGGTCCGGCCCCAGACGCCGCTGTCGCAGTTGAACTCGGCCGGCTTCTGGTACAACACGTCGTCGGCTCCCGTCGGCGGCAGTGACCACTGGAACTGGACGAGCGACCTCTGGTCGACCAGCAACCAGGACGAGATCATGGTCTTCACCAGCTGGGCCAGCGGGATGGCAGGCGGCTGGGGACGGCAGATCGCGTCCAACGTGACCATCGGCGGCGTGCTGTACGCGTCGGTCTGGCAGGCCGATCCCGGCTGGAACGTCCTGCAGCTCATCCCCGCCCAGCAGAGCAACACCGGCACCGTCGACGCCTCGGCGGTCTGGCGATGGGCCGCGTCGCAGAACCTCCTGCGCAACACCAACTTCGACACGATGCAGTTCGGCCTTGAGATCACCTCGACCAGCGGCGTGCAGAAGCGGTACTCGCTGAACGCCTACAGCGCCTGGTGGAACAACACCTCCGGCGGCGGATCAAGCATCTAGCCGCAATACGCGCGACACGACGGTGAACTCCGTCCGCGCATAGAGACGAACGCCGGAGCAATTCCCAAACGCATGCCTTGCCGCCGGGCCTCGAACGACGAATTCCGGCGGCAAGGTTTGCGGAGTCTTCGAATGTGGGCGGGTGGAGGCGGCCTCGGGCCCGGCGAGTGGTGACGCAGCGTGTGCCCAGGCGTTGGTCGGTGGGGTTGCGGAAGCCGTGGGCGGCTCGCGCGGCGGGCTTGATCATGCGGTTGATGCCTTCGCTCTTGGCGTTGCTGCCGGAGGCGATGAACGCTTGGATCTCGGGCCACCAGCGGTCGATGCAAGCCGAAGGCGTCGTTCAGGGGGTCCAGGGCAAGGGCGTGTTCGCCATCGCTCTGCCGACCACCCCTTCCGAGAACGACGAGGCTGACACCTGACAGCCCGCGCAGGACCGGGGGCCCGTCCCCTCGCCTCTGGCGGCGTGGAACAGGCCCCGGTTCGTTCCCGTGCGTCGCACCGTCTGCGTCAGTTGCCGCTCTCGCTGCGCGGGAACGTGACCTCCACCCGGCGGTTCTTCTTGCGGCCCTCTTCCGTCGCGTTGTCGGCGATCGGGTACTGCTCGCCGTAGCCGCGCACCTCGAAGATGATGCTCGGGTCGTTCAGTTGCTGGTCGATGACTCCCTGGACCGCGTCGGCACGCTGCTTGGACAGGATGTCGCCGTGGGCGGAGGAACCGAGGTTGTCCGTGAAGCCGAAGACCCGGACCTTCGTCGCGTGCTGGTTCTTGATCTCGTCGGCGATCGCGGCGATGCGCGACTTCGCCTCGCCGCTCAGTTTCGCGCTGTCCTTGCCGAACAGCACTTCGGCCTGGAGCGCGAACGTGACGTCGGTGTTGGTGTCCTCACGGCGTTCTTCGCCGCCCTGGTCCTCCACGACGGACTTGATGTCCAGGACTTTGGGGTCGGCGAGGGTGGCGCCTTCGGGGAGTTTGAGGTCGGGGTCGTTGGCGTCGACCTTGACGGGGGCGGAGGCGGAGGCCTCGGTGCCCGGCGGGGTGCTGGGGCTTGCGTCGGCGTGGGCCGACACGGCACCGTAGAGGTTCGCGGCGACCATGACGGCGGCCGATGCGACGACCAGGGCGAGACGCGGTGGCGCCGTCCGGGTGGGAGTACGGGTCACGGCCTGCCTCACCCGGAGATCTTGATCGTGCCGCTGGAGAAGGTCGGGACCTGAAGGTCGACGTCGGTCGTGCCCGCTGGTGGGGCGGGGAACTGCATGAAGACCGGGAGTGTCTGCCCGGCTTCGAGGTTCCCCAGGCCGGTCGTCGTCAGGGGCCGTCCTTCCGTGTCGCGCAGCACGTAGTAGCGCTTCTTCCCCTTGGAGTCGACGAGGGTGGCACCACCGAGTGAGGGGCCGTGCGCGATGACCTCCGTCTCGTCACCGCTCGTCTGTGGCGGAATGACGACCGACTTGGCCCCGTCGTTCTTCACGATCCCGTTCACAGTGACGAATCCGCCGGAATCCCGCTTGGCGGAGGTGATCTGTAGGAGCAGTCCGTCCGTGCCCTTGAGTTCGGCCAGAGGTGTCTCCGACTGCCCCTCCTGCGCGCTCGGACCGGATCCACTGTCCTTGGAGGACGACGCGGACGTGTCGGGCTTCTTGTCGTCGCCTCCGCCGCCGCAGCCGGCCACACCGAGGGCCAGACCGGCCGCCACGGTCAACGCGACCATCCCCCTGCGGGCCTGCGCAGTGAACCGAATGCTCATCACTCTGCTTCCTTCGTCACTTGTCGTTCGCTTGTCAGTCGGCCAGATGGACGTCGAAGAGGTCCTCGGGTCCCGGGAGATCGGTGAGGTGGTCCGGGTTCAGGTCCCAGTACCTGCCGCCCCTGCAGGTGAGTCGTGGCAGCACGTCCTCCCCGGCTCCCTCAGCCGGGGGTTTGAACGTGCAGAGCGGCTCGATCACGGCCCGCGCGGACGCATGCGCGTAGTGGCGCTCCGTACCGGGAACGATGGATTCTCCGACGGGCTTGTCGGTCTGGACCTCGACCCGGTAGTCCAACGGGCCCGCGTCGCAGCCGGTTGTGTGTGCGTCGTTCTGCGCGGCGAATTGGTCGGCTCGCCAGCAGTATCCGACCGCTCCCTCACCGTCGAAGACGTCCTGCCACTTCGTCGGGTCGAGTACGTCCCCCACCCACATTCCCGCGAGTTGATCCCGGGTCTTCTGGGCCGCCGCGAGCGCCGCCGCGTCGGCGGCAGTCTGGGCGCCGTTCCGATTCACCGCGGCCTGGCCGACCGCGAGGTAGGCGAACGCAAGGAAGAGCAGGCCCCCCACCACCGTGATGTAGATGGGGAAGGCCTGCCCTGCGTCGCCGTACCGGCGAGGTCGGATCAAGGAGCGACCTTGGCGATCTGCGCCTGAATCTTGCCGAGAATCGTCTGCCCGAGGTTGGTACCCGTGATCGCCAGCACGATCGCCACGACCACCGCGATGATGCCCAGGTACTCGACCGCCGTCTGGCCCTTGTCGCCGGCGCGGCGCTGCATGGCCTCGACCGTCGTGTTCTTCCACCCGTTCACGCGGACCTTGGTCGCAACGGCGGTCTTCAGCATCAGGTCGCTCATGGTGTTCCCCTCCGGGTTCGGCCGGCCGGTGAGCGGCCGACTGCTGCGTCTCTGTGCCGTTCGCGTTACCGGCTTCCTCCTTGCCGGTGCCGCTTTCGACACGAGAAACGTACGGCGGAACACCTCTCCCGCCGGAGGGTCCCAGGGCCCAATCAAGGGCCCAAAACGAGGCCCAGCCCCTGCGGTGGGACCGCATGCCGGTGGTGTGGGCCCGCAGGCCCGGCTTCCCGCTCCCCCTTACCGTCATCCCCGGTCACCCCAGCCCTCGGCCTGAACCGGGTGCTGTACCGAGCCACTTGGCGGCGGCTTCGGAGCGGCTGGTGCTGTGAAGTTTCGCGAAGATGCGGTTGATGTGGTTCTTGACCGTCTTCTCGCTGATGAAGCAGGTGGCGGCGATCTGCTGGTTGTTCATGCCGGACGCGATGTGGTCCATGATCTCCGCCTCCCTCGTGCTCAGTTGGAACCGCGACCTGTCGGGAGCGACCGGACGGCCGCTCATCCATCCTGACGAGGACTGTCCCACATCCGGTTGCACTTGCGAAAGGTTTTCTGAAGAAGTTGCGGGGGCGGGACGGTGGGGAGGCATGAAAACCCGTGGTGGAGCGGGTACTTCGGGTTGCGCATACGTCGGCACTGGCGCCGAATTTCCGTATGCACTCGCATCCGCCTGGCCCAAACCCTCGGGGAGGGGCGGGCCGTCGGCCGGTCCCTGGCCTTGTCGGAGCTGGGCCAGTAGTGCGCCTGCTGCTGTCGGGCTGAAGTGGGGCCTGCCCTGCTTGGTGTCCCGTACCGCTGCCACCAGTTGGTCCGCCGTGAACTCTCCGTGGACCAGATAGCCGCCGGCGCCTCGGCGCAGGGCCTCCTGGACGATCTCGGACTCGCGGCTGTACGTGAGCATCACCACGGGGGCGATCCGGACCAGGTACGGAAGCGCCGAGATGCCGTCCACGCCGGGCATGCGGACGTCCAGGAGGACCACGTCGGGGTGGTGCAGGAGAGCCGCCTCGTACGCCTGGCGGCCGTCCGCCGCTTCCGCCACCACGGTGATGTCGGCGCGGCCGGAGAGCAGTGCGGTGAGCCCTGCGCGGACCACCGGATTGTCGTCTGCCACCACGACTTTGAGCGGTGCGGCCGGCGGGAACGCCTCGAACGGGTTCTGGGGTGGCGGCTGCTGAGGGCCGGGGTGGGGAGTCGTGTGGTCCGGCATCGGACGGCCTCCTCTCTTCTCGTGGGGGACGTGTGCGGCGTACTCGTACGGGCATGGTTCCCGTGCCTGGATGTCTATGTCGTCAGGGCCGCCAGGGGGAGCTCCAGGCGGACTTCCGTGCCCTTGGGGTGGGCGCCGCGGCCGATGCGGATGCGGGCGCCCACGGACGCGGCTCGTTCGACCATTCCCACCAGGCCGAAGTGGCCCGCCCTGCGCAGCTGTTCGAGGGTGGTGCCGGAGGGCAGGCCCCGGCCGTCGTCGTACACGCTGATGCGCAGGAGGCCGCCGTGGACGCCTGCGCTGACGTCCACTCGGGTCGGGACCGCGTGGCGGTGGGCGTTCTCCATCGCTTCCGAGGCGATGGTGAGGAGTTGGCGGGCGACGGCCGGGGGGACGGGCGGCACGGCATGCTCGCCGGTGGGCCGGTAGGCGGCCCGGACGCCGGTACGGGTGCTGAAGTCGCGGGTACGGGCGGCCAGTTCGACCAGGACGTCCGTGGCGTGGTCCGGGTCCGACTCGCGGCGCAGGTCCGCCAGGAGTTCGCGGGATTCCGCCGCGGCCCGGCGGGCGGAACGGGCGACCAGCTCCGCTTGTTGCTTGACCAGCTTCGCGTCCATGTGGGGCGCGCCCGCGGAGCCTGCCAGGCCGTCGGCCGCCAGCGCCACGCCGTGGAGGGTCTTCGCCACCGAGTCGTGCATCTCCCGGGCCAGCCGGGCCCGTTCGGCGCTCACCGCCTCCGTCACCGCCAGGCGGGCCTGCACGGTGGTCAGCGCCTGGGTCGCGGAGCCGAAGCGGAGCATGAGGTTGCGCAGGGCCGAGCCGACCGCGCCCGCGATCACGCACAGGCCCGGGAGGAGCAGGGTCTCGGCGGGGGTGGAGTGCGCGTGCTTCGAGGTCGCGTAGACCAGGAAGAGGATCAGGGACTGCAGCGACGCGAACGCGGCGGCCCCTCGCCAGCCGTAGACGATGCCTGCCAGGAGCGGGGTGCACACGCTGACGTAGGCGAGGGTGGTGTCCGGGCCCGCGGAGATGAGGAGCAGGGAGCCGAAGAGGGTGTCCAGGGCCAGGAGGGTGGGGTGGCGCAGGAGCAGGGGGCCGAAGCGTTCCCAGTCCCTGAACAGGACGTAGGAGCCCATGAAGGTGACCACTACGGCCGCGCCCACGAGGCGGGTCGCCAGGCCCGGGGAGGCGTTGAGCAGGGCGGCGGGCGCGGACAGGGCGATCATCGCCAGGCGGAAGCCGAACACCTGGCGGCACATGGCTTGCAGGGCGTTGATCTGGAGGGGGATGGCCGGGTCTTTGGCGGCGGGTGCGGGCGTCGGGGCGGATGCGGGAGTGGGGGCGGGCGCGCGGGTCGGTGCCGGTGCGTGGGCGGGGACCCGGTCTTCGGCCAGGATCGGGTCGCCACCTGTACCACCCGTGTGGGCATCGCGGTCGGGCGCGGATGGCCCCTGTGGCTCCCCGCCATGCGCCCCCTCGGCGGTCCCGCGGTCCCGCGCCTCCGCCCCGGCACCGGCACCATTGCGCCGCCCCGTCCGCGTGATCCGTACCGTCCGCTCGGACGTGCCCACGGCCGTCGCCCCGGACGGCCATGCCATCCCCCGGGGATCCGGCTGCGCGGGCATGCCGGGCAGCGGGGCGTGTGCCGGTTCCCAGCCCGGTGGCAGGGCCGGGGTCGCCGAGGTCACCGGGATGTCGGGGGCGCCCGTGCGGACGTGCGGTGGGAGGACCGTGCCCGCGGGAGGGGTGGTGATCTCCGGCGTCTTCGGGCGTCGTCGTAGCAGCCCTGTGCGTTCCTTGGTCGTGGCCATGGCCGTCGTCCCCGTTCCTACTTGCCCGTGAGCGAGCCGAAGTCCGTGCCGGAGCCGAGGATCAGCCCGGCGCCGAGCAGGATCATGGTGGCCGGGACCATGAAGGTCGTGATCATCATGGTGGCCTTGGGGACCGCGCGGGCCGCCTTGCGGCGGGCGTTCTGTGCGTCCGTGCGGCGCATGTCCTTCGCGAGGGAGACGAGCGTGTCGACGATCGGCGCGCCCAGTTCCTCGCCCTGCTGCAGCGCCGTCACGAACATCGCCACCTGTTCGGAGTCGTTCCTGCGGCGCAGCTCCGCGAAGGCCTGGCGGCGGCTCATGCCGAGGTCCATCTGGCGCAGGGTGATGCGGAGTTCGTCCGCCCAGGGGCCCTCGTACTTCGAGGCGACCCGGTCCAGTGCCTGGCGGAAGCCGAGGCCCGCGCTGACCACGACGGCGAGCACGTCGAGGAAGTCCGGCAGCGTGCGCTCGATGACGTCCTTGCGGATGCGGATCGCCGACCAGATGCCGACCTCCGTCCAGAACGCGCCGAACGCGAACAGGATGACGGCGACGACGAAGTTGCCCTTCATCAGGAAGACGAGTCCCCCCACGCCGCCCAGGAAGCCGTAGACCGCGCGGCGGGCCGCGTAGCGGTCGATGGTCAGGCCGCCCGGGTTGCCCGCGAGGTCGATCTTGCGGCGGTACCTGGCGACCATCTTGGGGCCCATCAGGCGCAGGACGGAGGGCGCGTACCGCATGCCGAGGCGGTCGACGAGCGAGTCGACCGCGCCGGTGCGGGTGGCGCCGACCTCCAGGGCGAGCGCCAGGTCGCCGGGCAGCCGGGCGTCCGCCCGGTACATACGGATGCCGGCGAAGATGCCCCACACGCTGAGGCCCGTCACCAGTGCGAGCAGAAGTCCCATGGTCGTCCTCCCTCCAGGCTTCTCGGACGTCTCAGACGTCGATACGGGACATACGGCGGATGAGGATGAAGCCGACGGCGTAGAGCGAGAAGGCGATGATCACCGCGCCCTGGCCGATCGGGGAGCCGGTCATGCGCTCCAGGGCGCCGTCCTTGACGCCGTTCATGAGGAAGAGCGAACCGACGCCCAGCACCGGCACCGCGTACGACGTCATGTTCACCTGGGAGAGCTGGGTGCGGACCTCGCGGCGGGTCTCCTTCCGCTCCTCCAGCGTCTCCGTCAGGTTCCGCAGGGCGCTGACCACCTGTCCGCCCGCCCGGTTCGACAGCACCAGGGTGGTGACGAGAACGACCAGTTCGCGCGAGGGCAGGCGCTCCGCCAGCTCTCCCAGCGCGTCGTCCATCGACGCACCGACCGCCAACTGGTTGGCCACCTTGCCGAGTTCCTCACCGGCGGGTGCCTCCAGTTCCTCCGCCGCCATCCCCACGGCCGTACGCAACGCAAGCCCGGCCTGGGTCGCGTTCGCCAGGATCCGCGCCAGTTCGGGGAGTTGGTTGATGAACTTCTCGATGCGCTTCTGCCGCTGCCAGTTGAGGAACTGCAGCGCCACCCAGATGCCCAGCAGTCCGGCGATCGGACCGAAGAAGGGGGCCAGGGATGCCTGCCCGATCAGCCACAGGCCCGCCACCGTCGCGAGCATGTAGACGAAGAACTCGCCCGGCGTGATGTCCAGGCCCGTTGCCGCCAGCCGCAGTTCCAGCTTCTTGCCCGGCTTCGTACGGCGAAGCCGGCGGTCCAGGTTGCGGAAGCGGCGCCGACGGCCGCCGACCTGGATCTGGCCGGTGGCCGAGAGGCGGTCCACCAGAGCCTGGCGCTGGGCCTTGCCCGTGGCGTACGCGTGCAGGCCCATGACCGCCAGTACGCAGGTCAGCAGGGTGATGCCGGTGGTGAGCGTGACTAGGGTTTGCAGATCCATCGTGCGGTTCCTACCTGGATTCCATGGGGACGATTACTGCCTGCCTGGCTTCTCGGGGCTACCTGGCTTCTCGGGTGGCGAGTTGGTCTGCGGACTGGGCGACGCCGAATGCCTGGGGGACGGGCTGGCTCGCCATGTAGAGGCGGTCCGCGGCCCGGCGTGGGAGCGGGAAGTACTCGAAGGCGCCGTGGATACGGCCGTCGGAGGCCATCGGCCGGGCGTTGAACCGGGCCACCGTCGCCAGCCGGTACCGCTCGCTGCCGTGGCTGTCGAGGAGCGCGACCTCGGTGATGCGGCGGGCGCCGTCGGCGAAGCGGGTGAGCTGGATGATCACGTCGATCGCGCTGTTGATCTGGTCGTGCAGTGCCTCGAAGGGGATCTCGACCTCCGACATCGACGCCAGGGTCTTCAGCCTCATCAGCGCGTCCTCCGCGCTGTTCGCGTGCACGGTGGCGAGGGATCCGTCGTGGCCCGTCGACATCGCCTGGAGCATGTCGAGGGACTCGCCGCCGCGGACCTCACCGACGACGATGCGGTCGGGGCGCATGCGCAGTGAGTTGCGGACCAGGTCGCGGATGGAGACCTGGCCCTTGCCCTCGACGTTCGGGGGCCGGGACTCCAGGCGGATGACGTGCGCCTGCTGCAGCTGGAGTTCGGCGGAGTCCTCGATGGTGATGATGCGTTCGCCTCCCGGGATCAGTCCGGAGAGGGCGTTGAGGAGGGTCGTCTTCCCGGTGCCGGTCGCGCCCGACACGATCACGTTGAACTTCGCCTGCACCAGCCCCGCCAGCAGGTACAGCATGGGCTCGTCCAGCGAGCCGAAGCCGATCATCTCCTGGAGCGTGAAGGAGCGGGGGAAGCGGCGGATGGTGAGGGTCGCGCCGGTCAGGGACAGCGGGGGGATGATCACGTTCACGCGCTCGCCGGACGGCAGGCGTGCGTCCACCATCGGATTCGACTCGTCCACCCGCCGGTTGACCGTCGAGACGATCCGCTCGATGGTCTGCATCAGCTGGTCGTGGGAGGGGAAGCGGAGGGGCAGTTGCTCGACCCTGCCGCCCCGTTCCACGAAGATCGCGTCCGGGCCGTTGACCATGATCTCCGTGATCGAGGCGTCTTCGAGGAGCGGTTCGAGGATGCCGAGGCCGAGGGCCTCGTCGACGACCCTGCGGATCAGCTGCGAGCGCTCGACCGTCGACAGCACCGGGCCCTCGCGGCTGAGGATGTGCCCGAGCACCCGCTCGAGGCGGGCGCGCCGCTCGGCCGCGGCCAGCCCGCTCATCTCCGCGAGGTCGATCTCCTCCAGGAGCTTGGCCCGGTACGAGGCGACCATGTGGCCGTCCTCGCTCCGATGGCCGTTCTCCTCGGGGGAGTTGATACGTGCCCGCAGGCTCATGGTCCGGTGCTCCTGTCGTGCCTTGGTTCCTCAGTGGTCGAGCGGCATGGTGGCGGTCTTGTGGGCCGGGTCGAAACTCCAGAAGGGGACGATCGACGGGATGTCCACGGTGGAGGTGACGGTGACGGCGCCGCCTCCGAACGCGGCCCGGCAGTTCGTGCCGTCGGCCAGAAAACCGCTGACCGCGTTCCGGCAGTCCTGCCCGTAGTCGTCCCGCAGCGAGGCACTGCGCGCCCCGGTGCGGGCCGCGGTGCCGGCCTGCTGCGCGGTGTAGGCGATCAGGCCGAGCTGTACGGCGGCCATCGCGACCAGGAGCAGGATCGGAAGGAACCCCAGGTATTCGAGGGCGACTTGGCCGCGGTCGCGGTCGCGGACTCTCCTGCCGTACGACATCTCAGTTCTTCGCCTCCTCTACGGCGCCCGCGTGACCCTTCACGGTGAACGGGAAGTTGATGGTGCCGGGGAAGAGGACGGGGACCTTGATGCTGACGTCCGAGGTGATGTAGCCGGTGCCGAACCCGCCACACCCCGCCGTCGCGCCCTCCTTCCACGCGCCCGACAACTTGTCCAGGCCCGCAGCCCTGCACTTCGCGTCGCCGTCGTACTCGGCCGCAGTCCCCGCCCGCACCGCCTCATCCGCAGCATTCCCCGCGAGCGTGAACGCGTACCCCACCAGCACGAGCTGCCACAGCGCCACCAGTGTCACGATGATCGTCGGCGTCATGCCGAGCAACTCGATCGTGACCTGGCCCCTGTCCCGGTCTCCCCGCAAGGCCCGCATCCCTATCCCCCGCTCTCCTTGCGCCGTCGAAAGCTCACCGATCCCCGGTCCCCCCGCAACCGCCCGCCCTTCTGCGCCCCCTCGACCGCCTTCACCAGCCCGAGCTCCCCCGCCAGCGCCCACAGCGCCTGCTTCACCACGCTCTTGCTGTCCAGTTCGTGGATGCGTCCGGCGTCCACCGCCCCCTGCAGCTCCTTGAAGTTGGCGGGGATCGCGGTGCCGGCGACCGCCGTGCCCGTGATCTTCTGGATGAGCGGCGGCTGGATCTCCGTGCCGCGCGTGTGCCGGTTGACGACCACCGTCGTCTCCTCCGCCTTGCGGATCTGCAGCCGGTCCCACATCCGCACCGTCCGCTTGGCGCCGCGCACCGCGACCACGTCCGGTGTCGTGACCAGCAGCGCCCGGTCGGCCATCTCCACCGCCGCCGCGCCCGCCCCGCCGAGCTGCGCGCCGCAGTCGATGACGACGACCTCGTAGCGGGAGCGCAGGGCGCTGACGATCTGGCGGGCCGACCGGTCCGTCACTTCTTCGCCGCGCTCGCCCTCGCCCGGTGCGAGCAGCAGGGCAAGGCCCGTGTCGTGCCGGAAGACGGCGTCCGCGAGCACTCTCGGCGAGATGTCCGTGATCGCCGCCAGGTCCACCACCGAGCGCCGGAACTGGACGTCCAGATACGAGGCCACGTCCCCCGCCTGCAGATCCATGTCCACCAGTGCGGTGCTGCGTCCCGACGCCTGTGCCGCCAGCGCGAGTTGGATGGAGGTGAGTGTCGCTCCCACGCCGCCCTTGGCCCCGCTCACCGTGACGACCGTGCCGCCGACACCGGTGAAGACGTCGCCCCCGGAGCCGAGGTGGCGCCGTACGCCCACCGACCACTGGGCGACGGCCTGGACGCGGCTGGCCAGCTCCTCGTAGCTCAGTGGGAGCGCGGCCAGTCCCCGCGCGCCGTAGTCCATCGCCGCCTGGAACAGGCCGGGGCTGGCGTCCGACGTGACGAGGATGACGCCCACCGCCGGGAAGCGCAGGGCGACTTCACGGATCAGCTCCAGTGCCGGGACCGGGCCGATCCGCTCGTGCACCACCACGACCTCGGGCAGTTCGTCGACCGACTCGGCGGCGAGGCGCGCGAGGGTGTCGATGAGCTGGGTCGAGTCGCCGACCGGGGCCACCGGTTCGGCGTCCGGGAGCTGGCTGAGCAGTGTGGTGATGGACCGGACCGCGTCCGCGTCACCGACTGCCGGGAGGATCCTCGTGGGCATTCCGGCCTCTCACTTGTCCTTCGCGAGCTGGTACGTCCGGTCCCGGTCGGGAACCGTGGTGTCGCTGCCGGGCGCCACCAGCGCGAGCCGGACCCGTTGGGCGAACGACTCGGCGTACGTGATGCGCTGGGCGTCGATGGTGGAGAGGGCGAAGGTGATCGGGACGGCGTCGGTGGGCTGCTGCTGGTTCTTGTCGCTCTCGCTCGGTTCGAGTGCCTTGATCTCGCCTACGTCCAGGACCTTCGCGTTTGTTACGATGATCTTGGACTGGGCGGGGTCACCCTCCCGCTCGCCCGCGAAGGTCGCGTACACGTTGACGGTGGAACCCGGCGTGATCTTGCCGGCGACGCCGGTCGCCGCATCGATCATGATGGCGACCTCCTGCTGCCCGGGTTGCAGGGCGGGCTGGTTCACGATCATGTCGCTCTGCAGCAGGGAGCCCGCCCGCAGAGTGGTGACGGCGATCTTGCCCTGGATCTCGCGGAGACTGGTGACCGCGTTCGCCGACAGCCAGCGCTTGGGCATCTTGATCTTCTCGAACTGGCCCGTTTTCAGCTCGGCGTAGGGCACCACGTTCGTCTTGACCCGGTAGGCCGTGACCTCCGGGCCGACCTTGGACTTCACGTCGCTGATGACGGAGAGGACGCCGGCGAACGCGCCGAGGGCGCAGACGACCGACAGGAGCAGGAGTAGCACGCCGCGGCGCTGACGGGAGTTCATGAACCGTACAACCTCATTGGGGATATCGGTCGAGCGGACGGGAATCGTGCATGCGGTGCGTCTGGAGGTTCAGGACTCACCCGGCGGGGATTTGGTTCTCCAGGAGCGGTGGTGTTGCGGAACAGAAGACGCAGCGGTCGCCGATGACGTCGATGCCGCACCAGTGACAGACGCCCTGCCGCACCGACGTGACCAGCTGGTACAGCACTGACAGGTCGGGGAGATAGGCGACGAACTCGATCAGCTTGCCCGTGCCCCACCAGGCCGACGACTCGGCCGGCAGCGGCACCTCCCGCAGCCCCTGGACGCTCCACTCCTTGGCGAGGGTTCCGGTGACCCAGTCCGACTGCAGCTGTCCCTTGGCGACCAGCATCCAGGTGCCGAACTCCGGTCCGGGGAGCGTGACTCCGGGGGCCATCTTCACCAACTGCGGCTCCGGGTGCGCGAGTACGCCGAACTGGCTGCCGGGCACCCAGGACTTGGCGTGCGACTTCAGGCCCACGGGGACGCGGTCGAGCCGGGCCACGGAGCCGAGCAGGGCCCCGGCGTGGATGTAGTGGGTGAGCAGCCGGCCGGCGGAGGCGAGGACTCCGGGGCTGAGGTCGCAGGAGGCCAGCTGCCTCAACTGGCGGGCCAGGACGGCCAGTCCGAGCGGGGGCAGATCCGGGCGGAACAGAGCGATACGGTCGCTCTCCAGAAGCGAGCGGATGGTGTGCAGACGTCGCTCCACCCCGCGGGAGACCGCCTGTGAGCACACGACGATCACATGCCCGTGCTGGTCGATCAGGCTCTGCAGGCCGGCCAGTGCCTGTTCGAGCGGCTGTTTGTCCAGGTCCTGCAGGACGACGGCAGGCAGGGTCCGCTCGTCCTGCGCCGGCAGCGCCATGTCGGCACTGGTCACGGCAATGGCAGTTGGCACGCGCAGCTCCCCGTGTTATGCCGTCGGTCCACCGGAGTTACTCCGGTACACCGAGATGACTTCACTGCGTGACTACCTCAGCACTGTATCCAGGCCTCTGTGACCGGAGAACAGCGTTTCTGTAGCTGGTGGGCAACTGCCGTTTCACAAGATGCGTCAAAACGGGGCAGGTTGAGCATCTTGCCGGACCCAGTTCGACACTGGGCCTCCGTTTGGGTCCTCGGGCCCACGCCGCCCGACCCCGCCCGCACCTACCGTCACGGCCATCGGCAGCTACACCGATGACCAAGGAGGGGTGCGCATGTCTCGCGGGGGAGGCATACGGCCGCGCACACGACGGACGTACAGACACGCACGACGGGCTTTCGGACCCGTAGGGGGGACGCACCGCTACGACGACCGCGGCGCGACCGGCACCGAGTATCTCGGCATGGTCGTCGTCACGGCCGCGATCGTGCTCGGCGTCTCGGCCACCGGCGTCGGGCAGACGATCTACGACAGGATCGCGGCCGAGGTCTGCAAGGTGGCCGGCGGCGGCAACTGCGGTGCGGGCGGCCCCGGTCCGGGCACCCCCCTCACCGACGCCGACTACGAGCCGGCCCTGTGCCAGGTCTCCTCGGTCACCGACAAGGCGGGCTCCAAGGCGAAGATCCTGTTCTGGGAGATCGGCAAGGAGTACGGCTTCCAGGAACAGCACCTCAAGGCGAAGACGGACGTCAATCACGACGGCAAGGTCGACGACAAGGACGAACTCGTCTATCTGACCTTCACCGACGCCGCGTCCGTCGGTGCGAAGAAGGACTTCAAACCGGGTATGAAGGTCGGCAAGTTCGGCACCGACAAGGTCGAACTCGGCCTCGGCATCAAGGTCACCAACGGCGACACCTGGGTCTTCCAGAGCCCCGACGAGGCCAAGCAGTTCCGGGACGACATCGAGAAGCTGCAGATGTACGAGATCCGGCGCGAGTCGCCGGGCGGGGCCGAGGCCAGTCTCGGCGACAGCATCGCCTACCTCTTCGGCACGGGGCCGCTCAAGGACGAGGAGGAGACCGAGAACCGGGTCAAGGATCACCTCGGCGACAACCGCAAGATCACCTACGGCAAGGTGGGCCTGGAGGCGTCCGCGTCCGCGGGCATCAAGTTCTCCGCGGCCGACGAGAAGAAGCTCAGCGCCACGCTCGGCGGCAACTTCAAGTACTCCCCCGACGTGACCTGGACGGACAACTCGTACAAGAACACCAAGTCGTACACCTACTCCTCGTCGATCGAGTACGGCACCAAGGTCGGATACGAGGCCGGCCCGGTCAGCGGCGAGTACTCGGCCTCCCGTACCCAGACCGGCACCATCACCGTCACCTACGACAAGGGCACGGGCAAGCTGGTCCGTATCGACATGACCCGTACGGTCGAGGACGGCGGCCAGAAGGACGGCGTCAAGGTCGGCGGTGACAACGGCAAGGACAAGAAGGACAAACGGGGCGGCAGCGTCGGCGAGAAGGGTACCCACAGCTCCACCGGCATCGAGATCGTCACCAACTCCGTGAGCTTCGACCCGGGCCCCGAGGGCGACAGGGACCGGGCGATCGGCGAGCAGTGGCTGGACAGCAACAACGAGCAGATCGCGACGCCGTTCCAGTACATGTTCGACGACCACGCCCCGACCGGGCGCCCCGGCGCCGACGACCCCTTCGGGCAGCTGATGTTCGACAAGGGCCGGTCGAGCAGGATGAACTACACGGGCGAGGTCAACGCGGCCGAGTACGGCTTCGAGCTGAACCTCGGCCTGAGCCTCGGCCTGTCCGTCAGCACCGAGAAGAAGTCCGAGACGCTGACCGACGCGCAGTTCCTGGGCGCCCCTCGCGGCGACAGCCGCTCCTACCTTCCCTACAGCTACTGTGCGAACTGACGAGAGGGGAGTTCCCGCTGATGAAGACCCGCCGTACGTTCCTGGCCGCCGGCCTGCTGACCGCGTTGCTCGCCGGGTGCGGAGACGGGGGCGCGAACTCCGCCTCGGTGCCCGACGGCTGGGGGACGCTGAAGACGAAGGGCGTCGATGTGTCGTATCCGAAGGGGTCCGGCGGATACGAGGAACAGAGCGGCGCCGGGCGCAGCAAGTACAACGCGGCGGCCGCCGTCCGCACCGAGAGCGGCAGAACCGTCTCCATCATCACCGTCCAACTCGACTTCACCCAGGCGAGTTCGGCCGAGCAGGCGGCGATCGCCGCCGAAGCCGGGATCCAGATGGGCGCGAGCGTCAAGGGCGAGAAGGACGTGAAGGCGGCCGGCACCGACGAGGCCAAGCGGATCGACTTCACCTTCAAGTCGGCGGGCCAGGACGACGATCCACCCAAGGGCACACCGGTCAGGGGCGTGATAGTGACGGGCCTGGACTCCTCGGGCAAGACCTTCGCGGTGCGCGTCGACGCGGTGCGGGGGAAGCTCTCGGACACGGACCTGGCGAAGATCGTCGACTCGGTGGAGGTGCACTAGCCGTGCACGTGCCGGGCGGTGGCTACGTCGTACTCGTGCTGCTCGTCGCGCTCTTCGGCGCGATCGCGGTGAAGTACGCCAGGCGGCTGGTGACCATGGCACGGGTGCTGCGCCGCGGTGTCCACACATCCGGCGAATGCGTCCGCGTGGAGACCGAGCCGTACAACCGCTCGGACGCCACCCGTCACTTCTTCGCCTTCCGTACGGCGGACGGTACGCGGGTCGAGTTCGAGGACCTCGCGGGCTGGTGGACCGATGAGGGCACGCCGGTCACCGTCACCTACGACCCGCAGGATCCGCGGGGGACGGCGACCGTCGCGGGCCGGGGCAGCTGGTCCCCGGTCCTGCAGGCCCTGGCGCTGACGGCGGGCTGCGGGATGGCGGCGCTGGGCTTCACGATCCTGCTCTGCTACGAGGCTTTCGGAGGCGGCTGATGGCTCTCATGCGTTCCTGGGCCGTGGGCGTCCTGGTTCTCGTCGTCAGCGAGTACGTCCAGATCAGCGTGGTGTACGACCACCTGGTGGGACCAGCGGGGGTCGACTCCTTCGCCGCGGCGCTGGCCCTCGTCCACCTGCCGAACCTGCTCTGCGTCGTCCTCGCGACGTGGGCGGCCGCCCGGGTGCATCCGGAGCCGTGGCGCCGGGCGCCCGCCCGCCATGTGGCGGCGGCCTGCGCGGTACCGGCGTCGGGCCAGCTGCTGGTGCTGTCGCTGCGGCCGGACCTGACGAACGTGTCCGGTCTCGCCCTCTGGATGTCGACGGGCGTGTTGCTGGCGGGCTGCTCGATGGGCCTGCTGCTGGACAGGTGGTGGGAGGACCGGGAGGCCTGAGGGCCGCCGGCCGACCCCAAGTTGGTCTGGACCTCTTGACAGAGCAATTGGTCTGGACCAACTTGTTGTCATGTCCCCACACAGACGATCCATGCAACTCTGGTCGGGAGCGGTCACCGCCGCTCTCGCCCTGTCCATGACGGGCGCGGCTCAGGCGTCCGCCGCGGACATCAACAACGCCAGGAACTCCGGCTTCGAGTCGGGCCTGGCCAACTGGACCTGTACCGCGAACAGCGGCACGACGGTCACCTCCCCCGTGCACGGCGGCACGGCCGCGCTGAAGGCGACGCCTGCCGGGCAGGACAACGCCCAGTGCACCCAGTCGGTGGCCGTCAGGCCCAACTCGACGTACACGCTCGGCTCCTGGGTGCAGGGCGGATACGCGTACCTGGGCGTGACCGGCACGGGCACGACCGACGTCTCGACGTGGACCCCGGACTCGTCGAGCTGGAAACAGCTGTCGACGAGCTTCACCACCGGGTCCTCGACCACGTCGGTCACGGTGTACACCCACGGCTGGTACGGACAGGCCGCCTACTACGCCGACGACGTGTCGGTGTACGGCCCGGACGGCGGCGGTGGCAGTGACCCGGCACCGACGGTTCCGGCCACACCCGGTGGTCTGTCGGTGCCGGGTACGACATCGTCGTCCGTGTCCCTGTCCTGGAACCCGGTCTCGGGCGCCACGGGCTACAACGTCTACCGCGACGGCACGAAGGTGACGGCGGTGACGGGAACGTCGGCGACGGTGACGGGCCTCGCGGCCTCCACCTCGTACTCCTTCCAGGTCACGGCGACGAACTCGGCGGGCGAGTCGCCGAAGTCGGCCGCGGTCACCGGGACGACCACGGCCGGCGGCACAGGCGGGGGTGGCTCGCTGCCCGCGCACGCGGTGACCGGCTACTGGCAGAACTTCAACAACGGGGCGACGGTCCAGAGGATCTCGGACGTCTCCTCCCCGTACGACATCATCGCGGTGGCCTTCGCGGACGCCGCAACGACGCCGGGCGCCGTGACCTTCAACCTCGACTCGGCGGGCCTGGGCGGCTACACGGTCGACCGGTTCAAGGCGGACATCGCGGCGAAGCACCAGGCCGGCAAGAAGGTCATCGTCTCCGTGGGCGGCCAGAACGGCACGGTGTCGGTGAGCGACTCGACGTCGGCGGCGAACTTCGCGAACTCGGTGTACTCGCTGATGCAGACGTACGGCTTCGACGGCGTCGACATCGATCTGGAGAACGGCCTCAACGCGACGTACATGTCACAGGCACTGCGCTCGCTGTCGGCGAAGGCGGGCTCGTCCCTGATCATCACGATGGCGCCGCAGACGATCGACATGCAGTCGACGTCGAACTCCTACTTCCAGACGGCCCTGAACATCAAGGACATCCTCACGGTCGTCAACATGCAGTACTACAACAGCGGTTCGATGCTCGGCTGCGACGGCAAGGTGTACAGCCAGGGGTCGGTCGACTTCCTCACCGCCCTCGCCTGCATCCAGCTCGAAGGCGGCCTCTCCCCCTCCCAGGTCGGCCTGGGCCTGCCGGCCTCGACGAGCGGCGCGGGCAGCGGCTATGTGTCACCGGCGGTCGTGAACAACGCCCTGGACTGCCTCACCAAGGGCTCGGCCTGCGGCACCTTCAAACCGTCGAAGACCTACCCCGCCCTGCGAGGCGCGATGACCTGGTCGACGAACTGGGACGCGTCGGCGGGGAGTTCCTGGTCGAACGCGGTGGGGCCGCATGTGCACGGGCTGCCGTAGCTGAGAGGAACGTGGAGCGTGCGTGCGCCCCCGCCCCGGTGTCGTGGGCGGGGGCGTCGCACATGCCGGAACCGCACGCGAGGGAGATCTCACCGGGCGCCACGGCACTACCCGCAGACCGCACACAGCCCGAGCTCGAACCACACCGTCTTGCCCGGACCGTCCTGATGGCACCCCCAGCGCCGTGCGAGCGCGTTCACCAGGAACACCCCGCGGCCGCTCTCCGAGGCGCCGGCGTCCAGCACCTGCGGGGTGCGGCGACCGGTGTCGTACACCTCGCAGCGCAGGACGCCGTGCGCGGCGGACAGGGTGAGCCGGAAGCGGCTCGCGGAGTGCAGCAGGGCGTTGGTGGCCAGCTCGCTGACGAGCAGCTCGGCCACGTCCGCGAGGTCCTCCCGGTCCGTCAGGCCCCATTGCTCCAGCTGTCTTCGGACCTCCGTGCGCGCCTCTCGGACAGCGGTGGGGCGGGGGGCGTACTCGACGCTCAAGTGGCCTGCCCGCAAAGGCGGTTGGGTGTGCGCGGCGAATTGCGGGTCGGAGTCCGGGTGGAGGCTCCCGGAGAGATCAAGCATGCTCTCAGGGTCGCCTCCCCGCGCGCACGGCACACGGGGAGGACTACCTGTTTCCCTACCTGTCCGCGGGTAAGCGGTTACCCGTACTGAAGCCGTACGGTCGACCCCTCGTCGTCGTCCCGGACGTCGACGTAGGCGCACACCTGCCGGGAGAACCAGAGCCCCTGGTCCGGATCCAGTTCGGGTGTGGGCGGGGGGACGAAGCCCGCCAGCGGATCACCGATCCGGCGTGCGGTGCGCAGTTCGCAGACGCAGGCGGGCGCCTCGCCCCACAGGCGGGCGTGGATGACGGGGCCGAGCGCGGCGGCCGCGGCGATGACCGCCTCGGTGAACAACTCCGCGTCCGCGGGCGCCAGTCCACGCAGCGCCGTCGCCCCGCGTACGGCGTCGGCGTGCGGCTGCCTGAACAGCTCGGCCCCGGCCGGGGGTAACGGCAGCGGCGCGGCGTCCAGTTCCGCCGTGAGACGGACCGGGTCCTCGTAGACGCCGGTGTCCGGGTGCGCGCGGCGGGCGGCCTCGACGACGGCCGTGCCCGCGGTGCGGGTGTCGTAGGCGCACAGGGCCGTCGTCGCCATCGGGGCGAAGAGCAGGTTGGCGAGGGCCTCGTAGCGGATCCACTCGGCGCTCTCCCGGACGGAGCGTCCCGCGCGGCCGTTCCAGACGGGTTCCATGAGGAGATGGATACGGCCGCCGGGGCCGGTGTGGGCGGCGAGGTAACCGGCGCTCTGGGCAACGGCGTTGGCGGCCGAGCCCGTGTACCACTCGGTGTGCGGGACGAGCACGGCGCTCTTCGCGTCGCCCCCGAGCGCGTCCCGCAGGAGGTCGAGCTTGTCGGGGGCGGCGATGGCCACCGGCGGGGGTTCGCCGGGGGCGCCGAGCCCTTCGGCGAGAAACGGCACGGCGGCGGCGACGAACTCGTCGTCCGCTCCGTAGACGGCCATGCGATGGTCGAACGGGGTGGGCGTGGGGGTGGGTTGTGTGCGGGGCATGGGTTCTCCTCTCAGTGGGGTCGGTCGGGGCCGGGAGGGGAGCCTGGACGTGGCTCAGCGCCGGGCCGTCACCCAGGCGGCGATCTGGCTGCGGTTGCTGAAGCCGAGCTTGCTGAGGATGCGCTCCACATGGCCTTCGGCGGTGCGGCGGGCGATGACGAGCCGGTCGGCGATCTGCTGGTTGGCGAGTCCCTGGGCGACGAGTTCGGCGACCTCGGCCTCGCGGCGGGTGAGAGCGGTGCAGGGGGTCGTACGCGTGGCGCGGCGGCTGTCAGTCCTCCGTGCCGGGGCAGGCTGTCCCGGCCGCCCGTCCTCGGTCGCGTACGCGACGATCTCCGCGAGCCCGAGGGCGCCTCCTTTCTCGTACGACCGCTCGAAGGCGGCCTGTCCCAGGGCGCCCAGCACCCGCTCTCCGCTGCTGCGCCGGATGGAGTCGAGGGCGGCCGAGCCCCAGCGGTCCCGGTCGATGTCGGCCCAGGTGCGGTCGGCGCCGCCGAGCAGGACGGCCGCGTGGGCGTGGGCGCCGGCCTCGGTGGCGATGCGGGCCAGCAGGTCGAGGGTGAGGGCGATGCCGGTGACGTCGTGGACGGCGAGTTTGAGGCGCAGGGCCTCGCGGGCATGCCGTTCGGCCTCCTTCCAGTCCCGTTTGACGGTGTGGGCGAGGGCCAGCATCCGCAGGACGTACGAGCGCACCCATTCCTCGCCGTGCTCCTCGCACAGCCGGCGCGCCCGTTCGCAGACCTCCACGGCGCGGTCGGCCTCGCCCAGGAAGCCCAGGGTGCAGGCGAGTTCGACCTGGTCGAGGCCGTACAGGCTGAGGTGCTGGCCGGGGACGCGGCCGCGGGCGACGGCGGCCTCGAAGTGTTCGAGCGCGGCGGGCAGTTCGTCGCTGAACATGCGGATGACGCCGATGACGTAGGCGGCGTGGGCGGCCTCGGCCTGGTCGCCGAGCCGGCCGGCCAGGGCGTGGGCGTCGCGGGCGCGCCGCAGGCCTTCGGCCATGTCCTGGGTGGCGGCCGCGAGGAGGCCGGACACCCACAGGCCGCGGGCCCGCTCGCGGGTCGGTCCCGGGTTGGCGTCGAGGGCCCGCTCCAGCCAGTAGCGGCCCTCGCGGGGCGCCCCGCAGGCGTGCCAGTAGAACCACAGGGTGCCCGCGAGGCGCAGCCCGGCGAGGCGTTCGCCGGGGGCGTTGAGGCTGAAGTCGAGGGCGGCCCGCAGATTGTCCTGGTCGGCCCTCAGCCGGGCGACGATCTTCCGCTGTCCGGGCCCGAACCAGACGCGTTCGCAGTCGGTGGCCCGCCGCTGTGTCCAGTCGCGCTGGCGGCGCCGGGTCGCGCTCTCCTCGCCCGCCCGCTGCCGCAGCCGGTCGAGCCCGTAGTGCCGCAGCGTGTCGAGCAGCCGGTAGCGCACGCCGTCCGGTCCCTGCTCCCTCCCCAGTACCGACTTGTCGACGAGCCCGGCGACGGCTTCCAGGACGTCCTGCGGCCGCACCCTCCCCCAGCCTCCGGCCGGGGGGACCCCCATCTCGCTTCGCTCGCCGTCCGCGCACACCGCCTCCGCCGTCTCCAGGTCGAAGCCGGCGACCAGGACGGAGGCCCGCTCCCATACCAACTGCTCCTGCTCCGTGCACAGTTCGTGGCTCCAGTCGACGGCTGCGCGCAGGGTCTGGTGGCGGGGCAGGACCGCGCTGCTGCCGGCGGTGAGGAGGCGGTAGCGGTCGTCGAGGCGCTCCAGGAGCTGTTCGACACCGAGGACGCGCATGCGTACGGCGGCCAGTTCGATGGCGAGCGGGAGACCGTCCAGGCGGCTGCACAGGCGGGCCACGGCGGCCCTGTTGTCGGCGGTGAGCCTGAAGCCGGGGACCACTGCGGCGGCGCGGTCGGCGAAGAGGGCGAGAGCGGGGTGGGCGTCCGGTGCGCCGAGGTCGCCGTCCGGGTCGGGGACGGGTAACGGCCGTACCTCCATGAGGTGTTCCTCGGTGAGGGCGAGGCGGTGCCTGCTGGTGGCGAGGATGCGGATGCCGGTGGTGCCGCGCAGGACGGCGGCGGCGAGGTCGGCGCAGGCCTGCAGCAGGTGTTCGCAGTTGTCCAGGACGAGCAGGAGGCGCCGGTCCCTCACCTGCTCCACCAGCGCGTCGAGCGGCGGCTGCGCGGAGTGGTCGTGCAGGCCGAGCGCGTCGGCGGCGGCGAGGGGCACGAGCGCCGGGTCGTGCAGTCCGGCCAGGTGCACGAAGCGCACGCCGTCCGGGAAGGCGCGCTCGACGCGGGCCGCGACGCGTGCGGCGAGGCGTGTCTTGCCGACGCCGCCCGGCCCGGTCAGCGTCACCAGGCGCGCCCTGGCGAGCAGTTCGCGGCCTTCGGTCTGTTCGCCGCGCCGGTCGACGAAGCTGGTCGTCTCGACCGGCAGGTGACGGTCCCGTCGCGGCGCTGATCCGCCCATGATCAGCCAGTCCTCTGGAGGGGTGGGGTCGAGAATCCGGAGGGCCCGAATCCTCTCGCGCGAACCTTCACTCTGCTCGGTTTACGGCATATATGCACGCGCCGGTCACACCCGCGAGTGCACTTTGCCGGAGGCCTGTGCGCGGGTTACGGGCATGCGTACACTGCGCGGCCGACGACCGAAAGGTCCACGCCCCGGCCCCTCGGACCGGGGAAAGGCTCTAGTACTGCGGCTAGTTGGCGTCCTTGGCCGAGGCGTTTTTGGCCGAGGCGTCCTTGGCCGAGGCGTCCTTGGCCGAGGCGTCTTCTTCCTCAGCGCCCTCTACCTCAGCGCCCTCTTCCTCAGCGCCCTCTTCGAAGTAGGCGTCGAGGACCGCGTCCAGCTCTTTTTCCCACTCGTCGAAGCGCGCGCGGGCCATCGCCTCGATCTCGATCGGGTACCAGCGGCGCTCGGGGGTGTGGACGGTGATGGTGAACCGCTTGCCGAAGCGCGGGGATTCGGTCTCCACGGCGCCGATCTCGTCCCAGCGGAACTCGCACTCCTGGTCGTCCAGGGTGAGCCGTACGCCCTTGTGGTCGGCGACGATCTTCGCGCGTCGGTCGGACGCCTCGAAGACGGGGCCTTCGGGGGCCTCCTCACCGTCCGCGGAGGCGTCGCCGTCGGCAGAGTCCTCGTCGGCGGCCGGTTCTCGCTCCGCGGCCTCGGTCTTCACTCCCTCGGGCTCGGCGTCCTCGGACTCGGACTCGACGTCCTGCGCCTCGACCTCCTCCGGTTGCTCGGACGCGGGTGAGGTGAGCCCGGGGATGAATGCCGGGTCGAACCCGGCGCCCTGCACGGGCTCGCCCTTCAGGGGCTGGCTGCTCGATCCTATGCGCTGCTCCACAGCGGGCAGTATGGTCGAAGATCCTGTGCCCGGCACAGCCAGCCCCTACTTCGTTATCAGACGCCTACACGAACACGCCCAACATCGCGGCGCGCTACGGCGGGAAGACCGCTGGAGCGTACGCGGCCGGAGCGGGCGGTGAGCAGCCCCGCGATCGCCTCCGGCACCACCGGAGCGACGTCGGCACCCTCGTCCGGACCTTCCGCCGCCGCCTCACCACGAGCCCGGGTGAGTACCGGGCCAGGTTCCACCCCGGCCCGGCCCGACCTCCTACACGAACAGGCTCACCACACCCGCCACCACGAACCCCGTCACCGACAGCACCGACTCCAGCACCGTCCACGTCTTCAGGTTGTCCCGCTCGCTCACCCGCCGCAAGGCGAGCGCGGGGCGGGCAGGTGGCGCAACCCTGCCGCACCAGCGGCAGACGGAAACGAGAGACCGTACTCAAGCCGAGCCCCTGACGCTCTGGTGATGAGACGGACCTTCCGGGCCGAAATACCCGGAATGCTGAGACCTGACTGCGGTCTCGGCAACGGGCGCCGCACCGTGATGACGTACGGGGTACGGGAGTTGCGGGGGCGTCAGCCGAGGACGGCCAGCGCGTCGATCTCGATGAGGAGCCCCGCGGGCAGACCGACGTACACCGTCGTGCGGGCGGCGGGCGGCTGGGTGAGGCCCTGCTCCTCGAAGTAGGTGTTGTAGATGCCGTTCATCTCGGCGAAGTGGTCCACATCCGTGAGGTAGACACGGATCATCATCACGTCGTCCCAGCTCGCGCCGCCCTCTTCGAGGATCGCCTTGACGTTGGCGAGGGTCTGGAGGGTCTGCTCGCGCAGGGTCGGGCCGGCGGGCGTGGGGGCCTTGCCCTCCTCGGCGGGCAGGAAGCCGACCTGCCCCGCGACCTGAAGGATGTTGCCCTTCCTGACGCCGTGGGAGAACTTCGCGGGCGGGGTGGTGTGCGTCTTCGGGGTGAGCGCGATCTTCTCGGTCATGCGATGCCCTTCGTTGCGGGGGTCCTCATTCGGTGTCCTTCACAGGCGTGCGTCCCGAGTACTCCCCGCTGATCGCGTCGGCCGTGCGGCGCACCAGCGGGAGCAGGGTGAGGAGTTCGTCGGCGGTGACGACGACGTTCGGCGCGGAGACCGACATCGCGGCGACCACCCGGCCGTCGGCACCGCGGACCGGTGCGCCGACGCAGTTGATGGACTCCTCGTGGCCACCGAGGTCGGTGGCCCAGCCCTGATCGCGCACCTTCTCCAACTCCCGTAGAAAAGCAGGAGCGTTGGGGGTGGAACGGGATGTGTACATGGGGTAGTCGAGCCTGTCGGCGACGGCCCGGCGCTCACCTTCGGGCAGATCTGCGAGCAGCAGCTTCGCCACCGCCGCGACGGTGATCGCCACCGGCTTCCCTATGCGCGAGTACATCCGGACCGGGTACCGGCTCTCCACCTTGTCGATGTAGAGGACCTCGGACTCCTCGTACACCGCGAGATGGACGGTGTGCCCGCACTGCTCGTTGAGGCGGACGAGGTGGGGGTGGGCGATCTCGCGGATGTCGAGGTTCTCCATGGCCTCATGGGCGAGCGCGATGAGGCGGGCGCCGAGGCGGTAGCGCTGGTCGGACTGCCGGTAGACCAGGCCGTGCTCGTGCAGTGTCCTGAGCAGCCGCAGTGCCGTGGACTTGTGCACGCCGAGCCGGTCGGCGACCTGGCCGAGGTCGGCGGGCCCCTCGGCGAGTAGCGGCAGGATGCTGAGCGCGCGGTCGACGGTCTGGCTCATGGCGTACGTGCCTCCTTCTCGGCCCGGTCGCTGGCGTGATCGACGGCTTGTTGCGTCCAGCCGGGGCCGAGTCGAAGTCTCCCCCACGCGTCGTCGTCCAGGGCCGCGAGGCGGTCGGCGTGGTCGCGGGCAGGAGGCGCGGCGAGGTCGCCGGGGGCGGTGAGGGCGGCGGCGGCCCAGAGGTGGCCGTGGCGCAGGCGGGCCCGAACGGGCAGCCCGCGCAGGGTGGCCGACAGGAAGCCGGCGGCGAAGGCGTCCCCGGCACCGACGGCGGCCACCACGTCCACCCGCGGGGCGGGAACGAAGGTGGCGGCGCTCCCCTTGTCGAACACGGTCGCCCCCCGGCCGCCCTGCTTGACGACGAGCACCTCGGGATCGGGGAAGGCGGCCCGGACGGCCTCGGCGCCCCGGAGCGCCCACACGTCCTCGGCCTCGTCCTCGCCCACGAACACCAGGTCGGCGCCGCGCGCCGGCTCCAGCAGCACGCCGGGCCCGTCGGCCTGCCGCCACACCGCGGGCCGGTGGTTGATGTCGAAGGAGACGAGCGGCCGGTCCGGGCGGGGCGCGGTCAGTTCTCGTACCAGGCCGAGACAGGCGTCGGACAGCATCGGCGTGATCCCCGACAGGTGCAGCACCCGCCCCGCCCGCACCGCGTCCAGGTCCGTGTTCCCGACGGACATCGCGGAGGCGGCCGACCCGGCCCGGTAGTACGCCACCTCGTGGGCGTCGGTGGCCCGGTCACCGGCCGTGCGGAAGTAGACGCCGGTCGGCCGCGCCGGGTCCCGTCGCACGGCGGTGACATCGACGCCGTGGGCCCCGATCGCCTCGACCAGGTGGTCGCCGAACCCGTCGGCGCCGACCCTGCTCACCCATCGCGTCGAGTGCCCGGCGGCCGCGAGCGCGCACGCCACGTTGGACTCCGCGCCGCCGATGGCGCGGTCGAAGGAGGGGACGTCGGCGAGGCGGCCCGGGAGGGTGGGCAGGAACGTGACCATGGACTCGCCGAGCGCGACGACGTCCACGACGTCGGGGACATTCACGATGGTCGTGGCTCCTTGCGGTCCGGGGTCGCGGCGGCTCCATTGACCCGGCGTTGGCCTGGATGTTAGACAGCGGTAAGCGACATACGCAATGGACGTTGCAGATGCTGCAACTCACCTGATCAGGGAGGCCTCGTGTCCCTCGACACCGGTACCGAAGCGCTCGCTCGCCTCGCCGAGGAACGCGTCGACCACCGCTTCAAGGGCCTCCCGCCGGACGCCGACGGCCTGACCGTCGGCGAGCTGGCCGCCCAGCGCCGCAACCTCTTCACCGACGGCTTCGCGACCCCCGTACTCGCCCTGTCCGCCGAGCGCCTGGAGCACAACCTCGCGCTCATGGAGACCTACGCGGCCCGCCACGGCCTGGCCTTCGCCCCGCACGGCAAGACCTCCATGGCACCCCGGCTGTTCCGGCAGCAGATCGAGCGCGGGGCGTGGGGGATCACGCTCGCCGTACCGCACCAGGTGCGGGTGGCGCGGGCGTTCGGGATCCGGCGGGTCTTCCTCGCGAACGAGCTCGTGGACCCCTCGGCCCTGCGCTGGATCGCCGGCGAGCTGGAGTCCGACGGCGACTTCCGCTTCGTCTGCTACGTCGACTCCGTGCACGGCGTCCGGCTGATGGACGAGGCCCTGCGGGGGACGTCCCGCCCGGTGGACGTGGTGGTCGAGCTCGCCGCCGGGGAGGGCGCCCGTACCGGTGTCCGTACGGAGGCGGAGTGCGCGGCGGTCGCGGACGCGGTGGCGGCGGCCGGGACGCTGCGGCTCGCCGGTGTCGCGGGCTACGAGGGCGAGGTCCCCGGGGCCGACCCGGAGCGGGTGCACGCGTGGCTGCGCCGGCTGGTCGCGCTGGCCGTGGACTTCGACAAGGCGGGGCGGTTCGCGGGCCTGGACGAGATCGTGGTGAGCGCGGGCGGCAGCGCCTGGTTCGACGCGGTGGCAGACGTGTTCGCCGCGCTTCCCGAACTCTCCGCGCCGGCCTTGAAGTTGCTGCGCTCGGGGGCGTACGTCTCGCACGACGACGGCCACTACCGCAAGATCACCCCCTTCAACCGCGTCCCCGGCGAGGGCGCCCTGGAGCCGGCCTTCCGCCTCTGGGCACAGGTGGTCTCCCGCCCCTCCCCCGATCAGGCCTTCGCCAACGCGGGCAAGCGGGACGCGGCGTACGACCTGGACCTCCCCCTCGCGCAGGTCGTCCGCCGGGACGGCGCCGAGCGCCCGGCGACGGGTGTCTCGGTGACCGGCCTGTCCGACCAGCACACCTGGCTGCGGACCACTGCCGAGGCGGACCTGGACGTCGGAGACTGGGTGGGGATGGGTCTGTCCCATCCGTGCACGTCCTTCGACAAGTGGCAGCTGATCCCGCTGGTCGAGGCGGACGGCACGGTGGTCGACTACATCCGCACGTTCTTCTAGGAGGAGTCGTGGAGCAGCTCGTCATCCGGGACGCGGACGTGGTGGACGGCAGCGGTGAGCCGGCCTACCGCGCGGACGTGGTGGTCGACCGCGGCAGGATCGTGTCGATCGTCAAGGAGGCCGCGGCGGCGGGCTGCCAGCGCCCGAAGGCCATGCGGGAGCTGGACGCCGAGGGGCTCGTCCTCTCCCCCGGTTTCATCGACATGCACGCCCACAGCGATCTGGCCGTCCTGCGCGACCCCGACCACAGCGCCAAGGCCGCACAGGGGGTCACCCTTGAGGTCCTGGGCCAGGACGGGCTGTCGTACGCACCCGTGGACGACCGCACGCTCGCCGAGGTGCGCCGGGCGATCACCGGCTGGAACGGCCACGGCGACGACATCGACTTCGACTGGCGCTCGGTCGGCGAGTACCTGGACCGGCTGGACCACGGATTCGAGGGCCGGGGGATCGCCGTGAACGCGGCGTATCTCATCCCCCAGGGAACGGTCCGCATGCTGGCCGTCGGCTGGGAGGACCGGGAGGCGACCCCGCGGGAGCTCGACCGCATGTGCCGGCTGGTCGCCGAGGGCATGGAGCAGGGCGCGGTCGGCATGTCGTCCGGGCTGACCTACACACCCGGCATGTACGCCAAGGACTCCGAACTCACCGAGCTGTGCAGGGTGGTGGCGTCCTACGGCGGCTACTACTGCCCGCACCACCGCTCCTACGGCGCCGGGGCCCTTGAGGCGTACGAGGAGATGGTCGCCCTGACCCGGGAGGCGGGCTGCCCGCTCCACCTGGCCCACGCCACGATGAACTTCGGCGTGAACGAGGGCCGGGCACCGGAGCTGCTGACCCTGCTGGACGAGGCGCTCGCGTCCGGGGCGGACATCAGCCTGGACACGTACCCCTACACGCCAGGCTGCACCACTCTGGTGGCCATGCTGCCGAGTTGGGCGGGCGAGGGCGGCCCGGAGGCGATCCTCAAGCGGCTGGCGGACGAGGAGACGGCCGAGCGCATCCGGCACCACCTGGAGGTCGTGGGCGCCGACGGCTGCCACGGCGTACCCATCGAGTGGGACACGATCGAGATCTCGGGCGTGACGGATCCGGGGCTGGGCGGCTTCGTCGGCCGGACGGTCAGGGAGTCGGCGGACCTGCGCGGCGAGTCGCCGTGGGCGACGGCCCGTCGCCTGCTCCTCGAGGACCGGCTGGGTCCCACGATCCTGCAGCACGTGGGCCACGAGGAGAACGTCCGGGCGATCATGCGGCACCGCGTCCATACCGGCGGCTCGGACGGCATCCTGCAAGGCGCGAAGCCGCATCCGCGGGCCTACGGCACCTTCCCGCACTATCTCGGCCACTACGTACGGGAGTTGGGCGTGCTGTCGCTTGAGGAGTGCGTCGCCCACCTCACGTCCCGGCCCGCCGCACGGCTGCGGCTGCCGGACCGGGGTCTGGTCCGCGAGGGGTACCGGGCGGACCTGGTCCTGTTCGACCCGCAGGCGGTGGCGGCGGGGTCGACGTACGAGAATCCGCGCGCGCTCCCGACGGGCGTTCCGCATGTCCTGATCGACGGGCGGTTCGTGATCGAGGACGGGCGGCGCACGGATGTGCTGGCGGGGCGGGCGGTCCGTCGCAGTCCCGTGTGACGGAACGCCCCACCGCGCACTACGGCTTGGGCAGGACGCATCCGCTCTTGCTGAGGTCGAGCTTGTTTCCGGCGCCGAAGCAGGCCGGGATCTGGTAGGTCTCCTCGGCGTAGTTGATGCCCTTGCGGACCGTCACGTTGCCGCTCTGGTCGACCTCGCAGGGGTTGTTCTCGGTGCAGCGCTCGCCGTCCTCGTTGCCGGTGTTGTTGACGGCGACGACCTTGCCGGTGGCGTTGTCGATGACCGGCGAGCCCGAGGTGCCGCCGATGGTCTGGCAGGCGGAGGTGTAACGGACCGAGTCCTTCCAGGTCCAGTCGCCCTCCTTGATGCGGTAGACGAAGCCGTCGACGTTGCAGGCGTACGTGCGCTTCCAGTAGCCGGAGACGACGGTGATCGCGGTGCCGGCGGTCGGGTGCGTGTCCTGCAGGGTGAGCGGGCTGATGCCGTACGAGCTCTTGATCGCCGCGTAGGTGGTCGTCAGCCGGTAGATCGTGACGTCGGTGTCGGTCATGGTCGAGTAGACGACCTGGTTGGCCCGGAGCGTGGCGATCTTGCTTCCGGAGGAGTTCAGCAGTCCGAAGGTACGGCTGGAGGACTGGCCGGTGATGACCTCGCCGGGCTGCGGGAAGCCGGTCTCGAGGCAGTGGCCGTTGGACATGACGAGCGCCGGGTCGGAGTCCGCGGAGTTCGGGAAGCGGATGACGGAGCCGGAGCAGTTGCTGAGCGAGACGGTGCCGGCGAAGTTGACGGCCTTGACGGCGGGCGCGGCGGTGCCGTTGGTGGACACCGGTGCCGCGACCGCTGGTGCCACGCCTGCCCCGGCCATCACCAGGGCGAAGAGCACGGCGCCGAGAGGCTTCTTCATGTGGGGGTCCCCTCTTGCGACTTGGGCGACCGGAGATTTTCCGGCCGCCCATATTTGACATGTGCATTCTGAAGGGAAAGGAGTGGCTGGGCAAGGAGTTCTTTCCGGCGGGGGCGCCTCCGGCAGCGGGCGGCACACGTTCGGCGGCCCGTTCACCCACTCGGGCGACCCGGGCACGACCACGGCTCACGGAGACGCATGGGGCCCCTGGGACCGCCACCGGCGATAACCACCCAAATCGCCGCGTCTCACGTGGTGGAAAACACGGCCCAAGAGGCGTTACCGGGCCGTAAGCTCCCAGACATGCAGGTGATCCAGTCGACCAAGCTCGCCAACGTCTGTTACGAGATCCGGGGCCCGGTGCTCGAGGAGGCGATGCGGCTGGAAGCTGCCGGGCACCGCATTCTCAAGCTGAACACCGGCAACCCGGCGGCGTTCGGCTTCGAGTGCCCGCCCGAGATCCTGGAGGACATCCTCCGCAACGTGTCGACGGCGCACGGCTACGGCGACGCGAAGGGCCTGCTGGCCGCGCGCCGCGCGGTCGTCATGCACAACCAGACCCTCGGCATCGAGACGGACGTCGAGCACGTCTTCGTCGGCAACGGCGTCTCCGAGCTGATCGTGATGGCCATGCAGGGCCTGCTCGACGACGGCGACGAGGTCCTCGTACCGTCGCCCGACTACCCGCTGTGGACCGCCGCCGTCTCCCTCTCCGGCGGCACGGCCGTGCACTACCGCTGCGACGAGCAGTCGGACTGGATGCCCGACCTCGCGGACGTCGAGCGCAAGGTCACCGACCGCACCAAGGCGATCGTCGTCATCAACCCGAACAACCCGACGGGGGCCGTGTACGACGAGGCGATGATCAAGGGGCTCACCGACATCGCCCGCCGCCACAACCTGCTGGTCTGCTCGGACGAGATCTACGACAAGATCCTCTACGACGGCGCCACGCACACCCCGACCGCGAAGGTCGCCCCGGACCTGCTGACCCTCACCTTCAACGGCATGTCGAAGGCGTACCGGGTGGCCGGCTACCGGGTCGGCTGGATGTCGATCTCCGGCCCGCGCGCGCACGCGGACTCCTACATCGAGGGTCTGACGATCCTCGCGAACATGCGCCTGTGCGCGAACATGCCGGGACAGCACGGCGTGGTCGCCGCACTGAGCGGCCGGCAGACGATCAACGATCTGGTGCTGCCGGGCGGACGGCTGAAGGAGCAGCGGGACGTCGCGTACGAGCTGCTCACCCAGATCCCGGGTGTGACCTGCGTGAAGCCCAAGGGCGCGCTGTATCTCTTCCCGCGCCTCGACCCCAAGGTCTTCAAGATCAAGGACGACCGGCGGATGGTCCTGGACCTGCTGCGCAGGGAGAAGATCATGGTCGTGCAGGGGACCGGGTTCAACTGGATGGAGCCCGACCACTTCCGGGTCGTGACCCTGCCGTCGGTCGGGGATCTGCGGGACGCGGTCACCAGGATCGGGAACTTCCTGGACGGCTACGGCCAGCCGTAGATCTTTTGCGTTCGCTCAACTTTAGACGAAATCTAAGCTAGGATGGTTTCCTGACAGCACGGGAGGCCATCCATGTACGAACCGATCCGCACCAAGTCGGTGCACAGCGCGATGGCCGGCACGCCCTCCGACTTTCCGCACCGCTCGCGTGAGGAGGAGCTGGACATCCAGCTCGCCGGTCATCTCGCGGCGCTCCTCGCCGTCACGGACGAGCTGCGGACCCTGGCCCCCGCCGAGGACCTGGACACCGCGGCCGAGCGGCTCGCCGCGCAGGTGGCCCGGCTGCGCGGCGGGATGACGCCGGTCCGCACGTCCGTGGCAGCGTCCGACGGCGACTCCATGGTGCTGCACCGGCGGGCGCACGCCCTCGCCGGGCGCGCCCTGGTCGTGGCGGCCTCCCGCGCCGACACGGCGGCCGCGATCCTCGCCGCCGAGCAGATGGACGTGCACGCGGCGGCTCTGGAGCCACGCGAACTCGCGTCCCGCTGAGCCCTCCGGCTCCCCTTTGACGGCCCCGGTCCGCGCGCACCCGCAGAGACGCGCGGACCGGGCGCCATGCACTGCGTTGGCTTGGGCGGGGGGTGCCTAATCGCCGTAGGGGGCCGTGTCGTTCTGCGGGTGCGGGTTGAGTGTGGCTTGTCGCGCAGTTCCCCGCGCCCCCTGGGGGCGTGCGGTTGACGCGTGTTGTTCCGGGACCGGGGTGACACCCCCCGTTCACCCGCTGCGGCGGGGAATGTCGGGTTCCGGGAGCACGCTCCCGGCGTGAGACGAATCGCAGGGATTGTCCTCGCGGTGCTGCTGATCGGTGGCGTGGTGGTTGCCGTCGTCGCAGGCCGCAGTGACGGGGACACGGGCACGGCAACGAAGACCGTGCGCATGGTGATCGGGTCGGAGAAGGCCGAGTACTTCACCGATCCGGACGTGGTGAAGGCCCTCGCCACCAAGGGCTACACCGTCAAGGCCGAGACCTCGGGCTCCTGGGCCATGGAGGGACTCGACCTCAAGGGGTACGACCTCGCGTTCCCGTCCAGCCAGGCGCCCGCCGTCGAACTGGCCTCCCGTTACAAGGTGCACGGGACCCTCCCCCGGCCCTTCTACTCGCCGCTCGTCGTCGTGGCCCGCCGGGACGCCGCCCAGGTGCTCGCCGCGAACGGCCTCGCGACCCTCGACACCGGGCACCGCGGCACCCTGAAGATGGCCGCATATCTCGGCGCCGCCCAGCGCGACCGCACCTGGCAGCAGCTCAAGGGGTCAGGAAAATACGGCGAGTTGAGCGGGACGCTGTTCATCTCCAGTACCGATCCGGAGTCCTCCAACCCCGGCGCCCTCTATCTCGCCGACGCCTCCTACGTGGCCAACGGCGGGCGGGTCAACTGGTCCTGGTGCACGAGGAGTTGCGCAAGCTGGCGACCGTCCTGCGGGAGACCGAGGAGCGGCGCCAGGAGTCGCACACCCGGTATCTGGAGGACCGGGGGCGGGCGAACTGACCTCAGTGCAGCAGGCCCGCCACGACCACGAGGATCAGCACCGGCACGACCGGTCCGCACAGAGGTGATGGCGGAAGGAGACGAAGGCCTGTCGTCGCCTTCCCGTCGGGGCGGACGGGAACGCGACGACAGGCCCTGAGCCCCGCACGCCGTTGTGCGGAACCTCGCCGGTCGGTCACCGCGGCCGGCCGTGACGATCTGTGGTCAGGGCACATCCCAACCGGCCGCGGAGTCTCGGTGCGGGCTCAGCCCAGGCGCTCGACCAGCGCGCGGTACTCGTCCCACAGTTCCTTCGGGGTGTGCTCGCCGAAGGTGTTGAGGTGCTCGGGCACCAGCGCGGCCTCCTCGCGCCAGACCTCCGTGTCGACGGTGAGGAGGAAGTCCAGGTCCGCCTCGGAGAGGTCGAGGCCCTTGGTGTCGAGGGCACCCTTGGCCGGCAGGACGCCGATCGGGGTCTCGACGCCGTCCGCCTTGCCGTCGAGGCGGTCGACGATCCACTTCAGGACACGGCTGTTCTCGCCGAAGCCGGGCCAGACGAACTTGCCCTCGTCGTTCTTGCGGAACCAGTTGACGTAGTAGATCTTCGGCAGCTTCGCCTGATCCTTGTCCTTGGCGACGTCGACCCAGTGCCCCATGTAGTCGCCCATGTTGTAGCCGCAGAACGGCAGCATGGCGAAGGGGTCGCGGCGCAGTTCGCCGACCTTGCCCTCGGCGGCGGCGGTCTTCTCGGAGGCCACGTTGGCGCCGAGGAAGACGCCGTGGTTCCAGTCGAAGGACTCCGTCACCAGCGGGACCGCGGTGGCGCGCCGGCCGCCGAAGAGGATCGCCGAGATCGGCACGCCCTTGGGGTCCTCCCACTCGGGCGCGATGATCGGGCACTGGGCGGCGGGGGTGGTGAAGCGGGCGTTGGGGTGGGCGGCCGGGGTCTGGGACTCCGGCGTCCAGGAGTTGCCCTTCCAGTCCGTCAGATGGGCCGGCGTCTCCTCCGTCATGCCCTCCCACCAGACGTCGTTGTCGTCGGTGAGCGCGACGTTGGTGAAGACCGAGTTGCCCCACAGCGTCTTCATCGCGTTGGCGTTGGTGTGCTCACCGGTGCCGGGCGCGACGCCGAAGAAGCCGGCCTCGGGATTGATCGCGTACAGGCGGCCGTCCTCGCCGAAGCGCATCCAGGCGATGTCGTCGCCGATCGTCTCGACCGTCCAGCCGGAGATGGTGGGCTCCAGCATGGCGAGGTTGGTCTTGCCGCAGGCGGAGGGGAACGCCGCCGCCACGTACTTCGGCTCCCCGTGCGGCGGGGTGAGCTTGAGCACCAGCATGTGCTCGGCGAGCCAGCCCTCGTCGCGGGCCATCACGGACGCGATGCGCAGGGCGTAGCACTTCTTGCCGAGCAGTGCGTTGCCGCCGTAGCCGGAGCCGTAGGACCAGATCTCGCGGCCCTCGGGGAAGTGCGAGATGTACTTGGTGGAGTTGCAGGGCCACGGGACGTCCGCCTCGCCCTGGGCGAGGGGGGCGCCGAGGGTGTGGACGGCCTTCACGAAGAAGCCGTCGGAACCGAGTTCGTCGAGGACCGGCTGTCCCATGCGGGTCATCGTGCGCATCGACACGGCGACGTAGGCGGAGTCGGTGATCTCGACGCCGATCGCGGACAGGTCCGAGCCGAGGGGGCCCATGCAGAACGGGACGACGTACATCGTCCGGCCCTTCATCGAGCCGCGGAAGACGCCCTTCTCGCCCTGGAAGATCTCCCGCATCTCGGCGGGGTCCTTCCAGTGGTTGGTCGGGCCGGCGTCCGCCTCCTTCTCGGAGCAGATGAAGGTGCGGTCCTCGACGCGCGCGACGTCGCTCGGGTCGGAGGCCGCGTAGTAGGAGTTCGGGCGCTTGATCGGGTCGAGTTTCTTGAACGTGCCCTTCGCGACGAGCTCTTCGCACAGCCGCTCGTACTCGGCCTCGGATCCGTCACACCAGACCACACTGTCCGGCTGGGTCAGTTCAGCGATCTCGTTCACCCACGAGACCAGTTCCTGATGCTTGGTGGGGATGACGGTGGGAGCCGCGTTGTCGCGCGCCACGATTGCTCCTAAATGAGGGATTTTTTATTGGGAGGCCCCGTGGGGGCTGCGGCCCGGATGCTTCGTGGCTGGATCCTCAGCGCTCATCCGGTGCCGACCGCACTCATATGATCATCCGACGCCAGCGCCCATATGTCCAGAGGACCTCACAGGTGAGCGGAGTGGGGATCGTCACGCCGCCGTGTGTTTCCCAGCGTGTTTTTGCGTGCACGTTGAGTTCATCTGACGGTTCTTTTGCCTGACGGACGTGGACCCAACTCCCGTGAGAGGATGGCCACTCTTGACCGGTTCTCGGCCCGCGCTCATCCCTAAGTTACGGTTCCGTAGGTACGATTGAGCGCATGACTGCGCCTGTCCCCGACGCGCCCACGGACACGCCGGCCGCCGGCCGCGACTCCGGCGCCCCCTCCCTCCCGCACCAGATAAAGCAGCACGCCCAGCAGCTCGCCGAGCCGATCAAGCCGAAGCTCCGCGGCTGGCTGCATCTGGGCATGTTCCCGGCCGTGCTCATCGCCGGTCTGGTGCTCACCGCCCTCGCGGACTCGTCCAGAGGGCGCATCGCCTGCGGGATCTTCGCCCTGACGGCCTGCCTGCTGTTCGGCGTCAGCGCGCTGTACCACCGGGGCAACTGGAGCCCGCGCATGGACGGCGTCCTGCGCCGACTCGACCACGCCAACATCTTCCTGATCATCGCGGGCACCTACACACCGCTGACGATGCTGCTGCTGCCCGGCGCCAAGGGACAGTGGCTGCTGTGGGGCATCTGGGGCGCCGCGGCCGCGGGCATCATCTTCCGCGTCTTCTGGGTCGGCGCCCCGCGCTGGCTCTACACCCCCTGCTACATCGCGATGGGCTGGGCGGCCGTCTTCTTCCTGCCGGACTTCATGCACGCGGGCGGCATCGCCGTGCTGGTCCTGGTGATCGTGGGCGGTCTCCTCTACAGCGCGGGCGGCGTGATCTACGGCATCAAGCGGCCGAACCCGTCACCGCGCTGGTTCGGCTTCCACGAGGTCTTCCACTCCTTCACGCTGGCCGCGTTCGTCGTCCACTACGTGGGCATCTCGCTGGTGGCGTACCAGCACGGGTAACCGCTCCACCGCTTTCCCCATGGCCACGGCTCTCCAGCCGTGGCCATTTTCCTTGCCCCGATACCTACTGCCGATTGACAGCAGCTACATTTTGAGAGCTACTCTCATTTCATGGTTACTGTCACTCAGCTGGAAGAGGCTCCCCGGGACCCTCGGCGCTGGTGGGCCCTCGGGGCCCTGGTCGCGAGCTTGCTGACGCTCGGCTTCGACATGACGATCCTCAACGTCGCGCTGCCCACGATGACGCGGGAGCTGGGCGCCACCACCGGCCGGCAGCAGTGGATGGCGGACGCGTACGTCGTCGTCTTCGCGGCGCTGATGCTCCCGGCCGGACTGCTCGGCGACCGGTTCGGGCGGCGGCGGATGCTGATCGCCGGGCTCGGGGTCTTCCTGGCCGGCTCGCTGCTGGGCGCGCTGGCGCCGGACGTCAACTGGGTGGTCGCGGCCCGGGCGTTCATGGGCATCGGCGGCGCGCTCGTCACCCCGCTCGCCCTGTCCGTGCTGCCCTCGCTGTTCGGCTCCGAGGAGCGCACCAAGGCCGTCGGCGTCATCTCCGCCGCCTCCGCGCTCGGCATGCCGCTCGGTCCGATCATCGGCGGCTGGCTGCTGAACCACTTCTGGTGGGGCTCGATCTTCCTGGTCAACGTCCCGATGGCCGCGATCGGCATCGCCGCCTGCGTCTTCCTGCTCCCCGAGACGCGCGACCCGGCCTCCCCGAAGGTAGACGTCCTGTCCACCGCGCTCACCGCGACCGGGCTCGGCGCCCTCATCTACGCGATCATCGAGGGGCCCGGCCGCGGCTGGGGCGACCCGCTGGTCCTCGCCATGTTCGCCGCGTCCGTGGTCCTGATCACCGCACTGGTGCTGCGCGAGCGGCAGGTGGAGCGGCCGATGCTCGACATGACGCTGCTCGCCCAGCGCGGCTTCCTGTTCAACACGCTCGCCGCGACCCTGGTCATGTTCGTCCTGTCCGGCCTGCTGTTCGTGCTGCCCCAGTACCTCCAGGCCGTCCTCGGCCACGACGCCCTCGGCACCGGTCTGCGGCTGCTGCCGATGATGGGCGGTCTGATGGTCGCCGCGCGGGGCGCGCAGCCGGTCGTCGCCAGGTTCGGGTCGCGTGCCGTGGTCAGCGCCGGCCTGGTGGTGCTGGCCTTCGCCGCCCTGCTCGGCAGCCGTACGACGGCCGACTCCGGTTACGGCTTCACCGCGCTGTGGCTCTCGATCACCGGATTCGGCTTCGGTTTCTCCGTCGTGCCCGCGATGGACGGTGCCCTCGGCGCCCTGCCCCGTGACCGGGCCGGCAGCGGCTCGGGCCTGCTGATGACGCTGCGCCAGGTCGGCGCGGCGATCGGCATCGCCCTGCTCGGCAGCCTCCTGGCGAGCACCTTCCGGGACCGGCTCGACGTCACCGGGCTGCCGGCCCGGGCCGCCGACACCGCGGGGGACTCCGTGGTCGCGGCGCACCTCGTCGCCGGGCGGGCGGGCCCCGGCAACGCGGGCCGCCTGGCGGCCTCCGCGAACAGCGCGTACGTCCACGGCATGGGCGTCGTCCTGCTGGTGTGCGGCGTCGCGGCTCTCGTGGCGGCGCTGCTGGCGGCGGCCTTCCTGCCGAGGACGACCTCCGCGCGACCGGTGGCACGCCCCGAACCCGACATGGCCGCCGCCGCGGAGGATGCCTGACAATGAACCCCATGACGGCCGCACGATCCTCCTACTCCTCCCCCGCCGACCCCCCTCAGCCGGGCCTGCGGGAACGCAAGAAGATCAAGACCCGCAAGGCGATCCGCGCCGCGACATACGGGCTGATCAAGGAGCAGGGGTACGACGCCACGACCATCGAGCAGATCGCCGAGCGCGCCGAGGTGTCGCCGTCGACCGTCTTCCGTTACTTCCCGACCAAGGAGGACATCGTCCTCACGGACGAGTACGACCCCCTGATGGCCGAGGAGTTGCGCGCCCGGCCGGCCGGCGAGCCGTGGATGGAATCGGTGCGGCACGTGATGCACCTGGCCATCGGAGCGAACGACCGGGAGGACCCCGAGGTGACCCGCGTGCGGGCGCACCTCGCGGCCCAGATCCCCGCCGTCCGCTCCCGCATGGTCGAGAGCATGTCGTCGACCGGCCGCATGCTCCGCCAGGCCGTCGGCGAGCGCCACGGCCTGGAACCGGACAGCATCGAGGTCCGCGTCTACGCGATGTCCTTCATCGGCGGCCTCATGGAGGTCTACATGTACTGGGCCGAGAACGGCTTCGAGGGCGAGCTGAGCGACCTCGTGGACCGCGCCCTGGACGTCCTGGACCGCGGCCTCCCCACCGGCCACTGAGCCTCGGGGGGCGTCCGGCGGATCAGGCCGGCTATGAGCTGCGGCACCTCCGGACCGAGCCGAGCGGGGCCTGGTGCGTGCGGCTGCAAGGCGGAGGAGGGCGCCGACACGGAGGAGGGCGCCGATGCGGTGCATCGGCGACCTGCGTCGACGCCACTGAGGGTCCACCCGCGCCTTTGAGGGCAGGTGGGGAGTGCGTGCCAGGCCCCGCGACGCCGGGCTGATCCGCCGGACGCCCCCTGATCCCCGCCCGTGGCATCCTGACCGGGTGAACGGTCCCGAGATCCACGTCGAGTTCGCCCCCGACCTGGCCGTGTTCGTCCCGCACGAGCGCCGTAGCGCCGCCACCGCGCTCGTCACCGACGGCGTCTCCTCCCTCGGCCATGCCGTCGAGTCGACGGGCGTCCCGCTGACCGAGGTCGGCACGCTGTGGGTGAACGGCCGCGAGGTACCGCTGTCGTACGTCCCCGCCGCGGGCGACCGCGTGGAGGTCCGCTGCGTCGACCGCCCCCAGCGGGTCCCCGGCGCGCCGCTGCGCTTCCTCCTCGACGTCCACCTCGGCACCCTCGCCCGCCGTCTGCGTCTCCTCGGCGTGGACACGGCGTACGAGTCGACGGACATCGGCGACCCGGCCCTGTCCGCACGCTCGGCCGCCGAGCAGCGGGTCATGCTCAGCCGCGACCGGGGCCTGCTGCGCCGCCGTGAACTGTGGGCCGGCGCCTATGTCTACAGCACCCGCCCCGAGGACCAGCTCCGGGACGTCCTGGACCGCTTCCGGCCCGAGCTGAAGCCGTGGACGCGGTGCACCGCCTGCAACGGACTGCTCAAAGAGGCCACCAAGGAAGAGGTGGCGGACCAGCTGTCGGGCGGTACGCACCGGTCGTACGACGTCTTCGCGCAGTGCCAGGACTGCGGGCGCGCGTACTGGAAGGGCGCGCACCACGAGCAGCTGGTGGCCATCGTGGAGCGCGCCCTGGAGGAGTTCGCGGGATAGGGCCTGTTGTGAAAGTGGTGCCGTCGCCCGAAGTGCGGCCGCGCGCCCGCGGCGGCAGCGGCTGGTGTCACCGTCGGTGCGTGCTCCGGGGGTCGCCCCGGCCGGAGGCTGGAGGAGTGCCGTCCGGAAGCCGTCGTACCGGGCGTACCCGGGCTTTCGGCGGTGCGGCGAGTGGGGGCCGGCGGACACCACTTTCGCAACTGGCCCCAGTGCCCCGGCAGGCGCGGGGCCGTTTGCCGTGCCGGGTCCCGGGTAGCGCGACGGGCATGGGTATTTTGCGTTTCCTCAGCAGTCTCAGGGCCATGCGCGCGCAGCAGGCCGAACAGCGCCGCAACGAGGCGATCCTGGAGGCCAACGCCCTGGGTGCCACGCCCGAGCAGGCTCGGCGAGCGGGCGAGCGGGCGGCCCGCGGGAACACGAACGCCGCGATCACGGGCGCGAACAACAGCGGCGGCGGCAGCTGACGGAGCGGGGCGGACGGCACGGGCCGCCCGCCCCGCCGGTCATGAAGGGTCTACCGCTTCTTCAGGTCCGCCTTTGCGCACGCGAGGCCGTCCCCGCTCGGGTCGAGCCCCAGCGGGTCGTCCCCGCCGTTGACCTTCAGACGGCCGTAGTCGTTCTTCCTCAGCCAGTCGCAGCGCGCGGCCGTCGTCTTCTTCACGCCCTTCGGGAAGGCGGTCGGCACGCACACGTTGATCGAGCCGTAGTGCCGGTCGCAGCCGGAGACGGTGACGGAGACCTTCTGCGAGGTCCGCTTCTTGCCGGGCCCGGTCACCTTGCCGGAAAGGGAGTCCGCGAAGGAGTGGACGTGCGCCTCGGCGGTGTCGGCGCTCAGGGCCTGCGGACCCTGCAGATGCACCCACTTCGCCACCGAGGGCACCCCGTTGGCGTCGACCGCGAAGAGCATGTACCAGCCGGGCGGGGCCAGGTTGGGGTTGCTCGTCACGTTCAGGTCGACGTTGTTGCCGTCGACGGACAGCGGCAGGTCCACGAACCGCTGGTTCGGGTCGGACGAGTGCGTCACCGCGGCCGGGCGGATCAACTCGGCCTTGGCGATGGGCCGGTCGACCGTGATCCGCTGCGTGTCGCCGTAGTTCCACTCGGTGTCGATCACCGACGTGATCGTCGGACGCGTGCCCTTGAGCAGATAGGGCGGCGTGTAGATCGACACGTTGTGGTTCCAGGTGCCGTTGCCCGGGTTGTCGCCGGTGGCCATCACCCGTCCGTCGGGGAGCAGGAACGCCGACGAGTGGTAGCCGCGGGCCTCCGGGTCGGCGGCCACCGGGTCGAAGGTGCTGCCGGCCGGGTCGTAGATCGACGCCTCGAAGACCGGGTTGGCCCGGTTGTGCAGTCCGCCGCCCGTCTCCAGGACCTTGCCGTCGGGCAGCAGTACGGCGGAGACGTACATCTTGCCCTGGCTGCCGGTCTCGGGCACCTTGCCGTTTCCGAGGTCGACCGTGCCCTGCGGGACCGGGGGCCCGGCGACATAGGCCGGGTCGGCCTGCTTGAGGTCGATCACGTCCGTCAGGCGGTTGCCCTCCGGATTGGAGTCGATGTTGCCGCCGCCGATGGTGAGGACCTTCTGGTCCTGCGCCGGCGGCAGCAGCACGCTCGCCGACTGGTCGCGCTCGTCCTTCTTCTGCAGGCCCGGGACCTGCGTGACGGTGTTCGCGCCGTAGTCGTAGATCGCGCTGCCCGTGCCCGGGATGTTGTTGCCGAAGACATGGCTGCCCGAGTAGAAGAGGCGGCCGTCCTGCATCAGGATCATCGACGGGTACAGACCCCAGTACGACCAGGTCTGGTTGACCTGCCACAACGCCAGCCACTTCTGCTGGGCGTCCGACCAGTACTCGGCGGTGACCGAGCCGGTCGAGTCCTCGCGCAGACCGCCGAAGGAGACGACGTCGCCGTTGCCGAGCTCGGTCGCCGACGGGTACCAGTGGCCGTCGTTGAGGTCGTTGGTCTTGCTGTACGTCTCGGTCTTCGGATCGAAGACGTACGAGTCCTTGTAGCCCTCGTAGCCGTGCCCGCCCGCGACCGGGAACGCCTTGTTGCCGCTCAGCACCAGCACCCGGCCGTCCTGCAGCTGGATGTGGCCGGAGCAGAACATGTCCTTCGGAGTCGGGATCACCTTGTAGGTGCCGTCGGCCGGGTTGTAGACGGCCGAGGTGAAGGTGCCCGCGTTGAAGTTCTCCTCGCTGTTGCCGGACCCGGCGATCAGCAGCACCTTGCCGTTGTTGAGGACGACGGAGTGCATGGAGCGGACCGGGTTCTGCGTGGGCAGCACGTCCCAGCGGCCGTTCGCGCACTGGTCGGCGGTGCCCGTGCAGGTGGCGGGCGGTGTGACGTCCGGGACCTGGTCCATCGTGTAGTCGTCGGTGGTCGCCGAGCCGGTGCCGTAGACCGAGACGCCCCAGGTGATGCGGTCGGTACCGGCCGGGACCGCGGGGGTGCGGACCGTGGCCTGCGTCCAACTCCCCTGCATCTCCAGGGTCTTGAGGTCGGTCCAGTACTGCCAGCCGGCCGTGGCGTCGTGCCGGAACAGGGTGATGTTCGCGTCCGGCGTGGTCGTCTTGTACCAGAGCCCGAGGTCGTACTGCTTGCCCGCCGTGACCACCGGCGCGCACTGCGCGGACTCGGTGATCAGCGCCTTGCGGTCGCCCTCGACGCGGCGGGTGAGCGACACCTTCATCGCCTTGGAGCCGCTGTGGGCGTCGTTCGTCGTCTCGAAGGTGAAGTCGTTGTCGCCCCAGCCGGACTTCTCCCAGCAGGACGGCATACCGTCGGTGCCGGCCGTCTCGAAGCCCGCGTTCTTGACGAGGTTGGCGGCCTCGGCGGACTGGGGTGAGGTCAGGAGCAGACCGGCGGTCAGGGTCCCCACCCCGACCAGTGCGGTCCTTCTTCGGTTCCTGACCCAACTGCGTTTGTTCACACGGCTCTCCTTGCTGTGCTGCGACTGCCGCGCCCCCTGCGCGGCAGATAGACCAGCGCTTCGGTCCCCACGAAGCGCAGGACGAACGTCGTCACCAGCGCGAGCGCGGTGGCGGACAGGGCGCCCATCCCGAACCGGTGCACGAACAGCGCGATCAGCGGGATGCGCAGCACCAGATCGGCGTTGGCGAGCAGCGCGAACCGGCCGACGCGGTCCCACCAGCGACGGTGCTGCCGGCGGTCGCGGAACAACAGGTGCTCGATGAGTACGAAGTTCCAGGCGACGCCCAGCTGGTTGGCGAGGATCTCGGCGGGGACGTAGTGCATGCCCACGGCCATCAGCGCCCACAGGCCGAAGAGGTTGGGCAGGAATCCGCTCGCGCCGATCAGACCGAAGCCCACCATGCGGGCGAGGGGCGAGGCGGTGCGCAGACCGACCAGATGGCGCAGGAAGCGGAAGCCTTCCTGCGCGCTCGACTTGGACTCCCCCGCGAACCGGTCCTGGAAGACGAACGGCACCTCGGTGACCTGACGCGGACGGCTGCGGACCGCCAGCTCCAGAAGGATCTTGTAGCCGAGGGGCTTGAGGGCCTCGGCGGTGATGTCGCTGCGGCGGATCGCGAAGAAGCCGCTCATCGGGTCGCTGATGCCGTGCAGCTTGCGCGGGAACAGGGACTTGGTCAGCCAGGTCGCACCGCGCGAGACGGCCACCCGGTAGTTGCCGGCGAGCCCGGCCCGGCTGCCGCCCTTGATGTAGCGGGAGGCGACCACGAGTCCGGCGTTCGCGCGCTCTCCGGTGGCCACCAACTCCGGTACCAGGGACGGCGGATGCTGGCAGTCACCGTCCATGACGACGATCCAGTCCGACCCGGCCGCCTTCAGGCCCTCGACGACCGCGCCGCCCAGCCCGCCGACGGGCTCCTCGCGGTGCAGCACGGTCACCGGGAACGGGCAGTCCCTGGCCGCCTCGCGGATGACTTCGGGGGTGTCGTCGGTGGAGTCGTCGACGAAGACGACCTCACACGGCAGCCGGGAGGGCACCGAGTCGGTGATCTGGTGCAGGAGTTCACGGATGTTCGCGGACTCGTTGTACGTCGGTACGACGATGGTGACGGCACCGGGCTCGGCGACCTCGGCGCCGCGTACGGCGGGGTCGTTGAGTTCTCCGCGGGCGGTGTACTCGTGGGTCATCGGGTGCCTCCATCAGCCGTGCCGGTCGTCTGGATCTGCCGGATCTCGATCCGGTCCGCACCCGTACCGAACGTGGCGACCGGGGCCGAATGCTCAATGGCCGCCTCGACGTTGGGAAGATCCACCGCGTCGCGGCGCACCGTCGGGGAGGCGACGACGTAGTCGAGGTCCTTCCAGCCGTGCGGCATCGTCCGGGTCACCGCGGGGTCGAGGTCGGCCTTGTAGAACCAGATGACGCCGAGTCCGGGCCGGTATCCGCCGTGCACCAGGTCGAGCCAGAGCGCGTCGTCGACCAGGACGCGGGTGCCCTTCGGGTTCTCGACCTTCGTGGTCAGCCAGGTGGAGGCGGCCCGGTAGGGGGCGTTGGCGTCGACGGTGACGGCGGTGCGGTCACCCTCGTACCACTTCGGGACGACGTAGGCGCCGGCCGCGAGGGCGAGGACGGCCGCGAGGGCGTACCGGCCGCCCGTCCTCCATCGCTGCTCGTCGGTCCGCCGCCGCCTGCGCAGCACCGCGCGGGCGACGGAGGCGGTGCCGCCGGCGAGCACCAGGGCGAGGAACGGCAGCGCCTGGATGACGTACATCGCGGGCAGATAGCCGTTCGGGCGCATGGCCAGTGCGGTGAGGATCGCGACCGTGAGGGCCGGTCCGGCGAGGGCGCGGGCGGTGACCGACCAGCGCCAGGTGGCCACCAGCAGCAGCGCGCCGGCCAGGCCGCCGAGCGGCAGGACGCGGTCGTAGTACAGCCACGAGTGCAGGACGCCGTGCGAACCGGAGCCCTGATCGAGGATGAAGCCCGAACCCGGCCTGGTCATCTGGTACTTGACGCCGTCCCAGAGGGAGACGTGACCGCCGCCCGGGACCAACTCGCCCTTCAGCAGGGCGAAGAGCGGATAGCTGAAGCCGATCAGCACGCAGGCGGTGACGGCACCGGTCACCGCGAACTTCCGGGTGTCGCGGTGGCTGTGCCGCCACATGGTGACGAACAGCGCCGGCAGGACGACGAGCATCGTCTCCTTGGTGAGCACGGCCGTGGCGGCCGCGAGGCCCGCGCCGAAGTGGTGCCAGAGGTGACGGCTCGGGGAGGCGGCGAGGGTGAACGCGAGGAGCGTCCACATCACCGCGATGTTGTCGAGGAAGATCTCGCGCTGCAGGACGACCGAGAGCGGCGAGAGGCCGAACAGGGCCATGGCGAGCCCGGCGGCCCAGCGCGGCAGCGACAGCCGGCGCGCGAGGACGTAGACGAGGACCGCGCTGATCGCGGAGACGACCAGCATCGCGATCCGCATGCTGCCGACGGTCATCGAGCCGGGGCTGAGCCAGGACGGTATCCAGGTGAGCACGGCTATCTGGATCCAGCCGAGCGGCGGGTGGTCGTACCAGTACGTGTAGTGGGCCAGGCCCTTGCCCTGCTGGACCGCCCAGGCCTGCGCGAGGTAGGTGCCCTCGTCGTCGCTGAGTGTCGGGTAGTCGGCGATGTTCCAGCCCTGCACGACGAGGATCGCGACCAGGAGCGCGCCGCACAGGAGGAGGTCGGGGCGGGAGGAGCGGAGACGCCGGGGCGGGGCCGTTCGACCGGCCGAACCGGACTCGGGCGCAGGCTGCCGCTGCGCGGGGACCTTCGGAGTGGTCACCGCGGGAAGGGTGGAGGTCACGCAGGGACGTCCTCTCGGAGGTCACGGTTCGAGCCGGCTTCGGCGTGGGCGTCGACGCGGGTTCCGGCCCGGGTTTCGGCCTGGGCCAGGTGTGCGCCGACATGGCTGGTCAACTCCCAGTCGTTGCGGCCGCGTTGCTCACGCCATACGGCGCGGATCGCGGCCCCCGCGAGGAGGACCTGGTAGAAGGGACCGCCCACGACCAGCTTCAGGTAGTGCACGGGGCGGACGCGCAGCCCGTACTGCTTGCCGAAGTCGTGCAGTCCGACGACCTCGAAGACGAAGGTGACGGCGGCGGTGACCAGCGGCAGGAAGGTGAGGAAGGCGATCCCGACGGGCACGTCGAGGAAGAGTGCGACCGCCGCGTTCAGCGGGATGATCACACCGGAGAAGGCCTGCAGGAACGGCGTCATCAACGTGTACCGGGCGAGCATCCGCTGCCCGAGGCCCGGGAGTTGCTTCCAGTCCTTCTTCCGGTAGACCTGCAGGAAGCCCTGGTTCCAGCGGGTGCGCTGCTTGAGCAGCGACATCAGCGAGCCGGGGGTCTCCTCCCGGGTCACCATGTCGGAGTCGTAGGCGACGACGACCTTCTTGCCGACGCTGGACAGCCGCACTCCCAGGTCGCAGTCCTCGGCAAGGCAGTCGGGATCCCAGCCGTCGGCTTCCCTGAGCACGTCCGTCCGTACGAAGACGGTGTTGCCGCCGAGCGGGATGAACCCCTTCTGCGCGTGCAGGTGCAGGCGGGAGCGGAACCAGAAGAAGTACTCCAGGCAGTTGCGCAGGGAGTACCAGCTGGAGTGGAAGTTGATGAGCTGGACGCCGCCCTGCACGACATCGGCACCCGTCGTCCGGAAGGCGTGGTCGACGTGGGCGAGGAGCTCGGGGTGGACCTGGTCCTCGGCGTCGAAGACCCCGACGACATCGCCGCGGCAGTGCGGCAGCGCCGTGTTCATGGCCTTCGGCTTGTTCTTCTTCTCGTGGGTGTCGACGACGACCCGCACACGCGGGTCCCCTTCGGCGGCCTTCTCGGCCACCGCCGCGGTCTCGGGGTCGTCGTGCCCCACGATCACGATGATCTCGAAGTCGGTGTGCGTGGACTCCAGCAGCCGCTGGATCGTGTGGTCCAGCACGGCCTGCTCGTGCCGTGCCGGCAGCAGCAGCGAGAACGAGACGTGCTCGTCCCCGTCCGGTCTGCTGAAACGGGTGGAGGCCAGCACCTCGGGCGTACGCCACGCGTGCATCTGCCACCACAGGGTGAAAGCCGCCATCCAGAACAAGGCCAGCGAGACGGCAGCGATGAAGACAGACGTCAGCAAAAGATCCCCCCAGATCCCCAATGCCCCCTGCCGCGACATTCAGTCACTCTTGTCGCGTCAGGTGTAGACATTAGGGGGGATCTGTGAAGAGCGCAGGCTATTTCAATGAAGAGCACGTTTCGTCACAACGATGCCCCAGAGTGAACAATTCGAACACCGGTTGCGTGAACTCTCTTCGCTTTCCTGTCGTTTCAGCTGCTCAGCGCGGCGCGCAGGCCTTCCGGATCGGTGGTCGGAGCGTCGCAGGTGAAGTTACGGCAGACGTACGCGGTGGGCGCACCGCCGACGAGAGGCCGGTCGGCGAGCAACGGGAACTCGTCGCTCTCCGCAACCCCCACGGCGACCACGGCACCGGGCGCGAGCCCCAGAAGCGCCGTACGGTGCAGGGCCCTTGTCGCCTCGTCGTCCAGTGCGGGCCCGACGACCGCGACCTCCTTCGGCCCGTCGAGGAGGGCCTCGGCGACCGCGAGACCCCAGCCGATGAAGCGGGGCACGCGCGGGCCGAGCGCCTTGACGACACCCAGCGCCCGTTCGGCGGCGGTGCGATGGACGTGGCCGCCGGCCGCGGCTGCGCCACCGGTCTGTGCGGCATAGCTCAGCAGGGCACCCGCGGCGGCGGACCAGCCGGACGGCGTGGCGTTGTCGGTGGGGTCCTGGGGCCGGCGGATCAGCTTCTCGGCGTCGACGGCGGTGTCGTAGAGACTGCCGCTCTCCGGGTCGACGAAGCGGGTCAGGACATGGTCGAGCAGGAACCCGGCGAACTCCAGCCAGACGCCCTCTCCGGTGACGGACGCGAGCGCGAGGAAGCCCTCGGCCACGTCGGCGTAGTCCTCCAGCACGCCCGAGTTGGCGCCGACCTGGCCGTCCTTGCTGGTGCGGGCGAGCCGGGCGTGCTCGTCCAGGTGCAGCCGTACGAGGAGATCGGCGGCGCCGACCGCGGCCTCGACCAGGTCGGGGCGGTCGAAGTAGGCGCCGGTCTCGGCGAGCGCGGCGATCGCGAGGCCGTTCCAGGCGGCGACCACCTTGTCGTCCCTGCCCGGGGCCGGCCGCGCGTCCCGGGACCGCAGCAGCCGCTCCCTGACCCCCTCGATCCTCTCGGCGTCGAACACGCCCTCCTGCTGCGGGAGTTGCAGGACGGAGGAGCCCTGCTCGAAGGTGCCGTCCTCGGTGACTCCGAAGTACTGGGCGGCCAGTTCGGCGTCCTCGGCACCGAGGACCTCGGTGAGCTGCCGCGGAGTCCACACGTAGTACGCGCCCTCGACGTGAGCGCCCGCGCCGTCCTCACTGTCGGCGTCGAGAGCGGAGGCGAACCCGCCCTCGTTCGTGCGGAGTTCACGCACCATGAAGTCGGCGGTCTCCAGCGCCACCCGGCGGGCCGGCTCGGAGCCGGTGCTGCGCCACAGGTGAGCGTAGGCACGGCACAGCAGGGCGTTGTCGTAGAGCATCTTCTCGAAGTGCGGAACCAAGGGTCCATCGGGCCTCGGCGTGAGAACGTACCGGTGGAACCCGCCTCCCACCTGGTCGTACAGGCTCGAACGAGCCATCGCGCCGCACAGCCCTTCTGCCATCTCCAGCGCGGCCACGGAACCGGCCCGCACGTGATGGCGCAACAGGAACTCGATCACCATCGACGGCGGGAACTTGGTGTCTCCCTTGAACCAACCACTCGCGGGATCGATGTCCCGGGTCAGCTGGAGCAGAGCCAGGGCCTGGGTCTCCTCGGTGGGCGTCCCGGCATCCTCGATACCCAGCTCCCGGTCGGCAAGGTCCCGAGTGATCTTTCCCGCGACTTCCCCCACCTCGTCCCGGCGGTCCCGCCAGGCCACCGTGACGCCCTCCAACACCTGCCGGAAGGACGGCATGCCCTGACGCGGGCCGGGCGGGAAGTAGGTGCCGAAGTAGAACGGCTCCCCGTCCGGCGTCATGAAGACCGACATGGGCCAGCCCCCTTGCCCGGTGGCCGCCTGCACCGCCTCCATGTAGACGGCGTCCACGTCGGGGCGTTCCTCACGGTCGACCTTGACGGACACGAAGTGCTCGTTCATGTAGGCGGCGGTGTCGTGGTCCTCGAAGGACTCGTGCGCCATGACGTGGCACCAGTGGCAGGCGCTGTAGCCGACGCTCAGGAAGACGGGGACATTGCGTCGGCGGGCTTCTTCGAACGCGTCCGTCTCCCATGGCCACCAGTCGACGGGGTTGTCCGCGTGCTGAAGGAGGTACGGGGACGTGGCGCGCGCGAGTCGGTTGGGCATGCCCCCATCCTTACGCACCCGCCGCCACCCCGCCCACGCGCCACGGGACAGCGCACAGACGGAGCAACCGACCCGGCGACGGAAAAGGCCGGGCCCGAAGACCCGGCCCTGAGCTTCGACTCACTTCTTGTTGATCGCGTCCTTCTTCGACAGCCAGCCGAACTCAGGCTCGTTCCAAGATCGGGGTGTGATCCCCCTGCCGTGTGGCAGGTGTGACCGTGATGCCCTTCTGGAAGAAGGGCATGCACTGGCGGGGACGGGCGGAAACAGGTGCCGAAGCAGAGGGGGTTCGGCGTCGGGCGTGAGGAGCACGGGCGTTCCCTCTCACTACGCCACCCGATCCGCTCAACGCCGGACAGGCGCCGCCCGCCGCGACCGCCGCCGCTGCCGCTGCCGTTGTATACGTCGACCACCGCGAATGATCCGAAAGTCACCCAAGCCGAACCCGGTGATCGCCGCCCCCTCGCGCGAACGCCTTCCCCGAAGGACACTCATAGGCAAAGGAGTTGCTGCCGGAGGGGGACGTGACATGCGGGACAGCCATCGGGCGGACGCCGAACGGCTGTTGGCACGGGCCGTGGAGGAAGAGGTACGACGCTCCGGCGGGCACACCGACGGAACGGTGCTGCTGTCGCGCTCACGCAGCGCCCTGGACGCGATGGCGGAGACATCCGCCGAGGAGTACGAGGCCTACACGCGCGCGCTCGACGAGGCGGCGGCCGGCCGGCTCACCTTCGCTCAGCGGTACGCCAAGGAGGGTTCGGGAACCGCCCTGCTGGTGGCCGGCGTCGCCGCGGTCACAGCGGCGGTGGCGGACATGGCTCTGGGCACCGACACGGGCACGGCACTCGGCGCGGGTGTGACCGTGGGCGTCGTGGGCGCGGCGGCGACCGTCATCAAGGTGGCCGGCTCCCATCTGCCCGCGGCCCATCACGACGCCGGCGCCGCGAGCCAGCCGGGCGGCCCCGAGCAGTTACGGCTGCAGTGGCTGACGGCCCTGGAGGTGCGCGGCATCCGCCCGTTCCTCGATCAGCAGCGGGTGAGCGCCGCGTCCACGGGCCCGAAGAAGAAGGGACCGTCGCTGCGCGGCACGGACAAGAGCGCGGCGGCCCGCGGGCGCACCGTACTGGCCCAGTCGTTCGGTCAACTGCCGGAGCCGGCAGGCGTGTTCGCCGGACGCCGGGCGGAGATCGCCAGGATCCGGCAGTGGGTACAGGCGTCCCGCGCGAGCACCGAGACCCGCCCGACGGTCGTGGTGCTGCACGGAGCCCCCGGCAGCGGTCGTACGACACTGGCCGTGCGCGCCACCCACGACCTCAAGGACTACTTCCGCGGCGCCTGCGTCGTGGACCTGCGCGGCGGCAGTCCGGAGGAGCCGCCGCTGTCCACCCGCGACGCCCTGCTGCACCTGCTCAACCGGCTCGGCGCGCCGCGCGAACAGCTGCTGTTCCGTGAGCGCTCCTCCCCCGACCAGCAGGTCAAGCGGCTGAGCGAGCTGTACCACCAGCATCTGACGGGCCTGGCCGTCACCATCGTCCTGGACGACGCCTCGGACCCCGAACAGGTCCGTACCCTCGTCCCCGAGCGCTCCGACAGCCTGGTCCTGGTCACGGCCCGCGAGCCCCTGGAACTGCCGTCCGACCTTCCGGCCCATGTCCATGAACTGCCGGTCGAGGCACTGGACTCGGCGGGCGCCGAGGAGTTGCTGGACGCGACGGCACAGGACAGTTCCGGGCCCTACGACGCCGATGCGGCCGACAGGATCAGGGAGTTGTGCGGCGGTCTGCCGCTGGCGCTGAGCATCGCGGGCTCGTCGCTGGGCCCGCGCTCCCCCCGTCAACTGGCCACGGATCTCGGGGCGTACGGCCCTGTGGAGCCGATCGAGCGTGTGCTGTGGCTGCGCTACACGGACCAGTCGGACACGGCCCGACGGCTGCTGCGCCGGCTGGCCCTCGCCGGCCGCGCCTCCCTCGGTGGCGCCGCGGCCGCCTCCCTCCTGGCGACGAACGAGGGGGAGGCGACCCGTCACCTGGTCGCGCTCTCCCGGGCCGGCCTGATCGACCATGTGCGCGGCAACCGCTACCGCCTGCACGACCTGGTGCGCGCCTTCGCCCAGGCCCGCCTCCTGGACGAGGAGGAACCCTCGGAGCGCACGGCCGCGCAGGAACGCCTGATCGTGAACTACGCCGACCTGGCCGAGTCGGTGCTGCGCCTGGTCGACGGCAACATGTCGACCCGCTCGGACCGCTTCAGCCCGCACGGCTTCACCTCCCTGGACGAGGCGCTGCGCTGGCTGGACGACGAGTCGAGCTTCATCACGTCGACACTGCGGCACGCGGAGGGCGTGAACCAGGCGGCGGTGCTGAACCTGCTCGGCGCCCTGTGCGACTACTGCCTGCTGCGCGGCGACCTCTACCGTCTGGGCGAGATCAGCGAACTGGCGCAGGCCGTGGACCAGGGCCTGCTGGTCCGCTCGGTGCAGTGGCGCACCGGTATCGCGGCCCGTCAGCTGGGCGAGCTGGACAAGGCGCGTACGACGCTGACGTCGGTCGTCGATCTGTACATGGAGGCCCATCACGACGCGGGCGCGGCCCGTGCCCTGTGCTCCCTGGGCATCACCCTGCACCACCAGGGCAACCTCACGGAGGCGGCGGCGAAGCTGCGGGAGGCGCTGGATCTCCAGGCGGCCCCCGAGCTGGCCACGGACCGCGGCTGGACGATGCACGCACTGGCGGCGGTGGAGCGCGACCGCGGCCATGTCTCGGAGGCGCTGCATCTGCTCACCGAGTCCCTGGTCCTGCACCACGCGGGCGAGTCCGTGCATGGTGAGGCCTGGGCCCACTTCCAGCTGGGCCAGCTGTCACTGCGGATGGGCGACGTCCCGCGCGCGGAGTCCGAGCTGAGTGCGGCCCTCGACCGCTACGGCCGTACCCGTGACGCCCGTGGCGAGGCCTGGGCCCTCACGCAGCTGGCCCGCGCCCGTCTCGTCGCCTCAGACGCGTCCCCGGCGGTGGACGGACTGCGCCAGGCGGCCTCCCGGCACCGCGAGAACGAGGACGCCCGCGGCGAGGCCTGGACGGTCTACTACCTGGGCCAGGCCCTGGAGGAGACGGGCAACCTCGATCAAGCGGTGCGCGAACTGGAGCGCTCCCGCACGATGTTCTCCCGCATGCGTGACGTCTACGGCCTCGCCTGCGCCCGTCACCACTCGGCCCGGGCGACCCGGGACCAGCGAGCGGCCCAGACGGGCTCGCTGCGCAACTCCGGCTTCGCCCGCCAGCTCCTGGTCGACGCCCGAGCCGACTTCCAGCGCATAGGCGTGGCCCATGGCGAGGCGTGGACCTGCCTGGAACTGGCGGTGGTGGACGCGGGCAACGCCCGTACCCAGCAGGCGCTGGCACTGTGCGACGAGGCGGTGGACCTGTTCACCTCGTACGGCGACCGCCGCGGCGAGGACTGGGCCCGCTTCCTGCGCTGCACCCTGCTGCCCTACGCGGCCCCCGGCGGCGTGGACGTCGGCACGGCGGTCGCCCAGGAGGAGCTGACCCAGCTGTCCCGCTCGAGTCACTCGCTGCGGGACGAGAAGCTCGACGACTACGTGGACGCGTATCAGCTGCTGCTGGAGCGGGGGGTGAGCCTGGAGGCCGGCTGGCAGGCGTGGCGCCTGGGCATGGTGCCCAGCCGCCATGCGCGGGAGGTGATGGGGGTGGCGGTGCCGGCCACGCACTGACCGTCGGCCACCCTCCGTCCCGCGACGTCAGCCCTGACGCCCCTTGGGACCGGTCTCGGGGCCGGCGGAGGCATCCGCGGACCCGGCGTCCGAGTCCGCCGTCTCCTGGAACTTCACCCTCCCCATGTGCCGGTTCATGGACTTCATCAGCACCCACACCGCCAGGGCCATCGCCGCGAAGACGACGAAGCCGAGGACGCCGGGGGTGACCTTGTTCTTGTCCACCTCCTTCGCGAGGGGGACGAGATGCGTCATTGCCAGGCTCACGCTTGCGCTCATGTCAGGCATTGTCGCGGATGCCCGCAAAGAGGTCGTCCTCGGGGAGGGAGGTATCGACGAGCGACTTCGCGAGCTCGTACTCCTCCGTCGGCCAGACCTCCTTCTGGATCTCCATCGGCACCTTGAACCAACCGCCGTCGGGGTCGATCTGCGTGGCGTGGGCGATCAGCGCCTTGTCGCGGATCTCGAAGAACTCGGCGCAGGGAACGTGCGTGGTCAGCGTGCGCTCGACGCGCTCGAACTCGCTCCAGCGCTTGAGCCAGTCCCCGTACGGCGACTCCAGACCGCGGTCCAGCAGCGCGTTGTGCAGGGCCTCGGTGCGGGGGCGGTTGAAGCCCTGGTTGTAGTACAGCTTCCGCGGCTGGTAGGCCGGGCCGAACTCCGGCTCCGGGTACTTCTCGGTGTCGGCTGCGCCCTCGAAGGCCACCATCGAGATCTTGTGGGTCATGATGTGGTCGGGGTGCGGATAGCCGCCGTTCTCGTCATAGGTGGTGATCACCTGGGGACGGAAGGAACGGATCTGCTTCACCAGCTCACCGGCCGCCTTGTCCACGTCCTCCAGGGCGAAGCACCCCTCGGGCAGCGGCGGCAGCGGGTCGCCCTCGGGCAGGCCGGAGTCGACGAAGCCGAGCCATTCCTGCGTGACCCCGAGGATCTCCCGGGCCTCGTCCATCTCCTTCTTGCGTACCTCGTGGATGTGCTCCTCGATGTACTTGTCGCCCTGCAGCTTCGGGTTGAGGATGGAGCCGCGCTCCCCACCGGTGCAGGTCACGACCAGCACGTCCACCCCCTCGGACACGTACTTCGCCATGGTGGCCGCGCCCTTGCTCGACTCGTCGTCGGGGTGGGCGTGGACGGCCATCAGTCGCAGCTGGTCAGTCAAGACTCAATCCTCGATAAGTCGGCGCCCGGTGTGAACCGGCGCGATCGGCGGCTTCTATAGTGACCGAATCGGGGGGCGAAAAATTCCGGGGTCCGGTTTCCGAGGGGACGATCATGAGTACGGCGAGCACGCGACTGCCCGAGGGCCGTTACGGCCGCTCCTCGGACGAGCGCGCCGACCACAAACTCAAGATCATCGGAGCCGTTCTGGCGGCGGGGCTGCTCGCGCTCGTCGGCTACTTCGCCTACCACTACGTCGGCCAGAACAAGATCAGCGCCGAGGTGATCACCTTCGATGCGCACAAGAACGCGGTGACGGTGCATCTGGAGGTCCGCAAGGACGCCGACGTCACCGGTTACTGCACCCTCCGTTCCCAGGCGGCGGACGGGGCCGAGGTGGGCCGGGCCGACTTCGGCTTCGGCGGGCACGCCACACGCATCGACCGGGCCGTCACCCTCCGTACGACGTCCGCCGGCACCACGGCGGAGCTGCTGGGCTGCCACGCCGGCTGACACCGGACCGTCTCGGTCTGAATGCATAGGCTCTGACCTGCGTGGACGTAATTCTGATGGCTTATGTCCTCCCCCTTCAGCCGCGGAATTGTTAGGCTCGTGGTTTCGCCCATCCATGGAGGAACATTCTTCTGGGTAGGGCGATGCTTTGTATTCCCAGTACCTACGAGGAGCACCTGTGACCCAGACCAGCGAGAACGTCACCTGGCTGACCCAGGAGGCGTACAACCAGCTCAAGGCGGAGCTGGAGCACCTGTCTGGTCCTGCGCGCACGGAGATCGCCGCCAAGATCGCGGCCGCGCGCGAGGAGGGCGACCTGCGTGAGAACGGCGGGTACCACGCGGCCAAGGAAGAGCAGGGCAAGCAGGAGCTCCGTGTGCGCCAGCTGACCCAGCTCCTGGAAAACGCCAAGGTCGGCGAGGCCCCGGTGTCGGCGGACGGCGCCGTGGCGCCCGGCATGGTCGTGACGATCGCCTTCGACGGCGACGAGGACGACACGACGACCTTCCTGCTCGCCTCGCGCGAGTACGCGAGTTCCGACATCGAGACGTACTCGCCGCAGTCCCCGCTGGGCTCCGGCGTGATCGGGCACAAGGTCGGCGAGGACGCGGAGTACGAGCTGCCGAACGGCAGGAAGGCCTCCGTGAAGATCCTCAAGGCCGAGCCCTACAACGGCTGACCCGGTCGCCTGCCGATCCCGGCACCCCGCACGCCCTTGACGAGCCCCCGGTGTCCTGGTGACGCCGGGGGCGACGTCATGCTGCGCCGGGCAGGCGGTTGTCGGACGGCCGGTCAGGCAGAAGGTCAGGCGGTCGCCGAGCGGTACTTGCGCACCGCCGGCGTCCTGAATATGACGATGATCAGGGCCGAGTACACCAGTGAGGCCCAGACCGGATGCACCATGGGCCAGGCGTCCGACGGTGACTGTCCCGGGTTCCCGAACAGCACACGGCAGGCCTGGACCGTGGCGCTGAAGGGGTTCCACTCGGCGATGTGGCGCAGCCACGGCGTCGTGTGGCTGGTGTCCACGAAGGCGTTCGAGATGAACGTGACCGGGAAGAGCCAGATCAGACCACTGGACGTGGCCGCCTCGGGCGTGCGCACGGACATGCCGATCAGGGCGCCGATCCAGGTGAACGCGTAGCCGAGCAGGAGCAGCAGGCCGAAGGCGGCGAGCACCTTCGCGGCGTTCGTGTCACCGTCCGTCCCGACGCGCCAGCCGACGAGCAGGGCCACCAGAGCGAGGACGACCAGAGTCAGGGCCGTCTGCACCAGGTCGGCGAGCGTGCGTCCGGTCAGCACCGCGCCACGCGCCATGGGCAGGGAGCGGAAGCGGTCGATGAGTCCCTTGTGCATGTCGTCGGCGATGCCCGCGCCGGAGCTGGCGGTGGCGAAGGTGACGGTCTGCGCGAAGATCCCCGCCATCAGGAAGTTCTTGTAGTCGATGGCGCTGGTGCTGCCACCGATCTGCATGGAACCGCCGAAGACGTAGGTGAAGAGCACCACGAACATGATCGGCTGGATCAGGCCATAGATGATCATTTCGGGAATCCGGGACATACGGATCAGGTTGCGTTTCGCTACGACCATCGAGTCCCGGAAGGACTGGCTGAGGGGGTTCGCGGTCGGTGCGACCCGCAGGGCGTCGGTGACGGCGCTCACTTGGTGGTCTCCTTCTTCTGCCTGCGGTCCTTGGCGGGTGTGCCCGTAGTCGCGCCGTTCTCCTGGAGTTTCTCTTCTGCCGTGTGTCCGGTCAGGGACAGGAACACGTCGTCGAGGGTGGGGCGGCGCAGGCCGATGTCGTCTATCTCGATGCCGCGGACGTCCAGCTCCCGGATGACCTCGGCCAGCAGCTTCGCGCCGCCGGTGACGGGGACGGTGAGCTTGCGGGTGTGCTCCTCGACAGTGAGCTCGCCCTTGCCGAAGCCGGTGAGGACCTCGCGGGCGGTCGGTATGTGCTCGCGCTCGTGCACCACGACCTCCACGCGCTCGCCGCCGGTACGGGCCTTGAGCTGGTCGGAGGTGCCGCGGGCGATGACATGGCCGTGGTCGATGACCACGATGTCGTGCGCCAGGTGGTCGGCCTCTTCCAGGTACTGGGTGGTCAGCAGCAGGGTCGTACCACCGGAGACGAGGTTCTTGATGACCTCCCACAGCAGCTGGCGGTTGCGCGGGTCGAGGCCGGTCGTCGGCTCGTCCATGAACATCACGGGCGGCGAGACGACCAGGGCGGCCGCGAGGTCGAGCCGGCGGCGCATGCCTCCGGAGTAGGTCTTCGCGGTGCGGTCGGCGGCGTCCGCGAGGTCGAACTGGTCCAGCAGTTCCGCGGCCCGGGCCTTCGCGGCCTTGGCCTTCATCTGGTAGAGCTGGCCGACCATCTGGAGGTTCTCGCGGCCGGTCAGGTATTCGTCGACCGCGGCGAACTGGCCGGACAGGCCGATGGAACGCCGCACGTCGTTGGGCTGCTTGAGGACGTCGATGCCCGCCACGACCGCCCTGCCGCTGTCGGGGCGCAGCAGAGTGGTCAGGCAGCGGACCGCCGTCGTCTTGCCCGCGCCGTTCGGCCCGAGCAGGCCCAGCACGGTGCCCTCGGGGACATCGAGGTCGACGCCGTCCAGAGCCCTTACGTCGCCGAAGGTTTTGACCAGGCCTTCGGCATAGATGGCGCCTGGCATATGAGTCTCCACGTCGTCGGGGAATCTTCGAAAAGCCTAGGTTTGCGCTCTTCGCTCCGCCTGATGCTGACTCGGCAGGCGACCACAGGACACACCGTAACGCGATGTATCGCGTCTCTCAACGCATTTACTCGATCGAGTGACGAAGAGCCCCTGAGCTGGGCGTTCCGCTTAAAGTACGGGCGTCCGGCACCTCAGCCGATGACCGTGTGACCCGCCTCGCGCAGGGCCCGGCCGACCTCGGCGCAGTGCTCCGGCCCCTTCGTCTCCAGGTGCAGCTCGACCTCTGCCTCCGTGAGCCCGAGCCGTGGATCGGTCCGCACGTGACTCACATCGAGGACGTTAGCGTCCACCACTGACAACACCCCGAGAAGTGTGGCGAGCGCCCCCGGGCGGTCCGTCAGCCGCAGCCGTACGGCCAGGTAGCGGCCCTGCGCGGACATGCCGTGCCGCAGGACGCGCTGCATCAGCAGCGGGTCGACGTTGCCGCCGGACAGCACGGCGACCACCGGGCCCTCGAAGGCGCCCGGCTCGCTCAGCAGCGCCGCCACCGGGCTCGCACCGGCCGGTTCGACGACCAGCTTGGCCCGCTCCAGGCACAGCAGCAGCGCGGTGGCCAGCTCGTCCTCGGAGACCGTGCGGACCTCGTCCATCAGCTCGCGGATGATGCCGAACGGCACGTCACCGGGCCGCCCGACCTTGATGCCGTCGGCCATGGTCGCCGGGTGCTCGATCGACATCGGGCGCCCGGCCGCGATCGAGGGCGGATAGGCCGCGGCGCCCTCGGCCTGCACGCCCACGATCCGCACGTCCGGCCGCAGCGCCTTCACCGCGGTCGCGATGCCGGCCGCGAGACCTCCGCCGCCGATGCCGACGACGATCGTGCGGACCTCCGGGCAGTGCTCCAGGATCTCCAGTCCGACCGTGCCCTGGCCCGCGATGATGTCGGGGTGGTCGAAGGGGTGGATGAACACCGCGCCCGTCTCGGCCGCGTGCTCCTGTGCGGCGGCCAGCGTCTCGTCGACCACCTGCCCGTGCAGGCGCACCTCGGCGCCGTACTCGCGCGTGGCGCTGATCTTGGGCAGCGGGGCGCCCTTCGGCATGAAGACGGTCGCCCGCACGCCGAGCAGCGAGGACGCGAGAGCGACACCCTGCGCGTGGTTGCCGGCGCTCGCCGCGACGACCCCTGCGGCCCGTTCCTCCGGCAGCAGCCCGGCGATCCGGACATACGCACCCCGCAGCTTGAACGAACCCGTCCGCTGGAGGTTCTCGCACTTGAAGTGCACCGGCGCGCCCACGAGCTGGGACAGGTGCCTGCTGCCCTCCATCGCCGTCACCCGCGCCACGCCCGAGAGCATCTTCTGCGCGCCCCGCACATCGTCGAGGGTCACGGGCCGAAAGGAGTCAGCCGTGCTGTAGCTCATGACTCAAGCATCGCAGTTCACAGGCGCACACGACCGCTGTGACCAAGCTCCGAGACTGGTTTGCGTAGCGCCGGTACACCCTGCCCCCCGGCCGCGTACTCTGTCCCCCATTATTCCAGGACCCCCTTCATGAAGTGAGCCTCCGGCCATGCCCACAACACCTGAAATGTCGATGGACATGACGACCGTCGGTGACAGCGGTCTCCTCGACACGCTGCAGCACGAGGTGGCGGTGTTCGCCCGTCGTGCCGAACAGACCCGGCTCGGCGGCGTCGGGCAGGTACGCAACTCCATGGACCGCGCCGCATACCTGCTGCTCAACCGCCTCGACAAAGAGGGCCCCATGGGTGTCAAGGCGCTCGCGGCGAGCATGGGCATCGACTCGTCGACGGTCACCCGGCAGGTGGCTCCGCTGGTCGACACCGGGCTCGTCAAGCGCACCTCGCACCCCGAGGACGGGCGTGCCGTGGTCCTTCAGCTGTCGCCGCGCGGGCTGTCCCGGCTGGAGGAAGTGCGATCGTCCCGGCGTCAGCTGATGGCGGAGCTGACACACGACTGGGCGCCGGAGGAGCGCGAGGCGTTCTGCACGCTCCTCACGCGCTTCAACACCGCGCTCTCCTCCCGGATGGCGGCGGCGGGAGTACCGGGGTCCGAGGCGCCGACCGCCTCGTAGGCGGCGTCCACGCGCGTGCCGCGGCCGGCCGTTACCGCGCGCGTGCTGCCTGACTCTTGACCGACAGGGCGCCCCTGGCCTCATATGAGACGGGGTCCCCGTCGTACGCGGTTCAGCATCCCGTACGCGACCGGGTCCCCGACCGGTCAGGGTCGCGGCAGGCGGGAGGCGCGGGGTGCGACAACGGCAGGCGTCCCAAGGCGCCCGCCGGGCCCGGGAGTTCGAGGCGTTCGTCGCGGGCGCGGCAGGGCGGCTGCTGCATGCCGCCACGCTGCTCACGGCGGAGGCGCCGGACGACAACCCACGCGCGCGGCGCCTGCTGACACTGGCCCTCGCGCACACGTACGTGCACTGGCACCGGCTGCGCGGCGAGGACCCGTACGACCGCGCCCGCCAGTACCTGGCCACCCGCTTCGCGCGCGCTGCGTGGCACCAGTACGGCGGCTTCGGCCGGGCTCGCGCGCATCCCGACAGTCCACTGGGCGGGCTCGTGCCGCAGGAGCGCCTGATCCTGGTTCTCAGGCTGTACGAGGGGGTCGCCGAGGAGCAGACGGCGGCGCTGCTCGGCCTGCCCACGGAACGCGTCCGCACGCTCTGCGAGCGGGCGACGGCCACGCTGCTGCAGCCACCCCGCAACCCCGCACCGGCGGTCACCGGGGCGAAGGTGGCCCCGTCATGAGGCGCGCACGCGACAGGAGGCGCACATGAACCGGGCGGAGCGTGAGGCGGCCGCACGGCGGATCATGGAGCGGGTGCCGCCGCCGGTGCCGCCGGAGCTGTACGGGGACGTCCTGCGCCGCGGTGCCCGCGGACTGCGCCGCCGGACGGTCGCCCGCAGGCTGTTGTGGCTACTGCTGTGCGCCGCGACCGTGGCGTTCGTCGTCTGGGCCGTGATGGCCCGCCCGTGGGTGGAGCCGCCCTCGCAGACGACTCCCCCGTACACGGGCTGGTGAGCGGGCCCGCTGCTAGGCGAGCGCCTGCTGCAGGTCCTCCAGCAGATCTTCGACGTTCTCGATGCCCACGGAGAGCCGGACGAGATCGCCGGGCACTTCGAGGGCCGAGCCGGCCACGGACGCGTGCGTCATGCGCCCGGGGTGCTCGATCAGCGACTCGACGCCGCCCAGGGACTCGCCGAGGGTGAACACCTTGGTGCGGTTGCAGACCTCGACGGCCGCCTCCTCGCCGCCCTCGACCTGGAAGGAGACCATGCCGCCGAAGGCCCGCATCTGCTTGGCGGCGACCTCGTGGCCGGGGTGCTCGGGCAGCCCCGGGTAGAGGACCTTCGTCACGCGCGCGTGCCGGGTCAGCATGTCGGCGACCCTGGTGGCGTTCTCGCTGTGCCGGTCCATGCGCACCGACAGCGTCTTGGCGCCGCGCAGGACCAGCCACGAGTCGAAGGGACCGGCGACCGCGCCCATCGCGTTCTGGTGGTAGGCCAGCTCCTCGCCGAGTGCTTCGTCGGCGGCGATCAGCGCACCGCCGACGACGTCGGAGTGGCCGCCCATGTACTTCGTCAGGGAGTGCACGACGACGTCCGCGCCGAGGGCCAGCGGCTGCTGCAGGTACGGCGTGGCGAAGGTGTTGTCGACGACGAGCTTCGCGCCCGCGTCCCGGGCGACCTGGGCGACCGCGGCGATGTCGGTGATGCCGAGCAGCGGGTTGGAGGGGGTCTCCACCCACACGGCCTTGGTCTTCGGGGTGATGGCGGCCCGTACGGCGGACGGATCGCTGGTGTCGGCGACCGACCACTCCACCCCCCACCGGGCGACGACCTTCGCGAACAGCCGGAACGTGCCGCCGTACGCGTCGTTGGGGATGACCACGTGGTCACCGGGGCTGAGCAGCGTACGCAACAGGCAGTCCTCGGCCGCCAGTCCGGACGCGAACGCGAGACCTCGGCGGCCGCCCTCAAGGGCTGCGAGGTTCTCTTCCAGGGCGGTCCTGGTGGGGTTGGCGCTACGGCTGTACTCGTAGCCGCCGCGCAGGCCGCCGACGCCGTCCTGCTTGTAGGTCGAGACCTGGTAGATCGGCGGGACGACCGCGCCGGTGAGGGGATCGGCGGTGTTGCCCGCGTGGATCGCGAGGGTCTCGAAGTGCTGACTGATGTGCCTGTCGCTCATGGGCACCGAGGGTAGTGCGCTCGCGGCGCGGGCGTCGGACGGCGTGGCGCGGGAGGCCGTGCCGGCGGGTTTTCCCTCGGTCGAGGCACCGGGCCCCGGAGTTTTCCACAGGGAGCCGACCGGGTTGGCCAATTGTCGGTGGCGTCTGGAACGCTTGAGCCATGGAATTTCTCTGGGTCCTGATCGCGCTGGTCATGCTCGGCTTCGTGCTGCTCCCGGTCATGCGGCGCAGGAGGGGCATGATCGAGCAGGTTCCGGCCGGCCACCCGGACGCCGCCGACCCCGCGACCTACGGCTTCGCGCGCGAGGAGGAGCTGGACATCCGTCTGCCCGGCCCCGACCAGGACCTGCTGGACGTCCTGGACCTGGTGCAGCGCACCCAGGACTACCGCGCGGCAGCCCAGCTGCTGGCGGGCACGGAGGCCGAGGGTGAGCTGCGCTGGCAGCGCGTGCAGGCCTTCGCGGGCGCCGCGTCGTTGGAGCTGCAGCAGCGGCCGGGCGGGGTGAGCGAGACGCCCGGCGGGCAGTGGCTGCGGGTGTGGCGGGCCGAGCAGCCCAAGGACGCGGGCGGCGCGGCCGTGCACGCGGAGTTCCTGGTCCAGCAGGCGTGGCGGACGTCCACGCCGGGCACGGACGAGTTCCGGATCATCATGGAGGAGTCGAAGGCGGCCTGCGGCGACGCGGCGCTGCTCGCTCCCGGTGACCCGATCCCGTACGTCGTCGAGCTGTCGGTGGCCCGTGGACTGGCCTACTCCCAGCCGGAGTTCGAGCAGCTGTGGCTGAGGATCCTCGACCGCGCCCCCACGCACATGGGCGCCCACCTGGCCGCCCTGCACTACTGGTGCGAGAAGTGGCACGGCTCCCGGGAGCTGGCGTACTCCTTCGCGGAGGCGGCGGCCGCGCGGGCTCCCCAGGGCTCGCTCCTCGCCGCCATGCCCCTGTTCGCGGTCTTCGAGCACCTTCCCGAGGTGAACTTCGTCAGGAGCTTCTACCAGAGCGAGGTCGTGACGAAGGCGATCCACGGAGCGCTCCACGCCGTCCACTCGGCCCGCCCCGACGACCCGATGCTGGCGCACGTACGCCATCTCCTGGTGTTCTTCCTGGTCCGCGCCGAGCGCTGGTCCGAAGCCATGAACCAGCTCATACACATCGACGGCCATATCGGGGCCCTCCCCTGGACCCTGTCCGCCGACCCGGCCGCGGAGTTCGCGGTGTACCGGGCACTGGCGGTGGCGGGCTACGAGGCGAACGGCGGGAGCCCGGCGACGCTGCCGAACTGAGCGGATGGACGGGCCGGCGTGCTGAGCCGGCGTGCTGAGCCGGCGGAATTCTGGAGGGTCTCCGTGCTTCGATCCGCGGAGACACTCAAGAGCCCTCTTGGAGACGGGCAGCGGTCGAAAATCGCCGCCACGCGGCTGCTGCCCCAGGAACGCCCGTATCCCGCTGGAGATCAATGCCTTCCCCATCTCCTGGGATGACGGGCCGGCTCACCCGACGGATCGCCCGCGGCGTCGCCAAGGCCGTTGGCTGGGACGTACACGTCGGGGTGTGCCTCGTCTCAGTGCGAAGACGGCCCGGCTGCGGAGCCTTTGGCGGGCAGGTTTCGGCTTGCCGCCGGGCCGTCTTGTGGTCAGCCGTCCGTGCGGGCGGGCAGTCGCCATCCCGGGCGGGGGAAGTGGCAGGTGTAGCCGTCCGGGTAGCGCTGCAGGTAGTCCTGGTGCTCGGGCTCGGCCTCCCAGAAGGGGCCGACCGGCTCGACCTCGGTGACGACCTTGCCCGGCCACAGGCCGGAGGCGTCCACGTCCGCGATCGTGTCCTCGGCGATCCGCTTCTGCTCGTCGTCCACGTAGTAGATCGCCGAGCGGTAGCTGAGGCCGATGTCGTTGCCCTGACGGTTCTTGGTGCTCGGGTCGTGGATCTGGAAGAAGAACTCCAGGAGCGTGCGGAAGTCGGTCTTCTCGGGGTCGAAAAGGATCTCAATGGCCTCCGCGTGCGTGCCGTGGTTACGGTACGTCGCGTTCGGTACGTCACCCCCGGTGTATCCGACCCGGGTCCCCGTCACGCCCGGGAGCCGGCGGATCAGCTCCTCCATCCCCCAGAAACATCCGCCCGCCAGCACGGCCCTCTGCGTCTGCGCAGCCATTGCGGCCCCTCCAATACTTGTCAGCGTGGTCACTCGGGCTACTCGGCTCGCACACCACCGGCATCTGATGCCCACCCCCCTCAACGCTGGAGGGTTCCCGGCGATTCCGTGCCCCGGGACCGGGCGGCGTCCACAGCGCCAGGTCGCTGCTGGTCGCAACGGCGAGGGGTGCGAGCGGGGCGCTCCGGCAGCGTCTCGCCAGGAGCGCCCGGCCGCAAATTCGGTTGCCTCCCACGGGCCGATGCGGGCTAATGCCACGCATGGCTGACATTCAGGGCTCGTACGACGATCTGTTCTCGGCGGTGCCCAGTGCGCTGGCGGCGTTGCTGGACGGCGGAGACGCCGGCGGCTCGGTGGCGGTGTTCGTGGACGGCGAGCCCGTCGTGGACGTGTGGGGCGGGTTCGCCGACGCGGGCCGCACGGTCCCCTGGGAGCGGGACACGATCGTCAACGTCTGGTCCGTCACGAAGACGATGACGGCGTTGTGCGCGCTCGTCCTGGCCGATCGGGGCGAGCTCGACCTCGACGCTCCGGTGGTCCGCTACTGGCCGGAGTTCGCCGCGGCGGGCAAGAGCGGGGTGCTGGTGCGGCATCTGCTGTCGCACACCGCCGGTCTGCCCGACTGGGACGGGCCGGTCGAGGAGATCTACGACTGGTCCTCCGCCACGGCACGCCTCGTCGCGCAGGCTCCGCAGTGGGAGCCCGGCACCGCGGCCGGGTACCACTCGCTCACCCAGGGGTTCCTCGTGGGCGAGCTGGTGTGGCGGATCACGGGCCGGAGCGTGGGCGAGTTCTTCGCCGACGAGGTGGCCGGGCCGCTGGGCGCGGACTTCCACATCGGGCTGGCCCCCGAGCACGACCACCGCGTGTCGCTCACGATCCCGCCGCCGTCCCGGGACGAGGACTACGCCGCGAGCGCGCCCGGCAACGACGCGGCCGCCGGGACCCGGATCCGGCTCCGCGACGGCAACAGCGTCGCCTGGCGCCGTGCGCAGATCCCCGCGGCGAGCGGATTCGGCAACGCCCGCTCGGTCGCCCTCGCCCAGTCGGTCATGGCGTGCGGAGGGGCGGTGCGCGGGGTGCGGGTGCTGTCGCAGGCGGGCTGTGACCGGGCCCGGGAGGAACAGTTCAGCGGCGATGACCGGGTCCTGGGCATGCCGATGCGCTGGGGGCTCGGTTACGGGCTGTTCGGCAGCACGTACGGGTGGGGCGGCTGGGGCGGCTCCCTGGTGATGGTCGAGCCGGAGGCCCGGATGGTGGTGGCCTACGTGACGAACCAGATGCGCGAACCGGCGGACGACACCAGGGGGTTGGAGCTCGTCATGTCCTCCTACGACGGCCTCACGGGACTGCGGGCCTGAGAAGGGGCGCCGTCAGGCTCAGGCCACTCGGTCCGGACGCCGTCAGGCCACTCGGTCCGCCAGGAACTCCTCCCACGTCCGCTTCCCGACCTCCGCTCCCTCCAACGTGAGGTTGTCCCCCGCCCGGTATGCCCGCCCCGCCTTCCCCGGGATGCGGACGGGCAGCTTCGGGCGGGGGCGCCTACCGCGGAGTTCGAGGTACGGGCGGACCAGGGCGGGGATGTCGTAGAGCCTGGGGCCTGCCATGTCCGGGACCGGGCCGGAGAGAAAGTCCGGGGCGAATGTGGGGGAATCTGAGGGGACCGATGGGTGGTCGTACGTTTCTGATCGGTGGCGGATGGGACGCGACGGCCGCGCGCGCCGTTTATGAGCCCTTCCTCCGGGCGGCCACGGGGCCGCGCATCGGCTGTCTCGTCCTGGACGAGGGCGACGGCCGGGAGCAGTTCGGCCGGTACGACGCCGTGCTGCGGAAGGTCGCCGACTGCGCTCCCGTACCGCTGCTCGTGCCGCTGGGCGGGGAGTTCGATCCGGGCGACGTGCAGGGGCTGGACGGGCTGCTGGTCTGCGGTGGGCTGACGCCCGCGTATCAGGAGGCGTTCGCCGGATGTGCGGGCCGACTGGGGCCCGTACTGGCCGAGCTCGGCGTTCCGTATGCCGGTTTCTCCGCCGGTGCCGCCGTCGCCGCGCTCCACGCCGTCGTCGGCGGCTGGCTCGACGACGGTGTTCCCGTGTGCCATGAGGACACCGCCGAGGATCTGGCGGAGGTCGAGGTGCGGGCCGGGCTCGGGCTCGTGCCCTTCGCGGTGGACGTGCACGCCGCCCAGTGGGGGACGCTGCCGCGACTGATCGCCGCGGTCACCCGGCACGGGCTCCGGCACGGCGTCGCCATCGACGAGAACACCGTCGTGGAGGTCGGGGCGGACGGGCGCGCCCGGGTATCGGGACTGGGACGCGCGCATTCCGTACGGCCGTCCGCCGACGGGAGTGTTCTCGTACGGTCCTTCCGGGCCGGCGGGTTCGTGCCGGCCGGTTGATGAACTCCCGCTGTCGCCCGCCTCGCTCGTCAGCGGGCCGTATCCGCGGGGGCGGCAGCGTGCGGGCGCATGCTGAAGGGCCCCGGCGGGACCTCCGCCGGGGCCCTTGGGCACGGATCAGATCGTGGCCGCGTCGATCACGAAGCGGTAGCGGACGTCACTCGCCAGCACCCGCTCGTACGCCTCGTTGATCTCGTCGGCGCGGATCAGCTCGATCTCGGCGCCGAAGCCGTGCTCGGCGCAGAAGTCCAGCATCTCCTGGGTCTCCCGGATGCCGCCGATGCCGGAGCCGGCGAGGGTCTTGCGGCCGCCGATCACCGAGAACAGGTTGAGCTTGACGGGCTCCTCGGGTGCGCCGACGTTCACGAAGGCGCCGTCCGTGCGGAGCAGGGACAGATACGCGTCGAGGTCCAGCGGGGCCGACACCGTCGACAGGATCAGGTCGAAGGTGCCCTTGAGGTCCTCGAAGGTCTTCGGGTCGCTGGTGGCGTAGTAGTGGTCGGCGCCCAGCTTCAGCCCGTCGTCCTGCTTGCGCAGGGACTGGGAGAGGACGGTGACCTCGGCGCCCAGCGCGTGCGCGATCTTGACGCCCATGTGGCCGAGGCCGCCCATGCCGAGGATCGCGACCTTCTTGCCGGGGCCGGCGTTCCAGTGGCGCAGCGGGGAGTACGTGGTGATGCCGGCGCACAGCAGGGGAGCGGCCACGTCCAGCGAGATACCGTCGGGGATGCGGAGGACGTAGTTCTCGTCGACGACGATCTTCTCCGCGTAGCCGCCGTAGGTGGGCTCGCCGTTCTTGTCGAGGGCGTTGTAGGTGCCGACGCCGCCGCCGGTGCAGTACTGCTCCAGACCGGCCTTGCAGTTGTCGCACTCACGGCAGGAGTCGACCAGGCAGCCGACGCCCACACGGTCGCCGACCTGGTACTTGGTGACACCCGGGCCGACCTCGGAGACGATGCCCGCGATCTCGTGGCCCGGGACCATCGGGAAGATGGCCTCTCCCCAGCCCTCCCGGGCCTGGTGGATGTCCGAGTGGCAGATGCCGGCGAACTTGATGTCGATCAGAACGTCGAACTCACGGACGGCCCGGCGCTCGATCGTGGTGCGCTCCAGGGGAGCCTTCGCGGCGGTGGCGGCGTACGCAGCAACAGTGGTCATGCCGAGGGTCTCCTAGCAGTGGTTACCCGCCCGGCTGCCTTCTGATCTTCCGACCGGGCGTGCTGCCCAGCATGCCGGAGCCTGCGAGGTCCACCCAGCCCACCCCTTTGCATACGTCCGCTGTGCCTACCACCGGTGGGGTCAGGATGGTGTGCGTACGACGGTGAATACTTGACGCATGGACCAACAGCCCGATCCCGTACAGGAGCCGGCCGGCGCGCTGGACCGGCGTGCCGAGCTCAGCGAGTTCCTGCGCACCCGGCGCGCCCGGCTGAAGCCGGAGGACGTGGGGCTGCCGGACTTCGGGCGGCACCGGCGGGTACCGGGGCTTCGGCGCGAGGAGCTGGCGCAGCTGGCGGGCGTCTCGGTGGCGTACTACACGCGCCTGGAGCAGGGCAACGGGCGGAACGTGTCGGCGGAGGTGCTCGACTCCATCGCGCGGGCGCTCAGGCTGACCGACGCCGAGCACGCCCATCTGACGCATCTGGCGAAGCCGAAGCAGCACAAGAAGAAGCCGGCCGGGCGCAGCCAGCAGGCGCGGGCCTCGCTGCAGCAGCTTCTCGACACCATGGACGGGGTTCCGGCCTACGTCGTGGGGCGGCGCGCGGAGATCCTGGTGTGGAACCGGATGGCGGCGGCCGTCTTCGGGGACTGGGCGGAGCTGCCGGTCCAGGAGCGGAACTGGGCTCGGCTGGTGTTCCTGCGCCCGGCCTACCAGGAGCTGTTCATCGACTGGGAGCAGAAGGCGATCGACATCGTCTGCGCGCTGCGCATGGAGGCGGGCTGCTATCCGGACGACCCCCGGCTTTCGGCGCTGGTCGGCGAGCTGTCGGTGAAGAGCGAGGGCTTCCGGCGGCTGTGGGCCACGCACGACGTCAAGGAGAAGAGCCACGGCCTCAAGCACCTGCACCATCCGCTCGTGGGTGAACTGTTCCTGCAGTTCGAGTCGTTCAGGCTCGCAGGCGACGGGGATCAGGGGCTGGTGACGTATCACGCGGAACCGGGGTCGCCGTCCGCGGAGGCGTTGCGGTTGCTGGCCAGCTGGGGGGCGGATGCGACGCGTTCGGGGACCGGTGCGTCGGCCTGAGACGGCCTGCACCGGTGTTGGTGCGGCCGTCACTGAGGGCTGCCGCCCCCAGGCCCCCGCTTCGGCCTGAACGGCCTCGTCCTCAAACGCCGGACGGGCTGAGATCCTGAACCGGCCCTGAGGACGCGCCGAGATTCCTGAACCGGCGCCGGAAAGGGCCCTCACCACACCCCCGCAAGAGGCCCCTCACCCCTGATACGGCGGCATCGCCCCCCAGTTCCACTTCGGTACCGGCTGCTCCGTCGGCGGCTTCGCGTCCGGGCTGGAGAAGTACACGGCCAGCCTTGTGCCCCATTCCACGTAGGCGAGGAAGGCCGAGCGGAACTCGGCGTCCGTGGGCAGGCCCGCCTCGTCCGCCGCGTCCTGGATGAGGTTGACCCAGCGGCGGCGCTGGGGCTCGGTGATGTGCTTGCCGAAGTGCTTGGTGACCATGTGGCCGTGGCCGCCCTGGGTGAGGGAGTAGCTGGAGGGGCCGCCGAACACCTCGGCGAGCCACAGCGCCACATGCTCGGCGTGGTCGGGGGCGAGGTCGGTGAAGAGGGGGGCCAGGAGGTCGTCCTTGAGGACCTTGTCGTAGAAGGCCGAGGTGAGGCGGGAGAAGGCCTCGGCGCCGCCCGCCCAGGCGTACAGCGTCGGCACGGACGAGCCCGTGCCGCGCACGGTCGTCGGCTTGTAGTGGCGCATCTCGTCGATGTTCTCGACGTACGGGCGGATCTCCGCGAGGAAGTCCGGGAACAACTCCGACTGTCGGAAGCCCTTCAGGTGGTCCTCGGTCGACGTCCAGACGATGCGCAGGACGTAGTGCTCGAAGTCCTCCTCGCAGCGCGCCAGTTCGTAGTCGACGCACTGGGGTGCCGCCGCCAGTTGGACGGCGGCCCGTGTGTAGGCGGCCAGGAACTCCGCCGAGCGGTCTTCCGGGATGCGGTAGCGGATGTACTCGACGGTCTGAGTGGTCATGCGCCCACGGAAACACGGACGGCCCGCCGGAAGCTGTACTTCCGGCGGGCCGTTCGCTCATGGCCTACTTCAGCGGACTACGGGACTCACTTGCCGTAGTACGCGTTGTAGATCGAGATCGTCGACTTGTTGTTCTTCTTGTCGGTGATCTTGGCGTGGAAGGAGATGGCCTTCCCCTTCTCCGGGTTCTCGACCTTGATCCTGCCGCCCACGACGTCGACCTTCTTCCAGGTCTGGCCGTAGTCGTAGGACACGTACACCGACAGCGACTTGAGGTTGCTGCCCTTGGCCGAGCCCTCGACGACCACCGGGATGCTGACCGTCCTGCCTGCCTCGACCTTGCTGCCCAGGTCCGTGGTCGCGTTGAAGCGGACCGTGGACGCGGGGAGCTTGCTGAGGTCGGACGGCTTCTTGGAGCGGAAGGTCCAGCTCGCGTCGATGCGGGTGGAGGCCGCCGCGACCTTGACGCTCCGCTTGACCGACGTCGTCAGCTTGTAGGACGCGTCGGCCGACGGGACCTTGAACCCCTTCTCGCCGAACAGCGGGTCGTCGTTGGAGCCGACCTTGGTGCCGTTGCGGTAGAGGGTCGTGTCGACCGCGGTGAAGACCGAGGAGCCCGCGTGGGTGTTGCCGTCGGCGAACAGCGGGATGCTGCCGTAGATGTTGTTGCCGTCGCGGTACAGGCCGAAGTCGGCGTTCAGGTGCGGTCCGAAGACGGCCGTGTTGAAGGTCTTCGAGTAGGTCTTGCCGCCCTTGAACGTCTGCCCCGCGCCGAGGGTGTACGAGGCGTCGGTGAGCGGGAAGCCGTCCGGGTCGGTGCCGCCGTACTGCTCGAACCTCATCTCCCACCGCACGCCGTTCGCGGTGGACAGGTGCAGCTTGCGGGTGCCGGGCAGGGTCTGCGGGACGCCGATCGAGGAGCCGCTGCTGCTGAAGGGCAGCCAGCCCACCGCGTTGACCGCGCCCTTCTTGCCGCTCGCCGCGGCGCCGAGACCGACCTTCACCGTGGCGAGCTCGCTCGCCTTCCAGTGCTTGGTGTAGCCGGTGGCGAGCTGCTTGACGACGGCACCGGTCGTGACGTCGTACTGCTCATCGGCACCCTTGGTCCAGTGGCCGTCCCACTGCTGGCTCAGCGAACCGTCGGTGATCTGCGGGCCGAGGCCCTTGGAGCGGAAGTTGTCGTACGTGTCCGCCAACCAGCCGAAGGACCAGCCGGAGTCGCCGACCTCACGGTCATAACCGGGCGCCGCGAACTCCGACTTGGCGGCCGCGTCCGGAACGGTGATGTCGACCGGCTTCGCGGTCCGCGCGTCCAGCGTGATCGTCGTGTCCTTGGTGATGTCCAGCTTCGGCTGGGCCAGCCAGTCGATGCCCTTGGTGCCGTCCTCCGGGTCCACGAAGACGCTGCTGTCGAGGATGTAATCGCCCTTGGCGACACGCGCGGTGACGGTGCCGGAGGCGTCGTAGGGCGAGTAGAACTTGCCCTTGCCCAGGCCGGAGACGCCGGCCAGGGACGCGCCGTAGTTCTTCGTCGGCTGCCCGTCCCGCCCGATGAACTTCAGTGTGACGCTGTACGACTGGATCTCGCGCTGCACGGCCGCGGCCGTACGGACGCTCTGGCCGTCGCCCGTCGCCGTCACGTACGCCGAGTACGCGCCGTCCAGCGTGCCGCCCAGCTTGGTGTTGACGGTCAGGTTCACCGAGGCCTTGCCGCCCGCCGGGACGCTCACCTTGGTCGCACCGAGCTTGAAGAAGCCGGACGGTGCCGCCTGACCCTTCGGATCGGTGGCGGTGGCGGCCAGGTTCAGCGTGACGTCCTTCGTACCCAGGTTGCGGTACGTGACCTGCTTGGTGACCGGCTTGTCGTCCGTGTGCGGCCACTGCTGCACACCGAAGCTCACCGACACCGGGTCGGCGATCACCGTCTGCTTGATGGCCTTGTCGACCGCGATACGACCCGAACCCTGCTGGAACGCCGTGTACTTACCGCCCTTCGCCGAGCCCGTCAGCGCACCCTTCAACTCGGAGAACGTCCAGTCCGGGTGCTGCTGCTTCAAGATCGCCGCCGCGCCCGCCACGTGCGGGGTCGCCATCGACGTACCGGAAATGGTCAGGTAACCCGGCGGCTTCTCACCGACCTCCTGGTCGATGACGCTGCCGGGCGCGGCCGCCGCCGTGATGTCCACGCCGGGAGCGGTCACATCCGGCTTGATGGTGCCCTCGACGGTCGGACCGGCCGAGGAGAAGTCGGCCAGCTTGTCCTTGTCATCGACCGCGCCGACCGTGAGCGCGTCCTCCGCGCTGCCGGGCGAACCGATCGACTCCGGACCGGAGTTGCCCGCGGCGATCGCGAACAGGATGCCCTTCTCCTCGGACAACTTGTTGACCTCGGCCTCAAGCGGGTCGATACCGGGAGTGTCACCGCCGCCCAGACTCAGGTTGACAACGTCGGCGCCCTGCCCGGCCGCCCACTCCATGCCCGCGAGGATCTGCGAGTCGTCGCCGGCGCCGGTGTCGTCGAGGACCTTGCCGTTGAGCAGCTTGGCGCCGGGCGCGACACCCTTGTACTTGCCGTTCGACTTCGCGCCGGTGCCGGCCGCTATGGACGCGACATGCGTGCCATGGCCGAAGTGGTCGGTGGCGTCGGCGGCGGCGGAGAAGTTCTTGGACTCGATCACCTGGGTCTTGAGGTCCGGGTGGGTCGCATCGACTCCCGTGTCCAGGACGGCGATCTTGACACCCTTGCCGGTGTAGCCGGCGGCCCACGCCTTCGGTGCGCCGATCTGCGGCACGGACTTGTCCAGGCTGGCCTTGCGGACGCCGTCGAGCCAGACGTGCGCGATACCGGAGGCGGTCTTGTCACCGTTGGTGACCGCGTCCCACAGCTCGGGCGTTTCCTTCTGCGGGGTCTGAACAGCGTCCGCGTTCAGGGACTTGAGCGTCTGGCGGAGGGTGCCCGCGTCGCGTACGTCGGCCTTGGTCGCCGAGGCGGCACCCTGGTAACCGACGATGACCTTCAGGCCCTGCTTCTGGGACTTGCGGGTCGTGGACTTGTTGAGCTCGGTGATGTCGAACAGCCGCTGGTCGACCTTGCCGGTGGAGACCAGCCGGGCCGCGTCCGCCGGAACCACGAGCGTGTGCCCGTCGGCCTTGCGGAACTGAACGGGTATGTGCTCGCGCCCCTTCGCCCGCTCCAGGCCGACGACCCGGCCCTTGGCGTCGACGACCACACGGTCGCCGGTGATCAGGGTGATGCGGTGCTTGGACGTGAGCTGAGTCTGCGGAGCAGTCGTCGACCGCTCCGCCTTCGCGGACGCCGGGGTGGTCATTCCCGCCGCCAGGGCCACGGCCGCAGCCGTGGCGATCGTGCCCGCGCACGCTCTCTTCACTTGTCTACGCAAGTCTCCCCCTGGAGATGAAGTACCGGGTGATTACCCCTGTCACCCGACCGGGGGTGGTCTCGCACGCATGCGCGTACACCCCCGGATTACGCAGTATGCCGGGGGGTGATCAGGCACCTCAATAGGTGAGAGGAAGGTGAGAGACAGCCTTCACGACTGTTACGAGCCTGTCGGAAAGCCGTTACTGTTCCGCAGAGTTACGCGCCCGCGTTCTCCTTGACGGTGAGCTTTCCCTTGCGGATCGTCGCCACGCGCGGGGCCCTCTTCGCGATCGCGGAGTCGTGGGTGACCATGATGAAGGTCAGCCCGAGCTCCTTCCACCTGCGCTCCAGCACCTCCATGATCTCGTCGCGCATCGACTCGTCCAGGTTTCCGGTGGGTTCGTCGGCGAGCAGGACCTTCGGTTCCTTCACCAGTGCGCGGGCGATGGCGACACGCTGCTGCTGTCCTCCGGACATCTCCGAGGGGAGATGTCCCAACCGCTCCCCGAGGCCTACGGACTTGAGCGCCTCGACGGCCCTCTCGCGCCGGTCCTTCGCCTTCACGCCGAGGGGTACGAGGGCGGTCTCGACGTTCTCCTGCGCGGTGAGGGTCGGGATGAGGTTGAAGGACTGGAAGACGAAGCCGATGTTCTCGCTGCGCACCTTGGTCAGCTTGGCCTCGGAGAGCCTGGCCAAGTCGGTGCCGTCGAGGACGACTTCGCCGGACGTGGGCCGGTCGAGGCCGCCGAGCATCTGGAGGAGGGTGGACTTGCCGCCGCCGGTGGGGCCCTGGATGACGAGGCGGTCGCCGTCGGCGATGGTGAGGTCCACGGCGTCCAGGGCGGTGACGGTGTCCTTGCCTCGGGTGTAGCGCTTGGTGACGTTTCTCAGTTCGTACATGGTGACTCCTGGGGAGGGTCGGTGGCGTGCATGGCGTGCGTCGCGTCCGTCGCGTGCGTCGCGTCCGTCGCGTGCGTCGCGTCAGTCGCGTGCGTCGCGTCAGTCGCGTGCGTCGCGTCCGTGGCGTGCATCGTGTGCGTCCTGTGCGTGGCGTGCGGCTTCCGGCTGGTGGGGGCTTGTCGCGCCGCGTGGCGCAGCCGCATGGCACACGCGGCCCCGCGCCCCCGGGGCGGGTGCGGTCCCTCAGCCGGTCCCTCGGCCGGCTACTCGACGCGCCTCAACGCGTCCGCCGGGCGGAGCCTCGACGCGCGCCAGCCGCCGAACGCGCCCGCGATCAGGCCGCCGGCCACGGCGAGGGCCACCGCGATCGCCACCGTCGTCACGCTGACGGGTGCCGTGAGGGCCACGTCCAGGGTCTTGGCGGCGGCCCGGCGCGGTCCGCCACCGAAGCCACCGCCACCACCGAACCCACCGCCGTCCCCGCCCAACTGGGCTTGCAGCGTGGGGCTGATGGCCGTGACGACGTACGCGCCCGCCAGACCGAGCGCGATGCCGAGCGCGCCGCCGAGCAGCCCGTTGACCATGGCCTCACCGATCACCTGCCGGGTCACCCGCCCCGACTTCCACCCGAGCGCCTTGAGCGTGCCGAACTCGCGGACGCGGCGGGAGACCGCCGAGGAGGTGAGCAGGCCGGCGACCAGGAACGCGGCGATCAGCACCGCGATCGACAGCCACTTGCCCACGTTGGTCGCGAGGCTGGACGCCGTCGAGAGCGAGCCCGACACCGTGTCGGCGAGATCCGCCGACGTCGTCACCGTCGTACCGGAGACGTTCTTCTGGATGGTCGACTTGACCGACGAGATCTTCTGCGAGTCGGTCGCCTTGACGTAGATCGTGGTGACCTTGTTCTTCGAGTCGCTGAGCGTCTGGGCCTGCTTGAGCGGGATGTACAGGTTGGCGGCCGAGTCACCGCTGTCGGCGGTCGCCACACCGATGATCTCGAACGTGGTGCCCTTGACCGTGACGGTCGAACCGACCTTGTACTTCTTCTGCTTGGCGTACGCCGAGTCGACGACCGCGACCTCGGAGTCGGTCTCCGTGGTCTTGAAGGTGCGGCCACTGGTGATCTTCGACGAGGTCAGCGGGCCGAGGGCGGGCTTGGTGACGTCGGCGCCGTAGACGGAGTAGTTGTTGACGTCGAAGTCGGCGCCTCCGCCGCGCACTTCGCCCTGCGGCTGCCCGGTGCCGCCGTTGCCCTGGCCGCGGCCGCCCTGCTCACTGGCGCCGCTCCGGTTCTGCTGGAACTGGCCGCGGGTGAACTGGCCGCTCACCTTGACGACCTGGAGGCTCAGGCCGCCGGCCGCGTCCGAAACGCCGCTCTGTGAGCCGACCTTGGTGACCGTCGAGGTCGACAGCGTCTGGAAGCCCTGCACCAGGACGCGGTCGCTGCTCTGCTTCGAGCCGGAGCCGTTGTCCTGCGCGTCGAACTGGAAGCGCGGGCGCCGCGAGGTGCTCGTGGCGGGGGCGGCCGCCTTGGTGACCGTCATGTCCGTACCCAGGCCGTACAGCGACTGCAGGACCTTGTCCTGCGCCTTGCCCATCCCGGACGACACGGAGCTGACCACGATGACGAGCGCGATACCCAGCGCGAGACCGGAGGCGACGACGAGGGCCGCCTTTCTGCGGCGGCGCAGTTCGCGCCTCAGGTAGGTGAAGAACATGGCCGCAAGGTAGGGACGCCCCGTGATGACTGAATAAGGCCGCCATAAGAGCTGCATGAGAAGGTTGGGCCGGGCCGGGAAACACCGATGCCGCCCCTGGGGGCGGCATCGGAAAGCGGTGGGCTTGCGGTGGGTCGACGGGTCAGACGGCGGAGCCGGCCTTCCAGTCGGCCCAGCTGAGGTTCCAGCCGTTGAGGCCGTTGTCCGGCTGGACCGTCTTGTCGCCGGTGTTGGAGATCACCACGACGTCGCCGACGATCGAGTTGCTGTACATCCAGTAGCCGGGCGTGCCCTTGTCGTTGGCGCCCTTGGTGTCCGACAGGCCCACGCAGCCGTGGCTGGTGTTCACGGAGCCGAAGATGGACTTGGCGCCCCAGTAGTTGCCGTGCAGGAAGGTGCCGGAGTTGGTGAGGCGGATGGCGTGCGGCACGTCCTTGATGTCGTACTCGCCCTTGCCGTCGTCGTCGGTGAAGCCCACGGTCGCGCCGTTCATGCGCGTCTCCTTGAACTTCTCGGACATCACCATGGTGCCGTTGTACGTCTTGTTGTCGGGCGAACCGGCCGAGATCGGGATGGTCTTGACCGTCTTGCCGTCCTGCGTGACCTTCATCTGCTTGGTCTTCGCGTCGACGTAGGAGACCTGGTTGCGGCCGATGTGGAAGGTGACCGTCTTCTGCTGCACGCCGGTGACACCGGAGGCGCCCTCGACGCCGTCGAGCGCGAGCTTCAGCGTGATGGTCGAGTTCTCCTTCCAGTAGTCCTCGGGGCGGAAGTCGATCCGGTTGGCGCCGAACCAGTGGCCGACGACCTCCTGGCCGCTGCTGGAGGAGACCGTGATGCCCTTCTGGACCGCGGCCTTGTTGGTGATCGCCTTGTCGAAGTTGATCGACACGGGCATGCCCACGCCGACGGTGGAACCGTCCTCCGGCGTGAAGTTGCCTATGAAGCTGTTGGACGGGGAGACCGTGGTGAACGAGCCGTTCTCGTGCGCGACGCGGCCGTCGGAGTCCTTGGCCTCCGCGGCGACCTTGTAGGTCGTCGAGCGCTGCAGCTGGGCGCTGGGCTTCCAGCTGAGCTTGTCCGCGGACAGCTGGCCCGCCACCGCCGCGCCGTCGGCGGTCGTCATCGTCACGCCCGTGAGCGTGCCCTTACTGACGGTGACGGCGGCGGAGTTGTTGATGGAGGCGTTGTCCGAGCCGTCCTTGGGCGTGATCTTGATCTCGGCCACGGAGGACTTCTTGGCCGCTGCCTCGTCGGCCTTGGCCTGCGAGGTGTCCTTGCCCCTGGTGCCGGAGGCGTCGTCGTCACCGCCGGAACAGGCCGAGAGCACCAGGACCCCGCCGAGCAGTGCGGACGCGGCCGCGAGGCCCCTGCGCCGCTTACTGTTCGTCATCACACGCTTCTCCATCGTTGCCGTATCCCCAAGAACCCCGAGAGTGCCCCGTCTGACGGACTTCAACGCTACGACCGGGTCGTCCCGTTCCACATTCCTCAGATGTGTGGGGCACGCCACGTCCGCCGGGGCGGAGGGTGCGGGTGGTGCGGATGAAGGTCGGCGCGTCTCCCGAGACGACGAAACCCCGGACGGCGGTTGCCGCCCGGGGTCACATGTCCCCGAGCCACGTCAGCCGAGGGCCGCCCCCTCGCCGTCACGGTATTCGTCGTGCACATCATCGTCGTCCAGGTCCCAGTCCGGCGAATCGGGGTCGTAGTCGATCTCCTCGCTGGACCAGGAGGCCTGGGCGAGTTCCACCCCGGGCACCTCGCTCACCAGGTCGAACGGGTCGACGAGATACGCGAGGGCTTCCGCAGTGTCTTCCGTCACAGCGTTCTCGACCTGGGCCCGCTCGCCGATCGGCAGGTCGGTGTCGTCGGCGATCCGCCGCAGCGCCGCCTTGGTCACCGCGTCGGAGTCGTCGACCTCGATGACCAGTTCCACCCGGAGGCGGACAAAACGTGATGTCTCTTCAGTGCTCATGCCCGGAGAGTACGGCCCTTGGCTCCCGTGACTTTCCCGTGACCCGCGCCTTTCACTAACATCGCACCACACGGCCAATTCGCCAGCGCCACAAGGGGATCGATATTCCGTGTCATCCGCTCGCCGTCCGTTGCTGACCGCCACCGCCGCGGGGACCCTCCTGTGCGCCCTGTGGTTCGTTCCCTCCGCCAACGCGACCGGGGACGAATCGGCGAGAACAGCGCCCTCGGCGACCCCGTCCTCGCAGATCACGACGCAGGCACGGATGACGTCGACGACCGCGGACGCCTCCGGAACCGGCACCGACAGCGAGACCCGACTCGCCGACACCGGAAGCTTCGACACGACTCCCTACGTCGTCGGCGGCACCCTCTTCCTCGGGGTCGGCGCCGGGTTCGTGGTGTACTCGGTGCGCCGCGAGCGCCTCGGTTTTTGAATTCGTTTGACGATTCCTTGACGTCGCCTTCATAGTCCGCTCATGAAGAGATCATCGAGGGTGCGCGTGAAGGCCACGGTTGCCGTGAGCGCGCTGTCGCTCGCCCTCATCACGGGTTGCGGCGGGGATTCGGGCTCCGGGGACTCCAAGGACTCCGCCGGCCAGGGCTCCTCGCCGACTGCGGCCGCCAAGGCGCTCAGTGCGGCCGAGCTGGGCAAGCGGATCATCAGCGAGCAGGACCTCGACGGCTATGAGGTCAAGTCCGCCGACAGCGGCGGCAAGTTCGCCAAGTCCAAGGACCGGGTGACGGTGGTGGACGCGAAGTGCGAGCCGCTCGCCTACGTCCTCACCGGGTTCGCGCCGGGCGACGAGAGCGCGTACGTCAACCGGATGGCCACGGAGAAGGTCGCCGAGCCGACGTCCAAGGGCACCTCCGAGGAGAGCCTCGACGACATCGAGGACAGCCTCAAGGACATCGTGGGCTCCACGATGACGGTCGTGTCGCTCTCCTCGTACGACGGCGGGGGCGCCGGGCAGACCATGAAGTCCGTCTCGGACGCGGTCGCCGGCTGCGCGAGCGGCTTCACGGTGTCGGCGAAGGGCCAGGACACCCAGAAGTTCACGAAGGTCGCCGAGGAGAAGTCCTCGGGATCCGGCGACGAGTCGGTGGCGTTCTCGGTGACCGGCAAGACCGAGGGCGACACGACGACGGTGCACGCCGAGGTGGTCCGCCACGGCTCCACGGTCGCCACGTACTACTCGGTCAGCCTGGCGGCGCTGGCCGGCAAGAAGGACAAGTACAGCATCCCCGCCGAGATCATCAAGGCGCAGGCGGCGAAGCTCGGTTGACGTTCGGGGGCCCCGTCGCAGGTGCGGCAGGGCCCCGTTGTCGTACGACTACTGCAGGGGCCCGGTGACGGTCTCCACCGCGGCGACCAGCCGTCCCTCGCGCACGAACGTGTCCGCGGCGGCGAGGTCGGGCGCGAGGAACCGGTCGGGACCGGGGCCCTCGACTCCCGCCGCCCGCACCGCCGTGATGGCCGCCTGCGAGGCGGGTGCCGGGGTCAGGCCCTCGCGCAGTTCGATCGCGCGGGTGGCGGCGTACAGCTCGACGGCGACCACGCGCGTGAGGTTGTCGACGGCGGTGCGCAGCTTGCGGGCGGCCGACCAGCCCATGGAGACGTGGTCCTCCTGCATGGCGGAGGACGGGATCGAGTCGGCGGAGGCCGGCACGGCCAGTCGCTTCATCTCGCTCACCAGCGCGGCCTGCGTGTACTGGGCGATCATGAGCCCCGAGTCGACGCCGGCGTCGTCGGCCAGGAAGGGCGGCAGGCCGTGGCTGCGGTTCTTGTCGAGCAGCCGGTCGGTGCGGCGCTCGGCGATGGAGGCGAGGTCCGCGGCCGCGATGGCGAGGAAGTCCAGGACGTACGCGACCGGGGCGCCGTGGAAGTTGCCGTTGGACTCGACGCGCCCGTCGGGCAGCACGACCGGGTTGTCGACGGCAGAGGCCAGCTCGCGCTCGGCGACGAGGCGGGCGTGCGCCATGGTGTCGCGTCCGGCGCCCGCGACCTGCGGGGCGCAGCGCACCGAGTAGGCGTCCTGGACGCGCGGGGCGTCGTCCTGGTGGTGTCCGGTGAGCTCCGAACCCTTCAGCACGGCAAGCATGTTGGCGGCGGAGGCGCCCTGCCCGGGGTGCGGGCGGATGGCGTGCAGCTCGGGGGCGAGGACCCGGTCGGTGCCGAGCAGCGCTTCCATCGAGAGGGCGGCCGTCACGTCGGCCGACTTGTAGAGCATGTCCAGGTCCGCGAGGGCCATCACGAGCATGCCGAGCATGCCGTCGGTGCCGTTGAGGAGGGCGAGGCCCTCCTTCTCGCGCAGCTCGACGGGGGCGATCCCGTGCTCGGCAAGAAGCTCACCGGCGGGGCGGACGGTGCCGTCCGGACCTTCCGCGTCACCCTCCCCCATGAGCGTCAGGGCGCAGTGGGACAGGGGCGCGAGGTCGCCGGAGCAGCCGAGGGAGCCGTACTCGTGGACGACGGGGGTGATCCCGGCGTTCAGCACGTCGGCCATGGTCTGCGCGACCTCGGGGCGGACGCCGGTGTGTCCCGAGCAGACGGTCTTGAGCCGCAGGAACATCAGGGCCCGTACGACTTCCCGCTCCACGTGCGGGCCGAGGCCGGCGGCGTGCGAGCGGACGATGTTGCGCTGCAGCTGGGCGCGCAGTTCCTGGCTGATGTGCCGGGTCGCCAGGGCGCCGAAGCCGGTGCTGACGCCGTAGACGGGCTCGGGCTTGGCCGCCAGCGCGTCCACGATCTCGCGGGCCGCGGCGAGGGCCTGCGCCGCCTCCTTCGACAGCTCGACCCGGGCGCCGTCGCGCGCCACGGCGAGAACGTCGGACGCGGTCACCCCGGACGTCCCCACCACCACAGTGTGCATATCCATATTCAGGAGCGTACGCAGTGAAGACGAAGATGTCACTACTGGTTCGCGGGTACGCCCCTTACCCATCCGGCGCGTCCCCTGCGGCCCCGCACGTCAGCTCCGCCGCCCCCGGAACCGGCGCCGCTCGGAGGCGGCCTGCTGCGGCGAAGGCGCGTCGGCCAGCCGCATGACCGGGTCGTCGGGCCCTCCCCGCCCGGCCACGACCGGCTTGTCCGCATGAAGCGCCTTCGCCCGGTACTGGGCGGCGTCCGCGAGCCGGAAGAGCCGGCGGGCGGAGCGGACCGGCCCGATCGGGTCCTCGGTGGACGCGACCCCGCAGGCAACGCCGTCGCCCAGCTCCAACTCGGCGGCGCGGCGGCACAGTTCGTCGGCCGCCTTGACCACCTCGTCGGCGGACGGCCCGACGGCGAGCAGACAGAACTCGTCCCCGCCCAGGCGCGCGGCGAGCGCACCGGGCAGCATCGCGCCGCACAGGGAGAGCACGGAGCCGAAGCGTTCGAGCAGACGGTCGCCCACGGCATGGCCACAGGTGTCGTTGACGCGCTTGAGGCCGTTGAGGTCACAGACGACCAGGCTGACGACCGTGCCGTCCGCGCGATGCGACTCGACGGCCTCGTCCAGCTTCACATCGACGGCACGCCGGTTGGCGAGACCGGTGAGGGCGTCGGTGTACGCCAGCCGTCGCGCCTCCTCCAGCCGCTCCGCCTGGGCGATCCCGGCGGCGACGACGGCGGCCAGGACGGTGGCGAAGTCGGCGTCGGCCCGCCCGAAGACGGGCGCACCGGCGGGACGCGCCACATAGAGCTCGCCCCATGCCCGCCCGTTCAGCACGATCGGGGCGACGACGCAGCAGCCGCGACCGCGGCGGCGCAGGGCGGCGACCCGCTGATGGACGTAACCGGGGCGGCCGCCCGCCGCGGGCCCCTGCGCCGTCTCCACCCACGCGTCGGGCTCACCGCCCCCGGCCCACCGCTCGTGCAGGAACTCGGTGATCTCGGGGAACTGGTGCACCGGGTACGACTCGTCCTCCGGGAACTCGTCCTCCCCCTCGCCCCGCTCCCCCACGTTCACGAGGACCCGCAGCCGGCCGCGCTCCCGCTCCCACACCGACAGCGCGGCAAAGCTCCCGCCGAGCGCCCGGCACGCCCCGGCCGCCGCCGAGCGCCACGCCTCGTGCGAGCCGTGGGCCGCCGCCATGCCCTGCGCCAACGCGACGACGGCAGCGAGCCGCTTGTCATCACCCATCACTCCAGGTTAGGGAGGTTTCTGGCGATTCGTTCTATTGATACGGCGGTGGGGTGACCGGCCCCGACCCATACCGACCGGCCCTCGGCGGCTACTGACTGCTGCTCCTCGGCCGCTACTCGCCGGGCCACTGAGGCTTCCGCTTCTCGTTGAACGCCGCCACGCCCTCCGCCCGGTCCCCGGAGAACGCCACGGACCGCCATGCCGCGTCCTCGACCTCCAGGCCGGCCCGCAGGTCGAGCCCCTGACCGAGGCGCAGCGCGCGCTTGGCCGCCCGCAGGCCGACCGGCGAGTTCGCGGCGATGCGGGACGCCAGGGCCAGCGCCCGAGCCCGGTCCCGCCCCTCCTCCACCAGCTCGTCCACGAGGCCCAACTCCCGCGCCTCGGCGGCCTCCAGACGCCGGGCCGTGAAGATGAGCTCCGCCGCCCGGGCGGCCCCCACCCGGCGCGGCAGCAGCTGCGTGCCGCCACCGCCCGGGATGACTCCCACGGACACCTCCGGCAGCCCCACCACGGCCGTGCGGTCGGCCACGATCAGGTCGCACGCCAGCGCCAGCTCGAAGCCCCCGCCGAGCGCGAACCCGTGCACCGCGGCGATCGTCGGCACCGGCAGTTCGAGCACCCCCGTGTAGGCACTGCGCGCGACCGGCCGCTGCCGGACCAGGTCGGCGTCCGAGAAGGAGTTCCGCTCCTTCAGATCCGCCCCGACGCAGAACGCCCGCTCGTGCGTGGACGTCACCACGACCGTCCGTACGTCACGGTCGGCACCCAGCGCCGCGCACGCCCCGGCGATCGAACGCGCCATCTCGCTCGACACGGCGTTCATGGCCTTGGGCCGGTCGAGGACGAGCTCCGCGACATGCGCGACGTCCCCGTCTCCGTGTCGCCGCACCACCACGAACTCCCCGAACCGCTCCTCACCCATGACACCCTCCGGTTAACGCGGGTTAACAAGTTTCGGCCCGATCATCGCAGGGTTTCCCTTCGTTGTCCCCGTTCGAGTGACATCCGGTCCGACTCCCGCCGCGCCGCCCACGGGAGCGCGTAGCGTGCGTCCGCCACGGCGCACAGGGGGCGCTTGCGCAACGGGGAGGGGTCGTGATGATCGTGACGGCGGAGACATCGGTGAGGCGGGGCCGGCACCGCAGGCCGCGGCCCCGCAAGGTGCTGTTCGCCGTCGGGGGCCTCGCGCTGGCCGCCGGCGCCCTGAGCCTCGTACGGGTCGCGCCCGAGTCGGGGGTCGGCGGGGTCGGGACCGCGGAGGCCGAGCCCCGGCAGGACCCCGGTACGGGCACCGACCGGTCGGGCGACGCCGTGGCCACCGTCAGGGCCGTGCCCCGCGTCAGTCCCTCCGCGACGTCCGTGATGGGCGGGGCGAGCGCGACACCGACGGCGGCTTCGAGCCTCGTAGCCCTGCCGTCCACGACCGCACCGCCGGACCCGGAGTCCACCGTCACCACGACGGTCCCGCAAGCCCCGAACACCCCGGCACCCACGCCCCCACCCGCAACGACGCCGCCCGCCCCCCGACCGAATCCGACCTCAGGCCGTTCCGAACCCCCGCCAACCCGACCCCCGGACAACCCGGACGGCCCCGACCTCTGCGTCCCGGTCATCGGCCTGTGCGTGGGCCCACGCACAGGCTGAACCCACGGCCCGACCAGCCCTGCCGAAACACAGCCGCCCGACCAGGTCGAACGCGGTCGAGGGGAACCCCGACGCACCGGTCGCGCCCTGCGCGCCGAGATCGTGGACGGCCCACTGCAGATGCTTCGCCGGCCGCCGGTGCGGCACCCGCACCCCCTTGGCCCTGCCGCGCGCCCAGCACGTCCGACAGACACCACCCCGGAGCGACGCCCGGACGACCGCGGGCGCGACCCTCCCCACCAAGACGACGCTGCCTCACCCCACACGGCCCCCGCGCCCATAAGGGGCACCACGCCCACACCACCCGCACGCCCCGAGCTCCATGGACCAGTACCCGGACACGCCGGGCGCTACCGCGGTCGAAGCCGACGGGGAGCCCACGCCTGACCCGGCCGCGAGACCGCCAGACCGCCAAGCCACCGGGTCACCAGGCCACGGACCGCCGGGCCAAGGAGTCCTACGGGGCCTCGCTCCGTCGGGTCAGGAGCCAGGGCTCCACGACGCCGAGGCCGCGGACCGGGCGCTGCCACATCGGCTGGAGGGCGAAGCGGTACGTCGGGGGCTCCTCGCCCTCCTTCTCCGCCGCTGCGGCGGCCTCGGCCGCCTCGGCCTCGGAGGCCGGTGCCTCTCCGGTGCGGATCAGTTCCTGGGCGAAGTCGGCGTCGACGAGGACGGCGTCGCGCGGGGCTATCGACGTCAGCCGGGAGGCGAGGTTCACCGTCGTGCCGAAGACGTCGCCCATACGGGTGGTGACCGTGCCGAAGGCTATGCCGACGCGCAGCTCGGGCATCGTCTCGTCGTTCGCCATGGTCTCGATCAGGCGCAGCGCGATCTCGGCGGCGATCCCGGCGTCGTCGGCCGCGTACAGCACCTCGTCGCCCAGCGTCTTGACCAGTCGGCCGCCGTGCGCGGCGACCAGGTCGGCGGCGGTGGTCTCGAAGGCCTCGACGAGCTCGCCGAGTTCCTCCTCCTCCATCCGGCGGGTGAGGCGGGTGAAGCCGACGAGGTCCGCGAAGCCGACGGCCAGGCGCCGGTCGACCATCTCCTCGTCGTCGGCGGCCTGCACGACCCGCCCGGCCGAGGCGGCGAGCTGCCGCCGCCACACGTAGACGAGGAACTCCTCCAGCTCGGGCAGCAGCAGCTCGACGATCGGATACGTCACCTCGGTGCGCGTCATCCCCGGCTCGGGCGGCTCGGTCAGGCCCTCCAGGAAGGAGTCGATCTGCCACTCGGCGAGCCGGGCCGTGGTCTGCCCCGTGGACCGGGCCACCTGCACCGCCATCGCCTCGCTCAGCAGTCCCGCCTCGACCAGACCGGACAGCCGCCGCAGGGCGAGCACGTCGGCCTCGGTGAGCGCCTTGGCCTGCCCGATGTCGGCGAAGCCCATCGCCCGCCAGAAGCGGGTGGCCAGTTCCACGGAGACGCCCGCGCTGCGGGCCGCCTGGAAGGGGGTGTAGCGCCGCTCGGCGCCGAGGATCAGATGTTCCAGGCGCAGGGCGAGCGGGTCCTCGCCGGATTCGGCGGCATGGGGGTCCACCCGGCCGTCCGCGTCCGCGCCGGAGCCCGTGTCGTCGACGGTCACGCCTGCTGCCCTTCCGATCTGCCACGGTCAGGTATCGACCGGCCTCAACTGTACGGCAGGTGTGCCGTACCTCACTCCCGACGTGGGTGAGGCACCCGGCGCCGGTGCGGGCGTCGCTGGGGCCTGCTGCCCCCGCACCCGCTTCACCCGAAAGGCTTCGTCCTCAAAACGCCGGACGGGCCGGATCTGCTCACGCCGGCCGCACATGGACGATGTCGCCGGCGCCCACCGGCTCCTGCACTCCGTCCTGCGTTGCGATCACCAGCCTTCCGTCGCCGTCGACCGCCACCGCCTCCCCGGTGATCGACCGGTCTCCCGGCAGCTCCGCCCGCACCACCCTCCCCAGCGTCGCGCAACCCGCCGCATACGTCTCCTGCAAGCCGCTGGCCGCCGGATCGCCGCCGGCGTCCCGCCAGCGCCCGTACCACTCCTCCAGGGAGCGCAGCATCGCCCGCAGCAGGGGGTCCCGGTCCGTGCTCACCGCTCCGGCCAGCGCCAGCGAACCCGCCTGGGGGACCGGCAGTTCGTTCTCGCGCAACGTGACGTTGACGCCGACGCCGACGACCACTGCGTCCTCGCCGGCGCGCTCGGCGAGTATCCCGCCGGCCTTGCGCTCCTCGCCGCGGATGGAAACGAGCAGGTCGTTGGGCCACTTGAGTGCCGTGTCCACGCCGGCCGACCGGGACAGCCCCGTCGCCACGGCGACCCCGGTGAGCAGCGGCAGCCAGCCCCAGCGAGCGACCGGCACCTCCGCCGGTTTCAGCAGGACGGAGAAGAACAGGCCCGAGCGGGCCGGTGCCGTCCACTGGCGGTCCAGGCGGCCCCGCCCTGCGGTCTGCTCCTCGGCGACCAGGACCGTGCCCTCGGCCGCCTTGCCCGCGCCCGCCAGGGCGACCAGGTCGGAGTTGGTGGACCCGGTGCTCCGCACCAGCTCCACCTCGCGCCACAGCCCGCCCTCGTGCACGAGTCCCCGGCGCAGCGCGGTGACGTTGAGAGGAGGCCGGTCCAGATCGGACCAACGACTGTCGTCTGAAGCATCTCGCGGCGTCATGCAAGCCACCCTAGGTGTGTGAAACGCCGCACTGCTGATTCGTAAGCCCCCCACTACTCTACGGATGAGTAACCGTCCCCCCTTTTGAGCAGGCAGGGAGCCGCGATCCCGATGTCCGAGCCGGAAGAGCGTCAAGAGATCCAAAAGCACCAAGGGATCGATGTCCACACCACCGCGGGCAAGCTCGCGGATCTCCAGCGCCGTATCGACGAGGCGACGCACGCCGGCTCCGCACGCGCCGTCGAAAAGCAGCACGCCAAGGGCAAGTTGACGGCCCGTGAGCGGATCGAGCTGCTCCTCGACGAGGGCTCCTTCGTCGAGCTCGACGAGTTCGCCCGGCACCGCTCCACCAACTTCGGCCTGGAGAGCAACCGCCCCTACGGCGACGGCGTCGTCACCGGCTACGGCACCGTCGACGGCCGTCCGGTCGCCGTGTTCTCCCAGGACTTCACCGTCTTCGGCGGCGCCCTGGGCGAGGTCTACGGCCAGAAGATCGTGAAGGTCATGGACTTCGCGCTGAAGACCGGCTGTCCGGTCATCGGCATCAACGACTCCGGCGGCGCCCGCATCCAGGAAGGTGTCGCCTCGCTCGGCGCGTACGGCGAGATCTTCCGCCGCAACACCCACGCCTCCGGCGTGATCCCGCAGATCAGCCTGGTCGTGGGCCCCTGCGCGGGCGGCGCGGTCTACTCCCCCGCGATCACCGACTTCACGGTGATGGTCGACCAGACCTCGCACATGTTCATCACCGGCCCGGACGTCATCAAGACCGTCACCGGCGAGGACGTCGGCTTCGAGGAGCTGGGCGGCGCCCGCACCCACAACTCCACCTCCGGCGTGGCCCATCACATGGCCGGGGACGAGAAGGACGCGATCGAGTACGTCAAGCAGCTGCTGTCGTACCTGCCGTCCAACAACCTCTCCGAGGCGCCGGTCTACCCGGAGGAGGCGGACCTCGCCACCAGCGGCGAGGACCTGGAGCTGGACACGCTCGTCCCGGACAGCGCGAACCAGCCGTACGACATGCACACGGTGATCGAACACATCCTGGACGACGCCGAGTTCTTCGAGACGCAGGCGCTGTTCGCGCCGAACATCCTCACCGGCTTCGGCCGCGTCGAAGGTCACCCGGTCGGCATCGTCGCCAACCAGCCGATGCAGTTCGCGGGCTGCCTGGACATCACGGCATCCGAGAAGGCCGCCCGCTTCGTGCGCACCTGCGACGCCTTCAACGTCCCGGTCATCACCTTCGTGGACGTCCCGGGCTTCCTGCCCGGCGTCGACCAGGAGCACGACGGCATCATCCGCCGCGGCGCCAAGCTGATCTACGCCTACGCCGAGGCCACCGTCCCCCTCATCACGGTCATCACCCGCAAGGCCTTCGGCGGCGCCTACGACGTCATGGGCTCCAAGCACCTGGGCGCCGACCTCAACCTCGCCTGGCCCACCGCCCAGATCGCCGTCATGGGCGCCCAGGGCGCGGTCAACATCCTGCACCGCCGCACCATCGCCGAGGCCGACGCGAACGGCGACCTCGAAGCCACCCGGGCCCGCCTCATCCAGGAGTACGAGGACGCCCTCCTCAACCCCTACATCGCGGCCGAGCGCGGCTACGTCGACTCGGTGATCATGCCGTCCGAGACGCGTCGGCACGTCGTCCGCGGCCTGCGTCAGCTGCGTACGAAGCGCGAGTCGCTGCCGCCCAAGAAGCACGGCAACATCCCCCTCTAGCCTCCAGTCCGGCAGGGAGCCGTCATGAACATCAAGGTCGTACGGGGCAACCCGACCCCGGAGGAGCTGGCCGCCGCCCTGGCGGTGGTCAGGGTCCGCGCCGCGGCGGCGGCAACCGAGCCGTCCGGCGCGCCGCGGGACAAGGACGCGTGGTCGGACCCGGCCCGCGTCGCAGCGCACCGCCTGCCCCAGCCCGGGCGCACGTCATGGACCCGCACCTACTGGCCGGGCTGAGCCTCGGGTGCGCGGGGAACTGCGCATCTTTTCAGGGGCGCGGGGAACTGCGCGGCAGGCCCCCACGGGGCCCGCAGCCGTCGACGAACGCTGCGGGCCCCAAACCTGAGTACGCATACTCAGGCGCCGCCCCGCCCCTCCGCCGCACGCTGGTGACATGCTGTGGTCCGACCCCGAGAACGAGCCGCCCAAAGAACTGCGGGACATGCAGGAGATGTTGCGGCGGCTCGGTCTCCTCATGGCATTGGCCATGCTGCTGGCGATGATCGTGATCGGCCTGAGGTGAACGCCGACACGCCCGCCGATACCCTGACCGCATGACCGATCAGCCGCTCCGCCGCCTCGTCCTCGCCTCCCAGTCCCCCGCCCGGCTGAACCTCCTGCGCCAGGCCGGTCTGGAACCGGAGGTCATCGTGAGCGGCGTCGACGAGGACGCCGTGACGGCCCCCACCCCCGCCGACCTCGCGCTCGCCCTCGCCGAGGCCAAGGCCTCCGTCGTGGCCGCCAGGCCGGAGGTGCACGGCGCCCTGGTGATCGGCTGCGACTCGGTGCTCGACCTCGACGGCCAGGCGCTCGGCAAGCCCGCGGACGCCGAAGAGGCCACCGCGCGCTGGAAGGCGATGCGGGGACGCGCCGGCACGCTGCAGACCGGCCACTGCATCTGGGACACCACGAACAAGCGGTACGTGTCGGCCACGGCTTCCACGGTCGTCCGCTTCGGCGAGCCCACCGACGAGGAGATCGCCGCCTACGTCGCCTCGGGCGAACCCCTTTACGTCGCGGGGGCGTTCACGCTCGACGGCCGCAGCGCGCCGTTCATCGACGGCATCGACGGCGACCACGGCAATGTGATCGGCATCAGCCTGCCCCTCGTCCGCCGCCTCCTCGCCCAGTTGGGCGTCGGCATCACGGAGTTGTGGGCGCCGGCGGAGAAGTGAAGGGCGAGCCCTTGTCGTCCTTCAGGCCACCGTCGTTGCCGCCGTTGCCGCCGTCGCTCTCGGGGCCGGGTGCCGCGGGCGGGACCGCGTCGGAGGGCTCGGCCGGGCTGTCGTAGGTCATCAGCAGCAGCACGATGAGCGCCAGCACCACCACCATGAACAGGAACGCCGACCAGCCCACCAGCCCCCACGCGAACGCCCCCAGCAGCCCGTGCACCACGGCCGCGCTGATCAGCAGGATGCGCCCGAAGCCGGCCGGGGGGCGGTCCCTCAGGGCCACGAGGAGCGCGACCAGGCCGCACAGGGCGAAGTAGAGGCCGAAGAGGACCCCGCCGATCTTCGAGGACGTCGCCATCATGTCGGAGTCGAGGCCGGCCAGGGACATGTCCTGCCGGTCGACGACGATCCCCAGAAACCAGTTCAGTGCCGCGACGCCGAACGCCTCCACGAAGAGCACGACCGCCACGACCCACGCCACCGGTCTGCGCACCACCGGTCCCCACCCACTCTCGAGCCGAGCTCTTGTTACCCAAAGTACGTTCAGTACATCGCGAACGCTACTAACGGGTAAACCCCGGGACAAGGGTTCTGCGGAGGGCAAAGAATCATTGGGCCATTCGTAGGGACTCCACAAAGAAACCGAGTGGCCCGCAGCACGCTCTCACAGAGACCTTGACCACATGGGAGAGCTAGGGTTTCCCGGAGGAGTCCCGCGTGCCGTGGTGCGACAAGGGATTTCGCGGGTCGAGCAAGCCTCGTATCACGCTCCGTGTGGGCAAGCTCACCATTGGGGACGGGTCGTAGTGCCGTGTAGCCAGTCCCTAAACTCGGCTTGTTTCAAGGAGGGAGCCTCAATCGTGCGCAAGGTGCTCATCGCCAACCGTGGCGAAATCGCTGTCCGGGTCGCTCGGGCCTGCCAAGACGCGGGGATCGCGAGCGTGGCCGTCTACGCGGACCCGGACCGCGACGCTCTGCATGTCCGCGCCGCAGATGAGGCGTTCGCCCTGGGCGGTGACACCCCGGCGACCAGTTACCTGGACATCGACAAGGTTCTGAACGCGGCGCGTGAGTCGGGTGCGGACGCGATCCATCCCGGCTACGGCTTCCTGTCGGAGAACGCCGACTTCGCGCAGGCCGTTCTCGATGCCGGGCTGATCTGGATCGGCCCGCCACCGGCCGCCATCCGCGACCTGGGTGACAAGGTCGCCGCCCGGCACATCGCCCAGCGCGCCGGCGCCCCGCTGGTGGCCGGCACGCCCGACCCGGTGTCGGGGGCCGAGGAGGTCGTCGCCTTCGCCCGGGAGCACGGCCTGCCCATCGCCATCAAGGCCGCCTTCGGCGGCGGGGGACGCGGCCTCAAGGTCGCCCGCACCCTCGAAGAGGTACCCGAGCTCTACGAGTCCGCCGTCCGTGAGGCGGTGGCCGCGTTCGGCCGAGGCGAGTGCTTCGTCGAGCGCTACCTCGACAAGCCGCGCCACGTGGAGACCCAGTGCCTGGCCGACACCCACGGCAACGTGGTCGTCGTCTCCACCCGCGACTGCTCGCTGCAGCGCCGCCACCAGAAGCTGGTCGAGGAGGCCCCCGCGCCCTTCCTCTCCGAGGCACAGGTCGCCGAGCTGTACGCCTCCTCCAAGGCCATCCTCAAGGAGGCCGGCTACGTCGGCGCCGGCACCGTCGAGTTCCTCGTCGGCATGGACGGCACGATCTCCTTCCTGGAGGTCAACACCCGCCTGCAGGTCGAGCACCCGGTCACCGAGGAGGTCGCCGGCATCGACCTGGTCCGCGAGATGTTCCGCATCGCCGACGGCGAGGAACTGGGCTACGGCGATCCCGAACTGCGCGGCCACTCCTTCGAGTTCCGCATCAACGGCGAGGACCCCGGCCGGGGCTTCCTGCCCGCTCCGGGCACCGTCACCGCCTTCGACGCGCCGTCCGGCCCGGGCGTGCGTCTGGACGCCGGCGTGGAATCCGGATCGGTCATCGGCCCGGCCTGGGACTCGCTGCTGGCCAAGCTGATCGTCACCGGCGCCACCCGCGCCCAGGCCCTGCAGCGCGCCGCCCGCGCCCTGGAGGAGTTCCAGGTCGAGGGCATGGCCACCGCCATCCCCTTCCACCGCAAGGTGGTCACCGACCCCGCGTTCGCCCCCGAACTCACCGGCAGCGCCGAGCCCTTCACGGTCCACACCCGCTGGATCGAGACCGAGTTCGTCAACGACATCAAGCCCTTCACCGCCACCGCGGACGCGGACACGGACGAGGAACCGGGCCGCGAGACGGTCGTCGTCGAGGTCGGCGGCAAACGCCTGGAGGTCTCCCTGCCCTCCTCCCTGGGCATGTCCCTGGCCCGCACCGGCCTCGCCGCCGGCGCCCGCCCCAAGCGCCGCGCCGCCAAGAAGTCCGGCCCGGCAGCCTCCGGCGACACCCTCGCCTCCCCCATGCAGGGCACCATCGTGAAGGTCGCCGTCGAGGAAGGCCAGGAGGTCAAGGAAGGCGACCTCGTCGTCGTCCTCGAAGCGATGAAGATGGAACAGCCCCTCAACGCCCACAAGTCCGGCACCGTCATGGGCCTGTCCGCCGAAGTCGGCGCCTCCCTCACCTCCGGCGCCCCGATCTGCGAAATCAAGGACTGAGGCAACCCAGCCCTTCCCGCACGACATCACGAGGCGCCCGGCGGACCGGAACACTCGGTCCGCCGGGCGCCTCGTTCTCCCTCACATCCCCCCGGCGCTGCTGGGCCGGATGCGGCGCCTCAGGTTCGGGCAGCCCGCTCGCGCATCCTCGATGGCATGCTGGACGCAGACGGGGGCGCAGGCGAGGGCAGGTGGGAGGCATGGTGGGCACGACGTCGGCGGAGACGGCGGTGCACGAGGACCCGGCGGCGACACCGGCGACCCCGCGTGCCATGCGTGCCGACGCCCGCCGCAACCACGAGCGGCTGCTCGCCGAGGCCCGTTCCGCCTTCGCGGCGCACGGGACGGACGCATCCCTGGAGGACGTGGCCCGGCGCGCGGGCGTGGGCATCGGCACCCTCTACCGGCATTTCCCCAACCGCCACGCCCTGTTGAGCGCGGTCTTCGAGGACGCGGTGAGTGACCTGCTGGCCCGCTCCCACGAACTCCTCGAAGCCCCCGAGCCGTGCACGGCTCTGGTGACATGGCTGCGGGAGATCGTCGCGCACGCGGGCGAGTACCGGGGCCTGGCACGGGCGTTGATGTCCGTCTCCACCGACGACACCTCCGCACTGGCCCGCTGCAGCGGGCCCCTTCGGGAGGCGGGCGGCGCCCTGCTGACACGGGCTCAGGAGGCGGGCAGAGTACGCGCCGACGTGGCAATCGGCGACCTGCTCCAGCTGACGCACGCGATCGCGCTGGCGGCGGAGGAATCCCCGGGCGACCCCGGCCTGGCGGACCGCTTGCTGACCCTCACCCTGCGGGGCTTGACGGACGGCTAGTGCTCCGACCGCCGGTCCGTGGCACGAACCGCGGCTGACCGCTGCTCTCGCGGCCGGCGAACCCCCACGGCGAAGAGGTAGGTGAGAGCCGAGGTCGCCCCTACCGCCGCCGCAGGTCCGCAACCCGCGCCCGCTCCGCCCCCGCCGAGGCCTCACCGAGCACCGCGGCCGTCCTCAGGGGCGCCCCCGGCCCGGAGACCTGTCCGCGCCGCGGCCCCGGCAGGGCGACGTCCCGGCGCGCTTGGCGCGGGGGGACCGGATCACCGGCCGAACTCCCCGACGCCCCGGCGACAGCGATCTGCACCCCTTGATCGGCGAGGGCCTGAAGCTCCGTGGCCGCACGGTCGTCGTGCGGTGGCGGCTCGTCCGTCACCAGCCGCGTGATCACATCCGTCGGCACGGTCTGGAACATGGTGTCCGTGCCGAGCTTGGTGTGATCGGAGAGCACGACGACCTCGGCGGCGGCCTGCACGAGCGCCCGGTCGACGGACGCCGACAGCATGTTGGACGTGGACAGGCCGCGCTCGGCGGTGAGCCCGCTCCCGGAGAGGAAGGCCCGAGACACCCGCAACCCCTGCAGGGACTGCTCGGCTCCGCTGCCCACCAGGGCGTAGTTGGAACCGCGCAGGGTGCCGCCGGTCATCACGACCTCCACACGGTTGGCATGGGCCAACGCCTGGGCCACCAACAGGGAGTTGGTGACGACGGTCAGCCCGGGCACCCGGGCGAGCCGGCGGGCCAGCTCCTGTGTGGTGGTGCCCGCCCCGACCACGATGGCTTCGCCCTCTTCCACGAAGCCCGCGGCGAGGTCGGCGATGGCAGTCTTCTCGGCGGTCGCGAGATGTGATTTCTGCGGAAAGCCGGACTCCCGCGTGAACCCGCCCGGCAATACCGCACCGCCGTGCCGGCGGTCGAGGAGTCCTTCTGCCTCCAGTGCGCGCACGTCCCGCCGTACGGTCACTTCGGAGGTCTGGACGACACGGGCGAGCTCACGGAGCGACACGGCCCCATTCGCTCGCACCATTTCGAGGATCAATTGGCGACGTTCTGCAGCGAACACGAAACTGACAGTAACCCCAACGACCGTCTGCTTTCAGCAGTTTGCGCCGAATAGCAGAAGTTGTTCGCACACAAGGACGGGAAGTGGTATAGGGCGTACCCGTCCCGCCTATGCCGTACGCATGCTCGACAACTCCCCGTGACCAGCGAGGAGTCGGTTTCCGCCGTCAGATCTCGCCGCCGGACTTACGCGTGTGAAGCTGGCGCGCGACCTCCGCGATCGACCCCGAAAGGGAGGGATACACGGTGAACGCGTTCGCGATCTGTTCGACCGTCAGATTGTTGTCGACGGCGATCGAGATCGGATGGATCAGTTCCGAAGCGCGCGGCGAGACGACCACACCACCGACCACGATGCCCGTGCCTGGCCGGCAGAACAGCTTCACGAAACCGTCCCTGATGCCCTGCATCTTGGCCCGCGGATTACGCAGCAACGGCAGCTTCACGACCCGGGCGTCGATCTTTCCGCCATCCACGTCCGCCTGCGTGTAACCGACGGTCGCGATCTCGGGATCGGTGAAGACATTCGACGAAACCGTCTTCAGATTCAGCGGGGCCACCGCGTCGCCGAGGAAGTGGTACATGGCGATCCGGCCCTGCATGGCGGCCACGGAGGCGAGGGCGAAGACACCGGTCACGTCACCGGCGGCGTACACACCGGGAGCCGTCGTCCGGGAGACCTTGTCGGTCCAGATGTGCCCGGACTCGCGCACCTTGACGCCGGCCTTCTCCAGCCCCAGCCCCGCACTGTTCGGAATGGCACCGACCGCCATCAGACAGTGCGAACCGCTGATGACCCGCCCGTCGGACAGCGTGACCTCGACCCGGTCGCCGACCCGCTTGGCGGCGGCGGCCCGCGACCGCGCCATGACGTTCATGCCGCGCCGCCGGAAGACGTCCTCGAGGACGGCGGCGGCATCCGGGTCCTCACCCGGCAGGACACGGTCCCGCGACGACACCAGCGTCACCTTGGACCCGAGCGCCTGATAGGCACCGGCGAACTCGGCACCGGTCACACCCGACCCCACCACGATGAGCTCCTCGGGAAGCTCGTTGAGGTCGTACACCTGGGTCCAGTTGAGGATGCGCTCGCCGTCGGGCTGGGCGTCGGGCAGCTCACGCGGATGGCCGCCGGTCGCGATGAGCACGGCATCGGCGGTGAGGGTCTCCTCGCTGCCGTCGGCGGTGGAGACGATCACCTTCCGCGAACCGTCGAGGGCCTGCATGCCCTCCAGCCGCCCGCGCCCCCGCATGACCCGGGCCCCGGCACGCGTCACGGACGCCGTGATGTCGTGCGACTGGGCCAGCGCGAGCCGCTTCACACGCCGGTTGACCTTCCCCAGGTCGACCCCCACCACCCGGGCGGCCCGCTCCAGCGGCGGGGTGTCGTCGGCGACGATGATCCCCAGCTCCTCGTACGACGAATCGAAGGTGGTCATCACCTCGGCCGTAGCAATAAGAGTCTTCGACGGCACGCAGTCGGTCAGCACCGACGCCCCGCCCAGACCGTCGCAGTCGACGACGGTCACCTCCGCGCCGAGCTGGGCGGCCACCAGGGCCGCCTCGTATCCGCCGGGTCCGCCACCGATGATCACGATCCGAGTCACGTACCCCATTGTCCCGCACCGTTCAAGGTGCTATCGCCCCGGGGGCGGGGCAATGGGTTGGCAAGGGGCCGCTGATCCCCCCGAGACGCCTGTGCCGACTGCCGTACCCTCGACCCCATGTCGCTCTACGCCGCGTACGCCGGCAACCTCGACGCGCGGCTGATGACCCGCCGCGCCCCGCACTCGCCGATGCGCGCCACCGGCTGGCTGAACGGGTGGCGGCTGACCTTCGGGGGCGAGCACATGGGCTGGGAGGGCGCGCTGGCGACGATCGTCGAGGACCCGCTCTCCCAGGTCTTCGTCGCGTTGTACGACATCGCGCCGCTCGACGAGGAGTCGATGGACCGCTGGGAGGGCGTCGGCCTGGGCGTCTACCGCCGGATGCGGGTGCGGGTGCACACCCTGGAGGGCGAGGAGTCGGCGTGGACGTACGTCCTCGACGGCTACGAGGGCGGCCTCCCGTCGGCGCGCTACCTGGGCGAGGTGGCCGACGCCGCCGAGTCTGCGGGAGCCCCGCACGACTACGTGATGGAGCTGCGCAAGCGCCCCTGCTGAGCACAGCGAACCCACAGACACCGCACAGGCCCCTCCGCCCCCACTCCACCCCCGCCCTTCGTTGGAAACGACAAGACAACGATCGCAAACCCGTGAGCTCTGTCATCTACGCGCGTAGGCCCCGACCGGCTACTCTCGACCGCGTGAACGCATCTCTTCTTCCGGACGACATCCAGGGCGACCCCCACGCCGCCGCCGACGCCGCCGCCGCACGCCTGCGCGACCTGACCGGCGCCGAGACCCACGACGTCGCCCTCGTGATGGGCTCCGGCTGGGCACCGGCGGTGGACGCCCTCGGCGCACCCGATGCCGAGTTCCAGGTCACCGAGCTGCCCGGTTTCCCGCCGCCGGCGGTGGAGGGCCACGGCGGCAAGATCCGCTCATACCGCATCGGCGCCAAGCGCGTCCTGGTCTTCCTGGGCCGCACCCACTACTACGAGGGCCGAGGCGTCGCCGCCGTGGCACACGGCGTGCGCACCGCGGTCGCCGCCGGCAGCAAGACGATCGTCCTCACCAACGGCTGCGGCGGCCTGCGCGAGGGCATGCGCCCCGGCCAGCCGGTCCTGATCAGCGATCACATCAACCTGACGGCGACGTCCCCGATCATCGGCGCGAACTTCGTCGACCTCACCGACCTCTACTCCCCCCGCCTGCGCGCCCTGTGCAAGGAGATCGACCCCACCCTGGAGGAGGGCGTCTACGCGCAGTTCCCCGGCCCTCACTACGAGACGCCGGCCGAGATCCGCATGGCGCGGGTGATCGGCGCGGACCTGGTGGGCATGTCGACGGTCCTCGAAGCGATCGCCGCACGCGAGGCGGGCGCCGAGGTGCTGGGCATCTCCCTGGTGACCAACCTCGCGGCCGGCATGACGGGCGAGCCCCTGAACCACGAAGAGGTCCTCCGGGCGGGCCGCGACTCGGCGACACGAATGGGCTCGCTGCTGGCGCAGGTCCTGGGCCGTATCTGAGCGCACCTGGCAGTCCCCGCGCCACGATGGGCCGTCAGCCGCCCACGGCGAACAGGGGCTGGGGAGTGTCCGCCCGCAGCGGCCGGCGTCCGTCACCGGGCACCACCCGGCCAACGGCACCGCCGACCGAGGACGGACACCCCCGGCCCCGACCCGCCCACCGACCCGAGGCGCGACACGCACCCCCGCCGAAGCCGCACAGGCGCCGCAGGCATCACGACCCACACGAGAGGCTGGACCGACCGTGCAAGACGATCTCATCGCCCGGGCCAAGACCTGGCTGGCCGAGGACCCCGACCCGGACACCCGTGACGAGCTCGCCAAGCTCATCGAGGCCCGAGACGTCACCGAACTCACCGCCCGCTTCAGTGGCACCCTCCAGTTCGGCACCGCGGGCCTGCGCGGCGAACTCGGCGCCGGCCCCATGCGCATGAACCGCTCGGTCGTGGTCCGGGCAGCCGCGGGCCTCGCCGCATACCTCAACGCCAAGGGCCGGCAGGGCGGCCTGGTGGTCATCGGCTACGACGCCCGCCACAAGTCAGTCGACTTCGCCCGCGACACGGCCGCCGTGATGACCGGCGCCGGCTTCCGCGCCGCCGTGCTTCCCCGGCCCCTCCCCACCCCCGTCCTCGCCTACGCCATAAGGCACCTGGGCGCGGTCGCCGGCGTGGAGGTCACCGCCAGCCACAACCCGCCCCGCGACAACGGCTACAAGGTCTACCTCGGCGACGGTTCCCAGATCGTGCCGCCCGCGGACACGGAGATCGCAGCCGAAATCCAGGCGATCACATCGCTCCACGACATCCCGCGCCCGGACACCGGCTGGGAGACCCTCGACGACAGCGTCCTCGACGCCTACCTGGCCCGCACGGACGCCGTACTCGCCGCCGGCTCCCCCCGCACCGCCCGCACCGTCTACACAGCGTTGCACGGCGTCGGCAAGGACACCCTCCTCGCCGCCTTCGCCCGCGCCGGTTTCCCCCGGCCCGCCCTCGTCGCCGAACAGGCCGAGCCCGACCCGGACTTTCCCACCGTCGCCTTCCCCAACCCGGAAGAGCCGGGCGCCATGGACCTGGCCTTCGCGAAGGCCCGCGAGACCGACCCGGACCTGATCATCGCCAACGACCCCGACGCCGACCGCTGCGCCGTCGCCGTCAAGGACCACGGGGAGTGGCGGATGCTGCGCGGCGACGAGGTCGGCGCGCTGCTCGCCGCGCATCTCGTCCGGCGCGGCGCGCAGGGGACGTTCGCCGAGTCGATCGTGTCGTCCTCCCTCCTCGGGCGGATCGCCGGAAAGGCAGGTCTGCCGTACGAGGAGACGCTCACCGGCTTCAAGTGGATCGCCCGCGTCGAGGGCCTGCGCTACGGCTACGAGGAGGCCCTCGGCTACTGCGTCGACCCCGACGGCGTACGCGACAAGGACGGGATCACGGCCGCCCTCCTGATCACGGAACTCGCCTCGCAGCTCAAGGAGGAGGGCCGCACTCTCCTCGACTTCCTCGACGACCTCGCCGTGGAGCACGGGCTGCACGCCACCGACCAGCTCTCGGTCCGGGTCGAGGATCTCTCCGTCATCGCCCGCGCCATGGAGCAGCTCCGTGAGCAGCCCCCGACCGAGCTCGCGGGCCTCGCCATCACCCGGGCCGAGGACCTCAGCCAGGGCACCGACAGGCTCCCGCCCACCGACGGCCTGCGCTACACGCTCGACGGCGCTCGCGTGATCGTCCGCCCGAGCGGCACGGAGCCCAAGCTGAAGTGCTACCTGGAGGTCGTGGTCCCCGTTCCGACCCACGCCGCCCTGCCCACGGCCCACACCACCGCGAACGAACTGCTCACGGCGATCAAGCGGGACCTGTCGGCCGCAGCGGGCATCTGACCGAGGGGGTGCCCGCGAGGGCGCCCCCTTCACGCTGCACCGCCGCTACGGCAACAGGATCAAGCCCGCCGCCCAGGCGAGAGCCGCCACCACGCCCAGCGGCCACAGCAGCCGCCCCCGCTCCCGTTCGCCCGCCTCGACGAGCGGCCGGTACCCGGGCTCCCGCCACATCGCGGCGATCTCGGCGGCCGTTCTCTCATAGGGGTGGACGAGCCCGGCCTTCCGCTCCAGCCAGGGCCACCGGAAGCCGAGCACCGACCACTCGTCGAAGGGGACCCGGCGGCTGTCGACCTAGCCCGTCGCCACCAGGATGGCCAGCAGCACGACCCCGGCCAGCACCGGACCCGCGATCTCGTACGCCCAGCGCACGGTCACCTCGCCCTGCGCCGTCTCCTCCGCCCGCTCATGCGTCTCCAGGAGCTCGCGCAGGTCGTCCATGACCTGGTCGGACTGCGCGCGAGTGGAACCCCTGGGGCCGGCGGCGCCGCCCGAGAACCCACCGGCCCCGAAGGAGCCGCCCAGACCGCCCATACGTCCCCGCCCCCCGAGGCCGCCGCGCCCGCCCCGGCCGTCCGCCTCCGCTGCCCGCTCCGCCGTCGACCTGGCCTCGCGCCGGGCCGCCCTCTTGCGGGCCCGCAGCGAGACGGGGACGGACCACAGCTGGTACGTCCCGCCGGAGTTGGTGACGACCTCGTTCGAGTAGCCGGACCGCAGGGTGGCTACCTGGCCCCACGGCACCACGACCACGCGGAACGGGTTGCGGATGCGCAGCCGCTCATTGTTGGCGTACACGGCCGGGCGGAGTGTGAAGGCGACGATCAGAGGGACGATCAGGATCAGCGTGGCGAGCGCGAGCCAGGGCGTGCGGCCGTGCCCGGAGATGATCGCGTCGATGCCGAGCCAGGCCGCGATGGCCAGCAGCAGGACACCGCCGGCGATGCCCGAGGACGACCGGTAGACCCGGTCCTTGAACTCGGAGGCCGGGGGCTGCGGCGCTGGTGACTCGTGGTCCGGGGTCGTCATGGTCCCGATTCTGCCCGACGGCCGGGGCGGTGCTCGTACGCGGTGTGACCGCACCGGACGAACAGCCGTACGAACAGCCACAGGCGCAGCCGGACAGCAGCTGAACGAGCAGCCGGGGCTGTACAGCCGCTACGCGCGTAGATATGCTCGTCTGGTGACCATGCCCACCAATGCACCCACAGCAGCTCACACACTCTCGGACGTCGCCGCGTCCGACAGCACGCTGCGCCGCTTCCTCCACGGGCTGCCCGGCGTCGACGCGGTCGGCCTGGAGGGGCGGGCCGCGTCCCTCGGCACCCGTTCCATCAAGACGACCGCGAAGGCGTACGCCATCGACCTCGCCATCTCGATGGTCGACCTGACGACGCTGGAAGGCGCGGACACCCCGGGCAAGGTCCGGGCGCTCGGCGCCAAGGCGGTCCGCCCCGACCCCACCGACCGTACGACTCCCTCGACCGCGGCCGTCTGCGTCTACCCGGACATGGTTCCCGCCGCGAAGGAGGCCGTCGCCGGCTCGACCGTGAAGGTCGCCTCGGTCGCCACCGCCTTCCCGGCGGGCCGCGCCGCGGTCGCCGTGAAGCTGGCGGACGTGCGCGAGGCCGTCGCCGCGGGCGCGGACGAGATCGACATGGTCATCGACCGCGGGGCGTTCCTCTCGGGCAACTACCTGAAGGTGTACGACGAGATCGTCGCCGTGAAGGAGACCTGCGGGGCCTCGGCCCGCCTCAAGGTCATCTTCGAGACGGGCGAGCTGTCGACGTACGACAACATCCGGCGTGCGAGCTGGCTCGGCATGCTGGCGGGCGCGGACTTCATCAAGACGTCCACCGGCAAGGTCGCCGTCAACGCCACCCCCGCGAACACCCTGTTGATGCTGGAGGCGGTCCGCGACTTCCGCGCCCAGACCGGCATCCAGGTCGGCGTGAAGCCCGCGGGTGGTATCCGCACCTCCAAGGACGCCGTCAAGTTCCTGGTCATCGTCAACGAGACGGCGGGCGAGGACTGGCTGGACAACCACTGGTTCCGCTTCGGCGCCTCCTCGCTCCTGAACGACCTGCTGATGCAGCGTCAGAAGCTGGCCACCGGCCGCTACTCCGGCCCCGACTACGTGACGGTGGACTGATCACCATGGCATCCGCATTCGATTACGCACCGGCGCCCGAGTCCCGCTCGATCGTCGACATCGCCCCCTCCTACGGCCTGTTCATCGACGGCGAGTTCACGGAGGCGGCCGACGGCAAGGTCTTCAAGACGGTCTCGCCGTCGACCGAGGAGGTCCTCTCCGAGATCGCCCAGGCGGGCGAGGCGGACGTCGACCGCGCCGTGAGGGCCGCCCGCAAGGCCTTCGGGGAGTGGTCCGCACTGCCGGGCGCCGAGCGCGCCAAGTACCTGTTCCGCATCTCCCGGATCATCCAGGAGCGAAGCCGCGAACTGGCCGTCCTGGAGACGCTGGACAACGGCAAGCCCATCAAGGAGACGCGCGACGCCGACCTCCCCCTGGTCGCCGCGCACTTCTTCTACTACGCGGGCTGGGCCGACAAGCTCGACCACGCCGGCTTCGGCGGGTCCCCCCGCCCCCTCGGCGTCGCCGGGCAGGTCATCCCCTGGAACTTCCCGCTGCTGATGCTGGCGTGGAAGATCGCCCCTGCCCTCGCGACCGGCAACACGGTGGTGCTGAAGCCCGCTGAGACGACCCCGCTCTCCGCGCTGTTCTTCGCGGACATCTGCCGCCAGGCCGGCCTGCCCAAGGGTGTCGTCAACATCCTTCCGGGATACGGCGACGCGGGCGCCGCGCTCGTGGCGCATCCGGACGTGAACAAGGTCGCCTTCACCGGCTCCACGGCCGTCGGCAAGGAGATCGCGAAGACCGTCGCGGGCACCCGTAAGAAGCTCACGCTCGAGCTGGGCGGCAAGGGCGCCAACATCGTCTTCGACGACGCCCCGATCGACCAGGCGGTGGAGGGGATCGTCAACGGCATCTTCTTCAACCAGGGCCAGGTGTGCTGCGCGGGCAGCCGTCTCCTCGTCCAGGAGTCGATCCAGGACGAGCTGCTGGAGTCCCTGAAGCGCAGGCTCTCCACCCTCCGCCTCGGCGACCCGCTGGACAAGAACACGGACATCGGCGCGATCAACTCCGAGGAGCAGCTCTCCCGTATCACCTCGCTCGTCGAGCGGGGCGAGGCGGAGGGCGCCGAGCGCTGGTCGCCGGCCTGCGAACTCCCCTCGTCCGGCTACTGGTTCGCCCCGACGCTCTTCACGAACGTCACCCAGGCGCACACCGTCGCCCGCGACGAGATCTTCGGCCCTGTGCTGTCCGTCCTCAACTTCCGCACCCCGGACGAGGCCGTGGCGAAGGCCAACAACACGCCGTACGGCCTGTCCGCGGGCATCTGGACGGAGAAGGGTTCGCGCATCCTGGCGGTCGCGGGCAAGCTCCGGGCCGGTGTCATCTGGTCCAACACGTTCAACAAGTTCGACCCGACGTCGCCGTTCGGCGGCTACAAGGAGTCGGGCTTCGGCCGCGAGGGCGGCCGTCACGGTCTGGAGGCGTACCTCGATGTCTGAGAAGTCCGAGCAGCAGCGTCTGAGCGTCTTCAAGACCTACAAGCTGTACGTCGGCGGGAAGTTCCCGCGTTCCGAGAGCGGCCGGGTGTACGAGGTGACGGACTCCAAGGACAACCGGCTGGCGAACGCGCCCCTTTCGTCCCGCAAGGACGCCCGTGACGCGGTGGTCGCCGCCCGCAAGGCGTTCGGGGCGTGGTCCGGCGCGACGGCGTACAACCGCGGGCAGATCCTCTACCGCATCGCCGAGATGCTGGAGGGCCGCAGGGAGCAGTTCGTCCGGGAGGTCGCCGACGCCGAGGGCCTGTCTCCCGCGAAGTCGAAGTCGAACACGGCGAAGGCCGCCGCGCTCGTCGACGCCGCGATCGACCGCTGGGTCTGGTACGCGGGCTGGACCGACAAGATCGCTCAGGTGGTCGGCGGCGGGAACCCGGTGGCGGGCCCGTTCTTCAACCTCTCCTCCCCGGAGCCGACGGGCGTCGTCGCCGTCCTCGCACCCCAGAAGTCGTCCTTCCTGGGCCTGGTCTCGGTCCTCGCCCCGGTGATCGCCACCGGCAACACGGCGATCGTGATCGCGAGCGAGAGGTCCCCGCTCCCGGCGCTGTCGCTGGGCGAGGTGCTCGCCACCTCCGACCTGCCCGGCGGTGTGGTCAACGTGCTGTCGGGCCGTACGGCGGAGATCGCCGCGCCGCTCGCCGCGCACCAGGACGTCAACGCGATCGACCTGGCGGGCGCCGGCACCGACGACGGCCTGGCGAAGGAATTGGAGATCGCGGCGGCGGACAACCTGAAGCGCGTCCTTCGTCCACAGCCTGTGGACGACTGGACGGCGACTCCCGGCATCGACCGCATGACGGCGTTCCTGGAGACGAAGACCGTCTGGCACCCGACGGGTTCGCTGGGCGCGTCCGGCTCGTCGTACTGACGACGGCCCCCGCAGACCGAGAGCCGCGTCCTCCCACCGTCCGGGGAGGACGCGGCTCTCTCGCGTGCGCCTCGGCCTCAGGAAAGACCTCCGCCGCCCAGCATCCCCGCGAACCCCTCCAGCGCCGGGACGGCGCCGATCGGGCCGGTCTGGGTGATCGGGCCGGTGATCCCGGACAGCGGGATGTCGACGCCCTTGTTGTGCGGGTCGCCGGCGCCCCTGAGGATCGCGAGGTCACCCCCGATGTCCTTCACCGGGGCGGCCTGCGGGGCGGCGGCGATCTTGCTGATCGCGGTCGGCGACACGGGCACCTTCAGGGCCGCGGCGGAGTCCGCGGACGCCGTCGCCGCGCCCGCGCCCAGCGCCGCGGAGGCGGTCGCGAGGGCGATCAGGGCGCGCGTGGCGGTGGAGTGGAGCGGGGAGGTGTGTCGTGCCATTGCTGAAGCCACCTTCGAGTTCACAGAGTAATCAGTTCGACACGAAGGGTAGTTGAGGTGTGACGCGCGCTCCAAAGACGACCCGCGGGGTCGGCAGGGCCTACGGAATACGTCAAACTGGTGTCCCGTGAGCATCCATCTCCCCTCCCCCGCCCGCGTCGTGCTGCTCTGCGGCCCCTCGGGCTCGGGCAAGTCCCTGGTCGCCGCCCGCTCCGGCCTCCCCGTGCTGCGCCTCGACGACTTCTACAAGGAGGCCGAGGACCCGACGCTGCCGCTGGTGGCGGGAAGCTCCGACATCGACTGGGACCACCCGGACTCCTGGGACACCGAAACGGCCGTCACCGCGATCGCCCGGCTGTGCCGCACGGGCCGTACGAACATTCCCGTGTACGACCTCGCGCTCAGCGCCCGCACCGGCGAGGAGAGCGTCGACATCGGGCGCACCCCGCTGTTCATCGCGGAGGGCATCTTCGCGGCCGAGATAGTCGAGCGCTGCCGGGAGTTGGGGCTGCTGGCCGACGCGCTGTGCCTGAACCGCGGCCCGGTCCGCACCTTCCGCCGCCGTTTCCTGCGCGACCTCAAGGAGGGCCGCAAGTCGGTCCTGTTCCTGCTCCGCCGCGGGTGGCGCCTGATGCGCCAGGAACGCTCGATCATCGCCCGCCAGACCGCCCTCGGCGCGTACGCCTGCGACCGTGACGAGGCGCTGGGCCGGTTGGCCGCGGCCGCGGTGGGCCGGCGCCCGGCGGCGACGCCGGCCGGCTGAGCGCACACGGAAAAGCGGGGGCACACGGAAAAGCGGGACTGGACGGACCCCCCGGCCCTCCGGTCCCGCTCCCCCGTTCCCCCGTTCCCCCCGTGGTGCTTCCCCCAGATCCCGTCGGGCCCCCGTTCCCCCGTTGGCCCCCCGGTTACCGCTCCCCCGTGCTTCCCCCGTTACCTGCTTCCCTCCCCAGCCCTCAGGCGACGAGCTCCCCGAAGGCGTCCTCCTCGTCACGGCCGAAGCTGAGGACCTCGTCCTCGCGCAGCCGGCGGAGCGACCGCCAGATGCTGGACTTCACCGTGCCGACACTGATGTCGAGGATCTCCGCGATCTCCGGGTCCGTGCGGCCCTCGTAGTAGCGCAGGACCAGCATGGTGCGCTGGAGTTCGGGGAGGCGGGCGAGCGCCTGCCACAGGACGGCGCGCAGTTCGGTGCCGCGCATCGCGTCCGTGTCGCCGGGCGTCTCCGGCAGTTCCTCGGTCGGGTATTCGTTCAGCTTGCGGCGGCGCCACGCGCTGATGTGCAGATTGGTCATGGTGCGGCGGAGATATCCGCCGACCGCCGCCTTGTCGCTGATCCGGTCCCACGCCTTGTACGTCGAGAACAGCGCGCTCTGCAGCAGGTCCTCGGCCTCGAAGCGGTCACCGGTCAGGTGGTAGGCGGTTGCGTACAGGGAGGCGCGGCGCTCCTGGACGTAGGCGGTGAACTCCGCTTCCGACAGCGAACGACGCTCCCCCGTGTCCTCCCTGTACGCGCTTCCCCCGTGTTCCCCCGTGACGTCAACAACCGACATGTACGCCGTGTGCTGACGCCCGGTGCCGCGAGCGCACCCCCGCCCGCTCACGGCACCGGACTTCTCGGAACCCCGGCCCCCGTTCACGTCGTGAAGACGCGTGATCACTGCGCTGGTGGTGATGCCGTGCAGCGTGTTCATCTCGCGCCCCCCGTCGTGGACTTCCGGTGTTCGGCTTGCTCAGGCGGTGCTTCCTTGCCTGTGCCGAGAAGCTTGCCAACGCACCTTCATGGCCGTGTCCGCCGACTGTCACAGACCTGTCACAGGGGTCGGCCGTATGCGGGACCCGGCGCGGTCACAGAGAAGAGCGGTATGTGCACGTAGACGTACTGGTCCGTAGCAGGAGTCGAAACCCCACCCCACCATGGGCCAGAATGAGCCCCGTGCCTTCCCTGTTGCTGATCGAAGACGACGACGCCATCCGTACGGCCCTGGAGCTGTCTCTTACGCGCCAGGGACACCGGGTTGCCACCGCTGCCACCGGAGAGGACGGTCTGAAGCTCCTGCGCGAGCAGCGGCCGGACCTGATCGTGCTGGACGTGATGCTGCCCGGCATCGACGGGTTCGAGGTGTGCCGGCGCATCCGGCGCACGGACCAGCTGCCGATCATCCTGCTGACCGCGCGCAGCGACGACATCGACATCGTCGTCGGGCTGGAGTCCGGCGCGGACGACTATGTGGTCAAGCCGATCCAGGGGCGGGTGCTGGACGCCCGGATCCGGGCCGTGCTGCGGCGCGGCGAGCGGGAGTCGACCGACGCGGCGAGCTTCGGCAGCCTGGTCATCGACCGCGCGGCGATGACTGTCACGAAGAACGGCGAGGACCTGCAGCTCACCCCGACCGAGCTGAGGCTGCTGCTGGAGCTGAGCAGGCGGCCGGGGCAGGCGCTGTCCCGGCAGCAGCTGCTGCGCCTGGTGTGGGAGCACGACTACCTCGGTGACTCCCGGCTGGTGGACGCGTGTGTCCAGCGGCTGCGCGCCAAGGTCGAGGACGTGCCGTCGTCCCCGACGCTGATCCGTACCGTGCGCGGTGTGGGCTACCGGCTGGACACGCCTCAGTGACCGAAGCACCAGGGGGGGTTCGCGGCTGGGCCGCGACGCGCAAGGGACATCTCTCACGGCTGCGGTTCACCAGCCTCCGGCTGCGTCTCGTCGTCGTGTTCGGGCTCGTGGCCCTCACCGCGGCCGTCTCCGCGTCCGGGATCGCGTACTGGCTCAACCGCGAGGCCGTGCTCACCCGCACCCAGGACGCGGTGCTCGGCGACTTCCGGCAGGCCATGCAGACGCGGGCAGGCACGCTGCGCTCGCACCCCACGCAGGACGAACTGCAGCACACCGCCGGGCAGATGACCCTCAGCAGCCAGCGCTTCAGCGTGCTGCTCGTCGCCCAGGACCCCGACGGCAAGACGGTGTACGGCAGCTCGGGCGGACTCGACGGCTTCTCGCTGCGGGACGTGCCCGAGTCGCTGCGCGCGGCCGTGACCAAGAAGCAGCAGGTCGACTCCGGCAACAAGTACGCGTACCACCTGTACTGGCAGCGGATCAGTGAGCACGGCACGCCGTACCTGGTGGCCGGCACGAGGGTGATCGACGGCGGGGCGACCGGCTACATGCTCAAGTCGCTGGAGCCGGAGGCCAAGGACCTCAACTCCCTTGCCTGGTCGCTGGGGATCGCCACCGCTCTCGCACTGGTCGGCTCGGCGCTGCTCGCGCAGGCCGCCGCCTCGACCGTGCTGAAGCCCGTGCAGCGCCTGGGAAGCGCCGCCCGCCGGCTCGGCGAGGGCAAGCTGGACACCCGGCTCAGGGTGTCCGGCACCGACGAACTCGCGGACCTGTCACGGACGTTCAACCACGCGGCCGAGGCGCTGGAGAAACGGGTCGAGGACATGGCATCGAGGGACGAGGCGTCCCGGCGGTTCGTCGCGGACATGAGCCATGAACTGCGTACCCCGCTCACCGCGATCACCGCCGTCACGGACATCCTCGAGGAGGAGCTGGAGGCGGAGTCCGGGAGCGTGGACCCGATGATCGAGCCCGCCGTCCGGCTCGTCGTCAGCGAGACCCGGCGGCTCAACGACCTCGTCGAGAACCTGATGGAGGTCACCCGCTTCGACGCGGGCACCGCGCGCCTGGTCCTGGACGACGTCGACGTGGCCGACCAGATCACGGCGTGCATCGACGCGCGGGCCTGGCTGGACGCGGTGGACCTGGACGCCGAGCGCGGTATCCACGCCCGGCTCGACCCGCGCCGCCTGGACGTGATCCTGGCGAACCTCATCGGCAACGCGCTCAAGCACGGCGGCTCGCCCGTCCGCGTCGTGGTGCGGGAGTCGGAGGCGAAGAGCGGGGAGGACGCGCGGGTCGTCATCGAGGTACGGGACCACGGGCCCGGCATCCCCGAGGACGTCCTGCCGCACGTCTTCGACCGCTTCTACAAGGCGAGCGCGTCCCGGCCCCGCTCCGAGGGCAGCGGCCTGGGCCTGTCCATCGCCATGGAGAACGCCCACATCCACGGCGGCGAGATCACCGCCGCGAACTCCCCCACCGGGGGTGCGGTGTTCACGCTGTGGCTGCCGCGGGACGCGTCGGCACTGACGGAGGAGTCCGAGAAGGACCCGGGGAAGGGCGCGAACGCCTCATGACCGTACGACGCCTGCTGGCGCTCCCCTTTTTCGTCGGCACGGCCGCGCTGCTCACCGGGTGCGGCATCCGATCCACCGAGGTGCCCACGGACTTCGGGGCGGCGCCCTCACGGGTGCAGTGCTCGCTGGCCGGCCCTGACGTCTCGACTCAGGCCTCGCGCGGGCTGCCGGTGCAGGTGTTCCTGCTGTGCGGCTCGTCGCTGGTCGCCGTCGACCGGACGGTACGGGTTCCCAACGGCACCCCGGACTCGCGGCGGCGGCTGCTGGTGGCGCAGGGGCTGCTCGACCAGCTCGCGGCGTCGCCGTCGGCCGCCGAGAAGGAGGCCGGGTACACGACCGACGTACGCGGCGGGATGAACGTGAGCGGGCCGCGCCCCGGCGACCCCGAGGACACGCTCCGTCTGAGCAGCCCGCCCGGCGGCCTCACGTCCTTCGCCCTGGCCCAGGTCGTGTGCACGTTCTCCGACTCGGCGGCGGCCGAGGGCGACGGCTCGGTCATCCTCGGCGGGCCCGGACATGACCCGCTGCACCGCTACGCGTGCACGGACGGGGTCCGATCCCGCCCCGGCACCGAGAAGCCGCCGTCCGGCGAGGTGACGGGCGGCTGACGTGCGGGTGTGGCGCAAGCCTCATCGAGGTGCGCGGGGAGCAGGCGGAACCGATCGTGCCGACGGGCGCGTCTAGAGGGGCGTGCAGCGTCAAGGCTCCATCGGCGGCAGCGCCGCGATCCGCATCCGTGTGACAGGGGGTGTCCTCCTCGTCGCACACCTCGCGTTCGTCGCCTGGCTCACGCTGCGTCCGCTGGACGTGCTGTGGGTGATGCCTCCCAACGTGCGTCCCTTCGCCGGCATCCGGGCCGACCTCGCCCTGGGCTGGCCTCAGGCGGCCCGCAGCATCGGCGAGGGCGTCGCCCTCCTCGCGCCGCTCGGCGTGCTCCTGCCGATGGCGCACGGCAGGCTCTGGGCCTTCCCGTTCGCCTCGTTCCTCCGTACGGTCGCCGCGGGCGCGCTGGTGTCGCTGGGCATCCTGCTGCTGCAGACCGGGGTGCCGGGCCGGGTCCCGGACGTCGACTCGCTGCTGCTGAACACCGTGGGCGTGGCCCTCGCCCACCTCGCCGTCGTCCCGGTGGCCCGCTGCTGGCTCCGTCGCAGGTCCGAGCGCGGGGACGGCGCGGCCGTCCGCCAGGAGGACGCGGCTCAGGGTCGCACCCCGACGTTTCCCAGGGTCGGGATCGCACCATAGAGCGACGCTTTGCCCCCTTCGTCTCCGTAGCGTTGATGGCAGATGAGGCAGTCACCGAAGGCCGCCTTGGACCGACGCTCACGAAGGAGCCGCACATGTCCGCCCTTGCCCGCCCCACGAACGGCCGCATGATCGGCGGAGTGTGCGCCGCGCTGGCCCGGCGCTTCGGCACCTCCGCGACGACGATGCGCGTGATCTTCCTGCTCTCCTGCCTGCTGCCGGGCCCGCAGTTCCTGCTCTACATAGCGCTGTGGATCCTGCTGCCCTCGGAGGACCAGGCGGCCCGTACCGCCTGGTGACCTTCGCGGATACGCCGATGGGGCGCACCCCGTGTCCAAGGGGTGCGCCCCATCGGCGCGTTCAGCGGGTGGGTCAGCCGCCGAGCGGAAGGCCCTTCACGGGAACACCGCCCTGCACCGGCAGGCCGCCGAGCAGTCCGGCGACCGGCGTGGCCGGACCGTCGGCGAGCGCGCGCGAGGCGGACGGCTGCACGGCGGCCAGACCGCGCTCGAGGGCGGGCTTGCCCTGGGTCACCGCCGCCCCGGCACCCGGCAGCGCCTGGGAGACGTTCTGCGCCGGGAGGGTGCTGGTGACGGTGTCCAGCGTCCCGGTCGCGTCCGGAACCGCCGGAGCCGCGTTCGCGGCACCCGCGCCGGCGGCGGCGAAGGCGGCACCGAGAGCGGCGACACCGAGGGTCTTGGCAGCAGACTGCTTCATGAAAATGCGTCCTCGAAATGGGGTTGGGGGAATGTGAGCGGTGTGCACGACCGTAAACACGCGAACCCGCCCGCCGCAAACATCGAAATGCGGACGGGTTGTGAATACCCGTCCGCATTCCACACACCCCGATACCTCGATTCACTCCTCCGTGGGCGCAGAACCGCTGGTGGAGGCAGTTTGCTGGAACAGCCATTCGGACTTCAGCTCGGCATATCCGGGCTTGACGACGTCATTGATCATCGCCAGTCGTTCATCGAAAGGAATGAACGCTGATTTCATCGCATTGACGGAGAACCACTGCATGTCATCGAGCGAGTAACCGAATGCGTCGACAAGATGCTCGAATTCATGACTCATACTTGTGCCAGACATGAGCCGATTGTCCGTATTCACGGTAGCTCGGAAGTGCAGCCGTCGCAGCAAACCGATCGGATGCTCGGTGTACGACGCCGCCGCCCCGGTCTGGAGGTTGGAGCTCGGGCACAGTTCGAGCGGGATGCGCTTGTCCCGTACGTACGAGGCGAGCCGGCCGAGCTTCACCGAGCCGTCGGCCCGCACCTGGATGTCGTCGATGATGCGCACGCCGTGCCCCAGCCGGTCGGCGCCGCACCACTGCAGGGCCTGCCAGATGGACGGCAGCCCGAAGGCCTCGCCGGCATGGATGGTGAAGTGGTTGTTCTCGCGCTTGAGGTACTCGAAGGCGTCGAGGTGCCGGGTGGGCGGGTAACCGGCCTCGGCGCCCGCGATGTCGAAGCCGACAACGCCCAGGTCCCGGTACCGGTTGGCGAGTTCGGCGATCTCCAGGGCGCGGGCGGCGTGCCGCATGGCGGTGAGCAGGGCGCCGACGCGGATTCGTCGGCCGTTCGCCCGCGCCAGCCGCTCCCCTTCGCGGAAGCCCTCGTTGACGGCCTCGACGACCTCTTCCAGGCCGAGCCCGCCCTCCAGGTGCTGCTCGGGGGCGTAGCGCACCTCGGCGTACACGACGCCGTCCTCGGCGAGGTCCTCGGCGCACTCGCGGGCGACCCGGACGAGCGCGTCCCGGGTCTGCATGACGCCGACGGTATGGGAGAAGGTCTCCAGGTACCGCTCCAGCGAACCGGAGTCGGCGGCCTCCCGGAACCAGACGCCGAGCTTGCCGGGGTCGGTCTCGGGGAGGCGTGAGTAGCCCGCGTCACGGGCGAGTTCGACGATCGTCCCCGGGCGGAGGCCGCCGTCGAGGTGGTCGTGCAGCAGAACCTTCGGCGCCCGGCGGATCTGATCCGGCGTCGGGGTGTTCGAGATGGTCTGGCTCGTCATTTCCGCACTCTAACTCCTACGCGCGTAGATCGCGCGGTGCGCATCTCCGTCGATACGTAACGGTGACCCCAAGGACGGGTCATGTACACCCACCCTTCTGACACTGTTCTGTCATGGCACACCAAGCGACGCCGGTTCGACGGGCCCGGCTGGGGAGGGCACTCGGCCCGGAGCCGGCGGCGGTGAGTGCAGTGGTCCTGCTGCTCCCCGGCGGGGACGAGGAGTCGGCCCGCAGACCCTCCCCCATGCTGGCGACCGCATCCGTACGCGCGTTGGGCCGCCGCCTGGTCCGCGCGGGGCGCGACGAGGGGCTGGCCACCCATGTCGTGCACTACCGCTACCGCGGCTGGAACGGCAACGAGGCACATCTGGCCCGCGACGCCTCCTGGGCCGCCGACGAGGCCGTACGGCGGTACGGGGACGTGCCCGTCTGCCTCGCCGGTCTCGACATGGGCGGCCGGGCGGCACTGCGCGCGGGCGGGCACGAGGCCGTCAACTCCGTGCTGGCGATCGCCCCTTGGCTGCCGGAGGAGGACGTCGCCGCCTCGCCGGAACCGGTGAGGCAGCTCGCGGGGCGGCGGGTGCTGATCGTGCACGGCACGAATGACGACGTCTCCGACCCCGAGCTGTCCTTCCGGCTGGCGGCGCGGGCGAAGAAGGCGAACCGGGACGTGTGCCGGTTCGAAGTGCACTCCGACGGCCACGGGTTGCATCAGTACCGGAGCGAAGTGCACGCGCTGGCCGAGGACTTCGTGATGGGGACGCTGTTCGGGCGGTCCTTCTCGCGGCCGGTGGAGGACGCGCTCGCGGCTCCGCCTCCCCTGGGGTTGCGGATGCCGTTGGCCGCCGGGTTCGGCAAGTCGTTGCGCCGGTAAGGGCTCGGGCGCGCCCCTCAGGTCGGCAGGAGATTCCCCCTTCTCGAGAGCAGGAACCTCTTGAAGGCCGCCACGGGGGGTGTGTCCGGGTGGCCCTCCCGCCAGGCGACGCCGATTTCGCGGAGTGCTCGCTGGCCGGTGATCGTCAGCTCCACAACTCCCGGGCGGGGCACCGTCGGTGGCGGCAGAAGGGCGACTCCGAGGCCTGCCGCCACCAGACCCCGCAGGGTCTCCGCCTCCTCGCCCTCGAAGGCGACCCTCGGGCGGAAGCCGGCCTCCTTGCAGAGGTCGTCGGTGATGCGGCGCAGGCCGTAACCGGGTTCGAGGGTCACGAACGTCTCGTCGGCCGCTTCGGCGAGGCGGATGCGCCGGCGGGCCGCGAGGGGATGGTCGGCGGGGACGACCAGGCGCAGTTTCTGTTCGTCCAGGCGGCGGGCGACCAGGCCCGGGGCATCCGGGACCGGGGACGTCAGGCACAGGTCCAGCTCCCCCGCGTGCAGCTTCTCCAGCATCGCCTCGCCGTAGTTCTGGACCAGGCTGAAGCGGATGCGGGGGTGGTCGACGCGGAAGGCCTGGAGCAGGCCCGGGACGGTTTCCGCGCCCATGGTGTGCAGGAAGCCGAAGGCGACCTTGCCGGTGGCCGGGTCGGCGTCGGCACGGACCTCCTCGGCGGCCCGCCCGATCTCGGCGAGGGCCCGTTCCACGGAACCGAGGAAGGTGCGGCCGGCGGGGGTGAGGGAGACGGTGCGGCCGTGGCGGGCGAACAGGTCGACGCCCAGGTCCTCCTCGAGCCGGGCCATGCCCCGGGAGAGGGTGGACTGCGGGACCTGCATCTCCTGGGCGGCGCGCGTGACGTGCTCGGTGCGGGCGACGCCGGCGAAGTGGGCGAGCCGCGGGGCGAGCAGCGTGACGATGTCGTCGGTGTCTTTTGTGTCACTGGACGGTGACAGGCGAGCTTCTGACCTCTGCTGATGCACCATGGGAACGATTATGACGATTCCATGCATTGGACGGATGAGCGGGGCCGTACGTAACTTCGAGGCATGTCTCCCGCCAGTACCGGGGCGTCCACCGTCGTGGGCGCCGTCTCGTCCGTCTCCGCTTCCGCCCCCGCCTCCGTCCCGGCCTCCGAGTCCGCTTCCGACTCCCGAATGACCCCGGGCGGGCCCGGCTACCGCCGGATGAGTTTCGCCCTCTTCCTCGCGGGGGTCGCGACCTTCGCGCTGCTCTACTCCACCCAGGCCCTGCTGCCGCTGATCTCGGGCGAGTTCGGGGTGGCGGCGAGTGAGGCGAGCTGGACGGTGGCGGCGGCCACCGGTGGTCTGGCGGTGTTCGTCCTGCCGATGAGCGCGCTCTCGGAACGGTTCGGCCGCCGTACGGTGATGACGGCCTCGCTGGCGGTCGCGGTGACCGTGGGCCTCCTCGTCCCCTTCGCTCCCTCGCTGACCTCGCTGGTCGTGCTGCGGGCGGTCCAGGGGGCGGCGCTGGCGGGTCTTCCGGCGTCGGCGACCGCGTACCTGGCGGAGGAGGTCCGGCCGAAGGCGCTGGTCACGGCGATCGGCCTGTTCGTGGCGGGCAACAGTGTCGGCGGGATGAGCGGCCGCGTCATCACCGGGTGGGTCGCGCAGGAGTGGGGCTGGCGGGCCGCGGTGGGTGTGATCGGCGCGATCGCGGTCGGGTGCGCGGTGGCGTTCCGGCTGCTGCTGCCGGCGCCGAAGCACTTCGTCGCCGGCTCGCTGAGGCCGCGCGTCCTGGCCCGGACGGTCCGCGACCACCTCTCCGACCCGCTGCTGCGTCGGCTGTACGCGATCGGCGCACTGTTCATGACGGTGTTCGGCGGCGTCTACACGGTGATCGGCTACCGCCTGACCGAGGCGCCGTTCTCGCTCCCGCAGGGCATCATCGGCTCGGTCTTCCTGGTCTATCTGGTCGGCACGGTGTCGGCGTCGACGGCGGGGCGGCTGGTCGGCCGTCTGGGCCGCCGTGGGGCGCTGTACCTGGCGGGCAGTACGACGGCGTCGGGCCTGGTCCTGTCCCTCGCGGGGTCTTTGGTGCCGGTCCTGCTGGGTCTGGTGCTGATCACCGCCGGGTTCTTCGCGGGGCACGCGGTCGCGTCGTCGGCGGTGAGCAAGACGGCGACGACGGGGCGTGCGCAGGCGTCCGCGCTGTACCAGTCGGCGTACTACGTCGGGTCGAGCGCGGGCAGCACGGTCGGGGCGCTGGCCTTCCACGCCTCGGGCTGGGCCGGGACGGTGGGCGTCGGCCTGCTGGCGGTGCTGGGTGTCGTGACGATCACGGTGTTCGGGACGCGCGCGGCGCGGGTCGCTGCGCGACGCGGCCCGGTACCGGTGCACTGACCTCTTCTCGCCCCCGCCGCCCCTACCCGTCCCGTCCTGGGGGCCGGCGCCCGGGCCCCCGCTCCTCAAACGCCGGAGGGGCTGATTCAGGTCGGTCAGGGGGCAGCGCCCCGGGGACGGCAAGCCTCATCCACCTGCACATTCCGCCGCTCGCCACGCGATTGTCAGTGGCCTGCGCTAGCTTCGGACGTGCTGGGCGCAAGGGCGCGTGACAGGGAATGCCACAGGGGTGGGTGGACGATGAGCGACGGCACGGCGACCACGACTGCAGACCTCGACGTCAGGCTGGAGAAACACCGCGTCGAGCTGACCGGCTACTGCTACCGCATGCTCGGTTCCTCCTTCGAGGCCGAGGACGCGGTGCAGGACACGATGGTCCGCGCGTGGCGCAGTTACGAGAAGTTCGAGGGCCGCTCCAGCCTCCGTTCCTGGCTGTACCGCATCGCGACGAACGTCTGCCTGGACATGCTGACCGCCGGCAACAAGCGCGCCCGCCCGATGGATCTGAGCGAGTCGACTCCGCTGGCCCAGGCCGCGCTCTCCCCCCGCCCGGACCACACCTGGCTGGAACCCATGCCGGACGCCCGCGTGCTGCCCACGACGGACGACCCGGCGGAGGCGGCCGTCGCCAAGGAGTCCGTGCGGCTCGCCTTCATGGCCGCCCTGCAGCAGCTGCCGGCCAAGCAGCGCGCGGTGCTGATCCTGCGCGAGGTCCTGGCCTGGAGGGCGAGCGAGGTCGCCGAGCTGCTCGACACCACGGTCGCGTCGGTCAACAGCGCTCTGCAGCGGGCCCGGGCGACACTCGCCGAGCGGGAGGACAAGGCGACGGGCGCGGCCGTCTCCGACCCGCTGGACGAGGAGCAGCAGAAGCTCCTGGACCGCTATGTGGCGGCCTTCGAGGGGTACGACATGACGGCGCTCACGGCCCTGCTGCACGAGGACGCCGTCATGACGATGCCGCCGTTCGACCTCTGGCTGACGGGCCACGACGACATCGCGGGCTTCATGACCACGCTGGGCTCGGCCTGCGAGGGCTCCCGCCTGGTGCCGGTCCAGGTCAACGGCCTGCCGGGCTTCGCCCAGTACAAGCCGGACCCGGACGAGAGCGGCTACGCCCCGTGGGCGGTGCAGGTGCTGGAGATCTCAGACGGCCGGCTCACCGGGTTCCACTTCTTCCTGGACACCAAGCGCTGGTTCCCGCTGTTCGGCCTGCCCCTCCATCTCGAAGCGGAGTCCGACGAGGCCGAGGAGGGCGTGTAGGGAGGGCGCGGGGTCCCGCAGCCGGATCCGGCCCCCGGCCCGCCGCGCGGCCAGCTCCAGCCGTGCCAGCAGGTCCACGGCGCCCAGCCCGGGGGGCCCGATCCCGGCGACGTCGACCACCACGGCCCCGGCTCCCGTGGCCTCCAGCAGCGCGCGCACCTCGTCGCACAGCGCCGCCACCTCGTCACGGGTGACGGGGCCGGTCAGCACGAGTACGGCGGGTGTCATGGCGTCCACGAGCGGTAGACCGGGGATGCGGGCGGAACTCATCGCGGGCCCGCACAGGTCACATTGACCTGCGTCCTGCCCTCCCCCGAGGGTTGGGTGCATGCCCCATGAATCAGTGCCTCCTGCGATACCTCACGGTTCTCCCACCGCGCAGGGGGTGCCGTGCAGGGGGTGCTGACGGGCTTCGCGGTCATCGCGGTCGTCATCGGTGTGGGCTATGTGATCGGCCGGCAGGGTCACCTCGGCGAGCACGGGCGGGAGGTGCTGACCAAGCTGGCCTTCCATGTCGCCTCCCCCGCCCTGCTCTTCACGACCCTCGCCCGCGCCGACCTGTCGGTGATCTTCTCCAGCCGGCTCCTGGTCACGGCGATGAGCACGGCCGCGGCGGCCGGAGCCTTCGTCACGGTCGGTGTCGTACGGGACTGGGGTGTGGGGCGCACCGCGATCGGCGCCCTGTGCAGCAGTTACGTCAACTCCGGCAACCTCGGTATCCCGATCGCCGTGTATGTGCTGGGCGATGCGTCGCTGGTGGCGCCGGTGCTGCTGTTCCAGATCATCGCGGTCACACCGATCGCCCTGACGGTCCTCGACCTCTCCGGCAAGGGCGAGAAGGGCCCGCTGTGGCTACGGCTGCTCACGCCGCTGCGCAACCCGATCGCCGTCGGCTCGCTGGCCGGCGTCGCGGTCGCCGCCACCGGTGTCCGGGTTCCTGATCCGGTCATGGACCCGCTGACCCTGATCGGCAACATGTCGGTGCCGGCGGTCCTGCTGGCGTTCGGTATCTCGCTGTGCGGCAGCACGATGCCGGGCAGGGGTGCCGACAGGGGGCCCGTGTTCCTGTCCGTCGCTCTGAAGTCGGTGGGCCAGCCGGTGGTGGCCTGGGCGCTGGCGGTGGGGATGTTCGGGCTGCGCGGCGCCCAACTCCTGGACGTGGTGGTCACGTCGGCGCTGCCGGCCGCGCAGAACCTGTACGCGTACGCGAGCCGCTACCGGGTGGCGGAGGGGCTGGCGCGGGACTCGATCCTGGTGTCGACGGTGCTGTCGGTTCCGGTCCTGGTGGTGGCCGCCGCCCTGCTCGGCTGAGAACGCACGAGCCGCGCGGGCCGGTCCCGAGGAACCGGCCCGCGCGGCTCGTCCCGGCGAGGTCAGGCGATCCGCTCCAGCACCACCGGCGAAGCCGTGAACTGCGCGCCCGCGGCCCCGATGTCGTACGAACCCTCCACCGCCTGCAGCGCGTACTCGAAGCGGTCGGGGGTGTCGGTGTGCAGGGTGAGCAGGGGCTGGCCGGCCGTCACCGTGTCGCCCGGCTTCGCGTGCATCTCCACGCCCGCGCCGGCCTGCACCGGGTCCTCCTTGCGGGCACGTCCCGCGCCCAGGCGCCAGGCGGCGACGCCGATGCCGTAGGCGTCGAGGCGGGTCAGGACGCCCGAGGACGGGGCCTTGATGACGTGCTGTTCGCGGGAGGTGGGCAGGGTCGCGTCCGGGTCGCCGCCCTGGGCCGCGATCATGCGGCGCCAGACGTCCATCGCCGAGCCGTCGGCCAGGGCCTTCGCCGGGTCGGCGTCCTTCACACCGGCCGCGTCCAGCATTTCGCGGGCCAGCGCGAGGGTGAGCTCCACGACGTCCGACGGGCCGCCGCCCGCCAGGACCTCCACCGACTCGCGGACCTCCAGCGCGTTGCCGGCGGTGCGGCCGAGGGGGGTGGCCATGTCCGTGAGCAGGGCGACCGTCCGCACGCCGTGGTCGGTGCCCAGGCCCACCATCGTCGAGGCGAGTTCCCGCGCGTCCTCGATCGTCTTCATGAAGGCGCCCGTGCCCACCTTCACGTCCAGGACGAGGGAGCCGGTGCCCTCGGCGATCTTCTTCGACATGATCGAGGAGGCGATCAGCGGGATCGCCTCGACCGTGCCGGTGACGTCGCGGAGCGCGTACAGCTTCTTGTCCGCCGGGGCCAGGCCGTCGCCCGCCGCGCAGATCACCGCGCCGGTGCCGTCGAGTACGGAGAGCATCTCCTCGTTGGAGAGCAGGGCGCGCCAGCCGGGGATCGACTCCAGCTTGTCGAGCGTGCCGCCCGTGTGGCCGAGGCCGCGGCCCGACAGCTGCGGGACGGCCGCTCCGCAAGCCGCGACCAGGGGGGCCAGCGGCAGGGTGATCTTGTCGCCGACGCCGCCCGTGGAGTGCTTGTCGGCCGTCGGGCGGGACAGGGACGAGAAGTCCATGCGCTCACCGGAGTTGATCATCGCGGCGGTCCAGCGGGCGATCTCGCGGCGGTTCATGCCGTTGAGCAGGATGGCCATCGCGAGCGCGGACATCTGCTCGTCGGCGACCTCCCCGCGGGTGTACGCGTCGATGACCCAGTCGATCTGCTCGTCGCTGAGTTCGCCGCGGTCCCGCTTGGTGCGGATGACGGAGATGGCATCCGCCAACAAGAGCGTCATGGCGTGGGTTCCTTCCGAGGTTCATGGAAGTGTGCGGCCCCTCTGCACAGGTCAGAGGGGCCGCAGGGGAGTTACTTGGTGAGATGGCCCGGGCCGAACGCCTGGGGCAGCATCTCCGAGAGGGGGAGGATTCCCTCCGGGGTCTCCAGGAGGAGATCCGGACCTCCGAACTCGTGCAGCAGCTGGCGGCAGCGGCCGCACGGGACCAGGATCTCGCCGCGTCCGTCGACGCAGGTGAAGTGCGTCAGCCTGCCACCGCCGGTCCGCTGCAGCTGCGAGACAAGCCCGCACTCGGCGCACAGGCCGAGACCGTAGGAGGCGTTCTCGACGTTGCAGCCGGAGACCGTACGGCCGTCGTCGACCAGGGCGGCGACCCCCACCGGGTAGCCCGAGTAGGGGGCGTACGCGTGGGACATGGCCTCGCGGGCCACCTCGCGCAGCGCCTCCCAGTCGACGTCGGCGGGCGTGGTCACTTGCCCTGGCCCTTGCGGTAGCGCATGCCGTCCGCCTTGGGCATCCGCAGGCGCTGCGCGGACAGCGACAGCACGAGCAGCGTGACGACGTACGGGGTGGCGCCCACGAAGTCGCTCGGGACCTCGTCGGTGAACAGGTACCAGAGCAGGACACCCGCGCCCACCATGAGGCTGATACCGCCCTGCCAGTGCGCCTTCTTGTACAGCTTCCAGCCGGCCAGCGCCGCGAGGAGCACGACCAGCAGGAGCAGCAGCGCGTGGACGGTCTCGCCGCCGTTGCGCAGCTGCAGCGCGTCGGAGTAGCCGAACAGGCCCGCGCCCATGGCGAGGCCGCCGGGGCGCCAGTTGCCGAAGATCATGGCGGCGAGGCCGATGTAGCCGCGCCCGCCGGTCTGGTTCTCCAGGTAGGTGTGCGAGGTGACCAGTGCGAGGAAGGCGCCGCCGAGTCCGGCCAGGCCGCCGGAGATCGCCACGGCGATGTACTTGTACCGGTAGACGTTGACGCCGAGCGACTCCGCGGCGATCGGGTTCTCACCGCAGGAGCGCAGCCGCAGGCCGAACGGGGTGCGCCACAGCAGCCACCAGCTGGCGACGAACAGGACCGCGGCCAGGATCGTCACCACGGACAGGTTGGTGACCAGGCCGCCGAGGATGCCGGCGAGGTCGGAGATCAGGAACCAGTGGTGGTTCTCGACGGAGTGGAGGGCGTCCGCGAGGCCGGGGATGTCGAAGTTGGGCAATGAGTCCACGGGCGGGGACTGCTTGGGGTTGCCGCCCGCGTCCGCCGCCTTGCCCTCCGAGAAGAAGAGCTTGGCGAGGTACTGGGTGGTGCCCAGCGCAAGCAGGTTGACCGCGACACCGGAGACGATGTGGTCGACTCCGAAGGTGATGGTCGCGACGGCGTGCACCAGGCCGCCGAGGACACCGAAGCCGACGCCGCAGACCAGGCCGAGCCAGGGGTTGGTCTGCCAGCCGATCCAGCCGGCGCCGAAGGTGCCGAGGATCATCATGCCTTCGAGGCCGATGTTGACCACACCGGACCGCTCGGACCACAGGCCCGCGAGACCGGCGAGGCCGATCGGCACGGCGAGGCCGAGGGCCGCGGAGACCTGGCCCTCGGAGGTGAGCTGGTCGGCGCCGGTGATGATGCGGACCAGGGCCACCAGGATCAGGCCGCCGGCCAGGAGGGTGAGGATCCGGCCGAAGGACGGGCCCGAGCGGGAGCGGTCGCTGTCCGCCTTGGGTGCCGCGGGGGGCGGCGTGTCGGTCATCGTGGCAGTCATCACGCCACCTCCTGCTTCGCGGTCGGGGCGGCGGCCTGGGCGGCGAGCTCGGCGCCGACCCGCTGCTGCTGGCGCTTGAGGCCGTAGCGGCGTACGAGTTCGTAGGCGATGACGACGCACAGGACGATGACGCCCTGGATGACGCCGAGGATCTCCTTGTCGTAGCCCTCGAACTCGAGGTGGTTGGTGGTGCGCTCCAGGAAGCCCCACAGGAGCGCGCCGAGGGCGATGCCGACGGGGCTGTTGCGGCCCAGCAACGCGATGGCGATGCCGGTGAAGCCGATGCCCGACGGGAAGTCGTTGCTGAACTGGTGGCTGTCGTTGAGGAGGGTCGGCATGCCGATCAGACCGGCCACGGCGCCCGAGATGAGCATGCTGGTGGCGATCATCTTCTTGACGGAGACGCCGCTCGCGGCGGCGGCGCTCTCGGACTGGCCGACGGTGCGCAGGTCGAAGCCGAAGCGGGTGCGGCCGAGCACGAACCAGTACGCGACACCGACGATCACGGCGATCACGATGAAGCCCCAGAGCTCGCCCGACGCGCCCGTGTTGAAGGAGAAGAACCACGAGTCGTTCGGCAGCGGCTTGGTCGACACCACGGTGCCGCCGCTCTGGAGTTCGGCGAGCTTCCCCGGCTGCAGCAGGTAGGCGATGATCGCGGTGGCGATGGAGTTCAGCATGATCGTCGAGATGACCTCGCTGACGCCCCGGGTCACCTTGAGGATGCCCGCGATGCCCGCCCACAGGGCGCCCACGGCCATCGCGCAGAGGATCATCAGCGGGACGGAGACGAAGCCCGGCAGGGTCAGCGCGCCGCCGAGCACCGCCGCGAAGAACGCGGCGATGCGGTACTGGCCGTCGACGCCGATGTTGAACAGGTTCATGCGGAAGCCGATGGCCACCGCGACGCCCGCCAGGTAGTACGTCGTCGCCTTGTTCAGGATGTAGACCTGGCTGTCGCTGGCGGAGCCGTAGGTCACCATGTCGCTGAAGGCGGCGCCCGGGTTCTTGCCGGTGGCGAGGATGACCAGGGCGGTGACGACGAGCGCGGCGACGATCGCCAGGAGCGGCGCCGCGATACCGAGGAGCAGCCGCTCCTTGTCGATGCGTTGGGTCAGCTTCTTCATCGCGCGTCGTCCTCTGTGTGCTCCTGGCCGGTGGCCTCTGCGTGCTCCAGGTGGCCGGTGGCCGCACCCGTCATGGCGGAGCCCAGCTCCTCGGGGGTGATCGTGGCAGGGTCGGCGTCGGCGACCAGGCGGCCGCGGTACATCACCCGCAGGGTGTCGGAGAGCCCGATGAGCTCGTCCAGGTCGGCGGAGATCAGCAGCACGGCCAGACCCTCGCGGCGGGCCTCGCGGATGTGGTCCCAGATCGCGGCCTGCGCGCCGACGTCCACGCCGCGGGTGGGGTGGGCCGCGATGAGCAGCTTGGGCGCGTGGCTCATCTCGCGGCCGACGATCAGCTTCTGCTGGTTGCCGCCGGACAGCGAGGCCGCGGTCACGTCGATGCCGGGCGTGCGGACGTCGTACGCCTGGATGATGCGCTCGGTGTCGCCGCGGGCGCCCTTGATGTCGAGGAGCTGGCCGCGCGAGTTGGGGCGCTCGGTGACATGGCCGAGGATGCGGTTCTCCCACAGCGGTGCTTCGAGGAGCAGGCCGTGGCGGTGGCGGTCCTCGGGGATGTAGCCGACGCCTGCCTCGCGGCGGCGGCGCGTGGGGGCGTGGGAGATGTCGGTGCCGTCGAGGGTGACGGCGCCGGCGTCGGGGGCGCGGATACCGACGATCGCCTCGACCAGCTCGGACTGGCCGTTGCCCTCCACACCGGCGATGCCGAGGACCTCGCCCTTGTGGATGGTGAGCGAGATGTCGTCGAGGATGGTGCGCTCGACGCCGTCGAGGTCCGTCTGGCTCAGGTGCAGCCCGTCCACCGTCAGCATCGCCACGTCCGTGACCGTTGACTCCTCGGTCTCCGGCGTGGGCAGCTGGCTGCCGACCATCAGCTCGGCGAGCTGCTTGGCGGTGGTGGACCGGGGCTCGACCGTGCCGACCGTGGTGCCGCGCCGGATGACGGTGATCTCGTCGGCCACGGACAGGACTTCGCCCAGCTTGTGGGAGATGAAGATGACCGTGAGCCCCTCGGCCTTCAGCTCGCGCAGGTTGTCGAAGAGGGCGTCGACCTCCTGCGGCACGAGGACGGCGGTGGGCTCGTCGAGGATGAGGGTCTTGGCGCCGCGGTAGAGGACCTTGAGGATCTCCACGCGCTGGCGGTCGGCGACACCGAGCTCCTCCAGGAGGACGTCGGGCCGTACGTTCAGCCCGTACGCGTCGGAGATCTCCTTGATCTTCGTGCGTGCCTTGGCGCCGATGCCGTACAGCTTCTCCGCGCCGAGGACGACGTTCTCCAGGACGGTGAGGTTGTCGGCGAGCATGAAGTGCTGGTGCACCATGCCGATGCCGCGGGCGATGGCGTCGGCGGGGTTGTTGAAGGTCACCCGCTCGCCGGCCACCGTGATCGTGCCCTCGTCCGGCTGCTGCATGCCGTAGAGGATCTTCATCAGGGTGGACTTGCCGGCGCCGTTCTCACCGCAGAGGGCGTGGACGGTGCCCGCGGCGACGGTGATGTCGATGTCGCGGTTGGCGACGACGCCGGGGAAGCGTTTGGTGATGCCGCGCAGTTCGACGGCAGCGGGAGGGCTGGACGCGTTGATGGCGCACTCTCCTGGGGGAAAGGGGCTGCGTAGGGGAGGGCAGGCGTCGGCGACGCTAGCGCGGCAACTCCACGCTACACGCGTAGAGTTGACACATTGTTATGGCTCGGCGAGGGGGTTGTCGAGAGCCCCTTCGCCGAGCCGAGGTCCGGCGGGAACCGTCAGGTCACGGAGTGGTCTTGACCTTGATGGTGCCGTCGACGATCTTCTTCTTCGCGGCGTCCAGCTGGGGCTTGATGTCGTCGATGAAGCCACCGCTGGTGGCGAGCGAGACACCGCCCTTGGCGAGCGAGTAGTTGTTGAGGCCGGTCAGCGGCTTGCCGTCGTGCACCGACTTGATGAAGTCGTAGACACCGACGTCCACGTTCTTGACCATCGAGGTCAGGATCACGTTCTTGTACTTCGACAGACCCGGGATGTTGTACTGGTCGGAGTCCACGCCGATGGCCCAGGCGCCCTTGGCACCCGCGACGGCCTCGATCGAGCCGTTGCCGGAGGAGCCGGCCGCCGAGTAGATGACGTCGACACCCTTGTCGAGCATGCCCTGCGCGGCCTCCTTGCCCTTGTCGGGGCTGGAGAAGCCGGAGAGGTCCGAGCCGTGCGTCAGGTACTGCACGTCGACCTTGACCTTGGCGTTGGTGTCCTTGACACCCTGGACGTAGCCCGCCTCGAACTTCTTGATCAGCGGGGTGTCGACGCCGCCGATGAAGCCGACGTGGTCCTTCTTCGTCTTCAGCGCCGCCGCGACACCGGCCAGGTACGAGCCCTGCTCCTCGGTGAAGGTGATGCTGTCGACGTTCTTGGCGTCCACGACCGAGTCGACGATGCCGAAGTTGACCTTCGGGTACTTCGCGGCGACCTTGGCCATCGAGGTGGCGTACGAGAAGCCGACGCCGACGATCGGGTTGTACCCGGCGTCCGCCAGGTCGGTCAGGCGCTGCTCGCGGTCGGCCTCGGTGTCGGAGGTCTTGGCGGTCAGCTCCTTGATCGAGCCGCCGAACTCGTTCTTGGCCTTGTCGGCTCCACGCGCGGCGGAGTCGTTGAAGGAACGGTCACCACGGCCGCCGACGTCGAAGGCGAGGCCGATCTTGACGCCCTTGCCGCCTCCGGCGGAGGTGGACGAGGAGCTGCCACTGTCGGAGGAGGTGCTGCCACAGGCTGTGGCAGACAGTGCGAGAGCTGCGGTCGCGATACACGCAGCGGAAAGCTTGGCTACCCGGCGCACGGGAAGGCTCCTTCACCTGACCTGAGCGCCTCGTCGGCGCTTGATGTGAGCACCATGCCAGTGCTCGAGCCGGAACGCCCCGGCGGCGTTGGCTTCGCGGCATCGTAACGCGCGTAGATGTCAGAAAAACACCCCTCACGAAGCCGTTATCGATTCGAGGCAAACACCGTCTGAACTCGGGCCCTAGTCGCTTCGCGAGGATCATTTCGATGCGTGAACGAATGGCTTACAACCGCGTTGCGCCGGACGGCGGAACGGCCCCCGAGGGGGCCGCCCGACCAGTCGTTCACCCGGATCCGCTCAGCTCAGCTCAGCCTCGGCCGCGTCCAGCAGCGCCGCCGCCGTGAACAGTTCCACGCCCACGGTGATCGCCGACTCGTCGGCGTCGAAGTCGCCCTGGTGCAGGTCGCGCACGGTGCGCTCGCCGGGGGTGCGGACGCCGAGGCGCGCCATGGCGCCGGGCACCTGCTCCAGGTACCAGGAGAAGTCCTCGCCGCCGAGGCTCTGCTCGGTGCCCTCGACGGACTGCGCGCCGCGCCGCGCGGTCATGGCGTCGCGCAGCAGGTCGGTCACGTCCGGGTCGTTGACCACGGGCGGGACTCCGCGCACGTAGTTGATCTCCGACTTGGCGCCGTGCAGGTTGGCGACCTCGTCGATGGCGGCGACGACGATGTCCGGCGACTGCCGCCAGGCGTCGAGCTCCAGGCAGCGCACGGTGCCGGAGAGCTCGGCGTGCTGCGGGATGACGTTCGGGGCGTGCCCGGACTCGATGCGGCCCCAGGTGATGGCGAGCCCGCTGCGGGTGTCCACGCGCCGGCCGACGAGGGCGGGCACGTCGATGGCGACCCGGGCGGCGGCGGTGACCAGGTCGGTGGTCAGGTGGGGCCGGGCGGTGTGCCCGCCGGGCCCGTCGAGGGAGACCTCCAGCCGGTCGCAGGCGGAGGTGATGGCGCCCTCCCGCAGCCCGATCCGCCCGGCGTCCACCCTGGGGTCGCAGTGCACGGCGATCATGCGCCCCACTCCGTCGAGCACCCCGTCCTCGATCGCGTCGGCGGCGCCGCCGGGCAGCACTTCCTCGGCCGGCTGGAAGACGAGCCGTACGGGCCGCGGCAGCCGCCCCTGCCGGTGCAGCTCGGCCAGCACCAGGCCGGCGCCCAGCACCACGGTGGTGTGGACGTCGTGTCCGCACGCATGCGCCCGGTCGGGCACGGTGGAGCGGTACGCGCACTCACTCTTCGTGTCCGGGATGGGCAGGCCGTCGATGTCGGCGCGCAGCCCGAGCATGGGGCGCGCGCCGTCCCACTCACCGATGTCACAGACGAGCCCCGTACCCGTGGCGAGCACGCGCGGCCGCAGGCCGACCCTCTCGAGCCGCTCCTTGATCGCAGCCGTCGTTCGGAACTCCTGGTTGCCGAGCTCGGGGTGCATGTGCAGGTCGCGCCGGAAGGCCACGAGCTCGGCGTACAGCGCCTCGGTGAGCGTGCCGGGGAGCTGCGCGTCCCCGGGTTGGCCGGCCTCGGACTCTGAAGACATCAGTTGGTTCACCCTCTAAAGCGTAGGACGCCGGGGTGGCCAACTGACCCTCGATCAACAAAAGTTCAACCCCAGGAGGGGAAGAAAATCTGGCCGCTCGACGCATGGGTGTGAGGTGAGATGGGTAAACATGTTCTTTCTCTACGCATACCACGCGTCGCACCGCCGCGGCGGTTCTGTTCACCTGTCGGAACCGCATCGTGGGACAACCGAGCCCGGATCCCGGAATCGTCACCACCGTGTGACGCGGTCCTGCCACGCAGCGCACACGCCTTCCGACCGTCTGCGAACTCCTGATGCAGCCCCGGTGAACCACCGGACAGCCACCCGGCGCCCGGACTAGGGTCCGGCTCCGTGAGCTTCGAAACCCCGGATTTCCTGCACGCCACCCGAGCCTCGTACGACGCGATGGCGAAGCCCTACACGGAGCGGTACCCCGACGGCCTCGGCGGCAGACCGCTGGATCTGGCCCTGGTCACCGCCTTCGCCGAGCTGGTCCGGGCCGTCGGTACGGCTCCGGTCGCGGATGTCGGCAGCGGGCCCGGTCATGTCACCGCGCGGCTCCACGCGCTCGGGGTGCCGGCCTTCGGGGTCGACGTGTCACCGGGGATGGTGGCGCTGGCCCGGCGGGCGCATCCCGGACTGCGCTTCCACGTGGGTTCGATGACCTCGCTGGACCTGCCGGACGAGACGCTGGGCGGTGTGCTCGCCCTGTACTCGATCATCCATGTCCCCGACGACCACCTGCCGACGGTCTTCGATGAGTTCCGGCGGGCCCTGGTCCCCGGTGGCCATGCCCTGCTCGGCTTCCAGAGCGGCGACGAGGAGGGGCATCTGCACCTCACGGAGCGCTTCGGCCAGGAGATCTCGCTCGACTACTACTGGCGTACCCCGGACACCGTCGCCGAGCAGCTCGCCAAGGCGGGGCTGCGGATGCGGGCCCGGGTGGTACGGGAGCCGCTGGAGGAGGAGACGCGTCCTCGGGCGTTCCTGCTGGCACAGAAGGCCTGACCGCTCCCTTCCCTTCTCGTAGCCCTGCCTCGCGCCTCCCCTTGCACCGTGCGAACCATCACGCAGATCCCAGCTGACACCACACGTACTTGCCCAGGCTCCCGAACCTGGCCGACGGCTGCCAGCCCCAGCCCTCCGCGCACGCCCTCACCAGTCCCAGCCCACGCCCATCCTCCAGGTCCGCCACCTGCTCCAGCGGACGCGGCGGATCCGGCGGCGCCGGGTCGGTGTCCCACGCCCCGATCCACACCATGCCCTCCGGGGTACGGCGGACCCTGAGCGCGGCAGGGCCCTTGGTATGCCGTACGGCGTTCGACACCAGCTCCGCGGCCAGCAGTTCGGCGGTGTCCACCAGGCCGATCAACCCGTGCAGGGTCAGGATCAGACGCAAGGTGCGGCGGCATACCGTGACCCCTCTGAGGTCGTTGGGGATAGAGATCGAGTAGTCCCAGGTTTCGGGCATGCGTCATCAACTCCGGTCGGTGGGTGGGGATTTGACGCGCAGTGGCATTGCCGCAGCCGTGGTGGCAGGACGGAGCGGTGCACTTCCGCAACGTATGCATCGCATCACTTACGGTAGGGGGAACTATTTAGATCCTGCAAGCCGATCGCGTAATCTGACCTCCGAACGAGTCGCGCTGCCGGGCATGTTGAGAGGACAAGTCGATGGCAAAGAGAACCGAGCCAACGGCACGTCAGATGCGCTTGGCGGTCGAACTGCGCAGGCTCCGCGACGCGGCAGGCCTCGCCTCACGGGAGGCAGCAGCACTGCTTGGCGTGACCGCCCCGCAGATCAGCCAGATCGAGTCCGGCCTCGCAGGCGTCAGCGAGAAGCGGCTGCGCCGCATGGCCGCGAACTACTCCTGCACAGACGATGACTTGATCGATGCCCTGGTGGCCATGGCGACCAATCGCACCCGGGGCTGGTGGGAGGAGTACCGGGAGCTGCTGCCGACGCCCTTCCTCGACCTCGCCGAACTGGAGCATCACGCGACGTACAGACGTGACGTGGAGTTCCTGTTCATCCCAGGCCTGCTCCAGACGCAGGACTACGCCCGGGCAGCCTTCTCCTCCAGGGTTCCCGAACTCCCCGAGGAAGAACTGGAGTTGCGCGTCCGTCACCGGATGCAACGCAGGGCTGTCCTCCAACGGACTGCCCCTGTCCCGTACGAGGCGGTTGTCCACGAGGCGGCCCTCCGTATCAAGGTCAGTGATCGCGCCACCTCACGAGCCCAGCTCGCCCACGTCCTGGAGTTGTCCGAGGCTGACCACATCACGGTGCGCGTCATCACCTTCGCGTTGGACGGCTTCGGCGGGGCTTGGAGCCCGATGATGCTCGCAGGAGGCGCCGTACCCAAGCTGGACACAGCCGCCCGTGACGTCCTCAACGGCACCGGTTTCATCGACTCCGAGGCTCAACTCGGCGTGCTGCGCACGCTCCTTCGTAGAGTGGAAGCAGCGTCACTCGACCCCACCAGTTCGCGTGACTTCATCCACAGACTGGCCAGAGAACTGTGAGACTCACCGTGACCACCCCCGACACCTGGCGGAAGTCGTCCTACTCCGGCGGCAACGACGGCAACAACTGCGTGGAGATATCCCCCCACCCCACCCACACAGCCGTCCGCGACTCCAAGGCCCCCGCCCTCGGCACCCTCACCTTCCCGACCGAAGCCTTCGTCTCCTTCATCCGGGCCATCCGTACCGGCGCCCGTTAGAGCGCTTGGTCACCCGATCCCCGACGTCACGCCGCGGTGATGACCGCCGACAGGCGGTGGACGTCGCGGGCCGTCCCCGTGACGCCCGACAGGAAGCCCTGGGCGCGTGGAGAGGCGTTCTCGGTCAGCCAGCCCGGGTCGATGTCGCAGACGGCGACGCGGACCTCGGTGCCGACGAGGGCGAGGGGAAGGGTGTGGACGACCGTGGAGGGGAAGCTGAGGATCGTGCGGCCGACCGGGCCCCGGCGGGCGATCAGCTCCAGCGGGAGGTCGGGGCGGACGATCTCCAGGCCTGTCTCGACGGCCAGCCGGTGGAGCTTGTCGGTGCTCTCGCGGCGGTGGGCGAAGTAGCGGGTGGCACCGTGGGCCTTGGCCAGGGTGCGGACGGCCTCCAGGTAGCGGTCGCCGTCCACGACGCCGGTCTCCACCAGGGAGGTGCCCACCATGTCGGCGCCCTTGGTGATGCGGGGCGGGCCGAAGCGGGCCCGGGTCCAGGCGAAGGCGTTGGCGGTGAGGGTCACGCCCGCGGGCTTCTCCTCCATCGGCATGGAGGAGAAGATCTCCACCTGCCGCTTCCCGCTCGGGGTGAGCCGGCGCCGGGCCGAGGACGACACCGGCGCGAAGATCAGGTCCCGTGGGCCCGGGCGGCCGCCCTTGCGGTGCCAGCGCACCAGGCGTTCACCGCGGGCGAGTTGGGCGACGAACTCCATCGTCGCTGTTCCGTCGTCGACGACCACGAGGTCACGGGCCTTCGTGATCGTCAGCAGAAGCTGTACGTAACGGGAGAACGGGTCGCCCATCACGACCCGGCGGGCCCGGCGCAGCAGCGGCGCGAGACCGCCGATGGTCTGGAAGGGCGCGCCCGGACCGCCGCGCGCCTCCTCCCAGCGGACCTGGTACCCCTCGTCCCTGGCCAGCTCGGCCATGCGGCGCAGCTGGCCGCGGGTCATGGGGTCGGTCGGTGACAGGACGACGACGGTGAGCCCCCCGCCGGGTGCCTCGGCCCCGAGGGCATGGAGGTGCGCCCACTCCAGCACATTCAGAAGCTGTACCGGGCTCTCGACGAACGCGAGAGTGTGGGGGCCGGCTGACCCGGCGCGGGGGCTCATCTACGTACGACCGTCCCGTCGTAGAGCGTTACTGGGTGGTGGGTTCGGTTCAGACCGAGACCGGCTCGCCCGCGGCCGCGGCGATCTCCGCCTCGGCGACGACGCCCGTGACGCGGCGCAGCTTCTTCATCGGGCCGAGCTCGGAGTCGTAGACCTTCTTGACGCCGTCGCCGAGGGAGGCCTCGATGGTGCGGATGTCGCGGACCAGGCGGGTCAGGCCCTGGGGCTCGACGGAGGCGGCCTGGTCGGAGCCCCACATCGCGCGGTCCAGGGTGATGTGGCGCTCGACGAAGGCGGCACCGAGGGCGACCGCGGCGAGGGTGGTCTGCAGGCCGGTCTCGTGGCCGGAGTAGCCGATCGGGACGTTCGGGTACTCGTCCTGCAGGGTGTTGATGACGCGGAGGTTGAGCTCCTCGGCCTTCGCGGGGTACGTCGAAGTGGCGTGGCAGAGAAGGATGTTGTCGCTGCCCAGGACCTCGACCGCGTGGCGGATCTGCTTCGGGGTCGACATGCCGCTGGAGAGGATGACCGTGCGGCCGGTGCCGCGCAGAGCACGGAGCAGCTCGTCGTCGGTCAGCGAGGCGGACGCGACCTTGTGGGCGGGGACGTCGAACTTCTCCAGGAAGGCGACGGCCTCGGTGTCCCACGGGGAGGCGAACCAGTCGATGTTCTTGCTCTTGGCGTACTCGTCGATCTGGCGGTACTCGTCCTCGCCGAACTCGACGCGGTGGCGGTAGTCGATGTAGGTCATCCGGCCCCAGGGGGTGTCGCGCTCGATGTCCCACTGGTCGCGCGGGGTGCAGATCTCCGGGGTGCGCTTCTGGAACTTGACGGCGTCGCAGCCGGCCTCGGCGGCGGCGTCGATGAGCTTGAACGCGTTCTCCAGCTCGCCGTTGTGGTTGATGCCGATCTCGCCGACGACGTAGACGGGCCGGCCCGGGCCGGCGGTCTTCGAACCGAAGGTGCGCAGACGGGAGTTGCTCATGACAGGAACGTTCCTTACTTGTCGAGGGAGTCGAGAGAGGGGCCGAGGATCCAGCTGGCGATCTCTCGGATCGCGCCGTCGCCACCGGGGACGGTGGTGACCGCACGGGCGGCGCCGCGTACCACGTCGTGGGCGCTCGCGACCGCCACGGGCCAGCCCACGAGGGCGAAGCACGGGAGGTCGTTGACGTCGTTGCCGACGTAGAGCACGCGCTCGGGCGCGATGCCCTGCTCCTCGCACCACTGCTTCAGTGCGAGGTCCTTCCGGTCGATGCCGTGCAGGACGGGGACCTTGAGCTTCCGGGCCCTGGCGGCGACGACCGGGTTCTGCTCCGTGGAGAGGATCAGCATCTTCAGCGCGCTCTTGCGCAGCGCCGCGATGCCGAGGCCGTCTCCGCGGTGCACGGAGACGAACTCCTTTCCATCGGCGTCGATCAGCACCCGGTCGTCCGTCTGGGTGCCGTCGAAGTCCAGTACGACCGCGTCGATGTCGTCGGCGGTCGGCAGCGAACCGGGGCGGTCCGCGTCGAAGAGGGGCGCGAGGGCGCGGGCCCGCGCGAGGTCGTGCGGGTCGTCGATCTCCAGCACGCGGGCGGGGTCCGTGCGGACCAGCTCGGTGCGGCCGAAGAAGCGGTGCTGGTGCTTGCGGAAGCCCGTCGCGGCCATCGCGTAGGCGGCGCCGGTCTCCAGGAGCTCCTGGGGGCGGTCCTGGCGGCGGGGGCGGTAGGACTTGTCGTGGTTGACGCCGTAGCCGCCGCCGGTGGCCGCGTCGGCCTCGGTGACCGTGCCGCCGGTGACCTCGTCGTCCGCGTCCCGCCAGACGAAGCCGTGGAAGGGCGCGACGGTCAACGCCGTGTCGGCGCCGTTCTCGGCGACCGCGCCGGCCACCCCGTCGATGTCCTCGCGGATGATGAACGGGCTGGTGCACTGCACGAGCAGCACCACGTCGACGGCCGCGCCGTGCAGGGCCTCGTGGGCGTCCATGGCGTGCAGGACGGCGGCCTCGGAGGTGGCGGTGTCGCCCGCGATGGCGGCGGGGCGCAGCACGACCTCGGCGCCGGCCTCACGGGCGGCGGCGGCGATCGCCTGGTCGTCGGTGGACACCACGACGTCGGTCACCAGGCGGGTCGCCAGGCACTCGTGGACGGCCCGCGACACCAGCGGCACACCGCCGACGGGGGCGAGGTTCTTCGCGGGCACACCCTTGGAGCCGCCGCGCGCGGGGATGACGGCGAGCACTCGGCGGACCGAAACGCCTTGGCCCGCTTCCGGGTTGGACATGGGTTCAGCTCCTTGAAATGGGGTCGTGCGGCTCACAGCTCGCCCATCCGCCGGATGACAGGCGCCACCCGCTGCACCCCGTGCCGGTAAGCGCCCCGAGCGGCCCGGCGCACTATCTGCCGGACGGGCCCCGGCTCCTTGTCGGCCGCGGGTGCCCCCGGCAGGACGCTGCCGTCGGGGCCGAGGTGGTGGCGGGCGAGGATGCCGGGCAGATAGCCGGGCGCCGTCGCGGGCGTGTAGTACGGGGTCAGGGGCGCCGGGCCCCCGGGCCGGTCGAGCAGCCTGGTGATGTGCTTGCGCGCTGCGTCGAAGGCGTGGGCGTAGGAACCGTCGGCGACGACGCCCTGCCGGGCCACCCACTCCTCGTCGGGCGTCGGCCGGTGCCCTTCGTCCAGCTGGTCCCAGGAGGCGAGGCACCCGGAGCCGACGAAGTGGTGGTTGCCGAGCACCTCGCGCACGCCGAGGTCGGTGAGGACGACGGTCGGGATGCGGCGGTGCAGGGACTCAAGGGCGGCCGTCGAGCTGATGGTGACCAGCAGGTCGGTGCGGTCGAGGACCTCGCCCATGTTCCCGTACACCAGGCGGAAGTTGGCCGGCGGATCGAGCCGCTGGACCAGCTTCTGGTAGGGCTGCTCCTCGATGTGCGTGGTGTGCTCGCCCGGCCTGGAGCGCAGCTTCAGCAGCACCTCGCGCTCGGGGTGCAGCCGGGCGTGCTGGACCAGCCGGTTCAGCAGGTACATACGGTCCTTGCGGCTGTCCGGGACGGACGGCTGCACGGCGAACACCACGGTGTAGGGCCTGCGCCCTTGCTCAGCGGACGGGTCGGGTTCGCCCTCGTAGGCCTTTCCGCCGAGGAACGGCAGCGCCACCTCGGTCACCGACGAGGCGTCGGCGCCCACCCCCTCGTACACGGCCCGGAAACGCTCCGCGTCCTGGCGCGAGTTGGCGAGGACGAGGTCCGCGCCGTGCCGCAGGAGGAGGCCGTCGGCGAGCTTCTCGTAGACGACACCGACGTAGCCGGTGACGACGACGGGGCGCTTCGCGCGGCCCTCCCACACACGCCCCAGGCCGTGCAGCATCGCCTGTACACCGCCGCCGACGAGCGCGAGCACGACGACGTCGTACGACTCCTCGGCCATGGCGCGCAGGAACTCGACCGAGGTGACCTCTTCGAGTGAGTCGGCGCGCACACCGACCTCCGCCAGCTGGCGGGCGGTCGGTGTCGCCCGTCCGCGCAGCAGGAATCCGCTCAGCTCGAGGCCGACTTGCGCGTCCTCGTGAGATGCGGCTTCCATGGACGGGCCCGGGGCGATACGAGCCGCGGTCAACGCACCCCATTTCCAGCGGGTGTCGGAGTCCGCGAGTACGGCGATTCGCGTGGGCTTCGAGGTACTTGGTGGCACGTGGAAGACGCTAGGAAGCAATTCCGAGGAGCGGCCCAACCGCACCTCAACAAAAAGTTAACAACACCTCGCCGCAAGCCGAACTGGCTCGCCGAAACGCAGAAAGTACAGGCGATGCACCGTTCCGACACATGGAGTTCACCCGGAGTACGGACACCGGAAAGTTCTGCAGCCGGGCACCCTCCTAGGCTTTCGGCTGTGCCAAAGCTCTCCGTGATCGTGCCGTTCTACAACGTGCAGCAATACGCCCCGGACACCCTCAGAAGCCTTCGACTGAACGCGCAACGGGATTTCGAGTTCGTACTGGTCGACGACCATTCGAAGGATGAAACTCCGGCCATTCTCGAACGCGCTGCCGAAGAACTCTCCGATGTCGCGCAGGTGCGTTATATCCGCCATGAGAAGAACGGGGGACTCGCCACCGCGCGCAACACCGGCCTGGACGCCGCGCAGGGCGAGTACCTGACGTTCCTGGACGGTGACGACTGGCTGGCTCCCGGCTACCTCGCCGAACTGGTGGGCGCCATCGAGCAGTTGGGCTGCGACTTCGTCCGTACCGACCATGTGCAGGCCACGGCCCGCGCACGCACCGTGCACCGGGTGCCGATCGGGCGGCGCTGGGAGGTGTTCAACCCGCGCGACGCGATCCTGCCCGCGGACCGCAGCACCTCCGTGGACTACGCGTACGCGTGGGCCGGCGCCTACCACCGCCGTCTGGTCGACAAGGGTCTGCTGCACTTCACCGACGGGCTGCGCACGGCCGAGGACCGGCCGTGGATCTGGAAGCTGCACCGCGAGGCGGAGTCGTTCGCCGTGGTGAGCCTGCTCGGCGTCTTCTACCGGCGCGGTGTCGCGTCCTCCCTGACGCAGATCGGCGACGTCCGCCAGCTCGACTTCATCCGCGCCTTCGACCAGGTCATCGAGGAGACCGCGAAGGACCCGGACGCGGACCGGCTGCTGCCGAAGGCGATGCGCACGTACTGCGCGATCATCGCCCACCACCTCTCGGACGAGAGCAAGTGGGAGCCCTCCGTGGCCAGGCAGCTGCGGGCCCTGAGCGCGGCCGCGATCAAGCGGATGCCGCAGGACGCGCTCGGCGACGTGCTCGAGACCATGGACATGCACCGTTCCTCCAAGCTGCGCCGGCTGCGGCGCCGGGTCACCACTGCGAAGGCGGCCGCCTGATGTCCCGTACCACCCGTATCTTCTGCGTCTCGACGCTGTACGGCGCCGCCACCCTGGCCGCCGCCCTCGACTCCGACTGCTTCAAGGAGCGGGACGGCGAGGAGCCGGCCCGCCGGCTCCTGCTGGTGTTCAACAACTCCGCGACCCCGGAGACCACCCCGCCCGTCGACGAGATGCCGGGCTTCGAACCGCTGCGCGGCCACTTCGACACCGTGCTGTCCTGGAACGAGGCCATCCGCCCGTTCCACCCCGGTTCCTGGACCCCGCGCGCGGACGACATCCCGCTCTTCGAGCGCTATCTGCGGCTGCTGTGGGACCTGGGCGACGACCGGGTGGAGCTGGTCGTGGAGTCCATCCAGGTCACCCCCGCCCTGTCCGTGGCCCAGCTGTTCACCGACGCCCCCGTCGACGTCTACGCCGACGGCCTGATGAGCTACGGCCCCACCCGCAACAAGCTGGACCCGCTGGTCGGCACGCGCGTGCGGCGGCTGCTCCACCTGGACCTGGTGCCGGGGCTCACGCCGATGCTGCTGACCGAGTTCGACGTGCCCGCGCAGCTGGTGCCGACGGCAGCCTTCCTGAAGGTGTTGGGCGAACTCACGGCCTCCCTGCCGGAGTTGCCGGTCCTGCCGGACAACGCGGCGCTGCTGCTCGGCCAGTACCTCTCCGCGCTGAACATCCTCTCCCCCGAAGAGGAGGAGGACCTGCATGTGCGGATGATGCGCGGAGCGGTCGAGCGCGGCCACCGGGCGATCGTCTTCAAGCCGCACCCCACCGCGCCGGCCCGCTACAGCCGCGCCCTGGAGACCGAGGCCGAGAAGCTCGGCATCGACCTCGTCGTCCTCGACGTGCCCGTCCTCGCCGAGGTGCTGTTCGAGAAGTCGCCCCCCGGACTGGTCGTCGGCTGCTTCTCCACGGCCCTGTTCACCGCCTCCGCGTTCTACGAGCTTCCGGTCGCCCGCATCGGCACCGAGGCGCTGCTGGACCGCCTCACGCCGTACCAGAACAGCAACCGGGTCCCGGCCGTCCTGGCCGACGCGCTGATCCCGGACCTGGAGGGCGGGAAGGGCGAGGAAGCCGTCCCCGCCGACACGCTCGACGGGCTGGTCAACGCGGTCGGCTTCAGCATGCAGCCGCAGATCTACCCGAGCCTGCGCCCGGCTGCGGAGCGGTATCTGTCCCGGCACTTCGCCGACCGCACCCGGCGCTACTTCAAGCGCAAGCGGCTCACCTCGCTCGGGCTGCCCGGCGGCATTCCGGAGCGGCTGGCCTTCCTCCCCCGCAGCTCCACGGCACGCAGGGTGGTCCGCCGCGCGCGTGCGATCAAGAAGGCCGTGAAGCGCTGAGCCGCCGAAGCACCGAGTAGGACCCGTGCCCCACCTCAACTCCTGCGCTTCATCGTGAGGCGGCTTCCGGACTCCTGGGACCCCGGAAGCCGCCTTTGCCGCTGTGCGCCGCGCAGGAGCGCGGGCAGGCGTCCGGCTCCCCTCCCCGCACGCCTCTCCTCTGAACCGTCGTCATGGCACCCCTTTTGTTTTCGCCCAGTCAATGCCGTGCTCACGGGATTTACTGCGGCGTGGGGGGGGATTCCGGGCGGACTCAGGAAGCCAAAACGACATCCAGGTGAACACACCGGGACCACACGCCAAATCGTTGGCCTGCCAACCAAGACACCACTTCGATTCGGACTAACGTGCTGTGACGCACCCGTGAGAGTGAGCGCGCCGAGGAGAATTCAGTGACCAGCACGACCGTCCGACCGGCGCCCGAAGCGCCGGTGCACCGCCGCCCGGAACGGACGGGGCCCCGGGAGACCCGGCTGCGTGCTCTGGACGGCCTGCGGCTGATCGCCGCGCTGATGGTGGCGGCGTATCACTACGGCGGCCGCGGCGGCGAGGTCACCCGAGCCTGGGGAAGTTCCGCCAAGGACCAGTTCCCCACGCTGCACAGCTATTTCTCCTACGGCTGCCTGGGCGTCCAGGTCTTTTTCGTGATCAGCGGATTCGTGATCTGCATGAGCGGCTGGGGGCGTCCCCTGAAGTCGTTCTTCGCCTCCCGCGCCTCGCGTCTGCTGCCGGCCTACTGGGCGGCGATCCTCATCGTGTCGGCGGTGTTCGCGCTGCCGATGGTCGCCTACAAGGCCCTGTCACCGAGCGACACGCTGGTGAACCTGACCATGCTTCAGCAGCCGCTGGGCGTGGACCGGGTGCTGGGGGTGTGCTGGACGCTGTGGGCGGAGATCCGCTTCTACGCGCTGTTCGCGCTGTGCGTCGTGCTGCCCGGGGCCAACCGTCGCCGCGTGATCCTCTTCTGTGCGGGCTGGACGCTGGCGGCGGCGATCGCGCAGGGCGCGCACCTGCCCCTGCTCGACATCGTGCTGATGCCCGAGTACGCGCCCTTGTTCATCGGCGGGGTCGGCCTCTACCTCGTCCACCGCGACCGGCGTGACGTCTACGCCTGGGGCATCGTGGCCGTGAGCTTCCTGATCGGCCAGCACTACGCGGTGCGCAGCCTGTGGAACGCCTCGGACCCGAACGCCTTCGCCCACCGCTCCTCACTCGGCATCACCCTCATCGTCGCCTTCGGCTTCGTCGCGGTCGCCGCGATCGCCCTGGGCTGGCTGAACTGGGCCAACTGGCGCTGGCTGACGGTGGCCGGGGCGCTGACGTACCCGTTCTACCTGGTCCACGAGCACCTGGGCTGGGTGGTGATCCGCGCCCTGCACATCGGCCTCGGTCTGCCGTCGGCGGTGACCTTCGCCCTGACGGTCGCGTCGATGCTGCTGCTGGCCTGGCTGCTGAACCGCTACGTCGAGAGGCAGCTGACGCCGAGGCTGCGGGCGGCACTGTCCGGGAAGCGCTGAGGGACGTTCACCGGACGCCGGCGCGGCGCTCAGGCGCTGCCGCAGCGCGCCTCGATCCCCGCGACGACCAGCGCGGCCGGACTCCCGGAGTACCTCGCTCGCTTCGGGAGGTGATTGTGGGAGTACGCGCCCGGCTCAGAACGCGTCGCTGGGTACATAGGTCCCCCAGACCTCCCGCAGCGCGTTGCACACCTCGCCCACCGTGGCCCGGGCCCGCAGGGCGTCCTTCATCGGGTACAGGACGTTGTCCTCGCCCGCGGCCGCCTTCTTCAGGGCCGCCAGAGCCGAGTCCACCGCCGGCCCGTCGCGCTCGGCGCGGAGCACGGCGAGGCGCTCCGCCTGCTGCGCCTCGATGGCCGGGTCGACGCGGAGCGGCTCGTAGGGGTCCTCCGCGTCCAACTGGAAGCGGTTGACGCCGACCACGACCCGCTCGCCCTCGTCGGTCTCCTGCGCGATCCGGTACGCGCTGCGCTCGATCTCCGACTTCTGGAAGCCGTGCTCGATGGCGGCCACCGCACCGCCCAGGTCCTCGACCTTCCGCATCAGCTCCAGCGCGGCCGCCTCCACGTCGTCCGTCATGTTCTCCACGACGTACGAACCCGCGAACGGGTCGACCGTCGCCGTCACGTCCGTCTCGTGGGCCAGCACCTGCTGGGTCCGCAGGGCCAGCCGCGCGCTCTTGTCCGTGGGCAGCGCGATCGCCTCGTCGAAGGAGTTGGTGTGGAGGGACTGGGTGCCGCCGAGGACGGCCGCCAGGCCCTGCACGGCGACGCGGACCAGGTTCACCTCCGGCTGCTGCGCCGTCAGCTGGACGCCGGCCGTCTGCGTGTGGAAGCGCAGCATCAGCGACTTGGGGTTCCGCGCGCCGAACTCCTCCCGCATGACCCGCGCCCAGATCCGGCGGGCGGCGCGGAACTTCGCGACCTCCTCCAGGATCGTCGTACGGGCCACGAAGAAGAAGGACAGCCGGGGCGCGAAGTCGTCCACGTCCATCCCCGCCGCGACCGCCGTACGGACGTACTCGATGCCGTCAGCCAGCGTGAAGGCGATCTCCTGCGCGGGCGACGCACCCGCCTCCGCCATGTGATAGCCGGAGATGGAGATCGTGTTCCACCTCGGGATCTCGGTCCGGCAGTACCTGAAGATGTCGGCGATCAGCCGGAGGGAGGGCTTCGGCGGGAAGATGTACGTTCCCCGGGCGATGTACTCCTTCAGCACGTCGTTCTGGATCGTGCCGGTGAGCCGGGAGGCCGGCACGCCCTGCTCCTCGCCGACCAGCTGGTACAGGAGCAGCAGCAGGGCGGCCGGTGCGTTGATCGTCATCGACGTCGACACCTGGTCCAGCGGGATCCCGCCGAACAGCACCCGCATGTCGTCGATCGAGTCGATGGCCACGCCCACCTTGCCGACCTCGCCGTGCGCGATCGGGGCGTCGGAGTCGTGGCCCATCTGGGTGGGCAGGTCGAAGGCGACCGACAGGCCCGTCGTGCCGTGCGCGATCAGCTGCTGGTAGCGGGCGTTCGACTCCGTCGCCGTACCGAAACCGGCGTACTGCCGCATGGTCCACGGGCGGCCCGTGTACATCGACGGGTAGACACCGCGGGTGTAGGGATACGCCCCGGGTTCGCCCAGCTTCTCGGCCGGATTCCAGCCGGTCAGGTCGCCGGGCCCGTAGACCGGCTCGATGGGCAGTCCGGACTCCGTCTCACGCGCCATGGTGTGATGCCTCCCGCCGGCCGACTACTCGGGCACGCTGACAACAATGCCCCGCCGTTCGCAACCAGTCATCCGCGGGGAGCATCTCAGGTGACACGCGGGTACGCCGGTGAGAACGAGGGGGTCTCGGTGCGTATGACGGGCATGGGGAGATCGATCGCCGCCACCGCCGCGCTCACGGCTCTGGCCGCCGTGTGCGGCTGCACCGTGCAGGGCGCGGACGGCAAGGGCCACTCGCCGGTGCACATCGAGCTGCCGGGCAGCAAACCCCCCGGCACCGAGGCCGACGACAAGCCGAGCTCCTCGCCCTCGAAGGCCGGGCCCGCCGTCCTGTGGTCCCCGGGCGACAGCGGCGATCACGTACGCGAACTCCAGGCCCGGCTGCGCCAGGCAGACTGGCTCTTCGACGGGCCGACCGGGACGTACGACGACCTGACGGAGAAGGCCGTCAAGGGGTTCCAGGGCAAGCGCGGGCTGCCGAGGACCGGGGAGACGGACACCGTCACCTGGCAGCGGCTGCTGAAGATGACACACGAACCGGGCAAGTGGGAGCGGTATCTGATGGGCGGCCAACCCGCCGGCGCACCCGACCCGCGGTGTCTGACCGGGCGGGTGCTGTGCATCGACAAGACGACCCGGACCCTGCGCTGGATGATCGACGGGCGGACGGTGTCGACGATGTCGGTCCGCTTCGGCGCGACGGGCACGCCGACCCGCGACGGCGTGTTCCACGTGTACTGGAAGTCCCGCCACCACTGGTCGACGCTCTACGACTCGTCCATGCCCTACGCGATGTTCTTCAGCGGCGGCCAGGCCGTGCACTTCTCCTACGACTTCGCGGCCCGCGGGTACGGCGGCGCCTCGCACGGCTGCGTCAACGTCCGGGACGAGGCGGCCGTCGCCGATCTGTACGCGCAGGTGAGGAACGGCGACAAGGTCGTCGTGCACTGGTGACGTCCCGGAAGCGGGAGAGGACGGGAGAGGTATGGGGCGCGGGCGGGACCGGGGGAACGTGTCCCGCCCGCGCCGAGGTGCACGAGCCGTAGGTACGGGGGGAACCCCGGCTCTGTGCGACGGCCGATGACCAGTCGGCTCACTCAGTACTGCGCGGACGCGGCCGAAAACGTTACTGGCGGGGCGCAAAAAGCATCCCGCGCCACAAAACCGCAGGTCAGAGCGTGCTGTACGTCGGGCTCGGAGACGGGCCGCGCGTGGGCGCCAGCCGCCTCGGCACCAGTTGCCTCGGCACGAGGGGCGAAGGGGAGGCGGACGGCACGCCGGTGCCGCCGTTCCCACCGTTCACGCCGGGGTCTATGTGATGGCCGTCGCCGTCACCGCCCCGATCACCCTGATCTCCCTGATCACCCTGGCCGCCGCCCTGGCCGTTCAGGTGGACGTGTCCGCCCCGGCCGCCGATGTCGCCCTGGCCGTCCCGGTCCTGGTTCCTGCCCCGGTAGGCCTTGCCCTCGGTGACACCGAGGACGTTCTTGCAGTACTTCCAGACGCGTCTCGGGTTGGTACCACCCGCCGCGTCCTCCAGGGCCCGCATGCGGTCGCCGCTCAGTTCCTTGCCGTGGCTCACGTCACGGCAGGCCGACGGGACTCCGAGCCACCAGCCGCCGACGTGTCCGCTGCGGTCGCCGGAGCCGGGCTCGGCGGAGGTGCCGCCACCGGCCGAGCCGCGCGGGGTCGCCGGGTCGGTGGAGCCGCCGCCGGAGTCGTCAGGGGTGGGCTCGCCCAGGGCGCTGTCCGGCGAGGGCGACAGGAGCGGGCGGTCCGCGCCCGCGCCGGCCGGGACCGAGGTGCCGGAGCTGGGCCGGTCGTGGCCGAACGGTGTCGGGAGCACTCCGGTTGACGCCGCGAACGCGACTCCGCCGACCATGCCGGCCGCCAGTACGGCGGTCAGCCCGAAGCGCGCGGACCGGCCCCGGCGGGAGGGCCGGGCGCCCGCGGCGGGGCCACCGATACGGATGAGCCCGGCATCGGAGTCCTGGCTGCTGCCGGAGTGACGGACCGCCGCCCGCTCGGCGCTCGCGTCGGACCGCGCGGCACGGAAGGCGGCCAGCGCGGCGGCCTCGCCGGGGAGTTCGGCGCTGCTCAGCGGGGGCGCGACGGTCAGGCCGTCGAGGGTTTTGGCGAGGCGTTCGGCCTGGTCGCGGGCGGCGGCATCGACTGCTTCCAGTGACTGTCCGCGCAGCAAGAGCTCCGCTGTTTCTCGGTCCAGCCACCTGTGCTGCTCGTCGGCCATCACATGTCCTTCTGCGTCCGCGGACGCATATGCGTCACACTCGCGGACGTCACCGCGCGGTCGTGCGGGTCTCTCTGGGGCGGCAGCCCGTCCAGGCCACCGGTCGATTCCGGATCCTCGCCGAGCAGTTCGGCCAGGCGCTTCAGACCGCGGTGCGCGGCCGTACGCACGGCACCGGGGCGTTTGCCGAGCGTCTCTGCGGCGGTCTTGGCGTCGAGGCCCACGACCACCCTCAGCACGACGGCCTCGGCCTGGTCCTGCGGCAGCCGGGCGATCAGGGAGAGCGTGTCGTCCGTGGCCAGGGACTCGATGGCCTCGCCCGCGGTGTCGGACTCGGCGGCCTTCCCGGTCAGCTCCGTCTCGTCGCCGCCGATCGCGGGGCGGCGGCCGCGCATGCGTATGTGGTCCAGCGCGCGGTTACGGGCTATCCGGGCGGCCCAGCCGCGGAAGCGGTCGGCGTCGCCGCTGAACCGTTCCAGGTCACGGGCGATCTGCAGCCACGCCTCGGACGCCACGTCCTCGGCGTCCGGGTCGCCGACCAGAGTCCGGACATACCCGAGCAGGCGTGGATGCACCGCCCGGTACACAGCCCGGAACGCGGTCTCGTCCCCGTCCTGTGCCGCAAGCACCGCGGCGGTCAGCTCCGCGTCGTCCCCCAGCACCCGTGGTTCCTCGTTCGATGGTCGCGGCGTCGAGGCCGCCGATCGTTGCGTTGGTCAAGCGTCTTCGGCGCCCGGCGCGAAAGGCACGTTACGACCTGAAACCGCTGCTCGTCCATGTCCGCACAATCTGCAACCACCTTGTGACGGGAAGCGATGTACCTGGGTGTGACAGAAACCGCACTCATGGCGCTGTAGAGAGTACGGGCCGCCGCGCGGCCCGTACCGCGCGACGGTCGGGGCCTCTCCTGTGGGGGGTGGCGGCTCCGGCCGTCTCCGCGGTTTACCGGTCTGACCTGTGATGATGCCGGGCATCAGGGACCGATGCGGCCAAAGGTCAGGCCCCCGCGCGGCCCAACTGCAGGCACTCGCACTCGCCTGGTCAGAAGACCGGCCGCTCTTGGTGTCAGCTGCCGTAGAGGGTGGGCAGATCGACCAGGAGCAGGTCGTCACGGCGGTCGGCCAGGTCGACCAGGTCCGGATAGAAGCCGTGCAGGGAGTACAGGGCCAGGAGAGGCCCGGTTCCGAGGCCCCGCCGCTCACGGCTGGCCTGTTCCCCGCGGCCGGACAATGCAAGATCGCGTTTAGAGGCAGATGACTCTATCAACGCCTTCTTTCTTCTCCTCATAATCCATGAACAACGCGGTTGTTTCTTCGCGCGGACGACGGCCCGTGGCCACTCGGGCGGGCCGGAATTCCGCGCACCGCCTGATCGCACTGCGTCGCGCGACAGGACCACCGCGTTCCCGGTCTCCGGCAAAAACGGGGCTTGAACGGGATATACCCACTCGTAGATTGGATTGCTGATGCGCTCTCTCAAAACCCCGAGCCGCATGGTTGCCGCCGCTTCCGCCACCGGCGCTGCGGCGCTGCTGGCCCTCGCCATCGCCGCCTCGCCGGCATCCGCGGCAACCGCTTCGCGCGTCGTCGTCAACGGCAACCTCATATCGGCCGACGCGACCTCCGTGGCCATCACCGACCTGACGAACAGCACCTCCGACTGCTTCCCCGCCTCTCGCGGTACCACCCTGTTCGCCACGTTCTCGGTGAACAGCGGTGACCGCGTCCACTTCGACATGTACCGGAAGCCCGGCTGTGGCGACTGGAACTCCGCCGCCTCGTTCAGCCAGGTCGCGCCGGACAACCTCTCCCAGGCGTGGAACGTGAACTGAGGCTTTTCACGCTCTCCGGCAACGGGAGGCACCCGGTGGTCGCGACGCGGATCGCGTCCACCGGGCGGTGCGCCTTACGGGCATCGCCCGCCCACCAGGACATGAGGCGTGCGCTCCGACCGTCGCGGACAGCCCTCCCCCGAAATCGGGGGCTGCAAGTGACCCAACCAGCGCACTATCGCCTCCGCCTGACTGTGGACATCCATCTTCGCGTAAATGCGACCGAGATAGTTTCGAACCGTCTTCTCCGTCAGGAACAGGTTCTTGGCGATGTCTCTGACTGCCGCCCCGGAGGCGAGCAGATCCATGACCTGACGTTCTCGGCCAGTGAGTAAATTCGGCCGGTTGGGCGTCCTGCGGGCTTCCCTTTCCGTACACCCGCAGTGATTCGGGCCGCCCCTTGAACTGCGGGCGATTCTGAGCTGCTCGGCGGCGATCTCAGGATCGAGGATGCTGGCGCCGACGGAAGCGCAGAAGAGCGCTTCCGTCACCAGGCAGGCGTACTCGTTCTCCAGCAGATAGCTGAGGGCTCCATGGCTCAGCGCCCTGGACACGTCACCCCAGTCAAGCTCAGGTGCTAACACGACCGCGGGAAGAACCCGGCCTCTCGACCCGGCCGAAAAGCGTCTCACTTCCTCGGCCATGCCTGATCCCTGGAAAAGCAACACCTGATCACGTACCCCGATTTCATGAGGGTGGCGAATCGGGCGACACTCGATCCCGGTGGCCAGAGGAGGTCTGGTTCCGTTGCGGCTGACGACGGCGATCGACAGTGAGTCGGCGCAGGCGAGGGAACCCCGAGATCGGAAATCGCACGGCATGAGGTACTCCGGTGCTGGAAACGTCCTGTTTCTGTGACGAGGCCACCTGTGGTGATCTCCGGGAAGTCACCCGCGCTCCGCTCCGAGGAGGTGCGGGTCGACGGTTGCCGGGAGCGCTGACGTGCTGTCACGGCGCTGCGGCGGGCAGCCGGGAGGCGACCGACGGGCACAAAGGATTCTTCGAGGAAGCGAGTTGATCATCAACCCGCATCGCGGGAGTGAACAACTCCGCGGTCACCGACTCGACGGACGCCCCGCCGGGCGCGTGGCGGTCGACCGCCGGAACCTCGGCGCGACCGTGTCACCGGTTCAAAGGCCCTTCACGCTTCTGCCGGGCCGGGAGTGGCGGCTCCGGCCGTCGCCTCGGTGGCACACGGCGGCGCGAGGCACGCCAGCGCGGCGCACGCCAGCGCGGCGCACGCCAGCGCGGCGAACAGCTGGGCCCGAAGGCCGCTTGCCCCCTGGTCGACCCCTAGTCGACCTTCTCCGCCTTCTCCGCTTTCGTCGGCTCCCCGGGCTTCGTCGGCTCCCCGGGCTTCGTCGCCTGCTCGGGCTTCTTCAGCTTCCCGGGCTGGTTCGGCTTCTTCGGCTTCGCCGCTGTTGCCGGTGTCTTTTCGGCCGTCGCCTGTCCCAACTGCTCGGTGCAGTAGGCGGTGACGTGCTCCTCGCCGCCCGCGGCCGCGATCAGCCGCTGCCAGGCCGTCGACTCCATGGCCTTGCCATGCCCCTTGGCCTTCTCGTACGCCCGGCAGTGGGCCTCGGTGTCCTTGGCCGTGTCCGGGCGGTCCGGCGTGGACGGCGCGACGGGGGCGTGGGGGACGGTCGTGGACGGGACGACCGGCGCGTGCGCCCGCTGCCGCGCCACGTGCCCGTCGTCCGACGAGCCGCCGAAGGTGCCGATCGCCGCGTACGCCACTCCGCCCAGGGTCAGTCCGGCCAGGGACAGCGTGAGGGTGGCCCGCAGCGAGCGGCGGGCCCGGCCCTGCTCGCGCGGGCGCCAGTCGTCCCGGCGGCGGGTCCGCGCACGGTGCGCCCCGATGTCCCGGGCGGCCCGGAACGCGGCCACCGCCCGCTGCTCGGCGTCGGCGTCCAGTACGCCCGAACGCAGCGCGTCGGCGAGCCGGCTCTCCAGCACCGGGCCCGCCGGCACCTCCCCGGGGGCCGGGAGAGTCCCGCCCGGGTGGACGTGCCGCCGGCCGGGGGCACTGCCGTCACTCTGCCGGTCACCCATGTCCGTATCCATCCGTGTCCGGCAGTCGGCCGTCGTCGCTCCTGCCGTCGTTGACGTTCATTTCGACTCCCCCAGCGTCCGGGGATCCTCATTCGTCACACCTGCGGCGCCGAGCCGGGCCGCGAGGCGCTTCAGCCCCCGGTGTGCGGCCGTGCGCACCGCGCCGGGGCGCTTGCCGAGGACCCGGGCCGCGGTGGGGCCGTCGAGGCCGACGACGACGCGCAGCAGCACGGCCTCGGCCTGGTCGCGCGGCAGGGTGCGGACCAGTTCCAGGGCGCGCTCGGTGGAGAGCGCCTCCAGGGCCTGGTCGTGGGTGCTGTGCGGGCCGGGCAGGTCCAGTACGTCCTGTTCGAGCGCCGAGGACCGGGGGCGTACCTTCTGCCGGCGCAGGTGGTCCAGGGCGCGGTGCCGGGCGATGGTCGCGGTCCAGCCGCGGAAGCCCGCCCCGTCGCCCTGGAAGCGTCCGAGGTCACGGGCGATCTCCAGCCAGGCGTCGGACGCCACGTCCTCGGCGTCGTCGCCGACGATCCCGCGGAGATAGCCGAGCAGACCGGGCTGCACGATGCGGTACGCGACCGCGAAGGCTGCCTCGTCGCCCTCCTGGGCCCGCGCGACGGCCGCCCCCAGCTCCCCGTCGTACGCCTGCATACGGCGGCGGGGTTCCCGTGCCTGGCCCAACCCTGTCCTCGTCGTCCGTGTGGTTCGTACAGTTCGTGCCTTCACGCTCCTCAGCGCCAGGGATCACGGAAATGTCACAGGCGGTACGTGCGATACGTGCGTACGTCGTGTCGGGGGTGGCGTGGGAGCAGTCGGTGACGTCGGCCGGAGCCCGACGCCTCACATGGCCGTGTCCACCGGTTCGGGTGTCCGCTCCTGCGCGGCCTGCGGAGTGGGCACCCGGTGCGCGTTGATGACCACGCCCGCGATCAGCGCGGCCAGCAGCAGCGCGCCCAGCGCCCAGTAGGTGGCCACGTTGAAGCCGTGCACCGTCGCCTCGGCCGCCAGCCGCCGCCGGTCGACGCCGGGACCCGCGTGCGCGGTCAGATAGGTTGCGGTGACGCTCGCGGCGATCGTGTTCAGCAGGGCCGTACCGATCGAACCGCCCACCTGCTGGGCCGTGTTGAAGGTCGCCGAGGCCGCGCCCGAGTCACGCGGCGCGACACTTCCGGTGGCCAGCGAGATGGAGGTCATCATCGCCGTACTCATGCCGAGGCCCAGCATCAGCATGCCGGGCAGCACGTGCGAGGCGTACGCCGGCTCCACGCCGACCTGCGCGATGACCGCGAGACCGCCCGCGGCCACGAGCAGCCCCGGCACGATCAGGAACCGCGGCGGCACCCTGCCCAGCAGCCGCGCCGCGATCTGCGTCGACCCGACGATCATCGCGGCCGTCATCGGCAGATACGCGAGGCCGGTCTTCAGCGGGGACCACCCGAGGACGCCCTGCAGGTAGTACGTCAGGAAGAGGAAGACGCCGAACATCCGGACGGTGACGAACAGCGTGGTCAGGAAGGCGCCGACGCGCTGCCGGTCCTTGATCACGGACATCGGCAGGAGCGGCACCCGCGCCCGGGTCTGCCACAGCGCGAACGCGGCGAGCAGGACGACCCCGGCGACCAGCAGGGTCACCACCAGGCCGTCGCCCCAACCCCTCGACTCCGCCTCGGAGAAGCCGTACACCAGTGACAGCATCCCGGCCGAGCCGAGCAGTGCGCCCGGCACGTCGAGACGGGCGTCGGGGTGCCGTTCCCCGGAGGTGAGCAGCGCCGACGCGCCGGCGAACGCGACCAGGGCGACCGGTACGTTGACGTACAGGCACCAGCGCCAGTCCAGGTACTGGGTGAGCAGGCCGCCCGCGAGCAGCCCGATCGCCGCGCCCGCTCCGACGATCGCCCCGAACACCCCGAAGGCCTTCGCCCGGTCCTTCGGATCGGTGAACGTCGTCGTGAGCAGGGACAGCGCGGAGGGCGCGAGCAGTGCGGCGAAGACACCCTGCAGGGCCCTGGCCCCGAAGAGCATCCCCTGTCCCGCAGCGGCCCCGCCGAGCGCGGACGCGGCGGCGAAGCCGAGCAGCCCGATCATGAAGGTCGTCCGGCGTCCGACGAGGTCGGCGACCCGGCCGCCGAGCAGCAACAGCCCACCGAAGGCGAGGGTGTAGGCGGTGATGACCCACTGCCGGTTCCCGTCCGACATGTTCAGGTCGGCCTGGGCGGACGGCAGGGCGATGTTCACGATGGTCATGTCGAGAACGACCATCAGCTGGGCGAGCGCGATGACGACCAGCGTCCACCAACGGCGGTTGTCGGCCATGGAGCCTCCCGAGTCGGACCGTCCCGAGGTCGCCTCCATGCTCCCTCCGGGCCCCACCATTTGGGAACGCCAGCGTCTCTTATTACGGCGATTTTGCCGCCGCCGTCACCCTCGGACGCCGTCCGTCGCGTCCCGGCACAGCAGTCGCAGGGACCCGTCGCCGGCGAAGCAGCGCCGGGCCTCGTCGAGGGGGTCCCACATCCGCCCGTCCGGGGTGCGGATCCAGTGGTCGCCACCGGTCGCCCACCACTCGGCACCGGCCTGACGGACGATCACTTCACCGGCGTAGGCCCCGAATCCGCGCAACACGCTCTCCACGGCGGCGTACGGCGCCTCCTCGCGCCGTATCCCCTCGATCATCCGGTCGACGCGCCACAGGCTCTGCGCCGAGTAGTCGAGGCGCAGCCGCGCCCCCTCACGCATCGCCGCGACGGCGTCCGCGGCCCACCGAACGGGCTTGGTCGCCGCGTTCGGCCTGGTCTCGTGGAAGGTAGTCACCTACCCAGGAGCGGGGTCGGCGCGCCGTTCGTCACGCGATTTCCGGGGGGTTCCCCAGACCGGCGCAGGACCGCCCCACCTCCACCCCAGGACTGTCACAGGACTCCCGCAGGTGCGCGTTCCGCCCGGGAGTGACGCTTCGCCCCTGCCGTGCGCTCCTTTCACTGATGAGCCCGTACTTCCATCTCCGCGCGGTGCCGCCCTCGGCCCTGCGCAACAGCGCGAACTGGCTGCAACGGCTGTTCGAGGACGACTGGGACAGCGTGCGCCGACGAATCGACCGGCACCGGGAGGAGATGCTGGACAGGAGCTACCTCGACCAGAACACCCTCTACGCGGGCGCCGACGTGGTCCTCGGCGGCCGCCCGGTGCCCCACCCCCACCCGGACGAGCCACCGTTCCTGATCCTGACCGCGGCCCAGACGGCCCGGGTCGCGGCGTTCCTCGAAGCGGCCGACTTCGAGACCCTGTGGCAGTCGGCCAGGGAGCCGCTTCTCCGCGCCTACGGCGGCCCCGACGCCGAGCCGCAACTGAACGCCCTGTTCGCAGCGACCCACCGGGACATGACGGCCTTCTACACGCGCACGGCCGAGTACGGCGACGCGGTGGTGAAGTGCCTACTGCACTGATCTACGGCACTGGCCCAGCGCACTGACCGACCTACGCACCGAGAACCCGCAGCCGCAGCCGCAGCCGCACGGCACCGTGTCACGCCCGCCGGGCCCGACGCGAGACGACCGCCCGCAGCACCCGGCGCCCCTCGGTCGACACCTCCAGCGCCCGGCGCACTCCGGCCGCGCCGTGGCCGGCGAGGAGCTCCAGCACGGTGACCTGCCGCCGCAGCTCCGCGGCCACGAGCGGCGACATTCCCTGCGTACGCCCCTCCCGGCGGGAGTCGACCGAGGACGCCCGGTCGGCGAGCGGATCGAGCAGCCGGTGTATCTGCAGCGCGGCGACGGAGCAGGCGTCGGCCCACACCCGCACCTGGGCGGCGCACCGGTCGGCGGGCGCGGCGGCCAGCATCCGGCGGGCCAGCAGTGCGGCCTCGCTCTCGCCGGGCTCCTCAAGGCCGCCGAGCTTCCCGCGCGCGTGCTCAAGGCGCTCGCCCCAGCCGCCGGCGTCACCGGCGTCGTCGGCGTCCGCGAGGCTGGCCCAGAGGGGCCGCAGAATCTCGTCGTCGCCGCCCAGCAGGGGCACGCAGCGATCCAAACAAGCCAGCCCGCTGGCGGCCAGTCCGCGTTCGTCGGCCTGAGCGATCAGTTCCACCAGGCTCATCCACGCCTCCTTCTGCGGGGTCCTCCACGAGGCCCAGCAGGGCTCTTCCCTTACGGAGCCCGCACTTCCCCTTACTGCGTGCGACGGCCCGGGAGTGTCACAGCGGCACCACGCCCAGCCGGTCCAGCAGGCGGAAGAAGAGGTTTTCGGCCAGGGAGTCCCCCCGCTCCAGCGAATTCGAGAGCGGGGGTGGATCGGCGTCGGCGGTCAGCACGTCGAGCAGCGGCTCGACGTCGACGTCGTGCCCCGCCTCGGCGGCCCAGGCGACGGCCCGGCCGGCGGCGTCACCGGGCTGGAGGAAGTAGTCCTCGATCGTGAGCCCCTCGTTCCCGGCGCCGAGGTACCCGGCCATCGCGGCCCGCGCCAGGCACGTCGTCCACGCCCCGCTCTCGGGGGCCGCCGCCTCCACGACGACCGAGGCGCTGTCCATGACGTATCCGAAGAGCGCGGGCGCGCCGGTCTCCCGGGCGAGGACGTTCATGTTCCCGACCTCGCCGTCCCCGCTCGCGTACTCCCACACCTGCCAGCCGCCGGGCGCCTCGGCCCGCAGCTCCATGCCCGTGGCCCCGGCCAGCGCGTCGAGCTCCGCGAGCGGCCGCTCACTGCGGCCCACGACCAAATACCCCCAGTAGCCCATCCCTGGCCCCCACAGCTCTGTCGGCTCCGGCCAGCCGAATACACCACAGCCGTACGCCTGTTCGCAGCCGTACGCACCAAGACGCCTCGCGCCCCTGTACCTCGGCGCCCCGGTCGCGCTCAGCCCAGCCGGCCGGCCAGCGCCTTGAACTGCGCCCAGGACAGCGCCGGGCGCCTTGGATCCCACAGCTTCTGGACCGTCGCCCGCAACGGCATCCGGATCCCGGCCGCGACCTGGTCCTGCGTCTGCGACCCCGCGAGGTCGCACCAGACCGCGAAGGTCCCGCCGAGGATCTGCCCGTCGTACCTCGCCGGCACCGCCTGGGTGCCGCGCACGACGAGCGGGGTCCACTGCTCGTAGATCCGCTGCCCGGTCGGGTAGACGAAGTTGTTCGGCTGGCCCAGGACGTAGTACAGGAACTCGTCGTTGTAGTTGATGATCTTGCGCCCGGCGCTCAGGTACTCCACCGGCGGCCGCGCCCCGATCTCCTTGCCGGTCCAGTACCCGACCTGAAGGTCCTTGGCGGGCTGCACGGACGTGCCCCGGAAGAAGCCGTCGTTCCACACCCGCATCGTCCGGTCGTGGGCCCGCATCGTGTCGGCGCGGTCGTTCAGCCACGCTGTGGTGAGGTCGGCGACGGTCCCGCCGGCCCCGTACGCGTCCTTGGCGGCCGAGGCCAGCTGCGGATAGGAGGCCGCCGGATTGGACACCATCAGCGCCTGGTACTCGTCCCCGCCGAGGTTCCACTTGCTGCCGGGGAACAGACCGGCGTACTCGTTCAGCAGGTCGTCGACGATGCCGGCGGCGCCCGGCTTGGAGATGTCGACGGCTCCCTTCGCCGCCACCCCCTGCGCGTTGCGCAACTGCAGATCGGGGTGCGCCGCGATGACGGCGCCCAGATGCCCGGGGGAGTCGATCTCGGGCACCACCGTGATGTGCCGGCTCGCGGCGAGGTCGACGATCTTCTTGACCTCGGCCTTCGTCAGATGCTGCTGCGAGACGATCTCGGGATGCGTGTCGGACGCGATCCGAAACCCCTGGTCGTCGGAGAAGTGCAGTCCCAGCTCGTTGAACTTCAGGTCCCCGAGCTCCCGCACCCGGTCCTCGATCCAGGCCGCGGTGAAGGGCTTGCGCGCGATGTCCAGCATGAACCCGCGCACCGGTTTGGCGGGCTCGTCCTTCACGACCCCCTCGGGCGCCGTGCCGCCGCGGTGCACCTCCTGCTTGAGCGTGCGCGTGCCGTAGAAGACACCCGCGTCGCTCGGCCCGCTGATGACGACACGCCCACCGCGCACGGTCATCGCGTACGACTCCGGGTCCGCGCCCTCGTCGTCGTTCAGCGCCAGCCGTACGTCCCCGGCGCGCACGTCGTCCTTCTCGCCCGCGTAACTCAGCCCCAGCTCACCGGCGATCAGACGGCCCTCGTCGGCCAGATCGGCGTCGTTCACGACCACGCGCTCACCGCGCACCGCACGCCAGCCCGGCCCGCGCGCCGCGGTGTGGGAGCGCACGGCGGGGATGGTGCGGGGAGCCTTCGAAAGGGCGTACGACCGGCTCGGCTTCGGAGTCCGGCTGGGCGAGACCTCGGGCGCGGCGGCGGACCGGTCGACGGAGGGCTGCTGCCGCTGCGCCGATCCCGCCGGGCCGCTGTCGTCGCCCGAGGCCCAGAAACCCAGGCCGATCCCGAGCGCGACCGTCCCCGCGGACACGCCCGCGACGATCATCCGCCTGCGCTTCGGGTTCTGCGCCGGAAGCCGACGCCTGTGCTGACTCACAGCGCCAACCTATGGCCCATGGACGGCGCGGCGCGTCCACCACGCGTTCCGAAACCCTCCCCTGCGGGTGAAATTCGGGCATCCGTCGGACACGTCACGCCCACACTCGATAACGTGAGGCCACACCTCTCACAGCATCCTCTGCCGAAACACACGTGACGCCCACACACCTTCCTGGCCGAGTCGCCGCAATACCGGCGCTGCCCGAGCAGATCCGCACTCCACCGTCCACGAACGGACTGGGGGAGTTCAACACCGCGCCCGCAGACGAAGCACAGCGCCTCCTTCTGACCTGCCTCCGCAGCCTCTGCTGGTCCCACCGGGTGGCGGAACACCGCCCCTACCCGGACCTCGAGTCCCTACTCGCCGCCTCCGACGAAGCGGCCTACGACCTCTCCCCCGCCGACCTGGCGGAAGCCCTGGCCGGCGAGACATTGCCGACATTGCCGGAGGGAACGTATTCAGCTGCACATACGGCAATGAGTGCCGCACATGCAGCATACGAGGCAAAGTTCGGACACGCCTTCGTCATCTGCCCGGACGGCCTCGACGCGGCCGAGACCCTGGACCACGTCCTGGCAGGCATCCGGTCACGATTGACGAACGACCCGGAGGAAGAACGCGTGGTGGCTGCGGAAGAACTACGGCGCCTGGCAAGAGGGCGCCTGCTGCGCCTCCTCAGGGGCGCGGGGCTGTGACGATTCACGGCTCCGGCGCTTGGGCGCGACCCGCCGCGACGAACCCGCCCCCGGCAGATAACAGGCCATCCCGCCCCAGAAGCCGCAACGCTCGCCCATCCGCGTGCCACTTTGATCACACCGGTAGGCCCCCCGTAAGCGCCGAGGCGCCACACAGATAGCATGCTGGGGGCCGGTGGACCGTACCCGGCCGGGCCCGACCGACAGCACAAGCCGGCGCGGCCCCAATCCCCGCTCCCGGAGGGACTTCCGTGCCGGCTGGAACGCTGTACCGCGGCCGGGAAGGAATGTGGTCCTGGGTGGCTCATCGAGTCACCGGCGTCCTCATCTTCTTCTTCCTGTTCGTTCACGTGCTGGACACCGCTCTCGTCCGTGTCTCCCCCGAGGACTACGACAAGGTCGTAGCCACGTACAAGACCCCGATCGTTGCTGTGCTGGAGTACGGCCTCGTCGCCGCCATCCTCTTCCACGCACTGAACGGCCTGCGCGTCATCGCCGTCGACTTCTGGTCGAAGGGCCCGCGCTACCAGAAGCAGATGCTCTGGTCCGTCGTAGGCCTGTGGGTCGTGCTGATGCTCGGGGCGATCTACCCCGTCCTCGGTCACGCCGCTCGTGAACTGTTCGGGAGCTGACACCGATGGCCACCACTGAATCCACCGCGTCCGGCGTCGGCCCCGTCGAGGGCGAGTCCCTCTACGACGTCGACAACCCGGCGCCCCTCATCGAGGCCCCGCGCAAGCGCACCAAGAAGTCCCCGAAGTCCACCCGGGGCAACTTCGAGATGGCCGCCTGGCTGTTCATGCGCCTGTCCGGCATCGTGCTGGTCGTCCTGGTCCTGGGGCACCTGCTGATCCAGCTCGTACTGGACGGCGGCGTGTCGAAGATCGGCTTCGCCTTCGTGGCCGGCCGCTGGGCGAGCCCCTTCTGGCAGGTCTGGGACCTGCTGATGCTGTGGCTCGCGATGCTGCACGGCGCCAACGGCCTGCGCACGGTCATCAACGACTACGCGGAGCGCGCGAACACCCGGCTGTGGCTCAAGGGCCTGCTCTACACCGCCACGGTGTTCACCATCCTGCTGGGCACGCTGGTGATCTTCACCTTCGACCCGAACATCCGCTAGGCACGGGGCTGCGAGAATCATGAAGATCCACAAGTACGACACCGTCATCGTCGGCGCCGGTGGCGCGGGCATGCGCGCCGCCATCGAGTCGACGAAGCGCAGCCGCACCGCCGTGCTGACCAAGCTCTACCCCACCCGCTCCCACACGGGCGCCGCGCAGGGCGGCATGGCCGCCGCGCTGGCCAACGTGGAGGAGGACAACTGGGAGTGGCACACCTTCGACACGATCAAGGGCGGTGACTACCTGGTCGACCAGGACGCCGCCGAGATCCTGGCGAAGGAGGCCATCGACTCGGTCCTCGACCTGGAGAAGATGGGCCTGCCGTTCAACCGGACGCCCGACGGGACGATCGACCAGCGCCGCTTCGGCGGTCACAGCCGTAACCACGGTGAGGCCCCCGTACGCCGCTCCTGCTACGCGGCCGACCGCACCGGCCACATGATCCTCCAGACGCTGTACCAGAACTGCGTCAAGGAGGGCGTGGAGTTCTACAACGAGTTCTACGTCCTCGACCAGCTGATCACCGAGGTCGACGGCGTGAAGCGCTCGGCCGGTGTCGTGGCGTACGAGCTGGCGACCGGCGAGATCCATGTCTTCCAGGCGAAGGCCGTGATCTACGCGTCCGGCGGCTGCGGCAAGTTCTTCAAGGTGACGTCGAACGCGCACACGCTGACCGGTGACGGCCAGGCCGCCGTCTACCGTCGCGGACTGCCGCTGGAGGACATGGAGTTCTTCCAGTTCCACCCGACCGGCATCTGGCGCATGGGCATCCTGCTGACGGAGGGCGCCCGTGGTGAGGGCGGCATCCTCCGCAACAAGGACGGCGAGCGCTTCATGGAGAAGTACGCGCCGGTGATGAAGGACCTCGCGTCGCGAGACGTGGTGTCGAGGTCGATCTACACGGAGATCCGTGAGGGCCGCGGCTGCGGTCCCGAGGGCGACCACGTCTACCTCGACCTCACGCACCTCCCGCCGGAGCAGCTGGACGCCAAGCTCCCGGACATCACGGAGTTCGCGCGCACCTACCTCGGTATCGAGCCGTACACGGACCCGATCCCGATCCAGCCCACCGCGCACTACGCCATGGGCGGCATCCCGACGAACGTCGAGGGTGAGGTCCTCACGGACAACACGACGGTCGTCCCGGGCCTGTACGCGGCCGGCGAGGTCGCCTGTGTCTCGGTGCACGGCGCGAACCGTCTGGGCACGAACTCCCTCCTGGACATCAACGTGTTCGGCCGCCGGGCCGGCATCGCCGCGGCGGAGTACAGCCAGAAGGCGGACTTCGTCGAGCTCCCGGAGAACCCGGCGGAGCTGGTGGTCGGCCAGGTGGAGGCGCTGCGCTCCTCCACGGGCACCGAGCGCGTGGCGGTCCTGCGCCGCGAGCTGCAGGAGACCATGGACGCGAACGTCATGGTGTTCCGCACCGAGCAGACGATCAAGACCGCGGTCGAGAAGATCGCCGAGCTGCGCGAGCGCTACAAGAACGTCGCGATCCAGGACAAGGGCAAGCGGTTCAACACCGACCTGCTGGAGGCCGTCGAGCTGGGCAACCTACTCGACCTGGCCGAGGTCATGGCGGTGTCGGCCCTGGCCCGCAAGGAGTCCCGCGGCGGTCACTACCGCGAGGACTACCCGAACCGCGACGACGTCAACTTCATGCGCCACACCATGGCGTACCGCGAGGTGGGCGACGACGGCACCGAGTCCATCCGTCTCGACTACAAGCCGGTCGTCCAGACCCGCTACCAGCCGATGGAGCGTAAGTACTGATGGCAACCCCCGTTCTGGACAAGGCGGACGCGGCCGGCGAGCCCGAGCCCGGTTTCGCCGACTCCCCGTACATCACGGTCACCGTTCGCGTCCGCCGCTTCAACTCCGAGGTCTCGGCGGAGGCCACCTGGGAAGACTTCCAGCTGGAGATCGACCCCAAGGAGCGCGTCCTCGACGCGCTCCACAAGATCAAGTGGGACATCGACGGCACGCTGACCTTCCGCCGCTCCTGCGCGCACGGCATCTGCGGCTCGGACGCGATGAGGATCAACGGCAAGAACCGTCTTGCCTGCAAGACCCTCATCAAGGACCTCAACCCCGCGAAGCCGATCACGGTCGAGCCCATCAAGGGCCTGACGGTCCTGAAGGACCTGGTCGTCGACATGGACCCGTTCTTCCAGGCGTACCGCGACGTCATGCCCTTCCTCATCACGAAGGACACGAACGAGCCGACGCGTGAGCGTCTGCAGACGGCCGAGGACCGCGAGCGCTTCGACGACACGACGAAGTGCATCCTCTGCGCCGCCTGCACGTCCTCGTGCCCGGTGTTCTGGAACGACGGCCAGTACTTCGGCCCGGCCGCCATCGTCAACGCGCACCGCTTCATCTTCGACTCGCGCGACGAGGCCGGCGAGCAGCGCCTGGAGATCCTCAACGACCGCGACGGCGTGTGGCGCTGCCGCACGACCTTCAACTGCACGGACGCCTGCCCGCGCGGCATCGAGGTCACGAAGGCGATCCAGGAGGTGAAGCGAGCGCTCATCACGCGCCGCTTCTGATCTCCGCTCCCGTACGGCTCACCGTTCTTCTACGGTGATGTGGGCCCCGTCCCCGGTTTCGCACCGGGACGGGGCTCACTCGCGTCCGCACCACTGAATCACCGATTCCGGCCGCCTCCCCACCTATTCTGACGGTATGTCAGATGACCAGTCGTACGAACTGCTCGGATTCGACAACGTCCTGCTGCCCGTCGGGGACCTCGGCACGGCGGTCGACTTCTTCGAGCGCGCCGGGTTCGCGGTGGGCTTCCGGTTCGACGAGGCCGGGATCGCGCTGCTGAAGGTCGGGGGCGAGACGCCCGGGATCCTGCTGCGGCAGGAGGAGGGGCTGGGGCATCGGCCACCGCCGTGGCCCTCACCCCGCCTGTGGATCGAGGTGACCGACGCGCGGGCGGCGGCCCGCGCGCTCACAGCGGCGGGCATCGCACCCCTGGACGAGCCCTTCTCCGTGGCCACCGGCTGGACCGTCGAGATCGCCGACCCGTGGGGGAACGTCATCGGATTCACCGACTACAGCAAGCGTCCGGAGCTGGGCCGCCGCCCCTGACGCCCTTCCGGCTTGAACGCGTTCAAAAACAGGTCTACAGTCATCCCTGTCAGCGTTTTGAACGCGTTCAAGAAGAGGTGGGGCATGGACCGCACGGTCATCGCCTACGTCATATACCTGCTGGTCAGCATCGCGCTGACGATCTGGGTGGCCCGCACGCTCAGCCGCAACGGACGAATCTTCCTCGCCGACGTGCTGCAGGGGAACGAGAAGCTCGCCGAAGCCGTCAACCACCTCCTGGTGGTCGGCTTCTACCTCGTGAACCTCGGCTTCGTCGCCCTCTACCTGAGCGGCGACGAGACCATCGAGGACACCCGCCAGATCTTCGAGGCCCTGTCGACCAAGCTCGGCGTGGTGCTGCTGGTGCTCGGCGTGATGCACCTGGGCAACGTGTACGTCCTCAACCGGATCCGGCGGCGCGGGTTGATGGAGCGGGAGCAGGTGCCCCCGGTCGCGCCGCAGGACTGGGTCGGAGCGTGAGGGACATGAGCACCCCCGCGGCGGACCGGGTCCCGGTCCGCCGGCTCACCCTCCTGTACGACGCCGAGTGCTCGCTGTGCGCCTTCCTGCGCGACTGGCTCGTACGACAGCCGCAGCTCGTGCCGTTGGAGTTCCTGCCCGCCGGATCGGAGCAGGCCCGGCGCCGCTTTCCCACGCTCGACCACCGCGCCACCCTCGACGACATCACCGTCGTCGGCGACGCGGGGCAGGTCTACCGCTCCGCCGCCGCCTGGATCGTCACCCTGTGGGCGCTGCGCGAACACCGGCCGCTCGCCCACCGGCTCAGCACACCGGCGGGGGCGAAGCTCGCCAAAGGGGCGGTGCTGGCGGCGGCGAAGTGGCGGGGCGCGCATCGGGGCGCGCAGGTGTACCGCGGTGCGGACGGGTGGACCTACGACCCGAGGCAGGGCTGGACGTACGGCGCACCCGGCTGTGACGGCAGCTCCTGCGTCACCCCGTAGGCTCTCCTTCCGTGCCTGCGAAGAACGACGGCCCCGACGGGGGCGGCAACCCGACCAAGTCCGAGCAGACCCGTGCGCTGATCCTGGAGACGGCGATGCGGCTGTTCCAGGAGCGCGGCTACGACAAGACGACGATGCGGGCCATCGCCAAGGAGGCCGGGGTCTCCGTCGGTAACGCGTACTACTACTTCGAGGGCAAGGAACACCTGATCCAGGGCTTCTACGACCGGATCGCCACCGAGCACCGGGCGGCGGTCCGGGAGGTCCTGGCCCAGGAGAGAGACCTGGAGGCGCGGCTCGCGGGGGTCCTGCGGGCGTGGCTGGACATCGCGACGCCGTACCACGAGTTCGCGGTGCAGTTCTTCAAGAACGCCGCCGATCCGGACAGCCCGCTCAGCCCCTTCTCCCCCGAGTCGGAGCACGCGCGCGTGGAGGCGATTTCCGTCCACCGCGAGGTGCTGGCCGGGGCGACGAAGACCAAGGTTCCGGACGAACTCCGGGATGTCCTGCCCGAGTTGATGTGGCTCGCCCAGATGGGGCTCGTGCTGTACTGGATCTTCGACCGCACCGAGGGGCGGGAGCGGAGCTACCGGCTGGCCGAGCGGGGGGCGCGGCTCACGGCTCGTGGTGTGTCGCTGGCGCGGTTCCGGGTGCTGCGGCCGCTGGTGCGCGAGGTGCACGAGCTGTTCACGGACTTCCTGCCGGGGATGACGAAGGTGCTGCCGGATCCGGGGGGCGAGGGGCGGGCGGGGTGATCCACTTTCGGGTGAAGCGACTCGAACGGGACACCGGCTGTCCCGCGTGCCTACGATGATGCTCTCGACACCAGCCCATGGGAGGCACCTGATGTCCGCAGCAGCTGTCGAGCGGCCGCACGAGGAACGGTCGCAGATCGCCGAGGCGAACCACATCATGGAGAGCGTTCCGGGCCTCCGCGTCGAGATCATCGGAGACCAGATCCTCGTGAGCCCACCGCCGGAGGGCCCTCACTCTGAAGCACTCATGCTGTTCGCAACCCCGTTCCTGGGCCTGGGCCTCGTGCGTGCGCTCCCCGGTATCGGCCTCTGGCTGCCGAGCGGTCCGGAGGACTACGCGATCCCGGATCTGTCGGTGGTCGACGACGACTACCGTGATCACCTGGTCGAGAACAGCTGTTACGACCCGACGTGCTTCCGCCTGGTCATGGAGGTCACCTCCAGCAACTGGAAGACAGACCTGCAGACCAAGGTCGCCTACTACGCCAAGGCCCGGGTCCCCGTCTACGCAATCGTCGACCGCAAGCACCAGCGCCTCCATGTGCTGGCCGAACCGACGGCCCGCGGCTACGCCAAACACGGGATCCACATCCCCGGGGAGCTGGTCACGCTCCCCGAGTCCGTGGGCGGCAAGGTCGTGCTGGACGTCGAGCGCCTCCTCAAGGCCGGCCTGAACTAGTTGACCGCGTCCACCTCCCCCTCCGCCAGCTCCACGTCGTACGCCAACGGCGCGTCCGCCACCACGACGTGGGCCGCGCGCGAGCCGTACGAGGTCGCCGTCGTCGCCAGCAGATAGGCCCCCGGCCCGGGTACCGACACGATGTACGAGCCGTCCGCCAGCGACGTCACCCGGTCCAGCTGACGTCCGCCCTTCGTCAGGAGGGTCACCGAGGCGCCGTCCACCGGCTCACCCTCGGCGGTGCGGATGAAGCCGTGGACCACCGAGGCAGGGCCCTCCGCGTCCGGCGACGAGGCCTCCGCGTCCTCCTTCGGCTCGACCGCCAGGTGCGGCAGCCGCTTCTCCAGCCATGCCGGCAGCCACCAGTTGGACTTCCCGAGCAGATGCATCGCGGCCGGCACCAGAGCCGTACGGAGGATGAACGCGTCCAGGGCCACGGCGGCGGCCAGTCCCACGCCCGCCGTCGCCGCCCCCGCGTCGCCGCTCAGGACGAACGCCAGGAACACGCAGACCATGATCAGGGCCGCGGAGTTGATGACCCGGCTGGTCTCCGCGAGGCCGACGCGCACCGCGCGCGCGTTGTCCCGCGTGTGCACCCACTCCTCGTGCATCCGGCTCACCAGGAACACCTGGTAGTCCATCGACAGCCCGAACAGCAACGACAGCATGATGACGGGCAGGAAGGCGTTGATCGGGCCCTCCTTGCCGAGGCCGAGCAGGTCCAGGCCCCAGCCCCACTGGAAGACCGCGACGAGGACGCCGAACGAGGCGGCCGCGGCGATCAGGTTCATCAGGGCCGCCGTCAGCGGGACCACCAGGGAGCGGAAGGCGACCAGCAGGAGCAGGAACCCGAGGCCGATGATCGTCGCGATGAACAGCGGCAGACGGTCGCCCGTCACCGACGCGAAGTCCTTCGAGACGGCTGTCACGCCGCCCACGTGCGCCTGCGCACCGGCCTTCGGGATCACCTCGTCCCGCAGAGTGTCGATCAGGTCGTCCGTCTCCTTGGACTGCGGTGACGTCTTCGGCACGACCTGGATGACCGTCACGCCCTTCGCAGGCGGCAGCGCGGCGACCCGGGCGACCCCCGGTGTCGACTGGATGCCCTTGACCAGGGTGGCGGTGTCGCCGCTCTCGGAGACCACCTGGAGCGGGCCGTTGAAGCCGGGCCCGAAGCCCTCGGCCAGCAGGTCGTACGCCTTCCTGGTGGTCGTCGACGCGTCGTCGTTGCCCTGGTCGGTGGCGCCGAGGCGGAGCGACAGCACGGGGATGGCGAGGACGGCCATCACGACCAGGGCGAGGGCGGCGATCCTGCGGGGGCGCTTCTGCACGTTGGACGACCAGCGTGCCGCCATGCCGCTCACCCCCTCCGGCTCGGGCCCACTGGCCGCGAGCCGGCGCCGCTGGCGGCGGCTGAGGACGCGGGGGCCGAGGAGGCCGAGCAGGGCCGGGAGCAGGGTGGTGGCCGCCAGCACGCTCAGCACGACCGTGATCGAGGTGCCGATGACCACGCCGTCCAGGAAGTGCAGTCGCGTCACGAGCATGCCGGCGAGTGCGATGCACACCGTGCCGCCCGCGAACAGCACCGCCCGCCCCGAGGTGTTGAGCGCCGTGACGGCCGCCTCCTCGGGGGCCATGCCGCGTTGGATGCCGCGCCGGTGCCGGGTGACGATGAACAGGGCGTAGTCGATGCCGACGCCGAGGCCGATCAGGGACGCGAGCAGCGGCGCTATGTCGGGAATGTCGGTGGCGTGGCTGATGAGTTGGGTGGAGAACAGGCCCATGCCGACGCCGAAGACGGCGATGGCGATCGGCAGCAGCATCGCGAAGAGCGAGCCGAAGGCGAGGAACAGCACGACGGCCGCCGCGACGATGCCGACCATCTCCGACAGGCCCTGCGGCGGCTCCTGGACCCGCTGGATGGCCTGCCCGCCCAGCTCGACCTGCAGTCCGCCGCGTTCGGCGTCCCGCGCGGTGTCGATGGCGTTCTGGACGAGGTCCTTGGGCACCTCGTTCGCGCGTTGGGTGAAGGTCAGCTGGGCGTACGCGATCCTGCCGTCGCCGCTGATCTGGGCCGCGCCCCGGGCTCCGGCGTAGGGGCTGGTCACCTCACCGACGCCGGGCATCTTCGCGATTCTGTCCAGGGCCGGCTGGATCCGGTCCTTCACCGCCCGGTCCTTCACCGAGCCGCCGTCGACCTTCCACACCACCGTGTCGGTGTCGCCCGAGGTGTTCGGGAAGGCCTTCTCCATCAGGTCGTACGCGCTCTTGGAGTCCGTGTCGGGGAGGGAGAACACGTTCGCGTAGTTCGTGCCCGCCGCAGAGGCCGAGAAGCCCAGCCCGAACAACGCCCCCACCCACAGCAACAGGACCACCAGCCGGTGCCGATAGCACCACCGTGCCAATGCCGCCACGTTCAACGCTCCTTTGTCGGTCGTCGGTTGGTCCCCCAGGTCCTGGGCAACAGGATTGGCGGCGGCACGCAGGCGTGGACACCGGGCGCCCATGACTCTCAAGGAACTCCAAAGACCGATCCGGCCCGACTGTCAGTGGCCCGCCCGATACTGGGGGCATGACGACGGCTCCCGGCACCGTGCTGGTGGTGGAGGACGAACCGAGCATCGCGGACGTCCTCGCCATCGCCCTGCGCTACCACCGGTTCGAGGTGATGATCGCGGGCACCGTCCGCGAGGCCCTGGCGCTCGCCGAGCGCACCCGGCCGGACGCGGCGCTGCTCGACGTCATGCTCCCGGACGGGGACGGGCGGGCCCTGGGCCGCGAACTGCGCGCGAAGCGGCCCGACCTGGCGCTGGTGTTCCTCACCGCCCGGGACTCGCCCGCGGAGGTGGTCGGCGCGCTCGGCTTCGGCGACGACTACATCACCAAGCCGTTCAACATCGACGAGGTCGTCGCCCGCGTCACCGCGGTCCTGCGGCGCACCCGCACGGCCGACGTCCTGCCGCAGCGGCCACCCCTGAGGTACGGCGACCTGGAGCTGGACGAGACGACGTACAGCGTCCACCGCGCGGGCCGCAGCGTCGAACTCACCCCCACCGAGTACGCCCTGCTGCGCTTCCTGGTGCGCAACGGCGGCCGGATCGTGCCCAAGGATCAACTCCTGCGCCACGTCTGGCAGTACGAGCACACGCCGCCCGAGTCGACCGTGGTCGAGACGTACATCAGCTATCTGCGCCGCAAGCTGGACGCCCTGGGACCACCGATGATCACCACGCGGCGCGGTGTGGGATACGGGCTCGCGTGAGGACCCCACGCATCCGCTGCAAGCGGGGCGTGCACTCCCTGCGCGCCAAGCTGACCCTGGCGAACGTCGCCCTGCTCGCCCTCGGCATCGCGGCGACCACCGCCGTCAGCCTCATGGGCATGCGGTACTACCTGCTCGGCCAGGTCGACACCCAGCTGACCCGGATGCGCGACTCGCTGGGTCAGTCGCAGCTCACGATCCGGCAGATCGACTCGCTGGGCGCCCTGGGATTCGTCCACGACCGGCTGGTCCCGGACGGCACGAACAAGGAGCGGTCGTCACCGGGCTCGATCTACACCGCCGTCGACCGCCACGGAGCTGCCGTCGGTCTTTTGGGTGTCAGGCCCACCGAGGCGCAGCTCGGCCTGGCCCACGCGGTCCACGACGCCAAGGCGCTCGCCCGGGACTCCGATCCGCACGACGTGACGGTGCACGGCGACTCGTACCGGGTCACCGCGGTCCGTCTGTCCGACGGCAAGTACGTCCTCATGGCCGCCTCGACCGAAGCCCTGCACGCGGGCATGAGCAAGGCCCTGCGGCTCGATTTCGCCGTCGGCGGGCTGCTGCTGGCGCTGCTGGCCTGTCTGACGCTGTTCAGTGTGCGGCGCCGGATGCTGCCGCTGGAGGACATGGTGGAGACGTCGTCGGCGATCGCCGAGGGCGACCTGACCCAGCGCATCCCCTCCAGCACCCATCCGACGCAGGAGGTGGAGCAGCTGCGCCTCGCTCTCAACTCCATGCTCCACCAGGTCGAGTCGGCGTACCGCACACGCGAGCACAGCGCGGCCCAGCTGCGCCGCTTCGTCGCCGACGCCTCGCACGAGCTGCGCACCCCGCTGTCGGCGATACGCGGTTATCTCCAGCTGTACGACAGGGGCATGCTCAGTGATCCCGACGAGCGCAAGCGCGCCTGGGAGCGGGTACTGGCGGAGACGGACCGGATGGGGCGGCTGGTGGACGAGCTGCTCACCCTGGCCCGGCTCGACCAGCAGCCCGAACTGCGCTTCAGGAACGTCGACCTGAGCCGTCTGGTACGGGACGCGGCCGAGGACCTGCGGGCGCAGCAACCGGAGCGGCCCATCACGGTGGGCGCCGACGGCGCCCTGCTGGTGTACGCCGACGAGTCCGGGCTCAGGCAGGTGCTGGGCAACCTGGTGGTCAACGTCCGGACGCACACGCCCGCCCACACGCCGGTGCGGCTGGACGTGGAGCGGGAGAACGGGGTCGTTCGGGTGTGCGTCGCGGACGAGGGCCCGGGGCTCGGCGGCGAGGACGCGGCGCGGATCTTCGACCGCTTCTTCCGGGCCGGCGGGGGCGCGGGCAGCGGGCTGGGGCTGGCGATCGTGCAGGGTGTGGTGCAGGCGCACGGCGGGGAGGTGGCGGTGCGCACCTCGCCGGGCGACGGTCTGGCGGTGACGGTCACGCTGCCGGCGCGGCCCGCCGCAGGGTCGGCGCTCTCCCCGTGACTTCCCTTGCCCATCTCAGGTGTTGGCGATGACGAGCGCCCACAGCGCCTTGCCGTGGCTTCCTCTGCCCCATACTCCCCAGGCCGCCGCGACGTGCTCCACCAGATGCAGCCCGCGGCCGGTCTCCTCCCCCTAGCGGACCCGCCGCAGCCGCGGCTCCGTCCGGCCCTCGTCCGACACCTCTGTGAGACAGGAGCCGTCCGCGAGCGCGGTCACGGCCACCTCGAACTCCCGCTCCAGCAGCGGCCCGTGGCGTACGACGTGGGTCACCGGCTCGGGCACCGGCAGCACCGCGTCCGCCGGCGCGGGATCGTCCGGCTGAGGTCCCCAGTCCGCCAGATGGTCCGGACCCGGCACCGGGCCAGACCGACGGAAGCCGGATGCAGGGGCAGCCGGAAGGAGTTCCGCCTCAACACGTCTACCCCTCACCCCACCACACCTCCGTCACATCGCCCTGCGTGGAGTGAGCCTTCGGCGTACTCGGGCGGATGTCGGTGCCGCGAGTTCGCGTCAGATCCAGGTGAGGCCCCAGAGCCGGAACACGCCGGTGCCGTCGTCGAGGTACTGGCCGCCACCGACGTCCTCGTTGCTGAGGACGTACTCCTTGCCCTGCCACAGCGGGATGACCGGCACATCGCGCGCCGCGTCGCGCTGCAGCGTGCTGAAGTCCGAGGCGGCGTCCTGACGGTCGGCGTACTGCCGGCTCTGCTGGATCAGCCGGTCGACGCCCTTGTCGCTGTAACCGGTTTTCATGGTGGAGCCGGTGCCGACGAGCGGGGCACCGAAGGTGTCCGCGTCCGGGTAGTCGGCGACCCAGCCGACGGCGTACGCGTCCAGCTTTCCGGAGGCCCAGCGCTCCTGGAAGTCGGTCCACTCGTAGCCCTTGAGGGTCACCTTGAACAGCCCGCCGGCCTCCAGCTGCTTCTTGAGCGCCGTGGCCTCCTCCTCGGAGGAACCGCGGTTCCTGGCGTAGCCGTAGGTGAAGCGGAGGGGCGCCGTCACACCGGCCTCGGTGAGCAGGGCCTTCGCCCTCTGCACGTCCTGCCTGGGATAGGCGTCGAAGAACGACGTGGTATGGCCGGTGATGCCCGTCGGGATCAGCGAGTACAGCGGGGCGACGGTCCCCTCGTACACCGTGGCGGCCAGTTGCTCGCGGTTGACCAGCCAGGCCATGGCCTGCCGGACCCTGACGTCGTGCAGGGGCGAGCTCGCGCGGGTGTTGAGGTAGAGGTTCCGGGTCTCGGAACTGTCGGACTCGGACAGACGCCGGCCGGGGTCGCTCGCCGAGAGCCCGGACAGGACCTTGGGCGGCAGCTGACGGGTGGCGACGTCGATCCGCTTCGCGTCCCAGGCCTTGTCGAGGGCGTCCGAGTCGACGTAGTAGAGCAGGTCGACGGGCCGGCCGGTGTCCTTGAGGGCGCCCTTGTAGCGCTCGTTCGGCGCGAGAACGGCCTTCTTGCCCTTCGTGTACGCCGTCAGCTCGTACGGTCCGGTGCCGTCCACGCCGTCGGCGCGCAGGCCGTCCTTCGGGTACTTGGTGCTGTCGACGATCGAGCCGGCCCCGGTGGCCACCTTGAACGGGAAGGTGGCGTCGGGCGAAGACAGGTGGAAGGTGACGGTCAGGCCGTGGGCGCTCACCGAGCGGAGCGTGCTGAACAGGGAGGACGGGCCGACGTCCGACTTGATCGCCTTGACCCGGTCGAAGGAGTACTTGACGTCCTCGGCGGTCATGGTGCGACCGCCGGGGAAGGTGAGCCCCGACCTCAACCTGCAGGTGTACGTGGTCAGTTGGCTGCCCCTGAAGCCGCAGCTCCGGGCCGCGTCGAGCACCGGCGAGGCGCCGCCCGGCTCGAAGGTCAGCAGTGACTGGAACACGTTGCTGAACAACGCCCAGGAGCCCGCGTCATAGGCGCCGGCCGGATCGAGTGCCGTGACCTCGTCCGTCGTGCCGACCCGGATGGTCTTTCCGGTGTCCTCCTGCGACGGCAGCAGTTGCCAGCCGCCCACTCCCACGCCCGCCAGCACGAGCAGCGTCGCGAGAATCCGCGTGCGAACCGAACGCATCGGTTGCCCTCCCCGGGCCCGATGGGCCCCGCCCCCATATGCCACTCCCCTAGTGGCGCGGCTCACCTAATCACAGGAGTTTCAGCTGAGGGAAGAGGGATTTGTTGAGTTGAGACAGAAGTTACCGCAAGGGGTTTCCAGTAGATTTCACAGGGCTCTCACAGGGCCCGCCGCGAACCGTTTCAGTCGAGGGCACGCATACGGTCACGCCTGCTTCGAGGCCAGTTCGATCACCGTGATGTCCGACGGCGCCCCCACGCGCGTGGGCGGTCCCCAGGCGCCCGCGCCGCGGCTGACGTACAACTGCGTGTCGCCGTAGCGCTCCAGGCCCGCGACGGTCGGGTTCGCGGCCGCCGCGACGAAGTTTCCGGGCCAGAGCTGGCCGCCGTGGGTGTGGCCGGAGAGCTGGAGGTCGACGCCGTGCCTGACGGCGTCGTGGATCTGGACGGGCTGGTGGGCGAGGAGCAGGCACGCGCGTGCCGTGTCCCGGTCGCCGAGCGCCTTGGCGAAGTCGGGGCCCTGGCCCTCGCTCTCGCCCGCGATGTCGTTGACACCGGCGAGGTCGAACCAGGGCAGCTCGGTACGGGCGTTCTCCAGCGGGTGCAGCCCGAGCCGCCGTACCTCCTCGACCCACTGCTCGGCGCCGGAGAAGTACTCGTGGTTGCCGGTGACGAAGTAGGAGGGCGCCTTCAACTGCGACAGTGGTGCCGCCGCCGGGCCCAGGTCCTTCACGCTGCCGTCCACCAGGTCGCCGACGACCGCGACGATGTCCGGCCGGGTGGAGTTGATCGTGTCGACGACCTTCTGCGCGAATCCCCGGCCGAGGATCGGGCCCAGGTGGATGTCACTGACCACCGCGATGCGGTAACCGTGCGCCGCGCGCGGGAGTTTGGCCAGCGGCACGGTGACGCGCTTCACGCTCGGACCGCGCAGGACGCCGTACGTGCCGTAGCCGACCGTCCCCGCGGCGGCAGCGGCGGCGGCTCCGGCGACGACCCGGGAGACGAAGAGGCGGCGCGACGGCTCCGGGGCCGGCTCCCGCCCGGTCCCGGCCGTCCGCGCGGACTCCGGCCCGGACTCGGCCGTCCGCGCCGACTCCGGCACCTTCGGGGGGACGGATCCTGCGGGCACCGGCTGCGTCTGCGGCACGGCGGCCGCCGCGGCACGCGCCCGCCGCTCCAGCAGGCGGCGCAGCACCGGCCGTACGACCTCACCCGCCACCACGCCCAGCAGCAGGTAGACCGACAGCGCGAGCCACAGGAAGCCCGGCCAGGCCAGGACCTGCTGGAGCCAGAAGGGCGCGCCGGCGCGCTCGGTGACGATGGCTCCGAGCGCGAGCAGCCAGCCGCCCGCGATCACCGCCGCACCCGCTCGACGGGCGAGGCCGGGACCCCGGGTCGTGTCGCGGAACAGACGGCGCCACAGGTACCAGTTGCCCGCGACGAGAACGCCCAGGGCCAGCACTCCGAAGACGATGACCACCGTGCTGTGCCCCCCGTGCGGGTTCCGTCGTTCTGTCCAGCTTTGTCGGTTATGGCGCCTGGCGCAAAGCGCGCAGTCCGCGCAACCCGATGCCCCCGATGACCGTCCCCAATACGAAGGAGACGACAGCGAGCGTCAGGTGCACCCAGAAGTAGGCCGTCGGGTGGCCGTCGTCGAAGGCGAGGCCGCTGCCGTCCTTGACCAGGTTCTTTACGAAAGTGACCCAGATGACCCAGCTCCACACCCCGAAGGCGAGCAGGAACCAGGAGACGGGGCGACTGAGCTTCATGCGTTCAGTATCGCCGCCGCCCGTTCCGTTCCGTGGCCGGGGTGGGGTGGGAGGCGGGACTTCACGCCGTGTGGCATGTACGTTCTCGTCCGTGCCCGCACCCAAGAAGACCGTCAGGCGATCCCTGCTGGTCACCTCCGCCGCCCTGTCCTCGCTCGCGCTGACCGCGCCCGTCGCCCTCGCGGCCCCCAGTCCCTCCACGAGTCCGTCGGCCACTCCCCCGGCGAACATGTCGAGCGTGGGCGGCACCCGTCTCGGGCAGCCGGGGACCCAGGCGGACCTCGGCAGGGGCGCACCGGTGCTCCCCAAGGACATCACCGCACGCTCCTGGGTCGTCGCGGACGCCGAGTCGGGCGAGGTGTTCGCCGCGCACAACGCGCACTGGCGGCTGCCCCCGGCGAGCACGATGAAGATGCTGTTCGCGGACACGGTGCTGCCGAAGTTCCCGAAGACCCAGAAGCACAAGGTCGTGCCCACCGACCTGGCGGGCATGGGGGCCGGCTCCAGCATGGTCGGGATGAAGGAGGGCGAGACGTACTCCGTGCGCGACCTGTGGCTCGGCGTCTTCCTGCGCTCCGGCAACGACGCGGTGCACGTCCTGTCGGCGATGAACGACGGCGTCGACAACACCGTCAAGGAGATGAACGAGCACGCCGAGGAGCTCCAGGCCCTCGACACGAACGTGGTCACGCCCGACGGCTACGACGCCCCCAAGCAGGTGTCGTCCGCCTACGACCTGACGCTGTTCGCCCGCTCCGGACTGCAGAAGAAGGACTTCCGCGACTACTGCTCGACGGTCCGGACCGCCTTCCCCGGCGAGACGAAGAAGGGCAAGAAGGGCAAGTCGGTCCGCGACTCCTTCGAGATCCAGAACACCAACCGGCTGCTGACGGGCGACTCGGACGTCGACGTCTACCCGGGCATCGCGGGCGTCAAGAACGGCAACACGACGAACGCGGGCGCGACCTTCACCGGTGTCGCCGAGCGGGGCGGCAGGGTGCTGCTCGTCACCGTCATGCACCCCGAGAAGAACGAGCACAACGAGGTCTACAGGGAGGCCGCCAAGCTCTTCGACTGGGGCTTCAAGGCGGCCGGGAAGGCGACGCCGGTGGGCGCGCTGGTGGCGCCGAAGAGCGCGGAGGCGAGCGCCCAGCCGGGGGCGAACGCGACGGCGGGCCAGGCGGGCGGGGCCGGCACCACGTCCGGCAAGCCGGTGGCGAGCGACTCGGCTCCGGGCCGCTCCGGCGGCATGGGGGTCGCCCTCGCCATAAGCGGTGGGGCGCTGGTGCTGCTCGCGGCGGCCGCGTTCCTGGTCAACCGCCGCTGGCCGCTGCCGGATCTGGTACGTCGCAGGACTCGTCCGTGAGTACCTCCTGCTCCTTGCTCTGCGTCGCCGTCCACGCGGCGCAGAACAGGACGAGTTTCGCCGTGAAGTTGATCCACAGCAGCAGCGCCACGGGCACACCGAACGCGCCGTACATGCTCTTCGCGGCCACTCCCTGCATATAGCCGCTCAGCAGCGCCTTCAGCAGTTCGAAGCCGACCGCGCCGATCAGCGCGGCGACCATCAGCCGGTGGCGCGACGGTTCGACGCCGGGCAGCAGCGTGAGGACGTACAGGAGCAGCAGGAAGTCGGCCAGCACGGCGACGGCGAAGGCGGCGACGTACAGCAGGATCCCGCCCCAGCCGCCCTTCTCGAGGCCGATCTGCCTGGTGATCCAGCCGACCATCGCGGAGGCGACGGTGGAGGTGGCGAGCGTGACCAGTACGGCGCCGCCCATACCCACGAGGATCCCGAGGTCCTTGCCCTTGCGCAGGATGGGGTTCTCCTCCTCGTCGGGCAGTTCCCACACCGCGCGCAGACAGTCGCGCGTGGAGCCCGCCCAGCCGATGCCGGTGAGCAGCAGCACGGCGCCCGCGATGAGGCCGATGGTGCCGGCGTTGTCGACCAGGTTGTGGATGTCGAGCTGGTCGGAGATGCCGGGAACCTGTTCGGCGATCTTGTCCTGCAGGTCGTTCTGCTGCTGCTTGCTGAGCGTGGCGGCGGCGATCGCGGCGGCCACGGTGAGCAGCGGGAACAGCGCGACGAAGCTGGTGAACGTCATCGCCGCGGCGAGCCTCGCCCACTTCACCCGGTCCAGACGCTCGTACGACCGCCACGCGTGCGTGAGCGTCAGGCGCGCCACCAGCGGCCCGACGACGGGGAGCTTCTTCAGCCAGTCCATGATCCGACTCTGCCCTCGGTACGGAAGACCAATGTGTGAGTACCCCCAATGCGTCCGACAGGCGCCGGGATATGGGCCGACATCCCGTTAATCACCAATTTCGGGGAGACGGGTCACGTTCCCTGCCAGTCGTCCACGCAAGGGCGAATAGAAACAAATTGGCGATACATGGGCGATACGGTCGCAAGCATGTCTGCCGACACCGTGCCCGTCACCGTGACGGACCCAGGGCCTGCCTGACCAGTCCCGCCGTCCCGCCGTCCCGCCGTCTCGCCCTCTAGCCAGACACCTAGGAGCTGCTGTCGTGAAGGACGCACTCGGTCTCCCCCAGTCCCTCCTCGTCCTCGGCGGTACGTCCGAGATCGCGCTCGCCACCGCACGCCGGCTGATCGCGCGCCGCACGCGCACGGTGTGGCTCGCGGGACGCCCCTCGGCCGCCCTGGAGCAGGCCGCCGAGCAGTTGCGCGGTCATGGTGCCGACGTGCACACCGTCGCCTTCGACGCGCTCGACCCCGACGCCCACGAGTCCGCCCTCGGCAAGGTCTTCACGGAGGGCGACGTGGACATGGTGCTGCTCGCCTTCGGGGTCCTCGGCGACCAGGCGCGCGACGAGCGCGAACCGGCCGCCGCCGTGCGCGTCGCGCAGACCAACTACACGGGTGCGGTGTCGGCGGCGCTGGTGAGCGCACGCGCGCTGCAGACGCAGGGGCACGGCTCGCTGGTGGTGCTCTCCTCCGTCGCCGGCGAGCGGGCCCGCCGCAGCGACTTCATCTACGGCTCCAGCAAGGCCGGCCTGGACGCATTCGCACAGGGGCTGGGCGACGCGCTGCACGGCACGGGCGCGCACGTCATGGTCGTACGCCCCGGGTTCGTCCGGTCGAAGATGACCGCAGGCCTTCCGCGGGCACCGTTCGCGACGACACCGGAGGCGGTCGCGACGGCCGTCGAACTCGGGCTGCGGCGGCGCTCGGAGACGGTGTGGGTGCCGGGCGTGCTCCGGGTGGTGATGTCGGCGCTGCGGCATGTGCCGCGGAACGTGTTCCGGCGGCTGGCCCTGTAGCCGATCAGCGGGTCGGCAGGGACCCGCGCTCCACGTGCCCCGCCTGCGGCGGCACCACCGAGCCCCCGAAGGCGTACTCGCGCAGCTTGCGCCACACGCCGTCGGGACCCTGCTCGTAGAGCGCGAAGCCGGTGCACGACCAGTCGGCCTCGTAGTCGGCGAGTTCCTCGAAGGCGCGGTCCATGGCCTCTTCGTCGATGCCGTGCGCGACCGTGACGTGCGGGTGGTACGGGAACTGCAGCTCGCGCGGCACGGGACCGGACGCGTCGCGGACCTGCTGCTGCAGCCAGGTGCAGGCCTCGGCGCCATCGGCGACCCGCACGAAGACGACGGGCGACAGGGGCCGGAAGGTGCCGGTGCCGGACAGCCGCATCGGGAAGGGCCGGCCGGCCGCCGCGACCTCGGTCAGGTGTGCCTCGACGGCCGACAGGTCACCGCCGTCGACCTCCGTCGGCGGCAGCAGGGTGACGTGCGTGGGGATGCCGTGAGCCGCGGCGTCGCCGAAACCCGCGCGCAGCTGTTGGAGCAGGCTGCCGTAAGGCTCCGGGACCGCGATCGACACGCCGATCGTTACGGTCCCCACGTCGTCTCCTGTCGTCGTGACGGATTTGTTCTCAGCCGTCGGCTATCGACTGTAAGGCCACGGCTGTGTCGTGGGCAGGCGCAACCGGAGTGATGTGCAGCGCTCTGCCGAGTGGTACGCGTGTGCGGTGGTGCGCGTCAGTGCTTCGCGGGCAGGAAGCCCACCCGGTCGTACGCCTGGGAAAGGGTCTCCGCGGCGACGGCGCGCGCCTTCTCCGCGCCCTTGGCCAGGATCGAGTCGAGCGTCTCCGCGTCGTCCAGGTACTGCTGGGTGCGCTCCTTGAAGGGCGTCACGAACTCGACCATCACATCGGCGAGGTCCGTCTTGAGCGCGCCGTACATCTTGCCCTCGTAGTCCCGCTCCAGCTCGGCGACCGACTTGCCCGTGAGGGTCGAGTAGATGGTGAGCAGGTTGCTGACGCCGGGCTTGTTCTCGGCGTCGTAGCGGATGACGGTGTCGGTGTCGGTGACCGCGCTCTTGACCTTCTTCGCGGTGGCCTTGGGGTCGTCGAGGAGGTTGATGAGGCCCTTCGGCGTGGAGGCCGACTTGCTCATCTTGATCGACGGGTCCTGCAGGTCGTAGATCTTCGCCGTCTCCTTGAGGATGTACGGCTTCGGGATCGTGAAGGTCTGGCCGAAGCGGCCGTTGAAGCGCTCCGCGAGGTCGCGGGTGAGCTCGACGTGCTGGCGCTGGTCCTCACCGACCGGGACCTCGTGCGCCTGGTAGAGCAGGATGTCGGCGACCTGGAGGATCGGGTACGTGAACAGGCCAACGGACGCACGGTCGGCGCCCTGCCTGGCGGCCTTGTCCTTGAACTGGGTCATGCGGGAGGCCTCGCCGAAGCCGGTGATGCAGTTCATGACCCAGGCCAGCTGGGCGTGCTCGGGGACATGGCTCTGGACGAAGAGCGTGCAGCGGTCGGGATCGAGACCGGCCGCGAGGAGCTGGGCGGCGGCGAGCCTGGTGTTGGCACGCAGGTCGGCGGGGTCCTGCGGAAGCGTGATCGCGTGCAGGTCGACGACCATGTAGAACGCGTCGTGGGTCTCCTGCAGGGCCACCCACTGGCGGACGGCGCCGAGGTAGTTGCCGAGGTGGAACGAGCCTGCGGTGGGCTGGATTCCGGAGAGCACACGAGGACTGTCAGAGGCCATGTTCACCATTCTCTCAGGTCCATCGAGCCGATCCGGAACTGGTCGGAAACAGGTGGGAACCGATCCGTCTTCTGCGGTGTAACAAGGGTGTGAGGACGCGGGAGGGGGGCCGCATCGTCGATGAGGCCGCGGTGATCGCACGCGTACGCGCCGGAGAGCCGGAGGCGTACGCGGAGCTGGTGCGGGCCCATACGGGCATCGCACTCAGGGCGGCCGCGGCACTCGGGGCGGGTGCGGACGCGGAGGACGTGGTGCAGCAGGCCTTCGTGAAGGCTTACTGCGCGCTGGGCGGGTTCCGGGACGGCGCGGCGTTCAGGCCGTGGCTGCTGTCGATCGTCGCCAATGAGACCAGGAACACAGTCCGGACGGCGGCCCGACAGCGGACGCTCGCCGGCCGGGAAGCGGCGTTGGCGGAGGCGGAGCCGCTGATACCGGAATCGGCGGACCCGGCGGTGGCGACGCTTCGGACGGAGCGCCGTACAGCCCTGCTGTCCGCCCTGGAGCAGCTGAGCGAGGAGCACCGCCTGGTCGTCACCTACCGCTATCTCCTGGAGATGGACGAGTCCGAGACGGCCCAGACCCTGGGCTGGCCTCGCGGGACGGTCAAGTCCCGCCTCAACCGCGCCCTGCGCAAACTGGGCCGGCTCCTGCCGGATTTCGAGCCTCGGGAAGGGGGTGACGAGCGTGAGTGAGGGACGGAGTGGCTACGACGACGGGGGCGGCCGTGGTCCGGAGGCCGCCGGTGGCCGGTGGCCGCGCGGGCGGCAGCACGGAGGTGGTGCTTCCCGGCTGCCCGACGAACTGCGCGCGCTGGGCAGGTCGCTGGATCCGACCGGGGCGGGCGACGACGACGGGGCCGACGCCGTCCTCGGCTCCGAGACGATGGTCGAGCGGGTGCTGGGACAGATACTGGCCGAGCACATGCCGGCTCCGGTGGCCGAGGCCCGGGGTGCCCGTGAGCGGTTGCGTACGGTCCGGCGCTGGGCGCGGCTGCGGTGGCGCTCGCTGACCGCGACCCTCTGCGGACTGCTGACAGTGCTCGCGCTCACACCCTCGGTGCGGGCCGCGGTCCTGGACTGGTTCGACTTCGGTGGCGTCGAGGTGCGGTACGACCCGTCGGCGGTGCCGTCACCCGGCGCCGAGGTGCCCGGCTGCGGCCGGTCCCTGTCACTCGGGCAGGCCGAGCGCCGCGTCGGCTTCGAGCCTCTGGTCCCGGACGCGCTCGGTGTGCCGGACACGGTGACGGTCAGCGACGAGCCGCAGGGGCGGTTCCTGGTGAGCCTGTGCTGGCGGGAGGGCGGGCGCACGGTCCGGCTGGACGAGTTCCCGGCCTCGCTGGACCTCGGCTTCACCAAGACGCTGCGGGAGCAGCCGGAGTGGCTCGCGCTGAGCGGGGAGCCTTCCGCGGACGGCGTGCAGGACTACGCCCTGTGGTTCCCTCGCCCCCACCTGCTGAGCTTCTGGCTCGTGGACGAGGACGGGCACCGCTTCGCCCGGAAGGAGCGGACCGCCGGGCCGACGCTGCTGTGGACCCATGAGGCCGGGGCCGGGGCCAGGGGCGGGGGCGGCGACGGGCCCGGGGGCGGGGATCTGACGCTCAGGCTGGAGGGCGTGGCGTCGAAGGGCCGGGCCGTGGACGTCGCGGAGTCGCTCGGCAAGTCGGCCCAGAAGTCTTCGGGGTCCTCCAAGGCCCTCAAGTCCTCGGATTCCTCGGGCTCCTGGGACTCCTCGGATTCCTCGGAATAGTTCGCAGGTTGTGGGAACCCCGGCGGGTCGGGCGGTGTACCAGAGGTGACACGCGGCTCGGGGAGGGCCGGACGGGAGCGAGTGGTTGGGGGACGGCATGCGTGGATGCAGGCGCGGAGCGCGTGAACGGAGGGCAGGCCGACGCATGTCGATGGCGGCGAGGCTTGCGGCACTTCTGCCGACGGCGGCAGCGCTGGTCCTGAGCGGGATGCCGAGCGGTGCGGCGGCGGTTGCACAGCACGGGGCCCGAGCCGACGGCCGGACACACACCGCCGCGCGGATGGAGAGACAGACCCAGGCGCGGGTGGGGGTGCCGGCACCGGTGGGAGCACAGGCACAGGCACAGATGCGGGACTTTCCGGATCTGGCGGTGATCATCGCGGGCGGCACGGGTCGGACGACGGTGCTGAAAGCGGGGCAGCCCGCCTTCGCCCACCTCCGGCAGCTGCTGAGGCCGGACTACACGGGGACGGAGCGGGTGCCGGAGGCCTGGACGGAGGGCCGCTGTCCGCCGGTGGACTTCACCGTGGTCTGGGGCCTGACGGGGGTCGGCGGCTATCCGCAGACGGACCGCGCGCCGGGCGGTGACGTGGCGGTCGAGCGGCAGGACCAGCTGTTGCTGGCGGCGGACGGCACGCCCTGGATACGCAGCGATCCGGCGCCGGACATCGAGGACGACGACATCCGCTGGCACCGGGCGCCGCGCTCGATCCTCGTGGATCTGGACCGGGAGAAGGTGCTCGCCGGGCTCGGCGGCAGCGCGACAGCGGCCCGGACCACCGGCGCCGCGGCCGCCCGGTCCGGGGCCCGCAGGGGCGGTTTCTGGTGGGCGGTGCCGGGGCTGGCCGTGGGGCTCGTGGTCGGCGCCGGCGGCACCTCGCTGATACGCCGCGCGGCGGCCCGGCCGGGAGCCGGACCGCCGCGCGAGGAGCCACGACAGGAACTCATCGATCTTTGACCGTCGTCGGTTGTGCCGCGACGGTCTCGGACCTTGGAGCCCCCGGTCCTTGACAACTCAAGAGGGCGTTTGCCAAAGCGTTTGCCAAAGCGTTCGCCAGGGCGTTTGCCACTCCGGAGGGGCCGTGTGTCAGCCCAGGTCGATCTCGGGGTACAGCGGGAAGCCGGCCACGAGGTCGGTGGCACGGTGGGAGATCTCGTCCGCGATCTTCGGGTCCAGGATGTGCTGGGCCTTTGAAGTCGCGCCGGACTTGGTGGTGCCCGGCTCGGCCGTGGTGAGGACACGGTCGATCAGGCCGGCCACCTCGTCCATCTCGGCGGTGCCCAGGCCGCGGGTGGTGAGAGCGGGGGTGCCGATGCGGATGCCGGAGGTGTACCAGGCGCCGTTGGGGTCGGCCGGGATGGCGTTGCGGTTGGTGACGATGCCCGAGTCGAGCAGGGCCGCCTCGGCCTGGCGGCCGGTGAGGCCGTAGGAGGTGGCGACGTCGATCAGGTTGAGGTGGTTGTCGGTGCCGCCGGTCACCAGGGTCGCGCCCCGGCGCATGAGACCGTCCGCGAGGGCACGCGAGTTGTCGACGATGCGCTGGGCGTAGTCCTGGAACGAGGGCTGCCGGGCCTCGGCGAGGGCGACGGCCTTGGCGGCCATGACGTGCGGGAGCGGGCCGCCGAGGACCATCGGGCAGCCGCGGTCGACCTGGTCCTTGAGGGAGTCGTCGCACAGGACCATGCCCCCGCGCGGGCCGCGCAGCGACTTGTGCGTGGTGGTGGTGACGATCTGGGCGTGCGGGACCGGGTCGAAGTCACCGGTGAGGACCTTGCCGGCGACGAGACCGGCGAAGTGCGCCATGTCCACCATGAGCGTGGCGCCGACCTCGTCGGCGATCTCGCGCATGATCCGGAAGTTCACGAGGCGGGGGTAGGCGGAGTAGCCGGCGACGATGATCAGCGGCTTGAACTCGCGGGCGGAGACGCGCAGGGCCTCGTAGTCGATGAGGCCGGTGCCGGGGTCGGTGCCGTAGGAGCGCTGGTCGAACATCTTGCCGGAGATGTTCGGGCGGAAGCCGTGGGTGAGGTGGCCGCCCGCGTCCAGGGACATGCCGAGCATGCGCTGGTTGCCGAAGGCCTGGCGGAGCTCGGCCCAGTCGGCTTCGGAGAGGTCGTTGACCTGGCGGACACCGGCCTTCTCCAGGGCGGGGGTCTCCACGCGCTGGGCGAGGACCGACCAGAAGGCGACCAGGTTGGCGTCGATGCCGGAGTGCGGCTGGACGTAGGCGTGGCGGGCGCCGAAGAGCTCCTTGGCGTGCTCGGCGGCAAGCGACTCGACGGTGTCGACGTTGCGGCAGCCGGCGTAGAAGCGGCGGCCGACGGTGCCCTCGGCGTACTTGTCGCTGAACCAGTTGCCCATCGTGAGAAGGGTGGCCGGGGAGGCGTAGTTCTCGGAGGCGATCAGCTTCAGCATCTCGCGCTGGTCGTGGACCTCCTGGCCAATGGCGTCGGCGACCCGCGGCTCCACGGCACGGATCACGTCAAGGGCGGCGCGGAAGGCGGTGGACTCGGTGGACAGGGGCTGCTGCTCTGGCATGTCGTCGGCCTCCGGGTGGCGTGGCTTGAAGCATTCACGGTTCACGGTTGGCCCAGGCGCACGGCACTCGCTCACTCGCAGGCCGCTCCCCGATGGTCGATCCCATCCCAGCGCGCCAGTCACGGCCCGCCGGTCAGACTACCGGGCGCGCCGGAAGGCGGAGGTCCCGCGTCCACCATGCGAGCGACGATAAGAAGGGGCACACCCTCAGCTTCCGGCACCCCCTGGAGATCCCGTGACCGCTACGGAGAGCCTCATCGCCGCCGCCGACGCGCACAGTGCGCCCACCTACCACCCGCTGCCCGTGGTCGTCGCGTCCGCGGACGGGGCGTGGATGACGGATGTCGAGGGGAGGCGGTATCTGGACCTGCTGGCCGGCTACTCGGCGCTCAACTTCGGCCATCGCAACCGGCGGCTCGTGGAGGCGGCGAAGGCGCAGCTGGAGCGGGTGACGCTGACGTCGCGGGCGTTCCACCACGACCGGTTCGCGGCATTCTGCTCCGAGCTCGCCGAACTGTGCGGGATGGAGATGGTGCTGCCGATGAACACGGGCGCTGAGGCGGTGGAGACCGCGGTGAAGACAGCCCGGAAGTGGGGGTACCGGGTCAAGGGCGTGCCCTCGGAGATGGCGAAGATCGTGGTCGCGGGCAACAACTTCCACGGCCGTACGACGACGGTCATCAGCTTCTCCACCGACGCCGAGGCGCGGGCGGACTTCGGGCCGTACACGCCGGGCTTCGAGATCGTGCCGTACGGCGATCTGACGGCGATGCGGGCGGCGATGACGGAGAACACGGTCGCCGTGCTGCTCGAACCGATCCAGGGCGAGGCGGGTGTGCTGGTGCCGCCGGCCGGTTATCTGCCGGCGGTGCGGGAGTTGACGCGCGAGCGGAACGTGCTGTTCGTCGCGGACGAGATCCAGTCGGGGCTGGGGCGGACCGGCGCGACCTTCGCGTGCGAGCAGGAGGGGGTCGTCCCCGATGTGTATGTGCTCGGGAAGGCGCTGGGCGGCGGGATCGTGCCGGTGTCCGCGGTGGTGTCGAGTGCCGAGGTGCTCGGGGTGTTCCGGCCCGGGGAGCACGGATCGACGTTCGGCGGGAATCCGCTGGCCTGTGCGGTGGCGCTGGAGGTGATCGCGATGCTGCGGACAGGCGAGTTCCAGGCGCGGTCGGCCGAGCTGGGCGGCCATCTGCACCGGGAGCTGGGCGCGTTGACCGGCACCGGGCGGGTGACGGCGGTGCGGGGCCGGGGACTGTGGGCGGGCGTCGACATCAGTCCGGCGTTGGGGACGGGGCGGGAGGTGTCGGAGAAGCTGATGGAGCGGGGGGTGCTGGTGAAGGACACGCACGGGTCGACGGTGCGGATCGCGCCCCCGCTGGTGATCGGGAAGGAGGATCTGGACTGGGGACTCGGTCAGCTGCGAGGTGTGCTCGGCGTGTGAGATCCCGTACCGGTTCGGTCCGTGACTCCCGTTGGCGCGGCTGTCCCGCGGCGTTCGGGGCAGCCTAAAGATCGCTGAGAGCGCACGCCGAAGCACTCCCGACCGTCGCCCGCCTCCCCTACAGTCACTTTGTGATCTTTGGGATGGTGTGCGCTCTCGGCGCGGCGGTTTGCTTCGGTACGGCGACGGTGTTGCAGGCGGTCGCCGCACGGGCGGCGACCGCGGGCGGGGGCGGAGAGGCGGCGCTGCTGCTGCGGGCGCTGCGGCAGTGGCGGTACATGGCAGGGCTTGGGCTGGACGGGCTGGGGTTCGTGCTGCAGATCGCGGCGCTGCGGTCGATTCCGATCTACGCGGTCGCGGCGGCCCTTGCGTCAAGCCTCGCGGTCACCGGCGTGGTCGCGGCGCGGCTGCTGCATGTGCGGTTGAGCGGGGTGGAGTGGGGTGCCGTCGGCGTGGTGTGTGCCGGGCTGGCGATGCTGGGTCTGGCGTCCGGGGAGCAGGGTGATCGCGCGGGGTCGACCGCGCTGAAGTGGGCGATGCTCGCAGTCTCCGTGGCCGTGCTGCTGCTCGGACTGGTCGGTGGGCGGTGGTCCGGGCGGGGGCGGGCGCTGATGCTCGGGTCGGGGGCCGGGTTCGGGTTCGGGGTGGTGGAGGTGTCGGTTCGGCTGATCGACTCACTCGCGCCGTCGGAACTGTTCACCAATCCGGCGACGTACGCCCTCCTTCTCGGCGGAGGTGCCGCCTTCCTGCTGCTGACCACCGCCCTGCAGCGTGGATCGGTCACCACGGCGACGGCCGGGTTGGTGATCGGCGAGACGATCGGACCCGCGGCGGTGGGCGTGGTGTGGCTCGGGGACCGTACCCGGGAGGGGCTCGCCTGGCTGGCGGTGCTGGGATTCGTCATCGCGATCGCGGGGGCGCTGGCGCTGGCGCGATTCGGGGAGGCGCCGGCGGAGGAAGAGGCGACCGAGGAAGAGGCGACGGTCTGACCTGCCGCCCATTCCATTGCCGCCGATCGCGGCCCATCGCGCCGTAATAGCTGCCATGGCTGCCGTTGTCGCCCATCGCTGATCTTGTTTCGGTCGCGTACATCAAGACCCTCACAGCAGCGTGATGACCGCCGGTCCATTCATTCAGGCAGCGCCGCGCACAGTGCGTCCAGGGCCCCCGACCAGGCGCTGTCCGGGGGCGTTCCGTAGCCCACCACCAGCGCGTCGGAGGGCTCGGCGGTCGCCTCCGGGTGCCGGTAGCGGTGCAGGCCGTGCACCGCGAGTCCCTGCCAGGCCGCCGATCTCAGGGCCTCCTGTTCGGTGCCCGGCGGGAGGCGGAGCACCACGTGCAGGCCCGCCGCGATGCCGGTGGCACGGACCTGCGGGGCCCGCCGCACGAGTTCCGCGACCAGCGCGTCACGGCGGCGGCGGTAGCGCAGGCGGGCGGCGCGCACATGGCGGTCGTAGGCGCCGGAGGTGAGGAACTCGGCGAGCGTCAACTGGTCCAGGGCCCCACAGGAGTCGATGCCGCCCTTCGCTTTAGCCGCCTCCTGGACGAGGTGCGGCGGCAGCACCAGCCAGGCCAGTCTGAGGCCGGGGGCGAGGGACTTGCTGGCGGTGCCCGCGTACACGACGTGGTCCGGTTCCAGGCCCTGGAGGGCGCCGACGGGCTGGCGGTCGTAGCGGAACTCGCCGTCGTAGTCGTCCTCGACGACCAGGCCGCCGGTGCGACGCGCCCAGTCGACGACGGCAGCGCGCCGGTCGCGGTGCAGGGTGCCGCCCATCGGGAACTGGTGCGCAGGGGTGAGCAGAACCGCGGCCTCGTCCGTCAACTCCCCGGGATTCGTGCCCCGTTCGTCGAACGGCAGCGGGACGGTACCGAGGCCGGCGGCGGCCAGCAGTTTCCAGTGCACGTCGAGGCCGTACGACTCGACAGCGACGGTGCGTGCCCCGCGCGCCCGCAGCACTGCGCCGAGGATGCGCAGGCCGTGTGAGATGCCGGCGCACACAAGGATGCGTTCGGGGTCGACGCGCACGCCCCGGGCCCGGGCGAGATAGCCGGCGAGCGCGGTGCGCAGTTCGACGCGGCCGCGCGGGTCGCCGTAGTCGAGGGCCTGGTACGGGGCCGTGGCGAGGGCGCGGCGGCAGGCCTTGAGCCACTCGGCGCGCGGGAAGGAGGCGAGGTCGGGAACGCCGGGGATCAGGTCGTAGGCGGGCCGGGTGCGGGCGCGCGGGCGGGGTGCGGCGGCCAAGGGCCGACCGACCGGGCGATCGGCCACCCGGGTGCCCGAGCCCTGCCGCGCGGTGAGCCAGCCCTCCGCGACCAGGTCGGCGTAGGCGTCGGCGACCGTGTTGCGGGCGATGCCCAGGTCGGCTGCGAGGGAGCGCGAGGAGGGCAGCCGGGTGCCGGGGGCCAGGCGGCCGGTGCGGACGGCCTCGCGCAGGGCGTCCGTCAGGCCCCGGCGCACCCCCGGGCCCGTCGGCTCGAGATGCAGGTCGACGCCGAGAGTGGCCCATGTTTTCGCCATGGAAATGGACCATACCCCTGGGCTGCCTCGCTTCTAGGGTCGAGGACATGACGACAGCAGGGGAAGCCGCCGAGTACGCACCCGAACAGCCCGCCCGTCTGCGCTGGACCCAGCACGCCCCCGAGGTCTACAAGGCGATGGTCCGCCTCGACGCGGCCGCCCGGCAGGGCCTGGACCCGAAGCTGCTGGAGCTGGTGAAGATCCGCGCCTCACAGCTCAACCACTGCGCGTTCTGCCTGGACATGCACACCAAGGACGCGCTCGCGGCGGGCGAGAGCGTCGAGCGGATCATCCAGCTCGGCGCGTGGGAGGAGTCGAAGCACTTCTACACGGAGAGGGAGCTGGCCGCCCTCGAACTGACCGAGGCGGGTCACCGTGCTGACCCAGGGCTTCGTCACGGACGAGGTGTACGACCACGCGGCCAAGCACTTCGAGGAGGTCGAGCTGACGCAGCTGATCGCCGCGATCACGGTGATCAACGCGTGGAACCGGTTCGGCGTGACCTGCCGTCTGACCCCGGGCCACTACGAGGCGGGGCAGCACAAGTGAGCCGTACGAAACACCTCGACCGCGAGGTCGGCCGGGCCCTGTCCGCCGTCAGTGCGGCCGCGAAGCGCGGGCTCGGCGACCCCGCCCTCGCGGAGCTTGTCGTGATCAGGGCCTCGCAGCTCAACCACTGCGCGTTCTGCCTGGACATGCACCTCGCGGTCGCCCGCGAGCACGGGGTGAGCGAGGAGAAGCTGGACCTGCTCGCCGCCTGGGAGGAGGCCGAGGACGTCTTCGACGAGCGGGAGCGGGCCGCGCTCGCGCTGACGGAGGCCGTCACCGTTCTGACTGGGGGCACCTCCCGGACGAAGTCGGGGGGAGGATTCGTGCCGGACGCGGTGTACGAGCGGGCGGCCGCCCACTTCGACGACGGCCGGCTCGCCCACCTCGTCGGGCTGATCGTCGCGATCAACAACTGGAACCGGATGATGGTCAGCCGCCGTACCCCGCCGGGGGGTTACACGCCATGAGCAAGGTCGAGGTCTTTCGCGCGCTGCACCGGGGCCGCCTCCCGGGTGATCCGCTCGTGCTGCCCGGCCCGTGGGACGCGGTGAGCGCCCAGGTGTTCGCCGAGGCCGGTTTCCCCGCGCTCGCGACGCCCAGTGCGGGGGTCGCCGCCTCCCTCGGGTACGAGGACGGGTCGACACACCCCGACGAGATGTTCGCCGCGGTGGCGCGCATCGTACGGGCCGTGGACGTGCCGGTGTCGGCGGACATCGAGGACGGATACGAGCTCGCGCCGCGGGAGCTGGTGGAGCGGCTGCTGGCGACGGGGGCCGTCGGCTGCAACCTTGAGGACTCGCACGGGGGTGTGCTCAAGGACCGGCACAAACATGCGGACTGGCTCGCGGAGGTGCGGGCCGCGGCCGGTGACGAACTCTTCGTCAACGCCCGCGTCGACACCTTCGTCCGTGGGGTCTTTGACCCCGACCGGGCCATCGAGCGGGCCGCGTTGTACGTCGCCGCGGGCGCCGACTGCGTCTATCCGATCGGCGCCCCGGTGAGTGTCCTGCCGCTTCTGCGGTCCGGGATCCAGGGGCCGGTCAACGTGCACGGCACCCTGGACGGCAGGGGCCCCTCGCCCACCGAACTCGGTGAACTCGGGGCCACCCGCATCACGTTCGGGCCGCTGCTGCAACGCCGGGCTGCACTGGCGCTGCAGGAGATGACCGACGAGCTGAAGCAGCGGCGGTGATCAGGACAGCCACGCCTTCCACGTGGAGGCGTGGCGGTCCACCCACTTCTTCGCCGCCTGTTCGGGCGACAGCTTCTGGTCGGCGATCAGCAGGGAGACCTCGTTCTGGTCCTCGGTCGTCCACCTGAACTTCCTGAGGAAGGCCGCCGCCTTGCCGCCCTTCTTCGAGAAGTCGGCGTTGAGGTACTTCTGCAGCGGAGTGTGCGGATAGGCGCAGGCCACCTTCGCCGGGTCCGTGTCGCAGCCCTCCTTGTACGGCGGCAGCTTCACCTCGGTCATGGGGACCTTCTTGAACAGCCACTGCGGCGCGTACCAGTACGTCAGGAAGGGCTTCTTCTCCTTCGCGAACTGCTTCATCTGCGTGATCTGGGCGGCCTCCGAACCCGCGAACACCACCTGGTAGTTCAGCTTCAGGTTCTTCACCAGCGCCTTGTCATTGGTGACGTACGACGGTGAGCCGTCCATCAGCTGGCCCTTGCCGCCGCTCTCCGCGGTGCGGAACGACGACGAGTACTTGTTGAGGTTCTTCCAGTTCGTGATGTCGGGGTGCTGCTTGACCAGGTAGGTGGGCACGTACCAGCCGATGTGGCCGGTGACGCCCAGGCCGCCGCCGCGCGCGATCGTCTTCTTGTCGTCGACGTAGCGTTTCTCCTGGTCGGGGTGGCCCCAGTCCTCCAGGATCGCGTCGACCCGGCCCTGGCTGAGCGCGTCCCAGGCGGGGACCTCGTCGACCTGGACGGTGTCGACGCGGTAGCCGAGCTTGTGCTCCAGCAGGTACTGGGCGACGGCGACGTTGGACTGCGCGCCGACCCAGGACTGGACGGACAGGGTCACGGTCCTGGCTCCCTGCGCGTTGGCGAAGGGCGAGGCCTGCTTGGTCATGTCGGCGGCACCGCAGCCGGTGAGCAGCAGGAGCGAGGACCCCACGGCCACCGCGGTCGTCGTACGAAGTCGCATGTCACGCTCCCTTCTTGGTGCGGCGTTCCGTCGGCTGTGTGACCCGGTCGAGCATCAGGCCGAGGCAGACGATCGCGGCGCCCGCGACCAGGCCGGTGGCCAGGTCGCCCTGTGCGAGGCCGAAGACGGTGTCGTAGCCGAGGGCGCCTCCGCCGACCAGGCCGCCGATGACGACGACGGCGAGGACGAGGACCACGCCCTGGTTGAGGGCGAGCTGCAACGCCGGCCGGGCGAGCGGGAGTTGGACCTGGCGCAACTGCTGAGCGGGGGTCGCGCCGAGCGAGCGGGCCGACTCCAGGGCGGCCGGGTCGACCTGGCGCAGGCCCTGTGTGGTGATGCGGACGACGGCGGGAAGCGCGTAGACGACGGCCGCCGCCGCGGCGGGCGCGCGGCCCACTCCGAACAGGGCGACCACCGGGATCAGGTACACGAACTGCGGCATCGTCTGGAAGACGTCCAGGACGGGGCGCAGCAGTCGCTCGAAGCGGTCGCTGCGGGCCGCCGCGATGCCGGTCGCGAAGCCCAGGACGAGGGTGACGGCGACGGCGGCGAGGACCTGGGAGAGCGTGTCGAGGGACGGCTGCCACACGCCGAGCACGCCGATCGCGGCCATGGCGAGGACGGCGGTGAGCGCGGTGCGCCAGGTGCCGATCAGCCAGGCGAGCGCCGCCACCAGCAGCAGGACCGACCACCAGGGCAGCCACTGCAGGCCGCTGCGGACAGGGTCCAGCACCCAGGTGGTGAAGTGGCCCGCCCACTCGGCGGTGCCGCCCACGACGGGCACGCCCGAGTACAGGTGCGCGGTCATCCAGTCGACGGCCCGGTTGACCGGTTCGGCGATGTTCACGATCCAGGCCTCGGGCCAGTCCAGGCGGCCTGCCAGCCGGCCGGCGACCGCCGCCACCACGGCGGCGAGAAGGGCGTACGCCCACGCGTCACCCGGCCACCGCCCCACCACGAGGCGCCGCACGCCGCCCCTGTTGCTCGCCGCGCGCCGGGGCTCTCCGGTGCCGCCGCCGGCCGCGCCGGTGATCCGGTCCAGTACGACGGCCAGCAGCACGATCGGGATGCCTGCCGCGAGCGCCGCGCCCACGTCGACGGAGGCCAGCGCCTGGTAGACCCGGTCACCGAGGCCGCCCGCGCCGATGACGGAGGCGATGACGGCCATCGACAGCGCCATCATGATCGTCTGGTTCAGGCCGAGGAGGAGTTCCTTGCGGGCCAGTGGGATGCGGGCGGTGAGCAGCCGCTGGGGTGCGGTGGCGCCGAGCGACTCGACCGCCTCCAGGACCTCCTTGTCGGCGCCGCGCAGACCGAGGGAGGTGAGGCGGGCCATGGGCGGGGCGGCGTAGACGACGGTGGCGAGGACCGCCGCGGGGACGCCGATGCCGAAGACCAGCACGACCGGCAGCAGATACGCGAAGGCCGGCAGCACCTGCATGGTGTCGAGGACCGGGCGCAGGATCCGGTCGAGACGGTCGGAGAGACCGGCGCCGAGGCCGAGCAGGGCTCCCACGACGACCGACACGAGGACGGCGACCACCATCAGCGCGAGGGTCTGCATGGTCGGCACCCACATGCCGAGCAGCCCGCAGGCGAGGAAGGCGGCGGCCGTGCCGATCGCGAGCCGCGCTCCGGCGACGCGCCAGGCCACGAGCGCCCCGAGGGCCGTGACGCCGGCCCAGCCCGCGGCGAGGAGCACCAGATACACGGCGCGTACGGAGAGCACGACCGCGTTGCTGATGTAGCCGAAGAAGTAGAGGAACAGGGGGTGGCTGTCCCGGTTGTCGATGATCCAGTTGCTGGTGCTGGTGAGCGGCTTGGTGAGGTCGACGGTGAGGGCGTCGGGCCAACTGCCGCTCGCCCAGCGGGCGTTGGCCAGCGGCACGAGGATCGCCGCGGCGAGCGTGAGGAGCAGCAGCTTGCGGGCCGCGGGGTGTTTCAGCACACCGGGGAGGCCGATGCGCGGGGCGGATGCGGTGACCGTGGCCATCAGACCGCCTCCTTCTGCGGCTCCGTTCCGGCGACGACGCCGAGGAGCCTTTCGTGGTCGACGACGCCGAGGCAGCGCCCGTGCTCCACGACGCAGGCCGCCTTGCCGCTACGGGCGACGACCTTGATCGCGTCGGCGACGACCGCGCCGGGGTCGAGAGCGCCGGGATGCTCGGCCGCGTCGCAGCCCCCGGGCCGCATCGCCGTACGTACCGTCATCACCTGCTCGCGCGACACGTCCCGGACGAACTCGCGTACGTAGTCGTCGGCCGGGCTGCCGACGATCTCCTCGGGGGTGCCGAGCTGCACCACCCTGCCGTCGCGCATCAGGGCGATGCGGTCGCCCAGCTTCAGTGCCTCGGAGAGGTCGTGGGTGATGAAGACCATCGTGCGGCCCTCCTCGCGGTGCAGTCGGACCACCTCCTCCTGCATGTCCCGCCGGATCAGCGGGTCGAGCGCGCTGAACGGCTCGTCGAACAGCAGGACCTCGGGGTCCACCGCGAGCGCCCGGGCCAGGCCCACGCGTTGGCGCTGGCCGCCGGACAGCTGGGCCGGGCGGCGCTGCTCCAGGCCCTCCAGGCCGACCTTTTCGACGACCGCCTGGGCGCGCGCCCGCCGCTCGGCCTTGCTCACGCCCTGGATCTCGAGGCCGTACGCCACGTTGTCGAGGACCGTGCGGTGCGGCAGCAGGCCGAAGTGCTGGAAGACCATCGCGGCGCGGTGGCGGCGCAGTTCGCGCAGCCGGGTCTTGTCCATGGCGCGTACGTCCTCACCGTCGATGGCGATGGCACCCGCCGTCGGCTCGATCAGCCGGGTCAGACAGCGCACCAGGGTGGACTTGCCGGAGCCGGACAGGCCCATCACCACGAAGACCTCGCCCTTCTGCACCTCGAACGAGACGTCGCGCACGGCGGCGGTGCAGCCGGTGCGGGAGCGGAGTTCGGCGGGTTCCAGCGAGGTCAGCTCGGGGTCTGCGGGAACGCGGTCGGCCTTCGGGCCGAACACCTTCCACAGTCCTTCGACGGAAAAGACGGACGTACTCATCACGCACCACTTCCGATCAGGTCTATGGCTTTCTCCCCGACCATCAGCACGCCGATCATCGGGTTCACGGCGGTCATGGTCGGGAACACGGAGGCGTCGGCGATGCGGATCCCGTCCAGGCCGCGGATCCTCAGCTCCGGGTCGACGACGGCCTGCGGGTCGTCCGCGGCGCCCATACGGCAGGTGCCCGCCGGGTGGTACACGGTGTGGGCGACCTTGCGGGCGTACTCGCTGAGCTCCTCGTCGCTCGTGAGGTGCGGGCCGGGAGCCACCTCGCGCTTGAGCCAGCCCGCGAGCGGCTCGGTCCGCGCGATCTCGCGGGCGATGCGGATGCCGTCGACGAGGGTGCGGCCGTCGTAGTCGTCCTCGTCGGTGAAGTAGCGGAAGTCGAGGGCCGGCTTCACGGACGGGTCGGCGCTGGTGAGGTACAGCCGGCCGCGGCTCTTCGGCTTGGGGATGTTCGGGGTCATCGAGACGCCGTACGGCGGCCGTTCGTAGCCGAGGCGCTCGGGGTTGTCCGTGAAGGGGACCTGGTAGAAGTGGAACATCAGGTCCGGGCCCGCGTGTCCGGGGTCGCGGCGCACGAACAGTCCGGCGTCGCTGTCCATCGCGGAGTTCTCCGGGATCGGGCCGTTCGTCTCCCAGACGATCACCGACTCGGGGTGGTCCAGGAGGTTCTCGCCGACGCCGGGCAGGTCGTGCGCCACGGGTATGCCGAGCGCTTCGAGGTCCTCGCGGGGGCCGATGCCGGAGTGCATCAGCAGGCGGGGGGAGTCGACGGCGCCGGCGCAGAGCAGGACCTCGTGTCGGGCCCGTACGAGGATCTCCTCGCCGTCCTTCGTGCGGACGTGCACGCCCTCGGCGCGGGTGCCGTTCAGCTCCAGCCGGTGCGCCCAGGTCTCCAGGAGGATCGTCAGGTTCCGGCGCTCGTCCATCACGGGGTGCAGATACGCCACCGACGCCGACGACCGCTTGTTGTCCTCGGGGTGGTAGGCGAGGTCGAAGAAGCCGACACCATCGGTGAACGGCGCACGGTTGAAGCCCTCGACCCGGGGAACCCCCGTCGCGTGCTGAGCGGCGTCGACGAAATCCCGGGCGATGGCGTTCCGGTCCTTCTCGTCGACCGGGACGATGTTGTTGAGGAGCCGCGCGTAGTACGCCTCCATGGGCACCGCGCCCCAGCCCTTGGCGCCGGCCTCCTCCCACTCGTCCCAGTCGGAGGGCAGCGGCTTGAAGGCGATGAGCGTGTTGTGGGAGGAGCAGCCGCCGAGGACACGGGCACGGCTGTGCCGGATGTGGGAGTTGCCGCGGGGCTGCTCGGTGGTGGGGTAGTCGTAGTCCAGCTCGCCGCCCAACAGGCCCATCCAGCGGCGCAGCGTCAGCACGTCCTCGCGGCCGACGTCGCTGGGGCCGCCCTCGATGACGGCGACGGTGACGTCCGGGTTCTCGGTGAGGCGGGAGGCGATGACGGACCCTGCCGTGCCGCCGCCTATGACGACGTAGTCGTAGACCTGCGTGTTCTCGGACATGGGGGGTGGTGCTCCAAGGGGGTGGGGGGATCGGTCGTGGCGTGCGGCTCAGCCCGCGAACCAGCGCACCGGCTTCGGCGCGAGGTTCTGGTAGACGTGCTTGGTCTCGCGGTACTCGGCGAGGCCGGCGGGGCCGAGTTCGCGGCCCACGCCGCTCTTGCCGAAGCCGCCCCACTCCGCCTGCGGCAGGTAGGGGTGGAAGTCGTTGATCCAGACGGTGCCGTGCCGCAGCCGGCCGGCGACCCTGCGGGCCCGGCCGGCGTCGGCGCTCCAGACGCCGCCCGCGAGGCCGTACTCGGTGTCGTTGGCGAGGGCGACGGCCTCGTCCTCGGTGCGGAAGGTCTCGACGGTGAGGACGGGGCCGAAGACCTCCTCGCGTACGACGCGCATCTCGCGGTGGCACTGGTCGAGGACCGTCGGCTCGTAGAAGTAGCCGCCGGCGGGCCGCTCCGGCGCCGCCTCGGGCCGCCGGCCGCCGGTCCGCAGCACCGCGCCCTCGGCCAGCGCGGAGGCGACGTACTCCTCGACCTTGGCGCGCTGCTGCTCGGAGACGAGGGGACCGCACTCCACGGCGTCCTCGGTGCCCCGGCCGAGGCGGATCCGGCTTGCCCGGCGGGCGAGTTCGGCGACGAAGCGCTCCCGCACGGACTCCTCGACGATGAGGCGGGCACCGGCCGAGCAGACCTGGCCGCTGTGGATGAACGCGGCGTTCAGGGCCTGGTCGACGGCCGTGTCGAACCCTTCGTCCGTGGCGCAGGCGTCGGCGAAGACGACGTTGGGGTTCTTGCCGCCGAGTTCGAGGGCCACCTTCTTCACGCTCGGCGCCGCGGCGTGCGCGACCTTGGTGCCGCTCGCCAGGCCGCCGGTGAAGGAGACCAGGTCGACGTCGGGGTGCTCGGCGAGACGGGCGCCGACCGAGTGGCCGGGGCCGGTGACGATGCCCGCGACGCCGGCGGGGAGCCCGGCCTCGGTGAGCAGGTCGATGAGGGCGATCGTGGTCAGCGGGGTGATCTCGCTCGGCTTGACCACGAAGGTGTTGCCCGCCGCGAGGGCGGGGGCGATCTTCCAACTGGCCTGCAGAAGCGGGTAGTTCCAGGGCGTGATCAGCGCGCAGACACCGACGGGTTCGTGTACGACGACGCTGTGGACGTCGGGCGAGCCCGCGTCGACGACCCGGCCCGGGGCCTCGCCTGCGACGAGGTCGGCGAAGTAGCGGAAGGCGTCGGCGACGCAGTCGATGTCGATCCGGCCCTCTTCGACGGTCTTGCCCGCGTCGCGGCTCTCCAGCCGTCCGAGCCGCTCGCGGTCGCGCACCAGGAGGTCGGCGACGCGGCGCAGCAGCGCGGCACGCTCGGCCACGGGGGTGTGCGGCCAATCGCCGTGGTCGAAGGCCTGGCGTGCCGCCGCGACCGCCAGGTCCGTGTCCTTTTCGTCGCCCTCCGCGACCAGAGCGAAGCCCTGACCGTCCGCGGGGTCGAGAATCTCGCGCGTGGCGCCGGAGAGGGCTGCTCGCCATTCCCCCGCCACGTGGATGGTCGCCTGCGCGTCCAGTTCTTGGGTTTCCGCTCGGTCCGCCATGATCCGTGTTGCCTTCCGTTCCAGTTCAGCACCTCTGAGTGACACAGGTGTCACTCATGAGGACCGTGATCGCCTGCCCTTCGCCCCAGGATGCATGCGCGATCCATGGCTCAAAGTGCTCTGTGTCACTGAGAATGCGGGCAAATAGGGCCTAAACATCGCCGAAATCGGTCCGATCCGGCGCCCGGCCATGGACTCCGCGAGAAACCTTTGACTAAAGTCAAAGAACTATGGAGCCCGTGACCGTGGAGCCGGGGACGGTGGAGCCCGCGTCGCCGGAGGAGGTGGCGGCCCTCCGCCGCTTCAACCGCTACCTCACCCGCCGTATCGGGGCACTCGACGACCACTACCTCGGCCAGGACCGCCCGCTCGGCGAGGCCCGGCTGCTGTTCGAGATCGCCGAGAACCGGGGCCGGATCTCCCTGCGCGAGCTGCGCGCGACCCTGGGTCTCGACGCCGGATATCTGAGCCGCATGGTGAAGGCACTGGAGGCGCAGGGGCTGGTCCGGGTCGGCGTCCACCCGGACGACAACCGGCTGCGCATGATCGAGCCGACCCCCGCCGGGCGCGTCGAGGTCCAGGAGCAGAACCGCCGGGCCGACCTGCTCGCGACCGGACTCCTGGACGCCCTGAGCCCCGGCCGGCGCGAGCAGCTCATCGAGGCGATGGCCACAACACAGCGCCTGCTGCGCCTGGCCGGCATCACCGTCGAGCACGTCGACGGTGCCTCCCCGGACGCCCGCGCCTGCCTGGACGCGTACGCCGCCGACATCGACGAACGCTTCCCGGAGGGCTTCGACAAGTCCGACCTGGTGGAGCCGCGGGAGGTGTCGGGGGACGCCGGGGCGTTCTTCGTCGCGTACGAGGAAGGCCGGCCGGTGGGCTGCGGCGCGCTGCGCAGGCTGGAGCCGGGCGTGGGCGAGATCCGGCACGTGTGGGTGCACCGGGAGGCACGGCGGCTCGGCCTCGCACGGCGGATCCTCGACGCCCTGGAGGGTGCGGCCGCGGACCGCGGCCTCACCGTCGTACGACTCGACACGCATGCCACCCTCACCGAGGCGCAGGCCATGTACCGGGCGTCCGGGTACACGGAGATCCCCGCGTACGTGGACCACGTCTACGCAGCCCACTGGTTCGAGAAGCGACTGGGACCGACCGCCTGACCACCCGGCGCTCCAGGCCGAGTCCGGCAACCACGGCGTCGACACCGACCTCCGAATCCGCCGCGTACGTCGCGTCCGGTCGGGCCGCGATTCCCGACTCCCCTCCCCCGCCTGCTCGCCCGGTTCGGGAGCGGGACCCGTACCGCGTCCGGGACCGAAGTCCCGCCCCTGATCAGCCGGTCGAGCCGGTCAGGTCGCTGGATACGTCGCCGTGCAGGCGCGGGCTCAAGTGGCGCCTATGTGCACTGCGCTCCGGTCGGGCAGAAGGAGCGCACTGCCGTTGCCAGCGGCTCGCGTACCCGCGCGGGGTCCAGATCCGCGGGTCCGCTGGAGCGGATCGCGTACAGCGTGCCGTCGGCGGCCTGGAAGCGGTGGTCGATGACCTGGCGGGTGCCCTTGTCCTTGTCCTTGTAGCGGTACGACAGTTCGGCCCAGGTGTCGCCGCGGTCGTGCTCCAGGGCCTGGTAGCCGGGCTGCTTCGCGAAGCCGTAGCCGGGGTCGGTCTCCGCGAGGGTCAGGGACTCGTAGGGGGTGTCCTCGGTGACCTTGAAGATCTGCAGCTGCCTGCTGCCGCCCGGAGCGTCGTAGTAGACGATCGGCGCGAGTTTGCCCTGTGCCTGACGTCGGGTCCAGCCGTCCGGGACGTCGACCGTGTAGCCGACGGGATCCTCGGCGCGGCGGTAGCCGACCGAGGGCGACGGGGACGCGAGCGTCGAGGCCGTCGGAGTGCCGGTGCCGGTGTGGGCGGAGGTGGGCGTCCGGGTCTGCGACTGCGTGGTGGTGACCGTGACGCTGACACTCGTCGCCGAACCGGCCCCGGTGCCGGTCGAGTTGTCGCGGGTGAGATACCAGAAGCCGGCTCCGGCGCCCGCGCCGACGACCACCACGAGGGTCAGGGCGAGCAGCAGGCCGCGGGCTCCGCGGCGGGGAGCGGGTACGGCCGCCGGGGTCGGGACGGTCATCGGTACCGGTACCGGTCCAGGGCCCGGGAGCGGGGGTGGTGGCGGTGGTGGCCACGACGACCCCGCCGACGGCATGGGGCTGCCCGTATAGGTGTCGGCGGACGCCCAGGGCGGCGGGGACTGGCTCGTCTGTGTCTGTGCCGAGGACCACGGCGGCACGGCTCCCGGCTGCTGGGCGGCCCAGGCCGCCTGGCCTCTCTCCTCGCTCGGTTCACGCTCCGGGCCGGAAGCGGAGTTGCGGCCGTCACCACGGCCGTCGTCACGACGGTCACCGCGGCTGCCGTCGAAGCCGTCCCGTTCACTCATGACACGCCCCCCGAATCACCCCATTGGGTACCGCTTCTGACGGTAGCGGCGAAAAGGGCCACGGGCCCCGTTCCGGTAGGAAACCGGAACGGGGCCCGTGCAGGGTCGTGACAGAACCGTAAAGCCGTAAGGGCTCAGCAGGTTCAGATGAGGCCGAGACCGCGGACCGCCTCGCGCTCCTCCTCGAGCTCCTTCACGGAGGCGTCGATGCGGGCGCGCGAGAACTCGTTGATGTCCAGGCCCTGGACGATCTCGTACCGGCCGTCCTTGGTGGTGACGGGGAAGGAGGAGATCAGGCCCTCGGGGACGCCGTACGAGCCGTCCGACGGGATGCCCATGGAGGTCCAGTCGCCGTCCGCCGTGCCGTTGACCCAGGTGTACACGTGGTCGATGGCGGCGTTGGCGGCGGACGCGGCGGAGGACGCGCCACGGGCCTCGATGATCGCGGCACCGCGCTTGGCGACGGTCGGGATGAACTCCTCGGCCAGCCACTTCTCGTCGTTCACGGTCTCGGCGGCGTTCTTGCCGGCGACCGTGGCGTGGAAGATGTCGGGGTACTGGGTGGCGGAGTGGTTGCCCCAGATGGTCAGGCGCTTGATGTCGGCGACCGTGGAGCCCGTCTTCTTCGCGAGCTGGGTCAGCGCGCGGTTGTGGTCGAGGCGGGTCATCGCGGTGAAGCGCTCGGCCGGTACGTCCGGGGCGGCGGCCTGGGCGATCAGCGCGTTGGTGTTGGCCGGGTTGCCCACGACCAGGATCTTGACGTCGTCCGCGGCGTTGTCGTTGATGGCCTTGCCCTGCGGCTTGAAGATGCCGCCGTTGGCGGAAAGCAGGTCACCGCGCTCCATGCCCTTGGTGCGGGGGCGGGCGCCGACGAGCAGACCGACGTTGGCTCCGTCGAAGGCGACGTTCGGGTCGTCCGTGATGTCGATGCCCTGGAGCAGCGGGAAGGCGCAGTCGTCGAGCTCCATCGCGGTGCCCTCGGCGGCCTTCAGCGCGGGCGTGATCTCCAGCAGGCGCAGCTTGACCGGCACGTCCGCGCCGAGCAGCTGGCCGGAGGCGATGCGGAAGAGCAGGGCGTAACCGATCTGGCCGGCCGCGCCGGTGACGGTGACGTTCACGGGAGTGCGGGTCATGGCGTTCTCCGTATGACAGCTGGCGGTGGGCGTCCTTGCCCTGGGGTGCGCGGACGTACAAATGATCGATCTCTTGGTATCAAGAGATCCACCGGTCAGGCTATCGCGCATCCGGGATCCCGGTCGTCCGGGTCCGTGTGGCCCAGCCCACAGCACGCCCCGGCACGAAGAAATCCGGGGGCGGCAAAGAAATCCGGAACGGCAGGAATAGTCGCCCCCATCCCGGGCACGCGGACGTTACCCCCACGGGAGTCCGGCACAGTCGGTACCCCCCATCGGCGGCCGCCCATGTCCCCCCTCTCCCGGACGGGCGGCCGCCCCCTCTTTTCCACCGCGCTCTTCCGTCGCGCCGTTCCCTCGTGCCACGGCGCTACTGCGTGCAGCCCTTCTGGCCGGAAGCCAGCGTCGCGCACGCCTTCGCCTCGCCCGCGTCCTTCACGGCGACCATCGGCGTGTAGGCGATGTTGTCCCCGGCCGCGGTGATGCTGTCGTCCTGCTTGGCACTGCCCGCGGTCACCTGGACGGAGTCCCCCTGTGCAGCCTGGGTGATACGGCCCCAGGCCGCGCCGCACGTCTTGCTGTAACGCACCTCCACCGTGGTCGTGCCGACGACGGCGGTCTTGGCGGTGGTCACCGCGGCGGTGTCCTTGGTGCAGCCCATGGCCTCGGCGTCCTTGCCGGTGCAGGAGGCACCGCTGCACTTCACGCCGGCCGGCAGGTCGGTCTGTGCGCTGACGGACGGCGACGGCGAGCCGCCGCCCTCGTTCTTCTTGTCCGAGCCGTTGTCGGTCAGGTAGAACACCGCCGCGATCACCACCAGCACGCCCACGACACCCGCGAGGAACATCGTCAGCCTGCGCCTGCGCCCGCCGGAGGAGGAGTTCCCCCCGGGCCGCGGGCCCTGCGGCGGCTCGCCGAACGGGCTCGGCGTCCCCGGTGTCCAGCCCGGACCGTCGGCCACCGGGCCCGGCGCCGGTGTCGGCTTCGGTGTCGGCGTCGCGGCCCCGGGCGTGCGCGCGGCGGACTGCGCGGGGCCCCGGTATCCGGCCACCCCCCACGAGTTCGTGCCGGAGGAACTCCCCGCGGGAGAAGCCGGGGCACGCGCGGGAGAGGAGGCCGGGGAGTCGGCAGGAGCGGCGGGAGAGGAACCCGCCGAGTCCTGCGCGTCCGGCGCCCTCGGCTGCGGCGGCACCGTCGGCGCCACACCGGCCGGGCCCGCGATCCCCGGCGTCGCCGTCGCGCTGCCGGACCTGCGGGCCGTCCTGCTCCCCTTGGCATTGGCGGGCGGCGCCCCGAACTCACCGAGCGCGGCGCGCGCCTGGGAGATCCGGATGGCCTCCATGGTCATGTCGTGACGCATCTCCGAACGGCTCCAGGCGCGCTCGGCGAGCTCCCACATCGTCGTCAGATGGATCGGGTTGGTACCCGTGACCTCCGCCAACGCCACTATCGCGCCCTTGGGCGCGAGCAGCCGGCCGTTCAGATACCGCTCCCAGGACGTCTTGCTGTAGCCCGTACGGTCGGCCACCGACGCGATGCTCAGGCCGCTGCGGTCCACGAGCCGGCGCAGCTGGCTCGCGAACTCCCTGACCTGTGGATCGAGTTCGTCCGGCAAGGCCCTCCAACGAGGCATTGCTTCCCCCCTCTTCCCCCGGTTGTGCTGGTCTTCCTCGCGTTCCCCCGCGCGTGGTGCCCGTTCTGGCTACCCACAGGGATGCGCCCAGTAAGGATCTCAGTTCCCGGGATGGGGGCGCACGGGAGCGTTCGAGCCGCGCGGCATGCACCGTTGCACGCCGACCCGGCCGTGGTCCAGTGTCCCACCGGCGGCCCCCTCCGCCGCCCGGCCGGACGCGCCCACGCTAGCCCGCTCTTCGAACAATCCCGTGTCAAATCCGCAAACTTGTCAATACATCGACACGGTAGACACACATGGACAACCCCACATGTCACGGACGTATCCACCCCACTCACGGGCAACTCACCCGAGGAGGACGGCACCCACGGCCAGGACCAGCAGCATGAGGAGGAGGAGCAGTGCGGCGTAGAGCAGCGGCCATGCGCCGGGCCTGCGGCCGCTGTCCTCCTCGGGTGTGTCCCACCACGGCAGGGTGGGGTCGTCCTCGTACTCGGGCGCGCTCTCCTCACCGGCGGGTTTCGCCGGGCGCGGCCAGGCCTTGACGGCCAGTTCCCAGCGCACGGTGAAGCGTTCGGCGTCCGTGTCGGCGAGGCCCGCGATCCGGCACAGGGCGAGGACCGCCTGCCGGGGCGGGGGCTGGGTCGCGTTGAGGTAGCGGTGCCAGGATGACTTGCTGTACGCGGTGCGGGCGCCGAGGGAGACGAGGCTGAGCCCCGTACGGTCCTTGAGGAGCCGCAGCTGCTCCACGAAGTGCCGCACCTCCGGCGGCAGATCCTCCGCCAGCGGCTGCCAGCCGCCCATCGCCCACCTCCACGGCGTTCCTCGCATTGCCCGGTCTGACCAGGTGACGACGCAGGCCCGCCGATGGTTCCCGCGTTGCGGAACGGTCACCTCCGTGCCACAGCGCTCTGATAGCCGTTGAACAGGCAGTTCACCCTGCAGGAGGGTGGGTCCCGGCGACGGCCCGTCCTTCATCGGGGGAGAGGACGGGCCGTCGTCGTGAGACGTTCCCCGCGGCGGCTAGCCGCTGCTCACCGTGAGGTGCAGCGTGTCCTTCAGGAACGGGATCTGCAGCCACGGGTCCGGCTGCACCATCATCGCCAGCAGGACGATCGCCGTGCCCAGCAGGCCGTAGGTGGCGATGTCCGTGAAGCGGGAGCGCACGGCGAGCATGCCGACGTCGGGCAGGACCCAGCGCAGCACGGCGCCCGCCACCAGGGCGATGCCGATCAGCAGGGTGCCGTAGCGGAAGGCGTCCAGCGCGGTCACCAGCAGACCGAGCGCGACCAGGCCGAGGACGGCGAGGATCGGCCACTGCCGGGCGGGCGCGGGAGCGTCGCCCGGGGCGGCCCTGCCGCCGCCCTCGGGGCGCGCGGTGTCCTTCGTGAACAGCGGGAAGCGGCGGGTCGTGCGGCGCGGCCGCCCCTCGGCGTCCGGGGCGCTGATCGCGTCACGGACGGTCTCCTCCGCCTGCCGCTCGGGGTGCTTCACCTCGCGCTCGGTCTCCCTCGCCGCCCGCTCGGGGCCCTTCGCCTCAGCCGGCACTGCGCTCCGCCGCCTCGACCACGTTGACGAGCAGCTGCGCACGGGTCATCGGGCCGACACCGCCCGGGTTCGGCGAGATCCAGCCGGCCACCTCGGCGACGCCCGGGTGGACGTCGCCCACGATCTTGCCCTCGGCGCTGCGCGAGACACCGACGTCTAGGACGGCGGCGCCCGGCTTCACGTCCTCGGGACGGATCAGGTGGGCCGAGCCGGCGGCGGCGACGATGATGTCCGCGCGCTTGAGGTGGGACGACAGGTCGCGCGTGCCGGTGTGGCACTGGGTGACGGTCGCGTTCTCGCTGCGGCGGGTGAGCAGCAGGGGCATCGGGCGGCCGATGGTGACACCGCGGCCGACGACCACGACCTCGGCGCCCTTGATCTCGACGCCGTAGCGGCGCAGGAGGGTCAGGACGCCGTTGGGGGTGCAGGGCAGCGGGGCCGGCTCGTTCAGGACGAGGCGGCCGAGGTTCATCGGGTGCAGGCCGTCGGCGTCCTTGTCCGGGTCCATGAGCTCCAGGATCCGGTTCTCGTCGATGCCCTTGGGCAGCGGCAGCTGGACGATGTAACCGGTGCACGCCGGGTCCTCGTTCAGCTCCCGTACGACGGCCTCGATCTCCTCCTGCGTCGCCGTCTCCGGCAGTTCGCGCTGGATGGAGGCGATGCCGACCTGGGCGCAGTCGCGGTGCTTGCCGGCGACGTACTTCTGGCTACCGGGGTCGTTCCCGACGAGGATCGTGCCGAGGCCGGGCGTGACGCCCTTCTCCTTCAGCGCCGCCACGCGGGCGGTCAGATCGGACTTGATCGCGGCTGCGGTGGCCTTGCCATCGAGAATCTGGGCGGTCATGGCCCCATCCTCGCGGATGACCGCCCCCAGGTTCCAATCAGGGGGCCTCGGGGAGGCCCGGCCGCGACTCCGCCCGTATCCGCCCATGATCAGTGATGTTGCACTTGCACAACACATAGCGGATGCGGCTGGACAAGTAAGAGGCTGTTAAAGAACGATGAGCACCACAGTGCCGCGGGCAGTACCGGGGGGACGGACCGCTCTGTAGAAATTCCTCCGCACCGTGCCGCGCCCCGTCCCCACAGAAGGCAAACGGAGGAAATCCCGCCATGAGTTTCGGCGATCCGAACAACCCCTACGGTCCCCCGCAGGGGCAGCCGCAGAACCCCCCGCCCGGCTACCCGCCGCAGGCGCCCCAGAACCAGCCCGGATACGGCTACCCGCAGGGCGCTCCGCAGCAGCCCGCTTACGGGGGCTACCCGCAGCAGCCGGCGTACCCCGGCTACCAGGGCGGCAACCAGATGCCGGTCGTGATGCCCGGCCTGATGAAGACCGCGCGCGTGCTGCTCTTCGTCCTCGCGGGCTTCCAGATCCTGTTCGGCATCATCGCGGGCCTCGCCGTCGGCGCCGCCCAGGACCTGTCCAACGGCGTCGGCTCCGGCGACAACACGGACACGCTGGCCGGGCTCGGCTTCCTGGTCGCGGCGCTCCTGGTGGGCCTGGGCGCCCTGTCGATCTTCCTGGGCGTCAAGTTCAAGAACGGCGGCAGCGGCATCCGCATCACCACGATCGTGTACGCGTCGCTGATGATCCTCGGCGGCATCGTCAACATCGTGAACGGCGCGAACGGCTCGGCGACGTTCGGCGGCCTGATCTCACTCGCCATCGCCGGCATCATCCTCGCCTCGATGGTGAACGGCGCGGCCACGACGTGGTTCAACCGCCCGCGCTACTGAACAGTTCACGCCATTCACGCCCAAGGGCCGTGTCTCACCCTGCACAAGGGGGACACGGCCCTGGTGCGTCGCCCTACTCTGACGTGGGTAGCCGGCAGGCACGGGAGACGCACCTTGTACAGCATCATCGTGGTACCTCCGCCGACCACGGAGGACGAGCGAAACCGCAACCAGTTCCGGCTCGCACCCGGCGAGCGGCTGACCTTCGGGCGTTCGGCGGTCGACGTCGACGTGACGATCCCGCACGACGGGGTGTCCCGCCGGGCCGGTGAGATCACCGCGCAGGGCGCCTTCTGGATACTGAGCAACCTCAGCCGCGTGCAGACGTACGTCGTGGAGAACCCGGAGGGCGCGGGCGAGCACATCAAGGTCGGGCCGGGCCGTCTCGACGCACCGGTCCCCTTCGAGTTCTCGCGGATCGTGCTGCCCGCCGCGGGCGACCTGCTGCCGATCGAGGTGTGGGCGCCGCGCCACGACTACCTCCACTCCGACGGCGGACTCGACGGCGCGACCACCGCCCCCGCCTTCGCCGTCGACCGCACCAAGCGCTACTTCGCGGTCCTCGCCGCCCTGTGCGAACCCCGTCTGAGGGGCGAACCGCACGCCGCGCTGCCCACGGTGGACCAGGTCGTGGACCGGCTGCGCCCGAACTGGCCCAGCGCGTCCCGCACTTCGGTGCAGTGGAACATCGACTACCTCGCGGTGAAGCTGCGCCTGAAGCCCGGTCCTGACGAAGCCGACACGGGCCCGCGCCTCAACGGCAAGAAGGAGTCGCTGGTCTCCCTCGCGCTCCGCTTCGACCTCGTCCGGGAGGACGACCTGGTCGTGCTGGCCGCCGCGCCCTCCGGCCGGGTGGGCCGGTGACCGAGCCGTACGCCGTGCCGGTGCCCAAGGGGTACCGGGTGGGCGTCTGGGAGGTACGGGAGCCGATCGCGACGGGCGCCTTCGGGAGCGTGTACGAGGGGCGGCGCACGGTCGACACGGCCGGCGAGGAGCTGCCCCGAACGGCCGCCCTGAAGTTCCTGCCCACCGGCACGGGCACCCCGCGCCAGTTGACGCATCTGCGCGAACTCGTCGAGCGCGAGGTCGCGTTGCACCGCCGGCTCAGACGCCCGCGCCTCATCCGGATGTACGAGACCCTCACCGTCGACGACCCGTCGCGCCCCGCCCTCGACGGCGCCACCGTCCTCGTACTGGAGAAGGCGGAACGCTCCCTGTCCGCCCAGCTCTCGGCCACGCCCCGCCCGGCCGCCGGGCCCGCGCTGCTCGCGCAGATCTGCGAGGGGCTGGCCCAACTGCACGGCGCCGGCTGGGTGCACGGCGACCTGAAACCGGCCAACGTGCTGCTGATGAAGGACGGTTCGGCACGGCTGGCGGACTTCAACATGGCCGCGGAGCTGGAGGGCACCCACGCGTACACGCCCGCGTTCTCCACCCCCGACTACACGCCGCCGGAGCTGCTGTGGTCGGAGATCGGCGCCCGCGGCCGCCAGATCCGGCCCTCCGCCGACGTCTGGGCGTTCGGTGTCCTCGCCCACCTCGTCCTCACCGACTCCTTCCCGCTGCCCGGCGCCACCCCGACCGCCCGCCGCGACGCGGCCGCCGCCTACGCGCGCGGCACCGACGAGCTGCGCCTGTCCCCCGAACTCCCGGACGCCTGGCGGGAGATCGTGCGGGACTGCCTGTCCCGTACGCACGCGGACCGCGTCGGCACCGACGCGCTGCTGCGCCGGGTCGAGGAGGCGGCCGGTACGGGACGCTCGCCCCGGCTGCCCAGGGTGCTGCTGTCCCGCCGGCGCCGGTCCGCGGTGGCGCTGGCATCGGCGGTGGCGACGGTGGCCGTGGCGGCACTCGGCTACGGCATCAGCAACTGGGCCGACTCGGGGCCGGGCGACGGCAAGGCGGTCACGGGGGCCGCCGCCTACGGCGCCTCCGAACTCCGTACCGACAAGGGCGTCCCGGTGCGGTACCGCCACCTCATCGTCGACTCGGCCCACGACTGCCTGCAGCGGGAGGTCTCCCCGGCGCTCATCGCGGCGATGCTGAAGGTGGAGAGCGACTTCGACCCGAACCTCTCCGACCCGTCCGTGGACGGCGGCGAATACGGCATCGCCCGCTGGACCCCCGGTGTGCTGCGCTGGTGGATCCGCCCGGACGGCGTGCCCGCCTCGGCGACCCCTGTGCCGCCCCTGTCGCCCTCCGTGTCCATCCCGGCCATGGGCCGCTACCTGTGCTACATGGAACCGCTTCTGAACACCTCGCTGCCGGGCGACCGCCGCGTACTGCTCGCCGCCGCCTACCGGACCTCGTACAAGAAGGTGAACGCCGCGGGCGGAGTTCCCCCGAAGTACCGCGCCTACTCCGCCCGCGTCGCTCACTACCTCAAGGAGTACGCGCCTCCCGGCAAGAAGTGACCCTGAGACGTCCGAGGTACCTCGCGGCGGCCCCGGTTGGGACGGTGTGTGCACACCGCTTCGGCGGCATGACCAACGACGTCATGGGGGAACAACAGTGAGCATCATCAAACCGGCCGCGCTTCTCGTCGCGGCCACCGCGCTGCTCGCCGGCTCGACGGTCGCGGCCACCGCCGCCGACTCGCCGGACGGCACCCGGGTGACCGGCCTCCAGCAGACCGCCGACCAGGTACTCGCCGGCCACCCGAAGGCCCTGAAGGTCTCCGCGAACGAGGTCAGGTACGACGGCCTGAACGTCACCCGCGCCCCGAAGAACAAGCTCGGCGCGCAGGACCTGGACTGTGGCTACGGGCACCTGTGCATGATCGTCAAGGGCACCAAGTTCGACTTCTACAAGTGCCAGACGTGGGACGTCACCAACTGGACCGGCGACGGCCCGTTCACCAACAACCAGACGCCCGGCACCGTCGCCAAGTTCTTCAACAAGGACGGCAGCGTCCGCTGGACGTCCACGGCGTACCAGGCGGGCACGGCCACCTGGGACCCGATCTGGTCCCTGCGCCCCTGCTGACCGACCCACCCACAATCAGCGGTCTCCGGCTCCCTCGGGGGAGGGCCGGAGGCCGCACGGGTGCTTATCGCAGAACTCCTGCACATTCGCACACGACACGCCGTCTTTGCGTGCACTTGTGGCAACTGCGCGCTCCCTTCCTACCCTGACGTCCAGTTCCTTGTCGGGGAGGGGAAGCAGTCATGCACAGCATCATCGTCGTGCCCGTGCACAGCACTCGTCCGGACGATCACATTCACCTGGATCCGGGCGATTCCCTGCCGTTCGGCCGTACCGCACCACCGAACGGCCCGCACCTGACCATCGCGCACGAGGGTGTCTCCCGTGAGGCCGGAGAGATCACGACCGCGGGCGCCTACTGGAGACTCAGCAATCTGAGCAGCACCCAGACGTACGTGGTCGAGAACCCGGAGGGCGCCGGCGAGCACATCAAAGTCGCGCCGGGCCGGCTCGACGCCCCGGTGCCCTTCGAGTTCGCCCGCGTGGTCCTGCCCGCCTCGGGCGAACTGCTGAGCTTCGACGTCTGGGCCCCGCGCCACGACTTCCTGGACCGGACCGGACCGAGGGACGGGGCGCCCACCGCGTGCGCGTTCCCGCTCGACCGCGGCAGGCGGTACTTCCACGTCCTGGTTGCCCTGTGCGCCAGGCGTCTGCGCGGAGAGCCGCACGCCCCGCTGCCGACCGCCGAAGAACTGGTCGAGCAACTGCGTCCCCTGTGGCCGGCGGTCTCCCGTACGTCGGTGGCGTGGAACATCGACTACCTCGCGGTCAAACTGCGCCTCAAACCGGCTCCGGACACAGTGCCGGGCGGCGCCCCCCGCCTCAACGGCAAGAAGGAGCGCCTGGTCTCCCTGGCGCTGCGCTTCGATCTCGTACGGGAGGGCGATCTGGCCCTGTTGAGCGGGAACGGGGGCGCTGCCCGATGAGCGCCGAGTCGTCGCCGTACGCCGTGCAGGTTCCCCGGGGTTACCGCGTCGGCGCCTGGAAGGTGCGCGACCCCATCGCGTCCGGGGCCTTCGGCAGCGTGTACGCAGCCCGGTGCGCCGAACCCGCCGAGGGCCTGCCGGCCGAGGCCGCGCTGAAGTTCCTGCCCACCGGCACCCGGACTCCACGCCAACTGCGCCACCTGCAGGAACTCGCCGAGCGGGAGACCGAGTTGCTGCGCAGGCTGCAGCGCCCACGCCTCATCCGCATGTACGAGACCCTGACCGTGGACGACCCCGCCCGCCCCGGCCTCGACGGAGCCACCGTCCTCGTACTGGAACGCGCCGAAGGTTCGCTCGACCAACTGCTCGACCACCTGCCGGCCCGGTTACGACACCGGGGAAACGGCCCCGCCGACCGTGCCGTCGCCGTCCCCGGAGGGCCGTCCCTGGTTGCCCAGATCTGTGAGGGGGTGGCCCACCTGCATCACGCGGGCTGGGTCCACGGCGACCTCAAACCCGCCAACGTGCTGCTGATGGCGGACGGTTCGGTGCGACTCGCCGACTTCAACCTGGCCTCCGAGCTGAACGGCACCCACGCCTACTCACCCGCGTTCACCACCTCCGACTACACTCCGCCCGAACTCCTGTGGGCCGAGGTGGGAGAGCGCGGGCACCAGACCCGTCCCACCGCGGACATCTGGGCCTTCGGCATCATCGCCCACCTGGTGCTGACCGGCTGCCTGCCGTTCCCCGGGGCGAACCCGGGCGCCCGCCGGGAAGCGGTCCAGTGCTACGCCAAGGGCCGCGACGAGCTCCGCCTCTCACCGGAACTCCCGGACGCCTGGCGGCAGATCGTCACGGACTGCCTCGCCCCCACCCACGCCGACCGCGCCCCGCACTCCGCGAAGGCCCTGCTGCGCCGGGTCGAGGCCGCGGCCGGGGCCGCCCGTTCCCCGCGGCTGCCCCGGCTGAAGCCGAGGCGCGGCCCGCATCCGGCCATTCTCGTCTCGCTGGCGGCGGTCACGGCGCTGTCGCTGGCCACCGCCGGCCTTCTCACCCTGCGCGAGCCCGCGCCACAGGGGTACGCGCGCTGCGACCAGGGCGACGTCTGCTTCTTCACGGAGCCGGACGGGCAGGGCGAGATGTGCGCCTGGTACGAGTACGACGACGACTGGATCGGCGGCATCATCACCTGCGACTGGGCGAAGGCCACCAGGCCGAGGTCGGCCTTCAACAACGGCTACACCGGGGACCCGCACGACGACGTCAAGCTCTTCCGCGAGGCCGGCAGGAAGAAGCCGTTCGGCTGCCTCCAGGCCCTCCAGAAGGTCAATTTCCCAGATCCCGGCGGCCTGGTGATCCGCTCTCACGAGTGGGTGCACGCCTGCTGACCGGTCGCCCTACAACATTCGAGGTACCGCGTTCACGGCCGCCGCCCGATGCTTGATCTGTCCGCAACAAAGAAGGACGAAGAATAACAAAGCACACAAGAGCGACAACGGGGAGATCCATGAAGACAGCAGACATGAACCGACGCCGCAGGACGGCCGTGGCACTCGCGACAGGCGCGATCGTCCTCTCGCTCGGCGTCGAGGCCGCCGCCACGGCCACGGCGGCACCGACCTCGACCCGTGCGGGCGACGCGGTCGCGGCGGCGGCCAAGCCCAAGTTCCAGATGCCGTTCGGCTGCAACACGCGCTGGCAGATCAATACCTACGACTCCGGCCACAACCCGGCCGTGGACATCGTGGCCAAGGGCAACCCGGGCTCGTCGGGCAAGGCGGTGTACCCCGGCTTCAAGGGCAAGGTGGCTCGCACCTTCTGGGACCGGGGCGCGGGCAACGTCATCATCGTCAACCACGGCCGCGGCTGGTACACGGCGTACTACCATCTCAAGGACAAGTACAACAAGTACGTCAAGGCGGGCGACGCCGTCACCGCGAAGACCAAGATCGGCCGAATCGGCGCCACCGGAAGCAACAGCGGCAACTGGGCGCACCTGCACTACGAGCAGCGCTACAAGGCGAGCGGCGTTCCGACCGAGGCCAACCGCAAGTCCGTCCACTTCAACGGCAAGAAGTACACGGGCACGAACAAGGTGTGGAAGGACGTCCAAAGCAAGAACTGCTGACGCCCGCTCCCAGAGCGGCTTGACGAAGAGGGCCCAGGCCTGGTGGCGGAACACCAGGGCTGGGCCCTTGGGGTTCTTGGAGTCGTGGACGGGGATCGCGCCGGGGAGGGAGTCGGCTACTTCGAGGCACTTGCCTGCGGTGTCGTTGCTTTGACTTGCTCCTCGGGCGGGCTGAGGCCCGAGGATTCTGGCCTTCTCGATCGTTGCTGTGCCGCTACGCGGCACGGGTGGGGAAGAGGAAGCGGACCGCAAGACGGTGTGGTGCGAGCTGCTCGCCCCCGCCGACACACATCCGCCCGTACGCGGCGCGAACCGCGTACGGGCGGATGAGGCGGGGTCGTGCGGGGTGAGCGTCAGTGGAAGAAGTGCCGCGTCCCCGTGAAGTACATCGTGACGCCCGCCTTCTTCGCGGCCTCCACGACCAGTTCGTCACGGACCGAACCGCCCGGCTGGACCACGGCCTTGACTCCGGCCTCGACCAGGATCTCCAGGCCGTCCGGGAAGGGGAAGAACGCGTCCGAGGCGGCGTACGAGCCCTGTGCGCGCTCGGCGCCGGCCCGCTCGACGGCGAGCTTCGCGGAGTCGACGCGGTTGACCTGGCCCATGCCGACGCCGACCGAGGCGCCGCCCTTGGCGAGGAGGATCGCGTTGGACTTGACGGCGCGGCAGGCCTTCCAGGCGAAGGAGAGCTCGGCCAGTTCGCCGGCGGTGAGCGCCTCGCCGGTCGCGAGCGTCCAGTTGGCCGGGTCGTCGCCCTCGGCCTGGAGGCGGTCGGTGACCTGGAGGAGCGCACCGCCGTCGATGGGCTTGACCTCGGCGGGGTGGGAGGGCGCGGCCGCGGCCTTCAGCACCCGGATGTTCTTCTTCTTGGCGAGGGCTTCGAGGGCCCCGTCCTCGTAGTCCGGCGCGACGATGACCTCGGTGAAGATCTCCGCGACCTGCTCCGCCATCTCCTTCGACACCGGGCGGTTGACCGCGATCACGCCGCCGAACGCGGACAGCGGGTCGCACGCGTGCGCCTTGCGGTGCGCCTCGGCCACGTCCGAACCGACCGCGATGCCACAGGGGTTGGCGTGCTTGATGATCGCGACGGCCGGCTCGTCGTGGTCGTACGCGGCACGGCGGGCGGCGTCCGTGTCCGTGTAGTTGTTGTACGACATCTCCTTGCCGTGCAGCTGCTCGGCCTCCGCGAGACCGACGCCGGTGCCGTCGACGTAGAGCGCGGCGGGCTGGTGCGGGTTCTCGCCGTAGCGCAGGGTGCTCTTGCGCTCCAGGGTGGCGCCGAGGAAGTCGGGGAACTGCGAGGCGTCCGCGGGGGCGTAGGCGCTAGCGAACCAGCTCGCCACCGCGATGTCGTACTCGGCCGTGTGCCGGAAGGCCTCCGCGGCCAGCCGCTTGCGGGTGGCGAGGTCGAAGCCGCCGCCCTCGACCGCGCCGAGGACGTCCGCGTACCGCGCCGGGCTGGTGACGACGGCGACCGACGGGTGGTTCTTGGCGGCCGCGCGGACCATCGACGGCCCGCCGATGTCGATCTGCTCGACGCACTCGTCGGGCGAGGCGCCGGAGGCGACGGTCTCGCGGAACGGGTAGAGGTTGACCACGACGAGGTCGAACGGCTCGACGCCCAGCTCGGCGAGCTGACGCCGGTGGTCCTCGAGCCGCAGGTCGGCGAGGATGCCCGCGTGCACCTTGGGGTGCAGGGTCTTGACCCGGCCGTCCAGGCACTCGGGGAAGCCGGTCAGCTCCTCGACCTTGGTGACGGGGACACCGGCGGCGGCGATACGGCCGGCCGTGGATCCGGTGGAGACGAGCTCGACACCGGCCTCGTGCAGCCCGCGCGCGAGGTCTTCCAGTCCGGTCTTGTCGTAGACGCTGACGAGCGCCCGGCGAATGGGCCGCTTCGTGCTCTCGGCGGTGGCGGTCACTGGATAACTACCTTTCGTCCCTCAATGCGGTGGCCGTTGCGGGCGAGCCGCCCCACGACCTCGACGAGCAGCCTTCGCTCGACTTCCTTGATGCGCTCGTGCAGAGCGCTCTCGTCGTCCTCGTCCCGGACCTCGACCACGCCCTGGGCGATGATCGGTCCGGTGTCGACGCCGTCGTCGACGAAGTGGACGGTGCAGCCGGTGACCTTGGCGCCGTACGCGAGCGCGTCACGCACACCGTGGGCTCCCGGGAAACTGGGCAGCAGGGCGGGGTGGGTGTTCACGAACCGCCCGCCGAAGCGCGCGAGGAACTCCTTCCCCACGATCTTCATGAAGCCGGCGGAGACGACGAGGTCGGGCTCGTACGCGGCGACGGACTCGGCCAGCGCCGCGTCCCACTCCTCGCGGGAGTCGTGGTCCTTGACCTTCCGCACGAAGGTCGGCAGTCCTGCGCGCTCCGCGCGCGCGAGCCCCTCGATGCCCTCGCGGTCGGCGCCGACGGCCACGATCTCGGCGCCGTAGGCCTCGGTGCCGTGGGCCGCGATCTCGTCGAGGAGCGCCTGCAGATTGGTTCCGGATCCGGAAACCAGCACGACGAGGCGCTTGACCACGGGCTTGGCGGCCACGGTGGGGCCCTTTCTCGGGGGGAGCGTTCTACCAGCGGCCGGCGCTTTGTACATTCGTCCGAATGCATCACGCCCCGGGATACGGGGAAGTCTACGAAGCGGCCGACCGCCAGCAACGATACCGGCACTCCGGACGGCCCCCACGGGACGGGGGCGTGGCCGGAAGGTAGCGTCTGGGAGGGCCCGGGCGGGAACGTGGTCGTCGTGCTGTGCGTTTCCGAAGTGACGGGTCACGAAAGCCAGCCGTACGAACGCCTGATCATCGCCGTATCTCCTAGGGGAAGACGCTCACTTGATGTCGGACCGCAGCCTGCGACTCCTCAGACTCCCTCCGCAGTCCGCGCGGGGAGGGAAGCGTGGCGCCGTCCTGCTGCGGGAGCGGCCCGCCTCGCCTCCCGATGCTCCCTCGGACAAGAAGTCCGGCGACGAGCAGAGTGGTGGCGCCCAGGACGACAACCCCTTCGCGCCGCCGCCGGAGGGCAGCCCGGACCGCCCGTGGCGGCCGCGCCGCCCGGCAGACGGGGAGAGCGACGACGGATCGGGTGACCCCGACTCCCCCTGGGGCAGCCAGTGGAGCGACCGCCAGCCGGGCCGCTCCCCCGGCGGATTCGGCGAGCGGCCCGGCCGTCCGCCGTCCCCCGGCCCCGAGGGCCAGGGCGGCAACACCCCGGGGTCGGGCATGCGCTGGGACCCGACGGACGCTTCCCAGCGCCGCGCCCGCTACGCCCTGCTGAGCGGCATGTGGGCCTTCTTCTTCGCCCTCTTCAGCTGGCCGTACGTGGCCCTGCTGCTGGGTGCCCTCGCCCTGTACTGGGGCATCAGCAGCCTGCACACCAAGCCGGACACGCCCGAGCCCACGGGCACTCCGCCCGCCCGCCCCCAGACGACGGCGGCGGTGACCGGTCTGGTCACCGCCTCCCTGGCCATCGCCCTGGTCGCCGCGACCTTCACGGCCCACCTGGTCTACAGCGACTACTACTCCTGCACGAACGACGCCCTCACCAACCAGGCGAAGCAGTCCTGCACCCAGCTGCTGCCGAAGGAGCTGCGGGGAGTGCTGGGGACGAACGGCTGACGGACAGCGGGGCGGCACCGGTCGGCGTTCACTCTGCGGGCCGTGCGTCGGGCATCGCGGGTCCTTCGGGCGTTGTCGGTTCGTCCGGCACATCCGCAGTGGGCGGCGCATCCGGCACGTCCGGCGTCCGGGGCAGCTCGGAGGCGCTCTTCAGGGCCGCCCAGCGGGCCTCCCGGGTGACGTCGTCGCGCCACGGGGTCGACGGCTCGGGGAGCGGTTCGACGGGCAGGAAGTCGTACGGCGCGTACATGGCGTTGTCCCGGTCGGGCAGCGGGCCGTACATATCGCCCTGGTCGTAGGGCACGGACGGCGTACCCGTCGCTGCCGACGCCACCACCTCCTCCTGGCCGGGGCCCTTCCCGATCCCGAACCACTCTCCGATCGAGGCCACCGCCCGCCGGACCCGGCCCCGGCGCCCGCCCTTCGGCGTCCGCGATGCCGGCTCCCCGATCCTCGGTCCCGCGATCTTCGACCCCACGACCTGCGGCTCCTTCGACTTCGCGCCCTTCAGCTCCGCGTTCTTCGGTTGGGTGCTCTTCGGCACCGCGTTCTTCGGTTCCGCGTTCTTCGCTTCCCTGCTCATCGACTCCACGCTTCTCAGCTCCCCTGTCTTAGGCCCCCCGGTCCTCGCCCCGCCGGTCTTCGGCCCCCCGGTCTTCGCCTCCCCGGTCTTCTGCCGCCCGCTCTCCTCGGCCACCTTCCGCTTGCGGCAGCGCCACGCCCGTAGACCCAGTGCCGTCGGAATCGCCACGGCCGCGGTCCATACGAGCGCCGCACCGCCCGTCGCCCACCACACCGGCCCGAACCGGGCCAGCGCGTGGACTCCGAGCCGTCCGCCCGCCAGCCCCGCGAGAACGGCCGTACCGGCCGCGCAGAACAGCGCCGCCAGTGCGGCGGTCCGCCCGGCGCCGGGGTGGTCCGCCCTGCCCACGAACCACCCGACGGTCAGCGCGGCCGTCAGCGGGGCGACTCCCGCGAGCCAGTTCGGCCACGTTCCGGCCCCCGCCTCCGGTACTGCGGCCAGCAGCGGAAACGCCGGCAGCAGGGGAGCCGGCGCCGCGGACAGCGGCCCCACCACATGCCCCGCGCCCAGCACGAAGCCCGGTCCGAGGGCGTAGGCCGCGCTCCACACGGCCGCGTTCGGCACCAGCAGGAGGCACAGGACCAGGACGGCGAAACGGCCCGACCAGCCCTCCGTGAGCTGCAGGAAGGTTCCTCGCGCCGCCTCGCCGTGCCACACCAGTGAGACCGCCAGCAGCACCGACCCGCCCCCGACGAGCGCCGCCGTGCCCGCGCCCGCGGCCCGCACCGCGACAGCCAGGCGGGCGCGGGCGTCCGACCGCGGGACCCAGCGCCGTAGCCCCGCCGACCGCAGGGCCCAGCGCCGCATCCCTGGCGGCAGCAGCTTCAGGAGGCCGACGATCGCCTCGCGCGGGTGCCCGTACGCCGTCCACACTCCCGCTCCTGCCGCGGCCATCACGAGCAGCGGCGGGCACACCGCGGTCCGTTCCCACGAGGGCCGCAGCTCCCCGCCGGACGCGTACAGGGCGGCGGCCGCGCCGACGCCGAGGTAGCCGAGGACGACACCCACCCAGGCCGCACGACCGGAACCGAGCGGTTCGTCCTCCGCGCCGCCGTCCACCGCGTCCCGCGCCGCCCGGTGCACCAGCCACATCGGCAGGGCGAGCAGCAGCAGCGGTGTGATGCCCACCGGCGCGGGGGCACCGGAGAGCGTGTCGGTGCGGACCAGTTCGGCGCCGTGCGCCAGCAGCCAGAGCGCCGCGGCGACGTGCAGCGCCGCCCCGGGCCCGCTGTCGGGATACGGCGAGCTGATCCACAGCACCACCACGAGAACGGCGAGCGACCCGAGCCCCAGCCCGGCGGCCAGCACACCGCCCACGAGGCCGGCGCCGAGGCCGGGCGAGCGGTCGCGCATCCGGGTCGGCAGGGACGACAGGGGAGGTCGGCGAGCGGTCATCTGGGTCACGCCCGCCATGCTCCCAACGACACGCGCTTTCTCGTCGTAACAGGCAAACCTCCGAAGTGTCGCCCAATATACGTTTATGTACTTTTTCGTACGTAAGGGTGCCCCGTGACGCCGAACCCAGCGAGCCCGCTGCCGCCGCCCACGGAACGCCGACGCCTGCGCGAGGCGGGCTCACTGACGCAGGATCAGGTCGCCAAGCGGCTCGGTATCCCCGGCAGGGCCGTGGCCTCATGGGAGAGCGGACGCACGGCACCGCGCGGCCGCAAGCGCAAGGCCTACGCGGCACTCCTGGCCGAACTCTCCCGGACCGGCCCCGAGGTGACGGTGAGTCCGGAGAAGCAGCCGTCGGCCGTGGATCCCGCGCCGGCCGCCGCTCCCCTGACTCCCGCGCAGGCCTTCGACGCGCTGTACGCGTTCTGTGCCCCTGCCCTCGTACGGCAGGCCTACGTGCTCACCGGGCGGCGCGAGTTGGCCCGCGAGGCGGTCGAGCGGGCCTTCCAACTCGCCTGGCAGCGCTGGCCCGAGGTGGCGGTCGACCGGGACCCGGCGGGGTGGGTGCGGGCGACGGCGTACGAGTACGCGCTCTCCCCCTGGCACCGCTTCCGCCCCCGCTACCGGCACCCCGAGCCGCCGCCCCCCGACGCGGCCGATCGCGCGCTGCTGGACGTACTCCTGAAACTCCCGTCGCCTCACCGCCGGGCGCTGCTGCTGTACGACGGTGTCGGCCTCGATCTGCCGGAGACCGCGGCCGAGGCGGAGGCGAGCACACCGGCGACGGCCGGCCGGCTGCTGCACGCGCGCGAGGTGATCGCCGCGCGCCTGCCGGAACTCGCCGACCCCGCCGTGCTCCATCGCCGCCTGGCCGAGGTGGCCTCCACGGAGCTGCTGCGCGCGGCCAGACCCCCGGCGGTGCGGACGGGCGGCGAACGCCGGGCGCGCTTCTGGACACGGGCCGCCATCGCCTTCACGGTGGCCCTGATCGGGACGACGGCGCTCACCGTGCGAACGGCCCCGACGCACTACGAGCCCCCGGTCGCTCCGGGCGCGCAGGTACGGGGAGTTCCGCCGCGGGTGGCCCAGGGTGCGCTGTCGGAGGCACAGGCGGAACTGCGCAGGAAGCTGCGGACGGCGACGGCGCACGGGCCGGAACGGCTCGTTCCGCTGATGAATTGATACTCGTCGCAAGTTCACGAGTTCACGAGTTGGCCAGTTGGCCAGTTGGCCAGTTGGCCAGTTGGCGAGCTCGCTGGTGCGCTGGTTGTTCCTTATGCCGATGGGCCCGCCCCCCTTCGAGGGGAGCGGGCCCGTCAACGCTCAGTCAGGAAGCTGCCGTTCAGCCGGCGAGGATCTCGCGAGCCAGCTTCGCCGTCTCGGTCGGCGTCTTGCCGACCTTGACGCCGGCGGCCTCGAGGGCCTCCTTCTTGGCGGCGGCCGTGCCGGAGGAGCCGGAGACGATGGCGCCGGCGTGGCCCATGGTCTTGCCCTCGGGCGCGGTGAAGCCCGCGACGTAGCCGACGACCGGCTTCGACACGTTCTCCTTGATGAAGGCCGCGGCCCGCTCCTCGGCGTCGCCACCGATCTCACCGATCATGACGATCAGGTCGGTGTCGGGGTCGGCCTCGAACGCGGCGAGCGCGTCGATGTGCGTGGTGCCGATGATCGGGTCACCACCGATGCCGACGGCGGAGGAGAAGCCGATGTCACGCAGCTCGTACATCATCTGGTACGTCAGCGTGCCGGACTTCGAGACCAGGCCGATGCGGCCCGGCTTGGTGATGTCACCCGGGATGATGCCGGCGTTCGACTGGCCCGGCGTGATGAGACCGGGGCAGTTCGGGCCGATGATCCGGGTCTTGTTGCCCTTGGAACCGGCGTACGCGTAGAACGCGGCCGAGTCGTGGACCGCGATGCCCTCGGTGATGACGACGGCGAGGGGGATCTCGGCGTCGATCGCCTCGACCACGGCGGCCTTGGCGAAGGCCGGCGGCACGAAGAGGACGGATACGTTGGCGCCCGTCTTCTCGATCGCCTCGGCGACCGTGCCGAAGACCGGGATCTCGGTGCCGTCGACGTCGACCGTGGTGCCCGCCTTGCGCGGGTTGACGCCACCGACGATGTTCGTGCCGTCGGCCAGCATGAGCTTGGTGTGCTTCATGCCCGTGGAGCCGGTCATGCCCTGGACGATGACCTTGCTGTCCTTGGTGAGGAAGATAGCCATGGCTGTGTCTGTCCCTCTTCCCTTACTTCGCAGCCGCGAGCTCGGCGGCCTTGTCGGCCGCGCCGTCCATGGTGTCCACGCGCTGCACCAGCGGGTGGTTGGCGTCGGAGAGGATCTTGCGACCCAGCTCGGCGTTGTTGCCGTCGAGGCGGACGACGAGGGGCTTGGTGACTTCCTCGCCCCTGTCCGCGAGCAGCTGCAGCGCCTGCACGATGCCGTTGGCGACCTCGTCGCACGCGGTGATGCCGCCGAAGACGTTGACGAACACGGACTTGACGTCCGGGTCGCCGAGGATGATCTCCAGGCCGTTCGCCATGACGGCCGCGGAGGCGCCGCCGCCGATGTCGAGGAAGTTGGCGGGCTTGACGCCACCGTGCGCCTCACCGGCGTACGCGACGACGTCCAGGGTGCTCATGACGAGACCCGCGCCGTTGCCGATGATGCCGACCTCGCCGTCGAGCTTGACGTAGTTGAGGTTCTTCTCCTTGGCGGCGGCCTCCAGCGGGTTCGCGGAGTCCTTGTCCTGGAGGGCCTCGTGCTCCGGCTGACGGAACTCGGCGTTCTCGTCCAGGGAGACCTTGCCGTCCAGGGCGATGACGTCACCGGAGGCGACCTTGGCCAGCGGGTTGACCTCGACGAGGAGAGCGTCCTCCTCGACGAAGGTCTTCCACAGGGTGACCAGGACGTTCGCGACCTTGTCGGCGACCTCGGCCGGGAAGTTCGCGGCCTCGACGATCTCGCGGGCCTTCTCGGGGGTCACGCCCTCGTTGGCGTCGATCGGCGTCTTGGCGACGGCCTCGGGGCGGGTCTCCGCCACCTCCTCGATCTCCATGCCGCCCTCGACGGACGCGATGGAGAGGAAGGTGCGGTTGGCACGGTCGAGGAGGAAGGAGACGTAGTACTCCTCCAGGATCTCCGGGGCCGTCTCGGCGATCATCACCTTGTGGACCGTGTGGCCCTTGATGTCCATGCCGAGGATGTTGGTCGCGTGCTCGACCGCCTCGTCGGTGGTGGCGGCGAGCTTCACGCCACCGGCCTTGCCTCGGCCGCCGACCTTCACCTGGGCCTTGACGACAGACTTGCCACCGAGGCGCTCGGTGGCTGCGCGGGCCGCCTCAGGCGTGTCGATGACTTCACCGGCCAGCACCGGTACATCGTGCTTGGCGAAGAGGTCCCTCGCCTGGTACTCGAACAGGTCCACGCGCTTCCGTCCCTATCAGTGATCTCGCGGTTCGTTGGATGCGTGGGCGTGCCGCGAAGGGCAACGTGACGTCCGCATGTGTCACAAGGGGGGCGCACACGGTGACCGAGCGCGCGGCATGTCCGTCTGGCAGGTTATCTCTGCTTGCAGGAGGCCCCTAAATCGAGCGTCACACCTGAGCGGTGATACCTGTCACATGATGCCGCGCTCACTGGCACGGTGTGCCGAATGTGAGGCCCCTGAAGGGTAAGGGGCGCGGGCCGAAGGGGGCACGGGATGGGACAGGACCGGGGCAAGACGGGGGGCAAGGGGAAGGGCCTCACCGGGCTGGGGTTGACCCGGTGAGGCCCCTTTTCACACCCCCGAGGACCCGAACGGGCCGCTCAGAGGGCTGTGGGCGAGCACGATCCCCACCCCAATGGGGACCGGCCGGCCCGTTCCGCGGGGTTTCGGTCGGACGAGACCGACGGCATTCGGCCGTCCGGGACCTTCGACCTCGCGGAGTCGGTCGTGCGGCGCACTGAGCGCGTGCGCCGCCGATGGCGGGCGATCAGATGCTGTACGGGGTGCCGTACTGCACGTTCTGCATGTTCTGCATGTTCTGCACGTCCCTCACGTCCTGTGCGTTCATCACGTCGTGCGCATAGCCCGGCGTGAGTGAGTGGCCGACGCCCTCGACGCCGGTGAGGGCGTGGCCTGCGAGCGGGCCGGCGGTGGAGCGGACGGTGCCGGTCAGGTCGTCGGCGAAGGGGGCGACCCGGCCCGCGACACCGTGGGCGAACGGGTCGACGTCGCCGACGACGCCGTACGCGAAGGGGGTGACGTCGCCCGCGACGCCGTACGCGAGCGTCGTCGTACTGCCGCCGACGCCCCCCACGACCGGGCGGACGGCCTCGGTGACGGTGTCCACGACGGGCTGTACGGAACCGGTGACGCCCTGCGCGAACTGCGGCACCTGGCCCGTGACGCCGTACGCCGGCTCGGTCCCGTCACCGGCCAGGCCGTACGCGAGCGGCACCGCGGCCTCGGCGACCCCGCCGGCGAACGGCCGGACGTCACCCGCGACGCCGTACGCCAGCCCACCCGCGTCCGTCACGGCGTGTCCGGCGACCGGCAGCACGCCGTCCACGGCCGTGTGCGCGACGGGCGGCAGCACGGTGCCCGTGGCGTCGTCGAGGACCTGACCGACCAGGCCGGTGGCGTACGGCGGCACGTCCGCGACGACCCCGCCCGCGACCGGCACCACTCCATCCACCGCACCGCCCGACACTGACCGCACACCGGAGACCGCACCGCCCGCGACGGGCGTCACGCCCTGCACGGCGCCCGTGGCGACCGGCTGCGCGCCCTGGACGGCACCGGCCGCGACCGGCTGTACGTCGGCCACGGCCCCGTACGCCAGCGCCGTCGCCGTACCGACCGCGTGCCCGGCGGTCTGCGCGACCCCTGACACCGCACCCCCGGCCACGGGCGTCACGCCGTACAGGGCGTGACCGGCGACCGGCACCACGCCGTCCAGCGCGTGAGCGACGACGGGCCCGACCCCGGCGACGGCCTGCCCGGCGACCGGGACGACGCCCGCCGCGGCCTGGCCGGCCACCGGCGTCACGCCGTACACGGCACTGGTCGCGAGCGGCGGGGCGGCATCCGCGACGGTCTCGTCGACGATCGGCGTGACCGTGCCGGGCACGCTCCTGACGGTGCCGAGGGCCCTCTGCTCGACCCCGCCGACCGTGCCCGTGACCTGGCTCGGGACCGCGGCGACGGTGGCCCGGGCGGCACCGGTGACGGCACCGGCCTCGCCCTGCGCGGTGGCGGTCACGTCGGCGGCACGGCCCCGGGCGCCGGTCGCCGTGGTCCGCGCGGTGCCCTGGACGGCGTCGGTGGTGCGGGTCGCCGACTGCACGGCCTGGAGCTTCGTCTGGGCGGCCGCGAGGGCCTGCTCAAGTTCCGGTGCGAAGGCGGCGAGGGGGCCGAAGAGGTAGTCGACCTCACCCCGGGTGGGGGTGGTCGTGTCGGAGACGGTGGTCCGGGCCGTGGCCTGCGCATGGGTCTGGGCGGCGCGGGCGGCCTTGGCGCCCTGGATGGCGGCGGCGCCGCGGACCTTGGACGGGTTGTTGGCGGCCTGGGGGACGGAGACCTTGGCGTCGACATAGTTGCGGGCCTGCTCGACGGCGCCGCCGGGCGTCGTCCTCTCGGCGCTGCCGACGGCTCCGGTGACGGCGTCGGCGACCGGGGCGGTTGCCTTGGCCGCGGTGTCGTGGACGGCCGCGTCCTGGACGGTGGTGACGACGCCGTCGACCGTGTCGGTGAGCGCGCCCGTGACGGTGCCGAGCGTGCTGTCGGCGTCGGTGTCGGAGGTCGCGTCGGACACGGACAGGGCGGAGGCGGGCAGTTCGTCGGCGCTGGCGACGGCGGAGCCGAGCGCCCACGCGCCGGTGACCCCGGCGGCTATGACGATGGAGCGACGGATGTTCTTGTTCATGCGTGCGTCAGATCCTTAGATCCCTGGAAACGCCGGCTCTCCGCGACCTCGGGGAGGCCCAGAGGGTTCCGGTGCTTCTTCGAAAGGCTTGGGGCATTTCCGGCGCCGTTCGCAGTCGCGGTCCGGGCAATCGGGACCGGTGACCAGCGAATTCGGCGGCTTCCGTCCGGAGAACGGAGGGGTGTCCGGACGGGCGGGCAGACCTGTTCCGCCCCCGCGCGGCAGGTCTGTGGCGGGGGAAGGGTCTGCTCTAGCCGGGGAAGACGGGGATGTCCCGGTGCCTGTCCCTGGTGCCGGCCGCGTCCGCGTGAGCGGCGGTGCCGGGCAGGAGCCGCAGGGGGGTCCGGTGGTTCAGGGCGACGGCGTGTGCGTCACCGTGCCTCGACGCGCCGTTGTTCACGGCGGACTGGTTGCCCAGCGCACGGGTCGGGTCGCCGTCGGGCGCCTGATGGGCCGGGGCGTGACCGGCACCGGCGGCCCGCTGCCCGTCGCCGTGTGCGGTGGCGCCGGCAGTGGTGGCTCCGACGGTGAGCCGTGGCCCGTACGCCGCGCCGCTCGCGCCCGCCGCCGCGGAGCGCCTGTCGTCGACGGCCCCTTCGGTCACCGTGCCCGCGGCACCCGGCTGCGGCACGTGCGCGAACGGCGCGGGAAGTATCCGGCCCGGCTGCGCGGGGAAACGGGCCAACGAGCGCAGGGAAGGCGGGCCTGGCAGCGTCGGCAGCGCGGGCAACGATGACAACGGCGGCATCTGCGCCGTCACTTCACCCAGCCCTGCGGGCACGGCCTCCACCAGTCCACCGACCGGCTGCACGACTCTCTCGCCCACGGACTTCACAAGCTGGACGGAGGGCTCTGCCAACGCAGGCGCGGAGTTCGAAGTGGAGGCGGAGGTGAGGGAGGCGGATGTGACGGAGGTGGGCTTGAGCTGGGCCGGAGTGTCCGGGAACGGCTTGGCCGGAGTGTGAGGCGTTGGCTCGGCGGCGGGCGGCGCGGGGCGCACCTCGGGTGCGGCCGCCTTGTCCGCCAGTCGGCCGGCCGTGGTCACAGTGGTGGCCGTGGTCGCCGCGCCGCTCGTCAACGACCCGACGCCGTCCGCCGGGGCGGCAGGCGCGACCTCGGACGAGGTGACGGCCGGCGCCTCCTCAGCGGCGTGTGCCTGTTCCCCGCAGAGGAACCCGAGTGCGAGCAACCCGCCCACCAGCACGACCACTTGCAGCGCACGCCGTCCGGCCGCCGTGCGCATGACGCGCAGAGCGGCACCGGGCAAGGCTGCTGGCCAGTTCAAGGGGGCGGGTCCTCCGTGCTACGGAACGGATTGCACATGCCGAGGCGTAACGGGCTACAGGTCGGCGCGACGCGGTACGGGTGAGCCGAGTGCGGCGCACCGCTGATGAGGCGTCGATCCTCGCACGGCACTCCCAAGGTTGCGCAAGCCCCCTATTACCGATGGGTAGCCATGTCCGTTTTGCTGGTCGGATTCGGACGGTGACGGGTCGACAAATCGTCAGCGAACGCCCGCTGCCCGGCCGGTCGTCATGCCGTGCCCGCGCACGCAGCGCCCGGGCGCAAGCTGTGCCCGCTCAAGCCGTGTCCGCTCAAGCCGTGTCCGGTATCGGCAGTGGCCGCTTCTCGATCGCCGCCGCCATCACCTCCGGGAAGAGATCGGGTGTGCAGGCGAACGCCGGTGCCCCCAGCGCGGCGAGTGCGGCCGCGTGCTCCCGGTCGTAGGCGGGCGCCCCTTCGTCCGAGAGCGCGAGCAGCGTCACGAACTGCACTCCTGACGCCTTCATCGCGGCGACCCGCTTGAGCATCTCGTTCCGTATCCCGCCCTCGTAGAGATCGCTGATGAGCACGACCACCGTCTCCGCGGGCCGGGTGATCTGCGACTGGCAGTAGGCGAGCGCCCGGTTGATGTCCGTACCGCCGCCCAACTGTGTGCCGAACAGCACGTCCACCGGGTCGTCGAGCTGGTCGGTGAGGTCGACGACCGCCGTGTCGAAGACGACGAGTCGCGTGGAGATCGTCCGCATCGAGGCGAGCACCGCTCCGAACACCGATGCGTACACGACCGATGCCGCCATGGATCCCGACTGGTCGATACAGAGGATGACCTCCTTCTTCGTGGACTGGGACGCCCGTCCGTACCCGATGAGCCGCTCCGGCACGATCGTTCGGTACTCGGGCAGGTAGTGCTTGAGGTTGGCCGCGATGGTGCGGCTCCAGTCGATGTCGTGGTGGCGCGGCCGGTTGATCCGGGCACTGCGGTCGAGGGCGCCGGTGAGGGTGGCCCGGGTGCGGGCGGCGAGCCGCTTCTCCAGGTCCTCGACGACCTTGCGCACGACGGCCCGTGCCGTCTCCTTCGTCGTCTCGGGCATGGCCTTGTTGAGGGAGAGCAGCGTGCCGACGAGGTGCACGTCGGCCTCCACCGCCTCCAGCATCTCCGGCTCCAGCAACAGCGTGGACAGCCCGAGCCGGTCGATGGCGTCACGCTGCATGACCTGGACGACGGAGGAGGGGAAGTACGTCCGGATGTCCCCGAGCCAGCGGGCCACGGACGGCGCCGACGCCCCGAGCCCCGCCGAACGGTCCCGGCCTGTCTGTCCCTGCTTGTCCGCCCTTCCGTACAGCGCGGCCAGCGCCCCGTCCATTTGGGCGTCCCGCCCGGACAGTGCGCAGCCTGTGCCGTCGGCCGCGTCGCCCCCGAGCACGAGCCGCCAGCGCCGCAGCCGCTCCCGCGCCGGGTCCATCGCCTCGGTGGTCATCGGCACGCCCCCGCGCGGGGCCGGTCCCAGAGCGGCATGACGGCGACGGCGACCGCTGTGGGGCGGTGGTCCTTGACTCCCCCCATGTAGCTGTTGCTGTTCCTGCCGACGGCCGCCGCGCCGATGTCCTCGCGCGATTCCGTCAGTCGGTCCTTTGCCAGTCGGTCCTTTGCCAGTCGGTCCTTTGTCATCCCGCCACCCCCGCAAGGTCGTTGTCGACGTGCTCTTCCGATTCCGTCGGGCCACCGGGTTCCGCGATGCCGAGCAGCAGCCGGACCACCGGCAGCACGGCCTCCGCGCGCCCGAGGTCGAGGTCGGCCGCGAAGCCGGGTATGCCGGAGCCGGCGGCCGTCACACTCCCCCGCTCCCCCGGTCCGCGCCGGACCAGTTCGCCCAGCGTTCTGCGCACGCCCGGCTCATACACCGAGAACGTCCGCCGCAGCAGGGGCAGTACGTCCGTGAACGCCTCCGCCGGCACCCCGGTCAGCCATGCGTCCACCAGCCCGAGCAGGCGCTCGTCATGGACGAGGAGCATCCCGCCGCCGGACCCTCCGCCGACGAAGCCCTCGATCCACGCGGCCGCGTCCCGCGGCGGCGTCCCCGGCGACAGCACGAGCCCCATGAGCCGCGCCGCGTCGTCCTGCCCCAACTCCCCGTCGTCCAGCAGCAACCGCACGGCCCGCCCTCGGACCACACCGGGCACGGTGTCCCGGACGGACAGCACGCGCAGGACCGAGTGCCAGCGGCCGCGCAGATCGCGGTGTTCTGGCGCGGGCGCCTCGCCCAGGAGCCCCACCGCCCCGTGCACCGCGTCCACATGGCGTCGTATCTCCTCGGCCGCGTCCGCGTCCAGGGCCGCACAGGCCGGCGGCAGGCCGACGAATATCCGCTCGGCGAGACCCGCCGCGACGCCCGCCAGCGCCCCGGTGTCCGTGCCGCGCACATCGCCGTACCGCAGGGAGCGGACCAGGGCCGGCAGGGCCTGCGCGAGGTGGCCGACGTCCGTGTCGAGGGCCGCCCGGTCCGCGAGGACCTGCATCACCACGGGCAGCGCTGCCGGGAGTTCTGCCAGCAGGCAGCGCTCGGCGAGCCCGGTGACGTCGGCCAGCGCCTGTGCGGCGACGGCGTCCGCCTCGGCCTTGGCCGTCGCCGCGGCGAGCACCGTCGTACCCCACACTCCGGCCTCCGCCACCCGCACGGACAGCTCCGGCTCCCAGCGCAGCCGCCACGTCTCCCGGAACGTGCCCGTACTCCCCCGCGAGGCCACCGATTCGCCCCACCCGACGCCCAGGAGCCGGAGTCGGTGCAGCAGCCTGCTGCGCCCGGCATCGGTCTCCTTGCGCAGATCGAGCTCCAACTCCCGCTCCAGTGCCTCCGGTTTGAGCCGCAGCCTGCGCTGGATCCGGTCCAGGTCCCGCTGCAGCGGCACGGCGGGCGCGGCCTGCGGGACCTCCCCCGGCACATCCCCGACGACCAGCCGGTCGTGCACCAGCGCCAGTGGCACGTCCGAGCCCTCGCACATCACTGCGCGCACGGCGTCGGTCGTCTCGCCGAGTCCCGGCAACGGGCGGCCCCGCATCGCGGCGAGCGTCTCGGCCAGCCGCACCGCCTCGATGACGTGCGCCGGGGACACGATCCGGTCCTCTTCGCGCAGCAGTCCCGCCACCTTGGTCATCCACCGCTCGACCGGCCGGTCCGGGGCGGCGAACAGGTGCCCGTACCAACCCGGCGAGTCGATCCCCGCCCCGTATCCGCTGACCCGCGACAGCCTCCGGTGCGTCCATGGCACCCACGTCATGTCCGCCTTGACCTTGGGCAGTCCCTTGAGCAGCGCCCGGTCCGCGGCGACGGCCGTCTTCTCCCGCAGCGCGGGCACGTGCCAGGCCCCGCACACGACGGCCACCGCGTCCCCGAACTCCCGCTGCGCGGCCCGCATCTGGAGCCGCATGTGCGCCTCCCGCACGAGATCCCGGTCGTGCCCTCCGCTGCCGTACACCTCGCGCAGTGCCGCCATGGCCTCCTCGAGCACGACGAAGGGCGCGAACGCATCCCCCTCGCCGGCTCCCCGGTGCTCGACGACGTCCTCCCACCACCGCTCGGGATCGTCATGACCGGCGGCTTCGGAGAGCACGGCGAGGGGGTCGACTCGGACGTCGGCGTCCGTGCCGGCTCCGCCGTCCGCGGCCGAATCGGCGTCGTCCTCACCCCCGGCCCCGGCGCCCGTGTCCTTCCCGAGCTCCTCCCCCTCGCCCTTCTCCCAGGCCAGCGTGTGCGTGGCGGGCAGGTCGATGAAGCGTGCCGGAATTTCGTGCCGCAGGGCCCACCGGATCGCGACCCACTCCGGGGAGAACTCGGCGAGCGGCCAGAAGGCCGAACGACCGGGCTCGTCCACGGCGTGGGCGAGGAGGGCGACCGGCGGCCGCATGTCCTCCTCGGCGGCCAGCGGGATCAACGCGTCTGCTTCGGGCGGCCCTTCGACGAGGACGGCCCGCGGCCGGGCCGCGTCGAGCGCCGCCCGCACCGCGCGTGCCGAGCCGGGCCCGTGATGCCGTACGCCGAGCAACAGCGGCCCCTCCCCGGCAGCGCCGCTCCCGCCCCTCTCAGCCCCTGTCACACCGTCCCCCCTCGCCATCGCAACCCCCGCATGCCGCCCTCGTACGCCGTGGACACGGAGCCGCCCGATCCCTCTTCTCCACCCGGCTGCTTGCTTCCGCCCGTGCGACCCCACCCCAGGTCGTTCACGCGCTCACCTCCCGGCAGGCCCGGTAGAAGTCCTTCCAGCCGTCGCGCTCGCGGACGACCGCCTCCAGGTACTCCTGCCAGATGACGCGGTCGGCCGCCGGGTCGCGGACGACGGCGCCGAGGATGCCCGCGGCGACGTCGCCGGCCCGCAGCACGCCGTCGCCGAAGTGAGCGGCCAGCGCGAGCCCGCTGGTGACGACGGAGATCGCCTCCGCCGTCGACAACGTGCCGCTCGGCGACTTGACCTTCGTACGGCCGTCGGACGTGATCCCGTCGCGCAGCTCACGGAAGACGGTCACGACACGGCGGATCTCGTCGACGCCCTCGGGCACGGCCGGCAGGTCGAGGGAGCGGCCCATCTGGTCGACGCGGCGCGCGACGATGTCGACCTCCGCCTCGACGCTCTCGGGCAGCGGCAGCACCACGGTGTTGAAGCGGCGGCGCAGGGCGCTGGAGAGGTCGTTGACCCCGCGGTCGCGGTCGTTGGCCGTGGCGATCAGGTTGAAGCCGCGGACCGCCTGTACCTCCTGTCCCAACTCCGATATCGGCAGCGTCTTCTCGGAGAGGATCGTGATCAGGGTGTCCTGCACGTCGGCCGGGATACGGGTCAGCTCCTCCACCCGCGCCGTCATCCCCTCCGCCATGGCCCGCATGACCGGGCTGGGCACGAGGGCGTCGCGGCTCGGGCCGATGGCGAGCAACTGCGCGTAGTTCCAGCCGTAGCGGATCGCCTCCTCCGGCGTGCCCGCCGTGCCCTGCACGAGCAGCGTCGAGTCGCCGCTCACCGCCGCGGCCAGATGCTCGGACACCCAGGTCTTGGCGGTGCCGGGCACGCCGAGCAGGAGCAGGGCACGATCGGTGGCGAGTGTCGTGACGGCGACCTCGACGATGCGGCGCGGGCCCACGTACTTCGGCGTGATCACCGTGCCGTCCGGCAGGGTGCCGCCGAGCAGGTACATCGCCACCGCCCACGGCGACAGCCGCCAGCGGGCCGGGCGCGGGCGGTCGTCCTGCTCGGCGAGCGCGGCGAGTTCACCGGCGAAGGCGTTCTCGGCGTGCGGTCGCAGCGCCTCGGCCGGCTCCTTCGCGCGTACTTGGGCTGCTTCGACGGTCGTCGGTTCCACGGACTCCACGGACACAGACATGGCTGAGGCCCCCTCCAGCTCGGCCGGTTCGGATCTGTCACCAACCGTGCACCACGCCACTGACAATGCGTTCCGACCTGGGCAAACGCGCTCGCCAGGCCGATTGTCAGTGGGGGGATCTACCTTCGATGTCATGACTCAGCAGGGGGTGCGCTGGAGCGCGGATCAGGTGCTGGCACTGGCGCCTGACGCCGCGTCACGCAAGGCGGGCAGCAAACTCGGTGCGGCGGGGCCGTGGTCCGAGACGGGGAGTTCCGACGAGGGGGCGGTGTGGGGGCTGTGCAAGGGCAGTGGCAGCAAGCCGTATCAGACGGTCGTCGACATCGCGGACGCGGCGGGTCCCGCGTACAAGTGCAGTTGTCCGAGCCGCAAGTTCCCGTGCAAGCACGCTCTGGGCCTACTGCTGCTCTGGGCGGGCGGGGACGACGCGGTGCCGCGGGGGCAGGTGCCGGACTGGGCTGAGCAGTGGATGGAGGGGAGAAGGCAGCGCACCGGACAGAAGCAGGCGGCGGGGACGCCCGGTTTCTCTTCCGGATCCGGTGATGCGGAGGCCGCGCGGCGCCGGGCGGAGCGCCGGGCCGAGCGGATCACCGCCGGCGCGACCGAGCTGGAGCAGCGCCTGGCGGATCTGCTGCGCGGCGGTCTCGCGAGCGCGGAGCAGGCGGGGTACGGGCTGTGGGAGGAGACTGCGGCCCGCATGGTCGACGCCCAGGCACCGGGACTGGCCGCGCGGGTGCGGGAGTTGGGGGCGATCCCGTCGTCCGGGCCCGGCTGGCCGCTGCGTCTGCTGGAGGAGTGCGCGTTGCTCCATCTCCTGGACCAGGGCTGGCTGCACCGCGAGCAGTTGCCGGACGGTCTGGCGGCGACGGTCCGTTCCCGCGTCGGCCTGCCCGGCACGGCGGACGGCCCGCCGCTCAGGGACCGCTGGCTGGTCCTCGCCCAGTACGACACGGCGGACTCACGCCTGACCACCCGCCGGATCTGGCTCCACGGCGCCGACTCGGACCGCACCGCGCTGCTCCTCTCCTACGGCGCCGCGGGCCGCGCCCCGGAGCTCGCGCTGCCCGTCGGGCTGGCCCTGGACGCCGAGGTGTCCGCCTATCCGGGCGCGGGGCAGCTGCGCGCGGCCCTGGGCGAGCGGTTCGCACCGCCGGCTCCGGCGCAGACGCGGCCGCCGGGAGTGACGACGGCCCAGGCGGCCGCCCGCTACGGCGAGGCACTGCGGGCCGACCCGTGGCTGGACTCCGTCCCGGTCACGCTGGACCGGGTCATACCGATCCCGGACGGCGACGCATGGCAGCTCGCGGACGCCGACGAGGACGCGGCGCTGCCACTGACCCCCGCCGTCCGTGCCCGGCCCGGCCTGTGGCGTCTGGTGGCCCTCTCGGGCGGCGCCCCGGTCAGGGTCTTCGGCGAGTGCGGCCACCGTGGCTTCACACCGCTGACGGCCTGGCCGGAGGAAGCGGGAGAGACGGTGCAGCTGTGCTGACCCGGCCCATCGCACCCCACCGCCTCTTCCTCACCCTCCGTCCATGCCTCAGCAGCCCAGCGGTCCTCGACCGAGCAACCCTGCGCAGCCCAGCGAAAGGAACCGTATGAACAGGACGTCCACGCCTGTGGATGAGCCCGCCCCTGGCGTCTGGGAGGAGCTCGTCACGGTGGCGCTGCTCGGGACGGAGCGGCGCACCCCGCCGGGCGGTGCACCGGGGCGGGAAGCACCGGTGGTACTGCTCGATGCGGCGGCCGCGGAGACCGTACGGCGACGGGCCGGGCTGTGTCCCGCGCGGGCGGCCGGGCGGCCGGAACCGGCTTCCGACGACGCGCGCCCCGCACTGCCCGCCGCGGCGGCCCGCAGGCTCTCGCTGCTGCTCACCGACCGTCCCGGCACGGGCGGCGGCCGCCGGGGCACGGCTCCGGACCTCATGGAGCTGCTGCCCCAGTGGCTTGCGACGGCGAACGCCCGTGGCTTCGCGGCGCCTCCGCAGGCGCTGCCCGCGCTGCTGGACGCGGCCCGTGGGCGTACGGACCTGCGGCCGGCGGCGCTGACGTTCGCGGGACCGCGGGCCGTTTGGCTGGCCCGGCTGAACCCGGACTGGAAGTTCGCCCTGCGCGCGACGCCGGGCGGAGGGACCGCCCTGCCGCACCCCGAGGACACGGAGCAGACCCGACGCCTGTGGGAGGAGGGCCTGTTCGCCGAGCGCGTCGCGCTTCTGTCCGGCATACGCGCCCGCGAGCCCGCCGCCGCGCGTGAACTGCTCACGACGACCTGGTCGACGGAGCGGGCCGAGGACCGTCTGATGTTCCTCGACTCGCTGCGCGTGGGACTCGGCCCGCAGGACGAGCCCTTCCTGGAACAGGCGCTGGCGGACCGCAGCCGCAATGTGCGGGCGACGGCGGCCGAGCTGCTCTCCGCGCTGACGGGTTCGGCGCTCGCCGCCCGCATGGCCGTCAGGGCCGCTGCGTGTGTGGCCGTGGACCCCACGGGGGACACGCCGACGATCACCGTCGAGGCTCCGCACGAGTGCGACGCGAGCATGGAACGCGACGGTGTCGTGGCCAAGGCTCCGGCAGGACGGGGTGAACGGTCGTGGTGGTTCGGCCAGTTGGTGGAGGCGACCCCGCTCGGGACGTGGTCCGTGCGGCTCGGTGGGCGTATGCCCCGGCAGATCGTGGCACTGCCGGTGACGGACGACTGGCAGGGCGAGCTGCACGCGGCATGGTGCCGGGCCGCCGTGCGGCAGCGGGAGCCCGAGTGGGCCCGGGCGCTGCTCGGGGCGCCCTCCGCCCCGGAGGCCGGCGGCCCGGGCGCGGTGTCGCTGGCCGAGCGCGCCAAGCTGCTCGGCACACTCGGCGCCGCCGAACGGGCCGACTGGGTGGCCGGGTTCATCGCGACCCATGGTCTGTCCGAGGCCTTTCAGCTGCTCGGGGTGTGCTCGGTGCCCTGGACCGCGCCGCTGGGGCGGGCGGTGGTGGACGCACTCGACATCGCGCGGGACGCGGGAAGTTACCCATGGAGTTTCAGCGGAGTGATGGGCCTGGCGGAGCGCTGTCTCGACCCCGGCGAGGCGAGCCGCCTCGACGGCCTCCTGGCGATACCGGACGAACCGGAGGACGCGTCGCCCGGCGCGGGGGGCTATTGGGCGGAGGCGTTCCAACGCCTGGTCACGACCTTGCGGTTGCGGGCGTTGATGGCGGAGGAACTGGGCGCGTAGGAAGCCGCCCTTCCAGAGGGCGGCACCCTTCCAGGTCGCGGCACTCATCCCGGGCCGGCCTGCTCTCCCCAGCCCGTCCGGCGCTTGAGGACGAGGCCCTTCGGGCCGAAGGGGGGTCCGGGGGCGCAGCCCCCAGGGCCGGTCTCGCCATCCAACCCGCACCGGACAACGGCCGCACCGCCGGAGGCCTAAGCGCCCGCCGACTGTCGAACATTGGCCCGCACCCAGTCCACGATCGACCGAGTGGTCGCCCCGGGCGTGAAGATCTCCGCGACGCCCTTCTCCTTCAGCGGAGGGATGTCCGCCTCGGGGATGATCCCGCCGCCGAAGACCAGGATGTCCTCCGCGTCCCGCTCCTTGAGCAGGTCGATCACGGCGGCGAACAGCGTGTTGTGGGCGCCGGAGAGAACGGACAGCCCGATCGCGTCGGCGTCCTCCTGGATCGCCGTGCCGACGATCTGCTCGGGAGTCTGGTGGAGACCGGTGTAGATGACCTCCATACCGGCGTCGCGCAGCGCCCGCGCGATCACCTTGGCACCCCGGTCGTGGCCGTCGAGCCCCGGCTTGGCCACCACCACGCGGATCGGACCGGCGTCCACGCCCATGTCTGCCTCCATGAAGTGACTGCACTCATCCCTACCGACGGGTACTGCAGTACCCGCACCGGCCGGGAATGTGAACGAACGCTATCGCCAGCATCCCGCAACCGGCAGTTTCGCGGTGTTGGCCGAGGGGGAAATCACACGATGGGACACGTTCACCGCGCACCGTTCCGGCGGGAACAGGCGCAACGGGAGCCGCAACGAGGTCGCCGCAGCACGGCACCGCAGACCGCGCGCCGTGGCGGTGCGGTGTGTCGACGACACGAAGAACCGTCGACCGCCTTCCTCGCGGCTTCTCACGAGGGCACACGGGGGACAGAGGCGTCCTCCTGCGTGCCGACAGGAGGCCGGCCATGAAGGTCACCAGGGCAGGGATGCCCCTTCTTCCGCTCTGTCAGCGGCTGCTTCCGGGCAGACTGGCGGGGCTCTCCCTGGCCCTGCTGAAGGCGACCGCCCTGGAGTTCGCGATCCTCGCCGGGCACCTCCTCCTCTATCCCTCCGGCATCACGCAGGAACGCCGGGGATCACCGGCCCGGCTCCCCGCCACGGACGGCGCGGCACAGCTGCCGACCGAGACCAAACCCCCGGTCGTCCTCCTGCACGGCTTCATCGACAACCGCTCGGTCTTCGTGCTGCTGCGCCGCAGCCTCGCGCAGCACGGCAGGCAGCAGGTCGAGTCGCTCAACTACTCGCCGCTGACCTGTGACATCCGCACCGCGGCCGAGCTGCTCGGCCGGCACATAGAGGAGATCTGCGAGCGCACGGGCAGCAAGCACGTCGACGTCGTCGGGCACAGCCTCGGCGGGCTGATAGCCCGGTACTACGTGCAGCGGCTCGGCGGTGACATCCGCGTGCGCACGCTGGTGACGCTCGGCACCCCGCACTCCGGCACCCGGGTGGTTCCGCTGGCGAACGCCCACCCGATCGTGCGCCAGATGCGCCCCGGCTCCGCGCTGCTCGATGAGCTGACCCGGCCCGCCCCGGGCTGCCGTACGCACTTCGTGAGCTTCTGGAGCGACCTCGACCACCTGATGGACCCGCTGGAGACCGCCTGTATCGACCACCCCGACCTGATGGTGCAGAACGTACGGGTGAGCGGGATCGGCCATCTCGCCCTGCCCGTGCATCCCGCCGTCGCGACCGGGATACGCCAGGCCCTGGACACCGAGCGGACAGGAGCCGAAGCCGCCGCCCACGCCGACGGCCTGACCGTGGCCTGACCGCCCCCGCCACAGCAGGCTTACTTACGGCCTTCGGACAGCACTCGGACAACACACGGACGACCTTCAGACGGCCGGTCGACCTCGAACATTCTTCGAACGCAGGGCCAAACTCGTGCCCGCCCTCCCCCGAAACACGGCCGAATGACCGTTTCCTTCGCGCACGAAACCTGTTGAAGATTGTCGAGCCCGTATACCGGCGGGTACAGTCGCCGCACTGCTCTGGCAGCCCCTGTTGTCGAGGCGAAAGAGAAGTTGGTGAACGACCGTCACCCGTCGGGGACCATGACCACCCCGGCTCCGGCTTCCGACGCCGCCACGGCGCACTATGCCTCGTACGGCACGCAGGAAGCCCAGTACGGCGACTTCACCACGTACGGCGGCTATGACGCCAATGGTTTTGCGACCGCCGGTCACGCCACCGCGACCTTCGACGCCGACCCCCTGTTCGGCAGCCTCCCGGGCGACAGCACCGGTGTGCACGACGCGCAGCAGTGGGCCACGGGCAGTCACCAGACTCTGAACTACGACGCGTACGCGGCCCAGCACTACGCCGCCTACGACACCGGCGCGTACGACACGACCGCCTGGAACGCCGGCCGGCAGCCGCTCTCCGCCATCCCGCCGCAGGCCACCGCGCCCGACGTCTCCGGGCAGTGGGACGCGAACGCCTGGCTCCAGCCCGATCAGTCAGGCGCCCCCGCCGACCGGACCCAGCAGTGGGAGTGGGGCACCCAGGCCTTCGACACCGGGGCGTACGACGCCACGCAGTGGAACGCCGAGAGCCACGAAGGCCACGAAGGCCACGACACAGCCGCACCCGCCGACGACTACGAACAGCAGGCCGATCAGGGCTCGTACGACCAGCCCACGCCGGACGGCGGCCAGTTGGACGCCACCGGAGAGCTGCCCTCCGTCGCCCCCGTCGCCCCGCTCCTCGACGACCAGGAAGAGGTCACACCGGCTCCGGCGTCGCGTGCGGCCTCGCGCAGCGGGAGCCGTTCCCGCCGCCGTGCGCCCGCCAAGCGCTCCGCGCTGCTGACGATCGCCGTGCCCTCGGCGTGTGTGATGGGCGTGGCCGGTATCGCCGCCGCGTCCGTGGGCACCTTCAGCGGCGACAAGGACACCTCGGCGAGCGCGTCGGACGCGCATGCGGTGAAACCGGCAGCCGCCAACAACAAGCTGGACTCCCAGATCCAGAGCCTCTCCGCCGGCGCCGACGACTTCGCCGACCGGGCCAGCCGTACGCAGGAGCGCATCGACCTCAAGGCCCAGCAGGCGGCCGACAAGAAGAAGGCGGCGGAGGAGGCGGCCCGCAAGGAGCGGCTGCGCCCGAAGTTCGCACTTCCGGTCGCCCAGAAGGGGCTCAGCGCCTACTTCGGCCAGGCCGGCATCAACTGGATGTCCGTGCACACCGGCATCGACTTCCCGGTCTCGTACGGCACGACGGTGATGTCCGCGGTCGACGGCACCGTCCGCACGCAGTGGAACAGCGCGTACGGCAACATGATGATCGTGACCGCGAAGGACGGTACGGAGACGTGGTACTGCCACCTCTCCAGTTACCGCGTCTCCACCGGTATGTCGGTGAAGGCCGGCCAGCCGATCGCGTACTCCGGGAACTCGGGCAACTCGACCGGTCCGCACCTGCACTTCGAGGTCAGGCCGGCCGGCGGTTCGGCGATCGATCCGCTGCCGTGGCTGCGCAGCCACGGCCTGGACCCGACGTAGGACCGTAGGACCCGGGGGCCACGCCCCCAGGCCCCAGGCCCGTTGTTCCTACAGCTTCTCCACCGGCGCGTACCGCAGCAGCAGCCGCTTCGGCTTGGCCTCGCCGAAGTCGACCGTCGCCTCGGCGTTCCCGCCCGTGCCCTTCACCGCCACGACCGTGCCGAGTCCGAACTGGTCATGGGTGACCCGGTCGCCGACCGCCAGCGAGACCACCGGCTTGTCGGAGGCCCGCCTGGTGGCGAAGCCGGACGCACCCGACGCCGACGAGCGTGAGCGGGAGGACGACAGCGAGGCCGCCACTCCGGATGCCGGGCCGGAGGCGACCGGTGCCGTGGCGCCCGTCCGCTTCCAGTCGACGTGCTGCGCCGGAATCTCCTCCAGGAACCGGGAGGGCGGGTTGTACGACGGCTGGCCCCATGCGCTGCGCAGGGACGACCGCGTCAGATACAGCCGTTCACGCGCGCGCGTGATGCCGACGTACGCGAGCCGCCGCTCCTCCTCCAGCTCCTTGGTCTGGCCGAGGGCGCGCATGTGCGGGAAGACGCCGTCCTCCATGCCGGTGAGGAAGACGACCGGGAACTCGAGGCCCTTGGCGGTGTGCAGGGTCATCAACGTGATGACCCCGGAGCCGTCCTCGTCCTCGTCCGGAATCTGGTCCGAGTCGGCGACCAGCGCGACGCGCTCCAGGAAGCCGGCGAGCGAGCCGGGCTCCTCGCCCTCGCCGGACTCCTGCTCGAACTCCAGGGCCACGGCGGCGAGTTCCTGGAGGTTCTCGATCCGGGTCTCGTCCTGCGGGTCGGCGGAGGCCTGCAACTCGGCGAGATAGCCGGTCCGTTCGAGGATCGCCTCCAGGACGGTCGCCGGGCCGACGCCCGACTCGACGATCGTCCTGAGGTCCTCCATCAGCGTGTTGAACTTCTTGACGGCGTTCGCCGACCGGGCGGCCATGCCGTACGCCTCGTCGACGCGCTTGAGCGCCTGCGGGAAGCTGATCTTCTCGCGCTGGGACAGGGCATCGATCATCGCCTCCGCGCGGTCGCCGATGCCGCGCTTGGGCACGTTCAGGATCCGGCGCAGCGGCACCGAGTCCTCCGGGTTGGCCAGCACCCGCAGGTAGGCCAGGACGTCCCGGACCTCCTTGCGCTCGTAGAAGCGGACGCCGCCGACGACCTTGTAGGGCAGGCCGACGCGGATGAAGACCTCTTCGAAGACACGGGATTGGGCGTTCGTGCGGTAGAAGAGGGCGACGTCGCCCGCCTTCGCGTCGCCCGCGTCCGTGAGGCGGTCTATCTCGTCGGCGACGAACTGGGCCTCGTCGTGCTCGGTGTCGGCGACGTAGCCGGTGATGCGCGCGCCCGCACCCGCGTTGGTCCACAGGTTCTTGGGACGGCGCGACTCGTTGCGCTCGATGACCGCGTTGGCCGCGGAGAGGATCGTCTGCGTGGAGCGGTAGTTCTGCTCCAGGAGGATGGTCGTCGCGTCCGGGTAGTCCTCCTCGAACTGGAGGATGTTGCGGATCGTCGCGCCGCGGAAGGCGTAGATCGACTGGTCGGCGTCGCCGACGACGCACAGTTCGGCGGGTGGGAGGTCGTACTCGTTGGGCGGTACGTCCTCATCGTGCTGGGCGGTGCCGACGAGTTCCCGTACGAGCGCGTACTGGGCGTGGTTGGTGTCCTGGTACTCGTCGACCAGGACGTGGCGGAAGCGGCGGCGGTAGTGCTCGGCGACGTCGGGGAAGGCGCGCAGCAGGTTGACCGTCGTCATGATCAGGTCGTCGAAGTCGAGGGCGTTCGCCTCGCGCAGCCGCGACTGGTACATGGCGTAGGCCTGGGCGAGGGTCTTCTCGAAACCGTCGGTTGCCTGGGCGGCGAAGTCCTCCTCGTCGATCAGCTCGTTCTTCAGGTTCGAGATCTTGGCGCTGAAGGACTTCGGGGGATAGCGCTTGGGGTCGAGGTCCAGGTCGCGGCAGACCAGGGCCATCAGGCGCTTGCTGTCGGCAGCGTCGTAGATCGAGAAGGAGGAGGTGAAGCCGAGCTTCTTCGACTCCCTGCGCAGGATGCGCACGCACGCGCTGTGGAAGGTCATCACCCACATCGCGTTGGCGCGCGGGCCGACGAGCTGCTCGACGCGCTCCTTCATCTCGCCCGCGGCCTTGTTGGTGAAGGTGATCGCGAGGATCTGGCCCGGGTGCACGTTCCGCTCGCCGAGGAGGTGGGCGATGCGGTGAGTGAGGACGCGGGTCTTGCCGGAGCCGGCGCCGGCCACGATGAGCAGGGGGCTGCCGGAGTGGACGACGGCAGCGCGCTGGTTCTCGTTCAACCCGTCCAGGAGCGCGGCCGCGTCGATCGCCGGGCGCGGGGCGCCGTCGCGGTAGTAGGCGTCCCGGTCCGGGGGCACGTCGAACTTCCCGCCGAACAGATCGTCCGGAACGGGCTCCGGCAGGTGATCGTCCTCGGGCGGCGGCGGGGATTCTTCCTCGTGGCCGCGGGGGGCCTTGAGATCCGCCAGGAAGCTGTCGTCAAAGAGGCTGCTCATCGCCTTCCGAGTCTAGGGTGCCCCACTGACAGCCCGCCGCCGCCCCGGGAACTTCCGCCGAATCGGGGGCCTTGTGGGCCTCGGCCGCAGAAGCCGCGGATCTTCCGGATCCGGCCGCCCGGCGTCTTCCTGCCCTCCGAGACCGTGCCGTCACGGTCCGCGACCGACCAGGCCGAGACGTAGACCGTGCCGCCCCGCGGGGCGACGGCCACTCCCGCCGGAAAGGGCACCTTCACGTCCGTACGCCTGCCGCCCGAGACCTTCGTCACGACGCCGGCGAAGAGCCGGCTTACGTACAGGTCGCCCCGTTTGTTGAAGCGATGCCGTGATCGCGCCGAAGCCGGACGTCCACGAGGATCTTTCCGCTCCAGGGGTCGACCTGCCACACGCGCGCGGTGGGCTTCGCGGGCTCGCCGTTCAGCTCGCCGACGTAGAGGTTGCCGTCCTGGCCGAGGGCCAGGGAGGTGGGGACGGCCTCGTGCCCGTCGTGGTCCTTGAAGACCGTGAACGGGCGGGCCCTGCCGCTCCTGGGCACCACGATCAGGTCGTTGCCGGCCGCGTCCGCGACGATCCTGCGGCCGTCGGGGAGCGCCAGGACGGCGTACGGATCGGAGTCGACGGCCGTCTCGTGCGGGTTGCACGTCAGCTCCTCGGCGGAGACGTCGGCGGCGATCCTGGCCCTGGCCCGGTCGATCGACAGCAGGTTGCCGAGCTTGTTCCAGGGCCGGGCGGTGGGCACACCGGCTTCGGGCCCAGGTCTCCACGCCCCAGACGCTGCCGTGGCAGGCCGAGACGCCGTTCAGGCCGACCGCGAAGCCCCCGTCGGGGGCACCGGCCGAGGCAGGCCGTCGACCAGGCGGTGGTGCTTCCAGGGCGCCCCCTCGCGGAAGACCTTGCCGACCGCCGCCGTCAGGCCGATGCAGGTCGGGCCCTCGGGTCCCTCGCCGAGGCACTTCCTGCCGCCGCGGCCGGCCTCGGCGACGTACGGACGACCGCGGTCGCAGGAGAGCCGACGCGGATTGTCGAGGTCCTTGGCGATCACGCGGATCACCGGCTTGCCGCCAAAGTGTCCGCCGGAGTCGCTCGCGGGTGCGATGCCGCGGTGGCGGCCAGGGCGACCGATGTGCCCAAGACGGGTGCTGCGCGCTTTCTCATGGCCGTACCCCCTCACCCAGCGCGGTACCTGACCGCGGCCGGCTGGAAGTTAGCGCCAGGAAGCGGGCGCATGCCGTCAGTCCGGTCAGAAGGCGCATGAATCTACGCAGATCATTGCGGAAGGACCACGTTTCGCGACGCCCTGACCCAAGGTCACGAAAATGTATCGGGCATATCGAACATCAACCTTCACACGGGCCCCACGAGTTGGCTACCGTTCCGAGCAGGCCGCACGACACCCACCGGCGAACGTCGCCGGGCCGAGCAGCCTCCGCTGAGTCCGGTATGCCGCCGCGCATCCGGAGCCGGGGACCCACCGATCCCGGGGTGAATCGGTCCGACTCCTTTCCGGGGCGCGGACCGTAGGGCAACCCTTCCGAACCACCCGCCCGAACCCGACAGCTAACTCGGTAGGCGGAACGTGGAAGGAGTCGCCTCCCTTGGCGTCGCACCGCAAGTCACGCCCCGCTGTTACGCGCGTAGCAGGCATACGCACCCCCGCTCTCGCCACGGCCGCCCTCACCTCCATGGCCCTGCTGTCCCAGTCGGCCATTGCCGCCCCCGCCACCGACGGGCAGCCCAGTCTCGAGGAAGTCGAGAAGAAGGTCGACGACCTCTACCGCCAGGCGGAGTCGGCCACCGAGAAGTACAACGCGGCCAAAGAGAAGACCACGACGCAGCGCAAGCGCGTCGACACCCTCCTCGACGACGTCGCCCAGCGCACCCAGAAACTCAACGCGGAGCGGGAGGAACTCGGTTCCTACGCCGCCGCCCAGTACCGGACCGGCGCCGCCGCACCCGACACGGCGACCTTCCTGCTCGCCGACTCGCCGCAGGACTACTTCGACCAGACGCATCTGATGAGCCGGCTGACCTCCCGCCAGAAGAGCGCGGTCGACGACTACTTCACCGAGCAGTCCGCGACGATGAAGAAGCGGCAGGAGGCCTCCAAGAGCCTTCAGACGCTCACCAAGACGCAGAGCGACCTGCAGACGGCCAAGTCCACGGTGCAGGCGAAGCTCTCCGGCGCGCGCGAGCTGCTGTCGAAGCTGACCGCCGAGGAGAAGGCTCGGCTCGCGGCGATCCAGCGGAAGAAGGAGCAGGAGGCCGCGCGCAAGGCGGCCGAGCTGGCCGAGCGGCAGGCGGCCGAGCAGAAGGCCAAGGAGGAGGCCTCGGCCGGCGGGAGCGGTTCCTCCGCGGACTCGGGCAGTACCTCCGGCACCGGCTCCTCGTACGCCACGAAGGCCGAGAAGACGCTCGCCTTCGCCCGTGCGCAGATCGGCAAACCGTACGTCTGGGGCGCCACCGGCCCCGGCTCCTACGACTGCTCCGGCCTCACCCAGGCCGCCTGGAAGGCCGCGGGCGTCAGCCTCCCGCGCACCACCTACGACCAGGTGAACGCCGGCACCACCGTCCCCCTGGCCGACGCGCAGCCGGGCGACCTGGTCTTCTTCTACGACGACATCAGCCACGTCGGCATCTACATCGGCAACGGCATGATGATCCACGCCCCGAAGCCCGGCGCGTACGTCCGCGAGGAGTCGGTCTACTACGGCGGCGAATCGATCATCCACAGCGTGGTGCGGCCGGCCTGAGGCACCCCGGAGCGGGGCACGCGCGCGTGCAGGTGTTTTTGGACCCACGCGCGCGTGCCCCGCGCCCCTGCGGCGGCGGGTCTCCCTAGGCTCGGCCCCATGTCCGCCTCCTCCGCTTTCCGCGCCTGGTGGGCGCAGCGCTCGCCGGCGGCCGGGGCCGCCCTGATGGCGACCGGCATCGTGTCGGTCGGGCTGCATCTGACCGGGTACGAGGTGTTGTCGCGGATCGCCCTGGTCCTGACCTGTGTCGCCTGGGTGGGGCTGGCGGCGGACTTCGGCGCGCGTCTGGTGCGGGATCCGGAGAGGTGGCTGGCACAGGCGCGGACACCGGACTCGCTCACCGCCGTCGCGGCGACCGCCGTACTCGGGACCCGGTTCGCCGCCCTCGGATGGCAGACCCTCGCCGAGGCCCTGCTCGCGCTGGCGGCCGTGCTGTGGCCCGTACTGCTCGTCGACGTCGTATGGCACTGGTGGCATCGCATGCCGGGTTCGGTGTTCCTGTGTTGCGTGGCCACACAGGGGCTCGCGGTGCTCGGCGCCGCGCTCGCCGCAGCCGAGACGACGGCATGGCTCGCGCACGCGGCACTCGTGCTGTTCTGGCTCGGGCTCGTGCTCTACGGCTTCGCGCTGGCCCGCTTCGACCTGCGGCAGATCACTCAGGGCCACGGGGATCACTGGGTGGCGGGCGGGGCGCTCGCCATCTCGGCGCTCGCCGGATCGGGGCTCCTCGCGGCGGACAGCGCACGCCTGTACCTGTGGAACGACGACGACCGCGGCGTGCTGCGCGCCGTCACCGTCGCGCTGCTCGTGCTCGACATCGCCTGCTGCGCCGTACTGCTCGTCGCCGAGGTGGTCCGGCCGCGGCTCGGCTACGACGCGCGCCGCTGGGCGACCGTGTTCCCGATGGGGATGACGGCGGCGGCCGGGCTGTCCGCCTCCGCCGCCCTCGACGTCCCGAGGCTCAAGGGGCCCGGGCAGGTGCTGCTGTGGATCGCCGTGGCGGCGTGGGTGGCCGTCGCCGCGGGGGCCGTCGCGTCGGCCCGCGTCGGCATCAGGTCCACAGCACCGCGATGAAGATGTTCGCCGTGGTGAGCAGGCCCACCACCCCGAACATGCTCTTGTCGACCTTCTCGTCGTCCCGCTTCACATAGACCAGGCCGAGGACCACGACCAGCAGGGCCAGCTTCAGGCCGATCTTGACGGTGTTGACGTGATGGCCGTCGGCCTGGTTGAGGCCGACCAGGATCGCGCCGGTGACCAGCATCGTCAGCGCCCCGTGCAGCATGCCGGGGACGAAGCGGGCCGTGCCCTGCCCCATCGCCTTCATCTGAGTGAGGAAGCCGCCGAGCAGCGCGGCGATGCCGATGATGTGCAGGCCGACGAAGAGATGGATGAGTACGTCCATGAGGCCGGAGCTTAAACAGGGGCTCACGGGCGTCCGACACCGCCCCGTCCTTCACCCGTGGACCGCGCACATATGCGGCCCAGCGGCTCATAGCAGCTCGCCGTCGGGCGCGGCGCCAGAACCGTCACTTCGGTCAGCGCACTGCGCGAAGTCGACGGCAGGGGCCGCGGATCACGGACGTATACGGTCACCCGGCGATCCGCCCGGGGCACTTCCGCACATCGCGTTACCGAGCCGACACCGTCAGGTTTAGCGTCCTCCACCAGGTGGCCGGCTCCCCACCGCCGCCCGGGCCAGGGGCGGCAGTCGGACACCACCGCCGAGAAGGTCCGGCGGCGGACCGTTCCCCCTGTGCGGGCCGCCGCCGGACGCGTGAGCCGCTCGGAAGTGGTCGGAACAGGGCGGAACAGTGCGGACAAGGCGGAACAGGGCGGTTCTACGAAAGGACGTGCAGTCCACGTGGCAGCGCACCGCAAGCCCAGCCGGCGCTCGCTCAGCGGCAGTTCGGCCCGGACCGCGTTCACGATCGCCCTGGCGGGTGCGGCGACCGCGACGGGTTTCGACGGGACCGGGCACGCCGAACCGGAGCTGACTCCCGCGCAGGTCAAGGCGAAGGCGGACAAGCTGTACCAGGAGGCGGAGGCCGTCACCGAGAAGTACAACGGGGCGAAGGAGAAGGCGGACGCCGCCGAGCAGCGGCTGTCGACGCTGCGGGACGAGGCGGCACGCAAGACGGACGGGCTCAACTCGGCGCGGGACGCGCTGGGTTCGATGGCCGCGGCGCAGTACCGCGACGGCGGCCTCGACCCGGCGCTGCAACTCGCGTTGTCCAACGACCCGGACCGCTACCTCGAGGGCGCCGAGTTCGCCGAGCGCGCGGGCACCCGGCAGGCGGCGGCCGTCGCGGACGTACGCAAACAACTGCGGGAGATCGAGCAGCTGCGGGGGGCCGCGCGCATCGAGCTGACCTCGCTCACGTCGCGGCAGGCGGAGCTGGAGCGGGACAAGAAGGCGATCACCGGGAAGCTGGCAGCGGCACGGCGACTGCTGGCTCGGGTCCCGGCCGCGGAACGTGCTCGGCTCGGGCTCGGCGAGGACGGAGGCACGCGCGCGTCACGGTCCGGCCCGGGCACGCGGGTCGGCCTGGAAGCGCCCGGTGGCGCGACGGCCGAGGCGCCCGGCTCCCGTGCCGCGGCCGCCGTCTCGTACGCCTACGCCAAGCTCGGCAGCCCCTATGTGTGGGGCGCGACCGGCCCGGACTCCTTCGACTGCTCGGGCCTCGTCCAGGCCGCCTACCGCTCGGCGGGCATCTCCCTGCCTCGCACGACCTACGCCCAGATCGGCTCGGGCCGGCGCGTCGCCCGCTCCGAACTGGCCCCCGGCGACCTCGTGTTCTTCTACTCCGGCATCAGTCATGTCGGCATCTACGTCGGCAACGGCCAGATGATCCACGCTCCGAATCCGTCGGCGCCGGTGCGGATCGCCCCGATCGACGAGATGCCGTTCGCGGGCGCCACGCGGGTGGTGTGAGGAGGGCTGACGCTCTCGTCCTCGCGACCCTCACCTCAATTCCGCTCGGGGATCTGCCCGAGCCACAACCGCCTTCCCAGGTCGTCGAGTTCCTCCTTGCGCGCCTCGCACTCCGGTATCGCCCGCTTGAGAAGCATCCAGTAGTCGGGCCCGTGCCCGGAGACCTTGATGTGTGCCAGTTCGTGAGCGATCACGTAGTCGACAAGGTGGGCAGGCAGCTGGAAGACAGCCCAGTGCAGGGCCATCGTGCCGGCGCCTGCATCGCCGGGCCGGTACGTTCCCCATCGGTTTCCGACGTCGCGAACGTTCACCGCAGGTTCGGGAACCTCCATGCGGGCAGCCCACGGCTGAAGACGTCCCCGCGACCACCGCAGCCCGGCCTTCCGGTACCAGGCGACCAGGTCTCGCCGCGCTCGGGCGGGCTCCGCCGCGACTGCCTTGTCCATTCTCAGCCGCCCCGCCGACAGCCGCACCGGAGCCCTGCCCTCGTCCACCAGAAGCAGCCGGTACTCGCGCCCCAGATAGCGAAAAGTCTCGCCGTCCCGGAACTCACGCACCGGATGCGCCGGCCGGTGCCGTTCCCGCAGCACAAGTTTCGACTCAAGCCAGGCCCGGCTCTGCCGCACGAAGTCCTCAGCCCTCGCCACATCACAGCTCACAGGCGTGCGCAGGGTGAGCGTGCCGTCCCTCTCGACTGTGAGTCCGAGCCGCTTGCGCCGAGCACTCACAGCGATCAGGAAGTCCCTCCCGTCCACCCCGAGCACCTGACCGTCGACAAGCTGAGGACGCTCTGTGACACCGGAGGGCGGGACGAGATCTGGCACGCGTTCTATTGTCCCCGCCCCCGCGCGCGGAACGCGGAGGCATGCTGCTGCGCGTATCCGGCGATCGCGTTGGACAGATCACGCAACGGTTTGGGATCACGCTCTCGCGGCTTCAGCCCCGCTTTCCGCAGTTCGTGCCAGATGGCGATCCGGAGATCACCCAGGCTCGACTCGTTGGCCGACCAGGACGCCCGGTTCACATACACGGAGATGAGCGAGCCGAGATCGACGGTCAGGCCACGCAGAAACTCCTGGCCCGGCTGCTCGAACGCCGGCTGCTCGGCCAGTTGCTCCGACAGTTTGGTGTACAGCCGCTGCTCGACGGGACTCAGATCCGCCACAGCCGGGTCGGCCTGCTCCGCCTTGCGGGCCCTGTCGATGAGCGGCCCGACCCGCTGCCTGATCTCGTCCCAGCGGCCGTCGAACTGGTCGAGGATCTCCTGGAGCTCCTGCGCGAGCGTCCGGTAGACCGGGCGGTCCTCCTGCTCCAGACGTTCCTCCAGGTGGTAGCGGAGTGCCTGCACCTGCTCCGCCGCCGATTCCCGGGCCTCCGGGATGCGCCCCACGACCTCGTCGAAGTCCGGCGCGAGAATGGACACGGGCGCGATCACCTGCGTCAGCTCGGGCAGTTCGAGGTGATCGGCGATCATCGCCCGCACTTTCCGGCCGTACGCGCGCAGGGCGAACTGACCGCCGGTGTCGTCCCGGTAGTGCCGACGCACCCGTCTCTGCAGTACGGCCCACTGTCGTGCGCTGGGAATCTGCTTCAGCGCCGCCTCGTGCGGCAGTACACGCTCCAGAGCACCCAGGAAGGCGCCCATCTTGCTGTCGAAGTCGGCCCGGGCGGACTGGTCGCCCAGCGCCCACAGACCGCTGGTGACGCCCTCGGCAGTGTCGAGACGCGTGATCCCCAGTCCGTCCAGGAACCGCTGCATCTCGGCACCCGCCGCCTCCAGGTCCGGCACCTCGCTGGCCAGACTCCGTACGGCACTCAGCGCGGGCCCGTCGCCCTTGTACGCGGGCAGGGTCACCGCGAGGTTGTTCAGCACCCCGTAGTAGTCCACGACCCGGCCCTCCTCCTTGCCGTTGCGGGGCCGGTTGACCCGGGCGATGGCCTGCAGCAGCTCGGCGTCCTGAATGGGCCGGTCCAGGTAGAGGGCCTGCTCGATGGGCGCGTCGAAGCCGGTGAGCAGCATCGACTTCACGATGAGGAAGGCGATCGGCCGCTGTTCCCGGTCGCTCCACGGGTTCAGTCCTGTCTCCACCGGGGCGGTCTGCGGGACACTCCACGGGTTCATGGCGACCACGCCGCCCGGCTCGGAGTCGTACTCCGGCGGATGGTCAACCACCCACGGGTTGTCCTTCGGCAGCTCGGGAAACGGCTCCAGGAACTGCTCGACGTGTTCCTGCTGCCGCTGCGGGTCCGTCCACTCCTGCCACCGCCCACTCTTCTGCTCGTTCCCGGCGGAGATCACCGGTACGAACTCGATACGGCGCAGCAGTTCCTGGTAGTGCCAGGCGCGCAGCAGCACCAGCTCGTCCCAGGTGTAGTCCTTGAGGTCCTTGTGGCGCAGTGTCGCCGGGTCGAAGGCCCGGACCTTGGCGAGCAGTTCGGCACGGGCGTCGTTCAGCATGTGCCGGTAGAGCACGGCGGCGCTGCGGCTGACAGCGGCCACCTGGGCCTTGAACCCTCCGGTGAGCGGGCCGGTGACGTAGTGCTCCAGCATGTCGACGGCCTTGCGCCGGATGATCGGGAGGGACTCGGCGACATCGCGGCTGGTGGGCTTCAGTCCCTTGCGGACCTTGTCCTTGTCCTCGTCGCTCAGGCTGGCGATGAGGTCCTCGAACTTGTGGTTGATCCCCCGCTCGTCCTTCACGTTCGCGGGCCCGGCCCGCCCCTCGTAGCGGACGGGCACGACCACCTTGTCCCGCTCCGCCTCGTCCATGAGGTAGGCGTCGAGGAACTTGTCGTCCGGCTCAAGACCGAAGATCCGCCCGGTGTCGTGCAGCTTGCCCTTCATGATCGGCGTACCCGTGAAGCCGATGCGGGCGGCGTTCGGCACCGCGTCCCGCAGGCAGGCGTGCAGGACCGAGCTGTGCGAACGGTGCGCCTCGTCGACGAGCACCAGCACGTACGGCGAGGTGCTGCACTCGCTGAACCGCCGCCTGACCTCCTCGATGACGTCGTCGTCCGGCGTCGGATCCGCGGCCTCCTCGGCGGACTCACCGTCGGCGATCCGCTCCTGAGCCGCCACGAACTCGACACTCGGGTCACGGTCGTCGTCCGCCGTCTCCGCGACGAGCCCGGGAACCCGCCCCAGGTACTTCTGGATCATGGCGAAGATGACCGCGCGCCCTCCGGGCTTGCCCGCCCGTTGCAGCATCCCTTCCACATCCGCCTGGGACTTGGCGATGCGTACGGGGCGACCGCTGACCCGCACCGCCGCCGACAGCTGTCGTTCGAGCTGCTTGCGGTCGGTCACGACCAGGAGGGTGAACCGGTTCAGCCCGGGGTCCCGGCTGCTCTGGAGCCGACGCGCGAGGAAGGCCATGGTCAGGCTCTTGCCGGAACCCTGGGTGTGCCAGATGACACCACCGCGCTCGTCGTCCTCCGCCGCGGGGTCGAGGCGGGTGCGCCCGGTCCTCAGCTTGGCCACGATCTTCTCGACGGCCCGGTACTGCTGATGCCGGCACACCGCCTTCACGGTCAGCGGCGGCTCCCCCTCCTTGGTCTGCACCGGCATCTCGAAGACGTAATGCCGCATGACGTTCAGCAGATTGCGCGGCTTGAGGACGACGGCGGCGAGCTTGTGCTGGTCGGTGAGCTTCTGCCCGTCGGAGAGCAACCGCGCGCCGTCGTCCTGCCGGACGGCCTGCAGCGCGCGCACCAGCGCCGCGTCGTCCTCGTAGTCCGGGGTGACGCTGCGCCAGGCGGCGAAGTGCTCCTCGGTCGACGTGATGGTGCCGAGGGCCGCGTCGTCCCCGCTGGCGGCGACGAGCAGTTGCACGGAGGCGAAGAGCTCCGGCACACCGCTCGGCCGGTCGTGCGGCGCCCGGACGTCGTCGTCCAGAGGCTCCCCGGAGTAGGCCCGCAGATCGCGAATGGCCTTCCCTGTCGGATCCTTGACCTCGGGGCTCTTGCACTCGATGACGACGACGGGGATCCCGTTGACGAACAGGACGAGATCGAGGACGACATCCTTGCCGTCGGCGGCACGTACCCTGAGCTGGTCGACGACGAGGAACTCGTTCCTCCTCAGGATCTCGGCGTCGTCGAGTGCTTCCAACTCCCAGTCGACGTACTGGACATGCACCGTCTTGTCCTGGTGGTGGACCTCGTGCCCGGTCGCGGGCGTACCGCTGAGCAGCAGACTCGTCACATCGCTGTTGACGTCCTTCAGCTTCTTCGTGGCGACGTTGCGTGCGGCTCTGCGCAGTTCGCCGACGGCGCTGTCGACGTCCGCGTCACCCATCCAGGGATCGCCGGTGCCCGATACACGGTTGATCCGCCGAATCGCCGAGCCGAGGCGCCGGGTGAGCAGGACGTCTCCGTACGCCCGCTCGTCGTCAGGCCCGGTGAGCTCCGGTCCGTGGACGTGCCGCCACCCCATCGCCTTCAGCTGCTCGACGAACGGGCGCTCCACCTCGTCCAGTTCGGCCGTGCCCCGTGCCATGCGTACGCGCCTCTCCCCGTGTGCTGCCTGGCCTCGGCCAACGGTTCTGACCGGTGTTCCATTCTGCGGCAGACGAGGCGGATGTGACGCGGGGATGCACGGTTCAAGCCACGGGTTGCGAGCCGTACGCGAAAACGGCTCACGCGCGCAGCGGCATACGGATCGCTTCGCGCACCTGCGCGGCTCGTACGTGTACGGCCGGCGGAGGCAGCGCCCGCGGCGCGGCCGTGGTGCCGCCACGGCAGGCCCGACAGAGACCGCCGGGCAGGGCCTCAGGGCGGCCGGGAACGCGGCACTCGGTGCACTCCATGATCAGGCGTGCCCGGGGCTCCGGGCGCTCCGCCGGGGCGGGCAGCTCGGGCGGCATCTTGTCGCGGAGGCGCCGGTGCACGAGGGCTCGGGGTGAGTACACCTGCTCGGGGAGCCCTGCGACGAGGGATTGCGTCAGGCCGGCCGATGTCACGCCACGGGCGAGCCAAGCGGCGGCGAGTTCTTCAAGGGCGGCACAGTCGGCGGCGGAGAGCGCCAAACAGGGTTCGGTGCGGCCGAGTTGGGCGAGGGTTTCGTACGCGAGGGAGGGGCGAGGCCGCTCTGTGGGCTGGGGTGCTTCGGCCCGATCAGCTCGCTCCGCTTGCTCGGCTTGCTTCGGTTCCTGGCCCGGTACGTCGCCGGGCGCGGCCGGAGACGTAGAGGCTGGGCACGCCTCCGAGGAAGTCTCGGGCCGGACTTCGTTCGTTACGTCACCGACGAGGAGCCGGGCCCACCATTCGCTGTCACGTGCGGTACGGGTCCAGTAGGTGCGGAACACCCAACGGGTTACCCCCTCCACAGCGTCGACGCCCTCTGCGCGGCGCCGCACTCGACGGAGGTGCCCGGCCCGGGAGAGCTCGTTGAGGGCGGTGCGGACGGCCTGTTGACCGTAGAGGGGCAGTGCCTTGGCGAGCGTCTTGGCGTCCATGGCGGCACCGTCGGGCAGCCGGTCGATGAAGGCGGCGATGTAACGCTCGCGGGGCGGAAGGTGATCGAAGCAGCCGGAGCGGAACGGGAGCTGGTCCGGGGCGGGCCGCTTGCCGTAGCCGGGATTGGCCATGGGGTGTGCGGGTGCGGGCACGACCACGTTAGGGTCTTGGGAAGCCATGAGATCGTTGGTTCCGATCTTGAGGTCAGACCCCGGTTTGGTGCTGGTAACACCTGCCGGGGTCGTTTGTTTGTTGCTGCGAACGCTAGAGGTTGACCACGGCGCGTGGCAAGCCGGTCACGAAAAGTCATGTGCGGTGGTACGCGCAGAGGTTGGGAGGGAGGTTGGGTTGAACCAACCTCCCAATCCTCACAAACAGAGCTCGAATCTCGGGGCCCGAAACCCGGGGCTCAAGCGTCGGGAGTCAGACGCTGCGGGCGTGGGCGACGAAGGCGGCCCAGGCGCTGGCGGCCACGGCGAGTTGAGGACTCCGAGCGCCGAGCTTCGAGTCTCGGACGTGGGTGGTGTGGGGGCAGGCGGCGACTTCTACGCATTCGCCGCTCTGGTCATCGCTGTGGCTGGACTTGCGCCAGGCGTAGGCGACTTCGAGGCATTCGCCGCCTCCACTGCTGCTGTAGCTGGACTTGAACCACACCAACTCGGTACTCACAGCTCCTCCGCCAACTTCGCGATAAACCGGGCCGACTCGTCGGGGCTGAGAGCCTGCCGGAGGATCATGGCATGCCGCTGAACGATGGCGCTGACCTTATCGACGTCTGCGTACAGCCGTCCGGTCTCCTGCCCTTCCTCAAAGACCAGCAGCTCGTGCTCAGCAGTCTCCAGCAACACGAACGGGCCGTCCACGCCAGGGCCAGCACCCACGAACGGCAGCACCTGGACTGTCACGTTACGCGTCTCGCCTGCCTCCACCAGCCGTAGCAGCTGCCGTTTGTGTGCTTCCACACCCCCAACCGGATTTCTCAGCGCGGCCTCCCCAATCACAAAGCTGAACGCCCTGGTCCGCTTGTCCAGCAGTGCCTGCCGCCCCAGTCGCCCGGCAATCCGCTCCTCAATCGTCTCGTCATCGAGCGGAGGCAGGTATGCGTTGAGCAGTGCCCTGATGGTCTCTTCGGTTTGCAGCAGGCCTGGGATGTGAAGGGGCTGGTAGGCACCCAGGGAGATCGCCTCAGACTCGTACTGAACATAGTCCTCGGCGTATGACAGGAACTTTTCCGGCTTGAGGAACTCCTGCGCAGCAACGAGCTTCCCGCCCGCCCCGCACATCTGATCCGCAACCTGCAACAACCTCAACGTCGGCCGGCGCCTGCCGCACTCCATCGACTTGACGTACTCGTAGTCGTAGTTGACCTCGTTGGCCAGCTCCTGGCGGCTGACGCCGGCCCCCTCCCGCCACAACTTGATCTGGCCGCCGCAGTACCGCCAGCTCTGTTGCGCCTGCTGAGACCCACCCGAGGCCACCGCGCCCACCTGCCTCTCGCCGACACCCCGTGTACAAGCACGCTGTGTACCCAAGTCGCTACTCGTGAGGCTACGCGCCAGCCACCAGCCTGATCTCGGTAAATGACGGAGAATCACACACAAGGAACGAAGCGCGCATGCCGAACCCCGGAGGCCCCGCTCCCCAGCCCACCCCCACCGCGATCCCCCAGGACATCGAGTGGCGCCTGCCCCGCCACGCCCGCAGCGTGAGCAGAGCCCGAACTCTCCTACGAGAGCAAGCCACTTCATGGAAGCTCCCTGCCGAGGTAACGGAGACCGCGGTGCTCCTGCTCAGCGAGCTGATGACAAACGCGTACCACCACGCGAAGGTCTCCCCCGGCCGTGAGATCTGGGCCCGCTGCGCCGTGGACGACGACCGCGTCCGGATCTGGGTGACAGACGCGAACGAGACGCTTCCAGTGCCCCGGAACGCGTCGCCGGACGACGAGTCGGGCCGGGGCCTGGAGCTGGTGGCCACACTGGCGGACGACTGGGGCGCGGCCCCTCGGGAGCGAGGCATCGGCAAGACGGTGTGGTTCGAACTCCGCCTGGCACCTCAGTAGTGGGCCTGAACCGTGTCACGCAGGGACGTTTTTGAGCCAAGGCGACTTCCGGCGGCTCCGATTAGCGCAAGCCTCGATATGCAGACAAAAGCACCCGTAATGGATACGATCACGCCCGGCCGCCCCAAGGCATCCGCCTGTACACGGCTTTCCCAGTGTGACTGGTATCCGGCTACCACCCCGCACCCTCGCCCCCATAAGCTTCTATAAGCAGCCTCAATTCCAGCCGAGAAAGTTGTATGAGGTCGCCGATCGTCAACAGAAACGAGCGAGGCAAGCATGGGCGAAGCGCTCCAGTCGACCGACTCCCGCAAGTCCGGATTTAAGAAATACTGCAACGAACATGACACAGCTAGTGCAATAATCAGCGCCGCCGTGGGAGCAGCAGTAACGGTTGCCCTAACCGTCGCCTTCATGCCCGACTCACAGCCTCTAGTCGTTCACGATCAAGCCTGTCCACCCGGGCAGATTCACCTGAAAGTCACCACCGGCTCGTGACGCCACCGCACTAAATCACCATGCGACTGGGGCCGTTCAATGAGGACGCCCCAGCCGTATCACTTAGGGCCGACCTGAGCCAGCAATGCCAGCACCGACCCTTGCTTTACGAGCGCAGACTTTGCCAACTCCTCCTGAATGATCAGCGCGCGGGATTCCAGGCCTTCAACTAGGTCGACAACAAGTCTCTGCTCCGCGATCGACGGACAAGGAACAGGCATTGACTTCAGTTCCGAAATAGCGATCGTGGCCAAATTAGTAGTTTGCTTGGCAATCCCCAAGATGTATTTCCGTCCAGCGGGGGATGCCATATAGATAGCAAGGAATTCCGGAACCATCCGCCTACTGTCACATCGCACACGGAACACATGGTTCTGATAGACACATGGATCAATTCGCGCGTCCCAAACGGCACCGCGTCCAAGTTTGTCAAAATCACCCCCTTCCGTAAGGAGCAGATCACCCTTCCGCAAAAGGTACCGATCAACCTCTCTGTGAAAAACTCGAATACTCTTTACGCTCTCAGTATCAATAAAACCGTCTTGCACATTAGCAACTCGCAGATATGGAAGTTCAATCGATTCCACTTCAGAGATCGTCCGGCCAAGAGTAACGCCGCCGCACACCTCGGCAATATCCCCAAGCGGAGCCATTTGGCCGGATTGGACTTCAATTGACCCCAAGACGTCAGTATCACCGCTGAAAATCTCGGCCAGACGCCGTCGGATCGACTCGTGCCTAGTCTCGATATCAACCAGCGAGACCCCATACTTTCCCTCCCAAACCCCGTACGCCTCCCCCAACTCCCGCTGACGCCGCACCACATGACCGCCCAGCTTCCCCGCCAGGTCGTCCCGCAGAATCCCCAGGACCACGTCCCGCTCGCCCCCGGACTCGGCCACCACCCCGCGCACCCTCTTCAGCCTCGGCTCCGGCGCGACCGACCCAGACTCGGCCACCGCCCCATCGCCCCCCTCGCCCTCCTCACCCGGAAGCATCAGCAAAGTCCCCTGCCCAGCCTGCGCCGCAGGCGCCACCGCCGCGGCCTTCTTCTTGGCCGCCTTCTCCGACTGCTCCCGCTTCTTCCGCCGGACCCCCGGCACCGGCCAGAAGTCGTCCTCCAACTCCTCGATGACCTTCTTCGCCGCGGTGCGCCGCTTCTTCAGGTCGCGCATCTCCGCATCGCTGAGGACCGCCTCCGCCAGCGCGGGGTCGATCTCCCCGGCCCCAGACCCATCGGACTCCTCGCCGTCCTCCGAGGGCTCCCCGTCCTCACCAGCCTCCGCCGCAGCCCGCGCCGCCGCCAGCGCGGCCTCCGCCTCCAGGCCCGCCTTCACCTTCGCGTCGAGATCCGCGTGCGTGCGGTCCGCGGAGGCCAGTTCCTCAAGAAAGTCGGGGGCGATAGCCGCGATCACCTTGTGGCCGTACGCCTGCCGTCGTTCCGCCGCCGTACGATCACGGGCGCCGCCCGTGCGCGGGTCGGGCTCCGGTGCGAGCATCGTCTCAACCGTTTCGACCCACCCGTCGACGACACCGGCGAAGCCGTTCACCGACAGTGCCTTCAGCTCGTTCTTGGCGTCGTGCCACCACCCGGCGACCGCGCCGGCGAGTGCGTACCGGTCCAGCAGTCCGACCCGCAGCAGACGTTCCCGGAAGGAGTCGATCAAGTCGGCGCGCAGGCGGGCGAGTTGAGCCTTACGCTCGTGCTCTGTGCGGTCGTCGTCCTCAACCGGTTCCAGCGCCGCGATCTGCTCCGTCTCCGAGCCCCACCACTCCTCGAAGGCCGCCCACAGCTTCTGCTCTCGTCCGCTCGCCAGCTCGGCCAGACGGGCCGCGTCCGGGCGCTCGCCCTCGGGCAGGAAGTCGACGTACTCGGGGTCGTCCTCGCGGACCGCGAAGAGATCCCGGACGCCGATGCCGTACGCGTCCAGCAGCGGCTTCTTCGCCTCGATTTCCGCGACCGGGACACCGCCCACCAAGTGGGCCCGTACGTCCTGCGGCTCGGGCGGCGGGGTGTTGTCGACGTAGCGCCGGATGTTGAAGTTGTAGTCGTTCTCCTCCAGTTCGGCGCGGTCGACCACCCGCGCGAAGCCCTCCGCGTCCTTGAAGGCGTGGAACGTGGAGACGATCTTCTCGACGTGCTCGGGCAGGAGGACGTTCTGCGCACGCTCCGCGTGGAACTCCCGGTCCGCGTTGATGAAAAGGACCTTGCCCCGCCGGTCCTGCTGCTCCCCCCGGCCCGGTGCGCGCAGCACGATCACGCAGGCCGGGATACCGGTGCCGTAGAAGAGGTTCGGGGCGAGGCCGATGACCGCCTCGATCAGGTCGTGCTTGAGCAGTTCCGCGCGGATCTTGCGTTCCTCGCCGCCGCGGAACAGGACACCGTGCGGCATGACGGTGAACACGGCCCCGGCCCGCTTCTTCACCATGTCCAGCATGTGTTGGAGGAACATCAGGTCGGCCTTGCCGCGCTCGGACGTCTGGCCGTACGGCATCCGCGTCAGCAGGTCCGGCACCTCGGACTGCTTGTAGTCCATGGAGAACGGCGGGTTGCTGAGGACCAGGTCGAAGTCCCGCTCCGGGTGAAGGGGGGTGGTGAGAGTGTCGCCGGTCCGCAGGGAGAAGTGCTTGGCGCTGTGGAAGAGCATGTTCATGGTGGCCATGACCCAGGAGCCGCTGTTCGCGTCCTGCCCGGCGAGCAGCAGGTCGTCGGAGTCCTCGCCGTGCTCGTCGATGTACTCCATGGCGTGGATGAGCATGCCGCCGGAGCCGACGCACGGGTCGTAGATCCGCATGCCGCCGTGCGGCCGGGCCAGCTCGACCATCATGCGGACGACGGAACGCGGGGTGTAGAACTCGCCGCCCTTGCTGCCGGCCGAGTCCGCGAAGTCCTTGATCAGGTACTCGTACGCGGCGCCGATCATGTCGGGGAACTCGAAGTCCTCCCCGCGCAGCCGGATGCTTCCGAAGTGCTCGATCAGAGCCTCAAGACGCCTGTCGGCGAGCCCTGCCGCAGAGCCCTGGCCGCTGCTGCCGCCGCCGATACGGTTGAAGTTGACGTGCCCGAACAGTCCGCGGAGTTCGCTGTTGCCCTCTTGGTTCTCCAGGGCGTCCAGAGCGGGCTGGAGGTACTCCATGGCCACGTTGTCCTGGGCACCGGCCAGCAGCTCCCAGCGGGCCTTCTCCGGGACGAAGATGACACCGCGGGGGCGGTAGAACTCGAACTGCTCGGCGTCGTCCTCGGCGTCCTCACGGCTCTCGCCGGCCTTCAGCCGCTCCGCGATGATCGCCTCGCGCGCGGCCTCGAACTCGTCGTTGACGCGCTTGAGGAAGAGCAGGACGAAGATGAAGTCGCGGTACTCGGCGGCGTCCATCGTGCCGCGCAGGATGTCCGCCGCCGCGAAGAGATGGCGTTCCAACTGCGCGAGCGTGAGCTTGGCCACGTACGGCACTCCCCTGAGATGACTGGATGTCCGGTTGCGGATGCACCGGGAAGCCTACGGCTTGCCGGGCATGCGACAGCACCGTATCCAGCCAGTCACCGTGCGCTGCCGGGGTGACGAGCCGGGGCCGTCACCGATCCCACGCGTCGCTTCTTCCCTCACCACTCCCTGCGGCAGCTCCGGCCTGCGTCACCAGCAGGTCAGTAGTCGATCACGTCCAGGCCGTCCTCCACGAAACTCCATACGTTGGTGTACGGGTCCCAGTGGTTCTGATCGGGGCCCGTGTGCCCCGCGCTGATCTGCTTGGCGTGCTGCCGGGCCTTCTTGTACTTCCCCTGCAGCTGACCCGGCATGACGCGCTTGGCCTGCTCCGAGGAGACGGACCGGATGGTGGGGCCGTAGGTCTGGGCGAAGCCGTGCTGGTTCTTCAGCTTGCCCGCCGCACTGTCGCAGACGCCGCCGAGGGTGCTCGTGTAGTTCTGGTAGTGGAGCAGACGCCACAGCTCGAAACAGGGGTGGGAGTAGGCGATGTGCAACTTCGCCTTCCGGGCTCGCGAGAACGCGGTCGGGATGTCCTCGTGCTGGTCCCGGTCGAAGAGGCACCACACCTGAGGCCAGTTCCAGCTCTCGGGATCCAGCTTCGCCTTCTTCGCGGCCTTCTCGACCTCGGTCCACTTCCCGATGGCCTCGTCCACGAGCGGCAGCGGCTTGCGGCGCTTCGTCGGCGCGTTCAGGTTCTCCACACTGCAGATGACCTCGCGACCCTGTTGTGCGCGGGTGCCCTGGGCGGTGACGAACTCGATGAATTCCGGCTCGGTGACCTCACCCTCGGTGAACACGTACACCTCACGCGGACGATCCTGAGGCAGCACTCTTCTGTGCCGGCCTGTGATGTTGTCCCGCCCCTTGTCCCTCGCCATCAGGAACGCTCTGCCTCCCCTGCCAGTGCCGTCAGCACTCTGCGACCGATCTGTCCTTGAGTCACCTTGGGAACGGCGCCGAACGCGCCCGCGAGGTAGGAGTCCATGAGGTCCTCGTCGGGACCCGGCTCCGCGTCGCTCAGCGGGTACAGCTCCGTGGCACCGCCCGCGTCCTTCTCCGTGAGCCAGATCTGTCCGGGCTCCAAAGGGCGCCCGCCTCTCGGTGACTTGAGCAACGACGGAGCGTGTGAGGTGAAGACCAGCTGGGCGCCCTTGGTGTTGACCCAAGGTGCCTGGAAAAGGCGTACGACCTCTGCGGCGAAACGTGGGTGCAGGCTGGAGTCAAGCTCGTCGATCAGCAGGACGGCGCCCTTGTCCAGCGCCAGCAGTAGCGGTCCGATCAATGCGAACCACGAACGTGTGCCGAACGATTCGCGCTGCCAGTCCAGTGCCACGGGTTCATCGGAGTCGCCACCGTGCAGCAGTCGCACGAGTGGCGACTGCCCAGGGCGCTGTTCCACCTCCGCGCCCCGGATACCGAGATCGGCGACACGAAGGAGTTCCTCGATACGGTCGCGGGCGCCCTCGTTCAGCAGTTGCCGGGCGGTGTAGGCCTCGCGCTGCGTGCGCTCGGTCTCCGGCGTGACATCCCACAGGTTCTGGTTGAACCAGTCGTAGATTCTGGTGAGTTGAGGGTGGTTGTCGTTCGCCGCCCGACTCAGAAGGAGGGCGTTCGGGCGCGTGGTCCGAGCGAGCAGCGCGCGGTCGTGAATACGGTCGCCGGGGAACTCGAAGACGTTGTCACGCGTAGCGTCGCGGTCCAGCCAGACCTGGCGCCGCCCCTTGGGATAGGCGTGCAGCCACTCGGACTCCACCACGCTCGCCCCGAGCTCGAACCCATAGGTCCAGCGCACACCGTCATCGAGTACGAAGTCCGCCTCGTAGAAGGTGCTCTCCGCGGCCGACTTCGGGTCGAGCGCGAACTCCTCACGAGGAATCCCCTGGTACGACGTCCACTGAGCGTAGGACCCGAGGACCGCTTCTTTCATCTTCTTCAGCGCGATGATCACATTGGACTTGCCCGAGGCGTTCGCGCCGAAGATCCCCAGAAGCGGATAGACCTGTAGTGACTTGCCATCCGACAAGGTCAGCGTGCGGGCAGCGTCCGACTCCTCGCCCTGGGGCACGACGAAGGACAGCTCCTGCTCGTCGCGCAGCGACCGCACATTCGCCACTCGGAATCTCAAAAGCATGCCGTCCTCCTCCCGTCGCGCACAGGGTATCCGCGTGATCGCGCACACGCCTACCGGACGGTCACACCGGTCGGAGTCCCGGGCAAGTCACACCAGCCGTCGCGCCGTAGCCCACCGCGTCAGCTCGTGCCGGTTCGACAGCTGCAACTTCCGCAGGACCGCCGAGACATGGGACTCGACCGTCTTCACGGAGATGAAGAGCTGCTTGGCGATCTCCTTGTACGCGTATCCGCGCGCGATGAGCCGCAGCACCTCCCGCTCCCGCTGGGTGAGACGGTCCAGGTCCTCGTCGACCGGCGGGGCGTCCGTGGAGGCGAAGGCGTCGAGAACGAACCCGGCCAGGCGCGGGGAGAAGACGGCGTCGCCCTCCTGGACGCGGAAGACGGAGTTGACGAGGTCCGTGCCGGTGATCGTCTTGGTGACGTAGCCGCGCGCACCGCCGCGGATCACGCCGATCACGTCCTCCGCCGCGTCCGACACGGACAGCGCGAGGAAGCGCACCGGCTGCTCGGCGTCCGCCATCAACGCGGCGCAGCGGCGCAGCACTTCGACCCCGCCTCCGCCCGGGAGATGGACGTCGAGAAGGACCACCTCGGGGCGGGTCGCGGCGATGACCGTGACGGCCTGGTCGACGTCGGCGGCCTCGCCGACGACCTCCACGCCGGTCTCGTCGGTCCGGCCGATCTCGGCCTGGACGCCCGTACGGAACATGCGGTGGTCGTCGACGAGGACCACACGCACATGGCGCTCGTCCGCGCCGCCCGCAGCCGTCGGCTCAGTAGGCTCCGCGCTCGCCTCGGTCGGGTCGCTCATCACGTCTTCTCCGCCCTCTCCATCTCCAGCTCGACCTCCGTGCCGCCGTCCGGCACCGCGCGCAGCCGCGCCGTGCCGCCGTTGCGCTCCATGCGGCCGATGATCGATTCTCTGACGCCCATACGGTCGGCGGGTATCGAGTCCAGGTCGAAACCGGGGCCGCGGTCCCGGACCGACACGAAGACCGTCCTTCCCTCGACTTCGGCGTAGACCTGTACGGCGCCGCCCTCGCCACCGTACTTGGCGGCGTTCACCATGGCCTCGCGCGCGGCCTGCATCTGTGCGCCGACGCCGTCGTCGAGCGGGCAGTCGCCGACTACGACGACCTCTATGGGGACGCCGTGCTTGTCCTCCACCTCCGCGGCGTTGCGCCGCACCGCGTCGGCGAGGGTGGTGGGTTCGTCGGCCTCGTCCTTGCCGGTGCCCTCGGGCTTGTAGAGCCAGGTGCGCAGGTCGCGCTCCTGGGCGCGGGCGAGGCGGCGCACCTCGTTCGCGTTCTCCGCGTTGCGCTGGATCAGGGTCAGGGTGTGCAGCACGGAGTCGTGGACATGGGCGGCTACCTCGGCGCGCTCCTGTGCGCGGATGCGCATCAGCCGCTCCTCGGAGAGGTCCTGGGTCATACGGACGAGATACGGACCCGCGAGGAGCGTTATCCCGACGAGGACCGCGAGGGCCGCCTGCAGGACGGAACCGAGATGGGCGGCGGAGCCCTGCAGTACGAAGACGCCGGAGACGCCCGCCGTGACGAGGAGGACACCGGCCGCGGCACGCAGCAGGGTGAGCGTGCGCCGGCGGCTGCCGACCTCGACCCAGCGGGCCCGGCGGGCGTTGTCCGCCTGCCGCCAGACGAGGGCGACGCCCGCGCCGACGAGGACGACGGGCCAGAGGTAGACCTTGGCGCCACCGCTCAGATTCACGTTGCCCACGAAGACCATGGCCACCACGACCATGAGGAGCAGCGCGACGATCTGGCCCCGGTCCGGCCTGCGGGCGACCAGTCTGCGGCGGCCGTCGGGCGAGGTCTCGGTGCCGACCAGCGACGGGGGTTTCTGTCCGCCGACGCCGCCGACGCCGAGCGGCACGAAGAACCAGAACGCGGCGTACAGCAGCGCGCCGAGGCCGTCCGCCATGAACAGGCCCACGAAGACGAGCCGCACCCAGATGACGGGCAGCCCGAGATGCCCGGCGAGCCCCCGCGCCACGCCACCGAGCCAGCGTCCGTCGCTGCTGCGGTAGAGCTTGCGCGGCGGCCGCGGTTCGACGAGTGGCGCTGCGGCGGCTTCCGGCATGGCATCGATACTCACACGGTCGGCGGACACGGGCATCAGGGTCGGCCCCCGAGACTCCCCTGATCTTCGAAGCCGGGCCGCGTCGAACGCCTCCCGGGCGCCGGCTCAGGGGCGATATCAGGGTCCGGCCAGGGTCGAACCGACTCCCGCCCGGGCTGCCCGGCCGTCACCATGGACACATGACAGATCACGAGCGCGCCGCGACGGGTCCGGGACCCGGCTCCGGCCCGCGCCCCGCTCCGGGCGCCGGGCCGCAGGACGCCGAGCGCGCCGCGGACGCCGCCCCCGCGGCCGGGGCGGGACCCGGCGGCGAGGCCGGGGCCGGTGCCGATCCGGGCCCCGGCAGCGGAGAAGGACCCGGCGCCGGGCCGAACCCCGATGCTCGGCAGAACCCCGGTACCCGGCCGGACCCCGGCACCGCCGCACCCTCGGCCGAGGCGGCAGCCGGCAGCGGAGCAGGACCCGCCGCCGCAGGGCCCAGGGCCCAGCCGAACCCCGGCGCCGGTCCGAACCCCGGAGTCCGGCCGGACCCGAGTGCCGCAGCGGGCCCGGGCCCCGGTAGCCCTGCCGACTCCGCATCCGGTGACCCCGCCGGCGCGGGCGGGGGTTCGCGGGCGGGCGGGCGGGCGGGCGCGCAGGACCAGGGAAGCTCGGACGCGAAGGCCGGCGAGGCCCCCCGCAGGCTCCGGCGCGACCGCCGGTACAAGGCGCTGGCCGGGGTGTGTTCCGGGCTCGGGCGGCAGTGCGACATGGACCCGGTGATCTTCCGGATCACCCTCGTCGTGCTCTCCATGACCGGCGGCATCGGCCTGATCTTCTACGGCTTCGCGTGGCTCCTCGTCCCGTACGAGGACGAGGAGGAGAACGAGGTCCGCAAGCTGCTGACCGGCCGGGTCGACGGCCAGGCGCTGACCGCGGTGCTGTTCGCGCTGGTCGGCTGCGGGGTGTTCCTGACCATGCTGAGGAACGGCAGCGTGCTGGCCTTCGCCGTCGTCCTCTCCCTGCTCCTGGCGGGCGCCGGTTACTGGTCGCGGCAGCGCGGCGCTCCCGACCCCGACCCGCTGGCCGCCCAGGCCGCCGCCGACGCTCCGCCGGAGGCGCAGGCACCGCCGGTCCCTGCCGCCTACCCCTCCTGGTGGCGCGACCCCATCGTCAAGGACGGCACACACGTGGGCGGCACCGGCTATCTGTGGGGCCCCCAGGGCTCACGCGACCGGGACATCGCGGCGGCGGTCAACATCAGCCTGGGCCGCTCCTGGACCGACCCCGCGGCGTCCATACGGACCCCGCGCGCCCCGGCACCGAAACCACGCGGCCCCCGCTGGATCGGCGGCTGGGTCTTCCTGCTGGCGGTGGGCGCCGGAGCCCTCGGCACGGGCCTCACGTGGGAAGACCACGCGCTGGGCACCAGCCTGCAGACCGGGCTCGCCTGCGCGCTGACCGTCTTCGGTCTGGGCATCGCGCTCAGCGCGTTCCTGGGGCGTACGGGAGCGGGGTCGGTCTTCCTCGCCATCGTCACGGCGGCCCTGCTCGGCGCGTCGGCCGCACTGCCCAAGGACATCGACACCCACTGGGAACGCCTGACCTGGCAGCCCGCCGCGGTCGCGGACGTACGGCCGAAGTACGAACTCGGCACCGGCGTCGGCACCCTGGACGTCAGCAAGCTGAGCGTGGGCAGGGGGCGGACGGTGAGCACGGACGCCTCGGTCGGAGCGGGCCGGCTGAAGGTGATCGTGCCGAAGGACGTCACCGTGCGGCTGAGTATCGACGTGGGGGTGGGCGACATCCAACTGCCGGGCGACAAGCAGAAGGACGTGGACGTGGAGCCGGGCAAGCACAAAGAGGTGACCCTGCCCCCGATCGCGGGCGGCGAGAACACCGGCACGCTCGACCTCGATCTCCATGTCGGCGTCGGACAGGCGGAGGTGGCACGTGCTGCGTCATGAGTTCCAGCCCGGGAAGCTGGTCGCCGGTTTCTTCCTCGCCCTGGCGGGCGTGGTCTTCGCCGGTGACGCGGGCGGGCTGTGGGAGACGCCGTGGTTCGCGGTGATACCCGTCGTCACGGGCGGACTGTGCCTCGCCGGGGCAGTCGGGGTGGTGAGCCGGGCCGTACGCCGGCGACGAGCCGTAGCACGGCCCACGGACACGGCGCAGACGCCGCTGGACGCATCGCCCTGAAAGGGGCGGTGGCGGAGGGCTCCGGGTCGCCCCGGGGCTCCGCCACCGGTAGCCCCCGCCGACCAGGAGCTACCGGTAACCTCCCGCCCGCTGCCTTCGCCGCGCGCGGAGTGCGGCGTCCAGGGAGAACACGGAGGCGCCGGCGAGGACGAGGGGGATCCAGGCCATCAGATAGGCGAGGTCGTTGCCGTAGTAGTACGGGTCGGAGGACCAACTCACGGTCAGCCACAGGCTGAGGGAGATCAGTGCGCCGCCGAGCGCGGCAAGGCGGGCGAGCAGACCGATCAGGGTGCCGATGCCGACGGCCAACTCGCCGAGGGCGATGGCGTAACCGAAGCCCACGGGGTTCTTCAGAGCCATGTCGACCAGGGCGGGGATGGCGGAGGAGTTGCGGACGCCGCGCATCATGTCGCCGATCGAGCCACTGCCGGAGTCCTTCATGAACGCGCTGTTGGTGAGTTTGTCGAGGCTGGCGTAGATGAAGGTGACGCCGAGGAAGACCCGAAGAGGAAGGAGGGCGTATCGGGTGGCGGCTTCGCGCCAGCTCCGGTCGCCGTCGAGATAGGGGGTGTGCGTGTCCGTGCGCATGCCATGAGTCATCGCTGTCGCCTCTCGCCCGCTGTGCCGGGACCCCTCACAAGACGATACGTACGTAAGGGACGGTGCACTCAATCCGGTCGTACCGATTTCGGCGCCGGTGCGGAGGAACTGCTCCTCAGTCCGTCGCCCCAACCCGTCGCCTCAGTCCGTCACGTCGATCGCGTATCTGTTGGTCTCTACCCCCGCTGCCGTCACTACTTGCACCTCGACCCTCCCCGGTTCCACGTCCGCCGGTACGGGGACGGTCAGTACCGCGTCCGTCGGGTTGCTGAAGCCGCCGGTCACGGGGACGAGTGGCACATGGACGTTGACCGTGCCGATGCGGACCACCATCCGCGTCAGCCGGTCGGCGCCGTGCGTGCCCGGGGGGACGAAGCCCGCGCCGCGGATCTCGATGTCGTCGCCCGTGCGGATGGGGGCGTCGAGGTCGCCGGCCTCGCGGGCGCGCACCACGGAGAGGATCACGGGGCGGCCGCCCTCCGCGTACTTGCCGGCCACATAGGTCGCCGCCGACACCAGCACCACCACCGCGAGACCCCACGGAAGGTCCGGCAGCTGGTCCGGGCGCCGGGCGAGCCGCACCGCGGCGAACAGCAGGGCGACGGTGCTGATCACGACGTACTGGATGTCGGCGAAGGTGCCGCGGCCCGCGTCGTCGGTGAGCAGGTCGGCCGCCCGGGGCCGGTACGCCCGTACCTTCTGCAGCCGCTGGCCGAGGATCCGCAGCCCGACCACGCGCCGCACCAGCACCGCGATGCCGCACACCACGGCGAGGACGGTCACGACACCGGCGCCGCGGGCGAGTTCGAGGCCGGAGATCAGCGCGTCGCGCTCCGCGTGGTCGGACGCGGCGGCGAGGCGGACGGCCAGGACCAGCACGGCGTAGACGATGAACAGCACCCAGGCCGCCGCCACCGCGCGGGAGGTGGACAGACGGTTGTCCTCGCCGATGACGGGAGCCAGTACGCCGCCCCGCGCGCGGTGGAACCAGGACGCCGCGGTCAGCGCACCACCCGTGATCAGGGCCGCCAGCAGACCCGCCGTACGCGCCGTCGTCCAGCCCGCACCGATCGCGGTCAACGCCTGCACCAGCAGCAACACGACCACCAGCGACCACACCGCACACACCGTCCACCGCCACAGGCGGGCCAGCCAGGCCTCGCCCTCGGCGCGGCCGCGGTCGGCGACGAGTCCGGCGGACTGGCTGAGTTCCTCCGAGACCCACTGGCGGGAGGCCGAGGCCGAGTGCGCCACCGCGGCGGGCACGCCCTCTCCGGCCGCGAACCCGTCGCGCATCAGCAGGAATTCGGCGACCGCGCGCCGGTGCCCCTCGCGCGCCCCGTGCGGGCAGTCCCCGCAGGTGCAGCCGCCTCCATGGGAGCTTCCCGGCACGTCCGCGCCGCCTCTCGCCTCCTGCACCGCCACGCCCGCCGCCCGCCTTCCCCGCAAGCCCCCGTGTGATGACAGCGAATTGTGCCCTACGCCACCCCACCCGCGTCCGGCAGGTCTGGTCAGCGCGGGGTGAGGCGGGCCCGCCGTGTTGACCCTGCTGCGAGAATTTCCCTATGGCCGAGATCATCCAGCGGGACGGAACCTGGGCCTTCGACGGCACCACGGTCAGGATCACGCCGGGTCTGCACCGCTCCGTGCCACTGTTCCGGCAGACGTACGGGGAGGTGGCGGTGCCCCTCGAAGCCGTCGCGGGCGTGGTCTTCGAACCCGAACGCAGGCGCGGACGGCTGCGGATGCGGCTGCGCGAGGGGGCCGACCCGCTGCTCCAGGCGACCGGCGGACGGCTGCCGGACGAGGCCGATCCGTACCGGCTGCAGGTGGACGTGGACCGTGCCGGGGTCGCCGAGTACGTCGCCGAGGAGATCCGCCGGGCCCTCATGCTGGACCAGGTGCCCAAGGAGCCGACGAAGGCGTACATGCTGCCGGGGCCGCCCGTTCCGGTCTCGGTCCGTTCCTCCGACGGCACTGTCTCCTTCGACGGCAGCCAGGTGCGCATCGACTGGGCCGACACCTCCGAGCGGGTCAAGCGCGCGACCGGGCCACGGATCATCACGGTCGGCGATCTCGTCCAGGTGGAGTGGCTGCCCAACTCGGGCTACGAGGACGGCTTTCTGCGGTTCGTGACCCGCGAGACGGTGTTCTCCAAGCTGCCGCCGGAGAAGGACCCCTACGCCCTGGACCTGTGGGGCAGCGCCCGCCGCGACCTGCTCACCGCGCTCGTGGCCACCGCGATCACCGCCCGACTGCCGCACCCGTCCACCCGCAACGGGGGCGGGTACGACGAGCTGGAGGCCCGGCGCAAGCCGGCGCCCGCCGTCCCGGCCCCGGCCGACCACCACGACGTACTCCTGCGGCGCCTGCGGGAGTTGGGCGAGCTGCACCGGGACGGGGTGCTCACGGACGAGGAGTTCGCGAGGACCAAGGCGGCCGTCCTGCGCGGCTTCTGAGCCGCACCGGCCGCACCCCTGGCCTTCGGCCAGCGCTAGCTCAGCAGATCGGGTTCGCTGCGGCTGATGTCCTGCCACAGCGGCTGGTAGTTGATCCATGCCACCAGGTCGCCGCCGAGCTGTTCGCGGGTCGCCGCGGCCAGTCGGTGGTCGATGAGGAGCGGGCGGCCGGCAGCCTTGGCGGTCAGCTGCACCTGGGCGGACCGTTCCATGGACACGAACCACCAGGCGGCCGCGTCCACCGAGTCGCCGACCGTGAGCAGCCCGTGGTTGCGCAGCACGAGCGCCTTGCGGGAGCCGAGTGCGGTGGCGATGCGGGAGCCCTCCTCGGCGTCGACGGCGACTCCGGTGTAGGCGTCGTACAGGGCGTGGTCCTCGTAGAAGGCGCAGCTCTCCTGGGTGATCGGGTCGAGTAGATCGCCGAGAGCGGACAGGGCCCGGCCGTGCACGGAGTGGCAGTGGGCCACTGCCACCACGTCGGGGCGGGCCGCGTGGACCTGGGAGTGGACCGTGAACGCGGCCTGGTTGACGTGATAGCGGCCGTCGATCACCTGCCCGTCGGAGTTGGCGAGCACCAGGTCGCTCACGGTGACGTGCCTGAAGGACATCCCGAACGGGTTGACCCAGAAACAGTCGCTGTACTCGGGGTCGCGCGCCGTTATATGCCCCGACACGCCGTCCTCGAAGCCGAGCCGTCCGAAGATCCGCAGGGCGCCCGCGAGCCGCTCCTTGCGGTGACGCCGCTCGTCGTCGACCGAATCGTGCATGGGCGGCATCGCGAACCGCAGCCGGTCGTTCGGGAGGGCGGGGGGCGGAGTGGGCGCGGCCCCGGGGGTCCCGTGCATGTGTCCTCCAGCACTGGCTTGCCTTACGGGGCGGAAGTTACCCTCAGTCAGCTCAGGAGAACAGAGATGTTCTGTAAAGATGACGCGCGCAACCGTTCCGGGTGCCTGTGGGTCTGGAGTGCGGAACCACAGGTTCAGCACCAGTTTTCAGCCAGCCAGCACAGCCGGCGCAGCACCCTCCGGAGTCCTCCTTGAGCCAGGCCGAACGCCATCTCCACGCCCTCATGCGGCAGCTCGCGACCCAGCAGCACGTCGTCGAGCTGGTCCATCCCTTCGCCGAGCTGAAGACCTTCGGGGCGCTCGTGTACGTCGCCGAGTGCTTCGGCTTCCGTTACGCCGGCCTCCGGCTCGTCGGCCGGCACAAGATCCTGCACGTCCGTCTCGTCCGGGACGCCGAACCATGGGCCCAGCAGCGCGCGGCGGCGAACGTCGCCACGTTCGGGCAGGTGGGCGCGGGCGGGCCGGTGCCCGGCATGTACCTGAACTCGCTCACGCCGGTACCCGAGGCCCAGGCGGACGTCGACCTGCTGACCGCGCTCGTCCGGTACGACGCCCTGGTCGAGGCGGGCAACCGCCGGCAGTTGCTGACCATCGGCTGGGGCTCCGGCGCCGTGTGCCTCCTGCTGGCACTGCTCACCGGCGTCTACGCCGTCCTGCTGCCGCTCGCCGTGCTGCTGCCGGCGCTGGTGCTCGGCGCCCTGCGCGTCAACACGGTCCGGCGCGCGAAGCTGGCCAAGCAACTGACCGCGGCCGGGTGCACCCAGGTGCGGGACGACGCGGGCCGCGAGCGGTACGTGCGGCCGTTGCCGTACGGGGCGTCCTCACCGCAGGCGTGACATCTGCGCCGATACCCGACAGCGGATGTCGGGTATCGGCGCCACACTCGCCGTATGACAGCGAACACGGCCGCCAACTGGGCGGCTTTCACCGAGGCGGAGCCCGCACTGGCGCGGATCGCGGAGGACCGCTTCGGCGCCTTCACCCATCACGTTCTCGCCACGCTCCGCACGGACGGCTCCCCCCGCACCTCCGGCCTGGAGGTCCGTTTCCTCGACGGCGAACTGTGGCTCGGCATGATGCCGGGCTCGCTCAAGGCCCTGGACCTGAACCGCGACCCGCGCTTCGCGCTCCAGGCGAACCCGGGGCCGGGCACCGGGATGGGCGGCGGTGACGTACGGGTCGGCGGGCGGGCGATCGGCGTCGAGGACGGCGAGGCGAAGAAGGCGTACGCGAAAGAGGTGGAACCGCCGGAGCCGTTCCACCTCTTCCGCACCGAGCTGACCGAGGTCGTACGGACCTACGTCGAGGACGACAAGTACCTGGTCGTCGAGGTCTGGAAGCCCGGCAGGCCCCTGCGCACCGTCAGGCGCACCTAGGGCCTACTCCCATTCGATGGTGCCCGGCGGCTTCGAGGTCACGTCGAGGACGACTCGGTTGACGTCCGCGACCTCGTTGGTGATCCGTGTCGAGATCTTCGCCAGCACGTCGTAGGGCAGACGCGACCAGTCGGCCGTCATGGCGTCCTCGCTCGACGCCGGGCGCAGGACGATCGGGTGGCCGTAGGTGCGGCCGTCGCCCTGGACGCCGACGCTGCGGACGTCCGCGAGCAGGACCACGGGGCACTGCCAGATGTCGCGGTCGAGGCCGGCCGCGGTCAGTTCCTCGCGGGCGATGGCGTCGGCTTCGCGCAGGAGGTCGAGACGCTCCTTCGTCACCTCGCCGACGATGCGGATGCCGAGGCCCGGGCCGGGGAACGGCTGGCGCTGGACGATCTCGTCCGGGAGCCCGAGCTCCTGGCCGACCATCCGGACCTCGTCCTTGAAGAGCTTGCGCAGCGGCTCGATGAGCTGGAACTCGAGGTCTTCCGGAAGCCCGCCGACGTTGTGGTGGGACTTGATGTTGGCGGTGCCGGTGCCGCCGCCGGACTCGACCACGTCCGGGTAGAGCGTGCCCTGGACCAGGAACTCCACCGCCGGACCGGCGTCCGCGATGATCTCGGCCTGCGCCTGCTCAAAGACCCGGATGAACTCGCGTCCGATGATCTTGCGCTTCTCCTCGGGGTCGGAGACGCCCTTCAGCGCGGTGAGGAAGCGCTCCTCCGCGTCCACGACCTTCAGCTGTACGCCGGTCGCGGCCACGAAGTCCTTCTCGACCTGCTCGGTCTCGCCCTTGCGCATCAGGCCGTGGTCGACGTACACGCAGGTCAGCTGGGAGCCGATGGCCTTCTGTACGAGGGCGGCGGCAACGGCGGAGTCGACGCCGCCGGACAGACCGCAGATGGCACGCCGGTCGCCGACCTGCTCGCGGATGGCCGCGACCTGCTCCTCGATGACGTTCCCGGTGGTCCAGGAAGGCGTGAGCCCGGCCCCCCGGTACAGGAAGTGCTCCAGCACCTGCTGGCCGTGCGTCGAGTGCATGACCTCGGGGTGGTACTGGACGCCGTACAGCTTCTTCTCGTCGTTCTCGAAGGCGGCGACCGGGACGACGTCCGTGGACGCCGAGACGGTGAAGCCCTCGGGGGCGGCGGAGCAGGCGTCGCCGTGCGACATCCACACCGACTGCTCGTCCGGGGTGCCCTCGAAGAGCGTGGAGCCCGACTTGGAGACATGCAGAGGCGTACGGCCGTACTCGCGGGCGCCGGTGTTGTCGACCGTGCCGCCGAGGGTCGTGGCCATCAGCTGGAAGCCGTAGCACATGCCGAAGACGGGGACGCCGGCCTCGAAGATCTCGCGGTCGAGGCGCGGAGCGCCCTCCGCGTAGACCGACGAGGGACCGCCGGAGAGGATGATCGCAGCCGGGTTCTTGGCGAGCATGTCCGCGACCGGCATGGTGCTCGGCACGATCTCGCTGTAGACCCGGGCCTCGCGGACGCGGCGGGCGATGAGTTGGGCGTACTGCGCGCCGAAGTCGACGACCAGGACGGTGTCGGGAGCGGCGGCAGCGGGGGTCGCTGATGACACGGGGTGCCTTCCGGCGGTCGGGCGGGGGTCTGTGGTCACCGATTCTAACGGGGTGCGGGACGGTCACCTCGCGTGAGCTGGGGGCTGCCGCTCCCAGGCCCCCGCTTCGGCCTGAACGGCCTCGTCCTCAAACGCCGGACAGGCTGGATGCGACTGGACGTGACTGGATGCGGCTGGATGCGGCTGGATGTGACCAACGCCGCTTGGAAGGGGACCCCAGCCCCGTGCATACTGACCGCATGCTCACGCACCCGACCTTCCGCTTTACCTATGGCATCCGGCCCGCCGGTTGCCATGGTCGTGCTGCTTGAGCTACTGACAAGCGACTTCCCAGGCGCCCCGGGCCGACAAGGCCCGGGGCGTCTGTCGTTTCCGGGTCCCGTCGGTCCGGGGCTCCCGCCGAGCCATCCGACAAGGAGCCCCGACATGACCACCACCACCACACCCGAGCAGACCATCGCCGACGCCCGGGAGCGCATCGACGCCCTCGACGACCGGATCATCGGCCTGATCCAGGAACGGGTCGCCGTGTCCGCCGTGGTCCAGGAGACACGGATCGCGTCCGGCGGCCGGCGCGTGAACCTGTCCCGCGAGAACGAGATCCTCGGCCGCTTCAGGGACGCGCTGGGCAAGCCGGGAACGGCGCTGGCGATGACGCTGCTCGAACTGTCCCGGGGGCAAATCTGAGTTCGAGTCCCCTCTCACCCGTACGGCGCGTGACCGTCCCGCGAACCGCTTCGTTGGTGCTGGTGTCCGTGCCAGCCAGGGGCGGGCCCGAAAGAACCACGCGTGGCTTGCTGGAGCGATGAGACGTACGGGTCGTGCCGCACGTCGTGGGACCTCGTTCCAGGGTTGTGGCCGGACGGCAGGGGACAGCAGCCCGGTCACCCAAGTAAACGGTCGGCTCCGGGGACGCCCGGGGCCGACCGGCGGAAAATGCAAAAATGCACAACCCTGGGTCAAACGGTTGCGTACGCCCCGTCCATCCAGCACGATGCGTAGAAAGCCCCAAGTCCCGCCGCAGCCAACCGCATTGCTTGCACTTCCGCACCGCCAGAGGTCGAGACCACCCGTGCGCCCCAACTGCGCCGGGGAGGCGACCCAGGGCACACGAGACAAGCGGCGCAACCCCCCGGCGCCGCTCCCAGGCACCGGCGCTGCCCTGACGTCGGTGCTGACGGAGAAGGGCCCCGCGGCCCAAGCCCGCGGGGCCCTTCGCATGCCCGGACAGTGGTGCAGGCCACATAAGAATTTTGTCAATGTCTGCACAACCATCCACACGCCTCACGGATCCAACATGCGAAACCAGGGCCACACCCGCGCCCCACACGCGGAGCCCTTCCACTGGACTCCCTTGAGGTTTTCATGAAGCTTCGTCGTGTCATGGCCACTGCGGCCGCGACGGCTGTCATAGCGCCCCTCGCCCTGCTCTCGGCTCCGGCGGCGTTCGCGGACGAGACTCCCAGCACGTCGACGAGCAGCCCCGCCGCCGACACCACTCCCGCCGCGGACCAGAGCACCCCGGCCGCCGAGGACAGCACCCCCGCCGCGGACGAGAGCACTCCCGCGACCGGCGAGAGCACTCCCGCCGCGGAGGAGAGCACCCCGGCCGCCGGCGAGAGCACTCCCGCGGCGGACGAGAGCACCCCGGGCGGGGACGAGAGCAGCGCCGGCGCGTCTGCCTCGCCGAGCCCCGGTGAGAGCACCCCGGGTGGCGCCGAGCTCTGCGTCGACGAGAACGGCGACAGCACCGCCGAGCTCAGCTCCGACCTGAAGAGCGGCCTGTCCGGCCTGCCCGACACGATCGTCGCCGGCAGCGGCTGGACCGGGTTCTCCTTCAACGTCACCAACCACGGCGACGAGACGATCAAGGACATCAAGCCGCTGATCGGTGTCGCCGCCATCGGCTGGGAGGACGCGAAGGACTACTCCGGCGAGATCAGGGTCCAGGTCTTCGACAAGTCCTCCAAGTCCTGGCGGACGATCGCGGACGCCGCGGGCGAGGGCGGAACATTCACCGCGTTCTCGCTCGGCGCGGGCCAGTCCGTCTCCTACCAGCTGCGCCTCAGTGTCAGCGGCAAGGTGCCGGACTCCCTCGGGCTGACCGGTGGTCTCGCCGAGTACGCGGACGACAAGGGCTGCTGGGTCGCCGACGACCCGAACGGCTGGGTCTACTTCTTCGACATCCTGGCCGCCGGGTCCGACGCCGGAAACCCGAACGACGCCAAGCCGCAGACCGGCGGCGTGAAGGACCTCTCGGACGTGAACGACGTGGCCGCCACCGGCAGCCTCGCCGAGACCGGCTCCAGCTCCGCGCTGCCGATGATCGGCCTCACCGGCGGTCTCGCGGTCGCCCTGGGCGCCGGCGCGGTGTTCGTGGTGCGTCGGCGCAAGTCCGGTACGCACGCGTAACCAGACCTGCTGAAAGAACCGGAAGGACCCGCACTCGGAGGGGGGTGCGGGTCCTTCTGCTTCTCTGCGTCGCTTGTTCTGTTTCTGCTGCGTCTTCTACGTCTTCGGCTACTTCCTGAACGTCTTCGGCTACTTCTTCTGGTTCTTCGGCATGGCCGGCATTCCCAGGAAAGGCAGCTTCAGCGCGCCGAAGGCGTCCGCCGGGACGGCCGGGGTGTTCGGCTCCACCGGCTTCAGGCGCTCGTACGCCGCCCCCTGCTGCGGACGCGGGTCCTCCTCGCCCTTGTTGGGCCAGTACGACATCGCGCGCTCGGCCTGGGCGGTGATGGTGAGGGACGGGTTCACCCCCAGGTTGGCGGAGACCGCGGCGCCGTCGACGACCGAGATGCCGGGGTGGCCGTAGAGGCGGTGGTACGGGTCGATCACGCCGGTCTCGCGCGAGGCGCCGATCGGGCAGCCGCCGAGGAAGTGGGCGGTGAGAGGGGTGCCCATGAGTTCGCCGACGTTCGAGCCGGCGAAGCCGTTGATGTCGGCGGCGATCGCGGCGGCGGACTCCGAAGCGGCCCTGATCTGCTTGGGGTTGGGGGCGCCGTGGCCCTGGCGGGCGGTCAGCAGGCCCTTGCCCACGCCGTCCGGTTTCAGGTACGTCGTCAGGGAGTTGTCCAGCGACTGCATCACCAGACCGATGATGGTCCGCTCCGACCAGTGGTGGTTGGAGAGGGAGCGCAGGACGAGGAGGGGGTGGCGGGCCGCGTTCCGCAGCCAGGCCAGCACCCGCGACGAGCCCTCCGCGTACGGCACTTGGAGGATGGAGAGGCCGCCCATCGAGTTGGAGCCCTTGCCGTAGCGGACCGGCTCGATGTGGGTGTTCTCGTCCGGGTGGATGGACGAGGTGATCGCGACGCCCTGGGTGAAGTCGACCTTCGCCGCGCCCGTCGCCCTGCGGTACCGGCGGTTGTCCGTCTGCGCGCCGACAACCGCCTCGGAGTTGGTGCGGGTGAGTTCACCCAGCTTGCCTGAAATGTACGGGAGTTGGCCGCCCGTCTTCATCCGGTGCAGCAGGGTCTGGGTGCCGTAGGTGCCGGCGGCCAGCACCACGCGGCGGGCCTTGAAGGTGCGGCCCGCGGAGTTCTTCTTCCCGTCCGTGGGGAGGGTGGCGATGGCGTAGCCGCCCTGGGAGTCGTCCGTCACCGATACGACCGTCGTCATGGGGTGCACCGCCGCGCCCGCCTTCTCGGCGAGGTACAGGTAGTTCTCGTTGAGGGTGTTCTTCGCGCCGTGGCGGCAGCCCGTCATGCACTCGCCGCACTCGGTGCACGCGTTGCGGGCCGGGCCCGCGCCGCCGAAGTAGGGGTCGTTCACCTGCTCGCCGGGGGCGGCCTTCGCCGTGCCCTCCGCGTCCTTGCCGTCTCCGAAGAAGACGCCGACCGGCGCCATGTGGAAGGTGTCGCCGACGCCCATCCGCTCGGCGGCCGCCTTCAGGTGCACGTCGGACGGGGTCATCGTCGGGTTGAGCCGTACGCCGAGCATGCGCTGCGCCTGGTCGTAGTACGGCTTCAACTCCTCTTGCCAGTCCGTGATGTCACGCCACTGCGGGTCGTCGAAGAACGGCTTCGGCGGCACGTAGAGGGTGTTGGCGTAGTTGAGGGAACCGCCGCCGACGCCGGCGCCGGCCAGGACCATGACGTTGCCCAGCAGGTGGATGCGCTGGATGCCGTACATGTTGAGCTTGGGGGCCCAGAGGTAGTTCCTGAGGTCCCAGGAGTTCTTGGGGAGGGTGTCGCGGGTGAAGCGGCGGCCGGCTTCCAGGACACCTACGCGGTAGCCCTTCTCGGTGAGGCGAAGGGCGGTGACGGAGCCGCCGAAACCCGAGCCGACGACGATGACGTCGTAGTCGTAGGTGTCCTGTGACACGTGCTCTCCTCGTTGAGAACGGATGGTCCTACTTGAAGCGCAGGGCCTTCATCAGCCGGAGGCTGCGGCTCATGAACTGCGCGTACTTCTCGTCGTCCATCCCCAGCGAGGGGGCCATCGGCAGCAGGCGCTGCTGGGCGACCGTCTGGGCCTCCGTGTACTTGAGGATGCCCTCCGAGCCGTGGCGGCGGCCGAGGCCGGAGTCCTTCATGCCGCCCATGGGGGACTGGACGCTGCCGTAGGCGGGCGCGTAGCCCTCGTTGACGTTCACGGTTCCCGTACGGAGGCGGGAGGCGACCTCGCGGCCGCGGCTGCCGTTCTTCGTCCAGACCGAGGAGTTCAGGCCGTACGGCGTGGAGTTGGCGTGCTCGATCGCCTCGTCGTCGCTCTTGAAACGGTAGAGGGAGACGACGGGGCCGAAGGTCTCCTCGGTGCAGACCGACATCGGCTCGGTGACGTCGTCGAGGATCGTCGGCTCGAAGAAGTACGGGCCGATGTCCGGGCGGGCGACGCCGCCCGCGACGACCTTCGCGCCCTTGGCCACGGCCTCCTCCACGTGCCGGGTCACCGTCTCCAGCTGGCGCTGCCCCACCAGCGAGCCCATGTCGGCGCCGTAGGCGAGGGAGGTGCCGAGCCGCATCGCCTTCGTGCGGGTGGCGAAGCGGTCCAGGAAGGTGTCCGCGATCGACTCGTGGACGTACAACCGCTCGATGGAGATGCACAGTTGGCCCGCGGAGGAGAAGCAGGCACGCACCGCGCCCGCGGCGGCCTTCTCTATGTCGGCGTCGTCCAGGACCAGCATCGCGTTCTTGCCGCCGAGTTCGAGGGAGACCCCGACCAGACGGGCGGCGGCGCCCTGGGCGACCTCGCGGCCGGTGCGGGTGGAGCCGGTGAAGGAGACGTAGTCGGCGCGCTTGACGAGCTCCGGGCCGACGACGGGTCCCTCGCCGAGGACGACCTGGAAGACGGCGGCGGGGAGCCCTGCCTCGATGAGCAGGTCGCGTGCCCACAGAGCGGTGAGGCAGGTCTCCGTGTCCGGCTTCATCACCACCGCGTTGCCCGCCACGAACGCCGGGAGCGCGTCGCCCACCGACAGTTCCAGGGGGTAGTTCCAGGGGGCGATCTGGCCCACCACGCCGCGCGGGTGGCGCAGTTCGGTGACGCGGGTGAGGGTGGGCATGGCGCCCGCGTGCCGCTTGGGCTTCAGATAGGCGGCGGCCCGGTGGCCGTAGTGGCGCGCCGCGACGGCGACGGCCTGGACCTCCTCGTGGGCGTGCAGCCGGGCCTTGCCGGTCTCCAGCTGGATCAGGTCGAGGACCTCGGCCTGGCGCGCGAGCACCAGGTCGTGGAAGCGGAGCAGTACGGCCGCGCGCTGTCGGACCGGCGTCTGCGCCCACACCGCCTGCGCGGCACGGGCGGCGTCGAAGGCCTTGGCCACGTCCTCGGGCGTGGACTCCGGCAGGTCGGCCAGCTTCTCGCCGGTGAACGGCGTGTGGTTGGCGGTGCGGCCGGTGCCGACCACGCCCTTGGTGAGCTGTGCGATCAGCTCGGGCGTCACCACGTCGGCGGCGGTACGGGCGCCCTTCGGAGCGGGGGCGAGGGGATTCGTGCCGGTCTTGGCCGGGGCTTGCGCGTCCGTCATGAGGCGCAGGGTATGCCGGTGCGGAGGCTTTGGGTACCCGTCGGTAACGCGGCTTCACGCAGTGCACACACGCCGCCAGTGGGTACTGGCAACGAATGCGCTGATCAGGGCGTTGGGCGGTGCGGCGGGGCGGGTTTCGGCTTTTCGCGATCACAAGGCGGTCACGTGCGCCCTTGAACAGGGCCGTGCCCTTCTTCTCGGCCGCTGTGCCCTTGGGCATGTCGACGCGCGGTTCGTGCATGCGACCGGCGTCGGTGCGGATCATCAGCTCCATCACCCGGGTCGGGGAGCCCTCCAGCCGACGTGGGCGGCGGCGCGGGCCTCGCGGTGGGGGCGGCCGGCCGCCCGACGGCGGTGCTCGTCCTCGGGGTCGCCCGGCAGCCGGGGCTGCTTGACGGCTACGTCCCGCCCCACGAGTTCGTCGTACGCCTGCCAGACCGTGCCCATGCCGCCCGAGCCGATGCGCTCGGTGAGCCGGTGGCGCCCGCCGACCAGCCGGCCGCCGCGCCCCTGTTCGCCGCCTGCACTCATGCCTCATGAGCACCTTGCGCAACGGGGACCTGTCGACGCGGACCCCGCTACGGCGTCCAGTTGCCGAAGGCGAACGAGGCCCCCTGCCGCCGCACCTCCACCACCCCCGACCCGCCGAAGTGCGCCGGGATCACCAACTCACCCTGGTCCGCGGCCCGTTCCAGGACGCGCCGGCGCTCCGCAGCCGCATGCTCGGGGTCCAGGCAGAAGCAGCTGCTGCACTCGGGGTGCAGGATCTGGACCGGGCTGTGCATCAAGTCGCCCACGAAGACGACCTGTTCGCCGCCGGAGGCGACGCGCAGCACGGACGAGCCCGGGGTGTGCCCGGGGGTGGACTCCAGGGTCAGGTGCTCGTCGATGCGGTGTTCGCCGTCCCAGAGCACCGCCTGTCCGGACCTGTGGACGGGCGCGGCGCTGTCCTCGTAGGTCAGGCGGTCGTCGGGCCGTACGCCACCGCCGTACCCCCCGTCGGGGCCGAAGTGGTGGTCGTCGGCGACCGGGAGAAGGTACCTGGCGCCGGGGAAGGTCGGCACCCAACTGCCGTCCACGTCATGGGTGTTCCAGCCGACGTGGTCGCCGTGGATGTGGGTGTTGACGACGACGTCGACGTCCTCGGGCCGTACTCCGGCCCGTGCCAGGCGCTCCGGGAGGCCGAGCCCCTGCTGCCGGTGGAAGAGCGGATTTCCCGGCCGCTCCCGCCCGTGCCCCACGCCGGTGTCCACCAGCACGGTCCGCCCGCCGCTGCGCAGCACCCAGGTCTGCAGGGCGACGACGGCGCGGTCGCCGCCCGGCTCCCAGTGGTCCGGCGCCAGCGCCTCCCGGTTGTCCTCCCACACCTCGGGTGCGACGCCCGGTACGAGGCCGCGGGCGGGGGCGTAGGGCTTCTGCCACTCGACGATCCGGAGGACCTGGACGTCACCGATCACGAAGCTCTGCGTGGTTTCATCAGCCATACCCACGACGGTACGAACTCCGAATGAGCATTCCAATGCCTGATCCACTCTTCCGGATACGCATACGTCTCACACGCGATGCGCTCTCGCTTCGGGCCGGAGTAGGCTGCGGAGCCATGGACGTGGTGAGCGACGCGATCTCCGCCGTACGCATCGGGCAGCCCTCCTCGAACCGGCTGCGGGTCGGCGGCAGTTGGTGCACCCGGTTCGCCCCGTACGAGGGGGCGGGCTTCCATGTCGTCCTCGCGGGCAGCTGCTGGCTGCGGCCCGACGGGGGCGGCGAACCGGTGACGCTGGGTGCCGGGGACGTCGTACTGCTGCCGCACGGGGCGGGGCATGTGCTCGCGGACGCTCCCGGCGACACGACGAGGGCGGTGCCGTTCGAGGAGATGCGCCGGCCGCCCGCCGATCCGGCCGGGCGCGAGGTGGAGCTGCTGTGCGGCAAGTACCGCCTGGACCGCAGCCGGGTCCATCCCCTGCTGGCGGAGCTGCCGCAGGTCGTCCACCTGCCCAACCGTGTGGGCGCGCACCCCGAACTCCGTTCGGCTGTGGACCTGTTGGCCCGCGAACTCGACGAGCGCCGCCCGGGCGCCTGCCTGGCCCTGCCGAGCCTGCTCGACCTGCTGCTGATCTATTTGGTGCGTGCCTGGACGACGGAGTCGGACACCGGTTCCTGGCCGGCGGTCCTGGGCGACCCGGTGACCACGGCCGCCCTGCGCGCGCTGCACTCGGACCCGGCCGCCCCCTGGACCAACGACAGCCTGGCCGCGGAGGCGGGCGTGTCACGGGCGACGCTGGCGCGACGGTTCACGGCGCTGGTGGGCCGGCCCCCGATGGCGTATCTGACGTGGTGGCGGCTGACCCGCACGGCCGCGCTCCTGCGCGACACCGACGCCCCGCTGGCCTCGGTCGCCCGCGAGGCGGGGTACAGCAGCCCGTACGCGCTCTCGCACGCGTTCAGCAGGGAGTTCGGGGTGACACCGGGCAAGTACCGTGCGGGTGTACGGGGTTGAGGGCGGGTCAGAGCCGGCGGACGTCCCAGTTGGCGAGGGCCTCCCTGGCGATCTCCCGGCCCTCGTGGGTGAAGTAGCCCCGGCCCGGATAGTCGATCCACAGTCGGTACATGTCGCCGTTGCCCGCCCGGTAGTAGCGGACCTGGGCCTCACGCAGCTGCGGGTCGTCGGTGGCCGTGTAGACGATGGTGTTCTCGGCGGCCTTGCGGTCCTTGTAGGTGCTCTCCCGCGGATCGCCCTTGGGCGCGGGGGCGTCGGCGATGCCCCAGGAGTACTCGCCGTCCTGCAGCGTCGCCCACTCCGCGAAGGCCCTGGCCGCCGCGGACTCCGGGATCTCGTGGCCCTTGTCGTCGGCCTTGATGTCGCGGTCGACGGTGATCCAGACCGTGCCGCTCGGATCCTTGAACGTGGCGGTCGTCCCGTCCGAGTCGTCGGCGGGCTTGCTCTTCACGAACGCCGCGGGCACGCCGATGGCGGACCCGACCTTCGTCCCGAGGTCGTGCTTCCTCCAGCCGTCCGGCAGCGTCCCCGCGAACGGATCCGCGATCAGCAGATACGCCGCCACCGCCGCCGCGACGACACCCGCGCCGACGCCGAGCCACGCCCTGCGCCCGAGCCGGATCCCGCGCGTGACGATCTGCACGGGCTGGGTGGGCGCGGGGGCCGGCGGGTTCGCGGTCTCCGACAGCAGGTCCCGGATCCGGGCGGCGGTCGGCCGTGTGGCCGGATCCTTCTGCAGCAGGCCCGTGATCAGCTCGGCCAGCGGTCCCGGCGCCGAGGCGGGCGGTGCCGGCGTGGCGTTGAGGACGGACTGGAGCGTGGCCGGCGTGTTGCTGCGGCGGAACGGGGAGACGCCCTCCGTGGCCGCGTAGAGGACGACGCCGAGGGACCAGAGGTCGGAGGCCGGGCCCGGACGCTGGCCCAGCACCCGCTCGGGGGCGATGTACTCGGGCGAGCCGACGAAACCGCCGGTGTCCGTCAGGTTCGTCTCGCCCTCGATCCGGGCGATGCCGAAGTCGGTCAGGACGACGCGGCCGTGGCGGCCCAGAAGCACGTTGTCCGGCTTGACGTCACGGTGCAGGATGCCCGCCGCGTGCGCGGCCTCCAGAGCGCCGAGCACCTCCAGGCCGACCCTGGCCGCCTCGCGCGCGCCCAGCGTGCCCTCCTGCAGGGCATCACCGAGCGAACGTCCGTGCACCAGCTCCATGACGATCCACGGCCGGCCGTCCACGACCGCCACGTCATGGACGTTGACGACGGCCGGGTGGTCGAGGCGTGCCGCGGCGCGCGCCTCGCGGCGCATTCGCTCAAAGGCGTTGGCGCGTTCGCGCTCGGGAAGATGGTCCGGGACGCGGGGCTCCTTGACGGCGACCTCGCGGTCGACGGTCTCGTCCTTGGCCCGCCACACCGTGCCCATGCCGCCGTGCCCGAGCTTGGCCAGCAACCGGTAGCGGCCCGCGACGAGACGCCCGGCACCCGGATCCTGCATGGGCTGGGACGGCGACGGGACGACCTGCGTGGGCATCGCCTGCGTGGGCGACGCATGCGCGCTCGCCTGCTGCGGCGGTTGCAGAACAAAACTCGTCGTGTCGTCGGGCTCGCGGGCGGATCCCCCGTTGCTGCTCATGCGTCCATCCATATCGCGCCGGGCGCTCCCGCATCCACAAGGAATGCTTTCCGGTCACACAGCCGTGACCCGCACCGCCGCCTGTTTCCCTTTTGTGCATGCCCGGATATGCACGCCCGAAGGCGGTACGAAGGAGTGTGCCGCTCAGTGACGTACGAAGGTGTCGGTCGCGACATCGAAGTACTCCTTCGCCTCCCGCACCTTTCCCACCGGCGCCGACACCCACACGTCGTACAACCGCCCGCCCTCCTCCCAGCACAGGTCGTAGGTGTGCCGCGGCCCTTCTGCCGTACTGAAACCGTTCCAGGTGAACTCCCAGAGGGCGGCGGGGTGTTCGGCCCGCGTGGTCGAGATGACCCGGCCGTCGTGGTAACCGGGGTTCGTGTCGGCGCCCTTGGCGGCGGCGCGCCGCATCACGCCGAGCGGGCCGCCCGCCGCCGGGTCGACGACCTTGATGCCGAGGCGGAAAACCTGCCCCGGCGACAGGTAGAAGACGCGCTCACCCTGGGGCTCGCGGGTGAAGTCCTCCGGTACGGCGAGGGAGAAGCCCGCGGGGTCGTCGACCGTGCGGTAGCCGGAGGGGGCGGAGGGCCGGTGACTCGCGGTGACGCCGGCACCGGAGACCGTGGGGGACGACGCTGTGCTCGGGGCAGTGGGAGAGGCCGAGGCGCCGGGAGAGGCCGACGCGCTCGTCGGCGTATGTGGTCCCGGGCTCGTCGGGGTGCCGTCCCCGTCACCGTCCCGGTTCATGAGCAGCGCCGCCGCCGACACCCCGGCCCCGGCCATCGCGGCGACGAGCAGCGCGGCCACCAGCACGCTCCGGGTGGAGCGCCTGGTCTCCACCGTGGGCGACGGCGCGAGCGCCGGCGTCGGTGACGGCGTCGGCGCGGGCGCGGGCGGCACGTTCCGCTGGGTCGGGGTGTAACCGGGCGGATGCTCCGGGGTGCGGCCGGTGGCACGGTAGGCGCGCAGCATTCGCTCCGCCTGCTCCGCGTCCAGCCGCCGGTCCGGGTCACGCTCCAGCAGCCCCCGCACGACGGGCAGCAGCGGCTCGGCCTGCGCGGGCGGCCGTATCTCGTCGACCACCACCGCGTGCAGGATGCCGCCGAGCGAGTCGCGGCGGAACGGTGACTCGCCGCTCAGGACGGTGCACAGCAGCGCGCCCAGCGACCAGAGGTCGGACTCGGGGCCGGTCCTCGCACCGGACATCCGCTCCGGCGCGGTGTACTCGGGCGAGCCGACGAAGGAGCCGGTCTCGGTGAGCGTGGTGGCGCCGGCGACCTGGGCGATGCCGAAGTCGGTGAGGACGACCCGGTCCGTGCCGGACTCCACCAGGACGTTGGCGGGTTTGATGTCGCGGTGCAGGACGCCGGCCGCGTGCGCGGTGCGCAGCGCGCTCAGCAGTCCGACGCCGATACGGGCGGCCTCAGCGGCGTCGACCGGTCCGCGCGCGGAGACCCGGTCCGCGAGGGAGCCGCCGTCGATCAACTCCATGACGATGTACGGGCGTTCGTCGTGCTCCACCACGTCGTGGACGACGATGATGTGCGGATGGCGCAGCTGGGCCACCGCGCGGGCCTCGCGCAGGGTGCGGTCGCGCTGACGCCGGGCCTCGTCGGCGGAGAGCGTCTCGTCGAGGTCGAGTGGGATCTCCTTGACCGCCACCTGCCTGCCGAGCAGCTCGTCGGTCGCCCGCCACACCACGCCCATGCCACCGCGCCCGAGTCTCGCCTCAAGCCGGTAGCGGCCCGCGATGACGCGGGCGTTCTCCCCCTCGGTCCCCATGCGCCCCATCATGCCCCACCGGACGGACCGGCTCCGGGGCGCCGACCGGCCAACTCCGGCTACTGGTCCGTCTTCTCCTGCCAGCCCTGCAGTACCGACTTGAACTGCTTGCTCGTCTTCGCCCAGCTGTCGGCAGGCGCGGACATGTAGATCGCGTACTCCGTGCCCTCCCGCGAGAAGTACGTCTCCTCGATGGCGTGGCGCGGCCCGGCGACGTAGGGCGGGTCCTTGGCCAGCGCGGACCAGGTGTACTCCCACACGGAACCGTCGACGTCGCGGTACACGTTCTTCTCCAGCCGGACTCCCCTGTAGTCGACCAGGCGCTGCTTGAGCTGCTCGGCCAGGTCGAGTTGGTGCGAGTAGGCGTCCTTGAAGTCCGGCGAGGCGTCGATGGCGATGCGGACGAAGTGCTTGCCGTTGTCGGGCGTGTAGTCGACCTGGCGGAGGTCGCCGTCGACGCCGACGATCTTCCGGTGCCAGCCCTTGGGCAGGTAGAGGGTGAAACCCCAGGGGTCGTCGTAGCGCTTCCACGCGGCGGGGACACCCCCGGCGGGGGTGCTGGTCGGGCCGCTCGACGCGGGCGAGCTCTCCGATACGGAGGGTGCGCCGCCGCCGTTCGGATGCCCCCCGTCCCATTTCTGCCATGCCACCGCCGCGCCGCCGCCGATGATCGCGGCGAAGGCGACCGTGAGCGCGAGGGACCGCAGACGGCGGCGCTTCGGCGCGGGGACCGGGCCCGTGGGCATCCCGGTCGGCCCGATCGACGTGGGCGCCGAGACGGGCGGATACGGCGTCGACGAGCCCGACTGCGGACCCGTACCGGCCTCCGTCTCGTAGCGGGAGCCCACGTGCTGCGTCGGCACGTACGCCTGCGCCTGATTCGAGCGGCGCCCCTCGGCCGCCTCGGCGAGCATCTGCTCGGCTTCCGCCAGGCCGGGTCGGGCGGCCGGGTCCTTGTGCAGCAGCGCGGCCATGACGGGCCCGAGCGGGCCGGCGTAGTGCGGCTCGGCGGCGTGCTCCTCGACGACCGCCTGCATCGTGGACAGCGGCGAGGTGCGGCGGAACGGCGACCTGCCCTCCACCGCCGTGTACAGCGTGGCGCCGAGCGCCCACAGGTCGGAGGCGGGGCCCGGGTCGTGGCCGCGGACGCGCTCGGGGGCGAGGTAGTCGACCGAGCCGACGACCTCTCCGGTGCGTGTGATCGTCGTGTCGCCCTCGATCTGGGCGATGCCGAAGTCGGTGAGCAGGACGCGTCCGTCGTGGGCGACGAGCACGTTGCCCGGCTTCACGTCACGGTGCAGCACGCCGGCGGAGTGCGCGGCGCGCAGCGCCCGCAGCACCCACAGTCCGATGCGCGCGACCTCCGCCGGCTCGACCCGCCCGTGCTCCTTGACCGCGTCGGCCAGCGAGTACCCCTCGACCAGCTCCATCACGATCCACGGGCGGCCGTCGTGCTCCAGCACGTCATGGACGGTGACGACCGCGGAGTGGTTGATGCGCGCGGCGGCGCGCGCCTCCGCTCGCGTGCGCGCGAGCAACCGCTCCTGGTCGCTCTCGGACACGTAGAGCGCGGCGGTCAACTCCTTGATCGCGACTGCTCGGTGCAGTACCTCGTCGTGTGCGCGCCACACGCGGCCCATGCCGCCGCTGCCGATCGATTCGGCGAGCCGGTAGCGGCCCGCGACAAGCTGGCCCTGCATCTGATTCACGTTGCCCCGCAATGCTCTTGACAGGGTCAGACTAAGGACCGGCCCGCCAACAGGGAACAAGGGGGGTCCCAAGGAGACCGCACTGTGACGGTTGTCGCTTCTGTGCGCAGGGCGCAACCATTCGCGCCCTTCACGGAGCCTTCACGGACGAGTTCAGTCGGTCACCTGATACGAGGCCGACGCCTGTTCGTAAAGCTTCGTCACCTCGTCCCGCTGGGACTCCGGGCCGCGCACCTGCACAATGTGGTACCGCCCGTTGATGAGCATCGCGAGGTTGCGCACATACAGGTCGCGCCCGCTGCCGTCGGTCCAGGTGAACTGTCCCTCGGCCGAGGCCCGCGTCCCCACGGTCACGGTGCGCAGTCCGGTCGCGGTGGCCCAGCTGGAGCTGCGGTACGGCTGCAGCTCGTGCTCCGTGTCCCGCTGATACACCATCGGATCGCTGCCGTAGGTGACCGCGCCGTCCCGTCCCTTCACGACGATGAGCTCGAAGCCGCCGTGCGAGTACACCACTTGGTTCCAGCTGTTCTTGCCGGCCCGGGACCAGCCTTTGGCGACGGCCACCCGGAAGCCCTCCGGGTCCTTGCGCAGGGTGAAGCCGTCCGCGACGTCCGGCCCGGTGGTCTGACTCTCCGTCGCACCCGCCGAATGGGACGGGGATGCGCTGCCGTCGGCCTTCGGGGAGGTCTGGTCGGGGCGTGGCTCGCCGCCGGCCTCCGGGTGCGACTGCGTGGGGGCGGCGCCGGCGTCACCCGCCGTGCCGGTACGGTCGCTGCCCGCCGCTCTGCTCTCGCCGGACTTCGGCATGAAGAACATGGCGTACGCGACCGCCGCGGCCAGCAGGAGCAGGATCAGCAGGAGCAGGGTGCGCCCGAGTCTGCGCGGCGACTTCGCCTCCTGCTTGGCCCGCTTGTGCCGCCCGTGCGCGCTGGTCGCGGGGAGTCCGGCGCGGCGCCTGCGCACCAGCTCGCCGCGGCGCCGTACGACGGGCAGCCTGCTGGTGTCGGCCGGCGGTGCGGCGACGACGTGCGCACCGGCGTCGGGCTCGGGCGCGGACCGCACCAGCGAGCGCAGCCAGCCCCCCAGTTCCTCGAAGTCGAGGCGCTCGGTGGGGTCCTGACGCAGCAACGACTCGACGACCGGCCTGAGCGGCCCGCACTCCTCGGCGAACGCGGGCGGTTCGGCACACACCATCTGCACCAGCTCGGCCGTCGACTCCTCCGGATACGGCGCATGCCCCTGTACGGCCCTGAAGAGCAGCGCCCCCAGCGCCCACAGGTCGGTCGCTGGCCCGATCGGCGCCGCCAGCTGCCAGTTCTCGTGCACCGGACCGGCCTGCTCCGGCGCCCATCGCTCCGTCACGGCCCCCACGACAGCCATCCGCGCCTGCCGGGCCCGCTCGGCGGCGAGCGGGGTGGCGGGGCCTCGGGGGACGGGGGTGCCCGCCACGAGGTCGTCCCAGCGACTGGGGGGCGTCGCGCCCGGCGGCAGCGGGGCGGGCGTGGAACCGGGCAGGGCAGGGGTGTTGGCCACGGGCGCCGGCACCCCGGCGGGGGGCGCCGTGTCCAGGCCGGGGGCGGGAAGACCGGACGGGGGAGCGGCGCCGAGACCGGGGGGCATGCCCGGCTGAGCCGCGTAGCCGTCGTCGTCTGTGTAGGCAGCTCCGCCGGCGCCCTCGTCGGGAGGGAAGCCGCCGGTTCCGGTGCGGGGCGCGGCACCGTGCCAGGAGGGGGCGCCCATGCCGTAGGGGTCGGCTATCTGCCCGGCGGAAGCGGTGGTGCCGGGCGCGCTCTGCACACCGTCGCCCGAAGTGTGCGTCTGTGCCGAGCCGTTGGCCTGGGCCGCGGGGTCGCCCTCGGGTGCGGAACGTGCGCCGGGCAGTGCCGCCCGCCCGCTCTGCTGCGCCTCCTGGACCCTGGCCGCGGCCCGGGCGCCCGCCCGGTACGCGGCGATCGCGCCGGCCCGCGCGGCCCGGACGTCCCCGCCGCCTTCGAGGGCCTTGGGCGCGAAGGCACCCGACGGCCCGGCCCCGTTCGCCGTGTCGGCCCCGACGGGCGGCAGTCCCCCGGCCGCACGCGCCCCGATGGCGGCACGCCGGGCCGCCTCGGGATCGGCGCCGCCGAAACCACCGGGACCGCCCTGGGCGCCAAATCCGCCTTGTGTGCTCTGGGCTCCCGGGGACTCCGGAAACCCCTGTCCCCCTTGGGCGTCTTGGGCGCCTTGCGGAACCGGCCCACCCGAGGGGCCTGCGGCAGCGCCGGGACTGCCGTCCCCGTCACCCTCCGGAGCCGGCACCGGGTCGTACCCGCACAGCGCTTCCTCCGCCGCCCCCACCGCGAGCCCGGTCAGCATCACCCGGCCGTCGTCGCAGACGAGCACCGTGCGGGCCGTGATGTTCCGGTGAACCCAGCCGTGGGCGTGCAGCACGCGCAACGCCATCAGGACGTCGGAGGCCACCTCGGCCGCCCGATACGGCGTCAGTGGCTTCTCGGCGAGCAGTGCGGCCAGCGGTCGCGCCGCCACCAATTCGCTGACGATCCACAGCGAACCGCCCTCGGCGAACACGTCGAAGACCTGGTCGAGCCGTGGATGGTCGGGTATCCGCGCCGCGGCCTGCGCGGCCTCGACCGCACGCCGTACGGCGGGATCGGTGGGCCGCCGCACCCCGGTGCGCGCCGCGGACCGCCGCGCTCCCCGGTCCCGCGGGTCACGGGCCGTGAAACCGTCGGGCAGCCCCTCCGCGTCGAGCACCTCGGCCTCGACGACTTCCGGCAAGGGCACCTGCCTGACCAGGACTTCCTGTCCGCTGTAGGTGTCGAAGGCCCGGGTGTCGGTGAGTTCGTACTCGTCGGCGGGCGGCAGTGGCAGGCGGTAGCGGTCGGCGAGTACCCGTCCCGCATAGTCGTCCACGTTGCCTCCCCCGGCAGCCCGGTCGGTCAATTCCGTTCGCCTTGCGCCCCGTTCCGCACCCATACCCGGATGCGTACGGTCCGTAAGCACTCACGATACGTGCCGGAGGCAACCCGCAATGAGGGGATGACAGATCTCGCGGCTCAAACGCGGGTTCGACCACTTCACGACTTGGGTTCGAACGTCTTCGCGAGCGTCTGCCAGGTGTCCTTACGGAGTTCACTGCCCCAATTGGCGGCTTTCGCCGTGTACATCAGCGCATACCCGAGATGGTCGTTCACGACGAAACCCCGGTCGATCGTCCGGTACTTCGTCCCGCTCTCCACATAGGTGAACTCCCAGTCGGCCGTATTCCAGCCGCGGTAGTCCACCTGCTCTATGCGGATCTTCCGGTACTGCGAGCGCACCATGTAGCGCTCCTGGTTCTTCCAGTCGCCGACCGGGTCGCCCTTGGGCGTGGACGTCCAGGCGACGAGCAGCTTCTGCCCGTCAGGTCCGGTGAACCGGTCCCCCGCGGCACTCGCGGCATGGAACGCCCACCCCTTGGGCAGCCCGATCGAATACCCCTGGCCCCCCTTGTGCGACGTCTCCACCGCGCTTCCGTCCCCGGATGCCCCGCCGTTTCCGCCGGTCGCGGTCGGACTGTTGCTGGGCGTGCCGCCCTTCGAACTCGACCCGGACTGCGAAGCGCCCCCGCCCTCACGGGTCCCGCCCCTTGTGTCCTCCTTGGTGCCGGCAGTGGTCGACGCGCTCGCCGCCGCCTTCCTGCCACCGCCCCCGGCCCCGCTCGCGTCCTTGTCGCCGTCGCCACCGAGCGTGAGGGCCAGCACGGTGCCGAGCACGGCGAGCACGATCACCACCGCGATGATCACCAGCGTCCGCTTGGGCACCACATCGGTGAGCGGCGCCCTGGGCACGGACCGCGGCGGCAGGTCCGGGGGCGGCATGACCGGCCACCCCGCACTGCGCCCGCCGGCCTGTGTGTTCGCCCCTTTTGACCCGCGCTCCGATCCTCCGGAGCCCGCGCCCTTCGCAGAAGCCGATGACGCCGACGAAGCAGCCGCCGCCGAGGAACCGGAAGCAGCCGAGGTACCCGTCGCCGCCGACGCACCCGAAGGAGACGACGTACTCGAAGGAGACGACGTACTCGAAGGAGACGACGCACCGGAAGGGGACGACTGGGCCGGCGCCGACGGTGCCGAGGACGGCAACGAGGCCGTCGGCGGAGCCGGAGGCACGGGAGGCACCGCAGGCATCGGCGCCGTGGAGCCGACCGCACCCGACGCCGCACCGCCGGACTGCCCGGTGGACGTGGCGCCACCGGATCCCGAATCCGCCGTACCGCTACCCGACTTGCCCCGAGTGGCCGCCGCCGAACCGGCCGCCCCCACGGCGGCCTTGCGCACGGAACGCAGCGCCCCGCGCAGCTTCTCCGCGGCCTCCTCGCCCCGCTTGGGACCGGAGCCCCCCGAACCCCGCCTGCTCTCGGGCCCGTCGGGCTGCACCGGCAACGGCACGACCCTGGTCTCGTCGGCAGGAGGCTCCGGCTCGGCCGCCTTCGGCTCGGGCGCGTGGATCACCGCGTTGAGCATCGCCCGCGCGCCGGCGTCGTCGAGCCGCTTCGCCGGGTCCTTGGTGAGCAGTCCGTAGATGACGTCCGTCAGCGGCCCCGCGTTCTTCGGCTCCTCCAACTGCTCGGTCATCACGGCGGTCAGCGTCGCGATCGCGGAACCCTTGTCGTACGGCGGCACGCCCTCGACCGCCGCGTACAGCAGTCCGCCGAGCGACCACAGGTCGGCCGCGGGGCCCGGCTTGTGCCCGCGGGCCCGCTCCGGGGAGATGTAGGAGGGCGCGCCGACGAGCATGCCGGTCGAGGTGATCGACGGGTCGCCCTCGACCTGGGCGATGCCGAAGTCGGTGAGCACGACCCGCTGGGTGTCGGACTCCAGCAGGACGTTCGACGGCTTCACGTCACGGTGCAGAATGCCCTCGCGGTGCGCCGAACGCAGCACGTCGAGGATGGCCAGCCCGACCTCCGCCGCCCGCCTCGGCTCCAGCAGGCCGTCCTCCCGGATGAACTCGGCGAGCGACTTGCCCTCGACGAGCTCCATCACGATCCACGGCCGGTCGTCCTCCTCGACCACGTCGAAGACCGTCACCGCGCTGTTGTTGCGGATCCGCGCGATCGCCTTGGCCTCGCGCAGCGTCCGCGTGATCAGCCGGCGCTTCTCGTCCTCGTCGATGTTCGACGGGAACCGCAACTCCTTGACGGCGACCGTCCGGCCCAGGGTTTCGTCCTCGGCCCGCCACACCGTGCCCATGCCACCACGGCCGAGCACCTTCCCCAGCCGGTACCGCCCGGCGAGAAGACGCTCGCGGTTGTCCTGACGAGTGTCCTGACGAGATGTTCCCGCCCGCTCCGCCTCCGACATGCGTCCCCTCATGCAACCCGCCCTGACAGAGCCTTCATTGTCCCTCACCCGACAAGTGCGCGTCGCCCAGGGTGCCCCTGGCACAGTACGGGGTGCCTGTGCACGCGAGACCCTGCCGAACCGCGCCGTCCGCCACCCTGCATGATGGGCCGCGACAAGGCGCGACAAGGGAGGACGCGATGCCGCCGCTTCGGACGCTGCTGGCCGTGCCGGTGTCCCTGGCGCTGCTCGCTCTCACCCCCGCCGCCTCCTCCGCGCCCACCGCACCGGCCACGGACACGCTCCTCCCGCTTCTGGTCACCGCGGGCGGGGCCCCCGCCGCAGCCCTCCTGGCCCGCGAGGAGTCCGGCACCCGCTACTCCGGGGCCGGCCGAGGCATCAGCCGTGCCGACCACTTCCGCGCCGGCAGCATCACCAAGACCTTCATCGCGACGGTCGTCCTGCAACTCGCCGCAGAGCACCGGCTGTCGCTGTCCGACACGGTGGAGCAGCATCTCCCGGGCCTGGTGCACGGAGCGGGCAACGACGGCCGCGCGCTGACCCTGCGTTCCCTGCTCACCCACACCAGCGGCCTGAACGACTTCTCCGCGGACACCAAGGGCGTGATCGCCCTCTCCCCCCTTCAAGCGGTACGCATCGCACTCACCCACCCTCCGGCCGAACCCGGCCGCTTCTCCTACTCGAACACCAACTACGTGCTGCTCGGCATGGTCATCGATCAGGTCACCGGCCACTCCTACGCCACCGAGGCCGAGCGGCGCATCATCGCTCCGCTGGGTCTGACGGGTACCTCCTTTCCTGGTGCGCGCGCTTCTCTCCCCTCGCCGCACGGCCGCGCCTACGCCGCCGACGGAACCGACGTCACCGAACTCGACCCGCGGGTGGCCGGAGCCGCGGGCGAGCTGGTGACCACGCTGGCCGATCTGGACCGCTTCTACGCGGCACTGCTCGGAGGCCGGCTGCTGCCCTCACGCCGGCTGCGCGAGATGCGCGACACCCGGGCCGCACACGGGTTGTACGGCATGGGCCTGTTCCCTCAGAAGCTGCCGTGCGGCATCACGGTGTGGGGGCACAACGGCCGTATCACCGGCAGCTACGTGCGCACCGCGGCCACCGTCGACGGTCGTCGCGTCCTCACCTTCCGGGTGAACACGACGGCGGTCACAGATCCCGGCCTCGAACCGGCCCTGCTCGCCGCCGAGTTCTGCCCCCGCACCCCGTAGAACGACCCGGTTCCGAACGAAGATCCCGGTTCGCGACACTCGTTCGAGTGACGTTCGTTCCGCCCGAAACTCACTGCCCGAACGTCCCGTCCGATCGTTTCGCCCGAACGTCCCACCCCCGACGCTCTACAGCGGCACGATGTCCGGCGCGCCGAGCCTCGCCGCGTCCGCCGTCAGATCGTCCGGCTGCCGCTGCGACTCCCGCTCGGCCTCCACCCGCTTCTCGTAGTGCTCGACCTCGCGCTCGATGTGGTCCTTGTCCCAGCCGAGCACGGGCGCCATGAGCTCGGCCGCCTCCCGCGCGCTCCGCGTCCCCCGGTCGAAGGTCTCGATGGAGATGCGGGTGCGCCGGGTCAGCACGTCGTCCAGGTGCCGTGCGCCCTCGTGCGAGGCGGCGTACACGATCTCGGCGCGCAGATAGTCGTCGGCGGCCTGCAGGGGCTCGCCGAGCGAGGAGTCGGCGGTGACGAGGTCGAGGACCTCCTCCGCCATCGCCCCGTACCGGTTCAACAGGTGTTCCACGCGCACCACATGAAGACCCGTCCGGGCCGCGATCCGCGCTCGCGCGTTCCACAGCGCCCGGTAGCCCTCGGCTCCCAGCAGCGGCACGTCCTCCGTCACGCACTCGGCGACCCGCATGTCGAGCCCGTGCACCGCCTCGTCGACCGCGTCCTTGGCCATCACCCGGTACGTCGTGTACTTGCCGCCCGCCACCACGACGAGGCCGGGCGCGGGATGCGCCACGGTGTGCTCGCGCGAGAGCTTGCTGGTGGCGTCCGACTCACCGGCCAGCAGCGGGCGCAGGCCCGCGTACACGCCCTGCACGTCGTCCCGCGTGAGCGGCACCGCGAGCACCGAGTTCACATGCTCCAGCAGGTAGTCGATGTCCGCGCTGGAAGCGGCCGGGTGCGCCTTGTCGAGGTCCCAGTCGGTGTCCGTGGTTCCGATGATCCAGTGCCGGCCCCAGGGGATCACGAACAGCACGGACTTCTCCGTGCGCAGGATCAGTCCGGACGAGGAGTTGATGCGGTCCTTCGGTACGACCAGGTGGATGCCCTTGGACGCCCGTACGTGGAACTGTCCGCGCTCTCCCACCATGCCCTGGGTGTCGTCGGTCCACACGCCCGTCGCGTTGACGACCTGCTTGGCGCGGACCTCGTACTCGCCGCCCGCCTCGACGTCCTGCACGCGCGCGCCGACGACCCGCTCGCCCTCGCGCACGAATCCCGTCACGCGCGCGCGGTTGGCGACCTTCGCGCCGTACGACGCCGCCGTACGCACCAGCGTGGCCACATAGCGGGCGTCGTCCATCTGCGCGTCGTAGTACTGCAGGGCGCCGACCAGCGAGTCCTTCTTCAGGGCCGGTGCCACGCGCAGGGCGTGACGGCGGGTCAGGTGACGGTGCAGGGGCAGGCCACGGCCGTGTCCGCGGGCCATCGACATGGCGTCGTAGAGCGCGACGCCCGATCCGGCATACAGGCGCTCCCAGCCCTGGTGCTGCAAGGGGTACAGGAACGGCACCGGCTTCACCAGATGCGGGGCCAACCGCTCCAGGAGCAGCCCGCGCTCCTTCAGCGCCTCCCGTACGAGCGCGAAGTCGAGCATCTCCAGATAGCGCAGTCCGCCGTGGACCAGCTTGCTGGACCTGCTGGACGTGCCGGACGCCCAGTCACGCGCCTCGACCAGGCCCGTGGACAGGCCGCGTGTCACGGCGTCCAGTGCGGTGCCCGCACCGACCACGCCGGCGCCCACCACCAGCACGTCCAGCTCGCGCTCCGCCATTCCCGCCAGTGACTCGGCTCGCTGCGCCGGCCCCAGTGTCGCTGTCCTCACCGCTGCCTCCCGCTATCAGTAGCGTCGGCCGCACCCGTGGGGCGAAGCCCGGTTCCTGTCCCCCTGCCCAAAATTCTGACCGGCTTGCCCGACTTCAGCCACCACGCACCCTCAGCCTGTGGACAACATTCCCAGGACCTGCGGAAAACACGGACAGCCAATACCGCAAGTAGGTCATATTTACTCCTAGTGTGACATTGCGCCTCACCTGTCCTGTCCACAGGGCTTGCGCACCTGTCCCGCTTCGGTTACTGGGAAGGACGGCCCACGCCATGCCCGCAGATCTCGCCGTCATCGGACTCGGCCCGTTCGGCCTGCCCCTGGCCCAGGCAGCCGTCGCGGCCGGCATCTCCACGCTCGGCTACCGGACCGGGCCCGAGCCCGGCTCCCTCAGCCCCGCGGAACTGCGCCGGATGCTCTCGGGGGGCTTCCGGCACGCCACCAGCCCGGCCGAGCTCGGCCGGGTACGCACCGCGGTCATCTGCGCGCCGACCCCGCGCGGCGCGGACGGCCTCGATCTCGCCCAGGTGGAGGCGGCGGCCCGCACCCTGGCCGCGCGGCTGCGCCCGCACACCACGGTCATCCTGGAGTCGCCCGTCCCCCCTGGCACCACGGAGGAGTTTCTGCGCGCCCTTCTCGAAGAGGGCTCCGGGCTCCGCGCGGGCCGCGACTTCCACCTCGCCTACTCGCCCAGCCGGGTGGACCCCGGCAACCGCGACTTCACGCCGGCCAACACCCCCAAGGTGATCGGTGGCCTCACCCCCGCCTGCACCGAGTCCGCCGCCGCGTTCTACAGCCGCCTCACCGACAAGGTGGTACGCGCGCGTGGACTGCGCGAGGCGGAGACCGTGCAGCTGCTGGAGACAAACTTCCGGCACGTGAACATCGCCCTCGTCAACGAGATGGCCGTCCTCTGCAACGACCTGGGCGTCGACCTGTGGGACGTCATCCGTTGCGCGGAGACCAAGCCGTTCGGCTTCGAGGCGTTCCGCCCCGGCCCTGGAGTCGGCGGCCACGCCGTCCCCCAGGACCTGACCGGCTCCGCGGGCCGCACTCTGCGCATGGTCGAACTGGCCCAGCAGGTCAACAGCCAGATGCCCCGTTACGTCATCCAGCGCGCGGCGGCCCTCCTGAACGAGCACGGCAAGTCGGCGCGCGGCGCGCGCGTGCTGCTCCTCGGCGTCACCTACAAGCCCGACCTCGCCGACCAACAGGGCACACCCGCCCGGGAGATCGCCGTCCGCCTCACGGAACTCGGCGCCTCGGTCAGCTACCACGACCCGTACGTCCCGTCCTGGATCGTCCTGGAACGCCCGGTCCCGCGCGCGGAGTCCCTCTACGACGCCGCGGCCGACGCCGACCTGACGATCCTGCTCCAGCACCACCGCACGTACGACCTGCAGGGCCTGTCCGTGAAGGCCCAACTCCTGCTGGACACAAGGGGAGCGGCACCGACGGGAGCCGCCCACCGTCTGTGACGGCAAATTCGCTGGTCACCCTGTCGTCCCGGCCTGCTACTCTCCCTCCACTCGCCGCACAGTCGTGCGCGCGCTTCTCCGCGTCACCATCCGCTCGTTCCATCCCGTGGGGGGATCTCTGTCATGAGCCAGTCAGCTCCGCCGCCGCAGCAGCCGCAGCCCCAGCCGGTCGACGGCAACCCGTTCGCGCAGCAGCCGGGCGCCGTACCGCCGCCACCGGCGCCGGGGGTCCCGTACGTGGCCGTTCCCGCTCCCGCCCCGGTGAGCGGCAACATCGGTCTCGGCCTGGCGGCCGCCTTCGCCGCCGCCGTGGTCTCCGCCGGGGTCTACGGCGCGATCATCGGTATGACCAAGCACGAGATCGGCTGGGCCGCCGTGGGCGTCGGCTTCCTGATCGGCCTCGCCGCAGGCCGCGTCGGCGGACGCAACCCCGTGCTGCCGGTCGCGAGCGCGGTCCTGTCCCTCGCTTCGGTCTACGTCGGCCAGCTGGTGGGCGAGGCCATGCTCGGTGCCAAGGAGACCGGGCTGGGCTTCAGCGAACTCTTCTTCCAGCACTTCGCCGCCGTCCAGGAGGCCTGGAAGGCGGACGCCGACCCGCTGACCTTCCTGTTCTTCGCGATAGCCGCGTACGTGGCGTTCACCGGCGCCAGGAAGGCCGCGGCGTGACGCCGTAGGACGCAGCCTCGTACGGCACAGGGGGCCGTACGACACAGGGCCCGGACCGTCTGACGACGGTCCGGGCCCTGTTGCGCTCAGGCCGAGCGCGGTGTCACCGCTTGTGCTGCGAGTCCGCCACCGTGACCTCGACCCGCTGGAACTCCTTCAGCTCGCTGTACCCGGTCGTGGCCATCGCCCGGCGCAGCGCACCGAAGAGGTTCATCGAGCCGTCGGGGGTGTGCGACGGGCCCGTCAGCACCTCCTCGATGGTGCCGACCGTGCCGAGGTCGACCTTCTTGCCGCGCGGCAGCTCCTCGTTGACGGCCTCCATGCCCCAGTGGTGGCCCTTGCCCGGACCGTCCGTCGCGCGGGCCAGCGGGGAGCCCATCATCACCGCGTCCGCACCGCAGGCGATCGCCTTCGGGAGGTCGCCGGACCAGCCCACACCGCCGTCCGCGATCACGTGCGCGTACCGGCCGCCGGACTCGTCCATGTAGTCGCGCCGGGCCGCCGCCACGTCCGCGACCGCCGTCGCCATCGGGACCTGGATGCCCAGGACGTTCCGGGTGGTGTGCGCGGCGCCGCCGCCGAAGCCGACCAGCACGCCCGCCGCGCCCGTGCGCATCAGGTGCAGGGCCGCCGTGTACGTGGCGCAGCCGCCGACGATCACCGGGACGTCGAGCTCGTAGATGAACTGCTTGAGGTTCAACGGCTCGTGCGAGCCGGAGACGTGCTCCGCCGAGACCGTCGTACCGCGGATGACGAAGATGTCCACGCCGGCGTCCACGACCGCCTTGGAGAACTGCGCCGTGCGCTGCGGGGAGAGTGCGGCCGCCGTGACCACGCCGGAGTCGCGCACCTCCTTGATGCGCGCACCGATCAGCTCCTCCTTGATGGGGGCGGAGTAGATCTCCTGGAGGCGGCGGGTCGCGGTGTCCGCGTCCAGCCCGGTGATCTCGTCGAGCAGCGGCTGCGGGTCCTCGTACCGCGTCCACAGGCCTTCGAGGTTGAGCACGCCGAGGCCGCCGAGCTCACCGATGCGGATCGCGGTGGCGGGCGAGACGACCGAGTCCATGGGAGCGGCCAGGAAGGGCAGCTCGAACCGGTAGGCGTCGATCTGCCAGGCGATCGAGACCTCCTTCGGGTCCCGCGTACGGCGGCTGGGGACGACGGCGATGTCGTCGAAGGCGTACGCCCGGCGGCCGCGCTTGCCGCGCCCGATCTCGATCTCAGTCACGTCTGTGGCCTTTCCTGATGCGTTTCAGCGTCTTCCAGTATCGCCGACGGATACGACAAGGGCGGCCCCGGTACTCCGGGACCGCCCTCGGGAAGCCTGGCGACTGCTTGCTCCTACTTGCTGCGGCTGTAGTTCGGCGCCTCGACCGTCATCTGGATGTCGTGCGGGTGGCTCTCCTTGAGGCCCGCGGAGGTGATCCGCACGAAGCGGCCCTTCGTCTCCATCTCGCCGATGGTCGCCGCGCCCACATAGCCCATGGTCTGGCGCAGACCGCCGACGAGCTGGTGCAGCACGTTGGCCAGCGGGCCGCGGTAGGGCACCTGGCCCTCGATGCCCTCGGGCACGAGCTTGTCGTCGGAGGCGACCTCGGCCTGGAAGTAGCGGTCCTTCGAGTACGACTTCCCCTGGCCACGGGACTGCATGGCGCCGAGCGAGCCCATGCCTCGGTACGACTTGAACTGCTTGCCGTTGATGAAGAGCAGCTCGCCGGGCGACTCCTCGCAGCCGGCCAGGAGGCTGCCGAGCATCACGGTGTCGGCGCCGGCGGCCAGCGCCTTGCCGATGTCGCCGGAGTACTGCAGACCGCCGTCGCCGATCAGCGGAACGCCGGCCGGACGGGCGGCGAGGGAGGCCTCGTAGATCGCGGTGACCTGCGGCACACCGATACCGGCGACCACGCGGGTCGTACAGATCGAGCCCGGGCCGACACCCACCTTGATGCCGTCGACGCCGGCGTCGATCAGTGCCTGGGCGCCGTCACGCGTGGCGACGTTGCCGCCGATCACGTCGACGGAGACGCTCGACTTGATCTTCGACATCCAGCCGAGGGCGTTGCTGTTGTGACCGTGCGAGGTGTCGACGACCAGGAAGTCCACCCCGGCCTCGGCGAGCGCCTGGGCGCGCTCCAGGGCCTCGGGGCTGGCACCCACGGCGGCACCGACGATCAGCCGGCCCTCGGCGTCCTTGGCCGCGTTCGGGTACTTCTCGGCCTTGACGAAGTCCTTGACGGTGATCAGGCCCTTGAGGACGCCCGACTCGTCGACCAGCGGAAGCTTCTCGATCTTGTGGCGGCGCAGCAGCTCCATGGCGTCCACGCCGGAGATGCCGACCTTGCCGGTGACCAGCGGCATCGGCGTCATGACCTCGCGCACCTGGCGGCTGCGGTCCGACTCGAAGGCCATGTCGCGGTTGGTCACGATGCCCAGCAGCTTGCCGGACGGGTCGGTGACGGGGACACCGCTGATGCGGAACTTGGCGCACAGCGCGTCCGCCTCGGCGAGCGTCGCCTCCGGGTGCACCGTGATGGGGTCGGTGACCATGCCGGACTCGGAGCGCTTGACCAGGTCGACCTGGTTGACCTGGTCCTCGACGGAGAGGTTGCGGTGCAGCACGCCGACGCCGCCGAGGCGGGCCATCGCGATGGCCATGCGGGACTCGGTCACCTTGTCCATCGCCGCCGAGAGGAGCGGGATGTTGACCCGGACGTTGCGTGAGATGCGGGACGAGGTGTCGACCGCGCCGGGGAGCACCTCGGAGGCGCCCGGCAGCAGCAGCACGTCGTCGTAGGTCAGCCCGAGTGTCGCGAATTTTCCGGGCACTCCGTCGACGTTTGCAGTCATGACACCTTCCCCAAATGGCCTTGATCGGTGCGGATGTCCATGCTAACGGGAAGCACGGCTACCAAATTCCACGGTTCCGCGTGACCTCGGGCTTCGTACGTTCGTACGGAATCTCCGAGCGTCCTGTTCAGGGAGGGCCCCTCACGGGCTCACGGCGGAGGAGTTACTGCTCCGCGAGCGCCCTGAGCCGACTCAGGGCCCGGTGCTGCGCCACCCGGACCGCGCCGGGTGACATTCCCAACATCTGGCCGGTCTCCTCGGCCGTCAGCCCCACCGCGATGCGCAGCAGGAGCAGTTCGCGCTGGTTCTCGGGCAGGTTGGCCAGGAGTTTCTTGGCCCATTCGGCGTCGCTGCTCAGCAGCGCCCGCTCCTCCGGGCCGAGCGAGTCGTCGGGCCGCTCGGGCATCTCGTCGGACGGGACGGCGGTCGAACCCGGGTGCCGCATCGCCGCTCGCTGCAGGTCCGCGACCTTGTGTGAGGCGATGGCGAAGACGAACGCCTCGAAGGGGCGGCCGGTGTCCTTGTAGCGCGGCAGCGCGAGGAGGACGGCGACGCAGACCTCCTGCGCGAGGTCCTCCACGAAGTGCCGTGCGTCGCCCGGAAGACGGGACAGACGGGTGCGGCAGTAGCGCAACGCCAGCGGGTGAACATGGGCGAGCAGGTCGTGTGTGGCCTGCTCGTCCCCTTCGACGGCGTGGTGGACGAGTGCACCGATGCCCCCTGCGGCACTCGCCGCCTCGTCGTCGCGCATCGGTCCATGGTGCCTTGCGGCCGTGCGGTCCGTGGCACCGCGTCCGATGTTGTGCACCGAAGCGTTATGAGCAGGTGCGCCGGAACTCATCCCTTGCGCCCTCCCCTTCCGCTCGACCGACTCGTCCCCGAGAGACTCCACACCTCAAGGATGCGGCATCCGCGCCGAAACGAGCAGCGGGCGCCGAGGACACCGCTTGACCGATCTCGCGACCGCGCCCCCAAAGGGGCGCGGGGCTGCATCGATGTACGGCTCCGCCGCGCGGGCGCGACCAGCCACGACCGGCCGGCGCCACTACGACAACCTGCACGTCCGAACTCTCAGCGAACCAGGCCCCAGCGGAACCCGAGCGCCACCGCATGCGCCCGGTCGGACGCACCCAGCTTCTTGAAAAGCCGTCGTGCGTGGGTCTTCACCGTGTCCTCGGAGAGGAACAGCTCACGCCCGATCTCGGCATTGGACCGACCGTGGCTCATCCCTTCGAGCACCTGGATCTCACGCGCCGTGAGCGTGGGCGCGGCGCCCATCTCGGCGGAGCGCAGCCGTCGCGGGGCCAGCCGCCAGGTCGGGTCGGCGAGCGCCTGGGTGACGGTCGCGCGCAACTCCGCGCGTGAGGCGTCCTTGTGCAGATAGCCGCGGGCACCGGCGGCGACCGCGAGGGCCACGCCGTCCAGGTCCTCGGCGACCGTGAGCATGATGATGCGCGCACCGGGGTCGGCGGACAGCAGCCGCCGCACGGTCTCGACGCCGCCCAGCCCGGGCATGCGCACGTCCATCAGAATCAGGTCCGAGCGGTCGGCGCCCCAGCGGCGGAGGACTTCCTCGCCGTTGGCCGCGGTCGTCACGCGCTCGACGCCGGGCACGGTCGCGACCGCGCGGCGGAGCGCCTCTCGGGCAAGCGGGGAGTCGTCGCAGACGAGGACGGATGTCATGGCCGCCCTCCGCAGCTGATGCACGTCACCTTGAGCCTCCAGGCTGGTACGAAATCGTCACCTGTGCGGTCGACCGTCTCGGACGTCTGCCCGAGCACTTATTGCTTCAACCGCCTCCGCACTCTCAACGACGGTCACTCGAAAGAGTTACGGGGCTGTGTGCCATCTTCGGCACTCTACGTGAGGGGACGGACACGGTGCAGACATGCAGGGCGGACCCCCAATGTTTCATCACAACCCATGCCCCATTTAGACCCCTTTTCTTCCCATCTACTGGTGTCTGAGGCTAGATTCGCAATGAGTCATATTTTCATCTTCTTAGATCGTAGATGTACGGTCGTTGGCACCGTATCCGCTCAGAACGGCTACAAGGGGTCACGTAATGGCAGATTTCTCCCGCCTTCCCGGACCGAACGCGGACCTGTGGGACTGGCAGCTCCTGGCCGCCTGTCGCGGAGTGGACAGCTCGCTCTTCTTTCATCCGGAGGGTGAGCGCGGTGCGGCCCGGAGCGCTCGCGAGAACTCGGCCAAGGAGGTCTGCATGAGGTGCCCCGTGCGCGCACAGTGCGCTGCGCACGCGCTGACGGTGAGAGAGCCGTACGGCGTGTGGGGCGGCCTGACCGAGGACGAGCGCGAAGAACTCATGGGTCGGGCGCGGAACCGGCTGGTGTCGGCGGGGGCCACTGGTGGGGACGGCGTATCGAACAACTGAAGGAACGTTTCTTCGTTCCAGGGTTCCATTCGAGCTCCAGGACCCCGAGCTCCCGACGAGGAGGGCACGCGTGCGTGCCCTCCTTCACTGCCGGGCGGCCGCGCGGCCGAGTTCCTCCAGGGTTGCCGCGACCGCCGGGACCCGGGCCAGATCGGGCAGCGTCAGCGCCACGATCTCCCGCCGCACCGCGGGCTGAAGTGCCAGCACGCGCGCGTGGCGCGGCCGTACCGACTCGATGGCCAGCTGCGGCAGTACGGCGACGCCTAGGCCGGCGCCGACCAGGCCGACGACCGCCGGATAGTCGTCGGTGGCGAAGTCGATGCGCGGGGTGAAACCGGCCCCCTCGCACACCTCGACCAACTGCCCGCGGCAGCGCGGGCAACCAGCGATCCACGGCTCGCCCGCGAGGTCCCCGATGGACACGGACGCGGCGTCGGCGAGCCGGTGCCGTTCGGGCACGAGCCCGACCAGCCGGTCGCTCAGCAGAGGTCGTACGACGAGGTCGTCCCACTCCTCCGCGCCGGCCGCGCCCTCGTACCGGAAGGCCAGCGCCACGTCGCAGTCGCCCTCTCGGAGCAGTTCGACGGAGGCGGGCGGTTCGGCCTCCTCCAGTGAGACGCGGGTGCCGGGGTGCGCGGCACGCAGGGCCGCGAGGGCGGTGGGCACGAGGGTGGAGCTGCCGCTGGGGAAGGAGACCAGCCGGACGCGTCCGGCGCGCAGGCCGGCGATGGCGGCGACCTCCTCCTCGGCGGCGGTGAGCCCGGCGAGGATGCCGTTGGCGTGCCGCACCAGGGCCTCTCCGGCCTGTGTCAGACGCATCTCGCGCCCGCTGCGGATCAGCAGCGGGGTGCCCACGGACGACTCCAGGGCCTTCATCTGCTGGCTGACGGCGGGCTGGGTGCAGCCGAGTTCGCGCCCGGCCGCCGAGAAGGAACCGGTGGTGGCGACGGCACGCAGGACACGCAGATGACGGGCTTCGATCACAGTTCGAGCATAAGCGAACCTTTGGGGAGGCTCGATGTCTCGTGGGCGGGCTTTGGCGACACCTGCCTGGCGGGTCTCCCCCGAGGCTCGGGTGGAGCGGTTCACGCGGAAGGGTGCTCCGGGTGGGTGACCGCGGTGACCGTGCCGGGCGGGAACCGCGACCGCGACGTAACGGACGCTGCCGCCAAGGCGGTTGGCGGCCGGGGAGGCGGGGGCTTCGCCGTCTGCCGAAGTACGGCTTCTGACGGCCCTTCACCCGGGTGTCCTTCGCGGATGTTTCACCAGCGTCGGAGCATGTGCAGAGATCGGATCCGCACAGTCCGGGTCACTACCCTTGGGCCATGACAACGGCTCTGATTACGGGATCGACCGCGGGCATCGGCGCCGCGTTCGCGCGGCGGCTGGCAAACGACGGGCACAACCTGGTGCTCGTCGCCCGCGACACCAAGCGACTGCGGGAACAGGCGACCGAGCTGCACGACCGGCACGGCATCGAGGCGGAGGTCCTCACGGCGGACCTCGCCTCGGACGACGGGATCGAGGCCGTGGCCGCGCGCCTGGCCGACCGCAGGAACCCCGTCGATCTGCTGGTCAACAACGCCGGCTTCGGCAACAAGGGCCGCTTCCTCGACGTGTCGATGGCCGACGAGCTGAAGATGCTGAAGGTCCACTGCGAGGCGGTGCTGCGGCTCACGGCGGCGGCGACCGAGGCGATGCGGGAGCGCGGCCGCGGCGGAGTCGTCAACGTCGCGTCCGTGGCCGCCTTCGTGCCGCGCGGCACGTACGGCGCCTCCAAGGCGTGGGTCGTGCAGTTCACGCAGGGGGCGGCGAAGGATCTGGCCGGGAGCGGGGTGCGGCTGATGGCGCTGTGCCCGGGGTTCGTGCGGACGGAGTTCCATCAGCGGGCGGGGATGGGCACGGACAACATCCCCGGGTGGATGTGGCTGGACGCGGACAAGCTCGTGGCGGCGGCGCTGGCGGATCTGGCGCGCGGGAAGTCGCTGTCCATTCCGGATCCGCGGTACAAGGCGCTGATGGGGGTCGTGAAGGTGACTCCCCGCGGGCTGCTGGGTGGGATCTCTTCGCGGACCGGGCGGAAGTACGGGCCGCAATAACCTCTCGGCCAGGGGGCGCCCGGACGCTCCGGTGGGAAAATGGTGCTGTTCAACCGGACCTCGGGGACCGGAGGCGAAGCCATGACCTTCGTACAGATCATCGACTGCAGGACCAGCCGCTTCGACGACATGAACCGGCTGATGGACACATGGGTCGAACAGACCAGGGGGAAGCGGACCGCGACACACAGTGTGATCGGCAAGGACCGGTCGGACGGGTCGCACTTCATCGAGATCGTGGAGTTCCCGTCGTACGAGGAGGCGATGCAGAACTCCAGCCTGCCCGAGACCGACAAGATCTTCCGGGAGATGGTGGCTCTCTGCGACGAGATGCCGACGTTCACCGACCTGGACATCGTGCGCGACGAGCAGCTGAACGCGGACACCTCGCGGCGGTTCTTCCAGGCGGCGGCCGCAGAGGGCGAGCTGCCTTCGCTCGACGACATGGTCGCCGAGAACTACCACGACCACGATCCCGCCAACGAGCAGGACACCATCGGCATGGACGCGCTGCGGCGCGAGGTCGAGATGTGGCGCGGTGCCTTCGACTTCACGTTCACCATCGACGACCAGGTCGCCCAGGGCGACCGGGTGTGCAACCGGTGGACCTGGAGGGGAACCCAGAAGGCCGAGTTCATGGGGATCCCGTCGAGCGGGAAGAACGTCACCATGACCGGCGTGACCACGCACCGGTTCGGCGAGCACGAGAAGATCGTCGAGGCGTGGTGGGAGTACGACCGGCTGGGCCTGATGGCGCAACTGGGTGCGCTGGAGGGACTGGAGCAGTAGGGCAACGCGAAGGCCCGGCACCTCAAAGGTGCCGGGCCTTCGTACTGACCGAGGTCAGTGGGCGTGGCCGTGGCCCGCGGCCGCCGGCTCTTCCTCTTCCTTCTTCTCGACGACCAGGGTCTCGGTCGTCAGGAGGAGGGAGGCGATGGAGGCGGCGTTCTCCAGGGCGGAGCGGGTGACCTTGACCGGGTCGATGACGCCGGCCTTGACCAGGTCGCCGTACTCGCCGGTGGCGGCGTTGAAGCCCTGGCCCTTCTCGAGCTCGGCGACCTTGGAGGTGATGACGTAGCCCTCCAGGCCGGCGTTCTCGGCGATCCAGCGCAGCGGCTCGACGACCGCGCGGCGGACGACGGCGACACCGGTGGCCTCGTCGCCGGTCTTGCCGAGGGAGCCCTCCAGCACCTTGGCGGCGTGGACGAGCGCGGAGCCACCACCGGAGACGATGCCCTCCTCGACCGCGGCGCGGGTCGCGGAGATGGCGTCCTCCAGACGGTGCTTCTTCTCCTTGAGCTCCACCTCGGTGGCGGCGCCGACCTTGATCACGCACACGCCGCCGGCCAGCTTCGCGAGGCGCTCCTGGAGCTTCTCGCGGTCCCAGTCGGAGTCCGTGTTCTCGATCTCGGCCTTGATCTGGGCGACGCGGCCCACGACGTCCTCGGAGTTGCCGGCGCCGTCGACGACCGTCGTGTCGTCCTTGGTGACGGTGACGCGGCGGGCGGAGCCCAGCACGTCAAGGCCGACCTGGTCGAGCTTGAGGCCGACCTCCTCGGAGATGACGGTGGCGCCGGTGAGGATCGCCAGGTCCTGCAGCATCGCCTTGCGGCGGTCGCCGAAGCCGGGGGCCTTGACCGCGACCGCGTTGAAGGTGCCGCGGATCTTGTTGACGACCAGGGTGGAGAGGGCCTCGCCCTCGACGTCCTCGGCGATGATCAGCAGCGGCTTGGAGGAGTTGGTCTGGATGACCTTCTCCAGCAGCGGCAGCAGGTCGGCGATCGAGGCGATCTTGCCCTGGTTGATCAGGATGTACGGGTCGTCGAGGACGGCCTCCATACGCTCCTGGTCGGTGACGAAGTACGGGGACAGGTAGCCCTTGTCGAAGGCCATGCCCTCGGTGAAGTCCAGCTCCAGACCGAAGGTGTTGGACTCCTCGACGGTGATGACACCGTCCTTGCCGACCTTGTCCATCGCCTCGGCGATGAGCTCGCCGACCTGGCTGTCCTGGGCGGACAGGCCGGCCACGGCGGCGATGTCGGACTTCTCGTCGATCGGGCGGGCCGTCGCGAGGAGTTCCTCGGAGATGGCGGCCACAGCCGCGTCGATGCCCTTCTTCAGGGCGGCCGGGGAGGCGCCCGCGGCGACGTTGCGCAGGCCTTCGCGTACGAGCGCCTGGGCGAGCACGGTGGCGGTGGTGGTGCCGTCACCCGCGATGTCGTTGGTCTTGGTCGCCACCTCCTTCACCAGCTGGGCGCCGAGGTTCTCGTACGGGTCCTCGACCTCGACCTCACGGGCGATGGTGACGCCGTCGTTGGTGATGGTGGGCGCGCCGAACTTCTTGTCGATGACGACGTTGCGGCCCTTGGGGCCGATCGTCACCTTGACCGTGTCGGCAAGCTTGTTGACGCCGCGCTCGAGGGCGCGACGGGCGTCCTCGTCGAACTTCAGGATCTTCGCCATGGGAGCGGTTCAGCCCTCTCGGAAAATGTGGGTGAAACGAACTGCGCCCCTGACGCCCGGCTTCATAAGGTCGCGGGGGCCCGGGGCGCAGCTCACAGCAGATGTGCTTCGAAGTGAATTACTTCTCGATGATCGCGAGCACGTCGCGAGCCGAGAGGACGAGGTACTCCTCGCCGTTGTACTTCACCTCGGTGCCGCCGTACTTGCTGTACAGCACGATGTCGCCGGTCTTGACGTCGAGCGGAAGACGCTCGCCGTTCTCGAAGCGGCCCGGGCCCACGGCCAGGACGACGCCCTCCTGGGGCTTCTCCTTGGCGGTGTCCGGAATGACCAGGCCAGAGGCGGTGGTCTGCTCGGCGTCGAGCGGCTGGACCACAATGCGGTCCTCGAGCGGCTTGATGGCAACCTTGGAGCTGGTGGTCGTCACGATCCGACCTCCCCCTTCGGAGATCTCACGGGGTTAACTGTCTGAGGTGGCGACCAGGTGGATCCGTCGTCGCGGGTGCCGGACCTGCCCGTCGCGTAGTTGGCACTCTCCAGTGGGGAGTGCCAGACCCGAGACTATGACTGCGATTAGCACTCGGTCAAGCGGAGTGCCAATGCCGTGCGGCGCGTCGGCGGAGATTGCCGGTGAACGCCGGGTTCTGCGGCGCCCTGGGTCGGCGTGAGCGTCCCCGGGGGCTGCCGCCCCCCGGGCCCCCCGCTCCGGCCTGAACGGCCTCGTCCTCGAACGCCGGACGGGCTGACGTGCCTGAGGCGGCGTTGCAGAGTCAGACGTAGTCCTCCAGGCGGCCCACCGTCAGGCCCGCCCGCTGGACCCGGCGCAGCAGGCGCGCTGTCCGCTCCCGCAGTGTCGGGCCCGAGCGCTCGTCCGGGTCCACGGCCACGATGTCGCCGGGACGCAGGCCGTGGCCGCCGCGGAGGTAGGCCAGTTCGCCGCCTCCCGTCATCGAGGCGCGCCACAGGACCAGTGCCGAGATGCCGCAGTCGGCGGCCGCCCGCCGTGTGGTGGGGTCGTAGGCGCCGTGGGGAGGACGGAACAGCCGGGGCCGGATGCCGAAGCGGGATCTGAGCCTGTCCTGCTGGCCGCAGATCTGGGCGCGCCGGCCGGCGTAGGGCAGACCGCGCAGGGCGGGATGGCCGAGGGTGTGGTTCTGGATGCTCGCGCCGACCGACTGGAGGCGGGCGAAGTGGCCGTATCCCGGCCCGACGACGCTGTCCGTGAGGAACATGCTGACGGGCAGGCGCAGTTCACGGACCATGTCGACGAACCGTGGGTCCTTCTCGGCCCCGTCGTCGTAGGTCAGGAAGACGACCTTGTCGCGGGTCGGGACGCGGGAGAGGACGGGGGGCAGGCCCCTGCCCTCGGTTTCGGTACCCGCCCTCGGCGCACGGGACGGCTTCGGGGCGGGGAGCAGGGGAGCGGTCAGGCCCCAGCGGCGGTACGGCCGTTCGGCCGCGCCGCGCGGCCCGTGCGCCCTCACCCGCTGGGCCGCCTTCGCGCCCAGTCGCTCGATCGGGTCGACGGACTGGGCGCAGCCGGTGAGCAGGACGACCGCCAGCGCACCGGCCGCCAGGGCCCGCAGCCTCACAGGTAGTCCTCCAGGCGGGCCACCGCGTATCCCCCGGCCGTGACCCTCCGCAGGAACCGGCGCATGTCCTCGACCATCGTGCCCTTCCACTCGTGACGGCCGCGGAAGTGGGTGAGGACGATGTCGCCGGGGTGCAGGTCCTGGTCGTCCTCGCGGTACTCCCAGTGGTCGACGAAGACCTCCTCGTCCCAGATCGGCGCGTACTTGATTCCGCAGGACTTCGCGGCCCGCAGCGTGTCCCGGTTGTAGTTGCCGTACGGCGGCCTGAAGACCGTCGGGGCCCTGCCGAACTGCTTCTTCATGATCTTCTGCATGCCGCAGATCTCGTGCCACTGCTCCTCGTACGACAGTCCCGGCAGGTAGGGGTGCGTGAGGGTGTGGTTGTTGAGGGTGACGCCCTCGGACTGCATCGTGCGGAAGTAGGGGTAGTCGCCCTTCACCAGGAAGTTGCTGAGGAAGGCGGAGTAAGGGATCTTCAGCTCGCTCATCATCCGCAGGAACGCCCGGTCCTTCTCGGCGCCGTCGTCGATGGTGAGGAAGACGACCTTCTGTTTCGTGGGAACGGTGGTGAAGACCGGCGGGAGGTTCAACTCCTCCTGGTCGTCCACCTCGAAGCCCTTGCGTGCCGTGATCCTCGGCTTCTTCGCGGGCGGCGGCGGAGCCGTCAACGGAACCTGCTCCAGGCCCCAGCGCCTGGCCACGGCGGCCCGGGCGGTGTACGCCGCGTGCAGCTTCGCGGCGTAGGAACCGAGGGCGCGGGCGGGGGGTGCCTGCAGGGGCTGCTGTCCGGAGGCCGGGCGCACCTGAGAACCGCTGTCCGGAGCGCAGCCCGAGGCGATGGCCGCGACGGCGAGCACGGCGATTCCGCCGCGGATCCGGCTCACCCCATAAGCGCGATTCTTGTCATTTTGTACGACTGCTCGCATGACGCGGGATCCTTGCAGGTCACCCCACGGATCCCGGCCCGACACCGCGGCCGGAGGCACACCGTCCACCGACTGGCCCACAATGAGCCGGTGAACGACCTCGCTGACCTCCTCACCCCCGAAGGCCGCGCCCTCCTCGACGAGGTGCGTGGCACGGCCCCGGCCGACGAACTCGCCGTCGCCACCCGGCTGCGCCGCGAACACCCCGCCGAACTGGTGTCGGCGGCGATCGGGCAGGCCCGGCTGCGGCAGCGGGCGGCGGCCAAGTTCGCTGCCGGGGACGCGGAGCGGATGTTCTTCACGCCGAACGGGGTGGAGCAGTCGACGCGGGCGAGTGTCGCCGCGTATCGCGCCGAGCGGCTGAAGGAGCTGGGCGTCACCTCCCTCGCCGACCTGTGCTGCGGGATCGGCGGGGACGCCATCGCACTCGCCCGGGCCGGGATCCGGGTACTGGCCGTGGACCGGGACCCGGTGACGGCGGCCGTGGCGCGGGCGAACGCCGACGTGCTGGGACTGGGCGAGCTGATCGAGGTGCGGGAGGCGGACGTCACGGACGTGGACACGGCCGGCTACGACGCCGTGTTCGTCGATCCGGCCCGGCGGGGCGGGCGCGGCCGGATCTTCGACCCGGAGGCCTACTCGCCGCCCCTGTCCTGGGCGGTGGAAGCCGCCCGCGCGGCGCCCCGCGCCGCCCTGAAGGTCGCGCCCGGCATTCCGCACGAGGCCGTGCCCGCCGACGCCGAGGCCGAGTGGATCTCGGACGGCGGCGACGTCAAGGAGGCCGTGCTGTGGTTCGGGACGCGGCCGGGACTGGTCCGCGCCACCCTGTTGCCCGGTCCGCGCACACTGCTCGGGAGGGGCCTGCCCGATCCCCAGGTCCGGCCCGTCGGGCGGTACTTGTACGAGCCCGACGGCGCCGTCATCCGCGCCCACCTGGTCGCCGAGGTCGCCGCGGACCTGGCGGGCGGGCTGATCGACCCCACCATCGCGTACATCACCGCGGACGAGTACCACGTGACCCCGTACGCGACGGCGTACGAGATCACCGATCAACTCCCCTTCGGCGTGAAGAAGTTGAAGGCGCTGTTGCGGGAGCGCGAGGTCGGCGTCCTGACCGTGAAGAAGCGCGGGTCGGCGGTCGAGCCGGAGGAACTGCGCCGGAAGGTGCTCCCCAAGTCGCAGGGCCCCCACTCGGCGACCGTGTTCCTGACCCGGGTCGCGGGTGCCCCGACCATGCTGATCGGCGCACCCGCCTAGCCAGTGCCCGGGCAGGCGACGTTTGCCCGTGAAGAAGCGGCGTCCGGTGCGTGCTCCGGCACTCCCCCGGCCGGAGGCTGGGGGAGCACCGGGTGCGGGCCGTCGTACTGGACGTACTTGGGCTGTGCCCGGTGCGGTGAGTGGGGACCTCCCACGCACTTGAGGCAGTGAGGGCGCGTGCCGGGCGTCGCGACGGGGCGAACGGTGCCTGCCGGGGCACTACGCGCCGAGTGACCGGAGCTTTCCGCGCAGCAGCTCTCGCTCGCGTTCGTTGCGGGCGAGTTCCGCGGCCCGTACGAACTCCTCGCGTGCCTCCGCCGTGCGGCCGAGCCGGACCAGCAGGTCCCCGCGCACGCTGGGCAGCAAGTGGTAGTCGTGCAGGGCGGGTTCGGTTGCGACGGCGTCGACGACGGCGAGCCCCTCGGCCGGCCCCCGCGCCATCGACACGGCGACCGCGCGGTTGAGCTCGACGACCGGGGACGGGGCACGGACGGCGAGCAGACCGTACAGGGTCGCGATGCTCGCCCAGTCGGTCTCCTCGTACGTGTACGCGTGCGCGTGGCAGGCGGCGATGGCGGCCTGCAGGGCGTACGGGCCCGGGGCGCCTGCGGATGTGGCGTCGGCGCGGTGCAGGGCCGTGATGCCGCGGGCGATGAGCATGCGGTTCCAGCGGCTGCGGTTCTGGTCCTTGAGGAGGACGGGGGCGCCGTCCGGGGCGGTGCGGGAAGCGGTGCGGGAGGCCTGGAACTCCAGGAGGGAGGTCAGGGCGTGCACCTCGGGCTCCTTGGGCATCAGCCCGGACAGCACGCGGGCCAGCCGCAGCGCGTCCTCGCAGAGCGCGGGTCGCAGCCAGTCGTCGCCGGTCGTCGCCGCGTATCCCTCGTTGAAGATCAGGTAGATGACGTCGAGTACGGAGCCGAGCCGGACCTCGCGTTCGGGGCCGTACGGCCCCTCGAAGGCGACGTTCCTGGCAGCGAGGGTGCGCTTGGCGCGGACGATGCGCTGGGCGACGGTCGCCTCGGGGGTGAGGAAGGCGCGGGCGATCTCAGGTGTCGTCAGGCCGCCGAGCAGTCGCAGGGTGAGGGCGATGCGGGCCTCGGCGGACAGGACCGGGTGGCAGGCGGTGAAGACGAGCCGCAGCAGGTCGTCGTCGATGTCGTCGGCGTCGGCGGGTTCCTCGGGCGGGGCGACGGTCTCCTGGGTGCGGCCGATCTCCGCCAGCTTGCGGGCGTAGTTCTCCCTGCGCCGGATCAGGTCGACGGCGCGGTGCCGGGCGGTGGCCATGAGCCAGGCGCCCGGGTTGTCGGGCACCCCGTCCCGCGGCCACTGTTCCAGGGCGGCCACCAGCGCGTCCTGGGCGAGTTCCTCGGCGATGCCGATGTCGCGGACGACCCGGGCGACGGCGGCGATGATGCGCGGGGACTCGAGGCGGTAGACGGTCTCGATGGCATGGGCGGCGTCCTGGCCGGACGCGGCGGCGGGGGTGGCGATGGGCTGCTGTTCCACAACCCACCATGCAACACCCCCGGGCCGCACCGCGCCCGGGTCTACTCAGCCCTCGGCGATCTCCCGCACCTCGCAGGTCACCGTCCAGTACTCCTCGTGGACCTTCACGAACCGCTTGGTCCACTCCAGGGCCTCGTCCATGTCCTTGCACTGGGTGATGGCGTAACCGCCGATGACCTCCTTGGACTCCGTGAACGGCCCGTCCGTGACACTGAGCTTCCCGCCCTCCCAGTGCACCCGCTTGCCCTGGGTGTGCGGGGTCAGCCCGGCCGTGTCGAGCATGACCCCGGCCTTGGTGATCTCCTCGATCAGCTCGCCCATGCGCTCCATCAGCTCGGGGCTGGGGCCCTCCGGGGGTGCGGTGGTCTCGTCGACGCGGACGATCGACAGGTAACGCGGCATGGTGACTCCTCGGTCGCTGCGGGGCCGGTCCTTCCCGGCCTCTCACCGGTGCGTCGATCGGTAGAGGCCGGGATCGACAGACTCCGCGGATTTCTTCGGAGTTTTTTCCCGGAGCACTGACCTGCCAGGACCTGCTAGGACAGCTCCCAGCCGAACGCCGCCTTCGTGTACGGCGCCCCGACCGTCCGCCCGCCGAAGGTGAATGCCGCGTCCGTCACGATGCCCGTGGGACGCCCCCGCAGGGACCAGACCGCGCCGTCGCCGGCGTTCTCGTGGGGCGCCGCCGCCGCGAGGTCCGCGTAGCCGTTGCCGTTGATGTCGAGGAGGCTGACCGCGCCGCCGAAGTTGTCGCTCGTCTCGACGGCTCCGGGGACGCCCTTGGTGTTCTGGGTGAAGCCCTGGGCGCCCTTGCCGGTCAGACCGCTCCGGCTGCCGTACAGGACGTCGACCATGCCGGCCCCGTCGTCGTAGCCGAGTTCCTCGCCGGGCGCGCCCACGGCCACGTCGTCGTAGCCGTCGCCGTTGACGTCACCGACCGCCACCGCGGCGCCGAACTCGTCCACGGTCTCCTTGCCGCCGGGGACGCCGTCGGTGTTCTGGCTGTACGTCTTCCAGGTGGACTCCGGCTTCAGACCGGAGGCCGAGCCGAGGGCCACGGTGACCGTGGAGTAGTTCTCGGCACCCCGGACGACGTCGCCGTAGCCGTCGTGGTTGATGTCGCCGAAGGCCACCCCACCGTCGCCCTCGGGGGCCTTGGCGGGGGTGAAGGCGTCTCCGGAGGCGTTGGCCAGGTAGAACCGCGAGGTGGAGGCGCCCTCGCCGATGTAGTCGGTCAGCGCGAGGTCGTCGCGTCCGTCGCCGTTGACGTCGCCGGCGGCGGCGTCCAGGACGTCGTCGTACTGGAGGTCGGTCGCGCCGAAGGCCCTGGTGGCGGCCGGCTTGCCGGTGCGGGAGAGCGGGCCGGTCCAGACGGTGGCCGTGGTGCCGTTGGGGTCGTCGTGCCCGGAGCGGCCCCCGCGGAACAGGACGAGGTCCTGCTTGCCGTCACCGTCGAAGTCGCCGGCCTGGGTGACCGCGGCGGGCACGGACACCCCGCCGGACAGACCGCTCTTGCCGCCCCAGACGACGACCGCGTCCCGTACCGAGGAGGTCTCGCCGACGATCAGGTCGGTGCGCCCGTCGCCGTCCAGGTCGCCCTTGGACAGCTGGATGCCGAAGTTGTCGCCCGCCCGGGGGCTGCCCGGAATGCCGCTGGTGGCACGGCTGATGACCGTGCGCCGGTCCTTGGTCAGGCCGTGCGGGCCGCCGTACATGACGACGACGTGGCCCGCCCCCTTCTGGCCGCCGACTGTGGCGGTCGGGGCGCCGATGGCGAGGTCCTTGTAGCCGTCGCCGTTGAAGTCGTCCCGGACGGTCTTCGGGGCGGCGGCCGCGGCACTGCCCGCAAGCGCGGGGATACCGCCGAGCGCCAGCACACCGGCGATCATCGGCACGGACCAAGCTTTGTACGAACGCGAGTTGGACATCTGAAATCCCCCTGGTTACGGCAGTGCAGTCACCGCCTGAGACCCCCGGGGGCGCCCGGTGGTTGTAATCCCCGGCTCACTTTCGGCGCAGGGATTCCCACAGCTCGCTCGCCGCCGGTTCCTGCGCCACCACCCGGTTGTGGTCCGAGGGGGCCGTCACCACCGGCATCATCACCGTCCTCACGTGGTCCGCCGACAGGCCCTTCAGACTCCGGCCCAGCTCCACGAGTTCGCTCAGCGAGTCCAGGCCCGTGTCGGTGGTCAGGCTGCTGGTGACGGATTCGGCGACCGTGTACAGCTGGGCGGGGTCGGTGAACAGGTTCGTCGAGGAGATCTGCTCCAGCAGGGCCTTCACCAGCTTCTGCTGCAGGCCTATGCGGCCGAGGTCACTGCCGTCGCCCAAGCCGTGCCGGGTACGGGCGAGGGCCAGGGCCTGCTTGCCGTCGAGCGGACGCGTGCCCGCCCTGAGGTGCAGATGGCTGTCGTGGTCGTCGATGTCCCGGTCGGTCGTCACGGTGACGCCGCCCAGCGCGTTCACCAGCTTCGCGAAGCCCGAGAAGTCGATCTCGACGTAGTGGTCCATGCGCACGTGCGTGATCGACTCGACCGTCTTGACCGCGCACACCGCCCCGCCCACCGAATAGGCGGTGTTGATCATCGCGTTGTACGCCATCGCCGTGGACCCGCCGGACTTCAGCGGACAGGACGGACGGGTGACGAGGGTGTCGCGCGGAATGCTGACGACGGTGGCCCTCGTGCGGCCCGCGTCGATGTGGACCACCATCGCCGTGTCGGAACGGGCGCCGGAACCGCTGCCCCCGCCGAGCGCCTTGTTCTCCTTGCCGCTGCGCGAGTCCGAGCCCAGGACCAGGATGTTCAGGGAGCCGGCCGGCAGCGGGGCGGCCACGGTGGAGGCCTCGGCGGACGGCGTCGTCACCGCCTTCGGGGGGCGGTCGTCGCCGAGTGCGTTGTCGATGTCGACGCTCTTGATGTTGTTGTTGAGGTGCCAGTACGCCCAGCCCGCCGTACCCGTGCCCAGCGCCAGCAGGCCGGCCAGGGTGAGACCGGCGATCTTCAGCGTGGTCGAGCGCCGGCCCCGTGGTCTGCCCGCGTCACCGTTCTCGTCGTGTCCCGTCACGGGCAGGAACGTAAGTCCGCATTATTAGGGGATTGTTAGCGACAACGGCGCGAGACGGTTTTCTTCGGAAAATCTCACGTTTCCCGGCTCCGGACCTGTTCCGGCGTGGACAGCATGGCGACCCCGGTGGCAACTGCCGCCAGGGACAAGCCTGTTCCGAGGGATCTCGTCGCGAAAGTCTCCGAATGTTTCGGTCGGGAAACCGACTGGCTTCGGAGGAGTGTCGTGCGCGCCCGCACCGCCCGTCGACACATCACCTTCCGGCCACTCACGTCACGCGGGCGGCGGGGCGGTACTGCTGCGCACCACCAGGCTGGTCGCCAGCTCCACCCGTGTCGCCACCGACGCCTCGTCCTCCCGTCCCAGGTCGAGGACCAGCCTGGCGGCCGCCTCGGCCATCTCCGTCAGCGGCTGCCGTACGGAGGTCAGGGGCGGCCCCACCCAGCGCGCGACCGGCAGATCGTCGAAGCCGACCACGCTCAGGTCCTCGGGGATGCGCAGGCCCAGTTCGCGCGCGGCCTCGTACAGGCCGAGCGCCTGCAGGTCGTTGAGGGCGAAGACGGCGGTGGGCCGGTCCGGGCGGCGCAGCAGTTCGAGGCCCTGCCGGTAACCGGCCTCGTGATGGAAGTCGCCGGTGGCGATCAGCGCCGGGTCGACCGGGAGGCCCGCGGTCTCCAGGGCGGCCCGGTAGCCGTCGACGCGGGCGCGGCTGCACATCATGCGGGACGGTCCCGTTATGGCGCCGATGCGGGTGTGGCCGAGTTCGACGAGGTGCCGGGTGGCGGCCAGCCCGCCCTGCCAGTTGGTCGCGCCGATCGACGGGACGTCGACGCCGGGGTCGCCGGCCGGGTCCATCACCACGAACGGGATGGAGCGGCTGGTCAGCAGCGCACGCTGGGACTCGTCGAGACCGGACAGGACCAGGATCACGCCGTGCGGACGGCGGGCGGCGACCTGGTCCGCCCAGGTGCGGCCCGGCGTCAGCCGCCCCGCGCTCTCGCTCAGCACCACGCTCAGCCCGGCGTCCCGGGCCACGTTCTCCACGCCCCGGATGACCTCCATCGCCCACGCGCTCTCCAGCTCGTGGAAGACCAGGTCGATGAGCGGCGAACGGCTGGCCTCGGCCCGTCGGCGCCGGTAGCCGTAGGCGCGCAGCAGGTCCTCCACGCGGCTTCGGGTGGCCGGCGCCACATCGGCACGCCCGTTGAGGACCTTCGAAACAGTCGGCGCGGACACGCCGGCCTCGCGGGCGATCTCGGCGAGCGTCGCGGTTCGCGTCGAGCGGCCTGCCGTCGGGGGTGCCGTCCGGGTTTCCATGGGCTCCGGGGGTGTCATGACGGCGATCGTATCCCTGCACGACCTCTTGACGAACCCTTCCGACCGCCCTAGGTTCCCGGAACATTCGACGTGTACAACGAAACATTCGTGACCAGTGTTCGTGAGAGGGTCCCATCCCACTCGACAAGAGCAGGAGTTTCATGACCATCGCGCCCTGGCGTGACCCCGCCCTGCCGGCCGCCGCCCGCGTCGACGACCTGCTCTCCCGGATGACCCTTCAGGAGAAGACCGCCCAGCTGTACGGCGTGTGGGTGGGCGCCGCCACGGACGGCGACGGAGTCGCCCCCCTGCAGGGCGAGATGACCGCCGACTACGACTGGGACGAGCTGATCACCCACGGCCTGGGCCAGCTCACCCGCTCCTACGGCACATCGCCCGTGGACCCGGCGCTGGGCGCGCAGGCACTGGCCCGCGCCCAGCGCCGTATCACGGCGGCGGGCCGCTTCGGCATCCCGGCCGTCGCCCACGAGGAGTGCCTGGCCGGCTTCACGGCCTGGGGCGCCACCGCCTACCCCGTCCCGCTGGCCTGGGGCGCCACCTTCGACCCGCCCCTCGTCGAGGAGATGGCCCGCAGCATCGGCGAGGACCTGCGCTCGGCCGGCGTGCACCAGGGCCTGGCCCCGGTCCTGGACGTCGTACGGGATCCGCGCTGGGGCCGGGTCGAGGAGACCATCGGCGAGGACCCCTACCTGGTGGGCACGATCGGGACGGCCTATGTGCGCGGCCTGGAGTCCGCCGGGATCGTCTCCACGCTCAAGCACTTCGCCGGGTACGCGTCCTCGGCCGGCGCCCGCAACCTCGCCCCCGTCCGGGCCGGTGTCCGGGAGTTCGCGGACGTGACGCTCCCGCCCTTCGAGATGGCGCTGCGCGAGGGCCGCCCCCGCTCGGTGATGGCCGCGTACACCGACACGGACGGCATCCCGGCGTCGGCGGACCCGGCCCTGCTGACCGAACTCCTGCGGGAGCAGTGGGGGTTCACCGGCACGGTGGTCGCCGACTACTTCGGCATCGGCTTCCTCCAGACGCTGCACCGGGTGGCGGGCTCACCCGCCGAGGCGGCGCACGCGGCGCTGTCGGCCGGCATCGACGTGGAGCTGCCGACGCTCAAGTGCTACGGGAAACCGCTGCTGGAGGCGGTGGCGGCGGGAGCGGTCCCGGAGTCGCTCGTCGACCGCGCGGCCCGCCGCGTCCTGCTCCAGAAGTGCGAACTGGGCCTCCTGGACGAGGGCTGGGACCCCGAGCCCACCGGCACGATCGACCTCGACTCGGCCGCGAACCGGGCCCTGGCCCGCCGCCTCGCCGAGGAGTCGGTGGTCCTTCTGGACAACCCGGACGGAGTCCTCCCGCTCCCGCCCGACACCCGTGTCGCGGTGGTCGGACCGCGGGCGGCCGACGCCCTGGCGATGCTCGGCTGCTACTCCTTCCCGTCCCACGTCCTGGCGCACCACCCCGACGTGCCGATGGGCGTGGAGATCCCGACCGTCCTGGAGGCGCTGCGGGCCGAACTCCCGGACGCGAAGGTGACGTTCGCGCAGGGCTGCGACACGTCGGACCCGGATCCGTCGGGCTTCGAGGAGGCGGTGGCGCGCACCGCCGAGGCGGACGTGTGCGTGGCGGTCCTGGGCGACCGGGCGGGCCTGTTCGGACGGGGCACCTCGGGCGAGGGCTGCGATGTGACGGACCTCCGGCTCCCGGGCGTGCAGGGTGAGTTGCTCGACCGTCTGGTGGCCACGGGCGTCCCGGTGGTCCTCGTCCTGCTCACCGGCCGCCCGTACGCGCTGGGCCGCTGGCAGGGCCGGCTGGCCGCGGTGGTGCAGGCGTTCTTCCCGGGGGAGGAGGGCGGCCCGGCAGTGGCGGGAGTCCTGTCGGGCCGCGTGAACCCCTCGGGCCGGCTGCCGGTGAGCGTCCCGCAGCTCCCGGGAGGCCAGCCGTGGACGTACCTCCAGCCCCCGCTGGGCCTCGCGGGCGAGGTCAGCAACCTCGACCCGACGCCGCTGTACGCCTTCGGGCACGGGCGCTCCTACACGACCTTCGCGTGGGACTCGGACGCGACGGCGGCCCAGATCGGCACGGACGGCTCGTACGACATGACGGTGAACGTCCGCAACACCGGTGACCGCGAGGGCGCCGAGGTCGTCCAGCTGTACCTGCACGACCCGGTGGCCTCGGTGACCCGCCCCGACGTCCGCCTGATCGGCTACCGGCGCGTGGAGCTGGCCCCGGGCGAGACGGCCCGCGTGACCTTCCACTTCGACGCCGATCTCTCCGCGTTCACCGATCGGACTGGTCGGCGGGTGGTCGAACCGGGCATCCTGGAGCTGCGGTTGGCGGCATCCAGCTCGGACGTACGGCACACGGCACGGCTGACCCTCACGGGCCCGCTGCGGGTGCCGGGTCCGGAGCGGAGGCTGCACTGCGAGACGGAGGTGTCGGGACCGGCCTGACCCTCCGCGCCGCGACACGGGGAGGCCGGGATGGACAGGTACGTCCACCATGAACTGCGTTCCGTCTACAGCGCGTTGGTCGCTCTGGCGGTCTGCGTGCCGGCGACGACGGGCGTCCGCGGGGCGCCGCTGACAGCCGGCGGCCTCGGCATGTTCGTCACCTGCGGGCTCGCCTTCACGGTGGTGTCCACCCTGCTCCACGCGAGCCGCGTCAAGTGGTTCGGCGACGTACGGGACTTCGAGGAGGCGGTCCTGCTGGACCAGGCCCCTCCCGCCGTCTCCCTGCGCACCCACCCGCTCAACACCTGGCTCCTCGCCGTGATGCTGGTCCCCACCCTGGCCCTCGCCATCGCCTGGGAACCCTGGGTCGCCCTGCTCCCCCTGTGGGCGGCCCTCCTCTGGCTGGGCCAGGCCTGGCTGGCGGCCGGCTGGGAGCGCAGGAACGGCAAGGTGCTGTGGCGGGGGCACGATCAGGACGCGCCGTGGAAGCTGTCGGTCACCCCTCGGCCACTGCCTCGAACCGCCACCGGTGCACTGCCCGAGTGACCGACTCGCCGCCGGGCTCGGGCAGTTCGGGCAACTCGGCGTCGAGCTCCGCGTCCCACCAGGTGATGACCAGCACGCGGTCCTGCGGACCGCGGAAGGTCTCCCGGCGCAGGGGCCGAGCCGACAGCTCCTGCGCCCGCGCCCAGGCGAGCAGCTCCTCGCCCCGGCCCTCGACCGCCCGCGCCTCCCACATCAGCGCGACCGTCACGAGTAGAGGTTCTCCTTGCCGACCTCGTGCACATGGTCGTGATCGTGCGTGTGCCCGGGGACATGCGGTTCGGTCACCGGCAGCGACGAGTCCGCCGACAGGTCCCAGCTCGACGCGGCCCGGTTGCGGGCCACCATCTCCGCGCCGAGCGCCGCCACCATCGCGCCGTTGTCCGTGCACAGCTTCGGCCGCGGCACCCTGAGCCGGATCCCGGCCGACTCGCACCGCTCCTGGGCCAGCGCCCGCAGCCGCGAGTTGGCGGCCACCCCGCCGCCGATCATCAGGTGGTCGACGCCCTCGTCCTTGCAGGCCCGTACGGCCTTCCGGGTCAGCACGTCGACGACCGCCTCCTGGAAGGAGGCCGACACGTCACGCACCGGCACCTCCTCCCCCGCCGCCCGCTTGGCCTCGATCCAGCGGGCCACGGCCGTCTTCAGGCCGGAGAAGGAGAAGTCGTACGCCGCGTCGCGCGGGCCGGTCAGACCGCGCGGGAACGCGATCGCCCGGGGGTCGCCCTCGCGCGCGTACCGGTCGATGACCGGGCCGCCGGGGAAGCCGAGATTCAGCACGCGCGCGATCTTGTCGAAGGCCTCGCCGGCCGCGTCGTCGATGGTCGCGCCGAGCGGCCGTACGTCCGAGGTGATGTCGGTGGAGAGCAGCAGGGAGCTGTGCCCGCCGGACACCAGCAGGGCCATCGTGGGCTCCGGCAGCGCCCCGTGCTCCAGCTGGTCCACGCAGATGTGGGAGGCGAGGTGGTTGACGCCGTACAGCGGCTTGCCCAGCGCGTACGCGTACGCCTTCGCCGCCGACACACCGACCAGCAGTGCGCCGGCCAGTCCTGGACCTGCGGTGACCGCGATGCCGTCCAGGTCACGCGCGCTCACCCCCGCCTCCTTCAGCGCACGGTCGATCGTCGGCACCATCGCCTCCAGGTGTGCCCGGGAGGCGACCTCGGGCACGACGCCGCCGAAGCGGGCGTGCTCGTCGACGCTGGACGCGATGGCGTCGGCCAGCAGGGTGGTGCCGCGGACGATGCCTACGCCGGTCTCGTCGCAGGAGGTCTCGATTCCCAGGACCAGGGGTCCGTCAGCCATGGATCTCGGTTTCTTGTTCGGAGGTGGGACCCGCGGCGGAACCGCTGTCGGGTCCTGTGGTCAGTCGCATCACCAGGGCGTCCACGTTGCCCGGCTGGTAGTAGCCGCGCCGGAAACCGATGGCCTCGAAGCCGAAGCGCTCGTAGAGCTTCTGGGCGCGGATGTTGTCGACCCGGCACTCCAGCATCACGTGGCCGCACTCGAAGGAGGTGGCGGCCCGCAGCAGTTCGGTCAGCAGCTGCCCGCCCAGGCCCGTGCCCCAGTGGTCGCGGGCGACCGCGATGGTCTGGATGTCGGCGAGACCTCCTGAGGCGGCCAGTCCCGCGTATCCGACCAGCCGCCCCGCACCGTCTTCGGCGCCGTCCTCGGCGACGACGTAGCGGCGCGTCGCCTCCGGCCCGCGCGCATGGGCCAGTTCGGACCAGAACATGCCCCGGGACCAGGTGTCCTCGGGGAAGAGGTTCTTCTCCAGTTCGAGCACGGGATCGATGTCCCACCAGCGCATCTCGCGCAGTCGAGAGATCACGGATTCGGTCACTTGGGGGTGACCACCTTGTAGTTCTTGGGGACCTGGGCGTCCGGGCGGCGCAGGTACAGCGGCCGGGGCGCGGGGAGTTCCTCGCCCTTGTCCAGCCGCTCGGCGGCCAGAGACGCGAGCGCCGCGGCCGACACATGCTCCGGCTCGTGCGCGTTCGGGAAGGTGTCCGGGTACAGGAGCGCGCCCGCGCCGACGGCGGGCAGTGAGGCCACCTGGTCGGCGATGTCCGCGGGTCGGTCCACGGCGGGCTCGGTCGTGCGCGTCCGCGAGTCCGCGTACCGCGCCCAGTAGACCTCCTTGCGGCGGGCGTCGGTCGCCACCACGAAGGGGCCTTTTTCGATGTCGGACGCGTACGCCAGACCGTCGAGCGTGCACACGCCGTGCACGGGGACACCGAGCGCGAGCCCGAAGGTGTCCGCGGTCATCAGTCCGACGCGCAGCCCGGTGTAGGGCCCGGGTCCGATGCCCACGACGATGCCGGTGACGGCGTCGAGCCTGAGGCCGGCCTCGGCGAGCACCCGGTCGACGGCCGGCAGCAGCAGCTCTCCGTGCCGGCGCGCGTCCACCTGGCTCGACGAGGCGATGACGTCCGTGCCGTCGTGCAGGGCGACGGTCACGGCGGGGGTTGCGGTATCCAGAGCGAGCAAGAGCACGCAAACAGCGTACGGCTCCTGCGCCGCGAGCATGGCCGCCCCGGTCAGGCACGTACAGGCTGCTACGGTCGCCGCAAGTACGAGGTACGACGCGATGGGTCAGGTGGGCGACGGTGCCAAGCAGCAGCTCCGGATTCGTGTTCGGGCTCACCGCGGCCGCCCTGGCGGCGGTCGGCTTCCTCGGTCACCAGGCCTCCGCGACCGTCCCGGCCGGCCTCGACACGCCGCACGCGAGCGCCACACCGGCGACGGTCGTCTCGAAGGCCCCCCGCGGCAAGGCGGACCCCGGCGTTCCGCCCACCGGGTCCGGCGTGGGGGAACGGGTCGTCTACTCGGTGGCCTCCGACCGTGTCTGGCTGGTCGGCTCGCGCAACGAGGTCACGCGCAGCTTCAGGGTCACGCCTGGCGACGTCGCCCCGGCCCCCGGCGTCTACCGGGTCACCTCCCGCTCGAACTCCGTGGTCGGCACCGACGGCACCCCGATCGAGCACGTCGTGCGCTTCACCGCCGTGGACGGGGTGACCGTCGGCTTCAGCGCGGCGGTCGACGACACACCGGAGCAGGCCGACCCGGGCGTGCGCACGGGCGGCATCCGCGAGTCCCGCGAGGACGGCGACGCGATGTGGGAGTTCGCGACGATCGGCGCGCAGATCGCCGTGATCCCCTAGCCGGGCGGCTTCCCTTTGGCCAGGCAGCTTCCCTTGGGCTAGGCAGCTTCTCTGTGCCGGGCCGGCGGCGCGGACACCTTGGGGTCCGGCAGCCGCGGCGGGGTCGAGATCGCGTGCGCCGCGGCGCACGACGCCAGCAGATCACGCATGGACACTCCGGCGACGACCGCGTACGGCTGCTGCTCGTTGCTCTCGGTGGCCGGCATGGACGCCTCCTGAGGACCCGGGGGCGGGCGTAGTTAGGTAGACCTAACTACGAAGTGGGTACCATGTGACCACGCTCAGGACACCGAAGGCAATATCTTGCCGACGTCTTGTCGGAACGTTCACGCAATGGTGCGGACCCGGGCCGGTCTCAGGCGCTCAGCACGCTCAGGTCCACCGTCGCCCAGCGCTCCCCGAGCCCGTCCACCGTCACGTGCCGGACCTCGTCCGTGGTGTCTCCGACAGCACGGTGGATGACGACGTTCAGGCGGTCGTCGGTCAGTTCCTCGACCTTGCCCTCGCCCCACTCCACGACGATCACCGAGTCGGACAGCGAGACGTCGAGGTCGAGGTCCTCCATCTCGTCGAGGCCGCCGCCCAGGCGGTACGCGTCGACGTGCACGAGCGGCGGACCGTCGCCCAGCGAAGGATGCACCCGGGCGATCACGAACGTCGGTGACGTGACCGCGCCCCGGACGCCGAGGCCCTCGCCGAGCCCGCGGGTGAGCGTCGTCTTGCCCGCACCCAGCTCGCCGTTGAGCATCACGAGGTCACCGGCGCGCAGCAGTTTGGCGAGGCGGCGGCCCAGGTCCCGCATCTGCTCGGGGGAGGTGACGGTCAGCTCGGTCTCAACCGGGTTGTGCGGTGCTGCTGGTGCTTCCATAGCCACCCACGGTAGCGCCTGCGGGCACGGCACCCGCACGGGTGAGAAGGTCGGCCAGCCGGTCGGTGACCGCTTCCGGGTGTTCCAGCATCACCAGGTGCCCGGCGTCCGGCACCAGCACCAGTTCGGCGTCCGGCAGCAGGTCGGCGATGGCCTCGCTGTGCTCGCTGGGCGTGACGAGGTCGCCGATTCCCGCCAGCACGAGCACCGGCAGTTCCGCGAACCGCGCGAGGGCCGTGGTCTTGTCGTGTTCCGTGAACGCCGGGTAGAACTCGGCCACCACGTCGATCGGCGTGCCCTCGATCATCCGCTCGGCGAACCGCACGATGGCCGGATCGACGTCCCGTGACGCGAACGAGTACCGCTTGATGATCCCGGCGAACAGGTCGGCGGTGGCCCGCCGCCCCTTCTCCACCAGCGCCGCCTGCTGCCCCAGCGCCTTCAGCACTCCCGGCAGGACCCGGCGCACCGCGTTGACGCCGGCCACGGGCAGGCCGAAGTTGACCTCGCCGAGCCGCCCGGCCGACGTACCGACGAGGGCGACCGCGACCACCCGGTCACGGATCAGCTCGGGGTAGTGGTCGGCCAGCGCCATCACGGTCATGCCGCCCATGGAGTGCCCGACGAGCACGATCGGCCCCTGCGGAGCGGCCGCGTCGATGACGGCCTTCAGGTCGCGCCCCAGCTGGTCGATGCTGACCGGCACACCGTCGTGCACCTGCTGCACGCCCCGCCCGGACCGCCCGTGGCTGCGCTGGTCCCAGTGCACGGTCCGCACCACGCCGCGCAGGGCCGCGCGCTGGAAGTGCCAGGAGTCCTGGCTGAGGCAGTAGCCGTGGCTGAAGACGACGGTGACGGGAGCGGGCGCCTTGCGCCCGAACAGCCGTCGCCGGCGCGGGCTGAGCGGGGGCACGGCCTCGGGATCGACGTCGTCGACCTCGTAGTACAGCTCGGTGCCGTCGTCGGCCGTCGCCTTGCCCGGGGTGCCGCGCAGCGAGCCGTACGGTCCCGTGGAGTCGAGGGCCAGCCGGGCCTTCTTGCGCATGCCGCGGCCGACGGTGAGCCGCTCCAGGGCGACGCCCGCCGCCGCACCCGCGGCCACCACGCCTATCGCGGCGCCCGCGATGCCGGTGGCCCTGCGCCAGTTCCCGGCCGCCTCGGTGGCGGTGGCGACGACCAGGGCGGCCTCCGCACTGCTCTCGCTCACGTACCGCTCCTCTTCGCCGGACTGCTGCTGCTGTTCACTGGGTCGAGTGATCTGGATGATGCAGGTGATGCAGGTGATGCAGGTGATGCTCGATTGATACCGGACTTGATCGACTGGCGGGTGTTGCCGGTCTTACGGGTGCTGCACTTCCGTCGGGCTGTGGGGCTGACGCGCCCTTGTGCGGTTACCCGCTTTGTTCCTCATTCACGTAGACGCGCGGAACGCGCTTTCCGATCCGCGTGACGATCTCGTATCCGATGGTTCCCGCGGCCTGCGCCCAGTCCTCGGCGGTGGGCTCGCCGCGGTCGCCGGGCCCGAAGAGCACCGCTTCGGCGCCGGGCGCGGGCTCGTCCCCCCCGAGGTCGACGACGAACTGGTCCATCGCGACCCGTCCCGCGACGGTCCGCCACTTGCCTCCGACCAGCACCGGACCGGTCCCGGAGGCGTGGCGCGGAATGCCGTCCGCGTATCCGACGGGCACGAGTCCGAGGGTCGTCTCGCCGGGGGTGATGTAGTGATGCCCGTAACTGACGCCGTGACCCCCGGGGACGTGCTTCACGAGCGCGAGGGAAGCCGACAGCGTCATCACCGGCCGCAGTCCGAAGTCGGCCGGGCTGCCGATCTCGGGGCTGGGCGAGACTCCGTAGAGAGCGATCCCGGTCCGTACGAGGTCGAAGTGGGTCTCGGGAAGGGTGAGAGTGGCGGGCGAGTTGGCGATGTGCCGCACCTCGGGCCGCACGCCCCGGTCCTCGGCGTGAGCGAGCATCTCCCTGAAGCGGGTGAGCTGGAGGCCGATGGAGGCGTGCCCCGGTTCGTCGGCGCAGGCGAAGTGCGACCAGAGACCGGTGACGCGGATGAGCCCCTCGGCCTCGGCCCTCAGGGCAGCCGCGACCAGTTCGGCCCAGTCCTTCCCCGGCTGACAGCCGTTGCGCCCCAGCCCCGTGTCGGCCTTGAGCTGCACGCGGGCGGGCAGGCCCGCCTCCCGGGCCGCCGCCGCGGCCTCCTCCAGCGCCCACATCCCGCTCACCGAAACGTCGATGTCGGCCTCGATGGCCTCACGCCAGGGCCCGCCCGGTGTCCACAGCCAGCACAGGACGCGTCCTGGCAGGCCGGCGGCCCGCAGCGCGAGCGCCTCCTCGGGCGTGGCGGTCCCCAGCCAGGCGGCGCCCGCCTCCACGGCCGCACGGGCACACGGCACGGCTCCATGGCCGTACGCGTCGGACTTGACGACGGCCATGAGGGCAGCGCCCGGCGCGAGGGCGCGCAGGGTCCGCACATTGGCGCGCAGGGCGGCCAGGTCGATCTCGGCGCGGGCACGCAGGGGTGCGGTCGGGGCAGCTGGTGTCTCAGTCATGGCGCACCCAGTGTCGCAGAGGGGTCTGACACTCCCCGCGAACGGCTAGGCCCCTGGCCTGCGCCCCCACACGTACACCCGGTCGTTCTTCTTCAGGACGCCCCACAGCTTCCGGGCGTCGCCCAGCCGCAGATTGACACAGCCCCATGACCCGACGGTGGTGTAGATGCTGCCGTAGATGGCGTGAAAGGCCTCTCCGCCGTCGAAGAACTGGGCATAGGGCATGGGCGAGTTGTATAGGGTCGACCAGTGGTTCTTGTGCTTCCAGTAGATCCTGTGCCATCCGGTCCGGGTCCGGTGCCCGGCGCGTCCGCTGCGCATGGGGACGGGACCGAACACGACCTTCCTGCCGTTCTGCACCCAGGTCACCTGCCGGTCGAGGTCGACACAGGCGACGCGGTACGTCCGCACCGGGCACTTCTTCCCGGCGTTGGGGTTCTTCCGGGCGGAGACGAGCTGCATGGTGGCCCAGGTGACGGGTCCGGCGAACCCGGTCGTCGGCTTGACCCGGTGCTTCACCTGGAAGTTCCTGATGGCCCGGCAGTCGGCCGCCGACTGCCTGCCGTCCACCTTCAGCTTCAGCCACCGCTCGACCGCCCGCTGGTAGGGCCCGGTCCGCTTGCTGCACGCCACCTTCCCGGCGGCGTCCTCCAGCGGCACGTACTCGACGAGGTCGTACGTCCCCTCCGCCGCGTCCCGGGGCTCGACGGCGTCCTCCTCGGCGGTGGGCGTGTACGCCTTCGGGGCCAGCACCTGGTCGGGCGTGTCGATCTGCCAGGGCTGATACGGCCCCGGCGCGACGCCGGGCACCAGCTCGGCCTCGGGTCCGGCGGCGGGAGCGGGCGGCGCGGGGGCGGCCGAGGCGGCGCCCACGGGGAGGGCGGTGGCCACGGCGAGCAGCACGGCGACACCCCGGTGTGCGATATGTCTGCTGATCATTCAATAAGAGAAGCGCGCAGGGCCGACGGGGCGGGGCTGGCGCGCGGCGGGGTCACCCTTATTGCGGAGCGGTGGTCGTGGTCGAGCAGCGGTCGTCCCGTCCGGTATCCGGTCCTACGCTGGTGACAGGAGGTGGAGGACATGTTGGCCGACACACCGCTCACCGCCGTGATCCCGGCCGGTGACCTCGAAAGGGCCAAGCGTTTCTACGGCGACACGCTCGGCCTCAAGCTCATCGACGACCGGGAGGGAGTCGTGGTCTTCGATTCCGGCGGTACCCGGTTCTCCCTCTACCCGACACCGAGCGGTGGCCGAGCCGCCCACACCCTGGCCGGCTGGACGGTCGACGACCTCGATGCCGAGATGGCCGAACTGCGCGCCCGCGGGGTCGCCTTCGAGGAGTACGACCGGCCCGGCCTGAAGACGGTGGACGGCGTGCTGGAGGCCTCGGGCATGCGCGGCGCCTGGTTCAAGGACAGCGAGGGGAACATTCTCAGCGTGGTGCAGGACCTGCGGTAGCTGCGGTGGCCGCAGTACATCCGGTGGGCGACGCGCGGGTCCGGTGGTCAGTCCCCCACGTCCCGCCAGGCCGCGGGAATCGCCTCCGCCACGTCGTGCGCCCCCGCCGGTGCCCCGTCGGCCGCGTACCGCCCCGCCAGACCGTGCAGGTACGCCGCCACGCTGCCCGCGTCCAGAGCGCAGAGCCCTGACGCCAGCAGTGACCCGGCAAGTCCCGACAGCACGTCCCCGCTCCCGGCGGTGGCCAGCCACGGCGTCCCCGTCGCGTTGACGCGTACGGCACCGCCGCGCGCGTCGGCGACCAGCGTGGTCGACCCCTTGAGCAGCACGGTCGCCCCGTAGCGCGAGGCGAGTTCGCGCACCCACCTCAGGCGCGCCCCCTCGACCGTCTCCCGCGAGACCCCCAGCAGCGCCGCGGCCTCACCGGCGTGCGGGGTCATCAGCGTCGGCGCCGTACGGGCCCGCACGGCGTCGGCGTCGGCGAGCCGCAGCCCGTCGGCGTCGACCAGCACGGGCACGTCGGACGACAGCACCTCCCCCACGGCGGACGCGTCGTCCCCGGCCCCGGGTCCCACGACCCAGGCCTGCACGCGCCCTGCGTGCTTCGGCCCCCGGTCCGACACGAGCGTCTCGGGGAACCGGGAGAGCACGGCGTCCCCGGCGGGCCCGACGTACCGCACGGCCCCCGCCCCACCCCTGAGCGCCCCGGACACGGCGAGCACCGCGGCCCCCGGGTACCGGGCGGATCCGGCGGCGATCCCCACGACCCCCCGCCGGTACTTGTCGCTCTCCCCGCCCGGCATCGGCAGCAGCCGCGCCACATCGGCATGCTGGAGGGCCTCCAGCACGGGCTCCGCGGGCAGTTCGCCCCCGAGCCCGATGTCGACGAGCCGCACGGAACCGGCGTACTCGCGCGCCGGGTCGATCAGCAGCCCCGGCTTGTGCGTGCCGAAGGTGACGGTGAGGTCGGCCCGGACCGCGGCGCCGTGCACCTCGCCCGTGTCGGCGTCGACCCCGCTCGGCAGGTCGACGGCGACGACGGCGGCACGCGACTCGGCGACGCATGCCGCCAACTGTGCGGCCCCGGGCCTGAGTCCGCCCCTGCCACCGATCCCCACGATGCCGTCGACGACGAGATCGGCCCGCAGGACCGCCTCCTCGACGGCATCGACACCGGCGAGGGCAGCGGCACCCTCGGCCTGGCCCGCGACCCCACCGACGACCCGGCCTCCGGCCCGCAGCAGCGCCGCGAGCCCTGCGGCGTGGGCCCGTTCGGGCGTGAGCAGTACGGCGGCGACCCCGGCGCCGCGCCGGGCGAGCCGGGCACCGGCGTACAGGGCGTCGCCGCCGTTGTCCCCGCTGCCGACGAGCAGCACGACCCGGCTGCCGTACACCCGCCCGAGCAGGTCGGCGCAGGCGGCGGCCAGCCCGGCGGCGGCGCGCTGCATCAGCGCCCCGTCGGGAAGCCGCGCCATCAGCGCATCCTCGGCCGTCCTTACCGTCTCCACGCTGTACGCAGTACGCATGGGGTCGAGTCTCCCCCGGAAGCAGGCGCGCCCGCACGTGGGCCGGTCAGCCTTCCGCGACCACCACGGCCGAGGCCACGCCGGCGTCATGGCTGAGCGACACGTGCCAGGACTGCACGCCCAGCTCCGCCGCGCGCGCCGCCACCGTCCCCCTGACCCGCAGCCGGGGCCGCCCGCTGTCCTCGACGAACACCTCGGCATCCGTCCACAGCAGGCCGGGCGGCGCACCGAGCGCCTTGGCCAGTGCCTCCTTGGCGGCGAACCGGGCGGCGAGCGAGGCCACCCCTCGGCGCTCCCCGCTGGGCAGCAGCAACTCGCTCTCCACAAAGAGGCGTTGGGCCAGACCGGGCGTCCGCTTCAGCGACGCCTCGAACCGGTCGATCTCCGCCACGTCGATCCCGACGCCGATGATGCTCATGGCGAGCACCCTACGAGGAGAGCGGGCCACGGCCCCGCCGGACGGGGCCAACCAGCCCTCGCCGCCCCCAAGATCATGACGAGCACCCGCCCCCCGTAGTCTTCGCCCTGACTGGTGATCCGTGAGTCCGCGGACGCCCTTTTGCACGCAACGGGAGGACACAGCCTTGAAGTTCAGGTCCCTGGGCACGGCGCTCGCCACCGCCGCCCTCATCGGTACGGCCCTCACCGGCACCGTCGCCACCGCCGGATCGGCCGCCGCGGCGACGACTCCGGACTGCAGCAGCGCGCTGACCAACGTCAAGCCCAAGGAAACCGTCAATCTCCGCTCCTCGCCCAAGACGAGCGCCACGGCCCTCGGCACCTGGGGCAAGGGCAAGACGGGCGGGATCTGCACGACCGACGGCAAGCCCGTCAAGGGCGGCTCGTACACGGCGTGCGGCAAGACGAGCGACAAGTGGTACTACGGCGGTCCCGACAGCTCCAGCGTGGAGGGTTGGGTCCCGGCGACCTGCCTGCCCATCTGACCGCAGGACGCGTGACCGCGTGACCAAGGGGCGAACGGCACCCAGCCGTTCGCCCCTTTTTCTACGCCCCGCTCACTCCACCGTCACCGACTTCGCCAGGTTCCGGGGCTGGTCCACCTCGTTGCCGCGGGCCGTCGCCAGCTCGCACGCGAACACCTGGAGCGGCACGGTGGCGACGAGCGGCTGCAGCAGGGTGGGTGTGGCCGGAATCCGGACCAGATGATCGGCGTACGGCACGACCGCCTCGTCGCCCTCCTCCGCGATCACGATCGTCCGCGCCCCCCGCGCCCGGATCTCCTGGATGTTGGAGACGATCTTGTCGTGGAGCACGGACCGCCCCCGGGGTGAGGGCACGACCACCACCACCGGCAGATCGGGCTCGATCAACGCGATCGGCCCGTGCTTCAGCTCCCCCGCCGCGAACCCCTCGGCGTGCATGTACGCCAGCTCCTTGAGCTTCAGCGCACCCTCCAGCGCGACCGGATACCCGACGTGCCGCCCCAGGAACAGCACCGTGTTCTTGCCGGCGAGGGAACGCGCCAGCGCCCGTACCGGCTCCATCGTGTCCAGCACCCGCTCCACCGCACCGGAGATCCGCGACAGATCCCGGATGACGGCCCCGATCTCGTCGCCCCACTTGGTGCCCCGCACCTGCCCCAGATACAGCGCCACCAGATAGCAGGCGACCAACTGCGTCAGGAACGCCTTGGTCGAGGCGACGGCCACCTCCGGCCCGGCGTGCGTGTAGAGCACCGCGTCCGACTCCCGCGGGATCGTCGAGCCGTTGGTGTTGCAGATCGCGAGGACATGGGAGCCCTGCTCGCGGGCGTGCCGGACGGCCATCAGCGTGTCCATGGTCTCGCCGGACTGCGAGATCGCGATCACCAGCGATTTCGGTCCCAGGATCGGATCCCGGTAGCGGAACTCGCTCGCCAGCTCCACCTCGCACGGAATCCGCGTCCAGTGCTCGATGGCGTACTTGGCGATCATCCCGGCGTGGAAGGCCGTACCGCACGCGACAACGACGACCTTGTCGACCTCCCGCAGCACCCCCGGCGGGATCCGCACCTCGTCCAGCGTCAGCGAACCGGCCGCGTCGATGCGACCCAGCAGGGTGTCGGCGACCGCCTTGGGCTGCTCGGCGATCTCCTTGAGCATGAAGTAGTCGTAGCCGCCCTTCTCCGCGGCCGACGCGTCCCAGTCGATGTGGAACGACCGGACGTCCGCGGGCCGCCCGTCGAAGCCGGTCACCGTCACGCCGTCCCGCCGCAGCTCGACGACCTGGTCCTGGCCCAGCTCCAGGGCCGAGCGGGTGTGGGCGATGAACGCGGCGACGTCCGAGGCGAGAAAGGCCTCGCCGTCCCCGACACCCACCACCAGTGGGGAGTTCCGCCGCGCCCCCACCACCACGTCCGGCTCGTCCGCGTGCACCGCGACCAGCGTGAACGCCCCCTCCAGCCGCCGGCACACCAGCCTCATCGCCTCCGCGAGATCGGCGGTCAGGGAGTACTCCTCGGCGAGCAGATGCGCGACGGCCTCGGTGTCGGTCTCTGAGGTCAGTTCGTGCCCGCGCTCCTCCAGTTCGGCCCTCAGCGCGGCGAAGTTCTCGATGATCCCGTTGTGCACGACGGCGACCCGACCCGCGTTGTCGAGGTGCGGATGGGCGTTGGCGTCCGTCGGCCCCCCGTGCGTGGCCCACCGCGTGTGCCCGATCCCCGTGCTCCCCGTCGGCAGGGGCCGCTCCACCAGCTCCTTCTCCAGGTTGACGAGCTTCCCGGCCCGCTTCGCGGCGGCGAGCCCACCGCCCGCGAGCACCGCGACGCCCGCCGAGTCGTATCCCCGGTACTCAAGCCGCTTCAGCCCGGTCATGACGACCTCGAGCGCAGACTGCGGCCCCACGTATCCCACGATTCCGCACATGCGCCGCAGCCTACGGTCCAACGACCGCCGAAAAGAGCCTCTTCCTGCCCGAAATCGGAAATTCCCACGGTCGTACGCCACCCCGAGACGGACGTGACGGACCCCACCCGCCGCCCCGTTCAAACTCCGTTAACAATGGACTGTGATCTCTCCGGTCTCCTCGATACCCCGGAGCGCCCACCGGCACAGGCCGGAGGCGACTCCCTACGTCGACCTCACCCGAGCCGAGTGGAGCGCGTTGCGCGAGAAGACGCCGCTGCCGCTCACCGCCGAGGAGGTCGAGAGACTGCGCGGCCTGGGCGATGTCATCGACCTCGACGAGGTGCGGGACATCTACCTCCCGCTCTCCCGCCTCCTCAACCTCTACATCGGCGCCACGGACGGCCTGCGCGGCGCCCTGAACACCTTCCTCGGCGAACAGGGCTCCCAGTCCGGCACCCCGTTCGTGATAGGCGTCGCGGGCTCGGTCGCCGTAGGAAAGTCCACGGTCGCGCGTCTCCTTCAGGCCCTGCTCTCCCGCTGGCCGGAACACCCACGCGTCGAACTCGTCACGACCGACGGATTCCTGCTCCCCACCAGGGAGTTGCAGGCCCGCGGCCTGATGTCGCGGAAGGGTTTCCCCGAGTCCTACGACCGCCGCGCCCTCACCCGCTTCGTCGCCGACATCAAGGCCGGCAAGGACGAGGTGACGGCCCCGGTCTACTCCCACCTCATCTACGACATCGTCCCCGACCAGCGGCTGACGGTCCGCCGCCCCGACATCCTCATCGTCGAGGGCCTGAACGTCCTGCAGCCCGCCCTCCCCGGCAAGGACGGCCGCACCCGCGTCGGTCTCGCCGACTACTTCGACTTCAGTGTGTACGTGGACGCCCGCACCGAGGACATCGAGCGCTGGTACCTCAACCGCTTCCGCAGGCTGCGCGAGACGGCCTTCCAGAACCCGTCCTCGTACTTCCGCAAGTACACCCAGGTCTCCGAGGAGGAGGCCCTGGACTACGCCGGCACGATGTGGCGCACCATCAACAAGCCCAACCTGGTCGAGAACATCGCCCCCACCCGCGGCCGGGCCACCCTGGTCGTCCGCAAGGGCCCGGACCACAAGGTGCAGCGCCTGAGCCTGCGCAAACTGTGACGGCTAGGGTGCGGCCATGCTGCACCTGCGCCTGATCACACCCTCCGACAGGACCGACGACGCGGTCCGCCTGATCGAGAAGACCGTGGGCACCACGCATCTCGTCGTGCTGCCGGGAGCCGCCCGCAACCCCGCGGGGGACGTGGTGATGTGCGACGTCGCGCGCGAGGCCGGCGACGAACTCCTCACCGGACTGCAGCAGTTGGGCATCGAGCAGAGCGGTTCCATCGCCGTCGAGAACATCGACCTGTCGCTGTCCAGGCGCGCGGACAAGGCGGAGGAGGAAGCACCCGGGGAGGGCGCCGACGCGGTCCTGTGGGAGCACCTCACGGACGCGACGCACGAGGAGTCGACGCTCTCCGTCACCTACCTCGCCTTCATCACGCTCGCCACGATGATCGCGGCCTGCGGTGTCGTACTCGACAACGCGATCCTGATCGTGGGCGCGATGGCGGTGGGCCCGGAGTTCGGCCCGCTGGCGGGTTTCTGTACGGCGCTGGTGCAGCGCCGTCCGCGACTTGCCCTGCGCTCCCTGACCGCCCTGCTCGTCGGCTTCGCCGCAGCCATGCTGGTGACGGTCGGCTTCACGTACTTCATGGACGCCGTGGACCTGTTCACCAAGGTCCAGCTGGCGGCCGAACGCCCCAACACACACTTCATCTACCGGCCCGACGCGTTCTCCTTCGTCGTGGCCGTCCTGGCGGGCATCGCCGGCACCCTCTCGCTGACCTCGGCGAAGTCGGGCCTGCTGGTCGGCGTGGCCATCTCGGTCACCACGGTCCCCGCAGCGGCGAACGCCGCGGTGGCCTTCGCCTACAGCGAGTACGAACAGGCCTGGGGCTCCACAGGCCAACTCCTGCTGAACCTGCTGGGCATCGTCCTGGCAGGCGTCCTGACGCTACTGGCCCAGAAGTGGCTCTGGGCCAGACAGCGCGAGCGTACGGCGAAGGCCGACGGCGTCTAGAGCTGCCTCTCGCAGTCTCCGGCGATGGTGTCGCCGGGGTCGGCGAACACCGTGTCGGTGCCGCCGTTGCAGGTCACCGTGTCACCGCCGGCGTTGTCCTCGACGCCGATCGTGTCGTTGCCGCCGTTCGTGGTCACCGAGTCGACGCCCGTGCCGGCGTCAACGGTGACGTTGACCGGAACGTTGGCCACGACGCTGTCATTCTGGTCGCCCAGCGCTATGGCGAGCCGGGTGCCGCTGATGCTGCCGCAGTCGGCGGTCGTGGCGTTCAGCCGGGTGCAGCCCGGGCCGATCGCGATGCCCGTGGTGTCCGAAAGGATCACATGCGTGCCGGAAACCGTGGCCGAGACTTGGTTCTGCACCCCGGCGCGCGCCTGGAGCCCGACGAGGCCACCGAAGATGCGGAACGCCGTGGAGCCCGGTGTCGCGGCGGCGGCCGGGGTGGCGAACGGAACGACGACGAGACCCGCGGCCAGGACCGGACCGGCCGCTCGTCTCAGGGTGCTGCTCACGATCTTCATGCTGGGTTTCTCCCTTGCGTCGAGGCAGGGCGCCACTCATGACGCCCTCGACGCAAGTGAAACAACCAGCGATCGGACATGCGCTCTCTGTTACGTTCATTCGGGTGACGGCGCCCGGCGGAACTAACCCAGCGCGGACTTCACCACATCCGCCAGCCGCCCGGCGACAGACCGGGCCTGATCGATGTCCGCGGCCTCGACCATCACCCGCACCAACGGCTCCGTTCCGGACGGCCGCAGCAACACCCGCCCGGTGGAACCGAGTTCACGCTCCGCGTCGGACACCGCCGCCGCCAGCTCCGCGGACGTCTTCACCCGCGACCTGTCCACGTCCGGCACGTTGATGAGCACCTGCGGCAACCGCTCCATCACGGACGCCAGATCCCGCAGCGTCCGACCGCTCTCGGCGACCCGGGCCGCCAGCATGAGTCCGGTCAGCGTGCCGTCACCGGTGGTCGCGTGGTCGAGGATGATCACGTGCCCGGACTGCTCGCCCCCGAGCGCGTACCCGTGCTCCTTCATCTCCTCCAGAACGTAACGGTCACCGACCGCCGTCTGGACGAGGCTGAGCCCTTCCCTCTCCAGCGCGAGCTTGAAGCCCAGGTTGGACATGACCGTCGCGACGACTGTGTCCTCGCGCAGTACGGAATGCTCACGCATGGCCAGGGCAATGACGGCCAGGATCTGGTCCCCGTCGACCTCCGCACCGGTGTGGTCCACGGCGAGGCACCGGTCTGCGTCACCGTCGTGCGCGATACCGAGCGCGGCCCCGTGCTCGACGACCGCGGCCTTGAGTTTGCCCAGATGGGTCGATCCGCAGCCGTCGTTGATGTTGAGCCCGTCCGGCTCGGCACCGATCGTGATCACTTCGGCGCCGGCGCGCGAGAACACCTCCGGCGAGACCCGGGAGGCAGCTCCGTGCGCCTCGTCGAGGACGATCTTCAGCCCGTCCAGACGGTTCGGAAGCGCGGCAAGGAGGTGGGCGACGTACTGCTCGAGCCCTTCGTCGTACGACCGCACACGCCCGACGCCCGCGCCCGTGGGCCGCTGCCAGGGCTCACCGTGGCGGTGGGAGTCGTAGACGGCCTCGATCCTGTCCTCGAGGTCGTCGGCGAGCTTGTGCCCACCGCGGGCGAAGAACTTGACGCCGTTGTCGGGCATGGCGTTGTGGCTCGCCGAGAGCATGACGCCGAGGTCGGCGCCGAGCGCTCCGGTGAGATACGCCACCGCCGGAGTGGGCAGCACGCCGACGCGCAGAACGTCCACGCCCGCGCTGGCGAGGCCGGCGACCACGGCCGCCTCCAGGAACTCCCCTGAGGCACGCGGGTCCCGTCCGACGACCGCCGTCGCCCGGTGGCCCTGGAAGGAGCCCGCCTCGGCCAGTACGTGCGCCGCGGCAACGGAGAGGCCGAGCGCCATCTCCGCCGTCAGGTCCGCGTTGGCGACACCGCGCACGCCGTCCGTGCCGAAGAGTCGTCCCACTTGTCCTCCTGAGGAAGCGTCAGTTTCGAAAGCCGGTGCTGCTGCAGCTCGCACACGCGACTCCCGCATCCCAGGCATTCCATGCCTGGGCGTCCGATCACACAAGCCTTTGAGCCTCTTGTGCCGTTATACGCCCCAGCCTGTGATAAACGAACGCCCCGACAGCACTGTGGCGTGCCGCCGGGGCGTTCGGAGTGCGTACAGGCAGCTGCGATTAACGCTTGCTGTACTGCGGAGCCTTACGGGCCTTCTTCAGACCGGCCTTCTTGCGCTCGACCGCACGGTCGTCGCGGCGGAGGTAGCCGGCCTTCTTCAGGGCGCCGCGGTTGTTGTCCACGTCGGCCTCGTTCAGGGCGCGGGCCACGCCGAGGCGCAGGGCACCGGCCTGGCCGGACACGCCGCCACCCGAGATGCGGGCGATGACGTCGTAGCGGCCGTCGAGCTCGAGCACCTTGAAGGGCTCGTTGACTTCCTGCTGGTGGACCTTGTTCGGGAAGTAGTCCTCGAGCGTGCGCCCGTTGACCTTCCACTTGCCGGTGCCCGGGACGATCCGGACGCGGGCGATGGCGTTCTTGCGACGGCCCAGGCCGGCGGCCGGCTGCGGGTCGCCGAAGCGGGACGCCAGGGACTCCGAGGTGTACTCGCCCTCGACGGGGACCTCGGACTCGGTGGTGTAGCTCTCGATGTCGGCCAGCTCGGTCTCGGTCTCTTCGACCGGCTGCTCAACGGTGGTCTCGGCCACGATGCTCCTCAGATTCTCTTCAGTCTTAGGGGGTGGCCGGACTTACTGCGCGACCTGGGTGATCTCGAACGGCACCGGCTGCTGTGCAGCGTGCGGGTGCTGGTCGCCCGAGTAGACCTTCAGCTTGGTGAGCATCTGACGGCCCAGGGTGTTCTTGGGGAGCATGCCCTTGACGGCCTTCTCGACGGCCTTCTCGGGGTTCTTGTCCAGCAGCTCGTCGTAACGGACCGAGCGCAGACCGCCCGGGTAACCGGAGTGGCGGTAGGCCATCTTCTGGGTCCGCTTGTTGCCGGAGAGGTGCACCTTGTCGGCGTTGATGATGATGACGAAGTCACCGGTGTCGACGTGAGGGGCGTAGATCGGCTTGTGCTTGCCCCGCAGAAGGGACGCGGCGGTCGTGGCGAGACGACCCAGGACGACGTCCTGAGCGTCGATGACGTGCCACTGGCGCGTCACATCGCCGGGCTTGGGGCTGTACGTACGCACGGTTCGTAGCCTTCGCTTCGAGTGAATGGTCCTGAACAGGTCACCGAAACGATCACGACAGCCTGAGCCACTGCGGCGACGCATACCGCGTACGTGGGGTCGCTGGTCATCGGCCCGGTGGACCGGTGTAAGGGCCCGTCCCGTGAGAATGAGCAAGCCAATACACAACGAAGAAGCAGAATACCTGCCCAGGCCCGAACGGGTCAAAACGAGGTCGCCGCGCACCACGGAGACCGAGATGTGCATCCCTGCCGGAAAGGTCCCCCGTGGCCTTGCCGGAGCCACATCAGCACCCTCCGGCCCCCGTCTAAGATGCGCCCCATGAGCTATGGGCAGCAGGGGGGACCCCCGTCCCAGTGGGACCCCTGGAAACCGAACTCCCAGCAGCCGTGGACCAGCGGCAGCGACGGCCCCACCCCGGACTGGGCGGCGCTCGCCGAGGCGTCAGAGACACGCAACAAGCGGCGCCGGCTGCTGTTCATCGGCGGCGGCGCGGTCGCCACCATCGCGATAGGCACCGCCGTCGCGATGGCCGTCGTGTCGGCGAACGGCGACAACCGGGCCTCGGGCGACCCGACCAACGTACCGGCGAGCGGGTCCATTCCGAGCAGCAGCGCGACGGCCCCCTCCTTCGCGCCGACCAGCGCCCCTCCCCCGCTGGACCCGAAGGACTTCGTCTCCAGCAAGAGCAAGGACACGGCACCCCTCAGCACGGAGACCCTCTTCCCGGGCAAGCAGCTGACCGTCACGGGTTCGAGCGTGTACAAGAAGGGCGCGACGTCCGACACGAAGAAGTGCTCCTCGGCCGTCAAGGGCAGCTACGCCAACCTCCTCACCTCGAACGGCTGCACCCGCCTGCTGCGCGCGACGTACACGAAGGACGGCGTCGCGGTGACGGTCGGCGTGGCCGTCTTCGACACGCAGGCACAGGCGACCAAGGTCAAGACCACCGCGGACAAGCAGGGCTTCATGCAACCGCTGTCCGGCGCCGGCGTGAAGGCGTTCTGCAACGGCGCGAAGTGCCGTATGACGACCAACTCCTACGGCCGCTACGCCTACTTCACGACCACCGGCTTCACCAACGGCAAGGACGTCACGAACGCGAGCACGGCGGCGTTCAAGGCCGGCGACGACCTGGCGCAGTTCGTTTTCAGCCAGATCCGCCGCCGGGGCGAGGCCCAGGCATCGGCCGCGGCGCTCGGGTAGTTGCTTCGCCCCGCCGTCATTGGCGGGGCGACGCTGTCAGGGGGCTGACGCCACGCGTCACCGCCGGGGCCGACGAGCAGTGACCCGCATCCGGCTGCCCGGGGTCAGCAGCAGCCCGCGGACGACCCCGGCAGGCTCCGCCGGTTCCGCGCCTCCTTGTTGCGCGCGGCGAGCAGTTCGTCGGCCGGGTAGCCGACCTCTTCCAGGGTCAGGCCGTGCGGCCTTACGACATGCACGGCCGAGTCGCGTACGCCGGCCGCGAGGAGCTTTCCCGGCCAGTCCGGCTCGCGGTGCCCGTCCCCCACGAACAGCAGCGCCCCGATCAGGGCCCGCACCATGTTGTGGCAGAAGGCGTCGGCCCGCACGGTGGCGGTGACGATCCCGTCGGCCCCTCGCTCCAGGCTCAGCCGCTGCAGCGTACGGATGGTGGTCGCGCCCTCCCGCTTCTTGCAGTAGGCGGCGAAGTCGTGCTCGCCCAGCAGCCGTTGGGCCGCCTCGTTCATGGCGTCGACGTCGAGCGGCCAGTCGTGCCACAGGACGTGATTGCGCAGCAGCGGGTCCACTCCGCCGGGGTTGTCGGTGACCCGGTACGCGTACCGCCGCCAGACGGCCGAGAAACGGGCGTTGAAGCCGCTGGGAGCCTCCCGGAGGGCCCACACCCGCACATCCCTCGGCAGCCGCCCGGCAAGCCGCTTGAGCAGCTTGTCGTGGTGCGCTCCCCAGACCACCCGTGGCAGATCGACGTGGGCCACCTGCCCCCGCGCATGCACCCCGGCATCGGTCCGCCCGGCCACGGTCAGCTCGTACGTCGTCCCCCCGGACCGCGTGACGGTCCGCAGAGCATCCTCGATCTCCCCCTGCACGGTCCGCCTGCCACCGGCCTGCTTCGCCCACCCGGAGAACTCGCTCCCGTCGTACGAGAGATCAAGCCGCACACGCACGAACCCGGGCTCTACTTCGTCACTCACCCACAGATCCTCTCACCCACACAAAAGTGGGCCCGCTCCTGAAAAGGAACGGGCCCACTGAGCGCCCCGCAAGGGGCGCGGGTCTGTATCGATTTGCGGCTCCGCCGCCTGGGCGCGATCAGCCACGACGAACCCGCAGCCGCCAACCGAACAGCACCCAGCAGACGCTTACGCGTCCTTGGCGTCCTCGGCGGGAGCCTCGGCCTCGTCGGCCTCGGTCACGTCGACCTTGGCGTCCTCGGCAACCGGAGCAGCCTCGGCGTCCTTGGCGGCACGCTTCGTCGCGGCCTCCGCCTCACCCGTCGCCTGCTGCGCGACCGTCAGCGCCTCGACCAGCTCGATGACAGCCATGGGCGCGTTGTCGCCACGGCGGTTACCGATCTTGGTGATGCGGGTGTAGCCACCCGGACGGTTCTCGTAGCGCGGGCCGATCTCGGTGAAGAGCGTGTGGACGACGCTCTTGTCCGTGATGACCTGCAGCACCTGGCGGCGGTTGTGAAGGTCGCCCTTCTTCCCCTTGGTGACCAGACGCTCGGCGTACGGACGAAGGCGGCGGGCCTTCGCCTCGGTGGTGGTGATACGACCGTGCTCGAAGAGCGCCTTCGCGAGGTTCGCGAGGAGCAGCTTCTCGTGCGCGGCGCTGCCGCCCAGACGGGCACCCTTGGTGGGCTTCGGCATTGTTCTTCTCCTGTGTGTCTGCCCCGGCCGTATCAGGTACCGGGGTCAGGAACCCGATGAGCGGATGCCCACCGGCAACGACCGATCAGTACTGCTCGGTCTCCACGAAACCCGCGTCCGCGTCGTCGTCGGCGCCGAAGGCGTCGGCGGCGGCCGTGGGGTCGAATCCGGGCGGGCTGTCCTTCAGGGCCAGGCCCATGCCGGCCAGCTTCGCCTTGACCTCGTCGATGGACTTCGCACCGAAGTTGCGGATGTCCAGCAGGTCGGCCTCGGAACGAGCCACGAGCTCACCCACCGAGTGGATGCCCTCGCGCTTGAGGCAGTTGTACGACCGAACGGTGAGCTCCAGCTCCTCGATCGGCAGCGCCAGGTCGGCGGCGAGGGCGGCGTCCGTGGGGGACGGGCCCATGTCGATGCCCTCGGCGTCGATGTTCAGCTCGCGGGCGAGACCGAACAGCTCGACCAGGGTCTTACCCGCCGACGCCATGGCGTCACGCGGACGCATCGCCTGCTTGGTCTCGACGTCGACGATCAGCTTGTCGAAGTCGGTGCGCTGCTCGACACGGGTCGCCTCGACCTTGTACGTGACCTTCAGCACGGGGCTGTAGATGGAGTCGACCGGGATACGGCCGATCTCCTGGCCCACCTGCTTGTTCTGCACGGCGGAGACATAACCGCGGCCACGCTCGACCGTCAGCTCCATCTCCAGCTTGCCCTTGCCGTTGAGCGTGGCGAGGACCAGATCGGGGTTGTGCACCTCGACACCGGCCGGGGGCGCGATGTCGGCGGCGGTGACCAGACCCGGGCCCTGCTTGCGCAGGTACATCACGACCGGCTCGTCGTGCTCCGAGGAGACGACGAGCTGCTTGATGTTGAGGATCAGGTCGGTGACGTCCTCCTTGACGCCCGGCACGGTGGTGAACTCGTGCAGGACACCGTCGATACGGATGGACGTGACCGCCGCACCCGGGATCGAGGAAAGGAGCGTACGGCGCAGGGAGTTGCCGAGGGTGTAGCCGAAGCCCGGCTCCAGCGGCTCGATCACGAACCGGGAGCGGAACTCGTCGACGACCTCTTCGGTCAACGAGGGACGCTGAGCGATCAGCATGTGTGGATCAGATCCTTCTTTCGTGGACGCCCGCTATTTGACGCCCGACGGAAACCGCACCTGGTGAGAAGTGCGGATACTGCAAGGGTACGGGCGATACGGCCCTTTTACGGGGCCGTACCGCCCGGCTGTTACATGTGGGGGACAACCCCCACGCCCCCGGCCGAAAAGCACCGGAGGCGCAGCAAGCCCTTGAAGCGCCGGCGTCAGACGCGGCGACGCTTCGGCGGACGGCAGCCGTTGTGGGGGGTCGGGGTGACGTCCTGGATGGAGCCGACCTCGAGGCCCGTGGCCTGCAGGGAGCGGATCGCGGTCTCACGACCGGAACCCGGGCCCTTCACGAACACGTCGACCTTGCGCATGCCGTGCTCCTGGGCGCGGCGGGCAGCCGACTCGGCGGCCATCTGCGCGGCGAACGGCGTGGACTTCCGGGAGCCCTTGAAGCCGACGTGGCCGGCGGAGGCCCAGGAGATCACGTTGCCCGACGGGTCCGTGATGGAGACGATCGTGTTGTTGAACGTGCTCTTGATGTGCGCGTGACCGTGAGCGACGTTCTTCTTTTCCTTGCGGCGCACCTTCTTGGCAGCGCCCTGACGACCCTTGGGGGGCATCTACAAACTCCTACGGGGAGGTGGTCGGTCCTACAGCGAAGACCGCTGGTGAAGCGTTGTCCGCTGAGGACTACTTCTTGCCCGGCTTCTTCTTGCCGGCGATGGCGCGACGCGGGCCCTTGCGGGTACGGGCGTTCGTGCTGGTGCGCTGACCGCGGACCGGCAGACCGCGACGGTGACGCAGGCCCTGGTAGCAGCCGATCTCGACCTTGCGGCGGATGTCGGCCTGGATCTCGCGACGGAGGTCACCCTCGGTCTTGATGTTGCTGTCGACGAACTCGCGGATCGCGACGAGCTGCTCCTCGGAGAGGTCGCGAACGCGGGTGTTCGGGTCGACGCCGGTCGCTGCCAGCGTCGCCTGCGAGAGGGTCCGGCCGATGCCGAACACATAGGTGAGGGCGACCTCCACACGCTTTTCGCGCGGGATGTCAACACCGGAAACGCGTGCCATTCAATGGCTCCAGTTGATCCTCGGAGGTCTTCCGCAGAACCGGTTCCCGGCCGCCGTACGAGGTACGAACCGGGTCCCCGGCCTCCGAACCGGGGGTGTCAGGCACCTTCGGTGCCCGGGTCCTGCGTATGAACAAATTCAGCTCGCGTCGCGCGAAACTCTGCGATGTCGATGCAGAGGGATCGGTCGATCGTGCGTCAGCCCTGGCGCTGCTTGTGGCGCGGGTTGTCGCAGATGACCATGACCCGACCGTGACGGCGGATCACCCTGCACTTGTCGCAGATCTTCTTGACGCTCGGCTTGACCTTCATGGGATTGAGGTTCTCCGGGTCAGTGCCACCACCCCGCCGAAACGGGATGCGGGCAAGATCTACTTGTAGCGGTAGACGATCCGGCCACGCGTCAGGTCGTACGGAGACAGCTCCACCACGACCCGGTCGTCAGGGAGGATGCGGATGTAGTGCATTCGCATCTTGCCGCTGATGTGTGCCAGGACCTGGTGGCCGTTCTGGAGCTCGACCTTGAACATGGCGTTCGGAAGAGACTCGACGACAGTGCCCTCGATCTCGATGGCACCTTGCTTCTTGGCCACGCTTCGCCCTTCGAATCGACTACCTTGATCGACTCCCGCACTTTTCCCATTCGGGCGCATGCGGACATGCGGGTGCACGAGAGCCGACGAGTCAGTCTACGTCAGCGCACGGGGAAAGACGAATCGAGGAAGGATGCCCGGAAGCGGAGATCGTTAAGCGCCCACTTCTCGGAGCGCCCCGCCACAAACGCCCCTTCAGGGGCGCGGGGAACCGCGCGACAAGCCCTCACGGGGCCGCAGCTTCGAACGGTGCTCAGCCGAGCGGATCCGGCGCAGCCGTGATCCCGAGCTCGGCCAGCTTGGCCCTACCCCCGTCGGGAGACGTCAGCACCAGCGGACCCTCCTCGGTCAGCGCAACACTGTGCTCCCAGTGGGAGGACCAGGTGCCGTCCGTGGTGATGACGGTCCAGTCGTCGGAGAGGACCTCGGTCCTGGGGGTGCCCAGGGACACCATCGGCTCGATGGCGAGACAGAAACCGGGGACCAGCTTGGGTCCCTTGCCGCGGCGCTTCTCCACGTAGTTCAGCAGGTGCGGGTCCATGTGCATCTCGGTGCCGATGCCGTGGCCGCCGTAGTCCTCGATGATCCCGTACTTGCCGCCGCCCGGCTTCGGCTGGCGGCGGATGTAGGTCTCGATGGCGCGGGAGACGTCGACGAGCCGGTTGCCCAGCTTCATCGCCGCGATGCCGGCCCACATCGACTCCTCCGTGACCCGGGAGAGCTCGATCAGCTCCGGGGCGTGACCGGAACCCACGAAGGCCGTGTACGCCGCGTCGCCGTGCCAGCCGTCGATGATCGCGCCGCAGTCGATGGAGATCACGTCGCCGTCCTTCAGGACGACGTCGTCGGAGGGGATGCCATGGACGACGACCTCGTTGACGGAGGTGCAGATCGTGGCCGGGAAGCCGCCGTAGCCAAGGAAGTTCGGCTTCGCGTCGTACTCCGCGAGCACCTTGCGGGCGACCTGGTCCAGGTCCTTGGTGGTGGCCCCGGGCACCGCGGCCTCACGAGTGGCCGCGTGGATGGCGGCGACCACCAGCCCCGCCTCACGCATCTTGGCGATCTGCTCGGGGGTCTTGATCTGCACCATGGGTGGCCTGCGCTCTCCGTCACTCACGTCAATCGTTACCTGCACAACACTACGGCCGTGACTCCCCTGCGGGTGCCACGGCCGTAACTGACTGACGGCTACTTGCCGTCGTCCTCGCGCTTGAGGGCTTCCAGCGCCCGCTCCGTGACCTCGCCCACCGGGCCGAGGGACGAGATCGTGACGACCAGGCCCTGTGCCTTGTAGTAGTCGATGATCGGCTCGGTCTGCGTGTGGTAGACCTCGAGCCGCGTGCGCACGGTCTCCTCGGAGTCGTCGTCACGCTGGTAGAGCTCACCGCCGCAGACGTCGCAGACGCCTTCCTTCTTCGGCGCGCTGTACGTCTCGTGGAACACGTGCGCCGAGTCGTTGCGGCAGATGCGCCGGCCGGCGATCCGCTTGACGACCTCTTCCTCGGGGACTTCGAGGTCGAGTACCGCGTCCAGCTTGATGCCCTCGGTCTTGAGCAGCTCGTCGAGCGCCTCGGCCTGCGAGACGTTGCGCGGGAAACCGTCCAGCAGGAAGCCGCCTTCGGCGTCCGGCTGCTCCATGCGGTCCTTGGCCATCGCGATGGTCACCTCGTCGGGGACGAGATTGCCGGCGTCCATGTAGGACTTCGCGAGTTTCCCGAGCTCTGTCTGCTGGCTGATGTTGGCGCGGAACAGGTCGCCCGTGGAGATGTGCGGGATGCGCAGCTTCTCGGCAAGGCGAGTGGCCTGCGTGCCCTTCCCTGCACCCGGCGGCCCGACGAGGACGATTCGCATCAGCGGAGGAACCCTTCGTAATTGCGCTGCTGGAGCTGGCTCTCGATTTGCTTCACCGTCTCAAGACCCACACCCACGATGATCAGGATGCTCGTCCCGCCGAAGGGGAAGTTACCGGTTGCCCCGAACCCGACCAACGCCATCGTTGGTACGAGAGCGATCAGCCCCAGATACAGCGAACCCGGCCAGGTGATCCGGTTGAGTACATAGCTGAGGTACTCAGCGGTCGGTCGGCCAGCCCGGATGCCCGGGATGAAGCCACCATACTTCTTCATGTTGTCGGCGACTTCTTCGGGGTTGAAGGAGATCGCCACGTAGAAGAACGCGAAGAAAACGATCAGCAAGAAGTAGCTGACCAGGTAAATCGGGTGGTCGCCCTTGGTCAGGTTCTGCTCGACCCAGGTCTTCCAGCCGGCCTTGCTCCCCGAGAACTGAGCGATCAGTGCCGGGATGTAGAGCAGCGACGAGGCGAAGATGACGGGAATCACACCCGCCTGGTTGACCTTCAGCGGGATGTAGGTCGACGTACCACCGTAGGAACGGCGGCCGATCATGCGCTTCGCGTACTGCACGGGGATGCGCCGCTGGGCCTGCTCGACGAAGACCACCAGGCCGACCATGACCAGGCCGACGAGGATGACGGTGCCGAACTCGATCCAGCCGCCGGCCAGCTTGCCCTGCTTCTTGATGGCCCACAGGGCCGAGGGGAAGGTCGCGGCGATCGAGATGAACATCAGGATCGACATGCCGTTGCCGATGCCGCGGTCGGTGATGAGCTCACCCAGCCACATCACGACGGCCGTACCGGCGGTCATGCAGATGACCATGGTGATGGTGGTGAAGATCGCCTGGTCGGGGACGATCTGGCTGGCAGCCGAGCAACTGCCGAACAGGGCGCCGCTGCGGGCGGTGGCCACCAGGCCGGTGCCCTGCAGGATGGCGAGCGCGACCGTCAGATAACGGGTGTACTGCGTGATCTTCGCCGTACCCGCCTGGCCTTCCTTCTTCAGGGCCTCCAGGCGCGGGATCACCACCGTCAGCAGCTGAAGGATGATGCTCGCCGTGATGTAGGGCATGATGCCCAGCGCGAAGATCGTGATCTGCAGCAGCGCGCCGCCGCTGAACATGTTGACCAGACCGAAGAGGCCCTGGTTGCCAGAGGCCTCGTCCACGCATGTCTGGACGGCCGTGTAGTTGACGCCGGGGATCGGGACGTGGGTACCGACCCGGTACACCACGATGATGGCGAGTGTGAAGAGCAGCTTCTTGCGCAGGTCGGGCGTCCTGAACGCCCGGGCGAACGCGGTGAGCACGGTGCCTCCTGCGACCCCCGCGCAACTGCGTCAAGGGTGACGGTCTTGAGGTTCGACGGATACAAAGAAGAACAGTGCAGGCTACCTTACCGGCGGCAAGGCTCCCCATGGAACGACCAACCGGGGATACCCCATTGTGAGGTATCCCCGGTCGGGAGTGCTTACGTCATCGAGACGCCTGAGGAATTCAGACGAGCTCGGTGACGGTGCCGCCTGCGGCGGTGATCTTCTCCTTGGCGGAGCCGGAGACGGCGTCGACCGTCACCTGCAGCGCCACGGAGATCTCGCCCTGGCCGAGGACCTTGACGAGGCTGTTCTTGCGAACGGCACCCTTGGCCACCAGACCCTCGACGGTGACCTCGCCACCCTCGGGGTACAGGGACGCCAGCTTGTCGAGGTTCACGACCTGGAACTCGACCTTGAACGGGTTCTTGAAGCCCTTCAGCTTCGGGAGACGCATGTGGAGGGGCATCTGGCCACCCTCGAAGCGCTCCGGAACCTGGTAACGGGCCTTCGTGCCCTTGGTACCACGACCAGCCGTCTTACCCTTCGACGCCTCACCACGACCCACACGGGTCTTGGCGGTCTTGGCGCCCGGGGCGGGACGGAGGTTGTGGATCTTGAGCGGGTTGTTCTCCGCCATGATCAGTCGACCTCCTCGACCGTCACGAGGTGGCGGACGGTGTGCACCATGCCGCGGAACTCGGGGCGGTCCTCCTTGACGACCTGCGTGTTGATGCCCTTGAGACCAAGGGAACGCAGGGTGTCACGGTGGTTCTGCTTGCTGCCGATGTACGACTTCGTCTGCGTGATCTTGAGCTGAGCCATTACGCAGCACCAGCCCCGGCACGCGCCCGCAGCAGAGCCGCGGGAGCGACGTCCTCGAGGGGCAGACCACGGCGGGCCGCGATCTCCTCGGGACGCTGCAGACCCTTCAGGGCCTCCACGGTCGCGTGCACGATGTTGATCGCGTTCGACGAACCGAGCGACTTCGACAGGATGTCGTGGACGCCGGCGCACTCGAGCACGGCACGCACCGGGCCACCGGCGATAACGCCGGTACCGGGGGACGCGGGCTTGAGCAGCACGACGCCGGCAGCCTTCTCACCCGTGATCGGGTGCGGGATGGTGCCCTGGATACGGGGGACCTTGAAGAAGTGCTTCTTGGCCTCCTCAACACCCTTGGCGATGGCGGCCGGCACCTCCTTGGCCTTGCCGTAACCGACACCCACGGTGCCATCGCCATCGCCCACTACGACGAGCGCAGTGAAGCTGAAGCGACGACCACCCTTCACAACCTTGGCGACGCGGTTGATCGCGACGACGCGCTCAACGTACGCGGTCTTCTCGGCGGCAGCAGCGCCGCCGTCACGGCCCTTCCGGTCCCGCCGCTCGCCGCCACCGGCACCGCTTCCACGGCGCTGGGGTCCAGCCATTGGATTACCTCTCTCTTTCCGCTAGCTACGGAAGCGACTCAGAACTTGAGTCCGGCTTCGCGGGCGGCGTCCGCCAGGGCGGCGATGCGCCCGGCGTACTGGTTGCCACCACGGTCGAATACGACAGCCTCGACGCCGGCGGCCTTGGCGCGCTCAGCGACCAGGGCACCGACCGACTTGGCCTGCGCGGACTTGTCGCCCTCGCCACCGCGGATCGAGGTGTCCAGGGTCGACGCCGACGCAAGGGTGTGACCCTTGATGTCGTCGATGACCTGGGCCACGATGTGGCGGTTCGAGCGGGTAACGACCAGACGCGGACGCTCCGCCGTACCGTTGATGTGCTTACGGATCCGGATGTGGCGGCGCTTGATCGCGGCGCGCTTGTAGGCGTCGCCCTTGAGGATCTTTTGTCCGTATGCCATGGCTTACTTACCCGCCTTTCCGACCTTGCGGCGGATGACTTCGCCCTCGTACTTGACGCCCTTGGCCTTGTACGGGTCGGGCTTGCGCAGCTTGCGGATGTTGGCCGCAACCTCGCCGACCTTCTGCTTGTCGATGCCCTCGACCGAGAAGTGCGTCGGGTTCTCGACCTTGAACGAGATGCCCTCGGGCGCCTCGACGGTGATCGAGTGGCTGTAGCCGAGCGCGAACTCGAGGTTCGAGCCCTTGGCCGCAACGCGGTAACCGACACCGCTGATCTCGAGCTTCTTCACGTAACCCTGGGTCACGCCGGTGATCATGTTCGCCACCAGCGTGCGGGACAGGCCGTGCAGGGCCTTGTTCTGACGCTCGTCGTTGGGGCGGGTGACGTTGAGAACGCCGTCCTCACCCTTGGCGATGTCGATCGGCGCGGCAACAGTGTGAGTCAGCGAGCCCTTGGGGCCCTTGACCGACACCGTACGGCCGTCGATGGTGACGTCCACGCCGGCGGGAACCGTGATGGGGAGCTTGCCAATACGCGACATAGCTGTTTCCTCCGTTCCCTTCCGCTACCAGACGTAGGCGAGGACTTCTCCGCCTACGCCCTTCTTGCCGGCCTGCTTGTCGGTCAGGAGACCGTGCGACGTGGAGATGATCGCCACGCCGAGGCCACCGAGGACCTTGGGCAGGTTGGTGGACTTCGCGTACACCCGGAGACCGGGCTTGGAGATCCGCTTGATGCCCGCGATGGAGCGCTCACGGTTCGGGCCGAACTTCAGCTCGAGGACGAGGTTCTTGCCGACCTCGGCGTCCTCGACCTTCCAGCCCGTGATGAAGCCCTCCTGCTGGAGGATCTCCGCGATGTGCGACTTGATCTTGCTGTGCGGCATACCCACGGTGTCGTGGTATGCCGAGTTCGCGTTACGCAGACGAGTCAGCATGTCCGCGATCGGATCAGTCATGGTCATGAATTGGCCTTCGGCCTCTCTCGCCGGGGTTTCCAGGTGCCCATCCCTCTCCTCGATCCGAGACGAGGCGGGTGCGGTGCGGTGGACCTACGGCGTAGTAAGTCGTACGGGCGACCGTCAGGCGCCCAACCCTCCAAGCCTAAGCCATGGAGAGGAGGGCGCCTGACACGCCCATTGCTTACCGAGAGCCCTAGGAATCCCTAAAAGGGGGATTACCAGGAGCTCTTGGTCACGCCCGGCAGCTCGCCACGGTGAGCCATCTCACGAAGGCACACGCGGCACAGGCCGAACTTGCGGTACACGGAGTGGGGACGGCCGCAGCGCTGGCAGCGCGTGTAACCACGCACGCCGAACTTGGGCTTGCGAGCAGCCTTTGCGATCAGAGCCTTCTTCGCCATCTCGCTCACGCCTCCTTGAAGGGGAAGCCGAGGTGACGAAGGAGCGCACGGCCCTCAGCGTCGTTGGTCGCCGTGGTCACCACGGTGATGTCCATACCCCGGACGCGGTCGATCTTGTCCTGGTCGATCTCGTGGAACATGACCTGCTCCGTGAGACCGAAGGTGTAGTTGCCACGGCCGTCGAACTGCTTGGGGGACAGACCACGGAAGTCGCGGATGCGCGGCAGCGCGAGCGACAGGGTGCGGTCCAGGAACTCCCACATGCGGTCGCCACGAAGCGTGACGTGGGCACCGATCGGCTGACCCTCACGCAGCTTGAACTGCGCGATGGACTTGCGGGCCTTGGTGACGGCCGGCTTCTGACCGGTGATCGTGGTGAGGTCGCGGATGGCGCCCTCGATCAGCTTGGAGTCGCGGGCGGCGTCGCCCACACCCATGTTGACCACGATCTTGACGAGGCCGGGGATCTGCATGACGTTCTCGTACTTGAACTCGTCACGCAGCTTGCCCGCGATCTCCTCGCGGTACTTCGTCTTGAGACGCGGAGTGGTGGTGGTAGCCATCAGATGTCCTCACCCGTCCGCTTGGCAACGCGAACCTTGTTGCCCTCGTCGTCGAAGCGGTAACCGACACGCGTGACGACCTTGTTGCCGTCCTTCTCAACGACCAGCTGGACGTTGGAGACGTGGATCGGCGCCTCGGTCGTGACGATGCCGCCGGCCTGCGAACCGCTGGCGGTCGGGCCGGCCTTGGTGTGCTTCTTGACCCGGTTGACACCCTCGACCAGGACGCGGTCCTCGCGGGGGTAGGCCGCGATGACCTTGCCCTGCTTGCCCTTGTCCTTACCGGTGATGACCTGAACCAGGTCGCCCTTCTTGATCTTCATGCTTACAGCACCTCCGGAGCCAGCGAGATGATCTTCATGAACTTCTTCTCGCGCAGCTCCCGGCCGACCGGGCCGAAGATGCGGGTGCCACGAGGGTCGCCGTCGTTCTTCAGAATGACAGCGGCGTTCTCGTCGAAGCGGATGTACGAGCCGTCCGGACGGCGGCGCTCCTTGACGGTGCGAACGATGACCGCCTTGATGACGTCACCCTTCTTCACGTTGCCGCCGGGGATCGCGTCCTTGACGGTGGCGACGATGACGTCACCGATGCCCGCGTAGCGGCGACCGGAGCCACCGAGCACACGGATGCAAAGGATTTCCTTCGCACCAGTGTTGTCGGCGACACGCAGTCGCGACTCCTGCTGGATCACGTCTATCTCCTGTTTGTCTGCCGGTTCCCGGCAGGGGTCCCTTTACGAACCCCTGCCGAGCCTGGCGGAACTGTCCTGCGAGGCAACTGCCCCGCAGGCCTGCTTTTGGGAATTCCCTTGCGGGAATTACCTGCTACTTGGCCTTCTCGAGGATCTCGACGACGCGCCAGCGCTTCGTCGCGGACAGCGGCCGGGTCTCCGCGAGGAGGACACGGTCGCCGACGCCCGCGGCGTTCTGCTCGTCGTGCGCCTTGAGCTTGTTCGTACGGCGGATGACCTTGCCGTACAGCGCGTGCTTGACGCGGTCCTCGACAGCGACGACGACGGTCTTGTCCATCTTGTCGCTGACGACGAGACCCTCACGGGTCTTGCGTGCGCCGCGCGCCTCGGTCGTCTCTTCAGTCACGTTGTTCTCGCTCATCAGGCGTTCTCCACCGTTTCGATGCCCAGCTCACGCTCGCGCATCAGGGTGTAGATCCGCGCGATGTCCTTGCGGACCGCCTTGAGACGGCCATGGTTCTCGAGCTGCCCAGTCGCCGCCTGGAAGCGGAGGTTGAACAGTTCTTCCTTGGCTTCGCGAAGCTTCGCAAGAAGCTCCTCGTCACCCAGCTCGCGCAGCTCGGACGCCTTGGTACCGGCCGACATCACGCTTCACCTGCCTCGCGCTTGACGATCCGGCACTTCATCGGCAGCTTGTGGGCCGCACGAGTCAGAGCTTCACGCGCAATCTTTTCATTGGGGTACGACAGCTCGAACATCACGCGTCCGGGCTTGACGTTGGCGATCCACCACTCCGGCGAACCCTTACCGGAACCCATGCGGGTCTCGGCAGGCTTCTTGGTGAGGGGACGGTCCGGGTAGATGTTGATCCAGACCTTGCCACCACGCTTGATGTGACGCGTCATGGCAATACGAGCGGCCTCGATCTGGCGGTTCGTCACATAGGCCGGGGTGAGCGCCTGGATGCCGTACTCGCCGAACGCAACCTGCGTGCCGCCCTTGGCAGCGCCGCTGCGCTTCGGGTGGTGCTGCTTGCGGTGCTTGACCCTACGGGGGATCAGCATGTCGGTCAGGCCTCCGTTCCGGTGCTCTCAGCCGGAGCGGCAGCCGCCGGAGCCTCGGCCTTGGGGGCCTCGGCAGCGGGAGCCTGCTGCGGCTTGCGACCGCGACCGCCGCGCTCGCCACCACGGCCACCACGGGCCGGGCGGTCGGCGCCGCCGCCACCGCGAGCCGGGCGGTTACCCGCACGGGCGGCAGCGTTCTCGGCGCGGACCTCGGCGATGTTCTTGACGTCGCCCTTGTAGATCCAGACCTTCACGCCGATGCGGCCGAAGGTCGTCTTGGCCTCGAAGAAGCCGTAGTCCACGTTCGCACGGAGCGTGTGCAGGGGCACACGGCCCTCGCGGTAGAACTCCGAGCGGGACATCTCGGCGCCACCGAGGCGGCCGCCGCACTGGATCTTGATGCCCTTGGCGCCGGCCTTCATCGTGCCCTGCATGCTCTTACGCATGGCGCGACGGAAGGAGACGCGGGAGGAGAGCTGCTCGGCGACGGCCTGAGCAACCAGCTGAGCGTCCGTCTCGGGGTTCTTGACCTCGAGGATGTTCAGCTGGACCTGCTTGCCCGTGAGCTTCTCGAGGTCACCGCGGATGCGGTCGGCCTCGGCGCCACGGCGGCCGATGACGATGCCCGGACGAGCGGTGTGGATGTCCACACGCACGCGGTCACGGGTGCGCTCGATCTCCACCTTCGAGATGCCGGCGCGCTCCATGCCGGACGTCATCATCCGACGGATGGCGACGTCTTCCTTGACGTAGTCCTTGTACAGCTTGTCGGCGTACCACCGGGACTTGAAGTCCGTGGTGATGCCGAGCCGGAACCCATGCGGGTTAACCTTCTGGCCCATTACCGGGTTCCTTCCTTGCTGCTGACGACCACGGTGATGTGGCTGGTCCGCTTGCGGATCCGGTAGGCACGGCCCTGGGCGCGCGGACGGAACCGCTTCAGGGTCGGGCCCTCGTCGACGTACGCCTCGGAGATGACGAGGCTGTCGGCGTCGGTGTGGTCGTAGTTGTGCGCGGCGTTGGCGATGGCGCTGTCGAGCACCTTGCCGACGGGCACTGAGGCTGCCTGCGGAGCGAATCGCAGAACAGCCTGAGCCTCCGTGGCGTCCATGCCACGGATAAGGTCCACCACGCGGCGGGCCTTCATGGGCGTAACGCGGATGTACCGCGCCTGGGCCCTGGCTTCCATGGTTGTCCCTCTCAGTTACTTACGTGTCTGAATGCGATCCGCGTTTAGCGGCGCTTCGACTTCCGGTCGTCCTTGACGTGACCCCGGAAGGTGCGCGTCGGCGAGAACTCGCCGAGCTTGTGGCCGACCATCGCCTCGGTGACGAACACCGGGATGTGGGTCTTGCCGTTGTGCACCGCGATCGTGTGGCCGAGCATGGCCGGGACGATCATCGAGCGACGGGACCAGGTCTTGATGACGTTCTTGGAACCGGCTTCGTTCTGGGCGTCCACCTTCTTTACGAGGTGGTCGTCGACGAAGGGCCCCTTCTTGAGACTGCGCGGCATCTAAACCCGCTCCTAGCGCTTCTTGTTCGTCTTGCGGCGGCGGACGATGTACTTGTTCGAAGCCTTCTTCGGCGAACGAGTACGACCCTCCTTCTGACCCCAGGGGCTGACCGGGTGGCGACCACCGGAGGTCTTGCCCTCACCACCACCGTGGGGGTGGTCAACCGGGTTCATCGCCACACCGCGAACGGTCGGGCGGACGCCCAGCCAGCGCTTGCGGCCGGCCTTGCCCCAGTTGATGTTGCTCTGCTCGGCGTTGCCGACCTCGCCGACCGTGGCGCGGCAGCGCTGGTCGACCAGGCGGATCTCACCGGACGGCATGCGGAGGTGGGCCATCGAGCCCTCCTTCGCGAGCAGCTGCACGGAGGCACCAGCGGAGCGGGCGAACTTGGCGCCGCCACCCGGACGGAGCTCGATCGCGTGGATCGTGGTACCGACCGGGATGTTGCGGATCGCCAGGTTGTTGCCCGGCTTGATGTCGGCCCCGGGACCGTTCTCGACGCGGTCGCCCTGCTGCAGGTTGCGCGGGGCGAGGATGTAGCGCTTCTCGCCGTCCGCGTAGTGCAGCAGCGCGATGCGCGCGGTGCGGTTGGGGTCGTACTCGATGTGCGCGACCTTCGCCGGCACGCCGTCCTTGTCGTGACGACGGAAGTCGATCACTCGGTAGGCGCGCTTGTGTCCGCCACCCTGGTGGCGAACGGTCACACGACCGGCGTTGTTACGGCCGCCCTTGCTGTGCAGGGGGCGGACCAGCGACTTCTCCGGCGTGGACCGCGTGACCTCGACGAAGTCGGCGACGCTCGAGCCACGACGGCCCGGCGTAGTCGGCTTGTACTTGCGGATTCCCATTTCTCAGTCCTCGTCCGATATCGGACGATCCGACCCGCTTACGCGGTCGGACCGCCGAAGATGTCGATACGGTCGCCCTCAGCGAGGGTCACGATCGCGCGCTTGGTGGCCGCACGCTGGCCGAAGCCGGTGCGGGTCCGCTTGCGCTTGCCGATGCGGTTGATCGTGTTGACCCCGGTGACCTTGACCGAGAAGACCGCCTGGACGGCCTGCTTGATCTGGGTCTTGTTGGCGCCCGGGGCGACGATGAACGTGTACTTGTTGTCGTCGAGAAGCGCGTAGCTCTTCTCGGAGACGACCGGCTTCAGCAGCACGTCACGGGGGTCCGTGAACGACTTGCTGATCGGCGTCTCGACAGTGTTCTTGCCCTCGGCCTCGTGGCGACGCGCCTTGGCGACGCGCGCGGCCTTGGCGGCCTTGGCAGCCTTGGAGGCAATGCTCGGGTGACGCGTAGCCATCAGGCTTCGCTCCCTTCGGTGTCAGCGGCCTTGGGGCCAGACACGAAGGACTCGAAAGCGGCCTGGGTGAAGACCACGTCGTCCGAGACGAGAACGTCGTACGTGTTCAGCTGGCCCGGCTCCAGGATGTGGACCTGGGGCAGGTTGCGGGCGGACAGCCACGCGGCCTCGTCGGCGCGGTCGACGACCAGGAGCAGGTTCTTGCGCTCCGAGATCTTGCCGAACAGCGTCCGGGCGGCCTTCGTCGACGGGTTCTCACCCTCGATGACGCCGGAGACGACGTGGATGCGGTTGTGGCGGGCCCGGTCGGTGAGGGCGTGGCGCAGGGCCGCGGCCTTCATCTTCTTCGGGGTCCGCTGCGAGTAGTCACGCGGCTGCGGGCCGTGGACGACGCCACCGCCGGCGAACTGCGGCGCACGGGTCGAGCCCTGACGGGCGCGGCCGGTGCCCTTCTGGCGGTACGGCTTCTTGCCGCCACCACGGACCTCGCCGCGACGCTTGGTCTTGTGCGTGCCCTGGCGGGCAGCGGCGTTCTGCGCGACGACGACCTGGTGGATCAGCGGAATGCTGATCTTCTCCACGCCGAAGATCTCCGCGGGGAGCTCGACGCTACCGGTCTTCTCGCCGGCAGGCGAAAGGATGTCAACAGTGCTCATCGGTACCTCAGGCCCCCTTGGCCGCGGTGCGGACCAGGACGAGGCCGCCGTTCGGACCGGGGACAGCGCCCTTGATGAGCAGCAGACCCTTCTCCGCGTCAACGGCGTGGACGGTCAGGTTCTGGGTGGTGACCCGCTCGTTGCCCATGCGACCCGCCATGCGGAGGCCCTTGAACACGCGGCCCGGGGTGGCGCAGCCACCGATGGAACCGGGCGAGCGGTGCTTGCGCTGGGTGCCGTGTCCGGCGCCGAGGCCCTTGAAGTTGTGACGCTTCATGACACCGGCGAAGCCCTTGCCCTTGCTCTTGCCGGTCACGTCCACCTTGACGCCGGCCTCGAAGACCTCGGCGGAGATCTCCTGGCCCAGCGTGTACTCGGAGGCGTCCGCAGTGCGGATCTCGACGAGGTGGCGGCGGGGCGTGACGTCGGCCTTGGCGAAGTGGCCCTTGAGGGGCTTGTTCACCTTGCGCGGGTCGATCTCGCCGAAGGCGATCTGGACCGACTCGTAGCCGTCACTGTCGTTCGTACGGACCTGGGTCACGACGTTGGGGCCGGCCTTGACGACGGTGACCGGAACAACACGGTTGTTCTCGTCCCACACCTGCGTCATGCCGAGCTTCTCGCCCAGGATGCCCTTGATCTGCTTAGCCATTCTCAGATCACCGGCCTTCAGAGCTTGATCTCGATGTCGACACCGGCCGGGAGGTCGAGTCGCATCAGAGAGTCAACGGTCTTGGGCGTCGGGTCGAGAATGTCGATCAGGCGCTTGTGCGTGCGCATCTCGAAGTGCTCGCGCGAGTCCTTGTACTTGTGCGGCGACTTGATGACGCAGTACACGTTCTTCTCAGTGGGCAGCGGCACCGGGCCCGCGACCGACGCACCAGTACGCGTCACCGTCTCGACGATCTTCTTCGCCGAGGAATCGATGACCTCGTGGTCGTAGGCCTTGAGCCGGATGCGGATCTTCTGTCCCGCCATGGCTACTCAGTAGTCCTGTCTCTTCGTACGCTCCGGAACCCGGTGTTCCGTTTACTTCTCTCCGACCCACGCGGTCGGGTGTGTCGCGCTCTCACCGACACAGATGTCCCTTGTTCGAACATCCCTACTGGGAAAGCACGGCCCTTCCGGAACCGCAAGCCGAGGGCGGAGAAGCCCACCGGGTGCCTGGCCGGTGCCGCACTGACACTTCCCGGAAGATTCCCGTACGTCCGCCCCAGCGCTGCCTTACGGCAGTTAGGGCGACGAGTACTGTGGGACTCGCTTCCGGTCCTCCCGGCGGGAGGCGCACAGCATCAACACTCGACCGAGCAACTCCGACAGTCTGCCATATGGGGCAGGGGCCTGGCCAATCGAGCCGGAGACAATACCCCCAGGGTGACGCACGTCAAACACATCCTCCCGGAGAACGGTCTCCGCACCTCCCCGCAGCTGACGCCGTAACGGGCTCCCGGCCCGCTGTGGCTTACCCCACCACGATCACACCGGCTCGCCCGACGGCCCGGGGGAAGCCGCGTCGGCCACGGTGGTGGCACCGCCACGCATCCACCGGAGGGACCGATCGTCGTGCGCATCGTCACGGCCGACACCGCAGTCCTGACCCCGGCGGCCGGAGCCGCACCGCGCGGTGAACGAACTGCGGCGTCCCGCAGGGGCGCGGAGAACTGCGCGACCGGCCACGACGCTGCCGTGGACGACCGACGACACCCCGCGGCACTCCCGGCGGAGCGTTAGGCGCCGGCGTTCCGCAGCCGCGCGAACGACGTGTCCAGCCCCCGCTTCAGCTCCCGCGCCGCGGGCCGCTCCACGAAGCGGTGCACGAGCCGGCTCAGGACCAGGAAGCCGGCGATCACGAGGACGACCAGGAGCCGGGCGTCCATGGTGTCGCGGAGCCGGTTGATCAGCGCCGTACCGGCCACGTAGTGGATCAGGTACAGCGGATACGTCAGGCTGCCGGCGGTGACCAGCCACTTCCAGCGGATGCGGTCCGTCGCGCCGAGGGCGATCGCGACCAGAGCGAGCAGGAACACGGTGAAGAGCGCCGCACTCCCCCGCCACCCGGAGACGTGCTCGAAGTCGTCGATCCTGAGCCCCAGCTGCCGCTGTCCCATCAGCCACGCCATCGCGAGGATCCCCCACAGGAGCAGGTCCTGCCCGAAGCGGTGCATCAGGTAGAGGGCGAGGCCCGCGATGAAGAACCAGGCTCCGTCCGGGTTGGCGGCCAGCGTCAGGAGGTGGAACTTCGCCACGGGGGCGAACATCGCGGCCGCACCCCACACGCAGCAGAAGATCACGACCTTCCGGTACGTCAGCCCGGTGGCCACCACGATCACGAAGAGCAGGTAGAAGCGCAGCTCCGACCAGAGCGTCCAGTAGACACCGTCGACGCTCGCCACGCCCGAACCCGACTGCAGCATCGTGAGGTTGAGGAGTACGTCGCGCAGCTTCAGCCGGCCCCAGACCCCCGGCACCGCCAGCACGACGGCCGTGGTGAAGGCGATGGCGAACCAGTACGCCGGGTAGAGCCGGATCACCCGGGAGACGAAGAACTGCCGCGGGGTGCGCCCCCAGCAGGACATGCAGATGACGAAGCCGCTGATCACGAAGAAGACCTCGACGCCGATCCAGCCGTAGGTGGCGAAGTGGAACACCGTCGGCATGATCTCGGAGGCCGGCCGGCCCCAGACGGCGTTGTGCGGCTGGTCGACGCGCCGGCTGCCGACGTAGTGGTGCACGGCGACCATCAGCGCGGCGACGAGGCGGAGGCCGTCGACGGCGTACAGCCGCGGGCGTTCACGGTGCGGGAGCGGAGCCGGCGGACGGCGGACCTCCAGGGTCCGCGGTTGTTGCGCCGGCCGGTCGAGCAACGTGGACACCAAGAACCATCCCCTGTCTGCCTGCTCCGGCCCTTCACGCTAGGGCGTCGCGACCGCTCCACACATGACAGAGCAGGGCATTCAGGGCATCGATGGGGCGAATGCCCCAAGTCTCTACGACGAGTCCCGCGACCCGTCCCGCAAGGTTTGCCGAGACTTCACCGTGCAAACGTCCGCCCCGTTCCGCTCAGGACAAGCGAAAGGGCCCGTACGACCGAAGTCGTACGGGCCCTTCTGGAACTCGCGCTGGAGCTACCGGGTCAGATCGACAAGATTACTTGTTGATCTTGGTGACCTGGCCGGCGCCGACCGTCCGGCCACCCTCACGGATGGCGAACTTCAGGCCCTCTTCCATGGCGACGGGCTGGATGAGCTCAACGGTCATCTCAGTGTTGTCGCCCGGCATGACCATCTCGGTGCCCTCGGGGAGGGTCACGACGCCGGTCACGTCCGTGGTACGGAAGTAGAACTGCGGACGGTAGTTGTTGAAGAACGGCGTGTGACGGCCGCCCTCGTCCTTGGACAGGATGTACGCCTGCGCCTCGAACGAGGTGTGCGGGGTGACCGAGCCGGGCTTGATGATGACCTGGCCGCGCTCGACGTCCTCGCGCTTGATGCCACGAAGCAGCAGACCGACGTTCTCACCGGCCTGGCCCTCGTCGAGCAGCTTGCGGAACATCTCGATGCCGGTGACCGTGGTGGTGGTCTTCTCGGTCTTGATGCCGACGATGTCGACGGTCTCGTTGACCTTGAGGACACCACGCTCGATACGGCCGGTGACGACCGTGCCACGACCGGTGATCGTGAAGACGTCCTCGATCGGCATCAGGAACGGCTTGTCGACGTCACGCTCGGGCTGCGGGATGTTCTCGTCGACGGCCTTCATCAGCTCGAGGACGGTCTTGCCCCACTCGGCGTCACCCTCGAGCGCCTTGAGCGCCGAGACCTTGACGACCGGCAGGTCGTCGCCCGGGAACTCGTACTCGGAGAGCAGCTCACGGACCTCGAGCTCGACGAGCTCCAGGATCTCCTCGTCGTCCACCATGTCGGCCTTGTTCAGGGCGACGACGATGTACGGAACGCCGACCTGGCGGGCCAGGAGCACGTGCTCCTTGGTCTGCGGCATCGGGCCGTCGGTGGCGGCGACAACGAGGATGGCGCCGTCCATCTGCGCCGCACCCGTGATCATGTTCTTGATGTAGTCCGCGTGACCGGGGCAGTCGACGTGGGCGTAGTGACGCGTCTCCGTCTGGTACTCGACGTGCGCGATGGAGATGGTGATACCGCGCTGGCGCTCTTCGGGAGCCTTGTCGATCTGGTCGAAGGCCGAGGCCTCGTTCAGGTCCGGGTACGCGTCGTGCAGCACCTTGGTAATGGCGGCCGTGAGGGTCGTCTTACCGTGGTCGATGTGACCGATGGTGCCGATGTTGACGTGCGGCTTAGTCCGCTCGAACTTCGCCTTCGCCACTGGGGTCCTCCTGTGGAGTGGTTCTGGTACGCCTTACTCATCGGCGCCAGGTGATCTTTGCTGGATGGCCCGGATCCCCGGGGCATTTCCTCCGCTGTTGCGGCGGAATGCCCCGCGAGGCTCCGGAGTCAAGCCTAAGGCGTGTGAACGCGGTGCGTTGAACGCGGTGCGTTACTCGCCCTTGGCCTTCGCGATGATCTCCTCGGCGACGTTCCGGGGAACCTCGGCGTAGGAGTCGAACTGCATGGAGTAGCTGGCCCGGCCGGACGTCTTGCTGCGCAGGTCGCCGACGTAACCGAACATCTCCGAGAGGGGCACGAGGCCCTTCACGACGCGGGCACCGGCCCGCTCCTCCATGGCCTGGATCTGGCCACGGCGGGAGTTGATGTCTCCGATGACCTCACCCATGTAGTCCTCGGGCGTGGTGACCTCGACGGCCATCATCGGCTCGAGCAGCACGGGGCTGGCCTTGCGCGCGGCCTCCTTGAAGGCCTGCGAACCGGCGATCTTGAAGGCCAGCTCGGAGGAGTCGACCTCGTGGTAGCCACCGTCGATCAGCGTCACGCGGACGCCGGTCATCTCGTAGCCCGCGAGGATGCCGAACTGCATGGCCTCCTGCGCACCGGCGTCCACCGACGGGATGTACTCCCGCGGGATACGGCCACCGGTGACCTTGTTGACGAACTCGTACGCCGGACCGTCGGCCTCGGTGATGGGCTCGATCGCGATCTGCACCTTGGCGAACTGACCGGTACCACCGGTCTGCTTCTTGTGGGTGTAGTCCACGCGCTCGACGGCCTTGCGGATCGTCTCACGGTACGCGACCTGCGGCTTACCGACGTTGGCCTCGACGCGGAACTCGCGCTTCATACGGTCGACCAGCACCTCGAGGTGCAGCTCGCCCATACCGCCGAGGATGGTCTGGCCCGTCTCCTCGTCCGAGTGGACGTGGAAGGAGGGGTCCTCCTCCGCGAGACGCTGGATGGCGACACCCAGCTTCTCCTGGTCACCCTTGGACTTGGGCTCGATCGCGACCTGGATGACCGGCGCCGGGAAGTCCATGGACTCCAGGATCACCGGCTGCTTGTCGTCGCACAGCGTCTCACCGGTGGTGGTCTGCTTCAGGCCCATGACGGCGACGATGTCGCCGGCGCCCACCGCCTCGATCTCCTCACGCTTGTTCGCGTGCATACGGTAGATCTTGCCGATGCGCTCCTTCTTGCCCTTGACGGAGTTCAGCACCGCGGTGCCAGTCTCCAGGCGGCCCGAGTAGACCCGGACGAAGGTGAGCTTGCCCAGGTGCGGGTCGCTCATGATCTTGAACGCGAGCGCGGACAGCGGCTCGTCCACGGACGGCTTGCGCTTGACGACGACCTCGGGGTCCTTGACGTCGTGGCCCTCGATGGCCTCGACGTCGAGCGGGGTCGGCAGGTAGCGCACGACCGCGTCGAGCAGGGGCTGGACGCCCTTGTTCTTGAACGCGGTGCCGCAGAACACCGGGGTGACGGTGACGCCGTCGGACTTGCCGGACGCGATGGTGATGCGACGGATCGCGGCGTACAGCTGCTCCTCGGTGGGCTCCTGGCCCTCCAGGAACAGCTCCATGATCTCGTCGTCGTTCTCCGCGACGGCCTCGACCAGCTTGCCGCGGTACTCCTCGGCGGCCTCGGCGTGCGTGGCCGGGATGTCGACGACGTCGTACATCTCGCCCTTGGCGGCCTCGGCGGACCACACGAGCGCCTTCATGCGGACCAGGTCCACAACGCCCTTGAAGTCCATCTCGGCGCCGATCGGCAGCTGCATGATGAGCGGCACCGCACCCAGGCGGTCCGAGATCATGTCCACGCAGCGGTGGAACTCGGCGCCGGTACGGTCCAGCTTGTTCACGAAGCAGATGCGCGGCACGCCGTAACGGTCGGCCTGACGCCACACCGTCTCGGACTGCGGCTCCACACCGGCGACACCGTCGAACACCGTGACGGCACCGTCGAGCACGCGGAGCGAACGCTCCACCTCGACCGTGAAGTCGACGTGCCCCGGGGTGTCGATGATGTTGATCGTGTAGTCGTCGTCCTCGAGCGGCCAGTGACAGGTGGTGGCAGCAGAGGTGATCGTGATGCCACGCTCCTGCTCCTGCTCCATCCAGTCCATGGTGGCAGCGCCGTCGTGGACTTCACCGATCTTGTAGCTGACGCCGGTGTAGAAGAGGATCCGCTCGGTGGTGGTCGTCTTGCCCGCGTCGATATGGGCCATGATCCCGATGTTGCGGACCCTGGCCAGGTCAAGTGAAGTGGTAGCCATAAGGCTTCGGTCTTCTCTCGGTCTCGATGGGGGTAGCGACTACCAGCGGTAGTGCGCGAAGGCCTTGTTGGACTCGGCCATCTTGTGGGTGTCCTCGCGCTTCTTGACGGCCGCACCGAGGCCGTTCGAAGCGTCGAGAAGCTCGTTGAGCAGACGCTCGGTCATGGTCTTCTCGCGACGGGCGCGGGAGTAACCGACCAGCCAGCGCAGCGCGAGCGTGTTGGCGCGACCGGGCTTGACCTCGATCGGAACCTGGTACGTCGCACCACCGACACGGCGGGACTTGACCTCGAGGGTCGGCTTGATGTTCTCCAGCGCGCGCTTCAGCGTGATGACCGGGTCGTTGCTGGTCTTCTCGCGCAGGCCCTCCATGGCGCCGTACACGATGCGCTCGGCGGTGGAGCGCTTGCCGTTCAGCAGCACCTTGTTGATCAGGGAGGTGACAAGAGGAGAACCGTAGACCGGGTCGATGATGACCGGGCGCTTCGGGGCGGGGCCCTTACGAGGCATTTTCTACTTCTCCTTCTTGGCGCCGTAGCGGCTGCGGGCCTGCTTGCGGTTCTTGACACCCTGGGTGTCGAGCGAACCGCGGATGATCTTGTAGCGAACACCGGGCAGGTCCTTCACACGACCGCCACGCACGAGCACGATGGAGTGCTCCTGCAGGTTGTGTCCCTCACCCGGAATGTAAGCGGTGACCTCGATCCCGCTGGTCAGACGCACACGCGCGACCTTACGCAGGGCCGAGTTCGGCTTCTTCGGGGTGGTCGTGAACACACGCGTGCAGACGCCACGACGCTGAGGGGAACCCTCGAGTGCGGGCGTCTTGTTCTTCTCGACCTTGTCCTGCCGGCCCTTACGGACCAGCTGCTGGATCGTAGGCACTACTTCTCCGGTTTCTGTGTGCCGATGTGAAGCTAACCTGGAACGTCGCCGACCCACGCGGTCGGGTGTGTCGAATCGGCGGACTCCCGCCGCGAGGCAAAAGAGCACAGATTACGGTGACCAGTGACGGCTCGCTATGCGGTTGAAGGCACGCACGAGAGCCAGGGCACACCCCAGGCACAAGGTCTGAGCGTACCTACCTCATTCGCTGCGGTCAAAACAACTGGGCCGCGCCCACGGGCCTGCGCAAACCACGCCGAAGCAGTATCCGGCCGACGATCTTCCCGGCCCCGCCGAAGAGGCGGGGACGAACAGGTGGAATACCCGTATCAGACCGCATTAATCACGACTGCAACACATTTTCCCCACATGCAGGCCATATGAGTTGGGGCTGCACGGATCATCGTCGATGTCATCCGGAGGCGAGGGCCACCGCGATCAACAGCGTGAGCACGAGTGCCCAGCCGGCCGTCGACAGCCAGCCGAGCACCAGCCCGGTCAAGGCGAGCCCGTCACCGCCCTCCCCGGTCCGCTCCATCTCGTTGCGCGCCGCGTGCCCCAGGATGACCGCCGGAATCCCGGTGAGCCCCATGGTCGGCAGACAGAGCAGCCCGCACACCGCGGCCCCGATCGCCTTGGCGTTGGTCTGCCGCCGCGGCACGGCCACAAAGGTCTGCGGTACGGCCGCGACGGGCCCCGGCTGAGGTACCGGCCCGTGCGGCAGATCGGCCACCAGCAGGGCCAACTCCCCGACCGTACGAGCCGCATAAGCCTGCGCGACCCGCTTCTCGAACTCGGAGTGCTCCATCCGCCCCTCCCCGTACCCCGCTCTGAGCACGTCCACGGCACGCTCGCGGTCCGCGTGCGAGGCGAGCATGGAAGGGGCGGTCTGCCCCTGCCACGGCTGCGGGACACCCTTGCCTGACTGCCACGGCTGCCATGGCGTCGGATCCGACACAGAGCACCTCCCCGAACCCCCGAGTCCTTCCATGATGCGCCGGACCGGCATTTCCGGCACAGAGGGCGTCGGGGGCGGTGTGGGCCGGCGGTCACCCCCGTTCCGCGCCCTGTCCGCACCGGCCGTAGATCCTTTCGCGTCATTGGCCGGTTCGCGCTCTTTCCGGTCGGGCGGTCTTGCGCTTTCAGTACCTTGATCTGTCCGCTGCGAGGGGAATCGGGGGGCGGCCGTGACGTGGACGGCGGTGTACTCAACAGACGACGGGGGCCTGGACGACCGGGTGCCCTTTCTGGCGCGGCTGGAGAGCGTGGACCGTTCTGCGTTGCTGGCGCTCGGCCGGCAGCTGGACTACACGGCGCGCATGGTCCTCATCCACCAGCACGAGCCGTCCTCGCACGTCCTCTTCCTGGTGCACGGCTGGACCAAGGTCACGGCCTCCGCGGCCAACGGCTACGAGGCGCTGCTCGCACTGCGGGGGCCCGGCGACATCGTCGGCGAGTCCGCGGCGCTCACCGGGCGGCCGCGGTCGGCGACCGTGACCGCGCTGGAGCCGGTGCGGTCCGTGGCCGTGGAGCACGAGCGCTTCAAGGACTTCCTGAGCCGGTCCCCCGCGGTGTCCTTCGCTCTTCTCGGTCTCACCGCGGACCGCACGAGGGCGGCCGACCGGCGGAGGCTGGAGTTCGCGTCGATGAGCGTGCGGGAGCGTTTCGCCGTCCTCCTGCTGGACCTGGCCCGCACCCACGGCCGCCGCACGCAGGAGGGCATCGAACTCGCCGTACCCCTGAGCAAGCAGGAGCTGGCGGGCTCGGTCGGTGCGTCCCGGGAGATGGTGCAGCGCCTGCTGCGGGAACTGCGCGACAAGGAGGCGGTGGTCACGGGCCGCCGTGCGCTGCTGATCCGGCGGCCGGACGTGCTGCGGCGGATCGCGGCGGCGGGGCCCGCGTCGGGCATCCCCTCACCGCAGGGGCCGAGCGAGGAGTGACCTCGTCCTTCCCGGAGGCCGCTGTGTAAATACGGTCACACAACGAGTGGGTCATACGTCCTCACCACCCGGGTCACGCGAGCGCCAGGCTGCTGCCCTGCACCGCACACCCCCCGGAGAGGCGACCATGACCAACCCCGTGAGCCGCACGATCCTGTTGCTGGACATCGAGAGGTACAGCGACCGGGACGACGTGGAGCAGGCGTATCTGCGGCGCATGCTCTACGACATCACCGACCGCACGCTTGCGGCCGCCGGCATTGACGAGACGCTGCGGTTGCGGGCCGACCGCGGGGACTCGGTGATGGAGCTCATCGACGCGAGCGCCCCGGTCACGGCCTTGCTGCGCAGCCTGCTCACCCAGGTGCCGGCGCTGCTGCGGGCGGTCAACAGGATGGCCTCCAGCTCCGCGCAGATCCGGCTGCGCGCCGTCGTCGCCACCGGCTGGGTCGCCGTGGACGAGCACGACGGCTGGGTCGGCTCCGACCTCAACCACGCGTGCCGACTGCTGGACGCCCAGATCCTGCGCGCCGCCCTGCGCGAGCGAACCGACGACTTCGCGCTGTGCGTCTCGGACCCCCTGTACGCCGGGGTCGTACGGCACGACCACATGGGGATCCCGAAGGCGGAGTTCCACGCGGTGACGGTGGACAGCAAGAACGGGCCGCTGAAGGCCTGGCTGCACGGCCCGGTGCCGGGTGGTGCGGCACACGAGGACCACGGTGACACGGGGGCAGGGGAGGCGTCGGGCGGTTCGGGGGACCGCCCGACGCCGCGGGTCCCCCAGCAGGGCGGCCCGGCGCCGGACCGGGGAGCCCCGGCGCCGGGCCCCGTCTTCAACGGTGCCGTCACCATCGGCGGCGGCACGGTGAGCGGCGACCAGAACAACGTCACCGGCAACCAGATCGGCGGCGACTTCACCGTCGGTGGCGGCAACAGGCGCGGGGAGGGCTCGTGAGCACACCCGAGCAGCAGTCCGGCGCGGGGGCGGCCGACCCCTCGCCGGACCAGCGCCCCGCCGACCCCGACGCGAAGGACGAGGCCCGAAGAGAGGGCGCGGACGACGAGTCCGAGGAGCGCGACCAGCCGCAGAAGGCCTGGTCGGCCCGGCGGGACCTGGTCGACCACAGCCCGCGGAGCATGAGCATCGGCGCCCGGGCGCGCTTCGGCGGCGGCACGGTGAGCGGCGACCAGAACAACGTCACCGGCAACCAGGTCAGCGGCGACGTGATCATGGGCACCAAGACGGAGGTCTACCACTTCTCCATACCCGGGTTCGGATCGTCGGCGTCGGCGTCGGGGGAGGTCCCCCGGGCCGCCCTGGACCACCTGGACGAGCACTTCACCGCCGACGAGGAAATCGTGGCGAGCCTGCTCGACCGGCTGCGCCACGACCACGTCCTCGTCCTCTCCGGTGCCCGCTTCACCGGCCGCCGCACGGCCGCGCTGATGCTCCTGCACCGCCTCGGCGTCGCCTCGGTGCGCACCCTGGACCGCGACACGGGCCCGAGCGCCCTCGCCGACCAGGTCGCCGCCGCGCAACCCGACGAGGATCCGTCGCGCGGATACGTCCTGTGCGACCTGGCCACCCGCCGCGACCGCCCGCTGCGCGAGCCGCACCTGCTCGCGGCCCGCGACCGGCTCGGCGAGCACGGGTACCTGATCGTCACCGTCGACGACACCGCCGTACTGGAGGACGTGGCGTTCACCGCGGCCTGGCGCCCGCCCGCCCCCTCCGACGTCCTCGCCGCCCATCTGCGCACCCGCACCGATACCGAGACCGCCGCCAAGCTGCTCCAACTCCCGGACGTCACCGGGTTCCTGGACCGCAGCCACCAGTTGCGCGAGGTCGCCGCCTTCGCCCAGCTGCTCGCCCGGCACGCGGCCGGCGAGGTCGGCGCGGACGCGGTCGCGCAGTTCTCGCTCGTCTCGCTGGAGAACCAGGTCCAGGAGTGGTTCGAGGAGGACGAGGCGTCGATCCACCTGCGGGACAAGGCGTTCCTGGTGGCCCTCGCCGCCTTCGACGGCGGCCCGTACGCGCTCACCGCCGAGGTCAGCGACCTGCTCTACCGCCTCCTCCAGGAGACCTGGAACCGGTCCCAGGTCCCGGAGGTCCCCGTCTTCGGCACGCACATCGGCAAGCGCCTCCAACTGGCCCGTGCGGAGAGGTTCGAGGAGGACGAGCACACCGAGTGGGGGCCGGTCCCCCAGCAGAAGGCCAGGTTCCTCGACGAGCGGGCCTCCCTCGTGCTGCTGCGCGAGGTGTGGCTCGGCCATCCCTCCGCCCGGCCCGCGCTGATCGGCTGGCTGCGCCGGCTCGCCGACGACGGCCGTCCCCTGGTCCGCACCCGCGCCGCGTCCACCGTCGCGGTCCTCGCCCGCACCGACCTGCCCTCGGCGATGGCGCTGGTCATCGAGCCCTGGTGCACCTCGAAGCGGTACCGGCACCGGCTGGTCGCCGTCAACGCGCTCACGCTCGCCCACCTCATCGACACTCCGTACATCCCGCGCATCCTCGACGACTGGTGCGAGGGCGAGGACGCACGGCTGCGCTGGGTTGCCGTACGGGCGTACGGGCTGATCGGTCCGGAGCGGCCTGAGCAGGCCCTCGCCGCGCTGCGCAAGGCCGTACGCAGGTTCTACGAGGACAATCCCGACGACATGGACGGCGAGATGGCAGGCGAACTCGCCGAAGCCGTCGAGCTGTTGCTGCTCTCCCCCGCCGGTGACCGGGTCCTGGCCGGGCTGCGCGAGCACCTCGACGACGATCGCGCCGTGCACGACCTGACGCTCGGCGGCTTCGTGGGCGCCTGCCTCCGCACGCAGGACGACGAGCGGTACGGCACCCCGCTGGTCCTGGACTGGTACGCCCGTACCGCCCACGAGGACGGTGACCCCGCGCACGGCATCCCCACCCTGTGGCGGGCGGCGCTCGCCGACCCGCGGACCACCCAGGACGCGCTCAAGGTCCTGAGCGACTGGGTGCTGATCGCCGACCGCTCCACGGCCACCGAGTGGGCGCTGGCCGCCCTGCTGCCCCGGCTCGTCACCACGCCCGCCGAGCACGACCGGCTGAGCCATCTGCTGCGGACCATGCCCGGCGAGGACGGCAGTGCCCCGCCCAAGGTGGCCGCCCGCCTGCTGGCCGTCCTGCCGAACCGCTGACCTGTCACGTCCCCGAGGAGAAACGCACCATGCCCTCTTTCCACCGCCCGCCCGAGTGGCAGCAGCAGGCGGACCGGCACACCGAACTGGTCGACCCCGTGCTCACCGTGCGCCAGCTGGGCCGCTTCGACCTCAACCTCAAGTCGCTGATCCGCATCGACCACGCCCTGGTCTTCTCCACCCCGAAAGGAGGCTACGACCCGTATCTGCCGCCCCGCCGCCCCACGCGCAGCGAGATAGCGGCGAATCGGTACACGGCCGTGTACGAGGTGGACATGGGCGTGCACCCGTTCTCCGCCGAACTCGCCCTGCCCAGCGACAACGACGCGTTCGAGTTCACGGCCGCGGTCGAACTGTCCTGGCAGGTCCTGGACCCCGCCCGGTTCGTGGCCGGCGGACACCGGGACGTGCCGGGTCTGGTGCTGGGCGAGCTGCAACGGGCGGCCAGGCCGGTGACCCGGCGCTTCGCCATCGCCGACAGCGCGGACGCCGAGCGCGAACTGCTGCGGGCGGTCACCGTGCTGGGGCCGCTCGGGGCGCCGGCGGGGCTGCAGGTGACCTGGACCCTGCGGCTGAGGCGCGACCAGGAGAACATCGACCACCAGCGTCGGCTCCAGGCCATCGACCACTCCGCCACCGAGCAGATCCGTGCGGCCGAGCGGGGCATGGAGATCGACGTCGAAGTCGACCGCCGCAACCGGCAGCAGGACCATCTGCAGATCGGACGGGCCACGGAATACGGCCGTCAGCAGCAGGAGTTGATCCTCCAGCAGCAGCGATGGCAGCACGATCAGGCGATGCTGGCGAGCGGTCAGCAGCACGAACTGGCTCTGCAGCAGGGGGAGCAGATGCTGGAGCTGCAGCGCATCGAGGCGCAGAAGATCGAGTTCTTCCAGTGGCATCTGTCGCAGGGCGGCGTCCAGGCCTGGGCCATGCATCTCGCCCAGCACCCCGAGGACTCCCGGCTGGTGATGACCAGCATGCGCGAGGACCAACTCCGCATGATCCAGGCCCAGATGGACCTTGTGGGCCAACTCCTCAGCGGCGACACGGCCGAGAGCTACGAACTGGAGGGCCCGAAGCAACTCGCCCTGCGCACGGTCAGCGACATCCTGAACCAGCGCCTTCCCGGCGTCCCCCAGACACCGCCGCTGATCGCGCCGCAGGGGGACGGACCGGGGTACCCCGACACTCCGGACCACCAGGGCCCGGGCGGCCGGGCTCCCGCTCAGACGACGCCGGGCACCCAGGCGCCCGGCCCGGGAACCTACGCCCCGCAGCCACCAGCCCCTCCGGGACCCCAGGAACCCCAGGCACCCCCCACGCAGCATCCCGCCGCTGCCGCCCCCGGCACCCCTCTGCCCGACCGGACCTCCTGGGGGCCGTCGACGCCCTACGCTCCCCCGCCCACGCCGTACGCCCCTCCGCTCACGCTCCCCGGTTCCCACCCCGGCGCTCCCGCCCCGCCGGCGGCTCCTGAGCGGACCCCGGCCTGGCAGCCGCCGCCCGGCTACGGCAGCACCCCGACCCAGCCCGCGCAGGCGCCACCGCCCGAGCCCGGCCATCCGTCCGACCAGGCTCCTCAGCCCCACGCGGACGACCCGAACAACTCCCAAGAGGCAAGCAGCACATGACGACCACCGACCCGGCGCCCGCACCCACCGTCGGCACCCCCCGGCCCGTCGGCTCCGCGGAGCGCATACGGCTCTGCGAGCGCCTCCTCACCGAGCTGCGCATCGAGATCGCGCGGGCCGACAGCAAGGCCTCCGTGCTGGTGGCCGCACTCGGCCTGACGGCCGGCGTGTTCAGCGGGCTGCTCGCCGGACGGGGCTGGACCCCGGCAACGCTGTCCGGCGCGGGCACGGCACTGTGGTGGTCCGGGACGCTGTTCCTCGCCGTATCCCTCTTCGCCATGCTGCTGGCCGTACTCCCGCGTTACCGCTCCGGATCGTGGCGGCCGGGGCAGCCGCTGACGTACTTCGGCGACATCCAACAGGCGGTCCGGCAAGGCCACTTGGAGTCCGCTCTCGCCGACACGGAACAGGATCCCGTCGCCGGTCTGACCGTGGCCCTCACCGAGTCCAGCCGCCTCGCCGCCCGCAAGCACCAGTGCATCCGTGCCGGCCTGATCGCCTTCTGCCTCGGCACGGTCCTGCTGCCCGCGTCCCTGCTCATCGGCTGAGCCGCCGCACAGCGTCCCCCACTGAAGCAACCACTAGGAACCGCCGTGACCCAGCAACCTCCGGAGTATCCCCCGTACCCGACGCATGCGTCCCAGCCGTCGTCACCGCCGCAGTACCCGCCACCGGCAGAGCCTCCCCAGTACCCGCAGGCACCCCAGTACCCGCAGGCACCGCAGTACCCCACCGCTCAGACGCCGCCCCCGTACCCGCAGGCCACCCCGCCCCCGCAGTATCCGCAGACACCCCCTGCCGCACCCACTCCACCGCCCACACCATCCATACCGCTCACACCGCCCACACCGCCCGCTCGCTCCACCCACGCGCACCACATCAGCACCGACCACGGCCGCGTCCACATCCGCCGCGATCAGCGCCGCACCGACGCCACCACCGTCGGCAGCCTGCTGCTCCACCTGCCGAACTTCCTGTGCAGCCTGTTCGTCGTCGGCCTCTTCTCGCTCTTCTTCGGCGGGTTCGGCATCGTCGTCATGCTGGCCTGGCTCGCCAGCGGCGCCCTCGTGTTCCACCGCCCCACCGAAAGCGCCATCGCGCGCCGTCTGCTCCGTTTGCGCTACCCCACTCCGCAAGAACAGGCCAAACTCGAACCGGTCTGGCGCGAGGTCACGGCCCGCGCCGGCGTGGAGGGCCGCAACTACGAGCTGTGGGTTGAGGACAGCGACGGCCTGAACGCGGTCGCCGCGGCGGGCCACATCGTCGGCGTCACCCGCTTCGCCATGAACGAGCTGCCCAACGGCGAACTCGCCGCCGTCATGGCGCACGAGCTGGGCCACCACGTCGGCGGCCACGCCTGGTCCGGGCTTCTCGGCTACTGGTACGCGCTGCCCGGCCGGATCGCGTGGCGCGTCCTGAAGGCGTTCTCCGGCTTCGTGTTCAAGGTGTCGAGCGCGTTCGGCTGCATCGGCACCGCCGTGGTGGCACTGGTCATCGGAAGCATCGCCCTGGCGACGATCAGCACGCTGTACGGACTCCCCCTGCTCGTCCTGGCCGTGCCATACGCCCTCGCCGCGGTCGGCCGGCGTTCCGAGCTGCGGGCGGACCAGCATGCGGCCGCGCTGGGCTTCGCCCCGATGCTGGCCGCCGTACTCGACAAACTGCACCGGCAGGAGCAGCACGCCCAGGCCGCGCTCACCGCGGCGAACGGCGGCGTGCAGCTCGAGGAGGGCGCGCTCAGCAAACTGCTCTCCTCACACCCGGACTACCACACCCGCCTGCACCACCTGCAGCCGTATCTGCAACCGCCGAGCTGACGCCCCGCGCACACGCCGAAGGGCGGCCACCCCGTGGGGTGACCGCCCTTCAGTGCTTCAGACCTACGCCTTACTGGTTGTACGGACCGTAGTCGTAGTCCTCCAGCGGCACGGCCTGGCCGGAGCCAGTGCCGAACGGCGAGTAGTCGATGTCGTCGTAGCCGACGGCCGAGTACATCGCGGCCTTGGCCTCCTCGGTCGGCTCGACCCGGATGTTGCGGTAGCGGGACAGGCCCGTACCGGCCGGGATGAGCTTACCGATGATGACGTTCTCCTTGAGGCCGATGAGGCTGTCGGACTTGGCGTTGATCGCCGCGTCCGTCAGAACTCGGGTCGTCTCCTGGAAGGAGGCGGCCGACAGCCAGGACTCCGTCGCCAGCGAGGCCTTGGTGATACCCATCAGCTGCGGACGGCCGGAGGCCGGGTGGCCGCCTTCCTGGACCACACGACGGTTCTCGACCTCGAACTTCGAGCGCTCGACCAGCTCGCCGGGCAGCAGCTCGGCGTCGCCCGACTCGATGATCGTCACACGGCGCAGCATCTGCCGGATGATGATCTCGATGTGCTTGTCGTGGATCGACACACCCTGCGAGTTGTAGACCTTCTGGACCTCGCCGACCAGGTGGACCTGGACGGCACGCTGGCCCAGGATGCGCAGCACGTCGTGCGGGTTGGTGGCACCCACGGTGAGCTTCTGGCCCACCTCGACGTGCTCGCCCTCGCTGACCAGGAGTCGGGCACGCTTCGAGATCGGGAACGCCGTCTCGTCGCTGCCGTCGTCCGGGGTGACGACGAGCTTCTTGGTCTTCTCGGTCTCCTCGATCCGCACGCGGCCGGAGGCCTCGGAGATCGGGGCGACACCCTTGGGCGTACGGGCCTCGAAGAGCTCGACGACACGGGGCAGACCCTGGGTGATGTCGTCACCGGCCACACCACCGGTGTGGAAGGTACGCATCGTCAGCTGGGTACCGGGCTCACCGATGGACTGGGCGGCGATGATGCCGACCGCCTCACCGATGTCGACCAGCTTGCCGGTGGCCAGCGAGCGGCCGTAGCACATGGCGCAGGTGCCGACCTGGGACTCGCAGGTCAGGATCGAACGGGTCTTGACCTCCTCGACACCGTGGTGCACCAACTGGTCGATGAGCACGTCGCCGAGGTCCACGTTGGCCGGCGCGATCACCTTGCCGTCGATGACGACGTCCTCGGCGAGCATGCGGGCGTAGACGCTGGTCTCGACGTCCTCCGCCTTGACCAGCACACCCGCGGCGTTCTTCGAGGCGATCCGCAGCTTCAGACCGCGCTCGGTGCCGCAGTCCTCCTCGCGGATGATGACGTCCTGCGAGACGTCCACCAGACGACGGGTCAGGTAACCCGAGTCGGCGGTACGCAGGGCGGTGTCCGCCAGACCCTTACGGGCACCGTGCGTGGAGATGAAGTACTCCAGCACGGACAGGCCCTCACGGAAGGACGCCTTGATCGGACGCGGGATGGTCTCGTTCTTCGCGTTCGACACCAGACCACGCATACCGGCGATCTGCCGCATCTGCATCATGTTTCCTCGGGCACCCGAGTCAACCATCATGAAGATGGGGTTCGTCTTGGGGAAGTTCGCGTTCATCGCCTCGGCGACCTCGTTGGTCGCCTTGGTCCAGATCGCGATGAGCTCCTGAGTGCGCTCTTCCTTGGTGATCAGACCGCGCTCGTACTGCTTCTGGACCTTCTCGTCCTGCGCCTCGTAGCCCGCGACGATGGCCTTCTTGGCCTCGGGGACGACGACGTCGGAGATGGCCACGGTGACACCGGAGCGGGTGCCCCAGTAGAAGCCGGCCGCCTTCAGGTTGTCGAGCGTCGCCGCCACGATGACCTTGGGGTAGCGCTCCGCCAGGTCGTTGACGATCTCGCCGAGCTGCTTCTTGCCCACCGAGTAGTCGACGAACGGGTAGTCCTCGGGCAGCAGTTCGTTGAAGAGCGCGCGGCCCAGGGTGGTGCGCAGGCGGAACGTGTCCCCCTGCTGCCACTCCGGCTCGCCCTCCTCCTGCGCCGGGGGCATCCAGCCGCGCGGCGGGAAGGTGCCCACCGGGAAGCGGATGTCCACGGCCGACTGCAGCGCGAGCTCGCCGGCGTCGAACGCCATGGTCGCCTCGGCCGTGGAGCCGAACGCGCGGCCCTCGCCCTTGGTGTCGCGCAGCTCGCCGTCGGTGGTGAGGAAGAACAGACCGAGGACCATGTCCTGGGTCGGCATCGTCACCGGACGACCGTCGGCGGGCTTGAGGATGTTGTTCGAGGACAGCATCAGGATGCGGGCCTCGGCCTGCGCCTCCGCGGAGAGCGGCAGGTGGACGGCCATCTGGTCACCGTCGAAGTCCGCGTTGAACGCGGTGCAGACGAGCGGGTGGATCTGGATGGCCTTGCCCTCGACCAGCTGCGGCTCGAAGGCCTGGATGCCGAGGCGGTGCAGGGTGGGAGCACGGTTCAGCAGAACCGGGTGCTCGGCGATGACCTCTTCGAGGACGTCGTACACGACCGTGCGGCCGCGCTCCACCATGCGCTTGGCGCTCTTGATGTTCTGCGCGTGGTTCAGGTCGACCAGGCGCTTCATCACGAACGGCTTGAAGAGCTCCAGCGCCATCGCCTTCGGCAGACCGCACTGGTGCAGCTTCAGCTGCGGACCGACGACGATCACGGAACGCGCGGAGTAGTCCACACGCTTGCCGAGCAGGTTCTGACGGAATCGACCCTGCTTGCCCTTCAGCATGTCGCTGAGGGACTTCAGCGGGCGGTTACCGGGACCGGTGACCGGACGGCCACGACGACCGTTGTCGAACAGCGCGTCGACGGCCTCCTGGAGCATGCGCTTCTCGTTGTTCACGATGATCTCGGGCGCACCGAGGTCGAGAAGGCGCTTCAGTCGGTTGTTGCGGTTGATCACACGGCGGTACAGGTCGTTCAGGTCGGAGGTCGCGAAGCGGCCACCGTCCAGCTGCACCATCGGGCGAAGGTCCGGCGGGATGACCGGGACGCAGTCGAGGACCATGCCCTTGGGGCTGTTGGAGGTCTGCAGGAAGGCAGACACGACCTTCAGCCGCTTCAGCGCACGGGTCTTCTTCTGGCCCTTGCCGGTACGGATGATCTCGCGGAGACGCTCGGCCTCCTCCTCGAGGTCGAAGGACTCCAGGCGCTTCTGCAGCGCCGCGGCACCCATCGAACCGTCGAAGTACGTGCCGAAGCGGTCACGCAGCTCGCGGTAGAGCAGCTCGTCACCTTCGAGGTCCTGGACCTTGAGGTTCTTGAACCGGGTCCACACCTCGTCGAGACGGTCGATCTCGCGCTGCGCACGGTCGCGCAGCTGCTTCATCTCACGCTCGGCACCCTCGCGCACCTTGCGGCGCACGTCGGCCTTGGCACCCTCGGCCTCGAGCTCGGCCAGGTCGGACTCGAGCTTCTTGGCGCGGGTCTCCAGGTCGGCGTCCCGGCGGTTCTCGACCTGCTGACGCTCCACGGAGACGTGCGCCTCCAGGGAGGGCAGGTCGCGGGTACGACGCTCATCGTCGACGTACGTGATCATGTACGCCGCGAAGTAGATGACCTTCTCGAGGTCCTTGGGCGCCAGGTCCAGCAGGTAGCCGAGGCGCGAAGGAACACCCTTGAAGTACCAGATGTGCGTGACGGGGGCGGCCAGCTCGATGTGGCCCATCCGCTCACGACGCACCTTGGCGCGAGTGACCTCGACGCCGCAGCGCTCACAGATGATGCCCTTGAACCGGACACGCTTGTACTTGCCGCAGTAGCACTCCCAGTCCCGGGTCGGACCGAAGATCTTCTCGCAGAAGAGTCCGTCCTTTTCGGGCTTGAGCGTGCGGTAGTTGATCGTCTCGGGCTTCTTGACCTCGCCGTGGCTCCACTGACGGATGTCGTCAGCGGTGGCCAGACCGATCCGGAGCTCGTCGAAGAAGTTGACGTCGAGCACTATGCGTCAATCCCTCTCAGGGTTGTAAGTCTGTGGGGTCTGATACGGGGGTCCAGGGGCCGGCCGGAGTTCCTCACCAGGTCCTCCGGCCGGACTCCCGTCAGACCTCTTCGACGCTGCTCGGCTCGCGCCGGGACAGGTCGATGCCGAGCTCCTCCGCAGCGCGGAAGACATCCTCGTCGGTGTCACGCATTTCGATGGACATACCGTCGCTGGACAGCACCTCCACGTTCAGGCAGAGCGACTGCATCTCCTTGATGAGCACCTTGAAGGACTCGGGGATGCCGGGCTCGGGGATGTTCTCGCCCTTGACGATGGCCTCGTAGACCTTCACGCGGCCGGTGACGTCGTCGGACTTGATGGTCAGCAGCTCCTGGAGGGCGTATGCGGCGCCGTATGCCTCCAGCGCCCACACCTCCATCTCGCCGAACCGCTGGCCACCGAACTGGGCCTTACCACCCAGCGGCTGCTGGGTGATCATCGAGTACGGACCGGTCGAGCGGGCGTGCAGCTTGTCGTCGACCAGGTGGTGGAGCTTCAGGATGTACATGTAGCCGACCGAGATCGGCTCCGGGAACGGCTCGCCGGAGCGGCCGTCGAACAGCGGCGCCTTACCGGTCGGGAGCACCATGCGCTCTCCGTCGCGGTTCGGGATCGTGTGGTTCAGCAGACCGGCCAGCTCGTCCTCACGCGCACCGTCGAAGACGGGGGTGGCGACGTTCGTGCCGGGCTCGACCTTGTCGGCCGCGATGGCCTGGAGGCGCTGCGCCCAGTCGTCCGCGAGGCCGGAGACGTCCCAGCCGCGGCTGGCGAGCCAGCCGAGGTGGATCTCCAGGACCTGTCCCGGGTTCATTCGGGACGGCACGCCGAGCGGGTTGAGGATGATGTCGACCGGGGTGCCGTCCTCCAGGAACGGCATGTCCTCGATCGGCAGGATCTTCGAGATGACACCCTTGTTGCCGTGTCGGCCGGCGAGCTTGTCACCGTCGGTGATCTTGCGCTTCTGCGCCACGTACACGCGCACCAGCTGGTTCACACCGGGGGGAAGCTCGTCGCCCTCCTCGCGGTCGAAGACGCGGACGCCGATGACCTTGCCGATCTCGCCGTGCGGCACCTTCAGCGAGGTGTCACGGACCTCACGGGCCTTCTCACCGAAGATCGCGCGCAGCAGGCGCTCCTCCGGGGTCAGCTCGGTCTCACCCTTGGGCGTGACCTTGCCGACGAGGATGTCGCCGGCGACGACCTCGGCACCGATACGGATGATGCCGCGCTCGTCGAGGTCGGCGAGGACCTCCTCGGAGACGTTCGGGATGTCCCGGGTGATCTCCTCCGGGCCGAGCTTGGTGTCACGGGCGTCGACCTCGTGCTCCTCGATGTGGATCGAGGAGAGGACGTCGTCCTGCACGAGGCGCTGCGACAGGATGATCGCGTCCTCGTAGTTGTGACCCTCCCACGGCATGAACGCCACGAGCAGGTTCTTGCCGAGAGCCATCTCGCCGTTCTCGGTGGCCGGACCGTCGGCGAGCACCTGGCCCGTGATGATCCGGTCGCCCTCGTTGACGATGACCTTCTGGTTGACCGAGGTGCCCTGGTTGGACCGGGAGAACTTGGCCAGGCGGTACGTGATGTACGTGCCGTCGTCGTTGGCGGTGGTGATGTAGTCCGCGGAGACCTCCTGGACCACACCGTCCTTCTCGGCCTTGACCACGTCACCGGCGTCGACGGCGGAGCGGTACTCCATGCCGGTGCCGACGAGCGGGGCCTCGGACTTGATGAGCGGCACGGCCTGACGCATCATGTTCGCGCCCATGAGGGCACGGTTGGCGTCGTCGTGCTCGAGGAACGGGATCATGGCGGTCGCGACCGACACCATCTGGCGCGGCGAGACGTCCATGTAGTCCACGTCGTCACCGGCGACGTAGTCGACCTCGCCGCCACGGCGGCGGACCAGGACGCGGTTCTCGGTGAAACGCAGGTCGTCGTCGAGCGTGGCGTTGGCCTGCGCGATGACGAACCGGTCCTCTTCGTCGGCCGTCAGGTAGTCGACCTCGTCGGTGACGACACCGTCGGTGACCCGGCGGTAGGGCGTCTCCACGAAACCGAACGCGTTGACACGGCCGTAGGAGGCGAGCGAGCCGATCAGACCGATGTTCGGGCCTTCGGGGGTCTCGATCGGACACATGCGGCCGTAGTGGGACGGGTGCACGTCACGGACCTCGAAGCCGGCCCGCTCACGGGAGAGACCACCCGGGCCGAGCGCCGACAGACGGCGCTTGTGGGTGAGACCCGACAGCGGGTTGTTCTGGTCCATGAACTGCGACAGCTGGCTGGTGCCGAAGAACTCCTTGATGGAGGCGACGACCGGCCGGATGTTGATCAGGGTCTGCGGCGTGATCGCCTCGACGTCCTGAGTCGTCATGCGCTCACGGACGACGCGCTCCATACGAGCCAGACCCGTACGGACCTGGTTCTGGATGAGCTCGCCGACGCTGCGCAGACGACGGTTGCCGAAGTGGTCGATGTCGTCGGTCTCGACAACGATCGTCTGACCGTTGTCCGCCGCCGTCTCGGTCTCGCCGGCGTGCAGCTTCACCAGGTACTTGATCGTCGAGATGACGTCCTCGACGGTCAGGATGCCCGCGTCGAGCGGGGCCTCCGCACCCAGCTTCTTGTTGACCTTGTAGCGGCCGACCTTGGCGAGGTCGTAGCGCTTCGGGTTGAAGTACAGGTTCTCCAGAAGCGTCTGCGCGGCCTCACGCGTGGGCGGCTCGCCCGGACGCAGCTTGCGGTAGATGTCGAGCAATGCGTCGTCCTGGCCCTGGGTGTGGTCCTTCTCCAGGGTGGCGCGCATGGACTCGTACTCGCCGAACTCCTCCAGGATCTGCTCGGTCGTCCAGCCGAGAGCCTTGAGCAGAACGGTCACGGACTGCTTGCGCTTGCGGTCGATGCGGACACCGACCATGTCGCGCTTGTCGATCTCCATCTCCAGCCAGGCACCCCGGGAGGGGATGATCTTGGCCGAGAAGATGTCCTTGTCGGACGTCTTGTCGATCGAGGAGTCGAAGTAGACGCCCGGCGAGCGGACCAGCTGCGACACGACGACACGCTCGGTGCCGTTGATGACGAAGGTGCCCTTGTGGGTCATGAGCGGGAAATCGCCCATGAAGACCGTCTGGGACTTGATCTCGCCGGTTTCGTTGTTGGTGAACTCAGCCGTCACGAAGAGCGGAGCGGCGTACGTGAAGTCGCGCTCCTTGCACTCGTCGATGCTGTTCTTCGGCGGCTCGAAACGGTGGTCGCGGAACGTCAGCGACATCGACCCGGAGAAGTCCTCGATCGGAGAGATCTCCTCGAAGATCTCCTCCAGACCGGACTTGGTGGGGACGTCCTGACCGGACTCGAGAGCCGCCTCGACCCGACTCTGCCAGGCGGTGTTCCCGAGCAGCCAGTCAAAGCTCTCGGTCTGCAGCGCGAGCAGGTTGGGAACCTCGAGGGGCTCCTTGATCTTTGCAAAGGAGATGCGCAGCGGGGCGGTGCTGGCGCCGTTGTTCGTATTCGCGGTCGAGGCAGTGCGCGAGGCGGCCAAGAGGGGGTCCTTCCGAGGGCTCGGACTCACTACGCGCGTACCGGCCCCTCTCATGCACACAGAGACAGCACTCCCCGATTTGGCCGAAAGGCCAGGTCGGGGACGTTCTGATCGTCGGTGCTCAAGCGAGGGCATGCCCCTGGTGACGGGCAGGGGACAGCTAACAGGCAGCGCAAAGGGTCAGTGTAGCCACTCGGCACACTGATGTCCAGCCCCGATTTTTTGAGACCGTCGTTGTCTCCACACCTGCTGCAAGCCCACGCCCTCAATGCACGTTGATACTGCCCTCTTCGCCGTCGATCCATGCCTCGGATTCGGATCCTTGTGACGACGCGTCCTGAGAATTGCGCGCTGCGTGCGGTTCGTCAAGGCCCCGCTTGCCCAAACCGGGTGCTGCCATCGTCACTTGCAGCCTGCACCGGGGCCTCTCGGAGGCACAACGAAGATCACCATACTCTCCGCGGACCCGGTGCAAGGCAGCCGCCACACGGTCTCCCGGAACGCCGAAGAGCGACCACCCGGATGGATGATCGCTCTTCAGTGCGTCAGCGTTACAGCCCTCTGCGAGGAGCCGTGTCAGCCGGCAAGGGAGCCCCCTGCGGGACTCCGTGGGGTCACTTGACCTCGACGGAGGCGCCGGCGCCCTTGAGGGACTCGGCGGCCTTCTCGGCGGCGTCCTTGGCGACCTTCTCGAGAACGGGCTTCGGGGCGCCGTCCACGAGGTCCTTGGCCTCCTTGAGACCCAGGGAGGTCAGCTCACGCACGACCTTGATGACCTGGATCTTCTTCTCGCCGGCACCCGTGAGGATGACGTCGAACTCGTCCTGCTCCTCGACGGCCTCGGCGGCGGCGGCCGGACCGGCCGGACCGGCGACGGCAACCGCGGCGGCGGCGGTGACGTCGAACTTCTCCTCGAACGCCTTCACGAACTCGGAGAGCTGGATGAGGGTCATGCCCTCGAACTCGGCGAGCAGTTCGTCCTGGGTGAGAGCCACGATGGCTTTCCTTCCACTAATTTCGGCTGGTGCCGGGATGTACATGTCTGGCGGGCGTACGTTCGGCCCGCTACGACCTCTGCCTCAGGCGGAGAGCCTCAGGCGGCGGTCATTTCGCGAGCCGAATTACTCGGCACCGCCCTGCTCGGCCTGCTTGGCACGAAGCGCCTCCGCGGTGCGGACGAACTTCGACGGGAGCGCCTGGAAGACCTGGGCAGCCTGGGTCTGCTTGCCCTTGAAGGCGCCCGCCAGCTTGGCGAGCAGAACCTCGCGGGACTCAAGGTCCGCAAGCTTCTTGATCTCGTCGGCGGACAGCGCCTTGCCGTCAAGGACACCGCCCTTGATGACGAGGTTCGGGTTGTCCTTGGCAAAGTCACGAAGACCCTTCGCCGACTCCACCGGGTCACCGGTGACGAAGGCGACCGCCGTCGGACCGTTGAACAGGTCGTCGAGCGTCGAGATCCCGGCCTCGTTGGCCGCAATCTTGGTCAGCGTGTTCTTCACCACGGCGTACTGGGCGTTCTCACCGAGCGAACGGCGCAGCGTCTTGAGCTGCGCCACGGTGAGACCCCGGTACTCGGTCAGCACGGCGGCGTTCGAGCTGCGGAACTGCTCCGCGAGCTCGGCCACCGCGGCAGCCTTGTCGGGCCTTGCCATGAGCGTCGGCCTCCTTCCGGGTGATGACGACCGCTCGGAAGGGGCTGGGGAAAACGAAACGCCCCGGCGCAAGCGCTCGGGGCGTAGCTCGACCGATTGTGCGCGGCGTGAGCAGCGAACTGTCGGGAGCGTTTCCACGATCACCTGCGCGGGTCGTCCGCGGTTCAGCGGATCCTTCGGCCACCGCGCCCTCCAGGAGCGCACGGCAACGACCAGCGGTCTTTGGCTTCTCAAGGAGGGTACGCGAACGGATCGCCGTCAAGCAAATCCGCTCCTACGGCTCAGCCCTGGGCGCCCTTCAGCATCTCTGCGAGGTCGGCCGTGTCCTTGGCGGGCGGGGCGGTGACCTTCACCGGCTCGTTGATGTCGAGGAAGGTGATCTTCATGTCGAGGCGGCCCTTGTCGGCGTCGCCGCGCATCCGGAACTGCTTGGTGTGGTGATCGCCGTCGACCCACATGTCCATGGTCATCGAGTCGATGCCCATCTTCTCGTACTGGTCGAGGCTCTTCTCGCGCTGCTCCCGGACGGCCTTGTTCTCGTCCTTGAGGGAGGCCTTGATGCCGGCGACGGTGACCGTGCCCTCGTAGTGGGTGGTCTTCACGCCGTCGACGGTCTCGGTGCCGACCTTCTTCACGTCCTTGGAGCCGGTGAGGAAGGTGGACTCACTCGCCGGGTTCTTGCCGGCCTGGCCTGCGCCCAGCTGGTCGGCGTTCAGCTCCTTGCCGGCGCCGAGCGCGGACATGTCGAACTTGATCCAGCTCTTGCCGTCCATCTCCTTGGTCATGGAGGCGTTCCCGCCGACGTACATGGCCTTGTCGACGAGGCGGATCTCGACCGGGCCGTCGGTGGCCTGGCCCTGGGCCGTGATCTTCATGCTCATCGCCAGCGGCTTCATGCTCATCGCGGCGTCGCCTGTGACCCGGCCCTGGCCCGGGATGTCGCCGGTCATCCTGTAGCGCAGGGACGTGATGTCCTCGCTGTTCTTCGCCGCCTTGGCGACGGCCGCGGCGGGCGTCATGTCCGGCGACTGCTCCGCGGCGCCCTTCTGGCAGCCGGCCGCTCCCCCGGCGAGCAGCAGAGCGGCGAGACCGGCAACCGTCGCTCTACGGCGCGCCGAACCACGTACGGAAGACTCCATCGATTCCCCCCAAGGAATGCATGGCAGATACACAGTAATGACGCGAGCTTAGCCTCAGGAGGTGACAGGAGTCACCCGCATTCCCGTGGGCACCAGGGGAAACAGCGGGTCAGGACGTGGTGCCCGACCCTGCGCCCTTCTTCTTCAGCAGCTCCTTGAAGTCCTCGGTGTCGGCGGCCGCGGGCTTGGTGGCGGAGACCTTCACGCCGTAGTCGCTGTAGTACGCGGTCTGGGTGTACTCGCCGGCCGTCATCCGGCCCTTCTCCGTCTTCTTGACCAGGAGGTCCTGGCCGTCCACCCAGATGTCGACGGTCTCCGTGGTGACGCCGGCCTGGGTGAGCTGCTTCTTCAGGCCGGCGAGCTGGCTCGCGGTGAGGTTGGAGTTCTTGCCGGCGAGGTCGGCGACGTCCACCGTGCCCGAGTAGTGCGTGGTGTTCACGCCGCGCACCTTCTCGGTGCCGGCCTTCTTGACGTCCCCGGAGGCCAGCAGGAGCTTCACCGACTGGTTGGGCGTCGTGTTCTGCATCTGGTCCTTGAGGTAGGCGCCTGAGCTGCCGCCGAGGTCGGCCAGGTCGGTGTAGCCGTACCGGATCCAGTGTTTGCCGCCCGCCTGCTCGGCGAACTTCTCGCCCATCTTCGCGTAGTACGCGTCGGGCAGGTAGCGGGCCTCCATCGACGTGGTGCCGAGCTGGCGCATGGTGTCGGCCATGGTGCCGCCGGTGTAGGTGATGGTGAGGTTGCCGGTGAGGCCGTCGGCCCAGCCGAGGGCGCCGTCGGCCGTCATGGACATCAGGGAGCCCATGGTGGTCGTGGACTCGACCTTGGCGGAGTCGGCGCTGTCGGTGGACTTCTCGGCGGTGCGCAGAGCCGCTATGGGGCTGAGGTGCGTCGCGGCCCTCCCGGCTGCCTTGCCGTCCTTGCCGTCCCTGCCGGAGCCCGAGGAGCTGCAGGCGGCCACGGCCGACAGCGCGGTCAGTGCCGCGATCGACAGGCTCACGCGGCGCACGGTCGTGCTCTTCATTGGTCCCCACCCCTATGCGATTGCTGTGCCCGCACGCTAACGCAGGGCACTGACACACGTCCGGGGAAAGGGACGAGCCCCGCACCTCGAAAGGTTGCGGGGCTCGTGTCAAGAACGCGTACGCGCGACTGCCGTCCGGATCAGACGGCGGCCGGGTCCTCCTCGACGAGGAGGTTGCGGGTGCGGTTGGAGTCGACCGGAATGCCGGGGCCGATCGTGGTGCTGATCGCGGCCTTCTTGATGTAGCGACCCTTGGCGGCGGACGGCTTCAGACGGAGGATCTCGTCCAGTGCGGCGCCGTAGTTCTCCACCAGCTTGGTGTCGTCGAACGACACCTTGCCGATGATGAAGTGCAGGTTCGAGTGCTTGTCGACGCGGAACTCGATCTTGCCGCCCTTGATGTCGTTGACAGCCTTGGCGACGTCCGGGGTCACGGTGCCGGTCTTGGGGTTCGGCATCAGACCACGGGGACCGAGCACGCGGCCGAGGCGGCCGACCTTGCCCATGAGGTCAGGGGTGGCGACGACGGCGTCGAAGTCCAGACGGCCCTTCGCCACCTCGTCGATCAGTTCGTCGGAGCCGACGATGTCGGCGCCCGCGGCCTCTGCGGCGGCTGCACGGTCACCGGTCGCGAAGACCAGGACCCGGGCGGTCTTACCGGTGCCGTGCGGCAGGTTCACGGTGCCACGGACCATCTGGTCGGCCTTGCGCGGGTCGACACCCAGACGGAAGGCGACCTCGACGGTGCCGTCGAACTTGGTCGTGGAGGTCTCCTTGGCGAGACGGACGGCCTCGAGCGGGGCGTAGAGCTTGTCCCGGTCGATCTTGGCGTCCGCAGCGCGGAGAGACTTGCTGCGCTTGCTCACTACTGCTCCTGTGGATTCTTAGGAGTCGTGGTCCGGGCCGAGCAGGCCCTGCCACTTCTGCTGACGTGCGGGGAGGTTGGGGCTCAGCCCTCGACCGTGATGCCCATGGAACGGGCGGTGCCGGCGATGATCTTCGACGCGGCGTCCAGGTCGTTGGCGTTGAGGTCGGGGAGCTTGGTCGTGGCGATCTCGCGGACCTGCGCCTCGGTGATCTTGGCGACCTTGGTCTTGTGCGGCTCGCCGGAGCCCTTCTCCACACCCGCGGCCTTGAGGATCATCTTCGCGGCCGGCGGCGTCTTGGTGACGAAGGTGAAGGAGCGGTCCTCGTAGACCGTGATCTCCACCGGGATCACCCAGCCACGCTGCGACTCGGTCGCGGCGTTGTACGCCTTGCAGAACTCCATGATGTTGACGCCGTGCTGACCCAGCGCGGGGCCGACCGGCGGGGCCGGGTTCGCCGCACCGGCGTTGATCTGGAGCTTGATGAGCCCCGTGACCTTCTTCTTCTTGGGAGGCATTACTCTCCGGGTCCTTTCGATTGAGGCGTGCCTGCGCCCGGGTCGCGTCCCGGATGAAGGCATACCGCACAACGATAACGGGTATAGGTGTGCGGCCAAAAACCGAGCAGGTCAGACCGGCTGTCGAGAGCCTGTCTGACCTGGTCGGAGGCGCGTGTTCCAGGAAGAACTAGTTCTTCTGGATCTGGTCGAACGACAGCTCGACCGGGGTCTCCCGACCGAAGATCTCCACCAGGCCCTTGACCTTCTTCGAGTCGGGGTTGATCTCGTTGATGGTCGCCTGGAGCGTGGCGAACGGGCCGTCGGTGACGGTGACCGAGTCGCCGACCTCGAAGTCCAGCACCTGGACCTCGACCTTGCGCTGCGGGACGGGCTTGCCCTCGGCCTCGGCGGCCTCACGGGCTGCCTTCTCCTCGGCCTCGGGGGCGAGCATCTTGACGATCTCGTCCAGGGTCAGCGGGTAGGGGTCGTAGGCGTTGCCCACGAAGCCGGTGACGCCGGGGGTGTTGCGGACCACACCCCAGGACTCGTTCGTCAGGTCCATGCGGACGAGGACGTAGCCCGGGAGCTTGTTCTGCTTGATGGTCTTGCGGTCGCCGTTCTTGATCTGGACGACCTCTTCCTGCGGCACCTCGGCCTGGAAGATGTAGTCCTCGACGTTCAGCGAGACGGCGCGCTGCTCCAGGTTGGTCTTCACGCGGTTCTCGTAACCGGCGTAGGTGTGGATGACGTACCACTCGCCGGGCAGGGAGCGAAGCTCCTCGCGGAGCGCCTGGACCGGGTCGACGGGCTCGACCGGCTCGGGCTCCTCCTCGGCGATCTCTTCCTCGTCCACGACCTGCAGGGCGGCCTCCTCGGCCGGCTCCTCCGCCTCGGCCTCGGCAGCCTCGAACTCGTCCTGCTCGTCCGCGCCCTCGACGATGTCGAGTTCGTCGTCCACGGACTCGTCCGGCTCGATGGCGTCGTCGTTCAGGTTCGTGTCAGACACGGTGGCTGCTTCTTCCTGGATACATGGGGGTGGAACATGCGAAAGGGGCGCCGGGTACCTCGGCGCCCTTCGCTCTCTGCTCAGCCGAAGACGTACTTGGCCGCGTGGTTGAGCCCATAGTCAATCACGGTCACCAGGCCGATCATGATGACGACGAAGACAATCACCACGGTGGTGTACGTCGACAGCTGATTCCGCGTAGGCCAGACGACCTTGCGGAGTTCGGCGATGATCTGGCGATAGAAGAGGGCAAGCCTCTTGAACGGGCCCTTCTTGGCCCTCTTGCCGCCCTTGCGGGACTTCTTGGTCTCCCGCGCCTCATCCTGGGCATCAGGCGTGTCGATGGAGCCCACGGCGTCCGCCATTCGTCCTCACCTGTTCCCGGGTCGTGGCCGTGCCGCGCCCGGTCTGAGCCGCACGGCGTTGCAATGCAGTACGTACATGCGCACACATCCTGGCGAAGGTGTGTGTAGCAGGGCCGGAGGGACTTGAACCCCCAACCGCCGGTTTTGGAGACCGGTGCTCTACCAATTGAGCTACGACCCTTTGTGTGTCCACCAACGTACCGCATCCGACCGAGTGCTCGGTGTGCACCGTCTGCGGCGCGGCTGCTGATGGCCAACGAGGTGAGAGTGTACGTGGTCCGAAGCGCCCCGTCGAACAGAAAGCGCCCGTAAGGGCCTTGGGGAAGGAAGATCGCCGGAAATCCCTCGGAAGATCACCCAGGCCATCGTGTGAATCCGGATACGTGTTCAGTGGTCGACCCCAGGATGTTCAGTCCGTGAAACCCGTGTGCCGGGGACGTTTCCGGTCTGAAACGATGGGGGCATGAGCGCTGCAACCCCTCCCACCGAGCGCCGGGTCTCCGCCCGAGTCGGCGCGATCTCCGAGTCCGCCACCCTCGCCGTGGACGCCAAGGCCAAGGCCCTCAAGGCCGCCGGGCGTCCGGTGATCGGCTTCGGCGCAGGTGAACCCGACTTTCCCACTCCGGACTACATCGTCGAGGCCGCGGTCGAGGCCTGCAGGAACCCGAAGTACCACCGGTACACGCCGGCCGGCGGTCTGCCCGAACTGAAGGCCGCGATCGCCGCGAAGACACTGCGCGACTCGGGCTACGAGCCGGACGTCTCGCAGATCCTGGTCACCAACGGCGGCAAGCAGGCCATCTACGAGGCCTTCGCCGCGATCCTCGACCCGGGCGACGAGGTCATCGTGCCGGCGCCGTACTGGACGACGTACCCGGAGTCGATCCGTCTGGCCGGCGGTGTCCCGGTGGACGTCGTCGCGGACGAGACCACCGGTTACCGCGTGAGCGTGGAGCAGCTGGAGGCCGCGCGCACGGAGAAGACGAAGGTCGTCCTCTTCGTCTCGCCGTCCAACCCGACCGGCGCGGTGTACTCCGAGGCCGAGACCGAGGCGATCGGCCGCTGGGCCGTCGAGCACGGCCTGTGGGTGCTGACCGACGAGATCTACGAGCACCTGGTCTACGGCGACGCCGTCTCCGTGTCCCTGCCGGCGCTGCTGCCCGAGCTGCGCGACAAGTGCATCGTGGTCAACGGCGTCGCGAAGACGTACGCCATGACGGGCTGGCGCGTGGGCTGGGTCATCGGCCCGAAGGACGTGGTCAAGGCCGCGACGAACCTGCAGTCGCACGCCACGTCGAACGTGTCGAACGTCGCACAGGTCGCCGCCCTGGCCGCCGTCTCCGGTGACCTGGACGCGGTCGCGACGATGCGCGAGGCCTTCGACCGCCGCCGCAAGACCATCGTGCGGATGCTCAACGAGATCGACGGCATCGTCTGCCCCGAGCCCGAGGGCGCGTTCTACGCGTACCCGTCGGCAAAGGGCCTGCTCGGCAAGGAGATCCGCGGCAAGCGTCCGCAGGACACGGTCGAGCTGGCCGCGCTGATCCTGGAGGAGGCCGAGGTCGCGGTCGTCCCGGGCGAGGCCTTCGGCACGCCCGGTTATCTGCGGCTGTCGTACGCCCTGGGTGACGAGGATCTCGTCGAGGGCGTCAGCCGGATCCAGAAGCTGCTCGCGGAGGCGCAGGACTGACCTCGCCGCAAGTCACAACGGGCCCCCTCGGATGAGGGGGCCCGTTTTTTTGTGCGAGCAAGACCACGTACGGGGAATCCGCTTCCGGGACGGCTGGGGCATACGGCAGGATCCTGGAATGCTGAGCTCTTCAGGGGGACACCCCCCGAACCCCCCGGGTGTACGTGATGTCTCCGAGCTGCCGAAGGCCCATCTGCACCTGCACTTCACCGGGTCGATGCGGCCCACGACCGTGCTGGAGCTGGCCGACAAGTACGGGGTGCGTCTGCCCGACGCGCTGACCGAGGCGCTGACCAGCGGGGAGCCGCCGAAGTTGCGGGCGACGGACGAGCGGGGCTGGTTCCGCTTCCAGCGGCTGTACGACGCCGCGCGCTCGTGCCTCAGAGAGCCCGAGGACATCCGGCGGCTGGTGCGGGAGGCCGCGGAGGAGGATGTGAAGGACGGCTCGGGGTGGCTGGAGATCCAGGTGGACCCGACGTCGTACGCGCCTCGGCTGGGTGGGTTGATCCCGGCGCTGGAGATCATCCTGGACGCGGTGGAGACCACGTCGCGCGAGACGGGGATCGGGATGCGGGTCCTGGTCGCCGCGAACCGGATGAAGCACCCGCTGGACGCGCGCACGCTGGCCCGGCTGGCGGTACGGTACGCGGACCGGGGCGTGGTCGGCTTCGGACTCTCGAACGACGAACGCCGGGGTATGGCGAGGGACTTCGACCGGGCGTTCAACATCGCGCGCGAGGGCGGCCTGCTGTCCGCCCCGCACGGCGGCGAGCTGACCGGGCCGGCGTCGGTGCGGGACTGCCTCGACGACCTGGACGCGAACCGGATCGGGCACGGCGTGCGGGCGGCGGAGGACCCTCGTCTACTGAAGCGCCTGGCGGACCGGGGTGTGACATGCGAGGTGTGTCCCGCCTCGAACGTGGCCCTGGGGGTCTACGAGAAGCCCGAGGACGTCCCGCTGCGCACGCTGTTCGAGGCGGGGGTCCCGATGGCGCTCGGCGCCGACGACCCGCTGTTGTTCGGCTCGCGGCTGGCCGCCCAGTACGACATCGCCCGGCGCCATCACGCCTTCACGGACGAGGAGTTGGCGGAGCTGGCCCGCCAGTCGGTGCGCGCTTCGGCGGCGCCGGAGGACGTGCGGGCGAAGCTGCTGGCGGGGGTGGACGACTGGCTGGCCTAGGTCAGTCGGCGATGCCGATCAGCAGGGTCCGTGCCAGGCGCGCGGCGAAATCGTCCACCGGCGGTCGTAGGGCCTCCCTTGTCGCGTCGTAGGCGAACGCCCGCTGCGCGCAGGCGCCCAGCAGCAGTGACGCGGCCGCGAAGGTGTCCGCGTCGTGGCTGACCCGGCCGAGTTCCTGCTCGGCCCGCAGGTAGGTGTCCAGACCCTGGATCGGCTTGTGCGGGCCCGTTCCCATCTGCCGCATCGCGTCGTCGTGGCGCCGCTTGAGCTGGGTCTCGGCGTACAGGGACGCGGCGATCGGGAAGCTCTCCTCGTAGAAGAGGGCGGCGTGTCGGGCGATCTCGGTCAGGTTCTCCTCCAGCGTGCCCTGTCCGGGCTCGGCGGCCAGCCTGCTCAGCAGCGGCGTCAACTGGGACAGCCGTTCCGAGAGAACCCGGATGAACAGCTCCTCCTTGCTGGCGAAGTACTTGTAGAGCGCGGCCTCGGAGCAGTCGGCCGCCCTGGCGATCTCCTTGGTGGTGGTGCGGGCCAGCCCGACGGTGAGCATCAGCTCGTGAGCGGCATCGAGGATGCGGACCCGGGCCGGCTTCGTTTCCATGGGTCGTCCAATCATGCTTGACGGGTGGGTGAGTGCCCACTCACTCTAGTGGGGAGAAGTGGTGAGTGAATACTCACCCACCATCCAGAGGCACGGGAGTAGCCATGAAACTCACCGTTTTCGGCGCCACCGGCGGCATTGGCCGGGAGATCGTCCGCCAGGCCCTGGGCGCGGGCCACGAGGTGACGGCGGTCGTGCGGGACCCCGCACGCCTGTCCGTGACGGGCGATCGGCTGGAGGTGTTCCGGGACGACCTCGCCGACCCGGAGAAGGTGCGGCCCGCGGTGGCCGGCCGGGACGTGGTGCTGTCGGGGCTCGGCGCGCGCAGCCGCAAGGAGGCGGGGGTGGCGACCAGGCTGACGCGCACGGTGCTGGGTGCCATGGAGGCGGAAGGGGTGCGGCGGCTGCTCGTGGTGAGCGCGAGCCCGGTCGGCCCGCAGCCCGAGGGGGACGGTCCGCTCGACCGCACGATGCGCGCCCTCATCTCCGCCCTGCTCAAGGACGTCTACGCCGACCTGGGCGCCATGGAGGGCGAGCTGGCCGGCAGCGCGTCGGACTGGACGGTCGTACGGCCGCCGCGGCTGCAGGACAAGCCGGTGACGGGCGCCTACCGGACGGTGGTCGGCGGCTTTCCGGCCCGAGGCCGCTTCATCGGGCGCGCGGATGTGGCGCACGCGATGCTGGCGATGACGGAAGATCCGGGGACGGTGAAGCAGGGGGTGGGTGTGGCGTACTGAGGCGAACCGAGGCGTTCCTGCGCCCGCCGTGCCGGCCTCCTGCCGGTCCCTGCGAGCCACCCTCTACAGGCTGACGCCGACTGTCACCGGCTCGTTGACGAGTGTGATGCCGAAGGCCTCGCGGACGCCGGCGACGACCTCGCGGGCGAGTGCGAGCAGGTCCTCGGTGGTGGCCTCGCCCCGGTTGGTCAGGGCGAGGGTGTGCTTGGTGGAGATGCGGGCGGGGCCGGTGCCGTAGCCCTTGGTGAAGCCGGCCTTGTCGATCAGCCAAGCCGCGGAGGTCTTGGTGTGCCCCTCCCCCGCCGGGTATGCGGGCGGCTCCACGCCGTCGCCGAGCCGCTCCCGCACGCGCGCGTGGAACGCGGCGTACTGGGCGTCTGTGAGGATCGGGTTGGTGAAGAAGGAGCCGGCCGACCAGGTGTCGTGGTCCTCGGGGTCCAGGACCATGCCCTTGCCGGAGCGCAGCTTGAGGACGGTCTCGCGGGCGGCGGCCAGCGGGACGCGGTCCCCGGGCTCGACGCCGAGGGCGCGGGCGGTCTCGGCGTACTTGAGGGGCGCCGAGAGTCCGTCGGCGTCCTCCAGCTCGAATCGCACGCGCAGGACGACATACCGCTCGGGGTCGGCCTTGAAGCGGCTGTGCCGGTACGAGAACGCGCAGTCGGCGCTCGGGACGGTGACCGTCTCGCGCGTGTGCCGGTCGTAGGCGATCACTTCGGTGATGGTGGAGGAGACCTCCTGGCCGTACGCCCCCACGTTCTGGATGGGGGTGGCGCCGGCCGAGCCCGGGATGCCGGCCAGGCACTCGACGCCGGCCAGACCGGCCTCCACGGTGTGGGCGACTGCGTCGGTCCACACCTCTCCGGCGGCCAGTTCAAGGCGGGTGCCGGCCAGGTCGAAGCCCTTGGTCGCGATGACCAGTGCGGTGCCCGCGAAGCCCTTGTCGCCGATGACCAGGTTCGAACCGCCGCCGATCAGCAGCAGCGGCGTCCCGGTGTCGTCGGCCTCGCGGACGGCGGCGATCACCTCGGCATCGGTGGTCGCGGTGAGCAGCCGGGTCGCGGGACCGCCCAGCCGGAACGTGGTCAGCGGGGCGAGGGGAGCGTCGTGGAGTTCCTGCACGCGCCAAGACTACGAGACGCCGCTGACAGCCCCGGCAGCGATCGGCCGACAGCCCGGCCACGCGCGCGTGCTCAGGTCAGGCGCCGGAACTCCTGTCTCCAGTGGAGCGGGAGTTCGTCGCCGGACGCCTTCCAGCCGGCGGACTTCGCAACCCGCATCTGTGCGGCCGGACCGCCGGCGGTCGGGGCGTGGGTGCCGGAGTGCGCTGCTCCTCCAGATCGGGATGTCGGTCGGGCTCCAGATCGAGATGTCCGTGGGACGCCAGATCGGTGTCCATGGGACGCCAGATCAGAGGGTCAGTGGGACGCCGTCTCCAGCGCGGGCGCCTGGGCCTCTTCGGCCGCCTCAACGGTCTCGGCGGCGCGGCGCCGGGCGGGGATCAGCAGGGCGGCCACCGCGGCGACCGCGACGACCGCGGAGCCCGTCACCAGCGCGGGCTGCAGGCCGTCGACGAAGGCCTGCGCGGACTCGTAGCCACCCTGTGCCGAGAAGATCGACGCCATGATCGCGATGCCGAGTGCGCCGCCGACCTCGCGCAGTGCGTTGTTGGCTCCGGAGGCGATGCCCTGCTCCTTGGGCAGAACGCTGGACATGACCAGGTTGGCGGCGGGGGCGAAGTAGAGGGCCATGCCGATGCCGCTGATGATCAGGGCGGGCAGCTGGGCGGCGTAGGAGACGCCTGGTGCCACCACTGCGGCCATCCAGCCGAGGCCGGCGGCCTGCAGGAAGAGGCCGGTGGCGACGACGGGCCGGCCTCCGATGCGGTCGGACAGGATGCCGGCGATCGGCGCGACCAGCATCGGCATGCCGGTCCAGGGCAGCATCCTGAGGCCCGCCTCGGTGGGCGAGTAGCCGAGGACACCCTGCATGAACTGGCTGAGCAGGAAGATCGAACCGAACATGCCGAGGAACATCAGCAGGCTGGCCGCGTTGATCCCGGCGAAGGCACGGGAGCGGAACAGCCGCATCGGGAGCATGGGGTTCTTGGCGCGGATGCTGAAGCCGACGAAGCCGACGAGGAGCGCGGCGCCGGCGAACAGGCCGGTGAGCACCAGGGAGCTGGTCCAGCCGTCGGCCGGCCCGCGGACCAGGCCGTAGACGATCCCGAACAGGCCGCCGCTGGCGAGCAGGGTGCCGGGGACGTCCAGCGGGGCGCCGGTGCCGTACGACTCGGCAAGGCGCAGGCGGGCGAGCGGCAGCAGGGCGATGCCAAGCGGGACGTTCAGCCAGAAGATCCAGTGCCAGGAGACATGCTCGGTGAGGCTGCCGCCGATGAGCGGTCCGGAGGCCACGGCGAGCCCGTTGACGGCACCCCAGATGCCGTACGCCATGCCGCGCTTGGCGGCAGGCACGGCCGCGGTCAGCAGGGTGAGTGTCAGCGGCATCATGATCGCCGCACCGACGCCCTGGACCGCGCGGGCGGCGATCAGGGAGTTGATGCCGGTCGCCATGGCCGCGGCGGCGGAGGCACCGGTGAAGACGGTGAGGCCGACGAGGAAGAGCCGGCGGCGGCCGAAGCGGTCGCCGAGCGCCGCCCCGAACATCAGGAGGACGGCGAAGGTGAGTGTGTACGCGCTCACCGTCCATTCCAGGTCACCCAGCGCCCCGCCGAGGTCCTTGCGGATGGAAGGCAGGGCGGTGGTGACGACGAGGTTGTCCAGGGCCGCCATGAATCCGGCGACGCTGGTGATGACGAGGGCCCAGACGGTTCCCCCGCGCCGTGCGGTCTGCTGTGACATCGCTCCCCCAGCGGGTGATCGGTCGTACATATCGATGGATGTAGAGTCAATTTAGTTATTGATCACTAACTTCAATGGTCATGAAAAGGCGTCTGCGAGCAGTTACGAGCCCCTCCCGCGGACTACTTCTCCAGACGGCCCTTGAGCCGCGCCTCCGGATAGACCCCTTCCCAGACTCGATGTCCGGGAGGAAATCCCATGGCCACCAGGCAGTTGATGAGCATCCCGCACGCCATGAACGACGTCGTCTCGTCGATGTCGGCGCCGAGCGGCAGATGAACCGTGTCCCAGAGTCGCATCCAGCCCGCCCGCACCTCCTCGCCGAGTTCGTGGTCGCCGGCCTGCTCGGCGGCGGCCACGGTGACGTACATCTGCATCTGCATCAGCAGCCGCTCGGGCCGCTCCGCGATCACCTGGGTGTACGCGTTCGCCATGGCAATCCGGGCCTCTTCGCCCTCCAGCCCCTCGGCGGCCTCCTCGAACGTGCGGATCGTGTCCTCCACACAGCGCTGCGCCACCGCGAGGAACATCGCCTTCTTGCCCGGGAAGAGCCGGAAGAGATACGGCTGCGAGACGCCGACCCGTTTGGCGATCGCCTCGGTCGACGTGCCGTAGTAACCACCGCGGGCGAACTCGGCGGTCGCCGCACGGATGACGCTCTCGCGCCTCTCCTCTGCGCTCATCCTGGCCATGCCAGTAAGTTAGTACTCAATCACTAACTACGTCAAGAGGGTGGAGGAGGGGGCCGAAGGCAGGGAAGGAGGGGCGAAGGGGCGAAGGGGGAGACAAAGGGGAGGAGGAAGGGAGGTGGGGGAAGCGAAGGGATGCCGGCGCTACTGCCAGACGGCCGTCGGTGAGGCCGCGGGCCGCGGGCCGCGGGCCGCGGGCCGCGCCGGAACGCTCTCTCACCACGAGTCGTTGTCGCAGGCAGGGGGCTACATATACGTAAGGGGCGCCTCGCAATGGAGAACGCCCCTTACATCGCCGCGTCGCAGCATCGCCGCATCAAGGGACCAAGGCATCAAGGGACCAAGAGACCAAGGCATCAAGGCATCGACTGGGATGCAGTGCCCTCCTCAGGCCAGCCGTACGACCGCCCGCGACATCCCCAGCACCTTCTGCCCGGCGCTGGTCGCCGTGAGGTCCACGCGGACTGTGTGGTCGTCGAGCTTGGCTGCCACCTTGCCGCTGACCTCGATGACGGCACCCTGGTCGTCGTCCGCGACGACCACCGGCCGGGTGAAACGGACGCCGTACTCGACGACCGCGCCCGGGTCGCCGGCCCAGTCGGTGACCACTCGGATCGCCTCGGCCATCGTGAACATGCCGTGCGCGATCACGTCCGGCAGCCCGACCTCCCTGGCGAACCTCTCGTTCCAGTGGATCGGGTTGAAGTCCCCCGAAGCACCCGCGTACTGCACGAGCGTGGCCCGCGTCACCGGGAACGCCTGGCCAGGCAGTTCGGTCCCGACCTCGACCCCGTCGTAAGCGATCTTCGCCGTCATCGGTTCCTCACGCCTCCTCGGCCGCGCGGGCCACCAGCTTCGTCCAGGCGGTCACCACATGCTCGCCCGCCTCGTCACGGACCTCGCCCCGGATGTCCAGGATGTCGTTGCCCGCCATGGACCTGATGGCCTCGATGGACGAGGTGACCGACAGCCGGTCACCGGCACGCACCGGACGGACGTAGGCGAACTTCTGGTCACCGTGCACCACACGGCTGTAGTCCAGGCCGAGCTGGGGATCCTCGACGACCTGTCCCGCGGCCTTGAAGGTGATCGCGAAGACGAACGTCGGCGGGGCGATCACATCCGGATGCCCCAGCGCCTTGGCGGCCTCCGGGTCCGTGTACGCCGGGTTGGAGTCCCCCACTGCCTCCGCGAACTCACGGATCTTCTCCCGGCCCACCTCATAGGACTCGGTCGGCGGATAACTCCGCCCCACGAAGGACTGGTCGAGCGCCATGGCCCGCACCTCCCGATGTCTACCTGCTGATGCGCTGATATCTGCCTGTGCGCCGACGTCTACCAGATGCCTGCGACATGCCTGCCTGACGCCTGACATCTGCCTGACGTCGACCTGGTGTCTGACGTCGACCTGATGTCTGACGCCGGCTCGTTGTCCGCTCTGGGCGCCCTGTAGTCGGCTGGAACCGGTCGGTAACCGGCGTCGAAACGACGCGAGGCCGCCCCCGACTAGTGGGGGCGGCCTCGCGTACGAGCCTGATTTATCGCGTTTCGCGGTGCGCGGTGTGCGCGTTGCAACGCGGGCAGTGCTTCTTCATCTCCAGTCGGTCCGGGTTGTTACGCCGGTTCTTCTTGGTGATGTAGTTCCGCTCCTTGCACTCCACGCAGGCCAGCGTGATCTTCGGGCGGACGTCGGTGGCAGCCACGTGAGTGCTCCTTGACGAACGGATAGGACGGTTTAACGCATAAAAGAGTAGCCGATCGAAGGACCGACCCCGCAATCGGCTACTGTCAGTAGCGGTGACCGGACTTGAACCGGTGACACAGCGATTATGAGCCGCTTGCTCTACCGACTGAGCTACACCGCTGTGATGCGATCGGCCCCGCCTTGCGGCGGGGACCTCTCACACCAGAGCCCCAATACGGAATCGAACCGTAGACCTTCTCCTTACCATGGAGACGCTCTACCGACTGAGCTATTGGGGCGAGCGATGAAGACATTACACGCTCGCCCGCCGTTCGCCCAAATCCGTTTCGGGGCCCCCGTCCGGCCTTGTTCCACCCGCTGTCCAGGCCCCTGCCGCAGCCCGTCCCACGGCGCTCCCACCAGTCACTGAGGCCTCTCCGGTACGCCGGACCACACCGGTACGACTATTGCGCTCCTCCCCGACGCGAGCGGATCGCCACCCTAGGCTCGACTCACTCTGCGTGATCTTGCGTCCTGCTGCGCAGTCCCCGATCCCTGGAGCGCGATGCCCGACAGCCAGCCGCAGCCGCCCCACTCGTCGTCCTCATCGGGCTCGTCGTCCTCCAGTGCCTCCGGTGCTTCGGGTTGTTCCGGTTCTTCTGGTTCTGCGGGTTCTACGGGCTCTTCACGCTCTTCGGGTTCTTCGGGTTCGCCTTCTTCGGGTTTCCCGGGCTCCGCGGGACAGGCGGGTGACCCGGCCGCCTTGCTGCTGTGCGGGGCGCGGCTGACGGACGGCCGGACCGTGGACGTACGGCTGGGCGGCGGGCGCATCGAGGCGGTCGGTACGGCCGGCAGCCTGGCTGCGGGCGGAGTGCGGGGCTGTGGCACGCGCGTGGACCTCACCGGCTATCTGCTCCTGCCGGCGCCGGCTGAACCGCACGCCCACCTGGACACCGCGCTGTCGGCAGAGGGCGACGGCCCGGCCTCGTACGAGGCCCAGGAGGTCCAGCGCCGGGCCACCGAGGCGGCGCTGTTGCAACTGGGGCACGGGGCGACCGCGTTGCGGGCACACGTGCGCGTGGGCGATGTTCAGGGGTTGGGCGCGCTGGCCGCCGTACTGCAGGCGAGGCGTTCGCTGCGCGGGCTGACGGAACTGACGACGGTGGCGATGCCGAGGGTACTGACCGGCGTGGCGGGGGCGGACGGGCTCTCGATGCTGCGGGACGCGCTGAAGATGGGCGCCTCTGTGGTGGGCGGCTGTCCGGACCTGGACCCCGATCCGACCGGATACGTGGAAGCGGTCCTCGAGGTCGCCGCCGAACACGGCTGCCCGGTCGACCTGCACACCGACGCCGCCGATCCGGCCCGTCTCGCGCGGCTCGTGGCGATGGCCGGCGGGCTGCGCCCCGGGGTGACGATCGGCCCGTGCGGCGGCCTCTCGCGGCTGCCTGACGAGACCGTCCGACGCACCGCGGACCAGCTCGCGGCGGCCGGGGTGACGGTGGTGTGCCTGCCCCAGGGCGGCTGCGGCGGCACCGACCAGCGGGACACGGCTCCCGTACGGCTGCTGCGGACGGCCGGCGTGCGCGTCGCCGCGGGCAGCGGCGCCCTGCGCGACATGTCCAACCCGGTGGGGCGCGGCGACCCCTTGGAGGCGGCCTACCTGCTGGCCTCCCGGTACGGGTTGCGGCCCGAGGACTCGTACGACGCGGTCAGCTCGTCGGCACGGGCTGTGATGGGGCTGCCCGAGATGCGCGTGGAGGCGGGTTTCCCGGCCGAGTTGCTGGCCCTGCGCGGTGACCGGCTGGCGGGCGCGCTGTCGCTGGCGTACAGCCGGATCGTGGTGCACCGGGGGCGGGTGGTGGCGCGGACGAGCGCTGTACGGGAGTACTGCAACTCGGCTGCGGCGGTGGAACTGGGGTTGCCTCGGCAGGGGCGGGGGGCGTTGTCGTGAGGGTGGGGCGGAGTAAGCGAGGGATGGGCAGACGCTCAGCGCGCGGGGTCGGGAGTGGTCCGGGAGTGGTCCGGGGGCGATGGCCCCGGACAGGTTGTCTGAGCGGGCGGGCGCTGAGGCGTTGGGGCTCGCGGTAGGCCCAGCATGCGCGGGGCGCGCAGGGCAGGCACGTGCGCCGGGTGAGTCCTGTCTACGTGTACGCCGAGGGCACATCGTCGTGAACGTACGAGGAGTCCTGTACGGCATCGCCGCCGGGCACTGAGCGTGATCGCTTTCGGCTCATGCGCCGCCACCCAAGAGTCCGAAGAGCCCGAAGAGCCCGAGCCCTCAGTCCATGCGGGGCGCCACGACAGAAGTCGTCGAGGCGCACTAGGGAGCGCGCAGGCGAAGGTCGTGCGCCCAGCGCGTGAGCGCTTCGTGTGCGCTCCGCATGCGGCTCCGTACGCGGTTCCGCATGCGCACCCTGGGACGTGGCTCAAGTCGTGCGGCGGATGCGGTCGTCCGGGCGTACGGTCGGAAACATGCGCATTGTCATCGCTGGTGGTCATGGTCAGATCGCGCTGCGGCTGGAGCGGTTGCTCGCCGCGCGCGGAGACGAGGTTGCGGGGATCATCCGTCACGCCGAGCAGGGCGACGACCTGCGGGAGGCCGGTGCCGAACCAGTTCTGCTGGATCTTGAGTCGGCCTCGGTCGAGGAGGTCGCGGCGTGTCTGCAGGGCGCCGACGCAGCGGTCTTCGCGGCGGGCGCAGGTCCGGGCAGCGGGGCGGCCCGCAAGGACACCGTGGACAAGGAGGCGGCGATCCTGTTTGCGGACGCGGCGGTTCGGGTCGGCGTACGACGACACGTGGTCGTCTCGTCGATGGGCGCCGATCCCGCACACCAGGGGGACGACATCTTCGACGTGTACCTGCGCGCGAAGGGCGAGGCCGACGCCCACGTACTGCGGCTGGACGCGCTCGACGCGACGATCCTGCGCCCCGGGATGCTGACGAACGACGCCGGTACCGGCCTGGTCCGGCTGGAGGCGCACACGGGCCGCGGCACGATCCCCCGTGACGACGTGGCCGCCGTACTCGCGGAGTTGGTGGACACCCCGGCGACGGCCGGCCTGACTCTGGAACTGGTCAGTGGGTCGGCTCCGGTGTCGGTGGCCGTGAAGTCCGTCGCCGGGAACTGAGCATGGCAGGCGAGGTGGCGCCGGCCGCACAAGAGGCCCTGCTGCGGCGGATGTACGAGGTCTTCTCGACCGACGAGCGCGACACCTTCGTACTCCTGTGTCTGGCGCCGGACGTGGACTGGCCGAACGTCCTCGACGGCGCCCGTCTGCACGGCCGCGAGGAGGTACGCGCCTACTGGACGCGGCAGTTCGCGGCCGGGCATCCCCTCGTACGGCTGGAGGGGGTGCGGCTCGACGGGGATGGCGAGGGCGTGGTGGCGACCGTACGGACCGGGATGCGGGACGCGTCGGGTGACCGGTGGGCGGAGGGGACGGTCGAGCACGTGTACCGGTTCGGCGGGGACGGGCTGGTGACGCGGATGGACGTACGGGCGGGGGCCCAGGAGCCCTAGCAGGCGGCCGTCCGCGGCGGCCTCCAGAAGGAGGTCGTCCAGAAGGCGGTGGTCCAGAAAGTGGCCATCTAGAACAGGGGCAGTTGGCCCGGAATCTCGGGGATGACGAAGGCGTCCAACGACGGTTGGGCCGCGTCGAGTTGAGCCTGTCGGCGGGAGCCGGGGCAGGAGACGAGTGCGCCGTTCCGGCGTACGCCGGGCGGGTCATGCCGTGCGAAGCGTCCGGCGACGATGGCGATCTCTCGACGGCATTCGGGGCAGCGTCTGCGGCGAGTGGACATGCGGTCAGTGTGCCAGTGTGCCCTGGGCAGAGGCGTGTTGTGCGTGGGGCACCCGCCCTGGGAGGGGTGGCTGCGGCGCGGGCGGAGCTGTGCCTGCTGCCTGCTGCCTGCTGCCTAGGAGTAGGGAGGGGGAGGTGCCGTCGGGTCTGGGGCGTCCAGGGCTGCTTGGTCGGGACCGGACCGTCAGCCCACGCCGCCGGCGCCTACCGAGGTCAACTGAGGTCAACTGAGGTCAACTGAGGTCAACTGAGGTCAACCGATATGGGGAGACGTGCGTGTCCGGTCCATCGCGTGGTCGATGCGCAGGCGCATCGTCGGATGGACGTCCAGGTCGGAAAGGTCGGCCGGGTCGACCCAGCGCACGGCCGTGCTTTCACTGCTCGTGCGGAGTTCGCCGTCGGTGGGGCGCGCGCGGAAGCAGATGCTGAACTGCTGGCGGATCTCGCCGTCGTCGTAGCGCATCACATGGCCCGGATCGGTGTAGATCCCGGAGAGATCGACGACGTCGACCTTGATCCCGGTCTCCTCCCAGACCTCGCGTACCACGGTGTCCCTGATGGACTCCCCCACCTCATGGCCCCCGCCGGGCAGTGCCCAGCGGCCGCTGTCGGAGCGCCGGACCATGAGCATCTGTCCCGCGCCGTTCTGCACGAACGCCACCACGGAGGGCACCACGAGTTGGCCGGTGGGGCGGCAGGGTCGTGCAGGTAGTCGATCCGTCCCATGCCGACGTATGTACCCCTTCGCGCCGGGGCAGACCCGCGCCGGAGTAGATCCGCTCCGCCCAGTCCGCCACCTCGAACCCTTCACCGAGCCCTTGCGCACCAACACAGCACTTGCTTAAGTCAATCAACTGACTTAGCTTGAGGATGAAGGACACACCCCATGCGCCTGCGCATGGGGATGCGTATGCAGCACATGCCCCATGTCTACGGAGGCCCGGCACATGTCCCACGCCCTTCCCCAACCCGCCGCCGACGACGGGGTGGTGTCCGCAGCGCCGCGGGCCAATGCCGTCGTCGCGGTCCTGGCCTTCGGCGGGATCGTGGTCTCGTTGATGCAGACCCTGGTGATTCCGATCGTCCCGGAGCTGCCGAAGCTCCTGAACGCCCCGGCGTCCGACGCCGCCTGGGCCGTCACCGCCACGCTGCTCGCCGCAGCCGTGGCCGTCCCGATGATGGGGCGGCTCGGAGACATGTACGGCAAGCGGCGCTTGCTCCTGGCGAGCCTGGTCCTGCTCATCGCCGGTTCGGTCACCGCCGCCTTCAGCGAGTCGCTGGCCCCGATGATCGTCGGCCGGGCGCTGCAGGGCACGGCGAGCGGTGTGATCCCGCTCGGTATCAGCATCATGCGGGACGAACTGCCCACCGAACGGCTCGGTTCCGCCACCGCGCTCATGAGCGCCTCTCTCGGTGTCGGCGGTGCCCTCGGCCTGCCGGCGGCCGCCGTGATCGCCGACAACTTCGACTGGCACGTACTGTTCTGGAGCTCGGCCGCGATGGGCGCCGTAGCCCTCCTTCTGGTCCTGCTCGTGGTGCCCGAGTCGAAGGTGCGCACGGGCGGCCGGTTCGATGTCCTCGGCGGCATCGGCATGGCGGCCGGTCTGATCTGTCTGCTGCTGCCCATCTCCAAGGGTGGCGACTGGGGTTGGGGCAGCGGCACCACGCTCGGCCTCTTCGGCGCGGCCGTCGTGATCCTGCTGCTGTGGGGCTGGTACGAGCTGCGTGCCGAGCAACCGCTGGTCGACCTTCGTACCACCGCCCGCCGCCAGGTCCTGGTCACCAACCTCGCCTCGATCGCGCTCGGCTTCGGCATGTTCGCGATGTCCCTGGTGCTTCCGCAGCTCCTGCAGTTGCCTGAGGCGACCGGCTACGGTCTCGGCAAGTCGCTGCTCACCGCCGGCCTGGTCATGGCCCCGTCCGGCCTGGTGATGATGGCGGTCGCCCCGGTCTCCGCGGCCCTCTCCAAGGCCAGGGGCCCGAAGGCCAGCCTGATGCTCGGCGCCTTGATCGTGGCCACCGGCTACGGCCTGAACATCCTGCTGATGGCCGAGGTCTGGCAGTTCGTCCTGGTGTCCTGCGTCATCGGTTCCGGTATCGGCTTCACGTACGGTGCGATGCCCGCGCTCATCATGAGCGCCGTGCCGCCGTCGCAGTCGGGCGCCGCCAACAGCCTCAACACCCTGATGCGGTCCATCGGTACGTCGACGGCCAGCGCCGTGGCCGGCGTCATCCTGTCGCAGATGACCACGAACCTCGGCGGGGTGCCCCTCCCCTCCGAGAACGGCTTCAAGACCGTCCTGGCCATCGGCGGCAGCGCGGCACTGCTCGCCTTCGCGGTCGCGTCGTTCATCCCGCGGCATCGGGCGGCTGCGGCGACCGGGGGCTCCGCAGGCGAGGGCGCTGCGGCCGGGGGACAGTCCGCCGCCGTCCCGGCTCCGTCCGCAGCGGCCGCGGTCGATACGGGTGCCTCGGCCCGGTCCGCCTCGGCCGCGATCGAGGAGGGCGCGCCCGGGACGACCGGCGCGGCCACTCGTCCCAACGGAGCCGAGCCGGGGCATACGGGACCCACAGGGCCTACACCCTCACCTGCCTCTGTCGTGACCGCCGCCGAGCAGGACGGACCGAGTGGCTCCGCCGACGGCGGAATCCGGGTGAACGGTCATGTCCTGGGGGCGGAGCACGTCCCAGTCGCCGGGGCCGCGGTCACGCTCATCTCACTCGGCGGGAAGCAGCTGAGCCGGTCGGTCTCGCGGAGCGACGGTTCGTACGGTGTCGATGCGCCCGCCGCCGGTTCGTACGTCCTGATCGCCTCCGCCGCGAGCTGCCAGCCGCAGGCCTCGACACTCGTGGTCGCCGACGGGCCGGTCCGGCACGACGTTCTGCTGAGCGGCACGAGCGGCCTCGCCGGGCTGGTGCGGTCCGCCGAGGGCGGGACACCGGTCGCGGATGCCGTGGTGATCGTGACCGACGTGCGCGGGGAGGTCCTGGCGACCGGACGGACCGACGTACTGGGCGAGTTCAGGGTCACCGACCTGGTGCCGGGGACGGTGACGCTCGCCGTGAACTCCCCCAAACACCGTCCGTTGGCCCTGCCCGTCGAGATCGGCGGCGCCGGCACCACACGCATCGAGGTCGAGCTCAGGCCCGGCGCCCATGTCCGGGGCACGGTGCGCGGAGCGGGCGCCCCGCTGAGCGACGCCCGGGTCACCCTGGTGGACGCAGCCGGCAACGTGGTCGCCACGACAAGCACCGGGCACGACGGTGCATACGCCTTCTCCGACCTGGACAGCGGCGCTTACACGGTCATCGCGACGGGCTATCCACCGCAAGCGGCCACGGTGTCGGTGACGGGTGGCGGCCCGGACGACCACGACATCGAACTTGCACACACCGGGGAGTAGTTCACAGTCCACACGGAGCCTCACCCAAATTCCATATCCGCGCGCCGCCTTCGCGATCCAAAGGATCTTGGGCGGCTCATGGACTCGGAATGGCGTTTACATCTGACCGAATTCGCGGAGCCTTACCTAACCCCGTCCGACATGCACTTCCTCGGCATGGACTCAGTGACTCGACCAGCTCACCGCGGTGGTGAAGACGCGGCTGAAGCGGATGCAGTACCGCCCCCGCCTCATCGAGGGCCTCATCGCCAGGACCGGGCTCGACCTCCAACCGCCGTAACCTCGGCTGTTAGAGATCGCCTAGTCCGTCCGAGCCGTTCTGTCGAGGTTGGAGTGCACCAGGCAGTCTTCGGGTTCGTACCGCGGCACCTTGCTACTGACTGGCTCGCCTTCTACCACCCAGCCGTTGATGCCTTGGCGGACGAAGATCCGGACGGCGCCGGGCTGTACCGCAAGTGCCTGCCGGTAGTCCTCAACCACCCGATCGGCGAGGCCTGGATCGGAGTCCAGGACGTCCGCGGGCAGTCTTCGGACGAGGCCCTCGACGGCACAGTACGTGCAGCGTTCCGCCACTCGGCGGCGCACCGCGCGCCAGCGCATCGAGCGGTTGTAGCCACGAGCGACCAGCCCCACTGTCCCGTCGCGGGGAACAAGCACGGTCAGCTCGCCCAAGCCGCGCGTCCGAAGGATCCGGGCGACCTCGCGGTCCAGGTTCACCGCCGTCCGGAACAGCACCACCTGTCGCGACCGCAGCCGCCAGCTACCCATCGTTCCCCCTCCCACCGCACCGTACCCCCAGGGTAGTTCGACTCGTCCATCCATTCGGTGTGCACGGCCGTCACGCAGCCGAACGGGCGTGTACAGGCAGCGCGTATGGGCGGCACCGCCGACGGCGTGATCGATCGGGAAGCCGCTGGTGGAGAACACGACGCGGGTCGGCCGGGCCGCTCGGACGGCGGTGAGGAACCCGCGGCGTCAGAGATCTCCGGATGGTGTCACCGGCCGGCTTCGGCACGGCCCTGCGCCCGTTGGAACGCGGTCAGCGAATCTCCTTCGAACCGCCAGGGCCAGGTGGTGACCGCACCGCCGATGGCCCGGAAGATGGGAAGGGCCTCACGGTGGCGATCGGCGGACATCAGCGCGTAGGCGAGCGTATTGAGGTCGGCAAGCGCAGCTGCATGGCTGAGGAACGAGGGCTGTGTCCAGTGCTGCGAGGCACGGTCGAGCGCTGCTGTGACATACACATCGGTCCAGTAGTTGCGTGCCATGAGACCCTCCACTCCTCCCCGGGTCCGGATCGATTGATAGTGCAGCACTTGGGAGGTGAGTTCCATCGCCGCGCAGGGCGCATTGGCGGGCATGCGCGACCGGAGGGAGTCGACGAACTCCAGTACCTGCAGTCGCGAACCGGCCTCGTCCGGAGTCAGGTAGCGCATCATGCTCAGGTAGGCATCGCGGTTCCAGCGGTCGCGGAGCAGTAGCTCGTTCCAGACGTAGAAGGTTTCAGCTGCGCGGTGGCGCTCCAGGCGCGCTATCTCCAGCAGGCCGATCCACGGGGTTGGGTCCAGCGGGGCGAGATCCGCAGCGCGCAGGCAGTTCGTGCTTGCTCGCGAGGCACCTCCCGCATTCCCCGTTGCACGCGCCCGGAAGACCTCGGACCAGGCATGCAAAACAAGGGCAGTGGCGCTGTCCGGCTCCCGCTCGGCCCACCTCGAGGGCACCGGCGTATCCGCCAGGAAATGCGCCAGGACCGCCAGACGGAACGTGTGGCGGTCCCAGTCCTGGGAGTGGTGCTTCAGGAAGTCGGCGATCTGCACCACGCGCAGATCCGTGCTCGCGATCGCGCCCGATCGCATCGTGGTGCGCAGCGACTTGAGAAGCTTCCCAAGGTGCACGTCGTCAAGCTCCAGGACGATGCGGGAGGCCTTGCGGCGAGTCGACAGGAATGACATGCGGGGCAACCTAGGAGAGTGGGGACTCGGGCAAGACCTGCTCGCTGATCGTCACCTGATGCGCAGGAAGCAAAGCGGTCCCGGGTGCGGTTCTGCATCAGCGGTCCGGGCCGTACGGGGCGGCGGTGGTGCGGGGGGGAGCGCACCACCGCCGCCGGTCGAGGGCAGGCTGTCGCCCTACAGAGCCCGGCCCCTAGGACGGGGTGACTTCATGCGTACTGTTCCGCCCCAGCCGTTGGCGGACGAGTGCGACGGCCACGACGCCGATGGCCACCAGGGTGGAGAGGATCACCTGGTCGCGGCCGCCGCCGTCGGCCGTGTCGGTCAGCATGTAGCCGAGCACGAACGTGATCAGGGCGATGGTGGCCCAGGTCAGGTAGGGGTAGAGCCACATCCTGACGACGAGCTTCTCCGGCGATTCCCGCTCGATGATCCGGCGCATCCGCAGCTGCGAGAAGCAGATCACCAGCCAGACGAACAGGGCGATCGCGCCGGAGGAGTTGAGCAGGAACTGGAAGACCGTGTCCGGCCACAGGTAGTTGAAGGCGACCGCGACGAAGCCGAAGACCACCGAGGCCAAGATGGCCGCCCGCGGCACACCGCGCTGCGTGGCCCGCCCGAACGCGGCCGGGGCATCGCTGCGCCCGCCGAGGGAGAACGCCATCCGGGAGGCCGTGTACAGGCCGGAGTTGAGGCACGACAGCACGGACGTCAGCACGATGGCGTTCATGATCTGGCTCGCGTGCGGGATGCCGATGGAGCTCAGGGCGGCGACGTAGGAGCCGTCCTTGAGGATGGCCGGGTCGTCCCAGCGCAGCAGCGAGACAACGATCAGGATCGAGCCCAGGTAGAACACGGCGATACGCCAGATCACGCTGTTGGTGGCCTTGGTGACGGCGCCCCGCGGGTCGGCGGTCTCGCCGGCGGCGAGGGTGACGATCTCGCTGCCCATGAAGGAGAAGACCACCATCAGCACGCCGGTGAGGATCGCTCCCGGCCCGTGCGGCAGGAAGCCGCCGTGTCCGGTCAGGTTGGAGAAGCCGGACGCGGGGTGGTCGGAGCCGGGCAGCAGACCGAAGATCGCGAGGCCGCCCACCACGATGAACGCGGCGATGGCGACGACCTTGATGCCGGCGAACCAGAACTCGAACTCGCCGTAGGAGCTGACCGAGGCCAGGTTGGTGGCGGTGAGGACGACCATGACGATCAGCGCCCAGCCCCACTGCGGGACCGCCGGTATCCAGCCGGCCAGGATCCTGCCACCCGCGGTCGCCTCGACCGCGAGCACCACGACCCAGAAGAACCAGTACAGCCAGCCGATGGTGAACCCGGCCCAGCGGCCCAGCGCCCGGTCGGCGTACGCGGAGAACGAGCCCGAGGTGGGGTTGGCCGCGGCCATCTCGCCCAGCATCCGCATGACGAGGACGACGAGGATGCCGACGAGGGCGTACGAGACGAGGATGCCGGGGCCTGCGGCGGCGATGCCGGAGCCGGAGCCGACGAACAGGCCGGCGCCGATGACCCCGCCGATGGCGATCATCGACAGATGGCGGTTCTTCAGGCCGGCCTGAAGACCGGATCCTGCGGAGGCGGCCCCGGTGGTGGTCACCGGGTCCGGAGCGGAAACAGGGGGACGTGTAGTCATCTCGACATCCATTGAGGGAGAGCGGACGTGGGCTGCAGGTGCCGAGACCGGAAATTAGTCCACTGCGATCTAAAAAAACAAGGCATGGTCGCCTTGTTTAAGTGTTCAGCATGCTCTATTTTTTGGCGCATCGCGGAACCGGCCCCCTGGGAGCCCCTATGCGCAACACCGTGACCCAGACTGTTTCGCGGGATCGATCCCCCAAGGCACTACCGGCGTCGGCGGTCAGCCGCACTACCGATTTTCACGCCGGCGAGGCGTCCCGTCAGGGACATGGTGGACTGTTGCGAAAGTGGATCAAGGTCGTGGTGATCGCGAGTTGGCGATAGCGGTGATCTGCCAAACGGTCAGGAGCCGGCTGGAGTGGCTGCTCCCGCAGGACAGGAAGCCTTGTGGGTCGGCCCGCTCGCCGCCCTCGGCGCAGGGCTGCCCCCCGCAAGGCCGGTTCGTGATCCGGAGTGGGTGGCGCTGTGGTGGGGTAAGCCGATGGGTGCAGGCTCCGGACAGTCCAGGAGAAGGACAAGGATTTCGTGACGAACCGTCAGAAATCCGGCCCGCCGCCGTTGCAGGCTTCTACGCCGCGGGCCCGTGTGGTGTTCGACGGGACGACGGTCACTGTCACCTGGCGGCTCAGGCCGGTGCCGCGCTGGCGGACCCTGCGCTTCACGCTGGCCGAGCTGCTGCAGGCGAGCTTCTCCAGCCGCGACGCCGTGGACACGCATCACTTCGGCTTAACGCCGACGGCCGGTCGGCCCGAGGTCTGGGTCCCGGTGTTCATCAGGCGCGGCGAGCAGAAGGCTCGGTGGGCGGCGCTGGCCCAGGCGATCAACGAAGCCTGCGGACAGCGCATGCGCCACGTGCTGCGCACCACGGTGGGGACGGGGCCATGGAGCGAGGCGACCTGGCAGTGCGTGGAGAAACCGGTACCCGAACTGTCGGCCTTCGAGCAGCCGAGTCCGCTCTACGGAAGGCGCAGAGAGGGAATGGAGATCACCAGCCACCGGCGGACAATCGAGGAAGGTCCGCTGAAGACGCTCTTCGTGTCCGGCTACGGACCGGTAGGCACCCAGCCGCTGACCGTGTCGACCATAGCCGCCGTGCCGGCGATGACCACCTCAAGACCGGACTCGCCCCGGAGCCAGCGCACGGTGCCGCCCGCCGCGCGGACCACCGCCAGGCCGGCGGCAACATCCCAGGGCCGCTGCCCGAAACCTACGAAGCCGTCCAGGCCGCCCTGGACAACGTTGGCCAGATCGTAGGCGGCCGAGCCGAAACAACGCACCGCGCCCACGTGCGGAGCGACGTCGGCCAGCAGGTGCAACGCGTCGCGGCGGCATTCGGCGTCGTCCGGGAGCGCGAAACCGAGCACGGCCCGAGCGGGATCCCACTCCGCGGGAATCACCCAGCCCTCCCAGAACTGCGACCCCAGGTCGGTCGGCCCGCAGTCGATCCGGTCAACGAGGGTGGCGCCACTCATCTGCACGATACTGGCGGCCACGGTCTCCCCCTCCACCTCGGCAGCGACGCTCACGGCGTGATACGGCATGAGACGCTCGGAATCGACCGTCCCGTCCAGCGGGTTCACGATCCAGCGCACACCCGACGTGCCGAGAGACTCCTCTGCTCCCTTGACCTGCCAGCCGTCGTGCCGACGGTGGGAGTTGATGCAGTCGACGATGGCGGTCCGGCTGCGGCGGGCGAGGTTCGCCGCGAGATCCTCGGGGCCGTTGCCGTCGAGAAAGGCCGTCAGATTCGTGGACGAATCCCTGATGGCGCGGAAGCCTTCCTCCGAGGCCAGGCACGCGATGTCGTAGAGCTCTTCCTGCAAGAGGCTTCATCCCCCCAGTCGTGAGACGAGTGGCAGTCGCTCAACGGGCCTGGTACGGCCCTGCAGGAGTATGGCAATCCCGTCCCGCCCCTACCAATGCCATGCCGGGGACAACAGCCTCTTCTGGGATCGCTCGGCGCCCGCGAGCGGCTACCGGGGCCACTGGACATGCAGCCCCTTCGTAGCCCCTTCCTGCCGGAACCGCCCTTCCAGCCTTCGAGACGGATTGAGGCGAACTCGAGAGCGATCGCAGCCGTCACTTAGCTCAGGGCGTGCGCTGAATGTACTGGTCACAGCCACTCGTTGATGGCCGCGACGAGGACGGTAGCTTCGTAGCGGACGGCGAGTTCTCGTAACGGGTGGCCACCGCCCGGTGCCTCTTGAGGCGGTTAATGCCGCACTCGACCGCTTGGCGCTCGGGGTAGTCCGCCTTGTCGAACTTCGGCGGGCGGCCGCCGCGAGAGCCGAGCTTCTTGCGGTTGCGGATGTGGTCGGCCTTGTCCGGAATGGTGCAGCGGATCCCGCGTCTGCGCAGGTAGGCGCGGTTCTTGCGGGAGGGCGTACGCCTTGTCGGCCCGCACTCGGGCCGGCCGGGTACGCGGCCTGCCCGGCACCGGACGGCGCACCTGGATCCGTTTGGCCGTCTCGCGGGAGCATCCGCAGCCGACCGGGGTGGAGTCGACCAGCCACACATCGTCGCGCCACAGCGAGGTGTCCCGGGCCAGGATCCGGATCATGCTGGTGAGCAGCGAGGACGCGGCGCGCAGTCGCTTGTTGTAGCCGGACTGCTGGGGCACGTAGGGGAAGAGGTGGCGGAAGTCCCGCCCGACGCGGCGCAGCCAGCGCCGCTCGGAGGTGTAACCGAGCAGCGCCGACGTGACCGCGAGGGTGACCAGTTCAGCGTCACTGAGCGTGGGTGCGATCCCAACGGCGGGTCGGCACGGGGCCAGCCACGGCGAAGCCTTCAACTCGTCGTCGATCCGGGCACAGAGTGCCGTTGCGAGGGTGTCCAGGTCCGTCTTCACACACTGATATGGGACGCCCTCGTCTCATGTCCGCAGGCCATCCCTTGGACTCATTCATCTAGGTGACCAGACGCGATGCACCATCGGAGAGCACCGCTGCGGCGCGTATGTCCTCGGTTGGGGTGCTGCCAACCAGGGCGTGAGCAGCCGCTCCTGCAACGGAGGCAACAACCCAGTATCCGGAAAGGTTTTGGCGCAGGCGCAGGAACGAGCGAACCACCAGATCAAGGCTGGCCCGCGCGAATGGGACGGGACTGTCCCGTCCCCTGGGGGAACGCCTGGGGGACACGCGCTGATCAGGCCTGGGACTCACCCGAGATCAGGGGGACAAGCCATACATTTCGACCCTCGTTCGAATGGCGCTGTTCGAATACGAAGAGACCCCCTCCGCTCTGCGTTTCCGCAGTTCAGAGGGGGTCTCTCTCAGCGTGGCGGCGCCAGGGTTCGAACCTGGGTAGGCTGAGCCGGCAGATTTACAGTCTGCTCCCTTTGGCCGCTCGGGCACACCGCCGGGGTTGCTGCCCTTCGCACTGCTTTTCGGCGGCGCTCCTTGGCAACGACGTAAACAATACCCGATGTGGAGGGGTGCTTCGCCACCCGATTGATCTGCGCCCGGAGGACAACGGGTGGCTAGGCTTGTCCGAATGCGGCCCTGGCACCACGCCGGGGTGGCGGCCACCCCCACGCCCGCCGATACGCACCCCACACGCACCCCGATACAAGGAGCCACAGGACATGGCCGACTCCAGTTTCGACATCGTCTCGAAGGTCGAGCGGCAGGAGGTCGACAACGCCCTCAACCAGGCCGCCAAGGAGATCTCTCAGCGCTACGACTTCAAGGGCGTGGGTGCCTCGATCTCGTGGTCCGGTGACAAGATCCTCATGGAGGCGAACTCCGAGGACCGGGTCAATGCCGTTCTCGACGTCTTCCAGTCCAAGCTGATCAAGCGCGGTATCTCGCTGAAGGCGCTGGACGCTGGTGAGCCCCAGCTGTCCGGCAAGGAGTACAAGATCTTCGCCACGATCGAGGAGGGCATCTCCCAGGACAACGCGAAGAAGGTGGCGAAGATCATCCGCGACGAGGGCCCGAAGGGCATCAAGGCGCAGGTGCAGGGCGATGAGCTGCGCGTCAGCTCGAAGAGCCGTGACGACCTGCAGGGTGTGATCGCCCTTCTGAAGGGCAAGGACTTCGACTTCGCGCTGCAGTTCGTGAACTACCGGTGAGCCACCGACTCCCCATCACCGACTGACCGTGCACAAGAAGGGTGGGCACCTGGCGGGTGCCCACCCTTCTCGTCTGCTGGCTGCGGTCCGGGAGCGTGCTCGGTCGTGCTCAGTTGCGCGAGTTGCCGAAGAGAATGCGGTAGGCGACCAGCAGGACGAGCGATCCTCCGATCGCCGCGGCCCACGTTCCGCCGTCGTAGAAGTTCTTGGTGATCGGGTGGTCCATCCAGCGGGCGGATATCCAGCCGCCGATGAACGCGCCCGCGATGCCGATGAGAGTCGTTCCGATGAAGCCGCCCGGGTCCCGGCCCGGCAGCAGGAACTTGGCGATGGCTCCGGCCAACAGCCCCAGGATGATCCAGCTGATGATGGTCATGCCGTGAACCTGCCCTTCCGCACTGCGCCTGCACTTTCAGGACAGTGTGATTTCAGTCAAGATCCGCTGTGCGTCACGGGCTTGCTCTGCTCCGTTGTTGAGCAGGACGCCGCGCCGAGTCCATCGGTTGCAGTGATCAGTAGGCTGCGAGCCATGTCATCGACCGGTTCCGCATCGGAACTACGGCGCACGCTTGGCGTCGGTGACGCCGTGGTCATCGGACTCGGCTCGATGGTCGGGGCGGGATCTTCGCCGCTCTGGGGCCCGCGGCGCGGGCGGCCGGGTCCGGCCTGTTGCTGGGCCTCGGCGTCGCCGCCTACTACAACGCCACGGCGTCGGCGGGCCTGGCCGCTCTGTATCCGCCCTCGGGCGGCACTTATGTGTACGGGCGCGAGCGGCTCGGCCCGTTCTGGGGCTATCTCGCGGGCTGGTCGTTCGTGGTCGGGAAGACCGCCTCCTGTGCGGCGATGGTGCTCACCGTAGGGGCGTACGTCTGGCCGGGGCAGGCGCACGCCGTGGCGGTTGCGGCCGTGGTTGCGTTGACCGCGGTGAACTACGGCGGTGTCCAGAAGTCCGCCTGGGTGACGCGGGTGATCGTGGCGGTGGTGCTGGCTGTCCTCGCTTCCGTCGTGGTCGTGTGCCTGGGGTCCCGGGCCCTCGACGCCGGGCGCCTGGGCGCCGGGACCTCGGGCGGTGTCGGCGGCGTGTTGCAAGCGCCCGGGCTGCTGTTCTTCGCGTTCGCCGGGTACGCGCACATCGCGACCCTCGGTGAGGAGGTACGGGAGCCGGCGCGCACCATCCCTCGCGCGATCCCCGTAGCTCTGGGCATCACGCTGGCGGTGTATGTGTGTGGCTGTGGCTGTGGCTGTGGCTGTCCTTTCCGTGCTGGGGACGGAAGGTCTCGGGCGCGCGAGTGCTCCGCTGGCCGACGCTGAGCGGGTGGCGCGGTCTTCCGGCTCCTGGCCCGCGGGATCTCCGCAGCCGCCGTACGAGATGGCCGGTTGTGGCGTCATGGTCGGTGTGGCGTCGGGCCGGCCGCACCGATGGTGTCGTGGCGGCTAGGACGCTCGCGCCGTCGTCGTGCGTATGCGGAAGTCGGCCCAAGAGGCCATTTCCAGCTCCTCGTTCGTCTCTTCGTACCAGCCCGTTCCGTCGAGCCAGGAGGTCAGCCAGACCGTGAGGCTGGGGGCGTCGACGTACCAGGCGTGGTCGGCCGCGTCGGTGTTCGGCTCGAAGAGGAGGACGGTGGCCTCCGGGGTGCGGCAGTCCACGCACGCGTACATCGCGCAGCCCCAGTGGGATATCGGCAGGACGCCCTCGGGCCAGGGCCAGTCAGGGTCCTTGCGGGCGCTCTCGCGGTTGGCGAGGTACTGCACGACGGCGGCGGGCTCGCCTGCGGGCGGGCTGTCGAGGAGAGGCAACAGGCCGTATTCCGGGCCGAATCCGCCGTCTCCTATGCGCAGGTAGAGGTCGGCGAGCAGTGGAGGCAGGGCGAAGCCCAGGGCGGACTCGGCGCGGGCCGCCGTGGCCGCGTCCGCGGGCGCCGGGAGTGAGGGCCAGCCCCATGGGCGGGTGTTGTGTGCCTTGGCTGCCACCCGTGCCAGCAACTGCTCGTTCTCGGTCATGGGTTCATGATGCAAGGCGCCACTGACAATCGGGCCGGCCTGTGGACAACCACCGGGTTGTGGAAAACCCGGTGGGTCGGATGGGGCGGGCAAGCCGCCCCCCACCTTCGTCCTGCTCGGTCAGCGAGCTGCGAACGGCTGGTCCGTCCGCACGATTTCGCGGCCGAGGGGCAGCAGCGAGACCGGGATCAGCTTGAAGTTGGCGATACCGAACGGGATACCGATGATCGTGATGCACAGGGCGAAGCCCGTGACGATGTGCGCGATCGCCAGCCACCAGCCCGCGAGGACCAGCCACAGAACGTTGCCGATGCAGGAAGGCGCACCGGCGTCGCGGCGCTCGACCGTCGTGTACCCAAAGGGCCACAGGGCATAGACGCCGATGCGGAACGCCGCGATGCCGAACGGGATACCGATGATGGTGATGCACAGCAGGACGCCTGCTGCCAGGTACCCGAGGAACAGCCAGAAGCCGCTCAGGACGAGCCAAATGACGTTCAGAATAGTTTTCACTGGGGACGACCTGCCATCTTCTCGAGCCGGGCGATGCGCTCCGCCATCGGCGGGTGTGTCGAGAACATCTTGGAGAGTCCCTGACCCGGGCGGAACGGGTTCGCGATCATCATATGGCTGGCGGTCTCGATGCGCGGCTCGGGAGGCAACGGCAGCTGCTTGGTGCCCGCTTCGAGTTTGCGCAGCGCGCTGGCCAGCGCGAGAGGGTCACCGGTCAGCTGGGCGCCGGACGCGTCGGCCTCGTATTCCCTGGAGCGGCTGATGGCCAGCTGGATGAGGCTGGCCGCGAGCGGCCCCAGGATCATGATCATCAGCATGCCGAGCAAGCCCGGGCCGTCGTCGTCACTGGAACGGCCGATCGGGATCAGCCAGGCGAAGTTGACCAGGAACATGATCACGGAGGCGAGGGCTCCGGCGACCGACGAGATCAGGATGTCGCGGTTGTAGACGTGACTGAGCTCGTGGCCGATGACGCCACGCAGTTCGCGCTCGTCCAGGATGCGCAGGATGCCTTCCGTGCAGCACACCGCGGCGTTGCGCGGGTTGCGGCCCGTCGCGAAGGCGTTCGGTGCCTCCGTCGGTGAGATGTACAGGCGTGGCATGGGCTGACGGGCCTGGGTGGAGAGGTCGCGGACCATGCGGTAGAGGGCGGGGGCCTCGAACTCGCTGACCGGGCGGGCGCGCATCGCGCGTAGCGCCAGCTTGTCGCTGTTCCAGTACGCGTACGCGTTCGTGCCCAGTGCGATCACAACCGCGACGACGAGCCCCATACGGCCGAAGAAACTGCCGATGACGATGATGAGGGCGGACAGTCCTCCGAGGAGTACTGCGGTCCTTAGCCCGTTGTGCCGGCGGTGCACGGTACGCCCTCCAAGTCGTGCAGCAGGGGAACCCTTTGCTTGCTGATTTCCGATGCCACTGGTGCCGTGGTGTCACGCCCAGTGGACCCTCCCGTACTGGTCAACGCCAGGCGGGGGTCACTAGTTCCCTTGTGCGTACGGCGGCGTTCGTGGGCCGTTCGGGTGACTTCGGCCCCGAGCAGCCGATGCCCGCTCAGAAGAGAGCGGTGTCCGCGAAGCGCAGGACCAGCTGAGGTGCCCCGGAGAGGACGATTCCAAGGGTGCCGGTGAGGGTGATCGCCACGGTGAGGGGCGCCGGAAGACGGTGCTTGACGGGCTCACCTTCGGGGGCACGGAACAGCAGTGCCGTCCATTGGAGGTAGTAGAACAGGGCGATGACGACGTTCGCGGCCATGGCCACGGCCAGCCAGCCGAGCCCCGCGTCGACCGCTGCCGAGAACACGGTGACCTTGGCGAAGAGGCCGATGATGCCCGGGGGCAGTCCGGCCAGGCAGAGCAGGAAGAAGGCCAGTAGGAGAGCGGCGAGCGGGTTCGTCGCGTAGAGGCCGCGGTAGTCCGTGACGCGGTTCGCGGACCTGGTCCGACCGACCAGTGCGGCCACCGCGAAGGCCCCGAGGTTCATGGCTGCGTACATGAGGGCGTAGGCGACAGTGGAGCCGATGGAGCGCTCGGCGTCGTCGGAGTAGGCGGCCGCGGCGATCGGTACGAGGAGGTAGCCGGCCTGGCCGACCGACGACCAGGCGAGAAGTCGTACGGCGCTGTACGCGCGCGTGGCCTGCTGGCGCAGGGCGCCGACGTTGCCGACGGTCATGGTCAGGGCGGCCAGGCCCGCGAGTGCGGGACCCCAGACGTCGGCATACGACGGGAACGCGATCACCGTGACGAGGATCAGCCCGGAGAAGCCGACGGCCTTGCCGACGACCGAGAGGTAGGCGGCGATCGGCAGTGGCGCCCCTACGTAGGTGTCCGGGACCCAGAAGTGGAAGGGCACGGCCGCCGTCTTGAAGGCGAAGCCGACGAGAGTGAGGACGACGCCGGTCTGGGCGAGGGTGTGGAGCTGTCCGTCGACGTGCTGGATCCGGTGGGCGACCTGGGTGAGGTAGAGGGTGCCCGTGGAGGCGTACACGAAGCTGATGCCCATGAGGCTGACGGCGGTCGCGGTGACCGACGACAGGAAGAACTTCAGGGCCGCTTCGGAGGACTTCTTGTCACCCTGCCGGATGCCGACGAGGGCAAAGGCCGGCAGGGAGGCGACCTCCAGGGCGACGATCAACGTCGCGAGATCCCGGGAGGCGGGCAGGAGGGCGGCGCCGGCGGCGGAGGACAGCAGCAGGAACCAGTACTCCCCTTCGGGGAGTTGTTTGTCCGCGTCCTTGAGAGCTGTCACCGACAGGAGGGCGGCGAGGAGTGCGCCTCCGAGGACCAGGAACTGGATGACCAGGGTGAAGCGGTCCGCCGCGTAGCTGCAGACGTGGGCGTTGCCGGTCAGGCAGAACGTGGACCGGTCGTCGTTCACGAGGGGCAGCAGCAGGAGCGCGGAGGCGGCGAGGCCGGCGACCGACACCCAGCCGAGAAGTGCCTTCCTGGTGTCGCCGACGAACAGGTCGGCGACCAGGACGACGAGTCCGACGACCGCGGTCAGGGTGGGCGGCGCGATGGCGAGCCAGTCGACGGACTGGACGAGATTCGCGGCCAGCGGCTGGGCCAGGCTGGTCATCGGTTGCCTCCTGCGAGGAGCTGCTGCACGACCGGGTCGGTCAGGCCGAGGAGGGCCTTGGGCCACAGCCCGGCGACGACGGTGAGGGCGACGAGCGGGGTCCAGGCCGCGAACTCGTATGTCTGGACGTCGGCGAGCTGCGGCGCTTCCTGCGGTACGGCGCCCATGCAGACCCTTCGGACGACGACGAGCATGTACGCGGCCGTGAGGAGGGTGCCGAAGGCCGCGATCGCCATGAAGGTGAGGAACGCCGGGCGGCTGAGGCCGGCGGCCGGTTTGAACGCGCCGAAAAGGGCCAGCATCTCGCCCCAGAACCCGGCCAGGCCGGGCAGTCCGAGCGAGGCGACGGCGCCGAAGGCGAGCAGGCCGCCCAGACGCGGGGCCTTGCCGTAGAGCGCGGCTCCCGTCTTGTCTGCGAGGGCGTCGAGGTCGGTGGTGCCCGCCCGGTCCTTCAGAGCGCCGACCAGGAAGAAGAGCAGGCCGGTGATGAGGCCGTGGGCGATGTTGGCGAACAGGGCGCCGTTCACGCCGGTCGGGGTCATGGTCGCGATGCCGAGCAGGACGAAGCCCATGTGGCCGACGGAGGAGTAGGCGATGAGGCGCTTGAGGTCGCCCTTCGCGCCCCGCTTGGCCAGCGCCAGGCAGGCCAGGGATCCGTAGATGATCCCGACGACGGCGAAGGCGGCGAGGTAGGGCGCGAAGGTGCGGAAGCCGTCCGGCGCGATCGGAAGGAGGATCCGGACGAACCCGTAGGTACCCATCTTGAGCAGAACGCCTGCCAGCAGGACCGAGCCGACGGTCGGCGCAGCGGTGTGGGCGTCGGGCAGCCAGCTGTGCAACGGCCACATCGGCGTCTTGACCGCAAGCCCGACACCGATCGCCAAAACCGCGATGACCTGCACGGACGCGGTCAGCGAACGGCCGTTGTCAGTGGCGAGTGCCACCATGTCGAAAGTGCCGGCCTTGATCCCGATCAGGAGCAGGCCGAGCAGCATGACGACCGAACCGAGCAGTGTGTAGAGGATGAACCGCCAGGCGGCCTGGGTCCGGCCCTCGCCGCCCCAGCGGGCGATGAGGAAGTACATCGGGATGAGCACCGTCTCGAACGCGAGGAAGAACAGCAGCAGATCGAGAACGGAGAAGCTCGCGAGAGTGCCGGACTCGAGGACCAGCACCAGTGCGACGAAGGCCTTCGGGGTCGGACCCGAGGGCATCTTGAAGTACGAGTAGAGCGCGCAGAGGAAGGTCAGCAGCGCGGTCAGGACCAGAAGGGGGAGGGAAATGCCGTCGATGCCGAGGTGGATGCGCACGTCGAGTGCGGGGATCCAGCTGATGTCGGTCGTGGCCTGCATCTTCGACGGATGGTCGTGGTCGAAGCCGAGCGCGAGGACGATCGCGGCGATGAGCACCGCACCGGTCACGGCGACACCATGCCGCAGCACGGCCTGCTCGGGCGACTTCCCCTTCAGCCCGGGCGGTGCGGGCAGCAGAGCCGCCGCGGCGCCGAGGAGCGGGCCGACGACGACGAATGCCAGAAGAAACTGCATCACGGACTCGTTGATATCGATCACGCCTGCTCACGCTCCCGTGGCGACGAGGAGGGCGGCGACCGCCAGGACGACGGTGCCGGCGAGCAGCGCGCTCACATAGGTCTGCACATTGCCGGTCTGGGCGCGCCGTACGGCGGTCCCGAGCAGCCTGGGCAGGGCACCCGCACCGCGTACGTAGGTCTCGACGACCTCGCGGTCCAGGAACCGGACGAGACTTGCTCCGGCCAGGACCGGGCGGACGAAGAGGGCCGCGTAGACGGCGTCGAGGTGGAAGCCGACGGCCGCGTGCCGGTGCAGCGGGCCGAGCAGCAGCCGCCCGGGGTCCGACGGGTCGGGCGCGGAGACGACGTCGCCGTACGCGGGTGCGTGGCTGGCGATTGCCTCGGCCTCGACCAGTCCGGCGTCGCCCTCGGGGTGGGCCGCGACCGCACCCAGCGGGACGCGAGCCGCGAGGGCGGTGGTGTGTCGCCAGGCCCCGTACGTGACGATGCCGCCCACCAGCGCCACACCCGTGCCCAGTACGGCGGTGGTGAGGGTCGGGGTGAGGTCGCGGCCGTCGAACCAGTCGGGCAGCGAGCGGTAGGCGAGCCCGCCGAGCGCGAGGGACGGGACGGCGAGCACCCACAGCACCACGGTCATGGTGAGTGGCTGGCGGCCGTGGTCGGGGGCCTCGGTGCCCCGGCCCTGGAACGTCAGCAGCCAAAGGCGTGTGGCGTACGCGGCGGTGAGTGCCGCGGCGACGAGGCCGGCGACGAGGGCGATCCAGCCCGCTGCGGCCGGGGCGTGCTCGGTGTGGCCGGTGGCGACGTGCTCGGCGGCGCCGAGGACGGACTCCTTGGAGAAGAAGCCGCTGAAGGGCGGGATCGCGGCGAGGCTGAGGAGCGCCACGGTCATCGTCCAGTAGGCGTCGGGGACACGGTCGCGCAGGCCCCGCATCCGGGACATGGCGGCGAGCGAGTTGGTGCCGGCGGCGTGGATGATCACGCCGGCCGCGAGGAACAGCAGCGCCTTGAAGGCGCCGTGCGTAAGGAGGTGGAAGACGGCGGCACCGCGGTCACCGACCGCGAGGGCGCCGGTCATGTAACCGAGCTGGCCGATCGTCGAGTAGGCCAGGACGCGCTTGATGTCGTCCTGGGCGAGCGCGGCCAGACCCGAGCCGACCATCGTGACGGCTGCCATGACGGCGAGGACGATCATCGCGGCAGGGGAGGCCTCGAAGACCGGAAGGAGACGGGCGATGAAGTAGACACCGGCGGCGACCATCGTCGCGGCGTGGATCAGCGCGGAGACGGGTGTCGGGCCCGCCATGGCGTCGGGGAGCCAGGTGTGCAGCGGGAACTGGGCCGATTTGCCTGCCACGCCGGCCAGGAGCAGCAGCGCGATCAGTGTCGGGTGGTCGAGTCCGCCGCTCGCGACCGTGCCGAGGACCCTCGTGATGCGGAAGGAGCCGGCATCGGTACCGAGCGCGAACAGGCCGATGAGGAAGGGGACGTCACCGAGCTTGGTCACCAGGAAGGCCTTGATGGAGGCGGCGCGGGCCTCCGGGGTCTCCCAGTAGTGGCCGACCAGGAAGTACGAGCAGATGCCCATGATCTCCCAGCCGACCAGCAGCACGATCAGGTCGCCGGAGTAGACGACGAGCAGCATCGCGGAGGTGAAGAGGGAGACGAGGGCGGCGTACGACGGGTAGCGCGGGTCGTCGCGCAGGTAGCCCGTCGAGTAGATCTGCACGCAGGAGGCGACCAGGGCGACCAGCACGGCGACGAGGGCGGCGAAGCCGTCGATGTGCAGGGCGAGTTCGACCGGGACCGAACCGGTGGGCGTGAGTTCCGTGGCGGCGTCGATCGCCTGGTCGCCACCCTGGCGCAGGGCGACGAGCGCGGCCAGCACGAGGGAGGCGAGGGGCGGCAGGACGGCGAGCGGGCGGACGAACCCGGGGGCCGTGCGGCCCAGGAGCAGGCCGGCCGCGGCGCCCAGGAACGGCAGGAGGGGGACGAGGGCGGCGAGGGTGGTCGTGGTCACGCGGTGGCCTCAGCCTTCCCGGTCTGGTCCGTCGTCAGGGCGTCACCGTCGGGGCCGTCGCTCTCGTGGCCCTCGGCGCTGTCGCGGAGCTTGTCGATGTCCGAGGTGCCGCGGTTGCGGTAGACGGAGAGGACGATCGCGAGGCCGATACCGATCTCGGCGGCGGCGATGGCGATGGTGAACAGGGTCAGCGCCTGGCCGGAGTGCAGTGTGTCCCGGGCGGCCTTGCTGAGCCAGACATCGAAGGCGACGAGGTTGAGGTTGACGGCGTTGAGCATCAGCTCGACGGACATCAGGACCAGGATCGCGTTGCGGCGAGCCAGGACGCCGTACAGGCCGGTGCAGAAGAGAAGCGCGGAGAGTACGGCGGGATAGGCGAGGTGCATCAGCGGGCGCCTTCCTGCTCGGCCGGGTCCTGTCCCTCGACCGGGTGAATCCGGGGATCCGGGACGGAAGGGGAACTGCCGGTCGCGGCTCGGGAGTTCACAGGGGGAGAGCTCATCTCCGCCTTCGCCTTGCGGGACAGGACGATCGCACCGACCAGGGCGGCGAGGAGAAGGACGGAGAGGGCCTCGAAGGGAAGGACCCAGTTCTGGAAGAGGCTCGCTCCGGTGACGGCGGTGGAGCCGGCGGCCGGGCCGTCCAGGTCGATCCAGGTTGCGCGGAAGGCGTCGACGACGACCCAGACCAGGGCGGCGGCCGCGGCGACAGCCACGGTGAGGGCGGCCCAGCGGTTGCCTGAGTCGGCGTCCGGAGAGCGGCCGATGGGGGCCTTGGTGAGCATCAGACCGAACAGAAGGAGGACGACGACGGAACCCACGTAGATGAGGACCTGCACCCAAGCGATGAACTCGGCGGTGAGCAGGAGGTATTCGACGGCGAGGCCGCCGAGCGTGACCACCAGCCACAGTGCGGCGTGCACCAGTTGCCGCGTGGTGACGGTGACGAGGGCGGCGCCGAAGGTGGCCAGGCCGACGAGGAGAAAGGCAATCTCTACACCGGTCGGTGAGAGGAAGCCGTGGGTGCCCGCGGCGGCCGTGGTCGCGGTGGCGTGGGCTGCCGTCGCGTGAGCGGCCATCGCATGGGCGGCCGGGGCGTGGGCGGCCATGGCGTGCGCCGCCGTCGCAGCGACTGCGGTGACGGTCACGACGCGCCTCCCTCGGGTTCGGTCGGGCCGGCCGGTGGCTCGGTCGGCTGGTGCCGCTCGGGCGACGGCTCGACGGGCTCGGCCGCGGCGGCTGACGCGGCGGCCAGCTTCTCGGCGGTCTTGCGGGCGGCGGCGATCTCCTTCGGCTCCTCCGCGCCAGGGTCGAGGGCGGGGGGAGCCGGGACCGTCCACATCCACTCGCGGAGCTTGTCGCGCTCGTGGGTGAGTTCGTGGATGTCGGTCTCGGCGTACTCGAACTCCGGGGACCAGAACAGGGCGTCGAAAGGACAGACCTCGATGCAGATACCGCAGTACATGCACAGGGAGAAGTCGATGGCGAAGCGGTCGAGGACGTTGCGGCTGCGTTCACGGCCGCCGGGGGTCGCCGCCGGGACCGTCTCCTTGTGGGAGTCGATGTAGATGCACCAGTCCGGGCACTCGCGGGCGCACAGCATGCAGACCGTGCAGTTCTCCTCGAACAGGCCGATGACGCCGCGGGTGCGGGGCGGGAGGTCGGGCTGGACGTCCGGGTACTGCTCGGTGACCGTCTTCCGCGTCATCGTGCGAAGGGTGACGGCCAGGCCCTTGGCCAGGCCGGAGCCGGGGATGCGGGACCGGGTGGACGGCAGCGGCTCAGCCATCAGGAGATCACCACCTTGACGATGCCGGTGAGGGCGATCTGGGCGAGGGAGAGGGGGACAAGGAGGGTCCACGAGAGTTTCTGGAGCTGGTCCTCGCGCAGGCGGGGATAGGTGACGCGAAGCCAGATCACGAGGAAGGCGAGGACGGCCGTCTTCAGCAGGGTCCAGACCCAGCCGAGGCCGTCGGCACCCCAGGGACCGTGCCAGCCGCCCAGGAAGAGGACGGTCGTCAGACCGCACAGGACGACGATTCCGGCGTATTCGGCGAGGAGGAACAAAGCGAAGCGCAGGCCCGTGTACTCGGTGTACGCGCCGAAGATGATCTCCGAGTCGGCGACCGGCATGTCGAAGGGCGGGCGCTGGAGTTCGGCGAGGCCGGCGACGAAGAAGACGATCCCGCCGACGATCTGCCAGGGCAGCCACCACCAGTGGAACGCGTCCAGGATGCCGGGCAGGGAGACCGTGCCGGCGGCCATCGCGACGGAGGCGGCGGCGAGCAGCATCGGGAGTTCGTAGGCGAGGAGCTGGGCGGCGGTACGGAGGCCGCCAAGGAGGGAGAACTTGTTGGCGGAGGCCCAGCCGGCCATGAGCGAGCCGAGGACCCCCACGCCCATCACCGCGAGCACGAAGAAGATGCCCGCGTCGAGGACCTGACCGACCGCGCCCTCGCCCGGGCCGATGGGAATGGCCAGAAGGACCAGAAGGTACGGGAGGAGGGCTACGGCAGGGGCGAGTTGGAAGACACGCCGGTCCGCGCCCGCCGGGACGATGTCTTCCTTCTGCGCGAACTTCACGCCGTCGGCGACGAGTTGGGCCCAGCCGTGGAAACCGCCGGCATACATCGGGCCGAGGCGGCCCTGCATGTGAGCCATGACCTTGTGCTCGGTCTGGCCGACGATCAGAGGGAAGGTGAGGAAGACGACGAACACGATCAGGAGTCGCAGGACGACGTCCAGAGCGTCGGTCACTGCGGGCCTCCTGCGGGGTCTTCGGGATTCGCGACCGGGGGTTCGGTGTCCTGCTCGGCGGAGGTCTCCTCGGAGACGGACGGCTCCGAAGTGGGTTCAGCGGGCTCGGATTTTCCTTCGGACGCATCCGAACCGCGAACGGCGGCCCCGGCGCCGGGGGGTCTCGGAGTGGGCTCGGCTTCGCCCGCCGGTTCCGCGACGGGCTCCGTCTCCTGGCCTGCCTCTGGCCCCGGGCCCGGCTGCGGCACCTGTTCCTGCTCCGGCTTTGGGCCCGCCTCAGGCTCAGGGCCGGACTTCGTTGCAGGGCCTGGCTCCGGCTCCGGGCCCGGCTGCGGCACCTGCGCCTGCGCCTGCGCCTGCAGCTCCTTCACCGACTCCTGTTCCTGCCCCGGCTCCCGCACCGACTCCTGTTCCTGCCCCGGCTCCTGCTCGTCGAAGGCCGGGCGGGCGTGATGCCACGGGGCGTCAGAACTGCGGGCGGTGTGAGCGGGTGGGGTTGTTGCCCCCTCTGTCGGGATGGGTCGTGCGGTCTGCGAGGCCGAGCCTTCGCTCGCGCTGCGTGCGCGTCGCGGCGCGTTCGCGCGGGCACTCGCACCCGCGCCCGCACCGGCTGTTCCCGGCTGCCGGTCGGCCGGTGCCTCTGCGGCAGAGGGCTCGCCACCCGATGCGGACGGGGCAGCCGGGGCTCCCCCAACCGGAGACGACGCCGCCTGACTCGTCGATCCTCCCGCGGCGGAACGGGCACGCCGCGGCCGAGCCTCGGCATCGCCGGGCCCCGAAGCATCACCGGACCCCGAACCCGCCGCCCGACCAGACGCGCCCTCCACCTGACTCGTCGAACCCTCAGCAGCCGAACGCGCGCGCCGCGGCCCAGTCGGAGCATCGGCAGACCCTGGCGTCACCGCCTGACTCGCCGAACCCTCCCCCACCAAACGCCCACTCCCGGCCCCGGCATCGTCCGAACCGGAACCGGAACCCGCCATCTGGCTGCCGGACCCCGCCGTCTGGCTGGCCGAGCCCTCTGCGGTTGTGCGGGTGCGGCGGGGCGGGCGGTCGGCCGGTGTGCGGGTGGGGCGGTCGGCTGCTGGTCGGCCCGCGGCCCTGGTGGGGCGGGCCGGGGCCGGGGGGAGCTGGCCCTTCAGGGGACCCCATTCGTTCGGGTCGGGGACGCCGGGGGGAAGCATCTGGCGGCGCTTGGGGCCGCCGTGCTCGGACTCGCCCGGTTCCTTGGCGCCGGGCCAGGCCTTGGCCACGCGGGCGGCCAGGACGAAGTCCTTGCGGAGGGGGTGGCCTTCGAAGGTTTCCGGGAGGAGGAGATGATCCAGGGCCGGGTGGCCCTCGAAGACGACGCCGAACATTTCGTGGGTCTCGCGTTCGTGCCAGGCCGCGCCCGCGTAGACGCCGACGGCGGAGGCCAGCGCCGGCGCCTCGTGCGGGACCGTCGTGCGCAGCAGCAGGCGGCGTACGGGAGACAGGGACACCACGTGGGCGGCGACGCGGAACCCCGTACCCGGTTCGTCCACCGCGCTCAGCCAGTCGAAGTACGTGCAGGACAGCCGGTCGCGCGCCACCTCCAGCGCGGCGAGCCAGGTCGCCGGCGGGACGTCGACCGTGAGGACCTCGTACGCCTCCTCGGCGGTGGCCTCCGTGCCGAACAACTCGTCGACGGAGGCGGGGAGCCAGCCGACCGTGCTCATCGGTCCTCCCGCCCCGAGGCCTCGGCGGCCGGCGGCTTCACCAGGCCGGTCTGCAGAGCCGCGGCCGACGGGCGTGAGGTGCCGTACCGCTCGCCCAGCGACTCCCGCGCGATCTTCTCCTGGAGCTTCAGGATCCCCTGGAGCAGGGCCTCGGGGCGCGGCGGGCAGCCGGGGACGTAGACGTCGACCGGGATGATCTGGTCGACGCCCTTGGTGACGGAGTAGGAGTCCCAGTAGGGGCCTCCGCAGTTGCTGCACGCGCCGAAGGAGATGACGTACTTCGGTTCCGGCATCTGCTCGTACAGGCGCTTCACCGCCGGCGCCATCTTGTCCGTCACCGTGCCGGAGACGACCATCAGGTCGGCCTGTCGCGGGCCCGGTGCGAAGGGGATGACGCCGAGGCGGATGAAGTCGTGGCGGGCCATCGACGCGGCGATGAACTCGATCGCGCAGCAGGCGAGGCCGAAGTTGAAGACCCACAGCGAATACCGGCGGCCCCAGTTCAGGACCACCTTCATCGGCTCGGGGGCGAGGCGTGCGAGAGCGCCGAGACGCTTGGGCTCCGGCAGCAGAACGGGCTCGGCCGGCCCACCCGGTGCGGTCGGCTGCCCGTTGGTGTCTGGCGTCGTCACATCCATGCCAGAACGCCCTTCTTGTATGCGTACAGCAGGCCCACGGCCAGGAAGCCCAGGAAGATGAACATCTCGACGAGGGTCGCCGCGCCGTAGCCGGGGGCGGCGAAGACCGTGGCCCAGGGGAACAGGAAGATCGAGTCGACGGCGAAGACGACGTACAGGAACGCGTAGACGTAGTAGCGGACCTGGGTGTGGGCCCAGCCCTCGCCGACGGGGTCGACTCCGCACTCGTAGGTCAGGAGCTTCTCCGGGGTGGGGACCACAGGCCGCAGCAGGCGGCCGGCCCCGAAGGCGACAGCGACGAAGAGCACGCCGACGACGGCGAGCAGTCCGACGACGGAGTACGACTGGAAGTAGTCCGCCGCGACAACGGTCGGTTCCCGCACGTCCGTACCCTCGCTCCCTGACTCTGCGGCCCTGCGGCATCACCGTGGGCCGTCTGCCGCGGGTCGCCATCCGCCCCGGTGACCTGCGGCCCTGATGAACGCTGCTGTTCGACGATCTGTACGCACGGGAGTCTAGGCCCTGATAAAGAGACGGTAAGCAGCCCGTCACGCCTTGAGATCACCTTGAGATGCCGGGGTGGGGTTTTCCCCAGGGGACGGCGGCGGCCGACCTCATGGCGCGGGCGCCCGGCGCGCGGCACGCTGACCCATATGACCGAACGACTCTCGCGCCCGATGCGGGCCCCGGAAAGCGACGGCGACCGTCTGCCGCCCGTCCGTTTCGCCTACGACCGGCACACCTGGAAGGAGATCGCGCATCTCCTGGCGAATCTTCCGGTCGCGCTGCTGGGCTTCACCTACGTCGTCACGGTGCTGTTCACGGGCTTCTGGCTGACCGTGACGGTGATCGGGTTCCCGTTGCTGGCGGCCGGGCTGACCGGTGCGCGGCTGCTGGGCCGGATGGAGCGGGCGCGGGCCAGGAAGCTGCTCGGGGTGCGGGTGGACGAGCCGAGCCCGCTGCCCGGACGCGGCACCGGTTTCCTGCCGTGGCTGTGGATGAGGGTGAAGGACCCGGTGGGCTGGCGCACGGTGCTGTACGACTTCATCCGGCTGCCCTGGGGCATCCTCACCTTCGTCATCACGCTGACCTCGCTGTTCGTGCTGTGGCCGGTACTGCCGTTCATCGCGCGGGGGCTGACCAACGCCGACCGGGCGATGGTGCGCGGCCTGCTGTCGCCCTCCGACGAACTGGAGCGGCGTATCGCGGAGCTGGAGTCGGACCGCGGGGTCGTGGTCGACACGGCCAACGCCGACCTGCGTCGCATCGAGCGCGACCTGCACGACGGGGCGCAGGCCCGCCTGGTCAATCTCGCGATGGGGCTCGGCCTGGCCAAGGAGAAGCTCCTGGAGGACCCCGACACGGCGGCGGAGATGGTCGCGGAGGCGCACGGCGAGGTGAAACTCGCGCTGCAGGAGCTGCGGGATCTGGCGCGCGGCATCCATCCCGCCGTACTCACCGACCGGGGTCTCGACGCGGCACTCTCCGCGGTCGCCTCGCGCTGCACCGTCCCCGTGAAGGTGACGGTCGACCTCGCCGCACGGCCCGCCGCGGCCATCGAGGGCATCGCCTACTTCACCGTCTCCGAGCTGCTGCAGAACATCAGCAAACACAGTGCGGCGAAGACCGCGTCCGTCGAGGTGTGGCGGTCGTCGGACCGGCTGCTCATCCAGGTGGAGGACGACGGCCGCGGCGGCGCGCGCCTCGACGGCGGCAGCGGGATGAAGGGGCTCGCCGACCGGTTGAACGCCGTCGACGGGCTGTTCGTCATCGACTCCCCGCAGGGCGGGCCGACCGTCGTCACCGCGGAACTGCCGTGGCGCGACCGTGCCCCGGGCGAGGGGTAGGGAAAACCCCCCTTCCAAGACGCCGACGGACTCCATGGTTCGCGGACCTGCGGCGAAGGAGTGTGGAGGTACGACAGAACAGCCGCACGGCTAGAAGGACGAGTAGAAACGGACGACGCCGATGGCCACGGAGTACGGACAGGGCTACGCGCACGGTTACGACGACGGGCACGGTTACGACGACGGGTTCGGCGACGGGCTCGGGCTCAGCGACCGGCGGCGCCGACTGCCCGTCGGGCTGCGGGCGCCCTTCGAGGGGCGCAGTTGGCGCGAGTTCGGATATGTGCTGCTGGGCCTGCCGATCGGCGTCCTGATGTTCACGTACGCCGTCACGATGCTGTCGCTCGGGGCGGGTCTGCTGGTGACGTTCCTCGGCGTTCCGGTGCTGGCGGCCGGGCTGGCGGGCTGCCGGGGCCTCGGGGCGATGGAGCGGGCTCGGGCGCGCGGGCTGCTGGGCCTCGACGTGGCCGACCCCGAGCCACTGCGGATGAAGAAGCCCGGCGTGATGGCCTGGATGGGGGCGGTGCTGAAGAGCGGCACGTCGTGGCGGACGCTGCTGTACGCGCTGCTGCAGTTCCCCTGGTCGGTGTTCTCGTTCGTGGTCGCCGTGAACTTCTGGGCGTACGGGTGGGCGCTGCTCACGTATCCGCTGTGGTTCTGGCTCTTCCCGATGTACGGCGGCCAGGACGGCCTTCAGCTGTACGGCGACGGCAGCCACAGCATCTACCTGGACAACCCCTTCGAGATCACCGTCACCGCGCTGGTGGGGCTGCTGTTCACGCTGGCCACGCCGTGGATCGTACGGGCGCTGACGATGGTGGACCGGCTGATGGTGCACGGGCTGCTCGGGCCGTCGCGGCTGGCGACGCGGGTGGTGGAGCTGGAGTCGGACCGGGGGGTCGTGGTGGACACGGCCGCTGCGGACCTGCGGCGGATCGAGCGGGACCTGCATGACGGGGCACAGGCCCGTCTGGTGGCGTTGGCCATGGATCTGGGGCTGGCGAAGGAGAAGCTCACGGAGGATCCGGCGGCGGCCGCGCGGATGGTCGGCGAGGCGCACGGCGAGGTGAAGACGGCCTTGCAGGAGCTGCGGGATCTGGCTCGCGGAATTCATCCGGCGGTGCTGACGGACCGGGGCCTGGACGCGGCGCTGTCGGCCGTTGCCTCACGATGCACCGTGCCGGTGCAGGTGGAGGTGGATCTGGCCGAGCGGCCGACGCCGGCCATCGAGGGCATCGCCTACTTCACCGTCTCCGAGCTGCTGCAGAACATCAGCAAGCATGCGCGGGCCACGTGGGCCTCGGTGGATGTGTGGCGGGTGGAGAACCGGCTGATGGTGCAGGTCGTGGACAACGGGGTGGGCGGCGCGGACGCCACCGTCGGGTCCGGGCTCGGGGGGCTCACGGAGCGGTTGGACGCGGTGGACGGGATCCTGGTGGTGGATTCGCCGGTCGGCGGTCCCACCCGGGTCACCGCGGAGTTGCCCTGGCGTGGGGAGCGGGCGTTGGGCTGACCGCAGGCTGATCACAACCGCTTGCACGCCGCTTGCACGCCGCTTGCACCTCCGCCGGATGGCGCCCGGCGCCCTCCGGCGGTTCCGCCTGCACGTCCTCGTCTCCCCACCCACCCGACTCACCCCCCAGCCAAAGATCAACAATCCGTCACCCCGCACGAGCAACCCGTGACCCGAGAGGCCCCGAGGGGCGGGAACCCGCCGCGCGTGCACGTATTCGCGTTGATTCCTGTTGGTCAGGGGCGACCCGGTCCGAATGCTGGAATGCTGGACTACCGGCAGTTGGAGTCGGGCTGGGGGGCCGGAGATCGTGGAGGACAGGGTGCGCGTGGTCATCGCCGAGGATTCAGTACTGCTCAGGGAGGGACTGACCCGGCTGTTGACCGACCGAGGGCACGACGTGGTCGCCGGAGTCGGCGACGGGGAAGCGTTGATCAAGACCATCACCGAGCTGGACGCGCAGGGCGAGCTGCCCGACGTCGTGGTCGCCGACGTGCGGATGCCGCCGACGCACACTGACGAAGGGGTGCGGGCCGCGGTGCAGCTGCGCAAGGCGCATCCGGGGCTCGGCGTGCTCGTGCTGTCGCAGTACGTGGAGGAGCGCTACGCCACCGAACTGCTGGCCGGTTCGAGCCATGGCGTCGGCTACCTGCTCAAGGACCGGGTCGCCGAGGTGCGCGAGTTCGTGGACGCGGTGGTGCGGGTGGCCCAGGGGGGTACCGCGCTGGACCCCGAGGTGGTCGCGCAGCTACTCGGGCGCAGCCGTAAGCAGGACGTGCTGGCCGGGCTGACGCCCCGGGAGCGGGAGGTGCTGGGGCTCATGGCCGAGGGGCGGACCAATTCGGCCGTCGCGCGACAGCTCGTGGTCAGCGACGGTGCCGTCGAGAAGCACGTCAGCAACATTTTCCTGAAGCTCGGGCTGTCCCAGAGTGACGGGGATCACCGGCGTGTTCTTGCGGTCCTCACCTATCTGAACTCGTGACGGGCTGACACTGAGTCAACAGCAGCCCGTTCAACGAGTCAGCAGCAACCCGTTCGGCGCGTCAGCAGCCGCCATTCAGCCGTCAATCCAGCGTCCGTCCAGCCCCAGGACCGAAGAATTGCGGGGAGCGTCTTCAAGGGAAGCGCCGGGGGGCGAGAAATCATGACAAGTCAGGGCGTCACATCGTCTCAAAACTGTGTCCATGATGCGAATGGCCACAGGAAGGCGACCCTAACCGACGTAGGGTTGATCCTGGGAGGGCCTGCGGGAGGGCCGGTCCCAGACAGCCGCCTCGAGGGAGGTCCAGTTCAGTGACCAGCCAGGTCAGCAGGACAGCGGAGCAGGCAGACGGAACCGTCGTCGGAGAGCAGCGGGGGCCGGGCGGAACGAAGGACGTTCGCAGGCTGGACCGGGTGATCATCCGGTTCGCGGGAGACTCCGGTGACGGTATGCAGCTCACCGGCGACCGCTTCACCTCCGAGACCGCGTCCTTCGGCAATGATCTCTCCACCCTTCCCAACTTCCCCGCGGAGATCCGGGCACCTGCCGGAACCCTGCCGGGCGTCTCCTCCTTCCAGCTGCACTTCGCCGACCACGACATCCTCACCCCGGGCGACGCGCCGAACGTGCTGGTCGCCATGAACCCCGCCGCCCTGAAGGCGAACCTCGCCGATGTGCCGCGCGGCGCGGAGATCATCGTCAACACGGACGAGTTCACCAAGCGGGCGATGCAGAAGGTCGGATACGCGGCCTCCCCCCTGGAGGACGGCTCGCTCGACGGCTACAGCGTGCATCCGGTGCCGCTGACGACCCTCACGGTCGAGGCGCTCAAGGAGTTCGCCCTCAGCCGCAAGGAGGCCGAGCGCAGCAAGAACATGTTCGCGCTGGGGCTGTTGTCGTGGATGTACCACCGGCCCACCGAGGGGACCGAGAAGTTCCTGCGGGCCAAGTTCGCGAAGAAGCCCGAGATCGCCGAGGCGAACCTCGCCGCCTTCCGGGCCGGCTGGAACTTCGGCGAGACGACCGAGGACTTCGCGGTCTCCTACGAGGTCGCGCCGGCCGCCACCGCGTTCCCGCCGGGGACCTACCGCAACATCTCCGGGAACCTCGCGTTGTCCTACGGGCTGATCGCCGCGTCTCGCCAGGCGGACCTGCCGTTGTTCCTGGGCTCGTACCCGATCACCCCGGCCTCGGACATCCTGCACGAGCTGTCGAAGCACAAGAACTTCGGCGTACGGACCTTCCAGGCCGAGGACGAGATCGCCGGCATCGGCGCGGCACTGGGCGCGGCCTTCGGCGGCTCGCTCGGGGTGACGACGACCTCCGGCCCGGGGGTGGCGCTCAAGAGCGAGACCATCGGCCTCGCCGTCTCCCTGGAGCTGCCGCTCCTCGTCATCGACATCCAGCGGGGCGGCCCGTCGACCGGCCTGCCCACCAAGACCGAGCAGGCGGACCTCCTGCAGGCCATGTTCGGCCGCAACGGCGAGGCGCCCGTCCCGGTGATCGCGCCCAGGACGCCGGCCGACTGCTTCGAGGCGGCCGTGGAGGCGGCGCGGATCGCGCTGACGTACCGCACCCCGGTGATGCTGCTCTCCGACGGCTACCTGGCCAACGGCTCCGAGCCCTGGCGCATCCCCGAACTCGACGAACTCCCGGACCTGACCGTGCAGTTCGCGCAGGGACCGAACCACACCCTGGACGACGGCACCGAGGTCTTCTGGCCGTACAAGCGCGACCCCCAGACGCTCGCCCGCCCCTGGGCCGTCCCCGGCACGCCCGGCCTGGAGCACCGCATCGGCGGCATCGAGAAGGAAGACGGCACGGGCAACATCTCCTACGCCCCCGCCAACCACGACTTCATGGTGCGCACCCGGCAGGCCAAGATCGACGGCATCGACGTACCGGATCTCGAGGTCGACGATCCGCACGAGGCGGGCACGCTGGTGCTCGGCTGGGGTTCGACGTACGGACCGATCACCGCGGCGGTACGGCGGCTGCGCGCGGCCGGCGAGTCCATCGCACAGGCCCATCTGCGTCACCTCAACCCGTTCCCGCGGAATCTCGGCACGGTGGTGAAGCGTTACGACAAGGTGGTGATCCCCGAGATGAACCTCGGTCAGCTCGCCACGCTGGTCCGGGCGAAGTACCTGGTGGACGCCCACTCGTACAACCAGGTGAACGGCATGCCGTTCAAGGCTGAGCAGCTCGCCACGGCTCTCAAGGAGGCCATCGATGGCTGAGACGTCCACGGAAGGCACGGGCACGATCGAGGCGCTCTCGCTCGTCCCCAAGGCCGAGGCCCGCCAGTCCATGAAGGACTTCAAGTCCGATCAGGAAGTGCGCTGGTGCCCCGGCTGCGGTGACTACGCGATCCTGGCGGCCGTCCAGGGCTTCATGCCGGAGCTGGGTCTCGCCAAGGAGAACATCGTCTTCGTCTCCGGCATCGGCTGCTCGTCCCGCTTCCCGTACTACATGAACACGTACGGCATGCACTCCATTCACGGACGGGCCCCCGCCATCGCCACCGGACTCGCCGCCAGCCGGCGGGACCTGAGCGTGTGGGTGGTCACCGGTGACGGCGACGCGCTGTCCATCGGCGGCAACCACCTCATCCACGCCCTGCGCCGCAACGTCAACCTCAAGATCCTGCTGTTCAACAACCGGATCTACGGCCTCACCAAGGGCCAGTACTCCCCCACCTCGGAAGTCGGCAAGATCACCAAGTCGACGCCGATGGGCTCACTGGACGCGCCCTTCAACCCGGTGTCCCTGGCCCTCGGCGCGGAGGCGTCCTTCGTGGCCCGGACGATCGACTCGGACCGCAAGCACCTCACGTCGGTCCTGCGGGAGGCAGCCGCCCACACCGGCACCGCGCTGATCGAGATCTACCAGAACTGCAACATCTTCAACGACGGCGCGTTCGACGCCCTCAAGGACAAGCAGCAGGCCGAGGAGGCGGTGATCCGGCTGGAGCACGGGAAGCCGATCCGCTTCGGGGCGGACGGCGCGCGCGGGGTCGTACGGGACGCGGTGACCGGTGATCTGAAGGTGGTCGACGTGACCGCGGACAACGAGTCCCGGATCGTGGTCCACGACGCCCACTCCCCATCGCCGACCACGGCCTTCGCGCTGTCCCGGCTGGCCGACCCGGACACCCTGCACCACACCCCGATCGGTGTGCTCCGGTCCGTGGACCGGCCGGTCTACGACACGCAGATGGCCGACCAGCTCGACACCGCGATCGAGCAGAACGGCAAGGGCGACCTGGCGGCGCTGCTGACAGGCGGGGACGCCTGGACGGTCGTCGGCTGACGGCCTGACACGGGATCCCGCACGGGACTCTGACACGGGACACCCTGCACGGAAGCCCGGCACGGAAAGGGCCCGTATGCACGCTGCGCATCCGGGCCCTTCCGTCTCACGCGTCGGGAATGTCTCTCTTGGCGCGGAGGAGGGTGTCGCGGGTGATGACGACGATGCGCTCGTAGTCGGCGCGGGCGGCATCCGCCGGAAGCAGTGCGTCCAGTTCTTCGGTCCGGTCGGTTCCGATCACCGCGAAGGCACCGTCACTCAACTCGAAGAGATCCGGGCATGTCTCGCCCGTCATGGATCCGCGCTGACGGGGCGTGTCCCCGAGGCGGCGGGTGATGTGGACGGACCGGAACTCATTGCTTGGCACTGAGGTGACCTCTTCCTTACCAGGCCCCAACTCTGGGCCCCTCAGCCCCAAACGAACAGACGCTACCTCAAACACTGTCAGGTCCGTACGGTCACCCGGACGGGTCGGTGTCCGGCCTCGGCCCCACGACCCACCACTCTTCCGGGCCCTCCCCGAGCTCCTCCATGATCACGTCGACCGCCCGGCCCACCCTCGCCTCAAGGCTCTGGTGCGGAACACTCCGACGGTGCTCGACCGTCGCCTCCCAGTACTCCTTGAACACCTCGTTCCGGGCGAGGACCCGCAAGTGGCCGATCAGTTCGTCCCAGTCGTAGGCGCCGATGCGATGGCCGAGCACGATCGCGCCGTATTCACGGTTGGCGAACAACACCTGCCGTCGCTTGCTGTGCGACACGCCGTCCAACGTGCTCATGGCCGACGCCAACGCGGGATCCGCCATGGCGTGATCGACCTGCGCGGCGGTGATGCGATGCAACTGGATCAGGTTGGCATGGCGGATCTCGTCGGTGAGGCGGGTGAGTTCGCTCAGGAGGTCCAGGGCCAGTTCCTCCTGGCGGCGACGCCAGGCCTGACGGGGAAAGGGGACGCGGGTCCGACCGGCCCGGGGCCGTCCTGCAGAACCGATCCTTCGCGCGTCCGGATTCTGTGTGGCCAATGCGAACCCCCGAATAGGCGTCCGCGCACCGGTCGATGACCTCGTGGGCGGCACGAGGACCAGCGCGCGGTTGGGCACAGCGCCCGCCCCCAGGATGCCGGGCGGATCAAGACGGCGCGGGAGGCGGAGAGGGGGCGCATGGGTGGACGAACCGCTCATGTCAACCGACACCCTGTCTAGTGTGTGCCCGGCGAGCGCCTGCGCCATTCCTTCGCCGGCGGGCGTCGATGCCGGCCACGGGAGGGCGTCGACGCTGCCGCTGGAGGGCGTCGATACCGCTCAGTCCCGCGCTTTCGCCGCGTCGTACACCGCGCGCGCCTTCTGCACCTCCCCCATCCGCCGCTCGGTCCATGTCGCCAGGACCCGCACCTGCTGCGCCGCCTCCCGGCCCAGGTCGGTGAGGGAGTAGTCGACCCTCGGGGGGATCACCGGCTTGGCGTCGCGGTGCACCAGGCCGTCGCGCTCCAGGGTCTGCAGGGTCTGCGTGAGCATCTTCTCGCTGACCCGGCCGATGGCCCGGCGCAGTTCGCTGAAGCGGTAGGGGCGGTCGAGGAGTTCGATCAGGACCAGGACGCCCCAGCGGCTGGTGAGGTGCTCCAGGACGAGGCGATGGGGGCACATCGCCTCGCCGGTGCCGTACTTCGCGGCACCGGCGGTCCCGCCACCCACTGTACTTACTGTCATGCCAGTACCTTACTTCAAAGTGGGTACTTTCGAAGAGTTAGCGCACCTCCTAGGGTAAGTGCCATACGCACCCCACAAGGAGTCACCCATCATGAGCATCGTCGTCACCGGCGCCACCGGACACCTCGGCCACCACGTCGTTGAGCAGCTGCTGGAGAAGGTTCCGGCCGACCAGATCACCGCCGTCGTACGCGACGAGGCGAAGGCCGCCGACTTCGCCGCCCGCGGCGTGAAGATCGCGGTCGCCGACTACAACACCCCCGAGACCTTCGGCAGCCTCTTCTCGGCCGGCGACAAGGTGCTGCTCATCTCCGGCAACGAGTTCGACAAGGGGCGCGTCGGCCAGCACACGGTGGTCATCGAGGCCGCGAAGGCCGCCGGTGTCGCCCTGCTCGCCTACACCAGCGCCCCCGGCACCCTGACCGCAGCGCTCGCCGACGACCACCGCGCCACCGAGGAGGTCCTCCTCGCCTCCGGCGCGCCCTACGCGCTGCTGCGCAACGGCTGGTACCACGAGAACTACACCGAGAACCTGGCCCCCGCGCTCGAGCACGGCGCCGTCGTCCAGGCGGCCGGCGAGGGCCGGGTCTCCTCCGCCTCGCGCGCCGACTACGCGGCCGCCGCCGTCGCCGTTCTGACCGGCGAGGGGCACGAGAACAAGACGTACGAGCTGGGCGGCGACGAGGCGTGGAGCTTCGCCGAGTACGCGGCCGAGCTCAGCAGCCAGACCGGCAAGGAGATCGCGTACAGCCCCGTCTCCGTCGAGGCCTTCACCGGGATCCTGGCCGGTGCCGGGCTGCCCGGTCCGCTCGCCGCGATCCTCGCGGGCGTGGACGCCTCCATAGAGAAGGGCGAACTGGTCGTCTCCTCCGGCGACCTGTCCCGGCTGGCCGGCCGTCCGACCACGCCGCTCGCCGACGCGATCGCGGTGGCGGTCAAGGGCTGAGGCTCCCCCCGGGCACACCCTCGCCTGTCATGACCGTATGGCGATACGGGCATGACAGGCGGGGGCGCTCGGCGTTACCTTCTGCCTGACACGCATGCGCGGCGAGGCGAGGAGGGGCCCGTGACAGGGAAGGCGAGGGGCGAGCGGCACATAGGGCTGCTGAACGGCTTCGCGGCATACGGGATGTGGGGCCTCGTGCCCCTCTTCTGGCCCCTGCTGAAGCCCGCCGGAGCGATCGAGATCCTCGCCCACCGGATGGTCTGGTCCCTCGTCTTCGTGGGCGTCGCGCTCGTGGTGACACGGCGTTGGGCCTGGGCCGGCGAGTTGCTTCGGCAGCCGCGCAGGCTGGGGCTCGTCGCGGTCGCCGCGGCGGTCATCACCGTCAACTGGGGCGTGTACATCTGGTCCGTCAACAGCGGACACGTGGTCGAGGCCTCGCTCGGGTACTTCATCAATCCGCTGGTCACCATCGCGATGGGCGTGCTGCTCCTGAAGGAACGACTGCGGCCCGCGCAATGGGTGGCGGTCGGGACCGGGTTCGCGGCGGTGGTCGTGCTCGCGGTGGGATACGGGCAGCCGCCGTGGATCTCGCTCACGCTCGCCTTCTCGTTCGCCACGTACGGGCTGGTGAAGAAGAAGGTCGGTCTCGGCGGGATCGAGTCGCTGGCCGCGGAGACCGCGATCCAGTTCCTGCCCGCGGTCGGCTACCTGCTGTGGCTGGCCTCGCGAGGTGAGTCGACCTTCACGACCGGCGGGGTCGGACACGGGGCACTGCTCGCGGCGACCGGGGTGGTGACCGCGTTGCCGCTGGTCTGCTTCGGGGCGGCGGCGATCCGGGTGCCGTTGTCGACGCTGGGGTTGCTGCAGTATCTGGCGCCGGTGTTCCAGTTCGTGCTCGGGATTCTGTACTTCCATGAGGCGATGCCGGTGGAGCGGTGGGCCGGGTTCGCGCTGGTGTGGGTGGCGCTGTGCCTGCTGACGTGGGACGCGTGGCGCGCTGCGCGGAGGGTGCGGGCCGAGGTCAGGACGCCGCGGGTGGACACGGCGGCGGCCGCGGTGGAGGCCTGACCGACGCGGGTGGCGCTGATGATCGTGCCCGCCAGCTATAAGTGGTCCATGACACAGACTCCCGTGCACTGGAAGCTCGTCATCGACTCCGCCGATCCGCATGCGCAGGCCGAGTTCTGGAGCGCCGCGCTCCGGTACGAGGTCGAGGACAACAGCGCGCTCATCGAGCGGCTGCTGAAGCTCGGTGCCCTGCCCGCCGCGGCCACCCTCGACTTCCACGGCCGCCCGGCCTTCCGGGACCTGATCGCCGTACGGCATCCGGACGACCCGTACGACCAGGACAGCGGAACCGGTCTCGGGCGGCGGCTGCTGTTCCAGCGGGTGCCGGAGGCGAAGACCGTGAAGAACCGGCTCCATCTCGATCTGCATCCCGGCGAGGGTCGCCGGGACGGGGAGGTCGAACGGCTGGAGGGGCTCGGGGCGAGTGTGGTGCGCCGGGTCAAGGAGGCGGGCGGGGAGTGGGTGGTGATGGCAGATCCGGAAGGGAACGAGTACTGCGTGCAGTAGGTGAGCGCGGGCGTGCCCGACGGGGCGGCCGCACCGCCGGATGCTCCGTTATGCGAACTCGCTGTCCTGATAACGCTCTTGACTCCTAGTTGGTCAAAGCTTCACCATCCGGGGACCCTGTTCGATCGAAGGACTTCGGAGCCCCCCACATGAAGCTCTCCGTTTCCGGGCGTGCGACGGCGGCCGTCACCGTTTCGGCTGTCATGCTCCTGACCGGTGGATCCATAGCCGGCGCGGCACCCGCTGCGGCACCGGCGGCCGCCGCCGCGCCCGACATCTCCGTGGCCAACGTCAAGGCCCACCTCGCCCAACTGCAGACCATCGCCACCGCCAACGGCGGCAACCGTGCGCACGGCCGGGCCGGCTACAAGGCCTCGCTCGACTATGTGAAGGCCAAACTGGACGCGGCCGGATTCACCACCACCGTCCAGCAGTTCACGTCCTCGGGCCGTACCGGCTACAACCTGATCGCCGACTGGCCGGGCGGCGACACGAACCAGGTCGTCATGGCCGGGTCCCATCTGGACAGCGTCACCGCCGGGCCCGGCATCAACGACAACGGCTCCGGCTCAGCCGGCATCCTGGAGACCGCGCTCGCGGTGTCGCAGGCCGGCTACAAGCCGGCCAAGCACCTGCGGTTCGCCTGGTGGGGCGCCGAGGAGCTGGGGATGGTCGGCTCCCGCTACTACGTCAACGGCCTCTCCACCGTGAACCGTTCGAAGATCAGCGACTATCTGAACTTCGACATGATCGGCTCGCCCAACCCCGGCTACTTCGTCTACGACGACGACCCGGCGATCGAGAAGACGTTCAAGGACTACTTCACCGGCCTCGGCATCGCCACCGAGCCCGAGACCGAGGGCGACGGCCGCTCCGACCACGCGCCGTTCAAGGACGCGGGCGTTGCGGTGGGTGGGCTGTTCAGCGGCGCCGACTACATCAAGACGGCGGCCCAGGCGGCCCGGTGGGGCGGCACGTCGGGGCGGGCCTTCGACCGCTGCTACCACGCGTCCTGCGACACCGCGTCCAACATCGACACCACCGCGCTGGACCACAACAGCGACGCCATCGCGCACGCACTGTGGGAGCTGTCCTCCTAGCGTCCGAGCAGCCGTTCAACCCATCGGGCCTACGGTCAACCCATCGGCGGCCGGGCCGACTTGCGGGCGCGTTCCGTGAGTCGGCCCATTCGGGCGCGGGCCGACTCCAGCTGCTCGATGTCGTCGGCGGCCGGACCGTCCTCGGCCGTGAGCTCGGTCCACAGGCCGATCAGATCGCGGCCCAGGTCCAGGCCCTGCTGCGGATCGCGCACGGCACGCCAGGCGGAGGCCGCGCTCTGGATGTTGCCGTAGGCCGCCTCCGCGTCCCGGGCGCGACGGCGGATCCCGGCGAGGTCGAGCGAGAGCCGGAAGGAACGGATCGGGTCACCCGCCAAATAGGCGATGTACGCCGTGAGTTCGCGCAGCCGCAGCACCTCGGTGTGCTCCGCTCCGAGCGCCGCCGACGCCTCCCCGACCGCGCTCTCGGCCAGCCCTGCGGCCGTCTCCACCCGCCCCGCCTTCACGGCCTCGTTGATCTGCGCCATCGGCTCCGCGAGGAAGTCGGGCGTGGTCGGCGGTTCGTCGCCGAGTACCGCCTCGGCCACGGCGTCGAAGCCGCGTGCCGGGGTGGGCTTGGGGTCGGGGTCGAGGGCCGGGTCCGGGGGGACGACGAGGAGGGTACCGGCCGAGCGGTCACGTGCGGGTTCCCGGCGGGGTGCGGGTGCGTCCTCGGGTTCGAGGCCACGCTGCGGCACCACGTCCATCGGCGGGGGCGGGCCGAACTCGCCCGTCGGCGCCGCGACCGTGCCGGGGGCCCTGCCCTCGGGCGGCTCCGGCAGCGCTCGCAGCGCGAACGTCTGCGCCGCCCCTCCCGTCGTACCGTCCGACGGCTCCGGGACGGCCCTCAGAGGGAACGTCGGCACGTTCTCACCCAGCGGCAGCGGCTCCGAGACCGCCCGCAGCGGGAAGGTCGGGGCGGTCTCCCGCACGGGTTCCTGCGTCGCACGAAGGACATGCGTCGGCTTGTCACGCCGGGGCGGCTCCTCGGGCTGCCCCGGTTCCACGGCGGCGGAGGCCTCCGAGGGCTCGGTGTACGAGGCCACCGGCTCGGCGAGGGAAGCCTCCGGCACGGCGGGCGACGGGGACGGCGCGGGCGACAGGGCCGGCACCGACGGCGAGGGCGGCGCGGGCGGTAGGGCCGGCGCGGGCGGCGGGGACGGCGGCAGTGACCGGTCAGGGGACGGTGCTGGTGGCGGGGACGGCACAGGAGGCAGGGCCGGCCGGCCCTTCGCCGCGTCCCGCGGCTCCCCCGCAGGAGCAGTCATCCCTACGGGTTCCCCCGTGAAACTGCTGGCCCCGTCCGCGTCCACCCGAAGGTGTACGACGTAACCGATCCGCTCGTCGTGGACCGTGGCGTGGACGGGGTTGCCCGTGGCGAGGGCCACGCGCTGGAGGTGGTTCAGGACGGCCTGCTGGATCTCCTCACCGGCGGCCGCGGCGACCGGCACGCCGCCGACCCACGCGCCGACGGTGCCGGCCGCGGGGACGCGGACGTCGATCGGTGCCGTCAGCAGGGCCGCCGAGCCCACGGCGCGGTTCTGATCCCGCTTCTTCTCGCGGCTGAGTCGAGACATCGGTTCCCTCACTCGGATGCGTCGGGGAGTCGGCGGACAGCGCGTCCGGATTCCATGGTGCTCCCTCCCGCCGTCGGGTTTCCGCTCCCCCGGCGTCAAGCTCCGGCCTTGCACGTACTGTTGCGTAGTCTCTCCGGTCGCTCCCGGTTCTCACGTCACCGTGGCGTCACAGACTCGTCCCAGGAGATCGCTCGCCGTCGCGTGACCGAATCCCGGGCCATGAGGATCGGTGGGCATGGCGAGGAAGGAGAGCGGGCATGTGCACGGACGTGCAGCAGGGACCGGAGATATGGATCCGCGGCCCGGTCACCGTACCGGAGCCGGGACACAGCGAGCCCGCCCATTCCGCCGCGACCGCCCGGCGCTACTCCTGGGTCGGCACACACGGCGGCGCCGGCGTCTCCACGCTCACCGCCGTCTACGGCGGTCACGACTGCGGCCGTGACTGGCCCGGCCCCGACGCCCCTCGGTCCGTCCTGCTCGTCGCCCGTACGCACACCTCCGGACTGGCGGCCGTCCTGCGCGCCCTGGAGGTCTTCCGGCTCGGGGAGGCTCCGCCCGGGCTCGACCTCGACGCCGTCGTTCTCGTCGCGGACGCGCCGGGGCGGCTGCCGCGGCCCCTTGAGAAGCAGGTCCGGCTGATCGAGTCGCACATCGACGTGTACCGCGTGCCCTGGGTGCCCGACTGGCGTCTCGGCGACCTGAACGGGACGCCGCCGCGCGAGACGGCGGCGCTGGCCCGCCTCACCGGGGCGACCACGCGGCGCAGGTAGAGGGTCGGGAGCTGGTGCGTCGGCACCCCCTGGACATGTAGATGCGTGCGCATATAATGCAGGTACTTGTAATTGTTCTGCGCCCATCACACCGATCACGCCGATCATCTGGGGGACCTCATGACCCACCGCCGCTTCCTGTTCGTCCTGGGCAGCAGCCGCACCGACGGAAACACCGAGCTGCTCGCCCGCCGGGCCGCCGAGCAGCTGCCGCGGGATGTCGAGCAGCAGTGGATCAGCCTTGCCGAGCAGCCACTGCCCGACTTCCTGGACCTGCGACGCGACAGCGAGCATGTGCACCCGCCCACCGGAACCGCCCCGGCGCTGCTGCTCGACGCCACACTGGCGGCCACCGACGTGGTGATCGCCTCGCCGCTGTACTGGTACTCGCTCTCCAGCCTCACCAAGCGCTACCTCGACTACTGGTCGGGCTGGCTGCGCACCCCCGGCACCGACTTCAAGGCGACCATGGCCGGCCGCACGCTCTGGGGCGTCACCGCGCTCGCGGACCACGAGCCGGCGGTCGCCGAGCCGCTGGTCGGCGCACTCAACAACTCGGCCGCCTATCTGGGGATGCGCTTCGGAGGGGTGCTCCTCGGCAACGGCAGCGGGCGCGGTGACGTACTGAACGACACCGACGCACTGGCCCGCGCCAAGACCTTCTTCACACAGGAGGCACCGCTCGCCCGCTTCCCGCACCAAGTCGGCTGAGCCCTACGCCGTGATGTCCTTCGTCGTGAACCGCGCCCAGGCCGCCGAGCCGAACACCGCCGCGTACAGGGCCTGCAGTTCGAGGTTCTTCACCAGGTCGTCCCAGTAGATCGGCTCGCGCATGAGGTCGGCGAAGGACAGCCAGTAGTGGGAGAAGAAGTACGGCTGTATCGCGTGGAGTTGGGGTATCTGGTCGAGGATCTGGACCGTGATCAGCAGTCCGACGGTGGTCGCCATCGCCGCGATGCCGCTGCCGGTCAGTGTCGAGACGAACAGACCGAGTGCCGCGACGCCGATGAGGGACACGGCGACGATCAGGGCGATCAGCAGGGCTCTGGCCAGGCCCTCGCCGAAGCTGATCTGTGTGCCGGAGATGGTCGTCAGGTCGCCGAGCGGGAAGAGAACGGCTCCGACCGTCAATGCCGAGACCGCGACGACGAGGGTGGCGACCAGGCAGAACGTCATCACCGTCGCGTACTTGGTGAGCAGCAGACGGGTGCGGCCGGCGGGGGCGACCAGGAGATAGCGCAGGGTGCCCGAGTTCGACTCGCCGGCGATCGCGTCGCCCGCGACGACCCCGATCGCCATCGGCAGGAAGAACGGGAGCGTGGCGGCCAGCGCGGTGAAGACCAGGAACAGGCCGTTGTTGGTGATCTGCGAGATGAACGCCGGGCCCCCGCCGCCACCCCGGCCCCCGCCCGCGGACGAACCGTCGCTCGTCTCGATCTTGACGGCGATCCCCACCAGGATCGGCACGGCCGCCAGGACGGCCAGCAACGCGAGGGTGCGCCAGCGCCGGAACGTGGTGAGCAGTTCGCTGCGCAGGAGCCCGAAGGTCCACAGCAGCCGTGGAGCGCGGATCGCCTCAGCCTGCGACATCGAAGCCCTCCCCCGTCAGCGCCACGAACGCGTCCTCCAGGGAGGCCCGCTCCACGCCGAAGCCGCGCACGCGGACACCGGCCGTCACCAGCGCGGCGTTCACCTCGGCGAGGTCGCCGTCCGGCGGCTCGGCGGTCACGCGATCCTCGGCGGTGACGACATCGGCGGCGCCCTGCTCCTTCAGGACGCGGGCCGCGTCCACGGTGTCGGGGGTGGTGACGACCAGTCGGCCGCGCGCCCCCGCCGCCAGGTCGGCCACGGCGCCCTGGGTGATCAGGCGCCCCTGCGCCATCACCGCGGCATGGGTGCAGACCTGCTCGATCTCGTCGAGAAGGTGGGAGGAGAGGAAGACGGTCGTGCCATCGGAGGCCAACTCCCTGACCAGGGAACGGATTTCGCGCATTCCCTGCGGGTCGAGCCCGTTGGTCGGCTCGTCGAGCACGAGCAGTTTGCGTGACTGCAGCAGCGCGGCCGCGAGGCCGAGCCGCTGTTTCATGCCCAGCGAGTACGCCTTCGCCTTCTTGCCGGCCGCAGCCGTCAGGCCCACCCGCTCCAGCGCCGCCGTGACGCGGACGCGCCGGGTGCGCGGATCGGCGGTCGGGTCGGCGGCGTCGTAGCGAAGGAGGTTGTCGCGTCCGGAGAGGAAGCCGTACAGGGCGGGTCCCTCGATGAGAGCGCCGACGTGCGGGAGCACGGCGCGCGAGGCCCGTGGCATGGGCCGGCCGAGCACACGCGCCGTGCCCGAGGTGGGCTCGATGAGGCCCATCAGCATGCGGATGGTGGTGGTCTTGCCCGAGCCGTTCGGACCGAGGAAGCCGAAGACGCTGCCCGCCGGGACGGTCAGGTCCAGGCCGTCGACGGCGAGCTGTCCGCCTCGGTAGCGCTTGGTGAGCGCCCGGGTGGCGATGACGCTGTCACCCGGCTCGCTCTGTTCCGGCTCCGCGGCGGACGGCTCGTCCATCGGCTCCCTCGATTCGTGCTCGTACGACCTCGTGCGGCGGTTACACACAGTGAGTACGAGTGGCCGCCGCGCAAGGTTCCCGGCTAGCCCGCGTTCGCCGCCTTCACCAGCGCGTCCTTGGTCACCGCGCCGACGTAGACCTTGCCGTCGTCGGTCATCAGGGCGTTGATCAGGCGGGTCTTGAAGACCGTGCCCGAGCCGAACTTGCCGGAGACCTTGTCGCCGAGCGAATCCAGGAAGCCGCCGACGGCTCCGCCGCCGGCCTCGGAGCCGGAGGGCATGCCCTGGCCGCCGGTGTCGAAGGTGGCGATGGAGTTCCAGCCCTTGCCGATGACGTTCAGTCCGTCGAGGCCCTTGGCGAGGCCCTCGTCCGGCTTCGGAGCCTTGTCGCTGCCCTTGCTCCCGTGCTCGGTCCGGCTCCCGTGCTCGGCCTTGCTCCTGTGCTCGGCCTGGCTGTCCTCGGTGACCTTCGCGCCCTTGGGCACGGTGAAGTCGAAGGTCGAGGCACTCGGCCTGGCGAAGCTGACCTGGGTGAAGCCGGCGTCGATGACCGCGGCGCCACCGCTCGACGGGGTGAGCGTGAACTTCAGCGGCAGCCCGGTCTTCGAGTCCACGGCCACGGTGATCTGACCGACCGTCGAACCGGACTGCTTCGGCTTGACGACCAGCCGGTACGCGTCACGGCCCGCGACCTGGGCGGTCCCCTGAACGGTCACCGACGTGGTGTCGTCGACCGACCTCAGGACGTCCTCGGTGAGGTCCTTGGGCGTGGCGGGGACGTCTTCGTTCTGCTTCGCGCTCGCGTTGCCGGGAGAGGCCGAGTGGTAGACCTCGTTCGACTGGCTGTCGTAGCCCCAGACGTCCTTGCCGTTGTGGATGAGGCTGTACTCCGCCGCATGCTCCAGCAGCGACACCTTCTGGCGGTCCGGGCCGTCGGCCGCGACACGCAGGGTGTGGGTACCGGTGGCAAGCTCCGTGAGCTTGGAGGACGGGTCGGCGGACGAGCCGTCACCCGACCCCGCGGCGCCGGACGTCAGGCTGTTTTCGAGACCGCCGAGGTTCGGCAGTCCCAGATCCGTGCTGATCTTCACCGTGCCGGACATCTGCTGGACGTCCGACTTGGCGATCTTGTCGATGAGTTGCTGTGCGCTGATCTTCGGCAGGTCAGGGTCGCCGGAGTTGGCGAGGGCCGGGACGAGGCCGATGGTCGCCGCCGCCACCCCCACCACCGCGACCGGGACCACGTACCGCGCGGCCTTGCGCCGGCCCGCGCGCAGGTCGTCGGCCTCCCCGGCGGTCGTACTGTCGTCGGATTCGTACGGTGCCATGTGTGCACTACCTCCGTCGTCGGCGGCGGCTTGCCCAACTGTCGTGCTCTCGTTGTCCACCCCGAGCCGCCATTCTCACCCGAATCGGTGAGGAGTGGTGTTTTCCGTGGTTTCCATCTCACCAAATCGGCCGGGAAGAAGCGTCAGACCCCGGAGGCAACTCCGCGTACTCCTGGGGTATGACACGAGAGGGCGGCGCCTCCCCCGACCCGTAGGGGTCACGAGGGAAGACGCCGTCCTGGTGAGGTTGTGTCAACTACTCGATCAGCTCTGCAGGAACACGTAGTCCGCCTGGTAGGGGACGCCGACGATCGCGCCCGGCGAGTAGGAGCCGGACGGGGCGACTCCGCCGAGGGTGTTGAGCCGCAGGATCTCGGCGGTGTCCGCGAGCAGGCCGTGGTGTTTGCCGGACCGGGTGGCCTCGAGGTCGAGCTCAGGGATGTTGCCGTCCCCGTTCGGCGTCTTCGACAGCACGGCTCCGGTCACCGCGCTGCCGTCCGGCGCGACCCACTGCGGGGTACCGGAGTTGGGCTTGACGAACGTGTGCCGGATGCCGCCGCCGAGCAGGGCGTTGACGTCCCGCTGGGCGAAGGCGTAGCCGCCGCCGTCGGCCGGCTTGCACTCGTAGATCTGCTTGCCCTTGACGACCGACGCCTGGAAGTTGTCCAGGGCGTGGCGGAAGTCGAAGGCGGCGACCGTGACCTTGTGGAGCCGGCCTCGGACGGCTCCACCGGGGAACTCGGCGGTGTGCAGGTTGGCGTAGAAGGAACCGGGATCGGACGTGAGAGCGGCGAGCAGGTCGTGGTCCTCGACCTTGACGGTGCCGGTGACGCTGTGCCGCTTGCTCTTCTTCAGCAGGTCGGTGAAGTCGACCTTGACGCCGCCGTTGGTGCCGTTGGCGCCCTGGTGGATGTGGAGCATGGTCGGCTTGCCGGTTCCGCGCCAGGTCACGGCCACGGACACCATATCGCCCTTCACCTTGATGAACTCCACCGCGGCACCGTCCTTGTCGCCGACGGCCGGACCGCCCGCCACGGGAACCTCGTTGGCTCCCCGCAGACTGGCGGCGAGGAGGGTCCCCCCGGTGCCGCCGGACACGGTCCCGCTCTGGGTCACGATGCTCTGGCCGCCCATGCCGCCGGAGTGGTCCGCGTGGTCGGCGCGGGTGCCTCCGGCTGCGAAGGCGGGAATCACCGCGGCGGCTACACCGCCGGCGGCGGCCACCGCGACAGCGGTGACGATCAGGCTCTTACGGCGCTTCGAGAACGTCGCTTTCATGCCCATGATTCTGTTTTCTCCCCGTAGACCGGCCGACGCCCCCTGCGTCGGCCTTCTGCGTATGACTACGGAAGTGATCTCAGTTTGGACTCAGTACAGACATGTGACAGGCATCACACTGCCTTAGACGCAGGTCCATGGCGCGTTCAGACGCAGGTCCGCGTCGAGTTCAGACGCAGGTCAGTGGCGAGTTCAGCCGGCCCGGTGCACCACGGCGTCGCACATTTCCATCAGCGCGAGCCTCGCGCCGCACTCCGGCAGCGGAGCCAGCGCCGCCCGCGCCTCCTCGGCGTAGCGCACGGTGTCCCGGCGCGCCTGCTCCAGCGCGGGGTGCGCGCGCAGTGCCGTGAGTGCCTCCGCGAGCCGCGCGTCGTCGCCCAGGTCGGAGTCCAGCAGCTCACACAGGGCGATGTCCTCGGCCAGTCCCAGCCGCGCCGCCCGCTCCCGCAGCCGGAGCACCGGCATGGTGGGGATCCCCTCGCGCAGATCGGTGCCCGGCGTCTTTCCGGACTCGCGCGAGTCGGAGGCGATGTCCAGCACGTCGTCGGCCAGCTGGAAGGCCACGCCGAGCCGCTCCCCGTACTGCGTCAGCACGTCCACGACCGTCTCGTCGGCGCCCGACATCATCGCGCCGAAGCGGCACGACACGGCCACCAGCGAGCCCGTCTTGCCCCCCAGCACGTCCACGTAGTGATCGACCGGGTCCCGCCCGTCCTGCGGCCCCGCCGTCTCCAGGATCTGCCCGGTGACCAACCGCTCGAACGCCTCCGCCTGGACCCGGACCGCCTCGGGGCCGAGGTCGGCCAGGATGTGCGAGGCGCGCGCGAACAGGAAATCGCCGGTGAGGACCGCGACCGAGTTGCCCCAGCGGGTGTTGGCGCTGTCCACACCGCGCCGCACCGCGGCCTCGTCCATCACGTCGTCGTGGTACAGCGTGGCCAGATGGGTCAGCTCCACCACCACGGCCGACGGCACGATCCCGGGGGCGTACGGATCACCGAACTGGGCGGCGAGCATCACGAGCAGCGGGCGGAACCGCTTCCCACCCGCCCGCACCAGGTGCTGGGCGGCCTCCGTGATGAAGGGCACCTCACTCTTGGTGGCTTCGAGCAAACCTTCCTCGACGGCCGCCAATCCGGCCTGGACATCGGCTTCCAGAGCCTGGTCCCGCACGCTCAGCCCGAACGGCCCGACGACGGTCACGAGGGGTCTCCTGTCTGCTGGTGTCTGCTGGCGGTTACACGGTTTGTCGATAGGTCGCTGACATCACTCAAGTCAGCGTATCCGGTCACCTTTCGATCACCGATGCCACCCACCCGTCCACCACGGGCGGTATCGGATCACGACCGGTATGTTTTTGATCACCTGATATGAGCGGATATCTATCGACTTTCCCATCACCTTGCCTGTCGCCCCACCTGTCGCCTTGCCTGTCGGCGCCTCTGCCGGCTCCGACAGGTGGACGGCCTGCGCCCCGGACGAAGACGGACGCCGCATCCGGCAGCGGGCAGCCACCTTGAGGACGACCCCGCCCCCTTCGGCCGACCGGGGGGTCTGCTCTCACTCTTTCCGGCCCCGCGGCCACTACTCCATGAGGGTGGGCATGTCCGGCATCTCCTGGGGCGGCTTCAGCTCCCTCCAGATCGCGACCCTCCCGCCCGAGCCGCTCAAGCGGTCGTCAAGGCGTGCTCGACGGACGACTGCCATGACAACGACGCGCACCACAGAGGAGGTTCCGTCCTCACGGTGGACATGCGCGCGCGGGCGGCCACCGTGCTCGTCCGCCACTCCCGGATCCCCCGTAGACCACCTGCGACAGAGAGTCCCTTTCGCCCCTAATCAGGCGGTGTGCAACGAAGATAGAGAGGTGATCTTCCTTCGAACCAGGGGGACGTGGACCTCATGAACAGTTGATTGACTACGAGTTGGGCCTATTGCCCGATTTGCCACTGTTACCGGAGCCAGTGAGTTGGGTCACGCCGTCGCGCGAGTCGACGGCCGTCCGACTTCTGTCGATTTTCCTTCACCCGTACGCAAGTTGAGGGTTGGCAACCGCAAAGGATCAAGCGACCCATATGCCTCAGACCAAGGTCAATAGGCGTGATCTGTGAATTCAGTACTTGTTCCGGACATGTGCTCTCGCATACGTTCCCGGCCTGTCGGGCGGAACGCCGAATCCTGCCGCCGCCTGGACACGACCCATCGACGAACTCACTCGCACGGCAGGAGCGGGGGAACCAGGTAAGCCGCCGGACCGGGCACCGTCCCGGACCGGCTAGGGGTGAAGTCGCGTCGCCGCAGGGCGGCGCGGCCGGGCAGCTCCCGCCCGAACCCGACAGCTCACCTCGTAGGCGCCGGAGAGGAACCTCGCCATGCCTGCTGCCGCTCAGCACCGCCGCACCAAGAACTCCCGCCTCGCCCGCAAGCTCGCCGTCATCGGCACGGGCGCCGCCGTTCTCGCCCTCCCGATCATCGGAGCGACCAGCGCCTCCGCGGCCACCCCGACCGTGGCCACCGCCAGGTCCCTGGGCTACGCCGACAACCTCGACGGCTGGATCCGGGCCTCCCTGCAGGTGATGGCACAGAACGGCATCCCCGGGACGTACAACGGCATTTACCGCAACGTCATCCGCGAATCCTCGGGCAACCCGGCCGCCATCAACCTCTGGGACTCGAACGCGGCCGCCGGCACCCCGTCCAAGGGGCTGCTGCAGGTCATCGACCCGACGTTCCTCGCCTACCACGTGCCCGGCACCTTGTACGACCCCTACGACCCGGTCGCGAACATCACCGCCGCCTGCAAGTACGCGGCCGCGCGGTACGGATCGATCGACAACGTGTTCGGCGCGTACTGAGCCGTATCACCCGCTCGGGAAGAGTCTTTCGAGGACGACGGCGATGCCGTCGTCCTCGTTCGACGTGGTGATCTCGTCGGCCACCGCCTTGAGTTCGGGATGTGCGTTGGCCATGGCGACGCCGTGGGCGGCCCAGTCGAACATCGGGATGTCGTTGGGCATGTCACCGAAGGCGATCGTCCGCTCCGGTCCGAGTCCCAGGTGTGCGGCGGCCAGCGCGAGGCCCGTCGCCTTCGTGATGCCGCATGGCTGGAGTTCGACGGTCCCGGGTCCGGACATGGTGACGGTGGCCAGCGAACCGACCACCGTGCGCGCCGTCGACGCCAACTCGTCGTCGGACAGGTCGGGATGGCGCAGCAGCACCTTGCTGATGGGCTCGCCCCACAGGTCGTCGCGCCGGTCGACCCGCACGGCCGGCAGGGTCGGGTGCGGCATCAGATAGCCCGGTTCGATGAGCGTGAGTCCCTCCACTCCGTCCTGGTCGACGGCCGCGTACACCTGGCCCACCTCGGCCTCGATCTTGCCGAGGGCGGTCTCGGCCAGCTCCTGGTCCAGCGTGACGGACCACAGCAGACGGTCCGCGCCGGCGTCGTACACCTGCGCGCCCTGTCCGCACACCGCGAGCCCCGTGCTGCCCAGGGCATCCAGGAGCGGCCGCACTCCGGGCGCCGGCCGACCCGTCACGACGAGGTGACGGGCGCCGGCCTCGGCCACCCGCGCGAGCGCTGCGAGAGACCGGTCGGACAGCGTGTCGTCGCCTCGGAGCAGCGTGCCGTCCAGGTCGGTGGCGATGAGTGCATATGCGGTGGGTGCGGCCATGATCAGAGAATACGGACAGGACGCCCCACCGACTCACCGCGAACCGGACGATGGCGGAGTGCACCGCCGATCCTTGGTCAACTCCCCTGCTCCGGTGGGCTCTTCATCGCCGGGTGGGGTGCGCGGCGCCCGCCTGTCCGTGCGCTGCGGCCAGGTGTGTGGCGAGCCTCGGAGAGGCGAACTCCGTGCCGCACACGAAGCGCATCACGGGGCCGTACGACGACGCGGCCGGCAGGCCCGTGAAGTACAGGCCCGGAACCGAGGAGACGTACCCCGCGCCCAGTTTGGGCGCGCCCCGGCTCACCGCCAGACCTGTGCGCAGTCCGTGGCCGAGGACGTCCATCGCGGCGATGTCCACGCGGTATCCGGTCGCCGCGATGACGTGGTCCGCGGACAGCTTCTGGAGGCCACCCGCGTGCGTACGGACCGTCAGGGTCGGGCCGCCGTCCGCCGCGTCCGTGCGCACGATCCGGTCGACCTCGCTGACCTGCACCTTCCCCTCGAAGCGGTCGCGCAGCCACCAGGCGCCGAGCGGGCCGAGGACGCGGCGCACCAGATAGTGGCGTACCTCGGCCGGGAGGTAGCGGTAGGCGTGCGGGTAGTAGCTGAGGGCCCACAGGGACCAGGCGCGGCCGAAGGGCGACTCGGGGCGCAGTTTCGGCTGCTTCCACGGCGGTGCCCCGAAGGCGACCCTGCCGCGGCCGCGGGACACCAGCCTGACCTGCGCGCCCGCCTCCGCCGCCAGCGCCGCCGTCTCCAGCGCGGACTGGCCGGCGCCGACGACGATCAGGTCCTTGCCGGCGTAGCGCGTGAGGTCGTGCTGCTGAGAGCTGTGGGAGACCGGGCCCGTGGGCGTGGGCCCGTCCGGCGCGGCCGAGGCGAGCTCGGCCGGCAGGCGCTCCAGGCCGGACAGCCCGGTCGCCACGACGACCGCGCGGGCGGTGAACAACTCGCCCGAGTCCAGCTTCAGTTCGAAGCCGCCGCTCTTGCTCCGCTCCACCGACACGACCCGCACCTGCTCCAGCTCGGGCACCAGCTTCTGCTGGAACCACTCGCCGTAGGCGATGAACGTCTCGACCGGGATGATGTCCTCGTCCGTCACGAGCCGCTTGATGCCGGCGGCGTCGCAGTAGTCGACGAGGTTGTGCCCCTGCTGCGGGGCGTCGAAATTGGAGGCGACCGGAGTCGACTTCAGGAGCATTCCGACGGGCATGTGGTCGCGCCAGCTGACCATGGGGTCGCCGAAGACGCGGACGGGGATGCCGCGCGCTCGCAGATGGGCGGCGGTCGACAGGCCGAAGGGCCCGGCGCCGATGATTGCAACCGGTTGAATCACGAAGTCCCTCCCCAGGACAATCACTTCGTCACTTCGTGTCCGGCTCTCGCAGCTGGAACTGCCGGCTAGCTGCTCGAACTGGTGCTGCTGCCACGGCGGTTGGTCCGCCACAGTTGGTACAGGTGCTTCGCGCCAGGCCGCACGAAGCGCGCGAGCATCGTGACGAACGGCAGCGGGTCGTCACCCGCGAGCCAGGCCAGCTCCGTCCCGCTCGCGCGCGCCGGTGCGTGCGGCGTCGTATAGCCGCTGCGGCGGTAGGCGAGCAGGGCGGGCAGGTCGATGTTCTCCACGATGTACCGGTGGCCGGCCCGCTGTTCCCCCTCCGGGACGGGGCGCCCGGTCAGATCCAGATGCATGGCGCGGACGACGTCCACCCCGGACTCGTTCTCGAAGAGCCGGAACTGGGCGCCCATGCGCGGGTTGAAGTCGAGGAGTTTGTACAGGCCGTCGCGCCGGTCGAAGCGCAGGTCGAGGTCGATGATGCCGGTGAAGCCGATCTGTTTGATGAAACGCGCGGCAAGGTCCGCGAGTTCCGGATTGTCGACGACGTACGCGTTCGCCGTCATGCCCGCGTGCGGTGGCCAGGAGCGCACCTTGACTCCGGTGAACATGGCGAGCGGGGTCGAGTCCTGGTCGAAGTAGGCGTGCACGATCCAGTCCTCGGCGTCCTCCCGCGGCAGGTACTCCTGGAGGATCACCCCGGGGTGCTCGCCCCAGTCGCGGGCGAGGGTGAGCAGGCCCTCGCGGGTGGCGATCCTCGTCGTGCCGTTCACCGCGGGCTGCTTGCGCCGCATGAACGCCTCGCGGTTCTTGGCCACCACCGGGAAACGGGCCTTGTCGGCGAAGGCCACGATGTCGTCGTACGTCCGCGGGAACGCGGCCGTCGGGCTCGGGATGCCGTGTTCCACGCACAGTTCGTGCAGGCCCTGCTTGCTGGCGAGGCGGCGCGGCAGGGCCGGTTCGACGCGCGGGAAGAGGAAGAAGCTCTTGAGCGCGTCCTGGTTCTCGGCGATCAGGACGGCTGCCTCCTCGTCCGTGGGGACGAGGACGGTGGGACGGCCGATGCGGCGGCCGACGCGCAGCAGGCCTTCCACCAGACGGTCGGGATTCTCGGTGCCGGTGGTCGGCCAGACGAAGGCCTTCTTGAGATAGCGGGAGGAGGCGGCGGGCGTGTAGCGGTCCTCCGTGATCGCGTACATCGGCACGCCCAGGCGGCCCAGGCTGCGGATCGCGCCGACGCCGCCGTGGTGCAGCGGATAGTCGCCGAACTTGACGATCAGGCCGGGCACATCACGGTCGGCCTCAAAAGGCACACTCCTGCTGCTCCTGGCCACGGGTCCCCCCACGCGTCCCCCCTACGGACCGGACCCACCCCGTCCGTGTCCCCCAAAGGACGCTAAGCCGGAATTGGGGCCTCCGACAAGGCCAATTCGGACATTGCAAACTCTTTAGACACTGCCCAAGACAGGCAACTCAGCCGTAACGTGTGGCACGACCAGCAGGAACACACGAGAGTGAGGCAGCACCCCATGCCCCCCTTCGACGTCCCCGAAGGTGACCCCTTCGGTCCGCACAACCTTCCGTACGGCGTGTTCTCCCCCGCCGGTTCGACGCAGCGGACCGTCGGAGTCCGGCTCGGTGACCAGGTCCTCGACGCGGGCGCGGCGGCGCAGGCGCTCGGCTCGCCGTATGCCTCCCTGCTCGCGCGCCCCTCGCTGAACCCGCTTCTCGCCGCGGGTCGCACCGCCTGGTCGGACGTGCGGCGCGCACTGACGGCGTGGGTGACGGTGCCGGCGCATCAGGAGGCGATCGGATCCTTCCTGCACCCGCTGTCGTCGGTGACGCTCCATCTTCCGTTCGAGGTCGCGGACTACGTCGACTTCTACGCGTCCGAGAACCATGCGCGAAACGTCGGCCAGATCTTCCGCCCGGACGCGGTGGACTCGCTGACGCCGAACTGGAAGCACCTCCCGATCGGTTACCACGGGCGCTCGGGGACGGTGGTGGTCTCGGGCACCGACGTCGTACGGCCGTCCGGGCAGCGCAAGGCTCCGGCCGACGCGGCTCCCGTCTTCGGGCCGTCCGTCCGTCTGGACATCGAGGCCGAGGTCGGCTTCGTGGTGGGCGCGCCCTCGGAGCGCGGGACGCCGGTGGCACTCGGCGACTTCCGGGAGCACGTGTTCGGGCTGTGCCTGCTCAACGACTGGTCCGCGCGCGACATCCAGGCCTGGGAGTACGTCCCCCTCGGACCGTTCCTCGGCAAGTCCTTCACCACGTCGGTGGCCGCGTGGATCACCCCGCTGGACGCCCTGGAGGACGCGCGCGTGGCGCCGCCGGAGCGGACGCACGCGCTGCTGCCCTATCTGGACGACACGGACGGCTCGGGCACCTCGGGTGACGGACCCGGCGGCTACGACCTGCGGATCTCCGTCGCGATCAACGGCCATGTCGTCTCCGAGCCGCCCTTCTCCACCATGTACTGGACGGCGGCGCAGCAACTGGCCCACATGACGGTGAACGGCGCCTCGCTGCGGACCGGCGACCTGTACGGCTCGGGCACGGTGAGCGGCCCGGAGCTGTCGCAGCGCGGATCCCTGCTGGAGCTGACCTGGAACGGACGGGATCCGCTGGAACTTCCCGACGGCAAGCGGACGTTCCTGGAGGACGGGGATGTGGTGACGCTCTCGGCGTGGGCGCCCGGGCCGGGCGGGACCCGGGTGGGACTGGGCGAGGTGAGCGGCCGGATCGTGGCAGGCGTGGTGGAGTGAGGGGAGTTGCGGGGTGTTGAGCGGGAGTTGCGGGGTGTGACGACGACCGCGCGGGGCGTACGGGGCGGCCGCGCGAGACGTACACGATGGCACTGCGAGACGTATGTGATGGCCGTCGGCCCCTGACTCACGCGCTGTTCGCCGTCATACTGGCGGCGGGGTCCCGCGCGCCGAGCCGCATCGTCCCACCGCCCGCCCCTTCCTCCGACCAGGATCCGGAGACCGTGGCATGACCGTCTGTCTGCTCCTGCTGAGCGTCGCCGCCGTGATGGCCGCCGTGCCGGTTCCGCGTGCGCTGGTGCGGGCGACGTGGCCCGAGCGGGAGCCCGTGGTCGCGCTGTGGGTGTGGCAGTGCCTGGTCGCCACCGTGCTGCTGTGCTGTCTGACGGCGCTCGTGCTGGGCGCGGCCGCCGTCTTCCACACCTTCCGCGACCACGTCTTCGCGCCGGCGCCCCCGGCCGTGGCCGCGGCGTACGACCTGACGGCCGCGCCGTCCTGGGCCGTCGCCCTCACCCTGCTGCTGGCCTGCGGTGCCGGCTGGACGACGGCGATGCTCGCGCGCGAACTCGTCGAGGCACGCCGACGCCGCGGCCAGGCCCGTGCGCACCTGCGTGAACGCGCCCCCGAGCTGCCCGCCGGGCTGGAGGAGGCGGCGCGCGGCCCGCTGCTGGTGCTGGAGGACGAGTATCCCGACGCCTGGTGGATGCCGGGCCACCCGCCCCAGCTGGTCGTCACGACAGGTGCCCTGCACCGGCTCACCGACCACCAGCTCGACGCCGTCCTCACCCATGAGCGCGACCACGCCCGTGCCCACCACGACTGGCTCCTGCACCTGTCGACCGCCCTGGCCACGGGGTTTCCCCGGGTGCCGCTGTTCGCCCACTTCTGCGACCAGACACACCGGCTGGTCGAACTGGCCGCGGACGACACGGCGTCGCGCCGCTGCGGACACCTCACCACGGCGCTCGCCCTGATCGAGCTGAACCAGCACCGCGGTGTGCTGTCCTGCGCCTCCAGCCACCGCCTGCTCGGCGAACGCGTCGACCGTCTCCTCGAACCGCCCCCGCGCCTGGGCCGCCGGCACCGTGCCCTCACGACGACGGCGGCGGCCCTGGTGCCGCTGCTGCCGCTGCTGATCGCGTTCGCTCCAGGGCTGACGGCGCTGGGGTGACCGCCCTCTCGGGGCACCGGGGTTGTGGCAGATCTTACATCGGTGCACCTGTTTCCCCAGGTCAGCGAGTTGCCTGACGCCTTCACAAGTGGCGCAACATTCTCGCAACACTGCCTTCCCTACCAGGTCGCTATGGTTCGAGACATGCCACCCAGCGACCGCATCCGAGACCACGCCGGCCAGGGCGCGACCACCGTCGCCGCCCACCGTGCGCGGCGCCGGCTGCGGGCCGACCAGGCCAGGCAGCTCGCCGACCTGCTGCGCCACCAGCTCCTGGCCGGCGGGTTCCCGGACGGCACACTCCCGCACGAGACGATCCTCGCCACGGACTACCGCGCCACCCGCAACACCGTCCGTCAGGCCCTGGACCTGCTCAGGGCCGAAGGCCTCGTGGACCGGCTCCCCGGAGTCGGCACGGTGGTCGTCGCCCAGAAGTACCCGCACGGCCTCGACCGTCTGATGGGCCTCGCGGAAACCCTCCGCGAGCACGGCCGGGTCACCAACGAGGTCCGCACCATGGGCCCCGCACCGGCACCGGCCCCGGTCGCCGACCGCCTGCACGTCCAGCCCGGCACCGACGTTCTCTACATCGAACGCCTGCGCCGCCTGAACGGCCTCCCCCTCTCCCTCGACCTCACCTACCTCCCGCTCGACATCGGCACCTCCCTGCTCGGTGCCGACCTGGAGAACACCGACGTCTTCCGCCTCCTGGAGACGATCACCGGCCAGGGACTCGGCCACGCCGAGATCACCCTGGAGGCGGTGAACGCGGACACCCATTCCGCCGCCGTGCTCGAAGCCCCGCACGGTGCGGCCGTCCTCATGCTGGAACGGCTCACGCACCTCGCCGACGGCCGCCCGGTGGACCTGGAGTTCATCCGCTTCCGCGGCGACCGCATCACCATGAGCGGCCTGCTGCACCGCGCCCTCTAGCCCCCTTTTCTCTGACCCGTTTCCTGGAGACAGCCATGCCTTTGGCGCCCCAGCGGGCCGACGTGCCCGTGACCATCGACGAGTCGAAGTGCATCGACGGCTGCACCCTCTGCGTGGACATGTGCCCGCTGGACTCCCTCGCCATCGACGACAGCAGCGGCAAGGCCTACATGCACGTCGACGAGTGCTGGTACTGCGGCCCGTGCGCGGCCCGCTGTCCCACCGGAGCCGTGACCGTCAACATGCCCTATCTGCTCCGGTGAGAGGCCCGACCGCGATGTCCCGCACTTCCGTGAAACGCACGACGGTGGCCGTGTCCACCGCCGCTCTCCTCCTTCCGCTGAGCGCCTGCGGCGGCAGCGCCGAGGCAGGTGACGGCAAGAACGTCACCATCACCGTCGGCTACCAGTCCAAGACCATCAACACGGTCACGGCCGGCACCCTCCTGCGCTCCCTCGGCTACTTCGAGAAGGACCTGGGCGCCCTCCACGACGGCCACACCTACAAGGTCGACTGGCAGGACTACGCCACCGGCGCCCCCATCACCGCACAGATGACCGCGGGGAAGATCGACATCGGTTCGATGGGTGACTTCCCGCTGCTCATCAACGCGGCCCGGGGCAAGCAGCTCGGCAAGCCCACCCACCTGGTCTCCGTCACCGGCTACAACCTCCGCGGCGGTCTCAACACGATCGTCACCTCCCCGGACTCGAAGCTGGCCTCCCTCGGCGACCTGAAGGGCAAGAAGGTCTCCACGAGCATCGGCTCGGCCGCCGACGGCACCCTCGTACGGGCCCTGCAGCGCGCCGGCATCGACCCCGAGAAGGGCATCGAGAAGCTCAACCAGCAGCCCGCGGTGGGTGCTTCGGCCCTGTCGGCGGGCAGCGCGGACGCGCTGTCCCAGTTCGTCGCCTGGCCCGGCCTGCTCACCTTCCAGGGCAAGGCGAAGGCGCTGTACGACGGCGCCCAGCTGAACCTCCCCACCTTCCACGGTGTCACCGCCCGCGAGGACTTCGCGAAGCAGCGGCCGGCCGTCCTGGAAGCCTTCCTCAAGGCCCAGTCGGAGGCCACGGACTACCTCAACGCCCATCCGGTCGCCGCCGCCGAGTCGGTCGCCGAGGCCACCGGTCTGCCCGCCGAGGTCGTCTACCTCTACAACGGCGCCCACGGCATCTCCACCTTCGACCCGGCGGTCAAGCCGCAGCTCGTCTCCGCGCTGGAGCAGGACGTCTCGGTGCTGAAGGCGGCGAAGCTGACCGGTGACATCGACGTGGACTCCTTCGTCGACGACCAGTACGTGAGGAAGGCCCTCGGCGCCGACTACGCCCAGCGGCTCACGTCGAAGCCGCCCGCCGCCGCGAGCGAGGTGTGGCCCAAGGGCTCCGAGAAGACGGTCGGCTTCAAGTCCCCCGCCGCGCTGCTGGGTTACGTCGCCCAGCACAAGGACGGTATCCGCGCCGCGTACGTCCCCGACGCCACCACCGGCACCCTCTGGTTCGCCGACAAGGCGGTCTGGGTGGCCGACGGCGACCAGGTCCTCCCTTTCGTCGCGCCGGCCACCGCGAAGACGTACGTCGCCGCGCACGGGGGCGCCCGAGTCATCACGTACGCCGACGCGCTGGGGCGGGCGTCGTGAGCCCGCAACCGCGGGGGCGGGGCAGGTTCGCGCTCCGCTCTCCGCGGCGAGCGGGCCGCCTCGCCCTGCGGCTCACGTCGCTGGCGGCGGCCCTCGGCGCCTGGCAGCTGCTGGCCGGCCTGAAGATCGACCTGTGGCTGCGCTTCTCGCAGTTCCCCACGGTCGTCGACGTGGCCCGCGCCTTCGCCGACCGGCTGTCCGGGCCCGACTACTGGACGGACCTCACCGACAGCCTCACCCGCATCCTCACCGGTTTCCTGCTCGCCGCCGTCCTGGGCGTGGCGACGGGCGTGCTCGTGGCGCGCTCCCCTCTCGCCGAGGACCTGCTCGGGCCGGTCCTCGAGGTGATCCGCCCGATCCCGGCGATCGCCCTGGTCCCGGTCGCGATCCTCCTGTTCCCCTCCAACGAACAGGGCATCGTCTTCATCACCTGCACCGCCGCCTTCTTCCCGGTCCTGGTCTCCACCCGGCACGCGGTCCGCGCGCTGACGCCGGTGTGGGAGGAAGCCGTGCGCACCATGGGCGGCGGCCGGTGGCGGGTCCTCGGCTCGGTCATCCTGCCGGGCGCGCTGCCCGGCATCTTCGGCGGTCTGTCGGTCGGCATCGGCGTGTCGTGGATCTGTGTGATCTCCGCCGAGATGATCTCCGGCCAGTACGGCGTCGGCTACCGCACCTGGCAGGACTACACCGTCGTCAACTACGCGGGTGTGTTCGTCGGCATGGTCACGATCGGCGTGCTCGGCTGGCTCACCTCCACGGCCGTGGAACTCCTCGGCCGCCGGCTGACGCGCTGGCTGCCCCGCACGTCGTACGTCCCCGCCGGCAGGCCCCGGACGGCCCGCACGGCCACCCCTGCGGCCCCCGCCTCCGCACCCACCCAGACCAAGACCACCCCGTCGACCGAGGAGGCACGCGATGAGCACCTCGTCTGACACCGAAGTGACCGCCGCCCCGCTCACCGACCCGCAGGCGCAGACGCCGCCGACGGTACGGGGCACGCGGCTCACCCTTGGCCGCGCCGCGCTCGGCCGCCCCGACGCCCCGGTCCTGGCGGACGTCGAGCTGGATGTCGCACCCGGCGAGATCCTCACCGTCGTGGGCCCCTCCGGCTGCGGCAAGTCGACCCTGCTGCGCACCCTGGCCGGCCTGCTGACTCCGTTGGCCGGGGAGATCACCCAGGACGGAAGCCCGCTGACGGGCCCCTCCGCCGAACGCGCCCTGATCTTCCAGGAGGACGCCCTTCTGCCCTGGCGCACCCTGCGCGCCAACGTCGAACTGCCGCTCGCCATCAGGGGTTCGTCCCGCTCCGAGCGCCGCGCCCAGGCCGAGTCCTGGCTCGGCCGGGTCGGACTCGCCGACCACGCACGGCACCTGCCGCACCGCGTCTCCGGCGGACAGCGCCAGCGCGCGCAGCTGGCCCGGGCCCTCGCGGGGGCGCCCCGCGCCGTCCTCATGGACGAACCCTTCGGCGCGCTCGACGCCCAGACCCGCGCCGGCATGCAGGACCTGCTGGTGGAGGTGCTCCAGGGCACGGGCGCGACCGTCGTCTTCGTCACCCACGACGTCGACGAGGCCCTGTTTCTCGGCGACCGTGTGGCGCTCCTCGGCAACGGCCGGCTGACCGCCGTACGCGACGTGCCGCGCCCACGCGACCGTACGGCGCACGACGACCCCGCGCGCGTGGCGCTGCGGCGCGACGTCCTCTCCTCGCTCGGTACCTGAAAGACATCCCAGGAGCGTAGATGTCAACTCGTAGCCAGTTCCGCGTGATGCGACCAGGCGGTTGCCTCGTCGTAGAGGGTGCCGGTTTTGAGGCACCCGTGGAGGATGCCGACGAGGCGGTTGGCGAGTTGGCGCAAGGCGGCGTTGTGGCCGGCGCCGCGGGCGCGTTGTCGCTGGTAGTAGGCGTAGGCGTTGGGCGAGTAGCGCAAGGTGCCGAATGCCTGAGTGAGCAGGGCATCGATGAGCCGGTCGTTGTGGACGTAGCGAGCCAGGGCGACCTTCTTCTTCCCGGAGGCGCGGGTGATCGGGGAGGTGCCGGCGTAGTTCTTGCGGGCCTTGGCGCTGGCGTAGCGGTCGGGGTCGTCGCCGAATTCTGCGAGCACCCGGGCACCGAGGCCGACTCCCATTCCGGGCTGGGAAAGGAGGATCTCAGCGGCCGGGTGCCGGCCAAAATGCGCCTCGACCTGCCCTTGCAAGATCTTGATCTGGGTGTTCAGCGTGGCCAGGACCGCTATGAGCGCGGTGATGGACGCGGCGTAGGCGGCGGCTACTTCCTCGGGCTGGCCGAGGTGTTGCTCACGCAGCGCCCCCTGGATGACCTTCGCCTTGGCGGTCACGTTCTTTCGGTGGGCGCGCTTGAGCGCGGCACTGATCTGCCCCGTCGTGAGCTTCGCAGCCTGGGCGGGAGTGGGTGCCTTGCCGAGCAGTTCCAGGGTGTCGGCGGCGTCCAGGTCCTCGAAGGCAGCCAGTGCTGCGGGGAAGTAGTCGCGCAACGCGTGCCGCAGTCGTTGGGTGTGCCGGGTGCGCTCCCAGATCAGTGTCTTGTGGGTGCGGGTGACCACCTTGACCGCTTCGGCCTGGGCGCTGTCCCCGGCAACGGGCCGCAGCTCGTGGCTGTGGGTACGGACCATGTCGGCCAGCACATGCGCATCGCCCGGATCGCTCTTGGCCCCCGACACCGCAAGCCGGTCACGGAACCGGGCGGCCTGCAGCGGGTGGACGGCCAGCACCGTATACCCGGCCGTGACCAGGGCACGTACCCACGGACCACGGTCGGTTTCGATCCCCACAACGACCTCGGCCGTATCGGTATCCTCTCCCACCACTTCGCCCACCAGCGCGTGCAGCCGGGTCATCCCGGCCACCCCTTCGGGCAACCGCGCCTTGGCCAGCCGCCGCCCGGCCGAGTCCATCAGCTCGATGTCGTGGTGGTCTTCGGCCCAGTCATCCCCGACGAACAGTCGCAATGGTCCTCCCGCGCTCCGGTACCGATCAACTGCAGCAGCCTGCCGGAGAACTATCAGCGACCTAATCAAGCAGTGCTCACGCCGAGGTACGGCAGGCACGACATCCCAGTAGCGATCAACTCTCCGGGCCGAACGGCAGGGGCACGGTCTTTCAGCAGGACTCGAAAGTCCAAGCCCAATGAGTGCTCACCCGCCGTCGGCTACCACCCGGAGTCTGCCGTGCGGCCGACTCCCCGAACTGATTAGGCCCCCCGGTGACCACCCCCGTGAACACGCCCCTGGAGATCCCCGCGCTCACCGACGCCGAGGAGATCCGCTGCGACGTCCTCGTCATCGGCGGCGGCACCGCCGGCACCATGGCCGCGCTGACCGCCGCCGAGCACGGCGCGAACGTGCTCCTCCTGGAGAAGGCCCACGTCCGCCACTCCGGCGCGCTCGCCATGGGCATGGACGGCGTCAACAACGCGGTCATCCCCGGCCGTGCCGAACCCGACGACTACGTCGCCGAAATCACCCGCGCCAACGACGGCATCGTCGACCAGTCCACCGTCCGTCAGACCGCCACCCGCGGCTTCGGCATGGTGCAGCGCCTCGAGTCGTACGGTGTGAAGTTCGAGAAGGACGAGCACGGCGACTACGCGGTCCGCCAGGTCCACCGCTCCGGCTCCTACGTGCTGCCGATGCCGGAGGGCAAGGACGTCAAGAAGGTCCTGTACCGGCAGCTGCGGCGGCGCGAGATGCGGGAGAGGATCCGCATCGAGAACCGGGTGATGCCGGTGCGCGTGCTCACCGCCGAGGGGCGGGCCGTGGGGGCGGTCGGTTTCAACACGCGCACGGGCGCGTTCGTCACCGTCCGCGCCGGCGCAGTGATCCTGGCGACGGGCGCCTGCGGCCGCCTCGGCCTGCCCGCGTCCGGTTACCTGTACGGCACGTACGAGAACCCGACGAACGCGGGCGACGGCTACGCCATGGCGTACCACGCGGGCGCCGAGCTGACCGGCATCGAGTGCTTCCAGATCAACCCGCTGATCAAGGACTACAACGGCCCCGCCTGCGCCTACGTCGCCAACCCCTTCGGCGGCTACCAGGTCAACCGGCACGGCGAACGCTTCGTCGACTCCGACTACTGGTCGGGACAGATGATGGCCGAGTTCGCGGCGGAGGTCGCGAGCGACCGCGGACCGGTGTACCTGAAGCTGAGCCACCTTCCGGAGGAGTCGGTCTCCGCCCTGGAGTCGATCCTGCACTCCACGGAGCGCCCGACCCGCGGCACCTTCCACTCGGGCCGCGGGCACGACTACCGCACCCACGACATCGAGATGCACATCTCCGAGATCGGCCTGTGCGGCGGCCACTCGGCCTCGGGCGTCCGGGTCGACGACCACGCCCGTACGACGGTCCCCCGCCTGTACGCCGCCGGCGACCTGGCCTGCGTCCCGCACAACTACATGATCGGCGCGTTCGTCTTCGGCGACCTGGCGGGTGCGGACGCATCCCAGTACCCGTCCTACGAGGGCGAGTTGCCCGAGGACCAGCTGCGCGAGGCGCACGAGCTGATCTACCGGCCGCTGCACCATCCGGAAGGGCCGCCGCAGACCCAGGTCGAGTACAAGCTGCGCCGTTTCGTGAACGACTACGTGGCCCCGCCGAAGTCGGGTGCCCGGCTGTCCCTGGCCCTGGAGGCCTTCGAGCGGATGCACGACGACATCGCGGAGATGGGCGCGCGCACCCCGCACGAACTGATGCGCTGCGCCGAGGTCTCCTTCATCCGCGACTGCGCGGAGATGGCCGCGCGTGCCTCGCTGGCCCGCACGGAGTCCCGCTGGGGTCTCTACCACGACCGTCTCGACCACCCCCAACGTGACGACGCCTCCTGGTTCCACCACCTCGATTTGCACAAGTCCCCCTCTGGCTCCATGGAGTTCACGGCCCGTCCCGTGGCTCCCTATCTCGTCCCCGTCGACGAGTTCACCCCCGTCGGCGGTCCTTCCCGGCATCTCGGCGAGGTCCACGCCGAGGACGTCGCCACGGCCGGCTCACGCGAGGTGGCACCGGTGGCCTCCGGGGCACGGGAGGGGACGCCCGCGGCCGTGGCCGAGACCGCCGGGCCGGGCCGGGGCGACACCCCCGACTCGCCGGAGTCCCGTCCCGAACAGACCTCCGCCCGTCTCCTGGAACTCGTCGCCCTCTCCGAGGAGGAGCCCGAACTCCCCGCCCTGAGGCCCTACTTGGCGGACCCGGCACCCGCCGTCCGGCGCGAGGCCGTCGCCGTCCTGACCGAGACGGTGCCACCGGGCACCGGCCCCGCCCTCGCCGAGGCCCTGCGCGACGCCGCCGCCGAGGTACGGGCCGCCGCAGCCGCGTCCCTGCGCGAGCTCGTCGAGACGCTGCCGCCGGAACCAGCCCTGCGGGACGGCCTCTCCGCCGCCCTCGCCGAACCGGACCCGGTCGTCCGGGCCGCCGCCCTCGACGTCCTGCGCGCCCTGCGCCTCGGTGACGCGGCGCTGTTCGCGGGCTTGCTGACCGACGCCGTCATCTCCGTGCGCATCGAGGCCGTACGAGCCCTCGTCTCGGTCGACGCCGCCACCGAACTGGCCAACGCGGCGACCGCCGACCCGTCCCGCGAGGTCCGCGTCACCATCGCCAAGTCCCTGGCGACGGTGTGGGCGGCTCGGGTGGAGGGCACGGCGGGTGCCGCGGCAGCGTCCGGCAACCTCGGGCCCGACCCCGTCCTCACGGCCCTGGCGGACCTCACCGCCGACCAGGACGCGCTGGTCCAGGGCGCCGCCTACGGGGCGCTGGGCACCACGGGCTGCCCGGCACCGCTCGCCGCACGCGCCGTGACCGCACTGTCCGACTCGGCCTGGCAGGTGAGGCAGGGCGCCGCGACCGCGCTGTCCGCCGCCGAGCCGGATGTGGCCGTCCCCGCCCTCGCCAAGGCCCTCGCCGATCAGAACGCCGACGTACGCAAGGCAGCCGTGCTGGCCCTGACCCGGCACAGCGGTACCGAGGACGCCCGGGCCGCCCTGTCCACGGCCACATCGGACTCGGACGCGGACGTGAGGGCGTACGCGGCACGGGCGCTGTGACGGCCGCCGGCCGCCCGGGTCACCGAACCCCGACCCGGGCGGCCGGCTCGCCCCTCGCCTATATCCAGTCGTCCGGCTCCGGCTCGGCATCCATCTCGGGCCAGTGGTCATCGCCGTGGCCGCCGTCGCCGGCCGGTGCCGAACCGGCCACAGGCGCCGAACCGGCCGTCGGGGTCGAGTCGGGTGCCCCGCCCAGCTCGGCGAGCACCTCCAGCACGCCCTCCCCGTACGTCACCAGCTTCTTCTCGCCGACCCCGCTGATGCCGCCGAGCTGCGTCACCGAGGTCGGCCAGGCGGTGGCGATCTCCCGCAGCGTGGCGTCGTGGAAGATGACGTACGCCGGGACGCCCTGCTCCCGGGCCTGCTCCGCGCGCCAGGCGCGCAGCGCCTCGAACGCCGGCTGCAGCTCCTCGGGCAGCTCGGCCACGGCGGCCTTGGCCTTGCGCTCGCCCTTGCCGGAGGACGACGACGCCGACCGTGAGGTCGCCGGCTTCTTCGGCTCCTTGCGCAGCGGCACCTCCCGCTCCCGCCGGAGCACCGTCCCGCTGTCCTCGGTCAGCACCAGAGTGCCGTACTCCCCCTCCACGGCGAGCAGTCCCTGTGCCAGCAACTGCCGTACGACACCCCGCCATTCGCCCTCTGCGAGTTCCTCGCCGATGCCGAACACGGACAGCTGGTCATGGTCGAACTGGATCACCTTGGCCGTGCGTTTCCCGAGCAGGATGTCGACGATCTGGATCGCGCCGAACTTCTGCCCGCGCTCGCGCTGCAGCCGCACCACCGTCGACAGCACCTTCTGCGCCGCGACCGTGCCGTCCCAGGTCTCGGGCGGGGTGAGGCAGGTATCGCAGTTGCCGCAGCCCGTCGGGGCGGGGTCCTGTCCGAAGTAGGCGAGCAGCTGGCCACGCCGGCACTGGACGGTCTCGCACAGCGCCAGCATCGAGTCCAGGTGGGCTCCGGCCCGGCGCCGGAACGCCTCGTCGCCCTCGCCCAACTGGATCAGCTTGCGCTGCTGTATGACGTCGTTGAGGCCGTATGCCATCCATGCCGTCGACGGCAGCCCGTCCCGGCCGGCGCGTCCCGTCTCCTGGTAGTAGCCCTCGACGGACTTCGGCAGGTCCAGGTGGGCCACGAAGCGCACGTCCGGCTTGTCGATGCCCATCCCGAAGGCGATGGTCGCCACCACGACCAGGCCCTCCTCGCGCAGGAACCGGGACTGGTGCGCCGCGCGCGTGCCCGCGTCCAGGCCCGCGTGATACGGCACCGCCTCGATGCCGTTGCGGCTGAGGAACTCCGCCGTCGACTCCACCGACTTGCGGGACAGGCAGTAGACGATGCCCGCGTCCCCGGCGTGCTCCTCGCGCAGGAAGCTCAGCAGCTGCTTCTTGGGGTCGGCCTTGGGCACGATCCGGTACTGGATGTTGGGCCGGTCGAAGCTCGCCTCGAAGTGCCGGGCCGTCGGCATGTGGAGCCGCTGGGTGATCTCCTGGTGCGTGGCGTGCGTGGCCGTGGCCGTGAGCGCGATCCGCGGGACGTCGGGCCAGCGCTCGCCGAGTAGGGAGAGGGCGAGGTAGTCGGGGCGGAAGTCGTGGCCCCACTGGGACACACAGTGAGCCTCGTCGATGGCGAAGAGCGCGATCTTGCCGCGGGAGAGAAGGTCGAGCGTCGAGTCGAGCCGCAGCCGCTCCGGCGCCAGGTACAGCAGGTCCAGCTCGCCGGCCAGGTACTCGGCCTCGACCACCCTGCGCTCGTCGAAGTCCTGCGTGGAGTTCATGAACCCGGCACGCACGCCGAGCGCCCGCAGCGCGTCCACCTGGTCCTGCATCAGCGCGATGAGGGGCGAGACCACGATGCCCGTACCAGGTCTGACCAGGGCCGGGATCTGGTAGCACAGGGACTTGCCGCCACCGGTCGGCATGAGGACCACGGCGTCGCCGCCGGTCACCACGTGCTCGATGACCGCTTCCTGCTCGCCGCGGAAGCTGTCGTATCCGAAGACGCGGTGGAGTGCGGCCAGCGCCTCGCTCTCACCGTGTGCCGCCGATGTGTGTGCTGCGGTCGTCACAACCGTCCCGCCCATTCCGTGCATCGCTCGTCCCCCGTGCGTCGTCCCTCGACCACTGCGTCCACGATAGGGGTCGGCACCGACAGTGCCCGAGTTATCCACAGGTCCGGACACGTGTGCGGGCAGCATCAGCACGGGGAGTGCGGGGCGACCGGCACGGGACGCGCGAAGGCCCCGGTTCCCACCTGCGGAACCGGGGCCTCGCGGACGTACAGCCACAGCCCGTCAGCGCACGAACACTCCGGCCTGGCTCGCCAGGTCCAGGAAGTACTGCGGCGCCACACCAAGCACCAGCGTGACCACGACACCGAACCCGATCGCGGTCATCGTCAGCGGCGACGGGACGGCGACCGTCGGGCCGTCGGGACGCGGCTCGCTGAAGAACATCAGCACGATCACGCGGATGTAGAAGAACGCGGCGACCGCGGACGAGATCACACCGACCACGACCAGTGGGGCCGCGCCGCCCTCCGCCGCCGCCTTGAACACGGCGAACTTCCCGGAGAAACCGGAGGTCAGCGGAATGCCGGCGAAGGCCAGCAGGAACACCGCGAACACGGCCGCCACCAGCGGGGAGCGGCGTCCGAGGCCGGCCCACTTGGACAGGTGCGTCGCCTCGCCGCCCGCGTCCCGCACCAGCGTGACCACCGCGAAGGCGCCGATGGTCACGAAGGAGTAGGCGCCCAGGTAGAAGAGGACGGACGAGACGCCGTCCTTCGAGGTCGCGATGACACCCGCGAGGATGAATCCGGCGTGCGCGATCGACGAGTACGCCAGCAGCCGCTTGATGTCGGTCTGCGTGATCGCGACGATCGCGCCTCCCAGCATGGTGACGATCGCGACGGCCCACATGACCGGCCGCCAGTCCCAGCGCAGCCCGGGCAGGACGACGTAGAGCAGCCGGAGCAGCGCACCGAACGCCGCCACCTTCGTCGCCGCCGCCATGAACCCGGTCACGGGCGTCGGCGCGCCCTGGTAGACGTCCGGCGTCCACATGTGGAACGGGACCGCGCCCACCTTGAACAGCAGCCCCATGACGATCATCGCGCCGCCGACGAGCAGCAGCGCGTCGTTGCCCATGGTGCCGGCGAGCGCCGGGTCGACGTTCGTGACAGTGCCGTCGACGACCTGCGCGATCCTCGCGTACGACACCGAGCCCGCGTAGCCGTACAGCAGCGCGATGCCGAACAGCGTGAACGCGGAGGCGAACGCGCCGAGCAGGAAGTACTTGACCGCTGCCTCCTGCGACATGAGCCGCTTGCGGCGGGCCAGGGCGCACATCAGGTACAGCGGGAGGGAGAAGACCTCCAGGGCCACGAACAGGGTCAGCAGGTCGTTCGCCGAGGGGAACACCAGCATGCCCGCGACCGCGAAGAGCAGCAGCGGGAAGACCTCGGTGGTGGTGAACCCGGCCTTGACCGCGGCCTTTTCGCTCTCGCTGCCCGGCACGGACGCTGCCTGTGCGGCGAACGAGTCGACCTGGTTGCCGTGCGCCTCCGGGTCCAGGCGGCGTTCGGCGAAGGTGAACAGGCCGACGAGGCCGGCCAGCAGGATCGTGCCCTGGAGGAACAGGGACGGTCCGTCGACGGCGATCGCGCCCATCGCCGCGATGTGTGCCTTGGTGGTGCCGTATCCGTCGGCCGCGAGCGCCACGACCGCCGCGAAGGCGGCGCAGAGCGCGACCGCGGACACGAACACCTGTGCGTAGTAGCGGGACTTGCGCGGCACGAACGCCTCGATCAGGACCCCGACGATCGCCGCGCCCAGGACGATCAGGGTGGGCGACAATTGCCCGTATTCGATCTTCGGTGCGGGGATCTTCGCGATCGGGTCGGTCGCGGTTGCCGCCGTTGTCCACAGGCTGTGGACGGCTGATGCGCTCACTTGGCCGCCTCCACTGCGGGCTTGGGGTCTTTCTTGTGCACGTCGGACAAAGTCGACTTGACCGCCGGGTTCACGATGTCCGTGACCGGCTTCGGGTACACGCCCAGGAAGATCAGCAGAACGATCAGGGGCGCCACGACCACGAGTTCACGCGCGCACAGGTCAGGCATCGCGGAGACCTCCGCCTTCACCGGGCCCGTCATCGTCCGCTGGTAGAGGACGAGGGTGTAGAGCGCGGCGAGCACGATGCCGAATGTCGCGATGATCCCGATTGCCGGGTAGCGCGTGAACGTGCCGACCAGGACCAGGAATTCACTCACGAACGGCGCGAGACCGGGGAGCGACAAAGTGGCCAGGCTGCCGATCAGGAACGTACCGGCGAGCACCGGTGCGACCTTTTGCACACCGCCGTAGTCGGCGATGAGCCGCGATCCGCGCCGAGAGATCAGGAAGCCCGCCACCAGCATCAACGCGGCGGTGGAAATACCGTGGTTGACCATGTAGAGCGTGGCCCCGGACTGGCCCTGGCTGGTCATCGCGAAGATGCCCATGATGATGAACCCGAAGTGCGAGATCGACGCGTACGCCACCAGCCGCTTGATGTCCCGCTGGCCGACGGCGAGCAGTGCCCCGTAGACGATGCTGATCAGGGCGAGGACGAGGATGGCGGGCGTCGCCCACTTCGACGCCTCCGGGAACAGCTGGAGGCAGAAGCGGAGCATCGCGAAGGTGCCCACCTTGTCGACGACCGCCGTGATGAGCACGGCCACCGGTGCGGTGGACTCCTGCATCGCGTTGGGCAGCCAGGTGTGCAGCGGCCACAGCGGCGCCTTCACCGCGAACGCGAAGAAGAAACCGAGGAACAGCCAGCGCTCGGTGTTGGTCGCCATGTGCAGCGAGCCGTCGGCGCGAGCCTGCGCGATCTCCTGGAGGCTGAAGTTCCCTGCGACCACGTAGAGGCCGATCACCGCGGCCAGCATGATGAGGCCGCCGACCAGGTTGTAGAGGAGGAACTTCACCGCCGCGTACGACCGCTGCGTCGACGCCGCCTCCTCGCCGTGCTCGTGGGCACGGTCCCCGAAGCCGCCGATGAGGAAGTACATCGGGATGAGCATGGCTTCGAAGAAGATGTAGAAGAGGAAGACGTCGGTGGCCTCGAAGGAGATGATCACCATCGCCTCGACGGCCAGGATCAGGGCGAAGAAGCCCTGCGTCGGCCGCCACCGCCTGCTGCCGGTCTCCAGCGGGTCGGCGTCGTGCCAGCCCGCGAGGATGATGAACGGCATCAGCAGGGCGGTCAGCGCGATCAGCGCCACCGCGATGCCGTCAACGCCCAGCTCGTATCTGACGCCGAAGTCCGCGATCCAGGCGTGTGATTCGGTCAGTTGGTAGCGGCTGCCGTCCGGGTCGAAGCGGACCAGGATCGTGATCGCCAGGGCGAGCGTGGCGAGCGAGACGAGCAGCGCCAGCCATTTGGCCGCGGTGCGTTGCGCGGCCGGCACGGCTGCCGTGGCGACCGCCCCGAGGGCCGGGAGGACCGCCGTCGCTGTCAGCAGAGGAAAGGACATCGGTATCAGACCGCCCTCATCAGCAGGGTCGCGGCGATGAGGACCGCCGCACCGCCGAACATCGAGACCGCGTACGACCGCGCGAAGCCGTTCTGCAGTCGGCGCAGCCGTCCGGACAGGCCGCCGACCGAGGCCGCCGTGCCGTTGACGACACCGTCGACCAGGGTGTGGTCGACGTACACCAGGGAGCGCGTGAGGTGCTCGCCGCCGCGGACCAGGACGACGTGGTTGAAGTCGTCCTGCAGCAGGTCGCGCCGGGCGGCTCGGGTGAGCAGCGACCCGCGCGGGGCGACGACCGGGACCGGGCGTCGGCCGTACTGGGCGTACGCGATGGCGACACCGACGACCAGGACGACCATGGTGGCCAGCGTGACCGTGAGGGCGCTTACCGGCGAGTCGCCCTCCTTGTGACCGGTGATCGGTTCGAGCCAGTGCAGGAAGTTGTTCTGGAAGTTGAACAGGAAGCCCGCGGCGACGGATCCCACGGCCAGCACGATCATGGGGATCGTCATGGTCTTGGGCGATTCGTGCGGGTGCGGCTCGTTGCCGTTCCCGTCGGGCTGCCAACGCTTCTCTCCGAAGAACGTCATCAGCATCACGCGCGTCATGTAGTACGCCGTGATCGCCGCGCCCAGCAGTGCGCAGCCGCCGAGGATCCAGCCCTCGGTGCCGCCCTTGGCGAACGCCGCCTCGATGATCTTGTCCTTGGAGAAGAAGCCGGACAGTCCCGGGAAGCCGATGATGGCGAGGTAGCCGAGCCCGAAGGTGATGAAGGTGACCGGCATGTACTTCCTGAGGCCGCCGTACTTCCTCATGTCCACCTCGTCGTTCATGCCGTGCATGACCGAGCCGGCGCCGAGGAAGAGCCCGGCCTTGAAGAAGCCGTGCGTCACCAGGTGCATGATCGCGAAGACGTAGCCGATGGGGCCGAGGCCCGCCGCCAGCACCATGTAGCCGATCTGCGACATGGTCGAGCCGGCCAGCGCCTTCTTGATGTCGTCCTTCGCGCAACCGACGATCGCACCGAACAGGAGCGTGACCGCACCGACCACGGTGACCGCCAACTGAGCGTCGGGCGCCGCGTTGAAGATCGCTGCGGAGCGGACGATCAGGTACACGCCCGCGGTCACCATCGTCGCGGCATGGATGAGGGCCGAGACCGGGGTCGGGCCCTCCATCGCGTCCCCGAGCCAGGACTGCAGCGGCACCTGGGCGGACTTGCCACAGGCGGCGAGCAGGAGCATCAGGGCGATCGCCGTGAGTTTGCCCTCGGAGGTGTTGCCGGCGCTGTCGAACACCGGCCCGAAGGCGAAGGTCCCGAACGTCGAGAACATCAGCATGATGGCGATGGACAGGCCCATGTCGCCCACGCGGTTGACCAGGAAGGCCTTCTTGGCCGCCGTCGCCGCGCTGGGCTTGTGCTGCCAGAAGCCGATCAGCAGGTAGGACGCCAGACCGACGCCCTCCCAGCCGACGTACAGCAGCAGGTAGTTGTCGGCGAGGACCAGCAGGAGCATCGCCGCGAGGAACAGGTTCAGATAGCCGAAGAAGCGGCGGCGGCGCTCGTCGTGCTCCATGTACCCGACCGAGTACAGATGGATCAGCGAGCCGACGCCTGTGATCAGCAGGACGAACGTCATCGACAGCTGGTCGAGACGGAAGGTGACGTCCGCCTGGAATCCCTCGACGGGAATCCAGGTCCACAGGTGCTGAATCAGGGTCCGGTGCTCGGCGTTCTTCCCCAGCAGGTCGGCGAAGAGGACGACGCCGATGACGAAGGAGGCGGCCGCGAGGACCGTGCCGATCCACTGGCCGACGGCATCGAGCCGCCGGCCGCCGCACAGCAGTACGGCCGCTCCGAGCAGTGGCGCCGCCACCAGCAGCGCAATCAGGTTCTCCACGATTCTTCCGACCCCTCAGAGCTTCATCAGGCTGGCGTCGTCGACCGAGGCCGAGTGGCGGGAACGGAACAGGGACACGATGATCGCCAGCCCGACCACGACCTCGGCGGCGGCGACGACCATCGTGAAGAAGGCGATGATCTGCCCGTCGAGATTGCCGTGCATCCGGGAGAAGGTGACGAACGCGAGGTTGCAGGCGTTCAGCATCAGCTCGATGCACATGAACACGACGATCGCGTTGCGCCTGATCAGCACGCCGGTGGCGCCGATCGTGAACAACAGGGCCGAGAGATACAGGTAGTTGACCGGGTTCACTTCGACGCCTCCTCCCGCTTGAAGGTGGCCCGCTCGACCTCGGTGCGCTCCAGGCGCTCCTCCGCGCGCTGCTCCAAGGCCTTGAGGTCGTTGAGCGCCTCCGACGACACGTCACGGATCTGGCCGCGTTCACGCAGCGTCTTGCTGACGGTGAGCTCGGACGGGGTACCGTCGGGCAGCAGGCCCGCGATGTCCACCGCGTTGTGCCGGGCGTACACGCCGGGCGCCGGCAGTGGCGGGAGGTGCTTGCCCTCGCGGACGCGCTCCTCGGCCAGCTCGCGCTGCGTCTTGGCGCGCTCGGTGCGCTCGCGGTGGGTGAGCACCATGGCGCCGACGGCGGCCGTGATCAGCAGGGCGCCGGTGATTTCGAAGGCGAACACGTACTTGGTGAAGATGAGGGCCGCGAGGCCCTCCACATTGCCGTTCGCGTTCGCCTCACCGAGGCCGTTGAACTCCGTGAGGGATGCGTTGCCGATACCGGCGAACAGCAGGATGCCGAAGCCGAGCCCGCACAGAAGGGCCAGCCAGCGCTGGCCCTTGATGGTCTCCTTCAGGGAGTCCGCGGCCGTCACGCCGACGAGCATCACCACGAACAGGAACAACATCATGATCGCGCCGGTGTAGACGACGACCTGCACGATGCCCAGGAAGTAGGCGCCGTTGGCGAGGTAGAACACCGCGAGGACGATCATGGTGCCGGCCAGCGACAGAGCACTGTGCACGGCCTTCTTCATGAACACGGTGGCCAGCGCGCCGATCACGGCGACGGTGCCGAGGACCCAGAACTGGAAGGCCTCTCCGGTGGAGGTGGAGTAGGCGGCGAGGTTACTCATGCCTCGGCCCCCTCTTCCCTGGGCTGCTCTCCCTTGGACACGGCGACCTGGGGCTCGGTGCCGGGCGCGGCCTCGGTGACGAGCCCTCGGTAGTAGTCCTGCTCGTCCATCCCGGGGTAGATGGCGTGCGGGCTGTCGACCATGCCTTCTTCGAGGCCGGCGAGCAGCTGTTCCTTGGTGTAGATGAGGTTGGCGCGGCTGCTGTCGGCGAGCTCGAACTCGTTGGTCATCGTGAGCGCGCGCGTGGGGCACGCCTCGATGCACAGGCCGCACAGGATGCAGCGGGCGTAGTTGATCTGGTAGACGCGCCCGTACCGCTCGCCCGGCGAGTAGCGCTCCTCCTCCGTGTTGTCGGCGCCCTCGACATAGATGGCGTCGGCGGGGCAGGCCCAGGCGCACAGCTCGCAGCCGACGCACTTCTCCAGGCCGTCCGGATGGCGGTTGAGCTGGTGCCGTCCGTGGAATCGGGGGGCGGTGGTCTTCTGCTGCTCCGGGTACTGCTCGGTCAGCCGCTTCTTGAACATGGCCTTGAAGGTCACGCCGAAGCCTGCGACGGGGTTCATGAAGCCAGGCCTCAACTGCTCAGTCTCCTTGGGCTCCTCAGCCATCGGACGCCTCCTTTCCCTCCGAAGATCCGTCACTGGCAGTATCCGACCCGCCACTGACAATGAGCTCCCGCTCGCGGTGCGGACGGCGCCTGGGCGTCGCCGGCAGCTCCTGTCCCGGCAGCGGCGGCACGGGGAATCCGCCTGCCATCGGGTCGAATCCGGCAGCTTCCGCGGCGGGCCGTCCGGCCTCCTTCGCCTTCTCGCGGAACATGTCGGCGACGAAGGACAGCAGCAGCAGGGCGAGGACGCCGGCGCCGATGTAGAGGGCGATGTCGGCGAAGTCGTAGTTCTCGTTCTTCATCGCTCGCACCGTGGCGACCAGCATCAGCCAGACCACGGAGACCGGGATGAGGACCTTCCAGCCGAGCTTCATCAACTGGTCGTAGCGGACCCGCGGGAGGGTGCCGCGCAGCCAGATGAAGAAGAACAGCAGCAGCTGGACCTTGATCACGAACCAGAGCAGCGGCCACCAGCCGTGGTTCGCGCCCTCCCAGAAGGTGCTGATCGGCCAGGGGGCGCGCCAGCCGCCGAGGAAGAGCGTGGTCGACACGGCCGAGACCGTCACCATGTTCACGTACTCGGCGAGCATGAACAGCGCGAACTTGATCGACGAGTACTCGGTGTTGAAGCCGCCGACCAGGTCGCCCTCGGACTCCGGCATGTCGAAGGGGGCGCGGTTGGTCTCGCCGACCATCGTGACGATGTAGATGATGAAGGAGACCGGCAGAAGCACGATGTACCAGCGGTCGTGCTGCTGCTCGACGATCGTCGACGTCGACATCGACCCCGAGTAGAGGAACACGGAGGCGAAGGCGGCGCCCATGGCGATCTCGTACGAGATCATCTGCGCGCAGGAGCGCAGGCCGCCGAGGAGCGGATAGGTGGATCCAGAACTCCAACCCGCCAGCACGATGCCGTAGATGCCGACCGAGGCGACCGCGAGGATGAACAGCATCGCGATCGGCAGGTCCGTCAGCTGCATCGTCGTGCGATGGCCGAAGATCGAGATCTCGTTGTCGGCCGGGCCGAAGGGGATCACCGCGATCGCCATGAAGGCCGGGATGGCCGCGACGATCGGTGCGAGGACGTAGACGACCTTGTCCGCGCGTTTGACGATGACGTCTTCCTTGAGCATCAGCTTCACGCCGTCGGCGAGCGACTGGAGCATGCCCCAGGGGCCGTGCCGGTTGGGGCCGATGCGCAGTTGCATCCAGGCGACGACCTTGCGCTCCCAGACGATGGAGAACAGCACGGTCACCATCAGGAACGCGAAGCAGAAGACCGCCTTGACGACGACCAGCCACCAGGGGTCGTGGCCGAACATGGAGAGGTCTTCAGCGGCGAGGTACGGGCTCATGCCTCCGCCTCCTTCGGGGCCTCGCCGACGAGCGTCGCCGGGCCGATACGGACGAGAGCGCCGGGCAGCGCCCCGGTGTCGGAGGCGACGCCGCCGCCTGCGGAGTTCAGCGGAAGCCAGACCACCCGGTCCGGCATCTCCGTGATCTGCAGCGGGAGTTCGACGACTCCGGCGGGTCCGGTCACGGCGAGGGCGTCGCCGTCCTTGACGCCGGCTTCGGCGGCCGTCGCGGCCGACACGCGCGCGTGGGCCGCGTGCCGGGTTCCGGCGAGCGCCTCGTCGCCCTCCTGGAGTACGCCCCGGTCGAGCAGCAGCCGATGTCCGGCGAGTACGGCCTCCCCGGCGGCGGGCCGCGGCAAGTGGGCCGCGGTCTCCAGCGGTTCGGTGGCTCGCGGCCCGTCCCAGGCGCCCAGCCGGTCCAGCTCCGCACGCACGGTGCGCAGGTCCGGCAGACCCAGGTGTACATCCATGGCGTCGGCCAGCATCTGCAGCACGCGCGCGTCGGAGGGCGCGAGCCGGCGGGTCATCTGGTCCGGCTTGAGCGCGGCCTCGAAGAAGCGCACCCGGCCCTCCCAGTTGAGGAACGTGCCGGCCTTCTCGGCGACCGCGGCGACGGGGAGCACGACGTCCGCGCGCTCGCTGACCTCGCTGGGCCGCAGCTCCAGTGACACCACGAACCCGGCCTCGTGAAGTGCTTCACGCGCGCGTGCCGGGTCGGGCAGGTCGGCCACCTCCACACCCGCGACCACCAGGGCCTGCAGCTCGCCGGACGCAGCGGCCTCGACGATCTGGCCCGTGTCGCGGCCGTAGCGGTGCGGAAGTTCCGCCACGCCCCAGACCGCGGCGACCTCTTCTCGCGCGCGTGGATCGGTGGCCGGACGGCCGCCCGGCAGCAGCGAGGGCAGCGCACCCACCTCGAGGGCGCCGCGCTCTCCGGCCCGCCGCGGGATCCACACCAGCTGGGCGCCGGTGGCGGCCGCTGCCCGTACGGCGGCGGTCAGCCCGCCCTCCACCGCGGCGAGTCGCTCGCCGACGACGATCACCGCGCCCTCGGCGCGCAGCGCCTCGGCGGCCTTCGCGCCGGGATCCTCCAGGCCGACTCCGCTCGCGAGTGCGTCCAGCCACTCGGTCTCGGTGCCCGGGGCGGCCGGCAGCAGCGTGCCTCCGGCCTTCTCCAGGCCTCGCGTGCTGTGCGTGGCCAGCGAGAACACCTTCTGTCCGTGCCCCCGCCAGGCCTTGCGCAGCCGCAGGAAGACGCCGGGCGCCTCCTCCTCGGCCTCGAACCCGACCAGCAGAACGGCGGGCGCCTTCTCCAGAGCGGTGTACGTGACGCCCGTACCGTCGAGATCACGACCGCGACCGGCGACCTTGGCGGCGAGGAAGTCGGACTCCTCGCTGCTGTGCACGCGCGCGCGGAAGTCGATGTCGTTCGTGTCGAGGGCCACGCGCGCGAACTTGCTGTACGCGTAGGCGTCCTCGATGGTGAGGCGGCCGCCGGTCAGCAGGCCCGTCCTGCCGCGTGAGGCGAGCAGTCCCTGAGCGGCGATCTGCAGCGCCTCCGGCCAGGAGGCCGGTTCGAGGTCGCCCTCGGCGTTGCGCACCAGAGGCGTCTCGAGCCGGTCGCGCTGCTGCGCGTAGCGGAACGCGAAGCGTCCCTTGTCGCAGATCCACTCCTCGTTGACCTCGGGGTCGTTGGCCGCGAGGCGTCGCATGACCTTGCCGCGCCGGTGATCGGTGCGGGTGGCGCAGCCGCCGGAGCAGTGCTCGCACACGCTCGGGGACGACACCAGGTCGAAGGGGCGGGAGCGGAAGCGATACGCCGCCGAGGTCAGCGCGCCGACCGGGCAGATCTGGATGGTGTTGCCGGAGAAGTACGACTCGAAGGGGTCACCCTCTCCGGTGCCGACCTGCTGCAGCGCGCCCCGCTCCAGCAGCTCGATCATCGGGTCGCCCGCGATCTGGTTGGAGAAGCGGGTGCAGCGCGCGCACAGCACGCACCGCTCACGGTCGAGCAGTACCTGGGTGGAGATCGGGACGGGCTTCTCGTAGGTCCGCTTCCTGCCCTCGAAGCGCGACTCGGCCTGACCGTGGGACATGGCCTGGTTCTGCAGGGGGCACTCGCCGCCCTTGTCGCAGACCGGGCAGTCCAGCGGGTGGTTGATGAGGAGCAGCTCCATCACACCGTGCTGCGCCTTCTCGGCGACCGGCGAGGTGAGGTGGGTCTTCACCACCATGCCGTCCGTACACGTGATGGTGCAGGACGCCATCGGCTTGCGCTGGCCCTCGACCTCGACGATGCACTGGCGGCAGGCGCCGGCCGGGTCGAGGAGGGGATGGTCGCAGAACCGGGGGATCTCGATGCCGAGTTGCTCGGCGGCCCGGATGACCAGGGTGCCCTTGGGCACGCTGATCTCGGCGCCGTCGATCGTCAGCGAGACGAGATCTTCCGGCGGGACCGCCGCCTCTCCCCCTCCCGAGGGAGCGTTGGTGGTCACAGTCATGCGTTCACCTCCGTGCGGTCGGCCCAGGCCGTCGACTTGGCCGGGTCGAAGGGGCAGCCGCGGCCCGTGATGTGCTGCTCGTACTCCTCACGGAAGTACTTGAGCGAGGAGAAGATCGGCGAGGCGGCGCCGTCGCCGAGGGCGCAGAAGGACTTGCCGTTGATGTTGTCGGCGATGTCGTTCAGCTTGTCGAGGTCGGACATGACGCCCTTGCCGGCCTCGATGTCGCGCAGCAACTGCACGAGCCAGTACGTCCCTTCGCGGCACGGGGTGCACTTGCCGCAGGACTCGTGGGCGTAGAACTCGGTCCAGCGGGTGACGGCGCGTACGACGCAGGTCGTCTCGTCGAAGCACTGCAGGGCCTTGGTGCCGAGCATGGAACCGGCGGCGCCGACCCCCTCGTAGTCAAGGGGTACGTCGAGGTGCTCGTCGGTGAACATCGGCGTCGAAGAGCCGCCCGGCGTCCAGAACTTGAGCCGGTGCCCCGGCCGCATGCCGCCGCTCATCTCGAGGAGCTGGCGGAGCGTGATGCCGAGCGGGGCCTCGTACTGGCCAGGGCTCGAGACGTGGCCGCTGAGCGAATAGAGCGTGAAGCCCGGCGACTTCTCGCTGCCCATCGACCGGAACCATTCTTTGCCCCGAGTCAGGATTGCGGGAACCGACGCGATCGACTCGACGTTATTCACAACAGTCGGGCACGCATAGAGGCCCGCGACAGCGGGGAAAGGGGGACGGAGCCGCGGTTGGCCCCGGCGGCCTTCGAGCGAGTCGAGCAGTGCGGTCTCCTCACCGCAGATGTACGCGCCCGCGCCCGCGTGCACGGTGAGCTGGAGGTCGAGCCCGCTGCCCAGGATGTTCTCGCCGAGGTAGCCGGCCGCATAGGCCTCGCGCACGGCCTCGTGCAACCGCCGCAATACGGGGACGACTTCACCACGCAGATAGATGAAGGCATGCGACGACCTGATGGCATAACACGCGATGACAATGCCCTCGATGAGGCTATGCGGGTTCGCGAAGAGGAGCGGGATGTCCTTGCAGGTTCCGGGCTCCGACTCGTCGGCGTTGACAACTAGATAGTGCGGCTTTCCATCTCCCTGGGGAATGAACTGCCATTTCATTCCCGTCGGGAATCCCGCGCCGCCACGGCCGCGCAGCCCGGAGTCCTTGACGTACGCGATCAAGTCGTCCGGGGACATCGCGAGCGCCTTGCGGAGCCCCTCGTACCCTTCGTGCCTTTTGTAGACGTCGAGAGTCCAGGACCCGTCCTCGTCCCAGAAGGCCGACAGCACGGGTGCGAGCAGCTTCTCGGGACTCGTGTCCTTGAGTTCGGGTGCCAAGGTCATCACTCCCCCTCCTCGGCGGCAGGCCCTGCCGGGTGGGCCGGGTCGGAGGCCGACGTGTCGTGCGGCGCGTCGTGCGAACTGAGGTGCTCGGTCGGCGACGGCTCGTGCACTGTCCTGTCCGGCGGCTCCTCGTGCGGGCCGCCGTCCCGCGGATGGACCACGCGCGCGGGTGCGGCCTCTCCCCTTGCCAGGCGAAGGCCCACCAGCGACGCCGGTCCCGCACTGCCGCCCGCCTCGACGGCCCCGGGCCGCTCGTCGGGGAAGCCGGCCAGAATCCGCGCGGTCTCCTTGAAGGTGCACAGGCGCGCCCCGCGCGTGGGCTCCACACTCCTGCCCGCGCGCAGATCGTCGACGAGGCGCTTGGCACTGCCCGGGGTCTGGTTGTCGAAGAACTCCCAGTTGACCATCACGACCGGCGCGAAGTCGCAGGCCGCGTTGCACTCGATGTGCTCCAGGGTGACCTTGCCGTCGTCGGTGGTCTCGCCGTTACCGACGCCGAGGTGCTCCTGGAGCTCTTCGAAGATCGTGTCACCGCCCATGACCGCGCACAGGGTGTTGGTGCAGACGCCCACCTGGTAGTCACCGCTCGGCCTGCGCCGGTACATGGTGTAGAAGGTGGCGACCGCGGTGACCTCGGCCGTGGTCAGGTCCAGCATGTCCGCGCAGAACTGCATCCCGGTGCGCGTGACATGGCCCTCCTCCGACTGCACGAGATGCAGCAACGGCAGGAGCGCGGACCGGGAGTCGGGGTAGCGGGCGATCACCGCGCGCGCGTCCGTCTCCAGCCGGGCTCGGACGTCGTCCGGGTAGGCGGGCGCGGGCAGTTCGGGCATGCCCAGGCTGACGCCCCGCTCAGAAGAAGAGGTGGTCACCGGTCGACGCCTCCCATCACGGGGTCGATGGACGCGACAGCGACGATGACGTCGGCGACCTGGCCGCCCTCGCACATCGCCGCCATGGCTTGCAGGTTGGTGAAGGACGGGTCGCGGAAGTGGACCCGGAAGGGGCGGGTGCCGCCGTCGGACACGGCGTGCACCCCGAGTTCGCCCTTGGGCGACTCGACGGCCGCGTACGCCTGTCCCGGCGGCACGCGGAAGCCCTCGGTGACCAGCTTGAAGTGGTGGATCAGGGCCTCCATGGAGGTGCCCATGATCTTCTTGATGTGGTCGAGGGAGTTGCCGAGGCCGTCCGGCCCCAGGGCGAGCTGCGCGGGCCAGGCGATCTTCTTGTCGGCGACCATGACCGGGCCGGGCTGCAGCCGGTCCAGGCACTGCTCGACGATCCCGAGCGACTGGCGCATCTCCTCGAGGCGGATCAGGAAGCGGCCGTAGGAGTCACAGGTGTCGGCGGTCGGGACCTCGAAGTCGTACGTCTCGTAGTCGCAGTACGGCTGCGTCTTGCGCAGGTCGTGCGGCAGGCCGGTGGAGCGCAGGATCGGGCCGGTGGCGCCGAGGGCCATGCAGCCGGCCAGGTCGAGGTAGCCGACGTCCTGCATACGGGCCTTGAAGATGGGGTTCCCGGTGGCGAGTTTGTCGTACTCCGGGAGGTTCTTCTTCATCTTCTTCACGAACTCGCGGATGTGGTCCACCGCGCCGGGCGGCAGGTCCTGCGCGAGTCCGCCGGGGCGGATGTACGCGTGGTTCATCCTCAGGCCCGTGATGAGCTCGTAGATGTCGAGAATCATTTCACGATCACGGAATCCGTAGATCATGATCGTGGTGGCGCCGAGTTCCATGCCGCCGGTGGCGATGCACACCAGGTGCGAGGAGAGCCGGTTCAGCTCCATCAGGAGAACCCGGATGATCTTGGCTCGCTCGGTGATCTGGTCCTCGACGCCGAGGAGCTTCTCGACGGCGAGACAGTAGGCGGTCTCGTTGAAGAAGGACGTCAGGTAGTCCATGCGCGTCACGAACGTGGTGCCCTGCGTCCACGTGCGGAACTCGAGGTTCTTCTCGATGCCGGTGTGGAGGTAGCCGATGCCGCAGCGGGCCTCGGTGACCGTCTCGCCGTCGATCTCCAGGATCAGGCGGAGCACACCGTGGGTGGAGGGGTGCTGCGGGCCCATGTTGAGGACGATGCGCTCGTCGTCGGCACGGGCTGCGGCCTGGACGATCTCGTCCCAGTCGCCACCGGTGACCGTGTATACGGTGCCCTCGGTGGTCTCGCGGGCCGAGGCGGCGGAGGCCGCGGATGCTGACTGCGTGCTCACGAGTACGACCTCCGCTGGTCCGGAGCCGGAATCTGGGCGCCCTTGTACTCGACGGGGATGCCGCCGAGGGGGTAGTCCTTGCGCTGCGGATGGCCCTGCCAGTCGTCCGGCATCATGATCCGCGTCAGGGCCGGGTGGCCGTCGAAGACGATCCCGAAGAAGTCGTAGGTCTCGCGCTCGTGCCAGTCGTTGGTCGGGTAGACGGAGACCAGGGACGGGATGTGCGGATCGGCGTCCGGGGCGCTGACCTCCAGGCGGATCAGCCGGTTGTGGGTGATCGAGCGCAGGTGGTAGACGGCGTGCAGCTCGCGGCCCTTGTCGTGGAGATAGTGGACTCCGCTGACCCCGGTGCACAGCTCGAAGCGCAGGGCCGGGTCGTCGCGCAGGGTGCGGGCGACGCGCAGCAGGTGCTCGCGCTCGATGTGGAAGGTGAGTTCGCCGCGGTCGACGACCGTCTTCTCGATCGCGTTGTCCGGGAGGAGACCCTGCTCCTCCAGCGCCCCCTCGAGCTCGTCGGCGACCTCGTCGAACCAGCCGCCGTAGGGGCGGGCCGCCGGTCCCGGGAGGCGGACCGAGCGGGCCAGGCCGCCGTAGCCGGAGGTGTCGCCGCCGTTGTTGGCGCCGAACATGCCGCGCTGGACGCGGATCTCCTCGCCGCCCTCGCCGCGCTGGCCGGGGAGGTTGGAGGCGCCCAGGTCCTTTTCGGGGTTCACCCCGTTCGACGCACCGTTGGTGCCGTTCGCGTCGCTCACCGCAGCAGCCCCTTCATCTCGATCGTGGGCAGGGCCTTGAGCGCCGCTTCCTCCGCCTCGCGAGCCGCCTCCTCGGCGTTGACGCCGAGCTTGGAGTTCTGGATCTTCTGGTGGAGCTTGAGGATGGCGTCCATCAGCATCTCGGGCCGTGGCGGGCAGCCGGGCAGATAGATGTCGACCGGGACGATGTGGTCGACGCCCTGGACGATCGCGTAGTTGTTGAACATGCCGCCCGAGGAGGCGCAGACCCCCATGGAGATCACCCACTTGGGGTTCGGCATCTGGTCATAGACCTGGCGCAGCACCGGCGCCATCTTCTGGCTCACCCGGCCGGCCACGATCATCAGGTCCGCCTGGCGGGGCGAACCTCGGAAGACCTCCATGCCGAAGCGCGCCAGGTCGTAGCGACCGGCGCCGGTGGTCATCATTTCGATGGCGCAGCAGGCGAGGCCGAACGTGGCCGGGAAGACGGACGCCTTGCGCACCCAGCCCGCGGCCTGCTCGACGGTGGTCAGCAGGAAGCCGCTCGGCAGCTTTTCTTCGAGTCCCATGTTCTAAAGGCCCCTCAGTCCCATTCCAGGCCGCCGCGCCGCCATACGTACGCGTACGCGACGAAGACGGTGAGCACGAAGAGCAGCATCTCCACGAGCCCGAAGATCCCCAGGGCGTCGAAGGTGACGGCCCAGGGGTAGAGGAAGACGATCTCGATGTCGAAGACGATGAAGAGCATCGCCGTCAGGTAGTACTTGATGGGGAAGCGCCCGCCGCCGGCCGGCGTGGGGGTCGGCTCGATCCCGCACTCGTAGGCCTCGAGCTTGGCCCGGTTGTACCGCTTCGGACCGATCAGCGTGGCCATGACCACGGAGAAGATCGCAAAGCCTGCCCCGAGGGCTCCCAGTACGAGGATGGGCGCATACGCGTTCACCGCTCCTCGCTCCTCTCAGTCGGCACTGACTGCTGGCGTGGTGGCGGACTCACACCGACCTCATACGTCTCTCCAACCTCGCCCGTCCCGGCGAAGATCGAGAACATGTGAAGCAGGTCACAAGCCCAACTGCCTCGCATCTTATGCCCGCGACTCTGTGATCTGCGACACGGGGTATTACACAAGCTTTGTGATCTCCACCACCTGACGAACGATCATGAAGTCGGATGAGCAGTGATCTTCGTACTGGAAGCGTCCGAGTGGTCACCAGAGGTGACATTTCCGCTCGTCGGCCCAGCTCGGAGGGGTCGTCTCAATATCAAGAGACTTCTTCTGCATGCAAATTGGAGTTGGACGAGGCCCCCTGGTAGTGGCTCGCGTTCACACATCAGAGCGAGGTGGGCGATGCGGTGTGGACGCGTGCACACATTCACGAGCGGATCCTGGTCGTAACCCGAGCGCAATCGGGTCGTGATCTTCGCGCGGGACGCGGACCGAGCCGAGACCGTTGCGTGACCTCCGCCACACTCATGAGGGGCGTCTGAGAACGGGGCTTGGCCACCGGTCCCAACCAGTGGTAGGCGCGGGGCAATTCGGGCGTAACGATGAAAGACCGTGATCACAGGGGCAACAGGCCAGGCCCGCAATGTCCGTTACGGCGTCAATAAAGGTCGAGAGACCAGGTATTCGGAGTGCCGATTGAACAACTGTGGCGCAGCACACGTTTCTTGAAGGTATGGAGGAGCCCCTGATACCGGTTGTTCCCATGTCCCACACCGCTCACATACGCAGCCACCGGAAAACCCGCCGCACCGCGTCCACGACGCTCGCTGTGCGCGTCGGAGTCACCGGTGGCGTCCTCGGCATGGCAGCGGCGGGTGCGTCGGCTTCGGCGAACGCCGCTGAGCCGGTGACACAGACGCTCGAACTGCCCACCCTGACGGCCGATCTGGCCACTCAGGTCGCCCAGTCCGCGGACGCCACGCAGCAGGCGGCCGCGAACTACCAGCTGCAGGCCGAGCGCGACACGGCCGCCGCAAACGCCGCGAAGCAGGCCAAGACGGACCTCGCCAAGGCGAAGCAGAAGGCGGAGGCCAGGAAGAAGGCCGAGGCCGCCCGCAAGGCCGCCGCCGAGCGGGCCGTCTCCCGCAGCGCCGAGCGGACCACCCTCGCCGCGTCCACGACCTCCACCGCCTCGACGGGTTCGTCGACGGCCACGGGTTCGGCCGCCGCGATCGTCAGCTTCGTCAAGGCGCAGGTCGGCAAGGCGTATGTGTCCGGTGCCACCGGTTCGTCCGCTTATGACTGCTCGGGCCTGGTGCAGACCGCGTTCAAGCAGATCGGCATCAGCCTGCCGCGCGTCTCGCAGGACCAGTCGACGGCCGGCACGCAGGTCTCGCTGAGCAACCTGCAGCCGGGCGACATCCTCTACTGGGGCAGCGCGGGCAGCGCGTACCACGTGGCGGTGTACGTCGGTGACGGCATGTTCGTCGGCGCGCAGAACCCGTCGAGCGGTGTCGTCGAGAAGCCGCTCTCCTACGACCCGCCGACCGGCGCGGTGCGGGTGCTCTGACCCACGGGACACGCTTGTCGCACGGAAGGGGCCGCAGCCGCTCGGGGGCAGCGGCCCCTCCGTCCACCCTCCAACAGCCCCTGTGGCCTTGTCCGAGGTCGAAGGTGTCGGGCAGGCCCGGTTTTGTGGCGGACCTCGTCGACGCGCTTCAGGGGCCCGTCTCGCGCGGCCGGAGCGGCACGGCTCCTGGAGCCCGCACGGCTCCGCGTCCGAATTGTCCGCGCCCAGGAAGGCGTTGACGGCTTGACGGCCGGTCGCGCGGACGGCGACGACCTTCCCCCTGGCGCACTCTTTGGCCCTTTTGCCGTACACGATCCCGGTCTTGACGCATTCGGAGATATTCGCGGACAGGCACTCGTGGGCCCGCCCGTCGCCGTAGTCGCGCGGAAAGTCCCTTACGTCCCGGAACCGGGTCGCCGTCGGCGTCGCCGGCCGGACCGCGGCCGAGCATGCCCCGGACGATCAGGGCCTCGATGATGACGCGGCCCACGGTGCGGGTGGGCGCCCCCTTCGCGCGCGTGGCGACGAGGTTGCTGGTCCGGCCGCCGGCATCGAGGCGCTGGGCGGCCGGTCGGTCACGCCTTCGGTGCCACCTTGCTGAGGCCGTTGATGATCCGGTCCATCGCGTCGCCGCCGGTCGGGTCCGTCAGGTTCGCCAGGAGCTTCAGGGTGAACTTCATCAGCATGGGGTGGGTGAGGCCGCGCTGGGCCGCGATCTTCATGACCTTCGGGTTGCCGATGAGCTTCACGAAGGCGCGGCCGAGCGTGTAGTAGCCGCCATAGGTGTCCTTCAGGACACGCGGGTAGCGCTGGAGGGCCAGTTCGCGGCTCGCGGCCGTCGGGCGGGCGTGGGCCTGGACGATGACCTCGGCGGCGATCTGGGCGGACTCCATGGCGTAGGCGATGCCTTCGCCGTTGAAGGGGTTCACCAGGCCGCCGGCGTCGCCGACCAGGAGCAGGCCCTTGGTGTAGTGGGGCTGGCGGTTGAACGCCATCGGCAGGGCCGCTCCCCGGATGGGGCCGGTCATGTTGTCCGGCGTGTAGCCCCAGTCCTCGGGCATGGAGGCGCACCAGGCCTTCAGGACCTCGCGCCAGTCCAGCTCCTTGAAGGAGTCGGAGGTGTTCAGGACGCCGAGGCCGACGTTCGACGTGCCGTCGCCCATGCCGAAGATCCAGCCGTAGCCGGGGAGCAGGCGGTCCTGGGGACCTCGGCGGTCCCACAGTTCCAGCCAGGACTCCAGGTAGTCGTCCTCGTGGCGGGGACTCTCGAAATACGTCCGGACCGCGACGCCCATCGGGCGGTCCTCGCGGCGGTGCAGACCCATCGCGAGGGAGAGGCGGGTGGAGTTGCCGTCGGCCGCGACCACGAGCGGCGCGTGGAAGGTGACTTCGCGCTTCTCCTCGCCGAGCTTGGCGTGGACGCCGGTGATGCGGCCCGTGCGGTCGTCGATGATCGGGGCCCCGACGTTGCAGCGCTCGTACAGGCGCGCCCCCGCCTTCTGGGCCTGGCGGGCGAGCTGCTCGTCGAAGTCGTCGCGCTTGCGGACGAGGCCGTAGTTGGGGAAGGAGGCGAGTTCCGGCCAGTCCAGCTGGAGGCGGACGCCGCCGCCGATGATGCGCAGCCCCTTGTTGCGCAGCCAGCCGGCCTCCTCGGAGATGTCGATGCCCATGGCCACGAGCTGCTTGGTGGCGCGCGGGGTCAGGCCGTCTCCGCAGACCTTCTCGCGCGGGAACTCGGTCTTCTCCAGCAGGAGCACGTCGAGGCCGGACTTGGCGAGGTGGTAGGCGGTCGTGGAGCCCGCCGGCCCCGCGCCCACGACGATCACATCGGCGGTGTTCTCGGAGAGCGGCTCGGTCACGACGGTCACGGCGGGATCTCCCCAAGTTCGACAAATCTCTGTGCCGAGCGGCACTGGACACAGGCAGTCTATTCAGCAGAATTGATCACCCGGCTGAAGGGCTGCCTCGTGAACCGAGCTCTCCCCGTAGTACAGCTGCGCGTCCCGACCGACGAGGACGCCGTCGCCTGGCACCGGGTCTTCGACGATCCGGACGTCATGGAGTTCCACGGCGGCAGGTCCGCCGACCTCTCCCTCTACGAGGAGCTCACCGCCCGACAGCGCCGTCACGACGCCGAACTGGGCTTCTGCCTGTGGACCATGGTCGGCGAGTCCGGGCAGGTCATCGGGTTCACCGGTGCCCAGCCGTGGCCGCAGGACTGGGGCCCCAGGGGCGAGATCGAGATCGGGTGGCGGCTCGGGCGGGAGTACTGGGGCAAGGGGTACGCCACAGCGGCCGCGCGGATGACACTGGAGCGGCTGCGGGCGGCGGAGGTGCCGAGCGTGGTCGCGATGGTCCTGGCCGGCAACAAGCGGTCGATCGCGGTGACGCGGCGGCTGGGCATGCGCCTCGCCGAGGTCTTCACGACGCCGGCCCGGGAGCAGGAGGGGCACTGCTACCGGCTCGATCTGTGACGCCCGACCGTGACGCCCGACCGTGACGCCCGACTGTGGCGACCGACTCCATGCGGGAAGTGGAAGGAAGTGGAAGAGGAGTCGACCCCTCGGGAATCAACGTGCCAGTAGTGACAGCGACGACCGCCTGCGATCGACCGATGATTACTCAGCGTAGTCGACTGTTACAGAAAGACACACGACACTTCCGGGCGATGCCGGGCCGGAGTTACCCTTCAGATACCGCTGGGGGTGACATCTGTGCACATACCGCCCAAGACACCCGAAGTGCGCGTACCGCGGCTTGTCGGACTGATGGCCATGGACGCGCGCAAGACGGCCGAGTCGACCGGTCTGTTCATCAACGCGCCGGACCGGCCCGACTTCCACCAGACCGTCGTCGAGTACGTCGTACGGCAGTATCCGCAGCCGAATGCCGAAGTGCCGCGGGACTCGATGGTCTACGTGTGGTTCGACTTCGGCGAGGGTGAGGGCGGGGGCGGCGCCGGTGTGCGCGAACCGCGCCTGCCGCGTCCGCCCAGCGGCGGGATGCAGCGCGAGCTCGACGAGCCGGAGGACCCGTACGCCGTCGTCGGATTCCGCGTTCCCTGACCCACTCCGGCTCTCCTGGACCCGCGCGGGGCTCAGGTGGAACCCCGCGGGGTTCAGGCCTCCTTGAACCCGCGGTGCAGGGCCACCACCCCGCCCGTGAGGTTGCGCCACGCCACCCTTGACCAGCCGGCCTTCTGCAGGTGGTCGGCGAGTGCGGGTTGGTCGGGCCAGGCGCGGATGGACTCGGCGAGGTAGACGTAGGCGTCGGGGTTGGAGGAGACCGCGCGCGCGACCGGCGGGAGGGCCCGCATCAGGTACTCGGTGTAGACCGTGCGGAAGGGCGCCCAGGTCGGGTGCGAGAACTCGCAGATCACCACCCGGCCACCGGGCTTGGTCACCCGGTACATCTCACGCAGGGCGCCGTCGAAGTCCTGCACGTTGCGCAGGCCGAAGGAGATCGTGACGGCGTCGAAGACGGCGTCCGCGAACGGCAGCTTCGTCGCGTCGCCCGCGGTCAGCGGCAGCCAGGGGTGCTTCTTCTTGCCGACCTGGAGCATGCCGATGGAGAAGTCGCAGGGAACGACGTACGCGCCCGTGCGCGCGAACGGCAGCGAGGAGGTCGCCGTACCCGCCGCAAGGTCCAGGACCTTCTGTGCGGGCCGGGCGTCGACCGCCCGGGCCACCTCCTTGCGCCACACCCGGTCCTGGCCGAGCGACAGCACGTCGTTCGTCAGGTCGTACCGTTCCGCCACGTCGTCGAACATCGAGGCGACTTCGTGCGGCTGCTTGTTCAGGGAGGCGCGGGTCACCTCGCCATTGTTGCAGTCCGCCCTCGGGGAAGAAGTCCGGGCTTCCTCTTCGCGGCCACGTCCGTCACCCATCCGCACAGGAAGTTCTCCGAGGAGAAGGAGATCGCGTGAGTGTCGATGTGGTCGACGTCTCGGGATCAGCGGTGTGAGGACGGGGAGTCGGCACAGGACGATGCCGCGACCAACCGCAGTGGGGCGACGCGGAGTTCGGGTGCGTTCGGGAAGACGTCCGCGGGGTGAGTGCGAAGGGGACGGCGGTCGGCGGCCGGTCCCTGAAGAGGCGGCCCCCGATGGGGCGCTTCTAGCGCCGCCTGTGCACGAGGCGCCCCGCGCACACGGTGGCGATGCACGCACCCGTCCCGTCGAGTACGGCCAGGTCCGCGCGGGCGTTCTCGCTGATCGCCGTCGGCTGCGTGCCCGGCAGGACCACCACGTCGTTCCGCTCGGCCGCCGCCCGGAGTTCGGGTGAGTCGACGTACTGCGCGAGGACCGCCACCGCACCCGACTTCAGTACGGCGTGGAGGCGTTCACGCGGGGACGGGGCGTCCGGGAGCGGTCCTTCGTGGATGCGGGCGGGCCCCAGCACACCGGGCCAGCGCCGCACCCGCGCGTCCGGATGCTGCTCCATGAGATCGGCGAGGAGGCCCACCGCCGTGACCCGGCCGCCGGTCACGAGGACGCCGCCGCCCCTGACCGGCCCCTGGCCGCCCTTGACCGGCTCCTGGTCGTCCCAGACGTACCGGACCTCGTCCGCCGCGTGAATCGTCAGCACGGGCAGGTCAGTTGGAGGTGAGGAGCTTCAGCTCGGGATGTGCCGTGCCGCCCGCGATCGCCGTGGACGAGATGTGGGACATCACGCGCTCGTCGACGGGGTCGTCGGCCGGGTCGTCGTGGACGACGATGTGCTCGTACGTCGTGGCCCGCTGGGCGGGGACGCGGCCGGCCTTCCTGATCAGGTCGATGATCTCCAGCCGGTTGGAGCGGTGCTTGGCCCCGGCCGAGGAGACGACGTTCTCCTCCAGCATGATCGAGCCGAGGTCGTCGGCGCCGTAGTGCAGCGACAGCTGGCCGACCTCCTTGCCGGTCGTCAGCCAGGAGCCCTGGATGTGCTGGATGTTGTCCATGAACAGCCGCGCGATGGCGATCATCCGCAGGTACTCGAAGAGCGTGGCCTGCGTGCGGCCCTTCAGGTGGTTGTTCTCCGGCTGGTAGGTGTACGGGATGAAGGCGCGGAAGCCGCCCGTCCGGTCCTGTACGTCGCGGATCATCCGCAGGTGCTCGATGCGCTCGGCGTTGGTCTCGCCGGTGCCCATGAGCATGGTCGACGTCGACTCCACGCCCAGCCGGTGGGCGGTCTCCATGATCTCCAGCCAGCGCTCGCCGCTCTCCTTGAGGGGCGCGATGGCCTTGCGGGGCCGCTCGGGGAGCAGCTCGGCACCGGCGCCCGCGAAGGAGTCGAGGCCGGCGGCGTGGATGCGGGTGATGGCCTCCTCGACCGACACCTTCGAGATCCGCGCCATGTGCTCGACCTCGCTCGCCCCCAGGCTGTGGATGACGAGTTGCGGGAAGGCCTGCTTGATGGCGGCGAAGTGCTTCTCGTAGTACTCGACGCCGTAGTCCGGGTGGTGTCCGCCCTGGAACATGATCTGGGTGCCGCCCAGCTCGACGGTCTCGGCGCAGCGCCGCAGGATGTCGTCGAGGTCGCGTGTCCAGCCCTTCGCCGTGTCCTTGGGGGCGGCGTAGAAGGCGCAGAACTTGCACGCCGTGACGCACACGTTCGTGTAGTTGATGTTGCGCTCGATGATGTACGTCGCGATGTGCTCGGTGCCCGCGTACCTGCGGCGGCGTACGGCGTCCGCGGCGGCGCCGAGCGCGTGCAGCGGGGCGTCGCGGTAGAGGTCGAGGGCCTCTTCCGGGGTGATCCGTCCGCCGGCCGCGGCACGGTCGAGGACGGACTGAAGCTCGGCCTTCTCGGTCACCGGGGCGTCCCTTTCGTCAAGGGTTGTGGACAGACCCGACCAGCCTACGCCAGCCGTTTCGCACCGCCGACGTCAGGCCGCGCACGCGTCGCCGACCTCGCGCCGCGCACGCCGCCGCCTCAGGCCGCGCACACGCAGCCGACCTCAGGTCGCGTACGCGCCGATCAGAAGCCCGACGAACGCTCCGGTGATCAGGAACGGCCCGAACGCGATGGCCGTCTTGCGCCCGGCCCGCCGTACGACGACGAGCGCGCCCCCGTACAACGCCCCGAGCAGGAACGCGGCGAAGGTGCCCAGCATGACCGTCGGCCAGCCGTACCACCCGAGCACGGCGCCCAGACCCAGTGCCAGCTTGACGTCGCCGAAGCCCATGCCGCCGGGGTTGATGAGGAACAGCACGAAGAAGGCGCCGCCGAGCGCGAGGCCGCCGTACAGCGCGGTGAGCCAGTCACCTGCGTGCTCCGGTACGAGTGCCACCGCACCGAGGAGCACCAGCGTGGCGCCCGCGAGCGGCAGCGTCAGGACGTCGGGCAGCCGCTTCACCCGGAAGTCGACCACCGCGAGCAGCACGCCGACGGGCGCGAGGAGCAGCCAGACGCCCAGCTCGGGCCGGGTACCGGTGGCGGCGGCGAGGGCGGCGCAGACAAGGGCGGTGGCGGTCGCCAGGGCAGCGACGCCGGGGCCGTAGGCCGGTTCGGTGGGCCCGCACCGCGCGCACCGCGCCCGCCCGATCCACCGGCCGAGGGGGTGCTCGCCGGGGCACCGGTCCCGCCAGTCCTCCCCGGACGGTACGGAGAAGCGGTACACGGCACGCGGCAGCAGCGCTCCCGTCGCCGCACCCCACAGCGCGGCGACGGCGACCAGCAGCCCCGTACTCACCCTGTCGCCCCTCCGCTGCCCGACCCGCCGTTGGGCCTGGTGCTCGACCCGGTGCTCATCCGACCGCGGCGGCGCCGCTGCGCCACGTCGGCAGCAGTTCGTCGAGCAGCGCCTCGGTGCGCGGCGGCAGTCCGCGTGCGCCGCTGCGGTTCACGAGGTCGGCGGCCAGGGTCTGGAGGCGGCCCGCGTCACCGGTGGCGTGGGTGGCACGGAGCAGCTCGTTCCAGAGGCGTTCGTCCGCGGGGGCGGAGTTGAGGGAGGCGCCCAGGGCCTCGATGGCCTTCTCCGCGCGGTCCTTCTCCAGGTGGAAGGCGGACAGGGCGAGCCCGATGTCCGCGACGAGCAGTGGGAGTTGGGCGTCGATGATCTCGTGGGTGAGCCAGCGGTAGCGCCCCTCGGGCCGGTCGGCGAGCAGCGGGCCGCGGACCAGGACCAGCGCATCCGTCAGCAGCCGCCCGCGCACGACACGGCTGTTGACGCCCTTGCCCTGAGTGGCCTCGTGGTAGAGCGAGCGCAGCACGTCCAGGTCCGAGACGACGGACTTGGCGAGCACGAGGCGCCCGGTCGCGTCGGCGGAGAGCCGGGGAGTGCCGTCGGGATCGGCACCGAGCCAGACCCGCAGCCGCTCCAGCAACGCGTCCCGCACGTCCTCGGTGACGCCCCGCGGCCACAGGGCGGACGACAGCACCCGCGGGTGCACGCCCTCGCGGTGCAGCAGCAGCAGCGCGAGCGCCTCGTGCAGCAGCGCGCTGCGCTCGCCGTCCGGGGTGTCGAGGCCGATGATCTCGTACGGGCCGACGAGGCGCGCGTACACCGCGGGCCGCCCCTGCTCGCTGATGTCGACGAGGAACGGCGGGGTGGGCACGGGCCCTTGGGGATCGCGATCGGGGTCGGCCTCGACGAACAGCTCGACGACGGCGCGCTGGGTCGCCAACGGCAGGAGCTGGGCGTCGAGTTCGAGTCCGAGGAGCGGGGCGAGGAGCTTGCCCTCGCTGGTGACCTCCATCTCCCAGGCGGCGCCGGGCAGATCGCCGGTCTCGGTGCCGACGAGGTAGCCGATGCCGAGCCGGCTCGCGTCGGAGGCGAGTTCGGCGAGCTTGACGGCGTCCTCGGCGGAGGGCTGGGCGGCGAGCAGGACGAGGTGCGGCGCCCAACGAGTGTGCTGGGCAGGCCCCGTACGCCCGGTGAGGACGGAGTCGTGACCGGCGGCGCCCAGCGCTCCCCGCCGCTGCCGCGTCTCGGCCTCCATGGTCTCGATCAGGTCGTCGATCCCGTCGAGGTGACGCAGCCGGTTGGGCGCGAGGGGCGTCAGGTCCTCGCCGAAGCCGACGAGGGTGATGGTCATGCGGTCCGACCAGCCGTTCGTCGCCAGCTCCGCGGCGACGGACGCGAACACCGCGGCCCGGTCGGCCTCGCGGCCGCTCAGGGAGACGATGCCGGGCACCGACTCCAGGTTGAGCAGCAGTCGCGAGTCGTCCATGGTGCCGAGGCTGACGAGGCCGGGGTAGGGCGCGGCCGTGTCGACGTCCGGGTACCGCTCGGCGTCGGTCCTCGCCAGCATCCAGAACGTCTGGTCCTGCCCGAGCTGCCAGGGCGCGGGCGGCTTCCCGGCGGGCTGGGCGAGCTGCAGATGCAGATCGCCCTTGCTGAGCCAGGCGGCGTAGACGGTGGGCAGATCCCGCGACTCGCCGGCGAGCTGGCCGGAGAGCCCCCGCAGTGAACGGTCCAGCAGTCGTACGCCTTCGGGGTCGGCGCCGACGAGCAGGGCGTCCTGCGCGTCCGCGGCGTCCCCGGCCGGCAGCGGCGGCTCCATCCCGCGCCGCCCGCCCATGGCACCGAGCGCCGACTGCCACAACGCCTGCCGACGGCGACGGCCGAGCGCGCCGAGGAGGCCGGCGGCGAGAAGGGGCGCGCCGATGAGGGCTTGCGGAAGTCCGAAGGCGCTGCTGGAACTGCTGCTGGATGCGGCGGGGCCGGCGTGCTGGTGACCGCCGTCGGAGGCGGGCCGCTGCTCGGGCGGGGAGACCTGCTGGGCGTGGTGACCGCCGCCCTGCGCGTGGCTGCCCTGGGCGTGATCGCCGGACTTGGCGTAGTCGTGGATCTGCTGCTGGGCCGAGGAGGAGGCGTGGGCGGAGGCATCGGGCGCCTCGACGAGCTCGCCGCCGTGCGCGTCCCCGGGCATCTCCATGATCCAGCCGGGCCGGATCAGACTGGCCTCGGACAGCTTGGAACCGTCCGGCTGGGTCCGGTCCTTGTTGAGCTCGTAGATCTCCTTGTACCGGCGCCCGTCACCGAGGTGCCGCTGCGCGATCTCCCAGAGGGAGTCGTGGTGACGCCCCTCGGGCGGCTGGATCCGGTAGTACTTCGTGTCGCCGTGCTGCTTGGCGTTGCTGCCGGCATCGGCCTGCGCGTGGGAGGCCTGCTGGGCGAGCGCGGCGGCGGTACTGGCGGCCTGCTCCTGCTGCTGGGCGAAGAGTCCGGGGGTCGCCTGGGCGGCGGCGACGGTCGGCTTCTGGTTGCCGTCCAGACTGTGCCCGAGGTTCGCCAACCCGGGGGTGAGGCTGGCGGCGGTGGCGCCGACGAGGAGGAGAGCGGCGACAAGCTGCCGGGCGAGAATCTGGCTCGGACCGGCACCGGGGACACGGCCCGGCACGCCGACGCCGGAGAGGGCCGCCTTCACCTCGACGAGGACACACGCGGTGAACTGGGCCCAGGCGAGCCAGACGATGACGGTCAGGATGTGCAGGAAGGTCGTGACCGTGATCTCCTGCTGGAGCCAGTCCAGACTCGGCACCCCGCTGGGCAACGGCCACCCGATGGACACGGCGAGTGCACCCGGCACCCCGACGACGAGGCCGAGCAGCGCGACGAACGCGAAGAACGCCTTGACGAAGTCCCCGAAGGAACGTCGCCGGATCGTCACGGGTTGGGGCGTCCGGTTCCTGGGAGCCGTCGAGTTGCCCGTCGAGCGTCCCGTCGAGCTTGAGGTGCTGCGTCGCGGCATGGCGGGTGTCCTGGGTTGTGTGGGGTGGGTCTGGGTGGGCCGGGGTCGCTTGGGGTGCGTGAGATGTACTGAGCCTACAGAGATCTTATGGACTCTGACGGACTCTGATTTGTGACGTAGAGGGCCGGATACGGAGCTGAGACCTCGCCGTTCACCCGATACGCCACCGTCTGCCCCCTTGGCCGGAGTTGCCCCGCGCCCGTCGTCGCGCCGTACTGCCCGTCGTCACGGCCGCACTCGTCCACGATCCACGGCGCCCGCCCGCGGCACACCACACTCCTCACGTTCCGCACACAATCCCCCACAGGCACTCCAGGCCCTCTTACGCACCCCTGATAGCTTCGTTCCCCGTTGCACACAGCCGACAACGGGGGAGATCAACCGTGGCCCGCCGCGCACTGCCGACCACTGCCGCCGCACTCACCGCCGCAGCAGCGCTTCTGCTCACCGCGTGCGGCGGGAGCGACAAGTCACCTTCGGACGACATCAAGGGCGCGGACACGGGGAGCGGGAGTCCGTCGGCTTCGGCGTCGACCCCGAAGGCGTCCGGGGTCAAGCGCCCCGCGATCAAGCTCCCGAGCGAGTTCCAGTTGACGTTCGAGGACTGGACGAGCAGCGACGCCGTCGAACAAGCCGTCCTCAATGACGTCAAGGACCAACTCCGCGCGGGATACGCGGCGATCACCGCCAACGAGCCCGACGGCGGCGCGGCCCTTGCGTTCTACGACACCGCATCAGGTCTCTCGCAAGACCGGCAGTGGATCAAGACCTACACGAGCAAGAACCTCACCGTCTTCGGCAAACTGCCGGTATACGACCCCAAGCCCACCCTGCTCGGTGACAAGAAGACGCGCGCTGTGGTGTCTTACTGCACCGACGAGAGCAAGGCATACACGAGGCAGCGCAAGACGAAGGAAGTCCAGGGGAACCCCACGGGCACGAACCCGAAGGTGTTCTACACCGTCACGCTCACCAAGAACGCCGACGGTGTCTGGCAGAACGTGTCGACGCGCGGCAAGAGGGGCGGCTGCTGACGATGAGGCCCACGCGTGCAGTACCGGCGACAATCGCCTCTCTCGCCGGGATTCTCCTGGCCTCCACCCCGGCCGAAGCAGTTGGCGGCGGCGGCTCCAACACGGGACCGCACGGCGGCGCCCGTGACAAGAACATCTACGCCTCCGCCACCTACTCCCACATCAAGGTCCGCCAGGTGAGCGGCCCCACCGGCGGCAAGCGCGGCGCCCTCTCCTCCGTGGACGTCAACTGGAAGCCCCCGGCCTGCTGGTACGAGCCCGTCTTCACCGGCCAGGAACTGAAGGACTTCGTCGACAAGAACGACGGCGACGGCGACGTCGGCATCCACGAGTCCTGGTACGGCAAGGGCCTCTGGACCGACCACTACCAGGACGGCAAGCCGGAGACCAACTTCGACGACGAGCAGAGCACAGCCGAGGGCTACAAGGACTACAACATCGGCAAGGACGGCTACTTCTGGCGCAGCGTCGCACCGAACGAGAGCGACCCCGACTCCTGGGACTGCGGCAAGATCATGTTCTGGCAGGACGCCAACGTCGTGCCCAAGGTCGCCCACGCCCCCACGCCGAAGATGCTCGCCGAGTACGCCTACAACCAGGTCAAGGTCCCCGACACCGAGATCGAACTCAAGCCCACCACCAAGTCCACGGTGAACCTGCCCACTTGGGCCTGGCTCGACAAAGGCACCTTCCGGGAGATCAAGGTCCGCGCCGAACTCCCCCGCACCAACCTCTACGCCGTGACGACCGCCAAACCGGTCGCCCTGCACCTGGACCCCGGCACCGAGGACGCGACGACCTACCCCGCCTCGGGCGACTGCACCATCAACGACGACGGCTCGATCGGCACCCCGTACCAGAACGGCGACGCCGGCAAGACCCCCTCCTGCGGCATCACCTACCTCCACGCCACCAACGGCACCCCGTACCACCTGAAAGCCAGCATCACCTGGCAGATCTCGTGGGAAGGCACCGGCGGCGCGAAAGGTGACCTCCCCGACGGCACCTTCGACACCACCCAGGACATGAACGTCCAGGAGATCCAGGCCGTCAACCGCTGAGCATGGCGACGTCGAAGGCCGGATACGGACCTGAGACCGCACGCGCCACCGTCTGCCCCCTTGGCCGGAGTTGCCCCGCGCCCGTCGTCGCGCCGTACTGCCCGTCGTCACGGCCGCACTCGTCCACGATCCACGGCGCCCGCCCGCGGCACACCACACTCCTCACGTTCCGCACACAATCCCCCACAGGCACTCCAGGCCCTCTTACGCACCCCTGATAGCTTCGTTCCCCGTTGCACACAGCCGACAACGGGGGAGATCAACCGTGGCCCGCCGCGCACTGCCGACCACTGCCGCCGCACTCACCGCCGCAGCGGCCCTTCTGCTCACCGCGTGCGGTGGGAGTGACAAGTCACCTTCGGACGACATCAAGGGCGCGGACACGGGGAGCGGGAGTCCGTCGGCTTCGACGTCGACGTCTTCTTCGGCCGCCGCGGACCGACCGGACGTGAGCCTCCCCAAGGACCTGAAGCTGATCTTCGACTTCGACAGGCCGTCGGACTCGGACAGTGCAGCGGCGCTGGATGACGCAGCCAACTACATCCGCGCCCTGAATCACGGCATCACCAAGCAGGACCCGCAGGACTCGGCCTACCAGTACTACTCGGCGGGGGACGCGGCCCGGTACGCGTACTCACAGATCAAGGAGTACGTGAAGGGCGGCTGGACCCTCACCGGAACGGACCGCTACTACCAGGCCGAGAGCCAAGCGGCCGGCGAGTCGAAAGCGGTCAAACTCGTCCGCGTCGAATTCTGCGAGAACCAGTCCAAGGTCTACGGCAAGGAGCTGAAGACGGGGAAGGTCCTGCGGACGAAGGCGGACCTGTCCAGCTACCAGAAGTTCAGCCTCCTCATGGCCTCGACGCACAGCTCACCGGTGTGGAAGGCCCAGCAGATCACCGTCACGGGGAAGGCGAAGGAATGCCAGGGCTGAGCTCCTCCGGGCAGACGAAGTGGGTTGCAGCCCTGGCCGCCGGAGCCCTCCTCTGGACTGCCGGAACGGCCCAAGCCGCCAAGCCGGTCCCCAGCACCCATGGCAATGAACAGGGGAGCGCCGACAAAAGTGGAACGCTGAAGGCCTCCGTCTCCAACATTCAGATCACTTACCCGAGTGGCGGTGACGGCGGCGGCAAAACGGGCAACCTCGGTACGGTCGACCCCAACTGGAAGCCTCCCGCCTGCTGGTACGAGCCTGCCTTCACTCCCGCTGAGCTGAAGAAGTTCGTGGACACAGACGGCGGTGGCGATGTCGGTATCCACGAATCGTGGTTCGGCAAGGGGCTGTGGACCGACCACTACCGGGACGGCAAGCCGGCCGACAACTTCGACATGAACTCGCCCTCCAACAGCAGTGCCGATGGATACAAGGACTACAACCTCGGCAAGGACGGGTACTTCTGGCGAGGAGTCGCACCCGACGACCAGGACCCCGACTCCTGGGACTGCGGCCGCATCATGTTCTGGGTTCCCGCGGGCCAGGTCCCCGATGACCCCAACTCCCCCACCCCGAAGACGCTCGCCGAGTACGCCTACAACAAGGTCAAGGTCCCCGAGACCGAGATCGAGCTGAAGCCGGAGACCAAGTCGACGGTGAACCTTCCGACTTGGGTGTGGCTGGACAAGGGCACGTTCAAGGACGTCACGGTCCGTGCCTCGCTCCCCAACACGGGCCTGTGGGCGGAGACGACGGCTAAGCCCGTCGCACTGCACCTGGAGCCGGGCACTGACGACGCGACGACGTACCCCGCGTCCGGGGACTGCAAGATCAACGACGACGGCAGCATCGGTACGCCGTACACCCAGGGCGACGCCGACAAGACTCCACCCTGTGGAATCACCTACCTCCACGCCACGAACGGCACTCCCTACCAGCTGAAGGCCAGCATCACCTGGCAGATCACCTGGAAGGGCTCCGACGGCAGCAACGGTGACCTCCCCGACGGCACCTTCGACACCACCCAGGACATGAACGTCCAGGAGATCCAGGCCGTCAACCGCTGAGCAGACCCGGCTCGTACCCATTTGGAAGTACCGGCCAACGCCACGTCGTCCCGCGAATCAATTCGCCGACGCGGCGTGTTCGGCCGTTCCCCCGCCTGCAGACGCACAACACACAGGCATCCACCCCCACGCCGTGTACCGCACAACTCAACACTGCCCAAAGAAAAAGAGAGCCGATGACCTCCCGCCCTCACACCCCCAACACACCCCACACCCGGCAGCGGCGCCGCCTGGCCGTATCCGTGCTCGGCATGGCGACGGCGATCACGCTCACCGCGTGCAGCGCCGGTTCGGACGCCGACGACGCGAAGAGCGACCACGCCTCCAGCACCAGCTCCGCCCGAGGAGTCGTGACGGCGAAGGCCGCCTCCGCGGTGGTCGACAACTACGAGAAGGTCAACAACTCGGCCAACAGGACCCGGAACGAGAAGCTGCTGGCGACCGTCGAGACAGGCCAGGTCCACGAGCAGAGCCGGGCGGACTACAAGCAGTGGTCGACCTGGTCGAAGAAGGACCAGCAGGAGTACGGCTCGGACTTCTTCTACCGGAACCGCACGTACTACATTCCCGCTGCCGGCACGGCCGACTGGTTCGCGGTCAAGGTCACTTCGTCCGGCGGCAGCAAGGACGACGGCCTGCTGATCTTCGAAAACACGAACGGCACCTACAAGCTGACGACGGCCGTCTACACGGACGACCACCTCGCGATGCCCAAGATCGCGGTCGACAGCCACGGACTCGCCAAGGTCGCCGATCCCACCGGCAGCGTGGGCGCGCTCGCCCCCAGCCAACTCGGCAAGGCCTTCGAGGACCTGTACGCGACCGGCGGCAAGAAGGCGGGCAAGCAACTGGCCTCCACTCCCGCCACGAAGGAAGCCGTCAAGTACTACACCGAGCGGAACAAGGGCAAAGACGCCAGCTGGCTCATGACGAACTACTTCGCCGCGAAGCCGGCGCACCCGAAGGTGTACGCCTTGAGCCTGGCCGACGGTGGTGTACTCGCGGTCTTCCCGAGCGCACACAACATCGAGTTCCTGAACAAGCAGTACATGCATGGCCGCGTGGTCATCCCCGGAAAAACGGAAGCGCTCTACAACCCCGAGAAGCGCCCTGTGATCACCGACGAGTTCCAGGGCCAGGCCATGGCGGCACTGTCACCCAAGGGCAAGCCCCAAGTGATCGCCTACGAGTACCGGATGACGAACTCGAAGTGAAGTCGGGCCGTCCATAGGCCGATCCAGACGGACAGCCCACAACAGCCGTGCGACAGCAGCGACTTCTGCACCATCAGACCAGTGGTGTGGCACACCCGCCCGACTCTTGGAAGACCAACTGTGGCCCGCCGCACTCTGACCACTGTTGCCGGCCACGTTCACTGCCGCAGCGAGCCTTTCACTCACTACGTGGGGCGGCGGTGGCGGCCCGTCTTCGGACGACGTCAAGGAGACATACACGTCGTCGTCGAGCAGACCTTCGGTCTCTCCGTCGGTCACCGCCTCGGCCGCCGCGGACAGACCGGAGGTGAACCTCCCCCACGACCTCACCCTGGCCTTCGACTTCCACAAGCCGTCGGACGCCGGCCACTGAGGACCAGTCCAAGGTCTACGGCAAGGAAGTGAAGACCGGGAAGGTCCTCTACACCAAGCAAAACCCCGCCGACTACCAGAAGTTCAGTCTCCTCATGGCATCCGCGAACAGCTCACCGGTATGGCGGGCCCAGCAGATCACGGTCAGGGGGAAGGCGACGGCATGCCGGGCTTGACCGGGACGGGACGGCCTCAGGGGCGGGCGGTGAGGTGGGCCAAGGCGGCGCGTAGTTGTTCCGGGTGACGGGTGGGAGCGCACCAGAGAGGGGAGGGGGCGAAGCGTTGAGGTGATCCTGTTTTCCAAAAGGAGCGTTCCACCGGTGGGCGGAACTCCGGGACGCGCGCGGCGGAGAGGTCGACGTTGAGCACCAGGACGGCTTGCATGTACGGAGCCGTCAGGAGGCCGAGCTTGATGGTGCGGGTGGCAACCTCCGATCGGGACGAGCCGACGCCCTCGCCGAGTTTGGCGATCTTTCGGATCTCCTTGCGCTCGGTGATCACCTCGACCCGTTGCACCGCGTCCCAGGGGCAGAAGAAGACCTGCCGCCGCTGTGCTCCCGCCCGTGACAGCTTCGTTTGCGTCTTCCCACCGGCCCGCATGCGCTCGGTGCGCTGGATGCCGCCGATCCAGATTCCGGCTGAGTCGACACGGATGCCGGTCGGCCAGCTCTGGGCCAGATGCAATCCGCCGAAGCCCAGCCAGCCGAAAATTCCCAGAATAAATCCGGCCATGAACACATATCTGTGGGTAACGACCACGACCGTGTACGAGGAAATCAGCAGGAGTGGCCAAAAAAAGCAGTGGAATACCAACGGCCACCGTACCGAAGAGCGTTCCTCGACGTAGTAGGCGGGCTCGGTCATTTCGGGCGCGTTCATGCGATGTGTCCTTGGCCGGCGAACAGGTTGGTCAGGACGCGGCCGAGTGAATCTTCGTCGCAGTCGACAGGGGCGCCGGAGCTGCCGGAGCCTTCGTGCTCGACCCGCAGGCTCGCCGAACCGATCCGACGAACCTCGAAGCGATCACGTGCGGGACCCGAGCCCTTGTCTGGCTGGTACACGTCGATGATTTTGGCAGGACGTCGGCGGAGCTTGTGACCGGCTGGCGCGCGGTCGACCCAGCGCAGTAGGGAATTGACCGCTTCGGGTGGGCTGACCAGCGCGTACTCGTAGGCCGGCCCGAACCTCGTGGGCAGCTTTCCGGGGCCCGACTCGGCCAGTACGGCGCGCAGGCCTCGGCCCTCCTCGGCGATCCCGTACAGCCGCATCCGTTCTGGGACAGCCTGCGCCCCCTCCGCGCGGACGACGACGAACGCCGGTTGTGTGCGGCCCGCCAGAATCATGGCGAGCAGGGGACGGACCGGCAGGTCGACTTCCTCCGTGGAGTCTTTCTCGATCGCCCCGGGCGCCGGTTCGTCGAGGAGTCCACGGTGAACGAGGAATTTCAGTGCCATGGCCGAGAGCTCGAACCGCTCGGCCTCCGTCATGCCCGACCACCACGACCAGGAGACCTCGTCGATCAGTGTGGCCTGCATGGCGCCGAGTACGCACAGTTCGGCCGTCGACAGAGCCGGTAGCTGAACAGCGCCGTCCCGTTCGATCTGATCCATGAGGGCCTGCGCTGCATCGGCATCCGCCTTCCGTGGGTCACCTGTCATGTGCACTGTCTCCGTCCGACTTCTCAAAAGATGCTTCAGAAGATGCTGGTGACCGCATGCCAGGTGCTCTTGGCAGCGGATGCAACGGCGTGGCCGGTGGCGTCACACACGTTCTTGAACGGCTTCCAGTGGTGGTACAGGTAGTCACCGCCCAGGAAGAGACCGGTGCCGACCATGGGCCGAGTTGGTGTACCGACTGGCCGTGAGCGGCGGCATGGGAACTGCGCGCGTCTTTGCCGGAACTCTTGTTGGCGCCGCTCACGGCCTTCTGCGCGGTCTCCAGGGCTCCTGCGTATTTGTGCAGCGCGGTGTGGGCCGAGGCGGCGGCTTCGTGGACCGCCTTGAAGCGCGGGTACACGCCTTCCGCGGCGGTCTTGTATTGCGCGGCCAACGGGCCGGTCCAGCCCTTGAGGATCGCGTCGACATGGCGTTGGAAGGTCGTCAGCAGGGTGGAGTGATCCTGCGCGAGGGTCTTGTACTGGCGTGCGGCTGTGCGCAGGGTCTCGGGGTCGCCGGAGGGCACCGGGTAGGTGGGCGTGGTCACTTGCCGGTGGCCTTCGCGAGGTTGGCGGCGGTGGTTGTGGCGACCTCACCCAGATCGCTGACGGAGGTACTGGTGTCGGCCGCTGCTTTCGCCAGCGCGCGGGCGAGTGCGATGACCGCCGAGGCCACCCTGGCGTCGCCCGCTGCGTCGGAGGCCTGCTTTCCGGCTGATGTCGCTGCCCTGGAGTGCGTCCCGGCCGAACTCACGATCGTCTTCATGGCTGAAGCGGACGCATGTATGTGCTCTGCGTCACCTCCGCGGTAGCCCACAGCTGTCGCACCCCGTCCTGGGAAACACCGACCGTCGGCCGAGCACCTGCAACGGCCGCCTCAGACGTTTCTCGACACTCCGGGCCGCCGTCAACGCCCGAACCCCCGAATCGCCCACTCTTGGCCCGCTGGTGAGCGGTCTTTTGCGATCAGCTGGGCGTGCCGTGGGGTTGGTCCCTGACGTTGCGTGGGGGCGGTTGATGGCCTGGGTTCAGCCGGCGCGGGTGAGCTTGTTCGGCTCGTGCCAGGTCGGGACGGGGCGCCTTTGCATGCATGGCTCAATGTCAGCCTCGACCTGGGCGACGCCTTTGGGCGCGAGGTCTGGGCATAGTTGGCCCGACTCACGTTGCCCTCGGGGAGTCGGCATCTGCTTTTCGGCGCTTCTGAGCGTATCGGCCACCGCAGCGGGTGTCCTCGCCCGTCTCAACCTGGAAAACTACTGGGAACCGGGACTGCTGATGCTTCCGAAAAGACATACCGTCAGTTGCTTGCCGCTTGTAAGGGTCGAGAATGCAGGGCAAGGACCAACACTGCCGCAGCAACCGGAAGAAGACAATGGCAAGCCATTAGCCACCATGTCAAGAAGGGCCAGGATCGGGAAAACCTGTCGGAACTGGCGAAGACTCCGCCCGCGAATTCGGATACGTTTCCGGATCCGGAAGGGTGTTGTAGGCATCCTCGAGTACGTCCGCTGCCGCACCCAGATTTATGCACTCGCTTTGCGTCCAGAGCAGGATAGACCAGTCGTTGATTCCCGTTGGGCGCAACCCCACCTTTATGCCATCTCGGGTTGCCGAGCGGCGAACTGCATCAGAACGCTTAAACTTCCACCCAATACTGGTCAGCCTTTCCACCACCGCGTCCGCGAGATGCTCTGCGGATACCCTTTCCCTTTTGCCGGAGGTCAAGAGACTCTCAGTTCCGTAGACCATCGAATCGGTCTCGACTTCATTACAGTCCGTAAACCTCCCGACTCCAACTCCTTGAGAAACCGAAGTTCCGATCGCATCGTGAAGCCGCCAGTAGGTTTTCGCGACAGGGCGCCTCGTCTTGTCTGCAAGACGTTTGCCATCCTCCACACTCAGCCTGCTGTCGCCGCTCGAGCATGCGCTGAGGACCACGGCAACGAGGGCAACGGATAGCAGACGCCGTATCACGTTCAGCCCATCCGCCCTGCAAGGAACCGACGCTCGCTGTCGGCCTCGGCCTGAGTGACTTCCTTCGGGTGCGAAGCACGCTGCCTCGTCACCTCGGCAAGGAAATCATGCGCCTGCTTGGACAGGTCCGTATGGGCTCCGTGCAGATCGCTCCCCCAGGCCCGGGCATTCGGCCCGACCCAGACAAAACCCTTACCGCCGGCCATCTGCTTGTCCGCGGTCTTGAGCGCGTCGGCCACAGCGGCAATGTCCTTGGACACCTCCTGATAGAGCTTGTCCAGCTCTAGCCACATCGGGCTTGGCACCTTCGTCTCAGCCATGACACTCCAAGTCAGTAGGCAGTCGCCATCAGGGCGGCTCAGGGGGTCGCGTGTGGATCAAGGAGAGTTGTCGGCACGGGGGCAGGAGACACGAATGACGAACGGTGGTCGTCGCCCTTCGTTCCACCGTAGATGTCATTCCTTCGTTCCACCGTAGATGTCATTGATGTCGTCCTTTGCCTGGCCGGCACGACCGGGAGGGCCAGCGCACCGTCGTCAGTAGTGCGATGGAGCAACTGAAGCTGGACCTTGATGCCACCCTTATCCGCCGACTCAATGTCGTTACCGGCCGATTTGAGGTTCCAGCCGACGGCACTCAACTGGTCCTTCACCATCGCCACAAACTGTTCGTCGGCCTGTCTGGCCGACTTACCCTCAAGGGCTTCACGACAAGATAAACGAGCGATTTCTTGGAATTGCAGTTCGGGCATTCAGCGTAAAGCCTGGTTCCGGTAGTCGCATAGAATTCGCCTCCGAGAGAATGACTTACCTCCCAGTGTTCCCTTCCCACCGATTGCCGGGCCTCGTCGGCCGCCTTTTCCCATCAGCGACGCTAATTTGCTCATCACCGCACACTGCAGGAAGCGCGGCAAGAACCAGCACTACCTGTCGTCAGCACAAATCGACGCTGAGGCAGAGTCACTGGCCCACTCCTTCATAGCCATCGAGCCACCCTCTGATATCCAGCATCTGGAACTGCTCGGTGCAGGAGCTCAGCCTGATACTGCCACATGAGTGTGAGTAGGCGCTCACGGTCAGTCGCTTCATTGCAGAGCGCTCCGGACACAAATGCCTTCTGTTGGCAGTTCAGAAGCTGTCATCAGCCGTCTACCCCTGGAAAACCGCTGGGAATCGGCGCTGCTGAAGCATCCGAAGAGTCATACTCGTCGCTCGCTTCATCCTTGTAAGCGTCAAGAATGTCAGCCTTTGCTTTCCCAACGCCAGTGCATCCGCTCTCAAAGAGGAGCGTGACAATGGGCGACCGTCCCGATGAGCGATGCAGTAGCCGGAATTGCACCTGTACATCCCCGCTCTTTTTGGCATACAGATCCTCTCCCTTCGACTCCAGCGCCCATTTGGAATTTGCCAATTTTGCCCGCAATCGCGACATAAACCGGGATCCGCTTTCATTGGCATTTTCATCGATGAGCGAATTGTTGATTTGGTATCTCACAGAGGGCTCCCCGTCGCTCCCTGAACATTCACCAAATCTCCCGACGCCCCGGCTCCCCTGCATCATTTCGGCGCCAATCGATCGGTATGTCTGCCAATAGGCCTCGGCAACCGGTCGGCGGCTTTGCTGCGCCGCTTTTTCGCCGTCCGCGACGCTCATTTCTTCATCACCGCACGCCACTGTCAAAAGCGCAAGCGCAACAATGCACGCACCAGAGACCACCAAACGCCTCATTGTCATCATCCGCCCGTCACTGGTGATCCGTCGTGCCGGCCATTGTCCAAGTCGATGAAGTGCGGGTTCGCTGCATTCGCCAACCCCTGATCCTTCAGCCATGAATTATAAGCAATTTTCTGCTGTTGCGATGCACCTTCGATGAGATTGCCGCGTGAGTCCAGGAATTTATTTCCATTACAATACTCGTCGGCATACTTACCAGGGTTACCCACTTCAGGGTTCTGCACGTAGGCCAAATGTGCCGCTTGCTGCCACTCGTACCGCCAATCAGTTGTTCCGGGCGGAGTCAGTTCACTACCCTTATCAACGAGATTTACGTCCTTTATGAAGAGGCCCACGACATCATTGACTACGGCCTTGCTTACAGTCGCCGCGGCTTCGTTGGGGGCGAACGCAATTTCGATCCCAGCACCGGTAACAGCTGTCAACTGGTTCTGAATCGATGCATTCCAGTCATCCGCCTCCTTGGCGTTTTCAGCATTGAGAGCACTATATGTCTTCATTGCTTCATAGGTGAAGATTCCGTTGAGCAATCCAGACGCATGGACCGCCTCATGATTGTTGGGGTTGTTATCAACAATGGAATTTGCCTGACTCTTACTGAACGCCATCAGGGTGGCAGTGGCATCTGGGTTTCGCATGGCTTCATCGATAAATGATCGCAGGTCGCTCTCAGGGACCGAAATATGGTCCGCGCCAAGGTCTGCAGGAGCAGGGTCCGCCAAGATGCTCTGCACGTCATCCCAATGGCACGTGATGATGTCACCGAATGCCTTCTGGATTTCGCTATGCGTGTGCTCGTCCGAATGCTTCGCGTAGTAGTTGATCAACTTCTCGGAGTTGTCTGCAGCAAGCTTTGTGTCAGCCCCCATGCCGTCCAGGGTGCCCGCCCTGATGACCCCCGCGAAAGCCTTCGCCTGGAAGTCCGGCAACCCTCCATGATGATCCGAGTCGTCCTTCATCCACTGAGGAATCCGGTCCATGTTGTCGTGGAGGAACTTGGTGGAGGCCGCAGGGTCGCTGCCCATTGCCTCCCAGACCTTCTCCCCGTACATGTAGTTGCCCGGTGCGAGGCACTGCTTGCCGAGGTTGGCTACGACGTCCGTCGGGAAGTCGGCGTATGCGAGGAGTCCGGACAGGTGCTGGAGGTCTTCGTTGCCCTGGTCGTCCTTGAACGTCGTTCCGTTCCGCATGGCGGTGGCGACCGCCGTCGCCAGAATGCGTGTGCCGGCTTCGGGATGGTCGGGGTCGAACATCATCGGGCCGTCCTGCAGCCGGTAGAGCGCAGTGTCGCCGAGCTCGTCCATCGCGGCCTTGCAGTAGTCCGGGTCGCTCTGGTTGGCCTCGAGTTTCTTCATGTACTCATCGAGGCCCATGTCCCCGTCCTTGTAGGCCTTCGCGTCCTTCTTCGCGGCCTTCTGGGCTTCGGACTGGGTCTTGTACGTGCCGATGTCGCCGGCGCCGGCGGAGACCATGCCACCTCCGAGGCCGATCTCCTTGTCCTGCTTCTCCTCGTCCATGGCCAGGCTGTGCCGACGGCGGAGCATGGGAAGTTGATCGTGGGCCCAGCTGAGATGCTTGGTCATCTTCGTCAGGCGCGAGGTGTCCATCTGAAGCCGACGCGCGTGACTCATCCAGCTGTTGACGTGTGGCTGGGCCGCCGCACCACCGTCGCCGGTACTGGTGTTGACCGCCCTGATCAGATCACCGAGCCGATCCGGGTTGATGCCGCGGAAATCTCCCCCGCCGTCATCCGGGCGCATGCACTTCCCCCTGGTCAACGTCTCATGTAGGCACAGATGTTGATCGGCACCACACGATGGTGACGGAGCGCGATCACAGTCTTACGGACCTTATCGGGGGCGCGCGCAGCTTCGCTAGTGCCAACGGTTTTGCGTCACCCCGGAGCAGAGTGGAGTGGAGTCGAGTGAAGTGAAGTGGAGCGAAGTTGAGTGCTCTGCGGACCAGTACGGCTCATCAGTCGCCGTAGTGCAGACACCCCGGCCTCACACGCCGCCGAACAACGACGCCAGCCCCCGGTCGAACGCCGGTTCCAGGGGCTCGCCGCCCGGCTCCGTGACGGTGTACGAGCGAAGCAGGAAGCGGCGGAGGGCGGTTGTGTCGAAGAGGACGGCCGCCGTGCCCTCCGGAGCGTGGAGCTCCACTACGGTGCGGGACGGGCCGTACGGCCGGATGCGTACGTTGCCGACGCCCGCGGCGTTGCCCAGCCCCTCCCCCAACAGCCCCCGTGCAAAGGTCCACGTCACCTCCTCGCCGTCGAACGAGATCCAGGCCGGGAAGACGAGGTGCACCGCCAAAGGGTCGTCGGAGGCGTAGCGGAGGGTGACAGGCACCGCCAGCTCGTCGCGGTCAGGGGTGAGCAGGCGGGCACCCGTGGGCTGCTCCAGGGCGATGTACACGAGCGCGCTCCCTCAGTCAGGCATGTCGAGCACGCCGAGAGTGTCGAGCGTGTCGATTCATGTCAGGTCATGTCGGTCATGCCGGGTCATGCAGTGGCTGGTTGGGCCTGTACGCCTCCTCGAGCACGGAGAGGGGGTGGGCATTACGCCGCAACGGAAGCGGACTCACATGACCTGCGTCACATTGGCCTCACTTTGAAACTTTGATTGAAAGTTTCGCCATCTACGCTTACAAAACTCCCCACCCTCAGTAGGCAACTGGAGCGTTCCGCCATGTCCGACGGTTCCCCTGCGGTGGCCGCACCGGCCTCCCCCACCGCTACGGCCACGGCCGCTTACGCCCGTGTCTACGAGGAGCAGCAACCGCGTCTGGTCGCGTATGCCCGCTCGCTCACCAGGAACGCCTGGACCGCCGAAGACCTCGTCGCCGAGGCGCACTTCAAGGTGTGGCGGCGGCTGGCGGCGGGACACGAGATCGAGAACATGCCGGCGTATCTGATGACGACGGTGCGGCACCTCGCGATCGCCGCAGGTAGCGCCGTACGCGAGACTCCGCAGGATCCGCACGGGGACGAGCGGGGCGAGACCGGTGGGTGCGCGTATGGGAAGGACCCTGCCGAGCAGGTGTCCTCCGTCGACCTCGTGGTGCGTGTGCTGGGGCAGTTGCCCGAGCGGTGGGTGAAAGCACTGTGGCTGGCCGAGGCCGAGGGCCAGCCGCTGGCGGCGATCGGCCCGCAGCTCGGCACCAGGGAGGGCGCCACGGCCGTACTGCTGCACCGCGCCCGCGAGGGCATGCGGCAGGCGTTCCTGAAGACCCAGACCGGCGCTCCGGACGATCCCGTCTGCCAGGTCCACTGGAGTCGTATGCCCGCGTACGTGCGCGGTGCGGCGACGGCGAAGCAGTCCGAGCGGCTGCTCGGGCATGTGGACGGGTGCGACGACTGCCGGGCGCGGCTCGCCGCCCTGATGAGCGCCAACGACCGGTTGCCCGCGCTCGTCGGTCCGGCGCTGCTCGTGTTCGTGGTGGGCGCCGGGGGGAAGTTCCTGCTCGCCTTCACGGCCGGTTCTGCCGGTGCCACGTTCGCAGCGGGTGGCGGGCACGGTGGCGGGCTGCTGCATGCGGTGCGCCAAGCCGCTGTCGGCGGCTCGAAGACGCAGGCGGCGGCTGCGGGCGGCGCGGTTGCGGCAGGTGTCGCCGCGGTGCTTCTCGTGCTCGGCTCGCTCGACTCGTCCACGGTTCCGGAGCAACGGACACCGGTGGCCGAGGCACCTGCCGCCAAGGCGCCGTTGGCGCAGGTACCGGTAGCAAAGGTGCCGGTAGCGAAGGTGCCGGTGGCTGCAGCGGTGGCTCCGCCGGCGAAGGGCCTGCCGGTCGGGCTGCCGGAGAGGGATGGCACATCAGCCCGGGTGAATGGCGGGCACGGCGGTGAACAGGACCGAGTGACCTCGGACGGGGAGACCGCGGGAGAGCAGACGGGCGACACCCCGTCGCCGTCCGGCACCGTGCCGGAGAAGCCGACCGAGACCACGCCCAAGGGCACGCATCCGGCTCCCCCCGCGACGGGAAGGGAGCACGAAGAGCCGCAGGCTCCGGGAGCCCCGGCCCCGGCACCCCCGCGGAAGCACACTCCGGCACCCCCGGCACCCCCGCGGAAGCACACTCCGGCACCCCCGGCACCCCCGCGGAAGCACACTCCGGCACCCCCGGCGGCACCCCCCGCACCTCCAGCACCCCCCACCGACAACGCCCCCGAACCCACAGTCCCGGGCACCCCGAGCGCGCCGAGCACCCCGGCTCCCCCGCCCGCACCGCCGTCCGAGACCCCAACCCCCGCGGACCCCGCGCCTGTTGAGGACGCTCCGCCTGGCGAGGACACCCCGCCTGTTGAGGACACCCCGGCCCCGTCGCCGAGCACGCCGCCCGGGTCCACGGGCCAGCCCACCGGATCCGAAAACCAACCCGTTCCCGAGCCATCCGCGCCGTCCGCGCCATCGCCCCCCGCGCCCCCCCCGGGGACGGCTGCGCGGACGGGCACGGACAAGGGGTCGGCGCGGGACCGCACCGCTGACCGCCGTCACGCCTCCCGCAACACGCCCAACGCGAAGGCGAGTCGGCGGTCCAGCCAGGCCGCGTGCGGCAGGTAGGTCGTGGCACCCTCCACACGACCGGCCGTCAGGGCCACGGGTTCCTCTTCGCCGTCCGCGCGCCAGGTGATCGGCTTGGCGCTGTACGAACTGGACGCTCCGGTGTCGTCGTCGGCTCCGAAGCTGAGCAGCGAGTCGACGACACCCTCGGCGAGTTTTCCGGCCTCGCGGACCACGGTCTTCTTGCCCCGCTCCGCGACGTCCTTCGCGCTGCCCCGCGCCCAGTGGTAGCGGGCCACGATGTCGGCGTGACCGCGCTGCTGGAGCCGCCAGCTGTGCTGGATGGTGCGCTTGGCGGCCGCGGTCCGGTGGGCCAGGCCCAGTTCCACGCCCTGTCCGTCGGTCACGCGGTAGCGTGCACCGCGCTTCTCGGGGGTGAGTGAGCACAGCAGGTACTCCGGCCGCGTGGCCTCGTACAGGGCGTACGACGGGATCTCGTCCTCGGTGGCGGAGACGAGCGCGACCGGGGCGAAGTACCGGACTCCCGCCTGTGCCGTCGCCACACGCACGGCCCGCTGTCCGGTCAGCTTCTTACGGCGCAGCGTCGCCTGCCGCACCATGTCGGTGACCGCGAACCATCCCGCCCGTTCCCACGGAACCGGCTCGATGACCGGCTCCGCCTGTCTCCGTCGCACTCGCCTCAGCCGACCTGGTTCTGCGCCACGCCCTGCCCGTGCACGATCACGTCACCGCCGTAGAACATCCCCGTGAAGATCGGCGAGTACGTCAACTGCACCTCGACCTGCACCTGTTGGGCGTTCGCCGCCACGCAGTGGGTCGCGGCGGTGTCCGCGCCGGACATGTCCATCTGCCGGGCGAAGGCCTTCACGCGGGCATCGCAGTTCTGGTAGTTGATCGGGGCGTCGCCGCCTCCGTTCTGGTACAGGTCGTCGATGTTGATGTCCTGGGCGGCGTAACGGGCGGCCTGTTCCGCGATGTCGGCCGCGCGCTCCCGCTTCGAGATGGACAGGCCTCCGTCGATGACGAAGGCCGAGAGGGAGAGGAAGACGAGCGCGAAGATGATGACCGCGCCGGCGCCCGAGCCGCGGTCGTCGAGGTGGGCGCGGCGGGCGGACAGCCAGGTGCGCAGGGCGGCCGCGGCCTTCGCGGGCCTGCTCGACTCGCCCATCCGGTTCTCCTCTTGCGCGCCCATCACGCCTTCCTCACGCCTTCCTCTTGTACGGGTCCAGCGGGGCGGTGAACGAGCCCGACATCCGGGTCTGGATGTCCAGGCCGAGCATGGCCAGCCCCCGAATCTCGCAGCTCACCTGGACGGTGAAGAGGTCCGTGTGCGCGAAGCCGACGCTGGTTTTGGTCACCGTGACCGGGCCGGAGCAGACGTCGGTCAGGTCGGCCTCGGCCGCCTTGCGTGCCTCGGCCATGGCGTTGCCCTGGTCCCACTGGAGGGATCCGGAACGTGCCGCGTCCCGAGCCGCCCCGTCGATCGCTCCCCGTCCGTCCACCATCTGGCCGAAGGCCACCAGGACGAGGATGAACAGGATCATCACCGGAGCGAGGATCACCACCTCGATCGCGGAGAGGCCACGGTCGTCCCGGGGTCCACGGTCGTGGAAGAGATCCCTGAGGGCAGAGAGTGTCATTCCTGGTTTTCCTAGTTCCCGTCGTCCCGTACGAACCTCTCCACCGGGCCTTCCGACTGCGCGTGCACCGTGAAGCTCAGCCCCGGGAACACCGTCGGCACCTTCGCCGTGATCTCCACGCCCACCGTGTTCTGCTCGGGCTGGAGCATCTTCACATTCGGCGAGAGGACCAACTGCGGGCCCAGCTGGCTGATGTAGCTGTCCACCACGCCCTGCGCCTCGCCCCGCCACCCGCCCGGGGAATCGTGCGCCGTGGCGCGGGCCTTGCGTGCGCCGGCCTGGGCGGCCGCCTGGGCCACGTGGTCGGCGAAGAAGTACAGCGCGAACTGCACCGTGGCGAAGATCATGAAGAACAGGACCGGCGTGAGCAGCACGAACTCGATCGCGGTCATTCCGGAATCACCACGGGTGGCCGCGGCCCTGCGTGCGGTCCCCACCCTGCGGCGCATCCATCTGCCCACGTTTGCCGGCACCCCCGTCAACTTCTTAGGTACGTACGTGCGATCAGCAGGTGCCGCTCGCCTTGGCGCCGTCGATGCAGGTGCTGACCTTGGTGGCGCCCTTGCTCAACGCCGCGTTGATGATCGCGGCCACCACGCCGACGATCGCCACGACGACCGCGGAGATGATGACCCACTCGACGGCGGAGGCACCGCGGTCCAGTTCGCCGGAGCGGGCGCGCTGCACGCGGCCCTGCAGGAAGGTGACCAGGAAGTCCACGGCCGGGATTCCGGTGTTGAAGTTCCGTCCCATCATGGTGCGTTGTCCTCTCAGAAGCAGTTCGCCGGTAGTCGTTCGTAGTCTTGGGTCGTCCGCGCGCGTGTCATTGCACCTGGAACACCCGCATCGCCGCCGGATAGATCAGGAACACCAGGAAGCCCGCGCACAGCAGGAGTTGGGCCACGAGCATCGACTGCGACTTCTCACCCGCGCTGCCCTCGATCTCGGCGAGTTCGCGGTGCCGCATGGTCTCCGCACGGGAGGCGAGGGACTCACGCACCTTGGCGCCGTCGTCCGCGACCAGGGCGAGCGAGGCGGAGAGGTCCTTGAGCTCCTCCACGCCGATCTCCTCGCCGAGTTGCCCCAGTGCCTGCCACTGGCTGATACCGGTGATGCGGGCGTCGGCCAGCACGTTGCGGATGCGTTGCGTGGCCCAGCCGTCGGACACCTCCGCCGCGGCCATGAGCGCCTCGGGGAGACCGCGGCCACCGGCGAGGCTCATCGACACCAGGTCCAGATACGCGCCGATCACGCGCCGCAGGTCGCGCCGCTTCTCGGCCGCGTCCCGCCGCACCTCCAGATCGGGCAGGAAGAAGAAGGCGAGGGCGAAGGCCAGAGCCAGCCAGACCGGGATGGCAGGGCTGCTGCCGAAACCCAGCGTCCACACCACCGCGAACATGAACGGGCCGAAGAACAGGCCCGCCACGGCCAGCAGCACCTTCGTCGCCAGGAACTTCTCCCAGCTGCGCTCCAGCACCGACAGGTCGGCGCGCAGCGAACGCTGCTCCCAGCCCTGCTGCAGGTAGAACTCGGCCACGCGCACGCCGACTTCGGCCCGCAGAGCACCGAGGCGGCCCTTGTCCGCAGCCGTCCGTGCGGACTCGTACGCCGCGCCCCTGGCCCGCATCGCGTCGATTCGCGCGACCTGCGAGACCGCGCTGCGCTTCGACGGCATCAGGGCGCGTACGAGGGCGTAGATGCCCAGACCCAGGATCGCGCCGATGACGATCGGCATCGTCAGGTTCACCGTCGTACCCCCTCTTCGTGCTGCGCGTGCTGGGCCGGAGTACGGGGTCGCACGAACTGGACCGCCGACTCGTCCCGCACCAGGAACCGCTCCGGTGTCTCGATGGTCGACAGCTTGCGCAGCCACCAGAACCCGAGCGCGAAGAGACCGCACACACCGGCGAGTACGAGCTGGCCGACGGCCGTCCCGTACGGCGCCACGAAGTCTCGGTTGAAGACGGACAGGCCGAGGACGAAGGCGATCGAGACCGCGATGACGATCTGCACCGACCGGCGGGTCGACGCACGCTGCGCCATCACGCGCTGGCGCATGTCCACTTCCTCGCGCGCCGACTTGGCGAGGGCGCCCAGAACCTGGCGCAGACCCGGGCCGCGCAGGCGGGCGTTGAGGATGAGGGCGGCGACGATGATGTCGGCGGACGCGTCGTTGATCTCGTCGGCGAGCTGCTGGAGCGCGTCGGGGAGCGGGGTACGGGACCGGAGTCGGTCGACGAGCGCGTCCAGGTGAGGACGCAGGACGGGTGCGGAGGCGCGGGCCGACGCCGGGATGGCCTGCTCCAGGCCCACCGCGCCGGCGATCGTGTCGCGCAGCGACTCCGTCCAGGAGGCGAGGGCCTCGACGCGGCGCATGCCGGCCTTCTCCTCCGCGGCGCCGCCGAAGAGGCGGTCCCAGAAGAAGACGAGGATGCCGGCCGCGATGCCGGCCACCGCCCAGCGGGTCAGCAGCAGTACGACGAGGCCGACGATGGCCGCCAGCGAACCGCGCTGTCCGGCGAACCGGACCAGCTCGCTCGCCCGCTCGGCGGCCTTCTGCTTCTCGTGGTCGGGCTTCGCGGGCAGTCCGCGTACGGCGACCATGAGCAGCGCGAGTCCGCCGCCGACGGCGACGCCGCTGCCGAGCGAGTACAGGACGGTCGTGGAAAACAGGCCGCCCATGGAACCGAGCGAACCGAGTGCGACAGGCATCATGTTCATCCCCACGTTCCGGTGGGCCGGTAGCCCTGCGCGATCAGGTCCTCCAGGCAGGCGATGGGCGCGTGCGGTACGACCCGCCCGTCGGAGGTCTCCGCGAACACCTCGCTGGACAGCACCCGGCCGTCGACGCCGTTGACCTCGCGGACCGAGGTCACCATGCGCTGGAGGCGGCCGCCCGTCTGGAAGTTGTTGCGCCGCTGGATGAAGACGACGAAGTTCACCGCACCCGCGATCAGCATCTGGCTGGCCTCGATCGGCAGCCGCTCCCTGGCCTGCAGCGCGTACGTCGAAATACGGTTGAAGACCTCGCTGGAGCTGTTGGCGTGGATCGTGGACAGCGAGCCGTCGTTGCCCTGCGACATCGCGTTCAGCATGGTCACGATCTCGTCGCCGAGGACCTCACCGACGATGACGCGGGAGGGGTTCATACGGAGGGACCGGCGGACCAGCTCGGCCATCGAAATCATGCCCTGGCCCTCGGAGTTGGGCAGGCGCTCCTCGAAGGCGACGACGTTCGGGTGCAGGTCGGGGAACGTGTCCAGGCCCAGCTCCAGCGCCCGCTCGACGGTGATGAGGCGCTCGTGCGGCGGGATTTCGTTGGCGAGGGCGCGCAGCAGCGTCGTCTTGCCGGCGTTGGTGGCGCCGGCGATCATGATGTTCTTGCGGGCGCGGACCGCGCAGGCCAGGAAGTGCGCGACCTCGGGGACGACGGTGCCGTTGCCGACCAGGTCGGAGATGAAGACCTTGCCCATGCGGGCGCGACGGATGGAGAGCGCCGGGCGCCGCGTCACGTCCATGACGGCCGACAGACGCGAACCGTCCGGCAGTCGGAGGTCGAGCTGCGGGTTTGCGGAGTCGAAGGGGCGGGAGGAGAGACCCGAGTAGGCACCCAACACCTGGATGAGCTCGATGAGTTCCTCGTCGGTCTCGGCGACGGGATCGCCCGTGACCTCCCGGCCGTCCGCGTACCCGACGAACACCTGGTCCGCGCCGTTGATGTCGATGTTCTCGACCTCGGGGTTGTCCAGCAGCGGCTGGAGCCGGCCGACACCGAACAGCGCCGCGTGCACGGCCGCCGCGTACTGCTCCTCGGTCTCCGCGTCGAGAGGGGTGCGCCCGGCGTTGATCTCCGTCCGGGCGTAGTCCTCCAGGATCTGGGCTATGACCGCGCGGGCGTACTGCCGCTCGTCCTCGGTGGACATCGGCGTGACGTTGTTCGTCTGGTCGAGACGACGCTGCTCCGCGATGCGGTCACCGGCGTCCTGGCGGAACCGCTTGACCAACTGGTGGTCGACAGCGGTCATGCCCCCGCCCCCGCATGGCCGTTGACATGGCCGTGCTGGGCCTGCGCCGAGACGGACCAGGCGGCGCCGTACTGCTGGTAGATGTCCGCGGTGACCTTGCGGGCCGAGCGGATGAGCAGGGACTTGTCGAGGCGACCGCGCTTGCGTCCGGCCAACTGGTCGGCACCGGCCGGGTCGTCGGCGATCGTGCCGACCACGCGGGCACCGGTCTGCGCGTGTACGAGCATGTCGTTGACCTGGCCGGCGAGCTTGGCGGCGTTGTTCGTGTCGGCGACGAGGATCACGCCGATCAGCGGGGTGGCGAGGCTCGCGGCGCCGCGCGGGCCGCCGTGCAGCTTGGTGGAGAGGGCGGCGGCGCGGTCGCGGACGCGGGCGATGGCCTCCGGCTCGGTGCGGCTGATCAGCAGCACCAAGGCGGCGTGCGAGAACAGGTCGACGGCAGGCGTGTCCCCGCTGATACGACCGCAGTCGGCGATGACGTCGGCGGGCGCGTTCGGCGAGTCCGCGAGCGAGGCGAAGGCGTGCCCGAGGGTCGGCCAGAGCCCGGCGAGACCGGCGGCGTGCTCGGAACTCCCGAGCCCGACGAGGACTTCGAGACCGCCGCTCAACGGCTGGACGTGGTCCCAGAGTTGGTCGGGCACCAGACCACGGCGGGCCGTGGCCGCGATGGACAGCATGCCGGTGTTGGGGTTGAGCGGTCCGCCGTGCGCGGCGGCACTGCGGTACACCAGGTCGCCGCCCGCCGGGTCGGTCTCGGCGAGCAGGACGCGACGCGGCCAGACCGCCGCGAGGGCGACCGCTGCGGTGGTGACGCCGGGGGAACCCTTGTCGGCGGCGAGGGCGATGAGGGCCATGGGTGTGGAGCCGCCTTTAGTTGCCGTTGCCGGAGACGTGCACGATGGCGACCGCGCCGGCGGACGCGGCCCGGGCGACCGCGGCCGCGTCGCTCTGGTCGACGAGCAGCGTGAGCGAGAGGTTGCCCGTGCTCACGGTGGCGTCGCTGTCCTCGGCCTTGGTGTTGACCTTCGCGTTGCCGACGAGGAGACCGCCGGACGACGTGGAGGTGGAACCGGTGCTGGAGCTGGTCTTGTCCGAACCGGAGCCGTTGGTGTCGACGTTGTAGACGGCCACGACGTCACCCGGCTTGATGTCCGCGGGGTACTGGCCCTCCTTGAGGGCCACACCGACTGCGGCCTTGCCTGCCGGGAGGCTGCTGCCCCCGGCGAACATCTGCCCCATCACGACCGTGTCCTTGTAGATCGTGGACCTGGCCTTGAGGGCCTTGAGGCTGCTCAGCTGAGACCACTTGACGTAGTTGATGCCGTCGTCGGCCGCGACCATGACGGAGGTCACGTCGCTGTCGCTGACGGACTCACCGGCCTGGATCTCCTTCGTCACCTTGACGACCTCGACCCGGTCCCCGGCCCGCAGCACGAGCATCGTCGCCCCGAGCGCGCCCACCAGGATCAACAGCACCGCCAGCGCGGCAAGCGCGGGTTTGCGCTCGCGAGGCGGTGCGGGAAGCCGGTCACCGACCGACGGCTGAGCCGGAGCGGCGGAACGTCCTGCGCCCGCCCCCGTACGCTCTTGGATCTTCACGCAACCGCTCCCCGTACAGCCAACAAATTGTCTGCTACGTCTGCCAAGTTCTTTACAAATCCGGACACTTCACCTGAGGTCGCCCGCGCGGAGACGTCCGGGACCTGTCGGACGTACCACCCGACCTGGGCGATTAGCCATCGCTGGGGTGAGTGTCAAGCCATGGCACCGTATCAGCCGCACATAAGCCCCTCAAGGCGCGTCCTGCCCCATGGACCGCAGCGCGTCCACCGTTATTCATCTGCAACTTGAAGTGCAGATTTACCAGTTGCGGGCTACACCTCCGAGGGTGGCGATCTATGCGGAAGCGAATCCGTTGCCATGTCGACAGGTTGCCCGACCGAGGGCACCCCTCACACGGCGGCCATGATGCCTGCACGATTCACTCACGAGGGCCCGAAACCGCCGTGCCATGATCATGGATCGCCGCGGGCGGGCACACGAGCTGGGCGGCCCGCTTCTCCCCGGCTTCACCCCGTAAGAGCCCATGCGTGCCTCACCGAGGAGACCCCCACATGAAGCGAGCCGCACTGGCCGCTGTGTCCGCGCTGTCCCTGGCCGCCGCACTGACCGCCTGCTCGGGCAACGACACGGACACGGACGCCAAGTCCACGGCCTCGCCCTCCGCTTCCACCTCCACTGCGAAAAAGCAGGTGAGCCCCGAAGAGCGGCTCGCACGGCTCGTCGTCACAAGGGCGGATATCAGCGGCTACACCTTCAAGGCACCCACCAAGGGGGACGCCCTCGCCGCCAGCCAGGACGAGATGCGGGTCGACAAGGCCGCCTGCACCCAGCTGGCCTACGCGATGAACGAACTCCCCATCGGCGAACCGGAAGCCTCGCTCACACGGGTCGCGCGCAACTCCACCACCATGGGCACCTACGTCACACTCGCCACTTACGCCGACGGCAAGGCGGAGACGGCGATGAAGGAACTCTCCCGGGCGGCAGCCTCGTGCGCCGGTGGCTTCACCGCCAAGTCCGTTGCCGGTGCCACCACTTACACCTCGGCGACCGCGGAACGCGCGCCCTCGACCGGTGACCAGTCGGTCGCCGCCGCAGCCACCTTCCAGTACAAGGGCGCGCAGACCGTCCGCACCCAGACCTTCCGTTTCGGTGACACGATCGTCAACTACTTCACCCTTGACGGCAGCGCTTTCGTGTACGGCCGGCCAGGCAGCGCCAAGATCCCGGCCGACCTCGTGAAGGCACAGAACGCGAAGCTGGACTGAGCCAGCGAACCGCACCGACCGCTCCGTCGCTTGCCAGCGGTTCACCGACTCTCCGGAGTCAGCTTGTTCGGGTCGGGTCGGGCCGGGCCGGGATCAGCCGGCGGACCCCAGATCGCCCAGTTGTCAGTGGTGACGGGACAGGCGGTGGTGACGGGACAGGCGGTGGTGAAGTCGTCGTTACGGAACTTCACCTGCGACCACAGGCCCTTGTCGCCGGCGCCTGTGCGGGTCAGTTGATGACCGGATTTGCCGCCCCGCTGGACATGCGTATAAGAGCGCCGATTGACCCGAATCCGAAAGGCACGGCCCCGCTTGCCCGGCCACCACAACGTTCCGGGAGAGATCTGCGGGATCCCGGTCGACCCGCAACTCCCCCTGGCCGGCAGCGGACGTCGCAGAGACCGCAGTCCCAAATACGTGGTGAGCGGAAAGCCCTCCCCGCTCACTTCGAATAACCGAACCCGCGGGAGGGCACGTCGACACGTCCGCCACAGCTCGTGAAGCTGCACCTCTCGCAAGGTTCAGGCGACGGCGTTAGTCCTGACCTTCGCCTGCCGGCTCGGCAGCTTCATCGGGGTACGCAACGAAGGTGCCCTTGGCCGGGAGCGTGACTACGAGGCCGCGTTCGCGGAGTTCGCGGACCGCGCGGCGGGCGGTGAGGTAGGCGACTCCGTACTCCTCACCCATATCGCGCTCCCCGGGCAGCCGCGCTCCCGGCCTCAGCTCGCCCGAAGCAATGCGCGCAGCAATGTGGTCGGCCACCTGCATATAGACGTAGGCGATCTTGTTGGGATCGATCGGCGAATCGTCTCTGTCTGCTGCCATAGCAACCACCGTAAAACAGCCCTGAGCTGCATCAATGCTTGCATTGCTGCGCACTGCTATGCACTGACATGTACGGCAATGTAGGCTGATCACGAAAGAACCCCGGCGACGGAGGCAAGCCGTCCCGGGGCATGGCCAACGCTGAATAGGAGCGCCGACATGCTGGACCTTATCGTCCGCACCCTCACGCGGATGCTGACCCTGTGCACCCCACGCCCCCGTGGCCGCCACCGCCTCGGCACACTTCCGCCACTACGAATCACCCCGCTCCCGCCCCCTCCCCGCTTCACCGAACTCCTCAACGGCAACGCATCCCGCCTCGTGCGCCCCTACCTCCTGGACCCCGCCGAACACCGCCGCCAACGCGAACGGCGCCGGGCAGCCTGCCTGGCAACGCTCGGAATCGACGTAGGCCCGAAACACATCCACGGCGTGCGCGTACCGGCGGAGGCCGCTCGATGACCCGCCCGGCGATGCGGATGTGCGCCCGCTGCCAGCGCATCACGGACGAACCGGTCCTGGTCCACGAGGTCCACGCCGCCACGGGCCCCGGCTTCAACGTCTACGCGTGCCCGGAGTGCGCCACGCACTACCCGCCCCAGCCGGACGCACTCGAACTCCTGGAAGCCGCCCACCACCGCACCCGCTCCAGTTCCCGCCCCACCATCCGCGTCTACCGGATCGACACGGCCGGCACCGTGACCGCCGACAGCGGAAGGACCGAAATCCTGACCACCGGACGAGCCGAACCCGTGCCCCATACGTCGGCGTACCCGCCGTGCGCCTGCCCTAGGTGCAGCGTGCCGCGATAGCGAACCGAAACCCCCAGAAACAGCGGCTCCGCGCGCGTCACACCCAACGTGTGCGGAGCCGTCGCCCGTTGAGCACGATCGACACACATCCCACACCCCGAACCAGCCCATTGCGTACACAATTGCCCAGGTTCGCAGGGAAGTTCGCTCTGGCGAAACCAGGAACCCCGCCGATACCGTTTGTGCTCTTGCCACACTTCAGTCTCACGGGGAGTCCACAGTGAAGCGCCGCACATTGCCCGCCGCCACCGCGCTTGCCGCGACAGCAGCACTGCTGCTGACGGCATGCGGGAGCGGGGACGACAAATCCAGCAACAACGACAAGATCGCGGGAGCGGACGCAGACAGCTCGACGTCGGCTTCGCCTAGTGCTTCGGCTTCCAACGCATCCGGCCGACCCAAGATCGAGTTGCCCTCGGACCTGAACTTGGTCTTCGAGGACACGAAGACGGGCGACTCGGTGAAGGACGCCGTGCTGTCGGACAGCGCGGCGAGCGTGCAGGCCGTGGACGCCGCGATCACAGGGACAGACTCCAAAGGCAATGCTCTCGCCTTCTACAACACGGGCAAGGCACTCGAAGCTGCGCTCTCCTGGATCGCTCAATGGAAGCACGCAGGAGCCACACTCACCGGCGAAGCGCGGTACTACGACCGCAAGGTGACGTTGACGAGCAAGACGTCGGCCACCCTCTCGTACTGCGGCGACGAGAGCAAAGGCTTCAGCAAGGACAAGAAGACCAACAAGATCACCAAGACGCCGGTCGACAAGAACAGCTACGTCTTCTACAACACCAGACTGGACAAAAACTCCGACGGGATCTGGCAGACGTCTCAGATCGTTTCCTCCAGGGGGGCAGCCCAGTGCCAGCCGTAGGCAGATTCTCGGTATGCGTTGCCGTCGTCGGAGCAACCATATGGATATCCAGCCCCGCAGCTTGGGCGAATTTCGTGCCCGGAGGCAAGGGCACGGGTTCCCAGACACAGGTGAACGGCGACGGCAAAGGCCAGGAGATCTCCGCGACCGCGGGAGCGGTCGTCTTCGACCGTTCCAAGAACGGCACCGGCGCCTCCGCCGGCCCCGTCATCTCCGCCACCTCCTGGACCCCACCGGCCTGCTGGTACGCCCCGAAGTACACGCCCGCACAGCTCAAGGCATACCTCGAGCCGATCTGGAACGCCGAGTCGACGGGGTCCCAATGGGACCTGGAGCAACGCAACAAGTACGAGAAGGGCGGCGAGACCGCCGGCACGTACAAGGACTTCAACAAGGACAAGGCCGGCAAGGGCTACTGGTGGGACTCGTACGTCAACAAGAGCTTCCCGCCCGGCTGGGACAAGTGCACCAAGCCCATCTTCTGGGTGGACAAGGGCGATCCGCCACCGGCTGACATCGACAACGCCGTGACCCCGAAGATCCTCGCCGAACTCGCCTACAACGAGATCCGCGTCCCCGGCACCAAGGTGACCCTCGCCCCGGCGGGCACGACCAAGGTCAACCTGCCGACCTGGGCCTGGCTGGACGGCGCCGCGTTCAAGCCGGTCTCCGTCACCGCCTCCGTCCCAGTCCTCGGGATCTCCGCGACGACCACCGCCGAACCGGTCTCCCTGAAGATCGAGCCGGGCACCAGCGATGCGCAGACCTACCCGGCCTCCGGCGTCTGCCAGATCAACAACGGCCGGATCGGCGAGCCCTACGCCAACGGCAAGGCGCATGAGACCCCTCCGTGCGGCGTGGAGTACCTGCGCTCCTCGGGCGACGGCACCTACCCGCTCAAGGCCACCATCACCTGGAAGATCCACTGGACCGGTACCGGCGTCGCGGGCGGCGACCTGCCCGACGGCACGTTCGGCGCCACCCAGGCCGTCACCGTCCAGGAGATCCAGGCCGTCAACCGCTGACGAACCGTGGACGGCCCCCCAAGCCCCGGGGCCGTCCACAGCCCGACGTACCCAGAGGCCAGACGATTCAGGCGGTCGACGAGTCCCCATCCGTCACCCCTCATCCGGATACCACTGTCGCGCGGGTGGAATGCGAACGTAGAACTGCCGCCATCCAGGTCGATCGTCAGCGACACCTCCAGGGCCTTGGCCAACCTCGTCAGCAGGGGCAACGTCGGCACGGAGTCACCGCCTTCGAGGTTCGAGATCTGGGCCTGGGTCATGGCCGCTCGGCGCGCCAGTTCTGTCTGCGACAACCCGAGCTGGGCTCTCCGGTCGTACACCGCCTGACCGAGCGCGAACGCATGCCCGGCCTCCCTCTAAGCCGCCGACTCCTCGACGCTCTCGCCCATGAGCCGCCGGGCCTGCCGGGTCTTCCACTGGGAGTGGTTCACGGACCCTCCTCCTTCACAAGATCGACACGGACGGCACAGTGACCGACAACCGCGGCAAGCCCGAGACCCTGGCCGGCGATCGCGCCGAACCGGTGCCGCGAACGTCGGCGTATCCGCCAAGCCTGTGCTCGAGATTCAGGACACCGCGATAGCGAACCGAAATCACACAGCGGCAACGGCTCCGGGCGCAGACACGAACGTGCCCGGAGCCGCCATCCGTTCGGGCACGATCAAGACACAGCCCACACCACAGAGGCCCGCTACGTCCACAATTGCACACGTTCACAGGGAAGTTCGCTCTGGCGAAACCAGGAACCCCACCGATAGCGTTCATGCCCTTGACGAAACTTCAGTCTCACGGGGAGTCCACTGTGAAGCGCCGCACATTGCCCGCTGCCGCCGCGCTCGCCGCGACCGCAGCCCTTCTGCTGACGGCATGCGGGAGCGGGGACGACAAGTCCAACAACGACAAGATCGCCGGCGCCGACTCCGGCGATCCGACGGCGTCTGCCTCGCCGAGCGCGTCAGCAACAGGGGCGCAACGGCCCAAGATCACCTTGCCGTCTGACTTGGAAGACGTCTTCGACGGCTGGAAGACGGGCGATGCCACCAAGGACGCGGTGCTGGCCGACGTCCAAGGTGCGCAGACGGCGACCGACTATGCCATCACCCAGGGCAGCGCTAAGGAAACGTCGCTGTCCTTCTACTACCGGGACAACGCGCTGGTCACTACCTCGCGGTGGGTCCAGTCCTTCGCCGACAAGGGGCTGTCGGTCACTGGCAAGATCCGGTACTTCGATCCTCAGGTCACGCTGTCCGGCAACAAGTCGGGATCTGTGCGCTACTGCTCCGACGAAAGCGCGGCCTACAGCAAGGTCCGCAAGACCAACAGGACCAACAAGACTGCGGTCACCGACGATTCATACGTCCTCTACAACGTCAAGGTCGAGAAGAACAGCCAGGGCGTATGGCAGACGACGAACGGGCTGTCGGACAGGGGGAACAAGGCGTGCACTCCGTGAGGCACCGCTTCGGATCGGTACTCGGCACTACACTCGCGTTAGTTACGGCGTCAATTGCGATGCCTACTGCTGCGATGGCGACCATCACCGACGACTCCCAGTACAACGAGGACAGCAGCGCCAGCACTCACGATCGGCAGATCGCTTCCCAGGTGAAGTTCAACCTGTCGAAGAATGGGCGTGGAAAGTCCACCGGAACAGTCTCGGCTGTGGGCAACTGGACCCCTCCTGCGTGCTGGTACGAGCCGAAGTACACACCGGCCGCGAAAGAGCAGCAGTACAAGGACCTGGTCAATACCCCTCTCTTCTCGGGCAAAGAAATCGCACAGCCAGCCTTCGAGGACCGGTACATCAAAGGTCACCCCTACACCGACTTCAACAAGAAGAAGAGCGGCAAGGGCATGTTCTGGACCTCGGCCCGTGATGACAGCCGCCCCACGGACCCCCACATCTGGGACTGCGGCAAGCCGGACTTCTGGGTCGACAACGGCGCTGCCCCCGACGTCGAGAATTCCATCGATGCAGAGACTCTGGCCGGGCTTGCCTACGGCAGAATCCAGGTACCCGACACCAAGATCACTCTCGCCCCACAGGAGATCACGAAGGTCAATCTCCCCACCTGGGCTTGGCTCGACAAGGCTGACTTCCATGCTGTGTCCGTGACCGCCTCCCTCAACGTGGCAGGTTGGAACCTCTCGTCCACGACGACGGCCAAGCCTGTCGCGCTCAAGTTGGAGCCGGGCACCACTGACGCAACCACCTTCCCAGGGAACGGCGAGTGCGCCATCAACGCCGATGGTTCCATCGGTGAGCCCTACGCCAAGGGGAAGGGCAACGAATCCCCGCCCTGCGGCGTCACCTACCTCCGCTCGTCCGGCGACGGCACGTACAAGCTCAAGGCCACCGTCACCTGGGAGATCACGTGGAAGGGCTCGAACGGCGAGACAGGCAAGCTCCCTGACGGCACCTTCGGAACCTCTCAGGACGTCACCGTCCAGGAAATCCAGTCCGTGAACCGCTGATCGGACCGGGGCGAACCGCAGAGTCCGAGTCCAAGGGCACCGGTCGCCCGAAGGAATCGAAGGCCCGCCGCGAACGTCTGGCGCCTCGGCATCACGAGGCGCCACCCGGTTACAGGAGTGAGAGACATAGCAACCGACGGCGACAAGCCAAAGGTGGACAACCCGGAACGAGAACGGCTGCAGAAACTCAAGCGCCAACTCGAGAAGGAGCGCGGCGACTTCGTCGACGCATTCAAAAGAGCTGCTGGAGACATCGGCAAAGGAGGCCGGGACTCGTCGAAGTCCTGGGTCGGCAAGAATGCCGACAAGTGGCACAACGACGCGGCTGGCCGCCGCAAAACGGTACGCGCTCGTATCGACAAGGTACTTGAGGACATTCAGCGCGAGATCGACAGCATGCCGGAGAAGGTCACGCCTGAGGAAGCCAATTCGATGAACCGCAACAGGCGCATGTACTGAGAAGCGATTCAGGTTCAGCAGCGAATCCAACACAAAAGGGAACAACGCAGCATGCTCGATGGCGGGGGCGGAAGCAGTGAGAGCGTCTTCTCAGGGATTGATCCGGGCGCTCTCAAGGCGACGATCGAGTCCGTTCGACGGGACCAAGGGACAGTCCAGGATCGATCCTCCTACTACAAGACTCAGCTTGCCTACTACGGAATCGGGACCGCTGAGCTCAACGACATCCTGAAGGTGGCCGGCTGGGCTAGGGACGAGCTGCCCATGCTGACGCGGCGCTACCACCTCGCCCTGGCCTGCGACGAACCGTACCCGGGTGCACCCAAGGACCACCCGATGGTGTCCATCGACGAGGGCATGGTCGGCCAGAAGGCTGCTGCCGAACGCAATGGCAAGGCACTGGCGGAGCAGTTCAAGAAGGACTTCAACGGCAGCAACTCGGCAGAGCTCTTCGCCGCCTTGGAGGCGAATGCCAAGGATCCAGACTTCATTAAGGCCTTCTACAGCACCCTGGGCCCGGACAAGCTGGTGTGGCTGTCCAACGAGATGGCCGACGATCCCTACGACGACTACTACGACAAGCACCCGGACGCGCTGACCCGCGACCGGAATCTCGTCGCCAAGACACTCGGCACCTTCACACAGGTGGCCTTCGACGGCAAGACCGCCAAGGAGAAGCAGGCCAGCTGGAACAAGTGGTTCGACAAGTTCACCATGGATCCGCAGCGCGGCTTCCGCCCGGACCGGCTGATGCCTCTGCTCGCCGGCGGGAAGTACGACAAGGACTTCCTGGTCGCACTCGGCGATCGGGTCTTCTCGAAGGACCAGAAGACCTTCGAGAACGAGTGGATGAACGGCAGCGGGAAGAACCCCTGGGAGGCCGACCACTACGCCCAGCTGTTCAACGCCATCGCCAACAACCCCGAGGCGTCTGGCGAATGGATGAGCCACGACTACGACACCATCCAGAACATGCTCTACACCCCTGCCGGTTCATGGGACAAGTCCCGCTCGGCCGCCCTGGTCAAGGTGTTGCACTCCGCGACCATCGGCCTGCGCCCCACGAATGAGGCCCTTGCCGAGAAGCTGACCGCGCACCTCATGTTCGACAACTACAAGCACATGAACGGCGACGAAAAGGACATCCACCCGATCGAGGGGGTGGACTACTTCTACTCACAGCTGGTCACTTCGTACTGGAAGGACCTGGAGAACGGAGTCACCTCTCCGGTTGCCGACAAGTTCTGGATGGGTGACGCGACTACGGGCGGTTTCGCGGAGAAAGCGTCCAAGTGGGACGAGAAGGCCTTCCTCAGCAGCCAGGACCCGTCCCGCTTCGGCCTCGAGGCTGGTGCCCCAATGTGGCAGGCACTGATGAACGAGTCGGCTCGGGACCCGAAAGCGGCTGGCGAGTTGAGTGCGCTCTTCGACACCTACCGGAACCAGAACGACGCTCAGGTCGTCCACATGTACCGCACAGACAATGCTGCTATCGAATACCTGAGCATGAAGCGCGGCCTGATGATGAAGGCGTACGGCACGGCCTTCACCTCTGCCAAGGAATCCCACAAAACGGACGCCGAGGCATGGGCGGAAGGCGTGAACGAGTTCCGCAAGGCGCTGATCGAGACAGCGGTCGACGGCGCGGAAGCCGCCGCGACGGGCGGCACCACCGCCGTCGCCGACATGGGCAGGGAGCAGCTCACCGGCCTCGGCGGCTCCGCGAAGGGCCTGCTCACGGACTGGCTGGCAGAACAGGTGAGCGTCAAGCCCGAGGAGGCGCCGGGCGGCCTTGCGGACAAGTACAAGGCCCTGTCTGACGCCGAGCTCGACACTTCGTGGCGCGACAGTTACCGGAGACTCGCGAACCAACAGCTCGCTGCTGACCCAGGCAGCGGCTCGAAGGGCGGTTTCGACCACTCCGTCACCAAACCCGTCACCGTCGGGCCGGTCCACAAAGACCACCCGACGTACACGGGAAACCCGCTAGACAAGCATCACCTGTACATCCGCAGCCAGGCCGAGAACTTTCTGACCCCTGCGGGCGAAGTGATGGACCCGCATAAGATGAGCCCCCGGCAACTGACCGCTTACTCACGATGGCTTGAAGACTATGCGGTGGTAGCCGCGGTGCAGAACAGCGGCTTTAAGGCAGCTCAGCAGTTCCAGAATCTTCCAGAGTGACCTTCCACTCTGCGGCCCTGCTTCGGCGCACTGGATTTGCTCACTTCGAAGATGCGATTTTTAGGGCGTTGATGAAGACACGGAGATCTGTGGGCGCGTCGGCGGATACGATGAGGTCGTGATTGACCAAGGGGGCCAAGGTCACAACGGTCGTGCCGTTGCGCCATCCGCACGTGGTAAATGTACTCTTGCCGACGGTGACGTCCGCGCACTGAATCTTTCCACCCACGGCGCCCGCTGGATATGTCTTGACCCGCCTCTGGTCAATCGTCGAATCAAGGATCGAGTAGAGCGTGTCGTCCGATTCCTCCGATCCAGGGGTGGCGTGCGGATCGAATTCAGCGCGGATCATCAACGCCTTTCCATCCGGAGCTCGATAAGTCAGGTTAACCTCACCTTTGGTGATGTCGGTATTGATCGAATCTGAGCCGTCTGCGGTCCATTCAGTATCGTGAGGCTTCGCCTCCTTATATCCTCCGAACGCCGTCGGCAGCACCGGAGCAGGCAGCGCGGAGTCATCGCTCCCACCCCTCGTCGCCAACCATGTTCCGCCCCCGACAAGCAGGGCAGTGACGATCACAGCGCCTCCGACGATCAGCCGCCGTCGACCGCGTTGCCGCCGGGCATCCGACGCCGACCAAGCAGGGGAAGACGCCACCTTGGCATCGTCGCGGAACGAGGAGTCAGTCATGAGTCTTCCTGCAGTAGTGAGGGGACAGTGACGGAGTCGCCGCACCCGATGGCTGCAGCGAGTTGACCATAACGCTCCTGGGCAATCCCACAACGAAACCTCTACGCACCACCCGACGCTTCCTGCAGCACCACGAGAGCGAATCAGATCCAACGGGCGGCCCCGCGTCGCGCATAGAGCGCACACGATCAGACCCTGACCACCGGCTGTCCGAACCTCGTCCTGTCAGCCCCTCTGAGGCCTCCCCGGTACAACCCGTCCGACCACAACCACGGACTCCGCTTCAGAGCGACCCCCTTGACCCAGCCGGCATCCAATGCTGCTCCTCCCTCCACAACGTCATGGCCACTCTTCCGTCGAAGGCCTCCGCCTTGTAACCCTCGGGGAAGCCGCCGCGCTGAACCAGGTCGCCTACGGCAGCCGCACAGGGCAAGGCGACGCCGTGACCAGACAACGGGAAGGTCCTGCGTGCGGGCACACCGAACCGGTGCCGCGGACCTCGGCGTACCCGCCATGCACGTGCGCGAGGTGCACAGGACCGCGATAACGAGCCGAAATCTCACAGCGACAACGGCTCCGGGCGCAGACAACGAACGTGACCGGAGCCGCCACCCGTTCGGGCACGGTTAGGGCACAGCCCACACCCATAGAGGCCCACTACGTCCCTAATTGCACATGTTCACAGGGGAGTTCGCTCTGGCGAAACCAGGAACCCCGCCGATACCGTTTGTGCTCTTGCCGCACTTCAGTCTCACGGGGAGTCCACAGTGAAGCGCCGCACATTGCCCGCCGCCACCGCGCTTGCCGCGACAGCAGCACTCCTGCTGACGGCATGCGGGAGCGGAGACGACAAGTCCAGCAACAACGACAAGACCGCCGGCGCCGACGCAGGGAGCTCAACGACTGCTTCGCCGAACGCTTCGGCTTCCAGCACGGCAGGTCGGCCGAAGATTGGGATGCCCGCGGATCTCTCGTACACCTTCGACTGGCCCGCAACAAGTGATGCAGCCAAGGACGCTGTCCTGTCCGACAGCGAGCAGTCCATCAAGGCCGTGGACCTTGCGATCGTCCACCAGGACGCCCTCGACAAACCGTACCTGTACTACTACGAGGGTGAAGCGGCGGCCGGCACTCAGAAGTTCATTCAGAACTACGTGGATCACAAGGCCAGCATCACCGGCGTGTACCGCTTCTACGACCCTCAAGTAGCCGTGGCCAAGGACGGAACAGCCTCCCTCAGTTACTGCGAGGACCAAGGCAAGGCGTACGTCAAGTACCTCGCGACCAACAAGATCAAGAAGACCGAAGTCACCGCCAAGAGCTACGTCGCTTACCACACGTCACTCAGGAAGAACAGCAAGGGCGTTTGGGTGATCCAGAAGATCATTTCTCAGAGCGAGAGTGCCGAGTGCCAGCCCTGATGCCCAACGCGTCCGGAGCTGTCGCCCGTCGAGCGCGATCGACACACATCTCACACCCCGGACCAGCCCACTGCGTCCACAATTGCCCAGGTTCGCAGGGAAGTTCGCGCTGGCGAAACCAGGAACCCCGCCGATACCGTTTGTGCTCTTGCCACACTTCAGTCTCACGGGGAGTCCACAGTGAAGCGCCGCACATTGCCCGCCGCCACCGCGCTTGCCGCGACAGCAGCACTGCTGCTGACGGCATGCGGGAGCGGGGACGACAAGTCCAGCAACAACGACAAGATCGCCGGCGCCGATCAAGGCTCGGCGACGCCGAAGGAGTCGGCAGCATCGTCGGGGGCGCCGGCGGAGGACAAGCCGGACGGCGTGGACGTATCCCTGCCCAAGGACATGAATTTGGTCTTCAACTGGAACAAGCCGAAGGACAAGAACGAGTCGGCGGCGATGGCCGATACCGCCAACTACATCCGCGCCATCTACCACGGCGTCGACAAGCGCACGTCCAAGGTCGCGGCTGTGACCGCCTACTCCACAGGCGATGGGCTGACCTACGCGCAGACGCAGATCGGTGACAGAGTCAAGGGCGGTTGGACAGCGACCGGTACCCGGCGCCACTACGACGTCACCACGCGGTCGGCCTCGAACGGCCAGTCGGTGGAGGTTGCGTTCTGTGTGGACTCCAGCAAGTTCTACGGCAAGGAGGTCAAGACCGGGAAAGTCCTGAGGAGCGAGCCCAGCATCGCGGACTACGACTACTTCAAGATCGTCATGGTCAAGTACCCCACGGATGAGAATCTGTGGCAGGCGTCGAAGGTGTACGTCGAGGCGAAGGCGGCGAAGTGCCAGTGAGCAGGCCAAGGCGTACCGCACTCACAACCAGCATCGCGACCCTGACGCTGGCCTTCACCATCATGGCTCTCGCGGAACCGGCCTACTCGGCAGAGCCGTCGAGCAACACCCACGGCACCAGCACAAAGGAAAAGGGCGGCAGCGCCGGAAACGGCATCTACGCTGCCGCCAAAATCCAGTACTCCGGCTCCGTCGCCAAGAGCGGCGCCACCGGCAACATGGCATCCTCCGACGTCAACTGGACGCCACCGCCCTGCTGGTACGCCCCGTACCTCGGCGCCAAAGACTTCAAGAAGACGATGTCGAAGAACCTCGAGAGCCAAGTGAACACGCCCGGTATGGGCGGTACAGCAGGCGCGGCGCTCGGCGAATTGCAGCGGCACTACGAGGACGACTACGGCTGGACCGACACCCCTGGCTACAAGGACTACAACGTCGAGAAGGACGGCAAGGGGATGTTCTGGGCCGCCGTCGAAAACCCCAACGAGCCCGACGTTCTGAAGCGGAACTCGTGCAGCGACATCCCCTTCTGGGTCGACAACGGTGAACCCCCGCCACCCCGGTACGAAGAGGCAATCACCCCGAAGATCCTCGCTGCCCTCGCCTACCAGCACATTGAACTGCCCTACACCAAGGTCACCCTCGCTCCTCAGGCCGTCACCAAGGTGAACCTCCCGACCTGGGCGTGGCTCGACAAGGCCGTCTTTGACGAGGTCAAGGCCACGGCGGCCATCAACGTCCCCGGCTTCAACATCCAGGCCACGACCACCGCCAAGCCGGTGTCCCTCAAGCTGGAACCGGGCACGAGCGACGCCGAGACCTACCCGGCCTCCGGCGAATGCACCATTAGCGCCGACGGCTCCATCGGCGAGCCCTACGCCAAGGGCAAGGCCCACCAGACCCCGCCGTGCGGCCTGGAGTACCTGCGCTCCTCCGGCGACGGCACGTTCAAGCTCAAGGCGACCATCACCTGGCAGGTCAGCTGGACCGGAAGCGGCGGCGCAGGTGGCGACCTGCCGGACGGCAATTTCGGCACCACCCAGGACATCACCGTCCAGGAAATCCAAGCCGTCAACCGCTAATCAACTTGGGCGGCTTGCGGACTCCGAACCCGCGGGCCGCCCTTGCCGTCGTGTGCGCTCCCCGCAGTCCCGGGCAGAGCAGGTGCCGAGCAGTGGTGCCGTGCGGCGGAGCGTTCGGCGAAGAGCTTGATTGCACTGTCGAACCTTTCCAGCCCAACACGGCCCTTCATGAGGTTTCCTAATGGTTGATGCGAAGTCACTCGTATACGAGGCACACTTCGTCCGAACTCCCTTCCAATTGCTGGGCGGCATGAGGTGGAAGAGGTTGGTCGCCTTCCGCGTCGACGGGGAAGGCGTACTGCTCGGGGGTGCTCCGGCACGTTACGAGCGCCAACTCGCCTTCGCGCCGTGGAGCGACATCACATCTATCGTGGTGTGGCATCAGCGTACCGCTGGAAACGGTATCAACTACATCGGAGTGCAGCGGAAGCCCGGGGCGCCTGCTCTGCCCGGTATGAACAGCGGAGTGAGCGAAGAGAAGGCCGCGATGCTAGTTCCGCATGTCGACTACGAGTTGTTTTTGGCAAGTCGTCCCATCAACTTGTGGCGGCTTGCTCCCGAACGGCTCCAGGCCGCAGTGGATGCGTTTGCACCTCAGGTTCCGGTGCTCGTCTATTCCCAGCCGCACGTGTCATAGACCCCATGCTCCCCTACAGAGGGATCCGAGCTCACGGAGGAGCCGTCGATGGTGTTCGGCAAGCGTAAGGCGCAGGAGCAGGAGCCTCCTGTGCCCGCCGTCGACTGGAGGGATGTTCGCCGCTTCACCATCGGAAGGACCGAGCGATCGGTCATCCACGGAAAGAGGCCTCAACTCGGGCGGCTCGCGGTACGGGTTCTGCGACAGGCGAAGGACATTCGGACCTACACGCCCTGCGCCTATTTCCGGACCGACCTGCCCTCGAACCCAGTTCATGAGCCCACGCTCTACGAGGACGTGACGGCCCAGCGGGTGCTCTGCGCCGTGGACGATCCCGTGGACGTCGGCAAGGAAGTACACCACAGTGTTCGGGATGGTGAAGGGCGGGTGATCGGCACGATCCGTCGCATTCCCTCCACGAACAGGGTGTTTCACCACACTTGGCGCATCGACCCGCCGGGCCATCCAGACATCGCAGGCCGCAGCAAGTGGTCCCTCGCAAACAACAGCCCGAAAGGTTTGGCACTGCGCGGCCTTGAGTCGGCCCTCAACGGAGTTCTGGAGGTGGCGGCGGGTGGCGACAACCCGGTCTCCGAGGGACGCACGCTCGAATGGAAAGTCGAGGACGAGTTGGTGATGGCGTCCAAGGGAATTACCGGAATCGAATGCAGTATTGATGTGTCGATCAAGGTCGGGTGGCTGGATCGTCGTCTGGCCTTCGCCGTCGCCATGGTCCCGGATTTTTCTGAGAAGTAGTTCAACCAGGACCTGAGGGGCCAACCACTGACAACGCCCAGCAGAGTGAGGACGCCTGTGTTGGCTCTGCGCCGCTATCGCAATCAGCGAACTGACTGACCGGAGAAGAAGATGCACGGGCGGGTGCCTGCTGGGGCAATAGTGATTGCCGTGATCGCGTTGGGTGCGTCGGGAAGCCGCTTCTCGGCGGACAAGAGTCCTGTCTCGGCGGTGAGTTCCAGTCAGGCCCCGCCAGCGGTTCAGGGCGATCTGCTGACATCCACCTCGGCGTCGGTGGCCGGACCCGGATACGTGTATGCCAAGGTGACCAATCGGGCAGCTGCCGGGCGACAGGTCACGGTGAAGGTCCAGTTCACCGTCCCCCGGGGTGACGAACGCAAGCTGACCGTTGTCCGCCAGGACTCCTCTCCCACCGGCTGGACTCCGGTGTCTCTGACCGGCAGGCAGGGCGTAGAGGCGTCGGTGATCGGCGGCACCTTCCGAATGACGCTGCGCAAAGGCGCCAACTCGTTCCCGCTACGGGTGGCACCAGGCTTCAGGACCACACAGAACAGTCAGACCGCCCCTGTCTCCATGACGCTGGTCGACGCCCGCGGAAAGACGCTGTCCAAGGACTCCCTGTACTTCCAGCTCGATCTGTTGAACCTGACCACTCCGGTAGCCTCCAAAGCAGTGCTGGGTCGGGATGAAGACTGGCACGAGACCGCTTTCACCCTGGCCAACGGATCGGCAACGCAATACCGCACGGTCACCGTGCACACCTACCTGAACTGCTCCGGACCGACCTACGGCGCCTGCCCCAAGTCATCGTTCAGGCTGCAGTGGTTCACCGGAGGCCGTTGGCGACCCGTCCGCGCCTACATATCGCCAAACAAGCCTGGCGTCGACGTCGACAAGACCACCGTGCTGACCCGGGTATCCGTGCCCGTCGGCACTTCCCGCCAGTTCCGGCTCAGAATCGCCGCGACCACCACGGCACTCCCCGGCAGTACCGTTGGCCTTGAAGTCGACGCGGACTCCGGAGCGCAGGGCCCTGGCCCGTGGGCCTTCACAGGCACGTCAGCCCAGTTCACCATCCGCTGAGAGATGAACTTCCACTCGGTCCCGCATCCCGAGGGGTGCGCACCTCAGCGGAGGCGAAACCTGCTTCGGATTCGTCGCCACCGCCAAGGCTCGCGCACGGAGCCGACGCGTCCCCAAGCCCCCGCGATGGTGCGCAAGCCATGTGGCGACCATGTGACGGTCTAGGGAGATTCCAGTCGCCAATCGCGCACCCTCCGCCCCCCTCGTATGCTTCACCACCGACGTCGTAGATCAAGTCATCGATCAATACACGACGCAGCAGCAGTCAACGGGGAGAGGACCGCACATGGCGGCCAAGGACGGCGAGGATGCCGCCGAACTGAAGAAGCGGGCGGAGAGTCTGCGTGGGTGTGCTCGGGAGGCCCGGTCCATAGCCCGGCGGCTCGGGCCGTATCTCGACGACGCGGTGAAGAAGGCCACTCCGCGCACCGCCGCCTTCCGTACCGGTGTTGACGAGGGTGCGATCTGGCAGGGGCCCTTCGCCGACGAATGCACGGCGAAGCTGCAGAAGCAGCAGAACTCGCTGAGCAGTATGGCGAGTTCGCTGCTCGTCGATGCCACGCGGTGGGAGAGCCAGGCGGACGAGCTGGACCGGCAGGCCAAGGAGAAGGACAAGGCGAAGTCCGGAACGGGCGGCCACTGATGGTCTTCAGGGGGTTCGACGCCGCCAAGCTGACTTCGCTGGCCAAGGACTTGGACACGCTCGCGGGGCACTCCGGTCAGTTGCACACCCAGCTCGCCTCCGTCCTGACCAGCGCCCAGCAGAATCTCCCGGCCGGGCAGAACGCCTCGCGCGATCCCGATCTCCAGGATCTCGTCGGTGACGTGATCCCGATGCCGTCGTTCTTCGGAGGGCGGCGGCGTCTGCCCGGTTCCCTCGGCGGGGAGCTCGGCGACATGCAGTCGTCGATGAAGCGTCGTATCAAGCAGTTGGAGGGGGCGCAGCAGCTGGCGGATCGGGGCTATCCCGTCAGCGACGCCAGCGTCTTTCTCGACGAGAAGCCGGCCGACGGGAAGAAGGTCGACGACGCCTTGCGTCACCTGCAGGAGCTGCAGGGCAAGGACTTCGGGACCAACGGCAACCGTGACGACCTGGAGAAGGTCTCCGGTGAGCTCGACGGGCTGACGGCCGCCGAGATGGACGCACTCGTGTCGAAGGCCTCCCCGAAAGATCTCGCGTTCTACAACCAGCTCGTCAGCTGCACCGACGACTCCGGCTGGAATCCGTTCGACGAGAACGGCCTGCCCGAGGACCAGCGCCGGGCGACCCTGGGCGGGATGCTGTCCAAGATCAGCCCGGAGAACTTCGGCAAGTTCCAGGCGGCCTTTCCCGGCATGCAGCCGGACGTCACCAACACCGCCGCCTGGGAGAAGGGCGGCAACAGCCAGAACGGCCAGACCAACAACGGCATCCACTGGGAGACGCCCACCGACCCGCTGTTCGTCGACGGCGTCTCGGCCGACGATGTCAACCAGCGGCAGTTCGGCGACTGCTGGTACGTCGCCTCGTTGGCCGGCTTGGCGCAGAAGGACCCCAAGTTCCTCCAGGAAGGCATCAAGCAGAACCCGAACGGCACGGTCAGCGTCCGCGTCTGGGACAAGGACGGCAACTATCAGTGGGTCACCATGACCCCCGATCTGCCGACCGACAGCAACGGCTCCCCCATCACCACGTACGGCAACGGCGAGTCCTGGCCGGCGTACTACGAGAAGGCCTTCGCGATCGCCTACTCGGACGACGGTGACGGCGAGCGCGGCTACGGCGGTGTCGAGGGCGACGACCCCAAGAAGTCCGCGCCGTACCTGACCGGCAAGGAGGGCGAGGACCTCACCACCGGCGGCTTCCTCGGCATCGGCGAGCACGAGGACAAGAGCCTGGACGGGCTGAAGAAGGCCTTCGACTCCGGCAAGGTCGTCACCGTTTCCACGCCGGCCGACGAGAAGCTGGACAAGGACCACCCCAAGGAGTGGGGCAACACCTACTGCACCAACCACGCGTACTACGTGCGCGGCTTCACCGCAGACGGCAAGGTCATCCTCGGCAACCCCTGGGGGACGTCGGGATACCCGCCTATTACGGTGTCGCAGGAGCAGTTCAACAAGTACTTCGGGGGAGCCGAGGCATTCGATGTCCCCTGATGCCCGACACGTCCCCCCGCAGGTGAGTGAAGTGCCCGAGCGACCGCACGTGAAGTACCCCTTCGAGTTCGACGGCCGTTGGGTGCTCCGGTACCACATTCCGTACGAGGTCCGGTACGACGGCCGGACCCACCACATCGTGGTGACGATCTTCAAGGAGCCGTCGGTGCACGGCCGGATCCAGGTCGGCTGCGAAGGCCGGCCCGTCGCCGAGTACGACGAGCTGACCCCTGGCGACGTCGTGGAGATCACCGGTGACGCCTGGCGCGTCGCGGAGGTCGAGTACCGCACCCACATCACGCTGGAGCGCGTGGCCGACACCAACGAGGAGGCGCCCGGTGCTCAGGCCGGCGAGTAGGTACGCAATCGCGGGAGCCGTTACGGCCGTGCTGGCGCTGACCGGCTGCGGTTCGTCGTCGGACGACGCGACCGGCGGCGACCCGTCACCCGCGCCCGCGCCGGCGACCGCGCAGGCGGCGGCCAAGGACAAGGGCCCGGAATGCGTGGGCGAGGCCACGGCCGGCGGGCTGCACGTGCTGCGTGGCGGCGGGTACCGGCTGCCGGGTGGCGGAGGCGTCCAGTACGACGCCGCATCCGCCGACGGTACGACGCGTACGGCGTCCCTGCGCGACGGTGCGAGCTACGCGGACGGCCAGAAGAAGCAGACCGTGAAGGCCGGGCAGCAGATCACCGTGTCCGGGCATGTGTACAAGGTCAGCCAGGTCTGCTCCTACCGGGTCGTCCTGGAGCCTCAGGACGCGAAGGACAAGGCAGCGGCGGCAGCGGCCCCCAAGTCCCTGGAGTCGAAGGGCGGCGAGGCGGACAGCGGCCTCTGCTTCTCCACGAACCCGTCCGTCCTGGCCGCGGCGGCCAAGGGTTTCCCGGCGAAGGGGAGCACCCTGTCCGTCCTGCGCAACGGCGGCGTGACGCGCTTCCCCACCGGTCTGTCGATCACCGTCTCCTACGTCGACACCAAGTCACACACCGCCGGCTTCGGTGCGAACTGCGCGGCGATCCCCGTAGCCATGTACAAGGACGTCCGGGTCGGCGACACGGTCGAGTTCGCGGGCGTGCTGTTCAAGGTGTCGGGGCTGGCGGACGGCGTCGTGCGGATGACGCGGACGAGCGAGTAGGAAGCCGCGCGCGTTCGGGCAGGGCTCCCGGGCTCCTGGGGGCCTGGGCTCCTGGGGGCCTGGGCTCCTGGGCTCCTGGGCTCCTGGGCTCCTGGGCTCCTGGGCTCCTGGGCTCCTGGGCTCCTGGGGGCGGTACGCCCGTGCGGCGCGCGCCGACGCCATGAATTGTCCGTCTCTCCGACTAGATAGCCCCTTCCAGGTGATTGTTGCTGTTGCAAGCCCTGGTTGGATTTAGTTAAGAGGCGCATCAAGAAACGGTAAGACGCCCCGAACCCGGCCTACGGTGAAGACCGCCGCTGACCGCGGTCTATTGCTGGCAGCAGGCATACGAAGGGGCGTTGCGTTCATGGGGGATTACGTCGGCGTCGATCCGGTGCGGGTGCGAAAACTCGCTGACCGGCTCGGCGACCTTGAGCAGGCTCTGGCGAAGCACGGGGCGTTGATCCGTACGAACTTCAAGTCCTGGGACAGCGGCCTCGACCTGTCCCTTCTGGCCCAGCAGACGGGAGCGGTCGGCGACGACGCGCGCGACATGTCCAAGCGCGCCGATCTCGCTCGCAACCTGGAGGAGGTCGGCGGCGCGTCGGGCATGTGCACTCCCGACGGGGACATCATCGACATCCCCTGGGACATGAAGGACGTCTCCGCGCAGAGCGCCAAGGAGGCGCAGCAGGAAGCCGCCACCCTCAAGAAGGCGCTCGACAACCCCAAGGCCGACGGTTCGCGTGCGGACATCGACGCGATCGGCCGCTCGCTCGCCGACCACCAGGACGACCCGGCCTACCTGACTGCCTTCGCGTCGGCCGGTGGCATCGCGGACGCCGCGCGCGTCGCTCGTGCACTGCACGAGGAGGACGGCACGCACGGCGGTGACGTGCTCAGCAAGGACTCCCAGAGGCTGGTCGGCGTGTACGCCACGGGCATCAACCGCGTGTTCACCCTCCAGGAGGCGGGAAAGATCCCGCCGAACCCGGACTACATCAAGGCCCTCACCGACCCTCCGGGCGGCGACATGGTCTCCGTGGGCATGCTCTTCAAGTACGGCCCCCCGGGCGACCAGTGGGAGCCCCACACGCTCTCGAAGGTCAGCGGGGCCATGCTGGACTGGCGGGACAAGCAGAAGACAATGCGGCCGAGTTACTCCAAGCCCGACTTCCCTTACAGCGCCGGCGGCTATGCGGGGAAGGACGACGGTGGCTGGTACCACGCCTGGGGGCTGAACCCCAACTACCTCGACCAGGGCGCGGACGACAACCAGAAGATCGTCGACGGGATCGAGGCCAACGACCCGGTGCTGGCGGTCATCAACCGCACCGGGGAGAACGCCGACGCCTCGCGCGACCTCCTCGGCCATGACGATGCCGCGAGCAAGAGGTACGCGCAGGACCTGCTCGACTTCAAGTGGCAGACCCCGGGCCCCACGACGATCGACGACTCCGACGGCGCCCGTCGCGTGCTGACCCTCGCGGCGACGGATCGCAGCGCCGCGCACTTCGACCAGTCGGGGCAGGCTGCGGCGAACATTCTCGCCGCGGCGGTCAAGGAGAAGGACGCCTTCGATCAGCGCAACGGCCACGAGAAGGACGAGTACCCGACGTATCCCAACGGGACCGCCATTGCGCTGGCGGGGATCACCGGGACGTGGTCCGCGGACATCGGTGGCACGGGGATGACGACACCCGGCGGTACCAGTGGCTACGACGCCAACGATCACGCTCTCGTCGAGAACAAGGACGACATGGTGAAGGTGATGCAGCTCTTCGTCAAGGACAACCCGAGTGCCGCCGCCATGTTCGACGCCACGCTCCATGCGCAGGTGTCCGAGGCGGCCGCTCTTGGCGAGCCGGACGAGATGCTCACGGCCATGGGCAACACCGCTGGGATGCTGACGAAGGCCAAGGTCGGCATCAGCTACACGGAGGCCCAGCAAATCGATGAGCAGCACAAGATGAACGCCGTGATCGTCGACTCGGCCGGCACGCTGTTCGGCTTCATTCCCGGGCCGAAGGATCCCGAAGGCGTGGCCAAGATCGCTGCCAAGGCGCTGAAGTACTCCCAGAACATGGTCAGCCTGGGAAGGACCTTCAAGTCGCTCGGTGACCCCTTCTCCACCGACAACGCAGGCAAGCAGGAATCGCTGAACCGAAAAGAAGCCGAGACGCAGTACACGACGTTCTCGCCGTCGATCGCACAAGGCATGATCCGTTCCGGCAAGTGGAGCCCTCCGGCAAACAGGGACTGGTACGACCCGGAAACCAAGAGCATCAAGCCCGATGCCATGAAGTCTGCCGATTTCCAGGGTTGGTTCAACACGGAGAAGAACGAAAAGCACCTCGACGAGACTGAGCCCTTCGAGAGGGGGTTCAATCATGCAGAGGTGTCCAAGGACGGGAAGTAGGGCGATGCACGCGACTCTGCGCCGCGGGGCTGTCCCCTTCCTTCTGGTCTTGGCGCTCGCCGGTTGTTCGGACGGTTCCGCCGGCCACAAGGCCGACGTCATTCCCGCTCCGAAGCCCGGCAGGTTGTCGACCTTCGCCCTCAGCGCCATCGACAAGAAGGGCGACCTGGACAGCGCGGCCGAGAACCCCCACGGCTCGGTGGTGTCGGATCGCTCGGGAAACATCTACGCGCTCAACGGCGACGATTCGCCCGGCGCCGATGTACTGAAGGTGACACCGTCCGGCGAGGTCAGCCGATTTGCGCACATCGATGCGGACCACGGCTCCTACGGCATGGCGACCGCCGGGAACGACGGGGTGTTCACGGCCGGCCCCTCGGGCCTGATCCACATCGATCGGCACGGCACCTCGAAATCTCTCACCGCTCCGGACCAGATCAAGCATCCGCAGCCGATCGGGATGCGCCCCGACGGATCGTTCATCGCCGTGGACGGCAGTTCCGTCTGGTCGCTCAAGGGCGCACAGGCAGCGAAGGTCTACACCTTCCCGGAGAAGGAGGGGATTCCTTCCGGAACCGTCGACGCCGACGGGTCGATCTATCTTCAGGCGAAGAAGTCCAACGACCTCGTCATCCTCACCCCAGGACGCAGCCCGCGCAGCCTGACGCTGACGGGAAAGCTCCCAGGATTCAACAAGCCGTTTTCCGCTCTTTCCGTTTTCACCATGACTCCCGCATACGGCCATGCCGGCGTGTACGCAACACTGTTGGATGTGGATTCAGGCGAGCACGGCTCGGCATATATCGTGCGCATGAAAGCCGACGGGTCTGTCACGGCGCTCGCCAAAGGCACTGCCGGTAACGCGACTTGTCGACCGAAGCAAAGTTATCCGGCACTCGATTCGCCGTGCTTCGTGCCATGGCACGTCGTGCAGAGCAACAACCGAATCATCGCCCTGGGCGGGCCCACGGTGGCTCTGGAGGACAAGGACCATCCGTATCCCGCCCTCGTGGTCCCCACGCCGGCGAGCTAGAGCCGACAGACCGCGCAGAGAGAGGGAGAGAGACGTGGACGGCCATTCGTATGCCGTTCTCATCGTGGGCGTCGCTGTCGCCGCCGCCACGTTCGACGTGATCCGCGTGTACCGGCAGTTGCCGACGCGGCCTGCCGACAGCGCCACGGCCGTCGAGCCCGTACGCCCTGAAGCGCTCCCGCCGGAGCCCCAGGCGGCTGCCGCCGAGCGGAACTTCGGCCTCGTCATCGCCTCCCGTGGCTCATTCGTCGCCTTCACCGTCATCGTCGCCGGCATGTTCTGGAGCGCCGAGGACGACCAGCGCTGGACCCAGGACAAGGTCGTGCACGAGACAGAGAAGATCGCGGCCGACATGGAGAGCGGCGGGCAGGCACCCGGCGACAGCGACACCCCGGGCGCAGGCAGCTTCAAGACCCTGGTGGACACCGAGGTGCAGGCCGTCGTGAAGGGCAGCGGCCTCGGCCTGAGCGACGACTTCGCCACCCCTCCCCCGGGCGCCGTGGACAGCTACGTCATCACCGGCACCAAAGCCGACGACCGGACAGGGGAAGCGCAGCCCACCAAGTACCGGGCCTGCCTCGTCATCACCTCGGCGGACCCCGTCCCCAACGGCCTGCCCACAACCTCCGGTATCAGCGCGGACGTTCACGACTACGCGATCAAGACCAAGGTCATTTCGGGCAGGTGCTGAGAGCTTCGGCTGAAGCACCTGCGTCAATTCGACGGACAGACGAACAGAAGATTGAGGCCCACTCATGCCCGTGCCCCTGGAAGATCGCCTGGACTACATGTGCCGCCAGGACATGAACGCGATCGAGAGTGCGGTGAACGAAATCCGCACCGCTATGAAGAACGTCGACAACATGCTGCCGAAGACCTGGATCGGCAAGAAGGCCGACAACTGGCGCGCCGATCACGAGGGCCGCATGAAGCGGCTGAAGACGCTGTTCGACTCGTTCCCGGCGGAGGAGAACCGACTGGTGGAGCAAGCCCGCCGTAAGCAGTCGCAGATGGACAACAAGGGGCATGGTGGGGCTTGACCTCGGGCCCGGCTCCACAGAGGGAAGGGCGCTTGGCGCAAGCTAGGGTGGCTCGGTGTGGTGATGGGGCGGCAGCCCAGCACAGCGAGCAGGGAGACACATGGTGTTCGGCAAGAGCAGAGACGTCGACGAGCCTCCCGTCCCCGTAGTGCCCTGGGCCGATGCATGGGAGTTCGCCATCGGTGACGAGGAACGGCCCGCGGCCGGCCGGCGCAAGCGGCCCGTACTCGGCGTCCGGGCGTTCAGGGTCCCGCACGGCGGAGGAATGCAGCGGGTCAACGCCCCCTGCGCCTTCTTCCCTCCGCAAGGGTCCACGAACGATCTGCGCCTGTACGAAGACGCTGAGGGCCGCGCCCTTCTTTGCTCCGTCGACGGCCCCGAGGAGGCGGACGGCGCACGCCACTACCGCGTTCGTGACGGGCAGGGCCGGATCGTCGGCACGGTCCGCCGCATCCCGCCGCTCAAGCACGCCCTCAAGCCGACCTGGCGTCTTGAGCAACCCAGCCGTCCCGAGATCGTGAGCAGTGCGGAGTGGGCCAAGGGCGGGGTGACCGAGATGGTCCAGAAGGGCGCCGGCAAGTTGCTGCTGGGGGCCGTGCAGGCAGTGGCCGACATGGGGGCGGAGGGCGGCGACCAGCCCGGCAGGTCGCGCGTCCTCGAATGGAAGGCCGACGGTGAGCTGGTGATGACGTCGGACGGTCATCAGCGGTTCCTGCTCAGGGCGGACTGGCTGGACCGCCGCCTGGTCTTCGCCTATGCGCTCCTGCGTAGCTCCTGAACGCGGGGTGAGCGACAGTGACGTTCGGCCGCAGGCTGCCCCGGTGGAGCCGCCGATGGAGTCCGTCGACTGGCGATCGGTGATCCGGGCGGAGAGGGCGGCGACCATGGTTCCGGGCCGCGCACGCTGGAGCGGCGCGCCGCCGACGAGGTGGTGATGGTCTCGGCGGGCAGGGTAGGTCTCCGTGCGGGCGGGATGGCTGGACCGCCGCCTGGCGCTTGCGTCCCCGCTCGTGGGGTGACCGCTGAGCGTGGTGTGAGGGGGGCCTGAATCGCCCGAGGCACATGTGCACTCATGTAAAGGCACCATGGGCAGCGGCCGTTCGCCCCAACAGTCCCCTCCGTATCATGGTGCCGCCGCTCCCCACCGAATCCGAGCGGCTCTGTGTTAAAGGCTGTTGGGGGATGAAGCAAGCATGGGCATGAGGAATGTCAACCCGGACGACCTGGACCAGCTTGCGAAGCTCCTGGACGGTCGTGGGGGTATGCAGGACAAGCTGGACGAGGCATTCACCAGGGCGTCCCAGCTCGGCGTCACGAGCAAGCTGACCTCGCTCAAGCCCCTGCGCAGTTGGGTCACGGACGCGGCACCCGACCTCCGCAAGCGGGCCGTCTTCGCCCGGCTGGAGAGCGGCGACCCCCAAGCCGGCCTGCTCTGGGCCGGGTTCAGTGCCAAGGACATGGAGAAGTACAAGACGGAGCTCGGGCCGGACGCCCTGCTGCTGGCCAACTCCGTTGCCGCCAGCGACGATCCGAACGCCTACAAGTTCAAACGGCAGCCCGACGAGTCCCTGGCGGACTGGGTAGAGCGGCTGCAGGCCCACGCGATCTCCCAGATACCCGGTCTCCAGCCGCACGAGGAGACCATCGCCACCATGATCGGCCTCTACGGTGACTGGGGCTCCGTGACCGCCGCCACCGCCGTCGTCACCATCCAGGGCGCGGGGCTCACCAAGACGCTGCTCGGCAACTCCCTCAAGGCAGGCGCGCTGCGCACCTGGAAGACCCGCCTTGGCGTGGTCATGCGGGGTTCCGACAGCGGGCTCATCCGCTCGGCCGGCAATGGCCTGATCAAGTGGACTCCGAAGATTCGCTCCCTGAGCGCCCCCGGCTCCTGGCTGCCCGGACAGCTCGGCTCGATCTTCGGCCGGAGCTCCGCCTACCAGAGCCTCTCCCGCGTGCCGCTGACGTCCGGCCTCCGCGGTGACCTGATCGGCCAGGGCTACAACTGGGCCCGCTCCACCCCTCTCATGAACAGCCTCCGGGCCAACGGCGTCATCGACTTCCTGGTCGGCTCGGACGAGGCCGCCAAGATGTACGGCGGTTTCACACACTCGGGGCAGGCCGTCGCCCGGGCCGGAAACGCCAGCCTGATCAAGGTCTTCAGCAAGGCCGCCAACAGCCAGCGGTTCGCCAACTCCTTCGCGGAGGCCACGAACGCGGCGCGGGGAGCCGGCGCCCTGCGTACCGGCCTCGGCGCCGCGGCGAAGACCGCCGGATTCCTCCGCGGGGCGGGCATCGTCGGCGGCGTGCTGTCCACCGGCTACAGCGCCGCCAACGTCATCTCGCAGGGCAACCCGGTCACCGCCTTCAAGAAGAACGGCGCCGCGTACGTCGCCGACGTCGCGGAGGTCGGCTTCAACGCCTCGCTGACGGCCGCCATGGTCGCCCCGAACCCGGTGACCATCGGCCTGGCCGTGGGCACCGGCCTCATCTACGGCGGCGCAAAGGTGGTCCAGCACTGGGACGACATCAAGAAGGGCGCGGGAGAGGCAACCAAGTGGGTCGGTGACAAGGCAAAGGATCTGGGCAAGTCCATCGCCAAGTCCAAGGCGAATCCCATGAACTGGTTCTGACCGGCCGGCGGTCACCCCACGCCAACATCGGTCCCCGCACCACCGCAGCCGCCCGCACAGCACGAACACCCCCATCGTGACGAGCAGCTCGGCACACATAACCGGTCAGCCGGGCACCACGCCGCTCACCTCGCGCCGCTCAGCCCTGCATCCACTGACACCCGATCTTGAGGCCCTGGAGAAGGCCTCATCGAGTTTGTCCTGCATCCCGGCTCTGCCGTCAAACAGCTTGGCGAGCCGGTCCAGGTCGTCCCGGGTTAACGTTCCTCATGCTCGGCTCCGGATCTCTGCCGTCACTCGCCCCCGGTCGGCAGCTCTTCCTTGTCCGGCAGCAAATCCGTGATCTTCTCCCAGACCTCGGCCGAGTTGGAGCGAACCAGAACGAGTTGGCTGTCCGGGCCGACCTGGCCCGGCATGATCGGCTCCTCGGGCTGCTCGCGGATCCAGTAGCCGAGGGGCCCGCAGTCCCAGACGGCGAGAGCGCGGATCATGGTGGATGTCTGGCCGTCGTGCCTGCCGTCCCAGGCGGTCGTGATGCGCCAGGTGGCGTTGAGGGAGAGGACCAGGTCCAGGAACTGGCCTAGGGCCGGATCCTTGAGGTTTGTGTCCGCCTCGACGAGTGCCTTGCTTACGAGTTCGCGCGTCGCGTCGTCGTCCTCGCCCGGTTCCTCCAGCGCCACGAACGCGGCGTCCAGCGCCGCCATCTTCGTCACGAGGCGCACCTCGGGGGCGCCCTCCTCGGGCTTCTCCCCGCGATGCAGGTTGACCTTGCGGGCCAGTTCCCAGACGAGGGTGTTGGGTTCGATGGAGACGTACTCCGACTCCTCCTCGCCCGGCCAGCCGTCGTGCGAGATGACGGCTTCCTGGCCCACGACCACGCCGTGGTTGACCGGGCCGTGCTCGCCGGTGACCTCGACCTGGATCATCACCATGGGGTCGGCCAGCGTGCCGAGCAAGTCACGCAGCAGCGGCGCCAGTTCTCCCTCTTCGCCGACCAGGCCGATGCGCTGGAGCTCGACGAGTGACTCCCACAGTTCCTCGGGTGGTGTCTCGCCGTCCAGGAGGTGCGCGAAGACGGCGATGTGGTGGTCGGCCAGGCGGAAACGGGCTCGGGAGCTGTCGTACGAAGGCACTGGGCTGGGTTCCTTCCGCGAGGCGGCGTCAGCGCCGGCTCACTTCTTCTGGTTCTGCAGGTCCTTGGCGTCCTTGGTGCACTGGTGCGCCTCGTCGCGGAGTGCCTGGGCAACTGTGCCGCACGTCGTCTGCCAGCTCTTCAGCTTGCCGCGCACGTGATCCGCGTTCGGGCCCGACCAGGATTTCATGCCGACCGTGCTGTGCTTCTTGGCAGTGTCGACGAGGGCGTCGATATGGTCGGCCAGCGACCTCAACTGGCTGGCGCGGTGGTTGAGTTCCTGAATGTCAGGATTTGCCATAGCAGCCTCCCCCGCTGACTAAGAGCCTCAGCATACCGATCCATGGGTCTCCTTTTACCTGGACCCTCCCGCCCGGATGACCACGGTTTGTTCACCGGATGATCAGATCTCCGGCAGCACTGGACGACGGCTATGTGTGGTGCGGTAGCGTCCACTGTTGCAAACGGACAGTCCGGTTGCCTCTGAACCACACGGGGAGGATCGCCATGGATCGCGGTGCAGATCTTCAGCAACTCCGGGAGCTTTCCAAGCTCTTCGCTCACAAGGCTCACGACCTCCAGGTCCTGATCAAGGACCTGGACGGCAAGACGAGCCACAGCGAGGGCTTCTGGAAGGGCCCGAAGGCCGACCGTTTCCGCCACGACTGGCACGACGTCAAGCCGACGTTCTCGAAGTGGGTCGACACCCTGAACGAGGCCAGCAAGTCGGCGCAGACGAGTGCCGACAACATCGAGCGCGCCACCTGATCCCAGGCTGCCCGCGCGGATGACACTGCCCACCGGGGCGCCGGCCGAGAACCCACGGTTCCGAGTCGGCGCCCCGGCGGCGCGTTCAGGCCCCTTGGTGACACCTGCTCGCCCCTGGAGCAACCCCGCCGCCCGCCGTCCCCGTTGCCGCCCGAAGCGCGCACCGCGGAGACGAGCCTGCGAGCGGACGCGAATGCGATCGCATTCCGGAAGGGGCCGACCACGACGGTCGAAGTTCGACATCCCAGCCCAGGGCTCCGGTCCAGTGGAGAAGTCCGGTCCCTAGATCGCCTGGTGGTACATCCGAGCCTCGGTCGCCGACACCTTGTCCGGCTCGTTCCGGATGGCCGCGTCGATCACCGGAAGCAGCTTGTCGACCTGGTCATTCAGTCGTTTGTTGCGACCCTCCATCTCGCGGTGCCAGGCTCGCGCGTTCTTTCCGACCCAGACCTTGTCACCGCCGATGTCCTCGGTCGGGCGCTTGAGGGCGTCCCTGAGGCGGGCGACCTCCTTGGCGAGGGCACCGCGCAACTTCACCAGGTCCGCTTTTCTCGGATTGTCGACCTTGGGCTCGGAGCCGGTCACAGGTGTTCCCTCTCGTTCTCCGGTTTCTCCGCCATGTCCGCCTGCTTCCGGTCGGACAACAGTCTGCGCCGCCGTATGGTGAGGAAAATCGTCCCCGCCAGGAAGAACGCGGACACGATCAGTGACACCAGCATCGGCAGGGTCAGGACCGGTGGATTCTTCACCCAGGCCGTGGTGAGCACTCGGGTGGGGTCCTGCGGGTCGTAGGTGACCGATACGAGCTTTCCGGTCGCCAGGCCGCCGGGGCGTCTGCCGCCCCAGTCGCTCAGTGTCGGGTCGACCTCGCCCTTGGGGCCCTTGAACTGGATTTGGATGTTGCCGGGGCTACCGAAGTGGTCCCTCGGTGAGGACGTCACCTCCGCCCACGTGGCGACTCCGCGCGAACGCAGGTCGCTGACGAGCGAGTGCGCGGGAAGGGAGAAAGCGAGGAAAATACCGAGGGCCACGAGGAACAGGGTGAACAGCGTCAGGATCAGTCGCCGCTGTGGCACCGGCTGTCGCACAAGGGCGATCTTCCTACGTGACTCCTCCAACCGGGCTTTCTGTTCGCCGGTGTTCGGAGGCGGAGTCCAATCGTTCCGCGACCGCTTCGTCCTCTTCTTCTTCACTATGAGATCCGGTTTCCGTGAGTCACAACCCGAGCCGGCCGCCGACTGTCTTGGCAGCGCCGCCGATGCTCTTGCCGACATCCTTGACCGCGTTGGTGACGGCATGAATGGCCTTCTTGCCCGTATCGGTGTTGAGGGCGTAATAGGCGGCGTACCCAAGGCCGGCACCCACCAGGATGCCCGCTCCCACGGCCCAGCCGACCGGGCCACCGGAAGCGGCACCGGCACCGGCACCGGCACCGGCACCGGCACCGGCACCGGCCACGATCAGCGCCTCAGTGCCTCAGTGCCCCAAGTGGCGGCCATTCCGACGCCGAGAGACGCGACGTTCGACGTGACGGCGACATCGTGCGCTCAGCCGTTCATGACCCCCTGAATCGGCATGAACGACCCACCCGACACGAACAGGCCGCTGCCCGCCGATCCGCCGCCGCTGTTCGCGGGGAGGCGGATGCCGAAGAGTTCGCCGTCCGACGGGCTCTGCGGGGTCAGCAGCACGCCGTTGCGGGACTTGCGGGCCTCGACGGCGAAGCCTCGGTACTGACCGGAGAGGCTGTCCGTCGTGCCGGCCGCGAGCAGGCCGATGCCGCCGTCGGCGCCCTTGCGGACGACTGCCTCCAGGGCCTCGTCGAGGCTTGTGTCGTAGAGGAGTTCGGCGTCGTCGGCGACGACCACGTAGGAGCCGTTCGGCGCCTTGGCGGTCAGCTCTTCCAGGTCGTCCTCGCGGCTGTCGGCGTTGAGCACGCCCAGGACACCGTCCCTGCCCTCCAGGTCACGGAGCGGGGAGCGGCGCGGGGTGACCAGTACCACCGGGGTCCCGGCGCGCAGCAGCGACTCGGTCGCGGCCAGCAGCAGTGTGGAGCGGCCCGACTTGGGCGGCCCCGCGATGACGAAGCCGGGGCCGCTCTCCTCCAGGTCGACGCCGACGGGGTGGAGTTCGTCGCCGCCGACGCCGATCAGTGCCCAGAGGCGGGACGACGGGGCGAAGTCGGGGTCCAGGGCCAGTGCTTCCGACGCCGTGATGCGGGACGGCAGTGCGTCCACCCGCAGAGGGCGGCGGTCGGCGGGAATACGGGCGTAACGTGCTCGCGCCTCCTCCGCGATCTCGCGCAGGGCGCGCACCTGCGCCTGACCCGCCGGGTCCTCGGCCAGAAGGCCGATCTGGGTCTCGTTCACGCCTGTGTCGGTGATCCGCAGCGCACGGCCCGGAGGCATGTTCTTCGGGACCTCGCGAGGCTGGAGTCCGGCCGTGGCGTAGTCGCTCGGGTCGGCGAAACGCATGACGAGCCGGTCCGCGAAGGCGGAGGAGACATGACCGCTGAGGCCGCTGCGGTCGGCCGTCATGACCACTTTCAGCCCCACTGCCGAACCTTCACGGAAAATTCGCTGGGCCGCTTCGAGCAGCGAGCCGTAGTTGTAGTTCTCGAAGGTGGAGGCGAAGCCCTCCCAGCTGTCCAGGAGGAGCACCATCCACGGCAGCCGGTCCTCCGGCGCCGCTGCGGCACGCTGCTCGGCGGTGCTGGACGCGCCCTCCATCGCGAGCAGGCGCTGCCGGCGGGCGATCTCCGCGAGCAGGCGGTCGATGAGACGTCGTACGCGGTCGGGTTCGTCGCGGGTGACCACGGCGCCCACGTGCGGCAGGCGCATCAGCGGCAGGAGGGCGTTGGAGCCGCAGTCGATGCCGTAGAGGTGCACGTCGTGCGGGGAAGTGGCGCGAGCCAGCGAACCGGCCAGCGTGCGCAGGGCCGTCGAGCGGCCGGAGCGGGCACCGCCGAGCAGCAGCGTGTGTTCGCCGTGGACCGGGTCCAGGGCGAGCGGCGTGCGGCTCTGCCTCGCGGGAAGGTCGATGAGGCCGTACGGGATCGGTGCCACGTCGGCACCGGAGCCCGCCGCCCCGTATGCCTCCAGTTCCTGCAGGGTCACCTGCTCCCCCAGCGGCGGCAGCCACGGGCTGCGCTGTTCGCCGTAGCCCATGCGGGCCGCGCCGTCGCGGACCGCGTCGACCAGGACCGCCAGGTCGGTGACCATGGTGCCGTCGTCGTCGGCCTGGTTCTGCTTGGGGAGCGGGCGGCTGTAGGCGTTCCAGGCCAGGGGCTGGAGCGTAGCCTTCGGGCCGGTCTGGCCCGTTGCCGGGCGGCGGCCACCGATACGGGCCGACTGCACGCCGACCAGGGACTGGGCGCCGGAGCGGACATACATGCGACCGGGGGTCGACTTCGCGATGGCGCCCGAGTCCGGGGCGTCGATGACGTCCTGGGATTCCGAGGCGTCCGTTACGCGCAGCGCGATCCTGAGGTTCGTGTTGGCCCGGATGTCCGCGCTCACCACACCCGCCGGGCGCTGTGTCGCCAGCACCAGGTGCACGCCCAGTGAACGGCCTCGACGGGCGATGTCGACCAGGCCCGCGATGAAGTCCGGGAGTTCGGCGACCAGGGAGGCGAACTCGTCGATCACCAGCACCAGTCGGGGCATCGGCTCCAGCTCGGGGCGGAGCTTGCGGGTGTCGTTGTAGTCCTCGATGTCCTTGGCGGCCGCGTCGAAGAGGATCCGCTCGCGCCGGTGCAGCTCTGCCGCGAGCGAGGCCAGGGCCCGCTCGGTCAGGTGGGCGTCGAGGTCGCTGACCATGCCGACGGTGTGGGGCAGCCGGGCGCAGTCCATGAAGGCGCTGCCGCCCTTGTAGTCGATGAGGACGTAGTTCAGGGCGTCCGGACGGTTCGCCACCGCGAGTGAGGCGATGATCGTCTGCAGCAGCTCCGACTTACCGGCACCCGTCGTACCGGCCACCAGCGCGTGCGGTCCGTCCCTGCGGATGTCCAGGACGAACGGGCCGTCCGCCGCGATGCCGATCGGGGCGGCGGTCGTGGCGCCACCCGTGTGCCAGATGCGTTCCACGTCCGCACCCGTGGGGTTGGGCATGTTCAGCAGGTTCAGCAGCCGGGCCGAGGTCGGCAATGCGGCGCCGGCGTCGTCGCGGCTGACGTCCCGCACCGGTGCCAGGGAGCGGGCGAGCAGCTCGCACCACTCGTAGGTGACCTGGTCCGCCAGGATGTCGCCCACGCCCTCCATGCCGTAGCCGCGCACCCGGACGTGGTGGGCGGCGTCGGGGGACCAGGCGACGACGGCCTTGCACTCCTCGGGGAGGAGTCGCTCGTCCTCGTCGATGCAGAGGGCGATGATGCCGTACTGCGGTCCCTCGGTGAGGAGTTGGGGGACGCCGGGGACGCGGCGGAGGAGGCGTGCGCCGTCCAGGATGAGCAGGATGTTGGCGTCCGGGTACAGCTGCCCCATGGCGTTCTGCTGTTCGCGGGCCGCCTTGCGGCGGGTCAGCTCGTTCAGCAGCTCGTTGACCCTGCGGGTGATGCCCTCGGAGTCGAAGCCGACCAACGCCACGCAGTCCTGCCCCTGTTCGGGGTTGGTGTGGGGCAGCCAGTGGGTCCAGTGCCACTCGGCTCCGGCCGCCTGGGTCGCCGACAGGGACACGAGGGAGAGGTCCCGGGGGCTGTGCAGTACGGCGGCCTGGACGCTGATCCACCGGGCGGTGGCCATCGCCCGTGCGCGGTCACCGGCGATGCCGACGACGCCGAGCCTGGCGAAGGGGAGGGTGACCGGGACGTCCGGCAGGACCGGGGGCTGCGGGGTGTCCTCGTCGCCCGACAGGCCGCCGCGCGCCAGGGCGAGTTCCACGTCGGACTCCAGCCCGCCGACGCCGATCCTGAGCAGCATCGCGTCGGGGTCGGTGAGACGGCGCTCCCACAGGCGACGACGCGGGCCGGTGGCGAAGAGCAGGATCTCGGCCGGGTCGGGGGCGTCCTGGCGGCGGGCGCGCTGCTCCTCCTTGCCGAGGACGGCCAGTTCGGCCTTGTGTTGCGCGAGGTCCTTCTTGTACTGCTTCAGCGAGGTCTTGTCCTTCTTCTTGCCCTCGCGGTTCTCGCTGATCCACTGGCCGAGCATCATCAGCGGGCTCATGAGGCAGAACGCCAGCATGTAGACCTGTTTGGTGACGAAGTACATGCCCAGCCCGAAGAACAGGGGCATGATCGCCATGAGGAGCTGGAACTTGGCCTTCTCCCCCTTGCCGGGCGGGACCGGCACCACGAGCCGTCGACGTGGTCTGAGGGGGGACAGCCTGGGCGGGCGGTTGTAGGCGAGGCCGCCTTCGCTCATCAGGGACAGATGCGCGTCGGGTTCGGCCACCCGGTCGAGGACGAGGAGCGAGTCGCCGACCCGGACGACGCCGCCGAGCGGCCAGGACGCCCCGGTCTCCACCGCTTCGTCGTCGAGCAGTACCTCGGCGCCGCCTTCGGCGCTGACCTTGGTGTCGCCCTGCAAGTCGATCGTCACCCGGAGCGCGACCTGCGGCAGCGACGGGTCCGACACGGGCAACGTGCAGGTCGGCGCGGATCCCACGGTTGCCGCTCCCACGCCCAGCCGGACCACCCGGCCGGCCGCGGGTCCGCCGGCCACCCTCAACTCGTACTGGCCGACCGGCTCGCCCTTGCGCAGGAGCGGGCCTATCGAGTCGTCCACGGAGACGCGCATGCCGTCGCGCAGTACGGTGGCGGCCGGTGCCGCCGGATCGCAGTACAGACCGTCGGCCCACAGCGAGGGAGCCCGGGTGTCGGCCGCTCCGTAGCCGGGCATCGGGACCGCGGTGGTGCCCGGCATCTGCACCACGTTCCCCGCACCGTGGCCTGGGTGGGGTGCGGGGTGCCCGAGGGCCGCCCCCAACACCTCCGCGACGTCGCCGGCGGTGGCCATGTCGTCCGTTGCGATCACAACGTCGTGCGGCTCACCACCTTCCTGCACGACCGTGACCAGCATCCGCATGGCGGTCATCCTCCCGTCGGCCCCTGTGGCCACCTGCGTTACATCAGCTAACGGAGACTAATGGCAGTGGCTGCTTCCGCGCTCGGCCGCCCGTGCATCGGGCGTCGGGCGACGAGCGGCGGACACCGGCCGCCGGACCGCCGGCATCGCATGTCAGACCGTCGGCATCGCGTAGCTGTCCGGCCCGTTCGTCACCATCAGCCGGTTTCCGGAGAGCGCGATCTGCCAGTCGTCGCTTCTGTCCTTGTCGTCGGGCCAGGTCCAGCGGACCCGGCCGGTCTTGGCATCCATGCCAGAGACACCGCCCGCCAGGGAACTGCCGACGCTGCAGAGCGTCGTGCCTGCCCGGAGGAACGCTGTCGCAGACACACTAGTGATCGACGGTACGCATGGGAGCGGCGGGCCCGCTGATCCCCCGCTCGTCAGATACCCGAACCTTGGGGCGAAGCCCTCTACTCCACCCGCGACATCCGAGCCGCAGGGTTCCCCTCCGCCTCGCTGTCCGACACGTACTTCAGATCGTCCCCCACCCGCGACAACCGCACTGTGTGCGCCGCCGGGTTGCATCCCGCGTGGTTGGACTTCGCGCCCACCGACGTCGCGACGATCTGCTTCTTCGTGACCGTCTTGACGGTCAGTACGTCGTTGCAGACGCCGCCGAGCTGGTCGGTCTGGCGGAGTCGGCCCAACTCCTCGCCCACGCCCGCCTGGTGGACGGTCAGCCGGAAGGTGCCGACCGGCAAGGCGCCGTCGAGGGCGAGGCCCTGGCCCTCCCAGGTGCCGAGGTAGGTGGCGGGGACGGCGGGCGGGGCGCCGGCCGCCGTCCTGGAACCCTCACTCGGCGTCGCACTCTGAGCGGTACTCGGCGCCGCACTCGAAGCCGCAGTGGGCGCCGGCGAGTACGCCCCCCGGCCACCTCCCGCATCGTTGTGGCCGCCGCTGCCCGGCAGCAGGTCGAACACGAACACCGACCCCACCGTCACCGCCGCCAGCGCTCCCGCGACCGCCAGCGCCACCGTGCAGCTCAGCCGGCGTCCCCGTCCGCCGTCCCCCGGCGTGGACGCCGCGGCCACGGACACGGAGAGCCTGCCCGGCCGCTGTTCGACGGGAGGTGCGTCGCGCGGCTCGGGTACGGAGGCAGGCGCAGGCGCAGCCGCCGGCATCACCGGCGCCGGCCCGAACTCCCCCGCCGTCGGCCGCCCGGCCTCATTTCCACCGGCCGTCGCCCCATCTGCGCCGGTTGCCGCCTCATCCCCACCGGTCGCCACACCGTCCCCACCGGTGGTCGCCTCATCCCCATCAGCCGGCACTGCGTCCCCGACCGAAGGACTGCTGAACCCCACCGGCCCGGAAGCCGCCTCTCTCACCTCAAGGTTCAGCAGCTGTACGGCGCTACGGCTCACCTGCTCCACCAGCGCCCCCGGCAGCCATCCGCCCGCCACCATCCGCGCCGCCCCCTCGGGAGCGATCCGCCGTGCCACCTCGCCCGGAGTCGGCCGCTGCGTCGGATCCTTGGTCAGGCAGGACTCCACCACCTCCCGCAACTCACCGCTCAGCGAGCCGAGTTCGGGCTCCTCGTGGACGACCTTGTAGAGGAGCGCGGCGGACGAGTCACCGGGAAACGGCGGTTCCCCCGTCGCCGCGTACGCCAGCACCGCTCCCAGCGAGAAGACGTCGGCCGCGCCCGTGGCGCCCTTGCCGAGGATCTGCTCGGGGGACATGTAGCCGGGCGAGCCGATCGAGACGCCGGTCGAGGTGAGGGACGTCGTGCCGTCCGTGGCCCGGGCGATCCCGAAGTCGATCAAGAGGGGGCCGTCGAGGGTCAGCAGGACGTTCGACGGCTTCACATCCCGGTGTACGAGGCCCAGTTCGTGCACCGCCGCAAGCGCTTCCGCGAGGCCCGCGCCCAGGACCCGTACGGAATGCAGGGGCAGTTGACCGTTGTCCGTGACCGCCCCCGACAGTGACGGGCCCGCCGCGTACGCCGTCGCGACCCACGGCACCCCGGCCTCGGGGTCCGCGTCCAGGACGGGCGCCGTCCATGCTCCGCCCACCCGGCGCGCGGCCTCGACCTCACGGCGGAAGCGGGCCCGGAACTCCTCGTCGAGCGCGAAGTGCGGGTGCACGATCTTGACCGCGACGGTGCGGCCCCCGGCGCTGCGGCCCAGATAGACGCGGCCCATCCCGCCGGAGCCGAGCCGGCCGAGCAGCCGGTAGGGCCCCACGACGGTGGGCTCTTCGACCCCGAGCGGCTGCATGACCCCCACCCCTCCCCCGTGTCCCCCGTAACGACGAGAAAAGGGTAGTGCGCCGTTCCCCGGCGGCTTACGGCTGCAGCAGCTCCACCTTCACATCCGCCGGGAATCCCGTGGTCGGCCCCACGCGCCGGGCGAATTCCGTGACCGCCGCCAGCTGCGGGCCCCCGAAGCGGAAGTCGAGCGTCGTGAAGTACTGCTCCAGGATCCGCTCGTCGAAGGCTTCCCAGCGGGCCGCCTGCTCTGCGACCTTGCCGACCTCCTCCAGGGAGAGGTTGAGGGAGGCGAGGAAGGCCTCGTGGACCTTGCGGGTGATCTCCGGTTCGCGCGCGAGGTAGTCGCGGCGGGCGGCCCAGACGGCGAAGACGAAGGGGAGGCCCGTCCACTCCTTCCACAGCGTGCCGAGGTCGTGCACCTCAAGGCCGAACCGCGGCCCGTCGAGGAGGTTCGCCCGCAGGGCCGCGTCCCCGATGAGTACGGCCGCTTCGGCCTCCTGCATCATCAGGCTGAGGTCGGGCGGGCAGACGTAGTAGTCGGGCTGGACGCCGTAACGCTCGGCGAGGAGCAGCTGTGCGAGACGGACGGAGGTGCGCGAGGTCGACCCGAGGGCGACCCGGCGGCCGTCCAGCTGGTCCAGCGGGACCTGCGAGACGATCACGCAGGACATCACCGGGCCGTCGCATCCCACCGCGATGTCCGGGAAGGCGACCAGGTCGTCCGCGTTCTTGAGGAACTCGACCAGGGTGATGGGCGCGATGTCGAGGTCTCCCTGCACCAACTGCTCACTGAGCTTCTCCGGGGTGTCCTTCGTCAGCTCGAAGTCGAGGAGCGTGCCCGTCCTCGCGAGCCCCCAGTACAGAGGCAGGCAGTTCAGGAACTGGATGTGGCCGACGCGCGGCCGGGTGCGAGAATTGTCCACATCGCGAGGCTAGACCCTATGGGGTACGGTGCACCCTTCAGGGTGGTGCGGCGCCTTTGCCGTGTCCCGTCAGCCCCATGCGGCACTTTCAAACGTTCGGGTGACGTGATCTTGCCCTCTATTGCTTTCGGCTGCCTGCGTGCTAGGCTCGCCGCAAGTTGCAGTTTGGTTTCCCTTGCAGTACAGAGCCTGCGGAGCATGTAACCGCGGGCTCTAGTCGTTTTCAGACGTATGCAGTAGTGCGGGACTTGTTTTCACACTTGCAGGGTTCTGGAGCAGGGCAACCCTTTGGGCCCAAGGAGGGCTTATGGCTACCGGAACCGTGAAGTGGTTCAACGCCGAAAAGGGCTTTGGCTTCATCGCCCAAGAAGGCGGCGGCCCCGACGTCTTCGTTCACTACTCGGCGATCAATGCGAGCGGCTTCCGTTCGCTGGAGGAGAACCAGCAGGTCTCCTTCGACGTGACCCAGGGTCCGAAGGGACCGCAGGCGGAGAACGTCACCCCCGTCTGAGTCTTCGGTCTTCGGAGCATGGTGCTTTGATCCGGAACAGATAGCAGTACCCAAGGAGCCCCGTGCCGCAAGGCAACGGGGCTCCTGCCTTTCCCCCACAGCCACACAGCTCATACGCGAGAACGCGCACGTGTCATGCGCGAGAGTTCACACGTGCTGCATCACCAGCACGAATGCCGTCCCGGGTGCCAGCGCCTCGTACCTGTGCGGCACGTCTCCCCGGTAGGCCATGTAGTCCCCCGGGCCGAGCTCCGCCTGTTCGTCCGGCGGGCCCGCCTTCACCCGGCCGGCACTGACCACGATGTGTTCGACGGTCCCCGGAATGTGCGGTCGGGAGTCGCGGACGGTGCCGGGCTCCAGCCGGACGGAGTAAATGTCCCGGCGGGCTCCCGGCGGGCTTGCCGACAGCAGGGTGGCCAGATAGCTGGACTGCTCGGAGTGCACAGTGGGCCCCTCACCTGCCCGGATCACCTGAACGGCCGGAGCCGGCGGCTCCACCAGCGCACTGAACGGCACGCCGAGCGCCACCGCCAGCGCCCAGATCGTCTCCATGCTCGGATTCCCGCTCGCCGCCTCCAGCTGGGACAGCGTGGACTTGGCGATCCCGGCCCGTTTGGCCAGCTCGGACAGGGAGAGCCCGGCCCGGGTGCGCTCGCGCCTCAGCGCCGCGGCGATCCAGTCGAGGGGGAGACGGGAGGGCGGAGGCGGCGCGTCGGACATGTTGTTCGCTCCATCGGTACGATCGTTCGCCTTGACGAACACAGTAGCTGCTGTCCATTCTAGAGAACATGCGTTCGCTGCAACGAACACTCGGCAAGGGTCCCGGCAGTGGCATCGGCAGAGGCATCGGCAGGGGACTTCGCAGAGGCATCAGCAATGACCTCGTCCGTGACAGCTCACTCGTCTGGCTCGCGAGCGGCATCGTCGGTGTGTCCTTCGGCGCGATCTCCGTGGCCGGCGGTCTGCCGGTGTGGGTTCCGGTGGTGATGTCGCTGGTGGTGTACGCGGGATCGGCCCAGTTCAGCGCGGTGGGCGTGCTGCTGGCCGGGGGCGGTCCATTCGCCGCGGCCGCCACGGGCCTGCTCCTGAACACCCGGACGGCGGCGTTCGGCCTCGCGGTGGCGGACATCCTCGGCCGGGGGCGCGCGGCGCGGTTGCTGGGCGCCCATCTGGTCACCGACGAGACGGTGGCCTTCGCTCTCGCCCAGCCGGATCCGGTACGGCGCCGGGCGGCGTTCTGGGTCTCGGGCATCGGCCTGTTCGTCGTGTGGAACGTGGGCGTCCTGGCCGGAGCGCTGGCCGGGGACGCCCTCGGGGACACGGCGGCGTACGGCCTGGACGCGGCCTTCCCCGCGGTGCTCGTGGCGCTGGTCCTGCCCACCCTGCGCGAGGACGCGCGGATACGCCGGTGTGCGCTGCTCGGTGCCGCAGTCGCCCTGGCGGTGACGCCGGCCGTTCCAGCGGGGGTGCCGGTGCTGATGGCACTGGCCGGACTCTTCGTGTACGGCCGTAAGGAGGTGGCGAAATGAACGCGACCGTTGCGCTGATCCTGGCTCTGGCAGTGGGGACGTACGCCTTCCGGCTGGTGGGGCCCGTGTTGCACGGGCGGGTGGAACTCCCGGTACGGCTCCAGGAGTTGATGGCGGCCGGCGCGGTCGTCCTGCTCGTCGCGCTGCTGGCGACGGGGGCGCTGACCGAGGGCGGCGGGTTCGCCGGGTGGGCGCGGCCGGGCGGGGTGCTGGTGGCGGGTGTGCTGGCCTGGCGGCGGGCGCCGTTCGCGGTGGTGGTGCTGGGGGCGGCGGTGACCACCGCGGTGCTGCGGATGGCCGGGGTGGGGTGAGCGGCCGGGTGCCGGGGCGGGGCGGGGCTGTCAGTGGCCGCGGGTAGCGTCCCCGGCCATGACCGACACCGACTTCCTCAACGCCACCCGCACCTTCTACGACGCCGTGGCCGACGACTACGCCGACCAGTTCCGCGACGGGCTCACCCACCGGCCCCTGGACCGGGCCCTGCTCACCGCCTACGCCGAACTCGTGGGCGGTGACGGGCCCGTGGCCGACCTTGGATGCGGACCGGGCCGGACCACCGGGTATCTCGCCTCGCTCGGTCTGCAGGTGTTCGGGCTGGACCTGTCGGAGGGGATGCTGTCGATCGCGCGCCGCGAGAACCCGGGGCTGCGGTTCGACCAGGGGTCGATGCTGGACCTAGACCATGCGGACGGCAGCCTGGCCGGTGTCGTCTCCTACTACTCCTCCATCCACACCCCTGTGGACCGGCTCCCGTCCCTGTTCGCCGAGTTCCACCGTGTGCTGGCCCCCGGCGGTCACCTCCTGCTCGCCTTCCAGGCCGGAGACCTACCGCGCCGCCACGACAACCCGTGGGGCCACCCGGTCTCGCTGGACTTCCAGCGGCGCCGCCCGGAACACATGGCGGACCTGCTGACGGAGGCCGGGTTCACGCTGCTGTCCCGGACCGTGCGCGAACCGGACGAGGAGCTCGCGGAGCCGGTCCCGCAGGCCTGCCTCATCGCCCGCAAGCCCCGCGCGTAGGCCCGTAACCCGGCAGGCGACGTTTGCCCGTGAGGGGGCGGCGTCGGGTGCTATTGCCCGGTGCGGCGAGTGGGGGCACCTCCCACCGAGGGGCCCCTGCCCGGGCTCACCGTGTGACGGGGGCGGGCGGGCGGCTCAGCGCTCGTACAACGCCTCCACGTGCGCCGCGAAGTCGCGCATCACCGTCTCCCGGCGCAGCTTCATCGACGGCGTGAGATGGCCCGCCTCCTCCGTGAAGTCCCCGGGGACGATGACGAAGCGGCGGATGGACTCCGGGCGGGAGACCAGTTTGTTCGCCTCGTCCACCGCTCGCTGCAGGATCGCCTTCAACTCGTCGTCGTCGACCAGGAGTTCGGCGGGAACGGGGTGCCTGCCGTTCATCCGGCGCCAGTGGCTGACGCCCTCCATGTCCAGGGTGATGAGCGCGGCGATGTAGGGGCGGCGGTCCCCGACGACCATGCACTGGGAGATCAGGGGGTGCGAGCGGAGCCAGTTCTCCAGGGGGGCCGGCGCGGTGTTCTTGCCGCCCGCGGTGATCAGGATCTCCTTCTTGCGGCCGGTGATGGTGAGGTAGCCCTCGTCGTCCAGGCGGCCGATGTCGCCGGTCGGGAACCAGCCGTCCGTCTGGGCCGGGATCACCCCGCCGCCCTGCGGGTCCCAGTAGCCGCGGAAGACCTGGCCGCCGCTGAGCAGGATCTCGCCGTCGGCCGCGATACGGACCTTCGTGCCGGGCATCGGCCAACCGACCGTGCCCAGGCGGGGTTTGAGGGGTGGGGTGACCGTGGCGGCGCCGGTGGACTCGGTGAGACCGTACCCCTCGTAGATCTCCATGCCCGCGCCCGCGTAGAAGGCCGCGAGGCGGCGGCCGAGCGGGGAGCCGCCGGAGATGAGGTGGCGGATCCTGCCGCCCATGGCGTTGCGGATGCGGCGGTAGACGAGCTGGTCGTAGAAGGCACGGGACGTCTTCAGTGCGGCGCTCGGGCCGGAGCCCGTGCCGGCGTGGCGGGCCTCCATCGCCTCGCCGTAGCGGACGGCGACACTCGCCGCGCGGTCGAAGGCGGACGCACGGCCGCCGGACTCCGCCTTGGCCCGCGCGTTGTTGTAGATCTTCTCCAGCATGTAGGGGATGCAGAGGAGGAAGGTCGGGCGGAACGTGGCCAGGTCGGCCAGGAGGCCTTCCGCGTCCAGGCCCGGTGCGTGGCCCAGGCGGACCCGGGCCCGGATGCAGGCGATCGCCACCATGCGGCCGAAGACGTGCGACATGGGGAGGAAGAGGAGGGTGGCCGGGTCCTCCGTCGACTTCGACTTGAAGATCGGGTAGAGGAGTTCGGTCGCGTTGTCGACCTCCGAGAGGAAGTTGCCGTGCGTGAGCACGCAGCCCTTGGGGCGGCCGGTGGTGCCCGAGGTGTAGATCACGGTGGCGAGCGTGTCGGGGACCAGCATGCCGCGCCGTACGGCGACCTCCTGCTCGGGGACGGGCGCCCCGAGTTCGGCCAGGCGCTCCAGGTGCCCCTTCTCGACGATCCACATGTGGCGCAGGTCGGGCAGCCGGCTCAACTCCGGGCCGAGGGCCGCGGCCTGGCCCACGTTCTCGGTCACCAGGGCGACGGCGCCGGAGTCCTGGAGGATCCACCGCGTCTGGAAGACGGAGGACGTGGGGTAGATCGGCACGGTGACGAGGCCCGCGGCCCAGGCGGCGAAGTCGAGGAGCGTCCACTCGTAGATCGTCCGCGCCATGACGGCGATACGGTCGCCGGGGACCAGCCCTTCCGAGATCAGCCCCTTGGCCAGCGACATGACCTGCGCCGCGAACTCCGCCGCCGTCACGTCCGCCCAGTCCCCGTCCTGCGTACGGTGGCTGAGGACGCGCGCGTCGGGCGCGGCGTCCGCGTTGTCGAACGGCAGGTCGGCGAGCGAGCCGTGGGTGGGCGGCGCGACGAGCGGCGGCACGGACGCCTCGCGCACCTCCCCGCCCAGCCGCCGGATCTCGGGCTCGACGAGTTGGGGCACACCGTCGTAGTCGGACGCGGACGGGTAGGGCACGGACACGGACATGGCAGCTCCTGGGGCGTGCAGCTCGATTCCGCTCTGCTGTGATGTACGTGCAGTGCGTGCCGAGACGTTCACCGGCGGTGCGCGGCTCAAGGGTTACCGCGGGTTAGAACGGCGATCGTACGATGCCCGGATGGGGAGTTGGTGCGGGCCCTCCGGGGGTTTTGCGGTGGGGTTGTGCCGTGGCCTGCCCGTTTGTCGTCTGCGGGATCGTCGTCGCTGGTCGCGCCCACGTGGCGGAACCGCATATCGATACAGCCCCGCGCCCCTGAACGATTGCGCCGTTCCCCCGCGCTCCTGGGGGGGTGTCCGGCGGATCAGGTCGGCTCTTGCGGCCGGTGATGGTGAGGTAGCCCTCCTCGTCCAGCTGCCCGATGTCGCCGGTGGCGAGCCAGCCGTCGACGGTCGCCGGGACGACCCCGCCCGCGCTCAGGTCCCAGTAGCCGCGCAGCACGTGGTCGCCGGCCAGCAGGATCTCGCCGTCGGCCGCGATGCGGACCCTGGTGCCGGGCAGCGGCCAGCCCACCGTGCCCAGGCGGGGCTTCAGGGGCGGGGAGACGGTGGACGCGCCCGTCGTCTCCGTCAGGCCGTAGCCCTCGTAGATCTCGATGCCGGCTCCGGCGTAGAAGGAGGCGAGCCGTCGGCCCAGTGGGGAGCCGCCGGAGATCATGTAGCGGACCCTGCCGCCCATGGCGTTGCGGATACGGCGGTAGACGAGCGGGTCGTAGAAGGAGCGGGCCGCCTTCAGTGAGGCACTCGGGCCGGGGCCCGTGCCCGCCTTGCCGGCCTCCTTCGCCTCGCCGTAGCGGCAGGCCACGCCCACCGCGCGGTCGAAGGACGTGACCCGGCCACCGGCCTCGGCCCTCGCGCGGGCCACGTTGAACACCTTCTCCAGCATGTACGGGATGGCGACCAGGCAGGTCGGCCGGAAGCTCGCCAGGTCGGGCAGCAGTTCCTCCGACTTCAGGCTCGGCGCGTGCCCGAGGCGCACCCGGGCGCGGATACAGGCGACCGCCACCATGCGCCCGAAGATGTGCGACATCGGCAGGAAGTGCAGGACCGCGGCCTCCTCGCTCGTGCGCGCCCGGAACACGGGATAGAGGAGTTCGACAGCGTTGTCGATCTCCGCGAAGAAGTTGCCGTGCGTGATCGCGCAGCCCGTGGGGCGGCCGGTGGTGCCCGACGTGTAGACGACGGTGGCCAGGGTGTCCGGGCCGAGCATCCCGCGCCGTACGGCCACCTCCTGGTCCGGCACCTGTGCGCCGTACTCGCCCAGGCGCTCCACATGGCCCCTCTCGATGACCCACAGGTGCCGCAGGTCCGGCACCCGGTCGAGTTCGGGGCCCAGGGTCGCGGCCTGCGCGGCGGTCTCCGTGACGAGCGCGGCGGCGCCGGAGTCCTGGAGGATCCACCGGGCCTGGAAGGCGGAGGAGGTGGGGTAGATCGGCACGGTGACGAGGCCCGCGGCCCAGGCGGCGAAGTCGAGGAGCGTCCACTCGTAGACGGTCCGTGCCATGACGGCGATGCGGTCCCCGGGGGCCAGCCCCTCGGCGATCAGGCCCTTCGCCACCGCCAGTACCTCGTCGGCGAACCCGGCCGCCGTCACGTCCGACCACCGGCCCGACTCGGTCCTGCGGCTGAGGACGTTGTCGCCGGGGGCGATGCGCGCGTTGTCGAAGGGCAGGTCGGCGAGCGAACCGTGCGTCAGCCGCGGGACGAAGGGCGGTACGGAGACCTCGCGCACCTTTCCGTCCTGCCGCAGGAGTTCGGGCTCCACGAGAACCGGCGTGCCGTCGTACGTCGTGGAGTGGACCGCCACCGGTGTGGACGGGTGCGAGGTGGACACGGGCGATCCCAGAGGTTCAACGGAGGTGCCCTGCACGAGAGTTGCCGCAGGTCAGGGGAGGAGATCGTACGGCGCTCGCGTGATGAGGCGGTGGAAGTCCGGCGATTGTCCGGCGGTGGGGATGCGTCGGGGATGTGCAATCTCGTGGCTTTTCTTGCCGATAGCGCCCTACCGGGCGGTATGGTGAGCGATTTTCACCTTCTGGCCTCTACTTACCTCGGGTAACCTGACTTTGGAGTAAGTAGACCGTCCGCGTGGGGAGTTATGGACATGGCCGACCGCTATCTGCCGTGGAGGTCCAGAGGGCACGGGGTGACGGCCGACGCGGTCGCACCCGGCTTCATCGAGACGACCATGACGGCGGCCGTCCCGCTGTTCATCCGTGCGGCGCGGCGCCGGATGAACTCCCTTGCCCAGGGCGGCCTTCCGGCGGACGCCGCCGAGACCACGGCCTGGCTCGCGCTCACGGCGTCGGGTGCGGTCAACGGTCAGGTGGTACGGGTCTGCGGCCAGAGTCTGCTGGGGGCGTGATGTCGGTGTCCGTCGTCCTGCCCGGTGCCCCCGCGCTCGGTCCCCTGCTCGCCCGCGGTGCGCTGCTGTCCCCCTTCAAACGCCCGCGCCCGGACGCCGAGTTCCCCCGCGACCGGCTCGTCCTGCCCGGACTGCGCATCGACCTCTCGCGGCTCGCGGCGTACGAGCGGGTCTGCGGCTTCGCGACCGGCGACGACGCGCTGCCGCTCACCTATCCGCATGTGCTGGGCTTTCCGCTGGCCATGCGGCTGATGAGCGACCGGGGCTTCCCGCTGCCGCTGCTCGGTCTCGTCCACACGTCGATCGCGATCACCCGGCGGCGGGCGACGGCGGCCACCGGGGCGTACGAACTTGCCGTGTACGTCGTCCGGCGTCCGCCTTACCGCGTGACAGGTGTCATGGTTCCGGCGTGGGGGGCGGCGCCCACGGGCGCCCTTCCATGAGGTTGCCCAGCCCCGCCCAGGCGAAGTTCATCAGGGTGGCCGCCGCCTGGCGGGCCGTGGTGGCGGGGGTGGCGTTGGCCCAGGCGGCCAGCGACTCGGCGGCGCCGACCAGGGCCTCGGCAAGGCCTGCGACCTCACGCTCGGGGAGGTCGGGGTCGCGGTGGGCCTCCCGGGCCGCGACCACGATCAGCTCCGTGACGAACGCGACGATCTCCTCGCGCATCGCGGTGACCTCGGCCGCGAACGGTTCGCGGGTACGGGCCTGGAGGTGCAGCACCGCCCAGCCGTCCGGGTGCTGCCCGGTGTGCGTGAAGAACGCCCGCAGCCCTTCCCAGAGTTGGCGGTCGGCCGGCACGTCGGGCCGTACGCCGGCCCGGACCGCCTGCACGAGCGCCTTCGCCTCCCGGCGGATGCAGGCGGTGAACAGGTCTTCCTTCGAGTTCAGGTACAGATAGACCAACGGCTTGGACACGCCCGCCAGTTCGGCGATCTCGTCCATCGACGCGGCCATGTATCCGCGCTGCCCGAAGGTCCGCACGGCGGCGTCGATCATCTGCTGCTCACGGACCGCGCGCGGCATCCGCTTGGTCTTCACGGCACCCATGGGGCAAGGGTAATTGGGCGGCCGTACTCCCAACCCCCGCGCGCGTAACGACTACGACCGCGAGGTCTGCCCCTGCGCCCGCGCCGCGTCGTCCGCGTCGTCCTCCTGGGCGGCGTTCGCCTCAAGGTTGGCCTTCATCCGGTCGACCCGCTCGACGACCTGTACGGAGGCCCGGTCCCGCTCCTTGCGCAGCACCACGAAGCTGATCGGGGCCGAGATCAGGAGGGACAGCAGGACGACCCACATGCCGTTGGAGTCACCGAGTCCGCGCGGGACGACGCCGGAGTAGACGAGGCCCCAGACGACCACGAGGCAGCCCGCGAAGATCCCGAGGCGCATCAGCGTGTAGCGGAGCATGTCAATCCACTCTTCCGGTTCCAAAAAGGGGCACCGTCCAGTGAAGCACGCCGGGCCTGCGATCTTCGACGGGGGTCGGACGCAGGCGGACGGGGTCGGACAGGGGTCGGACGGGGATCAGGTGAGCGGCAGCAGCATGAAGACGTCGTCCCGGTCGTCGCCGGGAGCGACGCGGATCGCGCCGGGAATGCGGCCGACCTCCTTGTAGCCGCAGGAGCCGTAGAAGCGCTCCAGGCCGTTCCCGCCGCGGCAGGTCAGCCGTATCGCGTCGGTGCCGGGGAAGCCGCGGGCGGCGTCGGCGGCGGCCGCCAGCAGGTCGCGGCCGTAGCCGCGGCCCTGGTGCCGGGGGTGCACCATCACCGTGTACAGCCACACCCAGTGCGTCATCAGCCGATGGGTGTTGAAGCCGAAGAAGGCGGTGGCGGCCACCCGCCCCTCCTCGTCGTGCCCGACCAGGAGCCGGGTGCGCCCCTCGGCCATCCCCACGAAGTGCCTGACCAGCTCGGGACGTATCTCCTCGCGCGCCACGGGCGGCACGAAGCCCACGGAGCCACCGGCGTTGGAGACGTCGGTCCACAGGTCGAGGATGCCGTCCCGCAGGACGGGGCCGACGGCCGGGTCAAGAGTGAAAGTAAGGGACACCGCGCCATAGTACGGATTACCTACAGCAGGCGCGCCGCCACCTCGAGATCTGAGACGAGGCCCCGGTACGCCGCCTCCCGGTCGTCCGCCCGCAGCACCGACGACGGATGCACGGTCGGCACCAGCCGCTCCCGGCGCCCGTGGATCTCCTCCTCCAGCACCGTCCCGCGCACCTGCGTGACCTTGAACGACGAGCCCAGCAGTGCCTTCCCCGCCGTCGCGCCCAGCACCACGATCAGCTCGGGTTCGACGACCGCAAGCTCGGCGGCGAGCCACGGCCCGCACGCGGCCGTCTCGCGCAGGGTGGGCGCCTTGTGGATACGGCGCTTGCGGGGCTCGGCCCGGGTGAACTTGAAGTGCTTGACGGCGTTGGTGACGTAGGCCTCGGAGGGGTCGATGCCGGCCTCTTCGAGCGCCCGGTCCAGCAGCTTCCCCGCGGGACCGACGAACGGCCTGCCCCGACGGTCCTCCTGGTCGCCGGGCTGTTCGCCCACGAGCATGACGCGCGCGTGGGCGGTGCCCTCGCCGAACACCGTCTGCGTGGCGTCCCGGTGCAGGGGACAGCCCCGGCAGTCGGCGGCGGCGCGCCGGAGGGCGGGGAGACCGCCGCGGCCGGGGAGGAAGGGCTCGGCCGTGTAGGCGTCCTCGGGCGCTGTCGTACGAGGGCTCACGCCCGCCGGGTACCCCCGCGCCCCGAAGGACTCACACCCGCATCGGCTGCGGCGCCTCCCGACGCGACGCGTCCGGGCCGTCGTACTCCCTGATGATCTCGTACCGCGTGTTCCGCTCCACCGGCCTGAAGCCCGCGTCCCGGATGAGGTCCAGGAGGTCTTCGCGGGTCAGCTTGTTCGGCGTGCCGTAGTTGTCGGCGTCGTGGGTGATCTTGTACTCGACGACCGAGCCGTCCATGTCGTCCGCGCCGTGCTGGAGGGCGAGCTGGGCGGTCTGGACGCCGTGCATCACCCAGAAGACCTTGACGTGCGGGACGTTGTCGAACAGCAGCCGGGAGACCGCGAAGGTCTTGAGGGCTTCCGCGCCGGTGGCCATCTGGGTGCGGGCCTGCAGCCGGTTGCGTACCTTGCCGTCCTTCAGGTCCACGAAGTCGTGCTGGTAGCGCAGCGGGATGAAGACCTGGAAACCGCCGGTCTCGTCCTGGAGTTCACGCAGCCGCAGGACGTGGTCGACGCGGTGACGGGGCTCCTCGATGTGGCCGTACAGCATGGTGCACGGGGTCTTGAGACCCTTCTCGTGCGCCAGGCGGTGGATGCGCGACCAGTCCTCCCAGTGGGTGCGGTGGTCGACGATGTGCTGCCTGACCTCCCAGTCGAAGATCTCCGCGCCGCCGCCCGTGAGCGACTCCAGGCCCGCGTCGATCAGCTCGTCCAGGATCTCCGAAGCCGACAGACCGCTGATCGTCTCGAAGTGGTGGATCTCGGTGGCCGTGAACGCCTTGAGCGAGACGTCCGGCAGGGCGGCCTTCAGCTCCCGCAGCGAACGCGGGTAGTAGCGCCACGGCAGGTTCGGGTGCAGGCCGTTGACGATGTGCAGCTCGGTGAGGTTCTCGCCCTCCATCGCCTTGGCGAGCTTCACCGCCTCCTCGATGCGCATCGTGTACGCGTCCTTCTCGCCCGGCTTGCGCTGGAACGAGCAGTAGGCGCAGGACGCCGTGCACACGTTGGTCATGTTGAGGTGGCGGTTGACGTTGAAGTGGACGACGTCGCCGTTCTTGCGCGTGCGCACCTCGTGCGCGAGGCCGCCGAGCCACGCCAGGTCGTCCGACTCGTACAGCGCGACGCCGTCCTCACGGGTCAGCCGTTCACCGGCCCTGACCTTCTCCTCCAGCTCGCGCTTGAGCCCGACGTCCATGCCCACACCTCTCTCCGACGACCCCCGCAGAAACCACTTCGACAACCGTACGTCTACGCCTCTTCCGGCAGCTCCCCGACCCGGTTCTCCCACTTCGTGGAGAGCACGATGGTGGTACGGGTCCGGGACACGCCCTTGGTGCCGCTGAGCCGACGGATGGTCTTCTCCAGCCCGTCGACGTCCGGGGAACGCACCTTGAGCATGTACGAGTCGTCGCCCGCGATGAACCAGCAGTCCTCGATCTCGCTGAGGTCCTTCAGCCGGGCGGCCACGTCCTCGTGGTCGGCCGCGTCGGACAGCGAGATGCCGATGAGGGCGGTGACGCCGAGGCCGAGGGAGGCGGAGTCGACGGTGGCGCGGTAGCCGGTGATGACGCCGGCCGCCTCCAGCCGGTTGATGCGGTCGGTGACGCTGGGTCCCGACAGACCGACGAGGCGCCCCAGCTCCGCGTAGGAGGCCCGGCCGTTCTCCCTCAGGGCCTGGATGAGCTGCCTGTCCACCGCGTCCATGCGATCGAAGCCTTCCGCTGAAGAGTTCCCGAAGTGATGAGAGGTGAGAGGTACTGCTACCGGCCCGGTGCGCCGCCGCCCAGTTCGCCCTTCCACCGCCGGTAGAGGCCGTGCTCGACGCCCGCCGCGTCCAGCACCCGTCCGGCGACGAAGTCCACGAGGTCCTGGATGTGGGTCGCCCCCGCATAGAAGCCCGGTGAGGCCGGCACGACACTCGCGCCGGCGTCGTCCAGGGTGACGAGATGGCGCAGGGTCTGGCCGCTGAGCGGGGTCTCTCGTACGGCCACGACCAGCGGGCGGCGCTCCTTCAGGGTGACACTCGCCGCCCGCTGCAACAGGTCCTTGGAGAGGCCGAGCGCGACACCGGCGACGCAGGCCGTGGAGGCGGGCACGATCAGCATGCCCTTGCTCGGATACGACCCCGAGGACGGGCCGGCGGCGAGATCCCCCGCGCTCCAGTGCCGTACGCCCTCGATGCCCACCGGAAAGGTCCCGGGCTTTCCGTCGGCGCCCCGGGACAGCCATTCGCGCAGGTCGTCCTGCCAGTGGGCGTCCCGGAAGGGGATCCCCGTCTCGTCCAACAGGGTGAGCCGCGAGGCCCGGCTGACCACCAGGTCCACGCTCTCGCCGGCGTCGAGCAGCGCGCGCAGCACCGAGGCGGCATAGGGGGTGCCGGAAGCGCCGGAGACCCCTACGATCCAAGGCGTACGCGGCGTCTCTCCTGGCTTGACTGGGTTCACGACACCGAGCCTATCCGGCGTCGCGGGATGGGAACCGGCCAAGGGGGTCCGGGCGTTCCCTGGAGGGGACGAGGGAGCAGTGGGGGTGCCATGTCGGGGACGGAGCTCGAGTGGTCGCGCGCGGATCGCGCGAAGGCCGCGGCCAAGCTGATGGTGGGCTGGATCGCGCTGCTGTGGCTGCTGGAAGTGGTCGACGTGGTCAGCGGCCACGCACTGGACGGCCTGGGCATCACACCGCGCGAGCCGTCCGAACTGATCGACGTCGTCCCGGCCGCGTTCATCCACTTCGGCTTCGCCCATGTGGCCGCCAACAGCGTGCCGCTGCTGGTCATGGGCTTTCTCGCGGCCCTGGGCGGTCTGCGCCGGTTCGCCGCGGTGTGCCTGGTCGTCATCGTGGCCGACGGGCTGGGTGTGTGGCTCATGGCCCCGGCGCACAGCAACACGGCGGGCGCCTCCGGCCTGATCTTCGGCCTCTTCGGCTTCCTGCTGGTCAGCGGCTTCGTGGAGCGCCGCCCGCTCGGCGTCGTGGTCGGCCTGCTGGTGGGTGCGGTCTGGGGCGGCTCTATCCTGTTCGGCCTCTCCCCACTGCAGACGGGCGTCAGCTGGCAGGCCCACCTCATCGGCCTGGCGACAGGCGTGGCGACGGCGTTCTGGTTCGGCCGCCGGTCCCGCACCGCCCCGGCGCTCATACGGTGATCCCGCGCACCTTCGGCCTGGCGACGAGCCCGCCAACGGCCTCCTGACTCCGCCGCCCACCCCCACCACCCCGGCGCTCACACAATGAGCCCGCCACACGGTGAGCCCGCGCAGCATCGGCCTGGCGACGAGCCCGGCAACGGGCCCGGCAACGGGCCCGGCAAGGGCGTCGTGGCTCCGCCACCGACCCCCCACCACCCCGGCGCTCACACGGCCAGTCCCGCTACACGGTGAGTCCGCGCACCAGCAGGTCCAGGAGCGCGCAGGCGAACAGGGCGATCCCGATGAAGCCGTTGACGCTGAAGAACGCCCGGTTCAGGCGGGTCAGGTCGTGCGGGCGCACGATGGAGTGCTCGTAGACGAACGCGCCGGCGACGATCATCAGGCCGACCCAGAAGAAGCCGCCCGCGTCCGTCACCACCGCATACCAGACGAAGAGCGCCGTGGTCACCGTGTGGCAGGCCCGGGCGCCCCAGACGGCGGCCGGGATGCCGAAGCGGGCCGGGACCGACAGGACGCCGATCTCGCGGTCGGTCTCGACGTCCTGGCAGGCGTAGATCAGGTCGAAGCCGCCGATCCAGATGCCGACCGCGAGGCCGAGGATCGTGGCGTCCCAGGACCACTCCCCGCTGATCGCGAGCCAGCCGCCGATGGGGCCCATGGCCTGAGCGAGGCCGAGGATGGCCTGGGGGAAGTTCGTGAAGCGTTTCCCGTACGGATAGACCACCATCGGGATCACCGCGATGGGCGCCAGGGCGAGGCAGAGCGGGTTCAGCAGGGCCGCCGAGCCCAGGAAGACCACCAGGGCGATCAGGGCGCCGGTCCAGGCGTGCTTCACCGTCATCGCGCCGGTGACCAGTTCGCGGTGTGCCGTGCGCGGGTTACGGGCGTCGATCTCGCGGTCGATGATCCGGTTGACCGCCATGGCGAAGGTACGCAGGCCCACCATGCAGATGGTGACCAGGAGCAGCCGCCCCCAGTGGATGTTCCGGTCCCACTGGAACATCGCGCTGAGCGCGGCGATGTAGGCGAAGGGCAGGGCGAAGACCGAGTGCTCGATCATCACCAGGCGGAGGAACGCCTTGGTGCGTCCTGGCTGCGGGATCGCGGCGGAGGCGCTGCTCATGAAAGGCCGTACTCCTTCCAGCGGCGGTCGACCTTCGCCGCCGTATCGGGGTCGGACAGGACCATGTCGGGCCAGCCGCCGTCGCGCGTGTAGCCCTCCTCGGGCCACTTCTTCGTCGCGTCGATGCCCGCCTTGCCGCCCCAGAACTGCTGGTAGGAGGCATGGTCGAGATGGTCGACGGGGCCTTCGACGACGCTGAGGTCACGGGCGTAGTCCGTGTTGCCGAGCGCGCGCCACGCGACCTCGTGGAGGTCGTGGACGTCGCAGTCGGCGTCCACGACCACGATCAGCTTCGTCAGGGACATCATGTGTGCCCCCCAGACTGCGTGCATGACCTTCTGGGCGTGCTTCGGGTACTTCTTGTCGATCGAGACGATCGCGCAGTTGTGGAAGCCGCCCGCCTCCGGCAGGTGGTAGTCCACGATGTCGGGCACGATGATCTTGAGGAGGGGGAGAAAGAATCGCTCGGTCGCACGGCCCAGCGGACCGTCCTCCGTCGGGGGGCGGCCTACGACGATCGACTGAAGCAGCGGCCGCTTCCGCATCGTCACGCAGTCGATCTTCAGCGCGGGGAAGGGCTCCTGCGGGGTGTAGAACCCGGTGTGGTCGCCGAAGGGGCCCTCGGGGAGCATCTCGCCGGGCTCCAGCCAGCCCTCGATGACGACCTCAGCCTGCGCGGGCACCTGCAGCGGGACCGTCTTGCAGTCGACCATCTCAATCCGCTTGCCGGCGATGAACCCGGCGAAGAGGTACTCGTCGATGTCGCCGGGGAGCGGGGCCGTGGAGGCGTACGTCACCGCCGGCGGGCAGCCGAAGGCGATCGCGACCGGCAGCCGCTCGCCCCGCCTCGCCGCGACCTGGTAGTGGTTGCGGCTGTCCTTGTGGATCTGCCAGTGCATGCCGATGGTGCGCCGGTCGTGGCGCTGCAACCGGTAGAGACCCAGATTCCGGATGCCGCTCTCCGGGTCCTTGGTGTGGGTGAGCCCGAGGTTGAAGAACGAGCCGCCGTCCTGGGGCCAGGTGAACAGCGCGGGCAGGGCGTCGAGGTCGACGTCGTCGCCGGTGAGGACGACCTCCTGCACGGGGGCCTCCTTCACCTTCTTCGGCGGTACGTGCGTCATCGCGCCGAGCTTCCCGAAGGCCTCGCGGACGCCGACGAAGCCGTGCGGCAGTTCGGGGCGGAGCAGCCCGCCGATCTTCTCGCTGATCTCTCCGTACGACTTCAGCCCGAGGGCCTTGAGCAGCCGTCGGTCCGTCCCGAAGACGTTCATCGCGAGGGGCATCGCGGAGCCCTTCACGTTCTCGAAGAGCAGCGCCGGACCCCCGGACTTCTGCACCCGGTCGACGATCTCCCCGACCTCCAGATACGGGTCCACCTCGACCTTGATGCGCTTGAGGTCACCCTCGCGTTCCAATGCCCTGAGCAGGGAGCGAAGATCGTCGTAAGCCATGCGTCCCAGTATCGCCGAGCCCCTCGGGCATCCGACGCCCGCCCCGCCCGCCGACGCTCAGCCCCGGGCCCGTTCCAGGTCGGCCGCATGGCGCCGCAGCCGATCGCTCACCACACCCGTGGCCAGCAGCACACCGCCGACGGTGGCGAGCGGGGTGGCCAGCACGAGGGCGGTCACGGGCTTGGGCCAGTCGCGGGCGGCGGCGCAGCGCCGCGCGTCCTCATAACCGTTGCGGCCGACGTACACGTCCTCCCGGTCGGCGAAGGCCTGTGCGGTGCAGTCCGTGTTCCCGTACTTCCCGTAGTGCAGCTCGTACGGCCTGAACAGTTGCCAGGCGGCGTAGCCCCACAGGAGCGCAGCCAGGCCGAGCAGGCCGAAACCCCAGCTCCTGAGCCTGTCCGTGCCGGCACGGAAGCGTTCTTCGACGGCTGCCGGATGCAAGGTGTCCTCCCCCGTAGCGTCTGCCGGCAACGGCTGCCGACCGCCTGATCGTGGAGATTTTGCCCACCCGCTACCCTGACCGCGTCACCGGGGCCGCCGAGCGCCCCGTCACCGTCTCCTGGGGGATCGCACCACCATGATCAGGTATCTGCCGTTCCTGCTGGTCCTGGCGCTGTGGATCTATGCCTTCATCGACTGTCTGAACACCCCCGAGGAGCAGGTGCGCGGGCTGCCCAAGGTGGTCTGGGTCGTCATCATCCTGCTGTTCGGTGAGGTGCTGGTCGGACCGATCGCCTGGCTGGTCGCGGGCAAGTACCGCGGGCCCGTCCCGGCCAGCGGCTCCACGCCTTCCGAGTGGCACCGCAACCACCGCGCCGAGTTCGTCGCACCCGACGACAATCCCGAGTTCCTGAAGTCCCTCAAGGAGGACAACAAGAAGGACGAGGCCCTGCTCAAGGACTGGGAGGCCGATCTGCGCCGCCGCGAGGAGGCCCTCAGGCGCCAGGAGCAGGAGAAGCGGGACGGGAAGACGGAGCAGAAGCCCGACGGCGAGGAGTGAGGCGCGGGTACGTGCGAGCGGCGGCGGGCGGTCACGGATCACCGTGACCGCCCGCCGCCGTGTGCTGCGATGTGCTGCGTTGTGCCGGGGATCAGGGGTTGCCGTCACCGCGGCACTGGGTGATCGCGCTGCAACCGCGGGTGTAGGCGTTCGCGGAGGGCGAGTCGAGGGGCGTGTTGTAGTTCCAGCCGGCGTTGGCGTCCGAGGCCGGGTCGTACGCGACGGCCGCCACGTGGTTCGGGTTGGCCACGAACTGGTCGTAGGTGAACGTGGGGAGGTCGTTGAGGAAGCCGCCGCGCCGGTAGTGGGCGGTCATCGTGTAGATGCGCACGCCGATGATCGCGGAGGTCGGGATGTGGTGGGTGTACGCCCACTCGTCCTGGACCTGGTAGGTGTTCTGCATGGCCGCGTCGCCGCGGAGCTGGTCCGGGACGTACATCGCGTTCTGCGCGAAAGTGGGGTCGATCAGGTAGACGTAGCTGTGCCCGGTGATCGTGCCGTTCAGGCAGCGGTACATGAGGAAGGGACCGACGCCCGGAAGAAGGGCGTAGGCCGCGAGCTGTCCGTTGGTGCAGGCGGCGGCGACCGAGTTCCTGGCCAGTTCGACGTTCCCCTGGCTGCTCGCGAAGGACTCGCTCATGCTCAGCGAGCCCGAGGTCGAGATGAACCCACTGTCCATGGCGCCCCCGCCGCCGTGCACGTGGGTCTGGAGGTCGTAGTTCTCACCCCGGGCCGTGAAGCCGGTGTCGAAGACGCCCTGGTTGTTGTCCGCGACCGGCGGGCGGGAGTCGCCGCGGTACAGGGTCGTCGGGAACTCGCGTTGCGGCACGATGTTCTCGTTGTGCAGGGTGGGGCAGGTGCCCCCGTCGGAAGAAGATGCACCCGACGAGGGACCGCCCGCGCAGGGATAGTCGGTCGCCTGGGCGCTCGACAACGGACCGAAGAGGGTGGCGAGCACCGCAAGCAGAGCCGCGGCGACCGTCCCCGTGATGGTGTGTTTGCGAAGTGACATGGCTCAAGACTTAAGAACCCGGGAGTTGAAAGGCAGCCCCCTCCCATCACTGCAATCAATCCCGTCCGCCCCAATCAATCCCGTCCGCCCCGACAAGGTGTACGTCGGCGGGCCCCCCGAAGCGGACGGTGCGCCCCTGTGCCCGGACCGGCCGGAACCGGACACTTACCTCGCATGACGACCGCTCCCGCCGACTCCTCCGGCACCCTCGCCCCCGCATACGGTGACAAGGTCATCGCCGTCGAGACGGCGGGCTCCGAGCCCATCCCCGACGCCGAACGCCATGGCTCCCCGCTCCAGCTGCTGTGGACCTGGGCCTCGCCCAACATCGAGTTCGCGACCGTCTTCATCGGCGTGATCTCGGTGCTGTTCTTCGGCCTGAGCTTCTGGCAGGCCACGGCCGCCATCGTCCTCGGCACCGCGCTGGGCGCGATCACGCAGGGCGTGCTGTCCCTGGACGGGCTTCGGTGTGCCGCAGATGGGGTTCAGGCCGTCGGCTCGTCCCGCAGGACGAGGTCCAGCAGACCCGGGAAGCGGGCCTCGAACTCCGCCCGCCGCAGGCGGTTGACCCGGCGGGGTCCCTCGTCGCGCTGCTCGACCAGACCCGCGCCCCGCAGCACCACGAAGTGATGGCTGAGCGCCGCCTTGCCGACCGGCACGTCGAAGCTTCCGCAGCTGCGCGACCACTCCGCCGAGCCCGCCAGCTCCCTGACGAGGCTGATGCGGACGGGATCGGCGAGCGCGGCGAGCGCGGTCTGGACGGAGACGTTGCCGGGGTGGGTGTGCTCGGGGGCGGCCCGATGACTGGTGCGCTGCGTCATGCGGGGCTCCTTCACGCCTTGCCGAGTGTTCGACGAAAACCATACACTCACTAGTGTTCGCTTTTCATTGAACACTCGAGTCAGGGGTGGTGCGTCATGCGCGCGGTCGAGATCCAGGAGTACGGCGGTCCCGAGGTCCTGAAGGTCGTGGAGGCCGAGGTGCCCGAGCCGGGCTCCGGCCAGGTGAGCATCGACGTGGCGTACACCGGGATCAACTTCGCCGACCTCAAGGCGCGCGGGGAGGGCTACCGGGTGCCGCGGTTGCCCTTCGTCCCCGGGCTCGAAGCCTCCGGGCGGATCCGGGCCGTCGGCGAGGGCGTCACCGGGCTGTCCGTCGGCCAGGAGGTGACCGCCATGACGGAGGGCGGCGCCTACGCGGACGTGGTGGTGGCGAGCGCCTCGGCGGTGTTCCCGGTCCCGGCCGGCATCGATCTGCGTACGGCGGCGACATTGCCGACCGTGCTGCCGACGGCGTACGCCCTGGTGCACGCCGTGGGCCGACTGCAGCGCGGGGAGACGGTACTCGTGCAGGGCGCGGCGGGCGGAGTGGGCACGGCGGTGGGGCAGTTGGCGAAGGCCGCGGGCGCCGGCAGGGTGTACGGGGTGGTGTCGGGCGAGGCCAAGGCCGCCTACGCGCGCGAGTACGGGTACGACGAGGTGTTCGTCGGGGAGTTCACGGACGCCGTGCGGGCCGAGACGGGCGGCCGCGGGGTCGACCTCGCCCTCGACCCGGTCGGCGGGGAGACCCTCCGGTCGAGCCTGGCCTCGCTCGCGGTCTTCGGGCGCCTGGTCTCCTTCGGCAACGCGAGCTCGGCGCCGGCGTGGACCGTGGGGCAGCCCGAGCTGTACCCGAGGGGTGTCTCCGTCGGCGGATTCTCGATCCTGACCCTGGCGCAGACGGCTCCGGGCGAGCTGCGTTCGCTCGCCGAGCTGGCTTTCGCGAAGGCGCTGGACGGCACGGTGTCGTTGCCGGTGACGGCGGAGTTCGGGCTGGAGGAAGCGGCGGAGGCGCACCGGCTGATGGGCACCCGCACGAGCACGGGCAAGCTGCTGCTCAGGGTGAACGCCCAGGTGTATTGATCACGCCCTCGGGCGCCGCGGCAGGCCCGTGTGCCGGGACTGCGTGTCCGAGCCGCGGTCAGCCCTCCGGGTCGGCCTCCAGCCACGTCAGCTGCATGTCGTCGAGGAGGGACTCCGGCGGCCGTCCCGAAGCGTGCGCGTTGATCTCCACCTGCACCGTCGCCCAGCATCCGAGACTCATGACGAGGACGCGCAGGCCCTCCGTGCCGAAGCGCTCCAGGACGTCGTCGGCGCAGTCCAGCGCCTCCTGGGCGACCCGTTCGGCCGGGTAGCTGCCGACCGCCCTGCGCAGCAGGTCGATGGAGAGACGGGAGACCTCCGGGGCGAGGGCGGCCAGGCGCTGGTCCTCTTCTTCGTCCACGCCCTCACCGTAGGCGAAGAGGTCGTTCTCGTGCGGTTTCCACCTGGAATTTGCCTGTTGGTGAAGATCCGGCAAGCGTGCCGACCGAGTCGCCCCGCGACCGTAGTCTTCGGACAGATGACGAACACCGACCACCTCCGCCCCGTCGACCTCGCCCGCCTGGCCGGTGTCTCCACCCAGCAGATCCGCACCTACGAGGACGCGGGCGTCCTTCCCCCGGCCGTCCGTACCGGGTCCGGCCACCGCACCTTCACCGATGCGCACCGGCGCGCGCTGCTGACGTACCGGGCCTTGCTGAAGGGGTACGGACCGGTCGCGGCGACCCGGATCATGCGGACCGTGCACGCCGGGGACACCCCCGGCGCCCTCGCCCTGGTGGATGCCGCGCATGCCGCCCTGCACACCGAGCGGTCCGATCTCCGGGCGTCCGGCGAGGCGTTGGAGGCGCTGGCGCGCGCGGAACCGCAGCCGGCGCCCGGCCCCGGCGGGCTGCGCGTCGGAGAGGTCGCCGCGCTGCTCGGCGTGCGGCCGTCCGCGCTGCGGGTGTGGGAGGAGGCGGGGCTGCTCGCGCCGGGGCGGGAGCGGGGGACCCGGTATCGCACGTACGGCCCGGGGGACGTACGGGACGCCCGGCTGGTCCAGACCCTGCGCCGCAGCGACTATCTCCTCGACCAGATCCGCCCGGTCCTGGAGGGCCTGCGCCGGGAGGGCAGCAGCGAGGCACTGCGGGCGGCGATCACCGCACGCGGCCAGGCGCTGACGGAGCGGACGCGGGCGATGCTCGAAGGGGCGGGGATGTTGTACGAGTACCTCGCGGCCGACTTCTCCTGATCGCCAACGCCCCTTCCGTGACCGTACAGTTGACGGTCCATCCGGCAGGAGTGGGACATCATGGTGAGGTTTCTCCGCTGGTTCCGAAGCCAGGACACCGGGGTGAAGGCGGCGCTCATCACGCTCACCGGCACGCTGACGGCGGCCCTGATCACGGCGACGGTGACGCTGGTCGTCGCGCTGAACCGCCCGCCGACCGCGAGCGGCACGCCCTCACCCGCGACGCCGCCCCTGACGACGCCCGCCTCCGAAACCCCGGCCCCCGGCCCCACGACGGCCCCCTCCCGCCCGGACCCGCCCGAGCCGACGACCGCACCGCCGTCCACGCCCCGGGAGACCTCCGCCCCGGCTTCGGCCCCGGCCCCCGCCCCGACCGCGGAGAGCCGGGTGCGCTGGCAGGGCTCCCTGCGACTGGACGGGACCGCGGGTGTGCGGGGCTGGTTCCTGGACGACGCACCGCCCGACCGGGCCCCCGTGGGCGACCTCGCCGTCCAGGGAGCCGCCCAGCTCTACGGCGCCTACGCCCTCGTCCGCTGGACCGACTCCCGGCCGCCGACGCGGGCGCAGTGCGCCACGCTCCTCAACACCCGGCTGGGGCAGCAGTCGTTGGACGTGCAGAAGGGCGACCGGGCCTGTGTCGGCACGGAGAACCTGCGGGTCGCCGCTGTCGAGGTGACCGGCATCCCGGACCCCGACCACATCGACCTCGCCGTGACGGTGTGGCAGCGCGCATGACACCGCACGCGACCGGCGCCCCCTTCAACAGCCCTCTTCAGCCGGCCCGTTCAACCAGCCCCTTCAACCACTCCCTCCAACTGGACAATTCGCGGGGGATTTTGACACCGTGAACCGCACCGGCCCGTATTCGAACACGTGGCCGATGACGCCTTCGGGAGGCCCGTCGTGTCGCTCGACTTCCATGCCTCGCACAGCACCTTCTCCGACCCCGGCGATCTCGCCCGCCTCTACGCCGACCTGCCGCGCGACCCCGCCCAACTCGCCTGTATCTCCCGGAACTTGCTCATCCACCGCCTGGAGGGCGAGCTCTTCGGCCACGCCCACCCCACCGACCGCCTGCACAACGACGCCGAGACCCGCTACGTCGACGGCATCCTGCGGATCCTCGTCGGGCGCAACGACGCACCGCTGGACCGGCGGCGCGAGGTGGGCGACCGGTTCGTCGGGATCTGCCGGGACTTCTCGCTGCTGCACTGCTCGCTGCTGCGGCACGCGGGCGTCCCGGCCCGCATCCGGATCGGCTTCGCCGACTACTGGGGGTCCGACGGCTTCCACGGCGATCACGTCGTCACCGAGTACTGGGACGAGGAACGCGGCTGGCTGTTCGCCGACGCCCAGCTCGCCGACCCCTTCGTCACCGACCACTGGAAGGTCGACTTCGACCCCATGGACGTACCGCGCGACCGCTTCCTCGTCGCGGGTGAGGCATGGCGGGAGATCCGCGAGCGCGGCGCGGATCCGGCGACCTTCGGACTGCACGGACCCGAGGAGGGGCCGTTCTGGGGCGAGCGGTACGTGTCCGGCAGCATCCGGCTCGACCTCGCGGCGCTGAACAAGGTCGAGACCCTCCTGTGGGACGTGTGGGGAGAGGCCGAGGGCGAGCCCGGGGAGCCCCTGCCCGAACCGGCCCGCGCCTTCTACGACCGGGTGGCCCCCGTCGTGAGCGGCGACGTGTCCCTGGCCGCGGCACGGCGGCTGTTCGCCGAGGACGACACCCTGCGCACCCCGAGGACGGTGACGAGCTACGCCCCCTTCAACGGACCGAGCCTGGTCACCCTCCGCTGAGCCATCACGGGGTGCCGGTAAGAATGCTGTCACCAGCCGCAAACGGCGGTGATCTTGCGACGGGGTCACCCGTGTGGGTGAGTCCTGGGCCGTACGGCTGCGGTGGGTCTGCGACGACGATCGGAGATCGTGGCCCGTACTCCGTTGGATCTGGACGAACTCGTCGAGCACTGGACGCTGTTGAAGGACGAGCAGGCGCTCGTGTCCGGCAAGCGCGGTGCGACGAGACTGGGCTTCGCCGTGCTGCTGAAGTTCCATACGCAGTATGGCCGGTTTCCCCGGAACCGGGCAGAGCTGCCCGGTGAGGCCGTGGAGTTCGTCGCCCGGCAGGTGCAGGTTCCTGCCTCGGAGCTGGAGTCCTACGACTGGACGGGCCGTACGGTCGAGTACCACCGTGCGCAGATCCGGGAGCACCTCGGTTTCCGTGAGTGCAGCGTCGCGGACGCGGAGAAGCTGACGGCGTATCTGGCCGAGCACGTCGCGCACAAGGAGCGCAGGCCCGAGCAGGTCCGGGTGGAACTGCTGGTGCGCTGTCGCGAGGAGAGTATCGAGCCGCCCACCTCGGGCCGGTGCGACCGGATCGTGGGGGCCGCTTTGCGTGCGGCCGAGGAGTCACTGACTGCCCTGGTCTCCTCACGGCTGACCGTGGAGAGCATTGAGCGGATCGTGGCTCTGGTGGCCGGCGCCGACCAGGACGACGCCGGACCCGCGAGTGGCGGTACGGAGGGCGAGGACGCGCCGCCGGTGCTGGCGAAGGTCAAGGAAGCGCCGGGCAATGTGAGCCTGGAGACGATGCTCACCGAGATCGACAAGCTCCTGGCGGTGCGGGCGATCGGTCTGCCACGGGATCTGTTCATCGACGTTGCGCCGAAGGTCGTGGCGGGCTGGCGGGCGCGGGCTGCGGTGGAGTCGCCTTCCCATCTGCGGACGCACCCGGTGGCTCTGCGGGTGAGCTTGCTGGCCGCGCTGTTGCACGAGCGGGAGCGGGAGATCACCGACACGCTGGTGGAGCTGCTGATCTCCACGGTGCACCGGATCGGGGCGCGGGCGGAGAAGAAGGTCACCGAGCAGCTCATCAACGCGTTCAAGAAGGTGTCGGGCAAGGAGAACATCCTCTTCAAGCTCGCCGAGGCGTCGCTCGGCACCCCGGAGGGGACGGTGCGGCAGGTCGTGTTCCCGGCGGTGTCCGGGGGCGAGGCGACGCTGCGGGAGCTGGTGCACGAGTTCAAGACCCGGGGGCCGGTCTACCGGCGGACGGTGCAGACGACGCTGAAGGCGTCGTATACCAACCACTACCGGCGCGGGCTGATCAAGCTGCTGGACGTGCTGGAGTTCCGTTCCTCCAACCATGCTCACCGGCCGGTGATCGAGGCGTTGGCGCTGGTGGCGCGGTACGCGAACGCGGGGAACACGACGTACTACCCGCTGGGCGAGACGGTGCCAGCCCACAAGGCGATGGGTGGGGACTGGGCGGAGGTCGTGCACCGTGCCGACAAGCGGGGCCGGCGCCGGGTGGTGCGCATGGTCTACGAGGTTGTCGCCTTCCAGGCCCTGCGCGATCAGCTCAAGTGCAAGGAGATCTGGGTGGTCGGCGCCGACAAGTGGCGCAACCCGGACGAGGACCTGCCGCAGGACTTCGAGGCGAGGCGGGCGGAGAACTACAGGGAGCTGCGCAAGCCGCTGGACGCCGCGGTGTTCGTCGACGAGCTGCGCGAGCAGATGACGGCCGAGCTGGCCCTGCTCAACGACGGGATGCCGAAGCTGTCCTGGCTGGACATCGCCGAGCGGAAGTCCGGGGCGATCCGGCTGACGGCGGCCGAGGCCCAGCCCGAGCCGCGCAATCTGCGCAGGATCAAGGCCGAGGTACAGAGGCGGTGGGGCATCGTGCCGCTCGTCGACATGCTGAAGGAAGCGGTGCTGCGGACCGGCTGCCTGGACGCGGTCACCTCCGTCTCCGGCGGCGGCAGCCTCTCGCCGGAGGTGCTTGCCGAACGGCTGCTGCTGGTCATCTACGCGTACGGCACGAACACCGGGATCAAGGCCGTGGCGTCCGGCGGCCACGGCCACACCGAGGACGAGCTGCGGTACGTGCGGCGCCGGTACCTGTCGGCAGAGGCCGCCCGCGCCATCGCCATCCAGATCGTGAACGCCACCTTCACCGCCCGCAGCACCGAGTTGTGGGGACAGGGCTCGACCGCGGTCGCCTCCGACTCCACGCACGTCCGCGCATACCCCGTCCGCCCCCTGATACGGAGAGCCTTCTCGTGTATTGGTGCGGCCTGCCCACAACCGCCCGCCATGCGCGTAGCGACGCCGCGAGAGGCCGCACTGACCCTGCCGGCCTGCTCATCCGTGGAAAAGCCATGCGTTCCCTGCACGGTGTCATACCGTCACGACGCGTTGTGTGCTCCCATAGTTGGCGTGGCGTTGGCGACACGGGAGTCATGCTGGAACACGCGCCGCCTTCGAAGTGCCACCGGCCCGCTGTGTCGTCAACGTTCACCACGCTCAGCTGACCCACTGTCGGATTCGATGAGATGCGGCATCCCCGATATCAGTTCCGTCCGCCTCCGCCTATTCCAACAGGTGCGCCTTTCTCATCTTGTCAAGAAGTGCGTTGAAATCTTTTTTCAGCTGGTCAATGTCAGTCGCATTCGAGTTCGTCTGTTTTTCCGCGCGCTGTGGAAGCGGTTCAATGCACCATTTGTTTGCGGGATCATCCAAGTCATAGAGCGTCTGCCAAACTAGGTGCTTGTCGTTAGTCACGCTTCCAACGCTCTGGGCGTGGTTGTCCCAGGGATCCAGATCACCGGAGACATTGAGCTTCGGTTCCAACGGGCCACCGGCGATGTAGGCGGTCAGCCGATACAGGAAGCCATTGGGCTGCGTCGGCCTGACGGTTTGCCCTATGGGGTAGTGCGTCCGAGGAACCCAGTCAATACAACCAGAATTCGTTGACTCCCTTGACCCCCTTCCACACGCAGCCTTCACCGCCCACCCGATCGGGCCGCCTCGGCGCGTTGCATTATCGACGGCATTGAGGATCAGATCACCCGGTAGGTAGAAGTTGCAGCTACCCACACGGATATTGAAGGGATCCCCGTTAGGAACAACACAGATTCGCCGCTCACCGTAGAGGTAGTTTCCAATCCAGGCTTCCGGAAGCATCAGCGCGCCGGGACGCGGACCGTTTTCGTACGCGGTTTGATAGTACGTATGGAACTGCCCATTACTCAGAAGGGACGTTTCTATCCTGCCCTTGAGAGGGTCACGAGGATCGAGAGGGTTGTCACGATCCGGAGCTGGCAGGACTTCGGTACGGAAGAGGGAATCTCCCGCGTCTTTCAACTTGCCGTCCACCGTCGTAGACTGAAAGTCCTGAATGATCAGAGAATTTCCATTATTTCCGAGGGTGTTGGACGTTACGACCGTGGGCTCCAGTTTACCCAAGCACAGCCATGTCACACCGGTATCTTGTGTGCCATCTTGTGTCAGGCTCCCTTTCGTTGTGTTCCAATCAGGCTCACGATTAGGGTGGGCAGAATCTGTGCCAATAGTACGCCCGGCAGTTTGCGCTTCATATCGATATCCTTGCGCTTTGGAAGGATTCCCGTTGCGTAGAATCCCGCCCGTCCTCAGCTCGCCCTTGTCGATGTCGATCCCACCGGAGACGTTCCGATACAATTGCACTTTGGAAAAGTTATTTGTCACTTTCAGGACAGAGGGTCCAGGTCCTCCTCTGACGGCGCCATAGCCCCAGTACGTTGAGTCCGGGGTGATATCCATGTCCCCTCCGACTACAGCGGTATGCCCATCCCCCTTGAATACCGCTGGTGCATCCACTTCGGCGTAGCAACCGACGTACACGGACCACGCGGCATCGTGGTCGGAGCTGATGTTTCGGTGTTTGTTTGCTGCGGTGTGACACGAAACGAAGGTGCAGCCAAGGTATGACTCGTCGTGAATTCCATCACGCCCATTATCTGTGGCGGAAACATTCATGACCAGCATGGAATTGGTCTCATCTTTACCCACACTGCCGATGTCGAGCCCATGTTGGCCATTGCCATAGATAAGGCAATCACGTATCTGCGTGAGGTTGGCATTTACTTGCGGCGTGAAGCCAGGCGCATCGCCTGCGTATATCGTTATTCCGTTGCGCCTGAAGCCAGCTATCCGCACCTTCTCGATCCACGTGCCGCCCGCCAGAACTCGTACGCCATCCATCTGCGGAGTCTGGTAGAGATCGGAATCGTCGGTACCCCTCCTTTGTAGGGGTTTCGACTCGAGGGTGAACTGGCGCAGCACAGCATAGTCAGCACGACCGCGATCGGGCGATCCGGTCCCGATCGAAAAGCCCGTCAGGGCAATTGCGCAATAAACTGTCTCTCTCGCGCCTGTTGCTCCGACTTGACCGATACTACCTCCGATACCCGGAGGGTCATGTTGGGGTGGATTAGTCCTGGTGGAAAGGTTGAAATCGCCGCCTTTAACATCCGCGATTATTCGGGAAGTTCCTCTGAAGCCGAAGCCGGCTCCCTCCAGAATGCAGCCGTTCGAGACGACAAGAGGCTTCTTAATCACGTAGTCGCCCGGAGGAAGGTAGACGACTTTGCCGTCGGACAACGGGCTATCCGTCATCTTTCCGAGTCGCATTGCGCAGTCCAGGGCATCTTGGAGCGCGTCCGTGTCGTCGGGGTGCTCGGCCGTTCCATCCCCTGCCGCTCCGAAATCAAGCACGTCAGCCGCGTGTCGCGGCGGGGCCGGATTGTCACCATGCCCGAAGCGTCACAGTCACCGATCCAATTCGGAGCGCTGATGCAGTCTTTTTTTGTCGGATCGTCAGCGCGCACGGCGTTAGCGCGCACGAGTTTTCCCGAACTGTTGACGCCAACCGCGCCAGGCTTTCCGGGGCCCAGGCCGCCGAAAGCAACGTCGCCTATTCGGAAAACGACACCGCCTATTTGAACATCGACCTTCGCCCTGGCGGCCGCCGTCTGCAGAGCAATCCCAAAGAACGGAAGGGTATGCAACGTCTGCAACGTCTCGTCGCTGGGGGGGTTGTTGCTCTGCGGGACAGCAGGGGCGACTGCAGGGCTGACGGCGGTGACCGGTGATCCGGGGGTGGTCGGTGATTTGGTGATGCGGACCGCCTGGCCGGCTGTGACCTTCTGTGCGGCTTGCATGGTCACAATGACGATGTCCATCGGAACTTCTCTTCCGTTGAGACTTCGTTGGCAAACGCAGGTCCAGGGAACACGTCAGTTCCGGGAGCGGCCTCAGCGGCGGCCGGGCGCTGGTCCCTGCTAATCGGCGCCGGAGGTAATACTGAATCCTTTATGGGCGCCTCCTCTAAGGATAGGCGCGTCGGGCCGTCCCGGCGATTTCAAGCGGCCTTTGGAGATCGCGCACCACCGCAGGGCGCCCTGGTCCGGGCACCGCAAAGACGACGCCAACGCGCCCATACGCGACGCCCTCGTATCCATGAACTCAGGCCCCTCTCCCACGTCCCGGCGCGAAAGTGATGCTGGTCTTGCCGGTCAGGCGGCGGGCACCGATGGCCAGGTCGCGCCAGGTCGCCATCCCCGCGTGGGAGTTGAGATCCGGGCCGCCTGCTTCGAGCGGTTATTTTCGAAGTCATGTTCGAAAGGGTCGCCGCCGGTGGAGCCGCTGGCCAGCCGTAGCCGCCCGATGTCCTGCCGAGCGGCATACCGCGAGCCGCGTGCATGTGCGTGCTGCCGCCCGGCAGTTCAGGCGACCCGCGGCATGAGGTAGCCGTGGGTGATGTCACGGCCTTCGGGGAGCTGGGACTTGCGGCGGGAGGCAGAGGAACGCGTCACCCGGGCAAGTGATTCTGCCGTTGCAACGGTGACCTCTGGCCTGCCTGGGCTCCGCAGTCTGGGCCCCTGCGCACCACGGCCAGCTTCGACGACGTGATACGCGCGGCGATTGACCTTGGCGGTGACACGGACACCGTCGCCGCGGGCAAAGACCTCGCGGGGGCGTACTACGGGCTGGATGCAATCCCCGCCCACTGGCCCCAGCTGCTCCATGTCCCCTGCCAGGATTCGACGGACGAGTGCTGTACCTGGCAGATCTGCTCCACCCTGCACGCTGCCTCGAAAGCTGAACCGGGTCTTGCTCATCAATCGACTGATTGATGAGCAAGATCGGTAAGTGGCGGCGCGCGACCGGATCGACGCCGGATCATGCCCATAAAACGGTGTCAGAAAGTCGATGTGCTCAAGAACTTGAGGAGCGCCCTTTTCTGTACGATCCGTACGGCCGGAACGGGGGCGAGGAGATCGGCGGCGTCGTCGTCCTGGGGTGGCTGCACCTGCCAGGACCGGCAGCCTCGTGGGATACGCACGCGTGTCCACCAAAGGGGCAGTTGCTCGACCGGCAGATCCAAGCACTCAACACAGCGGGCTGCATCCGGATCTTCTCCGACAAGAAGTCCGGCAAGAACGCCGAACGCGAGGAACTGTGGAAGGCCCTCGACTACCTGCGCGAGGGCGACACCCTCGTCGTCCCGTCGCTGGACCGGCTCGGCCGTTCCATCCAGGACCTCATCGCGATCGTGTCCGGCCTGCGCAAGCGTGGCATCGGCTTCACCTCGCTGAACGAGGCGCTCGACACGACCACGCCCGGCGGGCGCCTGGTCTTCCACGTGTTCGCGGCCCTGGCGGAGTTCATCCGCGAACTCATCGTCCAGGGCACCAACGAGGGCCTGGACGCCGCCCGTGCCCGTGGCGTCCGGCTCGGCCGCCCGCCGGCGATGACGGAGGAGCAGGTACGTCACGCCCGCGACCTGCTCGCCCGCCCGGAGAACACCGTCACCTCGATTGCGAAGCTCCTCGGCGTCTCCAGGAACACGATCTACAACTACGTGCCCGAGCTGAAGGGCGGTCGCCTCGCGCTCGCTGAAGCGACGAGCACGCCGGAACTGCCCCAACCCACCAGGTCCGGGGACTGATCACGACCCCGAGGGAGCCCTGAGCTTCGCCCGGAGCGCCATGGAGAACGCCGCAACCCTCCGCACGGCCCCCGTGCCCCACATGCCCTCGCGCAGTGCGCGCGCCCGCAGGGCTGGGTGTTGGAAACACGTACTAGCTCACGCCCTCGGGCGCTGAACCACGCCGCAGCCGAAGCAGACCCAGCTGCCGTCAGTCCTAGCTTTCATAGTGCGCTTGCACTTGGGGCAGGTCACAGACCCCTCCTCCTTCAGAGCTACGCAAACCGGCTAATAATGATGAGTCTGGGTCCATGCTCTATCCAGTCAACGGCCTTGTCTAGGGCGACGAAAAGGACAAGCGCGTACGCGCTCGGCACACCCGACCGCGGTCTATGCGGCCCGCGCGTTCACCGGCGGCGCCCGAACCGGCCGCTGGCTGGCCTCTCGCCCGCCCGGCTACTGCCCCGCCTGCTGCGCGGCCGCACTTGCGGCCCGGTGTTCGTCACCCACCGCTGGCCCGGCCCCGGCAAGGTCGTCGCCCCGCGCGACGTGTGCCCGGACACCGGGTTAGCACGGCTGTCGGCGGCCGGTTCACACGTACGGCCCGCGCGCAAGATCACCGCCGTTTGCGGCTGGTGACAGCGTTCTTACCGGCACCCCATCACGCCGCATTGCCCCGGCGCCGCCGCCACAGCAGCATGAGAGGCATGGATCACGCACAGGCACGCACCTGGCTCGCGACCGCGGTCGAGGAGGCCCGTGCCGGGTCGGCGGAGGGCGGCATCCCGATCGGCGCCGCCCTCTACGGCGCCGACGGCACCCTCCTCGGCCGCGGCCGCAACCGGCGCGTCCAGGACGACGACCCGTCGATGCACGCGGAGACGGCCGCGTTCCGCGCGTCGGGACGGCAGCGGTCGTATCGCGGTACGACCATGGTGACCACCCTCTCGCCGTGCTGGTACTGCTCCGGTCTGGTCCGCCAGTTCGGCATCTCACGCGTCGTGGTCGGCGAGGCCGCCACCTTCCACGGCGGGCACGACTGGCTGGCCGAGCACGGCGTGGAGATCGTGCTGCTCGACGACCCCGAGTGCATCGGCATGATGCGGGACTTCGTCACCAACCATCCGGCACTGTGGAACGAGGACATCGGTGAGTGACGCACCTGCCCCCCGAACCCCCACCCGTACCCCGACCCGAAGCACCGCCCCCGTCCCGACCCGTGTCCCGACGATCGACCTGCGGCCCTGGCTGTCCGGCGATCCCGAGGCCCGCGCGGGGATCGCCGAGACCGTCGACGAGGCCCTGCAGACCGCCGGGTTCCTGCTGGTCACCGGGCACGGTGTGGACCCGGCACTGCGTTCCTCGATCCGGGAGGCCGCCCGTACGTTCTTCCGGCAGCCCGTCGACACCAAGCAGCCGTACGCGGCGAAGGTCGGCGGCCGCGGCTGGCTCGGGCCGGGCGCGGAGGCCAACGGCTACTCGGAGGGCACCGAGACCCCGCCGGACCTGAAGGAGTCGCTGACCTTCGCCACGCACGAGCCCTTCGAGGACCCGGTGGTCAACGCGGAGTGGTACGCGCCCAACGTGTGGCCGGCCCAGGTGCCCGGACTCAGGGTGCTGTGCGAGGAGTACCTGGAGCTGATGGGCGACCTGGAGAAACTGCTCCTCTCCCTCCTCGGTGAGGCTCTCGGCCTCGAACCGGACTTCTTCTCCCGGCACATGGACCACCCGACGTACGGCTTCAACATCAACTGGTACCCGGGCACCGAGGTGGTCGGCGAGCCGCAGCCGGGCCAGTTCCGCATCGGCCCGCACACCGACTTCGGGACCGTCACGATCCTGGACCGGCAGGCGGGCAAGGGCGGGCTGCAGGTCTACACGGACCCCGCGGACGGAGGCGTCGGCTGGGAGGACGCCCCGTACGATCCCGACGCCTTCACCGTCAACATCGGTGATCTGATGGCCCGTTGGACCGGCGACCGCTGGCGCTCGGGCCGCCACCGTGTGCTGCCTCCGCCCGCGGACGCGCCCGCCGAGGAGCTGATGTCCCTCGTCTACTTCGGCGAGTGCACACCGGGCACGATCGTGGAGTCCGTACCGGCGCCGGTGGGGCGGGTGGCGTACGAGCCGGTGGACTCGCACGTGTACCTGCGGGAGAAGCTGGACTCGATCACGGTGGGCTGATCAGCCGCTCGAAGCGGGCCCGCCAGCGCTCCTCGGACTCGGCCTCGCCCCGGAACTCGTGGGTGAAGCGCACAGCCGTGCCGTCGTCCCCGTCCCGTTCGAGATGGAAGCGGATCCGGCCGCCGTCACCCAGCGTGTACTCGGCGACCCGGTCCACGTCCCACGCGGTGACCTGGCCGCTCCCCACGTCACGAAGGGTGACCCCGCCGCCGAGCCGGGGTTCGAGGACGTCGGCGGCGGCGAACCACCGCGCGAGCCCCTCCGGGGCGGCCACCGCCTCCCAGACCTGCTCCACGGGCCTGGGGACCCGCACCAGGAAGTGCAGGAGGTGCGTGCTCCCGTGGGTCTGGCTGGTGCCCTGTTCTATCGAACCGGTCATGTACACCAGCCTGACCCGCCGGGCGGCGTCGCGCACGTGCCCGGCTCACGCCTCGCGCCCGCTCACACCCCCGCGTAGGAGTGCTTGCCGGAGACGAAGATGTTCACGCCGTAGTAGTTGAACAGCCAGCAGCCGAAGGCGATCAGGGCCAGGTAGGCGGCCTTGCGGCCCTTCCAGCCGGCCGTGGCGCGGGCGTGCAGGTAGCAGGCGTAGGCGACCCAGGTGATGAACGCCCACGTCTCCTTCGGGTCCCAGCCCCAATAACGGCCCCAGGCCGACTCGGCCCAGATCGCGCCCGCGATGATCGTGAACGTCCACAGCGGGAAGACGGCAGCGTTGATGCGGTACGAGAACTTGTCCAGGGAGGACGAGGCGGGCAGCCGCTCCAGGAAGGACGTGGCGAAGCGGCCGGGCGTGCCGCCGTTCTCCAGCTTGCTCTCGTACGAGTCCTTGAAGAGGTAGAGGAGCGTGCCGACCGCGCCCACGTAGAAGACCGCGCCGCACAGGATCGCGGTGGAGACGTGGATGTAGAGCCAGTACGAGTGGAGGGCGGGAACCAACTGGTCACTGGCGGTGTACAAGACAGTGACGGCGATGCCGAGGTCGAGGAGGACCGTGGTGATCAGGAACAGGCCGAGCCAGCGGATGTTCTTCTTCAGCGCGAGCAGCGTGAGGTACACGCCGACGGCGACGGTGGAGAAGGTGATGTTGAACTCGTACATGTTGCCCCACGGCGCCCGCTCCACCGAGGCCGCGCGGGCGACCACACCGGCGAGGTGCACGAGGAAGGCGAGCACGGTGAGCGAGATGGCGATACGCCCGTAGAGGTCGCCCTGCTCGTCCCCGCCGTGCGCCCCGGGCCCGTCGGGCACGTCACGCGCACCGGCCGAGGCCCGTACGACGACCTTGGGCCGCTCCAGCACGGCGGTCCCGCCGGCCTTCTGCACGGTGACGGCCGGGGCTTTCCCGGACTTCTCGGCACCGGGGGTGAGCGCCGCGGCGGTGCGGCCGACCCGGCTGCGGCTGCCGAAGAGCCATTCGGCGATGTACGCGAAGAAGGCCAGGGTGTAGACGGCCATCGCGGAGTAGATCAGCGTGTTGCTGATGTTCGCGAGGTGTTCGTTGGTGGCCGTGGCCAACTCGGTTCCGGCGGCGAGAGTCATGTCGTCTCAGCCCCTTCGGCAGGGAGGACTTGGGGGTCGGGGGTGGTGGTGTCGTCTTGGTCCGGGGAGCCGGCGTCGGCCTGCCCGTCGGGCTCGGGCGCGCCCGGCGCCCGGTCGTACAGGATCCCGGCGAGGTCGCCGAGTTCCTCGGGTACCTTCGCGGACTCGCTGCGGCCGAGTCCGGCCATCTCCACGACCGTCACACCGTCGGCGCCCTTCACCGCCCGTACCCACACGCGGCGGCGCTGGATGAACAGGGAGCCGGCGAGGCCGAAGATGGCGGTGAGGGCACCGCCGAGCGCCCACGTGGTGCCGGCCTGCTGGACGACCTGGAAGTTCGCCCACTGCTTGGTGCCTTCGTAGGTGATCGAGCCGGCGCCGTTGGGGAGCTTCATGGTCTGGCCGGGCCTGAGGTTGTCCCTGAGCTGGGCGCCCTTGGCGTCCTTGAACCCCTTCACATGCGCCTTGTCGAGCTGGTACACGCTCTGCGGGATGCCCGAGTCGACACCGAGGTCACCGTGGAACGGGGTCAGGTTCAGCACCGGGTTGTTCAGTGCCGGGAAGGTGGAGGCCGTCTCGCTGCCCTTGGTGTACGTCGGCAGGAAGAAGGCCGAGATGCCCAGCTGCTCCCTGACGCCCTGGGCGTTCCTGTAGCCGTCGAGGACCTTGGCCACACCGGTGGAGGTGACGTTGGGGTCGAGCGGCAGGAGGGGCACGGCGTCGCGGTAGATGACGTTGCCCCTGCCGTCGCGGACGGTGATGAGGGGCGCGTAGCCGTGGGCGGTGAGGTAGACCTTCGCGTCGCCGACCTCCAGCGGCTCGTTGACCTTGACGAGGTCCGTCCGGCCCTTGCCGTAGGCGCCCACGCTGTAGGTGAGACTCGCCTGGTAGGTGCGCGGCGTCCCCCGGTTCGGACCGCTCTTCTCATAGGTGCCCGTGAACTTGTCCAGGTGGAAGCTGAACGGCACGAGGTCGTCGGCGGTGAAGAGGTTGCCGGACTTGAAGTCGTCGTACTGGGTGGTGGTGTTGGAGAAGCCGCCGCCCTCGACGACCAGCTTGTTGCCCTCGGACTTGAACAACTGGCCCCAGGCGAAGGCGGTCAGCAGCACGATCAGCGCGATGTGGAAGGCGAGGTTGCCGACCTCCCGCAGATAGCCCTTCTCGGCGGCGACGGCGTCACCGTCGAGGTGGGCGCGGAAGCGGCGCTTGCTGAGGAGGGCGAGCGCGGTCTCACGGACCTGCTCCGGCTCGGTCTCGGTGCGCCAGGTGGTGTAGGCGGGCAGTCGGGTCAGCCGCTTGGGCGCGCCCGGCGGGCGGCCGCGCAGCTGGCCGATGAACTGCCAGGTGCGCGGGATGATGCAGCCGATGAGGGAGACGAACAGCAGGATGTAGATCGCGGAGAACCACACCGAGCTGTAGACGTGGAAGAGGCCGAGCCTGTCGTAGACCGGTGCGAGGAAGGTGTGGGCCTTGCGGAAGTCGGCGACCTTCGTCTCGTCGATGCCGGTCTGCGGGATCAGCGAGCCGGGGATCGCGCCGAGGGAGAGAAGCAGGAGCAGGAGCAGCGCGACCCGCATGGAGGTGAGCTGCCGCCAGAACCAGCGGGCCCAGCCGATCACGCCCAGGGAGGGCAGGTTCGGCAGGTCCTCCCTGGGAGCGGTGGAGAGCTGGGAGCCGGCGGCGCCGAGGTCGTCGTCGACACGCTCGGGGGTCGTACCGGTTGTGGTCTTGCTCATCGATCAGATCCCCACGGTGAAGCCGGTGGACCAGGACTGCATGTCCTGCACGATGCGGTCCCAGGCGCCGGTGAGCAGCAGCAGACCGGTCACGATCATCATCGTGCCGCCGATCCGCATCACCCAGACATAGTGGCGCTTGACCCAGCCGAAGGCGCCGAGCGCCTTGCGGAAGGCGACCGCGGCGAGCACGAACGGCACACCGAGGCCGAGGCAGTAGGCGACGGTCAGTATGGCCCCGCGGCCCGCGCTGCCCTGCTGGGAGGAGAGGGCGATCACGGAGGCGAGGGTCGGGCCGATGCACGGGGTCCAGCCGATGCCGAACAGCGCGCCGAGCAGCGGTGCGCCGGCCAGCCCGGCGGCGGGCCTGCGGTGGAAGCGGAACTCCCGCTGGGTCATCCAGGGCATCAGCCCCATGAAGAAGACACCCATGAGGATCATGAGCGCGCCCAGCACCTTGCTCAGGACGCCCTTGTTGTCCTGGAGGGTGTCGCCGAAGTAGCCGAACAGGGCGCCGCTGGAGACGAACACGGCGGTGAAACCGAGTACGAAGAGGGAGGCGCCGGCGACCATCCGGCCGCGTCGGGCCTCGGCGAGGTCGGTGCCGGCCACCCCGGTGACGTACGACAGATAGCCGGGGACGAGCGGCAGGACGCACGGGGAGAAGAAGGAGACGAGTCCGCCGAGCAGGGCGATGGGCAGGGCGACCAGCAGGGCGCCGTTGAGCACCGTGTCGTTGAGGCCCGGTTCGGCGAGTGTGGTGAGTGGGCTCACGTCACTTCTCCGCGAGGACCGGGTCGATCATCCTGCGCAGCTTTTCCTCGCTGAGCGCGGCCAGCGAACGCGCGGCGATCTTGCCCTCGCGGTCGAGGACGAGAGTGGAGGGGATCGCCTGCGGGTTGAGGGTGCCCTTCTTGAAACGGAGCATCAGTTTGCCCGTGGGGTCGTACAGGCTGGGGAACCCGACGCCGTACCGCTGCTCGAAGGCGCGGGCGCCCGCGGTGCTGGTGTCACGGGTGTTGATGCCGACGAACTGGACGTCCTTGGCCAGGTCCTGGGAGACCTTCTCGAAGCCCGGCGCCTCGGCGCGGCAGGGGGGGCACCAGGAGCCCCACACGTTCAGCACCACGACCTTGCCCTTGTAGGAGGCGACGTCGAGTTGTTTGCCGTCCACCGTCTTGCCGGACAGGTCGGGCGCCTGGGCGCGCTCCCCCTTCTTGGCGGTGGAGATGCCGTCCTTGCCCATCACGAAGTTGGTGTCACCGCCTCCGCCGGAGGTGCCTCCGGAGGAGCAGGCGGACATCAGCAGCGTGGCGACCGCGGCACCGGCGGTGGTCAGGACGGCTCGGCGACGTGCGCGGTTCGAGCGCGACGGGGCACGGCTTGCGGCACTCATGTGAAAAGTTTCGCATGCCCGTTCCAGGGATCTTGCGCACCCCCCTTGCGGAGGGACAACCACATGTCAGGCGCCCTGCCCGGAGGTCGAGGAGGAGGTCGACGAGGACGTCGAGGACGTGGTCGAGGAGGAGGTCGAGGAGGTGTCCTTCAGGAACGTCTTCCAGCCGCCGACCGGCTGCTGTCCGACATCGAGCGTACGCAGCTTGGCGAGCACCTCCGGCTTCTGTACGTCCATCCAGTCGACGAACTGCCGGAAGGACACCATGCGTACGTCCGCGCCCTTCTCCTTCTCCTGCGCGATGTACTTGAACGCCGCCTCGACGGAGTCCATGTAGATGCCGCCGTTCCAGTGCTCGAAGTGGTTGCCGACGAAGAACGGTGCCCGATTCGTCTCGTATGCCCGCTTGAAGCCTGATATGTAGGCCTGCGTGGACTGGGTGCGCCAGGCCGGGTAGTTGTAGGCGGGCGCGTTGGTCGAGTTGACCGACTGGTTGGCGAGCATGTTGTAGTCCATCGACAGGACCTCGAAGGACCGCCCGGGGAAGGGGACCTGCTGCAGCGGCAGGTCCCACACGCCCTGCTTCTTGTCGGGCCAGACCTGGCGGCCGCCGGGCGAGGAGGCGTCGTAGCGCCAGCCGAGCTTCTTGGCGGTGGGCAGCAGGTTGTTCTGGCCGAGCAGACAGGGGGTGCGACCGCCGACGAGCTCCTTGTCGTAGTCGAAGGGCAGCGAAGGCAGGTCGGTCCAGCCGGTGTTGGTCCGCCACTCCTTGACGAAGGCCTTCGCCTGCTGGATCTCGCTCTGCCACTGGGCGGGCGTCCAGTTGCCGACGGTGCCGTAGCCGGAGCAGAAGTGGCCGTTGAAGTGGGTGCCTATCTCGTGCCCTTCGAGCCAGGCGCGGTGGACGTTGGCCAGCGTGGCCTTGACGTGCTCGTCGGTGAGGTAGCCGATGTCGGAGGCACCGCGCGGGTTGTTCGGCGGGTTGTAGAGACGCTTCTTCGACTCGGGCAGCAGATAGAGCCCGGAGAGGAAGAAGGTCATGGAGGCCTGGTGCTGCTTGGCGAGGTCGAGGAAACGGGGGAAGAGACCGTTGCCGACCTCGCCGGCGCCGTCCCAGGAGAAGATCACGAACTGGGGCGGCATCTGGCCGGGTTCCAGTGGCTCGGGCTTGCCCGGCTGGTGGGGCTGCTTGCCGGTGAAGGAGGTCGAGCCGTCACCGAGGGGGCGGGCGGGGTGCGACGGCTTGCCGGATCCGCCGCCGTGGGAACCCGGAGTAGGGGTGGACCCGTCTGACTGCGTGAGGGTGCCGCAGCCCGAGAGTCCGACGGCGGCCGCGGCTCCCGCACCGAGACCGAGCATTCCCCTGCGGGAGAGAGCGCGCATTCCAACCCCATTCGTCATGTGCCCTGATTGTCACTTAGTCAGAGGACATGACGAACGGGGAGGTTCCCCTCGATCACACCGATCTCGCAACAAACGTCACGAACGCGTCAGGGAACCCAAAGGGAATGTCCATCCCCCCGGAATCGAGGGTTCCGACGCGGAGTTCCGACGCCGACGCCGGCACGAACTCCTACTTGACCTCCTACGCGGACTCCTTTACGGACTCCTTTGCGGACTCCTTTGCGGACGGTCTCTTACGCGCCGTAGGCCTTCGACTTCCCCTGCACCGGCTTGGCACCGGCCCGGAGATGGGCGGGTACGAGGTCGATGGCCGGCTCGCTGTAGCCGACGGACACGAGCTTGTCGCCCTGGTACGTGAAGCTCGTCAGCGAGGCGAGTGTGCACTGCCGCTTGCGCGGGTCGTGCCACAGCCGCCGCTTCTCGACGTACGACCGCACGATCCAGATCGGCAGCTGATGACTGACCAGCACGGCCTCGTGCCCACGCGCCTGGTCCTTGGCGGAGTCCAGCGCCCGCATCATCCGTACGACGATGTCGACGTACGGCTCGCCCCAGGACGGCTTGAACGGGTTGACGAGGTGCTTCCAGTTCCCGGGCTTGCGCAGCGCGCCGTCGCCCACCCCGAAGGTCTTGCCCTGGAAGACGTTGTCGGCCTCGATGAGGCGCTCGTCGGTGGCGAGGTCGAGCCCGTGCGCCTTGGCGATCGGGGTCGCCGTCTCCTGCGCCCGCTCCAGCGGGGAGGCGCAGACGTAGGTGATGTCGCGGGGCGCGAGGTGCTCGGCGACCCGGTCGGCCATCTGCCGTCCGAGCTCGGACAGGTGGTACCCGGCGAGCCGCCCGTAGAGCACCCCGTCCGGGTTGGCGACCTCACCGTGCCGCATGACGTGTACGACCGTGATGTCGCTGCCCGCCGTGTTGTTGCTGTCGCTCATGCTGCCGTGGCCTCCGCCGCCGCTCGGGCCGCCGCCGGAAGGGCGTCGGCGATGCGCTGTACGGCCTGTTCGTCGTGGGCCGTGGACACGAACCAGGACTCGAAGGACGAGGGCGGCAGATAGACGCCCTGCGCCAGCATCGAGTGGAAGAACGCGGTGTAGCGGAAGGACTCCTGCTTCTTGGCGTCCTCGTAGTCGCGGACCTCACGGTCCGCGAAGAAGACGGAGAACATGTTGGAGGCGTTCTGCAGCCGGTGCGCGACGCCCTCCTTGGTGAGCGCCTCGGTGACGAGCGACCGGACGGTCTCCGACACCGCGTCGACGGTGTCGTAGGCGGCGTCGTCGAGGAGCCGAAGCTGGGCGAGGCCGGCCGCGGTGGCGACCGGGTTACCGGAGAGGGTGCCGGCCTGGTAGACGGGCCCGGCGGGCGCGAGGTGCGCCATCACCTCGGCACGACCGCCGAAGGCGGCGGCCGGGAAGCCGCCCCCCATCACCTTCCCGAAGGTCATCAGGTCGGGCCTGACCCCATCGATCCCGAACCACCCGGCACGGCTGGTCCGGAAGCCTGTCATGACCTCGTCGGAGATGAAGAGTGCGCCGTTCTTCGAGCAGGCGTCCTTCAGTCCCTGGTTGAAGCCGGGCCGCGGCGGTACGACGCCCATGTTCCCGGGCGAGGCCTCGGTGATCACGCAGGCGATCTCACCGGGGTGCCGGTGGAAGGCCTCGTGGACGGCCTCCAGGTCGTTGTAGGGAAGGACGATGGTGTCGCCGGCCTGGGCGCCGGTGACGCCGGGGGTGTCGGGCAGCGCGAAGGTCGCCACACCGCTGCCCGCCGCGGCCAGCAGTGAGTCGACGTGACCGTGGTAACACCCGGCGAACTTGATCACCTTGGTGCGTCGCGTGAACCCGCGGGCGAGCCGGATGGCGCTCATGGTGGCCTCGGTCCCGCTGGACACGAGCCGCACCTGCTCAAGGGGCTCGATCCGCCCGACCATCTCCTCGGCGAGGGCGACCTCGCCCTCGCCGGGCGTCCCGAAGGAGGTACCGCGCGAGACGGCGTCCTGAACGGCCGCGACGACCTCGGGGCGGGAGTGCCCGAGGATCATCGGACCCCAGGAACACACCAGGTCGACGTACTCCCGCCCGTCCGCGTCCGTCAGGTACGGACCCGTACCCGACACCATGAACCGGGGCGTACCGCCCACGGCACGGAAGGCGCGCACCGGGGAGTTCACGCCGCCGGGCGTGACGGCCGCGGCCCGGTCGAACAGTGCCTGCGAGACAGGCGCTTCGTATGAATAAGGCAGTTCGCTCATGACCTGCGACTTCTCCGACCTTCTCCGACTTACCCGGCTCCGGTTGCAAGGGACATCCTCAGGGTAGGCCAGGGTGAGCGGGCGGCAGCGAGCGCTGCTGCTGACCCGAGGGACAGTCGCCGCCCCGCGCGATCTGCGAAACTGGGACCTGATACACACAGCTCAAACGGCCCTGGCGTACGTATAGGTGTACGGAGGCTTGTTCAGAGGCTGCGAAGATCCTGCGGACAGGTGTTTCAGCGCACGTTTCGGCGGGCGGCCGTGGGGGAGGTCACTGACACGATGATCGGGTTGCGCGGCGGGGGCCACGCATCCTAGAAAAGCAGTCGGGTGGAGATATGCATCGCGGTGGCGGACTGGGCGAGGGGACTGACGACCTGGGTCCTCGACGTGCCCGGCGGGGAAAGCACCGACGCGAGGCGGAGGAGGCCGAAGCCCGTCAGGCGCAGGGTGTACCGATTGAGCCCGAGCGGATCGACCGGCGGATCGACCGGCGGGGCGAGCCGCTCCGGGCGGGGAGCAGGAATGGTGGTCGGGTGGGGGTGACGTACAAGTACTTCGGCGCGCCGGACGGCGCGACCGCGGCCCGCGTCCCGATCTCGATGCGCCCCGAGGAACTCGGCGGCGACGAACTCGGCATGAACGGCATGTTCACCAAGATCAAACCGGAGACGATGGCGGCGATGGTGCTGACGGGCATCGAAGGCGTGCCGTTGAACAAGGTGCCCCCGCTGGAACTGGTCGTCCTGCACCCCGACTACGCGGTGGTCAAGCTCCCCATGACGGTCGTCGACCCCCTGCGCGGCATAGGCGAGGAAGCCGTGGGCGCGGCAGCCTTCATCTGGTCGACGGTCCCGGACCGTGGCGGCCCACGCGACGCGTTCAACGTCTACCAACTGCTGCACGAGTGGCAGGACTTCAGCCATCGGCTGCATGAGGCGGGGCATCAGCCTTATTGCCTTGTGTGGCCGTGACCTGGGGTTTCGGTCGTTTCGGGCGGGGTCTTCGGGCCTCGCCCTTTTTGGTGCTGGAGAGGGGTCGTTAGGCGGGCAGGGCACATTGAGGGCACATTGGTTTTGCTGGGGGTGCTGATGTGCCCTGGGCGGCAGGCCGGTCGCCGTCGTCTTCCGCCTCTGCTCCCGTTTCCGTGAAGGGCGCCGCCGCTGTGGGTGAGTGGGGCATCGCTGGTTCTCCAGAGCTCGGTCTGCCGGATCCGGCCTGACCACACCGAGACTGTCGAGCGGAGAGCTGATCGTCAGCTCCCTTTTATCGGAGCAATCAATTCCGCTTTACTGGGCAATCAGTTCCGCGCGGAGCGGCTGCAACGCCGCAAATCGCCGGAGCCAGGCGGCTTCCGATCAATGGGGAACCCAGCTCGCCCATGAGCCGCGGGAGCCGCGCCCGGGGACACGCCGAGACTGCCATGATCGGGAGTTACACCGAAGAAGGTCTTACAGTCCCGTGCCGGGCGGCAACGTCTTCATTTGTGGTCGCGCAGGAAGGTAGGGATCTCGTCGCGGATCGGGTAGTTCGGCAGGGGGGCTGGCTTGTCCTGAAGGAACGCAGTGATGACGGCGACAGCCCGGTCATTGTTGTTGTCGAGGCCGTTCCACATGTGGTGTCCGACTCCAGGCATGTACTGCGCGCGCTGGAGGGCGGGGTCGTTGGCAAGCGCGGCGGTCGCCCATTGACGGACCTGGGAGGAGCACTCGGCGATCATCAGCATCGCGGGGGTCCGTGAGCGCCTCAGTTGCGGGGCGATGGAGGGTGAGTCCTTGACCGTCTGCTGGATGCGGAGGCTGGCGGCGGGACTGAAGGAGAAGTTCTGTGCGGTGTCCTCGGTGGGGATGCGGTGCGCGTCGCGCGCGCAGTAGGCGGATGCCGTGTCGCTGCCGAGGTCGGCGGCGGTGAAGGCGTTGTCGCCCTCGGCCTGCCCGATCAGTCCGGTGTCGGGGGTGAGGAGTCCGAGTCGCATGAGGCCGAATGCCACGGCGTACCGGGGAACGTGCGTCGATCGCGGTCCGGTCGGTGCCGGCGCGAGGCCCCGTGCGGATGCTCGGCCCTTGTGCCCGGTGATGTGTGCGGTGGGGCCGTCCATGGGCCCGGGCTCGGCGATGATCGCCCGGTGCAGGCGTGCGGCGACGCCAGGGTCGGCCAGGGCTCGGGTGAGCACGACTCCGCCGCCGGAGAATCCGAGGATGTCGACCTTGCCCTTGTCCAGGTGGTCGACGAAGGCGGCGAGGTCACGGACCGATCTGGAGATCGTGTACTGGTCCATGGTGAGCAGGTCGCTTCGTCCGCCACCGGCCTGTTCGTAGGCGTAGACGTCATAGCCCTGGCGTGCCAGGAGTCGCAGAAACCGGTGGTCTTGCACCGAGATGCCGCGGACGGGTCCTCCATGGAGGTACACGAACGGGACGGGATGCCGGGGGCCGGGGTTCGCGGGCGGGTAGTGATACACCGCGACCCGGCTGCCCGTGGCCAGGTTCCAGTGCTGAGTGGACACGAGCGGCAGCGCGGGCGGGTACCGCCGGGCCGTCGGCACGGTCGGGATGCAGACCGTCGCCGTCAACGCCGCCGCGACGATCACCGGCAGGAACGGCACGAGCCTCGTCGGCCAGGTGCGGTGCCGGCCCCGCCACAGCGCGAGGACAGTCCCGGCCCCGAGGGTCGTCAACCACGCGGCGAGCCCCGAACCTGCCCCGTCCGTGAGGGCGATCAGTGCAAGAAAGACGACGACCAGCGTCACGACGGCGGCCAGGGCCAGCAGTAAGCGTCCGGTGAAGCGGACGAGACGTATGGCTGACGTGGGCACAGCGAACCTCCGACAGTTTCAGAACACCGTTTCAAAACGACGTTATCAAAGAAGGTAGGCTGCTGACCGTGGGTAGGCCCAGAACGAACGACGAGGCCGTCAAGGAGCGGCTCGTGGAGTGCGCGACCGAGATGCTCGCCACCCGTCCGCGAGAGTCGGTCACGGTCCGCGCCGTGGCCGCTGCTGCCGAGGCGTCGACGACAGCGGTGTACTCGTTGTTCGGTGGCAAGGACGGGCTGATCGGTGCGGTCCGCGATAGAGCTGTCGCCGGCCTGTTCCAGGACGTGTCGGCGGTGCAGACGTCCGCGGACCCTCTCGCCGACCTCTACGCGCTGGCCGTCGCCTACCGTCGTTGGGGGTGCGGACACAGCCACCTGTACACGGTGCTCTTCGGTGGTGTGCAGTCCTTCGACCCGTCGGGAGAGGTCGGTGCCAGTGACCCGATCCGTCCGCTCCTCTCCGCAATCGATCGTGCCTTGACGGCGTCCGTCCTCGCTGGCGACGCAACGGCGATCGCCCTGTCGATCTGGGCAACCCTGCACGGGCTCGTGACCCTCGAACTGGCCGGGGCCCTCGACGCCACCACGGCCGAGGCCGCATTCCGCTCGTCGATTCACGCCACGCTGCGCGGATGGACGGCCGCGGAGGTGTTCCGCAGTCTTCGCCAAGCCGAACTCGCTCGGTGACAGGATCAGGGCCGGTATCCGGACTCTCCCCCAGCCCGCTCTGAGCCGGCAGATCAGGGCGCTGGAAAGGGACATCGGCGCTGCATTGCTCGAACGCAACAGCCGGGGCTGCCGGTTGACCCCCGTCGGTGAGGTCGTGGCCCGTGAGGCCGGCGAGCTGCTGGCCCACGCGGACGCGTCGCGGGAACGGATCCGCGCGGCCGTCGGCGGACGGCAGGGGCAACTGCGCCTGGCCCTGACCCGCTCCGCCCGCGGCGGTCCCGTCGACGCCCTCCTCGCCGAGTTCCGTACCCTCCATCCGGACGTGGATCTGGTCGTACGGACGGGATGGACCGCGCACAACATCACCGAGCTGCCGGCCGGAAGGCTGGACGCCGCCTTCATACGGCCGCCACTGGACGGCGAGGGCCTGGAGTGCCGGCACCCGATCGTCGATGCCCTCGCCAGGTCGGCCACACGGTCCGACTCGTCGAGCGCGTCCAGGACCTCGGACACCGCACCCCAGTAGGGGCTGCGGCCGTAGTACTGGCGGACGAGAAGTTGGACCGTCCGGCGCGAGCGACGCGGATCAACGAGCCGTGCCTGGCTGATCAGCGTCGGGCGCCCGTGGGGAAGGTGCGTCGGGAGCGTGAGCCACTGCTGTCGGGATGGATCGTCCAGCGCGACGAGACGGGCGCGGTGCTGGTAGTCGCGCCGGGCGAACTGCACGTCGCCCAGGACGATCCACAGGTCGGCGGAGAACAGCTTGGCCAGCGTGGCCAGCCGGGGAAACAGGTTCGGTTGGTGGATCGCGCACAGCTCGTCCGATGCATCGGCGCTGGGCGGCTCAGGTGCTGATGAGGCGACTGTCGAAGCCGGCGCCCAGGAGGCGCTCGTAAGCGTCATACACATCCCCCGGTACGTCCTGCTCGACGGCAAAGCCCAGCTTCGGGTACTCGATCACCCGTTGCAGGTCACCGACGAGCATGTCGACGACGAGCTTCTCGTCGCCGATGGACTTGATGTAGTCGTCCAACTCCAGCGGCTCGGAGGCGCACACGACCTCAGCCTCGGGCCACAGCTTGCGGCAGGTCGCATACGAGCAGCGCTCCATGTACGGCTTGGAGATCAGCAGCAGCGACTGCACTTCCACCCCGGCCTCGGCCAGCAGCTCGCGGGAGAAGGTGATGTTCTGGCCGGTGTTGGCGGCCTTCGACTCCACGATGATCGCCTCGTCCGGCACCCCCGGCTCAGCGCGTGCTCGCGGTAGTGGACGGCCTCGCCGCGCGGGAAGCGAGCGCGGGTGGTGGGGCTGTTGCCGCCGCTGAAGACCACGACCGGGAAAAGGCCAGCGCGATAAAGGTCGACCGCATTAGTCGCGACCCCAAGGTCGTGGCTGCCCAGGCCAATCGCCGCCGAGCAGGGCCGCAGCTCGTGGCCCATCTGGTGGTAATTCCAGATCAGCGTCGCGTCGTGGAACTGCTCGTCGGTGATCTGGCGCTGCTGGTGCTCCGGCACTGGCACTCCCTGGCTCATCCTTGCTGGCCCTTTCGGATGCCCTCAATACTGCGCAGCTGGTGGCTCAGCCCGTACTGCCGGGCCACCTGTGCCGCCTGATCGAGGACGGACAGCCCATCATTCCGGGTCGCCGCATCCGACAGAAGGATGTGCCCGTACGCGGTGTCCAGCCTCACCCGCTGCATCGGGGAGTCGACCGTGCCGGTGGTGCGCGCGATGTCGATGTAGTGCAGTGCCTGCTTCAGGTCGCCGGCACCGCGACAGGCCAGGACCAGCTTCTGGTGGGCGACCGACCAGTCCTCCGGCTCGCCCAGGTCCTCGAAGGCACGAGTGGCGGCCGTCATCGCGTTGGTGGCGTACTCGTTGTCGCCCTCCTTGCTCAGCTACCGACCCGCCCAAGTGATCGAGGCCGTCCGGCAGCTGCGTGAGGCGGGCGCCGTGACGACGGAACCTCGTGCCATCAACGCTAAGACGCGAGTGAGCCTTGCGACGACGGCACCCTCTACCCGTCCGTCAGCCGAGCAAGGCGCCCTCTGGTGAGAGGCCGCGAAAGCACATCCAGGGCACATGAGCCTGGGAAACGGCGTTGATAGGTGAGAACTAACGAGAGGAGTTTTCCCAGGTCAACGCGCCTTCCTTGCGAATCCCCAGGTCAGCGCCCTCCCGCCCCCAATCGCTGCACGAGTGGCAGGCCTTCAGCCACAGGTGGCATGAGGCGGGGCATCAGCCGTACTGCCTGGTGTGGCCCTGAGCTGGGGTTTTCGCTGGTAGCGGGCGGGGTCTTCGGGCCTCGCCCTTTTTGGTGCCGGAAGGGGGCCGTCAGACGGCCAGGGCACAGTGAGAGCACATGGGTTGGGCCGGGGGACCGATGTGCCCTCAAGCACCACGGACCGACCGTCGCGATGCCGCAGCGCGGGTTCGGTCTCTTCCGAGGCAGGGCGGCGGTCTGATCCCGAAGGCCGGCGGCCGCCTGCTCGATGGCAAGAGCGTCAACGCCGGGACACGGACCCCGCACGCACCGACCGTCAGGTCTCGAAGCGCCGCCGGGCGGACTCGATGTGCCGGAAGTACTGGTGCGTCCAGTCGCACATCCCGTCGACCGTCGCCCGCAGTCCGCGGCCCGCTTCGGTGAGCGTGTACTCGACGCGGGGCGGGACGGTGGGGTGGACGGTTCGCTCGGCCAGGCCGTTGCGCTCCAGCATGCGCAGGTTCTGGGTGAGCATCTTGTGGCTGATGCCCTCGACCCGGCCGCGTAGCTCGCTGAAGCGCAGGGTGCCCTCCCCCAGGGCCTCGATGATCAACAGCGCCCATTTGTTGGCGACCTCGGAGAAGATCTCCCGCGCCAGGGAATCGGCGCGCCGTAGGTCTGCATCCTCGGCCGAGCCGCTGAACTGCTTGGTCACCATCAGGTTCCCCAGTCACCGAAAAGTGCGTTCTTCCATGTCAACGCACACTCTCCTACGGTTCCTGAGTAACCACAAGAGACCGCGTTGGTCTGGTCTGACGAACACGGTGACGAACACGGGCCTGCACACAGGAGCCCGGGCAAGGAGACGGACAGCATGGCCATCACTCTGAAGAACCCCGATGGACTGCCGAAAATCGATGTCTACCGGCAGGTGGCGATCGCGTCCGGTTCGAAGCTGGTCTTCGTCGCCGGGCAGGTCGCCTGGGACGCGGAAGGTGCCACGGTCGGCGAGGGCGACCTCGCCGCCCAGGTTGAGCAGTGCTACCTCAACGTCGCCACCGCGCTGGGCGAGGCCGGCGGTTCCTTCGACGACGTGGCGAAACTGACCTTCTACGTCGTCGACTGGACTGCCGACAAGATGCCCCCGCTCCTGGAGGGGATCTCCCGGGCGGCCGCGAAGCTGGGACTCACTCCGGTGCCGCCGGCCACGCTGATCGGCGTCGCCGCCCTGGACGTCCCCGAGCATCTGGTCGAGATCGAGGCCACCGCAGTCCTCGACTGACGGGGGCCACGAGCGCCGTCACGGCCGACACCGTCAGGGGGTCCGTCCGCGGGTCCGTCAGAGGGTCCTGCCGGGGTTCTCGGGGCGGATGCGTCCGCGCCAGCCGCCGGTGGTGCCGCCGGTCTCGACGTAGTCCTTGAAGCGGTGCAGGTCTCCCGTCACCCGTCGGCCGATCACACCGAGGGCGTCCGCGCCCTTCTCGGCGACGCCGGTGGGCTCCAGGTCCATCGTCAGCTCGACCCTGGTGTGCGTGTCGTCCAGCCGCTCGAACCGGACGGATCCGCGCTGCCGGGTGTCGCCGCCGACGGACCGCCAGGTGATCCGGTCGTCCGGCAGCTGGTCGACGATCTCCGTGTCGAACTCGCGCCGCACTCCGCCGATGCTGGTGGTCCAGTGGTTGTGCCGGTCGTCGAGCTGAGTGACCTGCTCGACGCCTTCCATGAAGTTCGGGAAATCCTCGAACTGAGTCCACTGGTCGTACGCCCTGCGGAGCGGAACCTCCACGTCGACCGCTTCCTTGACCGTGCTCATGGGGTCCTCCTCGTCGGCTTCAGTAGGTGTGCGGGACGCCGGGTACCCGGGAAAGCCGAGCGAAGACCGTGTCGTCGCGGCCGACGTGTCACCCCGCGCGTACGCCGCCGAAGTGGTCCCGTGGTGCCGCGTAGTACGCCGTGAGGGCGGGAACCCGGCGGCCATGAACGCTGACGCAGGAATCCGGGGGCCGTACTGGATCGAGTCCGCGCCGCCGGGAGAACCCGCTCCACCGCCGTCCGGTGACCTCGTCGTCGACGTGGCCGTCGTCGGGGGCGGCATCGCCGGGCTGAGCACGGCCTGGGAACTGGTCCGGCAGGGGCGCGAGGTGGCCGTGCTGGAAGCCGACCGTCTCGCCGCCGGGGTGACGGGCCGGACGACGGCCAAGCTGAGCGCCCTGCACACGCTGGTCTACGACCGTCTCCGCCGCACCCGCGGCGCCGAAGGAGCGCGGCTGTACGCGCAGTCGCAGTCGGCCGCGATCAGGCACGCCGCCGAACTCGTGGAGGAGTTGGACATCGACTGCGACTGGGAGGAGGCGGCCGCCTTCACGTATGCCGAGAACCCCCGGGGCGTCGGGGAGTTGCGGGCCGAGGCGGAGGCGGCGCGGGCGGCGGGACTGCCGGCCTCGTTCGTCACCGACACGGAACTGCCGTTCCCGGTGGCCGGTGCGGTCCGGGTGAGGAGGCAGGCGCAGTTCCATCCGCGGAAGTACCTGCTGGCACTCGCGGACGACCTGCGCCGGCGCGGCGGTGCCGTCCACGAGGGCACCCGCGTCGTCGGTCTCACCGAGGGCGAGCCCTGCGTCCTGTCGACCGACGTGGGCGTGTCGGTGCGCGCGAACGAGGTGGTGGTCGCCACGCACTACCCCGTCTTCGACCGGGCCCTTCTGTTCACCCGGCTCTCCCCTCGCCGTGAGCTGGTCGTGGCCGCGACCATCGACGAGAGCCGGGCCCCGCGCGACATGTACATCACGCCGGAGGACGGCACCCGCTCCGTCCGCAGCGCACCGTACGGAGACGGCGAGCGTCTGCTGATCGTCACCGGGGAGCACTTCACCCCCGGCACGGCGGACGTCGAAGAACGCTTCGCCCGCCTGTCGGCCTGGGCCACCGACCACTTCGAGGGCCTGACCTTCACCCACCGCTGGGCCACGCAGGACAACGACTCCACCGACTCCGTGCCCCTCGTCGGGCCGCTCCACCCCGGCAGCCGCCACGCGTACGTGGCCACCGGGTTCGGCGGCTGGGGTCTGAGCGGCGGCATCATGGCGGGCTGCCTGCTCAGCGACCTCATGGCCGGCCGGGACGTCCCGTGGGCCGGTCTGTACGACCCGCGGCGCCTGCGCTCCGTGATCCGCGAGGGGACGTCCTTCCTGAAGCATCAGGCCCAGGTGGCCCGGCACTTCGTCGGCGACCGGCTGCCGCCCCTGAGCGGGCCCGGACTCCAGGACATCTCTCCCGGCGACGGCGCCGTGGTGCGGCTGGACGGGCACCCGTGCGCCGTGTACCGGGACGAGGACGGTCACCTTCAGGCGGTCTCGGCGACCTGCACGCACCTGGGCTGCCTCGTGGCCTTCAACCGCGCGGAACGGGCCTGGGAATGCCCGTGCCACGGCTCCCGTTTCGCCCCGGACGGACACATCCTCCAGGGGCCTGCCGTCCGCCCACTGGACACACGCGACATCTGACGGAGAGGGCGCCCTCGGCCCGCGGCCCATCCCGTCCCCGTATCGGACCCATCCCGTGCAAGCGGCGTCCCCGGCCGCACACGCCCGGCCGGCACGACCGGCACGACCGGCACCCGCCGCTCGTTACGTCTGCGGCCGAGGGGTACCCGTGGGACGCTGCCGGCTCGTAGCCGGGCAGCGCCGCCCGTTCCCTTCCCGACCTCGGAGCCCTCGTGAAGGCGCACGTCAGCAACCCCACGCTCAAGAGGTCCCCCGAGCCCTCCACCATCCGAACACCGGCCCGCGACGACCCCCACGACCTCGCCCCGGCCCCGCCGGCACAGTCACCGACGGCGTCGGGGCGGCGGTGACGTCCATGGCAGCCGAATGCTCGATCGCCGCCGCCCCGCTGCGCTACTGGGTCCCCCGGGGTGTCTATCGCCCGCAGGCCGACACGCGGCTTCTGGGGCGGGCCCTGCGCCGTGAGTCGATCACGGCACGGACGGACGTACTGGACCTGGGCACCGGCAGCGGGGTGCTCGCGGTGGAGGCGGCGCGGCTCGGCGGCCGGGTCACCGCGGTGGACATCTCCTGGCGGGCGATCGCGGTCGCCTGGTTCAACGCCCTGCTGAACGGACAGACCCTGCGCGTACGCCACGGCGACCTGGCGTCGGGGGTTCCCGGCCGCCGTTTCGACCTGGTGCTCGCGAACCCGCCGTACGTCCCCGCTCCGGGCCAGGCGCCGCCCCGGGGGATCGCCCGGGCCTGGGACGCCGGTCCGGACGGCCGCCTGCTGATCGACCGCGTCTGCGACAGCGCGCCGAGGGTCCTGCGGCCGACGGGGACGCTGCTGATCGTGCAGTCGGACCTGTGCGGCGTGGACGCCACACAGGCCCGCCTGGCGGGGGCGGGCCTGCGCGGGGACGTGGCCGACCGGTTCCGGGTCCCCTACGGCCGTGTGCTGCACTCACGGCTCGGCTGGCTGCGCGAGCGGGGGCTGACGGACGGCAGTACGACGGAGGAGCTGGTGGTGATCCGTGCCGAACACGCCTGAACGCCCGCGCCGGATCCGCGTCCAGCGGGACGGGCCCCTGCTGATCGAGGGGCCGGTCGAAGTGGTCGGCGAGAACGGCGAGGTGACGGTGTCCGACCGCTTCACGGTCGCCGTCTGCACCTGCCGTCGCAGCCGGCTCTTCCCCTGGTGCGACACCAGCCACCGCCGCCGCACCGCACCGCGGACCCCGGAGACCGACTCGGAAGCGACCGCTGCGCAAGAGGAAGCGAGCCCTACGCAAGAGGGCGGTGCCGCATGACCGGCACCCGATCCAGCACCCGATCCGGCACCCGATCCGAATCGCAATCCCGGTCCCAGGCCCAGCCCCAGGTTCGGCCCCGGCCCCGGCAGCGGTCCCCCCGTCTGCCCGAGCCGCGCGGGCCGCTCTCCGCCGCGGTGACGGCCCTGCTGCGGGAATCGCCCCAGGCAGGCGTCCCCGCCCCCTCCCCCGACGACTGCCACCCCTACGGCGACGACCTGCAGCTCGCCCTGTATCTCCTCTACGAGCTGCACTACCAGGGCTTCCAGGACGTCCCCGACAGCCTTGAGTGGGACAGCGGTCTGCTGGCCTGCCGCGGCGCGATCGAGAGCCGCTTCCTCGGCGCACTGCGCGAGGACGTGCCGATGGCCGGCGCCGACACGGCCCAGCAGGCGCTGAACGAGCTCCAGATCGAACCGGCCGGCGACGACGGTACGAGCGTCTCGCACTTCCTCCACGACGAAGGCGACCTCGGCCACCTGCGCGAATACGCGGCGCTGCGCTCGCTCTACCACCTCAAGGAGGCGGACCCGCACGCCTGGGTCATCCCCCGGCTGCACGGGCGGGCGAAGGCGGCGATGGTGGCGGTGGAGTTCGACGAGTTTGGTGCGGGCCGTGCGGACGAGATCCACGCGGAACTGTTCGCCGACCTGATGGCGGACCTGGACCTGGACACGGCGTACGGGCACTACGTCGACGCGGCCCCGGCCGAGGCGCTCGCCACCGTCAACCTGATGTCGCTCCTCGGCCTGCACCGGGCGCTGCGCGGCGCGCTCGTCGGCCACTTCGCCGCCGTCGAGGTGACCTCGCCCCCCGCCTCCCGCCGCCTCGCCGAGGCCATGCGGCGAGCGGGCGCCGGACCGGCGGCCGTACGGTTCTACACCGAGCACGTCGAGGCCGACGCCGTGCACGAACAGGTCGTACGACACGACGTCGTCGGGGGTCTCCTGGAGAGCGAACCGGGCCTGGAGACCGACGTGACCTTCGGGATACGGGCGACCACCCATCTGGAGAACCGTCTGGCGGCCGGGCTGCTGAAGGCCTGGCGGGCCGGTGCGACGGCGCTGCGCGGACCGGGCCTGGCACCCCGCGCCGCACCCACCCGCGCCCCACGCCCGTGAAGGAAGTCCGGCGGCTCGCCGTGAGCGTGCCATGCGGCACCGGCGCCGTACCGATGCCGTGCACACGCCTCGCGCCGGCCGACGAGTCGCGCGGTACAGCGGCTACGGACGGGGAACCCGGCACCCATGGCTCCGAACCACGACGAGGCCCCCGTCCTCGACGCACTTGCCCGGTATCGCGACGCCGACGAGATGGGCTTCTCTCCTCCCGGCCACAAACAGGCTCGCGGCGCGGACCCCCGCGCGCGGGCGGTGCTGGGTGACGCCGTCTACCACGGCGACGTCCTGGCCGACGGCGGCCTCGACGACCGGATGTCCCGTGGGCAGGTGCTGGAGCGTGCCGAGAAGCTGATGGCCGACGCGGTGCACGCGGACCACACGTTCTTCTCGACCTGTGGCAGTTCCCTCTCGGTGAAGGCCGCGATGCTGGCGGTGACCTGTCCGGGGCACCGCCTCCTCGTCGGGCGGGACGCGCACAAGTCGGTGGTCGCCGGGCTCATCCTGTCCGGCGTCGAGCCGGTCTGGGTGGAACCCCAGTGGGACGCCTCCCGGCATCTGGCCCACCCCCCGTCCGCGGCCGCCTACGAGAAGGCGTTCCGTGAGTTTCCCGATGCCGACGGTGCCCTGGTGACCAGTCCGACGCCGTACGGCGCCGCGGCCGACCTCTCGGGCATCGCCGACGCCTGTCACCGCCTCGGCAAACCGCTCATCGTGGACGAGGCGTGGGGTGCGCACCTTCCCTTCCACGACGATCTGCCGTCGTGGGCCATGGACGCGGGCGCCGACATCTGCGTGACCAGCATCCACAAGATGGGCAGCGGCCTGGAACAGGGCTCGGTCTTCCATCTCCGGGGCGATCTGATCGACCCCGCCGAACTGGCCTCGCGCGCGGACCTCCTCGGCACGACCAGCCCCAACGTCCTGATCTACGCCGGTATCGACGCCTGGCGCCGTCAGATGGTGCAGTATGGTCACGAACTCCTCGGCGGGGCACTGGAGTTGGCGGCACACACCCGTAAGGCCATCGAGGAGATCGACGGCTTCCACGTCAATGACGCGGCCGACTTCTGCGGCCCCGCCCTCGCCGCGGACTTCGACCCGCTGCCGGTCGTCATGGACATCAGCGCGCTGGGTGTCGGCGGCTACCGGGCAGCCGACTGGCTGCGGGCGAGCCATCACCTCGACGTTCATCTGAACGACCACCGCCGCATCGCCGCGCAGCTCACCCACGCCGACGACGAGCGGACGGCCGCGCGTCTCCTCGCCGCCCTGACCGATCTCGCGGCCCACGCCGACGACCTGCGAGGCGCCCCCGAGGTCGCCGTCCCCTCCCCCGCCGGTCTCCGGCTCGAGCAGGCCCGCCTGCCCCGCGACGCCTATTTCGCGCGCCATACGGACGTCCCGGCCGGCGAGGCCGCGGGCAGGATCGCCGCCGAGATGATCACCCCCTATCCGCCCGGCATCCCCGTCGTGCTGCCCGGCGAACGGCTCACCGAGCCGGTCCTCGAGTACCTGACCACGGGCGTGAACGCCGGCATGTTCCTGCCGGATCCGGCCGACCCGCGCCTGGACACCGTGCGGGTCGTCGACGAACAGGCGGACCGCTGAAACCCGCCGCTCGCGGCCTGCGCGCACGACCGAACAGGGCAGCGCTGGAGGCACCATGGACCGCTCCGGAGAGACCACGGGACTCGCTCTCGTCGTGATCGACATGATCAACACCTACGATCACGAGGACGCCGACCTGCTGGTGCCGTCCGCCCGCCAGGTCGTGCCCGTCCTGGCGGACCTGATCGGCCGGGCCCGTCGCGCCGACGTGCCGGTGATCTACGCCAACGACAACTTCGGCCGCTGGCGCTCCCACCACGGAGAGCTCGTCGAGGCCGCGCTGGCCAGGCCCCACGCCGATCTGATCGAACCGATCCGGCCCGACGACGACTCACTGTTCGTGGTGAAGGCCCGCCACTCCGTCTTCCACGAGACGCCCTTGTCGTACCTGCTGTGGCGACTGGGCGTCGGACACGTCGTGCTGAGCGGCCAGGTCACCGAGCAGTGCGTCCTCTACTCGGCCCTGGACGCCCACATCCGCCATCTGCGGGTCACGGTGGCCGACCACGCCGTAGCCACCATTCACCCTCATCTGGGAGCCGCCGCCCTGGAAATGATGGAACGCAACATGGGCGCACGGATCGTCCCGGCAGAGAAGATCGACTTCTCCGCCGCCGACTAGCCCGGGAACCGCGGCGGCCGGTGAGCACGACACCAGTCGGGGCTGCACCGGTGAGCTCTACATGAGATCCCCGTCGCCGATGCACTTGTCGTGCTGTGCGAGCGGCCGCACCGCGCGGCTCAGTTCCACCAGTACGTCGTCGACGGCGGCGACCCGGGCGACTCCGGCCCGCGCTCCGCCCTTCACCCCGACCGACGCTCCACCCTTCACCCCCGGCCCACGCTCCGCCCCTCACCCCGGCCGACGCTCCACCCCTCGCCCCCGGCCGACGCTCCGCCCCCCGGCACCCCGCCCACCGTGAAGCCGATCACCGCCCCGCCCCCGTCGCGGCGGAACGCGAACGGTGCTCCGCCGTGTGCCATGGCCACCTCCCGCACGATCGACAGGCCCAGCCCGGACCCGGGCAGTGAGCGGGCGTCGGCCGCGCGGTAGAAGCGGTCGAAGATGCGGATCAGGTCGCAGTCGGCGATTCCGGGGCCCCGGTCGAGGACCTCGACGCGGACCGTGCCCGGCCGGGCGGGGCCGGAGACGGCGATCTCGATGGGGCCCGTGCCGTCGCGGTCGAACTTGGCCGCGTTCTCCACAAGGTTGGAGATCGCGCGCTGCAGCATCCCGGGGCGGCCGTCGGTCGTCGTGTCGCCGCTCGCGCGGACGGTGACCTCACGTCCGGTGCGACGGCGGGCGAGGCCCGCGACGTCCTCGGCGATGTCCGCGAGGTCGACCCGCTGGGGCGGCTCGTTGTCGGACTGCCCGGCCGCCAGGTCCACCAGTTCGTTGACCAGGTCGGTCAGTTCGCGCGCCTCCTGGCTCAGGTCCGCGACCAGGTCGTCGCGGCTGGCCGGGGGCAGTTCGTCGATGCGGCGCAGCAGCGAGATGTTCGTACGGAGCGAGGTGAGCGGGGTGCGCAGTTCGTGCCCGGCGTCCTGGACCAGGCGGCGCTGGTCCTCCTCGGACTGGGCGAGGCGGCCCAGCATGCGGTCGAAGGCGCGGCCGAGGCGGCCCACCTCGTCGTAGCCGGCCACGGGCACCTCGATGCCGAGGCGGCGGGTGCGGGCGACGTCCTCGGCGGCCGAGGTGAGAATGATCAGGCGGCGGGTGATGCGCCGGGCCAGCCACCATCCGAACAGGCCGGCCGCCGTCACGACCGCGGCCATCAGGATCAGCGTGCGCTGCTGCAGCGCCCGCAGCAGGTCCTCGGTGTCGCTGAACTCCTGCGCGACCTGCACCGCGCCCCGCCCGTCGCCGAGGGAGACGGTCGCGATCCGATAGACGTCCTGGGCGACGTCGACGTCCTTGTGCTCGGCCATCTTCGCGGAGTCGTTCGCGGCGGCGACGGACCGGTCGGCGGCGGTGATCGGCAGTCCGGGGCTGCCGGGGTCGACGACGGTGCCGTCCCGCCCCAGTACCTGCACGTCCGTACGCGCGGGCCGCACGATGTCGTGGCCCGGCGCCGAGGAGGAGAAGTCGTCCGTCGTCATCCGGTGCTGGCGCACCTCGTCCCGCAGGTCCTGCACGACCTGGTCGAACACGGACTCCTGGTCGACCCGCACCAGCCGGGCGGCGGCCCCGTACGACAGCACACCGACCAGTACCGTGACGGCGGCGGTGACCGCGGCGAACGACACCGCGAACGTGGTGCGCAGGGAGACCAGCCCCGGCCGCCGTCTGGCCAGCAGCCGCCGCAGCCTGCCCACTCAGTCCTCCCGCAGCACGTAACCCACACCGCGCACCGTGTGGATCAGCGCCGGTGCCCCCGGCTGGTCGAGCTTGCGGCGCAGATAGCCGACGTAGACGGCGAGGTTCTTGGAACCGGGCCCGAAGTCGTAGCCCCAGATGCGGTCGTAGATGGTGGAGTGGTCGAGGACGATTCCGGCGTTGCGGACCAGGAGCTCCAGCAGTTCGAACTCGGTGCGGGTCAGCTCCAGTTCGCGCTCCTCGCGCCAGGCGCGCCGCGCCTGCACGTCCATGCGCAGGCCGGCGGCCTCGATCTGCCGGTCGGGGACCTGCGGCTGCTTGCCGGGGGCGCCTGCCGGGGCCGCCGCCCCGCTGTCCGTGCTGGTCCGGCGCAGCAGGGCCCGCAGCCGCGCGAAGACCTCCTCGACGTCGAACGGCTTGACCACGTAGTCGTCGGCGCCCGCGTCCAGGCCCGCGATGCGGTCCGCGGTCTCGACGAGGGCGGTGAGCATGAGGATCGGGGTGCGGTCGCCCTCGGCGCGCAGCACCCGGCAGACCTGGAGCCCGTCGATGCCGGGCATCATCACGTCCAGCAGGAGCACGTCCGGCGGGGTCCTGTGGGCCTGCGCCAGCGCCTCCACGCCGTCGGCGACCGCGGTGACCTGATAGCCCTCCAGGCTGAGGGCCCGCTCCAGGGCGTGACGGATGGCGCGGTCGTCTTCGGCGAGCAGCACAGTTTGGGGCACGCCCCCATAGTGCCAAGGGCCCGGAGTGCCGCGCCGTGATGAGCAGCTCACCCGGGACCCTTCTTACTGGCCTCTCACCCCTGTGACGCAACCGGGACCCTGCCCCTACCGTCCTCTCACCCTGCGGGCCGAAGGGCGGCGAGCCGCTGCTCGAACGGCACGAGGTCGGGCTCCGCCTTCCTGGCGGCGGCCCCCGCGGCCAGCCCGGTCATCAGCGCCGCCAGTTCCTGAGCGGCCCGCTCGATCCGTCCGTCCAGTCCCTCCGCGCCCCAGTCCTCCGAGGCGGCGTAGACCCCGGTCGGGACGACCACCGCCCGCAGGTAGGCGAAGAGCGGTCGCAGCGCGTGCTCCAGCACCAGGGAGTGCCGCGCCGTACCGCCGGTCGCGGCGATCAGCACGGGCGTGCCCGCCAGCGCGTCCTTGTCGAGCACGTCGAAGAAGGACTTGAACAGTCCGCTGTACGACGCCGAGAAGACGGGGGTGACGACCACGAGCCCGTCGGCCTCGGTCACCGCCTCCAGCGCGGCGGACAGGTTCCGGCCGGGGAACCCGTTGGTGACGTGGTGCGCGATCTCCACGGCGAGGTCGCGCAGCTCGACGACCTGCACCTCGGCAGGGGTCTGCCGGCCCACCGCGGCGGCGAGGCGGTCGCCCAGCAGCCGGGTGGACGACGGGACACTCAGCCCCGCCGAGACGACGACGAGTTTCATGCAGCGGCCTCCTTCTCCTTCATACGGCGGCCTCGTTCTCCGCTCATACGGCGGCGGCCTCGTCCTTCTCGGCGGCGGCCAGCAGGGTCGCGTGGGTCGGCGCCTCGGGCACGTTCGCGGGGCGCCCGGCCGCGAACTCCTTGCGCAGCACCGGCACGACCTCCTCGCCCAGCATGTCGAGCTGTTCGAGCACGGTCTTCAGCGGCAGCCCCGCATGGTCGAGCAGGAACAGCTGGCGCTGGTAGTCACCGGCGTACTCGCTAAAGCTCAGCGTCTTCTCGATCACCTGCTGAGGCGAGCCGACGGTGAGCGGGGTCTGGTCGGTGAAGTCCTCCAGGGAGGGCCCATGGCCGTAGACCGGCGCGTTGTCGAAGTACGGCCGGAACTCCCGCACCGCGTCCTGCGAGTTGCGCCGCATGAACACCTGTCCGCCGAGGCCGACGATCGCCTGCTCGGGCGTGCCGTGCCCGTAGTGCGCGTACCGCTGCCGGTACAGCTCGACCATCCGCTTGGTGTGGTCGGCCGGCCAGAAGATGTTGTTGTGGAAGAAGCCGTCGCCGTAGTAGGCCGCCTGCTCGGCGATCTCGGGCGAGCGGATGGAGCCGTGCCAGACGAAGGGCGGTACGTCGTCCAGCGGCCGGGGCGTGGAGGTGAAGCCCTGCAGCGGTGTGCGGAACGTGCCCTCCCAGTCGACGACGTCCTCGCGCCACAGCCGGTGCAGGAGCGCGTAGTTCTCGACGGCGAGGTTGATGCCCTGCCGGATGTCCTTGCCGAACCAGGGGTAGACCGGGCCGGTGTTGCCGCGGCCCATCATCAGGTCGACCCGGCCGTCGGCCAGGTGCTGCAGCATCGCGAAGTCCTCGGCGATCTTCACCGGGTCGTTGGTGGTGATCAGCGTCGTGGAGGTGGAGAGGATCAGCTTCTCCGTCCGCGCCGCGACATAACCGAGCATCGTGGTCGGCGACGACGGGACGAACGGCGGGTTGTGGTGCTCGCCCGTCGCGAAGACGTCGAGGCCGACCTCCTCGGCCTTCAGCGCGATGGCGACCATGGCCTTGATGCGCTCGCGCTCGGTCGGCGTACGGCCGGTCGTCGGGTCCGGCGTGACATCGCCGACGCTGAAGATCCCGAACTGCATGGTCTCTCACCCTCCAGGTTGTTGACGGTTCAACTATACCCGGGAACGACGACCCAGCCCCCCCGTATTCCGCACCCCGAGGCGACTGTCGGTGCCCCGTCCTACGATCGCGACATGGCCGCCCCACGCCGAGACACCCGAGGCATCGTCGGCGCCGCGGACTTCCTCGCGCGCGTGGACTTCCGCCGCCCCGAGCCCGCCGAACCGCTGCGCCGCCATGTCGAGCACTACTGGCTGATCGACTGGGACCTCCGGGAACCGTACGTCTCGCAGGTGGTCCCCCACCCCGCCGTCCACATCGTCTTCCAGCAGTTCGAGGGCCAGGAGCCTCGCGTGGAGATCGCGGGCATCCAGCACGGCCTGTTCACGCAGAAGCTGGAGGGGCGCGGACGGGTGTGCGGCATCAAGTTCAGACCGGGCGCCTTCCGGCCCTTCGCGCCCGGACGGGCGGTGAGCGAGTGGACGGGCCTGCGGGTCTTCTCCCCCGAGGTCTTCCCGGAGGTCTTCCCGCAGACCGACCTCGCCGCCGTCCTCACCCCGGACGACGAGGGGGCCCGCATCGCCGCCCTCGACGCATTCCTCCTCGCCCTGGACCCGCGCCCCGACCCCCAGGCCGACCTCGCGACGGCCCTGGTCGACCGCATCCGCACCGACCGCACGATCCGCCGCGTCGCCGACTTCGCCCACGCCGAGGGCATGTCCGTACGACTGCTGCAACGCCTCTTCGCCGGGTACGTCGGCGTGGGCCCCAAGTGGGTCATCCTGCGCTACCGCATCCACGAGGCCCTGGAGCACGCGGAGACGGACCGGGAGGTGGACTGGGCCGCCCTGGCGGCCGACCTCGGCTACGCCGACCAGGCCCATCTGGTACGGGACTTCACGGCGACGGTGGGAGTACCACCCACCGCCTACGCCGCCGATCCGACGGCTTCGGCTCCAGGCTCCTAGGCGCTGCGGCGCGTCAGGCGCGCCCCGGTCCGCCGCGTGCCGGAGCCCGGCCCCGCACCCCGGCCCGGCGACCGGCCGAGGCCGACCTCCGACGATTTTCCCTTGACGACCGGGAGAACAGCCCGGATATTTATCTGCGTGACGCAGACTCTTCGTAACGCAGATGAATCTCCGACCCTCCGCACCCGTGCCCGCACCCGCTGGGCCGTCCTCGCCGTCGTCCTGGCCGCCGACGTCCTCGACCTCCTCGACGCGACGATCACCAACATCGCCGCGCCCACGATCACGCGGGACCTCGGCGGCGGCGTGAGTCTCGTGCAGTGGCTCGGCGCCTCGTACGCCCTCGCGCTCGGTGTGCTGCTGGTGCCCGGCGGACGGCTCGGCGACAGGTTCGGGCGCCGGCGGCTGTTCCTGATCGGACTCGCCGGGTTCGTGGCCGCGTCGGTCGCGTGCGGGCTGGCCCCGACTCCGGCGTTCCTGGTCGTGGCCCGCCTGATCCAGGGAGCCTTCGGGGCCCTCCTCGTCCCACAGGGCTTCGGAATCCTCGGCGCGGCCTGGCCGCGCGAGGAGATCGGCAAGGCGTTCAGCCTGTTCGGGCCGGTGATGGGACTGTCCGCGGTGGGCGGCCCGATCCTCGCCGGCTTCCTGGTCGACGCGGACGTCGCGGGCCTGGGCTGGCGCCCCATGTTCCTGATCAACCTGCTTCTGGGCTCAGCCGCGCTGCTCGCCGCCGCCCGCCTGCTCCCCCGCGACACCGGTGACCCCTCCGTCTCCGTCGACGTCCCGGGCTCCGCCCTGCTCGCGGGTGCCATGCTCGGCCTGCTCGGCGGGCTCATCGACGGCTCGGCGGCCGGCTGGACCTCCCGGCCGCTCGCCCTGCTCCTGCTCGGCCTCGCCCTGTTCGCCGCCTTCTGCCACCGCCAGCGCACCGCCGCCGACCCTCTGATCCGCCCGTCCCTGCTCCGCAACCGCGGCTTCACCTCGGGCCTGATCCTCGGCATCCTCGCCTTCGCCGCGGTCGCCGGCCTTCTCTACGTCGTCTCCCTCTACTTCCAGCAGGGCCTCGGCCGCTCCCCCGCCGGCACCGCACTCGGCCTGATCCCGCTCTCCGCGGGCATCGTCGTCGCGTCCATCGCCTGCTACCGGTTGATCCACACCTACGGACGGCTGCTGGTCGTCGCGGGCCTGCTGATCATCCTGGCGGGCTGCGGCTACCTGGCGGCACTCGCGGGCGGGGCTGCCGCTCCCGGCAGCTGGGCCCTCGTTCCGCCGCTCCTCCTGATCGGCCTCGGCATGGGCACCTGCTTCGGCACGGTCTACGACGTCACCATCGGAGACATCGCCCCCGAGGAGGCGGGCAGCGCGAGCGGCTCGCTCAACGCGGTACAGCAGCTGGCCAACGCGATGGGCGCCGCCGCCGTGACGACCGTGTACTTCAAGGCGGCCGAGGACGGCGAACCCCACGCCCTGCTCGCGAGCCTCGCCGTGGTCGCCGCGGCCGTCACCCTGTGCCTGCCTCTCGTACGACTGCTGCCGCGCAGGGCTCCCGCGCAGGATCACTAGGGAGCCCGCGGACGAGCGCGGTTGCAGGCGGGGCACTAGGGGACCAGGACCACCCGGCCCCGCACCCCGCCTTCCGCGAGGCGGGCGTGCGCCTTGGCCGCCTCCTCCAGGGCGTAGGTCTCGGCCACCCTCAGCGACAGCAGCCCCTCGTCGACCAGCGCCGCGAGTTCCGCGAGGCGGGCCCCGTCGGCGCTCACCTCCACCGCACCGGTCCGCACCCCGCGCACCGACGCCGGGGCCGCCTGCGGGATGACGCCCAGGTACGCACCCCCGTCCCGCACCCACTCCAGCGCCGCCTCACCGAGGATCGCCGTGTCCAGCACGGCATCGACGCTCCCCGCCCCGACGGCACCGGACGTGAAGTGCGCCGCCCCCAGGGACCGTACGAACTCCTCGTCGCCCTCCCTGGCCAGCGCGGTCACCGACACCCCGCGGTGGGCGGCGAGCTGGACGGCGAAGGCGCCGACCGCACCGGCCGCGCCCGTCACCAGCAGCGACTGTCCGGCCGTCAACTCCAGTAGATCCAGGGCCTGTACGGCGGTCAGCGCGTTCAGTGGCAGCGTCGCCGCGTGCACGGCGTCGACGGTGGCCGGCGCCTTGGCCACCGCGTCCGTGTCCACGACGACGTACTCGGCATGCGCGCCCAGCGGCTTCACCATGCCGTAGTCGAGGGCGACCACCTCGTCACCGACGCTCCACGCGGTGGCGACGCCCGTCGCGTCCACCGTCCCGGCGACGTCCCAGCCGAACCCGATCTGCTTGCCCGCACCGCCGAAGAACCCGGCCCGCACCCCCGCGTCCACCGGATTCAGCGCGGCCGCCGCGACCTTGATCCGCACCTGACGAGCACCCGGCTCGGGCATCTCCACGTCCACGACCTCCACGGCCTCGGGGCCGCCGAACGTCCTCACCACTGCAGCACGCATGATCAGTTCTCCTGGAATCGGGGTTCTTCGTAGGGTTTCTGTTCTGCTGCAACAACCGTAGGAAGAGTTACTATCCAGGAGGAAGTAGTTACCTGAAGGTGCCTACCTCACCGGGAGGAGAGCCATGGCGACCATGACAGCGGCCCAGAAGCGCGAACAGGCCCGCACCGAGTACGACGCATTCATCCGCGCCTGCCCCACCAACCAGCTCCTCGACCGCCTCAGCGACAAATGGGTCAGCCTCGTCGTCGCGGCCCTCGCCGCCGGCCCGATGCGCTACAGCGACCTCAGCCGCAAGATCGCCGGCGTGAGCCCCAAGATGCTGACGCAGACGGTGCGTTCGCTGGAGCGCGACGGCATCCTCACCCGCACGGTCACTCCGTCCGTCCCGGTCCGCGTCGACTACGAACTCACCGAACTCGGCGGCAGTCTCGCCCAGTTGATGACCGCCGTGAAGACCTGGGCCGAGACCCACTTCGACGAGGTGCACGAGGCCCGGGAGCGCTACGACACCGAGACCGCCGGGACTGCCGGAACCGCCACCGCCGCAGCCGGTGCCGCGCGGCAGGGCGGGGCGTCCAGGCGGCCCTAGACCTCGCCGGCCCGCAGCCGCGCGACCTGCTCCCCGCTGAACCGCACCGTCCGCCGCATGTGCCCGATGACCACGGCCAGTTCGGCGTCGTCGAGCCCGTCGAAGAGGGCGGACCACCCGCCGCCCAGCCGGTCCCACATCCGCCCGAACTCGGCGATCCGCTCCGGCACGGTCGCCACGAGCACCCGCCGCCGATCGGCCGCGTCCCGCTCCCGTACGACGTAACCCGCCTTCTCCAGCCGGTCCACCAGCCGCGTCGCCGACCCGGTCGTCAGGCCCGTCATCTCGGCGACCCGGCCGGTCGTCACCGGCCCGCCCTCCAGCGTCAGCAGGTTCAGACACTGCAGATCGGTCGGATGCAGCCCGAGATGGTCGGCGACGGCCTGGTTGAACAGGGCGTACGAGGCCATGTAGCGGCGCGAGACGTTCGACAACTCGTCGAGCAGCCGCTCGCGCGTGTTCCCGGCCATGTCGGCTCCTCTTCGTCTGCGCCGTGCAGAGATCGTACGAGAGGCTCTCTAGAAGTAGTACTCGTCCCCGGTGTCCAGCACGAGCACCCGCTGCTGATCGTTCTGCCGATTGCGGTCGACGGCGCCCCCGCCCCATGCCGTGTCGATCTCCAGCAGCACCTCGGACGGCGCATCCCGCAGCCGTACGCCCAGCCTGATCTCTTCGCCCACGTCGTCCGCGGCGAGCGCCCCCACCCGGCACAGCACCACCGCCGCCGCCGACCGCGCACACCCGGCCGGCAGTGCCTGCCCGTCCACCAGCGGCTTCGACCAGCGCAGTCGCACCGTCGCGTCCGGCACGCCGGACGGCCCGTGATTGCGCGGCGTGACCCGCACGTCCACCCGGCCCCCGGCCAGCGATACGGCACCGTGATAGGCCAGATCCGCCTCAGGACCGCCCACGGCACCGACAGCAGCCGTGGCGGTCGGTACGGCCGCCGCACCGACCGCCGCCACAGCCGCACCCACGGCCCGGACCGCGAACACCCGCATGCCACTCACCGTCCTCCGCATACCACCCACTCCTCACCGCACCGGGGGTCGTACGGATGTATCCCCCGCGCAGCCCGCCCCAGGCGCCGTCCATCAGGTGACGCGGGCAGCGGGCAGCCGGCATGCGAGGCCGGCATGCGAGGCTGCGGACATGCTCATCGCCCGCTCCGCCGCCCTCTTCGTCGTGGCCGCCCTCTTCGAGATCGGCGGCGCCTGGCTCGTCTGGCAGGGCGTGCGCGAACACCGCGGCTGGCTGTGGATCACCGGCGGCATCCTCGCCCTCGGCGCCTACGGCTTCGTCGCCACCTTCCAGCCCGACGCCCACTTCGGCCGCATCCTCGCCGCATACGGCGGGATCTTCGTGGCCGGCTCGATCCTGTGGGGCACGGTCGCCGACGGCTACCGCCCCGACCGCTGGGACGTGACGGGCGCGCTGGTCTGCCTCGCGGGCATGGCAGTGATCATGTGGGCGCCGCGGAACGGCGGCTGACGACCTCTATACCCTGGACGCCAGGTCGATCCCTCGATCCCCGAACGCCCCCGCGCACGAGGAGCACCTCATGGCCACCGCCGCACCGTCCGCCGCCTCCCGCATCGCCGTCGTCACCGGTGCGAGCAGCGGAATCGGCGCAGCCACGGCCCGGCAGCTCGCCGCGGCCGGCTACCGCGTCGTCCTCACCGCCCGCCGCAAGGACCGGATCGAAGCGCTGGCCGAGGAGATCAACACGGCCGGCCACTCCGCCGCCGCGTACCAGCTGGACGTCACGGACCGTGCCGCGGTCGACGAGTTCGCTACGGCGTTCAAGACGATCGGCGTGCTGGTCAACAACGCCGGCGGCGCGCTCGGCGCCGACCCGGTCGCGACCGGCGACCCGGCCGACTGGCGCACGATGTACGAGACGAACGTCATCGGCACCCTGAACATCACCCAGGCCCTGCTGCCCAAGCTCGTCGAGAGCGGCGACGGCACGGTCGTGGTCGTCTCCTCCACCGCGGGACTCAGCACGTACGAGGGCGGTGCGGGCTACGTCGCCGCCAAGCACGGCGAACACGTCCTCGCCGAGACCCTCCGCCTGGAGATCGTCGGCCGGCCGGTCCGCGTCATCGAGATCGCCCCCGGCATGGTGAAGACGGACGAGTTCGCACTCACCCGCTTCGGCGGCGACGAGGAGAAGGCGACGAAGGTGTACGAGGGCGTGGCCGATCCCCTCACGGCCGACGACGTGGCGGACACGATCACCTGGGCGGTCACCCGCCCCAGCCACGTCAACGTCGACCTCCTGGTCCTCCGCCCCCGCGCCCAGGCCTCCAACACGAAGGTCCACAGGGAACTGTGATGCCGGGCCCGGACGAGACCGACAAGCAGCGCCTGGCCCTGGAGAAGAAGCGCGAACGCTACGTCTGGTACTACCTCGCCTACTTCCTCTTCGGCATCCACATCGTGGCGTTCGTGATGATCTACGCGGTGCTGCACGCCAAGTAGTGGCACGCGCACCGTAGGGTCACAGCCTGTGGACAGACACCTCGCTTTCGACGGCCTGCACAACTTCCGTGACCTGGGCGGCTATTCGACCCCGGACGGCCACCGGATCCGCCCCGGCCGCCTGTACCGCGCGGACTCCCTGGGCAAGCTGGCCGAGGGCACGGCGGACTGGGACCGCTTCCTGTCCCTCGGCGTCCGCACGGTCATCGACCTGCGCCACCCCTGGGAGGCCGAGGACAGGGGCCGTGTCCCCGCCCACCCGTCCTTCACGTACCACAACCTGAGCATCGAGCACCGCCCGTACGACCAGGCCGCGCTCACCCCGGACATCGATCCGGACCCGTACCTCGCGGAGCGCTACATGGAGGTGGCCCAGGACGGCGTCAAGGAGATCCGCCGGGCCCTGGAACTGGTCGCGGAGTCGGCCGAATCAGGCACCCCGCTGGTCTTCCACTGCGCTTCGGGCAAGGACCGCACGGGCCAATTGGCGGCGCTGATCCTCGGGTTGCTGGGCATCCCGGAAACGACCGTCATCGAGGACTTCAGCCTCACGGAACTGGCGACCCCGGGCATCCGCGCCAGCTGGTCGAGACGAAACGACGGCCGCGTGCCGACATGGCCGGGCTTCGGCCGTGCCCCGGGTGCGGTGATGCGCACGTTCCTCGCCGCCATGACGGCGCGCCACGGTTCGGCCGAGAACTACGTGTCGCGGGAACTGTCCATGGACGCACGGGTGTTGGCCACGACCCTGCGCAGGGCCCTCCTGGAGCCCCGCCCCACCGCCGCGCCCGCGCCGACGTACCGCAAGGCCACCCCGTCCGACGCCCCCGTCCTCGCCCGCCTCCACGACTCGTCCGCCCTCTGGCAACTGGCCCGGGGCATCGACCAGTGGCGGCCCGGCGCGAAGGACGAGACCCACTTCCGCACCCGTATGCGGGAGGGCGAGGTCTGGCTGGCCCACTCCGGCGATCACCTGGCCGGCGCCTGGGAACTGTGGTGGGACGACCCGGCGGCCTGGGGCGCCCGCCCCGCCGACGCGGGCTACATCCACCGCCTGATGACAACCCCGCACACAGCTCCGCCGTCCACGGGCCGCCACATGCTGGCGGAAGCGGAGTCCCGCATCGCCGCGAAGGGCCGCCCGTACGCCCGCCTCGACTGCCTGTCCACCAACCCCCGCCTCCGCGCGTACTACAAGTCGGCGGGCTACACGGTGGTCGACGAACAGCGCGCGAAGGACGGCGGGGTGGGGAGCCCGTACGCGGTGACGCTGCTGGAGAAGCGGCTGCGTTGACGGAAAAGGGCCCGAGCCGGCTCGGCTCGGGCCCTTCAGAGGGGGGCGGCACGCGTGTCAGCCCTTCACGCAGACAACCTGCTTCAGCTTCGCCACGACCTCCACGAGGTCCCGCTGCTGGTCGATGACCTGCTCGATCGGCTTGTACGCACCCGGGATCTCGTCCACCACACCGGAGTCCTTGCGGCACTCCACGCCCCGCGTCTGCTCCTCCAGATCCTTCGTCGAGAAGCGCCGCTTGGCAGCGTTGCGGCTCATGCGCCGACCGGCGCCGTGCGAGGCCGAGTTGAAGGACTTCTCGTTGCCGAGGCCCTTCACGATGTACGAGCCGGTGCCCATCGAGCCCGGAATGATGCCGTACTCCCCGACGCGGGCGCTGATGGCCCCCTTGCGCGTGACGAGCAGATCCATGCCCTCGTAGCGCTCGGCACTTACGTAGTTGTGATGGCAGCTGATCTCCGGCTCGAAGGTGACCTTCGCCTTCTTGAACTCACGGCGGATCACCTCCTTGGAGAGCGCCATCATGATGGCGCGGTTGTATTTCGCATACTCCTGAGCCCAGAACAGGTCGTGCCTGTACGCCGCCATCTGCGGCGTGTCTGCCACGAAGACAGCGAGATCCCGGTCAATCAAGCCCTGATTGTGCGGCAGCTTCTGGGCAACTCCAATGTGGTGCTCAGCCAGCTCCTTACCGATATTTCGAGAGCCGGAGTGGAGCACGACCCAGACCGAATTGTCCGAATCGAGGCAAAGCTCCCAGAAATGATTCCCTTGGCCAAGGGTTCCCATTTGCGTAGTCGCCCGCTCCCGTCGAAACTTCACCGCCTCGGCGACCCCGTCGAACCGCCCCCAGAAGTCGTCCCACCCCCCGGTGGCCATCCCGTGGAACCGTCCCGGCTCCACCGGACTGTCGTGCATCCCCCGCCCCACCGGTATCGCCTGCTCGATCTTCGAGCGCAGGCGGGACAGGTCACCGGGGAGGTCATTGGCCGTCAGCGACGTCTTCACCGCCGACATACCGCACCCGATATCCACTCCCACCGCCGCAGGACACACGGCCCCCTGCATGGCGATGACGGACCCGACCGTCGCACCCTTCCCGTAGTGCACGTCCGGCATGACGGCGAGGCCCTTGATCCACGGCAGGGTCGCCACGTTGCGCAGCTGCTGCAGGGCCACGTCCTCGACCGTCGCCGGGTCGGTCCATATGCGGATCGGAACCTTGGCGCCCGGCATTTCCACGTACGACATATCGTCCTCATTCCCCCGGAAACACAACAGAAGTCTGGAATCGCAAAACCGGCGCCAAGGTCGCTGAAATGGGACAGCGGACCGGCGTCCACGGCAGTGCGTGCGATACACATTGTCCTCAGGGGACGCCCCCGCGCGGCAAGCGATTTACCAGCGGGGACACCGAAGCCACGGCCACAGAGCCGCCATCGAGAGGAGCCCGACCGTGCAGCGGAAGGTGTTTGTATCCGGCATCGCCGCGCTGCTCGTGGCGTTGCTGGCCGGCTGCACCGGCGGCTCGAACGAGGGCGGTTCGACGGACAACTCCAATCCGGGTGACACCGGCACGGCGACGGCCGCGGCCCAGCCGGGCAAGTACCGCACGCTCCCCGAGCCGTGCAGTGCCGTCGACGAGGACACTCTCGACACACTGCTGCCCGGCATCCGGCAGATCACCGACGCGGAGCAGCGCCAGAAGGCCTACGAGGGCGATGCGACGCTGACGTACGACACCGACCGCAAGGTGGGCTGCCGTTGGAAGGTCGAGTCGGCGGATGCGACGGACCATCTCCTCGTCGACTTCGAGCGCGTCGTCTCCTACGACAACGCGGTGAGCGACGACAACGAGGCGCAGGTGGTGTTCGCGGAGAGGCTGACGGCGGCCGACCTTCCCGAGCCGGCGAGTTCGAGCCCCACGTCCAGCCCCACGTCCAGCCCTACGTCCAACCCCGGCTCCAGTGCCCCTTCCACGAGCAGCGCCGACCCCGATTCCTCACCCTCCGCCACCGCCTCTGTCTCTGCCTCGGGTTCCGCCTCCTCCTCCGGGGCTCCGTCCGATCTCCAGCCCCGTACCCTCACCGATCTCGGTGACGAGGCGTTCCTGGACGACGCGCTGAGCGGCTCCGGTTCAACGGCTCAGCAGCGCACGGTGACTGTGGCGTTCCGCACGTCCAACGTCATTGTGACCATCCAGTACGAGGAGCAGCCGGCCACCGTCGGCGTTGCCCCCGACAGCAAGGAAATGCAGGACAGGGCCCGGAATCTGGCCGCGCAGCTGTCGGACACGCTGGGCGGTCAGTGACCCTGCGCCCGTCCCGTACGCCCGTCTTCAAAGCGCAGGAAGCAGAAGCACACAGTTTCCTCACCGCGTACCGTGGCCCCTCGGACCCGAACCCGCCGACCGCAGGAACCACAGCGTCATGAGTGAAGGAACCATGCAGCGACGAGCAGAGCGAGACCAGCGCAGCCAGCGAGATCTGCGAGTGAGGCGCTCAGGCCGCCTCCTTGCCGGGGCGGTCGCAGTGCCCGTGATGGTGTTCGCCGCCGGCTGCTCCTCGGACTCCGGCTCCGGTGACGGGGGCAGCAAGGGCGCGAGCGCCGGTGAGACGGCGGCGGCGACCGCGAGCACGGCGCCGACGGTGCAGGCCGCGGCGTACCGGAAGTTGCCGGACTCGTGCGGGGTGTTGTCGAAGAAGACGCTGACCTCGTTGGTGCCGGAGGGCGCAAAGTCCGGCAAGCAGGGCAAGTCAAATGATTCGACGCGCGCGAGCTGTTCCTGGAACAGTCTGGACAACAACGGCGTGAAGGGCTCGCAGTTCCGTTGGCTCAATGTCTCGCTGCTGCGATTCGAATCGGACGCCCAGCGCGGTGAGGGTGCCAAGTTGGCGCACGCCTACTACGAGAAGCAGGTCAAGGACGCCCAGTCGGTCGAGGGCGCGAAGAACGCGAAGACCGAGCCGGTCTCCGGGACGGGCGACGAGGCGACGCTGGTGCGTTACGACCTGAAGAAGAAGGAGGGTTCCTTCAAGCAGCAGACGGTCGTGACGCGGGTCGAGAACGTGGTGATCACGCTCGACTACAACGGTGCGGGTCTGGCCGGTGAGAAGACCCCGAGCGCGGACACGCTGGCGAAGGCCGCGGAGTCGGCGGCCAAGGAGGCGGTCGCCGCGGTGTCGGCCGCGAACGGCGACGGTGGCGCGGGCACAGGCGGCGGCTCGGGTTCGGGCACGGCGAAGCCCTCGCCTTCCAAGTCGGCGTCGAAGTCGGCCTCCGCGTCACCTTCGAAGGCCTCGAACCCCTCGAAGTCCGCTTCGGCCTCCCCGTCCTCCTCAGCGTCGAAGAAGAGCTGACTGTCACACCTGGACGGCAACTCGCAGCTCAGCACCGCCTTTTGATGGAGCCCGGGCCCCTGAGGGGACCGGGCTCCACCCGTCCCGCCGCCTCGTGGGACGCACACATGTGCCACTCTGTTGCGCGCAACAACACGCAAGGGGAGGGGAGTACGGGTGGCCGCGCCACTGCAGCTGACTCGGATGCACCGCGTTCTCATCGCGGTGGTCGTTTCCGGCGCCGTGATCATCGCCGGCATCGGCTTCGCCGGTTCGTACGCGGCGGTCCGCGAGTTGGCCCTGAAGAAGGGCTTCGGGAACTTCTCCTACGTCTTCCCGATCGGTATCGACGCAGGTATCTGTGTCCTGCTGGCCCTTGATCTCCTGCTCACCTGGATACGCATACCGTTCCCGCTGCTGCGGCAGACGGCCTGGCTGCTGACGGCGGCGACGATCGCCTTCAACGGCGCGGCGGCCTGGCCGGACCCGCTGGGCGTGGGCATGCACGCGGTGATCCCGATCCTCTTCGTCGTCTCCGTCGAGGCGGCCCGGCATGCGATCGGCCGTATCGCCGACATCACGGCCGACAAGCACATGGAGGGCGTGCGGCTGACGCGCTGGCTCCTGTCCCCGGTGCCGACGTTTCTCCTGTGGCGGCGGATGAAACTGTGGGAGCTGCGCTCCTACGAGCAGGTCATCAAGCTGGAGCAGGACCGCCTCGTCTACCAGGCCCGCCTGCACTCCCGCTTCGGGCGCGCGTGGCGCCGCAAGGCCCCCGTGGAGTCCCTGATGCCCCTGCGCCTGGCCCGCTACGGCGTCCCGCTCGCGGAGACGGCCCCCTCGGGCCTCGCGGCGGCGGGCATCGAAGCCGTACTGCTGCCGCCCGCCCCGCAGCCCGCCCTGGCGCCGGCCGACGCGGCGGTGAACAGTCGCACCCCCGAGACGGCACCCGTCGTACAGAACGCGGCCCCTGCCCGGGAACAGCGTCCCGCTCCCGGGGGCGGCGACGAACCCCCCGAGCAGCCGGACTACGCCGAGCAGCAGAGTCCGTGGCTCCAGGCACGGGACCCCCAGTCCGTCGCGTACCAGGGCGGCTACGACCCGACGTACGACCCGGACACGGCGTACCTGGAGTGGTACGCGGAGCAGCAGCAGGCCGAGCAGTTCCAGGCGCGGCAGCAGTTCGAGGAACAGCGGCGGTTCGAGCAGCAGGGGTTCGAACGGCAGGCGTTCCCGCAGCAGCAGTTCGAGGAGCCGTCGGCCCCGGCCCCGGAGCCCGTCCCTGAGCCTTCTCCGGAGGACACGGGTACCTTCCCGATCCCGTCCGGTCCGGGCCGTACCCGTGAGATGGGTGCGGGCGGCGGCACGGAACTGACCGAGGAGGACTACTACCTGGTCTTCAAGAAGTCGATAGACGGCAGCTACCCGACTTCGGGCCAGTTCAGGGGCGACGTGGAAGCGACGTACGGCACCACGCTCCCGCAGCGCGAGGCCGAGCGGATGGTCAACCGCTTCACCAACCGCCACACGGCGGAACTCCAGGAAGACCACATCGCCTGAGCACGAAAACCACGAAGAAGGCCACGAAAAAGGCCACGAAAAAGGGGCTCTCAGCCGAGAGCCCCTTTCTTCTTACCGCCTACCTTCCGAGCAGGGTCCGCACCCGCTCCTGTCCCACCGCCAGGAGCAGCGTGGGCAGTCGCGGTCCCGTGTCGCGTCCCACCAGCAGGTGGTAGAGGAGCGCGAAGAACGCGCGCTGGGCGGTCTTGATCTCGGCCGGCAGTTCCTTGGGCGTGGCGTCGGCGGGGAAGCCGGCCTGCACCTTGGGTACGCCGTAGACGAGGTGGGTGAGTCCGTCGAGCGACCAGTTCTCGGCGAGTCCTTCGAGCAGGAGGCTCAGTGACCGCTGGGAGGCCTCGTCGAGGGACTTCAGCAGGTCGGCGTCGGGTTCGTCGCGCACGATGGTCCGCTGGTCGGCGGGGACGTGCGTGTTGATCCAGGCCTCGGCCTTGTCGTAGCGCGGGCGGGCTTCGTCGAGGGCGGTGAGCGGGTCCGAGGGGTCGAGTTCGCTCAGGATGCGCAGCGCCTGGTCCTCGTGTCCCGCGGTGATGTCGGCGACCGAGGCCAGCGTCCGGTACGGCAGCGGGCGCGGGGTCCTGGGCAGTTCACCGGCGGCCGTGCCCACGGCGCGCGAGTGGGCCGCGAGGTCCGCGGGCAGCGCGGTGCCGTCGGTGACCTTCGCGTCGAGCTTGTCCCACTCGTCGTAGAGGCGCTGGATCTCCTGGTCGAAGGCGATCTTGAAGGACTGGTTGGGCCGGCGGCGGGCGTAGAGCCAGCGCAGGATCTGCGGCTCCATGATCTTCAGGGCGTCGGCGGCGGTCGGCACGCCGCCCCTCGACGAGGACATCTTCGCCATGCCGCTGATGCCCACGAAGGCGTACATCGGGCCGATGGGCTGCTTGCCGTCGAAGATCCCGACGATCTGGCCGCCGACCTGGAACGAGGACCCGGGGGAGGAGTGGTCGACGCCGCTCGGCTCGAAGACGACGCCCTCGTAGGCCCAGCGCATCGGCCAGTCGACCTTCCAGACCAGCTTGCCGCGGTTGAACTCGTTGAGCCGGACGGTCTCGGAGAAGCCGCACGCGGTGCAGGCGTACGTCAGCTCGGTCGTGTCGTCGTCGTACGAGGTGACCGTCGTCAGGTCCTTCTCGCAGTTGCCGCAGTAGGGCTTGTACGGGAAGTAGCCGACGGTGCCGCCGCTGCCGTCGTCCTCGCTCGCCGCGCCGGAGCCCTCCTCGGCCTCCAGCTCGGCCTCGTCGAGGGGCTTCTGCTGCTGCTTCTTCGCCGGGGCCTTCTTGGTGCGGTACTGGTCGAGGATCGCGTCGATGTCGGCGCGGTGCCTGATGGCGTGCAGGATCTGCTCGCGGTACACGCCGGAGGTGTACTGCGCGGTCTGGCTGATCCCGTCGAACTCGACGCCCAGCTCGGCGAGCGACTCGACCATGGCGGCCTTGAAGTGCTCGGCCCAGTTCGGGTGGGCGGAGCCCTTGGGGGCGGGCACGGACGTCAGCGGCTTGCCGATGTGCTCGGCCCACGATTCGTCGACGCCCGCGATGCCGGCCGGCACCTTGCGGTAGCGGTCGTAGTCGTCCCAGGAGATCAGGTGCCGGACCTGGCGCCCGCGCCGCCGGATCTCGTCGGCGACGAGGTGCGGGGTCATGACCTCGCGCAGGTTGCCGAGGTGGATCGGACCCGACGGGGAGAGTCCGGACGCTACGACGACGACCGGAGCGGTAGCGAGTGATGTCGCTGCGCCCGGGGCCCGACGCTCCGACTCTTCGATGACGTCATCGGCGAAACGGGAGACCCAGTCGGCGGTCTCGGTGCTCTGAGCCACGATCGGCACGTCCTTCTTTCTCCGGGGCGGCCAGTACGGTCAAACGGCCACGGCCCCCAGTTTAGGCGGGGCACCCTCCTCCAACGGGCGCGGGACTGTCCCGGTATGCGGCTCCGCCGTGCGGGCGCGACGAGCCCGCACCCTCCCGCAGTCAAAAAAACCGCTTCACCCCCCATGGGATACTGGCCACGTCTATCAATCCCACGAGGAGAACGGCTCCCACCCCATGACCTCGGTCACGTCACTCACGGATCTCGTCAACCAGCGCCTCGCCGACGCCCTCACTTCCTCCCTCCCGGAAGCCGACGGAGTCGACCCGCTGCTGCGACGTAGTGACCGGGCCGACTTCCAGGCCAACGGCGTCCTCGCGCTGGCCAAGAAGGCGAAGGCGAACCCTCGGGAGCTGGCGACGCAGGTCGTCGGCGGCATCGTCACCGGTGACGTGGTCGAGGACGTCGAGGTCTCCGGGCCCGGCTTCCTGAACATCACGATCGCGGACAAGGCGATCACCGAGAACCTCGCCGCGCGGTACGCGGACGGTGAGCGGCTCGGTGTGCCGCTGAAGGAGAACGCGGGCATCACGGTCGTCGACTACGCCCAGCCGAACGTGGCGAAGGAGATGCACGTCGGTCACCTGCGGTCGGCGGTCATCGGTGACGCCCTGCGCGGCATGCTCGACTTCACCGGCGAGACGACGATCGGCCGGCACCACATCGGCGACTGGGGCACCCAGTTCGGCATGCTCATCCAGTACCTGTTCGAGAACCCCGGCGAGCTGGCCCCGGCGGCCGACGTCGACGGCGAGCAGGCGATGAGCAACCTGAACCGGGTGTACAAGGCCTCGCGTGCGGTCTTCGACTCGGACGAGGAGTTCAAGGAGCGGGCACGGAAGCGGGTCGTCGCCCTGCAGTCCGGTGACAAGGAGACGCTCGAACTGTGGCAGCAGTTCGTGGACGAGTCGAAGGTCTACTTCTACTCGGTCTTCGAGAAGCTGGACATGGAGATCCGCGACGAGGAGATCGTCGGCGAGTCCGCGTACAACGAGGGCATGCCCGAGACCGCCCGCCTCCTGGAGGAGATGGGTGTCGCGGTGCGCTCCGAGGGTGCGCTCGTCGTCTTCTTCGACGAGATCCGCGGCAAGGACGACCAGCCGGTTCCGCTGATCGTGCAGAAGGCGGACGGCGGCTTCGGCTACGCGGCCTCCGACCTGACCGCGATCCGCAACCGTGTCTTCGACCTGCATGCGTCGACGCTGCTGTACGTCGTGGACGTACGCCAGTCCCTGCACTTCAGGATGGTCTTCGAGACGGCCCGGCGGGCGGGCTGGCTGCGCGACGGGGTCACCGCGCACAACATGGGCTACGGCACGGTGCTCGGCGCGGACGGCAAGCCGTTCAAGACGCGTGAGGGCGAGACCGTACGGCTGGAGGATCTGCTGGACGAGGCGGTCGAGCGGGCCACCGCGGTCGTGCGCGAGAAGGCCGAGAAGGTGGGCCTCGCCGAGGAGGAGATCGTCGAGAACGGCCGGTACGTCGGGATCGGCGCCGTGAAGTACGCGGACCTGTCGACGTCGCCGAACAGGGACTACAAGTTCGACCTGGACCAGATGGTGTCGTTGAACGGCGAGACGAGCGTGTACCTGCAGTACGCGTACGCCCGTATCCGGTCCATCTTCGGCAAGGCCGGCGACCGCACCCCGCTCGCCCACCCGGAGCTCGAACTCGCCCCGGCGGAGCGGGCGCTCGGTCTGCACCTGGACGCGTTCGGCGAGACGGTCTTCGAGTCGGCGGCGGAGTACGCGCCGCACAGGGTGGCCGCGTACCTCTACCAACTGGCGTCCCTGTACACGACGTTCTACGACCAGTGCCCGGTGGTGAAGCCCGCCCCCGCGCAGGAGGTGGCGGAGAACCGGCTGTTCCTGTGCGACCTGACGGCCCGCACTCTGCACCGGGGCATGGCCCTGCTGGGCATCCGGACGCCCGAGCGGCTCTGAGCCGCCTGTCGGCACGACGCGCGACGGCCCGTCCTCTCCTCTCGGGGAGGGCGGGCCGTCGGCGTCGTCGGCTACCCGAGGTCGGCTAGCAGGGGTAGAAGACGCTGTTGTCGTTGGCGAGCCGCGGTGACGGCCGGCGTCGCGCAGGGCAGGCAGGCAGGGCAGGCAGGGCAGGGTGATGTCAGTGGCTCCCCCTACAGTCACTGACATGGCGACTCTTCCCAATCCCCTGCCGAATCTCACGTCCCTCGGCCTCGACCTCCCGCCCGGCGGGCTGGTCGACGCGACCGACGACGGGTCCTGGCACGAGCCGCTGCTGTGGCTGGCGGACGGCCCGGCGGCGCCCGGCGACCGGGCCGCGCTCCAGCGGACCGCACCGGCCGTCGGCCTGCTCCCGGTCGTCCTCGATGTCGGCGCCGGCCACGGTGGGCCGGAGCTGTGGCAGTTGATGCCCGCGGAGATGTCGTATCCGGGTGATCACGACGCCGAGGAGGTCCTGGAGGACTTCTGGGACGAGTGCGCGGAGGAGGACGTGGACTGGCCGGGCCTGGCCGACACTCGCCACACCGGCACCGGCACCGGCACGGACCCCGAATCCGTTGCCTCCGACATCGTGGACTCCCTGCTCGATGGCGGCGGGCCGGTCAGGGAACCCCGCCTCGCGCTCGTCCCGGCGCGCCGCAGCGCCGACATCCCGACGGCGATCGGCTGGACGGGCCCCGTGAACCACGAGGGCGACACCGCCCGGCTGTCCGCGGTGTTGCGCTCCTGGGAGGACCGGTTCGGCATACGGGTCGTGGCGCTCGGCTTCGACCACCTGCTGGTGTCCGTCGCAGCGCCGCCCACCACCCTCGCCGACGCCCAGGCCCTGGCCGCCGAGCACGTCGCGTTCTGCCCGGACAACATCTGGCAGGGCAGCGACCCGACCCTGACCGCGTACGCCGAGCACCAGCTCCTCAACCAGCCGGCCTGGCACTTCTGGTGGGACTGACGGTCCGCCCGGCCCTCGGACCGGCACGCGGTCGGAGTCGCCCCCCGCCTTTTGTCCTGGGCGGGCCCATTCCTCTTGTTCCAGGTGGGGGACGCTCCCGCATGCGTCGCCGCTCGTCCGGCGTTCGTTCTCGTTCTTCAGAGGACGGCGAGAAGCCCCTTCAGGAGCGCGAGCACACCGCTGAGCAGGGCGCCAACAATCATCTGAGACCTGCATGTGCGGAATGTGAAGTTTCTACCGCTCTCGATAACGCCGCATGATCGCCCGCGTTACGGGTCGCAGATGCGCCACGGCCTACTTCTTCCTCCACTCACCCCGCCCCTGCCACCACTCCCGCACCCGCCACATCCGTCTGTGCCTTCTCCGGCCCGGGGCACCAGCCGTTCTGGTGCTGTCTGCCCGCCACCCCGCAGAAGCCGATCTGCTTCGGCGCCTTCGGCCCCTGCACCCGCTGTACGGAGATGAGCTTGTCGAGGGGGACCTGCCGGTCCACCACCCCGCCGAAGTCGATGGCCCCGCTCTCCCCGTCGAAGGCGCTGTCGCCGTGGATGCTGCCGAGGGCCTTCCAGACGGCGCCCGGGGTGATCGGCATCCGGTTCGGGGAGCCCGGGAGGGTGGCGATGGCCTTGAGGTAGAGGTTGACCGCGTCGAAGGCGAGCGTGGCGTGTCCGTCCAGGGAGGAGTTCTCCACGCGCTCGCACTCGTCCTTGAAGAGCACCTTCATGATGCTGTAGAGATCGCTGGGCTCGTCGCAGGAGCTCACTCCCTGGGTGAAGTCCAGGAAGTCGTACGGGATTCGGGGATACGCGCCCCGCCGGTCGGGGTCGGCGGCGAGCCGGGCGATGTCGTCGCCGGCGAGGAAGGCGGGCGACTCGGACCCGCAGGAGTCGTTGGTGGCGGACAGGACGGTCTCGAAGTCCTCGGAGCGGCCGGCGAAGAAGATCAGGCCCGGGTAGTGGCAGGCCCCGGCACCGATCTCGTTGGCCGCCGGGTAGCCGGAGATCGAGGCGGAGGCGGTGGACGGCTTGTAGCCCTGCTTGTCGACCTTGAAGCCGGCGTCGGCGAAGGACTTCGCGGCGTCGTCGCGCAGGTTCTTGCTGTACTCGTCGGTCCGGTCGGCGGAGTAGACGATGCGCACCCGGCGCTGCAGCGCGCCGCCGCTGTCGTCGGCCAGATGTCTGCCGTAGGCGGCGGCGACCGCGGCCTCGCGGCGGTTCTGCGGGGACACCTGGTAGTACAGGGGCGAGTGGTCCTCGAGGGAGTCCGCGGAGAGGGTCGTGGCCACCATCGGCAGGCCGATCCGGGTCAGTTCGCCGATGGTGGTGATCGTCGCGGCACGGCTCTGGTCGAGGCCGGTGACGCCGACGATGGTCGGGTCGGCGCGCATCATCCGCTCGATCTGGCGGACCACTTCCGGCCCGTGCGCCATCCCGGAACCGGCGCTCGCCAGGAAGACCCGCAGCACCGGATCGTTCGGACCGCGCCGGTCCAACTGCCGCCGCTGCGCGCTCGCCACCCCCTGGAGTGCCTCCCTCGCGTAGGAGAGGAGGCTGGCCGCCTTGCCCTGTCCGGGACTGCTGAGCAGCGCCGAGAGATGGACGAGGGTGACGACCGGCCGGCCGGGGGCGTCGCGGTGCATCTCCTCCGCCCGCTCGTTCTGCCGGTCGATGACGTCGAGCGTCTTCTTCAGGCTCGCGTCGCCGGAGCCGAAGGCGTAGCCGTGCGGTGCCACACCGACGCACTCGTGGGTGTCCGCCTTCCACTCGACGGTCGCGGCGTCGGGATCGGAGCGGGACAGCCCGCAGTGCGCCCGCTCCCACCGCTGCTCGGGTATCGGGTTCAGCCGCCAGCCGACCGCGCCGGCCACCAGCGTGAGAGCCACGACCACGGTCAGCGCGGTCACCCGGCGGCGCGCCCAGCCCGGGGCCGGATCGACCTTGAACCGCAGGGCCGGCCGCAGATTGTCGTCGTGCCGTCTGTGGTCGGGGTGTGCGGGGTCCAGTACGTCCGGGACCTCCACCGGCAGATACCAGTCCTCGGCGCTGCGCCCCCGTCTGGCGGCGACGAACCTGGCGCCCCAGTTCAGGACCAGGTCGTCCACCAGCAGGCCCGGCCGCGGCCCCGACCGGTCGTGGGCCCGGTAGGTGGCGATGACGAGCAGCGGGTCGAAGTCACCGGTCTTGATGCGTACGTCGATGAGGCAACGGATCAGCTCCTGGCCGAAGTTGTCGTCCGTGACCCCCTTCAGGAACGCCACGCAGTACGTCGTACGGCGCCACGCGCGGCGCCGCCACACACGGCGCCGGTAGGCCACCCGCAGGTCCTCCAGGAAGGCGTTGACGAGCAGCTTGCCGACCTGGTCCGGGTTCTCGTGCTCGAAGCGCGGCTGGGTCAGCCGCAGGGCGAACCCGGCGAGGGTGCCGGGGTCGCGGGGCGCCATGTAGGGCTGGCGCAGCAGCCACCGGTACTCGGCGCCCACGGCCCGCCAGGCCCGGAACCACAGCACCGGCAGCACATGCAGCCCGAACAGCCAGGCCCACCACGGCACCTTGCCCTCGAGGGCCACCTCGGTGGTGGGGTGCCGCAGCACGCGGAAGAAGCCCCGGCGCTGGAGTTCCCGGGTCTGCAGCCGGCGCAGCAGCTCGCGGTCGGGCTGCCCGGTCAGCGGATCGGGGGTGTCGTTGGTCTCCAGCAGCCAGTTGACGAGACCGAAGCGGCGGAACAGCACCCGCGCGTCGCGGCTGTTGCTCGGGGAGGCGAACTCCTTGGCCAGCTCGACCAGAACGCGCCGGTACAGTTCGGCCCGCCGCCAGTCGTCCGCCAGGTCGGCGCGTTCCTCGTCCACCTTGGCGCGCATCTCGGCCATGTCGATGGACTTGTGCGGGATGCGCCGCGGTTCGGCGTCGTTGAAGGAGCCCTCGACCGTCCTGGCCAGGTCGGCGAGCTCACTCTGCTCCCGGCCCACCAGCAGGACGACGGGCAGGCCGTCCCGGCCTTCGGTCGCCTCGGGGAACTCTCCACGCTTCGGGCGGCGGACAAGCCTGTGCAGCAGCGCGAAGAGTCTGTCGGCGTGCTCGAAGACGGGTGCCATGGCCCCGGGACCCTAATGACGGCCGAACAGCGTTCGACCCACTGCCACCAGTCCTTCACACCCGTCTCCGCATTCCGGCCGAAAATGATCGGACACTGACCATGACAGGCCGAAATTGCCCCCTCCAGGAGTCTTCGGGAACGTTTTCCGGTCAGCCCTTGCCGCCGACCGCCGCGTACACGTTGATGTCAGCGTCCGTGACGTCGTTGATGTCGGCGTAGCGCACCTTCTCGATGTCGTCGAGGGCCGCCAGGTAGGAGGCGTCGGGCTGCTCCGGGACGGGAGCGGCGTCGTCGGCGCGCCAGTGGTGGGCGGGGACCACGCCGGGATCCGCCAACTCCAGGGAGTTCTCCGTGAAGAACCGCGCGACCTCCGCCTCGGAACGCAGTACGAAGGTGAATCCCCGCTCGGTGTAGGTGCGCTGGACCGCGCGGATGTTCTCGGGGTTGAGGTCCTCGGTGAGATGGCTGAGCACCAGCCGGCTCCCGGACGGAAGCGCCTCGACGAGTTCGCGCACGATCGGGTACGCCTCCTCGTCCTCGACGAAGTGCAGGAGTGCCACGAGGCACAGCGCGACGGGCCGGTCGAAGTCCAGCGTCTTCGCGGCCTGTTCGAGGATCTGCGCGGGGTTCTTGAAGTCGGCGTCGATGTAGTCCGTACGGCCCTCGGGCCCACTCGTGAGCAGCGCCCGCGCGTGGGCGAGCACCACCGGGTCGTTGTCGACGTACACGACCCGCGAGTCGGGGGCGATCCGCTGGGCGATCTGGTGGACGTTCTCCGCGGTGGGCAGGCCGGTACCGATGTCGAGGAACTGGCGTATGCCGTGGTCCTCGGCCAGCGTGTTCACCGCCCGCCGCAGGAAGTCGCGGTTGTGCCGTACGTCGAGGTAGCCGCGCGGGTTGGCGGCGAGTGCGGCGGCGGCCGCCGCCCGGTCGACGGGGTAGTTGTCCTTGCCGCCGAGGAAGACGTCGTAGACGCGGGCGGGGTGCGCCTTGGTGGTGTCGATCCTCCTTCTCAGCTCGGCGGGATCCTGGCTGAGGGCGTCACCGGACATGGGCGTCTCCGTGGCGAGTCGGGGTGGTCTTCACGGGCCGACGACGAGGTCGTCCAGGAGCCGACGGCCGGTCGTCAACAACCTAACTCCCGGCGGAACTTGATGGTGCCCGTGCCGTGATCTCACGGCTCCGGAGCAGGCCCGGGGCCGGCGAAGCGTCCCGGACCGCGCCTCCGGGACATGACGTCCCAGCAGGTCAGAGGGCATCCCGCCGGTCCGGCGTCCCGAATCGCGCGGGGAGTGTGGCGAGCCGGGCCGTTCACGACGCAGGCTGGTGCCCCGACCCCCAGTTCGCCATCGAGAGGGCCGCGCCATGTCCGCATCCCCCACCCGCATCCGAGCCCGCCTGCTCCTCGCCGCGACGGCCGCACTCGCCGCGCTCGTGCTCGCGGCGTGCAAGGACGGCGAGGGCCTGCGCGACGAGGGACCGTCGTCCGTGAGCAGTCCCACCTCGCACTCGGCCCCCGGGCGGGCTCCCTCGCCGTCGGCCCCGTGAGCGCCGCTCCCGCCGGTGCTCAGCGCAGCTTCTGCGCGGCCTCCACGGCCCAGTACGTCAGGATGTTCTGCGCGCCCGCCCGCCTGATGCCGGTCAGCGTCTCCAGGATCGCCCGGTCGCGGTCGATCCAGCCCTTCTCGGCGGCGGCCTCGACCATCGAGTACTCGCCGGAGATCTGGTAGGCGGCCACCGGCACGTCCACGGCGTCGGCGACGCGCGCCAGGACGTCGAGGTAGGGCCCGGCCGGCTTGACCATCACCATGTCGGCGCCCTCTTCGAGATCGAGCGCCAGCTCCCGCAGGGACTCGCGGACGTTCGCCGGATCCTGCTGGTAGGTCTTGCGGTCGCCCTTCAGCGACGAGCCGACGGCCTCGCGGAACGGCCCGTAGAAGGCGGACGCGTACTTCGCGGTGTAGGCGAGGATCGCGACGTCCTCCCGCCCGATCTGGTCGAGCGCGTCACGGACGACCCCGATCTGCCCGTCCATCATCCCGCTCGGCCCCACCACATGGGCGCCCGCGTCGGCCTGGACCTGCGCCATCTCGGCGTACCGCTCAAGGGTGGCGTCGTTGTCGACGCGCCCTTCTGCGTCGAGCACCCCGCAATGCCCGTGATCGGTGGTCTCGTCGAGACACAGATCGGACATGACGAGCAGGTCGTCGCCCACCTCGGCCCGCACGTCGCGGATCGCGACCTGCAGAATCCCGGCAGGATCCGTCCCCGGCGTCCCGAGGGCGTCCTTCTTCTCCTCCTCCGGCACGCCGAACAGCATGATCCCGGAGATCCCGGCCGCCACCGCCTCGGCGGCCGCCTTCTTCAGGCTGTCGCGCGTGTGCTGTACGACGCCGGGCATGGCGGCGATCGGCACGGGCTCGCTCACGCCCTCGCGCACGAATGCCGGGAGGATGAAGTCCGCAGGGTGCAGCCGGGTCTCGGCGACCATGCGCCGCATGACGGGAGTGGTGCGCAGCCGCCGCGGCCGGGTGCCGGGAAAGGATCCGTACGTCGTCATGGCGCCTACGCTACGCCCGGCTCAGGGGCGCCTTTGCCGACGGACCGTCGGCGCCCGGACACCCGCCATGCGCCCCTCACACCCCGGGTCCATCCTGAGAGAGCCGACCGAACGAGGGGACCCCGACGGCCCCTCCCGCCACCTGCCGCCGCCGTCCCTCCGTCACGCACCGCGGAGGACGAGATGACCACCACCCACCACACCCCGGACCTGTTCGCCCTGTCCGAGATCCACGGGCCCGTCCTGCGCCCGGGCGACGACGCCTACGTCGCCGAGGTCACCGGCTTCAACCTGGCCGCCATCCACCGTCCCGACATCGTGGTCGGAGCCAAGGGCACCGACGACGTCGTCACGGCGATGCGCTGGGCCGCGGCCACCGGCACACCGGTCGCCGTCCAGGCCACCGGCCACGGCGCGAACTTCCCGATCGACGGCGGGCTGCTCATCAGCACCACCCGCCTGACGGACGTGACGATCGACCCGGCCGGACGGACGGCGACGGTCGCCGCCGGCGCGAAGTGGCGCCACGTCCTGGAGGCGGCCGCCCCGCACGGTCTCGCCCCGCTCAACGGCTCCTCCTCGGACGCGGGCGTCGTCGGCTACACGCTGGGCGGCGGTCTCCCCATCCTCGGCCGGGCCTACGGCTACGCGGCCGACCGGGTCCGTTCCTTCCAGGTGGTCACCCCCGACGCCGGGCTGCGCACGGCGACCGCCGACACCGAACCCGACCTCTTCTGGGCCCTGCGCGGCGGCAAGGGCAACGTGGGTGTGGTCACCGAGCTGACCTTCGACCTGCTCCCGCTCGCCACGGTGCTGGGCGGCGGCATCTACTTCTCCGGCGAAGACGCGGAGGCGGTGCTCCGCACCTGGACCGACTGGACGACCACGCTCCCCATCGAGATGTGCAGCGCGTACACCCTCCTGCGCCTCCCGCCGATCCCGGAGATCCCCGAGCCCCTGCGCGGCGGCTTCTGGTCTCGCGTCGCCCTGGCCTGGACCGGCGACGCGGAGGAGGGCGAGCACCTGCTGGCACCCCTGCGCGAGGCCGCCCCGGTCGTCCTCGACACCGTGGAGGTGATGCCGTACGCGGCCATGGACCGCATCTACATGGACCCGCAGGACCCGCTCCCCGCCCGCGAAGCCTGCACCCTTCTCAGGGCCCTGCCCCCGGACGCCCTCACGACGTTCCTCGGCCAGGCGGGCCCGGTGGTCCCCGACCTCCCGCTCCTCCTGGTCGAACTCCGCCACATGGGCGGCGAACTCTCCCGCCCCGCCGACATCGAGGACGCCATCTGCGCCCGCGACGCCAGCTACATCCTGGAAACGGTCGGCGTCCTGCCCGACGCCGAGTTCGCGGCAGCCGTGGAATCAGCGACGAGTGCCCTCCACACCGCGATGGCCCCGCACAGCACGGGCCACACGATGGTCAACCTCCACGGCACACCGGGGAACGAGAGGGACCGGGCGCGCGCCTGGACGGACGAGGTCTACGCCCGCCTGAGCCACACGAAGGCGACATACGACCCAGGCAACCTGCTGCGCTTCGGGCATACGGTGACCCCACAACCCGCGTGAGCGCATCCGGCCCGTCCGGCGCCCGAGGACGAGGCCTCTTCAGAGCCGAAGCGGGGGCCCGGGGGCGCAGCGCCCCAGGGACGCGCACCCCCGACCGCCTCAGGTCGTACGACGCCGCCGGGCCCCCGGCCGCCGCTCACTCGGACGGGTAACCGCATCGCCGGCCTCCTGTGCGGCGGCCCGCCGCCGCAGCCCGAAGTCCGCCAGCGCCTCGGCCAGCCTGTGCACGGACGGCTCCGGAGCCATCACGTCCACCCGCAGCCCGTGCTCCTCGGCGGTCTTCGCGGTGGCCGGACCGATACAGGCGATCACCGTCACGTTGTGCGGCTTCCCGGCGATACCCACCAGGTTGCGCACGGTGGAGGACGATGTGAAGAGAACGGCGTCGAAGCCACCCCCCTTGATCGCCTCCCGGGTGTCGGCCGGCGGCGGCGACGCCCGCACGGTCCGGTACGCGGTGACGTCGTCGACCTCCCAGCCCAGCTCGATGAGCCCGGCGACAAGGGTCTCCGTGGCGATGTCCGCCCGCGGCAGGAACACCCGGTCGATCGGATCGAAAACGGGGTCGTACGGCGGCCAGTCCTCCAGCAGCCCCGCAGCCGACTGCTCCCCGCTGGGCACCAGATCCGGCTTCACGCCAAAGGCGACCAGCGCCTTCGCCGTCTGCTCGCCCACCGCGGCGACCTTGATCCCCGCGAAGGCCCGCGCGTCGAGCCCGTACTCCTCGAACTTCTCCCGTACGGCCTTGACCGCGTTCACCGAGGTGAAGGCGATCCACTCGTAGCGCCCGGTGACGAGCCCCTTCACGGCCCGCTCCAGCTGCTGGGGCGTGCGCGGCGGCTCGACGGCGATGGTCGGCACCTCGTGCGGCACGGCCCCGTAGGACCGCAGCTGGTCGGAGAGCGAGGCCGCCTGCTCCTTCGTACGCGGCACGAGAACCTTCCAGCCGAACAGCGGCTTGGACTCGAACCACGACAACTGGTCGCGCTGGGCGGCGGCGGAACGCTCACCGACCACGGCTATCACCGGCCGGCCGCCCTCGGGCGACGGCAGCACCTTGGCCTGCTTCAGGGTCTGCGCGATGGTGCCGAGCGTGGCCGTCCAGGTCCGCTGACGAGTGGTCGTACCAGCCACCGTCACGGTCATCGACGTATCGGGCTTACGGCCTGCCGACACCAGTTCACCGGCGGCGGCACCGACGGAGTCCAGCGTCGTCGACACGACCACGGTCCCGTCCGACGCCCCCACCTCCGTCCAGCACCGGTCCGAGGCCGTGCGGGCGTCGACGAACCGCACGTCCGCGCCCTCGGCGTCCCGCAGCGGAACACCTGCGTACGCGGGCACGCCGACGGCGGTGGCGACACCGGGCACCACCTCGAAGGGCACGCCGGCGCGGGCGCAGGCGAGCATCTCCTCGGCGGCGTACGTGTCGAGTCCGGGATCCCCGGACACCGCACGCACGACCCGCCTGCCGCCCCGCGCGGCCTCCATGACAAGATGTGCGGCATCCCGTACCACGGGGACTCCAGCGGTTGTTGACGAACCGTCAACAACCGCCAGCTGAGGTGTGCCCGTGCCCGGAAGCGGGTCCGACGAAGGGCCCCCGTCCGTGTGCACCTCGGCGGCGCCCTGTCTGGCGTGCTGACGCACCACGTCGAGCACGTCGTGCTCGGCGACCAGTACGTCCGCGTTCGCCAGCGCCTCCACGGCGCGCAGAGTCAGCAGTCCCGGATCCCCGGGTCCGGCACCGAGGAAGGTGACGTGCCCGTGATCGAGGCCGGTGGGAAGGGTGGTGGGGCTCACTGTGCTCGCTCCCCCATCAGACCGGCCGCGCCCTGGGCAAGCATCTCGGCCGCGAGTTCACGGCCGAGCGCCATTGCTTGGTCGTACGTCTCGGGCACGGGACCGGTGGTGGACAGCTGCACCGTACGCGTGCCGTCGGTCGTACCGACTATGCCGCGCAGGCGCATTTCGTTGACAATCTGCCCGTCGGCCAGAAGGTCGGCCAGCGCGCCCACAGGGGCGCTGCACCCGGCCTCCAGGGCGGCGAGCAGTGACCTTTCGGCGGTCACGGCGGCCCGCGTGAACGGGTCGTCGAGTTCGCCGAGTGCCGCGATCAGGTCAGTGTCTTGGGCGGTGTTCCCCGCCCTGCACTCGATCGCCAGCGCCCCCTGGCCGGGGGCGGGCAGAACCGTGTCGACCGACAGGAAGTCGGTCACTTCGTCGATCCGGCCTATCCGGCTGAGGCCGGCGGCGGCGAGGACGACGGCGTCCAGCTCACCGTCCCGCACATACCGGATCCGGGTGTCGACGTTGCCCCGTATCGGGACCGTCTGTATGTCCAGCGCGTGGCTGCGCGCGTACGCGTTCAGCTGCGCCATGCGGCGCGGCGAACCCGTACCGATGCGCGCGCCGCGCGGCAGGTCGGTGAACTTCAGCGCGTCCCGGGCGACGATCACGTCGCGCGGGTCCTCACGCGGCGGGACGGCGGCCAGCGCCAGTTCCGCGGGCTGCGCGGTGGGCAGGTCCTTGAGCGAATGAACCGCGAAGTCGACCTCACCCCGCAGCAGTGCGTCACGCAGCGCCGTGACGAACACTCCCGTGCCGCCGATCTGCGCGAGGTGCTCGCGGGAGGTGTCGCCGTAGGTGGTGATCTCGACGAGCTCGACGGGCCGTCCGGTCACCTGGCTCACGGCGTCCGCCACTTGCCCGGACTGGGCCATGGCGAGTCTGCTTCGCCTGGTCCCGAGTCTCAGTGCCTTGCTGTTCATGCTGGCCCTCGGTTCTTGCTGATCTCTGAGTCGTTTTCGGCCCGGGAGACGGCGGCCACCGCCTCCTGGTCGAGGTCGAACAGGGTGCGCAGCGCGTCCGCGTACCCGGCGCCGCCGGGCTCGGCCGCGAGCTGCTTGACCCGTACGGTCGGCGCGTGCAGCAGCTTGTCGACGACGCGCTTGACGGTCTGGGTGATCTCGCCGCGGTGCTTGTCGTCGAGCCCGGGCAGCCGCCCCTCCAGCCGCGCGATCTCGCTCGCGACGACGTCGGCGGCCATCGTCCGCAGGGCGACCACGGTGGGCGTGATGTGCGCGGCCCGGAGCGCCGCCCCGAAGGCCGCGACCTCGTCGGAGACGATGCGGCGGACCTGGTCGACGTCGGCGGCCATCGGTGCGTCGGCGGAAGCCTCGGCCAGCGATTCGATGTCCACCAGCCGCACCCCGGCCAGCCGGTGCACGGCCGCGTCGATGTCGCGGGGCATCGCGAGGTCGAGGAGGAAGAGGACGGGCGTGGGGCGCGGGGCCTCGACGACCGGCTCGGGCTTACGGCGCTCGGGGATGCGGCCGACGGAGGCGGCGAGGGCGGCGAGCGCCGCGATGGCCTCGGCGTCCTCGGCGGGGTCCAGCACGACGACCGGGGCGGGCGCAGGGGTGGAGCTCTGCGGCCGCGGGGCGTTGTCCACCCAGGCCGCGTGCTGCTCCAGCTCGGAGGCGGCCATTCCGGCCACGGCGGCCTCGCCTAGCACGGAGAAACCGGTGGTGGCCTGCACGGCGGGCAGATCGAGCGGACACCCTGCCTCGGCACCGAGGCCGGCGGGCGCGAACTCATCGGGTACGACGGACTCGGCGGCCGGGACCGACGGGCCGGACGCGGCCGTCGTCGCCGCTGCCGCTGTCGTACGGCCGAAGCCGCCGTCCGCCTGCCCCGCGCTCCCGCCCGACACGCCCGGCGTGCGGCCCTCGGCCGCCCCCGCGATCGTCTCCGCCGAGAGCACCAGCCCGGTCGCCCCCGTACAGGACACCACGACGTCGGCACGTGTCAGCTCGGCCGGCACCGCACCCATCGGTACCGCGCGGGCCGCCACGTCCGTGCCGTCACCCTCGGTGAGTATCTGTGCGAGCCGCTGAGCCCGGTCCGCGGTGCGGTTGGCGATCACGATCTCGGTGACCCCGGCCCGCGCGAGCGTGGCGGCGGCCAGCGAGGACATCGAGCCGGCACCGATGACCAGCGCCTTCTTACCGCGGGCCCACGCCTGGACGTCGGCTCCGGCGGACAACTGCTCCAGGCCGAAGGTGACCAGAGACTGCCCGGCCCGGTCGATGCCGGTCTCGGAGTGGGCACGCTTGCCGACCCGCAGCGCCTGCTGGAACAGGTCGTTCAGCAGCCGTCCCGCGGTGTGCAGGTCCTGCGCCTTGGCCAGCGAGTCCTTTATCTGCCCGAGGATCTGCCCCTCGCCCACGACCATGGAGTCCAGCCCGCACGCCACCGAGAACAGGTGATGGACGGCCCGGTCCTCGTAGTGGACGTAGAGGTAGGGCGTGAGCTCTTCCAGGCCCACCCCGCTGTGCTGGGCGAGCAGCGTGGACAGCTCGGCGACACCGGCGTGGAACTTGTCGACGTCGGCGTACAGCTCGATGCGGTTGCAGGTGGCCAGGACCGCTGCCTCGGTGGCGGGCTCGGCGGCGACCGTGTCCTGCAGCAGCTTGATCTGGGCGTCCGCGCTCAGTGCGGCCCGTTCCAGGACGCTGACCGGGGCGCTGCGGTGGCTCAGCCCGACGACGAGGAGACTCATGCCGGCATCACGGCGGGTACGTCCCCGTCCGGGCCCTGCTCGGTGGACTCCTTGCTGCGGGCGGCAGCCGGTCCCGCGCCGTCGCTCGCCGCGGCCTCCTCGCCGGCCTTGCGCTGCTCGTGGAAGGCGAGGATCTGCAGCTCGATCGAGAGATCGACCTTGCGTACGTCGACGCCGTCCGGGACGGTCAGCACGGTCGGCGCGAAGTTCAGGATGGAGGTGACGCCGGCGGCCACGAGCCGGTCGCAGACCGGCTGGGCGGCACCGGCGGGGGTGGCGATGACGCCGATGCTCACGCCGTTGTCGTCGATGATCTTTTCCAGCTCATCGGAGTGCTGCACCCGGATCCCCGCGACGGGCTTGCCGGCCATCGCCGGGTCTGCGTCTATGAGGGCCGCGACACGGAACCCGCGGGAGGCGAACCCGCCGTAGTTGGCCAGGGCGGCGCCGAGATTGCCGATACCGACGATCACAACCGGCCAGTCCTGGGTGAGCCCCAGCTCACGCGAGATCTGGTAGACGAGATACTCGACGTCGTAGCCCACACCACGGGTGCCGTACGACCCCAGGTACGAGAAGTCCTTGCGCAGCTTCGCGGAGTTGACGCCCGCGGCGGCGGCGAGTTCCTCGGACGAAACCGTGGGTACCGAGCGCTCCGACAGTCCGGTCAGCGCGCGGAGGTACAGCGGAAGCCTGGCGACGGTGGCCTCGGGAATCCCTCGGCTACGGGTCGCCGGTCGGTGAGATCGGCCAGTTGCCACGGTGCTCCTGCGGGTAGAGCGGGGCTGTAGGCGGTCACACGTACCCAGACCGCCCCGTCGACAGCAGGCTATGTCTTTGTGAACGCGTGCACAAAGATGGTGTCCGTTTTGCCCGGCCAACGTGACCGGGGTCACGCACACGCGTCCCAGGCGCATCCCAGGGGGCAAAACCGCCACGCTCCTCGTGAATCCCGCCCCCGAGACCAGATCGCCATCGATCCTAAGCGACGTTCCGTACAGTCTTGTACTAGTCGGTCAGTTCTTTGCGGAGCCGGCCCTCGTCCACCCGCCAGAAGGTGTGCTGCAGGCCGTCGACCAGCACCACGGGGATCTGCTCCCAGTACTCGTCGTGGAGCCCCTTGTCCTGGGTGATGTCCTTCTCCTCCCAGGTAACGCCGAGTTCGCCGCAGACCTTCCCGACCACCAGCCGCGCGTCGTCGCACAGATGGCAGTCGGGTTTGCCGATGAGAGTGACCGTCCGCTCGTGCGGAGCGGGCTTACGTCGAAAGAGGGGACTCATGTCAGCCATTCTCGCGCGCGAGACCCCGACGGCGGGACACCCCGCGAAACCGCCGCGGGGAGGGCAACGAACGGGCGCATCGCATCAGTTCTTTAACGACACGGTCGCGGAGAGTTCACAGCTTCCAAACCTCTCGCGTCCGGAGGCACCGAACAAACTGGCTATGCTCACGGTCATGGCCGCTCTCGGATGGCTCACTCCCCGTAGGCGCTCCGCCACGGCGCGGAGCGTGTTGGCAGGCGAGGCCTCTGCGGAGGCAGCGCGCAAGTCCTCGCAGGACATCCCCCCGGAGGAACCGGTCTTCCCGGTACTCGGCGACGACAAGGCTGCCGCCTTCTTCGATCTCGACAACACCGTCATGCAGGGCGCCGCTCTCTTCCACTTCGGCCGGGGCCTGTACAAGCGGAAGTTCTTCGAGACCCGCGATCTCGCCAAGTTCGCCTGGCAGCAGGCATGGTTCCGGCTGGCCGGCGTCGAGGACCCCGAGCACATGCAGGAGGCCCGCGACTCGGCCCTGTCCATCGTGAAGGGCCACCGCGTCGCCGAACTGCAGTCGATCGGCGAGGAGATCTACGACGAGTACATGGCGGAGCGGATCTGGCCGGGCACACGCGCACTCGCCCAGGCACACCTGGACGCGGGCCAGAAGGTGTGGCTGGTCACGGCGGCGCCGGTGGAGATCGCCACGGTGATCGCCCGCCGCCTCGGCCTCACCGGCGCCCTGGGCACGGTGGCCGAGTCCGTCGACGGCGTCTACACGGGCAAGCTGGTGGGCGAGCCCCTGCACGGCCCGGCCAAGGCGGAGGCGGTTCGCGCGCTGGCCGCGGCGGAGGGCCTGGACCTGACCCGCTGCGCCGCCTACAGCGACAGCCACAACGACATCCCGATGCTGTCCCTGGTCGGCCACCCCTACGCCATCAACCCGGACAGCAAGCTCCGCAAGCACGCCCGCAACCTGGACTGGCGCCTGCGCGACTACCGCACGGGCCGCAAGGCGGCCAAGGTCGGCATCCCGGCAGCAGCCGGCGTCGGCGCGGTGGCAGGGGGAACGGCGGCGGCGATCGCACTGCACAAACGCCGCCGCTGACATCGGAGCAGCACGACGCAGCACGACACGGCGGGTCGGGTCGGGTTTCCCGGCCCGCCCTGCGTTTATCCAGTCCCATTGGCTGCACACGGCCACAACACGCCCTGTTCTCACTCGTAATCCGAACCATTTCGATCAACAACCGGTCACACAACGGCACTTGGTCGGGCGTGAATCGGTTACAGAAGCGACGTAATCGATGATTTGAGCAACTGGGTGTAGCAGCGCCTGCACGAAGCGTTATTCTCCTCAGACGCAAACCGGTACCCCTCCGTCGCTACGACGGGTGAAAGGTCCCGCACTGCACGTGATGGAAGCTCTGCCTCTGGGAGTCCCGTGTACCCACACGTCGGGGTTGACGCCTCGGGCCTGGCTACGCTGCGCGCAACGGTCCTAGACCTGTTGCGCGGCTTCGTCCCCACCGCGTACGCCGTCCCCGCCCTTGCCGTTGCCAACACCCCCGTCGGCCCGTGCTACGCGCTCGCCGACGGCAGCGCCGCCGTCGGCAGGCGCAGCCGCACGGCCGGCACCGCCACCACCCGCCGTCCGGCCGCGGACAGCGACAGCGCCCGCATGATGGACCTGGTCGAACGCGCCCAGGCCGGCGAGGCCGACGCCTTCGGCCGCCTCTACGACCAGTACAGCGACACCGTGTACCGGTACATCTACTACCGCGTCGGCGGCAAGGCCACCGCCGAGGACCTCACCAGTGAGACGTTCCTGCGCGCCCTGCGCCGTATCGGGACCTTCACCTGGCAGGGTCGTGACTTCGGCGCCTGGCTGGTCACCATCGCCCGCAACCTCGTGGCCGACCACTTCAAGTCCAGTCGCTTCCGCCTGGAGGTGACGACCGGCGAGATGCTCGACGCCAACGAGGTCGAGCGCTCCCCCGAGGACTCCGTCCTGGAGTCCCTCTCCAACGCCGCGCTCCTCGACGCCGTACGCCGGCTCAACCCCCAGCAGCAGGAGTGCGTGACCCTCCGCTTTCTCCAGGGCCTCTCCGTCGCCGAGACCGCTCGGGTGATGGGCAAGAACGAGGGTGCCATCAAGACCCTTCAGTACCGAGCCGTACGTACCCTGGCCCGCCTCCTCCCGGACGACGTCCGCTGACGCTCAGTGATACCCAACTAGCAGTCAGTGAAAGTGCGTTGACTTTCCGTTCCGATCATCCGCCGTCCGTAACCCAAGTGCCGACACGCTCGTTGTGCGGGATGCAGGCTCCCTGTGGTCACTCCCTGGCCGTCTTCGATCGCTGGATCGTGTGGATGTGGTCAGAGCGTGCAACCCTCAGGACCCCCTGGGGAGTCGACCGTCATGATGAGAGGAGGTGCCGCCAGTGATCGCGAACGTATCGGCACACCGGCGGGCGAACGCCTTCGCCCAGGCCCTGGAGGAGCAGTCGGACCGGGGCACGGCGGCCGAGCAGTCCGAGGGGCCGCAACCGGCCCCGGCTGCTGCGGAACAGTCCGAGCACGGCCGTTTGTTGGTCCTCACGGAGGGTCTCGGCGAGCTGCCAAGACCGGAGCTGGACCCTGAGGTCAAGGTCGTCCAGCGAGCTCAGCTGGTGGCCGCGTTCGAGGCCATGCTGCAGGAGGGCGCCGGTGGCGAGGCGTCGGATGCTTCGGTACCCCAGCAGCGCTCCCGCGGTGTCCACCGCGCGAGCACACTGGGCAAACTGCGACCCCGGTCGCGGCTGACCAAGGGGCTGGCCGCGGGCGGGCTGAGCGTGGGCGTCGCGGCGGGCGCCTTCGGCGGAGTCGCCGCGGCCAGCTCGGACGCGCTGCCCGGCGACTCGCTCTACGGGCTCAAGCGAGGCATCGAGGACTTCAAGCTCAACTACATGTCCGAGGGGGACGACCAGCGCGGCGTGGCCTACCTCGACCAGGCGTCCACCCGGCTGAATGAAGCCCGCCGTCTGATGGAGCGCGGCCGCGGCGGCGCCCAGCTCGACCACGAGTCCCTCGGCGAGATCCGCCGTACCCTGGCGGGCATGACGCACGACGCGTCCGAGGGCCATCGGCTGCTGCACGAGGCGTACGAGCGCGACCCCGAGTCCCTGGGCCCCATCCAGGCACTCTCCGCCTTCTCGCGCTCGCACCGCGACGCCTGGGGCGCCCTGCGCCAAAGGCTTCCGGTGCAGCTCGGGGACGTCAGCAACCAGCTGTCGTCGGTGTTCGACGCCATAGACGAAGAGGTCGCCCCCCTGCAGTCCCTGCTGCCGCAGTCCCCGGCCCAGGGCGGCGGCGACGGCAAGCGACACGCCTCGGGGACGGCGTCCAAGGGCACCTCCGGCTCCGGTCGGCGGTCGACGACGCCCAGCACCGGCAGCGGCACCTCCGAAGGCGGCCATTCCAGCAGCCCCAGCCAGTCGGCCGGGTCCACCGGAGAGGGCCTGCTCGGAGGCAGCACCGGAGGCCTGCTCGACCCGCCCAAGGACAGCGGCAGTGCCTCCCCGTCCGCAAGCAAGCCCCCTACCAGCGAACCGGACGTGACGATCCCACCACTCCTCCCGGGCCTGCTCCCGGGCCTCGGCATCGACAGCGAGGACACCGGCCAGTAGTCAGGTATCCGGCCAGTCGTCAGGTAGGGCGATGGGGGCGTCTCTCTCAGGAGAGACGCCCCCATCGCCGTACCCAAAACCCTGCGGCGCCCCCCGGAGCCCTCCCGAGCCCCCTCAGAAGAACACCGACCTCCGCTGCACCAGCAATTTGTAGAGGGTGTGCTGGATCTGTTCCCGTACCTGGTCGGTCAGGTTGAACATCAGCATCGGGTCCTCGCCGGCCTCCGGCGGATAGCCGTCCGTCCTGATCGGCTCGCCGAACTGGATCGTCCACTTCGTCGGCAACGGGATCGCCCCCAGCGGGCCCAGCCACGGAAACGTCGGCGTCAGCGGGAAGTACGGGAAGCCGAGCAGCCGCGCCAACGTCTTCGCGTTGCCGATCATCGGGTAGATCTCCTCGGCCCCGACGATCGAGCACGGGATGATCGGCGTGCCGTGCCGCAGCGCCGTGGAGACGAAGCCGCCACGGCCGAAGCGCTGGAGCTTGTAGCGCTCGCTGAAGGGCTTGCCGATGCCCTTGAAGCCCTCCGGCATGACTCCGACCAGCTCGCCCTGCCCCAGCAGCCGATCGGCGTCCTCCGCGCAGGCCAGGGTGTGGCCGAGCTTGCGGGCCAGTTCGTTGACCACGGGGAGCATGAACACCAGGTCCGCCGCCAGCAGCCGCAGATGGCGGCCGGCGGGGTGGTTGTCGTGGACGGCGACCTGCATCATCAGGCCGTCCAGCGGGAGAGTCCCGGAGTGGTTGGCGACGATCAGCGCGCCGCCGTCCGACGGGATGTTCTCGATGCCCTTCACCTCGACCCGGAAGTACTTCTCGTACACCGGGCGCAGCATCGACATCAGGACCTGGTCGGTCAACTCCTCGTCGTAACCGAAGTCGTCGACCTCGTAGTCGCCCGTGAGGCGGCGGCGCAGGAAGGAGAGGCCGCCGGCGATGCGCCGCTCCACACCACCGTCGTTCTGCGCCTGCTGCGGCGGCTGTTCCTCATGCGTCACGGGAACATCATGCTGCGCAGACGCCCTGCCTGGCAGGGGCTGGACGTCCCCGACCAGCGCGGGTTCCGTGGTCCTGCGTCGGCTGCCCACGCCCCGGCGCCGCGGCGGCCGCGGTACGGCACTCCCGCGGGACCGGTCGTCGTCGAACGGAATGACCTTGGCGTCCGCCATCGTTGATGCGCTCCTCAGTTGGCGCTCTGCGTCGGGGGGTGACCGCTGCCCGGGACGGGCAGCGCGGCGATCCGGTCGACGGCCCCCGCGAGGGCCTCCGGCGGCAGGAGCCCGGGTCCGTGACTGCGCGCGAAGTCCGCGAAGGTCTCCGCCGTCGTGTACTTCGGCTTGAATCCGAGCGTCTCACGCATCTGGTCCGTCGCCACGACCCGGCCGTGGGTGAGCAGCCGGATCTGTTCGGGCGAGAAGTCGGTCATGCCCAGCGTGCGCACCAGGGACCCCGCCCAGGTGACCGCCGGCAGCAGCAGCGGCACCGTGGGACGGCCGAGCCGCCTGGAGCACTGGGAGAGCAACAGGACCCCGTCGCCGGCGATGTTGAAGGTGCCGCTGTTGAGCGTGCCCCGCGCCGGCTCCAGCGAGGCGATGCGCAGCACCTCCATGACGTCGTCCTCGTGCACGAACTGCAGCCGCGGGTCGTAGCCGAACACGGTCGGCAGGACCGGCAGCGAGAAGTACGAGGCGAGCGGTGTGTCCGCCGCGGGTCCCAGGATGTTGGCGAACCGCAGCACACAGACGGCCACGTCGGGCCGGCGCCGCGCGAAGCCCCGTACATACCCCTCGACCTCGACCGTGTCCTTGGCGAAGCCGCCGCTGGGCAGGGACTTGGGCGGGGTCGTCTCGGTGAACACCGCGGGATCGCGGGGCGCGGACCCGTACACGTTCGTACTGGACTTCACGACGAGGCGCTTGACGTTCTGCGACTTCTGGCAGGCGCCGAGCAGCTGCATCGTGCCGATGACGTTGGTCTCCTTGACCACGGTCCGGCTGCCGCTGCCGAGCCCCGTCGCGCTCACGTCCATGTGGACGACCGTGTCGGCGCCGGTCTCGGCGAGCACGCGCGCAATGGTGGGCTGCCGGATGTCCGCCAGGATGAAGTCGGCTCCCCCCAGGTGGTGCTCGGGTCGCACCGCGTCCACGGCGATGACCCGGTCAACGTCCGGGTCACGCTGGATCCGTCGTACGAACCGGCCCCCCAGCCTGCGGGCCACTCCGGTCACGAGCACGACCTTGCCCAAGATCTGCGCCTTCCTTCCAGCCCATCCGGTACTCGTAGCCTGCCGTGTTCCCCGTGTGCGGCCAACCTAGCGGGTCGATGTTGCGCTGTGATGACCGCCCAATGCACGACGTGACGACATCCACAGACGTACGAACAGACCAGGCCATGTGAAACCTGTGCGTACGCACAGGGCTTGTGCGCGGTCCCGTGTGCTTCTGGGGGCTTGTGTGAACACCAAACGCCTGTGGCCCCCCACCGGTTGCGGTGGGGGGCCACAGAACACGCTTCTGGAGCGTCGCCTACTTCTTGTTGCGACGCTGAACGCGCGTGCGCTTCAGCAGCTTGCGGTGCTTCTTCTTCGCCATCCGCTTGCGCCGCTTCTTGATAACAGAGCCCACGACAACCCTCGCTCACTTCTCATCACTCGGCGTTGGGCGCCATGGGCCCATACGACCTACAAGGGGCCAGCCTACCCGTCCGAGCGCTGAGGTCGTAATCGAGGGCGCCGGGGAGATCCAGAAGTGCCCTGAGGATCCCCCCGGGGCAGTCGTCAGGCGGTTTCCACCCCCACATAACTCTCGCGGAGGTACTCGTGAACCGCGTTCTCGGGGACGCGGAAGGACCGCCCCACCCTGATCGCGGGCAGATGACCGCTGTGCACCAACCGGTACACGGTCATCTTCGACACTCGCATCACCGAGGCGACCTCCGCCACGGTAAGGAACTGAACCTCGCTCAGAGGCCTCTGCTCAGCAGCCATGACACACCTGAACCTTCCGCACTCGACGGCCACCGGCTTCCCCTTCCGGTGACTCTTCGTCGCTGCGTGCTCACTCCCCAATGTAGGGGCGGGTGATGCGAGTGGGGAAGAGGTGCACCCATCGGCGGCCTACTGTGACAGACACGCTCGATTGAGTACGTAGCGGGTAAGCGGCCGGTAGTAATCAGACCGCACAGCGTCATCAAGTGGAACTACTACGGACACGGACCCCTCAGCCTCCCCCACGAAGAGCGCGGGGTCGTCCGTATCGGCAAGACCAATGGCCTCGAACCCCAGCTGACCTGCCCCGCAGACCCAGCCGTGATCCCCGACGACCAGCTCGGGAAGCGGCCCTCCGGCCTCGGCCGCGGCCGCCAGAGCGGTACGAACCGGGAGCGGAGAGTGCGTGTGCACGCCGGTCGCACAACCGGGGCGAGCAGCACCGGGTTCCCGCACCAGCGCGACTCCCTGTACGTAGTCAAGGTTGTACGTGCGTAGACCGAACCGGGTCGTTATGTCGACACAGTGGCCATGCGCCGGTGTGAGGACGGTACATCCCGCCGCCGACAGCGCGTCCGCCAAGGCGGCGTAGAACCCGAGCAGGCGGTGCTGGTGGCCGGTGCCGAGGAGCACGGGGGCGCTGCGCTGGGCCGCAACGGCGAGACGGTCCGCGAAGGCATCCAGAGCGATCAGAGTGCGCTCCGGATCGATCAGATCATGGCCTGAGACATGTCGAGGATCGGCCGAGACCCCGCACTTGTCCGCCATCAACTCGATCAGATCCCGCTGGCTCCATGTCCATTCGGGATCAAGTCCGAGCAGTACGCGCGGATCGCGGGCGGCGAAGAGCCGATAGCTACGGAGGCTCTCCTCACGGGAGGTGGCCACGGACCCGGCGAGACGGGCGGCCAGGAGATGGGCGCGCAGGGCTCCGGTGCTCAACACGTCTCGATGGTGGCGGACCGGAATGGGGAGGGCCATGCGAACGGGCAAACACCGCACAGTTGGCGTAACGACGCCTGTGACACCGGTGACAGAACAGCGACACAACGGCCCACAACCGTCGTGGGGGCTCCCTGGTCTCACCCTGCGTGGACGGCAACGACCAACCGTCCCAAGCACTTTGACCAGGACATCAAACAGGGGGAACACCATGAAGTCGATCCGCAGCAAGGCAGCCACCGCCGGCGCCCTCGCCGTCCTCGCCCTCGGCGGCACGCTCGCCGCCACCACCCCGGCCTCGGCGGCGCCCGCCGGGGCCTACAACGGAGCCTGCGGCAAGGGCTACGACGTCGTCATGTCCACGCCGATCAAGTCCTCTCAGACCGCCGTTGCCGCCACCACGTACGTGACCTACAACCCCGCGGCCAAGCAGATGTGCGCCGTCACGGTGCGCCACAACCCCGGCGCCCGCGTGTTCATGGAGGTCACCCTGGACACCTGGCCGACCAGCAACGCCCCGGCGAGGGACTCCGGCTCCTACACCAGCTACGCCGGCCCGGTGTACAAGGACCTCCCCGACGCCGGCGTGTGCATGACCTGGAGCGGCTCGATCGACATCAACTACAACTCGGACATCGGCCTCTGCCCCTGACCCGACGGCTACCGGCGTGGTCGACCCCCGGGTCGGCTACGCCAGCAGCCCCCGCAGGGGGAACACCGCCCGCCGCGTCGCCAGCACCGCCTGGTCCAGCCGGTCCGCGGGGTCGTACCCCTCGTCCCACCCGGCGAAGGCCACCGGCCACCGCCCGTCCGTCATCCGCGCCGGCGCCAACTGCCGTGTCCGCGCGAACACTTCCTGCCGCCAGCCCTCCGGGATCATCGTCTCCGGCGCGACCTCCCGCCCCGCGGCGATCGCCACGAGGTGCGTCCACGACCGCGGCACGACCTCGACGACCGCGTATCCGCCGCCGCCGAGCGCGACCCACCTGCCGTCGGCGTACTCGTGCGCGAGCTCATGGCAGGCGACCTGCACGGCACGCTGGGCGTCCAGCGACACGGCCAGGTGCGCGAGCGGATCCTCGAAATGCGTGTCGGCCCCGTGCTGCGTCACCAGCACCTGCGGCCGGAAATCGGCGATCAGTTCCGGTACGACGGCGTGGAAGGCCCGCAGCCATCCGGCATCCCCGGTCCCGGCGGGCAGCGCGAGGTTCACGGCCGAGCCCTCCGCCGAGTCGGAGCCCGTCTCCTCCGGCCACCCGGTTTGCGGAAACAGCGTCCGCGGATGCTCGTGCAGCGAGATCGTCAGAACGCGCGGATCCTCCCAGAAGGCCGCCTGCACCCCGTCCCCGTGATGCACGTCCACATCGACGTAGGCGACCCGCTCGGCTCCCAGCTCCAGCAGCCGGGCGATGGCGAGCGAGGCGTCGTTGTAGATGCAGAACCCGGACGCACCCCCGGGCATCGCATGATGCAGGCCGCCCGCGAAGTTCACCGCGTGCAGCGCCTCGCCGCGCCACACCGCCTCGGCCGCGCCCACCGACTGCCCGGCGATCAGCGCGGACACGTCGTGCATCCCCGCAAAGGCGGGATCGTCGATCGTCCCGAGCCCGTACGCCCCGTCGGCCGCCTCCGGATCCACCGAAGCCGCCTTCACGGCCTCGACGTAGTCCTCCCGGTGGACAAGCCGCAGGGTCGACTCCCCGGCGGATTTCGCCGCCACCACGTCGACGTGCTTGTCGAGCCCGAAGGCATCGACGAGGTGCCTGGTAAGGGCGAGCCGGACCGGATCCATCGGATGGTCCGGACCGAAGTCATAGCCCGTTACTGCCTCGTCCCACATCAACTGTGCGCGGCCGCTCATGCCCGCCACCGTATCGGTCCGGTTGAGGAGCGAACGAACGGGCGTACAACAGGGTCACCAACACCAACACCATCGGCACGACCATCGCCCCGCGATAGCTCCACGTGTCGCCCAGCGCCCCCACCAGCGGCGAGCCGACCAGGAAGCCGACGTAGTTGAAGACGTTCAGCCGGGCGACAGCGGCGTCGGACGCGTGCGGGAACAGCCGTCCGGCGGCCGCGAAGGTCTGCGGCACCAGCACGCACAGTCCGAGCCCCAGCAGCGTGAACCCGAGCATCCCGACCCACGCGCCGGGCGCCACCGCCACCACGGCGAACCCGAGCGCCGCCACCACCGCCCCCAGCCGCACCGCCATCACGGCCCCGAACCGCCGTACCCCCAAGTCCCCCAGCGACCGCCCCACCAGCGTGGTCACCATGTAGACGTTGTACGGCACCGTCGACAACTGCTCCGAACTCCCGAGCACGTCCTTCAGGTACTTGGCGCTCCAGTTGGAGACGGTCGAGTCCCCGATGTAGGCGAAGGTCATCACCAGACACAGCGGCAGCAGCAGCTTGAAGACGACGGACTGGCCCTCGCCCGCCTCGACCGTCTGCCCGCCGGAGCCGGCCTCCCCGCCGACGTACCACCGACTCCCGACCAGCGTGGCCGGCAACAGCACCCCGACGACCGGCAGATACGACGCCCACAGCGCCAGATGCCAGTGCGCCCCCGCCCAGGCCAGCGAGGCGCCCATGATCCCGCCGAGGCTGAACACGGCATGGAAGCTGAGCATGATGCTGCGCCCGTACGCCCGCTGCAGGCTCACCCCGAGCATGTTCATCGAGGCGTCGAGCCCGCCCACGGCAAGCCCGAACGCGCCCAGCGCGATCCCCAGCTCGGCCCGGTTCTCCCCCCACCCGACCCCGAGGAGGGCCAGCAGCACGACAGGCTGCAGGCACCTCAGCAGCAGACTCGGCGGTATCCGCTTCACCAACTGCTCGGCCGTCACGCTCCCGACGCCGGCCAGGACGGGCACGGCGGCCAGGAAGGCGGGCAGCAGCGCGTCGGAGACGGCGTACCGGTCCTGGATGGCCGGGATGCGCGTCACCAGCAGGGCAAAGGTGGCGCCCTGAGCGAAGAAGCTGAACGCCAAAGAGGCCCTACCGCGCCGCAGCACATCTGTCATGGCGGCGAGCGTAAGGCCCCGGGCAACCCGTGGGTAGATCAAGCCAAAGATGAATTTCTCTCAGCTTTGTCCGTGCGCTCAGGCGACGACGGCGATTTCGGGCTCAGACGCGTTCGCGGTCTTCGTCTCGTCGGCGAGCATCCGCTCCATGGGCCCGGCGCCGAAGGCACCGCCGACAACCATCCCGAGCACGATCGCGACGACCAGGAAGACCCCACCGAGCCAGACCATGGTGTCCACGGGAATCGTGTACGCGCCCACGACCCGCGCGATGCACTCACCGAGCAGCGCCACACCCCAGATCACGGAGAAGACCCGCTCCTTGCGCCTGAAGTCCGCCGACCCGGCCGCGCCTCCGCCCACCAGGCGCTGCCAGGCGGCCTCCTTCGCCGCATCCCCCTTCACCAGGAAGGGCTTGAGGCCCGCGGTCATCATCGGCTTGCCGAGCGCCACGGAGACCAGGATGCCGATCGCGACCGTGCTGCTGACCCCGCCGTCCTTGGCGAGCATCAGCCGGGGGTCGCCGGTGACGAAGCTGAGCAGCAGTCCGACGACGTTCACGACGAGGATGAGAAGCGCCAGCCCGTTGGTCGCCCGCTCCTTGACCACGCTCCACACCGTCCGCGCGGCCGGCACCACGCTGCTCCAGGCGAGCGCCGCGAACGTGCTCATCCCGAAGCCGTCCTTGAACAGGTAGTACGAACCGAGGGGTACCGCCACGTCCACGATCAGCGGGGTGAAGGGGTTCTTCTTGTTCGTCTTCGTCGTCATGCCCTCAGCTTGCCGTCCGGCACCCCGGCGCCAGTAGGAACGATCGTCCGGAGCTCGGCATGACAAATGTCAGACCAGCAAGTCAGCCAACTCACCCATGCTTGAGAAGAGTTGAGTCGCTCCTACGAGCCTCTCGGCAGGCGTCATGGCGGTGAAGCCGAAGACGTCCATCCCGGCCGCGACAGCCGCCTGCACCCCGAGCGGACTGTCCTCGACCACCACACACCGCTCCGGCGCGACCCCCATCCGCTCGGCGGCATAGAGGAACAGGTCCGGCGCCGGCTTCCCGCGCCCGACATCCTGCGAACTGAAGATCCGCCCGTCCTCGAACCACCGGTCAAGTCCGGTCGTCCGGTGCCCCACCCGGATCCGCTCATGACTCCCCGAGGACGCGACACAGTACGGCACCCCGTCAGCGGCCAGCTTCTCCACAAGCCCGACGGCCCCGTCGACCGGCTCCAACTCCCTCTCGAACGCGGCGAACACGTGCGCGTGAAAGACGTCGTCGAAGTCGTCCGGAAGGCGCTGCCCGGTCCGCTCCCGAACGAGGTCATGGATTCGGTGCATGGCAGAGCCCATGTAGTCGCGAAGCGAGTCCTCGTAGGAGGTCGGGTGCCCGAGCTCGGTGAGATAGGCGGCCAGGAGCCGGTTGGAAATCGGCTCGCTGTCGACGAGCACTCCGTCGTTGTCCAAGATCACGAGGTCATAGCGCATACCATGAGCCTAAACGCAGAAAACCCCCGTGCCGATGGCACGGGGGTTTTCGCAATGATTGTTCGGCGGCGTCCTACTCTCCCACAGGGTCCCCCCTGCAGTACCATCGGCGCTGTAAGGCTTAGCTTCCGGGTTCGGAATGTAACCGGGCGTTTCCCTCACGCTATAACCACCGAAACACTATGAAACTGTTGAACCTGCCGCACCGTTGTCGTGGCCCGACAACGGGGCTGTTCGTGGTTTCAGAACCAACACAGTGGACGCGAGCAACTGAGGACAAGCCCTCGGCCTATTAGTACCGGTCACCTCCACCCATTACTGGGCTTCCAGATCCGGCCTATCAACCCAGTCGTCTACTGGGAGCCTTACCCCATCAAGTGGGTGGGAATACTCATCTCGAAGCAGGCTTCCCGCTTAGATGCTTTCAGCGGTTATCCCTCCCGAACGTAGCCAACCAGCCATGCCCTTGGCAGAACAACTGGCACACCAGAGGTTCGTCCGTCCCGGTCCTCTCGTACTAGGGACAGCCCTTCTCAATATTCCTGCGCGCGCAGCGGATAGGGACCGAACTGTCTCACGACGTTCTAAACCCAGCTCGCGTACCGCTTTAATGGGCGAACAGCCCAACCCTTGGGACCGACTCCAGCCCCAGGATGCGACGAGCCGACATCGAGGTGCCAAACCATCCCGTCGATATGGACTCTTGGGGAAGATCAGCCTGTTATCCCCGGGGTACCTTTTATCCGTTGAGCGACGGCGCTTCCACAAGCCACCGCCGGATCACTAGTCCCGACTTTCGTCCCTGCTCGACCCGTCGGTCTCACAGTCAAGCTCCCTTGTGCACTTACACTCAACACCTGATTGCCAACCAGGCTGAGGGAACCTTTGGGCGCCTCCGTTACTCTTTAGGAGGCAACCGCCCCAGTTAAACTACCCATCAGACACTGTCCCTGATCCGGATCACGGACCCAGGTTAGACATCCAGCACGACCAGACTGGTATTTCAACGACGACTCCCCCTGAACTGGCGTCCAGAGTTCACAGTCTCCCAGCTATCCTACACAAGCCGAACCGAACACCAATATCAAACTGTAGTAAAGGTCCCGGGGTCTTTCCGTCCTGCTGCGCGAAACGAGCATCTTTACTCGTAGTGCAATTTCACCGGGCCTATGGTTGAGACAGTCGAGAAGTCGTTACGCCATTCGTGCAGGTCGGAACTTACCCGACAAGGAATTTCGCTACCTTAGGATGGTTATAGTTACCACCGCCGTTTACTGGCGCTTAAGTTCTCAGCTTCGCACGCCCGAAAGCGCACTAACCGGTCCCCTTAACGTTCCAGCACCGGGCAGGCGTCAGTCCGTATACATCGCCTTACGGCTTCGCACGGACCTGTGTTTTTAGTAAACAGTCGCTTCTCGCTGGTCTCTGCGGCCACCCCCAGCTCAGACAGAAAATGTCATCACCAGTGATGGCCCCCCTTCTCCCGAAGTTACGGGGGCATTTTGCCGAGTTCCTTAACCATAGTTCACCCGAACGCCTCGGTATTCTCTACCTGACCACCTGAGTCGGTTTAGGGTACGGGCCGCCATGAAACTCGCTAGAGGCTTTTCTCGACAGCATAGGATCATCCACTTCACCACAATCGGCTCGGCATCAGGTCTCACCCACATGCCATCCGGATTTACCTGGATGACGGGCTACACCCTTACCCCGGGACAACCACCGCCCGGGCTGGACTACCTTCCTGCGTCACCCCATCACTCACCTACTACAAGTCTGGTCCGTCGGCTCCACCACTTTCCATTCCCCGAAGGGTCCGGAACGGCTTCACGGACTTAGCATCGCCTGATTCAATGTTTGACGCTTCACAGCGGGTACCGGAATATCAACCGGTTATCCATCGACTACGCCTGTCGGCCTCGCCTTAGGTCCCGACTTACCCTGGGCAGATCAGCTTGACCCAGGAACCCTTAGTCAATCGGCGCACACGTTTCTCACGTGTGTATCGCTACTCATGCCTGCATTCTCACTCGTGAACCGTCCACCACTGCCTTCCGGCGCGGCTTCACCCGGCACACGACGCTCCCCTACCCATCACAGCGGGCGTTGGCCCTCATGCTGCAATGACACGACTTCGGCGGTACGCTTGAGCCCCGCTACATTGTCGGCGCGGAATCACTAGACCAGTGAGCTATTACGCACTCTTTCAAGGGTGGCTGCTTCTAAGCCAACCTCCTGGTTGTCTGTGCGACTCCACATCCTTTCCCACTTAGCGTACGCTTAGGGGCCTTAGTCGATGCTCTGGGCTGTTTCCCTCTCGACCATGGAGCTTATCCCCCACAGTCTCACTGCCGCGCTCTCACTTACCGGCATTCGGAGTTTGGCTAAGGTCAGTAACCCGGTAGGGCCCATCGCCTATCCAGTGCTCTACCTCCGGCAAGAAACACACGACGCTGCACCTAAATGCATTTCGGGGAGAACCAGCTATCACGGAGTTTGATTGGCCTTTCACCCCTAACCACAGGTCATCCCCCAGGTTTTCAACCCTGGTGGGTTCGGTCCTCCACGAAGTCTTACCTCCGCTTCAACCTGCCCATGGCTAGATCACTCCGCTTCGGGTCTTGAGCGCGCTACTAAAACGCCCTATTCGGACTCGCTTTCGCTACGGCTTCCCCACTCGGGTTAACCTCGCAACACACCGCAAACTCGCAGGCTCATTCTTCAAAAGGCACGCAGTCACGAGAATGTGCAAGCACATTCCGACGCTCCCACGGCTTGTAGGCACACGGTTTCAGGTACTATTTCACTCCGCTCCCGCGGTACTTTTCACCATTCCCTCACGGTACTATCCGCTATCGGTCACCAGGGAATATTTAGGCTTAGCGGGTGGTCCCGCCAGATTCACACGGGATTTCTCGGGCCCCGTGCTACTTGGGTGTCTCTCAAACGAGCCGCTGATGTTTCGACTACGGGGGTCTTACCCTCTACGCCGGACCTTTCGCATGTCCTTCGCCTACATCAACGGTTTCTGACTCGTCTCACGGCCGGCAGACCGTAAAAGAGAGATCCCACAACCCCGTATACGCAACCCCTGCCGGGTCTCACACGCATACGGTTTGGCCTCATCCGGTTTCGCTCGCCACTACTCCCGGAATCACGGTTGTTTTCTCTTCCTGCGGGTACTGAGATGTTTCACTTCCCCGCGTTCCCTCCACTTGCCCTATGTGTTCAGGCAAGGGTGACAGCCCATGACGACTGCCGGGTTTCCCCATTCGGACACCCCCGGATCAAAGCCTGGTTGACGACTCCCCGGGGCCTATCGTGGCCTCCCACGTCCTTCATCGGTTCCTGGTGCCAAGGCATCCACCGTGCGCCCTTAAAAACTTGGCCACAGATGCTCGCGTCCACTGTGCAGTTCTCAAACAACGACCAGCCACCCATCACCCCGCCACACTCGGCGAGTTCACTGGGGCCGGCACTGAAGGCAGCTAACAATCAGCCGTACCCTCAGACACCCAACAGCGTGCCCGGCACCCCCCACCACTCATGATCAGCTTTCCACGCCCCGAAGAGCAGTACTCACAGCCTGAGATGACCGAAGATGCCGAATAATCAACGTTCCACCCATGAGCAACCACCGTCGAACGTGTGCCGACGTAATGGCCCTGGACCACCAGGCACGCCTGGCGGTCTAGATGCTCCTTAGAAAGGAGGTGATCCAGCCGCACCTTCCGGTACGGCTACCTTGTTACGACTTCGTCCCAATCGCCAGTCCCACCTTCGACAGCTCCCTCCCACAAGGGGTTGGGCCACCGGCTTCGGGTGTTACCGACTTTCGTGACGTGACGGGCGGTGTGTACAAGGCCCGGGAACGTATTCACCGCAGCAATGCTGATCTGCGATTACTAGCAACTCCGACTTCATGGGGTCGAGTTGCAGACCCCAATCCGAACTGAGACCGGCTTTTTGAGATTCGCTCCACCTCACGGTATCGCAGCTCATTGTACCGGCCATTGTAGCACGTGTGCAGCCCAAGACATAAGGGGCATGATGACTTGACGTCGTCCCCACCTTCCTCCGAGTTGACCCCGGCGGTCTCCTGTGAGTCCCCATCACCCCGAAGGGCATGCTGGCAACACAGGACAAGGGTTGCGCTCGTTGCGGGACTTAACCCAACATCTCACGACACGAGCTGACGACAGCCATGCACCACCTGTACACCGACCACAAGGGGGGCACCATCTCTGATGCTTTCCGGCGTATGTCAAGCCTTGGTAAGGTTCTTCGCGTTGCGTCGAATTAAGCCACATGCTCCGCTGCTTGTGCGGGCCCCCGTCAATTCCTTTGAGTTTTAGCCTTGCGGCCGTACTCCCCAGGCGGGGAACTTAATGCGTTAGCTGCGGCACCGACGACGTGGAATGTCGCCAACACCTAGTTCCCACCGTTTACGGCGTGGACTACCAGGGTATCTAATCCTGTTCGCTCCCCACGCTTTCGCTCCTCAGCGTCAGTAATGGCCCAGAGATCCGCCTTCGCCACCGGTGTTCCTCCTGATATCTGCGCATTTCACCGCTACACCAGGAATTCCGATCTCCCCTACCACACTCTAGCTAGCCCGTATCGAATGCAGACCCGGGGTTAAGCCCCGGGCTTTCACACCCGACGTGACAAGCCGCCTACGAGCTCTTTACGCCCAATAATTCCGGACAACGCTTGCGCCCTACGTATTACCGCGGCTGCTGGCACGTAGTTAGCCGGCGCTTCTTCTGCAGGTACCGTCACTTTCGCTTCTTCCCTGCTGAAAGAGGTTTACAACCCGAAGGCCGTCATCCCTCACGCGGCGTCGCTGCATCAGGCTTTCGCCCATTGTGCAATATTCCCCACTGCTGCCTCCCGTAGGAGTCTGGGCCGTGTCTCAGTCCCAGTGTGGCCGGTCGCCCTCTCAGGCCGGCTACCCGTCGTCGCCTTGGTGAGCCATTACCTCACCAACAAGCTGATAGGCCGCGGGCTCATCCTTCACCGCCGGAGCTTTCAACCACCACCCATGCGAGTGACAGTGATATCCGGTATTAGACCCCGTTTCCAGGGCTTGTCCCAGAGTGAAGGGCAGATTGCCCACGTGTTACTCACCCGTTCGCCACTAATCCACCCCGAAGGGCTTCATCGTTCGACTTGCATGTGTTAAGCACGCCGCCAGCGTTCGTCCTGAGCCAGGATCAAACTCTCCGTGAATGTTGTCCCGTAATCGGGATGACACCACGAGAGCGGAACAGCCGGGCGGAATAAGCCCAGCCGTTCACAGCGTCCTCGCTGTGTTTTACTTCAAAGGAACCTCGACCACCGGAAGATTCCGGCGGACGGGGTATCAACATATCTGGCGTTGATTTTTGGCACGCTGTTGAGTTCTCAAGGAACGGACGCTTCCTTTGTACTCACCCTCTCGGGCTTTCCTCCGGGCGCTTCCCTTCGGTCTTGCGTTTCCGACTCTATCAGACCGTTTCCCGATCCGATTTCCTCGGTGCTTTCCAGGTTTCCGCTTTCGCGTTTCCCTTTCCGGCGGTTCCGACTCTATCAGATCCTTTCGGGCCTGACTCCCAGTCAGCGGGCTTGTCCTCGCGGCCCTCGGGCCGTTCCGACGAGTGAGACTTTAGCGGATTCCCGGCCCCCGAGCTAATCGGGGTCCGCGTCCTTTCGAACGTGGATTCCTCATTTCGCGAATACACACGCCAATGACACGGCGCCCAGACAGATTTCGACTGGTCGCCGAGTCGTGGTTGGTACTTGCGGAATGGTTGTCCGGGGACCGACCGGAGTCGGCGCTCACGTCGAACAACTCGGAGAACACTACGTAGCGGAAGAGGGCGTGTCAACTTGACTTCGGACGGCACCCGGGAGGCGTACTCTGTGCGGCATGACTACGTGTACGTGCACCCAGCTGTGGTGGGCCGCCTGACGGCGGCCGTGCTCACGTATGCGTTCAACGGCCGCCGACTCGGCGGCCGTTCTCGTTTCTCCCTCCAGAGCTCCTGAGGGTCGGCCGGCCGGGGACGGCGGCCTCGACCAGGAGGTGGAGCAGGGATGGGACGGGTTTTCAGTGGAGTCAAGCCGACCGGGCACTTGACGCTGGGGAACTACCTGGGAGCCATGCGGCAGTGGGCCGCGGTGGACCAGCACCGAGCGGACGCACTGTTCTGCGTCGTGGATCTGCATGCCCTGACCGTGGACCACGATCCGGCGCGGGTGCGCAGGCTCAGTAGGCAGGCGGCGACGCTGTTGCTCGCGGTGGGACTCGATCCGGCGCTGTGCACCGTGTATCTGCAGAGTCACGTCGACGAACACGCACGGCTGTCGTATCTGCTCGAGTGTGTGGCGACCGACGGCGAGATGCGGCGGATGATCCAGTACAAGGAGAAGGCCGCGCGCGAGCGAGAGCGGGGCGGGAGTGTGCGGCTGTCCCTGCTGACCTACCCGGTGCTGATGGCGGCGGACATCCTGGCGTACGGGGCTCACGAGGTACCGGTCGGGGACGACCAGGCTCAGCATGTGGAGCTGGCTCGGGATCTGGCGGTGCGGTTCAACCAGCGGTACGGGCATACGTTCGTGGTGCCTCGGGCCACGCTTCCGCCGGTGGCGGCACGGGTCATGAACCTGCAGGAGCCGGCTTCGAAGATGGGCAAGTCCGACGACTCCGGGCCGGGGATCGTCTATCTGCTCGACGAGCCGGACGTGGTGCGGAAGAAGGTCATGCGGGCCGTGACCGACAGTGGGCAGGACGTCGTCTACGACCGGGAGGAGCGACCGGGGGTCGCGAATCTGCTGGAGATCCTGGCTGCCTGTACGGGTGGGAACCCGGAGGAGCTGAGCGGTGTATATGAGACGTACGGGTCCTTGAAGAAGGACACCGCGGAGGCCGTGGTCGAGCTCCTCAGGCCCGTACAGGAGAGGCACAGGGCGCTGTGCGCCGATCCCGGTTACGTGGAGGGGGTGCTGCGGGATGGTGCGGAGAGGGCGCGGGCGATGGCCCGGCCGACCGTCGATGCCGCTTATCGCGCGATCGGGTTGCTGCCGCCTGCTGCGGATACAGGTGACGGTGCGGCCGGTGCCGATGCGGGCGATACGGGCGTCGCGCTGAACGCCGCACGGTAGGCGCGAGGGCTGGTGGCGAGGCTCGATGCGATGCGAAGTGCGGGCGCATCGTGACCTCGCTGCCGAAGCCGGCGCGGCGGGCGGAGCTGCGCGGGGACATTCCTGCGTGGGTGGCCAGGTCGGCGACACGTTCGATCCGGAGGGCGCGTTCGGCTGGTGGCGGAGTGCGGGCGAGGTCGCGCAGGTCTCGGTGGTATCGCTGCACGGGGCGGATTCGCGCCTGGTGACCACGAAGGAGGTGATGGGAGCGGCGGGGTGACCGCCCCCGGAGGGTGTCAGTCCTTCTTGCCGGAGGCCAGTTCGCGGCTGCGGTCGCGGGCGGCTTCGAGGGCGGCGATGAGAGCGGCTCGCACGCCGTGGTTCTCGAGTTCGCGGATGGCGTTGATGGTCGTGCCCGCGGGAGAGGTGACGTTCTCGCGGAGCTTGACCGGGTGTTCGCCGCTGTCGCGGAGCATCGTCGCCGCGCCGATCGCGGACTGGACGATCAGGTCGTGGGCCTTGTCGCGGGGCAGGCCGAGCAGGATGCCGGCGTCCGTCATGGCTTCGACGAGGTAGAAGAAGTACGCCGGGCCCGAGCCGGAGAGTGCGGTGCAGGCGTCCTGCTGGGACTCGGGGACGCGGAGGGTCTTGCCGACGGCGCCGAAGATCTCCTCGGCGTGGGCGAGGTGGTCGGACGTGGCGTGGGTGCCGGCGGAGATGACGGACATGGCCTCGTCCACGAGAGCGGGGGTGTTCGTCATGACGCGGACGACGGGGGTGCCGGCGGCCAGGCGCTCCTCGAAGAAGGAGGTGGGGATACCGGCGGCTCCGCTGATGATCAGGCGGTCGGCGGGGACGTGCGGGGCGAGGTCGTCCAGGAGGGTGCCCATGTCCTGCGGCTTGACCGTGAGGATCAGCGTGTCGGCGGACTTGGCGGCTTCCGGGTTGGTGACCGGGGTGACTCCGTAGCGGGCGCGGAGTTCCTCGGCTCGCTCCGGGCGGCGGGCGGTGACCAGGAGGTCGGCGGGGTCCCAGCCGCCGCGGATCATTCCGCTGAGCAGGGCTTCGCCGATCTTGCCGGTGCCGAGGACTGCGACTTTCTGGGTCATGCTGGGGTGCCCTCCGGGGGTGCGTCGTCCGGGGTCCATCCTCGCACCGGGGGCGGGAGGGCGGCTTGGGCGTCCGGTGGGCGGAACGTTGCCCTGCGGGTGGCCGTCGGGCCTTTCTCGCCCCGCCGCCTCTACCCGTCCCATCCCCAGGGGCTCTGCGCCTTCGACCCCGCCAAGGTGCTCCGCGCCCTCGACCCTCGATCGGCCTGAACGGCCTCGTCCTCAAGCGCCGGACGGGCTGAGTCGTACGGATCGGCGTTCGGGACGTCACGCCGTCCTGCGCCTCAGTGTTGCCGCGCCCAGGCCCAGGACCAGCAGGGCGCAGCCCGCCACGATCAGGGCGTCCCGTACGAAGTTGGCTGTCATGTCCGTGTGATTGAGGACCTCGTTCATGCCGTCCACGGCGTAGGACATGGGGAGGACATTCGAGATGGCTTCCAGGGCCGGGTGCATGCTGTCGCGGGGGGTGAACAGGCCGCAGAGGAGGAGCTGGGGGAAGATCACGGCCGGCATGAACTGGACGGCCTGGAACTCGGAGGCCGCGAAGGCCGAGACGAAGAGGCCGAGAGCGGTGCCGAGGAGGGCGTCCAGGAGGGCGACCAGGAGCAGCAGCCAGGGGCTGCCGGTGACGTCCAGGCCGAGGAACCAGAGCGCGAGGCCCGTGGCCAGGGCGGATTGGATGATCGCGAGAGTGCCGAAGGCCAGGGCGTAGCCCGCGATCAGGTCGCCCTTGCCCAGTGGCATGGCGAGGAGGCGTTCGAGGGTGCCTGAGGTGCGTTCGCGCAGGGTGGCGATGGACGTGACCAGGAACATCGTGATGAGGGGGAAGATGCCGAGGAGTGACGCGCCGATGTTGTCGAAGGTGCGCGGGCTGCCGTCGAAGACGTAGCGCAGCAGGAACAGCATCACGCAGGGGACGAGGAGCATCAGCGCGATGGTGCGCGGGTCGTGGCGCAGCTGGCGCAGGACCCGGGCCGCCGTGGCGGTGGTGCGGGCGGCGTTCAGGGAGCCGGTGGGGGTGGGGGGCGTCGTCGTGCCGGTCGTGGTCGTCGTCGTACTCATCGGGTGGTCTCCTTCTTGCGGGCGGCGGCGGTCGCCTCGTCGACCAGGTGCAGGAAGGCTGCCTCGACTGTTGCGGAGCCGGTGCGGGTGCGCAGGGCGTCGGGGGTGTCGTCGGCGAGGATCTCGCCGTCGCGCATCAGGAGGAGGCGGTGGCAGCGCTCGGCCTCGTCCATGACGTGGGAGGAGATGAGGAGGGTCGCGCCGCGGTCGGCGGCGAGGGAGTGGAAGAGGTTCCACAGCTCGCGGCGCAGGACCGGGTCCAGCCCGACGGTGGGTTCGTCGAGGACGAGGAGTTCCGGGGCGCCCAGGAGCGCCACGGCCAGGGAGACGCGGCTGCGCTGGCCGCCGGAGAGGTTGCCGGCGAGGGAGTCGGCGTGGCTGGTGAGGTCGACGTCGTTGAGGACGCGGTCAGTGTCCTGACGGCGGTCGGCGGCGCTGCGGCCCGGGGCCAGGATCGCCGTGAAGTAGTCGAGGTTCTGGCGGACCGTCAGGTCGTCGTAGACGGAGGGCGCCTGGGTGACGTAGCCGATGCGGGTGCGGAGGGTGGGGTGGCCGGCCGGGCTGCCCAGGACCTCCAGGGTGCCGGTGACCTTGGCCTGGGTGCCGACGATCGAGCGCATGAGGGTTGATTTGCCGCAGCCCGAGGGGCCGAGGAGGCCGGTGATCTGGCCGCGCGGGACAGTGCAGTCGAGGTCGCGCAGGACGGTGCGGGGGCCGCGGACGACGGTGAGGCCTTCGGCTCGGACGGCGGGCGCGGGGGGATCCGCGGGCGGACTCGGCGGATAATTCATCATGCGATGAATAATGCTCTCGCGCGGTGGTGCCGTCAAGCGGCATCGCCGGGGGGCGTGTGCGGCGGCGCAGGCGCGTGGAGGTGTGATCGGAGGCGCAGGGTCCGGTTGGCGTGCGTCGGCGTTCACCGGCCGGAAACGCGAGCGGGATGCGGAACCAACTCCCGTTCCCGACAATGGATTTCCCTTCGTCGTGCCCTCCCGGCTCGGCGCCCACGCATCTGCCGTTCATCGACGGGAGGTGCGGGGGCTGTGGCGGAAGCATCGCGGGGAGGCCGTGGTGCTGGTTGGTGACGGCCGGGGCGATCGTGGTGGGGAACCCGCTGGAGGGGGTGGTGGTCGGGCTGACGCTGGCCGTGGCGAAGACGGCGTGGGACACCAGCCAGGTGCAGGTGGAGACCGAGGACCGGGGCGAGGCGAGGATCGTCGTACGGGTGCTGGGGCATGCGACGTTCCTGCGGCTGCCGAAGCTGCTGGACGCGTTGGAGGCGCTGCCGCACGACCGGCAGGTGCGGTTGGACCTGGGCGGTCTGCGGCATGCGGACCACGCGTGTGCGGCGGCCCTGGAGGGGTGGGCCGCCGCGCGGGGTCACGGGTTGGTGGCCACGAGCAGTTCGACGACGTAGGTCTCCTCGACGACCCCGTCCGGGAAGGCGGCGAGCAGGTGGCCCCGCTCCTCGGCGAGGAAGGCGGTGCTGTTCTCCTCGCCGTGGACCAGGAAGATCGAGTGGCTGCCGATGTTGGCGAGGTGGGTGTCGACGGGGACGCGGCGGCTCCAGCGCACCCGGCGGTCGGAGAACCGGAGGCGGCCGGTGGGGTCGGCGAGGGCGGAGCGGTCGCCGCCGCCGTTTCTGTCCACGCCCCTGTCGATGCCGAAGTGACGTCCGATCCGGACGGACTGCTCGTCGATCCACGGGACGTCAGGGGCGCTCCTGTTCCACCACAGCGCGAGCGCTCCGCCCGGCCGCAGTACCCGCAGGGCCTCCGGCACCGAGCGGGCGGGCTCGGTCCAGTGCCAGGCCTGGGCGTAGGTCAGGAGGTCGGCGGAGGCGGAGGCGAGCGGGAGGTCGTTGCCGTTGCCCCTCACGATCGGGATTCCGGGGTGGGCGCGGCGGAACTCGGCCGCCATGCCGTCGCCGGGTTCCACCGCGACGACGTCCGCACCGCGAGCGGCCAGGAGCGCGGTCGCGATGCCGGTGCCGGCGCCGATGTCCGCCACGCGCGCGCCCTTGAGCAGCCGGCCGGCGAGGTCCTCGATCGCGTCGAAGAGGGCCGGTGGGTAGGCGGGGCGGTTGGCTGCGTACTGGGCTGCTGCGGCGTTGAAGGAGTGGGCGCGGGTGGGCTGCGACGAGGCGGTCATGAGGCCATGGTGGCGCGGGTTGGGTGCAGGGGGCAGCGAGTTTTTGGTGAGAAGGCGATGGCCCCCGGCGAGCGAGGGTGGCCCAGGGGGTGTTGTTCGGATCAGGTCCGCCGTGCGGAGCGGTGCGTCCTGGCCGGCCCGAGCGGGGTCCGATGCGCGTGCATGGCGTCGCGCGGCAGACGTGAGTGTGGCGGCAGGGCCTAGCGGCGGCGCCTCTTCGACGGGTTGCCCGTGCGGCGGGTGCTGCGCTTCTTGTGCCGGCTGAGGGCTGCCTCGTACTCCTCGCGATGGAGTTTCTCGCCGGGGGCCTCGGTGAGGGAGCGGAAGAAATAGGCGAGGAGGGAGCCGACGAAGCCGATGGCGAGCAGGCCGCGGAGGGAGGACTGGCGCTCGGGGTCGGGGCGCTTGGCGAAGGCGTCCCAGGTGTGGCGGAAGGCGAGGGCACTGCAGATCGCGAACATCGCGACGACGAGGACGCTCACGAAGGCGCCGGTGTCCGCGAGTTGGAGGCCTTCGAAGGCGAAACGAAGGACCAGGCAGGAGGCGGCGGCGGTCGCCAGGGAACCGACGGCGACCCCGGTGCGACGGGCGGTGTAGCCGTTGTCGTGCTCCACCCAGGTGGTGCCGAAGAAGCGCAGGGGTTCTGGGCGGGGGCCTGGGGAGCCCGCGGTGTCCTGGGTGCCGGTTTCGTCGCTCACAGGACGATTATGGCTCCGGGGCGGGCGCGGGCTCCCGTGGGATCAGGCGCAGCGGGGGGCTATGTAGCCGTCACTGCCGGTGTTGACGTAGGCGTCCGCGACGAACTCGCCGTTGTCGACGTTGTCCCAGATGTTCGACGTGCCGTAGTAGCCCGACACCGTCGTACCCGGCGTCTGGCAGTAAATCGGGACCTTCGCGCCCACGGGCAGCTGGCGGACGATGCTGTACTGGGTGCCCGGACCGCTGCGCACGTTGAGTTGCACGCCGGGTGCGGTGTCGTAGTAGCGCAGTGAGGCCGCGTTCGCCGTGGCTGCCGAGCCGAGCACCATGAGGAGGGCTCCGGCGGCGCCGGCGAGCAGGACGGATCGGCGTCTTCGGGATGTCATCCGGTTCTCCGGGTGGTGAGAGGCAGTCAGCCGCAGCGGGAAGCGACGTAGCCGTCGCTGCCGGTGAGTACGTACGCGTCCGAGATGTACTCGCCATTGCTGACGTTGTCCCAGATGTTCGAGGTGCCGTACGGGCCCGCCACATTCGTCCCCGGCGTCTGGCAGTAGATCGGCACACGGGAGCCCTCGGGCAGCACGCGGACGACTGTGTAGTTGGTGCCGGGGCCGCTGCGGACATTGACTCGGAAGCCCGGTGCGACCTGATACGTCTTCACGGTCGCTGCGGCGATCGCCTCGCCGGCCCCTACCGCTTCTTCTGCGCGGTCAACAGACATGAAAAACCTCCCCCGTTGGACCCCATGAACGCCATGGGGCCCCGATGATTCCCATAAAACACGCCATGAAACACACGTACGCAACTCGCACACGAAGGCTAGCAAGCCGCCTCCGTCTCGTACGAGTCATCGACTAGGCTCCGTGCGTCGCGCGCGCGGAAGAACAGCACGGGGGTGGTTCCATGGCGCCACAGCAGAACACGGGAGCGGGCGCGGAAGCGGAACATCCCGCATACGCCGGGCACTACCGTCTGGAGTCATGTCTCGGCTCGGGCGGAATGGGTGTCGTACACCTGGCCCGGAGCACCTCGGGGATGAAGCTCGCGGTAAAGGTCGTACACGGCCAGTTCGCCAGGGATCCCGAGTTCAGGGGGCGTTTTCGGCAGGAAGTGGCCGCGGCTCGCAAAGTCAGCGGCGCCTTTACGGCTTCCGTCGTCGACGCCGACCCGGAAGCCGAACGGCCCTGGATGGCCACCTTGTTCATCCCCGGCCCGACCCTTTCCGATCATGTGAAGCGGAATGGGGCGATGCCTCCGGCGCAGCTGCGCCGTCTGATGGCGGGACTCGCCGAGGCACTGCGCGACATTCACCGTGTCGGCGTCGTGCACAGGGATCTGAAGCCGAGCAATGTGCTGCTCGCCGAGGACGGTCCGAAGGTCATCGACTTCGGCATTTCTCGGCCAAAGGACAGTGAACTGCGGACCGAGACGGGCAAGTTGATCGGCACTCCGCCGTTCATGGCGCCCGAGCAGTTCAGAAGGCCCCGCGAAGTCGGCCCCGCCGCCGATGTGTTCGCGCTCGGGTCCGTGATGGTCCACGCGGCGACCGGGCGCGGGCCGTTCGACTCCGACAGCCCGTACGTCGTCGCCTACCAGGTCGTGCACGACGAGCCGGACCTGGCCGGCGTACCGGGGAATCTCGCGCCGCTCGTGCTGCGTTGCCTCGCCAAGGAGCCCGAGGACCGGCCCACACCGGACGAGTTGATGCACGAGTTGCGCTCTGTCGCGGCCTCGTACGACACGCAGGCGTTCATACCGGCACAGCGCACGGGACAGGTGACGAGACCCGAGCCCGGCGGTGAGCCGGAGCGGCGGGCCGCCCCGGGCTCGCGCAGAAAGTGGATCCTGGCCGCCGTCACGCTCGGCGTCGTCGCGGTCGCCGCGTTCGCCTCGGTTCCGCTGCTGAACGGCGGCGGCCCCACGGCGGAGAGCGGCACTGCACGGAGCGGCTCTCCCGAGAGCCGGTTCAGCGGCTGGGACGCGAAGCCTGTTTCCGCCGACGCGGGCATGCCGCAGTGTTCGTCCGGAGCGGGACGGCTGGTGTGTGCCCAGCGCGGGGTCGTCTTCGCTCTCGATCCGTCCGACGGCAGCCTTGTGTGGCGGCACTCCGTCGCCGACACGGTCAGGAACGGACCACCGGTCGTGTCGGGCGGTCTCGTCCAGCCGCTGACGGACCGGCGCGAGCACCTGACGGCACTCGATCCCGCCTCGGGCAGGGTGAGCTGGCAGCGGAGCCTGTCCGCGTACCGCGGGCTGCAGAGCGCCGGCGGCATGCTGCTCGTCACCGGCACCGACGCGTCGGTCACGGGCGTGGACAGTTCCTCGGGCCGGACGAAATGGAAACGGAACTTCACCGGCCGGCGTGATCCCTACTTCGCCTCGTTCCCCGGAAATCCCCTCGCCTACACGACGTACACCTCCGACGCGTCGAAGACCCGGGTCACCGCCGTGGATCCGACCACGGGCGACGTGCGGTGGGACGCACGGCTCAAGGGCGACCTCACGCCCGTCGGCGCCGACGACGGGTCGGTCTACTTCCTGGCCGTCGACCGCGCCGAGGGCACCACGACAGCGGTCGTCCGCTACTCGCCGGCTTCCCGGACCTCACACCGAATGGCGCTTCCGGTACCGCTCGTGGACGCCCGGGCCTCCGTGCGCGGGGGCGTCGTCCACCTCCTCGCCGCCGGCGGCTCGCTGGAGGCCGTCGACATGAACACCCGCAAGCTCCTGTGGCACGTCGAGACCTCGGTGAACCGGGGTTCCGAGCCGGTCGCCGACTCCCGCCACGTGTACGTCACGACCGCCGACGGGCGTCTGCTGGCCATTGACGCGCACAAGGGGACCTTCGCCGGACAGACCCCGCCGCGCCCCGGCGTGAACTCGGGCCAGGTCGTGGCCTCCCTGCCCCAGCCCGTGATCATCGGCACCCACGTCTACGCCACCGCCCCGGACGGCACCGTCTTCGCCGTGGACGCCCGCAAGCCCTCCGCCTGGTGACACAAGGGCGGGCCGCCCCCGAAGAGACGGCCCGCCCGGAAAATCCTCAGCCCGGCCGAACGCTCGGCCCGGCCAACCGCTCAGCCCAGCTTCGACACGTCCCGCACCGCGCCCTTGTCCGCGCTGGTGGCCATCGCCGCGTAGGCCCGCAGCGCCGCCGACACCTTGCGCTCGCGGTTCTTCGGGGCGTACACGCCGCCCAACGCCTGCTCGCGGCGGGCGAGTTCGGCGTCGTCGACCAGGAGGTCGATCGTGCGGTTCGGGATGTCGATGCGGATGCGGTCGCCGTCCTGGACCAGGGCGATGGTGCCGCCGGAGGCCGCCTCGGGGGAGGCGTGGCCGATGGACAGGCCCGACGTGCCGCCGGAGAAGCGGCCGTCCGTGATCAGTGCGCAGGTCTTGCCGAGGCCGCGGCCCTTGAGGAAGGACGTCGGGTAGAGCATCTCCTGCATGCCGGGGCCGCCCTTGGGCCCCTCGTAGCGGATGACCACCACGTCGCCGTCGGTCACCTGCTTGTTGAGGATCTTCTCGACGGCCTCCTCCTGCGACTCGCAGACGACCGCCGGGCCCTCGAAGGTCCAGATCGACTCGTCGACGCCGGCGGTCTTCACGACGCAGCCGTCGACCGCCAGGTTGCCCTTGAGGACCGCCAGGCCGCCGTCCTTCGAGTAGGCGTGCTCCGCGGAACGGATGCAGCCCTCGGCCGCGTCCTCGTCCAGCGCCGCCCAGCGCTCGGACTGCGAGAAGGCCTCGGCGGAGCGGACGCAGCCCGGGGCCGCGTGCCACAGTTCGAGCGCCTTCGGCGACGGGGAGCCGCCGCGCACGTCCCAGGTCTTCAGCCAGTCCGCCAGGGAGGGGCTGTGGACCGAGTGCACGTCCTCGTTCAGGAGGCCGGCCCGGTGCAGTTCGCCCAGCAGGGCCGGGATACCGCCCGCGCGGTGCACGTCCTCCATGTAGTAGGTGCGGTTCTTGGCGACGTTCGGGGCGACCTTCGCGAGGCACGGCACGCGGCGCGAGACCTCGTTGATCTCCTCCAGGCCGAAGGGGACGCCCGCCTCCTGGGCCGCCGCCAGCAGGTGCAGGATCGTGTTGGTGGAGCCGCCCATCGCGATGTCCAGGGCCATCGCGTTCTCGAAGGCCGCGATGGTGGCGACGTTGCGCGGCAGGACCGTCTCGTCGTCCTGCTCGTAGTAGCGGCGGGTGACGTCCATGACCGTGCGGGCCGCGTCGACGTACAGCTGCTTACGAGCCGTGTGGGTGGCCAGGACCGAGCCGTTGCCGGGGAGCGAGAGCCCGATGGCCTCCGTGAGGCAGTTCATCGAGTTGGCGGTGAACATGCCGGAGCAGGAACCGCAGGTCGGACAGGCGTTCTCCTCGATACGGAGGATGTCCTCGTCCGAGATCTTGTCGTTCACGGCGTCGGAGATCGCGTCGACCAGGTCGAGCGTACGAACCGTGCCGTCGACGAGCGTCGCGCGGCCGGACTCCATCGGGCCGCCGGAGACGAAGACCGTGGGGATGTTCAGGCGCAGGGCCGCGTTCAGCATGCCCGGGGTGATCTTGTCGCAGTTGGAGATGCAGATCAGGGCGTCGGCGCAGTGCGCCTCGACCATGTACTCCACGCTGTCGGCGATCAGGTCGCGGGAGGGGAGCGAGTAGAGCATCCCTCCGTGTCCCATCGCGATGCCGTCGTCGACGGCGATCGTGTTGAACTCGCGCGGGATGCCGCCGGCCTCGACGATCGCCTCGCTGACGATCCTGCCGACCGGCTGCAGGTGGGTGTGGCCCGGCACGAACTCCGTGAAGGAGTTGGCGACCGCGATGATCGGCTTGCGGCCGATGTCCGCGCCGGGTACACCGGAGGCGCGCATAAGGGCGCGGGCGCCCGCCATGTTGCGGCCGTGGGTGACTGTGCGGGACCTCAGCTCGGGCATCGTCGCTCGCTCCTTCGGAGAGTTCTGACTGAGTCGAGCGTACGCCCGTTGCTCCAAGGGATGGACACCGTGTCCGGAATGCGGGATACACGTCTCGTTCAGAGGTCACGGACCGGCCGGAGAATGACCGGAGGCGGGACGGAAACGGACCGGAGGCCGGGTCAGGGCCCGGTCAGATGCCCGTGCACCACGGGTGCCACCCGCGCGATGATCTGCTCGACGTCCGCCGACGCCAGCGGTTCCACCTTGATCACGTAGCGCAGCATCGCGCATCCCACGAGCTGCGCGGCCGCCAGCTCGGCCCGAAGCTCCGCGTCGGGCAGGTCCAGTTGGGGGGCGATGCGGCGCAGCAGCTGGGAGGCGATCAGCCGGCGGAAGACTGCGGCGGCGGCCTCGTTGTTCACGGCGGAGCGCACGATCGCCAGCAGGGGCGTACGGGTGGTGGGGTTCTCCCAGATGCCGAAGATGAAGCGGGTGAGCCGCTCTCCGACCTCGGCCTGCGGGCCGTCGGCGAGTGCCTCCGGCGCGTTCAGCGCGGGCGCGAAGGCGACCTCGATCGCCGCCTCGAAGACCTGCTCCTTGGTGCCGAAGTAGTGGTGCACCAGCGCCGAGTCCACACCGGCCGCCTTCGCGATGCCCCGTACCGACGTCTTCTCGTATCCGCGTTCGGAGAACTCCTCGCGGGCGACGGTCAGGATGCGGTCGCGGGTGTCGGCGGACTCCGTACGCGTACGACGTCCCCGGCGACGGGCGGTCGGGTCGGGCGCCTCGGTCACCGCCGGGGCACCTTGGCCGCGGACGCCAGATGAAGGCGCGTGAAGGCCAGCGCCTCCGCCAGATCGGCCTCGCGTTCCGCGCCGGACATCGCGCGCCGGGTGTTCACCTCGATGACGACGTGACCGTCGAAGCCGGTCAGGGCGAGACGCTCCAGCAGCTCGGCGCAGGGCTGGGTGCCGCGGCCCGGGACGAGGTGCTCGTCCTTGGCCGATCCCCTGCCGTCGGCCAGGTGGACGTGTCCGAGGCGGTCGCCCATGCGGTCGACCATGTGCATCGCGTCGGAGCGGGCCGTCGCGCTGTGACTGAGGTCGATCGTGAAGTGACGGTAGTCCTCCTTCGTCACGTCCCAGTCGGGGGCGTACGCGAGCATCTCGCGGTCGCGGTAGCGCCAGGGGTACATGTTCTCGACGGCGAACCGTACGTCCGTCTCGTTCGCCATGCGCCAGATGCCGTTCACGAAGTCGCGGGCGTACTGGCGCTGCCAGCGGAAAGGGGGGTGCACGACGACCGTGGTCGCCCCCAGCTTCTCCGCCGCCGCCCGTGCGCGCTGGAGCTTGACCCACGGGTCGGTGGACCACACCCGTTGCGTGATGAGCAGGCAGGGGGCGTGCACGGCCAGGACCGGGATCCGGTGGTAGTCACTGAGTCTGCGCAGTGCCTCTATGTCCTGGCTGACCGGGTCGGTCCACACCATGACCTCGACCCCGTCGTATCCGAGGCGCGCGGCGATCTCGAAGGCCGTCGCCGTGGACTCCGGGTACACGGAGGCCGTGGACAGCGCGACCTTCGCATCAGGGATGCGCACGACTGGCTCCGCCATGGGGGACAGGTTACGGGTTGGCGTTGGCTGCTGCGGGGCGCCTCTTGGCCGTTGTGGGGTTCGCCACGGGCGGGTGCGCGTCGATCGTGGGTGCTCGCGCCCCGCGGCGCGGCCGCGAGTGGCACAGCCCCGCGCCCTTTCGGGGCGCGCGCCTACGCCGAACCCATGTGATCGAGCCGGCGCAGGATCACGCCCTCCCTCAGGGCCCACGGGCAGATTTCGAGGCTCTCCACGCCGAACAGGTCCATCGCGCCCTCGGCCACCAGCGCGCCCGCGAGGAGCTGGCCCGCGCGGCCCTCCGAGACTCCGGGGAGTTCGGCCCGCTGGGCCACCGACATGCCTGCGAGCTGGGGGACCCAGGCCTCCAGCGACTCGCGCTTCAGGTCACGCTGGACGTACAGGCCCTCCGTGGACCGTGCCGCTCCGGCGATGCGCGCCAGTTGCTTGAACGTCTTCGACGTGGCCACCACATGATCCGGGGCGCCGAAGCGGGTGAACTCGCCCACCGTGCGGGCGATCTGGGCGCGTACGTGCCGGCGCAGGGCCCGTATGGACTCCGGGTCGGGCGGATCGCCGGGAAGCCAGCCGTTGGTGAGGCGGCCGGCGCCGAGCGGCAGGGAGACGGCCGCGTCGGGCTCCTCGTCCATGCCGTAGGCGATCTCCAGAGAACCGCCGCCGATGTCGAGGACGAGCAGCTTGCCCACGGACCAGCCGAACCAGCGGCGGGCGGCGAGAAAGGTGAGCCGCGCCTCCTCGGCGCCGGTGAGGACCTGAAGCTCGACGCCGGTCTCGGCCTTCACGCGCGCGAGGACGTCGTCGGCGTTGCTGGCCTCGCGCACCGCGGAGGTCGCGAACGGCAGCACGTCCTCGACGCCCTTGTCCTCGGCGGCCTGCAGGCACTCGTGGACGACGGCGATGAGCTTGTCGACCCCGTCGGGGCCGATGGCTCCGGACTCGTCGAGGAGTTGGGCAAGGCGCAGCTCCGCCTTGTGCGAATGCGCGGGCAGGGGGCGCGCGCCCGGGTGCGCATCCACCACCAGCAGATGCACCGTGTTCGATCCCACGTCGAGGACACCGAGTCTCATGTACGGAACGCTACTGCCAGCTGGGCGCTCTTCCGTATTCGATGGGGCGTCGGGAGCCTTACGCTGGTCCTGTGCCAAAGACGAAAACGGCCAAGGCCGACAAGTCGGCAGGGTCTGCCGAGTCCGCCAAGCGTTCTTCACAGGTGAAGCCAACGAAGCAGGCGACGATGTCGAAAAAGGCCCGGAAAGCCGACGAGAAGGGCCTGGACTTCGCACGCGCATGGGTGGAGTTTCCGGATCCGGCAGACGACGAACAGGTCTTCCGGTGCGATCTGACATGGCTGACCTCCCGGTGGAACTGCATCTTCGGCAGCGGCTGCCAGGGCATCCAGGCGGGCCGCGCGGACGACGGGTGCTGCACGCTGGGCGCGCACTTCTCCGACGAGGACGACGAGAAGCGCGTGGCCGGGCATGTGGCGAGGCTCACGCCGGAGATCTGGCAGAACCATGACGAGGGCATGGAGCACGGCTGGGTCTCGGAGGACGAGGACGGCGACCGGCAGACCCGTCCCTTCCAGGGCTCGTGCATCTTCCAGAACCGGCCCGGGTTCGCGGCCGGCGCTGGCTGCTCGCTGCACATCCTGGCCCTGAAGGAGGGCCGCGAGCCGCTGGAGACCAAGCCGGACGTGTGCTGGCAGCTGCCGGTGAGGCGGACGTACGACTGGATCGACCGGCCCGACGACACACGCGTGCTGCAGGTGTCGATCGGTGAGTACGACCGCCGGGGCTGGGGTCCGGGCGGCCACGACCTGCACTGGTGGTGCACGTCGGCGACCTCGGCGCACGGCGCGGGCGACCCGGTGTACGTCTCCTACCGGGCTGAGCTGACCGAGTTGATGGGCAAGGCGGGATACGACCGCCTCGTCGAGCTGTGCGAGGAGCGGCTGGCCTCCCAGCTGCCGCTGCTGGCAGCGCATCCGGCGGACCCGGTCGGCTAGGGCGGGCCGGGCTTGTCGCGGGAGAGGACGCCTCACTGCCGGCCTGACCGGGATGTGCATCGGGATCGCGACCGGGGCAGCGCTGCGGGGTTGCCCCCGGAGGAGTGCGGGCCGGGGCCCCGCTTCTGAGAGGTGCGGGCCGGACGCACGCGGCGCCGGGCCGGTCCGGCGGCCGGCCGTCGGGGCCCGCGCTCATGACGTCGTGGGGCTCGGGTCCTCGCCGTCGCCGGGTGGTGGCGTCGAGCCGGTCGGGGCCGTGGGGGCGGAGGCCGTCGGCGTGGGGTCCGGGCCGTGCGAGGAGGGCGGGGCGCTCGGGGTGGGGTCCGAGGGTGCCGAGGTGGTCGGGGTCGGGTGGGAGGACGGAGGGTTCTCGGGGCCGCTCGGACCGGGGGCGGTAGGGCTGGGCGCGGTGCCGTAGCCCTCGATGGTCACGACGGCGCCGGCCGGTGCCACCGCCACCTGTGCGCGCCAGGAGCCGGACGGCTCGCGCAGATGGTCGACGTACACCTTGATCGTCAACGATTCGCCGGATGCGAGCGTTCCCGACGACTGGCTCAGGTAGAGCCAGGAGGCTCCCGTGGACGCGGACCAGCGCACCGGTCCGGGTCCGGTCGCGGTGAGGGTGACGAGCGTGGTGTCGCCGTTGCTGCCGGCCGAGACGTCGAGGCGTCCGGTGCCCTTTCCCATGGCGCCGGCGACGCTGAGGACCTCCACGGAGACGTCCGGTTCGTTGCCCTTGCCGAAGCGGCCGCCGGGCGTGGTGCGGGCGTTGCCGGCGTTCTCGTAGCCGCCGCCCGTCGCCTCTCCGGCGAGGCTGTCGGGGCCGTGTGCCTCGCTGGCGGTGACGGAGCGGCCGGCGGTGCCCGCGTCGGCCGGTGAGCCCCGGTAGGCGGCCCACAGCGCGAGCACGGGGGCCGCCACCACGGTGGCGACGACCGTCGTGGTGACGGCACGCGCGCGTAGGCGGTCCCGGCGGGCGGCGCGGTCCTTGGGGTCCATCGGGAAGCCGCGCCGGTCGAAGCGGGGGACGGCGGCGCCACGCGCGCGTGGATGGCGGGAGAGCGCCACGTGCAGGGCCGCGCCGGGTGCCTCCAGGACGGGCAGCTCGGCAGGGGTGACCATCGCACCGGGCCAGCGGCCGGGGACCGCGCGTTCGGCGCTGCGGCGACAGCGCGGGCAGTCGTCGACGTGCCGGACCAGCTCCTTGCGCAGGGCCGAGCTGAGCACCAACTCGTTGTCGCCGGTGAGCCGGGCGACGCTCGGGCAGCCGCCGGTCTCGACGACGGCGAGGGCCGCGCGCGTGCGCTCCACCTCGCAGGCGGCGGAGGCGAGCAGTTCGCGGGCGGTGGTGAGGTCCAGGCCGAGCACGGCGGCGACCTCGTGGGCGGCGAGGTGGTGGCGCACGGCGAGTTCGAGCGCCTCGCGCTGTTCCGGAGTGGTGCCGGCGGCCTCCGGCCAGGCCAGCAGGGCGAGTTCACTGCGGCGCTGTTCCTGGACCTCGTCGGCCACGGGAGGTTCGGCGGAGCGCTTCCGCTCCGCGCCGCCCCGGCCCGCCGCATGGGTGCTCAGACGTTTCTGCTTGGCCTCGGCCAGCTTGCGCAGACAGGCCCAGCGGGCCAGCGCGTACAACCAGGCCCGGCGGTCCCCCGACGTCTCCGGGCCGCGACGCCGCTCGGCGAGCGCGAGAGCCTCGCCGAGGGCCGCGGTCGCCGCGTCGTGGTCGCACAGCACGGACAGGCAGTAGGTGAACAGCCCGTCCAGATACGGCTCGTAGCGAGCGGGCGGCCGCTGCGCCAGCGTGCGCGCCGCTGCGCGGTCGCGCGCCTCCCGGCGCGCCCGGTGTGCGCCGGTGATGCGGGTCGAGGTCTCCGGACTGCTGCTCGTCATCCGTGGACCGTAGGCGGCGGAGACCAGGGGCTTCTTCCCCCTTGCGCACATTTACTCCGTACGGGTGAAACGATCCCTCAATAGGGGACAGGAACCTTTCGCTCCGTGGCTGGTTCGCGGTGTGACTGGCTGGTTTACGCCAGGCGCCGCGGCTCACGCGCTCGGTACGGCGCCCCTGCCGGACCCGGGTTGTCAGTGCCGCCGGTTACGGTTCTCGACATGGCTGCCCGTACCAAGACCACCAAGGACCGCCCGTCCTACCGCTGCAAGGAATGCGGCTGGCAGACGGCCAAGTGGCTCGGTCGCTGCCCCGAGTGCCAGGCCTGGGGGACGATCGAGGAGTACGGCGCGCCCGCGGTCCGTACGACGGCTCCGGGCCGAGTGACCACGTCCGCGGTGCCCATCGGCCAGGTCGACGGCCGGCAGGCCACCGCCCGCTCGACCGGCGTGCCCGAGCTGGACCGGGTGCTGGGCGGCGGGCTCGTGCCCGGCGCGGTGGTGCTGCTCGCGGGCGAGCCCGGCGTCGGCAAGTCGACGCTGCTGCTGGACGTCGCGGCCAAGTCGGCGAGCGACGAGCACCGCACGCTGTACGTCACGGGTGAGGAGTCGGCGAGCCAGGTGCGGATGCGCGCCGACCGCATCAAGGCCATCGACGACCATCTGTATCTGGCCGCCGAGACCGATCTGGCCGCCGTGCTCGGGCACTTGGACGCGGTGAAGCCGTCGCTTCTCATCCTCGACTCGGTGCAGACCGTCGCCTCCCCGGAGATCGACGGCGCCCCCGGCGGCATGGCACAGGTCCGCGAGGTCGCCGGCGCGCTCATCCGCGCCTCCAAGGAGCGCGGGATGTCGACGCTCCTTGTGGGCCATGTCACCAAGGACGGCGCTATCGCGGGCCCGCGCCTTCTCGAACACCTCGTGGACGTCGTCCTGAGCTTCGAGGGAGACCGGCACGCGCGCCTGCGTCTCGTACGGGGCGTCAAGAACCGCTACGGCGCCACGGACGAGGTCGGCTGCTTCGAACTGCACGACGAGGGCATCACGGGCCTTGCCGACCCAAGCGGACTTTTCCTGACCAGACGTGACGAACCGGTCCCCGGCACCTGTCTGACGGTCACCCTGGAGGGCCGCCGCCCCCTCGTCGCCGAAGTCCAGGCGCTCACCGTCGACTCGCAGATCCCCTCCCCACGGCGTACGACGTCCGGTCTGGAGACCTCCCGCGTCTCGATGATGCTCGCGGTACTGGAGCAGCGCGGCCGGATCAGCGCGCTCGGCAAGCGGGACATCTACTCCGCGACGGTCGGCGGAGTGAAGCTCTCCGAGCCCGCCGCCGACCTCGCCGTCGCCCTCGCGCTGGCGTCGGCCGCGAGCGACACCCCGCTCCCCAAGAACCTGGTCGCGATCGGCGAGGTCGGCCTCGCGGGCGAGGTCAGACGGGTCACGGGCGTCCAGCGCCGGCTCGCCGAAGCCCACCGTCTGGGCTTCACGCACGCGCTCGTTCCGGGCGACCCCGGCAAGATCCCTCCGGGCATGAAGGTCCTGGAAGTAGCCGACATAGGGGACGCTCTGAGGGTCCTTCCGCGCTCCCGTCGCCGAGAGGCCCCACAGGACGAGGAGGACCGCCGGTAGACTTTGCCCTGGTCTCGCCCATCCGTACGAACCAAGTGTGCGAAACGGGGGCGTCCCAGAAACGCGACCGGAGGAGTGCAGTGGCAGCCAACGACCGGGCAGCAGCTCCCGGAAAGTCCGGTGGGAGTTCCGGTGCCGATGGCCTGATGCGCGCCTCGCTGAGCGCCGTGGCTCCCGGTACCGGCCTGCGCGACGGCCTTGAGCGCGTACTCCGCGGCAACACCGGCGGACTCATCGTGCTCGGCTTCGACAAGACCGTCGAAACCATGTGCACGGGCGGTTTCGTGCTCGACGTCGAGTTCACGGCCACGCGCCTGCGCGAGCTGTGCAAGCTCGACGGCGGCATCGTGCTGTCCTCGGACCTGTCGAAGATCCTGCGGGCGGGCGTGCAGTTCCTGCCCGACGCGACGATCCCGACCGAGGAGACCGGCACCCGGCACCGCACGGCGGACCGCGTCTCGAAGCAGGTCGGCTTCCCGGTCGTCTCCGTCTCCCAGTCGATGCGCCTGATCGCCCTCTACGTCGACGGCCAGCGCCGCGTCCTGGAGGACTCCGCGGCGATCCTGTCCCGGGCCAACCAGGCCCTGGCGACCCTGGAGCGCTACAAGCTCCGCCTGGACGAGGTCGCGGGCACGCTGTCGGCGCTGGAGATCGAGGACCTGGTGACGGTCCGCGATGTGTCGGCGGTGGCGCAGCGCCTGGAGATGGTGCGTCGCATCGCCACCGAAATCGCCGAATACGTGGTCGAACTGGGCACCGACGGGCGTCTGCTGGCCCTGCAGCTCGACGAGTTGATCGCCGGCGTGGAGCCCGAGCGTGAGCTGGTGGTCCGGGACTACGTCCCCGAGCCCACGGCCAAGCGCTCGCGCACGGTCGACGAGGCGCTCTACGAACTCAACGCCCTCGCCCACGCCGAGCTCCTCGAACTGCCCACGGTGGCAAGGGCGCTGGGATACACCGGCGCTCCGGAAACCCTGGACTCGGCGGTCTCGCCGCGCGGCTTCCGCCTGCTGGCCAAGGTGCCGCGTCTGCCGGGCGCCATCATCGACCGTCTTGTGGAGCACTTCGGCGGACTGCAGAAGCTGCTCGCCGCGAGCGTCGACGACCTGCAGACCGTCGACGGCGTCGGCGAGGCACGCGCCCGGAGCGTGCGCGAGGGGCTGTCCAGGCTGGCGGAGTCCTCGATCCTGGAGCGGTACGTCTGACAGGTACGTCTGCGAGATGCGCCTCGGACCTACGCCTGAGAGGGGCGTCCGAGCGGTACACCTGAGCGGTGCACTTCAGACGTACGCCTGCCAGGTGCGTCCGAGGCGGAGTCCTCGATCCTGGAGCGGTACGTCTGACAGGTACGTCTGCGAGATGCGCCTCAGACGTACGCCTGAGAGGTGCGGACGAGCGGTGCGCCTGAGCGGTGCCCTGTCCGGGAAACGTCCGGGGAAGGCACTCAGTCCGCCTTGATCAGGAACGACGTCTGCGCCTTCGCGAACCCCGCAGCCGTCGCCTCCACCAGGTACGTGCCGGCCGCGGCCGATCCCGCCGGGGGCGTCGCGCACCCGGGAGCGCTCGGCTTGCGGTCCCACTTCAGGGTGTACGTGATGCTGCTGCGCGCCGGCGCCCGGAACACCAGGCTGCCGGAGCCCTCGGGGCAGTCGGCCGAGGACCAGTAGTCGTCGTCACTGCCGGCCTCGGTGATCGTCAACACCGCGCTCTTCGGCCCGAGATCGACCTTGCAGTCGCCGGCGGAGGAGTTCGTGGCGGTCAGCAGCAGGGTGGGCGTCTGGCCGGGCGAGTAGGTGTTGCGGAGGCTGCGGACGGTCAACTCCACGCCGCTCGCGGTGCAGTTGGGCAGTGTGGAACCCGTCGCGACCGTGTCGTCTCTGCCGACCCCGATGCTGGGGCCGCCAACGGCCGCCCCGCCACCCGCGCCCTCGGAACCACCGGTCCCGGAACCGGAGCCAGAACCCCCCGAACCACCGGACCCCGAACTGCCCCCGGAATCGGCCCCGCTGGAGCCGCCGCCGCTCGACTCGTTCCGCCCGCCCGGCGCCTGGCTGATCGCCGGCCCCGAACCCGAGGGCCCGGGCGTGATCGTCGAGGGGGAGGGATTCTTGTTGCTGGAGCCGCCGTTGTCCTTCTTGCCGCCGCCGCCCGACGTGACGATCCACGTGATCAGCAGCGCCAACAAGGCGCACACAGACACGAGTACGGCCCTCCGGCGCCAGTAGATGGTGGAGGGAAGCGGCCCGACAGGATTGCGCATAGATCCCACGGCGCAAACTGTACGAGAGATCGGCCCGTGCGCCTGCCCCACCCGCCGCCAGTGCGTCAACTTTTCCGGATCATCATCCCGGTTCGCGGGACGTGCCGGCCCGCACGACGCACCGCACGCTCGACGACCGCCCAACCGCCCGGCGCCGTGGCAGGATCGGTAGGCCATGACTGCGCCAACGAAGCCCCCGCACGGCAGCCCCGCCGACGACGCTGCCGACGCCCTCGCGGGCTCCCCTCTCGGCGAGGACCTGCACTCCCCCGTCATCGACTGGTTCGACGAACACGCCCGTGACCTTCCGTGGCGGCTCCCGGAAGCCGGCCCCTGGGGCGTGATGGTCAGCGAGTTCATGCTGCAGCAGACACCGGTGAGCCGCGTGCTGCCCGTGTACGAGCAGTGGCTGGCCCGCTGGCCACGCCCCGCCGACCTGGCCGAGGAGGCCCCCGGCGAGGCGGTCCGCGCCTGGGGCCGGCTCGGCTACCCGCGCCGCGCCCTGAGGCTGCACGGCGCCGCCGTAGCCATAACGGAGCGGCACGGCGGGGACGTACCCACCGACCACGCCCAGCTCCTCGCGCTGCCCGGTATCGGCGAGTACACGGCCGCGGCGGTCGCCTCGTTCGCGTACGGGCAGCGGCACGCGGTGCTCGACACGAACGTCCGCCGGGTCTTCGCGCGTGCGGTCACCGGCGTCCAGTACCCGCCGAACGCCACCACCGCCGCCGAACGCAAGCTCGCCCGCGCCCTGTTGCCCGAGGACGAGCCGACCGCCGCCCGATGGGCCGCCGCCTCCATGGAACTCGGCGCGCTGATCTGCACCGCCAAGAACGAGACATGCCACCGCTGTCCCATCGCCGCGCAGTGCGCGTGGCGGCTGGCGGGCAAGCCCGAGCACACGGGGCCGCCGCGACGCGGGCAGACGTACGCGGGGACGGACCGGCAGGTGCGCGGCAAGCTGCTCGCCGTACTGCGCGAGGCCCATGCACCCGTGCCGCACACGGTCCTGGACCGGGTGTGGCACGAACCGGTGCAGCGCGCGCGGGCGCTCGACGGGCTCGTCTCGGACGGACTCGTGGAGCCCCTTCCCGGTGGTTTGTATCGGCTGCCGTTGACGTAACCGCTCGTAACATCACGGCACCTCACCCTGCATCGCCCTACCAAATCGCCCTATACCAACGCGATTCGGTGCACGCGTTTACCCCGTTCCTACGTCCGTTACACAACCGACGGACAGCCGATTGCCAGCCGAGCGTTGCTTCGGACAACGCCGTGACAACACCTCCGTAGCTTCATCTGCGTACCCGGTGGACCGGGACGGCTACGGAAGAGACCGACGGCGAACAGGCCGGCCGGGAACGGGGATCGGGAGGCGGTTCGACATGGCGCAGGGCGAGGTGCTCGAGTTCGAGGAGTATGTCCGCACCCGGCAGGACGCGCTGTTGCGCAGTGCCCGCCGACTGGTCCCGGACCCGGTGGACGCACAGGACCTGCTCCAGACGGCGCTGGTCCGCACGTACGGCCGCTGGGAGGGCATCGCGGACAAGCGGCTCGCCGACGCCTACCTGCGACGCGTGATGATCAACACGCGGACCGAGTGGTGGCGGGCGCGGAAGCTGGAGGAGGTCCCGACCGAGCAGCTGCCGGACGCCTCGGTCGACGACTCCACCGAGCAGCACGCGGACCGGGCTCTGCTCATGGACATCATGAAAGTTCTCGCACCGAAGCAGCGCAGCGTGGTTGTCCTGCGACACTGGGAGCAGATGTCAACGGAGGAGACGGCCGCCGCACTCGGCATGTCGGCCGGAACGGTCAAGAGCACGCTGCACCGGGCGCTCGCCCGGCTCCGTGAGGAGCTGGAGAGCCGCGATCTGGACGCACGCGCGCTGGAGCGTGGGGAGCGGGAGCGTTGCGCGGTCTGACGGACTCGGGCCGAGGGACCTTGCAGGCGGCGTTCACGGCAGTGGCCGTGCTCGCCGCCCTCGCCCTTTTCGTCTCCGCGTGCGCCACCGGCGGCACCGGCGCGCGTGACGAGGGCCCCGCGCACACGGACACGGGGGCGGGCGCCGCCTCGGTGGCGGGCGCCCTGCCCTCACCCGCGCCCAGCGCCCCGAAGACCATGGCCCGGGCGGACGCGGTCAGTCTCGTCAAGGACGACCCGTCGGTCTCGGCGGAGGTCAAGCGGGATCTGAAGCCGTGCGTCGCTGACGAGTACCCGGTCGACGTGTCGTACGGCGACCTGACCTCCGGGTCGGCGGACGACGTCGTGGTGAATGTACTGACCTGCGGTGATGCTGTGGGGGTCGGCTCGTATGTGTATCGCGAGGAAGGCGGTCGGTACGAGAATGTGTTCAAGGTCGAGGAACCCCCGGTCTACACGGAGATAGACCGCGGCGATCTGGTGGTGACCAAGCAGGTGTACGAGAAGGGTGACCCGGTGTCGAGTCCGTCCGGTGAGAACGTGCTCACGTATCGCTGGAACCTGGGCCGCTTCACCGAGGAGTACCGGACGCACAACGACTACAGCAACGCCGTCGGAAGCAACGCGTCGCCTTCGTCGTGAACCGATCGGACCACTCGGATCGATCCCTCATCAGCGGTACGTACACCGCGACCCGCACGTGAACACCTTGACCACGAGACCACGAGACCACGAGGACTGAGAGCACCGGGATGGCAGACCAGACCCACGTCCTGTTCGTCGAGGACGACGATGTCATCCGTGAGGCCACCCAGCTCGCCCTGGAGCGGGACGGCTTCGCGGTCACGGCGATGCCCGACGGGATCACGGGCCTGGAGGCGTTCCGGGCGAACCGCCCCGACATCGCGCTGCTCGACGTCATGGTGCCCGGCCTCGACGGGGTCAGTCTGTGCCGCCGTATCCGCGACGACTCGACCGTGCCGGTGATCATGCTGTCGGCGCGGGCCGACTCGATCGACGTGGTGCTGGGCCTGGAGGCGGGCGCCGACGACTACGTGACCAAGCCGTTCGACGGTGCCGTGCTGGTCGCGCGCATCCGGGCGGTGCTGCGGCGCTTCGGCCACGCGGGCGGCGGCGACAGGACGGACGAGGCCGGCTCCGAGATGGCCGGCGGTGTGCTGAGCTTCGGCGACCTGGAGATCGACACCGAGGGCATGGAGGTGCGCCGGGCCGGGCAGCCGGTCGGGCTGACGCCGACCGAGATGCGGCTCCTGCTGGAGTTCTCCTCGGCGCCGGGCACGGTCCTGTCGCGCGACAAGCTGCTGGAGCGGGTGTGGGACTACGGCTGGGGCGGGGACACGCGCGTGGTGGACGTCCATGTGCAGCGACTGCGTACGAAGATCGGCCAGGACCGGATCGAGACGGTCCGCGGCTTCGGCTACAAGTTGAAGGCCTGAGCGGGGACATCAGGGACATGCGGGGGACTTTCTGGAGCCCGGCCACTGCGGACGACGCGGGCGGTACGGGCATTCGTACGGGCCTCAGGTGGAAGCTCAGCGCGGCGATCGCGCTGGTCGGCGCCCTGGTGGCGGTCGCACTGAGCCTCGTCGTGCACAACGCGGCGCGGGTCTCGATGCTGGACAACGCGCGCGACCTCGCGGACGAGCGCATCAAGATCGCGCAGCGCACCTACGAGCTGTCCAACCGGCCGAACTTCCCGAACGTCAAGATCGACGACCCTCGGCTGCCGCCTGCGCTGCGGGCGAAGGTCGAGGAGGGCCGGCGGGCGACGTACGTCACCGACCGGCACGACGGGGTGCCGGACATCTGGGCCGCCGTGCCGGTCAAGGACGGGCACGTCCTCTCGCTGCACACGGAGTTCACCGACCGCAGCACGGACATCCTCAAGGACCTCGACCAGGCCCTGGTGATCGGCTCCATCGCGGTCGTCCTGGGCGGCAGCGCGCTGGGCGTGCTCATCGGCGGTCAGCTCTCGCGGCGGCTGCGCAAGGCGGCGGCCGCGGCGAACCAGGTCGCCGGAGGCGAGTCGGACGTGCGGGTGCGGGACGCGATCGGCGGGGTCGTACGGGACGAGACCGACGACCTGGCGCGCGCGGTGGACGCCATGGCCGACACGCTGCAGAAGCGGCTGGAGGCCGAGCGCCGGGTCACCGCCGACATCGCGCACGAGCTGCGCACCCCGGTGACCGGGCTGCTGACGGCGGCCGAACTGCTTCCGCCCGGCCGCCCGACCGAGCTGGTCCTGGACCGCGCGAAGGCCATGCGCACCCTCGTCGAGGACGTCCTGGAGGTGGCCCGCCTCGACAGCGCGTCCGAGCGGGCCGAGCTGCAGGACATCCTGCTCGGCGAGTTCGTGACGCGGCGGGTGGCGGCCAAGGACCCGGCCGTCGAGGTGCGGGTGGTGCACGAGTCGATGGTCACGACCGATCCCCGGCGTCTGGAGCGGGTGCTGCTCAACCTGCTCGCCAATGCCGCCCGGCACGCCAAGCCGCCGATCCAGGTCACGGTCGAGGGCCGGGTCATCCGGGTGCGCGACCACGGCCCCGGCTTCCCCGCCGACCTCCTCGCCGAGGGCCCGAGCCGGTTCCGTACGGGCGCCGCGGACCGCGCGGGACGGGGGCACGGTCTGGGTCTCACCATCGCCGCCGGCCAGGCCCGCGTGATGGGCGCCCGCCTGACCTTCCGCAACGTGCGCCCGGCGGGTGCCCCCGACGACGTACCGGCCGAGGGCGCGGTGGCGGTGCTGTGGCTGCCGGAGCACGCACCGACGAACACGGGCAGCTATCAGATGCTGCCCTAGCCGCAGCCCCAGCTCTGTCCCTCACAGGTCCCCCACCAGCAGCTCCTCCCCCCGGGAAGGCCTCAGACCGTCCGCCCGGCCCGCGAAGTACCGCTTCTCCAGATCCGCCGCCGACACGTGCCGGACCTCTCGGAAGCCGGCCTCACGGGCGAGGGCGAGGAGCTGCGGCGGCCGGTAGAAGCTGAGGAAGGGCGTACCGGCGCTTCGGGTGCCCTCCATCGCGACCCTGAGCTGGGCGCGTTGGTCCGGCTCGACGTCCTCGATCGGCCGCAGGAAGGTCGTGACCAGCGTCGAGCCCTCAGCGAGGGCCGCGACGAGCCGAAAGGTCGCCCGGATCGCCTCCGGGCTGAGGTACATCGTGACCCCGGCGGTGCGTCAGATACCGGCCGGGCGTCTCGTCGTACGCCGCCTTGAAGGCCCGTAGGAAGTGGTGGCGCGAGTATCCGGCGTGCGCGGCCACCGCGCCCAGGTCCAGCTCCGGATCGGCCCAGTCGCGGTCCATGGCGTCCTTGGCCAGCCGCAACTGCCGCATCGTGACCATGAGTCCGATGGTGGCACGGGGCACTGGCAACGACCCCCGGGCCGGGTCAGGCATGACGAAGGCCCCCGGGGCGGACACCTGCCGGGGGCCTTCGGCTCACTGTGCGGTCAGACGGCCTCGACCACCGGCGGCTGCACTGCCGCGCCGTCCGCCGGACCCTCCTCCGGCTTCGGTCCCGTCCCGCGCAGCGCGACCTCCTTCACGAAGACCGCCGCCACCAGCGCGACGACCGCGACGATCGCGCCGAGCAGGAAGGCCGAGTGGGTGCCCGCGGACACCGCGTGCTGGTACGCCTCGCGCACCGCCGTCGGCAGCTTCTCCAGGCTCTTCGCGTCCAGCGAGGCCGACTTCTCGGTGATCTTCGCGCCCAGTGCCCCGGCCCGCTCGGTCATGACGTCCTGGACGCGGTTGTTGAACAGGGCGCCCATGATCGCGACTCCGAAGGAGGAGCCGAGCGTACGGAACAGGGTGGTCGACGAGGACGCGACGCCCATGTCCTTCATCTCGACGCTGTTCTGCGCGACCAGCATGGTGATCTGCATCAGGCAGCCCATGCCGAGCCCGACGACCGCCATGAACACACCGGACATGAACCGCGAGGTCCCGGTGTCCATCGTGGACAGCAGGTACAGCCCGACGATCATCAGGACGCTGCCGACGATCGGGAACGCCTTGTACTTGCCGGTGTTGGTGGTCACCCGTCCGGCCACCATCGAGGTGACCAGCATCGCGCCGAGCATCGGCAGGAGCAGCAGCCCGGAGTTGGTCGCGGAGGCACCCTGCACGGACTGCTGGTACAGCGGCAGGAACAGCGTCGCGCCGAACATCACGAAGCCGGTGATGAAGCCGATGACCGACATCAGCGTGAAGTTGCGGCTGCGGAAGATGTGCAGCGGCACGACCGGCTCCGCCGCCTTGGTCTGCCAGAACACGAACCCGATCAGCGCGGCCACACCGATGCCGATGAGCTCCATGATCCGCGCGGACGTCCAGGCGTACTGCGAGCCGCCCCAGGTGGTGACGAGCACGATGGAGGTGATGCCCACGGTCAGCAGCACGACGCCGAGGTAGTCGATGCCCGCCTGGGAGCGCTTCTTCGGCAGGTGCAGTACGACGCTGATGAGAGCGAGGGAGACCACGCCGAGCGGCAGGTTGATGTAGAAGGACCAGCGCCAGCCCCAGTTGTCGGTGATGGTGCCGCCGACCAACGGGCCGCCGATCATCGCGAGCGCCATGACGCCGGCCATCATGCCCTGGTACTTGCCGCGCTCCCGCGGCGGAATCAGGTCGCCGATGATCGCCATGACGCCGACCATCAGGCCGCCGGCGCCGAGACCCTGCACGGCCCGGAAGCCGATCAGCTCGCCCATGTTCTGGGCCATGCCGCTGAGCGCGGAGCCGATCAGGAAGATCACGATCGAGGTCATGAAGGTGGCCTTGCGGCCGTACATGTCACCGAGCTTGCCCCAGACCGGGGTGGACGCCGCGGTGGCCAGCGTGTACGCCGTCACCACCCACGCCAGGTGCTCGAGTCCGCCGAGCTCGCCCACGATCGTCGGCATCGCCGTGCCCACGATCATGTTGTCGAGCATCGCGAGCATCATGGTGATCATGAGCGCGAGCAGCACCACGCGCACGCTCTTCGGTTGTTTCTCGGGCTTCGTCTCGACTGTCTGCGTGTCCGCCATCGTCCCCACTCCCTGGGCGTTCCCCCCGGCCAGCTACTTACTTGCCGCCCGGCTAGTTGACTACACTGGGAAGGTAGACCCGTAACTAGCCGGGCGTCAAGTAAGTTTCTCGGGAGTGCAAGGATGGGCGGCACCATGGACGGCACCAAGCAGCAGCGCCGCGGAGACACCCGCCAGCGCATCCAGGACGTCGCGCTCGAACTCTTCGCCGAGCAGGGCTACGAGAAGACGTCGTTGCGCGAGATCGCCGAGCGCCTCGACGTCACCAAGGCGGCGCTCTACTACCACTTCAAGACGAAGGAAGAGATCCTCGTCAGCATCTTCGAGGACCTCTCACAGCCGATCGTGGAACTGATCGAGTGGGGCGGAAACCAGCCGCAGACGCTGGAGACCAAGCACGAGATCATCCGCCGCTACAGCGACGCCCTCGCGGGCGCGACCCCGCTCTTCCGCTTCATGCAGGAGAACCAGGGGACGGTGAAGGAACTGAGCATCGGCGAGACGTTCCGCAGCCGCATGATGGGCATGCGCGACATCCTCATCGACCCTCAGGCGGAACTGATCGACCAGGTCCGCTGCGTCAGCGCGATGTTCACGCTGCACGCCGGGATGTTCGTCCTCAACGACATCGAGGGCGACCCCGAGGACAAGCGCAAGGCGGTCCTCGAAGTCGCCACGGACCTGGTGACTCAGGCACACCAGGCCTCGCACCCGTCCCCGACGCGCCCGTCCTAGAGGGACAGGCCCTTGGCGCGCAGGAAGGCGACCGGGTCGACGGCCGAGCCGAAGTTCGGGGTCTTACGGATCTCGAAGTGCAGGTGCGGGCCGCTGGAGTTGCCCGTGTTGCCGGACCGGGCTATGTGCTGGCCGGTGGCGACGACCTGGCCGACCCTGACGTCGATCCGCGACAGGTGGGCGTACTGCGAGTAGGTGCCGTTGCCGTGCCTGATGACGATGGCGTTGCCGTACGCGGGGCCGTCGCCTGCGCCGTTCCCGCCGGTCTTGACGACCGTGCCGCCGTGGGCGGCGACGACGTCCGTGCCGCTGGACACGGCGAAGTCCTGCCCACTGTGGGTGGACTGCCACATGCCGCCGGCCTGGTTGAACTTCGCGGACAGCTTGTACTTCTTCACCGGGTGCACCCAGGAGACAGCCTTCTTGGCCGCGGCGGCCCTCTTGGCAGCGGCCTTCTTGGCCAGGGCGGCCTTCTTGGCAGCGGCCTTCTTCTTCGCGGCCGCCTGCTCCTTCACCTTCGCGCTCGCGGCGGCCTTGGCGGCCTTGGCCTGCGCGGCGGCCTGCGCCTCGACGGCGCTCGCGGCGCTGGAGGCGGAGGTGGCGCTGGAGGCGGAGGTGGCGTCGGCGGCGGCCGCGACCCCGGCGCCCAGCACGACCGACACTCCCAGGCCGGCGGCCAGGACGGCTGCGCGGGTGCGGAGCTGGGACGTACGGGAGGAACGGGACGTGAGACGCGAAGACATAGAAACCTCGGGAAGACGGGGACAGAAGAACCACCCGGCGCACAGGCGGCCGTCGGGTGGACCATCCCTTGGTAACCCCGAGACCCACGGAGCCCAAAACCCGCGATCTACGACGGAAGCTAGTACTTCATCGCAAAACTTCCCACTTCTTGACACAACGCCCATCAGGGACAGACCCGGAACCAATCCACCCCACGACGACAAAACCGCCCCCGAGGCTCCAAGCCAAAAGTCCTTTTTGCCCGCATTGGAGCTCCCACTATCCGCCCTAGTAACGGACAAATCGCCTGTGCGGCATGTCACCGGACGGCAAGATCCACATCCTCCGCAATGTGACCGGGACTACCCCTGCCGCCCCCTCAACGAGGCCCGGGGGAAGGCCGCATGGACCCGCCGGCCATGACACCGGGCTCGCGTCCCGTCCGGTCCGCGGTGGCCGCCACTCACGCCCGTCGGCCGGCCGAACGGCCAGAGCCACCACGGGACTTGAAGCCCCCCGGCCATCAAGGTCCACGCCGTTGTGTGACGCACATCTCTGGTCACCTACCCTTCGGTAACCCTACGGTTCCCCTCGCGCCACCCTCGCCACCGAACATGCACCAGACAACGGCATATTGACGCGAGAGGACCCCCACCCATGACAAGCCGACGCCCCTGGGCGCGCCGCGCAGCGGTCACCGCAGTCTCCGCTTCCGCCCTCATGGCACTGGCCGCCCCCGCCAACGCGGCGGCGAGCACCGAAGACGTCGACCACGCGACCTGGCAGAAGGACTGCCAGACGGTGATGGACCAGGCCCTGCCCTACCTGAAGCAGCGCATCGCCGCGGCCAGGCCGGGCGAGAAGCAGGCGATCGTCTTCGACATCGACAACACCACGCTGGAGACCGACTTCGGCTTCAGCTTCCCGCAGCCGGCCAACAAGCCCGTCCTGAACCTGGCCGAGTACGCCCAGGCGCACGGCGTCTCCCTGTTCTTCGTCACCGCCCGCCCCGGCATCATCTACCCGCCCACCGAGTGGAACCTGGAGCACGACGGCTACGACGTCTCCGGCCTCTACGTCCGCGGCCTGTTCGACCTGTTCAAGGACGTCGCCACCTACAAGACCGCCCAGCGCGTCGACATCGAGAACAAGGGCTACACGATCATCGCGAACGTCGGCAACAGCGCCACCGACCTGTCGGGCGGGCACGCCGAGAAGGCCTTCAAACTCCCGGACTACGACGGCCAGTTGTCCTGACCGCCGGGTGGGCTCCCTCCGTCTCGGGAGTCACGGGAACGACGGACCTCCCCCACCCCTGCTTCCTCTGACCATGCGAAGAGGGCCGGTGCCCAACGGCACCGGCCCTCTTCGTCGGCTCAACCCCGCAGGGTCACGCCTCCTTGCTCAGGTTGGGTCCTGCCCCACCCGCGGCCTGCTCGATCGGCGGGGCGTCGGGCAGCGCCGACTTCTCCTCGCCGCGGAAGGTGAAGGTCTGGGCCTCGCCCTCGCCCTCGGTGTCGACGACCACGATGTGACCGGGACGCAGCTCGCCGAAGAGGATCTTCTCCGACAGCGTGTCCTCGATCTCGCGCTGGATGGTGCGACGCAGCGGACGCGCACCCAGCACCTGGTCGTAACCCTTGGTGGACAGCAGCTCCTTGGCGGACTGGGAGAGCTCGATGCCCATGTCCCGGTCCTTGAGGCGCTCGTCCACCTTCGCCACCATCAGGTCGACGATCGAGAGGATGTCGGCCTGGGTCAGCTGCGGGAAGACGACCACGTCGTCGACGCGGTTGAGGAACTCGGGGCGGAAGTGCTGCTTGAGCTCGTCCGAGACCTTGTTCTTCATGCGCTCGTAGTTGGACTTGGTGTCACCCGCGGCCGCGAAGCCCAGGTTGAAGCCCTTGGAGATGTCCCGGGTGCCGAGGTTGGTCGTCATGATGATGACCGTGTTCTTGAAGTCCACGACCCGGCCCTGGGAGTCGGTCAGACGACCGTCCTCCAGGATCTGCAGCAGCGAGTTGAAGATGTCCGGGTGGGCCTTCTCGACCTCGTCGAACAGCACGACGGAGAACGGCTTGCGGCGCACCTTCTCGGTCAGCTGGCCGCCCTCTTCGTAGCCCACGTATCCGGGGGGCGAACCGAAGAGGCGCGACACCGTGTGCTTCTCGCTGAACTCCGACATGTCGAGGGAGATCAGCGCGTCCTCGTCACCGAAGAGGAACTCGGCGAGGGCCTTGGAGAGCTCGGTCTTACCGACACCGGACGGGCCGGCGAAGATGAACGAACCACCGGGACGCTTCGGGTCCTTGAGGCCCGCACGCGTACGACGGATCGCCTTCGACAGCGCCTTGACGGCGTCGACCTGGCCGATGACCCGCTTGTGGAGCTCGTCCTCCATGCGCAGCAGACGCGAGGACTCCTCCTCGGTCAGCTTGAAGACCGGGATGCCGGTGGCCGTCGCGAGGACCTCGGCGATCAGCTCGCCGTCGACCTCGGCGACGACGTCCATGTCGCCGGCCTTCCACTCCTTCTCCCGCTTGGCCTTGGCGGCCAGGAGCTGCTTCTCCTTGTCGCGGAGGGAGGCGGCCTTCTCGAAGTCCTGCGAGTCGATCGCGGACTCCTTGTCGCGGCGCACGCCCGCGATCTTCTCGTCGAACTCCCGCAGGTCCGGCGGCGCGGTCATCCGGCGGATGCGCATCCGGGAACCGGCCTCGTCGATCAGGTCGATCGCCTTGTCCGGCAGGAAGCGGTCCGAGATGTACCGGTCGGCCAGGGTGGCGGCCTGGACCAGCGCCTCGTCCGTGATGGAGACGCGGTGGTGGGCCTCGTACCGGTCACGCAGACCCTTGAGGATCTCGATCGTGTGCGGCAGGGACGGCTCGGCGACCTGGATGGGCTGGAAACGGCGCTCGAGGGCGGCGTCCTTCTCCAGGTGCTTGCGGTACTCGTCCAGCGTGGTGGCGCCGATGGTCTGCAGCTCACCGCGGGCCAGCATCGGCTTCAGGATCGAAGCGGCGTCGATGGCGCCCTCGGCGGCACCCGCACCGACCAGCGTGTGCAGCTCGTCGATGAACAGGATGATGTCGCCGCGGGTGCGGATCTCCTTGAGGACCTTCTTCAGGCGCTCCTCGAAGTCACCGCGGTAGCGGGAGCCGGCGACCAGCGCGCCGAGGTCCAGGGTGTAGAGGTGCTTGTCCTTGAGGGTCTCGGGCACCTCGCCCTTGACGATGGCCTGGGCGAGGCCTTCGACGACGGCGGTCTTGCCGACGCCGGGCTCACCGATCAGGACCGGGTTGTTCTTGGTACGGCGGGACAGCACCTGCATGACCCGCTCGATCTCCTTCTCGCGCCCGATGACCGGGTCGAGCTTGGACTCACGAGCGGCCTGGGTGAGGTTCCGGCCGAACTGGTCGAGGACCAGGGACGTCGAGGGGGTGCCCTCGGCAGGGCCGCCACTGGCGCCGGCGGTCTCCTTGCCCTGGTAACCGGAGAGCAGCTGGATGACCTGCTGCCGCACCCGGTTGAGATCGGCACCCAGCTTGACCAGGACCTGGGCGGCGACGCCCTCGCCCTCACGGATCAGGCCGAGCAGGATGTGCTCCGTGCCGATGTAGTTGTGGCCGAGCTGGAGGGCCTCGCGGAGCGACAGCTCCAGGACCTTCTTGGCACGGGGGGTGAAGGGGATGTGCCCGGACGGGGCCTGCTGGCCCTGGCCGATGATCTCCTCCACCTGCTGGCGGACCGCCTCGAGCGAAATCCCGAGGCTCTCAAGGGCCTTGGCGGCGACACCCTCACCCTCGTGGATCAGGCCCAGGAGGATGTGCTCGGTGCCGATGTAGTTGTGGTTGAGCATCCGGGCTTCTTCCTGAGCCAGGACGACAACCCGCCGCGCGCGGTCGGTGAACCTCTCGAACATCGTTAATCGCTCCTCAGAGCGGTCAGGCAGTGGGGGGAACTTCCCCTCTCTGTCCTTCCGCAGCTTAGTCCCGCAAGCGGGGACCGCTCATTCCAACTGCCGACACCGGACCGAGAACCAACACTGCCTCCTGACCCCGAACGCCGACATCTGCTCCAACCCGATGGTGCGAGACGATGTTCCCGCAGGCCAGGTGGTTACCCTCACCATCAGTACGCCGATGGCGAACGTGAGACGCCCTGTCCTGCGTGTCGCCCCCTCCCACTAGGGATGTCTTACCCGCTGGGACTGACACTCCATGCCGTGCGCACCGGTTCCCTCCGCTACGGGCGAACAACCTTGCGCCACCCCACACCCCCGCGCGCCCTTATTTCCGGCACTCTGCGCATCCGACAGAACACTCAGCGTAACTCGCGGGCCTTTCCGGCGGTTGCGCTTGGCATGGTTGGCAGCCTCTCCATTGTCCCGCTCCCCCGTCGGCCGCTCGACCCGGTGGATCCCGTGGATCCGGTCGGTCGGGCCCGCCGTTGGTACGAGAACGAACTGGGCTGGGCGACCGTGCCCGCGCGGGCTGATCGCCCCGGAGCTCCGCTACGGCTTCGCGTGGGCGACCGCTTCGACGTCCTGGACGTGCCGGCTGAGGCGGGCCGCGCGGGCCTGCGCCATCTCGCGCCGGCGTCGCCGGTGGCCGTGCAGGGTGACCGGATGCGGCTGCTGGTGGCGACGGGGAGCGCCGACGAACTGCCGGGGCTGCTGGCCTGGCTGGAATGGGGCGCGCTCACGCTCGATCTGACCGCGACCGGCGAAGGCGGCGTCATGGATGCGCCGCTGCTGCCCCGGCTGGGGCGCCCGGGCACCCTGCAGGGGGCCGCCGTGTGGCTGCGACCCCCCGAGCCGGGGTGCGAGGTCGAGGCCTCGCTGCCGGCGCTGTCGGCCATGGGGGGCGGTGGGGGCGCCCCCGACCTGGTACGACTTGTGGACACGGTGGCCACGCATTGCCACCGGCTACGGCTGCGGCGCGTGTGCGCCGAGCCCTTGGCCCTGCCGTAGGCCATCGGTCAGGCGTTGGCCTTCTCGTAGGCCTCGCGGATGGACGCGGGAACACGGCCGCGGTCGTTGACCTCGTAACCGTTCTCCTTCGCCCACGCGCGGATCTGCGCGGTGTCCTGGCTGCCGCTGGAAGCGGCGCGCGCCTTTCCGCGTCCGCCCGAAGCACGGCCTCCGGTACGACGACCACCCTTCACGTAAGCGTCGAGAAGGCCACGGAGCTTGTCCGCATTGGCCGTCGTGAGATCGATCTCGTAAGTCTTGCCGTCCAACGCGAACGTGACGGTCTCGTCCGCCTCGCCGCCGTCGAGGTCATCGACAAGAAGGACCTGAACCTTCTGTGCCACCGGATTTCCTTTCATCGATAACTTGAGGGCCGGGGGCCTGCGGCGTCCGCCGTTTCGCCGTCCCCTGTTATATGCAGTACTGCAGTACGTCGGAAAGCAAACCGCTTTTGGGGGAAAAACACAAACCCCTCGGAGAGACCGGCTGAGAGACCGGCTGAGAGACGGACTGAGAGCTGACTGAGATGCGAGCCGAGAGAGCGGCCGTGGCATCGCTGCGAACCAAGCGGGAGACGGACGGCCCATCCCGTCCGGAAACATACGCGTTTCGGACATAGGGAACCTGGGCACGCCGGCGGAATACACCGCGGTGATCGGTGATCACAGATGCAGAAGCATCCGGCTGTTGCCCAAGGTGTTCGGTTTCACCCGTTCGAGACCCAGGAACTCCGCTACGCCCTCGTCATAGGAACGCAGTAGCTCCGCGTAGACATCGGTGTCGACGGGCGTCTCGCCGATCTCGACGAAGCCGTGCTTGGCGAAGAAGTCCACTTCGAAGGTGAGACAGAAAACGCGCCGAACGCCCAGCCAGCGCGCGGTGTGCAGCAACTTCTGCAGCAGCTGGTGTCCGACACCGGCGCCCTGCATGCCGGGCTTCACGGCGAGAGTACGGACTTCCGCGAGGTCTTCCCACATCACGTGCAGCGCGCCGCAGCCGACCACCTCGGCGTTGTCGTCCCGTTCGGCGATCCAGAACTCCTGGATGTCCTCGTAAAGCGTCACCGTTGCTTTGTCGAGCAGGATGCTGCCGCGGACGTACGTGTCAAGGAGACGGCGCACGGCCGGGACATCGCTGGTGCGGGCCCTCCGGACAGTGATGGCTTTAGCGCTGACTTCGGGGCCTTCGGGGCCTTCGGGACTCTCTGCTGACATGTGCGGACGCTATCGCCCGTCGCGCTCCTGCGCCGACCCGGGGTTCTCACGGGCGGTTTCGCCGCCGGTATCCGAGGCCGCTTCGGAGGTTTCGGGCCCTTGGACCATGCGTACGGCGTCGCTGAGGGCCTGTCGCTGTTCCTCGCTCATCATCCCGAAGAAGGCGACGAGAGCGGCGGCGGGGTTGTCGCTCTGCGACCAGGCGTCGTTCATCAGAGCAGCCGCGTAGGCGGCCCTGGTGGAGACGGCCTCATATCGATAGGCCCGGCCTTCGGCCTCTCGGCGGACCCAGCCCTTCTGATGGAGATTGTCCAAAACGGTCATCACCGTGGTGTAGGCGATGGACCGTTCCTGCTGAAGGTCTTCCAGGACTTCTCGAACGGTCACCGGGCGGTTCCACTTCCACACCCGCGTCATGACCGCGTCTTCGAGTTCTCCCAATGGGCGAGGCACACCTCAGCACAATAGTGGGAGAACTCCCCATTGGCGTGCCGGACGTGCGCATTTGCCAACAAACAGGAACAAAAAGGGCGTACGACTCGGAAAGCGCGAGCACGCGCGGGAGTCGTACGCCGGTGGGGCGCCGCGGGAGAGGTCAGCCGTCGGTCTTCGGGGAGGGCGCCCGGGCGCCCTCGGTGCGCGCGAGGACGGCGTCGACGGCCGCGTCCTCCTTGGCCTTGTTGGCCCCGCCCTGGGTCTTCACGATCACCCGGATCACGCCGATGAAGAACACGGCCATGACGATCGGGGGCACAAGCGCGGAGACGTAGTCCATGCGTCCAGGGTAGCCACGGGCCGCGGGGGCGGACGGGGCGGGGTTGGTGAGGTTCCGGGCGGTTCGGGCGTCTCAGCCCGCGGCGAGGTGACGGGGCGGGTTGGAGCCGGACGGCGGGGCCGGTTTGCGGCGGGGGAAGACCTCGCCCGGGGTCGGGATGGGGCGGCCAGGTTTCGGGGCGGCCGGGGCGGGCGCCGGCTTGGGAGCAGCGGGCTTCTGGGCGGGCCTCTTCTCGGGCTTCCTGGCGGGATCCCGCTCCGCACCCTCGGCGGGGTCCGCCACGATGCCGCTCAGGCCGCCGGGAAGGGCCGTGAGGCCGCTGCGGGCGGCGGGGACGGTCGGGAGGGCCGTGCGGGCCGTTCCGCGCGCGAGACGGGCGCGGAGGTCCTGCTCCGCGAGCATCCGGCAGCGGCCGAGGAGGACGGAGGCGGCCGGGTTGCCGCGCAGGGCGCGCAGGGCGGCGAGGTCGTCGGGTTCCGGGCGGTACCCGGCCGCCAGCGCCTCCTCCAGGAGGACGAGGTAGCCGGCGGTGGTGCCGGGCAGGGCGGCGCGGTAGCGCGCGAGGTCGGCCACCAGGAAGGCGCGCAGTCGGGCACCCTCACGCATCGCCTCGTCGAGGGACTCGGCCAGGCGGAGGCAGTCCTGGACGTCGCCGGCGGGAGTGGGGCCGGGCTGGAGGGCGAGGGCGAGAGCGCGGCGGAGCACACGCAGCTCCTCCGCGCCGAACGCCATGCCGCCGCGGGATCCGTATGGCGTGGGCATGCGCCGACGATACGCGCTAATCAGACAAATTCGACATATTTCAACAAAGGGGGCGGGTGTGGCGCGACCGAGCCACCCGGTTGCGCCACGGGGCCCCTCTCACATGCGCGACACGTTCCGCTCGTACACGAGCCGCAGCCCGACCAGGGTCAGCCAGGGCTCGTGCTCGTCGATCACCGACGACTCCCCGAGGACCATCGGCGCCAGTCCGCCGGTCGCGATCACCGTCACCTCGTCCGGATCGGCGGCCAGTTCCCGCGCCATGCGGCCCACGACCCCGTCGACCTGTCCGGCGAACCCGTAGATGATGCCGGACTGCATCGCCTCGACGGTGTTCTTCCCGATCACGCTCCGCGGCCGCGCCACCTCGATCTTCCGCAGCTGCGCACCGCGCACGCCCAGTGCCTCGACGGAGATCTCGATGCCCGGTGCGATGACCCCGCCGACGTACTCCCCGCGCGCGGAGACCGCGTCGAACGTCGTCGCCGTACCGAAGTCCACGACGATCGCCGGCCCCCCGTACAGCTCGACCGCCGCCACCGCGTTGATGATGCGGTCGGCGCCGACCTCCTTGGGGTTGTCGGTGAGGATCGGCACGCCCGTCTTCACGCCCGGCTCCACCAGCACCGCGGGCACGTCGCCGTAGTACCGGCGGGTCACCTCACGCAGCTCGTGCAGCACGGACGGCACGGTCGCGCAGATCGCGATCCCGTCGATGCCGTCACCCAGCTCGTCGCCGAGCAGCGGGTGCATGCCCATCAGGCCCTGCAGCAGCACCGCCAGCTCGTCCGCCGTGCGGCGCGCGTCCGTGGAGATGCGCCAGTGCTCGACGATGTCGTCCCCGTCGAACAGGCCCAGGACGGTGTGCGTGTTCCCTACGTCGATCGTCAGCAGCATGGCCGGTACCTACTCCGCCGCTCGCAGGTCGAGACCGATGTCGAGGATCGGCGAGGAGTGGGTCAGGGCGCCCACGGCGAGGTAGTCCACGCCGGTGTCGGCGTACGTCCTCGCGTTCGCCAGGGTGAGCCGGCCCGACGCCTCCAGGGCGGCGCGGCCGTGCACCAGGGCCACCGCCTCCTCGCACTCGCCGGGCGTGAAGTTGTCCAGCAGGATCAGGTCGGCGCCGGCGTCGACGACCTCGCGCAGCTGGTGCAGGGTGTCGACCTCGACCTCGATCGGCACCTCCGGGAAGGCCTCCCGTACGGCCTTGAAGGCCTGTGCGACGCCGCCCGCGGCGACGACGTGGTTGTCCTTGACGAGTGCCGCGTCCGAGAGCGACATCCGGTGGTTGACACCGCCGCCGCACCGTACGGCGAACTTCTCCAGGGACCTGAGCCCCGGAGTCGTCTTGCGGGTGTCGCGGACCTTCGTCCTCGTGCTTTCCAGGGCGTCGGCCCACGCCCGGGTGGCGGTCGCGATGCCGGACAGCCGGCACAGGAGGTTGAGCGCGCTGCGCTCGGCGGTGAGCAGGTCACGCGTGCGCGTGGTGACCGACAGGAGCTTCTGCCCGGCCTCCACCCGGTCGCCGTCCTCCACGTGCCGCTCGACCTCGAACTCGTCCGTGCAGACCACCGAGATCACCGCCTCGGCGACCCTGAGGCCCGCCACGACGCCCGCTTCACGCGCGGTGAAGTCGGCGGTGGCGACGGCCTCTTCGGGGATGGTCGCGACGGTCGTCACGTCCAGGCCGTGGTCGAGGTCCTCCTGGATGGCGACGTTGGCGATGTCCTCGACCTCAACGGGGTCGAGTCCGGCGTCGGCCAGCAGCTGCGCGAGCGCGGGATCGAGCCCGCACTCCAGATATTCCGCCGCGCTGTCGGCGCTGTCGGCGCCACAGGCGCAGCCGTCGCCGCAGCCGCCGTTCGGCGCGAGGGGGAGGTCGGGGGTGCTCACTTCTGTCACTGCTCCTGGGGACGGTGCGCAGGCTGGGGCTGCCGGGTCGGGGGGAAGTCTGCGGTATCGGTGGTGTGTACGGCGAGCGTGCGGTCCGGATTGAGCCGTACGACGATGTGGCGTCGCCATGCCGTGTCGTCGCGATCGGCACGGTCCTCGCGCCAGTGGCAGCCGCGCGTCTCTTCGCGCAGCCGGGCGGCGGCGACCAGGACACGGGCCACGCACAGGAGGTTGGTGGCCTCCCAGGTGTCGACGCCGGGCTCGGACGTCTTGCCGTTCTCGGCCAGGGCGTCGCGGGCTTCGGTGTGCAGCTGCTGGAGCTGTCCTGCGGCCTTGTCGAGGGAGTCGGCGGAGCGCAGGACGCCCGCGCCGTCGGTCATGATGCGCTGGACCGCGAACCGGTCCTCGGGGGCGAGCAGCGGGTGCGCGGGCACCTCGGGGAACTCGACCGGCTCGGGCACGCGCGCGTGGAGGCCGTTGTCCGCGTACGTCGCCGCGATGTCGGCGGCGATGCGCTCGGCGTAGACGAGGCCCTCCAGGAGGGAGTTGGAGGCGAGCCGGTTCGCTCCGTGCACGCCGGTGCAGGCGACCTCTCCGCAGGCGTACAGGCCCGGGACGGTCGTACGGCCCCGGGAGTCGGCGCGGACGCCGCCGGAGGCGTAGTGGGCGGCCGGGGCGATCGGGATGGGCTCGGTGACCGGGTCGATGCCGTGGGCGCGGCACGCGGCGAGGATCGTCGGGAAGCGGTGCTCCCACATGTCGGCGCCGAAGTGCCGGGCGTCGAGGAACATGTGCTCGGCGTCCCGCTCCTGCATCCGGCGCATGATGCCCTTGGCGACGATGTCCCGGGGAGCCAGCTCGGCCAGCTCGTGCTGCCCGACCATGAAGCGCACCCCGTCGGCGTCGACCAGGTGGGCGCCCTCGCCGCGTACGGCCTCCGAGACCAGGGGCTGCTGGCCCTCCGCGTCCGGACCGAGGAACAGCACGGTCGGGTGGAACTGCACGAACTCGAGGTCGGAGACCTCCGCGCCCGCGCGCAGGGCGAGCGCCACTCCGTCGCCGGTGGACACCGAGGGGTTGGTGGTCGCGGAGTACACCTGGCCCATGCCGCCGGTCGCGAGGACCACCGATGGGGCGTGCACGGCGCCCACCCCGTCGTGCTGGCCCTCGCCCATGACGTGCAGGCTCACGCCCGCGGTGCGGCCGTCGGCGTCCGTCAGGAGGTCCAGCACGAGCGCGTTCTCGATCGTGCGCACACCCCGCGCGCGTGCCGCCTCGACCAGGGCCCGGGAGATCTCCGCGCCGGTCGCGTCGCCGCCGGCGTGCGCGATGCGCCGGCGGTGGTGGCCGCCCTCGCGGGTGAGCTGCAGGTCGCCCTCTTCGGACTCGTCGAAGTGCGCGCCGGTGGCGATGAGCCGCCGCACGGCGTCCGGGCCCTCCGTGACGAGGATCCGTACGGCCTCCTCGTCGCACAGGCCCGCACCGGCCACCAGGGTGTCGTCCTGGTGCTGTTGCGGGGTGTCGCCCTCGCCGAGGGCCGCGGCGATGCCGCCCTGGGCCCAGCGGGTGGAGCCGTCGTCGAGGCGGGCCTTGGTGACGACGACGGTGCGCAGACCGGCTGCCTCGCAGCGCAGGGCCGCGGTGAGTCCGGCGACGCCCGAGCCGACGACCACGACGTCCGCGGCGATGGACCACCCGGGCGCGGGCGCGTGCAGTCGTATGCCTGTGCTGGTCACGAGGCGGCTCCGAAGGTTCCGAAAACGAGTGGGATGTTGTCGATCAGCCGGGTCGTGCCGACCCGGGCGGCGATGGCGAGGACGGCCTCGCCGTCGAAGTCGTCCTCGATCTCGGTGAAGTCGGACGGGTCGACGAGGGCCAGGTAGTCCAGTTCGAGCGGCGGGGAGAGCCGCGCGGCGTCGTCGAGGACCAGCCGGGCGGCCGCGCGGACGGCCGACGGGGCGCCCGGGAGCGCCTTGGCGACGGCGTGCGCGTCGGCGGCCGCGCGGGACTCGCCTATGGCGCTGAGCGCCTCGGCACGCGCGTGTGTGGCGGGCACTTCGCGCGCTCGGGCGCGCAGCGCCTCCTGGGCGGCGTGCCGGTCGCTGCCCGCGAACAGCGCGCGGGACAGGCTGAGCGCGGTGCGCCGCTGCTCCGGCGAGAGGTAGCGGTTGCGGCTGGAAAGCGCGAGGCCGTCGTCCTCGCGCACGGTGGGTACGCCGACGATCTCGATGCCGAAGTTCAGGTCCCGCACCATGCGGCGGATCAGGGCGAGCTGCTGGGCGTCCTTCTGGCCGTACAGGGCGACGTCGGGACGGGTGAGGTGCAGCAGCTTGGCGACGACGGTGAGCATGCCGTCGAAGTGGCCGGGGCGGGAGGTGCCCTCCAGGCGCTCCCCCATGGGGCCCGCGCTGATGCGGACCTGGGGCTCGCCGTCCGGGTAGACCTCGTCCACGGAAGGGGCGAACACGACGTCCGCGCCGGACAGTTCGGCCAGCTTGACGTCGGCGTCCAGGATGCGCGGATAGCGGTCGAGGTCCTCGCCCGCGCCGAACTGGAGAGGGTTCACGAAGACGGTGACGACAACCTCGCCGTCGCTCCCTGCGATCTCGCGCGCGGTGCGGACGAGGGTGGCGTGGCCCTCGTGCAGGGCGCCCATGGTCATCACCACGGCGCGGCGGCCGGTACGCGTGCGTGCGTGCAGTTGGTCGGCGGTGCTCAGGAGGGTGGTGGTCATCGGGCGTCTCCCTCGGTCCCGTCGGTCCTGCCGGTCCCGCCGGTCCCGTCGGCGAGCACTCCGAGGAGGTCCTCGGCGAGCTCCGGCTTCAGCAGCCCGTGGGCGAGCGCCCGGTCGGCGGTGGCCCGCGCCATCGCCAGGTAGCCGGCGACGGTCTGCGGGGCGTGCCTGCGCAGCTCGGCGACGTGTGCGGCGACCGTGCCGGCGTCCCCGCGTGCGACGGGGCCGGTCAGGGCCGCGTCGCCCGAGCGCAGGGCGTTGTCGAGGGCGGCGCCGAGCAGCGGGCCGAGCATCCGGTCAGGGGCCGCGACGCCCGCCTCGCGCAGCAGCTCCATGGACTGGGCGACCAGTGTCACCAGGTGGTTCGCGCCCAGCGCGAGCGCCGCGTGGTACAGCGGGCGCATCTCCTCGGCGATCCACTCCGGTTCGCCGCCCATCTCGATGACGAGGGCCTCGGCGGCCAGCCGCAGCTCCTCGCGGGCGGTGACGCCGAACGAGCAGCCCGCCAGGCGCTGGACGTCCACGGGCGTGCCCGTGAAGGTCATCGCGGGGTGCAGGGCCAGCGGGAGCCCGCCCGCGCGCAGTGCGGGGTCCAGGACCTTCGCGCCGTAGCGCCCGGAGGTGTGCACGAGCAGCTGCCCCGGCCGGACGGCCCCGGTCTCCGCGAGGCCCTCGACCAGCCCGGGCAGTGTGTCGTCGGGGACGGTCAGCAGGACCAGGTCGGCGCGTCGCAGGACCTCGGCGGGCGCCACGAGCGGCACGTCGGGGAGCATCTGCGCGGCACGCTTGCGGGAGGCGTCGGAGACTCCGGAGACGGCCACGGGGCGGTGCCCGGCGAGTTGGAGGGAGGCGGCGAGTGCGGGGCCGACCCGGCCGGCGCCGACCACGCCGACGGTGAGCCGTGCGGGACGGTCCCTGGGGTCTGGCTGTTGGCTTGTAGTCACGCGACGGCGGCCTTCCCGTTCCAGTCCGCTCCGGGTACCGGACGATTTCTCGTCATGTTAACGCGATAGGTTCGAGCGGCGTCCGGTTGTCCACAGGCTGTGGGTTTCCACACGTCGGCGACGGAGGGGAAAACCTGTGGAAATCCGGGTGCCCGCGCGGACCGGTGCCAGGCATGATCCGGGCCATGAGTGATGCGCCGGAGCAGGTCGAGCAGTTGTCCGAGGAAGAGCGACTCGAGCGGCGCCGGGAGAGGCGTATCAGCGCGCACCGGAACGCGGAGCGCGTGTTCGGGCGCCCCGGCTTCCTGAACACGCTCCGGGAGCGCCTGACGCTCCTCGACGGGCTGGACGACGTGTACGACCTCGACGAGTTGTCGGACATCTACGGCGACGGCGTGGTCGAGGCCTTGGAGACGAAGGTCGCCGGGCTGCTCGGCCTGGAGGCCGCCGCGTTCTTCCCGACGGGCACGATGGCCCAGCAGGTGGCTCTGCGCTGCTGGGCGGGCCGCACCGGCAGCCCCACGGTCGCCCTGCACGCACTGGCCCACCCCGAGGTGCACGAGCGGAACGCGCTCAGCCAGGTCAGCGGCCTGCGCCCGGTCCGCGTGACGAGCGAGCCACGGCTCCCCACCGCGGACGAGGTACGCGACTTCGAGGAGCCCTTCGGGACGCTGATGCTCGAACTGCCGCTCAGGGACGCCGGTTTCCTACTGCCCTCCTGGGAGGAGCTCACCGAGGTCGTGGACGCGGCGCACGACCGCGACGCGGTGGTGCACTTCGACGGCGCGCGCCTGTGGGAGTCCACCGTCCACTTCGGCCACCCCCTGGACGAGATCGCGGGCCTGGCGGACAGCGTGTACGTGTCGTTCTACAAGTCCCTGGGCGGCTATGGCGGCGCCGTGCTCGCCGGTCCGAAGACGCTGATCGACGAGGCGAAGGTCTGGCGCCACCGGTACGGGGGCCGGCTCTTCCAGCAGTTCCCGACGGTCCTGTCGGCCCTCGCCGGCCTGGAGCGGGAGCTGCCCCGGCTGCCCGAGTACGTCGCCCACGCGCGCGTGGTGGCCGGCGCGCTGCGCGAGGGGTTCGCGGCGGCGGGGGTCCCGTGGACGCGCGTCCATCCCGAGGTGCCGCACACCAACGAGTTCCAGGTCTGGCTCCCGTACGACGTCGACGTCCTCTCGGAGGCCGCGATCCGGCAGGGCGAGGAGACGAAGACGCTCCTGTTCGCCGATGCCTGGGACGAGAAGGGCCCGGGAGTTGCCCTCACCGAGGTGAACGTCCGCGCCGCGGCCCTGCAGTGGACGCCCGACGACGTGAAGGCGGCGGTCGCGGAATTCGTGTCCCGCCTCACCGAGGAGGCCGGCAAGGCGGGAGCAGGCGGTGCGACGGGGGCGGTCGGCCGGTAGAGCGCCGCCGCAGACGCAGCCACCGGCCCCGCGCCGCACGTATCCGTCCGTGGGCCGAACGCCCGGCGACGACCGCGCGGAACTGCCGGTACTCGCACCGCTCCCGCACGACCTGCCGGTCATGGGACCCGCGCGCGGCGGGGACGGGCTCGCCGAGCTGCCGGGCACGGTAGGTGTCGAGGAGGTGCTGCGGCCTGCTCATGGCCGATCGCCTTCTCGGGACGTGTTCCCGGGACGTGTTCCCGTCATCTCGGCGTCCTGAAGATGGCAGGCCTGATCACCACCCGCCGCCGCGGACGGTACGTCCTGACCAGCTGGACGTCACGGTGGCGGCCCGGCTGGGCAGCGACTTCCTGGAAGGGATCCTCCGCCGGAGCAGGTCCGCCGGAGCACGCCCTCGAAAAGCCCGTCAGTCGAAGCGGATGTGCCTGATCCCCACGCGCACCTGCCGGAGCCGCGTCCGCAGTGCGCCCTCGTTGTTCGGCCGCAGCCGCAGCCCCGCGAGCACGGCGATGCGGTCCGCCGTCTTCGGCACGGTCGTGTCGTCCGTCCACAGGTGCTCGGCGAACTCCGGCTCCTGCAGCCGTTCCAGGCAGTGGTCGAGCTGCTGCACGGCCCAGGTCTCCCTGCCCAGGCCGGAGTTCTTCCCGGTGACGTACTGGAGGAGGTGCCCGAAGCCGCGCTCGCGCAGCCGCTCGATGACGGTGTCGCGCTGCGCGAGGAGGGTGAAGTGGCGTACGTCGTGGCCGAGTTCGTGCAGCCTGCCCACGGTCTCCCCGAAGTAGCCGGAGTCCGTGACCGTCATGGGCGCGATCACGACCCCGTCATGGCGGGTGAGGGCGAGGTCGAGCACCTCGACGACGCCCTGCCGCCAGGAGGCCAGGTCCTGGAAGTTGCCGCGCAGTTCGGGCGGCAGCATCCGGCGCAGGCCGAACCCGGCGTGCTCGGGGTCGCAGACGACGCTGCCGGGCAACCGCCGCTGGATCTCGTGCGCGGTCTGTGTCTTGCCGCCCCCGAAGGGGCCGTTGATCCACAGGAGCATGCGCAGACCCTAGTGGGCGGCGGTTACGCGCGACCGACGTCCCCGCGGATCAGCCGTGCCCGCCCGCGCGCACCAGCCCGGTCTCGTACGCCAGGACCACCACCTGCACCCGGTCGCGCAGCCCCAGCTTGGTGAGGATGCGGCCGACATGGGTCTTCACCGTCGCCTCGGACAGCACGAGCCGGGCCGCGATCTCCCCGTTCGACAGGCCCTGCGCGACCAGGATCATGACCTCGCGCTCGCGCTCGGTGAGCCGCTCCAGCTCCTTGTGCCGGGGCTCCTGGCCGCCGCTCGGCAGCATCGGCGCGAACCGGTCGAGGAGCCGGCGCGTGGTCGAGGGCGCCACCACCGCGTCACCGCTGTGTACGGCACGGATGGCGGCGAGGAGCTCGCCCGGCGGCACGTCCTTGAGCATGAAGCCGGAGGCGCCCGCTTTCAGTCCCGAGAAGGCGTACTCGTCGAGGTCGAAGGTGGTCAGGATCAGCACCTTCGGCGGCTCGGGCTCCGAGCAGATGCGCCGGGTGGTCTCCACGCCGTCCAGCTTTGGCATGCGCACGTCCATCAGGACGACGTCGACGGCCGTCGAGCGCAGCACCTGAAGGGCCTCGACGCCGTCCCCCGCCTCCGCGACGACCTCCATGTCCGGCTGTGCGGCAAGCACCATCCGGAACCCGGTGCGCAGCAGCACCTGGTCGTCGACGAGCATCACGCGGATCGCCATCGGGGCCTCTTCCGTTCTCTTCCGGCTGTGCGGGGCAGGGTCGTTACAGGTGTCAACACGGGACGTACGCAACGTCAGTGTGCGGGTTTCAGCGGCAGCAGCGCACTGATGCGGAATCCGCCGCCGGGGCGCGGGCCGGCGTCCAGGGTGCCGCCGACCATACCGACCCGTTCGCGCATGCCGATCAGGCCGTGGCCCTGCCCGTCGGCGCCGCCCTCCTCGTACAGCTCGTGCGGGGCGCCCTTGCCGTCGTCCTCGACGAGCAGGCCGAGACCGTCGTCGAAGTAGACCAGGCGCACGCTCGCGCCCGTGTTGGGCCCGCCGTGCTTGCGCGTGTTGGTGAGCGCCTCCTGCACGATGCGGTACGCGGTCAGCTCGACGCCGCTGGGCAGCGGGCGCGGGGTGCCCTCGACCTTGAAGTCGACGGGCAGACCGGAGGTGCGGCACTGCTCGACCAGGTCGTCGATCTGCTCGACGTCGGGCTGCGGGACGTACTCGCCGACCTCCTTGTGCTCGCCGGTGCGCAGCACGCCCAGCAGGCGGCGCATCTCGGCGAGGGCCTGGCGGCCGGTGGAGGAAATGGTCTCCAGGGCCTTCTTCGCCTGGTCGGGAGCGGCGTCCAGGACGTAGGCGGCGCCGTCCGCCTGCACCACCATCACCGACACGTTGTGCGCGACCACGTCGTGCAACTCGCGCGCGATGCGGGCGCGTTCGGCCGCGACCGCGACCTTGGCCTGCGCCTCGCGCTCCTTCTCCAGCCGGGCGGCGCGCTCCTCCAGCTGCGCGAAGTAGGCACGCCGGGTGCGGATCGAGTCGCCGAGCACCCAGGCGAGCGCGAAGGGCACGGTCATGAAGACCGTAGTCGCGAGGTTGCCCAGGCCGCTGGAGTGCTCGTTCGGCCAACGCAGTTGAGCCATGGGGGCCGCGCACAGGCCCACGGCGAGCGCGAGCCACGAGGCCCAGCGGGCTCCCGTCGCGGCCACCGTGTAGACGATCACCAGCATGGCGAAGTCCGCGGCCGTCGTCGCGACGTCCAGTGCCACCTGCGCCACGCCGAGCCCGATCGTCAGCAGCAGCATCTTCTCCGGCATGCGGCGGCGCAGCGCGATCACCAGGCAGAGCAGGAGCACGATCGGAACGATCACGGCCGGGGAGTCCGTGCCCCGGGCCTCCCGGCGGGCGACCTCGCCCACCAGCGAGATCCCGAACAGGAAGACGGCCCAGAAGCTGTCGACCCCTGTCGGGTGCCTGCGGAGGAAGTCATAGAGGCGCTGCACGTAACCCAGCGTAGGGAAGCGTGATGCGTGCATGGGTCAACCGGAGGACCGATCCGCACCCGGTGCGCCTACTCCCCAAGGTGGAGGCCCCATTCTCCTGAGCGCCTAGCCTGGGCCTGTGACGGGAGAGACATCGGGCCGGTGGCAGGGTTGGCGGGCGGCGGCCGAGGCCGCCCTGTACGGGCCGGGCGGCTTCTATCGCAGGCCCGAGGGCCCGGCCGGGCACTTCCGTACGTCCGTGCATGCGTCGCCGCTCTTCGCCGAGGCGGTGGCCCGGCTGTTGTGCCGGGTCGACACGGCCCTGGACCGGCCCGCCTCGCTCGCCTTCGTCGACATGGCCGCGGGGCGAGGCGAACTGGCCGGCGGCGTGCTGGCCGCGCTGCCCACAGAAGTGGCGGCACGCACGCGTGCGTACGCCGTCGAGATCGCCGACCGCCCTCAGGGCCTCGACGACCGGATCGAGTGGCTCACCGAACCGCCGCGGGGCGTCACGGGGCTGCTGTTCGCCAACGAGTGGCTGGACAATGTCCCGGTGGACGTCGTCGAAGTGGACTCCGAGGGTGCGCCGCGGCGGGTGCTCGTACGCGAGGACGGGACCGAGCGGCTCGGGGATCGCGTCGGCGGCACGGATACGGCTGCGGATACGGAGGCGGGCGCGGAAGCGCAGTGGCTCGCCCGGTGGTGGCCGCTGCCGGCCGAGAAGGGGCTGCGGGCCGAGATCGGTCTCCCCCGGGACGAGGCCTGGGCGGCCGCGGTCTCCTCGCTCGACCGTGGGCTCGCGGTCGCCGTCGACTACGCGCACACCCTGGAAGCGCGCCCCCCGTTCGGAACGCTCACCGGCTTTCGCGCGGGGCGCGGGACGGACCCCGTGCCGGACGGCTCGTGCGACATCACGGCGCACGTGGCACTGGACGCATGTGCGCTCCCCGACGCGCGCCTGCTCCCGCAAGGTGAAGCGCTGCGCGCCCTGGGCCTCTCCGGCGCACGCCCCCCGCTCACGCTCGCCTCGACCGACCCCTTGGCCTACGTACGCGCCCTCGCGGGCGCCGGCGAGGCAGCCGAGCTCACCGCGACGGGCGGGCTGGGCGACTTCGGGTGGCTTCTCCAGCCGGTTGGAATTCCGGACCCACTGGACCGTCCACTCGGCCACCCACAACGGTCGGGGCTCGGTGAGCGGGCCTGACGGCTACTTGTCGGCCACTTCTACTCGTCGGCTATGTGCCGGCTGCTTCTGCTCATCGGCTGCTTGTCGGTTGCTTGCCGACTACTTGTCGATGTCCCCGACCACGAAGAACAGCGATCCCAGGATCGCCACCATGTCCGCGACCAGGGTCCCCGGCAGCAGTTCCACGAGCGCCTGGATGTTGTTGTACGAGGCCGAGCGCAGCTTCAGCCGGTACGGGGTCTTCTCGCCCTTGCTGACGAGGTAGTAGCCGTTGATGCCGAGGGGGTTCTCGGTCCAGGCGTAGGTGTGGCCCTCGGGCGCCTTCAGGACCTTGGGGAGCCGCTGGTTGATCGGCCCGGGCGGCAGGTCGGCGAGCCGGTCGAGACAGGCGTCGGCGAGGTCGAGGGCGACGTGGGTCTGCTCCAGGAGCACCTCGAAGCGGGCGAGGCAGTCGCCCTCCCGCCGGGTGACGACCTTCAGGGTGTCCTGCAGCTCGCCGTACGCGAGGTACGGCTCGTCGCGCCGCAGGTCGAAGTCGACGCCCGAGGCGCGCGCGATCGGGCCGCTCACGCCGTACGCGTGCACGGCCTCCGGCGCGAGCGCGCCGACGCCCCGGGTGCGCCCCCGGAAGATCTCGTTGCCGAGCACCAGGTCGTCGTAGACGTCCATGCGCGAGCGCACGGCGGCGACGGCGCCACGCGCACGCGCGGCCCAGCCCGCCGGCAGGTCCTCCTTCAGGCCGCCGACGCGGTTGAACATGTAGTGCATACGGCCGCCGGAGACCTCCTCCATGACGTTCTGGAGGACCTCACGCTCCCGGAACGCGTAGAAGACCGGCGTGATGCCGCCGAGTTCCAGCGGGTACGAGCCCAGGAACATCAGATGGTTGAGCACCCGGTTGAGCTCCGCCAGCAGCGTGCGCGTCCACACCGCGCGCGTGGGGACCTCCATGCCGAGCATGCGCTCCACGGCGAGGACCACACCCAGCTCGTTCGAGAAGGCCGACAGCCAGTCGTGGCGGTTGGCGAGCATGATGATCTGGCGGTAGTCGCGCGCCTCGAAGAGCTTCTCGGCGCCGCGGTGCATGTACCCGATCACCGGCTCCGCGTGCATGATGCGCTCGCCGTCCAGCACCAGTCGCAGCCGCAGTACGCCGTGCGTGGACGGATGCTGCGGTCCGATGTTGAGCACCATGTCGGTGCTCTCCGCGGCGCCGCCGATACCGACCGTGGTCTCCGTCGTGGGAGTCATGGACACAGTCTCTCCTACGTACTCTGGCGTCATGGAGACGGGGAGCCCGCTGAACACGGGGACGACGGGGGACGAATCGGTGCAGCCGGAGTGGATCGGGCTGCCGCCCGGACTGCTGCGGATGCGCCGGCTGCTGCTGGTGGTGTGGCTGGGGCTACTGGCCCTCGCCCTGGGGCTGCTGCTCGGACTGCTCGCGGGAGCCGTCTGGGCCGCCTTCGCGCTGCTGCCGCTCGCGCTGATCGCCTGGGGCTGGGTGCTGCTCGGCCGCAACTGGCGCTCGTGGCGGTACGCCGAGCGCGCCGACGACCTCCTGATCAGCCGGGGCGTGCTGTGGCGCGAGGAGACCGTCGTGCCGTACGGGCGGATGCAGCTGGTCGAGGTGACCTCCGGGCCGGTCGAGCGACACTTCGGGCTGGCCAGCGTGCAGCTGCACACCGCGGCCGCCGCGACCGACGCGACCATCCCGGGCCTCGACCCGGCCGAGGCGGAGCGGCTGCGCGACCGGCTCAGCGAACTCGGCGAGGCCCGATCGGCGGGCCTGTGACCGCGCCGGGCGTCGACGACGCCGTACGCGCGAAGGAACCCGTCACCGAACGGCGGCTGCACCCCGTGACGCCCCTGAGGCGGGCGTGGGCGCCGGTTGCCGTTGTCATCGGGTGGGCGGTGCACGACCCCGACCAGGCGCAGCACCAGCTGACGCGGCTGACGACCACCACCCTGCTGATCGCACTCGCCGTCCTCGTCCCGGCCGCCGCCCTCTACGGTTTCCTCACCTGGTGGTTCACGCACTTCGCGGTGGCCGACGGCGAACTGCGCATCCGTACCGGCCTGTTGTTCCGGCGCACCGCGCACATCCGGCTGGAACGCATCCAGGCCGTCGACGTCACCCAGCCGCTCCTCGCGCGCGTGGCGGGCGTCGCCAAACTGAAACTCGACGTCATAGGCGCCGACAAGAAGGACGAACTCGCCTTCCTGGGAGAGCGCGAGGCGCGTGCCCTGCGCGCGGAGCTCCTCGCTCAGGCGGCCGGTTTCGCACCCGAGACGGCGCACGAGGTCGGCGAGGCACCCGCGCGCGAGCTGCTGCGCACTCCCCCGTTCGACCTCGCGATCTCCGTCGTGCTGACGGGCGCCACCTGGGGCTCCCTGGTCGCCGCCCTCGTCGTACCGCCCCTCCTGTGGCTGGCCACCCACAGTGTGTGGACCGTCCTCGCGACGGCCCTGCCGCTGCTGGGCGCGGCGGGCGCGAGCAGCGTGGGGCGGTTCGTCGGCGAGTACGACTGGACGGTGGGCGAGTCGCCGGACGGGCTGCGCATCGACCACGGGCTGCTCGACCGTACGCACGAGACGGTGCCGCCCGGCCGGGTGCAGACCGTGCGGATCGTGGAGCCGTTGCTGTGGCGGCGGCGCGGATGGGTACGGGTGGAGCTGGATGTGGCCGGATCGTCCAACTCCGTGCTGGTGCCGGTCGCTCCGCGGGCGGTCGCAGAGTCGGTCGTCGCGCGCGTGCTGCCCGGTGTGACCGTGCCGTCGGCAAAGGAGCTGTCACGGCCCCCTCGCCGGGCCGGACGCTGCGTACCGGTGTGGTGGCGGGGGTACGGCCTCGCCGTCACCGACACGGTGTTCGCCACCCGCCACGGACTGCTGCGACGGAGCCTGGCGCTCGTCCCGCACGCGAAGGTGCAGAGCGTACGGCTCACTCAGGGACCCTGGCGGCGACTGTGGCGGCTTGCCGACGTGCATGTGGACACGGGGGCCAACAAGACCGTGACAGCTCGGCTGCGGGGCACTCAGGAGGCGGCGGAGTTGCTGCGGGCGCAGGCCGAGAGGTCACGGACGGGACGCAGGGACGCGCGCCCCGACCGCTGGATGGCGTCGTAGACGTCAGGAAGCCGCGCTGCGCAGTCCCTGCAGGTCGATCTGCTCGGTCTCGTCGTGGGCCGTCAGGTCGATCACCTGGCCCACCGCGCGCGCTTTCTCGTCGGCCGGCCTGAACTCCGACTCGGCCTCGGCCTTGTGCAGGGCGAGCGCCTCCTGGCCGACCACATCGGCGAGGTCCTCGTTCTGCACGGCCTCCAGGGCGTCCCCGGTCTGCTCCGCCTTCGTACCGAAGAAGTCGAACCCGCCCTCGACCGACGGGCGTCGCACGGGCGCGGCCGGCACCACGGCCACCGCGGTCGGCTCGACGAAGTGACCGGCGGGCCGGCGCACGGGCCGGCCGGACGGGGCGTGCCCTGCCGAAGTGGTGGCGGCCGCGCGCTCATGCCCGTCGACCGCCTCGGGCTGCCCCTGCGCCTCGTCCTCCTGCGTCGCGGCCTCCGTGCCTGCGTCGGCGGCGGCACCGGTGGCGCCGGGCGCCGTCCCGGTCGCCGTGGCCGCCTCCGTCGTGGCGGAACCGGCCTTCGCCTGCACCGGCTCGCGCTTACGGGAGGCGTGACCCTTGGTGGGACCGTCGCCCTTCGGGGAGCCGTCGTCGTCGGGCGAAGAGTCGTCCTTCGCGGCGTCCTGGCTCTTCGGGGAGCCGTCCTCCGACAGCTCGGCCTCCGACAGCGCGTCCGCCGGCGACCCGTCCTCCGGAGCAACGTCGTCCGAAGCAACGCCCTCGGGGAAAGCTTCCTCCAGCAAGGCGCCTTCCAGGGAGTTGTCAGTGGCCGGGGCGTCCGCCTCGGAGCCGTCCTCCGGGGAACCCTCACCGCCCTCGTCGAACCGCTTGAGTGCCGCCTTCGCCCGCAGGAACAGCTGGGAACCCTGCGGAGAGAAGACCGCGGGATCCTCCGGCGTCTCGTCGGCCTGCGTCGTGCCGTCCGCGTCGTCCGAGCCGTCCACGGCCTCGATGGCGTCGGCGCCGGTGTCGACCGAGGCAGCCACAGCCTCGGTCTCCTCCGCGAGTTCCGCCTCCGCGAGGGCGTCGTCCACCGGCACGGGCGGCAGCGCGCGTGGCTGAGGCACCCCGGCCTCTATCTCGAGCAGACGGCGGCCCTCCAGGGCACTCGCGCGCTCGGTCTCCGCGGTGGCGTACCGCCGCAGCAGCGCCGCGTGTTCGTTGCGCAGTCCCGCCAGCTCCGTGCGCTTGGCCCGCAGCCGCTGCTCGAGCTTGGCGCGCAGTTCGCGCGACTCCTCGAGGTCGGTCTCCAGTTCGGCGACCCGCTCCTCGTGCCGCCACTCGTCGCTCGCACGCGCGCGCGTAAGGTCGGCGACCTGTTTGCCGGCCTGGGTGTCCCAGCGGCGCATGACGGCCGCGCCCACGACCGCCGTCGCCGCGGCGAGCGCGGCGATGACGCGGAGCACGGCGTGCTGTGTGAACACCCAGGGGCCGAAGGCACAGACGAAGGAGACGCCTGCGATCGCCGACGGTGGCAGCAGCCTGTGCAAGGGCGGGGAATGGCGGTGACGTCCACGTGGCATGGCCAGAAACTTACCGCGAGTAGGCGAACCTTGGTGCCCCGCCCCGCAAAAACACAGCCATCCCGAAACGTTCACGGCGCATCAGGAATTGTCCCTCCCCGAATTCAGCAAGATCATCATCGGCCGTAACCCCCGTCACCGGTCGCTCAGCCGCCCGCTGATCCACTGCAGCGTCGCCGGAATCTCCCGCCGCCAGGTGTTGAAGTTGTGCCCGCCGCTTTCGAGGATGATCGACGAGATCCTTGTCAGCTTGGTGGCCTGCACACGCTCTATGAACTTCAGGGTCGACTTGTAGTTGGATTCCCCGATCCTGCTGCTGGTGACGAGCAGCGAAGTGTCGGGCGCCGGCAGATGCTTGATGCACCACCACAGGTCGGCGCGATTGCGCAGCGCCTTGTCGCCGCGGAAGAGATCGCCCGTGGTGGGGTCGACCGGCGCCTTGTAGTACGGCGACAGGCCCGCCCCCGCCGCGTACGACCCGGGGTGGTGCATGGCGAGCTTCAGGGCGCAGTAGCCGCCCGTGGAGTCGCCGATGATGCCCCAGCTGCCCGGTTTCCTGCCCACCCGGTAGTGCGCGAGTACGGCGTCGGGCAGATCCTTCGCGAAGAACGTCTCCGTCTGCGGACCGCCCGGGACGTCCACGCATTCCGTGTCCCGGGGCGGCGCCACCGTCGGCCGCAGCATCACAAGGATCATCGGCTGCATACGGCCGCTCTTCGCGAGCTCCTGGGCGGTGCGCGGGTAGTGCAGTTTGTCCACGAGCGCCTGGGCGGTTCCCGGATATCCCGTCAGAACCACGGCCGCGGGAAACGTACGCGTGCGGTACTGCGGCTGAAAGTACTCCGGCGGCAGGTACACGTACGCGGGAGTGGCGATTTTCGTCGTACGGCCGACGATGTCGACCTTCTGGACCTGACCGCCGATCTGTGGCCGGGAACCGCCCACTCCACTCACGCGTGCCGTGTCGACCACTTCGAGGGGGCCGCCCGAACCGCCGAGCCCCGTGTGGTTCACGACCACGCCCTGGTCCTTCTCCTGGCCGAACAGGTCCGCCCAGCTGGCGTAGAACCCGAAGGCCTGGTTGGCGGCGAGGCCCACCGAGGCGAACAGGGCCAGCTGGGTGCCGAGCAGCAGGCCGACGCGCCCGCTGACGGCTCGCCAGTTCCGCCGCGCCAGACGCGGCCACAGCCACACCGTGCCCGCGAACAGCACCACGGCGAACGCGACTGCCAGCCACAGCACTTTGTTGCTCGTAAGACCCATGACCTGCTTCCTGCCTGCGGTTTCCACCCGGCTCCCCCCGCTCCTTCGCGAGAGCTTGTCCGGGACTTTCCTCGGCCTTTGGACCGGCTTTGGGAAGAGGCTGGAACCTCTACCCTCAAGACACCGTCCTAGAGGGCGCAATGTCGCCGGATGCCCGAATCGGGACCGGACCCAAGATCTCTCGCGGAACTACGGGATGCGATGTCTGTCAGGACAGATGAGGAAATGTCGGGTGGGGTTCCCTCCCGAACACACAGCGCGCGGCGCGTATTCCGTGGTCCGCGCCCCGAGGCGGTCCCCGTCCTCGTCGCCAGAGCCTGCGCACTCGTAGGCGTTCTGGACATCGCCGCGGGCGTCTTCCCGCGCTTCAGGCACAGCCGTATGCACAGCCTCGCGGAGGTGCTGCCCGGCTCGTTCGGCCCGTTCGCGGCCGCGCTCTCGCTCAGCGCGGGGATCCTGCTGCTGCTGCTCGCGCACGGCCTCAGGCGGTGCAAGCGGCGGGCCTGGCGCGCCGCGGTGGCGCTGCTTCCGGCGGGTGCTGTGGGGCAGTTCACATATCGCCACTCCATGATCGGAGTGGTCATCTCGCTGCTGCTGCTCGCGCCGCTGCTGCGCCACCGCGACCAGTTCGCGGCGCTGCCCGATCCGCGCAGCCGCTGGCGTGCGCTCGCCAACTTCGTCCTCATGGGCGCCGGTTCCCTCGTGCTCGGACTGATCATCGTCAGCGTCCACCCGAACCGGATGGTCGGCGACCCGAGCCTGGCCGATCGCATTACCCACGTCCTGTACGGCCTGTTCGGCTTCGAGGGCCCGGTCGAGTACCAGGGCAACACCTCGTGGACGGTCGCCTTCTCACTGGGCGCCCTCGGCCTGATCACCGCCGTGACGACGATCTACCTCGCCTTCCGGCCCGAACACCCGGCCGCGCGTCTGACCGAGGACGACGAGGAGCGCCTGCGTGCCCTGCTGGTGAAGCACGGCCGCCGCGACTCCCTCGGCCACTTCGCGCTGCGCCGCGACAAGGCGGTCGTCTTCTCGCCCAGCGGCAAGGCGGCGGTGACGTACCGGGTGGTGTCCGGGGTGATGCTCGCCAGCGGTGACCCCATCGGCGACGTGGAGGCCTGGCCGGGTGCCATCGAGCGCTTCATGGACGAGGCCAGGGCTCACTCCTGGACGCCGGCCGTCATGGGCTGCTCGGAGACGGGCGGCGAGGTGTGGACCCGTGAGACCGGCCTCGACGCCCTCGAACTGGGCGACGAGGCGGTGGTGGACGTCGCGGATTTCTCCCTCGCCGGCCGCGCGATGCGCAACGTGCGGCAGATGGTCAAGCGCATCGAGCGCGCCGGTTACGAAACCCGGGTACGACGTGTCCGTGACGTCGGCGAGGCCGAGCTGGAGCGGATCCGGCAGGCCGCCGAGGACTGGCGCGGCACCGACACGGAGCGCGGCTTCTCGATGGCCCTCGGCCGCATCGGCGACGGCGCCGACGGCGACTGCCTGATCGCCACCGCCCACAAGGCGGACGACCAACCGGGTGCGTACGGCGACCTGAAGGCGATCCTGCACTTCGTCCCGTGGGGCGAGGACGGCGTGTCCCTGGACCTGATGCGCCGCGACCGTTCGGCCGACCCCGGTATGAACGAACTCCTCATCGTCGCGGCCCTCCAGGCGGCGCCGAAACTCGCCATCACGCGCGTGTCGCTCAACTTCGCCATGTTCCGCGCGGCACTCGCGCGTGGCGAGAAGATCGGCGCGGGCCCGGTGCTGCGCGCCTGGCGCGGGCTGCTGGTGTTCCTCTCCCGCTGGTTCCAGATCGAGTCCCTGTACAAGTTCAACGCGAAGTTCCAGCCCCGCTGGGAACCGCGCTTCGTCGTCTACCGCGCGTCGGCCGACCTGCCGCGCATCGGCTTCGCCGCCATGCAGGCGGAGGGCTTCGTCACCCTCGCCCTCCCGCTGCCGCGCTTCCTGCGCCGTCGCAAGGCCGCCCCGCGCGCGTGCACCCACGCCGTCGCGGAGCGGGACGTACGCGCGGCGTGAGCGGGCGACCGGACAACCGGCGGCCCGGCCGACCGTGACGGGCCGGCCGGAGCGGAAGCCTCGCCCCTCGGGCCCGGGGCTTCCGCTCGGGCCGCGGCGGGGGGCTCCGGCTCCGGCCGGGGCGGTGAGCTTCCACTCCCCGCCGTGGCGGTTCGCGGGCGGGCCCTGGGCCTACGCTGAACGTATGAGCAAGCAGAACGGACGCGGGCGCGTCGCCGGCCTGCCGGAATGGGACCGCTGTGCGGTCATGGGGGTCGTGAACGTCACACCCGACTCCTTCTCCGACGGCGGCCGCTTCTTCGACACGACGGCCGCCGTCAAACACGGTCTCGAACTGGTCGCCGAGGGCGCGGACCTGGTCGACGTCGGCGGCGAGTCCACCCGTCCCGGCGCCACCCGCGTCGACGAGGCCGAGGAACTCAAGCGCGTCATCCCCGTCGTCCGCGGCCTCGCCTCGGAGGGCGTCACCGTCTCCGTCGACACCATGCGCGCGTCCGTCGCCGCACGGGCCCTCGCCGCAGGCGCCGGCCTCGTCAACGACGTCAGCGGCGGCCTCGCGGACCCCACGATGATCCCGGTGGTGGCAGAGGCCGGCGCCCCCTTCGTCGTCATGCACTGGCGCGGCTTCCTGGAGGGCGGCAACGTCAAGGGCGTGTACGACGACGTCGTCACCGAGGTCGTCGACGAACTGCACGCACGCGTGGAGGCCGTTCTGGCGGGCGGCGTCGCCCCCGACCGCATCGTCGTCGACCCTGGCCTCGGCTTCTCCAAGGACGCCGAGCACGACCTCGTCCTGCTGGCCCATCTCGACCGCCTGCTCGGCCTCGGTCACCCCCTGCTCGTCGCCGCCTCCCGCAAGCGGTTCCTCGGGCGCGTGCTGGCCGGACCGGAGGGGGCACCGCCGCCCGCGCGCGAGCGCGACGCCGCCACGGCCGCCGTCTCCGCACTCGCGGCGCACGCCGGAGCGTGGGCGGTACGCGTGCACGAGGTGCGCGCGACGGCGGACGCCGTACAGGTCGCACGCGCTGTGGAAGAGGCGCGCGCCGCGGGCATCGCGCCGGGCGCCGCCCCCGTGAGCGAGGCGCAGACGACGGAGCGCGCCCCCGGCGCACACGGTGCAGAAGGAGCCCGGTGAGCGCCCCCCACACCGACGTCGAGCAGGTGGAAGCAGCCAACACCACCTTCTACGAGACGATGGAGCGCGGTGACTTCGAGGAACTGTCCTCGCTCTGGCTCGCCCCGTCCGACCTGGGCGTCGACGAGGAGTACCACGATCCGGCGGACGTCGGCGTGGTCTCGTGCGTGCACCCCGGCTGGCCCGCGCTCACCGGCCGCGGCGAGGTCCTGCGGTCGTACGCGCTGATCATGGCGAACACCGACTACATCCAGTTCTTCCTCACCGACGTGCACGTCTCCGTCACCGGCGACACCGCCCTGGTGAACTGCACCGAGAACATCCTCAGCGGCGGCCCCGCCCCCGAGGGCGGCGACGAACTCGGCCCGCTGGTCGGCCAGCTGGTGGTCGCCACCAATGTGTTCCGCCGCACCCCCGCCGGCTGGAAGCTCTGGTCCCACCACGCCTCCCCGGTAATGGCCGAAAACGACGAGGCCGAGGACGACGACACGCCGACCTGAGCGGGTAGGCGCCCTTTGACGGCAGCCGGTGGCAGCCGGTGAGGGCAGCCGGCCGGACGTGCTCGCGCGACCGGCCGGAACTCACTGGGACCAAGAAGTGGTTGGAATCACGGACCCCTGGGTAGGGGCGGCTACCAACCCGTGAGCCGCCGGGTTCCCCAGGGAGAACACCCGATGAACCTCCTGGTCCCGGCGCAGGCCCACGCCCCCGTGGCCCGGTCCTGTCAGTGCCCGCAGGTAGATTCGTTTGAGGCCGGTGTGCCGTCCGCACACGGTACGCACCGGCCGTTACCGACGATTGCAGGAGTGATTCGCGTGGATCGTGTCGCGCTGCGCGGCCTCAAGGCCCGCGGGCACCACGGTGTGTTCCCCAGGGAGCGTGAGGAGGGCCAGACCTTCATCGTGGACCTCGTCCTCGGCCTGGACACCCGCCCGGCCGCCGCCGACGACGACCTGGCGAAGACAGTGCATTACGGCATCGTGGCGGAGGAGGTCGTGGCCGTCGTCCAGGGCGAGCCCGTCAATCTCATCGAGACGCTCGCCGAGCGCATCGCCCAGGCCTGTCTGAAGCACGACGGGGTCCAGGAAATCGAGGTCTGCGTCCACAAACCGGACGCGCCGATCACGGTCCCCTTCGACGACGTGACCGTCACCATCACCCGGAGCCGAGTATGACCGCGTCCTTCACCGAGGGTCACAGCGACCCGACCGTACAGCCGGTACCCGCCTCCGTCGTGGCGCAGGTGGACGCCGCCGACACGACCCTCCACAATCCGAAACGGGCCGTGGTCTCCCTCGGCGCGAACCTCGGCAACCGGCTGGAGACCCTCCAGGGCGCGATCGACGCGCTGGAGGACACGCCGGGCGTCCGCATCAAGGCCGTCTCACCGGTGTACGAGACGGAGCCCTGGGGAGTCGAGCCCGGCAGCCAGCCGGCGTACTTCAACGCGGTCGTGGTCCTGAAGACCACCCTCCCCCCGTCCTCGCTCCTGGAGCGGGCCCACGCGGTCGAGGAGGCCTTCCACCGCGTACGCGACGAGCGCTGGGGAGCCCGCACCCTCGACGTCGACATCGTCGCGTACGCCGACGTCGTCGACGACGACCCGCATCTCACACTCCCTCACCCCCGCGCCCACGAGCGCGCGTTCGTCCTCGTCCCCTGGCACGACGTCGACCCCGACGCCCGGCTGCCCGGCCGCGGAACGGTCGCCGATCTCCTGGACGCCGTCACCCGCGAAGGCGTGACGCCGCGCAAGGACCTGGAACTCCACCTGCCCGAGTAGTCGTTAAGGTCAGGACGACCACTGTTTGCGGGACGGACGGTCCGCAGGACCTGGGGGAGCTGAAAAGACACCGTGAGAGAGCTGCGCATCAGGGTGCTGGCAGGCGTGTTCATCGTGGCCGGAATCCTGTCCTGGGCGGGGGCCCGCCTCTGGAACTCGATCGGGACCCTCCCCAGCGTCCCCCTGGCCGCCCCCATCGTCCTCGCCCTGATCGCGGTGGTCCTGCTGGCCACCGCGTTCTCGCTTCGGGCCCGCTTCAAGGCCCAGCGCGAGCGCCGCCCCGAGGCCAAGGGCGTCGACCCCATGATGGCGGCCCGTGCGGTCGTCTTCGGCCAGGCCAGCGCCCTGGTGGCCGCCCTCGTCGCCGGTATGTACGGCGGTACGGGCGTCTTCCTCCTGGAGCTCCTCGACATCCCCGCCCGCCGCGACCAGGCGATCTACGCCGGCTTCGCGGTAGTGGCGGGCATCGCGGTCATAGTGGCGGCCATCTTCCTGGAGCGCGTGTGCCGGCTCCCGGAGGACGACGAGAACAACAACGGGGCGGCGACGACGGCCTGAGGCGGGCCCCACCGGGCTCCACCGGGCCCCGCCGTCCAACTCGCCCGCCCGGCGTCAGCGCGCCATGATCAGGCTCATCGCCTCGTTGCGGGTGGCCGGATCACGCAGCTGGCCGCGCACCGCCGACGTTATGGTCTTGGCCCCGGGCTTGCGGACGCCCCGCATCGACATGCACATGTGCTCGCACTCGACGACGACGATCACGCCACGCGGCTCCAGAATCTCCATCAGGGAGTCGGCGATCTGCGTGGTGAGACGTTCCTGCACCTGAGGCCGGCGGGCGAACACGTCCACGAGCCGGGCCAGCTTCGACAGGCCCGTGATCTTGCCGTCGACGGACGGGATGTAACCGACGTGGGCGACACCGACGAACGGCACCAGATGATGCTCACAGGAGCTCAGGACCTCGATGTCCTTCACGAGCACCATCTCGTCGTGCCCCAGATCGAACGTCGTCGTCAGCACGTCCTCGGGCTTCTGCCACAGCCCCGCGAAGATCTCCCGGTAGGCCCGCGCCACCCGCGCCGGCGTCTCCCTGAGTCCCTCCCGGTCGGGATCCTCGCCGACCGCGATCAGCAGTTCGCGTACGGCGTTTTCGGCGCGCTTCTCGTCGAAATCGCCGATCGAACCCTCGCCGTCGAGCGTCACGGGGTCGGTCATGTGGTGCCTCGTTCCTGTGCGGGTCACACGTGTGGGCCACGCGCCTCATCTGCGGACATACGGAAGTGCCGCGCCCCCCAGGCTAGAACCTGGGGGGCGCGGCAGTCATTCCGGGCCTGACGAGGCCGCCGGGAGAGCGGTGGTCAGCTCTCCGGACGATCCTCCGGGGCCGACTCGGTCACCGGAGCGGACTCCGCAGCGGTGGCCTTGGCGGTGGTGATCGCCGGGGTCGCGCCGTTGGCACCGTTCGTCAGTGCGAGCTCCTTGGGGGAGAGCACCGGCGGACGGGTGGACGGCGTGCGGCGGGAGGAACCGGTCCAGGCCGGCCGCGGGGGACGCTTGACGATGGGAGCGAAGACCTCAGCGATCTGCTCCTTGTTCAGCGTCTCCTTCTCCAGCAACTGGAGGACCAACTGGTCTAGGACGTCGCGGTTCTCGACCAGGATCTCCCAGGCCTCGTTGTGCGCCGTCTCGATGAGCTTCTTGACCTCTTCGTCGACCAGCGCGGCGACCTCTTCCGAGTAGTCACGCGGGTGCGACATCTCCCGGCCCAGGAACGGCTCGCTGTTGTCGCCACCGAACTTGATGGCACCGAGACGCTCGGTCATGCCGTACTGCGTGACCATCGCGCGGGCCGTGGTGGTGGCCTTCTCGATGTCGTTCGCAGCGCCCGTCGTCGGGTCGTGGAAGACGAGCTCCTCGGCCGCACGGCCGCCCAGCATGTAGGCCAGCTGGTCCAGCATCTCGTTGCGGGTCGTGGAGTACTTGTCCTCGTCCGGCAGGACCATGGTGTAACCGAGGGCCCGGCCGCGCGACAGGATCGTGATCTTGTGGACCGGGTCGGAGTTGGGGGAAGCCGCCGCGACCAGGGCGTGTCCGCCCTCGTGGTACGCGGTGATCTTCTTCTCCTTGTCCGACATGATCCGGGTCCGCTTCTGCGGGCCCGCCACCACGCGGTCGATCGCCTCGTCCAGGCTGAGGTTGTCGATCAGCTTCTTGTCGCTGCGCGCCGTGAGCAGCGCGGCCTCGTTGAGGACGTTGCTCAGGTCGGCGCCGGTGAAGCCGGGGGTACGACGGGCGACGGCCGCGAGGTCGACGTCCTGGGCGACCGGCTTGCCCTTCTGGTGAACCTTGAGGATCTCCAGACGGCCCTGCAGGTCCGGCGGGTCGACCGCGATCTGGCGGTCGAAGCGTCCGGGACGCAGCAGCGCCGGGTCGAGGATGTCCGGACGGTTCGTGGCGGCGATGAGAATCACACCGCCCTTGACGTCGAAGCCGTCCATCTCGACGAGCAGCTGGTTCAGCGTCTGCTCGCGCTCGTCGTGACCACCGCCGAGGCCGGCACCGCGGTGGCGGCCGACCGCATCGATCTCGTCGACGAAGACGATCGCCGGAGCGTTCGCCTTGGCCTGCTCGAACAGGTCACGGACTCGGGAGGCACCGACACCGACGAACATCTCGACGAAGTCGGAACCGGAGATCGAGTAGAAGGGCACCCCGGCCTCGCCGGCCACGGCGCGCGCGAGCAGCGTCTTGCCGGTACCGGGACGGCCGTAGAGGAGCACGCCCTTGGGGATCTTGGCACCGACGGCCTGGAACTTCGCCGGTTCCTGCAGGAACTCCTTGATCTCGTGGAGCTCCTCGACGGCCTCGTCACAGCCCGCGACGTCCGAGAACGTCGTCTTGGGAGTGTCCTTGGTGATGAGCTTGGCCTTCGACTTGCCGAAGTTCATGACCCGGGAGCCGCCGCCCTGCATCTGATTCATCAGGAACAGGAAGACGACCACGATGAGGACGAAGGGGAGCAGGGAGAGCAGGATGCCCAGGAAGGGGTTCTGCTTCGACGGCGAAACGGTGTAGCCGTCCGGGATCTGCTTGTCCTGGTATTTGGTCTGCAGCGTGTTGGCGATGGTCACGCCCTGATCGCCGATGTAGCTCGCCTGGATCTTCGAGCTGCCCTCGACCTTTACACCGTTCTTGAGCTGGACCTTGACGGTCTGCTCGTCGCCGGTGGTCAGCTTGGCTGATTCGACCTTGTTGTCATTGATCGCTGCCACGACCTGGCCGGTGTCCACCGTCTTGTAGCCGCCGGACGAGCCGACGACCTGCATCAACACGACCACGGCAAGGACGGCCAGCACGATCCACATGACCGGCCCACGGAAGTATCGCTTCACGTCCATCCATACGGAGCGGTGTCGCCCCGTCCCTCCTGCCATAGTGAGTTTGATAAGACAGTTCTTCTGACGGTACCCCAGCATTGTGGCCCGCAGCCGCACGGGACGGCTGCCAAACCCGTCTGCATGCTCCAACGGCGCGAAACCTGCTGGGGTTCCCGATCGTCCTACAAAGAAGGCACTGCTGGCTCAGCCGCCGTAGACGTGGGGCGCGAGCGTACCGACGAACGGGAGGTTGCGGTACTTCTCGGCGTAGTCGAGGCCGTAACCCACGACGAACTCGTTCGGGATGTCGAAGCCGACCCACTCCACCTCGATCGCGACCTTGGCGGCGTCCGGCTTGCGCAGCAGCGTGCACACCTTGAGCGACTCCGGCTCGCGGGAGCCGAGGTTGGACAGCAGCCAGGACAGCGTCAGGCCGGAGTCGATGATGTCCTCGACGATCAGGACGTGCCTGCCCTTGATGTCGGTGTCGAGGTCCTTGAGGATCCGCACCACACCGGAGGACTGGGTGCCCGCGCCGTACGACGACACGGCCATCCAGTCCATGGTGACGGGGGTGGACAGCGCCCGGGCGAGGTCGGCCATGACCATCACGGCGCCCTTGAGCACACCGACGATGAGCAGGTCCTTGCCCGCGTACTCCGCGTCGATCTTCGCGGCGAGCTCTGCCAGCTTCGCGTCGATCTCTTCCTTGGTGATGAGCACCTCTTTGAGGTCGGTGCCCATGTCTTTCGCGTCCACCCGCATCACTTTCGGTCGTCCCACCGGCCGCCCAGCACCCCCCGAAGGGGGCAAGGTTTCAGCCTTGCCGAATCACCAGTCTGCCACCCTGGCGCTGCGCGACGACTTTGCCCGGGAGATTGATGGCTCCCTGGCCGCGCCAGCCGGTGATCAGCCGGTCGACTTCCTCGATGTGACGGGCGAACAGCGAACCGGCGGGCGCCCCGGCCTGGATGGCGGCCCTGCGCAGGATGCGACGGCGCACGGCGGGCGGCAGGGCGAAGAGCTTGGCGCACTCCAGCAGCCCTGTGGCGTCGCGCACAGTGGCATCGGCCTGGCCGGCCCATGCGTCGAGGGCGTCGGCGTCGTCGCGGGAGAGCTGGGCGGTGCGGGCGAGAGCCTCCACGACTCCCTTGCCGAGCGCCTTCTCCAGGGCGGGCAGGCCTTCGTGGCGCAGCCGGGAGCGGGTGTACGCGGGATCCGCGTTGTGGGGGTCGTCCCAGACGGGGAGCGACTGGACCATGCAGGCCTTGCGGGCGGTCTGCCGGTCGAGCTGGAGGAAGGGGCGCCGGTAACGGCCGTCGGCCCCCGAGACCGCGGCCATTCCGGACAGGGAGCGGATGCCGGAGCCGCGGGCGAGGCCGAGCAGGACGGTCTCGGCCTGGTCGTCGCGGGTGTGGCCGAGCAGGACCGCGGTGGCGCCGTGACGCAGGGCCGCGGCGTCGAGGGCGGCGTACCGGGCGTCACGCGCGGCGGCTTCGGGCCCCCCTGCGCGGCCGACGGTCACGGCGACGGAGTCGACCGGGTCGAGGCCGAGTTGGCGCAGCCGCAGTCCGACTTCCTCGGCTCGCAGGTCGGAGCCGGGCTGCAGGCCGTGGTCGACGGTGACGCCGCCGGCGCGGATGCCGAGTTTGGGTGCCTCGAACGCGAGGGCGGAGGCGAGGGCCATGGAGTCGGCGCCGCCGGAGCACGCCACGAGCACGAGCGGCGAGGGCCGGCGCTCGTGCGGGGTCTGCTCGACGAGCCCGGGGGCCCTGGAGGTCGTCTTTTGGTCGTTGAGGAGGTCGTGCAGGACGTGGCGGACCGCCAGGCGTATCGCCGCGACCGCAGGATGGGGACCCATGTCCGGTTCCCTTCATGAAGTTGTCGGGGGGTGAGCCCGGGGTCGGTCACTCAGAGTGTGTAGATGGTGACAGAACCGGGGCGTTCCCCGAGCATCGCACGCCTACCCATCGCTCACGGTCCCTCGGACGGGTGATCTGAGGGGCGTTCGCCTGCCGTCGGCCGGATTCGTTTCACGACCTTCCTACGGCGTTCACCACTCGCCTACGGCGTTCACGACTCGGGCTTGCGGTGCACCCGCGCGACCCAGTCCGCCGGTTTGGCGATCTCCGACTTCGTCGGGAGGGTGTTCGGGGACGTCCACACGCGGTTGAAGCCGTCCATGCCCACCTCGTCCACGACCGCCCGTACGAAACGCTCGCCGTCGCGGTACTGCCTGAGTTTGGCGTCCAGGCCCAGCAGCTTGCGCAGGGCCGTGTCCAGTCGCGAGGCACCCTTCGCCCGGCGCTGCTGGAACTTCTCGCGGATTTCGGCGACGCTCGGCACGACATCCGGACCGACGCCGTCCATCACGAAGTCGGCGTGGCCCTCCAGGAGCGACATCACGGCCGTGAGGCGTCCGAGGATCTCCCGCTGCGCCGGGGTCTGCACGATCTCCACGAAGGAGCGCCCGCCGTCGTCCTCCTCGGCCTCGGGGCGTCCGCCGGCGAGGGACTGGGCGGCTTCGCGGATGCGCTCCAGGACGGTCATGGGGTCGACGTCGGTCTCCCCCAAGAAAGACTGGATTTCGCCCTCCAGGTGGTCGCGCAGCCAGGGCACCGCGCTGAACTGCGTGCGGTGCGTCTCCTCGTGCAGGCAGACCCACAGGCGGAAGTCGTGAGGCTCGACGTCGAGTTCACGCTCCACGTGCACGATGTTCGGGGCGACGAGGAGCAGCCGGCCGCCGCCTTTCTCCCCGGCGGGGAGTTCGCGGGTGGCGGGGGCGAAGGTCTCGTACTGGCCGAGGACCCGGGAGGCCAGGAACGACAGCAGCATTCCCAGTTCGACGCCGGTGACCTTGCCACCGACGGCGCCGAGGACCGCGCCGCCGGGGGTGTTGCCGCGCCGTTCCTGCATCTTGTCCAGAAGCGGCTTGAGGATTTCCCGGAAGCCGGCGACGTTCGCCCGGACCCAGCCGGGGCGGTCGACGACGAGGACCGGGGTGTCGTGGGTCTCCTCCGTGCCCATACGGGTGAAGCCCCGGACGTGTCCCTCCGCGGACTTGGCATGCCTGCGCAGTTCCGCGACGACGGCCCGGGCCTCGTCGCGGCTCACGTCGGGGCCCGGCCGCACGAGCCGGGTCGCGGTCGCGACCGCGAGATTCCAGTCGACCATCTCGGCACCACCGATGCTCGTCATGCGTCAACGGTACGTGAGCGTTCCCACTTGGGGCAGGCCGCAGAGGTCGACTGCGGCCTGCGTCGGTCGGCGGGGCGACTTCCCGCGGCGGTCACCCGCAGCCGCACGCCGCCAGAGCGGTGGCCGTTCTGTCCAACGCGGACTGGGCCGCCCCCGCACTGGTCGTGTCCGTCGCCAGGAACGCGAACGCCAGCAGGCGGCCGTCCTGGTCGACCACCGTTCCCGCCAGCGTGTTCACACCCGTCAGGGTGCCCGTCTTCGCCCGTACGACTCCTGCCGCGCCGTCGGCGTAGCGGGTGGTCAGGGTGCCGGTGAAGCCGGCCACCGGAAGGCCCGTCAGGACCGGCCGGAGTTCGGGGTGGGAGGGATCGCCCGCCTTCACCAGCAGGGCCGTGAGCAGGTCGGCCGTCAGTCTGTCGTCCCGGTTGAGGCCGCTGCCGTCGTGGAACTCGGCGCCCTTGAGGGGGAGTTCGAGCCTCTTCAGAGCGCCGGCGATCGCGGACGCACCGCCGGCGAAGCTCGCGGGCTTCCCCGTCGCGACGGCCGTCTGGCGGGCTAGGGCCTCGGCGATGTCGTTGTCGCTGTTGGTCAGCATGCGCTCGACCAGGGCCGAGAGCGGGGGTGAGGTGACGGTCGCGAGGTTCTCGGCCCGGGTCGTCGCCTTGGACGGGCCGGGGGACGTGGTCGTGATGCCGCGCTTCCCGAGGAACGTGGCGAAGTTCCGGGCCGCGTCCGCCGCCGGGTCCGTCACGCGCTTGGCGGGGCCGCTCGTCGAGTCGTTGATGCGGCCTTCGTCGGCCATCAGGGCACTCACGGGCGCGAGGTTGCCGTCGACGCCGATGGGGTGCAGCGCGGGGCCCGCGAACAGGGTGGTGTCGTAGGAGAGCGTCACCGACCGCACATCGCGCTTCTTCAGCGCCTTCGCCGTTTTGTCGGCCAGGTCCCGGAGGCTCGCCCAGCCCTCTCCGCTCCCGGCTTCGCCCTGGCCGGAGGTGTCCCCGCCCGTCTTGCGGGCCGTCAGGGTCGGGTCGCCGCCGCCGACCAGGACGAGTTCCCCGGTGTCGGGCTCCAGGTCCGCGCGGGTGGTCAGGCGGTGGTCGGCGCCCATCGCCGAGAGGGCGGCGACCGCGGTGGCGATCTTGGTGGTGGAGGCGGGGGTCAGGGCCTCGTCGGCGCCGGTGCCGTAGAGGCGCTTGCCGCTGGCGATGTCGACGACCGCGCCGGCGTGGCGGGAGCCGAGCGCCGTGTTCCCCAGCAGCGGCCCCAGGACGTCGGAGAGGGCGGGACCGGTCGGGGCCGACTTGACGGCGTTGGTGGCGCCACCCAGGCCGGTCAGGACGGAGGCGGCGCTGGGGGCGGATCGGGGTGCCCCGGCCGCCGTGCCGGATGAATCAGACGTATCGGAATTGCGGCCGTGATCTCCGCCACCCGTTCGTTCCAGGGCAACTGCGCGGTCCGCCTCGGCCGTACGCTGACCGGTGGAGTCCCAGGGGCCGACGGCGGTCGCCACGGTGACGGCCAGCGCCACACCGGCGGTGGCGGCGCCCGCGGTGTACTGCCAGGTCCCCACGGACTTCGTCCGTGTGTTCCGGCTGAGCTGCTTCCGTGCGGGCCACGCCCGCGCGAGCTGCGGTTTCGCCGCGGCCGCGGCCCGTTCGAGGCCCGGTCGTACGGCGTTCGCGGCTCGTTCGAGCTGCGGGCGTACGGTCCCGGCGGCCCGTGCCAGATGCGGTCGGACGGCGTTCGCCGCCCGCGCCACATGCGGTCTCGCGGCCCGCCAAGGCCTCAGCTCAGGCACGACCACCAGCCCCTTTCGCGATCACACACCTGCGTGAGGGACACTTAACCATCAGAACTATGTGTTGATCATGGAGGAGCCACCGGTGGAGTTCGACGTCACGATCGAGATCCCGAAGGGTTCGCGGAACAAGTACGAGGTGGACCACGAGACCGGTCGGATCCGCCTGGACCGTCGACTCTTCACCTCGACCGCCTACCCGACCGACTACGGCTTCGTCGAGAACACCCTCGGCGAGGACGGTGACCCGCTGGACGCGCTGGTCATCCTGGACGAGCCGACGTTCCCCGGCTGCCTGATCAAGTGCCGCGCGATCGGCATGTTCCGGATGACGGACGAGGCCGGCGGCGACGACAAGCTGCTGTGCGTGCCGGCGACGGACCCGCGCCAGGAGCACCTGCGTGACATCCACCACGTGTCGGAGTTCGACCGCCTGGAGATCCAGCACTTCTTCGAGGTCTACAAGGACCTGGAGCCGGGCAAGTCCGTCGAGGGCGCCAACTGGGTGGGCCGTACGGACGCCGAGATCGAGATCGAGCGCTCCTACAAGCGGTTCAAGGAGACGGGCGGCCACTGAGCTCTGAGTCGTGCACCGGGCCGTACGCGCACGCGTGCGGCCCGTCGCCCGACCACCGCCCCTCAACGAGACGCTACGCGTCGCCCCTTCTCGACTTTCTGTGCGCATACTGGGCGTTGCTGCACGCGTCGTACAGGGAGCGTTACTCAAGTGACGGAGGCGGAGGACCGCAAGCCGCAGTCGGACGAGGTCAGAGGCACGTTCGACCCCGAGATCACATCCGAGTTCGCCATTCCCGCGGGCTTCGCCGCCCCCAGGGTCGTCGCCGAACCGGAGACCACGTCCGAGTTCGCCGTCCCCGACGGGCTGGACGTCCCGCAGTCGTCGGCCGCCGATGCCGAGGGTTCCGCGTTCAGTACGCCGAACACCTACAGCTCCAGGCTCGCCCCGGCCGCGTTCACGCCGGCGTCCGGCATACCGGTGGTCAGCCTCACCAAGGACCTGCCCTGGCAGGACCGGATGCGCACGATGCTGCGGATGCCGGTGGCCGAGCGGCCCGCGCCGGAGCCGGTGCCGAAGGCGGAGGAGGGCGGTCCGGCCGTCCCGCGCGTGCTCGACCTGACCCTGCGTATCGGCGAGTTGCTGCTGGCCGGCGGTGAGGGCGCCGAGGACGTGGAGGCCGCGATGTTCGCGGTGTGCCGCTCCTACGGGCTGGACCGCTGTGAGCCGAACGTCACCTTCACACTGCTGGCGATCTCGTACCAGCCGTCCCTGGTGGACGACCCCGTGTCGGCGTCCAGGACGGTGCGGCGCCGGGCCACCGACTACACGCGGCTGGCGGCCGTGTTCCACCTGGTGGACGACCTCAGCGACGCGGAGACCCACCTCTCGCTTGAGGAGGCCTACCGGCGGCTCGCGGAGATCCGCCGCAACCGGCATCCCTACCCCGGCTGGGTGCTGACCGGGGCGGGCGGGCTGCTCGCGGGCGCCGCCTCCGTGCTGGTCGGCGGTGACGTGAGCGTGTTCCTCGCGGCCATGCTGGGCGCGATGCTCGGCGACCGGCTGGCCTGGCTGTGTGCGGGGCGCGGGCTGCCGGAGTTCTACCAGTTCACGGTCGCCGCGATGCCGCCCGCGGCCATCGGGGTCGCGCTGACCGCCGCCCACGCCGACGTCAAGGCGTCCGCCGTCATCACCGGTGGGCTGTTCGCGCTGCTGCCGGGGCGGGCGCTGGTGGCGGGCGTCCAGGACGGGCTGACCGGCTTCTACATCACCGCGTCGGCGCGGCTGCTGGAGGTCATGTACCTGTTCGTCGGCATCGTCGTCGGTGTGCTCGTGGTCCTGTACTTCGGGGTGAACCTGGGGGCCAATCTCAACCCCGACGTGGCCCTGAGCATCGACCCGCGGCCCGGGTGGCAGATCGGTGCGTCGATGCTTCTGTCGTTGACGTTCGCCGTGCTGTTGCAGCAGGAACGGTCCACCGTGCTGTGGGTGACGTTGAACGGTGGCGTCGCCTGGTCGGTGTACGGCGCGCTGCACTACACCGGCGGGATCTCGCCGGTCGCCTCCACGGCCGTGGCGGCGGGGCTGGTCGGCCTGTTCGGGCAGCTGCTGTCGCGGTACCGGTTCGCTTCCGCGCTGCCGTTCACGACTGCGGCGATCGGGCCCCTGCTGCCGGGTTCCGCCACCTACTTCGGCCTGTTGTCGATCGCCCAGAACGAGGTCGACAAGGGGCTGGTCTCCTTGGCCACGGCCGCGTCCCTCGCCATGGCCATCGCCATCGGGGTCAATCTCGGGTCGGAGATCTCGCGGCTGTTCCTGCGGATTCCCGGCGGGGCTTCAGCGGCGGGACGGCGGGCTGCGAAACGGACCCGGGGATTCTGAGCGCCTGGGCGGCGGCCCCGCATGTCGACACAGCCCCACGCCCCCCGAGGGGCGCTTTCAGTAACCCTGGTTGTACGGGTACTGCTGGTTCTGCTGGTCGCCGTACTGGCCCTGCTGGTCGCCGTACTGGCCCTGCTGGTACGTCTGCTGCGGGTACTGCTGGGCGTAGTGCTGGTTCGGGTCGTACGGCTGCGGCTGCTGCTGCCGCGGCGGCGGCGGCTGCTGCTGGTACTGCTGGTGGTAGCCCTGGTCGTCGGCCGGCGGGATGCGGCGCAGCTGGGTCGTCGCGTCGTCCATGACGGGCGCGGCCTGCTGGTGCCGGGCCGGAGCGGGTGCCCCGGGGTCCTTCCTGGCCTTGGAGCGGGCGCGCAGGAACTCGATGACGATCGGGATCACCGAGATGAGGACGATCAGGATGAGGATCGCCTCAATGTTCTTGTTGACGAAGTCGATCTTGCCGAGCCAGGAGCCGAGCAGGGTGACACCGGCGCCCCACAGGACGCCTCCGATGACGTTGAAGGTCAGGAACGAGCGGTACTTCATGCCGCTGACGCCGGCGATGATCGGCGTGAACGTGCGCACCACGGGTACGAAGCGGGCCAGGACCAGGGACTTGGGGCCGTACTTCTCGAAGAACTCGTGGGCCTTGACCACGTTCTCCTGCTTGAAGAGGCGGGAGTCGGGCCGGTTGAAGAGCGAGGGGCCGACCTTCTTGCCGAACATGTAGCCCGCCTGGTCGCCCAGGATCGCGGCGACGCAGATCAGGGCGATGGCGGCCCACAGCGGGAAGTTCAGCTGGTCGGTCGTGATCAGCAGGCCGGTGGTGAACAGCAGCGAGTCGCCCGGCAGGAAGAAGCCGATGAGCAGGCCCGACTCCGCGAAGACGATGAGGAGCAGACCCCAGATGCCGAACGTGTCCAGGAGGTGGTTCGGATCCAGCCAGCTCGGGCCGAGGGCAAGCGTCGTCACGGTTCCGGGCTCCTGAGGGGTGGAGGAAGGTACAGCGTCCTTGTACGGGCGCCCAAAGCTATCAACGCAGGGTGTCCGCCCCAGGTTCCACGGGTGTCCCCAGGATGCACTGTGCGCCGACTGGCACGAAGCTGTGGGGCTATGGGCATCGATGAATACGGCGGCGGTCAGGGCCCTCAGCCCGACGTGCTGGTCGTGACGACGAACGACGTACCCGGACACCGCGTTCAGGAGGTCCTCGGCGAGGTCTTCGGCCTGACGGTGCGCTCCCGGCATCTGGGGAGCCAGATCGGCGCGGGACTGAAGTCGATGATCGGCGGTGAACTCAAGGGGCTCACCAAGACACTGGTGCAGACCCGAAACCAGGCCATGGAGCGGCTCGTCGAGCAGGCACGCGCGCGTGGGGCCAACGCGGTGCTGATGTTCCGCTTCGACGTGACCGAGGCCGCGGACCTGGGCACCGAGGTGTGCGCGTACGGGACCGCGGTGGTCCTGGCCCGGGAGTAGGACGCCCGGGCCAGGACGCTACGCGCTACGGCGGGACGCGTTCGCCTCGATCGCGTCCCTGAGGTGCTCGGCGAGCCCGGGGTGCATGGCGTCGTAGAACGCCTTGAAGCGCTCGTCGGAGACGTACATGCCGCCGAGGCAGCGGTGCATCTCGTACGGGCACTCGTAGAACCACCTGCTGATGTGCTGCCGGTGTTCCTCGGCCAGGTCCGTCGCGGCCTCGCCGGCCGGCGGCTCACCGGCGGCCACCAGGGCGGCGTAACGCTCGCTCCAGGAGTCGACCTCGGCCTGCAGTCGCTTCCAGTCCTCCTTGGTGTAGGTGGCCGCGCGGCGCTGTGACTCGGCGTACGCCTCCGTGCCGCCCCAGCGCTGTTCCGCCTCCTCCGCGTACTGCTCGGGGTCCTTGTCGCCGAAGACCTCGAACCTCTCCTCGGGTGTCAGGTTGATGCCCATCGTGCGTGCCTCCATGGCGTGCTCCACGGCCGCCGCCATCTTCTGCAGCCTCTCGATCCGGGCGGTCAGCAGCTCGTGCTGGCGGCGCAGGTGCGCGCGCGGGTCCGCGGCCGGGTCGTCGAGCAGGGCGGCGACCTCGTCGAGCGGGAAGCCGAGCTCCCGGTAGAACAGGATCTGCTGCAGCCGGTCGAGGTCGGCGTCGCTGTAGCGCCGGTGGCCCGCGTGGCTGCGCTCGCTCGGGACGAGCAGGCCGATGTCGTCGTAATGGTGCAGCGTGCGCACCGTGACGCCGGCGAAGCCCGCGACCTGTCCGACGGAGTAGCTCACTTCGTCCGCTCCTTTCTTGTGACGCACTCCACGGTGGGGCCTCACGTGACGTGAGGTGCAAGTCCGATTTCCGGAGCAATCCGTTCCAGATGTAGCGCCCCTTTTGTCCGCTTATGGTGGGCCGGTGGCTCACGACACCACGCAGCAGGCGCCCGCCGCCCCCGCGGCACCGGCACGCGCGTTGCCGCCGTTGATCCTGCCCGCTCTCGTGGCGGGCGTGGGCGCGAGCTTCTCCGAGGCGCCGGCCGGGCGGCAGCTGAAGGGGCTGGTGTGGGACCACGTGTTCGGTCCGCTGGTGGCCGTCGGGGCGGGCGCCCTGACGGCCACCCTGGTGGCGGAGCCGAGCTTCGACCTGCACCCGCCCCCGATGGGCCGACCCGGCTGGGGCGATCTGCCGGCCGCGCTGGTGATCGCCACGCCGGCGGCGGCGCTCGGTAGGTGCGCGGCCTGCGCCTTCCAGCCGGTCCACGGCGTCTTCCGGCGCCTCAGGCACCCGACGGTGGCGCTTCCCGGCCGACCGGCTCGTCCTGGGGCTGCCGGGCGCCCTGAGAGGGCATCCGACGCGCCTCAAGGGGCTGGACGAGATCGCGGAGCCGGCGCGTGATCCGGACGGCTGGTCGGCGGGCGGGGTTCGCCCCGATGGCCGTGGTGAAACTGGCCACGCTGCTCGGCGCGGCGTCCTGCGGCTTCCGGGGCGGACGGATCTTCCCGGCGGTGTTCGTCGGCGCCGCCTCGGGGCTGGGCGCGCACGCCCTCTTACCGGCCGTTCACCCGGCGCTCGGTGTCGCCATGGGCGTACTGGGCACACTCCTCGCCGTCACCCGCCGGGCCTGGGTGAGCCTGTTCACGGCAGCGGTGCTGGTGTCCTCACCCTCGATCATCGCCGTGTTGCGCTTCGCCTCGCTGCCCGCCTGGCTGCTGGTGGCCGGCCGGCCCAGATGCAACTGCGTACCGACGGAACCCCGTTCCGCCGGCACCCGCTCTTCGAACGACAAGGAGACAAGGTCATGGCACTCCACAAGGGCCCCCAGAAGCGCGACGAGCGCCCGGTGTCGGTCAATCCCTTCTTCGGGGAGGCCAACCCGGTCGCCGGCATGACCGACGCGCCACCCAGGCACCGGCTCCCGGACGCGGCCATGCCTCCGATGACGGCGTATCAGCTGGTGCACGACGAGCTGATGCTGGACGGCAACGCACGGCTGAATCTCGCCACGTTCGTGACCACCTGGATGGAGCCGCAGGCCGGCGTCCTGATGGCGGAGTGCCGGGACAAGAACATGATCGACAAGGACGAGTACCCGCGCACCGCCGAGCTGGAGCAGCGGTGTGTGGCGATGCTCGCCGACCTGTGGAACGCGCCCGATCCGTCGACGGCAGTGGGCTGTTCGACGACCGGCTCCAGCGAGGCGTGCATGCTCGCCGGGATGGCGCTCAAGCGCCGCTGGAGCAAGCGGAACCCCACCCCGGGGGCGCGGCCCAACCTGGTGATGGGCGTCAACGTCCAGGTGTGCTGGGACAAGTTCTGCAACTTCTGGGAGGTGGAGGCCCGCCAGGTGCCCATGGACGGGGACCGCTTCCACCTCGATCCGCAGGCCGCCGCCGACCTGTGCGACGAGAACACCATCGGGGTCGTCGGCATCCTCGGCTCGACCTTCGACGGCTCCTACGAGCCCATCGCGGACCTGTGCGCGGCGCTCGACGCCCTCCAGGAGCGCACCGGCCTGGACATCCCGGTGCACGTGGACGGCGCGTCCGGCGGCATGGTCGCCCCCTTCCTCGACCCGGACGTGGTCTGGGACTTCCGCCTCCCGCGCGTGGCGTCCATCAACACCTCGGGGCACAAGTACGGACTGGTCTACCCGGGCGTCGGCTGGGCGCTGTGGCGTGACAAGGAGGCGCTGCCCGAGGACCTCGTCTTCCGCGTCAACTACCTGGGCGGCGACATGCCGACCTTCGCCCTCAACTTCTCGCGCCCCGGCGCCCAGGTCGTCGCGCAGTACTACACGTTCCTGCGACTGGGCCGCGAGGGCTTCCGGGCCGTGCAGCAGACGACGCGGGACGTGGCCGTGGGCATCGCCGAACGCGTCGAGGCGCTCGGCGACTTCCGGCTGCTGACCCGGGGCGAAGAACTGCCCGTCTTCGCCTTCACGACGGCCGAGGGCGTGGATTCGTACGACGTCTTCGACGTGTCCCGGCGGATGCGGGAGAGCGGCTGGCTGGTGCCCGCGTACACCTTCCCGCCGAACCGGCAGGACCTGTCCGTGCTGCGGGTGGTGTGCCGCAACGGCTTCTCGACGGACCTCGCCGACCTGTTCGTGGAGGACCTGACACGGCTGCTGCCGGAACTGCGCCGTCAGCCGTACCCGTTCACCGGGGACAAGGGCACGGCCACCGGCTTCCACCACTGACGCGCTATCGACCGAGGCGCGCGAACCGCCGCAGGGCGAGCGGGAAGAACACCGCCAGCAGCCCCAGCGGCCAGCAGACGGCCGCCCACACATGCCCCGGCTCCCCGCCGGGGCCGCCCAGCAGGTCCCGTACGGCCGTCGTGGTCTGGGACATCGGGTTCCACTCGACGACCGTGCCGAGCCAGCCGGGCATCGAGCCGGGCGTGGCGATCGCGTTGGAGAGGAAACCGACCGGCCAGACCAGGATCTGCACGGCCTGCACCAGCTCGGGCTTCCCGGCGACCAGGGCGAGCTGGATGCCGATCCACAGCATGGCGAACCGGAGGAGCAGCAACAGGCCCATCGCGCCCAGGAACGCGGCCGGGGAGCCGTGCACGCGCCAGCCGAGGGCGTGCCCGACACCGACGAGGACCGCGAGGCCGACGGCCGACGGCCGACGGCCGACTGGAGCATGTCGGCGGCCGAACGCCCCACCAGGATCGCGCCGTTGGCCATCGGCAGCGAGCGGAAGCGGTCCACGACACCCTTGTTGAGATCCTGGGTGACGTTGAGCATCGTGCCCTCCAGGCCGAAGGCCATGGTGAGCGCGAGCATGCCAGGCACCAGGTAGTCCACATAGCCGCCGGCCACTCCGCGTCCGCCGCCCATCAGGTACCCGAACATCAGCAGCAGCATCACGGGGAAGACCAGGCCGACGAGCACCTGCACGGGCTGCCGTGCCCAGTGGTCGAGTTCGCGGCGGGTCATGGTCCAGCAGTCGGTCAGTGCGTAGGCGCTGCTCATGCGGCGGCCTCCTTCGTGCGGTCGTCCCGCTGCACAGGTCCCGTCGGTCCCGTCAGGTGCAGGAACACCTCGTCGAGCGTGGGCCGGCGCAGACCGACGTCCTCGGCCTCGATACCGGCGTCCTCCAGGGCGCGTACGACGCCGGAGAGCGCCGCCATACGGTCGGTGACGGGGGCACTGAGCAGCCGGCGGTCCGGGTCGACCGAGATCTCGGCCTTCTCCACCGGCAACAGCGCGACCGCCGCGCCCAGTTGACCCGCGTCGCGCAGCACCACGTCGATGCGGTCGCCGCCGGTGGCCGCCTTGAGGGCGTCCGCCGTGCCGTCGGCGATCACCCGGCCGGCGTCGACAACCGAGATGCGGTCGGCGAGCTGGTCCGCCTCCTCCAGGTACTGGGTGGTGAGCAGGACCGTCGTACCGCCACCGGCCAGGGCGCGGACCGACGCCCACACCTCGGCGCGGCCGCGCGGATCGAGGCCGGTCGTCGGCTCGTCCAGGAACAGCACCTCCGGGTCCCTGATCAGCGAGGCGGCCAGATCCAGGCGGCGCCGCATGCCGCCGCTGTAGGCGCGCACCGGCTTGCGGCCGGTGTCGGTGAGGCCGAAGCGCTCCAGGAGTTCGCCGGCCCGCACGCGCGCGGGGCGGCCGCCCAGGTGGTACAGGCGGCCGAACATCTCCAGGTTCTGCCGGCCGCTCAGCTCCTCGTCGAGGGCCGCGTGCTGGCCGAGCAGGCCGATGCGCAGCCGCACCGCCCGGCCCTCGGCCATGACGTCGTGGCCGGCCACCTCGATGCGGCCCGCGTCGGGCGCGAGCAGGGTGGACAGGATGCGGACCAGGGTTGTCTTGCCCGCGCCGTTCGGGCCCAGGACTGCCTGCACCGTGCCGCGGGCGACGGTGAGGTCCAGCCCGTCCAGTGCGTGTTTCTCGCCGTACCTCTTGCGTGCTCCGTCGACGGTGATCGCCGCGTCGGCCACTGCCACTCCCTCGTTAGTCAAACTTGTCTACCGCTCGAAAGTAACGCCGCCGAGGCGATTGGTCAAACTTGATTAGTGGTCGTCCCCGGGATGGCGCTCCCCCGTGGCGTACGGGTTCTCGTCTCCCTCGGCCAGCACGCCGACGAACGGCTCGCCCTCCCCCGCGAACGTGTACGCCCCGCCCTCGATCCGGCCGATCAGCCCCTCGGTCCACGCGGCCTCGGCATCGGCCGTATGCACCCAGAGGTTCATGATCTCGCCGATGTGGCCGAGCTGTTCGGGGCCGCCCTCCGGCACGTAGTGCTCGGTGACGGCCCCTCGCCACTCCTCGCTGCGCCGGACCCGCTCCTTCAGCAGGGCCACCACCTCGGCACGCGGCAGGTCGACCATGAAGCCGATGGCCGCCGACTTCACGTCCATCTTCTGGTCGTAGGAGGTCAGCGCCTCGCGCAGCAGCCGGAGGAACTCCTCGGTACCCCAGTCGGTGATCTCGTACTCCGTGCGCGGCGGCCCGCCGGCCGTGGACGGCGCGATCTCGTGCGCGTGCAGCAACCCCTGCTTCGCCAGCTGCTTCAGGGCGTGGTAGATCGAGCCTGGCTTGGCGTTGGACCACTCGTGCGCCCCCCAGTACTCCAGGTCGCTCCGCACCTGGTAGCCGTGGGCCCGCCCGTGCTGGCGGACCGCGCCCAGCACGAGGAGACGGATAGTTGACATGCGGTCCAGGTTATGGCCTCGTACGGCCTCACTCTTCGGCGAGCGCCACCAGCTCGAACGCCGTCTTCCCGTCCAGGGACTCCCGGATGATGTCGGCGTGCCCGGCATGCCGGGCGGTCTCGCGGATCAGATGCAGGCACAGCCAGCGCATGGAGACGCGCCCCTCCGGCGGGAACCAGGGCTGGTCCGGGAGCGGGAAGGTGTCGTCCAGGCTCGGCACCGAGCGGATCCAGGCCTCGGTCTCGGCGGCGACCTTCTCCCAGTACGCGAGCTGCGACTCGACGGTCTCACCGTCGAGGAGCGCGAAGCACTCGTGCCAGTTCGACGGATCACGGTGCACGGCCGGCGACTCGCCCCGCGCGCGGGCCACCCAGCCCTGCTCGGTCTCCGCGACGTGCTTCACCAGACCCGCCAGGGACAGCTCACTGACGCTGGGGCGGGACGAGGCCTGCTCGTCCGTCAGCCCGAGCACCGCCCGGCGGATGCCGCCGCGCTGTTCCGCCAGGAAGGACAGCAGCGCCCCCCGCTCGTCGCCCCGCTCCTCGACCAGTACGTGAGTGACCATGACCGCCGCCTTTCGCCGGTGGCAGGAAGTCCGTCCCCCTGCCTGACACCGACGAAGCTACGGGCGATTTAGGTCAGACTCTGTCCTCAATGGCGCGCCGCGGTCACGAAGACCGGAAGATCACGAAGAACCAGTGGGCACTAGAACGGGAACCCGCTCCTGCCGTGCTGCACCGAGATCCACTTCAGGGTGGTGAAGGATTCGATGGTCGTCTCGCCGTTCAGCCGGCCCAGACCGGAGCTCTTCTCGCCGCCGAAGGGCACGAGGGGCTCGTCGTGCACGGTGCCGTCGTTCACGTGGAACATGCCGGTGTCGATCTGCTTGGCGAAGGCGACACCCCGCTCCACGTCGCCCGTGTGGACGGCGCCGCTCAGGCCGTACGGCGTGTCGTTGGCGAGGCGTACGGCCTCCTCCTCGCCGTCGAAGGGGATGAGGAAGACGACCGGGCCGAAGACCTCCTGCCGCAGCAGGGCCGAGTCGGCGGGGACGCCGGTGAGGACCGAGGGCTCGACCAGGTTGTCGGTGGTCGTGCCGCGCAGCAGGGCCGTCGCACCCTCGGCGACCGCCTGCTCGACGACACCCGAAAGAGCGTCCGCCTGCGAGGAGTTGATGACCGGGCCGATGACGGTCTGCGGGTCGCGCGGGTCGCCCGCCTTGAGGGTCTTCACCTTGGCGACGAACTTCTCCGTGAACTCGTCGGCGATCGCACGGTCGACCAGGACGCGGTTGGCGGCCATGCAGACCTGGCCCTGATGGACGTACCGGCTGAAGACCGCCGCGTCGACCGCGTAGTCGATGTCGGCGTCGTCGAGGACCACGATCGCGCTGTTGCCGCCGAGTTCGAGGACCGAGCGCTTGAAGTGCGAGGCGCAGACGGTGGCCACGTGGCGGCCGACCTTGTCGGAGCCGGTGAAGGAGATGACCTTCACGATCGGGTGCTCGATGAAGGCGTCGCCGATCTCCGCTATGTCCGTGATGACGACGTTGAGCAGACCGCCCGGGAGCCCCGCGTCCTCGAAGATCTTCGCGACCAGGGAGCCGCCGGTGATCGGGGTGTTCTGGTGGGGCTTGAGCACCACGCCGTTGCCGAGGGCCAGGGCCGGGGCGACCGACTTGATCGACAGCAGGAAGGGGAAGTTGAAGGGGCTGATGACGCCCACCACGCCGACCGGGACGCGGTAGAGGCGGTTCTCCTTGCCGTCCACCGGCGACGGGAGGATCTTGCCCTCGGGGCGCAGCGCCCACTGGATCGACTCGCGCAGGAACTCCTTGGCGAGGTGGAGTTCGAAGCCGGCCTTCAGACGGGTGCCACCGAGCTCGGCGATGATCAGCTCGGTGATCTCCTGCTCGCGCTCCTCGATCAGCCGCAGCGCCTTCTCGAACACCGCGCGGCGGGCGTACGGGTTGATCTTCGCCCACTGCTTCTGGGCGCGGGCCGCCGCCTGGTACGCATCGTCGACCTCGTCGACCGTGGCTATCGTGATCGACGCCAGCTTCTCGCCGTCGTACGGATTGAAGTCGATGATGTCCCAGGATCCCGTGCCCGGGCGCCACTCACCGTCGATGTACTGCTGAGCCAGGTCGGTGAAGTACGACGACATGTGATCCCCAAATCGCTAGCAGACACGATCAACGTCACGGTCTGATCACACGTCATCGTACGGGCGCCGCAAGCGGGTTGGGGACTGAGAGCGAAGTTGTGGGGAGAACCCTAGGAGAGCTGGAGGAGGCCTCGAAGAAGGTCGCGGCTCTCGTCCGGCCCGGGGCTGTCCTGCTGGAGCTCCTTCAGCGCCTTCTCGTACTGGCCGACGTCCTCTTGCTTGTCCAGATAGAGCGCACTGGTGAGCTGCTCCAGATAGACGACGTCCGACAGGTCGGACTCCGGGAAGCTGAGGATCGTGAACGCGCCGCTTTCGCCCGAGTGACCGCCGAAGCCGAACGGCATGATCTGCAGCCGTACGTTCGGTCGTGCCGAGATCTCGATCAGGTGCTGGAGCTGACCGCGCATCACCTCGCGGTCGCCGTACGGGCGGCGCAGGGCGGCCTCGTCCAGGATGACGTGGAAGTCGGGCGCATGCTCGGAGACGAGGTTCTTCTGCCGCTCCAGGCGCAGCTCCACACGCTTCTCGATGTCGGCGGGGCTCGCCCCCCTCATCCCTCGCCGCACGACCGCACGTGCATACGCCTCGGTCTGCAGCAGGCCGTGCACGAACTGCACCTCGTAGGCCCGGATCAGATGCGCCGCGCCCTCCAGGCCCACATAGGTGGGGAACCAGCTCGGCAGCACGTCCGAGTAACTGTGCCACCAGCCCGCGACGTTGGCCTCGCGGGCGAGGGACAGGAGCTGGGTGCGCTCCTGCTCGTCCGTGATGCCGTACAGCGTCAACAGGTCTTCGACATCACGCGTCTTGAAGCTCACCCGGCCCAGTTCCATCCGGCTGATCTTCGACTCGGACGCGCGGATCGAGTAGCCCGCCGCCTCGCGGGTGATGCCGCGCGCTTCGCGCAGCCGCCTGAGTTGCGAGCCGAGCAGCATACGCCGCACCACCGATCCGGGCTCTCCCACGCTCACGTTCGCCAGCCTCCCCACCGCCTTCAGGGGCCGAAGTCTGCCACTAAAACACTCCGAGCAGTACTCGTCCGATTACAGAGAAGAGAGGAAGTCGAAGATTCCGCCCAGGAAGCGGGAAGGAGTTGGGAAGGAGAGGGAGAGAAGATGGCGGAAAAAATGACCAAGAAGCGGTACGGGAACGTCCAATTCGGTCACGTGCACGTGCATCTGCACCTTGCATCTGCACCGCGCATCCGAAACCATGGTCCCGCGCAACCGCTGCATCGCAACGACCGCGAACACCGGGGAGTGCCTCGCATGGGGACGAATGGATCGACCATGCTCGAGCCGTTACGGCAGGGCCTTCCGCCGCTGGATCCCGCAGCCGTGTCCAACGCCGCATCCTGCGCCCTTCCCGCCCGCTACGAAGCAGTGCGCGAGGCAAGACGCTTCACCCGCAGAACCCTCGACCAGTGGGACACGGGCGACCGCTTCGACGATGTCTGTCTGGTGGTCTCCGAGCTGGTCACCAACTCCCTGCGGCACGGCCTGCCGGCGGGCAGCCTGTGTACGGCGGAGCAGACCCCGCCCGTGCGTCTGCACCTGATGCGCTGGACCGAGCGACTGGTGTGCGCGGTACGCGACCCGAGCCACGCGAGCCCGGTCGCCCGGAAGGCGGACGACTTCTCCGCCGAGTCGGGCCGCGGCCTGTTCCTCGTCGACTCCTTCGCCGACAGCTGGGGCTGGCACCCGATGGCCGGCACGCTCGGCGGCAAGGTCGTCTGGGCGCTGTTCCGGCTGCCGCACGCGTCTCAGCCGCTGCCCGCGCAATGACGAACCCCGGCGTCCACTGACGCCGGGGTTCTACGCGCGTTACGCCGCACAAGGCACCGATTGCCCCGAGTTGCCTCGGGCCCTGACTCGGGCTCGGGCCCTGACTCGGGCTCGGCCGAGCGTCAGCCCACCACGAGGTGGTCGAACTCGCCGTCCTTGACGCCCAGGAGCATCGCCTCGATCTCGGCGCGCGTGTAGACGAGCGCCGGACCTTCGGGGAAGCGCGAGTTGCGGACGGCCACGTCTCCGCCGGGCAGTCTGGCGAACTCCACGCAGGATCCCTGCGAGTTGCTGTGCAGGCTCTTCTGCCAGGCCACCCCGTTCAGCTCCGTGGCCGCCATGCCGTTGTACACGTCGTGGTCCACAGGTCGCTCCCCGGTGGTGCGGTGGCCTTGGGGCCATTGATGCAGCGGTCAACTGGTCCGGATCATAGCCGTGTTCACGTGCGGATGCGTGAGCAGATGCACGTGCACGAGGGGTGGTGCTGCGGTTACAGATGTGGCGCACGAGGCCTGACATGGTCGTACGCGCTTCTACATCCGCTCCAGCGTCTGCCCCGGCGCCCGCATCACATGCCGGGCCGCCCCCGTACGCACACTAGGAAGAGACGCACGCCGCGGCCTTCCTGTTCCCCCGTCCGCACATGTTCCGGTATTTCGGCCCGCCGGGCGCAGCGTTGCCGTGGGTTACTGAAAATGAATTCCATTAGCGACAGTGACTCCAGGAGAGGTACGACACCCATGTCCGCGCACTGCATGCTGACCGGCGCCCGGCCCGGCTTCGGCAACCGCATCTCCCGCTCCCACCGGCGGACGTCCCGCCGCTTCGACCCCAACATCTAGAGCAAGCGGTACTGGCTGCCGGGCGAGGGCCGGCACGTGCGGCTGCGGCTGAGCACGAAGGGGATCAGGACCGTGGACGCGATCGGCGTCGAGGCGGCCGTGGCGCGGATCCGTGCGCCGGGGGGTGCGGGTCTGATGGCCAAGCAGCGCAAGATCGCGAAGAACGAGCAGCGGCGGGAGATCGTCGCCCGGCACGCCGAGCGCCGCGCAGAGCTGAAGGAGACCATCCGGCGGCCGTCGTCGACGGAGGCCGAACGGCTCGCCGCCCAGCGGGAGTTGCGGCGCCAGCCGCGCGACGCCGGCCCGACGCGCGTACGCAACCGCGACCAGGTGGACGGACGGCCGCGCGGGTACTTCCGGGTCTTCGGGCTGTCGCGGGTGTCGCTGCGGGAACAGGCGCACGCCGGACATCTGCCGGGTGTGCGCAAGTCCTCCTGGTAAATCTCACAGGCGCTCCCCATGGGGCGGGCGGTCGCTGCTGGTAGCTTGCTGCGGGCGTTTCGGCCACGCGGCCGGGCGACCGGCCACCGCCCGCTACAGCTTGGGAGCTTCCAGTGACTTCGGCGACCTTCACGCGTCCCTCTCGCGCGGTGTCGCGCCGGCAGGTGCGGATCGCGGCGGCGGCCGCCGGGCTTGCGGGCGCGCTCGTACTGACCGCGTGCAGCGGCCGCGACTCCACGGACGACTCCTCGTCCAGCCCCTCCTCCTCCGCGGCCTCGACGGCGGACACGGGCGGTGGCACGGGCGGGGCGACGAGCGCGTCCGGCGACCTGCAGGGCAGCTGGCTCGCCACGACCGGTGGCAAGGCCGTGGCGCTGGTGATCACCGACAAGAAGGCCGGGCTCTTCTCGACCGGCGGGACCGTGTGCAGCGGGACCGCGGGCAAGGAAGCCAGCATGGAGATGATCCGCCTCACCTGCACGGACGGGAGCAAGGACCGGGCGACGGGGATGGTCGACTCCGTGTCCAAGGGCTCATTGAAGATCACCTGGTCGGGCAGTGTCGGCAAGGAGACGTACACCAAGTCGAAGGGCGGCGGCCTGCCGACGGGGCTGCCCACGGCGAGCCTCGGACAGTAGTCGAACAGTAGTCAGGCAGGGGCGGGCAACCGCCCCTGCGGGTGCGTGCGTGATGATCCATGCACGCGATCACCGGCGTCACGCCGCAGAGCATCAGAGGACCCATATGCGCGCCACCCCGATCACCGTCGCCGCCCTCGCCGCGGCCCTGCTGCTGACCGCTTGCGACGACAACGGCGGTGACGGCGGCACGAGCAGCGACGCGAGCAAGAGCGGCACGAGCGAGAGCAAGGCCGGTGACGCCTGCACGCTCGACGGCGTCGGCGTGCAGGTTGCCGCGAGCGCGGCCCCGGGCGCCGGGGACTCCGGCAATGTCACCGTCACGATCACCAACCGCGGCTCCAAGTGCACCCTGAACGGCTTCCCGGGTGTCGGCCTCCACGCCGGCGACGACTCCAGCACCGTCCCTGCCGACAAGGCCGCCAAGGCCCAGAAGCTGACCCTCGCCAAGGACGCGACCGCCTCCTTCACCATCGCCTACGTCCGGGGCGAGGCCGGCGGAAGCAAGAGCCTCGCGGTGAAGACCGTGACGTTCACCCTGCCCGGCTCCAGCGCCGCCCACAGCTTCAAGTGGTCCTACGGCGACGTCGCTCTCAAGGGCGGCGCGAGCAGCCCGAACGCCTCGGTGACCGCCTTCCAGCAGGCCGGCGACTGACGCCCGTACCTCTCACGCCCGTACGTCTTCACGGAAGCCGTGGGTATTCACGGAAGCCGTGGCCGGGGGCCCACTTGCGCCCGGTCCGCGGCCTGCGCGCCCTCGGTCCAGCCTGCGGCATCGCTCACCCCGCGCAGGCGGGACGTGGTCGTCTGCGGGAACATGCGGTCCGTGTGCGCGGTGACCGCGACCTCGCGGGAGGCCAGCACCGGGAGCAGGTCGTCGGTCACCTGCGTCTCGGCCGCCGCAGCCAGGCGCGTGCCTATCCGGTGGGCGTAGGCCGCGAGGAAGGACTGCCGGAAGGTCTTGGTGCGTCTGCGGCCGCCCGCCCGCTGGGCCGTCTCCGCCTTCGTCATGGCCGTCGTGGCCTGCACGAGGAGCGAGGTGTACAGGAGCTCGACCACTTCCAGGTCCGCCTCGAAGCCGACGACGGTGGAGAAGCCCAGCGGCTCGTTCCACACGGCCCGGCAGTGGTTCGCGGTGGCCACCGCATCCAGCAGCACCGCCTTCGCCTGCTCGTACGGCGCCTCGACGCCGATCCGGCACGCTCCGGGGGTGTCGGGGGACGGCGCCCGGGCGGCGAGCAGCGCCTCGTCGATGCTGTGCCGGGCCATCAGCTCCTGCGCCTTCGCGGACAGTGCCTCCGCCTCCTGGGGGAAGCCGGTCGCCTCCGCCTTGGCGAGCAGTGCGCGGATACGGGTGAGCATGCGCGACTCGGATCCCGGACCGGCGTCGGCACCGGCACCGGACTGCCGCGTGGGCTCGTCGAGGGGTTCGAGGGCCGGCAGGCGCAGCAGCAGGCGGTACAGCTCCAGGACGGTCGTCGCGTGCGTGAAGCGGTCGGTGCGCGGTGGCGGGCCTACGGCCTCGGCTTCGGCCGCTTCGGCGGTGAGCTCGTCCAGCTGCGCGGTCCAGCGGGTGCCGCGCGGGCGGTCGTCGGGCCTCTGCGCGCGGATCAGCGCCGACGCCAGGCGTACGTGTACGTCCTCCAGCTCGCGCCGCACCATCCGGACGAGGTCGGCGGGCTGCCAGCCGCGCCGCCATGCCGTCGCCACGAACTCCCGGCCGCGGTCGGTGAGTTCTTCGTCGGCTGCCGGGTGCGCGGCCAGCAGGGAGGCGCCCGCGTCGAGGGCGGTGTCGGTCTCGGCGTACAGGGCGGCCCGGAAGGCGCTTTCGACGGTGCTGGAGGCAGTGCTGCTCACTCGTCGATCGTGCCACGAGGCACTGACATTGAAGCGGGGCCGGCCGGTCGCGGATCGGGGCCTCGCCCACCTGCCCGCGGGATCAGCGCCTCGGAGCGGGCGAAAGGGGATTCGCCCGGCACGCCGTGCGCCGCGCCGAGCTGAAGGAGACCATCCGGCGGCCGTCGTCGACGGAGGCCGAACGGCTCACCGCCCAGCGGGAGTTGCGGCGCCGGCGGCGAGGAGCGGCATCCGACTGGACTGGTCGGCCTGACGTCGCGTTCTCCCGGGCTGGTCTCGCTCCCCGCGATTCGGGCAGCGTTCGGCGTGGCCTGCGCGGTGTTCGTGCGGCAACCGAGGCAGCGGCACGCGCGTGAGGCGGTAACTGTTGTCAACCGAGGGTTGACACCCCTAGCCCTGTCAACCTAGGGTTGACACATGTCGACGAATCCGACCACGTCGTCCGTACGTCTCGACGACCTCATCGCAGCCATCAAGAAGGTTCACTCCGAACCCCTCGACCAACTCCAGGACGCGGTCATCGCCGCCGATCACCTCGGTGAAGTGGCCGACCACCTGATCGGTCACTTCGTGGACCAGGCCCGGCGGTCCGGCGCCTCCTGGACGGACATCGGCCAGAGCATGGGCGTCACCCGGCAGGCCGCGCAGAAGCGGTTCGTGCCCAAGGAGTCGACCGCCCTCGACCCGAACCAGGGCTTCGGCCGCTACACGCCGCGCGCCCGCAACGTGGTGATGACCGCCCACAACCAGGCCAAGACCACCGGCAACACCGAGGTCCTGCCCGCGCATCTGGCCCTCGGCCTGCTCGCCGAACCGGAGGGCCTGGCCGCCAAGGCGATCGTCCAGCAGGGCGTCTCCCTCGACTCCGTGCGCGAGGCGGCGGCCGCCACGCTCCCGCCGGCCGCCGAGGAGGTCCCGGAGCTCGTCCCGTACGCCTCCGACGCCAAGAAGGTCCTGGAACTCACCTTCCGCGAGGCCCTGCGCCTCGGGCACAACTACGTCGGCACCGAGCACATCCTGCTGGCCCTGCTGGAGTTCGAGAATGGGTCCGGAGTGCTGGCCGGCCTCGGTCTGGCGAAGGAACCGGTGGAGACCGATCTCGCCAAGGCGCTCGCGGGCTATCTGAAGATCCCGGGCGAGGAGGGCTGAGGCCGCCGCCTGCGGAGGCCGTTGTCAGACCCCCCTGCGACACTCGCCGTCATGACCGATCGCTGGGCGCTCGCTCCGGCCGAGGACGGTGGCGTGGAGATCGCCCCCCTCGGTCCGGACGGGCTGCTCGCCGGACCGGTCCGCTGGGAGCCCGACCTCGCCACGGCCGTGCGGGTGCGGCCCGAGGTCGCGCGCTGGGTGTGGCGTTCCACCGCAGAGGTCTATCCGCGCCTGCTCGCCACGGGGGTGCGGGTGGAGCGGTGCTACGACATCGAGGACGCCGAGACCCTCCTGCTCGGCCACGAGGGACGGTACGGGGAGCCCCACTCGGCGGCGGCCGCCCTGGCCCGGCTGCGCGGTGGCCCCGTACCGCCCGACCCGCCGCAGCGCTCCGCCGAGCCCGGCGCGCAGTCCCCGCTCTTCGAACCGCAGACCGTCCATGTGCCGCTGCCCGACCTGGCCGAGGTGTATGCCGAGCAGCAGCGCCGGCACGACGCCACCGCGCACCCCGACCGGATGCGGCTGCTGACCGCGGCCGAGTCGGCGGGCATGCTGATCGCCGCCGAGATGAACCGGGCGGGACTGCCGTGGAGCGCCGACGTGCACCGCCGGCTGCTGAACGAACTCCTCGGCGAGCGGTACGCGGGCGGTGGCGAGCCCCGCCGCCTCGCCGAACTGGCCGACGAGGTGTCCACCGCCTTCGGGCGCCGCGTCCGGCCGGATCTGCCCGCCGACGTCATCAAGGCGTTCGCGCGGGCCGGGATCAAGGTCAGGTCGACCCGGCGCTGGGAGATCGAGTCCGTAGACCACCCGGCTGTGAAGCCGCTGCTGGAGTACAAGAAGCTGTACCGGATCTGGGTCGCTCACGGCTGGTCCTGGCTGCAGGACTGGGTGCGCGACGGCCGGTTCAGACCCGAGTTCCTCGCGGGCGGGACCGTCACGGGCAGGTGGGTCACCAACGGTGGGGGCGCGCTGCAGATCCCCAAGGTGATCCGGCGGGCCGCCGTCGCCGACCCCGGCTGGCGGCTCGTCGTCGCGGACGCCGATCAGATGGAGCCACGTGTACTCGCGGCGATCTCCCGCGACCCGGGGCTCATGGAGGTGGCCGGCCGCGAGAGCGACCTCTACCAGTCCGTCTCCGACCGGGCCTTCTCCGGCGACCGAGCCCAGGCCAAGCTCGCCGTACTGGGCGCGGTCTACGGCCAGACCTCCGGCGACGGCCTGAAGAACCTCGCCGCGCTCAGACGCCGCTTCCCCAGGGCGGTGGCGTACGTCGACGACGCGGCGCGCGCGGGCGAGGAGGGACGGCTCGTGCGGACCTGGCTGGGGCGGACCTGCCCGCCCGCCGCCGGGGCGGGCGACGAAGCGGCGGAGGAGGCGGGCATCCCGCAGGACGAACCGGCCGAGACCCCCGCCGGGACCGACTGGGTGCCGGGCTACGCCTCCACCAACGCCCGCGCCCGCGGCCGCTTCGCCCGCAACTTCGTCGTCCAGGGCAGCGCTGCCGACTGGGCCCTGCTGCTGCTCGCCGCACTGCGCCAGGCCTGCGCGGACATGGCGGCCGAGCTGGTCTTCTTCCAGCACGACGAGGTGATCGTGCACTGCCCCGAGCGGGAGGCGGAGGCAGTGGTGACGGCGATCCGGGAGGCGGCTGAGCTGGCGGGGCGACTGACCTTCGGGGAGACGCCGGTACGGTTCCCGTTCACCACGGCGGTGGTGGAGTGCTATGCCGACGCGAAGTGAGCGGTACGCGGTCGCGGTACGCGGTGAGCGGTGGGGGTCGGCCCGGCGGGAGGCGGGAGTCGGCCCGGCAGACGACGACGGGAGGCAACCGGCGGACGACGACGGGAGTCGGCCCCGCAGACAACGGGTGGCGGCCCCGCAGACAACGGGTGGCGGCGGCAGACCGGATGGCGGCAGACGACGACGGCTGCAGACCGGCAGACGACGGCGGGCGGCGGACGACAGACGGCAGGAGTCGGCCCCGCAGACGACGGGTGGCAGGCGACGGGCGACAGGCCGGCGGGGTGACGGGGGCCGGTGCGACTGGAGTCGGCCCAGTGAACGGCAGTGGCAGGCGGCGGGTCGGCGTTCGGGAGTCAGTGGGTTTCGGGGTCGGCCAGTAGTTCTCTCAGTTCCGTCACCACCGTCTTCTCGTCCGTCCCGTCCAGGGCGTCGAGCGCCGCGCGCCATTCCTCGTAAGCCTCCAGCGCATGGCCCCGCTCCCGCAGCAGGAGGCCGTACTGATGGCGCACGAGACCGCTCGTGTAGCGGTCGGCGCGGGCGTTCGCGCGGCGGAGCAGTTCGGCGCACTCGCCGCCGGCCCGGTCCGTACGGCCGAGCAGCCTCAGCGCGCGCACCAGCCCGAGCCGGGTCTGCGACTCTCCGTGCCAGTCGCCGTGTCCGCCCAGGATGCGCAGGCTCTCCTCGAAGTGCGGGACGGCGGCGACCGGTTCGCCGAGGGTGAGATGGGCGTACCCGATGTTGCAGTGCGCGGAGTGCTGCACGATCACGGCACCGATCTCGTGGCCGATGGCGAGCGAGCGCCGGTGCTGCTCGATCGCGGCCCGCGGATCGGTGTGCTCGTACAGGTTGCCGAGGTGGCTGCGGGTCACGGCCTCGCCGTGCGGGTCGTTCAACTGCCGTGAGTACTCCAGGCTCTGGCGCAGGGCCCGCCGGGACTCCTCGTAACGGCCGAGCCCTTCGAGCAGCAGGCCCCGGTTGTTGAGGCAGCGGCGCATCCAGGAGACGCGGTCGAGCCGCCGCCAGATCGCCAGTGCCCGGTCGTTGAGGTCGAGGGCCTCGCTCTGCTGCCCGGTCAGGAAGTGCAGGCCGGCCAGGTCCCCCAGCGCGTATGCCTCGGCGGCCTCGTCACCGAGCCGGCGCGCCACGCTCAGAGCGGCCCGGCCGAGCACCTCCATCTCGGCGACACGGCCACTGCGCTGCACATACGGGAAGAAGAGGCGGATCAGTACCGAGATGCGGGCGGCCCTCAGTTCGTCGGTGTCCTCGGCGTGCCGCTCGACCAGCGTGACGACGTTTCCCAGCTCCATGTCGCCCCAGGCGAAGGCCTGTCCGGAGGATTCGAAGCCGGGTAGGGCGGCCACGTGTGCCACGTGGTCCGGCGGCTGGGCCGCGGTCGGGCGGCGGCGGTCGTCCTGGTCGAGGCCCGGTTCGACGAGCGCGGCGAGGGCGAGTTCGGCCGCGGCGGCGTACCAGGGCAGGGCGGAGTCGACGGCGTCGGTCTCGTCCGCGGCGAGTTCGCGGGCGAAGTCGCGCACCAGGTCGTGCGGGGCGTAACGGCCGTACGCCGTCTCCTCCAGGAGGGCCACGTCGACGAGCCGGTCCAACGCGGCCTCGGCGCGGCGCGCGTCGATGCCGACGAGGTGGGCGAGCAGGGGCGCGCCGTACGCGGGCAGATCGAGGGCGCCGATGCCGCGCAGCACGAGGGCGGCATCCCGGTCGGCCTCCCGCTCCGAGGCGGCGAGCGCGTCATGGGCGACGGCCAGGGAGCGGCGGACGCTCAGGTCGTCGTACTCCAGATGGTGCAACCGCCCCTCGGTGGCGGCCAGTTGACCGGCGAGCACCTCAGGGGTGAGCGCGCGGCGGGCGGCGAGGCGGGCCGCGACGATGCGCAGGGCGAGCGGGAGGCGGCCGGCGAGTTCGACGAGGGGGTGGGCGGCGTCGAGGGCGCTGCGGCCGGAGAGCGCCCGCAGCAGCGCGGCGCTCTCCTCGTCACTCAAGGGGGTGAGCGGGAAGCGGCGGGCGCCGTCGAGGGCGGTCAGCGGCGAACGACTGGTGACGATCACGGCGCACCCGGCGCCCGCCGGCAGCAGCGGCCGCACCTGTGCGGCGTTCGCGGCGTCGTCCAGGACCAGCAGCGTGCGGGTCGGCGCGAGCAGCGAGCGCAGCAACGCGGCGGCCGCGTCCGGGTGTTCGGGGATGCGGCGGGGCTCTGTGCCCAGGTCGCGGAGCAGGGCGGTGAGCGCCTGCGCGGAGGTGAGCGGGGTCATGCCGGGGGTGGCGCCGTGCAGGTTGACGTACAGCTGACCGTCGGGGAAACGTTCCCGCAGCTGATGGGATACGTGCAGGGCGAGGGCGCTCTTGCCCACGCCGGCCATGCCGTTGATGACCGTGAGGGCGTGACTGCGCCGGTCGAGCAGGGCCCGGTGCAGGTCGGTCTGTTCGGGCGTGCGGCCGGTGAAGTGGGGAGGTGGCGGGGGGAGTTGCGCCGGCGCGGGTGGCATGGGGGATGACGTGGCGGGTGGCACCCGGCCCTCGACCGGGCGCGAGAGCCCATGCGCACCACCCGTACCGCTTTTGTCGTGGGGTGCGGGTGGCCGGGGCGGGCGTTGCCCGCCGTCGGCGCCTGCCGGGCCGTCGGCCCCTTTCAGTACCTCCGTATGCGCCTCGCGTACCGCCGCGCCCGGTTCGACACCCAGTTCCTCCACCAGGCGGGTGCGCAGGTCGCGGTGGACGGCAAGGGCCTCGGCCTGCCGGCCGGTGCGGTGCAGGGCGAGCATCAGCTGGCGGTGGAAGGCCTCGCGCAGTGGATGCTCGGCTGTCAGGGCGGCCAACTCCGGTACGAGTACGTCCAGTCGGGCGCTGTCGGCAGCCAGCTCGGCGTCGTGGCGCCATTCCAGAAGCAGCAGCCTCGCCTCCTGCAGCCGCTGGACGAAGGCGTATCCGCTCAGCTCGGCGGGGAGCCCGCTGAGCGGGGTGCCGCGCCACAGCGCGAGCGCGGACATGCACTCGCGCACGGTCCGCTCCCAGTCGCGGTCGGCGTGCGCACCGCGTGCCGCCGCGACATGGCGTTCGAAGACATGGACGTCCAGTTCGCCCTGTTCGACCCTCAGCACATATCCGGGCGGCACGGCCCGCAGCCGCTCGGGGTCGTCCAGCAGCCGCCGCAGCCGGGCCACGTGGTTGTGCAGCGAGGCCTGTGCGGAGGCGGGCGGCGCCCCGCCCCACAGCGCGTCCTTGAGCGTCTCGACGGAGACGACGCGGCCGGCTTCGAGGAGCAGGGCGGCAAGGAGGGTACGGACCTTGGGGCTGCCGATCGCGTTGACACCGGCCTCGTCGTCGGCGACGCCGGACACACCTGGGGCGCTCTGGACGTCGTACAGAACCGGCGGTCCCAGCAGTCCGAAGCGCAGCTCGTGCCGCCTCACGCCGTCCACTGCGTTTCCGCCTTCTTGGCGGATTTCCGCCCTGTCACGACGGTTTCCCGCCACCCATTGCTCGACGGTCTCCGTTCGAATCCGCCGCGGCTGCGGCCGTCCGGCGTCGGCGGCCGGCGGCTTCACGCCAATCGACCGACGCCTGAACGCAGACCCGTTGGCCACATGTTAGCGATCCGTTGGCAGCACCTGATGTGATCACTTCATCGGATCTGGCCCGGGGGTGCGCGCGTAGAACGCGTAACTCGGGGGAGTGTCGCTGCCGCGGCCGGATCCGGGGACACGAGAGGGTCCCGGTCGGCGGAGGTGAGCGACCGGGACCCTCGTCCTGCCTTCAGATGACGGGCGGCCGGCCCAGCCGGGCGAGCCGCCACACCGTCCGCCAGCGCATGGGCCGCCGCTTGCCGGCCGGCTCCCGCAGCCCCTCGACGAACCCGCCGAACCAGGCCCGCAGACCGGCTCGCGAGCGGGTCCGCAGGAGTGTGAGCAGCGTCCAGATCCCCAGGTGGACCGGGATCAGGGGGATGGGCAGTCGGCGGCGGACCAGCCACACCCGGTTGCGGGCGTTCACGCGGTAGTAGATGGCGTGCCGGGCCGGTGAGGTCTTCGGGTGCTGGAGCAGCAGTTCGGGTGCGTACAGGATCCGCCAGCCGGCGTCGGTGGCGCGCCAGGCCAGGTCGGTTTCCTCGTGGGCGAAGAAGAACTCGGCGGGCCAGTCGCCGATCTCGTCGAGCATGGCCGTGCGGAAGCCGTGGCCGCCACCAAGGAATCCGGTGACGTAGCCGCCCTTCATCGGGTCGGATGCGCCGATCCGGGGCACGTGCCGCTGCTGTGTCTCGCCGTGCTCGTCCGCGATGCGGAAGCCGACGATGCCGAGCTTCGGGTCGGCCGCGAAGTGGTCCCGTACCCGTCGCAGTACGTCCGCGTCGACGAGCAGCCCGTCATCGTCCAGTTCCACGACGACGTCCACGTCCCCGAACTCCCGCAGCCGGGCCAGCGCCTGGTTCCGGCCGCCGGGGCAGCCGAGGTTCTCGTCGAGTTCGAGGAGGGTGACCTCGCCGGGGAGCGCCAGGCGGTCGGCGAAGTCGGACAGCGGGCAGCCGTTGCCGACGACCACGATGCGGGCGGGGGCCAGATCCTGCTTGGCGACTGACTCCAGCAGGGCGTCGACCTCGTCGGGCCTGTTCCCCATGGTCACCACGGCGACGGCGATCCTCGGCGCCCGGTCCTCCATGTCCTTCACCCCATCCCGGCCACCGACGATTTCCGACCCGCGATGCTAGCCGTTCACGGTAAGGACTTCTTTAATACGCCGCGGGCGCCGGGTGTCGTGTTCCGGGCGCCCACCGGGCAGGGAGGTCGGTTCCCGCAGTCCGTGGGCCGGCCGACGGGTTCGCGGCGTCCGCGAAGGGCCGTCGGCAGGAGGTTGGCGCCCGCAGTCCGCAGACCGACCGACGAGTTCGCGGCCTCCGCACACCTCCTTGCCCCGTGGGGGAACACCCACGCCAGTTCCCCTTGGTTGACCAGGCGGTCGACGTCATGCTGGACGTGTTCGCCCGGCGCGACCCGGCCGAGTTCCACCGAGTGACCCTGTGCCCGCACCAGGCCCTGTGAGGAGCCGAACCTTGCCCACCGTGGTGATCACCGGCGCCGGCGGATTCGTCGGCCGCCATGTCGCTCGCGAGGCCGAACGCCAGGGCCTCACTGCACGGCTGACGGCCCATCGCAGCCAGGTGCGCACGAGCGGCGCGCCGGGCACGACGATCGTCCCCGCCGACCTGACCGACCCCGGTTCGCTGCACGGCCTGTGCGACGGCGCCGACGCCCTGCTGCACTGCGCCTCGCAGATCGGCGGCCCGGACGCGCTGTGCGAGGCGGTCAACGCCCGCGGCACGGCCGCGCTCGTGGCCGAGGCACACCGGGCCGGGGTCGGCCGCGTCGTCCACCTCAGCACCGCCGCCGTATACGGGCGGGGCACCTTCCTACAGGCCCGGCCACAGGACCTGGACCGCTCTCCGGTCTCGGTCACCTCGCGGACCCGGGCGGTCGGCGAGGACGCCGTACTCGCCGCGGGCGGCACGGTCGTACGCCCGCACCTCGTCTACGGCGAGGGGGACACACGGGTGGCACCCGCGCTGGCCCGGCTGCTGCGCGGTCTGCCCGGCACGGTGGAGGGCTGGCGCGCACGGGTGTCGCTGGTCGCCGCCGAGGACCTGGCCCGGGCGCTGGTCGCCGTCGCCCTGGCGCCCCGCGAACAGCTCACCGCGCCCGTCTACCACGCCTGTCACCCCGAACCCGTGCCCTGGCACACCGTCCTGGGCGCGGTCGGCGATGTCGCGTCCGTTGCCTGGCCGGAGCGGGACCTGACCCTCGACGAGGCGTACGAGTGGTTGCGGGCGCAGGGACGCTCGCGGCACGACCTGGACATGATGGTCACCGACCACTGGTTCGACAGCGAGCCGCTGTGGGCCGACCTCGACTGCACACCGGGCGCCTTCAGCGAGCGCTTCGCCCACTACGAGAGCTGGTACCGCCAGGCACTGGCCCCGGCGGCAACCGCCCTGTAGCCGGGGGGATGACGCACACGCCTGGCGGGAACGGCTGGCACCGGCTGCCCTCATCCTTGCGCTCAAACACAGAGACCCCCGAACACTCATTTACGAAACGTGCTCATCGTGCGACTGTGCTCGCACGCCCCACGCCCACCGGGATCGGAGCTGTCTCATCTCGGGGGCCCGTGCCTTGGCGGCCGGTCTATTGATGACCTGGTCAGACGGCTGCGGAAGACTACTGGCATCACGTTCGAGCCCCACCCATACCGGCACTCTGTCTCTACTTGGCCCGCTTGTTTCACTGCTTGACGGGGGTGTGGCCGTTCATGGCGAAGCGGGGGGCACACTGCTCGTCGGATCGGTCGCTCGCGTTCCAGACGCAGATCCACATCGTGTGGCCGACGTCTGAGATGAAATTTGTCTTCGCGGCGCCCCAGGAGGCATAGAACGTGTACGCGATGCCGTCGCTGCGGTAGAGCTCGGCGTCGCAACTTTGATTCAGGGAGGTATTGAGCACGCCTGCGAGTTCGCCGGAGCCGTTGTCGTCCAGCCAGGCGGAGCAGGCGGCGTCGTTGCCGACCCAGGAGGTGTCCGCCTCGGAGCCCTTGACCTGTGCCGGGTCGTCGCTGCCGTTGATACCACTCATCGACGACGAGGTGACGCGGGTGGCGGCTGCTGAGGACGCGGCGGTCGCGACGGGGCCAGAGGGCGAACGCGCGCTGGACGCGCGCGGCGGGACCGTCGTGTCGGTGGCGGCCGGGATGACCGGGGTCGGGCGCCCGGACTCCGCGGTGCGCGAGGCCGAACGGCTTGGGTTCGCGGAGGACGTCCGTGTCGCCCCGACCACGGGCTCGACGCTGACCGACGCGCTGCCGGACGGATGCGCAGCCCCTTTGTGCCGGGAAGCGGGCGGGACGAGCACGAACGCGGCGACGGCGCCGAGGGCGATCACTGCGGCGGTCGGGAGCAGGAGCAGGCGTTTGCGTGGGTGGCGAGGTACCGCGGCAGACGTGGGCCCGGTCTCAGGCATCGGATCCGAATCCAGGTCCGGCGGCGGGACGGTCTCCAGCTTGCCGACCGGCGTCGCGGCGAAGGCACGTCGCGAGGCGATGCGTGACATGACCTCGGAAGGCCAAGGGGGAGGCGGAACGCGCAGGTGTGCGCGGGCCGCCTCCGCCAGCTCGCCGGCGGTGGGGCGGGCTCCGGGGTCGGTCGCGAGACAGGACTCGACGACGGCGGCGAGGTCGGCGTCCACGGCGCGCAGCGGCTCGACGTCGGGGACGACGCCGGGCGTGCGGCCCGAGGCCGCGTAGAGCAGGAGCGCCGCGAGCGAGTAGACGTCCGCGGGCGCGTCCACGTCCTCGTCCCCGGCCTGCTGTTCCGGTGCCGAGAAGCCCTGCGTTCCGTAGCTGCCGCCGCCCTTGGTGAGCCTCGCCTGGTCCGCGGCGCGCGCGATGCCGAAGTCGATCAGCTTCACGCCGTCCCGCACCAGCATGACGTTGCCGGGCTTGACGTCGCGGTGCGCGATCCCGAGCGCGTGCACGGCCGACAGGTGAGCGGTCGCCTCGGCCAGCAGCAGCCACAGCGCCTCGGCGGGCAGCGGGCCACGCAGCCGGACCGCCTCGTCCACGGTGAGTCCGGGTAGGTACTCGGTGGCGAACCAGGGGCGTTCCGCGGTGCCGTCGCTCGCCAGCACCCGCGGCCCGACCCCGGTCGGCACCCGGTAGAGGATGCCGACCTCGCGTTCGAAACGCTCGCTGGAGACCAACCGTGACCGGACGCGCTTGACGGCGGCGTAGCCCTTGTCGGACGCCCCGAGATAGACCTCGCCCATGCCGCCGACGCCGAGCAGGCCGATGATGTTGAAGCTGCCGATCTCCTGCGGGTCGTCCGCGCCGAGCGGTTCGGCGATCGTGCTATCCATCATCAGCAGTTCCCCGACCGCTCGCGCTCACGGACGGGCAGGCTATCGAGCAAGTCAGGGCCAGGCAACACAAGTTGGCGGCGGGCGCGCCCTTGCCCGGCGTACACATCCGGCGGGAGGACCGGTCCTCGGAGTGCGTTCATACACTGACGCGAGCCGAGCCGGAGGTATGTGACATGGCGTACGGAAACTTTCCGCCCCAGATGCTGCCGCCGGGCAGTCCCTCCGACAGGGTGCCCTCGGCGCCGCCGGGGACGATCTTCGTACTGGGTCCGGAGGGCGGGTACGCCGTGCCGCCGCGCCGGTACACGCTGCTGTTCGGGCGCGACCGCGAGGACGTTCATGTGCCGGTCGGTGTCGACGACCCGACCGTCAGCCGTCGGCACGGCGTGTTCACCTGCACGGCCACGGACGGTGACTGGTGGCTGGTCAACACCGGCAATCTGCCGATCGAACTGCCCGACGGCGTGCTGATGCTCACCGGCCACAAGCGGCTCATCGAGTCCGGGTACACCCCGTTGGTGATCAACTCGTCCAAGCGGCGTTCGCACCTGGTGGAGGTCCGCGTCGCGGACGAGGACGACGAGCACCCACGCTCCACGAGCGGCGCGGAGACGGTGGACCCCGAGACGGTCTACGAACTCTCCCCGCAGGAGCGGCTGGTGCTCACCGCTCTCGCCCGGCGCTACCTGGAGGGCCACGATGCCTTCCCGCTCCCGCTGGCCTGGGAGGACACTGCCCGCCTGGTCAACGCCTCCCCTTACGTGACAAAGTCCTGGACCCACAAGTCGGTCGCGAACACGGTCGAGGACGTGCGCGAACGGCTGCACCGCCGGGGCGTGCGCGGACTGCTGCGCGACGAGGTCGGCGAGCCGGTCGGCTCGACACTCAGTGTCAACCTGATCAGGGAACTGCTGAAGACGGCGACGCTGAGCGCTCAGGACCTGGAGTTGCTGGCCGACAAGGACTGAGCGAACCGCAGCGTACGTGCCCCGGTCGATCGTCGGCCGGGGCACGCGGCGTTTCTCAGCCTTCCGCCTCACGCTCGGCTCCGGCGTTGTATGTGACGTGCATGATGCCGTGTTCGACCGCGAAGACGGCAGCCTGGTCCTTCGCCGAGTTCTCCTGCTGCGGCTGCGGCTGCGGCTGCTCAGGGCGGTGCGTCGTGGTCGTCACGCGGTTGTTGTCTCCTACGACGAAGGTGCCGGAGACGTCCCCGGTGTGGATGTCCCCGTGTGTGGATTCCGCGGGCATGGCAGGCCTTTCTTCCGGTCAGGAGCGGGGGTCAGACAGCGCCGCAGTCCGTCTGCAGGCTGTGCGAAGCCGAGTTCATCGCCGGGGCCTGACTCGACGGGTCGACCTCGGAATTCTTCGGATCGTTCTCGTACGACTGGTACAGGCTCTGGAGCTGCTGAGCGGCGGTCAGCATGTCGTCGAGGTCTGATACGACGGAGCTGTCCTGCGCTTGCGAGATGGCCCCCTGCAACGTGGACACGATGGAACCCAGGTCGCTGATGACGGTGCCGACCTTGGAGAGCACCGTGCTGTCGTCGGGAGCGGTGGACGTGGCGCCCGAGTTGTAGGAGGCCATGTCGCTGTTGTACGAGTCGACCGCGGCGGACGCGATAGCGGTGTCGGTGTTGAACTGCTGGGTCTCTGACGACAGTTCGGAGATGACGGTCGCGCACACGGGATCGACGGTGGGCTCGGTGCCGTCGGCCGGCAAGGTGTCGTCGATCGGGTTCGGAGTACTGACGGAGCTCGACGTGACGACTGGAGACGAGTTCGGCTGGTCGTTCGCGTACACCGCGGCACCCACGCCCAGCACGGCTACGAGGCCGAGCGTGCAGGCGAGGGCGAGTGCCGATATTCCGCCCTTGGCAGTCGCCGCGCCGGCGGCGGTGAGCGCCGTACGGCCTGTGCTCGTCCCGGTCGTGGTGCCCACGGTGTGCGGCGACCGGGCGACGGAAGGGTGCGCCGACGAGAGGTCGATCCGCTTCGGGCTCGGTGCGGCTGAGTGCGCGCCGGCCGTGTGGGCGGCGACGTGCGGCTGTGCGGAGGCATGGGACAGGTCGACCACCGGCCTCGCCGCGCGTGCGGGCAGGGCTGTGTGCGCGTGAGCCGAAGCGGCGGACGAGGAGACGGTCGGGTGGGTGATGGCCTGCGTGTGGACCGCGCCGTGCGTCGGGGTGAACGGGTGGACCGGCGGTGTGGTGGTCGGCGCCGCGTTGGCGACCTGGTGGGCCGCCGAATGCGCGTGCAGGGCGGTGAGTTCCCGCCACAGCACCTCCGCCTCCAGTACCAGGGCCGTCGTCTGTGCGGCCCGCCCGAGCGCCCTCCGGCGGGTGCGGGCCTCGCGCAGGAAGAACTCCTCTCCCTCCTTGTCCCCCGCGCTCTTCGCCGCTTTCCAACCGACTCCGAGCAGGCTGCCCCACGCGTCGAACTGCCGGGACAGCGCCAGCTTCGGGGAGGCGGCACGGGCCAGTGCCGCGCCGAGCTGGGCGTGTCCGCTCCGCTCCGCCCGCAGCACCGCGACGTCCAGAGCCTGGAAGTGTGCCGCGACGTCGTCCGGGGTGGTGTCCTTCGCCTCGACCCAGTCGGTGAGCGCCCGGCAGAGCCGGTCGGCGGGAAACTCCGTCGCCCGGCTCCTCCACACACACTCGGCGACGTCCGGCGGACAGCTGTAGCCGGTCTCCGAGGCGAGCAGCAGGCCGTGTCGCACCAGACCGTCGGCGAGCGCGTCGGAGTCCTGCAGGCCCAGCAGATCATCGAGATGCCGGGCGGCCAACTCGGCGCCGGACAGCGAGCCGAGCAGGTACAGCAGGTCGCGCTCCTCGGGCCGGAGCCTGTTCAGCAACGCGGGAAGCAGTTCGGGGAGATCGGCGATGCCCGGCAGGCCCTTGCCGGTCGCGGCCGACAGGGCGATGCGCCGCAGCTGGAGCGGGTTGCCGTCCACCGCGTCGCACAGCGCGTCCACGATCGGCGCCTCGTCGGGCCGCAGCTTGCGGGAGAGCAGCGTCCCCACCAGTTCCGCCGCCGCCGGGGCCTTCAGCCCTTCGAGCTGGATCGTGTGCACACCGTCGAGCGCCGACCGCTGCTGCGAGGTGAAGACGAACGTGGACTGCTCGGCCATGTCGAAGAGCCGGCGCAGGTCCTTCTCGTCGAGTCCCGCGTCGTCCAGGTAGATCCGCAGCCGCAGGGTCTTCAGATGCTCCTTCAGCACCTCCAGCGACGGCTTGTAGTTCGGCGCGTGGAAGCTGATGTCGAAGATCGCCTGCGCGATGTCATCAGCCGTACGTCCGCCGGCCTCGATATAGGCCACATCCTCGGGCCCGCTCGGCGTCTTGCACGCGAAGTGGCGCAGCAGCGCGCTCTTGCCGACCCCGGACGCGCCCCAGACCTGCACCAACTGACCTGCCTCGATGGCCTCTTGCACTACGCGCAGGTCCCGCTCTCGTCCGATCAGCGGCTCGACGGCCGACCGCGGCAGCTGGGAGATCGGCCGGCGCCTGACCGGATCCGGTAGCGGGCCCGTGTGCACGACGCTCACGTTGTTCTGGTTGCCTATGACCACCGTTCCGGACACGTCGCCGACCCGGATCCACTCGGGATCCTCCGGACCACCGTTGTTCTCTGGCATCTGCTTCCCCCGTCCTCTCCAACGCCCGGGTCCCGGCAGTTGGTCATGGTGGCGCCGACCCGCCGTGCGAACCCGGCGCTATTACGTGTTCGGCGAGATCGCCGACGATCCGGCGGGCCCGGCCGCGCCGGCGATCCGGGCGAGGTGATCCAGGTCGAGGATCGTGATCCTGCGGTAGCCGGTCACGACCGCGCCCGACTCCCGCAGCGCCCGCAGGGCCTTGTGGATCGACGACTCGGCCGCGCCGACCAAGGTGGCCATCTCCGGCTGTGACAACGGGAGTTGGGCTTCATTGCGGCCGGGACGCCCGTAGGTGACGGCCAGGTGGTGCAGGATCCTGGCCAGCCGCCCGAGCACGTCGCAACCGGTGAAGTCGACGATCCGGCCGGTCGCCGTGCGCAGCTTGGCCACCACACTCGCGCTGAGCGCGAGTCCTATGGCGGGATGCTGTTTCGTGCACTCCAGCAGTTCGGAACGGAGTATGTAGCGGGCCAGAACCCGGCCACAGGCGGTCACGGTGCCGACGCGCGGCTGACCGTCGATCCCGGCGAACTCCCCGACCAGGTCCCCGGCCATCCGCACGGCCAGCAGCGCTTCGCGGCCGTCCTGCGCACGCGCGGTGACCTTGACCATGCCGCCGAGCAGGAGCAGCGCGAAGTCCGAGGTGTCGGCCTCGCGGATGGTGATCTGACCAGCCGGGTAGGCCACGCCGTGGCCGAGTCCCATGAGGATCGCGCGGTCGGCCTCGTCGACTCTGCCGAGCAGCCCGGCCGGCGGCCAGTAGGCCACGGCCCCGCGAACCCGCGTGTTGCTCATCCGCCACCTCTCTTCCTCGTGCAGCCGAAGCCGCACAAGCCGTATTAGTAGCCGTTCTACCCGGGGACCCCTCCTCTACGGTCTCGTCAATCATCTTCTCGACACCGGATAACCGGACGACGGCAAATCGATCTTCGAATTGTCGGACCCCGATTGCCTGACCCCGTCGTGATCGCGGAGGAACTGTGAATCCGAAGTACGAATACCGCGCCCTGCTGGCGTGCGATATCGCGGGCTCCGCAGGCCGCGGCGAGCAGCGGCTGCAGGAGATCCGCAGAGTTCTGCATTCCGCGCTGTCCGACGCCCTGGCCATGGCGGATCTGAACGGGCGGGACTTCGTGTACGTCGACACCGGCGACGGCTGCCAACTCGTCGCCCCGCCCGCGCTGCCCAAGGCCAGACTGCTTTTCCCGCTGCTCCCGGAACTGGGCTCACGGATCCGCGAGCACAACAGGGACTCCGGCGCGGACACCCGGCTGCGGGTGCGGGCCGCGGTGCACGCGGGGGAGATCCGGCTCGATCCGGACGGCACCGTCTCCGGCGCCCCCTTCGAGGCGCTGGCCCGGCTGCTCGACTCGGCCCCGCTGCGGCACGCGACCCTGGCCGGTACCGGCGGCACTCCGCTGGCCGCGATCCTTTCGCACCACTTCTACGAGGAAACGGTCGGGCACGGCCACGAGGGGCTCGAAGCAGACGCCTTCACCGCGGCCGACGTCCGGGTCAAGGAGTACGCCGCGCGGGCCTGGCTCTGGTACCCGGGCAGTCCCGTCGGGCCGCAGGTCGGTGCCCGCCGGGATTCCGGCTCCGGCGAGCAGCTCGCGCAGCCCGGACCGCGGACCGTGGAGCAGTTCGTCCAGGCCACGGGAAACGGCACGGTCTTCGCCGTACACCGGGGCGATCAGTACATCCGCCACAACGACCGAGGTTGAGACGCGCTGATGAACGAGGAACTCGGTGAGCTGGCCGCGGGCGGCGCCACCGCTCTGGTCTCCGCCATGGGCACCGATCTCTGGCAGGAGGCGAAGAGGCTGATGAGCGGCGTCCTGGCACGGACTCGCGGCAGCCGCCGCAACGAGCTCTCCGTCGCGCTGAACCGGCAGTCGACCGCCGCGAGGGGAGCGGTCGAGGCCGGGGCAGTGCACTACTGGACCGAGGTCCTGTCCCAACTGCTCGACCAGAACCCGGATCTCGCCCAGGACGTGAGGGCCCTGGCCTCCCTGCGCACTGCAGAAAGGCCGGACATCGTGATCCAGGTCAATTCCGCCACCAATTCTGGTGAGGTATTCGCTGTGCAGAGCGGCACTCAGCACTTTGCCTCCGGTCCGAAATCCCGCAATTCCGAGGAGCAGCCGTGAGCCGGTACGACAGCCGGCGAGGCGGCCTCATGGACGGACGGGCGCGCGCGGTGCTGCTCGTGGCCGTCCTCATCGGGGCGTTCATCGAGGTAGGCACGGAGCATCGGCGGTACGGCCTGCTGGTGGACGGGTTCGCCCTCGCGGCAGTGGGTGTCGCCGGCGCGGCGGCCGTGCTGGCGTCGGAGTCCGCCGCGGCGCCGGCCCGGGAGCGGGATCGACTCGAACAGACATCCCGGCCCAGCGCAACGGTTCCGATCTGCCGCTACGTCACCGGCCCTGCGGCGCCGCAGTCCCAGCCCCCGCGACCCCAGCCGTTCCTGCGCGAGCGGCCGACCGATCTGAGCGTTCCCCGCTTCGGCGACGGTGCCCGTGCCCAGGGCTATCCCTGGCTGCTGCCGGAGCGCACGGTACAGAACGGAATCGCCGCCGACGAGGCCACGGTCGGTGCCTTCACCATCCGCGCAGCCTCCGTCATCGGGCCCGGCCACCGCTGCGGCTCGCTCGCCGAGCCGCGGCAGGACTCGTACCGGATCGGGCGGAGCCGGGACAGCCGGTACGCGATCGTGGCCGTGGCCGACGGCCTGTCCAGCGCGGCCTGGTCCGATGCCGGGGCCACCACGGCCTCCAGTCAGGCCGTCACCCTGCTGCGCGAACAGATCGAGACAGTGGGCTTCGGCGGGTTCGACGTCAAGGAGCTGTACGGGCGGATCGCGGAGTCGGTCGCCGCGCACGCGGCCGGACGTGGCGTCGACACCTCGCACCTGGCCACCGTACTGATCACCGCGGTGCTCGCCGAGCCGGACGCGAACGGCGTCGCGAAGGCCTGGGTCGGCTGGCTCGGCGACAGTTCGGCCTGGACGCTCGACCCGCGCGTCCCGCTGTGGCGGTTCTCCGCCGGCGAGGCCAAGGACCGCGCCGCCGAGGTGGTCTCGAACGAGGTCGCCGGGCGACTGCCGGACACCCCACAACTGGCCAGGGACCACTACCTCACGCTGGCTCCCGGCGCCGCCCTCGCCCTGGTCACGGACGGGATCGGCGACGCGTGGACGGACCCGGCGGGCAACGTCAACGAGTACTTCGCGAACGCCTGGCGCTCGCCGGTCCCGGCCACGCGGTTCACCGCCGACGTCGGCTTCGACGCACCGCAGTGCCTTGACGACCGCACCGCTGTCGTGCTCTGGAACGGTGACGGGGCATGACAGAACCCCATCTCATCGACGGCGCCGACAACAGTGTCGGCGACGGCCCGGCGGCCGACCCGCGGGGCTGGGCGTTGCCACGGACCGTGAGCGTCGGCGATCTCGGCCCCTTGGCCGAGCCGATCTCCGAACACAACGGCCAGGCCATCGCCGTAAGGCCACTGACGGACCATCCGGGCTGGCTGGCCAAGCTCTACCGGCCGGACCAGCACCCGGAGGACGCCCACCGGCTCGACCTGCTGATCTCGGCTCCGGGCACGCTGTCGGAGTCGGATCGCACGGTCCTGTACGCCGGGACGTGCTGGCCCGCGGCCCGGATCCACGGGCCCGGCAACCCGGCCGTCGGCTGCGTGATCCCGATGGCGCCCGAGCAGTACCGTTCCGAGCTGCGGCGCGGCGTCTTCAGCGACCACCGATTCGTGGAGATCGACTGGCTGGCGAAGTCCGACGAATCGATCCGGGGCGTCGGACTGCCGACCCCCGGCTTCGCCGGCAGGCTGGCCGCCTGCATCCAACTGACGGACCTCGCCGCGATCCTGGAACGTCTCGGGCTGGTCTACTCGGACTGGTCGTTCTCCAACGCCTTCTGGAGCCCGGATCAGCGCTCTGTCTACCTCATCGACGTCGATGGCTGTCAGCCGCAGAAGATGCCTGACCTCCACCAGCCGAACTGGGCCGACCCGCTCACGCCGCCGGGCACCGACGCGGACGAGTACACCGACCGCTACCGGCTCGGACTGCTCGTCGCCAAATGTCTGACGGGCCGACGTGACGCGCACGCCTTCCACACCGTCGCCGCGTCCCACTGGCAGAACCAGCCCGCCGTATCCGAAGTACTGCTCGACATGCTGCTCGCGACCGACCGCGAGCGACGGCCCTCGGCCGCTCAGCTGAACCAAGCGCTCAACAGCGGGCCCTATCTCAGGACCGCCCCACGTCCTCCACGCACCGCGCTGCCCCCGCTGCCCCCTCAGCCCACGCAGACTCCGATCCCGCAGTCCCCCGCCGGCACCGATGTGCCCGTGCAGGGACCCAAACCGGGGCCCCCCGAACCGCGTGAGTCCAACCCGCAGGTCGGCTGGATTCTCGTACTCGTCATAGCCGTGATCCTGCTCTTCATCATCGCCTCCAACCACTAGCTCAGAGGTGCACCATGTCACTCTGCCTGCCCACCTACGTGGTGATCGACGCGTCCTCGTCGATGAATCCCCACGAGGCAGTGCTCAACGCAACCCTCTCCCGCCTGCACTACAACCTCGCGACGAATCCACGCGTCTCGGAGTTCGCTCGAGTCAGCGTGATCGCCTTCTCCACCGACGTCCACGTGGTGATCCCCATGTCGGACATGGAGCAGGTGCCGGCCATGCCCGAGGTGATCTGCGGCGGGCGTACGGAGTACGGCAAGACCTTCGACCGGGTACGGGAGTGCATCGAACAGGACGTCAGCAACCTGAGGATGCAGAACCTCGACGTGCTGCGGCCGACGATCTTCTTCCTGACCGACGGCGGTCCTACCGACCCGCAGTGGCGGAACTCCTTCCGCGCGCTGGTGGACAGGGACTGGCCACGCCACCCCCACGTGATCGCCTACGGCTTCGGCGGCGCGAAGCGCGACGTGCTCGAACAGGTGGCGACCAAGGCGCTGTTCATCGCCGACGGTTCGGACACCGAGTCGGCGTTGAGCGCGGCGATCACTGGTCTGCTCAACTCCCTGATCGCCTCATCGAAGACCGGTCAGATGCAGATCGCCACCGACGTCAAGGGCTTCGAGTACGTCCAGGTCGCCCAGGAATACGTGGACTGACGATGGAATTCGACCCACGTTCCACGGCATCCCGCGCACTACGCGCCTCCGTCGGACTGACCGCGCTGGCCGCAGCGCTGCTCGTCTGCGGCGCCGCGGTCGAGGTGACGGGCAATCTCGTCGGCTCCTCGGCGAATGGGAGCGGAAGCGGCTCGCACCCGGCGACGACTGTGCGGCCGACCCACACCCGCTCCAGCGTCTCCGAGGCGCCGTCGCCAGACCACTCGCCCCCGACATCACCAGCCCACCTGCCCAGACCCACGACCACTGCCACCGGTAGTTCGCTCAACGGGCGGTAGAGGTCAAAGCCGCGTCCAGTGGTGACCGCGTCGAGCAGGGCATGGAGCTCGGAGGCCGGGTCCTTGTCCGTACAGGCTCGCCCGGTTGTACACCTGGGGAGGGAAGGACGACAGCCATCAACGCGACGTCAGTCCTGTGACCGTCGGCCCGACGCCTCCTGGGAGCTGACCGTCGCCGATCACGTATCTACCTGTGAACTGATCATTTCCGCCCTGTCGGCCGGAGCCATAGCACGCAGGGCCCTCCTGATTGAGCTACTGCTCATTCCGGGAGAGCGGCCGACGAGTTCGAGCCTCTGAGCAGGATCGCTGATCCGGCGGCGGCACCGAACCCGGCCCGCGCCCTTGCATGCCGTGCCATCGAGCGCGCGGCACGAGCAGTTGACGTTTGCAGAGCACACACACTGCCCGGCATTTATGTCATGCAACCATCCAAATAGGGAATTCCGTCACCAATCACACGCGCTCGTACGGCAATTGGGACGGCAAACGGGCCCACGGCGGCCCAGAGCGGGAGGCGCACGTGGGAATACTGCACGCGATCCGGATGCAGAAGCTCGTCGCGGACGCCAGGCGCGCGCACGCGCAAGGGGACGACACCTTCGAAGCGTCCATCGACATCGACCCCCGGGGCATGGCCCGGGTCAGGAACCCCATGAAGAAGATTCGCAAGGAGATCGACCTGGTCGTGCGATCCGTCGAAGCCGTCGGCTGGGAGTGCGTGGGGGTCGGCCAGTTCATGTACTCGGTCAATATGGAGTTCGTCCGAGCGCACTGAAAAGGGTTCCCGAAACCGAGTGTGGGGCTGGGGGTTCCGTATGGGTGTGCTGTTCAGATGATTGCGGCCCTGCCGGGGCACGAGGGCCGGGCCTCCCAGTAGCACAGAGGGTGTCTACCCCACCGCTTACTCGGAGGCCCTGTTTGCCGCAGTTGTATCGGCCTGCTGGGGAACAGTCCATTTCGGACATGTGGGAGTGTGGCTGCTTCACCCGCACGTACGGCAACCCCGCGGGCAACCCGAGCGGCGGGCACTGGTATCCGACCGACATGACGGACGCGGAGTGGGCCACGGTCCGCGAAAGCGACAGGTCGTCCTCACCGAACGGCACACGCTCCTCCAGCTGTTGACCACCGGCAGCCGGTCGCCGACCGACAGGGCCTCGTCCCGCACTTCCTACCCCGGCGTCAGCGTGTCGCTCGCGGCCGGATCGAGCCGATCTCGGAGAGGCGCCCTTCGAGTCCCTCCGCAGGCAGGCCGCGGAACCGACGTGCCGCACCGTTGATTGCGGTGACGCGACCCTGCGCGCCGCAGCCGACCGCATCCTCCCGGAGGCCGTATCGCGCAGCCTCCGGGTTCTGCAACATACCTGCGATCTCCTACAGTTCAGGGCCGAGGGTGCCGCGCTTGAGCCTGCGGGCGAACAGGAAGGCGGCGTCGACTCCGATGCCGCCGTAGGTGCCGAACGCGGTCACCTCCTGCCCGAACTGGGCGGCGGCCCAGGTCTCGGCGATGCTCGCGGAGACCTCGCCGACCAGTCGGCGACCCGGTCAGTGCGCGTAGATCGGCACCCGCCCCGCACTCGGCGCGCCAGCCGCCGTCCATAATCCGGGGCGGGTGCGGAATTGCTCGCGTGCTCACACCCGTGATCAACGTCAGGACCGAGCCCGGAGTGACAGCAGTCAGGACCAGACATTCCCGCCGCTACCGAGCTTCGATGCACGTGCCACAAGCGCCCGATTTACAGCGGTTCCAAGGTCAAAGAAACAAGAGAACCCCAGGTCAGAGATTCGACCTGGGGTTGACATTGGAGCCGCCTTCGGGATTCGAACCCGAGACCTACGCATTACGAGGGCCTGCATGATCGTGACGGGTGGTGATTCGTGATCATGTCTGATCCAGTTTTGCCAGGTCAGAGACTTGCCGAGCTCGGCGACGTGATGCCCGGTCCAACGAGTGCTGGACCGTCCGCTCACGCAACGCTCACGCAGATCAGTCCCTAGTCCACCGCTGCAGCCATGAGATTGCCCGACGGTCACTCAACGTCGTCAGCCTCATCTTCAAGATCTTCCACCGCCGCAGCGACGCTCGACATGAAGATGTGATGCTTGTCGTCGTTCGCCAGATAGGTCACCAGGTTCTCGCGCAGCCGCTGCGTCCCCAGGTAGTAGTCCCGAAACGCCTTCGAGACCTCGTCTGCCGCTTCGCGGCTCGGAGGGACAGGGATACGAATTTCCCTATACCGTCGGCCGACATCTTCACGGTTGGTCTGCATGAAGACGACGCGATCCCACTGCCGGCGCACCGCCTTCAGCGTCATTGCCCACAAGAGATAGAAGTTATCGAAGGAGGCGGACTCTGAGGCCCGCAGCACCAATACCTCCTTGGTCAGCACGACCCTCTCTTGCCCCGGCATGATTACCGCAAAATCGCCGATATTCTTGCTGGTGCGAATCGGGGTGATCAGGTCATATTCTTCGAGCCCGGATTCACTCCCCTTCCAGAAACGCTCGGCAACCACATCCGGCACACGATTCGTCGGATTAATATTCACCTGCCCGGCGCGAATATCGGAGACTTTGATGTAAGGGACGTGCCCGGTTCGAAAGTCTGCTGACGGGCTTCCATGCCCATGCATCGAGACCAGCAGCCCCTCGTCAACCAATTCTCCGATAGAAGCGCTCGTGAAAGCTCCCATTTCTGGCGCATCCATAAGCGCGAAGAAGTCACGCACTGAACGTTCATCGAAATAGTTTGGAACGGCAATCAGCTGCTCAGTGAGCTCGCTCTTATCTACCCAACGACTCGTTTCCGTCGTACCGAACTCGTCCACCAGGGCAGTGACATCTGCGGCGATCTGGTCGTCGATTACGTCTGTTCGAGTTCCAGTATCAGCAGCAACGACGAATAGATCCTCGCCGTCCTTGTTGATACCTACAGTCGGGGCGTAAGAGACAAATACCTGACCTTCACGAAACCAAGCTGGCCTATGCACCATGGAAATCACTTCTTCTCAAAGACGTAGAAGTTGGTCTTTGCTCGACAGAACCCTTGAAACGCTTCCATGGGGATGTTGAGGACGCCCCGAAGAGTGAACCGATCACTCAGCCATTCTGGTAGCCATTTATATGTGGGCGAAAAGAAGTACGTTTCCGGCAGGATAATCCCGAGCCTGCCCCCCTTCATCAGGAGTCTGTGCGCGCGCTCAAGAAAGACGAGGCCAATTTCGAGATCCGCATACTCACCCGGCTTCCGATTGGCTGCGGCCGCGATACTGTAATTGTTGCGGCGCGCATCAACCTTGCTGACCTTCAGGTTCTTACCGAAAGGCGGGTTTGTGATCACCACAGTGAACGACCCGTCGCTGAGAGGCCGCTCAAGCTGAGGGTAGTCCTTTGCCCACCTGTCCTCCCTTATCGAATCGCCAATGTGCACATTGACAGATCCGTCGCCAAGACCCACCATAATCGCCCGGGTAAGCTTGACGTTAATGGAGTCTTTGTCAACTCCATAGACGTTCCGGTGCGCCCAAGTTCTCGCTGCAGCAGCAGAGTCGCCAGCGGGGATGCGATCGACCAACGAAAGGAACGCTTCGGTGAGAAACCCGCCCGTTCCACATGCTGGGTCGATGATCCTGTCTTCCAGGCGAATATCCATCATTTTGACGGCGGCAGCGATTACACGCTGAGGGGTGAAGTACTGCCCTTCCCCCGCCTTCAGGTTCGCCCGGCGAAACACCTGAAAAGCGGAAGAAATCGCTTCAGGACCCACATCATTCAGGTTCAAATTGGAAAGCTCATACACCGCTTCCTGAATGGTGTGATCATCCAGCTCGAGGGCGCCTTCCCGATGGTCAGCAAAAACTTCTGGTCGGAAATTCTTAAGAGCATCGAACTGTGCCCTCATCGCCTTACCTGTCGCAACTTCCCCTCCCTGAGAGAGCTGGAAAGCGACCGGCTTGCTGGGGTCATACGACGCGTTTGAATCTGACTCCAGCTTAAGTAGCAGGAGGTTGCAAAGTTCGTTGAGTTGCGCTTCTGAACGAGTTGATCGACTATCTCTCGCAACCACGACATCCAACAGCCGACTAAAGATTGACCGCAGCTGACCGTTCTTTGGCGTAACCAAGTCGCTGAACGTCAACGGCTTCTCGGAGGGGCGCGTAAACTCTTCTCCGGGCTGTGGCAGGCCACGGTTTCGGACACGCTGAAACCTGCCGTCGGCCAACTTATAGACCCTGACGTTATCGGAACCATTGGTCCAATAACCCATGCGCGCACGTGGCTCACGGCTGAGATAGATCTCGAGCTGCGAAATGCCAGCATCGATCGTAGGCTGCTTGAATTCACAGATGACCAGGAGGTGTTCCCAATCACCTGCATTCCGCACATCATCAAAAATGGCCAGATCGACAGGCCAACCAGCGAAGGACTTTCCGTCCTCTCGCTTCGCAGCGTCGTGGGGTGACTGCGGTACGCGCCATTCAGGCTTCCACTGCAGCTGGCCCGAATCCCAACCTGCCTCCATGAGGCTCTTGAGCACCGGCACCCGCACCTGCTGGTGCTCGGGGCCACTGGGAGTACGCGTAGAGTCATCCGTCACGGCACAACCTTAGCCGCTCGTCGCAAATCGCCGCCGCCCGCCGCGAGTACACCCCGGGGTGCGCAGGGCGCCGAGCAAGATCGTGTCAGGAGCTAGGGAACCTCGCGAGTGGTCGCTGCGAGCGCACGTGTGTCATTGGGTAGACACCACCCGACCCATCGAATGAAATAACAGACGGCCGAACCCCTAACTAGCAAGTTCGGCCGTCCAGAATGTCCTGAGACATCCCTCTCGTAGCGGGGACAGGATTTGAACCTGCGACCTCTGGGTTATGAGCCCAGCGAGCTACCGAGCTGCTCCACCCCGCGTCGGTGCCCCAACCATACGCCATGCTGGCACCGCCGTTGGTCCCCCTCTCGCGGGGGTCAGGTTCGTGCCAACCACAGCCCTGTTCAATCTTGGGGATGTAGCGCCGTCTCCTTGTGACCGTAGTGCCTGGCAGCGGCCCCGAGCACAGAGCTGACCGTCGCGCGTAGGGTGCAAGATGTGCAGCGCCTCCTGGTTCTCTTTGACCTCGACAACACACTCGTGGACCGGCGGGGAACGCTCGTCGACTGGGTCGCCGGCTTCACCACCCGCCATGGTCTGGAGGCCGAGGAACAGACGTACATTCTGAGCATCGTGGCTGAGCGAGCGTATCCGTCCACTTTTGACGCGATCCGCACCCGGTACCGACTGCCCATGTCAACTGCGGAGTTGTGGCACACGTACTGCACCGACTTTGCGGCATTGGTGTCGTGCCAGGCCGGAGTCCTCGACGGCTTGGACGAGCTGCGTACGGCCGGCTGGCGAGTGGGGGTGGCGACCAACGGTGCGGCGGATATCCAACGCGCCAAGCTGCGGGCCACCGGTATCTCCGAGCGCGTGGACGGCGTCTTCGTCTCCGAGGAGGCTGACGCGCGCAAGCCGCAGACCCGGCACTTCGCCCTGGCGGCGACCCGCTGCGGCACCGTGCTGGGCGACGGTGGCTGGATGGTCGGGGACAACCCGGTCAACGACATCGGCGGTGGACGCTCCGCAGGGCTGCGCACCATCTGGGTCGACAACGGCCGTTCCTGGCCGCCGGACGATCCTGGGCCGGACCATGTGGTGCCGCATGCACGCGCCGCCATCGACCTGCTGCTTTTGCACTCCGCCGACCGCACAAGGACCACGGCATGACGAGCACCGTTGGGCTGTTGCACCCCGGCAGCATGGGATCCGCCTTCGGCGCCCAGCTGCGCGCGAGCGGCCACATCGTGCTGTGGTGCCCCGACGGACGCAGCGACGCAACCCACCGCCGGGCCGAGCGCGTGGGCCTCGAAGCCGCGGCGCTGCCCGAGCTCGTCTCCCGCTCCGATGTGCTGCTCTCTCTATGCCCTCCCGCCGCAGCGGAGGAGACCGCCGGCCAGGTAGCCGAGCTCGGCATGTCCGAAGCGGGCACGATCTATGTCGACGCGAACGCCGTCTCGCCGTCGCGCGTGGTGAATATCGCAGACCGCCTGGCCCCGATGCGGGTCATCGATGCCGCGGTGGTCGGATCGCCTCCGATGGGCGGCAAGTCCCCGACGCTCTACCTTTCCGGCGCCGTCGAGCAGGCCGACCGGATCGCCGAACTTTTCGCCGGCACCGATGTGCGGACCCACATCCTGGGCGACAGCATCGGCAAAGCCTCCGCACTCAAGCTCGCGTACTCCAGCTACCAGAAGGTGTCCCGGGTGCTGGCTGCCGTGGCCTACGGGGCGGCGGACACGTACGGGGTCGCGGACGAACTGCTGGTGATCGCAGCCAAGCGCACCCGCAGCTACCTCGTGGAGACCGACTACATCCCCAAGACCGCTGCCCGCGCCTGGCGTTGGGGCCCAGAGCTTGAGGACGCGGCGGCCCTTCTCGCCGACGCCGGGCTGCCGGACTCCCTTATGCACGCGGCTGCCGCGACGCTTGCCCGGTGGGACGGGAACAGAGACGATCAGCTCGATATCGCTGAGGCCCTGGAAGCTCTGCGCCTTGAGCGGGACCCGGACAACCCGAGTTGAGCAGGTCGCATCCGCTGAGGCGCTGACGTCCTGGCGTCATGAGCGAGGTGGCGTGGTGCGGACGATGTCGTCGATCCTCTGTGCGGTTTCATGGGGTGCCGTGGCGTCCGTGTCCACGCGCAGTTCCCACTGGGCCCGTGGGTGAGCCGCAAGATCGGCCTGAGTGGCATCCCACGCGGCCAGCCGCGCGGCCGTGTCGGTGTCGCCCCGCTGGGGTGATCGTCGAGCGGTGGTCTCCTTGGAGCACCACAGCAGAACGCGTACCCAGCGCGCCGGGTACAGGGCGGTCACCCTCTCCATCCCCGCCATCTGGCCGAGGTGGACGACGGGGGTCTTGCCGCCCTCCATGGCCTGGTCGAGGCCGGGGCGGTCAACGACGTAGATGTTGCCGTACCGGTCGTTGCGGTAGATGACATCGCCGCGTGCCTCCAGGGCGCCCAGCTGCTCCGGTGCGCCCATCCGGTAGCCCTGGGTCTTCCCTGTCCCGATCTTCAGCCGGGTGAACGGTACGTACCGCGCGTCGAGTTTGGTGAGCGCCGCCGTGATCGTGTCCTTGCCCGCCGCCGGCGGCCCGTACAGCAGGATGCCCTGCCTCACTGGAACACCGTCCCGAAGACCTGGCGCACCTGGTCCGTGAGCGATATCGCGGAGCCGAGCCGGTTGTCGACAACCAAATGCGGCACGACGGGCCGCAGCTCAAGATCGATCCCGGCGGCGTACGTGTCCCAGTTCTGGAGTTTCCAGCTGTCCCGGGCAGCGGACCGGAAACTGATGTACTCGTGCATCGTGTCGAGGTCGCACTGAATCCAGACGACTGCGACGGTGACGCCACGGGCTTCGCAGCGGTTGATCAGGCGCCGCATCCACCGAGGGTCTGTGGTCTCGGCGATGAAGGGTGCGGAGAGGACGGTGCTGATCGCGCAGTCGACGTTCGCGTACGCGGTCTCCAACAGGCACTGGTACTCCAGCGGGCGGACCTTCTCCCGGTAGAGGTCGGTGTGCCGGTCGTTGGGCTCGCTGCCCATTTCAACAAGGAGGCGCTCGACGAGCGGGCGCGTGATCGGGTCCTTGTCGAGGACGGGCCATCCAGTGAGTTGCGAAACGAAGCGGGCGAACTCCGACTTCCCGCTGCCCGCATAGCCGCCGACCATCATCAGGGTCGGCCGGTTCGGATCACCGCCGGTGTGACGCCGCTTCCAGGCATCGAGGATTCGCTGCTGGACGCCCAGACCGTCGGCGTCCTCCGCGCTCGGCGCCAGCTGGTGCAACGCCCGTTCCACGGCCAGGACGTGGGCGCCGTTCTGCGGTTCGCTCGACGCGGTGAACTTGAGCTTCGTGGCCTCGTCGGGCAGAGCGTTACGGAAGCCGAGCTCGGGCTCGGTCGCGCGGTACAGAAGGCAGTACGCGCGACGATAGTGCGGTCCGGGGTAGACCTCTCCCTGCTCGTGCTGCCACAGCGTCTGAAAGTTGGCGGCTGGCACCGTGAGCCCCGCGGCCCGGGCCACCTCGCGCACCTGCTCGCCCGCGCCTTCGAGCGTCAGGCCGTGAGCTTCGCGTTGCTGTCTCAACTTGTCCGGACGCCACCCCGGGCGACTCTTACCCACCGCGCCTACCGCCTGCCCATCCCTGGTCATGATCCGGAGCCTAAGTCTGCCTGTCATGAACCCGTGTGTAAGCGGATGTTGAAAAGTCAGGTCGCCCGGCCATGAGCTGCTGATGAGCAGCTTCAGGAACGGCTTGTGATACTCCGCACAGCTCCGAGCCGCTGTCATGGTCACACCGACGCGGCGGTCGCTTACCCGCCTCGGTCTCCAGTATCCGTACGAGATCGGAGGGGCTTCACCATGCGCTATCGGCCGACGTGCACCGCCTTGCCGACGAGTCCGTCCGCGATCGCCTCGCACCCAGTGGGCGACGTACTCCTTGGCACGTCACTCCAGCGGAGTTCTGCTGCTCCGGCTCCACGCCCGACCGCAGTGATACTCGATCTATTCGGCACGCTCGTCGCAGCCCCGAGTGTGGTCGAGCGGAGGGCTGCCGCTGCCCAGTTCGCCGCGATACTGCGCGTATCCCCGGCGGTCGCCGAGTCGGTGCTGTCCGACAGTTGGCAGGCGAGGCACGACGGGCAGATGGCGTCCACCACCGAGGTGGCGGTTCACCTCGTCGCCCGCTGCGACGCCTCCGCGGCCTGTGTGAATGAGCTGGAAGTGCTCCTGACCCGGCTCGCCCATGTCCGTCTCCAGGCCGATGCCTCTCTCCTGCCGGCGCTGGAGCAGCTTCGGCGCGGTGGCACCAGGCTGGCCGTCCTCAGCGACGCGTCCCCGGACATCGCCGAAGCGTGGAGCGCAAGCGACCTCGCGCCACACTTCGACGCTGTCGTGTTCAGCTGCCGGGCGGGTGCGGTGAAGCCCGACCGTCTGCTCTTCCGCTCGGTCCTCCGAGCCCTCGGTGTCGCCCCGCAGCAGGCCCTCTACTGCGGCGACGGCGGCGGTGACGAGCTTGCCGGCTCAGAGCGGGCCGGCATGCGTGCTGTGCGCGTGGAACGTCGGGGCGGGCCGAGTGGCCTCGTGTTCGGCGAGACCGCTTGGTCCGGCAGGGCGATACCCGACGTGGAAACTCTCCCCACCTTGCTGGACAGATGGGGGCAGCGATGACCGGCCCGTACGCGTGGGCAGTTGAGAACGGAGTCCTCAGCCGACTCCCCGCTCCGGTCGCCATGTCCTCGGCACCCAACACGACGCTCATCGAGACACGCTTCACGGGATTGTGCGGAAGCGACGTCGCGAAGCTCAATCACCCTTGGCAAGGACAGTTGCCGGAACCGTGGTACCCCGGGCACGAGATCGTCGGTGTAGACACGGAGACGGGTGACTGGGTCGCAATCGACCCGCTGGTCTCCTGCCGCTCGTGCCACTACTGCGACCGCGGCCATGTCCACCTCTGCCCACGACTCCAGCGCATCGGGTGGGATCTTCCCGGAGGTCTCGCCGGTTGCGTACGGGCGCCCCGCGACAGCATCGTCCCGCTTCGCCACCTGCACGATCCCGCGCACGGAGTCCTCGCCGATCCGATGGCGGCGGCCCTGCACGGAGTCCGCTGCGGGCTACGTGTGCCCATGGGGCGGCTCGGCATCATCGGGGGCGGCGTCCTTGCGGTGTGTACGGCCATCTGCGCGGCGGAGGCGGGGTGGGACGTGCACATGCTGGTCAGGGAACCCTCGCGATCGCATCAACTGCGCTACGTCCTCGACCGGCACATCACTCTCCACTCCGCCGAGCTGCCGGCGTGCGACGCCGTCGTGGACGCCGCGTCTGGTCACAGCGACGCCCCCATACGCCAGGCGCTGAAGGCTGTTCGTGACGGGGGAACGGTTCTCGTCCAGAACGCCTACGCGCCCCGCGTCGTTCTCTCGGTCCCCCTGCGGGATGTCTTCCGTCGCTCGATCACCCTGCGCGGCTCCTTCTCGTACTGCCGCGCGGACGGCCATGACGACTTCCGAGACGCCATCGACGTCATCGCCAAGGGCGGCGACTGGGCCGCCCTCATGACCCGAGACCGATTTCCCCTCGGCGAACTGCCGCAGGGACTGGCGGCCCTGAACAACGAAGCCCGCCATCGCCCCTTCAAGGTCCTGCTCACATCCGACACGTGACGGAAGGAGCCCACGCCATGGCGGTCACAACGCCATTGCTGGCCCACAAGATCAACTCACCTGCCGACATTCCACCCCAGGACGTCCACGACGGGATCACGCGCATCCTCGCCTTACCGGAGGGCCACACGCGCGACGTGATGCTGGGAAGCGTCCTGACGGGACTGCTCCTGCGGGGGCCACGGTTGGAGGAGGTCGAGGCCGCTGTCCAGGCCGCGACATCCCTGGACCGAAGCAACTGGGACTTCCACCAGCCGCCGGAGGGCATGCGGTTCGTCGGCTACACGGGCAGCGGGAAGAAGACCTTCAAGACGATCAACCTCAGTACCGCCGCCGCGCTGGTGGCGGCCACCGGGGGAGCACACGTCGCCAAGCTCGGATCGCGCAGTGCGTCGTCGAAGACCGGGTCCCGCGACTTCATCGACCTCGTGGGCGCGACGAGCGACATGGTGCCGCACCAGGAGATGGTCGACATCACGGCGGAGACCGGCTTCGGGTTCTTCTCCATCGAGAACCGCGTGCCCGAGTTCGACCGTCGCTACGGCGGCAGGTTCCAGGCCGTGCACGCCCTCAGCCTGGCGTTCCCCGCCCTCCTCAGCCCGGTCACCTGTTCCGCCTACGTGTACGGCCTTTCGCACCCTGCGGTCGGCGCTTCCGCCCGGCTGCTCTCCAGACTCGGCCTGCCCGACGTGACGGTCATCAACTCCAGCCTTGGCAAGGCGGTCCAGGTCGACGAACTGATCCCCGGAAGCACCGTGCGAGCCTGCCGCATCAACGCCGGCGACGAGGACCTGACCTTCAACGACGAAGTACGCAAGGGCGCGTCCTCGATGCCGCAGGACCTGATGTCCGTCACCCAACACGAGGACCCTCGGGAGAACGTCGCCGCCGCGATACGCGTACTGGCAGGCCATGACCCCAGTCAGGCGCGGAACGCGGTCGCCCTCAACGCGGCTTTGCTCATGGTGATGTCCGAGGCGGTGCCCACCGTCCAATCCGGCATCGACACGGCACTCACGATCATCGACGCCGGCGCGGGTCTGGACACGCTGCAGCAGTTCGTACGCCTCACCGGCGGTGCCCCGGACAAGCTCCGCTCGCTCCTTCGGCACGTCACCCCGACAGCCCTCCTGGTCAGCCCTGGCAACAAGGAGAAGGCCCCATGCTGACGCACGACGAACTCGCGATCGTTCACCTGGTCCTCAACACCGACTGCAACGCCTGGGACCTGGCACCGACCAGCGCCTCACCGGGTGTGTGCCGGTTCTGCTACCGGGAGCGCAACCGGGTCAAGACGGACCCGGACACCGTCCGGAGGGTCATCGACCAGGTCCGCACCGAGTCCGAAGCCCACCGGGTCGTGTTCACCGGCGGCGACCCCGTGATGCCCTACGACAACCACCTGGAGGTCGCCCTCCGGCACGCACGGGAAGCCGGATTCGAAACCAATCTCCACACCAACGGGCTGCTCCTGAGCGACCGTTACGCGGGGGTGCGCGACCACGTGACCCTCTACTCCCTGGCCATCGACGGTCCGGAGGCGGACTCGGCCGACTGGTTCCGCGGGCAGGGCTACTTCGAACGGTTCCGGTCCAACGTCGAGTTCCTCGTCGCCGACCGGCGCCGACTCGCCTTCAACACGTTCACCACGGCCGCGTCCGTGCGGGAGCTGCCGCGGCTCGCGGAGTTCGTCACCGGCATCGCTGACCGCACGGAGGTCGAGTACTGGCTGATCTCCCAGTACAGGCCCATCGGCCGTGCCAGCGCGGGCAAGGCGGAGCTCTACGGCTTCGAGCGTGATGACTTCGTCCGGGCCGTGGACGGGGTGCGCGACGCCGTCGCCCCAGTGGAGATCTTCGCCCAGCCCACACGGGCGCCCGAGGACCCGTACCCGTTCCGCGTCTGGGTCCTGGCCGACGGAACGGTCACCGCGGACCTCGGCAGCGTCGCCGCACCTCGCAACGCCGTGATCGGGGACCTGCTGGCCGACGGCTTCGAGCCGCTGGTCCGCCGGGCCTTCGCCCTACGAGAGCAGCCTCAGTTGGAGGGGATCGCATGAAGTTCGACACCGCGTACTACGAGAGCGTCATCGACCAGCACCAGTACGAGCACCTTGGCCTCGGCACCATCGACTTCGCCCTCGCGGGGATGAGCCCCGGCGACCTGCACACGAAGTGGGTGTGCCACACCGGTGCGCGGGAGTTCGCGGACGCCGTCTCTGGGGGTCAGCCGGCGATCGTCACCACTGGCGTCGGACTCGGCGGCCCGCCGCACGCCGGCACCCTCTTCCAACTACTGCGCGCGGTCAAGCTCCAGCAGTGCGGACTCGACGTGCAGATCGTGCTCGGCGACCTCGACTCCTACAACGCGCGTCGCACGCCGCTGGACGCGGTGCGCCGCCTGGCCGACCAGTACGAGGAGTTCGCGCTTGGGCTCGGCTTCGACCCGGGGCGCGGTGTACTGCGTCGGCAGGAGGGCGAGACCGATGTCATGGCCACCGCGTTCCTGCTCTCGCGCCATCTGGACGACGACGACTTCCAGTGGGCTGAGGAGGACCTCGCCGGGCTCTACCGCAACCACGGCGTCTTCGACCACCTCAACTACGGCATGAAGCAGGCCACGTTGCTGATGGCCGCTGACTTCGTGCACTTGCTGCGCGAAGGACGGCACGTGCTGGTGTCCCTGGGCGTCGACGAGCACAAGTACGTCGCCCTCGCCCGGCGCGGCGCGGAACGCTGGGGTCTGCCCGCAGATCGGCTGGCCGGCATCTACACCAAGATGATCCCGGGCCTCGGGGGCCTGCCGAAGATGAGTAAGAGCATCCCCGGCTCCGGAATCGACGGCTCCATGCCCGCCGAGGACATCAGGGCCCTGCTGGCGGCGGACACCGACTCGGCACCCTCCGACGACGGGTCGGCCCTGCTCCAGATGTACGCGTGTCTACCCGAAGTCGGCCAGGCGGAGTACGACCGCGCCTCCGCCGCGCGACGCGCCGGAGACCGGGAGTGGCGTGTGATCCGCGAGGAGCTCGTCGAGCGGCTGATCACGCTGTTCTCCCGCTGGCCGAAGTAGCCGGCCCTCTCCGAGGGAGCGCCGAACCCGCGGCCGAAGCAGGCCGTGTGCCCTCTGGCGCACCACACACCCGAGCAAGCAAGGAGTCTGACTGTGCACGCGGACACCCCGACCACATCACAGCCCCTGACCGGCCCCGATGCCCCGCAGCCCCCGGCCCTCTCCGAGTCCTCGCAGCCGATAGGCGGCCCCGAGACCTTCTTCATTCGCCGCGCCTATCGCAGCCGGAGCGAGGTCGAGTACTTCCTTGACGAGGCGGACGACACCGTCACCTGGCAGCCCGACGTGTACCCCTACGCCGCCGAACGGGCCAAGGAGCTCGGCCGTGACGTCGTGATCGACATCGGCTGCGGACAGGCGGGCAAGCTGGCCTCGCTCGCCGCCGAGCACCCCGACTGGACCTTCGTCGGCGTGGACTTCGGGGACAACCTGCGCTGGTGCCACGACAACCACCCCTTCGGACACTGGGTGGAGGCGGACCTCGAATCGGCAGAACGGCTGCCGCTCGACCCGAACCTCGTTCGCCGGTCCGTGGTGATCTGCTCCGACGTGATCGAGCACCTGGTGGACCCGGCCCCGGCCCTGTCCCTCATCCTGGCCCTGCTGCGGGAGGGCAGCGCCGCTGCCGTCCTGTCCACACCGGCCCGTGAGTGCCGCAGCGGCTACGACACCCCTGGACCGCCGCGCAACCCCAGCCATGTGCGGGAGTGGGCAAGCGACGAATTCCAGGCGCTGCTGCGGGCCTCCGGATTCGAGATCCACTACGCGGGCCTCACCCGAAGCGACGACGCCTCCAACGGTCTGTCCGCCCAGCTCCTCCTCGTCGGCGTGGGAGGGACGGAGGTGGGAGAACAGTGACGGCGGTTCCCAGGTCCAGGGGCCTGCGTGTCGTTCACCTGCCGGCTCGTACCCCGTACGCGTGGAAGCTCCAGAGCCGTGACTTCTACATCCTGAACGGGACAGAGATTCCCACGGGCGAGACTGTGCCAGAGGCGGTCAGCGCCGCATGGCTCCTCGAACACGGCCCTCTCACGTGGCTCGACGTCCTGCACCTGCACCACATCGACTTCGAGGACATCGCCACCCTGGAGCGCCTGCTCGACGCGTGCCTGGGCTACGGGGTCAACGTGGTCTTCACCGCCCACGACACCCGGCCCATGGTCGGCAACGCCGAAGGCTTCATAGCGCGGCTGCGGCTGCTCCGGTCTGCCGAGGTCAGCTGGGTCTGTCTCACTGAGGGATCCGTCACGAAGCTGACGGAGGTCCTCGGCGAGCGGGTCCCTGCAACGGTCATCCCCCACGGATACGTCGCTGCCCCGGAGTCGCTGGCTGACCTGGAGCGCGAGGCGAGGGGCCCGGGGGCCAGGTACCTCATGTTCGGTGCCTCCCGGGCCAGCCGGGACCAGTTGTCCACCATGGCCAACTGGAGCCTGGGGATCACGGATCCCCACAGCACGCTTCACGTCCTCCTGCGCGCGTTCAGCCCTGCGGACTTCGCTGACGCCGGCCGCGCCCCGCTGCTCCTGGAGACGGCCCGGCACGATCCCCGTATCCGCCTCACCATGCGCCCGTATCCCACGGACGACGAAGTGGTCAGAGCCGGGCTGGCTTCGGACACCCTGCTGCTGCCGTACCTCTGGGGGAGTCACTCCGGGCAGCTGGAACTGGCCTTCGACCTGAACCTGCTTCCGGTCTGCTCCCTCACAGGGCACTTGCCCGAGCAGTACGAGCGGCACAAGGGATTCGTCGACGAGCCCGAATGGTTCGATTGGTCGCAGGGGCATCCCAACCTCTTCGGAGAGAAGTTCCTGACCGCGCTGGAGAAAGCGGCAGCACGGCTCGGTTCCAGGCCACGCTGCCTCGACCGCGAGTTCCTCGACTACAGGACCCAGGAACACAGGACGATCCTGGACGACTACGCCCGCGTGTACGGGGGTGACCGGTGAACGCCGCTCCGCGTATTTCGTGCGTGATTCTGTGCCACAACTACGGCCGATATCTCGACCAGGCCATAACAAGCTGCCTGAAACAGGAGCCCGGAAACTTCGTCCTTCACGAAATCATCGTCATCGACGACGGATCCAACGACGAAACTGAGGAGGTATGCCGTCGTCACGAAAAGAACGTCAAGGTCATCCGGAGGAGCCAGCAGGGTTTCGGCCAAACCCTAACCGACGCCTTTCTCCTCAGCACAGGCGACTGGGTGGCTCCGCTCGACGCCGATGACTGGTTCCACCCATCGAAGCTACGTACATGCGCCGAGGCGATGACGGGTGAAACGCTGTTCATCGAGCACTGGGAGAACGTCGTCGACTCCAACGGAAACCCCAAGCTGAAAGACCCGCACCCGGGCGGAAACACAAGCACGTTGGTGGTCCATCGCGAGGCTGCTCTCAGCCTCCTTCCGGTGAGCAACGAGATCTTCTTCCACGCGCTGCGGGAGGCTGGCCGCGGTGCCGTCCTCCAGGACCCGTTGACCTTCTATCGGGTCCACTCGCACAGCATGACCGACCGAAGTACGCCCGGCCTGTCGCAGGATTATCGAGCCGAGGTGTGTCTGGGACTCTCGGATCGGCTCCGCATGATGGATGGGAACCCTCCCACCTGGGCGACGACTCGCCAGCTCAGGAGAATCTCCCAGCATTTCCGCGTACTCGCTTCCGGGCACAGAGTGGAATCCGCCCTGCAGCGAAAGAAGCACCTCCGCGCCATGATCTTCCTTCCGGGGATGCTCATCGCCACGCTCCGAGCCCGAGACCCAATAGCCCCGTGGCTCCGCTCCCTCTCCAGTGCGATCGTGGGCCGGCCGCTGGTACAGCTCTCGACGGCCCAGGGAGAGCGGGCTGAACCGTGATCATTTCGGTGATGCGACGGGGATGGCGATGATAAAATCGCCGCTTCCAATCCCTACTGGTCAGGCCAGTTGTCCGACCCAGGAGCGTATAAGCGCCATGAGCCGTTTGAGCGAGTCTGTCACCCGTGTCATGCACATCCTCGATGGAGCGGACCTGGGCGCGGACTATACGGCCGCGCAGCTGCTCAGCGAGACAACGGCACGGCGCTCCCTGGACCTCTCCGACCTCTCCCCCGAGGAGCAGGCCGCACTGGTCGAGGGGCGTGCGAACCACCTGATCCCCTCGGCCGCGGTACTCGCCGGGAAGATCGAAGCCGCGCAGGCCGCCGGACGCCCGTTCGTCGTCAAGTACGGCATCGACCCGACCTCGCCCGACGTCCACCTGGGCCACGCGGTACCGATCATCATCGCCAGCCGATTCCAGCGGATGGGCCACCACGTCGTCTTCATCATCGGTGACGTGACGGCCAAGATCGGTGACCCGTCGGGACGGTCCTCGGATCGACCGCCCCTCACCGACGAGGACATCGCCCGCAACCTGAGCGGCTACCAGCAGCAGGTCACGCCGTTCATCGACTTCGAGCGTGCCGACCTGCGCTTCAACGGAGAGTGGCTGAACATGGTCACCCTGCCGGAGCTCGTCGGGGTTCTTGCCCGGGTACCGGTCTCCATGTCTCTCCAGCGCGAGGACTTCCGCACCCGGCTAGCCGATGGCCATGGGCTGTCCGTCGCCGAGTTCGTGTACTCCGTCGTCATGGCCTGGGACTCCGTGGCCATCGACGCCGATGTCGAACTCGGCGGTGTGGACCAGCTGCTGAACCTCCAGATGTGCCGCAAGGTCATGGAGATCTCGGAGCAGGACCCCGAGGTCGTCATCACCACCCCGCTCATCGAAGGCACCGACGGCACGGGCACCAAGATGAGCAAGAGCAAGGGCAACTACGTGGGCCTGACGGCGTCGCCTGATGACGTCTACGGCCGGCTGATGTCCATCCCCGACCACCTGACCGAGCCGTACCTCCAGTTGCTCACCGAGTGGACGGACGACGAGATCCGCGTGGTCACCAAGCGCCTGGAGGAGGGGACCGCGCACCCGATGGCGATCAAGCGCATCCTCGCCGGCGAGGTGGTGGCCGCCCTCCACGGCCTGGACGCTGCTGCCGCCGCTCGCGCGGAGTTTACGGCGCGCTTCTCCAAGCGCTCTTTCGCGGACACCCAGAACCTCCCCGTCATCTCCCTTAAGGACCACGGCGAGGACACACTCGGGGCGCTGATCAACCGCACGCTGGACTTTGCTCCCAGCATCTCCGCGGTGCGCCGCGTGGCTCAGCAGAAGGGCCTCCGTCTGATCCTTGAGGCGGACGGAGAGCAGGCACCTACGCCGCTCACCGAGGCGTCCGTGCAGCAGACGCTCGGTGAGGTCGTGAGCGAGGTTGGGGCACTCGAAGGTGCCGAGCTGTACCTCAAGGTCGGCCGTAAGGTCGCGCGCATCGACGTCTGAGATCAGGCGCGGCGCCGACTCACCAACGTGAGTCGGCGCCGTTCTGTTTGCGCTCGGTGCGACCCGCCAGCCGCGCGATCAGGCCACGGGGCAGGGGTTCTGACTCACTGCTGGGAACGCCGCACCGAACTCCACGACGCCTTCGATTCCCTGGCCTGCAGCCTCATCTGCTGGCGACGCCTCAGGAAAACCTGCTCGTGATCGTGTTACGAGCTCGTAGGGTGGGTTCATGCCGAAGCACGAACCGTTCATCATCGACGGAGTCACTTACGAGCGCGATTCAGCTCCGGGAGAGGGCGGATCAGCCGTGGTGTGGAAGGTCCGCCGTAAGCCCGACGGTCAGGTGCTCGCAGTCAAACGGATTAGGAAGGACCGCGACGCGGACTCCGCTCGCAACAAGCGTTTCAAGCAGGAGATCGAATACGGGCAGACATCGAGCCACCCGAATGTCGTGAGTATCCACGCGCGCTCAGAGGACGCGAACTCCTTCTACTACGTCATGGACTTCTACCCTATGACGCTGCGGAACGTGATCAACGACGAAACCGATGCTGACGTGCTTCTCGATTACGCACGTCAGCTCTGCGATGCGCTCGCGTACGTGCACGGCGACGGCATAGTGCATCGCGACATCAAACCTGAGAATGTCCTCGTCGACCCTGATGCGCGCCGGCTCGTCCTGGCCGACTTCGGCATCGCGCATTTCAAGGACTCCTCGCTCACGAATCGCGGGGACCTCTTAGTGAACCGGAACTACCTCGCTCCCGAGCAGATGGTGAGGAACAACGCCCTCGGTATCGGCAAGCCGGCGGACATCTTTGCGCTCGGCCTCGTCATAACCGAGATGTTCACGAAGCAGAACGCCCGAGGGCGACGACACGCGCTTGTGCGCGACCGCTACCCCTTCCTGGCCGACCTCGACCTGATCATTGAACAGATGCTGCTCCAAGATGAGGCGCAGCGGCTCCGCATCGACACCGTACGCGGCATGCTTCGGGTAACCCTTCAGCGGCTCGACTCGGCAATCGAAGAGATCTCCGATGATCTGCGCCCCAACGAAGCGTCCGCCGACAGCTCGTCCGTCGAGGTCGAGCGGATCCTCGGCCGTGCCGCCAGAGACGTGCTGTCGGCGAAGCATGTCTTCGAGCGGGTCGCCGACGGAGAGCTCGACCGATTCAACCTCAACTATCACTGCGAGGTTGCGTATCGGGTGAGCACGGAGCTGTTCAATACATGTGCTCAAGCCGTTGTATATGCCTCATGCAAGGCGAAGTTCGACTATGAGGGCGCCGGGCGGTGGGACGAGAACGACGACGCTCTCGTGTCGTCGGCCGCCAAGCCGGGACTCCAACGCGAGCTGGAGACGATTCTGGCTGATTTCCCCCTCCCTCAGTCTTCGCACTGGGACGGTCTGCCACGGCGGTCGGCTCATTTGTTCCGGTTCTGCAAGGACTACCACTGCGAAGAGCTGCTGACGAGCATCCGCGAATCTGTCTACGGTGATGGCAATGGCTCGTTGCGGGCGAATCTGATCAGCGCCCCGATCCTCTGGATTACCCGCTGGATGCGTACGAATCTGGACACCGACTACCTGGAGTTCGACAAAACAGTTCGCGAGGACATCGGTTTCGAGCGACACCTCTCGGTGCTCTGGGACGAGACGCTTCCGTTGGATTCGGCCCGAGAAGCGGTGGGAGTGGATCTGTTGACCGAGCCGCTCAACGCCGACGACGTCGCCGGCACACTGCAGGCGCTTGAAGCGAAGTGGGATGTCTCCGTGGGAGAGCTCGTAGACGGTGGGTACTCGGTCATGTTCCGGTCACGCAACACGTACCGCTGCTTCCACGACGAGGCGCTCGACCTCGCAGAACCGGGCTCAGTATTCGAAGCCGACGTCCTCAATCTGCTCCGCCCTGAGGTGGAGTTCGACGACCTCGTCGCACTCACATGGGATCGGGACTTCGACGTGGCCATCACGCTCGGGAAGGTCCTCGGCACCCGCACGCGCTAGTGTCCTGCGCCTGAAATGGCAGGTCTACGAGCTCGTAACACGATCATGAGCAGGTTCTCCTGAGGCGTCGCCAGCAGATGAGGCCGCAGGCCAGGGAGACGAAGGCGTCGTGGAGTTCGGTGCGGCGTTCCCAGCAGACGGCGAGGCGCTTGAAGTGGTGGAGCAGGACGAAGGTCTGCTCCACGACGTAGCGGAGCTTGCCCATGCCCTGAATGTTCGGGGCGCCCTTGCGGGAGATGACGGGCAGGATCCGGCGCTTGCGGAGCTGGTCGCGATTGGGATTGGAGTCGTAGCCCTTGTCGCCGAGCAGTGCCTCGGGACGCTTTCGAGGACGCCCGGGGCGGCCGGCGACGGGCGGGATACCGTCGACCAGGGCGAGGGTCTGGGTGACGTCGTTGACGTTGGCCGCGAGTGGCACAGGTAGAGAAAGTTCGCCGGGGGCAGACAGGAAAGATCCCGCAAGCATTGGTGTGCTGCTGCAAACCATGTCAACGTACAACGCCCCGACGAAATCCTTCCCCCCCGATCCCACGGAGGCGCCCCTGCACCCGCACCACCCCACCGATCCCTCCCGTCCCGACTCGCCGGACCCGGTGTACTGGGTCACCCCGCGCCATCTGGCGGGTGATGACGGGGCCCTCGCCGAACGGATCGGGGACACCATGGCTGGCCTCGGCTGGCGCATGTGGCCTACCTCCCGTCACACCCTGCTGTACGTCAGCCCAGATCAGCTGCGCGGCGCCGAATGGATCCTCGCGGCCTACCCGTTCGAACTGGGCGGTCTCCCGGTTGCCTGGCAGTTGAGCGCCCGCCCGGATGCCACCTCCGTGGTGCCGGCGTGGAACGCGTACTTCACGGCCGGCGTCCCGTACGAGGCGATCACCGATCTCCTTGTGGCGATCGACGCCCGCGAGGCGCCCGACCTCGGCTCCGAGGGGTCGGAGACGGTCCTCAACACCCTGAGTGCCCGAGGCTGGATCCGCGATGTGGACCGCCCCCGCACCACCGCCACGGACCCCGGCTTCTCCTGCAACGTCTCCTTGGAGATGCTGCCGCCGCTCATCCAGGACGCCGACCCGCGCCCCGACCTGGTGGGTTGGCAGGCATGGGCGGAACCCATCGTCAGCGCCCCCTATTTGTGGTGTGCCAGCTTCAGCACCAGCGTCCCCCATGAGCTGGTGGCGGCGTTCGTCGCCTCGCTCGCCTCACCGGTCCCCGTGCCCCGCCGGACCGTCCCTGCGAGCGCCGAAAGGCGGCTCACCGTGGTCCGCCGCAGCTAACGGCGCCCGCCCAGAGAAGCCGCTGTCGTAAGCGGCTCGTCGCCGATCTCCCGAGTGGTAGCAGGTCAGGCGAGGCGCGCCCCCGCGCCTGCCAGATGACAGAGAAGGAGAGAGCCTTGTTCTTGTTCCGACGCGCTCGCGAGGACCGCGCGTTCCGTGAAGCCCAGCGTGCGGGCCACGCGCTGCTCCTGCGGATGCAGGCCACGCAGCCGTGGCCCAACTTCCCCGAGCCGACCTCACAAGCCCCCACCGCAGGAGAAGGGGTTGTGCCCGACTTCCTGCCGCCGGAGCTGCGGGTGCCGTCGCGCCAGGAGGTGGCCGGGGTGATGATGCGCTGGCTGCAGCCGCTCGTCGTCGACGGCGAGGTCCGTACGTGCCCCGGGTGCGGCGCGTACCAGGACTGGATCGTCTTCTGCATGCGGGACGACCGATATGGCTGCGCTGCCGGGCGGGCCACGAGACGAAGGAGCCCGGCCTGGATGCGGTCTGGTTCAACCGCCACTCCGGTCCCGTCGACCAGTTCCACCCCACTCTCGAAGAGGGCCTGCGCCACCTCGGCCATTGACCTCCCGAAACCCCCACTCCCCTTCGCACCGCCGGCGCCCGGAGGGCCGGCCTGGTCAGACCGTCCGCTACGCAGGCCACAACAGGCCAAAAAGGGGTTTCCGATGCGCCTTCACGCCACGACCGTCCTCAGCCTCAGCGCCCTCGCTATCTTGGCCCTGGCGGGCTGTTCCGATGGCAGCGCCGCCGCTTCCGGTCCGATGTCCTCCCCGACCGTCCCGGTGCACCCGGACGGCGAGAGTGCCCCGGCGCTCGCCTCGCTGTCCTCGACCGCGCTGGCCAAACTCCTCTTGGACGAGAGCGACCTCGGCGGGGGCTACACCCGCACGCCACAGCGCCCCGCGGCGCACGACGATGTGGCTGTGGTGGGCTGCCCGGCCATGGAGAAACTCGGCGGCGAAACCGCGACCGGTACAAGCCTCGCCTTCCCCCGCAAGGCGAAGGCGTCCTTCACCTACGCCGGCGGCAGCAACTCCGAGCTGGCCGAGGAGCTGTACAGCGACACCGCGGCGAAGCTGTCCAAGGGCATTGTATTGGTAAGCCCGGCTATCGGAAGGTGCGGAATGGCTCGGTCCGGCGGGTCAGGTGCCGTGCGCTGCGGGCGGGGCGATCTGCGAGGTCAGGCGCTGGTCAGCGCTGCCGGCGCGTCGTCCGTCTCCCTGAGGGAGGCCGACAGGGCGCGGGCCTCGTGTTCGGTCATCCGGGGAGTCTCGTACGGCACGGCGTTGACCCAACGCTGAGTCAGCCGGGCGATCCGCTCGCCGTACCGCTCCGCGGTGATCAGGTCGCCGCGCGATCCGGCCTGCTCCGGCCCCACGTCGGCGTGGCTCTGGCTCATCAGGCCCAGCCATGAGCCCAGCCGGTTCACATCGTCGCGGGTGCCACCGCTCCAGTTGTTGCCCGGCATGTCGCCCACGCCGATCCACTGCATGCCCATCTGCGCGCCGAAGACCGCCAACTGCTCCAGGACCGCCAGTTTGTCGCCGCTCTGCGAGGCGGACATGGTGAACGCTCCGGCGAGCTTGTCCTTCCACGCCTGCGTGATGAACGGCGTGAACGCCGCCTCCATGAACGCCTTGAACACGGCAGACACACTGCCCATCAGCGTCGGGCTGCCGAAGACGATCGCATCGGAGCGCTCCAGCAGCGCCAGCACCTCCGCATCGTGCCAACGGCCCGCAGTGACGTCCTCGGGCCGGATCTCGACGAGATGCACTTGGGCACCCGGCACCAGCCGCGCCCCGTCCGCGAGGTGCTCGGCCAGCACCCGGGTGTGCCCGTGCACCGAGTGGTAGACCACCGTCACCGTGGCCATCAGCGCATCGTGCTCACGGACAACGTCATTGACTGCCATCTGCTCTTCACTACTTCCGGTCGTGGGGAAATCCCTGCTTGCCCACCCATCACACTCGGCGGACGGCACAGCATCAACGCCGAACTTCGGCACGCAGCGATCGGTCACACCGATCGATCGCGTTAGCCTGGTCCCGTGGACAGGATGGAACTGGAAGCATTTGTCGCGGTCGCCGAAGAGCTGCACTTCGGCCGTGCTGCCGTGCGCCTACACAGGGGGCAGCCCACCGTCAGCGACGCCGTCAGGCGCCTTGAGAGCGCCCTGGGCGGGCGGCTGTTCCACCGCACCAGCCGCCGGGTGTCACTGACTGATCTTGGCGTAGCGCTGCTGCCCGACGCCCACGCCACCCTGGCCCAGCTGCGCGGCTTCCAGCAGCGCGGACGCTCCCTGGCCGCCGGCGAGGGAACCCGCACCACTCTCGTCGTCGCTCACGCCGAATACACCGGCCACCAGCTGCTGTTGCGCTGCCTGCCGCAACTGCGGAGCCGTTTCCCCGACGTGACGATCGTGCCGGAGGCCATGCCGACCACAGCCCAGCTCACCGCCCTGCGGGCGGAGACGATCGGCCTTGGCATCGGCTGGGCGACCGGCGACGTCACCGGCGTACGCGCGAGGGTGCTGTCCACCGAGAGGTTCATGGCGCTCGTACCCGCGGCCCACCCCCTCGCCGGGCACGCCGAGTTGACCGCTTCCGAACTGTCAACCACCGACCTGCTCACCTGGCCCCACCAGATCAACAGCGGTCTCTGCGACCGCCTCCTGGACGCCTTCCACATCGGCGGAGCCGACCTGCGCATCATCAGAACCGCCGACAGCGTGCACGCCATCGCCGCTCATGTCGCCGCGGGAACGGGCATCGGTATCACCCTCGAGTCCGCACTCGACCACCAGCCACCCGGCCTGCGCATCATCCCCCTCACCGGCCCTTCGACCACCGCCGACCAGGTCGTCCTCACCTCCACCGAGCCGTCTGACACCGCCACGGCGCTGCGCGACCTGCTGCTGCACGCCTCGGCAGAGCCCTCCACCGATTACTGAGCGGCGTGGGTCAGCGGTGGGCGAGTTCCGCCGCGTAGGCGGCTCCGTAGCCCTGGTTGTCTCTTTGCCACTGGTCTGCGGTGGTCTGGTGGAAGCCGAGCAGGCGGCTGATGACGTAGGCGGGCAATTCCGCGGCGAGCTCCATCAGGGTGGAGCGACGGGCCACTCGGCAGCGGATCCCAAGGGCATTCAGGCGTGCGGCCAGGGAGTAGGGGGTCAGGGGCTGGCCGGGGTAGGCGCCGGGGAAGAGCCACGGGGCTTCGTCGAGTGGGACGGTGACCGCACGGCCTTGGCGGCGGCGAACGAGCCGACGGACGAAGTCGTCGAGGGGCGGCGGCAGGACGACCGGCTCGCTGCCGAGCAGGAGGGTCACCGTGTTGTCCCGGTCGGTGACCTGGTGGGTGGTGAGCTGGGTGATGCGGCTGGTGGGCTGGGCGAACAGCAGCAGGAGGAGGCCGGCGGCGCGGTCGACGAGGTCCAGAGTGTCGTCGTGGATGAGGCGGCGGACCAAGTGCCAGCGGTGATCCTGCGCGAGGATGTCCTGTCCGAAGTCGGAGGTGTAGGCGGGCGCTTCCAGCGGGCGGGTGTGTCCGCGTCGGCTGGTCCAGAGCAGGAAGCTGCGGATAAGCGTCCTGTTGTGAGCGCCCTCGGCCAGCCAGGCATCGAGATGGCCCTGGGTGCACTTGCCCAGCGTGCTGTCCTGTTGGTGCAGCCACTGCACAAAGCGCACCGCATTCTTGATCTCGTGCCGGACTCCGATCGCCTGGCCGTAGGTGACCGGCTTGCTGGCAGATCGTCGGCGCAGACGACGCAACGGTCCCCAAGTGACGTATGTCCGCAGGACCTTCCGCTCGTCGGGAGCCTCGACGCCGAGGAGGATCTTCGACAGCCACTGCTCGAGTTGGGCGAGCTGTTCGTCCCGGGGTGACAGAGCGCCGCCGGCTACCAGGGCGGCGCGCAGGTGCTGCACGGTCACGGTGGACTGGAGGGCATCCAAGGTGTCGTGGGTGATCGGTCCGCTTTGCTCGGCCAAGGTCGTGAGGATTGTGTGGCGGGCAGAGGCGGGACGCATCCACCGCAGCAGGGCGCGGGGCTGAGTTCGCAGCAGCGCGGTGAAGACCGGCTCGATCTCCGGCCGCATCCTGGGGCGGGATCCGGTCAGGACACTGCGCAGGTGCTCGCGGGCCACGCAGGCGATGCACCGGCCGCGCTCGTATGGCTGGTCCACGGTGCCGCACTCGGTGCAGGGCCTGCGGGCTGCGAGGTGTCTGCTCCAGCAGTGGCGGCACAGTGGTTCACCGTCCGACCTGCGGGTGGCGACGCGGCGTGGCTTGCCGCAGCGTGAGCACGGCACCGGCTTCTGTCCGCAGTGTCCGCACAGCGGACGGCCGTCTGGTGTACGGGAGTTGACGCGACGCGCGGCGCCACAGCCGACGCACATCTCGCGCGGCTTCGCCTTCTCCCAACAAGGCTCGCACAGGGGCGCCGGGCTTTTCGCGAAACGGCAGGGTGCCGTGCGGCCGCAGCCCGAGCAGACGGCTGGTGGCAGCTGGCGGCATCTGCCGCATAGGGCCCCGCGCTCCGTTCGTTCCACCATGATCCGCACGGCGCCGCATCGGGCGCACGCTCTGTGGTTGAAAGGGTCGGTGTGGCGGCAGCTCCGGCACAGAGGCGTGCCGTCGTGGGTTCGGCCGCCCACCGGCCGGGATTTGCCACACCGGGCACACGTCTGGGGGCGGGATGCGTGCCAGCATTCGATGCAGCAGCGCATCCCTTCACCGGGCACCTCGAGCCGCACGGTCCGGTGGCAGATCGGGCAGGCGGGGACGGTGACGTCGACGGCTCCGCGATCGACGAGTGCCTGGGCGAGGGCTGCCGTCTTGGGCGGGCCCAGGGCGCCCTTTCCCATCAGCAGGTCGGGCATGTCTTCCAAGGCCCACAGCAGACGGCGCTGGCCACTGCGACGGCGCTCGGCCGAGAGGACCGCGTCACGGATCGCCGAGCGGTCGAGCCCGACGGGCAGGGCCTCGATCAGCGTGACGAGCACCTCCAGCGGGTCCCGCCCGCCGTCGGGTGGATGGTAGCCGCAGCGCGGCCGGCCCTCGCGGTCGCGGCTGGCGAAGTCCTTGATGCCGCAGATGGCACAGGGGTTGGCGTGGTTGTGTCGGCGGCGCTGACAGCGGGTGCAGATCCGCAGCCCATCGCCCAGACAGGTCAAAGGGCGGTCCTTGTGGCAGTCCCCGCATCGCGGTAACTCCAGTCGTTCGGAGCCGTGTTCGCGTAAGGCGCGGATCAGCCGCTCGACGGTCCGGGGCCCTTCGGGCCGGCCGGAGGTCAGTAGAGCGGGATCGGCTTGCAGCACCCGTGCCAGGTCACGGCGTTGTGGCCGTTTGCCGATCGCCGCCACCAGCGCCGCCTCCACCTCGCCCGCGTCGAGTCCGGGCTCGACGCGCCGCACGGTCTCGACGATGACCGCTTCGGGCTCGGTGGCGTACCGCGGAAGTTCCCGACCGTCCATGGCAGTTTTCTACGCGCGTACGATCCGGGCCCGGCGCGGGCGGAAGTCGCCGACCCCGGGATCATCACCGGAAGGCCGACCGTCTCCCCCAGCTGCCGTTTTGCGGCGCCGCCCGGCGACGGGTGCGGGTTCGATCAGTTCGTCCATCGCGCAGCCCAGAATGTCCAGGAGCGCCATCAGCGTCTTCAGGCTGAGGCGTTCGGGTCGTTCCACCACCAGGCGGTAGGTCTGGCTGGGCGACAGGTCGATGCCCCGCTCGGCCAGCAGGGGACGCAGATCGGTGGTGGAGAACATTCCACGGGTGGCCATCACCTCCCGCAGATGCCAGCGGTAATCCAGCTTCGCCGTCACGTCATCTCCCTACTGGCCGCCCGCAAGGGCCCGGTCCAAGACTGTGCGCATCATCGTGTTCATGAAGTCCCCGCTGACCCCCGTGTAGATCGCGGTCGTAGAGGCATGGCGATGGCCCACCTGGCGTTGAACGAATGTCTCGTCCGCGCCGTCCTCAATCTGATGGGTTACATGGCTGTGCCGCAGACAGTGCGGCACCAGGACCTGATCCAGCCCCAGCGCATCACGGTAGTTGGCGAACCGCTCCTCGATCTCCCGGGCCTGCAGCCGGCCTCCCCGCTCGGTCAACCACAGCGCCTGACTCTCCCGCGAAGCCGCATACCGTGGACGCACGTTGGTCACGTAGTCCTCGACCGCCTCGACGGCCCAGGGCATGACGCTCAACACCATGCGCCGACGCGGTGGCGAGCCCTTGGTGCGCTTGCCGTAGCGGACCTGCAGCGAGCCGAACCGGCCCAGTTCCGGCGCCTTCGGACTGCGATAGAAATCGGTGACGTCCAGACGGGAGGTCTCCGTGCACCGCAGCCCCCACCCGTAGATCGCCTTGAACACCGTCGCGTCGCGATACGCCGCCAAGGCCCCCTTGCGGCCCAGCCGGATCGCCCGCTCCACCTGGTCGTCGGCGTGGTCGAGGAAGAGCTGGATCTCCTCACGCGTCATCGGGCGCCGGTTCGCGTCGGCCTCGTAATCGACCAGGTGCGCGGCGGTGGTGAGGTCGGCCCAGGGCGCGGTGTCGGTGTTGCCACCGGCCCGTTTCCCTGGGCCGCCTTCCCGCACCCGACGTGCATGTCTCCATGCATCGGGCGCTCCACATGCCTTGCCCACTGGTCAGCCCGCTGTGGCGAGGGCTGCCGGTCTCAGAGGCCACGGGGCGGGAATCGTGTTGCCGCGATAGCGGTAACGGACCACCGAGACGCTGGATGCGCCGGTGAACACCACCCCGTTGTGGGCGAATCGCCAGCCGCGATCGCAGAAGCGACGGCGCAGCTCGTTCATTCCCAGTCCACGGCGTCCTTGCCTGTACTTATGGCGGATCCATCTCATGATCCGTCCCCAGGCCAGGGAGTCGATCGTGTTGAACGCGCTCTTCGACGCCGCGTGCCGGAAATAGTTCGCCCACCCGCGCAGCAGTCGACCGAGACTGCCGAGCAGCTCGTCCAACTCCATGTGACGGGTCGACCTGAATGTCTTCGCCTTCACCTTGTCCTTGACCGATTGCACGGCCTTCCTGGACGGCATGGTGTAGACGAAGTGCTTCTGCGTTCCCCGCTTCCGCTTCCTACGGATGTGAAAACCGAGAAAATCGAAGCCCTCGTCGATATGGACCACACGGGTCTTCTCCGGCGACAGCCGCAGCCCCATCGGGGCCAGGACAGCCGCCACCTCCTCCCGCAGAGCCTCGGCATGGTGGTGTTCACCAGCCACCATGAGCACGAAGTCGTCCGCGAACCGGACGAGCTTCCACAGCCCCTGGCCGTTGCGTCTGCGCTTGGTGCGCTGCCACTGGCTTCCCATCTCCTGCTGCCACTGCCGGTCGAAATGTTCGTCCAGCACCGACAGAGCGATGTTCGCCAGCAATGGCGAGAGAATCCCGCCTTGAGGGGTGCCCGTCAGCGTCTCCTCCCGATCGCCCGAAGTCGTCATGACCCCGGACTTCAGGAACGCCTTCACCAGAGCACACACCCGCTTGTCGTTGATCCTCACTCGGAGCCGGTCCATCAAGCCCGTATGCGAGATTTCATCGAAACAGGCTTCGATGTCGGCCTCCAGCGTCCATTGGTAGTTCCTCGGTTTGGACGCCCAGTAATGGATCTCGGCAATAGCGTCGTGCGCACGCCGGTTCGGGCGGAACCCATACGAGCACGGCTTGAAATCCGTCTCGAAGATGGGTTCGAGCACCGCTTTCAGGGTCGCCTGGACCACTCGGTCCGCGACGGTGGGGATGCCCAACTTTCTGAGCTTCCCACTGGTCCCCTTCGGGATCATCACCTGCCGCACCTCAACCGGCCGGAACTGGCCCGCCTTCAGTGCCTCGCGGATATGGCCCAGGAAGTCCTCCACCCCGACCCAGGTCTCAATCCGGGCCACGGTGGCCCGGTCGATCCCTGGGGTCCGCGCCCCGGCGTTGGAGGCGACGCGTTCCCACGCGTGGACCAGGAACGCCGGGTCGTAGACGAGGTTGTACAGGTCACTGAAACGGCGGGAGGCATCAGCCCCCGCCCAGTGGTGCAGTTTGGTCTGCATCCTCCGTACCGCGAGTGCCGCCGAATCAGGATCCGGCCACACCACGGCGCCGGTGTTCACCAGCGCTTCTTCGGACATTGCTTTCCCTCCCTGGCTGACTTGCTGCCGCCCTTCCCCAAGTGGCCGGCTTTCCCGGCCTCGGAGTACTACGGCGGCTCCGCCCCGTCCGCGCCTTCGATCGGCATCGCACCTATCCCCACACCCGCCCCTCTGGCTGAGAGGGGTCCGGGGAACGTACGCGGACGGTTCCCACGTTCACTGCTGTCCGGTCGACGAGTTAGGCACCCGGCTCTGCCCCTGCGGTATCGCCGCGACTACGCCGTAGTCCTTCACCGCGGCCTCCTGCCCCAGACTGAAAAGACCCAGGCAAAGAGTTCCTCGCTCGCCTTAGGGAGCGAGTGCGCACCGCCACCCAGCCCATATCCGCCGGATTTGAGCTGGTTCCACGTCAAGAGGCGTAACAACACCGGTTCCTCGCGTATACCTTCTCGTCTCGCTCACCGCGCCCGGCCCATCCGGCAGTGCCGGGCCGACGCGACTTTGTCGAGGCTGCTCCCACCCTCACCGGCGATCCCCGGCTCAGGCTGCCTCCAGCTTCAGCCCGCCGCTACGACGGCGAACCGATGGGGCCTTCCACCTCCATCCGGACAAACAGCGCCTCGTGGCGCACTTCCACTCGTGACAGACCTGCACAGGATGAGTACCGAAACGGTCTTCGCACTCCTGCGGCCACTGGTAGTGCGGCGAGGTGATGTAGTCGCAGAACAGGCGCACCGCCGTCTGATAGCTGCGGATCGTGGACTCGGCTCTCTTCAACTCCGCGATCAGGTACGTCGTCCACTCATCGACATCCCCCGCCGACCAGCACCACGGATAGGCATCGGCGAACGCACCGAAGGCCCGGACCACACGCTGCCGGTCGGAGATCGTCCTGGATTGGAGCCGACGCCCGCCACGCTGCTGGCGCCCCCAGCCCTCCAACATCGCCTCAAACACGGCGTCTTCGGGGTGCAGCAACGCGACGCCGTGAAGCAGAACCAGCCGAGCCGAAGCATCACTCATTCCAGTCCGCACCATGTGCACCCCCGCTATCGAGTGCTCGAATCATGCATCAAATGCAAGTTGTCTCGCAAAGGGACAGGTCAAGGTCTCTTGGGAGCCAGCGAGTTGGAGGGCGCGACGCTGCACGTCACCAGGTCGCGACTCCGGAGATCATGCAGCAAATGCAATTGCCCGGGGTTGGGAGATCTTCGATGCGATGGTCTCCTGCCCCACGTACCAGGTGGTGTCGGGCAACACCGTCGTCACGGTGGGCACGCAGGTGACGCCCGCCCCCGATCTGGGCAACGAGCAGTGGAGCCAGCTGCTCACCTACTCGACCGGTGGGCAGCGCAGCGTCGTCAAGCAGACGGCGATCCGAATCGGCAACGTCCTTGTGCTCGTCTCGGGCGCGCCGGGACTTGTGGACGCCAACCTGGAGAAGGCGCTCGACAAGGCGCAGGCAGCCTTGTGACCTCCCTGTCGGCGTCGTTCGGCGTCGGCGCGCATGACTTTGTCGCCGTGTTCGCCGATTCCCTCAGTTCCAGTGCATCAGTGCTGCGCCTGGTGCTGTCGGAGGGCACATTCGACCGGCTCCTGGACGCTCCAGCAACTCCAGGGCCTCCCACGCAGTGAAGCCGGGCCTCCCAGTTGGGGGAGCCCGGCTTCGTGCTGCGGTGCCTTGTTCTGGCGTCTCCCAACGCGTCACCGCACGCAGCTGAGATCGAGATCAGCGCCGTCGTGCCTGTGACGGCTGCGGGGTTGGAGCGGCTGCTGCCGTGGGCTCTGGAGCGTCTGGGCGCTGTGCTGCGCTGTGGGCCCAGGCTGGGCTGTGGGCTTGTGCTGCGCGGGCTTGTGCGTTGGGTGCCGGCCTTTCGCTGAGGCGCTGTATGCGCCAGGTCAGGACTCGTGCGGGGCGGCGGGCGTCGTTCAGAGCGCGCTGGTCGGCGACCTGCTGGAGGAGCCGTTCCGGGTCGTGTCCGGCTGCTTCTGCCTCGGCGAGAGCGGTGGTGAGAGCCGCGAAAGCGGGGTCTTCGATGATCTGCTCCGCGTGCTCGGGCACGGCCTGGCGTAGGCGGCGGATCTGCCGTTCCACGGCCTGCTGGGGTGGCTGGCGCTGCGCGAGGGCGGCCAGGGGTGCGGCTGCGGTCTGGTCGTGAGCGGCCTGGAGGTGGAGCAGTGTCTGCTGGGCGGCGGCGACCTGCTGGTCGTGGTGGCGGAGCTGGTGCCAGCGGGCAGCGGCAAGGACCACGAGGATCGCCGCGTCCAGGAACATCGCCAGGACGGCGCCGTCCTTGGGGGCGGGCTCGCGGACCATCGCCCGTACAGCGCCGCGCAGGGCGCGGGCGTGGTGGTGTTCGGCCCGGATGCGGGAGCGGGTGGCACGCTCGAACGCGGTCGCCGCATCTCGGAGTTGGGGGCGCAGGGTCTGGGGTGCGAGGAGGGGGAGGGTGTCGAGGGCTTCGCCGAAGGCGGCGAGGTGGGCCTGGGAGGCTTCGTCGTCCGTCTGGTCGAGGTGGTGGGGGATGCGTTCGGCGGCGGCGGTGGCCTGGTGCCAGGGGTTGGGCCTGCGCCGGCCTGGCTTGTCAGCGGACTGTGGGTCGATGCTCTCCAGGCGCTTTTGGATCTTGGGGAAGGAGAGGTCCGGGGCGAGTTCGGAGCCGGAGAACCAGACGGGCTCGTGGTCGGCGGTGGTGGTGTCTTCGCTGGCGACCTTGTAGCCGCGTACGTCCCCCGAAGGAAAGTAGACGACCTCGACGAGCACGCCGTCGATGTGGCTGAGCAGGTGGACGAACTCCCCCACGCTGGAAGCGGCGGCCACGGCGGTGCGCACGGTGGCGCGCAGCCGTTCGCGGGCGGGCTTCTCCTGGCCGGCGCGGCGGGCCTTCTCCTGCTCGGCACGGGTGGTCCGCTTCGCAGCGGTGCGGTCACCGCGGACCACTTGGACCAGGCCGTATTCCTTCTCGATGGCGGCGAGTTCACGGTCGGCGGTGAGGTAGTCGTTCCAGTGCCGTGCGGTGCGCAGGTCCGCGCGGACCTTGGTGGCGGCGATGTGGATGTGGTCGGGAGCGTGGCGGACGGCGACCCAGCGGCAGCCGTCCGAATCGCCTTGCGGTGCTATACCGGTGGCCGCCACAACGCGGCGGGCGATGTCGGCCCACTCCTCGTCGCTGAGGATGCGGTCACTCTCGGCGGCGCGGATCGAGCAGTGCCACACGTGCTGTTCGGGAGCGCGGCCCAGCCGTCGGGCCTGCTTGACGTGCAGGTCCAGGTCGGCCACTAGGAGCTTCCTGGTGGCGTCGAAGTCGTCGGCTCGGCCGGGGTCGGGGGCGAAGCCGTCCCAGGAGGCGACCAGATGGGGGTCGATGTGGTCCTTGGCCTTCTTCGTGTCGAACAGGTAGCGGATCAATCCGGCGGTTTCCTTGCCGCTGCGGATCTTCGCGATCACCGGGCCGCCTTCTTGGCGACGGCCTGGTTCGCGGCTGTGGCGATGTGGCGGACGGTGGCGCCGACCGCGGTCAGGGTGCGTTCGCCCTGGGTCAGGACGGCGGTATCCCCAGGCTGTGGATGGCCGCCGGAGTTGAGCTTCTTGGCGATCTGGTTGATGTTGTGGCCGATCCTCGCGACCTCGCGGCGCAGGGCGGTCAGTTCGTCGATGTAGTCGTCGAGCGGGGTGCGCTGGCCGGGCAGGGCGAGGTCGCCCTGGACGTGGGCCATGACGACGGCGCCGACGTAGTGGGCGCCGGCGATGTTCAGCGACCGCGCCATGGCGAGGATCTCGGTCTTCTCTTCGACGCTGTAGCGGGCGTCGACACGCTCCTTGCGCTGGCCGTTCGGGTCAGGCTTTCGACGTCGGGCGACACGGTGCAGCGCGGCGGCTTCGGCGGCGCGCGGCAGCTGGGCGGCGACGGTGTCGGCGATCTGTTCCTCCTCGGGTGCCCCCTGGCGCCCGAGGTCCTCCGCCACCCCAGGGGCGGAGACTTCCCCGTTGCGGCCGTCCTTGGACGGTCCAGCGGGATACCTTGCTGGCGCACTGGTGGCTGTGGTGGTCGTCATCTCCTGCTGGTGCGACGGGGGTTCGTGGTGCCGGTTGTGCATGAGGTGTTTCTCCATGGGGTGTTGATGGCCAGTCAGTGACCGGTCGACCTCGTCCCATACCTGTCAGGGCGAGGGCGGGTGGAGCGGCGGTGTCGGGTTGACTCGTTGCGGTGCGGTCGCTCGTCCCCGCGGATTTGCGCGGGGACGAGCGATGCGAGTTGCGCCGGAGCGATGGGAGCGCGGGGGCTCAGGGAGCGCCAGCGGGAATCATGTCGAGGTCGTCCTGCCGCTGAGAGGTGGCCTCATCGAGTTCGGCTTGCAGGACGTCCTTGAGCTTTTCCGCGTCGGCCCTGCTGATCGGGAGGCCCTTGCCGCGGATCGTCGCTTCGATGTGGCGGCGCGAGGCACGGTCACCGCGTCCCAGTGGCGCGGTACGGGCAATCGCGAGGTACTCGTCGGACACAGCGCTGGGCTTCTGGTCTTCCGGCTCGGCGGAAGACGGCGGGGTTTCCGCCATAGTGGCGGCGCCCTGCGCCACCTCGGCAGAACCCCGAGCCACGTCGGCCTGACCGTCCGCCACGTCGAGACCGGCTGGCTCCGGGAGACCGTTGTGGCGTTCGGTGGCGTCGGGTGGGTCGGCGACGAGCTGGTGGATCTGCCGCATCAGGACGCCGAAGGCCAGCAGCGCGGCTGTCGGGGGAACCGCAGCGACCACGTAGTCGAGGAGAGGCACGGCGCCGGCGTTGCCCGTGCCGTTGACCCCGGCCACGTTGAGGGCGATGGAACCGATCGATCCGGTGGCGGTGAGGGCGATGGCCCAGCCGTCGGCGACCCGGCGCAGACCCGCGCGGAGCATGAGGAGTTCACCCGCGACGATGAAGGCGTCCAGGGTCGCGGGCCAGGCCCACTGACGGACCGGGGAGTTCTTGAGGCCGTGTTGTCCGGCGACCTCTGCGAGGTGCGCGTACGACAGCCAGAACCCGCCGGCGGTGAGCGCCACGATGACAACGCCCGCTGCGACGAGCGCGTACCGCTCAGCAGCCTGCTTACTCGTCATCGGCCGTCCTTCGCCAGGGCGATGGTCCCGGTGGGTGGGTGTGGAGAGGGTGGTCAAGCGAGGTTCTCCTGGGGTGGTGGCGTGGTCCGTCTTTGCCGTCCCGGCCGTTGCAAGCGCAGGTCAGGGCCGGTACGGCAGGAGGGTCGGTGTTCCGTCCTGACGGCGCCGGCACGTCCTGGGGCACGCACGGGCGGGCGGGTACTGCGGTTCGGTGGCCACGGACGGATCGCATCCGTCTTGCCGTCCCGGCCGCATGCGCGGTGACCTGCGGTGATACGGCGGTGACGTCCGGGACGGCACAAGACGGATGTGGGCAGCGTCCCGGCGGGCAACAACCTCGGTCATGATCGTGTTGCCGTCCTGGCCCCGGTTGCTGTCCTGCCTGCATGCCGTTTGACCTGCGGGATTACGGCAGGGACGGCAAGGACGGCAACCGGGGACTGGGCGGGTCTCAGCCCTCGCTGCGCGCGGGGCCGGTGTCGACCGGGTGGACGGTCGGGCAGTAGCGCCGCCACGCGTCGAGGAACTTGTTGCGCGTGTAGCCCTTGCGCTGGGTGCCGTCGGCGAGGCGGACGTTGCCGGGCCTGATGTCGAAGGCGCGCAGCAGCGAGCCGAGCTCACGCGGGCCCAGCCCCTTGCGACCCCACTCCGCCCACGGGCCTTCCAGGTCCTGGCGCAGGTAGTGCAGGAGTTCGTCCGTGGAGAGGCTGTCGACCTCCCGCTGGGCTACGAAGACCCGACGGATGTCGGCCAGGATCCGCGCAGAGCTGGGGTGGTCCTCCTCGGCCTCCGCTTCGGCCATCACCATCTGCGCGCACGCCGCGCGGGCGAGGCGTGGCCAGGGCCCGGCGGCCAGGTCGGCGACGATCACCAGGGGCTCCCAGGTATCGGCGGCGCGGTCCTCCACCGGCATTACCGGTTCCATGTCAGCGGCCTCGTCCAGCAGCGGCCGCGTCCATGCGGCGATGCGGTCGCGCAGGTCGTGCAGGGCCGGGGTGTCACGGCGGGAGCGGAAGGGCTTGACGCTCTCGCCCTCCGCCCGGCGGCGCATCCGGATCACCACCGACCGGTCCATGATCGTGTCGGGCAGGTCGCCGATCCCGGCCAGGGCGGCCATGGCGAAGGTGGCGAACCGGTGCGGGGTGTGGTCGTTGCCGACAACGCGGGTGACGTACCGGTTGCGCTGGTGGCCTGCGTTGAGCAGACCACGCATCTCCTCGTTCTTCTCCGCCTGCTTCGGCGTGCCGAAAATGGTGTCGGCCTCGTCCACCAGCAGGGTGGGCGGTTCGTCGGTGATGGAGCGGAAGACGGCCGCGGGCGTGGTGTTGATGGTGAGCATCGGCTCGTGGACCGTCTCGGTGAGCACGTCCAGGAGCCGTGACTTGCCGCACCGCTTCGCCGGCCCGACCACCGCCAGGCGCGGGGCGTGCTGCCACGCGGGCTGCAGGTGCGTCGCCGCCACCCACAGCGTGACCGCGTCCAGCGCCCGCTGGGACGGCAGGATCACGAACTGGGCTACCTGGGAACGCAGTTCGTCCAGCAGCTCGGAGCCGTACGTCGGCTCCGCGTCCGGCACCGCCTCCTCGGCGGGCTGATTTACCGCAACCGTATCCGGCGCCCCGCCGTCGGCCATACCGCTTTGCCGGGTGCGGAATAGGGCTCGGGTGTCGTAGGTTGCACAGGGCAGCTCCTTATCCGGTGAGTCGGGCATGCAGGCCCGACTCACGCAGGTCGTTCGTTGGAATGCGGGCAGTGGAGTGTGCGGAGCCTCCGGCGTTGGCGCGCCGGGGGCTTTCTCGCTCCCTGGGCCGGGGCGAGGGAACACGGACAGTACGTCCACGCCCCGACACAGTCCAGCGTTTCTGTGTCAGCTCAGCGCAGAAGCGTCTGCTATGGGCTCGGGTCGTCATGCGGCCAGGCCGAGCAGGTTCAACAGGTCGGCGGTCACAACGCGGTACGCCTTGCCCAGCCGCAGGACCTTGCACGGGTACTGGCCCCGCTTGGCCAGCTCGTAACCCTTGCTCCGACCCAACCCCAACGCCCGGTTGCCGGTGTCCAGGTCAACAGCAGCGGGAAGCTCCAGCAGCTCCTCTCGGCTCATACCCTTCGCCCGGCCAGCGGGTTCGTTCTCACGCATACGCGCTCCATCCATGACTGAGCCCTCGGCGAACACGACGATCGCGCTCGTCTCCAGGTCACGGAATCAACGCTAGGCAAGTTAATGTGTCTTCATGACACAACGCCGTTCCGACCATGGATACGAGGAAGACACCGAGGCCAACGACCTCGAATGGGAGGACCACGTCATGGCCACCGTGGCCGGCGAGGTCCGCAGACGACGGAGGGAACTGCGGTGGAGCGCACAGGATCTCGCCGACAGGTGCGAGGAGATCGGCTACCCGATCCCGCGCAACGTGATCGCCAACATGGAGTCCGGCCGCCGCGCTGTCCTCCCCCTGGTCGAGGTCATGGTCCTCGCGAAGGCCCTGCGCATGTCCCCGATCAGCCTGATCTACCCCGTCGGCTACGTCGACGACATCCGCCAACTCCCCTACCAGGACCCGCAACCGGCCTGGGACGCCCTGCAGTGGTTCACCGGCAACTCTCCGGCTGAAGACGCCACCGATCACATGCTCGACCACTTCCTCGCCCACGACCTCGAACTCCGCTCGGCCCTGGCCGCCGTGGAGAGCGAGGACTACGAACGCTGGAAGGTAAAGACCGCCCCCAACCGCGTCCAACGGGAAGCAGCCGAGCGCGCCTTGGCCCGCTACGCCGACCAGGCCGCCAACGCCAAGCACGAACTACGCCGCCACCGCGACGCCATCCGCGAAGCCAGCGGCACCCCACCCCACCTGCCCTCGCCGCTCGCCGACGTCGACCCGCCACCCGATACCGACCCCACCGAGGAGAACGACCTTTGAAGGGTTCCACCCACCGCCGCTGCTACTGCCGCGACCCCCACACCGGTAAGCCGCTCGGTAAGCAGTGCCCGAAGCTCTCCAGCCGCAAGCACGGCTCGTACTCCATACGCCAGGAGCTCCCGCCCCGCGAAGACGGCACCCGCCGCTCCTTCAGCCGCGCCGGCTACGACTCCCTCAAGGCCGCCCAGGCCGACCTCGACCACATACGCGCCCTGCTCGGCCTCGCCGACACCGACGATCCCGAGGGCATGGCGCTGATCGCCGCCATGCTGGAGGAGGTCGGCGACGAGAAGTCGCCGCTGCCGGATGTCGAGGAGACCCGCCGGCGCCTGAAGTCCGGTCAGGACCTGATCGGTCGCCTGACCGTCGGCGAGTGGCTCGACCGTTGGCTCGACGGCAAGCGCATCCGCAAGTCGGGACTCAGCCGCTACGAGACCGATATCCGGTTCCACTTGAAGCCTCGGATCGGCCACCACCGTCTCGATCGGCTGCGCGTGAGCCATCTCAGCGACATGTTCACGGCCATCTCCGACGCCAATGCCGAGATCCTGGAGCAGAACGCCCAGCGCCGTGCCGCGGTCGAGGAGTTGGCCACCGTGCCGTGGAAGGGCCTGGACAACCGCGCCCGCCGCAAGGTGATGAAGACGGCGATCGATGCCATGCCGCCGTTCCGGCGTGTGACCGGTCCGGCTACCCGGCTGCATATCAAGGCCACGCTGCGGTCTGCGTTGAACGACGCGATCGGCCAGCAGATCCTCACCTTCAACCCGGCCGCCCACGTCGAGCTCGACCCCGTGCGCAAGCCGAAGGCTCTGGTGTGGACGGACGCGCGGGTCGCCAGGTGGGAGCAGAGGGGTGAGAAGCCCTCCCCTGTGATGGTCTGGACGCCCGAACAGACCGGCGCGTTCCTCGACTTCCTCGCGGAGGACCGGCTGTACGCGATGTGGCACCTGATCGCCTTCCGCGGTCTGCGGCGGGGCGAGGCATGCGCGCAGCCCTGGTCGGAAACCAACCTCGATGACCACTCCCTGACCGTCTCCGCCCAACTCGTCCAGGACGGGTGGGAGGTCGAGACCTCCGAGCCCAAGACGGACAGTGGCTTCCGCGTGGTCGCCCTCGACGACGACACCGTCAACGTCCTGAAGCGGCACCGCGAACAACAGGACGCGGACCGCGAGGAGTGGGGAACGGCCTGGGTCGAGACCGGCATGGTCTTCACCCAGGAAGACGGCTCCTGGCTCCACCCCGGGAAGGTGACCGACCTCTTCGAGCGGCTCGTCGCCGCCTCCGGACTCCCGCCGATCCGGCTGCACGACCTCCGGCACGGGGCGGCCACGCTCATGCTCGCCGCCGGCATCGACGTGAAGATCGTGTCGGACACCCTCGGGCACAGCGACACCCGCATTACGCGGGACATCTACCAGAGCGTCCTGCCGCAGGTCGGCAAGAACGCGGCCGAGGCCACCGCCAAGCTGGTCCCGCTTCAGCGGAAGACCGAGGCGGAGGAGGCCGCCCGCAAGGCCGCCAAGAAGGCCAAGGACAAGGCGAAAGCCGAGGCCAGTGCCAAGAAGAAGAGCAAGCGGAAGAAGCCCAGGAAGTAGGGCCCGGACCGCTCCGCTCACGCATCGCTCACGCAAGCCATCTCGCGGTACCCCGGCCGTGTGACGCGTCATGCCCCGAGCAGCAGAAAACCCCAGGTCAGCGGCTATCTGTCCTGGGGTTTTTCGGAGCCGCCTTCGGGATTCGAACCCGAGACCTACGCATTACGAGTGCGTTGCTCTGGCCATCTGAGCTAAGGCGGCGAGCCGTCCGCACTATGGTGCGATCAGCGACGTCGGTAAGTCTACACAGTTTCGAGGGGTGCTTCGTACCGGCCCCGGAGCGGGGTGCTCCGAGACCGGACGGGACCCCCCGCACCCCCTATGAGCAGCGCTTTCCCTTGGTCGGAGGCGTCCCGCGGAGCAGGTACGCGTCGATCGTGGAGTCGATGCAGGTGCTGCCGCGGCCGTAGGCGGTGTGGCCGTCGCCCTCGTAGGTGAGGAGGCGGGCGGAGGAGAGCTGACGGGACAGGGACTGGGCCCAGCGGTACGGGGTCGCCGGGTCGCGGGTGGTGCCGACCACGACGATGGGCGCGGCGCCCTCCGCCTCGATGCGGTGCGGTGCGCCCGTGGGCTTCACCGGCCAGTACGCGCAGTTCAGGGAGGCCCACGCGAGGCCCTCACCGAAGACCGGGGATGCCTCCTCGAAGGACGGGAGCGCCTTCTCCACCTGGCCGGGGCCGGAGAAGGCGCCCGGGAGGTCGAGGCAGTTGACGGCGGCGTTGGCGGACATCAGGTTCGAGTAGCGGCCGTCGGCGTCGCGCTCGTAGTAGCTGTCGGAGAGGACGAGCAGGCCGGCGCCGTCGTTCTCCTTCATCGCCGACGTCAGCGCCTCGCGCAGCTGCGCCCACGCGCCCTCGTCGTACATCGCCGCGATCACGCCGGTGGTGGCGAGGGCCTCGCCGAGCTTGCGGCCGTCGGCGTCACCGGTGGGCACGGGGTGCGCGTCCAGCTTCTTGAAGAAGGCGCTGAGGTTTTCGCCGACCTGGGCCGGCGTGGTGCCCTTGCGGCCGAGCGGGCAGTCCGTCTGCTGCACGCAGTCCTTGGCGAAGGACTGGAACGCCGTCTCGAATCCCGCCGTCTGGTCCAGGTTCATGCGGCGCGCGGTCAGCGAGGGGTCCATCGCGCCGTCCAGCACCAGCCGGCCCACCCGGTGGGGGAACAGTCCGGCGTACGTCGCCCCGAGGAACGTCCCGTACGACGCCCCCACATACGTCAGTTTCGAGTCCCCGAGCGCCGCTCGCAGGATGTCCATGTCGCGAGCCGCCTCGACGGTGGAGACATGCCGCAGCAGCTTCGCCGAGTGCTTCCCGCAGCTCTCCGCGAACTTCTCGTACGCGCCGACGAGTTGGCCCGCCTCCTTTCGGTTGTCGGGCGTGGCGTCCGTCTGTGTGTACGTGTCCATCTGCCGGCCGTTGAGACATTCCACGGGCTCGCTGCGGGCGACGCCGCGCGGATCGATCGCGACCATGTCGTAACGGGCGCGGACCTTCGCCGGGTAGCTGACAGCGGCGTACTGCTGCAGGTACCCGATCGCCGAGCCTCCCGGCCCGCCCGGGTTCACCAGCAGCGAACCGAGCGGCTTGCCCTTGCCCGTCGCCTTCTTGCGGGCGACGGCGAGCCGCATGTCCCCGTCGCCCGGCCTGCCGTAGTCGAGCGGCGCCTTCATCGTGGCGCACTGGAAACCGGGGACTCCGCAGGTGCGCCAGCTCAGCTTCTGCCCGTAGTACGACGAGAGGGTGGACGGCGTCGACTGCGGCAGGGCGGCCAGGGCGGCGTCCGCCGCGTTGCCGCTGGTGCTCGCCGTGCCTCCGGAGGAACAGGCGGAGACGAGCAGCGCGGCCGCGGCGAGGAGGGTGGCGGCGGTTCGGGGCCGGCAGGGACGGGAGCTGCGCCAGATGTACATCTCGCGAGCGTAACTCTCCGCAGTCATGTGAATGCCTTCCGTGCCCACCGTGGCCCGTACGAATGACACCGTCAACTTCCCGTTGATCACTGGACAGAGCTGGACGGAGCGGGGCCCCGTGCGCCCGTCAGCCCGCTCTCAGGGCCATGGCCATCGCCTCCACCGCGAGCAGCGGGGAGACATTGCGGTCGAGGGCGTCGCTGCAGGCGGCGATCGCCTCGATGCGGCGGAGGGTGGACTCGGGAGAGGTCTCGCGGGCGAGGCGCTCCAGGGCGTCCTCGGCGTCCACGTTGGCGATCGCTACCCGGGAGCCGAGCTGGAGGGCGAGGATGTCACGGTAGAAACCGGTGAGGTCGGTCAGGGCGAGATCGAGGCTGTCGCGCTGCGTACGCGTTCTGCGGCGCTTCTGCTTGTCCTCCAGGTCCTTCATCACGCCCGCCGTACCGCGCGGCATCCGGCCGCCCTGGGACGCACCCATGGCCGCCTTCAGCTCCTCGGTCTCCTTGCCGTCCCGTTCCTCGGCGAGTTGCTTGGCGTCCTCGGCGGCCGCGTCGACGAGTTCCTGGGCGGCCCTGAGCGCGCCGCCGATCTCCGCGACCCGCAGCGGCAGCTTCAGCACGGCGGCGCGGCGCTCGCGGGCGGCCGGGTCGGTGGCCAGGCGGCGGGCCCGGTCTACGTGCCCCTGCGTGGCGCGCGCAGCCATGGCGGCGACGGGCGGTTCGATGCCCTCCCGCCGTACGAGCATGTCGGCGACGGCATCCACCGAGGGCGTCAGCAGGCTGAGGTGGCGGCAGCGGGAGCGGATGGTGGGCAGCACGTCCTCGACGGAGGGCGCGCAGAGCATCCAGACCGTGCGCGGCGCGGGCTCCTCGACTGCCTTCAGCACGGCGTTGGCCGATTTCTCGTTCAGCCGCTCGGCGTCCTCGACGAGGATGACCTGCCAGCGGCCGTTCGCCGGTGACGTGAACGACTTGCGGACGGTGTCACGCATGTCGTCGGCGAGGATCTGTGCGCCGACGGCGGCGACGGTGGTGACGTCCGCGTGCGTGCCCACGAGGGCGGTGTGGCAGCCGTCGCAGAACCCGCAGCCGGGGGTCCCGCCGAGCGCGCGGTCGGGGCTGACGCACTGCAGCGCGGCGGCGAACGCCCGCGCCGTCCGGGTCCGCCCGGCGCCCGGCGGCCCCGTGAACAACCACGCGTGCGTCATTTTCGACGCCTCGGGCGGCGGCGCGCCGGTGGCGGCCGCGGTGACCAGCGCGTCGGCGTCCCGGGCAGCGGCGTTGAGCTGCTCGGCCACCTTCTCCTGGCCGACGAGGTCGTCCCAGACGGTCATGAACTCACCCCGCCCCTTCGTCATGTCTCACGTTGCGGGATCCATTGTGCGGGGTGGCACTGACAACGACGGTCGGGCGACCGGCCTCGGCCTCGGCGCCCTGAGCCCCGGTGCTCTCTGCCCCGAGGCCCTCGGCCCTGGTGGCCTCAGCCGCGACGCCCGCGGCCCCGGCGCCCCCGGCCCGCATCGTCGTCGTCCTCGCGCGGGCCGAGCAGTTCGTCCGCCAGCGTCGGCAGATCGTCCAGCGGAGTTTCCTCGGCCCAGTCGGAGCGCGCCCGTCGCCGGGGCTCTCCCTCGGCACTGACCTGCGGCATCTCGCGCGTACGGTCCTCGCCCCCGTCCGGCCGTGCCGCCTGCTGCTCGTCCCGGAAGAACCCCGGCGGAACCCGATGCGCGGGATCGTCGCCGCGCACGGGAGGCAGCACGGCGGTCTCGTCCGCGGACGCGGAAGGCACCGGTGGCAGCACGGCCGTCTCGTCGGCCGCACCCGGCACGACCGGCGGCAGTACCGCTGTCTCGTCCGCCGCACCCGGCCTCACCGGGGGCAGCACAGCCGTCTCGTCCGCGGCCCCCGCGGGTGCCGGCGGCTGCGGCAGCTGCGCCGTCACCTCGGACTCGGACTCGCCGACCGGACGGTCGCTTCGCGCTCCGCGCTGCCGCTCATCCCGCACCGGGCGCAGTACCGCGGTCTCCTCCACCGGCCCGCCCGAGGCGTTGGTCGGCGTCACCACAGGCGTCGGCACGGTGGACGCCTCCGGCGGAGCCGCGGGCGCCGTCGGCTGCCTGGGCCCCGCGTCCGCGGCGGCCGCGGCCTGCTCGGCGAGCCGCCTGGCCTCCTCGGCCCGCAGCAGCGCCTCCTCGGCCTTGCGCTGCTTCTCCAGGCGCAGTGCCTCGGCCTCGGCATGCAGCCGGGCCTCCTCCTCGGCCTGCTTGCGCCGCCGCTCCTCCTCGACCTTGCGTCGGGCTTCCTCCTCGGCGCGTGCCTTCTCCTCCGCGAGGAGTCGTGCCTGCTCCTCCTCGGCACGGCGGCGCGCTTCCTCGGCCCGCAGCCGGGCCTCCTCCGCCTGCCGCTCGGCCTCGCGCCGCTGCGCTTCCTCCAGCTCGCGCCGCTTGCGCTCCTCCTCCTCGGCGCGCAGCCGCTCGAGCTGTTCCTGGCGCTCGCGCTCCAGACGCTCTTCCTCGGCCTTCCGCGCGGCCTCTTCCTCTGCCTTGCGCCGGGCCTCCTCCTCGGCCTTCTTCCGCGCCTCCTCCTGGGCCTTCACCTCGGCCTCGGACAGCGGCAGCATCTGGTCGAGCCGGTGCCGTACGACGGTGGTGACGGCCTCGGCCTCCTGGCCGGCGTCCACGACGAGGTACCGCCCGGGGTCGGCCGCGGCCAGCGTGAGGAAACCGGACCGCACGCGCGCGTGGAACTCGGCCGGCTCCGACTCCAGCCGGTCCGGCGCCTCCGTGAACCGCTCGCGCGCGATCTCCGGCGACACGTCGAGCAGCACGGTCAGATGTGGTACGAGGCCGTTCGTCGCCCAACGGTTGATGCGGGCGATCTCGGTCGGGGACAGATCGCGGCCCGCCCCCTGGTAAGCCACCGAGGAGTCGATGTAACGGTCGGAGACGACCACGGCGCCCCGCTCCAGTGCGGGCCTGACCACCGTGTCGACGTGTTCCGCGCGGTCCGCCGCGTACAGCAGCGCCTCCGCGCGGTGGGACAGCCCCGCGCTCGACACGTCCAGCAGGATCGACCGCAGCCGCTTGCCCACCGGCGTCGCGCCCGGCTCGCGCGTCAGCACGACCTCGTGGCCCTTGGCCCGGATCCACTCGGCGAGCGCCTCGGCCTGCGTGGACTTGCCGGCCCCGTCGCCGCCCTCCAGGGCGATGAAGAAACCGGCGGTCGTGGGCGTCTCGACCGGGTCGTCGCCGCCCAGCAGCGCGTCCCGCAGATCGTGCCGCAGCGGCACTCCCGAGCGGTCGTCGACCTTGGCCAGGACCAGCGCGGCCACGGGCAGCAGCAGCGCGCCGACCAGCATCAGCGTGAACGCGGCGCCGCCGTGCGTGAACACGAACTTGCCGTTCTCCAGCCGGTGCGGGCCGATCCCCGCCGCCACCACGGGCGCGATCACCGCGCCGAGCGCGACACAGACCCGTACGACCGCGTGCAGGTGCTCCGTGGTGCGCGCCCGGCGGTAGTCCTCGGCCTCCTGGTCCAGCAGTGTGTGCCCGGTGTTGGCGGCCACGCCCGCACCGATGCCGGCCAGCGCGACGATCAGCAGGACCGTGGTGACGTCCGGGACGAGGCCGGCCGCCAGCAGCGCGACGCCGGTGAAGGCGATCGCCAGCGCGAGCAGCCTGCGGCGCGAGAGGGCGGGCAGCACGGAGGGTGCCGTACGGATGCCGACGACGACTCCGCCCGTCAGCGCGAGGACCAGCAGCCCGAACATCACAGGGCCGCCGCCCAGGTCCTTGGCGTGCAGCACGCAGACGGCGACGGCCGCGGAGATCGCACCCGCGACGGCGGCGCAGGCGAGCACCAGCAGCGGAATGGCCCCCGTACGGCCCTTGTCCACGCCCGTGCCCGTCTTGGGGCGGCGCAGCCCCTCCAGCGGCGAACGCGCGCGCGGGGTGCGCGTGTCGGGCAGCTCCAGGAACGTCACCACGGACAGGGACGCGGCGAACAGTCCGGCCGCCACGTACGAGGCGAGCGCCGCCTGGTGCTGCCCGAACCAGTCGATCCCGGCGCCCAACAGGTTGTTGAGCAGCCCCGCGACGACAAGGGTGGCCGCCGCGAGAGGGACCGCCACGAAGGACGTGCGCAGCGACAGGCGGCGCAGGGCGTCCATGTGGTCCGGCAGCGGCCGCACCGTCGCGCCCTCCAGGGGCGGCGCGGGCAGCAGCGCGGGCGCCGCGCTCTCGCGGCACACCGTCCAGAAGCGCTCGGCGACTCCGGTCACGAAGGCGGTCACCAGGAGGACGGCCAGCGCGTCGTCGGGCGTCCAGTCGATCCACAGGGGGGCGACGATCAGCGCGAGGACCCTCACGGCGTCGGCGCCGACCATGGTCCAGCGGCGGTCGAGCGGCCCCTCCTGCGAGGTGAGCGAGGTCAGGGGGCCGAGCAGGACGGCTCCGAAGAGCAGCGTCGCCAGGATGCGTACCCCGAAAACGGTCGCCACTGCGAACGCCACGCCGCGGTAGCCACCGCCGAACGAGCCCTCGCCGATCGCCGCTTGAAGGGCGAGAAGCACCAGCACAAGAAGGGCGAGGGTGTCGCCGACCGATCCCACGAGCTGTGCGCTCCACAACCGCCTCAGCTGCGGCCGGCGCAGCAGGGCGCGGACTGCCCGCTCGCGGGAGTCAGCGACAAGGGCGTCGTCGGGGGCCGGGTGGTGGGCCGTTGGTTGCTCGGCTCGCGTCATGCTTTCAGCCTATCGGGACCGACTGACAGCCTGCGGCGCGCGTCCGAACGTGCGCGCGCCCCGACACCAAAGCGATATCGGGGCGTTCGTTTTGCGAAGTCTCCGTGACGGAAGACGCCGCCTCGGCTCAGTGGCCTCGGCCCGGTCGTCCGCCCCGGTTCACTTGTCCGTCTCGGCTCACTCGTCCGACGCCGTCTTCGAAGCAGTCGCCTTCTTCGCGGCGGTCTTCTTGGCGGTCGTCTTCTTCGCGGCCGTCGTGGTCTTCTTCGCCGCCGTCTTCTTGGCGGCCGTCGCCTTCTTGGCCGGAGCCTTCTTCGCGGGGGCCTTCTTCGCCGTCTTCTTGGCGGGCGCCTTCGCGCGCTTCTCCGCGAGCAGCTCGAAGCCGCGCTCCGGGGTGATCTCCTCGACGCTGTCGCCGGAGCGCAGGGTCGCGTTGGTCTCCCCGTCGGTGACGTACGGCCCGAAGCGACCGTCCTTGACGACGACCGGCTTCTCGCTGACCGGGTCCACGCCCAGCTCCTTCAGCGGCGGCTTGGCGGCCGCGCGGCCGCGCTGCTTGGGCTGGGAGTAGATCTCCAGGGCCTCTTCGAGGGTGATCGTGAAGAGCTGGTCCTCGGTCTGCAGCGAGCGCGAGTCCGTGCCCTTCTTCAGGTACGGGCCGTAGCGGCCGTTCTGCGCGGTGATCTCCTGGCCCTCGGCGTCTGCGCCGACGACCCGCGGCAGCGACATCAGCTTGAGCGCGTCCTGAAGCGTCACCGTGTCCAGGGACATCGACTTGAACAGCGAAGCCGTACGCGGCTTGACGGCGTTCTTGCCGGTCTTCGGGGTGCCCTCGGGGAGCACCTCGGTGACGTACGGGCCGTAGCGGCCGTCCCGGGCGATGATCTGGTGCCCCGACACCGGGTCGGCACCGAGCTCGAAGTCGCCGCTCGGCTTGGCGAGCAGTTCCTCGGCGAGTTCGACGGTCAGCTCGTCCGGGGCCAGGTCCTCGGGCACGTCCGCCCGCTGGTGGTTCTCGGAGTCCTTCTCGCCGCGCTCGATGTACGGGCCGTAGCGCCCGACCCTGAGCACGATGCCGCTGCCCACCGGGAACGACGACACCTCACGGGCGTCGATCGCGCCCAGGTCGGTCACCAGCTCCTTGAGGCCACCGAGGTGGTCCCCGTCGCCGTTGCCCGCCTCGGCCGCGTTGCCGTTGTTGGTGCCCTCGCCGAAGTAGAACCGCTTCAGCCACGGCACTGCCTGTGCCTCGCCGCGTGCGATGCGGTCGAGGTCGTCCTCCATCTTGGCGGTGAAGTCGTAGTCGACGAGCCGCCCGAAGTGCTTCTCCAGGAGGTTGACCACGGCGAAGGACAGGAAGGACGGGACGAGTGCCGTGCCCTTCTTGAAGACATAGCCGCGGTCGAGGATGGTGCCGATGATCGAGGCGTACGTCGACGGGCGGCCGATCTCGCGCTCTTCGAGCTCCTTGACCAGGCTGGCCTCGGTGTAGCGGGCCGGAGGCTTGGTGGCGTGCCCGTCGACCGTGATCTCCTCGGCCGACAGCGAATCGCCCTCGCCCACCTGGGGCAGCCGGCGCTCGCGGTCGTCCAGCTCGGCGTTCGGGTCGTCGGCACCCTCGACGTACGCCTTCAGGAAGCCGTGGAAGGTAATCGTCTTGCCGGAGGCGCTGAACTCGACGTCGCGGCCGTCGGCGGCTGTGCCACCGATCTTCACCGTGACCGAGTTTCCGGTCGCGTCCTTCATCTGGGAGGCGACGGTCCGCTTCCAGATCAGCTCGTACAGCCTGAACTGGTCGCCGGTCAGACCGGTCTCGGCGGGCGTGCGGAAACGATCACCCGAGGGGCGGATCGCCTCGTGCGCCTCCTGCGCGTTCTTGACCTTCCCGGCGTACGTGCGCGGCTGGGGCGGCAGGTAGTCGGCCCCGTACAGCTGCGTCACCTGGGCGCGGGCGGCGGTCACGGCGGTGTCGCTCAGCGTCGTGGAGTCCGTACGCATGTAGGTGATGTAGCCGTTCTCGTACAGCTTCTGCGCGACCTGCATGGTGGCCTTCGCGCCGAAGCCGAGCTTGCGGCTGGCCTCCTGCTGCAGCGTCGTCGTACGGAACGGGGCGTACGGCGAGCGGCGGTACGGCTTCGACTCGACGGAGCGGACGGAGAACCGCGTCTGCTCCAGGGCGGCGGCCAGTGCGCGGGCGTTCGCCTCGTCGACGTGGAGGGTGTTCGCGCTCTTCAGCTGTCCCAGGGAGTCGAAGTCGCGGCCCTGGGCGACGCGCCTGCCGTCGACGGTCTGCAGGCGGGCGACCAGCGACGACGGGTCCGACGCATCTCCCGCGCGGCCGGTCGCGAAGGTGCCCGTCAGGTCCCAGTACTCGGCGGAACGGAACGCGATGCGCTCGCGCTCCCGCTCGACCACGAGCCGGGTGGCGACGGACTGGACACGGCCGGCCGACAGGCGCGGCATGACCTTCTTCCACAGGACCGGCGAGACCTCGTAGCCGTAGAGGCGGTCGAGGATGCGGCGGGTCTCCTGGGCGTCGACCATGCGCTTGTTGAGGTCGCGCGGGTTGGCGACGGCCTCCCGGATCGCGTCCTTGGTGATCTCGTGGAACACCATGCGCTTGACCGGGACCTTGGGCTTGAGCACCTCCAGGAGGTGCCATGCGATGGCTTCGCCCTCGCGGTCCTCATCGGTGGCGAGGAAGAGCTCGTCGGAGTCCTTCAGCAGATCCTTGAGCTTCTTGACCTGGGCCCGCTTGTCGGCGTTGACCACGTAGATGGGCTGGAAGTCGTGCTCGACGTCCACGCCGAGGCGGCGGACCTCGCCGGTGTACTTCTCGGGCACCTCCGCGGCGCCGTTGGGAAGGTCTCGGATGTGCCCGACGCTCGCCTCGACGATGTATCCGGGGCCGAGGTAGCCCTTGATCGTCTTCGCCTTGGCGGGCGACTCGACGATGACGAGTCGGCGGCCGCCGTGTGCGGTCTCGCTGGTCGGGGACAACTTCGCTCTTCTCTCCGGTCGAGGCTGGGGCCTCCCCAGGATCTTCGTCCCGGGGTCGGGTCATGGTGACGCTGCGGAGTGTGACGGTACATCCCGCCCCCGTGTCAAACGGGAAAAGCCCGCAACGGCCACTCGAACGGTAACCCGACTACCGCCATTCCTGCCGCCCGGAGTGCCCACCGGCCTTTTCGAACCTGTCCGGAGGATCACCTCTCAATTAACCGAGCCGCAGCTCCGGGGCCGCTTTCAGACCCTTGTGAAGCACCAGGTTCCGAGGCCGAGCGCGATCACCGAGGCAAGGCTCGCGAGGGTCGCCGATGCGACGGGGTTCACACCGAGGGCGACGGGCCGGCCGTGCCGTACCCGGGCCACGATCCACACCAGCAGCGCCCCTCCGAACAGGCCGAACACCCCTCCGGCGAAGATCGCCGATCCGCTCTCCATGGCTTGCCGTGCCCCTTTTCTCCCCTTCGCGGGTGCCCAGTCCAGGGAGACTGACACGCGCGGACGGCGCACAGGCGAACCCGGGGTGAACGCGGAGCCGCCAGGCCCGTGGAGTCACCCGTCCCCGGCCCTCACCGCGGCCCGGCTCAGACCGAACCGGGCACGGGTATCTTTCCGGTCGTCTTCTTGTTGTCCGTCCGGCTCACCGTGCACACCGCCTTGCTGAAACCGTGGTCCCAGTCGCTCCGGTCGGCCACCCAGCCGTACACGACGCGCTCGGGCCCCGGCGCCCAGGTCGACTCGAATTTGTTGCCGCACAGCTTGTTCGCGTTGTCGATGCCCTTCTTGTAGCTCATTTTGTCGGGGGCCTGAACGGCCCCTATGACCTGCTCGGTGTGGGGCTTGGCACAGTCGGTGAGCGGCGCCTTGTAACCGTCGTCGACTTCCTTGTAGTCCCAGCAGTCACCGACACTCATCTGACCGACCCACAAATTCGAGCCCTCGTCCCGGAATCGGCCCACCTCGCCGCCTATCGCGGCATGCCGTCCGAGTACGAGACATGCCGTACCGCTGTCGGCCGCGGCGAACCCGTCCTCGGTCGGCAGGACGGCGTAGCCCTCCGCGTCCGGCAGCGCGTCGACGACCGTCTTGGTCTGGTCTCCGCAGCGCTTCGCACCCTGGGCACGCGCGTCGGCGTAGTCGGTGGCCGTGTCGACCGACACGACCTGGCCGTCGGGCCAGTCGTCCGCGCAGTCCACCACGCCCAGATTCGGCGCCGACCTGAACGGCGTCCCCGACCAGACCGCCTTCACACAGTCCCCGGTCTCCAGCGGCCGGCTGAGTCCGACCACGCCGCCGTAGGGCAACGCGGGCCCTGTCGGTGACGGCGGCCGCCGTGACGCGCTCGCCGAGGGCGACTTCCTGGTGGCCGCGCTGTTCTTGCCCCCCTCGTGGCCCCGACCGGTCAGCGAGACGACCCCCCAGGTGCCACCGGCGATGACGAGGAGGGCGCCCACGACCAGCGCGACGATCGCCAGCCGCTTCTTCCCGGCGGACCCCGCCCGCGGCGGAGGAGGCAGCGCCGGACCGCCCGTACCGGGCGCGGTCGGAGCGCTCCAGTAGCCGCCCGGGGTACCGGTGGCGTACATGGGTCCCGCGGCCGGGGGTGCCGCGCCGCCACCCGCATACGGCGGCGGGGTGCCCGGTTCGCCGTACGACGGTGTACCGCCGCCTCCCGCGTACGGGGACTGCGCGCCACCGCCCGCACAGGGCGAGCCCGGTCCTTGCGCGTACGGGTTGGCCGGGTCGGCAGGATGCTGCGGGGTGGGCTGCCGCCACACGTCGTACGGCGGCGCGCCGGGCGCCCCTCCCGGCGTGGCCGGACCGGCGGCGCGGGCTCCCGGGATCTCGGGGCCGCCCGCCGGGGTGTGCGGTGTCTGCCGGGTGTGGGGAGCCGGTGGCGCGCCGGGTGTCTGCGGGGTGCCCGACGCCTGACCGCCGCTCCAGCCGGCGTACGGTGCGCCCGCGACGTATCCGGGAGGGGGTCCACCGACGTACCCGGGAGGCACACCGCCGTCCAACGCGGGCGGCGCGCTCCCGACGTGCCCGGGAGGCGGGCCCTCCGCCACTCGACCACGGGAGACCCCCGCACCACCGGGCGCCAGGCCTGCTCCTCCCGGCGTGCCACCGGCGCCCGCGCCCTCCGGCTGCCCGCCGCGCCCCTCGGCGGACGCCGCCACCGCGCCGAACCCCTCGGGCGGCCCGAAGCCTCCCGGTGGCGAGCCGAAACTCCCCGCCACCGCTCCCCCGCCCCACCCGGCCGGCGAGGCAGCCTGCATCACCCGCTCCAGCCCGCGCACGACCGTCTCCGGTGAGGACCTGCGCACCGGGTCCTTGACCAGCAACCCCTGCAGTACGGGAGCCAGTTCGCCCGCGCGGGCCGCCGGTGCCGGCTCCTCGCCGAGGAGCGCGGTCAAGGTGGCGTAGTCGCCGTGCCGGTCGAAGGGGCCGCGGCCCTCGACGGCGGCGTACAGCGTGGCGCCCAGGGAGAACAGGTCCGCGGCGGGCGTGGGCGGTTCGCCACGGGCGCGCTCGGGGGCGAGATAGCCGGGCGTGCCGAGGATGCCGGCGGTGGCGGTGAGCCGCGGCTCGCGCGACTCCGGCATGAGCGCGATGCCGTAGTCGGTGAGCAGCACGCGCGCGTAGGGGTCGCCCGAAGCATCCGACGCCAGAAGGATGTTGGCCGGTTTCACATCCCTGTGCAGGATGCCGATGCGGTGTCCGGCGGTGAGCGCGTCGAGGACACCGAGCCCGATGCGGGCCACCTGGGCGGGCGGCAGCGGACCCGAACGCCGCACGACCGCCTGGAGGTCGACCGCGTCCGGCACGTACTCGATGACGATCCAGGGCAACCCCTCGTGCACCACCACGTCGTGCACCGTCGCCACATGCGGATGTCCGCGCAGGCGGGCCGCGTGCCGGGCCTCGCTGCGGGCGCGCGCGATGCGCTGGGCGGGCTCACTCGCGTCCATCGGCACGTCCGGAAGCGCGATCTCCTTCATCGCGACCTCGCAGGCCAACTCCTCGTCGTACGCGAGCCATACGCGGCCCATGCCGCCCGCGCCGAGCGTCCGCAGCAGCCGGTACCGCCCGTTGATGACCCTGCCTTCGCCGTGGTCCGGCGTCTCCCCCGTCATCGTGCCTCCCCCGAGACAGCGCGCCTCCCCCGAGGACGCGTGGAACCTGTCTCTCGAAGGTAGCTTCGCACCTGCCACCGACAGGAGCCCTTTTCGGGATCAATTACGCCAGATCAGGCACAGGGGCATCAGGGGCGCGTGCCCCAGCCGTGACGCGCGCCGCCGGGAGCGGACGGGCCCCATCGGAGGTGGACGGGCGCCCACCGGAAGCAGACAGACGCCTACCGGAGGCGGACGCGAGGACGGCGCTCTCGTGCCGCCCGCGTCGGGGCTCTCAGGCCGGCTCGATGAACCCCTGCTCCACCAGCAGCCTGATCTGCGCCGGTGTGCGGTCGCGCAGCAACACCGGGTCTTCGCCCACCAGTTGGGCGATCGCGTCCAGGATGCGGCCCGCGCTCAGCGAACCGTCGCAGACGCCGGCGAAACCCGCGCCGACCGTGTCCACCTTGGTGGCCCGCCGCATGCCGCGGTGCTGGCGCAGCACGACGTGCTCCGGGTCCTCGGCGCCGGGCAGCCCGACCTGCTCCTGGACGACCTCGTCGGCGAGCCTGAAGTGCGCCTCCAGCAGCGCCGCGTCGTCGTGCGTCCGCAGGTAGTCGAGACGGCCGAAGTGCGCCCGCACAGTGTCGCCCAGCGGCTGCTCGACCGGGTGCGGCCACTCCTCCACGGTGATCGAGGGCACCGCGGCACCCGTCCTGCGCAGGGTGATCCAGCCGAACCCGACGGCCCTCACCTTGCGTGCCTCGAACTCGTCCAGCCACGCGTCGTACCGCGCCTGGTACTCGGCCGGGTCCCCGCGGTGGTCGCCGGCGTCCCTGAGCCACAGCTCGGCGTACTGCGTGACGTCCTGCACCTCGCGCTGCACGATCCAGGCGTCGCACCCGCGCGGCACCCACGACCGGAGCCTGTCCTGCCAGTCCTCCCCCTCCACGTGCTGCCAGTTCGCGAGGAACTGCGCGAACCCGCCCTCGTTCAGCAGCTCCCCCGCCCCTTGAACGATCGAGCGGCACAGATCGTCCCCGCCCATCCCGCCGTCGCGGTACGTCAGTCGCGCGCCCGGCGAGATCACGAAGGGCGGGTTCGACACGATCAGGTCGTACTTCTCGTCCTCGCGCACCGGCTCGAAGAGGGAGCCCTCGCGAAGGTCGGCCGCCGGGGCGCCGGACAGGGCCAGCGTCAGCCCGGTGATGTGCAACGCGCGCGGGTTGAGATCCGTCGCCGTCACGCGCGTGGCGTGCTGCGCGGCGTGCAGTGCCTGGATGCCGGAGCCGGTGCCGAGGTCGAGGGCGGCGGAGACGGGCCCGCGGACGGTGATGCCCGCGAGGGTCGTGGACGCGCCACCGACGCCGAGGACCACGCCCTCCTCACGGCTGCCGATCCCGCCGGCCCCGCCGACCGCGCACCCCAGGTCGGACACGATGAACCAGTCCTCGCCGCCGGGCCCGCCGTAGGGCCGTACATCCACGGTCGCGGCGACGTCGCCCTCGGAGGCCCCGCCGGCCCGCACCAGCCAGCCGCTCTCCAGACACGCGTCGACCGGCAGGACGCCCGCCACGCGCGCGTGCGGCACCGGCTGCTGCAACAGGAACAGCCGTACGAGCACCTCCAGCGGCGTGTCTCCGCGGGTCGCCCTGAGCGCGGGCACGGTCTCGCTGCGGGCCAGTGCCGCGTACGCGGGGGCGCCGAGCAGTTCGAGCAGCCCGTCGGCGGTGAAGGACGCCCCGAGCAGGGCGTCCCGCAGCCGGGCGGTGACACCGGTACGGCCGGAGGCGGGAGTGGCGGGCAGGGCAGGCAGGCTGGAGGTACTCACACCCCCATTGTGGCGGGGACGGGGGGTCCGCTGCAGCTCCGGCTCAGCTCGCCGTCGCGCCGGACGACGCCGGGGCGGACGCCGTCTTACAGCTGTCCTGCTTGGCCATCGCCTTGCCGACGTCGCCCTCTTCGAGGTTCTTCAGGGCGTCATTGCCGCTCGTGCTCAGCTTGTCCAGCGAGGTCGCGATGTCCTTGAGGCCGTCGGCGAACTTCGCCTGGTCCTTGGTGTCGAGCTTGTCGACCTGCGTCTTCAGCGAGGCGTACGAGGCGGCGATGTCGTTGAGCTCCTTGACCGCGTCCGTCTTCTTCTTCTCGCCGTTGTCGACATTGGGCGCGCCTGCCCTCTGCACCGCGGCACCGATCGACTTGTAGGCGTCGGACATGTCCTGGAAGGCCTGCGCATCGGTCTTGCGGACCTCTTCCGGCGTGCTGTTGTCCGAGGTCTCCTTCTGGATCGCGGCGTTGGCGGCCTCGATCTTCTTGGCCTGCGGCTGCACCGCGTCGCAGACCTGCTTGGCCCAGGCGTCCAGCTTGTCGTTGCCGTTGTCGCTGCTGCATCCCGACAGCGCCAGTACCAGTACCGCACCGCCGGACAGTGCGGCCGTGAGCTTCTTGTTCACCGGATTGGTCCCTTCCATGGCTCTCGGCCCCGGAACATACACGCCAACCGGGCGACCACCGCATTCGGAAGGTCCGCTAAGAGACCTTTTAGGGCCATTTGCACCAGGCGAGAGAAGCCTCACGATGAGGATGTGACCGCACGACGCGGGCGGGCGACGCGTCAATACGCGCCGCCCGCCCGCCTCTTGAGCCGAGCCTTGTAAGACCGCCTACGAAACCACCGCGGGATCCGCCGACTTGGCCACCCGATCGGCGTTGCCTTCGTCGCCCACGGTGATTCCTCGCCGCTTGGAGACGTACACCGCCCCGGCGATGACGAGCAGCGCGAGGACCGCGATCGTGATCCGCACCCCGAGGTTCTTGTCGTCGCCGTAGCTGAACTTGATGATCGCGGGCGCGATGAGCAGCGACACCAGGTTCATCACCTTCAGCAGTGGGTTGATCGCGGGACCGGCGGTGTCCTTGAAGGGGTCACCGACCGTGTCGCCGATCACCGTGGCGGCGTGGGCCTCACTGCCCTTGCCTCCGTGATGACCGTCCTCGACCAGCTTCTTCGCGTTGTCCCAGGCACCACCGGAGTTGGCGAGGAACACCGCCATCAGCGTGCCCGTGCCGATCGCGCCGGCCAGGAACGCGCCGAGTGCGCCGACACCGAGCGTGAACCCGATGGCGATGGGCGCCATGACCGCCAGCAGACCCGGCGTCGTGAGCTCCCGCAGCGCGTCCTTGGTACAGATGTCGACGACGCGCCCGTACTCGGGTTTCTCGGTGTAGTTCATGATCCCGGGGTGCTCGCGGAACTGCCGCCGCACCTCGTAGACCACGGCACCCGCCGACCGCGACACCGCGTTGATCGCCAGCCCCGAGAAGAGGAAGACGACCGCCGCGCCCGCGATGAGGCCGACGAGGTTGTTGGGCTGCGAGATGTCCATCATCAGGTTCATCGGCGCGCCCGCTCCGGAGAGCTTCTCGCCGACGTCCTGCGCACCGGTCGTGATCGCGTCGCGGTACGACCCGAAGAGCGCCGACGCCGCGAGGACGGCGGTGGCGATGGCGATGCCCTTCGTGATCGCCTTGGTGGTGTTGCCGACCGCGTCCAGGTTGGTGAGCACCTGCGCGCCCGCCCCCTCGACGTCGCCGGACATCTCGGCGATGCCCTGCGCGTTGTCGGAGACCGGCCCGAAGGTGTCCATCGCGACGATCACGCCGACCGTGGTGAGCAGGCCGGTGCCGGCCAGCGCCACCGCGAACAGCGCGAGCATGATCGACGTGCCGCCGAGCAGGAACGCCCCGTAGACACCGAGGCCGATCAGCAGCGCGGTGTAGACCGCGGACTCCAGACCGACCGAGATACCGGCGAGGACGACGGTGGCCGGGCCGGTCAGCGAGGTCTTGCCGATGTCCATGACGGGACGCCGGTTGGTCTCGGTGAAGTAGCCGGTCAGCTGCTGGATGACGGCGGCCAGCAGGATGCCGATCGCCACCGCGACGACCGCGAGAATCCGCGGGTCGCCGTCCTTGGCCTTGATGGCGGCATCGGTGACGCCGTCGAGGTCCGAGTACTTCGCGGGCAGATAGATGAAGACGGCCGCCGCGACCAGCACGAGCGAGATCACCGCGGAGATGAAGAATCCACGGTTGATCGCGGACATGCCACTGCGGTCGGACCGCCGCGGAGCGACCGCGAAGATGCCGACCATGGCGGTGAGCACGCCGATCGCGGGCACGAGCAGCGGGAAGGCCAGTCCGGCGTCGCCGAAGGCCGCCTTGCCGAGGATCAGCGCGGCGACCAGGGTCACGGCGTACGACTCGAAGAGGTCGGCCGCCATGCCCGCGCAGTCGCCGACGTTGTCGCCCACGTTGTCGGCGATGGTCGCGGCATTGCGCGGGTCGTCCTCCGGAATGCCCTGCTCGACCTTGCCGACCAGGTCGGCGCCGACGTCGGCGGCCTTGGTGAAGATTCCGCCGCCGACACGCATGAACATCGCGATCAGGGCGGCCCCGAGGCCGAAGCCTTCGAGCACTTTCGGTGCGTCGGCCGCGTACACCAGCACCACACAGGAGGCGCCCAGCAGACCGAGCCCCACCGTGAACATGCCGACGACGCCGCCCGTGCGGAAAGCGATCTTCATGGCTTTGTGCGAAACGGCGGTGAGATCCTTTTCAGGCTCACCCTCCGAGGGAGTCGCTTCCCGGGCCGCCGCGGCGACACGGACATTACTGCGCACGGCGAGCCACATGCCGATATAGCCGGTGGCCGCCGAGAACGCCGCACCGATCAAAAAGAAGATCGATCGTCCGGCACGCTGATTCCAGTCGTCCGCGGGCAGCAGCATGAGCAGGAAGAACACGACCACTGCGAACACGCCGAGCGTGCGCAGCTGCCGGGCCAGATAGGCGTTCGCACCTTCCTGGACCGCTGCCGCGATCTCCTTCATGCTGTCGGTGCCCTCGCCCGCCGCGAGCACCTGGCGCACCAGGATGCCTGCGACCACGAGCGCGGCCAGTGCGACGACCCCGATGACCATCACGATGATCCGGTTGTCGTCCGTGAGTACTGCCGCTGCGAGGGTTGTGGGGTGATCCAACTGATGAGGGGTAGAAAGCCCCGCCATTCGTCCTCCTTGACGCTTGGGCTGAGCTCAAGATGTGGACGGATTCTAGGTACCCCGCACCTGATCAAAACAGAGCACGGTAAACGGAATTAGCCTTCACATGCTCTTCAGCAAATGATCGACGTCACGCCACAGAACCCGAAGGAGGTAACGCCTCAAAGGCATTGACGCTGTATTGATGCTTGATCAAATTATGAAGCATTGATCGTGAATTCATTCACGAATTCGCGGGAACGTCCGGAAAAACACCAAGGGGCCCTGCTCAGCAGGGCCCCGGGATGTCGTACGAGGGTGCGGTCAGGTGAGCACCGCGGTGGGTGGCGTGGTCGGCCAGGTCATACGGATCTGCCCGCCGTGCTCCCCTGCGGTGACCTCGACGTCGTCGACGAGCCCACTGATGACGGCGAGGCCCATCTCGTCCTCCTCGGTCTCGATGTCCTCGCCCGCCGAGCCCGGCGCCCTGTCTCCGGGAGCCGAACGGGGTGCCTCGTCACCGACCTCGATGGAGAACTGCTTCTCCTCCTCGACCAGCTGCACCTTCACCGGCGCCGTGATGCCGGCGCTCTGGTGCAGTCCGACGGCACGGGTACAGGCCTCGCCGACGGCGAGCCTCACCTCGTCGAGAACGGCCTCGTCCACTCCGGCCCTGCGCGCCACCGCCGCCGCCACCAGCCGGGCGGTCCTGACGTGCTCGGGCAGCGCGCTGAAGCGGAGTTCAACGGTGGCCATGCATCCCCCTCTGAACTACGGGCGTGCTGTCGGGGGACCGGGCCGCCGAAAGCCCCGGACCCCCACATGGAACTTCTTCCGTCCCGGGAGCGGTCATGTCCCGCTCCCCGGGGCGGTGATCAGTCGGTGGCCGCCACCGCTTCCTCGACCGAGGTGTGGATCGGGAACACCTTGGTGAGGCCGGTGATACGGAAGATCTTCAGAATGCGCTCCTGGTTGCAGACCAGGCGCAGCGAGCCCTCATGGGCACGCACCCGCTTCAGGCCGCCGACCAGCACGCCGAGCCCGGTGGAGTCGAGGAAGTCCACGCCCTCCATGTCGACGACGAGGTGGAAACTCCCGTCGTTCACCAGCTCGACCAACTGCTCGCGCAGCTTGGGCGCGGTATATACGTCGATTTCTCCACCGACCTCGACGACCGTACGATCGCCGACGGTACGGGTCGACAGGGACAGGTCCACGGATCCTCCAGCACCTTGCTAATCGAGCGGTCGTCCCTCGGGACACCTCGGCAGAGCCCCCGGAACGGTTCGCCAGCCGCGATGGCATTCAATCACTTACGGCAGGCGTGCACGACGCCTTGGTCCCATTGTCCGTCACGCCAGTGACACACTCGGTGCCGATGGCCAAGAATCACCGAACCGATCGATCCCCGGCGGGCCCTGCTTCCCGGCCCGAACCGGGCACGATCCTGGGCCGGCTCGCCTCCGGGCCGAGCCGGGCTTCGCGCATCACTCATACGGAGCACTTGCCCCCGCGTGAGGGTCGCCATGCCGTGTGGCCTGACCGGATTCGTTCGGAAGTCGTCGCCGCGGTGCAGGCCGCGGGTGTCGAGCATCCCTGGACCCACCAGGCGCGCGCCGCGGAGCACGCCCTGGACGGCGAATCGGTGATCGTCGCCACGGGCACGGCATCCGGCAAGTCCCTGGCCTACCTGGTTCCGGTCTTCTCGAAGCTCCTGGACGGCTCCGAGGCCCCGAACGGCCGCGGCGCCACCGCTCTCTACCTGGCGCCCACGAAAGCTCTTGCGGCCGATCAGTGCCGTTCTGTGAAGGAACTTTCACAATCTCTGGGAAATGCCGTCCGCCCTGCGGTGTACGACGGGGACACTCCGTTCGAGGAGCGCGAGTGGATCCGCCAGTACGCCAACTACGTCCTGACCAACCCGGACATGCTGCACCGCGGCATACTCCCGTCCCACTCCCGCTGGTCCTCCTTCCTGAAGTCGCTGAAGTACGTCGTCATCGACGAGTGCCACACCTACCGCGGCGTCTTCGGCTCCCATGTCGCCCAGGTGCTGCGCCGTCTGCGCCGCCTGTGCGCGCGCTACGGCGCCTCCCCGGTCTTCCTGCTGGCCTCGGCCACCGCCGCCGAGCCCTCGGTCGCCGCCCGTCGCCTGACCGGCCTCCCGGTGGTCGAGGTCGCCGACGACGCCTCCCCGCGCGGTGAACTGGTCTTCGCCCTCTGGGAGCCCCCGCTCACCGAGCTGCAGGGCGAGAAGGGCGCTCCCGTCCGACGTACCGCCACCGCCGAGACGGCCGACCTGCTGACCGACCTCACCGTGCAGGGAGTCCGGTCGGTCGCCTTCGTGCGCTCCCGGCGTGGCGCCGAGCTGATCTCGGTGATCGCCCAGGAGCGCCTCGCCGAGGTCGACCGCTCCCTCGCCCGGCGCGTCGCCGCCTACCGCGGCGGCTACCTTCCCGAGGAGCGCCGCGCCCTCGAACAGGCCCTGCACTCCGGGGAACTCCTCGGGCTCGCCGCGACCACCGCCCTCGAACTCGGCATCGACATCTCCGGGTTGGACGCCGTGGTGATCGCCGGGTATCCGGGCACACGTGCGTCCCTGTGGCAGCAGGCGGGCCGCGCCGGACGCTCCGGGCAGGGCGCGCTGGCCGTCCTGGTCGCCCGTGACGACCCCCTGGACACCTTCCTGGTCCACCACCCCGAGGCCCTGTTCGACCAACCCGTGGAGTCCACGGTCCTCGACCCCGACAACCCGTACGTCCTGGCCCCGCACCTGTGCGCGGCCGCCGCGGAACTGCCCTTGACGGACGAGGACCTGGACCTGTTCGGCCCCGCCTGTGAGGAGCTGCTCCCCCAGCTGGAGGCCGCGAAGCTGCTGCGCCGCCGGACGAAGGCCTGGCACTGGACGCGCCGGGAGCGGGCCGCCGACCTGACCGACATCCGCGGCGGGGGCGGCCGGCCGGTGCAGATCGTCGAGTCCGGCACGGGCCGCCTGCTCGGCACGGTCGACGCGGGCGCCGCGCACACGACCGTCCACGAGGGCGCGGTCCACCTCCACCAGGGCCGTACGTACGTCGTGCGCTCCCTGGACCTGGAGGACTCGGTGGCCCTGGTCGAGCAGGCGAACCCCTCGTACTCGACGGTCGCCCGCGACACGACGTCCATCTCCGTCCTGGAGACCGACACCGAGATCCCCTGGGGCGACGGCCGCCTGTGCTACGGCTCCGTCGAGGTCACCAACCAGGTGGTCTCCTTTCTGCGTCGTCGGCTCATCACGGGTGAAGTTCTCGGCGAGACAAAGCTCGACCTCCCTCCTCGTACGCTGCGCACCCGCGCGGTGTGGTGGACGGTCACCGAGGACCAGCTGGACGAGGCCCGGATCAATCCGGAGATCCTCGGCGGTGCCCTGCACGCCGCCGAGCACGCCTCGATCGGCATGCTGCCCCTCTTCGCGACCTGCGACCGCTGGGACATCGGCGGGGTGTCGGTCCCGCTGCACCCCGACACCCTCCTGCCGACGGTCTTCGTCTACGACGGCCACCCGGGCGGCGCGGGATTCGCCGAGCGCGCCTTCCACACCGCCCGCGCCTGGCTCACCGCCACCCGCCAGGCCATCGCCTCCTGCGAGTGCGAGGCCGGCTGCCCGTCCTGCATCCAGTCCCCCAAGTGCGGCAACGGCAACGATCCGCTGCACAAGAGAGGCGCGGTGCGACTGCTCACGGTGCTGCTGCGGGGTGCCCCGGAGGAGAAGGCAGGGGCAGAGCCTGTGGCGGGGACTCCGGAGGAACAGACCCGGGTGGAGCCTGTGGCGGAGGTACCGGCTCCGGCCCCGCAGGCCCCGCCCGTGCCCTGACCTCCGCCGCGAACGGGCCCCGTCCCGACGCCGCCGTCACGTCCGAGATCTCGCCGACGACCGCGCACCGCACCAGCCGCGCGCTCTGTGCCCGGGCGACCCGGTCGGCCCGGGCACAGGCACCCGCAGCCCCGTCCGCCCAGTGATCGGCCGCGGCCAGCGCCGCGAGGTCCGCACCGCCGGCCGCACGGTGCCGGACCACGACGGCCTGCCCCAGGGCGAGCACGACGCCGAACACCACGCACAGCACGGCGATCGCACCGACGCTCCAGACGGTGGCGGAACCACGGTCACCGTCCCTGCCGGGAGCCCACCGGCGCCCCGAGAACCCGGCTGTGGACCCGGCTGTCACGGCCCCGCCCCCACTGTCTCCTCTGTGGCAGCCACGGCCTGCTCCCGTACTTCGAAGGGCAGGCCGTGAAGGGCAGGGGGCTTCGCCGCAACGACCACTCGGACCTGGTCCCCCTCCCGGTCGACCGTGACTTCCGCACCGCGCGGGGCAGCCTCGCGGGTCACCGCGACCACCGAGTCGGCCGGGTCCTGGCGGGCCGCCGCACGCGCACCCGTCCGCGCCGCGTCCACGCACTGGATCTCCGCGGCCACGGCCAGCAGCCCCCACACCAGCGCCATCGCGAACATCACCAGCACCGGCAGCACCACGGCCGACTCCGCCGTGACGAACCCCCTGTCCGCGCCCTTCTCGCATCCGCTCTCACATCCGCGCATCGAGCGCCTGCTTCACGATGCCCTGCAGCTCCGCGCTGACCTGCCCGCTCGTCACCACCTTGTAGAGGACCACCGCGAACGCCACCGCCGCCACGATCCCCATCGCGTACTCCGAGGTGACCATCCCCGCGTCCCTCTGCGCCGCGCGCGCCCCGCACACCAGGGCACGCAGCCGCGCCCGTACCGCCTTGCACATCTCAACCCCCGTAAGGCTCAGTCCTGTTGACCACTCGCGTCGACGTCGGCTCCTTGCCGCGCGACCTCCACTGCCTACTGCTCGGGCACCCACCTGGCGCCGTCCGTCCGCACCACTCCCGTCATCCACCACCTCCTCCCAGCACCCCGCCCGCGAGCCCGATCACCACAGGCAGAACGCCGACCGCGATGAACGCGGGCAGGAAACACAGGCCCACCGGTGCGGTGACCATGACGGCCGCCCGCCGAGCCCGTGCCGTCGCGGCGCGGGCCCAGTCGGCGCGGACGTCCGCCGCGAGGCGCGCGACCGGTGTGGCGGCGGGCAGCCCGGACACGTCGGCCCGTTCCAGCAGCCGCGCCAGAGGTCCTGCGCCCGGTAGTGCGGCGAGCCTTTGCCAGGCCTCGGCCGGTTCGCCGCCCAGCCGCACCTCTGCCGCGCCGCGCGCCAGCGCGTCTCCGACGGGGCCGCCCAGCGCCTCGCCGACGGCCCGCGCCGCGACGACGGGCCCCGCACCGGCGGCGATGCAGGCGGCCACCAGGTCGGCGGAGAGCGGGAGTTGACGGGCCGTCTCGTTCGCATCGTCGATCTCCGCGCCGCCCGCCGCCGCTTGCCGCGCACGCCACCGCCACAGCCCGCCCGCGACGGCCAGCCCCACCAGGACACCGGCGAGGCCGCCGACCAGAACCACCCCGGCGCACACCACCCCGGCGGCAGGCAGCCATCGGCGCGCGGCTTCCCGCACCTCGAAGCGCGACCCGGCCCGCGTCACCTCGACCCCTGCCACAAGCCCGGCCAGCCGCTTGATCACCCTCCGCTCACGCCGTACCGCCTCCAGCCGGCGCAGCAGCCACCCGAGGACGAGCAACGCCCCCACGGTCACCCCCAGCCTGTGGACAACTTCCGCACTCACGCCGCCTCCGCTCCCCGCACGATCCGCATCGCCCACCACATCCCCAGGCCGTCCAAGAACCCGCCGGCCAACAGGCAGCCGAGTCCGGCTCCGGTGTGCAGCAGCACGTGCAGCGGGTGGGCCCCGAGGGCCGTGCCGAGGGCAAGTCCCAGCGCCGGCAGCCCCGCGAGCATCACCGCCGTGGACCGCGCCCCCGCCAACTGGGCGCGCAGATCGGCGCGTTGATCCCGCTCCGCGCGCAACGCCCCTTCGAGCCGATCGAGTCCGGCCGCGAGGCCCGCACCCTGGTCCACGGCCACCCGCCAGCACGCCGCGAGGCCCAGCAGTCCCTCGGCGCCCGGTTGGCGTGCCGCCACCTCCAGCGCGCCCGGTACATCGCCGCCGAACCGCGCCGCCGCCAGCACCACGGCCTGCCCGCTCCCGAGCCCACCGGAATCCCGCGCGGTACGCAGCAGCGCCTCTCCGGGTTGCCGCCCGGCGCGCACCTCCCCGGTGAGCGCCCCGCACAGCGCGATCACCGCTTCCCCGCGGCTCTCCCGGGCCCGCCGGGCCTCCCCGGCCAGCCGGACTCTCCGCAGCAGGGGCACCCCGGCCGCCCCCGCGACGACCGGCAGCACCGACGCACCCAGCACCGCCAGCACCACGCCGGCGAGCAGCGCCCACCACTCGGCCCGCAGCCGCCCGCGGATGCGCCCCAGCTCCCCGGCCACATCCCGCCAGGACGGCGGCCCGGTGCCCACCAGCCCGCCTCCCGCGAGCAACAGCTGGGCCCGGCGCGCTCCGGAGTGCCACCCGCCCATCAGCAGGGCCGCCGCACCGGCACACGCCACGGCCGCCCCCGTCGCCGTCTCACCCATCCCGATCTCCATCTCCGTCACCGCTCCCTCTCGCTCCCCATCCCGCTCCTGGTCCCGCTACTGCTTCTCGCTCTGAAGCAGCCCCCGCAGCCGCTCCCATCCCCGCTCGTACGCGAAGGCCTCCGCGCCCCACCGCAGCGCCGGCACCGTCCGCACCAGCCCCGACGGATCCCGCTCCAGGACGTGCACCTCGGCGATCCGCCGCCGCCCGGTCCGGTCCCGCACGAGATGTAGGACCACCGACAGCGCCGCCGCCAACTGGCTGTGCAGCGCGGCCCGGTCGAGCCCGGCCGCCGTACCGAGCGCCTCCAGCCGGGCCGGTACATCGGCGGCCGCATTGGCGTGCACGGTGCCGCAGCCCCCCTCGTGGCCGGTGTTCAACGCGGCCAGCAGATGCACCACTTCGGGCCCGCGCACCTCGCCCACGACCAGCCGGTCGGGCCGCATCCGCAGCGCCTGCCGCACGAGGTCCTGCAGCGTGACGAGTCCGGCGCCCTCCTGGTTGGCAGGTCTGGTCTCGAGGCGGACGACGTGCGGATGGTCCGGGCGCAGCTCCGCCGAGTCCTCGGCGAGCACGATCCGCTCGCCGCGTCCGACCAGTCCCAGCAACGCGCTCAACAACGTCGTCTTGCCGCTGCCCGTCCCACCGCTGATGAGAAACGACAGCCGCGCGTCCAGCAGCGCGCGCAGCAGGCGGTCCCCGCCCGGCGGCACCGTGCCCGCCGCGACCAGTTCGTCGAGGGTGAACGCCCGGGGCCGCACGACGCGCAGCGACAGACATGTGCAGGCCACGGCCACCGGGGGCAGTACCGCATGAAGTCGCGTCCCGTCGGGCAGCCGGGCGTCGGCCCACGGCCGGGCGTCGTCGAGGCGCCGTCCGGCCACCGCGGCCAGGCGCTGCGCGAGACGTCGTACGGCACCGGCGTCCGGGAAGGAGACCGAGGTCAGCTCCAGTCCGCCGCCCCGGTCCACCCAGACCCGGTCCGGGGCCGTCACCAGCACGTCGGTGACCGACGGATCGGCGAGCAGAGGTTCCAGTGGACCGCTGCCGACCAGTTCGGACCGCAACTGCTCGGCCGCGCCGAGGACTTCGGCGTCCCCCAGGACCCGCCCCTGCTCCCGCAACGCCTGCGCGACGCGCGCGGGTGTCGGCTCGGCCCCGCTCTCGACGAGCCACTGCCGTACGCCGTCCAGAAGCCCCTGTGACGGGCCCGGACCGGCCGTCGCCACGGCCGCGCTGCCGCCCGACCTCCACGGCGCCTGCGAAGCGCCCGGACCGCCGCTCATGCGTCGCCCGTTTCGACCAGCGCCCGCTCCCAGAACTCCTTGCAGAAGCGCGCCAGGGGCCCGCGGCCGCCGGCGGCGGGCGGTGCCTTGCCCTCCCCCGGGCGCAGCAGCCCCGTCTCCACGGGCAGTTCGCCGGCCAGCGGCAGTCCGAGCAGCCGGGCCACCTCACGGTCGTCGAGCCCGGGTGCGTACGGACCCCGTACCGCGACCCTCAGGTCGCGCAGGACCATGCCGACGGCGGACGCCACCCGCCCGGCCGCGGCCACGGCGCGCAGTTCGCCGGGGACCACCAGGAGTCCGACGTCGAGCTGGGCAAGGGCCTCGGCGACCCCGTCGTCGACGCGGCGCGGCAGGTCGACGACCACGGTGCCGCCGCGTCGCCGGGCCGCGGCGAGCACCGCCCGTACGGCCTGAGCCGGGACGGCGATGCGGTCACCGCGGTCCCAGCTGAGCACCCGCAGGGAGTGGAGCTGCGGCAGCGACTCCTCCAGGGCGCTGCCGCCGACCCGCCCGCGGGAGGCGGCGAAGGCGGGCCAGCGGAGTCCCTCGGCGCTCTCGCCGCCGAGCAGTACATCCAGTCCGCCGCCCAGTGGATCGGCGTCCACGAGCAGGGTGCGCAGTCCCTCGCGCGCCGAGGTGACGGCGAGGGCGCACGCGAGTGTGGATGCTCCGGCCCCGCCGCGGCCCCCGATGACGCCCACGGTGAGGGCGGGCCGGCCGACGCCCTCGGCCACGTCCGCGATCCGGTCGACCAGCCACTGTTCGCCGTCGGGCAGCATCAGCACGTGATCGGCGCCGATCTCGACGGCCCGGCGCCAGACCCCGGAGTCGTCCTGGTCACGGCCGACCAGCACCACCCCTCGTCTGCGTGCGGCCCCGCGCACGCGGCGTGCCGCGTCGTCGCCGACCAGGACGAGCGGTGCGGCCTCCCAACCGCCCGCACGCTGCGGAACCGAGTGGTGGACCTCGGGCGTCGCCCCCGCCGCGGCGCACAGCCGCAGCAGGTCGTCGAGCAGCTCGACGTCCTCCGTGACGATCAGTGGCCCGGCCTGCCGCCCCGAGGCGGCGGGCGGTGGTTCGTGTGTGACGGCTCCGGTCACGGTTTCCATCCCCCATCGCTGCATCTGTCGCGCAGCTCCTGCGGCCACGCGATTCCCAAACGTGTGAAGAACCGGCAAGCGGTCTCCATATGAACGGCCGATACGAACCGGCCAAACCCGCCCGACAAACCGGATCCGGTCATGAACTCGGCGTGAGCGGGACGCGTTTGAATCACGGTGCAGCGATCCCGGAAATCGTGTGGATCTTGATCGATAGCTGTGGACAAGTCGGCGGTTGTGAATATCGCCATCACCCATGCCGGTGACGCCCTCGACGAGCTTGGCGCGACTCCCTCAGAGCAGCCCGACGACTACACACGGTGACGGATCGCGGGCATGCGGAAGAGGCGGCCGCAGCCGCCTCGCAACGGCCGTACAGCCGCATGAAAAGAGGAAAAACCCACCCGGACATGCGACGACCCCCACCGGGGGGGAGAGTGGGGGTCGCCTTCACGGCCGACTCGGGGGGGGAGGAGCCGGACCGCGTTAGCACGGTCGCGAACGATCCGTGACTTCCATGGTGTACCCGAGAGCCTTCTCAGGCAAACCCACGCGCCACACCTTACGCCGAATGGGCTGCACCTATGCTCGGGGTCGTGGAAAACCACTCCTTGCCCCGCACCGCCGCCTTCTTTGACCTGGACAAGACGGTCATTGCGAAGTCGAGCACGCTCACGTTCAGCAAGTCGTTCTACCAAGGCGGGCTGATCAACCGCCGCGCCGCCTTGCGTACCGCATATGCCCAGTTCGTCTTCCTCGTCGGCGGCATGGACCACGACCAGATGGAGCGGACGCGCAAGTACCTCTCGCAGCTCGTCCGCGGCTGGAACGTCCAGCAGGTCAAGGAGATCGTCGCCGAGACCCTGCACGACCTGATCGACCCGATCATCTACGACGAGGCCGCCTCCCTCATCGAGGAGCACCACACCGCCGGCCGCGACGTCGTCATCGTGTCGACGTCGGGCGCCGAGGTGGTGGAGCCGATCGGCGAGCTGCTCGGCGCGGACCGCGTGGTGGCGACGCGCATGGTCGTCGGCGAGGACGGCTGCTTCACCGGCGAGGTGGCGTACTACGCGTACGGCCCGACGAAGGCGGAGGCAGTCAAGGAGCTGGCCCGGTCCGAGGGGTACGACCTCGACCGCTGCTACGCCTACAGCGACTCGGCGACCGACCTGCCGATGCTGCAGGAGGTCGGTCATCCGCACGCCGTGAACCCGGACCGCACGCTGCGCCGCGAGGCACTCGCGCGCGGGTGGCCGATTCTCGATTTCCACCGGCCGGTCCGGCTCAAGCAGCGGATCCCGACATTCTCCGTACCGCCCCGTCCGGCACTCGTCGCGGCCGCCGCAATAGGCGCCGCGGCCGCCACCGCGGGTCTGGTCTGGTACGCGAGCCGACGACGGTCGGCGGTCGCCTGAACTGCCGGTTCACCGACTGCCAGACCTCGTTCGACATACCGACGACCGTTTGCAACCTATTTGAGACTAAAAGTAAAGAAGCACAGCCGGGGGTTCCGCTTGCTTCGGTCCTGGAGTACAAAGGGGTTAACGGCCCGCGAGACCAAGGACATCCGAAAGGATCACCTTAATAACGCATTTGGCCCACGGACCGAGCATGGACATCGAGCACCCACGCGACGTCGACCCGTCGATTACGGGCCAGCCGCACCAGGTGACGGGCAAGGTTCCCGGCCTGATGGGCAATACATCGAGGACGCTTGGTAACCCGGTGAACATGCCAGCGGCGGTACGAATCCTCGTACCGCCGCAACCCTTTTCCCCGGTTTCTCACGCCGCCCCACGCTGCAGCGCCTCGCACACGGCCGTCGACTCGCGCGCGCCCAGCTCCACCGCCCTGCCGCAGTGGGCGATCCAGGCGGACATGCCCTCCGGAGTACCGGAGACATATCCGTCCAGCGCCGCCAGATAGGCCGCGCGCCCCAGCTCGGCGTGGCCGACCTCGGCGGCGCACACGGACTTCGGGTCGAGGCCGCTGCCCACCAGGACGATGCGTTCGGCGGTGCGGGCGACGAGGCCGTTGCGGGACGTGAAGGGGCGCAGCGCGAGGAGTTCGCCGTGGACGACGGCGGCCATCACGAGGGCGGGCGCGGAGCTGCCGGTGATGACCAGCTCGGACAGGCCCTCCAACCGGCCGTGCACCTCGTCGGCGTCCGGCAGCGGCAGTTCGATGAGCGGCTCGTCGACCGGCTCGCCCGTCTGTCGCGGCCGTCCCACCTCGTCCCCGTTGCCCGCCGCGGCCACCAGGTGCAGGCGCGCCAGCACCCTCAGCGGCGACTGCCGCCAGATGGAGAGCAGTTGGCCCGCCTCGGCGGTCAGCCTCAGGGCCGCACCCACCACGCGCGCGTCGTCGTCACCGCTGAAGTCGGTGCGCCGGCGCACCTCTTCGAGGGCCCAGTCGGCACCGGACAAGGCCGCGGACCCGCGGGCACCACGAAGCGCCGCCTCAGAGGTGATCTCGTTGCTGCGGCGCCGCATGACCCGGTGTCCGTAGACCCGGTCCACGGCCTTGCGCATGGACTCCACGGACTCGGTCACACCGGGCAGCGAACCCAGGGCCGCGAGCGGATCGGCGGACGCGCCTGTCGTACTCATGAGTACGACCCTAGCCACCTCGGGCGCGTGCCCCACGTTTGAGTGGTCTTCTTCACTCCGCCTGTCACCTACAGCTATCTCCCGACTACCCTTGGTGAACATGAAAATTGCTTTCGTCGGGAAGGGCGGCAGCGGCAAGACGACCGTGTCCTCCCTGTTCATCCGCCATCTCGCGGCCACCGGTGCGCCGGTCGTCGCGGTCGACGCGGACATCAACCAGCATCTGGGGGCCGCGCTCGGCCTGGACGAGGCGGAGGCCGCCGCGCTGCCCGCGATGGGCGACCGGCTGTCACTGATCAAGAACCACCTGCGCGGCTCGAATCCGCGCATCGCCTCCGCCGAGACGATGATCAAGACGACCCCGCCCGGCGAGGGCTCGCGGCTGCTGCGGGTGTGCGAGGACAACCCGGTCTACGAGGCCTGCGCCCGGCCGGTGGAACTCGACGGCGACGCCGTCCGTTTGATGGTCACCGGCCCCTTCACCGACGCCGACCTGGGGGTCGCCTGCTACCACTCCAAGACGGGAGCGGTGGAGCTGTGCCTGAACCACCTGGTGGACGGGCGCGGGGAGTACGTCGTGGTGGACATGACGGCGGGCTCCGACTCCTTCGCCTCCGGCATGTTCACCCGCTTCGACATCACCTTCCTCGTCGCCGAGCCGACGCGGAAGGGCGTCTCCGTCTATCGCCAGTACAAGGAGTACGCCCGTGACTTCGGCGTCGTGCTCAAGGTCGTCGGGAACAAGGTGCAGGGCCAGGACGACCTCGACTTCCTCCGCGCCGAGGTCGGGGACGACCTGCTCGTGACCGTCGGGCACTCGGACTGGGTGCGCGCCATGGAGAAGGGCCGCCCGCCCCGGTTCGAGCTCCTGGAGGACGCCAACCGCCGCGCCCTGCGCACCCTTGAGGTCGCCGTGGACGCGACGTACGAGCTGCGCGACCGGGAGCGCTACATGCGCCAGATGGTGCACTTCCACCTGAAGAACGCGGACTCGTGGGGCAACGCGCGCACCGGGGCCGACCTGGCGGCGCAGGTCGACCCCGGGTTCGTGCTCGGTGAGAGCGTCACCGCCTCCCTGTGACCGTCACTGCTTGACCGCCTGTGCCCCCGGCGCACCCTTCGGGGCCGGGGCGGGGCGGCCGGTCAGCAAGGAAGTCCAGCCCTGCTTCGGGGCCTCGCCGACGTTCAGGGCGCGCAGCTTCGCCAGGGTCTGCGGGTCCTGGGCGTCCAGCCAGTCGGCGAGCTGGTGGAAGGACACGCAACGCACCTCGGGCTTGTTGCAGACGTTCTCGACGACCTCGTCGATGGCCCGCATGTAGGTGCCGCCGTTCCAGGACTCGAAGTGGTTGCCGATGATCAGCGGCGCGCGGTTGCCCTCGTAGGCCCGGCGGAAGCCCTTGAGCAGGCCGTCGCGCATCTGGTCGCCCCAGTAGTCGTACTTGTCGGGGTCGCCCTGGGTCTGGGTGCCGGACTGGTTGACCATGAAGTTGTAGTCCATGGTGAGCTGCTCGTAGGAGTGCCCGGGGAAGGGCACGAGCTGCATGGACAGGTCCCAGAGGCCTTCCTTCTTCTTCGGCCAGAGCTGTTCGTTGACCCCGCTGGTGTCGTAGCGGAAGCCCATCTGGCTCGCGGCCCGCATGAAGTTCTTCTGGCCTTCGAGGCAGGGTGTCCGCGCGCCGATGAGCTCCTTGTCGTAGTCGAAGGGCAGTGGAGCCGCCTTCTTCATGTCGGCGTTGGTCTTCCAGCTCTTCACGAACTGCTTGGCCTGATCGATCTCGCTCTTCCACTCGTCGACCGACCACTCGCCGACTCCACCGTTCTTGCCGCAGAAGTGGCCGTTGAAGTGGGTGCCGACCTCATTCCCCTCCAGCCAGGCCAGGCGTAGCTGCTTGACGGTGTCGGCGATGCCCTTCTCGTCGTTGAAGCCGATGTCGGAGCGGCCCGGCGAGTGCTGCGGGGGCTTGTAGAGGTCACGCTTCTCCTGCGGCAGCATGTACACGCCGCTGAGGAAGTACGTCATCGTCGCGTGGTTGGCCTTGGAGAGCTTGCGGAAGTGGGAGAACAGCTTCTGGCTGTCCTCGCCCGCGCCGTCCCAGGAGAAGACGACGAACTGCGGTGGCTTCTGGCCGGGTCGCAGACGCTCGGGTCTCGGCAGGTGCGGCTGCGCTCCGGTGTACGCGGTGGAGCCGTCGCCGATCAGCCGGACCGCGCTTCCCGGCGCCTGGACCGGCACGGCTTTCGGCGGACCGGGAGAACCTGCCTTGGGACCGTTGGATCCGGTCGCGCAGCCGGCGACCGATGCGGCACAGGCCACGGCGATCACTGCGCCCGCGGCGATCCTGTGGGTGGCGGCCATGTTCCGCTCACCTTCTTCCTTCTCTCAGGCCAACGCCGATGAGGGCGTTTTCTGGTGGTATGCCGGGCAAGCCCGACAGCGCCGCCAAGGTCGCATGGGGCCGAGAAGGAATTAGTACGACAAGCCGATGAAATGACCGCTTCACTCATTGGAGTGAGTGATTGCCCCATTTGCCAGGAAAGTCCATGCCTGGCCTTTACTCTGAATTACGATTCGTTTACCGAGTGTTGATTTATCCCGCCGCTGCACGCCGTGACCCACGGCCGCGACCCGCCCCCGTCCATCGACGGGACGACCTGATCCGCGACCGCGCTGCCCCGGAGGAGACGGGAAACATGTCAGCTTGTGCCCCCACCCGCACCACCAACTCCACTCGAACCAAGAGCATCCACCAGCCCCACAGTCCATCCCCGGCCCCGCACCGCCGCTTCCGTATCGCGGGAGCCGATGTCTCGGCCTCGATCGCGGTTTTCCTGATCGCCCTGCCTCTGTCCCTGGGCATCGCCCTCGCCACCGGCGCCCCGCTCCAGGCCGGCCTGGTCGCCGCCGCGGTCGGCGGGCTGGTCGCCGGGCGGATCGGCGGCTGTCCACTCCAGGTCAGCGGGCCCGCCGCGGGCCTCACGGTCGTCACCGCCGACCTCATCCACCACTACGGATGGCGTACGACCTGTGCCATCACGGTCCTCGCCGGCCTCGCCCAACTGGGCCTCGGCTGCCTGCGCGTGGCGCGGACCGCGCTCGCCGTCAGCCCCGCCATCGTGCACGGCATGCTCGCCGGCATCGGCGTCACCATCGCCGTAGCCCAGCTGCACATCGTCCTCGGCGGCACCCCGCAGAGTTCCGTCCTCGACAACCTCCGGGCGCTGCCCGCGCAGTGGGCGAACCTGCATCCCGCCGCGGTGACCGTCAGCGTGCTGACCCTGACCCTGCTGCTGCTCTGGCCGCGGATCCCGGGCCGGGCGGGGCGCCTGCTGCGGAAGATCCCGGCCGCGCTGGTCGCCGTGGCCGGCTCCACCGCGGCCGCCTCGCTCGCCGGGCTGAGCATGGCCAAGGTCGACCTGCCGTCCTGGAGCAGCCATGCCCTGGCCGGTCTTCCCGACGGCCCGGTGCTCGGCCTGATCGCGGCGGTGCTCACCACCACACTGGTGTGCAGCGTGCAGTCGCTGCTCGGTGCGGTCGCCGTGGACAAGCTGGCCGCCGCGCGCCCCGGACTGACCGCCCGCGTCGGCCGCGCCCACCTGGACCGCGAACTGCTCGGGCAGGGCGCCGCCAACATCGTCTCCGGGGCGCTCGGCGGGCTGCCGGTCGCCGGAGTGGCCGTGAGAAGTTCGGCGAATGTGAACGCCGGCGCGGTGAGCCGGAACTCCACGATGCTGCACGGCGTTCTGGTAGTAGTCGCCGCGCTGCTGATGGTTCCGATCCTGGAGTTCATCCCGCTCGCCTCACTCGCCGCCCTGGTGATGGCCGTCGGTATCCAGATGGTGTCCCTGCACCACATCCGCACGGTGACCCGCCACCGGGAAGTGCTGGTGTACACCGTCACCACACTCGGCGTGGTGGTCCTCGGCGTCCTGGAGGGCGTGACCCTCGGGATCGCCGTGGCCGTCGCCGTCGCCATGCAGCGCCTCGCCCGCACCCGCATCACGCACGAAGAACACGAAGAAAGGGAAGGAGTCCATCATGTACGTGTCCGGGGCCAGCTGACGTTCCTCGCGGTGCCGCGGCTCAGCCGGGCCCTGCATCTGGTACCCCAAGGTGCCCATGCCGTGGTGGAGTTGGATGGGTCCTTCATGGACCACGCGGCATACGAGTCACTGCAGGACTGGCAGAACACGCACACGGCACAGGGCGGCTCCGTCGAGCTGACCGGCCGCAGACCCGGTACCCGCAGCAGCGAGCCCATGCCGCTCGCCGAGGGGCACGGCGAGTCCTCCGTCGGCTGCCTCTGCCGTCCCTGGACGCCCTGGCGCAACCACCAGTGCCAACCCTCACGGTCCGCGGCACCCGCTGACCACACCGGCGCTCCGAGCGAGCCGAGTGGTTCGAGCGAGCCGAGTGGGCCGAGCGGCCCCACCGGACAGAGCCGTCGGAGCGGTCGGGACAGCCGGAGCGGGCATCAACTCGCGCGCGGCATCAGTGCGTTCCAGCGCAACACCGCACCGCTCGTGCGGGGTGAGCTGGCGCGTCTGGCCAGGGAGGGGCAGCGTCCGTCCCAGCTCTTCCTCACCTGCGCCGACTCACGGCTCGTCACGTCGATGATCACCTCCAGTGGTCCCGGCGATCTGTTCGTGGTGCGCAACGTGGGCAACCTCGTTCCCCTGCCGGGCGAGGAGAGCGGCGACGACTCGGTGGCGGCGGCGATCGAGTACGCCGTGGATGTGCTGAAGGTGCGGTCCATCACCGTGTGCGGGCACTCCGGGTGCGGGGCCATGCAGGCGCTGCTCACCGCCGAACCGGGCGGCCCGCCGACGCCGCTCAAGCGGTGGCTTCGGCACGGGCTGCCCAGCCTGGAGCGCATGACCGACGACGGCCGGCCGTGGGCACGGCTCGCGGACCGGGCGCCGGCCGACGCGGTCGAGCAGCTCTGTCTGACCAACGTGGTCCAGCAGTTGGAGCACCTGCACACCCACGAGTCGGTGTCCCGAGCCCTGCGGGAGGGTGCGCTGGAGCTGCACGGCATGTACTTCCACGTGGGCGAGGCGCAGGCGTATCTGCTGACGGGGGCGGCCGGTGACGAGGTGTTCGACCACGTGGAGGCGGCCGGCCTGTCCGCCTGACCGGTATCGGTCCGCCTCGGGTGTGCGGCCGGATCGAGGCGGGCCGCGCCTCCGGGGTGCGTCCGGGAGCGGGCCGCGCCGGCTCGCCTGCGCCACTAAAGTCGTGGCAGGGTCCGCGGGGCGTCGGTGCACAGGGATGTGAGAGGCGTTACAAGTGCTGAACTCCGCCCCGTCGGCGTCCGTGGGTACGGATGACGCCGGGCGCCGCACCACCGCGCCGACAGGTCTAAACCAATTTGCCGTCGGCCCTTGTCACCGGCCCCCCGGGTCTGATGAGCTGTGGCCTGGGACACAACGGACACCCTGAGAAAGGGAGATGTCGTGAGCAACGAAAGCCTGGCCAACCTCTTGAAGGAGGAGCGACGCTTCGCGCCGCCGGCTGACCTCGCCGCGGGCGCCAACGTCACGGCGGAGGCGTACGAGCAGGCCAAGGCTGACAGGCTCGGCTTCTGGGCCGAGCAGGCACGTCGGCTGACCTGGGCCAAGGAGCCGACCGAGACGCTTGACTGGTCGAACCCGCCGTTCGCCAAGTGGTTCAAGGACGGCGCGCTCAACGTCGCGTACAACTGCGTGGACCGCCATGTCGAGGCGGGCAACGGCGACCGCGTCGCCATCCACTTCGAGGGCGAGCCCGGCGACAGCCGGGCGATCACCTATGCCGAGCTCAAGGACGAGGTGTCGAAAGCCGCGGGCGCCCTGCTGGAGCTGGGTGTTCAGGCAGGCGACCGGGTCGCCGTCTACATGCCGATGATCCCGGAGACGGCGGTCGCGATGCTGGCCTGCGCCCGGATCGGCGCCGCGCACTCCGTGGTCTTCGGCGGCTTCTCGGCCGACGCCCTCGCCACGCGCATCCAGGACGCCGACGCCAAGGTCGTCATCACCACCGACGGCGGCTACCGGCGCGGCAAGCCGTCCGCGCTGAAGCCTGCCGTCGACGACGCCGTCGCGCGCGTGGACAACGTGAACCACGTCCTCGTCGTACGCCGTACCGGTCAGGAGGTCGCCTGGACCGAGGGCCGCGACGTGTGGTGGCACGAGATCGTCGAGCGGCAGTCGGCCGAGCACACGCCCGAGGCGTTCGACGCCGAGCACCCGCTGTTCATCCTGTACACGTCCGGTACGACGGGTAAGCCGAAGGGCATCCTGCACACCTCCGGCGGCTACCTCACGCAGACCGCGTACACGCACCACGCCGTCTTCGACCTCAAGCCGGAGACGGACGTCTACTGGTGCACGGCCGACGTCGGCTGGGTCACCGGGCACTCGTACATCGTCTACGGGCCGCTGGCCAACGGCGCGACCCAGGTGATGTACGAGGGCACGCCGGACACCCCGCACCAGGGCCGCTTCTGGGAGATCGTGCAGAAGTACGGGGTGACGATCCTGTACACGGCGCCCACCGCCATCCGTACGTTCATGAAGTGGGGCGACGACATCCCCGCGAAGTTCGATCTCAGCAGCCTGCGGGTGCTGGGTTCCGTGGGTGAGCCGATCAACCCCGAGGCGTGGATCTGGTACCGCAAGCACATCGGCGCCGACCGGACGCCGATCGTCGACACCTGGTGGCAGACCGAGACCGGCGCGATGATGATCTCGCCGCTGCCGGGCGTCACCGAGACCAAGCCCGGTTCCGCGCAGACCCCGCTGCCCGGCATCTCCGCGACCGTCGTCGACGACGAGGCGAGCGAGGTGGCCAACGGCGGCGGTGGCTATCTGGTCCTCACCGAGCCGTGGCCGTCCATGCTGCGCACCATCTGGGGCGACGACCAGCGCTTCCTCGACACGTACTGGTCGCGCTTCGAGGGCAAGTACTTCGCCGGTGACGGGGCGAAGAAGGACGACGACGGGGACATCTGGCTCCTCGGGCGCGTCGACGACGTGATGCTCGTGTCCGGGCACAACATCTCGACGACGGAGGTGGAGTCGGCGCTGGTGTCCCACCCCTCGGTCGCCGAGGCGGCCGTCGTCGGCGCCGCGGACGAGACGACGGGCCAGGCGATCGTCGCCTTCGTGATCCTGCGCGGCACGGCGAACGCCGAGGACGAGAACCTCATCGCCGACCTGCGAGGCCACGTCGGCAGCACGCTCGGCCCGATCGCCAAGCCGAAGCGGGTCCTTCCGGTCGCCGAGCTGCCCAAGACTCGCTCCGGCAAGATCATGCGGCGCCTGCTGCGGGACGTCGCCGAGAACCGCCAGCTCGGTGACGTGACCACGCTGACGGACTCGACGGTGATGGACCTGATCCAGACGAAGCTGCCGGCGGCGCCGAGCGAGGACTGAGACCCCGCGAAGTCCCCGTCCTGACAGGGGCGTCCGGCGCGAAGAGCGCAGGGCGCCCCTTTTAGGTAAACTAAACAAAACAACGTGACCCTCAAGGTGTGCCGGGAAGTCTGGTCGGCAAGCAGTGCAGCCCTGCCCACCGACCGGAGGTCTCCCCGTGAGCGCGCCCCGCACGACCGCCCCCCGCAAGGTTCTCGGACGCCTGTCCCTGCCCGAGCGGACCTTCGTCGCGGACGCGCTGCGCACCGAGACCGTCGGCGGTGTGCTGCTCCTCCTCGCCACGATCGCGGCACTGGTCTGGGCGAACACACCCGCGCTGCACGACAGCTACGAGAGCGTCAGTCACTTCCACTTCGGACCTCGGGCCCTCGGCCTGCACCTGTCGGTCGCGCACTGGGCCGCCGACGGACTCCTCGCCGTCTTCTTCTTCGTCGCCGGCATCGAGCTCAAGCGCGAACTGGTCGCCGGTGACCTGCGGGAGCCCAGGGCGGCCGCACTGCCGGTGGTCGCCGCGCTGTGCGGCATGGCCGTACCGGCGCTCGTCTACACCCTCACCAACATCACCGGCAGCGGCTCGCTCCAGGGCTGGGCGGTGCCCACCGCCACCGACATCGCGTTCGCCCTCGCGGTCCTCGCGGTCATCGGTACGTCCCTGCCCAGCGCCCTGCGCGCCTTCCTGCTCACCCTCGCCGTCGTCGACGACCTCTTCGCGATCCTGATCATCGCGGTCTTCTTCACCGGCTCCATCGACTTCGCCGCGCTGGGCGGCGCCGTCGTGGGCCTGGTGCTCTTCTGGCTGCTGCTGCGCAAGGGCGTTCGCGGGTGGTACGTGTACGTCCCGCTCGCGCTCGTGATCTGGGCGCTGATGTACAACAGCGGGATCCACGCCACCATCGCGGGCGTGGCCATGGGCCTGATGCTGCGCTGCCACCGCCAGGAGGGCGAGCGGCACTCCCCCGGCGAGCATGTCGAGCACCTTCTGCGGCCCCTGTCGGCAGGCCTCGCCGTACCGCTGTTCGCGCTGTTCAGCGCCGGTGTCGCGGTGTCCGGCGGCGCGCTCGGGGATGTGTTCACCAAGCCGGAGACACTGGGCGTCGTCCTCGGGCTCGTCGTCGGCAAGACGCTCGGGATCTTCGGCGGTACCTGGCTGACGGCCCGTTTCACCCGGGCGTCGCTGAGCGAGGACCTCGCGTGGGCGGACGTGTTCGCGGTGGCGGCCCTGGCCGGCATCGGCTTCACCGTGTCGCTGCTGATCGGCGAGCTCGCCTTCGCCGGGGACGCCGTACTGACGGACGAGGCCAAGGCCGCCGTACTCACGGGCTCCCTCCTCGCGGCGACGCTGGCCACGGTGCTGCTGAAGGTACGCAACGCCAAGTACCGCCGCCTGTGCGAGGCCGAGGAGCGCGACGAGGACCTGGACGGCATCCCGGACATCTACGAGGAGGACGACCCGGCGTACCACCTGCGGATGGCAGCCATCCACGAGAACAAGGCCGCCGAGCACCGCCGGATCGCCGAAGAGAAGGCCGCCGAGCGACGCGCGCTTGCCGAAGTACCGGGCGGGGCAGGCGAGGACAACGGCCGTCCGGCATGATCTGACGGGACGGTACAAAAGGACCGTCCGAAAGCCGCAAGGCAGAAGAGGGAGACCGCGATGAGCGCACCCGACGGCAGCCCGGTCGGCGCCGAACGCAGCATCGGCCAGCTGTTCGCCTCCGCGACGACCGAGATGTCGGCGCTCGTGCACGACGAGATCGCGCTGGCCAAGGCGCAGCTCAAGCAGGACGTCAAGCGCGGCGCGACGAGCGGAGGCGCGTTCTCGGTTGCCGCGGCCATCCTGCTGTTCTCCCTGCCGATGCTGAACTTCGCGCTGGCGTACGGCATCCGGACCTGGAGCCACTGGAATCTCGCGATCTGCTTCCTGCTGTCGTTCGCGGCGAACGTGCTGGTCGCGGTCGTCCTGGCGCTGATCGGCGTGGTCTTCGCGAAGAAGGCAAAGAAGAGCCAGGGCCCGCAGAAGGTGGCCGCGTCGATGAAGGAGAGCGCGGGCGTGCTGCAGAAGGCCAAGCCGCACCCGCGGCCCGAGCCCAGGGCGATCGAGGACCGGGCCCCCGAGGCCATCGAGGCTGTGGCACGCTCGTCCTCATGACGGGCTCCTCCCTCCCTTCGGGGCAATCACCTTCCACGCCACCCACTTCGGTCGTACGACCGGACGCCCTCCCCGACGGGACGAAGCTGACGCATCGTGACGTGGCCGCCAACGGCGCGCGCTTCCACATCGCCGAGGTCGGCGACGGGCCGCTGGTGCTGCTGCTGCACGGTTTCCCGCAGTTCTGGTGGACCTGGCGGCACCAGCTGACCGCGCTGGCCGAGGCGGGCTTCCGGGCCGTCGCCATGGACCTGCGCGGCGTCGGCGGCAGCGACCGCACCCCGCGCGGCTACGACCCCGCGGGCCTCGCTCTCGACATCACCGGCGTGATCCGCTCCCTGGGCGAGCCGGACGCCGCGCTGGTCGGCCACGACCTGGGCGGATACCTGGCGTGGACGGCGGCCGTGATGCGCCCCAAGCTGGTGCGGCGGCTCGCGGTGGAGTCCATGCCGCATCCCCGGCGCTGGCGCTCGGCGATGCTCTCGGACGTCAAGCAGACCCGGGCGGGCTCCTACATCTGGGGATTCCAGCGCCCCTGGATCCCTGAGCGGCAGCTGAACGCGGACGACAGCGCGCTCGTCGCCGAGCTGATCCGGGAGTGGTCCGGACCGAACCCGCCGGACGACGAGGCGGTGGAGACGTACCGCCGCGCGATGTCCATCCCGTCGACCGCGCACTGCTCGATCGAGCCGTACCGCTGGATGGTCCGCTCCATCGCCCGCCCGGACGGCATCCAGTTCAACCGCCGCATGAAGCGCCCCCTCCGGGTCCCGACCCTCCATCTCCACGGCTCGCTCGACCCCGTGATGCGCACGCGCAGCGCCGCCGGATCCGGCGAGTACGTCGAAGCCCCGTACCGCTGGCGGCTGTTCGACGGGCTGGGGCACTTCCCGCACGAGGAGGACCCGGTCGCCTTCTCGACGGAGCTGGTCAACTGGCTCAAGGATCCCGAACCGGACCGCTGAGACACCGCCGCACCGAGCCCTGCCGGGGCCCGGGGGTTGCCCCCGGGACAACACAGCCCGCACGAAGAGGCCCCGGTCGCTTTCTCCATAGAACTGGTCAATTTGGCTGAAAGATCCCGAGCCCGATCGGTGACCGAGCCGGTGCGCCCGGTATCCGGATCGGAACACGTGTCCTACGAACGGCCAATTGCCTGGCGCATAGGCCAATTGGGGGCCCACGAGGCGGTTATCGACCTTGGGGCGGGGGCACACGTCGGGGTATGGGCTGGACGCACGACTACAGTGACGTAGCACGCACTCGCCGCTCGGGCAGTGGCCTGAGTTCCCACCAGCGAGGCGGTGCACCGCAAATGGCGGATACGGACCCAAGGGTGGGCATTCCGCGCATTCTGCGCCGCCGGGCCCGCTGGGTCACGGTACGCCTGCGTCACCCCCGAGGCTGACGCCCTTCTCACTCACGCGAAGACTCCTCGCGAAGCATCAGAGGGCACAGCTGTCGCTGTCCACCTGCTGGTTCGCGGTACGCCCCTTGGTGACGTCCTCCTGGATCTCGTCCGCGGTGAGGGCGTACCCCGTCTCGGCGTCGTCGAGGGACTTCGCGAAGACCACGCCGTACACATGGCCTTCGGGCGTGAGCAGTGGGCCGCCGGAGTTGCCCTGGCGGACGGTCGTGTACAGCGAGTAGACGTCTCGGCGGACGGTGCCGCGATGGTAGATGTCCGGGCCGTTGGCCGGGAGACGGCCACGCACGCGTGCGGCTCGGACGTCGTACGAGCCGTTCTCCGGGAAGCCGGCGATGATCGCGCTGTCGCCGCTCCTGGCGTCCGTGCTGGTGAACTTCAGGGCGGGCGCCTTGAGATCGGGCACGTCGAGGACGGCGATGTCGCGGTGCCAGTCGTAGAGGACGACCGTCGCGTCGTACTTCCTGCCCTCGCCGCCTATCTGCACGGTGGGCTCGTCGACGCCTCCGACGACATGCGCGTTGGTCATGACGCGGCGGTCGCCGAAGACGAAGCCGCTGCCCTCCAGGACCTTGCCGCAGCTCTGGGCGGTGCCCATGACCTTGACGACGGAGCGCTTCGCGCTCGTGGCCACGGGGCTGTTCGCGAGGGCCGGGTCGGGGGGCCGGACGTCGGTGATCGGCTCGTTCGAGAACGGGCTGAAGACCTGCGGGAAGCCGTTCTGCGCGAGGACGGAGGAGAAGTCGGCGAACCAGGTGTCGGCCCGGTTGGGCAGGGCCCGGGAGACACCGAGGAGCACCTTGGAGCCGCGGACCTCCTTGCCGAGGGTCGGCAGTGTGGTGCCCGCGAGGGCGGAACCGATCAGCCACGCCACCAGGAGCATCGCGACAACGTTGACCAGGGCGCCGCCGGTCGCGTCCAGGGCGCGGGCCGGGGACCAGGTGATGTAGCGGCGCAGCTTGTTGCCCAGGTGAGTGGTGAGGGCCTGGCCGACGGAGGCGCAGACGATGACGACCACGACCGCGACCACGGCGGCGGTCGTGCTCACCTCCGCGTTTTCGGTGAGCGCGTCCCAGATGACGGGCAGGGTGTAGACGGCCACGAGACCGCCGCCGAGAAAGCCGATCACCGACAGGATGCCGACGACGAAACCCTGGCGGTAGCCCACGATCGCGAACCACACGGCGGCGACCAGCAACAGGATGTCCAGCACGTTCACCGGTTCGAGCCTCGCCTCATCACTTCGCGGTCACCTCAGGTCGGCCGGGGGCCGGCGCACCGCACAGCGGTGATCGGATACGGCGTCCCCCGAAAAGACACAGCACGGCAGACACCCTGTCATGACCGCCAGTCGAGCGGGACCTGGTTCTCCCGGTCCCAGGGCCGCTCCCAGCCCGCGTAATGGAGCAGGCGGTCGATGATCCCGCCCGTGAAGCCCCAGACCAGGGCCGATTCGACCAGAAATGCCGGACCTCGGTGGCCGCTGGGGTGGACGGTGGTGGCCCGGTTGCCCGGGTCCGTGAGATCCGCCACGGGGACGGTGAAGACCCGTGCCGTCTCGTTCGGATCGACGACCCCGACCGGGCTCGGCTCGTGCCACCAGCCCAGCACCGGGGTCACGACGAAGCCGCTGACCGGGATGTACAGCTTGGGCAGGACGCCGAAGAGCTGGACGCCCGACGGGTCGAGCCCTGTCTCCTCCTCGGCCTCCCGCAGCGCGGCTCTGAGCGGCCCGTCGCCCTTCGGGTCGCCGTCCTCCGGGTCGAGGGCGCCGCCCGGGAAGGAGGGCTGCCCGGCGTGTGACCTGAGTGAACTCGCGCGCTCCATGAGCAGCAACTCGGGGCCGCGCTCCCCCTCGCCGAAGAGGATGAGTACGGCGGACTGCCGCCCCGCCCCGTCCTCCGGCGGGAGGAAGCGGCTCAGCTGCAGCGGCTGCACGGTCTCCACGGCCCGCACCACCGGGCCGAGCCACTCGGGCAGGCCCTCCTTGCTGATCGTCACCGACCCGCCCTGCGTATCACTAGCGCGCGTCATCGCACCCCCGTCCTGCCGAGTCCAACGCCCCGAAGCCCCTCGATCGTTCCTGAGCCGACGCGGACCGCGCGGCCCGGCGGCTCGCCCGTCATCCGGCCCCCAGTGGCGGCGCCGGCCTGCCGCCCGCGTCCAGGTAGGACTGCGGAGGCTTGAGGCGCTGGCCGGGGAGGCCGCCCTTCTCGTACTTGAGCAGCTTCTTCGCCTTCTCGGGATCCGTCTCGCCCTCGCCGTACGCCGGGCAGAGCGGGGCGATGGGGCAGGCGCCGCAGGCGGGCTTGCGGGCGTGGCAGATGCGGCGGCCATGGAAGATCACGTGGTGCGAGAGCATCGTCCAGTCGCTCTTGGGGAAGAGCGCACCGACGGCGGCCTCGATCTTGTCCGGGTCGCTCTCCTCGGTCCACTGCCAGCGCCGCACCAGCCGCTGGAAGTGCGTGTCCACGGTGATGCCGGGGCGGCCGAACGCGTTCCCCAGCACCACGAAGGCGGTCTTGCGACCCACGCCCGGCAGTTTCACCAGGTCCTCGAGACGGCCGGGAACCTCCCCGCCGAACTGCTCCACCAGCGCCTTCGACAGCCCCATGACGGACTTGGTCTTGGCCCGGAAGAAGCCGGTCGGGCGCAGGATCTCCTCGACCTCCTCGGGGTTGGCGGCGGCCAGGTCCTCCGGGGTGGGGTACTTGGCGAAGAGCCCCGGCGTCGTCTGGTTGACCCTGAGGTCGGTGGTCTGGGCGGACAGGACCGTGGCGACCACGAGCTGGAAGGGGTTGTCGAAATCCAGCTCCGGGTGGGCGTACGGATACACCTGGGCGAGCTCGCGGTCGATGCGGCGGGCGCGGCGGACCAGCGCGGTGCGCGACTCGCCCTTCAGCGGCTTGGCCACGGCCTTCGCGGGAGGAACGTCCTTGACCGCGGCGGTCGCCTTCTTGGGCACTACGGTCGCCTTCTTGGGCGCGGCTGTCGCCTTCTTGGGCGCGGCTGTCGCCTTTTTGACGGCCGCGGACTTTTTCACGGCGGAGGCTGCCTTTTTCGCGGCAGTCTCCTTTGCCACGGCCTTCTTCACCGGAGCGCTTTTCGTCGCTTTTGCCGGTTTCTTTCCGCCACCGGAGTTCTGTTCGCCCACAGCGGAATCACGACGTACAACCACCCGCCCAGCCCCCTTGGCCTGTGCTCTCACCGGCGTTTTGGACACCCGGCCAGCCTAAAGCCCGGCACTGACATCCGCCCCGGACCCGGAAGATCGGCCCCCAATTGGACCCCTGCCGCTTACCTCGGGACAGGTGTGCGGCATCCTTGTGACAGATCACACTGTTTGGACCGTCCGGCAAAATGGGGAACACGGTCCCCTGGTACCAAGGGGGAGCAAGATCCCCTGAGCAGGTCGACAAGGAGAGTACTCGTGGACGACGTTCTGCGGCGCAACCCGCTCTTCGCGGCGCTCGACGACGAGCAGGCCGCGGAGCTTCGCGCCTCCATGAGCGAGGTGACCCTCGCGCGCGGCGACGCGCTCTTCCACGAGGGCGACCCCGGTGACCGGCTCTACGTCGTCACCGAGGGCAAGGTGAAGCTCCACCGCACGTCCCCCGACGGCCGCGAGAACATGCTCGCCGTCGTCGGCCCCAGCGAGCTGATCGGCGAGCTGTCGCTCTTCGACCCGGGCCCGCGGACCGCCACGGCCACCGCGCTGACCGAGGTCAAGCTCCTCGGCCTCGGCCACGGCGACCTTCAGCCCTGGCTGAACGTGCGGCCCGAGGTGGCCGGCGCCCTGCTGCGCGCCGTCGCCCGGCGCCTGCGCAAGACCAACGACCAGATGTCCGACCTGGTCTTCTCGGACGTCCCCGGCCGTGTCGCCCGCGCCCTGCTGGACCTCTCCCGCCGCTTCGGCGTGCAGTCCGAGGAGGGCATCCACGTCGTCCACGACCTGACGCAGGAGGAGCTGGCCCAACTGGTCGGCGCCTCGCGCGAGACGGTCAACAAGGCGCTGGCCGACTTCGCGCAGCGCGGATGGCTGCGCCTGGAGGCGCGGGCCGTGATCCTGCTGGACATCGAGCGGCTGGCCAAGCGGTCCCGCTGACGCCGCGTCCGAACCGTGGTCCGGGGCAAAGCCTCCGGACCCCCGTTCGGCCCGAACGGCCTCGTCCGCAAACGCCGGACGAGCCTGGTGTAGTGACCCCATGTCGGAGAACGCGACCCCCAAGGGCCTTGATTCCCAGGGCTACATCGAGCGCGAGGGCTCCCTCGGCCTCGTCCCGCGCGCGTTCCGCCCGGTGGTGGCCGCCGCCCGGGACCGGCTGCTCGGGGTGTTCGGGGCGCGGCTGCACAGCGCGTACCTCTACGGGTCGATTCCGCGGGGCCACGCACGCGTGGGACGCAGCGACCTGGACTTGCTGGTCGCGCTGCGGGAGGAGCCGTCCGAGGGGGACCGGGAGGCCGTGCGGGCGCTCGGTGAGGCCGTCGACAAGGAGTTCGCGCAGATCGACGGGGTCGGCACGCTGCTGTACGGCCGGGCGCGGCTGCTGAGCGAGGCGGAGACGCACGACCTGGGCTGGTTCGTCGCCTGTCTGTGCACGCCGTTGCTCGGTGAGGACCTCGCCGAGTACCTGCCCCGCTATCGCCCCGACTCCCTGCTCGCCCGCGAGACCAACGGGGACCTGGCCCTGCTGCTGCCCCGCTGGCGGCAGCGGATCGCGGCCGGCGACGACACGGAGGAGGCACGGCGGCCCCTCGTACGGTTCATGTCCCGGCATCTCGTCCGCACCGCGTTCACACTCGTCATGCCCCGCTGGAACGGCTGGACCAGCGACCTGGCGGAGATGGCCGAGGTCTTCGGCGCCTACTACCCGCAGCGGGCCGAGCAACTGCGCGCGGCGGCCGTCCTCGGACGCGAGCCGAACGGCGATCCCGCCGTGCTGCGGTCGTACGTCGACGACCTGGGCCCATGGCTCGCCGACGAGTACGCGCGCGTGCACGGCGTGAAGGCCCCCAGGCCGGACTGAGCCCGGGCCGGGGAGAGCCCGGCCCGGGCCCCGCCCTTCCCCCTCACGGACTGCCTAGATGAGCCCGTGCTCCTCCAGGTAGTCCAGCTGTGCCCGTACCGACAGTTCGGCCGCCGGCCACAGGGAGCGGTCCACGTCCGCGTACACGCGGGCGACGACTTCGGACGGGCTGCCGTGGCCGTCCTCGACGGCCGTCTCGACCTGGGCGAGGCGGTGGGCACGGTGGGCGAGATAGAACTCGACGGCTCCCTGGGCGTCCTCCAGGACCGGGCCATGGCCCGGCAGCACGGTGTGGACGCCGTCGTCGACCGTCAGCGACCGCAGCCGCCGCAGCGAGTCGAGGTAGTCGCCCAGGCGGCCGTCGGGGTGCGCCACGACCGTCGTACCGCGGCCCAGCACGGTGTCGCCGGTCAGGACGGCCTGGTCTGCCGGGAGGTGGAAGCACAGGGAGTCCGAGGTGTGGCCGGGCGTCGGTACGACCCTCAGCTCCAGGCCGCCGACCGCGATCACGTCCCCCGCGGCCAGCCCCTCGTCGCCCAGCCGCAGTGCCGGATCCAGGGCGCGTACCTTCGTGCCGGTCAGCCCGGCGAAGCGTACGGCGCCCTCCGCGTGGTCCGGGTGGCCGTGGGTCAGCAGGGTGAGCGCGACGCGCCGGCCGGCCTTCTCGGCCGTGTCCACGACGTTGCGCAGGTGTCCTTCGTCCAGCGGGCCGGGGTCGACGACGACGGCCAGGTCCGATCCGGGTTCGGCGAGGATCCAGGTGTTGGTGCCGTCGAGGGTCATCGCCGAGGCGTTGGGCGCCAGGACGTTGACGGCGCGGGAGGTGGCGGGGCCGGTGAGGACCCCGCCCCGCGGCTGGCCGGGAAGGGCTGCTGCGTCCGTCATGCCGAGGCTCCACCGGTCGGAAGGTCGGTCGGGATGTGCTTCGTGAACTCGTCGTGGCCCGGCCAGGACAGCAGGATCTCGCCGTCCAGCAGCCGGGCCTGCGCGAGGACGGGGGTGAGATCGCGTTCGGGGGCTGCGGCGAGCGCGTCGGCGGCCGTGGCCCACGGGGCGAGCTGGCGCAGGGTCGCGATGGTGGGCGGCATCATCGTCAGCTCGCCCTTGTCGTACGAGGCCGCCGCGTCCCCGGGCCGGATCCACACCGTGCGGTCCGCCTCCGTGGAGGCGTTGCGGGTGCGCTGGCCGTGCGGGAGGGCAGCCACGAAGAACCAGGTGTCGTAGCGCCGGGGTTCGAACTCCGGGGTGATCCAGCGGGTCCAGGCGCCCAGCAGGTCCGAGCGCAGGACGAGGCCGCGGCGGTCCAGGAACTCGGCGAAGGAGACGTCGCGGGCGACCAGGGCCGCACGGTCCGCCTCCCAGTCCTCGCCCGTGGTGTCGCCGACCACGGAGCCGGCGGCCGGCCCGGCCAGCAGGACCCCCGCCTCCTCGTACGTCTCACGGACGGCCGCGCAGACGATCGCCTGGGCCTCCCGCTCGTCGACGCCGAGCCGCTCGGCCCACCACGCGCGCGTGGGGCCCGCCCAGCGGACGTGATGCTCGTCGTCGCGGGGGTCCACGCCCCCGCCCGGATACGCGTACGCGCCTCCGGCGAAGGCCATGGAGGCGCGTCTGCGCAGCATGTGCACGACGGGGCCGAGGTCGGTGTCCTTCAGGAGCATGACGGTCGCGGCGCGCTTGGGGACGACCGGGGTGAGGCTGCCGTCCGCGAGTGCGCGGATGCGTTCCGGCCAGTCCTGCGGGAACCACTGCCCATTCGCCATGGGCGGAGGCTATCCCGTGGTGCGCGAATGTTCGAGAGGCCCCGAGGTCAGAGCGGTGGCTACGGTACGAGCTCGACCTGGATCTCGACCTCGACCGGTGCGTCCAGCGGCAGCACCGCCACGCCGACCGCGCTGCGCGCGTGCACGCCCTTGTCGCCGAGGACCTCACCGAGCAGTTCGCTGGCGCCGTTCACCACACCGGGCTGGCCGGTGAAGTCCGACGCCGAGGCGACGAAGCCGACGACCTTCACCACGCGCGCGATGCGGTCCAGGTCGCCGGTCACGGACTTGACGGCGGCCAGGGCGTTCAGGGCGCAGGTGCGGGCCAGCTCCTTGGCCTCCTCGGGCGTGACCTCCGCGCCGACCTTGCCGGTGACGGGCAGCTTGCCCTCCACCATCGGAAGCTGGCCGGCCGTGTAGACGTACACGCCGGACTGCACGGCCGGCTGGTACGCGGCCAGCGGCGGTACGACCTCGGGCAGGGTCAGGCCGAGCTCGGCCAGCTTCGCCTCGACGGCACCCATTACGGCTTCTCCCGCTTCAGGTAGGCCACCAGCTGCTCGGGGTTGTTCGGCCCGGGCACGACCTGGACGAGCTCCCAGCCGTCCTCGCCCCAGGTGTCCAGAATCTGCTTCGTGGCGTGTACGAGCAGCGGCACAGTCGCGTATTCCCACTTGGTCATGTGGCCGACTCTAGCCGCTGCCCACCCGCCTCCCGCGGTCGCGTTGTCCACAGGCTGTCGCGTGGTTGGCACACAGACTCGTTAGGCTCGAAGACGTGAGCAGGCTCCAGGTCGTAAGCGGCAAGGGCGGGACCGGAAAGACGACGGTCGCCGCCGCCCTCGCGCTGGCCCTCGCGACCGAGGGGAAGCGGACGCTTCTCGTCGAGGTCGAGGGCCGCCAGGGCATCGCGCAGCTCTTCGAAACGGAAGCGCTGCCTTATGAGGAGCGAAAGATCGCCGTCGCTCCCGGGGGCGGGGAGGTGTACGCCCTCGCCATCGACCCCGAACTGGCCCTTCTGGACTACCTCCAGATGTTCTACAAGCTGGGGGGCGCGGGAAGAGCCCTGAAGAAACTCGGTGCGATCGACTTCGCCACCACCGTCGCACCCGGTCTCAGGGACGTACTTCTGACCGGCAAGGCCTGCGAGGCGGTGCGCAGGAAGGACAAGAGCGGACGGTTCGCGTACGACTACGTCGTGATGGACGCGCCGCCCACGGGCCGCATCACGCGCTTCCTGAACGTGAACGACGAGGTGGCGGGCCTCGCCAAGATCGGCCCGATACACAATCAGGCGCAGGCCGTGATGCGGGTGCTGAAGTCCAAGGAGACGGCCGTGCACCTGGTCACGCTCCTTGAGGAGATGCCCGTCCAGGAGACCGCGGACGGGATCGCCGAACTGCGCGCCGCCAAGCTGCCGGTGGGCCGGATCATGGTGAACATGGTGCGGCCGGAGGTGTTGGACGGGACGGATCTGGAACTCGTACGGAGCGTGCCGCGTTCATCTGTGGCAAGGGCACTGTCGGCGGCGGGGCTCGGCGGCGCGCGACGAGGTGGGAACGCCGAGAAGCTGGTGGCCCCCCTCCTGCAGCAGGCCGAGGAGTACGCCGAGCGCTATGCGCTGGAGCACGAACAGCGGGCCGTGCTCGCCGAGCTGGGCCTGCCTCTGCACGAACTGCCGCTGCTCGCCGAGGGCATGGACCTGGCGGGGCTGTACGAGCTGGCCACCGAGCTGCGGAAGCAGGGGATGTCATGAGTCCGGACCCGGCCACCGCCCAGGAGAGCACCCGTCACCGCCTCTCCCACACGCGTGTGCTCGACGTCGACCCGCTGCTGGACGACCCGAAGACGCGGATCGTGGTGTGCTGCGGCTCGGGCGGCGTCGGCAAGACCACCACCGCCGCGGCGCTGGGCCTCAGGGCCGCCGAGCGGGGGCGCAAGGTGGTCGTGCTGACCATCGACCCGGCGCGCAGGCTCGCCCAGTCCATGGGCATCGACTCGCTCGACAACACCCCGCGCCGGGTGAAGGGCGTCGACGGCGACGGCGAACTGCACGCCATGATGCTCGACATGAAGCGCACCTTCGACGAGATCGTCGAGGCGCACGCGGACCGCGAGCGGGCCGCCGTGATCCTGAACAACCCCTTCTACCAGTCGCTCTCCGCGGGCTTCGCCGGCACGCAGGAGTACATGGCGATGGAGAAGCTGGGTCAGCTGCGCGCGCGCAACGAATGGGACCTGATCGTCGTGGACACACCGCCGTCCCGATCGGCTCTCGACTTCCTCGACGCACCCAAGCGGCTGGGCTCGTTCCTGGACGGCCGGCTGATCCGGCTGCTCACCGCCCCGGCCAAGCTCGGCGGACGAGCCGGCATGAAGTTCCTGAACGTCGGGATGTCGATGATGACGGGCACGCTCGGCAAGCTGCTGGGCGGTCAACTGCTCAAGGACGTCCAGACGTTCGTCGCCGCGATGGACACGACGTTCGGCGGGTTTCGCACGCGCGCGGACGCCACGTACAAGCTGCTGCAGGCGCCCGGGACGGCGTTCCTGGTGGTGGCCGCGCCGGAGCGGGACGCGCTGCGCGAGGCCGCGTACTTCGTTCAGCGGCTGGCCGCGGAGGACATGCCGCTCGCCGGTCTGGTGCTCAACCGGGTCCACGGCAGCGGCGCCGTCCGGCTGTCGGCCGAGCGTGCGCTCGCCGCCGCGGAAAATCTTGTGGAGCCCCGCATTGTCGATCAGGACGGTGGGAAAGCTGGACTTCGTAACTCTCCCGACACGTACGGCAGTTCAGAATCCTCCGAGTCGTCCCCCGCATCCGCGCCCGTCGAGTCTCCCGCGTCCGAGCCCGGCTCCCCCGGTCCGGATCAGGAGGACCAGGACGACGGACAGAGCATCGACCGGCTCACGGCAGGCCTGTTGAGGCTGCACGCCGAGCGGATGCAGCTGCTCTCCCGCGAGCAGCGCACGCGCGACCGTTTCACCGCGCTCCACCCCGAGGTGGCGGTGGCCGAAGTGGCCGCGCTGCCCGGCGATGTGCATGACCTCACGGGGCTGCGGGACATCGGGGACCGGCTCGCGGCCAATCGGCCGGAGCTGCCCGAGACGCGCGTCTGAGGGTTGCCCCTGACGGGGTGGTGCCCTCAGCTCACCGCCGCGTAGTGCTCGTACACCTCGTCGTCGTCGAGCGGCAGGATGCCCACACCGCGCTCGTACTCCACACGAGCCGTCTCGAGCAGTCGGCGCCAGGAGGTGACGGTGGGTCGCCTGCGCAGCAGTGCGCGGCGCTCCCGCTCCGTCATGCCTCCCCACACGCCGAACTCGACGCGGTTGTCGAGCGCATCAGCCAGGCATTCGGTGCGTACCGGGCATCCGGTGCACACCGCCTTGGCCCTGTTCTGCGCTGCTCCCTGAACAAACAGTTCATCCGGATCGGTAGTGCGGCAGGCGGCCTGCGCACTCCAGTCGGTTACCCAGCCCATACCGGCGCCGTCCTCTCCCGAATCGAGGCTCCCCCACGGCGGCAGCGGCATATTCACCGCCGCCAGTTGAGGACGTTACGGAAGGTGGGCACAGCGCAACACCCCCTTCGGGCCCAATCTTGAATGGCCCGAACGGACTATGCGTAAGCGGCAGATCACCCGGGGGAGTGAGCTGGCGACATGCGTGATTTTCCCGGCAAACCGGGACAGTTCTGTTGAGTCACAACGGACGCCGGATGACACACAAGGCGAATTCGGACACGTCCCCACCAAAAAAAGTTGGGGAACCTCCGGAACGATTCGGGGTCGCCGGACGTATTGATACGTAGCCCTACTGCTGTGACAGTTGAGAGCAGCTTAGGCCAAGGCATTGACGTGTGTCCGGCGAATGAGAACGTAGGCTGCCCCCATGCCAAAGAAGCGCTCGGGCGGTGGCCTGTCGCCAACGCAGCAGGCCGCGAAGTTCCTCGGTGTCAGTGTGCTCGCGGGAGCAGTGCTGGCCGGCATCGCGCTGCCCGCCTTCGGCGCGCTGGGACTCGCGGCCAAGGGTTCCGTGGAGAGTTTCGACGAACTCCCCACCAACCTCAAGACGCCGCCCCTGAGCCAGCGCACCACGATCCTCGACGCCGACGGCGGCCAGATCGCCACGGTCTACTCGCGCGACCGCACGGTGGTCGGCCTCAAGGACATGTCGCCGTACATGCAGAAGGCGATCGTCGCGATCGAGGACTCGCGCTACTACCAGCACGGCGCGGTCGACCTGAAGGGCATCCTGCGCGCGCTGAACAAGAACGTGCAGAGCAGCGGGGTCGCCCAGGGCGCCTCCACGCTCACGCAGCAGCTCGTGAAGAACGTCGCCATCGAGGAGGCCGGCGACGACCCGACGAAGGTCGCGCAGGCCACGCAGCAGACACTCGGCCGCAAGATCAAGGAGCTGAAGTACGCGATTCAGCTCGAGGAAGAGCTCGGCAAGAAGAAGATCCTCGAGAACTACCTGAACATCACGTTCTTCGGCGAGCAGGCCTACGGCGTCGAGGCCGCCGCCCAGCGCTACTTCTCCAAGCACGCCAAGGACCTCAACGTCCAGGAGTCGGCGCTGCTCGCGGGCATCGTGCAGTCGCCGAGCCGCTACGACCCGGTCAACGACGAGGCGGAGGCCACCAAGCGCCGCAACGTCGTGCTGCAGCGCATGGCCGACATGGGTGACATCTCGCAGACGGAGGCCGACAAGGCCAAGGAGGCGCCGCTCGGCCTGAAGCCCAGCAAGCCGAAGAACGGCTGCATCACCGCGGTCAAGGGCGCCGGCTTCTTCTGCGACTACGTGCGCGAGGTGTTCCTCACCGACCCGATGTTCGGCAAGACCAAGGAGACCCGGGCCAAGCTCTGGAACCAGGGCGGTCTGACGATCCGTACGACGCTCGACCCGCAGTCCCAGTCGTCCGTCCAGGCGTCCATCAAGGACCACGTCTACAAGACCGACGACGTGGCCACCGCCGCCACCATCGTCCAGCCCGGCACCGGCAAGATCCTCGCCATGGGCCAGTCCCGCCCGTACGGCTTCGGCAAGCACGAGACGCAGATCAACCTGTCCGTGAACCAGAGCATGGGCGGCGGCGCGGGCTACCAGCCCGGTTCGACGTTCAAGCCGATCGTGGCCGCGGCCGCCATAGAGGGCGGCACGCCCGCGACGCAGTCGTACTCGTCGCCGTACGAGATGGACTACCCGGCCCCGGTCTCGGCCTGTGACGGCAGGACCTGGGACGAGAAGGGCGTCAAGCTCACCAACGAGAACGCGTCGGAGCACGGCCCGTACGCGATGAAGGAAGCGACCGCCAAGTCGGTCAACACCTACTACGTGCAGCTGATCAGTGCCATCGGCATCTGCCCGGTGACGCAGATGGCGCAGAAGATGGGCGTCGAGCGGGCCGACGGCAAGAAGATCCAGCAGGCGCCCTCCATCGCGCTCGGCACCCAGGAGATGTCCCCGCTGACGATGGCGAACGCGTACGCGACCTTCGCCTCCCGCGGCATGTACTGCACGCCGGTCGCCATCGAGTCGATCACCCAGACCGTCGGCAGCCAGAAGAAGTCGCTCGAGGTGCCCAAGTCGACCTGCTCGCGGGCGATGTCGGAGAAGACCGCCGACACCGTGAGCACCCTGCTCAAGGGCGTGGTCGAGGACGGTACGGGCCAGCAGGCGGGCCTCGACAGCCGCCCGAGCGCCGGCAAGACGGGTACGACGGACAACCGCTACGCGGCCTGGTTCGTCGGCTACACCCCGAACATGGCGGGTGCGGTCTGGGTCGGCGACCCGGCCCACAAGCGCCAGATGAAGAACATCAGCATCGGCGGCGTCCTGAACGAGAAGGTGTACGGCGGTCAGGTCCCCGGACCGATCTGGCGGGACATGATGGACGGCGCCCTGGACGGCAAGCCGGTGCAGGAGTTCAACCTCGTCGACATCCCCGACCCCGACAAGGGCAAGGGCAAGGGCCACGACGACGGGCACAACGGCGACAACGGCGGAACCGGCAACGGCGGCCTGACCGACGGTGGCACGGGCGGCGGCACCTTCCCGACCCCCACCTTCTCCATCCCGGACAACCTGTTCCAGGGCCAGGACGGCGGCAACGGGAACGGGAACGGGGGACGGCGCGGCTGACGAGCGGGAGGGACCCCGGGCCCCCCGGGGGAGGCGGCGCGCCTCACGCGTCACAGCCCCCACCGCCCACGTCCCCCGACCCACGCAGCCTGAGCACACCGACGGCCCCCTGCTCGTCGTACGCGGACTACTTCCGTACGACGATCAGGGGCCGCTCTCGTCTCTCGCCCCGCTCAGCCCGCCAGCAGCCTCTTCACCACCGCGGCGACGCGGCCGCCCTCGGCCAGGCCCGCGACCTTGGGGTTCACGATCTTCATGACGGCGCCCATGGCACGCGGACCCTCGGCACCGGCCGCCTTCGCCTCCCCCACGGCCTGGGCGACGATCTGCTCCAGCTCCTCGTCACTGAGCTGCTTGGGCAGGTAACCGGCGAGCACCTCGCCCTCCGCCTTCTCCCGCTCGGCCGACTCGGCACGACCACCCTGGGCGAAGGCCTCGGCGGCCTCCCGGCGCTTCTTCGCCTCCTTGGTGATCACCTTCTGCACCTCGTCGTCGGAGAGCTCGCGCTTCTCCTTGCCCGCGACCTCCTCCTTGGTGATCGCGGTGAGCGTCAGCCGGAGCGTCGAGGAGCGGAGCTCGTCGCGCTCCTTGATCGCGGCGTTGAGGTCTTCCTGCAGCTTCGACTTGAGCGTGGTGGTCATGGGTTTGATTGTCGCAGGTGCCGACCGCCCGATGCCCGTTCATTTAAAGGGCGGTAGGGCTCGGGGCACCTTCCGGGTCTGACACGATGGAGGTATGCGCGCTCGATACGGAGTACCTCTGGGGATCGCGGCGGCCGGCGCCGCCGGTGTGGTGTACGCGGCGGGTTTCGAGGTCCGCTCCTTCCGCCTGCGACGGGTCACGGTCCCCGTCCTGCCCACCGGAATGCACCCACTGCGCATCCTCCAGGTCTCCGACATCCACATGGTCGGCGGACAGCGCAAGAAGCAGCGCTGGCTGCGCTCGCTGGCCGGCCTGCGCCCCGACTTCGTGATCAACACGGGCGACAACCTGTCCGACCCGGAGGGCGTGCCGGAGGTCCTGGACGCGCTGGGCCCGCTGATGGAGTTCCCGGGCGCATACGTCTTCGGGTCCAACGACTACTACGGCCCCAAGCTCCGCAACCCCGCCCGCTACCTGCTGGAGAAGGCCCAGGGCCGGCACGGTCTGAACGGCAACCCACCGGCGGCCGGCGTCATCCACAACCCGTGGGAGGACCTGCGGGACGGTTTCGACGCGTCGGGCTGGCTGAACCTGACGAACACGCGCGGCACGCTCAAGGTCGAGGGCGTCTCGGTGGAGCTGACGGGCCTGGACGATCCGCACATCAAGCGGGACCGCTACACGCAGGTGGCGGGCGGCCCGTCCGACGCCGCGGACTTCTCGATGGGCGTCGTCCACGCCCCCTACCTGCGCGTACTGGACTCCTTCACGGCGGACGCGTACCCCCTGGTCCTGGCGGGCCACACACACGGCGGCCAGCTCTGCATCCCGTTCTACGGCGCCCTGGTCACCAACTGCGACCTGGACGCGGAGCGCGTGAAGGGCCTGTCCCGGCACACGGCGGAGGGGCGTACGTCATACCTCCACGTGTCGGCGGGCTGCGGAACGAACCGCTACACACCCGTACGGTTCGCCTGCCCGCCGGAGGCGACACTGCTGACGCTGGTGAGCCGGGAGGAGGCGCGGTGAGGTGGCGGGGGACGGTGGCGACTCCAGGGTGACGGGCGCGGCTCCGGTGTGACGGAAGGGCCGTAACCCGCACGGCCCGCCCACATGGCCCGATATGTTCATATTGCCTAGCTTGAGGGCATGACCGCCCCCATACCCAGGGACATCCCGGACCTCCCCGCCCTGCCCGGCGTGCCCACGCTGCTGCCCTCCTTCGTCCCCGCCTCCGCGGTGGTGACCCCTGTACGCCACCCCCTCACCGCCGTGTACCGCCTGCTGGTCGCCCTGATGGCAGCGGCGGGCGTCACGATCGACCTGCTCATCGGCAGCCCCGTCCGAGTGCTGAGCTACTTCACGATCCAGAGCAACATCCTTCTGGCCCTGGTCTTCGCGCTCTCGGCCCGCCGCGCCTGGTCGGCCCGCCGTCCGCTCCCCTCCGCCCTGGTGGGTGCGACGCTCCTCTACATCTCCATCACCGGGCTGGTGTACCACCTGCTCCTGGCAGGCGCCTCGAGTCCGTTCTCCATGACGAGCAACGCGGCGCCCCCGGCCGGCTGGCAGTGGATCAGCAACCAGATCCTGCACACGGCGGTCCCGATCGCGGCGCTGCTGGACTGGCTGTTCCTGACGCCCCCCGGCCGTCTGCACCTCCGCCAGGCGGCGACGTGGCTGCTCTACCCCCTGGCCTATCTGCTGCTCTCCTTCGCCCGAGGCGAGCTGATCCTGCCCGGCACACCGGGCCGCTACCTCTACCCGTTCCTGGACGTCGACCTGCACAGCTACAAGAACGTCCTCGCCAACGCCCTCCTCCTCGGCCTCGGCTTCTACGCCCTCGCCGTCCTCATGGTGGGCCTCGACCACGCCCGCCCGAACCCCGTCCGCCACCGCGGGAAAACCGGATTTCGTCTCCAGCCACCGGTGGGCTAAAGTAAACGACGTCGCCGCGACGAGCAGGACCAGCAGCGACAATCGGGGTGTAGCGCAGCTTGGCAGCGCGCTTCGTTCGGGACGAAGAGGTCGTGGGTTCAAATCCCGCCACCCCGACAGCTAAATCGCAGGTCAGGCCCCGTACTGAGAGATCAGTACGGGGCCTGATTTGCGTTTCAACCCTGTTTTGGGAGCCATTTGGGAGCCAACTGGGTGTGATCTTCGGGAGTCGGCTCCCAGGTTGGCTCCCGAGCAGTGGCCTTCCGCCGCCGCCTAACGCGATGTACGCCTCGCGCCCCGAGTGAGTCACTGCACGGCTTGTGCCGAGCAGACCTGAGGCGGTACGACGATCGCTATGCACCCTTGGTCTCCGTTAAATGACCGGCAGCTCGCACTCCTCACCCGCATCGGGGGCGGAACCGACCCCGTCACTTCTGACAGCCCCGAGCTCGCCGTCACGGCTCGTGCGCTCAGGGACCGGGGCTTGGTGACCATGCCCAGGAAGAAGGGGAGGTGGCAGGCGGAGATCACTGACGCGGGTCGCTTCTATCTGGAGCACGGTCACCATCCCGACCGTCCGGAACTGGCTCCACGCAAGCCTCGCGCAGCGGCGTCTGAAGCCGAGACGCCGGTTGCCGCTGGCCCTCGGCAGGATGCCGATCCTCCGACGGAGACGAAGCCCGTATCGAAGCGTGCCGTGCAACCTCCGCGCCCGTCGCCGGCGGCTGTCGGGCCGGCGCTCATCGCGCAGGTGCAGAAGGCCGGACGATTCCTTCGGATTCCGGACCCTAGTGCCGAGGAACGGGCTCGGTATCGCGGGGCATTCGACGCGGCGCGGCAGTGCGCTCCGGACGGGTACCACCTGAAGTACAGCGGGCGGGCGAAGGGAGACTTCTTCCTCGGTCTGCTCCGGGTGACTGGTGAGGACGACACCGAGTGGAACCGGATCCGCCTGGCGCGCAGCCGTGTGATCACCGATGTCGAGGACGTGCTCGCCGCGGTTACCAAGGACCACAGTGCTTTCGAGATCTCCGAAGAGGTCCTGCCGAGGGTGCTCGCGCTGATCCGGCTCCTCGCCGATCAGGCACTCGCGCGGTACGGCGAGATTGCAGTGTCTAAGACGGTGTCCTATGTGGTGAGGCGGACCAGGCGCTTGTAGCAGCACAGGGCTGCGGCAAGGCCGAGAAAGGCCAGGTAGTTGCGTGGATGGCGCTCGTAGCGGGGACTGAGTCTGCGATAGCCGGACAGCCACGAGATCGTCCGCTCGATCACCCACCTGCGGCGGCCCAAGCGTTCGCTGGACTCGACGCCTTTGCGGGCGATGCGCACGCCGATGCGCTTGCCGCGTAACCATTTCCGCAGGTGAGGGATGTCATACGCCTTGTCGGCATGCAGGCGCTGAGGCTTGAAGTAGCGGCCGTTGTGCGGGTCGTGTCTCGTTTGGTGACCCTCGACCATGGGCTTCAGGCCTTCGCTGTCGTGGACGTTGGCGGCGGAAACGCCGACGACCAGGGGCAGTCCGTTCGCGTCCGACAGGACGTGCATCTTGGAACCCGGCTTGCCCCGGTCCACGGGGCTCGGACCTGTGTGTTCGCCCCCTTTTTAGCCCTGACATGGGCGGAGTCGAGGACCACGCGCGAGACGTCGATGAGGCCGGCGTCATCGAGTCGGTGCAGAACCGCTTCATGCAGCCGGCCCCAGACGCCGGCCCGCGACCAGATCAGGAACCGGCGGTGCGCGGTCGACTTCGATATCCCGAAACACGGCGGCAGAGCCCGCCAGGCACAGCCGCTGACCAGCACGTAGATGATCGCCGCGAACAGCGTCTCATCAGGCGTGTCCTGCGTTCCACCGCCCTGCGGCCGCAGCTTCGACGGTGGAATCAGCGGCCTCGCGATCTCCCACAGCCCATCCGGAACAATCCAACTCCATGTACCCCGCCCCATAAACAGCCCAACGAGCAATCACCACATAGGACACCGTCTAAGAAGCGCAGGCAGCCGAGGCCGCTGCTCACTGTCCACGGCAGGACGTACGAGGTCGGCTTCCGTGAGCGGCAGAAGCAGGTCCGGTACGTCCCCAAGCAGCCGGGCCGACGCACGTACGACTGGCAGCGGGTTACGCCGACCCACAAGTCCGAGCCGTCCGGCGAACTGGAGCTGCTGGTCAGCGAGAACTCGGGCTACAGCTACAGCTACGGCTGGAAGAAGGAATGGGCCGATACGGCGAAGAAGCCGTTGGAGGAGCAGATCGCCTCAATCTTCCGGGCGTTGAAGGCACGCGCGGAGGAGCAGGAGCAGGCCCGGCTGGAGCGGGAGGCGGAGCAGCGGCGTCTGCGAGAGGAGCGGGAACGGCAGGAGGCCGAGCGTCGGCGGCTGGCAGCTGGCGGCGGAGCAGGAGGAGCGCGAGCGGCGCGAGTGGGAAGCCGCGGTAAGTGCGGCTTCGGTCAAGGCTGTTCACGCGGTACGGGCCGAGCACTTCGGCACGGCCCTTGACCAGTGGCGGGCCGCGGGTGAGATCCGGGCGTTCTGTGCCGTGCTGGATGAAGTCGCCGCCGCGTCGGAAGACGTCCTCGAAGTCGAGAGGCTGCGTGAGTGGTCGGCTTGGGGAAACGCGGAGGCAGATCAACTCGACCCCACCACGAACGGCCAGGGCCTGGCCACCCGCGACTTCCACGCGGAGCCGACGAAGAAGCAGCTGCGGCCGTTCCTCGACGGGTGGCACCCGGACCGGCCGGAGAAGGAGAAGACTCCGGCGCAGCCGGCGCGTCCCAAGCCGGAGCCGGACCCATGGCGCGGCGTCATCGACGCACGTCAGGATCAAGGGTGGCGATATGGACGCCAAGGTCGCGCTCAATGGTGGAGGCGATGACACCGTGACCTCGATCGCGTAGGGCCTTGACCGCTTTCTCGACGAGTTCTCCGAGCCGGATGACCTCGGCGCGCAGGGCTACCAACTCGTCGTAGCGGTCGGCCTTGTCTTCGCCGCACCAGGCCCGGACGGTTCGCAGGACGGCCGCCTCCGCGTCCAGCTTCCGGTCGTCCCGTCGGCTGTAGGAGTACCAGGAGGACTGGGCACGCTCCTGCTCGATGCGCTGCTGCTTTCGGTCCACCTCCGGAAGGATCTCGTCGGCGAGGCGGCCGGCGACCTGGCGGGCGACGCGCTCGGTGATGGGCCACCCGGCCAGGCACATGCCGTGGCGGTTCTCGTAGATCATGGCGTCGCCGCGGAGTTCAGCTGCGTCCAGGCCGATGAGCGGTGCCGTCTCATCGAGGCGGCTCAGCTCCAGGACCCCGGCGTCGGCCACCGTTCGGCGCAGGCGGAGCCTGTTCTTCGGACGGACGAAGCCGAGGATCATGCGGGCGGCCTCGAACTCCGTACTGCCCCGGACCTCCCTCGACGTCTCGGCCAGCGCCAGCTCCGCCGTGTCATCCGCTCTGAAGGAGTCAACGTCATTCCACGAGGCCATCAGGCAGCTGGGGCTCACCCACTCCTGCAGGCCAGCTTCATCACCATCCAGGAACCGCACATGAATGTTCCCTGATCTTCCAGAACCGCGGACCCGGACAATCTCGACCTGGCGCACGGCGCCACCCAGTTCCTTTGGCGTGGCCCGATACGCCCAGCGTTCCCCGGTCTCCATACATCCATTGAGCCAGGTCGACGGCACCGCCACGTACCAATCAACAGATCCGAGGTATGTCTGATTTTTATCGTCCCCTCGGCAGCAAACCGGGTCTTCGAACTTGAGCGGTGTGCCTTTCGGGGTGAGCTGACTGGCAGTCACTGCACGTGATGGGTAGGACTGTTGATGGCCCTGGACGCAGGACGCCCGTGGTCCTGGGTGATCATTTCTGTTCTCTACGCAGAATGATCGTCTGGGAGCCACGGGCTTGGTCAACGATACGACGTTGCTGCTGGACCTCGACGGCGTGTCCGTCATGCGGGTCGAGCGGCTTCAGTGTGGTGGGCGCCGGGTCCACCTGGCCACGGCGGACGCCTCGGCCCGGGCCTGCCCGGTCTGCGGGGTCTTCGCCTCCCGCGTGAAGGGCTGGGCGGCCACCCGGCCACGTGATCTGCCCTACGGGGAGAGCGGGCTGGAGTTCGTCTGGCACAAGCGCCGCTGGTGGTGCCGCGAGACGGCCTGTCCACGGCGGTCGTTCACCGAGCAGATCGAGCAGATACCGGCCGGAGCCCGGATCACCGGGCGACTGCGGGCCGCGTCCGGGCGGCGCGTGAGGGATGCCGGATGCACGGTCATCCAGGCGGCCCGTGATCTGCAGCTGTCCTGGCCGACCGTGATGAACGCCTTCCGCGCCGCTGCCCGCGAGGTCGTCGAGGCTCCGCTGCCCGAGGTCGAGGTGCTGGGCATCGATGAGACCAGGCGCGGCAAGCCCCGCTGGGAACAGGACCCGGACACCGGGAAGTGGAAGATGACCAGGGACCGCTGGCACACCGGGTTCGTCGACGCCCTCGGGTGCGGCGGACTGCTCGGGCAGGTCGAGGGCCGCACCGTCGCCGACGTGCTGGCCTGGCTTTCCACCACGCCCCTGACCTGGAGGAAGGCCATCCGATACGTCGCCATCGACATGTCGGCCATCTACCGGTCCGCGATCCGCACCGGCCTGCCCGAGGCCACTGTCGTGGTCGATCACTTTCATGTGGTGCAGCTCGCGAACAAGATGCTCTCCCTGGTCCGGCGCCGCACGACCGCCGAGATCCGCGGCCGGCGCGGACGCGCCAGTGACCCCGAGTGGAAAGCCCGACGCCGCCTGCTCCGCAACCGCGAAGACCTCAACCACGAGCAGTTCGAGCGCATGTGGAACCCGCTGCTGGACGAAGGGAAGATCGGACAGACGCTGCTGACGGCGTGGATCGCCAAGGAAAGCCTGCGCACCCTCCTCGCCCTCGCCCGCACCGACGCGAGCCGGAACCAAGTGGGCCATGCCCGCTGGAAGTTCCTCACCTGGTGCGCGGACGCCGACATCCCCGAAGTCCGCACCCTTGCGGCCACCGTCGACCGCTGGTGGCCCGAGATCGAGACGTTCATCGACACCGGACACAGCAACGCCAAGAGCGAAGGCATCAACCGCGTGATCAAGCTCGTCGCCCGCCACGCGTTCGGCTTCCGCAACGCCGACAGCCAGCGACTACGGACACGTTGCGTCTCCACGCGGCGAGCCCGCGGGCACCCCCGCACCGCTTAACTTCGAAGACCCAGTAAACCACTCCAGTTCCGATGTAGGCACTGATGTGCCCCGGGTCTGATAGAGCCGGGCCTCGCCTACGCCGCGTCAGCGGCCTCATCCGCTATCTGAAGCAGCCGGGCCAGCTCCTCCCGCCCACGCCTGATCAAATCGAACGCCACCGCCGGGTCCGTGTCCGGCGGCAGAGGCGTATCGGTGAGGACATCCATAAAGGTGTACCGGCCGAGCAACCACCGCTGCAGTGCCCGCCAGTCGGCACCCCGGTCAAGCGGTAGGTCGTCCGCCCACGGCAATGCCTCGTACCGGGTGCCATCGATGCCATTGGCGTGGAGTAGCCCAGACCGGCGCACGAGACAGGGGAAGCAGACTCCGCAGTTGGCGATGGGAGGGCCGCCGCTTCGGCGGGTTGGTGGCTTGCCGCAGCTCAGCGTGGACTCCAGGTCGGATGGAGTGAGGCCCGCATCGCCTCCGGCCTTGCACACCTCGCCTTTCGTCAGCTGGGCCAGGGGATTGACCACCTGCACCGCGCTCTCCGTGTCACTCACGGCAGTCAACAAGGCGTTCATGCTGCCCAGCGTCCGCGGGTGCACGGAGCGCGTGGAGCAAGCGGCCGAACGCGCGGCTGTCAGGGGCGGATTGAGGGCGAGCTGGCCGTTCTCGGGGATGTGGACGGTACTCACGCCGTGCGCAGTGGCGGCGCGAATCGCGCCTGCCGCGTACAGCAGGCCACGTGTGCGGGAGGAGGTCTCCAGCCGTGACCCCGAGCCGTCGCCTGCCGGGGTCTGGCTCATCGGTAACAGCAGGACCGGCCGTGCTCCGCCCAGTCGTTCGACGGCCTTGTACACCCGCTGCTGGAGACGCAGCAGGCCGATCTCGCGGAACATCACGAGCAGCAGCGGTCGGGGGTCGTCGGCGCGCGCACGGGTGGCGGCCCAGCTGAGGGAATCCAGTCCGCCGGAGAACAGCGCGACTTCCGCGGCACGCGAGTCGTCGGGCGAGACCATCGCCTCCTCAACGTAGTGACCGGTGAGGGGGCGGAAGTCCACATTCCAGAGGTCCCCGGTGAGGACTTGAAGGAGTTCGGTGAGGTGGGTACAGACCGCTGCGCTTGCCCACCGCTCGTATTCCGTGACGGGTACCGCGAGGCTGATGCGGCGGGTCCACCTGTCCCGTACTCCGGTCCGGCGTACGTACTTGTCGGCGATGAACGCAGCCCTGGCGACGCGGAACAGATCCTCGGCCCAGTCGGGGACAGGACCGGGCAGATGGTGCCGGCCAGTGATGCGGCGCTCGTTTTCCTGGAACGCTTCCTCGCCGATCTCCGTCCAGCGGTCGCCACGAGGTCGGTCGCCCTGGGGGCCGCGCCACCACAGGAAGTCGTCGGAATCAGTCACGCCGCAGCTCCCTCCTCTCCGGTGATCTCCTCAGTGATCAGGCCAAGCACCTTTCCGACCGCCCGCGGTACGAACAGCTCGGCGATCTTGGGCAGTGCAGCCGCCGGATCCTGCACAGCGCCCACCACCGACTGCCCGGTTTCCACAGCCTGCGCAAGGTCCGTCGCTTCGGCGGACTCCGCGCAGGGATTCGGCACCAGGTCCACTACCTTCTCCGCGACCCAGTCGGCGATCCTGCCTTCCGGATCCGTCGCGATGAGCACCGGGACCGCCAGATTGACGTGCTCGGCGACAACGGACCTGAGGAACTCCCCCACCACGTCGGCGAAGAACACCTGGTAGAGGTCGCACAGGATGTCCCAAGTGAAGCCGCCGCCGGCGCCTCCGCCCATGGCGTCGTCCAGCTCGGGATGTCTGCTCCGGACATCGCGGACCGCCGCGGCCATCCCCCGGCGCACCGCGGCGTCGGCGAGCGTGCCGCCGTCCCCTCCGACCTCCGACACTAGACGCGCAATGAGCGCGTCCTCCGATTCCGCGCCCTCTGTGGCCAGCGCTCCCAGAGACCCGGCGAGCCGTTCACCGGCCGCACAGGCCGTGTCGTACAACCCGAAGGCCGATCGATCGGCACGGAGCGTCTCGTGCAGGGCGCTCAGGTGGTCCGCCGCAATCTCCTCCAGCCGCTGATCCGCTTCGCGCGAGTCATCCCGCCAGCGTGCCAGCCGCCTCCCAGCGGAGCTCCACCGATCGCCGTTCGGCCCCTTCCATCGCGTGGATGTCCCCACATCGCCCCCAACGATGGTGCTCCAACCTGCACTTCGTCCATGGCATCAGACCGGACGATCCCCAGGTAGGGCAGGACTCGGCCAGGGCCCCACGGACCAACCAGGTGCTGAAACAGTCAGGGGTATCACTTCCCGTGACGTCTACACCTAGAAGCGTGACCAGTCGTAGCGCTGAGTCACAGACACTGCGCAAGTCCCCCTTCAGGGCGGGTGACGGGCTGGCAAGATTGCCCCCTTGCGTCATAAGCCCTGTTATTCATGCCCTCTGGAGAGGGGCTCACTGACGGCGTATCAAATCAGCAACCTCCGACTGCCTGCACCAGACGACGTCAGTTACCTGAAGGCCGCTTGCGGTCTGAGTCCGGTCGCAAGTTGTCATCCGGCACAGGGGCAGCCGGCGTACGGGGTGGCCACGCCAGCATGGTTTCCGCAGTCGTGCACGAGAACCCGGTGCAGCGGAGGGTGAAGCCCATGGCCAAGCTCACGGAGGAGCAGAAGCGGCAACGAGCTGCCAAGCGTGCTCTGCGCTCGGCCCTCGACGCCGAAGCGGACGACCGGCGGCGCCGCGAGCAGGATGAGCGGTGGAAGCGAGAAGGTACGCGCCTCAGCTGGGCGGAGTACATGGCCGGGGAGCCGTGCGGGGCTGCGGAGAGCCCATGCAAGACGGGCTGGGGGACTGGTATCCCCTCATGAAGTTGTCCGAGTCGGATAAGCGTGAGTACGAGGAAGCCGACCGGAGATTCCGCGAGCGGCACTCCGACTGCCGGGGTGGCCGGTGGAGCATCAGCGGTTCTCGGGTGACGCATTGCGGCTTCTGTTGCCCACCACCGCCGATGGGGCCGCAGCAAATGGAGAAGCTCGCCAAGCTGTTCGCTTCCTGGCCCTCACGGGAGGAACGCAGGAAGGACCTCGATAGTTGGGATCTAACTCTCCGTTGCGACCACGTGGTGCCCTACATTCAGCATCGCGAGAACACCTACGTTTCCACGCGTGTCGTCGACTGCCCAGAATGCGAAGAGCGCCGCGGAGTAGTGAGTAGCGAGCGGATAGGGCCCGCGTACCGCGATGACGGGACCATCCGTGAGCGCGCGGCGGCCGACCGAGAGCGGCTCGCCCGAGAACTGGCAGCCGCCGAGGCGAAGCTGACCCGTCAGCAGAAGAACGCGGCAGCAACCCAACGGCGCATCGCCGAGCTCCAGGAAGAGCTCGGCAGTGAGCCCTGATGAGACGAAGCGCAGTCTGCAACACCGGGTCGTGTCTCGGCCTCTCTTGCCATGTATCGAGGCGTCAGGACTCAGCGGCCGAATCACGCCCCGGCCAGTGCTTCGGCGGGGCAACGGCCGGGTCCGTGATCTGGAGTCGCTTCTGCCGGGTTGGGTCGATCGACGTCAGGGCGACGAGGCGCTGGCCGTCGGCTGCTTCGAGTTCGGACAGGGCGTGGGGAAGGGCCGCGCAGACGGTGGCGATCGCCGTGCCCAGACCCACCAGGCCACCGTGTTTGTTGTTCTGGCGGTACTCGATGCGATGCAAGCCCGACTGTGCGATGGCCGCCACTTCGAGTGGCCGGCTGAGCTGCTTGGTGTCGTTGGTGATGACGAGCTCGAAGCCGTCGGCCTTGGCCTTGGCGTACAGCTCGATGTCCTTCGTACCCGTCCAGCCCTTGAGCTCGTGGACGTGGACGACTTCATGCGCCTTCAGCAGGATGCGCACGATCTCGGCCATCGGGCGGGGCACATTCTCATCGAGCAGCAGTTTCAAGCGACGGCCTGCCGGGGCTCATTGCTGCCGTAGCTGTCGACGTACTCGCTGAAGTCGGCCGCATCGCGGGCGGCCTCGGCTGTCACGCCTGGGTAGAACTCAGCGATCTGGTCCGGTGGGACGCCGTCCCTCACGAGGGCTGCGACATCTGACGCGGGGATCCTGGTGCCTTGGATGACCGGTTCGCCGCCTCGGACCGACTCGTCGACGGCGACGTGCTCACGGGGGGTGAGCAAGGCGGGAATGCTGCGGCCGTCCTTGTAGAAGGGAGCGAGAACATCCACCATCTGGTGGATGACCACGTTGCCACCCTTGATCAGGTCCACGGCGTGGTCGGGCTCGGCCAGGTAGATGGTGTCCGGGCCCGCGACGAGTTTGTACGAGGAGAGGTGCTCCCACTCGCCAAGGTCTTCCCGGAGCGTATTCAGCGCACGGCGGATCTTCTGCAACGAAGCCTCTTCGCGCAGCTGCACACAGATTCGGAGTGCGACAACGTCGCGGAACGAGTAGAGGATCGGCCGCTCGCTGGAGATCTCGGGCACGAGCACGGCGCCCTTAGGCCCGGCGGCTCGGCGCCAGTGGGACAGCTGGCGCAGCGTCGCGCCCGAAAGAGCCGCGGCGAGTTTGGGTTCGTACGACACCGCGCGCGCCTCCTTCCGCCCCTGCCGATACGGGCCTGAACGTACCCCATTCTCCTGGAAGCCACGCGGCGCAGAAGCCGAGGGACCCATTCAGGGGGCCCGGCACACGTCCGTGGCATTTTCGGCCACTCACCGGCGGCACCCGGCTGCGCCGCGTAACCTCACGGACATGGGGGCATCAGCATCCGGTGCAGGTCAGGACGCCGACGAGGAGGCGCGGCGGCGGCTGGACGCGTACACATACCTCAGCGCGCCCGAGCGGCTGGAGCACGTCGCGATCATGCGGGTTTTCTGCGGAACGCTGCTGGCGGATCTTGCCGTCCCGGACATCATGGCGAAGCTGCGTCACAGCAGTGGTTCCGCCGCGGGGCTCGACGCCGACACCCTCACGGTCCGGCTGGAACAGCTGGTGCAGTGGGGAAACCTGCTGCGCAGCAGCCATACGGTGAAGGCGTCCACCATCAGCGAGTACCAGCGTTCCCGCTCGCGCTACCAGCTGTCGAAACTGGGCGAACGCATCCAGCGGGACGCCGATGGGGTCCTGGCCGAGGCCGACGCCGCCCGCGAGGTGAGCAACGAACTGCTGGCCCTGGTCGAGCGCGGGCTGCGGGAGCTGGCCGGCCTCGTGACCGCGCCGGGCGGCATCGAGCCGCAGGACGGACTGGAGCGGATCAGCACGCTGTTCGTGCAGTTCACCGAGTTCGCGGACTCCATACGCGACTTCTACGCCTATCTCGGCCAGGTGCTGTCCCGCTACGACCTGGACAGCGCCGAGTACCAGGGTTTCAAGGAGCTGCTCCTGGACTACGTCGAGGCGATCACGGAGGACGTGGCGTTCCGCGCGCCCCGGATCTCGGCCGCGCTGGACACCCTGTGGCCCCACATCCCGGCTCTGCTGGATCGGCTGGACGCCCACGCCCAGGGGCTCACCAGGCTGACGGCGCAGGGCGAAGGACGCCTGGAGGTCCGGGTACAGCGCAGCCGGGGCCGCGAGATCGCGGACTGGGAGGGCCTGCGCGGCTGGTTCAGGGACACCGATGGTCAGGGCAGTCAGGTCGATCAACTGCGGGACGCAACGCTGCGCGCGTTGCAGTCGCTGCTCGCCAACGCCAAGCGGATGCTGCGGTCGGCCACCGGGGAGATGTCCCGGCGTAAGGATCTGCTGCGGCTGGCCCGCTGGTTCGAGGAAGCGGCGCCGCAGGACGCGCACGACATCGCCGTAGCCGCTTTCGGTCTGTACGGCGCCCGCCATCTGGGCATACCCCCGGCCACCGACGAGGTGGTGCCCGCATACACGAGCTGGTGGACCGGTCCGGTGGTCGAGGTGCCGGTGGCCCTGCGGGAGAGGGGCAGCCGTGCCCAGCGGGGCCGGCCCTCCGCGGTGGAGGACCACTCCGCACAGAAGGAGCGGCTGCGGGAGGCCGCCCGGCAGCGGGCGGCGGCTAGGACAGCGGCGGCGGACGAACTACGCAGCGCGTCGGGTCGGTTCGCCGACGTACGACTCACCTCGGCGGCGCTCGGGCTGCTCTTGGAACTGCTGGCCACAGCACTTGGAAACGCTCAGCTCAGGAGACTCGCCGATACGGACCGGGAGGGGCCTACGGGCTTCGGCCTCGACTCAGCGCGCAGCGAGGACGCCGAATTGGGCATCCGGCTCACCGTGTTCCGGACAGCGGGCGCGCGAACGGTGCTGTACTCGGCCGACGGTGACCTGCTGCTGGACGACCTGGAGCTGGACATCAGCCGTATCGCCGACGCGGTCGACGGTGAATGCGTTGTCGACGGCGAGGCCGAGATGAGCGTGTCATGACCCTTCCCTCGACGCACGACGTGGCCTTGGCCGCCGAACGCCGGACCGCCGCCCGGCTGTTGCTCGCCCACCCTCTGGTCGCATCGGATGGCCCTCACGCCGACCTCTTCCCACTGATCCGCAGGCACGCCGACTGGCTGGGCAAACGGTTCCAGCAGGTGCTCGGCTACCGCCTGCTGGTCGACAGTTCCTTCGCCCGGCTGTTCAAGGCGGGACTGGGAGCGGGATCGGGTCACCGGCTGGAACGCTCCACCGGCACACCCTTCACCCCGCACACGTACGCCTGTCTCGCGCTGGCCCTGTCTGTTCTGGTGACCGCGCCCGAGCAGATGCTGTTGTCGCACCTGGTCGCCGACATCAGGGCCGCTGCCGCCGACGCGGGGATCGAGCTGGAGGAGACGGGCCGGGCGGCCGGGAAGCGGACCTTGGTAGCGGCTCTGCGCCGGCTCGTCGAGTGGGGTGTCCTTGTCGAGACAGAAGGCCAGGTGGCCGCGATCGCACAAGAGGCGGGCGGGGAGGCCCTGATCACGGTGGACCGGGAACTGGCACGCGTGGTTGTCGCCGGCCCGCTCGCACAGGCCCGGGACGGCGCCGACCTGGTGCGGCGGGCAGCGGACCCGGGGTTCAGCGGGCCGCGCACCTACGTGCGCCGGATGCTCGTAGAGACACCTGTTGTCCACCTCGACGAGCTGACTGACGCCGAGCGCGACTGGCTGCGCACCCGGCAGCGCCGGGAAGCCCAGGCTTTCTCCGAACTCCTGGGTCTGGAGATGGAGATCCGCGCCGAGGGCGTGGCCCTGGTGGACCCCGAGGAGGAGCTGACGGATCTGCACCTGCCGGGCACCGGGACCGTCGCACAGGCCGCGCTGCTGTTGGTGGAACGGCTCGTGGAACGGCTTCGGCCGCAGGAACCGGGGCATCCGGCGACCGGCGGGAGGCTCGTCATCGGGGTGGCCGTCCCGGACGGCCTGGTGGACGAGGTGCTCGCCGAGCTCATCGCCGAGTACGGGCAGCGCAGCAACTGGCAGCGCGGCTACCTGGAGGACCTTTCCTCCCTGCGGGAGGCCGTGCTGGACCTGCTGGTCCGCATGCGGCTGATGGCCCGCGCCGGGCGGCTGCGCGCCGAGGGAGAAGGGCTGCCGGAGGGGTACGTCGAGGAGGCGCCGGAAGGACGCACGGTGACCGATGTCCACGGCGCACGGCCCGGCGGCGAGGGCTGGGCGTTGCTGGCCGCGGCGGCGCGCTACGCCACCCTCGTGACAGTGCGACCCGCTGCCAAAGCTCGCCAAGGAACCGATGTGCAAGAGGAGTTGCCGCTATGACCACCGACGCGCGTGGCCTCGTACCGCTGCCGCGTTCCGGCGCTGCGACAACCGCCGCCCCCGCGACGACCACCGGCACCCGCTTCCGACTGCACCGGGCAGGCATCCAGAACGTCTGGCAGTACGACGCCCAGGAGTTCTCCTTCGGCGAAGGACGGCTGCTCCTGCGCGGCAAGAACGGCGCAGGCAAGTCCAAGGCCCTGGAGATGCTGCTCCCGTATCTTCTGGACGGCGACTCCCGAGCGCTGGACGCGACCGGCACCGGCCGCACCACGCTCCTCTGGCTGATGCTGGACGGGTTCGAGCAGACCAATCGTCTCGGGTATCTGTGGGTGGAGTTCCAGGGCACGGCCGACGACGGCGGCCACCGTTTCCTGACGCTCGGTGTCGCCATCCGTGCCTCGAAGTCGACGCAGAAGGCGCTGCCGACGTTCTTCGTCACTCCGCTACGGGTCGGTGAGAATCTGCACCTGGTCGAAGGCGGAAAGCCGCTGCCGGTGGACCGGCTCAAGGAGCTCGTCGGCTCCGACAACACGACCGAGCGTGCCGTCCTGCACCGCTCCCGGGTGGCCCGGGACCTGTTCGGCATCACCGACGCGACGCGCTACCGCAACCTCACCCAGCTCCTCCACCGGCTGCGGCGCCCCACGGTCGGGGACCGCATCGAGCACGGGGGCCTGGCCTCCTTGCTGAGCGAGACCCTGCCGGGGCTTGACGAGGACGTGGTCGAGAAGGTGGCACGCAACCTGCACGACCTCGACGCCGTACGGGACGAACTCGGCCGCCTGGAGCGCACCGACACGGCACTGCGCACGTTCCTCACCAGTTACCGCGGCTACCTGGCCGGAGTCCTGCGTACCTCCGCGCAGCGAGTCAGTCACGAGCTGGGTGTCCTCGCGCAGCGGCGCCGGGCGGCCGGAGACGCCGCACAGCGGACGAGCGACCTGCGGACGCAGGAGGAGGAGTCGGAGGGCCGGCTGGAGACCCTGCGCGAGGAGGAACAGGCCGCCCGGACCGACCTGGCCGCCCTGCACGCCAGTCACGCCTACCGCAGCCTGCGCGAACTGTCCGAACGCCGCGGCACGGTGGAGGCGCTGCACACCGCCGCCGAGGCCGCCTTCACCACCCTGCACAACGCACACGACGCGGAGGAGAGTACTGCGGAGCGGCTGGCCGAAGGGATCGAACACCTGGGGAGTCGGCTGGCCGAGCTGGGAACCGAGCACCGTGAGCTGCTGACGCAGGCGGAGAAAGCCGGGCTCCCCACCGGTCATCTCGGTGAGGCGGTGGCTCTGTCACGCACCATCCTGTCCCACTCCACCGAGACGGAGTTGACGACTCCAAACGGGGGGACGTGTACCGTACGGCACCGGTCGGCAGCCCGCGCGGACACAGCCACCACGCGGGAAGGACTGCGGTCCTGGCAGAACCAGTTGGAGGACGCCGAGGCGGTCGCCAAGAACCGGGCCCGGATGGTCCAGGAAGTGACCCGCCTCATCTCGCGGGCGGATACAGCCCGCGCCAGAGCGGCTCAGACCGATGCCGAGCGGGAACGGCTGGAGGGCGAGGCGGAAGAGGCCGCCGGCCGTCTCGACGTCAGCCGCCAGAACGTGGCCGCGGAGAGCAGCGTCTATGCGGGCAGTGTCGCCGAGTGGACAGCGCGCACGCGGACCGTGCTGGGGCCTGACTGCCCACCGCTGGACGCCGTCCACGCCACGGTCGGCCACGAGTCCTCCGCCGACGCGCCGTTCGCAGACCGCACGCTGCCGCCCGACATCGACAGTCAGGCGTGGCGAACCGCTCAGGCCGCACTCGAACCGTACGGCGAGGAACTCACCGGACGCCGGGACGCACTGGCGCTCAGCGTCGGCCGGCTCGATGAGGAACTCGACCGCCTGACGGAGCAGAAGCGGGACTGGGAGCAACGTACCGACCCTGAGCCGTCGGCCCCGCACCATCGCGTCGCCGAGAGGACGTCGGGCAGCGGAGCCCCCTTCTACCGGCTCGTGGACTTCGCGGACGACCTGGCACCGGCCGACCGGGCCGGTCTCGAAGGGGCGCTGGAAGCGAGCGGAATCCTGGACGCGTGGGTCGGCGCGGACGGCGTCCTTCTCGACCCCCGCACCCGGGACACCCTCCTCCAGCCCGGCCCTGCTCTATCCGACGGACCGACTCTCGCTTCGGCCCTGCGCCCGGCCCCTGAACCGGGGTGCGGTGTGACGTCCGAGCGCGTGGAGGGTCTGCTGGCCGCTATCGCGCTCACACCGGCAGCACAGACCGCCACAAACAACGCGGTGTACTACGACGGAAGTTGGCGTCTGGGCGTGCTCAGCGGCCGTCACGACAAGGGTGACACCGAGTACGTGGGGGCCGCCGTACGCGCCGAGACCCGGCGGCGCATCCTCGCCGAGCTGGAGGAGCGGATCGCGCTGACGGGACAGCGGCTGGCTGAAGTCCGCAAGGAGCTCGCCGTATCCGATGCCATGCGTCGGGCTCTCACACTCGCGGAACGGGACTTCCCCCGGGCGCAAGATCTCGCGACCGCATGGAGCAGGGCCGAATCAGCCGACAAGACCCTGCGTGACCTGACCGTCAAAGCGACCCGGGCGGCACGGCAGGCCGAGGAAGCCCGCGCTCTCGCGGTGTCGGCGCGCGCCGAGGCGGACGCCACCGCGACCGCCCACGACCTGCCCGGCGCCCCTGACGCATTGGACCGCGTACGCACCGCACTGGCTGCCCTGCTCAGCGGTGTGGGACATCTACGCAGGGCAGTCGGCGGCACGGGCGAGCGGCTCGGCGCGAATCAGACGGATGCCGAACGGTACGAGCGTGCCCGTGAGGATCGCCTGGCCGCGGAGGAGAGCTACCGGGTCCATCTCACCGGGCTGCGCACCGCTGAGCAGGACCTGCGGACCCGCGAGGAGGCCATCGGGTCGTCCGAGGAGGAAATCCTCACCCGCGAGCAAGAGACCCAGCAACGCATTGCGAGCGCCGTCCGCGCCTTGCCTGGGGCACAACGAGACCGCGACGACCTCCACGACCTGCGCGTGCGAGCGGAAGAGGACGAGAAGCGCCTGCGCGGGACTCTGGCAGACCAGGAGACGACGGTCATCGACACCGGCAGCGCTCTTCGCGGTGCTCTGGGCCGACCGGAGGTGGTGCTCGGCGCCGAGCTTGATCGGTCCTCGCTGCCCGAGTACGTGTCGGATGATCAGGGCGCGGACGTCCGTAGTCGTGTGCGAGCGCTGCGGGCCCTCGCCGACGCCGTGGAACAGGCTCTCGGGCATCCAAGGGGCGAGGTGTCGGACAGCGCCCTGCTCATCCGGCACACCGCGCTGCGAGACCAACTGGCTGGCGGATACGACGCACAGCTGGAGGAACGCGACGGGATCAAAGTGTGCCGCCTGGTCGACGACCACGGGTCTCATGACGTCGCGGCCGTGGGCAAGCGGATCGCAGTCCAGGCCGCGGAAGCCCGGGGACGGCTCACCGAACGCGAACGCGAGGTCTTCCAGCGGTTCCTGACCGGCGAGCTGGGCGACCATCTCTCGACACAGGTCATCACCGCGGCGAACCTGGTCGCGGCTCTCAACGACACCCTGCGGACCGTGCGCACCTCCCACGGTCTCGGCGTCGAGCTGCTGTGGAAGCTGGACGAAGACGTGGACGCTGACGTCCGGGCAGCCGTGGATCTGCTGCGCAGTCCGTCGAGCCTCCGGACGCGCGAGGAAACCGAGCAGCTCCGCGAAGTCCTGCAACGCCGGATCGAGGACGCCCGACTGGCCGATCCTTCAGCCGGTTACGCCGCCCATCTGCGGACCGCGCTGGATTACCGCGACTGGTTCCGCTTCCACACCTTCGTGGTCGAGGACGCAGCTCCGGGCCGCCGTAGGAAATTGACCGGCCGGACCGGTCTCAGCCAGGGCGAACAGCGAGTCCTTTCCTACCTCGTGCTCTTCGCCGCAGCCGCCGCCCAGTTCACCAGCCTCGCCGAGTCGGCACCGCACGTACCACGCCTGATCCTCCTGGATGACGCCTTCGCCAAGGTCGACGAACCCACCCACGGCCGGCTGGGCCGTATCCTCGTCGACCTCGATCTCGACTTCGTCCTCACCAGCGAGCGGCTCATGGGCAACTGGCCCGAGGTCCCGTCCCTGCACATCTATGAGTGCCTCCGTGATCCCCATGTCCGAGGCGTGGCTACCCTGCACTACACCTGGAACGGCCGCCACCGGCGTCTGGTGTCCGTGTGAGCGCACTGCCCTCCGCGACACGCGCATGGCTGACGGGCCCCGGGCTCACCCGGCTCTGGGAGAGCGTCCGCAAACGCCTGGAGAGCAACGGCGTACAGGCCACCGGCTCCCTCCGGCTCACCGCGATGAACCCCCAAGAACGCAACGACCTGTCGCTCCTCCTGGGCAAACCCCTCACCGGTGCCGCCGTGACGGTGCGGCTCGACGTGCTCGACGCACGACTTCGGGCCTCGGCCGCCGGACTCGGCCTCAGGCAGACCCTGGAGGAACTCGGCCCGCCCCTCACCGACCGTCGTGCCACCCGCGCGGACGCGACGGCACGGCGGGAACAGGTGTGGTCGTCTCTCGCTTCGTCACTGGACGCCTCCCTGCTCGCCGATCAGGAATGGCCCCGGCAGTGGTACGACCTGTTGCGCCGGGCCGGCGTTCCGAGAGGGGTGACGCCTGAAGCTGCGGTATGGACACTCCAGCAGGCGGTCCAAGTCCTTACCGCTCTCCTCGGACCCGAGCGGGGCAGTGCAAGAGGCCGAGGTGAACTCGCCGCAATGGCGACCGGCTCCGCGCACGGCCTGGACGACGGCACCTGGCTCGCACGCCTCGTCCAACGCGGTGTCGCCCTCGCCCAAGGCACCGAGTTCCCCGACGACGCAGCCGGTCGACGCGCTCTGTGGCGGCTGGTCTCCGTCACTCCGGACGAGGTCTCCAGCACGGTGTTGACGTACGGCCTGCGACCCGACGGCGAGGGCTGGCGGGAGCGCGCCCTGCGGGAGCGGGCCGAGCATCACGCCGAAGCCCACGTCACACCACGCGACCTGCATGACCTTCGGCTGCAACTGCCCGCCGGAACGCTCATCTATATCTGTGAGAATCCGCGCGTGGTGGAAGCCGCGGCAGACGCGGCCTGCGTCCGGCCCCTCGTGTGCACGTCCGGCAGCGCCGCCACGGTGGTCTTCACGCTTCTCGACGCCCTCGCCGCCACAGGCTGTCGCTTCACTTACCACGGCGACTTCGACTGGCCAGGGATCGCTCTGGCCAACCGGGTCATCCGCCGCTACGACGCCGTGCCGTGGCGTATGGGCACCGCGGATTACGAACATCTGGCAGCTCGCAGCCAGGCTGAGGGCATCCCTCAGTTGGCGCTCGACGGCCATCCGGTCAGCGCGGACTGGGACCCGGATCTCGCCCCTGCAATGACCGCCCTCGGCGTCGCGCTCCATGAGGAGGCCACTCTCGACCTTCTGGTGGACGACCTGTCACGCCGGGCGTAGGGACCACAGCGCTCCGGGTGCGACGGAGCCAGGAGGGGGAGCTTGATGAGCTGGCGCCCGTTAGCGCGGGTCTGGTCCGGAGCGACCGCACTGACTCAAATCTGAAGTGGCCGGTGAGAGGAGTGCTCACTGATTCTGCTGATCCTGATCGAGGTTCCAGTTTGTTCTGGATCTCGGGCAACCGCAGCCGTGACAGCTAGTAATTTGAGGTGACACCCCATAGTTGGCTTCCGGCGCCGCTCGGTGGCCCACCTCCCTGAGGAGCCGATGTGGCCGACGAAGCGTTCAGCATCGACAAGAGACCCCTGCGCGATCTGTTGCAGCAGGTCGAGGTCGGCAAGGCCCAACTCCCCGAGTTCCAGCGAGGCTGGGTGTGGCCCTACCCGAACATCGCGAGCCTCCTGGCGTCGATCTCGCTGAGCTACCCCGTCGGCACTGTCATGTTGCTCAAGGCCGGCGGTGACGTCCGGTTCAAGTACAGACCGATCGAAGGAGCCACTCCGGCTGGCGAGCCCGAGCCGGACACCCTCGTGCTCGACGGGCAGCAGCGACTGACGTCGCTGTTCCAGTCCCTGAAGCTGAAGGGTCCGGTGGTCACCCAGGACTTGCGCAAGCAGCAGGTTTCGGGCTGGTTCTACGTGGACATGGTCCAGGCTCTCGACGAGAACGGCGACCGCGAGGACGCCATCCGCTTCCTGCCCGAATCACGCAAGGTACTCAACTTCCGGGGCCAGGTCGTCGAGGACTACTCGACTCCCGAGCGCGAGTACGAGGCACATCTCTTCCCGCTCCATGCAGTCTTCGACGGCGGAGACTGGGGCGACGAATTCACTGACTACTGGGAGGGCGACAAGGTCAAGCGCAAGCTGTGGCGCGAGTTCAGCAAGGAATTCGTCCGCCCCTTCGACCTCTACCATGTCCCGGTCATCGAGCTGGGGCAGGCGACTCCGCGCCAAGCCGTGTGCCAGGTGTTCGAGAAGGTCAACACCGGCGGTGTCACCCTGACCGTCTTCGAACTCCTGACCGCCACCTACGCGGCGGACGAATTCGATCTGCGCAACCACTGGGAGCAGGAATGCCGGGCTGCCTGGAAGGCACCTGAGTACCGCATTCTGCGCGAGGTCTCCAACACCGACTTCCTCCAGGCAGTCACCCTGCTGGCGACGGCCGAGCGGCGCAGGCACGAGGCTGAACGGGGTACGGAGGAGGAGCGGTTGCCGCGCATCGGCTGCAAGCGCAAGGACATGCTCGCCCTCTCGTTGGAGGACTACGTACGCTTCGCGCCATCCGTCATCGCCGGATTCAAGACGGCGGCGAAATTCCTGCACCGGCAGTTCCTCTTCGATACGAAGTTCCTGCCTTACGGAACCCAGTTGATACCTCTCGCTGCGATCCTGGCCCTGGCGGGAGATGCCGCACAGAGCGCTGGAGCCCAGAACAAGCTCGCCCGCTGGTACTGGTGCGGTGTGTTCGGTGAGCTCTACGGCGGCTCGACCGAGACCCGTTTCAGCCAGGACCTGCCAGACGTCGTCGACTGGATCCGCGGCGATGCGGCCGAGCCCCGCACCGTCACCGCGGCACAGTTCGCCCCCGGACGACTGCTGACCCTCCGTACCCGCAACAGCGCTGCCTACAAGGGGATTTACGCGCTGCTGCTGAAGGCAGGCGCCGTGGACTGGCGCACTGGGGAGAAGGCCGAGGTGACCGGGTACTTCGATGAGTCCATCGACATCCACCACATCTTCCCCAAGATCTGGTGCGACAAGGCCGGATACGACCCCACGATCTACAACTCGATCATCAACAAGACCCCGTTGACGGCCCGGACCAACCGAATCATCGGAGGTGCGGCCCCCTCCGAATACCTGGGGCGACTGGTAAGGACCGCGGAGACCGCTCACGAGGGCGTCGCCGAGCGCATCCGTTCCCACCTCGCCAACCCGGAACTCATGTCCGTCGACGACTTCGATGGGTTCTTCGCCGCCCGCAAGGCCGCGCTACTCGGAAGTATCTCGGTCGCGATGGGCAAGGTCATTCTGGACGACGAATCGGCCGCAGATGATCCAGGGATCAGCCTCGACGTATCGGATGACACCGACGATCTGTGATCACTACAGCTGAGTCATTCCCTAGGTCCGTGATGAGCGATCAACGGCCGTGGTTTCGATGATGCCGTGACTGTCTGGGAGCCGTCTGGGAGCCGATCCGCTCCCCAAGCCCCCTCGACACCGCCCCAGACTCGCCCATGCCAAGGCTCTGACCAGCGTAAACGCCAACCATCCAGCTAGCAACCTTGATCGAACCTCATTCGGGACGAAGAGGTCGTGGGTTCAAATCCCGCCACCCCGACAGTGAAACACCAGGTCAGGGGCCTGATCCACCAAGTGGATCAGGCCCCTGACGGGTTTCTGGAGATCGTTTGGGAGAAATCTGGGAGAAGACCTTGGTCGGGTTCTCCCAGGGGGTGGCCGCGGGGGCTGGCGTGGCGGCCGAGGGCACTCGACCTGCGCGTTCGCGAATCGGGCGACGTAGCGACCAGGAACACCCTGCTCGACCACCTCAACGACCATTAGGATCACGGCACATGGCAGGCCAACACTCAGCGCGTCCCCACGACCACGCCCGAGAACTCGCCCGGCGTGTGCGGGCGCTGCGGGAAGGTCGCGAGTGGACGCGTGAACGGCTCGCCAAGGAAGCCGGCATCGGCGTAGGCACGCTGGCCCGCTTGGAGAGCGAGGGAGCGACCCAGCCAGGTTTCTTCACCGTTGGAGCAGTTGCCGAGGCTCTTGAGGTCTCCCTCGACGAGCTCTTCCGGGAGACCAAGGCCACTCCCGGGTTGTGGTCAGCCGGGTACGAAGGCCGGGGCATCGACTCCTTCGTCGCCTCGCTCCTCGACAGCCGTATCGATGTCGTGGCGGACGTGCGACTCACACCGATCAGCCGCAAGAAGGGCTTCAGCAAGACCCGCCTCGGGGAGGCACTTGCGGAAGCGGGCATCGAGTACACCCACCTGCGTGGCCTGGGCAATCCCAAGGACAACCGGGAACCGTCCTGGGACGGCCGCCTCGACGTGGGCAGGGCACGCTTCCGTGGGGTGCTGCGCTCCGAGGAGGCGCAGTCCGACCTCGATCGTCTCGCCGAGCACGCTCGGCGGTCCCGGGTCGCGGTGCTGTGCTTCGAGAAGGACGAGAGCCGCTGCCATCGGCAGGTCGTCCTGGAGACGGTCCGTAAGCGAGCTGCTGTCCCCGTAATTCCCCTGGCCTGACTTCGCCCTTCGCCCCTGCATGCGCTCTTGCCGGAGGCGCATACCTCTCCTCCCATCGGATCGGGAGATCAGTGGAGGGGCAACCATGGGATCGAGGAATCGGCAGCGCGCCACGATCATGATCACGGTCAAGACGTATCCGGAGCTGTCCAACAAATACCGCGAGACGAGCTGCGTGGCAGACATACGTCTCGATGAAGGCGCACCGCGACACGTGCGCTTGTTCCCTGTCCCCTTCCGGCTCCTCAAGGAAGAGGACCAGTTCCCCAAGTACATAGACCAGTTCGGAGTCGGTCAGCACGGGTGGTCTGCCCATCGCGGCCCTCCCACAGCTCGTCGTCGATCTTCACGTACAGCACGGTCGAGAGGGTGTTCAGATCGTGCGTCACCGCATGATCTGAACACCCTCTGCTCATCTGATGGGGAACTGGCTACGGGGTGATGCTCAGGCCGCTGAAGCTGGCCGTGCCCGCGAGTTTGTTGTCATGGGAGGTGTGGAAGACGCCCGCGTCCTCGGTCGCGTTGGCCCCGGACAGGTTCACGGCCGAGCCGACCTGGGTGAAGGTGGTCCCGTTGGTGGAGTAGTACCCGCTGACCTGGCTGCCCGTACGGGTGAGCCGCAGCCAGACCGGTGCCTTGATGCCCGTGGTCTTCGCCTCGGAGTCGAGGTATCCGTCGCCGTTGGAGTCGTATTCGAGCAGGACTCCGTTGCTCGGCGTCACAGCCAGGACCGCGTACCCCGCTGAACTGCCCGGGGCCGTCATGTCGTTGCGGACCATGATCCCGGTCTTCGCCCAGGGGTTGGTGTTGTCCAATTGGTCCACCTTGACGGTCGCGGTGGTGCCGCTGCTGAACGACTGGCTCTGGTAGACGGCCCCGTACTCGTCGTCGTGCTGCGGCGTACCACCCCAGACGTCGGCCCCGGTGCCGGTGATCGCGATCTGGCTCTGGTGCTGGTCGAGGATGGCCGGGATGTTCGCGTATCCGGCGAACGGGGGCGTGGTGATGCTCAGGCTGCCGAAGGTGGCCGTGCCCGGGACGTTGACGTTGTGGGAGGTGTGGAAGACGCCCGCGTCCTCGGTCGCGTTGGCCCCGGTCAGGTTCACGGCCGAGCCGACCTGGGTGAAGGTGGTCCCGTTGGTGGAGTAGTACCCGCTGACCTGGGTGCCCGTGCGGGTGAGCCGCAGCCAGACGGGGGCCTTGATGCCCGTGGTCTTCTTCTCGGAGTCGAGGTATCCGTCGCCGTTGGAGTCGTATTCGAGAACGACTCCGTTGCTGGGCGTCACGGCCATGACCGCGTACCCCGCTGAGGTGCCGGCACCGTCGATGCTGTTGCGCACCATGATGCCCGCTTTTGCCCAGGGGTTGGTGTTGTCCAACTGGCTCACCTTGGTGGTCACGGTGGTGCCGTTGGTGAACGCTTGGCTCTGGTAGACGGCCCCGTACTGGTCGTCGTGCTGTCCGCCGGCACCCCAGACGTCGGTCCCGGCTTCGGTGATCACGAACTGGCCGTTCGCCTGGCTGAAGGAGGCCGGCGAGTTCACCGCGAAGGTGGAGTAGGGAGCGGTCACCGGGGACTTGAGGTACTGGTACGCGGGTTCCAGACCGGCCGCGTTCATGACCGTCTGCGCACCCGACGGCCAGACACCGTTGGTGACGACCACCGTGCCGCTGACCACGCTGCCACGGTTGCCGTCAGTGACGTCACCGTCCCGCGTGGTCCAGTTGTTGGTCAGGGTGAAATTGCCGGTGTTGTTATTACTGGCGGCGTTCTGGTGGGCGTACGTTCCGACGTTGAAGACATTGCTGGTGGCGGAGATGTACCGCGATCCCTCGTCGAAGTACATGCCGAGGCGGCCGGGGGCGTTGGTGCAGTAGTTCTGGTCGATCACACTGGAGGGGTTCGCCGACAGCGTGTAGAAGCAACCGCCGTCGTTCATCGACTGCATGAAGTCGTGAACGTAGTTGCCCACGACCGAGTTCCCCGTGGCTGTCGTCGGGGTGCTGTAGACCGGCTGGTAGTTGTACAGACCCCGGTTGAGGTAGTCCTGGCTGCCGCCCGGGTCGTTGACTCCCCATCCGTAGCCGAGGCTGATGCCGGAGTAGGGGAGGTTGTACGTCTCGTTGTGGCTGATCACGGAGTTGGTGGTGTACGTGGCGAGAATCGCGACGTTGTCACGGTAGTCGAGCGCGACGTCGTGGATGAGGTTGTCCTTGATGGTGATGTTCTTGTTCGTCATCCGGGCGTCACTGGGGTGGTGCGCGTCTGCTCGGAGGCCGCCGACGACGATGCCGCCCGCTGCGATCTGGTTGAAGTGCGAGCCGATGACGGTGATGTCGCTGGCTCCCAGGCCGACGCCTGAGTCGTTCGCGTTGGCGTCCTCGCCGATGCCGAGGCCGTTCTGGCCGAGGCCGATGAACTTGTCGGCGCTGAACGTCACGTGGTTCGCGGCGGACACCTGTACCGCCCCGGGCATCTGCAGCCAGCTCGGCCGGGTCGACTCGAACAGGCTGCAGCCGTGAGAGCAGGAGGTGAAGGCATTTGTCGGCCTGGTGGTCCAGTTGCCCTGGATGTACCCGCCGGTCTGCTGGTCGGCCCAGCCCTCGTTGGTGCTCGGGTGCAGCCAGCTCGTGTGGGAGAACTGCACACCGGTGAAGGACAGGTCGTGGGCCGGCGCATCGTAGGTGCCGCCGACGCTGATGAGCGTCTCCAGCCGCGGCAGTTCGACGTCAGCGGTGCTGAGGTCCTGTCCCGTCAGCGGCTTGTAGTAGAGGAAGCCGGTGGCGGTGTTCAGGTACCACTCCCCTGCGGTATCGAGGAATTCGTAGGCGTTCTCCAGGTACAACGGTCCGTTGCGGTCTGGTCTCTGGACGGTGTCCCAGCCCCAGGTGTTGTTGTCCCAGGCGGGCTGCTGCATGGTGAGCGTGTTGTTGCTGATGCTCTGCACCGGGTTGTAGCGGTCGGTCCAGCTGTTGAGCGTCTCGACCTCCACCCGGCTCTGGTTGGCCAGCGTGTTCAGGTAGCTCAGTGCGGAATTGGTGAAGGTGAACCCCGTCGGGGTGGCGGTCAGGTCGGACCGGGGGGTGACCTGGGTGCGCGCCCGGGTGGCGAGGAGGCCGTCGACGTAGAGCTGGCGGGTGTCGAAGCCGGTACCGACGTTGGCGCGCCAGATGTTCTTGGTCGCGTCGAACTGCGACCAGCCGGTTATCTTCTGTGCGCCCGAGATGATCGGGTTCGCGCCCGGGGCGGCCTTCCACACCACCGTGTGGCCGTTGTTGCCCGAGTCGGCGGAGGTGAAGGAGAGCGGGGCGGAGAGGCGGTAGGTACCGTCCGCCAACTGCACGGCGATGTCGCCGGTCATTCCGGCGTTGACCGCACGCACCGAGGTCTTCGCCTGGGTGATCGAACACGGCTGGGTGGAGGAGCAAGCGGTGCCGGTACCCGAGGGCGCCGCGTAGAGCGTCGTCATGGTCGCCGCCTGCGCCGTTCCGGCGGACGTGACTGCGGAGAGCAGGGCGCCGACGAGCGCCGTCGCCGCGGCCGCGGCGCGTATCCGCGGCCGGGGGCCGCGTGATGGGATCGTTCTTCGGAGTGAAAGCACGAGGGCTCCTTCGGTGATGCGCACCGTGCCTGGTCCCATCTCGGTCGCGATCCGGTGGACTTCGGCCGTGTTTCACCGGCGTTTCGCCGGGGCGGACGAACTTCATCATATGAATGACATAATCCGCAAGATGTATGCTGTGGCATTTACTGACCACAAGGAGCCGCACGTGCCCCGTACCCCGGCCAGTCGTCAACGACTGGCGCCTGAGCCCTCGGAGGGGTCGCTGGGAGCCGTTCCCCGACGGCAGACCGGCCGGCTCAGCGACACCGTGGTGACCTATCTCGTCGACCGGATCGTGGGCGGGGCCTATCCGCCGGAGTCCGCGCTGCCCATCGAGGCGGTGCTGTGCGAGGAGTTCGGCGTCAGTCGGACCGTCGTGCGCGAGTCGGTGAAGGTACTCGAAGAAAAAGGGCTGGTCAGGGCCGCGCCCGGGCGCGGCACACGGGTGCGCGAGCCGCAGGAGTGGAATCTTCTGGACCCTGTCGTCCTGGAGGCCCAGGTCCGTCACGACCGGACGCTGACGATCCTCGACCAGCTGGTCTCCGTGCGGATCGCCCTGGAGGCCGAGATGGCCGCCGACGCGGCCGGCCGCATCACCGACCTCGAACTCGCCGGACTCGAGGAGCAGGTCACCGCGCTGCGGGAGGCACTGGACGACCCGGTGCGCTACGCCGAGGAAGACGCCGCCTTCCACGAGATCATCATGAGGGCTTCCGGGAACCTCCTGGGTCAGGCGATCATCCGCAGCGTCCACGGCAAGGCCCGCCTGTCACGCCTCTACAACGGTCACTCGACCCGCGACGGCCTGACCATGTCACTGGGCGAGCACGTGGCCATACTCGAACTGCTCCGCCATCGTGACGCCGACGGAGCCGCCCGCGCGATGCGCGAGCACATCGCCCGGGCATGGGCGAGCCGCCGACCGACCCCGCAGCCCTGACGGCACCGACGGGCCCCACGCCCGCCCGCACCGACACGTTGGATACATCCGGTCATGCCGCCGACCGACCCCTACACGGCGGCGTCAGCCCGCGCGAGTACCGCAAAGACCACTGCACTCCTCCACAGGCCCGCCTCGTAGACCTCACGGTGGCTGGTGCAGACGGGAGGACGGCGTGCCGATTTCTCGTCGTCCTCAAGGTTTCGTCCCCGCAGGGCCCGAATCGTCGCAGGTGGGCCGCCGAAGCCCCCTCTTCGAGAGGATGCGTCGCGGCCCGCAGGCCCTCCAGTGTCCTGAGCCGGGATCGCGCCGTACCACCCCCCACTCTCACTTTGTACGACGGCAGCAGCGGGCACTGACTCAAGGTCGCCCCTCGGCTCGACCCGCTCGCTGACCACTGCTGGATGCCGGCAACGCCTCGACCGCCGAAGCGCCATGCTCATCGAGTGGCCGGTCGCCGGTGGCGCAGATCAGGACCGGCAACTCGTCACCCTGTGACAGCCTCTCCGGCAAGTGCCGGCACAACGGTCAGCCGAACAGGCGTCGCTGGATCTCCCGTCGGTAGTCTTCCAGCGTCCGGTCGAGGTGTACGGCCGTGGCCGCGGCGGCCTCGTCGGGTCGGCCGTCGCGAATGGCGCGGTAGATCGTCTCGTGCTCCTCGACCGCGGCCGCGGTGCCCTCGCCGATGGTGTCGTGGACGATCGCGCTGGACTGGCGCTGCAACTGGCGGGCCTCACGCACCGCGCTGCCGAGGAACGGGTTGTGCGAAGCCGCGGCCACGGCGGCGTGGAAGTCGTCGTCCGCCTGGTTGAAGACGTCGACCTCACCATGGACGTACCCGTGCCGGCACTGCTGCATGGCGACCTCGATGGTGCGCAGTTCGGCGGGCGTGGCCCGGGTGGCCGCGAGCTTGGCGGCAACCGTTTCCTGGACCCTGCGGAACTCGAACAGCATGAGCACGTGATCGAGGTCCACGGGCCGGAAGAAGCCGGCCCAGCGGCTGGTGATCAGCATGCCGTCCTCGTCCGCGACGAACAGTCCGCGCCCCTTGTGCACCCGGACTCGGCCGAGCGCCGAGAGGATCTTCACGGCATCTCGGACAACCCCCCGGCTGGTGCCCAGCTGCTGGGCCAGGTCCTTCTCCGTGGGGATCCGGTCGCCGGGAAGCAGGCGCGACTCGGCGATGAACTCGAGGATCCGCTCCGCCACGACCTCGTAACCGGGCCGGTAGTCGCGCCGCTCGTCCGCGCCGTTCACCTCTGCCGCCACGACGGGCGTGTCCTTCATGTGTCCTGCCTCCAGGTGACTGCGACAACGGTGACTGATCAACCTTAAACCGCGTTCATCATACCCCAAGCATTCTAATAAGTCGGACTCATCTGGCGCTCTTGAGCACCAAACTGCATGCAAATTGTGGTCTTTAGTGCCGTTTTAGCTGCGTATATGACTCGCAGTAGTCACCTTGACATACACGTCGAATCTCAAGAAAAGACCTACTCACCCCTTGACTCGCCCGTCGATATCGCGGCTAATTTCTTTCCTCGGCGGTACGACAGAGCCGTCAGCAGCCTCATGCAAACCCAGTGGAGTCGCTCATGTCCGTCTACAAGCCTTCGGCCGCCCAGGAGACAGGGACCAGCAGGAGACGTATCCCGCTGCTGGCCGGCTGTGCCGCCACCGTGCTGCTCACCGTGGCCGCCTGCGGCAGCGGTGGCGGCGCTGCCGGCACGACCGCCAAGGACGGATTCGCCCAAGCCGCGCAGAACGACGGGACGTTGACCGTCTGGGTGGACGCGACCCGCATGGACGCCGCGAAGCAGTACCAGGCGTCGCACCCGGGCGTGAAGATGAACATCGTCAGCTACGACGGCGACGCCAACGGCTCGAACTACCTCCAGACGAAGGTTCAGCTGTTCAACCGCACCGGCAAGGGCTGGCCGGACGTCGTCTTCAGCTCCCAGAACAACGAGGTGACCTGGGCGGTCGACGCCGGCTTCGCCGCGCCGCTGAACAAGGGCCTGATCCCCACCGCGACCCTCGGCGGGTTCGCCAAGGGTGCCAACGACGTCTGCACGGTGGGCGGCACCCTCTACTGCCTGCGCAACGACCTCTCCCAGGCCGTGCTCTGGTACAACGCGCCGCTGCTGAAGAAGTTCGGCTACTCGGTGCCGACGACCTGGGAGGAGTACCAGAAGCTCGGCGAGAAGGCGGCCAAGGAGCACCCCGGCTACCTCGTGGGCGACGCCGGCGACTCCTTCACCCCCGAGATCTACCTGTGGGCGAGCAAGTGCGGCGCCAACCACATCACCGGCCCCAAGGCGGTGTCGGTCAACACCACCAGCGAGGCCTGCACCAAGATGGCCAAGCTGCTGGACGTGCTGATCAAGAACAAGTCCATGTCCATCAGCGGGGTCTTCAGCACCGACTTCGCCAAGAACGAGGCCGACAAGGTCCTGCTCATGCCCGGCCCGGCGTGGTACGGCGGCGCGTTGTTCGAGGGCACCTTCAAGACGCCGGCCAAGCACATCGCGGTGGCGCCCATGCCGCAGTGGCAGGGGGAGACCTCGCCGTCCACCGGCAACGTCGGCGGCGGCACCTGGCTGCTGTCCAAGCACTCCGCCCACCTCAAGGCCGCCACCGACTTCCTGAAGTGGGTCACCACCGACAACGCCTACCAGGGCGAGAAGGCCCCGGGCTTCCCGGCGTACGCGCCCGCCGCCGAGAACTGGCTGAAGGCGCAGGCCGCCTCCGGGTACTACGCCGGCGACCTCACCGCCCTCAAGGCCGCCTCCTCGCAGGTGTGGTCCGGCTGGGGCTCGGGCCAGTTCAGCCAGGAGGCGATCTGGGCCGCCACCGTCAAGCCCGCCCTGACGCAGGGCAAGACCATCGAATCGCTGCTGCCCGCCTGGCAGGACTCGATCGTCAAGTACGCCAAGGCCGACGGATACAAGGTCTCCCAGTGACCGACACGCACTCCTCGGCCGGCTCTGTCCGGGGGCGCCCTCGCGGCACCTCCCGGCAGAGCCGGGCCGGCGTGGCCTTCGTCGCCGGCTACGTACTGCTGCTGGTCGCCTTCGGCGTCCTTCCCACCGCGTACGCGGTCTACTTCGCGTTCACCGACGCCGGAGGCGCCTTCACCGGCATATCCAACTTCGTCACCACGGCACAGGACTTCCGCTTCGTCGACTCCCTGAGCCACGTGGCCCTTTACCTGGTCTTCTGGCTGGTCTCACTCGTGGTGTTCGTGGTGGTCCTGGCGCTGCTCCTGCACAAGCTGTCCTTGGGGCCGGTCAGTCAGGCACTGCGCTTCCTCTACTACATCCCCGGCGCCCTCGCCGGCGCCGCGAGCGTCCTGGTGTGGCTGTTCATGCTCGACCCGACGGTCAGCCCGGTCAGCTCCCTGCTGGAGACGCTGGGTTTCCACACCTTCGGCGAGGTCATCGCCCCGGGAAACCTGGCGCTGCTGTTCACCATCATCGCGTTCTGGACCGGCGCGGGCGGCTGGATCGTCGTCATGTACGGCGCGCTCAACAACATCCCCAAGGACGTCATGGAGGCCGCGCGCATCGACGGCGCGAACGGCTGGCAGACCGCCTGGCGGGTGCAGATCCCCATGCTCCGCAAGTGGATCGTCTACATGGTGATCCTGGCCTTCGCGGGCGGCGCGCAGCTCTTCGTGGAACCGCAGCTGCTCTCCCTGGCCAGCACGGGCGTGGCCGGCCGCGACTACTCGCTCAACCAGCTCACCTACGACTTCGCCTTCCAGATGAACAACATCAACGGCGCCGCCGCGGTCTCGGTGGAGCTCCTGGTCGTCAGCGTGTCGGTCGCCGGCGTCTTCGTCGCACGATCGGGGTTCTTCGATGCCGACTGAGACCCGGCCCACTCCCCTTGCCACCGTCCCACGCACGGAACGGGACACGAACGCCATGAGCCGAACCCGGCACGGGGAACCGCGGCGGCGCCGCCGGTCCCCACAGCACGTGGCCTCCCGGCTGCTGGCGGGCTCGGTGCTCACCGTCTTCGTGGTGTTCTTCGTCCTGCCGGTGCTGTGGCTGCTGCTCGCGTCGACCAAGACCGACCAGCAACTCGTCCACGACAACCCCCTGGCCTTCGGTTCCTGGCACGCCTTCAAGGCCAACTGGCACGCACTCACCGCCTTCCAGGACGACGCCATCCTGGTGTGGCTGCGCAATTCCGCCGTCTACGCCGTGATCTCACTGGTCATCACGCTCTGCCTGGCCATTCCTGCCGGGTACGCGCTGGCGATGACCGAGTTCCGCGGCCGTCGCACGCTGCTGATCGCGACCCTGGTCGTGATGCTCATGCCGAACGCCACCCTGGTGGTGCCGCTGTTCCTGGAGCTCAACGCGGTGCACCTGATCGGCACGATGTGGTCGATCATCCTGCCGTACTCGTTCTATCCGTTCGGCGTGTACCTGACGTACATCTACTTCACCACCGCCGTGCCCAAGGACCTCCTGGCCGCGGCGCGGATGGACGGCTGTTCCGAGTTCGGGGTCTTCCGTCATGTGGCCCTGCCGCTGGCCACGCCCGTCATCGCGCTGGTCGGGTTCTTCAGCTTCGTCGCCAACTGGACCAACTACTTCCTGCCGTACGTCATGCTCCCCGACAGCGACCAGATGCCCATCCAGGTGGGCGTCGGAAGTCTTCTCAGCAATGTGCCGTCGTTCAACCCGACCGTCGGCAGCCTCGCAATCCAACGCCCGCAACTGGCACTGGCCACGCTGGTCGCCATCACACCGGTGCTCGTCGTGTTCCTGTTCGCCCAGCGCTTCCTGGTCAGCGGAATGCTCGCCGGCGCCACCAAGGAGTGACAGCTCTCATGCCCTACAGCCCCGACCCCCACATCTCCGGCGACCCCGGCGACGACATCCCGGCCGCCGACCGGTCCACCCCCGCTTTCGACGTCCAGGCTGCGGTGCCGCTGCTCGAACCCCCCGGCTGGGCCGTCGCCCAGCGCGCGCTGTTCGACCTGCTCGACCACGCCTGGCGCCGCTTCGCCCGCGACTTCACCGGCTCGGACGGACGCCTGAACTACACCGGGCCGCTGACCACCCGCGACGGCGTGGACGACTTCTACGAGGTGTTCTTCAACTGGCCCCAGCTCTACCTCCTCGGCGGCGCCGACGACATCCTGCCCGCCAGCGAGAAGCACTGGGAGGGCGTCACCAAGCAGCTGACCGAACTGAACATGCTGCGCGACGAGTTCGAGCGCGGCTACGACTGGTTCCACCAGGGCGAGAGCCTGCTCCTGCTCTACTTCCTGTGCATGGCCGCACCCGACCGCTGGCGTGAGCGCGCCCTGCGCTTCGCCGAGCTGTACGTCGCCCCCGCCAAGGGCAACTACGACCCCGAACACCGCATCATCACCCGCCCCCACAACGGCAGCGACCCCGACCGCACCGGCCTGTTCGACGGCGACGTCTACCCCTGGCTGCTCAAGGAAGCCGAGACATACGGCTTCCCCCTCGACTGGCTCCCCGAGGCCGCGCACGGCCCCTTCCCCCTGTCGGCGGACCCACGGCTGGGCGACCAGATGCGCGACCGGATGGGCGTCGGCGACACCGCGGTCAACCTCGCCGCGGCCGGACTGGTCCTCAACGCCTTCATCGTGTCCGGCGAGGACCGCTACCGCGACTGGATCGTCGAGTACGTGGGCGCCTGGCGCGAGCGCACCCGCGAACAGGGCGGCCTGATCCCGGACAACGTCGGCCCGGACGGCGTCGTCGGCAGCCTGCTGGAGGGCCGCTGGTACGGCGGCCACTACGGCTGGTCCTGGCCGCACGGCTGGCACAGCCTCGGTCACGCGGCCTGCGTGGCGGCGCTCGCGGCGGCCACGGTCACCGGCGACGACGACTACCTCTCCATGGTCGCGACCTCGCTGGACACCCTCATAGGCCACGCCAAGGTCATGCCCCACACGGAGGCCGACTCCAGCCTGCCCTCCAAATGGGCGGTGGAACTCGGTCCGGACCGTCACACGCCCACACCGCACCTGCCGTTCCGCCACAACGACTCCGGCTGGTTCGACTACAACCCGGCCACGCCCCCCGTTCCGGTGGCGCTGTGGCACCACACCTCCTCCCAGGCCGACCGGGCCCGCCTCGAGCGGCTGCGCGAGGCCGACGGCATCGACTGGCGCACCGTCCGGCCGTTCCGGTCCAAGGAGGACTCCGGGCACGAGAAGGCGTGGTTCGCCTTCCTCGCCGGCGACGACCCCGGCTACCCGGAGCGGATCCTCGCGGCCGCCCAGGCCCAGATCCGGCACCGGCTGCGGCGCATCGACCGCTACCGCGACCTGGACGTGCCCGAGGCCGACATCCATGTGTGGCAGCTGTCAAACCCGGTGGTCACCGAGGCCCTCGTACAGTTGACCTGGGGCGGCCCGCAGGTGCTGTATCAGGGCGGTCTGCAGCAGGCGAGGCTGCGCTACCACGACGGCGACGCCCGCCGCGCCGGCCTGCCTGCCGACGTCGCCGCCCTGGTCACCTCCATCGCCCCCGAGGCGACCACCGTCGAGCTGGTCAACCTGGCCCCCGAAACCGACCGCACGGTGATCGTCCAGGCGGGCGCCTTCGCCGAGCACACCATCACCGCCGTCCGCTACACGACCTGCCAGGACGACGGCTGGATCGGCGACATGTACGACTACGGGCACACCGAGCCGGTGGTCTCCGAGGCCGAGGTCCCGTGCGACGGCCCGTACCTGACGGTCCGTCTGCCCGCCTCCACGCGCATCCGGCTCACCCTGCGGCTGGGGCTGCGCACCCGTACTCCCAGTTACCGCACGCCGTTCGACACCGCGGCCGAGCAGGCCAACTCCACCGAGACGACAGGGGAATCGGCGTGAAGCGCATCGCCCAGACCATCAGGCTCCGTCCCGAGCACCGCGGAGAGTACCTGCGGCTCCACTCCGCTGTGTGGCCCGGCGTAGAAGCCGCCCTGCTCCGGGCGAACATCCGCAACTACAGCATCTACCTCCACGGTGACGTGCTTTTCGCCTACATGGAGTACCACGGCGAGGACTTCGAGGCGGACATGGCATCCATCGAGGCCGACCCCGAGACCCAGCGCTGGTGGAAGCTCACCGACCCGTGCCAGGAACCCTTCCCCGACCGGGGCGAGGGCCGCCAGTGGACCGAGCTCCCCGAGATCTGGCACCTGAGCCCGCCCGGCGACGACGCCACCGCCTGACCCGGCCCGCACCGACCCGACTTGGATCAGCCCGTGAATGCACCCGTGCTCGTCGACGCCCACCACCACCTGTGGGACCTCTCCCACCGTCCGCAACCCTGGCTCGACGACCCCGACGTGGATCCATCCGCCGCACCTTCACACCCGACGACCTGCGCTCCACCGCCACCCACCCCATCGCGGGCCGGCGGCTGCACAGCACAGTGGTCGTCCAGTGCATCGCGGAGGTCGCCGAGACCGAGGACCTGCTCGCGCTCGCCGAACGGGAACCGCTGATCCAGGCCGTGGTCGGCTGGGCCGACCTCACGTCACCGGCCATCGGTGACGTACTCGACCAGCTGCAAGCCGGACCGGGTGGTGGGTACCTGCGCTCGCTGCGGCACCTGGTCCAGGGCGAGACCGACCCCAACTGGCTGCAACGCCCGGACGTGGAACGCGGGTTGGGGGCGGCCAGGGATCGCGGACTGCGCTACGACGTGCTGGTGCGCGACCACCAGCTCGATCAGGCGATTCGCCTCGCGGAACGCTTCCCCGAGCTGCCGCAGGTGCTCAACCACGCGGGCAAACCGGACCTCGCCCGACAGGACATCGAGGGCTGGGAACGCGGGATCCGACGGCTGGCCGCACACCCGCACGTGGTCTGCAAGGTCTCCGGGCTCCGGGCATCGCCACCGCCACCGAGCTGATGCGCGCCCTGAAGTCGGGCCTGACCACCGTCAAGCTCTTCCCCGCCGAGCCGCTCGGCGGCCTGCGCACGCTGCGAGCGCTGGCGGCCCCCTTCCCGGGGACACGGTTCGTGCCGACCGGCGGCATCGACGCCTCCCGCATGACCGCCTACCTCGCCGAACCGGCGGTCCTCGCCGTCGGCGGCAGCTGGATGGCCACCGCCGACCACCTGGAGCGCGGCGACTACGAGGAGATCCGCCGGCTGACCGCCGACGCCGTGGAAAGGCGCAGGAGGTGACCGACGTGCTGGCCCTCGGCGAGGTCATGCTGCGCTTCGACCCGGGCGAGGGACGCATCCGCACCGCCCGCACCTTCCAGGTGTGGGAGGGCGGCGGCGAGTACAACGTCGTCCGCGGACTGCGCCGCTGCTTCGGCCTGCGCACCGCGGTGGTGACCGCGCTCGCCGACAACGCGGTGGGCCGGCTCGTGGAGGACCTGATCCTCCAGGGCGGTGTCGACACCTCGATGATCCGCTGGGTGCCGGACGACGGCATCGGCCGCACCGCCCGCAACGGCCTCAACTTCGTCGAGCGCGGCTACGGCATCCGCGGCGCGCTGGGTGTCAGCGACCGCGCGCACACCGCCGTCTCGCAGCTGCGCAGGGGGGACGTCGACTGGGATTCGGTGTTCTCGGCCGGGGTGCGCTGGTTCCACACCGGCGGCATCTTCGCGGGCTTGTCCGACACCACGGTGGACGTCGCGGACGAGGCCATGGCGGCGGCCCGCCGCCACGGGGTCACCGTCTCCTACGACCCCAACCACCGCCCCAGCCTCTGGGCCGGCCGGGGTGGCGCCGAACGGGCACGCGAGGTCGACCTGCGGCTCGCCCGGCAGGCCGACGTCGTGGTGGGCGCCCTCGGCCTGGCCGGCACCCACCCGGGACACAAGCGCCTCGGGGCCGACGAGGTGGCCGACGCCCTCGCGGAGGTGGCCGGCCTGCTGCCCGCGGCGAGCGTGCTGGCGACGACGCTGCGCGAGGTTCCCTCGGCCGGCGTCAACGACTGGTCCTCGGCCGCCTGGCCCCCCGAAACGGGCTTCGTCACCGGCCCGCGGATGCCCGGCCTGCACGTCCTGGACCGCATCGGCTCCGGCGACGCCTTCGCCGCCGGCCTGATCCACGGACTGCTCACCGGCACCGGCCTGGAACGGGCCCTGGCCTACGGCACCGCCCACGGTGCGCTCACCATGACCACCCCCGGCGATGTCTCCATGGCCTCTTTTCGCCGAGGTCGAGGCGCTCGTCGCGGGCGGCTCGGCCCACGTCAGACGCTGACCCGCACCCCGCCACCCGTCACTCCAGGAGCACGTCTTGCACCAGCGGATGATCCAGAACACGTCCGTCGCCCTCACCGATCTCGGCTTCGGGGCCTCCGTGATCGGCAACCTGTACCGCGTCACCCCGGTTGAGGAGGCGACAGCCGCCGTCGACGCGGCCTGGGAGGCAGGCATACGGTACTTCGACACCGCACCGCACTACGGCCTCGGCCTCTCCGAGCGCCGCCTGGGCGCAGCCCTGCGAGGCCGCCCGCGCGACGAGTACGTCATCTCCTCCAAGGTGGGCCGACTGCTCGTGCCCAACGAGGAACCGGGCGGCGTCGACACCGAGGGCTTCGTCGTACGGGACGACCTGCGCCGGCAGTGGGACTTCAGCCGCGACGGCGTCCTGCCCTCAGCAGCCGGCCAACCATGGATCGGGGAACGCAGAGTCTGCGGTCCCGGCTTCAAAGGCACGGCAGGACCAGGGACGATGCACTGCTACCTGCCTCTCACGCCAACACCCGTCACCTCCACGGGACTTAGCCGCCTGGTTCGTGTCTGCGAATGTTTCGGCTCGCGAATTACGCAAGAAGCATTGACGCCGTTCATCGGTTCTTTCATCATCCATTTTGCTCGACACTTCGACCTTGGTTCGATATAGCGAACGCGCCACTGCACCTCACGCCACTCCGCAAAGCCCCCGACGGTTCCAACCGGAACCGCTTGCTCAAGGATGACGAGGTCCCCATGCGCAGAAGAAGATTCAGCCGCAGGCGTCTGTCTGTGGTGCTCGCCGCCGCGGTTGCGGCCCTGGTCTCGTTGGCGGCGCTGCTCGTCGCCAGTCCGGCTCAGGCGGCCACCAGCGGCGCCTTACGCGGTACCGGCTCCGGTCGGTGTCTCGATGTGCCGAACGCCGGCCAGGCCGACGGCACGCTCCTGCAGATCTGGGACTGCACGGGCGGGAACAACCAGCAGTGGACACTGACGGACAGCAACCAGCTGACGGTGTACGGCAACAAGTGCCTGGACGTGCCGGGCCATGCCACCACGGCCGGTACCCGGGTGGAGATCTGGTCCTGTCACGGCGGTACCAACCAGCAGTGGCGGGTGAACGCCGACGGCACGGTCGTCGGTGTGGAGTCCGGGCTGTGCCTGGATGTCTCGGGCGGCGCCACGGCCAACGGCACGGCGGTGCAGCTCTGGAACTGCAACGGCGCCAACAACCAGAAGTGGACCGGCCTGTCCGGGACGTCCAACTCGTGTGCTCTTCCGTCGACGTACCGGTGGAGCTCGACGGGTGCGCTGGCGCAGCCGTCGAACGGGTGGAACTCGCTGAAGGACTTCACCAACGTGGTGTACAACGGCAAGCACCTGGTCTACGGCTCGAACGTGTCGGGTGGGACGTCGTACGGCTCGATGGCGTTCAGTCCCTTCACGAACTGGTCGGACATGGCGTCGGCCGGCCAGACCGGGATGAGCCAGTCCGCGGTGGCGCCCACGCTGTTCTACTTCGCGCCCAAGAACATCTGGGTGCTGGCCTCCCAGTGGGGCGCCTCGCCCTTCGTCTACCGCACGTCCAGCGACCCCACCAACCCCAACGGCTGGTCCGCGCAGCAGGCGCTGTTCACCGGCAGCCTCCCCAGCGGCGGCCCGCTCGACCAGACCCTGATCGCCGACGGCCAGACCATGTACATGTTCTTCGCCGGCGACAACGGCAACATCTACCAGGCGAGCATGCCGATCGGGAACTTCCCGGGCAGCTTCGGCTCGTCGTACAAGACGGTCATGAGTGACACCGTGAACAACCTGTTCGAGGCACCGGAGGTCTACAAGGTCCAGGGCCAGAACCAGTACCTGATGATCGTCGAGGCGCAGGGCTCGAACGGGCGCTACTTCCGCTCGTTCACCGCCTCCAGCCTGAACGGTCCGTGGACCCCGCAGGCCGCCACCGAGTCCAACCCCTTCGCGGGCAAGGCCAACAGCGGCGCCACCTGGACCAACGACATCAGCCACGGCGACCTGGTCCGCAACAACCCCGACCAGACCAAGACCATCGACCCCTGCAACCTGCAGTTCCTCTACCAGGGCCTGGACCCCGCCGCAGTCACCCCGGGCATGCCCTACAACGAGCTGCCCTGGCGGCCGGGCGTGCTGACCCTGCAGCGCTGACCCGCCCGGTCCACGGTGATCGCGATGCGGTGCGGTCCGCCGACGCGTGGACGAGCGGTTCACGGCGTGGGCAGCTTCACCTGCTGACCGATACTCACCATCTTGAGGAGCCCCAGCCGACGCGGCGGCTGGGGCTCCTCTCTTTCGTGGACTTTCATCGTGGGCACGGACCGAAGCCCTATGACGCCACCGGGGATCCGCTTGCCGACCGTGGTGTGCCGTGAACTTCCGCCGGGTCACCGGTCCGTGTCGCCCTCGCCGCTGCCCTCGCCCTCCTCGACCCCGCGTCTTCCTGAACCGCTCCGAGTCTGATGAAGGGTCCGGCTGCCCCGGCTACGGCCGACGGGTCCGTCGGAGCTGCCCGAGGGGTAGGGCCGCCGTTGTGGCTCATTGGGTGTAGAAGGTGGCGTCGGCCCGGTCGGTCGCCGTGCTGAGAGCCTGGACGTACAGCAGGTAGTTGTAGTGGCGGATGTAGCGGCCCGGGAGGTTGAACGACTCGTACGAGACTCCGGCGGAGTCCGCGAGCCCGGCCCGGGCGGTGAAGGAGGCGTCGCCGGCGAACAGTGACGTCCCGTCGTTCTTCTCCACCCACACCTCGCCGTTCTTGTGGCGCAGGAAGTAGCCGGGGAAGTTCGCCGACTCCAGGGAGACGGTGCCGGTGCCGGTGAGACCGGTGACGACACGGAACTGCGAGTCGGCCAGGGGCGAGACGTTCGCCTCGATCTTGGCGCGGAAGTCCCAGTGCCGGATGAACCGGTCGGGGAAGTTGTACGAGGAGAGCCGGATCGGGGTGAGACCGTCGGCGACCGGGATGCCGAAGTCGGGGGTTCCGTCGGCCTTCCAGTAGATCTTCTGGACGCGGGTGCGGCGGTTGGGGTCGTTGAGCGGGGAACCGCTGATGTCCTTGTAGCTGCGGTCGTGGTAGACGAGGATGTCCGACCTGCCGTCCTCGGAGACCGTGAACTGGTTGTGGCCTGGGCCGTACTGGCTGGTGGCGTCGTTGGTGGCGAAGACCGGGTTCGCGTTCTTGGCCCACGACGAGGCGTCCAGCAGGTTGGCGGAGGCGGACGCGGTCAGCATGCCCATGCAGTAGACGGCGCTGGTGGCGGCGGCGGAGAAGGTCATGAAGACCTTGCCGTTCCGCTGGAGCACGGCCGGGCCCTCGTTGACCGTCGCGCCTCCGGCGGTCTCCCACGCGGCGGTCGGCCGGCTGATCATGACCGGGGTACCGGTGATGGTCCACGGGCTGGACATCTGCGCGATGTAGAGGTTGGTGCCGGAGCCGACGGCCGGGTCGTTCTGCGCCCAGGCGAGGTAGCGGGTGCCGTTCACGGCGAAGGTCGTCGCGTCCAGGGAGAAGGTGTCCAGCGGCAGGGCGATGCGCCCCTTCTCCGTCCAGGTCCCCGTGATCGGGTTCGCGTCCGCACACTCCAGGACGTAGGGACGGATGTGCCAGACGTTGTTGGCGTCACCGGCGGCGAAGTAGATGTACCACTTGCCGTCGATGAAGTGGATCTCCGGGGCCCAGATGTAGCCGCCCATCGTCCCGGTGGCGTGCTTGGTCCAGATGGTCGTCTCTGCGGCCGAGGACAGCCCCTGGATCGTGGTCGCGCGGCGCAGCACGATGCGGTCGTACTCCGGCACGGTGGCGGTGAAGTAGTAGAAACCGTCGGTGTGCTTGTAGATGTGCGGGTCGGCCCGCTTCTCGGCGATGGTGTTCGTGTACGTCACACCGGGTGACGTGGGCACAGCGGCGTGAGCGCTGCCGGCCGAGAAACCGGTGGCGGTGGCGGCGGCCGAGCCGGCGATCATGCCGAGGACCGTTCTACGGGTGAGCCCAGGTCTCATGGAGGATTCCCTTTGGTGCTGGTGGGTGCGGAGCGACCACCTGTTCTCAATGTCCGGCATTTCGAACATCGTTCGTAATTTCAGCCAGAACATAGGTTCCGCATCCGCCTCAGTCAATGCTTCCGCCCAGAAAGCATTGCCGACGTCGCCCTAACCCCTCGAGGAACCATGCATGTCGGATGTATTGACTCTCCCCGTTTTCCCCTCCTATTGTCTGCCCGATCTTACGAACACCGTTCGATATATCGCACTATCCAGCTGGTCGGAAGCACGTTGGTTACGGAGGCTTCTCCCGGCCGACCACTGGGCTGGAACGCTGCCAGGCGCTCCAGCAGTCAGCTCCAGGCCGCTGCCGGGCCGGCCCGGAGAGAACAGGAGCCCACTGAGAACAGGACGCCGAAGCGGGGCGCAATCAACGTGCTTCGGTGGGCGCCGAAAAAGCCACAGGGCATCTCACCACGCCGCATCCACGTGCTCCGATCGCCAGCCATCCGTCCGGCCCGTACCACGGCCGCCCCACCCGGACGACAGCCGTGACTTCGCCGCACAAGCCGTCACACCGGCCACACACCGGCCCGCGTGCCGGTCCCGCCGTCACCCCGACGACCCGCACCGCACACGGGAGACCCACCGTTGCCCGGATCCGCCCCCTTCCTGATCGTGCGGTAGCCGGGCCCTGTCCCGCCCGCACCCAGACCGAGCTTCCCCCCGCCACCTCGCTCTCCCCCTTCGAGCTGCTGGCACCTGCACAACGACAGGAGATCCGCATGTCCGCGCTCCGCGCCCGGCTGACGGTCATATTGCTCGCCGTCTGCCTGCTCTTCACAGGCCAGGCCCTGACCACACCGCAGCTAGCCGCCGCCGCGGATCCCGGCTATCTGATGGTGCACTTCACCGGCGATTCCGCGACCGGCCAGATGCTGTACCTCGCGCACAGCACCGACGGTCTGCACTGGAACGACCTCAACGGCGGAGCGCCGGTCCTGAACTCCACGATCGGTACGAAGGGGGTGCGCGACCCCGCACTGGTGCGCTCTCCCGACGGGAGCAAGTACTGGATCATCGCGACCGACCTGTGCATCCGCTGCGGATCGACCTACACCAACGGCAGTCCCAACTTCGTGGTGTGGGAGTCGACCGACCTGGTGACCTGGTCGAAGCCGTGGCTGCTCGGCGCCGCCGGACTGATCCCCGGCGGAAAGAACGCGTGGGCGCCGGAGGCGATCTGGAACCCCGAGACCAACGACTACGTCCTGTACTGGGCGACTAACGCCACGGTGAACGGCATCTTCAAGTACCGCATCTACTCCGCCCGCACCAAGGACTTCCGCACCATCACCACCCCGCAGATCTGGATCGACCCCCCCGGCAGCACGCCGGTCGTCGACACGCAGATGACGGAGGTGCCCGCCGGTACCGGCCCCTACCGCTACCTGCGGGTCTCCGGCGACGGCCAGAACAACGTCGAGGGCACCAACTCGATCCTGGGGACGTGGACCAACCTCGGCAACCTCTCCAGCATCGGCCTCACCGGAAACGTGGTCGAAGGCCCGGTCTGGATGAAGTTCAGGGACCGCAATGAGTGGGCCCTCTACATCGACTACAACAACCCGCAGGGCGTACGTGAATACAGGCCGATCCTGACGACCAACCCGTTCGACGTCAGCACCTACCGGCTTCAGGACGCGACCAGCTACGACATGGGCGGCACCGCGAAGCGCCACGGCGCGATCATGACCCTCACGGCCGCCGAGGAGAGCCGCGTGCTCTCCCGCTGGCCCAACACCCCGGCCCAGCGCCTGCAGTCGTTCAACTTCCAGGACCGGTACGTGCGGCACACCGCCGACATGGACGTGCGCATCGACCCCACCGTCAGCCCCGCCGACGACGCCCAGTTCCGGATACGGCCCGGCCTGGCGGGCACCGGCACCGTCTCCTTCGAGTCGGTGAACATGCCCGGGTACTTCCTGCGCCACGCCAACTACGACTTCCAGCTGGTCCACAACGACGGGACCGCCCAGTTCGCCGCGGACGCCACCTTCCGCAAGGTCGCCGGCCTCGCCGACTCCACCTGGTCCTCGTTCCAGTCGTACAACTTCCCCGACCGCTACATCCGCCACTACGCCTACGAGCTGCGCCTCGACCCGATCACCACGACGACAGCCCGCGGCGACGCCACCTTCCGTGTGACGAGCTGACCCGACACCGACAGGGATGCCGGCGCCTCCGGGAGGGCGTCGGCATCACCTGGCATCGGCTTCGTACCGTCGCCGAACACATCGCCGAACACACCCCGACCGCAGCCCACGTTTGCCACACACCTGGCAGCCACGAACCCAGGACCGGGCCGCGACCCACCTGACCACGATCCTCGCGGGCCCGGCCGACCGAGCCGCCGACGGCATGCTCGCGCGGGCCGCCCAGGAACCCTTCCCCCGTCCTCGCCGGGATGCCATCGGCGCTGACGTCACCCTCGACGCCGCGCGTTCCTCTTCCAGCGCACGGCCGCTCCACTGCACAGCGTTCGGCACATCGGCCAGATGGTCTTTCGCTGCAACCACTTCCCCGGCTTTCCACTCACCTTGGAGGCGCCAGATGAGCCCAACCCCCCTCCCGTCGCGCCGGCTGTTCCTCGGCATGGCCGCGGCCGTGCCCCTGTCCATGACCGGCGCGCTGACCCTCGGCAGCCAGTCCGCGAGCGCCGCGACGGCCTCCCCGTTCGTCATGGCCTACTTCACCCAGTCACCGGCAAACCTCGGTACGGACTACGGCCTGCACCTCGCCGTCAGCACCGACGCGCTGCAGTGGATGCCGCTGAATCAGAACAACCCCGTCGTGACCCCGACCGCGGGCGACGGCGGTCTGCGCGACCCCGTCATCGTGCCCAAGCAGGACGGCACCTACGTCGTCATGGCGACCAACCTGAAGGGCACCGACTGGACCAAGAAGAGCCCGTACATCCACGTCTGGGACTCCGCCGACCTGCGCTCCTTCGACAACTACCGCCTGCTGAAACTGCACGACATGGCCACCCACACCTGGGCGCCCGACGCCTTCTGGGACGCCTCCCGCGGCCAGTACGCCATCATCTACTCGGCCGTGAACAGCAGCGGCCACAACGTGATCATGGTGAACTACACCACGGACTTCCAGACCGTGACGTCGCCGCAGGTCTTCTTCGACCCCGGCTACGACGTCATCGACGGCACCCTGGCCAAGGGCGTGAACGGCGTCAACTACCTGTACTACAAGGGCCACAACAGCCTCACGGGTGCGAAGTCCACCTCGCTCAATCCCGGCAGCTTCACCCAGTTCACCTCGGGCCTGGCGCCCCAGGGAGGCATCGAGGGCCCGATCCTCGCCCAGGCCGCCGGCACCTGGTACCTGTGGGGCGACGCCAACGCGCTGTTCTACACCTGGCAGACCAGCGACCTCTCCACCGGCACCTGGACCGCCACCGACCGGCGCCTCTACACCCAGCCGCTGAACTCCAAGCACGCCGACATCAAGCCGATTCCCCAGACGGTGTACGACAACATGGTCGCCAAGTGGGGCAAGCCCGCCTGGAACCGGCTGAAGTCCTACAACTTCCCGGACAGATACTGGCGGCAGGTCGACTCCATCGGCCGCATCGACCCATACCCGTTCGACCCGTACACCGACTCGGAGTGGAAGTTGGTGCCGGGGCTGGCCGACTCCTCCGGCGTCTCCTTCCAGTCCGTCACCGATCCGACCCGCTACCTGCGGCACTCCTACTTCCAGCTGCGACTGGACGCCAACGACGGCACCGCGACATTCGCCCAGGACGCCACCTTCCACAAGACGGCCGGGCTTGCCGACCCGTCCTGGTCGTCGTTCCGCTCCCACAACTACCCGGACCGCTACATCCGGCACTTCGACTACGCGCTGCGCATCGACCCGATCTCCACCGCGACCGGCAGAGCCGACGCCACGTTCTCCGTCTGGTACTGAGGCACACAACGGGGCCCGCTCAGCGGACGAGCGCCGGCGTTCCCGGAGCACGCCCGCGGCGGCCGGGTCGACGGAGCCCCCCGCTGATGCCCGTGCACGGAGCGATCCGATGCCCGCCATGCGCCTGAGACCACCCGACGTCGTGGGCCCAGGACACCAACCGGCTCGTCGCTTCCTCTGGTGCCGACGAGCAACCAGTCCCGGGGCCGGTGCCGAAGAGAGCCGACCGGCACCGGACTCGGAGCGTCGAGACAACCCGCGCCGTCCGGACCGCCGGACACCGGGGATTGGTCGACGCTCGCTCTCCCCCTGAGAAGGAGTTCTTCATGATCGAGTCACCGTGGATACGCAGAGCCAGACGTGCGCTTCTCGCGGCGGGTGCCACCGCCGCGCTCGCCGCCGGCCTGCTCACCGCCACAGCCACCACCTCGCAGGCCGCCACCCAGGGGCCGTGCGACATCTACGCCGCGGGCAACACCCCCTGCGTCGCCGCACACAGCACCACCCGCGCCCTGTACGGGGCGTACAACGGCCCGCTCTACCAGGTCAAGCGCGCCTCCGACAACACCACCTTGAACATCGGCCCGCTGACCGCCGGAGGTGTCGCCAACGCAGCCGCGCAGGACTCCTTCTGCGCCAACACCAGCTGCGTCATCACCGTCATCTACGACCAGTCCCCCAAGGGCAACAACCTCACCCAGGCGCTCAAGGGCCACTGGCCCGGGCCGGCGGCGGGCGGGAACGACAACCTGGCCAACGCCTTCGAGGCCCCGGTCACCGTCGGCGGACACAAGGCGTACGGCGTCTACGTCGCCCCGGGCACCGGCTACCGCAACAACAACACCAACGGCATCGCCACCGGCGACCAGCCCGAGGGCATGTACGCCATCTTCGACGGCACACACTTCAACGGCGGCTGCTGCTTCGACTACGGCAACGCCGAGACGACCGGCAATGACGACGGCAACGGCACCATGGAGGCCATCTACTTCGGCAACAGCACGGGCTGGGGCCACGGCAGCGGCAACGGCCCCTGGGTCATGGCCGACCTGGAGAACGGCCTGTTCTCCGGGGTCAACCGCGGCCTCAACGCGGGCGACCCCACCGTCAACAACCGGTTCCTGACCGCCATCGTCAAGGGTGGCCCGAACCAGTGGGCCATCCGCGGCGGCGACGCCCAGGCGGGCGGCCTGTCCACCTTCTACAACGGCATACGCCCCACCGTCGGCGGCTATAACCCGATGAAGAAGCAGGGCGCGATCATCCTCGGCATCGGCGGCGACAACAGCAACACCGGCCAAGGCACCTTCTACGAAGGCGTCATGACCTCCGGCTACCCCTCGGACGCCACCGAGAACGCCGTACAGGCCAACATCACCGCCGCCGGCTACAACAGCGGCTCCACCAGCACCGGCTCGCTGACCCCCGGCTCCCGGATCTCCCTGCAGGCCACCACCGCGCCCTGCTGCACCTCGCACTACCTCCGCCACAACGACGCCGACTCCAAGGTCGTCATCTCCAGCATCAACTCGGCCAGCTCGGCCACCGACAAGGCAGACGCCACCTGGATCGTCCGCGCCGGCCTGGCCAAGACCTCCTGCCTCTCCTTCGAGTCCGCCAACAACCCCGGCCAGTACCTGCACCACTCCAACTACCAGCTCAACCTGAACTTCGACAACGGCGGCAGCTCCTTCGCGCAGGACGCCACCTTCTGCCCCACCACAGGCAACAGCGGCGTCGGCACCTCCTTCCAGTCCGTCAACTTCCCGACCAAGTACATCCGCCACTACAACTTCACGGCCTACATCGCCAGCAACGGCGGCACCAACACCTGGGACAACACGAAGTCGTGGGCCCAGGACACCAGCTGGCTCACCGCCTCCCCCTGGGGCTGACAAGCAACCGGCGTCTCTGAGCGCCTCCAGCATCTGAGCGCCACCCCGACGCTGGTCAGAGGGCCAATCGCATGATCGCGATTGGCCCTCTGTCGTGCTCGGGGGCCAAACAGAGGACCGACCGAAGCCACTCGCCGTGGCGCCGGGGTCCGTGCGCTGCACGATCCCGGAAGGATCCTTCTCGATGTGGCGCTCGCGGTCGCCGACCGTGATCGACTGAGCGACGCCGCGACGCCGCGACGACCGAGCCCGAAGTCACCTGATGCCGCCGGACCCCATCCGTGAGCGGCAAGCTGTTCTTCCTTTCCGAAAAAAGTTCAAAGGACAACCCGCTCGACGCTTTACCTATTGAACGCCGCCCGGTTGGCTCTAATTATGAATGCCTCTCTAAAAATTTCGCCAAATTGCCTCACTCGTTTGCCGCACATCTGGAGAAGCGCGGCATGCGTTAGCGGACTATGACGAAAGCAAGGCTCTTTCCCTCGCCCCACTCCGGAGCGACGGCGGAGAATCTTCCCGCGACCCGTGCTGTGGTGGTAGGGCGATACATCTTCACGCCCGCCGCGGCGTACTCATCGCCCGATGCCAGCGGCACCCTGCACGTAGACGGCGCGAAGGTCGAACTGCGGGTCACTGAGCCGCTGCTCAGCGACCTCCTGACCCTGCTGGATACGGCCCAGGAGGAACTCAGCCGGCGATGGAACAGCCAGGGGCGTTCCGATTGTCACGCATCCCGCGCGTGACGGGGGGTGGATTTCGTGAATCACGATTATCCGGATCATTGGTTCGCTCCGCAAAGTCGGTATCCCGGCCCGTACGCCGACGAACAGTCGACCGATTGGCACAGGGGCGCTTCCGACACGCTGCGTTCGATGGCGGCCCCGCAAGAGAACTGGGACCCGGTCGAGGAACTCACCCACCTTTTGCAGGATGTCGCGACGGCAGAGCAGGGGGCTGCCGCCCGGCCCCCTCGTAGCCAGCCGTCCTCCGGCGCCGACGCCGACGACGCGATGGACAACCTCGTACAGCTCACTGCTGAGTTGCCACCCATCCGGCGCTTCTCTGCCGGGCATCGGAAGGTGCGTGCTCGCAAGCTGCGCTTCACGTGGCTGCAGACTCTCAGCTTCGTGATCGCCGCGTTGGCGGCCGCCATCGTGTCGATGGTGAGCGTCTTCGGTGGCATGGTGGCCTACTCACCTCTGCAGCACGTCGCGCCGGGTGCACGAGGCGCCACGGCCTACGCGTGGCCTCTTCTGATCTACGGCCCCTGGATGGTGGCCTCGCTGTCCATCCTGCGGACTGCCCTGCACCAACGACGTGCCGTGCACTCCTGGTTCGTCGTTCTGCTGTTTTCCTCCCTCGCGATGATCCTCTGCATGGCCGAGGCCGAGAGGACGTTCACGAGTGTCGCCGCAGCCGCCCTGCCGGCTGTCGCTTCCCTGGCCTGCTTCCAACAACTGGTCCGTCAGATCACGCTGACCCGCCCACCGCGCCAGCGGACCTCCCGTCGTCGACAGCGCCCCGCCAGGAGACCTCCGGAGTCCCAGAAAGCCAAGAGCGGTTAGCCTCGCGCTTTCGCCGGCTCACCGGCACTTCCCGTCGATGACTGGCTTGTTCCCGGCCGGCGGGAGCTGATCCGCGGCATCGATTCCGCCCCGCCGCCCGGCAAGTTCCCCAGGTGCGAACGGAACACCCGGCCTCCCTCGTCGTCCGCCTGTCCTGTGGAAGGGGCTCAGGACTGTGTCTTGCTGCGTCGGTGCCGGGCGACGGCGAATGCTCCGACCGCCAGGACGGCGACGCCGCCGCCGACGGCCGCGAGGGTGGTGGGGCTCTTCGCGGACGATCCGGATGCCTGATCGCAGTACGAGCCGCCCGCGGCGATGGTGATGGTCGTATGCGTCTGCTTCGCGGTGAGCCCGGATCCTTCGTGGTGTCCGGCGATGTCGACGGGATAGCTGCCCGGCTTGATGCCGCAACGGATCGCGCCTTCGCCCTGGCCGTAGCTGTTCTTCTGCATGGTCACCTTGACGGGGTGCGCGAACGCCGCAGAGGTCACGGTGAAGCTGCCGTTGTCACCAACGGCCAGGGACGTCAGGTCAACGCCTGAGGTGACCTCGACCGGCGCGCCCGGCCGGAGGAGCCCGTCGGGGGTGCTGTCGCTGTCTGCGGAGGCGATGCTGACGGCGAGACCCGGATCATCGGCGGCGTGGGCGCCGGGGGCAGTTGCCAGACCTAGGGCGGTTGCGGTGAGGACGATGCCGGCTACGCGCAGGTACATCGGTGCTGCCTCGCCTTCCTGGACGGTGATCAGCTGGCCTTCGGCGGGACGAGTACGTGTTCGCGGCCGAGGGTCGTCGTGGTGTCGGTGTAGAGGGTGGTCTCGCCGTCGGACCAGCGCACGAGCAGGTCGTTGGGGTCCCCCGGTGTGTAGGCGCCGGCGGTCATGACGGTGGCGTGGGTCCACAGCTTGTTAGAGGACCTCAGCTTGATCTCCGTTCCCACGCCGGAGGCGGAGGAGTCACGGTAGAGGGTGAGTTCGCCGTCGGACCAGCGGACGATGACGTCCCAGTTGGCGCCTCCGGTGAAGTTTCCCGCGGCGAGGATGGTGGCGTGGCGCCAGGTGTCGTTAGGGGGCTCCAGCTTGTTCTCGTGGAGGAATCCGCGGCTGTCGACATCGGTGTAGAGGGTGGTTTCACCGTCGCCCCAGCGGACCATCAGGTCGTCGGTCCACTGGTTGGGGCTGTAGCGGCCGGCGGTGATCTGGATGGCGTCCTTCCAGGTGCCCCCGGGCTTGGCCATCTGGGTTTCGTTGGCGAAGCCGCCGTTGCCGTCTCCGGTGTAGAGGGTGACTTCGCCGTCCGACCAGACCACCATGAGGTCGGAGGCGTTGCTGCCGTTGAAGTCTCCGCCGGCGATGGTCCTGGCGTGGGTCCAGGTCGAGGACTTCGCGATCCGGCGTTCGCCGGAGAAGCCGCCGTTGCCGTCTCCGGTGTAGAGGGTGACTTCGCCGTCCGACCAGATGGCGATCATGTCGGTCCTGCCGTCGCCGGTGTAGTCACCGGAGGCGGTCTTCATGGCGTGCTGCCACACGCCTCCGCCGGTGGGGTACATGCTGTAGCCGCGCGGGTACTGACGGGGAGTGGTGTTCCTCTTCGCGGCGTCGTAGATCTCGAAGGCCCGCTGGTCGTAGGTGGCGGCGAACGAGATGCGGTCGCTGTTGTTCTCCAGGCCGCCGCCGTAGTAGCCGCCGAGGTCGCCGATGACGGTTCCGCTGCCGGTCCTCTCGTTCAGGCCGGTGATCCAGGGGCTTCCGGAGGTGCCCCCGTAGAAGCCGCCGCAGTCCATGCGCATCTGGTGGTAGCCGGGCAACTGGCGGGTGCCGACACCGGCGCAGACGAAGGGCCGGTTCTTCGGGTTGTGGCTTCCGGGGTAGCCGATGACGGTGACGTTCTGCTTGTACCGGCCGTTCACGCTGCCGAGCTTGAGCGCTGCACCGACGGCCTTCTGCACACTCTGCCGTCGCTTGTTGCCGGCGACCCGGGCGAACGCGTAGTCGAAGTCGGAGTAGGCATCGCGGGTGGGATGGCCGTCGGCCTGGTACCAGCGTGCGTCCCGGATCCACCGCTGCACCGCGAACCGGCCGTAGGGGGCGGGGTTCGTCGCGGCGCCGTCGTAGCGGGGCACGAACATGCCCTTGGAGCCGCCTGAGCAGTGCGCGGCGGTCAGGATGACGTTGCCCTGCGGGCTGTCAACGACGCTCGCGGAGCAGAAACGTCCCATGAGCTTGTCGGTGGCCGGGTCTGTCACGTAGTGGAAGAACGTTCCCACCGTGGGGACACCTGCGAAGTAGTGGCCGTTCCTCGCCGCAGCCGCCCCGTTCACGGTGGAGGCGGGTTTCCAGCCGGCCGGGGCCCCGCCGCGGGGGCTGTCCGGGGTGGCCCGGGCCATCCGCTGGGGGGTCCAGAACTTCTCGGCCGCCGCACTCGTCCATGCTTCCCCCGGGCCCGCGTCGTGCGCGGTGGTGGTGGGGGCGGTTGTGGTGGGGGCGGGGGACGCGCTGACGGGGCTGGACACGGTCGGCACCGTACGGGCGTCGGTGTGGGAACGCGGGGTGTGCGCGGAGGCGGGAGACGCCGCCGCGAGGACGAGCGTGGAGGCCGCTATCGCGGCACATATACGGAACGTGTCACCACGGGTGGGTAGTTGCACGGCTTCCTCATCTGTGAACACGTCTGCGGTCTGGGGGCGGCGGGAAGCGCCGGCCGGGTGCGGCCGGCACCTTCTCCCGTGACGGGGACACGGGCGGGTGGGCGGGCACCGGACCCGTCCCCGCGCGCGCACCGCGACGAGGCCGGAAGCCTGACCAAGGCTGGATGGGGAATCTATCTTCCGGGTGACCGCCCGGCTCATGCGGGGGTGCGGCCTGGCGCGCGGGCCCCACCACCGGCTGTCACAGATGCGGGCCGTGCCCTGTCATCTCTGCGGGGTGAGTTGCGGAGTGAGTTGCAGAGGAGTTGGGGGAGTTGGAGGAGCGGGCGCATCTGCGTGCCCCCGTCCCGAGGACGGCTGACCCGACGGCGACTCGGGCAGAACGTTTCGAGTGGCAAACACAGCCGAACACACGGGGCGGGGACCCGGGCGCGCCCGGCGGGAGGAGGACCCTCGTCGTGGGCGGCTCCGGCAGACAGCGGCCAGGCTCGGACCCCGAACCCGTATCGGGAAGTCCTGTGAAGATCGCGCCGGCACCGGGCAGGTGCGCCCGAGCCGGACGAGAAGGTTCCCCGAAGACGACCGGCTCCCGGGCGGGCACCGGCGCCTGATCCTGCCCCGTCCTCCTGCCCAGGGCCCCCGCCCCCGCACCCCCGCCGGTTCCCGTCCCGTGCCCCGCATGGTTCGGCTCCGGTCCCTCCCCTCGTGGGGACCGGTGCCGAACGTTGCGGGCGGGCTGTCGGGCTCAGGCGATGAGACCGGCACCGCCGTCTCATGGATCCTGTGGAAGCTGACCGAGAACGTTCGTCGTCATGGACTGTTTCCACGGGCGCTGAGCTGACGGCCTGCGCTGACGGCCCGCACTGACGGTGCGCGGCGGTTCGCCCTGCATCGTGATCCTGCCAGCCGTGGCTGCCGGTGAGGAGATTCCGGGTCCGGTCCGGAGACTTAATTCCCAGGTCAGCCGTATAAAGTGAGTTTTCCGGTCCGGATGTCCATCCGGAGGTCCAAGCGCGGGGGAAGTAAGGGGTGGGGGCCTTGAGTTCCCCTTCAGGGGCGCGTACCGCCTTCGCGGAGCGGCTCGCGCTGCTGTACAAGGAAGCCGGCAACCCTCCCCTCGCGCGCGTGGCCGAGGCGGTCGTGCAGCTTCAGCGGGTGGACGAGCGGGGGCGGCCCGTACGGGTGTCCGCCCAGCGGATCAGTGATTGGCGGCGGGCCAAGAACGTGCCCGCGCAGTTCGCCGCGCTCGCCTCGGTGCTGCACGTGCTGATACCCCAGGCCCGGCGTTCGCGGCCGACGCCGGTGTCCGCCGGGCTGTACGACATGGGCCAGTGGCAGCGGCTGTGGGAGCGCGCCGTGGCCGACCCCGCCGGTGACCGTCCGGCGGCGGCCGCGGACGTGGAGGAGCGATCCTCGGACGAGGCACCGACCGCCCCCGGCGTGTGCCCGTACCGGGGGCTGGCCTCCTATCGGCAGGAGGACTCCCGCTGGTTCTTCGGCCGGGAGCGCAGCACGGGCGCCCTCGTCGACCAGCTCCGGGCGGCGGAGAGGACGGGCGGGCTGGTCATGCTCGTCGGCGCCTCGGGGGCGGGCAAGTCCTCCCTGCTGAACGCGGGTCTGGTGACCGCCGTGCACACCGGCGCGCTCAGCGACGACGACAGCCGGCCGAGGGGCGTGGTGCAGCTCGTGCCGGGCGTCGATCCCGTCGGGGAGCTGACGCGGCGGATCCCCGAACTCGTCCCCCTCGTCCGTGTCGTGCCCACGGCCGGGGACATGGCGACGGAGGACTCGGGAGCAAAGCACGCGGGAGCAAAGCACGCAGGGGAAGGAGCGCCTGGTACTCCACAGTTCGCGCGCGCCGTCCGGGGTGCCGTCGCCACGTGGGCCCGGCGCGAGACGCCCTCCGCGGAGCGGCCCGTCGTCATCGTGGACCAGTTCGAGGAGGCCTTCACCCTCTGTGCCGACGAGGCGAGCCGGCGTGCGTTCGTGCAGATCCTGCACGCCGCGTGCTCGCCCGCGGGACCGGACGAGCCGGCGCCCGTGCTCGTGGTCCTCGGCATCCGCGCCGACTTCTACGAGCAGTGCCTGAGGTATCCCGAGCTGGCCGACGCGCTGCAGCACCGGCACATGGTGCTCGGGCCGTTGAGCACGGCGGAGCTGCGCGACGCGGTGACCGGGCCGGCGAAGGCCGTGGGGCTGGAGCTCGAACCGGGCCTCGCGGAGCTGATCGTCCGGGAGGTCAGCACCGACGGGCCCCGCGGTACGCACGACGCCGGTGTGCTGCCGCTGCTCTCCCACGCGCTCCTCGCCACCTGGCAGCGGCGGAAGGCCGGGCGGCTGACGCTGGCCGGCTACCGGGCCGCCGGCGGGATCCAGGGTGCGGTGGCCGCGACCGCCGAGCGGGCCTGGTCGAGTCTCGATGCGCCGGCCCGTACGGCCGCCAGGCTGCTGCTGCTGCGGCTGGTCCGGCTGGGCGAGGACACCCAGGCCACCCGTCGGCGAGGCACACGGCGACAGCTGGCGGAGGAGTCGACGGATCCCGGCAAGACGGAGGAGTCGCTGGAGGCGCTGGTCCGCGCCCGGCTGGTGACGCTCGACGCGGAGACCGTGGAGATCACTCACGAGGCCCTGCTGCATGCCTGGCCGCGGCTGCGCGACTGGATCGACGAGGACCGCAACGACCATCTGCTGCGCCAGCAGTTGGAGGAGGACGGCCGGGCCTGGGAGGGCTCGGACCGTGACTCGTCGCTGCTGTACCGGGGTTCCCGTCTGGAGCAGGCCCGCAGCTGGGCGAAGTCGGCCGGTGACACCTTCCTGACCCGCAGCGCGGTGGAGTTCCTGGCCGCTGCGGTACGGCTGCGAAGGCGGACGCTCGTGATGCGGCGCGGCGCGGTGTCCGCGCTGGTGGTGCTGTCGATGCTGGCCGTCGGCGCGGCGGTGCTCGCGTGGCAGCAGCGCAACGACGCGGTGTTCGAGCAGGTGGTCGCGGAGGCCGACCGCGTCCAGTACACCGACCCCTCGCTCTCCGCCCAACTCGACCTGGTGGCCCATGACCTGCGACCGGATGACGCGGCCACCGACAACCGGCTGATCTCGATCGTGAACGCGCCGCTGGCCACACCGCTGCTCGGCCACACCGGCGCCGTCTACCTCACCTCGTTCAGTCCGAACGGCAAGGTCCTGGCCACCGCCAGCTACGACCGGACGGTCCGCCTGTGGGACGTCAGCGACCGCTCGCACCCGAAACCGCTGGGCAAGCCGCTCACCGGCCACACGAGCTGGGTGAGCACGGCCGTCTTCAGCCCGGACGGCAGCACCCTCGCCAGCACCGGCGACGACGGCACCATCCGGCTGTGGGACGTACGGGATCCCGGGCACCCCAAGTCACTCGGTACGCCCCTGACCGGCCACACCGGCACGATCTACCTGCTCGCCTTCAGCCCGGACGGACGGACCCTGGCCTCCGCCGGCGAGGACCACACCGTACGTCTGTGGGACATGAGCACGAGCCGTCCCACGTCGCTCGGCGCCCTCACCGGTCACACGGCCGCCGTGCGCTCGGTGGCGTTCAGCCCCGACGGGCACCTGCTGGCGGCCGGGAGCGACGACGACACGATCCGGCTGTGGAACACGGCCGATCCACACCGTACGAAGCCGATCGACACCGTGCTGAAGGGCCACACGGACACGGTGCACTCGCTGGCCTTCAGCCCGGACGGGCACACCCTCGCCAGTGGCAGCGCGGACGACACCATCCGGCTCTGGGACGTCACCGATCCGCGGCGCGCAGGGCGGCTCGGCGCGCCGCTCACCGGCCACACCGGTCCCGTGTGGTCCGTGGCCTTCAGCCCCGACGGGGGCATGCTCGCCGCGGGCAGCGCGGACAGCACGGCGAGTCTGTGGAACGTCAGCGATCCGGCCTATCCCTCGCAGGTCGGCGAGCCGCTCGCGGGAAGCAGCGGCGAGATGTACGCGGTCGGCTTCAGCCCCGACGGCCGCACCCTGGCCACCGGCAGCGGCGACAGCAAGGTCCGTCTGTGGTCGGTGCCGACGGCCGACATGGTCGGCCGCAGCGGAGCTTTCCGCCCGGACGGGCGGGTGCTCGCCACGACCGCGAGCGACGGGCGGGTCCGGCTGTGGGACGTACGGCATCCCGGCCGGCCCAGGGCGCTGAACAAGCCGTTCAAGCCCGGGAGCGGTAGTGACGGGGCGCTGACGTTCTCCCCCGACGGCCACACCCTCGCCGTGCTGACGGCGAGCCGCGCGGTGTATCTGTGGAATGTCAGCGACCCGGCGAATCCGGTCCCCTACGGCCCGCCCATCGTTCTGCAGACCCGGTTCATGGGGCCGGACGCGCTGGCGTTCAGCCAGGACGGGCTGACGCTCGCGACCGCGTACACCGACCGCGCGCTCCGGCTGTGGAACGTCAGCGACCCGTCGCACGTCGTGCCGTACGGCGCGCCGCTCGCCGGCCACAAGGGCTATATCAACGCCCTCGCGTTCAGCCCGGACGGGCACACGTTCGCGAGCGGCAGCGCGGACGGCACCATCCGGCTCTGGGACATCACCGACCCACGCCGCACCACTCCCGTCGGCACACCTCTCACGGGTCACGCGGGCCCGGTCAACTCGCTCGCCTACAGCCGGGACGGCCACACGCTGGCCAGCGGCAGCGACGACGACACGGTCCGCCTGTGGAACGTCGCCGACCCCGTCAGGGCGACCGGTCTGAGCAGGCCACTGACCGGCCACACCGAAGCGGTCGCGTCGCTCACCTTCAGCCAGGACGGCCACACCCTGGCCAGCGGCGGCAACGACAACACGGTCCGCCTGTGGAACGTCGCCGACCCCTCCGCGGCCGCCCCGATCGGTCAGTCGATGAGCCCCAACGCCAAGACCGGCAACTTCCTGTCGTTCAGTCCCACGAGCCACATGCTCGGAGTCTCCAGCGGCTCCGACACGGTCCGGCTGTGGAAGCTGGACCCCGACGACGCCATCCGGCACATCTGCTCGACCACGCGGGGCGTCCTGACGCCGGAGAAGTGGCACGAATATCTGCCGCGGCTCTCGTACAAACCTCCGTGCGGCCGGTAGAACGCACCGTGTTCGAGGATGGCCGGAATCACCAACTGCGGTGCGCCACCTGCGAGTTGACCGATGCAGACCACATGATCTCAGCCACAACCGCGGGCCGCGGCCGGGCCTTCGGCTCCCGCGGCGGCTGCGGCCTTGTTAGGCTGGGCCACAGCCCGATCGCTGGTGCATCCCCCGTCGCCAGCGGTCGGGCCTTCGCATGTCCCGCAGCGCCCGTGTCTCCGGTGGATCACCGGCCGCCGCGGAGTTCGCGGAGGGCGGTGACGAGCGCCTCGGCCTCCGGCTCGACCGCGAGGCCGGCCCAGGCGTGCAGGGCCTTGGCGTGCTCCTGGATCAACGACATCCGGGCTTCCCATTCCGCCCCGGCCCGGTGGTTCGGGTGCGTGGTGATCTGCCCCGGGTGCTTGCGGTACATGAGGCCGGTGTCGCCGGTGAACCATCCGTCCGCCAGAGCGTCGAGTCCGAGCAGAAGTCCCGTGTCACCGGAGGCCGGCAGGGCCATCCACCCGCCGAGCAGCGCCAGCAGAGGGCGCCGCACACACAGCGTGGCGGGGTGGATCCCGGGCCGGCGATGCTCGGCCCAGAACGCGTACGCGCTCCCTCTCGGGAGCCGGCCGGGTTCCGGATCGCCGTCGAAGGAGACGGTGCTGCCGTCATCGAGGAGGTCGAGCACCCGGGACGTGGTCCAGCCCACCGCTGGGTGCTCCTCCAACACGGCGATGTCGCGCGCGAGAGCTCCGGCGGTGAGCTGGTCGTCGGCGTCCAGGTTCCGCACGTAGACCCCCGTCGACCGGGCGAACGCCAAGGTCCGCGCCACGTGCGGGCCGCCACGCCGGGATGCCGAGATCCGGATGCGCGGATCGTCCGCCGGAAGATGCGCGGAGCTCTGCACGTCGTCTCCGTCCTCCTGCACACACCACTCCCATGACCAGCCGTCAGGAAGGTCCTGGGAGCGAAGGGAGGCGTATGCCTCCGGGAGGAACCTCACGCCCTCTCCGTGCACCGGCGTGACAACCGAGACGATCTTGTTCTTGCGGGCCTCTCCGGGACTCATGGCGAAAGCTTACGAAGTGATCGCGAACAGGTTCCGGCAGGGCCGGGCGGGCGGCCCGCGGATGCTAGCGGCTGCCGCCGGCGGCGGCGGCGAGCCAGTGAGCGATCCTGCGTACCGTGGTCTCGTCGAGGTGGTCGACGATCTCCTGTACGGCGGTCAGGTCGTCCGGCGCGAGGTCGTAGACACCTGCCTTGCTCAGCCCGGCCAGGAGCACCTGCTGCCGGCGACTGTTCATGCGTTCCGTGAGTCCGCTCGGTTCCCCAGGAGCGACGGACGGCGCCTGCGGTGCCGTATCGGCGGGGGCCGCGGTCGACACGTCGTAGCGCTGCCACGCACCGCCCTTCGGGCCCCACAGACCGACCGCGAGGTCGCCGCCGCGTGCCCGCACGGTGTGGGCCATCTCGCCGAGCGCGTACTGCACGGGGGCGCGGTGGGGCGACTCGGCGCACACCTGCCAGGACGCCGAGGAGGTCTGGTAGAACTGCGCGACCCAGCGTGGCGTCCCGGTCGGCTGCGGACTTCGGGGACGTGTCGTCGTCTCCACTGCGTTCACCCCTTCATGACCCTTCCGGAAGCTGCGCGGCAGGGGGACGATAACTGACGACCAGTCAGATATCCAGGGATGCATGGATGCAAGGAGCTGGAGACGAGCCACGCCGCTCGCGCGCGGAGTGCGCACGACCGAGCCGTGGCCGCGTGCGGACACGCCGGGGTGGACAAGTCCACCGCCGAACTCGTGCCGAGGACTCCCACCGGGCGGGCCGCGGGCGCCCCGCGCCTGTCCGCCCGGTCCCTCGACGCGCTCTCCGCGAGCCCACCCGACGCCGCACCCGACCCCGCGGCCGACGCCCACTGTGCGCGGAACGCCGCCGCCGCGGCCGCACTTGCCGCACAGGTGGCCCACTCGGTCGACGGCAGCGAGGCCGCACTCCGGGCGTTGCGAGCCGCCCTCACCGCCTCTCAGGCCGCCGCGGTCGCGGCCGGCGGATCGGCGCCGGGCAGGGACCCGTCCCTGAACTCCGCCCCCGACGACGCCGAGGAGCTTGCTGTCGCCGCGGCGCGCGAGGCCGGGTGGACGGTCGTCAGTTGTTCCACGACTCGTCGTACGGATCCTTCGGCGTCGCCACCGGTATCGCCGCCGTGACCTGGAGATAGGGGATCGGGCCGTTGTTGACGGGGTCCTTGGTCCGCCTGGCGGTGTACGTCCCGGTCACTTCCAGCCACTTGTCCGGTTGCAGCACCGGGGGGATCGTGCCGGTCAGGGCGATCTTCACCGGCTGGGCGTCCGCCGCACAGCAGTTGAGGGCCATGCGGACCAGGTAGGGGTGGCCGGCCTTGTCCAAGGCGACGAAGCCCGTGATCTCGATCGGGCGGCCCGCTATCGAGCGGCCGTGGTCGTAGACCGCGCGGGTCGCGTAGTCGACCACGTTGAGGTGGAGCGGGCCGGTGGCGGGCAGCTTGTCGTAGCCGTACGGCTGCTGCAGCGCCGTACCGGTGCGCATCGCGCTGTACGAGCCGAGGGCCGGCGGGGCGACCAGGATGAGGGCGAGGAGGGGGAGGACGAGGAGCCAGGAGACACGGGGTTCACGGTGGACGTGACCGTGCCCGTCCTCCGGGTCGGCGCCTCCCGTGTCCTTCCGCTCCCGCCACTCGTACCAGACCGTCGCCAGCGCCGCCGCGATCAGCACCCCGCCCGACAGCAGCAACAGCGGCTGCAGGCCCGCCTTGACGTAGCGCAGGTACAGGTTGGTGAAGCCCGCGTGCAGCAGGGCCGCACCGATGAGGAACAGGACCGCGGCCTGTGCCTGGCGGTTCACAGGAGCACCGATCCGGTCAGGACGGCACCCGCGATCGCGAGGGCGAAGGTGGCGGGGGCGAAGCGCAGGGCGAAGCCGCGGCCGAACGTGCCCGCCTGCATCGCGAACAGCTTCAGGTCGATCATCGGGCCGACGACCAGGAACGCCAGCTTGGCCGTGAGCGAGAACTCGGTGAGCGACGCCGCCACGAACGCGTCCGCCTCCGAACAGATGGACAGGAGTACGGCGAGGACGGCCAATGCCAGGATCGCCACCAGCGGGTTGTCCGCCGCCGTGCGCAGCCAGCTCGCCGGGGCGACGGCCTTGAGCGTCGCGGCGGCCATCGCGCCGATGACCAGGAAGCCGCCCGCGTGCATCACGTCGTGCCGGACCGAGCCCCAGAAGGCGGCGCCCTTGCTCCGGCCCTCGTAGTGCGGGCGCTCCGGCGGGCGCAGCCAGTCGGTGCGGCCGAGGCGTTGCCACAGCCAGCCCATCACGCACGCCACCAGCAGGCTGCCGACGAACCGGGCGAGGACCATCTCCGGGTTGCGCGGGAACGCGACCGCGGTCGCCGTCAGCACGATCGGGTTGATCGCCGGGGCGGAGAGGAGGAAGGCGAGGGCGGCGGCCGGGGTGACGCCCCGGCGCACGAGCGCGCCCGCCACCGGCACCGACGCGCACTCGCAGCCCGGCAGCACCGCGCCCGCCAGCCCGGCGACCGGAACCGCCAGCGCGGGCCGCTTCGGCAGCGCGCGGGCGAAGAACGACGCCGGGACGAACACGGCGATCGCCGCCGAGAGCAGCACACCGAGGACGAGAAAGGGCAACGCCTGTACGAGCACGGCCACGAACACCGTCATCCAGCTCTGCATGACGGGTGCGGACAGCGCGCTGCGGATCGGGCCCTGCAGCAGCACCAGCACGAGCAGCAGCATGGTCAGGACGAGCGGCGACTTCGATTCGCGCCCCCCGTCGGCCGCCTGCGCCTCCGGCTTCCCTGCCTTCTCGGGCTCCCCCGCTGGCTCGGGATACCCCGCTGTCTCGGGCTTTTCGAGCTTCGCGGGCTTTTCTGCCGTGTTCTTCTGCCCCGGCTTCCCGGGCTCCGGTGCGTGGCCCAACGGCTCATGGCCGTCCGCCCCCGTAGGGGCTGCTTTGGTGATGGCCACGGGCGAGGTACCTCCGGTGGTGCGGCGGGGCGCTGGCTCCCTCCCCCTCAATACGGTGGAGAAGGGGCGATCGTTCAGTGACTCCCTTCGGTTGTTGGTGGAACCTATCCTCCCGGTGAGGCAGTCTTCTCCTTCGTGGCGAGCGTTCCGAATCAAAGTCAGCCGGGCGGTGACGGGTCCGCGCACATGGTGGTGTGCGGCGACGACGGACTGGCGCATCGATTGGCCGCCGAACTCCGGGGTGTGTACGGCGAACAGGTCACGCTCGTCGTACCGCCCGCCGACCGCGGTGTACGGCCCCCGGTGGTCGGACGCGCGCGGGCGACGACGGCGGCGCTGCTCGACCGCGTGGTGAACGCGACCGTCAACCGGGCGAACGGCGCCGCCGCCGAACCCGTGGGAAGCGCCCAGGTGCTGGAGGCCGCCGAGGCGACCGAGGAGGCGCTCGGCGCGGCGGGAGTGGCGCGGGCCACCGCACTGGCGCTCGTGTACGACGACGACGAGACCAACATCCGCGCCGCCCTCACCGCCCGTCGGCTCAACCCCCGGCTGCGGCTGGTCCTGCGGCTGTACAACCGGCGGCTCGGCCAGCACATCGAGGAACTCCTCGACCAGGCGGCCGCGTTGGCGACCGGAGACGGCGAGTCCTCCGGCGGCGACGCCTCCACCACCGTGCTGTCCGACGCCGACACGGCCGCGCCCGCGCTGGCCGCCACCGCCGTCGCCGGCACCAGCAAGGTCGTCCAGACCGACGGGCTGCTGCTGCGGGCGGTGGAACGGACGCCGCGGGCCGGGCAGGTGGCCGAACCCGGCCTGGCCACGCTGGCGCTGCTGTCCGCGGAAGGCGCCGAGCACAGCGAGGAGCAGGGCCCGGAGCTGCTGCCCGACGCGGCGGCGGTCCGCGCCGCGACCGGCCGCGGGACCGTCGTACTGGAGCAGGTGTCCTACGCCGGACCCCAACTTCCCCCGGCCCGCGGGGCCGTGGCGTTCTCCTCGCTGTTCTCGCGGCGGCTGCGGTGGTCGCTGGCGGGCATGGTGGGGTGCGTGGTCGCGCTCGCGGTGGCGTTGTGGCTGGTGACGGGGATGCATCCGCTGAGCGCCTTCTATCTGACGCTGCTCGATCTCTTCGCCATCGACGATCCCGCCATCGGCGCGTCCGTCGGGCGGCAGATCCTGCAACTCCTCTCCGGACTCACCGGATTGCTGCTGCTGCCGGTGCTGCTGGCCGCGGTGCTGGAGGCGCTCGGCACCTTCCGGACCGCGTCCGCGCTGCGGAAGCCGCCGCGGGGGCTGGGCGGTCATGTGGTCCTCCTCGGGCTCGGCAAGATCGGTACGCGGGTGCTGACCCGGCTGCGGGAGCTGAACATCCCCGTGGTGTGCGTCGAGTCCGACCCCGACGCGCGGGGACTGGCCACGGCGCGGCGGCTGCGGGTGCCCGTGGTGCTCGGGGACGTCACCCAGGAGGGCGTCCTGGAGGCCGCCAAGATCCACCGCGCGCACGCGCTGCTCGCGGTGACCAGCGCGGACACCACCAACCTGGAGGCCGCGCTGTACGCACGGTCCGTGCGGCCGGATCTACGGGTCGTGCTGCGGCTGTACGACGACGACTTCGCGACCGCCGTCTACCGGACGCTGCGGGCCGCCCATCCACGGGCGTCCACCCGGAGCCGCAGCGTGTCCCACCTGGCGGCACCCGCCTTCGCCGGGGCGATGATGGGGCGGCAGATCCTGGGAGCGATTCCGGTGGAGCGGCGGGTGCTGCTGTTCGCCGCCGTGGACGTGGGTGGGCATCCGCCGCTGGAGGGCAAGACGGTCGCGGAGGCGTTCCGGGCGGGGGCGTGGCGGGTGCTCGCCCTCGACACGGGGGTCTCCGGCGGCCGCCGGGAGGAACCGGCGGCCGAGGAGGCGTACGAGGATGTGCGGTCGGCCGGGGGTTCCGGGTTGGTGTGGGACCTCCCCGACTCGTATGTCCTGCGGAGCTCGGACCGGGTGGTGCTGGCCGCTACCCGGCGGGGGCTGGCGGAGTTGCTGGGCAGGCGCCCCCGGGAGCGGACCGGGGCATGAGCGGTGCCCGGTGCCGGGGCGGGCCCAGTGCCGGGTTGGTATTGCCGCCTTCTCCGGGGGCGCCTCGTCCCGAACCGCCTCGCCCCGGTGCCGGTGCCGAAGCGTGAGCGGTGCCCGGTGCCGAAGCGTGAGCGATGCCCGGTGCCGAAGCGTGAGCGATGCCCGGTGCCGGAGCGTGAGCGATGCCCGAACCGCCTCGTCCCGGGCCCGGTGCCGAAGCGTGAGCGATGCCCGGTGCCGAAGCGTGAGCGATGCCCGGTGCCGAAGCGTGAGCGATGCCCGGTGCCGAAGCGTGAGCGATGCCCGGTGCCGAAGCGTGAGCGATGCCCGGTGCCGAAGCGTGAGCGATGCCCGGTGCCGAAGCGTGAGCGATGCCCGGTGCCGAAGCGTGAGCGATGCCCGGTGCCGGAGCGTGAGCGATGCCCGGTGCCGGAGCGTGAGCGATGCCCGGTGCCGGAGCGTGAGCGATGCCCGGTGCCGGAGCGTGAGCGATGCCCGGTGCCGGAGCGTGAGCGATGCCCGGTGCCGGAGCGTGAGCGATGCCCGGTGCCAGGCGTGAGCGGTGCCCGGTGCCGGGCGTGAGCGGTGCCCGGTACCAGGGCGGCCCGGTGCCGGAGCGTGAGCAGGCGTTGCTGTCTTCTCCAGGCGGGCGCGTCGGCCCGAACCGCCTCGTCCCGGTGCCGGGGCGGGCCTGCCCGGTGCCGGAGCGTGAGCGATGCCCGGTGCCAGGGCGGGCGTTGCCGGCTTGGCCGGGCCCGGGCGCGTCGGCCCGAACCGCGTCGTCCGCGGTCGACCCGAACCGCCTCGTCCACGATCGCCGGACAGGCGGGGAACGCCGCCCCGCGCCGAGAAACACCCCAGCACCGCCCCCTGTCCCGCTTCCGCCCCCTATCCCGCGACCGCCCCACCGCCCAAGTACCGCTCCGCGAAGTCCAGTTCCAGCCGCACCTGCTTGATCCGCTCGTCCACCACCAGCGAACCGTGTCCCGCGTCGTACCGGTACACCTCGTGGGCCGCGTCGCGTGCCTGGAGGCGTTCGACGTAGTTCTCGATCTGGCGGATGGGGCAGCGGGGGTCGTTGACTCCGGCCGAGATGTAGACCGGCACCTTCACCTGGTCGACGTAAGTGAGGGGGGACGAGGCCTCGAAGCGCTCCGGGACCTCCTCAGGGGTGCCGCCGAGCAGCGTGCGGTCCATGGCCTTCAGGGCCTCCATCTCGTCGTGGTACGCCGTGACGTAGTCGGCGACCGGGACCACCGCGATGCCCAGGGTCCACGCGTCCGGCTGGACGCCGAGGCCGAGGAGGGTGAGGTAGCCGCCCCAGGAACCGCCGGTCAGGACGAGCCGCTCGGGATCCGCCAGGCCGGAGCTCACCGCCCACTCACGGACCGCCGCGATGTCCTCCAGCTCGATCAGGCCCACCCGGTGCTTCAGGGCGTCGGTCCAGGCGCGGCCGTAGCCCGTGGAGCCGCGGTAGTTGACGCGGACCACCGCGTACCCGTGGTCGACCCAGGCCGCCGGGCCCGCCGCGAACGCGTCGCTGTCGTGCCAGGTGGGGCCGCCGTGGATGTCGAAGACCGTCGGCAACGGGCCCGTCGCGTCGGCGGGCTTGTGGATCAGGGCGTGGATGCGGCCGCCGGGGCCGTCCACCCACACGTCCTGAACCGGCACCGAGCCCGGGGACTTCAAGCCGGGCGGGTCGAGGACGACCTCGCCCGTCGTCGAGCGGACCGCCGGCGGCTCGGCGGCCGAGGACCAGAGGTACTCCACGCTGCCGTCGGGGCGGGGCGTGGCGCCGGAGACCGAGCCGGGCGGGGTGGGGATCCGGTCCAGGGTGCGGCTCGCCAGGTCGTACCGGAACAGCTCGCTGCGGGCCTCGAAGCCGTGCGCGATGAGCAGGCCCGTGCCGTCCGGGTACCACTCGGCACTCACGTCACCGGGCAGGTCGAGGGCCAGGTCGGTCTCCTCGCCCGTGGCCACGTCCCACACCAGGGGCTCCCAGCGGCCGCGGCGCTGGTGGCCGATGAGCAGGCGGGTGTCGCCGTCGACGGGGGCGAAGCCCAGGACCTCCAGGCCCAGTTCCTCCTTGCCTCCCTCGGTGTCGTCCAGCTCGGCGACCGCCGTGCCGTCGGCCCGCAGGACGCGCAGCGCGGAGTGCATCGCGTCGCCGTGCTCCGTGTGCTCGATCGCGATCAGCGAACCGTCGTGCGAGAGGTCACCGACGCCCGCCGACTCGCGGTGGCGGTAGATCTCCACCGGGTCCTCGCCGGCGCGGGCGAGGTGGATCGTTGTGCCCTCCTCGTCCGTGGAACGGCCGACGATCGCCGTACGGCCGTCCCTGCCGAGGGCCAGGCCCGACGGGTAGGAGGCTTCCAGGCCGGGCACCGCCGGCTCGTCCCGGCCGCCGTCAAAGGGCTGTCTGCGCCAGACGCCGAACTCGTCGCCGTCCTTGTCGTCGAACCACCAGATCCACGCGCCGTCCGGGGTGAGCACGCCGTCCGTCGTCCCGTTGGGCCGGTCGGTCACCTGGCGCTGGCCGCCCGTCGCCCGGTCCCAGGCGTACAGCTCGTACGTCCCGGTCGCGTTCGACACGAACAGGGAGCGCTCGGGCGCGTCCTCCGCCCAGTCCGGCAGCGACACCCGTGGCGCACGGAAGCGCTTCTCCCAGTCCGGCATCTGCTCGTTCCGCTCCGGCGCAGCGGACCCGTTGCTCTCAGTCATGGCCCCATAGTGCCTGCTCGCGGTGACAATGCGCCGACGGGATCCTCAGCCTGTGGATAACTTCTACCGGCCCCTTACCCGTCCCGGTCCCAGGCCGGTTGTCAGTGGCGGGGTGCAGACTTCCCCGCATGACCGATCTGCGCAGGACAGTCGAGAGGTACTGGGCGGCCGCCGAGTCCCGGGACTGGACCGCGTTCGCCGACACCCTGGCCGAGGACGTCGTCCACACCCTGCCGCAGACACGCGAGAAGATCACCGGCAGGCAGAGGTACGTGCAGTTCAACCGGGAGTATCCGGGCGACTGGCATCTGCGGGTCGAACGCATCGTCGCCGAGCCCGGACAGGTGGTCACCTGGGTGCACTTCACGGTCGGACTGGAGGAGACGTACGGAATCTCGTCCTTCTCCGGGGACCGGCGGATCACGTCCATAACCGACTTCCGGCCCGAGCCCTACGAGCCTCCGGCCGGCCGTGACCACCTCACCGAGCGGTTCTGACCCCGCGGCCAGGCCCTGCCCGGCTGCCCCGTACCTTGGTTGGCGTGTACCGGTTTCTGCTGACGCGCCGCTGGTGGGGGATCAACGTCTTCGTGCTGCTCGCCATCCCCTTCTGCATCTTCATGGGGTCGTGGCAGCTGAGCCGGTTCGAGGACCGGGTGCAGGACCACCGTGACGCGACCGAGCAGGTCACGACCGACCGGCACGGGACGGCCCGTCCGCTCGGGGAACTGCTGCCTGTGGACAAGGCGACGTCCGGCAGGCAGGTCACCGCCACCGGACGCTACGGCAAGCAGCTGCTCGTCCCGGGCCGCGAACTCGACGACAGGCGCGGCTACTACGTCCTGACGCTGCTGCGCACCGACGGCGGCAAGGCGCTGCCCGTGGTGCGGGGCTGGCTGCCGGGTTCCGCCGACACCGCCGACGCGCCCGCCGCACCGACCGGTGAGGTCACCGTCACCGGTGCGCTGCAGGCGTCCGAGACACCGGGGGACAACGGGGTGAGTGCCCAGGGCGGGCTGCCGGCCGGTCAGACCGCGGCGATCAGCTCGGCGTCCCTGGTGAACCTCGTGCCGTACGACGTGTACGACGCGTGGGTCACGCTGGACAAGGCCGATGCCGGGATGACGGCCGTGCCGGCGACGGCGCCCGCGGACTCCGGCCTCGACCTGAAGGCCTTCCAGAACCTCGGCTACACCGGCGAGTGGTTCGTCTTCGCCGGGTTCGTGGTGTTCATGTGGTTCCGGTTGCTGCGCCGCGAGGTCGAGTTCGCACGGGACGCGGAGATGGGGCTGGTGACGGAGGAGGAACGGGTCACCGTCTGACGCCGGTCGGCATCACAACGAGTCTCACCTCTGACGCCGCTCGGCATCATCAGGCACCTCCGGAGTGGCCCCTCCGACCGGGAAGGTCACGTCCCCGCCAGCACCCCGGTGTAGTACACCGTCCCCGCGCACGCGTTGGGCACCGTCGCCGACACCGTGGGCGAACCGGCCTCGCTCGTGTGGGACACGGTCACGCTGCCGTCCGCCGTGCCGTCCGCCGTCAGCATCTGGGTGGTCACACCGCTGTCGGTACCGGTGGTGCCGGACGTGGTGCCGGTCTCCTCGGTCGGGCTCGGGCTCGCGCTGGGCCCGCCGTCGCCGCCGCCGTCACCGCTGCCCGTGGTGGGACAGGTCGCCGAGGGCACCCAGGCGAACTTCACCTCGTACGCCGCGCCCGGCTGCAGCTGCAGTCCCGTGACCTCGGTGGAGGGGTCGGGCAGACCTGCCGCGGCGTCTCCGGACACATGGCGCTGCGTGCTGATCTTGGTGGCGTCCGCGGCGCCCTGCGCCAGGGTGCTCACCGACCCGGGGCCGCCCACGGCACAGGCGGTGGTGGAGATGTTGACGACGCGGAAGGTGCCGTAGACCGTGTTCGCGGAGTCGGGGGCGTCGACGGACTGGGTGGGCGAGCCGAGCTGTTCGGCCGTGCACACGGGGACGCCCGCCGCGCTGGTGGCGGCGGGGCCGGTGCCCGCGCTGCTGCCCGGGCCGGTACCGGCGCCCTTGCCCTTGCCGTCGCCCTTCGGGCTGCCCCTGCCGTGGTCCTCGGCCTTGCCGGAGTCGCCCCCGGCGGTGCTCTCACTGCCGTCCGCGTCTTTTCCCTGCCCTGCGCCGCCCTGCACCTGTGAGGCCTGGCCGGCGACGGACGGGTTGACGTCGGAGCCGGTGGCGTTCGAGACGTGCAGCAGGGCCGGGACGGCGGTGCCGATGAACAGGGCGGCGGCCGCCATGCCGACGACGGCCTGCCGCTTGCGGGCGCGTCGTGCGGGTACGGCCCGCCGCAGGTGGTCGAGCGTGCCGTCGCGCGGCTCCACCGTCTGCACCGCCTGGTGCAGCATCCTGCGCAGAGCCAGCTCGTCCGAGTCGAGCCCGTCGGCGGGGCTCTGGTCGTCGGGGCCGTGGTTCACAGTTCCGTTCCCAGCGTGCGTTGTCCTGTGGTCCTGCTCGTGCCGTCGCGTCGGTTCATGCCATGCGAAGGGCTCATGACGCTCGTGGGAGTCACGTCCCGCGCCGTCCTTGTTCATGCCGATGCCTCCATCGCGAGACGGAGGGCCGCGATGCCGCGGGAGCCGTACGCCTTCACCGAGCCCAGCGATATCCCGAGCGTCTCGGCGACCTGCGCCTCGGTCATGTCCGCGAAGTACCGCAGGACCAGGACCTCGCGCTGGCGGCGCTGCAGTCCCTTCATCGCGTTGATCAGGGAGTCGCGCTCCAGCAGGTCGTACGCGCCCTCCTCGGCGCTCGCCATGTCGGGCATCGGCTTGGAGAGGAGCTTGAGGCCGAGGATGCGGCGGCGCAAGGCGGAGCGGGAAAGATTGACGACGGTCTGACGCAGGTACGCGAGCGTCTTCTCCGGGTCGCGGACGCGTTTGCGTGCCGAGTGCACGCGGATGAAGGCCTCCTGGACGACGTCCTCGCAGGAGGCGGTGTCGTCGAGCAGGAGGGCCGCGAGACCCAGCAGGGAGCGGTAGTGCGCCCGATAGGTCTCGGTGAGGTGGTCGACGGTGGTGCCGGCCGCCGCGGAGTCATCGGCGCACTCGGCGCCGTCGCGCTGATTGGGTATGCGGGTCGGCCGCGCTGCAGGCATGGGCGCGATCACCGGCATGCCGCCGCCGGGCGCGCCGGACAAGCGGGGTCGGAGGGACGCCCGGGGAGGCCGTAGGGCCGTACCGCGGGTCGCCGCACTGAAGTCGAGAACCTCTGCCACGCCAGTTGGACACGCTTCCCCCCGTCAGGGTTGTACGTGCCGAGCGTCACTTTTGCGTCATGTGCCGCAGTCGGCCGTCTGGTGTCAGGCAGCACAACCGACCGTGCGTCGAACGCCCTCATGCTTACCCGCTCTTCCCCTGTGTCCCGAATGTCCGAGGCGTCCCCACGCCTCGCAGCGCATCCCCACACCCCGAAGGGCGTTCGCAAAGACGCTCCCCGCCCTCCGCGCGGTTGCGGAGGGCGGGGAGGAAAATCTTCGGATGCCGAGGGGGTCCAGGGCAAGTGGTACGGACCATTACCCGGACCACGCGCAGTCCACAGATCCTATAAACCAAACCGGGCACAGCCAGGGCTTTTCCGGCGGTAACCGCTTGCCCGTGGACATGTTGCGCTCGACACGGCACGTCATGGGAGCGCAAACATCGTCACACTCCGTCACACGGGCCGGCGGAATTCCGCCGCCACCAGCTCCGCGATCTGTGCGGTGTTCAGGGCCGCGCCCTTGCGCAGGTTGTCGCCGCAGACGAAGAGTTCGAGGGCCGTCGGGTCGTCCAGCGCCCGCCGCACCCGGCCCACCCAGGTCGGGTCGGTGCCCACGACGTCGGCGGGCGTGGGGAACTCTCCGGCGCCCGGGTCGTCGAAGAGGACTACGCCCGGGGCGGTGGCGAGGATCTCGCGGGCCCCGTCGACGGTGACCTCGCCCTGGAAGCGGGCGTGGACGGTGAGGGAGTGCGTGGTGACCACCGGCACCCGTACGCAGGTCACGGCCACGGGCAGGGTGGGAAGGCCGAGGATCTTGCGGGTCTCGTCCCGCACCTTCATCTCCTCCGAGGACCAGCCGTCCTCGCGCAGCGACCCGGCCCACGGCACGACGTTCAGCGCGACCGGCTCGGGGAACGGGCCGGTGTTGTCGCCCACGGCCCGCCGCACGTCACCGGGACTGGTTCCCAGTTCCGTGCCGGCGACGAGCGCCAGCTGCTGACGCAGCGTGTCGACACCGGCGCGTCCCGCCCCGCTCACGGCCTGGTACGAGGAGACGACCAGCTCGCGCAGCCCGAACTCGGCGTGCAGCGCACCCAGGGCGACGATCATGGACAGCGTCGTGCAGTTCGGGTTGGCGATGATCCCGCGGGGCCGCACGCGCGCCTTGTGCGGGTTGACCTCGGGCACCACGAGGGGCACCTCGGGATCCATCCGGAAGGCGCCCGAGTTGTCCACCACGACCGCGCCCTTGGCCGCGGCGATCGGCGCCCAGTGCTCGGCCACCTCGTCGGGTACGTCGAACATGGCGACGTCGACCCCGTCGAAGGCCTCCTCCGTCAGGGCCACCACCTCGACCTGCTGGCCGCGCACGGCCAGCTTGCGGCCGGCCGAGCGCGGCGAGGCGATCAGCCGGATCTCGCCCCAGATGTCCGCGTGCTGGGACAGGATCTGGAGCATGACCGTGCCGACGGCACCGGTCGCACCCACGACCGCGAGCGTCGGCCGGACCGACCCTGTCCCGGCCATCAGCGGCCTGTGCCCCCGTAGACGACCGCTTCGGCGGTGTCGGAGTCGAGGCCGAAGGCGGAGTGGACGGCGCGCACGGCCTCCGGCACGTCGTCGGCGCGGGTGACGACCGAGATACGGATCTCGGAGGTCGAGATCAGCTCGATGTTGACCCCGGCGTCGCTGAGCGCCTCGAAGAAGGAGGCCGTGACACCCGGGTTGGTCTTCATGCCGGCGCCGACGAGCGAGATCTTGCCGATCTGGTCGTCGTAGCGCAGCGAGTCGAAGCCGATGGCCGTCTTCGCCCGCTCCAGCGCGTCGATGGCCTTGCGGCCCTCGGTCTTGGGGAGGGTGAAGGAGATGTCCGTCAGCCCGGTGGAGGCGGCGGACACGTTCTGCACGACCATGTCGATGTTGATCTCGGCGTCCGCGATGGCGCGGAAGATCGACGCGGCCTCGCCCGGCTTGTCGGGGACACCGACGACCGTGACCTTGGCCTCGGAGGTGTCGTGCGCGACACCCGAGATGATGGCCTGCTCCACCTTCTTGTCCCCTTGCTCGATCGGCTCACTGCTGACCCACGTGCCCTGCAGCCCACTGAAGGACGAGCGGACGTGGATCGGGATGTTGTAGCGGCGGGCGTACTCCACACAGCGGTGGAGCAGCACCTTGGAGCCGGACGCGGCCAGCTCCAGCATGTCCTCGAAGGCGATCCAGTCGATCTTCTGCGCCTTCTTCACCACACGCGGGTCGGCGGTGAACACGCCGTCGACGTCGGTGTAGATCTCGCACACCTCGGCGTCGAGGGCGGCGGCCAGCGCGACGGCGGTCGTGTCGGAACCACCGCGACCGAGGGTCGTGATGTCCTTCTTGTCCTGGCTGACGCCCTGGAAGCCGGCGACGATGGCGATGTTGCCCTCGTCCACCGAGTCACGGATCCGGCCGGGCGTGACGTCGATGATCCGGGCTTTGTTGTGGACCGAGTCGGTGATGACGCCTGCCTGACTGCCGGTGAAGCTCTGGGCCTCGTGACCCAGGTTTTTGATCGCCATGGCCAGCAGTGCCATGGAGATACGCTCTCCGGCGGTCAGCAGCATGTCGAACTCACGCCCGGCCGGCATCGGGGATACCTGCTCGGCGAGATCGATCAGCTCGTCCGTCGTGTCGCCCATCGCGGAAACGACGACGACCACCTGGTGGCCGTTCTTCTTCGCTTCCACGATTCGCTTGGCGACGCGCTTGATGCCTTCGGCATCGGCTACGGAGGAGCCTCCGTACTTCTGCACGACAAGGCCCACGTGCGCTCCTCGCTCGTCCGTCTCTTACCGCAGATACACATGCACTGCGGTCGGCTCAGTCTATCGAGCGCCCGAAATCGACCTTCGTGAAACCACATGGTGAGATCCGGCGCTCCAGCACGGTCCCTGCCCGCCTGGCACGTGAACACTCCGCAAAGTGGGCCAGGTCACCCGTTGACGCTTCAGTAGCCGGCCGCTGACTTCGCGCCGTCTTCGCCACACCAGGAGCACACGGCTCCATCGGGACCAGCGACGCGCGAAGGATTCTCCTTCCTTGCCCATGGCGCTGGTGTCACTGATCCAGCATCCGCAGCTGCAGGAGGAACTGGTCGCGGACCCCGGGAAGATCCCCGCGGCCGTCGACGAGCTGCTGCGCGTCAACCTCTCCATCGGCGACGGGCTGCCGCGCCTCGGCACCGAGGACGTACGCCTCGGCGAGGTGGACGTCCGTAAGGGCCAGCTGGTCCTCGTCCTGGTCGAGGGCGACTTCGACCCGTCCGCCTTCCCCGACCCGCTCGCGATCGACCTCGCCCGCGCCAACAGCACGGCCCACCTCTCCTTCGGCGGCGGCCGCCACTACTGCCCCGCCACCGCACTCGGCCGCAAGCACGCCGAAGTCGCCCTGGAGACGCTGCTGGAGCGGATGCCGCGGCTCCGGCCGGCGGTGCCGATCGAGCAACTGGTCTGGCGGACGGGGTACATGAAGCGGATTCCGGAGCGGCTGCCCGCCATGTGGTAGCCGCACCCCCCGGCTCGGCGGCCGGTCGTCCTTACATTTCAAGCATTAGTGTTCGCCTGTGCGCGTACTTCTGGTGGAAGACGATGAGCCGGTCGCCGAGTCCCTTCGCCGCGGGCTCGTCCGATACGGCTTCGAGGTGGAGTGGGTCACCACGGGCGGCGCGGCGCTGAGCCATCAGGGCCCGTACGACGTCGTACTCCTCGATCTCGGTCTGCCCGACACCGACGGACTGGACGTGTGCAAGGCGCTGCGCGAGCGCAGTGATGTGCCGATCATCGTGATCAGCGCGCGCAGCGACGAGACGGACCGGGTGGTCGGGCTGGAACTCGGCGCGGACGACTACGTGTCCAAGCCGTTCGGCGTGCGGGAGGTCATCGCCCGGATAAGGGCGGTGCTGCGACGCGTGCAGGCCCGTACGTCGGAGGAGGCCGCGGGCGGTCCGGACCGGTACGGGTCCCGGCTGACGATCGACCGCAAGGCGGCCCGGGTGCACGTGACCGGCGAGGAGGTCTCCCTCGCACCCAAGGAGTACGACCTGCTGGCCTTCCTCACCGAGGAACCGGGCGCGCTGATGTCCCGGGAGCAGATCATGGAAGCGGTCTGGGACGCGAACTGGTTCGGGCCGACCAAGACGCTCGATGTCCATGTGGCGGCGCTGCGGCGGAAGTTCACGGGGATCATCACCATCGAGGCGGTGCGTGGGGTCGGCTTCCGGCTGGAGATCGTCAAGGACGCCGAGCCGTCATGAACCGGCAGCTCATCCGCAGTTACATCCTGCTCGTCGCCGTCGCCATCCTGCTGTTCACCGTGCCGGTGGCGTTCACGCTCACCAAGCAGTTGCGGGACGACACCGAGGCGTCCGTCAAGCGCGAGGCGACCACCATGGCGCTGCTGCTGGGCAACGGTGACGAGGCGTCGTGCCGGGCCCTGACGACGATGGCCAGGGCGTACGCGGAGGAGACCCATGACGAGGTCCAGGTCACGGCCACCGCCCGGTGCGCGGCGGCCGTCTCGCGTCCCGCGGGGGACGCGGCCCTGACCAGAGCCCTGGAGAAGGGGCAGTCGAGCACCGACTGGGGCTCTGACTTCATCTGGGGCCGCAACCTGGTGATCACGGTGCCCGCGAGGGACGGCAGCCGGGTCGTCGGCGCCGTACGGATCGTGTACTCGACGTCCGGTCTCACCCACAGGCTGTGGACGATCTGGGGCTTCCGGGCGGGGCTCGCGGTGGCGGTGCTCGGGGTGGCGGCGCTGATCGGCGCGGTCGCGGCCCGCCGGATCACCGCCCCGCTGCGCGAACTCAATGACATGGCCAGCAAGTTCAGCGACGGCGACCTCACCGCCCGCTCCCCGGTGACGGGCCCGCCGGAGACCCAGACCCTGGCCCGCACCCTGAACCAGGGCGCCGAACGCCTGGACACACTGGTCGCCTCACAGCGGATCTTCGTGGCGGACGCCTCGCACCAGCTCCGTACGCCCCTCACGGCCCTGCGCCTGTCGCTGGACAACATCGCGGACGGCGTGGACGACGAGTTCGTACGGGAGGACGTGGAGCAGGCGACCGCCGAGGTGGTCCGGATGAGCCGGCTGGTCAACGGCCTGCTGGTGCTGGCGAGGGCGGAGGCGAAGGTGACCGCGGCCGAACCCCTGCCCCTGACGGACATCGTGGAGGAACGGCTGTCGGTGTGGAGACCGGCCGCCGACGAGCGCGGAGTCACCATCGCGCTCAGGGGGAGTGGTGCCGACGGCCGGCCGTCTGTGCTGGCCAGCCCCGGTCATCTGGACCAGGTGCTGGACAACGTGCTCTCGAATGCGCTGGAGGTCTCGCCGGACGGCTCCACGATCACCGTCCGGGTCGAAGCGAAGGGCGCGGGAGTGGTGCTCTCCGTCCTCGACCAGGGGCCCGGCATGACCGACGCGGAGAAGTCCCGCGCCTTCGACCGCTTCTGGCGCGGCCAGGGCCTGACCGGGCGCTCCGGTTCGGGCCTCGGCCTCGCCGTCGTCAAGCAGCTGGTGACCGACGACGGCGGGACCGTGGCCCTGCGGGACGCGCCCGGGGGCGGGCTGTGCGTGGAGATCCGCCTACGGGCAGCCGCACAGCGGACCGGCGGCTGAGATCACTTCTTCTCGGGCATCCCCGAGGAGTGGTGGTTGACGATCTTCCACTTGCCGTCGATCTTCTCGTACATGTACGTGTACCGGGCCTCGACGACGCGCTTCTTGCCGGTGTCGTGGTCGGTGAGGGTGAATTCGTAGACGCCGGTGTCGATCGCGGAGCTGTCGTCCAGGACGTTGACGATCGTCTTGACCTTCTTGCCGACCGGCTTGTTCTCCAGGAAGTGGTCGAAGTAGTCGACGATCCCGGCGTGGGTGGTGCGGACCTCGTTGGACACGGTGGGCAGGAGCACCGCGTCCTTCGCGTAGAGGCTCGCGACCTTCTTCGAGTCACCGGTCTGCAGCGTCTTGTTCCAGGTGTCGAACAGGCCGGCGATCTGTGCCTTGGCCGGCTCGGCGTGCTTGGCGGTGGTCTTGTGCCCGGCGGTGGCAGCGACGGTACCGATCGTGCCGAGGGCGACGACGGCCGTGGCGGTGACGATGGCTGCGCGCTTGGTCATGGAACGACGGGTCATCGCTGGCTCCAGTTTCGGTGCGGTTCCGGCTCATTCACCTCCCTGCTGGGGAAGTGACTCCAGACTCGCTTCTCACTGGTTAGGGCCCGTGCAGCGGTCGTACAGCGCAGATCCAGGACCCATCCAACTCACGTGGAGTGACCACTTGATCACGACCAACGTACTGCTGGCGGGCATCGTGTTGCTCGGGTCCTCCGTGCAGTGGCTGACCGGTATGGGGTTCGCGCTGGTCGCCGTGCCCGCGCTGGTGCTGCTGCTCGGGCCGGCCGAGGGTGTCGTGCTCGCCAACTGCGCGGCGGGGGCCATCAGCGTCGTGGGCCTGGCCGGCGGCTGGCGCCGCGTGCGGCCGGGCGCGATGCTCCCGCTGTGCGCGGCGGCGGCCTGCACGGTGCCGGCCGGGTCCTGCCTGACCCGTCAACTCCCCGAGCCCGCACTTCTGTTGGTGATGGGCGGCCTGGTGACCGTCGCCGTTCTGCTGGTCATGCGCGGCGCCCGGGTGCCCGCCCTGCGCGGCACGAAGGGAGCCGTCGCGGCGGGCGCGGTGGGCGGGTTCATGAACTCGGCGGCGGGCGTGGGCGGCCCGCCCGTCTCCCTGTACGCCGTCAACGCGGGCTGGACGGTACGGGAGTTCGTGCCGAACGCCCAGTTCTACGGCGTGATCGTGAACGCGTTCTCGGTAGCGGCGAACGGGGTGCCGGAGCTGACCGGGGCCCGCTGGGGGTGGGTTGTTGCCGCGATGGCGGTGGGAGCGCTGATCGGCCGGGGGCTCGCCTCGCGGATACCCGAGAGGCGAGCCCGCCTGCTGGTGTTGCTGCTTGCCCTGGCGGGCGGGGCCACGGCGGTGACGAAAGGGGTCTGGGGGCTGTGAGGCGTGACTTCACAGCCCCTGGTCGCTCAGTCCACGAACTCCTTGAGGGGCTCGGTGTCGAGGGTGAGGTTCACCGGTTCCGGAAGCTTGACGGTCGCGCCGAACGGCAGTCTCTCCTCGTGCCGGTAACGGCCGTCCTCCGGGTGGTTGAACACGACGACCGAGCAGTCGTCGCGGTCGATGAGGAGGTGGACGGGGATACCGGCGGCGGCGTATCCGTCGGGCTTCTCCACCCGCGTGTACCAGTCCGTGTCCGGATCACCCGTCGTGACCTCGACCGCCATGAGCACCCCGGCGGGATCACTCCAGTCACCGTGTCCGGCGAAATGCCGCGCGGGCGCGAGCACGCCGTCAGCGCGAACGCGGCCCGTACCGTCGGCTTCCGTACACAGACCCCGATAGCCGTAGAGCCATGGGCCACGCGCCGGCCCCGCCCACAGCCTCTGCAACCAGGCGACGATCTCGCTCCGGTTGCCGTCCGGCCCGCGCTTCACCGCCAGCCGTCCTCCGATGAACTCCAGCCACACCGTTTCCGGGGCCCGGCGAGCGAGTTCCTCGAAGTCCTCGACCGGCATCTGGGGGCGGCGGCGCCCGGTTGGAGTCTCTGGGCGCGCGCAGGTCACCGCCACCACCTCACTCACGGCCGCTCGACGCGGATGCGCCTGCGGTTCGCGCACTCGACCAGGGCGCGGATGTCGCCCAGGTCGTCCGTGAGGATCGGTGCTTCGCCGTAGGCGATGGACGCGAGAACGACACTGGCGTCGATGACGTCGGCCGTCTTGTTCTCCTGGCAGAGCATCGCGGCCGCCTTCGCCAGGGTCTCGGTGAACGGCAGCACCTCGCAACCACGGAGCACACGATGCAGCCTGGTCGCCTGTGGGCGCGCGTCCCAGCCCTGCGCGAGAACTCCCGCCGGGACGATCGGGACCCTTCCCCTGTCGACCATCCCGAAGTGCCGACGCAGGAACCGCTGGTCGTTCTTGACGGCAGCGATCAGGGCCCCGGTGTCATAGACGACGTGGCTCATGCGCTTCGGCGCTCCCCTCGCGTCTCACCGAAGAGGTCGTCGATCCACGCATCGACTTCCTCCATTTCCTCACGCGTCGGCCACCCGTGCTCGTCGAAGTGCTCCTCCATCGCCCGTCGCCCTTCACGAAGGATGCGGCGCTTGTCGAGGTACTGCTCCAGTGCCCGGCTGACCACCGCCGAGATCTGCTCGTCCTCGGCCTCCGCGTACTGCCGCAGTGCCTCGCCGAGGTCGGCGTTGAGACTCACGCTGAACTTCACCTTCTCTGCCATATTACGAATGTAATCCGCGAACTCCTGCGGGGCCACCGGCACGCGGAGGTGCGCGTGCCTGCACATACGTCGTCGCCGTCACCAGTTCCATCGCCTCGGCGGCAGCCCGTTCGCGATGCGGTCTCGGTTGTCCCGGTAGTGGTAGAAGACGAGGTCCTCGATCGGTACCGGGCGGAACGTGTCCGGCACCGGGCCACCCGTCTTGCGCTCCAGCTTCTCCTTGAGGAGACGGGCGGTCGTGACACCGGCGTAGGCAACCTCCTCGATCTCCTCGGTGAGGCTCTTCGCCGGCTTCTCGTCGCTCACCGCCTCCTCCGCGAACCCTTTGCGGCAGTCCTCGCAGATCCCCCGGTCGATCTTCACCGTGCGCTCGTCCTGGTCACAGGTGGCGCAGGCCATGATCACGCGGGTGACGCGGCCACGCAGGGGACGGGCCGGTGTGGTGTCGGTACGTGAATCGGTCTTCTGCGGGGGCATCTTCGCCTCCAGTCGTTTGCGGGCGAATCCGCCCGGGTTGGTGACAGCGGACGGGAGCCCTTCAGTGAGGGCTCGGGTGATGTCGTTCGGAGTCGCACCGCGGGCCAGCCATTCCGCGGCGAGGGATTCGAGAGAACGGCGGTCGGCCTCGGAGAGATACATGCGGGTGTCGGCCGCGCGGAGTCCGGTGAGGGTGCGGTACGCGACGCTGGGTTGCGGCGGCTCCGGCACGTCCACCGCGGTTTCCTGGCTCGGCTCTACGGCGGCTCGCGCCTCGCCCTCGACGCGGGCCAGGCCCAGGCGGAAGTCCGTCACGTCCTTGCCGCCACGCTGCCGCGCGAAGTCCGCCCACCACTCCGGTGACCTGGGCGTACGCGACCAGTACGTCCGCGTGACCCACCGCATCGAGTTGTCCTCGACGGTGATGTGCTCCTTGATCCAGCGCAGATGGCCGGCCTCGGTGAGGCGGTTCAGGGACGTGCGCGTGGCCTGCTGGCCGTAGCGGGGATGTTCCGCGGCGATCGCCTTGTGGCCCATCGCGTGGCCGTCGTCGAGGTGGTCGATGAAGACGGCGAACTCGCGGTCACGGGGGCTCAGATGTGCGAAGTCCGCGTCGGCGTGCGGGTCTTCGTCACCTACGGCGCGTTTTCCGTAGCCCGTTTTGGCCATGGGGTGGGACGGGGACGGCAGGGCAGGACTAGGCTGGGCGTAAGCCACGATCGACCGCTTTCGATCCGTAGGTCAGGCCCCGGAGCCGGTGTTGGCGCACCGACCGGGGCCGAACTATTTGCTTGTTTGCCGCGAACCTAGGGCGCCTTCACGTTCCGAAGCAAGCCGATCACGCAACGTCACCCGTTCGAGGTACGACGCCTCAACTCACGTACAGACATGGTTGGTTGGGTTGGATTTTCAACCAGACCAGAAGCCCAAGAACCCATGGGGAGAGCTCGAAGCCCGAGGCTCAAGCTCCGGGCTGAACTGCGGAAACGAAGGCCGCCCAGGCGGAGGCGCTGAGGTGGAGTTCGCGGCTAGCAGGGAGCTTGGAGTCACGAACGTGGATGGCGGTGGCGAACGCGACTTCGACGCACGCGCCGCCCTCGCTGTCGCTGTACGTCGACTTGAACCAGGCGAGCGCGACCTCGACGCAGTTGCCGCCTTCGCTGTCGCTGTAGCTCGACTTGAACCACTTCAGCTGGTCGCTCACGGCTGATCCACCATCCGTTCGATGAAGCGGGCCGACTCTTCGGGGTCGAGAGCCTGCGTGCGGATCATGCTAAGCCGCTCGGTCACACGGCTGACAACCCCCGGATCCGCCGAAAGCTCGCTGGCGAACGACCCCTCCGTGAAGGCGCATCGCTCGTGGTCCCGGGTCTCCAGTAGCACCATCGGCCCCATGAGGGCCGCAGGAATGGCACGTTCGAAGGGAAGCACCTGCACAACGACATTCCGGGGGCGGGACACCTCCAGGAGACGGCGCAGCTGCTCGTCGTCCACCTGAGGGCTGCGCAGAACCGCCTCGTAGAGAACGAAGCTCAGCCCCACCGGCGGCTTCCGGTCCGTGAGGATGGCCTGTCGCTCCATCCGCGCCGCGACCCGCTCCTCCACCGTCTCGTCGTCCAGCGGCGGAACGTGGTTGTCGATGAGTGCGCGCGCGTACCCCTTCGTCTGCAACAGGCCTGGGATGTAGGTGACTTCGTACGACCAGATACTGGTCGCCTCCTTCTCCCGCTCCATGAAGTCCTGCGCCCGCGCAGGGAAGCGCTCCCGGTTCAGGAACTCCTTCGCGCCGCTCAACATCCCCTTCGCGTCACAGAGTTCGTCCGCGACGTCCAGAACACGGGAAGTCGGCCTGCGTACCCCGCGCTCCATCGACACGATGGTGTCCGGGGAGTAGTTGGCGGCGGAGGCGAGTTGCTCGCGGCTGACGTCCGCCTTCATGCGCCAGCGCTTCAGCTGGTCGCCGGCGTATCGCCAGGCCACGGACGGCTGGGAGTTGGAGCTGATGGACTGGCCCGCCACGGCACGCACCTCCGACCGTGGGCCCGGGTGGGTGTCACCCGGGCCCCTACCGAGCGTAGCTGCGAGAACGTCACCACGTGACCGGGTCGCGCTACCGGGATTCATTCGCAGTGCACCGGCGTTCACGCCGGTGGTGAAGCGAATCTGTCCTCGCGACGCGGAGCGTCACGGCGTCGTGCCCGCGAAGCGGGCGGGGGCAGGCTGGGCGCGGAGCATCCAGGGGGACTGCTCGGGCTTCGTCTCGGAGGGCTGGGGGAAACGGACCGGCGAGCACTTCCTCTCAGAACATGGTCACGAAGACCGCGAACATGTGCGACGGGGAGCCGATACGGGCCTGGCTGGGTGAGGTCTCCGCGGTCGTGCTGCAGCAGGCGCTGCGCGACTGCGAGCACGCCTACACCAACTTCTTCGCCTCCCTCAAAGGGGAGCGCACGGGGGCGCGGGTGGGTGAGCCGCGCATGAAGTCCCGTAAGGACGCACGGCAGTCGATCCGTTTCACCGCGAATGCCCGTTGGTCGCTCACCGCGTGCGGGAAGCTGAACTTGCCCAAGATCGGTGCGGTGAAGGTGAAGTGGTCCCGCGCGCTGCCCGCCGTGCCTTCCTCGGTGACCGTCGTCAAGGACGCGGCCGGCAGGTATTTCGCCTCCTTCGTCATCGACACCGATCCGGCCGCCAACGCGACCCGGATGCCAAAGACCGACCGCACCATCGGCATCGATCTCGGTCTCATCCACTTCGCGGTGCTCTCCGACGGGACGAAGATCGACTCTCCGCGCTTTTGGCGGCGTGCGGAGAAGAAGCTGAAGAAGGCCCAGCGGGAGCTGGCCCGCAAGCAGAAGGGATCAAAGAACCGGGCCAGGGCCCGCCTCAAGGTCGCCCACGCCCACGCCGAAGTTGCGGACGCGCGCCGTGAGTTCCACCACCAGCTCTCCACGAAGCTGATCTCCGAGAACCAAGGGATCGCGGTGGAGGACCTGTCGGTGAAAGGACTCGCGCGCACGAAGCTGGCCAAGTCCGTGCACGACGCCGGATGGGCATCGTTCCTCAGCATGCTGGCGTACAAAGCCCAGCGCTACGGCCGTACATTGGTCAAGATCGGCCGCTACGAGCCGACCTCCCAGACCTGCTCCACCTGCGGCGCCGTGGACGGACCCAAACCCCTGAACGTCCGGGAATGGACCTGTGCCGCCTGCGGCACCGTCCACGACCGGGACACCAACGCCGCGATCAACGTGAAAACGGCCGCCGGACTGGCGGTATCGGCCTGCGGAGCGCCGGTAAGACCGGGAGTGATCCCGGCACAGCGCGAAGAAACAGGAAGCCACGGACTCCCGACCGAACCCCGTGCCGCGTAACGGCACAGCAACGATCGAGAAGGCCAGAATCCCCGGGCTTCAGCCCCGGGGAGCAAGTCAATTGCCCGGCTGCATCCCCAGCGGCCCGCCGATCTCCTCCGCCATCACCTTGCCGGCCTCGAACTCCAGCGTCTCGTCGCCCATGGGGGCCTGGTCCGTGTCCAGGCCGTCCAGCTCCTCCAGGGGCTGGTTCAGGCGCACGTGGGCGACGATCGACTGGAGCGCGCGCAGCGTGGCCGACGCCGTGGAGCCCCAGTTGGAGAAGTAGGAGAACTGCCACCACCACAGGGCCTCCGTGGTGCGGCCCGCACGGTAGTGGGCCATGCCGTGGCGGAGGTCGGTGATGACGTCGGTCAGGTCGTCGGAGATACGGGCCGGGACCGGTGCGGTACGGGGCTCGTACGGGTCGAAGACCTCGGAGTAGACGTCGATCGGCTCCAGCAACCGGGCCAGGTTCTCGCGGAGTTCGTCCACGTCGGCGTCCGGGCCCGTGTCGGGTTCGTAGCGCTCGTCGGGGACGATGTCCTCGTGCGCGCCGAGGCGGCCGCCGGCCAGCATCAGCTGGGAGACCTCCAGGAGGAGGAAGGGGACCGCCAAGTCCGGCTCGTCGCCCTTGGCCACCTCGGTGACGGCCACCAGGAAGCTCTCCATCTGGTCCGCGATCTGGACCGCGAAGTCGTCCGGGTCATGCGTCGTGGCATGCAGCGTCGCGTCAGACATCTAGGAGTCGTCTCCCCTCGAAGGCGCGGCCGAGGGTCACCTCGTCCGCGTATTCCAGGTCGCCACCCACCGGGAGGCCGCTGGCCAGGCGGGTGACCTTGAGGCCCATGGGCTTGATCATGCGGGCGAGGTAGGTGGCTGTGGCCTCGCCCTCCAGGTTCGGGTCCGTGGCCAGGATCAGTTCCGTGACCGTCCCGTCGGCCAACCGCGCGAGAAGTTCTCGTATACGCAGGTCGTCGGGACCCACACCCTCGATGGGGCTGATCGCTCCGCCCAGGACGTGGTAGCGGCCCCGGAACTCACGTGTGCGCTCGATGGCGACCACGTCCTTCGGCTCCTCCACCACGCAGATGACGGAGGCGTCGCGGCGCGTGTCGCGGCAGATGTTGCACAGCTCCTCCTGCGCGATGTTGCCGCAGGTCGCACAGAAGCGGACCTTCGCCTTGACCTCCATGAGGGCCTGGGCGAGGCGCCGTACGTCCGTCGGTTCCGCCTGCAGGATGTGGAAGGCGATCCGCTGGGCGCTCTTGGGACCGACGCCGGGCAGCCGCCCCAGTTCGTCGATCAGGTCCTGCACCACGCCTTCGTACAACGGACTGCCGTCCTTCCTGGGGTTCCTTCAGTGCGTACGGTAGTTGGCGGAGACCCGTCTTAGAAAGGCAGGCCGGGAATACCGCTGCCGCCGCCCAGGCCCTGCGCGAGTGGGCCGAGCTTCTGCTGCTGGAGGGTCTGGGCGTTCTCGTTGGCAGCCTGGACCGCCGCGACGACGAGGTCCGCGAGGGTCTCGGTGTCGTCGGGGTCCACCGCCTTCGGGTCGATCTTCAGCGCACGGAGCTCGCCGGAGCCGGTGACGGTGGCCTTCACCAGGCCGCCGCCCGCCTGCCCGTCGACCTCGGTCCGCGCCAGTTCCTCCTGCGCACGCTGCAGGTCCTCCTGCATCTTCTGGGCCTGCTGGAGCAGCTGCTGCATATTGGGCTGGCCACCACCGGGAATCACGATCAGCTCCTGGTTTCGTACGGCTGTCTGGGCGAGTTTTTCCCGCCTGGCACGAGCCTACGTGGTCCCGGCAGCCATCGCCCCAGCACTCTTTCGAGTGAGTCTTTGCCGAGTCCCATACCTGATCAAGGCCCACTTCCGGGCGGAAAAGATGCGAATCCCGGGGCTTCGCCACCCATTGGGCGGTAGGAAGGATCCGGCACATCAGCATCGGATGTCACGCAACGTGTTCGTTTGTGATCAGTCTCGTGATCAGTAGGGAGTGCCGGTGGGTCAGCCGGAGATGCAGCCCGAGGGTCCGCCCCAGGACGGGTGGGGTGAGGGTGCGGCCGGACTGCGGCCGGGCGATCTGACCGGGCGCGCGATGCCCCTCGGGGACTGGGGCGAGCCTGCCGAGCGGCTGCACGAGCTGTACCGGTGGGTGGAGCAGGGGGCGCTGGAGACGGCGGCCTGGTATCTCGCGGACCGGGCGTGGAAGCGGCGGGGCGCGCGGACGCTGCGCGCGGGGGCCGCGGCGGGGGCCGTCACGGGGGCCGCGCTGCCGCTGCTGGATCTGACCGGGATGGTCGCGGGGCTGGCCGCGTGGGGGTACCTGGCGCTGCTCCTCGCGGTGGCGTGCGTGGCCGTGGACCGGTTCTTCGGCGTGACGTCGGGATGGATAAGGGACGTCGCGACCGCGCAGGCCGTGCAACGACGGCTGCAGGCGCTGCAGTTCGAGTGGGCCTCGGAGAGTGTGCGGGAGGTGCTGGGGCCCGCGGAGGGGACGGCGAGCGAGGCCGCGGAGCGGTGTCTCGGGGTGCTGCGGCGGTTCTCGGAGGACGTGACCGAGCTGGTGCGCACGGAGACAGCCGACTGGATGGTGGAGTTCCGGACGGGGACCGCGCCGATGAGTATCCAGTCCGCCGGGACCGGCGCCGGGCGCCAGGAGATCGGCAGCGCGCAGGGCCGTTTCCCGCTGCCGCCGGGCGCGGGCGCACGACCCAACATGCCACGCCAGCGGCCACCCGAGCCGAGGTGAGCGCGGCTACCGCGGCGACAGCGGCTCCAGGCCCACCACCACGTTGACCACGGCGCACCGCTCCGCGAAGCTCGGGGCCACGAGGCACTTGGGACGTGCCGGCCGCGGGTGGCCGAAGTCCCGGACGCCGTGGAAGAACCAGCACACCGCCACCGTCGCCGCGTGACGCTCGGCGAGACCGCGCGGCGGTGATCGGCTCCGGCGCGCCGGCCGGACACAGCGCGGCTGTGAGCGCGGGCCAGGGCTACGGATCGAGTGGTGGTCGCCGCAACGCGCTCCGTCCGATCCGCACAGGCCCGAGGTCCGCGCCGCCGAGCACGGCAGGTGGCCGTGGGTGCGGATGACGTTCTCGTTGACGCCCTCGTCGAGGTAGGCGAGGAAGGCGGAGGCCAGGGAGCCGAGCGGCGGGTCGTCGTAGGTGTAGGCGTACTCCACGCCTCGGTAGGGGTACGCGCTGCGGCCGTACTCGATGTCCGCGACACTGGCCGAAGCCCTCCAGTACACCGACCAGGACAACGCCCCCACCCCGGACACCGACACCGACGCCCCGGAGACGACCGATCCGGCGTCCGACGCCACGGTGGACAACGACGGGATCGAGGCCCTCCGCCCGCGCGCACAGCGAGACTGTCCTGCGCGGTTTCTACGACTTCCACCTCGACCGCGGCACGGACACCGTGCTGGTGAACCCGTTCCCGCTGGACCGCTCGCGCCGGGCCCACGAGCACCACAACCCGATGGACACGTTCGCGCCCACCCGCACCGGCCGCTACCGCCCCAAGGTGTCCAGGCGGATCCCGAAGCGGATCCCGAAGCGGATCCCGGACGACAAGTTCAACGAGATCTTCGCCGGTCTACGCTCGAACCGCGACCGTGCCCTGCTGGCGTCCTGGGTCTCCACCGGCGCCCGGGCAACGCGATGATGGAGTCCTTCTGGGCGCGGGTCCAGGTTGAACTGCTCATCCGCAGACGGTGGAGGACGCGGCTGGAGCTGTCCACCGCGCTCTTCGAGTACCTGGAAACCTTCCACAACCGACAGCGCAGACACTCCGCCCTGGGCATGCTCCGCCCGGTGGAGTACGAACTCCGCACCCACCACCAGTAGCCTGAAACCAAGCAACTCGACTCCACCCAACTCGGGGCAGTCCGATGTCTCCATCAAACCCGGGGCGGTTCACTTCCACCGCCCAGCGTTTCCCCAGGTCAAGCCTCAAAATCCTGCTGGAGTACTGGGGGTGAGGTGAGCCAGCCGCGTCGTTGCAGTTCCCCGGTGAACTGCCGGTATCCCTCCTGAAGTGCGGAGAGTTGGGCGGGATCGGGTTCAGCGGTCACGGCCGTGCGGACCATGTGGTCAACCGCCTCCCCGATGTCGTCGTACAGGGTTCCCGCGGCGGCGAGCACCGCCGCCCCGAATCCGCTCGACGGCTCGGCGGGGACTTCCAGCGGACGGTCGAGGACCGTGGCCCGGATACGGAGCCACGCTGTGCTGCGGCTGCCGCCGCCCACGGCACGCAACGGTCCGGAGATGGCCGCCCCGGCCGCCGCGAGCACCTCCAGCCCCAGCCTTTCGGTGAACGCCGTCCCCTCCAGGAACGAGCGGAAGACGTCGGTCTCCCCTTCTGCGGTGCCGAGGGTGAAGCCGGTGGCGTCGGGGACCCGGAAGGGGAAGCGCTCACCGGTGCGGGTCAGGGGATAGCGCAGGTGCCGGGCCGGGCCGTGCAGCCAGGCCGCCTCGTCGAGAGCAGGCAGGTCACGCGCTGGATAGCGCGCCTGGAGCGCGCCGGCTCCGACGTTGCTGGCACCGCCGGGCCACCACAGCCCGTCCGGCGCACGATGGCTGTAGAAGGCGCCGTACGGGTCCGTGGTCTGCCGCCGGGAGACGGCCTTGATCACCAAAGTCGTGCCCAGGACGCCCACGCCCTGGCCCGGACGGACCGCTCCGGCGGCGATCTGTCCGGTGCAGCCATCCGTCATCCCCAGTACCAGTGGAGTGCCGCTCGGCAGCCCGGTGCGCTCCGCGGCCCTCTTGTCGACCGTCCCGACGATCCGCCCGGGCCTTTCCAGCTGTGGCAGTTGGGACGAGGCGACTTCGGCGGAGTCGAGCAGCACCTGTGGCCAGGTCAGGGTAACCGGGTCCGCTCCGGTCTTGAGGGCGTGGCTGGTGTCGGTCGGGAGCAGCCGTCCGGCGAGCGCGGCGGTCACGGTGTCGGCGACATGCAGATAGCGCGGGGCCGGGGTGTAGCGCTGGAGCCAGGCGACTCGGGCCAGCGCGTCCGGCAGGGCGGGGGCGGCCCCCGGCCCGGTCCGGGCGCGCTGGTCGTCGTACATCACGGCGGGTCCGGCCCGGTTGCCGTGCTCGTCGCACGGGACGACGGTGCCCGAGGTGGAGGTGACGCAGACACCGGCGACCGGGCGGGGGCCCAGCTGAGCGGTGAGCTCGGCAAGGACGTCGAAGGACACCGCGGCGTACACGGCATCCTGTTCGCTCCATCCGGTGCGGGGGTGGCTCGGTGGTGGCAGCGGCGCGCTCGCCACGGCGAGTACGCGGCCTTCGCCGGTGACGGCGACGGCCCGTACATCCGCTGTGGCGATGTCGACGCCGATGGTCACCGCCGTCATGAGGCTCCGCCGGACAGGAGCACCTGTGCCAGTCCGGTCAGGTCGTCCACGGCCAGGTCGGGTTCGGCGAGCTGTTCCGGCGTGGGGTGCGGTGGCGCCTCCCCGCGCAGCACCCAGACGGTGCCCAGGCCGACGGACCGGGCGGGGCGGACATCGGTGTCGAGCCGGTTGCCGACGTGCACGGCCTGCCCGGCCGCGACCCCGGCCTTGTCCAGCGCCCAGTGGAAGAGTTCCGGATCCGGCTTCTCCTTGCCGACCAGTGCCGAGACCCCCCATACGTCGATCAGATGGGCGACACCGTCGCGGGTGAGGGCGTCGACGACACCGGCCTCCTGGTTGGCGATGACTCCGGTACGCACCTGGCCGTGCAGTGCGCGCAGGCACGGGAGGACATCGGCGTACAGCGTTCCCGGGTGTTGTATCCAGTGCCGGCGGGTGCGTTCGTGCAGCAGGGCCCGTTCGTGCCGCCCGTCGAGGAACTCCTCGCTGAGCGCGCCTCGCAGCGAACCGCCCTGACGGGCCCGCGTCTCGTCGTAGAGGGTGGTGAAGCGGTCCCGGTCCGCCGGTCCCTCGCCGCGTTCCGCGCGGATCTCATCCAATGCGGTGAGCACGGCCGTGGCGAAGTTCGCGTCGTCGTAGACGGGGCCGCCGATGTCGAAGAAGACAGCCTCGATGCGTGTGGGCAGGCTCACTGGCCGGCTCCTCTCAGCAGCCGACGACGTAGGTCCTCGTCGGGTCGGGCGGCAAGGGCGTAGGCGGATTCCACCGCAAGAGTGGCCAACGAGCCGGACCCCAGGGCGATCCGCCGCACCCGGGCGGCCTTGACGCACATGGCGGTGATCGCCTCAACCTCCTCAGCGGTGCGGCCGAGGGCGACAATGCCGTGATTGCCCAGGAGTACCAGGCGGGGCGGGGCCCCGTGGGTATCGATGTGCCGGCGGATGGAGGCCAGAGCCGCCCTGCCCAGGTCCAGACCGGGCGGCAGGTAGGGGACCCAGGCCGGGCGGCCCAGGACGACGGCCTCATCGGGGAAGAGCGGAGCGGAGAACAACTCCTCCGCCTCCTCGGTGGACAGCATGCCGACCACGGCGGTCGGATGGGTGTGGCCCACCCAGGCCGCCCCGCCGGCGGCGATGGCCGCGAGGTGCACCAGGGTCTCGATCGACGCCGACCGGGCAGGGCCCGGTCGGCCGGCCGGCGAGGCCGACAGCAGAGCGGAGAGTTCGTCCTGGCTCGCGCCCGGGCGCTCCATCAGTTTCAGCAACGGTTCGGGTTCCACGACGACAAAATCGTCGGTGGAGGCGCGGTCCATCCGGGATCCGCTGGCCTTCACCACGAACCGGCCGTCGGGGAGCACCGTCGAGGTGTTGCCCTCGGCGAGGATCGCGAGGTCGGCGATCGGATCGCCGAGCCGCCGGGTCAGGGCGACGAGGCTCTCGGGGACAAGAGCGGGGTCGCTCAGGACATTCATCTCAGGCTCCCGTATTTGCGCATGGTCAGGCTGTTGAGCAGAGCGGACAGCAGAAGGACCGCGCCGAGGGCGAGCATCTGGTACTCGCCGCCCTCGGAGGTGTTGAACATCAGCAGGATTCCGGTGTTGAGCCAGGTGACCAGCAGAGCTGCGAGGACCACCCCGCCGACGCGGCCGATTCCGCCGGATACGGCGACGCCGCCGAGCACGGCGATGGTGATCGCGGGCAGGGCCATGCCGTTTCCCGCGGAGCCCGCGTCGGGTCGTGCCGAGGCGAACTGGGCCACGGTGAGGACAGCCACCAGCCCGGAGAGGAGCCCGGAGGTGGCATACGCCCGAAACCGCAGTCGGCGGACCGAGACTCCCGCGAAATGCGCCGCTGTCTCGTTGGTGCCCACGCCGTAGAGGCGCCGGCCGAATGTGGTCCGGTTGATCAGCAGCCACAGCACGACAGCGGTGGGCAGCATGAAGGTGAGGACCTGGGCGGGGAAGGGCGGAATCACCGATTCCAGCCCCGGCACGGTGCTGGAGTCGGTAATGCCGGAAAGGTTCTGGATGCGTTCCGTGGAGATGGGGTCGCTGTTGTGCAGGCTCAGCGCGAGGGAACCGAAGGCATAGCCGGCGGCGAGGGTCGCGATGAGCGCGGGAAACCTCAGGTAGGCGATGAGGAAACCGTTGAGCGCTCCGAGCACCCCGCCCAGCAGTACGGTGACAGCCAGTGCGGGCAGCAGCGGCCAGTGCCAGATTCCATAGAGGTAGCCGAAGGCCATGCCGGCCAGGCTGACGATGCCGCCGACAGACAGGTCGATGCCGCCCCGGCCGGCGACCATGACCACCAGCTCAGCCAGGGCCAGCAGGCAGACCGGCACCATCGAGTCGAGGTTGGCTCCCAGATAGGTGCTGTCGTACGGGGCGATCAGATAGCCGCCGAAGTCCAGCGTCTTCATCCAGATGAGGAGAACGACGAGCAGCACGCCCAGCAACGCCACCCGCTCGGTCAGCAGGAAGTGCACGGCCCGCGCGGCCGGGCCGGCCTGCGCCGGCCCCGTTCGAGTGTCCGAGGGGGGCTGTTGCCGCGGCTCCGGTGTTCCCTCGGTCGTACTCCGGGTCTCCTGGAATTGCTCGGTCCGCCGGCTCACAGTGCACTCCTCCGGCGCTCGCGCAGCAGGTCCGCACCCACCGCGATGATGATGAACACGCCGACGAACAGGTTCGCCAGTTGTGACGGCCAGCCGAGGAGTGTGACCGCGCTGGACACGGTGCCCACCAGGACGGCCCCGAGCAGGGTGCCGAGCACCGAGCCGCGCCCGCCCAGGACACTGGTGCCGCCGATCACCACTGCGGCGATGACCTGGAGTTCCAGACCGCTTCCGATGTTGCGCTGGACGGTGCCGCCGCTGCCGACCACGAAGCAGGCGGCCACACCCACCAGCGCACCGGTCAGGACGTAGGCGCCGATCTGGCGCCGGGTGACCTTGATGCCCGCGAGCCGCGCGGCGGACGCGTCCCCGCCGACCGCGTACCAGTGTCGCCCGGTGACCCGGTGGCGCATGTGGAACCAGACGACGGCGCCGATGACCACCGTCAGCCACCAGGCCACGGGGACGCCGAGAAACAGGCCTTCCCTGCCTCCGCCGAGGAGTCCGAAGGTGCCCGGGACGTTGTCCACGTTGGCTGATCCGAACAGTTGCAGCGCGACGAAGCGGAAGACATAGAGGGTGCCGAAGGTGACCACGATCGGATGCACGCGCCCGTAGGCCACCAGTGATCCGTTGACGGCGCCCAGCAGCGCTCCGGCGAGAACGGCGACGAGCATCGCCGCGTACCCCGGCACCCCCTGGTCACGCACCAGTCTGGCGGCGATCACGGCGACGACGGCGACGCCGCTGCCCACCGATACATCGATTCCCGCGGTGACCATCACCGCTGTCATACCGACGCCGATGACAGCGACGGGTGCCACCGCGAACAGAATGCTCTGCAGATTGCCCGCGGTCAGAAACGTGTCGGTGGTGAGCGCGAGGAACGCCCAGAGCGTGCCGAGCACCACGGCGAGGACGATCTCCTGGCCCTCGACGGGTCGGGCAATCGGACGTCTCGGTGCGCGGGGAGCGATCGCTGTCGTCATGACCGTTCCACCTCCTCTCCATCCTGTTGGTTGTCAGTGGACTGCCGGGTGGTCCCCGCTGCGGCCCGTTCCTGGGATTTCTCGCCCGCGGCCGATGCCAGGACATCCGCCTGACTCGCGCCGCGGCCGAATTCGCCGACCACCCGTCCGCCCCGGAGCACCAGGAGCCGGTCGGCCAGCTGGAGCACCTCGGGCAGGTCGGTGGAGACCAGGAGGACCGCGTTGCCTGCGTCGGCGAGATCGAACACCAGTTGGTGAATCTCCGCCTTGGCGCCGATGTCCACGCCCTGGGTCGGCTCCTCCAGCACCAGGACGCGTGGTTCTCCGGCCAACTGGCGGGCCAGGACGACTTTCTGCTGATTGCCGCCGGACAGCCGGCCGATCGGGGTCTTCGCCGTGGGCGCCTTGACGGCCAGGCGTTTCATGAAGTCGGCGGCCAGGGATGCCTCCGCTCCGCGGTCGAACCAGAAAGCACGGCTGAGCCTGCGCAGATGCCCGACCGAGATGTTGAAGGCGATGCTCTTGTCGGCGAAGACGCCCTGCACCTGCCGGTTGGCCGGCAGCAGGGCCAGCCCCGCCCGCGCGGCAGCTTCCGGGATGCCGGTGGCGACCGGCTCACCGTCGATTCGGACACTGCCGCGGGCCGCCGGGTCGAGGCCGGACAGCGCGTGTGCCACGGCGTCGGTGCCGGAACCCACAAGGCCGTACAGGGCCACGATCTCCCTCGGCCGTACGTCGAGGTCCACGTTCTCGAAACGTCCGGACCGGCTCAGCCCACGGACCTCCAGGACACGCCCGTCTCCGGGCCGCGGACGGGTGACAGCCGTCTCGGACAACGGCCTGCCGACCATCAGTTCGGCGATCTGGCGCACCGTGGTGTCCTGTGTGGAACGGGTGGCCACCACCTGACCGTCGCGCAGCACGGTCACCCGATCGGCGATACGGGCGATCTCGTCGAGCCGGTGGCTGATATAGATCACGCCGACACCGTGCTCACGCAGTCCGCGCAGCGCGGTGAAGAGCCGGTTGATCTCACGATCGGTCAGAATGGCCGACGGCTCGTCCAGGATGAGGATGCGGGCGTCGCGGGCGAACGCCTTGGCTATGGAAACGAGCTGCTGCTCGGCCACCGCGAGGTCGGCGACGCGTACATCGGCCAGTTGCGGATCGACACCGAGCCGCGTGAACACCTCGGCGACCCGCTGTCGTTGCCGTGCCCAGTCGACCCGGCCCCGACGGCGCAGCTCACGCCCGATGAAGACGTTCTCGGTAACGGTGAGTTCACCGAAGAGCCGGGGATCCTGGTAGACGGTGGCGATCCCGGCGTCCAGGGCGTCACCGGTGCTGCCGTGGACGAGCACGGTGGAACCGAGCAGGACCGTGCCCGTATCCGGGCTCTCCGCACCAGAGATGATCTTGATCAGGGTGGACTTGCCGGCGCCGTTCTCGCCGACCAGGGCGTGGATCTCGCCACTGTCGACGGTGAACTCGACGCCACGCAGCGCCTGAACCCCTCCATACGCCTTGCGGATACCACTCAGGCGCAGGCCCTCGCCCGCCGGGGCGACGGGTGTGGTGGTCGTCACGTGTACTCTCCCTCGGTCGGTCGGGCGGGCCGTACGACGGCCCGCCCGACCCGGCGGTCAGTAGTCGAACTCGCCGGCGTTCGCCTTGGTGATGATCAGAGGCTCACCGAGGAGCAGCATCTTCTGGTCGGCGGTGTAGGTCACGGCCGGCATGGAGGCGTTGACCTTGTTCGATGCCTCGAAGGACTTGTCCGCCGCGAGCTGGGCCCCCGCCCAGGCCGTGAGATAGCCGAGGTTCTGGACATCCCACAGCACGGACGCGCTGGACGAGCCGTCGTTCAGGAAAGGCTTCATGCTGGTCGGCGTCCCTACGCCGACGGTGAAGACCTTGCCGATCTTCCCGGCCTCCTTCACCGCCTGCGCCACGCCCGGTGCCGAAGTGGTGCACTCACCGACCAGACCCTTGAGATTCGGATGGGCGCTCATCAGGCTCTTCGCCATGGTGACCGCCTGCGCCTGGTCCTCACCCGCGTAGACGATGTCGGCGATCTTCAACTTGGGATACTTGCTGGCGGTGTACGACTTCTGCTCCGCGATCCACGAGTTCAGATTGGCCGCGGTCTGACCGCAGGAGACGATCGCGTACTCGCCCTCACCACCCGTCGCCTTGGCGATCTGGTCGGTGAGCGCCCGGCCGACACCCTCGGCGGTGGCCTGGTTGACGAAGACCTGGCGGACCGAATTGGGGGCGTCGGTGTCGGTCGTCATCACCTTGATACCTGCCTGCTTCGCCAGCTTGAGTACAGGCGCCAGCGAATCGGGGTCATTGGGCGCGACCGCGATCACATCGACCTTCTGCTGGATCAGCGACTTGACGATATCCGCCTGGGCCGCCGCGTCGCCGGTGGTGGCGCCCTGGTAGATCCACTGGATCCCCAGCTTCTTGGCCGCCGCCTTGCCGCCCGTGTTCATCGCCTCGAAGTACGGGATGCCCTGCACCTTGGGGACGAACGCGACCTTCACCGCGCCCGAGGAAGCCGTGGCGGCCCCCGAGGTGTTCTCGTCCTTCTTGCTGCAACCGGTGAGAACCAGCGCCCCCGCCGAGGCGGTGGCGATGACCGTGCTCATCCAACGCCGGGAATATCTCATTGCTGCTCCGTTCAGGCCTCGCCAGGGGCGAGGCCGTCTCTGTGGGATGGACCGATACGGTCGGCCGGCCGCCAGGGGATCAAAACCCCTGTTCTCGACGGCGACGGCCGAACAGGGCCGCGCCTTACAGATCTGGGCCAGCGCCCCGGGAGGGAAGCTGGTGCCGCTTCCGGCAGAATCCGCACATCAGGAACCGGCGGTCGGTGTCCGTGATCGCAGAGCGGCCGGAAGCCCTCGTAGGGCAGCCGCCCGGGTTCTCCACCGACGCCGCGAGCGCGCCTACCGGGGGCACGAGAAGCGGAGACGACCGGTCAGGGGGTGGCCAGGGCCGGTGCCAGTGATCACCGGCCCTGGTGTCAGGGGAGGTGAACGACGGTTCGGTTGCTACGCCGGGACACCTCGCGCATCTGGTCCAGGCCGTTCAACTCACCGAGTGCCGCGAGTTGGACCAGGATGTTCCCGTCAGAGGCCGCCTCCACCGGGCCGGCGTGCACGGGAACTCCGGCGGCCCGTGCGGTCAACTCATTGAGCAGCTGGTTCCTGGACCCGCCGCCGATCACCTGCACCAGCGGCGCCGGGCGGCCGGTCGCGGCGGCGAGATCGCCCAGAACCCTCCCGTAGCGCAGGGCCAGACTCTCCAGCACACACCGGGTGACCTCACCGACACTGCCCGGGACGGGCTCGCCGTGCTCACGGCAGTACGAGCGGATCCGCTCCGGCATGTCACTGGGACCGGCGAAGACGGGGTCGTCCGGGTCGATGACGGACCGCTCCGGCGGGGCCTGTGAGGCGAGGGTGACCAGGTCACCGTACGCCAGCTCGTTCCCCTCCCTGGCCCACTGGCGACGGCACTCCTGGAGGATCCACATGCCCATCACGTTGCGCAGGAGACGGACCGTTCCCTCCACCCCGCCCTCGTTGCTCAGATTCGCCGTGCGCGCCGCCGCGCCAAGGACTGGTTGCCGGGTCTCGACCCCCACCAGCGACCAGGTACCGGAGGAGATGTATGCCGCTGACGCGTCGACCAGCCCGGCACCGACCACGGCACTGGCGGTGTCGTGGCCGGCCGGGGTGATCACCCGGGTCCCGGCCAGTGCGGGCGAGCCGATCAGCCCTGGCAGAAGCGGGCCGAGGTCCGTGCCCGGGTCGACGATCTCCGGCAAGGACGCTGTCGGAATCCCCAGCTCGTCCAGCAGGCCCGTCGCCCAGCGCCTGCTCCGGATGTCGTACGCGCCGCTGGTGGTCGCCACGGTGTGTTCCACGACCGCGGTACCGGAGAGCAGGTAGTGGAAGAGGTCAGGGATCATCAGCAGCGTCGCGGCGCCGTCCTGCCGGGCCCGGCCCCGCGGAGTGCGTCGTTCGGCCAGCAACTGGTAGACGGTGTTGACGTCCATCAGCTGGGTGCCCGTGGCCTCGTAGAGCCGCTCCGCCCCGACGGTACGCACCGCCTGATCGAGTGCTCCCTCGACGCGCAGATCCCGGTGGCTGACGGGATCGTCGACGAGGGCGCCCTGCTGGTCCAGCAGCGCATAGTCCAGGCCCCAGGCGTCCACACCCACCGAGGCCAACCGGTCGACGCGGGCCGCCGCCATGTTCAGGCCGGTCCGGATCCCGGACCAGATCCGCGCGACGTCCCACCGCAGTGCGCCGTCGGTCTGCCGTGCGCCGTTGGCGAAACGGTGCACCTCCTCGCTCTTCAGCCGGTTCCCGTCGAAGTGCCCGAGGATCACGCGGCCGCTCTCCGCACCCAGATCCACTGCGGCGACATGCTTGACAGCGCTCATGGCTGCCCCTCGGCGGACGGCGCGATCCGGTGCGTCGTGACACCCTTTTCGTCCCACTCGGCGACCGTCTCGTCGTTCACCTGGCTTTCGGTGAACAGGCCGGTGACGCGGTCCACCGGTGCGAAGGCATGCAGCGCGAACGTGTTGATCTTCGAAGAGTCGAAGAGTGCGTAGACATCACGGCAGGCCGCGGCGAGCTTTCGCTTGGCTGCTGCCTCCTCCGCGCTCAGCTCCAGCAGCCCGTGCACGGGGGACACCGACCGTACTCCGAAGAACCCGTGCAGCAGTGGACCGCCCCGGGACAGGGAATCGGTGAAATCCCCGATGAGCGACCAGGACGAGCGCCGCAACGTCCCACCGGTGAGAATCACCGTCGCAGAATCGCTCAGCACTTCGGCCGCGCGCAGACCGTTGGTGACCACCACCAGTCCTTGCCGTTCGCGCAGAAATTCTGCCAGGAAGTAGCACGTGGTGCTGCAGTCCAGCGCGATCGCGTCGCCGTCGTGCACCAGACCGGCAGCCGCACGGGCTATTGCCCGCTTGGTCTCAGCGCGATGCCGAAGCCGCAGCTCAAAGGCGCCCTCGTCGGATCCCTCGTATCCGATCGCGCCCCCGCGGACCCGGCGCAGCAGACGACGGCGTTCCAGCGACTCCAGGTCCTTGCGGGTCGTGACGGGCGACGTGCCGAATCGCACGCTGAGATCCGCCACCGCCACTCGGGATTCGCTGTCGAGTAGACGGAGGATTTCCATTTCGCGTTCGTGCGACGAGAGGGCCAACACGTAACCTCCGTGTTTCCGATGGATGGCTTGGCGCGTAACCTAAGTCGGCGGAAGTCACGCGGTCAATGCTCGAAATAGAAGTGGCCCTTTAACGAGTTTCGAAAGACATCGCTCGGCTTTCGCTTCGCAGGCGCAGTCCGTGGTCGCCTGGCGACGCGTCGGTGCACGCGCTCACCAACTTGGCGAGCAACTGGCTCCGGGGCCGGGCGGATTGGAGGTCCGGCTGATCATGAGGATGGGCAGATCCACGGCTGGGCCTGATCCACTGTGGGTACGGCGACGCTCCGGAGCTCGCGGGACCGGTGACGTCCCGAGGTCGCCGGACCACGCAGGGGCCGTGGCCCCTGCGGCACGCACGGCGGCCCCGACCGTATGTGCGACATCCCGCGAGTTCCCCTGAGCCCTGCTGAGCCCTTGCCCCTGTGGCCAGGGCGTTCTGTCTCCTTGGAAGCAACAGCTCGCAATGGGCGAGAGAACAGGCGGCAAGCACCGTGCACGCGGCCTCACCGAACTCCTTGCGCGAGCACTTCGCGGCCGCGGCCGCGAAGTCGAAGTCGAGCACCTTCACCGCCATCTGCCGCGCGTGCTCAAGACACCCGACAACGGCACCGCCCACCCCACCGACAAGCAGGAGGCCACCCGAAGAAGCGTCTCTTCCGCCGCTGCGGCCACGCGCAAGGCGGAGGCGCCGTCGAGGGGGACCGTGCGCAGTCCGCGGTGGCCGCCGGCCAGGGTGGTCTCGGTGTAGCCGAGGGCGCCGGGCAGTCGGGCCACCCTGGCGAGCACATCCTCCGTGGAGTCCAGTTCGCAGCGCATGACGGGCGCGGACGCGTCGTCCTTGTGGACGCAGTCCAGCGAGGTGCTGGGCACCCGCTCCCAGGTGCCGAGCACCCGGCGCTGGAAGATCTGCCGCGTCCCGGAGTCGGCGTTGCGGCTGACCAGCACGATCGGGAGGTCGGGGAGCGACGGGTCGACCTGCTTCCAGCGCGTCAGATCGCCCCGGTAGATCCGGCGTACGTCCTTCAGGGACAGCACGAGCAGCTTGAAGTGGTCGCCGTGGTTGAGCGGGACGCGCGGGATGCGCAGCGAGTTGCCGTCGTAGCCGAAGCCCCGGGCGGCGGTGAAGTGGTCCATCAGGTGGTCGGTGTCGGACGGCTGGGTGACCGAGACCCCGCGGATGGTGCGGTCGGTGAACACCGCGGTCAGGCCGTGGACTTCGGGGCTGGTGTAGTCGTCGCGGTCGATGCCCTGGGAGCCGTCGTTCTCGAAGCGGAGCAGGACGAGGGTGGCGTCGGACATCTCTGCCCATCCGGACGTCATCGCCTATCGGGTTGTCCATCTGGACCCGGTAGCCGATCCTCCCCCACTGCCTCAAGGGCGTGGGCGGTGCCCCCAGCGCCGCGGCACCCGGCGCTCGTACCAGACCATGATCCCGGACGCGACGATGCCCAGCACCGCGGTGCCGACGGCCACGACGTTCTCTGCGCTCAGCCACTCCACCGGGGTCACCGTATGGCCGGGTGATCTCAACGGCCTTGCGGAGAAGGGGACTTGAGGTTACTCCTTGGTGTACGTCAGCTTCTCGCCGTTGCTGCTGTTCTCGCGGCTCAGACTGCCGTCCGGCAGCAGACTGAGCACGGTGGCGTCGCCCGGCTTGCAGTAGCCCGAGTCGCCGGACGTCACGGTGGACGGGCCGATCCGGAGCATGCCGCCGCTGCCCGGCGCCGAGGTCAGGTCGGCCTGGAAGACACAGTGGTAGGTGCCGTTGCTCGTGGGTCCGTCGGCGACGAGGGAGAGGACCGTGTCGCCCACCTCGCCCTGCTGGATGGTGAGTTCGCGGGTGTTCTCGCCGTCGGCGTTGGTGATGGTGGTCGTCCAGGTGCCCAGGTAGGCGGTCGGGATCGCGCCGTCGGCCGGCGCGGAGGTGGTGGGGGGCGGGCTCGTCGGGTCCGGCGGGGACGTCGTCGGGCCGGACGTCCGGGGTGCGCCGGTGGTCGGGGCCGGGCCGGACTTGTCGTCGGACTTGTCGCCGCCGCTCATGAGGGCGTACACCGAGCCGCCGGCGCCCAGCGCGACGACCAGGGCGACGGCGATCAGCGCCGCGGTGGAGCGGCCGCTCCTCCTCGGCGGTTCCTGCGGGGCGGGCGGGGGCGGGCCGGCGTAGGGCGGGCCGTAGGGCGGGGTGGAGCCCAGGCCTCCGTAGGCGCCGGGCTGTTGGGGGTAGCCGTAGGCACCCGGCGGCGGCTGCTGCGGGTAGCCGTAGCCGGGCTGCTGCTGGGGATGCTGCTGCGGATGGCCGTAGGCCGGATGGGCCGGGTGGCCGGGCGGGGGTGTCTGGGTGCCCTGTCCGCCGACCATCGTCGGGAGGTGGTTCAGCGGCGCCCCGGTCCCCGGCTGCCCCGGCGGGGGCGGCGCTGCGGGGGCGCCCGGCTCCGGTGCGGAGTCGGCGGCGGGGGCGTGCTCGGGCGAGGCCTCGGGTGCCGCCTTCTCCAGCGAGGGCCCTCCCGCACTCTGCGAACCCTCGGGCCCGGTCGCCTCCTCCGGGTCCTCGGAGTCCAGCAACTGCACGGCGTGACGGCCCAGTTGGGCGACCAGCGCGCTCGGCAGCCACGGGTCCCGCGAGCGACCGCCGAGCACGGTGTCCTCGGCCCCGGTCCGCTCCAGCACGTCGTCCAGCGCCGGCCGGGCGCCGGGGTCCTTCTTCAGACAGGCCCGGACGAGGTCGGCGATGCCCTCCGGCACCCCCTCCAGGTCGGGCTCCTCCTGGGCGATACGGAACATCAGGGCGTGCACACCGCTGTTGGCGCCGCCGAAGGGAAGGTGGCCGGTGGCGGCGTACGCCAGCACCGAGCCCAGGCAGAAGACGTCGCAGGCGGGCGTGATCCGGTCGCCGCGCACCTGCTCGGGCGCCATGAACCCGGGCGACCCGACGAGCGCGCCGGTTCGCGTCAGCCCGCCGTCCGTCACGGTCTCCAGTGCCCGCGCGATCCCGAAGTCGATGACCCGCGGACCGTCGATCGTCACCAGCACGTTGGACGGCTTGAGGTCGCGGTGGATGATCCCGGCGGCGTGGATGTCCTGCAGCGCGTGCGCGAGCCCGGCCGCGAGGATGCGCACCGAACGCTCGGGCAGCGCCCCGTGGTCGCGCCCGACGACCTGCTGCAGGCTCGGCCCGGCGACGTACCCGGTGGCGACCCAGGGCACGGCGGCCTCCGTGTCGGCGTCCAGGACGGGTGCCGTCCAGTGCCCGCCCACCTGCCGCGCGGCCTGCACCTCCTGCCGGAACCGCGCCCGGAACTCCTCCTGCGCGGCCAGCTCCTCCCGCACCAGCTTCACGGCGACGGTACGGCCCCGGTCCGACCGGGCGAGATACACATGCCCCATCCCACCGGCCCCGAGCCGCGCCAGCAGCCGGTACGCCCCGATCCGCTGCGGATCCCCAGCCCCGAGCTTCTCCATCGCAGGTCCCCCCGAAATCCCCCGATACGCGCTGTGCAACATCCCAACGATAGTGCGGGCGTACGGGGAGGTGGACGGAGCGGTGTCTACGGTTCCGTAACGGGCGGCCCCAGCTGGTCCAGCACCTTGGACAGCCGTTCCAGTACGCGGACGGCCTCGGCGAGTTCGGCCTCCCCGAACTCCTCCGCGAGCCGGTCGGCGAAGGCCGCGTGACCCGGGCCGACACGCGCGATCGCCGCGCGCCCCTGCGCCGTCGGCGCGAGGAGCTTGGCGCGGCGGTGGGCGGGGTTGGGCCGGTACTCGGCGAGGTCGCGCTGTACGAGCAGGTCGGCGATCCGCTGGACGCTCTGCCGCGTGATGCCCATGGCGCGGGCGATCCCGGCGACGGACAGCGGCTCACCGAGAACCGCGCCGAGCACCTGCCACCAGGCGGCGGTGAGTCCGGCGGGCCGGGCCAGCTCCTCGGCGACACCGAGGAACCGGCCGTTGAGCCCGAAGACTCCGAGGGCGCTGCGGCTGAGCAGGTCCTGGCGTTCGCGGCTCACCGGCCGGCCTCCTCCAGGACGGCGTACGCCTGCGCGTCCGAGTCGTGGAACAGCCGGTACCAGGCGTCCAGTACCTCGCCCTCGTACACCCCGAGCAGCCGGAATACCTCGCGCGCGAAGGCGACGGGCTCGGTGGGCCCGGCGGTGATCAGCTTCCCGTCGGTGACGGCGTCGGCGTCGACGTACCGCTCGCCGCCCCGGTACCCGGTCGCGGCGAGGTAGAAGGAGACCGCGCCGGTGTGGTCGCGGCCGTCGAGCAGTCCTTCTCGCGCGAGCCCGGCGGTGGCCCCGCAGATGGCGGCGACCGGGACGCCGGCATCGAGGAAGGCGCGGGCCCTGCGGGCGAAGGGGGCGAGCGCGTCGCCCGCGTCCCAGAGGTCGGCGCCCGGGAGGATCAGCAGGGAGCTGTCCTCGGGCCGCACGTCGTCCAGGGCCAGGTCGGGCTGGACGCGGAGGCCTCCGATGGAGCGCACCGGCTCCCGGGTCGGCCCCACGGTGCGGATCTCGTACCCGGCGCGGGCGAGATACGCGGTCGTGTGCCCCGTCTCCCAGTCGGCGAGGGTGTCGTACACGGCCAGATGGACGGGCTTGCGGCTGCTGTTCATGGCTCCGCCTCCGAACAGAGAGCTGTTGACAGCATGCTGCCCATTGGACAGCTTGCTGTCAACATGCCTCCTGGCACACCGCTCCGGACATGCGACTGCCGCATGGTCACCGTCGACATCCGTGACGTCCCCGAAGGGATCCGGGACCTGCTCGCAGCCATGGCGGACGAGCGTGGGCAGTCGCTGCAGGACCACCTCCTCGCATGGGTGACGGCCGAGGCCCGGCGCCCGACAGCCCCGCCGTTCCGCACCGGTTGGGACGCCGGCGGATCACCGGCTGAGGGGCTCCCCCGGCAACCCGTCGACAACCTGTCGCAGAAACCCCCACTTCACAGACAGGAAGCCGATACCGAGCGGGCACCTCGGACATCTACGCTCGCGCCATGACCCCTCAGCCAAACCCCGAGGCCGGCGCCGCCGTGAAGGCCATGGACCGTGCTCATGTGTTCCACTCCTGGTCCGCGCAGGAGCTCATCGACCCGCTCGCCGTCGCCGGTGCGGAGGGGTCGTACTTCTGGGACTACGACGGCAAGCGGTACCTGGACTTCACCAGCGGGCTCGTCTACACCAACATCGGCTACCAGCACCCGAAGGTCGTCGCCGCGATACAGGAGCAGGCCGCACACCTGACGACGTTCGCGCCCGCCTTCGCGATCGAGGCCCGTTCGGAGGCGGCCCGGCTGATCGCCGAGCGGACACCCGGCGACCTGGACAAGATCTTCTTCACCAACGGCGGGGCCGACGCCGTGGAGCACGCCGTGCGGATGGCGCGGCTGCACACCGGGCGCCCGAAGGTGCTGGCGGCGTACCGCTCGTACCACGGCGGCACCCAGCAGGCGATCAACATCACCGGCGACCCGCGCCGCTGGGCCTCCGACGGCGCCGCGGCCGGTGTCGTGCACTTCTGGGCGCCGTACCTGTACCGCTCCCGCTTCTACGCCGAGACCGAGGAGCAGGAGTGCGCGCGGGCGCTGGAGCACCTGGAGACGACGATCGCCTTCGAGGGGCCGGCCACCGTCGCCGCGATCATCCTGGAGACCATCCCGGGAACCGCCGGGATCATGGTGCCGCCGCCCGGTTACCTCGCCGGCGTACGTGAGATATGCGACAAGTACGGAATCGTCTTCGTCCTGGACGAGGTGATGGCCGGGTTCGGGCGGACCGGTGAGTGGTTCGCGGCGGACCTGTTCGGCGTGACACCGGACCTGATGACCTTCGCCAAGGGCGTGAACAGCGGTTATGTGCCGCTGGGCGGTGTCGCGATCTCGGGTGCGATCGCCGAGACCTTCGGCAGGCGGCCCTACCCCGGTGGTCTCACCTACTCCGGGCACCCGCTGGCCTGTGCCGCCGCCGTCGCGACGATCAACGTCATGGATCAGGAGGGCGTCGTCGACAACGCGGGGCAGCTCGGCGCCACGGTCGTCGGGCCGGCCCTGCGCGAGCTGGCCGAGCGGCACCCGAGCGTCGGCGAGGTGCGCGGTGTCGGCATGTTCTGGGCGCTGGACCTGGTGAAGGACAAGGAGACGCGCGAGCCGCTGGTGCCGTACAACGCGGCCGGCGAGGCGAACGCCCCCATGGCCGCCTTCGGTGCCGCCGCGAAGAAGCACGGCATCTGGCCCTTCATCAACATGAACCGCACCCATGTCGTGCCCCCGTGCAACGTGAGTGAGGCCGAGCTGAAGGAGGGGCTCGCGGCGCTGGACGCGGCGCTCTCGGTGGCGGACGAGTACACGCGCTAGCCGTCCGCGGCCGCTCGGCCGCCGCACCGCCCGTCGAAAGCTACGCGGGTCAACCCGCCAAACCCGAACGCGTAAGGTGGCGTGCTCGTACATATGGACGTGCACGCCAGCCGATCGCGACGAGGAGACGCCCGACCCATGCCCGGCAGCAGCGGAAACGGCCCCGTCACCCGCAGCACCCTGCGCCAGCAGATCGCGGACGCGCTGCGCGACGAGGTACTGGCGGGGCGGCTGCAGCCGGGCCAGGAGTTCACGGTCAAGGAGATCGCCGAGCAGTACGGGGTCTCCGCGACGCCCGTGCGCGAGGCGCTCGTCGACCTGTCCGCGCAGGGGCTCCTCGACGCCGACCAGCACCGTGGCTTCCATGTCCACGAGTACTCGGCCGGCGACTACCGCGGCATCGTCGAGGCCCGCACCCTGGTCACCGACGGCATGTTCCACGAGCTCGACATCAGGCCCGAGCGCAACCGGCGGTTCGACGAGCCCCGCGCGGTCGCGGCCCTCGCCGGGGTGCGCCGCCGCGGCGAGGAGGCGCAGCGCGCCGCGGCCGCCGGCGACCTCACCGTGCTGATCGGCTACGACCTGCGCTTCTGGCGCGAGCTCGGCGCCCTCTTCGGCAACCCGTACCTCGCCGACTTCCTGCACCGGCTGCGCGTGCAGTCCTGGGTGTGCGCGGTGCAGCATCTGCGGCGGCTGACCGATCTGCGCGGCGTCCTGTGGTGCGCCCACACCGATCTGGTCGACGCCCTGGCGCAGCGCGACACCACGGCGGCGCGTGCGATCGTCGCCGAGTACAACGCGCACTCGCTGAGCCTCGTCGAGGGGCCCGCGGACGAATGAGCACCCTGGCCAGGGTCGTGGACCTCTCGGTCGTCATCCCCGCGTTCAACGAGGAGCGTCTTCACGGACGGGGCGTGGAAGCCGTACGTCCGCAAGGGCGAGTCCCTCGTCCCCGTGCCGCTGCCCGATCCCGGCGGCGCGGAGGCCCTGCACCGGCAGGAGGGGGCCGGCCTCGGCTTCAGCGTCCCCGGCGGCTACTTCAACGGCCCTACGGCGAGGACCGCGTCGGCATCTACGGCGCCTCCCCCCGCTACACCTCGCAGATGCTGCGTGATGTCCGCTACACCGGCGTGATTCCCACGATCGGCAAGAACTGGCGGGCGCAGGCCGAGCGGGATGTCGCGTACTGGAAGGCAGGAGCGCTGGTGGTGGTGTCGCAGCCGCACGACGACGCCCTGCGCAAGGCCGTGACCGAACTGGTGGGCCGTGACGGGAAGTGGGTGCACGGTGTGTGGGTATGGGACCTGCACAAGGGCAGCTGACCTGTCCTGGAGGGGGTCACCCGAAGCCGTACCGACTACCCTGCCTTCTGCCCGGCCTTGACCACCCTGTCTGAGGAGCCCTCTTTGGCCTGTGACCTGTGGCTGGTACCGCTCGTCGACGTGTTGTGCCACACCCCCGACAATCCGTTCGCCGAGGAACTCGCGCAGTACAACAGCGTGCTGAACGCGGCCGGCCTTCCGCCGGTGCCCGTGTACCAGTACATGCCGGGTCTGTCCGGCGAGGTCGCCCCGGTGGCCGGCTTCGACTACGACGCGCTGCACTTCCTGCGCCGCGTGTATCTGCTCCAGGTGTGCGGTCTGCCGGTGACGCCGGTGGACGAACTGGGCGGCGACTACGAGCAGTTGCTGGAGATGTTCGAGTCGACGGCCCAGCAGTCGCATCTCGTCTGGCACTACGACCACGCGGGTGCGTACGTCCCGGTCGACTTCCCCCAGCCCCTGTCCAACGACGAACTCCTCGCGGGCGGCGGTCCGCTGGGCTCCGCGCAGGCCCTCCTGCGCGAACTCGAATACGTCGCCCCGGCGATCGGCATCGACCCGGCCAATCCGCCGGCGGCGCCGGAACCCCCGCGCGCCCCCACGGAGTTGGAGGAGCCGGCCGTCCCGGCGCCGTACGACCCGAGCCCCTTCGCCCGCGAACGCCACGTCTGGCTCGGGCTGCACGCGGCGGCGACGCGGAGTCTGGCGCAGGGGTCGATGATCGTCTTCAGCTGAAGGTCAGCGTCCGATCTGCGACAGGCCCTTCTGTACGTCCTCCATGTTCATCACCGGCGTGTAGGAGATCTTGGCGTCGAGGTTCAAGAAGAACGGCTCGCTGAAGGCCGGCATCTGGGAGCTTTCCTGCATGTCGAAGACGATGAAGGCGGTACGCCGGCCCTCGTCGGCGGTGAAGTAGGCCGCCTCGGGCTTCATGTGTTCCGCCGCCTCCTGGACCATCTTCGTCAGGGTGCCGTTCCTGATGGCCTCGTTCGCCTTCTCCGTGTCGAAGGACGCCTTGAGCAGCATGCGCATGGCACTCACCTTCCTCTGCATCCCGCGCTTGTCGCATCCACAGGTACACCCTCAGCGTATGCCCGAAATGACCGCCTCGTTCTGTCAGGGATCAGGGGTGAGGGGTGAGGGCTCAGGGGCAGAGGGCGAGATCCAGCTCGCGCAGCCGCTCCCGTTCCGCGATCACGTCGACCTCCGTGATCAGGCCGTCTCGAAGGTGAAGCGCAGGACCAGGCGCAGGCGGCCCGATTCCAGCATCGCCATGCCCACGTGTCCGTCGACCAGGACGACGTCCGCGAACCGCGCACGGCCCATGGAGGCCATCGCGCCCCTTCGCGACCGGCTGGGCGCCGGAGATGCGGACGGGTTCCGGGGTCGGCACGACCGCACGGTCGGCGCGGAGCACCACGTCCGGGTGGAGGAGGGCGACCAGGGCGTCGAAGTCGCCGCCGCGCGTCGCGGCCACGTAGGCGTCCACGGCCCGGCGCCTGCGCGCCGGATCGGCCTCGGGACGCGGGGCGCCGCGCACCCGGCGGCGGGCACGGCCGGCCAACTGCCGTACCGCCGCCGGGTTCCGCTCGACCATGGGTGCGATCTCGTCGAAGGGCACGCCGAACATGTCGTGCGGCACGAACGCGAGCCGCTCCGCGGGCGACAGGGTGTCGAGCACGACGAGCAGCGCCACACCCACCGAGTCGGCCAGCGGGCCTCCTCCTCCGGATCGGCCACCGCCCCCGCGCGCCCGGCCTCCCCCGCCTGCCCCGCCTCCAACGGCTCCTCGCGCCGGTGCTCGCGCGTGCGCAGCATGTTCAGGCACACACGCGCGACCACCGTCGTCAGCCGGCCCGCCGGGTTCTCGACCTCACCCGTGTCGGCCCGGCTGCCGCGCGAGCAGGCGTCCTGGAGGGCGTCGTCGGCCTCGGTGAGCGAGCCGAGCATGCGGTGGGCCATGGCCCTCAGCCGGGAACGCTGCTCCTCGAAGACCTGCTCGATCACCGGGGCCGCCTAGAACACGGGCGTACCGCCCTGCGTCAGCTTCCAGTTGACCGCCGCGAAGTCCTTCGGGTCCAGGGCGCCCTTGGCGGTGACGTAGTCGATCATCAGCTGGCGGATCTCGTTGGTGGAGCTGTAGGCGATGTCGGCCGACGCGATGTGCGGGTAGCCGGAGCCGCCGTTCGCCCGGTAGTTGTTGACCGCCACGACGAAGACCTGGTCGTCGGCGACGGCCGCGCCCTTGTACGTCAGGTTCTTGATCCGCGAACCCTCCGCCTGCGCGATGTCGATGTCGTACGAGACGCCGGCCGCCGTGTCGTACATGTAGTCCCAGAAGCTGTTGGCGTTCGTCACCGTCGCGGTGTCGACCTTCGTGCCGACCGGCACCTGGTGGTAGTACTTCGCCGCGAACTCCAGGTAGTCCTTGAGCTGGGCGCCGGTGAGCTTCTTGCCGTACAGGGTGTTGTCGTAGATGTAGAGGCCGGCGATGTCCTTGATCGTGACGTTGCCCGCCGGGATGTCGGCGGTCCGGCTGAAGGGCGCGGCGACGGAGAGCAGCGGCAGCGCGGCATCGCTCGCCGACAGGCCCGCCTTCACCGTGTCCATCTGGACCTGGTGGATGAAGTCCATGATCGGCACGTCCTTCCAGCAGGCCTCCGCCCCCGAGAGGTCCTGGGTGCAGGTGCCGACGGTCGTGTTGACGTACTTCACGACCAGCTCGTGGTCGGCCTGGAGGAGCTTCTTGATCTCCGGGTCCTCGTCCACGGTGTTCGGGTTGAGGGTCTGGGCCGTCTTCTTCGTCACCTTCCACTGCCCGTGGTGCAGTTCGAGCTCGAAGTCGAAGACGCTGAGCCGGTAGCCCCAGCAGTACGGCTCGGAGAGCAGGACGTCCGCGCCGGTCTCCTCGTTCTTCACCGTGTACGAGGGCACCTCGACGTGCGTGTGGCCGACCAGGATCGCGTCGATGCCGGGCACCTGCTCGGCGACGAGGTTGGAGGCGTTCTCCACGTACGGGAGCGCGTCACCGTACGAGGTCGATCCGTCGAGCCCGGAGTGGTCCGTCAGGAAGACGACGTCACAGCCGAGCGCGCGCAGCCTCGGCACGTACTTCTTCGCCTGCTCGACCAGGCCGGGGAACACCATCTTGCCGGCGACGTTGTCCTTGTCCCACAGCGCGATCCCGGGGTTGGTGAGTCCGAGGATGCCGACCTTGATGTCGGGCGCGCCCGGCACGCAGATCCGCTTCACGGTGTACGGAGCGAAGGCGGGGCGCAGGGTCTTGGCGTCCAGCGCGTTCGCGCCCAGCAGCGGGAAGTGACACTGCTGCTCGAACTTCCGCAGCACCTCGATGCCGTAGTTGAACTCGTGGTTGCCGAGCGCGGCGGCGTCGTAGCGCATGTGGTTCATGGCGACGGCCATGGGGTGCCGCGGCCCCTTCTTGCCGTCCTTGCCCGTGATCGGGTCGACGCGGGCGAAGTAGTAGGCGAGCGAGGTGCCCTGGATGATGTCGCCGGCGTCGACGAGCAGGACGTGCTCCTCGCCCTTGGCCGCGCGCTGCTGCTTGATGAGGGTGGCCACGCGCGCGACGCCGACGGAGTTGCCGGCCTTGTCGCTGTAGGCCTTGTCCAGGTAGTAGTCCCAGTCGAAGACGTGGCTGTGCAGGTCGGTGGTGCCCAGGATGGAGAACGACCAGGTCTTCGGGCACTTCTCGGGCTTCCGCTCGTTGGCCTCGGCACTGCCGGTGCCGACCGCTCCCGCCGCGGCGACGGCGGCACCGGTGACGGCCGACTTCTTCACGAACTCCCGGCGGTTCAGGGGACTGACGGGCATACGGGACTCCTGGTGCTGGAGACGAATGAGAGGGACGGGTCGGCGGCTACCCGCGTAGATAGTTGCGCCCCATCACTTCCGCACGGAACCAGGAGCAAGCCATGGGCCGGTCAAGGAAGTCCATGACCGGCCCAATACCCGCAGAACAAATGGGATTTACAGGAACGAGTTGATCTCGATCGTCTCGTCCCGGCCCGGGCCCACGCCGATCGCGGAGATCGGGGCGCCCGACATCTCCTCCAGCGCCTTCACGTAGTCCTGGGCGTTCTTCGGCAGGTCGGAGAAGGACTTCGCCCCGGTGATGTCCTCGGACCAGCCCGGCAGGTTCTCGTAGACCGGCTTCGCGTGGTGGAAGTCCGACTGCGAGTACGGGAGTTCCTCGACGCGCCTGCCGTCGATCTCGTACGCCACGCAGACCGGGATCTGCTCCCAGCCGGTGAGGACGTCGAGCTTGGTGAGGAAGAAGTCCGTCAGGCCGTTGACCCGGGTCGCGTACCGGGCGATCACGGCGTCGAACCAGCCGCAGCGCCGGTCCCGGCCCGTCGTCACACCCCGCTCGCCGCCGATACGGCGCAGCGCGTCGCCGTCCGCGTCGAACAGCTCGGTCGGGAAGGGGCCCGAGCCGACCCGGGTCGTGTAGGCCTTGAGGATGCCGATGACCCGGCTGATCTTCGTCGGGCCGACACCGGCGCCGGTGCAGGCACCGCCCGCGGTGGGGTTCGACGACGTCACGAACGGATACGTGCCGTGGTCGATGTCCAGGAGCGTTCCCTGGCCGCCCTCGAACAGCACCACCTTGTCGTCCTCCAGGGCCTGGTTGAGGACCAGGACCGTGTCGGCGACGTACGGCGCGAGCCGGTCGGCGTAGGTCAGCAGCTCCTCGACCACCTGCTCGATCGCGATCGCGCGCCGGTTGTAGAGCTTGGTGAGGACCTGGTTCTTGATGTCGAGGGCCGCCTCGACCTTCTGGGTGAGGATCGACTCGTCGTAGAGGTCCTGGACCCGGATGCCGACGCGGTTGATCTTGTCCGCGTAGGTCGGGCCGATTCCGCGGCCCGTGGTCCCGATCTTCCGCTTCCCGAGGAAGCGTTCCGTCACCTTGTCCACCGTCACGTTGTAGGGCGTGATGATGTGAGCGTTACCGCTGATCAGGAGCTTGGACGTGTCGACGCCACGCTCGTTCAGCCCGTTCAGCTCGGAGAACAGGACCGACGGGTCGACGACGACACCGTTGCCGATGACCGGGGTGCACCCCGGGGACAGGATTCCGGAAGGGAGCAGGTGGAGGGCGTACTTCTGATCGCCCACGACTACCGTGTGGCCGGCGTTGTTGCCGCCCTGGTAGCGCACCACATAGTCAACGGATCCGCCTAGCAGGTCCGTCGCCTTTCCCTTGCCTTCGTCACCCCACTGAGCACCGAGCAGCACAAGTGCGGGCACGCGCGTACACCCCTTCCGGGCGGGGCATGTCCAAGGTCAGGGGCGTACGCGTAAGGTTCACCGCCGCGTGCACCGCGACCGTCGTTGGCCGCAAACCGTCGGACCGGATGCCCCGGAATAGACGAAGCCCCTGGCGCAATAGCGCAAGGGGCTCTTGCACAAAGATGCTACCCGAGGAAGCGAGGCAGGACCGAGGTGGTGACTTCCGCGACTTCCGATCAGCTCCTGGTGGTCATCGATCCGGTCGCCCGGCGAACGGACGGGGAGTCGGTACGCATTGCAAAAGACGTGCTCAGCGCGGGTGCGCAGGCGAAGGTGTGCCTGCCGGACGGGCCGGAGGAGTTCGCCCGGGCGCTGGCCCGGCGGGGCTCGCGCCGGCCGGTGGTGGTCGGCGACGACCGCGCGCTGGTGCGTGCGGTCTCCCTCCTGCACCGGCAGCGGGAGCTGACCGGATGTGCGCTGTCGATGGTGCCGGTGGGCGGCGCGCTGTCGGTGGCGCGGTCGCTGGGGGTGCCCATAGGGGCGGTCGCGGCGGCGCGGGCCGTGCTCGAAGGGGTGGAGCGGCGACTGGACCTGCTGGTGGACGACAGCGACGGGGTGGTGCTCGGCGCGCTGCGGATTCCCCCGCTGACGCCGCAGGCGCAGGTGCAGACGCAGACGCAGACGCCGTCACTGGAGGCGGGGCACCCGTGGCTGCGCACGGCCCAGTCCCTCGTACGCACCCTGGTGCCCGCCCGCGAGACCACGGTCCCCGGGCCCCGGCCCGCCCGGCTGCGGGTGGAGGTCGACGGGGTCACGCTGGTGGACCTGGACCAGCCGGTGGAGGCGGTGTCGGTGACGCCCGGGGAGGCGGGGGTCGCGGAGATCGAGGTGCGGCCGCTGTCGGTGGGCGCGGAGGCTTCGCCGGTATTCGCTCAGGGGCGGACGGTGAGCGTGTCCGGGGCGGACTTCCGGTACCGGGCGGACGCGGGGGTGTGGGGACCTGTGCGGAGGCGGACGTGGACGGTCTGGGAGGGGGCCTGGGGGCTGACGGTGCCTTCAGCGTGAGGCGGGCGCCTCGAAGCCGCCGATGTCGAGGGTGCAGTCGAACGGCGCGGGCATCGGGAGCTTCTCGCCGAACGGCCTCGTGCAGTGTGACTCGTAGCCCTTGGCCGAGGGCGTCCAGAACACGGTGGCCTGCTCTTCCTGCATGTCGAGGAGGAGGTACACGGGGACACCTGCCCTGCCGTAGACACGGACCTGGTCCGTCAGATCGTCATCGCGGGTGGAAGTGCAGGTCGGCTCAGCGACGAACGAGAGGGCTTCAGTCATGATGCGCCCTCCCCATGATGCAGACCAGCCGCCACTCAGAGCATCTGGGCGATCACACTGTCATGATCGCTTTCATCCTTCAGCCCCACCCCGGTCCGCCCCAACTCCCGCCCCCTCCCCATCAACCCCGCCAACTTCCCTGCCGCCGCCTCGTACGACTGCCCCAACGGCGGCCGGATGTTGGACAGGCAGTTCCTGTCGGCGTCCGTCGTCACCCCCGGCACCGGCCGGTACGTCAGATACGCCCCCAGCGAGTCCGCCGCCGACATGCCGGGCCGCTCGCCCACGAGTACGACCACCATCGCCGCCCCCATCGCGTGCGCGACGTCGTCACCGAGGGCCACGCGGGCCTGTTCGGCGAGGATGACGGGCGCGATGCGCCAGTCCGGGAGCCGCACCGCCGTCTCCCGCACCATCGCCGCCGCATGCTCGTGCACCGCCCGGCTGGACAGCCCGTCGGCGACGACGAAGACGACGTCCCAGTCACCGGCGGGGAGGTGGGCGCGGTCCGTGGGGTCCAGGCGGCGGCCCAGGTCGGGGCGCTGGAGGTAGGTGAGCCGGTCACCGGCCCCGCTGCGGACCCGTACCGTCGGCATGCCCGCCAGCCCCGCCGCGACCACGCCCGGCTCGAACGGCGAGTGCACCGCGTCCCGGGCCGCCGCGTGCGCCGACTGGAGTTCCAGGCGGTGCCGGGTGGGGAGCGCGGAGCCCACGCGGCCGAGGCCGATACGGGCCTGGGTGTGCCGGCGCAGCGCGGCCCACAGCGCCAGGTCCGCGGTAGAAAACGCGAGTTGATCGTTCGTCATGCTGCAAGCTCCCGCCCGATCGCCGTCAGGGGGTGCGCCCCCGACACGTCCCTGATCGCTCCTCGCTCGTCCAGCAGCCCGATCGTCTCCAGCCACGTCTCGAACTCCGGGGCCGGGCGCAGGCCCAGCACCTCCCGCAGGTACAACGCGTCGTGGTACGAGGCCGATTGGTAGTTGAGCATGATGTCGTCGCCGCCCGGGGTGCAGATCACGAAGGACGCGCCCGCGACGCCGAGCATGGTCAGCATGGTCGCGATGTCGTCGTCATCGGCGTCGGCGTGGTTCGTGTAGCAGATGTCGAGGCCCATGGGCAGGCCGAGCAGCTTGCCGCAGAAGTGGTCCTCGAGGGCGGCTCGCAGTATCTGCCGGCCGTCGTAGAGATACTCCGGGCCGATGAAGCCGACGACCGTGTTCACCAGCAGGGGATCGTAGCGCCGGGCGACCGCGTACGCCCGTGCCTCGACCGTCTGCTGGTCCACACCGTGGTGCGCGTCGGCCGAGAGGGCACTGCCCTGGCCGGTCTCGAAGTACATGACGTTCTGGCCCACCGTGCCCCGGTCCAGCGCCAGCGCCGCCTCGTAGGCCTCGTCCAGCAGTCCCAGCGTCACCCCGAAGGAGGCGTTGGCCGCCTGGGTGCCCGCGATGGACTGGAAGACGAGGTCGACGGGCGCGCCGCGCTCCATCAGGCCCACGCTCGTCGTGACATGGCACAGGACGCAGGACTGGGTGGGGATCGAGTACCGAGTGATCACGCCGTCCAGCAGTTCCAGCAGGTCGCGAACCGCCTTCGGGCTGTCCGTCGCCGGGTTGATGCCGATCACCGCGTCGCCGGAGCCCAGCAGCAGGCCGTCCAGGAGGGCGGCCGCGACTCCCGCCGGGTCGTCCGTCGGGTGATTGGGCTGGAGGCGGGTGGCCAGCCGGCCCGGCAGCCCGATCGTCGAGCGGAACGCCGTCACCACCCGCACCTTGCGGGCGACGGCCACCAGGTCCGCGTTCCCCATCAGCTTGGACACGGCGGACACCATCTCCGGGGTGAGCCCGGGCGCCAGCGCGCCCAGCGTCCTCGCGTCCGCCTCGGCCGACAGCAGCCACTCCCGGAAACCGCCGACCGTCAGCCCGGCCACCGGCGCGAACGCGGCCGCGTCATGCGTGTGGACGATCAGCCGGGTCACGTCGTCGGTCTCGTACGGGATCACCGGCTCGGTCAGGAAGGTCGCGAGGGGCACCTCCGCCAGGGCCCAGCGCGCAGCCACCCGCTCCTGGGCGCTGTCCGCCGCCAGCCCGGCCAGCCGGTCCCCGGAGCGTTCGGGGCTCGCGGCGGCCAGCAGGCGCGCGAGGGAGTCGAAACGGAAGCGGTGGCCACCGACGGTGGAGGAGTACGAGCTCATGGCGGCGACCGTACGAGCCTCATGTTGCCATTGAATTTCTAAAGGTCTGGTTGACAAACATTTAACGCGCCGACACCCTTGAGCGACTCATTCGGGCTACAGAGTTCCGGTCCAGTGCAACCAGCGACCAGCAGGAGAGGGGCCAACCCGATGGCAGTGGAAGAGGGCGTCGCCGCTGAGGCGAAGACCGATGGCGACGGGACGGTTCACCGGCTCAAGCCCAACGCCATCGGCCTGCTCGGCGTGGTGTTCATGGCCGTCGCGACCGCCGCCCCGATCACCGCGATGACCGGGAACGTACCCTTCATGGTGTCGTCCGGAAACGGCATCGGCGCCCCCGCGAGCTATCTCGTCGCAATGGTCGTCCTGGCAATCTTTTCCGTCGGATTCACGTCGATGGCGAAGCACATCACCTCCACCGGCGCCTTCTACGGCTTCATCTCCTACGGTCTCGGCCGCACCGCCGGCCTCGCCTCCGGCCTCCTCGCCACGTTTGCCTACGCCGTCTTCGAGCCGGCCCTCATCGGCATCTTCTCGACGTTCGCCACGACCACCCTCCACGACCAGACGGGCGTCCACGTCCCCTGGTGGGCCTTCGCGGCCCTGATGCTCGTCGTCAACGCGACCGGCACCTGGTTCGGCGTCTCGGTCGCCGAGAAGCTCCTCGTCGTCCTCCTGGCGACGGAGGTCACCGTGCTCGCCGCGATGGCGGTCTCGGTCGCCCTGCACGGCGGCGGCCCGCACGGCTTCACCTTCGGCCCGGTCAACCCGGTCAACGCCTTCAAGGGGACGTCCGCGGGCCTCGGTCTCTTCTTCGCCTTCTGGTCGTGGGTCGGCTTCGAGTCGACGGCGATGTACGGCGAGGAGTCCCGCGACCCGAAGAAGATCATCCCCAAGGCGACGATGATCTCGGTCCTCGGCGTCGGCGTCTTCTACGTCTTCGTCTCCTGGATGGCCATCATCGGCAACGGCGAGACGGAGGCCGTGAAGGCGGCCTCGTCGGCGAACCCCCTCGCCATGTTCTTCAACCCGACCGAGCACTACGTCGGCCACTGGGCGGTCGACGTCATGCAGTGGCTGATGATCACCGGCTCGCTCGCCTGCGGCATGGCCTTCCACAACTGCGCCGCCCGCTACATGTACGCGCTGGGCCGCGAGGGCGTCCTGCCGTCGCTGAAGAACACGGTCGGCCGCACCCACGCCCGGCACGGCTCCCCGCACCTCGCGGGCCTGGTCCAGACGGTCGTCTCCGCCGTGCTGATCGGCGCGTTCTGGGCCGCGGGCAAGGACCCGTACAACGCGCTCTACGTGCTGCTGGCCATCCTCGGCACGATGGCGATCCTCATCGTGCAGGCGGTGTGCTCGTTCGCGGTGCTGGTCTACTTCCGCACCCACCACCCCGAGAGCCGGCACTGGTTCAGGACCTTCACCGCTCCGCTCGTCGGCGGCATCGCGATGCTCGCGGTGGTCGTCCTGCTGGTGTCCAACATGGGGGTCGCGGCGGGCGCCGAGTCCGGCTCGCTGGTGCTGAAGGCGACGCCCTGGCTGGTCGCCCTGGTCGCGGCGACGGGCGTCGGCTACGCCCAGTACCTGAAACGGCGCGCCCCCGAGCGGTACGCGCTGCTGGGGCGGACGGTGCTGGAGGAGACGAAGGAGCGGTAGGTGCGGGTGCGGTGACGCGGGAGCGGTAGGCGCAAGCGCTGCGAGGTAGGAGCCGTAGAGGATACGGGGGAGCCGTAAGGGCTCCGACGTTCCGGTGGTGCCGTACGGGCAGGGCTTCGTACCCTGCGAAGCATGGTCGCTGGTTTATCGTCCGCCGGCTCACGGCGGCGCGTCACCCGGTACGTCAAGGCAGTTGCCCTCTTGGGGAGCGCCGGTCTTCTCGGAGCCGGGTCCGCGACGGCGGCCCCGGCTCCGCGCTCAGCGGTGCCCCGGCGCCGCACCGGCTCAGCCGAGGTTGATCGTTCCGTGGAAGTCCCGGTTTATGACGACCGGACCGTGCGAGGTGCCGGAGAACTCGACGTGCACATCACCCGCGCCGGTCTGCTCGCCCCGCGCCGCCTCGGTCTCCTGCCACCACACCTGCAACTGCTGCGCGAACTCGCGATCCCGCTCGGCTCGCACCGCCAGCGCATGCGCCAACGCCCGGGCACGCTCGACGCTCTCCGGCTGCTCGTCCAGGGCCGCCAACTCCCGCCGCCCGCCGGTCGCTTCGTCCCCGTCCTCCTCCGAGCTCCGGGTCACCAGGCCGCGCAGCGACTGCCACGCCTGCTGACCCGCCGCACTCGCCGTACTGCCCGCGAACGCCATGAGCAGTCCCACCGCGATCGTTTCCACGAACACCTCCGGGCTCGGATGTTGCCCCTCTCCCATTGACCGCCAGGAGAACGCCGGTGTCCATTCGTCGACGATTTCCTCACCACACCTCAACTTCCTTGCCACACAAGGCAGTTGACTCAGCCCGGCGGACCGCCGCACCATCTGAGGTCCACGTCAGGCCAGTCACGGCAGCACCGCACCACACCACCCCGCGCTGCCGGTGCTCCCGGCACACCACACCGGTGAGAGCTTCGGCCTGACCTGCCCGCACAACGGGAGACGTCGTATGCAGACCCTGTCCAAGGCCGTCTTACGCAGCCGCACCCCCGTACTCCTCGGCCTCGCCGCCCTCATGGGCCTGTTCTTCGCACCGCCCGCCTCCGCCCGGACGGCACCGGCGCCACCGCACTTCGCGAACGGCCACGGCATCAGCGTCGTGGGCCAGCCGAAATGGACGGACGACAACCACCGCACGTTCGTCCTCACCGTGAAGTCCGCCCAGGTCCCGGCCTACGGCGCGATGTCCGGCCAGGTTTCGGGCGAGCACGCCGTCATGGTCACCCTCCCCAGGGGATACGACGGCGCCGCGAGCACCCGCTACCCGGTGCTGTACGACCTGCACGGAGCCGGCGAGCTCCCGAACAGCACCCGGTACATGGGCATGGCCGAGGGGGCGACCAAGGACGTCCCGCTGATCACCGTCACGCCGAACGGCTCCGGCCGCGGCTGGTACACGAACTGGGTGAAGCCCGGCTCACGGGGCCCCCAGAACTGGGAGACCTTCCACCTCGACCAGGTGATCCCGTTCATCGACGCCAACCTGAGGACCGTCCCCACCCGGCAGGGCCGGGCGATCACCGGCCACTCGATGGGCGGCTTCGGCGCCTTCCACTACGCCGAGGACCGGCCCGAACTGTTCAGCTACGTGGGCAGTTTCTCCGGCGACCTCGACATGCGGGATCCGGTGATGCGCGCCGCCGTCACCGGCAGCGAGCTGCTGCCGGGCTTCGGCACCCCGATCGCCGCCCCCGACGCGGTCTTCGGGCCGCCGGTCTGGCCCCTTGACGGCGTGTGGAACAAGGTGAGTCCCGCCCAGCACGTCGCGAAGCTGCGCGGTATGGGCGTCGCGATGTACGCGGGCGACGGCGGCGCACTGACCCTCGACCCGAACGAGGACATCCAGGCTCTGAGCGAGAAGGCGGTCCGGCAGACGGCCTTGACGACCGCGGCCAACCTCGACGCGGCAGGTGTCCCGTACCGCTTCGCGGACTACGGCGACGGCAGTACCTGGGCCAAGGGCTGCACCGGCAGGCACGCCCAAGATGCCTGTCTGCAGGCCGACATGAACGACTTCGTGGGCCTGATCATGAAGCGGCTGCACCACCCGTGACGGGGCCGGGCGACGTGCACGGCGAGTTCTCGGGGGTCGCGCACGGCCCGGTCTTCGTGAGCCGGGACATTCGCGACACCACCATCAACATCACTCCTCCCCCGAGCTCCAGCACGACGATCGCCCTCGACGAGGCCGCGGCCGAACTCGCCCAGGCGCTGCGCGAGCAGTGGTGGAGGGAATCGGAACGGCAGCGGCTGTGGGCCCCGGACTCGCTGCCGGTCCGCTGGCGGACGATCCGTCGCTCACCGGACGACGAACAGCTGCCGCCGGATGGTGAGTTGCGGGGGATCGCGGATCTCCACAGCCGGGTGCCCACCGGACGTCTGGTCGTGCTGGGCCGGGCGGGATCGGGCAAGTCGGCCCTGGCCATACGGTTCGTGCTGGAGATGCTGGGGCCCCCAGATACCCGTGTCGCCGTCGTACCGGTGATCTTCGGCCTCGGCTCCTGGGACCCCGAGACGCCTCTACGGGACTGGCTGGCCGCACAGTTGAAGCGCGACCACCCCGGTCTGGCGGCGGAAGGCCCCGGCAACTCGACGCTGGCCGCGGCACTGGTCGGCCACGGCCGCATCCTGCCCGTCCTGGACGGCTTCGACGAGATCGCCGAGGGCCTGCGGCCGTCCGCCCTGGTCAAGCTCAGCGATACGGCCAGCTCCAAGATGCCACTGCTGCTGACCAGTCGCGACGACGGATACCCCACAACCGGTGGTGTGCTGTCCGCCGCGACGATCGAACTGGAGCAACTCTCCCTGGACGACCTGGAGACATACCTGCCGTACACCAGCGCGGACGCCAAGACGACCGAGTGGAACGAGGTCCTGCACCGCCTGCGTGACGACCCCGAAGGCCCGGCGGCCACGGCCCTGAGGACCCCCCTGATGGTCGCCCTCGCCCGCACCGTCTACAGCGACGTCCCCGACCACGACCCACGCGACCTGCTGGACGGCCCGTTCCCCACCGCCGAGGCCCTGGAGAACCACCTCCTCGACAGCTTCGTCCCGACCGTCTACCGCGACAAGCCCCCCGCCCAGCGCGAACGCGTCCAGGACTGGCTCACCCACCTCGCCCGCCACCTCGAACTGCTCGACACGACCGACCTCAAGTGGTGGCAGCTGGGCAGCACCCTGCGGCGGCCGGTGCGCATGGTCGTCGTCGGGCTGGTGACCGGGCTGGTCTTCGGGTGCATGGACGCGCTCGTGACGGAGTCCGTGGCCTGGCTCGCGTGGTCGTACGGTCCCGTGGACGGGCTCCTGATCGGACTCGCGAACGGGGCCGTCTTCGGCGTGGTGTCGGGCCTGGCCTTCGGCCTGGTTTACGGGCTCCTGGACGGGGGTGCGGCACGCGAACCGTCGCGCGTGAGCATGCGGATCCTCGGCAGGAGGACACGGTCTCGCAAGACGTATGTCCCGCGCCTGAAGGCCGGGTTCACGGGCGGGTTCGGATTCGGGTTCGTGTCCTGGCTCGTGAACGCGCTCGTGGGCGGGCTCCTGTTGGGGTCGACCCCCATGGAGCTGCTCCGGTACGGGCTGCTGAACGGCGTCATCGGCGGTCTCGTCAGCGGGCTGCTCCTGGGGTTCGCGTACGCGGGCGGAGCGGGTGAGCCGCCGGACGAGCCCCTGCGGTTCGCCGACGGCATGAGGGAGTTTCGTCAGCGGCTCGCGCCCCAGCTGGCGATCGGGCTCGCGGGCGGGTTCGGGGTCGGGTTCGCGTTCTGGTTCGTGGACACGCTCGCGTTCGGGCTCGCACTGGGAACCCCGGGCGGATTCACGACCCTGCTGATCAACTCACTCGAATTCGGACTCAGCAGCGGCGTCGAATACGGCCTCGTGGTCGGGCTCGTGTACGGACTGGTCGTCGCCCTCTCCGACCCCGTCCCCGTCAGCTCCGCGGTCAGCCCCTCCGACCTCCTGAGGACCGACCGCAGGACGGTGCTCCATCGATCGCTCGTGAGCACGCTGGTGTTCGGACTCGTGGGATGGCTCTTCTACGGCCTCAAGGGCCGATTCGTGGACTGGCTGGTGTTCACGACCATGGGCGGCCTCGGGCTCGGCCTCGCATTCGGCCTCGGCCTCACCGCCTGGGGCCACTGGGTGACCCTCGCCCGCATCTGGCTACCGCTGACCGGCCGGCTGCCCAGAAACCCGGGCGCCTTCCTGGAGGACGCCCACCGCAGAGGCGTCCTGCGCCAGGCAGGCGCCGTCTACCAGTTCCGCCACGCGCGGCTCCGCGACCGCATCACCAAGCCCTGACGCCACGACTGCTCACGCGCCGAACGTCTTCTCCCGGTGCACCCGCCACCGCTCCATCATGGCCGCGACCTCGCCCTGGACGAACTCGAAGAAGGCGAGCGTCTCGGCCATGCGGCGTCCGGCGGGCGTATCGGGGCCGAGGCTGGTCACACCGTCGCGCAGGGCGACCTCCCACCGCTTGATGACGGCCTCGCGGTTGGTCAGGGCCTCGTACCACTGGTCGCCGTGCACCCGGTAGCGCTCCCGGCGCGAGCCGGGCTCCCGCTCGCGCGAGACCATGTGCGTCTGGGACAGGTAGCGCACCGCCCCGGAGACGGCCGCGGGGCTGATCTGCAGCTGTTCGCCCAGCTCGACGGAGGTCATCGAGCCGGCGTCGGAGGAGAGCAGGGCGGCGAAGACCCGGGCGGGCATGCGCTGCATCCCGGCCTCGACGAGCTGGGCCGCGAAGGACTCGACGAACTTCGACACGGCCTCCGGGTCACGCCCACCACCAGCTGTTTCCGTCATGCCGTCATCCTATCCGGGCTTCATACGGTTCCTTAACTTCACAAATTTCTGAAAGAAGCGTACGTTCAGAATCATGACGAAGGCAAACCCCGCCATTGAGGTATCCGGACTCCACAAGTCGTTCGGCGGCACCCACGCCCTGGACGGCCTCGACCTATACGTCGACACCGGCGAGGTCCACGGCTTCCTCGGCCCGAACGGCGCCGGCAAGTCCACCACCATCCGCGTCCTGCTCGGCCTGCTGCGCGCCGACGCCGGCGCCGCGCAGGTGCTCGGCCGCGACCCGTGGCGGGACGCGGTGGAGGTGCACCGCCGGATCGCGTACGTCCCCGGAGACGTGACGCTCTGGAGGAACCTGTCGGGCGGTGAGGTCATCGACCTCTACGGCCGTCTGCGCGGAGGTCTGGACCCGGCCCGCCGTGCCGACCTGATCGAACGGTTCGAGCTGGACCCCACCAAGAAGGGCCGCACGTACTCCAAGGGCAACCGCCAGAAGGTCGCCCTGGTCGCGGCGTTCGCCTCGGACGTGGACCTGCTGATCCTGGACGAGCCGACCTCGGGCCTGGACCCGCTGATGGAGGAGGTCTTCCAGCGCTGCGTGGAGGAGGAGCGGGACCGGGGCAGGACCATTCTCCTGTCGTCGCACATCCTCAGCGAGGTCGAGGAGCTCTGCGACCGGGTGAGCATCATCCGCAAGGGCCGCACCGTGGAGAGCGGCTCGCTGGCCGAGCTGCGCCATCTGACCCGGACGAGCGTGACGGCCGAACTCGCGGGCGCGCCCAACGGGTTGGCGCACCTGCCCGGCGTCCACGACCTCGACGTACAGGGCCGTCGCGTCCGTCTCCAGGTCGACACCGACAAGCTGGACGCCGTGCTGCGCTCGCTGAGCGAGTCGGGCGTACGGTCGCTGACGTCGACGCCGCCGACCCTGGAGGAGCTGTTCCTGCGGCACTACCAGGGGGAACAGGACGAGGTGGCGGCCCGATGACCACGACGACGACACTCGCGATGCCGAGGTCGGGCAGCCGCCAACTGGCAGGCACCGCAACCCTGTTGCGCTTCGCCCTGCGCCGTGACCGCGTGATGGTCCCGGTCTGGGTCGGCGTGAACGCGCTCATGGTCCTCTCCATGCCGAACACGCTGGTGAACCTCTACGGCACCCCGGCCGAACGCGCCGACCTGATCCACCAGGTGGCGACCAACGCTTCCTTCCGCGCACTGATCGGCCCGGTCTTCGACACCTCGATCGGTGCACTGACGGCCTGGCGCGTCGGCGTGTACGCGGGTGCGCTCGCCGCCGCGATGAGCCTGATGGTCGTCGTACGGCACACCCGGGACGAGGAGGAGAGCGGCCGCCAGGAGCTGGTGGCGTCCGGGATGGTGGGCCGCCGGGCCTCGCTGACGGCGGCCCTGCTGGCGGCGGCGGTCGCAAACGCCGTACTGGCACTGCTGGTTGCGGGTGGCCTGGCCGGCCGGGGAGCCACCGGGGCGCTCGCCCTCGGTCTCGGGATCGCTGCGGTGGGCATGGTCTTCGCCACGATGGCGGCGATCGTCGCCCAGCTGACGGAGGGCGCGCGGCTGGCGCGGGGGCTGACGGCGGGGGTGCTGGGCGCGGCCTTCGTCCTCCGGGCGGCGGGTGACGCGGCGACGACCGACGGCTCGTCGGTGTGGACCTGGCTGTCCCCTCTCGGCTGGCTGGAGAACCTGCGCCCGTTCGCCGACGAACGCTGGTGGGTGCTGCTTCTGTTCGCGGCGGCGGTGCTGATCCAGGGCGCGGTGGCCTACGGGCTCGCGGGCCGCCGGGACATCGGCATGAGCTTCCTGCCGACCCGCCCCGGACCGGCGGTCGGCCGGCTGGGCACGGCGGGCGCGCTGGCCTGGCGGCTGCAGCGCGGCAGCGTGTACGGCTGGGGCATCGCCTTCTTCGTCGTCGGCGTCGTCTACGGCGGCCTGGCGGACGGCGTGGCCGGCCTGGTCGGCGACAACGAGAAGGCCCGCGAGATCTTCGAGCGGATGGGCGGCCGAAGCGGGATCACGGACGCGTTCCTGGCATCCATGGTCGGGATGATGGGCCTGATCGCCGCGCTGTACGTCGTCGGCTCGGTCCTGCGCCTGAACGGCGAGGAGACGTCGGGCCGGGCGGAGCCGGTCCTGGCGAACGCGGTGGGCCGCCTGCGCTGGGCCGCCGGCCACCTGGTGATCGCCTTCGGCGGCTCCGTCCTGCTCATGCTCGTCACGGGCCTCGGCTTCGCCGTCGGCTACGGCAGGGAGGTCGGGGCGATCCTCGGAGCGTGCCTGGTGCAGGTCGCCGGGGTCTGGGTGATCGGCGGGATCGCGGTGCTGCTGTACGGCGTGGCACCGCGGCTGGCGATGGCGGCCTGGGGAGTCGCGGGTGCGGTACTGCTGATCGGCTGGGTCGGCCCCGCGCTGGATGCTCCGCAGGCGGTGCTGGACGTGTCGCCGTTCGGCCGTCTGCCCAAGCTGCCCGGCGGGGCGATGGAGTGGGGCCCGGTACTGATCCTGCTGGGGCTGGCGGTGCTGTTGGTGGCGGCCGGGCTGGCGGGGTTGCGGCGGCGGGACATGTCGACGTGACGGGGTTCAGTCGACGTACTGCTTGAGGTGCTTGGTATCGAGTTCGATGCCGACGGGATCCGGGAGAGTGACTGTGCCCCCGAGCTTGACGATGCGGATGTCGCGGTAGCCGTCTTCCACGTCCGGGTTGCTGTGCACGAGGACCGAGTGATTGTCCCGGTCGATCAGCAAGTAGACAGGGATCCCCGCCCCGGCATAACCCTTGGGCTTGTCCACGCGGTCGCGGTTGTGGGTGTCGGAGTCGAACGAGGTGATCTCGACCACCATGAGCACTCCGTCGGGTTTGGCCCAGTCACCCTGCTTGACGAAATGGTCCACCGGCGCGAGCACACCGTCGGGCCGGGCACGGCCCTTGCGATACGCCTCGATCTCCAGGCCCTGGGTGGGATTGAGGTCCAGGTCGGGTCGGGCCTTCATGCAGTGGCGGATCAACCACATGATGGCCGCTCCGTGATTACCGTTCGTCACCTTCTTGAGCCCGATCCGTCCGTCGATGAACTCGAACCTGACGGTCTCGTCCTCGCGCTCGGCGAACTCAGCGATCCGCTCGAACACGTCCACCGACATCTGAGACGACGCGCGCTCTGCCATAACCGTCATGGTGCCTCCCTTCGCAGGCAGGCACCAGCTTGACGAGCCACCGGAGACGATCGACCGGAATCGCTCGGCGACCATCCGAACGGGTGATCACCCCACTTCCACGCTCAGCCCCTCCAACCCCCTGATCACGAAGTTCGGCTTGCGCTCCGGCTCGGCGGCCAGGGCGAGCGTCGGCGCCTTCTCCAGCAACGCCGTCATTGAGGCCGCCAGTTCGATACGGGCCAGCGGGGCGCCGATGCAGTAGTGGAGGCCGGCGCTGAAGGAGATGTGCGGGTTGTCCTGACGGGTGAGGTCGAGGCGCCCCGGGTTCCGGAACACCGCAGGGTCGTGATTCGCCGATCCGAAGAGCATCGCGACCTCCGCGCCCCGGGGGATCGTGGTCCCGTCGATCTCGATCTCGTCCAGCACCCAGCGCTCGAAGAGCTGGAGCGGGGTGTCGTAGCGCATCAGCTCCTCGACGGCGGACGGGACGAGGGAGCGGTCGGCGCGCAGGGCCGCGAGCTGGTCGGGGTGGCGGAAGAGGGCGTACCAGCCGTTGACGGTGGAGTTCACGGTGGCCTCGTGACCGGCGTTCAGGAGCAGCACGCAGGTCGAGATCATCTCCTGCTCGGTCAGCCGGTCCCCCTCGTCGTACGCGGCGATCAGCCCGGAGATGAGATCCTCGCCCGGCTCCTTGCGCCGCTCGGCGATCAGCTCCCGCAGGTACTGCGAGAACTCGACCGAGGCCCGCACCGCCTTCCGCGCCGTCTCCTGCGGCGGGTTCAGCTCGTACATCCCGCAGATGTCCGCCGACCAGGGCCGCAGCGGGGCTCTGTCCGACTCCGGGATACCCAGCATCTCGGCGATGACGGCGACGGGGAGCGGCTCGGCGACATCGCTGAGCAGATCCCCGCCGCCCTTCTCGACGAGCCCGTCCACGAGGTCCGCGGCGAGACCGGTGACATACGGCCGGAGCCGCTCGACCGTCCTCGGCGTGAACGCCTTCGACACCAGGCGCCGGATCCTGGTGTGGTCCGGGGGCTCCAGGTCGAGCATCCCGTGGTCGTTGAGGGTGTGGAACGGCTCGTGCTCCGCCGGAGGTGCGGTCCGTCCGAAGTCCTCGTGGCTGAAGCGGTGCAGATACGTCCGCCCCAGGCGCCGGTCCCTGAGCAGCGCCGAGACATCGGCATGGTGCGGCACGAGCCACTGGTCCGTGGGCTCGAAGTAATGCACACGGCCCTTGGCACGCAGCTCGGCGTAGGCGGGGTACGGGTCGGCGAGGAACGCCGGGTCCCAGGGGTCGAAGGCTGCCATGCAGGGACGCTAGCCCGGGTCCTCCCTGTCTGACCAGGGTGTCTGTCTACTCGACGGTCGGAGGCCGGTCGCGAACACCCACCGCAGCCGACCGTTCACGCACCCCGGTCACCCGGGGGTGTCGTGCGGAGAGGTCGCTGACGATCTGCCGGATCGCAGGGCGGTCGCGCACCTCCCCGGGGGAGACCCGCAGAGCGGACAGCAGTTCGTTCGCCGTCTGCTCCGGCTTGCCCCACTGCCACCACGCCCGCCCTGGATCGGTATAAGGAGGCGTCGACGCCGGTTCCTCGCGTACTGCTTTCCGTCTCGCTCGCGGAACCCGCACCATCCGGCAGTGCCGATACGTACCGGATTCGTCAGGGCCGCTTGCCGCCCTCCCCGGCACCTCCAGGGTCGGGCCGCCCTCAGCTTCGACCGCGCTGCTGCGACAGGACGGCGGTGGCGTCCCTTCACCGCCACTCGAAAAACTCGTACTTCATGGGGCACCCATGTCTTTCGTCAGGCGAGGCGGGCGGTTCGGGGTTCGTAGCGGTGATCCCGGCTTTGCGGAACGTCAGTTTCGTGGACGAAAGAAGCATTTGCTCTCCGGCGGTTTATCCACCGAACGGGAGAATGAGCTCACGCCCCGGCGAATGCGTGCAACCTTTCGGAGTGCATATTGCGTAGCCGGTCTCCTTGGAATATTCGAGGCGGTCTCAAATAATCTGTGCACGCAGAAGTTTGGATAACCGGTCCGGCCTGGTCGGCCCCGCAGGGTCGGCCGAAGTTCACAACGAATGGCAGACCTTCGACCGGGGTCGCAGTGTTGAAATGTCAGCTTTTGGTGGGTATCGCACTATGTCTCGACGGCGCCCTCCGGCATGGGATGGAATTGATTGCACCCATGGAGCGGGGTGGAAATCAACCCCCCACCTGTCATCGTGGATCTTTGCAGGCCGTGGCTCGTCCAGGTGCCTCGACCTGCGGCCCGGGGCGAACTCGCGTCCGTAGGGAAGATGCCCGACGTCTATCAGCTGCCCCCGAAGGAAACAATTGGGAGCGGCTGGAATCATCGGACGGTACTTTTCATGCCGCATGAAAGGAAAGATTGCGTGCCGATGCCGTCGCGCCATCACAACAGGATTTCTGCGCGCGTACCTTTGACCGCATACCGTCTCGCGGCAGCGCCCCTGGCGCCTGCGGCCGTACCGGTCGTCATGACGGGTCTCTTCGACTTCGTGAACCTGCCCGACACGGGCCCCTCCGGGAGGCCGGGCGATCACATGCTTTCACGGTTTCCCACCGCATCGACTCGACGGCCGACCAGGTCGTGGCCCGCAGATCCTCGTGGAGTCTCCAGACGCCGGACTCTTCCTGGCGCCTGCGGGCATCGAGGTGGCACGGCGGGACCCGGACGGTTCCTGCCCCGGCAGTGCCCAGCGGAAGCCGGAGCGGCGCGCTGCTCGCAGATCCAGTGGCCGCACGGCGCACCCACACCTGGGCGGGACGCGAACGGAGCGTTACCGGGCCCCTGTGATCACCCCCAGAGCCGCTCTCCAGGCGCACCCGCTCTCGCGTCACCTGTCCCTTGGGAGTCGGCCCGCCTCCATGCGAGTACCGCAGGACAACATACTTCAATGATCAAGTACTGTTCGCAGGCACGATGAGTTCAACCTGAGTGTCTGCCAACTGCCAATCCCCCCTCACCACTTCGGGAAGTCTTCACGTGTCCAGTTCCACAGGCCGTCACCGTAAGCCCAAGCCCGCCGGCGTGGCGGTACGCCGTGCCCTCGTGGTCGCCGCGAGCGCGCCGGTCGCCACCGCCATGCTCCTCGGCCAGGGCTCCGCCTTCGCCGCCGATCAGCCGACGGCCGCAACGGCCCCCGACCACGCCACCGACTCCGCGGACGAGCAGATCGCCAAGAACCTGGACACCCGCGTCCAGAACGCGGCCTTCACCAACTCGACGTTCAGCGGCCTCGTTATCGACGAGGCGAGCGGCAAGGCGGTGTGGAACCACGGCGCCGCCGGCGCGTTGATGCCGGCTTCCAACGCCAAGCTGGCCACCGCCACGGCCGCGCTGACCATCCTCGGCCCGAACCACCGCTTCACCACCAGGGCCCTCTACAACGATGGCGTAGTCACCCTCGTGGGCGGCGGCGACCGGCTGCTGAGCACCGCCGACCTGACCTCCATGGCCGCCGAGGTGGTCTCCCACCTGCAGTACGCCGGGGTGAAGTCGGTGCAGGTGCAGGTGGACGACAGCCTCTTCCCGGAGCCCGCCTTGGCCCAGGGCTGGGACCCGAGCTACTTCACCGATGTCATCCCGCCGGTGCGCGCCCTCTCGGTCGACGAGAACTTCAGCCAGGACACCTCGCTCGACGCGGGCCAGGTGTTCGCCAAGCAGCTCAGCGCCAAGGGCCTGACCGTCACCGGCAGCATCACTCGCGGCACGGTCCACCCCGGCGAGGCCCTCCCGATGGCCGTCCACCAGTCCCCGACGGTCGCTGACACCGTCCACCGGATGCTCAAGAAGAGCGACGCCCAGATCGCCGAGTCCCTGCTGCGGATGACCGCGCTGCACACCGGCCGCCCCGCCACCTTCGAAGCCGGCTCCGAGGTGGTCACCGAAGTGCTGCGGAACTACGGCATCTCGCTGGAGAACTTCAAGCTCTACGACGGCAGCGGTCTCTCCCGCGACGACCGGATCTCCGCCGAGACGGTCGCCCAGATCCTGGAGACCGACGCCGACCCCCGTTACCGCGCGATCCTGCAGCCCGTCATCGACGGCCTGCCGGTCGCGGGCGAGGTGGGCGCCACGCTCGACACCGCGCTGGATCGCTTCGACACACCGGAATCCAAGTGCGCCGTCGGCAAGGTGATGGCCAAGACCGGCACCCTGACCGGCGCGATAGCGCTGAGCGGGCTCACCCGGGGCTCCGACGGCCAGTGGAAGATCTTCTCCTTCATCGAGAACGGCTCCACCGCCAAGACGACCGACATCCGCCACGCACAAGACGGCCTCGCCGCGACCGTCAACGGCTGCTGGGCCTGACCAGGGACATCCGACGGGCGGGCCCGAAAGGCCCGCCCGTTCTCCGTATCCCGTCGGACTCTCGTGACCCTCGGCCAACGGACATGAACAACGGACATTCCGTCGTCAACGGAGAGGCCTGTGCCCACCTCCCGTCGGCATCTGCCACGTACGACGCGATCTGTTCGGTGTGGGGCGCCGTGTGGTTCACGGACCCCGAGGACCTGTTCCCCCGCGTCCTCGAGCGGCTGACACCCGGCGGAGTGTTCGCCTTTTCGCAGGCCGAACCAGTCGCTGGTTCCTACGGCCCTCAGCAGATGCGAGGCAAGTGGCTCGAAGGCCGCGAGCGTGAACTGACCGTCCTCCGCCGGCAGTACACCGCCGAGACGTGGGCGGACATCCTCAAGAGGCACGGTTTCACCGACGTCGACGCACGCGTTCTCAAGGCCCCGGAGCCGGGGAACCTGGGCACTCTCCTGGTACGCGCCCACGCACCTGGACGAGGAAGAGAGTGACCTCCCCGGCGTCGGCACCTCTGGACTGAGCCTCAGGGCGCGGGCTTCCGTGCCTTGAGATGGTCGATCAGGGCCGTGAAGGCGGGGGTGGGGAAGGTGAGGGTGGCGCGGGCCGGGGCCTTTGAGTCGCGGATGGCTACGCCGGTGGGGAGGGGGGCGATCTCGACGCAGGAGTCGCCCGCGCCTCCGCCGGAGTAGCTGGACTTGTGCCAGTTCACGACAGCTCCTTCGTCAGGCGGTGGATGAAGTCACGTGAAGCGGTGGGATTTAGGGACGCTGACTGCACCCTATGGAAGAGCGTACGAAGCTGTTCCAACTGTGGCTGCGCCTCGATGTACCTCACGCCGGTGGGGGAGTCTCGGAGCGCTGTGTCCAACTGGGGCACTGGACCGCCCAGGTACAGCATCGAGGCCCCGGCGCCCGCGAAACCTTCGCGCTCGACGGGGACAACACGCACGACTGCCTGGCCCGCCTCGATCTTGTCCAGGATGAAGCGGAGTTGAGCGAGCGATGCCTGACGGTCGGACACGTGCACACGCAAGGCGAACTCGTGGACGATCACCTCGTACGAGACCGGAGTGTCACGCTCGATGACCGCCCGGCGCTTCATCCGGTGCTCCGCCCTGAGGGCCACATCCCTTTCAGAATGGCCCGGGTTCGTATAGGCGAACACCGAGCGGGCGTATTCGGCGGTCTGAAGCAGCCCCGGAACGTAGTAGGTCACAACCTCGCGCAGGTAGGTGGCGTGATGCTCAACCTCGGCGGTGTCCAGGAACACCTGGTCGAGGACGCCGCGGTACTCCTCCCACCAGCCACGCGTGCGATCGCCCGCCATCGCCACCAGGGCATCGATGAACGCCTCGTCCTCACAGGAGTAGTGAGCCGCGAGCCTGCGGATCCGCTCCGCGCCGACAGCCGCGATACCCGCCTCCACCTGGCTCATCTGGGCCGGGGTCGAATTCAGGAAGGCCGCCACCTCACGCGATTTCAGGCCCGCGGCCTCGCGCAGCTTGCGCAGCTCCGAACCCAGGCGGATCTGTCGCGCGGTGGGATGAGTCCTCGCCGCCATGCACGCTCCCGTCCCAACGGCCCCATTGGCAGGCCCCGTTCGTACCCCAGATTACGGCAACGGCTTGCGCAGGCAGAATATTTCGCCTTACCTTTAGTGACGCGACGCACACGCTGCGAAACGCCGGGACACCGGAAGCGCACCGCCCCGCCATGCCACGACGGACGCGGCACTGCCACCGACCGTTCCCTCCAACCCCCCTCTCCCCCACAGGAGTTCAGTCGTGCCCGAAAACGATCCCGAGTCCTGGGAGTACTCCCTCTACATCCCCAACGACCCCCGCGCCGTCACCGTCTGTCGTCGCACCCTCCGTCTGATCCTGACCATGCACGGCCTGATCACGCTGGTCGACACCGCGGAGCTCCTCGCCACCGAGCTGATCTCCAACGCCGTACTGCACACCAAGGGCCCCGCCGCCCTCCGCGTCCGCTACTCCCCCGGCGTACTCCGCCTCGGCGCATGGGACGCGGACCCCGAACCGCCCGACTCCCCGGCCGAGGCGGCGGACCTCACCGCCGAGGGCGGCCGGGGCCTCACCCTCGTCCGGGCCTGCTCCGACCTCTGGGGCTGGCAGCCGCTGTCCAGATTCGGCAACCGTGGCAAGTACGTGTGGTGCGAACTGCTCGGTAGGGTCGGGGCGTGAGTCGGGACGCGCGTTGGCTGTGGTGCGGGTCGGCCGGTCTGGTGCTCGGGGTGCTCGGCACGTCGGTGCTCGCCGTCGGCACGGGCCGACGGCTGGCCGTGGGTGTCGTTCTGGTCGTCGCGCAGGCCGGTGCTCTGAGGTGGGTGCTGCGCGAGCCCCTCGCCGTACTCGGCGTCGGCGTGATGACGGGTGTCGCCGTGTGGGCGCTGCTTCCCGCCGTGACGCTGACGGGGGCGCTGCTCGCGGCGCAGGTCGCGTTGTGCGTGCTGTCGGCCACGCGGTCGAGGCGGGTGTCGGTGGCGGCGCTGGCGGGGATGTGCGCCCTGTCGGGGCTCGGGTTCGTCTCCGGTGGTCCGGGGGCAGTGGCCGTCTGTCTGCTGGCGGTGCTGCTGGCCTGGACCGTGGGGCAGTGGCGCCGGGCGCAACGGGCGCGGGCGGCGGCGGAGACACGGCGGGCGGTGGCGGAGGAACGGGCCCGTATCGCGCGGGAGGTGCACGACGTGGTCGCCCACACCCTGTCGGTGATGGTCATTCAGGCGGGCGCCGCGGAGGACGTGTTCGGCGACCGTCCCGAGCAGGCCCGGCAGGCGTTGCGGGCGATCGACACCGCGGGGCGCTCGGCGCTGGACGAACTGCGGTTGCTGCTACGGGCGTTCGGTCCGGAGGATCCGGCGGAGGGGGAGCCGGTCGGCGGGGAGCGGGCTCCGCGGCCCGGGCTCGCGCGGCTGGACGAGCTTGCCGATGCCGTGCGGGCGGCGGGCATGACCGTGCGTCTCGACCGCGAGGGCGTTCCGGCCGGTGGTCTGCCGGCGGCCGTGGATCTGGCGGCGTACCGGATCGCCCAGGAGGCCGTGACCAATGCGCTGCGGCACGCCGTCGGCGCCGACGAGGTGCGCGTGTCGGTGACGGCCGACGGTGGGCGGATCCGGATCACCGTGGCCGACAACGGGCGTACACCGCCCGCCCGGTCCGCCAAGTCGGGCGCGGGACGGGGGCTGGTGGGGATGAGGGAACGGGCCCGCATGCTGGGCGGGAGCCTGCGGGCGGGCCCGGCCGCCGGGGGCGGGTTCGCGGTGGAGGCGGAACTGCCGATGGAGTACGCGACGTGACCCTTCGCGTGGTGGTGGCCGACGACCAGGCCCTGGTGCGTACCGGCTTCCGGATGATCATCGACGCGCGGGACGACCTGGAGGTGGTCGGCGAGGCGTCCGACGGTCAGGAGGCCGTGCGGCTGACGCGGGAACTGCGGCCGGACGTAGTGCTGATGGACGTACGGATGCCCGTGCTGGACGGCATCGAGGCGACCCGGGAGATCGTGGCCTGCGGCAGCCCGGCCCGCGTGCTCGTGCTGACCACCTGGGATCTGGACACGCACGTGGTCGCGGCGCTGCGTGCCGGGGCCAGCGGGTTCCTGCTGAAGGACATCCGGCCCGCCGAACTCGTGGAGGCGATCCGTCTCACGGCCCGCGGGGACGCCCTGCTGGCGCCCTCGGTGACGCGCCGTGTCCTGGACCGCTTCCTGCGCACCGCGCCCGACCTGCCGCCGCCGCCGGATCTGGAGCGTCTCACCGGCCGGGAGCGGGAGGTGCTCACCCTGATCGGGCAGGCCCTGTCGAACGCGGAGATCGCCCAGCGGCTGGACCTGTCGGAGGCCACCGTCAAGAACCACGTCACCGGCGTACTGCGCAAGCTGGGCCTGCGGGACCGGGTGCAGGCCGTGGTCGCCGCGTACGATCACGGCCTCGTCCGGCCGAGAAACCGTTCCTAAACAGTGTCCAGGAGTGACATTTGCTGCCAGCTCCTGGAACTGCGCGCATCCCGAACGGTGTTGGATGCGCTGGTCTCCCGCGTTCGCTGTGTCCCCGTCCGGCTGCGTGCATCGTGTGCACGCTCCGTGACGGGTGGGCGGGTTCCCTCATGCCCTCGTGCGCCTGGTCCGGCCTGGGCGGTCCGATGCCCCACAGCATCGCTCTGGTGCTGCGGGGGCGGTGCCGTCCGTCGCCGGATCGGGTGCCCGAGGGCGCGTCGCCCGATCGCGACGCTCGCGGCGTCGTGTCGGGACATCTTGCGAGTCTTGCCGGCCAGGGGCTTACGCCAATGCTGGTCGCCCCACATCGACGTGTACGCCGGGTCGACCGCGACGATCGACAGGCCGTGCTCGGCGGCCATGGACACCAGACGGGCCTTGAGCTTGCCGGTGGGGATGCCGGAGATGAGCTGCCGGAACCGCTTCTTGCGGCCGTGCTTCTCGCGGGTCTTCTCGGCGGTGAAGTCCAGGTTCTCGATACCGATCGCCTTGACGCCGCACCGGTTGGCCCAGTGCAGAAGTTGGCTGATGGCGTGCCGGATCTGCGCGTCGCGGTGGTCGGCGGTGCCGGACAGGTCGTAGAAGAACCGCTTCGGGTCGCCGACCGGGTTGCCGTTGCGGTCGAGCCGGTAGGCGGCGAAGTGGTCAGCGTTCGTATCGACGCCGACCATGCCCTGGGCGCGGGCTGTCTCCAACGGGACCGTCTTCACCACGGGCTTCGTCCACGAGGCGGTGATGTACCAGCGCCCGCGCTCCACATCGAGGTGGATGCGGTAGGCGACAGCACGGTTGGCTTCGACGCGGTCGCGCCACTGCGCGCCCCGGTGCTGGAACTGGACCCTGCAGGAGAGGACGTACCGGCCGAACTTGCCGTTGGCCAGATGGGCCAGTGGTGCGGGCAGCTTGATGGAGACCTCGCCATCGGGGGTGACGCGGATCGTCTCGTTCCCGTACCGCTTGCCGGACTCGCCGTCAGCAGCGAGGAACCAGCGTTCGGCTTCCCAGCGCCGGCGCCACTGGGCCTCGCTGAGCTGCGCATCCTGGAGGTTGTTGCGGTTGCCCAGCAGGCGCCGGCCGCCGCGCACGACGTGCACGACACCGGCCTCACGCTCCACGCGGGCGACATCGAGGCGGTGTTCCAGGGTCGCCAGACGGCGGGACTTGTGGCACCACTCGCCCCGACTGCGGTATCCGCCGGGTGCCCGCTTGGTGCCTTTCTCCCCGACCGGCTGCGCCAGTCGGTGCATCAGCGTCCGCACACCGGCCTCAAGCCCTTGGATGTGGGCGAGCTGACAGCGGCGGGACAGCGCCCACTGATCGTGAGTGGCCTTCGTGATCGAACCGGCCCACCGGGACGAGGAGTCGGCCGTCAGGCCCTGCTTGCGGGCGGCCCACGTGTCGCTGTCGTGGTCCAGGCCGTCGGCGCAGCGGTTCTTGAGGTCCAGCGAGGCGAGGCGTCCGAGGTGTTCACCGACCAGCCGCAACACCTTGTCGTCCACGTCGGTGAGGTGCTTGAGGCGGTCGCGTATCGCCACCCCGGACGGCCCGGGCGCGACGAACGGTGCGTCGATGGTGCGGAGCTGCTGCTTCTTCTTCTTCGGCTCACTCATCGCCGGCCGCCGCTTCGAGAGCCTTCCTCGCCCGGTTCTTCGCCGACCGACGGCCGTACAGGCGGGCGCAGAACGACGTCAGTACCTCCACCATGTCCCGGACCAGGTCGTCTTCGTCGTCTTCGACTTCGCCGTCATCGAGGACGACCAGTCGGCGGCCAGTCGCGGACAGGGCGGCCTCGATCAGCTCCACGTTCATCCGCCCGAGGCGGTCCTTGTGCTCGACCACGACCGTGGTCACCGCCGGATCGGCCAGCAGCCGCTTCACCTTCGCGCGGCAGCCGTTCACACCCGAGGCGATCTCGGACTCGATCCGCACAACCTTCTGTCCCGCCTCCGCCGCCCATGCCGACAGGCGAGCGGTCTGCCGCTCCAGGTCCGGCTTCCGATCGTGCGAGGAAACGCGGGCATACAGACCTACACCACCGGTCACCGAGGGTGAGGCGTTCGCTTCGATGTTCACCAGGATCGTGCGCGGCCCCACCCGGCGCGCGGGCACCGGCAAGGCGCCCTCACGAAACCAGCGATACGCCGTATGCGGGTTCACCCCCTGCGCCCGCGCCCACTCCGTCAGGTTCATATGCTGATAACGCCACCACTCCCTCATGGTTACGCACACTCAACAACCTTCCGCGGCCAGCAGTTGGCAACCCCTGAGCGAGCACACTCCGAGGCTGAAAACCCTGAGCGCGCAAACCCCGGGAGCGGCTCGCGGGACCGCTGGGCGGCTCATCCTTGAGGAGGAGAAACCGCGCCGCTCCCTCCTGTGCTCCCAGAGCGGATCCGTTCGCACGGCCGATCAACGGCGCGCTGCCGGACCGTAGCGTCATCGGTATGACCGAATCGCTCCATCACCGCATGTACCTGCTCGCCCACGACGAAGAGGCCCGGGGGCCGTACGACCGCTCCCGGACCGGGCTGCTCGTCCGGACCGCCGTCCTGGTCGAACTCGCCCTGCGCGGGCGGCTGGTGGAGACCGGCGGCGGCAGCGTGGCGGTGGCCGGAACGGGATCGACGGGGGATCCCGTTCTGGACGAGACGCTGCGGGAGGCTCCCGGGCACGGCTGGAAGCAGCTGGTCCGGCGGCACAGCGGGCGCACCCTGGCGGCCGTGGAGGACGAGCTGGCCGCGCTCGGGCTCCTCAGCGTCGAGTCGTCCCGGCTCCGCCTGGGCGGTCGGCGCGTGACCGTGTCGGACCCGGCCACGCTCCGGGCGGTGCGCGACCGCGTGTCGGCCGTCCTGCACGGCGATGCGCCCGTCGCCGGGATTCCCGTCGCCGACGCCGCCCTGGCGGCGCTGGCCGCGGCCGGCAAGGACCGCTCGGTCGTCTCGCGGCAGGACGCCCGAGAGCTGCGGGACCGCATCGACGCCTGCACCGGCCGCCTCGGCACCCTCGCCCCCGGCCTGGAGAAGACCGTACGCGGACTGTCCATGACCATGATCGCCGCCCAGGGCGGGATGGGCGGCAGCTGACCGAGGAAACGCACGAACCGGGGAAATGCACGAACCGGGGGAAACGCATGAAACGGGGGAAAAGCATGAACACGCACCGTGTCCTGACCAGCCTGACCACCCTGGCTGCCTGCGCGCTGACCGCCGTGCTCGCCACGGCCGCCGGGCCCGCCCTGCCGACGCAGGAGGTGCATCGTCCGGCCGTCGGGACGGTGGTCCGCACCCACGACGGCGCCGTGCGGGGCACCGCCCACGACGGCTACCGCACCTTCGAGGGCCTGCCCTACGCGGCGCCTCCCAAGGGCCGCCTGCGCTGGGCGCCGCCCCGTCCGGCACAGCCCTGGGCGGGGACCCGGGACGCGACCCGGCCCGCGAGCGCCTGCCCGCAGGCGGCGGGCGAGGTGCCCGGTGGCAGCACCGACGAGGACTGCCTCCACCTGAACGTCACCGCGCCGGACGCCGCCACCCCGCGGCACCCGCGGCCGGTGATCGTCTGGCTGCACGGCGGCGGCTTCACGACCGGCGCGGGCAGCTCCTACGACGCCCATCGCATGGCCACCCGTGGCGACGCCGTGGTCGTCACGGTCAACTACCGCCTCGGCGCCCTCGGTTTCCTCGCCCACGCCGGACTGCCCGGCTCCGGCACCTTCGGCCTGGCCGACCAGCAGGCGGCACTGCGCTGGGTCAGGGACGGCATCGGCGCCTTCGGCGGCGACCCGCGCAACGTGACGCTGGCCGGCGAGTCGGCCGGCGGCTACAGCGTCTGCGCCCAGCTCGCCTCGCCCGCCGCCGCGGGGCTCTTCCAGCGGGCGATCATCCAGAGCGGGCCGTGCACCGGCCGCCCGGACCGGCCGTTCGCCCCGTCCGCCGCGTCACTGCCCACAGCGCGTGCGACCGGCGCGCAGTTCGCCGCCAAGGCCGGCTGCTCCTCCGCCCGGCACGTCCTGGCCTGTCTGCGCGGGAAGAGCGTCTCCCGTGTACTGGCCGCCCAGGCGACCGACCAACAGCCCGCCTACGGAACGCCGTTGCTGCCCCACGACCCGGCGGCCGCCGTCGGCGCCGGCCGCTTCCCGCACGTGCCCGTGCTCATCGGCGGCAACCACGACGAGGGCAACGGCTGGGCCGCCGGCATCATCCAGGCCGGCAATCCCGTCACCCCGGAGACCTGGCCCGACGTCGCCGCCACCTTCTTCCCCGGCCCGGACCGGGCCGGCGCGATCGTCCACGAGTACCCGGTGACGCCGTCGAACGGCGGCCCGGTGTTCGGCGCGGTCATCGGCGACGCCGACTTCGCCTGCCCCACCCTGCGCACCGGCGACCTGCTCGCCACCCAAGTCCCCGTCTGGCGCTACGAGTTCGCCGACGAGCACGCCCCGCCGCTCACCCCGGGCACGCCCCCCTTCCCTCTCGGCGCACCCCATGCCAGTGAGCTTCCCTACCTGTACGACCTCGGCGGCCGCCCCCGCACGATGACCCCGGCCCAGCACCGCCTGGCCGACACCATGATCGACTACTGGACCCGCTTCGCCCGCACCGGCGACCCCAACGCCACCGGCACGCCGCACTGGCCGAGCGGCGCCGTCCAGTCCCTGGCCCCGGACCGAACCGGCCCCTCCCGGACCACCACCCACCACCACTGCGCCTTCTGGAACGCCCTGCCCTGAGCACCACCCCGCCGGTCAGTCGGCCGGGGAGCGCCACCCCGGCGGCCGGCGGGCCGGTCAGCCCGGTGTCACCAGTCGCGCCTCGTACGCGAACACCGCCGCCTGTGTGCGGTCCCTGAGGCCCAGCTTGACCAGGATGCGGCTGACATGGGTCTTGATCGTCGACTCGGCGACCACGAGGCGCCCGGCGATCTCCGCGTTCGACAGGCCCTGCGCGATCAGGACCAGGACCTCCGTCTCGCGCTCGGTCAGATCGCCGTACGCCGCCTGGGCGGACTGCATGAGGCGGGGGGACGTGGACAGCTTCGAGAACTCCGTGATCAGCCGCTTCGTGACGGTCGGCGCGAGGAGCGCCTCGCCGGAGGCCACCACCCTTACGCCGTCCGCGAGTTGGCGGGCCGAGGCATCCTTGAGGAGGAAGCCGGAGGCTCCCGCGCGCAGCGCCTGGTACACGTACTCGTCGAGATCGAAGGTCGTCAGGACGAGGACCTTCGACGCGCCGTCGGCGGCCACGATCTCCCGGGTCGCCTCGATGCCGTTGAGTTCGGGCATGCGGATGTCCATCAGGACGACGTCGGGGGCCAGTTCGCGGACCCGGTCGACCGCCTCTCGCCCGTTGACCGCCTCGCCCACGACCTCGATGTCCGGCATCGCGTTCAGCAGGACCGAGAAGCCCTCGCGCACCATCATCTGATCGTCCGCGATCAGGACGCGGATGGTCATGCCTCGCCCTCCGTCACGCCGGCGACCGGCAGGAACACCGCCACCTCGTAGCCTCCCTCGTTCGTACGGGCCGCCGTCATCTCGCCGTTCAGCATCGAGACGCGCTCGCGCATCCCGGTGATGCCGTGGCCGGCACCCGGCGAGGGCTTCACCAGGTTCGGTGCGGGCGGCGGACCGTTGACTATGCGCAGGCCCAGGCCACCGAGGACGTAGGAGACCTCCACCTTGGCGCTCGCGCCCGGCGCGTGCCGCAGGCTGTTGCTCAGCGCCTCCTGGACGATGCGGTACGCCGACAGCTCGACGCCCTGCGGGAGGTCACGCACCGCCCCGGTCACCGCCTTGTCGACGCTCAGGCCCGCGTCCCGCACATTGGCGAGCAGTGCGTCCAGGTCCCCGAGGGTGGGCTGCGGGGCGTCGGGTGCCTCGTAGTCCTCGGCGCGGACGACGCCCAGCACCCGGCGCAGTTCGGCGAGCGCCGCGACCGCGTTCTCCCGGATGGTGACGAAGGCGCGCTCCAGCTCCGGCGGCGGGTTCTCCACCCGGTAGGGGGCGGCCTCCGCCTGGATGGCGACGACCGACATGTGGTGCGCGACCACGTCGTGCAGCTCGCGCGCGATCGTCGTGCGCTCCTCCAGCAGGGTGCGCCGGGAACGCTCGTGCGCGGTCACCGTCTGCTGCGCGGTCACCTCCTGCCGGGCGTCCCGGCGGATGTGCCAGACGGTGACCGCGAGGAGGGCGATGGCCGAGACGAACAACAGCTCCATGGTGTTCGAGCCGAAGTAACGGCCGCTGCTGAAGCTGCCGGCCAGGAACCCGTACACCCCCGTCAGCGCCCACATCCAGGCGGCCGTGCGGGGCCTGGTGCGTATGGCCACGATCGTGAGCACCATCAGCTGGCAGGCGAAGCTGCCGGCCGGCCACGGCCAGTCACTCTCCCAGGAGCCGTCGAGCACCGCTGCGACCGGGGTCGCGACCATCGACAGCCAGAACGCGCCGACCGGCCGGACCATGGTCAGCAGGACCGGGGCCAGGGCGAGCAGCCCGAGCGCCAGGTTGGTGCCCGCGCCACGGAAGCCGACGTCCGAGGCGATGAGCATCGCGAAGAAACCGGCCGCCGTGATCAGGGCGTGCGGCGCCCACCTCACGTACTCGCCCATCCGGCCGGGCAGCCGCCGGGCGAGCCGGCCGTCAGCGCTCACGCGAGGCAGCGGGCGGTAGGCGAACGCGTCGTGGAACAGGTCCTGCCGCAGCCCGCCCAGGGCGTCCATCGCGGCCCGGAACTCAGGGCTGCGCGGCTTGTACGGCTCGAAGGCGCCGTCCGGCGGCTCCGGCGGCGTCGGCTGCGTCTGGGTCGTCTCGGTCACGATGAAAACGGTAGGCCGTGGCAGGCACGCCGTCGTCACCAGTGAGAAGGGTCCTTCCGCCTCCCCCTCAGGTACTACGGGTATGAAGGGGCAGGCGTACCAAGGCGCCCGGGCACCAGGGAGCCCGCACACCGGGGAGCCGACTCGCTGAGGCCGGTCACCGCGGACGGTTCACCACGCCAGCTGTGCGATCTCCTCCGCCACCACCGCGCACGCGTCCGCCGCCGGGTCGATCAGCGGGAAGTGGCCGACGTCCTCCAGCAGCGTGAAGCCCACGACCTCACCGGCCTTGGCCGCCGCGTCGGCGTACGCCTCGGCGACCGCCTGCGGGACGTCGATGTCACTGCGGCCCTGGACCAGGGTGGTCGCGATGCCGGTCGGGAGCAGGAGCGACGGGTCGGCGTACGGCCGGCGCTCGGCGAACTTCTCCTCTCCGCCCAGCAGTTGACGCGCGGCCCCGCCGCACACGTCGAGTTCGTCGGCCACTTCGAAGTCCGCGATCGGGGCCAGGGCGACCACCCCGCGCAGGGGCGCGGGACGGTCGATGTGCCAGGCGGCGTCGGCGGGGAGCAGATGGCGGGCCGCCACCCACAGGGCGAGGTGGCCGCCGGCCGAGTGCCCGGTGACCACCATGCGGCGCGGGTCGGCCCCCGGAAGGGCCTCGCGAACGAGCGCGGGCAGTGCGTCCAGCGCGGCCGCGACGTCGTCGAAGGTCTCCGGCCACCGGCCCGCGAGGGGACCGCCCGCACCGCCCTGGGCCGGGATCACGCTCCCCCGCCGGTACTCGACGCTGGCCACCGCGAACCCCCGCCGGGCGAGGAAGTCCGCGAACGGGGAGATGTGCCGTCGGTCGTACGCCGCCCGCCACGCGCCCCCGTGCAGGACGACCACCAGCGGCACGGGAGAGCCGGGGGTCGGATCGACGCGCGGGGCGTAGAAGTCGATCAGCTGGTCGGGGTGGTCACCGTACGCGGCGGTGGAGTCGGGCTCGACCGCCGGATGCGAGAACGCCGACTCCTCCTCGGTGGCGGCCCGGGCTGCTGCGGCGTCGTCCGGCATGCTCCAACCTCTCAGCGACGATGGGGGCACCTCCCGGGCTTTTTCCGCACTGCGGGGAGGGTTTGGCGGACCAGGAGAGAAAATCGGGCCGTTGGCGGGGACGGTATCAGGCCGGTGACGTGCGCGGACACGGGGATGTCACGCTCGGTGAGGGGAAACGGTTCTGTGACCCGCGGGGCGGGCGCTTCCCCAGCCTGCCCGACCCGCACGCCGGCACCCCGCCCGGCCCGCACGCCACCACCACCGGGGTCGGACGCCACCACCACCGGGGCCGCCGGAGGCTACCCGCCGAGCGTCTCCCCCAGTACCCGGGCCGCCCGCTCCACATCCGCGAAGCCGACGTACAACGGCGTGAAGCCGAACCGGAGGACGTCCGGGCGCCGGAAGTCCCCGACCACGCCCCGCTCGATAAGCCGCTCCATGACGTCCCCGGCGTCCGCACACCGGAGCGCCACCTGGCTGCCGCGCTCCTCATGGGCCACCGGAGTCAGCGACTCCACGCGCCCCGCCGGCACGTACTCCCGCACGCACTCCAGGAAGAAGTCCGTCAGGGCGAGGGACTTGGCGCGCACCGCCTCGATCGGGACGCCGTCCCAGACGTCGAGCGCCGCTTCCAGGGCCAGCATGGACAGGATGTCCGGGGTGCCGACGCGCCCGCGCAGCGCGCCCCCGGCCGGTTCGTACTCGGGCCGCATCCCGAAGGGCTCCGCGTGGGAGTTCCAGCCGGGCAGCGGGGAGTCGAAGCGTCCTTGCAGATCGTCGCGGACGTAGAGGTACGCCGGTGAACCCGGGCCGCCGTTCAAATACTTGTACGTGCAGCCGACCGCCAGGTCGACCCCGTGCTCGTCCAGCCCGACCGGCAGCGCGCCCGCGCTGTGGCACAGGTCCCAGACGGCCACCGCGCCCGCCGCGTGCACGGCGGCGGTCAGGCCGGGCAGGTCGTGCAGCCGGCCGGTGCGGTAGTCGACGTGGTTCAGCAGGACGGCAGCCGTACGACCGGACAGCGCGCCCGGCACCTCGGCCGGGGTCACCGGACGCAGCGTGCATCCCGTCATCCGGGCCGCCGATCCGGCGATGTACCCGTCCGTGGGGAAGGTCGTCGCGTCCACGAGGATCTCGTCCCGGCGCCCCGACGACTGCTCCGACGGCTCCGACAGCTCCGCCAGCCGTACCGCGCCCACCAGCGCCTTGAAGACGTTGACGCTGGTCGAGTCGCCGACGACGATCTGCCCCGGGGCCGCGCCGACCAGCGGTGCGATCCGGTCGCCGATCCGCTCGGGCGCCGTCCACCAGCCGCTCTCGTCCCAGGACCGGATACGCAGCTCGCCCCACTGACGCCGTACGACGTCGTCCACCCGCCCCGGGACCGCCGACGGCAGCGCACCGAGGGAGTTCCCGTCCAGGTAGACCACCTCGTCGAGCACGAACTGCCTGCGCGAACCTGCCAGCTCGTCGGAGGCGTCCAACTTCCCTGCGCGCTCGATGAGTTCAGACATGGGACCGCGCCGTCCACAGCTCCGGGAACACGTTCTTCTGCGCGCGCTTCTCCAGCCAGGCGACGCCCGCCGAGCCGCCGGTGCCGGCCTTGGCGCCCATCGCGCGACGGGTGGCGACCAGGTGGTCGTTGCGCCATCGCCACACCAGCTCGGCGACGTCCGTCAACGCCTCGCCCAGACGGGCGAGTTCGGCGTGCTCGTCACCGGAGTAGATCGCGGTCCAGACGGCCTCGACGGCCTCGTTCGGCTCGTAGCGCCCCGAGACGTCGCGCCGCAGGACCGAGGCGGGGATCGGGTGGCCGCGCCGGGCGAGCAGGCGCAGCACCTCGTCGTACAGGCTCGGTTCGTGCAGCGCCTTCTCCAGCTCGGCGTGGACGCGCGGGGCGCCGCGGTGCGGGACGAGCATGGACGCGGACTTCTCGGCGAGCAGGAACTCCATGCGGCGGTACATCGCCGACTGGAAGCCGGAGCCCTCGCCGAGCGCCGAGCGGTAGGAGTTGAACTGGGCCGGGGTGAGCTGGCCGAGGGGCTTCCAGGAGGCGTTCAGTGCCTCCAGCTCCCGTACCGACCGCTTCAGCGCGTCGACCGCCACCGGCACCCGGTCCTCGCGCAGGGCCCGCGTCGCGGTCTCCCACTCGTGGACGATGACGGTGAACCACAGCTCCATCACCTGGGTCGTGACCAGGAAGACCATCTCTCCGGGGTCGTCGGAGAGGGTGTGCTGGAGGTGGGTGAGCACGTCCGCCTGGACGTAGTCCTCGTACGGGGTCGTGCCCTGGAAGTCGAGATGCGGGGTCTCGGGCTCCGAAGCCTCGTCGGGCTGAGCCTGAAGGGACATCGCTGTCTCCTGCTGTGTACTCCGGGTAGCGGTCCGCCCCTGCCGTCATCGACACGGTGGCCCCGGTCCCCAACGGCATCTTCCACAATCGTCCCCCGAAACCGCAAGGTCCGCCCGGTCACACCAGGCGGACCTGCACACACGCGTCCCGGTCAGCCCAGCGTCTGGGCCGCCGCCGGCGAGGAGTCCTTCAGGAACTGGCTGCAGCGCTCGTACTCCTCCTGCTCACCGATCGCCTGCGCGGCGCGGGCGAGGGCGTGCAGGGCGCGCAGGAAACCGCGATTGGGTTCGTGCTCCCAGGGCACCGGGCCGTGGCCCTTCCAGCCGCTGCGGCGCAGGGAGTCCAGGCCGCGGTGGTAGCCCGTACGGGCATAGGCGTACGACTCCACGACGCTGCCCCGCTCGAACGCCTCGTCGGCCAGCTGGGCCCAGGCCAGCGAGGACGTCGGGTACTTGGCGGCGACGTCCGTCGGCGCGGTGCCGTTCGCCAGGAGCTCGCGGGGCGCGGGGTCGTCGGGGAGGTGGGTCGGGGGCGGGCCCCCGAGGAGGTTCTCGTGAATCGACATGTGAACCAGTGTCCCGCGTGCCGGGCGCTACCGCTCCCAGGCCCCCCATCGGCCCCGAAGGGGCCCTGTCCTCAAACGCCGGACGGGCTGGAATACCCTGCCCGGCGAGGGGACGTGCCGCCCCGGGGCTGATGATGCCGACCCGTGCGTACGGCACTCCGGACGGCGGCAGCCCGGCGGCAGGGGGCGCACCGGCGCGAAGGCACCACCGAACCAAGCACCGAAACGCCCCCACGCCGCACGCAGCCGCCACAACCGCCGCCCTCAGGCAATCCGCCTCCGCGCCCGCTGCCCCTCCAACGGCGGAGCCATCACCGACCCGTGCGTACGGCACTCCGGACGGCTGCAACCGGGTGGCAGCGGACTTACCGTCGCGAAGGCGACCACCGAGCCGAGCGCCAGGATGCCCGCGCACAGGAGCATCGCCCGGTGGAAGGCGTCGTCGAAGGCGTCCGGGGAGCGGTAGGCCTCCGGGCCCATTCCGGCGAGCAGCGGCAGTGCGGCCACCGCGATCAGGCCGGCCGCGCGGGCCGCCGCGTTGTTGATGCCGCTGGCCACGCCCGCCCGCGCGGTGTCCACGGAGGCGAGGACGGTGGCCGTCAGCGGTGCGACCAGGGTGACCATGCCGGTGCCGAGGACCAGTACGGCGGGCAGGACGTCGGCCACGTACGAGGCGCCAGGACCGACCCGCAGCATCAGCAGCATGCCGGCCGCGCACAGCAGCGGGCCGACGGTGAGCGGGATGCGCGGGCCGATGCGGTCGGCGAGGGCGCCCGAGCGGGCGGAGAACAGCAGCATCAGGACGGTCGTCGGCAGCAGCGACGTACCCGCGGCGAGGGGGGACCAGCCGACGGCGACCTGCAGTTGGAGGGCGGTGAGGAAGAAGAAGCCGCCGAAGGCCGCGTACACGCACAGAGTGACGAGGTTGACCGCCGTGAACTGGCGGGAGGCGAAGATGTCCAGCGGCAGCATCGGGTCCGGGCGGTGCTTCTCGACGTAGACGAAGACGATGCCCGCCGCCAGGCCGGCCAGCGCGGTGACGACGACCACCAGCGAGCCCTGGCGGGCCTCGATCAGGGCGTAGGTGACCAGGGCCAGGGCCGCGGCGCCGAGGACCGCGCCCAGCACGTCGAAGCGGCCGTGGGCGCGGCCGTCCGCCGACTCGGGGACGTGGCGCAGGGCGATGGGGGCGCACAGCAGCGCCAGCGGCACGTTGAGGAGGAAGACCCAGCGCCAGCCGGGGCCGTCCACCAGCCAGCCGCCCAGGAACGGCCCGACCGCCGCGCCTATCCCGCCGAAGCCGGACCAGAGGCCGACGGCCCGCCCGCGGTCGTCGGGGTGGAAGGACGCCTGGATCAACGCCAGGGAGCCCGGCGTGAGCAGCGCGCCGCCGATGCCCTGCAGGGCGCGGGCCGCGACGAGCACACCGGCGCTGGGCGCCACCCCGCACAGCAGGGAGGCCGCCGCGAACCACAGCACACCGATCACGAAGACCTTGCGGCGGCCGTAGTGGTCGCCCAGGGAGCCGCCCAGCAGGATCAGGCCGGCCAGCGTCAGCATGTACGCGTTGACCGTCCACTGCAGTGCGGCGAGGTTCGCGTTCAGGTCACCGCCGATGCGCGGGAGGGCGACATTGACGACGGTCGAGTCCAGCATGGCCATGCTGGAGCCGAGCACCGTGGTCAGCAGGATCCACTTACCCTGCGGGGAGGAGATCCGGACGTCGGGCATGTCCCCAGGTATACAGCGAGCCCGGCGCCGTCGACAGACGCCGGGCTCTTGCGTTCCCGCTCGTGCGTTCCCGCTGGTGGGTTCTGCGAGGCGTTACTTGATCCTGGTGCCGGTCGAGCGCAGGTTGCCGCAGGCCTCCGTCACGCGCGCCGCCATGCTCGCCTCGGCCAGCTTGCCCCAGGTGCGCGGGTCGTAGGTCTTCTTGGAGCCGACCTCGCCGTCGACCTTCAGGACGCCGTCGTAGTTCCTGAACATGTGGTCGGCGACGGGACGCGTGAAGGCGTACTGGGTGTCCGTGTCGATGTTCATCTTGACCACGCCGTTCTCCAGCGCGGTGCGGATCTCCTGCTCGGTGGAGCCGGAGCCACCGTGGAACACGAAGTCGAACGGGGACTGCTTGCCGAACTTGGCGCCCACGCCTTCGTTCAGCTCCTTCAGCAGCTCCGGGCGCAGCACGACGTTGCCCGGCTTGTACACGCCGTGCACGTTGCCGAAGGACGCGGCCAGGAGGTAGCGGCCCTTCTCGCCCAGGCCCAGGGCCTCCGCGGTACGGATCGCGTCGTCGACCGTCGTGTAGAGGGAGTCGTTGATCTCGTGCGAGACGCCGTCCTCCTCGCCACCGGTCGGGGTGATCTCCACCTCGAGGATGATGTTCGCCCGGCGGGCCTGCGCGAGGAGCTCCTGCGCGATGGACAGGTTGTCGGCGAGGGTCTCGGCGGAGCCGTCCCACATGTGCGACTGGAAGAGCGGGGTGAGGCCGGCCTCGACGCGCTTCTCGGAGATCGCGAGCAGCGGACGTACGTACCCGTCGAGCTTGTCCTTCGGGCAGTGGTCCGTGTGCAGGGCGACCGTGACCGGGTACTTCTCGGCGACGATGTGCGCGAACTCGGCCAGGGCGACGGAACCCGTCACCATTTCCTTGCTGTACTGACCGCCCAGGAACTCGGCGCCACCCGTGGAGATCTGGATGATGCCGTCGCTCTCCGCCTCAGCGAAACCGCGCAGGGCCGCGTGCAGGGTCTGGGTCGAGGTCACGTTGATCGCCGGGTAGGCGAACTTGCCTGCCTTCGCCCGGTCCAGCATCTCGTTGTAGACCTCGGGAGTTGCGATGGGCATCTGTCCGCTCCTTGGTATCTGCGGGTTGGCTTTCTGCGTACTACGGCCCTGACCTAGACCTTGGGGGTGACGTCGTCGTCGGCGCCATCCTCCCAGACTCGGCCGGATGCTTTGCCCGTCCTGTCCGGCTTGTGGACAACGGCCTGTGGACAAGGCGGTTGAGGCTCGCCCCAGGCTCCGTCGAGGATCGGTCGAAGTTCGGTCGACGTTCGGTCGAGGCTCAGTCGAGGCCCAGGTCGTCCTTGGAGTACGCGTAGAGGTACGGCACCCCGGCCCCCTCCTGGATCTTCTCGGCGGCACCGGTCGCCCGGTCCACGATCGTCGCCACGGCGACGACCTCCGCGCCCGCCTCACGCACCGCCTGGACGGCCTCCAGCGGGGAACCGCCGGTGGTGGAGGTGTCCTCGACGACCAGGACGCGGCGGCCCGCGATCTCCGGCCCCTCGACGCGCCGCTGCAGCCCGTGCGCCTTCGCCGCCTTGCGTACGACGAAGGCGTCCACCTTCTTCCCCCGCGCGGCGGCCGCGTGCAGCATGCTGGCCGCGACCGGGTCGGCGCCCATGGTCAGACCGCCGACCGCGTCGAAGTCGAGGTCGGCGGTCAGGTCCAGGAGCACCTGGCCGACCAGCGGGGCGGCCTCGCCGTCGAGGGTGATGCGGCGCAGGTCGACGTAGTAGTCGGCCTCCAGCCCCGACGACAGGGTCACCTTGCCGTGCACCACGGCCTTGTCCTTGATCTGTTGCAGCAGTGCGCCACGTACGTCCGTCATGCCAGTCAGCTTAAAGGGGGTGCCAAGTCCACGTGGTCGTCGCTTCGAGGGGCTCCAGCGGGGTGACCGTGCGGGGCAGGCTGTTCAGGCCGTCGGGCGGGCCGGTCTGCGGTTCCACGCACACGGCCGCCTCCTGCTCGTCGTACACCACGACCCACTCCTCACGGCTGGTCACCTTCAACTGCAGCTGGCCGGGCCAGGTGAGGGTGACGTCGACGCCGCCGGGCATGCCGAAGCAGTCGTCCCAGGGGCCCGGGCGGGGGTCGACGCGGTTGCCGGTGGGCAGCTGGTCGTCGCCGCGCTCCTCCTGCCAGGCGGGGGTGAAGGCGAGCGTCGCGTCCTCGCCGCCCAGGTTGCGGTTGAACCAGGGGTGCCAGCCGATCTGTGCCGGGAAGGAGGAGTCGTACGTCTCCACGGACATCGTCAGCGTCAACCCGCCCGGCGTGAGGGCGATCTGCTGCGTGACGAGGCCGGTGTAGGGCCAGGGCTCCACCAGTTCGTACGTGATGACCGCCTCGTCGGCCTTCACGCGCGCGGTGCGCCAGGCGCCGTCGCGGACGGTGCCGTGGATGGCGTGCGGCGGGGAGTTGAGCGGCAGCTGGTGGACGGCCGCGCCGTCCCGGAAGCGGCCGTCCCTGGTCCGCCCGCACCAGGGAACCATCGGGAAGCAGCCGAAGCGTTCGCCCTGGCGGAGCAGTTCCCTGCCGCCCACGCGCAGCCCCGAGACCCGGCCGCCGTTGCCCGGCTGCACGGTCACCTCCGCGTCGCCCGCGGTCAGCGTGATGTCTTCGTTACTCACGGGACGACCCTACTGGGGCGATCAAGCCCCCGGCCCCTCGCTCAGTGGCGCTTGCGCAACGCACGGCCGACGACGATCGCCGACGCGAGCACGAGGGCCGCCGCCGGGGCCGCCCAGCGCAGGGGGGAACCGGCGGACACCGTCTGCGGGGCGGGGACCGGGGCGTAGCGGCCACGGGGCGGGGCGTGGTCGACCTCCTCCGCGCTGCGGCCGATCATCGTGCGGCGCGCGTGCGCGGCTTCGGCGGGGGCGGGGGGTTCGGCGGCCGGGGTGAGGTCGGCGGGCGTGAGGTCGGCGGGGGCGGCGGCCTCCGGCCGGGAGGCGGGCGCGGCCTCGGGCTCCGCCTCTCCCTCGGCTCCCTCGGCTCCCTCGGCTCCCTCGGCTCCCTCGGCTTCCTCGGCTTCCTCGTCGGCAAGCGGGTCGAGGGACGGCGGCGGGACCTCGGTGTCGAAGACCGAGGTGTGCTCCGTGGACTCGGAACCGGACTCGGAACGGGTCTCGGCGGCGGGAGCGGGAGCGTCGTCGGCGTCGGGAGTCGTCTCGAAGTCGCTGGTCGCCTTGGGCTCGAACTCCTGGGTGACGAGGGGCTCGGATTCCCCGGACGCCTCGCTTTCGGCAGACCTCTCGGGTTCCGCCGCCGACACCAGGTTCTCCGCGAAACGGTTCAGCAGGCGGGTCGCGGCCGAGGCGACCTGCTCGGCCGGCAGCTCCGTGAGCCGGCCGGTCGCGGAGGCCGTGCCCTCGAAGGTGAGCCGGGAGCCGCCGTCCGCCTCCTCGACGCGGAGCGTGAGGGCGAGCTTGACCGAGCCGGTGCCGCGGGTCTCGGTGACGTCGCCCTCGGCGGCGTACGAACCGTCGTCCTGCGGGGTGACACGGACGGTCCCCCGATAGGTGACGGAGTGACTGCCGACGCGCACCTTCAGCCGTCCGGTGACGGGCTCGGCGCCCGCGTCCTGCTGGAGCCCGGGGACAGCCCGGGCCACGCCTGCGGGATCGGCGAGGGTCTCCTTCAGCCGCCGGGCCGGAACCGGAACGAACACCTCATGCTCCATGTCGGCCGAGCCTACCCAGGAGGCCGGGTCATGCACCCCGGTTGGTCGAAAGTGACCGCGCGTCGGTGCCGGCCGACGCCGAAGGCATTCCCGCCCGGCACGTCAGTGGCACGGGGGCACCAGCACGGCACGTCAGTGGCAAGGGGCACCAGCCACGGCACGTCAGCAGCGGGGCTGCACCAGCAAAGCCCTTCAGTAGCGCGGGTGCACCAGCGTCGACGCCGGCAGCCCGTCGATGCGCCTGGGCGTCACGGCTTCGGCGTCCGCCGTCAGGACCGTCTGGGTGACGGTGCGCAGGCGTGGCTCATGCGGGTCCAGGCGAAGCTGCGGGCGGGCGTCGGCACAGGCCAGGACGAAGCCCCAGTCGCGCGGTGCACGGGACGAGCCGGCCGTGCGGTCGGGGCCCGCGGCGAAGCCGGTGTCCCGCCCGCCCACACGGTAGGGCGCGGTGTGCAGGCCGGCGGCGCGCATGGTCGCCTCGACCGTCCAGAACACGTGCGGGCGGGTGGCGAACGGGCCCGCGTGCACGACGAGCCGGCCACCGGGTGCGAGGGCGCGCCGGGCGAGGCCGTAGAACTCCTGGGAGTACAGCTTGGTGCTGGCCGTGATGCCCGGGTCGGGCAGGTCCGAGATGACGACGTCGTACGTCGAGGTGGGCGCCGTGCGCAGCCTGCGGAAGGCGTCGTCCGTGGTCACGTGCACGCGTGGGTCGCCGTAGGCGTGGCCGTTCAGCTTCGACAGGGCCGGGTCGCGGCGGGCCAGCCGCACGACTTCCGGGTCGAGTTCGACGATGTCCAGGCGTCGCACGCCCGGGTGGCGCAGCACTTCGCGGGCGGCGAGGCCGTCACCGCCGCCGAGGATGAGCACGCGCGCGTGGGGGCCGTTCATCGCGGGGTGGACCAGGGCTTCGTGGTAGCGGTGTTCGTCGCGGCCGCTCACCCGGAGGCGGCCGTCCAGGTAGAGGGACAGGGGACGGCCGTCGGTGCCGCCGGTGAGGACGATCTCCTGGATGCCGGTCTGCAGCGCCACGCGGACGTCCTTGCCGTACACCGCGTGCCGTGCCGCCCGCTCGAAGTCGTCGACCAGGACGGCCGCGGAGGCGAGGACGCCGAGGACGGTGAGGTTGGCGATCAGGAGCAGCCAGCGGGCGCGGGGGGTGAGGTCGCGGCGGAACAGGCCGAGGACGAGGGTGCCGCCCGCGATCGCGTTGACGGTGCCGGTGATCAGGGCGCCGGTCAACTGGCCCAGGAGGGGCAGGAGAAGGAAGGGGAAGGCGAGGCCGCCGACGAGCGCGCCGACGTAGTCCGCCGCGAACAGGTCGGCCACCGCGCCGCCCGCGTCCTGGCGCCGGATGCGCTGGATCAGCTCCATCAGGAGGGGGACCTCGGCGCCGATCAGCAGGCCGATCGTCAGGGAGAACGCGACCAGGAGCCAGCGCGGACCCCACAGGCCGCCCCAGTCGCCGGTCCAGGCGAAGACGGCGTACAGGGCCATCGCGCTGCAGCCGCCGACGAGCGCGAGTGTCGCCTCGATCGCGCCGAAGCCGGCCGCGGCACGCCAGCGCAGGCGTTTCGCGGCCAGCGAGCCGATGCCCATGGCGAAGACCATGACCGACAGGACGACGGAGGCCTGGGTGACCGAGTCGCCGATCAAGTACGAGGCCAGGGCGACGAGTTCGAGTTCGTACACGAGTCCGCAGGCCGCGCATACGAAAACGCAGGCGAGCACGAGGAACCGTCCGGTGTCCGGCTGCACGGGCAGCGGCGCCGGGGCCGCCCAGGGGGGCGAGGAGGCGGGTGGTGCCGGTGCGTGCGGTTCGATCACGACTGCGACGTTACGTCACTCCACTGTCACCCTTCGTCACCCACACGTGTGGAACTGTCGGTCAGTTCGGCGTCCCGTGTTTGAGATCACGAGTCCAGGTCAGACGTCCAGCGGTCTGCCGTGCGCCACCGGCACCCGGACTCCCACCCGGGTCCGCGTCGCCACCAACTGCCCGTCCTGCGGGTAGGCGTGCCAGGTCCGCCAGTGGACCTGGCCCTCGTGCCGCTGGACCAGCAGCGCGGTGAAGGCGTGCGGGCTGCCGGGGAAGACGCCCGCCAGTCCGTGCGGATGGTCGGAGACCAGCGCGAGCAACTCCTGCGCGCGCCCCGCGAACGACCCCGGTGAGAGGACTTCCACGCGGGCCGCGAACTCGTACTCCCAGTCGCCCGCCCGTTTGGCGACGCCCAGCGGCAGCGGGGTGCTTCTGCCGGAGATGCAGGCCACCGTCTCCGAACAAGTGCCCCGTTCCTCCTCCAGGAGTACCTGGTGGGACGCCCCGAGGAGTCTCAACTGCAGCTTGGCCCCGGCCAGTTCGAGGTCGAGCGTGGCCAGTGCGGGAAGCGGCTCGCGCCCCAGGGCCCAGGCGAGGTCGGCCGCGCGCGTGTCGGTGTATGAGGTGTTCAGGGTCGTGAGCATGGGTCGGCTCTCCGCTGGCACGCAAAGAAAACAAAGGGAGGTGTGGGGGTCCGGCACACCCCGGGCGATGCCGGGGGATCGGCCCGGTCAGCCCAGTCGGGAGGTCAGGAAGGTTCCGCAGGACGCCCGAGGAGCTGCCTTGGTGATTTAGAGGGAATCATGAAGTCTGGCGCCGCCACAGCGTTTTTACCCAAGTTCGTGGGGTTTCCATCCCTCAGAGGGCTCCCCTGCTCACCTGTTCAACCAGGGCGTGCGCCACGGCGGCCATGGCGTACGCCGGAGCGTGCGAGCACCCGTACGGGCGTGTGCCCCGACGGGTGCTCGACCGGAGTGGCAGAAGGGGATCCGGTTCCCCCTGTGGAGCTCGGCTGCCCCGTGTCAGCTGCCTCCACCACCACATCCGCCACCGCCACCGCAGGACGAGTGGCCGCCGCAGGACGAGTGGCCGCCGCCGCAGGAATGGCCCCCGCCGTGGTGCCCGCCGTGATGCCCGCCCGACGAGCCGCCGTCTCCCCCGCCGGCCCACCAGCTGCTGGTCCCGCTGCTGCGGCTCCCCGCGCCGTACGACTTCGAGCCGCCGTTGCGTACTGCCGATACGACGATCGCCACGAACACGATCACGACCGCCGCCACGATGAAGCCTGTGAACATGGCGTCACCGTCCTTTCGGGTTTCCCGAAGCAGCCCCCCGTGGGTGCCTCGCGTCTTGCGTGAACGGGGAATGCCCGGCCGCCCGACCGGCCAAAACAGAGTTGAGGAACTTCAGAGGGTTCTCTTGGGGCAACGGCAACGGCCCCTGCCCGCACAGAAGGGAAGTTCAGAGGCCGTTCGTGGGTCACTGGGCCGTCTGTGGGCCGTCATCTTTCAATGCAACGAGCCGCCACGTGCTGCCGAGTGCTCCATTTGCGGATCCGTGCGTCTGCACGAACGCCGGAGCGGAGGGAGGGACGTGGGGACATGAACGCCTGCCTGGGCGTGCTGAAGAGGAGAGGGATCACATGTCTGTTCGAAGCATGACGTCAGCACGGCTCACCGACGGCCGCCCGCAGGTGTTCGCGGGAAGCAACCATGGGCTGTTCACCATGAGAGAGTCCCTGTTCGCCGCGTCCCAACGGCGGACGAAGTACAGCTCCTACAGCTCCCCGCCGGCGAACTCGTCGTCGATCTGCACCGGACCAGGACAACGGGAATGTGGGCGCGTCCCATCCGCTCTTCTGGTCGGCCGTGCCCGGAACCGTCTTCCAGGCGCGGACTATCTGCGAGCCCGGCGGTAGGCGATCAGCAGCCCCAGGAGAATGCCGACGAGGAGGGTCACGGACAGGACGATCCACAGGGGGAGGCTGACCTCGGAGGTCCAGAGCCGGATGGTCACAGACTTGGTATTAGCGGCGATGAACCAGATAGCCAGGGCTGCGAGCACGAAGAAGCCGACGGAACGCAGCCGGAAGTCCCGCCCCTTGACCGTCAAGGTGGACGGCCCACGTGTCTTCGCAGTCCTCTGGGCCATAAAGCCAGTATCAGGCGGTTCACCCGAGCTGGCGACTCGGTTGTGTCCCGGGCCGCCGCGATCCCCGTACGCGATCTTCCAAGCTGGTGCTGTGCAACGGCGAGTCAGGGCGGGACCTCACGGGGAATCGCGGTCCCTAAGGGCCAGTTGCACAGGACACCGCCCAGCCCGGGAATCCGCAGGTCACACCCGTGATCGCCTAACCTCGCTCCTAAAGCGGTGCTTGTGACGGGCAGATACGGGGATGAAGCTTGGCTACGTCGACTTAGCACAACGGCGTCCGTGGCGTCGAGCCATTCGCATCTCTCACCCACCGAGCGCTAGCGTCTCTGTGAGCCACCGCCGAGGAACGCCCGCAAGGGTCCCGCCAGCCGGACACGAGTAGGACCGCCACCTGCTCCGCCGCCCCTCGTCCTCGGGAGGGGCGGCCCATGGTCCACCTATGTCAGCTCGCGCGGCCAACCAGGTTCGGCAACAGAGTTGGGCACTCCTGCCTCGACGCCGGCCGTCAGGCGCCTGAGCCTCCTATCCGCAGGCAGCGCCTCGCTCTCATGTCTCGCTACCCCCGGGGGGCTCGATTGCTACGAAGGCCCCCGTCTAGGCGGCCCACGCGATGTCGAAACCGATCACCGGTCACCTCCTTACGTTGGGGGTTGCGCCGCCAAAGCGCCCCCCATGCCTGTCGCGTCAGTCAATCCCTCGGATTTGGCCTGCGTCGATGAACGAGGCCGGCGATGCGATGACCGCCGTCCTGCTTGAGGGCCAGGACGAAATTCACGAGTTGGCCCTCAAGGTCTTCTACCTGGTGCAGGAGTGGTTGCCTGCGATACGTCTCACCCGCGGTGAGCCGCCAGAGGCCCGGGCAAGACGACTGGAACCCACCCAGCAACTCTTCCTGGGACCGAAGGGCCCCCTCCGGAGCCGTGTCGGTCAGGGATCGGGACGGCAGTGGGGGCAGGTACGCCAGAGGCCCGCGGACGGCCCAGCCCCCCGGCGGGCTGGGCCGTCCGTGGGCCGTCCGAGGGCGGCCAACGACGACAGATGACGACAATCGACGACAGCCCTTCCCCTGCTCAGAGACGGCACCGTGAGTGCCGGCGCAGGTGCTCACCCGCGAAGGCAAGTTGAGGAACTCCAGGGCTTCGGCGCAGGATGACCGGCATGACCTCCAGCAACCGCCCCCTCCTCAACCGCCGCCTCACCGAGTTCGGGACGACGATCTTCGCCGAGATGTCGGCACTGGCGCTGCAGACGGGCTCCATCAACCTGGGCCAGGGCTTTCCCGACACGGACGGCCCGGAGGAAGTCCGGGAGGCGGCCGTGCGGGCGCTGCGTGACGGGCGCGGCAACCAGTACCCGCCGGGCCCCGGCGTCCCCGAGCTGCGCACCGCGATCGCCGCGCACCAGGAGCGGCGGTACGGGCTGTCGTACGACCCCGACGCCGAGGTCCTGGTCACCGCCGGCGCCACGGAGGCCATCGCCGCGTCGCTGCTCGCCCTGCTGGAGCCGGGCGACGAGGTGGTCGCCCTGGAGCCGTACTACGACTCGTACGGGGCCTGCATCGCGATGGCGGGCGGGACCCGGGTGCCGGTGACCCTGCGCCCGCACGAAGGTTCCTTCCGCCTGGACCTCGACGAGCTGCGCGCGGCCGTCACCGACCGCACCCGCCTGCTGCTCATCAACACCCCGCACAACCCGACCGGCACGGTCCTCACCCGCGAGGAGCTCACCGCGATCGCCGAGCTGGCCGTCGAGCGGGACCTGCTCGTCGTCACGGACGAGGTGTACGAGCACCTGGTCTTCGACGAGGCCGCGCACCTGCCGCTCGCGACCTTCCCGGGGATGCGGGAGCGGACGGTCACGATCGGCTCGGCCGGCAAGACCTTCTCCTTCACCGGCTGGAAGGTGGGCTGGGTGACCGGTACCCAGCAACTCGTGACCGCCGTCCGGACAGCCAAGCAGTACCTGACCTACGTCAACGCGGGCCCGTTCCAGTACGCGATTGCCGAAGCACTCCGCCTGCCGGACGCGTACTTCGACAACTTCCGCGCCGACCTGCAACGCAAGCGCGACCTGCTCGGCGACGGCCTGCGCGCGGCCGGGTTCGAGGTCTACCAGCCCCAGGGCACGTACTTCATCACCACCGACATCACCCCCCTCGGCGAGAAGGACGCCTACGCCTTCTGCCGCGCCCTACCCGAACGCTGCGGCGTCGTCGCCATCCCCACCTCCGTCTTCTACGACGACCCCGACGCCGGCCGCAGCCAGGTCCGCTTCACCTTCTGCAAGAGGGACGCCATCCTCCAAGAGGCAGCCAGTCGACTGCAGCGCTTGGGCTGACTGAACCCCGTCGTCCCGCTCGACTGGACACCACAGCCCTGAGATCTACTACCAGACCGGGGAGAAACGCTGTCCACCAGCGGGGAGATCAACCGTCCCTCAGTGGGGGGTTCGTACCATCCCTTGACATGTACGCATGTACTGCGGCGGTCCATGACCACCGCATCAGGGATGCGGTCGCCGAACGGCGGCGTTGCGCGGCCCGGAGGACTCTTTGTGTTGCCAGGGTTGCCGCGTGGTCGAGGCCGAGGACCCGCTCACGGCCCTCCAGGGTCTGCCGCAGGAGGTCGACGGCCTCTGCGTGGCAGCCTTGGTGAAGGAGCGTGACGGCGAGGTTGTGCCGGGTGGCGAGGGTATGCGGGTGCTCGGCCCCGAGCGCCGTCTCCCGCCGCCGCAACGTGTCGTGCAGCAGGTCGATGGCCTCCGCGTGCCGGCCCAGGCCGTCCAGGGCGACGGCGAGGTTGTTCCGGGTACGCAGGACCTTCGGATCGTCGGCGTCCAGCGTCGCGAGCTGCACCTCGAGCATGCGGCAGTGGATCTGCACCGCTTCGCCGTAGCGGCCTGCGTTAGAAAGGGCGTTGGCGAGGCTTCTGCGGCTGATGAGGGTGAGGGCATTGTCTGCTCCCCCGATGCGCTCGCGCTGTTCGACCGTCTCCCGCAGCAGCGCAAGCGCCTCCTCGAACTGTCTCAGGTTGCTCAAAGCCGTCCCGAGAGTGCGCTTGCTCTGCAGCGTGCGGTGGTGATCCGGTCCCAGTACCCGGGTCTTGTGAGCCAGAGCCTCCCGCATGAGAGCGGCCACCTCAATGTGCCGGCCCAGGTGGATAAGGGCCCCACACAGCACGCTCCTGCTCTTGTCCGTACGGGTGTGCTCGGCTCCGTATGCCGCTTCGTCCGCTTCGTATGCGGCCCTGGCCAAGGCTGCGGCGGGCGCGTAATCCCCCGCGGCGAAAAGAGCCCCGAGGATCCGACCCTTGGCATTCAAGACTCTGCCTTCTGGCACCAGTCCGCGGTGTTCGAACAACAGCTGCGCGTGCGGAGCGAGAGCGCGGGCCATGGGCCAGTCGACGCTGTCCCGCGTGATCCGCTCGGCCATCTCGGCCGTGCGCAGGAGTGCCGTCTGTCGCCATGTGCCGATGTCGATACCTGGCGATGATCCGAGCAGGAATGCGTTGATCTCGCGCACCAGCGGGTGGATCTGCAGCGCATCGGTATTCGCGTACCGCACCGGGTCGGCCGGTCCGAGCAGGCCGTACTGATGCAGCCCCGCCAGCGCAGCCTCCATGTCTCGGTTGCGCACGCGTAGATCAGTGACCAACCGGAGCAGTGCGGGCGTGATCCAGGCCCGTGGAATCGGCGCGTCAGCAAGGAGGGACAGCATCCGCAGCAGAGGCCGGGCCGTCGGAGAGCCGCCGCTTGCCAGCTGGTCGAGGGACAACTCCCAGGTGTAGCGCACAGTTTGGCGGACAGTGTCACTGTTGCGGTGCGCTGGATCCGGGGTACCGAGCAGGGCCGACAGATCGCGGTCGAGGGCACTGCGATAGTCGTCGAATGTCCGGTATCGGCTGCCCGGCCTGGCGATGTAGGTGCCGGCCGAACGCAGGGCCAGTGGTAATCCGCCCAAGCGCTCCGACAGCTTCTCCGCATCTTGTGCCGACCCCGCCTGCGGCGCCGCGTCCCGCAAGACCTCGGCGCCTGCCAGACTGTCCAGTGTGGACAGCTCTACCAGCTGCGCCCGCGGCCCCCAAGTCTCCCGGCTGGTGTTCCGACTCGTCAGGAGCAGCAGACCGTCGCCATCGGGTCGGACCCAGCCGCGGTAGTCACTGACTCCGTCGGGCGACAAACCGAGGTGCTCCGCCTGGTCAGCGTTGTCCACGACCAAGAGCCACTTGCGCGTGATGCGCAGTCGGCGCCAGACGGCGTCGGGCAGCGGAACCAGTTCGCTCCGCGCGGCTTGGAGCTCCGTGTCGTCCATCCCGCAGGCAACGGCGACCTGCGTCATCTGCAGGACGAACGAGTCCATGTCCTGCCAGCGGACCCAGAAGACCGTGTAGCCGTTCCGCTCAGCCTGCTCAGCCAGAGCGGCGGCCAACGTCGTCTTCCCGAAACCCCCGGCCCCGCACACCACCGCGAAGCGGCCGTGCGGACGCCGCAGCAGTCCCGCCAACCGATCGAGTTCGGGTCCGCGCCCACGCACTGCCTCCGAGTCGAGATACGGACGCCGCAGCGAAGTGAACCGCACGGCGGTGAGTGCGGCGCCGGTGACCGGATCCGTTCCCCGAGGGCTGCCCGCACCACCGCCCGGCCCGTCAAGGCGGCGGCTCACCAGCGCGAGTCCGGCACTGACCGCAGCCAGCAGCACGAACACCGACCAGACGACCCCGGTGTTCCGAGCCCAACTAGGCACCGTCGCACTCGCATAGTTGGTGACAGGCCCCAGCACGAAGCTCACAACCGCTCCCGCGCCGGCCGTAGTCGCCCCGAGCAACGCCCTATGCCGAGGTCCCATCCGTCCTGTTCTCCGTCACCAACGCAGCGATCCCTACCCGCCGCCCTCCCGCACCCTGGCAGGCATGCGCCGTCCCCCGCAAGGCAGCCGCCGGTCCGCACCCCGCCGGGCAAGATCGCGCGGTCGCCGCCGGATACTGCTCCGCGACCCTGTCGACCGCGGCGAGGAGATCCTGGAGTGAGGGGTCGCGCGGGTCCGCTGCCTGCGCGGCGTGCAGATAGCGCAGCAGCGTGCGCAGTGTGCCCGGGGCGTCGCCGCGTTCCTCCCCTGAAGCTCGGTAACCTGCTGGGGAAGCCGGGAGGGCAGGAACTCCTCCACATGAGGCGCCTCCCACAGCCCCAGTCGGCAGTCGCCCGGTGACGGTAGTCCAGCACCGTGCTGCAGGAGGCGGTGCAGCGGCTGAAGGCGCCGGCGGGCTGAGGCGCTGGTCGGCTGAGGGGTGGCGCCGGAGGTTTCCACAGGCTGTGGACGGCGAGAGCCCGGCCCCGGCACTCGACCGTGGGGGTCGGGTGCCCTGGCCGGGCTCTCCTGCGGCTACGGGGCGAGGACTACTCCTCGTCGTCCTCGGGCTTGTCCGCCTCGTTGATCTCCTGCTCGATGCCGAGCTGCTCGACGAGCCACTTGTCGAACTCGATGGCGGCGCGCACCCAGCTGACCGTGGAGGACACGAAGTGCTCCAGGGCGACGCCGGTGCCGATCAGCATCTGCGCCTCGCCGATCAGGCGGACGGTGCCGTCGTCGTGGGTGTGGCTGTAGACCTTGGGCCACAGCGTCCGCCGGTTCCAGTCGTCGATGGACTCCAGCAGCGTGGGCTTCTCGTCGATCTGGTGGGGGCGGTCGTAGAACGTCCGAACGGAGAAGACCTGCTGGTCCCCTTCGCCACGGAACATGAAGTACGTACGGAACTGCTCCCACGGCGCCGCGAGGTCACCCTCGTCGTCGACGACATACTTGAGCTCCATCTGGTCGAGGAGCTGCTTCACGAGGTCCTGATCCGGGACGACGGGGCCCGCCGGTCCGCCGGGCTGCGGCTCGGGCTGGCCCCCGAAGTTCGGAATCGAGGACGGGTCGATGCTCACCGTGATTTTCCCTTCGTACGGATTCAGTCATCCTCCCTCATCCGGGGAGGGGGGTGGCAAGCCCGGTCGGCCCTGTCAGCCACGGGCTGACACGATCCGGTCACCTGGGAGTGACGGTGCCATGACCAGCGGGCGGCATGATCGCGGCATGCGGATGAGGAGAGAGCTGCGGTGGCTGCTGTGGGGCCTGTGGCTGGTGTGCCTGGTGGTCGCCGTCTGGTTCGTCGTGGCCGTGATCATGCTGTGGGTGGACGGTATACGGCTCAACCAGTTGCAGAACTGAACGGGCCCGTCACCGGAAGGATGGCGGGCCCGTACGGCATGTGGCCGGTTACAGCGTCTTGCCGGTGGCCGGTCCCACGATCAGCCCGTCGCCGAAGGCGTCCACCCGGACCGTGTCGCCGTCCTTGACCTCGCCGGAGAGGATCTCCTTGGCGAGGCGGTCGCCGATGGCGGTCTGGACGAGGCGGCGCAGCGGGCGGGCGCCGTACGCCGGGTCGTTGCCCTCGTCGGCGAGCCAGGCCAGGGCCTCGTCGGTGACCTCCAGGGTGAGCCGGCGCTCCGCGAGCCGCTTGGCGAGGCGGCCGATCTGCAGGCGGGCGATACGGCTCAGCTCGTCCTTGCTCAGGGCCGAGAAGACGACCAGGTCGTCGAGCCGGTTGAGGAACTCCGGCTTGAAGGACGTCCGGACGACCTCCAGGACCTGTTCCTTCTTCTCCTCCTCGCCGGTCAGCGGGTCCACCAGGAACTGGCTGCCCAGGTTCGACGTCAGCACGAGGATCGTGTTGCGGAAGTCGACCGTACGGCCCTGACCGTCCGTCAGGCGGCCGTCGTCCAGCACCTGGAGAAGGACGTCGAAGACCTCGGGGTGGGCCTTCTCCACCTCGTCCAGCAGGACCACGCTGTACGGGCGCCTGCGCACCGCCTCCGTGAGCTGGCCGCCCTCCTCGTAGCCGACATAGCCGGGAGGGGCGCCGACCAGGCGGGCCACGCTGTGCTTCTCGCCGTACTCCGACATGTCGATGCGGACCATCGCCCGCTCGTCGTCGAAGAGGAAGTCGGCGAGCGCCTTGGCGAGTTCGGTCTTGCCGACGCCCGTCGGGCCGAGGAAGAGGAAGGAGCCGGTGGGGCGGTCCGGGTCGGCGATGCCGGCGCGGGTGCGCCGTACGGCGTCGGACACCGCCTGCACGGCCTCCTGCTGGCCGATCAGGCGCTTGCCCAACTCGTCCTCCATGCGCAGGAGTTTCTGCGTCTCGCCCTCCAGCAGGCGGCCGGCGGGGATACCGGTCCAGGCGGCGACGACGTCCGCGATGTCGTCGGAGCCGACCTCGTCCTTGACCATGGTGTCCTTGGAGGCCTCCTCCTCGGCCTCGCTGGCTTCCTCCAAGTCCCTTTCCAGGGTGGGGATCTCGCCGTAGAGCAGCTTGGAGGCGGTGTCGAAGTCGCCCTCGCGCTGGGCCCGTTCGGCCGCCCCGCGCAACTCGTCGAGCTTCTCCTTCAGTTCACCGACGCGGTTGAGGGACTGCTTCTCCTTCTCCCAGCGCGCGGTCAGGCCCCGCAGCTCCTCCTCCTTGTCGGCGCGGTCCCGGCGCAGCTTCTCCAGGCGCTCACGGGAGGCCGGGTCGGTCTCCTTCTCCAGCGCCAGCTCCTCCATCTTGAACCGGTCGACGGCGCGCTGGAGTTCGTCGATCTCGACGGGGGACGAGTCGATCTCCATGCGCAGGCGGGAGGCCGCCTCGTCGACGAGGTCGATGGCCTTGTCGGGCAGGAAGCGGGAGGTGATGTAGCGGTCGGAGAGAGTCGCGGCCGCCACCAGCGCGCTGTCGGCGATCTGGACCTTGTGGTGAGCCTCGTAGCGGCCCTTGAGCCCGCGCAGGATCGCGATCGAGTCCTCGACCGTGGGCTCCGCCACCAGCACCTGCTGGAAGCGGCGCTCCAGCGCCGGGTCCTTCTCGATCCGCTCGCGGTACTCGTCCAGCGTCGTCGCACCGACCATGCGCAGCTCGCCGCGGGCGAGCATCGGCTTCAGCATGTTGCCGGCGTCCATCGCGGAGTCGCCGCCGGCGCCCGCGCCCACGACGGTGTGCAGTTCGTCGATGAAGGTGATGATCTGGCCGTCGGAGCCCTTGATCTCGGCCAGGACGGTCTTGAGCCGCTCCTCGAACTCGCCGCGGTACTTCGCACCCGCGACCATCGCGCCGAGGTCCAGCGCGACCAGCCGCTTGTTCTTGAGGGACTCCGGCACATCGCCCTTGACGATCCGCTGGGCGAGTCCCTCGACGACGGCGGTCTTGCCGACGCCGGGCTCACCGATGAGGACGGGGTTGTTCTTCGTACGGCGCGACAGCACCTGCACGACGCGGCGGATCTCCTGGTCCCGGCCGATGACCGGGTCGAGCCGGCCCTCGCGCGCCGCGGCCGTGAAGTCCGTGCCGAACTTCTCCAGTGCCTTGTACTGACCCTCCGGGTCGGGTGTGGTCACCCGGCGTCCTCCCCTCGCCCGCTGGAACGCGTCCTGCAGCTTCTTCGCACCGGCCCCCTGCCCGGACAGTACGTCACCGGCGGCGCCGCCCTTCGCTGCGATGCCGATGAGCAGGTGCTCGGTGGAGAGGTACTCGTCGCCCAGGGCCCCGGCGCGCTCGTCGGCGTCCGCGATCACGGCGAGCAGCTCGCGGCTCGGCTGCGGGGGCGCGACGGTCGAGCCGGTCACGCTGGGCAGCCCCGCGAGGATCTTCTCCGCACCGGCGCGCACGGCCGCCTGGTCGGCGTCGACCGCGGCCAGCAGGTCGGTGATGTTCTCGTTTCCTTGTTGGCCTCGCCCCTGGAGCAGGGCCAGGACAAGGTGCGCGGGGGTGAGGTCCGGGTGCCCCTCGGTCACGGCCCGCTGCTCGGCCGCCCTGATCGCGTCCCGGCTCCGGTTGGTCAGCTCGGCGTCCACGTTCGCTTTCTCCTCCTGATGTCAGCTCTCCGCCACGTCTCCCATTGCTGACTCCATCAGCGTACACAAAGTTGAGTCTATTCCACTCAAGGCGGAAGCGGGGGCGGTCCGGCGGCTAAGTTCCCGTGGGTATGGCGACCTATTCGCAGGATCCCGGCGCCCCTGACGCCACGTACCTCAGCTTCTGGCGGGAGCGGCACCTGTGCACGCTGACGACCCCGCGCCCGGACGGCAGCCCGCACGTCGTGCCCGTCGGGGTGACCTACGATCCCGGTGCCCGGCTGGCCCGGATCATCACGAACAAGACGAGCACGAAGGTGGCGAACGTGCTGGCCGCCGGGTCCGAGGGCGCCCGGGTCGCGGTGTGCCAGGTGGACGGCCGGCGCTGGGCGACACTGGAGGGCCGGGCCTTCGTACGGACCGACCGGGAGCGGGTCGCGGAGGCGGAGCGGCGCTACGCCGAGCGCTACGAACGGACGCCGGCGCCGAACCCGTCACGCGTGGTGATCGAGATCGAGCTGACGCGGGCGATGGGGCTCGGATGACGGCACCGATGATTTTCGGCCAGTGCTCGACTGTGGCCGAATAGGCCGATACCCGGAAATGTCCCGCAAAACTGCAGCGGCGTCACCGTGTTCAGGTCACGGTGACGCCGCTGCGGGGGGAAGCACCTGAGCGATCTGTTGCGACGGGGGAATCGCGTCAGGCACTGCGGGGGGTGGCTGAGATGGTCCGAACTTGGGGGGTTTCCGGTTCCACCAGCCGGTGGTCTCGCTGGTCAAGGTTCACAAAGATCATTCCGTACCGGATGGCACATCGCACGGGCTGCGGCGCCCCCCGAGGCCGCCGCAGACACCGGTACGCCCGTACGTCCTCGTCCTCGTCGCGCGTAACGACGACCGGCTCGCCGAAGACGGTCACCATCAACGAGTCACCGGTGTGGGGGATCGCGGTGACCAGATCGATGAAGTGCCAGCCGGAGCGGTAGGCGGTGGCCATTTCGCGTCGGAAGGAGCGGTCGTCGGGTGGGGTGGTCATGACTCGGCAACCCACGTGCTGTCGGTCGGAGCAAGCCATGTGCTGTCACCCGGGACGCCGGACGCCGTGGCGCCGGACGCCGTGACGATCCACGTGCTGTCACCGGCACCGACGGCAGACACGGAAGTCGTCTTGTTCCAGGTGCTGTCCTGCGCGGCATCGCCCTTGGCTCCCGCGAGGCCGCCCAGCGCTCCGAAAGCCAAGGCCGCGGAGAAGGCGGCGACAAGCGCCGAGCGAAGCATTCTCTTATGCATAGTCGGCTTCGTCCTCATTTGAAGGTCACCTCTCCCCCGTCCGAATACGACGATGGCCCATTCCGGCACGTCATGGCCACACAAACGATGCATCATGTTCCTGCACGTTCAGGACCCTGGGGGGTGGAGATCTGGTGATAAATGAGACTAAGCGGACACATCCCCATGGGTTGACCGACCTGTGCGAGGACGGACGCCGCCTCTACGGCAACGCTCTCCGGACGGGACGCATCGCCCGCGCGGATGTCGAGCCTGCGCCGTGTTTGATGGAGTTCGCCCTCCTTCATCCGGATCCCGACGACCCGAACTGGCTGCGCCCGGTACCCCCTTCGATCGCCCTGGCCCAGCGGCTCAACCCGATCGAGAACGAGATCACCCAGCGCCGACGGCAGTCCATCGAACTCGCCGACGCTTTCGAGCCGTTCATGACCCTCAGCGCCCAGTCGACGGCGAACACCCACTCGATCACCGTGCTGGAGGGCCTCGACCGGATCAACTCGGCGCTCGATCTGGCCACCACCCAGTGCCAGACGGAGATGCTCACCGTCCAGCCGAGCCGCCGCCGTCTGGAACACACCCTCGCCCAGGGGCTCAACCGCGACCGGCCCCTGATCGAACGGGGCTGCCGCATCCGGACGCTCTACCAGCACCCGGCCCGCTACAGCCCGGAAACGCTCGCCTACGTGGCTCAGTTCACCGACGGCAAGGTGGAGTACCGCACCATCGACGAACTCGTCGAGCGGCTGATCATCTGCGACGAGACCGTGGCCTTCATCCCGACGCGCGACGACGGGGCGGTGGCCCTCGAACTCCGCCATCCGGGGCTCGTGCGCTATCTGATCAAGGTCTTCGAGTTCATGTGGACGCGCGCGGTCCCGCTGAGCGCCGGCGCCCCCTACGAGACCGCCCCCGACGGCATCACGGAGATCCAGCACTCCATCGCCAAGCTCCTCGTCGAGGGTCACGTCGACGAGGCGATCGCCCGGCGCCTGGGCATGAACGTCCGCACCTGCCGCGCCCACATCGCCAAGCTCGCCACGTCCCTGGGCAGCGGCAGCCGCGCCCAGCTCGGCTTCCTCATCGCGCAGTCGGGGATCCTGAAACAGGAACCCTGAGGCAGGACCGCTGAGGCAGGACCGCTGAACCCACCCGGAAGAAAAGGGTCATTCGTGACGACGCAGGCGCACCCGCACGGCCCGGAGGAGCTGTGCGAAGCGGGCCTGGAACTGTACGGCCGCGCTCTGCGCGAGGGCCGTGTGAGCGGCACCGAGGCCGAAGCGGTCCCCTGCCTCACCGACTTCGGCCTGCTGCATCCCGCCGTCACCGACCTGGGCCGCCTGGAGCCCGTCGCCCCGGCCCTCGCGCTCCACCGCCTGCTGCGCGCGTCGGCGGACCGCATCGCCGGCGAACGGCAGCGCGAGCAGCGGCTCGCCGAGACGTTCGCGCCTCTCATGCACATCGACGGGCAGCTCACCGCGGCACCCGGCCCGCCGACCATCAGCGTCCTCGGCGGACTCGACCGGATCAACGAGGCCATCGCCGCGGCCATGGCCGACGCCTCCCGCGAACTGCTCGCCATCCAGCCCTACGACGGCCGCAGTCCGGCCGCCCGCCTCGCCAGGAGCCTGGGCCGCGACCAGGACCTCCTGGACCGCGGAGGCCGCATCCGCACGCTCTACCAGCACACGCAGCGCCACTCCCCCGCCGTGATCGCCCGCTACGAGCAGCTGAGCGGTGACGCCGAGGCGCGCACCCTCGACCAGATCACCGAGCGCCTCATCGTGATCGACCATGCGGTGGCCTTCACCCCCGCGAACGCGGACCGCACGCTCGCCCTCGAAGTCCGGCACCCGGTCCTGATCGACTACTTCGCCATCACCTTCGACCGCCTGTGGCACATGGCCACGCCCATGCACCCCGAGGCCCCCACCCGGGCCTCCTTCAACGGCATCACCCCACGCCAGCACGCCATCGCCGCCCTCCTCGTGGAGGGCCACACCGACACCGTCATCGCCGAGCGGCTCGGCATGAACGTCCGTACCGCCCGGGTGCACATCGCCAAGCTGGCGGCCACCCTGGGCAGCGAGAGCCGGGCCCAGCTCGGCTATCTCATCGGACGGTCGGGGATTCTTGACCGGGAAGAGTGACCTGGGCGATGTCGGCGGAGTGACGCGGGCCGTCGAGGCCCACCTGGGCGATACGGACGCCGAGTTGGGTACGGCTGGCCGCGCCGAGGGTCTCGGAGAGCCGGGCGATGTGGGCGCGGCAGGTGCGGACGCTTATGCCGAGCCGCTCCGCGATGACCGCGTCCTGGTGGCCCTCCGCGAGCAGCGCCGCGATGGACTGCTCGCGGTGGGAGATGCCCTCGATGCCGGTGTCGGGCAGCGGCGCGGTCAGCGGGATGGCGAGGCGCCACAGCCGCTCGAAGACCGTGACCAGGTACTCGACCAGGGCCGGGTGGCGCAGCTCCAGGGCCAGGGTGCGGTCCGCGTTCGCGGGGATGAACGCCACCGTGCGGTCGAAGAGGATGAGACGGTCGATCACCTCGTCGAGCGTGCGGGCCTCGACCGAACCGCCCATCAGCTCCAGGTAGTTGAGCAGGCCCTGCCCGTGCCGGGCGACATGCGTGTACAGGTCGCGCATGCGAACTCCGCGCCCGCGCAGCGCCAGCGCGCGGTGCAGCCCCTCCGTCAGCTCGTGTTCGGGGCGGATGCCGCCCGGCTGGACGGTGAGGACCTCCGTCGTGCACGCCTGGGTCGCCTCGTCCATCGCGGCCTGGATACGGGACAGCCCGTCCAGGACGCGGATCGCGCTGCCCTCCGCGGCACCGGAGGCCGCCGACGTGGCGGGGCCCAGACCGGAGTACCGCTCGACGGCGGCGACCGCCGCGCCCACCCGCCGCTGGCTCACGCTGACCTCGTCGTAGACCTCGCGCAACAGCCGGGTCATGACCTCCTGCGGTGACGTCGGGACCAGCCAGTCCATGTCGTCGGGGTCCGGGTGCAGCAGGGCCAGCTCCAGCAGACACGGCACCGGTCCGGCATCCGGACGTGGCACGCGGCCCCGCCGTACGGCCCGGGAATACACGCGATTCCCGGCCTCGCACAGTCGGTCGGCACCGTGTGGATGCTCATCCGTCCCGTGCCCGGCCATCGCCCATCCCACCCCCGGTTTCGCCGCCTTCCGCAGCGCAACTATGCGCGGACGCGACCGGCTCCGCAACACGGCTCGGCCAAAGCTCCCGGTGGTTAAGCACCCATAACTCCCGTTTCCTACCGTCCTCCTGCCGTCGTCCTGCAACAAGCTGGGGGTGGTCCCGGGCACCCCGCCCGCCCCTTCCGGGTACGCAAGCTCCCGGAAATACCGGAGTGATCGTCGCGTTACACCGCGCCTCTAACGTCCCCTCATGGCGGACATATTTGACGCGTACGCGTTGGCCGATGCGTGGGACGAGATGTTTGAGCGGCCGGGTGAGGTCAGGACCGCCTATGAGCCGGTGCTGGCGGCGCTGCAGCCGATCGAACCGAGTGAACTCAGGTTCCGGGCGGACCAGATGGCCCGCGCCTTCACCGACCGCGGCGTGACGTACGCCTTCGCGGGCGAGGAACGGCCCTGGCCGCTGGACCTCGTGCCCCGCATCCTCGACGCCCTCGAATGGGATCTCATACAACGCGGGGTGAGCCAGCGCGTCAGAGCCCTGGAGGCCTATCTCGCCGACGCCTACGGGCACTGCCGTGCCTTCGAGGACGGTGTCGTGCCCTGGCGGCTGCTGCTCAACTCCCCCCACTTCCACCGATCCGCGCAGGGGGTCGAACCACCGGGCGGGGTGCGCATCCACGTCGCCGGCATCGACCTCGTACGCGACGAGGCCGGGGACTTCCGGGTCCTTGAGGACAACGTGCGGGTGCCCAGCGGGGTTTCGTACGTCATCGAGAACCGCCGGGCCATGACCCGGATCTTCCCGTCCCTCTTCGCCGAGCAGCACGTCCTGCCCGTCGACGGGTACTGCCACCGGCTCCTGGCCGCCCTGCGTGCCGCCGCGCCCGACGGGGTGCCGGACCCGAGGGTCGTCGTCCTGACCCCCGGCCCCAGCAACGCCGCCTACTTCGAACACGCCCTGCTCGCCCGCCTGATGGGCGTGCAGCTGGTCGAGGGGCACGACCTGGTCTGCCGCGGCAACCGGGTGTGGATGCGCACCACGCGCGGCGAGGTGCCCGTCCACGTCGTATACCGGCGCCTGGACGACGACTTCCTCGACCCGCTCCACTGCCGCCCGGACTCGGTGATCGGCTGCCCCGGCATCATGGGCGCGGCCATGGCGGGCAACGTCACACTCGCGAACGCCGTCGGCAACGGGATCGCGGACGACAAGCTGCTCTACACCTACGTCCCGGACCTGATCCGCTACTACCTCTCCGAGGAACCGATTCTTCCCAACGTCGAGTCCTACCGGCCCGACGAGCCGGGACAGTTGGAGGCGGTCCTCGACCAGATCGACCAGTTGGTCATCAAGCCCGTCGACGGGGCGGGCGGCCAGGGCATCGTCATCGGCCCGAAGGCCGACAAGGACACTCTCGAACGCACTCGCAAAGCCGTCACCGCCGACCCGCGCGGCTACATCGCGCAGCGGCCCGTCGCCCTGTCCACCTCCCCCACCCTCGCGGGCGAGCGCATGGCACCGCGCCACATCGACCTCAGGCCGTTTGCGGTGAACGACGGCAACGACGTCTGGGTGCTGCCCGGCGGGCTGACCCGCGTCGCCCTCCAGGAGGGCAACCTGATCGTCAACTCCAGCCAGGGCGGCGGCTCCAAGGACACCTGGGTGCTCGCCGAGGGCCAGTCCGAGCAGCCGGCGCCCGAGCCGGCCACCGCGATCCCCGCCGTCGCCCCGCGCCGGCTCGGACCCGACGGCACCCGTGCCGTCGTACAGGAAGGGGCCCAGCAGCAGTGAACGACGTGATCCTCTCCCGGATAGCCGAGGCCCTGAGCTGGACCGGCCGCTACGTCGAGCGGGCGGACGCCACGGGCCGCATCCTCGACGCGTATCTGCACCGCATGCTGGAGGACCCCTGGCGCGACGAGGACGCCGCCTGCCGGTCGCTGTACGCGATCCTCGGCATGGACGCCGGGGACGAGCGCGTGGACATGCAGCAGGTCCTGGACCAGCTGGCCTTCGACGCCCGCTCCACGGGCTCCATCGAAGGGGCGCTGGGCGCCGCCCGGTTGAACGCGCGCAGTGCCCGTGAGGCCGTCTCCTCCGAGATGTGGGAGTGCCTCAACTCCACCTGGCACGCGCTCGCCGACCAGCGGCTCGCGGCGCGGCGCACGGGCCCGTACGCCTATCTGGAGCTGGTACGGCGCCGGGCGGCCCTCTTCTTCGGCCTCGCGGACTCGACGATGAGCCGGGACGACAGCTGGCGGTTCGTCGTCCTGGGCCGCAGCCTGGAGCGGGTCGACATGACCGTACGGCTGCTGTCGGTGCGGGTGCTGGACGCCGCGCACGCGCCCGACTGGCCGACGCTGCTGAGCGCGTCCGGCGCCGACGAGGCGTACGCGCGCGTGTACGGCGGTTTCGGCGACACCCCGCGAGTGGCCGAATTCCTGCTCCTGGACCGGGACTTCCCGCGCTCGGCGCTGCACGCGCTGACCACGGCGGAGGAGTGCCTCACCGCGCTCGGCCGTCCCCGCCAGGACCCGGCGCGCCGCCCCATCGGCCGGCTGCGCACCCGCCTCGAATACCTGGACAGGCACGCCCTCGAAGACCAGCTTCCGGTCCTGCTGCGGGATCTGCAGCAGGCCTGCCTGGCGTCCGCGGACGCGGTGGCGGAGCGGTTCTTCCCGTACCAGGGGCCCGTCGAGTGGGCCCAGGAAGGAGCCTGAGATGGCTCGTCGCCTCCGTATCAAGCACACCACCCGGGTCTCCTACGCCCAGCCCGCGGCCTCCTCGCACAACGAGGTCCGTATGACCCCGCTGACGCTGCCCGGCCAGACCACCCTGGACGCCCGCGTCACGGTGAGCCCCGCGACGGCCACCTGGTCGTACTGGGACTACTGGGGCACCCAGGTCACCGGCTTCGACCTGATGGACCCGCACGGCGACCTCACCATCACCGCCTCCAGCCTGGTCGAAACGTCCCCGGCGGACCCGCTCCCGGCGGCGCCCACCTGGGCGAAAATGGCCGAACTCACGGTGAACTCACGCCTGTTGGAGTTCACGAGCCCGACGGGCCGTACGACGGTCCCGGCGAAGCTCGTCAAGAAGGCACGCAAGGCCGCGGCCGGCCTCGACCCGCACGACACGGCGACGGCCGTGTCGGCCCTGGTCGCCGGCCGGGTGTCCTACCTGCCCGGCGCCACCAGCGTGAACACGTCCCCCGCGGAGGCCTGGGAGCAGGGCGCGGGCGTCTGCCAGGACATCACCCACCTCACCGTCGCCCTGCTGCGGGGCGTCGGACTGCCGGCCCGCTATGTCTCCGGCTACCTCCACCCCGACCGCGAGGCCGAGCTCCACCGCCCCGTCGCCGGGCAGAGCCACGCCTGGATCGAGTACTGGGCGGGCGACTGGTGCGGCTACGACCCCACCAACAGCACCCGGGCCGACGAGTCCCACGTCGTGGTGGCCCGGGGCCGCGACTACGACGACGTCACCCCGCACAAGGGCATCTACCGGGGCGTGGCCGGCGGCCCGCCGGAGGTGTCGGTGGAGTTCACCCGGGTGGCGTGAGCCCCCGCCCGGGCGGCTGCCCCACGCACGACGCGAACCTGGCCGGGACCGGCTTCGCGTCGTCCGTGCGGTGGGCGAAGGAGACGGCGCAGCGGGGCGGGGTCCCGGCTGCCGAACTCACCGTGCGCAGCCGGCACGAGGCGGGCGGCAGCCCGGTCGTCTCGCCGCCGGGCGAGGTCCGCGCCCGGCTCGGAGCGGCACCGGACTTCACGTCCGTCGGCCTCGGCCTGCGGGAGGTGCGGCGGGCCCGCGAGACGGTGCCGGTGCCGGCCGGCCGAAGAGCGGTTACTCGAGGCCGATCGCCGCGCACTTCGAGGCGTACTTCGACGTGCAGATCTGGGAGATCTTGTAGATGCCGTCGGCGACGACCGTCGACTTGATGTTCTTCTTCGTCAGGGCGGTCACGGTGACGAGCTGCGCGGGGATGCCCTTGTCCGTGGGGCTGTCGACCGTGTCCTGGGTGAGGGCGTCGAACTCGATGTCCTTGCCCTGCACCTTGGCCACGGCCATCTGCGCGGCGCCCTGCGCCTCCTGCGGGTACGACTTGTACACGCTCATGTACTGCTCGCCCGCCACGATCCGCTGCACGGCCGCCAGTTCCGCGTCCTGACCGGTGAGCGGCGGCAGGCTGGTGATGCCGGCGTCCTCCATGGCCTTGACGATGCCGCCGGCCATGCCGTCGTTGGCGGAGTAGACGCCCGCGAGGTTGCCCTTGCCGATCGCCTTGATCGCCTCGGTCATGTTGGACTCGGCGTTCTTCGGGTCCCAGTCCTTGGTGTCGTACGACTTGGCGATCGTCACCTTGCCGTTGAGCTCGGACAGGGCGCCCGCCTTGAACTGCTTGGCGTTCGGGTCGGTGGGCGAACCATTCATCATGACGATCTTGTCGGAGGTGTCGACGCCGCTGCCCAGCGCGTCGAGCAGGGAGCGGGCCTGGACCTCGCCGACGAGTTCGTTGTCGAAGGAGATGTACGCGTCGATGGGGCCCTCGGCCAGCCGGTCGTAGGCGATGACCGGGATACCGGCGTCCTTCGCCTTCTTCACCTCACCGGCGATGGCGTGCGCGTCCACCGCGTCCAGCAGGATGGTGTCGACCCCGTCGTCGATCATCTTCTGCATCTGGGAGGCCTGCTTGTCCGCGTTCTGGCCGGCGTTGGCGTAGTCGACCTTGCCCTGCTTCCTGGTGAGCGAGGCGACCTGCTCCTTGATGATCGGGTAGTCGAAGTCCTCGTACCGGGTGTTGGCCGTCTCCGGCAGCAGCAGCCCGATGGTCACGTCGTCGCCCTTCGTGGGGCTCGCCGACTTGCTGTCCCCCGACACGTTCAGCGCACCGCATGAGGAGAGCGAGAGGGTGGTCGTGGCGACTGCCACGCACAGGGCGATACGACGGGTACGGGTGTTCACTGCGCTTACCTTCCGACACCTTCCGAACCAGGGTGCTTCACGCGGCCCAGGTGAAGGAAGCCAACGCCGTCTTCACACGATCGTCAAGGAATAACCGGGTAATGAGACGTCAACGTTAATGTCAGGCCCCTACGTACCGGTCTGCCACCCGAAGGCCCGACCATGACGAAGGGGCCCGGAATGTCTCCGAGCCCCTGCCACGACCTGACACGAGGACGTCAGTCGGACTGCTGCCGCTTCGGCCGCCACACCACCAACGCGCTGGTCTGCTGCACCTCCTGGTACGGGACCAGATCGCGGCGGTACGACGCGTGCACCGCCGCCTCACGCTGCTGCATCGCCGCCGCCGCGCCCTCGACCGCCGACTGGAGTTCGACGACGCGCTGCTGGAGCGCGGCGACCTGGTTCTCCAGTTCGATGATCCGCTTGATGCCGGCCAGGTTGATGCCCTCGTCCTGCGACAACTGCTGCACGGTGCGCAGCAGTTCGATGTCGCGGGCCGAGTAGCGGCGGCCGCGGCCGGGCGTGCGGTCCGGGGAGACCAGGCCGAGACGGTCGTACTGGCGCAGGGTCTGCGGGTGCAGGCCGGAGAGCTGGGCCGCCACCGAAATGACGTAGACCGGAGTTTCCTCGGTCAGTTCGTACGGGTTGCGTCGACGGCCGTCCATCTCTGTCAAGCTCCCTTCGCGGCCTGGAACAGCTCCGCCCGCGGGTCCTCGCCCGCGGTCGCCTCGCGATACGCCTCCAGCGCGTCACGAGCCTTCCCCGTCAGGTCCACCGGGACACTCACCTCGACGGTGACCAGGAGGTCACCGCGGGTGCCGTCCTTGCGGACCGCGCCCTTGCCCCGGGCGCGCATGGTGCGGCCGTTGGGCGTGCCCGGCGGCAGCTTCAGGGTGACGGGAGGGCCGCCCAGGGTGGGAACCCTGACCTCGCCGCCGAGGGCCGCCTCCGTGAACGTCACCGGGACGGTGACGGTGAGGTTGTCGTCCCTGCGGCCGAACACCGGGTGCGCGTCGACGTGCACGGTGACGTACAGGTCGCCCGCCGGGCCGCCCCGTTCGCCCGGTGCGCCCTTGCCGCGCAGGCGGATGCGCTGGCCGTCCGACACTCCGGCCGGGATGCGGACCTGCATGGTCCGCGACGACTTGGCGCGGCCGCTGCCCTTGCAGACCTCGCAGGGGTTCTCCGCGATCAGGCCGCGGCCCTTGCAGTCCGGGCACGGGTCGGTCAGCGAGAAGCCGCCGCCGGAGCCCCGCGCCACCTGGCCGGTGCCGACGCACGTCGGGCACACCCGGGGGTTGCCGTTCGCGTCGCCGGTGCCGGAGCAGGCCTTGCAGGGTGACTGCGAGGACATGCGCAGCGGGACCGTCGCCCCCTCGATCGCCTCGGTGAAGCTGAGGCTGACCTCGGTGTCGATGTCCTGTCCGCGCCTGGGCTGCACCCGCGTGGTGCCGGAGCTGCCGCGGTTGAACAGGCCCCCGAAGACGTCACCGATTCCGCCGCCGAAGCCTCCGGAGCTTCCGCCGCCCTGGGGGGTGCCTCCGAAGAGGTCGCCCAGGTCGAAGTTGAAGGAGCCGCCCGCGCCGCCCGGCCCCGGGCGGTAGCCGCCGTTGCCGAAGAGGGTGCGGGCCTCGTCGTACTCCTTGCGCTTCTTGGGGTCGCCGAGGATGTCGTTGGCCTCGGAGATCTCCTTGAAGCGCTCCTCGGCCTTGGCGTTGCCCTTGTTGGCGTCCGGGTGGAACTCGCGGGCGAGCTTCCGGTACGCCTTCTTGATCTCGGCCTCGGTGGCGTCCTTGGGGACGCCGAGGACCTTGTAGTAGTCCTTCTCGATGAAGTCCTTGGTGCTCATCCTCGACGCCCCTCCTTTCTCATCGGTTCAAGCTCAGCCCTCGTCCGGGCCACCGCTCTCCTTGTCGTCGGCCGCCTCGCCGGACTCCGAGGAGTCCGCCTTGACGGTCTGCGCCCCCGGCTGGGGTTCGGCCACGGCCACCCGCGCGGGGCGGATGGTGCGCTCGCCGATGCGATACCCGGGCTGCAGGATCGCCACGCAGGTCGTCTCGGTGACGTCCGGCGCGTACGAGTGCATGAGGGCCTCGTGGATCGTCGGGTCGAAGGGCTCGCCCTCCTTGCCGAACGCCTGCAGTCCCATCTTCGCCGCGACGGTCTCCAGCGACTCCGCGACGGACTTGAATCCGCCGACGAGCTCGCCGTGTTCCCGCGCGCGGCCGATGTCGTCGACCACGGGCAGGAGCTCGGTCAGGAGGTTCGCGATGGCGATCTCCTTGACCGTGATCCGGTCCCGCTCGACCCGGCGGCGGTAGTTCTGGAACTCGGCCTGGAGCCGCTGGAGGTCCGCGGTGCGCTCTTCGAGCGCCTTGCGCACCTGGTCCAGCTGGGCCGTCAGGCCGGCGATCTGTGCTGCGTCCCCGGCCGGGGCCGCCCCCTCCCCCGTGGAGGAGGAGGCGGCCTGCGGCTCGGCGTCGTCGGGGGTGGCGCCGGAGGGGACGTCAGGCTTCTCGTCGAAACCCGGGGTCTCCTCCGTCACGCGGCACCGTCCTTACGCTCCTCGTCGACGATCTCGGCGTCGACGACGTCGTCGTCGGCCTTCGGGGCCTCGGCACCGGGAGCGTCGCCGCCCGCGGCCTGCGAGGCCTGGGCGTCGGCGTACATGGCCTGGCCCAGCTTCTGCGAGACGGCCGCGACCTTCTCGGTGGCGGTGCGGATCTCGGCGGTGTCCTCGCCCTTGAGCGCGGCCTTCAGCTCCTCGACGGACGCCTCGACCTCGGTCTTGATCTCGCCCGGGACCTTGTCCTCGTTGTCCTTGAGGAACTTCTCCGTCTGGTAGACGAGCTGCTCGCCCTGGTTGCGGGACTCGGCGGCCTCGCGGCGGGCGTGGTCCTCCTCCGCGTACTTCTCGGCCTCCTGGCGCATCCGGTCGACCTCGTCCTTCGGCAGCGAGGAGCCGCCGGTGACGGTCATCTTCTGCTCCTTGCCCGTGCCCAGGTCCTTCGCGGTCACGTGCATGATGCCGTTGGCGTCGATGTCGAAGGCGACCTCGATCTGCGGGACACCGCGCGGGGCCGGCGGCAGACCCGTCAGCTCGAACATCCCGAGCTTCTTGTTGTACGCCGCGATCTCGCGCTCGCCCTGGTAGACCTGGATCTGCACGGAGGGCTGGTTGTCCTCGGCGGTGGTGAAGATCTCGGACCGCTTGGTCGGGATCGTCGTGTTCCGCTCGATGAGCTTCGTCATGATGCCGCCCTTGGTCTCGATACCAAGCGACAGCGGGGTCACGTCGAGGAGCAGGACGTCCTTGACCTCACCCTTGAGGACACCGGCCTGCAGGGCGGCGCCGATGGCGACGACCTCGTCCGGGTTGACGCCCTTGTTGGCGTCCTTGCCGCCGGTCAGCTCGCGGACGAGCTCGGCGACGGCGGGCATACGGGTGGAGCCACCGACGAGGACGACGTGGTCGATCTCGTTGATGGAGATGCCGGCGTCCTTGATGACGTTGTGGAACGGCGTCTTGCAGCGCTCCAGCAGGTCGGCCGTCAGCTGCTGGAACTGAGCCCGGGTGAGCTTCTCGTCCAGGTGCAGCGGGCCTTCGGCGGACGCGGTGATGTAAGGCAGGTTGATCGAGGTCTCGGTGGACGAGGACAGCTCGATCTTGGCCTTCTCGGCAGCCTCACGCAGGCGCTGCAGGGCCATCTTGTCCTTGCCGAGGTCCACGCCGTGACCGCTGGCGAACTGCTTGACCAGGTAGTCGACGACGCGCTGGTCCCAGTCGTCACCACCGAGGTGGTTGTCGCCGTTGGTGGCCTTCACCTCGACGACGCCGTCACCGATCTCCAGGAGCGACACGTCGAAGGTGCCGCCACCGAGGTCGAAGACGAGGATCGTCTGGTCGTCCTTGTCGAGGCCGTACGCGAGCGCGGCCGCGGTGGGCTCGTTGACGATACGCAGGACGTTCAGGCCGGCGATCTCGCCGGCTTCCTTCGTCGCCTGGCGCTCGGAGTCGTTGAAGTACGCCGGGACGGTGATGACCGCGTCGGTCACCTTCTCGCCCAGGTAGGACTCGGCGTCGCGCTTCAGCTTCTGCAGGATGAACGCGGACATCTGCTGCGGGTTGAAGACCTTGCCGTCAAGCTCGATCTTCCAGTCCGTGCCCATGTGACGCTTCACGGAGCGGATGGTCCGGTCCACGTTCGTGACCGCCTGGCGCTTGGCGACCTCGCCGACGAGCACCTCACCGTTCTTCGCGAAGGCGACGACGGACGGCGTGGTCCTGGCACCCTCGGCGTTGGTGATGACGGTGGGCTCGCCGCCCTCCAGAACGCTGACGACGGAGTTAGTCGTGCCCAGGTCGATGCCGACCGCACGTGCCATGGTGATTTCCTCCAGCTGACTTGAGTGGAACGGACTCAAGTGTGCACGACACCCGGCGATGGGTCAACAGACCTGAGTCGCAGGGGCTCAACTCTTATCCGTTCCTTACACGCAAGTGGCCGCTGACCTGCGTGGACACGGGCCTCCCAGCCTGCGTGGACACCACTCTCCCGGTCTGCGGGGACACCGCTCTCCCGGTTCTCCCGGTCTGCGTGGACCTTCCGGCCTGTGCGGGGACGGGTCTGCGGACTCCGTACACCGGCACCCGAAGCAGCAGGAGTACGACGATGAGCGCCCCCGCCCCCACCCAGAACACCCCGGACTCGGCGGTCCACCCGATGTGCATGAGCACTGCGACGAGCACCCCGGCGAACGCGCCGATACCGGGGAGCACGGTCGCCCCCTGCGGGGTGAGCCCCAACCGCCGCAACCGGTGGGCGAGATGGTCGGGCCCACCCCTCAGCAACGGCCGCCCGGCCAGTCGCCGCGACAGGACCACGAGAAGTACGTCGGCGCTCGCCACCGCGGTGAGCGGGAACAGCACCCCCGCACTGGACGCCAGCCCGTAGCCGGCCTGGGTGAACACGGCCGACGCGGCGAGCACGAACCCGGCGAACAGCGACCCGCACGCACCGAGCCCCACGCGCGCGGGAGGCCAGTTGTGCATGAGGAACCCCGTCAGCGCGGCGGCCAGCACGCTCAGCAGCACCGCGAGCCCGTCCATCACCTCGGCCGCCGCACAGGCGCCGACCCCGAAGGCGGTGACGACCCCGACGGTCCCCGCGAGCGCGTCGGCGTGGTCGAGCGCCTTGAACCCGACGGCGACGAAGACGATCCAGCAGACGGCGAGCGCACCGGCGGGCACCCCGATCTCGTCGTACGGCACCACCCACGCCGCCGCCGCGGCCGTACCGGCGACGAGCACCCGGGCCTTGACCCGCCGCAGGTCCGCGATGAGCCCGAGCGCCGCGACGACGCCCCCCGCGGCGAGCAGCCGGCCCACCCCGGATCCGAGCGGCGCGACGCCGGACCGGTCCCCGGCCACCGCCACCGCGCAGGTGGCGAGCACCACCGCCACACCCCCGAACAGCGGAAGGGGCCGCTGCCGCTGCCGTCTGCGCTCGACGACCCCGAGGCGCAGGGCAGGCACCCGGAGCAGTGCGGTGAGCACGGCGGCGAGCAGAAGGGCGGTGGTGGCGGCGGCGATCCCGTAGAGCACGGATCTAAGTTAGGGGCGAATGTACCAATTTGGCATGAATAACACGATCGGATCGTCACAGACCTTGAAGCCGGTCCTCGAAGCCGGCCCTTAAGGCAACCCTCAGCGACACAGATCACCAAACGGCTGGCTACAGTGCGATGGAAGATGGGGGTAGTCTCAGACGGACTGCATAAGTTACCGCTTAGTAATGTCGAGGCCCCGCCCTCGAACGAAACCCCTCGCAGGCCCGAGGAGCCCCCAAATGCAACTCGCCGCGATCATCGTGTCGCTGGTTCTGATCGTGGTCGGCGTGGCCCTGTTCGGCCGCGCGATCGTGCAGATCTACAACTTCATGCGGCTCGGCCAGAACGTGCCCGCGGGCACCCGCACCGACGAGCCGGTCCAGCGCACCGTCACCGTGGCCAGGGAGTTCCTCGGCCACACCCGGATGAACCGCTGGGGCATCGTCGGTGTGGCGCACTGGTTCGTGGCGGTCGGCTTCTTCTCGCTGCTGCTGACGATCGTCAACGCCATCGGCCAGCTGTTCCAGGCCGACTGGCTGCTGCCGGTCATCGGCGAGTGGGCTCCGTACAACGTGTTCGTCGAGTTCATCGGCACGATGACGGTGCTCGGCATCGCGGTCCTGATCGCGATCCGCCAGCTGAGCAAGCCGAACAGGCCGGGCCGCAAGTCCCGCTTCGCCGGCTCCAACTTCGGCCAGGCGTACTTCGTCGAGGCCGTCATCCTCATCGTCGGCGTCTGCATCTTCATGCTGCACGCGCTGGAGGGCGCCCAGCACCACGTGGACTCGTACGAGGCGTCGTTCTTCATCTCGTACCCGGTGGTGTCGTGGCTGAAGGGCCTGGACGTCTCCACGCTCCAGAACCTCACCTACTTCTTCGCCGGCCTGAAGATCGCGACCTCCTTCATCTGGATGATCACGGTCGCCCTGAAGACCGACATGGGCGTGGCCTGGCACCGCTTCCTCGCCTTCCCGAACATCTGGTTCAAGCGCAACGCCACCGGTGAGACCTCCCTGGGCGCCCTGCTGCCGATGACCTCGGGCGGCAAGCCGATCGACTTCACCGACCCCGGTGACGACGACGTGTTCGGCGTGTCCCAGGTCGAGCAGTTCTCCTGGAAGGGCCTCCTCGACTTCTCCACCTGCACCGAGTGCGGCCGCTGCCAGTCGCAGTGCCCGGCCTGGAACACGGGCAAGCCGCTCTCCCCGAAGCTCCTGATCATGTCGCTGCGCGACAACGCGCACGCCAAGGCCCCGTACCTGCTGGCCGGCGGCGGCAAGACCATGGAGGGCGAGGAGAAGGCGTCCGAGGAGCAGCTGGCCGGCGTCCCCGCCGCGGCTCTCGCGGAGGCCGAGCGCCCCCTCATCGGCACCGCCGAGGAGAACGGCGTCATCGACCCGGACGTCCTGTGGTCCTGCACCACCTGCGGCGCCTGCGTCGAGCAGTGCCCGGTGGACATCGAGCACATCGACCACATCGTCGACATGCGCCGCTACCAGGTGATGATCGAGTCCGCGTTCCCGTCCGAGGCGGGCACGATGCTCAAGAACCTGGAGAAGAAGGGCAACCCCTGGGGCCTGGCGAAGAAGCAGCGCCTGGAGTGGCTCAAGGAGGTCGAGTTCGAGGTCCCGGTCGTCGGCCAGGACATCGAGGACCTCACCGAGGTCGAGTACCTGTACTGGGTCGGCTGCGCGGGCTCCCTGGAGGACCGCGCCAAGAAGACCACGAAGGCCTTCGCCGAACTCCTCCACATCGCGGGCGTCAAGTTCGCGATCATGGGCGGCGACGAGAAGTGCACCGGCGACTCCGCCCGCCGCCTGGGCAACGAGCCCCTGTTCCAGGAGCTCGGCATGGAGAACGTCATGGCACTGAACATGGCGTTCGGCGAGGAGCTGGACGACGACGGCAAGGTGGTCCCGGAGTCCGCCAAGCCCAGGTCGGCCAAGAAGATCGTCGCCACCTGCCCGCACTGCCTGAACACGATCGGCAACGAGTACCCGCAGCTCGGCGGCGACTACGAGGTCATCCACCACACCCAGCTGCTGCAGCACCTGGTGGACGAGGGCAAGCTGGTCCCGGTCACACCGGTCGAGGGCATCATCACGTACCACGACCCCTGCTACCTGGGCCGCCACAACAAGATCTACACGCCTCCGCGCGAGATCATCGCGAACGTCCCGGGTCTTCGTAACGAGGAGATGCACCGCCACAAGGAGCGCGGCTTCTGCTGCGGCGCCGGCGGCGCGCGGATGTGGATGGAGGAGCGGATCGGCAAGCGCATCAACAACGAGCGCGTCGATGAGGCTCTGTCCGTGAACCCCGACATCGTCTCGACGGCCTGCCCGTTCTGCCTCGTCATGCTGACCGACTCGGTCAACGGCAAGAAGAACGACGGCAAGGCCAAGGAGTCCATCCAGGTCGTCGACGTCGCCCAGCTCCTCCTGGACTCGGTCAGGACACCGGCCGACCCGACGGACGCCGAGGAGACGGAGAGCGCACCGGAACCCGAGCCGGTGAAGTAGCCCGCCCACCGACACCGTCAGGCGCCCCCTGTCCCGCCCGGGACAGGGGGCGCCGTCGTAGCCCGAGAGAAGCGACACGGTGATCTCGCTACACCATCCGGTGAGTCATGGCGCCCAAGCCGTTATTTATACGTAGAAATTCCTATTTATTCCACTATCTGCACTTGAAGGCTGCCCACGCCGCAGCCCGGCGCTACTCAAGTCAAGGAGAGTGGAAGATGACGACATCGCTGAGATGGCGATCGGCTCTGGCCTCGGCCGCCACGGCCGCTGCGCTCGTCGCAGCACCGCTGGTGTCCGCGGGGACCGCCCAGGCCTGGGAGAACCCGCCCCCCGCGCACCCGACCCACACGGCGTACCCCCCGTCGCCGTACCCGCCCTACCCGCCGAAGCCGCACCACCCCGGCCACGGTCACCACGACGAAGGACACCACGAGAACGGGCACCCTCCGGGCCACCTCGCGAACACAGGCAACGACGACAAGAAGAAGCTGGCTCTGGGCGGTGTGGCCGCCGCGCTGATCGCAGCAGGTGTCGGCACCATGATGGTCGCTCGGCGTCGCCGTACCTCATGACGCTGCGTAAAGTGCGCATGAAGTTCCCCGGGCGTCCCGGGTCCGCCCGGGACGCCCACCGGGCGGACCGGCACGTTCGCGGCCCGCTGGCCAGGTACCTGCTGTTGGCCGGCGTCACTGTGCCAGTGGCGGCGGCTGCCTGGATCGGCGTGACCGGGTGGTTCGCCCGCTCCGACCTCCTCGCCGCTCAGGAGGACCTGAACGCGCTGCGGGAGTCGGTCGCGACGTCGGCGGCCCCCGCCTCCACCAAGGGGGTCGCCGCGGGGGCCCCGGTGGAGTCCGACCAGGAGCGGCTGACGCGTTCCGCGGCCGCACACGCCGCACGCGCCCACCACCTCACCACCGGGCCCGCCTGGTACACCGCCGCCCACCTGCCCTTCGTCGGCGGCCCGCTGGAGACCGTGCGCGGCATCGCACGGGTCTCGGACCAACTGACCAACGGCGTCCTGCCGCCGCTGGCGCGAGCCGTCCCCCAGCTCACGGCGGGCGCCCGTACCGGCGGCATTCCGCATGTCCTCACCGAACTGGAAGGCCAGGCGCCCGCGTTCACCCGGGCGGCGCAGGTGGCCGCCCAGGTACGGGACGAGGCCCGCCGCCTGCCCGGCTCCACCTGGCTGCCGCCCGTCGACCGCGCCCGCACGCAGCTGGCGGACCAACTCGACCGTCTCGTCCCGCAGACCGGCGACGCCGCGGTCGCGACGCGTGTGATGCCTTCGATGCTGGGGATGCACGGGCCGCGGCGCTACTTCCTCGCCTTCCAGAACACGGCCGAGGCCCGGGGCACAGGCGGTCTTCCGGGGGCATTCGCGGTGCTGCGGGTCGACCGGGGGCGGCTTTCGTTCGAGCACTTCGGCAACAACACGGAGATGGGCGGCCACGCGGCCGTGGACCTCGGGGCCGAGTTCGCCGCCGAGTACGGCAACAACCAGCCCGAGAGCGTCTGGGCCAACGCCAACATGAGCCCGCACTTCCCGTACGCGGCCCGTATCTGGACCGGGTTCTGGCGCGACCAGAGCGGCCAGCGTCTGGACGGTGCCTTCGCCATCGACCCCGGGGCGCTCGGCCTGCTGCTCCGCGCCACCGGGCCGGCCCGGCTGCCCGACGGCACGGCGCTCACCGCGGACAACGCCGTGGACGTCACCGAGCGGGCCGCCTACGCGAAGTTCGACGACGTCGCCCGGCGCAAGGCGTACTTCGTGGAGGCCGCCCGTGCCGCCGCCGGACGCCTGATGACCGCGGTCGACGACTCGCGCCAGATCCCCGCGCTGCTGAGTGCCGTGCGTGACGTGCAGCGGGCGGGACGGCTCCAGGTGTGGAGCGCGCACGCGAACGAGCAACGGCTGCTGGAGTCGCGGCCGTTCTCCGGCGTCCTCCCCGACACCCCCGGCCCGTTCACGGGGCTCGTCGTGAACAACGCGGCCGGCACCAAGCTGGACTACTACCTCGACCGCAGCCTCGTCTGGGCGCCGGGGGCCTGCACGGACACCGGCCGGTCGGTCACCGCGACGATGACCCTCACCAACCGGGCGCCGGTCTCGGGGCTGCCCGAGTACGTCACCCAGCGGGTCGACTACCCGCCCTACCGGACCCACCCGGGCGACAACCGGCTGATCGTGACCTACTACGCCGGCACGGGGGCGCGTCTGACGGGGGCCGTCCTGGACGGCCGCCCGGTCCACCCGATCCCCGGCACCGAACGCGGCCACCCGACGTACACCCTCGACCTGGAACTGCCCCGCCAGTCCAGCCGCACGCTGGTGCTGCACCTGAACGAGCCCGAGGCGGACGGCGCTCCGACGGTGCTGCGGCAGACCCTGGTGACGCCGACGCAGGTCACGGTGGGGCGCGGGGAGCCGTGCAGTGGGTGAGCCCTGACGCGTCGACGGTGAAGCCGGAGCCACTCTGCACACCGTGGCTCCGGCTTCACCGTCAGGGCTTCAGGATCCCGGCCAGCGTCCGAACCGCGTCGCGGACCTCCAGGGCCCGCGCCTTCTGTACGGCGGGCGGGGCACCGTGCGGGTCCTCGATGCCGTCCGTCTCCCCCGGCGGGGGCACCACCGCGCCGCGCCGGGACGCCGCCAGCCGGACCGCCTCGCGCGGCGTGAGCGCCACCGTCCCGTCCATGAGCCGGACGAACTCCCGGAGGGTGAAACAGCGGCGCAGCGCCAGCGGAGAGAGCCGCACGGCAGCCTCCCGGTGGCAGCGCTCCAGCCCGAGCACCAGGTCGGCGCGTTCGACATGGCCGGCCTCCAGGGGCCGGGCCGTGAACCCCCGTACGTCACCGCCGAGTTCCTGGAGAATCGCGCTCGTCAGGGGGTCCAGCGGCACCGGCCTGGCCCCGGAGCCCGCACTGCCCACCCTGAACTCCGGCTCCGGCAGAGCGGCGGCCAGCAGCCGTTCCGCCACCGGTGAGCGGTGCTGGTTGCCGGTGCAGACGAACAGGACCTCGAAGGCGCTCACCGGGTGCACAGGACGGTTCACGTCTCGCCTGCGGCGGACCGCCGGCCGGTGTCGACGGGCTCCGCGCCCCCGAACGCCGGGCGGGGCACGGGTACTTCCGCCGGACGGTAGCCGTATCCGTAGCCGTACCCGTTGCCCTTGAAGGTAGCCGCCATGCTGAAGACGGTGCCCAGGATGCGTACGCCCGTCCGGCTCAGTGACTCGGCGGCGCCGCGGACCTGGTCGCGGCCGGTCTTGGAAGCTCGTACGACGAACAGCACGCCGTCGGCGAGCGGGGCCAGACCGATCGTGTCGGCGACCGGCAGCAGCGGAGCGCTGTCCACGACGACCACGTCGAAGGTGCCGGCGAGTTCGCCGAGCACCTCCCGCATGCGGTCGGAGGCGAGCAGTTCGGTCGGATTGGGCGGCACGGCCCCGCTGGTGAGTACCGCGAGCCGGCCCCCGGCCTGCTGCGTCACGTCCTCGGCGCGAGCCTGGCCGATGAGCACCGTGGTCAGTCCGGCGTCCTGGACCAGCCCGAAGGTACCGGCCACGGAGGGGCGGCGCAGGTCGGCGTCGACCAGACAGGTCCGCAGCCCCGCGTCGGCGAGGGAGAGCGCCAGGTTGACGGCCGTGGTGGTCTTTCCCTCGCCGGGCACCGAGCTGGTCACGACGATCACCCGCGGCCGGTCGTCGACCTGCGCGAACTGCAGGTTGGCGCGCAGCGTGCGGAAGGCCTCGGCACGCACGGAGGTGCTCGCGGTGTCCATCGCGATCCGCTGCCGGGCGGAACTCCTGTCGTACGGGATGGAGCCGAGCACCGGCAGCGAGGTGAGCTCGCCGAGTGCCTCACTGGTCTTGAGGGTGGTGTCGAGCGCCTCACGCAGCGCGACGAAGGCGGCGGCGAGGAGCAGCCCGCCGAGAAGTCCGGCCGCGAGATCGAGCAACCGCTTCGGTGACACCGGGCGGACGGGAACGCTCGCCTGTTCGGTGACGCCGAGCGACACGGGCGAGACGCGGGCGGCGGACGAGTCGTGCCCCTTGGCGGGCGCGGAGGCCTGCTTCGGCGTCTCCAACCGCTCGACGACGGTGACGAAGCGCTGCGCGACGGCGTCGGCGATACGCGCCGCCCGTGCCGGAACCGTGTCGCGCACCGTGATGTTGATGAGCACGGTGTTGAGCGGAGCCTCGGCGGTGATGCGGGAGGCGAGCTGCTCCGGCGTGTACTGCAGCCCCAGTTTGCGCACCACGGGCTGGGTCACCTGACGGGTGGCCACGATCGCCGCGTACGACTGGACACGCGCCTGCGAGAAGCTCTGCCCCTGGTTCAGTTCGGAGGTGTCGGCACCGGACCGGGTCGCGACGAAGAGCTGGGTGTGGGCCGCGTACACCGGCGTGCTCAAGGCGATGAAGGTCTGGGCCGCACCGATACCGACCAACAGACAGATCAGGACGGTCGGCCAGCGTCTGGCCAAGACTTTGAGATATCCACGAAGGTCCAACGCGCGCCTCTCAATGACCTGGAGATGTTCTCTTTTTCCGAATTCGCCACTTAATGTCGTGTCGAGAATAGGTGTAATTGGGCGATATGCCCTGCATGCCTCGCGGCACAAGAACCGAGGGCCCCACCATGGATGGACAGGTTTTCGTGGATAGGAAAATCGCACCGGAGCCACGCGGGCTACGGATCGTGCTGGTCTCGTTCGCCTGCGATCCGACACGCGGCAGCGAACCGGCCATCGGCTGGGGCTGGGCGGAAACGCTGGCGACGCGCGGGCACACCGTGGAGGTCCTCACCCACCCCGAGTCCGACAACGTGCGCCACATCAGGCGCCGGGTCGAAGAACTGGGGGAAGTGGGCGAGCGCATCAAGGTGCATGTCATCCCTCTCCCGCACGCCCCCGCGTGGACCGGGCTGCTGCCCGGCTTCCTGCGGGGCATGGCCCGGGAGGTCAAGCTCTACGACGGCTGGCAGCGCCGGGCTCTGGCCCACGCCCGCCGTCGCGGACTGGGCGCCGCCGACCTCGTGCACCATGTCTCCTACGGATCCCTGCAGGGCGGCAGTGCACTGCGCCGCCTGGGCCCCCCCTTGGTCTTCGGCCCCGTCGGCGGTGGCCAGATCGCACCGCACAGTCACCGGCGCTACCTGGGCACCGCCTACGGGCAGGAGGTGCTGCGGACCGTGCTCTGGGTCGGCTTCCTCAGCCGTCGGCCGCAATGCCGGCTGACGCTCCGCAAGGCAGCGGCGGTACTGGCCACCAACCGGGACACGGCCCGTCTGGCCCGGCGTCTGAGCGGTGCCGACGCCCGGCTGATGCTGGCAGACGGCATCCAGGAGTCGCTGATCCGCGATGCGTCCCAGGCCCGGCAGAACCGGCCCGTCCGCCCGCCCACCGTTCTGTGGGTCGGCAGGTTGCACCCGCGCAAGACACCCGAGCTCGCGGTGCGGGCGATCGCGCATCTGCGGTCGGAATTCCCCGACGCGCGCCTCGTGGTCCTCGGCGACGGGCCCCTGCGACCGTCCCTGGAACGGCTCGCGCACCGGCTGGGAGTAGGTGAATCGGTCGAATTCCGTGGCCTCCTGCCCCGGGAAGAGGTCTTCGCCGCCTGCGACGACGCGGACGTCTTCCTGATGACCAGCCTGCGGGACTCCTCCAGCACCCAGACGTTGGAAGCGTGGGCCAGAGGCCTCCCCGTCGTCCATCTCGGCCACCACGGCATCAGCGATTTCTCGGCACCGGGCGGGGCGGTTTCCGTACCCCTCGGCAACCCCGCCGACCTGCCGCAGCGCGTCGCAGGGGCGCTCGGCGGTGTGCTCGGCGATCGGCAGACCCACCACGGCATGGAACGGGCCGCGCTGGCGTGGGCACGGAACCACACCTGGACGGCGAAGGCGAAAACCGCCGAAGAGCTCTACCGCGCCATCCTGCCGTCTGTGTGAACCTTCGAGAGGCAACCATGCTGGTATCGGTGATCATCCCTCTGTACAACACGGAGAAGTACATCGGAGCCTGTGTCGCGTCCGTGCTCGGCCAGACACACAAGGAACTCGAAGTCATCGTGGTGGACGACGGGTCCACCGACGGCGGCGCGGCGATCGCCGAAGGCGTCGCCGACCCGCGCGTACGGGTCGACCGAGGCGCGAACGGGGGAGTCGCGGCCGCCCGCAATCGCGGTCTCGCCCTCGCCAAGGGGGAGATCGTGGCCTTTCTCGACGCCGATGACGTCTGGTATCCGGAGAAGCTCTCCGAGCAGATCAGCGTCCTGCAGAGCGACCGCGGTGTCGTCGCCGTCGGCGCGGTCTTCCAGTATCTGTCCGGCAACGGCCGCCGGTTCGGCCGGGCGGGGCAGGACGCTCGTAGAGCCGACTGCCAGGAGCGCATGCGGCGCGGTCGACTGATGCCGTTCCCGATCTCCTCGCTGATCGCCCGTACCGAGGCCGTGCGCGCCGCGGGAGGTTTCGACGAGGCGCTTCCGCCCGTCGCGGATCTCGACCTCGTCGCTCGGCTGGCCCTGGCGGGATCGGTCGTCACGGTCATGCGGCCGCTCGGCGCCTACCGGGTTCACGGCGACTCCATCTCGGCCCGTCAGCCCGCCGAGATGATGATGCTCGTACGCTTCGTCGAGCAGCGGGCCACGGCCCGGCTCGAGGGCCGGCCCGAACCCGTCCTGGAATCGTTCGTGTCCTCGTACCGCCTCACGAAGACGCAGCGGCGGCGGGACGGCGCGGCGTGGCGATTCCGTCAAGCCGGCCTGCTGGTGATGGATGGACGGTATGTCAGGGCGATCGCGCTGTGTGCTCTCGCCCTGGTGACCCGGCCCTCCTACACGCTCCGGCGCATCGCGATGCGCCTTCCGGTCCGTCGTACGCCAAGTGCTGTCGCCCACGGCAGAAACTGAGAAGTCTCGACAAAGCCCCCATGCCGTGCCATGCCCGGCCGACACTGAGCCGGAGACCGCTCACCCGGTCTCCGGCTCAGGTACGGGTCCGCCAGGGCGGTGCCGGGCTCACCCCACCTCGGCGGAGCAGACGGACGACACGGGGTCGACGGCCGTCTGCTGGCTCGGCAGCGGGGGCGGGGTCGGTCGGCCGAGTGCCCGCAGGGTCCAGCCGGCCGAGCGCCACAGTGCCGGGTCGAGGGCGTTGCGCGCGTCGAGGATCCTCCGCGCGGGTGTCACGGCGGCGAGGGCGGCGGGGTCGATCCGGCGGAAGGCGGACCACTCGGTCAGATGCAGAACGAGATCGGCGCCCTCGCACGCCTTGTCCACATCGGGGATGTAGTCGAGCAGGGGCAGCACGGCCCTCGCGTTGTCCATTCCCTCCGGGTCGTGGAGCCGTACCTGCCCGCCCTCCCGGTGGATCGCGGCCGCGACGGCGAGGGCGGGTGAGTCGCGGACGTCGTCGCTGTCGGGCTTGAACGTGGCCCCGAGGACGGCGATACGGCGGCCGGTGAACCCTCCGCCCACCATGTCCCGGGCGATGTCGACGGTGCGTCGCCGCTGCCGTGTGTTGATCTCGTCGATCTCGCGGAGGAACGACACCGCGTCACCGACGCCGAGTTCGTCGGCGCGGGCCGTGAACGCCCTGATGTCCTTCGGGAGGCAGCCGCCTCCGAAGCCGAGGCCGGCGGAGAGGAAGCGGCGGCCGATGCGGGCGTCGTGCCCGAGGGCGTCGGCCAGGGTGGTCACATCGGCGCCCGTGGCGTCGCAGACCTCGGCCATGGCGTTGATGAACGAGATCTTGGTGGCGAGGAACGAGTTCGCCGCGACCTTGACCAGTTCGGCGGTCGCCGGATCCGTGCTGATGTAGGGCACGCCGGCCCGCAGCATCGGTGCGTACACCGCGCGCAGGGTCTGGTCGGCCCGTTGCGACTGGATGCCGGCCACCAGCCGCTCCGGGCGGAGCGTGTCCTGGACGGCGAAGCCCTCCCGCAGGAACTCCGGGTTCCACGCGACCTCGACGTCCGTGTCCTGCGGGGCGAGCTCCTGGACGCGCGCGGTGAGCCGGGCCGTCGTTCCCGCGGGAACCGTGGACTTGCCCACGATGAGGCAGGCGCGGCGCAGCCGGGGCGCGAGGCCGTCGACGACGGCGTCGACCGCCCGCAGGTCGCAGGCCGGTGAGTGCCGGCGCTGCGGGGTGTTCACGCAGACGAAGTGCACCTCGCCGAAGGCGGCCGCCTCGTCGAGCGAGGTGGAGAAGCGCAGTCGACCGGAGCCGACGGTTCTGCTGAGCACCTCCTGCAGACCTGGCTCGAAGAAGGGGACCCTGCCCTCGGCGAGGGCGGAGATCTTCTCGGCGTCGATGTCGACGCCGAGGACCTCGTGGCCGATGTCCGCCATGCACGCGGCGTGCACGGCGCCGAGGTATCCCGTTCCGATGACGGTCAGACGCATCTCACTCGTCGCTTTCTGTGTCAGTTCGGGTAGCCCGACGGGTTGAGTTCCTGGAACCGCCATGCGTCCTCGCACGTCGTGGTGAGGTCCCTCGTCGTGGTCCAGTTCCAGGCCCGGGCCACGGCGCCGGCGTCGGCGACGAGGGCCGGCACATCGCCGGGCCGGCGGCCGGTGATCTCGTACGGGATCGACGTACCGGAGGCACGCTGGAAGGCGGCCACGAGTTCGAGCACGGAAGTGCCGTGTCCCGTACCGAGGTTGAAGACGCGCATGCCGCGGTCGTCGTCGAGGTGTTCCAGCGCGACACGGTGGCCCTCGGCGACGTCCATCACATGGATGTAGTCGCGCACCCCCGTGCCGTCGGCGGTCGGATAGTCGCCGCCGAAGACGCTGAGCCTGGGGAGCCGGCCGGCGGCGACCTGGGCGAGGTACGGCATCACGTTGTTGGGCATGGCCCCCCGGGGCACCTCGCCCAGCAGTCCGCTGGGGTGCGCGCCGACCGGGTTGAAGTAGCGCAGGGCCAGGACGGACAGCTCGGGCAGGTGCCGGCAGGTGTCGGCGAGTACCTGCTCGCAGAGCCACTTCGAGGTGGCGTACGGGTTGGTGGGGCGCGCCTGGTCCTCCTCGGTGAGCGGCACCTTGGTGGCGTTGCCGTAGATCGAGCAGGACGAGGAGAACACCAGGCGGTGGACTCCGTGATCGTGCATGGCGCGCAGCAGTGCCGTGGTGCCGCCGACGTTGGTGTCGTAGTACTCGACGGGCCGTTCGACGGACTCCCCGACGGCCTTCTTCGCAGCGAAGTGGATGACAGCGTCGATGGGATGCCCGTCGAAAACCCGGGAGAGCGCACGCCGGTCGAGCACGTCGATCTCGTGGACGGCGACCGGCGCCCGGCCGGCGATCTTCGCGACGCGTTCCAGCGCGCCGGGCGAGCTGTTGGAGTAGTCGTCGACGACCACCAGGTCATAACCGTGGTCGAGGAGTTCGACGCAGGTGTGGCTGCCGATGAAACCTGCGCCGCCGGTCACCAGGACGGTGGTGCGACCGGCCATGGCTCACATCCCCCCGTCGGTACTGCCGGACGCCCGGCTGCTGAACCACTCCACCGTGCGCCGTACGCCGTCCGCGACCGGTACTTCCGGGTGCCAGCCGAGGTGCTCACGGACCCGGGCGATGTCCGGGCGGCGGCGGACCGGGTCGTCCGTGGGGAGCGGGTGGTACTGGATCTGCGAGTTGGACCCCGTGAGGTCGAGGACGAGCTCGGCGAGATCGGACACCGTCCACTCCTCCGGGTTCCCGAGATTGAACGGCCCGGTCTCGGACGAGTCCAGCATCGCGACCAGGCCGCGGACCAGGTCGCTCACGTAGCAGAAGCTGCGGGTCTGCTTGCCGTCGCCGTAGATGGTCAGCGGTTCGCCGGCGAGGGCCTGGGCGATGAAGCTGGAGACGACCCGGCCGTCGTGGGGGCGCATGCGCGGGCCGTAGGTGTTGAAGATCCGGATGATTCCCACGTCGACGCCGTGGCTGCGCCGGTAGGCGAGGGAGACGGCCTCGGCGTACCGCTTGGCCTCGTCGTACACGCTGCGCGGCCCGATCGGATTGACGTTCCCCCAGTACTCCTCGACCTGAGGATGGATCAGGGGATCGCCGTAGATCTCGCTCGTCGAGGCGAGCAGGAACCGGGCGTTGTTCCGGCGGGCCAGTTCGAGGGCGTTCTCGGTGCCCCGGCTTCCCACGGCGAGGGTCTGCAGGGGCAACCGCAGGTAGTCCGGCGGTGACGCGGGACTAGCGAGATGGGCGACGGCGTCGACCGGACCGGGGACGTCCGCGGCGACGCTCACGTCGGTATGGATGAATCCGAACGCAGGGTAGTTCTGCAAGTGTGCGATGTTCTCGGGCCGCCCCGTGCTGAGGTTGTCGAGGCACACCACGGCGTCTCCGCGCCGCAGCAATGCCTCACACAGATGTGAGCCCAAAAAACCGCCCCCGCCGGTCACGGCAACGCGCATGGCTTTTCTCCATGAATTCAGGAAGGGGGAGATGATCTGCAAAAACAACGAAAAGGATATGAGCAGATTCTTACTCCGCGTCAGGAGAGCGTCTGCGGCCATGCACTGTTTGGCCGGTACCCGAGGGCAACATGCCAGGACGCACAGTCGTCAGCGCGCGCACCTATCACTCTCACGTGTGAATGGGCACCTCGCGCGTCGCGCATTTCGCCGCGCTGTATCACTACTAGGCCTGCGGGGCTACTTCGCCCGGGGTTCGCGTGGCGGCCGGGGCTTTCTCGAAGCATCGCGAGAGAATCCTGTCCCCATGACGCAGCTGACGTCCGTCACAGTCCGTGGAATGCGCTGGACCTCTCTCGCCGGCGCGGCCGCCGCCGCCGTGCAGATTCCCTGTGCGGCCACGATGGCCCGGCTGCTCACACCCCAAGACTTCGGCCTGATGGCCCTGGCCTACCTGGTGCCGCGTTTCGCTCACCACTTCGCGCAGGGCGGCCTGAGCTCCGCGTTGGTCCAGCGCCCCTCACTCACCGATCGCCACGTACGCGTGATCCTCGCCCTGGCCCTCACTGTCGGCACCTGCTCGTCCGCGGCGGTCTGGTTCATCGCGCCGTACGGCACCGAGCTGGTCCGCGGTCCGGCCGAATTGACCGGCATGATCCGGGCGCTTGCCCTCTCGATGCTGATCGCGGCTCTGGGCGCCCCCGCCACAGGACTGCTGAGCCGCAGTATGCGATACCGGGCAGTCGCCTTCACCGACTTCTTCTCCTTCGTCGTCGGCTATTGCGGCGTATCCATCTCATCCGCACTTCTCGGCGCGGGAGTGTGGAGCCTGGTCTACGGCACGCTCGGATGGAATCTGCTGCTGACCCTGCTGTCCTATCTCATGGTTCGGCACTCGCTGCGTCCTCTGTTCGACGTGCGTGCCATGCAGGACATCATGCGCTTCGGCGGGAAAGTATCGGTCAACGGTTTCCTGGAATACCTCACGTCGGACTTGCCCAAGCTCGCCATCGGCCGCTACGTGGGCGTCGCCGCCGCCGGGCTCTACGATCGCGCCGCACTCCTGGCGTCGTTTCCGCTGCAACAGATCCAACAGGCGGCAAGCAAGGTGCTCCTGCCCGCCCTCAGCCGCATCCAGCACGAGACCGGTCGACTGGCCGCCTTCTACGCCGACTCCACGTCCGTGACCACGCTCGTCCTCTTCTCCCTGTGGGCGGTGATCGGCGCGAGCAGCGAGCAGTTGGTGGCGCTGCTGCTCGGCGGCCAGTGGCGGGGCAGCGCGGAGCTGGTCCCGATCCTGGGCCTGGTCAGCGTGCTCAGCCTGGTGGCGCAGTTCTCGGGCACGCTCCTGGAGGCCATGGGCTCGGTGGGACGCAAGGTGATCATCCATCTGGTGCAGCTGCTGGTTCTCATCGCCGGCACGGCCGTCGCGCTGTTCCTCGGCTACGGAGTTCAGGCACTGATGATGGCGATGCTGGTGAGCCAGCTCATCAAACAGGCCCTGTTCTACGTCTGCTTGAACCGGCTCTTCCCCTCCGCTCGGCGGCCGGTCGCGGAAGGGTACGCACAGGCTGTCGCTCTCTCCGGCCTGATCTGGGTCACCTTGTGGTCCGTTCAGGGGGCACTCGCGGGCAGCTGCCCCGGGACGGTGATCCTCGCGGGCAAGCTGGCGGCCGCAGCCGTACTGGCCCTGTGCTGTGTGCGGTACGGCGCGGGTCTGCACGGCGTGCGTGTCGCCCGGGAACGCGGCCTGCTGCCCGCTGCGCTGACGAAGGCCGACCGCGCCGGTTCACAGGGGGTTTGGTCCGGCTGACGGCGGCGCGGCGCTACCCGGCGCTCGATCATCGCTCAATAGGCACCGTTGCCCTCGACCACGGCCCGCAGCGTCCGGCACAGGATGCCGAAGTCGACGGAGGGGGACCAGTTGTCGACGTAGCGCAGGTCCAGGGCGACGGTCTCGTCCCAGGACAGCTCGGAGCGCCCGCTGACCTGCCAGAGACCGGTGAGCCCCGGCTTGACGCTCAGCCGCCTGAGCTCCACCTCGTTGTACTCCGCCACCTCGTCGGGCAGCGGTGGCCTGGGACCCACCAGGGACATGTGCCCCTGCAGCACGTTGAACAGCTGGGGGAGCTCGTCCAGTGAGAAGCGCCGCAGCACGCGGCCCACCCGCGTGATCCGGGGATCGCGGCGCATCTTGAACATCAGTCCGTCGTGCTCGTTGGCCCCGGCGAGCTCGTGCCTCAGCTGTTCGGCGTCGGCGACCATGGTGCGGAACTTCGACAGGTTGAAGTGGTAGCCGCTCTGTCCGACGCGGATCTGGCGGTGCAGGATCGTTCCCGGCGAATCCAGTCGTACGGCGATCGCCACCGCGGCGAACACGGGGGCGAGCAGCACCAGCAGCAACGCGGCGCCGATCCGGTCCGTCACCGCCTTCAGCAGCAGGGCGGGGCCGCGGCGGATGGGCGGGGCCACGTGCAGCATCGTCAGGCCTGCCGAGGACGAGACGCTGACCCGGCGTCGTACCACCTCGGTCAGACCGGGCACGACGACGAGCGGGCGGCCGTCCTGGTGCACAGCCCACGACAGGCGTCGCAGTCGCTCCGAGGCCATGCTCGGTCCGGTGACGACGAAGACCAGGTCGACCTCCAGCGTTCGGGCGGCCGCCAGCACCGGCGAGGAGTCGTCGGACAGCCGCGCCGGCGTCTGCCTGTCCAGCCGTGCGGTGACCGGAGCCACCAGGTTGAGGGCGTCGTCGCCGATCTGGCACGCGCCGACCACGACGAAGGCGTGGTCGGTGCGGCGCGCGAGATGGTTCACCAGACCGTCGAGAGCGGCCGCCTCACCGATCACCAGAGCACGGCGGACGGCCCGTCCGGCACGGCGCCGGGCCAGCAGGTGACGGTGGGTCAGCCCTCGGCACGTCGCGGTGGCCGGGAGGCATGCGAGCAGGCCCGCAAGCGCCAGATGGAAGGAGGGATGCTCACCGGTCTCCGCTCTCACCACGGTGAGCAGCGACACCAGGATCAGCCAGTCGCGCAGCAGTGCGGCGGCGTTGCCGCGCTCTCCCAGGTTTCGCCACGCGTACCGCGCGCGCGAGGCCCCTACCAGCACCCACGAGCCGGCCACCACCGCCGCGCACCGCACGGCATGCGCCTCACCGGCCAGGTGCAGGGTCGTGTACACCGGCGCGGCCGCCCCCGCGGCGTCGACGATCAGTGCGGTCGGCAGGTACCAGGCGGGCTTGCCGTCCCGTCTTCGTCCGGCGCGGGGCGGCTCCCGGTCGGACCGCACCCGTGCATGCCCTGGCAGCGGCACAAAAGGCACGTCTCCGCGAACAGTCACGGTCACCCTCTCCAACCGGCTCCAACGGATTGCTGCGGGTCCGTGCACCTGTCCGAGGTGCAGCAGCGGCGGACGCACGCAGCCGAGTGTGTCCGACGGATGCGCGGTGGGGCGGGTGGCGACGCTCACCCCGGAAGAACGATCACCCGATAAGAAGCATCGGGGGGTGTCCGTCGCGCCTCGCTGCGCCAGGCGAGTGGACTCACCACAACGCTCTCCCCAAAGCGTCGACTGAGGGGCATCGATTGCGCGAATTTGTCACTCATGCCCGGAATCATCGAAGGCGCCCTGTCATGAAGATCGCGGTGGTACACAGCTTCTACTCGTCCGCACATCCCAGCGGGGAGAACGGAGCCGTACAGGACCAGGTGCGTGCCCTGCGGGCGGCGGGCCACGAGGTGGAGTTGTTCGCAGCCCACACCGATGAACTGGCACGAGACGTGTTCTACCCGCTGCGGGCAGCGGCCCGGGTGGCGTCCGGTCGAGGCAACAACCCACTTGCCCGACTGCGTGTGTACGCACCCGACGTGGTGCACGTCCACAATCTGTTCCCCAACTTCGGGCGCTCCTGGGTACGGCACTGGGACGGCCCGCTCTTGGCGACTTTGCACAACTACCGACCCTTGTGTGCCGCGGCGACGCTCTACCGCGCGGGAGCCGTATGCACTCGTTGCCCTGACGGCGACTCATGGGCGGGTCTGCGGCACGGCTGCTATCGCGATTCCCGGGCCGCGACCCTTCCCCTGGCCTGGGCCGGACGGCACGGCCCCGCGCAGGACCCGCTGCTGGCCCGCGCGGACCGGCTCGTCGCGCTGTCCCGGCTCAGCGAGCGAACGTACCGGCGGGCTGGTGTGTGTGCCGAGCGCCTGGTACTCGTACCCAATTTCGCCGACGCACCGAGTCCGGGTGAGGCGCCGCCCGACGACACGGGCCGTTGGCTCGTCGCCGCGCGCCTCACGGCCGAGAAGGGTGTGCTGGAACTGCTGCGTCAGTGGCCGCAGGACGAGCCGCTGGACATCGTCGGCGACGGCGAGCTCCTCGCCGCCTGCAAGGCGTCAGCTCCCCCCTCGGTCCGCTTCCTCGGCCATCTCGACCGAGCCGAGCTGCGCCGTCGTATGCCTTGCTGGCGCGGCCTTGTCTTCCCCAGTCGCTGGTATGAGGGCGCGCCCTGCGTGGAGGTCGAGGCGCTGGCAGCGGGGCTGCCGATCCTGGCCTTCGTGGGGTCGTCGGTCGCCGAGTCGGTGCGAGAACGCGGTACCGGCCTGGTCACGGCATGGGACCGGCCGCTCCGCTCCGCCTTGTCGGACGCAGCCGCCCGCTTCCCGTCCCTACGCGCCCACTGCCGGCAGGTGTACCTCGATCACTTCACGGAGCGTGCCTGGACCAACCGGATCACCGCTGCGTACGAGGAGGCGGCACACGCCGCCGGCGGGCGTGTCAAGGCACCCGCATAGGGAGGGTGTTGGGCAGGGCGGCTTGGAAGGGCGAGTGATTCGTGAGCACGGGAGTGCAGATGGCGTACCCGCAAACCGATGTGGCCGGACGTCCGGATGCGGGCCACAGGGCGGCAGATTCGCAGGGAACCGGCCGAAAACCCGTCCCCGACCGCGGGTTGGTCGCCGGAATGGTCGTGGTCGCCGTTCTGCTCACCGGAGGCCGCTGGATTTCCCACCTGCACCTGGGTCCGCTGTACCTCGCTGACGGCCTGCTCGTGCTCGCCTTCCTGCACGCCTTCTGCACGAGATTCATCTCCGACAGGCAACGGGCTCCCGTCCACAGGCCGGGATTTCTGGTCGGGCTGCTCCTGCTGGTGGTGGGATTGCGGCTACTCGCCGTGCAGGGTGATGTGCTGATGGCCGCCCGTGACGCGGCGCCCTTCGCCTATGCCGCGATCGCCTACGTGTCCGGGGGCTCCTACCAGCTGGTCGGTGAACGCGGCAGGGAACGCACGGCCCGGTTGATCCATGGCGGACTGCTGCTGCATCTGGCCTGGATGGTGGTGGCGACCCTCGCGCCGCAATTCGTAGCGACACTGCCCGAAGTGGGCAACACGCGCATCTTCGAGATCAGGACCGATTTCGACGTGGCGGTGCTCGGAGTGCTGGTGGGCCTGTCGATCCTGCGGATCAGACGGGGCCGGGTCTGGCTGCACGCGTCGGTGGCGACTGCGGCGCTCGTGACGGGCCTGGCACAGGTGAACAGGGCCGGTCTCCTGTCCTGCGCGGCCTGCGTGCTGGTGGCCGTCATGTTCAGAGCGGGCAGGAACGGTCGTCTTACCCTCCGCGCGGTGCTCCTGGGAGCAACCGCGGTCCTCGCCGTGACCATGACGCTTCCGATGTCCCCGGCCGGCCAACGCCTCCTCGCGCTCAACGCGGGTCCGACATCGTCCTCGGAGATCGTGGAAAACGCTCAGGGCACCACGCGCGCACGTCTGATCGCGTGGGAGCGGGTCGTGACATACACGCTCAACGATCCGGCCCGCACGACGATCGGCGTGGGCTTCGGACCGGACTTCCTTCAACTGTCCAACGGCGACCTCCTCATCGGCCGGGGACTGGGAGTGCGCTCCCCCCACAACTACCTGGTCACCTGCTTCGCCCGACTCGGCGTCATCGGTCTCACCGTCGTCATCGCCCTGCTGGCCAGTCTGCTGGCCACGACGATCCGGACCATCCGCAGAGGGCCGCCCGACGAGCTGACGTCCCTGTGCGTACTGCTGGTGATCTCCCTTCTCATCGCGGCCCTTCTGGGCGTCATCCTCGAATCGCCCTTCGGCGCCGCTCCCTTCTTCTGGGCAGCAGGAATCCTGCTCGCGGGCGATCGGTCACGACGGGCCCGCGCCCGGCGGGAACCGCACCAGAACCCCCTTGTCCGCTCTCCTCAGGAGGTGTTGGTATGACCGTCGCAGTGGTGACCGGCTCCGCCGGTCTGATCGGTTCCCAGGCGGTACGGCACTTCGCAGGCCTGGGACTCGACATCGTCGGCATCGACAACGACATGCGCGCCCGGTTCTTCGGGCCGGAGGCGTCGACCGCGTGGAACGTGACGCGGCTGTCCGAGGACTTCGGCACGGCCTATGCGCACCATGACGTCGACATCCGCGACCGGGAAGCGCTGGCCTCCGTCTTCCGAAAATACGGCCGGGACATCGCCGTCGTCATCCACACCGCGGCGCAGCCGTCCCACGACTGGGCGGCGCGCGATCCGTTCGCGGATTTCGACATCAACGCCGCAGGCACCCTCAACGTCCTGCAGAACGTTCGCGAACACTGCGCCGACGCGCCCCTGATCCACTGCTCCACCAACAAGGTGTACGGCGACCGCCCCAACGCCCTGCCGATGGTGGAGCAGGAGACACGCTGGGAAATCACCGCCGGACACCGCTACGCCGCCGGCATCCGCGAGGACATGCCCATCGACGCCTGCCTGCACTCGGTCTTCGGCGCCTCGAAGGTGGCCGCGGACATCATGGTCCAGGAATACGGCCGCTACTTCGGACTCAGAACGGCCTGCTTCCGCGGCGGCACGCTCACCGGCCCGGGGCACTCCGCCACGGAACTGCACGGCTTCCTCGCCTATGTGATGCGCTGCGCCATGGAGCGGCGCACGTACAAACTCATCGGGTACAAGGGCAAGCAGGTGCGGGACGCCATCCACAGTCGCGACGTGGTCACCGCGTTCGAGGCGTTCTTCCGCAACCCGCGCAGCGGCGAGGTGTACAACCTGGGCGGTGGCCGGCACTCCAACGCCTCCAACCTCGAGGCGATCGCGCTCGCCGAGAAGATCTCGGGAAACGCGATGGACGTCGAGCACGTCGACACACCCCGGACCGGCGACCACATCTGGTGGATCAGCTCCAACGCGCGTTTCCAGGAGCACTACCCGCAGTGGCAGTTGACGCACGACGTGCCCATGATCATGAACGAGATCCACGAGGCCAACGCGGACAGATGGGTCCCGGTCCGGTGAAGAGGAACGTTCTGGGCGTCCTCGTCGACGTCACGAGGTACGACGAGGCGGTGGAGAGCGTGCTCGCCGCGGCCCGGCAACGCCGCCCGTTCGCCGTCACCGCGCTGGCCGTCCACGGTGTGATGACGGGCGTACTGGACCGGGAACACGGCGCCCGCCTCAACTCCTTCGACCTGGTGACCCCGGACGGCCAGCCCGTGCGCTGGGCACTGAACGTGCTGCACGGTGCGGCTCTCACCGACCCGGTGTGCGGCCCGAACCTGACGCTGAACCTCCTTGGCTCCGCAGCCGACGAGGGCATCCCGGTCTATCTGTACGGCTCGACCGAACAGACGCTGGATCGGCTGGTGCTGAACCTGCAGAACCAACTGCCGATGCTGAAGGTCGCCGGCCGAGAGGCGTCAAAGTTCCGCACCGCACGTCCTGGTGAGAGTGAGGAGATCGCCGCCCGGATCAGGGCCTCCGGGGCGCGGATCGTCCTGGTCGGACTCGGCTGCCCGCGCCAGGAAGTGTTCGTGCACGCCATGCGTCCGCTGCTGCCCATGCCGCTTCTCGCGGTCGGGGCCGCGTTCGACTTCCACGCGGGGAACCTGCGCAGGCCTCCTCTGTGGATGCGGAAACGTGGATTGGAGTGGCTGTGGCGGTTGGCTCTGGAACCCCGTCGGCTGTGGCGGCGTTATCTCTTGCTCAACCCGCACTACCTGCTGCTCCTCGCGGCACAGTGGGCCCGGCTGCGACCGGTCCCCCCGATGCCTCCCACGACGGACAGGCCGACCGAGTTCCCTGTGTAATGCGTTGAGCCCGGCAAGAAGGAACATAACGATGCGTCACATCCTCAATCCCAGACCCCGTCCGACAGCGATCCGGGCCCTCACCGTCGCACTGCTCGGTGCTGCCGGACTCGTGGCTTCGCCAGTCGCGTCGGACACCGTCCGCCCAGCCGACATGAGCACCGAACGCCTCGTCGACGACGGCCTGGCGCGGACCCCGCCGATGGGTTTCAACAACTGGAACGCGACCTTCTGCAGTGCCGCCTTCAACGAGGAGACGGTCAAGGGTGTCGCTGACGTCTTCGTCGAAAAGGGCCTCAGGAAGGCCGGTTACCAGTACGTCAACCTCGACGACTGCTGGGCGCTGCCTCAGCGCGACGCGAAGGGCAGGCTCGTACCCGACCCCGCACGGTTCCCGAAGGGCATCAAGGCAGTTGCCGACTACGTCCACTCCAAGGGTCTGAAGCTGGGGATCTACACCAGCGCCGGCACCAAGACCTGCAACAACGAGACCGGCTTCCCGGGCGCGCTCGGCCACGAGTACAGCGACGCGAAGCAGTTCGCCGCATGGGGCGTCGACTACCTCAAATACGACAACTGCAACAACCAGGGCGAGGACGCCCCGCGGCGGTACACGACGATGCGTGACGCCCTGAAGGCAGCCACCCGGTCGACAGGGCGTCCCATCGTGTACAGCATCTGCGAGTGGGGCGGGACCAAGCCCTGGGAGTGGGCGGCCGGCGTCGGCCATCTGTGGCGTACGACCGGCGACATCGGCGACAGTTGGGCGTCCATGCTGTCGGTCATGAAGCAGAACCTGCCGCTCGCCCGGTACGCCGGCCCCGGCCACTGGAACGACCCCGACATGCTCGAGGTCGGAAACGGCGGGATGACGGACGTCGAGTACCGCACGCACTTCTCGATGTGGTCCGTGATGGCGGCGCCGCTGCTCATCGGCACCGACCTGCGCAAGGCGTCGGACGCGACGCTCGCGATCCTCGGCAACGAGGACGTGATCGCGGTCGACCAGGACCCGCTCGGCAGGCAGGGCGAGGTCGTGTCGTCCGAGGATGGGCGCTGGGTCGTCGCCAAGCAGATGCAGGACGGCAGCCGTGTGGTGGCACTCTTCAACGAAGCGGAGCACGACCTGCGGATCGCCACGACGGCGTCGGCCGTCGGGCTGCCGGACGCGGACGGGTACACCCTGCGCGACCTGTGGCAGCACCAGAGCCACCGCACCGCGGGCACCATCGCGGCGACCGTGCCCAGGCACGGGACCGTGCTGCTTCGCGTGTGGGCAGACGGCGGCCGGCACGCCCTGTGACTCTCTCAGCTGCGACCGTACTCACCGGGCCCACGCCCGGTTGAGCTGCGACCGATTCTCGCACCCCGCCTCTTACCACCCATCTCGAACACGTGCATCATTGCGAGGTCGTTGTCGATGGTGCTGACGAGGTGAGCGGTGCGCGGGCGAAGAAGCGGGGCGGTCACTGCGGCGGCGCTCGGTTGTCTCCTCCTCCTCGCCGCCTGCGGCCCCGGCGCCGAGGGCGGAGCGGGAACCGCCCACACCACCCCCGTACAGATCGCCGACGCCCCCGCCGAACTCCCCGTCCCGCACGGCAAGGGCAGCAGAACCCCCGACGACTTCAACGGTGACGGGCACCGCGACCTCGTGCTCGACGCGCTCGTGAAGGCCCAGAGCCATGCCGACGACGCGGGCATCGGTGTCGTCTACGGCAGCGCGCGCGGACTCGCCCCGGGCGCACGGCAGTTGATCAGTCCCGTCAGGTACGCGGCCCGCGCCAAGGGCCAACTGCCCGCCGTCTTCGACGCGGAGGCGAGCTGCGACCTGGACAAGGACGGCTTCACGGACCTGGTCGTCTCGACGGACCCGCCCTACGACGGCCAGGGGCGCCCCCCGGTCCCCCTCCAGGTCCTCTTCGGTTCGCCCCGCGGGCTGACCCACGCCGTCACGCTCACCGTCCCCGCCGCAGCCCGGTTCGGCAACGACTGGCCCGACCAGCCGGTGTGCGGCGACTTCGACGGCGACGGCGCTCAGGATCTCGTGCTGCACGCGTCCGGGGAGCGACTCAGCTGTCTGCGCGGCCCGTTCAACCGTAAGGGCGCTCCTCGCGCGGCCGGGGCGCCCGTGCCCTCGCCGGGCGAGTTCCCCACGGGCCCGGCGGCCGACGTCAACCGGGACGGCTACGACGACCTGGTGGTCCGTGCGGCGGAGGGCACGAGCAAGGCGTCCCTCGTCCTCGGCGGCCCCGACGGCCCGACCCGCACCGGCACCGCCCTGCCCGAGGGCATCGACATCGCCCTCGGCCGCTTCGGCAGAGGCGCCGCCCTGGACGCGGCGGTCGGCGCGATGGGGGAGACCGCCCTGCGCTACGACCTCCCGGCCGCCACCCGTGCCACCCTCGCCTCCCCCGGCTCCATGCTCGACGCCGCCGACTTCGACGGCGACGGCCTCAGCGAACTCGTCTCCAGCGGCTCGCAGTTGCGGGTGTTCCGGGGCCGTACGACGGGCCTGTCCACGGCGGGCATGGTGACCGTCGCGCCACCGGCCCACGGCACCACCCGGGTAGTGGCCGTCGGCGACTTCGACGGCGACGGCCGGGCGGACCTCGCGGTGCGCACGTACCGGGGCGAGACCAAGGACACCGTCGCCGTCTATCGCGGCGTGAAGAAGGGGCTGGTGGCGGCCCACCCCGCGGTCACCTTCTCCAGCTCGGAGTTCCTGGCGGACGCCTGACGGCACACGGCCCGCCCCTCGCGTCACGGCAGCCCCGAAAATTAACCGAACTCACGTACAACCCTTACGCCCCATCGCAGGTCTCCTGATCGCCGACCGGCCCGTTAACCCGAGACCAACTCCCGGAGAACACGGGCCGGCGTGCACCCCATCGACTGTGGATGCCCGCCAGGCATCCCCGCATGCCGCAGGAGAAACCCGCATGCACAAGCCTCTGCGACTCGCCCTCGCGACGGCCGCCGCCGTCGCTCTGACGGGCGGATTGCTCACCTTCACGGCCGTGACCTCCACGGCCGCGGACTCCACCTCCGTCCCGCAGGCCGACTTCAACGGCGACGGGATCGGCGACACCGCCTTCTCCGCCGACGGCGCCTATGTGAACGGCAGGAACGGCGCCGGACAGGTGGTCGTCCTCTACGGCACCCAGACCGGCGTCTCGTCCGCAAAGCGCTCCACCATCAGCCAGAACACCGCCGGCAGCCCCGGCACCGCCGAGGCCGGCGACCGCTTCGGCGGTGACACCGCGTACGCCGACTTCAACGGCGACGGCTACGACGACATCGCCGTCGGCTCCCCCGGTGAGGACGTCGGCAGCGACAAGGACGGCGGCGGTCTCGCCATCCTGTGGGGCTCGGCCTCCGGCATCACCGGCAAGGGCGTCTCGGTCGCCGACCCGGCCCCCACCGCGCACGACTACTGGGGCAAGAACCTCGCCGCCGGCGACTTCGACGGCGACGGCAAGGCCGACCTGGCCGTAGGCAGCTCCGCCGCCACCGTCTACGTCCTCAAGGGCGGCATCAACGCCTCCGGCGTGCCCGGCGGCAAGTACACGATCAAGCCCCCGATCATGGGCGCCGACGCGAACGGCCCGCTCAACCTGACCGCCGGAAACATCAACGGCGGCCCCGAGACGGACCTGGTCATCGACGGCTTCGAGACCGACACCGACTACGGCTGGAACAAGAACTACTACGTTCCCGGCTCCTCCAGCGGCCTGAACATGTCCTGGTCACAGACGCTCAAGCCCGGCGTGATCACCGCGATCGGCGACATCGACCACGACGGCTACGGCGACATCGTCAGCGGCGCCTACTGGAACCCCACCACCGAGGACGGCACGACGGTCCCCGACTCCGGCAAGGGCGGCAAGGTCTGGGTCACCTACGGCTCCGACGGCGGCCCGATCACCACCAACCCCACCGGCATCACCCAGGACACCGGCAACGTCCCCGGCACCGCCGAGGGCAACGACTTCTTCGGCTACGAGCTCGACCTCGGCGACGTCAACGGCGACGGCTTCCTCGACCTGGCGATCGGCGTGGCCGGCGAGAACATCGGCAGCGCCGCCAACACCGGCGCGGTCACCGTCCTCTACGGCACCGCGAGCGGTCTGGACACCGCCTCCGGCGCCCAGTCCTTCGCCCAGTCCACCGCGGGCGTGCCCGGCAACGACGAGGACAACGACTACTTCGGCCAGGACGTCAAGCTCGACGACGTCACCGGCGACGGCAGGGCCGACCTCCTCGTCGGCTCCCGCGAGAACGCCGACAACGGCGCCGTGACCTACCTGCCCTCCGACGGCACGAAGATCGTCACGTCCGGCTCGCGCACGCTCTCCCCGAGCACCTCGGGCGTCTCGACGACGGGAACACCGTTCTTCGGCGCCAACTTCGCCGACTGACCGTCCCCGTACCGGAGCCGGGCCCTCACCCTCGGGCCCGGCTCCTCTTCTCTCCCCCGAGCCCCCGCCCTGCGCAAGCACACCCTCCTGCCGGCCACCGCACTCACCACCGGCCTGCTCGCCGCAGCCCTCCCGGGCACCACCGGATCTGCCGCATCCGCCGCCTCCGCCACCCCCTCCGGTCTGTCCGGCGACTTCAGCGGCGACGGCTGCGCCGTCGCGATCGGCGCCTCCGGCGAGAACGCGGGCGCCGGCGCGCTCACCGTCCTGTACGGCTCGACCTCCGGCCCCGGGACGGCCGGTGCCAAGACCCTCACGCAGAACACCCCTGGGATACCCGGCAGTTCGGAGAAGGGCGACCGCTTCGGCGCCCGCGCCACGCTCACCAGGGGCACGGGGCTCACGGTCTCGGCGCCGGGCGAGAACTCCGGCGACGGCACGGTCCGGTCCCTGCGCGGTGCGACGGCCCCCGGCGCCACGAGCTTCGGTCCTTCGGCCACCGGCGTCCCCACCACGGGCGCCCCCAACTACGGCTCGGGGCTTCCCTAAGGGGTCACCCGCACGTCCCCTTAGGGGATGTCACAGCTCGGCCGCAAAGCCGGGCCCGAACCGCCGGGCCCGGCCCGTCACTCTGCGGGACCAGGTACGTTCGAAGGCGTGGCTGGATTCAGGATCGGACGCGGCGCCCGGAACAACGGAGCTCCGCAAACGCGACCGCAACAACCCCCGTACGGACAGCAGGCACCGCAGGGCCCGTCGTACGGCTATCCCCCCGCGCCGCAGCCCCACCCCGGGCAGCAGCGGCACGGGAACGGCGGCGGCCAGTGGCCGCAGGGCAACGGCGGCGGGCACGGCGAGCCGGAGTACTTCGGGGACGGCGGCGGCTACGCACCGCAGGGCACCCCTGACCCGTATGCGGCGAACAACCCGGGCCACACCCAGGCGTTCTCGGTCGGCGAGGACCAGTACAGCCAGGGCGGCACCTACCGCGCGGGCTCGGCCCCCGCGGCCCCGGCAGGCCCCCGCCTGCACTGGAAGGACCTGCTCCGGGGCATCGTCCTGTCCCCCGCCCAGACCTTCCTCCAGATGCGGGACTACACGATGTGGGGCCCGGCCCTCATCGTGACGTTCCTCTACGGCCTGCTCGCGGTCTTCGGCTTCGACGGCGCACGGCATGACGCGATCACCGCCACCCTGGCGAACGCGGTCCCGATCGTCCTCACCACGGCCGTGGCCCTGGTGATCTCGTCCTTCGTGCTGGGCGTGGTCACCCACACCCTGGCCCGCCAGCTCGGCGGCGACGGCGCCTGGCAGCCCACGGTCGGCCTCTCCATGCTGATCATGTCCCTCACGGACGCCCCCCGCCTGGTCTTCGCCATGTTCTTCGGCGGCAACGCGACCTTCGTCCAGGCCCTGGGCTGGGCGACCTGGGTGGCCGCCGGCGCCCTCCTGACCATGATGGTCAGCCGCTCCCACGACCTGCCCTGGCCCAAGGCCCTGGGCGCCTCGGCGATCCAACTGATCGCCCTGCTGTCGATCGTGAAACTGGGCACCTTCTAACCCCCACCACCGCCGGAAAGGGGCTCCCCGCACCAGCGGAGAGCCCCTTTTCCCACATCACCCCGACGGGAAGCGACGGTGGCGGTGTGGTTTGCGAGCACAGAGTGCGAGATGCAACGGGAGATACGCGGGCGCACGATGGGACGAGGCGCACCTTTCGGAGGTGATGAGGATGCGACGAGCATTCATCGCCGCCGCGACGCTGATTCTTCCGCTCGCCCTTTCAGGCGGGCCGGCCGCGGCGGCATCACAGGACACTCCACCGTCCGTCACCGCCCAAGTGACCGGCGCGCGGGCTGCGCACGCCGCCAGACATCCCGGGACGCTCGTAGCCCAAGGGCCCGACGACATCTGCGACTTCACCAATCGTCGGCCGAACCTGCAGCGCGGCTCGGAAGGAAGGGCCGTCCGACAGGCGCAGTGCTACCTGAATGCGGCCATAGGAACAGACCTGGCAGAGGACGGAGACTTCGGCCGGGCTACTCGGAACACGACGAGGTTCTTCCAGGAATGCGCTGACATCGCAGTCGACGGACGCATCGGGGCGCAGACGTGGTCGTTCCTCTCCTTCTGGGCCAACCAGGCCGACGCCCCGTTCGACTGCTGACCCGGTTCGGGAGAGTCCGCTCAGAGCGCTTCCCTCGACGGAGTGACCGGCTCCCCCGACTTACGTACTACGGGCAGAACACTCCACGGAAAGTTGATCCAGTCATCGGTCCGCTTCCACACGTACTCGCACTTCACCAGGGACTGCGACTTCTCGTAGATGACGGCGGAGCGGACCTCGGCGACGGTGTCGAGGCAGAAGTCGCGGACGAGCTTCAGCGTCTTGCCGGTGTCTGCGACGTCGTCGGTGATCAGCACCTTCTTGTCGGAGAAGTCGATGACGTTGGGGACCGGCGCGAGCATGACGGGCATCTCCAGGGTGGTCCCCACGCCCGTGTAGAACTCCACGTTCACGAGGTGGATGTTCTTGCAGTCGAGGGCGTAGGCGAGCCCGCCTGCGACGAAGACGCCCCCGCGCGCGATGCTCAGCACGACATCCGGCTCGAACCCGTCGTCGGCGACGTCCTGCGCGAGCTCGCGTACGGCGACGCCGAACGCCTCGTAGGTCAGGTTCTCCCGCACACCGCTCATGCCGCCGCCCTCACACCCTGCGTCCGATGGAAGTCCGGGTCGGGCCGGGAGGCGGTGGGGCCGCGCTCGGGACGCGCTTCGATGTCGGAGAAAGGCACGTCCCGAGGATACGCAGAGGCCGGAGGCACGACACCGGTGCCTGCCGCTAGTGCCTCTCCAGAGCAACCGGCACCACACTGCGCAACCGGGCACATCCTGGGCACCTGATGAGCCGGCCAGGACCGAGTCGCTCGGCCTGCTGCATCGGAAGCGAGGCTGTGGTGAACACGTGCCCCTCGGCACAGCGGACGACAGTGCGTTCCATCAGGTCCCAGAGTCCCTTCCCCAAGAGCGGTGTCCGGCTGCCGGCTACCCGCCGACCTGCCGGCTACCTACCTACCGACCGACAAAAGCCACGTTACGGCATCAAAGGGATGGCGCTTCCAGCGGCGCCCCACCCCGTCGGAGCCTTCCGCAGCGTCTCCACCGTACGCCCCAACTTCCGCTCCGCGCGGGCATGTCCCGCTCCTGACGCGCACTCAGACGCCCGCCGCCTCGCCCCTGCGCGGGCGGCCGGCGCTCCGGTCCGCCCCGGGAGCGGTGGGGCGTCAGAGTAGTCTGGGGGCGCACATGGGATCTGGACGGCAGGACGGAATTCGAGCGATGACCCTTCCCGACCGCCTGTCCTCGGCGGCCCGAGAGCCGAGCGTCCGGACTCCCCAGGCCCCGCACAGCCACCTCGACGCCTACCTGGCGTCCGCCCTGACCGGACTGGACACCGACGAGCGCAAGTACCTGTTCGAGATTTCCGACTCGGTGGCCGACGTCTGTGCGCACAACAACGTTCGGCTCTATGAGCCCAGAAAAGTCACAGACCCGGTCCACCACACCACCGTGCCGGACGTGGAAGTCTTCAGGACGGACCGCCACCGGGTCATCAACTCCGACTTTCTCATTTACCTCGCACACTATCCGAGTACGGGTGCGGGGCAGGAACTCGTTTTCGCCCAGGAAGCCATCATCCCGATTGTGGTGGTCGCACATATCGACACCAGGATCAGTCGCATGGTGACCGGAATCCCGGGACCCCTCGCGCTTGTGCGATACGACTCGATTTCGCGGCTGGAGGAGCAGCTCAATCTGGAGATCGCTGAATTGCGACCCAAATTGCTGCAGCGCAGGACGGCCCTTGCGGACCTCGAACAACATCGGGTGGGCGCCCGCATCAAGGAGTTGCGCGAACTGCGGAACATGACCCGTCGACAGGTCGCGGAATCCACCCGGATCCCGGATGCCTTCAGCGCTGATCAGCTCAGGGACTGGGAGCAGAACAGCGACAGGGTGAACAACCTCAGCCTGACTTATCTGCAGGAGATCGCCTCCGCTCTGAGTGTAAGCATCAAGGATCTCATGTAGGTCTCCAGGTCTCCGCGGGCCTTTGGAATGACCTTTGGAATAAATTTCGGGTTTGGCCTTCGGGTGTGGCCCTCGGGTTGACCTTTGGGATGGCGAGGAAAATGACCGTGCGGAGAGTCGGTAAGCACGGCTGCTAGCATGACCTAGCCCTGGAGAAGAGAATGGAACCGGGCCCAGTGAAGGGAATCTCGTGAAGTATGTCGCGTATGCGGACCGTGCACCGGATTCGCAATATCGTACGATCTTGGGTGCCATCCTGGAACACGGCCTCACGTCACCCACGCGACAAGGCCCGGATGCCCTGACCCTTATGCAGCAGACCATGAGCTTCGAATTGGCAAATGGGTTTCCGATCATCACCGACAGAAGCATCTCCAGGTTCTGGCGCAAACCCATCGGGGAACTCTGCGCATTCATCAACGGGGCGACAACCCTCGATGAACTGGCCGAGTTCGGGTGCGACTGGTGGGGGCCCTGGGCCAGTGAGGCGAAGACGTCGCGTCGCGGTCTGCCGCCGGGTGATCTGGGGCCGGGCTCGTACGGTGGGGCGTTCCACGATTTCCCCACCGTGGAAGGCGAGGGCTTCGACCAGTTCAAGCACCTGGTGGAGCAGCTGACCGAGCTCCCGAACGACCGTACCCACTTCGTCAGTCCGTGGATTCCGCAGTACCAGATCCGCGGGGCGGGGAAGATTCCGCAGACGACCATTTCCCCCTGTCACGGCTGGGTCCATGTCAGGGTCATCGCCGGCCGGCTCCATCTGCACATGTTCCAGCGCTCCGGGGACGTTCCCGTCGGTGTCCCGTCCAACATGATTCAGTACGCGGCCCTGCTGTTGATGCTCGAACACCTCACGGGCATCCCCGCCGCGCGCTACTACCACACCATTTCGGACGCCCATGTCTACGAGGACCAGGTCGACAGCGTGAAGGTCATGCTGGACCGGGAACCGCGACGTCTGCCGACGGTGACGCTCAACGAAAGCGGTCGCCAGGTGACCGATATCCATGACTTCCGCGGTGAGCATTTCGACCTGTCGGACTATGACCCGCATCCGGCCATCGGCGCCATTCCGGTGGCGACATGAGAAGGTCTTTGATCGTCGCCGCCTCGGAAAACGACGTCATCGGTCATGACGGAGATCTGCCGTGGCACATACCGGGAGATCTGCGGTACTTCAAGGAAGTCACCCAGGGGCATGCGGTGGTGCTCGGACGTCTCACGCATGAGTCCATCGTCGCGCGCCTGGGTCGTCCTCTTCCCGGCCGCACCAGCGTGGTGGTGAGCGCGACCCCGCGCCCCGGCTCGGCGGACGTCCACTGGCAGCCCTCGGTCACGTCCGCCCTGGCCAGGGCGGAGGAGCAGGAGAAGGCGTCCGGAGACGGGGAGGTCTTCGTGATCGGCGGGGCCTCCGTCTACCAGCAGGCTCTTCCCAGCATCGACAGGATCTACCTGACGCGTGTGCACGCGCAGGTGGAAGGCGATTCCCGGATGCCGTCGGGATGGCTGGAGGGCTTCGCACCGACGTCGCGCGTCGACGTCGCCGCAAGCGCAATGACGTGGGCCCACTCGTTCCTGCGTTTCGAAAGGGTGCCCGTGTGACCCTGTACTACTTCGGCAATTGCCGGACCGAAGAGCAGCGGGCGGAGATGGAGCGGCTGGACAGCGAGGGCATCTGCCTCTTCTGCCCGGACGTCATCCGCAGCCATGAGAAACAGCAGATCCTTTGGGAGACCGCCCACTGGATGGTCACACCCAATGAATTCCCGTACGCCGGGACCCGGTTGCATCTGCTGCTCATCCCCAAGGAGCACGTCACCGATCTGCTCGAACTCTCCCCCGACGCCCGCGCCGACTTCTGGGAAGTCCTCGCGTACACGAAGGAGAAGTACGGCATGGGCCACTACGGCCTGGGCGCCCGCAACGGCGACTGCCGGTACACGGGCGGGACCATAAGGCATCTGCACGTGCATGTACTCGTCGGCGAGGGCGAGGTCGCGGCCGACGAGGACTTCACGCCGGTGCGGATGAGATTCAGTTCGTCTCCGGGCCGCTAGCGGCGCCGGCGGCATCACCGTGACCGGGTGTCATGTCGACCCAGATCAGCTCGACGCCCCCCGCACGCAGGATCTCCTCCCCGTCCAGCATCGAGTACGGACCGGCGAAGAAGCACTTCTGGAACCCTGTCTCGACCACGAGCCGGGCACAGGCAGGACAGGGGAACGTGCTGACGTAGAGGTCGGATCCCACCAGGCTCAGTCCGTCCCGTGCGGCCCGGGCCACCAGGGACGCCTCCGCATGGATGGCGGTGGACAGATCCGGCCGGACGCCTCTGCTGAAGTCGTTGCGCGGGTCCCCGTCGATGTACGGCGTGTACTCGGTCGGGTGGTGGTGGTTGTGAGCGGCCCGCAGGACGTGGCCGTCGCGCGCGGCCACCGCGCCCACCTGCCGCCACCAGTCCGAACTGCGCCGCGCCTCCCGCTCCGCCCGGGTCATGAACCGCCGGTCCAGATGCGACCGTGAGATCCGGTAGTCGAATCGGGCGGGCTTCGTCGCACGGCTCCAGTCGCGGTCCCAGCGCAGGAACGTCGACTCGAAGCGAAGCTCGGCCTTGTCCGGGAAGGCAGGGAGTTCGACGAGCCGGTGCATCATTTCCTCGTCGGGCAGTACGACCAGCTCGGCGACCACGGCGCCGGCCAGATCAGCCGGCTCGATCACCCGTACACGAGTGTCCGGAACGATCAGGCGGGCATGCTGCGCCGCGCGCTCCGGGCTCAGGCTCCGGATGTCCTTCGCGAGCTTCGGGAAGACCTCGCTGAACTCCCGGCCGAGAATCAGGATCTCGTCGGAGTCCGCATGCCGGTTCAGGAATGCCTCGTAGCCGGCGTGCACCACCGGCAGGTACAGGATCGTCTGCTTCACTGGCATGCCGGACCTCTACGTGGGGCTGCCGGGAGAGGCGTCTGCAGGCCGCTGACCAGTGCCTTCGTCGTCTCCCTGTTCGGTGAGACCCAGTTGGAGGCGGCGCAGGCGGGCCGAGGTGCTCACGGTCGCCATGCGATCGAGGACCTCGACGCGGACGCAGTACTTCGCCTCGAGATCAGCGATCTCCTCGGCGGTGTAGGTGTCCGCCGTGGCAACCAGCACGTCGGGGCGGACGGCGTCGATGAGGGCCCAGCGGGGGTGGTCGACCTGCTTCAGGGTGACGAGGCCCACGCCGCGCTGATGTGTCACCATCCGCAGCCGTTCCATCTCTGGTACGGCCGGGCGGTTGGGACCCTTCCGCCGCCGGATCTTCTCATCACTGTCGAGCCCGACGATAAGGAATTCGCCATATTTACGGGCGGCCTCGAGATACATCGAGTGGCCCTCGTGGATAATGTCGAAAGAACCACTCGTCAACACGACCCGCATACCCAGAACGCGAAGCGCATCGACGATTTCCGTGATTTTTTCGTAACTCTCCACGAAACGCAAGTCGAAGTGGGATTCGTCTGCGAATAGGTCTTTACCGAACATGGGATCCTCGCGAATCAAGCCATTGACCCATTGGGCTTTTACTGACCTGCTCGTCATTTCCTCTTGGCCTCATCGGGATCTGTCTGGGGGAAGGCTCGTTAATCACGCATTCTTGTCGAATCTCGAGGTCACCCTACCCCCTCCGACTCCGCGGTAACGCCTCAATGGTAGCCGCGCAGCTTACCGCCGCGCCTCCGTGCGAGGGGGCCGCATGCCCGAACGGCCCGTTGCCGCGGTCCGCCCCCACTCGCATCGTCAGGCAAAGCGCCGCAAACTCCTTCCGTGGCAAGCGAGTTCACCGTAAGGTTGGCTCCGCTCCGGACCACCAGAGAAGGTCAGGTAATGGTTGCTGAAAGCGATCGGCGTCCGCACCGTCCAGGTTGCCTCCTCTCCCCACAAGATCTACTCACCGAGCTCCAGAGCTCCGAACGCATCTTCCGGTCGGGGTCGTGGAAGCCCGAACAGTTGCTTGGCGCGGGCTACTCGGTTCGGCTGGGTGACGACCTGCTGGTAATTCCGGACAACCCCGGGGAAGCCAGGTACACGGCAATCAAGGGCGACAAGGTGATGCCCGAGTTCACCCTGGCTCCGGGCGACACCGCGCTGATATCCACGATCGAGAAGTTCTCGTTCGACTTCGACGTCACGGCGACCATCGGCGACAGGTTCGGTCTGGCCGCCAAGGGACTCCTCGTCCTGCACGGCTCGACGGTTCACCCGGGCTACGGCCGTGAAGTGGACCCGGAAAGCGATGGCTGGCGACTGAAGACCGACGAGCGCCTCTATTTCATCGTGGCAAATGTCGGCCCGAAGAACATCACCATGCGGAAGGGTGATGCGATTGCCTATCTGCAGTTCTTCGACATTGAGCGGGCGCCCGAGAACCCCGTGGCCAACGTGGGATTCGACTACCTGAGCACCCTGTTCGGGGCGGGCGAGCACGGGGAGGACGGCGGGCTCTCCTACTTCCGCAACGTCAAGGACCTGCGCACCGAAATCGACATTCAGCGCCAAAGGGTCGACCGCGAGATTGCGGACATGGGGCGCGCTGTCGAGACCAACCACGCGGAGATGAAGAACCGCGTGACCGACGCCCAGACCGCCGTGGACCGCGTCACCAACACGAGCAACATGATCGTCGTGTTCGGCGTGTTCCTGATCGCGACCACCCTGCTGGGGATCGTACTGGTGATGCTCGGCGACCTGGTCGACAAGCTCTCCGACCTGGACGTCTGGAAAATCGCGCTGCTCTCCGTGCTGGCAACGCTGTACGCCGGAGCCACGGTCACAGGGGTGGTGCTGGTGGCCCGGGCGGCGGCAAAGGCGATCCAGCCCGGGACGCCGCCAGGAACCACCGACGACGGGTGACGACCCGTCGTCGGCAACGAGGCCTGGAGCGCATGGATCCAGGCCTCGTACTGTGCGGATGGGGTAGAGTAGCCGAGCGGTTGGACACCGGCACGGTCGGCGTCTGAACAGGCGGGTGTAGTTTAGTGGTAGAACATCAGCTTCCCAAGCTGAGAGCGCGAGTTCGATTCTCGTCACCCGCTCCATGATGAAACCCCAGGTCAGCGACCTGGGGTGCGTTTGTTGTCTAGACCAATTTGGGGGTGGCGTGCCCTCCGCGTGCCCTAAGTGCAGGCCAAACGGCCACCCAGAGGGCCCTGGAGGGCCAGCTCGACCCCAGTAGCGCCGGAATGTCTCGAATAGTAAGACGCGTTTTGCGTGATCCCGGTCACAGGTTGAGCAAATGGCGGACAAGTCACTATCGCAAAGGGCGACTTGCAGAATGGCGCCGGGCCACGACTGTGCAAGCCTTGCTTCGACCATTCGGCCTCGGCCATGCGGGCCAGTGGTCAACAATGCGCGGCATGCCCCCCAGGTACAGCCGCTCTCGAAGACGCCGACCATCGCCGCGGTGCGGGCGCCCCACGCAGAAGGGGACGCCGTGCAAGCTCCCCCAAGAGATCGGCCGGGGCTGCCGCCATCACGCGACACGGGGCGAGCGCGAAGCGGCAAAGGCGGAGGCAGAAGCCCAAGCCGAGAGGGCAAGACTACGAGCCGAGCGAGAACGGCAGAGGATGCGCGTCGGCCTCGGCGTCGTCACCCTCGCCCTGTTGGTCGGCCTGGGCTCCTGCGCCTGGGACTCCTGGACTGACGACCAGCACGAGGCCACATGCAAGCCGCTCCGAACCGAGGCACGCAGGTTGAGCGACAGAGCGCAGGCAGTACGGGTTCCTCTCGTGCCGGCCATCGACCCGAGCGTTGTCCACCTGCAACTCGGCCCCGATTTCCCTGACAGCCTCGGAGACATCGACGCCACGTCGGCCACAGAGTCGGACATCGCGGCGGCGTACAGCGAAAAGCGCGACCTCGCCGGGCAGGCCGCGCAAGTCGTACTCGATCACCGGGAGTGCTTCAGCGATCTCTACATAGACCAAGCCTCCCGTATACGGCAGGCGCCTTCAGAAGTCAGCCGCGTGGTGATGCCCGCGCCCGCGCACTGCCTGGACGGATGGCCCTCAACGTCCATCGGACAGCAGGGAGCGTGCTCCCATCACGGCGGCGTCGTTCCTGGGAGCCAGTGGGCGACGTTGCTCTTCGCCTGACCCAGGTGAGTCGACCGATCGGCGCGGATGACCACGCCGTATCGTTCACCTGCTCTCCCTACGCGGGCACCAGGCCACCCAGCGCCTGTCGAAGGGCAGTGCCCACAACAGGGCCGGCTTCGGCCACCTGCCGGAGATCGTCGCTCTTCATGTAGCGGTAGCTCTGCGGAGGATGGAAGGCGCCCGTGGCGCGCAGCGCACTGAGCGGCACGGGTTCGTCGAAAGACACGGGCTCTTCCAGCGTGAGACCGCTGGCCTGGGCAGCGCCGCTCATGTAGGCGTCGTACTCGCGTCGGGTGATCCCTGTCTGGGCGCGATGCGCCGACCAGACCTCCCTGGGGGAAGCCACGTGGACTGAGGCGATGCGCGCCATGCCCACCAGGGCCATGGTGGGCGCGGTCGCGTAGAGGAGGACTGGCGTTCCGGGAGGCGCGGCGACGCGTTGGCGGCGGACCTCCACCGTCTTGCTGCCGGCCAGGATCGCGGTGGCGAAGCGCGGGTGGACGGACAGCAGCATCGCGCGTTCCGGATCGCTCACGTCGTTCGGTGCCCCTCTTTGTAGATCGCCTGGAACAGCTCGTTGCTGATCTTCGACAGCGAGATCAGCGAGTTCGACGACCACGGTAGTCCCAGGTCCCTGGCCAGCGAGGTCAATCGCCGCAGCGTCACCGGCTTGGGGAAGATCTCGGTGTCCGAGAACCTCAGCGCCATGGCACGGCCGGAGGCATCAGCGGCTTCTTGAACCTCAGCCCGACCATATACACCCAGGTGTTCGAATTTCGAGAAGAGGGTGTCCGGTGTGTCGATGAGCACCTCGTCGAGTCGCGAACTGCCCACCACCATTTGGCCTTCGACTGCGGACTTGCCCTCGCTGACGTACCAGAGCAGGCGCGCGGGGACACTCTCCCCGCGACGACCGGAGGAGCGGTAGTAGACGTGCTCCCGGCTGATGCCCAGGACGTCACTCCGCGGGACAAGCATGGCGGGGACATTGAACAGCTCGGTCGACCAGCGGGGCTTGATAGGCAGCAGGAAGGACGGCAGCTCGGAGTCGATGACCTTCGCCGGCCACCATGCTCGCTCCACTACTGCGGCCACCTCGGCCGGCATTCCAGCCCGGAGCGTGGTCGTCTCCACGGTCAGCTCGCGGGCGAGCCCACCGGCCACGGCCTCTACCTCGGCGGCCGTCCCGCATACGTTCACCAGGAGGGAGACGAGTCTGCCGTCGTGCTCGAAGTACCCGTCGTCCCCTGCCGCGGCCTTGGCGGCCTCGGAGGGGTGGGGATCGCTGATGCGGATGATCTCTGCGCCGTAGTCGCGCCCGAGGCGCTTGAGAAGGAAGAGGAGTTGCCGGGCCAGTGTCTCTTCCAGTGGGTGGTCGGCCGTGCGGAGGACGGGGACGATCAGGGTGCGTCCGTCCAGGGCCCATGCATAAAGGGCGACGGGGCGGCCCTCGCCGTCACGCAGCAGCTCGCGGTGCCATGCGACCGTTCCCTCGTTCAGGGAGCGCAGCCGCTCGGCAAAGGCCGAGCCGTCGTCGTGACCCGACTGGTGGAAGAACGCGACCAGTTCGTCCTCCGCGCCCGGCGCCACCTCACTGGACCTGAACTCTGTGCCCATCAGATCGGCGGGACGGTACATTTGGGCCTGTCGCAGCTCGTCCACGTGCAGAGTGACCGTGGCCGGTGACACGACGCGGACGCGGGCAACCTCCCACGCTACGTCGGCCAAGCGTGCGAGCAACGGGTCTCGCGTCGCCAGGACTTGCAATCCGGCGCACGACGTCTCGGCTATGTACTGCAAACAGCGCCGTAGCTCTGCGTCGACGGCAAGGTCCGGCAGCGCCTGCGTGGCAGCCTGGAGCAGCTCAGCGCTTCGCTCCTCCACAGCGGCCGGGATGGGGGACAGCTTGCGCAGGCCGGTGAGGGCCGCCCGCTGGTGCTGACGCTCGGCCGTGTCCACGAGGTCCCGGATCTCGTGGACCAGCTGAGGCGTGTAGGCGAGCTCAACCAGATCCGTCATCCAGCCTGCTTCCAGCGCGCGGGACTGCTCAGCCTCGTCCGTGTCGGCGAGTCCGCGCAGATCGGTGAATACACCGTGGTCGACCGTCACCACCAGCAGCGCGTCGCTCTCCACTTCGGCGAACAGGTCCGGATGCCCGAGGTCCAGCCACCATCCGTCGAGGATTTCGCCGTCCCGACCGCGCCCTCGGACTTCGCCGTGCGGCACAAAGCCCAGGCTTCGCCACATTGCGCTGAGGTCGTAGTCCCGCCGGCACTTGGCCTTGATGCCGAGCCGCTGTGGGTACCGCCCCTTGATCTCGTCAACCAGCATGCGCGCTATACCCCTGCCGCGCTGCTCTTCCGCCACGCACAGGTGGGCAAGGCGTATGTGCGCGCTCCTCTTCGGCAGCCCGAACAGTGCGTACCCGATCACCTCATCCGCTTCCACGGCTACCAGCAGGCCACCGTCCTCCGCGTGTTTGCGGTAAGCAGGCGGCGTCAGCAGTCCCAGGGTCTTGGTGTAGCGATCGCCGAGCGCCACCGCCTTGTCGATCAGCTCCGTCTGCGTAGGCGAGACGAACACCAACTTGATTGCCATTGCTCCCCCTCCACTTGGTCGTCCTTGGCCGACCGCAGCTCCGCTGACAGCACATACGGGGAAAGCTGATCTCAATCACGGCCGTCCCTCAAGGGGGCACGAGGGGCGCACGGTTCTGTAGAGGCCGTTACTGGGCGAGGCAGGCGGCCGGGCTCGGCCAGAAAGGATCCGGCCGGGCCGCGGTCCAGACGTCGTCATGCCTCCTGGGAGCGCCGTCGGCCAGCAGCTGACTCGCCGAGCTGCTGCCGCACTTCGGCGTCAATTCCCTGGGCGAGCTTGCGCTGGTGCTTCGCCGTCGAGTGCTGATAGATCAGCTGGGCCCGCTCCGAGGACTGGCCGGCGCGGACCATCAGATCCTTCAGCTTGGCACCCGTGTCGGCGGCGAGGGTGTTGCCGGTGTGGCGGAGGTCGTAGAAGCGGAAGTTGTCCGGCATACCGACCTTGGTGCGCGCCTTGCGCCACTTGCGGCCGAAGGTCGAGCGGCGGAAGGGGGCGCCCTTCTCGCCGACGAAGATCAGGCCGTCCCGGTCCTTCTCGGCGAACCACCGGAGGTGGCGGCGGAGCTCGGGGAGCAGGAAGTCGGGCAGGTACACGCTGCGTTTGCCCGCGCGGGACTTGGGGTCGCCTGTGACTCGTCGTCCGTTCGTCAGCTCCGGAGACGCCTGCGTGATGCGCAGGGAGCATTCGTCGAGATCGACACTGTGACGGCGCAGTTCGGCCAGCTCCTCCGGGCGGAGGGAGGCGAAGGCGCCGAGCAGGACCATCAGGCGCCAGCGTGGGCCCATGGCGTCGGCGAGGTCGAAGACCTGCGCGATGGTGGCGGTGGGGCGCTCGTCGGCCTCCTCCTTGCCGGCGCCCTTGATGCGGCACGGGTTGGTTCGGAGGAGGTCGTCGTCGACTGCCGTCTGCAGGATGCCCTTCAGTAGGCGGTACGACTTGGCGACCGTGGTGGGGCCGGTCGCCTTCAGGCGCTCGGCTCGCCACGTGCGGACAGAGGGCGGGGTGATCTCGTCCAGGTCCTTGCCGCCGAAGGTCGGCAGGATGTGCCCGCGCAGCAGACCCCCGTACCGGTCGACCGTGGTCGCGGCCAGGCCACGCTCCTCCATCCAACGCAGGGCGTACTTCTCGAAGTTGAGCGCGCCTGCATCCGGGTTGTGCCAGGTGTTGCGCTCGATGTCGGCGCGGACGAGGTTGAGCCAGTCCTGGGCGTCGGACCTGGTCTCGAACGTCTCCGGTGCGGTGTACCGCTGGCCGTCGGGGCCGATGTAGCGGGCCTGCCACCGGCCCGAGGGGAGCTTGCGGACCGTGCCGAACTCGCGCCGCCGCTGCGGCTTGCGTCCCGCCATCAGGCCGCCTTCCCGTAGCGGGCACGGCTGCGGCGGACCGGCTCGACGGTGCGCGCTTCGACGTACTCGGCCACCGCGCTCTCGGGGATGCGCACCGGGCGGCCCAGCTTGACGTAGCGAATACGGCGCTCGGCGATGAGGCGGCGGACGAAGCGCTCGCCGGTGCCGAGCAGCTCGCCGGCTTCGGCCACGGTCAGGAGGCGGTCAGCCATTCACATTCACCTCCTTCGCGGTGCACTGAGAGCGGGGGTAGGCAGGGGGTATTGCAGGTCGGCGCAAGGGCGATGCGTCCTTTACTCGGGGAAGCGGTTCGGGGCGGCAGCAGTCCGGGCCAGTGGAGGCGGGCCTACGCGGCTTGAACCCCGTGGAGAAGTGCCAGGGGCGAGACCCGGAGGGCCTGAGCGAGGGCGACGAGGTCGTCGATGTCGCAGCGGCGTTGGGCGCGTTCGATGCGGGACAGCATCGTGTTGGTCATCGGACGGCCGAAAGCGGTGACGCGGGCGGCGAGCTCGCGCTGGGCGAGGCCGCGTTCGGTGCGGAGGATTTCGATGGTGCGGGCGGTCCGTATTCCGGCCGGACCGATTTCCAGGGATCGTGCTGCCATAGCTCCATTTGTAGCTCCGGATCGCCGGTTTGGTTAACCGGCGATCGTCGGCTATGTTGCGCCCGGCTCAGCGGCCGGAACGTACCTGCGGGCTGGGTTTCGAGTATCCGGTTGGCGGTGCCTTCGTCAGCCCGGATATGTGCTCTGACGTGGGGTGTTGTGTTGTAGCTTGCGCTCGCAGCGGGAGTCAACGGGTTCTCGATGTGATGCTTCTGGCTTCATCTGACGGGGCATTATTTCGGCAACCGCTGATTCGGGTTTATAGTTTTGGTCCCTTGCTCGCCGTAAGTGTTCGCCGTCAGCTGTCTGATTTCCCGGCGGAATGCTGGACTTGTGCGGCATGGGTGTGGCTGTCTTGGCCATACGACGCCACCAGCCCTCCCCCGCGCCTTCGGAGCGGGGCTGTGTGCCGCCCCTCTCCCTGTGCACCGCCCGCCGAGGGCTGCCAGCACCTCCCCGCCCTCACCTAGGAGCCGCCACCCCATGAGCCACGACGCCCGCGAATGGGTGTGGAACCACAGCCACAGCAAAGGCACCGCCCGCCTGGTCCTCGCTCTGATCGCCGACCGGTGCATCGACCGGCGCTGCATCGCGTACGCGTCCGTGCCCACCCTCATGAAGCGCGCGAACGCCTCCCGCACCGCGGTGCGTGACGCACTGGCCAAGCTGATCGCCGGCGGGGAACTGGTCCCGCTCCCCGGACGCAAGGGGCCACGGGGAGAGACGTACTACCACCTGCCGGACGCTGCCCGGTTCCTCGCCGAACAGGCTGCCGAGGGGGATCAGGATCTGCCCCTCCCGGGGCGTCAGAATCCGACCCCTGGGGGACCGGAATCCGACCCTGCCGACGCCTTCGACGGGGGGCCGGAATCTGATCCCCCGGTACGGAATGTGACCCCCAGGGGGGTCGGATTCAGACCCTCAGGGGGTGCGGATTCCGACCCCCAGAACAGAAGAGAACCGAAGGTGAACGGAAGTAACAGCAGCAGCTCTGCCCCGCTCATCCCAGCCACCGACTGGCAGATCGACGACGACGCCCGGGCCTGGCTGCAGGACCACGGCCACCTCGACCGACTCGGCGAGCATGCCCTCCACGCCGCCGACGAGAAGTGGCGCACCTACCGGGCCACCTGGGACCCCCGCACCGCCGCCGCCTGGGCTGCCGACTGGCGCGCGTGGATCGCCCGCGAGCGCACCCCCGCCCCTGGCCGCCCCAACCTCTACGCCCTGCCCGGCGGCACGCCCACCTCGACCACCGGCATGACGCGCTCCGAGGCGCACATGGCCGCCCTGCTCGCCGCCCTCGACGAACCGACCGGATCGTAAGGAGTAACCACCCCTGGAGCGCAACGAAATCGCCGCCGTCCTCGCCTACATCGGACGCCTGGACCCCCGCACCATCCGCACCGGCACGGGCGAGGCCCGTGACCAGATCGCCCAGTGGCAGGAGCTGCTCGACGACGTGCCCTTCGCCACCGACCACGGATGGGACGTCCGCGAGGCGATACGGTCCCACGTCCTCGACTCTCCGTACCCGATCCTCCCGGTGGACGTCGCCCGCAAGTGGCGTGCCCACCGACGCGACCGCCTCGACCGGCACACCGACCCCACACCGGCTGCCGACCCGGACGATCCGGCCGCCTGGCGAGCCGAGCTGCTCCGGTCCCGCAACGCTGTCGCCGCGGGTCTTGCCGCCCCCTCGACGCACGAGCAGATCACCAGCGGTGACCGGTCCCGCGACATCGAGGAGCGCCTGCGCGAGATCGGATCGTGCATCCCGCCGGCCGTCCGCGCCGAGCTGACCCGCTACCGTCCGACCCGCGCCGCGCGCGAAGCTGCCGGCACCAGCGGCGTCCCCGACGCGCTCAGCGTCCGGTGCGAGTGGTGCCACGCACCTGCGGGTGCGCCGTGCCGTCAACGGCGGACGAACCCTGACGGCACCGCCAGGGGCAACACCGTACGGGCGGCTCCCCACCCGTCGCGCATCGATCTCGCCACCGCCCGGCTAGACCGACAACGAGCTGCATGACGCAGCCCGGCCTCGCTCCTCGCGGCAGCTGCGCCGTCCTACGACCGAGCGGTCCCGGACGAGCCGTACGCGATCGACGTGGAGATCCTGACGACCGCGTCCCGGGGACCGAGCCCGCGAAGATCGGGGACCGAACCTCGGTCCCCGACGGTCCCGAGATCACGATCACCTCATGGCGGGGACGGTGGCGCACGGGGATCGCATCGCGGGGACCATGACGACGACGCACCGGGGACCGAGAGGGGACCAGTCCCCGAGGAAACCGCAGCTCAGAGGTCGTTTCGTGCCCGTCCCCAGAGCGTCCCAGGGACGGTGACCGTCCCCGCACCAGCCCGTTCGAGTCCCCCTCGGGGACCGCAACCGTGCAGGGAACGGGACGGTCCCGGTGACGACCTGTCAAGGGGACCGTCCCGTTGACGATGCGTCAGGGGGACCGTCCCCGATGAGCGTCGCGATCCCCGTCCCCAAGCGTTTGGGGACCGTGCACCGCAGCGCTGTGGGGACCGGTCCCCGTTGCGCTCTCTGCAGCCATAGCCCCGAACCCGACAGCGCCGACCTCGGTTCCCCTGTCCAGATCCCCTCCCACAGCCGCCGAATTGCTCCGGCCACGGCCCTCCTCTGCCGTCGGTCGGCGCCACGGCGGCTCAGCTCCCCTTCCGAACACCCCCTGGAGAACCACTCGTGCACGACCGACACCACGAACACACCAACCGGCAGGAGACTCCCATCGCCCCAGACAACCGCGCAGCAAGGTATCCCGCTGGACCGTCCACAGGCCGGTTCCACGGGGAAGCCTCCGCCCCAGGGGTGGCGGAGGCACTCGGGCACCAGGGGGTGCCCGAGGAGGAGAAGCAACACTCTGACGCCGAGCCCGTCGCCGTTGCCGTGCCCCTGCCGCGCGCCGCCGAAGCAGCCGCTCTGCATCGAGTCGCCCAACGCCGCAAACCCGACCCAGGCGGCCGGCGCAAGAAGCGCGTCGATGCCCGTTACAGCGTTGAGGAGAGGGACGCAATCCGTGCCAAGGCCACGTCGCTGAACCTGAGCGGCGCTCACTACGTCGCCGCCGTCACCCTGGCCCACGTTGAAGGTGACCTCACTGTGCCCGGCCAACGCACTCAGCTGGACGACTACATCGATGAGCTGACCGCCCTGCGCGAGCAGGTCGCCACCATCGGCCGCAACGTCAACCAGATCGCCAAGAAGCTCAACTCCGGCGGCCATCCACACCCTGGGGACAGTGCCCTCCTCGCCCAGACCGACCGCACTCTGGACGCCGTCGGTGCTGCAGTGCGCCACATCGCGGCAGCTGCGAACCAGGCCGTCAGCCACAAGGCGGCCCGATGATCGCGAAGATCAGCGGCGGCAAGGACACCGCCGGCCTGATCCGCTACCTGTTCGACACCAAGAAGGCCAAGGACCACACCGACCCGCACCTGGTGGCCTCCTGGGACGGTTTCGCCCCCGACCCCGGCCGCGCCGACGACTTCGACGCAACGAAGAGGCTCCTGGTGGCCGACCTCGACCTGCACGTCAAGCAGGCCCGGCGGCACGGCCGCGCACCCGAGAAGCACACATGGCACTGCTCCATCCGCGCCGCCCCCGAAGACCGCATCCTCAGCGACGAGGAGTGGGCCGACATCGCCCGCCGCGTCGTCGCCGCCACCGGCATCGCACCCGCCGGCGATCCGGACGGCTGCCGCTGGGTCGCCGTCCGCCACGCCCCCGACCACATCCACATCGCCGCCACCAAGGTCCGGGCGGACCTGCGCACCGCACGCCACTGGAACGACTACCTCACCGCCGACCGCGAACTCGCCGCCATCGAGAAGGAATACGGCCTCTTCCGTGTGGTCCGCGGGGACCGCACCGCCGCCAAGCGGCCCACCCGCGCCGAGCAGGAGAAGGCCCGCCGCCAAGGCCGGCAGACAACCTCCCGCGAGCTGCTGCGCACCACCGTCCGCCAGCTGGTGTCCATCGCCGCCAGCCCGGAAGAGTTCCTCCACCTGCTCGACGGCGTCGACGGCGTCCGCGTCGACGTCCAGCACTTCCCCTCCGGGGACGTACGCGGCTACAAGGTCGCCGTCGAAGGCGACACCAACGCCGCAGGCGAGCCGGTCTGGTTCTCCGGCTCCCAACTCGCCCCCGACCTGTCCTTCCCCAAAATCCGCGAGCGCCTGACCGGCATCGAACCCCCACCAGCCACAGAGCCGGGCAGCCGACGTAGGCCAAACCCCTGGCACCAGGCCACCGCGGCGGCCGAACGCATCCCCCACCACCTCGACCAGGCCGAAGACACCGTGGCCCAGGCACACATCGCGGCCTTCGCCGAGGCCCTCGACGTCCTGCCGCTCCTCGCCCCCGACCACCTGCGAGCACAGCTCCAGCAGGCCGCCCTCGCGTTCGAACGCGCCTCCCGCTCCCGCATCCGCGCCCAGCAGGACCAGGCCCGCGCCCTGCGCGGCGCCGTACGAGCACTGCGCACCGCACCGGTCACCGGTGACGGGAGCGGACTGGCGATGTTCCTCGACATCGCCGTCCTGGTCGTCATCGCCACCACCCGCTGGCACCAGACCCGCCACCACGACCAACAAGTCGCCGCCGCCCAACAGACCCTGATCCACCTCCAAGCAGCCTACGAGCACGCAGCCGCTCAGCCACTGGCCGCCCTGGCCCGGCGCAAGCCACCCACCCACATCGTGGAACACCACGCCCAGCACATACGAACCGTCCTGCCCGACCACGCCGAGCGGATCCTCGACGACCCCGCCTGGCCGGCACTGGCCGCCGCCCTCACCCAAGCCGAGACCGCCGGCCACGACCCCCGACAGCTCCTCCAGCACGCCGCCCGCCAGCGCGCACTGGACGACGCTCGCTCCACCGCCAGGACCCTCACCTGGCGCATCCAACGCCTCGGTGAACGCCACATACCCGGCCCACGAGCCCAGGCACCCAATGCTCAGCATGCCGCGGTGCACCCCGCCGCTCCGCAGCAGCCGCAGGCGCGGCGGCGCTGATCACCCTTGCGCCCGGCCGCCATCCGACCTGGGTGCCTGGGGTTTGCGGTGTTTGCCGGTGCCGGAGCCCAGCGGCTTCGGCACCGGCCCTTGGAGTGGTGACGGCTCGTTGCTCTCCGGGTACAGGATGGCTTTGGCCTCGGCCAGGCTGGCGGCGAATCCGTACGGCTCCCACAGGTGCCCGTTCCAGCGCTCGATGGCGCGTGGCGCATCCGGATTCAGATGCGATGCCCTGGGCCCGCCGCCGGGTACAACAGGCACGGCACGAAGGCGACCGATCTTCGCGTCACGGCGTTCCGCCCAGTCCTTCAGCAGCTCGTCGTCCATCCTGGCGTTCCTCGCGTCGGTGGTGGCTGCCTCAGGAGGGTAGCGGCCATTGCGGGCCGTTCGGGTTCCCGAGCCAGACGACCTGCCGGTCGGGGGAGACAGTGACACCGAAGGCGGCGGTGTTCGGTGCGCCGTACTCCTCCCAGGTGCCCACCGCCGCCTCGACCGCATCCCACAGGCGGCGGGGGCCGCCCTGGCGGACCTGCCAACCGCCGTCCGTGGGGGTGAGAACAGCGAAGGAATCGGTGACGCTGTCCAACAGAAACGTGCTGACCGAGCCGGCGTCGACCGCCATGGAGAAGAAACGGGCGTCCGGCGCCGCGAGCTGTGCCATGAAAGCCGGGCCTGAAGTGCTGAGCGCCTCCGGCCCGTACGTGGCTTTCCGCGCAGTCCCGTCGTCGGGGCCCGGCACCCTGCCGAAGCTCCCCGGCGCGTCCTGCTGGCGGGCGATCATGAAGCTCGGGTCGTCCTCGCTGAACCAGCCGCTCGCGCTGTCCCCGGTGACGATGAGCTTGACCAGGCCGAGGGAGCGCATCCAGCCGCGCAGGGTGGTGAGGATGATGCCGCCCGGCCGGACCTGTTCCAGCCAGGCGGGCGGGATGCTGCGGAAGCCGCATGTGGCGATCAGCCGGTCGTACGGGGCTCCGGCGCGGTGGCCGACGCGGCCGTCCCCCACCACCAGGTGAGGGGTGTGACCGGAACCGGTGAGAGCTTCGCGGGCGCGGCGGGCCACGCCCTCGTCCGTCTCGATCGAGGTCACGTTCTCGCTGCCGAGCCGGTGGCACATCAGGGCGGTCGAGTAGCCGGTTCCGGTGCCGATTTCCAGCACGTTCATACCGTCCTGCACGTCGAGGTCTTCGAGCATCCGGACCACGAGGCTCGGCAACGTCGACGACGAGGTGGGGGCCGCCTTGCTGATCGGTTTCGGGTCGGCCCAGTCGATGTCGTGGCCGTCGAACTGGGTCATCCATGTCTCGTCGGTGTAGACGAGCCGGAGCCACTCCTCCTTGCCGACCGTCTCCCGTGTAACCGGCTCCCACGTGGTGACGCCGGGGGCGTCACTCTCCCGGTAAAAGCGCGGGATGAACTTGTGGCGGGGCACGGCTTCCACAGCATCCCGCCACTGCGGCGAGCGCAGCCAGCCGTCCTTCTCCAGTTGCCGAGCGAGCCGACGCCGTAGATCGACGGCGGCCGTCTCCAAGTCGGGCTCACAGGCCACGGATGCCTCCTTCCAGGAGATCGGCGAGTGCCGCAGTCATCCCCAGACCGGTCGGCGGCTCCATCCATGCCCACTGCCCGGAAGGATTGCACTCGATGAAGCTCCACTCGCCGGAGTCGGTCAGAGCGAAGTCGAACGCCCCAAAGACGAGCCCGAAGTGCTTCAGATAGGCGTGCATCGACCGCTCCACCGCGGGCGGCGCGGCAAGCGGCGTGTAGGTGTGCGTGCCGTAGTCCGTGCGCCAGTCGAGGAGACCGGAGTCGATCCGCACGGCGAAGATCTGCTCGCCGATCACCGTGACCCGGATGTCGGCGACCTTGTCCACGCGCTTCTGGAAGAGATGCATGGTGCCGGTCACGGAGTCGTCGATCTCGTCGACAGTCACCTCGGTGACGGGGACGGTCTGGGCCTTGCCGTCGACCAGGTAGAGCGGGACCGAGATCGGCTTGAAGATGGCCGGGCCGTGCTCCCTGATGAAGGCCCGTGCGTCGTCGGGAACGTTGGTGACGAGCGTGGGCGGCACCGTGAAGCCGGCCGCCACCGCTGCCGCGAGCCCGGCCGGCTTGTACTCGGCGTCGCCGATGCGGTTGGGGTGGTTGACGTAGAGGCAGCCGGGCAGGGAGGTCAGGATGCCGCCGAGCCCGTAGCGGGCCTGGGCCGCAGCGAGCCGTTCGTCCTGCTTGTCGAGGTGGGGGAAGGCGAACCCGGAGGGGCGCCGGTAGTACATGGAACGCACCGCGCCCAGGTCGGCACGTCGGCTCGGGGTCTGCACGCTTCCCCGCCAGCTGTCGCCGTCGCCGCCGATGGCGGCCGAGCACGACAGGGTGGCGGGGAAGTCACCTGAGTCGAACCGCACGACCGGGACACCCCGGTCGTGCAGCTCGGCGATCACGAAGTCCGCGGTCGGGTCGTCGAGGTTGGTGACGACCAGGACCGGACGATCGTCGTTCGTCACCGGAGTCACTGGTCGGTGTCGTTGCCCGTGTCGCTGTCCGGGGAGTCGCTGTTGCGGTCGCCCTGGCCCGTGGTGCCGGTCGCGGGGTTGGTGCCGGAGGACGTGCCGTGGCCCGGGGACATGGTGGGCGCCCTGGAAGCGTCGAAGTACCGGGCGGTCTGCGTCTCCGGGTCCAGCGTCACCGTCGCGTAGGCGGGCCCGGCAACGGGCGGATACGGGGCGATGCGGCGCAGGCCCCACGGGGCTGCGGTCAGGTGCCCCTGCGGCAGGGGGCTGCCGGTGGGGAATCGGTCCATGTGGTTGAACACAGTGTTCCTTTCTGTCGGGAATTCCTGTCCTTCGTGCGCCTTGCTCACCCGCACGGCATCGAGGAACGCGGTCCTGCTCGTGCGGGGGTCTCATGGGCGCCGGGAAGAAGAGGCGCCGGGTCTGCGTCAAAGCCGGACGGGATTCCGCAGTCCGTCCAGGACTCGCTGAAGAAGGCTGATGTCCGGTGCGCGGGCCTCGGCCGCCAGCCGACCGTCGCGGTACCAGCGGCTGAGGTGTTGCCGCCACGCGCCCTCGGCGCGCTGCGCCTCGGCGCGGATCTCGCCGAGGACCAAACCCGACTCGACGCGCAGCCGCACAAGGTCGGCTGGAGTGATCCGGACCGGCTCCGGGACAACCACCCCACCGGCCTCGTCAGACAAACAGGTGGGGTTGAAGGCCAGCTCCACGCACGCGTCCGGGCACGGGTCGCCGGCCAACTCCTCTGCGGGCAGGAGCCGTAAAGAGACGAGCGCGATCAGCATGCGGCCGTCACCCGCAGCTCTGCCCAGATGCGTTTCCCGCCGCGTACCAGCTCGCTGCCCCAGGCGTGGGCAAGAGCTTCGACAAGGAGCAACCCGCGGCCGTGCTCGTCGTCCGGTGACGGTGTGCCCGGGGTGGGTCTGGTGCGGGACGTGTCCGTCACGACGATCCGGGCGGACTCCTTGCCCACCCGGGTGATCGAGGCGCCGACCGTGGCGGCGTCAGTGTGCTCCACCGCGTTGGCCACCAACTCGGTGACGACCTGCGCGGCGACGTCCACCAGCTGAGGCAGGCCCCAGGTCTGAAGTACCAGCGTTATGTCCCGACGCGCCTGAGTGACGGACTCCAGCCTCGCCGCATACCGCTCCTGGTAGCGCTGTGGTCCCACCGTTGCAGCCGTCATGGTCATCGTCGCGTCCCTTGGAGGTGCTCGCGTTCGGGGTAGCCCAACCACCGGCCGTCGGGGCGTTGTTGCCTGAGGAGGATTGGCTCGGCAGCATCCGCAACGAAACCCACAGTGACAGCCTCCCTACTAGGCTCGTTCGGTGGTGCATACGACGGTAGAGAGCCGTGATCACAGCTAGAAGTGACCGCAAGTACGGGTGGTTTGCTGCGGATACACGGGAATGGGGCTGTTCATGCAGTCGAGTTCGCGACCAACCCTGACCGGCAGTCAGGGATCAGGCGGGCGCCCCCGCACGGGCGTCATTTCCGGCTACGTCTTCCGGGTCATCCGAGAGCAGCAGGGACGCACCCAGGAGGACACAGCCGAGCAGCTGCGCGTGTCCGCGGACACGATCGCGGGCTGGGAATCGGGCCGCCGCCCGCTGACCGCTGTACCGGTCGGGCAGATGCTCGTACACCGTCATCGGCTGATGCACATGGGCACCGCCCCGGCGCTCCTGCAAGCCCTCGACCGCGCGCTGGAGGCGGACGTCCTCCTCGCGAGCGCCCTCGACGACCAGGCCGACGTCGCGGCAAGCCCGCTCGGGGCCTGGGTGATGCAGCGTGACCTCGTTGAGGTCCTCGCCTGGCCCCTCAACCACGTGCCGCCCCAGCCCGTCCGTGGCCTGCCCGCCCCGCCCCGCAAGCGCCGAGGCCCCGCGCCGGCCGGGCCGGAGCTGTCGGTCGCAGACCGCGCGCGGTTCTTCACACAGATGCGGCGCACCGCGGAACAGGCCCGGGGCGAAGACCAGTTCCTGCTCCGCCGCCAGGCCCCCTACCTCTCCGGGTACGACGACCAGGACGACACCTCCGCATGGCTCGCACACCAGCAGGCGACAGAACGCCCTGGCGGCTGGCTCACGGGCTGGCTCAACTCCCGGTCTGTTGCCGCGGTCTCGGCCCGGCAAGGGGACCGGGACCGCATGAGTCACTTCATCGACGCCGCCCTCCTCGACGACGACGCCGGCGAGGCCGCGAACCTGAACTACTGGGCCTACTGGATCGGAGAGACGGCCCACCTGGAGCTGAGCGACGACTTCATCGCCGCCCGCAACCCCGGGCCATGGCCAGGCGACAAACTCCTCGCCCATCTCGCGCACGGCCTCGCTCCGCATCATGGCTACGTCGACCTCAATATCCACTCCGTCTGGTCTCTGCTCCAGGTACGGCCCAACCTGCTGCGATCCGGAGCAGCAGGACGCGCCCTGCGCGACAGGCTGCCCGTGATGTTGGATAGCCGGGAGCTGTCGGCGCGCGGGCGCCGGGAGCTGGAGAGCATCCGGTATGCGATCCGCCTCGCCGAGGCGTGAGAGGAGTCCGACGGTGGCTGAAGACCTGTCCGCGGTGGCGCGCTTCCTGTACGAGGCGGGCACGCTGAAGCAGACCAAGCGCACCGGCTGGTGGATGGCCGGAGTACGCGACCCCGAGTCGGTGGCAGAGCACTCATGGCGCACCGCTCTCCTCGCGACCATCATCGCGAAACTGGAAGGCGCCGACCCCGCACAAGCCGCGTTCCTCGCGGTATGGCACGACTCACAGGAAACCCGTACCGGGGACGTGAACTACCTGGGCAGGAAATACGCCCCACAGGCAGACCCGCGAGCGGTCACCGAGGACCAGGTCTCGGGCATGCCCGAGATCCTCGCCACCGCGGTACGCGAGCTGGTCGCGGAATACGAGGCGAAAGAGTCCCCGGAGGCCCTCTGCGCCCGGGACGCCGACAAGCTGGAATGCATGATCCAGGGCATCGAGTACAAGGCCCAGGGCTACGAGAACGCGCAGCGCTGGATCGACAACAGCCGACGCCGACTCACCACGAAGTCCGCCAACGAGCTCGCCGACGCGGTGCTTGCGACCGAGTCTCTGGATTGGCTGCGCGCAGCCCTTGGGGAGACGCAGAGCTGACCTCGTCCGACGGATCCGGCACTCAGCCCTCGGTGCCCCGACCGGGTCGCCCGAGCAACGTCACTACCCGAACCGCAACCCGAACGTCACTACGCTGACCGGCGGGATGCCCCGGCGAAGAGCGAGACCATGACGTACGACGGCGACCGCATCAAAGCTCTGCTGGACGAGGGCGTCAGCGACAAGGTGTACCCCGGCGCCGTGTGGGCCATCGCCGACGCCAACGGCATCCACGCCCAGGGCACCCCGGCGTCCTCGACCCCGACGAGCCGGACCTGCCGATGCGCGCCGACACCGTCACGCCGCCAGCCTCACCAAGATCCTCGCCGTCTGGTCCGCCATCGGCGCCCTGTGGGAGGAGGGCAAGCTCGACCTCGACGTCCCCTTCAACGACTTCTGGCCCGAGGTCGATGGCCACCCGCTCGGAGCCTGGGGCGAGCAGGATTCGGCCCCGCCTGGACCAGACAGTCACTGACCGTCCAGACCAGCACCCTCGAACCCGTGCGCGGCTTGTTCTGGCACCCCGCCCCCTGGCGCCCACCCCGATGACGACACCTGGGTCCACTACGGCTTCACCGGCACCGGCATGTGGATCTGCCCGCAGCAGGGGCGGTGGGCAGTACTGCTCACCAACAAGCTCTACTACACCCGCGACCGCCAGCCCCTGACCGACGTGCGCAACACCTTCCGCACTCTCGCCTTCGCCTGACGCAACCGTCGGCGAAATCCATTGAGGGAGCCCCGACAGCTTCCAGTAAATGTCTGACGGGCCCGACCGATCCTTGGTCAGGCCCGTCATTGTCTTCGTCCTGCGGCCTCTACAACCGTCGCAACCCACGTGAGCCTGGGAGCCTAACTCCGTTGTCAGTGCCTGCTGTCAGGATCAGCATCGCCCTACATCGTCGTCTGGAGGACGCCCATGACTGCCGAGCTTGGTCCGCTGGCCATCACACGCCGCAAAAGCAGTGAGCCGATACAGGCGGGGGGCGAAACGGTGGGCAGACTCGGCGACTTCTGGAGCTGGGCGTACTCCGACCTGGCCAACAACACCATGCGCGGCGTCTTGGCCGAGTACCTCGTGGCCGTGGCGTTGGGCGCCGCGATCGGCACCCGCACCGAATGGGACACCGTGGACATCCGTACACCCGAGAAGCGGCGCGTGGAGGTGAAGTCGGCGGCCTACCTTCAGTCGTGGGCACAGCCCCGGCCATCGAAGATCGAGTTCGGCATCGCGCCAGCTTCCGGCTGGGACGCCCAGACCGGCGTTACCTCAGCGGAGGTAATGCGCCGCTCGGACGTCTACGTCTTCTGCCTGCTGCACCACCAGGACAAGCAGACCCTCGATCCCCTGGACCTCGACCAGTGGACCTTCTATGTCCTGCCCACCCGTGTTTTGGACGAACGCTGCCCGACCCAAAGTCCATCAGGCTGTCCAGCCTCGTCGAGCGCCTCAGCCCGCTGAGGACCGACTTCGCCGGCTTACCGAAAGCAGTCGCCGCGTGCGCCGAAGGCATGCGATAGCCCGAGGCGGCGGTCTCATCCCGCGCGGTGAGCCTTGTCGACGGCCTTCTCCAGCAGGCAGCACCGCTGGCCCGGCCGCGACGGCCGGACCTCCAAACCCTCGGGATCTACCCGGCGGCGAACGCGTCCTCGACCTGATCGAGCCGGTCGGCCCACCAGCGCAGCAGCGCCTCATCCGCGGTGAACAGCTCATCGCAGGAGAAGTCACCGCGGTCGTAGTGGAACTCCAGCTGCCAGAAGTCCGTCATCCGCTTCCACCACAGCCTGCGGGCACCGTCCACGAGCGCGGTGACGTCCACCAGCATCACGGACCGGTAGCCGCTGACGAACGCCGAGACACGGTCGAGGTCGAACACCCCGTCCACCCCGAACTGCACCTGCGCCGTCCGCACGGCCTCCTCCTCGTACCGCCGCACGCCCACCCGGTCCCAGTCCAGAACGGCGGCCAGGTCCTCGCCCTCCCACAGCAGGTTCCGGTACTGGAAGTCACCGTGGGTCCACCCGCGGGCGCCCTCAGAGATCCCGTGCTGCGGACGGAGATCAGCGTGCTTGGTGATCAGTGCCTGCGGTCAGAGCCAGTCCCAGTGCCTGAAAGCGAAGTACAGCGTCAGAGGGACAACGACGATGACGGCGCTGGAAACGATGAAGCCCGACTGTTGTCCAAAGCCGGGGTAGGGAAGGTTCTGTCCGTAGAAGCCAGTGATCGCCGTGGGCACGGCGATGATCGCGGCCCAGCTCGTCACCTTCTTCATGATCAGGTTCATCCGGTTCGCCTGCACCGACAAGTTGGTCTCCATCACCGAGGCCACCAGGTCGCGCAGCGACTCCGTCCACTCGCCGGCACGCAGCACGTGGTCGTACACATCGCGGTAGTACGGCAGCAGGTGGCCGTCGACGACGTCGAGGTCGGGGCGCATGAGGGCGTTGACGACCTCCCGCATGGGCAGGACCACGCGACGGAGCCGAACCAGTGATTTCCGCAGGGCGTAGGACTGGCGCTGTACGGTCTGGATCTGCCGGCCGCCTTCAGCGAAGAGCAGATCGTCAAGTCCCTCGATACGTTCGTCGAGTTGCTGTACCGCGGCGAAGTGCCCGTCGACGACGTAGTCGAGCAGGCCGTGGAGCAGAAAGGCGACCCCGTGGGCTGCCAGAGCCGGGGTACGGTCCCAGCGGGCGACCAGCTCGTCGAGGGCGAATGCGGCGTCCTTGCGGACGGTGATCAACGCCTGCGGCGTGAGGATGACCGCGAGCTCGCTCATCGTCAGTCCTGCGCCGTCCGGGTCGACGGCGACCGCGTAGACACTGAGGAAGTGATGGGTGCGGTAGCTGTCGAGTTTCGCCCGCTGTCCCTCGTGCAGCGCGTCCTCGAGAGCCAGCTCATGGAGACCGAGTTCCTCGCCGACCGCCGTGAACTCGGCACGGTTCGGGCGGTACAGGTCCAACCACACGATCGAAGACGGATCCGCCAGATGCCGGGAGATGTCGCGGACCGGGAAGTCCTCCTCGACCAGGGAGCCGTCGCGGTACAGCCGAGTACGGGCCATGTCGCGCACCCTAACGGCACCAGCGGAGCATCAGCGGACACCACTACCGGACATCCACTCCGACGGGCGGCACCTCCTGGATCGCCTTGAAGTCGGCGCGCCGCCCGGCAAAGACAGCCCTACGGGCGCCCGGGTCTCCAGAAGTCATTCCTGGCGCTCGTGGCGTTCCTCGCCGCTCCGAGGGTCCTTGGCGGGGATCGGGTGTGCCTGATGGGTGCCGGTGTCGATGAGGATCTGTGCGGCATGGGTGACGTTGTCGGCCCGGACGGCTCTGTCCATGGCGGCACGGGCGGCATCGGGTGTCGCGTGCGGCGGGATCACGAGAAGGGAGAAGTGGTCCTGGTCGCCCCGAGTGATCAGTACGGTGTCGTCACCGACCGGGAAGGAGTCGATATGGACGACCCGGTCGTCGATGACCAGCCGCGTGGGAAGTTCATCCCATGCGGTGGCGTCCAGGCCGACGCGCGTGATGGGGCCGAGGTGCCCGGTCAGCACGTGGATGAGGTCGGGCAACTCCGCGCCGATGTCGCGGGAACGCGGCCACCACGCGCCGTCGAGATTGCCTTCCCGGGATGGTGTCGTCTCCAGCCGCAGAAGAACTGTCCCGGGTTTCGCGGCCCGGTGGATCGCGTCCGGTAGGAGCCCGGGCGCGCGAGGGATGTCGGATTCGGTCATGGTGTCTCCGCCTGTCTGCGGGATTCGGTGTCGCCGCCGAACGCGGGACCTCGTCCTCTCGGTCGTCCTCTCACCGTAAGTCGTGCGCCGCCGCACCGGCTACGCTCGCCGACGGTGCCGGACTCGTGCCCCTCGGTAAAATGCCTGCTCACGAGCACGTCCCGGGCCTCGGAGCGGCGTAGAGTGAAACGACCGGGAGTACTTCGCACACCGGCCGTCACGTCGGTGCCGTTCCCGGCGAGCAACAACACCGGCCTCCAGGAGGAGCCCCCGGGGACAGGTCCGCGTCATGACCGCGACCATCGAACCTACGATCATCAAAGAGCACCCGCCTCCGGCGTCGGTCTTGCTGTCCCTGGCCCCGACCGGCTCGGTTCCAGGTCTCCTGGACGGTGCCTGGTGGCCCCGCTCCCGTGATCGAACGGGGGTCACGATGAAGTCACCGAAACTGCCGTCGGCCGGGCCCGCGGAGGTTCGTATTGTCGCCGCGGACCCAAAGGCGGCTCGACATGTCGCGGAGATTCTCCGCGGTTGTTTCGCCGCCACCGCAGCGCGCAGCCACCCCGCGGGCGCTGACGGCGGAACACGCCTCCACCTCACCGTGGACACCACGCGCATGGCGGAACCGGTGCGCTCCTGGCTGTTGACCAGCCAGTCCTCCGGGACGATCACACACAGCCGGACGAAATGTGAGGAGATGGCCCCTCAGCGGGGGAAAGAGGGTACCGCCCCAGACGTAAGGGTTTCCGTCGGTGCCGGCACGAGAGGCAAGCGACCATGGCGACACTGCACGAGCGGCAGCACTACCGCGAGGCGATCATGAAGAGCCTGTACGAGGCCATGGAAGGCAATCGCCTCCTCGGCCTCACCGGGGCGCAGCTGCGCGAGGAACTCGCCATGCCCGAGGAGGACCTGGCCGCCGCCTGCACGTACCTGGCGGCCGAGGGACTGATCCAGGTCGACTGGGCGCGAGGAAACACACCTGCGATGGTCACACTGCTGCACAAGGGGATCCAGCTCATGGAGACCGAGGAGAAGGACAGTGACTGACACGCCGCAGACCGCCCTCAGAGCTGCGGCCGGTCACAGATGACCGAAATGGCCTCCTGGGCATACGCTTGTGAGCGGGTCGGCGCACTCTCACGTGCAACGACCCGGAAGGGCGGCCCCGGTGTGTATACGCCGGGGTCGTTGCGTCACCGGCCGCATGCCACAGGGAGATGGTGTGATCCACTCGGCCGACCTCCGCGAGCGACACAACTGGAACACCGTTGCCTTGAAGGGCGGGGAGACGCACCGTCTACGTGGACGGCGGACAGCGGCTGGCCCGCCGCTGATACCGGGAGGCTGACGTCCTACTGTCCGGTAGGGCGGTCCGACCGGCCACCCGACCTGCCCTTCTGTGCGGGGTACCACACCGTCTCCTGGCGCGACGCCCGACATCGCTCACAGCCGCTTGCCTGAGCGAGGTCGGGCACTCGCCGTTAGCGTGAAAGGAAGGGGCACGACAGGCTGCCTGTTGCGTCGGAAAGTGGTGACCGGAGATGACGGATACCGGACTGCCGAACCGGCCCGAGACTCCTCGCGCGGGGTCATTGGGCGAGCGCGGCGGGAAGAGTGCGGGGGTGCCGCACGGAAGCGATCCGGGGTCGCGTGGCCGTACGACTATCGCCGACGGTGTGGTGGCGAAGATCGCCGGCATGGCGGCCCGGGATGTGCCGGGCGTCCATTCGATGGGCGGTGGGTTCGCCCGTGGCATGGGGGCCATGCGTGAACGGATGCCCGGTGCGGGCGGGAAGTCCGTCACCAGCGGAGTGAAGGTCGAGGTCGGCGATGTGCAGACCGCGGTCGACCTGGAGATCGTCGTCGAGTACGGCGTCTCCATCATCGAGGTCGCGGGCGACGTCAGAGAGAACGTGATCGCTGCCATCGAGCGGATGACCGGTCTGGAAGTGGTCGAGGTCAACATCGCGGTCGGCGATGTGCATTTGCCCGACGAGGACGAGGAACAACCGGAGCGGCGGCTCGAGTAGTCGCTTGCCGGAGCCGAAGCGAGGAAGGAGCACGCGATGGGTGTGGCCGCGGTTGGCCTGTTCACCGGGATGGCGCTGGGCTTCGCGGGATACTTCGCCGGCTTCGGCGCGTTACGGGCCGTTCCCTTCAGGACCCCGACCGCGCGCCTCGCTCTGAAACCAGTGAGTCCTTCACCAGGGCACGTCGAGCCGGACGGGGCCTGGTGGCCTCGGTCACGTGACCTGACACACGAACTCTCCGCTCTGGCGGACGTACTGGATCCACTGTGGGGACGGATCACCCATATCGCCGTCAACCCGCGCTACTGGCCGACGCTCCCACGCAAGATCCTCGTCAACGGCCATGTAGTGGCGGTCGGTTGGTTCACGTCGGAGCAGGATCCGCACAAGATCCTGCCGCTGTCCTATACGGCAGGCCGCTGGGACCTCTTGGTGATACCCCCGGAGACCAGCGCTCCCTCGGCCGCCCGGCTGGTGGCCGCCGCGAGCGCGAACACCGGCCCGCCGATGACCGCGACCGCCCTCATGACGGCGGAACAGGCCGGCGAGACCTCCTCCTCGTACGAGGCCACCAGCAGCCGGCCCGGCCGAGTGGTGGTGGGGGTGTGACGGTCGTCGTCACCGCCCTGGCCGTCGGTGCCTGATGATTCGCCGGGCAGTCCGTGGTGGGCCGGATCACACGTGACCACCTGCCGCGGCCGCCAGGAGCGGTTCCGCTGTCTCCTCGGTCGTATCCGGAGGCACGACCAGCAGATCCCAGCGCCCCCGGCCGGGGGCGAGCAGGACGATCGTGTGCGGGGCGGATGCCGCCAGGGTCCTGTGCAGGCGTACGACCTGGTTGAAGACGAGCATCCGGCCGGGCACCGCGGGCCACGTCGCCCCGTTGACGGTGACGCTGGTGATGTGACCCCATGCGCGCGGCAACCCGGCAAGCAGTTGGGGGAGTTCGGAGAGCAGGTCGTACGAACGGGGCCACCACGCTCCGTCGATGAGCCGGGGCATGCCGCTGCCGGACGCGAGACGCATCCGCAGGACGGGGTGGGAGGGAAGCGGGGACTGCAGTGCGGTGGTCATGAAGGCTCCTGCCAACTGCCGTAAGAGTGGTTGACGTCAGGCACGACGGTCCGCGACCCGCTGCGCCGTCGGCCAGCGCACGTCGTGCACCCAGCCGAGGCGTTCGAGGAGGCGGATCACGGCGGCGGAGGGGTCGATCTGACCGCGGTCGACGCCGTGCCGGGCGCTGGTGGGGTCGGCGTGGTGGAGGTTGTGCCAGCTCTCGCCGAACGACAGCAGGGCGAGGGGCCACAGGTTGGTGGCCCGGTCGTGGCGCCGGGTACGGAACGGGCGCTCACCGATCATGTGACAGAGGGAGTTCACGCTCCAGGTGACGTGGTGCAGCAGCGCGATACGCACAAGTCCCGCCCACAGCAGGGCGGTCACGCCGTACAGCCACGTACCGCCGATGGCCCAGCCCACCGCGAACGGCAGGGCGAGGGTGAGAACGCACAACGCCGGGAAGGCGCGGGCGACGGCACGGATGTCGCGGTCGGCCAGGAGATCGGGGGCGTAACGCTCCGGCGGCGTACGGTCGTTTCGGAACAGCCAACCGACGTGCGCGTGCAGCAGACCGCGCAACTGGCCTCGCAGATGCGTGCCGTAGCGGTACGGGGAGTGCGGGTCCCCCGGCCGGTCGGTGAAGGCGTGATGGCGCCGATGGGTGGCCACCCAGCCGATGACATCGCCCTGGAAACTCATCGAACCGGCCACCGCGAGCGCGATCCGCACAGGACGGACGGCCCGGTAACCGCCGTGGGTGAGACCGCGGTGGAAGCCGACCGTGACGCCGAGACCCGTGATCGTGTAGAGGACGAGCGCGAGCACGATGTCGGCGGGATGGATGAGACTCCCCCACAGCAGCCAGCCGGCGAGACCGATCGCCACGAACGGCAGGACGACGATCACCGCCGTCACCGCAACGTACAGACGCTCACCGCCGTCGCGCGCGGGCGCCGGGCCGTCGGGCGGGAACGGGGACGTCCCGTCGTAGCCCTGGGGCGGCGGGGCGGGGTCCGACGGTGTGACCGTCGGGGACGTGGTCGGACTGAGTGGCATACGTGGCTCCTCGGCCGGGATGCGGATGGCGCGGCCGGGGTCACGGGCTGCCCATGAGATGGGAGTCGCGAGGACGGGCCGGTTCGGACACCGGCATACGAAGAGCCCTCGCTTCCTCCACCGTACTCCCGCACGCTCCGGGACGAGGCGGGCCGGATCGCGTGGCCACCGCGTTGACACGGACCGTTGCCGGACGTTGACTGGCAGCACGGTGCAGGGCCATGCCACCCCGGAACACACGGCGAAGCATTCCGCCTTCCCGCCTCGCCCAGACCCCGCGGGAACCCACCTACCGGACAACAGCGAGGCCGGCCATGACCGTTTCACAGACCATCAAGAGCCAGGCGCAGACGATGAAGGGCAGGATCACGGAAGAACTCGGCCGGGTCACCGGCAACAGGCGACTGCAGCGCCGAGGCAGGACCGACCGGGTCTCCGGAAGCCTGAAGCAGGCCGCGGAGAAGGCCAAGGGCGCCTTCAGGCGTGGCGGAAGCGGCTCCCGGTGATGTACGACCAGAAACGCGCCCAGCAGCCCGCGGGCCAGACCCGGGGCCCCGCCGAGCGCCGTACCCCAGGCCCTGAGCCGCTGCTCCCGTCGGACGAGCAAGACAAGATCGTCCAGTCCCTCCGGCACGCTCTCAACACTTTCGCCGACACCCCGCGTGAGGCGCTGGAAGAGGCCGAGAGCGCCTATGACGAAGCCACCGCCCAGCTCGTGAACGCCCTCGCGGAACAACGGCGTCTCCTTCGCGCCGGCTGGCAGGACCTCGACCCGGAGGCGCAGTCCGACGAACTCCGGCACGCGCTGAGGCAGTACCGGGAGATCACCCAACGACTGCTCCAGCTCTAGGCGGCCACTACTCCGCGCTGCCTCGAAGCGCGGAGTAGTGTGGACAGTACCGAGAGCATTTCGCACACCGGCTTCCACGCCGGGTCGTTCTCGGCGAACCATGAAACCCGGGCCGCCGCAGAAGCGGCCCGGAGACGGGTCCGCATCATGTCGGCGACCTTGCTTCCACCTCTGCCGCACCCCGAGCCCGTCGCAGCCCCGGCCGCGCGTCTCACCCTGAAGACCGACGGCACCTCCCGCGGACTCCTGGACGGTGCCTGGTGGCCCCGCTCCCGGGATCTGCTGAGCGAACTGCCCGCACTGACCGACGTGTTGGACCCCCTGTGGGGCCGCATCACCCGCATCGCCGTCAACCCGAAGCACTGGCCTGTCATCCCGCCCAAGGTTCCCGTGCACGGCCACATCGTCAAGGTCGGCTGGTTCACCCCGGAGATCGACCCGCACAAGCTGCTGCTGCTCTCCTACGGCACCGGCCGCTGGGACCTGCTGATCATCCCGCCCGAAACCGGGGCGGAGTCGGCGGCCCGGCTGATGGCTGCCGCGTCCGACTACGATGGCCCGCCACTGACCGCGAGCGCGCTCATCGCCGCGGACGAGGCCCGGCACGGCGTCTTGGCGACCGACGAGCCACTGGACCCGGACGAGGCATGGGAGTACGAGGGCGGCGCCTCCGCAGTGTCGGTGTCAGCGGCCGTTCCGCAACAGACCCCTCCCCCCGGCCGGGCCAGCCGCCTGATCATCGGTATGTGAGGTGGCCGCCATGAACGCCTTCCTGACAGCCGCCGCCTTCGGGGTCCTCATTGCAGCGGCGGCGTACGTGATCCACCGGCTCAACATCCAGCACGCCGACAGAATCGCCGTGCACCAGTACAGCGCCCGCCTGCCCGGCCGCCGCGGCCGCGGCACGCAGCAGCCCCCGGTGGAACCGGACCGGTCCGAGTCGCCGACCGCCGGCGAACGGCGGGACCACCGCGACGGCGGCCGCGGCCGCTTCCCGCCGCGCCGCCGCCGCAGCCCTACCACTCACCACAGGTGACCAGCCGGTTTCCCCGCACCGGCCGCGCTTACGAATCGTCGACTCGGCCCGTACCGACGTGTGCGCCCGAGCGCGAGCACCCGGGCCATGGACCGCGCGAGGAGCAGCCGGGCCCCATGAACCGAGGCATCCGAACCGAGGCGTCATGACTCTTCCGCGGCTGAAGGTCTACCGGCACAACCGGGGCAGTCGGGCGCTGATCACCCTGGCCGGTGAGATCGACCCGGCCACCGCGCCCCAGGTGCGCGCCGCTCTGGAGCGGTGCCTGCATGATGGCATCACCACCATCGACGTGGATCTGACCACCGTCGGCCGCTGCGACAACAGCGGTCTGCGCGTCTTCCTCGACGCGTCGAGGCACGCCGCCGGGAGCCACGCGTCCCTGCGGCTGCACCACCCGTCCCCGCAGACCGCGCGGCTCCTCGCGGACACCGGCTCCGATCTTCTGCTCCTGTGACGGCTCCGGGAGAGACCTGGTGCAAAGCTGTACGAAGAGCCACCTTTTCTGATCATGTGTGACATGCCGTTCTCTGGCGTAATGGGCTGTTCGGGGTGACCGGCCGCGTCACTCTGTGCGGGTTGATCACGGTCGTGTCGGGAGCCCGTGTGTCGGTGCGGGCGCTGGACTCGCGGCACGAGGTGAGCATGGACACGGTCGCCGATGGTTTGACGACGCCGGTGCGGGGGTGCGGTTGTGACGGAAGGCGAGCGCCGACCTGACGAGGTCATGCTGGACCGGTCGGAAGGGTTCGGTGAGCGGCTGCTGGGGGTGCTGCTGGACCGGGCGCACGAGATGCCGCCGCAGCTGATCGCCCCGCTGATCGCGGAAGAGGTGGCCAGGGTCGGTGGCCGCGACGTCTCGATCCTGCTGCAGGACTACGGCCAGCTGGTGTTGGTGCCGCTGTCAGGTCGGCGGCTGATGGTCGGCGAGCCGGAGCCGATCGACGACTCTCCCGCCGGCACGGCCTTTCTGCAGGCGACCACTGTCGAGGTGCCGGGGGCCGACGGCGTCCGGATGTACCTGCCGTTGCTGGACGGCAGCGACCAGGTGGGCGTGATGGCCCTCACCCTGGACACCGTCGATGACAACGACCGGCGGCTGCTGCGCAGGCTCGCCGGCCTGGTCGCCGACATGCTGGTCACCAAGCACAGCTACACCGATCAGTTCTTCCGTGCCCGGCGTCGTGAACCGATGAGCGTGGCCGCGGAGATCCAGTGGTCCCTGCTGCCGCCGCTGGCGATGGCCGTCCCGCAGGTCGCGGTGGCCGGAATCCTGGAGCCCGCCTACGACGTAGCAGGCGACAGCTTCGACTACGCCCTCAACGAGGACATCCTGCACGTGGCCATGGTCGATGCGATGGGCCACGGCCTGGACGCAGCCACGATGGCGACCGTCGCCGTCGGGGCCTACCGGCACGCCAGACGTGCCGACATCGGCCTGTCCGAGATCTACGCGTTCATGGACCGGGCCATCGCCGAGCAGTTCGGGCCCGACCACTTCGTCACCGCCCAGATGATGCGTCTGAACATCGCGACGGGCCACCTGCAGTGGGTCAACGCGGGCCACCCCGCACCGCTGCTGATCCGCGACCACCGGGTCGTCCGGCAACTGACAGGCCCAACCACCCTGCCCGTCGGCTTCGGCGGTGAAGAGCCCCGCATCAGCGGGCAGACGCTCCAACGCGGCGACCGAGTGCTGTGCTTCACCGACGGCCTGATCGAGGAGCACGAAGCCGGCGAAGAACAATTCGGCGAAGAACAACTCATCCACTCGGTCAACCACATCGAACACACGACGAAGGGGGTACGAGCGGTGGTGCGCTCACTCTCCCACGCCCTGAAGCAGCAACGGGGCGGCCGCACCACCGACGACGCGACCCTCTTCCTGATCGAATGGCGCGGGGGCGCCGCCGACCACCTCGTGCTCCTGGAGTGAGCCGACAACCGCACCGCCGAAGACAGGGCCGACGCCACAGGGACCCCCGGCCTGGCTGCGGCGATCCCGGGGATTTTCTCCGCCGCCCCGCCCGCGAGGATCGTTTCGCCACGGGGCTCCGACCCAGTCGGCAGCATCGTGCCCAGGCGAGTGCGGGGCTCATCCGGACCGGGACGGCAAGGCACGGACCGCCCCACGCGGCCGGCTTGGGCGTTTCGCGTGCGAATACCGTGCGGTGCCTCGGATATGCGTGAGCCACCGCGTTTTTTGCAGCGCCCATGTCCTGGGGTTGGGCTGCTTCGAACGGTCCAAACATGACGCCAGCACTACGCTGCTGTGTAGACGTCGCAGGCCCCGGCGACATGCTGTCGCTGAAGACAGAGCGTCACGCGATCCCGGCACGCCCGATGTGCCTCAAGCGGGCAACGATCTGCTGCCCGCTGCGTCGCACGCATCCCAAACCAGGCGGGCACGCATGTACGCGCTGATCGTTCCGGCTTCAACCCTCTTTGTCCTGCTCGCCGTTGTGATGGCCCTGTCCTGGTGGGAGGACCACATCCTGCCGACGTCGCCGACCGAGCCGGCCGAACCACCCGCCGAGGCTCCGTTCACCCCGGCGGCCTCTGCCCAGCTCCCACAACTCCTCAGTATCGACACCGCGTTGACAAGGGAGGATGCCGGGCGTTGACTGGCAACACGGCGTAGGGCCATGCCACTCCGGATCATTTCGGGCGCAGCATTCCACCTTCCCGCTTCGCCCGGACCCCGCGGAAATCAGGAAATCCCCGCGATCCGGAGGCCCGGCAATGATCTGGTTTCTTCTCCTTCTGCTGGTCCTGGTGGTCTTCGGGTTCGGCTTCACCCTGCAGATCCTGTGGTGGGTCGCCGCCGTCCTCCTGGTCCTCTGGATCGCCGGCTTCGCCATGCGCGGGCGCGGCGGTGGCCGCCGCCGGTACAGCCGCAGGTAGTCCGTTCCGGAGCTCGATCCTGCGCGAGACGCTGATCGCCGCAGGGCGGGCGGGCTTTGTCGCCCGCGGCATCGTCTACGTACTGATCGGGCTGCTGTCCATCCGGATCGCCGTCGGGGGCGGCGGCCAGGCGGACCGGAAGGGCGCGCTGCACGAGATCGCGACGCAGCCCTTCGGGAAAGCGATGCTCTGGGCGCTGGTGGTCGGTTTCGCAGCCATGGCGCTCTGGCGGGGAGCCCGCGCCGTGCACACCACGGGGCCCCGGCGGAAGGCGGGTTCGCGACTCCTCGACGGCGGGCGGGCGGTCTTCTACGTCGCCGTCTGCTGGGCCACAGCGGTGTATGCGGCCGGTGGCGGGCAGGGCTCCAGCGGCAGCGAGCAGTCACAGGACTGGACGGCATCGGCGCTCGAACTGTCGTGCGGCCAGGTATGGGTGGGAGCCACGGGCTGCCTCTTGATCGAGTATCGGCGCGGTACTCGCCGTCGGGCGGCCATGCGGCGCTTCCTGCGGCAGCTGGACACCGCCGCCATGAGTCACCGTACGAAGCAGGTCGTCACCGCTCTGGGCGTGGTCGGAGGCGTGGCGCGTGGCGTGGTGTTCGCCGCCGCCGGGGTCTTCGTCCTGGTGGCAGCCGTCCGCTTCGATCCCGACGAGGCCAAGGGCGGGGACGCGACGCTCCGGAGCTTCGCACAGACACCGGCGGGACCGTGGCTCCTGGTCGCGGTCGGGCTGATCCTCTTCGGTGTCTTCTCCTTCGCCTCGGCTCGCCGGCGCCGGCTGTGAACGCTGCCCCGAGCCACCGCCAGAGCCGCTTCGGCAGCGTCTGCGGAGGCGACAGCCCGCGCCAGGGTGGTCAGGCCACCAGCCCGGGGAGGGGTTCGGAGTCGTCGATGAAGGCGCGGGCCACATCGGACAGTCGCCGGTTGTGGGCGCGGGCGTAGCCGCGCAGCGCGGTGAACGCCTGTTCCATGTCGATGCTCTGCCGTTCGGCGAGTTTGCCCTTGGCCTGCTCGATCAGTACGCGGCTGTTCAATGCCGTCTGCAGTTGTTCGTTGAGGACGGTGCTGCGATGGGTGGAGCGTTGCTGTAGGAGGCTGATGGTGGCGACGTCGGCCAGGGCCTGGGCGATGAGTGTGGCGGGCGGGTCGAAGGGGCCGGGGGCGGCGCGGAAGAGGTTCAGCGCACCGACGGTCTCGTCCCGCAGACGCATGGGCAGGGCCTGGACGGCGCCGAAGCCGCTGCGGTGGGCCGCTGTTGCGAAATGCGGCCAGCGGTCCACCGCCCGGGTCAGATCGGGGACGATCACCGGTGCGCCGGTACTGAAGCACTCCAGGCAGGGGCCCTCGTCGTTCTGGAGCTGGAAGAGCTCCAGCAGGCGCACCTGTTCGTCGGAGGCGGCCATCACGCGCAGTTTGCCGTCCCGGTCGGCGAGCAGCACCCCGGCGGCGCTCGCATCGAGCATGCTCACGCAGCGGTCGGTCAGCAGGCGCAGGAAATCGATGAGGTCGAAGTCGGCGACCAGGTTGTCCGCCAGCTCGACGAAGGTCTTGGCCAGGAGCTGCTGATTCATCGTGTCACCCTCGATTGAGACTAGTCCCGCCGGGAGGGGGCGGGAAGCGCAGCACGCTTATCGTCCGGAACCGGTGCGTCAGGCGTCATCGTCCGTCCGTTTCGGTTCCGTGTCCGGGGAGAATCGGAGCCGGTTGGCCACCACGTCGGCGGCCACGTCGGCGAGCCGACGCCCTTGCGTATAGGCGTAGGCGCGCAGCCGGACGAAGGCTTCGTCGATGCCGACTTCGAGCTGGACGGTGAGGATGCCGGTGGCCTGGTCGATCTCCGCCCGGTATCCGCCCAGGTCCTCGAAGCCGTGGTCCGGTGACGGTACGCCGGCCTGCGCACCCGTCTCGTCGATCCGCGCGTCGAGCAGGAGCAGCGTCGCGAGATCGGCGAACGCCAGCGCGTCGGCCAGCTCCTCCGCGTCCAGCACGGTCGGCACGTTTGCGTACAGGTCGAGGACTCCCGGGCTGATCGCCCCGATCTGCAGGGGGAGCGCGAAGACCGCCCGTGCCCCGACTTGCAGGGCAGCATCGGCGAACACGGGCCAGCGGTCCTGCAGCCCGCCGGTCAGCAGATCGGGGGACAGGACGGCCGAGCCATGGGTGAAGGCATCCACGCAGGGGCCCTCGCCCAGGGTGAGCTGGAGCTCCTCCAACTGCTCGCTGATGGTGTCGGTGCTGCACAGCGGATGGCTTGCGGTGGTCTTGGACATCGCCGATACCCCGGCTCCGCCGACCGGCAATGCGACCACGGCCGCGGTGCACACGTCCACCACACCGACCGGGGCGCCGCGTCGGGCCGCCTGCTCGGCGACCAGCACCTGGATGCGGGCCGACCGGCTGTCGGCCCTCATCCGGGCCACCGCGACCAGGCATCGTGGGCCAGGCCCTCCAGACGCGCCGTGGTGCGTTCTCCGAGGGGGAATACCAGCGCACGGAACATGGTCGGGCCCGCCGGCCGCCACACCTCTCCCAGGTCCAGCCATCCCCAGGAGCGGAGCGACGCGAGGGTCGGGTGATCGCCCGGATCCACCAAGGTGGCGCCGAGGGATGCCTGGTGGTCGCTCAGCAGCCGCTCTTGCAAACGGCGGGCCACGTCCTGGTCCTGCGGGTGTGGCTGGACCAGGATGCGGGTGATCGCGAAGACGCCGCCGGAGGCGGTGAGTTGCTCGATGCTCTGTGGCAGTGTTCCGTCGAACCCGAGCCACCAGATGCCGTCACTGGCCACCGGGAATCCGAAGGCGCATCCCACCAGATGGTCCGTCTCCGCGATCACCATGGCGAACCCCGGCCGCCGGATGTCGCCGGTGAGACGGCTCAGGAAGTCCGGGCGGCTACGGCTGTGGTACGCCTCAGCGGCGGACGTCTCTCGGGAGTCGACGTACAGATCCGCCAGCTCCCCGCCCAAGTCCTGCGCCAGCCAGCGGTTCACGCGGCGCAACCGCACCGCGTCCATGGTGGACGGCTCGCCTGCATGCGCCTTGTGCGGCTGCCCCTGCCTGGGCTGGGCCTTCACCGCACATCGCCCGACAGGACAGCCACCAGCGGGACACTCCGCTCCGGCAGGGCCGGAGCGACCGGGTCAGGGACGTCCCCGAGAGACGGTGGCAGATGCCCGAGCGGAAGGTCGGCAACCAGGAACCCGCAGCCGGTGAGCTCGAGGATCCGCGCCAGTGACGGTGGCGGGTTGTGCAGTCGTAGGCTCCCGCCGGCCTTCCTGGTCCGCTGCGCGGCGTAGAGGAAGGCGTTGAGGCCGCTGCAGTCGCAGAAGGTGACAGGGGTGAGGTCGACATCGACGATGCGGATGCCGTCGCTCAGGCATCGCGCCAGTGCTGCGCACACCAGCGGTGCCGATTCCAGGTCGATCTCACCAGCCAGGGTGATCAGTGCCCGTTTCCGTCGGTCATGACGATAGATGGTGAGCCGTGGGAGGGGCATGACGCCTCGGTTCCAAAGACCATCCGGCAGCGAGATGGGGACGCCGGGGCCCGGCTCCTCTTGGCGCGCTGCTGGCAGGGACGTACGTGCGGCGGAGGCGGAACGACGGCCGGTCCGAGGGCCTGCGCGACAGGACATAGGGTCCGCCCGGTTCTCTCCAGGGATGCGTCGGGTGACGGACGAGAGCTCCGCTCCACGCAGCCATCTGTGTCGCCAAACGACAAGCCGCCGGGGTCTGGGACGCTTGTAGAGCATGGTAGTCCTGCCCCAGTGCGACGGACGGCCCGAAGCCGCCCATCTCAGGATGTGGATAATGTCGAGGTGTCACGGCGCGCTCATACCCGGTGCCCTGCACGGTACTTGGACCCATGACGGGAAGGCCGCTGCTCGTGTCGGACTGAGGTCTGGATCTTTTGCAAGGGCTGCAGCAGGAGGATGTTGCGGCGGCCTCGGCCGTCGGCGTTGCCGGTGCACTGCAGTCGGTCTTCGCGGACCCGGCAGGCAGGTTGGAGAAGGAGAACAGGACGGCCAGTCGCGCGTGCCTCCGTCCCGGCCGAGGTGAGTTTCTGGCTGCAGCGGGCCTCCGGGTCACAGGGCGAGACGATCTCTGTGCTCGGCCACGGGACCCAGGCGGTCTCCAGGCCGGCCTACCGTTACTGCAGTGCGTGGACCGCTGCTGAGAACACCGGGGGCATCCGGGATGCTGCGGGGACGATGAGGCGGGCGGTGCCGGGACGGCGGCTCGCGGCCAGCAGGGCTCCGGTCAGCAGTCGGTGGCGGCGGGTCAGCCGGGACCATGTGTGCTCGTACTTGTCCGGTTGTCCGGCGGCAAGGCAGCGGACGGCGGCCCCGGCCGTCGCCAGTGCGAGGGCGATGCCCTCGCCGGTGAGGGCGTCCAGGTAGCCGGCGGCGTCGCCGACGAGCAGGACACGGCCGGCGACTCTGTGCCGCACCCGCTGTCGCAGTGGTCCGGCGCCGCGTACCTCCGTCGTGGCCGGGCCGCGCAGCGAGGCGGTGAGGGCAGGGAAGTCGGCCAGGTGCTCGTCGTACCCGCGACGGTTGCGGCTGAGGACCGCGACGCCCACCAGGTCGTCGCCGACCGGTGTCACATAGGCTTCGCCGTGGCGGGACCAGTGGACCTCCACGAAGTCCGTCCACGGTTCGACGCGGTAGTGCCTGCGCAGCCCGTAGCGACCGTGGGGGCGGCCCGGCAGTTCCAGCCCCAGGCTGCGGCGCACCGGGGAGTGCAGGCCGTCGGCGGCGATCAGCCAACGGGCTGTGGTTCCGGCGGCGGTGACCGTGTCCGCGTTCTGGCGCACCTCGCCGACCTTGCCCGGCAGCATCCGCACGCCGAGGCCGAGAGCGCGCTGGTGCAGAGCGGCGTGCAGCATCGTACGACGGATCCCCAGCCCGCTGTGGCCGCGGAAGGACGCTTCGGCGCGGACGCCACCGTCCACGTAGCGGATGCCGCGCAGTTCGCGGCCACTGGCCTCGACGCCCAGTGCTCTCAGCGCGGCGACTCCGCCGGGCATGACGCCTTCTCCGCAGGCTTTGTCCACGGGCGAGGTCCGGGGTTCGACGACGACGGCCTCCAGGCCGGCGAGCGCGGCGTGGATCGCGGCGGCCAGACCGGCCGGTCCACCGCCGGCCACCAGTACGTCGATCACGCCGGAGCGGTCGTGGTCGGCGTGGTCGTGGCGGCCAGCGCCCGGTTCTCGCAGCGGATGCGCACGGTGAGCAGGGCGGCGTTGAGTACCGTGAACACGGTCGCGGTGATCCAGGCGGTGTGCACCAGGGGCAGGGCCAGGCCCTCGGCGACAACGGCCACGTAGTTCGGGTGCCGCAGCCACCGCCACCGGTAGGGGCCGCCGGTCACCAGCGGCAGGCCGGGTACGACGATCACCCGGGTGTTCCACCGGGGTCCCAGGGTGTGGATGCACCACCACCGCAGCGCCTGGGCGCCCGCGAGCACGGCCAGCATCGGCCAGGCCAGGGCGGGTACGAAGGGCCGGTCGGCCAGCCAGACCTCGACCGGGCAGGCGGCCAGCAGGCCGGTGTGGAGGGCGACCATCGCCGGGTAGTGGCCCTGCCCGGACTCGGTCGCGCCGCGGGCGGTGCTCCACCGTTCGTTACGGCGGGCGACGACGAGTTCGGCGACGCGCTCGGCGGCGACGGCGGCCACCAGCAGTCCGTACCAGATCATGTGTCTCTATGTCCTTCGTATCCCTATGTCCTTCGTGTCCTTCGACGGTTCGAACTACCAGCGCAGCAGGACGAGTTCGCAGGCGAAGCCGGGCCCCATCGCCAGCAGCAGACCCGGTGTGCCCGGCGGCGGGCGGCGTTGGGCCAGGGTGTCGCGCAGTACGTGGAGCACCGATGACGAGGACAGGTTGCCGACCTCGGCGAGGTGACGCCAGGTCACATCGAGCGCGTCGTCGGGCAGGTCGAGGGCCTCGGTGACGGCTTCCAGGACCTTGGGGCCGCCGGGGTGGCACACCCAGACGGTCACGTCCTTCGGCTTGATCCCGTGGTCGCCGAGGAACCCCTCGACGTCATCGGCGAGGTAACGGCGTACGACATCGGGGACCTGTGGGTCGAGGACGACCTGGAAGCCGGTGTCCTTGATGTCCCAGCCCATGACGCGGCCGGTGTCCGGGTACAGGTGGCTGCGGGTGTCCACGATCGTCGGGCCGGCGGTCTCGTCCGGGCGGTCCGGGCAGCTCGCGCCGCAGGCAACGACCGCGGCGGCGCCGTCGCCGAACAGTCCGGTGGCGACCATGTTGGCCATGGAGGCGTCGTTGCGCTGGAAGGTGAGCGAGCACAGTTCGACGGACAGCAGCACCGCCACGTGGTCGGGCCGGCCCAGCAAGTAGTCGTGCATACGGGCCAGGCCGGCTGCGCCGCCTGCACAGCCCAGACCGAACAGTGGCAGCCGTTTGACGTCCGGCCGCAGTCCGAGGCGGCCGACCAGCCGTGCGTCGATCGAGGGCGTGGCGATGCCGGTGACGGAGGTGAAGATCAGCAGGTCCACGTCGGCGGCGGTCAGACCCGCCATGTCCAGTGCGTCTTGGACGGCCTTGGCACCCAGGTCGGTGGCGGCGGCGATGAAGACGTCGTTGGCGGCGCCGAATCCGTCCAGTTCCCCATACCGTTCGAGCGGCAGCGTCATGTGACGCGCGCCGACCTTCGCGCTGAGGTGCAGCCGGTCCACGACCCCGCGGTCGGTTCCCTCCGGCAGGCAGGTGCGGGCGACCATATCGGTGATCTCGGACTGGGTGCGACGGTGCGGTGCGAGGGCACCGTGAACGGCGGCGATCCGCGTCATAAGTTTCCCGTCCAATTACCAACTCGGGTGAGTTGCTCCCCACATGTTCCCCGGACCGGGACTTCGACACCATGAACGGCCCGTCCGGCCGTTCCTCCCGAGGGGGCGTGTGCTCCAGCCGGGTGGGGCTCGGGCGCCTAGGATCGGCGGGTGGGCACTCCCGAGCAGTCGACGGCCGACGGCGCGACGGCGAGTTGGGCCGACCGGGTGGCTGGTCTGGCCGGGTCGTGCCACCCCGGGCCGGTCGTGGCGGTCACCGCCCTGATGGCGGCGCTGGCCGTCACCGCCGGCCAGAGCGCCGCGCGTTGCGTCCTGACCGCCGCCGCCGTGCTGACAGGGCAGTTGTCCGTCGGCTGGTGCAACGACGCGTTCGACGCGCGCCGGGACATCGCGGCCGGCCGCCGCGGCAAACCCGTCGCCGACGGCACGGTCGGAGTGACGGACGTGTGGGTGGCCGCCTATGCCGCGCTGGCGCTGTGCGTGCCGCTCTCGCTCGCCTGTGGCCTGCGGGCGGGCGCCGTTCACCTGACCGGGGTGGCGGCGGCGTGGGCCTACGACCTGCGGCTCAAGGCGACAGTATGGTCCTGGGCACCGTACGCGGTGGGCTTCGCAGCGCTCCCGGCGTTCGTCGCGCTGGCCTTGCCTGGGCACCCATGGCCGGCCTGGTGGGTTGTCACCGCCGGGGCGCTGTTGGGGGTCGGCGCCCATCTGGGTGACGCACTGCCGGACATCCGCGGGGATTTGGCGACGGGAGTTCGGGGATGGCCGCACCGGCTGGGCCCGGACGGCACCCGGCTGCTGCTGCCGGCGCCGCTGGTGGCCGCGTCCGCGGTGCTGGTGCTGGGGCCCGCCGGACCACCCGGCAGGTGGGGACTGGCGGCGCTCGCGGTGGCCGGCCTGGTCGCGGTGGCGGGGACGGTGCTGGGACACCGCTGCGAGCGGGCGGCGTTCGCGGCGGCGGTCGCCGTGGCGGTGGTGGACGTGGCGCTGCTGCTGCTGCGCGACACCCGGATCGCCTGACCGTACGGCAGCCGCGAACGCGGAGCAGCCATGACGTGGCGCTCGAAGCCGCAGCGCTGTGTCCATGCGGTACAGCGCGAAGTTCTCTCCGATTCCCTGCCCCGCGACACCACTCACGCCTTGCTGCACGAGCCGGCAGTATTCCTCCCACTCACGGGTCAGCTTCCTGCGGCCCTGCGCCACGGCCCGGGGCTTGCGGATCTCGAACATCGCCCCCCTTGAACTGGGGTGTTGCGACGGCTCCTAGAACCTAAGGTCCCTCCGGGGGCTTTGTGCTGTCAGGCCCGGACTGGTCCTGGGCATTCGGGAGCCGGTCAGCGGGCCGGGCGCCGGGTGGAGCGCCAGATGGATCGGGCCGCCAGGTAGAGCAGATCGACGATCAGAAGCAGTACGCCGATGGACATCAGGTAGAGCATGCCGTCGACGGCCGCGCCTATGGCGACCAGAGCGATTCCGGCGATGAGCAGGGTCAGGAAGAGGAGCATGACGGGACGTCTCCTGGAAAGGAACCGTGCGAGATCTGCGTGGTCTCTCGGTACGGCACGACACGCTGTGCCTGTGCTCGATGTCGGCGCACAAGGCCGTCAAGGGCCGGTGTCTTCGCGCACGCCGTCAGCGAAGCGAGTGCGCCAGGCAGCGTGCTGTCGGTTTGATCCTCCGCGTGCCAGAACGCTCGGGTTCCAGGAATCGTGGGCGACCTCGCAGCCGGTACCCCCCACGGGGCTTGGGCCCAGGGGATCCTAGGTGGCGCGTTTGGCGCGGTGGCGGGCTTCCCGGAGTCGGACCTTCGAGGGGAGGCGGTCCAGGCAGGCCGAGTCTCGTGCTTGTGCGAGTGTTTCGCGGCTCAGCTGCCCCAGAGCCCGCGCTGGATCGGCGTGAGGCTCCAACAGCAGCCGCACGCGTGCGGTCGGAGCGGTACGTCGGCCCGTCAGCCGGACATGAGCCCGCGAGACCCCGTCGAGGGCTTGCGCCTCTTCCTCGATGACGTCCTCCAGTGTGCGGCCGTTGAGTCGGGCCGGCGCGCCGTCTCCGCTGTCGACGAGGACACGGTCCAGGCGGTGTCTGCGTTGCGCGAGGAGCCACCACAGCAGCAGGGCCAGCAGCACGGCGAGCACCGCGATCACGGTCGGCCACCACCAGTCCTCTTCCCGCCACCGGGTACGTCCCCAGGCGCCCAGCACCGCATCGTCCGGTCCCCGGAAGGGCCACCAGCCCGGCACGTCGAAGTCCCAGTGGCGCTGCAGGTCCAGTGCGCCCAGCAGCACGCCGCCGCCCAGGGCGAACAGTCCGAGGCCGAGAAGCCCGAGCAGCACCCGGTTCACCGTCCTGAGCATCAGGATCACCTCAGCCCTTCTTGGGGCGCCGGACGCGCACGGCCAGTGTGGGTTGCCGGGCCAGGCCCAAAGACGTCACGGCTTCGCCCAGCTCGGCGTCCAGGTCCGCGCGGACCTCCTCAAGATCGCGGAAGTGTGCTCGTGCCCGGGCTTTGGCCTTCCGGCGGCCGACATCGACCTGTGCCGACTGGACACCGGGCACCTGCATGGCCCGGTCGCGCAGAACCAGGGCGGCCGCGCGGCGGTCGAGCCCGGCTCGGACGTCCTCTGTCCCAGGGATACCGGTGGGCCGCCGCATGGGCAGCAGCCGGCGCAGTCCCGGCGTCACCGCCAGCAGGAAGAGCCACAGGCCGAGGGCCATCGCGACCGCGGCCCCGACGATCATCCAGACGTCGTCCAGGGGCCGTGTGGCCAGTTCCTCGGCGAGCCGCCGCCGCCAGCGCATCGCATTCCGGCCTGCCCGCACCGCGACCACGTCGTACAGGAGAAATCCGACGGCCGCGGCGGACAGCATGGCTGCCAAGGCCGCGGGAATGCGCCGCGACGACCAGAAACGGTGCGCCGACCGGCCTGATCCGTCGATCACCTTCGTGGCGTCCCCGGCCGCCCCCGGGGTGCCGTCGGCGGACGGAACCGCCTGTCCCGGACCGGAGGAGAGGTCCCTGTCACCGGTCGGCTGCCGCGAGGTGTTCGCGCTCATCTCACCCTCTCCCGGTCCGTGTGCCGCGTATGCGCCGAGTGCAGTTGCCCGACCGATACCGCGAGGTCGGACACCTCCATGCCGGCCCATGTCCTGATCCGTTCGGTGACCTCCCGGCGCACCGCGGCGCACTGCGCCCCGATGTCGGAGGGATAGCCGAGCTCGACGGTGATGTGCAGCCGTGCCTCGCCGAGCACCGCCTGCCGTCCGGCGGCGGACTCGGCGTCCCGTCCTGCGCTGGTCCGTTCCGGCGCCCGCCGTAGGGATGTGCTCACGTGTGGCGTCCGGCGGCCGGATGGTACGTGGCCGGCCGACTCGGTGAACCGGCTCAGCGCCTCGCGCGCCACCCGGGCAGCGATCTTCGCGACGACCCGGTCGGTGACGATGGTCGCCCCGCGCTCCCCGCGGGGGACGCCCGGACGCTCATCGGCTTCCCCGCTCACCGCCGCCAGTCTCCCCGAGCCTGTCGCCGGTCGTCACGGATCCGATCCTGCCGGTCCCGGCGGCGGACGAAGTCGCCCGGTTCGAGATCACCCTCCGTGAACCGCCCGATGACGAGACCGACGAGGCCCAGCACCAGCACCAGCAGGAAAGCCCAGAAGTCACCGAAATACGCGGCGAAACCCAGCGCCATTCCGGCCATCAAGCCCACCACGGCCCTGCTCATTTCGCGCTCCTTCACTCAAGTGGGCTGTTCCGCCCCGGCTACTGGATCCGCTGCCGCTCCTCCCCTTCGTCCTCCTCGTCGTCCGGCAGTTTCACGTCGCTGACCGTGATGTTGACTTCCACGACTTCCCGACCCGCCATCCGCTCCACCGCGGAGATCACGTTCTCCCGCACCGCGGCGGCCACGTCCGTGATCGCGACGCCGTAGTCGACGACGAGCTCCAGATCGATGGCCGCCTGCAGCTCTCCGACCTCGACACTGACCCCGCGCGTGGCGGATTTGCCGCTGCCGGCGCCGGGCATCCGCTCCCGCATGGATCCCATCGAGCGGGCGAATCCGCTGCCCAGGGCATAGACGCCGAGCACGTCCCGTGCCGCCATTCCGGCGATCTTCTCCACCACCACTTCAGCGATGGTCGTCCGGCCGCGAGACCCGGGCGCAGCGCCGAGCTTGACGCCGGTGTTCTCAGTCATCGGGATATTCCTCCCTCGCGAGGCCACAGAGCACCCATTACTGCGATTATAGTCTTTTAGTACCTTTTACCCATCTATAGGGCGTGAGAGGGGGTGGTCCGATAGGGGGCCTGAGGCCCCTGCCCCGAGCTCTCGCGGACACTCGGGCAGAGCGCCGCGTGACAAGAACCGCGGCCGTGGAAGAAGGGTGAGAGGCCAGTGACCGAGGCGTTGACGCAGGCAGTACGACGCCAGCTCGACCTGGGCCGGCTGCTCCCGCTCGGCGGGCCCCACGACGGGACGTGGATCACCGAGCAAGCGGCCGTCCAGGCCCTCGGGCGCGCCGCCGCCGAGATCCCCGGTGTCCGACTGGAGTCCCTGCGCATCGGGTCGGCACCGCTCCAACCCTTGTCCGAGCCGGCCGTCCGTCCGCCAGCCAGCGCGCTACCGCCTGGCCCGCTCACCATCGAGGCCGCCTTCACCGCATCCCTCGTGCGGCCGCTGCCGGAGACCGCCGACGAATTGAGGAGCACACTGCTCGGCGCGGCCACTGAACAGCTCGGGCTGGCCACGGTGACGGCTGACTTGCGCGTAACGGCTCTCCGTGAGGTCCCGGAGGCAGGCATGACGTCTCGGACCGCGGCGACGACCATGAGGCCCACGCCGGAAGCTGCGGCCGCGCGGAGCTCGCCCCCGGTGACCGGAACAGGGTCCATGCGCGGACTCGCCAGGGAGCTGGCGGCCGTCGCAGCGGGTGTGCCGGGCGTCGCCCGCCTCACCGCCGTGCTGGGCAGCCGCCCGGTCAGAGTGGAGGACCATGATGATCCACCCGGCCGACACATCGAGGTTCACCTCGCGGTCGGCCCCGGACACCATCCATTGCAAGTGGCCCGCGCCGTCAGGGAGGCCGTAGCCGAGGCAGCCACCACTCACACCCCGGGCCCGGCCACCGTCGCCGTCCTCATCACGGAAACCGCGGCCTGGCGACGGACCTCGCCGGTCACCGTGACGAGTGCCCCCCAGTGATCAGCCGCCCCTCCTTCACCGGCCGTCCCCAGTTCTTCCCTGAAAGCGCGCGGCCGTCGCTCCGCCAGCCCTGTCCTGCCACGGTGTGAGACCTGCCTGGCAGGGAACCCGCATGCCGAGAGGGACGTCGTCCCTGCTCCTCGTGCGATGCGTATCCGCAACGGCGGAAGCGCATCCCTGCCTGTGGCCCGGTCTCAGCAACTCCGAGGCGGCGCCTGACCATCTGCCTCCTTCGGAGAGAGTTACAGCAACATGACCACAGACACCACGGTCCGCCCCTCGCCCTCGGAGACGTCCGGCAGTGACTTCGCCCGATTGTCGAGAAAGATCGCTGATGCCGGCCTGCTGGGGCGCCGTCCCGGCTATTACGCAGTGCGGATCACAGTGGTGGCCGCGCTCTACGTCGGTGGGTGGGCCGCCGTCGCGCTCATCGGCGACAGCTGGTGGACGCTGACCGTCGCCGGCTTCCTGGCCGTCGTCTTCGGCCAGGTCGCCCTCCTCGCGCATGACGCAGCCCACCGCCAGGTGTTCCGCCGACGCCGGGCCAGCGAAGCATCCGGCCGGATCGCCGGCACCGGCGTCGGGATGAGCTACGGATGGTGGCAGGACAAGCACGCCCGCCATCACGCCAACCCTAACCACGAGGAACTCGACCCCGACCTCGACCCCGACCTGCTGGTCTGGTCCCAGGACCAGGCCCGGGCCGCCAAGGGGCTCCCTCGCCTGATCGGCCGCTGGCAGGCGTTCCTGTTCTTTCCGCTCCTCACACTGGAGGGCTTCAACCTGCACGTGTCGAGCGTGAAGGCGCTGGCCAATCGCTCGCTCAAGCACCGAACGCTCGACGGCGCCCTGCTGTTCGCGCACTTCGCGGTCTACCTGACCGTCCTGCTCTGGCTGCTGCCGCCCGGCATGGCGGTCGCTTTCCTCGTCGTCCACCAGTGCCTGTTCGGCGTCTATCTCGGCTCCCTCTTCGCTCCGAACCACAAGGGCATGCCGATCCTGACGGGCGATGACCGCCCGGACTTCCTCCGCCGCCAGGTGCAACGCAACGTGCGCGGCGGTTGGTTCACGGACATCGCACTGGGCGGGCTGAACCACCAGATCGAGCACCACCTGTTCCCCAGCATGCCCAGCCCCAACCTGCGCAAGGCCCGGACCATCATCCGCCGCTACTGCGAGGAACTGGGCGTGGACTACGTCGAGACCGGGCTGATCACCTCCTACCGGCAGGCCCTCACCAGCCTCCATCGGGCCGGAGCACCGCTCAGGCACCCGCGCGTCCCCGCCTAGAGGGTGCTGCCGTAGCCATCCCTGCCCGTGATGTGGTGACTGACACGGCACGCATCGAGACTCAGCCCTGGACCTGCCCGTGTCCCACCGAGGCGACGGGCGGCCGTGCTGTCCGCGCTCAGCGACCAGCTCCGCGAAGCCAACGGCGCGGCCGACTACATCCGCTGATACCAGGACGTCCACGACCGTCGTACGGAATGCTCTGTCGGCAGTTCGGTGTTCGCCAACAGTGCCGTCGGCTGGGCCGCCGACAAGGCCGGTATCGAGGGCGGGGCGGGACGGTCTCTGTCAGGCCGCCAGGCCGGGAAGGACTTCCGTACCGTCGATGAAGGCGCGGGCCACATCGGGCAGGCGCCGGTTGTGGGCGCGGGCGTAGCCGCGCAGCGCTGTGAACAGGGGTGAGGTCGACATCGATGATGCGGATGCCGCCGCTCAGGCATCGTGCCGGTTTATCCATGTGCTCCTGCAACGGCGTCCTTCCGGCCAACGCTCGCTTCCAGGGCTCGTCCGCGCGTCGGCCACCAAGAGGGGCCCTCCTCGTCTCTAAGCCGACGGCGTGCCCATAGCGTGCCCTTAAGACCGGTAAACCACGGTCAACAGCGGTGCGTTCACGCGCTTCCGGGCGCCACACCAGAGCGCATATGACCAGGTCAGAAGCCATCAGGCCCGCCAAGCGCCGTCGCTTCCCAAGCTGAGAGCGCGAGTTCGATTCTCGTCACCCGCTCTTTTGAAGCCCCAGGTCAGCGGCCTGGGGCTTATGCGTTGGCGAGGACCTCTCCGCAGAAACCGGCCGCCGGGCGCACGAAGATTGGGCACGTGGAGGGCACGAGTTCTCGGCGTTCATGGCGGACTTGCTGATCCTGACACCGAACGGCTCCTCTGACCTGCGGTTTCGTTGCATCAACCACATCGGTCACGCCTGTGAGCCCTCAGCCTGCCCGTCCCCTTGGGGAGACGGATGGCGTGTGCGGAGGCCGCAGCACTGTCGGTTGCCCAACTACTGCCCGAGGGACACGACTTCAACGAGTCCGCCACGGCGGGTGCGGACGCGCCGCGTGGCACTCAGTTGACACTTCGTGATCTCCAGCATGACGACATGGCTCGCCGTCTTCGCCGGACGCGGGCGCAGCGGAAACCCCTCAGGCGATGTCGTGGATGTTGTGCTCGGTCAGGTCGGATGCGTGCCGGGCGATGGCGCGGTAGTCGCCATCGTCGTGCAGGACAGCCAGTCCGTGATGGGCTGCGGTCGCGGCGATGAGGAGGTCCACCGCCGAAGCGCTGCGATGCTCCCCGCCCTGGGCCATACGGCGTTGCACTGCGCCGATCCAGCGTCCCGCGTTCTTGGGTACCGACACATCGGGGTACAGGTCGGTGAACATCTCCGCGATCTCGTCGTACTCGCGTCCGTTCCGGGCGCTGTGGAGGAACTCGGCGCGCTGCACGTAGCAGGATGCGATGGCCCCGGCGTCGATCGCGTCGTACCAGGCCGACTGCAGTTTCGGGTCGCGGAGCAGCCGGACCAGGCCGGAGGTGTCGAGCAGGTGGATCACCGGCTGTGCTTCTCCGCCCGGTGCAAACGCTCGGCGTCTTCAACAGCCCCCCACTCACGCGCACGCTCGAAGTGTCGACCGATACGCGCGGCACGCTCCTGCTGCTCGGCATAGAAGTGCAGGGCGAGGTTGACTGCCTCCTTCTTGGTCCTGACCTTGGACAAAGCCATGGCACGTTCCAGAGCGTCGTCGTCGATGTCGATCTGGGTCACAGACACGCGGCGCCTCCTGCACGATGTTGGTGATGTACAAAGAAGAATACGTCACCAACATCCGCGAGGCCACGGTCTGCGTCAACGGCGTGCCCACAGGAGCGGACAGTCAAGGTCGACAGCCGCGCGGCCCGACCTTCGCAATCGTCGCAGAGGAGAACGTCACCCTTCAGGGGCTGCGCCCGTGGAGGGTTGAGGTCTGGGCTGTGGAGCACACACGGTCCACGGCAGTTGAGCCCCACCGCGGAGATCATGGCGCGGCCCGTCCTCCCGGCGAGTAGATCGTCCGTTCCCGCAGGCACACCTGGCGCTGTTGGGCCTAACGGTTGTCGAGGACAGCCGAGGTCGATCCGGCCCGGTGTGAGGGCTTCGAGTCGGAGGAAGGTCTCGGCGACCTTGTAAGGGAGGTAGTGGTTGAGCGGCACCGCGCCGGAGGCCACCCGGATACGTGAGGCGGTGCGGGCCGCCAGGGCGATGAGGATCTCCGGCGCCGAGGAGGCGGCGCTGGCGGCGTCGTGATGCTCGGCGTACAAACGAGGCGGGGTGGCAGACGGCGCACACCCGTGCGCGCACGAGAGGGCCGCTGCACGTGAGCGGAGAGCAGGCGTGCCGTGGAACCCGGCCGCGGCGCTCCGTACGAGAGGACCTGTCGGGGGACTTCTCGTACGGGGTGTGCGCCGCGGGCCGACGACGACGGTGGTCACCTGTGGGCGGCGCGGTTCATCTCGACGACGTCCTCCAGCGTGGGATCGGCACCGAGAGCGGCGAAGCGCTCCCCCATGCTCTCCCGGACCGCCGCGTCCTTGACGCGATCGGCCGCGGCCAGGGCCGCCGGCAGCTCGTCCAGGGTCAGCTCGGTGCAGTAGGCGGGCCCCATCGGCTGCTGACGCCAGGAGTCGGCCAGTGCTCCCGCGTCATAGGGGTCGAATCCGGTGTCGTCCACCAGACGCATGGCCACACGCTTCGCCTCCTCGGAGTCGCCGGCGACCGGAAGAGCGATGCGGCCCGGAGTGCCCGCCGGGACACCCTTCGTTCGCTGGGTTCCGGCCAGGGCGGCGTTCCACGCCTTGACCACGGGGCGCCCGAGGAGTTCGGAGGTGTACACGCTCTCTATGGCGCCGCCCTCCACTGCCTCGATCCGGCCGCTGAGGTGCGGGTAGTAGTTGGAGGTGTCGATGACCACCGTCTCTGCGGGGACGGAGGCGAACAGATCGGCCAGCTGTCCCGCCACTCCGAAGGGGATGGCCAGGACGACGGCGTCCCTGTCCTTGACGGCGTTGTCAAGGGCCACGGCGCGAGCGCCGGTCTCCAGCACGTCGGGCGCGACGGCCTCGGGCCCGCGAGCGTCGGCCACCTGGACGTCGTGACCGGCTTCGCCGAGCTTGCGGGCGAGGTTGCCGCCGATCGCTCCGGCACCGATAACAGAAATTCTCATGATTTGTACTTCCAATAGGCGCACCACCCCCAGGGCGGCACGATGTGATCACTGTGGGACTGTGGAATGAAGGCGCGGGAAACCGCCCGGAGTCCAGAGATCCTGGTCGCTCCGGTGATCGCCCGGCAGAGGCTTACGCCTCGGCGTTCTGCTCGCGATAGCCGACGGCGATGAGCGCGCGAACGCGGTCCAGCGACTCCTCCTCCGCGGCACCGGCACCCTTGAGCCAGGCGACGGAGATGGCCGCGAGGAACAGGTCGTACCCCTTCACCGACTTGCGCACGTGCCCCGTCCGCCGAGCGGCCTGCACGTACTCCTCGGTGGCGGTGATGACGGTGTCACAGGGGAGCGTGAGCGGATTGTCCGGATCCTGAGCCCTGGCCGCGGCCATGAGCGGCTCCGGCAGCCCGCTGAACGCGCTGAAGTACTCCTCCAGCGCGCGCAGCCACTGCTCCAGCGCCTTGTCGGCGTCGCCGAGGCGCGCGATCTCTTCCTGACGCGCCACCAGTTCTTCGGAGCGCGTCTGCAACACGGCCGCCAGCAGCGCTTCCCGGGTGGGGAAGTGCCGGTACAAGGTGCCGGGCCCGACACCCGCCTCCTTGGCCACCGCCTCCAGGGACGTACCGACCCCGTGCTTCAGGAAGTGACGCTGCGCCGCTTCGAGGAGGGCGGCACGGTTGCGCCGGACATCCGCACGGGGCTTGCTCCCCTGCTGTCCGCTGGCGCCCATACGCCCTCCCGACTCACGCGATCCTGCGATCCCCATAAAACGGAGGCTACCTCCGCACTGGTTCCACAGTAAAACGGAGGCAGCATCCGGTCAAGCCGGAGGCGCCACGGGCAGGACGATCCGGGATGGCCGGGCGGGGTCGTGGAAGACCTGCTGTCGGGCCACTCGGGCAATGGTCGCGTTCTCCTCGGGTTCGCCCGTGTTGAGGTTGCGGTCCCAGCGGGGGCCATCGGCGCGCAGCACGGAGCCGTCACGCATCTCCGCCGGAACATCGAACTCGATCTGGGGTCCGGCCTGCGACGCTCCTCGGGCCGCGGTGGTGGTCAGGCCGTTGCGTTCAGCAGGTCGGCCAGCACGTCGGGCCGTTCCAGGGCGATGAAGTGGCCGGCCTTCGGCACCTGTGTGAACTCGGCGGCCGGCAGCAGCCGCTTGTTGGCCTCCCGGTCCGAGGGGCGGGACCAGTCCTTCTCGCCGTAGACGAGGTGGACGGGCGCCTTGATCTCGGGGTAGCGGGGGCGGGCGGCGATGAGGCTGGGCAGGGCCTGGTACACACCCCGGGCGACGGCCGGATAGCCGGGGCGGCTGCCCACCTGGAGGAGTTCGTCCACGTAGTCCTCGCGCAGCGCGCTCTTGTCGCCGAGGCCGCCCTGCAGGATCCGCCGGAGGGCGGCCCTGGGCTCCACCCCGGCGATCACCGGACCCACTCCGGGCGCGAGGACTCCGCTGACCACCACGCGGGCGAGCAGGCCGGAGCGGGCGATGCCGCCGGGGAAGTCGTAGGCGTTGACCGCGACGACGCGCCGTACCCGCTCCGGGAGATCGGCCGCGGTGGTCAGGGCGAGCACCGCACCCATGGACTCCCCCACCAACGTCACGTCGTGCAGGTCGAGTTCGGTGAGGAGCCGCTCGACGCCCGCGCGCATCGCCGGCTCCTCGTACGACGCACCGGGCACGATCTCGGAGTGGCCCATCCCCGGCAGGTCGAGGGCGTACACGGTGTACCGGTCCGCGATCAGCGGGATGAGGTGGCGGAAGTGTTCGGCCTGCGTGCGCACCGTGTGCAGCAGGACCACGGGAGCGCCGGTCCCCGCCTTGAGATAGCGCAGCGTTCCCTCGCGGCCGCCGGATCCCGCGCGGGGGGCGATGGTGTGGCTGGTGGTCCCCGGAATGTGAATGGTGGGACGTGACTCTTGGCTGGGCATCTCGCCGACTCCTTGTGTGTGAGGGGGTTACCAAAACGGTCATGACTCTCACCGGAGAATGAGAAACCGATCGGTTTCCACCAAGGTAAACCGATCGGTTTCCAGGCGCAAGCCCGGCGGGCTCCCGGCTTCACCGGGGCGTTCCATACCCGTGGATCCCCGGGATGACGAGCTCTCCACCTATCTGTCCGGCCTGGTCGATGTCGGCGCCGTCCAGGCCGAGTTGGAGCTTGAGGCCGAGTTTCCCGACGCTGTCGTAGAGCCACTCCGGGACGGTGTCGGGCGTAAGGCGGAGGGCTGGAGGCAGGGGAATGCCCTCGACGCCGGAGAGGGTGCCCGTCAGGCTCTCGACGTACATGGTGATGTGGTCGCCTCGCAGCGTGGACGTCGAGCCGGGCGCTCCGTCGATGTGCTGGATCTGCGGGCCGACGGGTACGGCCATCTTCAGGTCGCGGATCGTGACGGCCGCCGCGGAGAACTTGAGCACCCGCTTGGGCCCGGCGGCCGTGTCCACGGTCACCACGCCGCCGAAGACGAGGTCGCGCAGTTCCAGGCGGCTTCCCTTCATGCTCCAGGACTCGGCGGCGAACCGGCCGGCGCTCGGGTCTTCGGGAGCCTTGAGATCACTGATGTCACAGGCGCGGGAGGCCCCTGTGATGGGCGCCGGCCGGGACGACGGCTCGGTGGCCCGATGGCCGGGGGTGGGGGACGCGTGGGGTTCGGCCGGATGCCGAGCCGGTCGTAGAAGCGGGCATGGAGGGCCCGGAGCCCGCCAGGCCGCTCTTCCCGGCAGTCTCATGACGGCCACTCCCAGCAGGATGCGCACCGCCCGCAGGTCCAAGCCGAGCGCGTCCAGGGGGTGTCGCCGTAGACCGCCGACCCACCGGCCAAGTACGCCCGAGCTTCCCGCGATTTTGGCGGTACGGCACAAGGTGTCGACGCCGACATGGACGCCCTGTCGGCAGCTCAGCCGTGCCGCGACGCCGAGCAACCAGCCACTTGTCGAGGCAGCACCGTCGGCCTATGCGGACTTCGACCCTGTCGGGTCACCCCCGGGCCAGAAGGCACCCGCCCACTTGCACCTGGGAAACCGATCTGTTTCCCTAGGTAGAAACAGATCGGTTTCCGACTGGCGTCCAGCCTGCGACCAGCAGCAAAGGGAAGACATGACTACGACCTTCGACCGCGGAGCACCCACCTCCGGGAAAACCGACTCGGGCCGCCGCGGCTCACATGCCATGCGCTGGTGGGTGCTTGTCGTGCTGGGCGTGGCGCAGCTCATGGTCACGCTCGATGCGACGGTGGTGAACATCGCACTGCCCGAAGCACAACACGACCTCGGTTTCAGCGACGGCAGCCGGCAGTGGGTCATCACGGGTTACGCCCTGGCGTTCGGCAGTCTGCTGCTGCTCGGAGGCCGGCTCGGTGACCTGTTCGGGCGGCGTACGACTTTCGTGACCGGCCTGTTCGGTTTCGCGGCGGCGTCCGTCGTCGGCGGCGCGGCCGGCAGCTTCGAGATCCTCGTCGCGGCACGCGTGGCCCAGGGCCTGTTCGCCGCACTGCTCGCGCCCGCCGCGCTCTCACTGCTGAGTGTGACCTTCACCGACCCGGCCGAACGGCCGAAAGCCTTCGGCATCTTCAGTGCGCTGTCCGGAGCGGGCGCCGCGGTCGGACTCCTGCTCGGCGGCATGCTCACCGAATGGGCGTCATGGCGCTGGGTGATGTACGTGAACGTCGTCTTCGCGAGCGTCGCACTGGTCGGTGCGTTGCTGCTGCTGGCCAAGCCCGCACACGCCGAGCGACCCAAGATCGACATTCCTGGCACCGTCGTGGTGAGTGCCGCGCTGTTCGGCATCGTCTACGGGTTCGCACACGTGGAATCCACCAGCTGGACCGACCCGGTCGCCCTCGGCTCCATGATCAGCGGCGTGGTGCTGCTCGCGGTATTCGCCTGGCTGGAGCTCAGGGTCGCGCATCCGCTGCTGCCGCTGCGAGTCGTACTGGACCGGACCCGGGGTGGCTCGTTCCTGGCCGTGTTCGTCCTGGGCATGGGGATGTTCTCGATCTTCCTGTTCCTGACCTATTACCTGGAGGCCAGCATCGGCTACTCGCCGATCGAGGCCGGTCTGTCCTTCCTGCCGATGGTCGGCGGCATCGTCGCCGCCTCGACCACGGTGCCCTCGCTGCTGCTGCCCCGGGTCGGCCCGAAGATCGTGGTAGTCGCCGGCTTCCTGGTCTCCGCATCCGGCATGGCCCTGCTGACCCGGCTCACGCTGGACAGCGCCTACGTCGCCAACATCATGCCGGGCATGATCCTGCTGGGCCTCGGCATCGGTGCGGTGATGACCACCGCGTTCCAGGGTGCGACCTCCGGCGTCCACCACGAGGACGCGGGTGTCGCGTCGGCCCTGATCAACACCAGCCAGCAGGTGGGCGGTTCGATCAGTACGGCGCTGCTGACCACCGTCGCCTCATCGGCCGCGACCGACTACCTGTCCTCGCACAAGCCGGGCGCGCTGACCGTGGCCCAGGCCGGCGTCGAGAGCTACACGGCCACCCTGGCGTGGGGCGCCGGGATCTTCGTGGTCGGTGCGGTGCTCATGGCGTTCCTGATGCCGAACTCGGCTCTGGCGCCGTCGGAGGGCGAGCCTGTGCTCGCCCACTGAGCCGGGGACCGCGATGGGGGTGCCGACGTCCGGACGCACCCCCATCAAGGCGCCGCCGGGCTTCTGCCGCTTCCTCGCGGCCTCCACTGTAAACCGATCGGTTTCCAATGGGTCGGAATCGAGTTAACCTCGCCATATGACCACCGAAGCAATGCCAAGCTCCCGAGAGCGCCTGCTGGAGGCAGCGGCCACGCTCACCTACCAAGACGGTGTCAACATCGGCGTGGACGCGCTGTGCAAGGCGGCCGGGGTGTCCAAGCGCTCCATGTACAAGCTGTTCGAGAGCAAGGGCGAACTGCTGGCGGCGAGCCTGGAGGAACGCGCTTCCGCCTATGTGACGGCACTCCTTCCCACGGTGGACGACGAGCGTCCACCCCGCGAGCGGATCCTGCACGTCTTCGAGCAGGCGGAGGCGCAGGCGGGTGCACCCGACTTCCAGGGCTGCCGGTACCTCGTCGTGCAGATCGAGCTCAAGGACCCGAGCCACCCCGCGAGCCAGGTGGCCCATCGGGTCAAGGAGAACCTGACGGCCTTCTTCCGCACCGAGGCCGAACAGGGCGGGGCGAGCGACCCGGACCTGCTGGCCCGGCAGCTGATCCTGGTCTTCGACGGCGCCAGCGCCCGTGCGGGGATCAAAGCCGACACGCAGGCCGGGCTCGTCGCCCCGACCGTGGCCGCCCTGCTCGATGCGGCGCACCTGCGCTGACGCATCGCGTTTCGGGAGCAGCCGTGGCGGCCGATGCACCCGGTGAGTCGCGGCCGACCTCCGGCGCCACGAGAAACTCCGCCGTCGTCACGGACCGCCGTGAGGGTCGAGACCTCATCGCCGCAAGCCCCCAGCCGCAGGCGTACAGCCTCACAGACAGCCAGCAGCTCGCTGCTGGGGCTTGCACACGGAAACCGATCGGTTTACGGTGGTGAAACTGATCGGTTTCTCGCCGTGCGGGCGAGTCTCGCACCCGAATCCCCAGGAGTACGGATGACTGCCGCGCGCGACGCCGACGAGCGGACGACGGCCCCGGCCCCCAGGCTTCCGGCGAAGCTGGCCGCCCACCCGTCGGTACGGGCCGTACTCGCCCGGCGCGCGGCGGGCGACGTCGCGAGCCCACCGCCCGTGATCGACGCGGCCTGGCTGCGCGAGCTGTGTCTGGCCGCCGGGGCGGACGACGCGGCCGCGGTCAGCCTGGATCACCCCGACCTGGCCGGCGAGCGCGCGTACGCACAGGCGGCACTGCCCGGCACCCGCACCCTGATCGCGATGGCGGTGCGGATGAACCGCGACAACTGCCGCTCCCCCGCCCGCAGCGTGGCCAACCAGGAGTTCCACCAGACCGACGAACAGGCCAACCACGCCGCCCGCAGCGTCACCCAGGCACTCCAGGACGTCGGCTATCGCGCGCTCAACCCGTCGGTCGGCTTCCCGCAGGAGATGGACCGCTTCCCGCGTGAGCGGATCTGGGTGGTCGCGCACAAGACGGTCGCCGTAGCCGCCGGCCTCGGCGTCATGGGCCTGCACCGCAACGTCATCCACCCGAAGTTCGGCAGCTTCATCCTGCTCGTGACCGTCCTGGTGGACGCAGAGGTGAGCGAGTACGGGCAGGCGCTGGACTACAACCCGTGCATCGACTGCAAGTTGTGCGTCGCGGCCTGCCCGGTGGGCGCCATCGCCAAGGACGGCTCCTTCGACGGGCTGGCCTGCACCACGCACAACTACCGCGAGTTCATGAGCGGGTTCACCGACTGGGCGCAGACCGTGGCCGACAGCGAGGACGCCGCCGACTACCGCTCCCGGGTCAGCGATTCCGAGAGCGCCTCCATGTGGCAGAGCCTGAGCTCTCCACCCGGCTACAAGTCCGGCTACTGCCTCGCCGTCTGCCCCGCCGGCGAGGACGTCCTGGGCCCGTACCTGGACGACCGCAAGAGCTTCATGGACACGGTGCTGCGACCGCTTCAGGACAAGAAGGAGACCCTGTACGTCCTGCCGGGCTCCCCCGCGCAGGAGTACGCCCGACGCCGCTTCCCCCACAAGCCCGTGAAGGAAGTCACCGGCGGCTGGCATCCCCCGGCGAGGTGTTCCGCGTCAGCCGACCGAGAGACACGTACGTCATGAGCGACAGTCACCCCTTATTACGGCCGCAAGGGATTGCACCGTATCCCGGCGGAGACGAAGCCGGAGAAGACCGCCGCACCGGCATGACGGCCGATCACCCAAGACGGGCCATTACTCGGAGTGGCCCCGGTGTGCGTCGCCCTGGCGGGGACGGCAGGCGCGCACACCATCGTGGCTCGGCGACGGCCCTTTCCCCCAGGCCGTCGCCGAGCCTCTTCCGAGGACCCCCTTCGGAAACCGATCGGTTTTCATTTCGTCCGCTCCGGGTTAACCTCACGGTATGACCACCGAAGTGAAACTGAGCCCCAGGGAGCGCCTACTGGAGGCGGCGGCCACGCTCACCTACCGAGACGGCGTCAGCATCGGCGTCGAGGCGCTCTGCAAGGCGGCAGGGGTGTCGAAGCGCTCCATGTACCAGCTGTTCGAGAGCAAGGACGAACTCCTGGCGGCAAGCCTGAAGGAGCGCGCCGGCGTCTACGTGGCGACCCTCCTGCCCGCGGCGGACGACGGCCGGTCACCCCGCGAGCGGATCCTGCACGTTTTCCATCAGGTGGAATCGCAGGGAGGGGCGCCGGAGTTCCGGGGCTGCCGATATCTGGCCGTGCAGGTCGAGCTCAAGGACCAGGGCCACCCGGCGAGCCGCGTGGCCCACCAGGTCAAGGCGAATCTGACGGCCTTCTTCCGCGCCGAGGCCGAGCAGGGCGGGGCGGGCGATCCCGATCTGCTGGCCCGGCAGCTCAGCCTGGTCTTCGACGGCGCGAGCGCCCGCGCGGGGATTCAGGCCGACAACCTGACCGGGCTCGTCGCACCCACGGTCTCCACGCTGCTCGACGCGGCGGACGTACGCTGACGCACCACTGTCCAGGACCCTCCACTCACCACCCGGCAGCCGAGGGGAGCCCGATGGCCGCAAGCATGTTGCCGAGCATGCCGCAGGCGAAGAATCTTGCGGTCTCGTCGGCATCGGCGCCAAGCGACTGGTGCACGGTGTCCCAGATCTTCATCCAGCCGGCCCGGACGACCTGACCGATCAGGTCATCGCCGCGGGCCTCGGCGGCCGCCACTGCGGAGTATCCCTGCATCTGCACCAGGAGCGTTTCGGGGCGCGTCGAGATCAGCCGCACATAAGCGTCTGCCATCGCCTGCCGAGCTCGCTCACCGCCCTCCACACCGTCGACCGCCCTCTCGAAAGCCAGGCGAGTGTCTTCCGCGCTCCGCACCAGAGCGGCGACGAAGATCGCCTTCTTGTCCGGGAAAAGCCGGAAGAGATAGGGCTGCGTGACGCCGACCCGCTCGGCGATCGCCGCGGTGGTGGTGCCGCGGTAGCCGGCGCGCGCGAACTCGGCGATCGCCGCACGAATGAAGTCCTCACGCCGCTCCTGCGCACTGATCCCGCCCATGCCCCATCTCCTGCTTGACCTTGCACACGGAAACCGATCGGTTTACTGTAGCGGAAAACGATCGGTTTCGAGCGAGTGCGGGAGTCCATGATGACGACAGGTCGGCCGGTGGCACTCGTGACGGGCGCATCCTCCGGCATCGGGAAGGAAACCGCGCTCGCCCTCGTCGCGGCCGGATTCAACGTGGTCGGCACTAGCCGTGACACCTCACGCGTCACCCCGCTCGGCGGCGTGACGTTCCTCGGCCTCGACGTCGCCAGTGACGCCTCGGTCACCGCCTTGGTCCGGGAGGTGACCGAGCGGTTCGGGCGGATCGACGTCCTGGTCAACAACGCGGGCGTCGGCTCGCTGGGGGCGGCGGAGGAAACCTCCGTCGAGCAAGCTCAGTCCGTCTTCGACATCAACGTCTTCGGGGTCATGCGCATGGTGAACGAGGTTCTGCCGCACATGCGCGCCCAGCGACGCGGGCGCATCATCAACATCTCGTCCGTCCTCGGGTTTCTGCCCCAGCCCTACATGGCCGCCTACGCCGCCTCCAAGCACGCGATCGAGGGCTACACCGAGTCCCTGGACCACGAGGTCCGTGACCACGGTGTCCGGGCGCTCATCGTCGAACCCGCCTACACCAGGACCGGATTCGAGGCCAACAGCGCGAAGCCCGACACCCCCCTGCACGCCTACGCGAAGCAGCGGCAGACCGTCGACCGCGTGATGGCGGAGGCGGTCAGGGACGGCGACGCCCCCGCTGTCGTCGCCAAGGCGATCGTGGCGGCCGCGACCGACCCGAAGCCGAGGCCGCGCTACACGGCCGGCCCCCTGGCCGGACGCGCACGCGTACTGCGCCGCCTCGCTCCCGCCGCGGTCTTCGACAAGCAGATCCGCAAGATGAACCAGTTGGCCGGCTGACGCACAGGCACTGCCCGCTCCGGAACGCGAAAGGGCCCACCGACTCCGCCGGTGGGCCCTCACAAAGGATCGAGGCTAAGGCTTGAGCACCGCCAGGACGTCGTCGAGCGAGACGTCTGTGGGGTCACTCATGTCGGAGCCATCGAACGTCTGCCAGATGTACGACGCCGTCCCGCTCTCCCGCAGCGGATGCAAGTCGGCCAGTTCCGGATCGTCCCGGAAGCGGTTGAACGCCTCTTCGGACTCCCATTCGACAAGGAACAGCACCTGCCGTGGCGTGAGGTCACCGGCCACGTTGTCCCGGAAGCGGCCGAACGCCACCATTCGGCCACCGTACTGCGGAGCCGCTTCGGGCAAGCGGCTGAAATAGGCAAGGTATTTCTCCAGGTCAACCACGTCGAACATGTTCAGGGCGTAGAACTTCTTCGTCTCTGAATTCGCACTCATCGCCAATGCCCTTTCGGGTCTCAGAAAGCTGGTCTACTTGGCGAGCTGGGGGTACAGCCCCGTCAGGTCGTCGGCCAGGCCCGCCTTGACCTGCCGCGAGATGTCGTCGGCGAGCACCTCGTACGCACCGGTCTCGATGCCGTCGAGGGCGAGGGCGGCGACGTCACGGGGGTCGGACTTGAGCGCCTCGACGCCGGCCGCGAGGTCCGTGTCGACGTACCCGACGTGCAGTCCGGTCACCGCGATGCCACGCGGCTGCAGCTCCAGGCGCAGGGAGTTGGTCTGCGACCACAGGGCGGCCTTGGAGGCGCTGTAGGAGCCACCGAGGGCCAGCCAGGAAAGCACGGAGTGCACGTTCAGGACGTGGCCGCCACCATTGCGCTCGATGACCGGCACGAAGGCACGGGCAACCAGAAGCGGGCCGTAGAAGTTCGTCTCGAACTCCCGGCGTATGTCGTCGATCGGGGAGCCGAGGAAGGACGCGCCGACCGAGGCACCGGCGTTGTTGATCAGCACGGTGACATCCCCCGCCTGCGCGACGGCCGCGGCCACGGAGGCCGGGTCGGTGACCTCCAGCGCCACCGGGACGGCGTCCGGGTGCGTGACGCTGCGCGGGTCGCGGGCCGTGGCGTAGACCTTGCCGGCGCCGCGCGCGTAGAGCTCCTCCACCAGCGCCTTGCCGATGCCGCGGCTGCCGCCGGTGACGAAGACGTTCGCGCCCTTCAAAACGGTCATGACTCTCTCCCGGAGAATGAGAAACCGATCGGTTTCCAGAAGAGTAAACCGATCGGTTTCAGGGTGCAAGCTCAAGCGCCTGCCGATACCCGCCGCATCGGCAGGTGGGCTCGGGCCGAGGGCTGCCGTGTAGCGCCCTGGGGCCTGTTCGGCGGATCAGAAAACGAGGCCGCGCAACGGTCGGTGACCCAGAGCGCCACCTCGCGGGTGAGGGCGGGCGACGCCCCAGAAAGGGCCGGCCATCCATGTGCACACGCAACGGCTCCGCGCGGTCGGCCCCGGCACGGGCGGCCCCATGCAAAAGGTGGGCCACTTCGGCGCGCCACCTACCCGTCGCCCGAGCGCCGTGCCCATAGCGTGCCCATAAGACCGGTGAACCACGGTCAACTACGGTGCGATCGTGCGCTCCCGGGCGCCACACCCAAGTACGTAAGCCCAGGTCAGATCCTCTCCGACCCTCCAAGCGCCGTCGCTTCCCAAGCTGAGAGTGCGAGTTCGATTCTCGTCACCCGCTCCAGAATGAAGCCCCAGGTCAGCGACCTGGGGCTTGTTTGTTGTCTAGTCCAATGCCCCGTATCTGGGACGCGCCCGCCTCTCCGGCGAAGGCGGCCGGGGCCTCCTCATCGTCGCTCAGCCCTCCCAGCGGTGGGGCAGCCGTCACACCCGCACCGGCAAGACGAACTGGGCCGAGCTACCCCTCACCCCTGCGCAGCATCGATCTCCCTCCGCGGGGAAGGCCGGTGGCGGGCGTGGTACGCGGTAAGCGGCAGGGCCGGGAGCAGCCATCAGGCGTTCGCCACCGCCGGCCGTGCCGTGCTCCGCGGCGAACGGGAAGCGGTCGAGGAGAAAAAAATCTGTGGCTCTTCGCGGCAACCTTTTCGGCCTCTCGGACCACTCAGCGTTGTCCGGCCAAGTGGTCCGGTCAGATGCAACGGCTGAAAGAGAGCACAGGCATGTCCCTGGAACGAGAGCACAGACATGACGGCGGCGCGCGCGATGGTCGCCCGAAGCATCGTGGCCGTCGGTTGCTCGCGCGTCGGGGTCTCTGGGCGGGTCTCGCCATGGTGGTCGTGGCCGGCTCGGCTGTTGTGGTCAGTCAGGCATCGGCGGAAACACCCCTGAATCTGAAGAAGTGGTACGTGCTGGTCAACCGCAACAGCGGCAAGGTGCTGGACGACCGCGCCTTCGCCACGAAGGACGGCGCGGCGGTGGTGCAGTGGGCTCGCCACGGCGGGGCGAACCAGCAGTGGCGGTTCATCGACTCGGGTGACGGGTACTACCGGCTGCAGAACCGGAACTCCGGCAAGGTGCTGGACGACCTCGGCTGGTCGAAGACCGCCGGCTCCGCCATCGTGCAGTGGAAAGACCTGAACGGCACCAACCAGCAGTTCAAACTGGCCAAGTCGCCGGACGGCTACGTGCGTTTGGTCAATCGCTTCAGTGGCATGGCCGTCGATGTCCACGACGCCGCCAAAGCCAACGGGAGCGGTGTCGTCCAGAACCGCGACCGGGGCGGGGCCGATCAGCAGTGGCAGCTCGTCCCGGCCGGGAGCGTCGGCAGCTCCGGTACGCCCACCGCGCCGAGCAGCAGCGTTCCCACCAGCCCGGCTCCGAGCAGCTCGCACCCGTCGTCGACGCCGTCTCCCGTGGCCGGTGGCGGCAGCTCGACGACACGTTTCATGGGCAGCGGCACGGTGCTCATCGGCGGCTCGATGTCCGACGCCTCGGCGGCCGCCGCGCCGTTCGACGTGCGGTACGCCTATGTGCACAGCCAGCCCGCGCCCTCGTCGGACTACTACTCGGCAGCGCGCTGCCACGACGACTGGTCGGGTTGGTGGGGCTGCTGGAACGGCAGCACCACGGCGCCCGGCACTTACGTGACCTGGCGGGACACCGAGGCGGCCCAGGCGACGTACAAGGGCAGCCCGCGTCCGCAGAAGATGCTCTGGACCTGGTACTCGTTGCGCGACCTCGGGGATGCGGCGGGCCAGGGCGACGGTCCGGGCGAGGTCAAGGCCATCAACCGGCTCGACCTGCTCACCCGGTACCTGAACGACTACCGTTTCTTCCTCCAGAAGATCGGCACGTCGCAGGAGGCGATCGACCTCGAGCCCGACTTCTGGGGCTACGTCCGGTCGCTCGGCGATCCGCACCAGGTTCCCGCACAGGTCTCGGGCGCGAATCCGAAGGATTGCGGATCACAGGAGAACAGCGCCGCCGGACTCGCCCAGTGCCTGATCTCGATGGCCCACAAGTACGCGCCCAACACCGCGGTGGGGATGCACCTTTCCTGCTTCGACTGGGAGACCAACATGCAGGCGTGCGTCAAGGACTACGCGAGCCTCGGGGCGAAGAACGCCGACTTCCTGGCCTCCGATGTGTCGGACCGCGACGCGGGCTGGTACGCGCAGTCGGCCCATGGTGGTAGTGACCACTTCTGGAACGACCAGAAGGCCGCCGCCTCGCTGAAGTTCTACAAGACGATGGCCGAGTCCGTGGGCAAGCCGGTGGTCCTGTGGCAGATCCCCGTGGGCAACATGGCGCAGAACAACACCCTCAACCACTACAAGGACGACAAGGTGGACTGGTTGTTCGCCCACATGGACCAGGTGGCGAACGCCCACATCGCCGGCCTGTTCTTCGGTCCAGGGCAGCAGGAACAGACCGCGGTCGAAACCGACGGCGGAAACCTGATCAACAAGACGATCGCGTACCACAACTCGGGTGGTACAGCACTCAAGTAGGCGAAGCCGACGAATGCGCCCCCATCTCTTCGATGGGGGCGCATTTCGTCATCCGCGTCGGGCTGAGGACTAATCCGCCGCGCAGGGTGTCGGCGTCGGTGATGGACTTGACCCAGCTGGGCAGTCGGGAGTGCCGGACCAGGGTGTGGCCGCGCATCCGCAGCCCGTGCCCGGTGGCGTGGCCGACGATCTGGTCGGCCGGGCCGAAGTTGAAGCTGCCACGGGAGGGTTCGGCGGTGTCCCACTTCATCTCGTTCTCCGGGCTGGTCATCTTGAACTCCCGGTCGAGAATCGTGGAGTACGTCGAGTCACCGAGCGTGCCCGAGGACGCTGCCGTGCCGAAGTAGCGGCCGCTGCCGGCCGCCGCGGCGGCCAGGGTCGGTGTGCGGGCCTCCGGCATGCGTGCGGCCGGCGCGACCAGCGGTACGGCGGCACACGCGGCGGCGAGGACCACGGCGACGGCGCGCACGCGGCGGGTTGCCGGACGGCGACGATGAGAGCGGTTCTGATCCGACAACGGCATGTCCTTCTGGCACAGCGGGCCTTGATCCGGCCCCGGTCACCCGCCGGTTGCCGCCCCGCACGCGAAGGCTGCTGCGATCGAGGGAAGAATTTCCACGGCCGCCGTCACCATCCCCGACCCAGCTCCACGGCGACCTGCCGGCCACCTACGCCGACGGGACCGACGCCGGCCCGGCCGACTGGGCCCCGTACCAGCAGTTCGGGTACTTGTTCTCCCACCGAGCTGTGCGGCAAGGGGACTCGTCGCCTTGCCGCACAGCGGCGTTCACCGGGTCGGGACGAACCCTCCCCGGACCGACGCGGAGCCGCCCGAACCCTGCGCGTCGACGCGGTAGCCGTCGCCCACGGCACCGCGCGCGCCGGTGCCCTTGTTGAACTGGGCGGCGAACTCATAGCTCCCGGCCGGCACAGTGAGGCCCGGCTTGAGGACCCACCGGTAGACGAGCGTGCCGCCGGACTCTTGGACGGTGACGGTGAAGTCTCCGCTCGGCAGGGTCTGCCAGGTGCCGGTGTTCTTCACCCCGCCGGTCTGCACGATCCGGATCTCGATCGTGAGCGAGGTGACGGGCTGGGTCGTCTTGAGGGCGAGGTTGCTCTGCGTCCAGTAGACGCTGCTGCGCGGGTCCACCGAGCCGGCCGACCACAGCGGCCCGTTCTGGCTCTCGCCGGCGGTCGGCGATGGGCTGGTGGCCGGCGGAGTCTGGCGCGAGCTGCCCGGGGTGGCCGGGGCCGGCGCGACAGCGGTGGGGCGGGCCGATGTCGGGTGCGGGGAGCTGACGGCCGGAGACGGGGTGGCGGGCACGGTCACGGTGGCCGACGGCGGCGGGGTCGCGACGATGGCGGCGACGGCCAGGCCGCCGGTCGCCAGGATGCCGGCGGCGGCGAGCCCGGCGAGCGCGACCCTGGTCCCGGACCTCGCGAACGGCCGCGCACGGTGACGGACGGCGGGGCCGGCCATGCCGCGTTGCACCCGGGCCAGCATCCGCGCAGGGTCGGGCCGGTGGGCCTCGGCGGCCTCGCGCAGCTGACGTGCGATCTCCTCGTTCACCGGTTCCTCCTCCCTGCCACCAGGTCCCCGGCCGCTCGTGCGCCAAGTGTCCTTTCCAGCTCGGCCATTCCCTTGGAGGTCTGGCTCTTCACCGTGCCGACCGAGACGCCCAGCGCCGCCGCCGTGTCCTTCTCCGACAGGTCGAAGGCGTGCCGCAGCACCACGCAGGCGCGCTTGCGGAACGGCAGCCGGGCGAGCGCCGCGCGGACGTCCAGCACGGCCGCCATGTCCGGCCCCTCCACCTTCTCGGGGCCGCGGGACCAGAACAGCGCGATCCGGCGTCGCTCACGCACCGCGCTGCGGATCCGGCTCCGTGCCAGGTTGGCCACCACACCGCGGGCGTAGGCGAGCGGGTGGTCGGCCTGCCGCAACCGGTCCCAGCGCTGCCACAGAGCGACCAGGGCATCCGCCGCGAGGTCGTCCGCCGCGTCCGTCTCGCCGGTCAGGAGGTGGGCCAGACGGGCGAGTTCGGCATAGTGGCGTTCGAAGAATTCGTGGAACTCCGCGGACGCGTCGTCGAGGAGCATCCCCCGGTCGCCCTCTCCTGGCAATGATGTGCACGTTGGTTGCGTGTTTAACAACATCGGGGGGCGCAGCCTAACAGTGCCCGGCCCGGGACCGGACCGGCGCTCGTGCTCGGTTGCGGGCCGGTGAAGGCCGACCGGCGGGCTGGTCATTGCCGGGCGAACCGGACGCCGGTCGGCTGCGCGACGTCCGGCTGCACGGCGGTGCCGCCGACGGTCAGCCGCTCCCCGTAGATGTCGGTGATCCTTACACCGGTTCCGCCCCCGGGGGGACGGCACGCCGGCGCACCGACGCCCAGCAGCGCCAAGGGAATGCCCGTGACCAGTCCGCGCCTGCGCCACGGTTGCGGCGCGGCGTGCTTCGTTGCCCTCATGCCCGTCCATCCGGTAGTTCGACTCGGCCTTCCGGCTCCCAGTTGCCGCAGAGGACGAGAAGGTTGCCGCCCCGACGCTGTTTTCTCGGCGACCGGTGCGCGGCACGAAAGGGACCGTTCCCCAGGACCCGATGCCTTCCGTGTGCCAGGTGGGCAAGTCCTCAATGCCCCTGTCGCCTCGTCCGCCCCGACGGGCGACGTAGGTGGGATGGAGAACTTCTCCGGGTTCTTGAGATCCCGGTGGCCGGCCACCGGTCTTCACGTCCGTAAGGATCACCAGCACTTCGGGAAGCACCCTGACTCGATGAAGCGGTCTTGGCACCTTGTCCTGGCATCGGCTCTCGTCGCGGGAGCCGTCGCCCCACACCGGTGGTTGCGGTGGGCAGCGCGGTCGCCGCAGACGGCGCACGTCCTGCCCTCCTCCTGGCAGGAGGCAGCCGACGACATCGCCAGCCCTTGGCGCCCCAGAGGTCGTGCTCCGAGCCACCCGACCCCGCGGTGATTTTCTGGAAGTGCGAGGTGCCGTACTCGGTGTCGAGGCTGATCGTCACTCCGAACACATTTCACCGGCGCACTCCCGCTTTTGCAGGTCGCTCGGTGGGTCGAATGAAGCCCACGAAGTGTGGCTGTGAATTCGGCGGGGACATGGCCGATCGCCGTTGATGCGCCCCCCGCTCGCGCCCCGCTGATCTGGTCGTTTGCGGCGTGACTGGAAGCTACTACTCCAGCTGTAGATCGTGATCTCGTGTCTTGTAGCGGCGAAGGTTGAGCGCGTGCTCTCGACAACGGGAGCGCCTCGACCTGGCCGGAGGCGCAGGGCTCGTGCGTTCCCAGACAGTGAGATCGCTGACTGTCCTCGGCGAGCGGGCAGTTGAGGCCACCACCCGGGCCACGGTGCGGGGGATCCGCCCACCTGTCCGAAGAGGTCCGCAACCGGCTCAGTGTGCGGGCTCCCTCGCGGGCGAGCACGGGGCCGTCGCCCACCGCCGCAGACAGACCCACGCCGCCTTCTTGCCGGCGTGTTGGGAACGCGGTGACCGCACGAAGGAAGGCATGTTCGCGTTCACAAAGAGGAAGAGGCTGAGCAGGTCTTGACCGGAAACCGGCGTTCATTGATAGTGATGCCCGCAAGCGGAACGTCAGGTCACGTGACAGCCGCGGCAAGGTTGTGAGCGTTAACAATTCGGCGGATCCGGCAACGAGTCCGGCTGCCCATACCTATCTGCGCCCCGACAGTCCCACCGCCGACTCGGCCGGGGGTGCCTGGTGATCCACACCCATGAACAAGGGAGTTCATGATGCTTGCGTTCCGCACTTCCCGCCGACTGCGAAGAAGGCTGGTCGCCTCCTTGTCAACGGTGGCCCTCGCCTTCGCCGGCCTGGTCGCCTCCACCGGCGCCTCGCACGCCGCCACGCAAGGGCCCTGCGACATCTACCTCGCGGGCAGCACACCCTGCGTCGCGGCCCACAGCACCACCCGTGCCCTGTACGCCTCCTACAACGGCCCGCTGTACCAAGTCAGACGGTCGTCGGACAACACCACCCGCGACATCGGCGTACTGAGCGCCGGAGGCGTCGCGAACGCCGCCGCACAGGACTCGTTCTGCGCCGGCACGAGCTGCGTCATCACCGTCATCTACGACCAGTCCGGTCGGGGTAACAGCCTCACGCAGGCGCCCGGCGGCGGCGCGGCGCCAGGCCCGGACAACCTCTCGGACGCGACCGCCGCGCCGGTCACGGTCAACGGCAGCAAGGCGTACGGCGTCTTCATCGCTCCCGGTGGCGGCTACCGCAACAACCACACCAACGGCATAGCCGTCGGCGACCAGCCGGAGGGGATGTACGCGGTCCTCGACGGCACGCACTCCAGCGACGGCTGCTGCTTCGACTACGGCAACGCCGAGACGAGCAACAACAACACCGGCAACGGCCACATGGAGGCCATCTACTTCGGCAGCAACAACTGGTGGGGCTCCGGCTCCGGCTCCGGCCCCTGGGTCATGGGCGACCTCGAGAACGGCCTGTTCAGCGGACCCAACGCCGGTGCCAACGCCAACGACCCGACCGTCAACCACCGTTTCCTGACCGCCATCGTCAAGGGCGAGCCGAACCACTGGGCCATCCGGGGAGGCAACGGGCAGTCCGGCGGCCTGTCGACCTACTACGACGGGCAGCGCCCCAATGTCGCGGGCTACAACCCGATGAGCAAGGAGGGGTCCATCGTTGTCGGCATCGGCGGCGACAACAGCGTCGGCGGCGCCGGTACCTTCTACGAAGGCGTGATGACCGCCGGTTACCCGTCGGACGCCACCGAGAACGCGGTCCAGGCCAACATCACCGCCGCCGGCTACGCGCAGACCAGCGGCGGCAGCCAGCAGAACGCGGAGGTCGTGGGTGCCGGGTCCGGCCGGTGCATGGACGTGCCCGGCGCGACCACGAACAACGGTACCCAGCTGAACCTGTGGGACTGCAACGGCAACTCCAACCAGCGGTGGACCTACACGTCCGGCAAGCAGCTGACGGTGTACGGCAACAAGTGCCTGGAAGCGTACAACTGGGGCACCAGCAACGGCACTCCCGCCGCCATCTGGGACTGCACAGGGGGTGCGAACCAGCAGTGGAACATCAACGCCGACGGCACGATCACCAATGCCCTGTCAGGGTTGTGCCTGGAGGCCGCTGGTCTCGGTACCGCGAACGCCACGAAGCTTCAACTATGGAGCTGCTGGGGCGGCTCCAGCCAGAAGTGGAGCCTGCGGTAACCGGCCTCGATCGCTAGTTGAGGGCCGTCAGCTTTGCTGGCGGCCCTCTTCGGCTCCGAGGGGCGCGTCAGTCGTCACAGAAGGGCTCGCCGGCCTCGGGCCGCCGACGCGGCGATGAGACAGCCGAGACCGCGGCGGCACGACGCGGCCAGCCACGCCGCCCCGCAAGCGAGGCACGCTCCTGGACAGCGGCGGCAACAAGGTCCTCAAGGCATCCGGGGACCAGTGTTGGGGAGGCGACAACGCCACGATGTCCTTCGCTCCCATGCGGGGCGGCTGATGCCCACCGCGTCCTTTGGCGCCCCGGGGGAGATCCTCGAGTGGAAGCTCCAGGGGGACGACGGCACGGTGGTGCAGGAACTGTCCGGCGCGGCCAACGGCCTGCACTTCCCGGTGCCGACCGTGGACGGCTCGGTCGCGTACTTCGGTACTGGCCACTCGCCGACCGGCCCCGTCCTGGAGTCGTGTCCGCGTGCCATCCTCCCTGATCAACGTCCTCGCACGCTACTGCGAGGACGGCGACGAGCCCTGTCCGTCCATCGAGCCGCACGAGATGGTCTCGCTGTCTGAGGTGCTGGCCGCCGTGCCCGATCCCCGGCGGGTGCGCGGGTGCCGCTACCGCATCGGCGTGCTGCTGGCCCTGTGCCTGACGGCGGTGCTCGGCGGAGCCCGCCCGCTGGCGCAGATCGCCCGCTACGCCACGGACGCCGACCCGCAGGTCCGCGCCGGACTCGGCCTCGCCCGCGCCACGCCCAACGCTTCCACGCTCGCCCGACTGCTGGCCCGCATCGACGGCGACGCCCTGGACGACGCCGTCGGAACCTGGCTCGCCCGCCACGCCGCCGATCCCGTCGAGGAGGAAGAAACCCTGGTCGGACTGGCGGTGGACGGTAAGACGGTCCGCGGCTCGCGCACCGAAGGCAAGACCGCGATACGCCTGCTGGCCGCTGCCCTGCACGGCAGCCAGACCGTCATCACCCGGCGCCAGGTGGCGGCCAATAGCAACGAGATCCCGGCCATGGCCCCACTGCTGGCCTGCGTCGACCTGCGCGGCATGGTCGTCACCGCCAACGCGATGCACACCCGGCGCAAGACTGCGAAGAAGATCGTCGCCGCCGGCGGGCACTACCTCCTGGTCTGCAAGGGCAACCAGAAGAAGCTGCGCCGGCAACTGCGCCGCCTGCCCTGGCAGCAGATGCCGCTGCTGGACCGCGCCCGCACCGCCGGGCACGGACGTCGCGAGGTGAGGCGGCTGAAGGTGTGCACCGTCGAAGCCGGGCTGCTGTTCCCGCACGCCGTCCAGGCCATCGAGATCAAGCGACGCCGCGTCGACACCACGACCGGCGAGGTCCAGACGAAAACGGTCTACGCCGTGACCAGCCTCACCCCCGGCCAGGCCGACCCCGCCCGACTGGTCGAACTCGTCCAGGGCCACTGGTCCGTGGAAGCCCTTCACCACGTGAGAGACGTGACATTCGCCGAGGACGTCTCCAAGATCCGCACCGGCAGCGCACCCCGCGCCATGGCCACCCTGCGCAACCTCGCCATCGGCCTGATGCGCCAGGCCGGCTGGACCAACATCGCCGCCGCAGCCGACCACTACCGGTCACGCCCCGACTACGCCACCGCACTCCTCGAGATCACCTGCTGAGAACGCATCAGCCCTGGCCGGAGGCGCCGTAGCATTACACGTTCTGGCAAGCCCTCGCCTTGAACTCCGCCATGGGGACAGTGACTGGCGATTCATCACCATTGTCCGAGATCTTGTCGTAGCGGACTTTCCCTGGGGTGAGCCGGTCCCGGTCGCTCGGGGTGAAGGAGACGCTGCTCGATGACCACGAGTTGTCCTTGGTCCAGCCGTAGAGGGCATACGTGGTCTTGGTGGTGAGCGGGGTGAGGGATCTGGTCGCGGTCCAGCCGACGGCAGGAGAATCGAGGGTCCAGGTGGTGAGACCAGCCCTGAGGGGGCGGTCGGCGGTCCATGAACCGACCGTCACCGTCTTGTTGACGTCGTCGCTGTCCACGTAGAGGGTCGCGCCATCAATCTGATGTCCGCAGACCATCATGACGCCGAGCAGATGGCCGTCGCTGGTCACGGAGACGCCGGCGACGGCATCGACGGGAACCGTGCATCCTGAGGTCGTTGCCAGGGCCACGCCGACCGCGACGGCGCCGACGAAGCGCCCGAACACCGGCCGTGAAGTGATCGACCGCATGCTTGGCCCCCTGCCTGGCGGCGCGCGTGAGCCCCCTGCCCGAATGGTAGGGGGCGAGCGGCGGGCAGCGGGGCCGTGATCGAACTGATCGGCAGCCACCCGAGGTTGACCGGCACGGCGCTACGGACGGTGGGCAGCAAGGGCCACGACGGCTTCGCGCCGGCGCGCGTGCCGGCGTGGCCCCCGGCCGCTCAGCTCTTCGGGGTGAGGTCGAAGGAGGGGTAGGACGGCGTGGACAGCCCGAAGCCGGACGACGGGTAGCCGGACGGTGCGGGGGATGCCGTGGGGATGCCGTTGTCGTCGCAGAGCTGGGGCGCGGACGGCGCGAACACGTGGTAATCGACCACGCGCTTGGTCGGGAAGGTGACGTCGTCGCCGACGATCGTGTTGCCCGTGCTGATCTTGGTCGGCAGTTCGCGGTTCTTGAGCGGTGCGCCGACGTAGATCGCTTCCAGGAAGCCGTCGCAGGGGCTGGCCTTGGCCGAGGCGAAGCCCTTCGGCGGCTTCACGTCGTGGACCTTGCGGCCGTCGATGCGCAGTTCGGTGCGCTTGAGGGACTGCAGGCTGTAGTCGTAGTTCGCCTCCCTCGAAAGCGGGTCGGCGGCCGAAGTGGCGCTGGACGGCCGGTAGTTGACGCGCCAGAACTGGACCTGGACGGTCACCCGGTCGCACAGGGGCCCGTCGAAGCCGGACATGGACTTGGGGAACCGGACCTCTCCCGGGCCCAGGGCGGGCGTGCCGACCTGCCCCCAGTGGACCCAGTCCACCGCCTTCGCCGTACTCCACTTCGCGTTCGGATGGCAGCCGGCCGCGTTCGTGGGGTAGATGTCCGACGGTTTGACCGCAGGGGTGGGCGAGGCCGTCGAAGGGGTGGTGGCCGGGGCCGCCGCGGTCGTCGTCGCGGAGGGGCTGGAAGCCGCGTCGTCACCGCCCCCGCCGGAACAGCCGGCGGCGGCCAGCACCGCCGCGACGATCATGGCCGCACGAACCCGTCTGTGCGCAGTGGTCATCCCGCTTTTCCCCCGTCCACCCGATGGACAATCATGCTCCCAGGTGAAGTTGCCCGTCGGCCATGACGGAAAACTCACGTTTCGCGGGGTTCGAAGCGGGCGACGGGTCCTCAGAGAGCGTTTTCTCCCGATGTTTCATCCCGAGATGCGGCTTTGATGAGGCATTAGAGCCCTCGCCGGGTTGGGGTGGAATCTCTGGTGAGTCGGCGGCCATCAAGGCGATCATCGCAAGGTAGATCATGGCGGCAGAGCGGACCGGGAGGGCTTAGGAGTCGCGGGCCAGGCGGCGGTGGTACACAGCACCGCAAGCTCTCCGTAGAAGACGGGCAATGCACCCTGCACTGGTTCTGACTCCCGGACGACGTGTCAGTTCCCACCGCGGGACCGTCGGGAGAGCGCTACGGCCACACCACCGGCCAGCAACAGCGCGCCGGCCGCCCAGACGATCCAGCCGCCGCCGAATCCGGTGTCGGCCAGCGGTCCGGACCCTGCGGAAGGGCCGCCCGAAACGGAGCCGGATACTCCGGCCGCGCCGCCGGGGCCGGACCCGCCGGGCGTACCGCCGCCCGCGGAGCCGCCCTGCGCCAGCCGCAGGGTCAGCGCCGCGTTGTCGTTGGAGGCGTCCGGGTCGAGCCCCTTCATGACCTCCAGCGTGCGGACCTGGCCCGTGGAGACGGCCGGGGTACGGGGGCCGACAGCGACGGTGAACGACAGGACGTGTCTGTCCCCCGGGGCGGGGTCGCCGAAGTAGCACTGGTACGAGGACCGGCCCATCCGGGGGCCGGGGTCCGACCCGTCGTCCGTGGGCGGCGGCTGGCAGTTGTCCGGGATCTTCGTGGCCTTCGTGCCCGGCGGCAGCTTGACGAGGACCGGGAGGAAGGCGTCGTCGTCGAGGAGGTCCTCCACCACCGCAGGCCCCCGGTCGATCACCGTGGCGTGCAGCGTGGCGTGACCGCCGCGCCGCCCGGTGACGGTGTCCCCGATGACGGCGAAGTCGGCGTGGTTGACGCTGTTGACGTAGGTGGTGAAGTACGGGTCGATGTTCCCGTCGGACGGCATCGCGCCCCTCGGGACGAGGGTCAGCGGGGTCCCGGGGCCGTTCGCCGGGGCGGCGCTGGTCAGCGGGGTGAATTCGTAGAAGATCTTGTCGCGCAGGGCCTCGTCGCCGACCTTGACGCGCAGCGGCGACGACAACGCGTACTGCTGGCCGGGCTCCACCGGGGTGGGGAAGTCGCACAGGGTCTCGCGCACGATGTGCCCCCCGCGGTCGCTCGCGGTCACGGCGCGGCAGTTGGCCCAGGAGCCCTGGAGGTGCAGCCCGGCGGTGGTGTCGATCCGCAACTCCACCCCCTTGGCCGCAGGGAGTTGGCCGTTGTTCCACACGTCGAGCGGAAAGGTCAGCGTGTCGCCCGGCACCTGGTGCAGCTGCTCGGCGGACGCGCTCACCTTCAGCTGCGTCGCGCCGTTGGTCAGGGTGAGGTGGTCGCCGGTGACGGTGGCGTCCGACGCCGTGCCGGAGACGGTCACGGTGCCGCTGCTGCCGACGGCCGCACCGGGCTTCGGCACCAGCGTGATGGCGTGGAAGTCCGAGGTGGCGGACGCCAGGTCCAGCGTGCAGAGGTTGCCCTTGCAGTGCTCCGACGGTGCCGGCTCGGCGAAGTCGGCCACTCCCGACAGGTCGACGGTCAGGTGGACGTGGTGTGCCGTGCCCCCGCCGGCCACCTTCCACCGGTAGGACAGGTCCACGCTCGCCGGCTCCGTCCCGATGAAGAGCTCGTGCTCGGCGAACTGGACCGTCATCCCTCGTGCGGCGTCCGCCGTGTCGGCGCGGGCCGGACCCGTGCCGAACACCCCCGCCACCAGCGCCACCGCGCCCGCCGCCGCCGTCGCGACCGCGCGTACCCGTGATCGTCGTGCCATCCGACCGAAACCTTCCCGTGCGCCGGGAGGGTCCCGACCCGCCGTGCTTCACAGGTGTGACCCGCGAGGTGCGGAAATGGTTGCGGCCGGCGGGCTCAGGTGTCCGCGCTGCCGGGCACGATGTGACGTGGCCCAGGAGGCCGGACACGGATGATCACAGTCGTCGACCTGTCGCGCTCAGGCTCAACCGCCCACAACACCGTCGGTGACAACCAGCGTGCCTATGTGACAACCATCGCGCTTCGGCTCACAAACTGGGCCGCAGTTGGGCGTCTTGGTGTCCGACTGGACGGCCTGATACTCCAGTTCATCACGGTCACCGTCCGGCCCGTCCACGACGTGGACCACCGGCTCGGCCGGTCTGACTGGCGGCGCCACCACCAGCAGCGATCACGGGCCAGTCACTACCGGCTCGGAAGGGGCGGAGAGCGGACAGTTGCGGGTGCTGCGGATCGGGCCCACAGCGCCTCCTCCGGCGCTGCGCCGCCGGCGACGATGTGGTCGTCACCCGCAGGTTCAGCGGAACAACCAGGTCAGCACCGCGGTCATCAGGAACACGACGACCGCCGCAAGCCAGACCATCAGACGCGTCGGCCCCGAAGACCTGACCGACGCCCACTCCTCTTCCTCCCGTGACAGCAGCGCATCCGCGAACGCCTGTGCGGTCTGCGGTCGTTGGTCAGGTTCTATGGACAGCGCAGCACGAAGCAGTGTTTCGATGCCGTCCGGAACCCCCAGCTCTCTGGGAAGGGTCGGCAACGACGACGTCGACGCCTGCCGCGTCACCATGACTGTGCGACCGCCCGACCCGAACGGCTTGCGTCCGGTCAACAACTCGAACGCGACGACACCGAGGGCGTACACATCGGCTCTACCGTCGAACCCACCGTCCTGGAAGACCTGTTCGGGCGCCATGTACGCGGGAGTGCCGGTGGTCACTGTCAGCCCCGACGCGTCGGCCAGTTGCTTCGCGCTGCCAAGGTCCGCGACAAGTACGGCGGCAGGCGTGCGGCCGGCGTCGAGCAGGAGGTTCGACGGCTTGATGTCGCGGTGGATGACGCCCGCGTCATGGAGCACCTGGACCGCGTACCCGGCCTCGGCCGCGAGCCGGAGCGCCTCCGCGGGCCGGCAGTGCCCTGTCTGCTCGGCCAGCGTGCCGCCTCGGACGTAGTCCATGACGAAGTACGGCCGGTCGTCGTGGACGCCGACGTCGTGAACGCGCACGACACGTGGGCTGGAGATCCGGCGGAGCAGCCTCGCCTCCGCCAGGAAGCGCTGTCGTACATCGGCGTTCGACGCCCAGTTGTCGGCCAGCACCTTGACCGCGACATCGGTGTCGAGCTCGGGGTCGTATGCCTTCCAGACGGTGGCGAACGAACCGGCTCCCAGCCTGTCCTCGAGGAGATAACGACCTAGCTTCTGCATGTGGCAACATTTTCCCGGGGCGATGTGGCGGAGGTAGCCGGCTGTGGTCGGCTGTGGTCGGGAACTTTCGTGCGACCCAGTGGGGTCCAGGTCGGACGATAGCGGGGGGACAGCAGGGTGCCCGAGGAGGATGAGCTGACGCACCTCGTGGCGTCCGCCCAGGCAGGTGACCGGGCGTCCCTGGACCGCCTCCTGGTCAGGCTTCGGCCCACCGTCATGCGCCGCTGCTCCCGGTTTCTTCCGCACCACGCCGACGCCGAAGAGGCCGCGCAGGACGCTCTGTTGTCCATCAGCACGCATCTGCACGAGTACAGCGGGCGGGGCTCGTTCCTCGGTTGGGTGACAGTAATCGCATCGAACGCCGCCAGGGCCACGTATCGCTCGATGCGCCGGCGCGCGGAGGACAGTCATGCGGTCGTTCCCGACGGTATCGACCCTCGGACGACGAGCGTCATCGCGGGGACCCGCCTGGACCTGATGGAGTCGCTGGCCGCACTGGAGCAGCGGCACCCGGCCCTGGTGGAGTCCTTCGTGCTCCGCGATCTCGGCGACCTGACCTACCTTCAGGTCGCCGAGATCACCGACGCTCCCTTGGGCACGGTCAAGGACCGCATCCATCAGGCTCGTCGCTTCATGCGGGACCGCCTCGGCGGTGGCTTCTGAGACGCCCCGGCTTCCCGCTCCCCCCTGGCATCAGCTCGACCGCGGGCCGGGAGGTGCTGCCGTGCGGCCTCGGACGATCGTCGTCATCCTGGCGGTAGCCATCGGACTCGGCCTGCTGACCGGGCGGTTCGTCCTGCCTGCCCCCTCCGCGCCGGCCACCCCGACGGTGACGCCCGGCGCTGCGGCGTCCTCGCCGGGCAACGGCTCTCCGACGCCGAGGCCCGCGAGCGGGCCCATGACGAACCCGCACCTGTTGACAGCGGCCGAGTTCAGGAAGGTCGGTATCTCCCAGCGCATCTACGTGCGCGACCGTGTCGGCGACGGCAACTACGCCAACGCGACCTGCGCCGGCGAGAAGACTCTCGGCGAGACGCTGGGAGCGTATGGCGCGCACTTCCGCGGGTTGGTGACGAGCAAGGACAGGGGCAACGGCGACCCCACCGAGGCGGCGAACATCGACGATCAGGTCGCACGCGAAGTCGCCGGCGACGCCGGAAGCCGGGCACTGGCCCAGAACTACGCCGAACGCCTGCTGCTGGAGGAGGTGCCGTGCCAGAGCGAACCGGCCACGCACTGGGTCTACGGGCCGACGCACACGATCGACGTCGCTGCGGACATCACCGCGAGTTGGATGGGTGCTTACAGCGGCGATCTGAACACCACAGGGACCGCTCCACGAGGCAAGGAGCCGTGCGGAGGCGTCGCCGTACTCCGCAACGGCTCTCACTACGGGGTTCTGGAGGTCGATGCCTGCCTGGGCTCGGCTGCGATGACGCGGATCGTCCGTGCGGCCGTGACACGGCTCTGAGACCACCCCCACCCCACCGGCAGACGTGATGCGGATCACATCGATCGCGGCAGATCGCCATCCAACATCTCCCGTACCCCTGGCATCTCCAAGACGTACGACGACGCCAACCGCGTCGCGACCCGACAGGAGATGAGATGTTCGACAACCAGGCAGCCCGGAGGAAGTTCGCGCGTCGCGGTCGTACCGCAGGGGTGGCCACCTCTGTCGGTGCCGCCCTGATAGCGGTCGGCATCGGCGCGTTTCCCGCCGCCGGCGCGGACACGAGTTCCGCGAGCCGGTCTTCAACCGCGCCTGCCGCCGCTTCTGCCGAACCCGGCCTCGGCTCCGCCGGCCTGATGCAGAGTGACGACTTCTTCCAGCAGGGCCTGGCCCCGGTCCACGCGACGGTGGACCTGACCGGGAAGCAGGCTCTCTCGGCATGCTCCGGCGAGGAGACGATGCGAGAGCTGACCAAGGGGAAGGCCGCCGCCTATGCCGACGTGACCTGGGCCTTCGACACCGAGGGCACCTCGCTGACCGAATCCGCCGCGGACGGTTCCACCGACACATCTGCGGCCTCGTACGAGAAGCAGCTCGACAAGCTGGTGCGCGGCTGCCAGGACGAGCCCCGTGGTCACTGGCACTACGGCAAGGGGCACGCGATCACCGTCAAGGCCGGCCAGGGCACTTGGTACCCGGCCTTCAACGGCGACGGCAAGGTTGCCGGCGGCGTCGCCGTGATCCGTAGCGGCCACAGGTTCGGCATCGTCGAACTCGCCGGTCAGCCCAGCGACGACCCCGGCTATATGGAAGGCATCGCCGCCGCTGCCGTCAACCGGCTGGCCGACTGATCGGTCCCGGGCGGTTCCGGGAACTGTTCGAGGGGCTGCTGGACCGTCCGGGCCGACCGATGAACCTCTGGTCGGGGTTCAGGAACCGGTACACCCGGACGGGCCGGCCCGTGAGGTGAGTTCGTCTGCGGCGGGCTCGGGCGTCAGCCGCGGGTCGCGGCTGGAACGTCCGCCCCGGAGGGGGCAGCGTCCGGGCGGGGTGTGCCCGGCGTGCCGTTCGTGTGCAGGATCAGGAAGGCACCGAGGGAAACAGCACCTCGGCGGTGACGCGTGAACACGGTTCCGCGTGGAGGGTGACGAAGCCGTCCGGCGGGCGGACACGGCCGGCGGAGACTGACGCGCGGACGACTTCGGTGGAGCTGGACGACCTACCGGCCTGCCCGAGGGCCGGTTGGGGTCGGTTCATCGCGTGGTGGGGGTCCGTCCCCGCCTGCGGGGCTGGGCAGGACGGCGGAGACGGACGGTTCGGTGAGACGCCGACGCTGTGCGCATCGCGAGGACGCGGCGTCAGTTCGAGCCCGGCCGTAACGTCGAGCCACGGATCACGAGGCTGGTGGGGACGATGCATGAGGCGGCGGCCTTCGGCGATCCGCGCACGTGGTCCAGCAGCAGTCGCGCCGCTGCCTCGCCCATCTCCCGCATGGGCTGGCGGATGGTGGTCAGTGCCGGATAGGTGTACGACGCCATCTCGAGGTCGTCGAAGCCCACCACGGCGACATCCTGCGGAACCCAGAGACCGGCCTCGTGCACTGCGGCCAGCACACCGGCCGCCGAGGGATCGTTGTGTGCGAAGACCGAGTCGAACTCCAGGCCGTCCGCGAGAGCGCGCGCCACCGCGCTCCGGCAGCGGTCGAACTGGAAGTCGCCGCAGATGATGCTGCGTTGGTCGATCTCGATCCCGGCTTCGGCGTAGACATCGACGAAGCCGTCCAGCCGTTCGCGAGTACAGCCGAACGTCTCGGGACCGGTCACCACCAGGGGACGACGGCGGCCGATGTCCAGCAGGTGCCGCGCGGCCTGCTCACCCCCCTGCCGGTTGGTGGTGGCCACGTAGGGGAATCCCGGCCGCTGGAAGCGGTCGTCTATCAGCACGACCGGAAGCCCCGCTTCGTGCAGTTCCGTGATGTATCCCAGAACCCCCTCGGGCTCTATCACCAACAAGCCGTCGAAGGACTTGGCGGCGACCTGCAGACCGAGCCTGCGCAGTGACTCCTCACCGCGGTTCCAGGTCAGCATGCGCAGCCCGAAGCCCTCGGCCTCCAGCGTTTCGACGACCGCCTGCACGATGCCGGCCCAGGCCCAGGCCATGTCAGGGACCAGCATGCCGATCATCTGTGTGGTGCCCCGTGCGAGTCCGACTGCTCCGGCGCTCGGCACATAGCCCAGATCCGATATCGCCTTGCGGACCTTCAGGACGGTGTTCTCGTTGATCTCGCCCTTGCCGTTCAGCACTCGCGAGACCGTCGTCTTGCTGACGCCGGCCCGTGAGGCCACGTCGGCGATGGTGACTCCCATGCCACCTCCTCTCACTCCACGCAGAGGCGGAAGACGTCCTCCCGCACCGAAGGTGCCGATCGTACAGAGATCGGTGGAACCGGTACCGGCAGCGGTTCCGGAACCGGTTTCGGTACCGGTTCCGGCAGTGAAGCACCGAGAGGCTCGCCCCGTCAACACACCGGAAACAACTCGTTCACGGGACGTACGGGGAAGGCGTCAGACGTCCTCGGGAGCGGGGAGTTCGCCGGAGCCGCGGGTGAGATAGCGGGTGGGCAGCACGCGGTGACGGGCGGGTCCGCCCTCGCCCTCGAGCCGTTCGAACAGCAGGCTCGCGGCCTCCCTGCCGATGGCCGCGTGGTCCTGGGCGATCACCGAGATGCCGGGTTCGAGCAGGTCGGCGAGGGTCAGGTCGTCGAAGCCGATCAGCGCCACGCGGCGCTGCAGCCCAAGCTCCTGCAGGGTCCGGCGGGCCCCGATGGTCAGGAGGTTCTGGCCGGAGACGAGTGCGGTGGGCGCGTGGGCGAGCGCCAGGAGTCCGCGGGTGGCCTCCTGGGCGGCCTCCGCACCGTGCAGGCCGCGCCTCACGAGAGAGGGGTGCAGGACGCGGCCCACCTCGGCGAGCCCCTCCACGAACCCGGCGTAGCGCTCTTCGGCGGTCCAGATCGAGCGTAGGTCGCCGAGGAAGGCGATGCGCCGGTGACCGGCCTCGCTCAGCCTTTTCACCGCCGCCCGCACACCCGCGCGGTTGTCCACCGTCACGGTGTCGACCCGCGGCGCCGTGGTGCGGCGGTCCACGCACACAACGGGTGTGCCGGCGCGGCGGGCCGCGTCGAGGTCGGTGTCGTTCTGACCGGTGGGCACCACGATGAGGCCGTCGACCCGGCGGGCGGTGAAGGTCCTCAGCAGGCCGCGTTCCCGGACCGGATCCTCGTCGGTGGACCCGGTCAGGAGCAGCATGCCGCGCTCGGCGGCGGCGTCCTCGACCGCGCGGTGCAGCGCGGCGGAGAAGGGGTTGGCCGCGTCCTCCAGGACCAGGCCGAGGGTGCTGGTGCGGCGGTCGGCCCGGCGCAGGCTGCTGGCCGTCAGATCCTGGCGGTAGCCGAGCAGTTCGGCGGCGCGCGTCACCCGTTCCGCCAGGTCAGGGGTGACGGGCTTGCCGTTGACAACACGCGAGACAGTGGCGATCCCCACCCCGGCCATGGTCGCGACGTCGCGCATGGTCGCCGTTCGCCGACCTGTGTCGTTCTGCTCGCTGGACAACGTTTCTCCCGGGGATCAATGGCACTGTGCAGCCGCGGCTCATCCTCGCATTCAGGAGTTTTCGCGCACAGGCTCTGGACTTCGGCGACCGGTGCCCGTACGTTCGGCGAAACGTTTCCAGTCGTTGGCTGGAGCTGCCGGTGCCGTGCCCCCCACAGCCGGGCTCACCCGTGACCTTGGACGAGGCCACGGTGCAGCCGCCGCCCGTACTCGCACCCCACACGCGTCGCTCGTCACGCGTCAGTCCCCGACGGCTGAGCCGAAGCCCGTACTCCCGCAAGGAGCCGCCATGTCCAGAACGATTCGTCCGCGCCGCAGACTCCTGGCCGCACTGGCCGTCCTGTCCGGGCTCGGCCTGGTCGCGGCCTCTCCCGCCATGGCCGACACGCCCTACCACGAGCAGTACCGCCCCCAGTTCCACTTCACCCCGGCCCAGAACTGGATGAACGACCCCAACGGCCTCGTCTACTACAAGGGCAAGTACCACCTGTTCTTCCAGTACAACCCGGACGGCACCACCTGGGGCAACATGTCCTGGGGCCACGCGGTCAGTACCGACCTCGTGCACTGGAAGCAGCTCCCGGTGGCCATCCCCCAGGACGACAAGGAGATGATCTTCTCCGGCAGCGTGGTCCTGGACAGGACCAACACCACCGGCTTCGGCACCGGGAAGAACCCTCCCCTCGTCGCCGTGTACACCAGCGCGCAGAAAGCCTCCGGCAAGCAGCAGCAGGCCCTCGCCTACAGCACCGACGGCGGCACCACCTGGACCAAGTACGGCGACAACCCGGTGCTCGACATCGGCTCGGACAACTTCCGCGACCCCAAGGTCTTCTGGTACGCCCCCACGCAGCGCTGGCTGATGGCGGTCTCCCTCGCCGACCAGCACAAGATCTCCTTCTACAGCTCGGCCGACCTCAAGCACTGGACCCACCAGAGCGACTTCGGTCCGGCCGGCGCCACCGGCGGGGTGTGGGAGTGCCCGGACCTGTTCCCGCTCCCGGTCGACGGCAACACGAAGAAGACCAAGTGGGTGCTGGCCGTCAACCTCAACCCCGGCGGCATCGCGGGCGGCTCCGGCGCCCAGTACTTCGTCGGCGACTTCGACGGCCAGAAGTTCACCTCCGACGACACCGGCACCACGTACACCCCGCCGAGCGGCACCGTCACGCAGGACTTCGAGTCCGGCTCGTTCGGCGACTGGAAGGCCACCGGTGACGCATTCGGCAGCGCACCGGCGACCGGAGCGGTGGACGGCCAGTCAGAGGTCACCGGCATCGAGGGCAAAGCCTTCGCCGACAGCTTCCACGGCGGCGACGCCTCCACCGGCACCCTGACCTCGCCCGAGTTCACGGTGACCGGCAACTACATCAACTTCAAGGTCGGCGGCGGCAACCACCCGTACCGGCCCGGCACCGTCCTGGGCGATGAGCCGGCACCGACCGGTGAAACCCTCGCCGACTTCGAGGGCAGCACCTACACCAGCCCCATCGGCGACTGGTCCACCACCGGCGACGCCTTCGGCACCGGACCGGCCCAGGGCACCCTCCCCGGCCAGCAGCAGGTCAACGGCCACCTCGGCAAGGGACTCGTCAACACCTTCCTCAACGGAGACGCGAGCACCGGCACGCTGACCTCTCCGACCTTCACCATCGACAAGAAGTACCTGGACTTCCTCATCGGTGGTGGCGCCCACGCCGCGAGCTCCGACGCCCCGACCGCGGTGGAGCTCGTCGTGGACGGCAAGGTGGTGCGCTCCGCCACCGGATCCAACGGCGAAGCCCTGAACTGGGCCTCCTGGGACCTGTCCGACCTGCAGGGCAAGCAGGCCCAGATCAAGGTCGTGGACGACAACACAGGCGGCTGGGGCCACCTCAACCTCGACCAGGTCGTCCTCTCCGACACCCAGGCGAAGCCCCCCTCCGTCGAGACCGGCGTCAACCTGCTGGTCGACGGCAAGGTCGTCCAGAGCGCCACCGGCGCCGACTCCGAGAACCTCGACTGGGCCTCCTTCAACACCACCGCCTACAAGGGCAAGAAGGTCCAGGTCCAGATCGTCGACGCCAACCCCGGCGGCTGGGGACACGTCCTCGCCGACCGGTTCACCACCGCCGACAAGCCCGCTCTGAACACCACCCAGCGCGCCCACTGGCTCGACTACGGCGCGGACTTCTACGCCGCCAACACCTGGACCGATGCCCCCGGCGACCGCCGCGTCATGATCGCCTGGATGAACAACTGGAACTACGGGCAGGCCATCCCCACCAGTTCGTGGCGCAGCGCCGATACGTTCCCCCGCCAGCTCTCCCTGAAGACCGTGAACGGCAAGGTCCAGCTGATCCAGCAGCCGGTCGGCGAACTGACCACCCTCCGCAGCGCCGGCACCGGGCTGCCCAGCACCCGCGTCGCGAACACCACCACTCCGCTTCCGGTGCACGGCAGCAGCCAGGAACTCCAGGCCGACCTCACCCCCGGCACCGCCGACCGCTTCGGCCTGGACGTCCGTACCGGCGGCGGGCAACGCACCCGCATCGGCTACGACACCACCACCGGCGAGGTCTACATCGACCGCACCGCCTCCGGCGCGACCGACTTCGACCCCACCTTCTCCGGCGTCCATCGCGCCTCCCTCGACCTCCACGGCGGCAAGCTGAGCCTGCACATCCTCGTCGACGCCTCCTCCGTCGAGGTCTACGCCCAGAACACACGCGGCGAACAGGTGACCCTCACCGACCAGATCTTCCCCGACCCCTCCAGCACGGGTGTCGACGCCTTCGCCGAAGGCGGCACCGCCACCCTCGACCACCTGCAGGCGTGGCAGCTCAAGTCCATCTGGCCGTGACCAGCCCTCACGTCACCGCGCCGGGGGTCATGAAGCGGCTCCCGGCGCGCGGCTCTCCCTCGTCGTGCGCGAGCGATGCGTGAGCGATGCGTGAGCGGACCGTCCACCACGAGTCCGCCGGCCGCACCAAGAACACCGAGGTCCGCCCCTGCAACGATGATCGCCGGGGTCGGGGTGTTGCTGATTCCGGCACGACCGCAGCTTCCTGGCGTGCCCTGCGTACGTCGCGTCGAGTCCGGCACCAACTTCCTGCCGCCGGTCGTCGTCGGAGCGCTGATACATCGCCATGTGCACGCTCACAAAGCAGAGGCTGAGAAGGTCTTGACCGGAATCCGGCGTTAATTGATAGTGATGGCGCAAGCGGAACGTCAGGTCACGTGACAGCCGCGGCAACGTTGTGAGCGTTAACAATTCGCGCGGCTCCCACGAGGAGTCCGGCTGCTGTCCATATCCACCCGCGCCCCGACAGACCCACCGCCGACTCGGCCGGGCGCGCCTGGTGATCCACACCCATGAACAAGGGAGTTCATGATGCCTGCGTTCCGCACTTCCCGCCGACTGCGAAGAAGGCTGGTCGCCTCCTTGTCAACGGTGGCCCTCGCCTTCGCCGGCCTGGTCGCCTCCACCGGCGCCTCGCACGCCGCCACGCAAGGGCCCTGCGACATCTACCTCGCGGGCAGCACACCCTGCGTCGCGGCCCACAGCACCACCCGTGCCCTGTACGCCTCCTACAACGGCCCGCTGTACCAAGTCAGACGGTCGTCGGACAACACCACCCGCGACATCGGCGTACTGAGCGCCGGAGGCGTCGCGAACGCCGCCGCACAGGACTCGTTCTGCGCCGGCACGAGCTGCGTCATCACCGTCATCTACGACCAGTCCGGTCGGGGTAACCACCTCACCCAGGCGCCCGGCGGCCTCGCGGCGCCAGGCCCGGACAACCTCGCCGACGCGACCGCCGCGCCGGTCACGCTCAACGGCAGCAAGGCCTACGGTGTCTTCATCGCTTCCGGCACCGGCTACCGCAACAACAACACCAACGGCATCGCGACCGGAGACCAGCCGGAGGGGATATACGCCGTCCTCGACGGCACGCACTACAGCCCCGGCTGCTGCTTCGACTACGGCAACGCCGAGCCGGGCAACGCCTCCACCGGCAACGGCCACATGGAAGCCCTCTACTTCGGGAACGGCAACCAGTGGGGCTCGGGCGCGGGCAACGGCCCCTGGGTCATGGCCGACCTCGAGGAGGGTGTGTTCTCCGGAGTCAACAGGGGTCTCAACGCGAACGACCCGAGCGTGAACCACCGCTTCACCACGGCCATCGTCAAGGGCACGGCCAACCTCTGGGCCATCCGGGCGGGCGACGCGCAGTCGGGCAGCCTGCTGACCGGTTACAGCGGACCGCGCCCCAGCGACACGGGCTACAACCCGATGCACAAGGAGGGCGCCATCGTCCTCGGCATCGGCGGCGACAACAGCATCTGGGGCGCCGGTACCTTCTACGAAGGCGTGATGACCTCCGGTTACCCGTCGGACGCCACCGAGAACGCGGTCCAGGCCAACATCACCGCCGCCGGCTACGCGGAGGCCGGCCAGGAGGTCGTGGGCACCGGGTCCGGCCGGTGCATGGACGTGCCCGGCGCGACCACGAACAACGGTACCCAGCTGAACCTGTGGGACTGCGCCGGCAACTCCAACCAGCGGTGGACCTACACGTCCGGCAAGCAGCTGAGGGTGTACGGCAACAAGTGCCTGGAAGCGTACAACTGGGGCACCAGCAACGGCACTCCCGCCGCCATCTGGGACTGCACAGGGGGTGCGAACCAGCAGTGGAACATCAACGCCGACGGCACGATCACCAATGCCCTGTCAGGGTTGTGTCTGGAGGCCGCTGGTCTCGGTACCGCGAACGCCACGAAGCTTCAACTATGGAGCTGCTGGGGCGGCTCCAGCCAGAAGTGGAGCCTGCGGTAACCGGCCTCGATCGCTAGTTGAGGGCCGTCAGCTTTGCTGGCGGCCCTCTTCGGCTCCGAGGGGCGCGTCAGTCGTCACAGAAGGGCTCGCCGGCCTCGGGCCGCCGACGCGGCGATGAGACAGCCTAGACCGCGGCGGCACGACGCGGCACACCCGGGGCGCGGCCGCAGGAGTCACCCACCGCATCATGAGCCGACCGCGCCGGCGCCCATAACAGGACCGACGGCGCCGCCGCCGAACTGATGAGGCGACAGTCATGGGCCATCTTCTCGGACATCGGCGTGCCCGAGACGGAGGAGGTGGATCTCGACCGGTGACGTCTCCTCAGCTGAGCCCGTCAGTCCGAGCGCTGCCGGTTCGGGCACACCGGAAAGGACTTCATCCCCGTCCTCGAAGCCGTACGGCCGTGCTCGCGGCCGCGGGCCGTTCGGCGCGGGTACGTCAGCGGTTCGTATGCCTTCAGGGCCGTGCCCTGCCGTCTCCGGTCCCCGCCGTGTCCTCTCCCCTGCGGAAGGTCGCCGCCGTGAGCAGCGCGAAGGCCAGGGCGAAGCCGAGCATGGTGAGCACGCCCCGCGGCCAGAAAATGTGGCTGTCGACGAACGACCAGCAGGCGGCGAACAGCACGACGGCACCCGGCAGCACCCGGACCCCGTGCCGCCGGTACAGCACCGCGCACGTCGCGAGACCGGCTGCGGCCAGGGCGTAGACCCCCGCCCGGCCCAGTTCGTCGCCGGTCGCGAACAGCCACCCGGCCGCCCCGTGCACTCCGTGGTGGACCACCGTGCCCGCCGAGATCCCCGCGACGGCGTCGAGTCCGGAGTAGTACGCCGCGTAGACGAGGCATCCGGCCCAGGCGAGCAGCGTCAGGGCCCCGTCGGCGTCGCGGCGCGGCCTGCCCCACAACGGGACCACCAGACCGAGCGCCAGGAACGGGAACACCGGCAGCAGAACGACGTGCAGCCCGGCCCAGTCGCCCGCCGTCGCCGCCGTCAGATGCCGGGGATGGACCAGACCGGCAACAGCCAGCAGCAGGGGGGCCGCCGTCACCAGCGCCGTGGTACGCAGAGCGGGCAAGGATCGCATCCCGTCACCGTAGGAGGCCGCACCGGCTCCGCCGTGGCCCTGCGCGGAACGCGTAAGACATCCGTAACACCGGAGCGGCCGACTGCTGACGAGAGTCTGACGCGGCCCCCGTTCCCCACCACCCGCCTCACTGCCACCACCGACCACGCTCGTCCTGTCCACGACCTCCACGCGGACGCACAGGCACGACGAGGAATGAAGGAGTGGCACGTGAACATGTACGGCGAGCGGAGTGAGCACCGTCCAAGTCCGGCTCAGCCCGCTGTTCCCGGGCGATGGCCGACACCCGCCCTGAACGTGCTTGCTCGTGCGCGGTGCACAAGCCCCTTGTGGGAGCGGGCCTTTGACCGCCGAGGGTCCTGCGTCAGAGCGGGAGGTCGTCGGGGAGTACCCGGAACGCCGTCGGCCGAGGGTGAGAATCGCGTCCGTGCCGTAGTCGGCGGCAAGCGCCACGTTCACCGCGTCGGCGAGGTCGAGGTCCAGTGCGCGGTAGCGGACACGGACAGACTTGTCGCCGGGTCAGGCCTTCTGCGGGAAGGGGGCCTTGGAGCGGTGGGAGGGAACCTCCGGCAGGTTGCGCCGGGCCAGGCCGGCGAGGGTCGCGCCGGGGCCGATGTCCAGGAACGCGGTGGCACCGAGCTCCTCGTGCAGGACGTGGAGGGTGTCCGCCCAGCGCACCGGGCTGACCAGCTGGCGGGTGCACAGGTCGCGCCAGTGGCCGCCGCCGTGGTGGGCGTGGGCGTCGACGTTGGCCACCACGGGGACCGCCCCGGTCGCGAAGCCCGTCAGTTCCAGGGCCCGGCGCAGGGGCGCGCTTGCGGGCTCCATGAAGGGGCTGTGGCAGGCGGCGGTGACCGGCAGGACGCTGTAGCGAAGGCCGGCCCCGGCCGCTCGGTCGGCGGTGGCCTCCACGGCCGTACGACTGCCGGCGATCACCGTCTGCTGGGGGCTGTTGTGGTTGGCCACCCACAGCTCGCCGCCGTCCCGGCGTGCCTCCTCCACCAGGGCCGTGACCTGCCGCGGGTCGCCGCCCATCACGGCGGCCATGGCTCCGGGCCGCTGCCGGGCCGCCTCGGCCATGGCCCTGCCCCGCTCGCCCACCAGCCAGGCGCCGTCGGTCACCGACAGCACCCCGGCGGCCACCAGCGCCGAGTACTCGCCGAGGCTGTGCCCGGCGACGGCCACCACCTGTGCGGACGGATCGTGCCGGTGGAACTCCGACCAGGCCAGCAGGGAGGCGGTGAACACCGAGATCTGGGCGTGGTCGGTGCGGGACAGGGTCTCCTGGTCCGCCGTCAGCAGCAGCTCGGCGACTTCGAAGCCGGAGGCCCGGGAGACGGAGTCGACGAGCTCCCAGGACGGCGTATCCCGCCACGGCTCGCCCATGCCGGGGCGCTGCACCCCCTGACCGGGGAACAGGACGGCGTACCGCGGCTCGGCGGTGGACCCGTGAACGTGCGCAACCATGATCTGCCCTCTCGAGATTCCGACGACGGTCGGAAAACATCGTCCGAGGGGGCCGCTCAAGTTCCGGACCGCGTTTCCCTCACGCCACGGCCTGTCTTTCACTCAAGGCCCGGAAAAGAAGTCGGCGGCTTTTTCACGGCTTGAGTCAGGCATTGTCCGGGGCCCCGAACCCTTCTTCCGGGCGACCTCGGTCCAGAGGGCGTCCGGATGGGAGGACAAGGCATGACCACCGTGATCGAGAAACCCCTGGCGGACAGCCCGGTGCCGCCTGCCGAGTCGGAGCCCGAGCGGCCCGACAGCATGCATGTGCGGGTGGAGGAGCTGCGGCGGCTGCGCGCCGGGGTGCACGCGGGCCCCGGACAGCGGGCCACCGAGGCGCAGCACGCACGCGGCAAGCTCACCGCCCGCGAGCGCATCGAACTCCTTCTGGACGAGGGGTCGTTCACCGAGCTGGAGCCGCTGCGCCGGCACCGCGCGACCGGTTTCGGCCTGGAGCACAAGAGGCCGCACACCGACGGAGTCATCACCGGCTGGGGCACTGTCGAGGGCCGCCAGGTCTTCGTCTACGCGCACGACTTCCGCATTTTCGGCGGCGCGCTCGGCGAGTCCCACGCGGCGAAGATCCATAAGCTGATGGATCTGGCGGAGGCGTCCGGCGCCCCGCTGGTGAGCCTCTGCGACGGCGCCGGCGCCCGCATCCAGGAAGGGGTGACCGCGCTCGCCGGATACGGCGGCATCTTCAGCCGCAACGCCCGGGCCTCGGGCGTCATCCCGCAGATCAGCGTGATCCTCGGCCCGTGCGCGGGCGGCGCTGCCTACTCGCCGGCGCTGACCGACTTCACCTTCATGGTCCGGGGCGTGTCCCAGATGTTCATCACCGGCCCGGACGTCGTACGGGCGGTCACCGGCGAGCAGGTGAGCATGGACGAACTGGGCGGCGCCGATGTGCACGCGTCGGTGTCCGGGGTGGCCGCGTTCGCCTACGACGACGAGGCGAGCTGTCTGGAGGACGTGCGGTATCTGCTGTCCTACCTGCCCTCCAACAACCGGCAGGCCCCGCCCGCGCTGCCCGGCGACGACCCGGCGGACCGGCGCACCGACCGGCTCGCCGACCTCGTCCCGGCCGACCCCACGCGCGGCTACGACGTACGGGAGGTCATCGAGGAGATCGTCGACCACGGCGAGTACTTCGAGACGCACCCCACCTGGGCCGGCAACGTCGTGTGCGCCCTCGCCCGGATCGACGGGCACGTGGTCGGCATCATCGCCAACCAGCCCCTCGTCAGCGCCGGGGTGCTGGACATCAGGGCCAGCGAGAAGGCCGCCCGGTTCGTGTCCCTGTGCGACGCCTTCAACATCCCGCTGGTCACCATGCTGGACGTGCCCGGCTTCCTGCCGGGCGTGGACCAGGAGCACAACGGGATCATCCGGCACGGCGCGAAGCTGCTGTACGCGTACTGCAACGCCACCGTCCCCCGCATCCAGCTGATCCTGCGCAAGGCGTACGGCGGCGCCTACATCGTCATGGACTCCCGCTCGGTCGGCGCGGACCTGTCCTTCGCCTGGCCCACCAACGAGGTGGCGGTGATGGGTGCCGAAGGGGCCGCCAACGTCGTCTTCCGACGGCAGATCGCCGACGCCGACGACCCCGCGGCGATGCGGGAGCAGATGGTCAAGGAGTACAAGGCCGAGCTGATGCACCCGTACTACGCGGCCGAACGCGGTCTGGTCGACGACGTCGTCGAACCGGGAGAGACCCGCGCGGTGCTCGCCCGCTCGCTGGCCGTGCTGCGGACCAAGCACCGGGCGCTGCCGCAGCGCAAGCACGGGATCACCCCGCTGTGAACGCCGACGTGTTGAGCGAGGCCGCCTTCCGTGTGGTGCGCGGCGACCCCACGCCCGACGAACTGGGCGCACTGGTGGCCGTGTTGACCGTGCTTCGGGCTCGCGCCGACGCCGCCGAGGACGCTGCCGCCGAGCCCTCGGCACCCCGCGCGAGCTGGGACCGGGCCGGCAACGGCTACAGCAGTCCGCTCGCCTGGGTGGTCCAGCGAACAGCCCCTTGAGTTCGCTTTTAGTGAGCGCTTTGCCACCTCCCCCGAAAATGAAATCACGCGAGAGAAAAGGGAATTGGATCCCATGACCTCCAACGAAAAGAAGACCTGCCTGCCGGGTGCCGCGAACCTCGAATTCATGCGCACCGTGGACCGTTCTCTGCTGCACCGCTGGGCGCTTTCCGAGGTGTTCCTCACCGACGCCCGCCAGACCGGCGAGGAGGAGTATCTCGCCGCCGCCCAACTGCCCCCGCTGCACGCCTACTACACCGAGAGCACCTCGCGGCTCGGCAGCCCGGACCCGATGCTGCTGCTGGAGTGCTGCAGGCAGGCCGAGACCTACGGCGGCCACGAGTACGCCGGGGTCTCGCGCAAGAGCAAGTTCCTGCTGCGGTCCTGGTCGATGGAGCTGCCGGGGCTGCTGACCCTCCCGCAGCAGGAGCAGCCCGGCGAGCTGCGGATCTCAGTGCGCACCAGCAACCGCCGCGGCACCCCCGGCGATGTGCGCCGGCTGTCCTTCGGCATCGACATGAAGCTCGCCCAGCGCTGCCTCGGCTTCGTGCACATGGACGTCGGCTACATCCCCGCCGAGGTCTACGACACGGTCCGCCTGCAGGGCCGTGGCCGGCCGCTGGTGCCGTTCAAGGACCTGCCCCGCCAGACCGCGTACGTCGCCCCGCACCTGGTCGGCCGCAGCGACCCGGCGAACGTCGTCCTCAGCTCCGCCACCGTGGGCAGCGACAACGCCTCCGCGACCGTACGGGTCCCGCTGGAGAACCGCAGCATGTTCGACCACGGTCAGGACCACGTGCCCGGCATGGTGCTCATGGAGGCCGCCCGCCAGCTGTGCCTGCTCGGCGTGTCCGACCTGTGGGGCGCCTCGGTCAGCCGCAGCACGGTGGCCGGCTTCGAGTTCTCCTTCACCCGCTACGCCGAGCTGGACGCCCCCACGACGGTGCACATCCGCAAGACCGAGCCGTACGCGCACGAGGACAACCTCAGCCTGATGCTGCCGGACCTCAGAACCTTCCACATCGACTTCGAGCAGGACGGCGACATCATCGCCTCCGGTCAGATGCACACCACCACGGCGTCGACGGGCGTCCCGCTGCTCGACGGCGAGGAGTGCATATGACCCCCGACGGCATCTGGCTCGCGCCCGCCGAGTGGCTGCCGCCCACCACCGAGAAGACGGCGGACGCACTGGCCGCCGGCCGGGTGACCACCGACGAGGCGGACGCGATGGGCTACGGGCAACTGCCCGTCTCCCCCGACCTGTCCGCCCCCGAGATGGCGGTGCGTGCCGCCCGGGACGCCCTGTCCCGGGCCGGTGTCCCCGCCGACGACCTCGCCGCCGTCCTGCACGCCTGGACGTACCACCAGGGTCACGACTTCTGGTCGCCCGCGCACTACGTGGCCGCCGGCATCGGCGCCCTGGACGCGATCCCGACCGGCGTCCAGCAGATGTGCAACGGCGCGGCGGCGGCCCTGCGCACCGCGGTGCACCAGCTCGCCGCACGGCCCGGCGACGGCCCGGTCCTGGTGACCACCGCCGACCGCTTCGCACCGCCGGGCTTCGACCGGTGGGGCGGTGACTACGGCGTCTGGTACGGCGACGGCGCCACCGCGGCCGTCGTCGGCACCGGGTCCCACCCCCAGGGCGCGCTGGCGCTGCACGCCCTGCACACCCGGGCGGCACCGGAGCTGGAGAGCGCCCACCGTGACACCGGCGCCTTCCATCCGGCACCGCACACCCGCAGCGCGGCCGTGGACGTGCGCCGGACCAAGAAGGCGTTCCTCGCAGAGCACGGCAGGCCGCGCTTCCTCGACCGGCTGCGCCGGGAGACGACGGCCGTCCTGGCCGCCGCGCTGACCGAGGCAGGCATCGGCACCGAGGGGCGGCGGCTGAGCACCGTACTGCTGCCACGGCTCGGCCGGGCCACCGCACGGGAGGTGTACGGCCCCGCCGTCGCCGAGGTCACCGACGCGCCCCTGTCCGACCTGGGCGAGAACACCGGCCATCTCGGCGCCGGTGACCTGCTGTCCAACCTGGCGGCCCTGGCCGCGGACGCCGGCCCGCACCGCCTCGAACGCGGCGGCTGCGCCGCGGTGCTGAGCGCGGGCGCCGGGTTCACGTGGAGCGCGGTCGTGGTGCAACGGACCTGAACCACCCGGGATTTCCCACCCTGTTCCGACTTCTCCGAAAGGCACTGTCATGACGTTCCCTCAGCGCGAGGGCCCCGGTGAGCGGCGCCCCGTCCTCGTCGTGGGCGCCGGCCCCGTGGGACTGGTGCTCGCCACCGAACTGCTCGCGCAGGGTGTTCCGGTCCGGCTGATCGACCACTCGGCCGCCGGCCCCGTCCAGCACTCCCGGGCCAGCGTCGTCTGGCCGCGCAGCCTGGAACTCCTCGGCCGTATCGGCGCCTCCGAGCCGCTGGTCGAACTGGGCAACCGGCTGGACTCGGTGCAGTACTACTCCGACAAGCGCTACCTCGGCGCCGTCGAGATGAGCCGGCTCACCGACACCCCGTACCCCTTCGGCGTGGTCGTCCCGCAGGACACCACCGAGGAGGTGATCCGCACCCGGCTGGCCGCGTACGGCGGCGAGATCGAGTTCGGCTCCCTCACCGGGCTCGACACCTCGGGGCCCCGGCCGGTCGCTCAGGTGCAGCGGGCCGACGGGCGCGCCGAGCACATCGAGGCGGACTGGGTGATCGGCGCGGACGGCGCGCACAGCGCGGTGCGCCGCCTCGCCGGGATCGAGCTCCTCGGCGCCGGCAACGACGTGCTGTTCGCGATCGGTGACGGTCCCGTGGCCGGCGACCTGGACCAGCACGCGCTGGTGTACTGCTACTCCCGCTCCGGCGCTCTGGGAATAGCCCCCTTCGGCGGCGGGGTGTACCGGCTCGCCATCAGCGTGCCGGACTGGCGCGAGGAGCAGGGGCCGCCGCCGGAGCTGTTCCAGCGGTTCGTCGACGAGCGTTCCCCGCGGCCCGCCATCGTCGGCGAGCTCGACTGGTCCACCATCTTCCGGGCGCGGCGCCGGGTGGCCGAGACCATGCGCGCGGGCCGGGTCTTCCTTGCCGGCGACGCCGCCCATGTGTTCAGCGCGGCCGGCGCGCAGGGCATGAACACCGGCATCCAGGACGCGGTCAACCTCGCCTGGAAGCTGGCCGGCGTGGTCAGGGGCGCCTTCGAACCGGGCATCCTCGACACCTACGACAGCGACCGCCACCTGGCCGCGGAACGCATCGTGCTGACCACCGCCAAGCAGACCAGCTGGGGGCTGTTCAAGCGGCGCCACGAGCTCGCCCTGCGCGACGCCACCGTGCGGCTGGCCCACCGGACCGGGGTACTGCAGCGGTTCGGCGCCCCGCTGATGGCGCAGCACGACGTCAGCTACCGGCCTGCCGAGTCCCTGCGCGACACGCTGCCCGGGCTGACCCGCAGGATCCGTGTCGGCGACCGGCTGCCCGTGTTCGCCGCGCATGACGACCCCCAGCCGGGGGCCGAACGATGGCCCTCGATCGACCCGGCGCGGCTCACGCTGCTGCTCTGGGCCGGCGAACGTCAGGACTCCACCTGGCTGGCCACCCGCGAGTCCGTGTCGCGGACCGCACCCGACGGTGTACCGGTACGTGACATCTCCGCCTGGCCGGGCTTCACCCCGCTGCTCGGCACCACCGCGAGGGCCCTCGTGGTCCGCCCCGACGGACATGTGGCGGCGATCGTCGCCCCTGAGCCGGCGGCCGTCCGCACCGCACTGCGCAGGGCGGGGAGCAGCTTCCGGACGGGAGGCACCGTGCAGGTCCCGGAGGTCCCGGAGGTCCCGGACACCCCGGACATCCGGCTGACGGCCCTGGCAGTGCCCTCGGCCCGCACGTCCGACGAGGCCGAGGAGCTGGCCTCATGAGCCGCGCCGCTGTCCTGTGCGGTCTGGGTGCCGCGCTGCCGGAAAGGGCCGTGTCCAATGAGGAGTTGGCGGAGCAGCTGGACACTTCCGACCGGTGGATCCGTACCCGGACCGGGATCGGCCGGCGTCATGTCGTCGCCCCGGGCGAGGCCACCTCCGACCTCGCGGTGGCGGCCGGACAGGATGCGCTGGCCTCGGCCCGTCGCAGCGACGTGGACCTGGTGGTACTGGCCACCAGTACGCCGGACCGGCCGTGCCCGGCCACCGCGCCGGACGTCGCCCACCGGCTCGGGCTCGGGACGGTGCCCGCCTTCGACGTGTCCGCCGTGTGCACCGGGTTCGTCTACGCGCTGGCCGCCGCGTCCTCCATGATCACCGCGGGGATCGCCGAACGGGCCCTGGTGATCGGCGCGGACACCTTCTCCACCATCCTCGATCCGGCCGACCGCACCACCCGGGCCATCTTCGGCGACGGAGCCGGAGCCGTGGTCCTGCGGGCGGGCGAGGCGGACGAGCCGGGCGCGCTGCTCGGCTTCGACCTGGGCAGCGACGGCTCGGGCGGCGACCTGATCACCGTGCGCGCCGGAGGCTCCCGGCAGCGCTCCGCGCCCGAACCCCCGGGCGCCGGGGACCACTTCTTCACCATGGACGGCCGACCCGTGTTCACCCAGGCCGTGCTGAACATGAGCCAGTCCTCGCAGACCCTCCTCGACCGGATCGGCTGGACTCCCGCCGAAGTGGACAAGGTCGTGGCGCACCAGGCCAACATCCGCATTCTCAACGCCGTCGGCGATCAACTCGGCCTGGAGGAGAAGCAGATCGTGGCCAACCTGGACCGGGTCGGCAACACCGTCGCCGCCTCGATCCCGCTCGCTCTGCGCGACGCCGCCGCCGACGGCGACCTGCAGCCCGGCCACCGCGTGCTCCTCACCGGCTTCGGCGGCGGCCTCACCTGGGGCTCGGCCGCGCTGGTCTGGCCGGCCCTGGAACCGACCGAACTCACCGATAACCCCGAGAAAGAACAACGAGAGGACAGCACCATGAGCACTCCCGTCATCCAGATCCAGGAATCCCTCAAGCACCGTGTCTCCGCCCTGATCAGCGAGAAGTTCGGCCTCGACGAGACGGAGCTGATCTCCGGCGCCACCTTCGACGAGCTGGAGATCGACTCCCTGATCCTCGTGGAGCTGAGTCTGATCCTGCGCAAGGAGATGGGCATCGTCCTGCAGGAGGGCGAGCTGAAGTCCTCCTTCACCCTCGACGAGGCCGTCGCCGTGATCCGCGCGAAGGGGGATCAGGCGTGAGCGGCGTGGCCCGGGGCCGCGGTGTCGCGGTCACCGGTATGGGCCTGGTCACCCCGGCCGGCCTCGGGGTGGAGGAGAACTGGCGGCGCGTGCTGTCCGGTGTCTCCGCCGCGGCCACCGACCCCGAGCTGAAGGGCGAGAAGGTCGACATCTCCTGCCGGGTCCCCGGCTTCGATCCCACCGCCGAGCTGGGCCGGCGCACCGCCTGGAAGCTGGACCGCTTCACCCAGCTCGCCGTGGTCGGCGCCCGGCAGGCGGTCGCCGACTCCGGCCTGGACACCGGCTCCTGGGACTGCACCCGGGTGGGTGTGGTCATCGGCAACTCGCTGGGCGGCGCGGCCACCCTGGAGAAGCAGCTGCGCACCTACTCCGAGGGCACCCCCGAGGACGTGTCGGCGCTGATGATCCCCATGAGCATGGTCAACATGGTCGCCGGATACGTCGCGATGGACCTGCGCATCCACGGCCCCAGCCTGGTCACGGCGACCGCGTGCGCGTCGGGGGCGTCCGCGATCGGCACGGCCCGGGAATGGCTGCTGTCGGGACTGTGCGACGTGGTCCTGGCCGGCGGGACCGAGTCGGCGATCAGCCCCGGTACGCTCAACGGGCTGTCCCGGATGGGCGCGCTGTCGGGCCGTACGGACGAACCGGCCGCGGCGTCCCGCCCGTTCGCTGCGGACCGGGACGGCTTCGTGGCCGGCGAGGGCTCGGCGATCCTCGTGCTGGAACGGTGCGCGGACGCCACCGCCCGCGGTGCCCGGCGCTACGCGGACATCGCCGGCTTCAGTGCCACGTCCGACGCGCACCACGCCACCGCCCCGCATCCGCAGGGCGAGGGCCTGGCACGAGCGCTGCGGGCCGCCCTGGACGACGCCGGAGTGCTCCCCGACGAAGTGGAGCACGTCAACGCGCACGGCACCTCCACTCCGATGAACGACCTCACGGAGGCCCGTGCCCTGTACTCGGTGCTCGGGGACCGCGCGGCGATCACCTCCACCAAGGGCGTCACCGGCCACACCCTCGCCGCGGCTGGTGCCGTCGAGGCGGCGTACACCGCGTTGGCGCTGTACCACGGGGCCATGCCGCCCACCGCCAACGTCACGTCACTGGACCCGGCGATCGACGTCGACATCGACGTGGTCACCGGCTCGGCGCGGCACCGGCGGATGAGCGTCGCCGCCAGTACGTCGCTGGGGTTCGGCGGGCACAACGCCGCCCTGGTCCTCACCGCCGCGGCCTGACGGGGCCGGGGTGTCCGCACCCCGGCCCCCCAACCCCCTTTGACAGGAAGGAACTTCACGTGACCACGCGTGTCCTCGGCCCGACCGGCCTCGCCGTCCACCCCGTCGGCCTCGGGTGCATGGGAATGAGCTGGGGCTATGCCGAGTCCCGGCGCGACGACGCGGTCTCGGTCGCGGTGATCCGGCAGGCCCTGGACGCCGGGCCGGTCCTGCTGGACACGGCCGACGCCTACGGCTCAGGCCACAACGAGACCCTCGTCGGCCGTGCCATCGCCGGCCGCCGTGACGACGCCGTGGTGGCGACCAAGACCGGCATCGTCGTGGACGACCTCGCCACCCGCACCCTGAGCCGCGACGGCTCCCCCGAGCACATTCGGCGCTCGGCCGACGCCTCCCTCGGACGGCTCGGCGTCGACGTCATCGACCTGTACTACCTGCACCGGGTCGACCCCGCCGTACCGCTGGAGGAGTCCTGGGGCGCGCTGGCCGAGCTGGTGCGCGCGGGCAAGGTGCGCCACCTCGGGCTGTCGGAGGTGACCCGGGAGCAGGCCGACGCCGCCCACCGCGTCCATCCGGTGGCGGCGGTGCAGTCCGAACTGTCCCTGTGGACCCGGGAACCACTCGACCCCGAGACCGGGATCTCCGGGTGGTGCGCCGCCCACGGCGCCGCCTTCGTGCCGTTCGCACCGCTGGGCCGGGGTTTCCTCACCGGCCGCTACACCCGGCCCGAGGACTTCGAGGCCGGCGACTTCCGGGCCGGCAACCCCCGTTTCACGGGCGCGGCGTTCACCGCCAACCTGCGCATCGCGCACGCGGTGGAGAAGGTCGCCGCCCGGCACGGCGCCACCGCCGCGCAGGTCGCCATCGCCTGGACCCTCGCGCAGGGTGAGCATGTCCTTCCCATCCCCGGCACCAAGCAGCCCCACTACCTGAAGGACAACCTGACCGCGGCCGAACTGGGCCTGACCGCCGCCGACTTGCGGGAACTGGACGCCGCACCCGCCGCCACCGGCAGCCGCTACTAGGTGCTCCGCGGGATGTGCCGCGACGGTGGTCGGCCGACCGCGGCGCCATCGTGGCCGGTCGCTCCCCCATCGCGGCGGAGCCGCACATCGGCACGGCCCCGCGCCCCTGGGTGGGCCCGACCGACCTCAGTTGCGCGTCGCCGCCGCCGTAACTGCCGGCCATCGTGCCAGTCCCACTGAAAGCGGCCCCCCGTCGGCGCGGGCGAGCGACACCGAACCCCGCCGGCCCCCACCCACGGCACCTCACCGACCACCCCGCCCAGCCCCCCGAACCCTCTCCACGAACAGGAGCACACCATGCCCGATCAGCCAGGCGGCGCCCCCACGCCGTCCCCGTACACCGTGGCCGTCGTCGGTCTGGGCGGCACTGGACTGGCCCTGGTGCGCCGACTGGCCGGCGCGGGGCTCACCGTCATCGGCGTCGACGACGACCCGGCGGCCCTGGTCCGCGCCCAGGAACTGAGCCCGTCCGAGCGCCCCCGCACGGTGTCCCGCTTCCCGGCGGGGCTCACCGAGGCCGACGTGGTCATCGAGGCCGTACCGGAACCGGCGGCGCTGAAGCGGCTGGTGCTGGCCAAGGTGCGCCAACGGCTCAGGCCGGGCACCCCGGTGCTCACCACCGCGCTGACCACGCCCCTCCCCGGCCTTGAGGAGGCCGCGGGGCCGGACCTGTTCGCGCTGCGCTTCCTGCGCGCGGACCACCTGGACGCCGTGGAGGTCGCCCGCGCTCCCGGCGCCGGGGACGCCGCGGCCGAGCGGGTGGAACGGGTCCTGACGGCGGCCGGGATCACGGCGCACCAGGTCGTCGACCGGCCCGGCTCGCTCGCCCCCGGCCTGCTGCTCGGCCTGCTCAACCGGGCGGCGTGGATGGTCCACGACGGGTACGCCGACGCCGAGGACGTCGACACCGCGGTACGGCTCGGCGCCGGCTGGAAGGAGGGCCCGCTGGCGGTGCTGGACGCGATAGGCCTGGACACCGCACGCGACCTGCTCTCCCGGCTCGCCGAGACGGCCGACGGGCACGCGGCACCGGCCCCGGTGCTCGACGAGCTGATCGCCCGGGGCGCGCTCGGCCGCAAGACGGGACGCGGCTTCCACCGCTACGGCCCGGAGGAGGGGCCGCGCCGCCCGGCGGAGCCGACCGCCCCGCCCGGCCGCCGGGTGGTGGTCGTGGGCTCCGGGACCATGGCCACCGGCATCGCGGAGTGCTTTGTGCGCGGCGGCTTCGACACCACTCTGCTGGCCCGGACCGAGGAAAAGGCGCAAACGGCCGCGGAGCGCGTGGAGTTCGCGCTGGGCGCGGGCGCGGAGGAGGAAGGAGGGCGGGCCGGCTTCACCGCGACCGCGGACCGCTCGGTGCTGGCCGCCACGGACATCGTCGTCGAGGCCGTGGTGGAGGACCTGGAGGTCAAGCGACGACTGTTCGCCGAGCTGGGGGCGGTCTGCGCGCCGCGCACCCTGCTGGCCACGTCCACCTCCAGCCTGCCTGTCGCCGCCTGCACCGAGCCCGCGGACCGCCCCGCGGACGTGCTGGGCCTGCACTTCTTCAACCCGGCTGCGGTGATGCGCCTGCTGGAGCTGGTCCCGGCGGAGGGCACCAGCGAGCACTCTCTGGCCCGCGCCCGCGCGGTGGCCGAACGGCTCGGCAAACGAACCGTGCGGTGCGGCGACCGGGCCGGTTTCATCGTCAACGCGTTGCTCTTCCCGTATCTGAACCAGGCGCTGGAGCTGCTGGACGCGGACGAGACGACGACCGCCGCGCTGGACGCGACCGCGCGGGCCGTGGGCGGCCAGCCGCTCGGTCCGGTACGGCTGCTCGACACGGTCGGCACGGATGTGGCCCTGGAGGTGCAGCGCCGGCTGCAGGCCGACCCGCGCTGCCGGGCACCGGAGTCGGCCTCGCTGCTGAAGCAGCTGGTGGCCGCGGGACATCTGGGCCGCAAGACGCCCGGCAAGGGCACCCGCACCTATCTGACCGGCCGCGCCGGCGCACCGGTCCCCGCGTCCGTCTGATACCGCCGGGCGGCGGCCCCTCCTCCCCCCGGGGGCCGCCGCCCGGCTTCTCCCACTCACCCGCACGGAAGGACCTGTGCCATGTCAGATGTCCTCGACGCGCCCGTCGAGATCGCCTTCTTCGATGTCGACGAGACGTTGATCACCGTCAAGAGCATGTTCCGTTTCCTGGAGTTCCACTACCGCGAGCGCGGTCTGCCGCCGTCCGTCTACGAGGAGGCGGCGGGCGCCCTGCGCCGCAGGTCGGCGGCGGGTGTCTCACGGCTGGTCACCAACCGCGAGTACTACCGCCTGTACGCGGACCGCCCACGGCAGGAGCTGTTCGCGCACGGCCGTGCCTGGTTCGACACGGAACTCGCCGGCGGCGCTCTGCTGCACCCGCCGGTGGTGTCCGCCCTGCGCCGACACCGGGAGCAGGGGGCGCTGATCGTGCTGGTGTCGGGCTCGTTCCGGCCGTGTCTTGAGCCGGTCGCGGAGCTGCTCGGCGCCGACGAGATCCTGTGCAGCGAGCCGGAGTACGCCGACGGGTACTGCACGGGCCTGGTGGAACGCCCTGTCATCGGCGTCGAGAAGGGCCGGCTGGCGTGCACGCTGATGCAGCGGCGCGCGGTGCCCCCGTCGCGCGCCGCCGCCTATGCCGATCACGCCTCCGACCTCGGCCTCCTGCGCTCGGTGGGCCATCCCGTCGCCGTTGGCGACGACCTGGTGCTCGGCGCCCATGTCGCCGGGGTGGGGGGAGGCACGCTGCCGGGCGTCGGCCGGGCGGTGGACGTCAGCCGGTCTGCCCCGTGGCGACCGACACCAGCGCGGTGAAGCACAGCTTGTCGTCCTGGTGCATCGTCACCAGGAAGCGTGCCCGGCCGAGTTGGTCGTCGGGCAGCAGCTGGGCGTTCACCCAGCAAGGGGAGTCGAGTTCGACGTAGCGGTGGAAGACGGTCTCCATCGCCTCGGCGACACCGACCCGGGGGTGGCGCAGGGTGCGCACGGCCTGTTTGGCCGCCTCCAGCAGGAGGATGCCCGGCGCGTGGTCGCTGGGGTGGTCGAAGTACATCGGGTGGTGGGTGTCGATCCGCAGCTGCCAGCGGTCGGTGGCGTCGGTGGGCGAGAGCACCACGTCCCGGAACTCCTCGCCGGCGCCGGAGACGGGGGGCGGCAGCGGACGGCTGCGGGCCAGTTCGAGCATGCGGTGGGCGTCGCCCCGGGAGCCGCGCAGCCGGCCGTAGACGGCGGGCGGCTGGATGGTGAACCGGGTGTGGGCGGTGGCCAGTTGCTCGCCGTCGCGCTCCACGGTGATGTGCAGGGACAGGGCCGTGACCCGGTCGCGGCGGCGGACCACGTCGTAGCAGCGTATGTGCAGATCGGGCCGGCCGCCGATGCCGTTCTCGCGCAGCGTCGTCAGGTTCAGCGCGTACCGGTACTCGCTCCAGAGCAGTCGGTGCCCGAACGGCACGTCGTAACCGGCGTGCGCCAGCAGCGGAAAGGTCTGCCGGATCGTTTCCGTGAGGAGAACGGCGCCGTCCCCCAGCTCGCCGGTGTCCGTCCAGTCCGCCGCGATCAGGAACTCGTCCTCCGCCAGTCGCCGCAGGCCCGAGAGCAGCACCTGCCCGGCATCGTGCTTGTGGACGAGGTCCTTCGTGACCCGGACCGGTTTCGAAACGGCGGTCGTCGCCAACTCGTTCATGTGGAACCCCCCTGTTGTACGCGTCTGTCGTGCCGCGTCGACATGCGCTGCCCCCGCACGGTGGCGAAGGCGCGCCACGGCCAGTAACATAGAGGACGTTCTTTTTCTTGTCGAGACCGGGATGCAGCCATGGCACGAGCAACGACGCATCGCGCACCGAAGCAGGAGCGCGCGATTCAGACCCGAGAGCAGCTCTTGAAGGCGGCCGCGGAGGTCTTCGACGAGTACGGCTACGCCGGCGCCGGGATCAACAAGATCCTTCAGCGTGCGGGCGTGACCGCGGGGGCGCTGTATTTCCACTTCAAGGACAAGCAGAACCTCGCGATGGAGGTGATGAACGCCCAGCGCGGCACCATCGAGCCGCACGTACCCACCACCGGCTTGCAGCGCCTGGTGGACATCACCTTCATCTGGTCGTACTCGCTCCAGGCCGACCCGCTGCTGCGGGCCGGCGTCCGGCTCACCGGCGAGCAGGCCGCCTTCGGCCTGCAGGACGCCACGCCGTACACGGTCTGGGCCCGCAGCTTCGAGGACTGCCTCGAAGTGGCGCGCGCCCAGGGCGAGTTGCGCGAGCACGTACGCATCGAGGAGCTGGCCGAGTTCGTGGTCGGCGCGTGCACCGGCATGCAGGAGTACGCCCAGGTCGTCTCCAGGCGCGCCGACCTGCCCCGTCGCACGGTGAGCATGTGGCGTCTGCTGCTGCCCGGCATCGCCACCGGCCCGGCTCTCGACGGGATCGAGAACACCGAGGAGCGCGCCCTGTCCCTGTGGACGTCCGCGAGCGCGCCCGATCAGGGGGAGGAAACCCGCTCATGACCGACCGCCTGCACAAGCTGAGACTGGCCGCCGTCAACATCGACGGCGTCCTGCTCAATGACACCTTCAGTCCGCTGATCCACCGGTTCGTCACCCGCCGCGGCGGCATCTACTCGGCCGACGTCGAGCGCAGCGTCTTCTCGCAGCGGCAGGCCGACGCCGGCCGCGCCATGGCAGCGGCGGTGCCGCAGGCGCTCACCGGCGAGGAGGCCCTGGCCGCCTACTTCGAGGAGCGTGCCGCCTACCTCGCCGACCACCCCGTCGAGGTCACCGAGGGAGCCGGGGCGCTGCTGCGGCGGCTGCGCGCCGCCGGGCTGGACGTGGTCTGCTACGGCGGCCTGGCCAAGTCCCACTTCGACGAGCATCTCGGGGCGTACACCCACCTGTTCACCCCTCCCCACTACCTCTGCACCAACGACGTGCGCCCCGGACTGCGGGAGATCACCGCGCACTTCGGGCTGGAGCACGGCCAGGTGCTCTTCGTCGACGACGTGGCCCGGGTCGCCGAGGCCGCGCGAGCCCTCGGAGCGCCGTTCATCGGCCGCCCCAGCCGCTTCGAGCACAGCCACCAGGCCGAACTGATGCGCCAGGCCGGGGCCCGCCACCTCGTGGACGGGCTGGACGAGATCGACGAGGCGCTGCTGCGCACCCTGGACGAGGAGACATCGGCCGGCACGCTGTGGCCGACGGAAGCGGAGGAGCTGGTACCGGCGGCCCATTAGGACCTGCTCACCCCCGGGCCGTCCGGGCGCCTCGCGGAAGCGGGCCCGGACGGCCCGTCGGCCCGCCCGGACAGTCGTACGACATCCCGTACGACATCCCGTACGACACCTCAGACGGCCAGCGTGCCGCCGTCGACCGGGACGGTCGCGCCGGTCACGAAGGACGACGCGCCACTGCACAGCCACAGTGCCGCCTGCGCCACCTCGACGGGGGCGGCGAACCGCTTCTGGACCGCACGCGCGAAGAACGCCTGCTCCACGCCGGGCATCTGCTCGACGACCGACTCCATCATCTCGGTCAGCGTGCTGCCCACGGCCAGCGCGTTGACCCGGATGCCCCGGTCCCCGTACGAGGCAGCCGCGGCCTTGGTCAGGCCGATCACCGCGTGCTTGGCGGCCACATAGGGCGCGCCCACACCCGTGGCGACGAGGCCGGCCACGCTGGCGGTGTTGACGATCGCGCCGCCGCCGGTGCCGAGCATGGCGCGGATCTGATGGCGCATGCAGTTCCACACGCCGCGGACGTTGACGTCCATGACGGTGTCGTAGTCGTCGTCGGACATCTCGTGCAGGTCGGTGCCGAGGGTGGCGTGGCCGGCGTTGTTGAACGCGGCGTCCAGGCGGCCGTAGCGCTCCACGGCCGTCTCCACGACCCGTTCGACGTCCTCACCATGGCGTATGTCCCCGGGCACGTACATCGCCCGGCCGCCCTTCACCTCGATCTCCTCAACCACCGAGGCGAGTTGCTCCTCGCGACGGGCCGTGAGCACGACGGCCGCGCCGTGCTCGGCGAAGAGCCGGGCCGCCGCCGCGCCGATGCCCGACGAAGCGCCGGTGACCATGACCACCCGGCCATTCATTGCGTACGCCCGTTCGATCATGACGGCCAGTCAAACAGCCGTCCCACGGACAGTCAGCCGGATGGGACAGCCCTTACCAGCCAACCTGCCAAGAACGTTCCGAGCTGCTCGTTCCCCGGATCTCTTGGGAAACTCTTGACCTATGGTGGGGCTGTCGCGGACCGGCCGCGGCACACGGGGACGGAAGGAGAGGGGCGACCACTGGTGGCGAGGCAGGAGAGGGCCGAGCAGACCCGGCAGCGGCTCATCGAGGCCGCGGCCGCCGAATTCGCCGAGCGCGGCTACGACGGCACCTCCCTGCACGGGATCGTCAGGACGGCCGGGGTCACCATGGGCGCGCTGACCTTCCACTTCCCCAGCAAGTCGGCCCTCGCGCACGCCGTCCAGGAGGCCGGCGTCGCCGCCACCCGCGAGATCCTGCACGCCACCGCGCCCGCACCGGGACTGCAGGGCGTGCTCGACGGGGTACTGGCGCTGGCCACGGCGCTGCGCACCCTGCAGAGCGTCCGCGCCGCAGCCCGGCTCACCCGCGAGGGACACGCCGCCGACCAGGGCTGGTACGACTCCTGGGCCCCCGGCCTGCGCGAGGCGCTGGAGCGGGCCTGGTTCGAGCAGCGCCCGGACAGCGGGCTGACCCCGCTCGCGGCCACCTCACTGCTCTCCCACATCCTGCTCGGCGTCGAGGCCACCGCCGCCACCCCGGACGCGCTGCGCCCGGTCACCGGCGACGCACCCGAGGAGAGCCTCACCCAGGCACTGAAGGCACTGGGCACCCTCCTCGCCCCCGCGACCGACTCCGGTCCGGGCGGAGGCTGACCGTTCCGCACGCCCGGCGGAGGGCCTCGTTCCGGCCCAAGTAGCCTTACTGACTGCGCCGTTCCGCACACACATCGTGTCGCCCCGGTCGACGCACCCCCTGCCCCCGCGCGGAATTCTCAACGCTCGGTGCACCACTCCCGTCGCAGCTCAGACCCCCTGAAGGCACCGCCGCACCATCCTCCTCGCCACCTCCCTCCCGGAACACGAGCTAGAAACATAGAGAATGTTCTGTATATTTGCGCCTGACCGGGAGAGAGGAGTCCGTCCATGCGTCCGGCCACCGAACGGGTCCCTTCGGCCCAGCGGCTCTTCGCCCATCTGCCGCGGGCCGACCAACGGCGCTGGGCCGGCGTCTACTTGAAGGGGCTGCTGAGCACCCCGGGCAAGAAGACGCTGCGGCGCATAGCGGCCTCGGTGACGCCGTCCCCGACGGCACCCCAGTCGCTGCAGCAGTTCGTCAACGACAGCGCCTGGCCGTGGCGCCCGGTCCGCGCCGAACTCGCCCGCTGGGTTGCCGAGCACACCGCCGCGCACGCCTGGACGCTCTCCCCCGTGGTCATCCCCAAGCGGGGCGAACTGTCCGCCGGCGTCCACCGGCGCTTCGTGCCCGCCTTCGGACGCACCGTCAACTGCCAGCTCGCCGTGGGCGCGTTCCTCTCCGGCGAGCTCGGCGACCTCTCCGTGGACTGGCGGCTGTATCTGCCGCGGCGCTGGACCGAGGACGCAGCGCTGCGGCACCAGGCCCGCATCCCCGAGGCCACCGGCCACGCCACCGCGGCCGAGCTGTGCCTCGCCCTCACCGACCAACTGGCGCTGATCACATCGGAGATGCCGCCGGTGGTGGTCCACACCGACGGCCACATCGACGCCGAGTCCGTGATCGAGGGCCTTCAGGCCCGCGGCCTGGACTGGATCGTGGCCGTGCCCGACGCCCTGCCCCTGTCGCTCGCCCCGGCCGCCGCCCCCCACGCGGCAGGCACGGCGGCACTCAGCGCGGCCCCGGAACCGGCGGGCGACCTGCTGCGGCGGCACGCCCGGCCGACCACCCTCGGCCCCCTCACCCCTGGGCGGCCCCGGCTCGGCACCGCGCGGGTGCTGCTGCCGGGGGCCCGGCCGGCCCTGCTGGTCGGTGTCTGGACCGCCTCACGACAACGGCCGGACCGGATCTGGCTGACCAACGTGCCCCCCGCGTGGCGCGCCCGGGCCCTCGCCGTCATCGGCTCCGCCACCGCCGCGCGGATCGGGGACACGGAGGCCGAACTGGGTCTGCACGACTTCGCCGGCCGGTCCTACCCCGGCTGGCACCGCCACGCCACGCTGGTCTCCGTCGCCTCGGCGCACCGCCGTCTCGGGCACGAGGTGTGCCTGGCACCGGGCGGCGGCTGACCCGTACGCCGGCCGACGGCCCTCTCTCCCCCCGCACACAGCACCACGGGAATCCCGCAGCGACGCGGGGTACCGCCGATCCGTTCGCCCGTACACCGCGCGCCACGCCGGGCGGTGACACCCAACCTCGAGGAGGGGCTGTGGAATTCCGTGTCCTCGGACCGATCGACATCCGCGAGCAGGGGCGTGACGTCACCCCCAGCGCTCCCAAGCAGCGGCAGGTGCTCGCCCTGCTCATGGCGAAGGCCAACCACCGGGTGCCCGTGCCGGCACTGCTGAGCGAGGTGTGGGACGGCGAGCCGCCCCGCACCGCCACCACCGCCCTGCAGACGTACATCGGGGCGATACGCAAGGCACTGGCTGCCGGCACCGGTACCAGTGCCCGCGACATCGCCGAGCACCGGCTGGTCACCGACGGCAACGGCTACGTGCTGCGCCTGCGGCCCGACGAATGGGACCGACCCCGCTTCGAACAGCTGGTCCTCCAGGCCCGCGGGCTACTGGAGAAGCACGAGGCGCACACCGCCACCGAGGTGCTCGGCGAGGCGCTGGCCCTGTGGCGCGGCGCGCCCTTCGGCAACGTCCGGCACGGCTGCCGGCTCACCGTGCAGGCCCGGGTGCTGAACGAGGCGCACCTCGCGGCCTGCGAGGTACGGATCGACGCGCTGCTGCTGTGCCGGCGCTTCCAGGAGGCGGTCGGGGAGGCCGTCGCCCTGGTCGACGAGCACCCGTACCACGAGAACCTGCACACCCAGCTGATGCGGGCGCTGTACGCCTCGGGCCGCCGTGCGACGGCCCTGGAGGTCTACCAGTCGCTGCACCGCCGTATGACCGACGACCTGGGCATCCCCCCGTCACCGTCGACCACGACGCTGCACCATGTGATGCTCCAGGACCACCCCGACCAGCGGTACCTCGCCGCCGCGGGCGCCGGCGCCCTGCAGTGACGCCAGGCCTCGGTCCCACAGACCCGCAGACCCGCAGACCCGCACCAGCGGTGTCACCGGGCCCTGGGCCTCCGGCGGATCGACCCGGCGTCGCAGGTCGGGCCCCCACCGCTCCGCGTCGACTCCCGCCCGGCAGCTGCGCCCTCCCCTTCGCCCCCGCTCGGCTCGGCCAAGACGCGCCGTTCTCTGCAGGCCGCCTGATCCGCCGGACAGGCCCCAGGGGCGCCGCGGGCCGCACGTCATGGTGGATCGGCCCGCCTCTTCGGCGCGCTCCCGCCGCCCGTCGGCCGCGACGCCGTGTGCGAGGCCGCCTTTTCGCCGGGCCTGTCCCCAGCCCCCTGCCTGGCCGCCCGGCTTCGCGGCCGCGGCGCCGGTCCCCGTCGGCGACGCCACCGACTTCCCCGCCGCCGGCGCCGGGCCCGGCCACGACGTCAGGCGTGGTTACGGCGACTTCTTCGGCCCCACCGAGGCGACTTGGGTTCCACAGGTCGTTGCCATACCTGCCCTGAGGGATGTGGCAGCGACCCGTAGAACCCAAGGGCGCCACCGCGGCCACCTCAGGCGCCTGGGCCCTCGTCCGCCCACAGGCTCTCCACGGCCCGCGCCGGGCCGCCCACCCCGCGGACCTGATCCATGGCCACCCGGACGAAAGCCCGTAGCCGGGCCGTCTCGTGGCCGGTGGGCCAGACGAAGGCGTAGTCGATGGCCGGGGCGTCCGTGAACGGCTTGAAGACCAGGCCGGGACGGCTGTAGTAGTGCGCGCCGGCGGCCGCCACCGGTGTCACGCCCTTGCTCGCGAGAACCAGGGAGAGCGCGTCCTCCCAGTGCGTCATGGCCTGCCCGTGCGGGATGGGCCTCCCCGACGGCGTCTGCCGCGGGAAGTGGTGGTCCAGCCAGTGCGTCGGCACGTTCCCGGCGACCGTCAGCAGCGTCGCCTCCGCCAGGTCCTCCACGCTCACCGCGTCGCGCCGCGCGAACGGGTGCGCGGACGACATCAGCAGCACCCTCGACTGCGACACCAGCACCGGACCCAGCGTCAGATCCGGCTCGGCCACCGGAGGTTCGGTGACCTGGAGCTCGATGTCGCCCGCGCGCAGCGGACCGTAGGGGTCCGAGATCTGCACCTGCCGGATCTGCACGTCCACGCCCGGGTACCGGCGTCCGAACACCTCAGCGATGCTGTGCAGCAGATGGCCCGTGAACGCGCCGGAGAAACCGATCCGCAGCGAGCCGGTGATCCCCCGCCCGGCCGCCATGGCCCTGGCGACAGCCTCCTCGACCCCCCGCCACGCGGGCGCGAGATCGTCCCTGAGCTGTTCCCCGATGGGCGTGAGGGTGACCTGGCGGCTGGTGCGGTCGAACAACTTGGCACCGACACGGCGCTCCAGCCGGGCGATGGTCTGGCTGACCCGGCTCTGTGAGACGCCCACGCGCTCGGCGGTCCGCCCGAAGTGCAGTTCTTCCGCGAGGGTCAGGAAAATCTCGATCTCCTGGCGTTCCATCACCGAATCTCCCGCGCCCCTCATTTCCGCGACCTCGAACGATGAGCCCAGCGAATCGATCGTTGCACAGATCGTCCTTGTTGCGCAGGTCCCCGGATTCGAAGCTGATCAGGTCAGCTGGAACGCCAGGAAGGACCGCTCATGGCCGTCACCGAATCCTCACCCCCCACCCACCCCACGCACGACGTCGCCGCACCACCGGGGCCCGTCGCCGACAGCGCCACCTTCGGGGCGCGAGAGTGGCTGGTGCTGATCACCCTGTGCTGCGCCACCTTCATGTGCGGCCTGGACTTCTCCATCGTCACCGTCGCCCTGCCCGACATCGGCACCGCCCTCGGCTTCTCCTCGGCCGGCACCCTGCAGTGGGTGGCCACCGCCAGCCTCCTGCCGTCGGCGAGCCTGCTGCCCCTGTTCGCCCGGGTCGCCGACCTGATCGGCCGCAAGCGGCTGTTCACCCTCGGCGTCGCCGTGTTCACCCTGTTCTCGCTCGGCGCCGCCCTCGCGAACAGCCCCGGCGTGCTGATCGCCACCCGCATCGGCCAGGGCACCGCCGCCGCGATGATCGCCCCGTCCGCCATCGCCCTGATGACCGGCTACTTCCGGGAAGGCCCCAAGCGCGCCCGCGCCCTGGGCCTCAATGGCGCCGTCATGTCGCTGGGCTTCGTGCTCGGCGCGCTCGGCGGCGGTGTCATCACCAACGGCTTCAGCTGGCGCTGGACCATGGTCGCGCTGTGCGTGATGGGCGCGCTGGCGCTGGCCGGCGCGCTGGCCCTGCCGTCGATCCACGAGTCCGGTGCAGCCCGGCGGATGGACATCCCGGGCGCGATCCTGGCCACGCTCGGCCTGTTCGGCCTGGTCTACGGCATCTCCACCGGCGGTGACGAGGGCTGGACCCAGCCCGCGGCGCTCGGCCCGATCGTCGGCGGCCTGCTGCTGCTGGTCGCGTTCCTGCTGGTCGAGCGGCGCCACCCGGAGCCGCTGGTGCCGCTGTCCGTGCTGAACCGGCCGTCCGTGAAGTGGTCGGGGCTGTTCGGTGTCATCACCTTCGGCATGTGCGCCGGCACGACCGTGCTGCTGAGCCTGTACATGCAGGACGTGCTGGGCTTCACCGCCCTCCAGGCCGGTCTGAGCTACCTCGGCGAGGGCGCCGCCGCCACTCTCGGCGGCATGTACGTCGCCCGCCTGCTCGGCCGGTTCGGCGGGGTGAAGGTGCTGGCCGCGGGCCTGCTCATCCAGGGCGTCGGCACGGTGGCCATGTTCGCCCTGCCCCAGGACGTGAACCTGGCCGCCCTGCTCGTCACCTCCTCCGTCATGGGCCTCGGCCACGTCTTCAGCGTCGTCTCCTTCATCACCGTGATGACCACCGGCGTCACCGAGGAGGACCAGGGCGTCGTCGGCGGGCTGTCGCAGCTGCCGCAGTACGTGGCCGCGATCGGCGTCTCCGGGCTCAGCGCGATCGCCGCCGCCCGCACGAGCGCCCTCGCCTCGGGTGCCACCCCGTCCCGCGCCGACATCCTGGGCGGACTGCACGCGGGCATGGTCACGGCCGGCGTCGTCGCCCTCGCCGGTGCCCTGCTCGTCGGCGCCGTACTGCGCAAGCGGACCACGGCGTAGGCCGTCCCGTGTCCGGCACACGGCACCGCCCGCCGGCACCGTCCGCGCACCTGGCGCGGCCGTCCGCCTCCACTCGGCGGACGGCCGCGCCGCCCCCGTCGTCCGAGCCGCGCCGCGCGCCTTCGCCGACTGCGAGGAAACCGTCCATGAACGACAGCCGACTGCGCAGGCCCTCCGCCGTGCGCACCCTGCGCGTGGGTGAACTGAAGGTCAGCTATGTGCCCGACGGGGCGATGCTGCTGAAGCCGACCGGCAGTCTGCCCGCGGCCGTCGATCACCACTGGAGCAGATACGGCGCCTACCTCAACGACACCCGCAGGCTGGTCGCCAACACCGGCGGCCTGCTCGTCGAGCTCGGCACGCGGGCCCTGCTGATCGATACCGGGTTCGGCCCGCACGCAGTGCCGGAGGACCCCGCCCACCCCTACCGGGGCGCCGTGCACGGCGGTTCGCTGCCCGGCAATCTGGCCCTGCTCGGGCGGTCGCCGGAGGACATCGAGACGGTGGCCTTCACCCACCTCCACTCCGACCACATCGGCTGGGCCTGCGCCGAGCCGCCCCTGTTCACCCGGGCCACCTTCATGATCCCCAAGGCCGAGTGGGACCACCGCGACCCCGCGGTGGCGGCCCTCGAACCCCGGACACAGCTGGTGCTCGCCGACGACGAGATCTTCCCCGGTGTCCACGCGCTGGCCCTGCCCGGCCACACCGCGGGCCACACCGGCTTCGTCATCGCCTCCCACGGCACGCGCCTGCTCGCCTTCGGTGACGCCCTGCTCTCCTCCCTCCAGATACGGCACCCCGAGTGGTCCGCGATCTCCGACGCCGACCCCGCCCAGTCCGAGCGCCACCGCCGCCGCCTGATCACCGAACTCCTGCGCCCGGACACCCTCGGCTTCGGCATCCACTTCGCGGACGTGGTCTTCGGCCGGGTACGACCGCACGGGAAGGGGGCGGCCTGGCATCCGCTGTGACGCGAGGCACGCGACTCCCCGGTACCCGCACCCTGGGCGGCCCGCACCGCCTGCGCGGGCACGAGAACACGAGCACCGCCTCGCGTGCCCGCGCAGCCGAGCGGGACTGCCCGGCCGATCCGGTTCCGCGCGCCGCGGGCGGCCATCGCCCTGCTCGGCATCAGGGCACGGCGAGATCTGAAAAAGGATCGATGGATGCGGCAACCTTTCCGCTCCGCCCGGCCACCTAGGGGTGCACCGACCACGGCGAACGCAGTCAGCTGCGCTACGCCCCCGTATTCACGCACTCCGACCGGGAGCCACGACGTGTCACCTGACGACCCGACAACCACCGAGCAGCCGACGCCTCGGGACCGTACGCACCGCCGTAGCCGAACGCGCCGCCGCATCGTGGCGGGGGCGGTGGCGGCCCTGGTGGCCGGGGCCGGCGCGGGCGCCCTGGCGCTCAGCGCGGACGCCTCGCCGGCCGTCGCCGTCACCGTCGACGCAGGAACCTCGCTGGGCACGGTGCCCAGCACCGGGGTCGGCCTCAACACCGCGGTCTACGACACCTACATGAACGATCCCTCGGCGGCGTCGCTGATGAAGGCGGCCGGGGTCCGGCAGTTGCGCTTCCCCGGCGGCTCGGTCGCGGACGCCTACCACTGGAAGACCCACACCGTCACCGGCGGCAGCTGGGCCGCGCCGGGCACCGACTTCGACCACTTCATGGCCACCGCGAGGAAGGTCGGCGCCCAGCCGATCATCACCGCCAACTACGGTTCCGGCACGGCCCAGGAGGCCGCCGACTGGGTCAAGTACGCCAACGTCGACAAGGGCTACGGCGTGAAGTACTGGGAGATCGGCAACGAGGTCTCCGGCAACGGGTACTACGGCGCCAAATGGGAGATCGACAACCACGCCGACAGGGGCCCGAGGGAGTACGCGAAGAACGTCCTCGCCTACGCGAAGGCGATGAAGGCCGTGGACCCGAAGGTGAAGATCGGGGCGGTGCTCAACACTCCGGGCTCCTGGCCGGACGGGGTGAAGACCTCCGGCGACGACGCCGACTGGAACAACACGGTGCTGTCCATCGCCGGCAAGTCGATCGACTTCGCGATCATCCACTGGTACCCGGGCGGTTCCAGCACGGCGGACCTGCTGAACTCCCCCGCCAAGATCGCCGGCACCACCTCCGCGGTGCGCTCGCTGATCAACAAATACGCCGGCTCGCACGCCGCCTCGGTGAAGATCGCGGTCACCGAGACCTCCACTGCCACCTCGGTGGCGCAGACCAGCCAGGCCGCGGCGCTGTTCGCGCCGGACACGTACATGAACTGGCTCGAGCAGGGGGCCGTCGGCGTCGACTGGTGGGACCTGCACAACGGCATAGGCAAGCCCACCACGGTCAACGGCGAGACCGATTACCAGGACGGCGGCCTGCTCTCCGTCGGAGGCTGCTCCGGCGGGACCTGCGAGCCGGCCCGCGAAACGCCCTTCTCCACCTACTGGGGCATCCGCTCGCTGACCGCACTCGCGCGGCCCGGCGACACCATGGTCAAGGCGTCCTCGGCCAACCGGTCGGTCGCCGTGCACGCGGTGCGCGCCGCCAACGGCGGTCTGAACGTCATGCTGATCAACAAGAACCCGCAGAACGCGGCACAGGTGTCGCTCTCCTACAGGGGATACACCCCGGCCCAGGGAACCGTCAGGACCGTTTCGTACACCAAGGGCGGAAAGGCCCTGGCCACGGCGGCGCGGGGAACGGCGGCCGCACAGACGCTGCCCCCGTACTCGATCACGACGCTCCAGCTGAAGCCCGCGTCGGCGGCCTCCCGCGCCGACGCCCCGTCTCCCGCTCCCACTCCGGCCGCCGCTGCGCCGGTAGCCGCCGCCTCAGGCATGATCGGCACCCGAGCGCAGGCGTCGGCAGCGGGCGTACCCGTCGGGCGGCCGGCCCAGAGCGACACGGCCGGCGACCTGGCTTCCACCGGGATGGGCAACGCCGTCACCTACAGCGCCCTCGGTGGCCTGCTGGCCCTCGCCGCCGGCTCCGTGCTGGTGCTCCGCATGCGCCGAAGCAGGGGTTCGCACGCCAGGTGAACCCCTGCCGCGTCCGGCGTCCGACGGCCCGGCAGCATCCCCGCCCACCCGCGGCGTGGGACCCGGGCCGTCGGCCTCCGCGCCGGTGCCGACGGCACAGGAACCCGTGCGCGGCAAGTGCGCACGTCCCGCTCGACGAGTTCGAAGAGCTCTACGCCCTCTGCCGCGACCCGGCCGAGCGCGACCGGTTCATCGACCGTCTGCTGTCCGCCACCAGGGTTCCGGCGTCTCATGTGGGACGAAGGTCCGGGGATGCCGGTGATGACGTGCCGGGCGGATCTGCTCACGCCGTACCGACGGGACGTCGACCGAGGACAGGGCCGGGCCGGGGAAAGGCATACGCCCACAGAGAGACCCCGTTCGGCTGACTTTCGGAAACATGGGATCATTTATGCTGACCCGGACAACGACGATGTCGTCGCGGAGGCTGGCGCCATGGGTGTGGATCTGAACCTGCTGGTGCCCTTGGGCGCCCTGCTGCAGGAGCGCAGTGTGACGCGTGCCGCCCAGCGGCTCGGTCTGAGCCAGCCCACCGTCAGTGCCGCACTGGCCCGGCTGCGCCGCCACTTCGGCGACGAGCTGCTCACCAGGGTGGGCAACCAGTACGAACTCACCGCGCTGGCCGAGCGCCTGGCCCCGCACGCCAAACGGACCCTCGACTCGGCCAACCGGGTCTTCGGCACCCGCCCCGACTTCGACCCCGCCATCGCCGAGCGCGAGTTCACCCTGATCGTGACCGACGTCCAGCTCGCCACCTTCGGGCGCGTCCTGACCTCCCTGGTGCACGAGGCGGCGCCGGGGGTGATGTTGCGGTTCCAGCACAACAGCCCGCACCTCGTGCGCGGCGCCCAGGAGCATCTGCGCCTCGTCGACGGCATGGTGCTGCCGCAGGGCCTGCTGGCGAACGTCCCCGGCATCGATCTGTACGAGGACCGCTGGGTGTGCGTCCTGGCGGAAGGCACCGTCGCCTCCGCGCCGCCGACTCCGGAGGAACTCGCCACCCGCCCCTGGATACTGCCCTACTACCTCCCGTCGTGCGGCTTCTCGCCCCTGCACGGGCTGCACGCCCACGGCATCGAACCGCGGGTCGAGATCGCCATCGAGAACTTCCTCACCATGCCGTACCTGATCGCGGGAACCGACCGGGTCGGCGTGGTCCCCGAAAGCGCCACCCGCCTGTTTCCCCCCGACAGCGGCACGGTCGTGGTCGAACTGCCCTTCGGCGGAGGGCGGTTGGTGTATTCCCTGTGGTGGCATCCCCTGCACGAAGACGACCCCGCACACGTCTGGTTGCGCAGGACCGCGGCCGAGGCCGGTCGAATCCTCGCCGCGAGCACGGCGCCGACCGTACCCACCGGCACACCGCACAACTGATCACACCCTCGGAAACCGACCTCCGCGGCGGTATCGATCCCATCTATGCCCGTCATCGGCGATTTCGCGTTCCCAAAGCACACAGCGGCGGCCAGAGTTGATCTCGCCCAGAAACGACTGAGCTTGTCACCCCCACCTTTCGGTTTCTCGGAGTTCGACAGTGATACCCAGCGCGTTGCATGCGCTATGGGCAGGACATGGTTCACCCCCGAAGGCACCGGCCTGCGCCAGGATGCCGGACGAGGCCGTGCGGCGAGGCACGTTCGCCGGTCGCACGGTGGGCACGGTGCGCGGCACCGGGCCCGGCACCATGTCGGCTCTTCCGGTCGTCGTCGCGCGTAGGGCGGCCATGGCGGACGCCATCGCCGAGATCGTCGTCCCGGGCGCCCGGGTCGTTCCCGGAACCAACGCCGGCATCGGCTCCGAGAAACCTCACGGTGGCCACCCCCACACCCCGAACCCCTTGGCCGAGTTGGGCGTGTCGAACCGTGACGTACTGCGGTCCGCGCCCAGCCAGGCAGCCGATGTGGTCGGCCGGGCCGGACACCAGGGCGTCCTGCGCCCCGGCTCCGACGCCGACCTCCTCGTGCTCGGCAGCTCCCCGATCGACGCCGCGTCCGCCGTCACCGACACCCGTGCGGTGTACCGGGCAGGCCACCGGGCCCGCTGAGCCAACCCCCCTCCACAGAACCGAAGAGAGAGCACACGCAACTGATGCGTACGCACAAGGCACCCCAACTCGTCGCCGCCGCAATGGCGGTCGTGCTGAGCGCGCCCGGCATGGCCGCCGCCTGCCCGTGGAACGGCGGCGACGACACCACGTACTACATCTCGATCGGCGACTCGATAGCCGCCGGCTACCAGCCGGACGTGAACCACGACACGGACGCCGCCTACTCCGACCAGCTCTACGCCCAGCTCAAGCAGTACCAGCCGGGACTGAAGCACATCCGCCTCGGCTGCGACGGCGAGACCTCCGCATCGCTGATCAAGGGCGGCACCTGCTCCTACCCGAACGCCCAGTCCCAGCTGGACGCCGCGGTCAAGGCCCTCGCCGAGCACGGCGGCCACGTCAGCTACGTCACCGTCGACATCGGCGCCAACGACATCCTGGAGTGCGTCAGCAAGACCACCGGCGCGTTCGACCAGGCCTGCGTCAACCGCGCCACCCAGGCCATCCCCCAGAACCTCGCCCAGATCACCCAGGCACTGCGCGCGGCGGGTGCCCAGAACACCAAGTTCGCGGGCATGACGTACTACAACCCGTTCCTGGCGCAGTGGCTGCGCGGCGAGGCTGGGCAGGAGACCGCCAAGGGATCGGTGTCCCTGACCAATGCCGAGAACGCGGCCCTGTCGCAGGTGTACGCCGCCGCCGGCTTCAAGGTCGCCGACGTGGCCGGAGCCTTCGGCTCGAACGACTTCACCCCCGTCGATGTGCCCGGTTACGGCGAGGTTCCCGCGAACGTGGCCAAGATCTGCCAGCTGACCTGGGCCTGCACCAAGCAGGACCCCCACCCGAACGCCCCCGGCCACTCGGTGATCGCCGGCGCCTTCGCGGCGGTCCTGCGGCAGGGTTAGGCGTCCCGGCTGTGACGACCGGGAGGCAGGTGCCCACGCGAGGGTGGGCACCTGCCTCCCCCGGCCGCGAAACTCTGTGCGAAGCCAGTGTCCCGAGCACTGAAACGGGACTGAAACGGCCGGCCTCGGCGACCCTGCCGGGCACTGAGGCATAGAGGCCCGAAGGAACACGACCAGAGGCCCGTGCACACGGAGGCCTCCCCCGCCCCGGTGACCGCCCATCCGTTCAGGACGGCCCCACCTGGGCGGACCGCTTTCGTCAGCGGCTGACGCTCCACGTCGGTGAGCTTGCGGGGCACGGTCCCCGGGGTGGCTGGAGTGCACCCGGCCGCCCGTAGCCGAGCCGAGCAGGCCGCCCGCGACATCGCGAGCGGCCTGCTGCTTGGGTTCGACCTACTGACTGTCCGTCAGTTCTCCTGGCCCGTACGGCGCCTGCGCGCGAAGTAGACCGCGGCCGTGCCGACCGCCGCGACCGCGAGACCGGCACCCGCGAGGACGGGAGTGCTGCTCGACGCACCGGTCTCGGCGAGATCTCCGTTCGCGGTCGGGCTGTTCGCCCCCGTGCCGGAACCGGGCGTGGCGGAATTGCTGGGGGTCGGGGACTCTCCCGCACCGGGCGTGGCCGGCGCGCCGGGGGTCGGGGACGCACCCCCACCGGGCGCGTCGCTCGCGGCGAGCACCGCCGCGAAGGCGCCCGCGATCACCTTGTGGCCGTCGGCGTTGGGGTGCGGGTCCTTCTTCGTGCACGCCCAGGTCAGCTGGCAGATCTTGGCCACGTTCGCCGGCACCTCGCCCGCGCCGGGCACGTTCACCTGGGTGGTGAAGTCGTCCGAGGAGAAGGCCCCGGCCACGTCCGCCACCTTGAAGCCGGTGGACTTGTACACCTGGGTGATCCCCGTGTTCGCGGCCGCGACGAGGGGTGCCGACTCCTTGGCGGCCTGCTGCCCCTGGGCGCCCAGCATCCAGGCCCCCAGGAACGGGTTGTGGTAAGTCGAGCCCACGAACTGGGTGTTGTTCGTGCCCGCCTTGCTGAGCGCGCCCGCGATCTGGGCGAGGTTCTTCGCCATGGTCTGGCTACGGCTGTTCAGGCACGCCCCGTCGAGGGCGCCGGCCGGGCTGACGCAGTTGAGGAGGATGTCGTTCGCGCCCACGCTGAGGGTCACGTAGGCGACCTTGCCGTGGTGCTGGGCCATGGCCTGCAGGGCGGCGTCCAGTTGGGACTTGGCGTGCGGGTAGTCGCACTTCCCGCCCTTGATCAGCGACTCGGTGGTCTCAGCGGTGCAGCCGAGGCGTATGTGCTTCAGTCCGGGGGTGCGCTGCTTGAGCTGCGTGTAGAGCTGGTCGGTGTAGGCGACGTCGGTGTCCTTGTCGACGTCCGGCTGGTAGCCGGAGGCCAGGGAGTCACCGAGCGAGATGTAGTACGTGGTGTCCTTGGAGTTGGTCGCCTCGTCGGCGGCGGCCAGTCCGGGCGTGCTCAGCACAATCGCCATGGCAGAGATGGCCAGGGGGGGACCGAAACGCTGAAGGGATCTCATCACTTACGTGCACTTTCCAGTTGTCGGGGGGGGGGTTGGATGCCGGAAGGCATGGCGTGAGACGTGGGGGAAGCAGCGAACTCAGCCCGAGCGGTTGCCGGGCATCCAATAAAGCCTTGGTCAAGGCATGGGGGAATTCATCCTCCGTCGCGGCGGGATCTGCCCGACTTCGTCTCGGAGGATAGGGCGTCAATCTAGCAAGAATGACGCGGACTTGGATGCGGGAGCCGATTAAGTTACGGCCACAACGACGCGTGCAACCCTCAGAAAGCCTCGACCGGCCGGGAATTGCTCACCGGACTCACTGGTAGCCTTTCATTGAGTGATCAACTGGACGGTGCTTCACCTCGTGGGCAGGCCAGCCGCCTGCACGAGCTGAACCGCTCCGGGGACACCGGAGGCCCTACGGGTTAAGCCAGACTGCCGGTTGGGGCTGGTGTTGAACGTAGTAGTACGCCTCTTGTGCGACGGGTCGAATGGCGCCGATTGCAGAATCGCAGGCGCTGGAGGTTAATCCGGTCCATCAATTCTGCGGAGATGGACAGCGCACGGCCAGATCGGCTCGACCTCCGAATACCTTCGTGAACTCCCGATGAACTTTACGAGGCGTCTTGGTGGCCGGTCGAGCTCGGCCGCGAAGAATGCCGACGCCGCCCTTCAAAGTCGGACAGGCGCCGTCCGACCGGGCGCGGGTCATGCTGGATTGGTGCGGCATGTCATCGATCCGACGTCCGCCGGACGGATCGACCTGTCGCCCTCCATCACCGCACACGTCCCGCCGGCGGAGGCGGCCGACCCTGTCTCGCGGCTCGAGAAGAAGATCGGCGACCCCATCCGGTTCGTGCTCACGCCCTGAGTTCGCAAGGCGCCGGAGTCCGGTGACGGACGTGGACAAGGCGGCCGTGGCCATCGACCGGGCGCGCGCGAAAGCAGAGTGATCGGGAACCAGGAGAAGTCCCCACAAGAGGGAGGACCCCAGCCGATGTGCGGCTGGGGTCCTCGATGCGGTGAGTATCGGTCAGCAGGTGGAGTCCGCCTACGCCGTAGACCGCTCGTCCACGTGTCGGCGAACCGCACCCGATCGCGGTCACCGTGGATCAGGCGGGTCAGTGCTGCAGGGTCAGCACGCCCGGCCGCCACGGCAGTTGGTCGTAGGGGCCGCTCGCGGTGGGGGACTTGCCCTGGTAGAGGAACTGCAGGTTGCAGGGGTCGATGGTCATGGTCTGGTCGGGGTTGTTGCGGACCAGGTCACCGTGGCTGATGTCGTTGGTCCAGGTGGCACCGCTGTTGGCCTTGCCCGCGAAGGGATTGCTCTCGCTGGCGGCCTGCGGGGTCCACGAACCGCTCAGACTGGAGGCCGTGAACGAGCGGAAGAAGCGCTGCTCGTTCGCACCCCGCGCCTCGACGATCATCAGGTACTGGTTCTGGCCCTGGACCTTGTAGACCTGCGGCGCCTCGAACAGGTTCTTCTCCGTGTCGGTCATGACCGTGGTGTACGACGAGCCGAAGCTGCCCGGGAAGTTCCCGATCGGCATGGTCGACTTGAAGATGCTGCCCTTGTCATTGGCGAAGAACAGGTACATGTTCTGGCCGTCGGCGATCAGGGTCGGGTCGATCGGGGCGCCGGTGGGGAGGCTGCCGGTGAACAGCGACTGCTGCGCGGACCAGCCGTTGGGGTTAGTGGGGTCGCTGGACGTGCGGTAGGTGAAGGGCGAGGCACCCCACTGGGACACCAGCACCCAGATGTTCTTGGGCGCGAAGTAGAACAACTGGGGCGCCACCGCGCCCTGGCTCATCCCGGTCTGGCCGGCCGACGCCATGTCCGACCAGTTCGTGAAGGGCTTGAACGCCATCGAGCCGTACGACGATCCCTTCACGCTCGACGCGTAGACCAGGTGCTTGCCGTTGTACGTCACGGTGGTGAAGTCCTTCACCGCGTCCCACCCGTTCGCCGGCTGCGCCAGCGCACCGGTCGAGCTCCACCGGTACGTCGACGGAAGAGCACACGCGGCGCTCGTCCGCGTGGGCGTTGCCGGGGCCGACGTCGACGTCCTGAAGTTCCAGTGCTGGTTGGCGGCGCCGCCGTTCGAGTCCCAGATCTGGACGGGAGTGCCGTTGGCGGTCCGACCGCCGGGGAGCTCCAGCGCCCGGCCGCTGGCGACGTTGGTCAGCGTGTAGGAGCCGTCACTGTTGCGGCCGGCCCGCCAGTGCTGGTTGGCGCCGCCGTTGGAGTCCCAGACCGTCATCCCCGTCCCGTTGCCCGTCCGGTTGCCCGGCTCGTCCAGTACCCGGCCGCTGGCGACGTTGGTCAGCGTGTAGGAGCCGTCGCTGTTGCGGCCGGCCCGCCACTGCTGGTTGGCGGCACCGCTGGCGTCCCACACCTGGAGCGGGGTGCCGTTGCCGTTCTGTCCCGCGGGCTCGTCGAGAACGCGTCCGGCGGCCACGTTGGAGAGCGTGTAGACGGTGCCGGAGGTGAGGCCCACGCCAGGCGTGCCGCCGCCGCTGCTGCCGCCGCCCAGGGCGGTGAGCACCGCGCTGTAGGCGGGCTTCTTGTTGCCGTTGCGGTCGAACAGCAGGGGGTTGTCCCCGCTGCGCCAGGAGTCGCTGTCGCGGATGCCCCACACCGTGATGCCCGTGCAGCGAGCAACGTTCATGCACGCCTTGACGGCGTTGGTGTACGCCGTCGGCGACGCCTGGGCGATGTCGAGCTCGGTGATCTGTACGTCGACGCCGAGCGCGGCGAAGTTCGACAGTGTGGTCTGGAAGCTGGCCGGCGGGCCGTCGGCGCCGAAGTGGCTCTGGAAACCGACGCAGTCGATGGGCACACCACGGGACTTGAAGTCCTTGACCATCGCGTAGACGCCCTGCGTCTTGGCGTCGGTCCAGTTCTCGATGTTGTAGTCGTTGTAGCAGAGCTTGGCCGCCGGGTCGGCCGCGCGGGCGGTGCGGAACGCCTCCTCGATGAAGCCGTTGCCGAGCACGTTCTGGAACACGGAGCTCCGGTGCTGGCCACTGCCGCCGTCGGCGAACGCTTCGTTGACCACGTCCCAGGCGTAGATCTTGCCCTTGTAGTGGGTCATCTCGGTGGTGATGTGGTTCTTCATCACGCTGCGCAGGGTGTTCGCGTCGGTGATGGAGCTGACCCAGCTGGGCAGTTGGGAGTGCCAGACCAGGGTGTGGCCGCGCATCCGCTGGCCGTGCGCGGTGGCGTGGCCGACGATCTGGTCGGCGGGTCCGAAGTTGAAGGTGCCGCGGGACGGTTCGGTGGTGTCCCACTTCATCTCGTTCTCCGGGGTGATCATGTTGAATTCCCGGTCGAGAATCGTGGAATACGTCGAGTCGCCGAGCTTCCCGGCGGGCACGGCGGTGCCGAAGTAGCGGCCGCTGCCTGCCGCTGCATCGGCGACCACCGTCGGCGTGCCGGCCTGCGAGGTGCGTGCGGCCTGGGCGACCAGCGGTACGGCAGCAGCCGCGGCGGCGAGAACCAGTGCGGCGGCGAGCACGCGGCGGCTTGCCGGACGGCGGCGATGAAAGCGGTGCTGATCTGGCAACGGCGTGCCCTTCTGTCGCAGCGGGCCTTGGTCTCGGCCCCGGATACCAGCCAGTTGCCGCCACGCACACAAAGGTTGCCGCGACCGAGGGAGGAACTTTCACGGCCGCCGTCCCCGTCCCCACCCGGTTCCACGGCGATGCCGGCCACATGGAGACCACCTACGCCGACGGGACCGACGCCGGCCCGGCCGACTGGACCCCGTACCAGCAGTTCGGATACTCCTTCTCCCTCGACGACACCGCCGGCACACGGCCCTGACCTCCGCCTTCCTCGGCGGCCTCAAGGACGGCGCTGGAGCTGATCGCCCACCGAGGTCCGGTCCCCCGTGGAGCTGACCGACGTCCTCGACGGCACGCCGGTCCGCATGGGGGCGCCGGTGCACCTGGGGCCCGGGACGTGCGGGTCCTCGCCGCGGACCGGTGGCCGGCCCGGCAACACCTGCCTCGCCGGTACTCGACCGGGGGCGCCTCACCAGGATCTGCTGGAGGTACGGGGCCCAGGTCGCGTTCCGCGAGGCAGCGCCGACCCGCGTCGGGCGGGTGGCTCTCAGGCGGGCCGAGCGCGGGCCCGTAGTTCGATCTTGTATCCGCCCTGCGAGGTGGTTTCGGCGGTGAGGGTGCCGTCGAGCAGTTCGGCGCGTTCCCTCAGGCCGATCAGGCCGTGCTGCGCGCTGGGCAGGGGGACGGACGGGCGGGTGGGGGCGGCGTTGGTGACGGTGACGCCGAAGTGCTGAGCGTCGTGCCACAGGTGCACTTCGGCGCGGGCGCCGGGGGCGTGCTTGCGTACGTTGGTGAGGGCTTCCTGGACCATGCGGTAGACGGTGCGTTGGGCGGTGGTGCTGATGCCGGGCGGGAGCCCGCCGGTCAGGGTGGTCTCGATGCCGCTGTTGGCGATCAGCTGCTGGAGGTCGGCCAGGGTGGGCTGAGGGGTGAGCTCGGTTTCCTTGCCGCCGGAGGCGCGCAGCAGGGTGACCATGTGGCGGAGTTCGTCGAGGGTGTTCACGCTCAGGGTGCGGATGGTGCGGGCGGCGTCGCGGGCGTCGGGGTCCTTGGCGGCGACCTGCAGGGCTCCGGCCTGTACGGCGATGAGGCTGACCTGGTGGGAGACCACGTCGTGCATCTCGCGGGCCAGTTGGGCGCGTTCGCGGGCGAGGACGGTCTGGGCGTACAGGGCGCGTTCGTGTTCGCGGGCCACTTCGACCTCGACGAGCTGGCGGGCCACGTCGTGCCTGGCCTGGACGAGCTGGCCGAACAGGATCGGGGCGAAGGCCGTGGCCAGGGTGTAGACGAACTGGATGAGCGTCCAGGTCTGGTCGCCGGAAAACGAGCCGGACAGTGGCCAAGCGAGGGTGCCCGCCGCCGCGTTCAGCAGGGCGCAGCCGGCCAGCAGCGGGCGGTTGCGGGTGTGCGTGGCCAGTGTGTACAGGGCGGCGATCGGCGCGACCGCCACGTCCATGAGCAGGGTCATGGGCAGGGTCAGCAGGAACACGGCCAGTGGAAAGCGCCTGCGCAGGAACAGTCCGGCGCAGCCGAGAGCGGTGCAGGCCCACATGAACGGTGTGGCCTCGCCGTAGAGGTTGATCGAGGCGTCGAGCGCGGCGAGCACGACGAGGCCCGCGTTGACGGCCCAGGGCGGCACGCGCCGCCACAGCGCCTGTCCCGTGCTCATCGCCCGTTGTCCTGTGCCGTGTTGGCGCCGTCGTCGCTGAGCAGTCCGGCCCGCTCCGCGAGGAGCGCCGCCTGGACGCGGCTGGAGACGCGGAGCTTGGTCAGGATCGAGCTGACATGGTCCTTGACGGTGCCCGCGCTCAGATGGATGCGGGCGCCGATGTCGACGTTGGACAGTCCTTCCGCGATCAGGACGAGGACGTCACGTTCGCGGTCGCTGAGCAGATTCACCCGCGCCACGTCCGCGTCCCGGGGCGCGCCCGCCCCCGGATGGCCGCGCAGCAGAGCCCGCGAGGCCTTCGGGGACATCACCACCCCGCCCGCGGCCAGGGTGCGTACGAGTTGGGCGAGTTGTTCGGGCTCGGTGTCCTTGAGCAGGAAGCCCGCGGCTCCCGAGCGCAGCGCGGTCAGGATGTACTCGTCGGTGTCGAAGGTGGTCAGCATGGCCACCGTCGGCGGCTCGGGCAGCGTCTGGATCTCCCTCAGGACGGTCAGGCCGTCCACGTCCGGCATGCGGATGTCGAGGAGCACGACGTCCGGGTGCTCGCGCCGGATCACGTCGGCGGCCTGCGCTCCTTCCGCGGTGGCCACGACCTGGATGCCGTCAGAGGCGTTCAGGATCAGCTCGAACCCGGAGCGCACCAGCGCCTCGTCGTCCACCACCACTACCCGGATCACCGGCGTTCCGCCTCACACTCGTCTGCTCTGTCCAGCTTCGCGGCGACCCGTGCATCCCGTATCGGGGTCCACGTTCACGTACGGTGATCGCCTGCTGTCGACAGTACGTCCAGCAGGGCGCGGGACGGTGCGGCCGCTGTGGACACCCGCCACCCGGCAGGCCGGTTCCAGCCGGTCGGGGGGAGCGCTCCGGCCCGTCGGCGGGCGGGTGGGCGAGGCTCGGCGGATGGTGCCCGTGGTTCTCGTCCGGTGCGATCGGTCCGTGGGCCCTCCCGAGTCGGCGGGCCGCAGTCGATTTCCGTACCGTCAGAGGACCACCCAGCCATGCCCCGCCTGTGCCTGCGTCAGCCTGTCCGTGCTCTGCGCCGCTCTGCGGCGCGGCCCCATGTACTGTTCGGGGGCGTGTACGGGGCGGTGCTGGCCAGCTCCATGGTGGCCGCCCTGACGGAGCAGGGTGGGACGGCGCCCGCCGAGCGGTTCAGCAGCGCCCAGTGGCTCCTGGTCACGGCCGTCGCATCGGCCTTGGCGCACGGTTACGCACATCTGATCGCCCTGCGCGGCGACCGGACCCATCACGGTGTGCGCGCCGCGGTGCGGCTGTTGCTGTCCGAGTGGCCGTTGGTGGTGGCGACGGTGCCGACACTGGTCCTGCTGCTCGGCGCGGCCTGGGGGTGGTGGCCCGCGGCGGGCATCGAGTACGTCGCCTTCGCCGTGAATGTGGTGCTGCTGTTCGCCTGGGGCCTGCTCGCGGCCCGCGCCGCAGGCCGCACCTGGGGCTCCGCCTTGAAGATCGGCACAGTGGACGCGTTGCTCGGCCTTGCGGTCGTGGTGGCCAACGCCGCCATCAAATAGGGCAGTTGGCCGTTCGGGCCCGCCGGTCGGCCGCCGCGGCGCCGTTCCGCCGGTCGGCGGGGTGGCCCCGGCCGGTCGGCGGGGGCGTTACCGAAGCCTGCCGGATGGTCCGCCTCCAGACGGCACCGAAGGATTTTGCGCATGACACAGATACAGCCGCCCCAGGAGACACCGACTCCGCAGGAGAACTCCCCTCCACGGCCCCGAACCTCGCCCGAATCCGCCGGGCAGGCCCCCGGCGGCCCCTCAATGGGACGCCTGGTCGGGGTGGACCTGGCCCGCGCGCTGGCCGTGTTCGGTATGTACGTCGTGCACATCGGTCCGCCGCTGTCGGCCACACACGGCGTCGGCAGCTGGGTCCGGTACATGGCCGACGGCCACTCGTCGGTCCTGTTCGCCACCCTCGCAGGGTTCTCGCTGATGCTGATCGCAGGCCGCTTCGAGCCTAGGACCGGACTGGCCGGCCGGCAGGCGAAGGCCCGGATCGCGATCCGCGCCGTGATCCTGCTGGCGCTGGGCACCGTGATGGCGATGGAGTACGGGGGAGTGATCATCCTCGGCTTCTACGGCGTCTACTTCCTGCTCGCGCTGCCCCTGGTGCGACTGAGCGCGGGGGCCCTCGCGATGATCGCGGCGGGGCTCGCGCTCGTCATGCCGCAGTTGGCGTTCGTCCTGACCCTGGGGCTGAGCGAGTCCGTCCAGCAGAGCATCAACTCCTACGACCCGCTCCGCCACCTCAGCGAGGTGGGAGTGCTCGATCTGCTGCTCACCGGTTTCTACCCGGCGCTCACGTGGATGCCGTTCGTGATCGCCGGCATGGCGCTGGGTCGCATGGACCTGTCGGCGCCTTCCGTCCAGCGGCGCCTGGCGGCGCTCGGCGCCGGCCTCGTCGTAGGGGCCTACGGCCTGTCCCTGCTGCTGGCGGGCAAGAACGCGTTGAGGAGCACAGCGGAGGACGTGGCGCCGTCCAGTGGATCCGGGGCGGCGTCCATGGGCAGCGGGTCCATCGAGCCCCAGCGCCGGTTCACGGAATTGTTGTCCGCCGGGCCGCACACCGGCACCACGTTCGACATCATCGGCAGCGTGGGCGTCGCGATCCTCGTGATCGTGGGCGCGACGGTGCTCATCGACCGCCTGCCGCGACTGCGCCGCCTGGCCAAACCGGTCATCGCCGTGGGCACCATGTCCCTGACCGCCTACGTCGGCCACTTCCTCGCACAGTCCGTGCTGTCCCCGCCCGCCGGGACGGGCACCCAGCAGTCATGGGTGCCCCTGCTCATGTACGTCCTCGGGGCGATCGTGTTCGCCACCATCTGGTCCCGTTTCTTCCGCCGCGGCCCCCTGGGGCATCTGCTCAACGTCGCCACCAAGCCCGCCAAGTCCATCCGGTGAGGTCCGGTCGGGGTGGCTCGGCTTCATGCCCCTCCCGGCCTGAACGGTCTGCCCGCCCGCAAGGGGATCGCCCTTGCGGGCTTCGGCTGTGGTCCTGGCCGATCGATGTCAGCTCCGCCTGGCGCCGACCCGCCGTCCATGGGCCGGGCGAACACCTACACCGTCGTGAACGAGCACAGCGATAAGTGCCTGGACGTCTCGGCGCTTCCACGGCCGACGGTGCCGCCGTCATCCAGTGGACCTGCAGCGGCACCACGAACCAGATGTTCACCCTCAAGCCCGTCACCGCGCTCGGCAACGGCAAGGACGACCAGCTGGCCGCCGTCCACAGCGGCAAGTGCGTGGACGTCAGCGGGATCTCGACCGCACCCGGCGCCCTCCTCCACCAGTGGACCTGCGACCCGGCGACCGACCTGACCTGGAAGAAGAACCAGATCTGGCGCCTCCAGGGCATGGGCTGACCTGTCGTCCGCAGGCGAAGGCCTCCAGCACAGCAGGGAGCCTTCGCCTGCGCCGGCCGGACCGACGTACCGGACGGAGCACCATCTCCATCGCACCCGGCGCCCCCGAGAGCTCCGAGCTCACAAAGCGCTCGCCATCGGGCGCGGTGTGGTGGATGACCAGCCGTCCATGGGAGCTCCACAAGCGAACGCCCCAGGCGAACGTGAACCGACCGTCGGGACACCCGCCGGTTTCCCGTCCGTGCGCGCGGCCGGGGGGCTGCCCCCTGGGCTCCGGGCCGCGGCCTTCGATGGCGTCAGTTCCTGACGCCCCCCGCCGGGGTCAGGAGCTGGGTCGCCGCGAGCTGCGCGTACAGCTCGTCCCTGGCCACCAGCTCCTCGTGGGTGCCGACCGCGCGGACCCTGCCCGCGTCCATGACGACGATGCGGTCGGCGTCCGTGACCGTCGACAGGCGATGGGCCACCACGAGAACGGTGGTCTCGCGTGCCGTATCGGCGATGACGTCCCGCAGCGCCAGCTCGTTGACGGCGTCGAGCTGCGAGGTCGCCTCGTCCAGGAGCAGCAGCCGGGGCCTGCGCAGCAGCGCGCGGGCGATCGCGATGCGCTGACGCTCGCCGCCGGACAGTTTCGTGCCGCGGTGCCCGACCGGGGTGTCCAGGCCGTGCGGGAGACGCTCGACGAGGGTGTCGAGCCTGGTCCGGGAGAGGACCTCGCGGATGTCGTCGTCGGTCGCGCCGGGCGCGGCGAAGACCAGGTTCTCCCGCAGTGTTCCGGCCAGCACCGGGGCGTCCTGCTCGACGTACCCGATGACGGACCGCAGCTCGGACAGCGGCCACCGAGTCACGTCCGTGCCGTCGACCAGGACGCGGCCGCCGGTTGCTTCGTAGAACCGCTCGACGAGCGCGAAGAGGGTCGACTTGCCCGCTCCCGAGGGGCCGACGAAGGCCGTCATCCCGCCGCCCGGCACCTCGAAGTCCACCCGCTGGTGGATGTCCGGCAGCCCGGGGCCGTACCGGAAGGACACCTCCTCGAAGCGGACCGACGCCGGACGCGGCCGCACCGCCGCTGTTTCCGCGGGCCGCACAGGCCGGTGCGGGTTGTGCGGCTCCGTCGCCAGGCCGTCCAGCTGCGTGATCCGGGCGATCGCGGCCGCGCCCTCCTGGTAGTGGGACGCTGCGTCGACCAGCTTGTACACCGGCTCCATCAGGAAGAAGAGGTACAGCAGGAACGCGATGAGCGTGGACACGGGCATCGCCCCGGACGCCACCCGCGCCCCGCCGACGGCGAGTACCGCGAGGAACGCCAGCTCCACGGCGAGGTTGTCCGCCGACCCCATCACGGCTTCCCACTTCGCGCTGCGCACACCATGGCGCCATGCCCTGCGCGCCGCCGCCTCCACGCGAGCGGTCTCCCGCTCCTCGGCGCCGGACGCCTTCACCGTACGGAACGCGCCGAAGACCCGCTCCAGGCCGGTGGACATCTCCCCGACAGCCGCCTGGGAGCGCTCGGTGGCCTGCCCGATCTTCGGCATCACCAGCGCGACGCCCACGCCGAGCACCGCGACCACGGCGAGCGTGACAGCGAGCAGGACGGCATCGAGGAACGCCATCACCACGACCGCCGCGACCAGCGTCACCGCTCCGGTCGCCGCGGAGACCAGCGCCTGGGTGCTGACCGCCCGCAACAGCGTGGTGTCGGAGGTCACCCGGGACATCAGATCGCCCGGCTGCATCCGGTCCACCTCCGCAAGGCGCAGCCGCAGCATCCGTCCGATGAGGCTGCGCCGAGCGGCGAGCACCACCGACTCCGCCGTCCGTTCCAGCACATAGGCACCGAACGCCTCGGCCACCATGCTCAGCAGTACCACGACGGTCATGGCCAGCAGGACGGTACCGATCGTGCCACCGGACGAGAGCCGGTCGACCAGGGTCTTCGTGGCCAGCGGCTGCAGCAGCCCCCCGGCGGCCCCGGCCAGCGCGCACAACAGACCGAGCGTGACGGCCCAGCGGTGCGGACGGACGTACCCGTACAGCGCCGTGAGCGTCTCGCGGGCGCGCAGGGACTCGGCACCCGTCGCCTCCGGGGCGGATGCGGTGTTCACAGGATTCCTTTCCTACGTGGTCGGCCGCGCACCGCGTCAGCGGCTGCGGGCACCGGCCCGCACGGGGGCCTTGGGGGGCGTCGGCTCAACGGGCTCGACGACCCTCGTGGCGAGCGTGTGCACAACGTCATCGCAAAGTTCAGGGCGCACAACGGCCGGACAGAGACCGGCGGACGGGGTCGAGCTCCCTCTCGTGCGCACGGTGTGTCATGCCACCACCTGGAAACCCGGAACCTTCTTCGACCGTCCGGCGATCGTCGGCGGCACCCCCGCCAAGTGGCCGGGACCGCCTGCCCACCGTGAAACCGGAGCAACAGGAGCCGGCGAAGGGGAAGGCAGCGGGCGGAGCCGGAGCCTGGCCCTCGGCTTCATCGAGATCAAGGACGGCGCCGTCGCCCCCGAACCCCTGCGGAGTCGCCCGCACCGGAGGAGATCTCCGATCGCCGGCTCAGTGGACCAGTGAGGCCGCTCGCGTGGCGAAGAGGTGCACCCCTGCCTCGTAGAACTCAGGACGGACGACGAACAGGACACCGGCGCCCGCCACCAGCGTCAGGCCGAGAAGTTCCAGCAACCCGCCTCTGCCAGGTGTGACGTCACGGCCTGGCACGGCGATGTCGGCCGACGCCCCGAGGGTGGTCTCGGGCGCCTTGTCAAGAACGTGTTGTGTCATGCCTCCAAGCCTGGACGCCGGGCCGCTCCCCGCACATCCGGCGACTGTCGGGTCCACCCCCGCCGAGTGGCTGGAGAAGACCGGCCTGGGGTAGGAGCCGTCGGGGCCGAGAGGCGGACGCGCCAACCAGCACGGCAGCACCGCAGGACATCGCAGCACCGCCAGGCACATCAACTCCGCCTGGCGACGACCGATGAGTCCGGCTCGTCGGTCACCGGGGTGCCAGGGCCGCCGGCTGCCGACGGGGGCGGACCGGTCAGGGACCGGGCGATGACCACCGAGCCGCCGCCGTGGAGCAGAACGCTGCCGAGCACCGTCAGGGTCATGGCGTACAGGGCGGTGTCGGCGTACCGCCCGTCCGGCAGAGCGTTGAACGCGAGCAGGCCGAACACGATGGAGGTGGTGCCGCGTGGTCCGAGCGCGCCGACCATGAGCCGTTCCCGCCAGGTGAACGTCGAGCCGAGGAAGGCGAACATGATCGGAAGGATGCGCACGACGGTGAGCGCTGCGACGCAGAGCACGACGGTGGGCCAGTGGACGCCCTCCTCCATGGCAAGCACCACGGCGTTGCCGAAGAAGAACCACATGCACATCGTCGCCATCGAGTTGGTGTCCTCGATGAGCTGGAAGTCCGAGGCGTGGGGAGCCGAAGCGCCCCGTCGGCGGACCGGCGCCTGCCTGACGTAGCGGAAGGCGATCCCGCACACGAACGAGGCCACGAAGCCATTGCCGTCCATCGCCGTGGTCACGGTGTAGGCGAGCAGCGGTGTGACCAGCACGATGATGCGCCGGGACTGCTCCGTCATCCACTCCGCGCGGTCGGCCATATTGATCAGCCACGCCACCAGCGCCCCCACCACGAAGCCGACCACGAGGGCCTTCAGCGCGAACGGCACGGCCGTGCCGAGGGCCTGCATGGGCGTGCGGGTGACGGAGTTGGTGCCGACGAGGATCAGTGCGAACAGGAAGACGGGCGAGACGATGCCGTCGTTGTAGCCGCCCTCCACGTTGAGCACGCTGCGCACCTTCGCCGGGATACGCCGGTCGCGGACCAGCGTCTCGGCCGGAGCGAAGTCCGTCGGGACGACGATGCACGCGATGAGCAGCAGCAGCGCCACCGGCAGCCCGGGCAGCAGCAGCATTCCCAGCAGCACCATCGTGATCAGGCTCAGCGGCAGGGCCACCAGCAGTGCCCGCGCGGCGGAGCCGGGGTCGTTGCCGAACAGTCGCCCGCCCGGCAGCTCGGTGGCGTCGACGAACAGCAGGACGGCCAGGATGACCTCGGCCACATGCTGAGCCACCTCGGAGTTCAGGGTGACAGCGATATGGCTGTGGGTGAACACCCCCGTGACCACGCCCGCGAGCACCAGCACCAGAGGAGCCCGCACATGCCGCTGCTCCAGCCGACCGGCGACCAGCGACCACCCGGCCACCATCGTGGTGATCACAATCAGGACAGAGATCATTTGAATCCGCTTCAGAACTCGGAACAGACCAGCAACCGCCCCACCGGGACCTCAACAAGGGCGTCGACCGGCGTGAGCACACGCAGACGGTACAGCGGACGACGCCCGGCAGGCGGCACCGGCCCTTACGCCTGGCTCCGGCAGATCGCCGCCGGAGCTTGCACCAGCACCGAAAGGGCCGGCCGGAACCGGCCCTCCTGAAGGACCCGGCGGGCACACCCTGTACGCCGCCCGCACCCACACCTCGGCGACCTGTACGACGAGGTGTGGGACACGGCAGCCCGCCGTAGGACGGCGGCGCCTTGGGGAGTGGTCGGTCACCACCTCGCCGCTCCCCCGCCCCGACGACCGCGTCGAATGCACCTACCTATCAGCGGATCCGCGGGAACCGAGGCCTCGACCCGGCCGGAGCGCGGTCAGAGGCGGCGGGCCGCGCGCAGCCCCTGTGCGTAGTAGCCGACACCGTCGAGCCGCGAGGCGCCGCCCTTGTCACCCATGGTGGGGCCGCCCGCGTTCTTCCGGCTGGAGATGAAGCGCGGGTGGTCGGCGGTGTCCAGGCCGAGGTAGATACCGACGTGGCCGATCCGTCCGCCGGTCAGCTCCCGTGTCGTGAAGAACACCAGGTCGCCGGGCTGGAGCTGCTGGATGACGGCGGGGCGGCGGTCGGTCGGGGGGATCACGGGTACGCCGAACCGCCCGCGGGCGATCGCGTCGGGGGTCCGCTGCAGCCCGCTGCCCGCCCCGCTGTCCCTGCTGTTCAGCGGGAACCCCGAGCGGTATCCGTACACCAGCCGGACATAGCCGGAGCTGTCGACGGAGCGCGCGCGGTCCTTCTCGGCGCTGCGGGTGACCGTGTCGGGGAAGGTCCAGGAGATGCCCAGGTAGTCGTAGAAGTCCGAGCCCGTGCGCGGCTTCGGCTTCCCCTGCCCGGCACGCTTGGAATCGCTGGGGGTGTTGGGTGTGTAGTGAGCGGCACCGCTGTATTTGACTCCCGTTGCCGTCGTCCGGACCGGGGCACCTGCGACGTAGTCGAAGGCCGTGGCGAGGATGTCGGGATCGCGGCTGCCGAGCCGGGAGTTGAGCCAGGTCCTGAACCAGCCGCTCCGCTCGGCGTCACGGGTCCATGGCTTGGGCAGCAGCCGTACCCAGCTCTTGGTGACGACCTTGGCATCCGTCGTACGCGGCTCCGCGAAGGTCCTGCCGGGCCCTGTCAGTACGGCCGTACGGGCACCCTCGGTGAACGTGGCGATGACGGCGCCGTGCCGGTCGCGGGCGACCGTGCGAGCGGGGTTGCCGATCCGCTCGAAGCGCAGCGGGCCGGTCCTGGTCCGGATTCCGGCACCCTGCGATGCCTGTGATATCCGCGATGCCTGTGAGGTCTGCGATATCTGTGATGCCGGTGCTGCCTCCGGCTGGTCGGTACGGTGCCTGAGCTGCAGGGTCAGCCCGTAGCTCGCCGCGAGCAGGACGGCTGTCACCAGGAACAGGGCCGCGTTCCTGGTCAGGGAGAACCTACGGATTCTGGGCAGGAGGCGTTTCACTGGTCAACTCCGGTGCAGGGAAGGGGAGATGGCGCCGCGTGTCGGGGAGGGGGCGGCTCATGTCGTGGGCAGGGCGCCCAGCAGCAGCCCGGACACCAAGATCACGTAGGTGGCGAACGTGACCGCGCCGGTGGCGAGGACCGTCGCTGTCTTGGGCTGCCTCTCAAGCTGGTAGGCGATGAGACCGGGGACGATGAACCCGAGGGCCTGATGGGCGAACAGCAGGGGGAACTGCTGCTGGAGCAACAGGGAGAGCCCGGCCTGGAGCAGCACACCGGTGAGCACGACGGCGGCGAACAGCCGCTTGCCGTAGAGGATGACGAAGCGCTGCAGCAGCTTGGTCAGCAGGTAGGTCAGGGCCGCCACAGCCGCGACCATGGCGGCGCGCCGCAGATCGCCGACGAGGGTGAGGGCGAGCCAGCCGGGGGTGATCATGCCGCCCGGTGACAGGTTCGTGGTCAGGTAGCACAGGAGGGAGAACACCAGACCGAGTGCGATGCCGATGGCGGCGATCTGCGGGGTGACTACTGCGGGGATCAACGGGATTCTCCGTAGGAGGAGTTGTGGTGGGCGCCGGGCGATGTGGGGGCGTCGCTCGGATCGGCGGGGCCGGCGGGGTGGTCGGGACCGGCGGGGTGTTCGGGCGCGAGTGCCGCGAGCCGCTCCAGGAAGAGTTCGCCCTGGCCGTGGATGTTGCCGATGGCGACGAGCGAGGAGTCCGGCCCCAGGTGAGCCAGCAGATCCGCGGTGAGCCGGCCGGGGTCGCGGCGGTCGCCGCCGAGATCGACGACGTTCCCGGTCCAGTGGGCGGGTATGGCGTCGGCGGCGGACTTGGTGGGGTGGCCGATGAGGAACACCGTCTCCGGGTCGAGCTGGGGGATGAGCGCGCCCATCTGCCCGTTGCGCTCCACACGGTCGGGACGGCAGTTGATGACGAGGTGCAACGGACGGTGGATCGCGCCCAGTTCGAGCAGCTGCGTGATGTTCATCAGCGTCGACTCGGGGTCGTTGGCGGCGAAGACGTTCGCGAAGCGCAGCCGCTTTCCGTCAGGGGTGCGGTACCGCTCGACGGACAGCACACCCGGGTCCGGCGGCGCCGCGTACATCCCCTTCAGCGCGGTCGCCCGGTCGACGCCGAGCAGTTCGGCGACCGCGATCGCGATGGCGACGTTCTCCTTGAAGGTGAACCAGCTGAAGCCGCGCAGTTCCTCGTCGGTGACGGTTTCCGGGTCGGCGTAGATCAGCTTGCAGTTCCGGGCGTCGGCCTCCTCCTGGAGGATGTGGAAGCGCTCCTTCTCGGCCGTGACACAGATGCCGCCCTCCGGCATCGAGCGGCACAGGGAGCGGGCCACGTCGTCCAACGTCGGGCCCATCTCGGCGAGATGGTCCTCGCGGACGTTGCACAGCACGCCGATGGTGGAGCGGATCAGCTTGGACTGGTTGATCTCCTGGAGTGCCGGCATGACGGCCATGCACTCCATCACCAGGACATCGGGCCGGTAGGCGGCTGCCCGCCGGACGATGCCGATCTGCTCCACCACGTTGGCGATGCCGAACTTGCGGTAGACCGGTTCCTCGGTGGCATCGGGGTGGATGAACCGGGCCGCGGTGCCCGTGGTCTTGGCGACGGTCACCAGGCCGCTGCCGCGCAGCGCGCCCGCGCACAGCCGGGTGATGGAGGACTTGCCGCGAATGCCGTTGACCAGCACTCGGGTGGGTATGGCGGTCAGGTTCGCGTCATGGCGGCGCTGTTCGACGACGCCTGCGACGAGCAGGCCGGCGCAGCACGCCGCGAGGACGCAGTACAGGAAGAGCACGGCAGGTCAGCTCCTGGGACCGGGGCCGGACAGGGAGGTGGAGACAGTGGGCGCCCCGTCCGGGGAACCGGGCGCGGGCGGTGCGTCGGCGCGGGGGAGCCGCTGCCGGATCAGTTCGAGGCTGCGGGCGAGGGATCCCACCTCGTCGTGGTAGCGCGGGTAGAGCACCGTTCTGCGGTCCCCGGCCGCCAACACCTCGGCGCCCTGGGCGACTTCACGCAGCGGACGTACGACGACGAGGTACAGCCAGCCGAGGCAGAGGGCGCCCGCAGTCACCCCCAGCAGACCGACGAGCATGATCCGCCGCTGTGCCTCGTACTCCGGCAGACCGATCCAGAACACCGGCCTGATCGAGGCGACCTTCCAGCCGAGTGCGCCCGCGACGCCCAGCTTGTCGTTGAACGGCGCCACTGCGGCGACCGCCGGATCCCGCCAGCCGAGCAGCAGCTCGGCGGAGCCCTTGGCCGTGCGGTCGGCCTTCAGCTGGGCCCGCAGCCGGCCGTCGGAGACCCGCCCGAACGCCACGAACCCCTTGTTGGACGCGATGACCCGATGCGCGGAGTCCACCAGCCACACCGAGCCGAGACCGGGTCGGTTGATGATGCCGGTCAGGTACTGGACCTTGAACTCACCCACGACATAGTGGCGTCCGGACCTCGCCGGCGCACCCTTGACCTGCTGAGTGGCCACGGCGGCGAGCACCGGTTCCGTGCCGGAGGTGTTCGTCTGCCTGACCCCGGGCCTGACGCGGGCCTTCGTCGGGGTACGGGGTTCATCGCCGGCGCGGGCGAGGATCCTGCCGGCGCCGTCGACGACGTACAGGGACCGGTACCGGCCGTGCTGCTCCAGGGACCTGTCGAGGACCTTGCGCGCCTCCTGCGACTGGGAAACCTGGATCACGGTGGCGAGATGGGTGAGATCCGCGTATCCGTCGTTGATCCCCCTGCGCACGCGATCCGCCGTCGTCTCGGTGCGGAGCCGCTGGTCGTCGGAGATCAGCCGGGGTACGACCGCAGCCGGGCGCGGCAAGGAGCTGCCGAGCGTGAGCAGCATCGACGCGGGCCAGGCCAGCAGGGCGAACGCGCACACCACGAGGACGGTGCGCAGTCCGAGCCGACGCCGTCCCTTGCCCGTCCCGCGCAGAACACGCCCCTCGGCCGGTGATTGCGCGTCCGTCTGCTGCAACGGCCCGCCCCTACCGAGGAGTTGTCGGTGCAGTGCCTCCAGCGCGGCGCCGACCCGGGCGGGTTCCCCGAAGCGGGGCACGCGGACGGGAGCCGTGAGGTCGCCCGAGCCGAGCCTCTGCGCTTCGCTGTGCAACCGCAGCAGGGGCCGCTGCACCACCAGGTGGAGGGCGGCGGTGACCCCGGCGGCGAGGGTCAGCAGCACGGCCGCGGCGAGGAGGGCGAGACGAAGGTCACCGGTCCCGGCCCCATGACGCTCGGTCGGCACCGTCGTGACGACCGTCAGTCCGAGCGTGCTGCTCGGACTCTCTTTCGCGGCAGGCCCTCGGGCCACTCCGGCGTACCCGACGGCGGTACGGGTCTTGGCGTCCGCCGCCTCGACGAGACTGCCGCTCGGACCGTCGAAGCCGCCGGCCACGGCGGTGTCCGACGGTCCCTTGCTCTGCGCCTGGCGGGCGGCGGTGCCGGCCAGGGCCTTGGCCCGCCCGGTGCCGGATTCGGGCCCGGCCGAGGTGAGAGTGGCCCCGTCACGGTCCACGACGTTGAGCGTGTGTTTCTTGCCGACGGAGATGCCCGGCAGCTTCACGCTCTGGGAGGCGACGAGCAACTCCTGCCTGCCGCCTTGCGACAGCGTCGCGAACGCCAGCAGTCGGGTGACGCCCGAGTCGTCCCGCACGAGTCTCGGTGGCGGGTTCGCCGGGAGTCCCTGAAGGTTCACCTTCCCGAGCGGTAGGGCGTCGCCCTGCGCGGCGAGCAGCCGACCGGTGGACTGGTCGACGACGGCGGTACCGCGCCACTTGCGGTAGGACCGGTCGAGGCGGGTCAGAATCCCGTCCGCCGGTACGGACTTGGAGGCACCGAAGTCCGCGGCCGCTGCCCGCAGATCGGTGACGCTCTGGTCGATGGCGCCCTGCAGCGCGACCGCCCCGTCCTCGGCGATGTGCTGCTGGGAGCTGAGGACGGCCTCGGGAACGCCCCGTTCGGCATCGCTCCCGACGGCGAACACCGTCAGGCCCGCGACGAGCGCCAACAGAACCGGCAGGGCCGCCAGTGGCGGCCGCACACCTCCCAACACAGCCATGTCCGCCCGACGCCGAGCCGGGCTCTGCATGGATATCGGGGGTCGAGTGGTGGACAAGAAGAATCCTTTCCAGGCTCTACCGATGTCGCGTGAAGCAACAAAGAGAAGTTCTCGACTTACCTGATGACGGGAATGCTCCGCCGGTTCACCGGGGAGGTGTGACGGCGCTCACCCACCGGCAGTAAAGCGCCGTTTCACGTAGTGCAGAAACAGCCATACCACTGTCCTGACCTGCCGGTTTGTGGACTTGCGGAAATGGATTCAATGGCCGAAACGCTCGTTCTGAAAAACCTACAAGAATGATGGAGATAGGCTTAACGAAATGTGAACGAATTGCGATGGGCCGCCTGCTGAAGAGGCGATAATTACCCGCAAGGATTGTTTTGCATTTCCTCTTCCTTGCCCATCCCGCAGTCGGCTGCTCCACCCCCGCCGATCGGGGGGGGTGCCTTCTGCTCAGCCCTTCGCGCGGCAGTCGTAGAGGCCGAAGTTGCCCCTGGTGCGCCAGCCGTAGGCCCCGGAGCGGACGCGCTCGCAGTGGGACTTCACCCACGTCGTGGCGGGGGTGGTGGGTCGCAGGTGAGTGAGGAGCGCGTAGCGGAGTTGGTGAGTGGCGATCAGGTTGCCGAGCTGCGGGGCGCTGGGAAAGGGGGTCTTCCCGGTGAATCCGCCCATGACGAGGACGGGTTGGGCCTGGGCTCGCAGCAGACGTTCCGCGGGGTAGGCGGCCTGGGTCGCGAGCAGGTACTTCTCGCCCTTGCGGTGCGCCATGAGGTAGTCCAGCAGGGCGGTGTCGCGGGTGCTGGGCCGGCCGAGCCCGGCCCGGCGGACAGCGGACGGGTCATGGCTGGCCCGGTGGTGGAACTCGCCGACCGGACCGGCCGTCGGAGACGTGGAGGCGCCCGCGTAGCGCGGGTCGAGAGACGAGACGGCCCAGCCTGCGGGTACGAGCAGAGTCGCCGCGACTGCGACGGCCAGAGAGCCTTGGACCAGCCTCTGGGAGGCGCGTGACCCACCGCGCCACAGGCCGAACGTCCCGCACACCGCGAAGATCACGGCGAACACCAGCAGCCGGGAGGCGAACCAGGTCGGCCCGTCGAGCACGAGCGCCCAGGCCACCGTCACCACGATCGCCGACGGCAGCCACAGCCGTCGCCGGCCGCCCGCCTCGTACGCGGACCAGAAGAGCGCGAGCCCACCTCCGGTGAGAGCGGCGATCGCCGGTGCGAGCACGGCCGTGTAGTAGACGTGGTTGCCGTTGGAGAGGCTGAACACCACGGCATGGACGGCAAGCCAGCCGCCCCAGAGAAGGAAGCCCGCCCGCAGCGGGTCGGTCCGCGGCTCGCGGGCGCGCCAGACCAGAGCCGTCACGACGGCGAGCACGGCGAGCGGCAGGAACCAGGCGATCTGCGGGCCGACGGTGTGGTTGACGAGCATCCCCCAGCCGGTGTTTCCGGAGGTACGGCTGGCAGCGGTGCCCGGGACGGCGCCGAACGCGGTGCCGTCGTCGCTGAAGCGACTGATGCCGTTGTAGCCGAAGACCAGGCTGAAGGGGTTGTTGTTCGACGTACCGTCGACATACGGGCGCTCATCCGCGGGAGTCACCCACGCGATCAGCGCCCACGAGCAGGAGACGGCCAGCGTGACCGCACCGCTCAGCAGGAGGCGCAGGGCTCTCTGCAACGGCGAGTTGCACGCCGTGAGTTGATGGACCACGGCGAAGACCGGCAGGACGAGCCAGGCCTGCAGCATCTTCGTCTGGAAGGCGAGCCCGACCCAGACGCCACACATGATCAGCGGGTACAGCCGCCCGGTTCGTGCCGCCTTCTGCAGGGCTCCGGCGGCTGCCACCAGCAGCAGAGTGAGTGCGGTGTCCGGGATGGTGGCCCTGTTCAGCACCACGGTGACCGGAGTGAAGGTGAGCGTCAGCGCGGCGATCAGTGCGGCGAACGGCCCGGCCCACGCCCGTACGATCCGGTGCAGCAGCCATACGGTGAGCACGCCCTCGATCACATGGGGCAGCGCGGCCGCCCACGTGTGAGGCCCGAAGATCCATACGGAGAGGGCATCGGGCCAGAAGGCGCCGGGCAACTTGTCGAGGGTGATCGAACCGCTGGTGTCGAGACCGCCGAAGAAGAAGGCCCGCCAACCGGTGGCCATCGACCGTATCGCCGCGCCGTAGTAGGGGTGGATCGCGGCGTGCCCCATGCCCCAGCCGTACAGCAGCGCGGCGACGCCCAACACCGCGGCCAGCGCCGGGCGTTCCCAGCGCGCCGGAGCTTCCGGCCGGTCGGCGCGGCGGTGCGATTCCCGGCGGAGGCGATGGAAGCCGGTGCTCTGGGCGGTGGGGATGGCGGCCACGGTGAAGGTCCCTGGATCAGTGTTGAGGCGTAAGGGCAGGTGAGAGGCGGAAGGCTGCGCGGGATCCGCGGGCACCGCACTTGCGTGCCGTCCGGCGGTACGCCGCCCGACGAACCGGCGATGCGCGTCGAGAGGGGGCCACGGCTTCCGGCGCCCGCACGCCGGAGGCCAACTCACGCTGCCGCACATCCCCGGAGTGCTGAAGCACACCGGGGATGCGAACAGCAGCCACTTCTCGTACGGACTTTCCTCTCGTACGGACTTTCCCGGGCGCCCGCCCGAAGCTCATCGGACGAGGTGGGCCAGTTTCGTGGCGTTGTTGAGCAGGTACTCCAGCGGTCCGCGGCGGAAGAAGCGGGACCAGACCGCCGCGAACGCGGTGGCCCCGACGATGAAGCAGAGCAGCAGCGCGGCGGAGGCCGACTGCGGCGGGGTGGCCGCTTCGCCGGGCAGGGCGAGGATCACCAGGATGTGGCCCACGTAGAGGGTCAGGGACATGGTGCCGACGGCGATGACCGGCGTTGCCAGTCGGCGCAGCCACGGCAGTCGGTCCAGGGCCACCGTCAGGCACAGGAGCACGGTGATCGCGATCCCCAGGCTGCCGATGAGGTCGAACGTGGAACCGCTGTGCGGCTCGGCTGCCAGCAGCCCCCATGCGTCAGGGCCGCCCAGACCGCCACCGACCGGCGAGTCGAAGGATCCCGATGCCATGCCGGGATCCTTCATGGCACCGGGGTCCTTCATGGCGGGCATCCCGGCCATGATCTTCTGAGCGCCGCCGGTCAGCCGGAGCGCCAGCCATGAGATGCCGTATCCGAACGCGATCATCGCGGGACCGACGACGGCCAGCCGCCGCCGGACCGCGCCGGAGGACAGATCCAGCCGGCCCAACGTCATGCCCGTGACCACGAACGTCATCCAGGTGATCGCCGGGTAGAGGCCGAGGAGCAGGAGATCGAGCACGCCCACGCCGGAGAGTCGCGCGATCGGGTCGTACGAGTCGATGCTGCGCACGGTCGACTCGGTGAGCAGCGCCCGGATCACGTACGCCACCTGCGGCGTGACGACCGCGAGCGTGACCGCGATGATCGCCAGCGTCCTGGCCCGCAGCCGCAGCAGGGGCAGGGCCAGCAGGAAGTACACCGCGTAGAAGTTGAGGATCCCGGCGCCGCCGAAATTGGTCATCGCCAACGCGACGCCCACCACCAGCAGGATCACGGCCCGGATCACGATCCTCGCCCTCGCCTGCCGGCCGGCCAGTCCGGTCTTCGGTTCGAAGCGGCCTGCGATCAGCATCAACGAGAACCCGGCGAGCGTGGCGAACAACGCCGACGCCCGGCCGCTCGACAGCTCCAGGAACCAGTCGCCGACGCCGCCCCCGGGCGTCGCTACGGGGCCGACGTGCACGGCGAACATCCCGAACACGGCCAGTGCACGGGCGAGGTCCACCCCGACCAGCCGCGCCATCGGCGCGGGGCGTTCCGTCGCCGTGGCGGACCCGGGTGAGGGTGCGGGCCGGGGAGGCGTCTTGTCGGCGCTTTCGATCTCGGTCACCGGGACAACCTTGCCGAGGCAGGGGGGCGGTCGACCATCCGCCGGGCTTCGGGAGGTGCCCCGCCGGTCGGCCGACCGACCCCCTCCGATTGGCGGGGTCAATCCCGGCCGTCCACGAACGCTCACCACGCCCCGCGTTCTTCGGCACCGCCGCTGCGTGTTGAAGAGCCTCGCCCTTCGGCGAGGCGATCAGGCTGTGCGGCCTCGACCTGGGGCAGCCATCCGGCTGTCCGGCCGGGCGGGCCGCTTGGCGTTTGTCGCGGCGAGGATCGAGCAGGCCACCAGGCCAAGTGTCACCAGGGCGGCGCCCGACAGCATGAAAGCGGCCCTCACTCCGGCCGGGGAGATGGTCGTCGACGCGATGAACGGGGAGACGGCGAGGGCGCCGGCGATTCCGGCCTCCCACAGACCGAGGGCCTTGGCGAGGTGGCTGTCCGGGATGCGCTGTTGTACCAGTGCGATCAGCGGGATGTCGGTCAGCGCGGACGCGAGCCCTGTCAGCGCGAGCAGAGCGGCTGCCATGACCGCAGACGTGGCCAGGCCCAGCGGAAGTCGGAAGACACCCAGCCGCACGGTTTCAGCCTGCGAACATTCCCGCTCGCGAATTGTGCGAGAGGTATTGACGCCGTTCGCCGATTCTCTCCATCATCACTTGCTCGACACTTCGGCCCATGTTCGACATAACGAACATGCCAGGGCCGCAGCGCATCGACAGCCCCCAGAGCCTCCGGCGGGGTCAGCCAGAGCCGCGTACGCAAGAATCACGAGGTCCCCATGCACAGACTGAGTTTCAGCCGCAGACGCCCGTCCGCGGTGCTCGCCGCCGTGGTTGCGGCCCTGGTCTCGTTGGCCGCGCTGCTCGTCGCCGGCCCGGCGCAGGCGGCCACCAGCGGCGCCCTGCGCGGTGTCGGTTCCGGCCGGTGTCTCGATGTGCCGGGCGCCAGCCAGACCGACGGCACGAACGTGCAGATCTGGGACTGCCATGGCGGGACCAACCAGCAGTGGACGCTCACGGACAGCAACCAGCTGACCGTGTACGGCAACAAGTGCCTCGATGTTCCGGGCCACGCCACCACGGCCGGCACCCGGCCGGTGATCTGGTCCTGCAACGGCGGTACGAACCAGCAGTGGCGGGTGAACGCCGACGGCACGGTCGTCGCCGTGGAGTCCGGGCTGTGCCTGGACGTGAAGGACTTCGGTACGGCCAACGGCACGGCGGTGCAGCTGTGGAACTGCACCGGCGCCAGCAACCAGAAGTGGACCGGCCTGTCGGCCAACTCGTGCGCTCTTCCGTCGACGTACAACTGGACCTCGACCGCTGCGCTGGCGCAGCCGGCGAACGGGTGGGCCGCGCTGAAGGACTTCACCACGGTGACGTACAACGGCCAGCACCTGGTCTACGGGACCACCGCGAGTGCATCCGGTTGGGGCGGGATGGGGTTCCGTCCCTTCACGAACTGGTCGGACATGGCGACGGCCACCCAGACCGCGATGAGCGGGGCCCCGGTGGCGCCCATCCTGTTCTACTTCGCGCCCAAGAACATCTGGGTGCTGGTCGCGAACGGCTGGGACACCGGCTCGACCTTCACCTTCCGCACGTCGACCAACCCCACGGACCCCACCAGCTGGTCTTCGCCGCAGGAGCTGTTCAACGGCAGCCTTCCCGTCGGCGGCCCGCTCGACCCGACCATCATCGGCGACGACCAGAACATGTACCTGTTCTTCGCCGATGACAACGGCGGCATCTACAAGTCGACCATGCCGATCGGGAACTTCCCGGGCAGCTTCGGCTCGTCGTACACCAAGGTCATGAGTGACACGGGGGACAACCTGTTCGAGGCGCCGGAGGTCTACAAGGTCCAGGGCCAGAACCAGTACCTCATGATCGTCGAGGCGAAGGGCGCGAACGGGCGCTTCTTCCGCTCGTTCACCGCCTCCAGCCTGAACGGCCCGTGGACCGTCCAGGCCGGCACCGAGAGCGCCCCCTTCGCGGGCAAGGCCAACACCAACCAGACCTGGACCAACGACATCAGCCACGGTGACCTGGTCCGCAACAACCCCGACCAGACCAAGACCATCGACGCCTGCAACCTGCAGTTCCTCTACCAGGGCAGGAGCCCCAGCTCGGACGGCACCGCCTACCAGCTGCTGCCGTACCGGCCGGCCGTGCTCACCCTGCAGCGCTGACCCGACCGATCCACGGTGATCGCGATGCGGTGCGGTCCGCCGACGCGTAGACGAGCGGTTCACCGCGTGGGCGACTGCACCTGCTGACCGATACTCACCGTTTTTTCGAGGAGTCCCAGCCGCGCGTCGGCTGGGGCTCCTCTCTTTCGTGGACCGGCCAGACGCGCACCACGACCGCACCATGAGCTTTCGGCGGCCTCCTCGCTGTGGTGCGGGGACGCGTCCTTGGGGTGCTTCGCTCGCGTCGAGGGCCAGGCGCGGTGCCTGTTCGAAGGCGGCTCTCGTCCCTCGCGTCACACCCCCGCGCCGCCCACCCTCGCCTCCCTCGCAGCACCGGGCCCACTGCCACGGCGGATCGCGGCTCTCCTCGGACCACCGCCCACCGTTCGCACCTGGCCACCGGTCTTCACCACGGTCGGCCTCGCCCTCCGGACCGCCACCACCGGAGCCCTCCTGTCGGCGACGCTCTCCGCCGACTCGGCCGTCACACTGCTACTCCTGCCGCACGCAGCGACACCGCTCCGGCCTCGAACGCCGACGTACTCCTACTTACTGACAGCGAACCGCATCAGGGCGTGCTCGTCACCCTGCTTGACCTTGCCCGTCGTGTTGATGACCTCGAGCTTCCAACTGCCGCCGATCCGCACCGCCTTGGCCACGGCGCAACCGTTGTCCTTCGTGAGCAGGCTCGGCCAGATGTCGGCGACCTGCTGGGAGGTGCCCCCGGTCGCGTCGTAGACCTTGAAGCTGATGTTGCGCGCCAGCTGGAAGGAACTGCCCTTCTTGTACGCGGCGGCGACGAACACGATCGCCGTGATGTTGGGCGGGATCCGGGCGAACTCGACGGTCACCGTCTCGTCGTCGCCGTCACCGTGGCCGGTCTGGTTGTCGCCGCTGTGGACCAGCGAGCCGTTGCCCATGGGGTCGAGCGAGTCGAGACCCGCGAGGCGGACCGGGTCCCCGCCCTGCATGGCGACGGCGATCAGGTCGAGGTCGGTGCCCTTCTTGCGGCGCAGCTTGCCCATCACCCCGCCGCTGCTGCCGGCGGTGGGATCCCAGGAGACTCCGATGGAGAGGTGGGTCACTCCGTCCAGGTCTGCCGGGCCGTCTTCCTTGGTGAGCGTGATCATGTATGGCTCATCCTCGTTCTCAAAGGGACTACAACACGCAGAGTGTCCCCGGCGCCTTCGTGGTTCCAGGTGACGGGTCCCGGACAGCAACGCACGCACCCGGACAGGCAGGCGTTGAAGGACTTCACCCGCGGCGTCCCTGGCCCATCGCAGTGGAGCGGGCCGGCAGGCGACGGCTCTTCGGAGGTGTCAGCTGGTGGCCGGGACCAAGGGGCCGAAGGAGGCGGCGGCGATCTTCAGGATGTAGCGCATCTCGGTGCCGTTGAGGTTGGTCGGGTTGACCGAGTAGACGATCTTGCGGGAGAGGTCGCGGGTGGCGAAGACACCGCTGGTGTAGCCGGGATTGGAGCCGGTCTTGCCCCAGACCACGACACCGTTGGATGCCGTCACCCTCATGATGCCCATGGTCATGCAGGCACGGCCGGCGTCGGCCTGGGTGCGGCACTGGCTGCTGTGGAAGCTGGGGACGTCCGGGACGGTGAAGAGCTCGGCCTGCTGGGCCGGCGGGAGGAAACGGCCGCGGAAGAGGGCGGTCAGGAAACGGTCGAGGTCGGCGGGAGTGGAGATCATGCCGCCCTCGGCCCAGGGCCAGGGACTCTGCTCGGTGACGTCCACCTGGTGCGTCGTGCCGTCCGAGGACGTGACCGTCAGATAGCCGTGGGAGTGCGGGCCGGGCAGGCGCGGGTCGTCGGCGTCGGGGACCTGGGTGCCGTGCAGTCCCAGGGGCCGGGTGATGCGAGAGCGCACCTCGTGGGCGAAGGTGTGCCCGGTGATCTTCTCGACCAGGAGACCGGCGACGAAGTAGTTCATCCCGTTGTACTGCTGCGCGGTGCCCGGTGCGAACTGCATCGGCCTGCCTGTCATCAGGTCGATCACCTGCTGCGGCGTGAAGCTCTTGAGACGGTTGGCGGCGAACCATTCGGGACTGCCGTCGCCGAAGTCGGGGTTGTCGGCGGCGCGCGGCAGGCCGCTGGTGTGGTTGAGCAACTGGCCGACCTCGACGGGCGGGAGGCCGGCGGGCAGAACCCCCGGCAGGTACTGCTGGACGGGCTTGTCCAGGTCGATCCGGTGCTCGGCGGCGAGCTGGAGAACGAGGGTGGCGGTGAAGACCTTGGAAATACTGCCGATCCGGATGTGCGCGTCGGGCGGAACGCCCTGACCTGTCTCCAGGTCGCCCACCCCGGAGGTGCCCGACCAGTGGCCCGCGCGACCCGTGATCCGCAGCAGCGCGCCGGTGACGTCCGCGTCCGGCAGGCCACCGATGGCTGTCTGGAGCCTGGCCGGGTCGAGCACGGGTAACGGCGTGCCGGACGCGGTGGCGGGCACCGGAGCCGGGGTGGCGGCGGAGGCGGGGGCGGCCATACCCGCGGCAAGGGCGACCAGCACAGCGCCGGACGCCGCCACGGCGGACCAACGGGGGCTGAAGGCAGAGAAGTTCACGAGGCTCTCCAAGGTGGTGGCGGTGGGACCGGCGGTCGAACGGCCCGGCCACGAGTCTCATCCAGCCCGTCAGCCCGGATCATCAGGGAACGCCCCTGAGCGAACCCTGACCGCGCCCTGACCGCGCCCTGATCGCGCCCCGACAGCTGATGGGGGATGGGCGACGTTTCTTCATGTCATCCGACCCGTTATTGCACAGTTGTGACGGTGAGCGCATGGCTCCGTCACCCTCTGTGGGAAGACTCCGTTGTACAGCGAAGGGCAGCAAGCCGAGCGGACCGGATCCGGTTCCGGGGACGGCGGGCGGTTCCCGCGAAACTCTGGTCGCAGCGTCATTCACCTCCCTGGGGGAACCTAGATGTCCGCTCGTATCCGTCGGAGCGCCGCAGCCGTCTTCACCACGGGTGCTGCTGCACTGCTCACCCTGTCCGGTACGGCCGCCACCGCGATGGCGGCTCCGGCCGCTGCCTCCTTCGGCGCCCATGCCAGGGGCAGCGCCGCCATGGTCGCCGCGGCCGCGTCCGCCCACACGCTCACCGTGCCCAGGGGACTCACCATCAGCAACGGCAGCCGCCACGTCGTGGTCAACGGCAAGTCGATCGACTTCGGCACCGCCGTCCGTGACCTGGCCTGGAACCCCAGCGGCAGCAAGGCCGCCTTCATCGACGGGCACGGCGACCTCGTCGTCTCCAACCCGGACGGCAGCCACCGCGTCACCGTCGCCGCCAACCCGGGCGGGCAGACGTGGTCCCACCCCACCTGGCAGGTGACCGCCGCCGACCGGGCGAACCAGATCCCCGCGAAGAACAACCTCATCTTCTCGGCCAAGATCCACGGCAGCACCGTCCTGGAGGGCGTCAAGGCCACCGGCAACCACGGCAGGCCGGCCAGGATCAGCCTGAACGGCGACGGGGAGCACAACATCCCGCAGACCAACAACACCTGGCCGAACGTCGGCGGCAGCTACGGCTCATCCGTCTACGAGAACACCCACACCGGCGAGGTCTACATCCGCGACGACTACCTGCGCCAGCAGGGCGGCGCGCTGACCAAGGGTTCCGAGCCCGCGCTCTCCCCCGACAACGAGGAGGTCGTCTTCGTCCGCTCCGTCCACGGACACGACCACCTCTTCGTCGAGGACTTCGGCGGCTCCACCAACACCGTCAAGGACGTCACCCCCCACGCCACCACCGACTACACCGAGCCCACCTGGTCGCCGGGCGGCAAGACCATCGCCTTCCGCGCCCCGACGGGTACGTACACCATCACGAAGGGCGCCCACGGCTTCGGCAGTCCCGTCAAGGTCTCCAAGCACACCGGCCTGCCCGCCTACCGCGGCTGACCGCCCTCCGACCGGCCGTCCAACCGGCCGCCGGAGCGGGCGAGTTCGGCCTGGAGCTCCGGCAGGTGCTGGTCGGCCGTGTCGTGCGGCAGATACTCGACCACATCGAGGAAACGGAACAGGACCTTGGTCTTGGTGACGGCGAACTCGTAGTCGCCGTACCCCACCACGGCACCCAACTCCCCACGAACAGCTCCCCGGACGACATGAGCGGTCATGTCGTCCGGGCTTTCTGCTGTCAGCCCCCGCCGCGCGTTGGGGCGAGCCAGATACGGGCAGACCATCGAGGCGTAGAGCATGCACGCGCGGTGCCCCGGACCTTCCGGTGTCGCCGCCATGTTGCGGTACGGCCGTCCTGCAGCAAGCGCCTCGCGGATCGCGGAGCTCTCCGCGCCCCCGACCACGCGCCACACGGGACCCCGGGGCATCAGGGTGTTGCAGACGGAACACAGACGCTGCCTCGCGCAATCCGCGCTTCGTCCGTAGTCGGTGAGCGCGAACTGGGGTTCGTCGCCCTCCCACGGTGTGATGGCGGGGACGGGATAGCCCCGGCTGTCACGAGGTCTGGCCTCGACGGTCGCCGGCATGGGAACGGAGTCGAATCGCACACCTCATGGTCGACCACCTGACCGCCGACCGCGACGGTTAATCAGGTATCAGCGGCCCGGGGCCGGATGCCCACGGATTCCCGGCCGACGGCACGGCCGTCTCTGGGACGTCCCCTGGACGCGGGACGGTTGTCGGGACGCGGCGCAGCGTTGGAGATTGAGCGGGCTCGGCATCCGAGCCCGCTCAGTCTTTGTCTGTCTCGGCTTCCTCTCCCCAACTTCCTCTGAAGACAACGGAGTTCCGCATGCTCTCCCTGCCCCGCCGTCTCGGCACGAGTGGCGCCGTCCTGGCGCTCGCCGCCTCCGGCCTGCTGTTCGGCGCCGCGTCGCCCGCCTCCGCCGCGACCAGTTGCCTCGGGCCCGGCTGCAACGGCCTCAATCCCGCCAACACGGTCGGCGGCAACCGCTGGCTGCGCCGGGCCCTGCCCCTCTGCTACGTCGCTTCCGGCGCGCTCCTCGGCGCCCTTTTCACCACGCTGTTCACGGACGACGGGCACGCGGCCGCTGCCACGCCCCGGACCAGCCCGACCCGCGAACTCGCCGCCCCCCTCGCGGCCGCCGCCTCCAGGCCCGGCTGCCAGGGCGACAGCTGTCTCGAAGCGGAACCCCAGGCCAAGAACTGCCAGTGGGACGCCCGCACCGCCCACGAGACCTGGCTGAGAGGCCCGCAGATCCAGCTCCGCTACAGCCCCGGCTGCAAGGCGGTGTGGGGCCGCATAGAGAACGGCACCGTCGGCGACTCCGTCTCCATCACCGACCGTTGGGGCCGCACCGAGGACGCCACCATCCGCGTCGGCACCGACACCTACACCCGCATGCTCTCCACCGCCTCGGCCCCCGCCTCCACCATCACCATCTGCGGCAGAATCCCCAGCCAGCACGACCAGGAATGCACCCCGACCGACAAGCCACCGGCACCCTGACACGCCATCGGGGCGGCGCACGCACGGCTCGGCGCCTGAAATCGCGAGTTCGAGTCCCGCCAAGCGGCACCTCGGCCGGTCACCGCGACGACCACACCCTGGTCAAGCTCTCCTGACGGCACCCGACCCTTCAGGAGAGACCAGTCCCCCACAGCGGGCGGGCCGGTGTCACCCGGCACGCCAGCGCCCGGCGGATCAATCCGTCGGCAGCCACAGCTCCGTCTCCGCGCCCCCCTCCGGACGGTTGCGGAAGATCAGGCGGGCGCCGAGCAGGCGGGCCTGGCCGGTGGCGATGGTCAGGCCGAGGCCGGTGCCGCCGGTCCGGGAGCCGGTGCGAAAGCGCTGGGGGCCGGAGGTGTGCAGCACCGCGAGCAGGTCGGGCGGGAACCCGGGGCCGTGGTCGCGGACCCGGACCACGGGCCCGTCGACCTCCACCTCCACGGGCAAAGCGCCGTGCCGCAGGGCGTTGGCGGCCAGGTTGGCGAGGATCCTCTCGACACGGCGCGGGTCGGTGGCCACGACCGCGTCCGCCGCGACCTTCACGGACACGTCGTCGAGCCCGGCAACCGCACGCCGGGTCATGGCGCTCACCTCGCGCTCCTCGGTCTCCACCGCCGCCACCTGGGAGTCCAGCCGGGCCACCTCCAGTACGTCCTCCACCAGCCCGCGCAGCTTCTGCACGCTGCCCGCCACCAGGTCGGACGCCCGGCCGGGCGGCAGCAGGCCGACCGCTGCCGACATGCCGGCGACCGGCGTGCGCAGTTCGTGCGCGATGTCGGCGGTCACCCGGCGCTCGGCCTCCAGACGGGCGCCGAGCGCGTCCGCCATGGTGTTGACGGAGGCGGCGAGCCGGGCGATCTCGTCGTGGCCGTGGGGGCGGACCCGGGCGTCGAGGTCGCCGTCGGCGATGCGTTCCGCCGTAAGCGCGGCGGCCGTGGCCCGCCGTCCCATCCGCACCCCCAGCACGAGTCCGGCCAGGGACACGAGGACGGTGGCGCCCGCGCCGGTGGCGAACAGCGTCCGGTCGAGTGCGGCCAGGGACTTCTCCTCGGGGGCGTACGTACGGCGGATCGCGAGCACCTTCCGGTCCGAGACCCGGGTCGCCGCCCACAGCACCGGATCCTTGCCGCCCTCCTGCAGATAGGTCACCCGGACGTCGTCGCGGACGGCACGGGCCACCGGGCCGGGCAGATCAGGGGGGTCGAGCCTGGCGTCCGACCTGCGTCCGTCGGTACGGTCGCCGGCGGCGCTCAGCAACTCCTGGTCCAGGCCGGAGCGGGCGGTGGCCAACTGGTCGGCGGCGGTGGTCCGGTGCACCAGCACCCCGATCGCCCCCGCCACGCACATGGCCGCGGCGGCGACGGCCAGGGCGACCTTCGCTCCCACGTTCACGGCGGGCCGTCTCGTGGCGGGCCGTCTCATGGGCGCAGCTTGTAGCCGAAGCCGCGCACCGTCTCGATCCGCTCCCGGCCGATCTTGGCGCGCAGGCGCTGCACGTGGACGTCCACCACCCGGGTGTCACCGGACCAGGCGTAGTCCCAGACCCGCTCCAGGAGCACGTCCCGGGAGAGCACGGTCCCCGGCGCGGCCGCGAACTCGGCAAGCAGCTTCAGCTCGGTCATGGTCAGCGCGAGCGGCTTTCCGTCCCGGCGCGCGGTCAGGGAAACCCTGCAGAACTCCAGGTCCCCGAAGTACAGGCGCGGGCTCTGAGCGGGCTGCGCGGCGGGCGCCGCCCGGCGCAGCAGGGAGCGGATGCGGGCCACGAGGACCGGGCCGTCGAAGGGCTTGATGACGTAGTCGTCGGCGCCCGCCTCCAGGCCCATCACCACGTCCACCGGGTCGTTGCGGGCCGAGATCAGCAGCACGGGCACCCCCGACTCCTCGCGGATACGGCCGGCCAGGCTCACCCCGTTGAGGCCCGGCAGCATGATGTCGAGGACGGCCACGTCCGGATGGCGTTCGCGGAAGAGCGCGAGCCCGGTCAGGCCGTCGGCCGCGGTGCGGACGCGGTAGCCGCGCTCCTCCAGCGTGAGCCGCGTGGCCTCCCGGATCAGCTCGTCGTCCTCGACCAGCAGCACCTCCTGAGCAGCGTGCATCTCCCGAGCCGCGCGCATCGCGTTCCCTCTCCGACGGTCCTCTCCCGTGCCGTACTCAGGCATCCGGTACTCCCAGGTCCGTATCTTCGCTGCCTGCCGCCCAGAACGGCGCCGGGGGGTGTACGGGGATGAGGGTCAAGTGGCTGTAGAACGACACGTTCCCGCGCCTGACCGGCTTGCTCAGCACGACCTCGACGCGGTAGCTCGGCGGGGTGGTGTCGGCGGCGGAGCAGCCGGACATGCAGTTGAAGTCCTCCGCGACCCCGGTGCCGAGCGCCCGGGACGGGCCCCAGGCCCGCCACTTCAGCTTGTCCAGGGACAGGTTCCGGGTCGTCACGACCTCCTCGGGGCGCTGCCAGGCCCGGCCGAAGGAGTCCGTCATGTACACCGGCCCCGTCCAGGGGACCGTCGTCACCGCCGGGCCTTCGACCCGCACACCGGCGTCCACCCCGCCGCAGCCGGTCAGGCAAGCGGCCAGCACGGCGCACCGCAGGAGTCGGTGAAGCCGCATCCCTGGTCCTTCCGCCGGGCTGTCAGGTCATGTGGAGATCGCTGCTGTGCAAGCCGGACGCCATCGTATGACCCGCCGCTGTCGGTCATACGGGGCGGGCCGTGGGCGGGCCGCGCTCCCGCTCGGAGCAAGGTCCCGTACGCCCGCTGTCACACGGGATCGACAGCCTGACGTGCGCATGTAACAGGCGCCCATCGATGCGTCATCGACATCGACACGTCATCGCCGTACAGCCGACGAACGGCCGCGCATCCGCGTTGCTAGCTTCACGCCGACCATTGCCACCCGGCACCTCAGCCCTGGGGGAACTTTGCACAGAAAAGCGAAGGCAGCATGCGTGGCCACGGCCGCGGCGACGGTGGCGGCGGTCCTCGCCACGGGACTGACCGGCACGGCACAGGCAACGCCCGTACCGACCGGCACCGTGCCGACCGCCGCCAAGGCCAACAAGTCCGTCGAAACGCACCGAGTCACCCTCGTCACCGGCGACCGTGTCCTCGTCAACGGCAAGGGCGACGTCGTCGGCATGGAGCGGGCCAAGGGCCGCGCGCGGGTCCCCGTGCAGATACGGAAGGCCGGCGGCCACACCCTCGTCATCCCGACGGACGCCGCCCGGCTGATCGCGAGCGGCAGCCTCGACCAGCGACTGTTCGACGTCACCGAGCTCAACAAGCCGGCCAACCGCAGGAACCAGCAGGGCGGCCTGAAGGTCATCGTCGGCTACAAGGGCACCGCACGCTCCCTGAAGGCCGCGGTCCGGGACACGGGCCTGGTCCACCGGACCTTCAAGTCCCTGGACATGGAGGCCCTCCAGGCGCGCGCCACGCAGACGCCGAAGCTGTGGGACACCCTCACCAACGGTGACGCCCTCGCCTCCGGCATCTCCCATGTCTGGCTCGACGGCGTCCGCAAGGCCAGCCTCGACAAGTCGGTGCCACAGATCGGCGCACCCGCGGCCTGGGCCAAGGGCTACGACGGCAAGGGCATCAAGGTCGCCGTCCTGGACAGCGGCCTCGACAGCAGCCACCCCGACCTCAAGGGCCGGGTGCTCGCCTCCAAGAACTTCAGCGCGTCCGCCACCACCGAGGACCGGCAGGGCCACGGCACGCACGTCGCGTCCACCATCGCCGGAACCGGCGCCGAGTCCGGCGGCAAGTACAAGGGCGTCGCCCCCGGAGCGAAGCTCCTCATCGGCAAGGTCCTCGACGACAAGGGCCAGGGCGACGACGCCGGCATCATCGCGGGCATGGAGTGGGCCGCCGACCAGGGCGCCGACGTCATCAACCTCAGCCTGGGCGGCCCCGACACCCCGGGTGTCGACCCGATGGAGGCCACGGTCAACCGGCTTTCGGAGACCAAGGGCGTCCTCTTCGCCATCGCCGCCGGCAACGAGGGCGAGCAGGGCTTCAAGACCATCGACTCCCCGGGCAGCGCCGCCGACGCGCTCACCGTCGGCGCCGTCAACGGCCACGACGAGGTCGCGGACTTCTCCAGCATGGGTCCGACCGCCGACGGCGCCCTCAAGCCGGACGTGACCGCGCCCGGCGTGGACATCACGGCGGCCGCGGCCAAGGGCAGCGCCATCGACAAGGAGGTCGGCGAGAAACCGCCCGGCTACCTGACGATCTCGGGTACGTCGATGGCGACCCCGCATGTGGCGGGCGCCGCCGCCATCCTCAAGCAGCAGCATCCCGACTGGACGTTCCGCGAGCTGAAGGCGGCGCTCGTAGGCTCCGCCAAGGGCGGCGACTACACCCCCTACGCGCAGGGTTCGGGCCGCATCCAGGTCGACCAGGCGATCGGCCAGCGGGTGTTCGCCGAGACGACCTCGGTGGGCTTCCCCGTCCAGCGGTGGCCGCACACCGACGACACCCCGGTCACCAGGAAGCTGACGTACCGCAACGCCGGCACGAAGGACATCACGCTGGCCCTGTCGACCACGGCCTTCAACCCCCAGGGCGAGGCGGCCCCGCACGGCTTCTTCACCCTGGGCGCGAAGACCGTCACCGTCCCCGCCGGCGGCAGGGCGTCCGTGGACGTCACCGCCCACACCAGGCTGGGCGGCGAGCTCTTCGGCGGCTACTCGGCCTATGTGACGGCCAAGGGCGACGGCCAGACCGTCCGCACGGCGCTGGCGGTCACGCGGGAGGAAGAGGCGTACGACGTCACGCTGAAGTTCGTCAACCGCCCCGGGCAGCACCCGGTCCACCTCACCACCCTGTCCCGGGACGAGCGCAACGCCCCCCAGTTCGGGGGCATGTCCACCGACGACACGGTCACCTTCCGCGTCCCCAAGGGCTCGTACATCCTCGATTCGCTCAGCGTGAAGGACCCGAACTCGACCGAGGGCGGCGCCGACTGGCTGGTCAGGCCCGTGCTGAACGTCGACAAGGACCGGACGGTCACGCTCGACCTGAACAAGACCCGGTCGGCCGACATCACCGTGCCGGACAAGAACGCCAAGCCGCTCCAGGCCATGGTGTTCTACAAGCACAACGCCACGCTCGTGGCGAACTACCTCGTGATGCCCACCTTCTCCGACATCCGTGTCGCGCACGTCGGCCCCGAGATGCCGTCCGGCCTGACGCAGATCTGGTCGGGGCAGTGGACCAAGGGCAAGGGCGCCGAGTACAACACCCTCGACGGCGGCGAGGTGAAGAAGATCGCCGGGACGCACGTCCACCATTACAGGGCGAGCGAGTTCGCCACGGTGAAGGCCGGTCTGGGCGCCTCGACCCCCGGAAAGACCGGGGAGCTCGCTCTGCACGGCACCCTGCCCCTCATCGACGGCATCCACACCCCGCTGCCCCAGAAGCTGCCCACCACCCGGACGTACTACCTGTCCACGGGTGGCGGCGCCGAGTGGTACTTCGACTTCCAGCAGTTCTCGGGGAAGAAGGACGCGGACGGTGTGCCGATCGTGGAGGCCGAATCCACCACCGGTGACTACCTGACGCTCTCCGGTGGCAGGACCTACCGCAAGACGTTCGACACGGCGGTGTTCGCGCCGCGGGTGGTCCCCGGCCTGTCCGGTGTCTTCCACGGCCCCGACGGGATCTACGGCCAGCTTCAGCTCTTCGCCGACGGCCAGAGGAACGAAGCGGTCTCCAGCCTCACCTCGGTGCGCACGACGCTGTACCGCAACGGCAGGAAGGTCGCCTCGAACGCCGACCCGCTGACCGGCAGCGAGATGTTCAAGGTCCCGGCCGGCGAGGCCGCGTACACCCTGACCACGTCGGCCAGGCGCAGCACCAAGGTCCAGGCCGCATCCACCCGGATCGACGCGAGCTGGACGTTCCACTCGAAGGCGCCGTCCACCGGACTGCCGACCGAACTGCCGGTCTCCACGGTGCGCTTCGCGCCGAAGACGGGCCTGGACAGCCGGGTCAAGGCAGGCCGGACCGTCACCTACCCGGTCACCGTCGAGGGCGCGGCGAGGGGCCGGAACCTCAGGTCGCTGTCGGTGTACGTGTCGTACGACGACGGCAGGACCTGGAAGAAGACCGACGTCCGGAACGGAAAGATCACCGTGAAGAACCCGGCCAAGGGCAAGGGCATCTGCCTCCGCGCCAGGATCACCGACAAGAAGGGCAACACGTCCACGATCTCGGTCCACAACGCGTACTACGGCAAGTGAGGCCATGGTTCGCCGAATTGAGTCACTGACGTGAGTCGCTGACGCGAGTGGCCGAGCGGGTCGGTCTGCCGGAAGCACGGTTTTTTCCGGCAGACCGACCCGCTCAGTCGTCCCTACCTTCTACCTGATCGGCACCGTCGACAACGTCACCGGAGTCTTCCGCCCCACCGACAGGGGCACCACCTGGCTCCGCGTCAACGACGACGCCCACCAGTGGGGCGCCATCGGCAGCCTCGGCCTCATCACCGGCGCCCCCGACACCTACGGACGCGTCTACATCGGCACCAACGGACGCGGCCTCCAGTACGGCGACCCGTCCTGACCCCACCCCAGCACCTGAGCGGGGCCGCGGGCACGACTGCCTGCGGCCCCGCCGTGGTTGAGGGACCCCGCCGCCGACAGGAGCAGGTGCGGCGAGCGGCCTGTGTGGCTCAGGTGCGGTGGGTCCCGTCCTCCGTCTTGGCCCGGACCGTGTCGATGACCGCCTGGACGGCCGTCACGAAGTTCTGGGGGTCGTCCAGACCCACGAACCGTGGCGCGAACCGCGCGATGTTGGGGTATTTGTCGGACGGCAGCGTGAGGTAGTCCGTCTTCCAGGCGTGCAGGTCGGCGTCCCGCAGCTCCGGCGACAGCGCGGCCAGACTCGCGTCCATGGCGCTGTAGGCCAGCACCAGGTCGGCGAAGACCCGGTAGTAGCGGGCGGCTTCGGCGTCGTCGAGGCCGGCCCGGCGCATGCAGTCCAGTTTGCGCTCCACGGACCGGAACTCGTTCTCCCGCCGGGCGGTGCGCGCGGCTGCCAGGGCCCCCACCCGGGGATGGCGGAGAAACGCCTCATGGGTGTGGATCGCGATCTCCATGAGGTCGTGGGCCCAGTCGTCCGTGGGCGGCGGGATGCTGGCCAGTGCCTCCTCGTGCAGGGCGTCGATGAGTGCCAGCAGCAGCTCGTCCTTGTTGCGGAAGTGCCGGTAGATCGCCGTCGGATGGGCGGACAGCTCACGGCCGAGGGCCTGGAACGTCAGCTTCTCCATACCGGAGGAGTCCGCGACCCGGAACGCCGCCTGGACGATCAGCTCCTGGCTCAGGGTGCCTCGCGGCAGCCGGCCGCCCCGGCCCGCCCTCTTGGTCGTCCTCGCACCACTGTCGGTCATGCTTCCTTCCCCACGTCGGTCACTCCCATGATCGCGCACCCGGCCATGTCGTCAGCCGGAGTCAGCCGGCGACCGCCGAACCGTCCGCACGCGGATCGGTCGCCGCCGCCAGGTGCGGCCCACCGTCCCCGGGGACCCGCCGGACCAGCTGCCCGTGGCCCACCCCGTCGTCGTTCGCGCCGAGCGAACGGACGGTGAAGCCCGCCCCTTCGATGGCGTGGACGCCGGCCGGAGGGACGTCCCGCTCGGTGCTGACGACGCCCGCGCCGGCCGTCACCCCCGCCTCCATGGCTCCGAGGACCCAGCGTGGCACCGACACCGCGTGTTCGGGAGAGGAACCGGCGGCGAGCTGCAGGGCCATGTGGGTGTGCACCTGGGGTTGCGCGCGTCCCCCCATGGCGCCGTGCGCGCCGACGAGTCGGCCCCCTTCGCGGACCAGCACCGGCATGAGCGTGTGCAGCGGCCGCTTCCCGCCGGCCAGCCCGTTGGGCGAGGCGGGGTCGAGGGAGAACGAGGCACCCCGGTTGTGCAGGACGATCCCGGTGCCGGGGTCGAGCACGGCGGCACCGAAGCTGTGGAAGACGCTCTGGATCAGGGAGACCCAGGTGCCGTCCGCGTCGGCCACCACCACCGCGACGGTGTCACCGGATGCCTTGCGCTGCGCGAGCAGGTCGACCGCCGTGCCCGACAGGGCATGCTCGGCGACGCGCCGCGCGTACGTGTCGGACAGCAGGTGGTCGACGGGGGCGCTGCTCCAGTCCGGGTCGGCGCAGTGGCGGTCGCGGTCGCCTGCGGTCCAGGCGAGTACGGAGGCGACCACGCCGGCGTCGCGGCCCAGCGGGTCGAGCGGCCCGCGGACGCTGCGGGCCACGTCGAGCGCCCTGAGGCCCTGGAGGAAGTAGAGGCCCTGCGAGTTCGCGCCGGTCGACAGGTACTCGACACCGTCGTACTCCGCGGCGAGCGCCTGCGAGAGCTCCACGGTGTGTGCGGCGAAATCCTCCTCCGTCATCGCGGAGCCCCCCGCGGCGAGCAGCTTCACCAGGCTCGCGCCCACCTCTCCGCCGTACATCGCGGCGGGGCCGTCGGAGCCGATCAGGGCGAGGGAGCGGGCGAGGTGGGGCTGGCGCAGCGTCTGTCCGGCCGCGAGGACCTCTCCGTCGGCGAAGAACACCCCCCGCATGCCGGGGTCCCGCGCCAGGTTGCCGCTCTCCCGGGCGAGGTCGTGGGCCAGTCCCGGGGCCACGGCCACCCCCTCGCGGGCGGCGGCCTCGGCGGGCGCGAGCGCCGCGGCGAGCGGACGCGTGCCCCACTTCTCGGCGAGGGCGCCCCATCCGGCGACCGCGCCGGGAACCGTCACCGGCAGGGCGCCGAGGACCGGCATCATGTCGTACGCCGCCGTCAACGACGCCGCGTCGAGCGCGCGAGGGGACCGGCCGCTTGCGTTGACGAAGCGGACCTCGCCGTCCCGGGTGCCCACCAGAGCCAGCAGGTCGCCGCCGACGGAGCACTGGTTGGGGTAGACCACCGTCAGCATGGCGGCGGCGGCGAGCGCCGCGTCGACCGCGTTGCCGCCCCCGCGCAGGACCTCGGCCGCCACGTCACTGGCCCCGGCGTGGGGTGTGGCGACGGCCCAGTCCCCGCCCCTCGCGGCGAGCGGACGTTCGGTGAATGCGGACATCGTTCCCTTTCCCGAGTGCGCCGGCGGCCGCCTGCGGTGCGGCCTCTTTAACCGCCGCGTTACAGGGGACTTCTTGACAGTCCAAGAGCGACGGGCCTAGCTTCCCTTCATAGTCAACGTTATCGACTATGACATTGACTTACATCGTCGCGCAACAGCGCGAACTCTCAAGGGAGTTCTGAAAATGGCCAGGTCGCTCTCCTTCTCCCGTCGATCGGTGTCCGTGCTGACGGGTGCCACCGCCGCGGCCGCCATGGCCCTCACCGGATGCGCCGGGAACTCCGGCGGCACCGACGCCGCCGCCCCGGCTGCGGCCTCGGCCAAGCTGCCCGCGGACGCGCTCGTGAAGGGCGGTCGGATCACCTACTGCTCGGACATCAGCGCGCCGCCGCTGACGTACTACGACGTCGCCCAGAAGCCGGTCGGAGCCGAGGTGGAACTCGGGAACGCGCTGGCCGCCGAACTCGGGGTCAAGGCGAACTGGGCCAACACCAGCTTCAACGGGATCATCCCGGCGCTGCAGGCCAAGCAGTGCGACGCGATCATCAGCCAGCTCTACATCAAGCCGGAGCGGGAGAAGGCAGTCGACTTCGTCCCGTACATGTACGCCTCCAACACCCTCCTCGTGGCCAGGAAGAACGCCGGGGCCATCAAGGGCGCGGACGACCTGTGCGGCAGGAAGGCGGCGGGGCAGACCGGCACCACCATCGTCCAGTACCTCACCGACCAGTCCGGGAAGTGCACGGCGGCCGGGAAGGCCAGGATCGACATCCGGCAGTTCACCAAGGACAGCGACGCCCTCCAGCAACTGCGCCTCGGTCTGGTGGACGCCTACGGCACGACGCTGGAGACCGCCGCGTACGTACTGAAGCAGCAGCCGGACGACTTCAGCCTCTCCGGCGAACCCTTCAACCACATCAAGGTGGGAGCCGCGACCCGCAAGGACAACACGTCCCTGCACGACGCCCTCACCAAGGCGCTGGCCGCGGTGCGCAAGAGCGGCGCGTACGACTCGATCCTCAAGAAGTGGAACCTGACCGGCGACGACATCGCCGGCTGACCCCGCGGCACGCGCGCAGAGAGAAGACCACGTGACCCACGCAACCGTGCTCGCTGACACAGGGCAGCCGGCCGGCTTCGACTGGCCGTTCTTCTGGCACTACCTGTCCTCGCCCTCCGGGGCGTTCCTCGACGGACTCTGGCGCACCGTCTACATCTCGGTCGTCGCCCAACTGCTCGGCGTGCTCCTCGGGTTCGCCATCGCCCTGGCCCAGCGCAGCCGCTTCTCCCCGCTGCGCTGGGGCGGCCGGACCTATGTCTGGCTGGTCCGCGGTACGCCCCTGCTCGTCCAGCTCGTCCTCGTCTACAACGGCCTCGCGGCGGCGGGCATCTACCGCTTCGGGGACGTCCAGTTCGGCGGGCTCGTCCTCCTCGGTGTCGTACAGGCGGCCATTCTGACGCTCGCCGTGAACGAGGGCGCCTACATGGCGGAGATCTTCCGCGCGGCCCTCGACGCCATCGATCCCGGGCAGGCGGAGGCGGCGCAGGCGCTGGGCATGACCCCGGGGATGACCATGCGGGTCGTGCTGCTGCCGCAGGCGATCCGGATCATCGTTCCGCCCCTGGGCAACGAGTTCAACCTGATGATGAAGTCGACCTCCCTCCTGTCGGTCATCGGGCTGCAGGAGATGTTCCTGACCGTGCAGTCGATCAACTCGGCGACCTTCAAGACCTTCGAGATCTTCCTCGTCGCCGCCTGCTACTACCTCGCGCTGACGACGGTGTGGTCGTTCGTCCAGCGGTTCATCGAGCGCAGACTCGTGGATCCCGGACAGGTGATCGCCGCGCCCTCGCTGCGGGAGCGGTTCACCTCAGGCGGCCCGGGCCGCACCGCCGGCCGCGAAAACGCCACGCTCGTCGGCAAGGAGGCCCACTGACATGGAACCGATCACGAGGCAGGCCGGGGCACCGGAGGGTCACGGGGCCGGTGCACTCGCCGGGCCGGCCGACGCGTCGGCGGTGATGTCGGCACGCGGGGTGGTCAAGCGCTTCGGCGACGTCCGGGTGCTGAACGGCATCTCCATGGACGTCCGGGCCCGCGAGGTCGTGGTCATGGTGGGGCCGTCCGGATCCGGCAAGACCACGTTCCTGCGATGTCTCAACCACCTGGAACGCATCGACGAGGGCGAGATCCTCATCCACGGCCGCCCGGTCGGCTACCGGCCTCGGCCGTCCGCCTCCGAACAGCCGGTGGAGGAGCGGCCGAAGGTGGTGGCCGAACGCCGCCGCAACATCGGTTTCGTCTTCCAGCGCTTCAACCTCTTTCCCCATCTGACGGCGCTCGACAACGTGGCCGTAGCGCCGACGAAGGTCCTCGGCACGCCGAAAGCCGAAGCGAGGGAGCAGGCGCGGGCGCTCCTGGCGAGGGTGGGCCTCGAACACAAGGCGTCGTCGCGGCCGTCGGCGCTGTCCGGCGGCCAGCAGCAGCGCGTCGCCATCGCCCGCGCCCTGGCCATGAAGCCCGAGCTGATGCTCTTCGACGAACCGACCAGCGCCCTCGACCCGGAGATGGTCGGCGAGGTCATCGCCGTGATGAAGGAACTCGTCGACGACGGCATGACGATGATCGTCGTCACGCACGAGATGGGTTTCGCCCGCTCGGCCGCGGACCGGCTGGTGATGTTCGACCAGGGGGCCGTCCTGGAGGAAGGCCCCCCTGAGCAGGTCATGACCGACCCGGCCCACGAACGCACACACGCCTTCCTGCGCCGTATCCACGAGGGCGGCTGAGCACTCGCGGGCGCAGGGTGCACCGGTGCTGGGAGTTCGGATGGTTTCGGTGTGTTTAACGCACTTAGAGGCCATTTGCTGTGAATATCTCAGCACCAGCGTCCGAGTGAAGAGGAGCCGTTATGTCTGTGATCATGACGTTCAAGGTCGCCGGCGACCCCAAGGGTGTGGAGCAGTTCGCCTCGGCCAACACGGAGAAGATGCAGGCCGTCCTCGAAGCGGCGAAGCGTCATGGCCTCATCGCGCACCGCTTCTACGGCTCCGAAGACGGCAGCGGCCTGATGGTGCTCGACGAGTGGCCCGACCGGCAGAGCTTCGAGTCGTTCTTCCAGGAGCAGGGGTTGCCAACTGCTGGCAGCGGAAGGTTGTTGAGTGTGCGTAACCATGAGGGAGTGGTGGCGTTATCAGCATATGAACCTGACGGAGTGGGCGCGGGCGCAGGGGGTGAACCCGCATACGGCATATCGCTGGTTTCATGAGGGCGCCTTGCCGGTGCCCGCGCGCCGGGTGGGGCCGCGCACGATCCTGGTGAACATCGAAGCGAACACCTCACCCTCCGTGACCGGTGGTGTAGGTCTGTATGCCCGCGTCTCCTCGATGCCCGCGTCTCCTCGCACGATCGGAAGCCGGACCTGGAGCGGCAGACCGCTCGCCTGTCGGCATGGGCGGCGGAGGCGGGACAGAAGGTTGTGCGGATCGAGTCCGAGATCGCCTCGGGTATGAACGGCTGCCGCGCGAAGGTGAAGCGGCTGCCGGCCGATCCGGCGGTGACCACGGTCGTGGTCGAGCACAAGGACCGCCTCGGGCGGATGAACGTGGAGCTGATCGAGGCCGCCCTGTCCGCGACCGGCCGCCGACTCGTCGTCCTCGATGACGGCGAAGTCGAAGACGACCTGGTCCGGGACATGGTGGAGGTACTGACGTCGTTCTGCGCCCGCCTGTACGGCCGTCGGTCGGCGAAGAACCGGGCGAGGAAGGCTCTCGAAGCGGCGGCCGGCGATGAGTGAGGCGAAGAAGCAGCTCCGCACCATCGACGCACCGTTCGTCGCGCCCGGGCCGTCCGGGGTGGCGATACGCGACCGCCTCAAGCACCTCACCGACGTGGACGACAAGGTGTTGCGGCTGGTCGGTGAACACCTCGGACGCCTCGCCTCGCTGGACCTCAAGAACCGCTGCGCCGACGGCCTGGACCACGACAGCGACACGTGGGCCGCCCGCAAGCAGGGCCTGACGGCCGACTCCTCGTCCCGGTGGGCCGGTTCGATCACGAAGGCCACTCACGATCAGTGGGCGCTGTCCCGCCGCTGTCAGCTCGCCCACATCCAAGGGCTTGAGGCCGGTGTGCGGACGCTGATGCACCGACTGGCGCAGCCGGTCGGGGAGAAAGGCACCAAGCGGGCACCCGGCGGATACCGCAGTCGGGGCGAGTGGTGCCACAAGTCCCGCCGTCTGGCGACCCTGGAACACCGCCTCGATGTCGCCCGCGTGGAGCGTGAGGCCGGTGTCGTGCACGTCGTGCGCGGCGGCCGGCGCCTGCTGGGCAACCGCAACAACCTCCAGGATGCGCAGCTCAGCGAGGCCCAGTGGCGCCGGCGCTGGGAAGCCGAACGCTGGTTCCTCGCTGCTGACGGCGAGTCCGGCAAGCGGTACGGGAACGAGACGATCCGCGTCACCCCCGATGGCGAGGTCTCCATCAAGCTGCCCGCACCACTGGCCCATCTGGCCAACGGCAAGTTCGGCCGGTACGTCCTCTCCTGCAGGGTCCAGTTCCAGCACCGGGGCGCGCAGTGGCGCGACCGCGTCGAAGCCAACCGTGCTGTCGCCTACCGCATCCACCTCGATGTGGAGCGCGGGCGCTGGTACATCACCGCCTCGTGGACGAAGCCCGTGGTGAAGACGGTCCCGTTGGAGACAGCCCGCGCCCAGGGCATGGTCGGCGTCGATACGAACGCTGACCACTTCGCCGCCTACCGGCTCGACCGCAACGGCAACCCGGTCGGCGACCCGAAGCGGTTCTTCTACGACCTGTCCGGCACCGCCGACCACCGCGACGCGCAGATCCGGCACGCCATCAGCCGGCTGCTGCACTGGGCCAACCGGTGCGGCGTCAAGGCGATCGGTATCGAGAACCTGGACTTCACCGCCGAGAAGACCCGCGAGAAGCACGGCCGCAAGAAGCGGTTCCGGCAGCTCATCTCCGGCATCCCGACAGGCAAGCTCAAGGCCCGTCTGGTGTCCATGGCCGCCGAGCACGGCCTGTCGATCGTCGCGGTCGACCCGGCGTACACGTCGATGTGGGGCGACCAGCATTGGCGTAAGCCCCTGGCCGGCAAGACTCGCAAGATGTCCCGGCACGACGCCGCGAGCGTCGCGATCGGGCGACGCGCCCTCGGGCACCCGATCCGGCGACGGACGGCACCGCCCCCGCAGCACCAGAGCGATGCTGTGGGGCATCGGACCGCCCAGGCCGGACCAGGCGCACGAGGGCATGAGGGAACCCGCCCACCCGTCACGGAGCGTGCACACGATGCACGCAGCCGGACGGGGACACAGCGAACGCGGGAGACCAGCGCATCCAACACCGTTCGGGATGCGCGCAGTTCCAGGAGCTGGCAGCAAATGTCACTCCTGGACACTGTTTAGGAACGGTCCGAGATCAGGCCGATGCTCGAAGCCGCGGGAGTATCAGGCCCGGTCGAGCCGTCGTTCTGGAGCGAACTCACGACGCGCGACGCCTACGGCTGGGGCGCCTGATCCATGACGGCACGTCACCGCGCGTCCTGGGCACCGGGCCGGTCCTCGCGGTGGCGGTGGCCGGGCAGCATTTCCTGGACCTTCGCCTTGAAGCCCTGGCGGACCATGGCGGCGCGGTCGCTGTCGCCCTTGAGGACGGAGGCCCCAGCGGCCTCGATCTGGTCGAGGGACGCGTGCGGCGGAATGGGCGGCACGGCCGGATCGGTGCGGAAATCGAGGACGTAGGGCCGGTCGGATGCCAGCGCCGTCTCCCAGGCGCCCTGCACGTCCTGCGGCTTCTCCACCCGCATCCCGCCCAGGCCCACCGAGCGCGCGAAGTCCGCGTAGGCGACATCGGGCAGGAACTGCGGGGCGCCGGACATGGCACGCATCTCCCAGGTGACCTGGTTGAGGTCCTGGTTGTTGAGCACGGCGACCACCAGGCGCGGATCGGCCCACTGTTCCCAGTACTTCGCGATCGTGATCAGCTCGGCGAGGCCGTTCATCTGCATCGCTCCGTCGCCCACGAGCGCGATCGCCGGCCGGTCGCCGTGCGCGAACTTCGCTCCGATCACGTAGGGGACGCCCGGCCCCATGGTGGCCAGCGTCCCTGACAGCGAGCCGCGCATGCCGCCGCGCAGCCGCAGATGGCGGGCGTACCAGTTGGCGGCGGAGCCGGAGTCGGCGGCCAGGATGACGTTGTCCGGCAGCAGACCGTTCAGGGTGTGGGCCACGTACTCGGGGTTGATCGGGTCGGCGTCCACCGCGGCGCGCCGCTCCGTGACCTCCCACCAGCGGGCGGTGTCCTTCTCGATCTTCTTGCGCCATGCGTCGGACCTGGCCGGCTTCAGGTGCGGCAGCAGCCGCTGAAGTGTCGCGCGGGCGTCGCCGACGAGGTTGACCTCGAACGGGTAGCGCAGACCGACCATGTGCGGGTCGATGTCGATCTGCACGGCGCGCGCCTGGCCGAACTCCGGCAGGAACTGGGTGTAGGGGAAGCTCGATCCGATGACCAGCAGGGTGTCGCAGTCCTGCATCAGCTCGTACGACGGACGCGTGCCCAGCAGGCTGATCGAACCGGTGACATACGGCAGGTCGTCGTCGAGGGCGTCCTTGCCGGGACGACCACGCCGATGGGCACCTGCCGGTAGTTGGACCCGTCGGTGGCATACGCTCCCCTGCTGCCCGCGTCGAAGCGGACCTCGCCCTCGACCGCGTCGCGAAGCGCGGCCTCCAGAGCGGCCGCGTCGACCGTCGTCTCCGATCCGGCGGCCGGGCCGCGCGCGCCGTGTCGTGATGTACGAGCCATCGCATCAACCTTCGGGTCGAGGGCTGGGCTCCCAGGAGAGCCTCCGGCCGACGAGTACCCGCCTTTGCACTGCGCAAGGGAAGCATTCGGGCCCCGGCTGCACGGCGTCCTGTCGCTGGAACTCGCCGGCCACTTCACCGGTAGGGGAATCGACCCCGCGCAACTCTTCACCGCCCAGCTGGACCTCCTCGCGGGAGATGTGACCTTCGTCGCGGGAGTGGCGCCTCGGGCGGTTCGCCCTCGCACCGTCCGCTGACGACGGTGGCGGCGGCGCAGCACCCGTCGGAGGAGGCCACAGGGCTGCGGGTGGACGTGCACGACAGTGAAGGTCCCGCCCGCGGAGAGCAATATCTGCGCTCGCGAAATGAGAATTAGGTGCGGGGCACCACGAGTATTCCCCGACCGCTGACCAGGGCGGAATTATCGACCGTGCAGGGCCGATCGCACCGTGCTACTGTCGATGTCAGTTGCAGGTGTGGTTGCCAGAAGGTTCATTTCCGACGGGTTAATCATCACGGCGACACGGAATTCACACAGGGTGAATTCCTGACCCCGCCTCCGAAGGAGAAATGACATGGCTACTGGCACCGTGAAGTGGTTCAACGCAGAAAAGGGCTTCGGCTTCATCGAGCAGGACGGCGGCGGCCCCGACGTCTTCGCCCACTACTCGAACATCGCCGCCTCCGGCTTCCGCGAGCTGCAGGAAGGCCAGAAGGTGTCCTTCGACATCGCGCAGGGCCAGAAGGGCCCGACGGCCGAGAACATCGTTCCGGCCTGACACCAGCGCTGACAGATACTTCGCAGCTGGGGCCCGCACCTCTGGGGTGCGGGCCCCAGCTCGCTGCTTTTCAGGGCGAGCGACGGGAAGACTCCGCCGCACGACCGACCGGTGATGTATTCCCTGTCGGTCCGACCCGGCCCACATCGACTCTGGCTCGTCTCGAGATTCTCTGCGCCGCTCCGTGCTGCGGGAATTCCTTGCTGCGTGCCATCAAGGAAGGTTCCGCATGAATCGTGCCCGCACATCCCGTACATATGACCGCTCCGGTGGCCCGCGCCGTTCCAAGAGTTTCGGAAATCGACAGGCCCGGCCGGCCCCGCAGGGCGAGTTCGCACTTCCGAAGACGATCACGCCCGCGCTGCCCGCCGCCGAGGCGTTCGCCGACCTCGACATGCCCGCGCGGCTGCTGGCCACGCTGGGCCGCGAAGGCGTGACCGCGCCGTTCCCGATCCAGGCGGCGACCCTGCCGAACTCCCTGGCCGGTCGTGACGTACTCGGCCGTGGCCGCACCGGCTCGGGCAAGACCCTCGCCTTCGGCCTCGCTCTGCTGGCCCGTACGGCGGGGCGCCGTGCCGAGCCGCGGCAGCCGCTCGCCCTCGTTCTCGTCCCCACCCGCGAGCTCGCCCAGCAGGTCACCGACGCGCTCAAGCCGTACGCCGGTTCCGTGAGCCTGCGGCTGGCCACGGTCGTCGGCGGAATGTCCATCGGCAGGCAGGCCGGTGCGCTGCGCGCCGGGGCCGAGGTGGTCGTCGCGACGCCCGGGCGGCTCAAGGACCTCATCGACCGGGGCGACTGCCGGCTGGACGACGTCGGCATCACGGTCCTCGACGAGGCCGACCAGATGGCCGACATGGGCTTCATGCCCCAGGTCACCGCCCTGCTCGACCAGGTACGTCCCGACGGACAGCGGATGCTCTTCTCGGCCACCCTGGACCGCAACGTCGACCGGCTGGTCCGCCGCTACCTGTCGGACCCGGTGGTCCACTCCGTCGACCCGTCCGCGGGCGCGGTCACCACGATGGAGCACCACGTCCTCCATGTGCACGACGCGGACAAGCACCGGACGACCACCGAGATCGCGGCCCGAGACGGCCGGGTGATCATGTTCCTCGACACCAAGCACGCGGTGGACCGCCTGACCAAGCACCTGCTGGGCAGCGGTGTCCGCGCCGCGGCCCTGCACGGCGGCAAGTCCCAGCCACAGCGCACCCGGACCCTGGCCCAGTTCAAGAGCGGGCACGTGACGGTACTGGTCGCGACCAACGTCGCGGCGCGCGGCATCCACGTCGACAACCTCGACCTGGTCGTCAACGTGGATCCGCCCACCGACCACAAGGACTACCTCCACCGCGGCGGCCGTACGGCCCGTGCCGGCGAATCCGGCAGCGTCGTCACCCTGGTGACCCCTGATCAGCGTCGCGGCATGAGCCGGCTGATGGCTACGGCGGGCATCACCCCCCAGGTGGCCCAGGTGCGTTCGGGCGAGGCGGAGCTGAGCCGCATCACAGGTGCCCAGGCGCCCTCCGGTGTCCCGGTCGTCATCACCGCGCCGGCCGCGGAACGTCCCCGAGGCGCGGGTTCGTCGTCCCAGAGCCGTCGAGGCCGCCGGGGCCACGCAGGCCAGGGCCGGCCCGCCGGCGAAACGGCCCGCCGCAGGCCACAGCGGCGGACCGGCTCCAGCTCGGCCGCCTAGAGCCCCAGGCGAAAAGCCACACCCCAGGACCCGGTGAGGGCCCTGCCGACGCGCGTCGGCAGGGCCCTCACTGTCTTATGCCCGTGTCGCACTGCCCGGCCAAGCCCCCAGGCCACAGGATGCCTACGGCCCCCGAACACCAAAATCTACTCTTGCCAGAGTAGACATTGGGTCCCGCGGCGGTTAACGTTTTCCTCGTTGACACGGTCAAGCGAGACCCGGCAGACACGAACTGGCGGGGAGTGCGGTGTTGGGCGGCCCGCAGGTCGAGGGGCTGCCGACAGCAGCACCGAGCAGTACCGCAGTACCTGTTTCACCCAGTGATTGGTTCAGGAAGGACGGAGGAGCAGACGCCATCAGGATCGCCCGGCCCGGGTAGCTCTCGGCCCGGGTGCCGCAAGACCCCGGAATGGATGGTGGTCCCCGGTCAAGCAGTCGCGATCCCCGCACCCCTGCCCTTGCCGGGCCGGGTAGCGGAAAACAGAAGGTCGGCACAGCATGAGGGCCGACCGATGGTGTTGAATTCCCCTCGGGGCCCTGGTGCCGTACGGCATCGGGGCCCCTCGACGCGTTGCACAACGAGGTGACATGGCAGCAGATACTCCGCTCAGCGATCGTCTGGATGACGACGACTACCCCGCGTACACCATGGGTCGGGCCGCCGAAATGCTCGGCACCACCCCTGGTTTCCTCCGAGCCATCGGCGAGGCTCGACTGATCACTCCGCTGCGCTCGGAGGGCGGACATCGCCGTTACTCCCGCTACCAGCTGCGGATCGCCGCTCGCGCCCGCGAGCTCGTCGACAGGGGAACCCCGGTCGAGGCCGCGTGCCGCATCGTCATCCTCGAGGACCAGCTCGAGGAAGCCCAGCGCATCAACGCCGAGTACCGCCGTGCCGCGAAAGGGGCGTCCGACCCGTCCGGTCCCGTTTCGAGCTGATCACGTGGGCTCGGGTGGGCCGGTCATGAACGAGTGAGCGGAAGGCCCGGTTGGAGTAGGCGCATACTGGGGGCAATGACAAGGCACGCTGCACCGAAGCGCCATCTGCCCACCAGCCCCTTCAAGGCGCCGGTCGCCCCCACCCCCAAGCACTTCGCGGTGGGCGACCAGGTCACCCACGACATGCACGGCCTCGGCCGGGTCCTCGGCATCGAGGACGGAATCGCTGCGCTCGTGGATTTCGGCTCGGCCAGGATGCGGATCTTGAGTCCGTACACCAAGATGACCAAGCTGTAGAACCGCTGTGCCCGGTCACGGCACGCCAGGCCCCTTCGGGGACCTGTAACGAAAGGCAGACCCCTCATCGACCCCACCTCGCTGTTCTCCGCCACGGAGGAGCAGCCCCGCTGCTCCGCCACGGCCTTGCCGCCCCCGACCACGAGCCCCTTCCAGGCCCCCGACTTCGGGGAGTACGGGGAGTACGAGGACGAGAGCGCGCTGCCCGAGGAAGCACAGGCCCCCGCCCCGCGCAGGCGAGCGGCACGACCCAGGGCGGCTTAGCGGTCCGACGGCCGTGCCGGCGCCCGCGACCGAGTGACCGAGTGACCGAGTGACCGAGTAGAGGACGGCCGCGACCGCCTCGGTCGGGCGGCCGGACTCCCGGGGACAGCACCGCCCGCTATGCCGCCAGCAGGACGGGCGGGGCCGTCGTCCCCCGGGGTTTCAGGGGACGTGCGGTCCTGGCGCGGCCGGAGGCGAACACGTAGAGGCGCAGGATGACGAAGCGGCCGGTGCCGGCGAGGCCGGAGGCGCCGAGGTAGACGATCTGCTCGGTCGGCCTGCCGGGTGAGGCCTGCACCAGATGCAGGACGAACACCGCGACGCCCGTCACCAGGTAGGCGGCGGTGGCCGAGCCTGCGGACTGCCAGTGCTCCCGCCATCCGGCGCCGCGCCCTCTGCCGAACGTGCAGCGGGCGTGGAGTTCGGTGCACAGCACGGTGGAGGCGGCGGTGATGATCGCGTTCGAGACCGCCCAGGGCATGATCGTGACCAGGAGCGGTATCGCGAAACTGGAGAGGACTCCGACGCCGCCTCCGAAGATCACGAACCGTGCGAAGGAGGCGACGGGGCCAGGGCCGGCCGGAGTCGCCATCCCGGTTTCGCGTGCCGGCAGCGACGTCATGAGAGTCCTCCTTCAGAGGCTGCGGGCCGTGATGTCGCCGTAGGCGGTGCTGGCGTGGATGCTCAGGTCGGCGGCGCCCTCGGTGTTCCTGAGCGCGTTGTGGATGCGGCCGTAGGCGGTGCCGGCGTCCAGTGAGGCGGAGACTCCGCGGGCGGCACCGACCTGGATCCCGCCGTGCTCGGTGCGCAGGGTGACCGTGCCACGCACGGCTTCGGTGATGTGGAGATCGCCCTTCTGGGTGCTGACCTCGGCGGGGCCGCCCAGGCGGCCGACCCTCACGTCGCCGGCCTGGAGAGTGAGGCGGGCACTCGCCGTCTCGTCGAGCTTGACCGAGCCCTGCGCGCCCTCGAAGACCACGCCGCCGAGCCGTCCGACGCCCCGGAGTTCGGCGAGGGCCGCCTTCGCCTCGATGCGGGAGCCGGCGGGCAGCTGGACGGTGACCTCGACGGATCCGGAGTTGCCGAGGATCCGGTTCTTCGCGGCCGGGGCCTCGATCCGCAGGACGCCTTCGCCGTAAGCGACCTCGATCTGCTCCGCCGCCTTCACGTCGCGGCTCTTGGAGGCGTCCGCGGGCAGGACCTCGACCGTGGTGTCGGCCCGGTCGGCGGCGATGAACCGGATGCGTCCCGCGGGGATGTCGAGGACGGTGGCGATCGGGGCGGGGGTGTCGAACTTCTGCATCGTGAGCTCCTCGGTTACGTCGTTTCTGACGTTGGAAAAGCTACGTTGCGTTTATAGATTCGACAACGAGTTAGTTGCGTTTAATTCATGTCTCTGCAGGTCATCGGCGTTATATTGTTGCAATGACCTTGAACTTAACGCAACACTCCGACCCCCTACTGTTGCAATGGGCCGGGGTGAAGGCTATGCGGTGCGGCTTCACCCGCTGATGGAGGGGGTGGGGGACGGCTACGGGGACGGTGAGGGCGCCGGCACAGGTGCCGGTGCCCGCGCGGGCTTCGGCTGCTGCAGGGCGGTGTGCCGTACGAAGGCGTGGATCACGGAGGCCATCGCCAGCAGGAGAAGCGGTCCGAAAACCCACGGGTGGCGGGCCATCTCCATCGACAGATAGCGATAGGACAGCAACAGCGCGACGAATACCGTCGCGCCGTAGGCGACCGGCTGGATTCCCGACCGGTCCCAGCCGCGGTCGAGCGCCTGAAGGGCCGCCTCGACCGTGAGCGCGAACACCACGCCGGCGACGAGATCCGCGCCGTAGTGGAAGCCGAACCCCAGCGTTGCGGCGAGCGTGGCGACCAGCCAGACCGTGCCGGCCCAGCGCAGAACCCGCGGGCCCTTCCGGGAGTGAACGAAGATCGTGACGGCCCACGCCGTGTGCAGGCTGGGCAGGCAGTTGCGCGGGGTGATCCGGTCGAACGGCATCCCCTGCGGGGCACGGATCGGCGGTACCACGTCCGGCCACAGGTTGGCCACCGCCCACTGCCCGGTGGGCTGCGCGGGGAGCCCCAGGTGGGCCGCGGCCCAGTGCGCGTTTCCGGCGCCGTAGGCGTAGATCGGCCCGACGACCGGAAAGACCATGTAGATGGCCGGCCCGAGGAGGCCGATCACCAGAAAGGTGCGCACCAGATGGTGGCCTGGAAAGCGGCGCTCGACCGCCACACGACGCAGCTGGTACAGCGCGACGACGACCGCGGCCACCGGAAGCTGGCCGTAGACGAAGTTGAGAACGTGGGCGCCGATCGGGCCGGTGGCCGTGAGAGCACGGCCCACCAGCCACGACGGATTGCCCAGCGCATGGTCGGCGTTCTCCATGTACTGGTCGAGCACCACAGGGCGGGACTTCGACGTGATCAGGAGCCAGGTGTCGCCGGTCTTGCGGCCGGCTATCAGCAGCAGGCTCAGCCCGACGCCCTTCAGCAGCAGGACGCGTTCGCGGCCGGTGCGTCGCGTGACGGCCATGACCGCACAGCCGCAGATCACCCACAAGGCGCCGTTGCCGAAGGGGTGCCCGCCGGTCATCCTGGCGCCGACCACCCACCGCACCAGCAGGACGGCGGCGTCGATACCGATCGCGGCACCGATCGCGACGAAGCGTTCCCGCCGGGTGAGCACCACCGTCATCAGCGCCAGACCGGCGTACAGCACGAAGCCCGACTTGGGCGGGAATATCAGCTCCCGCACCTGACTGGTGATCGGTCCCGGCAGGCCGTAGTGGCGCGCGACGATCTCCAACGCGACAAGGAATCCAAGGGCCACGGCACCCGCCGCGGCCCAGACTATCGCCAGTGACCTGCCCCGCTCAGAGCCCGCAGTTCTGCACTTTGTTCGCGAAAGAAACCGCGACGCCATAGGTCTCAATTGTGTGGCCGATTTTCAGGACGCTTATGGAATGGAGGTGCTCATCGCGGTAAATGGCATGGTTCCCGATGGAGAGTGGACGATGGGTGACGTTCATCTCAAGTTCGAACATGCTAGCGGATCGGTGCGCGGAGTTCGCCAGTCGTGACGGGTTCCGCCGACTTCACCAGTTGACGGCGTCGTCCATCGACTGCTGCCAGTACGTGACTTTGAGCGAGTCGTCGATGTAGGCGCCCTTCGCGGGAAGCGACGGATGCGCTCCCGCGCCGACGCTCTCGTTGCCGGAGCGGCCGTGGAAGTAGACGGTCAGGGACTTCACGGTGTGGCCGTTCGAGCCGCTGCCGTCGGTGGCGGACAGGCTCACGGACGCATACCCGGACTCGCCCGGCTTCAGGGTGACGACGGCCTGCGGCTGCGACTCCTCGATGACCGGAGGCACGGCCTGGGCCTCGCCGAAGCGGACGGCCGGGTAGCCGTAGAGGAAGCAGGTCCTGCTGCCGGTGTTGGTCACCGTGAGCAGCATGTGGTTCACGGGGCGGTTCAGCGGGGCCGCGACCGTCTTGGTGTTGGACCCCTCGCAGGTGACCGGCTTGCCGGAGGAGGTGGGGGCCTTCGGCGAGGTGTGTGCGGTGGACTTCGAGCCGGCGCCGGGCTTGGCGTCGGAGGAGCCCGGGCCGTTCGAGGAACCCGAGGAGTTCGAGGAGCCCGAGGCGTCCGCGGACGAAGGGGAGCCGGAACCGGAGTCCGGCGAAGGGGCACCGGACGAGGAGCTCGTCGAGGCGGTCCCCGCGGCGCCCTCGTCGTGGGCGCCCGTTCCCTCGTTGCACGCGGTCAGGGAGAGCGCGGCGAGAACGGTGGTCGCCGCGGCGGCGGCGAGACGGGTGCGGGAGATGCGGTGGCTGGACACGTGGTCGTACCCCTTCGGTGTTCGGGTGGCGGTGGTGATTGGATGGCCGAAGCTTGTGACGTGATCCGTCCCAACTGCCACACATGGCGGGCAGTTGGGGACGCTGGAACGCCGAGACGCCCTCTGACCAGGGCGAAAGCAGTGGTTCTGGAACGCACCACTGGAATACGGGGATGAGGGGAACGGGTGTCGGGGGCGACGGAGGCAGGGCAGGCGGAGGCGTTCGCGCGGCTGCTGCGGGAGCTCAAGGACCGCTCGGGACTGAGCTACGGGGCCCTTGCCAAGCGTCTGCACATGAGTACGTCGACGGTGCACCGCTATTGCAACGGCACCGCGGTGCCGGTCGAGTACGCACCGGTCGAGCGCCTCGCCAGGGTCTGCCGGGCGACGCCGCAGGAGCTGGTGGAGCTGCACCGACGCTGGATCCTGGCGGACGCGGCACGCGGGCACCGGGCGGATCAGGTGGAGACGACGGGTTCGACGCAGGCAGCCGGTTCGGACGGTTCAGCCCATGCGGCGGGCCCCGGACGGGGCATGGAGAAGCACGAGGAGAAGCACGGGGACAACGGCGAGGACGAGGGCAAGGGCGCGGGCGAGGACGCGAACGGTGAGGCGGTTGTCGTCGACCCGCCGGACGAGTTCGCGCCGCCACTTCGCTCCCCTTGGCTCCGTCATTCCCCTTTGCTCCGTCGTCGCCGTACCGCGCTGATCGCCTCCCTCGCGGTGGTCGCCGCGCTGGGAGCCGTCGTGTTCGCCCTGCGTCCGACGGGCGCCGGGGACACCACGCAGGCGCCGATCACCGGCACGACCGGCACCACCGAGACCGGCGAGGCCGGAAAGCCCTCCGCCACGCCGTCTCCGAGCGGGATCGGACGCAAGCCGTCCGCGGCGGCTGCCAACCCCCCTGCCGCGACGGCCGGTTCCGGGGGCGCCGGCAAGCCGGGCGGGGCCCGGACCACCGGCGACAGCGTCGGCGGCGCCGTCCCGCTCACTGTCGGCACCCGCCCCTATGTCTACGAGGATCCGTGCAGCCAGCACTTCCTCGTCGACAGCGAACCCGAGCAGGTCGGCCCGCCGGCGAGCGAGCAGGACGCTCCGCGCTGGGCCGCCGCGTACGGGGCGGTGTCCTCGGGCGAACAGCGGGTCGCCCTCACGGTCCAGGGCACCGGCGAGGACACCGTCGTCCTGGAGGCGTTGCACGTACGTGTCCTCACCAAGGGCGCGCCCCTCGCCTGGAACGACTACTCGATGGGTGTCGGCTGCGGTGGCGGCGTCGGCACCAAGTCGTTCGACATCGGCCTCGACAGCGGCAGTCCCACGGTCACCGTCAAGAACGGCCAGCGCGACTTCCCGTACAAGGTCAGCGAGTCCGACCCGGAGGTCTTCTACGTCAACGCCCACACCACGGCGCACGACGTCCGCTGGGACCTCACCCTGGACTGGTCCAGCGGCGCCCGCCACGGCACGGTCCGCATCGACGACAACGGCACCCCGTTCCGCACGAGCGCCGATTTGGGCCGCCCGGGTTACGACTACCCGCTGGGCGGCGGCGAGTGGATCAAACGGGAGGGCTGACGTGAGGACCACGGGCGGCCAATCGCCGGGTAACGCGGGGTAAAAGGGTTCGGCATCGTCCCTTCAACGGCCTTGTTCTGTCCATGACCTATTCGATGGGATACCGGAGACCACCATGTCGCGATCACTTCAGTGAGACCGCGACCACTTCGTGAGACTCCGAACCACAGAGGGATCCATGCACATAGCCCGTACCGGTCGGGGGATCGCGGCCGCCACTGCCGTAGCCGCCCTCGCGGTCACCGCACTGACGACCGCCGCACCTGCCGCCGTATCCGCCGCCGTACCGCACACCCTGGCGGTACCGGCCGTCGCCGGGCACGGCCTGGCGCACAGCGTGAGCAGCCCGCTGACGAGCGAGCAGTGCGAGGCCAAGTGGCAGATCAACTGCTACAACCCGCTCCAGTACCGCAAGGCGTACGACCTGAACGCCCTTTACCGCAGGGGCGTCACGGGCAAGGGCCGCACCATCGTGATCGTCGACTCGTACGGCTCCCCGACCGTCCAGCACGATCTCGACGTCTACAGCAGGCAGTTCGGTCTGCCGAGCACCAGGGTGAAGGTGGTCAAGTGGGGGCACGTCCCGCCCTTCGACCCCAAGAACTCCGACATGACCGGCTGGGCCGGCGAGACCACCCTGGACGTCGAGATGGCGCACGCGGTGGCACCCGCCGCCAAGATCGTCGTGGTGGAGACGGCGGTCGCCGAGACCGAGGGCACCACCGGTCTGCCGGAGATGATGGACGCCGAGAAGTACATGATCGACCATGGCGTCGGCGACGTCATCAGCCAGAGCTTCGGCGCCACGGAGAACACCTTCCCCGGCTTCGACCAGGGTGACTTCGCCAGCATCAAGAACCTGCGCTACGCCTTCCAGGACGCGAGCCGCAAGAAGGTGACCGTGCTGGCCGCCTCCGGTGACGGCGGCGCGACCGACCTCCAGGCGGACGGGAAGACGTACTACAAGAAGCGCGTCAACTCCTGGCCCTCCTCGGACCCGTTGGTCACCTCGGTCGGCGGCACCCAGCTCCACCTGAACGACAAGGGCGACCGCCTCAAGCCGGACAGCGTCTACAACGACGACGGCTCCGGTGGCGGCGGCCAGTCCCACGTCTTCACCCGCCCGTCCTTCCAGAACGGCGTGAAGGGCGTGGTCGGTTCGCGTCGCGGCACCCCGGACATCTCGATGTCCGCCGCGGTCAACGGCGGCGCCTGGGTCTACTCCAGCTACGACCCGACCGCCGTCGGCTGGGACGTCAGCGGCGGCACCAGCGAGGCCACCCCGCTCTTCGCGGGCATCGTCGCGCTTGCCGACCAGGCGGCCGGCCACCGGGTGGGCAACATCCAGAGGGCCCTGTACGACCTCTCCGCCCACCACGCGAAGAGCAACGGCGTCGTCGACGTCAACGACGGCACCGACAACAGCTACAAAGGCGTCACCGGCTACAAGGCCGTGAACGGCTACGACCTCGCCACCGGCGTCGGCACCATCGACGCCCTGCGCTTCGTCCCGGCCCTCGCGAGGGCGAGCCACCACGGCTGACACGGCGGACACGTCCGGCACAGCTGACGGACACGTCTGACGCCACATGGGCGGCCCGGGTCTCGCACCCGGGCCGTCCGCGCGCCCTCCGAGGCCCCGTCCGCTTGCATATGTGAAGACCGTGTGCCGACGAGGCGGGATCCGTCCCGTCGGTCCGGGCCGCGCTGCGTAGCCTGGGTGACGTTACGGCCGACAGCCTTGCGGGGCAGGCCAGTTCATCCGAGCGAACCCGAAGGATCAGCGAACATGCCCTCGAAGAACAGCTGTCTCACGCTCGCTTCCGTGGCCTTCCTGGTGGCGCTCTCCGGTCTGGGCACGGCGGGCCCCGCCCTGGCGGCCGCCCAGCCGACGGTCGCGGGAGCGTCCACGTCTTCGCAGGTGCACGCATCCGCCGTACCGACCGGTTTCGTGGACCTGGCGACGAGCCCCCTGCCGGCCAGGGGCGAGCAGCACGAGTTCACGGTCACCTACCGCAACGACACGACAGCGGACCGGAGGGTCGCCCCGCAGCTCCTGGTGGTGTCGCCGGACGAGGGACCGTCCCTGGCGCCGTCGGACATCACGCTGGAGCGCCGCACGGCGGACGGCCGCTGGGAAGCCGTCCGGGTCGGCACCCAGACCGGCACGCTGTTCACCGACCTCTCGGCCGCCCGGCGCGTCCTGCACGCGGGCGGGACCCTGACCGAGGTCTACCGCCTCACCGTCGTCGGCCCGCAGGCCACGGGCACGGTGCAGCCGCGGGTGGCCCTCTTCGGCTGAGCCACCGCGGGGACGGCCGCCCGCCGACCGGGGACTCGCCGACACGACGGGCGGGCACGCAAAAAATCCTGGGGCGTTCGGCTCGACCTGTGATACCGTGATAAAAGTTGCAGTTTTGGTTACCAGAGACATCAGAAATTGGGTGCTCAACCGACTTGCGTCGACGAGCACCTTTTCTTGTTTCCGGAGCTTTCCGGATTTTTCCGGAGGGGCGATCATCGCGGCGACTCCGGGGCCTGCAAGGTGCGGACTCCGGTTAACTGCCCCAAAGGGAGATTCAATATGGCATCTGGCACCGTGAAGTGGTTCAACGCGGAAAAGGGTTTTGGCTTCATCGAGCAGGACGGTGGCGGCGCTGACGTGTTCGCCCACTACTCGAACATCGCCACCTCCGGCTTCCGTGAGCTTCAGGAGGGCCAGAAGGTTACCTTCGACGTCACGCAGGGTCAGAAGGGCCCGCAGGCCGAGAACATCGTTCCTGCCTGACGCCGACGCGTCGCGTTCTACGTGATCGGGGCCCGCACCCAGGGTGCGGGCCCCGATTCATTGCTCTCTCCCGTCGACCCACGGCAGGCTCATTCTTGCGAATCCCGGTACGGCCCCCGGCCGCTCTGCGGGACTTCCTCGATACGTGCCGCATCGAGGAAGGTCCTGCATGAACCGCACCGGCCGCACCACCGACGGCTCCTCACACCTCCCCCGGCAGAAACCGGCGCGCCGAAGCGCTCGGTCCCGTCCTGCCGAGGCCGGGCGGAGCGGTCGTAAGAACAACCGTCCGGCCGCGCCCCGCGAGGAGTTCGCGCCGCCGGTCACCGTCACCCCGGCGCTGCCGGCCGTCGAGGCGTTCGCCGACCTCGACCTGCCCGAGCCGCTGCTGACCGCCCTGGGCTCCGAGGGCGTGACCGTGCCGTTCCCCATCCAGGGGGCGACGCTGCCCAACTCGCTGGCCGGCCGGGACGTCCTGGGCCGCGGGCGCACCGGTTCGGGCAAGACGCTCGCCTTCGGCCTCGCCCTGCTGGCCCGTATCGCGGACCAACGGGCCGAGCCCCGGCGGCCGTTGGCACTCGTCCTCGTGCCCACCCGGGAACTGGCCCAGCAGGTCACCGACGCCCTCACCCCCTACGCCCGGGCGCTGCGCCTGCGGCTGGCGACCGTGGTCGGCGGTCTGTCGATCGGCCGCCAGGCGAGCGCGCTCCGCGGCGGAGCCGAGGTCGTCGTGGCGACACCGGGGCGGCTCAAGGACCTCATCGTCCGGGGCGACTGCCAGCTGGACCGGGTCTCCGTCACCGTCCTCGACGAGGCCGACCAGATGGCCGACATGGGCTTCCTGCCGCAGGTCACCGCGCTGCTCGACCAGGTGCGTCCCGACGGTCAGCGGATGCTGTTCTCGGCCACCCTGGACCGTAACGTCGACCGGCTGGTGCGGAACTACCTGCACGACCCGGTCGTGCACTCCGTCGACCCCGCGGCGGGCGCGGTCACCACGATGGACCACCACGTGCTGCACGTCGACGACGAGGACAAGCACGCCACCGCGACCGAGATCGCCGCCCGCGAGGGCCGGGTGATCATGTTCCTCGACACCAAGCACGCGGCGGACCGGCTGGCCAAGAAGCTGCTGGCGGTCGGGGTGCGCGCGGCATCCCTGCACGGCGGCAAGTCCCAGTCGCAGCGCAACCGGACCCTGGCCCAGTTCAAGGACGGCCATGTCACGGCCCTGATCGCCACCAATGTCGCGGCCCGCGGCATCCATGTCGACGACCTCGACCTCGTGGTCAACTTCGACCCGCCCGGTGACCACAAGGACTATCTGCACCGCGGCGGCCGTACCGCCCGCGCCGGTGCGTCCGGCACCGTCGTCACCCTGGTCCTGCCCCACCAGCGCCGCGAGATGGCCCGGCTGCTGGTCGACGCCGGCATAACCGCGCGGACCACCCGCACCCGGTCGGGCGAGGCCGAGCTGAGCCGTATCACCGGAGCCAGGACTCCTTCCGGGACCCCCGTCGTGCTCACCGTCCCGGTCGCCAATCCGCCGGCGCGCCCCCGGTCCGCCGGTCGCGGGCGGGACGGACGGCCCGTCCGGAACGGCCGTCGCAGGTTCCCGCCGAGCTCGAAGGCGTAACGCCAGTCGTCGTTCGGATGAACCAGCCGGCCGAGCCGGCCGGTTCAGCCATCCCGTCGTCATGCATGCCCCGACGCACACTTGTTCGCTGAGGAGAAGCCATTGACGCCCGACCGAACGCCCTCTCCCCTCCCGGCCGTCGAGACCGACGGCACCCGCCTGACCGCCGGTGACGCCATGGACGCGCCCGGACTGCAGGTCGACGACCACATGGCGGTCGATGTCGCGCTGTCCGTTCTCGACGGCGCCCGCGTCGCGCATCTGCTGCTGCGGGACGAGGACGGCAGGTGCGGTGGCCTGGTCACCCGGGCCCAGCTCGCCGCCCACCGCGGTGGCTCGTGGTACCGCGACCGGACCCGGCTGCGGGACATCCCGTACGACCGGGGGCCGTTCACCTCGTCCGCGGCCACGCTCGGCGACGCGGAGGCCGCCATGCGGGTACGGACGCTGGACGTCTCCCCCGTGATCGACGAGCACGGCTACACCCTGGGCGTCCTCGCTCTCCTTTCCTGACCGACCGACTGACTGACCGCCCGCACCGCGTCGGTCCGCTCCGGCGTTTCCCTCTCAACCCCGTGGAGGCAACATGCGCTGCGTCATCGCCCGTTTTCCCTTCGACTTCACCAAGTTCGAGGTGGAGCGCTCGATGGAGGGCATCAAGCCCGAGGCCGTCACGGGAGTGTCCGTGACCATCGGCCGCCGTACCTTCCCCGTCATGCAGGTCGGCGAGGTCATCACCAGGCAGAACCGTCGCGACTTCACCGTGGGCGAGGTGCGCAGGGCACTGACCCGGCTCGGCTTCACCTGTCATGACGCGCCGCCTGCCGCGCCCGCCCCGCCCGCCGACCAGCCCGCACCGTGGCAGGTCACGGGCGTCAACTGGGACTGAGCCGGACCCGCGCGATGCGCTCGGCTCGCCCCTCTCCCCTCTTACGGGCCGGCGGCGCGGCGGCTCGGGCAGGTCAGCGGGCCGGCGTGGGCGCGGACTTCTTGCGGGCGCGGTAGGCGGCCGCCTTGATCTTGTTTCCGCAGGACTCCATCCCGCACCACTGCCGGCGCGTGCCCCGCGAACGGTCGATGTAGGTGCGGGTGCACTCGGGGTTGCCGCACTCCTTGAGCAGGGGCACGTCCGGCCCGCTCAGGAGCTCGACGGCGTGACGCGCGACCATGGAGAGGGCTTCTTGCGGCGTCGCCTGCGTCCATCGCCCCGACGGGGTGAGCTGCGGCACCGCGGACGGCCTGCGCGCCGCGTTGTTCAGGACGGTCAGCGCCGCCCCGTCGCACTCCTCGCCGAGCCGCCGGGCGGTGACCAGCCGGTACACGGCTTCCCTTACGGTCGTCGCCTGCTCGACGTCGGCCTCCTGGCCGGGAGAGACCGCGTCGACGAGGCCGGACTCCACATACCATGCGTTCAGTCTGTCCGGCGTCGCGAACATCTCGAAGCGGACCGTACGGCGCGCTCGGAGTGTGGCGGCGAAGTCCAGCGCCGGGTGTCCGCAGACGAAGACATGATCGAGATTCACGTCACCATCCTGACAGGTGATGCCGGTGTGCGGCAAGGGTCGCGTCAGAGGCCCAGGTCGAGCGCGAGGCAGGAGAAAAACTTCCACGAGCCCTCGGGGTCGTAGGCGTACCGTGTCGGGTCGCTCGACACGGCCGCCCGCTCCTCGACCATCTCCTCATAGCGAATACGCTCGGGCAATGTGCCGAACCTCGCCCGCCGCACGGCAGTGGCAGCGGCAGTGGTGTCGGTGGTGCTGGTGCCGGCGCTGGTGCTTTCCATGGTCGAGCTCCGTTCGGTGGTCGGATTCGCCTTGCATGAATCAGCTGTCGATCACAGGGCGATCACCTGTCGGGACGGTGACCGGGCGGTGTTTCGTCAGAAGTGGTCCACGTCCACGACCGCCTGCGCGAAGGCCGTCGGCGCCTCCTGGGGCAGGTTGTGACCGATGCCGGCCACGGTGCGGTGCTCGTACTCGCCCGTGAACCTGTCGCGGTAGGTGGAGCCGTTGCCCGGTGCCGTGAAGGGGTCGCGCTCGGGGTCGAGGGTGATGGTGGGCACGTCGATGTACGGGCGTGCGGCGAGCCTCTTCTCCAGAACGTCGTAGCGGGGCTCGCCGTCGGCGAGGCTCAGCCGCCAGCGGTAGTTGTGGATGACGACGGCCGCGTAGTCCGGGTTCTCGAAGGCGGCCGCGGTGCGCTCGAAGGTGGCGTCGTCGAAGTCCCACGTCGGGGAGACGGTGTCCCAGACGAACCGGGTCAGGTCGTGGCGCAGTTTCGGGGTCTCCATGGCCTGCCGGCCGCGCTCGGTGGCGAAGTAGTACTGGTACCACCAGGTGTGCTCGGCCTGCGGTGCGATCGGTGAGAGCTGGGCCTCGCGGTTGGTGATCAGGTATCCGCTCACCGACACGAGGGCCTTGCAGCGCTCGGGCCACAGCGCGGCGACGATGTCGGCGGTGCGCGAGCCCCAGTCGAAGCCGGCCAGCACCGCCTTCTCGATCTTCAGGGCGTCCATCAGGGCGATGACGTCCACGGCGATCGCCGACTGCTGGGCGTTGCGGAACGTCCGGTCGGAGAGGAAGCGCGTCGTGCCGTGGCCGCGCAGGTACGGGACGATCACCCGGTACCCCTGCTCCGCCAGCAGCGGGGCGACATCGACGTAACTGTGGATGTCGTACGGCCAGCCGTGCAGGCCGATGACCGCCGGGCCGTGAGCCGGGCCCAGTTCGGCGTAGCCGACGTCCAGCAGGCCTGCCCTGATCTGCTTCAGCCGCAAAAAGCCGGTGCGTGGGCCGGATGCGGTCGCGGGGTCGGCTGTGGGGACTGTCGAGGGGACGGCCGCGGGGACGGTCTGCGCCGCGGACGCACCCTGCAGGCCGGCCACCGAAAGGGCGGCGGCGCCCGTGCCCACTCCCAGGACCTTGCCGAAGCCACGCCTGTCGATCATGCGAATCCTCCACTTGTCCCCGCGGCACCGGCTGGTGCGATGACCGACTCTCGCACGAGGGTCGTCACCAGTCAAGACGGTGACGCTTACGGAGGGGTGACGCCCAGATCCTGCCGGTGCGGGAGGGAGCGCGCCTTTCAACACCCCTTTGACCGGTGACATGAACGAAGCAGCGAAAAGCCCCGGGCCCATGGGACCCGGGGCTCATGCGCTCCGCCCGCCGGGCGGCGGGCCGAGGTTTTCAGACCGGTGTTGACGTTTTCCGGACGGATCCGGTCGCGTGAGATCGAACTCTTTGCATAAGGCACCTATGCCGATCAACAATGGCCCGGAAGTGGAGAGTTCGATTCATTGCTTGGTGCTGCGGAGCACACCGCTCACGTTCAGGACCTCGTGACAGCCCTTCGCCCGACGGCCGGTGGCCGGCGTGCCCGGCTTGTTGCAGGTCACCTCGATGGACACGGCATCGCCCTCGGGGATCTTGATGGGGGTCACCCAGTGGTAGTCCTGGTTGCGGAAGGTCTCCATGGCGATCGTGGTGATCTTGCGATCGCCGAAGGTGATCGTCAACAGGCCTTCGTCGCCTTGGAAGTTGGCAACGACGAGGTCCGTCACTTCGAAGACACTGTCCTTCGGCACCGTGTAGGTGCCGGGCTTGGTCTGGCCGCTCGCCGACTGCACGTCGATGGTCTGCGAGCTCTGCTGACCGCCGCCGGCGGTGCCGCCACCGCCCGTGCCGCCGCCGTCGCCGCCGCCCGCTCCGGCCGATCCGCCCGACCCCTGGCCGCCGGGAGTGGCCGAACCGGCGCCGCCGGAACCGCTGTTGCCCGGAGTCTGCTGTCCGGCGGGCGTGGGACGTGCCTGGACCGCCTCGTCGGCCGCGTCCTTGGCGGCACTGCGCACCGCGGGCCTGACCAGCAGGAACCAGGCGATCAGCAGCGCGAGAAGCGCGGCGAGGAGCGCGAGGAGCCACTTGGGGAAGATCGGGATCTGGACGAACTCGGCGTCCAGCGGCGTCCGTACGGCGTTCTGGTACGGGCTGGGCTCCTCCTGCTCGCCGTCCTCGGCGGTGTCCACGGTGAACGGCCAGACCACCGGGGCGCCGAACCACACCGGCTTGCCCGTGCGGACGCGCAGTCCGACCTCCGCCGACTCGCCGGGCTCCAGCTTCGGCTTCGCCGGAGTGAAGGCGAACGCCAGCTCCTCGCCCGCCTGACCGGGAGTGAAGCCCACCTGCACCGGGGTGTTGCCCTGGTTCTGGACGGCCAGCCGGTAGCGGCCGCGCAGCCAGCCGCGCCGACGGCGCGGGGCCAGCTCGGTGCGCAGCTCGTGGAACTCCTCGATGTGCACGGTCGTTTCGAGGACCCGCACGGTCTCGGGGTGCTCGGTCGGCAGGACCCGCACGCCGAGCGGCAGTTCGCCGGCCCGTATCTCGTGCGAACGCGGCGGCTCCAGACGGAGCGTCACCGTTTCGGAGGTGCCGGGATAGAGCGAGACCCGCGCGGGTTCCACGGTGGTCCAGGGTGCGCAGTCCCCGACGACCTCCAGGCTGTACGCCTCGACGATGTCGCTGTCGTTGCGGACGGTCAGAGTCGTCGTGGCGGTGTCCCCCGGCGCCACCGTCACGGCCGGGATGTCGAGGCCGGGCGCACCGGGACCGGAAGAGGCTGCGGAAGGCGTCACGCCACCACCGTAGAAACACACCCGGGGACGCCGCGAGGAACGCGAGGGCAAGATCCGGGCAGCCTCGATGCCCGTACAGTCATCGGCAACTCCCTTGTAACCGTGGGCCGTTAGTGTCGCCCGTCGCCTCCCGCGCACCGCCTGTGGTGGTCACCACGCTCCTGCGCCCCACCCCCACGAACCCATGGAACAGGTGCCCCCCATGCCCAGTGCAAGTACACAGGAGAACAGCTCGCCCGGACACAAGGACCGAGTGACCGTGACCGTGTACGCCGCCGACCCGGTCCTGCGCGTCGGTATCGTCCACCAGCTGCGCCAGCGCCCCGAGGTCGAACTGCTCGACGAGAGTGACGCGGAGCAGGCCCATGTGTCGCTCGTGGTGGTGGACACCGTCGACGACGACGTGGCCGCCCTGCTGGACCGGCTGCGGATCAACACCGTCACCCGCACCGGCCTGGTGGTCGGCACCCTCGGCTCCGGCGGGCTGCAGCGCGTCATCGAGTGCGGTGTGGCGGCGGTGCTGCGGCGTTCCGAGGCCGACCACGACCAACTGCTCAACCTGGTCCTGGCGGTGGCCAACGGCGAGGGTGTGCTCCCCGGCGATCTGCTGGGCAAGCTGCTCAGCCATGTGGGCAGCCTCCAGCGCTCGGCGCTCGACCCGCGCGGGCTGTCCCTGTCCACGCTGACCACGCGTGAGGCGGACATGCTGCGCCTGGTGTCGGAGGGCCTGGACACCGCGGAGATCGCCCGCAAGACCGCGTACTCGGAACGGACCGTCAAGAACGTCCTGCACGAGATCATCACCCGGCTCCAACTGCGCAACCGGGCCCACGCGGTGGGTTACGCGCTGCGCAACGGCCTTATATGACACCGGCGTTGCCCGAAAGCGCACCGCGCGCTTCCCCCGGGTACGGCCCCGCCGCCCTGCCGCGCCGCGCACGGCGGGTACAGGGTGGCGGGGGCCGTCCGGATGGGCACATGCGGCGGCCGCACCTGACTGCGAAGGGGACCGCGATGGGAACGGCTGACCCCGGCGGGCGGTACCGCCTGGGGAGACTCGGAACGTCGTTGCTGCTGCTGATCCCGCTGCTCGGGGTGACGGCGGCCTCCGGACAGGGCAGCGCCGTGTCCGCGCCGCGGGCGGCCGACGCCGCCGAGACCCGGGTCGCGTACGCCGGCACCGGGCACCGCAGCCTGGGCACGGTCGCCACCACCACCTCCAGCACCCCGCTGTTCGGTGCGGGCCCGGCCCACTACGACGTGCAGCCGTCCGCGCTCGGCGACCAGATGGTGTTCGCGAGCCTGCGCGACGAGAAGACCCCGCAGGTCTATCTGCGGGCCGCCGACGGTTCCGTTCGGCGTCTCACCAGCGGCATGGACGCGGCGCACCCCCGGCTGACACCGGACGGGCAGTCCGTGGTGTTCGACGCGGCCGAATCCGCCGGCCTGGGCGGCGGGACGCAGCGCGACCTGTGGCTGGTGCGCACCGACGGCACGGGTCTGACCCGGCTCACCGACACCCCCGCCAACGAGGAGTGCCCGACGGTCTCCCCCGACGGGCAGCGCCTGGCGTACTCCAGTGACGGCAATCCGCTGGTCGGGCAGCAGGTCTATGTACGGCCCCTGAAAGGCGGCACCGCCACCCGGATCACTTCCCCCGCCAACGGCACGGCCGGCGAACCCGCGTGGAACCCGGTGAACGACGACGTGAACCGGGACTGGATCGCGTACACCGCCACCACCACCGAGAACGGGAAGTCCGTACCCCGGCTGCGGATCACCAACGGGACCAGTGACGAGGCACTGTTCGCGGGCAACTACGCGGGGTGGCGGGCCCACGGGGCATCGTGGCTGCCCGACGGGGACCAGGTGATGTTCCTGAGCCCCGAGATCACCTGCACCTGCGAGGGCGACTACGACCACGTGTTCAAGTCGGTGGCGCACTCGGACCAGGAGCCCGGCCTCGTGCTCAACGAGGACCGGGAGGTCTCCTCGCCCACCTGGCTCGGCACGGCCGACGGCGGCACCGCGGTGGTGGAGCGCACCACCGCGGACGACCCCACCGAGAACCCCAACGACAAGTTCAACGGCGCCCATGTGGTGACCCTGCAGGACTCTCGGATGGACGGCTCCGACCCTCGCGACCTGGGGCTGCCGATCCTCAACGAGGACCCGGCGGCCGACACCAACACCGATCCCGCCAAGGACCCCCTGTTCCAGCCCGACGCGGACCACGACCCGTGGACCGAGCGGCAGAACTACACGCCCGACGGCCGCCGGATCGTCGTCACCCGCTTCGAGACCAACGCCCAGGGCCAGCGGATCGAGCGAATCTGGATGGTGGACGCCGACGGTTTCAACGCGGCCCCCATGCCGCTGGCCGGACGCGCCGCGACGGACTGGGACACCGACCCGACGTTCTCCCCGGACGGCAAGTACCTTGCCTTCACCCGGACTTCGCCGGGCGGCGTCGGCCAGGCGGCGGGTCCCAGCCGCATCCTCATCGCCGACGCGGCCACCGGCGCGATCACCGGCGGGATCACCCCGCCGGCCGGGCAGCAGCAGGGCGAGGACGCCCAGCCCACCTGGTCCTCCGACGGCACCACCCTGGCCTTCACCCGCAACGAGGTGATCGGCGGGAACGGCGGTAACAAGCACATCTGGACCGTGCCCGTGAACCACCTGGACCAGCAGCGCGACCTGAGCGCCACGATCTGCCCGGGCGACTGCGCGGTCATCGACGACAGCCCGGCGTTCTCCCCGGACGGCCTGAGCATCGCCTTCAACCGCAAGAGCGGCGGCGGCCAGGTCGACGAGCGCGACGGCATCCTGCTGACCTCCCTCACGGGCGACGACTGCCGGGTGCTGACCCCCGCAGCCGCCCGCGGCCTGCCCGGCGCCTGCGGCCGGCAGCTGCCGGACACCTCCACCACCGGCCCGTTCCAGCCGCGCGACGCCGCCTGGACGGCCGACGGCAAGGGCCTGGTGATCAGCTCGCGTGCCGCCGTGGCGGCCAACAGCCCCGAGAAGCTGAGCCTGTTGGACGTCGACTCCGGTGACCTCACGCCACTCTCCTCGCGGCTCCCGGGCCGGCAGAAGGAGCCCGGCGTCCAGCAGTCCGTGAACCTCGCGGTCCAGGCGCCCGGCACCACCCCCGACGTCACCGTCGGCAAGTCCACGACCGTCCGGGTCGGCCTCGTGAACAACGGCCCCGCCGCCTCCCCCGGCACCACCCTGACCATCGCCCCGCCGGCCGGCGTGCAGGTCACCAAGGTGACCTGGCCCGGGGGCACCTGTGACGCCGCCTCCCTGCAGTGCAACGTCGGCGTGGTGCAGCCCGGCACGACCGTCACGGTGAGCGTCACCCTCACCGGGGTCACCGCCGGCGACCAGCCGGTCGGCTGGACGGTCACCGGCACGGTCCTGGATCCGCAGCCCAGCGACAACACGGGCCAGACCGTGGTGCCGGTGCGCGAGGCCACGCCGCCCCCGTCACCCACCCCGCCGCCCACCGTTCCCCCGCAGCCGCCCGCGCCCGACGCCGGGCCCGGCGTCAAGGTCACCGCCCAGCCCAACCCCGGCTACGTCGGCGGCCGCGTCGTCGTGACGTACACCGTGCGCAACGGCCGCAACGCGCTGGCGACCGGGCTGCGGCTGCACATCGGCCTGCCCAAGGGCATCCCGGACAACGGGCCACCGGAGGGCTGCGACAAGGCCTGGGTGTGCGCGCTCCCGGACCTCGACCAGGGCGCGAGCACCGTCGTCCGGGTGGTCCTCTCCCCCGACAAGGCGCTGACCGGCCACGTCACCGGCCGGCTCACCACCACCGGGACGGACGCCGACAAGAGCGACAACACCGCCCGGCAGCGGCTGCGCATCCTGCAGCCGCGCATCATCGCGGTGCCGCCGATCGGCAAGCCCGGCTTCGTCACCTCGGTGCGCGGCAAGGACTTCCCGCCGGGCGTGCCGGTGCGGTTCAGCTGGAAGCCGGGGATCACCGCGGCGGCGGCGCCGACCGTTCCGCTGCGGGACGGCACGTTCATCGGCCAGTTGCTCATCCTCGCCAAGGACCAGACCGGGCCGCGGATCATCACCGCCAAGGGCCCCGGCTTCTCCCCGGTGACGACCGACTTCCTGGTGGTCACCGGCAGCGTGCAGCCGCCGGACGAGGTGACCCGCCGGTGATCCACGAGGTCGACGAGGGGCTGCGCAGGCTGCTCGGCGAGTCCGGCCTGGAGGCGTCGGGCGTCGACGTGGTCTTCGACGCCCCCACCCGGGACTGGGCGGCGCGCCGCAGCGCCCCGACGGTCTGCGTCTTCCTGTACGACATCCGCGAGGACGCCGTCCGGCGCGGCAGCGGCTCCGGGGAGGTGTACGACGAGGACGGCCACCTCGTGGCGCGGCGCACACCGCCGCGCTGGTTCGAGCTGACGTACCTGGTCACGGCGTGGGCGACCCGCCCGCAGGACGAACACCGGCTGCTCTCGCAGGTGCTCGGCACGCTGGTGGCCGCCGACAGCCTGCCCGCGCGGCTGCTCACCGGCACGCTCGCCGAACTCGGCCTGACCGTGGGGCTGGACACCGCCGGATCCGCGGACGCGCCGACCGCCTCCGACGTGTGGTCGGCGATGGGCGGCGAGCTGAAGGCCTCGCTCAACGTGCGGGTACGGGCACCGCTCGCCGGCATCACCAGGGCCACCGCGCCTCCGGTCACCGAGGGCCTCGTCGTACGCGCCACCCCGCGCACCGAGGACGCGGACGAGGGCCGCCGGCTGCGCTACGCGGAGACCAGTGACCCGGGCCCGAGCGGCTATGCGGGGCCCCGTGAACGTCCGCCCGCACCGGCCAGGCGCCGCCGCAGGGGAGACCGGCAGCCGTGACGCAGACCGCGGAACCCGTGACGGTGTCCCCCGCCGGTACCGAAGAGCATCTGTGGCTGCGGCTGCGCGCCGTCGAGGAACGGGTGCGGCTCGCGGTGGCCCTGCGGCGCGCGGGTGACCCCGATCCCGACGACCCCTACCGCGGCCAGTACCTCACGCCCGAGGCGGCGGCCCGCATCCTGGACGAGCCGGGTGGGCTCGACGTACCCGAGCAGCAGCCCTGGCAGCCCCCCGCCGGCTCCGTCCTCGGCGCTCTCGCCGCGCGGTTCGCCCTGTCCTCCCTGGACCTGGACCTGCTGCTGGTCGCGATGGCACCCGACCTGGACCCGCGGTTCGAGCGCCTCTACGGCTACCTCAACGACGACCTGACGCGTCGTCGGCCCACGGTCGGGCTGGCCCTGGAGCTGTGCGGGCTCGCCGGCGCGGCGTCCGGCCGGTTCCGGCTGGCCCCCTCGGCGCCGCTGGTCGTGGGCGGCCTGGTGGAGGTCGCGGAAGCCGAACGGCCCCCGCTGTCCCGCGTGCTGACCGTCCCCGACCGGGTCACCGGGCATCTCCTGGGCAGCACACAGCCCGACGCCCGCCTCGCCGGGGTGCTCGGCGAGGCCCGCGAGGACCCGACCGCCGAGACGGCGGAGGTCCACCGGGCGGCGTCCGCGGCCGGCACCGGCACCGGCCTGGTCCAGCTGCGCAGCCGGGGCGGTGACGCCGGGGGGCTGGCCGTCGCGGCCCTGCACGCGGCCGGGCTGCGCACCCTCGTCCTGGACGCGGCGGCACTGGCCCGGCGCCCCGACGACGTACCGGCGCTCGCCCGGGTGGTGGCGCTCGAAGCCCGGCTGACCGGTGCCGGTGTCGTCCTCGGGCCGCTGGAGGCACTGCCCGCCGAACCCGCCGAACGGGCCCGCACACTCGGCGCGTTGTGCACGACACTGCGCGGGATCCCACTGCTCACGCATGGCACCGTCGGCTGGGACCCCCTGTGGGCGCCCGACACCCCCGTGGTCCTGACCGTCCCCGCCCCCTCCCCCGAACGACAGGCCGCCCGCTGGCGGCACGCCCTGGCGCGGGCTGCGGGTGCGGGTGCGACCGCGGGTACGGATACGGGTGCGACCGCGGGTACGGGTACGGGCGATACCGCTCGGCACTCCGACGCCCCTGGCGCCGCACGCACCGCCGGGCAAACCGCTGCCGGGGACGCCGGTGACAGCGATGACGTCCGGGCTGCCGGTGACGGCGATGACGTTCAGGCTGCCGACCACGGCGCCGGCGCCCGTGTCGGCGTCGGCGTGGGTGTCGGGGTCGGCCATGGCTCGGTGGCCGGTGACGTGGAGGCTCTCGCCCGTGCGGTCGCCGCGCATCGGCTGGACTCCGGGCAGTTGCACCGTGCGGCCGACGTCGCGGTACGTACGGCCGCCCTCGCGGGCCGCCCGGTCCGCGCCGACGATCTGCGCAGCGCCGTGCGGGCCCAGAACGGCGCGGGGCTCGAACGGCTCGCCCGCCGGGTGGAGCCGGGGGTCGGCTGGGACGACCTGGTGCTGCCGCCGCCGACCCACCGGCGGCTGCGCGAACTCGCGCTGCGCGCCCGCCATCGCGAGCAGGTGCTCGGGCAGTGGGGGATGCGGCCGGGAGGCGGCCGGGGCCGCGGCGTGATCGCACTCTTCGCGGGCGAGTCGGGCACCGGCAAGACGATGTCCGCCGAGGTCGTCGCGGCGGATCTGGGCATGGACCTGTATGTGGTGGATCTGTCCACAGTTGTGGACAAGTATGTGGGAGAGACCGAGAAGAACCTGGAGCGGATCTTCACCGAGGCGTCCGCGGTCAACGCGGTGCTGCTCTTCGACGAGGCCGACGCGATCTTCGGCAAGCGCTCGGAGGTGAAGGACGCGCACGACCGGCACGCCAACATCGAGTCGGCGTATCTGCTGCAGCGCATGGAGTCCTTCGACGGGATCGCGGTGCTGACCACCAACCTGCGGGCCAACCTGGACGAGGCGTTCACCCGCCGCCTGGACGTGGTGGCCGACTTCCCGGTGCCCGACGCGGGCCAGCGCCTCGCCCTGTGGGAACGGTGCCTGGGCGAACGGCTGCCCCGGGCCGCCGACCTGGACCTCGCCTTCTGCGCGGACCGCTTCGAACTGGCCGGCGGCTCGATCCGGGCGTGCGCGGTGACGGCGGCGTATCTGGCGGCGGAGTCGGGCGCACCGCTCGCCATGCACCAGCTGGTGACGGCGATCGCCCAGGAGTACCGCAAGCTCGGACGACTGGTGCTGGAGGGCGAGTTCGGGCCGTACCTCGCGGAGGCGGCAGGGGCCTGAGGGCTCGAACGGAACAACCCCGTTGCCTGAAGGGGCAGAGTCCCGCGACGGCCGCCCCCGGGGATCCGGGGCTTTGGTACTACGGGTTTCGACCGTGTGGAAAGGACTGCGGATGCGTGCCCACGAGCAACCGAAAGAGGCCGACGGACAGGGGCAGGCGAAGGCGCGGTCGGCGGTGCCGGCAGCGGGTGTCCTGGCACAGTCCGCTGCCGGGGGGACGACACCGGCCGGGATCCTGGCTCTGCAGCGCACGGTGGGCAACGCCGCTGTGGCACGGATGATGGGGACGGAGCGGCACACGCACACCGAGGAGTGCGGCCATCTCCGGGACCCACAGGCCGTACAGCGTCGCACGGCGCCCGAGGACGCGGCGGACGTGGACGTACCCGTGCAGCGCCGTGCGAGCGTGCACGACGTCCTGAAGTCCCCTGGCCGCCCCCTGGCGGAATCCGTTCGGAAGGAAGCCCAGAGCCGCATGGGAGCGGACTTCTCCCAGGTACGGGTCCACGACAACGGCAACGCCCGCGCCTCGGCCGCCGGCATCGGCGCCCGCGCGTACACGTCCGGCCATCACGTGGTCCTCGGCGACGGCGGTCGCGACAAGCACACCCTGTACCACGAGCTGGGGCAGTCATCCAGCAGAGCCACGGCCCCGTCGAGGGCACCGACATGGGTGACGGCACACGGATGAGCACCCCGGGCGACCGGCACGAGCGTCAGGCGGACGCCTGGGCCGACACGGCCCTGTCCCGGCCGCTCTCCGCGGTGCAGCGCGCCCTCGCGCACGAGGGGGACGAAGCCCCCGGACAGCACCGGGCCGACGGTCCCGGCGTGGTGCAGCGGATGGCCAGGACGAGCTCGAAACGCAAGAAGAACGACGACAGTCCGCCGCCCGCCGACCCGCCCCCCGCCAAGGGAGGGCGGACCACCAGGTCCAGCGGCAAGAAGGTGGACCTCAGCAGGCCGGTCCTGGACTTCGAGTCCTCGTATGACGGGGTGCGGACGCAGCGGCTGGCCGACAAGCAGAAGATCGGGTTCGCGCAGGCGGCCACGCTGAGGCGCCCCAACGGGGCACCGCAGAGCACGGCGTACTACTACCACTTCTGGCAGGAAGTCCAGGACGAGTACGTATCGAGGACGAGAGCGGCAAGGAATACCCGCAGGACGTCGAGGAGTGGAAGCAGGACCTGAACTACTGGCCGCCGTACAGCAACGCGGTCATCAACAACACCGCGGCCTCGATCACCTTCAACGACAACCCCGGCTGGTCGAGCGACCGTCCCATCGGGGCGGGGGAGTGGCTCAAGTCCTACCGGATCAGTTTCCGCTGGAAGGTCGCCTACGCGAACGGCACCACGTTCCGCCGGGGTGCGGACGGCACCCGGGCCGACTGGATCAGTCCGCCGGTGACCCACACGATGACCTCCGCGTTCGACCCGGACAACCCCGACACCGAAGCTCCGGTCGTGGCCAATGCCGCGGGTTCACACCGTTGGACGGTCGAACTGCCGGCCCAGGAAGAGGGCTGAGGAAACCGCACAGCCGGGTCCCGGGCCGCGCAAAGCGTCCGGAAGGGCAGGGGAGTTGCCCCCGGCGAGGTCCGCACGTCCCTGTCGTCCGCCTCACCCGCCCCGCAGAATCGCCCTGGACACAGGTGCCCCGCAAGGACGTGAAGGAGCAAGCATGCCGACGTACCTCACCCCGGGCGTGTACGTGGAGGAGGTGCAGTCCGGTGCCCGACCGATCGAGGGGGTCGGCACCGCCGTCGCCGCGTTCGTAGGGTTCGCCGGGAGCGGTCCCTTCCACGCGCCGACACTGGTCACCAGCTGGGACCAGTACACCCAGCTGTTCGGCTCCTTCACCGAGGGCACCTATCTGGCCCACGCGGTCTACGGGTACTTCTCCAACGGCGGCGGCGCCGCCTACATCGTGCGCATCGGCGGCTCGGCCGACGGCGCCTCGGGCCCGTCGGCGAACGGCGCCGGACAGCCGAGGGCGGCCCAGCCGGTGGAGCTCGGCGGCTTCCTCGTCGCGGCCCGGCCCGGTGTGACCGGCGTGTCGGTGGAGATCGCCGACGCGGACGGCGAGAACCCGCCGGAGGACCGCTTCAAGGTGCTGGTCCGCCAGGGCGAGCAGGTGGCGGAGACGTACGACGTCTCCGTCCGCAAGAACGTCAAGGGCTACCTGCTCACGCAGACCCGCGCCTCCAAGCTGATCGAGGTCACCGAGCAGCGCGGCGCCACGCAGAGCAGGCCCGCCGCCCAGACCGTGGCGGTGCCCGACGCTCCGGGCGCGCCCGCCGCGAACGGCTCCGGCGAGCTCTCCCGCCTGGACCCCGCCGAGTACGTCGGCGACTCCGCGGCCCGCACCGGGTTCGGCGGTCTGGAGACCATCGACGAGATCACCATGGTCGCGGTGCCGGACCTGATGAGCGCCTACCAGCGCGGCGACATCGACGCCGAGGGCGTGCGCACCGTGCAGCTCGCGGTGATCTCGCACTGCGAGCAGATGGGCGACCGCGTCGCCGTCCTGGACACCCCGCCCGGCCTCAACGCCCAGCAGGTGCGCACCTGGCGCAACGACGAGGCGGGCTACGACTCCCGCTACGCCACCCTGTACTACCCGTGGGTGCGGGTCTTCGACCCGGCCGCCGGGCGCAACACCACCGTCCCGCCGAGCGGTCACGTCGCCGGTGTGTGGGCGCGCAGCGACGCCGAGCGCGGGGTGCACAAGGCGCCCGCCAACGAGGTGATCCGCGGCGCGGTCGACCTCGAACTGCGGCTCAGCAAGGGCGAGCAGGACCTGCTGAACCCGATCGGTGTGAACTGCGTACGGGCCTTCCCCGGCCGGGGCATCCGGATCTGGGGCGCCCGCACGCTCTCCTCCGACCCGGCCTGGCGCTACCTGAACGTGCGCCGCCTGTTCAACTACCTCGAAGAGTCCATCCTGTTGGGCACCCAGTGGGTGGTCTTCGAGCCGAACGACGACCGGCTGTGGTCGAGCATCCGGCGCAACGTCACCGCGTTCCTCACCGAGGAGTGGCGCCGCGGCGCGCTGTTCGGCCGCACCGCCGAAGAGGCGTTCTACGTGAAGTGCGACCGCGACAACAACCCGCAGGAGTCCATCGACCAGGGCCGGGTCGTCTGCGAGATCGGCGTCTCGCCGGTCAAGCCCGCGGAATTCGTGATCTTCCGGCTGGCGCAGTTCTCCGACAGCACCAGCCTCGTCGACGAGTGATCCCGGGTCCGCAGGAACAACGGCTCAGCAAGGAAAGGTGACAGACAGTCATGGCAGAGGGCGATGCTCTTTCCACCCACGTCTTCGGCGTGCAGCTCGGCGGCTACCGGGTCGAGTCGATCCAGGAGATCAGCGGGCTGACCGTCGAGGAGGAGGTCGTCGAGGTCAAGCAGGTCAGCGACCAGGGCAAGCAGATCATCCGCAAGCAGCCCGGCGCCCGGCAGGCCGGCGAGGTGACGATCACCCGGGGTCTCGACAAGAGCAGCGAGTTCACCAAGTGGATCAAGGAGACCCTGAACAAGGGCGCCGTCTCCTCCGCACGGCAGAACCTCACCATCGAGATCATGGACTCCGAGCTGAACACGGTCCGCCGCATCCAGCTGATGCAGGGCTGGGTGTCCAAGTGGGAGGGCCCGGCCCTGAAGGCGGGCGAGTCGTCTCCGGCCACCGAGTCCGTGACGATCGTGTTCGAGGAGATCACGGTCGAATGAGGCGCCGTACGGTCACGGCGGGCAACCTGGACGAGATCCTCGCGATGACGGCGCCCGGCCCCGCGCAGGAGCAGGCGGCGGCGCCCCCCGCCGCCGTCCCGCCGCCGCCGCGGGAGGATCACGGGCTGCGCACCGAGTTCGAGTTCGAGCTGCCGCGCGGGTACGTGGACGAGGCGGGCACCGTGCACCGGCACGGTTCGATGCGTCTGGCCACCGCCCGTGACGAGCTGCGGCCGCAGATCGATCTGCGGGTCAAGGAGAACCCGGCGTATCTGAGCGTGGTGCTGCTGAGCCAGGTGATCACCCGGATCGGCAGCATCACGGACGTGCACGCCGGGGTCGTGGAGCGGATGTACGCCACCGACGTGGCCTTCCTCCAGGACTTCTACCGCCGGGTCAACAGCGAGGGCCACACCCGCGCGGCCGTGACCTGCCCGCACTGCGAGGGCGGCTTCGAGGTCGACCTCTCGGGTGGGCGCCTGGGGGAATCGTGACGTACGCCCTTCCCCGGCTCCGGGAGGAGATCGCGTACATCGCCTACCACTTCCACTGGCGGCGCGAGGAGATCCTCGATCTGACGCACGACGAGCGCCGGCAGTGGGTGGCCGAGATCGCCCGTATCAACACCCGTGTGAACGAAGGCGGTTGAGCGCATGGCATGGCGGGACAGGCTGCGCCGCCGGACCGCCGCGCCGGACACCGCGGACCGCAGGGGTGCGGAGCACTCCGGCTCGGCGTCGAACGGTTCGCCGGACGCCGGCCCGGAGCCGGGCACGTCCGGCCACGCGGGTTCCGCCGTGCCCGGCGACTGGGACGGCGGCTGGCGTCGCACCGCGGCGCCGCAACTCACCGTGGCCCGCGCCCCGCTCGGGGTGAGCGACGGGCTCGCGTTCCGTGCGGGCCTCGCCTCCTGGCAGAACCCGACGTTCGACTCGGGTCTCGGTCACGCGGTGCTGCCCACCGCCCCGACCGGCCTGGTCCGCGGCGTCACCCGCCCGGCCACCCCGCAGGCCACCCATGCCGGCGGGGGGCCACTGCTGCTGCGCGCGCTGCGCCCGGAAGGGGCGGGCGAATCGGCGGACGGCACGCCGGGCGCCGGGCCGTCGGCGGCACCCGTACGGCCGTCCCGCGGCAAGGACGCCGCCAACGCGGCGGACACGGGATCCGGACGCGGGCCCGTGGTGGCGCGCTCCGGTGGCAACAGCACTGCCGCGACAGGGCGTTCGGGCGAAACGGCACCGCGCACGCGCGGCCTGACGGCCACGGACTCCCCCGCCGTGCTCTCTCCGTCGTCCGCTCCCGTCCAACGGGCCGCGCTGCCGGGCACCGACCCGGTCGTGACCCCCGCACGCCCCGCTCTCCCCGCCGACACCGGCCGCCCGGCGACCGCTCCGGGAATTCCTCTGGTACGACGTGTATCGGTGCTCCCGGTCGCGGGCACGGACACGGGCGGGGGCACGGGCGCTGGGGGCGGCGCGCCCAGGCCCGCCTCAAAGGCACCGTCCGGCACCGTTTCCGGAGGCCGTACGCAGCCGGAGGCGGCCCGCCCTGCCGTCCGGCCCACCCCGGCGGGGCCCACCCTGACCGCTGCCCGGCGACCGTCCTCCGGACCGGTGCGCCGCGTCGCAGCCCTGCGGCCCACAGCTCCCGCGGCACCGGGCAACGGCGCCGGCGCTCCCGTACAACGAGCCACCGCGGTCGAACCGAGCCGCGCGCCCCTCGGCAGCGGACAGGGCGAACTGCCGTCGCCGGCCGCACCGTTGCCGGCGGACGCCGCCGTCCCGCCCGCCCGCTCGGACCCCGCCCTGCCTGTCGTCCAGCGTCAGGCGGACAGCGCGGCCGGGGCGACAGGGGCGACCGGGGCGGACACCACACGTCCGCACGACAGCTCCGCGAACAAGCCGGTGCAGGGCGCCCGGGACGGCGCCCGGGTACGCGGCGGGCTGGGCGCACCGCTGTCCGCACTGCCGCCCAGCGCCGACGTGCCCGGTGCCACCGCGTCCGGCTCCCGGACCGCGGGTCCCGTGCCCGCCCCGGCGCCACCCGTCGTCCAGCGGCCGGCGGACAGCGCCCGGGTACGCGGCGGGCTGGGCGCACCACTGTCCGCACTGCCACCGAGCGCCGGTCTGCCCGGTGCCACCGCGTCCGGCGCCCTCACGGCGCCCACCACGTCCGGCCCGGCGCTGCCCATCGTCCAGCGTCAGGCGGACGGCACACCCGACGCGCGACAGGCTCCGGCACAACGGGACCGGAACGCACCGTCAACTCCCTTGCCGCGCACGGAAGATCGCGGCCAGGCACACACCGGCACCGCACCCCGTACAGAGGGACCGGACGCGCCGCTGCTGGGCACGATCGACGTCCAGCGCCGCCCGGCGGACCAGTCCTCCACCGGGGCCCCCGCGTCACCGGCCCCCGCAGACCACGAAAGCACCCCCGCCACCCCTGTGGTGACGCCCGCCCCGGCCGCATCCACGGGCGCCGGGGGCACGGAGAACCCGGCCGCGGCCGTACGACCGCCCGGTGTGCGGCCCAGCGGGCAGCGTCCCCGGGTCCCCGCCTCCCCGAGCCCGGTCGTCGTCGCCCGTGCAGTGGCCCCGACGAGCGCCGGAGGCGGCCGGCCCGGCACCCCGCGCCCTCTCACCGTCACCCACACCGGAGCGCACTCCACCCAGGCAGCACCCCTCACCCGCGCCCTCCAACTGCTCCCCGCGCGCCCGCTCTTGCTGAGCACGCGGGCTCCGCAAGGGGCGACACCGCCCGCCGCCGCGCGCTCCGGCGGCCCTCCCGTCGTGGCCGCGCGCTGGCCCGGCACCCCGGCCACCCACCAGAGCGACGCCGCGCCACCGTCACCGGGCCCGGCTCCGGCCGCCACCCCGGTCACGCCGACGACACCGCAGGTCCAGCGAGCCTCGTCCGCGCCCGCCGCACGGGACGACTCGGGCGTACGAGGCGTCGGCCCGGTCGGCTCCTCTTCGGGGTCTCCCGGCTCCCTCGCCTCTCCTCGTTCCCCTGGCTCTCCCCGTTCTCCCGGCTCCCCGGGCGGTTCTGCCTCGCTGGGTTCCTCTGCCTCACCCGCTTCCGTACAACGCGTCCCGGTCGTACGGCCCGCGCCCGCCGGCCGGACCACGGGGGGTGCCCCCGCCGTTCCGGCGCGCCCCCTGCCGGTCACCGCCCCGCAGGCGCCGCCGCTCGCAGAACGTCCGCCGAACACTGCGGCACCGGTGCAGGCCGTCCCCGTGGTCCGGGCGGTGCGCGGCGGGAACGGTGCGGCGGCGACCCCGGTTCAGCGCGACGCCACCGACGGCAACGGCGCCGCCCCGTCCAAGGGCGGGGCGGCGAAGTCGGCGCGGGCGCACGGCCGTTCGCGCTCGGCCTCCACGCCGGCCGCCTCCGGGACCTCCACTGCCGGATCCGCCTCGGGGTCCGCCTCCGGCAAGGGCGGGGACCGGCATGCCGGGACACCGCAGGACCCCGGTGTCGATCTGGACGACCTGGCGCGGCGCCTGCTCGACCCGATGGCCCGGCTGCTGCGCACCGAGCTGCGGCGCGGCCGGGAACGTACCGGCCGCCCCTACGACGGACGCCGCTGAGGACATGGAACGAAGGCGCATGGAACGGACGACGGACCGATGACCGACAACATCTTCGCCACGAGCGTGTTCTTCCGGCTCGCCATCGGCGGCAACGACCTGGGCGCCTTCCACACCTGCTCCGGCATGGGCGCCGAGGTCGAGATGGAGAGCTACGCCGAGGGCGGCAACAACGGCTTCACCTGGCAGCTGCCCGGCCGCGTGACCTGGTCGAACATCACGCTCACCCGGCCGGTCACCGCCGACACGGCGAAGATCGCGCGCTGGCTCGACGACACGCTGAAGCGGGTGGAGCCCAAGGACGGCGAGATCGTGGCGCTGAAACCGGACCTGACGCGGATCATCAGCTGGCAGGTGTTCGGGATCGTCCCGGTGCGCTGGCAGGGGCCGTCCTTCGACCCCGCCAACTCCGAGGCGGCGGTGGAGACGCTGGAGATCGCCCACCAGGGGCTGCGCCCGTCCTGACCCCACCCCTTCCTCGACCAGCAGACACCACTCGCCTCTACGCCCCGGAAAGGAGGTCCCGGCATGTCCCCAGCGGCACGCACCAGTCGGACCAGGGCCCAGCTGACCCTGAAGGAGCCGCCGGCCTCGGTCGGTGCGAAACCGGGCGGGACGATCGCGCGGCTCGACCTGCAGTTCAACCCCTCCACCCTGGAGTTGCGCAAGACCACCGAGTGGCGGCGCACCCCGTCCCGGATGGCGGGGGAGTCGGCGCTGCCCGAGTTCGTCGGCAGCGGCCCGCGCGTGCTGAGCCTGGAGGTGTTCCTGGACGCCACCGCCACCCACGACAAGTCCGTGGAGCAGGCGGTGGAGAAGCTGATGAAGGCGTGTGTGCCGAGCCCGGCGAGCCTGGGCCGCAAGAAGCCCGCCAGCCCGTGGGTGCGGTTCGAGTGGGGCACGGCGAAGACGACGTCGTTCGACGGGGTGATGTCGAGCCTTTCGGTGACGTACACGCTCTTCGACGTGGACGGCACGCCGCTCAGGGCCACCTGCGCGATGACCATCGAGGAGGCGAGCGTCGACCCGCCGGGCCAGAACCCGACGTCCGGCGCGCGCACCGCCCGCAGCACGCACACCGTGGTGGCGGGCGACAGCCTGGCCCTGCTGGCCTGGCGGGAGTACGGCGACGCGACCGCCTGGCGGGCCATCGCCGAGGCGAACGGAATCGACGATCCGATGGCGCTCGTGCCCGGCACCGAACTGGTGGTGCCGGGGCTGCGGGACGCGGGCGGTGAGGAGGAGCGATGACCACACCCGAGGCGCGGGGCGGGCGGTCGTTCGCGGCGGACCCCATCGTGGAGACGCCCGGCGAGCTGCCGCCGATCTGGGCCGCCCAGCTGGTGAGCTGCGTGGTGGACGAGAACGTGGGCCTGCCGGATGCGGCACAGCTCACCTTCCGCGACCCCGATCACGAGTTCCTGAAGGCGACCGGCATCACCATCGGCACCCCGCTGAGGGTGTCGGTGATGACCGTGTCCGGGCAGGCGCGCGAGCGGCTGTTCAACGGCGAGGTGACGGCCCTGGAGGTCGACCGGGACAGCACGGGCTCCTTCACGGTGGTGCGCGCCTACTCCAAGGCGCACCGTCTGCAGCGGGGCCGCAAGGTGGTGGCGTACCGGAACATGACGGCCGCGGCGATCGTCCGCAAGGTCGCCGCCGGGGCCGGGCTGACCTGCGGGAAGGTGGAGGCCGCGCCGGTCACGTACAAGCAGCTCTCGCAGGCGAACGTGTCCGACTGGGATTTCCTGCAGTACCTGGCGGGCGAGAGCGGCGCGCAGGTGCGCGTCGACGACAAGGGCGTGCTGCAGTTCACCAAGCCGGAGAAGGCGTCCGGCGCGCCCGCGCCGTCGACCCCGGCCACCCGCAACCCGATGGTGCTGGAGTACGGGCGCAACCTGCTGGCGCTGCGGGCCTCGCTGTCGGCCGCGGACGGCGCCTCGCAGGTGGAGGTGCGCGGCTGGGACGTCACCACGAAGCGGCCGCTGGTGAGCCGCAAGCCGTCGGTGGACAGCGAGACCGTGGTGCCGGGTCTGAGCCCGGCGTTCGCGGCCCGGTTCGGCAAGTCGTCGAAGCTGACGGTGACGGACACGCCGTACCGCACACAGGCCGAGACGACCGCCGTCGCGGACGCGGTCGCCGATCACGTCAGCGCGGGATTCGGCGAGTTGGAGGCCCTGGTCGAGGGCAACCCGCGGCTGCACGCGGGCAAGCCCGTGGCGCTGGGCAACGTCGGGCAGGCGTTCTCCGGCAAGTACACGGCGACGGCCGTGCAGCACGTCCTGGAGCCGCACGGCGGATACCGGACGACGGTGTGGGTGAGCGCCAGCCCGGACCGCTCCCTCGCGGGCCTGGTGACCGGCGCCAACGCGCCCGGCCGCGGACCGCGCATGCCGGGTCTGGCGATCGGCGTGGTGACGGACGTACGCGAGCCCGGCGGCGCCGAGAGCGGTGGCGTACGGCTGAAGTTCCCCTGGCTGGACGACAGTTACGTCACCGACTGGGTCCGCACCGTGCAGTGGGGCGGCAAGGGCGGCGGTGGCGTGGTGAGCCCCGAGGTCAACGACGAGGTGCTGGTCGGCTTCGAACAGGGCCTGCTGGACAGCCCGTACGTCATCGGCGGGCTCTACAACGGCGTGGACAAGCCCTCGAAGCACGACGTGCCGCTCATCGACGGCACCAGCGGGAAGGTCAACCGCCGTTCCCTGGTGTCGCGTTCGGGGCACCGGGTGGAGCTGCTGGACGCGCGGGCCCCGGGTCCCTCCGGGGTGCGGCTGAGGTCCGCCGACGAGCGCCTCGAAGTGTTCCTGGACGACCGGCGGGACCGGATCGAGCTGACGGTGTACGCCGGGAAGGGCCGGCAGCCCCTCAGCTCCGTCGTGCTCGACAAGAAGGGCATCACCCTGGACGCGGGACGGGGCAACGTGAGCGTGTCGGGCCGGAACGTGGACATCCAGGGCCGGGTCGGGGTGACGATCGGCGGCCGCGACGTGGACATCAACGGCAGCTCGAACGTGAACATCAAGGGCCGCGCAGGCGTCACCGTCGACGGTGGTCTGCTCGGCGTCCTCAAGGCCAAGCTCATCAGGATCAACTGACCCCCGGTCCTTGACCCCCTCAGTCCGTGACCCTCAGTCCTCTCCCTGTCGTAAGGAGCACCGCATGCCGGCCGCAGCCCGTACCGGTGACCAGACCAACCACGGCGGCGCGGTCGGTACCCCGCCGCCCATGGCCGCCAGGGCCGTGGCGACCGTGTGGATCGGCGGCAAGCCCGCTGCCGTTGTGGGCAGCCTGGTCGCCTGCCCGATCCCGCCGCACGCCGCCCTGGGACCGGCCAACGTGATCAAGCCCGACCCGAGCTCGCTCACCAAGGACCAGGTCCTCATCGGCGGTCTGCCTGCCGCACGGCAGCGCGACCAGTCCACCTGCGGCGCGATGGTCATGATGGGCGCCCTCAACGTCCTGATCGGGGGCGTGTGATGAGCGAGCGGTTCATCGGGCGCGGCTGGGCGTTCCCGCTGCGGGTCGGGCCGACCGGCGGGATCGGCATGGTCGAGCGGGCCCAGGAGATCGAGGAGGCGATCCGCCTGGTCCTCGGCACGGCACCGGGCGAGCGGCCGATGCGCCCCGAGTTCGGCTGCGGCATCCACGACTACGTCTTCGCCCCCGGTGACGGCGCCACCGCCGGACGTATCGCCCAGCAGGTGCGCGAGGCCCTGGAGCGGTGGGAGCCGCGCATCGCGGTGGAGGACGTGGTGGTCGCCTTCGACGCGGTCGAGGCCGGGACCCTCTACATCGACGTGCACTACACGGTGCGTACCACCAACGACCGCCGCAACCTGGTCTTTCCCTTCTACACGATCCCCTCCGAGGAGGGGGCCGAGGAAATGGTCGCCGACTGATGGCTCTGCCCTCCCCCAATCTGGACGACCGGCGGTTCCAGCAACTCGTCGACGAGGCCAAGCGGTACGTGCAGCAGCGCGCCCCGGAGTGGACCGACCACAACGTGTCCGATCCGGGCGTCACCCTGATCGAGACGTTCGCCTATCTCGTGGACCATCTGCTGTACCGGCTCAACCGGGTGCCGGACAAGAACTACACGGCGTTCCTGGACCTGTTGGGCATCCGCCTGTTCCCGCCGGCCGCGGCCGGCGCCGACGTCGACTTCTGGCTGTCGGCGCCGCAGCCCGACACGGTGGCGCTGCCCGCGGGCACCGAGGTGACCAGCGCGCGCGGCGAGAGCGGCGAGAGCGACGAGGCCGTGGTGTTCGCGACCACGGACGAACTGCGCATCGTGCCCAGCGAGTTGACGCGTCTGGTAACCGCGCCCCGGACCGGCGAGCAGACCGACCGGACCCGGGAGATCTCCGAGGGCGGCGACGTGCCCTGCTTCCAGGCGACACCGGAGCCGGGCGACGCGCTGCTGTTCGGCCTGCCCACGGCGGTGCCGCGCTGCATCGTCGCGGTGAACCTGGACAGCCGCGTGGAGGGCGTCGGCGTGGACCCGCGCCAGCCCCCGCTGGTGTGGGAGGCGTGGGACGGCGGCGGCTGGCGGCTGTGCGAGACCGGTACGGACACCACGGGCGGCCTCAACCGGCCCGGTGAGGTCATCGTCCACGTCCCGGCCGGGCACACTGCGTCGGTGATCGGCGGCACCCGGGCCGGCTGGCTGCGCTGCCGCGTCACCGAGGCGGAGCCGGGCCAGCCGTTCTACTCGGAGTCCCCGACGGTGCGCGAGGCGGCGGTGTTCACCGTGGGCGGCACCATGTCCGTCGAGCACGCCGAGACGGTGACCGACGTGCCGCTCGGCACCTCGGAGGGGGTGGCGGGGCAGACGTTCCGGCTCGGCCGCCCGCCGGTCCTCCTGGACGGCGAACCGCCCGTGGTGGAGGTGTCCTCCGCCGAGGGCTGGCAGCGCTGGGAGGTGGTGGACCACTTCGGCCGCTCCGGGCCCGCGGACCGGCACGTCCGCGTGGACGCCACGAGCGGCGAGTTCTCCTTCCCTCCCGTGCTGCGCGAGCCGGACGGCACGCTGCGCCAGTGCGGCGCCGTACCGCAGAAGGGAGCGCAGATCAGGGTGGCCCGCTACCGCACCGGCGGCGGCCCGGCGGGCAATGTCGCCCGCGGTGCGATCTCCGTGCTGCGCAGCTCCGTTCCGTACGTCGCCCGGGTCACCAACCGGGAGGCGGCGCGCGGCGGCGTCCCCGGGGAGACCCTCGACAACGCCAAGCTGCGGGCGCCGGACGCGCTGCGGATGCAGGAGCGGGCGGTGACCGCAGAGGACTACGAGATCATCAGCCGCCAGGCGGCGCCCTCGGTGCGCCGGGTGCGCTGTCTGCCCGCCGCGGACGACCCTGGTGCGGTACGGGTCCTGGTGGTGCCGGACGCGGTCGCCGACGAGGGCGACGACCGGCTCCGCTTCGAGCAGCTGATCCCCTCGGACCAGGTGCTGGAGACGATCACCGCGAGCCTCGACGAACGACGCCTGATCGGCACCCGCCTCGTGGTGGAGCCGCCGGTCTACCAGGGTGTCACCGTCGTGGCCCGGCTCGCGGCGGCGCCGGGCGACACCGACCGGGTGCGCGAAACGGCGCTCGCCGCGCTGTTCCGCCACCTCAACCCGCTGCACGGCGGGCCGGACGGCACCGGATGGCCCTTCGGGCGACCGGTGCAGTACGGCGAGGTGTTCGGCATCCTCCAACGCGCCACCGGCAACGCGCTGGTGGAGGAGATCCGGCTGTTCCCCGCCGACCCGATCACCGGGCGGCGCGGCGCGCCCTCCGACCGCATCGACGTGGCCGCGGGCGCCCTGGTCTTCTCCCACCAGCACCAGGTGGTCGTCACGGCCGTCGAGCCGGAGGCACGGGGATGAGCCGCGCCGCCGTACCCGGCCTGCCCAGCCGTCACCCGATCGGTGGGCAACTGCCCGCGCTGTACGCCGACGACGACTTCGCGCAGCGCTTCACCGCGGGCCTCGACACCGTCCTCGCCCCGGTGTTCACCACCCTCGACAACCTGCCTGCCTACCTCGATCCCCGCATCGCTCCGACGGACTTCCTGGCCTGGCTGGCGTCGTGGGTGGGCGTCACCGACGATCCGCAGTGGCCGGTGGAGCTGCGCCGCGAGGCGGTCGTCCGGGCGGTGGAGCTGCACCGGTGGCGTGGCACCCGGCACGGCCTGGTCGAGGCCCTGCGGCTCGCGCTGGGCGTACACGCCGAGGTGCGCGACGACGGCGGTTCGTGGTGGTCGGGCACCGCCGGAGCCGACCTGCCGCCGCGGCCCCCCGCCGAGCCCCTGGTCCGGGTGTGGCCGGATGGCGAGGAGCGGGTGGACGTGGGCAGGGTCCGCGAGTTCGTCCGGGCCATGTGCCCGGTGCACACCGTCTGCCGGGTGGAGGTCCTGCCCGGCCCACCCGCCGACGAAGGGAGGTGACGTCATGCGCGCATGTCCCGCGTGCGGGGCGTCCAACGGCCCCGGGGACGATTTCTGCGGCAACTGCGGCACGTACCTGGGCTGGTCGGAAGAGCCACAGGCCGCGAGCACCCCCGCGGCCACGTCCCCGGAGCGACCGGTACAGGAGCCGTCCGAACCGCAGCAGTCCATACCGCAGCAGTCCGTACCGGAGCAGTCCGTACCGGAGCCGGAGCCGAGCACGCCCTCGCAGCCCCCGGCGCCGGCATCGTCCACGGCCGAGGCCCCCACGTCCGCCGCGCCTGCCCGCACCTCGTCGTTGCGCAGCCGGCTGACCGGCCGGAGCCGCGGCGAGGCGGACGGACCGGGCGCCGCACAGACCCCCGACACCCGCTCCGGCGCCGACGAGCACCCGGACACCCCGCCCGTCCAGGACCGCACCGACGAAGCCCGGCAAGCTCCCTCCACTCCGACGTCCACGCCGACGCCCGCCCCAGCCGGGTCCGCCGGATCCGCGGGCGGCGTGTCCGGAACGGCCGACGGTTCGGGCACCGCCGTACCCCGTACGGGAGATGGGTCCGGACCCGCCGTTTCCGGTACGCCGCCGGTCCGCCCCGCCGCCTCCGCTCCGGGCACCCGGGACACGCCGGGCCCCCGGCAACCGGCCTCCCAGGAGACACCGGCACCGGCACCGGCGCAGGACCCCATCGTGGCCGTGCGCCCCGCGAAGCCGCAGGCTCCACGCCCCGTCGTACGGCCCACGGCGGTGCCGGACGCAGCGGCGGGGAGGCCCTGTCCCTCCTGCGGCACGCCCAACCCGCCGGAACGCAGGTTCTGCCGGCGCTGTGCGACCGATCTGAAGCCGACCGCGAAGGCCGATCCGTTGCCGTGGTGGCGGACCGTGTGGCCGTTCCGCCGCCGGGTGCGGGCGGGTTCGGGCCGGTGGGTGCGGCTGCTGGTGATCCTGGCCGTCGTGGTGGCCCTGTGCGCGGGCGTCCTCCTGCTGCTGCCGGCCGGACGCGCCCTGTTCGAGGACACCCGGGACAAGCTGTCCGACCCCAAGGCCGTGACACCGGCGACCATCAGGGCGAGCGCCCAGATCCCCGGGCACCCGGCGAAGAACACCACCGACGGGCTGCGAAACCGCTACTGGGGCACGCCCGCGCCCGGCGCCTCGGTGACGTACACCTTCGCCAAGCCGTTCCGGATGGTCGACCTGATCATCACCAACGGCGCGTCCAAGGAACCGCAGGAGTACGCCCGCGAGGGGCGCGCACTCCAGATGGACCTGGAGGTGACGACGGCGGACGGCGAGCGGCACGACAAGGAGCTGACCCTCAGCGACAAGCCGGGCCCCCAGACGATCCTCACCGGGATCAGCGACGTGAAGACGGTGCGCCTGGTGCTGCGCTCGGCCACGGGCCTGAAACCGGGCCGTCATCTGGCCCTGGCGGAGGTGGAGTTCTTCCAGCGGAGCTGATCGAGCGGGTCGATCTGGCGCTGCGGGGCCCTCTCGGGCCCGTCGCTCACCACCGCGTCGAGCAGGGGCCCGAGGTGCCGCGCCACGGTCGCCGGGGCGCGGCGGTCCCGCCCGGCGCGGGCGCAGTCCACGCCGTCCTCATCGAGCCGGCCGGCACCTGCTGGAGGAGTCAGCGCCGAGCCACGTCGCCGAAGGGCTGGGCGTGGTCATGCGCCGCATCCAGGACGGTCCCGTCACACACTGACCCGCGACGTGCGCAGCAGCTCCGTCGCCTCCCGTGCCACGCCCGGCGCCGCGAGGAGCAACGGCTGGTCGTACGCGGGCAGTTCGGGCACCGCCACCGCGCCCGCCTCCGTCGCGATCAGCAGGGCGGGGAGCCCGTCGACGTGGTGGAACTCGCCGATCGCCGCGGCCGTGGCGCGGCCTGCCGCGACCTGGACCAGGGACAGGGCCGTGGAACCCATCACGCGGACCGTGCAGTGGCGGTCCGCGAGGGTGGCGAGGAGGGTGTCCATGCCGGGCCAGTGGGCGTGGGCCGCCCATTCCGTCATGAAGACGTGGCCGGTGAGGGTGGTGTGGTCGGCCGCCCGGACGGGGGTGCCGTTGAGGTGGGCTCCCCGGCCCCGGACCGCGGTGAACGTCTCGCCCCGCCAGGGGTCCGCCACCAGGCCCAGCAACGGGGTGCCGTCGGGCGCCGCCAGGCCCAGGGAGAAGGAGCACCAGCCGAGGCCGTGGGCGTAGTTGGTCGTGCCATCGACGGGGTCGACCAGCCAGTGCGGGGCGCCCGGGATGCCCTCCGTGCGGCCGTACTCCTCGCCCACGATCCCGTGCCCGGGGAAGGCCCGGCCGAGCGTCGCCCGGACGTGTGCCTCCACCGCCTCGTCCGTGTCGGTGACGATGTCCGCGGGGCTGTCCTTCTCCCGTACGTCCGTCGCGGTGGCCGGGGTACGCGGACGCCGGATCATCTCCGAGGCCCAGGCCGCCAGCTCGGTCGCGACCTCCAGGGCCCGGTCCAGATCCAGGTCCGGGCCGTCCGGGTCCGGGTTCACATCATGCTCCGGCACAGTTCTCCACCACGCCCTCGGGATCGTTGCTGATCGAGTCACCGTGATCGTGTCAGAGCCCCTGGACGGAGACCGTCCAGGGGCGGGTGAAGAGGTGAGGAGGTGCCTCGGGAACCTCGACTACGGCGACGGCGACGGCGACGGCGTCACCGCGTCCGACGGCTTTCCGGGCAGCGGTTCGAAGGCCAGGGCGTCCCAGGCGATCGAGGCGTCTCCGGTGCCGTCGGCCGTGTCCGAGCTCAGCGAGACGCTCGGGATGCCGTGCACCTGGTACGAACCCAGCGGGACCCAGGCGTTCCTGCCTCCGGTGTCCTGCGAGATCGTCTTGTCCACGATCGTGCCGTCACCGAGGTCGATGCGGTACGTCGCCTGGCCGGTGTTGGCCTCGTGGTCGGGCAGATGGACCATGATCCGGGCCCAGCCCGTGAGCGACCGGCCGGGCGTCCAGGTGCCGGTGACGACCGAGTCGGTGAAACTCGGCACCCGGGTGTGGGTGAGCCAGAAGTGGCCGCCGAAGCCCGCACCGAGCTGATGGAAGTCGATCTTCGAGGGATAGACGGTCGCGCCGTTCTGCTGAGCCGACCCGAAGGTGAACTTCAGCGTGCCCCGGCTGGTCCAATTCCGTTTACCGGCACAGGGGTTGGTGCTGCCGGTGCGGAACTTCACCGTGTTCGGCACGTCGTCCACGATCACTGCGTTCATGGGGAGAGTGGACGTGCAGGACGCCGGGTGGACCGGCGTGACCTGTGGCTCCCGCTCGCCCGCCTGGTACTTCAGCACCTCGGTGCCGCAGGTGGTCGCGCAGTCCGTCCAGGTCACCGGCTCGTGCCACCAGCACTTGAAGTCGTCGCGCTGGCACGGGCCCTCGGGCTGGCTGGACCCCTCGACCTTGTGGGGCTTGGAGGTGTCGCACTCGTTGGAAGCGGGCTTGCAGAAGGTGTCGTGCGCGGGCTGGGCGTCCGGCGCGTTGCCGGTCGGCCAGGTGCCGACGGTGAAGGCCTTGCCGGTCGCGCCGGTCGCCGGGTCCGTCTTCTGCAGGGAGTACGCCGCCCAGCCCAGGACCCGCTCCGGGTACGACCACAGGTTGGGGGTGCGGGCGTCCCCGGTGCCGGAGGACAGGAACATCTTGCGGTCGGCCGGGTAGAGGCCGTTGGCCGGGTTGTTGAACCAGCCGAGACCCCAGGGAGCCGCGGTGTCCGACGGACTCGGGGCGTTGAAACCGCTGTTGTACGCCCAGAGCGCGAACCACCAGTTCTCCAGGTACTGCGGGTCCCCGCCGTTGACGAGCATGCCCTTGTCGTACAGCTGGTTCCACTTGTCCTGGAGGATCTGCAGACCGGCGGCGATATTGGCCGCGTAGTCCACGGTGATCGCCTTCTGCTGCTCCGCGGTGTAGGTCGTGGTGTCCGTGCGGGCCATGCCGCTGGTCACCTGTGCGACGCCGTAACCGCAGTCGGCGGCCGCCCAGTTGACGGTATGGACGCTGCCGGCGTTGCCGTAGTAGCCGCCCTGGATGAAGTTGCCGCTCTCCCCCGCGGAGGCACGCGAGTTGGCCTGCACCAGGTTGGACTCCTGGGCGAGCACGCCGAGCATGATCTGCGCGGGCACCCGGCCACCGCCCTTGAGCGGGACCGGCGGGAACAGGCTCTGCGGGGTGTACGAGGCGAGGTCGGTGCCGTTCCAGCCCTTGCGCCGGTGGACGTCGAGCTTGCCCTGCACGGCGAGGTCCGTCGCCCACTCGATCATGGCCGACGAGGGCTGGAGTGCCTGGAGTCCGGGGTCGTTGCGGGTGACGGCGCAGGCCCGGTCCGGGTCGGTGGTGGTGTGGGCCGGGTCGTCGTCGGTGGTGGCGGCCGAGGTGGACCGAGCGGACCGCGCCGCTCGTGGGCCACTGCCGTCGAGGCTCTCCGTACGGATGCTCTCCGTCTGCAGTCCGCCGTCCTGGGCGGTGGCCCTGTTCCCGGCCGTGCCGGGGGACAGGGCCGGGGACTGCTCGTCCCCCTGCGACCGCGCCGGCGTCCGGGGTTTCACGCGGAAGCCCAGGCTCTTGCCGGATCCGGCCAGGACGGCGTCGATGCCGACCGGCCGCGCCGTGCCGGCGGCGATCGCGCCCGGCTTCCTGGATCCGGCCGCCTCGGTGCCATGGTGCACTCCGGTCAGGGCGAGCAGACCGTTGGTGGAGACCTCGGCCGAGGCCGGTACCTGCAAGGCCTTCCAGCTCTTCGGCAGGGCGGACTGCCGTACGTCGTCCTGCGCGTCCTTGCCCGTCACGAACACCCGACCGCCGTTGCCCCGCACCGCGAGGGAGCCGAGCGCACCTGAGCCGAGCAGCCGGTCGGAGCCACCGGAGGTGACCCGTCGGACCTGCACGGTCTTCTTGGCGGCCGGGACCTGGTAGGCGAGCCCGTCGTGCGCGTCCGGTACGAGCCGGAACGGCGTTCCCGCGGTGTGGGCCAGGGTGCTGACATGCCCCCCGCCGGTCACCGAGACCACCGAGGCACCGGCGGCCGCCGCGATGCCCCGTCCGAAGGGCACGGCGGAGGTGAGTTGCCCCGGGACGGTCTGCCGCCGGACCAGCTTCCCCTGGCGGGTGTCCACGGTCAGCAGCTGTGTGCCGTCACCCTGCGGCCGGGACAGCACGGCCTGTTCGCCATCGCCGCAGCCGGGGTTGAAGTAGGCGATGGAGACCAGTTCCGGCAGCTTGGTGACCTTGCCGTCGGTGAGGTCGACCACGGCGGCGAAGGCTCCCTCCTGGAAGCCCTGCTGATCGTTGGTCACCTGGCGGGGCGCATAGACCACCACGGCGCGGTCGCCCGAGGCGGTGACGCAGGTCTGGCCGATCCACTGGTCGGTGTCGACACCGGGTTCGGACAGGGTGGCCGCGGTACGCCAGGTGTAGGCGTGCGCCGCGTCGGCGACCAGCACATGCAGTCCGGTGGCGTCGCCGTCGTAGGTGACCATGCGGTCGTCGGACTGCTGCCAGCCCGAAGGAAGTCGGGAGGTGTCGGTGACCCGGTTCGCCGGCGAAGGAGTGGCGGAGGAGGACCGGTCGGTCAGGGCGGCCGATGCCAGCGGCGCGAGGAGCGCCAGCGCCAGCACGGACATCGCCCCGGCGGCGGCTATACGGCCGCGCCGGCTCCTGGGCACCCGCCAGCGATGTCTTCCCCCGGGTGTTTCACGAGAAGTGCGCAAGGTGTTCCGTCCGGATTCGTTTGTGGAGGCGTGTGGGCGGCTCCGAGGTCAACCGGGGCCAGGGAAGCGGAAGTTAGCAGTCCGCCCTGAACGGAACGGGAATCCGGACGGTTTACCGGACGGTATCCACGAAACATCCATACGGATGACTTCCATGGCGCCGGCGACAGCCACAGCGTCGGCCACAGGCAGCAGCAGGTGACGCAAGGCCCGTACAGAACTCCTCAAAGCGCTCCGGCGTAAGGGCTGAGGCGTCGGATTCAGCGGATCGTCGACCGCTCCGGCCACGCGGCCCGCCTCGTCGGCCGAGGTCGAAGTCGAGGTCACGGCCGTCGGCGGCTTCGGTCAGGGCCCGGTTCCTCTCCCGCGGAGGTCCGCCGCGGCACCACCTCACGGCGGTTGTCCGGGTTGACCCACCGGTCGATGAGGGTCAGGACTCCAGCCGCTCGGCCATGCGCAGAGCCGTGGAGGGTGTGACACCGCGGGTGGCGGCCATGGCGGCGCGCTTGATCGGGCCACGGGTGTGCGGAGCGACCGGCGAGCGCGGCTGAGGCAGGGTCAGCCGGACGTCGACCGAGGCCACGGCCCGCGAGGTGGCCCCACCGATACACATGCCGAGCACAACCATTGCAAAGGGCAAGGAAAGCTCCGTATAGAGAAGATCAACCGTGCGTAGTCATGCGACTTCACGGCGTCACGATGCCCCACTCTGACGGGAGCGGAAGGCCGACTGCGTAGGGAGTGAGCACGGTGGGACGGTGCGGCGCCCGACGGGCCACTCCCGACCTGCGGGCTGCCCTCCGCACCCGTCAGGGCGTCAACAACGCTCCCCACCGGGAGAGTTGGACCCAGGGCAAGGTTGGCCTGATCACCTGGGAGACGCAGGAGACCGGCTCGCCCACCCGCGTGCGCCACCCGCACGTGCGGGGCGTGCTCCCGGAGATGTACCGCGCGGCCCGCGCACGGCTCGGCGATCCCGTGGCGGCGTGGGCCGAGGTCACCGTTGACTCCGCCGAGCGGCGGCGCCACCGGCCCCCGCGGGGCGGTCTGCCCGGCCGCGCCAGTCTGCTCAACCGGAACGGCCGCGGCCGACCCCGAGGGCTGTTCCCCGACCCGAAGGCCGAACCGCCCCGATGTACCAGCACCCAGCCGTCCACCAGGCAGCCTCCCTGCTCCTGCACTACCCCGACCATCGCTGGCCCGCGCACCGCGCCCTCGTACTGGAGTCGATCGACGGGCTCCCCGGCCCGGCGGCGGAGCCGCTGCGGCGGTTCTGCCGCCGCACCGCGGACGTCCCCGTGCTCGACCTCGCGGCCCAGTACGTCACCACCTTCGACCGCGGCCGCTGCCGCACCCTGCACCTGACGCGGTACACGGGCGGCGACCTCGCTCGCCGGGGCGCCTCGCTCGCCGCGCTCACGGCCCGCTACCGGGAGCACGGCTGGGTGCAGTCCGACAACGAACCGCCCGACCACCTCCCCGCCGTCCTGGAGTTCGCCGCGCGCTGCCCCGACGCCGGCCGTGCCCTGCTCCACGAACACCGCGCCGCCCTCACCCTGCTCGCCACCGGCCTCGCCGCCCACGGCAGCCCCTACCTCGACGTGATCCGCGCCGTACGGGCCACCCTCGACGAAGGAGTCCGCCGCTGACGGCACCTCCGCACATCGCACCGCGACTCCGACGGACTCCGTGAGTCCCACCGCCGCCCGGTCCACACCTTCGCGCCGCCGCCCGGGTTCACGACCCGCCCGTACGTGATCCTGCTCCACCGCTCCCGCGGCCGCCGATCATGACGCGTCGCGTGACACCCGCTCACTCACGCGCCTCGGGAAGGGCCGGCTCGAACAGCTCGACGGGATTTCCGGACGGATCGTCGACGATCACCTGCCTGCCGCCGACACCGGTGACCGGCTCGTTGCGGAACCGCACGCCGGCCTGTCGCAGCCGGTGGACGTCGGCGTCGAGGTCGGCCACCTGGAGCGAGATCCGGTTCCAGCCGCCGGGCCGCGGCAGCGTGCCGTCCGGCATGGCCTGCCCGCCGCCGCCCGGCCCGCCCCCGGGCCGGCTCAGCGCGAGCCGCAGATCGTCCCGGACGACCATGGCGAACGCCGGCGCGGGGTGCATCACCTCACGGAATCCGAGGTGCAGGCAGTAGAAGTCGAGGGCGGCATCGACGTCGTCGACGATGTAGCGGACCGTGACCATGAAACGCCTCGCAGGGTGAGCGGCGGTCCCCCTTCAGCAGCGTAAGTCCGTTGGCACGTCGAGGGTGATCCAGGACGCGCCGGGGGTCGCCGCGGCGCAGGACCCGGCCCTCAGGCGCCGCCCTCCCCCGCCTCCTCCAGCCCCGTCGCCCGGCCGTCCTCGCCCCACCGGACGACCAGGACCCGCTCCACGGCCTCGCGGTCGAGGGGACCGTACACATGCGGGAAACGGGTGCCTTCGGCGACTCCCGGCGGCGGCAGGGGAGCCGCCTCCTCCCACAGGCACTCCGCGGTGAGCCGTGCCTCGTCGATGAGCAAGGCGAGCAGCGGCCGGGGAGCGTCGCCGTAGAAGGAGTTGACGACGGTGAGCGTGGTCTCCTCGTCGGGGGAGCAGTGGACGAAGCCGTCTTCCGCGAGGGAGGCGGGGGCGTACGGCCGGCCGGGGCTCGCGGTCCACTCGGCGCGCGGCACGACGTGATAGATCATGGCCCGGTTATACCGGAGGGGAGCCGCGCTACTGCAGACCGATCGCCGCGCAGTCCGCCGCGTACTGGGCGGTGCAGATGTCCTTGACGGTGTAGACACCGTCCTTGATCACGGTGGACTTGATGTTGTCCTTCGTGAGGGCGACCACCGGAACCAGCATCGACGGGATGTCCTTCTGGGTCGGACTGTCGACGGTGTCCTCGGCCAGCGCGTCGAACTCGATCGCCTGGCCCCTCACCTTGGTCACCGCCATCTCCGCCGCGTTGGTCGCCTCCAGCAGGAACGACTTGTACACGGTCATCTGCTGCCGGCCCGCGACGATCCGCTGCACCGCGTCCAGGTTGGCGTCCTGCCCGGTGACCGGCGGCATCTTGGTGACGCCGTCATCCTTCAGGGCGTCGATGATGGCGCCCGCCATGCCGTCGTTCGCCGAGTAGACGGCGGCGATGTTGCTGAGCCCGATGGACTTGACGGCCTTGCTGAGGTTCGCCTTGGCGGCCGACGGCAGCCACTTCTCGGTGTCGTACGACTTGGCGATGACGACCCGGCCCTTCAACTCGCTGAGCGCGCCCTCCTTGAAGCGGGCGGTGTTCGGGTCGCCGGGATCACCGTTCATCATGACGATCTTGCTGGTGGCGGCCTTGCTGCCGAGCGCCTCCAGGATGGCGCGGCCCTGCACCTCGCCGACGAGCTCGTTGTCGTGAGAGATGTACGCGTCGATGGGGCCCTCGGCGAGCCGGTCGTAGGCGATGACGGGGATGCCCGCGTCCTTGGCCTTCTGGACGTCCGGCGCGATGGCCTTGGCGTCCACCGCGTCCACCAGGACGACATCCACCTTGGCGGCGATCATCTGAGCGAACTGCTTGCTCTGGTTGGCCACGCTCGCACCGGCATTGGCGTAGCGGACCTTGCCCTTGTCGTGGGTGAGGGCGGCGACCCGCTGCTTGATGAGGGGGTAGTCGAACTTCTCGAACCGCGCCGTGTCCGTGTCGGGCAGCAGCAGCCCCACCGTGATGTCGTCGCCCTTCTTCGGAGTCGCGGAGGTGCTGCTCCCACCGACGCCGTCGATGACACCGCACGCGGAGAGGAGGAGAGCCGAGGCGGAGGCGCACAGGGGTATGGCGTAGCGACGCGCATCGGATCTGCCGGGGGTGTGAACGTTCACTTACAGGTGCCTTCCGGGCATGGAGGAAGCGGGCCACGGGTGAAGGAGAAGCCAACGGGGCCGTAAAGACCACGTCAAGACATCCAGTTGTCCTCTCGCTGAGTCGCTACGGAATCTCCCCATCCGGCGACATAGGGGCCCAGTCGTCCGTCGGCCACCGCGACGGGCGGGCCGGCGGGGGCCGGTGGGGGCCGCCGGACAGCGGATCTGGACGGCCGCAGCGAAGGGGACGCCCATAGGCGCATACTGGAGGTGATGACAAAGCCTCCTGCACCCAAGCGCCATTTGCCTACCAGCCCCTTCAAGGCCAAGGCCACCCCGGCGCCCAAGCACTTCGCCGTGGGCGACCAGGTCACGCATGACATGTATGGCCTCGGTCGAGTGATCGGCATCGAGGAAGGAATCGCGGCTCTCGTCGATTTCGGCTCGTCGCAAATGCGGATCCTTAGCCCGTACACCAAGATGACCAAGCTGTAGGTCCGCCGGCGCACACCCTCCAGGCTCCGGACTTCGGACGTCGGGCGTCGAACGTCTGGGAAGACGAGATCTTCCCGTTCGATGACCCACAGGAGCCTGTATCCGGCATGCCTTCGGCTCGGCCCGAGGCGCTCAGCTCCGCACGGGAGCCGAGCGTCCTTTTCGCGTACCCGCGCTCACACCGTGCCCGTGCCCGCCGCACGAAAGTTTCGGCCGCCCGCGCGCCCTCACGGTGCGCTCCTCGCGGTTCACCCAGCGTGACGCCTCACCGCTGGACCCCTCCGCGACCCCCACGGTCCAAGAACCTGCCCAAGAACCTGGCCCACTACCGGCCAGGAATCGTAAAGAACCTTGACAGTCAATTGGTCTAGTCCAAAGATGGTCGTCGTTCGCCCCCACCCCCCTCCCTTCCACGTCCCTGGGAGCGTCAGTGAGACGACCTCGTTCTCGTCGTGTGCTTCGTGCTTTGTTGTCCTGTGTCGCCGTCAGCGGTCTGGCCGCCGGACTGGTCGCGCTAGGTGGGGGAGGAGCCCTCGCCGCGAGTGCGGGTCCGTCCCCGTACCGGCCGGGGGCCATGCCCGCCCATGTCTCGGCGCCGTACTTCGAGGCCTGGACCGGGCAGAGCCCGGCCGCGCTCGCCGCCGCGTCCGGCGACAAGTACCTCACCATGGCCTTTCTGCAGACGGACGCACCCGGTTCGTGCACGGCGTACTGGAACGGCGACACCACCCAGCCGATCTCCAGGTCGTCCTTCGGCACGGACATCTCGGCGATCCAGGCCCGCGGCGGCAACGCCATCCCCTCCTTCGGCGGCTACAGCGCCGACACCACCGGCACCGAACTCGCCGACAGCTGCACCAGCGTCGACGCCATCGCCAAGGTGTACGAGAGCCTCGTGACGACGTACGGGATCACGCGCATCGATCTCGACATCGAGGCCGACTCCATCAACAACTCCGCCGGGATCGATCGCCGCAACAAGGCCATCGCCAAGGTGCAGAAGTGGGCCGAGTGCACCGGGCGGCACGTGCAGTTCTCGTACACACTGCCCACGAGCACGACCGGGCTGGAGCCCAACGGTGTCGCCGTGCTGCAGAACGCCGTCGACAACGGCGCGCGCGTGGACGTCGTCAACATCATGACGTTCGACTACTGGGACGGGGCCACCCACGACATGGCCGCCGACACGGAGACGGCCGCCGCCGGCCTGCACGGCCAACTCGGCGCTCTCCACCCCAAGGAGAGCCCGGCGAAGCTGTGGCACATGATCGGTGTCACCGAGATGCCCGGTATCGACGACTTCGGCCCCGAGGAGACGTTCACGACCCAGGACGCGGTCAAGGTCGAGAAGTGGGCCGTCGCCAAGGGCATCAACACCCTCTCCTTCTGGGCAATCCAACGCGACAACGGCGGCTGCGTGGGCACCGCGGGCTCCAACTCCTGCTCCGGGATCGCCCAGGACACCTGGCAGTTCAGCCACACCTTCGCACCGTTCATGCGGCGCTAGCGGGGTGACCAACGCCACGGACCTGCACATCACCTGGAAGTCGATCGCTGAGCTGGGAGTTCACGTGTCAGGCACACGCCGGACACGCCATGTGCAGAGAATCCGTGCAGGAGCACCACACAGAGCCCACACGGTCTTTCGGAGACACCGTTAGCGTTGCGAGCTGCTCGATCTCCCGTGCGAAGGGTCAGGAACACAGCGTGGACTACTGCTCCTCGTGCCGCCGGCACCTCAACGGCGCCCTGGTGTGCCCCGGTTGCGGTGCCTACGCCCCGGGCATCGCACCGGCGACCGCACACGGCCACGGCATCCCGGCCTCCGCGACGCAGATCCGGCCCGAACCGCACCCGTACGACTCCTTCAACCCGTTCGCCCCAGTCGATCCGGTTGCCCCCGTCGACTCCTTCGACGACCTCGCGAGTGCCGGGGGAGTCGGGGGTGTCGGGGGAGCCGAGGATGCGGCATCCGCCGCGCCTGTCGCCGCGGGGCGGGCCGCCCGGCGCCGGCAGCGGGCCCGCTGGAAGAAGAGTCAGCGGCGGGCCGTGGTCGCGACCGCCGTCGCGCTCGTCGGCGGTGGCCTGACGGTCGCCTCGATGGACGGCGGCTCCGGCCACGGCAGCCGGGCGACGGCGGCCACCGACCTGTCGAGCATGGGTGCCGAGAACGACACGGCGGACCAGTCCGCCGAGCTTCCGTCGACCGGCCCGGGCACGGGCAAGCACCGCAAGCCCTCGGCCGGCGACGCCCAGTCCTCCGCGACCGGCACCCAGGCCCGGCGTTCCGAGGCCAGTGCGCCCCACACCGCTTCGGAGAAGACGGAGCCGTACACCACTCCCGCCCGGCACTCGAAGCCTGCGACGGCCTCGCAGCCGCAGACGGCGGGCACCACCTCGACGGGCTCCGGCACGACGTCGACCGGTACCGGTGCGTCGACGGCCAACCAGTCGCCCTCCTCCCCGTCCGCCGGCGACACGACGTCGGGCTCGTCCCAGTCGGGCACGTCCCAGTCGGACTCGTCCTCGGGTTCGTCCTCGGGTTCGTCGCAGTCGGGCTCCTCGCAGCAGAGCACGACCCCCGCGGCGACGTCGCCCTCGGGGATCTGCGTGCTCGGCCTGCTCTGCGTGAGCTGACCAGCAGGGGTCAACAGGGCGGATCCGCCTACGCGTCGGCGTGAGCCGGTGGGTCGCCGTACCGCATGTCACCGTCGATGTACCGCTGTTGTACGGCCGTGACGGCGCGGACGACGAAGATGCCGGCCACGGCCGCGCCGATGACGGCCGCGTCGGAGGCGAGCAGCATCCACAGGTCCGTGTAGGCGCGGGCGATGAGCTCGTCCACCTCGTCGCCGTACAGGAGACCCACCCCGCTGATCAGCCCGATCAGCCACAGGGCCCACCACACGTTCAGGGAACGCGGCAGCCGCTCGCCCGGTGCGCTGTCCTGATGGACGTCCGCCACGATGCCGCGCGGGATCCACAGGTTGAGGACGGGTATCAACCAGCCCGCGTAGAGCCAGAAACCCGAGTGACGCGGCTGCTGTCCGGACAGGGTGCGTGCGTTGTCCCGCACGTTGTCCAGCCACAGCAGGAACACGATGGCGCAGAGCAGTGCCACGACTCCACCCGCCGTGTTGACCAGGTGGAACGAGTCCTCCAGCGAGGTCAGCGGCCGGTGCTGGCCGCCCCCCTGGTCCGGCGGTCCGGAGGCCGGTTCCCCTGTCACGGCCAGCCGGACCTCCCAGACGGCCCGCACCGCCCAGGCGGCGCCGGCAAGAGCGAGAAGGACGACGGCCAGCCGGGCCGAACCGCGAACGCCGCGCAGGCCGGAATCGGGGGTCTGGTCGGGGGGGCGGGGGGTTATGTGATCGTTCACAGGGGCATCTTCGCCGACGGCGAGCCGCCGACGCCAGGTCGGCATGCCCGGGCTGCGGGGCTCTTCACTCCTCTCTTACGCTCCGTACAGGTGCGCGGTGCGGTCCCAGTTCCCGCAGCACGTCGCCGAGTTGGGCCGTGGTGAGCGCTGGGCCCGGCAGAACGGCCGGCGCCGGGCGCAGGCCGTCCAGGAACAGGGCGAGAGGGCGGCACCAGGCATCCGGTGCGGTCGAGGCGGTCCCGGCGGTCGACGCAGCCGCGGCGGTCCCGGCAGTCGCGGCGGTCAGGGCCGGGACGGCTCGGCCCAGGGCGGCGAGGGCGAACAGAACGTCCTCCGTGGTGACGTCCCCGCGGATCGTGCCCTCCTCGCGCCCGCGCTCCAGCAGCAGCTCCATCGTCTCCCGGTTGTGCGCGTGCACGTCGTCCAGCGCCTCGATGCCCTGGACGTGGGTGGTCATGAGGTCGTTGGTGCCGCGGTCGGCGGCCAGGGTGCGGAAGACGGCCCGGAGATAGGTGTCGAGGCCGGTCCAGGCATCGGGCGCGGTCCGGGCCAACTCGCCCGCGGCGACCGTCTCGCCGAGCCGGCCGCGGAAGACGGCGTCGATGAGGGCGGCACGGCTGGGGAAGTGCCGGTAGAGCGTCGCGTTGCCGACGCCCGCCCGACGCGCGATCACGTCCAGCGGGGCCTGCAGCCCCAGCTCGGTGAACACCTCGTGGGCCGCCTCCACCAGGAGCTCCCGGTTGCGTCGCGCGTCGCGCCGCTGCGGGGCCGTTGCATCGCCTGCGCCGACGGGCATCGTCATCCTCCGGAAGAAGTGGGGAGCGATCCCCGGTACTGATGTTATCGTCGGAACATGAAGTGGGGACTACTCCCCGTTTCATGGCGGGTGGTCCCCACAGGGGAGGGACCACCCCCGACTTCGTCCCTGATCCTTCCTCCTTGATCGTTCATCGTTCGTCCTTCATCGGTCGTCCCTTCATCCATTCGCTCGGGAAGGCCTGGCGTGAGCGGAAACAGCAGCGGAACCGCACTCGTACTCGGCGGCGGAGGCCCGGTCGGCGGCGCATGGCTGACGGGGGTGCTCGCCGGCCTCGCGGACGCGGGCGTCGACCTCGACCGAGCCGACGTGGTGATCGGCACCTCGGCGGGCGCGGTCTTCGGCTCCCGGCTGGCGTGCGGGCAGTCGCCGCGGGAGCTGTACGAACGCCAGCTCACCGGCGACGACCGCATCGACCTTCACGTCACCCCGGCCCAGACGCTCCGCTTCCTGTGGGCGGCCCTCGGCTCCCGAGACCCCGAGCGCTCCGTACGGCGCCTCGGCCAGGCCGCCCTGGCCGCGCGCACCGCACCCGCGTCCGAGATGTACGCCGCCGTACGAGAGCTGCTCCGCGGGGCGACGGACTGGCCCGCACGGGCTCTGCGGATCGCCGCGGTCGATGCCGTGAGCGGCGAGGTGGCGGCCTTCGACGCGGACACGGAGGTCGGCCTCCTCGACGCGGTCGCCGCGAGCTGTGCCGTACCCCTTGTCTGGCCGCCCGTCGCGCTCGACGGCCGCCGCTGGATCGACGGCGGCAGCCGCTCCACCGCCAACCTCCAACTGGCCTGCGGATACCGGCGGGTGCTGGCCGTCGCCCCGATCCCGAGCGCCGTCGGTCCGCACCCGAGCGCGCAGCAGCAGGCCGCCGCGCTCACCGCCGAGGGGGCCGCCGTATCCCTCCTGCGGCCCGACCGCGCCGCCCGCCGCGCCATGGGCCGCGACCTGACCGCGAACACCCGCGTGCCCGCCGCCGCGCGTGCCGGATTCGCCCAGGCCACGGCGGCTGCGGCCGAGGTGGCGGACGTATGGCACAGCTGATCCCCGGACTGAAAGGCGATCCCGTGCAGGCGCCCACACTTCAGGAACTGGCCCCCGAGGGCCATGACCTGGCGACCGACCCGTACCCCGTCTACGCGGCCCTGCGCGCCAAGGGTCCCGTGCACCGCATCCTCGTCCCCGACAGCGGGGAGTGCTGGCTGGTCGTGACGCGGGACGCGGCCAGGTCCGCGCTCACCGATCCGCGGCTGCGCAACGACATCCGGCACTCCTCGTCCTGGCGCACGGACGGCGGCTACGCCCTCGGCCGCAACATGCTCCAGAGCGATCCGCCCGACCACACCCGGCTGCGCCGGCTGGTGGCGGAGCACTTCACGCCGGGGCGGATCGCCGCACTGCGGCCGGGGATCGAGGCGGCCACGGCCGAGCTGCTCGCCGCGCTGCCCCGGCAGGGAACCGCCGACCTGGTGAGCGGGTACGCGCTGCCACTGCCGGTCACGGTGATCTGCGACCTGCTGGGCGTTCCGGCGGCAGACCGCCCCGGCTTCCACCTCTGGTCGAACGAGCTGGTCCTGCCCACCTCGCCCGAGGCGGCGACCGCCGCGGCCGACGACCTGGCCGGCTACCTCACCGAACTGACCGCCCGGAAGGCCGCGGCCCCCGACGGCACCCTGATGAGCGACCTCGCATCCGACGCGTCCGGTCTCACCGCCGAGGAACTCCTCGGCATGGCCTTCCTGCTCCTGGTCGCAGGCTACGAGACCACGGTCGACCTGATCTCGGCCACGGTGTACGCACTGCTCGCCGATCCGGCCCAACTCACCTTGCTACAGGCCGACTTGAGCCTCGTACCGGCCGCGGTCGAGGAGTCCCTCCGCCACAACTCCCCCGTCCACTCCGCGACGTTCCGGTTCGCCGCCGAGCCCCTGGACCTCGCGGGCACCCACATCGCCGCCGGTGACGCGGTCCAGGTCTCCCTCGCCGCGGCCTCCCGCGACCCGCACCACTTCCCGGACCCCGACCGCTTCGACCTGACCCGCCGCCCGCAGGGCCACCTGGGCTTCGGCCACGGCCTCCACCACTGCCTGGGCGCCCCGCTGGCCCGCGCGGAGACGACGATCGCCGTGCGCATGCTCGTACGGCAGCGCCGCACGCCGGCCTTCGTCACCGACCCGGCCCAACTGACCTGGCGGACCGGCACGCTGCTGCGGGGGTTGACGGAGCTGCCGGTCGCCTTCGGCTGACGCAGAACGCCGGGGCGATGGGCCGGCCATCGTCCCGACGTTGCGAACTACCGCTTATCCGCCACTAGTTGGAGAAGTAGATGTACTTCCAGCCGGTGTACGTCGTCGAGTTGACCGTGTCGCCCGACGTGCCGTTGATGTACGCCGCCCGGACGCGGGCCTTGATGCCGGACTCGCCCGGGGCGCCCAGGTTCACGGCCGACTTGCCGTTCGTGCCGAGCGTGAAGTACTGGGGGCTGCCGTCGGTCTCGTACCACTTGCCCGCGTAGTAGACCTCGAGGTCGAGGCGCTGCTTGCGGCCCTGGTAGTACGTCATGGTCGTCGTGACCACCGGGGCCGTGTTCTTGTGGAACCAGTAGTACGTGTGCGAGCCGATCGCGGCCTTCTTGTAGTTCTTGGTGACGGCCGTGGAGACCTTGACCTTCGCGTAGCCGGTCGACTTGACGGTCTTCGGCTTGTAACGGGAGTCGCCCTTGAAGACCGCGGTGACGTCGGTGTCGCGGGTCATGTCCACCCACGCGGAGATGTTGCCGCTGGAGTCGACCGTGCCGCTCTTGATCAGCTTGTTGGGCTTGTCGCCACCGAAGGGGTTGGCCCAGATCTCGACGACGCGGTTCTTGTACGTCGTGCCGAGGTGCGCCGTGAACTTCACGTCGGCGCCGTACGAGTAGACCTTGCCGTTGTTGTTCACGGACAGGCTCGTCGAGGCGCGGGAGACGTCCACCTTGTCGGACGCCGTGACCGCGGAGTGGTCGGCGTCGCCGGCGTAGGTCACCTTGTAGGTGACCGTGCCGCCGGCCGGCGGGGTGTCGGAGAAGGAGTACGTGCCGTCCGCCTTCACCGTGACGACGGGCAGCGCCTTGCCGTTCGGGGAATCCAGGTCGGTACGGGTGACCTGGAGCTGCGCGCCGGCCGGCAGCGGGACCGTCGCGGACAGCTTGCCGGTGACGGTGAGCTTCGTGGCGCGGGTCGCGGTCGACGGGGCGTTGACCGTGAGGGTCGGGTTGTTCAGCGCCGTGTCGCTGAGCACCTTGAGGCTGTAGCCGCTCTCCGAGCCGACCAGCGCGAAGACCCGGGAGTTGTCCGGCGCCCAGGTGAGGCCGGCCGTGTTGGACGTGCCCAGGTCGTAGGTGTGCAGCGCCAGGGTGGCGTTGGGCTGGTACGTGAGGATCTTGTTGCCGTTGACCTGGGCGACCAGGCCGTTCGAGGCGATGTCGGCGCGCTGGCCGCTCGGGTAGGAGCCGGCCGCCTTGAACGCGCCGTCCGCGTAGGCGTCCCGGTCCTTGCCGTTGACCAGGACCTGTGAGCCGCCGGGCACCAGGTCGATGTCCCCGATGCCGTTGTTCAGGGAGTAGTCGCCGTTGTGCCAGGCGACCTGCGTGGGCTTGCCGCTCGACACGTCGAGCACGGCCATCGAGTCCGTCGACAGACCGGTCTCGCCGACGGCCAGGATGCCCGGCTGGGTCGGGTCGGTGTCCAGCAGGGCCTGGCCCCAGACCCTGGACGAGAACTGCTTCAGCGCCACCGGGTCGGTGCCGCTCGCCGGGTCCACCGTCGGGTCGACCGAGCCCAGGTCGCCGTCCCACTGGTCGCCGTAGGAGAACCACACCTTGCCGCCGCTGAAGGCGACATGGCGCGGGCCGGTGGTGGTGGAGACGGTGTAGCGGGCCTTGACGTCGAGGGTGGCCGCGTCGATGGCCCAGATCTCGTGGATCTCCGGCGCGGCCGCGTACACGGTCGCCCCGTCGTCCGAGACGGTGAGGTCACTGACCCCGGTGACTCCCCCCACCGAGCCGAGGACGGCACCGGAGTAGTCGGCGGCCGCGACGGTGCCGGCGGAGCTGTCGCCGACGAACACCCGCTTCAGGGCGCCGTCCGCCACGATGCCGCCGGGCGAGGTGACACGGGCCGTGGCCGCCGAGGCGGTGCCGGCCGCGACGACGCTCAGCGCCGCCGAGCTGAAGAGGACCGCGAGCGCTGTCGCGGTCGAAATGCTGCGCGTACGCACAGTGTTGTAACCCCCACGAAGAAACCCGGTGTGTGACCGGGGAGATGAGTGCGCCGCGCAGCACCCGGACATGACCGCTGGACTGCGGTGACGCGCGGGGCGCGGCTGCTGGGAGCAGCGTATGACATGGCTGTGACAGTTGAGGAGGGGGTTTTGGGTGTGAGGAGGTTCGGAGGAGAGCTTTTCTCTGCCGAATCGGCTCTCCGCTTGTCCGCCTCCGTCAGTCCCGGTCGTCCGCCAGGCCCGTCCGCCAGGCCCCGCCGTCCGCCAGGCCCCGCCGCCCGTCAGGCCGGGCCTCGCCGTCCGTCAGGCCCCGCCGCCCGTCAGGCCGGGCCTCGCCGTCCGTCAGGCCTCGTCCGCCTCGTCGCGTTGGAGCACCGTCACTCGGTGGAAGTTGCACAGGGCCATCAACGGTTCCGTCGCCGCCGGCAGGCTCTGCGGGCCCGTATGGGCCTTGAGGGCGACGCTGACCAGGCTGAGCAGCAGGTCGACGTCGGCGTCGCAGTCGAGGTGGATCGTCACCCAACGTGAGCCCGGCACCAGGCGGATGGCGGTCGACTCGGCGAAGTCGTAGTGCAGCCGCTGGATCGCGCGGGCGGTGAGATGGAGGTCCACATCCCGGTCGGAGTGGAAGTGCACGATCTCGTCCCGTGCGGAACGCAGCGCCCGGCCCGTGCCGCAGCCGGCCTCGCACGGGCTGAGGTCGGGCCAGGCGGCCAGCTGGTTCATGGCTTTCTGGGCCGGTGTCATGTGCCCATGGTGCGGTGCTCACCGCGCGGACACCAGACATTGTGGGATCCGTAACGCGTAGGAGACGTTGCTCACTTCGCCCCCTTTTCCCACGTGCTTCTCCCACGTGGGCACGGGCGGCAGGGCGAGTGCGGCGTTCCGGCCTCCTGCGGCCTGCCGGTCTCCGACACCTGGCGCCCGGCACGCGACACCCGGCACCCGGCACCCGGCACCCGGCCCGTGACGCAGCGGTCCCCCGCCCCCCGGATCACCCCCGTGACCTGCGGAAACGCGGAAGGCTCCGCAAACGCTCCCTTTCGGCGATAATTGGGGCATGAGTACGGCGACGCTTGTAACAGCGGCCACGTCGAGTGAGGTACTCAACGTGATCGCCGCCTTTGTCGGTGGCCTGATCATCGCTGGCGCATTGATCTGGGCCGTGCAGTTCGGCATGAGGGTCCGGGACCGCGAACTGCCGCGACCCAACCCGGACGAGCAACCCCACCTTCCTGACAGCGGTGCGGTCCGGGAGATGCGCGAGATGCGGGAACCGGACGAGGTTCCGCACGCGGAGGGCGGGCAGCGGCTCACGCCGTACGAGCTCCACACATCGGGAAGCAGGACACGAAAGGACCAGCACCGCCGGCGTTGGCTGCCCGGCTCCAGCGGCTCCTTCGGCAGTGGCGGCGTGGGGCGCTTCTGACGCACCAGGGCCTGACACCGACCGGCAGGGCTCACGCCTCACACCGACTGGATGGACGCGGGTCTCACACCGACTGGATGGGCGCGGGTCCCATGCCATCCGCAAGGACGCAGGCCTCACGCCATCCAGAAGAAGACCGCCGTCATGCGCTTGTCCTCCAGCGTCCGGCCGGAGTAGCCCGTCGCGCTGTGCACGAGGTTGGCGTTGTAGAGAAGCAGGCGGTTGTACTTGTGCGGGACGCGTACGTCCTCCTCGAAGGCGTCCGGCGCGACGAACCGTGTGCCCAGGGCCTCGACGAGGTTGTTGTGCGGGGCCTGGACGACGTTGCCGCCGAGCCGACCGCGGGGGAGCGACTGGCGGTAGAACGCGGTCCCGCAGTCCTTGGGGACGTCGGGGTTGAGGTACAGCACCGCCGCGTAGCGGCACAGCGCCCGCGAGTCGGTGTGCGGACGCGGCTCGCTCTCGCCCTCGCCGACCACCTGGATGCAGTTGTGGTTGAGGGTCCCGCCGCCGGGAGCCTGCTGCACCCACAGCTCCTTCGCCCCGGTCGACTTCTTCACCAGCCGTTCGACACGGGCGAGTTCGGCGGGTTCGAGGCCCGGCATGGTGCGCAGGCCCGGCCAGGTCTCCGAGGTGTACGGATACCCCTTGACCCAGTCGTCCTTGGCGAGACAGCGCTCCCGTACGGCGTCCACGTCCGGCAGGACGTCGTCCAGGACCCAGTAGTCGCGGCCCTTGGTGGGCTTGCGGTAGGGCAGGACGGGCAGAGCCGTGGGGAGTCTGCGGGGCTGTGGGGGCATGGGCCGAATCTAGGTCGGGGGGTCGTTTCGACTCTCCCGTGACTTGGTCAACTCCTCGTGGAGTTGGTCAACATTCCGTCAACCGGCCGGGGCCCGAGGGGCGTTACCTGCCTCACATCCCGAGGTTTTTACCAAATCAAAAGGTTCCGTGGCGCACCCCGACCGTACTCCTCTCCGTCCGACCCCGCAGATCTTCGGCGGGACCCTCGACCGGGCAGGAGGCACGGTGCGCTTTTCGCGGAATGCGATGGGAACCCTCTTCGTGGGCGGTGCGCTCAGCGTGACGCTGGTCGCGCTCGCGTATCCCGCGATGCTCGGAGTCAGCACCACATCGAGCTCGGGGACACGCATCATCGCGCAGACCCAGTGGGGGCCTCTGACGGAAGCGGACCGGGACTTCGTGGTCAAGGTGCGCGCGGCCGGGCTGTGGGAGTACCCGGTCGGGCAGATGGGCCTGAAGAAGGGGCAGAGCAAGGGGGTGCTCATCGCGAGCAAGCACCTGATCGACGGGCACGCGGCGCTGGACGCCAGCTGCCGCAAGATCAGCACGATGCTCAACATCACGATCCCGAACGTGGCCAGTCCCCAGCAGGTCGGCTTCGTCAACACGCTCGCCGCGGACCAGGGCGCGCAGTTCGACACGGACTTCGCCAACATCCTGCGCGTGACGCACGGTTCGATCTTCAACACGATCGCGAAGATCCGCTCGACGACCAAGAACACCGTGGTGCGGACCCTGGCCGACCAGGCGAACGCGACGGTCCTCGACCACATCACGGTCATGGAGCAGACCGGTCTGGTCAACTTCGACCAGGTCCTCTTCCAGGAGACGACCCCGCCGAAGCTGCCCTCCACGGACCTGACCCCGCCACCGCCGGCCCCGGGCCAGCCTGAGATCGTGCTCACCCCGCCGGTGGACAGCACCACCCAGCCGCCCATCCTGCCGGGCGAGTCGTCCGGCCAGGCGGCCGCCCCGAGCCCGTCGGTGAGATGAGGTGCGGGGCGGCCGAACGGATATGGAGCCGCCCGTTCCCTCTGTGGCGAAATCGTGATCGAACATTGAACCATCCTCGCGTCACCGCAGGTTGACACCGTTCGATCAGTGCATTCACCATGTGAGCACGCTGAGGCGCATGTGACCAGTGAGCCCGGTGTTCCTCAGACCATTCACCCCGGTACAGCCGGCTGCCGCATGCTGTCCTGCGCCGCCGTCGCCGGGTCTGTACACGTAAAAGTGGGGATCCTGCATGTCCATAGCGAGACGTGTCACCGCGCGGCGTTTCCTGGGTACGGGCGCCGCGTCGCTCGCCCTCTGTGCCGCCACCGTCGCCGCCGCCTCGGGCGCCTGGGCCACCGACGCTCCCGGTGGTGACGGCTGGAAGTCCGGCGGCGGCTACCAGCCGGGCACGGGCGCCGGCACCAAGACGGAGACGGACCGCTGCCAGTTCTCGCTGGACGGCTCCAACTTCTTCGACTCGGTCAAGGTCGACGACCAGACCCTGAAGCCGACCGACGGCGGCAAGATCCACGTCAAGGTCCGGGCGGCGGGCGACGCGACGACCTGCACGGCCTCCCTGGCCTCGTACCTGGCCCACGGCTCCTCCTTCGCCACCTCGGGCGAGCAGGTGTTCGTCGACTTCGACTCGGTGACGGTCAAGCAGGGGCAGACCGACTCGCTCGACATCGCGGTGCCGGACGCCGGCTGCTTCGCGCAGATCGACCTCTACCGCGGCGCCGTCAAGTTCGACGGCAAGCTCGACGCGAAGGACGGCTTCGAGCACGGCGACCTGCCCAAGGGCCCCGACCACCCGGTCATCAAGGACAAGCTGATCGCGTCGTGGAACGGCGGCACGAAGGACTGCACGACGTCCGAGGAGTCCCAGCCGCCGGCCACCCCGCCGGCGTCGACCCCGGCGACCGACCAGCCGTCGACGCCGGCGCAGGAGACGACCCCGCCGGCGTCCGAGACCCCCTCGACCGAGGCCCCGACCCCGTCCGCCTCGGCGCCCGCGCCCACCCCGAACGGTGGCGGCGGCGGTGACCTCGCGGAGACCGGCGGCGGCAGCGACTCCGGCATCATCGCCGGCGGCGCCGCGGCCCTCCTGGCCGCCGGTGCGGCGATCTTCGTGGTGACGAAGCGGCGGCGTACCGCCCGCTCCTGAACCATCCCCGATACGAACGCCCCGGAGACCCCCGCTCCGGGGCGTTCGTCATGCCAGGTCCGCGAACGCGCCAACGGCGTGGGGCCCTTGACCGCGCTCGGGTCGGTCCGCGAACGGTTCAGGCCCAGGGCTGGTCCGCAAACCCGTCAGCTCCCGCGCCTGCTCCCGGATCGGCTCGGCGCCGTGGTGCCGGGCACGCACTCCCCCATGGTGGCGCGGGTGGAGCAGCGCTGAGCGTTCCGGCCACCGAGGCGGCGTAGCGCCCGGTTCGGCCCGGTTCAAGGGCCCGGTTCAGGAGCCCGGAATCTCGACCGTCTCCAGGTACAGCTTCACAAACCGCTCCACGTCCACCTCCAACGCCACGTCCACGAGCGGCTGTTCGCGCACCCCCTCGTGGATCTCGGACTCTCCGGGGCGCGGGCGGCGGTCGACGACCGTCTGGCCGCGGGCCGGGCCCGGGGCGAGGGAGACCTCGACGGGCAGCAGGCTGGTGGTGATGCCGGCCGGGTCGACGACCGAGCACACCGCGCCCGCGTCGCCGAGGCCGCCCGCCTCCTCTGCCTCGGGGGCCTCGCCCGGGTGGGCCGGCCGGTGGGCGAGGAGTGCGCCCGCCAGCCGGGCGCCGGGCTCGGAGCTGGCGCGCAGCCGGTGCACGGCGGCGCTGGGGACGACGACCTGCGTGAACACGTCCAGGCCGTACATCGTGATCGGCACCCCTGCGGTGAGCAGGACCGCGGCCGCCTCCGGGTCGTGCCAGACGTTGAACTCGGCGACCGGCGTGGCGTTCCCGGTGGCCACAGCGCCGCCCATGAACACGATCCGCTCGATGTTGCCGGTCACCTCCGGGTGGGTGCGCAGGAGCAGCGCGATGTTGGTCAGGGGCGCCGTGGGGATCAGGGTGACCGGGCGCGGGGAGGCGAGGATCTCGCGGCGCAGCAGGGTGACCGCGTCCACGTCGGCGGGGGTGCGGGTGGGCGCGGGCAGGCCGAGGTCGCCCATGCCGTCGACGCCGTGCACGTGCGCCGCGGAGCGCGCCGGTTCGAGCAGCGGGCGCTCGGCCCCCCGGCCGACCGGGATGTCGGGGGCGCCGGCCTGCTCCAGCACGGTCAGGGTGTTGCGGACCACGCCGTCGACATCCGTGTTCCCGGCGACGCAGGTGACGGCCCGCAGGTCGAGCGCCGGGTGGCGTACGGCGAACAGCAGGGCCAGGGCGTCGTCGACACCGGTGTCGCAGTCGATGATCACCGGGATGGGCTGACCGGTCACGGCCGCGCTCCTCTCTCTCCGAGTGCCCCGGCAGGCAACGTCTGCCCGTCAAGAGCGGCGTCCGGTGCACGCTCTCGCCCGTGCCGGGTGCGGGCCCTCGTACGGAACGTACTTGGGCCGGTGCCCGGTGCCCGGTGCGGCGAGTGGGCGGCGCCTCCCACCCCCTTGAGGCGGTGGGAGGCGCGTGCCGGGCGTCGCGGCGAGGCGAACACTGCCTGTCGCGGGGCACTGGCTACGAGGACGACCCTACGCAGCCGCCCACAGTTCGGCGCCACGGGCTGCCGCACATACGCCGATCCGCTCCAGCAGCCGCTCCACCGGTACGGCCCCCGGACGCCGCCCGTCCCGCAGTCGTACGGCCGCCAGGTCGCCCTCGGCCTCCCGCTCGCCGATCACCGCCTGGTACGGCACGAGGCGTGCCGCCCGGATGCGGGCGCCGAGGGTGCCCTGCTCGGGCCCGGCGAGCTCGGCCCGCAGCCCGCGTGCCACGGCCCGGCGCACCACCTCCTGGCCCTGTGCCAGCTGCGCGTCCGACACGGGCAGCACGACGAGTTGCACGGGCGCGAGCCACGCCGGAAAGGCCCCGCCGTGCTCCTCGACCAGCTGCGCCACCGCCCGCTCCACGCTGCCGATGATGCTGCGGTGGACCATGACGGGGCGGTGTTTCGCCCCGTCGGGGCCGATGTAGTGCAGGTCGAAGCGTTCGGGCTGGTGGAAGTCGATCTGGACGGTGGAGAGGGTGGACTCGCGGCCGGCGGAGTCGGTGATCTGGACGTCGATCTTGGGCCCGTAGAAGGCGGCCTCGCCCGCCACGGCGTCGTACGGAACGCCGCTGCCCTCCAGCACCTCCTTCAGCAGCCCGGTGGCCCGCTCCCACAACGCCGGGTCGGCGACGTACTTGCCGCCCTCCCCCGGCAGGGACAGCCGGTAGCGGGCGGCGCGGATGCCGAGGTCGGCGTAGGCGCGGCCGATGAGTGCGAGGGCGTCGCGTGCCTCGTCCACCGCCTGTTCCAGGGTGCAGAAGATGTGGGCGTCGTTGAGCTGGATGGACCGTACGCGGGTCAGGCCGCCGAGGACCCCGGACAGCTCCGACCGGTACATGCCGCCCAACTCGGCGATGCGGAGGGGCAGTTCACGGTAACTGTGGGATCGGGAGCGGTAGATGAGGGCGTGATGGGGGCAGAGACTGGGCCGCAGCACGACCTGTTCGCTGCCCAGTTCCATCGGCGGGAACATGTCGTCGCTGTAGTGGGACCAGTGCCCCGAGATCTCGTAGAGTTCGCGCTTGCCGAGGACGGGCGAGTACACGTGCCGGTAGCCGGCCGCGCGTTCCTGGTCCCGGATGTACTCCTCCAGCGCGTGGCGCACGATCGCCCCGTCGGGCAGCCAGTACGGCAGCCCCGCGCCCATCAGCGGATCGGTGTCGAACAGGTCCAGTTCACGGCCGAGCCTGCGGTGGTCGTACATGGTCGGTCTCCTCGCGATTCAGGGGTCTCACGGGCGAGCGACCGACGACGAAGCCCCGGGGCACTCGCCCCGGGGCTTCGGACATCCAGTCCAGTGATCAGCGCGCCGGGACACTCTCCGGCGTCGTCGTGAACAACGAATGGGCGCGCTTCATGGGAGGACGGTAACGCGGGGCGGGGGAGAGGGCGACTCGTTTTCGGGGGTGGGGCGGGGCGGTCGTGAGTGCCCTTCCGGGCGGGAACGCGAGCGCCCTCCCAGGCGGCGCGGGTGGTGGGGTCGGCCGTGGGTGTGCCGCGGGTAACCCGGACGGACCGGCGCGCTGGTGAGGTGGCTCGGGGAGTGATCCCTTAAAGAGGCAACCGACCGTGACCAGGGAGGACTCCGATGACCCGCACCCCGCACCGTGTCCTCCTCGCCTCCGTGCTGTCCCTGGGGACCCTGGTGGGCGCGAGCGCGTGCAGCCTCGGTGCGCAGGTGCGAGTCCAGACGCCCGCCCCTTCGCGCAGCGCGAAGCCGGCGCCGACCGCGACCGCCCCTCCTTCCTCCCGCCCCCTCACCGAGGCCCAGGCGAACGCCGCGCTGGTGACCGAGGGCGATCTGGGAGCGCCCTGGGCGCCGACACAGGGGACCGCGACCTGGCGGGACGGTGTACTCAAGGCGACCGCCCAGGCACCCGACTGCCGACGGCTTCTCGACGCGCTGTACACCGACGACCTGTTCGGGGCCGCGAGCGGGCCACGAGCCGTGACCGGGCTCGACGACTCCATGGACCAGGCACAGTTGCGCTACCAGGTGCTGGCCCTGTCTCCCGCGGACGTGGACCGGACGCTGGCGTGGATGAAGACCTTGCCGGCGACGTGCGGCCGGTTCACGGCGGTCACCGACTACGGCTCCGTGCAGAGCGTCCAGGTCAGCGAGGCCGAACTGCCCGAGGTCGGGGACGTCCGGCAGGGGCTGCGGCTCACCTTCGCCGGGCGGACGGCCGATGGCGAACCGACCATGCTCACCCTGGACGTCGCCGCGGTCCGCATCGGTGACGACACCATCGCCCTCACCCACGGCGGCCCGGGCGAGGTGTCGGCCGACGCCACGAAGGCCTTCGTACAGGTGGGCGCACAGCGACTGGCCGACGTGCGCAAACAGGCGCGGCTGCGCGTGTAGCGCCGGAGTGCTCCTCCACGCCTGAGTCCGAGGTCGAGTGTGCGCCCGAATCCGCCCTTCGCGCCCGCGTCCGGCGTCTAACCGAGCTTGTCCACCGCCTCCTTGGCCTCCTTCAGGCCCGCGCCCGTCGCCTCCCGGTACGCCTTGATCGCCGCGATCTTCTTGCCGTCCCGCAGCAGGGCGTCCACCTCGTCCGACCACGGCTCCCGCTCGCGCAGCCCCAAGTGGTCAAGGATCAGGTCGAGTTTGTGCTCGACCCGGGCAACTCGCTTGTCCTGGCGGGAGATCCGGCTCTCGATGCTGCCGATGCCGAAGAGTATGAGCAGGGCGATCAGGGAGAAACCCAGTATGTCCATGCCACGATCTTAGGAGGGCTCAGCCGCCTTCCAGCGTCACCCGGTGCGCGACCACGTCGCGCGCCACCTCGAGCACGGTGCGTCCCTGCGTGAAGGCGCGGGCCCGCAGTCGGGCCGTCGCCTCGTCGGCGTCGACCCCGAGCAGCGCCATGATCATGCCGATGGCCTGGTAGACCTTGTCGTGGTCGGTGGCCAGCCCGCCCAGCCAGGGCTCTTCCTCGCCGCTGCCGTCCTCCTCCCGCGGCAGGACCATGAGGGCCAGCGTCATGACACCGGCCACCATCAGCGCACGGTGCAGCTCCTGTTCGGTCAGCCCGCCAGGGGTGGCACGGTAGAGGTCGAGGGTGCCCACGGTCACCGTGTCATTGCCCAGCGGCAGCGAGTACACCGCCCGCACCCCCGCCGCCGTCGCCTGCTGCGCGAACACCGGCCAGCGGCGCACGTCCCGGCCGGCCGTCAGATCGCAGGCGAGCACGGGGGCACCGGACTCGGATGCGTACAGAAACGGCCCGTCGCCGAGAGTGGCCTGGAGTTCCGCGAGATACGAGGCCTGGTCGCTGCTCGCGCCGAGTTGGACCGACATCCCCTCGCCGCGCAGCGACACGCTCGCGCCGACGACCGGCAGCAGCGTCACCGCGACCCTGCACAACCGGGCCGGAATCTCCCCGGGTTGCGCGTCACGCACCCCCTCGGCAATCACCTCGGCGGTCCTGAGCCGGTCCGGGTCGTGCTCCGTCCTTCGCGAACGGGCGTCGTGACCGGACGAGCGGGGCCCTTCCCCGCCGGGGCGGGGGCCGCCGCCAAAGAAGCCGTGACGGTCGTCCTCGGGCCGCACGACCACCGCCTCCTTCGGTCGCAGCGGGGCCAGCTTCGTGTCCGGGCTCCCGATGCGGACCCGCCGAAGCAGGGGGTCGAGGGGATCGGAACCGGCGTCACGCCCGCTCGGGACCGTTGCCCGAGTAACCCTGCCCGCAGGGGTGAAACGCCAGGAAGGGCAGCACAGCACCGTGGGGTCCGCACTGGTCACAGAGGAGGCTGTGCGGGTGCGGGGCCGAGGGTGGTGGTGCCGGGCTCCGTACGGTGGCCGAGGCCCGTCCGGTACGCGTCCAGGGCCGCCTCCACCCGGCCGGTACGGCGCAGCAGGTCGCCGAGCAGCCGGCACAGGTCGGCCAGGTCGCCGGCGGCACCGGCCCGCTCCAGCAGACTCAGCGCACGGACGTAGTGCTCCTCGGCGGCCTCCGTGTCGCGGGCGTCCTCGGCGATGATGCCGAGGAGGCGGTGGGCGGCTGCGGAGTGCAGGGCGCCGCGTTCGGGGCTGAGGTCGCTGAGCACGTCGTGCAGAAGGACCGCGGCCTCGTCGGACCTGCCGCGCCGGTGCAGCACGTCGGCGAGTTCGACGGCGACCTGGCTGCTGTAGAGGGCGGCACGCTTGGCGGAGAGCATGGTGAGCGCCTGCCTCAACTCACCCTCCGCGCGCTCCAGCTCGCCGTTCTGCGCGCACACGTATCCGCGCATCCAGTGGCAGTTGGCGAGCTCGGTGCGCAGCTGGAGTGTCCGGTACAGCTCGGCGGCCCTGGCGAGCGAGGCGTCGGCCTCGTTGATGCGGCCCTCGGCGAGCAGGGTGCGGGCGACCGAGCGGTGCATACGGGCGACGAGCGCGGGATCGCCGGACTGCGGGGCCAGCGCGAGCGCGAACTCGGCGGCCTGCGCGGCCCGGGCGTGGGCGCCCATGTCCATGTAGGGGCCGATCACGCTGGCGTAGAGCAGGAGGAGCGCGTCCGGATCGTGCAGTCCGCCGCGGTTGAGCTCGTCGAGCGTGGACTCCAGCAGGTAGACGGCGTAACGGAGTTCACCGGCCAGGTAGTGGGAGACGGCACGGCCGCGCAGGGCGGGTACCCGGCCGGGCAGCGGTACGTCGGCGAGGGCCCGCTCGGTGCGCTCGAAGTACTTCCGGGCGGCGGCCAGTTCACCGGTGTCCAGGGCGCACTCGCCGAGGCCGAGGAGGGCGACGGCCGACACGTCGGCCAGCTCGTTCTCCTCGGCCTCGGCGAGCAGCGCCGCGTACTGCTCGGCGGCCGCCTCCGCCTCGCCGCCCGCGAGTGTGCGCTGTGCCTCGGTCAGCCTGAGGCGCAGGTCGGTGGCGAGGCGGGCCGGACGCCCGGTGACCAGCTCGTCGTAGGCGATCCCGAGGCGCTCGGCGATGTGCCTCAGCGCCTCGCCGGAGGGGCGGACCCGGCCGGCCTCCAGGGTGGAGATGTAGGCGGGGGTGTAGGCGGGCTCCGCCAACTGCCGCTGGGTGAGTCCGCGTTCGGACCGCAACTGCTGCACTCTGCGACCGATGGTCACCGGATCGTCACGTTCCGACACGACAACTCCCCCTGGCCTCTTGCCGTTGCCCCTCGCCGACCCCTACGTTAAACGGCGTCTTAAGCACGTTTAACACAGCACTGTTGAGACGCTGTTGAGAGGTTGCCGTGCTCCGACACATCTCCGAGCGTTACGCCCGAGGGTTCGGCGCAGCCGTCGTCGCAGTGGCCGCCCTGGTCCTGGCCGCCAACGCGGGCCCGGCCAGGGCGGCCGACGCGAGGCCGGCCGCCCAGGTGCAGCAGGTTCACCACGGGGGCCAGGACGCCCACTGATCAGCAGTTCCAGGTCGCCCAGTACCACTGGCCCTTCAGCTCGCCGCTTGGGAGGAAGACCGGGGCCAGGACGTTGATGCCCGGGAGGCCGCCGTTGTGGCCGTAGTACCAGATGTAGTGGCCGTGGTTGCGACTGCCGTAGTGGACCTCCAGGTAGCCCTGGGAGTGGCGGACGTACGGCGCGAAGAACCAGGCGCCCTGCTGGCCGGCCGGGATGATCGAGGTGTGGGTCTCGGTCGCGGTGTGGGCACTGCCCACCATCCAGGTCTCGGTCTGCGAATCGCTGGACTTCACCCCGGCCTCGAACACGTCGCTGAAGCCGGTGGACACCTCCAGGGACGTCGCCTGCTCGTAGGAGTACTCGGTGCTCGTGGTGTTGGTGTCGGTGCGGGTGAGGGTCACGGGCTGGTTGCTGGCGCAATTGCTGATCACGTTGGAGGCCTGACGCCGCTTGCCGAGTTCGGTCTCGGCGTTCTGCTCGTGGTACTGGCACGAATCGGCGTTGTTGTTGTTGCAGTCCCAGATCACGTCCGGCGCGTCGTCACCCCAGCCGGGGGTGGTGTTGGCGCTGGCCGTCCCCGCGGAGAAGGGGACCAGCAGGAGGGCGAGGGCGGGGACCAGGACGGCCAGTTTTCCGCGGCCGGGCTTCTTGAGCTTCATGTGGGGGGGTTCTCCCGTCGAGGCTGTGGAAGTGCAGCGACGAGATGATGGTCGGAGCCACGGAGTTGTTCGGGCACCCGTTTCATCAGGGAAATCAATCCAATCAATCGCCGCTCGATCACCGTGTGTCACTCACCGCACACCTTCTGGTACGGCACGCCCGGCAGATACGTCTGCCACTGCGTCCGGGTCAGGCCGTTCCCTCCCGTCCGCGCGCACACCGTGTCCACGGCCCGCGCCGGATCGATCGGGTACCGCTGCAGCGGGACGTGGGCGCTGCCCGCGTACACCGTGCGGCCGTCGGAGCTGAAGGCGACGGTGTCGATCTGCTCGCCGGACGTCGTCAGGGGGGAGCCCAGTGGCTGCTGAGTGTGGATGTCCCACAGCTGGAGGCTGCCCGCCTCGCCGCCGACCGCGAGCGTGGTGCCGTCGGGGCTGATCGCGAGGGCGGTGACCGCCTCCGAGGTGTCGCCGAAGACCGCGTCGCCGATGTTCTCGGGGAGGGCGGCGAAGACGCTGGGCAGGGTCCCCGACCGCTGTCGCACCTTCCCGTCCCACAGCGCCACACGGCCGGTCTGGTCGCCCGCGGCCAGCAGCGAGCCGTCCGCGGCGAAGGCGAGTGCGCCGATGTCCTCGCTCTGGACCAGGTTCCGGCCCGTGACCCGGCCGGACGGCAGGGCGGCAACCCGGTTGTCGCCGACCAGCGCACTGCCGTCGCGGTTGACGGCGAGGTGGATGCTGGACAGGGACTTGAGAACGGCCGTCCGGCGGTGGTGCACCAGGTCCCAGACCTCGTCGGTGCAGGTGCCGATGCCGGGTGTGCGGGCGGCGTAGAGCGTGCCGGCCTCCCGGCCCAGGGCGATGGTCACCACCGCACCGGCCGATGTCCCGGTCGCGAGGTTGAGCGTCGTACGAACCCGGCGCCCGGTGAGGTCCCAGACCGTGAGGCGCTGTGCGGACACCTGGCTGCTGGGGGCCGCGACGGAGTACGCCAGCGTCCTGCTGTCGGGGGAGAAGGCCAGCAGAGCGGACGTGTACTCGGGGACCACCGGGGAGGAGGGGTCGCGGGAGACGGGGACGGGCGGGGCGGGCAGCGTGTGCAGCAGCCGGCCGTCGGCGGTGTCGCGGAGCCGGACGGTGTAGTGGTCGCCGGTGCGTTCGGCGGTGGCGAGGGTGCGGCCGTCGGGGCTGAGCAGCACGTTGTCCTGCGGGGTGCCCTGCCAGTCGGTGGTGACGGCGGCCGGGATCCACAGCGAGTGCACGGTGCCGCCCTCCAGATAGCGCAGCACGGACTGCTCGCCGTCCCAGGCCAGAGCGCCGTACAGGTGCTGGTTGTTCAGGGAGTACCGGAAGAACGGGGCGTTGGTCTCCGGCCGCCACACCCTGACCTCCCGGCCGTCGACGGTCGCCAGCAGCTTGCCGTCCTTGCTGAAGGCGAGGGACTTCACCCCGGTGTCCGCGAGGTCGGCCTGCCGTTTCCCGGACCTCAGGTCCCAGACGCGGACCCCCGTCGAGGTCACCGCGGCGAGCCTCCCCCCGCCTTCGGCCGGGGCGACCCCCGTCTCGCTTCGCTCGCCGCCGCCCAGGACCAGGTTCGACCGGCCCTCGCCGCAGGCTCCGCTCTCCTTCTCCCAGTGCCCGTGCACGGTGCGCCCGCTGCTCAGGTCCCGTACCCGCGGTGCCCTGGCGCCGACGGGGCAGACCGCGAGCAGCCGACCGTCGGCGCTCATCGCGACCACGTTCAGGCTCGCCGCCTGCGTCCGGTACAGCAGGCCGCCGTCCGCAGCCGAGCGCACCTGGACCGTGGAGTCGTCCATGTCGGTCACGACGTAGTTGCTGCCGCTGAAGTCGACGACCGCGTGCGCCGCCAGCCGGTCGCCGCGCCATCGCCCGGTGGCCGTGTCCCACAGCTGTACCCCGTGCTCCTGGGCGACCGCCAGCAGCCGTCCGTCGGGGCTCGCCGCCTGCACGCTGCCATCCGCGGGCAGCCGTCCGGAGGCGATGCGGCGGTGGTGTGCCACGTCCCAGGTGCGCCAGGTGCGGCCGTCGACGCTGAGCAGCGTACGGCCGGAATTCGTCAGGTGGCGGACGACCCCGTCGCCCGTCGCCGGGTCGCTGAGGGAGTCCGCCTCCGGCTGCCCGAGCGCGCCCAGCAGCGCCCCGCGGGTCTCCGGCAGACGGGCCGTGCGCCAGGCGCCGACGCCGAGCAGCTGAGCGGTGCGCGGGTCGGTCGTCCGCAGACCGTCCGAAACGGAGGCGATACGGCGAGCCGCGTCCTCGGTGCTCCGGCGCTCGTTGTCCCGGCTCTGCGTCCACGCGGACAGGCCGGCGATCAGGGCGATCGCGAGGACGGCCGCCAGGACGCCGACCGCGGTGCGTGCCCGGAGCGTGGAGCGGGCGGCGACCCGGCGTTCCGCGTCGCGGGCCGCGAACGCGGCGGTCAGGAAGTCCCGCTCCGTCGCGGTCAGCGAAGGCTCCTGCGTGGGATCCGGGAAGTGCTCCTCGGCGCGGTCGAGCCGGCTGCCCCGGTACAGGGCGCCGGGGTCGCGGTCGTGCTCCAGCCAGGTGCGGGCGTCATCGGTCAGCGCCCGGTGCCTCAACAGCCGCTCGCGGTCCTGCTCGATCCAGCCCTGCAGCCGCGGCCAGCAGGTGATCAGTGCCTCATGGGCGAGGTGGACGCCCTCCTCGTCGGCGGTCAGCAGCCGCGCCCGGGCCAGCCGCTCCACGACCACCGGGACGTCGGGGTCGGCCCACTCGTCCCGTTCGGAGAGGGTGAGGGGGCGGCGGGTGTCGGCGGTGCCCCGGCCCGGCTCGATCAGGCGCAGCAGCAGGTGGCATGCGGCGTCCCGCTGCGGTGCGGTGAGCTGCCCGTACACCTCCTCGGCGCTCGCCGCGATCGCGCCGCGGACCCCGCCGGCCGCCTCGTACGCGGCCAGTGTCAGCATCCGGCCCTTGCGCCGGCGCCAGGTCTCCAGCAGGACGTGCGAGAGCATCGGCAGGCCGCCGGGCTGGTCGAGGACCTCCTCGACGATCTTCGCGGTCAGTTCCCGCTCCACCAGGTGCCCGACCGCCTGCGCCGGTCTGACCACCGCGTCCCGCAGCTCGTCGGCGGTCATCGGGCCGACCAGGAGTCCGGCGCCGGACAGGGCGTCCGCCAGTTCGCGGTGCTCGGCGCAGCGGGCGTAGAAATCGGCCCGTACGGCGATGAGGACCTTCAGCCGGCGGTCCGGGTCGCGGGCGGCGAGCAGCAGGTCGAGGAAGCGGGCGCGCTCGGCGCGGTCCCGGCAGAGGGTGAAGACCTCCTCGAACTGGTCGACCACCACCCAGCTCTCCGGCTCCCCCTCGGCGGGTGTGAGCAGATGACCGTACGTCTGCGCGGGCCGGTCCCCCGGTGTGAGGACACGCAGGACCGCCGGCCGGCCGCGGCTCGCGATCTCGTCCCTGAGCCGCGGTATGAGACCGGCCCTGAGCAGGGACGACTTTCCGCTGCCCGAAGCGCCGAACAGCACCGCGAAACGGTGGTCGCACACCAGCCGGCTCAGCTCCTCGACCAGCCGGTCCCGGCCGAAGAAGAGCTGCCGGTCGTCCGGCTCGAACCGGGTGAGGCCCCGGTACGGCGGCGGCATCTCCTCGTCCTCTTCGCGCGCCGTCCCCGCCGCGTCGGCCTCGGCCTCCTTCAGCCGCGCCTCCCACTCGGCGGGATCAGCCCCGCAGGCGGACGCGAACCCGCGGACGGCGGCGAGCGACGGCAAGCGCTCGCCGGCCGCGGCCTGCGACAGCGTTGTCGCGGAGAACCCGGCGGTCTGGGCCATCGCCCGGTACGAGGGGCTGCCGGCGGCCTTGCGCAGCTCGCGCAGTTGATGTGCGAGGCGCTGCACGGGACCGGCCTCGGGATCCACAGGTCTTTCGGGTCGACCCACGGCACGCTCCTCTGCACCACTGGCGGCTTTCGTAAGACTTTCGTATGCGTCCGGAGTGACGAAAACCTTACGTCCCGACAAATTACGCGTTACTGGCTCACCGGAACTGAAGTGAATTGATTGCTTTGACACATGGGACGTGCCAATCAACCTTCCGGTTGCGAGTCTCGGCAGTGACTTCAGCAACGAGGAGAACGGCACCCCGTGTACGCCAGCGTCCTTTGCCATCTCGGCTTGGCGGCAGTCGTCTCATCCGCCCTGGTCGCGGGGATCGCGGTGTCCGCGTTGTCATCCCCGTCCACCGCCGCACCGGTCGTGCGGCTTCGCGCGGAACCTGCTGCTCCGCAGACCGCCGCGCCCTGCCCGACGTTGATCAGTTCGGTCAAAATCCGTCTCGAGTTCGATGGAAAGCCCTTCCACTGAACTCCCGGCTTGCCAGTCTTCGTCCCGACCTCCCGGATGTCATGTCCGGAACGAGTGGACCGTCGACTGGAGCCCCCCATGCCCCCAGCAGTCAGCACCACCACGCCCCACCGTCTCGCCAGGACCGCCGCCGTGGCCGGCAGCGCAGCCGTCCTCGCCCTCGCCCTGCCGGGCAGCGCCTGGGCCGGCGTCCTGCAGAACCTGCCGGAGAACGCGACCGCGTTCCAGAAGAACTTCGAGCCCCTGTACGACTACGACACGGACAGCTGCTACCCGGCCGCCGCCATCGACCCGAGCGGCACCCTCAACGGCGGACTCAAGCCGACCGGTCCGATCACCGGCGAGTGCCGCTCCGGCCACCTCGGCCGGGCCAACACCTACTCGCGGGCCAAGTGCAACAACGGCTGGTGCGGGATCATCTACGCCGGCTACTTCGAGAAGGACGAGGCGTCCCCGGGCATCGGCCACCGCCACGACTGGGAGTGCATGGTCGTCTGGGTCGAGCAGGGCGCCGACACCCCGTCGTACCTGTCCGCGTCCGCCCACGGCGGCTTCAGCACACACCCGGTCGCCGACGTCCCGATGAGCGGACAGCGCGTCGAGGCCGTCTACCACAAGGACGGCGCGTCCACCCACGCCTTCCGCTTCGCCAAGTGGGGCGAGACGCCGGAGAACGACACGGGTGCCTGGCACCAGGAGAACCTGATCACCTGGGACAACCTGGCGTCCAACCTCCGCGACATCCTGAACGCCTCCGACTGGGGCAACGCCAACTTCCCGCTCCAGGACGGCAAGTTCGCCGACCACCTCAACAAGGCCAAGCCGAGCGGCATCGCGTTCGACCCGTACGCCTGACCCGAACGGGCGGTGGCCGCCGGGCCACGGAATTGATTGCCCGCATGAACCGGCGTGCCTATCAACCATCCCCCTGCCAGGCTCTTGTACCGGGACCCCCACCCACGGCCGCCGACGCACACTCCCCCCGTAGCGTCGGCGGCCGTTCTGCGTACGCTGCCGTGGTGACCTCTCCCGCCGCCCGCACCGCGCTGGATCTCACCGCCGCCCTCCCTGTCGCCGGCCTGGAGGACTTCTACCGGGATCTGCACCGGCACCCCGAACTGTCCCTCCAGGAGCACCGCACGGCCGCCAAGCTCACCGAGCGGCTCACCAAGGCGGGGTACGAGACCGCCGAGGGCATCGGCGGCACCGGAGTCGCCGGGCTGCTGCGCAACGGCGACGGGCCCGTCGTCCTCCTGCGCGCCGACATGGACGCGCTGCCCGTCCAGGAGGAGACCGGGCTGCCGTACGCGTCCGAGGTGCCCGGTGTGATGCACGCCTGCGGGCACGATCTGCACGTGACCTGGCTGGCGGGCGCGGCCGAGGCGCTGGCCGCCGGGCGGGACGCCTGGTCCGGGACGCTGCTCGTGGTGGGCCAGCCCGCCGAGGAGACCGGACAGGGCGCGGCACGGATGGTCGCGGACGGGCTGTACGAACGTTTCGTACGGCCCGACGTGCTGCTCGGGCAGCATGCGGCTCCCGGTCCGGTCGGCTTCTACGCCCATTCGCCGGGCCTGATCATGTCGGCGTCGACCGACGTCGACATCGTCGTGCACGGCACGGGCGGACACGGTTCGCGGCCGGAGACGACCGTCGACCCGGTGGTGACGGCCGCGTACCTGGTGACCCGGCTGCAGACGGTCGTCTCCCGGGAGATCGCCGCCCGCGAGTCCGCGGTGCTGACCGTCGGGCGGATCGAGGCGGGCACCCGGCACAACATCATCCCGTCCGAGGCCCGCATCTCCCTCAACCTGCGCACCCAGTCGGACGAGGTGCGCGAGCGGATGATCGCCGCGATCCGGCGCATCGCGGCCGGCGAGGCGCTCGCCGCCGGATGCCCGCGGGAGCCCGAGGTGATGGTGGGTGCGACCTTCCCGGTGACCATGAACGACGCCGACACCGACCGCCGGGTCGCGGCCGTGCACGAGGAGGTGCTCGGGGCGGGGACAGTGCTGGACTTCGGCCCCGTGATGGGCAGCGAGGACTTCCCGATTCTGGCGCGGGGCGGGATCCCGTACTCCTACTGGTTCGTCACGACGACCCCGGCCGAGGTGTGGGACGCGGCGCCCGGCACCGACCTGATGGAGAAGTTCCTGGCCGTCCCGAGCAACCACAGCCCCCGCTTCGGGCCGGACCTGTCGACGATCACCCCGGGCGTGCGGACCCTGGTCTCGGCCGCCCTCGAATACCTCGCCTAGCCCCCGCCTAGCCCTGCGTCTGCAGCTGCCGCAACTGCCGCTGGACGTGGTCCAGCGCGCCCTGCCGACGCCCCGGCACGCGGGCGCGCAGGTCGGCGAGCGACGCCCCGAGCTCCCGCGCCGCCGTCGCGTCGCGGACCTGCCCCCACTGGTGGTGCGCCCGGTCCACGGCCGCCTCGACGGCCGCCGTGTCCGGGCGCTGCCCGGCCGACAACCGTGCGGCGGCCACGCCCAGCCAGGTACGGCAGCTGCGCGACGGATCCCCGGCGAACATCGCCAGGTCCGCGCGCACCTCGGCCCAGTGCAGGGCCTGTTCGGACCCCGGCCCGTGCGCCCGCACGGCGGCTTGTTCGTGGTGGGCGGCGAGCGCATCGGCATCGGGATGGCGCCCGGACCGGACGGCGACGGAGATGGCGGAGTGAGGATCGGCCTCACCGGCCGCACCGCTGTGGCGCCGGTCGGCATCAGTCAGCCGGTCGGGCGGCGCAACCGGCAGGAGATCCGCACCAGTCAGCCCGTCCGGCGGCGCAACCGGCAGGAGATCCGCACCAGTCAGCCCGTCCGGCGGCCCAACCGGCAGGAGAACCGCACCAGTCAGCCCGTCCGGCGTTTGAGGACGAGGCGGTTCAGGCCGATACGGGGGTCCGGGGGCGTAGCCCCCGGGGACAGCGGCCCCCGCGACACCCGGCGCCGCCAGCACGAGGTCCGCGTACCCGTCCACGCCCACCCGGGCCAGCGCCTGCTGGTGAAGCTCCGCCAGTTCGGGCCGGTGGCCACTGCGCAGGATCGTCGCCACGGCCTTCATGTACGTCGGCACAGCGACCGTGCGCCGGGACGGCGGCGGTGCGATACGCCCGTAGACGGCGTTGTTGCGCCCGGAGTCGAGGGGGTTCGCCCGCAGCCACTCCCAGGTCTCGGGGTCCGCGTGCAGGTCGAGGACGAGGGTCGTGGATCCGGCCGCGCGCAGCCGCAGTTCCTCCCGGATCCAGTGCCAGGGCAGAGCGGTGTAGCGCACCGTCGAGGGCGTCGTGCGGGCCAGCGCCAGGTGGGGCAGCCGCTGGCGCCGGTCGAGCTGCAGCTGTCCGGCGACGAAGACCGTGAGCGGCCCGGGGGCAGCCGCGGCCGCCCGCAGCCGGGTGAGCACGGCCTGCGGCTCCAGCGGGTCGGCGAGTTCGACGACGTTGGCCGTCTCCGTGCCGGACAGGACGCCGGGCGGGACGGCCGCGAGCACGGGGAGCACGGACGCCGCGTCCACCAGACAGCCCTTGGCCGCCGGGGATGCGGCGAGCAACAGCACGGTTCCCGGCATCGTTCCCTCCCCATCCCCCGTCGATCACTTAGGCAGCACCGTAACCGCTGCGGCTGCAAAGGTGGGTCTCAGGACCGCAAACGACCGTGCTCCGCCTCCCCCGGGACGACCTGCCGAACGGCCCGTCGAACGGCGAAGACCGTCGTGTCGTCGGCCGGCCGGCCGCCGCAGTGCCGCACCGTGCCGTGCCCCACACGCCGCAGATCGCGGCGGCGATACCCGGCACGAGCACGATCCAGGAGATGATCCGGAACTCGCCGGTGGTGTTGAAGTCGGCGATCATGATGGCCACGAGGAGCAGTGCGGGCGGCACCCAGGCGACGCTCCGCCCCCGCACCCGCAGCAGCTGGTGCCGCCGCACAGCGTCCGTGTGCCCGGCCCGCGGCAGCCGGTCGAGCACCTTCGTCATGGGCCCCAGAGAAACATGTCCCCCCTCCCCGCGCATCCGGGCTGCCGGCCGACTTGCCAGGGCCTGTGCCCAGGTGTGCTCTGGTAGTCGGGGGCGAGGAGAGAGAGGAGCGCTCTCATGGCTCATGCGGCACCCACGTCCGGCGGAATGATGGGCAAGGCCAGGCTGAACCGCACGGCCCGGCCCACCCGCACGCCCGACCTGTTCGACGAGCGGGTACATGCGGCGGGGCGGTACGGGATCCCCGTCGTACTCGGACTCCTCTACGGCTTCTGGGCGGCGGCCAACCGACGCGGCGGCGGCGAGATCACGGGCTGGAACATCCTGTTCGGCTTCGTCACCGCGGCCGCGTTCATCGCGCTGTGCATCGCCGTCGCGACGTTCGCGCCGCTGCTGAAGCGGGAACTGCACTCGCTGGTCAAGTCGGGGTTCGCCGGCGCCGCGGTCGGCTTCCTCTACAGCCAGACCGGCGAGTCGGTCTACCGGTCGGTGGCGCTGGGGGTGGTCGTCACGGCGGGCGTCTTCGCGGTGTTCTTCTACCGCTACTACACACGCGAGGACGCCGTGGGCAACCGCGTCCGCTGACGGGCACGAGAGCGCCCCACCCACCCGTCCGCCCCTGACCGGCGGGCGATTGCGGCGCGCCGCCCATCCAGCACCGGGCGGGCGTACGAGCGCGGCCCACGCACCAGCCCCTGACCGACGCGCGAAAGCCACCCACCCGTCCACCCCTGACCGGCGGACGAGCGCGGCGCGCCGCCCGTCCAGCACCGGGCGGGCGTACGAGCGCGGCCCACGTACCCGTCCGACACCGGGCGGGCGTGCAAGCGCGGCGTACCCCGGCGCTGACGCGCGTACGAGCGCGGCCCACCCGTCCGCCCCTGACCGACGCGCGAAGGGACCCACCTGCCCGCCCCTGACCGGCTGGCGAAAGCCACCCACCCGTCCACCGCTGACCGGCGGGCGAGCGCCGCCCACGCGCCCATCCAGCGCCGGACGGGCGTGCAAGCGCGGCGTACCCCGGCGCTGACGCGCGTACGAGCGCGGCCCACCCGTCCGCCCCTGACCGACGCGCGAAGGGACCCACCTGTGCGCCCCTGACCGGCGCCTACGTGCGGTGCACCCATTTGGAGTCGTACCGTTCGCGCACTCCGCCGCCGGGCCGTTGGCTGGAGGGGTGGCCCCACGTCCTGCGCGCCTGCGGAGCGCCCTGTCGGCGGCACTGATCGCCCTCGCCTGCCTGTTCGCGCCGTGCGGCGCGCTCGCGGCCTGGGCGGCGTACGACCTCGCCGACACGGGGCGCTACGTCACGACGATGGCGCCGCTGGCCGCGGACCCGGCCGTGCGCGACGCCATCGCGGACACCGTCGGCGCCGGAATCATGGACCAGGTCGACGACCGGGTGGACGTCCGGCCGCTGCGGGGCACCGTGCGCCCCTTCGTGCACGACGCGGTCCACTCCTTCACCGGTACCGAGACCTTCCGGCTGGCCTGGGACTCGGCGAACAGGGCCGTCCACGACGCCGTGCTGCGCGCCCTGCACGACGAGAGCGAGCGGGACGTCACCGTCGACCTCGCCCCCGTCACCGCCCAGGTCAAGCGTCAACTCGCCGTGGACCACGTGCCGTTCGCGAACCGTATCCCGGTCGAGCACACCGAGGTCTCCGTCATCCCGGTTCAGGAACTGGACCGGCTCCGGAAGGGATTCCACGTGCTGGAAGTCGCCGGTTTCTGGCTGCCCGTCGCCGCCGTCGTCCTCGCCGTCTCCGGAATCGCCGTCGCCACCTGCCGCCGCCGCGCGATCACCGCGACCGCGCTCGGCACGGCGCTCGGCGGCGCGCTGCTCGCGCTCGCCATCACGATCGGCCGCCGCCTCACCCTCGCCGACCTCCCCGAGGAGGCCCACCAGTCGGCCGCGGGCGCCGTCTACGACGCCCTCACCGCGACCCTGCGCCAGGCATCCTGGCTGCTGGTCGCCCTCGGCCTGACGGTCGCGTTCGCCACCTGGCTCAGCCGCCGGGTGCACGTGCGGGTGCGGGGCCAGGCACCGCAGGACGGGCCGCTCGGAGCGGATCCGGAGGCTGCCGACCTGGGCATGACCATGGCGCCCCCGGGCGACCCCGGTGACCCCCTTGACTGGCGCGGGCCGCGCACGCCAAGGACCTGAGCGTCACGTTCGCCGGTGCCCGCAGCAACCTGCCCGGCCCGCGGCGGACGGCGCGATGGCGACCCTCGGCTCGACCTGCTCAGCGGACGCCACGGGCGTCTCCCGCGACCTCGGCAAGTGTCCGCAACGCCCGCCGCAGGTCCGGCACCGCGGCCGACGCGAGCCCGAGTCTGACGGCGGCCGGGGTGCGGTGCGGGTCGACGGTGAAGGCGGGGCCCGGCGTGACGGCGATGCCGTGTGCGGCGGCAGCGGCCGTGAAGGTGTCCGCGCGCCAGGGGGCGGGGAGTTCCCACCAGGCGAAGTAGGCCCGCGGATCGGCCCGTATGCGGAAACCGGCCAGCTGCTCGGCGACCACTCGCTGTCGCAGCGCCGCGTCCTCGCGTTTCGCCGCCACCAGCCGCTGCACCGTCCCGTCCCCGATCCACCGCACGCCCGCCTCCAGCGCGAACCGCCCGGCACTCCACCCTCCGGACCGCACGGCCGCCGCCACCGCCTGTGCCCGATGCGGCGGTACGACGAGGAAGCCGACCGTCAGACCGGGCGCGACCCGCTTGGAGAGGCCGTCGACGACGTGGGTGAGCTGCGGGGCGAGCGCGGCGAAGGGGGCGTCCCCCGCCTCGTCGAGGAAGGACCAGATCCGGTCCTCGACGACGGGGAGCCCCAACTTGTCCACCACACCGGCCAGTTGCCTGCGCCGCTCGGTGCTCGTGGTCACGGACGTCGGGTTGTGCAGCGTCGGCTGGACGTAGAGGGCGGACAGCCGGGCACCCGCGACGGCCTCCGGGCGCAGGCCCTCGTGGTCCGTGGGGAGCGGGACGAGGATGATGCCGAGCCGGGCTGCGACCTCCTTGACCAGCGGGTACGTCAGCGCTTCGACACCGACCCGGCCACCGGGCCGGACCAGGGAGGCCAGCGCGGCGGCGATGGCCTGGCGGGCGTTGCCGGTGAAGAGCAACTGGCCGGGGGCCGGGCGCCAGCCGGGCGTGGCGAGCAGGGCCGCCACCGCCTCGCGGGCCGCCGCGGTGCCGTCGGCGGCCGCCGGACGCAGGGCCTCGGTGAGGACGTCGGGGCGCAGCAGCGGGGCGAGAGCGGCTGCGAGCAGCTCCGACTGGCCGGGCGCGGAAGGGTAGTTGAGCTCCATGTTCACCGGAGCCGACGGCGCCGGTTCGATGAGCGCGCGCCCCGTGGGTCCCGTAGCGGCGGCCCGCACGAAGGTGCCGCGGCCGACCTCGCCGACGACCAGCCCCCGCCGCACCAGCTCGCCGTAGGCCCGCTCCGCCGTCGAGGCGGCGATCCCGTACCGACGGGCGAACTTTCGCTGCGGAGGCAGCCGTTCGCCCGGCCGGAGCCGTCCGGCGGTGATGTCGTCGGCGATGCGGTCGGCGATGCGCCGGTACGCGTCCACGAGCCAAGCCCCCTGCTGTCATTGCACTGAGGGCAAAGATCTTATTGCACCGAAGAGTTGGGCCGACCTAGGGTCGAGGCCATGGCAGTCCAGGCAGTCCCTCTCGTCCTGATCCACGGCCACCCCTTCGACCGCACGATGTGGAACCCGCAGCTGGAGGCGTTCTCCGCCGCCCGCCGGGTGATCGCCCCCGACCTGCGCGGCTACGGCGCCTCCCCGCCCTCCCCCGCGATCACCCGCTTCGAGCAGTTCGCCGGCGACATCAGGGCCCTGCTCGACGACCTGTCGGTGGAGACCTGCGTCCTGGCCGGCCTCTCCATGGGCGGCCAGATCGTGATGGACTTCTACCGGCAGTTCCCCGACCGCGTCCGCGGCCTGGTCCTCGCCGACACCTTCCCGGCCGCCGAGACACCCGAGGGCGTCCGCGTCCGCCACGCCACCGCGGACCGGCTGCTGCGCGAGGGCATGGGCGGGTACGCCGACGACGTACTGGAGAAGATGGTCGCGCCGTACGCCGACGCGCGGGTCAAGGCCCACGTCCACGGCATGATGACGGCCACCTCCCCGCAGAACGCCGCGGCGGCCCTGCGCGCCCGCGCCGCCCGCCCCGACTACCGCGAGCTGCTGACGACCGTCACGGTCCCGGCCCTGGTCGTCGTGGGCTCCGACGACACCTTCACCCCGGTCCGCGACGCCGAGGCGATGCACGCGGCCCTGCCCGACTCGACCCTCCACGTCATCGAGGGCACGGCCCACATGCCGAACCTGGAGAGGCCGAAGGAGTTCAACGAGGCGTTGGACCAGTTCCTGGCGCGAGTGGACCTGCGCCCGTAACGTCGTGTCGGTGACCATTCAGCCCGTCCGGCGTACGGGGACGAGGCCCGAGGAGGGCCGCAGCGGGGGTCCGGGGGCCACGGGTCCGCGGAGGTTCGGCGCCGTGCTCTGCGGACTGCTTCTGGCCGGTGTGAGTGTCGTGGCCGGCTGCCGCGTCGCCGACAGCGACGGCATCACCCCCGTCCCCCAGGTCCTCGCCTTCCTGCCCTGGCTCCTCGCCCCGGCCGGATGCGCCCTCCTGCTCGCGCTGCTCGCCCGGTGGCGGCTGGGGATGGTCTGGTCGCTCGTCGTCCTCGGGCTGCTGGCGTGGTTCATCGAGCCGTACGGGAAGACGGACGACCCCGGTGGCACCCCGCTCGCCGAGTTCAAGGTGCTGACCTCGAACGTCGAGTTCGGGCGCGGCACCGCCTCCCTCGTCCCCGTGATCCGCGGCGACAGGCCGGACATCGTGTTCGTGGAGGAGTGCGAGTACACCTGCCAGGCCCGGCTGAAGCAGGAGTTCGGCGCCGACTACCCCTACCGGCAGGCCGTGGCGGCCGGGGGCTCCGAGGGGTCGGTCATCCTCAGCCGCTTCCCGCTCAAGGGCACCGCGGACGTGCCCGGCACCATGGGCATGCCCGGCGCCGTAGCCGACGTGCGCGGCCATGCCGTACGCCTCCAACTGGCGCACCCCATGCCGCCGTTGCCCGGCCAGGTCGGCCTCTGGCGCCGGGAACTCGGGCGACTGCGGGACACGGCCGCCGCCACCCGCACGCCCATGGTCCTGGCCGGCGACTTCAACGCCTCCCAGGACCACGCCGCCTTCCGCCGCATCCTCGACACCGGCATGCGCGACGCCGCCCGGCTCGCGGGCCACGACCGCACGCCCAGCTGGCCCGCCCGCACCGCGCCGACGTTCGGCGCCCAGATCGACCACGTACTGGTCTCCCGGGACTTCTCCGCGAGCAGCGCCCGTTTGGTGGGCGTGGCCGAATCCGACCACCGGGCGCTGCTGGTGGACATCACACTTCACCAGCGCCCGCACTGAGGTCCGCGCCGGGGCCGCCGCCGGAACGGACGGGTGCGGCCGCCCCGTGCAGGAGGGCGGCCGCACCGTGTGGGGGGTGGCGTCCGGCGGGAGTGCCTAGCGGGACTTGTGCAGCGCCTTGTCGAGGGCCGCCTGGAAGCCGCCGGCCCACAGCTGGTTGACGCGGGCCCGCTCGTTGGCGTCCGGGACGGAGTTCGTGCAGGACGGGCCGGGGCCGCCGCCCGACATCAGCTCGCTGCAGGGGCCTTCGTAGTGGTCGGGCAGACCGAGGACGTGGCCGGTCTCGTGGGCGGTGACGCGCGTGGAGTCGTACTGCTGGTTCTGCGCGTAGTCGAGGAAGACGTAGCCGCCGCCGTGACCGTCGGTCGAGGCGTACGAACCGCGGGAGTCGTTGCCCTCGCGGTAGCTGAAGTCGGCGTTCGAGCCCGACTGGAGCTTCACGTTCGACACCGAGCTGTTCCATATCTGGGCACTGCGGGCTATCTGGGCGCTGAACGTCGGCGCTCCGGAGGCGTTGTACACGACCGTGACGGCCGCCGCGCTGCTCGGGTGGGCGGCGCGCTTCTCGGCGACGGACTTGACGACCGCCTGGAAGAACGCCTGGTTTGCCTTGGCCTCGGCGGGAGACCCGGTGTAGCCGGAGTACGAGGTGGGAGCCGGGGCAGCGGCGGCGGGAACCGCCGCGCCGAGGCCGAAGGCGGCGAGGCTGAGGCCGACCGCCGCCGTGAGGATGGACGTGGACATGGAGGTGCGCTTGCGCATCGATGACTCCTAGGTGGGGGGTGAGCCAGTCGTCATCGGTGAGTTTCGGCGCCTGCGGGATCACTGTGATGATGGCAACCGCCGATAGCACGCCCCTATCACCCCGATCGCCGCCCTCTCAGTCCTCTCCGTTCTCTCCGTTCTCTCCCTTCTCTCCGAGACACCCAATTCGCGTGTGTCGGGCGGGATTTGTGCGTCTGGTGAAACCTTTGGTTCCGCTTTACGCTCCGAGGGATGGACCTCGAGGTGCGACACCTCCGCGCGCTGTGCGCCATAGCCGACACCGGCAGTCTGCACCGCGCCGCGCGTCAACTGGGCGTTGCCCAGCCGTCGTTGAGCACGCAACTGCGCCGTATCGAGCAGGAGCTGGGCGGCGCGCTGTTCGTCCGCACCCGCACCGGCTGCCGCCCCACTCCGCTGGGCGGCCTGGTGCTGAGCCGCGCCCGCCCCCTGGTGGCCGAGATGCGCTCCCTGGTGAGCGAGGCACGGGCCGCGGCGACGGGCGGTCCCGAGCTGCGCGTCGGCTCCACCGCGAGCAAGGCTCTGGCGGGCTGGCTGCGCCGGCTGCGCGCCCGCGGCCAGGACCCCACCCTCCACATGAACGTCTCCCCGAACGCCCTGCTGCGCATGGTCGCCGACGGCCAGCTCGACGTCGCCTTCGTGCACGAGGTGGAAGGCAGCCCCCTGCGCATCCCCGAGGGCCTGCGGCTGCGCACCCTGATGGAACGCGAACCGCAGTTCGTGTACCTGTCGGCCGACCATCCGGCGACCGCGCACCCCGTGGTCGACGTCGGCGAACTGGCCGGCGACCGCTGGATGATCGACCCCACGGTGGACGGCGAGTGGGACGCCGTGCAGCGCATGTTCCGCGGGGCGGGCATCAGCCCGCACGTCCTGCACGGCGACTACCACACGGCCACCGCGCTGGTCGCGACCGGCGAGGTGGTCACCGTCTGCCAGCCGACCGCCCTCTCCCACCCCGACATGGCGGTACGCCGCCTCCAGGGCGACCCGCTCGGCGTACGCCTGCTGCTGGCGGCCCGCACGGAGACGGACCTGGACGGCGCCCTGCCCGCACTGGAAGAGGCGTACTGGGACTCGGCCCACCAGGCACCGGCGTATCGGGAGTGGCTGGAACGGGAGGGTGCGGGGGGTGTGCGGGGCATCCGGAGGCCGGCGCCGGCCCTCCCGTAGGTCATCTTTCAGAAGCCGTCCGCATACCGATCGACCGTCCTGAACAGCTGGATTCGAATCGGCGACCTTCCGATCCGTAGGATCGGGCAGGGCACCATAAGGAGTGCCTACCTCTCACTTCGATCGCACAGGTTGGGGATCATGTTCGTCTGTGTGCCGTCGCTGCCGTCAGCTCTGAGCGGCGGCATCCCTTTGCGGCGTTGTGTCGGACGGAATTGCTGGCATGGCCCTGCCCCGCGGGCGACCGTCACGTCCTTCGACCGCTAGCCGTCGCCCGGAGCCGGAGCCCGACGGGCCGGCTCCCGCCTGGCGGACGGCGTTGGAGACCGCGGCCTCCGTACGCGCCAAAAGGGGGGATCGCTGACAGGGCCGGACCCGGTCGTTCGCGGCAAGAAGGGCAGCAGGTGCCAGACGGGGGCACCGTAAGCGTTCACGCCCCAGACGTGAGCGTTGACCAGGGCCTGATCGTCAGCCCTGTAAATCGAGTTGTAGAGGGTGGTGGCATGGGTCCGCACCTTGATGCCAGGTACCCCGACAAGGGGGCGGTAGTGCATCAGCGCGAGGCGGCAACGGGACTGGATACCGTGACCAAACTTCTCTTCGTCGCCACGCTGTTGGACGTTTGAGCTGTCCGCGTCGCCGAGCGCAATACGGACTGCACAGCCCTCGGCCGCTCGCTCCTTCAAGAGCTCGTTGAATCTCGGGTACGCCTCGTGCAGGAAGACGGCGGCGTACACCAACACGTCGATGTGCTCCCGGGCCTGGGTCAGCATGTCCACGAAGGTGGACACGGGGACGTCCGCCCGCTGGTCGTTTGCATGACGGCAACGGCCAACGACCAAAGGACCGGCCGCGTGGTGGCTGGTGAGGAGCTGTCCGACAGCCTCACCAACTTCGTGATCGTCCACAACGGGCAGTCCCGCGAGCGGGCTGAGCGGATCGCGGACCAGGCGGTGGCCTTCGTGGTCACCGCCGCGACCGCGACCGTTCCCCATGGTCCCGTCGGACGACGTGGACCTCGGTCTGCACGCGCTCATCCTGCACACGAAGGAGTACGCCACGCTCTGCGACCAGCACGCGGGCCGTTTCCTCCACCACAACCCCATGCCGAGCGGAGGGCCCCGTGACCCGCAGAAGGTCGCCGTCTCCGTTCTCGCGATGAAGGCGGCCGGGTTCGTGGTCTTCGACGACCTGTGGACCGTGGACGGCACGAACCTCGCGCAGTGCGACTCGGACTGCGGCCGTCCGTACGGTCAGGAATATCAGGACTAACACACGACAGCAGCGACGCGGCCGGCCTCGACTCGTGGTCGGCCGCGTTCGCCCGGAAGGAGAACAGACGTTTTCCTGGTCACCCCCTGAACTGCCGATCGTGGTGCTCGACGCGCTCATGCCCACGGCTCAGCGCCTGGTCCTCGACCGCCGGGGCTCCATGGTCTGGGAGGTGCAAAGCCATCGCGGCCACTACGCCGTGAAGGTCGGCTATCCGATCGAGGCCACGACCGAATGGTCCGCCCAGCCCTGGACCGCCCTCGCCCCCGCACGTGAAGGGGCCGTTCTGCTGCGCCTCGGCCTGGTCGACCTCGCATACGGCGAATGGGAGCGCGGAACCTGGAACTTCCAGCCGTGGCACGAAGGGCCGGACCTGTACCAGCTCTGGGAGCCTTGCCGTAGGCCGGACTCGTCCATCGCACCGCACACCAGCGTGGCATTGGGCTGCGTCGAAGCCCTGGCCGAACTCCACGCCAAGGGCTGGGCCCACGGTGACGTACAGCCCGCCCACTTCATCATCTGCCCGGAACGAACGCACCTCATCGACCTCGCCCTAGCCCGAGGCGGCCACGTGCCCGAGGGATACGACTTCCCGTTCCGCGGCTGCCTGGTCCACTACGAGGCACCGGAGATGGCCCGCAGCGTGCTCGACACCGGAGAAGCCGAGCCGACGCAGGAAGCCGACGTGTACGCGCTCGGCGCCTCCCTGCTCATCTCCGCCACCGGCTGGCGAGCCGTCGAGTACCCGGACGACGCCCTGCGCGCAGTCCAACGGGAAGCCGTGGCGGACGGCAGGCGCCGGCCCGTGAAAGCGCCCGGCAAGCTGGGTGACCTGATCGACGTGATGCTCAGCCACGCTCCCGAGGATCGCCCCACCATCTACGAGGTGGACAACGCCCTGAGCTGCCTCTGAAACGCGTGCCCCGCCCGTGTGCTGCCTTCAGGGCGCTTGGGCGGGGGGCTTCACCCATTGCCCTGATCGCCGTGGACGCCTTCGCGTAGCCGCGTTCGCATACGCGACACGCCCCGTACGACTCAAGTGCCGTACGGGGCTCAGGCATTGTGTTGCCTACGACCGGCCCTGCTGGGGGGAAGGTTCGGGGCATACCATCCCTCCCCAAGATCGCCATCTTGGGCCGCTAACCTTACGTGTCGGCCCTGGCCAGGGATTGACGGCCTTCAACTCACTCGAAGGATTGCGCACATGGGCATTCTCACTCTCCTGCGGAACGCGTTCGGCAAGTCACGCAAGGGGCGTGCCGCCGAGGCAGAGGGTGCGGACCGAACTCCTTCGCGGACCTCGGAACCGACCGTCCCCGCACCGTCCCCCGAGCCCCAGCCGACGGCATCCGCGCAGATCCCGGAGCCGCGGACGACCCCCGCCGAGTCCACCAAGGACGAGCACGAACTGGTCTCAGCTGCCTTCAACAGCGTGACGGTGCCGAGGCCGGCGGAGTCGGTGGAGCCGACAGCGGCGAACCCGACGGTCGCGGAGAGGCAGGTCGGGGAGCCGAAGGCGGAGGAGGTGCCCGAGCCGACGGTGGTCGAGCCGACCGCCCCGGAGGCCGTCGAACCGACGGTGACGGAGGAAGCGCCCGAGCCTGCCGTGGAAGCGGTGGCCGAGGAGCCCACGTCCGAGCCGGAGCCCGAGGCTGCAGTGGCTGAGGAGCCCGTCGCGGCGGTCGAGCCGGAGCCGGTGGCTACGGAGGCCGAGCCCGAGACTGCGGCGGAGGTCGCGGAGGAGCCGATCGCGGAAGCCGAGGCCGAGGCCGCGACGGAGCCGACGCCCGAGCCCGAGCCGGCCGCCGAGGTCGCCCCCGCGCCCGCGCCCGAGGCGGTGATCGAGGAAGCCCCCGAGCCGGAGCCCTCGCCGGCCGCGGAGGCCGAGCCCGAGACGGAGGCGAAGCCTGAGGCCGAGACGGAGGTCAAGCCTGAGGCCGAGCCCGAGACCCTCGCCGAACCGGAGCCCGAGCCCGAGTCGGCCGCCGTGGTCGCCCCCGCGCCGGAGACTGTCGAGGAATCGGAGCCGGTGGCGGTTTCCGCTCCCGAACCGGAGACCGAGGCGGACGCCGAGGTGGCGCCCGAACCGCAGCCCGAGCCGGTGGCCGCGTCGGCGGACGACACGGTTTCCGCTCCGGAGCCCGTGGCCGCCGCGGTGGACGAGCCCGCAGCCGCCGATGGCGAGGACGCCCCACAGGGGCCAGTCGCAGTCGACGACGAAAGTGGTACGGGTGGTGCGGGTGGGAGCAGCAACCCGGCCGCAGACCGGGGGCCCGTGCCCGTCCCCGCAACTCTCCGCACGGCGTACACCGCAGCCGAGGCCACCCTCAAGGCCACCGGCCTCACCGGCACCGCCGCCAAGGTCTACCTCGTCCTCGACCGCTCCGCGAGCATGCGCCCGTACTACAAGGACGGCTCCGCACAGGCGCTCGCCGAGCAGACCCTCGCCCTCGCCGCCCACCTCGACCCCCAGGGCGCCGAGAACACCACGGTCCACGTCACGTTCTTCTCCACGGAAGTGGACGGCACCGGCGAACTCGCCCTCACCGACCACGAGAACAAGATCGACGACCTGCACGCAGGGCTCGGCCGCATGGGCCGTACCAGCTACCACGCGGCCGTGGAGGACGTCCTCACCCACCACGCCAAGGAAGCCCCCGGCACCCGGGCCCTGGTCGTCTTCCAGACGGACGGCGCCCCCGACGCCAAGACCCCCGCCAACCAGGCCCTCACGGACGCGGCGAAGAACCACCCCGCCGTCTTCTTCTCCTTCGTCGCCTTCGGAGACCCGGAGAACAAGGCCTTCGACTACCTCCGCAAGCTGAAGCTGGACAACACGTCCCACTTCCTCGCCGGCGCGACCCCGCGCGAGCTCACGGACACGGAGGTCTACGAGGGCATCCTGGCGAACTGGCGCCCGTAACCCCCGAAGATCACCAGGCGGCCGCCCCTTCCCACACCGTAAAACGGGAAGCGGGCGGCCCACCCGTGTCGGCTACGATTTCAAGGTTCGCAGCGAAGCAGGAACCGCGGACCAAGAACCACGAAACCGACCTGGGAGCAGCCCCCGATGGCTCGACACCTCATCACCAGCGCCCTTCCGTACATCAACGGAATCAAGCACCTGGGCAACATGGTGGGGTCCATGCTCCCGGCGGACGTGTACTCCCGCTACCTCCGCCAGCGCGGTCACGACGTCCTGTACATCTGCGCGACGGACGAGCACGGCACCCCGGCCGAGCTGGCGGCGAAGGAGCGGGGTCTTCCCGTGGACGAGTTCTGCGCGCAGGCGCACGACGCCCAGAAGGCGGTCTACGACGGCTTCGCGCTGGCCTTCGACTACTTCGGCCGGAGTTCCAGCTCCCAGAACGTGGAGATCACCCAGCACTTCGCCCGCCGCCTCAACGAGAACGGCTTCATCGAGGAGCGGGCGATCCGCCAGGTGTACAGCCCCGCCGACGGCCGCTTCCTCCCTGACCGCTACGTCGAGGGCACCTGCCCCCACTGCGGCTACGACAAGGCCCGCGGCGACCAGTGCGAGAACTGCACCCGGGTCCTGGACCCCACCGACCTGATCAACCCGCGCTCGGCGATCTCCGGCTCCACGGACCTGGAGGTCCGCGAGACCAAGCACCTCTTCCTCCTCCAGTCGAAGCTCCAGCACGAGGTCGAGGAGTGGGTGTCCCGCCACGAGGCGGACTGGCCGCAGCTGGCCTCCTCCATCGCCCGCAAGTGGCTGACCGAGGGCCTGCACGACCGCGCGATCACCCGCGACCTCGACTGGGGCGTCCCCGTCCCCGCCGACACGTGGCCGGAGCTGGCCGCGGCGGGCAAGGTCTTCTACGTCTGGTTCGACGCCCCGATCGAGTACATCGGCGCGACGAAGGAGTGGTCGGACCTCGACCCGGAGAACCGCGACTGGAAGTCGTGGTGGTACGACGTCGACACCGACGTCCGCTACACGGAGTTCATGGCCAAGGACAACGTCCCCTTCCACACGGTGATGTTCCCGGCCACCGAGCTGGGTGTCCGCGAGCCGTGGAAGAAGGTCGACTTCGTCAAGGCCTTCAACTGGCTGACGTACTACGGCGGAAAGTTCTCCACCAGCCAGAAGCGGGGCGTCTTCACCGACCACGCCCTGGAGATCCTCCCGGCCGACTACTGGCGCTACTTCCTGATCGCCAACGCTCCCGAGTCGGACGACTCGTCCTTCACCTGGGAGCACTTCACGGCGACGGTGAACAAGGACCTGGCCGACACCCTCGGCAACTTCGTCAACCGCGTCCTGTCCTTCTCCAAGAAGCGCTTCGGCGAGGACGTCCCCGCGGGCGGCGAGCCGGGCGAGGCGGAGACGAAGCTGGGCGAGCAGATCGCCGAACTCCTCGCCGAGTACGAGTCCCAGCTGGAGGCCCTCCAGTTCCGCAAGGCGGCCGCGGCCCTGCGCGCCCTGTGGTCCGCGGGCAACTCCTATCTGGAGGAGAAGGCCCCCTGGCTGGAGATCAAGACGGACAAGGACGGCGCGGCCCTGACGCTGCGCACGGCGATGAACCTGATCCACCTCTACGCGGTGGTCTCGGAGCCGTTCATCCCGACGACGTCGGCCACCATGCGCCAGGCGTTCGCCCTGCCTGACGACACCGCAACCTGGATCACCCCGGACGAGGCCAGGTCCCTCACGGGGGTCCCCTCAGGCACCCCCTTCACGGTCCCGCCGGTCCTGTTCGCCAAGCTGACGGACGAGGACCTGGAGACCTACAAGGAGCGCTTCGGCGGCGAGCCCGCGTAGGAACCGTGAGAAATGGGGCTCGGAAGGCGGAACAGCTTTCCGGGCCCCGTATTGTTCCGCCATGGCAGTACCCGAAGTCGTCCCGATCGCCTACGTGCCCAGGCACCGGACCGAGTCCATCGGCCGGTACGCGGACGGGCAGTTCCTGGCGTCGATCACCTATGCCTTCCCGCGGGGATTCCGTCTCGACCACGGCTGGGAAGAGCACAAACGTCTCTACGCGGTGCTGCACACCTTCGACCCCGAGGGCCGCTACCGCGACTCGGAGATCTGGTGTGCCGGCACCTGGGCCGAGCAGATGCGCGATCCGGACGGAGACGGGTCGGTCATGCAGCGCGCCCGTGTCCACCTGGCGAAACTCCTGCGCAGCCTGCCTCGCCGCTCCTACACGGACATCGCGATACGACCGTTCCAACTGACCGTCGACGACGTGCAGTTCGGCCTGGTGATCCGCGAGGACGACGGGGAGAGCTGGGCCGAGCTCTACCCGGACCGCCTCGCCTTCGGCGACCCCTGGGACGGCACGTACGACACCTGACCGGCCCCGGCCGCCCCGGCTCCCTGCCCCGTAACGCCGGTGAGTCGGTGAGTGGGTGAGTCGGTCAGCCTGTCAGCACCCCGGTGCCGGTCGTCGGGGCCGGGTCCCTCGCAAGCCCCAGCGCCTCCCGTGCCGTGGCGACATGCCGCAGCCCCTCCTGCGCCGTCCGCGTCACCCGCTCGAAGTCCGCGGCGGTACGGGCGTCGGAGAGCAGGGCCCGGGCGGCGCGATGGCACTCGGCGGCGTCCGCGAGCGACTGCCCCGCCGACCGGCCGCCTGTCGCCCGACTGCTCGCTCCCGGCGGCATCAGGCTGCCGCCCAGCCGTATCAGCCAGCGGTTGGCCTCGGCCTCCGCGTCCAGGTCGGTCCTGCCCCGGACCGCCTGCGAACGCCGCAGTGCGACGACCGCACCGAGCGCCCCGACGACCAGGAGCGCCGAGAACGCGATCGCGTACCCCATGGCGTCCTCCTTGCACGAGCTGTGCATCAGGGTGCCCAAGGGAAAGGGCTCGAAACCGACGTTGGTTTCGAGCCCTTCGTATCCGCCTGAGATCCGTGCGCTACTTCGGCTGCGGCTTGCGCACCGACAGGTGCAGTTCCTTCAGCCGCGCCTCCTCCAGCTCCGTCGGCGCGCCCATCATCAGGTCCTGGGCGTTGCCGTTGAGCGGGAAGGCGATGGTCTCGCGGATGTTCGGCTCGTCGGCGAGCAGCATCACGATGCGGTCGACGCCGGGGGCGATGCCGCCGTGCGGCGGGGCGCCGAAGCGGAAGGCGCGCAGCATGCCGGCGAACTTGTCCTCGACGGTCTCACGGTCGTAGCCCGCGATCTCGAAGGCCTTGAGCATGATGTCGGGCTCGTGGTTACGGATCGCGCCGGAGGACAGCTCGACGCCGTTGCAGACGATGTCGTACTGCCAACCCAGGATGTCCAGCGGGTCCTGGGTCTCCAGGGCCTCCAGACCGCCCTGCGGCATCGAGAAGGGGTTGTGCGAGAAGTCGATCGCGCCGGTCTCCTCGTCCTTCTCGTACATCGGGAAGTCGACGATCCAGCAGAACCGGAAGACGCCCTCCTCGAAGTGCCCGGCACGCTTGGCGGCCTCGACCCGCACCGCGCCCATGATCTTCGAGACCTCGTCGAACTCGCCCGCGCCGAAGAAAACGGCGTGGCCGGCGGCCAGCGACAGGCGCTTGGTCAGCTCGGCGACGTTCTCCTCGGTGAGGAACTTGGCGATCGGGCCGGTGAGGGACCCATCCTCGGTGACGCGCACCCAGGCCAGGCCCTTCGCGCCCAGCGAGACGGCGAAGTCGCCGAGCTGGTCGAAGAACTTACGGGGCTGGTCCTGGACCCCCGGCACCGCCAGGGCGCGCACGTGCTTGCCCGCGAACGCCTTGAACTCCGAGCCGTCGAAGACGTCGGTGATGTCGACGAGCTCCAGCTGGGCCCGCAGGTCCGGCTTGTCGGAGCCGTACTTCAGCATCGCCTCGCGGAACGGGATCCGCGGGAAGGGCGAGGTGACATGGCGGCCGCCGCCGAACTCCTCGAACAGTTCGGTCATGAGCTGCTCGATCGGCTGGAAGACGTCTTCCTGCTCGACGAAGCTCATCTCGACGTCGAGCTGGTAGAACTCGCCCGGCGAACGGTCCGCGCGGGCGTCCTCGTCACGGAAGCAGGGCGCGATCTGGAAGTAGCGGTCGAAGCCGGAGATCATCAGCAGCTGCTTGAACTGCTGCGGCGCCTGCGGCAGGGCGTAGAACCTGCCCGGGTTCAGCCGGGAGGGGACCACGAAGTCGCGGGCGCCCTCGGGGGAGGTCGCCGACAGGATCGGCGTCGCCATCTCGTTGAAGCCCAGCGCCGTCATCTTGTGCCGGATCGCCGAGATGACCGACGTACGCAGCAGGATGTTGCGGTGCATGCGCTCGCGGCGCAGGTCGAGGAAGCGGTACTCCAGGCGGCGCTCCTCGTTCACCCCGTCCTCGGTGTTGATCGTGAAGGGGAGCGGGGCGGCGGCGCCGAGCAGCTCGACCTCGCCGACCTCGACCTCGATCTCACCGGTCGGCAGGTCCGGGTTGACGTTGTCGGCGCCCCGGGAGACGACCTTGCCGTCGACGCGGACCGTCGACTCCTTGGTGACCTTGTCGAGGGCCTCGTAGGCCGGGGTTCCAGGGCGGGCGACGAGCTGCGTGATGCCGTAGTGATCACGCAGATCGATGAAGAGGATGCCGCCCAGGTCGCGCCGATTGTGCAGCCAGCCACTCAGCCGGACGTCGGTGCCGACGTCAGAGGCGCGGAGCTCGCCGCAGGTGTGGGACCTGTACCGATGCATCGTCGTTCATCCAGCCTTCGCGGATCGGGGGTACGTTTCACGTGAAACAACCCCAGGGTACCGGGCACCCCACGATCAGCTCCCCACCATTAAGACGGGTCAATCGGTGGCACTCCTCGATCACCTCTCCATAAAGTGGGGCAATGCGCACTGGTGAGCCTCTGCCCGCCGTGGGGGAGGTTCTCGCCGCCCTCGCGACCGGCCTGTGGCACTGGGACACCGCCACGGAACTGGTCACGGTCGATGCCGAAGCCGCCCGGCTCCTCGGTCTGCCCGCCGTCCAGACGACCCTCACGGAAGCCCGGGCAAGGGCCCGTCTCCACCCGGTCGACTGGAACGAGATCATCGCCGTCGTCGGGCTGGCCGTCACGGAGGGCACGCTGGCAGAGGTGCGGATCCGGATCATGGACGAGCACGGACGGGTGATCCGCGTCGTCCGCTCCCGTTCCAAGCCCTCTTTCGACCCCGGCAAGAAGTCGTTCCAGCTGATCGGCACCCTCCAGGAGGTGACCGAGCCGACGCCCGGCACCCCGGCCGGACGCAGCGCCGTCACCGGCGACTGGCGGCGGTCCAGGGAGGCGTTCCTGCTGGACGCGGGACGGGCGCTGGCCGAGGCACGGTCCACGGAGGAGGTGCTGCGGGTCGCGGCGGGCCTGTCGATGCCGGGGTTCAGCCCCGACGGGCTCGCGGTGTTCGGCGTCGAGGGCGACCGGCTGACGATCACCGGCCACCACGGGGCCCAGCCCGGCGATGACGGCCCCTTCTCCCACATGTCCCTGGACACGGACTATCCGGCCGCCGAGGTGGTCCGCACCGGCCGCGCCGTCTACATCTCCACCCCGGAGCAGTACAGATCCCGCTACCCGGTCACCTGGCCGCTCGCCTCGTCCTTCGGGCGCCACTCCTGGGCCTTTCTGCCGCTGACCGTGGCCGGCCGCACGATGGGCGCCTGGATGGCGGCCTTCGCCTACCCCGTCACCTTCAATCCCGACGAGCGGTCGGTGCTGACGACGGTCGCCCGCATGCTCGCCCAGGCACTGTCCCGCGCCGGTGTCGCCGAGACCGAGCGCGCGCTGACGGACGGCCTGCAGCGCTCGATGATGCCGACGCTCGGCCCGCAGATACCGGGCATGAACGTCACCGCCCGCTACGTCCCCACCGGGGGCGGGCTCCAGGTCGGCGGCGACTGGTACGACATGATCCCGCTGCCCAACGGCCGTATCGCCCTGGTCATCGGCGACGTCCAGGGCCATGACGTCCGGGCGGCCGGTCTGATGGGCCAGCTCCGCATCGCCCTGCGCGCCTACGCCTCCGAGGGCCACCGCCCCGACGCGGTGCTCTCCCGTGCCTCCCGCTTCCTGCACGGCATGACGGACGGAGCTGCCGAGGACGACGCCCACTCGGACCTGCGCTTCGCGACCTGTCTGTACGTCGAGGCCGATCCGGCGACCGGCACCCTCGACATCGCCCGCGCCGGGCACCCCGACCCGGCCATCCGCATGGCCGACGGCACGGTGATGGCCCGTCCGACGGCGGGCGGCCTGCCTCTCGGCATCGACCCGGACGCGGACTACCCGACCACCCGGATCGCCCTCGAAGCCGGCGAGACCATGCTGGTCTGCACCGACGGCCTGATCGAGACCGGCGGCCACGACCTGGAGAGCGGCTGGCAGCGGATCCGCACGATCCTGGAGGAGCACAAGGGCGATCTGGAGGAACTGGCGGACGCCCTGGTGCAGGGCGTGCACGGACCCTCCTCCCACCACACCACCGGCCCGCTCGCCGACCGGCGCGAGGACGACATAGCCGTACTGCTGCTGAGCCGGCCGGGGGAGGGCTACGGCGAGGCACTGTTCCTGCCGTCGCCGGTGCGCCGCACCATGCTCTCCGTCGCACAGGCGGAACCGGAGCGGGTGGCGGTGGCCCGTCAGCAGCTGCGTGAGCTGCTCCACGACTGGCCCTCGCCCGACCAGGTCGACTCCGCGGTGCTGCTGGTCTCCGAGATGCTCACCAACGTCCTCGTGCACACCGACGCCGACGCGCTGCTGCTGGCGGAGGTGCGGGGCGAACCCGGGAGCCGCCGGATGCGGATCCAGGTCAACGACACCAGCGACGCCCTCCCGCACAAGCGCCGCCCCGGCGAACTGGCCTCCTCCGGCCGCGGATTGATCCTCATCGAGCTGCTCGCGGACGCCTGGGGCGTGGACCCTCAGGGCGAGGGCAAGAGCATCTGGTTCGAGCTCTACGAATCCGGAGGCTCGGCCGAGCCCCCGGACGGCTCGGGTTCGGCGTAGCGCGCCCGCAGTTCGTGTACGACCGCGAAGCCGGCCGCGGCGAGCGGTACGGCGAGCAGCATGCCGAGGATCCCCGCCACGGACGCCCCAGCCGTGATCGCGACCATCACCACCGCCGGGTGCATCTGCGCGGTCCGGCTCTGGATCACCGGCGTGAGCACATGCCCCTCCAGCACCTGCACGGCGAGGACGACGCCGAGTACCCACAGCGCGATCACGAACCCGCGGTCGGCGAGCGCGACCAGCACGGCGACGGCACCGGAGATGAAGGCGCCGAGGTAGGGGATGAAGGCGCCGACGAACACGAGCGCGCCCAGCCCCACGGCCCCCGGCACACCCAGGACCAGCAGTCCCACGGTGATGCAGACGGCGTCGATGAGCGCGATGAAGGTGGTACCGCGCATGAACCCCTCGACGGCCTCGAAGGCCCGTCGTGCCATGGCCTCCAGCGTCTCGCCGCCCGGCCCCGGAGCGATCTCCCGGACCAGGCCGGCGGCCTTGTGCGAGTCCCGCAGGAAGAAGAAGACGAGGAACAGCGCCAGCACGGCCATGGCGATGCCCTCGCCCACGACGCTGACCCCGCTGATGACGTTGGACGCGGCCGTCCCGCCGAACTTGGTGAGCAGGTCCTTCGCGTTCGTGGCGAGGTCGTCCAGCGAGGTCCCCGCGGCCCCGAAGTGGTCGGCGACCCCCTGGCCCGCCTCCTTCAGCGAGGCGACGATCTCGTCACCGGTGTCGACGAGCGCGGCGACGACGATGTACACGGCTCCACCGACGACGGCCACGACCGCCACGCAGGTGAGCCCGGCGGCGAGGGACCGGTTGACCCCGGCCTTCACGAGCCGCCGGTGCAGGGGCCCCAGCAGGGCGGTCCCGAGCAGGGCGAGCAGCACCGGCACCACGGCCGTACGGAACGCGGAGCACAGCAGCACCCCGACGTAGACCACTCCCGCACCGAGCAGCACGACAGCGCACCAGGCGGCGAACCGCCGGACGGGGTCGGGAAGGAACTGCACCCGTCCAGCGGATCACGCGCGTGCATGCGCTGTCCTGCGCGAACGACCCAGCCGGGTGAGATCCGGCGGTGCGTCGCTCGCGGTCCTACAGGCCGCCCTCGGTCATCCCGTGCACCGCGGGGATCGTCCCGAGCCGGCCCTTCTGGAAGTCGTCGAAGGCCTGCTGGAGTTCCTCGCGGGTGTTCATGACGAACGGGCCGTAGTGGGCCATCGGCTCACGGATCGGCTGCCCGCCCAGGAGTACGACCTCCAGGTCCGGCGCGTTGGAGTCCTGCTTGTCGTCCGCGCGGACGGTCAGGGACCCGCCGGCACCGAATACCGCCGTCTGCCCCTTCTGGACCGGACGCCGATCAGCGCCCACCGCACCGCGCCCCGCCAGCACATACGCAAGCCCGTTGAAGTCCTCGCGCCACGGCAGCGTGATCTCCGCGCCCGGCGCCAGCGTCGCGTGGATCATCGTGATCGGCGTGTGCGTGATGCCGGGACCCTGGTGACCGTCCAGCTCACCGGCGATGACGCGCAGGAGCGCGCCGCCGTCCGGGGTCGTCAGCAGCTGGACGTTGCCGCCACGGATGTCCTGGTAGCGCGGGGCCATCATCTTGTCCTTGGCCGGGAGGTTCACCCACAGCTGCAGACCGTGGAAGAGGCCGCCGGACATGACGAGGGACTCCGGCGGCGCCTCGATGTGCAAGAGGCCCGAGCCCGCGGTCATCCACTGGGTGTCGCCGTTGGTGATGGTGCCGCCACCGCCCTGCGAGTCCTGGTGGTCGAAGATGCCGTCGATGATGTACGTGACGGTCTCGAAGCCGCGGTGCGGGTGCCAGGGGGTGCCCTTGGGCTCACCCGGCGCGTACTCCACCTCGCCCATCTGATCCATCATGATGAACGGATCCAGATGCCGGTAGTTGATCCCGGCGAACGCCCGGCGCACCGGGAAGCCCTCGCCCTCGAACCCGCTCGGCGCGGTCGTGACGGCGAGTACGGGACGTGCCACGGCATCGGCCGACGCGGTCACGCGCGGCAGCGTCAGCGGGTTCTCGACGGTCACTGCAGGCATGTCGGTACCTCCTTGTGTACGACCACTTTAGTTGAGCGTTGAACTTTCTACCAGCCCCAACAGAGAAAGCCCGGAGGACATTCCCTCCGGGCGTCGGGTACAACGGGGCGGTGGACGTCAGCCGCGTGCGCGGCTGTCAGCCGTACATCCTGCGCATCGCGAACTCGACCATCTGCTCCACGGCCTTCGCGTCGAAGACCATGCGGTGCTCGCCCTCCATGTCGAGGACGAAACCGTAGCCGGTGGGCAGGAGGTCGATGACCTCGGCTCCCGTGATCACGAAGTACTTGGACTCCTTGCCCGCGTACCGGCGCAGTTCCTTGAGCGAGGTGAACATGGGGATCACCGGCTGCTGGGTGTTGTGCAGGGCGAGGAAGCCGGGGTTGTCGCCGCGCGGGCAGTAGACCTTCGAGGTCGCGAAGACCTGCTGGAAGTCCTCCGCGGACAATTGGCCGGTGGTGAAGGCCCGCACCGCGTCCGCGAGGGACGGCGGGGACGGCTCGGGGTACAGCGGCTGCTGCTGCCCGTAACCGCCCGGGCCCTGCTGCGGCTGGGCGTACTGCTGCTGGGCACCCGCACCCACGTTCTGGTCGTAGCCGTACATGGGCGCAAGAGTACTGAGTCACAGATGACCCGTTCGGGGTTGCTTCTTATTACCGACGGGTAGCATCATCGTAGCTACTTGTTGGTATGTGAACTAGCGCGAGGAGCTACACCCGGTGCCTCGCCGATCTCTTTAACGGAGCCGTCGCCATGGGGCACTACAAGTCGAATCTGCGCGACATCGAGTTCAACCTCTTCGAGGTCCTGGGGCGGGACAAGCTGTACGGCACCGGCCCGTTCGAGGAGATGGACACCGAGACCGCGAAAAGCATCCTCCAGGAGATGACCCGGCTCGCGGAGAACGAGCTGGCGGAGTCCTTCGCGGACGCGGACCGCAACCCGCCGGTCTTCGACCCGGAGACGAACACCGCCCCGGTCCCCGCGTCCTTCAAGAAGAGCTACAAGGCCTTCATGGAATCCGAGTACTGGCGGCTCGGCCTGCCCGAGGAGGTCGGCGGCACCACCTCCCCGCGCTCCCTGATCTGGGCCTATGCGGAGCTGCTGCTCGGCTCGAACCCGGCCGTGTGGATGTACGCCTCCGGCCCGGCGTTCGCCGGCATCCTCTTCGACGAGGGCAACGACGTCCAGAAGCACATCGCGAAGATCGCGGTGGAGCGCACCTGGGGCTCGACCATGGTGCTGACCGAGCCCGACGCGGGCTCGGACGTCGGCGCCGGCCGTACCAAGGCGGTCCAGCAGGAGGACGGCTCCTGGCACATAGAGGGCGTGAAGCGGTTCATCACGTCCGGTGAGCACGACATGGAGGAGAACATCCTCCACTACGTCCTCGCCCGCCCGGAGGGCCACGGCCCCGGCACCAAGGGCCTGTCCCTCTTCCTCGTCCCGAAGTACCTCTTCGACTTCGAGACCGGCGAGCTGGGCGAGCGCAACGGCGTGTACGCGACGAACGTCGAGCACAAGATGGGCCTCAAGGCGTCCAACACCTGCGAGATGACCTTCGGCGACCGGCACCCCGCCAAGGGCTGGCTGATCGGCGACAAGCACGACGGCATCCGCCAGATGTTCCGCATCATCGAGTTCGCGCGGATGATGGTCGGCACGAAGGCGATCTCCACGTTGTCGACGGGCTACCTGAACGCGCTGGAGTACGCCAAGGAGCGCGTCCAGGGCCCCGACCTGGCGAACTTCATGGACAAGAGCGCGCCCAAGGTCACCATCACGCACCACCCGGACGTACGCCGCTCGCTGATGACGCAGAAGGCGTACGCGGAGGGCATGCGTGCGCTGGTGCTCTACACGGCCTCCCTCCAGGACGAGATCCAGGTCAAGGAGGCGGCCGGCGAGGACATCTCCGCGCTGGAGGCGCTGAACGACCTGCTCCTGCCGATCGTCAAGGGCTACGGCTCCGAGAAGGGCTACGAGCAGCTCGCCCAGTCGCTGCAGACCTTCGGCGGCTCCGGCTTCCTGCAGGAGTACCCGATCGAGCAGTACATCCGCGACGCCAAGATCGACACCCTGTACGAGGGCACGACGGCGATCCAGGGCCAGGACTTCTTCTTCCGGAAGATCGTCCGCAACCAGGGCGCGGCCCTCAACTCCCTCGCCGAGGACATCAAGAAGTTCCTCGCGCTGGGCACGGGCGGCGAGGAGCTGGCCGGCGCCCGCGAGCACCTCGCGAAGGCCGCCGTCGAGCTGGAGGCCATCGTCGGTCTGATGCTGACCGACCTCGCGGCCACCGAGCAGGACGTCAAGAACATCTACAAGGTGGGCCTGAACACCAGCCGTGTGCTGCTCGCCTCCGGTGACGTGGTCGTCGGCTACCTGCTGCTCAAGGGTGCCGCGATCGCCGCCGAGAAGCTGGAGACGGCGTCCGCGAAGGACACAGCGTTCTACACGGGCAAGATCGCGGCGGCGAAGTTCTTCGCGGCCAACGTCCTGCCGGGTGTCACCGGCGCCCGCAAGCTCGCCGAGGGCGTCGACCTGGACCTGATGGAGCTCGACGAGGCCGCGTTCTAGCCTGCCCGGTTCCGGGTTCCGCGTTCCCTCGTTCTGGGTAGCCAGAACTCCACATCGCCCTCACGAGGGCCCGCTCCCCTTCACGAGGAGTGGGCCCTCGTACGTCGTTAAGGTGAACCCCATGAGCGAACCCCCCCGCTTCGACCGCGGCCACACCGACGACCTCATGTCCTTCCTGACGGCCAGTCCGTCGCCTTACCACGCGGTGGCGAGTGCCGCCGAGCGGCTGGAGAAGGCAGGCTTCAGGCAGGTCGCGGAGACGGACGCCTGGGACGGGACGAGCGGCGGCAAGTACGTACTGCGTGGCGGCGCGATCGTGGCCTGGTACGTCCCCGAGGGCGCGGCGCCCCACACGCCGTTCCGCATCGTCGGCGCGCACACCGACTCCCCGAACCTTCGGGTCAAGCCGCAGCCGGACACCGGCGCGCACGGCTGGCGCCAGGTGGCCGTGGAGATCTACGGCGGGCCTCTGCTCAACTCCTGGCTCGACCGCGACCTGGGCCTGGCCGGCCGGCTGACGCTGCGGGACGGCTCCACGCGTCTGGTGAACGTCGACCGGCCGCTGCTGCGTGTCCCCCAGCTCGCGATCCATCTGGACCGTTCGGTGTCGACGGAGGGCCTCAAGCTCGACAAGCAGCGCCATCTGCAGCCGATCTGGGGTCTGGGCGGCGATGTGCGCGACGGGGACCTGATCGCCTTCCTGGAGGAGACCGCGGGGCTGGCGGCGGGCGAGGTCACCGGCTGGGACCTGATGACGCACTCCGTGGAGCCGCCGGCCCACCTGGGCCGGGACAAGGAGCTGCTCGCGGGCCCGCGCATGGACAACCTGCTGTCGGTCCACTCCGGCGTGGCAGCACTCACCGCGGTCTCGGGCGCCGACCCGGACTGCATCCCCGTACTGGCCGCGTTCGACCACGAGGAGAACGGCTCGCAGTCGGACACGGGCGCGGACGGGCCGCTGCTCGGCAGTGTGCTGGAGCGCTCGGTGTTCGCGCGCGGAGGGTCCTTCGAGGACCGGGCGAGAGCCTTCGCGGGCACGGTCTGTCTCTCCTCGGACACGGGCCACGCGGTGCACCCCAACTACGCGGAGCGCCACGACCCGACGCACCACCCCCGCGTCAACGGCGGCCCGATCCTCAAGGTCAACGTCAACAACCGCTACGCCACGGACGGTTCGGGACGCGCGGTGTTCGCCGCCGCCTGCGAGAAGGCGAACGTCCCCTTCCAGTCCTTCGTCTCCAACAACTCCATGCCCTGCGGCACCACGATCGGCCCGATCACCGCGGCCCGGCACGGCATCAAGACGGTCGACATCGGCGTCGCGATCCTCTCGATGCACAGCGCACGGGAGTTGTGCGGCGTGGACGACCCGCATCTGCTGGCGAACGCCCTGGTGGCCTTTCTGCAGGGGTAGTTCCGTGATGGGCGGTTCCGTGACGTGCGGTTCCGCCAGTTCCGAGACGTGAGCGATCGCCTCCGCATGGGCACGGGCGGGGCGGGTACCCGCAGTTGACCGGGCGACCGGGAAGGCCGGAGAGACCGGACCCACCGGACCGGGCAGGGAGGCGACGCGCATGGGCCTCGGCGGATGCATCATCCTCATCGCCGCGGGAGCCATCCTCACGTTCGCGACCGACTGGCAGATGAAGGGGGTCAATCTCGACGTGGTCGGGATCATCCTCATGATCGTCGGACTGATCGGCGTCAGCACCTTCAGCGGCATCGCCCGACGTCGGCGCGTGGTGGTGCCGCCCACGACGCCGGTCGTCGAGGAGGAACGACACCACCACCGGGACGGCTACAGCGACGGCTACGGCGTCTGAGCGTCCATCCCGGCGAGCGCAAAGTCGGTACCAAGGCCCGCACAGAGGCCGGCACCAGCAGGAGGCGGCCCGTCCCCTCCACCGTGAGGCGGACGGGCACGCCCCTGTTCCTGCCCAGCCGCCCCGGCCGGCCTGAGGGGCGCGGACGTTCAGTCGGCCTTCCCGGCCCGCTGTACGAGGTGACGCTGTGCGCGCCCACGCCCGAGGTACGGATGAACCACGGGTTCTTCACCCTGGCCGGGGTGCCGGGGCTGGACGCGGTGGACGAGGCCGACACCCTCGTCGTGCCCGGCCGGCCGGACAACGTCGTACCGCGCGGCGAGGCCGTCCTGGAGGCGATCCGGCGCGCCCACGCGCGGGAGGCGCGCGTGATGAGCCTGTGCACCGGCAGTTTCGCGCTCGCCGAGGCCGGGCTGCTGGACGGGCGGCGGGCCACCACACACTGGATGTGGGCCGAGACCTTCCGCGAGCTGCATCCGAAGGTCCTGCTGGAGCCCGACGTGCTCTTCGTCGACGAGGGCGGCATCCTGACCGCCGCCGGCAGCGCCGCCGCGCTCGACCTCGGCCTACACGTCATCAGGAAGGACCACGGCGCCGAGATCGCCAACGCCGTCGCCCGGAGGCTGGTCTTCGCGGCCCACCGAAACGGCGGACAGCGGCAGTTCGTGGAGCGGCAGGTGCCTCAGGTGCCCGAGGAGTCGCTCGCGCCCCTGCTGGCGTGGGCGCAGGAGCGGTTGGGGGAGCCGCTGACGGTGGCGGACCTGGCGGCCCGTGCGGCGTTCTCGCCCGCCACGCTCCACCGGCGCTTCCGGACGGAGCTCGGGACGACGCCGCTGGCGTGGCTGACGGGGGAGCGGGTGGCGTTGGCCTGCCGGCTGATCGAGCGTGGGGAGGAGCGGCTGGACGTGGTGGCCGCGAGGAGCGGTCTCGGGACCGCGGCGAACCTGCGCGCGCGTGCGGCGCGAGACCGGACTCAGCCCGTCGGCCTACCGGCGGCGTTTCGGACCGGCCGCCGGGGAAGCGGTAACGGCATGAGATTCCTCGTACGCGACCGACTCCTCGGCTTCGGTGACGACTACTGGATCGAGGACGAGCACGGCAACAAGGTGTTCCTCGTCGACGGCAAGGCCATGCGTCTCAGGGACACCTTCGAGCTGAAGGACACGCAGGGGCGCGTCCTCATCGACATCCACCAGAAGATGTTCGCCCTGCGCGACACCATGGTGATCGGACGGGACGGCCAGGCCTTCGCCCGTATCAAGCGCAAGCGTCTGTCGCTGCTGCGCAACCACTACCGGGTCTCCCTGGTCGACGGCACCGAGCTCGACGTCAGCGGCAAGATCCTCGACCGGGAGTTCGCCGTCGAGTACGACGGTGAGCTGCTGGCCGTCATCTCCCGGAGGTGGCTGCACGTCCGGGAGACCTACGGCGTCGACGTCGTACGGGACGACGCGGACCCGGCGCTGCTGGTCGCGGTGGCGGTGTGCGTGATCCACCTGGCGGAGAAGGAACGGGAGGACGACTAGCGGCGCGGGGGTTCCAGTCCCAGCATGCGGTCCTTCAGGGCCGGGAACTGCTCGCGCGTGGCCGCGACCTTCGCCGGGTCGAAGTCCACGGTGAGGATCTCCTCGCCCGCCCCTGCCTGAGCGAGCACCTCGCCCCACGGATCCACCACGATCGAGTGACCCGCCTGTGGAACTCCCGCATGCGTCCCGGCCGTTCCACAGGCAAGCACGAACGCCTGGTTCTCGACCGCCCGCGCCTGGGCCAGCAGCGTCCAGTGCGCCCGGCGGCGCTCCGGCCAGCCCGCCGGGACGACGAAGGTCGCGGCGCCGGCGTCGACGAGACCACGGAAGAGTTCGGGGAAGCGGAGGTCGTAGCAGGTGGCGAGGCCGAGGGTCGTCTCTGGCAGACGGACTGTCACCAGTTCGCGCCCCGCGCCCATCAACACGGCCTCGCCCTTGTCGAAGCCGAAGCGGTGGATCTTGCGGTAGGCGGCGGCGAGATCACCGGAGGGGGAGAAGACGAGGGAGGTGTTGTAGAGGGGGCCCTCGGGGTCACGTTCGGGGATCGAGCCCGCGTGCAGCCACACGCCCGCGTCGCTCGCCGCCTTGGCCATCGCCTCGTACGTCGGCCCTTCGAGCGGTTCGGCCTCGCTGCCGAACTCCTGGTAGGCGAAGGCTCCCGTCGTCCACAGCTCCGGCAGCACGACCAGATCGGCCCCGGCCTGTTCCCGTACCAGCGAAGCCACCCGCCGCCGACGCGATTCGACCGATTCGCCCTCTTTTACGGCGATCTGGATGAGAGAGGCGCGCACACTACCACCGTCCTGGCATTCGAGCCGTCCACACGGGCCTACGATCGTCACACGAAAGCACTGCCGGGGTGCCTCAGGGCAGCGTAACTTAGCGTTCCAAGACACCCGCCGACAGCCACCTCCCACTGGCAACGCCGCCACCACCAGCCCGTGTACCGACCGCCGAGGGGTCCCGTTCCGTGAGTCTGCATCCCACCCTCCAGCCCTACGCCGACGCCTGGACCCACTCCATCGAAGCGATATCCGAGCTGGTGGGACCACTGGCGGAGGGAGAGTGGAACCGGCGGACGCCGTGCCCGGGCTGGTCGGTCCGTGACGTGGTCTCCCACGTCATGGGTCTGGACTGCGAGATGCTGGGCGACCCGCGCCCCATCCACACGCTGCCGCGCGACCTCTTCCACGTCACCAACGACAGCCAGCGCTACATGGAGATGCAGGTCGACGTCCGCCGCCACCACACGGCGCCGGAGATGACCTCCGAGCTGGAGTACGTGATCATCCGCCGCAACCGCCAGCTGCGGAACGAGTCGCGTGACCCGGGCACCAAGGTGCGCGGCCCGCTCGGCAGCGAACTCGGCCTCGAAGAGTCCATGCGCGCCCATGCGTTCAACGTGTGGGTGCACGAACAGGACCTGCGCGCCGCCCTCGGCCGCCCCGGCAACCTCGACTCCCCCGGCGCGCACATCGCACGTGACGTGCTCCTCGCCGAGCTGCCGAGGATCGTCGCCGACGACGCGTCCGCGCCGCGCAGTTCGGCGGTCGTCTTCGACGTGCACGGCCCGATCGAGTTCCTGCGCACCATCCGCGTCGACATCCAGGGCCGGGGCACCCTGGAGACCGCCCCCGCCCTCGGCCCCGCCGCCACCCTCACCCTCGACTGGGAGACGTACGTCCGCCTGGCCTGCGGCCGGGTGACGCCCGCGGCCGTGGCGGACCGGGTGAAGGCGGAGGGGGACCCGGAGCTGACGGGCGCGATCCTGCGTAACTTCACCGTGACGTCGTAGGGCGTCGCCCGAGGGCACCACAGCAAACCCAGCGGACACAGCGGACACGTCAGCGGTGAAGGCGGTTCGCGGCGGGCACCCCGCCTCACACCGGCAGGTGCACGGTCTTCACACCGGCGTGCACGGACCTCACACCGGCACGTGCACGGTCTCTACCCGACTCGCCACCAGGCGCTCCCGCTCCCGCCGGGCGACCCGCCCGCGCAGCCGCAGGATCTGGCTGATGCCGAGCGCCTGGAGGACGAAGACCGAGGAGAACGCGACGGTGTAGTCGTCGCCGGTGGCGTCCAGCAGCACCCCGATCGCGAACAGGGTGGTCATCGACGCGACGAAGCCGCCCATGTTGGTGATCCCGGAGGCGGTGCCCTGGCGCTCCGCCGGGTTGGCCGGCCGCGCGAAGTCGAAGCCGATCATCGACGCCGGTCCGCACGCGCCGAGCACCGTGCACAGCACGATCAGCAGCCACATCGGGGCCCGGTCGGCCGGGTAGGCCAGCGCCGCCGCCCACACGGTCGCCGTCGCCGCCACGGTCCCGAGCGCCAGCGGCAGCCGCGCCACGTGGTGCCGGGCGATGACCTGGCCGTAGACGAGCCCCACGACCATGTTCGACAGGACGACCAGGGTGAGGAGTTCGCCGGCCGTGGCCCGGGACAGGCCCTGCGCCTGGACCAGGAACGGCATGCCCCACAGCAGCAGGAACACCATCGCCGGGAACTGGGTCGTGAAGTGCACCCACAGCCCGAGCCGCGTCCCCGGCTCCCGCCAGGAGGCCGCGATCTGCCGCCGTACGTACGCGGCGCCCTGGTGCGGGAACGGCTCCGGCTCGCACCCCTCGGGGTGGTCCCGCAAGAACAGCAGGAGCAGGACGAGTACGACGACTCCGGCCAGCGCGCTGCCCGCGAAGGCGGCCGTCCAGCCGACCCCGTGCAGCAGCCGGGCCAGCACCAGCGTGGAGACCAGGTTGCCGGCCATGCCCGCGAGTCCCGCGAACTGCGCGATCAGCGGCCCGCGCCGCGCCGGGAACCAGCGGGTGCCCAGCCGCAGCACGCTGATGAAGGTCAGCGCGTCACCGCACCCGAGGAGCGCGCGCGAGGCGAGGGCCATGCCGTAGGAGGGGGAGAAGGCGAAGCCCAGCTGCCCCGCCGTGAACAGCACGACCCCGATGGTCAGCACCTTCTTGGTGCCGAGCCGGTCCACCAGTAGGCCGACGGGTATCTGCATGCCCGCGTACACGAGCAGCTGCAGGATCGAGAAGGTCGACAGGGCCGACGCGTTGACGTGGAAGCGGTCGGCGGCGTCCAGGCCGGCGACCCCGAGGGACGTACGGAAGATGACCGCGACGAAGTAGACGGAGACGCCGATGCCCCACACCGCCATCGCGCGCCGGCCGCCCGGCGGATCACCCGGCAGGGTGAGCCGGGAGGCAGAGGAGGCCGAGCTCATCGGACCTCGCCCCGGGCCAGGTGCGAGAACCAGCTGATGTGCCGGTGCACGACCCCGACCGCCTCCTCCGGGTCCCCGGAGCGCAGCGCCCGGAGGATCTCCTCGTGCTCGGCGAGGGTCTTGGCGATCCGGTCGGGGTGGGAGTGCATTACGGCGACGCCCATCCGCAGCTGGCGGTCGCGCAGTTGGTCGTAGAGCCGGGAGAGGATCTCGTTTCCCCCGCTGCGGACGATCTCGGCGTGGAAGCAGCGGTCGGTGACGGCGGCCGCGGCGAGGTCGCCCGCGGCGGCCTGCGCCTTCTGCTTGGCCAGCAGCTCCTCCAGCCGCTCGACGAGGCCCGCCGGGGCGGGCACGGCCTTGCGCGCCGCATGTCCCTCGACCAGCAGCCTGGTCTCCACCACGTCCGCGATCTCCTGTGCGGACACGGACAGGACCAGGGCTCCCTTCTTCGGGTAGAGCTTGATCAGCCCTTCCACCTCCAGCCGCAGCAGTGCCTCGCGCACGGGAGTGCGGGAGACCCCCACGGCCTCGGCGAGTTCGCCCTCGGTCAGCAGGGTCCCGCCCTCGTAGCGGCGCTCGAGAACTCCCTGCTTGACGTGGGTGTAGACGCGGTCGGCGGCTGGTGGCTGCTTGGCGGTCAGAGTCCCCGGACTGATCATGCGAACAGCATAGATACAACACGTACGCATGAAGGCGCCCGTCCATCATGCGGACCGATCACCCGGGAGATCACCTCAATGGATCACCTTTGCGGGAACCCGCCTCTGCAACCACACAACCTTCTGTGCTAATTACGTGTCACACACCTGCGGCCCTATTTTCTCCCCCTCCAACTCGGCCGCATATCAGGGGCATTCGACGTAATCGGGGTATTTCAGTTGATTACTGCCATCACCGGCACCAAGGGCAGCCGCCGCCGAGCCGCCGCGGTCACCGTCACCGCAGGAGCCGTGCTCGCGACCGGCGCCCTCGCGGCAGCGCCCGCGCAGGCCGTCGCGACGCCCTCGATCGTGGCCAAGGGCGGCTACGTGATGAACAATTCCAACGCCAAGACGCTGTACACGAAGGCCGCGGACACCAAGCGCTCCACCGGCTCGACCACCAAGATCATGACGGCGAAGGTCGTGCTCGCGTCGTCGAACCTGAACCTCGACGCCAAGGTCACGATCCAGAAGGCGTACAGCGACTACGTCGTCGCCAACAACGCCTCTCAGGCCCACCTGATCGTCGGCGACAAGGTGACGGTCCGTCAGCTGCTGTACGGGCTGATGCTCCCGTCGGGCTGTGACGCCGCCTATGCCCTCGCCGACAAGTTCGGCTCGGGCTCGACGCGCGCCGCGCGCGTGAAGTCGTTCATCGGCAAGATGAACACCGCCGCGAGGAACCTGCACCTGACGAACACCAAGTTCGACTCGTTCGACGGCATAGGGAATGGTTCCAACTACTCGACCCCGCGCGACCTGACGAAGATCGCCAGCAGCGCCATGAAGAACTCCACGTTCCGTACGGTCGTGAAGACGAAGTCCTACACGGCGAGGACCATCACCAAGACGGGCAGCACCCGCACGATGGCCGCCTGGACCAACACGAACGGCCTGCTGAGCAGCTACAGCGGCACGATCGGCGTGAAGACGGGCTCCGGCCCCGAGGCCAAGTACTGCCTCGTCTTCGCCGCCACCCGGGGCGGCAAGACGGTCATCGGCACCGTCCTCGCCTCCACCTCCATCGCCCAGCGCGAGTCGGACGCGAAGAAGCTCCTGAGCTACGGATTCTCCACGATCTGAGTCGGGCCCGGCAGTCATGCCGGGCCGAAGGGCCCCGTCGCTGTCGGCGACGGGGCCCTTCGGCGATCTGCCCCCGGCTGCATCCAGCCGGACCTGGCTTGCCAAGCTGACCAAGCGGTGCCGGGCCGGCCGTCAGGCCCAGGTGATGAGCCTCTTCGGCTGCTCCAGGATCGCCGCCACGTCCGCCAGGACCTTCGAGCCCAACTCGCCGTCCACCAGCCGGTGATCGAAGCTCAGCGCCAGGGTCGTCACCTGGCGCGGCTTCACCTTGCCCTTGTGGACCCACGGCTGGAGCTTGATCGAGCCGACCGCGAGGATCGCGGACTCGCCGGGGTTGAGGATCGGCGTGCCCGTGTCGATGCCGAAGACGCCGACGTTGGTGATGGTCACCGTGCCGGCCTGCATCGCCGCCGGGGACGTCTTGCCCTCGCGGGCCGTGGACACCAATTCGCCCAGGGACTCGGCCAGTTGCGGGAGGGTCTTGGCGTGCGCGTCCTTGATGTTCGGGACGATCAGGCCGCGCGGTGTGGCCGCCGCGATGCCCAGGTTGACGTAGTGCTTGAGCACGATCTCCTGGGCCGTCTCGTCCCAGGACGCGTTGATGTCCGGGTTGCGCCTGATGGCGGCCAGGAGGGCCTTGGCGATCAGCAGCAGCGGGTTCACGCGCAGTCCCGCGAACTCCTTGTCCTGCTTGAGCTCCTCGACCAGCTTCATCGTGCGGGTCACGTCCACCGTCACGAACTCCGTGACGTGCGGCGCCGTGAACGCCGAGCCGATCATCGCCTGTGCGGTCGCCTTGCGGACCCCCTTGATGGGGATACGGGTCTCACGGGCCCCGTCGTACGCCGGCACGGGCGCCGGGGGCACGGAGACCGCCGGGGCCGTCACCGGCTCCGGGGCCGGCGGTGCCACCGCCGCATGCACGTCCTCGCGCGTGATGACGCCGTCGGGGCCCGACGGGGTGACCGTGGTCAGGTCGACGCCCAGGTCCTTCGCCAGCTTGCGCACCGGCGGCTTGGCGAGGGGGCGGGGAGTGTCGGCGGCGACCGGCGCATGGCCGTTCAGCTCCGTCCGGAGCGCCGTCGAGGCCCGGGCGACCGCGACCTCCGGGCCCTTGCGCGGGCGGCGCTTGGTGGAGGACGTGGCGACCCCGTAGCCGACGAGCACCGGCTGGCGGCCCGAGCCCACGGACTTCTTCTCCTCGGCGGGCGCGGCGGCCGCGGGAGCCACGGCGGGCGCCTCCACGGCGGCCTCGGTCCCGGCGGCCGCGGTTCCGCCCGACACGTCCACCGCGATGATCGACGTGCCCACGTCCACCGTGGTGCCCTCGGGGAAGTGCAGGTCGCGGACCACCCCGTCGTACGGGATGGGCAGTTCCACCGCCGCCTTCGCGGTCTCGACCTCGCACACCACCTGGCCGTCGGTGACCGTGTCGCCGGGCTTGACGTACCACTTGAGGATCTCGGCCTCGGTGAGGCCCTCGCCCACGTCCGGCATCTTGAACTCGCGTACGGACGCTTCCGTCATCGTCGTCACGACCCTCTCCTCAGTACGCCAGGGCGCGGTCGACGGCGTCGAGCACCCGGTCCAGGCCCGGCAGGTACTCCTCCTCCAGGCGGGCCGGCGGGTACGGGGCGTGGTAGCCGCCGACCCTGAGGACCGGTGCCTCCAGGTGGTAGAAGCAGCGCTCCGTGATGCGGGCGGCGATCTCCGCGCCCGAGCCGAGGAACACCGGCGCCTCGTGGACCACGACCAGGCGGCGCGTCTTCTCCACCGACGTCTGGATCGAGTCGAAGTCCAGCGGGGAGACCGAGCGCAGGTCCAGCACCTCCAGGGACTTGCCCTCCTCGGCGGCCGCGTCGGCCACCTCCTGGCAGAGCTTCACCATCGGGCCGTACGCGACGAGGGTCAGGTCGGTGCCCTCACGGACGACCTGCGCCCTGTGCAGCGGACCGGGGATGGCCTCGGTGTTGACCTCGGCCTTGTCCCAGTAGCGTCGCTTCGGTTCGAAGAAGATCACCGGGTCGTCGCTCTGGATGGCCTGCTGCATCATCCAGTACGCGTCCGACGCGTTGGAGGGGCTGACCACCTTCAGGCCCGCCACGTGCGCGAAGAGCGCCTCGGGGGACTCGGAGTGGTGCTCCACCGCGCCGATGCCGCCGCCGTAGGGGATGCGGACGACGACCGGGAGCTTGACCTTGCCCAGCGAGCGGGCGTGCATCTTCGCGAGCTGCGTGACGATCTGGTCGTACGCCGGGAAGACGAAGCCGTCGAACTGGATCTCCACGACCGGGCGGTAGCCACGCAGGGCCAGGCCGATGGCGGTGCCCACGATGCCCGACTCGGCCAGCGGGGTGTCGATCACCCTGCTCTCGCCGAAGTCCTTCTGCAGGCCGTCCGTCACCCGGAAGACGCCGCCGAGCTTGCCGACGTCCTCGCCCATGATCAGGACCTTGGGGTCGGCATCCAGGGCGCGGCGCAGCGACTCGTTGATCGCCTTGGCGAGAGCCATGTTTTTGAACGTCACAGCCTCGGCCATCTCAGTGACCCCCCTCGTCTGCGAACGACGCCTGGTAGGCGGCGAACTGGGCTCGCTCCTCGTCGACGAGCGCATGCCCGTCCGCGTACACGTTCTCGAAGATGGCGAAGCGGTCCGGGTCCGGCATGGCGCGGACCGCCTCACGCACTCGTTTGCCCAACGCCTCGCTCTCGGCCTCGAGTTCCGCGAAGAATCCCTCGTCCGCGTGGTTTGAAGCCTCCAGGTACCGGCGAAGCCGCAGAATCGGGTCCTTCGCCTCCCAGGACTCGCGCTCCTCGTCGGCGCGGTACTTCGTCGGGTCGTCGGAGGTCGTGTGGGCGCCCATGCGATAGGTGTACGCCTCGACGAGCGTCGGCCCCTCGCCGTTGCGGGCGCGCTCCAGGGCCCACTTCGTCACCGCGAGACAGGCCAGCACGTCGTTGCCGTCCACCCGGACGCCCGGGAAGCCGTAGCCCTGCGCGCGCTGGTAGAGCGGCACGCGGGTCTGCTTCTCGGTCGGCTCGGAGATCGCCCACTGGTTGTTCTGGCAGAAGAACACCACCGGGGCGTTGTAGACCGCGGAGAAGGTGAAGGACTCGGCGACGTCACCCTGGCTGCTCGCGCCGTCGCCGAAGTAGGCGATCACGGCGCTGTCCGCGCCGTCCTTGGCGACGCCCATCGCGTAGCCCGTGGCGTGCAGCGTCTGGGAGCCGATGACGATCGTGTACAGGTGGAAGTTGTTGCCGTTGGGGTCCCAGCCGCCGTTGTTCACGCCGCGGAACATCCCGAGCAGGTTGGCCGGGTCGACCCCGCGGCACCAGGCGACGCCGTGCTCGCGGTAGGTCGGGAAGACGTAGTCGTCCTCGCGGGTGGCCCGGCCGGAGCCGATCTGGGCGGCCTCCTGGCCGAGCAGCGAGGCCCACAGGCCCAGCTCGCCCTGGCGCTGCAGGGAGGTGGCCTCGGCGTCGAAGCGTCGGGTGAGCACCATGTCGCGGTAGAGGCCGCGGAGCTCGTCGGGGGTGATGTCGGCGACGTACTTGTCGTACGCGGCGTTCTCTGGGTTCTTGAGCCGCTCGCCCTCTGGCGTCAGCAGCTGTACGAGCTCGGGGTCGGTGCCCGGCGCGTTTTTTGCGGTCGTGCGCTTGCCGGCCGTGCTCTTGGTTCCGGCGCTGCGTCGCGGTTTGCGCGCGGCAGTGCTCTCCACGGTCACGTGTGCTCCTCCGTCGGTCCGGCTACCCCGGGTTCGCCGGGTGCCAGTGCGGCTCACCTGCGGCCCTGCGGGCGCACAGGGTGGGTGCGGCCCGGTCGGGAACAGGCGTGACAGGTGCCCCGGCGAGCGCCCGCAAATAGCACGTTACCCAGTGCTCCACATTTCTGTGAAACCCCTCCTGACCTGCGATTTTGCTTGGATTTCCAAGTAAATCGCGAAAGTCCGGAACATCTCCTGGTCACAGCCTTGCAGGGGGCCGGAACAACGGCACGTTATCCCGGTGACCCAGGTCACCGGAAGAGCTTCTCTCAAGCGGGACTCGCACCCGTGTGTGAGACCGCGTACGTGCGCGAAGCGTGACATGTCCGGGTATTCCTGGTGGACGACCACGAGGTGTCCGGCGTGGCGTCCACGGCCTGCCGCCAGGCGAGGGCGGCATCGAGGCGGTGGCGGGAACAGTACGGCGAGGACGGTGCGCCCGACCGTCGACGGCCTGGAAAGCCACTTCGAGCACATGCCGTGACCGAATGCGACTGCCTGTGACAACGCCCAGCTCACAGGCCCGGCTCGTGCTCTAGCATCTGGCGCGTGTCGCGCTCCTCCGTACCACCCCAGGTGCCTCACGCGCCCCCTCTGGGCGCTCTGCTGCGCCAGTATTCCGCAGGCTGTGCCGTCGCCTGCGAGCCCGTGGACCAGGGCCTGCTCAACCGGGGCTTCCGCCTGTGCACCACGCGCGGCCGCTACTTCCTCAAGCACCACTTCGACCCCGAGACCGCCGACCCGGCCGCGATCGCCCGCCAGCACCGGGCCACCCAGCGCCTGGCCGACCTGGGCGTCCCGGTGGCCCCGCCGCTGGCCGGCCGGGACGGGCGTACGGTCGCCGTCGTCGGCGGGCACGCCTACGCGCTGCACCCGTGGATCGACGGACGCCACCGGCACGGCGGGCAGCTCAGCACCGGGCAGTGCGCGCGGCTCGGGGCACTGCTGGGGGTAGTGCACGCGAGCCTGGAGCGCGTGATGCCGGTGCACGCGCGCGCGTGCACGGAGCCCGACGCGGCCGACCCCGCCGACACGTTCACGCTCATCGACGATCTGCTCGGCCGCGTACGCCGCCACCGCCCTGCCGACTCCTTCGACGACCTCGCCCGCCACCGCCTCCTGGAACGGCGCGCACTCCTGGAGCAGCACGCCGACAGGCGCCCCACACGCGGGAGTTCGGTCGGCTGGGTGCACGGGGACTTCCACCCGTTCAACCTGCTCTACCGGGGAGACGCGCCCGCCGCCATCGTCGACTGGGACCGGCTGGGGCTCAGGCCCCGAGCGGAGGAGGCCGTACGCGCCGCCGCGATCTTCTTCGTACGCCCGGTGGGCACCCTCGACCTGCCGAAGGTGCGGGCGTACGCACGCGCGTACCGGCGCACGGCCGGCGCCACGCCCGCCGAGCTGACGGCGGCGGTGCACCGGGTGTGGTGGGAGCGCCTCAACGACTTCTGGATGCTGCGCTGGCACTACGAACGCGGCGACACCCGCGCCGACCCCCAGTTCCCGGCGGCCTCCGCACTGGCGGTGTGGTGGACGCGTGCGTACGACACGGTGTGCGAGGCGTTCGTGGAGTGAGGCGGGTGGTCCTGCGCGGACAGCAGCGCGCGTGGGACCTGTTGCGGTCCCACGCGCGCGTGGAGGTGATTCAGCTCCGGGTCAGCCGAGGCCGCTGACGCCGGTCGTGCCGCCGGCGTCCCCGCCGCCGCCCGAGGGGTCCGGGCTGGCCGGGTCATCGGTCTGCGACGGTGTCGGTTTGTCCGACGGCTCCGGGGACGTCGCCGGCTTCGACGGCTCGTTGCTCGGCTCGCTGCTCGGGGTCGACGACGGCGTGTACGACGGGGTGTACGAGGGCGTGTAGTCCCCGGACCCGGAGCTCGAGTTGCTGTCGTCCGAGGACGTATCCGTCGAGTCGTCGCTCGTCTCTTCGCTCGGGGACGCGGAGGACGTGTCCTGCTTGGTGCTCTGCGACGTGGTCGGCGAGTGGGTGGTGCCCTTGCCGCCGCCGCTTCCGCCGGTTTTGTGCATCGCCAGGGCGACGCCCGCCGCGATGGCGATCACCGCGAGGACGGCGAGGATCCACAGCTTGCCGCGGCCCCCTCCTCTGTTGCCGTGTCCCTCGAAGCCGCCGTCGTCCCCGCCGCCGTAGCCGGCAGGGAGGATCGGCTGCGGGATCTGCGTCGTACCGGAGGAGTCACCGGGGTGCGGCATCACCTGGGTGCCGGCGAAGCCCGCCGCCGGGGTGTACCGGCCGTCGTGCATGGTGACCGGGCCGGTGTTCCAGGTGCCGGTGTGGCCGCCCTGGTCGTACAGCATCTGCAGCCCGTACTGGATGAGCCCGCGCATCTCCTCGGCGGTCTGGAAGCGGTCGTCGGGCTCCTTGGCCAGCGAGCGCATGACAAGGCCGTCGAGTTCCGGCGGGGACACTCCGTCCGAGGTCTGGGACGGCGGCACCGGCGTGTCCTGGACGTGCTGGTAGACCACCGACAGCGGGGTCTCGCCGGTGAACGGGGGTCTGAGCGCGAGGAGTTCGTAGAGCAGGCAGCCCGTCGCGTACAGGTCGGAGCGGTGGTCGACGGCCTTGCCGAGCGCCTGCTCCGGGGAGAGGTACTGCGGCGTGCCCATGACCATGCCGGTCTGCGTCATCGTCGACTGGGCGCCGTGCAGGGCACGCGCGATACCGAAGTCCATCACCTTCACCGCGCCGGTGTGCGTGATGATCACGTTCGCCGGCTTGATGTCGCGGTGCACGATGCCGTGCTGGTGCGAGTAGGCGAGCGCCTCCAGAACACCGGAGACGATGATCAGGGCCTGCTCGGGACCCGGTGCCTCGGCATTGATGAGGAGGTCGCGGATGGTCCGCCCCTCGACGATCTCCATCACGATGTACGGCACGCTCTGGCCGCCCACGTAGTCCTCGCCGGAGTCGTACACGGCGACGATCGCGTGGTGGTTGAGGCCGGCCACCGACTGGGCCTCGCGCGTGAAGCGGGCCTTGGAGACCGGGTCCTCGGCAAGGTCGGCGCGCAGCAGCTTGACCGCGACGGTGCGCCCGAGGCGCACGTCCTCGGCGGCGAACACCTCGGCCATGCCGCCCCGGCCGAGTCTGCGGGTCAGCCGGTACCGGCCGTCCCCGACAAGCCCGCCGTTACCCCACATCTCCGGCGCATCCGACATTCCGCCGCCAGTCGCCTCGGGGTCGGACGGGCCCTGAGCGCGCTGCTGCTGCTCCATCAGTCCTCGCCGTCGTTTCTGCCCGCGGTGCGCGCGGTGTTGTTACGGTCTCCGTCGGCCACGCTACAGCCTCGGCGCAAGCCGCCGGACCGAGAAGGGGGCCGGAACCGGCACAGGACGGACCGGCCATCAAAGCGTCATTCCATCGTGTCGTGCAAGTTCTGTGTACCGCTGGTACATCCTCTGTAACGCTCGCGCGACGCTTCTATCGCGTACGGTCACGGATCGGGCACCGAGCTTGACGTGTCAGTGCCCTCGGGCAGACTTGGCCCGGAATAGCACTTTGGATCAACGACAGTCAATGGCGCCTGAAGGCCCACGGGGGAAGCGGAACATGAGCCAGGACGGCGCACAGGGCCGGTACGCGGGGCGGGCCTTGGCCGGGGGCCGCTATCAGCTGCGCGACTTGCTCGGCGAGGGCGGCATGGCCTCGGTGCATCTCGCCTACGACTCCGTGCTCGACCGTCAGGTCGCGGTCAAGACGCTCCACACCGAACTGGGGCGGGAACAGGCCTTCCGCGAGCGCTTCCGCCGCGAGGCCCAGGCCGTGGCGAAGCTCACGCACACCAACATCGTCTCGGTCTTCGACACCGGCGAGGACTCGCTCGACGGCATGACGACCCCGTACATCGTCATGGAGTACGTCGAGGGGCGCCCGCTGGGCTCGGTGCTCGACGAGGACGTACGGCAGTTCGGCGCGATGCCCGCCGACAGGGCGCTGAAGATCACCGCGGACGTGCTCGCGGCGCTGGAGATCAGCCACGAGATGGGCCTGGTCCACCGGGACATCAAGCCGGGCAACGTGATGATGACCAAGCGCGGCGTCGTCAAGGTGATGGACTTCGGCATCGCGCGCGCCATGCAGTCCGGCGTGACGTCGATGACACAGACCGGCATGGTCGTGGGCACCCCGCAGTACCTGTCCCCGGAGCAGGCGCTGGGCCGGGGCGTGGACGCCCGGTCCGACCTCTACTCGGTCGGCATCATGCTGTTCCAACTGGTCACCGGGCGGCTGCCGTTCGAGGCGGACTCGCCGCTGGCGATCGCGTACGCGCATGTGCAGGAGGAGCCGGTCGCGCCCTCCTCCATCAACCGGGCGCTGCCACCCGCGGTGGACGCGCTGGTCGCCCGCGCGCTGAAGAAGAACCCGAACGAGCGTTTCCCCAGCTCGGAGTCCATGCGCGACGAGTGCCTGCGCGTGGCCGCCTCCTTCCGGGCCGCCCCGCCGAGCATCGTGCCGGGTGCGCCCTCCCAGAGCGGCGCCGGCGTCGGCTCCGCGGTGTTCCCGCCGGTCGACCAGTCGGCCCCGGTGCCGACCGGCCCCGTCCAGACGCCGTACCAGCCGACTCCGCCCCCGAACCCGTACGGCACTCCGGCACCCACGCCGTCTCCGGCCTACGGCTACCCGCAGCAGGGCGGCTACCAGACGCCGTCGCCGTACGCGCAGCCGTCGACCCCGCCGCCGTACAACATCACGCCGCAGCCGGCGGGCGCCCCCGCGGGCGGCGGCCGGAACAACAAGCCGGTGATCGTCGGCTCGATCGTCGTCTCGCTCATCGCCGTCGGCGGCCTGATCGCGGCCCTGATGCTGAACGGCGGCGGCTCGGGCGGCGAGGGCAAGGGCGGCGGCGGCAGCGCGAGCGCGTCGCCGACGAAGGCGGCGGGCTACCGCGGGCCGGACACGTCGAAGAAGATCGACGTGAGCGACTGCAAGGAGCCGCAGGAGTCGTACAACGACCCCAACAAGATCAAGCTGCCCGACTTCCGGTTCAAGTACATCCAGTCGGTCAAGGAGTGCCTCCAGGCCGCGGGCTGGCATCTGAAGGTCAACGACGTCGCCGAGAACACCTACGGCCAGGGCGCGGTCCTCAACCAGTTCCCGGCGGCCGATTCCGACGTCGACCCGAAGAACATGCCGCAGATCCAGCTCGACGTGTCGACGGGCAACCCGCCCTCCTGACCGGGCCGTTCCAGGCATGTGAAGGGCCCGGCAGCTTCGGCTGCCGGGCCCTTTCGTCCATGTGTCCGTCGTGTTCGGGTCATACGGTCCTACGGTCCTACAGGTACGGTCCGCCCGAGCGGCCGGCCGTGGGGCCGTCCTCGCCCATCTCGTGGCCGACGCCCGGCGGAAGCGCGCGCCGCATCTGCTCCAACTGGGCCCGCGCGGCCATCTGCTGGGCGAACAGCGTGGTCTGGATCCCGTGGAAGAGGCCTTCCAGCCAGCCCACCAACTGGGCCTGCGCGATGCGCAGTTCGGCGTCGCTGGGGATGCCCTCGTTCGTGAAGGGCAGGGAGAGCCGCTCCAGCTCCTCCACCAGCTCCGGTGCCAGCCCGTCCTCCAGCTCCTTCACCGAACTGCGGTGGATCTCCTTGAGCCGCGCCCGGCTCGCCTCGTCCAGGGGAGCCGCGCGCACTTCCTCCAGGAGCTGTTTGATCATGCTGCCGATCCGCATCACCTTGGCCGGCTGCTCGACCTGCTCCGTCACCGGGACCTCGCGGGAGTCCTCGCCTGTGCCGCCGCCAATCGCCATACCGTCCTGGCCCACGACCAGGATCTGGGGATTCTCCGGCGACCTGTCGTTCCTCGGCATCTCCATGCCGCCATTCTCTCGCACCCGTGCATCTCATCACCGTGGTGCCCCCTGTGGAGGGTGATCCACCGTTTACGGTGCGGAAGTTTCCTTCCCGCGCCGCAGCAGCCGGGCCTCGCAGTGCTCCAGCCAGCGGATCTCGGCCTCCGTGTGACAGACGAGCTGCTCCAGGACCAGCAGCCGCGCCATCTCGTCCGGATGCTCCGGCGCCCGCACCAGCGCCTGCGCCCGCTGACGCACGTACTCGTGCAGCGCGTCCGTCACGTGCCGGCGCTGCGCCTCGACGACCTTGCGCACGTCGACGCCGGGTGCGCCGACCGCCAGCACCAGTTTGATCGCCAGCTCGTCCCGCGGCGGACCGCCGGCCCGCTCCACGGGACGCGCGAACCAGGCACCCAGCTCGGCCCGGCCCGCCGGTGTCAGGGCGTACAGGACCCGGCCCGCCTCGTCCTCGCCGTCCTGGACGACCAGCCCGTCGCGCTCCAGGCGGCCGAGGGTTGTGTAGACCTGCCCGATGTTCAGCGGCCAGGTGCCGGCCGTGCGCGCCTCGAACTCGGTGCGCAGCCGTGAGCCGTAGCGGGGGCCGTGTTCGAGGAGCGCCAGCAGTCCGTGACGTATCGACATACCCGGATTGTGCAGCGGGTTCGGATTTTTGGCGGAATCAGAAATGCCGGAAGTGCGGGGCGATGTGACGCTTGGGTCGTGACTCCATGGCTGCGTGCTTTGCAGGGGGCCGGACTGGTGGTGGGGGTGGGGGCGGGCGTCCTCGTGTGTCCGTTCGGGGGTGGATCCTCGTACGGGGCTGTCGCGTCGTACGGGAGCGGTTCGGCATACAGGGCTGTCGCGTCGTACGAAATCGGCTCGACGTACGGGAGCGGTTCGTCTCACGGCAGCGGTTCGTCTCACACGTCCCGCTCGTCGCACGAGAACGGTTCGATGTACGGAGCCGTATCGACGGCGCACGGCTCCTGGCGCACGCCCGCTGCCGGGCCCTCGGGCTCGGAGTCCCCGTCCGCCTCTCCGGCCGGGTCCTCCAAGCCTTCGCGCGCCGGGAGTGTGGCGGGTGAGGGGCGGGAGCGGCCCGGGCGGCGGGAGACGACGCCGGCGGACGAGCCCACGGGCCGTCCCTCCCAGGAGGCCGACGACGAGGGCGACGAGGCCGGGGACGCCGGGTATCCCGACGGCGAGCAGGACACGGGGGACGAGGCGGGCGGGGACGCCACCGCGTCGCCGCCCGCGGAAGCCGGCCTGGTGCCGTCCGGGGCATCGCAGCGTCCCGTGCAGCACGCCGCCTCGCAGGCCGAGGGGCCCGCCGAACCCGTACTGCGGATACTGCCGCTGGGCAGCGGACTGGTCCTGATCGGGCTCGGCCTGGGACTCGCCTTCATCGGCCTGCGGCTGCGACGGTCCTAGCCAGGCCCTGTCGTCAGACTCCCGTCGTCCGGCCTCAGGCCGGGCCTTGCGGCGTCAGATGCGTGCTCTGGGTGTCCCCCGGCCGGAGACTGCGGGAGCGCCGGGCGTAGGCCCTCGTACGGGCTGTACTTGGGTCTGCGCCCGGTGCGGCGAGAGTGGGTGCATGGCGTCGCGAGGCAGACGGGAATTCGACGACAGGGCCTGGGGAACGCGGCGACACTCCGGCGGCACCCCTGCGGAACTCAGGGCACGACCAGGAGCACCTTGCCCACGTGTCCGCTCTCCTCCACGACCCGGTGAGCCGCGGCCGCGTCACTCATCGGGAGTTCCCGGTCGACGACCGGGCGGACGTGACCGCCCTCAAGCAGGGGCCACACATGCTCGCGTACGGCCGCCACGATCGCGGCCTTCTCGCCGAGCGGGCGGGCGCGCAGCGAGGTCGCGCTGACCGCGGCCCGCTTGCTCAGGAGCGCGCCGAGGTTCAGCTCGCCCTTGATGCCGCCCTGCAGGCCGATGACCGCGAGGCGGCCGTTGACGGCGAGGGTCTGCACGTTTCGGTCGAGGTACTTGGCGCCCATGTTGTCGAGGATGACGTCGGCACCCGCACCGTCCGTGGCTTCCCTGACCTCCGCGACGAAGTCCTGCTCCCGGTAGTTGATCAGGATGTCGGCGCCGAGTTCAGCGCAGCGCTCCAGCTTCTCCTTGGTGCCGGCGGTGACCGCGACCTTGGCGCCGACGGCCTTGGCCAGCTGGATCGCCATGGTGCCGATGCCGCTGGAACCGCCGTGCACGAGCAGCGTCTCGCCGGGGCGCAGATGGGCGACCATGAAGACGTTCGACCAGACCGTGCAGACCACCTCGGGCAGCGCGGCGGCCACCTTGAGGTCGACGCCCTGGGGGACGGGCAGCAGCTGGCCGGCCGGGATCGCGGCCTTCTCGGCATAGCCGCCGCCCGCGAGCAGCGCGCACACCTCGTCGCCGACGGACCAGCCGGAGACGCCGGGGCCGATCTCGACGATCCGGCCGGAGCACTCGAGGCCGGGGTAGGGGGACGCGCCGGGTGGCGGGTCGTAGAAGCCCTGACGCTGCATGATGTCGGCGCGGTTGACGGCGCCGGCCACCACCTCGACCAGCACCTCGCCCTCGCCGGCCACCGGATCCGGGACCTCGTCCCACACCAGCACCTCGGGCCCACCAGGTTCGGGAATCGTGATCGCATGCATGGGCAGGACGCTACTCCTCGTCGCCGCTCCCCCCGCGGCGGCGGGCGGTGCGGCTCCACCACCCCAGCTGGTCAGTCCCGCCGCAACGGCCGGACGTCGGGCGCCACCTGCGCGCCCGGTGTCGCCCGTACGATCGTGATCAGACGGTCCGTCAACTGCAGTGTGCCGAGGGACGGATCGTCGTATCCGAGCACCCGGTGCCCGCGTACGACGCTCACCACCAGGTCCTCCGTCTCCCGCGGCTTCTTTCCCACCTCGGCCTTTATGACCGGTCGTTCGACCATGTCGAGCCCGCTGCCCTGCTGGATGAGGTCCTCCATCACCATGCCGGCCGCGGGGCTGAGCACGGACAGGCCGAGCAGACGGCCTGCCGCGCTGGCGCTGGTGATGACCGCGTCGGCGCCGGACTGCTGGAGCAGCGGCGCGTTCTCCTCCTCGCGCACCGCGGCCACGATCTTCGCCCCGCGGTTGAGCTGCCGGGCCGTCAGCGTGACCAGCACGGCCGTGTCGTCGCGCTGGGTGGCGATGATGATCTGCCGCGCCCGGTGCACCTCGGCCCGTCTGAGCACATCGCTGCGCGTCGCGTCCCCGAGGACGCCGGCGTAGCCCTCGGCCGTCGCGGCTTCGATCACCTTGGAGCTGGGGTCGACCACGACGACCTGCTCCTTCTTCAGCCCCGTCGCACAGACGGTCTGGATCGCCGAGCGCCCCTTCGTCCCGAAGCCGACTACGACGGTGTGATCGCGCAAGGCGGACCTCCAGCGGTTCAGTCGCCATTCCTCACGGGTGCGTTCGGTGAGGACCTCGAGCGTGGTCCCGACCAGGATGATCAGGAAGAGCACGCGCAGCGGCGTGATGACGAAGATGTTGGTGAGCCGGGCGGCATCGCTGACCGGGGTGATGTCGCCGTAGCCGGTGGTGGAGAGGGTGACGGTCGCGTAGTAGAAGGCGTCGAGCAGGTCGACCGCTCCGTCGGAGTTGTCGTTGTAGCCCTCGTGGTCGACGTAGACGATGAAGGCGGTCGCGACCAGCACCAGCAGCGCGAGCAGTACGCGTTTGGTCACCTGGCGGATCGGGCGATCCACCACATTTTTCGGGAGTTCCACCCTGTGGGTCACGAGATGTTCGTCCGCCTGGCGGGCGATCACGTCATGGCCCGGAAGTTTCACGTGAAACACACCCCGATTCCGGCGGAGGCCCAGGGCAGATCGAGGAGTTCGAGCTCCTGACCGGGGCGGGCGCCGCCCGGTGGTACGACGGCGAGGGCGTCGGCCGCCGCGATGCCGCGCAGCATGGCCGGTCCGTTGTAGTGCAGCGGCACGGCGCTGTCGCCGCGGAGCACCACGGGGATGAGCCGGGTGTCGTACGGATGCCCGTGTGCGGCGTCCTGGAGCGGCAGGGTGTACGGCTCCGGGGCGGGGCGTGCGGCAAGGGTGCGCAGCAGGGGTTCGGCGAGGGTGAGCAGGCCGGAGACGGCGGCGAGGGGGTTGCCGGGCAGGCCGACCAGGTGCTGGTTCTCCTTGGTGCGGGCCAGCAGCATGGGATGGCCGGGGCGTACCTTGACGCCGTCCACGAGAAGCTCGGCGCCGATACGGCGCAGCGTGGGGTGGACGTGGTCGACGGGGCCGGAGGCGGTGCCGCCGGTGGTGACGATCAGGTCGGCGTCGGAGCCGGTGACGGCCTTGCGTAGGGCCTTCGCGTCGTCGCCGAGCCGTCGCACGGAGGTGACCTCGGCGCCCAGCGCCCGCAGCCAGGGCGGCAGCATGGGGCCGAGGGCGTCCCTGATGAGGCCGTCGTGCGGCCGACCCTCGGTGAGCAGCTCGTCGCCCAGGACGAACACATGGACGCGGGGGCGGGGGACGGCCGTGAGGGTGTCGTAGCCGGCGGCCGCGGCGAGGCCGAGTACGGCCGGGGTCACCAGGGCGCCGACGGGCAGGAGTTGGTCGCCGGAGCGGCACTCCTGGCCGCGGGGGCGGATGTCCTGCCCGTGCTGAATATCTCGGGAGGCGTGCAGGCGCCCCTTTTCATCGATGCGGCCGTGTTCGGTGCGGAGCACGGCGGTCGTGTCCTGGGGAATGCGGGCGCCCGTGGCGATGCGGACGGCCTCGCCGTCGGTGAGGGCCTCCGGCTCGGCGTGTCCGGCCAGGAGGCCCTCGTCCCGTACGTCCCAGGGGCCGGGTCCCGCGACCGCCCAGCCGTCCATCGCCGAGGTGTCGAAGGAGGGCAGGTCGGTCAGGGCCGTGAGCGGGGCGGCGAGGGTGAGGCCGAGGGAGGCGCCGAGCGGGACCGAGACCAGGGCGCGTCGGGTGCCGGAACGGCCGGCGCGTGCGGCGATCGCCCGTGCCTCGGGCCAGCGGGTGGCCCGGTGGTGGGCGTCGGACGTGTGCGGCGCGGCGTGGTGTGCGCCGTGCGAGGCGGGCGCGGGGACGCCGTCGCCGGGGGCGCGGCTGTCAGGGTCGTTCACCAGGGCGAGCACCTCCTCGACGTCGAGGTCCTCGGCGTCCTCGCCGGTCGGGGCGGGGCGGGCGGTCATCCGGCGTCCGGGCGGGTATCGGGGCCGGCGCCGGGCGCTGCGTCAGGCCCTGCGCCCCCGGCCTTGTCGGCCTCGTCTGCCTCGTCTGCCCAGCGCAGGGCGAGGGCCGCGGCCTTGCGGGCGGCTTCGGCGACGGCTTCGGGGCCTCCTCCGGCCTGCGCGGCCGCGTAGCCGACGAGGAAGGTGGTCAGCGGTGCCGCGGGCCTGGCCACCGAGTGCGCGGCGTCGCGGGCGAGGTCGAGCAGGACGCCGGTGTCGACGTCGAGGTCGATCCCCAGCTCGTCCTTGGCTGTGGAAATCCATTCATCCAACACGTGCCCATGCTCCCTGATACGTGCCCTGGCGGCGGCGATGTCGTCCCAGGTGTCGCAGTCGAAGGACGCGACGGGGTCCGGGACACGGGTGAGGTCGAGGGCGGCGGTCAGCCGGCGCAGCGGTAGTCCGGTGAGCTCGCCGTGCTCGCTGGCGAGCGCGGCCAGTCCGCGACGCAGCGGGTGCGTGCGGTAGGCCGCCACGAGGGGCTGGTCACGGCCGTCGGCGTCGGTGAGCAGGACACCGTCGCTCTGGCTCGAGCCGAGTGCGGTCAGCAGCCGCCGTACCGTGGCCGCCCCGAGGAAGGGCAGGTCGGCGGAGAGGACGACGAGTTGTTCGGCCGTGGTGTGGTGCAGCCCGGCGCCGAGCGCTGCAAGGGGTCCCCCGCCGGGCGGGTCCTCACGGGCCCACAGCACGGGCCGCGCGGTGGGCCGGGACTCGGCGACGACGACGGTCCTGCGGGCGTCGGCGCAGGCGGCCAGCACCCGGTCCAGCAGCGCCCGGCCGCCGACGCGCACACCGGGCTTGTCGGCACCGCCGAGCCGCCGGGCGGCGCCCCCGGCGAGCACAAGCGCGTCGTACGCCGGAGCGGCGCCACGGTCGCCGGAGGGCTCGTACCCGGAGGGCTCGTACGAGGTCATCCCCCGAGTATGCGTGCCGTGGCGATCACAAGGAATGTGCGGGTGTCTCCGGGGGCACGGGGCCCCCGGGAGCACGGCGTGCCCAGGGGTGCCCAGGGGCACGGTCCCGGCTCACGCAGTCACCGGCGCCACCGGGCCACCGGGCCACCGGCGCCACCGGGCCACCGGGCCACCGGGCCACCGGGCCACCGGGCCACCGGGCCACCGGGCCACCGGGCCACCGGGCCACCGGGCCACCGGGCCACCGGGCCACCGGGCCACCGGGCCACCGGGCCACCGGGCCACCGGGCCACCGGGCCACCGAGGGAACGTGCGGGTGTCCCCGGGGACACGGGTCACAGGGTGACGCGGTCACGCGGTGCGCGGTGCGCGGTGCGCGGTCACAGGTGCGCACGCTCACGCAGCGCGCACGCTCACAGAGTGCGCAGCAGGACCGCCGGCTGTTCGACGCAGTCCGCCACGTACCGCAGGAAGCCGCCCGCCGTGCCGCCGTCGCACACCCGGTGGTCGAAGGTGAGCGAGAGCTGGACGACCTGTCGCACCGCGAGCTCGCCCTCGTGCACCCAGGGCTTGGGGACGATGCGTCCGACACCGAGCATGGCGGCCTCGGGGTGGTTGATGATCGGCGTGGAGCCGTCGACGCCGAACACTCCGTAGTTGTTCAACGTGAAGGTCCCGCCGGTGAGTTCCCCGGGCGTCAGCCTTCCCGCGTGGGCCGCCTCGGTCAGCCGGGCGAACTCCGCGGTCAGCGCCTCGGCGTCCCGCGCATGCGCGTCCCGTACGACCGGGACGACAAGACCGCGCTCGGTCTGCGCGGCGAATCCGAGGTGCACGTGGTCGAACTGGACGACCTCCCTCGCCTCCATGTCGACGGCGGAGTTGAGCTCGGGGAAGCGCGCGAGAGCAGCCGTGCAGATCCTTGCCAGCAGGGCGAGCAGGGAGATCCGGGTAACCCCGGCCGGCGCGTTCATCGCGGTCCGCGCGCGCATGAGTTCGGTCGCGTCGGCGTCCACCCAGCAGGTCGCGTCCGGTATCTCGCGGCGGCTGCGGGAGAGCTTGTCGGCGACGGCGCCTCGGACGCCCTTGAGCGGGACGCGGATTTCCGTGCCGTGGGCTGCGGGCGGGGTCGAGGTCGGCGCGGGCCTCACGCGCGCGTCGAGGTCGGCCGGCTGCTCCGCCGTCAGCTCGGTCCGCCCCTGGGCCTCGGCGGCACGCAGGGCGTACTCCACGTCCGCCCGCAGGATCAGTCCGTCGGGGCCGGAGCCCGTCATCTCCTTCAGGTCCAGGCCGTTCTGCCGGGCGAGCCTGCGTACCAGCGGCGAGATCACGGGAACGGGTCCCTCCGCCGCCACGGGGGCACCGACCTGTCCGTTCGCCTCCCCGGACGCAGCGGGCGCAGCCTGTCCCGGCCGCACCCTCCGCCGCCGCGCGGGCGCCTCCGACGTGCCGTATCCCACCAGTACGTTGCCCGAGCCCTCCATCTCGCGGCCGGTGGCAGGTGCGCCGACCGCCACCGTGATCAACGGGGCCCCGACAGGCAGCTCCGCGCCCTCCTCGCCGAAGCGGGCGGTGACCACACCGCCGTAGGGGCAGGGCACCTCGACCATCGCCTTGGCCGTCTCGACCTCGACGACCGGCTGGTCGATCGTGACGAGGTCTCCGACCTCGACGAGCCAACGGACGATTTCCGCTTCGGTGAGCCCCTCCCCGAGGTCGGGGAGCCTGAACTCCAGGCTGTGCATGTCAGAAGCGTGTGCCATCAGCCCTCGGCCTCCCATTGCAGGCGCCCCACGGCGTCCAGGATCCGGTCCACGCCGGGCAGGTGGTGTCGCTCCAGCATCGGCGGCGGATAGGGGATGTCGAACCCGGCCACGCGCAGCACCGGCGCTTCCAGGTGGTGGAAGCAGCGCTCGGTGACACGGGCCGCGATCTCCCCGCCCGGGCCGCCGAACCCGCCCGACTCGTGCACGACGACCGCGCGCCCGGTCCGTCGTACCGAAGCGCCGACCGTCTCGTCGTCGAACGGCACCAGGGAGCGCAGGTCGACGACTTCGAGGTCCCAGCCCTCGGCCTGTGCGGCCTCGGCGGCTTGGAGGCAGACGGGCACCGACGGTCCGTACGTGATGAGCGTGGCGCTCCGGCCCGAGCGCCGCACCACCGCGCGGCCTATCGGTTCAACGTCCGTCGGGTGCTCGGGGTTCCAGGAGTCCTTCGACCAGTACAGGCGCTTGGGTTCGAGGAAGACGACCGGGTCGTCGGAGGCGATGGCGGCGCGCAGCAGGCCGTAGGCGTCGGCGACCGTGGCGGGCATGACGACATGGAGCCCGGGAGTCGCCATGTAGTACGCCTCGGAGGAGTCGCTGTGGTGCTCGACGCCGCCGATGCCACCGCCGTAGGGGACGCGGATGGTGAGGGGGAGCGGCATCGCGCCGCGCGTGCGGTTGCGCATGCGGGACACGTGCGAGATCAGTTGCTCGAACGCCGGGTAGGCGAACGCGTCGAACTGCATCTCGACGACGGGCCGCAGTCCGTACATCGCCATGCCCACGGCCGTCCCGAGGATGCCCGCCTCGGCCAGCGGCGTGTCCGTGCAGCGGTCCTCGCCGAACTCCTTGGCGAGCCCGTCGGTGACCCGGAAGACACCGCCCAGGGTGCCGACGTCCTCGCCCATGACGTGCACGGTGGGATCGGCGGCCATGGCGTCGCGCAGCGCGCGCGTGAGGGCCTGCGCCATGGTGGCCGGCTTGAGGGCGACGGTGGTCATCAGTGCCCGCCTTCCTGCTCCGCGTGCAGCTCGGCCTGCAACTGGGCCTGCTGCTCACGCAGTTGGCCGGTGGGCTCGGCATAGACGTGGGCGAACAGGTCCATGGGGTCGAGCACCGGGTCCTGGTTCATGCGTTCACGCAGGTCGGCGGCCATGGTCTCGGCGGCGTCGCGGGCGGCCTGCATGCCGTCCTCGTCGATCAGACCACGTTCGGTCAGCTCGCGCTCAAGGAGCGCGATCGGGTCGTGCGCACGCCAGGTCTCGACCTCGGTGTCGCCGCGGTAGCGGGTCGCGTCGTCGGCGTTGGTGTGGGCGTCGATGCGGTACGTGATCGCCTCGACCAGCGTGGGCCCGCCGCCCTCGCGCGCGTGCCGCACGGCGTCGCTGAGGACCTCGTGTACGGCGGCCGCGTCGTTGCCGTCGACCAGGCGGCCGGGCATGCCGTAGCCGACGGCCTTGTGGGCCAGCGACGGGGCCGCGGTCTGCTTGGCCAGCGGGACGGAGATCGCGAAGCCGTTGTTCTGGACCAGGAAGACGACCGGGGCCTGCCAGACGGCGGCGAAGTTCAGCGCCTCGTGGAAGTCGCCCTCGCTGGTGCCGCCGTCGCCGACCATGGCGAGCGCGACCACGTCGTCGCCCTTGAGGCGGGCGGCGTGCGCGAGGCCGACGGCGTGCGGGAGCTGGGTGGCCAGGGGGGTGCACAGGGGGGCCACGCGGTGCTCGCGCGGGTCGTAGCCGGTGTGCCAGTCGCCGCGCAGGAGGGTGAGCGCCTGGACGGGGTCCAGGCCGCGTGCGACGGCGGCGAGCGTGTCGCGGTAGCTCGGGAAGAGCCAGTCGCGCTCCTGAAGGGCCAGCGCGGCGGCGACCTCGCAGGCCTCCTGGCCGGTGGTGGAGGGGTAGACGGCGAGGCGGCCCTGCTTGGTGAGGGCGGTCGCCTGCGCGTTGTACCTGCGGCCGCGTACCAGCTCGGCGTACAGGCGGCGCAGCAGCGCCGGGTCGGCCTTCGCCGCGGCCTCGGTGCCGAGGACGCGGTAGGGCTCCGCGTCGGGCAGCAGCGGCGCGGGGTCCGTGCGCGGCTGCCAGGCGGGCGGCGGGGACGGCCTATACGCGCCCCGCTGCTCCATGACCGTCATGACGGCACCTCCTCGTGGGAGCGGCTTCAGGCGCGTCACGGGTGTGATGCGCCTCACCTACCGATTGTTCGGTCGTCGGCACATTTTGGCTACAGGCACCTTCAGGCTGTGGACAAACGGTTCTCCACAACCTCAAATGAACGCAGTACGTCCATGGTAGGGAAGCGGGGGGACATGGCACCTGAACAAATGGCCGAAGGGGCGGAGGGCGGCGGCCAGCCGCCGATGCCCCGTCCCCTCGACGCGATCGATCTGGACATCCTGCAGATGCTCCAGGCGGACGGCCGCGCGTCGATACGGTCGGTCGCGGAACGGGTGCACGTCTCGCGCGCCAACGCCTACGCGCGTATCAACCGCCTCATCGAGGACGGCGTCATCCGCGGCTTCGGCGCCCGCGTCAACCACGAGCGCGCAGGTCAGGGCACCTCGGCGTACATCACGCTGAAGATCGTCCAGAACTCCTGGCGCACGGTGCGCGAGCAGCTCAGACAGCTGCCGGGTGCCTCCCACATCGCTCTCGTGGGCGGTGACTTCGACGTGCTGCTGCTGGTGCACACCTCGGACAACAGGGCGCTGCGTGAAGTGGTGCTCACCAAGCTGCAGGCGATGCCGGAAGTGCTCAGTACGCGCACGCTGCTGGTGTTCGAGGAGGAGGACCTGGAGCCGCAGGGCTGAGCCTGCGAGGGCCTGTCAGGTCTCCCTGGTCTCCTTGCGGAGACCTCCGAAGACCAACTGCACGACCGCGTCGGCGACTTCGCGCTCGCTCGTGCCGCGTCCGTCCGGCCGGTACCACTCGACGATCGAGTTGATCATCCCGAAGACGAGCCGCGTGGCGAGCCGCACCTCGACGTCCTCGCGCACGTCCCCGTCGGCGGACGCCGCCTTCAGCAGCTCGGCCACCTGGTGGTCGAAGTCCCGGCGCCGGTCCAGGGCCCACCGCTCGGTGGCCGTGTTGCCGCGCACGCGCAGCAGCAGCGTCACGTACGGCAGGTCGCCGATCAGCACCTCGACCATGCGCCGGACGACGTACTCGAAGCGCTCGTCGGCGCGTCCCACGCGCGCGTGCTCCTCGTCGAGGATCCCGAAGAGTCCGTCGAGCGCCCGGCTGACGGCACGGCGCAGCAACTCCTCCTTGCCGGCCACATGGTGGTAGATCGACGACTTGGAGATGCCGGCCGCCTTGGAGAGGTGCTCCATGGAGGTGCCGTCGTAGCCGCGCTCGTTGAAGACCTGGACGGCGACGGACAGCAGCGTCTCCGGGGTGTACGTGTCGCGCTTGGCGGTGGTCATGACGTGCTGCCCTCCCGCTTGTCGGTGGCGTACGCATGGCGGTACAGCGCCAGGGACGGCGCATAACGCCCGGAGGGGTCGCGCAGGTGCAGGTCGTCGAGGAGGGCGTACGCCCAGTTGCGGCCCAGCTTGCGGCTCCACTCGAAGGGTCCGAGCGGGTAGTTGACGCCCAGGCGCATCGCGGTGTCGATGTCCTCCTTGGTGGCCACGCCCTTGGCGACGGCGTCGTGCGCCAGGTCGATGATCCGGGCGACCGTGCGGGCGACGATCATGCCGGGTACGTCGCCGATGACGCTGACGTCCTTGCCGAGCGCCTGGAAGAGGCCGGTGGCCTCCGCGAGGGTCTTCGGCGCGGTGTCCTGGGAGGCGGACAGGGCGATGCGGGTGGCCCTGCGGTAGTCGAGGGCGAGGTCGAAGTAGACGACGTCGCGGAACTCCACGGAGGTCTGGCCGTCGGCGAGCGCCAGCTGGCCGCCGCCCGGCAGGACCAGCCGGGTGCCGTGGTCCTCGTCCTCCTCGCGTACGGCGATGCCCGCCTCGCGGATCAGCCCGAGCAGCTCGGACGCGGGGCCCAGGTCGCCCTCGACGACGACGTACGCGGGCGGCTGTGCGGGCTCCGCGGTGTGCGGCTCGGCGCTGTCGGCGTCGTCGCCGTAGTCGTACCAGCCGTGACCGCTCTTGCGGCCGAGCCGGCCCGACTCGACCAGACGCCGCTGGGCGAGCGACGGCGTGAAGCGCACGTCCTGGAAGAAGGACTGCCACACGGAGTGCGTGACCGACTCGTTGACGTCCTGCCCGATGAGGTCGGTCAGCTCGAAGGCGCCCATCCTGAAGCCGCCGGACTCGCGCAGCACCGCGTCGATGGTGGCGGGTTCCGCGCCCTGGGCCTCGTAGACCGCGAAGGCCTCGGCGTAGAAGGGCCGGGCGATGCGGTTGACGATCAACCCGGGGGTGTCGGCGCAGGCGACGGGTGTCTTGCCCCACGCGCGTGCCATCTCGTACGCGCGCGTGGCCGACGAGACGTCGGTGGCGAACCCGGAGACGACCTCGACGAGGGGCAGCAGCGGCGCGGGGTTGAAGAAGTGCAGGCCGAGGAAGCGGCCGGGGTTGCGCAGCGCGCCGCCGATGGCGGTGACGGACAGGGACGAGGTGTTCGTGGCGAGCAGACAGTCCTCGCCGACGATGCCCTCCAGTTCGCGCAGCAGCTCCTGCTTGGCGTCCAGCCGCTCCAGGACCGCCTCGACGACCAGGGAGCAGTCGGCGAGTTCGGAGAGGCTCTGGGCGGGCAGCAGACGGTCGCGTGCCGCGTCCCGGTCGGCGGCCGCGAGCCGGTCCTTCTCGACGAGCCGGTCGAGGCGGGCGCCGATGGCCTCGGCGGCTTCCCGGGCGCGCCCGGAAGCGGCGTCGTACAGCCGTACGCGATGGCCTGCGACCAGCGCGACCTGGGCGATGCCCTGGCCCATGGTGCCGGTGCCGACGACGGCCACGGGGCTGCTGAGGTCGAGTGCTGTCATGTGCGCGATCCTCCCGCACGGCGTTTTCCACAGATGCGGCGGACCCCCTTGTCCCGACCGATCGTTCGGTTACTCTAACTCTGACCGGCTGTTCCTGCCCATGTTTCTGCCCAGGTCATGAGCTCGACGAAGAGTTCACAAGACGAGGAGTTGACCCAGCATGGCCGCCGAACTGACCACGCACGAGCTGATCTCCCAGCACCGGCCCACCCTCGACCAGGCGCTGGAAGCGATCCGCACGCGCGCGTACTGGTCCCCGCACCCCGAACACCCCAAGGCCTACGGCGAGAGCGGCAGCCTGGACATGGCGGCGGGCAAGGGCGCCTTCGACGCCCTCCTGGGCACCCGCCTCGACCTCGGCCAGCCCGGCACGGACGACTGGGTGGGCGGCGAGGTCTCGCCGTACGGCATCGAGCTGGGCGTGACGTACCCGCACGCCGACGTGGACGAACTGCTGCCCGCCATGAAGGCCGGACAGCGCGCGTGGCGGGACGCGGGCGCGGAGATGCGCGCGGTGGTGTGCCTGGAGATCCTCAAGCGGATCAGCGACCGGACGCACGAGTTCGCGCACGCGGTCATGCACACCAGCGGCCAGGCGTTCATGATGGCGTTCCAGGCGGGCGGCCCGCACGCGCAGGACCGCGGCCTGGAGGCGGTGGCGTACGCGTACGTGGAGCAGGTCCGCACACCCGACACGGCGGAGTGGACCAAGCCGCAGGGCAAGCGCGACCCGCTCGCGCTGACCAAGCAGTTCACGTCGGTCCCGCGCGGGATCGCGCTGGTCATCGGCTGCAACACCTTCCCGACGTGGAACGGCTATCCGGGACTGTTCGCCTCCCTGGCCACCGGCAACGCGGTCCTGGTCAAGCCCCACCCGCGCGCGGTGCTGCCGCTCGCGCTCACCGTGCAGGTGGCCCGTCAGGTGCTCGCCGAGGCGGGCTTCGACCCGAACCTGGTGGCCCTGGCCGCCGAGCGTCCCGGTGAGGGCATCGCCAAGACGCTGGCCACCCGCCCGGAGATCCGGATCATCGACTACACGGGCTCGACGTCCTTCGGGGACTGGCTGGAGGCCAACGCCCGCCAGGCGCAGGTCTACACGGAGAAGGCCGGCGTGAACACGGTCCTCGTGGACTCCACGTCGAACTACAAGGGCATGCTCTCCAACCTGGCGTTCTCGCTGTCGCTGTACAGCGGCCAGATGTGCACCACCCCGCAGAACCTGCTGATTCCGCGTGACGGCATCCGCACCGACGAGGGGCCGCGGACCTTTGACGAGGTGGTCGCCGACCTCGCCCGCTCGGTGGACGGTCTGCTCGGCGACGACGCGCGCGCGAACGCCCTGCTCGGCGCGATCGTCAACCCGGACGTGAAGGCCCGCCTGGAGGCGGCGGCCGGACTCGGCGAAGTCGCCCTGGCCTCACGCGAGATCAGCAACCCGGAGTTCCCCGACGCGGTCGTGCGCACCCCGGTGATCGTGAAGCTGGACGGTGCGCGGAAATACTGGGAGGGCGCGGACGACGAGGCCGCGTTCATGAGCGAGTGCTTCGGTCCCGTCTCGTTCGCCGTCGCGGTCGACTCGGCGGCCGACGCGGCGGAGCTGCTGCGGCGCACCATCCGCGAGAAGGGCGCGATGACGGTCGGGGCGTACACGACCGACGAGGAGGTCGAGCAGGCGGTCCAGGAGGTATGCCTGGAAGAGGCCGCCCAGCTGTCGCTGAACCTCACGGGCGGGGTGTATGTGAACCAGACGGCCGCCTTCTCCGACTTCCACGGCTCGGGCGGCAACCCGGCGGCCAACGCGGCGCTCACGGACGGTGCGTTCGTGGCCAGCCGTTTCCGTGTGGTGGAGGTCCGCCGGGAGGCCTAGAGGGCGCTCGCGCCCCCGGTGGCACTCCAGTGGTACAGCGCCATGGCCACACTCGTCGCCAGGTTGTAGCTGGAGACCTGGGGACGCATCGGGAGGGACAGCAAGTGGTCGGTACGTGCGCGTAGTTCGGCGGACAGGCCGCTGCGCTCGGAGCCGAAGGCGAGGACGGCGTCGTCCGGGAGCTTGACCCCCCGGATGTCGTCGCCCTCCGGGTCCAGGGCGTACAGCGGGCCCGTCGGCAGCTCGTCGACGGCCAGCCGTTCCACGGCGGTCGCGAAGTGCAGTCCAGCCCCGCCTCGCACGACCGTGGGGTGCCAGGGGTCGAGCGTGCCGGTGGTAACCACCCCGGTCGCGCCGAACCCGGCGGCCAGCCGGATCACGGCACCCGCGTTGCCGAGGTTGCGCGGGTTGTCGAGGACCACGACGGGTGCGGTGCGGGGGGTGTGCGCCAGCCTGTCGAGGTTGGCCGCGCGAGACGGTCGTACGGCCAGGGCCGCCACGGCGGTGGGGTGCGGGCGCGGGACCAGGCTCCGATACGCCGGCTCCGGCACCTCGGTGAGGAGTTCGGCCAACCTGTCCCGTACGTCGGGGGCCAGTTCGTCGGCGAGGGCGAGCGCCGCCCGCCGGTCGGTGGTGACCGCCACCGGCAACTCGGCTCCGAAACGCACGGCGTGCTTGAGGGCGTGGAAGCCGTCGAGCAGCACGCAGGTGCCGGCGAGCCGGCGCCAGTCGCTCATAGGGCCGGCAGTGGGGTCGGTCATGGCGTGCAGCCTACGTGCGCGTGCGCACGGCACCCCGCCTGCTCCGCCCTCATGCCAGGCAGATCACGCCGGCGAGATCACGTGCGCGAACGCTGCCCGCTCACGCCCTGGATCCCGCTCGCGTTGGACGCTGCCCGCTCACGCCCTGGAGCCCGCTCGTGTGGGCTCGGGGTTTTCCGGGGCCCGCGGGCCCGGCAGCGTCACACGGCCGTCGCGGTCGAAGACGCGCTCACACGCGCGTGCCGCCCAGCCGCCCAGCCGGCGCAACAGCGACGTCGGCAGGAAGACCGCGTCCGCCGCGATCATGGCGAGCGAGAAGAACGGCAGGCCGAGGACCACGGCGATCACGGCGTGTTCCGTCATCATCGCGGCCAGCAGGACGTTCTTGACCCGCCGGTTGAACAGGGTGAACGGGAAGGCGACCTGCACGATCACGGTCCCGTACGTCACGAGCATCACCATCGTGCCGCTGGAGGACAGCAGATCGGCGAGCCCGGGCCAGGGCGTGAAGTAGTCCAGGTGGAGGGGGTAGTAGACCGCGGTGCCGTCCTGCCAGCGCGTGCCCTGGATCTTGTACCAGCCGGCTGTCGCGTAGATCAGACAGGCCTCTGCAATGATCACGAAGAGGGCGCCGTTGTGCACGATGTTGGCTATGACGTCCAGCAGGATCCGGGGCTCGCCGCTCCTCGCCCGGCGCCTCACGGCCCACTCCAGGGCGGAGGCGAGCCACACGACCCACAGGATCACCGGCACGGTCGGGTCGACGCCGTCGAACCGGCCACCGGCGGTCACCGCGACCAGCGCGAACCCGAGCAGGCCCCACAGCGCGGGGCCGACCCGGTCCGAGACGTACTGCTCACTGACGTACGGGGCCGAGACGTACTCTCCACGCGCGCGTGCCTCACGCGCGCGCCGTGCCCGACGCGCGTCCAGCGACCAGACCTGGCCGCAACGCGTGAACACGAGGTAGACGGACATCAGGTGCAGGACGTTGTCGCCGCCGTCCCCCATGAAGACGCTGCGGTTCTGCAGCGAGAGGACACCGATCATGAACAGAACGGACATGGTGCGGGTGCGCCAGCCGAGCAGCAGCAGCAGGCTCGACAAGGCGGCGAGCACGTAGACGACCTCGAACCAGCCCCGGGTGTCCGACCACATCAGAGCCGTGAAGGCATTGTTGGACGAGACCAGCTGCTGGGCGAGGTCCCAGCTCCACGGGCTTCCGGGGCCGTACAACTCGTCGCGGTGGGGGATCTCGCGCAGCAGGAACAGCAGCCAGGTCGCGCTGAAACCTATGCGGACCACGGCGGTCTGATACGGGCCGAGCGCCGCCCCGGTGATGCGCGCGATGGCGGAGGAGACCGCCAGGGCGTAGCGGTTCACTCGGCGCCTCCGTCGGTGTCGGCGGCCGTGACGGGCCACCAGGGCAGCACACGGTCCATGGGCTTGTCCGAGATCTTCTCCGTGCTCCACTTCGGCGGCGGCACGTTGGTGGTACGGGAACGCACCTGTATCTGCTCGATGACGCCACCCTTGCCGGACGCGTCGTCGCGGTCCAGGCGCAGCATCACGATGCGCCGCAGGTAGCTCTCGGAGAGGGTGCCGCGCAGGCCCGTCGAGCGGTTGGTGCTGTCGTGCGTGGCGACGAAGAAGTCCCAGGCCCGGCGCAGTTCGTTCTGCTGGGTGTGGCTGGGCAGCAGATTGCCGTCGATGGCCCGGCCGTCCTCGGCGGACAGGTCGTACCAGCCGGTGGTCCGCAACTCGCCGTTCTTCGCCTGCACCTCGGCGCGGACCTGGAGCGCGATGTTCTGCTGCAGCGGGTTCGGCGCGAAGAGCTTCCAGTTCTGCTCGAACTCCGGGTAGATCCAGTCGTCGATCGCCTTGCCGTGTGCCTTGGTCAGCGTGTTCGCCGGCGCGACATGCAGAAAGACCATGCCGACGTGCACACAGACGACGACGGCGACGACCGCGAGCGCCAGCGCGGCGCCGATCTGGTAGCGCGGGGAGAGAGCGGCCACACCGGTACGCGGCGCGGAGTACGGGCCGGGGGCAGAGGTTGAGGCGGATGCGGGGGCGACGGGGGCACCTGCGGAGGTCCAGGCCCCAAGATCGGTTCCGCCCGTGTCCGAACCGGCGATCCGCTTCGAACCGGCGATCCGCTTCGGTCCGCCATCGGGCACGGGTGAACCGTCAAGGTCAGATCGATTGTCGGGTTCGGGTAGACCGGCGGGCTCGTGTGGACCCTCCGACTCGCGTGAGACGTCAGGCTCGGATGCGCGGGAGCGCTCGTACGGGCCGTCCGCTTCCGAAGATCCGGCAGGCTCGTACGGGCCGTCCCCTCCCGAAAATCCGGCAGGCTCGTACGGACCATCCGCCTCGGGCGCTTCGTCCGGATCCGCCGCACCGCCGGGCCCGTCCGGCCCGCGCCGGGCGTCCGAGTCTGTGCCGTACGCGTCCATTCCGCCCCGTCTCCCGATCCCGGTCGTTCTTCCGGCCCCCCGGCCGCCCGCCCGCAGGGGCGCCGTACCGCCTGTGCGCAGCGCGCCACCGCACTCGCACGGGCACCGTACTCAGGCCTGCCCGCGTGGCACAGCCCCTGCCGGGCCGACCGATCACGGCGTACGCGAGGTCCCCCCTTTGTCCACAGGGCACGCACGCAGGTTATCCACAGCGGTTGACACCTTACGGCGCCCGTCCCACCATGGAAGCGCACGAACCGAACGATCGGTCGGGAGCATGCTCCGGACAGAGCCCAGGTCGAGGGGGACCTCATGGCGACAGCAGCCGCGCACCAGACGTACGGCGCCGAGGAAGACACCGCCGCCACCGGTGCGTACGAGCGCGCCTTCGACGCCGCCGTGGCCGCCGACGAGCGCATCGAGCCGCGTGACTGGATGCCCGACGCCTATCGCGCGACGCTGGTCCGGCAGATGGCACAGCACGCCCACTCCGAGATCATCGGCATGCAGCCGGAGGCCAACTGGATCACCCGCGCGCCCAGCCTGCGCCGCAAGGCCATCCTGATGGCCAAGGTCCAGGACGAGGCGGGACACGGCCTGTATCTGTACAGCGCCGCGGAGACCCTCGGCACCAGCCGCGAAGAGCTGCTCGACAAGCTCCACTCGGGTCGGCAGAAGTACTCCTCGATCTTCAACTACCCGACGCTGACCTGGGCGGACGTCGGCGCTATCGGCTGGCTGGTGGACGGCGCCGCGATCACCAACCAGGTCCCGCTGTGCCGCTGCTCCTACGGCCCGTACGCACGCGCGATGGTCCGCGTCTGCAAGGAGGAGTCCTTCCACCAGCGCCAGGGGTACGAGCTGCTGCTCGCCCTCAGCCGCGGCACCCCGGAACAGCACGAGATGGCGCAGGACGCGGTGAACCGCTGGTGGTGGCCGTCCCTGATGATGTTCGGCCCGCCCGACGACGAGTCGGCACACTCCGAGCAGTCGATGACGTGGAAGATCAAGCGGCATTCGAACGACGAGCTGCGCCGGCGCTTCGTCGACATCTGCGTCCCCCAGGCCGAGTCCCTCGGCCTCACCCTCCCCGACCCCGACCTCAGGTGGAACGAGGAGCGGGGACATCACGACTTCGGCGCGATCGACTGGACGGAGTTCCGGGAGGTCCTCAAGGGCAACGGCCCGTGCAACGAACAGCGGATCACCCAGCGCAGGCGCGCCCACGACGAGGGCGCCTGGGTACGGGAGTCGGCCGCGGCCTACGCGGCCAAGCACACCGGCGAGACAGGAGCGACGCGAGCATGACGAACACCGACTGGCCCCTGTGGGAGGTGTTCGTGCGCTCACGCCGCGGCCTCTCCCACACCCACGCCGGCAGCCTGCACGCCCCGGACGCGGAGTTCGCCCTGCGCAACGCCCGTGACCTGTACACCCGCCGAGGCGAGGGCATCTCGATCTGGGTCGTCCCCTCGTCCGCGATCACCGCGTCGTCACCGGACGAGAAGGACCCGTTCTTCGAGCCGGCCGCCGACAAGCCGTACCGGCACCCGACGTTCTACGATATCCCGGAGGGGGTGAAGCACCTGTGACTCCCCCTGAGACCACCCCTGGGACAACCACAGCAACCACAGCAACCACGGCCATCAAGGCGCCCACGACTCCCCCGACGGCCGCCCTCGCCCTCGGCGACGACGCCCTGGTGCTCTCGCACCGCCTCGGAGAGTGGGCGGGGCACGCCCCCGTCCTGGAGGAGGAGGTCGCCCTCGCCAACATCGCGCTGGACCTGCTGGGCCAGGCCCGCCTGCTGCTCTCGATGGTGGGCGACGAGGACGAGCTGGCGTATCTGAGGGAGGAGCGCGCCTTCCGCAACCTCCAGCTGGTGGAACAGCCGAACGGCGACTTCGCCCACACCATCGCCCGCCAACTCTATTTCTCCACCTACCAGCACCTCTTGTACGCGGAACTGGCCACCGGCCACGGCCCCTTCGCCGGCCTGGCCGCGAAGGCCGTCAAGGAGGTCGCCTACCACCGCGACCATGCCGAGCAGTGGACCCTGCGGCTCGGCGACGGCACGGAGGTCGGCCACGAGCGCATGCAGCGCGCGTGCACGGCCATGTGGCGGTTCACCGGCGAGATGTTCCAGCCGGTGGACGGCCTGGAGGTCGACCGGGCCGGGATGGAGGCGGTCTGGCTGGAGTCCGTCCGGGCCGTGCTGAACCGGGCCACCCTGGCGGTCCCCGAGGGACCGCGGACGGGGGCGTGGACGGCCGGCGCGGGACGCCAGGGCCTGCACACCGAGCCCTTCGGCCGGATGCTCGCCGAGATGCAGCATCTGCACCGCAGCCACCCGGGGGCGTCATGGTGACGACCACCGCACTGGAGGCGGAACTCCTCGCGGCCGCGGGTGCGGTGCCCGACCCCGAACTGCCCGTGCTCAGCCTGCAGGAGCTCGGCGTCCTGCGCGCGGTGCATGTGCGCGGCGCGGACGCGGTCGAGGTCGAGCTGACCCCGACGTACACCGGCTGCCCGGCCATCGAGGCGATGGCCCTGGACATAGAGCGGGTGCTGCACGCGCACGGCATGCGCGACGTCACCGTCCGCACGGTGCTGCAGCCCGCCTGGTCGACCGACGACATCACGGACGAAGGGCGGCGCAAGCTGCGGGAGTTCGGGATAGCGCCCCCGCGCGTGCGGGCGGAGTCGGGGCCGGTCCCCCTCGACCTCGGTCCGACGCGCACGGCTGTCGCCGCACCGGACCCCGTGCGCTGCCCGCACTGCGGCAGCGCCGACACCGAGCTGCTCAGCCGCTTCTCCTCCACCGCCTGCAAGGCACTGCGGCGCTGTCTTGACTGCCGTGAACCCTTCGACCACTTCAAGGAGTTGTGATGGCCCGCTTCCACGCGCTCCCGGTGGCGGCGGTCGACCGGCTCACCGACGACTCCGTGGCCCTCACCCTCACCGTGCCGCCTCACCTGCGCGAGGAGTACCGGCACGCCGCGGGCCAGCACCTCGCCCTGCGCCGCCGAACCGACGGAACGGAGATACGGCGCACGTACTCGATCTGCTCCCCGGCCCCGTCCCTCGACGGCGAAGGCCCCCACACGCTGCGGGTCGGGGTGCGGCTGGTCGAGGGCGGAGCGTTCTCGACCTACGCACTCAAGGAGATCAACGTCGGCGACGAGCTGGAGGTGATGACCCCGGCCGGCCGCTTCACCCTCGACCCGGCACCCGGCCTGTACGCGGCGATCGTGGGCGGCAGTGGCATCACCCCGGTGCTGTCGATCGTCTCGACGCTGCTCGCGCGTGAGCCGGAGGCCCGGTTCTGTCTGATACGCAGCGACCGGACGGCCGCCTCGACGATGTTTCTGGACGAGGTCGCCGACCTGAAGGACCGCCATCCGCAGCGGCTGCAGCTGGTGACGGTGCTGTCCCGGGAGGAACAGCAGGCGGGCCTGCCGTCCGGGCGACTCGACCAGGAGCGGCTGACCGGGCTGCTCCCGGCGCTGCTGCCGGTGGGACAGGTGACGGGGTGGTTCTTGTGCGGACCGTTCGGGCTGGTGCAAGGCGCTGAGCGGGCCCTGCGCGGACTCGGTGTGGCCCGCACACGCATCCACGAGGAGATCTTCCACGTGGATGCCGCCGCCCCCACCGCGGCCGTGACCGCCCCCGCGCACAGCATGGTGACCGCCCGGCTCGACGGCCGCGGCGGGACCTGGCCCGTGCAGGACGGTGAGTCCCTGCTGGAGACGGTCCTGCGCAACCGGCCCGACGCGCCCTATGCCTGCAAGGGCGGAGTGTGCGGGACATGCCGGGCCTTCCTGGTCAACGGTGAGGTGCGCATGGACCGCAACTTCGCGCTGGAGCCGGAGGAGACGGATGCCGGGTATGTGCTGGCGTGCCAGTCGCATCCGGTGACGGAGAAGGTGGACCTGGACTTCGACCGCTGACGGCATCGGGCCGGACGGCACGACGGCGGGCCGGCCCGCGGCCTGGCGCGGCCCGCGGCAGGCCGGGCGGCATCGGGCTGTCGTGCCGCCCCAGGCTGTGCCGCAAGGCCAGACCCGCCGGCGCCGCTCCGGTCGGGCTCGGCCGCACCGTTCCCTTCTTCTAGAACCTGTTCTATCTTGACGGTCCGTCAGATCAGCGGACCCGCCGGAGGGACAGGACGTGGACTTCACCTTCACCGAGGAGCAGCAGGCGGCGGCCGAGGCGGCACGGGGGGTGTTCGCCGGGGTCGTGCCGGACGCGGTCCCCAGTCCCTCGCTGGTACCGGGCGCCGTCGCCGAGGACTTCGACCGCGTGCTGTGGACCAGACTCGCCGAGGCGGACCTGCTGAGCCTGCTGCTGGACACGGAGTACGGCGGGGCGGGCCTGGACGCCATCGCGCTCTGCCTGGTGCTGCGGGAGTCGGCCAAGGTACTGGCGCGCGTACCGCTGCTGGAGACCAGCGCCGCCGCGGCCGCCGTACAGGCCTACGGCGGCGAGGAGTTGAGGTCGTCGCTGCTCGCCCGGGCCGGGCGGGGCGAGGTGGTGCTGACCGTCGCCGCGAACGGCCTCACCGGCCACGATCCGGCCGAGCTCGCCGTGACCGCGCAGCAGGACGGCGATACGTGGATCCTGGACGGGGTGCAGACGGCGGTGCCGTGGGCGCACACAGCCGACTTCGTCGTCGTACCGGCCCACACGTCCGCCGGCCGGACCGTCCTCGCCGTGGTCCCCCGAGTCCACCAGGGCGTCGGTATCGGTGAGCAGGTCTCCACCACCGGCGAGCGGCTCGGCGAACTGCGCCTGGATTCCGCACGGATGGCGACCCGTGACGTCATCGACGCCGACGGCGCCTGGGAATGGCTGCGCGAGCTGCTGACCTGCGGGACATGTGCGCTGGCCCTCGGCCTGGGCGAGCGGGTGCTCGGGATGACCAGTGAATACACCGGCAAGCGGGAGCAGTTCGGCTTCCCCGTCGCGACCTTCCAGGCCGTTGCCGTGCAGGCCGCCGACCGTTATATCGACCTGCGCGCGATGGAGGTGACACTGTGGCAGGCCGCGTGGCGGATCGCCTCGGCGGCGTCCGGCGTGCTGCCCGTCTCCGGTGACGTCGCCGTCGCCAAGATCTGGGCCTCGGAGGGCGTACGGCGGGTCGTGCAGACCGCACAGCACCTGCACGGAGGGTTCGGGGCGGACGTCGAGTACCCCCTGCACCGGTACCACGCCTGGGCCAAGCACCTGGAGCTGCAGCTCGGCCCGGCGGCGGCGCACGAGGAGGCCCTGGGCGACCTGCTGGCAGCGCACCCGCTCGGCTGAGCCCTGCCGTCCTGCTGAGCCCTGCCGTCCTGCTGAGCCATGCCACTGCTGAGCCATGCCGCCCTGCTGAGCCCTGCCACTCGGCTGAGCCGGCCCTCGCGGGCTACAGGACGAACCCGGGCTGCCCCTCGTCCGTCACGACGGGGCGGCCCGCGGCCGCCCACACCTGCATGCCGCCGTCGACGTTCACGGCGTCGATGCCCTGCTGGACGAGGTACATCGTGACCTGCGCCGAGCGACCGCCGGAGCGGCAGATCACGTTGACGCGGCCGTCCTGCGGCGCGGCCTCGGTCAGCTCGCCGTAGCGCGCCACGAAATCGCTGATGGGGATGTGCAGTGCCCCTTGGGCATGACCCGCCTGCCACTCGTCGTCCTCGCGGACGTCCAGCAGGAAGTCGCCGTCCTTGAGGTCTCCGACCTCGACCGTGGGCACACCAGCTCCGAAATGCATGCCTGAGACGCTACCCGACACGGGCGACCACGGAACGGGCGGCCAGAGCGCGCGGGACGACCGGGCCCACAAGCACACTGATCCGGCGACAGCCCCGCACCGCAACGACAGCCCGCACCGAAAGACAACCGCCTCACGGCCGCCACAGGCCACCGCGCAGGATCGGCGCACATGGGCCGCACGCCCGCGTCACACGCCCCAAGTCGCACGCCCCCAAGGACCGCACCCGCGGCCGCCACCGCGGCTCAGCCCAGTAGCTCGGCCAGCTCCGCCTCACGCTGGGAGACATCGGCCAGGAGCTTTTCGGCGATCTCCTCCAGAAGCCGGTCGGGATCGTCCGGTGCCAGCCGCAGCATCGCACCGATCGCGCTCTCCTCCAGGTCCTTGGCTACCAGCGAGAGCAGCTCCTTGCGCTGGGCCAGCCATTCGAGGCGGGCGTAGAGCTCCTCGCTGTGGCTCGGACCGCGCTCCTGCGGTGCCGGCCCCTTGGCCCACTCCTCGGCAAGCTCCCGCAGCAGCGCCTCGTCGCCGCGGGCATAGGCGGCGTTGACCCGGGTGATGAACTCCTCGCGCCGCGCCCGCTCAGTGTCCTCCTGTGCCAGGTCGGGGTGCGCCTTGCGGGCCAGTTCGCGGTAGAGCTTGCGGGCCTCGTCACTGGGGCGCACCCGCTGCGGAGGCCGCACGGGCTGGTCCGTGAGCATCGCCACGGCTTCCGGGAAGAGGCCCTCCCCGTCCATCCAGCCGTGGAACAGCTCCTCGACTCCGGGCATCGGCATCACCCGGGCCCGGGCCTCATCCGCCTTGCGCAGGTCCTCGGGGTCGCCGGTGCGGGCGGCCCGGGCCTCGGCGATCTCCGCGTCCAGCTCGTCGAGGCGGGCGTACATCGGGCCGAGCTTCTGGTGGTGCAGCCGGGAGAAGTTCTCGACCTCGACGCGGAAGGTCTCCACCGCGATCTCGTACTCGATCAGCGCCTGCTCGGCGGCCCGCACGGCCCGCTCCAGCCGCTCCTCGGGACGCGGCGCACCGTTTTCGGGCGTCGCCTGCGCCTCACCGGCGACACCACCCTGCTCAGCTTCCGGGCTCGTCACCCGCCCAGCGTAGGCCACGACGGGGGCGCCCACTCCGGCGCACCGACACCGCCGCCCCCGCGACCCGCCCGCCCGGCACCTCACCCGCCGTGCTCAGCACTCCTTCTGGCTCGGAACTCAGCCATGCTCAGCACTCCGCATGGCCCGGCACCCCGCCATCGACCGCCTCGACGAGTCCGGGCGGTCATGCCCGGGCGGTCATGCCCAGACGGTCATGCGTAGGCGGCCTTGCCCAGACGGGTACCAGGGACCGCACGAGCCCTCGGTGGCCCCATTCCGTCCCTCAGGCCCCCGACGTCACCGCCCCTCGCCCCGAGCCTCAGCACACTCCGCGTCCACCCACTCCACCGCCAGGTCCCGGCAGGCCACCAGCAGGGTCCCGGGTCGGCACGCGATCTCGTGGGTGCAGCCGTCCTCGTGCGGCAGCACCTCGTCGAGGATCACATCGCCCAGCCCGCTCACGTCGCACACGTCCAGGACGTCCACCTGGAAGCGCGAGACCCCTTCGTACCGCACGAGGAGGTCCTGGTCGTGCTTGAAGCAGTTGTGACCGAAGCGGATCTCGATCTCGTCGTCGCCCATCCGGCGCACGCCCTGCGGTCTGAGATCCTTCACACAGCGCTTGCCGTGGAAGTCGTAGTGCCCCGAATCCGTGGCGAACGCCCGTGCCCCCGGCGGTAGTTGCGGGGCAAGCGCCGGCAGCCGGGCCAGATAGGGCCGCGGGTCGATGATCCCTGTCACATCACCGTCCCGCCCGTCGAGGTCGACGTACTTCACCCCGCGCTCCTCACCGGCCGTCTCCTGCGAGCACGCCCCTCACACCCCCGTCTCGGCCGCGATCCGCCCGGCCCGCACCGCGGACACCAGATCGGCGTGGTCGGCCTCCGTGCGGTCGGCGTAGGCGACGGCGAAGTCGGCGATCGCCTCGTCCAGTTCCTCGTTCTTGCCGCAGTACCCGGCGACCAGACGCGGGTCGGCGCTGTGGGAGTGTGCCCGGGCCAGAAGTGCGCCGGTCATGCGGCCGTAGTCGTCTATCTGGTCCGCGGCCAGCGCCGCGGGGTCGACACTGCCCTTGCGGTTGCGGAACTGCCGTACCTGGAACGGCCGTCCGTCCACCGACGTCCAGCCCAGCAGGATGTCGCTGACGACCTGCATGCGCTTCTGCCCGAGAACCACCCGGCGGCCCTCGTGCGCCACCTCCGGCGCCTCGAAGCCCGCGGTCACCAGGTGCGGCACGAGCACCGAGGGGCGCGCCTCCTTCACCTGGAGGACGAGCGGCTGCCCCCGGTGGTCCAGGAGCAGCACGACGTACGACCGCGTGCCCACGCTGCCCGTACCGACGACCCGGAAGGCGACGTCGTGCACCGCATGGCGGGCCAGCAGCGGGAGCCGGTCCTCGGAGAGCGTCGTCACGTACTCCTCAAGGGCCGCCGCCACCGCCACGGCTTCCTCGTCCGCCACCCGCCGCAGCACCGGCAGCGCCTCGACGAAGCGGCGCCCGCCGTCCTCGAGCTGCTCCGTCGACCTCGCCGCGAAGCGTCCGCTCGTGTTGGCCCGCGCCTTCTCGGAGACCCGCTCCAGCGTGCCGACCAGGTCGTGGGCGTCGGTGTGGGAGACGAGCTCCTCGTCCGCGATGGCGTTCCACGCGTCCAGCACCGGCAGCTTGGCGAGCAGCCGCATGGTGCGGCGGTAGGCGCCGGTCGCGTCGTACGCCGCCTTGCGGCACTGGTCCTCGTCGGCGCCCGCCTCCCGGCCGGCGAGCACGAGCGAGGCGGCCAGCCGCTTGAGGTCCCACTCCCAGGGGCCGTGGAGCGTCTCGTCGAAGTCGTTCAGATCGATGACCAGGTCGCCGCGCGCATCGCCGTACAGACCGAAGTTGGCGGCATGTGCGTCTCCGCAGATCTGCGCGCGGATCCTGGTCATCGGCGTGCGCGCGAGGTCGTACGCCATCAGGCCTGCCGAGCCGCGCAGGAAGGCGAAGGGTGTGGCCGCCATCCGGCCCGCCCGTATCGGGGTGAGCTCGGGAATCCGGCCGCGGTGGGATTCCTCGACCGCGACGGCCGCGTGCGGACGGGAGCCGTCGAGGTCGAGCGCGGAGTGCGCACTGCGCGGCACCCGCTTGCGCAGCGCCCTGCCCTCGTCCTTGGGCGATCCCTCGACGGGCCATACGGCGAAACCCGGCACCCACGGAAGCCGCGGCACAGCCGACTCCGCCGCCACCGCTGCCTCTTCTCCGACTCCGGTCACCACGACCGCCTCCCCCGCATGTGCACGAACATCAACTCGTGCCGACCGTACAGCCGGTGGCCGAAGCGCGTCAGACCCTGTGGACAACTCCGCACCTGTGGAAAACTCCGGCGCGGGGCCGGGAAGGTGAGCCATGTGATGGTCCTCACCAGGCAATACGCCTCACACCGCCCCGGACAACGCGAAAGTGCGCTGGTCAGGTTCTGCGACCCCAGCGATGGAGATCGTTTCCCACACTGTGCCGCCGATTTTCCCGCTGCCCGGGCCAGAGGGTTCGTCAGGGATGACGGCGGATGCGCGAGGAGATGAGGATGTTCAGCCGCAGGCCGGTTTGTTCGGCGTCATGAACGAACACTCTGACTGTCCTTGTGGACCTGCCTGTACCGCTCCACGAGATCGTGTGCATCCTTCTCCCTCCCTGCTGGGGGCAGGGTCCAAGGGCCTCGCAGCTCCGATCCTTGGTTCTTCGGTCCGAGCGATGAAGCTGGTCGACCGATGTGCCAAGAGGACCAGTTGCTGGAAGCACCTGACGCACTCGAGACCGAGACGCTGCGTCACCTCCGTGGGACTTCGGAACCGCGGGCGACCCGCTCGTTCCAAGCAGCGGAGGCGGTACTGCCGCGTGCCGACGGCGGCATGAAGGTGCCCATCGTCTGCATGAGCGGAGCAGGTCCTGTAGAGAGGCAGCTGAGCGGGAATCCGGTGGGCGGGCTCCGCCCGCTCCATCCCCGACGGCGTGTCAGCTCGACGTGGCGGTCGCGATGAGGGCGACGCCGAGTCCGGTCATGAAGACCCCCCCTACCCCACTCACGGTCTCCAGTCGGCGCGGTGAGGTGGCGAACCAAGCACGAGCACTGCTGGCCAGAATGCTCCACAGCGAATCGCATACGATCGCGATGATCGCGAAGATCATTCCAAAGACGAGCATCTGGATCGGCGCATGACCTCTTCCCTGGTCAACGAACTGGGGCAGTGCCGAGGTGAAGAAGATCACGTTCTTAGGATTCGTGACGCCGACGACGAACCCGTCGCGCGCCGCACGCCAAGCTCCTCCTGGGGCGTCGCCACCTCCCAACTCGACCTGCACACGTCGACGCCGGAAGGCCTGAACACCGAGGTAAATCAGGTAGGCCGCACCGGCAAGCTTCACGACGGTGAAGAGAGTCGCTGACCTCTCCAGAAGAGTGCCGATTCCCAGAGCCACTGCGGCAGCCTGAACGAACGTACCGAAATCATTACCCAGGACGCCGGCCAGAGCGGTCCTGCGCCCATGCGCAAGGGCCCTGCCTATGACGAACAGGACACTCGGTCCCGGCACAGGGATGATCAGCAGGGCTGCCGCCGCAAAGGCCAGAATGTGGCCGGTGGAGATCATGAAACGACTCTAGACGAGGCACATTGCAATACAGGAGCAAGTTTCAGCCATTCCGACATGAACCCCCTTCAGGAAACCCTCCGCACATAACTCGAACATTGGAACGGACTCAATAATGACTCAATAATCCGACACACTATGGTAAATTGCGTGAAACGTACACCTACCAGTCATGGAATACCGCTGACGAGAAAAGGAGATTGACTGATGACATCGGTTCTGCTTAACGTTGAACTGCATGATCGAGTGCGCCATGAGCACAGCACCATCGACCAGGAGAAACCACACAGGACCGCACAGCAAGGAAGAGGGTTATGTACACGGTAGATTTGACGACCGCAGAAGTAAGCCAGGTCAAGGAACTTGTCGATGAAATCGCAAAAAAGTTCCACACAGTGGAGGACGCGGAATTCTTAGCCACGTCCGCACTGTACGCGCACCGTATGCCCGAGGGGCTTCGGGCCGGCCTCAACGCCTTCCGACTCAGGGAACCCTCGAGTATCTGCCGAATATCCGGCTACGAGATCGACGACTCCGCGATCGGGCAGACACCGGCTCACTGGAGCCACGTGGAAACTCCGTCCCCAGCCCTGCGGGAGGAGATCTTCTTCATGCTGTGCGGATATCTCCTGGGCGAGCCCATCGGATGGGCCACACAGCAGGCTGGGCGCATCCTGCACAACGTCGTGCCGATCAAGGGACGGGAGACCGACCAGGTCGGCTGGGGGAGCACGGTCGAGCTCAAGTGGCACACCGAAGACGCCTTCCATCCCTACCGCACCGACTACGTCGCGCTGATGTGCATGCGGAATCCGGACTCGACCGGCACGACGTACGCGTCGAGCGAGAGCCTCTCCCTGCCCGACGATTGCGTCGACCTCCTCTTCAGCCCGCGGTTCATCCTGAGGCCGGACGACTCGCATCTCGAGGAGCTGGCCCCTGACGTCCTCGAACGGACCGGAGCGACAACCGAACTGGTGGAGAGGTCCCGTACGTGGCTCCAAAGCATGATCGACAACCCGGAGCCGGTTGCCGTCCTCTACGGCGACCGTCGGCAGCCGTACATGCGTCTCGATCCGTACTACATGGACGCGGTGAGCGGAGACCTCGAAGCCCGTTCGGCCCTCGACGAACTGCTCAAGGCCATCGACGGGTCCCTGCAACAGGTCACCCTTGAGGCCGGCGACATCTGCTTCATCGACAACTTCCGCGCGGTGCACGGCCGTAACCCCTTCAAGCCACGCTACGACGGCACGGATCGCTGGCTGAAGCGCCTGAACATCACCCGCGACCTGAGGAAGTCCAGGTCGGGCCGGGTGGCGTCGGACGCGCGCGTCATCTTCTGAGCCTTCCGAGGACTCCCACGGTCCCTCAGGGTCCCCGAGGAGACCCACCTTCACGACTGGTCGTGGCCGAGCCCCGTCGCCGGGTCGGCCGCGGCCAGGGCGTCCTCCAGACGCCGGGCAAGCTGGAGGATCTCGTTCGGGCGGCCGACGGAGATGCGCACATGCCCGGGCAGACCCATGTCAGTCGTGTCCCTGACGAGGACGCGCTGCGCCGACAGGTGACACATGATCCGCTCACTCGGGTCCGGCAACCGGGTCAGCACGAAGTTCGTCTGGGACGGCTGAGACATCAGCCCCAGGCGCTCCAGGCAGCTCTGCAGAAGCCGCCTCGACGTGGCGTTGTTGACCCGGCTCCGGCGGAGGAATTCCCCGTCCTCCAGAGCCGCTGCGGCGGCCGACTGAGCAATCTGGCCGACCCTGAGGGGTACGGCACGGCGCATGACGCTCACCTTCCCCACGGCCTCCACGTCGCCAACGAGGTATCCGACGCCGAGCGATGCCAGACCATATGCCTTGGAGAATGTGCGCAGGACACAGACATTACTGCCATCGGTCGCCCAGGGCAGTGCGGAACAAAAACTCTCGTCGGCGAATTCGGCATACGACTCGTCGAAAACGAGGAGAGTTCCGAAGGACTGAGCGGCAGCACAGAGATTCGCCACGTCCAATCTGTCCAGCACGGATCCGGTGGGGTCATGAGGATTGGAGAGGAAGCAGAGGCTCACCCCCGAGCGCATCCGTTCAGTGATTTCTTTCACCGGAACACGAAAACGATCCAGGGGCAGGATCTTGTACGGTTGTCCCGCTGCCTCCAGTGCCTTCGCATAGGTAGGGGATCCGATGGAATTCACTAGAGCGGCTCGCCTGGTATCCCGGAGGGCCAGGGTCAACAACAGGACGAGTTCTTCGGTCTCGTTTCCAACCGCCACCCGGTCCTCTGAGACCTCGAACCGGCGCGCGATCGCCTCGACCAGGCTGCCACGTTCGTCATCCGGATATCGATGACTGTAACGAAGTTGCTCCGTGGCCGCAGAAATTGCCTTGAGGCTCGCGCCCCAGGGATTTTCTCCCAGGTGCACCCGTAAGTGTGCTGACGGGTGCGCTCCGGCACGGTCCAGATCGTGATTCCTCGCCCCACGCGGCAACATGATTCCCTCAGTCCCTCCACCCGTTGCGCGCCCACTCACAGGGAAACGCCCTTAGAAGTGACCGCTCCATGGACAATACATCGATCCCGGCAGGTCGAGGGTGATCGTTTCAGACGACGTTTGCGTTCGAAACCGCGAACGCCACCACAATCGCGATACGGACGCGAGCACCGCGCTCAGCTCGGGTTTCGATCCGGTGTCCGAGGTGTCACGCGCGCCTCACCGCCCAGGACCATCCCGTCAAATTCGAATCAATCGGTCGTCGGTGGGTCGCTGTCATCCGCCATCGAGGTGGCCGAAGAGTGCCCCTGTGACGAGACCTCGCCCAGCGTCCGAAACCCCGGCAAGAGACGCGGTGAGGCCTGTGGTCCAGAGCGCCGCGGCCCCTTACGGAAGCTTCACAGCAGGGAAATGCTGGACCAACTGTCCCCGTACTCCTTAGAGTTCTCAGCCGTGACATGGCCGAACGTGTGTAGCAACGAGGCTCGCACACGCACCGACTCCGGTGAAGGAGATGAAGAAGCCGCGGCTGCCGTCAGCCGGATCGCCTGACCACTCTGGACCGACGAACCCACAGACACCGTTCGTTCCGCGACCGAGGAGCCATGCACATTCACAGCATCACAAGCTTCGGCAGCTTACGCACGGCGCTGGCCTCGGGTGAGACGACGGTGGAGGAAGCGACCGAGTCGTCGCTGTCCGCGCTTGACGCCGCCGAGGAACTGCATGCAGTGCGTCACACGCGGCTGGACGAGGTCAGGAGGGAAGCCGCAGAAGCCGACCTCGTCCTCGCCCGGGAAGGCGAACACGCCTGGGTCACACGCCCGTTACTCGGACTGACGTTGACGGTGAAGGAGCTGACCGCCGTCGCCGGCCTGCCCCACAGCCGGGGCAGGGAAGCACCGGCCGAGGTCGCGCGACAAGACGCACCGGCCGTGCACAGGCTGCGTGCGGCCGGTGCCCTGATCCTGGGCTCGACCACGTCCCCGCAGGGCGGATGGTGCGGAGCAGGCCTGAACGGCAGCCGCCCGCCCACGGCCAACCCCTGGAACACCACGCTCACTGCGGGTGGGTCAAGTGGCGGTGCCGCGGCCGCCGTTGCCGTCGGATTCGGCCTCGCGGCCATCGGCACGGACGGCGCGGGCTCCGTGCGCATCCCCGCGTCGTTCTGTGGAGTGGTGGGTTACAAACCAACCTTCGGTGTCGTCCCCTACGTGCCGGTCAGCCCCGAGGGACTCTCACACCTCGGCACGCTGACGACCACGGTCGACGACGCCGCGGCCCTGGTGCGGGCCATGGCCGGCCCCGACCCGGCCGACCCGGCCAGCAAGGCACTGCCCGGGCAGGCGGCGCCATACGCCGCGTTGGCCGATGCGCCGCTGCGCATAGCCTGGACGCCCTCTCTGGGGATCGCCTCGCCGGATCCGGCCGTACTCGATGCCTGCCAGGCGGCGGTCGACAGGCTCGCGGACTCCGGCCACCTCGTCGAAGAGGTCGACCCACCCGCAGCCGATGGCTACCCCGCCCTCGCCACCATCCTGGCGGCGGAGGAGGCGCGGACGGCCGACCCCGGCGACGACGGCCGATTACACCCCGTCCACCGCGAGGTGATCCGGTGGGGGCGCAGCCTGACCGCCGTCGACCTCGCCACCGCCATCGCGGAACGCACCCGTCTTCGCGTGGCCTATGACCGACTGCTGGAGGCGTTCGACGTTCTTGTCACACCGACGGTGCCGGTACTTCCCTTCGACGCCGGCCTGCCCGCCCCAGCGGACTGTCTGGAACAGGGTGCGCCGCGCTGGCTCGCCTGGACGCCCAACACCTACACCTTCAATCTGTCCCGACAACCGGCCATGACGGTGCCCGTGGGCCGGACGGCCACCGGACTGCCGATCGGCCTGCAGGTCGTGGCGGCACGGCACAGGGACCACGCCGCCCTCCGCATCGCATCCGAGGCGCACGGCGCAGCCGTGGCCGCATCTGCGGCTCTTCCCCCACCGGCATTCGAGGTTGGAGCAAGCATTGGCCATTGAAAGCTCCCGCATCACGTCCACGGGACGTCCCGGCTTCGTCGGACACCACGCCGAGTGGAACGACGTACAGTCGGCAGAGGCGGAACGACTGCTGGCGCGCCCGCTCGACTTCGACTTCGTCCGGGTCGGGTTCACTGATCCGCACGGGCTGCCGCGCACCAAGACCCTGACACCCCAGGCGTTCCGCAGCGCACTCCTGAACGGCCTGGACATGAGCCCCGGCCCGCTGGTCTTCGACAGCGGCCATGCGCTGCCCAACGACATCTTCACCGTCGGCGCCGGACTGGATGTCCAGGAGCTCACCGGCGCGGGGGACTTCATCGTCGTACCCGACCCGGTGACTCTGCGGGTGGACGAGGCTGACGGGTTGCGCACGGCGGTAGTCCTGGGCGACGAGTACACCAGGGCCGGCCAGCCGCATCCGCTCTCCTCCCGCGGAGTGCTCAAGCGCTTGCTGAAGCGCGCCGAGGCCAAGGGGTTGTCCCCTGTCGTCGGGCTCGAACTCGAGTGGTACCTGCTCCGCCTGGCCGATCCACTGGACCGCGGGGGCGTCGGCGGCTTCGGCATCCAGGGCCGCGCCCCGGCGGTCGAGACCGTCAACGGCGGCTATCAGTTCAACTCCGACCTGCTCATCGCGGATCTGCTCCCGCTGCTGGCACCTCTGGGCCGACGGCTGGCGGACAGCCTGCGCCTGCCTCTGCGCACGATGGAGCACGAGTCGGGCCCCGGACAGATCGAGTTCACCTTCGACCCCCTGAGCGCACTGGAGGCCGCCGACGGGGTCGTTCTGACCCGGTCGCTGCTCAAGCGGGACTGTCTGCGCAGGGGCCATCTGGCCTCGTTCATGGCCGTCCCCGGTTTCGCCGGAGCCGACCCCAGTGGCTGGCACCTCCACCAGTCGCTGGCCGATGCGGAGGGCAACAACGTGTTCGTGTCCGACTCCCCGCGACAGGTGCTCTCCGACCTGGGGCTGGCCTATGTCACCGGACTCATCGAGTGCGGAGCCGAGACGGCCGCCCTGGCGGTTCCGACGGTCAACGGCTACCGCAGACTCGATCCGGTCAACTCACTCTCGCCGGACCGCCTGGTGTGGAGCCACGAGAACCGCGGAGCCATGGTCAGGGTCCTCGGCGGTCCGCAGGACGCGGGATCGCACGTGGAGAACCGTATCGGCGAGCCCGCCGCGAACCCCTATCTCTACATTGCCTCCCAGATAGCGGCGGGCCTCGCCGGCATCGAGCGCGGCGGCATCGCGGCCCCTGCGGAGCACCCGCACGCCGCCACCGCGGCCGCGGTCCCGGCGGATCTCGGCGAGGCACTGGCAGCCATGCGAGAGAGCGCGCTGGTGCTGGAGGTCCTGGGAGAGCCCTTCATGAAGAACCTCCTGGCCCTGAAGACCAGTGAGTGGGAGCGTTACCACAAGTGGGTCGAAGACGCTCCGGACCGGGACGTCGCCGGTGTCTCGCAGTGGGAGAACGACGAATACCTGATGGCCTTCTGATGACCTCTCTGTCACCGGACAACTCGGGGAACGCCTTCACGGAGGGGGGACCCGCTCTACATCTGATGATCGTCGGGCTCGGCATGATGGGACGCGCCGCCGCCGCCGTGGCCGTGCGGGAACTGCCGCTGGCCCGTCTCCACCTGGTGGACATCGACCGTGACCGGGCCCGCGCCGTGGGCCGGGAACTGGCGGGGCTCAAAGTGCCTGTGACAACAGGCACTTCGTGGAGCGAGGCTGCCGACGGCATGGACGTCGCGCTGCTGGCGCTGCACTGGCCGCAGACGGAACGGTTTCTGACCGAGACCCGGCGGGCCGGTCTCGCCGTGGTGAGCATCACCCGGCCACCGGTCGGACCAACGCCGTACGTCCCGGAAGTGGTGCGCGAGCGCGCGGGACCAGCCCTGTTCCCGGTCGGGCTGGAGCCCGGGCTGACAGAGATCATGCTCAGCCACATGGTGCGGGAGTTCGACCGGGTGCACCACGTCGAGACGCTCTGCGGCGGTCTCACAACCGAGGCCCCGCATGGATTTCCTTACCGGCTGCTGTTCGGTGGCACGGTCCTTCCCTTCGCGCGGCGCCCCGCTTTCGCGTTGGTCGCGGGGCACCGACGGACACTCGAACGTTTCTCCGAGGTCCAGCCCGCGTCTCTGCCCGGTCTGCCCTCCCTGGAGTCGTACCACGACGGGATGGTGCCTTGGCTCCACGAGGTTCCGGGCCTGGAAGGGGTCGACGTCGAGCAACGTTCGGTGCGCTGGCCGGGCTTCGTCTCCGCGGTCTCGCTCCTCCGCTCCGGCGGACTGCTCGACGAGGACGACATCGAGGTGGCGGGTACGAGGCTCACCCCCCGCCGCATCACCGACGAAGTCCTCGGACGTCGGCTGCAGCGTCGGCCTCACGAACGTGAGGTCACCCATCTTCAGCTGACCGCACGCGGCGCCGTCGACGGGAGGGAGGTGATCCGCCGCGTCAATGTGTGGTGCCGCGACGACGAGACACCGCTGGACTCGGGCATGGCCTGCCTCACCGCGGTACCGGCCGTGGTCGCGGCCGGCCTGGTGACGGGTCTGGGAGGAGGCTGGTCCCGCCCGGAGGAAGCCTTCGACGCCTCCGCGACGACGGCCCTTCTCGCCGCTCTGAAGCGGCACGGCGCACACATCCGGGATCGAATCAACAAGGGCGAGCCGATATGACACGGGGGGACAACCTGATCACGTACCGGCTGATCGGCATCGGCGCGGGGCCGGCGAATCTGAGCCTGGCCGCGCTGCTCGACACATCGGAGAACTCCTCCGACGACATCTTCTTCGAGGCCAAGGAGAGCTTTCAGTGGCATTCCGGCATGATGCTCCCGGACGCCGAGATGCAGGTGCACTTCCTCAAGGACCTCGTCACACCCGTCGACCCCACCAACCCTCACTCGGTACTGGCCTACGCCGTCAGCCGCGGTGAGCTGTACCGGTTGCTGAACACCCGGCGGCAACGGGTGTCACGGCGGGAGTTCGAGGCGTACTGCTCCTGGGTCGCCGGGCGGCTGCCCAGCGTCCGGTTCGGCAGCGAGGTCCTCGACGTGCGCTGGGACGGCGCCTTCGTGGTGACCACGACCGACAGTACGTACCGCGCTCAGCACCTCAGCGTCGGAACGGGAGTCGTGCCGAAGGTACCGCCGTGCGCGGAGGGCCGCGACCTGCCCGGCGTCATCCATTCGGCCGACTTTCTCCACCACCCACTGCCCGGTGATGCGCAGACCGTCGTGGTCGTGGGCGGCGGGCAGAGCGGAGCCGAGGTCGTCGCCCACCTCCAGGAAATCCTGCCCTCCGGTGTGGTGGTCGAATGGATCACCCGCCGCCGTAACTTCCTGCCGCTGGACGAAAGCCCGTTCGTGGAGGACATTTTCACGCCGGAGGCCAGTGAGGAGTTCTTTCGCCGGCCGGCCGCCGTGCGCATGCAACTGCTGGCCGACCAGCAGCTCGCCAGCGACGGGGTCTCGGACTACCTGTTGGAGCGTATCTACCGGCGCATGTACGACGTCCGCAACGGCTATCGCGAGGGAGCGAGGGTGCGGACAAGCGTCGCGACGGAACTCGTCGGCCTGGACGTCGGTGCCCCGCATGGCGTCGTGGCGGCCGTCCGCGACCTGCTCAGCGGCGAACGGCGCACCCTGCGCGCGGACTTGGTGGTGCTGGCCACCGGATACGAACAGGCCCTGCCCAAGGCCGCGAGCGCACTCCATCCGTTGATCTCCTGGGGCGACAGCCGTCCGAACCTGCGCCCCGACTTCTCGATCGAGTGGGACGGCCCGGCGTCGAGCAAGATCTTCGTCCAGAACGGAGCCCGACACGCGCGCGGCGTGGCAGATCCCAACCTCAGCCTGCTCGCTTGGCGTTCCGCCACGATCGCGGTGTCGGTCGCTCCGGATCTCGGCAAGCGGCTGCTGGAGCAGCACCTCCCTCCCGACCTCAATCCGGGCACCCTGCATGCCGCACACGACAGCGAAGAACCACAGAACGAGGCACGAAGTGCCCGAAGGAGCGTCGAATGAGCCTGGCCCAGGAGCCGGACATGACGAGTGTGCTCCCCGTCGAGCAGCTCAAGGTCACGCCGAGTGGACCGGTGGAAGGTTTTCGTTTCCCGGAGATCGGCGGCCGTCCGTCAGCGCCGTTCAAGGCATCCCGATGGCGCCTCGACCCCGGTGAGTGGAGCAATTGGGACCGGCACGAGGTGCTCGAGATCTGGATGGTGGCCACCGGCACCGGATCCGTCTGGCGGGAGGAACAGGAGACCGCCGTCGGTCCCGGTGACGTCGTCCTCATGCCCAGCCGGGTCAGGCACCGGCTGCACAACACCGGCACGGTTCCCGTAACGCTGTTCAGCGTCTGGTGGCCCTTCGCCGCACAGGTCGGCGTGACGACCGGTACGGAGGTGACCAACGGTGCTTGAGTCCGTGGGTAGGGCGCTGGACCGGATCCGGGCAGAGGCGCCCGTGCGAAGGTCGTACTTCTTCTTCGCCGGCTATCTGACGCCCAACGGCGAATTGCATCTGGGCCACCTCGGCGGACCCTATCTCCGCTCCGACGCGGCAGCCCGCTGCCTGGGCCTGTACGGGGCCGACGTTGTCTGTGCGACCGGCTCGGACGCTTTCGAGAGCAGCGTGGCCTACGCGGCCGCGACTGCCGGCGCCCCGGAAACGGCCGGTGCGATAGCCACGCACTTCACCGACCGCGCCGCGCGCGCCCTGCGCGGTATGCGGATCCGGCAGGACGACTTCGTCAACCCCTGCCAGGAGCCGGTACGAGGAGACGTCGCGGCCTCCTGCCACGAGCTGGCCTCCACGCTGAGCGACTCCGGTCGGCTCCTCGTGCGGGAGGAGCAGTTGTTGCTCGGAACCCCGCCGGCGCCGGCGGCGGCGACCGGTGCCTTTCTCTCCGGTGCCTGCCCTTTCTGCGAGGTGGCGCAGTCGGGCAACGTCTGCGAACAATGCGGGCGGTGGATGCACCCGGAACGAATGACCTCGGCCTGGACGCCCGGCGGTACTTCCGGCCCTGCCACCAAGGGGGGCATCGAGTCGGTCTTCGTCCGCACGGCCGCCGCGCTGAATGCCGAGGCCATGCGCGATGTGCTGGAACCCGAGTTTCTCTACCTGGTACGCGACTATGCCGAGGTCTTCGGCGACACCCTCAGGCTCAGCTACCCGTCGTACTGGGGGATCCCCTGGAGCACTCCGCTCACCCGCGCTCCGCACCACCAATCGGTCTTCTCCAGCTATGTGCTCGGCAAATACGGCTCCACCCGCGTCCTTGGCGCCCGGCAGCGCGAGCGAACCGGCTCCGACCCGTTCAGTGCCGGCAGCGGAGTGACCACCGTCGCCGTGGGCGGCCTGGACAGCGCCTTCGGCTGGATCTCCCTGCAGGCCTTGGTGGACGACGCGGTGGACTTCGACCCGTTCGACCACATCGTCGTCAACCGTTTCATGCTGCTGCGCGGTGAGAAGTTCTCCACCTCACGCAAACATGTCATCCGGGTCAACGACGCGCTTGAGCGCGGGCTGTCCCCAGACGCTCTCCGGCTCATGCTCGCCCGTGTCTCACCCAGCCACGACGAATCCGACCTCGTGCCTGAGAAGGCGGCGGTCCAGTCGGCCGAGGACTGCGCCCTGCTCATCGATGCGCTGCGGTGCTCTCAGCCCGGCGACGAGGAACCCGAAGTGGAGCCACGGCTTCTGGACGCAGCCATAACGTGGCTCATGCGCCAGCGCGCGGCGTTCACCCTCCCGGCCGTGGACCTGCCGGCGGCCGCCGAGACCTTGCTGGGGTGGGCGTCACTCCTCCGCGACGGCGCCGCCCAGGGCCACCCGCGGTTCGCTCGGCAAATCATGGCACTGCTCGCCCTGCCACTCATGCCCGACTGGGCCTCCGCCGTGTGGAACACCGCGGCGCACGGCCCCCTTCCCGGTCGGCAGGACGGGCCGGACGGCGAGGGACAACCGGTGGATCCCTTCGTACTGCCGCCTGTCACCGCCGCCGATCTCGACGCCCTCGCCGAGCAGGGCCGCACCGCGTGACCCGCGCACCGTACGAACTCGACCGAATCCCGCCGGTCCGGCTCCGTCCGGACCCCTGTCAGCCCCTCATCACTGCCTGGAGGATTCCTGCATGAGCGGTCAGAAACTCGATCTTTCCGTCGTCGTTCCCGAATTGCGCTCCCGAGACCTGCTGCCTCCGGACACGGCGGGAGTGTTCGCCAGCGGCTCCATGGTTCGCGGCTGGGGGAACGAGACGAGCGACGTGGACGTGCACGTCATCACCGGATCGCTCCGCGAGTCCTCGGTCGCGGAGACCGGCCACGTCTCCCTCGAGCCGAACATCCTGACGTATGAGCGCACCTTCGTGGGCGGCCGCAGGTGGGACATTGAGTACTGGATGACGAGCCAGGTCGACCAACTGCTCGCCAAGGTCACCTGGGAGGCCTACGACAGCCCCGACTCGCCCTGGTCCAAGCTGAGCAGGACAGAGCTCGGCATGCTGGAGCGGTTGCCCTACGCGGTCGCTGCCGACGATGGCGCCTGGCTGTCTGCGGTGCACCAGCGCCTGCTGGACTCGGCACATCGAGTCATCCTCGTCGGCATCTCACTACGGGAGTCGGACGGCCTGGTCGAGGATGCGGCAGGACAGCTCGCGGCAGGCGACGTTCACAGCGCCGTCATCGCGGCCCGTCTCGCCTTCAACCATGTGGTCGACGCCCTCCAGGCTCACGAGGGCCAATTCGGCAGCCTGTGGCCCAAGTGGCGTGCCCGGCGCATGACGTTGATCCACTCCAAGACGCTGTCCTTCGAGACCTACTGGAAGACGGAGACCATGACGACATTCGATCCCGCACACCCCGGAGTCTGGGTGGAGGAGACCATCGAGCTGTGCCGGAAGATCTCGGCCGAGCTGGAGGTATGACACCCATGGCCGACGAGACCAGCGGTTCCCGGGTTCCCCGCATCCCTCTCAACGTCCGCCTGCGCAAGCACCGCGGCCAGCACCTCGCCATCGGCTATGAGCACGCCTTGGAGCTGTCGCCCACGGCCGTGTTCATCTGGGGACAGATCGACGGCACCACAGACGTCGACGGTATCGCCCGGGCCGTCAGCACGGAGTACGCGATCGACACGGAGACCGCCGCGGAGGACGTACGAGCTCTCCTCGACGAGCTGGCCGGCCACCAACTCGTCGTGTGGGACACCTCCGGGCCCGCACGGTGACGGAAGCGGTGCCGAACTCACAGCCCCTCGCCGAGCCGTCCCGGGGCGAGCGGATGCGACTGCTGGCAGCGCTCATGGCCCGGTTCTTCGGATCTGGCTTCTGGGCGCCGCTGCAGGTGCTGTTCTTCGTTCGGATCGCCGACATCCCCACGTTCACGGTGTCCGTGGGTCTCACCGTCGCCACCGTCGTCGGACTCGTCGCCGGGCCCTACATCGGCGGGCTCGCCGACCGCCACGGCACCCGCAACGTGGGCGCCGCCGTGTTCGCGTTCGCGGCCTGCGCCTCGGCCACTTTGGTCTTCGTGGACTCCGTGCCCACCTTCCTGCTCGCCATCACCCTGATCTCGATCGGGCGGGGCGGCCAGGCCGCCGTCTCGGGGGCCCTGGTGGCCACCGTCGCGGGAGACTCCAAGCTCGACTTCCGGGCGCGCGTGTACTCCATGCAGAACCTGGTGATGACGGTCGGCCCGGTCTTCGGCGGCCTCGTCCTCCAGGCCGACCAGCGCCGCTGGTACATGGCGGCCATCGCCGTCGAGGTCGCCGCTTGTCTCCTCGCGTGCGTCCTCGTGGCGAGCCTTCCGGCGCGCCCGTCCGCCGTCGCGAGCTCCTCGGAATCGCCGTCAAGCGCGCTGCGCGACCGTCCCTACATGGTCGTCAGTGGGCTGGCCGGAGTCCTGGTGCTGTTCGACGCGGTGCAGACGGTACTGCTGCCCCTGTGGATCACCGAACGCACTGCCGCGCCCCGGTGGTTCGTCTCCGCTGTGTGGATCACCAGCAGCTTGATCGTCGTAGCCTTCCAGCGCCGGGTATCGGCGGGCACCGAGAAGGTGGCGGCGGGAGCACGCATGATGCGCCGTACGGCGCCGTTGGCCGTGGTCGCGCTGGTGCTGTTCTACTCCGCCGCACACGCGGGCGAAGCGGGCACCGTGGCCCTCCTCCTGTGCGGATTGGGCTTCCTCACCTGGTCCGAGATGTGCTTCGCAGCCGGCGAGTACTCCCTGTCGTACGGGCTCGCCCGCGACGAGCGGCACGGCCAGTACCAGGGGGCGTTCGCGGTGGGAGTAGGCCTCGGGTCCGCAGCCGCACCGCCCGTCGTCACCGGCTTGTGCCTCGGGCTCGGGCCGGCGGGCTGGGCCCTGCTCGGCGCCCTGCTGCTGGGGGCGGGCGCCCTGGTCCCGACAGCCACGCGGCACGCGTCCGCCGCGCTCGCGACGCCACGCCCTGCCAGGGACGGTAGCAGGAGCGTCACAGGCTGAGGGCCGGGGCGGTCGCCGAGGCCGCCCCGGCCCCACGATCAGGAACCCGCCCGGGAGTCGTGCTCCCGCAGCCGCTCCTCCAGACGATCCCGTACCACGTCCTCGTCCTGCAGGAACATCTTGGGATCCAGCGCACTGGGGTCGAGGGCAATGCCGTCCGCCTTGAGTTCATCGGCGAACAGCGTCCCCTGTCGCAGACTGCGCAGCGACGCGTCCTGCACCGAACGGTACGCACGCTCGCGCTCGACACCATCGCGTGTCAGCCGCAGATAGGCCTGCGCGCTGAAGATGCGGCCACGCGTGGCACCCAGGTTCTCGGCCATCCGGTCCGCGTTCACCACCAGGCCTTCCACCAGCTCCTTCGCCGCCGTCACCTGGTAGTAGGCAAGATTGCACGAGTCGGGCAGGACCACCCGCTCCACCGAGGAGTGCGCAAGATCGCGTTCGTGCCACAGCGCCACGTCCTCCAGCGCCGCGCCCACGTTGGCTCGCAGCAGCCGGGCCAGTCCGCACAGCCGCTCACTGCTGGTGGGGTTGCGCTTGTGGGGCATCGCGCTGGACCCCTGGTAGGCGGAGGTGCGAGGCTCCTCGACCTCGGCGACCTCGGTGCGCTGCAACAGCCGCAGCTCAAGTGCCAACTGCTCGACACTCGCACCGAGCACCGCGAGGCCCGCAACCAGTTCGGCGTGCCGGTCCCGGCAGACGACCTGGGTGGGAGCGGGCTCGGGCGTCAGTCCCAGCCGTCCGAGGACGTCGGCCTCAACGGCCGGCGAGGTGGTGGCGTAGGTGCCGACCGCTCCCGAGAGCGTACCGACGGCCACCGAGGCGCGCACCGCCGCGAGACGGGTCAGGGAACGGTCCATGGCGAAAGCGAGGGCGGCCAGCTTGTGGCCGAATCTGATCGGCTCGGCGTGGATGCCGTGGGTTCGCCCGACACAGATGGTGTCCCAGTACTGCAGCGCCCGCCGGGCCAGCACTTGGTACAGCCCGCCGACCGCGTCCAGGATGAGGTCGACCGCGTCCCGCATGGCCAGCCCGAGGCCGGTGTCCACCAGGTCATAACTCGTCAGGCCGTGGTGCACCCAGCGTGCGCTCTCCTCGGGCATCGCCTGCGTCCAGGCGGCCAGGAAGGAGAGGACCTCGTGGTCACGCGTGCGTTCGGCCTCACGTACGGCTGCGATGTCCGGCGCGGGGGTGGCGGCGATCGTCTCGGCCGCCTCCGCAGGAATGATCCCGTGCTCGGCCTGGACCCGCGCCACCAATGACTCGATCGCGACCCAGCGTCCGAGCGTCGCCTCCTCGGCCCAGATCCGAGCCATCTCCGGACGTACATATCGGTCGATCACGTACTTCCTCCTTGGTTCATGGGCGCATCAGCGGACGGGCCCCTCTCGATTCGCCCCAAGGGAGCGCGGCGGTCGGCTGCCCGGCCGGACGGAAGGGACTGGACTGCCACGCGCGCAGGGCCCGTCGTACGGCGGCGTCGCGCAGGGTCTGGTCGTCGGTGTAGTCACTGACCTCCCGTGCGAACGACCGACCCAACGGACTCATCTGGTATCGCAGTTCGCCACCGCGCCTGTCCGCTCGCACCAGCCCGGCCCGGACCAGTTCGGCCAGCGCGGCTTTTGCCTGCGCGACCGGGATGTCCAGGGCCGCCGAGGCCACGGTGTCATGGAAGGAGTGCGCGTCGAGCCACCCCAGCAGCCGAAAGGCACGACGCGCGGAGTCGCGCAGGCGATCGTAGGCTCCGTGCAGGTGTCCTCGTACGCCGACGGACCGCGAGGCCAGTAAGTCGAGCCGCCGCCGGGGGTCCTGCAGCCGCGTGCTGACCTCCTCCCACGTCAGGTCCGGTTCGTCGGCCATCCGTTCGGCCAGCGCGTGTACGGCCGCGGGCAAGCCCTCCAGGACGACGTCGAGCGCCCGTGCCGTGGACCGGGACAGGCCGGCCGGCGGCAGCACGCGAGCCTGCGCCAGCACGGCGAGGGCACGGCCGGGCGTATAGGGAGGCAGTTCAACGACCTCCAGCGACCCGGTGGGCAGAGGGAGGGTCGTGCAGACCACCAGCCCGCTCCCCGACGGCACCGGTAACAGCCACGCGTATTGCTCCGTGTGGGTCACGTCGTCCAGCACAAGCAGCGTCGCCGAGCGCGTCCACACATCCCTGAACACATCAGGATCGGCGCCGCGAGTCCCGGCACCCCAGACCCCCGACACCTGCTCGGCTAGTGCCCGCGCCTGGTCGGGGCCCCCGGCCCCGGGCCGGACCGGCACGACCACGGGCGGCGGCCCGGCGGCGTCGGTCCGGCGGACCTCGTCCATCACGGCACGCGCGGTCCGGCTCTTGCCGGATCCGGGTGGTCCGACGACGGCGACAGCCGCCCCCTCGGCGCGCCGGCGTGCGAGCAAGTCGGTGATCCGGGCCTGGGGAGCGCCTGGGCCGTCGGAGGCCTCGGCGGCAGACCGCGGTGCGGGAGGCGAAGCCAGGGCGTTCTTCTGGGCCCGGCGCAGCGCCGGGCCCGGTTCGATGCCGAGATCGTCCAGGAGTAAGCGCCGGGCCCGCCCGTAGCACTCCAGCGCCTCCGCCCGGCGTCCCGAGGCGGTCAGGGCATCGACGAGCAACGCCCACAGCGACTCCTGGTGGGGATGGCTGACCGAGGCCTCCCTCAGTGGCCCTACCGCCGCGGCCGGATCGACCCGTATCTGTTCGCGTGCCCAGTGCTCCAGAGTCAGCAGGCGCAGATCGCGCAGCACATTGGCGTGCGTCTGGTGGAGCGGCTCGGCAGGGGTGTCCTGAAGGGGTTCACCGCGAAAAAGCTCGCGCGCCAACACGAACCGCCGCAGGCGCTCGCCCGGTTCGTCCGAGCGACAGCCGGCCTCAAGGTGCTCCCGGGCGAGCCGGACGTCCACCTCGAAGCGGTCGGCGTTCAGTACGTATCCGCCGGCCTGCGTCAGAATCGAGTCGGCGCCGAGCAGGCGCCGCAACCGCGCGATGTAGCCATGCAGCGTCTTGCGCCCGGATCTCGGCAGATCCCCGGGCCACAGAGTGTCGAGCAATGCGTCCGCGGTGACCCCCTGCCCGCCGGCCAAGGCGAGCGCGGCGAGCACGATGCGCTGGTGCGCCTGGGGCACCGGTACCAGATCGCCGTCCTCGTCTCTTACCCGGAAGACACCGAGCAGTTCGATCCGTGCGCGTGCCGCCAAACGGTTCCCTCTCCTCTCGGCACCCCTGAACGACCGCCTGGGCTCACCGATGGGACGGCTCCGCCGCCGGGAGAGGGCGGCGTATCAGGATGCCGTGCCCACCATCGGGAACCAGACCCAGTGCGACCCTCAGTCGGTCCGTCATCCTGGGCGTGACCATGGTGAGGGCCGTTTCGGGCGTGTGGTAGGCGACCTCTGTGATCTCGCCGTCGACGAAGTTGAAGTCCTGCGGGGAACGTGCGTCCAGCTCCACGAAGAAGGTCAGCATCAGGACCTCGGCGCCTTCCCAGTCTGACGCCCCGTAGTCCACCGATCGCAGCTGACCCACGCGGCAGTCGACGCCCAACTCCTCACGGATCTCCCGGCACAGGCCGCCGACCGGGTCCTCACCGGCCTCCAGAATTCCCCCGGGAAGGTCCCAGCGGTCCTTGTAACTGGGGTTCACCAGCAGGATGCGGCCCTCTCCGTCGAAGGAGATACCACCCACCGAAACCTTTTTGCGGTTCGTCACCCTCACGCTCCCCATGTCGGCCTCATCCGGTGGTGTGCCAGTCGGTCGGCGCCCCCACATCGACGCAAGGTTCCCGTGCGACACCTGCGGCCCGTGACGCCCGACCAGTATCATGCGTCGATCAGCCATCGGCAAGATCATGCTTGCGGTCAAGTCACGTCCCCGTACGGCTCGTTGGGCCAGCATGGGTGATCCGCGCGCCGACCGGGAGCGGGGGAGGCCAATGGGCGGGTACGGGGGTGTCCGGAACTTACTGCGGCCGGGGGCCGGCGGGACATTGGTCGCGCCGGTGGCGGCGGACTCGGTCGGCCAGGGACTTCTGATCGCCGCCACGCCCTTTTGCCGCAGGGCTCGGCGCGCCGTATGCGGTGGCCTGGGCCGAGCGGACCCCGCCGCGGCACACCGCTCCCGCGCTTACGCCCGGGAAGGAGCCGATCGGCTGAGGAGCGCTCAGCAAGCAGCCGACGGCTGTCCGTCGAGGAGGGTCTCCCAGCCCTGGCGCCTCGCCACCGCACGCACCGTCGGCGTGACGACCCGCTCGTCGACCGTACGGAACTCGCCCAACATCCGCTCCTGCCGTTCCCCGACGAGGCGCGTCTCTTCTTCGGACCAGTCGGGCGCGATCACCAGCGCCCATCGGGCGTGCAACCGGCCACCCCTGATGATCTTCGCGTCAAAGGAGTCAGGACCGAGGTCGATCCGCTCGTAACCGTGTTCCGCCGCCCACCGGATCGCCGCATAGTACGTGAGGTTGAAGTAGATCGACGCCCTGCGGCCGTACTCCTCGGCCACACCGTGCCCCCGCGCGAACATGGTGGTGCCGCTGAGGAAGAACTGGGTGAAGCCGACCATCTGCCCCTTGCGGAAGGCGGCCATGACCACGCAGTCCTTCAACCGCTCCGCCTGGTCGCGGAGTTTCTCGATCTCCGCCTGAAGCGTCATGTCGTGGCCGTAACGCAGCGACACCTGGTGGGCCAGAGCGCCCATCTCCTCAAGACGGGCGCCCATGGGCAGGATCCGCAGTTCGCACCCCTCGCTCTCGAATCGGCGCATCTCGTGCCGGAACTGCTTCCAACGGCTCTTGCCCACTACGTCCCGGTAGCCGTCGAGTCCGCCGGACGGCACAACGAGATCGACCGAGCCGTCCATGAGAACCACCTGGTCACCGGGGATGAGGTCATCCAGTACCAGGGCCAGACTGGCGTCGGTGACGTACAGCATGGCGCCCGGCTCGCCCCGGTCCGCGCACCGCCGGCGGAAGGCATCCAGCAGGGTGCGTGCGGCGCGGGCACGCCGAGCCGGGTCCGTCAGTGCACCGGTGAGGAACTCGCTGGTGTATCCCAGCCGGGTACCGGCCACGCACACGGACGGACGGTCGCCGTCGACCCCGGCGTCCGAGTCCTCTGCCCGGTGCAGCCCCAGGACCGCATCGGGGTCGTAGTAGAACGGACGGGTGCCTTCGAAGGTGTAGGTGGGGAGCGCCGAGACGGGACGATCGCCCTCGAACAACACCAGATGTCCAGGCGTGCCGTCCTGCATGAGGTCGGCGTGGTGGATCCAGTCCGGACCGGAGTAGAGCGAGTGTCCCGCGGACAGCGTCGCCCAGTGTGCCGCACCGGCCAACAAAGCGGGCCCTACCTCCTTGACCTGCCACGGCTCCGCATCAGCCGGCTCACGGGTCATGATCCCTCCTCGGTCACTGGATCGATGCTCGCTGGATCGGCGAACCGGACCGTGGTCGCACCCGCGGCACGGCCGAAGTGCAGGAAAGCAGTCCTTGCCGCGATGACGCCGCGACGCTCGTACCCACTTACGATGTCCGTCACGCACACGGCGAAGTCGCCTTCGCTCCCGGCTGCCTCGTCGGCCAGTGTCTGGACCAGGCTCGACTCGGCGTTCACGGCCCATTCATCGCCGAGCCGGACGACCAGCTCGCGCCCCGTTCTCCGCGCGAACTCCCGCACGCCTTCGGGGAGTACGGCGCGCTCGGCGGTCATCGGCACCAGGGCGGTCAAGCACGCGGTGCCGTCGGGCGCCAGCCACTCCGACAGCCGACGCAGGATGGCCCGGCCCACAGCGAAGCCGTCGGGACCATTGGCCGCCCCCGGTAGGAAGGGCAGGTTGGCGATCACCTGGTCGTAGACGGCGCCCTCCGGCAGGGGCGCGTACAGGTCGCCGGACCACAGACTCACCCGGTCATCACATCCGTTCAGGATGACGTTGGCCTCGGCGACCGCGACCGCCGCCTTGTTGATCTCCACCGCGTGCGCCGTAGCCCCCCGGAGGGCGGCCGCAAGCGCCTGCAGGCCCGTACCGGAGCAGAGATCCAGGACCAACGAGCCGGACCGGACGTCGAGTTGTCTGGCGAGCTCGACCGAGTCCGCACCGAAATACAGATCGGTCTCGAACGGAGACGGCGGCGCGGCGAAGAGCCACACACCCTGGGGCCGCATGAGGACCGTGCCGACCAATTGGGCTGTTTCACCTGAGCGGTCGAGAATGCCGGCCGTTTGGAGGACCGGGAAGAAATCCCGCAGCGACTGCGGCAACGCAGCCGTCCTGACGGGGCGTCCGAGCAAGAGGAACTCGTACAGGGGACGCGCAGTCGCAGGAAGGGAGTCCAGCGCCGCCGCCCGGTCGGCAGGCCGAGGGCGGTCAGCGGGAAACCGGGCCAGGAACTCGGAGATGCCGAACGCTTCCAGGTCTGGGACCAGCTGAACTGGTGAGGTTGCTTCAATATGAACCCGCGAAGACAACCTGCCGCGCATACACCACCTGTTCCCTACGGCCTTCAACGATCGTTGCAGTCTTCATGCACAGACGTGGCCTTGTCGAGGATCTCTCCAGTGAACGCCCCTATTTTCCCCGTAAGTTGATGGTAGACGCCGCGTTTCTGCCACACCCTGAGGACACAAATGACAACGCTCACAGTGGTCATCGACGCCGATCCGGGAACCGACGACGCCATCGGCATCCTGGTGGCCCTGGGGAGCCCAGGCCTGCGCCTGCGTGCTGTCACCACGGTTGGCGGCAACGCCTCCGTGGACGTCACCACCGACAACGCGCTGCGCCTGCTGTCGGCCGTGGAGAGCCCGGTGCCCGTGTTCGCCGGCTCCGCATCCCCCATCGGATCACGCGAGCGCTTCGGCCACGGGTCCCTCGCCCGCCCCCACCGCCCCGGCCGCGACCGCATGGGGTTCGGCCTGCCCGCAACGGATCTCCGGGCCGAGGACATGCCAGCAGTGGAGTTCCTCGTGCAGACCTTCACCGGGGAAGAGGCCCGCGACACGGTACTGGTGGCCACCGGTCCCCTCACCAACGTCGCATCGGCACTCCTGCGCGCCCCCGAGATGGCACGTTCGCTGCGCCGACTGGTCGTCATGGGAGGGTCCCGGGACGGGGGAAACGTCACCCCGTCCGCCGATTTCAATTTCTGGGCCGACCCGGAAGCCGCGCGCATCGTCCTGAAAGCGGGAATCCCGAGCGTCGTCCTCTTCCCCCTGGATGCCACCCGCCGGGCACCGCTCACGGAGGCCGACTGCGCGGCCATCGAGCACACCGGGGAGGCCGGTGCCCTGGCCGCCAACATCATCCGCAGCCGTATGCCTGCTGCTCTTTCCGACGCTTGCGACGCACCGCCGAGGACCGTGACCGTCCACGACGCCCTGTGCACCGCCCACTTGGTCGCACCGGTGGTTCAGGCGTCCGAGCGATGCGCAGTGGACGTCGACACGACCAACAGCAGCCGACGCGGCACGACGGACATCACCCGGGTCGGCGTCACCCCGTCCGCGGGAACATCCTCCCCGGGCATCGAGGTCGTACGGCACGCACGGTCGGAGGTGCTGGCCCGCACGATCACCGAGGCGACGCGACGGCTGTCGTCCCGTGGGGCTCAGGTGCTGTGAGCCACCCCTCGCGGGGCCAGGGCCGGGCCGCCCACTCAGGCCCAGGAGTGCCGATCGGCCCAGTTCGCGCAGGCCAGCACCGGCACCCCGGTAGCGTCCTCCAGCCGCTTGCGCGCCTGGCTCTCGCAGTCGTTGGCGCCGTCGAAGATGGTGATGACGCTCTCGACCATGATGTCCCTGGCCTGCAGGTGCTTGATGACCGTGGCGACCGAACGGCCCGAATGCATGGAGTTGTCAAGCACGACCACGGACTCGCCGGGACCCGCCTGAAGGTCCGGCGAGTCGAAGTCGAAGGCCCGCTTCACCACGGTGACGGAACGCAGCCGACCCGCGGGCGCCGTGGCCGCCGCCGCTATCCCCATGCCCACTCCGCCGGTCGCCACCACCACCAGGTGGACGGGGCGGTTGGCCGGTATCCGAGCCCACATCCCCTGCCCCAACCGCTTGATGACGGATGTGTCGAGCGTCAACGGCATGAACCAGTCACGTTCGCCACCATGGCCGGTCGGAGATTGACAGAACTCGCACGGGTTCGCGTCGGATGTCGCCAACAGTCCACTCCTCTAGGGCACTTGATCGAAAGCCCCACAGTAGCCGAGACTCCCAGAGCGGCCTTCTCGGATCTCGGACCCCTCGGCGCGTTCTCCAGGTGAACTACCGCTGACGCTCCGTAGGATGTCGCCCGTCCAACAGGAGTTGAGCAGATGAGCCCACCGGCGCATCATCCAGCCATAACAACACTGACCCGGAACCCGCTGAAGTCCTCCCTCTACAGCCAGGAGCCGTACTTCCGGGAATCCTTATGCGACCTCGACCACCTGCTGGGCAACAGCACTCTGACGACTGTGCTGCGGCACGGGCTGGTAGTGGTGAAGCCGGACGGCCACGCTCTGGGTACGACGAGCAGCGTCCTCGACTTCTACGCACGGCACGGTTTCAAACCCGTCGACGCCCGTCCGGTCACCTTCACCCGGAGCGTCTGGCGATCGCTGTGGGTGTACCAGATGACCCAGGCTTCGGTCGACCGTCTACTGGTCAACGACCTCGTCATCGACGGGGAAGGGATCGCGTTGGTGCTCCGCGACACCACGGACGCCTCTTTGCCGGCCGCCGTGCGATTGAGCGAGCTCAAGGGGCCGGCGCGGATGGAAAAACAGAGCGAGGACTGCCTGCGTCGGGCTGTGGGCCAGCCGAACCGGATCTTCAGTCTCGTTCACTCGGCCGACGAGCCGGCGGATCTGGTCCGCGAGTTGGGGATTCTGTTCGGTCAGGGCGAGCGACGCGCGATCGCCACCGCGATGGGCTCAGGCAGGCTCTCCGAGAACGGGGCCCGGCTGCTGGAGGCGGTGCGGCGCTCCGACGAGCGACCGCGCAGGACATTCGACCAGGACGCGTCACGCAAGCAGGTCGTCGCCGCGATCAGCCGGCGATTGGCCGAAAGCGAGCTCTCCACCGCATCTCGGGAGGCGCTTGTAAGTGCCATCGACGACCTGGAGTCGGGTCGCGTGCTGCGGGTGTCGGCGTTCTTCGCAGCTCTTCTGGATGCCGCTGTCGCAGCAGATTCCTGGGACTTGGCGGTCGCTGTGAGCGATGTCATTGAGGACGACGTTCCCGGGGCTTCAAAGGTTATTGACAACTTCGGCGCCGCCGCCTGGGACCAGGCCTGAGAAGCCGGGTGAAACCACTTTTGATCTCGAAAACGCTTGCAGAGCAGATGCCCCACCCGGTTCACTTCCCTTCCGGCGATTGTCAGCGATAAAATCGCACAACTCTGCATCTAGACAGGCGACTTGGGGGCTGATTTTATGTCAGGAACACCTAGCCGAGGGCAGAGCGGGAAAGCGGTGGCAGCGGCTGTCGCGACCGCGATGATTCCACCCGGTACACGCCTGGCCCTGGGCACGGGTTCCACCGTCGAAGCAGCACTTCCAGCGCTCGCCGAAATTCCTGGTCTCGTGGCGACGCCGACCTCGGAAGTCATCGCCGACCGGGCCAGGGACGCGGGTATCGAACTCGTCCCCGTCCAGGGCTCGTACGACTTCTACCTCGATGGGGCCGACCAGGTGGCGCCGACTGGTGATGTCGTCAAGGGCTCCTGGGGCGCCCACGTCCGGGAGAAGACGCTGGCGGAACTATCCGCTCGACGCATTCTGATCTGTGACGATTCCAAGCTGGTGGACAAGCTCGTCGGACCGGTACCCATCGCCGTCGTGCCGTACTTCGGCGGGCTGTACGCCCCCGATTCAGCGAGCGTCAAGACGGACGACAACGGACTGACGATCGTTGCGATGAGTCCCGGTGAGGTGATCGACGCGCCGGGAGCATGGAACGAGGAAATCTGCCGTAAGCCAGGCGTAGTCATGACCGGAATTTTTCCGGTCGGATTCGTCGAACAAATCATCGTCGGGTGCAAGGACGGCTCTCACCGCGTTATCATGACCAAATCCAACGGGGCGTGATGGTTCACATACAGTACGCGATTGACGTCGTCACCAGGGAACAGGCCCTTTCATCTGCCGCCTTGGCGACGAAATCTGGAATTCGTTCCCTCGAAGCCGGGCACGTGCTCGTGAAGGCAGTCGGCATCGGAATCGTCACCGAGTTACGGGAAAGATATCCCGACGCCGAGATCATCGCCGACATGAAGACCATGGACATGGGCCGCGAAGAAGTCGCGGTGGCCGCCGAAGCCGGTGCGGACCTCGTCATCGTCTGCGGGGCGGCCAGCGACGGAGTCCTGCTCTCGGCGCAGAAGGAAGCCCGCTCACGCGGTGTCGACCTCCTCGTCAGCCTCATGGGCGTGAAAAACCGACTCTCACGGGCCCGCGCCGTCAACGATCTCGGGCTGCACCGGATCATCGCGCATCGCGGCATCGACGACGACTTTCTGTGGACCGACCAGGAACCCCGGGAACAGCTCTCTCAACTTGCCGCGCTGCCAGGCATCAGCCTGACCCTCGCCGGCGGCATCAACGCCCGTACCCTGCGGGAGTTCCAGGACGTGCCCGTCGAGCGCCTGATCGTCGGCCGCGGCATCACCGAGGCGCCCGATCCACGTTCCGAGATCCGAGACCTCCTCGATGTGGTCCCGCAGCAGCCCTCCCCCGCCGGAACGGGAGTCGGCGAATGACCACTGCGGACGACCACTCCCTCTTCGTGGTGCCCGGCACGGGGGACGAGGGTCAGACCTTCGCGGCGGCGCTGAGCACCCGGCTCGGCTTGCCTGTCACCGGCCACGGACGGACCGTTTTCGCGTCGGGCGAGATGATCGTGCAGTTGCCGGAGAAGGTCGCGCAGACGGCGGTCGTCGTACTCGCCCCCTCCTCCCGCCCCTCCGACGCGGTCCTGGAACTGGTGCTGCTGGCTGATGCGCTGCAACGGCACGGTGTGCGCTCGCTCACCTGCGTACTGCAGTACGTCCCCTACAGCCGCAGCAACCGGCTCAACCGCCCGGGGCTGCCGCTCGGTTCCAAGGTTGTCATCTCCCTGCTGGAGAACTCTCCGATCGACAGGTTCATCGTCTTCGACCTGCATGCGCGAGAAACTCTCGGCTACTTCTCCAAGCCGGTGACCTGGATGCCGACACTGCGGCTGATGAGCGACGCGATTCCGGTCCACGCGCCGGAAGTCGTCGTCAGCCCCGACCGCGGCCGGTACGACGACTGCATGGAGTTGTCCGCGATGCGTTCCTGCACACTGGACATGCTCATCAAGGTGCGGCGCGACGACAGCGGCTCCAGCGAACTGGTAGCTGGTGCCCGCACAGACCTCGCGGGGCGGTCGGTCCTGCTGTTCGACGACGAGATCTGGTCGGGCATAACCGCGGCGCATGCGGTGGAATCGCTCTTCGCCGCAGGCGCCGCACGCATCGACTACCTGACGGTGTACGACTTCACCACACCCGGCGTCCGCAAGAACATGCTGGAGAACCTGGGCGTCACCAGCTTCACCACCACCAATCTGGCTCAGCACGGCACGGACGAGTTCGATGGCCGCTACCGCGTGCTCGACGCGGCGGATCTGGTGGTCGACGCCTGGCCACGCATCGTCGGCGGCGCGGCGGGCCGCTGAGCCCTCCCATCCGGCCGCGGGTCGAGGGATTCCGCAGCCGGATGGGAGGACCGTTGCCGCTTCACTGCACGGGATTGACCCAGATCTCGTGCACGGTCAACCGCCCCTCCTCGGGAACCTTGCACTTGACGTAACTGGCCTGGAAGATCTTGAAGGCGCGCGGATGGCTCTCGTCGATGCCCAGCGCGGCGTAAAGCAGCGCCTTCAGCGTCCCGGCGTGCGAGACCAGGCCGACGGACTCACCCGCCGACACCGATGCGGCAGCCGTGTGCCAGGCTCGGGTCATGCGCTCCTGGACCTCCCGGATCGGCTCCACGCCCTCGAGCCCCGGAGGGAAGTAGCCAGTGGGGTCCTGGTTGTCGAGCCCGAGTTCGGAGCGCGCGCGAAGGAGAGTCGGCCGGTCCATGCCGTCGAACGGGCCGAAGTCCCGCTCGATCAGATCCTCGTCCACGGCCGGCGCCGCACAGCCGATGGTGTCGGCGAGTATGCCCACCGTCTGTACGGCCCGGCGCAGTGGCGAAGTCCGCAGCATGCGCACACCCTGGCCCTTGAGTCGCTCCCCGAGGCAGACCGCCTGCCGCAGCCCGATGTCGTTGAGTTCGTGGGCTCCCCGTCGGCCGATCAGCAGATTCTGCTGGTTGGCGTGTGACCGGGCGTGACGTATGAAATAGACGAATTTCATGGTCAGTTCTCCGGTCCCAGTCGCTCGATGACGGAGCTCAACTGACGCTCGTCGAGCTCGTACACAGTTGTGCCCGCCTGTGGGTCGCGCGCGTGGAGGGTGTGGAACAGCGGCGAGGCGGGGGTTCCCAGTTGGACCAGCGTGGCCGAGGCACCCCGGACGGCACGCTCGGTACCGACGGGGGCAGTGAGGTCGATGCGGCTGACGATCCCCGGAGTGACCCACACCGCCGTCGACTCCAGGTATCCGAAGATCTGCAAGTGGAAATGCCCGCAGAGGATGAGCTGGACGTCGCTGCCCCGCACGGCGTCCGCCAGCGCCTCCGGGTTGCGCAGCCCGAGGGCATGCTGCACCTCCACATCGAGCGTGATCGGCGGATGGTGGAAGACCAGAACAGTGCCGCGAGGTGCGGGAGTCTTCAGTACTTCGCGCAGCCAGGTCAGTTGTGCGTCGCTGATCCAGCCATAGCCCTTGCCGGGAACCAGTGAGTCCAGCGTGACGAAGCGGTATCCGTCGACCAGACTCAGCGCGGCTCGCTCACCCATCGCCGTGTCGACTGCGGCATCGGCACGGTCATTCCCCAGGGAATCCAAGTGCCCGCTGCCGAGGACTTTCGCAAAGGCGCCCCGCTCGTCGTGATTTCCGGTGCTGTAGAGCACGGGAACATTCCGGGCCGACGCATAGGCCCCGATGAGATCACGGGCGCTGGTGTAGGCCTCCTGCGATCCGTCGTCGGCGATGTCACCGCTGACCACCACAACGTCGATGTGCGGTGCCGTGGCCAGATCAGCCATCATGCGGCGCAGTGACTGGGTGGCATTTACGCCGTGTTTGTTGGGGCCGTCGAAGCGATCGAGATGAGTATCCGAAAGATGCAGAATCCGCATACCCAGACGTTACCGGAAATCACGCCGGCGAACCACGCCCCGTTCCCTTCAAGGGAATTCAGTTCCGCCGCATCAAGGCTGGCCCGGCCCGAATTCAACTCACGCCTGTGGGCGACACGAAAATTCCCGCCGCCCACCTGGCGGGGTCAGGGCGCCGTGGGAGCGAGGGCCGGCTCGGCGACCCGCACCAACAGCCCCATGAGAAGGGACTGATCGACCAGTTCGGTCACCGACTCCAGCTCGCAGCCGACCCGGACACAGACGGAACCGAGGTCGGTGGCGCCGTCAAGGCCCCGGAGCACCGACAGCCACGCGGCGTCGGTGTCGTGGTCGATGACGAACCGCAACTCGCCGCTGACCGCGACGAAGCTCTGCCCGTCGGCACCGTCCAGCAGCAGGACATCGTCGCCGAGCCTCAGCACCAGGGCGGAGTCGACCGTGGGCCGACCGAACACCAGCTCGCGCTGCTCCTCGCGGCTGCGCTCGCCGCTCACTTCGACGGGCAGCGCCGCCTCCGACGGCCGAGTGGGCGGGAGAGACAGCGTCATCTCGTCGAGCAGCCCGAGGTTGACCAGCCGCAGCAACAGCTCCAGATGCGTGTCGCTACTGCCCTCGATGATCTCGTTCAGACAGCTGCGCAGATGGTCGGCGTTCAGGAACTGCGCCGCGCGCGGTGAGGAGAGTGCCTGCTCCAGCAGTTCACCTGAGTCGGCATTGAGCATCTGGGCGAAGGTGAGATGGGTGTAACGCACCCCTTCACCCTCGTAGAACGCGATCTTGGGGCGCTGGGTGACGTCCAGCGGAAGCAGGTCCGTGAACGCCCTGCGGATGATCTGCTTGTCCCAGAACAGTTCCTGCCGGTACTTGCGCGGGACGGAAGCGAGCAGTTCGACGATGCGGTGGTCCAGGTAAGGCACCCGTGCCTCGACCGCGTTGCCCGAGGCCGTACGGTCCTCGACCCAGAAGTTGTACTGCTGCCAGTCTCGTACTTTCCACTGCACGAAGTCGTCGTAGACGTCGCCCAGGGAGCCCGGAAACGCCAGCCGCACCGCCTCGTCGCTGACCAGCGGCCGGCCGCTCTGCCACCACACGTCCATGGCCGGCGCATTGGCGGCGAGCGCACGTCGACGGGACAGGTCGGTGAGGTTGCGGATGAAGTCGTGCCAGTCGCCGCCGCCGGCGAGCATACGGGAGTAGCCGCCGCTCAGTTCGTCGGCGCCGGACCCAAGCAGGACCGCCTTCATATCGGGACGGCTGGCCCGCACAAAGCGGTAGACCTCGCTCTTGAAGTGCTGCTCCGGACCGCACAGCGGCGACTCCATCAGCCACAGCAGACGGCGCCAGATGTCCGGAGACGGATGATCGCCGACCTCGAAGGCCAACTCGTGGTGGGTGAGTCCCAGCGCCTTGGCCGTGGCACGGGCGTAGTCGGCGTCGCTGTTGAGCAGCGTGCTCGCACTGAGAGCGCTGAAACTGTGCTCGATGGTGTCCCGCCCCAGCGCGGCGATGCCGGCCGAGTCGACGCCGCCGCTGAGCATGAGGCCGACCTCGGCGTCGGCCACGAGGCATTCCTGCACCGACTCCGCGAGCAAAGTCCGGAAGCGCTCGATGACTTCGCCGGACGTCACATCGTCGTGCGAGACGGGTCCGGGCATGGACCAATACCGCTTGGTGCGGGTACTGCCGTCCCGCAGGCCATAGGAGACGACGGTGCCCGGCTCGATCTGCTCGATGCCGACGAACCAGTCACGCGGCGGACCGCCCGGAATGATCGGTGCCGCGTTCAGCCCCTGGTCGGCCAGGGCCCCTGCCCAGTCCAGCTCTCTGGGGCACAGCGGATGCTGGAAGAGCGCTTTGACCTCAGAGCCGAAGATCAGGGTGTCGCCCGAACGGTGGACAAAGAGCGGCTTGAGGCCGATACGGTCACGTGCGAGCACGATGCGCTGCTCGCGCAGGTCGATGACAGCGATGCCGAACATTCCTCGCACACGGTCGAGAAACTCCAGACCGTCCCGTTCGTAGAGGTGCAACAGCACCTCGCAGTCGGAACGGCTACGGAAGAGACCCTCACCCAACTCACGCCGCAATTCACGGTGATTGTAAATCTCACCGTTGGCAGACAAGGCCACCAAGCCGTCGCGGGAGACAAACGGCTGCCTTCCGCCAGCAGGGTCGACCAGGGAAAGCCGGGTGAACGACATGGCCGCCTGGCCGAGTTCGATGAACTGCATGTCGTCCGGGCCACGCGGTCGAAGAGCTTGCGCCATCGCCTCCAGTACAGGACGTGTGGTCGCATCGAGATCAGAGCCGTTGAGGTGGGCAAAGCCCGCTATGCCGCACATGATCAAGCACCCTACATGCGAACTGCCGTCTGAAACAGGGTTGTTGGAGCAGTACGGAACCTGTCTGAAAAGGGCCTCTACGACGGCTCTGAAGGGCCTTGCGGACATACGCGAGAGGCGCCACACCGAAGTGCAGCGCCTCTCTTCAGCGCATCGTTCAGCGGACGACCGCGACGATGTCGGGCTGCGAAACCGGCTTTGCGGTCGGCTTGGTGTAGGCCTTCATGGGAAAACACCCCTTTCCGTTGGAGTCGGGTAACTCAGCGATCTGAGAATGACACGGGACGGTGGTCTGGCGGTGGTTCGGGGAAAGCCGCTGTTCCCAAGGGCTGTTGACGAATGCCCACGCAGTCCTCAACACTGAGTCGCCGATCGGCCGGGGAACGCCCTGGCGCCGTCTTCATCGACCGCAGGGGAGCATCCGTGGCCAGCGACGCCTTGCGCAAGGTGACCTTCTCGATCGCAAAACCGGCCGACCTCGACACCGATGCGGTGATGCGGGTCTACGAGACCTCGGGGCTCGCTGAGCGGCGACCACTCGCGGAGCCGGGACGTCTTCGGCACATGCTCGACGGGTCCAACCTCATCGCGGTCGCATACCACTCCGATGTGCTGATCGGCATCGCCCGCTCGCTCAGCGATTTCAGTTACGCCACCTATCTGTCGGACATCGCGGTCGACTCCGCCTACCAGCGGCAGGGAATCGGGCGGGAGCTCATCCGGCTGACCAGCGAGACGGCCCCGCAGGCGAAGATCATCCTGCTGTCCGCTCCTGCTGCGGTGGAGTACTACCCGCACATCGGGTTCACTCAGCACCAGTCCGCCTGGACCCTGCCTGCCCGACAGAACTGAGCTGTCAGCGGCCATCCCCCCGTTGCTCTGTGGCATCGCAGGGAACGGACCAGCCTCCTGGTCGATGTCGCCTTGCCTCCGGGGCGATCATCGCGAGGCTCAGCACGGGTCACTCCTGCCGGAGGCGGCCGACACAGCGTCCAACACCGGCTCCAAGGCGCAACGGCATCCGGCATGCTCCCGTTCACCACCTTGGCGCCGCCCGGGGAATGCCACCCCCTGCTGCAGTGCGCGGCAAGGCAGAGCACCCCTGCCTCAGGGCATCCCCGGGCCGGATCGTGCGGGCCGCAGGGGTGTGGGGCGAGCCGCGGTGTCGCCACCTGACCCTTCGAAGGGTGTCTTCGTCGGATCTGAGGGGGCACTGGACGCCGTGAGGGCGGTGCCGGGCGGCACGTGTCCTGCCAAGCCGGCGTCGTGAGCCAGGCGCAGCTCTGGGCGCGGTGCTGCCGAGGTCCTTCCTTCGCCCGGGACGCTGATGGGGACGAGTCCGAAGACGTAGTCGTTCAGGTCGTCAGGGTGGATTCCCATCTGGGCCGCGATATCCACGGCGGTCATTCCCTCGGCGCGCAAGGCGCCGAAGACCTTGGCCAGAAGCTGGCTGCTCTCCCGGACCGGCAGGGAGCCCGGTTCGCCGCTGCGGTATCCCGTCAACGTCCCGCCCAGTCCTGCTCTGGCAGCCCCTGCAGCACGGACGCGAACACCGGCAGCGCATCTACTTCCGCCTTCGCAACTCCGTCGAAGGCGTCAACGGCTTCGGCAAGGACCCGCTCTACGAACACTTCGAGTCCGGCGGCACCCGCCGCATCCGTGGCATCGCCGCCCAGACCTCCTGCTCGCCTTCCACCTCGGCCACGCCAACCGCCGGAAGCTCACCGCCTGGGCCGACGCCATCGCCCTCAATGGCGACCGTCCCCAACGCCGCAAGACGAGGCCCCTGGGCGACTGGACCCCGAAGGGCTATCTCACCAAACGGACAACCGAACCGAGACTGAACCGGATCAGTGAGGTAAGCCACACCCTGAAACCCAGCTGAAGATCCACAACCCCACAATGCGAAGCCCGGCGGCCCATCAGCCGCCGGGCGGTCACGCATGTAAGAACCATCACACCGCAGCCCACTTGCCCGGGCATGCAGAAACAGGCTGATCGTTTTCACAATCAGCCTGTTTCGTCAGTGCTACCGGGACACTTTCATCGGTGTCCCCTGGTGCGCGAGGGGGGAGTTGAACCCCCACGCCCTTGCGGGCACTGGAACCTGAATCCAGCGCGTCTGCCTATTCCGCCACCCGCGCATTTGGGTGTGTCCTCCGGCTCCGGACCCTTTGGGCTGGCGCCTTCCGACACGCAAAACATTAGCATGCTGGCCGGGGTGGGTTCACATCGCTTATGCCTGGGCAGCCGCTCACCAGCACGGACGTGACATCCGGCCGAGGCCGGCCGTCCGACGGGCGTCCGGCCGAGGTCCCCCACGGCCCCCTTCACGACTCGCCCCCGAACCGGACCCACCTCACGACTCGCCCCAGGACCCGCCCCATGCCCGACCGACCCGGGAAGCCCCTCGCTGCGTATCAACACGTGCCGGTTCACGTATCAACCTCGTACCGGTCCTGCCCGTCTCCCCAGGAGCCGGGCAGGGTCCACAGCCAGGTGCGGGACACTGGTCTGCGGCCACCTCTACGATCCTTGACAGAAGGAGTGCGCGGGAGGAGTTCGAAGGAGAGCTTCGGAGGGAACCTCCGGAGGGAACTTCGTCGAGCGTCGACACCCGTCGACGAGGCCGACAGGGGGAACCAGCCGATTCACCCGCGCGTGGATACGATCAGTAAGCAGTACCAGGTAACGCAGGGCCCGCCAGGCGGGACACAGGACGGCAGCGAGATCGGAGGAGGTGCCTCATGGGAGTCATGAAGAAGTTCGAGCAGCGTCTCGAAGGTCTGGTCAACGGCACCTTCGCCAAGGTGTTCAAGTCCGAGGTCCAGCCCGTGGAGATCGCCGGAGCGCTCCAGCGCGAGTGCGACAACAACGCGACCATCTGGAACCGCGACCGGACCGTCGTACCCAACGACTTCATCGTGGAGCTGAGCACGCCGGACTTCGAGCGGCTCAGCCCCTACTCCGGCCAGCTCGGCGACGAGCTCGCCGGCATGGTGCGCGACTACGCCAAGCAGCAGCGCTACACGTTCATGGGGCCCATCAAGGTCCACCTGGAGAAGGCGGACGACCTCGACACCGGCCTGTACCGGGTTCGCAGCCGTACGCTCGCCTCCTCCTCCTCCAGCCAGCAGGCTGCCGGACCGGCAGCTCCGGGGGCTCCCGGAGCGGGTCGCCCCGGCGGGGGTTACGGCTACCCGCCGGCCGCCGCCCCGGCGGGCGCCCCGCCCATGCCGACCGCGCCTCCGCCCGGCGGGCGCCCCGGTGCCGCGCCGTTCGGCCAGCGGCCCGCGGCGGCTCCCGCCCCGGCGGCCGGCGGCCGTACGCGCCACTGGGTCGAGATCAACGGCGCCCGCCATCAGATCTCCCGCTCGACGCTGGTGCTGGGCCGCAGCACCGAAGCAGACGTGCGGATCGACGACCCCGGCGTCTCGCGTCGGCACTGTGAGATCCGGACCGGAACGCCCTCGACGATCCAGGATCTCGGGTCCACCAACGGCATCGTGGTGGACGGGCAGCACACCACCCGCGCTACGCTCCGCGACGGCTCGCGGATCGTCGTGGGCAGTACCACCATCATTTACCGGCAAGCCGAAGGGTGAAGCGGGGGCAATGTCAGAGCTGACCCTCACGGTCATGCGGCTGGGTTTCCTGGCCGTACTGTGGCTGTTCGTGATCGTGGCCGTGCAGGTCATCCGCAGCGATCTGTTCGGTACGCGTGTCACGCAGCGCGGGTCGAGGCGCGAGGCCGCCCGGCCGCAGCAGGCGGCCCGGCAGCAGGCCGCGCCCCCGCAGCAGCGGCAGCAGGCCGCCGGTGGCGGCCGGCAGCGCCGTAACGCCCCCAGCAAACTGGTCGTCTCCGAGGGCACCCTCGCCGGCACGACCGTCGCGCTGCAGGGCCAGACCATCACCCTGGGCCGGGCGCACGACAGCACGATCGTGCTGGACGACGACTACGCCTCCAGCCGCCATGCCAGGATCTACCCGGACCGCGACGGCCAGTGGATCGTCGAAGACCTGGGCTCGACCAACGGCACCTACCTCGACCGGAGCCGGCTGACGACGCCCACGCCGATTCCGCTGGGCGCGCCGATCCGCATCGGCAAGACAGTCATCGAGCTGCGGAAGTAGTACTACGTCATGAAAGAGCGCGAGCGGAGCGAGCACGCAGCGGCGGCCCCCACCAAGGGCACCGGCGCGCTCCCGACCGGAGGGTGGGCACCGTGCGGATGTACCCGGAGCCGACGGGCGAGGTGCGCATGAGTCTGTCACTGCGTTTCGCCGCCGGATCGCACAAAGGCATGATCCGGGAGGGCAACGAGGACTCCGGATACGCCGGTCCACGACTGCTCGCGATCGCCGACGGCATGGGCGGCGCCGCCGCCGGCGAGGTCGCCTCCTCCGAGGCCATCTCCACGATCGTCGCGCTCGACGACGACGTGCCGGGCTCCGACATCCTCACCTCCCTCGGCACCGCCGTGCAGCGCGCCAACGACCAGCTGCGCGCCATGGTCGAGGAGGACCCGCAGCTGGAGGGCATGGGCACCACGCTCACCGCCCTGCTGTGGACCGGGCAGCGTCTCGGCCTCGTCCACGTCGGCGACTCGCGCGCGTACCTGCTCCGCGACGGCGTCCTCACCCAGATCACCCAGGACCACACCTGGGTGCAGCGTCTGGTCGACGAGGGCCGGATCACCGAAGAGGAAGCCACCACCCACCCCCAACGCTCCCTGCTGATGCGGGCGTTGGGCAGCGGCGAACACGTCGAGCCCGACCTCTCCATCCGTGAGGTCCGCGCCGGCGACCGCTACTTGATCTGCTCCGACGGCCTGTCCGGCGTCGTCTCCCACCAGACCCTCGAGGACACCCTCGCCAGCTACCAGGGCCCGCAGGAGACCGTCCAGAACCTGATCGAGCTCGCACTGCGCGGCGGCGGCCCCGACAACATCACGGTCATCATCGCCGACGTCCTCGACCTCGACACCGGGGACACCCTCGCCGGGCAGCTCTCCGACACCCCGGTCGTGGTCGGCGCGGTCGCCGAGAACCAGAACCACCTGCACGACAACGGCATCATGCAGACGCCCGCGGGACGCGCCTCCGGCCTCGGCCGCCAGGTGCCCGGGCAGGGCGGCGGCGAGTTCGGCCCGCCCGGCTCCGGCGACACCACCGGCTACGTCCCGACGGGCGGCTTCGGCGACTACGGCGACGACGACTTCGTCAAGCCCCGCAGGGGCAGCAAGTGGGCGAAGAGATCCTTCTACGTCGTCCTCGCGCTGGCCGTCGTCGGCGGCGGCCTCTACGGCGGCTGGCGCTGGACGCAGACGCAGTACTACGTCGGCACCAGGAGCGAGCACGTCGCGCTGTACCGGGGCATCAGCCAGGACCTGGCCTGGGTGTCGCTGTCGAAGGTGGAGAGGGATCACCCCGAGATCGAACTCAAGTACCTGCCGCCGTACCAGCAGAAGCAGGTCAGGAGCACGATCGCCGAGGGCGGCCTGACCGACGCCCAGTCGAAGATCAACGAGCTTGCCGTGCAGGCCTCCGCGTGCAAGAAGGAGTCCGAGCGTCAGGCGGCCGAGAGCAAGAAGAACTCGAAGACCGGCGCGGGCGAGGCGGGCGGCACCACGGGAACCACCAAGACCTCCCTCACGTCCAAGGCAACACCGAGCCCCTCGACCTCACCGACCCCGTCCACATCAGCGACCGCTCCCACCCCCAGCCCCGGCCCCAGCCTCTCGGAGGATGAGCAGAAGGTCGTCTCGCTGTGCGGTAAGCAGTAGGCAAGCCGTGAGAGGCCCTGTCATACGATGAGCAGTACTACCAACACACCGACGCACCACACGTCCACGATCGGCGCGATCGGCGCACCGAGCCGGCGCAACACCGAGCTCGCGCTCCTGGTGTTCGCCGTGGTCATCCCTGTGTTCGCCTACGCCAACGTGGGCCTGGCCATCGACGACAAGGTGCCGACCGGCCTGCTGAGCTACGGCCTGGGGCTCGGCCTGCTCGCCGGCGTCGCCCATCTCGTCGTACGGAAGTTCGCGCCGTACGCGGACCCGCTGCTGCTGCCGCTGGCCACGCTGCTGAACGGACTCGGCCTCGTCGCCATCTGGCGCCTGGACCAGTCCAAGCTGCTGCAGTCCATCCATGTGTCAGGCGGCAAGGCGACCAACCAGCTGCTGTACACCGCGATGGCCATCGCGCTGTTCGCCATCGTGCTGATCTTCCTCAAGGACCACCGTGTCCTGCAGCGCTACACCTACATCTCCATGGTGGGCGCACTGGTCCTGCTGCTCCTGCCGCTGGTGCCGGGCCTGGGCCTCAACGTCTACGGTGCCAAGATCTGGATCCACGTCGGCAGCTTCTCCATCCAGCCCGGTGAGTTCGCGAAGATCGTGCTGGCGGTCTTCTTCGCGGGTTACCTCATGGTCAAGCGCGACGCACTGGCCCTCGCCAGCCGCCGCTTCATGGGTCTGTACCTGCCGCGCGGCCGCGACCTCGGCCCGATCATCGTCGTCTGGCTCATCTCGATCCTCATCCTGGTCTTCGAGACGGACCTCGGTACGTCGCTGCTGTTCTTCGGAATGTTCATCATCATGCTGTACGTCGCGACCGAGAGGACCAGCTGGATCGTCTTCGGCCTGCTGATGTCCGCGGCCGGCGCGGTCGGCGTGGCGTCCTTCGAGTCACACGTCCAGCAGCGCGTCCAGGCCTGGCTCGACCCGATGCGCGAGTACACCCTGAGCCGCACTCCGGGCGTCACCGGCCTCCACTCCGAGCAGGCCATGCAGGCCCTGTGGGCCTTCGGCTCCGGCGGCACACTCGGCACCGGCTGGGGCCAGGGCCACTCCGAACTCATCCGGTTCGCCGCCAACTCCGACTTCATCCTCGCCACCTTCGGTGAGGAACTGGGCCTGGCCGGCATCATGGCGATCCTGCTGATCTACGGCCTGATCGTGGAGCGCGGCGTGCGCACCGCCCTCGCCGCCCGCGACCCGTTCGGCAAGCTGCTGGCCGTCGGCCTGTCCGGCGCCTTCGCCCTCCAGGTCTTCGTCGTCGCCGGCGGCGTCATGGGTCTGATCCCGCTGACCGGTATGACGATGCCGTTCATGGCGTACGGCGGTTCCTCCGTCATCGCCAACTGGGCGCTCATCGGCGTACTGATCCGCATCAGCGACACCGCCCGCCGCCCGGCGCCCACCCCTGCCGGCAACCCCGACGCCGAAATGACCCAGGTGGTCCGCCCCGGCAGCGCCGGCCCCGTGGAGTGATGCTGATCACTTCTGATCACCCCCGAAACCCAAAGGGGCCGAGCACGGACCTGGCCATCGTCGACCGCGGCTACCTGGGGTCGCGACGGCGCCGTCGTGAAGTGCTGGGTCAAGGGCGAGGGCGTCTTCGGCAGCAACATCTGGTGGTACGTGAAGAACGTCAACTCCAGCAAGAACGTCCGGGGCTACACCTCCGACCACTACTTCCCGTGGCCAGCGGCAACCCGCCGAAGCGCTGACCAGCACGTCGGCTCCTTCCTGACGGACGGCTTCCGGTGCTGGCACCCGCCGGGACCGGAAGCCGTCCGCGGTTTCCGGAACCCGTCGCTCCTCCGATACGTCTCTCCACCAGTCGTCATCCACAGCCCCGCCCGGGGGACACAGCCTCTGCCCCTAGAATGTGGGCGGCCAAGATGAGCACCTCCAGCACCATCGACACCGAGAGACTGAAGCGGCAGGCGCACCTGTTAGCTTGTGGAAAGGCCGGATGTGAACAAGCCATTGCGCCGAATCGCGATCTTCTGCGGAGTTCTCGTCCTGGCGCTGTTGATCCGCGACAACTGGCTTCAGTACGCCCAAGCCGACAAGCTGCGCACCGACCCTGCCAACCGCCGCGTCGCCATCGAGCGCTATGAGAGCCCGCGGGGCGACCTCATCGTCGACGGCGACCCCATAACCGGCTCGGTCGAGAACAAGCACGGCGACTTCAAGTACAAGCGCACCTACAAGAACGGGCCCATGTGGGCCCCGGTGACCGGATACTCCTCCCAGGCCTTCGACGGCAGCTTCCTCGAGAAGATCGAGGACGGCATCCTCTCCGGCACTGACGACCGGCTCTTCTTCCGCAACACCCTCGACATGATCACGGGCAAGCAGAAGCAGGGCGGCAACGTCGTCACCACGCTCAACGCCGCCGCGCAGAAGGCCGCCTACAACGGCCTCAAGGCCCAGGGCGGCAAGGGCGCCGTCGCCGCGCTCGACCCGTCCACCGGCAAGATCCTGGCGCTGGCGTCCTACCCCTCGTACGACCCCTCCGTCTTCGCCGGCAACTCCGACGACGACGGGAAGGCGTGGAAGGGCCTGCAGAAGAAGTACAACCCCAAGGACCCGATGCTGAACCGGGCGCTGCGCGAGACCTACCCGCCGGGCTCGACCTTCAAGGTGGTCACCGCCGCGGCCGCGCTGCAGAACGGGCTGTACACCTCTGCCGACGAGAAGACCAACTCGCCGCTGCCCTACATCATGAAGGGCACCACGACCGAGCTGAAGAACGAGGGGAGTATCCCCTGCAAGGACGCGACCATGCGGATCGCGCTGCGGTACTCCTGCAACACCGTCTTCGGCAAGATCGGCTCCGACCTCGGAAACGACAAGATGCTGGACGAGGCGAAGAAGTTCGGCTTCGACTCGGAGCAGTTCACTCCGGTCCGCTCCAACGCCTCGGTCTTCTCCGACAACATGAACCCGTCGCAGACGGCCCTGTCCTCGATCGGCCAGTTCAACACCGCCGCGACCCCCCTGCAGATGGCGATGGTCGCCTCCGCGGTCGCCAACGACGGCAAGCTGATGAAGCCGTACATGGTCGACAAGCTGCAGGCGCCGAACCTGGACACCCTCCAGCAGACCGACCCGCAGGAGCTGAGCCAGCCCCTGTCGTCGAAGAACGCGCAGGTCCTGCAGTCGATGATGGAGACGGTCGTCAAGGAGGGCACCGGCACCAAGGCGCAGATCGACGGCGCCACCGTGGGCGGCAAGACCGGTACCGCCCAGCACGGCGTGGCCAACAGCGAGAACCCCTACGCCTGGTTCATCTCCTACGCCAAGCTCCCTGACGGCAGCGCCCCGGTCGCCGTGGCCGTGGTCATCGAGGACGACAACGCCAACCGTGACGACATCTCCGGCGGCGGTCTCGCGGCCCCGATCGCGAAGAGCGTGATGGAGGCGGTCATCAACTCCAAGAAGTGACCCCGCTCACGTCCCCTTCACATCGGTGCACGTTGCGATACCGGTCCTGTATCGGGTGACGGGCTTGGCCAGGTCACACAAAGCTATCCGGGTACGGTAGGCCCGGACGGCAGCCTCCGACCGCACATTCGTGACGGCCGGGACCGACGGAGAGGGCTGGTAGGTAGCTATGGAAGAGCCGCGTCGCCTCGGCGGCCGGTACGAACTGGGCCAGGTGCTCGGTCGTGGTGGCATGGCGGAGGTATACCTCGCGCATGACACCCGCCTCGGGCGCCAGGTGGCGGTGAAGACGCTGCGTGCGGACCTCGCACGCGACCCTTCCTTCCAGGCCCGGTTCCGCCGGGAGGCCCAGTCGGCCGCCTCGCTCAACCATCCCGCGATCGTCGCGGTCTACGACACGGGCGAGGACTACATCGACGGGGTCTCGATCCCGTACATCGTGATGGAGTACGTCGACGGTTCCACGCTCCGCGAGCTGCTGCACTCCGGCCGCAAGCTGCTGCCGGAGCGCACGCTGGAGATGACCATCGGGATCCTCCAGGCACTGGAGTACTCGCACCGCAACGGCATCGTCCACCGCGACATCAAGCCGGCCAACGTCATGCTGACGCGCAACGGCCAGGTCAAGGTCATGGACTTCGGCATCGCCCGCGCCATGGGCGACTCCGGTATGACGATGACGCAGACGTCCGCGGTCATCGGCACCGCCCAGTACCTCTCCCCGGAGCAGGCCAAGGGCGAGCAGGTGGACAACCGTTCCGACCTCTACTCGACCGGCTGCCTGCTGTACGAGCTGCTGACGGTCCGGCCGCCCTTCGTGGGCGACTCCCCGGTCGCGGTCGCCTACCAGCACGTGCGGGAAGAGCCGCAGGCTCCGTCCGTCTTCGACCCGGAGATCACGCCGGAGATGGACGCCATCGTCCTGAAGGCACTGGTCAAGGACCCCAACTACCGCTACCAGTCCGCCGACGAGATGCGCATCGACATCGAGGCCTGCCTCGACGGTCAGCCGGTCGCGGCCACGGCAGCGATGGGTTCGGTCGGCTACGGCGGCTACCCGGACGACCAGCCGACCACGGCCCTGCGCTCCACGGACGCCGGTGCCACGTCGATGCTGCCCCCGATGAACCCGGACGAGGGCGGCTACGGCTACGACGACCGCCCCGGCCGCCGCCGCCAGAAGAAGTCCAACACCTCGACGATCCTCCTGGTCGTGGCGGGCATTCTGGTGCTGGTGGGCGCGATCCTGATCGGGAAGTGGGCGTTCGGGGGCGGGGGCGTCGGGAACGACACCGTGAAGGTGCCGAACCTGGTCAGTCTCAGCCGGTCCGACGCGGAGAAGCAGCTCACCAACAGCGACCTCAAGGTGGGCTCGGTCAAGCAGCAGCCCTGTGAGTCCCAGACCAAGGGCAGCGTCTGCTCCCAGGACCCTGCCCCCAAGACCGACGTCAAGAAGAACTCCACGGTCAACCTGGTGGTGTCCACCGGTGCGCCGAAGGTGCAGGTGCCCAGCGTGATCGGCCTGAGCCTCGACGACGCCAAGGCGAAGCTCGAGGGCGACGAGTACCAGTTCAACGTCGAGACGAAGACGCGCGAGTCCACGGAGCCTGCGAACCAGGTCCTCGACCAGGACCCGATCGGTGGCAAGAACAGGGAGAAGGGCTCCACCATCACCCTCACCATCGCCAAGGCCCCGCAGACGGTCGCCGTGCCCGACATCTCCGGCAAGAGCTGTGACGACGCCAAGAACCAGCTGCAGTCCGTCGGCCTGAACGGCAACTGCGTCAACACGCCCACCACCGACGACAACCAGGTCGACAAGGTCATCTCGACCGCGCCGGCGATCGGCACCCAGGTCAAGAAGAACACCGCGGTGCAGATCAACATCGGTCAGAAGCAGAACGCCCAGACGCAGGTCCCGAACATCCAGGGGCAGGCCCTCAAGGACGTCAAGCAGGCGCTTCAGCAGGCAGGCCTCCAGGTCGGCAACATCAACGGCTCGCAGGACGACAACGCCATCGTGCTCCAATCGGACCCGAGCCAGGGCAGCACGGTCGACCAGGGCAGCACGGTGAACCTGACCACCGTGGGCGGCGGCGGCAACAACGGCGGAAACAACGGCGGCACCAACTTCTTCGGCGGCGTCACCGGAACAGCGGCCCGCACGGAGAACTGAGCGGTCTTCCTACGCCAGAGCCCCGGCACCCTGATCAGGGTGCCGGGGCTCTGGCGTAGGAGTTCTGGCGTAGGAACTCTGACGTAGGAGCGCTAACGCAGTTCCTTCGGCGGCGTCCGCTTGCTGTCGACCTTGTCGACGCGGACCAGCTCGCCCCACACCACGTACCGGTATCGGGAGGTGTACACCGGCGTGCACGTGGTCAGCGTGATGTAGTGGCCGGCCTTCTTCCTGCCGGACTCCTTCGGGACCTGTGACAGGACCTTCACGTTGTACTTCGAGGTTTCGTCGAGGATGTCGTACACCTTGTAGACGTACCACTTGTCCTTCGTCTCGAAGACGATCGGGTCGCCCTTCCTCAGCTTGTCGATGTTGTGGAACTTCGCGCCGTGGCCGTCCCGGTGGGCGGCCAGCGTGAAGTTGCCCTTCTTGCCGGTCGTCGGGAGCATCGCCTTGATCGGGTCCGTGTAGTAGCCGGCCACACCGTCGTTGAGGACGTTCGTCGAGGTGCCCTTCTCGACCAGGACCTGGCCGTTCTTCATGGCGGGGACGTGCAGGAAGCCGATGCCGTTCCCGGTGTTCAGCGCGCCCGGTCCGGTGTCCTGGTGGGCCCAGGTGTCGCGGACCTTGTCGCCCTGTTTGTCGGCCTCACGGTCGGCGACGACGTTCGTCCACCACAGGGAGTAGACGACGAACAGGCCGAGCACCAGGCCCGCCGTGATGAGGAGTTCGCCGAAGACACTCACCGCCATCGCGATACGGCCGGGCCTCCGGCGCCGCGCCGCGGGCGGCCCCGATGTGTCCTCGTGCCCCTGAGTGTCGTCGGTGGTCGCTGCCACTTTCATTCGCCCCTACTCGACGAGCGCATCCGGCTTGCCCTTGCTGCGCGGCCGTTCCTCAACCATCTTGCCCCAGACGATCAACCGGTACTTACTGGTGAACTCCGGAGTACAGGTTGTCAGCGTGATGTACCGGCCCGGCTTCGTGAAACCCGACTGCGGCGGCACGGGACCGATCACGCTGGTGTTGCTCGGCGACGTCACCGGCAGCGTCGACGTCATCTTGTACACGTAGTACTTGTCCTGCGTCTCGACGACGACCTCGTCGCCCTTCTTGAGCTTGTTGATGTACCGGAAGGGCTCGCCGTGCGTGTTCCGGTGCCCGGCGAGCGCGAAGTTGCCGGTCTTCGCGCCGGGCATCGCCGTCTTCAGCTTGCCCCCGCTGTAGTGGCCGACCATGCCCTTGTCGAGCACCTTCTTGTTGCTGACGCCCTCGGCGATCGGCACGACCACGTCCAGCTCGGGGATGTGGAGGATGGCGAAGCCCTGGCCGGGTTCGAAGGTGCCCGGAGCGCGCTTGCCGCTGGCCCAGTCGTTCTGGAGGGTGCTGGTCTCCTGGTCCGCGGCCGCATGTGCCCTGACGTTCGTCCACCACAGCTGGTAGGTGACGAACAACAGCATCAGTACGCCGGTGGTGATGAAGACCTCACCGATCGCGCGGCTCGCGACGACGGCCGGGCTCGCCTTGCGCGCGCGTGCCCGCCGACGGGCCTCCACGCGCGACAGCGGCGCCTGGGGAGCATCGGCGGACGCCTCCTCGGCACCCTCGTCCGAGGGATCCGACGTCGCACGAGTCCCCCCATGGCGCCCGTGACGGCGCTTGGCGGCCTTTCTGCGGGCCGCTCGGCCACCCGGAGTGGTTCCTGTGGCAGCAGCGGCAGTTGAGGCGCCAGAGGGCGTTATGGAGCCGCCCGGCGGCGGATCCGGTATCCGCAGCGCCACCGTCTCGTCGTCGATCGGCGGCAGGAACTGCTCCGGCTCGGCAGGCGGTACGTACGGCTCATCGGCGGGGAATGCGTACGGCTGCTCCTGCGCCGCGTACGCCCCGTGCTGCCCCGCCGGACCGGCGCCCCACTCCTCGAACGCACCGGACGCCTCGAACGCACCGGACGCCTCGTACGGCTCATGCCCGTACGAGGCGCCGGACTCGCGCTCGGGGCGCAGTGCGGTCACGCCGTGGCCCTGCCCACCACCGGGGCGAGCCCCGTCGACCTCGCCACGGCACCCTGGTCGCCGCACTCCACCAGCCAGTTGGCCAGCATCCGGTGGCCGTGCTCGGTCAGCACCGACTCGGGGTGGAACTGCACGCCCTCGACCGGGAGTTCGCGGTGCCGCAGCCCCATGATGATCCCGTCGTGCGTGCGGGCGGTCACCTCCAGCTCGGCCGGCACCGTCGCCGGCTCCGCGGCCAGCGAGTGGTAGCGCGTCGCGGTGAACGGCGAGGGCAGCCCGGCGAAGACGCCCCTGCCCCCGTGCTCGACGAGCGAGGTCTTGCCGTGCAGCAACTCGGGCGCACGATCCACCACACCGCCGTACGCCACCTGCATCGACTGCATGCCGAGGCAGACGCCGAAGACCGGCACCGAGGTCGCGGCGCAGTGCCGCACCATCTCGATGCAGACGCCCGCCTCCTGAGGCGTACCCGGGCCCGGTGAGAGCAGCACACCGTCGAAGCCGTCCTGGGCGTGCGACGTCGACACCTCGTCGTTGCGCAGCACCTCGCACTCGGCACCCAGCTGGTACAGGTACTGGACGAGGTTGAAGACAAAGCTGTCGTAGTTGTCGACGACGAGAATTCGTGCGCTCACTGGTTGTCCACCGTCACATCGTTGAAGGGCAGCAGCGGCTCGGCCCACGGGAAGACGTACTGGAAGAGGACATAGACCACCAGCAGGGCGAGCGCGAGCGAGATCAGCGCCTTCACCCACACGTTCCCCGGCAGATGCCGCCAGATCCAGCCGTACATGCCGTCCCTTCCGTTCCACCACGGCACCGGACTCACGCCGTACCCGCACCAGACTAACGGCGCAGCGCCGCTGGTTTCCCGGCCTCCACAGGCTGTGTGGAATCCAGGTGCGCCCACACGATCAGCCGGTGGCTGTGCCCCCACTCCGGATCGCACGTGGTCAGCGTCAGATAGCGGCCCTCCTGCGTATACCCCGACTTACGTGGCACAGGGTCGATCACCTCAACGTCCGTCGGTACGGTTTTGTAGGGCCCTTTGTCGATCCGATACGTGAACCAGGTGGTCCCGTCGGTCAGCACCACCGCATCGCCGGGCCCCAGCGCGGGGAAGTCCACGAACGGATCACCGTAGGTGCGCCGGTGCCCGGCGACCGCGAAGTTGCCCTCCTGGCCCAGCTGGGCGGTGTTCGCGTAGTGACCGAGCCCCTTCTTCAGCGTGCTCACGGCGGTGTTCTCCAGCACGGGCTTGTTCCACGTGAAACCAAGCCGCGGAATGTACATGATCGCGAAGGGGCTGCCCGCGACGTACGGCGCCGGCTTCGGGGGACTGGCCGGTGCACCGGGAGCGGCCGTCGCCGTGGGATGTGCCGTCTGCTTCGCCCACTGGCCCTGGAGGACATCGATCTGGTGGTTCATCGCGCCGTCCGCCCGCACACCGGTCCAAAAGAGTACGTAGACGACGAAGAGAACAATCAACGTGCCCACGGTGATGCAGAGTTCGCTGACGGTCCTGACGACGAAGCGCACCGGCAGCTCCCGAAACGGCTCAGTTCACTCCACGGGCTGGGCGTAGTGCAGATCCACTGTGCCCGAGTAGCCGGGCAGAGTCACCGTCCCGTCCTGGGTGACTTTCCAGCCGAGGCCGTACACATTCACGTAGACCATGTAGTTCTGGATCGCCTTCGAGGCCGAGAGCGCCCGGTTCAGCCTGTCGGGGTCACCGACCGCCGTGATCTTGTACGGCGGTGAGTAGACGCGTCCCTGGAGGATCAGGGTGTTGCCCACGCAGCGCACGGCGCTGGTGGAGATCAGCCGCTGGTCCATCACCTTGATGCCCTTGGCGCCGCCCTGCCACAGGGCGTTCACCACCGCCTGCAGGTCCTGCTGGTGAATGACCAGGTAGTCGGGCTGCGGCTCGGGATAGCCGGGAAGCTTGGCGGTGGCGTCCGGCGGGGCGTCGTTGAGCATGACCGTCATAGCCTCGCCCTTCAGCTTCTGCGTGCCGGCGTTCTTCTCCAGGCCGGCGAGCTTCTTGTCCTCTGCCGCGGTGCTGCCGTCGTCGCGCTCGGCGAAGGACTCGACCTGGTCACGGAGCGAGCCGTTGGACTCGTCCAGTTCGCCGTTCTTGCGGCTGCGCTCCTGGATGAGGTCGGAAAGCTTCAGCAAGGACGTGTCCGTCCGGATATTGGTGCCCTTGGCCGTGTTGAAACTGGTGAAGAAAATAAGCCCCGCGAGGGCGAAGACGGCCACCGTGAGCACCCGCACGGGCCGGAAACCCCGTCTGCGGTCAGGGCTGGATCCGGCCTGGGGGGAGGCGGCAGAATTGCTCAACGTACCCTTATCTCCTTCGGCGCCGCGGAAGCACTACGCTAACGGACGCCCGGGGGAGCGCTAAGAGTCCCCTTGTACGCTGCTCCGGAGCCAGCCACAGTTCCCTGCGCGGCCACGCAGCGCATCGACAGGAGAGACCCTCGTGCCGAAGTCACGTATCCGCAAGAAGGCCGACTACACGCCGCCGCCGGCGAAGCAGGCGACCAGCATCAAGCTGAACAGCCGCGCCTGGGTCGCACCAGTGATGCTGGCCATGTTCCTCATCGGGCTGGCCTGGATCGTCGTCTTCTATGTCACGGACGGCTCACTGCCCATCGACCAGTTGGACAACTGGAACATCGTGGTGGGCTTCGGCTTCATCGCCGCTGGATTCGGTGTGTCCACCCAGTGGAAGTAAGCCCTGCGTAAGGGCGACACCTCGGTGAACATAGCTCTGCCCAGGGCTATCCGCTGAGTTATCCACAGCCCGGAGGAATATCCACAAGGCCCCTGGGGATAAAGAACGACGATCTGTGGATAACCAGTCGGGCGTTGACGCCGGTACGACCATCCCAACACTCTTCGCAAGCCTGTTCGCCCCCTGCCTGACCTGCGGAAACACTGGTCAGCGACAGGGGGCACAGCTGTTCCCGCACCTCATGCACAAGATTCGCCACCCGCTGTGGACAACTGGGTACGTCAGGTGAGCTGAGCCGTCCTGACCAGGGCCAGGACCACGACAACCACCAGGACGAGCGCGCAGGTGCCGTACTGCACCAGGGCGCGGTGTTTCCGCGGGGCGTGCACCATCCCGTAGCCCGTGATCAGGCCGGCGACGAGGCCGCCGATGTGGGCCTGCCAGGAGATGTTGTTCATGCCGAACGTGAAGATCAGGTTGATCACCAGCAGCGCGATGATCGGCCGCAGGTCGTAGTTGAGCCGGCGCATGAGGACCGCGGTGGCCCCGAACAAGCCGAAGATCGCGCCGGAGGCACCGAGCGTGGCCGTGGTCGGTGAGGCCAGCAGATAGGCCAGGGTGCTGCCGGCCAGGCCTGAGACGAAGTAGAGCGAGAGGTAGCGGGCACGGCCCAGGGCCGCTTCGAGGGGACCGCCGAGCCACCACAGGCTGAGCATGTTGAAGCCGATGTGCCAGATCTCCTGATGCGTGAACATCGAGGTCACCAGGCGGTACCACTCGCCCTCGGCGACGCCCTGGGTGGCGTTGAACGGGGCAGGGGGCCATTCGCCGATGAGGACGAGGTGGTCCAGCAGCGAACTGCGCACGTGCACGGCGATGAAGACCGCGATGTTGATCCCGATGAGGATCTTGGTGAGCAGGCGTGGGTCGGCGGTGACGCTGCCGCCCGCGAGGGTGCGCGGGCGGGAGGCGGCCGGCGGGTGTCCGGTGCCGGAGTCGCCGCGGGCGCATTCGGGGCACTGGAAGCCGACCGAGGCGTTGACCATGCACTCGGGGCAGATCGGGCGATCGCAGCGGGTGCAGCGGATGCCGGTCTCGCGGTCGGGGTGGCGATAGCAGCCGGGCACGCTCTGGGCATGCGGGGGTCCCTGGTCCTCCGGGCCCTGTGGGCTGCCTGGCGCCTGGTCCATGAGTTCCCCTAGGTCGTCGTACGAGGGCCGCGCGCAAAAGCACCGCCCCGCTCATCTTTACGGATGGGCGGGGCGTTTGGTTCCTGCCGTGCGGACAGTCAGCCCTGGCGGGTCTCGACGACGACCGACTCGATGACGACGTCCTTGAGCGGGCGGTCGGTGCGCGGGTTGGTCCGGGCCGCGGCGATGGCGTCGATCACCTTCTGGCTCGCGGCGTCGGTGACCTCACCGAAGATCGTGTGCTTGCGGTTCAACCATGTCGTGGGGGACACGGTGATGAAGAACTGCGAGCCGTTGGTACCCGGACCCGCGTTGGCCATGGCCAGCAGGTAGGGCTTGTTGAAGGAGAGGTCGGGGTGGAACTCGTCCTCGAACTGGTAGCCGGGGCCGCCGGTGCCGTTGCCCAGCGGGTCCCCGCCCTGGATCATGAATCCGCTGATCACCCGGTGGAAGACCGTGCCGTCGTAGAGCTTGTCCGTGGACTTGTGACCCGTCTCGGGGTTGACCCACTCACGCTCGCCCGTAGCGAGCTCGACAAAGTTTCGGACCGTCTTGGGCGCGTGGTTCGGCAGAAGCCGGACATCGATGTCGCCGCTGTTGGTCTTCAGGGTGGCGTAAAGCTGCTCAGCCACGATGTGCCTTCCGTTGTCTTCCTGTGGTTCCCGATCCTTGCACGGTCCGCGCGGCCCGTCCCCTGGCGCCTGTCTATGAGGGCGTATACGGGGAAGTCGTTCGCAGAAAACCCGGCGAGTACGTCCGGGCCGGGGGCGCTCGGCGGCGATCCGTGGCATTGTCGACGACAAGCGCCTGTTGCCCCGTATTCATCCTCTATTGGACTCGATCGACACTTGATCAGATCTTGATCGGAGATGGTTCGGAGTCGGTATGCATGACCCGGATGCCCGCCCTCACATGCCCCGGGGTCTGTTGACAGGCATGATCCGTAAAAGGGTGGAAAGTCGAAATACCGTACGCCACCGAGGAGGAGGAAACCCGTGACCCGCATCGACAGCGTGCGCGCCGCGACCGGTTCGGCGAAGGACAGCGTGCTGCACGCCGCGGAAGTGGTGGCGCCCTACGCCGACACGGCCAAGGACAGGGCCTCGCACTACGCACACGAGGCACGCGTACGGCTCGCGCCGAAGGTGTCGCAGGCCGCCGATCAGGCCCGCGTCCAGTACGACGCGCATGTCATGCCGCGCCTGGAGCAGGCCCGTACGCATGTGCCGCCGAAGGTCGACCAGGCCGCCCATGAGGCCGCTATCCGTACCCGGCAGGCCGCCCGGCAGGCCGCCGACTATTCCCGGCCGAAGCTGGAGCAGGCCGTGGCCGCGACCGGGCCCGTCAGGGACGAGGCCACCGCGCGCGGTGTCGCCGCGCTGGCCGCACTGCGCGGTCAGGTCTCGCCGAAGGAGATCCAGAAACTGGTGCGCAAGCACGAGCGGCGAGCGAGGGCCGGCCGTGCCGCGAAGGTGCTGCTGGTGGTCGGCGCGCTCGCCGGCGGTGCCTTCGCCGCCTGGAAGTGGTGGGACAAGCAGGCCAACCCGGACTGGCTGGTCGAGCCGCCCGCCGCGACGGAGGTTCCGGAGTCGAACCGGCTGACGTCTGTGGACGGCAGCGGCCGGTCGGTGCTCGACCCCGAGGTGCAGGCCAAGCAGGCCGAGGAAGAGGCCGCGCAGCGCGACGACGGCCGGTGATGTCCTGCGCGCCTAACTGCACGGTGGGGCGGGAGACTTGAGAGTCTCCCGCCCCACCGCTGTGTTTCACGTGAAACACGACAGCCGCCGCTTGCCGCACAAGCAGACCTGTTGTCTCGCGTATCAGCGGGGCTGAAAACAGACTGATCGGTTTCTTTTACTCCGAAAAACTGTGGCACGCGCCATATGGCTCACATCACCCCAGGTGGGGGCTCGGGCTGGGAGAGGCAGTAATCCCCCTCGCTCGCCGCGGGGAGGCTTTACGGAAACAGACCGGGTGGTTCGCTAGAGTTGGCAGAGAAAGCACGCGTCGGAGGGGAAGAAATGGCCAAGCAGGCTCGCGCGCTGCAGACCCGGCGCTCGATCGTGGAAGCCGCGGCGAGTGTGTTCGCCGAGTACGGCTACGAACGCGCGGCCACCTCGGAGATCCTGCGCCGTGCGAACGTCACCAAGGGCGCGATGTACTTCCACTTCCCCTCCAAGGAGTCGCTCGCCCAGGCGATCATGGACGAGCAGACCGGCTTGGTGAGTGTGGAACCCCGGCTCTCCCCCCTGCAGTCGATCATCGACATCACGCACCAGTTCGCCCATGGGCTGCGCCACGACGCCCTCGCGAGAGCGGGGACACGACTGTCCATAGAGGGCGTCTTCTTCAACGGCACGCATCCGTGGGGCGATTGGTTCGACCTCACCACCGGGCTGCTGGCCGAGGGGCAGAAGCAGGGCGAGGTGCTCCCCCAGGTCGTGCCCAGGGAGACGGCCGAGTTCATCGTCGCCACCTTCACCGGCGTCCAGTTGGTGTCCGAGGCCATCAACCGACGGACCGACCTGCACGGGCGCGTGGCCGTGATGTGGCGTCACATCCTGCCGTCCATCGCCCATCCGGCCACCATCGTCCGCCTACGCCCGGAGGGCGTCACCGACCCGGCGACCACGACCACCCGGGACGACGCCCGAACCGAGGCCGAGGTGGGCGCCGGAGCCGGCTGAGGACCCCCATCCACCACTCGCCAAAACCACCCCGGCTCGGGCACTCAGCGGGCGGACAGGGCAGTGCAGTGCAGGCAGGCAGTACCTGCGGACGCTGCAGGCGGACACTGTGGATCACACCCTCTGGCATCGCTGTCCGGTCCGCGACCGGTGCGCTGTCGCGGGCCGCAAAAAGCCCCTCCCACCCGTGTTTCCACAGGTGGGAGGGGCTTTTCGATGTGGAGCCTAGGGGAGTCGAACCCCTGACATCTGCCATGCAAAGACAGCGCTCTACCAACTGAGCTAAGGCCCCGAAAGCGGAGCATCCCCCGGATAAACCGCGTTCCGGTGGGCGCCGCAGACCAGAGTACCGGGTCACCCCCGGGATCTCGCAAAAAGATTGGGGGTCCCCGTGAACGACCACTCTCCGTAAGATGCTCGGCGTGGTTCGCTACAGCGAACCACAGTACTTGGGGAAGCGATGGGGAGACGCAATGGACGCCGCACAGCAGGAAGCCACCGCAAGAGCGCGGGAACTGCAGCGGAACTGGTACGGGGAGCCGCTGGGGGCGCTCTTCCGTAAGCTCATAGAAGATCTCGGCCTCAATCAGGCCCGCCTTGCGGGGGTGCTGGGCCTGTCCGCTCCGATGCTGTCACAGCTCATGAGCGGCCAGCGGGCGAAGATCGGCAACCCGGCCGTCGTACAGCGGGTGCAGCTGCTGCAGGACCTGGCGGGGCAGGTCGCGGACGGCAGTGTGAGCGCGGCCGAGGCCACGGAGCGCATGGAAGAGATCAAAAAGTCGCAGGGGGGATCGGTGCTCAGCAACACCACGACCACAACCAGCAGTTCGGGAGCTCCCACGGTCAAGCGGGTGGTCCGCGAGATCCAGTCACTGCTGCGCTCGGTCGCCGCCGCGGGCGACATAATCGACGCCGCGGACAGCCTCGCCCCCAGCCACCCGGAGCTGGCAGAGTTCCTTCGGGTGTACGGCGCCGGCCGCACCTCCGACGCTGTCACGCACTACCAGTCCCACCAGAGCTGAACCCGCTGTCCGGTCGCCGAAGGGGGTTCGGCAGCCGGGGCGACGGCCTAGGGGGGCCGCTGGGGTTCGTATCACTCATCACACTCGTCGAGGAACGGCACGAGGGGGAGTCGTCACACCCGTCGAGGGGCAAGCAAGGGGGTAGCCGAAGGGGGAGGTGCGACGCACAGCCATGGGTGAGGTCTTCGCCGGCCGGTACGAACTGGTCGACCCGATCGGACGCGGAGGAGTCGGCGCCGTCTGGCGTGCCTGGGACCACCGCCGCCGCCGCTATGTGGCAGCCAAGGTCCTGCAGCAGCGCGACGCGCACTCTCTGTTGCGGTTCGTCCGCGAACAGGCCCTACGTATCGATCACCCCCATGTGCTCGCGCCCGCCAGCTGGGCCGCCGACGACGACAAGGTCCTGTTCACCATGGACCTCGTCGCCGGCGGTTCGCTGGCCCATCTCGTCGGGGACTACGGCCCCCTGCCGCCGGCCTTCGTCTGCACCCTGCTCGACCAGCTCCTGTCGGGGCTGTCGGCGGTGCACGGCGAAGGCGTCGTGCACCGTGACGTCAAGCCCGCCAATGTGCTCCTGGAGGCCACCGGCACGGGCCGGCCTCGACTGCGGCTGTCGGACTTCGGCATCGCCATGCGGCTGGGCGAGCCTCGGCTGACGGAGACCAACCTCGTGGTGGGGACGCCGGGTTATCTCGCACCCGAGCAGATGCTGGGCGCGGAACCGGACTTCCCCGCGGACCTGTTCGCCGTAGGACTGGTCGCGCTGTATCTGCTGGAGGGCGCCAAGCCGGACGCCAAGGCGCTCGTGCAGTACTTCGCGGCGCATGGGACGCCGAGCGCGCCCAAGGGCATCCCAGAGCCTCTGTGGCAGGTCGTGGCGACGCTGCTGCAACCGGACCCGCAAGCGCGGTTCCGCACGGCCACGGGTGCGCGGAAGGCGCTCGCCTCCGCCATGGAGCTGCTGCCGGAGCCCGGCCCCGACGACGAACTGATCGAGGTCTTCGACCAACTCGGGCCCCTCCCCTCGGGGTTCGCGCCCACCGGCCCCCTCAAGCCCGCACCGGGGGTGGGGGCGAGGGGCGAGGCGGACACTTCCGGAACCGGTGCAAGTGGGGCTCAATCGTCGTCCGTTGAGCCGGAGGCGTCCTCGCGGCTGTCCTCGTCGGGTGCGACCCCCCTGCCGTCCACGGGTGTCACACCACCGCCCGACCCCCGTCAGGACACCGGTCCCCAACCGGAACCATCCCTCCCCACACAGCCGCCCAGCATGTCGGACACCGGCAGCTTCCACCTGCCGCCGCCGCAGGCCACCGGCTCCTCCGCCCGAACTCACGCTCCACACAAACCGACGCCCCACGCACAGGAGCAGCCCCACCAAGACGACGGCCGGCAACAGCCCGCCTACGTCTCCCCCCACGACCCCACGCATGCGCTGCCCTCCCCCCGAACGCCCGCGCCACTGCACCCCGGCCAGGCCCTGCCCCCGGCGCCGCACCAACGCGCTGATGCCTCTACTGCTACGTACACCGCCCAGGCCCCTCAGGTTCCGCCTTCCGCGCACGGAATCCCGCGGGAGACCACGCGCCGCAACCACCGCGCCCGCCCCGCACGCCGTCCCGGTCCACCCGCGAAGGTGGCGATCCCGCTCCTGCTTCTCGCGCTGGCCTGCTACGCCGTGGGGTTCTGGGCGCTGACCCGCGTCTGAACCGTCCACCGGGCACCGGCCGGCGAGACGAACCGCCCCAACGAGCCCCTGCTCCGCGAGACGAAGGAACTCACCCGACCCCCCGTGCCCTCCGCCGGGCCGTGACCGTCCACAGTCCGAGTACGACGAGCACCAGCGTGCCCGCCCCGATCCCACCCGCGGCAACCGCCTTCATCGCGGCGTCGCCGCCTGCGGAACCTCCCTCCGCTGCCGCCTCCCGGTCCTGGGCGGTGACCTCGAAGACGTTCGGCGGCACGGGCTGCCCCGCGTACCCGGGACCGTCCTGCGCCGCCCCCTCGACCCGCACACGCAGCGTCAGCCCGAACGGCCCGTCGCCGAAGTCCTCGGCCACCCCTGCGGCGAGGTGCACCACGAGGTAGTAGGAGCCGGCGAACTGCATCACGTTCACGGGGGCTGTGGCGGCGTAACGATTGGCGTATTCGACAGGCGGCAGCGGCGCGAGAGAGGCGGACTTCTGCTTGCCGTCATAGCCGACGCTCGCCTCTGCGACGTCGGCGCGCACAGGGTTGTAGAGCGACATGGCGAGGGCGTCGATCGCGTAGCCCTGGCCGTCGCCGTCGGTGCTGCCCAGTTCGGCGGTGGCGGACAGTTGTCGGCCCCAGTCGACCGGGACCTTGTAGAAGAGCGTCTGCCCGGGCGAGATGTCGGCGCGCCAGACGCCCTGCCCCACGGCGGTCGCCCTGCTGAAGCCCGCGCCGCCCTGGCTGCGCTCGGCCTGGCCCTGGACCGGAGTGGGCGAGGCGGAGTTCCACGCCTTGGGCGAGCTGGTCGAACCGGCCTTCTTCAGAGCCGGTTCGGTCGCGGTGGTGAGCTCCAGGTCCCAGGCGCCGGACGAGGAGTCGGCCGTACCGACGCGCTCGACGACGACGTAGTACATGCCGGCGCCCTGGCAGACGGGACTGGCCGGGGAGGTCGTGCGGGCGCCCCACGCCGTGATGGGGTGCGGGCTCCTGGCTGCGCCGAAGCTCGCGCTCTCGTAGGAGCAGGAGTGGCTGTCGGTGTCCTCGACCGACACCCTGATGCCGTCGGTGACGGAGAGCGTGGCGCCCGGGCGCGGGACGGCGGTGGCGGAGACGTACGCGTTCGATGCGGCGTCGAGTTCAAGGCTGTAGTAGACCTTCGCGCCCTTGGGAAGGGAGCTCCGGTACGTCGTGCCGCCCTCGATGCGCTGGGCGTCCGCGGTACCGGCCGCCCCGGCGACGGACCGGGCACCCTCCGCGAAGGCGTAGGCGGAGGCAGCGGAGGGGCCGTCGGAGCTCGCGGCCGACGCCGCGGCGTCGGCCGGCCAGGACGCGGGCACCGCCGCCGTGCACAGCACCGCTGCCACGGCCGCCACGCGCACGCGTGCAGACGGACGACCGCGCCATGCCCTCGCACGCCACCACGCCGTACGCCGCCCCATCACGCGCCACCCCTCGTCGTCGCCCGGACCGCTGGCCGTGGCCCATCCTGCCCCGCGACGTCGCGCCTCATCCGCGCAACACAAAACCCCGACCGCTAGGACGGCCGGGGTCTGTTCAGATTCCGCTGTCGATACTCACGAACCCGTGGGCACGGAGTCAGTCGCCTCCGTCCACAGATCCTGCTCGGCGCGATCCGCCTGGATCTGGCGGTACACGAGGAGCCCGCCGATGGCGGCCAGTGCGACCAGGAGAAGCTTCTTCACCGCGCGACCTCGTCTTTCCTTGACGTAGGGGACCTCTGGCGCCCGACTATACACACCGACCGATACCGATCGGTGACCTGCGTGGGCCCCCAACTCCCCTCCGCTGAACCGCAGTAGAACCGGAGGTCACCACTCCGATCTGAGGGTGATCACACCCTCACTGAGGGTGATTTTGGCCCTGATTCTTATTATTTCCTGCCCTTTGGGCTCATGGAGTGGTGTTCATCCGAACTTCGACGCGCCACGGGCTCAGGTCCACCACTTCGCGGCCGCCATACACATCATGAGGAAAGTACGCAAATCGCCCGACCCGAAAGTGAGGGGCCATGGCCCAGAACCAGGTCATGAAGCTGTGGACCGCCATCGTCACCGCATTCCTCGCGCTGTGCACGACGCTCGGACTCATCACGACGACCGCCGCCGCGGCCGTACCGCAGACCGAGGCGAACGGCAACAGCACGACACACGTGACGACGCCGCCGGTGTCCCGCTGGTCCTGGTCCTACGCCAGAGCCCTGCCCCCCACGATGAAGCAGCGCATCCGCGCCGAGGCCCACGGAAAGTCCCCCAGCTGCCGCCACCGTCCGCTCGCGGACGCCGACGACTGTGCGGACACGGACCTGGAGACGGACACGTACCTCTCGGCCGCCGAGCCGGCCATCCCCCTCCAGCGCTGAGGCACCGCCCCGCACCCCAGACGTAACGGCGAACTTGCGTACACAATCCGCCCACGCGGAAGACCCCCAACCGCAACTGGTTGGGGGTCTTCATTTGTTTGAGTCCGTCCCTGGAGTCCGTCCCTGGAGTCCGTCCCCGAGGTCAGTCCCCGAGGTCAGTCTCTGGAGTCCGTCCCCGGGGTCAGTCTCCGGAAAGCAGCCTCTGGCGTCCGCTGGTGGTGACCGACGGTGGCGTTCACTGGTGGCGGCGGCCGCAGCCGATCTCCGCCGTAGGCGCCGTAGCGGCTGCCGACCGTGCATACCGGCCATGGATGCCGTCCGTGAACGTTAAAGACCCCCAACCACGACTGGTTGGGGGTCTTCGTGCTGGTGGGGCTAACAGGATTTGAACCTGTGGCCTCATCCTTATCAGGGATGCGCTCTAACCAACTGAGCTATAGCCCCGCCGCGCTCTGCGGGATGTGTCCCGCGCGCTGACTCCTGAAGATTAGCGCACGACGTGGGCAGTCCCAAAATCGGTTCTCGCGGGGCCCTCCGCGGAGGTTTGGAACGGCGGTCGCGGAGAAGTCACTCGTCCTCGGCGAGCGTCAGCTCGATGCCGCCGACGAAGCCCGCGGAGAGGTTGTAGATGAAGGCGCCGAGAGTCGCGAGAGCCGTCGCGAGGACCACGTCGATGACCGCGATGATCGACGTGAACATCAGGACGTGCGGGAGCGACAGGAAGGACTGCAGGTCGAAGCCGTTCGACTCGTTCGAGCCGGTCGCCTCGGAGATCGTGCCGCCGACCGTCGAGAAGACGCCCATCGCGTCCATCACCATCCACAGCACGGCGGACGCGACGATCGTGCAGATGCCCAGCGCGATGGAGAGCAGGAAGCTCACCTTCATCACCGACCACGGATCGGCCTTCGCCACGCGCAGGCGTGCCTTGCGGATGCGGGGCGTGGTGCGCGCGCCGGTGCGCGGCCTGCGGACCGCACCGGTGGGAGCCGGCGCGCCCTGGGCGACCGCCTGGTTCTGGTAGGCCTGCGGCGGGTGGTACGGCCCTGCGGGCTGCTGCGGCTGCCGTTCCCCCGGCAGCGGGGAGGCCGACTGCTGCGGTGCCGGCTGGGCGGCCGGAGCCTGCTGGGGCTGCGGGCCTCGGGTGTCCGTCACAGTTCCCCCCTGGGTTCCACGCGTGTCGGGCGAGGGTGAGTCGGCCGCACCTGCGTCGATCGCGCGCAGCTGGGTCGTGTGCGGATCTGTCGCATGCGCGGCGGAGCCACGGCCGCCGCCGTCCGATTCCGTACCCGTGGGGGTACCGGCCGATCCGGCGCCCGTGGCTCCGCTCACGATGACTCACTCCTCGTGCTACTCGGCCGAGGGCGCCTCACCCTCGTCCGTGCCGGTGGTCGCGGCAGCCTCGGCGGTCTCGTCCACGGCCACGTCGCCGTCGACTTCCTCCGCCTCACGCCCCGCCTCGGCGTTACGAGCGATACCGACGACGGCATCGCGCTTGCCCAGGTTGATCAGTTGGACGCCCATGGTGTCACGGCCCGTCTCCCTGACCTCGTTGACTCGCGTACGAATCACACCGCCCGACAGCGAGATGGCGAGGATTTCGTCGGTCTCCTCGACCACCAGCGCGCCGACCAGCGAACCGCGGTCCTCCACGATCTTGGCGGCCTTGATACCGAGGCCGCCGCGACCCTGGACGCGGTACTCGTCGACAGCGGTCCGCTTCGCGTACCCGCCGTCTGTGGCAGTGAACACGAACGTACCGGGTCGAACAACATTCATCGACAGAAGTTCATCGCCCTCGCGGAAACTCATACCCTTGACACCCGAGGTGGCCCGGCCCATGGGCCGCAGGCTCTCGTCCGTGGCGGTGAACCTGATCGACTGTGCCTTCTTGCTGATCAGAAGCAGATCGTCATCGGCCGAAACCAGCTCGGCTCCGATCAGTTCGTCGTCGGAACCGTCGTCCGTCTCCCGCAGGTTGATCGCGATGACGCCACCGGCACGCGGCGAATCGTAATCCTTCAGAGGCGTCTTCTTGACCAGGCCGCCCTTGGTGGCGAGGACCAGGTACGGCGTGGCCTGGTAGTCGCGGATCGCGAGGATCTCGGCGATCGCCTCGTCCGGCTGGAAGGCGAGAAGGTTCGCGACGTGCTGGCCGCGCGCCTCACGGCCGGCATCCGGAAGCTCGTACGCCTTCGCGCGGTAGACGCGGCCCTTGTTGGTGAAGAACAGCAGCCAGTGGTGCGTGGTCGACACGAAGAAGTGGTCGACGATGTCGTCCTGCTTCAGCTTCGTGCCGCGTACGCCCTTGCCGCCCCGCTTCTGCGAGCGGTAGTCCTCCGTCTTGGTGCGCTTGATGTAGCCGCCGCGCGTGATGGTGACGACGATGTCCTCTTCGGCGATCAGGTCCTCCATGGACATGTCGCCGTCGAAGGGCACCAGCATCGTCTTGCGGTCGTCGCCGTACTTCTCGACGATCGCGGCGAGTTCCTCGCTGACGATGCCGCGCTGGCGGACCGGGGAGGCGAGGATCTCGTTGTACTCGTTGATCTTCGCCTGGAGTTCGTCGTGCTCCTGGACGATCTTCTGGCGCTCCAGGGCGGCCAGGCGGCGCAGCTGCATCTCGAGGATGGCGTTCGCCTGGATCTCGTCGATCTCCAGGAGGTCCATCAGGCCGCCGCGCGCGATCTCGACGGTGTCGCTGCGCCGGATCAGCGCGATGACCTCGTCGATGGCGTCCAGGGCCTTCAGCAGACCGCGCAGGATGTGCGCCCGCTCCTCGGCCTTGCGCAGCCGGAACTTCGTCCGGCGGACGATGACCTCGATCTGGTGCGTCACCCAGTGGCGGATGAACGCGTCCAGGGAGAGCGTGCGCGGGACACCGTCGACGAGCGCCAGCATGTTGGCACCGAAGTTCGTCTGCAGGTCCGTGTGCTTGTAGAGGTTGTTCAGCACGACCTTGGCGACCGCGTCACGCTTGAGCACGATCACGAGTCGCTGGCCGGTGCGCGAGGACGTCTCGTCGCGGACGTCCGCGATGCCGCCGACCTTGCCGTCCTTCACCAGGTCGGCGATCTTCTGCGCGAGGTTGTCGGGGTTGACCTGGTAGGGCAGCTCCGTGACCACCAGGCACTGGCGGTTCTGGATCTCCTCGACCTCGACGACCGCCCGCATGGTGATCGAGCCGCGGCCGGTGCGGTACGCCTCCTCGATGCCCTTGCGGCCCACCACCAGCGCGCCGGTCGGGAAGTCGGGGCCCTTGATGCGCTCGATCAGCGCGTCCAGGAGCTCCTCGTGCGAGGCCTCCGGGTTCTCCAGGCACCACTGGGCGCCGGCCGCGACCTCGCGCAGGTTGTGCGACGGGATGTTGGTCGCCATGCCGACCGCGATACCGGCCGAGCCGTTGATCAGCAGGTTCGGGAAGCGCGCGGGCAGGACGGTCGGCTCCTGGGAGCGGCCGTCGTAGTTGTCCATGAAGTCGACGGTTTCCTCGTCGATGTCACGGACCATCTCCATCGACAGCGGCGCCATCTTGCACTCTGTGTAGCGCATGGCGGCGGCCGGGTCGTTGCCCGGGGAGCCGAAGTTGCCGTTGGAGTCCACCAGCGGCATCCGCATCGACCACGGCTGCGCGAGGCGGACCAGCGCGTCGTAGATCGAGGAGTCGCCGTGCGGGTGGTAGCTGCCCATGACGTCGCCGACGACACGGGCGCACTTGTAGAAACCGCGCTCGGGGCGGTAGCCGCCGTCGTACATGGCGTACAGGACGCGGCGGTGGACGGGCTTGAGGCCGTCGCGGACGTCGGGCAGCGCACGGGACACGATGACGGACATCGCGTAGTCCAGGTACGAGCGCTGCATCTCCGTCTCGAGCCCGACGGGCTCGATACGCATCACGACGTCGCCGCCCTCTTCAGGGGTGACGGGAGTGTTCTCGTCGGCCATTGCTGGTGAAGATCCTTTCTGGTGCGGTCAGCTGAGACCGACTCAGATGTCGAGGAACCGGACGTCCTTGGCGTTGCGCTGGATGAACTGGCGGCGGGCCTCGACGTCCTCGCCCATCAGGACCGAGAACAGGTCGTCGGCCTGGGCGGCGTCGTCGAGGGTGACCTGGCCGAGGACGCGGTGCTCCTGGTCCATGGTCGTGATGCGCAGTTCCTCGGCGTTCATCTCGCCGAGCCCCTTGAAGCGCTGGATCGAGTCCTCCTTGATGCGCTTGCCGCGCTGGCGGCCCATCTCGACCAGTGCGTCGCGCTCGCGGTCGGAGTACGCGTACTCGACCTCGTCCCGGCCCCACTTGATCTTGTACAGCGGGGGACGCGACAGGAAGACGTGGCCGGCCTCGACCAGCGGCCGCATGAAGCGGAACAGGAAGGTCAGCAGCAGGGTGTTGATGTGCTGGCCGTCGACGTCGGCGTCCGCCATCAGGATGATCTTGTGATAGCGCAGCTTCTCGATGCCGAAGTCCTCGTGGACTCCGGTGCCGAAGGCCGAGATCAGCGCCTGGATCTCCTGGTTCTGCAGGATCTTGTCGATCCGCGCCTTCTCGACGTTGAGGATCTTTCCTCGGATCGGGAGGATCGCCTGGTACTGCGGGTTGCGGCCGGACTTGGCCGAACCGCCGGCGGAGTCGCCCTCGACGATGAAGATCTCGCACTTGGTGGGGTCGTTCGACTGGCAGTCGGAGAGCTTGCCCGGCAGGGAAGCCGACTCCAGCAGGCCCTTACGACGCGTCAGGTCGCGGGCCTTGCGGGCGGCCACGCGCGCGGTGGCCGCCTGGATGCCCTTGCGGATGATGTCCGCGGCCTCGTTCGGGTTGCGGTCCAGCCAGTCGTTGAGGTGCTCGTAGACCGCCTTCTGGACGAAGGTCTTCGCCTCCGTGTTGCCCAGCTTGGTCTTCGTCTGGCCCTCGAACTGCGGCTCGCTCAGCTTCACCGAGATGATCGCGGTCAGACCCTCGCGGATGTCGTCGCCCGTGAGGTTGTCGTCCTTCTCACGCAGCAGCTTCTTGTCGCGCGCGTACTTGTTGATGAGGTTCGTGAGCGCCGCGCGGAAGCCCTCTTCGTGCGTGCCGCCCTCGTGCGTGTGGATGATGTTGGCGAAGGAGTACACGCCCTCGCTGTAGCCGCTGTTCCACTGCATGGCGACTTCGAGGGAGAGGCTCTTCTCCTTGTCCTCCGCCTCGAGGTCGATCACCGTCGGGTGCACCGCCTCTCCCTTGCGGGAGTTGAGGTACTTCACGAAGTCGACGATGCCGCCCTCGTAGTGGTACGTGACGGTCTTGACCTCGTCCTTCTCGTCCGCACCCGCCTCGTCCGCCCCGGCGGTGGCCTTCGCGGACTCGCGCTCGTCAGTGAGTTTGATCGTCAAACCCTTGTTGAGGAACGCCATCTCCTGGAAGCGCCGCGAGAGCGTCTCGAAGGAGTACTCGGTGGTCTCGAAGATGTCGGGGTCGGCCCAGAAGGTGACCGACGTGCCGGTCTCCTCGATGGCCTCGTGCTTGACGAGCGGCGCCGTGGGGACGCCCATCTTGTAGTCCTGCGTCCAGCGGTGACCGTCGGTCCTGACCTCGACGGCGACCTTCGCGGACAGCGCGTTCACGACCGAGACGCCCACGCCGTGCAGACCACCGGAGACCGCGTAGCCGCCGCCGCCGAACTTGCCGCCCGCGTGCAGCACGGTCAGCACGACCTCGAGTGCCGGCTTGCCCTCGGAGGCGACGATGCCGACCGGGATGCCACGGCCGTTGTCGACGACGCGTACGCCGCCGTCGGCGAGGATCGTGACGTCGATGGTGTCCGCGTGACCGGCCAGCGCCTCGTCGACCGAGTTGTCGACGACCTCGTACACAAGGTGGTGCAGTCCGCGCTCGCCGGTCGAGCCGATGTACATACCGGGTCGCTTGCGGACCGCGTCCAGGCCCTCGAGGACGGTGATGGCGCTGGCGTCGTACGAGGCGGTGACCTCGCCGTTCGACGAGGTCACCACGCTGTTCTCGCCGGCGTCGGTGGACGGGATGTTCTCGTTGGGGTTGCCGGAATCGGCCACGAAGCGCCCTTTCTGGCACAGCACGAGCCAGGCTCGTCGGCGGGTTGCCGGAGCGGCTGCGGCATGTTGCGTTGGTAAGCCTTGTTCAGCGTTGCTCAGCTTTTCCCGGACGGTCCCCATGAGTGGGGCGGGATTAGCTTCCAGTCTACCGGTAGCGCCGACAGTGATGGGGGTTTGCCGGTACCTGAGTCCGCATGTGGCGCCCTCAACTGGCATCTGCCGGGTCCCCATATACGGAACGGGGCTCCAAGAGGCTCACAGCGGCACTCAGCGCTTCCAGCTGTCAACCCATGGCTACTTGGGAGTCAGGTAGCGATTCGCCACCGCATGCGGTGGTACGACAAAGCGGCCGCCGGCGCTGCGACGAGACCGCCGACGGCCTGCGGATGTGAGGTCTGTCACCCGTATGTGTCGCCGGGGCCCTTGCTTCCGGGGGCGCGCAGGGGACCGTAGCGGCGGGCGGGGCCGCTGGGGCCGTTCACCTTGATCATCTTCACCGCGCCGTGCCCGAGATCCTCGTTGAGCCGGGCGACGAGCGTCGGGGCGAGCAGGCGCAGATTCGTCGCCCAGGCCGTGGAGTCACAGCGCACGACGAGCACCCGCTCGTCCTCGTCGTACGTGTCCGGCACACAGTGTTTGGCCACGTCCTCGCCGACGATCTGCTGCCAGCGGCCCATCACCCCGCCCACCGCCGCCGGGGTCTCCCAACCGCGCTCGGTGATGAGCCGGTTGATCGCAGCACCGAGCGCCATCGGGTCGCGCCCGTCGGCGCGCGCGCCGGAGCGCAGGCCGCCGCGCCGCGCCTGCTTCTTCTGCTGCGCCGCGTCCCCACGCGCGCGTGCCTGTTCCTTCGCCGCCCTGAGCGCCACGCGCGCGAGGTCGACACCGGACGGCTCGGGGGTCTTCTCGTTCTTCTCGTTCTCCCCGGAGGCGGGTTCCTGGTTCGTCATGCGCGCTCCACCGTCCCGTCCGACACGGAGTACCGCGTCCCGGTCAGCACGTGCGGCACGTCGTCGTCGACGGCAGCGGTCACCAGCACCTGCTCACCGGGCGCGACCAGTTCAGCGAGCCGCTCGCGGCGGCGGGTGTCGAGCTCGGCGAAGACGTCGTCGAGGACGAGCACCGGCTCGTTGCCCTCGGCCCGCAGCAGGTCGTAGGAGGCGAGGCGCAGCGCCAGCGCATACGACCAGGACTCACCGTGGGACGCGTACCCCTTGGCGGGCAGCTGACCGAGTTTGAGAAGCAGATCGTCCCGATGGGGCCCTACGAGGGTGACGCCCCGCTCGATCTCCTGCTTGCGCGCTTCGGCGAGGGCAGCCATCAGCTGCTCGCAGAGGTCCTCGCGCGTGTGGGCCTCACCGGGGGCGGACGGCTTGTAGTCGAGGGCGATCGGCCCGCCGCCCGGCGCCAGTTGCTCGTACGCCTTGTCGGCCAGTGGCTGGATCGTGGCAATCAGGTCGAGCCGCTGAGCCAGCAACTCGGCACCCACGCGCGCGAGATGCTGGTCCCAGACGTCGAGCGTGGACAGGTCCATGGACCGGCCGCCGTGGCGGCGGGCCAGCGCGGCCGACTTGAGAAGCGTGTTGCGCTGCTTCAGGACCCGCTCGTAGTCGGAGCGCACCCCGGCCATGCGCGGCGAGCGGGCGGTGATCAGCTCGTCGAGAAAACGACGCCGCTCGCCCGGGTCGCCCTTGACCAGGGAGAGATCCTCGGGCGCGAACAGGACAGTCCGTACGATGCCCAGCACGTCACGGGGTCTGACCTGCGAGGACCTGTTGATGCGGGCCCGGTTGGACTTGCCGGGGTTCAGCTCCAGCTCGACCAGCTGCTGCCTCTCGCCCTGCTTGACCTGCGCCCGGATGACCGCGCGGTCGGCGCCCATGCGGACCAGCGGGGCATCGGAGGCGACCCGGTGGCTGCCGAGGGTGGCGAGATAGCCGACGGCCTCGACCAGGTTGGTCTTGCCCTGCCCGTTGGGTCCCACGAAGGCGGTGACGCCCGGGTCGAGTGGGACCTCGACCCGGGCGTACGAGCGGAAGTCGGCCAGCGACAGATGCGTGACGTGCATAGTCGTTCGCCGACCTCCCCCAGCGTTGTGGATCCGTGGCCGAACGGCCTGTGGATCTGTGGATTTCTTCTCGTCCTGTGGATTACTTCGTCTCTACGGCGTGGCCGCCGAACTGATTGCGCAGTGCCGCGATCATCTTCATCTGCGGCGAGTCGTCCTGGCGCGACGCGAACCGCGCGAAGAGCGAGGCCGTGATCGCGGGCAGCGGTACGGCGTTGTCGATGGCGGCTTCCACAGTCCAGCGTCCCTCGCCGGAGTCCTGTGCAAAACCCTTCAGCTTGTCGAGGTGCTCGTCCTCGGCGAGTGCGTTCACCGCGAGGTCCAGCAGCCAGGAGCGGATGACGGTGCCCTCCTGCCAGGACCGGAAGACCTCGCGCACATCCGTGACCGAGTCGACCTTCTCCAGCAGTTCCCAGCCCTCGGCGTAGGCCTGCATCATCGCGTACTCGATGCCGTTGTGGACCATCTTCGCGAAGTGGCCCGCGCCGACCTTGCCGGCGTGCACGGCGCCGAACTTCCCCTCGGGCTTGAGGGCGTCGAAGACCGGCTGCACCTTGGCTACGTTCTCCGCGTCGCCGCCGTACATCAGCGCGTAGCCGTTCTCCAGACCCCAGACGCCGCCGGAGACGCCGCAGTCGACGAAGCCTATGCCCTTGGCCGCCAGCTCCTCGGCATGCTTCTCGTCGTCCGTCCAGCGCGAGTTGCCGCCGTCCACGACGATGTCGCCCGGCTCCAGCAGCTCGGCCAGTTCGTCGACGGTCGACTGGGTGGGGGCACCGGCCGGGACCATCACCCAGACCACGCGCGGGCCGCTGAGCTTGCCCACAAGCTCAGACAGGCTGTGGACATCGGCGAGGTCCGGGTTGCGGTCGTATCCGACGACGGTGTGGCCGGCGCGGCGGATCCGCTCGCGCATGTTGCCGCCCATCTTGCCGAGGCCGACGAGACCGAGCTCCATCAGTTGTTCCTTAGGTTGCTGTGTGGCGTGTGAGGCACGTTCGTACCTACGTCCGAGCCTAGACCCGGGCGCTCACGCACACCTGTGGGCATACGCGCTCAAACGTACGGCCCCACCTGCGGGTTTTCCCCAGGCATGGAAGTCCTCTCCACAGCCTGGGGACAGGTCCCCGCGCCTCAGCCGCTCAGCCGCACCGGCATGATCAGGTACTTGTAGGCCTCGTCCGCCTCTGCGTCCAGCGCCGGCTTGCCGCTCAGCAGAGCGGGCTTGGTGGACGTCGTGAAGGAGAGCTGGGCCACCGGGGAGTCGATGGCGCTCAGGCCGTCCAGCAGGAAGGTCGGATTGAAGGCGATCGAGACGTCGTCGCCCTCCAGCTGGGCGTCGACCCTTTCCACAGCCTGTGCGTCGTCGCTGGAACCGGCCTCCAGGATCAGCACACCCTGCTCGAAGCTGAGCCGCACCGGGGTGTTGCGCTCGGCGACCAGGGCCACACGCTTGACGGCCTCCACGAAGGGGGCGGTCTCGATCACGGCGACGGAGTTGAACTCCGTCGGGAACAGCGAGCGGTACTTCGGCAGGTCGCCTTCGAGCAGACGCGTGGTCGTACGGCGGCCCGCGCCCTCGAAACCGATCAGACCCTCGCCCGTGCCCGAGCCGGACAGCGCCAGGATGACGCTGTCGCCGCTCGTGAGGGCCTTGGCGGTGTCCAGGAGCGTCTTGGCGGGCACCAGGGCGACCGCGGACGCCTCGGGGTTCTCCGGCTTCCACAGGAACTCGCGGACCGCGAAGCGGTAGCGGTCGGTGGACGCCAGGGTGACGGTGTCGCCCTCGATCTCGATGCGCACACCGGTCAGCACGGGCAGCGTGTCGTCGCGGCCGGCGGCGATGGCGACCTGCGCGGCGGCCGAGGCGAAGACCTCACCGGGAACGGTGCCGGTCGCGGTCGGCATCTGCGGCAGCGCCGGGTACTCCTCCACAGGCAGCGTGTGGAGTGTGAACCGCGAGGAGCCGCAGACCACGGTCGCCCGTACACCGTCTGTGGAAATCTCCACCGGGCGGTTGGGAAGAGCGCGGCAGATGTCGGCGAGCAGGCGGCCGGAGACGAGGACCGTGCCCTCCTCCTCGACCTCCGCCTCCACCGACACGCGTGCGGAGACCTCGTAGTCGAAGCTGGAGAGGCTCAGCGCGCCGTCCTCGGCCTTCAGCAGGAGGCCGGCGAGGACAGGCGCCGGCGGCCGGGCCGGGAGGCTGCGTGCCGCCCAGGCCACTGCCTCCGCGAGTACGTCGCGTTCCACCCGGATCTTCACTGTTGCCGCCTCCTGCTGTTGCCGGCGCTTCTCGGCCTGCCTGGCTTCGTCGTCTGTCTCGGTGTCGTCGGTCCCTGGGGAGGGAAGGACCACCGGGGACCAGTCTGACGCACGGCACTGACAGTAGGTGCCTCTCGGGGTCAAGTCGTGACGAGGGGCAGTCGGGAGCCGGACAGCGAGTTGTGCACAGGACCCCCTTCGAAACGAACTTCTCGCTCTCTCTAGTTGGGAGTAGTAGTAGGGGCTGTGGAAACCGTGGATAACCCTGTTTTCCCAGCTCAGAGGCGAGATTTTGTCCACTGGCCCTGTGGGCGGAGGCGGTGGACAACTCCGGGGTTCTGTGGAGAACGGAAAGTTCTGCACACCCCGTGCACAGCCTGAGGCGAGTTCTCCCCAGGGCCGTCCCCAGCTTTACCCACGTTTCCCACAGGGCAACCCGGCACCTTCGTGTGACGGCTTTCACTCGACACGGTGATCAGGCGCGTCGCGTTGCCGAACAGTGGACAGCGATGTGGAGAAACCCGTGATCGCTGGGGACAACCGGGTCCTGCCTGTGGGTTGTCGGTGGACAACTTCGTGCACAGCTTGTGGATCACTGGTCTGTCCACAGTCTGTGGAGATCCTTCGTCCACCAATCCACAACCACTTGACCTGCCTTGATGGTTCTTCAGCAGTTCTCCTGTGGATCGAGATCTGGACAACTCCGCAGTCCCCAGCGTGTGGACGGAAGAAAGTCTCCCAATCTGTGGAGAGTGGCCGTAACCCGACCGCTAATCGAACAGCCGGCGTCCGGACGTACGGCAGCGGCAGGCCGCGATGTGGCCCGTGAAACGACGGAGGGCGCCCTGGGGAGTCGTCCCGGGGCGCCCTCTGCGGCGTATGTCGGCGGCTGTCAGCCGTTCTTGATGCGGTTCGTCAGCTCGGTCACCTGGTTGTAGATGGAGCGCCGCTCCGCCATCAGATTGCGGATCTTGCGGTCCGCGTGCATCACCGTGGTGTGGTCGCGGCCGCCGAACAGCGCGCCGATCTTCGGCAGCGAGAGGTCCGTGAGCTCGCGGCACAGGTACATGGCGATCTGGCGGGCCGTGACGAGCGCGCGGCCGCGCGAGGTGCCGCACAGGTCCTCGACGGTGAGGCCGAAGTAGTCGGCGGTCGCGCTCATGATGGCGGTCGAGGTGATCTCGGGGGCCGAGTCCTCGCCGCCGGGGATCAGGTCCTTGAGGACGATCTCCGTGAGGCCGAGGTCCACCGGCTGCCGGTTGAGCGACGCGAACGCCGTCACCCGGATCAGCGCCCCCTCCAGCTCGCGGATGTTGCGCGAGATGCGGGAGGCGATGAACTCCAGGACCTCCGGCGGGGCGTTGAGCTGCTCCTGCACCGCCTTCTTACGGAGGATGGCGATACGCGTCTCCAGTTCGGGTGGCTGGACGTCGGTGATCAGACCCCACTCGAAACGGTTCCGCAGCCGGTCCTCCAGCGTGACCAGCTGCTTCGGCGGCCGGTCGCTGGAGAGCACGATCTGCTTGTTCGCGTTGTGCAGCGTGTTGAAGGTGTGGAAGAACTCCTCCTGCGTCGACTCCTTGTCCGCGAGGAACTGGATGTCGTCGACGAGCAGGATGTCCATCTCGCGGTAGCGCTTGCGGAAGCTGTCGCCCTTGCCGTCGCGGATCGAGTTGATGAACTCGTTGGTGAACTCCTCCGAGCTCACATACCGCACGCGCGTGCCGGGGTAGAGACTGCGCGCGTAGTGCCCGATCGCGTGCAGCAGGTGCGTCTTGCCGAGCCCCGATTCCCCATAGATGAACAGGGGGTTGTACGCCTTCGCCGGTGCCTCCGCGACGGCGACCGCGGCGGCGTGCGCGAAGCGGTTGGAGGCGCCGATGACGAACGTGTCGAAGAGGTACTTCGGGTTCAGGCGTGCCGTCGGTTCACCGGGCCCGGTCGCCGGCGCGGGCTTCGCGGCCAGCGGGCCGGGGGCACCGCTGGAGGCGGGCAGCGCGGAGCCGACCGGACCGCCGCGGTGGACGTGCCCGGAACGGGACGACTGCTTGGGCAGCTCCCGGCGGGCGTCGCGCTGGTCGTAGTCGGGGCGCTGCTGGTCGTAGTCCGGACGTGGCTGGTCGTAGTCGGGGCGCTGCTGGTCGTAGTCGGGTCGCTGTGCCTCGTAGGACGGGCGCTCCATCGACTGCGGACGGTAATCCTGGGAGGGCGGGGCGTACGAGTCCTGTGCCGAGGACCCGTATGAGTCCTGCTGTGGCGACGCGTAGGGGTCCCGCTCGGGGAAGCCGAGGCGCTGCTGCTGCCAGCTGTACTCGTCCTGCGACCGGTACTCGTCCTGCGGCGGGCGCGGCCAGGCGCCGGGCTCGGGGCGCTGGTACTCCGAGGGGTAGGCCGGGCGGGGAGTGGGGAGCTGGTCGCCGGGTGCACCCGGAAGCTGCTCGCCGCGGCCCGGGCGGCGGTCCTCCGCGCGGTGGCGGCCGTAGCCGTCGTACTGCCCGGAGGGGAGCTCGGGCTCCTCGTAGCGGGACTGGGGGCGGATCGGCGGCGCAGGCGGGGCGGGGGGCTCGCCCGCCGAGTCGTCGACGGTGATCGCGATACGGATCGGGCGGCCGCACTCGCGGCTCAGCGTCTCGCTGACGATCGGAGCGAGGCGGCCCTCGAGCACGCCCTTCGCGAATTCGTTCGGTACGGCGAGCAGGGCGGTGTCAGCGACCAGCGCGAGCGGCTGGCAGCGCCGGATCCAGTGCTCGTCCTTGGTCTCCACACCCTGTCCCCGGCCCTCGCCGAGAAGTTGCTCCAGTACTCGTGGCCACACTGCGGCAAGATCGGCAGGTACGTCAGCCACAGGGCACGCTCTCTCACGGGGTCCCACGAACGTGTGGTTGTGGGACGGGTCGGGATTCAAAGGGGGTCGAGCCAAAACAAGGGGTCAAGGGAACGAACCGGGGTTCAGCCACGGTAGTCAGGGCGACGGGTGCGGTTCAAGTTGTTGTCCCCAGGCTGTGGATAGTGTCTCTCAGTGACCGCTGGTTTGACCGGATGGCGTAGCCCCGCGTACCGTAACCAGGTCGAGTTGTCGATGGCTGCTGCCGCCTGCCTCCGATGGGCACAGATCGCGTCAGGTGATCGGGAAGCGGTGCACTCGGGCGTTAACGCGAGCTACTCGTGGGCGCACGGTGACAGCTAAGACGGCACCCCGCCACTACCGATTGATTTCTGGAGCCCCCGAGTGAGCAAGCGCACCTTCCAGCCGAACAACCGTCGTCGCGCCAAGACCCACGGCTTCCGCCTGCGGATGCGTACCCGTGCCGGTCGCGCGATTCTGGCGAACCGCCGCAGCAAGGGTCGCGCCAGCCTGTCCGCCTGATCCCGGTCAGGTCATGCCGTCGTGCTGCCCACCGAGAACCGGCTGAGGCGGCGCGAGGACTTCGCGACCGCAGTACGACGAGGGCGCCGGGCCGGACGTCCGTCCCTCGTCGTCCATCTTCGTAGCGGTGCCACGGACCCGCACGCGCCTGGGGAGAGCGCTCCCCCGACGCGTGCGGGTTTCGTCGTGAGCAAAGCAGTGGGCGGTGCGGTGATACGCAACAAGGTCAAGCGCAGACTGCGCCACCTGATGCGGGACCGAGTCGCCCTGTTGCCCCCCGGTAGCCTGGTAGTCGTACGAGCGCTACCCGGTGCGGGTGACGCCGACCATGCACAACTGGCCCAAGACCTGGATGCCGCCATCGAGCGGTTGCTGGGAGGGGGCGCACGATGAAGTACCCGCTGCTGGCTCTGATCAAGCTGTACCAGTGGACCATCAGTCCGCTGCTCGGGCCGGTGTGCAAGTACTACCCGTCGTGCTCCCACTATGGGTACACGGCCATCGACCGGCACGGTGCGATCAAAGGCACGGCGCTCACCGCCTGGCGCATCCTGCGGTGCAATCCGTGGTCGCTCGGCGGTGTGGACCATGTTCCACCGCGCAAGCGCCCGCGGTGGCACGAAATGCTGCGCGACGCGTGGCGCGCACGCAGGGGCGGGCCCTCCGCCGCCGAAACGGCCACCGAGGAGAACCTTCCTTCGAGCCCGGCCGCAGAGACTCCGTCCCATGCCCAAGGAGCATGATTAGTGGACACGATTGCCAGCCTCTTCAGCTTCATCACGACACCCGTTTCATGGGTCATCGTCCAGTTCCACTCGATGTACGGGAAGATCTTCGGTCCCGACACGGGCTGGGCCTGGGGCCTGTCCATCGTGTCCCTGGTGATCCTCATCCGTATCTGCCTGATCCCGCTCTTCGTGAAGCAGATCAAGTCGACCCGGGCGATGCAGACGCTGCAGCCCGAGATGAAGAAGATCCAGGAGCGCTACAAGAACGACAAGCAGCGCCAGTCCGAAGAGATGATGAAGCTGTACAAGGAGACGGGCACCAACCCGCTCTCCTCGTGCCTTCCCATCCTGGCGCAGTCGCCGTTCTTCTTCGCCCTCTATCACGTGCTCAACGGCATCGCGACGGGCAAGACGATCGGTGTCATCGACGATTCGCTGCTCGCCAGCGCTCGTAAGGCACACATCTTCGGTGCCCCCCTGGCCGCGAAGTTCACGGACAGCGCCGACAAGGTCGCCCAGCTCGGTGCCACGCTGACCGACGTCCGTGTCGTCACCGCGATCATGATCGTCCTGATGTCGGCGTCGCAGTTCTACACGCAGCGCCAGCTGATGACGAAGAACGTCGACACGACGGTGAAGACGCCGTTCATGCAGCAGCAGAAGATGCTGATGTACGTCTTCCCGGTCATGTTCGCCGTCTTCGGCATCAACTTCCCGGTCGGTGTCCTCGTCTACTGGCTGACCACCAACGTGTGGACCATGGGCCAGCAGATGTATGTGATCCACAACAACCCGACCCCGGGTTCCAAGGCGCAGGCCGCCTATCTGGAGCGTCTGACCAAGCACGTCACGCAGCACGGCAAGGCCCGCAAGCGCAGTGAGCGCACCATCATCAAGGCGATCGTCACCAAGGGCCGTGACCGCAACGAGTTCGAGCGCAAGTTCATCAACTCGCTGAACAAGGCCGGTCTCGCCGCCCAGACCGACGGCACCGTGATGCAGAGCGAGAGCGCTGCCGCAGCCCAGACCGAGGACGGTGTGCCGACGAACGGCACCGCCGCCGCTCCCAAGCGCCAGCAGCCCAAGCGGCAGACCAAGGCCCAGCGGCAGTCCGGCCCCAAGGTCGCCGGCGAAGCCGAGCCCAAGACGTCATTGAGCAAGTCCGACGAGCCGGAGGATGCCCAGCCCTCCGCCGCTGCGAAGCAGCCCGAGCCGAAGACCGGCAGTGGCACCCGCAGCAAGGCTCAGTCCGGGCAGCGCAAGGGCCCGCAGCGCCCCAAGTCCCCGTCCAAGAAGTAAGAAGGAGCCCATCCCGTGACGGAAGGCACCACCTCCGCCGCTGTCGAGGGTGCAGACACCCTGACCCGCCTGGAGCAGGAGGGCGAGATCGCAGCGGACTACCTTGAGGGTTTGCTGGACATCGCCGATCTCGACGGCGACATCGACATGGACGTCGAGGCCGACCGCGCCGCTGTCTCGATCATCAGCGACGCGGGCGGCCGAGGCCTGCAGAAGCTGGTCGGCCGTGACGGTGAGGTGCTTGAGGCGCTCCAGGAACTCACGCGCCTGGCCGTGCACCGTGAGACCGGGGACCGCAGCCGGCTGATGCTGGACATCGGCGGCTACCGCGCCAAGAAGCGCGCCGAGCTCTCCGAGCTGGGTGCGAAGGCGGCCGCCGAGGTCAGGAACACCGGCGAGCCGGTGAAGATGAAGCCGATGACCCCGTTCGAGCGCAAGGTCGTGCACGACGCGGTCAAGGCCGCGGGCCTGCGCAGCGAGTCCGAGGGCGAGGAGCCGCAGCGCTTCGTCGTCGTACTCCCGGCCTGATCGGTCCGTTACGTTCCTCCGGCCCCGTCTGTAGCGCAGGCGGGGCCGAACTTTGTCAGCCTGATAGTTCTGTTGGTCGGCGCCCGGTGCGCTGATGCGGTACGGAAGGACGGTCCCCGTGACGGAGGCAGCGGAGCTCCCCCCTGCGCCCGAGCAGGCGCGTGAGGTGTTCGGCGATCGCTTCGCGGACGCGGTCCGCTATGCGGAGCTGCTCGCTGAGGCGGGTGTGCAGCGCGGTCTCATCGGCCCACGCGAAGTGCCTCGCCTCTGGGAGCGGCACCTGCTCAACTGCGCGGTGCTCTCCGAGGTCGTGCCCGAGGGGGTGACGGTGTGCGACGTCGGCTCGGGTGCTGGCTTGCCAGGCATTCCTCTGGCGCTGGTCCGTGGGGACCTCAAGATCACACTGCTGGAGCCTCTGCTGCGGCGTACGAACTTCCTCACCGAGGTCGTCGAGCTGCTGGGCCTGGACCATGTGACCGTGGTCCGGGGCCGTGCCGAGGAGGTCATGGGCAAGGTACCGCCCGTCCATGTCGTGACGGCACGGGCCGTGGCCCCGCTGGACCGACTGGCCACGTGGGGCATCCCACTGCTGAGGCCGTACGGCGAGATGCTCGCACTCAAGGGGGACGCCGCTGAGGAGGAGCTCAAGAGCGCGTCCACGGCGCTGAGCAAGCTCGGTGCCGTGGAGACCTCGATCCTGCATGTGGGTGAGGGCGTGGTGGATCCTCTGTCCACTGTTGTGCGGGTCGAGGTCGGCGAGAGCCCCGGCGGTGTGCGCTTCGCGGCGAAGAAGGCCAAGGCCGCTCGTACGGAGCGAGTGCGGCGGCGTCGCTGATCCGCCCTGACGACGAGACGTACTCCACACAAGCTGCCAAACCTACGCACGCCGGAGTGTCGCGGCAGTTCGGCCACTACTGCTGTGCATCGTGTTTCACGTGAAACGTCGCTCACTGCTGCACGGCATCATCAGCCGCGGCCGGGCCGCGGCCGAACCCCGCGACCGTAAGCCTCTCGGCTCGCTCGGAGAGGCACCCGTACCCAACAGTGCCAGGTCCCCCGTGGGGGGCACAGAGTTGTCCACAGAGGTGGATTTCTCCACAGAAGAACAGGCCTCACTGGTTCACGACCCCGAAGGCATGGGAGGCTCTGTTCATTGCGAGCCTGAAGTCGAGGAGAGTGAATCCTTGCGGTCCGACGCCAACATCGCGGGACCGATGACCGATCCGGTCCCCGGTCCCCGTACCGAGTCGATGGGGGCGGATGTTTCACGTGAAACACCGCCTCCGATGGACGACACTCCGATCGGTCGTGCTGCCCAACTGGCCGTGGAAGCTCTGGGCCGCGCCGGCGAGGGCCTGCCACGGCCTGAGCAGACGCGCGTCATGGTCGTCGCCAACCAGAAGGGCGGCGTCGGCAAGACGACGACGACCGTCAACCTTGCCGCCTCCCTGGCCCTGCACGGCGCCCGCGTCCTGGTGATCGACCTCGACCCACAGGGCAATGCATCCACCGCTCTGGGAATCGACCATCACGCCGAAGTCCCGTCCATCTACGACGTTCTGGTCGAGAGCAGGCCTCTCGCGGAAGTCGTCCAGCCAGTCCCCGATGTCGAGGGCCTCTTCTGCGCCCCTGCCACGATCGATCTCGCCGGTGCGGAGATCGAGCTGGTGTCCCTGGTGGCGCGGGAGAGCCGGCTGGAGCGAGCCATCCAGGCCTATGAGCAGCCGCTGGATTACATTCTGATCGACTGCCCCCCTTCGCTGGGCCTGCTGACGGTCAACGCGTTGGTGGCCGGCGCGGAGGTCCTCATCCCGATCCAGTGCGAGTACTACGCGCTGGAGGGACTGGGACAGCTGCTGCGGAACGTCGACCTGGTGCGGGGACACCTCAACCCCACGCTGCACGTCTCGACGATCCTCCTCACCATGTACGACGGCCGGACGCGTCTCGCGTCCCAGGTCGCGGACGAGGTACGCAGCCACTTCGGCGACGAGGTGCTGCGAACGAGCATTCCCCGGTCGGTCCGAATTTCCGAGGCGCCGAGCTATGGCCAGACGGTGCTGACCTACGATCCGGGTTCGAGCGGTGCGCTGTCTTATCTTGAGGCGGCACGAGAAATCGCACTGAAGGGTGTCGGCGTGACCTACGAAGCGCCGCATGCCCACATCGGTGCCCAGAGCGACCCGAGCATGGTGGAGGGGCTTCAGTGAGCGAGCGACGGAGGGGGTTGGGCCGTGGTCTCGGCGCACTGATCCCGGCTGCACCCACGGAGAAGACGCCGGCCCCGGCCGCGATGGGGGGCGCGGGTTCTGCGTCGCCGTCGGCGGTCCCGGTGCTGACGACCGACCGCGGGATTGCCGCGGCGAAGGTGGCCACGCTGCCGCCTGTTTCACATGAAACCGACGAGCCGACGCTGAACGGTTCTCTGGAGGTTCCTGCGCCTCCTGTGGGCGCCTACTTCGCGGAGCTCCCCCTCGACTCCATCACGCCGAACTCGCGTCAGCCGCGTGAGGTGTTCGACGAGGACGCGCTGCAGGAACTCGTCACCTCCATCAAGGAGGTCGGTCTCCTCCAACCGGTCGTCGTACGGCAGTCGGGCCCCGCCCGGTATGAACTCATCATGGGTGAGCGTCGCTGGCGGGCCTGCCGTGAAGCCGGCCTTGAGGCGATCCCGGCGATCGTGAGGGCCACGGAGGACGAGAAGCTCCTCCTGGACGCGCTCCTGGAGAACCTGCACCGGGCGCAGCTGAACCCTCTGGAAGAGGCGGCCGCGTACGACCAGCTTCTGAAGGACTTCAACTGCACGCACGACCAGCTGGCCGACCGCATCGGACGCTCTCGCCCGCAGGTTTCAAACACCCTGCGGCTGCTGAAGCTGTCGCCGGCGGTTCAGCGTCGGGTGGCCGCAGGGGTCCTCTCCGCCGGTCATGCGAGGGCACTGCTCTCCGTCGAGGACTCGGAGGAGCAGGACAGGCTGGCCCACCGGATCGTGGCCGAGGGACTGTCCGTGCGGGCCGTCGAGGAGATCGTGACCCTCATGGGCTCGCGTCCGCAGACGACCCAGCGCGCAAAGGGTCCACGGGCAGGCGCCCTCGTCTCTCCGGCGCTGAGTGACCTCGCGGGCCGTCTCTCGGACCGGTTCGAGACGAGGGTGAAGGTCGATCTGGGGCAGAAGAAGGGCAAGATCACCGTCGAGTTCGCGTCCATGGAGGACCTCGAGCGGATCCTCAGCAGCCTCGCTCCCGGCGAGGGGCCGGTCCTGCAGAAGAGCCTTCTGGACGACGACTCCGAGGACGACGAGGCCTAGAGAGCCGATGGCTGACCGGACGGTTTCGCCCGGTGGGCCGACCGAGCGGGCCGTGTCCGGTGTGTACCGGAACACGGCCTGCTCTTTGCTTTCAGGCAGTATCGATGCAATCGCTTCGTGGATACGATGCGTTCGGGTATGGCGCATCCACCTGGCAGTACCTCTGAGAGGGAGGCAGCGGCCATGCGAACGATGAGCCGCACCGGACTGGTGAGGGCAGCCCTGGGGCTGGGCGCGGTCGGCGGCTTCGTCGGCAGCCTCCTCAGGGAACGGAGTGCTCTGACAGCCGCCCGTGACGCAGCGGGCGAAGGAAGCGAGGAACAGCCTTCATGGGGCGTCGGCTCGTACCGCTCACGCTGGACAACCTTCAGGACCTTCCCAAGCGCTGTCGCGCGTGTGTCTTCTGGGAGTTGGACCCCGTCAGCGGCGAAGCCGCGGTAAAAGCGGGCACGCCCGCGCTGGAGAAGGAAGCGTGGATCTCGGCGGTCCTGCTGGACTGGGGATCCTGCGGTCGGGTTGTCTACGTCGACGATGTGCCGGTGGGCTTCGTGCTCTACGCCCCTCCGGCTTATGTTCCCCGCGCGACGGCGTTCCCCACGAGTCCGATCTCGCCGGACGCGGTCCAGCTGATCACTGCGTTCATCATGCCCGGATATCAGGGGCAGGGGCTCGGGCGTGTCATGGTCCAGACGGTCGCCAAGGACCTGCTGCGACGGGGCTTCAAGGCGATCGAGGCGTTTGGGGACGCGCGCTGGAAAGAACCCGCGTGTGTCCTGCCGGCCGATCATCTCCTGGCCGTGGGATTCAAGACGGTCCGCCCGCACCCGACTTACCCTCGCCTGAGGCTGGAGCTGCGGACGACGCTTTCCTGGAAGGAAGACGTGGAGATGGCGCTCGACCGGCTGCTGGGGGCTGTGCAGAAGGAGCCGGTGTTGCGTCCGCTGTGACAGACGTCCGGACAAGCGGATGGGCCAACCCTTTGAGGGTTGGCCCATCCGTGTTTCACGTGAAACATGTGCCGTCGGCTCGACGGCTTCGCCGACTACTCGGCGATGAAGTCCTCGAGGTCGCGGACGATCGCAGCCTTCGGCTTCGCACCGACGATGGTCTTGGCGACCTCGCCGCCCTGGTAGACATTCAGCGTCGGGATGGACATGACGCCGTACTTGGCGGCCGTACCCGGGTTTTCGTCGATGTTGAGCTTGACGACCTCGATCTTGTCGCCGTACTCGGAGGCGATTGCTTCGAGGGACGGAGCGATCTGGCGGCACGGACCGCACCAGGCGGCCCAGAAGTCCACCAGGACGGGCTTGTCGCTCTTGAGGACGTCCTGCTCGAAGGAGTCGTCGGTCACGTTCTTCAGGGTGCCGGCCACGGCGGGCTCCTTAACTGGTTGGTGCGTGGGGCGGATGGGGGTCAGACAGAGGTCTTCTCGGGCTCCGCCTGCTCCTCGTCCGCGAGGGCGGCGAGGTAGCGCTCGGCGTCGAGAGCAGAGGAGCAGCCGGTGCCGGCCGCAGTGATCGCCTGGCGGTAGGTGTGGTCGACGACGTCGCCGGCGGCAAATACACCGGTCAGGTTGGTGTGGGTCGAGGGGGAGGCGACCTTGAGGTAGCCCTCCTCGTCCAGGTCGAGCTGGCCCTTGAAGAGTTCGGTGCGCGGGTCGTGGCCGATCGCGATGAACAGCCCGGTGACGGCCAGGTCCGAGAGCTCGCCGGTCTTGAGGTTGCGCAGCTTCAGACCTGAGAGCTTGGGGTCGCCCTGGATCTCGGCGACCTCGCTGTCCCACACGAACTTGATCTTCGGGTCGGCAAAGGCACGCTCCTGCATCGCCTTGGAGGCGCGCAGCGTGTCCCGGCGGTGGACGATCGTCACGGACTTGGCGAAGCGGGAGAGGAAGGTGGCCTCTTCCATCGCGGTGTCGCCGCCGCCGATCACGGCGATGTCCTGCTCCTTGAAGAAGAAGCCGTCACACGTGGCGCACCAGGAGACGCCGCGCCCGGAGAGCGCGTCCTCGTTCGGCAGACCGAGCTTGCGGTGCTGGGAGCCGGTGGTGACGATGACGGCCTTCGCCTTGTGTACGGTGCCGGCGGTGTCGGTGACGGTCTTGATCTCACCGGTCAGGTCGACGGAGACGACATCGTCCGGGACGAGCTCGGCGCCGAAGCGCTCGGCCTGGGCACGCATGTTGTCCATGAGCTCGGGGCCCATGATGCCGTCCTGGAAGCCCGGGAAGTTCTCCACGTCGGTGGTGTTCATGAGCGCGCCACCGGCGGTGACGGCGCCCTCGAACACCAGCGGCTTCAGCGACGCGCGCGCGGTGTAGAGCGCCGCCGTGTAGCCGGCGGGCCCGGAGCCGATGATGATCACGTTACGGACGTCGCTCACGGCTTGGTTCCTCGTCTCTGGACTGCGTCGTCGGACCGGTGGGAGCCCTCTGAGAACTCTCACCCCACCCAACGGATCCTAAGGGGCGCGCATTCCCGCTGTGTCCGGGCACACGGAGACGCGACACCGTACGGGATTCCACGCAGAACGAAAGCGAAGCGTGTGCGTTCAAGGGCGGCTGTACAAGTGCTTCAGGAGAACCTTCGCCTTGGCGGACGACGGATGACTCACGCAGGTCGAATCCACGATGTACGCGGTCACCCTGGAGCTCGCGGAAGCATCAGACATGACCACGAGCAGCACATCCTTGCCCTCGTAGGTCCCTTGCTTCATGGCGAGGGCCGGGTCGGTGCGTCCCATTCCCTTACGAACACAGTCAGGGACCGTGGGCTCCTTGAAGATCTTGGGCTGGTTGGAGCCGCCCTCCACGCCGAGGCTGTGGGGAGCATGGGTGCCGTTGCCCGAGCCCTTGCTCTTGAGGAGACCGGCGACCTGATTCTCCAGCTTGGCCTCTGAGAAGGTGTCCGTGCCGGCGGACTCCCGTCCCTGGGCCTGAGAAGTGGGTGACTTCCCGTCGTTCAGCGATGATAGGAGGACGGAACCCAAGCCCAGGGCGGCGACCGTGAAGACGGTGCCCAGGATGGCGACCCTGCGGCGTCCGCCTCGCTTACGTTCCCTGCGGCCCGGTCCGGTGGTAGAGGCCCGGGCATGTCCTGCGGGCCGGTTCGGCGTTGCCGATGTTTCACGTGAAACATCCGGGCTGTCGTTGCCGTCGTCGGTGTCGTTCACGGAACGGGATGAGCTGACGAGTGTCGGGGTGTCCGTGGCAGCGAGTGCGGTCGCGTTCAGCAGTGCCTCAGCGGCGAGCGCGGCATCGATCCGGCCGGCGACATCGGCGGGCATGCGTGTCGGGCCCGGCATCGAGCCGAGCAGCCCTCGGATCTCCTCCAGCGACGTGTGGACGTCCGCGCAGAGTTCGCACTCGTCCAGGTGCCGTCGTATGTCGGCAGTCCGGGACGCTGGAAGCAGTCCTTCGGTGAGGTCGGAGATTTCGGCGACGTCCGGGTGTCCGGCCATGTCCGTCGTGGATGTCACGCTCGCCCACCTCCGCCCTTCACTGCAGCTGAATCGCTCGGCCCGGTATCGCATGAACCGTCGGTCGGCGGTCCCGCTGCCGGTGGGACGGATGTCCCATGCGTCCGGTTCCGCCTCTCACTCCGTTCCTTTCCGCCACCGGAGTTTTCCGGCCGTAGATGGGTGAGCAGCGGCAGGAGTCTGGCTCTGCCACGGGCGCAGCGGCTCTTCACCGTGCCAGTCGGGACGTCGAGGAGGCGCGCGGCTTCGGCGACGGGGTATCCCTGCATGTCGACGAGGACGAGGGCGGCGCGCTGGTCGGGCGGGAGGGTACCGAGGGCCTCCAGCAGCTGACGGTGCAGGTCATTGCGCTCCGCAGGAGCCGATGCCTCCTCGTGCGGCTCCAGCAGCTGCTCCAGCCGCTCGGTGTCGTCGACCGGCGAGGTCTTGCGCGAGGCGGCCTTGCGTGCGCGGTCCAGGCAGGCGTTCACCGTGATCCGGTGCAGCCACGTCGTAACGGCCGACTGCCCTCGGAAGGTGTGGGCGGCCCTATAGGCCGACACAAGGGCGTCCTGAACGGCGTCAGCGGCCTCCTCGCGGTCTCCCAGCGTCCGCAGGGCCACCGCCCACAGGCGATCACGATGACGCCGCACAAGCTCACCGAAGGCGTCCGGGTCGCCGGCGACATGACGGGCGAGGAGATCATGGTCGCTGACGGAATCCCTCGCGGTCTCGTCCAACTGTTGCCCTCCCTCCCGCCGTTGCTATCCGAGGGTAGTGCCTGCGGCAAAGCACCGTCCTCACATCGTCAGGAGGATGATCCAGAGAGTTTCTGGATCATTGAAAGGGTGGTGTCGCGTTGCTTCCGGATCCCGCCCAGCTCCTGATGGTGCGGGGCAATCAGAGACTTCTGAGCCCTCGACTCCTCAGATCGCCAGATCTTCACCAGGTGGGAGGTCTCCTTGCAGGCCACGTCCGCCGTGGCTACGTCTTTTTCGGCCTTCGGCACGGAAGGTGTGGCAAGCCGCCGGTCATTGCTGGCCGAGAAAGGCTGTGGCGCGTACGTGTAGCCCTTTCCGCGCATGCAGGCCGACCAGGACTTGATGGCACTTGCCACTGGCTTCGTCTCCAGGGACGCCACGAAGGACTCTTTGTCCAGAGACTGGACCTCTGACGGATCGCCCGGTGTGGCTGTCGGGGAGCAGCCCAGTGCTTTCCAGCGCTTGACCTCTGCATCCGCCCACGGGCACTACTTTCCCCGACTTACTCTTCCCGCCCTTCCCGACCTCGCCGGGTCCGGTGCTGCCACCGGTGAGCGTGAACTCTTCGTCCGAAGTAAGAGCCCGCTTGTTGACGGGCAACGTGATGCCGGCCTTCGGCGTCCGACACCCGAGCTGCTCGGCCGGTCGACCGTCTGTGATCCCGTAGCGTCGTTCATTGTGCCTGGTCACGCCTGGTGCGGGTGGTGCTGTAAGAATTGAAGCCGCGTGCCCATAGTGCTTCATGCACGGCAGAGCGCGAGTGCGGAGGAGCGCGAGATGTCGTAGACCTCGAACTCGTTGAACATATACGCGTCCAAAGGCAGGTTGACGCTCTCTGCAGCTGGGACGTCTCCCTTTCGGGGGGACGAGCTGTGCTTTGCGCTGCTTGCGGAGCAGCCGACGGCGGCGACAAGAGCTATCGATGCGTAGATGAATGCCGCGGGGGCCCTCCGGTTCCGGAAGCCCCCGCAGGGAGTGTCAGGAACAGCCGGTCTCGTTGAAGGTGCTGGACACGTTGTTGTTCTTGAGAGTGCTGTTCAGGTTCGCCCAGGCCCAGGGGCTCACTTCCTGGCGAGGGCCCTGCCCGTTCGAGTTGTAGTACACGAAGAGCCAGTTGCTGTGCTGCCACTTCTGCACCGAGGCAGCGTTGTTCTTGAGGGTCAGACCGGCGCCGGCGCCGGGACCGATGGACGAGAAGTTGGCGTGGTTGTAGCCCCAGCAGTCGTCCCGGTCGACCTTGGCGCCCTTCAGGTTCGAGTTGTAGGAGAAGCAGCCGCCCTTGTCGATCTGGCAGGTTCCGTCACCGCTGGCGATGGCGGGGGAGCCAGGGTGATGAGAGCCGCAGCGGAAAGCCCAACTGCGGCCAAACCCTGTATCTTCTTCAATTTTTGTTCCTTCTGCGAAACGCTGTCCGTGTCTTCACGATGTGGATACGCGAGGCACGTTGCCGAAGGACTTGTTCAAGATCACAGCGATAATTTATGACCCGAAGATCCCGATTTCCGAAATACCGCCCCGGAATGTTCCGGAGCCGCCGTCCGATGGAAGCCGGGTGATGTGTACGAGGATGAATCGTGTCTTGACCGGCTCTTTGAGCTGTTGAGCCACGGTGTTTCCGACCGTTTCCAGCTTTGTGAGGCGATCGGGGTAGTCGGCCAGGGCCGATGCCCCCGTCCCGTCTTCACCTGCAGCAAGGACTTCGACGGTCTGACCGCTTCGATAGAAATCGATGTCGAGCCTGGTCACTGTGCGGACTGAGCCGAGATCGACGATGATGCCGCTGCCGTCCTTGCGCGGCGGCAGATTGCCGAAATTCGGGTACTCCTGGTACTGCGGAGTGACCCAGGACGTACCGGACTTGCCGTCCACGGCGAGGGGGACTTCGTCCTCCTTGATGCCGGAACCGCTGGGCGCGAACTCCGATGCGGACGCGATCTTGAGGGCTGTTCCGGGGGCAGCACTCTTCTTGCCGTTCTTGTCGCCGCCATCCGTCGTCTGCGTCTTGTTCGTGTCGTCCGACTTGTTGCTGCTGTCCATGAGGGCGTCCGCGAGCTGCCAACTGCCCAGGCCCAGGGCGGCGATGAGGAGGGCCGAGACGGCCCACTTCAGGGCCTTGCCTGTGCGGCTCTGTAGTGGTGCCGGAGGAACCGGCACCGGCTGGGTGGCGCCTCGGTGGGGTGCCGGGCGGCCGTACGTGCCCTGTTGGTACGTGGTGCGCTGGTACTCCGGGGGCGCGGTGAATGAAGGCTCCGGCGGGCGGATGCGGGGCATCTCGCCGACCGCCTTCACCAGTTCCTCGGGCGTCGTGCACGGCGACTCGTGACGGGAGGCAGTCGCCCCGTCGTTGGCGAGTGCGCGCATGGAGAGCTCGGACAGACCGCGGTGGACGCCGGCCCGCACCTGGTCGGGCGCGATCAGGCCGACGTCCTTGGGCAGCCCCGACAGGCCGTACGCGTCGTTCTCGTACGGCCAGCGCTGAGTGAGCCCGGCGTACAGGAGCGCGCCGACGGACTCCGTGTCGGTGCGCTGCGGGGTGTCCGAACTGATGCCGCGCAGCGCGGCGTTGACGGCGAGGCCGCGGATACGCCATTGGCCGCTGGAGGAGCGCAGCACGGCGTTGGGGTTCAGGCGCAGGTGGGCCAGACCCTCGCGGTGCGCGGCAGCCATCGCGGAGGCGATCTGACTGACCATCTGGTAGGCGTCGTGCGGCTCCAGCGGGCCGGAGGCGAGCAGAGTGGTCAGCTCGACGGCGTCGGGCAGCCACTCGTGCACGACGTAGACCAGGTCGTTCTCCTCGACGGCGTCGAGTACCTGGACGAATCGGGGATCACCGAGCAGCGCCGACGAACGTGCCGCGGCCAGCACCGAACGTGCCCGCGAATGGTCCGCGGGCAGGAGGTGGACGCCGACGGCGCGGCGAAGCTTCTCGTCCACGGCTCGCCAGCTGCTGAATCCGTCCAGACGGGTGACGCATTCTTCGAGCCGGTACCGTCTGGCCAGTTTGTGGCCGCTGTGCAGCTCGGGTGCTGAGGCCTTCTCGGGACCTTCGGTCCCGCCACTCCCCTGTGCCTCGTCGATCTCCGTGTCCCGCTCCCGGTTCTGGGCCACCCCGTCGGCCGTGGACTGGTCCGCCTCCGCGGTCAGCGGCTTGTCGCCGCTGTTGTCTGCCACGTCGACGGCAGCCGTGCTCCGTTCCGCCACCGTCGTTCCTGCCTCCCCATTCAATGCGCGCCGACCGACATCCGTGCGCGCCGTCCGACGCCAAACCAATTGTGCCCACAGTCCGCCGCTATGCACGACACACGGTGGCGGACGATGGTTGTGCGCGTACCCCCGCGTCAGCGCCCCAGACGTCCGCGGACCATGCCGACCAGTGAGTTCAGCTCCTCGATGCGCATCTTGCGGGCGGCTACGAAGAAGATCCCGAGCAGAACGACTCCGCCGGCCAGGACGGCCGCGAGGGATCCGACGACGCCCTGGCCGAGCGTGTGGCCGATCTCGTAGCAGGCCGCGCCGCTGAGCAGTGCCGCCGGCACCGAGGCGATGCCGAGCCGTGCGTAAGTGCGCAGGACGCGGGCGCCGTCCAGGTCGCCGCCCAGCCGCTTGCGCAGCCGGTTCCAGGCCACTCCGACGCCGATCGCGTAGGCGAGACCGTACGAGGCGGCCATGCCTGCCACGGCCCAGCGGGGCGGCAGCACGACGTAACACAGCACCGAGGCGCCTGCGTTGACGGCGGCCACGATGACCGTGTTGTAGAAGGGCGTGCGGGTGTCCTCGTAGGCGTAGAACGCGCGCAGGACCACGTACTGCACGGAGTACGGGATCAGGCCGAGGGCGAAGGCCATCAGCATGAAGCCCATGTTCGTGGCCTCGCTGATGCCCGAGGAGCCGAAGATCAGCGTGCACATCGGGATGCCGAGAGCCAGGAAGCCGAAGGCGATCGGCACGATGGCGACGGCCGTGGTGCGCAGGCCCTGGGAGATGTCGTCGCGGACGGCGCCGCCGTCGCCCTCGGCCGCCGAGCGCGAGATACGCGGCAGCAGGGCGGCCATCAGGGAGACGGTGATGATGGCCTGAGGAAGGCCCCAGATCAACTGGGCGTTGGCGTAGGCGGCGAAGCCGGTGCCGTCGACGGGCGATGCCTTGCCGGCCGACGTGGACAACTGCGAGACGACGATCGCGCCGGCCTGGTTGGCGAGCACGAACAGAACCGTCCACTTGGCGAGCGTCACGGCCTTGCCGAGGCCGTGGCCCCGCCAGTCGAAGCGCAGTCGCAGCCGGAACCCGGTCTCGCGCAGGTACGGGATCATCGCCAGGGCCTGGACGACAAGGCCGAGCAGCACGCCGATGCCGAGGAGCCGCTGGCCCTCCGGCGGGATGTTCGTGACCTTCATGCCGGAGTCCGCTGCGGTGCCGTACACCCAGATGAACATGCCGAGCGTCACGATGATGACGATGTTGTTCAGGACCGGGGTCCACATCATCGCGCCGAACTTGCCGCGGGCGTTGAGGATCTGTCCCATCACCACGTGGACGCCCATGAAGAAGATCGAGGGCAGGAAGTAGCGGACGAAGGTGACGCCGACCTCGTTGGCCGCCGGGTCGCGGGCAACCGAGTCGGACAGCAGGCGGATCAGGAGCGGGGCGCCGAGGACCGCGAGCACCGTGAGGCCGCCCAGCGCCACCATGACCAGGGTCAGCAGCCGGTTGGCGAAGGCCTCGCCGCCGTCCTCGTCCTCCTTCATCGCGCGCACCAGCTGGGGTACGAAGACGGAGTTGAGACCGCCGCCGACGGTGAGGATGTAGATCATCGTCGGCAGCTGGTAGGCGACCTGGAAGGTGTCGCCGAGCAGGCCGACGCCCAGTGCCGAGACGATCAGTGCGGAGCGCATGAAACCCGTGAGGCGGGAGACCATCGTGCCCGCGGCCATGACAGCACTGGACTTGAGCAGGCCCGTGGCCCGCCCGCCCTTCTTCACCGGGGCGTGCGAGGACGTCGGGGCAGCGGCGGGCACGGCGCCGAGGTTGAGGGTCTCGTCCGCCGTGGGCGCGGGAGCCGACGGAGCCTGCTGCTGCGGCGCCGGTGGCGGCCCGCCCGGGGCGGCTGCCGGGCCGGGCACCGACGGGGGATCGGACGCCAGGTGTCCGCCCTGTTGCTGGTCCCGGAAGAGGTGCGCGAAGGCGTCCGGCTCGTGGCGCTCCTCGCCGGCCTGGGTGACCAGGTCGTCGACGCCCACGTACTGGGTCGTACGAGGGTCGTCACCGTAGGGCAGGTACTGGTTGGGGCCGCCCGGCTCCGGCGCCGGGGTCTGTGCCCACACGCGCGGGTCGGGGGCGTACGGAGACTGGGGCGGCCGACCGTACAAGGGCTGCTGCGGCTGGTAGGTGCCAGGGGGCGGCGGGGGGTGCGACGCCCGGTCGTAGAGGGCCTCCGCGACCGGATCCTGGGCGGAGAGGTCCTGCGCCCGGTAGGGGTCCTGGTCGTAGGCGTCCTGGAGGTACATGTCGGCGGGGGCCTGCGGCTGCACCTGGCCGTGCTCGGGCGGCGGGCCCTCGGGGGGGCCCGAGCTGCCCGCGGCCTGGCCGCGGTCACCGTCGTACGGCGCGTTCATGGTTTACCCCACCTCATCGTCCCGGGCCCACCGGCCACGACATCCTCAACGGTCCACTCTCTCACCCGTGCCGGACGGGTCGGCGCTTTCCGGTGCGGTGTCCGGTGTCGGGTCACTCGGCTGCTCAGGGTCGTCTGCCCGGGCGTCAGTGCCGGACTCCTCCTTGAGACGGTCTGCAGGGCCCTCGGGGTTCTTGGGCCCGTCTTCGGGCTCGCCACCCGTCTCGCCGGGACCGTCCTCCTCGGCCTCACGTGCGGCCGCCCGCTTGCGCTGTGTGTACATCCGGAAGCCGGCGAGGACGAGCAGGAGGAAGCCGCCGCCGATGACCAGCATCACGGTGGCCGTGAACTCGGTGACCTTGACGTCGAAGGTGACGGCATCGCCGTACTCCTGGCCGTCCTGCGTGTACAGCTGGGCGACCACCGTGGCCTGGCCGTTGGCCTTGGCCGACGTGGTGAACTTCACCGTCTGACTGTGCCCGCCGGAGACCGTGACGCGCTGCTCCTGGTAGGCGTCGCCGCCGATCTGGAGGCGGGTGGGGCTCGTCGAGGTGAGACGCAGCGTTAGGTGCTCGACGCCCTGTACCAGGTTGTTCTGCACCGTCACAGGGATCGTGGCACTACGTCCGGAGAGCTTGGTGTCGGACTTGTCGATCAGCTTGACCTGGCTGGTCAGCTCGGTGAGGTGGTTCTCCACGTTGATGCGGAAGCTCTCCGCATCGGCCGGGCGGTCCCGCCACGACGTGGACATCCCGCGGTTGATGGCCCGTCCGAAGGGGGTCACCACCCGGGACTCGTCAGAGAGGATCACCTGGAAGTTGTCGAGCTTGTCCTGGGTGGTCGCGATCGCATCGAAGGCCGAGCGCGGCAGCTCCTGCTTGCGCAGCGAGGAGGGGTACGCGGACGTGGACGGCACCGTGGTGGTGGCACTGGGGTCGGGCTTGGCCTTGGCAGTCGAGGCGAGGTCCTGGCTCTCGGACCAGTTGCTGCCCTGGAGGGCCGTGAGCGCCGCGGCCATCGCCTGGGCCTGGCGCGTCGTGGGCATCCGCTGCGGGGCGACGACAATGCTGCGCTGTTTGTTCGTCTGCTTGTCGAGCGTCAGGCTCTGGGCGAGGAACTGCTGAACGGCCAGCGTGCCGGCGGAGGCCTTCGTCAGATCCCCCTGGAAGACCGTCGACAGGCGGGCGTCCGCGACGACCGCGGTGGTGCCGCCGCCGATCGGGCGGGCCGCGGAGGGGGTGTAGGGCAGGCCGGCGGTCTCCTGGAGGCTGTCGCTGCGCGCGATCACCTTGTCGGCGCCGGCGGAGGTGGCGACCTTGATGATGGACGGGTCGACGGCGCCTTCCACGGGCCAGGCGAAGTCGGTGTTCGGCTTCACGTGAAGGATCGGCTCCACGGTGTTGGCGACGACGTCGGTGGCGTCTTTGAGGTGGCTCAGAGATCCGCTGACGCTCGTGCCGTTGTGGGCGAGGGAGGCCAGGTCAGGGTCGGCGAAGGGCAGGGCCACGATCTCCTTGTCGGCCACAGCCTGCTGCAGCTCGCCGAGCCACTGCTTGGCGACAGCCTGGTGTGTGCCCGCTGTGGTACTGCCGTTGTCGGTCCGGACGCGATAGCTGCGGGTCATCGCGTCGACGGAGGCCAGCAGGTCCGGGTCGATCACCCAGGTGACGTCGAGGTCCTTGCCCAGGGACAGCATCTCGTCGAGGCGGCCGCCGGGGGCGATCTCCTTGGCGAGGTCGTCGTTGAGGAAGACCGGCGTCTGCTGTTCGTTCGATCCCGTCTCCGCCGTCATGTGGACGGTGGAGACCAGTGGCCAAAGGAACGTCGTCTTCGTCTTCGTGTCGGCCTCGTCGGGCTGCCACGGCAGGAAGGTCCGCTCGATGCCCAGGAGCTTGTCCCACGGCTGTGCGGACGTCTGGCCGGACAGCGAGACGGCGAACTGGTAGACCCCGTCGCCGCCGAGGTCCAGCTTGTCGACCGGCACCGTGATGCTGAAGGGCTCGGCGACCCCCGGAGTGAGCTTGGAGAACTTCTCGACGTACTTGCCGCCGACCTCCGTGCCCGTCGAGCCCTGGACGCTGTCACTGCGCTGTGCGGTGTCCTGGACGTCAGAGCGCGTGTTCAGCTTGGGACCCACGCTCAATCCCACGTGGGCACCGGTGACCGTCTGCTTGCCGTTGTTGGTCACCGTGCCCGACACCGTCAGCGTGTCCCCGTCCGTGGGCATGTCGGGGCTGAGCGAGTCGAGGGCGACGGAGACCGAGCCTGTGTCGGAAGCGTCCTGCGACGAGGACTGGCCGATCGCGTCCGCGGAAGCGGCGGAGGGCAGCTGGAGGAGGCCGGCCAGCAGAGGCGCCCCGGCGAGCAGTGCTCCCGTGCGCCGCAGCCAGCGGCGGGCAGGTGAGGGATGCGTCCCCTGGAAGTCTGCCGCCTCGGCCACGCGCTCGCCCGTCCCTCGTCGTCGTCAGTGGTCGTCGGAATGTGCGTCCACGCATGGTAACGATGCGCGCTGAAGGGAAGTGCCGCGGACCGCTCCACAAGATCGGGAGACAGGGTCGATCTGTCCTGTATGTGCGTGAATAAAGAGGAGCGCCACCGTACGCCTCAAGAGCAGGCCTTGTGCCTGTATCGAGGGAGGTGTCCGTGCACGTTTAATGGAGGCGCTCGCGGTCGCCCGGGCCACGTACCCTCTTCTGTTGTGCCGAACGTCAACGAAGCCAACCTCAGCGCCCTGAGTCAGGAGCCGCACCGCGTGCCGAGCGAACCCCTGCGGGTCGCCCCTGTCGCCGACGACCTCGCCCGCCGTTTCCAGGAGGCGGGATTCTCGCTCGCCCTCGTCGGCGGCTCGGTCCGGGACGCGCTGCTCGGCCGGCTCGGCAACGACCTCGACTTCACGACCGACGCACGCCCCGAGGACGTCCTCAAGATCGTCCGGCCCTGGGCGGACGCCTTGTGGGAGGTCGGTATCGCCTTCGGCACCGTGGGCGCCCAGAAGGACGGCTACCAGATCGAGGTGACGACCTACCGGTCGGAGGCCTACGACCGAACCTCGCGAAAGCCCGAGGTGTCGTACGGCGACTCCATCGAGGAGGACCTCGTCCGGCGTGACTTCACCGTCAATGCGATGGCCGTGGCGCTCCCGGAGAAGAAGTTCATCGATCCGCACGGTGGGCGGGACGACCTTGTTGCGCGGGTTCTGCGTACCCCGGGTACTCCCGAAGCGTCCTTCTCCGACGATCCACTGCGCATGATGCGGGCCGCACGCTTCGCAGCACAGCTCGACTTCGAGGTGGCTCCCGACGTCGTGACGGCCATGACGGAGATGGCGGAACGCATCGAGATCGTCTCGGCCGAGCGGGTACGGGAAGAACTCAACAAGCTCGTTCTCTCCGGGAACCCACGCAAGGGTCTGACGCTACTCGTCGACAGTGGGCTTGCTGAGCATGTGCTGCCCGAACTGCCGGCCCTGCGGCTGGAGCGCGACGAGCACCACCGGCACAAGGACGTCTACGAACACTCACTGATCGTTCTGGAGCAGGCGATCGAGCTCGAGAAGGACGGCCCCGACCTGACCCTCCGCCTGGCCGCGCTGCTGCACGACATCGGCAAGCCGCGCACGCGCCGTTTCGAGCAGGACGGCCGGGTCTCGTTCCACCATCACGAGGTGGTCGGCGCGAAGATGACCAAGAAGCGTATGACGGCGCTCAAGTACTCCAACGAACTGGTGAAGGACGTCTCACGTCTGGTCGAACTCCACCTGCGCTTCCATGGCTACGGCACCGGGGAGTGGACGGACTCGGCGGTCCGCCGCTACGTCCGTGACGCGGGCCCGCTTCTCGACCGCCTGCACAAGCTGACCCGCTCGGACTGCACGACGCGAAACAAGCGAAAAGCGGCGGCTCTGTCGCGTGCGTACGACGGTCTGGAAGAGCGTATTGCTCAACTCCAGGAGCAGGAGGAGCTGGACGCGATCCGCCCGGATCTGGACGGCAACCAGATCATGGAGATCCTGGGTATCGGTCCCGGCCCGGTCATCGGCAACGCGTACAAGCAGATGCTGGAACTGCGACTGGAGAACGGCCCGATGGAGCATGAGGCCGCGGTGGCCGCTCTCAAGGAGTGGTGGGCCGAGCAGGGCTGAGCTGTGAAACGGGGTCATGTTTCACGTGAAACATGACCCCGGACGCGGTGAGGGGCGGTGTTTCACGTGAAACACCGCCCCTCAGTTCATCGGTCCTACTTGGTGTAGTCCTTCAGGCAGAGCAGGAAGTCGCTGCTGTCGCCGCTCTCCGTGTAGGTGTACTTGAAGTCCTTGGCCGCGGCCTCGCACTTGGTCGAGGTCTCGATTTCAGTGGTGTAAGAGCCCTTGATCTTGGCCAGCACCACAAACTGCGCCTTCGCAGAACCGCAGTCGACGACCTCGAGGTCCGGGTCGGTGGCACTGGTGCTACCGCGGTGCATGCAGTCACCGACCTTCGCGGTGTTGGCATCGTCGCGGCTCGCTATGTAACCGCCGATGGCAACACAGGCCACCACAGCGACGATGACGATGTTTTTGATCGTCTTGAAGCTCGGTTTACGGCTGGGCTGCGGCGGAACCGGGGCGTACGGCGCCGCACCCTGCTGGGGGAACCCGGGCTGACCCGGCTGCTGCGGGTAGGCATCCTGGGGCGGGTACGGTGCCTGGCCCTGGGGCTGGCCGTAGGGCTGCTGGCCCTGCGCGAACGGATTCTGGCCCTGGGGCGGCGGAGTAGTCACTTGGGGATCCCCCTAGAAGCAGGCATGGCGATATGACGCACATAAGAGGTGAGTAAGACGCACGTAAGCTACCGGGCCCCAGTGACATCTCTGTAGCCCCGGGGGACTCTGTGCCGTTGATGTGACACTTACTGGCGTTCAAAGCGGGCCATAGCCGCAGCAACTCCCCCGTAGATAACGGCGACTGTGACCACCAGCGGCACGGAACGGCCATCCGGCGGCAGCATCAACGCGGCCACCGCGGCGGCGCCGACGAAGGCGATGTTGAAGAGAACGTCGTAGATGGAGAAGATCCGGCCGCGGAAGCCGTCGTCCACCGAGGACTGCAGGATTGTGTCCGTCGCGATCTTCGCGCCCTGGGTGGTCAGACCGAGGACGAAGGTGGCGGCCAGCATCGGGGCGGTGGCGAAGGGGAGACCGAGGGCGGGCTCCAGGACGGCGGCCGCCGCGGCGCAGACGACTATCCAGCGGCCTGGCCCCAGCCGGCCCGCGGCCCAGGGCGTCATCACGGCCGCGGCGAAGAAGCCTGCGGCCGACGTCCCCAATGCCAGCCCCAGCAGGCGCAGTCCGTCGTCCGCGTTCGAGGAGAAGGCGTACCTGCACAGCATCAGCAGCATGACGAGCAGGGCGCCGTAGCAGAACCGCATCAGGGTCATCGTGAGGAGCGCCCAGGCGGCCTCTCGGCGTGGAGGTGCGGCGAGGTGGCGAACAGCTGCCGTGAGGTCGCGGGCGGTGCCGGAGAGCGTCGCTGCCAGCTTGGGGCGCACCAACTCGGGCTCCGGCCCCAGTTGTTCGGGCGGAAGGCTGAGCGACGCGAGTCCCGCGCACAGGTACAGGACGGCGCCGAGCAGCACCACGGCGGCGTCGGAGTCGGACACGACCAGCCGTACGACAAAGGCGAGGCCGCCGCCGGAGGTCGCGGCGAGCGTGCCGGCGGTCGGGGAGAGGGAGTTGGCCATCACGAGTCGCTCGACGTCGACCACGCGCGGGAGTGCGGCGGACAGTCCCGCGAGGACGAAGCGGTTGACCGCAGTGACGGACAACGCGGAGGCGTAGAAGAGCCAGCCCGGGACGTGACCGAGGATCAGGACGGCCGTCGCCGAGGCCATCACAGCCCGCAGCAGGTTGCCGTAGAGGAAGACCTGGCGTCGGCGCCAGCGGTCCAGGAGGACTCCGGCGAAGGGCCCCACCAGCGAGTACGGAAGCAGCAGGACCGCCATCGCGGAGGCGATCGCGGCGGGCGAGGTCTGTTTCTCCGGCGAGAAGACTACGTAGGCGGCGAGCGCGACCTGGTAGACGCCGTCGGCGCCCTGGGAGAGCAGGCGTACGGCGAGCAGGCGCCGGAAGTTCGCGAAGCGCAGAAGGGTGCGCAGGTCACGGACGACGGCCATGGGGCACAGCCTCACATACGGGGAGGGTCCCCAGGTCATGCGACCCGGGGACCCTCTACGCCCTGGCAGGAGCAGTTGTGTCAGCGCTTAGCGCTCGACCTCACCCTTGATGAACTTCTCGACGTTCTCGAAGGCCTCGTCGTCGAAGTACTGCACCGGCGGGGACTTCATGAAGTACGAGGAGGCGGAGAGGATCGGGCCGCCGATGCCGCGGTCCTTGGCGATCTTCGCGGCGCGCACGGCGTCGATGATGACACCCGCGGAGTTCGGGGAGTCCCAGACCTCAAGCTTGTACTCGAGGTTCAGCGGGACGTCACCGAAGGCACGGCCCTCGAGGCGGACGTAGGCCCACTTGCGGTCGTCGAGCCAGGCGACGTAGTCGGACGGGCCGATATGGACGTTCTTCTCGCCCAGCTCGCGGTCGCGGATCTGCGAGGTGACGGCCTGTGTCTTCGAGATCTTCTTCGACTCGAGGCGGTCACGCTCGAGCATGTTCTTGAAGTCCATGTTGCCGCCGACGTTCAGCTGCATGGTGCGCTCAAGACGGACACCGCGGTCCTCGAACAGCTTTGCCATCACACGGTGCGTGATGGTCGCGCCGACCTGCGACTTGATGTCGTCGCCGACGATCGGGACGCCCGCCTCGGTGAACTTGTCCGCCCACTCCTTGGTACCGGCGATGAAGACCGGAAGAGCGTTGACGAATGCGACCTTGGCGTCGATGGCGCACTGGGCGTAGAACTTCGCCGCGTCCTCGGAACCGACGGGCAGATAGCAGACGAGGACATCGACCTGCTTGTCCTTGAGGATCTGGACGACGTCGACCGGGGCCTCGGCGGACTCCTCGATCGTCTCGCGGTAGTACTTGCCCAGCCCGTCCAGCGTGTGGCCACGCTGGACCTGGACGCCCTTGTTCGGGACGTCGCAGATCTTGATGGTGTTGTTCTCGGAGGCGCCGATCGCGTCCGCGAGGTCGAGGCCGACCTTCTTGGCGTCGACGTCGAACGCCGCGACGAACTCGACGTCGCCGACGTGGTAGTCACCGAACTGCACGTGCATCAGGCCGGGGACCTTCGACGCCGGGTCGGCGTCCTTGTAGTACTCGACGCCCTGCACCAGCGACGCTGCGCAGTTGCCCACGCCGACGATGGCTACGCGAACCGAACCCATTCCGGTTGCTCCCTGTGTGTACGAGTGAGGCCCTGACTGGGCTCTCACGTGACGGTGTCGCCGGGCGTATCCGTCCCGGGGGTGTCCCCGGGACGGGGCAGGCCGCCCGTCGCTCCAGATGTGTTGTTCTGCTGAGCGGTCCCCCCGGAGGTGGGACCCTTCAGGTCCCGTCCGGCCCGCTCGCTTTCGATGAGCTCGTTCAGCCAGCGCACTTCGCGCTCCACGGACTCCATTCCGTGGCGCTGGAGCTCAAGCGTGTAGTCGTCGAGGCGCTCCCGGGTGCGCGCCAGGGAGGCGCTCATCTTCTCCAGACGCTCCTCCAGCCGGCTGCGGCGACCCTCGAGCACGCGCATGCGTACATCGCGCGACGTCTGCCCGAAGAAGGCGAACCGGGCGGCGAAGTGCTCGTCCTCGTACGCGTCGGGGCCCGTCTGCGAGAGCAGTTCCTCGAAGTGCTCCTTACCGTCCGCCGTCAACCGGTAGACGATCTTTGCGCGACGCCCTGTGAGTGGTGCGGCGAGCGCATCATCGGGGGCGTGCGCCGACTCCTCGATCAACCAGCCGTTGGCGACCAGCGTCTTGAGGCAGGGATAGAGCGTCCCGTAACTGAACGCGCGGAACACGCCCAGTGACGTATTGAGTCGCTTGCGCAGCTCGTAGCCGTGCATCGGGGACTCGCGGAGCAGGCCGAGTACAGCGAACTCAAGGATCCCGGAACGCCGGCTCATCCGCTCGCCTCCTCGCCTTTATCTCGCTCCGATGTATCGACTCGATACATCACGACGATAGAACGGCCTTCCGGATGGGACAAGTGGGGAGACGGTGAACGGGATCACATCACTTATTCATCCGAGGCAAGTTGCCCGATTTGGGGTGAACTTCGGGACTCGGAGGGTTTTGACGGTGCGTAGTCTGTGCGCCATGCACACCACCGGGAACCGAGTGACGCACGGGGGCGTCAGGGTCCTGGGTGCCGTACGGATGAATGAGGGATCGACCACATCCGTACTTCGGGGGGACCGGAAACCAGCCGCCGTTTCCAGGCGCGCAAGGGTGCGCCTGCCCGAGGAGTAGTCGTTCGATGAGCGAGCACCGTCGCAAACCGCCGCAGCCGCAGGAAGGCGGACGTGCCGCGGCCCGACGCGGCCAGTCCGGCCCGTCCTCCGGCCGCCGTGCGGCACCGCGGGGCGCCACCGGGTCCCCAGCCGACTACGGACTGGGCCAGGGGTCGATTGACGAGGAGCGGTCGCACGGCGGCCGCGCCGAAGCCCGCCGCGCGGCACAGAGAAGTGGAGGCGGCCGCCGCAGAGCGGCCGAGCCTGGCCGCGGGGGTCGCCGCGGCGCGCCGGCACCCGGGCGAGGACGGGCAGCCGGTCCCACCAGCAAGCGGTTCATCGACTATCCGCGTGCGGGCAAGTACGGCGCCGCTCGCTGGCTGCCGTCGTGGAGACTGGTGACGGGACTCTTCATCGGCTTCTTCGGCAGCATGGTGGCTGTCGCGGGCATCGCCTACGCGATGGTCGGTGTTCCGAACCTCGCGAACACGGCGAAGGCCCAGAACAACGTCTTCTACTGGTCCGACAACACCGAGATGGTCGCTACGGGTGGTGAGACGAACCGTCAGATCGTCAACCTCTCGCAGATCCCCAAGAACATGCAGTACGCCGTCATCTCGCAGGAGAACAAGACCTTCGAGACCGACAGCGGCATCGACCCCAAGGGCATCGCCCGCGCCGTCTTCAACATGGCCAGGGGCGGCAATACGCAGGGCGGATCGACGATCACCCAGCAGTACGTGAAGAACGCGATGCTGGACGATCAGTCGCAGACCGTCTCACGGAAGGCCAAGGAGATCCTCGTCTCGATCAAGGTGGGTGCCACCAAATCGAAGGACGAGATCATGGCCGGCTATCTGAACTCGGCCTACTACGGACGCGGCGCCTACGGCATCCAGGCGGCCGCGCGTGCGTATTTCAACGAGAGCGCCGTCGACCTGGACGCGGGGCAGTGTGCGTTCCTGGCGGCGATGCTCAAGGGCGCCACGTACTACGACCCGGCGGGTGCGACCTCGCTCGACAGTTCGGCCACTCCCGAGGCCAACAGCAAGCGGGCCCTGAGGCAGATGCAGAACACCCTGGACAAGATGGTCGAATACGGCAAACTGAGCAAAACGGAACGGGAGAAGTTCACCACGCTTCCCGCATGGCAGAACCCCCGCTCGAACAATGCGCTGAGCGGGCAGGTCGGCTACCTCGTCGACCTCGCCAAGGCGTACCTGGTCAACAACACGAACATCTCCGCCAACGACTTGCAGCGCGGCGGCTACTCGATCTACACGACCTTCGACAAGAAGAAGGTCAAGGAGCTCGAGGCCTCCGTCACGAACGTCCGGAAGACCAACATCAAGCCCAAACAACGTCCGAAGACGGACACGCACGTCCAGTTCGGTGGGGCCTCCGTGGACCCGAGAACCGGTGCCATCAAGGCCATCTACGGCGGTGAGGATGCGACCAAGCACTTCACGAACAACGCCGACGTGACCGGCGCCCAGGTCGGTTCGACGTTCAAGCCGTTCGTCCTCGCGGCGGCGATGAAGTGGGGCGTGCGAGACGAGAGCCTCGGCCCGGAGCAGGCGCAGGACGAGCGGACTCAGGTGTCGCCGAAGAGCCTGTACAGCGGCAAGAACAAGCTCAAGATCAAGGACTACGACAAGACGGTCTGGAAGAACGAGAAGGGCGAGGAGTGGCTGCAGACCAACGACGGCAACGAGTCGTACGGCAGTCCGCCCAAGTATCAGATCGATCTGCGTGAGGCGATGCGGGAGTCGGTGAACTCCGCCTATGTGCAACTCGGCATGGACGTCGGGCTGGACAAGGTGAAGGAAGCGGCCATGGACGCCGGGCTCAAGAAGGACAGCCTGGCCGGTACCAACTACCCGTCCTTCTCCATCGGTATCTCCGATCCGAGCGCGATCCGGATGGCGGGTGCGTACGCAACCTTCGCATCCAGCGGTGAACGGCGTGATCCCTTCTCCGTCTCAAGGGTCACGAGCAGGGACGGCACGGTCTTCACTCACCAGGACAAGCCCGAGGAAGCCTTCACCCCCAAGGTCGCCGACAACGTCACCGACGTGCTGAAGACCGTGGTCGAGAAGGGTACGGGTACCAACGCCCGACTGCCCGGACGTGATGTGGCCGGCAAGACCGGTACCACCGACGGCAACAAGTCGGCCTGGTTCGTGGGCTACACCCCGCAGTTGTCCACATCGATCACGATGTTCCGGTACGACGACGACGAGACCAAGAAGAACCGCACCTTCCTGGAGATGTACGGGACCGGTGGCCAGGAGAAGATCCATGGTGCCTCGTTCCCGTCCGAGATCTGGCACGACTACATGGAAGAGGCGTTGAAGGGGCAGAAGGCGCTGCCGTTCCCCACCCCGGAGCCCATCGGTGAGATCCTCAACGACGTGCCGAGCCCCACGCCCACCCCGACGGCCAGTGACACCCAGGAAGCCAGCCCGAGCCCGAGCCCCACGCCCAGTGAGACGCTGACGAGCCCGTCGCCCTCGGCGAGTGCGTCCTGCCGGTTCAGCTGGCAGTGCAACGGCACGGGTGGCACGGACACCGGCGGGACGGACGGGGGCGTGACGCCCACGCCAACGGCCACGGACACGTCAGGGACCGGTAACAGCAGAGGCAATGGCAACGGTGGCCTCTTCGGAGGGTCGACCGGCTAGCTACCAGAAAGCCCGGGAAGGGTGTTTCACGTGAAACATGTCGATGTTTCACGTGAAACGGGGGCCGCCGCGCCTGAGTGGTTGTGGCGGCCCCCGACGTATTCCTAGACACGTACGGCAGGATGTGCGGCATGCCCAGCGCAGAATCGACGCAAGCGAGCGTGCACGAGTCGGACCCGGTACGGCCGACCAAGGAGGACGAGGTCGCCGCGTCCGGCAGTGAGCTGATCGGCGGTCCCCTCGGGCGGCGTGCCCTGCTTGGGACGTCCTGGTGGACTCCCGTCAGGGTCATCGTGCTCGTGGCGATCGGCATGTTCGCTCTCGGACTGATCCAGAAGGCGCCCTGCTACAACGGCTCCTGGTTCTTCGGCGCCAGCTCGCAGTACACGAAGGCGTGCTACTCGGACATCCCGCACCTCTACCAGGGGCGCGGATTCGCCGACGGTCTCGTGCCGTACTTCGACAAGCTCTCCGGTGACATGCCGTACCTCGAATACCCGGTCCTGACCGGTGTGTTCATGGAGGTGGCCTCCTGGCTCACGCCGGGCAGCGGCAGCATCCAGGACCAGGAACAGTGGTACTGGATGGTCAACGCCGGGATGCTGATGGTGTGCGCGGCCGTCATCGCCGTCTGCGTGACCCGCACGCACGCCCGGCGCCCGTGGGACGGACTGCTGGTCGCCCTGGCGCCCGCCTTCGCGCTGACCGCGACCATCAACTGGGACCTGCTGGCGGTCGCTCTGACGGCCGCGGCGATGCTGATGTGGTCCCGGGGGCGCTCCGTCGCCTTCGGGGTCCTCCTGGGGCTTGCTACGGCCGCCAAGCTCTATCCCGTCTTCCTGCTCGGCCCGCTGCTCCTGCTGTGCTGGCGTGCGGGCAAATGGCGGGACTTCGGCAAGGCTCTGGGAGGCACGGTCGTCGCCTGGCTCGCCGTGAACCTGCCGGTGATGTTCTTCGCCTGGGACGGCTGGTCGCAGTTCTACAAATTCAGCCACGACCGGGGCGTGGACTTCGGGTCCTTCTGGCTGATCATGGCCCAGAACTCGACCAACCCGCTCAGCACCGACACCGTCAATAACCTGGCCACGGCGCTGGTGGTGCTGTGTTGTGTGGGCATTGCCGTGCTCACGATGACCGCTCCGCGCCGGCCGCGTTTCGCCCAGCTCGCCTTCCTGATCGTCGCGGCGTTCATCCTCACCAACAAGGTCTACTCGCCGCAGTACGTGCTCTGGCTGGTGCCGCTCGCTGTGCTGGCCCGGCCAAAGTGGCGGGACTTCCTGATCTGGCAGGCGTGCGAGATCGCGTACTTTCTGGGCATCTGGCTTTACCTGGCGTACACGACCAGCGGAGAGGCTCACAAGGGTCTGCCGCAGGACGGCTACCACTGGGCCATCGCCGTACATCTGCTGGGGACGCTGTACCTGTGTGTGATCGTCGTGCGCGACATCCTCATGCCGGAGCGGGACCCGGTGCGGCGGGCCGGCGACGACGACCCGTCAGGGGGTGTGCTGGACGGCGCGGAGGACGTGTTCGCCCTTGGCGCGGCATCCCATCCGCCGCGGCACGCGGCCCACTTCGACGGACCGCAGGTGGAGTGGGGCAGTCCTGGAACGACTTCTTCCACGGAGGGTTCGCTCTGAGCGAACAGTTCACAGGCGGCGGTGGGCGACCCACGAACTCAACGTCGACTCGCGCCGTGCGAAAGGCCGTACACGGAGACTCCGTGTACGGCCTTTTCGGTTGCTGCCGCGTCGATCAGCGGTCGACGAGGCGGTCGAACTGCGTGGTGGTGTGCCGCAGATGAGCCACCAACTCCTCACCGACCTTCGGCTCGGGTGCGTCCGTCGGCACGAACAGGATGGAAACCTGCATGTGCGGCGGTTCGGCGAACCATCGCTGCTTGCCACCCCAGACGAACGGAGAAAGGTTCCGGTTCACCGTGGCGAGGCCGGCCCGGGCAACGCCCTTGGCGCGCGGCATGACGCCGTGCAGCGCCTTCGGGGCCTCCAGGCCCACCCCGTGTGACGTACCGCCCGCCACGACGACCAGGTAGCCGTCGGAGGCCGCCTTCTGCTGGCGGTAGCCGAACCGGTCCCCCTTGGCCACACGGGTGACGTCCAGGACCGCACCGCGGTAGTCCGTGGCCTCGTGGTCGCCCAGCCACAGGCGGGTGCCGATGCGGGCGCGGAAGCGCGTCTGCGGGAACTGCTGCTGCAGCCGGTGGAGTTCATCGGCCTTGAGATGGCTGACGAACATCGTGTGCAGCGGCAGACGAGCCGCGCGCAGGTGGTCCATCCAGCCGATGACCTCTTCGACGGCGTCCGAGCCATCCGTGCGGTCCAGCGGCAGGTGGATGGCGAAGCCCTCGAGGCGCACGTTCTCTATGGCGGAGTGCAGCTGCGACAGGTCCTGCGCGCTGATGCCGTGCCGCTTCATCGAGGACATCACCTCGATGACCACACGGGCGCCCACCAGGCCGTACACGCCGTCCACCGAGGACACCGAGCGGATCACACGGTCGGGCAGCGGTACGGGCTCCTCGCCGCGCCGGTACGGCGTCAGTACCAGCAGGTCACCGCCGAAGTAGTCCTTGATGCGCGCAGCCTCGTATGTGGTGCCGACGGCGAGGATGTCGGAACCCATCCGGGTGGCCTCCTCCGCCAGCCGCTCGTGTCCGAAGCCGTAGCCGTTGCCCTTGCAGACCGGGACGAGCCCCGGGAACTGCTCCTGCACGTGCTTGTGGTGCGCCCGCCAGCGCGCGGTGTCGACGTAGAGGGTGAGCGCCATGGCCGGACCTGGAACCTTTCTCGTGGCTGCGGTGTATCAGAGGTATGAAAGCGAACGAAGCTGTCGGACTTATCGAAGCAAACAGCCGGGGCCGATGGGGCTCAGCGGCGCGACATGTAGATGTCGAGCGCCTTGTGGAGCAGCTTGTTCAACGGGAAGTCCCACTCGCCGAGGTACTCGGCCGCCTGACCGCCGGTGCCCACCTTGAACTGGATCAGGCCGAAGAGGTGGTCCGTCTCGTCCAGCGAGTCGGAGATGCCCCGCAGGTCATACGCCGTCGCGCCGAGCGCGTAGGCGTCACGCAGCATCCGCCACTGCATCGCGTTCGAGGGCCGGACCTCACGACCGATGTTGTCGGAGGCGCCGTAGGAGTACCAGACGTGACCGCCGACGATCAGCATGGTCGCCGCCGACAGGTTCACGCCGTTGTGCCGTGCGAAGTACAGCCGCATCCGGTTGGGGTCCTCGGTGTTGAGGGCCGTCCACATGCGTTGGAAGTACGACAGCGGGCGAGGCCGGAAGTGGTCGCGCACAGCGGTGATCTCGTACAACCGCTGCCACTCGTCGAGGTCCTGGTAGCCGCCCTGGACGACCTCGACGCCCGCCTTCTCGGCCTTCTTGATGTTGCGTCGCCACAGCTGGTTGAAGTTCTTGTGGACCTCTTCCAGGGAGCGGTTGGCGAGCGGCACCTGGAAGACATAGCGGGGCTGCACGTCGCCGAAGCCGGCCCCGCCGTCCTCGCCCTGCTGCCAGCCCATGCGGCGCAGCTTGTCGGCGACCTCGAAGGCGCGCGGTTCGATGAAGTCGGCCTCGATGTCGCGCAGCCGCTTCACGTCCGGGTTCTGGATGCCCTGCTTGATGGAGCCCGCCTCCCAACGCCGGATGATCACCGGCGGGCCCATCTTCACGGAGAACGCGCCCTGTTGCTTGAGGTGGGCGAGCATCGGTTCCAGCCACTCGGTCAGATTCGGCGCGAACCAGTTGATGACCGGACCCTCGGGCAGATAGGCCAGGTAGCGCTTGATCTTGGGCAGCTGACGGTAGAGGACGAGGCCCGCGCCGACCATTTCGCCGGTGCGCTCGTCGAACCAGCCGAGGCTCTCGGAGCGCCACTCCGCCTTGACGTCGGCCCAGGCCGGAACCTGCATGTGGCTCGCCGAGGGCAGGCTCTGGATGTACGCCAGATGCTGCTCACGGCTGATCGTCCTCAGGGTCAGGCTCATTCGGGGCGCTCCTCGGGCTGGTGTGTCCCCATGGGTACAGGGGCTCCGGCTCTCGCGCCGAAGCCTACTGCGCCTCGCGAGCGCCCCGACTGGGCAAACGGAACCTGCGCCCCGGCTTGTGGCGCGCCGAGGCGTTCCGCGGTGCTTTGTGTGCAGTTAAGCGGACAGTGTCCCTGGCGTCAGTTGATGACCCCGCCGAAGAGACCCCCATGCGCCATTCCGAGGAAGAAGCCGACTGCCGAAGCGCCGAGACCCAGGATGAGCCCGAAGCGTTCGCGGGTCGTCTCCGAGATCCACTGGCCGTACGCGCCGGTGAGGATCCCTGCCAGGCCGGCCCAGGAGCTGAGCAGGTGCAGGCTGTGGAAGAAGCCCGTCACGAACGCCACCACTCCGAGCACCAGGGTCACCGCGAGCAGCGTGTCCTGGAGGGGGTGGGGTTTTCCGTCCGTGGCGAAAAGGCCTCCGGCGGTGTTGGGTCGCAATGCCTGTGCCATGGGGCACCTCCTGCGGAAGACGGCGCATCGTAGCGCCATGCACACCCGATGTGTACAGACTGACGGTCCCCGCGGTCGGATTTCAACCGGAAGCACGTGTGCAGGTACTCTGTACCCTCTGCACCGGTGTCTGCCCAGGCAATGCCAGGGAACCGCCCAGGCCAGACGAGGGATGTCGCTCGCCGACCCCCGATTGTCAGTGGCGGCCGATACCGTTGCGTACGCATCACAACCCTCCTGCCACGGAACGACCGTGGCCGTTGAGTCCAAAGGAGGTGGGTTCCACATGCGTCACTACGAGGTGATGGTCATCCTCGACCCCGATCTGGAGGAGCGCGCTGTCTCCCCCCTGATCGAGAACTTCCTGTCCGTCGTCCGTGAGGGCAACGGCAAGGTCGAGAAGGTCGACACCTGGGGCCGTCGTCGTCTCTCGTACGAGATCAAGAAGAAGCCCGAGGGCATCTACTCGGTCATCGATCTGCAGGCTGAGCCCGCGATCGTCAAGGAGCTCGACCGCCAGATGAACCTGAACGAGTCGGTCCTCCGGACCAAGGTCCTCCGTCCCGAGACCCACTGAGCCCTCCAGCTCAGCTCGTCTCGGGATTTCGAGTAGCAGCACAAGCAGCCAGCAGCAAACCCGCCGAGAGGTTCCCCCATGGCAGGCGAGACCGTCATCACGGTCGTCGGCAATCTTGTCGATGACCCCGAGCTGCGCTTCACCCCCTCCGGTGCGGCGGTCGCGAAGTTCCGTGTCGCGTCCACTCCCCGCACCTTCGACCGCCAGACGAACGAGTGGAAGGACGGCGAAAGCCTCTTTCTGACCTGCTCGGTCTGGCGTCAGGCGGCGGAGAACGTCGCGGAGTCGCTCCAGCGAGGCATGCGCGTCATCGTGCAGGGCCGGCTGAAGCAGCGGTCCTACGAGGACCGTGAGGGCGTCAAGCGCACGGTCTACGAACTGGACGTCGAGGAAGTCGGCGCCAGCCTGCGCAACGCCACGGCCAAGGTCACCAAGACCGCCGGCCGCGGTGGGCAGCAGGGCCAGGGCGGTTACAGCGGCGGTGGCGGCCAGGGTGGCGGTGGCTGGGGCGGTGGCTCCGGCGGCGGCCAGCAAGGCGGCGGTGCTCCCGCCGACGACCCGTGGGCGACCGGCACTCCTGCCAGTGGCAACCAGGGCGGCGGCGGTGGCGGTGGCTGGGGTGGAAACTCCGGCGGCAGCGCTGGCGGCGGCTACTCGGACGAGCCTCCCTTCTAGGGCGGGTTCGTACCCAAACTTCTTGATCACACAGGAGAAACACCATGGCGAAGCCGCCTGTGCGCAAGCCTAAGAAGAAGGTCTGCGCTTTCTGCAAGGACAAGGTCACGTACGTGGACTACAAGGACACGAACATGCTGCGGAAGTTCATTTCCGACCGCGGCAAGATCCGTGCCCGCCGCGTGACCGGCAACTGCACGCAGCACCAGCGTGACGTCGCCACGGCTGTCAAGAACAGCCGTGAGATGGCGCTGCTGCCCTACACCTCCACCGCGCGATAAGGGAAGGGTGACCGAAACATGAAGATCATCCTCACCCACGAGGTCTCCGGCCTCGGTGCCGCGGGCGACGTCGTTGACGTCAAGGACGGTTACGCTCGCAACTACCTGATCCCGCGGAAGTTCGCTATCCGCTGGACCAAGGGTGGCGAGAAGGACGTCGAGCAGATCCGTCGTGCTCGCAAGATTCACGAGATCCAGACCATCGAGCAGGCCAACCAGGTGAAGGCCCAGCTCGAGGGCGTCAAGGTCCGTCTGGCTGTCCGCTCCGGCGACGCCGGTCGGCTCTTCGGTTCCGTCACCCCGGCCGACATCGCTTCGGCGATCAAGGCTTCCGGTGGCCCCGAGGTCGACAAGCGCCGCATCGAGCTGGGTGCGCCGATCAAGACCCTGGGCGCCCACGAGACGTCTGTGCGTCTGCACCCCGAGGTTGCCGCCAAGGTCAACATCGAGGTCGTCGCGGCCTGATCGCTGCGCTCGGCTGGACTGCTGAGAGAAGGGGCGGCACCCGTCGCGGGTGGCGCCCCTTCTTCGCGTTCCGGTTCAGTACGGCACCGCGCATGTTTCACGTGAATCGCCGGTTTCACGTGAAACAGTCAGCGGGTGGCGCCTGTGACGATCCAGCGGCCCGAACGGGTCCGCAGCCAAAGGGTCAGCATGCGCATCGCCATCATCAGCGTCATTGCTCCCCAGAGCGCTGTGAGGCCGCCGCCCAGCGTCGGGACGAGCAACGCCAGTGGGGCGAAGGCAGCCAGGGTGACCACCATGGCCCAGGCCAGATACGGGCCGTCGCCCGCGCCCATCAGCACGCCGTCCAGGACGAAGACAATGCCGCAGATCGGCTGGGAGAGAGCCACCACGAGAAGAGCGGGCAGGGCGGCGTCCTTCACCACGGTGTCGTTGGTGAACAGAGGCAGGAACACCGGCCGGGCGATCATCACCAGTACGCCGAGTACGCCTCCGACCGCGATCCCCCACTGCACCATGCGGCGGCAGGCGTGACGGGCACCCTCGGGGTCATCTGCGCCTAGGTAGCGTCCGATGATGGCCTGACCGGCGATGGCGATGGCGTCAAGGGCGAAGGCGAGCAAACTCCACAGGGACAGCACGATCTGGTGTGCCGCGATATCGGCGTCGCCAAGACGGGCGGCGACGGCCGTGGCAATCATCAGGATCGCCCGGAGCGAGAGTGTGCGGACCAGCAGGGGGACGCCGGCTTGTGCCGAGGCCTGTATCCCCGCCGCGTCGGGACGCAGTGAGGCTCCGTGTCTGCGGGCTCCGCGGACGACCACGATGAGATAGACCGCTGCCATGCCGCACTGTGCGATGACGGTGCCCCAGGCGGAACCGGCGATGCCGAGATCGGCGCCGTACACGAGGCCGGCGTTGAGGGCGGCGTTGGTGACAAAGCCTGCGACGGCGACATAGAGGGGCGTCTTAGTGTCCTGAAGGCCACGCAGGACACCGGTCGAGGCGAGCACGACGAGCATGGCCGGAATGCCGAGGGCCGAGATACGCAGGTATGTCGTCGCGTAGGGTGCTGCGGTCTCCGAGGCACCGAAGAGTTCCACCACGGTCGGCGCCGTGGGGAGCACGGCGGCGATGACGGCAGCACCGAGCAGGAGTGCCAGCCAGATGCCGTCCATTCCCTGGCGGATGGCGGCCTTGAGGTCGCCCGCCCCGACACGTCGGGCGACGGCTGCCGTAGTGGCGTAGGCGAGGAAGACGAAGATGCTGACTGCTGTCATGAGGAGGGCTGAGGCGACGCCGAGTCCGGCGAGTTGCGCCGTGCCGAGGTGCCCCACGATTGCGCTGTCGGCCATGACGAAGAGGGGCTCGGCGACGAGTGCACCGAAGGCCGGGACAGCCAGTGCGACGATCTCTTGGTCGTGCTGTCGCCGGGTGGCCCTGGAGGTCACGGGAGCCTGTGTCATGAGCACCAATCTAATCGTCCACAGGTAAGAGATGCAAAGCTTTTGCGACCCTTACCTCCTGACTCTCCGTGTGCTCGTTCGTGCGTCGTTCGAGGCGATCTTGGCCCGACTGGGAAAGTTTTTCTTCTGCACAGCCGGTGGATGGGAAAAGTGCAGGTCAGAGCAGGTTGCGTCGGAAAGGCTTGAGCTTGTTCACAGGGCTGTCCACCGCATCGTGCACAGGTTTTGCGGAGTTCTCCACAGCATCCGGGCCGTCGTCCACATGGCCTGTGGATAACCAGATTGGCTGACGGTGCCCGCAGGCCTACCGTGGTCCGGCGCCCACTCCGTTCGTCGGCAGGGATTCCAGCTCAAAGCCGACGCGCAGTAACCGGAGTTGGGCCTCTCATTTGTCAGTGCCGTGCCGTAGAAAAGAGAGCACGGCTAGGTCCGCTCGTCGGCGGACGGGAGGAGGTGGCTCGGTGAGCATTTCCGAGCCCTTGGACGACCCCTGGGCCGACAGCGGTCCAAGTGATCGTCTGCCTGCCGCCCGCCGCCGCGGCGAAGGGGGTCGCGGCCGAGACGAACAGCATGACCGAGGCCGGGAAAGCGGCGAATGGGACGGTGGGGGCACATCCTTCGAGCGTGTGCCGCCCCAGGACCTGGATGCCGAACAGTCTGTTCTCGGCGGCATGCTGCTGTCCAAGGACGCCATCGCCGACGTCGTGGAGATCCTCAAGGGCCACGACTTCTACAAGCCCGCACACGAGACGATCTTCCAGGCGATCCTCGACGTCTACGCCAAGGGCGAGCCGGCCGACCCCATCACGATCGCCGCCGAGCTCACCAAGCGCGGAGAGATCAACAAGGTCGGCGGTGCGTCCTATCTGCACACCCTCGTCCAGACCGTGCCGACGGCGGCCAACGCCGAGTACTACGCGGAGATCGTGCACGAGCGCGCGGTCCTGCGCCGGCTGGTCGAGGCAGGCACCCGTATCACCCAGATGGGATACGCGGCCGACGACGACGTCGACGAGATCGTCAACCGCGCCCAGGCGGAGATCTACGCGGTCACCGAGCAGCGCACCAGCGAGGACTACCTGCCGCTCGGCGACATCATGGAGGGCGCGCTCGACGAGATCGAGGCGATCGGCTCCCGTTCCGGGGAGATGACCGGTGTGCCCACAGGGTTCACCGACTTCGACTCGCTCACCAACGGCTTGCATCCGGGCCAGATGATCGTCATCGCCGCGCGTCCCGCCATGGGTAAGTCCACCCTCGCACTGGACTTCGCCCGGGCCGCATCGATCAAGCACAACCTGCCGAGTGTCATCTTCTCCCTCGAAATGGGGCGCAACGAGATCGCGATGCGTCTGTTGTCCGCGGAGGCTCGAGTCGCCCTGCACCACATGCGTTCCGGCACGATGACCGACGAGGACTGGACGCGTCTTGCCCGCCGGATGCCGGATGTGTCGGCCGCACCGCTGTTCATCGACGACTCCCCGAACCTGTCGATGATGGAGATCCGCGCCAAGTGCCGACGTCTCAAGCAGCGCAACGACATCAGACTGGTCGTCATCGACTATCTCCAGCTGATGCAGTCCGGCGGCTCCAAGCGTGCCGAGAACCGCCAGCAGGAGGTCTCGGACATGTCCCGTAACCTCAAGCTCCTCGCCAAGGAGCTGGAACTCCCGGTCATCGCGCTGTCCCAGCTGAACCGTGGTCCCGAGCAGCGCACCGACAAGAAGCCGATGGTCTCCGACCTGCGTGAGTCCGGCTCCATCGAGCAGGACGCCGACATGGTCATCCTGCTGCACCGTGAGGACGCGTACGAGAAGGAGTCGCCGCGCGCGGGCGAGGCGGATCTGATCGTGGCCAAGCACCGTAACGGCCCGACCGCGACGATCACGGTCGCCTTCCAGGGCCACTACTCGCGCTTCGTGGACATGGCGCAGACCTGAGCTGCTTCAGGGTGCGGTCTGAAATTTCGTGTCCGAATCTCACGGCTGGTGCCGGACGGAAGTCGGATCCGACGTGGCGCTGAGACGTGCAGGTCGCGCCCGTACCTCGTTCGCGTCGAAACGCCGAGGCCTGGAAGACCGAGCGGCCGCGCCGGGAACAGCCGGTCCGGTCGACGCGGTTGCATCGACCGAGGGGACCGGCGCCGCACGGCGGGGAACACGGAGACCACAAGGTCGTCGCCACCAGAATCCGGGCCCCAGGATCGAAGTACGCCCGCCGTGCACTCGGACCAAGACGTATTTCTGCAGGAGGACTGTTCCATGACTGACCGGCCCTTGACGCTCATGGCAGTACACGCCCACCCCGACGATGAAGCCACCGGAACCGGAGGGGTCCTCGCGCGGTACGCGGCGGAGGGCATCCACACGGTCCTCGTGACGTGTACCGACGGCGGTTGCGGTGACGGACCGGGAGGCGTCAAGCCAGGTGATCCCGGGCACGATCCGGCGGCGGTCGCCTTGATGCGCCGCCAAGAACTTGAGGCGAGCTGTGACGTTCTGAAGATCAGCGACCTGGAGATGTTGGACTATGCCGACTCCGGGATGATGGGCTGGCCGAACAACGACGCCCCCGGATCCTTCTGGCAGACCCCCGTGCAGGAAGGCGCGGCCCGGCTCGCGGAACTCATGCGGCACTACCGACCTGATGTGGTCGTCACTTACGACGAGAACGGCTTCTACGGCCACCCCGACCACATCCAGGCCCACCGCATCACTATGGCGGCGCTGGAGATGACCGCGCTGACACCGAAGGTGTACTGGACCACGATGCCCCGCTCGGGGATGCAGCGGTTCGGTGAGATCATGCGCGAGTTTCATCCGGACATGCCGGAGCCGGATCCCGCCGAGGCCGCCGCGATGGCCGAGATCGGCCTCCCCGACGATGAGATCACCACGTGGGTGGACACCACCGCGTTCAGCGGTCAGAAGTTCGACGCGTTGGCCGCGCATGCCAGCCAGGGCGAGAACATTTTTTTCCTCAAGATGGGCAAGGAGAGGTTCGGCGAGCTGATGGGCGTGGAGGCCTTCGTGCGCGTCCAGGACGCCACCGGCGCGGACCTACCCGAGAACGATCTCTTCGCAGGCCTGCGCTGATCTGACCGTCCGCCCGGCCGGTCAGCGCATCGCCGGCACGATCGGGCGGGTCACACACCCGGCGGCTTGTCCACGCGAGTTCCGCTCCGGCAGCCGCGCCCCAGGTCACGAGCCCGGCGGTCTGCTCCGATCAAGACAGACCGCCCAGGGACCCGCCGAATTTGACTCGACGGTCGAGGGTCCTGCGGGATGGACTGGGGCCATGACGACACCTCAGGAAGAGCTGCTCCCCGGAACGCGCCGGGCACTGCTGCACAGGATCGCTGTGGCCCAGTCCGAAGGGCGTGCGCCTTCGGTCGTCGCGGCGGTCGTGAGAGGCGGGCGGGCCGTGTGGCACGGTGCGCGCACCTCGGTGGACGGGCACGGTCCGGACGAGAACGTGCAGTACCGCATCGGCTCCATCACCAAGACCTTCACCGCTGTTCTCGTGCTTCGGCTGCGCGACGAGGGCGCACTCGACCTCGGTGATCCGTTGGAGAAGCACGTGCCCGGAACCGGCGCGGGGGAGGCGACCATCGCCGACCTCCTCGCCCACACGAGCGGATTGGCGGCGGAGTCGCCTGCCCCGTGGTGGGAACGTACTCCGGGGTCCCTGCGCCCCGAACTCGCCGATGTCCTGGGCGAGCAGGCCCTTCTGCATCCGGTCGGCCGCCGCTTCCACTACTCCAACCCCGGCTACACCGTGCTCGGCACGCTCGTCGAGAAGCTGCGTGGAGCGCCGTGGGAGGAAGTACTTCGGCGTGAAGTGCTCGAACCTCTGGGCCTCGACCGTACGAGCGCTCACCCACAGGCACCCCATGCGGGTGGCTGGGCCGTGCACCCCTGGGCAGATGTCCTGCTGCCCGAACCCGCCGAAGACCTCGGTCGGATGGCCTCTGCCGGTCAGCTCTGGTCCACGGCAGCTGACCTGGCGCGATTCGCCGTCTTCCTGGCACAGGGCGACGACCGGGTGCTGAGCGCCGAGACCGTGAGAAAGATGCGTACGCCCGCTGCACCCGCCGAAGCCGCGGACGTCGTGGACGGAGCCACGTACGGACTGGGGCTGCAGATCCAGCAGCGGGCCGGCCGGCTGCTCGTGGGGCACTCCGGATCACTGCCGGGCTTTCTGGCGAACCTCACCATCAGCGTCCAGGACGACGTCGCGGCGGTGGTGCTGGCCAACTGCACCTCCGGTCCTCTGCTGGGCACCGTCGGGGCGGATCTCGTACGGATCGTCGCCGAGGCCGAGCCGCGCATTCCCGATCCATGGCGGCCACTGGCTCAAGCCGCGCCGCGCGTACTGGAGTTGACCGGACCCTGGTACTGGGGAACGCAGGCGTTCGCCCTGCGGCTCGCGGCCGACGGAGGTGTCTCGATGGAGCCGCTGTCCGGCAGTGGCCGCCGCTCGCGCTTCAGGGCAAACAGTGACGGGACCTGGACCGGACTGGAGGGCTACTACGCCGGAGAGCTCCTGAAGGCCGTACGGCGGCCGGACGGGACGGTGAGCCACCTGGACCTCGGGTCGTTCGTGTTCACGCGTCAGCCGTACGACGAGGAGGCCTCGGTGCCGGGTGGGGTGGATCCGGACGGCTGGCGGGGGATCGGCTAGTCACCCTTGCCCATACGGGGTCGTGTTTCACGTGAAACATGACGCTTCACTGCGCGGCCTCACAGCTGGATCTTGAACCCGACGTGTGAGGCCGTGAAGCCGAGCCGCTCGTAGAAGCGGTGGGCGTCGGTGCGCGTATTGTCGGAAGTCAGCTGGGCCAACTGGCAGCCCTGGCGCCGGGATTCGTCGACCGCCCACTGGATGAGCCGTGTGCCCAGACCGCCGCCTCGTTCATCGGTGCGGATCCGGACACCTTCGATGATCGACCTGGTGGCACCGCGGCGCGATAGGCCGGGAATGATCGTGAGCTGCAGCGTGCCGACGACACGTTCCTGCCGAACCGCGACGACCAGATGCTGGTTCGGGTCGGACGTGAGGCGCTCCACGGCGGACAGGTACGGGGTCAGATCGTCCGGTGACTCGCGCTGGGCGCCCAAGGGGTCGTCGGCGAGCAGGGCGACGATCGCGGCCACGTCGTCCGCCGTGGCGGGCCTTATTTCAAGATCTCCCATGCCTGCACTCTACGTACGGTCACCCTCAAGGGCAGGGCTCAGCCCGCCGCCACGGTCAGCGGAGCGAATCGCCTGGTCCAGTCGCCGGGCAGCTCCGGGATCCCGTACGTCATGACCGCGTTGAACGCGATGGACGCCAGCCCCCGCTCCTTTGCCCATGCCAGCAACTCATCGTGGCGTACGTCGATGTCGGTGCGCAGGGGGCGGTCGGTGTGGGTGGCGAGCGAGGCGATGAGCGCCTTCGCCGTCTCCGTATCCCGGGCAATCAGGGGACCCACCACCTGGGTTTCCATGTTGGGCCAGGTGGCCGCGTAGCCGATGAGCCGACCCTTCTCCTCCGCCACGTGCAGTCGGTCGGCGAAGGCGGGCAGCCGCGTGACGATGGGCGTGCGGTCGGCACCGAACACTTCCTCGTCGAGCCGGAGGATCGAGGTGAGGTCCTCGGCGGTGGCCGTGCGTGTGACGACCTTCGGCTCGGAGTCGCTGGGCGTGAAGTGCCCGCGCAGCATCTCCGCCCGGCCGGTGACCTTGAAGCCGAGTTCCTCGTAGAGCGGGCGACCGTACGGTGTGGCGTGCAGCGTGAGCGGGGTGGTGCCCATCAGCGAGACGACGTGTTGCATCAGCCGGCGTCCGATGCCCTGACGGGCGTGCCGTTCGGCTACCAGCACCATCCCGATGGCTCCGAGAGCAGGACGGCCATGCGGCCCGAACTCGGTGACGACACAGGCGCTGACGAGGCCGCCGTCGGGGTCGTCGATCCCGTATCCCTTCCCTGCCGTGAGGAGGAAGCCCCACTTGTGCTCCTCGCGTGGCCACCCCCGGTCCTCGGACAAGTCGGCGCAGGCGGTGAGATCGCGAAGCGTCAGACGGCGGATGGGAAGAGGGGCATGGGGAGGAGTCGACACGCAGGTCAGGCTGTCCGACGGGTGCCCTCGCCGTCCACCTCTTTCTCGTGAGAGACAAGGGCTTTTGGCCATGTCGTGGGCAAGTGCACAGCGGGCGGACAGCAGTGGGGTGTTTCACGTGAAACACGGGCGAACGCTGGCCATCCGGTCGTCTTGCGGGCGGAGTTCGCCGCCTCCGCACTAGCCTCGTGCCCCATGGCGAGACTTCATCTCTTCGATCTGGACGGCACGCTGCTGCAGGGCACTTCGGCGCCTGTGGAGATCTCACGGCAACTGGGCCTGGAAGCCGAGACCGTGGCGCTCGATCAGGCGATTTCGGCGGGGCTCATAGGGCCGCCGGAGTACGCGGCGCAGGTATATGCGCTCTGGGCGGAACTCACCGAAGCACATGTGTCGGCGGCCTTCGAAACTGCCCCGTGACTCGAGCGCATCCGCGAGGTCTGGGCGGAGATCCGGCAGGTGGGCGACTACTGCGCTGTCGTATCGCTCTCGCCTTCTTTCTTCGTGGAGCGGCTTACCGGCTGGGGCGCGCATGCGGCTTTCGGGTCCCGTTTACCCGCGGTGCCGTTCACTGAGCCCGTGGACCCGACCGGAGTTCTCAGCGCCGCGGCCAAGGTCGAGATTGCCGGCCGGCTGTGCAGGGAGTTCGGCGTCGAACTGGCCGACTGCATTGCCTATGGCGACTCGCTGTCGGACAAAGATCTGTTCGGTGCTGTTCCGATCTCCGTCGCGGTCAATGCGGACAGCCACCTCGCCGGTCTCGCGACACACTCGTACCTCGGCGGGGATCTGTGGGAAGCCTATGAATTGGTGCGCCACGTCAGGTGAATAGGCGTAGACATCCTGTGCGGACCGGGGCTGGGCGATGCAGCGTAACGGGACGGAGAGATCGAAGACCCGCATTTGCGGTTATACGGCTGAAGTGCCCATGCACGATGGGATTCTGTAGTGAAGAGCACCGCGGCCAATGTCACACTCTCGCCCTACTTGTCCGTACGCAAGTGAATCCAGGTTGAATGTGGCCGCATTGGCCGCGGTATGGAACGGGGAGAGCAAGACGTCTGCGGGGGGAAAGGCACCTTCCGACCGAGGAAGTGCGCAGACCGACCGAAAGATGTTCGAGGCGAGGCACACCATGGACGCTCCGACCACCGCGTCGGCCGACAACGGCACTTCCGGCGGCGGTGGCGACGGTTGGTTCACGTCGTCCACGCAGCCGGCGATGCCCTTGGAAGAGGAGCGTGAGGTGACCGAGGGCGGCACCACGACGGACACCGACGGCGAGAACAGCGCGCAGGAAGCACCACGGGTCGAACTCGGCGCGCAGTCTCCAGCAGTGGAGCCCACCGCCGTCGTGAGCTTCCCCGCCGACCGGCGCGTGCCCATCCAGCACTCCACCTTGCCGGCAACGCAGGCACGGCGACCGCACGTCCGGGCCCGGGTCGAGAGTGCGTCACCGGACGGCCTTCTCATCCGTCGCAGCGTGGCCGAGGTGGCGCCGATCGCCGACAAGGTCACCTCGTACTTCTACGCGATGCTCTTCGTCCGCCATCCGGACCTGCGGTCACTGTTCCCCGCCGCGATGGACACCCAGAGGGACCGACTGTTCAGAGCTTTGCTCACGGCGGCCGAGCACATCGACAACAGCGAGGCCCTCGTCACCTATCTGCAGAACCTCGGACGCGGTCACCGCAAGTACGGCACCAGGGCCGAGCACTATCCGGCTGTCGGCGAATGCCTCGTCGGCGCGCTGAGCAAGTACACCGCCGGAATCTGGGACGCGGAGATGGAGGCGGTCTGGGTCCGGACGTACACGACGATCTCGCAGATCATGATCGACGCAGCGGCCGCTGATGAACTGCGCGCCCCTGCCTGGTGGTTCGCCGAGATCGTCGCGCACGACCGCAGAACCCCGGATGTAGCGGTCGTCACGGTGCGTCCCGATCAGCCCTACCCCTTCCTGGCGGGGCAGTACACGAGTCTGGAGACGCCGTGGTGGCCGCGGATCTGGCGGCACTACTCGTTCGCCTCGGCACCCCGGTCCGACGGTCTGCTGACGTTCCATGTGAAGGCCGTCCCCGCGGGCTGGGTCTCGAACGCGCTGGTGCACCGTGCTCGCCCAGGTGACATCATCCGCCTGGGGCCGCCGACTGGTTCGATGACCGTCGACCACACCACCGACAGCGGGCTGCTGTGCCTGGGCGGTGGCACCGGAATAGCGCCGATCAAGGCACTGATCGGGGACGTGGCAGAGCACGGTGAGCGGCGGCCGGTCGAGGTGTTCTACGGTGCCCGTACCGACCACGACCTGTACGACATCGACACCATGCTCAGACTCCAGCAGTCACATCCCTGGCTCTCGGTGCGCGCGGTCATCGACCAGCGGGCGCATCTCCACCTTCCGGATGCCATACGTGAGTACGGGCCGTGGAACGCGTTCGACGCCTATCTCTCGGGCCCGCTGGGCATGATCCGCAGCGGTGTGGATGCCCTGAGACACGTGGGCATCCCGCCCGAACGTATACGGCACGACGCGGTGGAAGAACGCGTCGTCGCCGGACCCTGACCCGGCGGCGGCCCTCACCCCAGGTCCGGAGCGTGCATGGCGCGCACGCCCTCGATGTTCCCGTCAAGGTAGTGCCGCAAGGACAGGGGCACGAGATGCACGGAGGCGATACCGACGCGGGTGAACGGCACTCGTACGATCTCGTACTCGCCGGCGGGCTCGTCCACCTCGGGGCCATGTCGCAGCGACGGGTCGATGGACTCCAGGCGGCAGACGAAGAAGTGCTGCACCTTCACGCCGGTCGCGCCGCCGCCCTCTCCGATGTGCTCCACGGTGTCCACGAAGCAGGGCACCACATCGGTGATCTTGGCGCCGAGTTCCTCGTACACCTCGCGGTGCAGGGCGTCGACGACGGTCGTATCCGCGGGCTCGACCCCGCCACCGGGAGTAACCCAGTAGGGATCGACACCTGGCTTGGTGCGCTTGATCAGGATCAGGTTGTCGCCGTCGAGCAGAACAGCACGAGCGGTGCGCTTGACCACGGGTCGGACCGTCATGGGGGAAATGTGGCCCGGTTGGTTCCACGTGAAACATCGCGGGACGTCACCGGCCGACATCTCCCCGTGACCGCTGGAAAAGCCCTGGTCAGCACCAGTCGGCTGCCGCTCGCAGCAGCCATTCGTGAGCCCGTGCGATGTGCGGCATCGCAAGTGTGCCGGTGCGCACCACGAGGAAGTACGTCCGCAGAGGGGGCACCGCGGGATTGTGCAGGGCGACGACGTCTCCGCTTTCCAGGGCTTCCCCGCACAGATAGCGGGGCAGTACCGCGAGCCCCGCGCCCGCGACGGCGCAGGCGAGGACCGCGCGAAGATCGGGAACGATGACTGTGCCGGGGGCGCCGGGGCGGGAGTCGAAGACCGAGGCCCAGTAGCGGGAGACCAAGGGCAGGGACTCGTGCACCTCGATCACCGGCACGTCCTCCAGGGCGGGTGCTCCCTTGCGGTGCGGCTTCCCATGGCCGATCTGTTCGGCCCGGTGCGGGGCGGCCACCAGGACGTGCTCTTCGTCGCACAGCGGAGTCGCCATGAGCAGAGCACCGCGCGGACGGGCCGTACTGATGGCCAGATCGTGATGCCCGGCTGACAGCCCCTCCAGAGCTTCCTCGGCATTCCCGAACGAGGCGCGCAGTGCGTAGCCCTGGCCGTCCTCGCCGGTCAGCTCGGTGAGGGCCGGCAGTGCCCGTTCGGCGGTGAACTCGGGGGGACCGGCGAGATGCAGCGTGCGCAAGGAGGACTCGTCGTCCAGGCCGGTCTCGGCGATCTCCACCAGGGCGTCGAGATGCGGAGCGGCCTTGTGAGCGAGCTCGTCCCCGATGCTCGTCGGGGTCACACCGCGGGCCTGTCGCAGGAACAGGGGGCGGCCCAGCTGTCGCTCCAGCGTGCGGATCTGCGAGGTCACGGCCGGCTGCGACAGGCCGAGTAGTGCGGCGGCGCGGGTGAAGGAGCCGGCCCGGTGCACCGTCACAAAAGTGCGCAGCAAGGCCAGATCCATGGCAAGCCCACCCCTTCCCTGCCCATCTCCCGGGCAGGGCCCAACTATAAATAAGTCGATAGGTCGCTGTCGCTACTGTGATTGGACACTGACACAGAGTCAACTAGCCTTGTTCGCGCGGTTCTTCGCGCGCGGAACCGAGGACGGTCCGAGCCACGAGGGGGGAGGCTCGGACCGTCCGTTGTGCGTACCGGGTCACCGGTAGGGCGTCCGTGAAGCAGGCCTCGCGACGGTCATTCCGCCGACTCGTCCAGCGCGCGGAGCACGTCCGTCACCAGGTCCTCGGGGTCCTCGGCGCCGACCGAGAAGCGAATGAATCCCTCCGGCACGGCGTCCCCGCCCCAGCGCCCGCGCCGTTCGGCCGTGGACCGCACACCGCCGAAGCTCGTCGCGTCGTCGACGAGCCGCAGGACATCGAGGAAACGGTCGGCACGCGTGCGCGTGGGCAGCGTGAAGGAGACCACGCATCCGTAGCGACGCATCTGCTGCGAGGCGATCTTGTGCGAGGGATCGTCGGGCAGCCCCGGGTAGCGCAACCCGGTCACCTCGGGCCGCTCCCGTAGCGCTTCGGCGACGGTGAGAGCCGTCGCGCACTGCCGGTCGACGCGCAGCTGGAGCGTGGCGATCGAACGGTGCGCGAGCCAGGCCTCCATGGGCCCGGGGATCGCACCGACGATCTTGCGCCAGCGGCGTACGGCGGCCATGGCCTCGGCGTCGCGGCCGACCACGTAGCCGAGCAGCACGTCGCCGTGCCCGGTGAGCTGCTTGGTGCCGCTGGCCACGGAGAAGTCGGCGCCGAGCTCCAGCGGGCGCTGCCCGAGGGGCGTCGCAAGGGTGTTGTCGACGGCGACGAGCGCGCCACGCGCGTGTGCCGCCTCGGCGAGGCGTCGGACGTCGCACACCTCGAGACCGGGGTTCGAGGGCGTCTCGAGCCACAGCAGCCGTGCGCCGTCGAGGACTTCGAGCTGGGCGTCCCCGCCGGTCGGCGCCGTGCGCACCTCGATGCCGTACGCCTCCAGCTGCGCACGCACCAGGGGCAGCGCCTGGTAGCCGTCGGCGGGCAGCACGACCGTGTCGCCGGTGCGGAGATGGGAGAACAGCACGGACGAGACGGCGGCCATGCCGGAGGCGAACGTGAGGGTCTCCACGTCGTCCCGCCCCGGCGCCTCCAGCTCGCCGACGGCGCGCTCCAGCAGCGTCCAGGTGGGGTTCTCGTCGCGGCCGTAGGTGTACGGGCCGCCGACGTCGCCCGGCAGGTGGAAGTGGGCCGCGAACACCGGTCCGGGCAGGGTCGGTTCGTTCTTGACCGCCTCGGGCAGGCCGGCCCGTACCGCGCGTGTGCCGTCCCCGTCGCCCGGCGGCCTGCCCGTAGCGGAATCACTCATGCCGCCCGTCCCTCCACTTGCTCGCGTACCGCGGCGAGGAGTCCCTCGCTCGCCCTCTCCACCATCTCAAGGCACTCCTCGAATCCGTCCAGGCCCCCGTAGTACGGGTCCGGTACGTCGAGGTCGTCGCCCGCCGCGGGGTCGTAGGAGCGGAGCAACCGCACCTTGGCCGCGTCCTCCTGGGTGGGCGCGAGATGGCGCAGGGCCCTGAGGTGGCCGGCGTCGAGGGCGATGACGAGGTCGAGGCGGGAGAACCAGGACGGCCTGAACTGACGCGCCGAGTGACCGCTGTCGTAGCCGCTCTGCTCCAGGACGGAGACGGTGCGCGGGTCGGCGCCGTCGCCCTCGTGCCAGCCGCCCGTGCCGGCGCTGTCGACCTCGACGAGGCCGCCGAGCCCGGCCTCCGCGATGCGGGCGCGGAAGACGGACTCGGCCATCGGGGAGCGGCAGATGTTGCCGGTGCACACGAAGCAGACGCGGTAGCTCATCGCGTGCTCAGTCCTCGTCGGGCAGGACGACGTGCAGCGCCCAGGACACGATGGAGATGATCAGACCGCCGAGTATCGCGGTCCAGAAGCCCTCGACGTGGAAGCTCAGGTCGAACTTGTCGGCCAGCCACGAGGTGAGCAACAGCATCAACGCGTTGACGACCAGGGTGAACAACCCCAGGGTCAGGATGAGCAGCGGAAGGCTCAGAAGCTTCACGAGCGGCTTGACCAGGAAGTTCACCAGGCCGAAGATCAGCGCTACCACGATCAGGGTGCCGGCCTTCTTGCCCGTGCTGTCACCGGTCAGGGTGATCTTGTCGAGCAGCCATACGGCGACCGCCAGGGCACCCGCGTTGGCGATCGTCTTGACTACGAAATTCTTCATGTGTCTGATCGTGGCAGACGAGATCGGTCACGAGCAGTGGGACGAGGACGGCAATAGCGATGAAGGCATTCCGGCTGGACGAACTGGAGGCGGAACGGGCCGCCAACGAGGGCGCCTACCTGCAGTTTCTACGAGAACGGCACATGTCCGTCGGTCTGTACGCGCTCAACGCCGGAGAACATGATCCACAGAAGCCACACAACCAGGACGAGGTTTACTTCGTTGTGAGCGGCCGCGCCTCGATCACCGTCGGCCTGGAGACCACCGAGGTCGCGCGCGGCAGTGTGGTGTACGTGCCCGCCGGAGTCGCCCACAAGTTCCACCACATCAGCGAGGACCTGCGGGTGCTCGTGGTGTTCTCTCCGCCGGAAAGCTGACCTGCCCTCTCGGGGTTCCCTAGGGGAACAGTCAGGGGAGGACAAGGGGTGCGAGGCCCCCGCTGAGGCCCCCGCCGGCCCTAGCATCGAGTGCAGGACATCAAAGGGCCCCTGCACAGCAGCCGGGCGGAGAGTTAAGGACGAGGCAATGGGTGAGATTTTCGGCGGACTGCCGTGGTGGGTTAAGTGGATCGCGGTGCCGGTCATCGCCCTGGTCGTCTTCGGCGGGCTGATAGCCAGCGTCGTCGGCTTCTTCATCCTCGTGCTGTTCAAGGTTCTGGTCTTCGTCGCACTGGTCGGCGGACTGATTTACGTCGTACGGAAGTTCACGTCGAGCTCGTCCTCACGTAGCGACTGGTGAGGGCCCTGGGACACCGGTGATCGGTAACAGGAATCACCGGTTCCCTCGCGCGAGGGAAGTTTTCCGGACCGGTCGCCTCAAGGCGGCAGCGGGCGAATAGAGTCCGGAATTCGACGCGGGGACGACCCCGCGAGCGGCGTACACCCCCACCCGTGTTCCCCAGCACGGGCTGCCCCCTCGCGCTTCGGGAGTGACCCTTGGCCACGGTAGACACCGCACTCACTGATCCCCACGCAGTGCCCGCTACAACTCCGGGACGCCGCATGAGGCCTCCCGAACAGCCGGGGCCCTCGACGCAGGAGCGCGCGGCGGCACCACCCGCACCGTCGCGCCTGACCGCACCTCCGGCGCAGCCGCCCCCGGCGAACCCTCCCGCGCCGTCGCAGTCCGCGACACTCATCGGATCCGTCCAGCGCGCGATGCGTCTGCTGGAATGCGTCGCCGAGCACGCGCACGGAGCCCCTGCCAAACAGCTGGCCCGCGAGACGGGCCTGGCGCTTCCGACGGCCTATCACCTGCTGCGCACCCTGGTCCACGAGGGCTATCTCTGCCGCGACAAGGGTCTGTTCTTCCTCGGCGAGGCTGCTGTGCGACTGGGCGGCAGTGGAGCCCAGCAGAAACGTCGCAGCACGATCGTCGACGCACTGGCCGGCTGGCGGGACGCGATCGGTGTGCCCGTGTACTACGCCGTGTACCGGGACGGCGAGATCGAGGTCAGGTGCGTTTCCGACACCCCGGCCAATCCCGCGGCCGAGGAGTGGGCCGACTTCCGCGAGACGGCGCACGCGCACGCGATCGGTCAGTGTCTGCTCTCCCAGCTGGACGAAGACGCCCGCCGTGACCACCTTGACCGCTACCCCGTGCAGTCCCTCACCCCGTACACCGTGCGGGACAGCCACACCCTGCTCCGGCGGCTCGAGCGAACGCGGCGGATGGGACCGGTGACGGAGCGGCAGGAGTACGCGCTGGGGACGGTCTGCGCGGCGATTCCGATCACCGTGGGAACGACGGCGGCGACGCTGGCCATCTCCCTGCCTTCTCATCAGGCCGACCGGTTGGTGTCCGCGGCCCAGCAACTGCAGTGCGAAATCGGGCGACTGCTGGGGTCACTCGCAATCTCTATCAGTATCTGAAAACTCACTCCTTGTGATCTGCTGTGTACGTTCAGCAAGATGCCACCAATGTCAGGGGATCATTTCCCAGCCGGGTCGGCTTCACACGACGGGGTAGGCGATGCGCGAGTCCGTACAGGCAGAGGTCATGATGAGCTTTCTCGTGTCCGAGGAGCTCTCCTTCCGTATCCCGGTGGAGCTGCGCTACGAGACGAGCGATCCCTATGCCGTACGGCTGACCTTCCATTTGCCCGGGGACGCGCCGGTGACCTGGGCGTTCGGACGTGAGCTGCTCATCGACGGGGTGAACCGCCCGAGCGGTGAGGGGGACGTGCGCGTCTCCCCCGTCGAACCCGACTCGCTGACAGAGGTCCTGATCCGTCTTCAGGTCGGCCGCGACCAGGCGCTGTTCCGCTCGTCGACGGCACCGCTCATCGCCTTCCTCGACCGCACCGACAAGCTGGTGCCCCTCGGCCAGGAGGGTTCTCTCGAGGACTTCGACGCCCACCTCGACGACGCGCTGGACCGCATCCTGGCGGAAGAGCAGAGCGCGGGCTGAAGCGGAGACGGGGGGACGCGGCCGCAACCGGCCGGAACGCGTCTGCGGTGGACGTGGAGGGCGCAGTAACGCCTCTCTCCGGGCCGGCCGGCCCAACGGTCTCAGACCTTCCGTTGGTTGCACGCCCGCCCGCCGGGCCTCCGCCCCTCTCAGTGCTTGCGGCGCCGGCCCCGTCCCGTGCGTGCCAGAGCAGGTGCTCCTGCGCCGGCCGTCGCACTCGCCGACTGCGGACCCGGACGGTCGGCCGCGACCACCAGAGCCGCGAGCAGTGTCGTGACCGGCACAGAGGCGACCAGGCCGATCGAGCCCACCAGCGTGCGCACGATCTCCTCTGCCACCAACTCGCTGTTGGCGACCGTCCCCACACTGCTCTGCGCGATGGAGAAGAGCAGCAGCAACGGCAGCGCGGCGCCCGCGTAGGCAAGGACGAGGGTGTTGACGACGGACGCGATGTGGTCTCGGCCGATGCGGATGCCCGCCCGGTACAGCCCCCGCCAGCCCATCGACGGATTTGCCTCGTGCAGCTCCCACACCGCCGACGTCTGGGTGACCGTCACGTCGTCGAGGACGCCGAGCGAGCCGATGATGACGCCCGCCAGCAGCAGACCGCTCATGTCGATCGAGGGGTACAGGCCGTGGATCAGACCGGTGTTGTCGTCCGTGTTGCCGGTCAGCGCGGCCCAGCTGATGAACCCTGAGCCGAGCAGGCCGATCAGTACGAGCGACAGCAGGGTCCCCAGCACCGCCACGGACGTACGAGCCGACAGACCGTGGCACATGTAGAGGGCGATCAGCATGATGGCGCTCGACCCGATCACCGCCACGAGCAGCGGGTTCGAGCCCTGCAGAACCGCGGGCAGGATGAAGAACGTCAGCACCATGAAGCTGACGGCCAGCGCGACCAGCGCCATGAGGCCGCGCAACCGGCCGACCACCACGACGGCGAACGCGAAAATGCCGGCGAGCAACGCCATGGGGAACCTGCGGTTGACGTCGGCGACCGAGTACTGCAGATCCTTGGGCGCCGAGGGCTCGTAGGCGGCCACCACCTTCTCGGCCTCGTGCAGCTGCCGCGACTGGTCCGGCTGCACGATCTCGGTGAACGTACGGCCCTTGTCCTTGCCGGTGTCGACGCGGATCGTCGCCTTCTTGCAGGTGCCGTTCGCCTCCTGCTGGGCGGAGGAACCCTCGGCGGTGGAGGTGTCGCCGGTCGGGCTCTCGCCCGAGGCGTTCACCGACTTGCAGCTCACGCTCACGACCTTGGTGACCGTCGCCTGCTGGGTCTGTCGGTCGAAGCCCACACCGGTGCGCGCATGCGGCGGGGCTCCGCCGGGCCACAGCACCACCAGGCCGACCACCACGGCCGCGCTGAACGGGATGAGGATCGCCGCGATGACCTTGCGCAGATGCTTGGAGACGGGAGCCGCGGGACCGTGGCTGTGCGAGTGCCCGTGCCCGCCACCTGGACCAGGGGCGTGCCCGCCACCGGAACCAGGGGCCTGCTCGTGCCCCGCACCGGTTCCGGGCCCGAGCCCGAGCCCCTCGGCGGGTCGAGGTGCGTGGTGGTGCCCGGCACCCGAGCCATGGCCGTTGCCGTTTCCGGAGCCGGGCCCATGGGGCGGCTCCGGAGGCGGGTACGGGGGCCGATGCGTCGTGGTCACCGCCAGATCATCGCAAGAACGACAGGGGCCCTCTGTTCAGCGCGCCCGAATTGACGCTAGCGTGGAGGCACCTTTGCACACGCGGGAGCTCGGAGCACCGGGCTGAGAGGGCGCTGACCTCCGTCCCAGCGATGTTTCACGTGGAACGTCACCGAAGTCGAGTGATGTTCCCCACGAAACGTCGACAGACGGAAGCCGCTGCGTCGACCGCCGAACCTGTTACCGGGTAATGCCGGCGTAGGGAGTAGGTCTCATGACCAACAAGGACACACGCACGCCTGCCTCCAGCCAGGACGAACAGCCCATTCAGGGCGAACTGTCCCCGGAGGCCGGGAAGTCCATCGGCTGGCACAAGGCGTACATCGAGGGCTCCCGCCCCGATCTGCGGGTGCCGGTCCGTCAGGTGCGCCTCACCAACGGGCAGTCGGTCACGCTGTACGACACCTCGGGCCCGTACACCGATCCGCTCACGGACACCGATGTCCGCAGGGGGCTCGCCCCGCTGCGCGAGAACTGGATCATCGCCCGCGGCGACACCGAGGAGTACACCGGCCGTCCCGCCCGCCCCGAGGACGACGGGGTCAAGCACACCTCTCCCCGAGGCGGTCTGCGCAACCTCGACGCGGTCTTCCCGGGGAGGCCCCGTCAGCCCCGCCGCGGCCGCGACGGCAAAGCGGTCACCCAGCTCGCGTATGCGCGGCGGGGTGAGATCACGCCTGAGATGGAATTCGTGGCCGTCCGGGAGAACGTCTCCCCCGAGGTGGTTCGCGAGGAGATCGCGGCGGGCCGCGCCGTGCTGCCGGCCAACATCAACCACCCCGAGATCGAGCCGATGATCATCGGCAAGCGGTTCCTGGTGAAGGTCAACGCCAACATCGGCAACTCCGCGGTGACCTCCTCCATCGAGGAGGAGGTCGAGAAGATGACCTGGGCGACCCGCTGGGGCGCCGACACGGTCATGGACCTGTCCACCGGTCGCAACATCCACACCACACGTGAATGGGTACTGCGCAACTCCCCCGTGCCCATCGGCACGGTGCCGCTCTATCAGGCCCTGGAGAAGGTGGACGGCCGAGCCGAGGAGCTCACCTGGGAGATCTACAAGGACACCGTCGTCGAGCAGGCCGAGCAGGGCGTGGACTACATGACGGTCCACGCGGGCGTCCGCCTGCCGTTCGTCCCGCTCACCGCGAACCGCAAGACCGGCATCGTCTCGCGCGGCGGCTCGATCATGGCCGCGTGGTGCCTCGCGCACCACAAGGAGTCGTTCCTGTACGAGAACTTCGAGGAACTCTGCGAGATCCTCGCCGCCTACGACATCACGTACTCGCTGGGTGACGGCCTGCGGCCGGGTTCGATCGCGGACGCCAACGACGAGGCCCAGTTCGCCGAGTTGCGCACGCTCGGGGAACTCAACACGATCGCCAAGCGTTTCAACGTACAGACCATGATCGAGGGCCCGGGGCACGTCCCGATGCACAAGATCAAGGAGAACATCGACCTTCAGCAGGAGATCTGCGATGAAGCTCCGTTCTATACGCTCGGCCCGCTGACGACGGACGTCGCGCCCGCGTACGACCACATCACCTCAGGCATCGGTGCCGCGATGATCGCCTGGTGGGGCACGGCCATGCTCTGCTACGTCACGCCCAAGGAACACCTGGGACTGCCCAACCGTGACGACGTCAAGACGGGCGTCATCACCTACAAGATCGCCGCCCACGCAGCCGACCTCGCCAAGGGGCACCCCGGTGCGCAGGACTGGGACGACGCGCTGTCCGACGCCCGCTTCGAGTTCCGGTGGGAGGACCAGTTCAACCTCGCCCTGGACCCGGACACGGCACGGGAGTTCCACGACGAGACCCTCCCGGCGGAGCCGGCCAAGACGGCCCACTTCTGCTCGATGTGCGGGCCGAAGTTCTGCTCGATGAAGATCTCCCAGGACATCCGCCGTGAGCACGGCGGAAGTCGGTCGGAGATCGAGGAGGGCATGGCCGAGAAGTCGAAGGAGTTCGCGGCCGCGGGCAACAGGGTGTATCTGCCGATCGCGGATTGACGCACGGCGGAGCGAGTCGCGCCGCCGACGTGGAAGACGGTCCCGCTCTGCGGCGTGAGATGCCGTGGGGCGGAGCCGTCGAGGCGCTTCAACATGCGGCTTGCGCTCCCCCGGCGGATCCTGTCGGGTCCCTTTGGTGCGGAGGGCGCAAGCCGACGGTTACTCCGGCTGGTGTTCCGGGCCTCCGAAGTCCGGGCTGGAGTAGTCCGGGCTGCTGAAGCTCGGGCGTGAGCCGGGGTCCGAGCCGTCGTCCGGGCTGCTGAAGCCCGGGCGGCCGTAGCCGAGATGCGGCATACGGCTGGTCGGCGTCGACGGTGTCGTGGTGTGCAGTACCGCGGCCGTGCCGGGGTCGGCCAGGGCTTCCCGGAGGAACGGCATGATGCCGCGCTCCAGGAGCGCCATGTGCCAGGCTTCCCTGGCCCTGGCCACTTCCTCGCTGACTTCGCCGTACAGGCCGGTCTCGAGCGAGGGCCGGTTGCGCAGCGCGGTGAGCAGCAGCCCGACGGCGGCGACCAGGATCGCGGCCGCGGTCATGGCGCCGAACACCCAACCCGCGGTGATCATGGTCTTGCCAAACACCTGTTTGGAGTCGAGTGACTTGATGATGTAGCCGACGAGCAGGAAGATCACCGCGGCTGTTCCGGCGAGGACGGGGGTGAGGACAGCGGCGACGGCGACGGCGCCCGCGCCGGCCGGCTCGGCGGCCTCGCCGAGGGTGGTGGCGAGCCCCATCGCGCCGCCCACGCCCGGCTCTCCTGAGGAGCCGGACTCGCGGGTGGGCGAAGGGGTGGACGGCGCCGGCCGGCGCAGTTCCTCGCGAACCTTCACGTAGTGCTGGTACTCGGTCGCCGCTGCCACCGTGATGATCGCGGTGGCGTTGAGCGCCATGGTGCGCAGCTGTTCGGGGTTGAGCCGCTGTCCGACAGCGGCCAGTTCCGGGCGGTTTGGGGCGGAGCGCAGCGCCTCATCGAGGACCCGCTCGTACTCCTGGCGGTCCTCGCTCAGCAGGTGCTGCGGAACGCTGTTCATGTGCATCCCCCGATGCTCCGTAGGGCTTGGGGCTCGCATGCCAACGAGCCGTCGGGCAGAAACGGAGGGGAGCCTGCTACGGATAAGCCGATGGTAGAGCGGCGACGGCACGCGGTGACAGGGGGTTACAGAAATTGGCCCCTGGCCTGCGTTGTTTATCGCGATTCCTCCATGCACGGGCGCCTGCCCTGTGAACGTTCAGATATCCAGGGGAAGTTGTTGGACCAGCAGCTTTCCGGCCATGGTCACTCCGCCGTCCATCGCGATGGCCAGGCCCTCGGCGTAGACGTGCGGCCCCTCGACCACGGGCCCCGCGCTGTCCTCGCCGTCCTCGGAGCCGACCTCGCCCAGCAGGTAGGGAATGGGGCTGTGACCGTGAACAATCCGCGTGCCGCCGTACGTATCCAGCAGGGAGCGTACGGCGTCCGCACCGCCCTCGTCGCGGAAGGAGAACCGCTTGGTGAGCTTGCGGAACAGGTCCCAGCACTCGTCGGCGTCGTTGCGCGTGAGCGTTTCGCGGACGGTGTCGTTGACCGCCTCGATCGAGTCGCCGTAGTCGAGATAGGCGGTGGTGTCGGAGTGGACGAGTAGATAGCCGTCCTCCTCCTCGACCGCGTCGAGGCGGGCCATCCACTGCAGGTGGTGGTCCTGGAGGCGGTCCATGTCGGTCTTCTGGCCGCCGTTGAGCAGCCAGGCCGCCTGGAAGGTGGCGGTGCCCGCTCCGGAGTTGACGGGGGTGTCGCCGAACCGCTTGGCGCCCAGCAGCAGCAGCTCGTGGTTGCCCATGAGTGCCTTGCAGTAGCCGCCGGCGGCGGCCGCCTCCGCGGACAGGCGCATCACGAGGTCGATGACGCCGATGCCGTCCGGGCCGCGGTCGGTGAAGTCGCCGAGGAACCACAGCCGGGAGGTGCCCGCGCACCAGTTGGCCGCGGCGTCGATGAGGCCCTGCTCCTGGAGGGCGGCCACCAGCTCGTCGAGATAGCCGTGCACGTCGCCGACGACGTACAGCGGACCCGCGCCGTCCGTCTGGTCCGGGTCCGCAAGGGACGCGGGGTCGACGCTCACCTGAAGCGTGTCACCGCGGTTGATGACCGGCAGGTCGCGCTCGGTCGGCGTGTACCCCTCCGGGTAGGTCTCCTCGTGGGACGCGGCGACATCACCGGGGTGAGTGCTGTGGCCGTACGGACCGGTCTCGTGGACATACGCCGGTACCCGGAAGTCGCGCAACGTCGCCGTTCGCTCCACCTCGGGTCCCTGACCGGCCCCCTGAGTCATCAGACCCCTCCACCATCGCGCCGCATCTGCACCGCATCGGACTGCCTGGTCGCAGCGGCCCGCGGTGTCGTGGGCCCATCATAGGAATGCCGATCGCGCCATGTGATGACCCAGGGGTGGTGAATCGGAGTAAGAGTCCAGTTCACCGCGGCTTTCGCCCCGATTGGGCAGGGCTTCGACCGCATGCTGACGGCCGCTGTCCTACTCTTCCTCGGGCGACCGTGGCGCGCTGACCGTCGTGCGCGGTGGACGTCGCTGGGACGAGGTGCGCACGATCAGCTCCGTCGGTATCACCTGCTCGACCGGTTGGTCCGATTCGACCCCCTCGATCGCGTCGATGAGGAGTTGCACCACGGCCGTGCCGATACGGCGCGGCTTCAGCGAGAGCGTGGTGATCGGCGGCTCGGTGCTGGCGTACACGGTGGATTCGCTGCAGCAGACCAGTAGCAGGTCGTCCGGCACGCGCAGACCGTAGCGGCGGGCGGCGGCCAGCAGGTCGGTGCCGTTCGGGTCGAACAGGCCGTAGACGGCGTCGGGCCGGTCGGGGCGGGCGAGCAGTCGGTCGGCGGCCACCGCGCCCGCGCACGGGTCGTGCGCCGGGTAGGCCTCGTACACCGGGTCCTGGCCAACGCGCTCGCACCAGTGCAGGTACGCCGTGGTCGACAGATGGGTGTACGTGTCGGTCGTCGTGCCCGTCAGCAGGCCGATGCGGCGGGCGCCGGCGTCGGCCAGGTGGTCGAGGATGCCGAGCACGGCGGCCTCGTGGTCGTTGTCGACCCACGCGGTGACCGGCAGCGTGCCGGCCGGGCGGCCGTCGGAGACGACCGGCAGACCCTGCCGGACCAGTTCGCTGACGACGGGGTCCTGGTCGGAGGGGTCGATGACGACCGTGCCGTCGAGCGCCACGTTCGACCACACGTCGTGGCGCGAGGTCGCGGGCAGGATGACCAGGGCGTAGCCGCGGGCGAGCGCGGCCGAGGTGGCGGCGCGCGCCATCTCGGCGAAGTACGCGAATTCGGTGAAGGTGAAAGGTTCATCCCCGTACGTCGTCACGGTCAGGCCGATGAGGCCGGACTTGCCGGTACGGAGGGTTCGGGCCGCTGCCGACGGGCGATAGCCCAGTCGGTCGGCGACTTCGCGGACATGGCGTCGGGTGGCGTCCGGGAGTCGGCCCTTCCCGTTGAGAGCGTCGGAGACGGTCGTGATGGAGACTCCGGCGGCGGCGGCCACGTCTCTGATGCCCGCCCGGCCCGGCCGGCTGCCTCGGCGTGAGGTTTCCGCGCGGCTCACCTGGTGCTTCCCTGCTGCTGTCATGGCGAGCCGATAGTAGGGCTCATACGGTGGGGTAGGGCGGACGCATATGCACGCGTTGACAGGCACGTTTCTGCAAGGTCATATACCGTCAACTACCTTTGAAACAAAGCCAGTTGAACGATCCAATGGACCTACGTGACTTGTCGGCACGCATGGGCCTGCCAAGTCCCCGATGTTTCGAAGAGGTCTCAACTCACCTTCACGAGTGATGCGCGCCACCGCGCGAGCCACCGGCGCATAGATATATGTGATCACGCCCCCTCGATTCGTCTGCCTGCGGGTGGTGATGCCCCTGATGCGGGTGTGACGGATGGGGTCTGCCCTCAGCTGTACGCAGCGGCGCCGAATCCTCATAAGGTGAGCAGTATTGGAAGCCGGTGGTGGTCATGAGGAGGACTGCGGTGAGCGAGACGAGCCCCAAGCTGCGCGCCGAGCTGGAGGGTATCCCCACCTACAAGCCGGGCAAGCCCGCCGCGGCCGGCGGTCCGGTGGCCTACAAGCTGTCCTCCAACGAGAACCCCTATCCTCCGCTGCCTGGCGTGATGGAGACCGTGACGGCCGCGGCCTCGTCCTTCAATCGCTACCCGGACATGGCCTGCACGGGCCTGATGAACGAGCTGTCGGACCGCTTCGGCGTCCCGCTCACCCATCTGGCCACCGGCACCGGTTCGGTCGGCGTCGCCCAGCAGTTGATCCAGGCCACCAGCGGCCCGGGTGACGAGGTCATCTACGCCTGGCGGTCCTTCGAGGCGTATCCGATCATCACGCAGGTCAGCGGCGCGACCTCGGTGCAGGTGCCGCTGACGCCGGGCGATGTGCACGACCTGGACGCGATGGCGGATGCGATCACCGACCGGACCCGTCTCGTCTTCGTCTGCAACCCCAACAATCCGACCGGCACGGTCGTGCGGCGGGCGGAACTGGAGCGGTTCCTCGACCGGGTGCCGAGCGATGTGCTCGTGGTGCTGGACGAGGCGTACCGCGAGTTCATCCGTGCCGCCGAAGGTGAAGGGGGTGCGGTGCCGGACGGCGTGGAGCTGTACCGCCAGCGGCCGAACGTGTGCGTGCTGCGCACGTTTTCGAAGGCGTACGGCCTCGCGGGTCTGCGGGTCGGTTTCGCGATCGCCCATGAGCCGGTGGCGGCGGCCCTGCGCAAGACGGCGGTGCCGTTCGGTGTGAGTCAGCTCGCGCAGGAGGCGGCCATCGCCTCGCTCCGGGCCGAGGACGAACTGCTCGGCCGGGTCGGCTCGCTGGTCTGCGAGCGCAACCGCGTGGTCGACGCGCTGCGCGCGCAGGGCTGGACCGTGCCCGAGACCCAGGCCAACTTCGTGTGGCTGCGGCTGGGGGAGAGCACGGTCGCGTTCGCGGCGGCGTGCGAGCAGCACGGCGTGGTGGTCCGGCCGTTCCCGGGCGAGGGTGTGCGGGTGACGGTCGGGGAGACCGAGGCGAACGACATCTTCCTGAAGGTGGCGGAAGGGTTCCGTAAGGAGCTCTGAACCAGAGCTCTTCGGCTACGAGTTCCACATGTACCGGGTCGCTCTCCCGGACCGTGGCGAGGAGTCGCAGGTCGCCGTCGATGCGGCCCAGGACGTTGGACGGGCTCGCGAGGCGACACTCGGCGCCTTGCGAGATCGGTGTCGGGCCGTAGGGGAGTGCGAGGGCGTCCCCTCGGTCCAGAAGGCGACCGTGCCCGGGGGTCCACGACCCGTTGGGCGGCTGTTTCACGTGGAACAGAGACGCCCGTGTCGAAGTAGACCTCCTCGCCCCAGGTACGGGCAGTGGAGGCGAGGGGCAGTGCCTTGGCCAGGGCCTGGGTGGCCGGGGTGTCGTCGAGTGTCGCTGTGAGGTGGCCGGCGGGCCATGAGATCCGTATCTGCGCGGCAGGAAATTCAACAAGATGTTGAAGTCGCCGCCAAGGGATTGACGTGACGGAGCAGACAGGCCCCCCGTGCGCAGGTCGAAAGGTCGTGCGTCATAATTGCTTGTGAATGTGAACGCGTTCACAAGCTGTCCCGTTGCTCCCGCGATGCGTGTGACAAAGGGGGCAAACTGCCGCTATACCGTGGCGACCTAAGGAGACTGACGACGTGAACCTGGCTCTGGCGCCGGAGACATTGGCGCGCTGGCAGTTCGGCATCACCACCGTCTACCACTTCCTCTTCGTGCCCCTGACGATCTCGCTCGCCGCCCTCACGGCCGGCCTGCAGACGGCCTGGGTGCGCACGGAGAAGGAGAAGTACCTCAGGGCGACGAAGTTCTGGGGCAAGCTCTTCCTGATCAACATCGCGATGGGTGTGGTCACCGGCATCGTGCAGGAGTTCCAGTTCGGCATGAACTGGTCCGACTACTCGCGCTTCGTCGGTGACGTCTTCGGTGCCCCGCTGGCCTTCGAGGCTCTGATCGCGTTCTTCTTCGAGTCGACCTTCATCGGGCTGTGGATCTTCGGCTGGGACAAGCTGCCCAAGAGGATCCACCTGGCCTGTATCTGGATGGTCTCGATCGGCACGATCCTGTCGGCGTACTTCATCCTCGCCGCCAACTCATGGATGCAGCACCCCGTCGGCTACCGGATCAACAAGGCCAAGGGGCGTGCCGAACTCACCGACTTCTGGCATGTGCTGACCCAGAACACCGCGCTCGCCCAGGCGTTCCACACGCTCGCGGCCTCCTTCCTGACGGGTGGCGCGTTCATGGTCGGCATCGCCGCCTTTCACCTGTTCCGCAAGAAGCACATCAACGTGATGAAGACCTCGCTGCGACTGGGTCTGGTCACCGTCGCCATCGCCGGCCTGCTCACCGCGATCAGCGGCGACACGCTCGGCAAGGTCATGTTCAAGCAGCAGCCGATGAAGATGGCCGCCGCCGAGGCGCTGTGGGACGGCCAGCACTCCGCGCCGTTCTCGGTCTTCGCCTACGGCGACGTGAGCAAGGGCCACAACTCGGTCGAGCTGTCCGTCCCCGGAATACTGTCCTTCCTCGCCGACGACAACATCCACTCGTACGTCCCGGGCATCAACGACACCAACAAGGCGGAGCAGGAGAAGTACGGTCCCGGTGACTACCGGCCCATCATCCCCGTCACCTTCTGGGCGTTCCGCTGGATGATCGGGTTCGGCATGGCGTCCTTCGGCATCGGCCTGGCCGGACTCTGGCTGACCCGCAAGAAGTTCATGCTGCCGCAGCATCTGCGGGTGGGCGAGGACGAGGTGCCGCATCTCGTCCTCTTCAGGAACAAGGCGCTCGGCCCCAAGCTCAGCAGGCTGTACTGGCTCGTGGCGATCTGGACGCTCGGCTTCCCGCTGATCGCCAACTCCTGGGGCTGGATCTTCACCGAGATGGGCCGTCAGCCGTGGGTCGTCTACGGCGTCCTGCAGACCCGGCACGCGGTCTCCCCCAGCGTCTCCCAGGCCGAGGTCCTCACCTCGATGATCGTCTTCACCACGCTCTACGCCATCCTCGCCGTGGTCGAGGTCAAGCTGCTGGTGAAGTACGTGAAGGCGGGCCCGCCCGAGCTGACCGAGGCCGACCTCAACCCGCCCACGAAGATCGGCGGCGACACCCGTGACGCCGACAAGCCGATGGCCTTCTCGTACTAGGCCGAGGGAGAGCGAGTCATGGAACTTCACGACGTCTGGTTCGTGCTCATCGCCGTCCTGTGGACCGGCTACTTCTTCCTGGAGGGATTCGACTTCGGGGTCGGCGTCCTCACCAAGCTGCTGGCCCGGAACCGGCCAGAGAAGCGGGTGCTGATCAACACCATCGGCCCCGTCTGGGACGGTAACGAGGTGTGGTTGCTCTCGGCGGGCGGAGCGACCTTCGCCGCCTTCCCCGAGTGGTACGCCACGCTCTTCTCCGGCTTCTATCTGGCTCTGCTGATCATCCTGGTCTGCCTGATCGTGCGGGGTGTCGCCTTCGAGTACCGGGCGAAGCGGCCCGAGGAGAACTGGCAGCGCAACTGGGAGACCGCGATCTTCTGGACCTCCCTGATCCCGGCGTTCCTGTGGGGCGTGGCCTTCGGCAACATCGTGCGGGGCGTGAAGATCGACAAGAACTTCGAGTACGTGGGCACCTTCTGGGATCTCCTCAATCCGTACGCGCTGCTCGGCGGCCTGGTGACGCTGACGCTGTTCACCTTCCACGGGGCCGTGTTCACGGCGCTCAAGACGGTCGGGGAGATCAGGGAGCGGGCACGGAAGCTCGCCCTGGGGGTGGGTCTGACCGCGGCCGTGTTCGCGCTGATCTTCCTGGTGTGGACGCAGGTCGACAGTGGCGACGGCAAGAGCCTGGTCGCGCTCGTCGTGGCCGTTGCCGCCCTGGTCGCCGCCCTGGTGGCGAATCAGGCCGGGCGTGAGGGCTGGTCGTTCGCGCTGTCCGGGATCACGATCGTGGCCGCTGTGGCCATGCTCTTCCTGTCACTCTTCCCGAACGTCATGCCGTCGTCGCTCAATGAGGACTGGAGCCTGACGGTCACCAACGCCTCCTCGAGCCCGTACACCTTGAAGATCATGACCTGGTGTGCGGTGATCGCCACGCCGATCGTCCTGCTCTACCAGGGGTGGACCTACTGGGTGTTCCGCAAGCGGATCGGTACGCAGCACATCGCAGACGCAGTGCACTGAGTCCGATCTGGGGCATGTTTCACGTGAAACATGCCCCTTGAGAAGAGGGTGTGTTTCACGTGAAACCGATCGACCCGCGTCTGCTCCACTACGCCCGTGCCACCCGCCTCTTCCTGGTGGCGGTCGTCGGCCTGGGTGCCCTGGGCGCGGGGCTGGTCATCGCCCAGGCGATGCTCATCGCCGAGGTGGTGGTGGGGTCGTTCCAGCACCGGATGCCGGTCGCCGAACTCGGCACTCCCCTGCTGCTGTTGGCCGCTGTCGCCTGCGGCCGTGCGCTGGTCTCGTGGCTCACGGAGCTCGCCGCGCACCGGGCGAGCGCGGCGGTGAAGTCGGAGCTGCGGGGACGGCTGCTGGAACGAGCCGGTGCGCTGGGGCCCGGGTGGCTGAGCGGGCAGCGGACCGGTTCGCTCGTCGCGCTCGCCACACGGGGTGTCGACGCCCTCGACGACTATTTCTCACGCTACCTGCCGCAGCTGGGGCTCGCGGTGGTCGTGCCCGTGGCGGTGCTGGCCCGGATCGTCACCGAGGACTGGGTCTCGGCGGCGATCATCGTGGGAACCCTGCCCCTCATCCCGGTCTTCATGGTCCTGATCGGATGGGCCACACAGTCCCGGATGGACCGTCAGTGGCGGTTGCTCTCCCAGCTGTCCGGACACTTCCTGGACGTCGTCGCGGGCCTGCCGACCCTGAAGGTGTTCGGGCGGGCCAAGGCGCAGGCCGAGTCGATCAAGCGGATCACCGGTGAGTACCGGCAGGCCACCATGCGGACGCTGCGGGTCGCCTTCATCTCGTCGTTCGCGCTGGAGCTGCTCTCCACGCTCTCGGTCGCACTGGTCGCCGTGACGATCGGCATGCGGCTCGTGCACGGTGAGATGGATCTGTACATCGGTCTGGTCATCCTCGTCCTCGCGCCCGAGGCCTACCTGCCCCTGCGTCAGGTCGGCGCGCAGTACCACGCGGCGGCGGAAGGGCTCGCGGCGGCCGAGGAGATCTTCGCCGTCCTGGAGACCCCCGTGCCGGCGTCGGGCACGGGGTCCGTGCCGGCGGGTGGCGTCGCCTTCGAGGGGGTGACGGTCCGGTACCCCGGGCGATCCGGGGACGCCGTGTCGGAGGTGTCCTTCGCCGTCGAGCCCGGGGAGACGGTCGCGCTCGTCGGGCCGAGCGGCATCGGCAAGTCCACCCTGCTGAATGTGCTGTTGGGCTTTGTCCGACCGTCCGAGGGGCGGGTGCGGGTCGGCGGAGTCGATCTCTGTGACGTCGATCTGGAGCGGTGGCGGTCGCGGATCGCCTGGGTGCCGCAGCGGCCGCACCTCTTTGCCGGGAGCGTCGCCGAGAACGTACGGCTGGCGCGTTCCGATGCCGATGACGTCGCTGTGCGGCGGGCGTTGCGGGAGGCGGGAGCGCTGGAGTTCGTGGACGCCCTGCCCGACGGTGCGGACACGCTGCTCGGCGAGGACGGTGCCGGGCTGTCGGCCGGGCAGCGGCAACGGCTCGCCCTGGCGCGGGCGTTCCTCGCGGACCGTCCGGTGCTGTTGCTCGACGAGCCGACGGCCGCGCTGGACGGGGCCACCGAGGCCGAGGTCGTGGAGGCGGTACGGCGGCTGGCGGTGGGGCGGACGGTACTGCTGGTGGTGCACCGGCCGGCGCTGCTCGCCGTCGCGGACCGCGTTGTGCGGTGGGCGGGGCGGACGGTCCCTGCCTCCGTGGAACGCCGGACGCCTGAGGGGCGCCCGGCGGCCCAGGCGACGTACGAAAGCCCCACGCCGCACGAGCCCGCAAGCGCCGCATCTGCCGACAGCCGAGGCGGCGTGCTGGCCCGCGTCCGTGCCATGTCCGGCCCCCGGCGCGGTCGTCTCGCTCTCGCCCTGCTGCTCGGGAGCCTCGCGCTCGGCAGTGCCGTCGGGCTCATGTCCACCTCCGGATGGCTCATCTCGCGGGCCTCGCAGCAGCCGCCCGTGCTCTATCTGATGGTGGCTGTCACGGCGACGAGGGCGTTCGGTATCGGGCGGGCGGTCTTCCGGTATGCCGAGCGGCTCGTGTCGCACGACGCCGTGCTGCGGATGCTGGCCGACACCAGGGTCGCCGTCTACCGGCGGCTGGAGCGGCTGGCGCCCGCCGGGCTGCGCCGCACCCGCCGCGGCGACCTGCTGTCGCGGCTCGTCGTGGACGTGGACGCCCTGCAGGACTACTGGCTGCGCTGGTTGCTGCCCGCCGGCTCCGCGGCGATCGTGTCCGCCGCGTCCGTAGGCTTCACGGCGTGGCTGCTGCCCGAGGCCGGTCTCGCGCTGGCCGTCGGGCTGGTGGCGGCCGGAGTCGGGGTGCCGCTGGTCACCGGTGCCGTGGCCCGCCGCGCCGAACGCAGGCTGGCCCCCGCACGAGGGGTGCTCGCGACGCGCGTGACCGATCTGCTCACCGGCACCGCGGAGTTGACCGTCGCCGGCGCTCTGCCCGCTCGTACCGCCGAGGCACGGCGCGCCGACGGCACGCTCACCCGGATCGCCTCGCGCGCCGCCACCGCCACCGCGCTCGGAGACGGACTCACCGCTCTGCTCTCCGGTCTGACGGTCGCCGCCACCGCCCTCGTGGGCGCCCAGGCGGTCGCCGACGGGCGGCTGGGCGGCGTGACGATGGCCGTCGTCGTCCTCACCCCACTGGCCGCCTTCGAGGCGGTTCTCGGGCTGCCGCTCGCCGTGCAGCACCGGCAACGGGTGCGCAGGAGTGCGGAGCGCGTGTACGAGGTGCTGGACGCGCCCGAGCCGGTACGGGAGCCGGAGCGGGCGCGACAGGCGCCCGGCGCCCCCTTCCCGATGGTTCTCAGGGGCCTGAGTGCCCGGCACGCCGGCCAGCGACGGGAGGCGCTCTACGGTCTCGATCTGACCCTCGACCAGGGGCGCCGGATCGCCGTGGTCGGACCGTCGGGCTCCGGCAAGACGACGCTGGCGCAGGTGCTCCTGCGCTTCCTGGACGCGGACGCCGGCTCGTACACGCTGGCCGGCGTGGACGCGTACGCGCTCGACGGCGACGACGTACGACGGCTCGTCGGGCTGTGTGCCCAGGATGCGCATCTCTTCGACAGCTCGGTGCGCGAGAACCTGCTGCTGGCGAGGAAGAACGCCACCGAGGACGATCTGCGCGACGCACTGAAGCGCGCCCGGCTGCTGGACTGGGCCGACAGTCTGCCCGACGGGCTCGACACGCTGGTCGGCGAGCACGGCGCCCGGCTGTCGGGCGGGCAGCGGCAGCGGCTCGCGCTGGCACGCGCGCTGCTCGCCGACTTCCCCGTCCTCGTCCTCGACGAGCCCGCCGAACACCTCGACCTGCCGACGGCCGACGCGCTCACCGCCGATCTACTGGCAGCCACGGTGGGCCGGACGACGCTGCTCATCACTCACCGGCTGGCCGGCCTGGAAGCGGTGGACGAGGTCGTCGTCCTGGACGAGGGACGCGTGGTGCAGCGCGGGACGTACGCCGAACTGGCCGCCGTACCCGGGCCGTTCAGGGGGATGGCGGAGCGGGAGGCGGAGGCGGAGCTGCTGGTGGGGGCGGGACGGCCCCCGGGGTAGTAGCTGCGTCCGCCACCGATGCCGACCCTCTGGGCCGTCGTCGGCGACGCGACTGACAGGTGCCGTACTGAACTCCGCAGGCACTGTCCACCCGACTCGTCCGTACTGAGCCATACGGGGGTGCTGCTTCCCCCAGGCGTACGAGTTGGAGATGACCGGAACCGGAGGAGCGGGCCACGATCGCCGGCATGCGCTCATCCCGCCGTCGTCAGCTGCTCGTTCCGGCGTTGCTGTGCGCACTGGTCATGCTGGGGGCCAGGCCCGCCGGGGCGGCGGATGCGGACGACGGCGACGGCAGCGGTTCCGGCTCAGGGGTCGGCGCCGGCGTCGCGAGGCTCTACGAGGACGCGGCGCTGGCGACGCAGCGGTACGAGGCGGGGCGGCGCGAGGCCGAGGTGCAGCGGACGCGGGCCGAGCGGGCCGAGGCACTGCTGGACCGTGAGCGGCGGGAGATCACCGCCCTGCACGAGGACCTCGGCCGGATGGCGCGCGCCCAGTACCGCACCGGTGGCGGTCTGCCCGTGGCGGCGCGGCTGATCCTCGCGGACGACCCGGACGAGTTGCTGCGCGGTCAGCACGTCCTGGCCCAGGCCGGTCAGGCCCTCGCGGGTTCCGTCGGCAGGAGCCGGCGGGCCGAGGCGCGGCTGACCGCGGACGAGGCGAAGGCCACGGTGGCATGGAAGGCGCTGGAGAAGCAGAACAGCGAACTCGCCGCGGTGAAGGACACCATCGAGCGGAAACTCGACGAGGCGCGTGGGCAGTTGCAGGGACAGGCGGACGCCGCGGCCGCGGCCGGCAGTTGCCGCGGTCCGGTGCGACTCGAGCAGCCGAAGACGGACGTCACGCAGGCGTGGGTCGCACCGGTTCAGACATACACACTGTCCGCGGGCTTCGGCAGCGGCGGCGACCGGTGGGTGAACCGGCACACCGGGCAGGACTTCGCGGTGCCGATCGGAACGCCGGTGCGGGCGGCCGGTGCCGGACGGGTGGTGAGTGTCTCGTGCGGGGGCCCGTTCGGCATCGAGATCGTGATCCGGCACGCGGGCGGCTACTACACGCAGTACGCCCATCTCGCCGCCGTCGCTGTCGGCCAGGGCGAGCGGGTGGACACCGGGCAGAGGATCGGCCAGTCGGGCACCACCGGCAACTCCACGGGCCCGCATCTGCACTTCGAGGTGCGGGTCACGCCTCAGATGGGCTCCGCGGTGGACCCCGTGCCGTGGCTGGCGGCGCGAGGCGTCCCCCTCGGATGACGACGCCAGCGGGGCATCCCGGTGCCGTGACGGCGGGCCGGTACGACGGAAGCGAGCCCTACGGCCGTGCGGCCAGCATCCGCTCGATCACGACCGCCACACCGTCGTCGTTGTTGGCGACCGTGCGGCCCGAGGCCGCGGCGATGACGTCCGGGTGGGCGTTGCCCATCGCGTACGACTGGCCGGCCCAGGTGAGCATCTCGACATCGTTCGGCATGTCCCCGAAGGCGACGACCTCCTCGTGCGAGATACCGCGCTCGGCGCAGCACAGGGCGAGCGTGCTGGCCTTGGAGACGCCGGGGCCGCTGATCTCCAGCAGGGCGCTGGGGCTGGACCGGGTGACGTTGGCACGCTCACCGAGTGCGAGTCGGGCGGTGGTGAGGAAGCCGTCCGGGTCGAGGGAGGGGTGGTAGGCGAGGATCTTGAGCACCGGCTCCGTGGCACCGGGGCCGTCCGGCGCGAGCAGGTCCTCGGCGGGCGCGAGGTTGTCCGGGATCTCCATGTGCAGCTTCGGGTAGTGCGGCTCCTGGTGGAAGCCGTACGTCTGCTCCACCGCGTACACCGTGCCCGGTGCCGCGTCGCGGAGCAGCCGTACGGCTTCCAGTGCGTTGTCCCGGGCGAGCTCCCGCACCTTCACGAAGCGGTGGGCGCCGGGGCCGCCGTGCAGGTCGACCACGGCCGCGCCGTTGCCGCAGATCGCCAGGCCGTGGCCGTGGACGTGGTCGCTGACGACGTCCATCCAGCGGGCGGGGCGGCCGGTGACGAAGAAGACCTCGATGCCCGCCTCCTCGGCGGCGGCGAGGGCGGCGACCGTGCGCGGGGAGACCGACTGGTCGTCCCGCAGGAGGGTGCCGTCGAGATCGGTGGCTATGAGTCGTGGCGGAACGGCGGCGGCCGGGGTCTCGGGCTGTCGAGTCGCTGAGGTCACCCGTTCATTCTCCCGCATATGCCTGCACGCCTGTGCGGGAGTCCGCACAGGCGAGGCGTTGTCGCCCTCGTCAGGGCCGCCCTCGTCGGCGGCGCCCCCCGTCCGCTCAGCCGAGCTGGGCCGGGGCCTCCAGGGCGATCTGCTCGAAGACCTTCTCGTCGGCGGCGAAGTCGGAGTCGGCGACGGGCCAGTGGAGGACGATCTCGGTGAAGCCCAGTTCCCGGTGCCGTCCCGCGAAGTCCACGAAGGCGTCGAGCGACTCCAGCGGCCGGGCGCGGTCCGGGGTGAAGCCGGTGAGCAGCATCTTGTCGAGCTCGGACACGTCGCGGCCGATCTCGGCACAGGCGTCGGCCAGCTTCTCGGCCTGGCCGCGAATGGCTTGAACCGACTGTTCAGGAGTGCCGTTCTCGTACAGCTTCGGGTCGCCGGTGGTCACCCACGCCTGTCCGTGCCGTGCCGCGAGACGCAGGCCGCGCGGGCCCGTCGCGGCCACCGCGAAGGGCAGTCGGGGGCGCTGCACACAGCCGGGGATGTTGCGTGCCTCGTGGGCCGAGTAGAAGTCGCCCCGGTAGGAGACGCCTTCCTTGCCGTCGTCGGTCAGCAGCCGGTCGAGGAGCTGGACGAACTCGGCGAACCGGTCGGCGCGCTCCCGCGGGGTCCAGGGCTCCTGCCCCAGCACGGTCGCGTCGAAGCCGTTGCCGCCCGCGCCGATGCCGAGGGTGAAGCGGCCCGCGGAGAGGTCGTCGAGGGAGATCAGCTCCTTGGCGTAGGGCACCGGGTGGCGGAAGTTCGGCGAGGTGACGAGGGTGCCCAATCGAATCCTCTGCGTAGCCATCGCCGCTGCGGTCAACGTGGGCACCGCCCCGAACCAGGGCCCGTCCCGGAAGGTGCGCCAGGACAGGTGGTCGTAGGTGTAGGCCGCGTGAAAGCCGAGCTCTTCGGCGCGCTGCCAGTGCTGGTGTCCCTCGCTCCAGCGATGGATGGGGAGGATTACCGTGCTCAGTCGCATCCCGTGAGCGTACGCTTCCGTGACTGCGGGCAGCGGGGGTACCAGCACCGCAGGTCGGGGCCGCCTCGGTGCCGCGTTGTGCGTGTGCGTTCCGGGGCGGTTGACTTCAGCTCGGGAGTATCCGATGACGGTCGACGTCGTGTTCACGGTCTGCTGCCAGAACGAGGTGAGCGCGGCAACGGGGTCAGGGCCGGCCGGCGCCGACCGCCACTCGCCTTCGTCTCCCGGAGTGCCAGCGGGCGTCGGGACCCAGGCGCAGCTGGATCCCGTGGTCGGGTGAGGGCGAGGCAGTTGTGCAGGACCCGACGGGCGGGGGCGTCGGTCATCGCCGACGGGTCTGGCCTGTAGCTCATGCATGGAGCTGAGGCGGTGACCTGACCGGCATCGCTGGAACCATCGAACGCAGCATGGACCCAACGGCCGGCTCGAAGGATTCCGCCGCCTGCGCTCTCATCTGCTGCCGCCGACCAGGTGAGGTGACGCGTGAGTACGAAAGTGCGCCTCGGCCGAAAGTGAATTCATCGCAATGAGGCTGCGATAGGGCCGCATCAGCGCCGGAACTGCGCCGACCGCCCCTGTCCGAGGCTGCCCAACAGCCGTCAGGTACGGATGATATGCATCCATATAAAGAATTGCGGCAGGATGTATTGGGTGAACTGTTGATAGATTTTCAGTTAATTTTAATTCGGCTGCGCATGAGTGATCGTCGGCGCGGGGTAGCCCCACGGCATGCCAGCGCCAAAGGTTCTACATCAGCCGCGCGGTCCGGAGCGTCCGGTCCGGTACTCGCCGTGTCCGACTCGCCTGACGGGTGCTCAACAGGCGTTACCCAGCTGTGCGAAGGGTTGGGTGAGAGCGGTCCATTCGCCAACGGCGATGTTGTGGCGACGCTCGGGACAGCCGACCGCGGTTTCGATTCATCCCCTTTGTCCGTCCCTGTCACCCTCGACGTCACCGGTACGAGGGCCTGCGTCCGTCGCGCACACAACGAGCCGCACAGCCGCCCCGGTGTCCTCTCCTGGACCGCTCTGCGGGTCTCCGACTCGTCGCCCCGGTGAAACGGTTCATCGCCCACGGCGTACGACCCCTGTCCGTGGCCTCGCTGTGTCCGGGGTAAGCACCCCGAGGCGCCGCGCCCGACAGTGGGACCGGACCGGGGCGCGGCCGAACCTGCTCGGAGCATCCCGGCGCGTGCTGTCGGCATGACCGACGCGGCTGCCGCGCGGAGCGTGGGGCCGGAGTCCGGGCGGTGGCCCGGGGGCTGTTGAGGATGTCAGCCGCAACGCCCGCGCTCTGAACCGACGACGGTTTCGGGCTGTCCGCCGAGGCTTGAGAAGGCCCTGCCGGAAACGGCCGCATTCTCATGCTTCGCAAGCGGAGTTCCGCCAGGTCGGTTCGGGCGGAATCGGAGGCATTACCAAGACCCCGTTTGTGTGCCGGGCATGCCTGGTCTTCCTCACCCAATCGTTGGACGGCCGCAGGGTCCCGGCCGGAACGACCGACCGAAAGCGGATCAGATGAGTTTCATGTCCGACGAGGCGTCGCCTGGCCGGCAACGGGAGCAGACCGTCACGGGTTGCCCGGCAGGCGGCGGCACGGAGCACACCGGCCCCGAGGCCCCCGTGACCATGACACCTCCCGCGTTACCGTTCCGGCGGACCGGGGATCCGCTGGATCCGCCACCGGAACTGGAGCGCTGGCAACGGGAGGAACCGGTACGCCGGGTGATGGCGGGCGGGACGCCGGCCTGGCTGGTGACCCGGTACGCCGACGTGCGCGGCCTGCTGGGCGACGCCCGGCTCAGCTGCGACCCGGCGCGGGCGGGATACCCGGCGTTCCGGCCCGATCAGCCACCGCCGGCCCGGGGCTACCTGCCGTCGATGGACCCGCCGGAGCACACCGAGCTACGGCAGATCGTCATGCGCAGCTCACTGGTGACCCACGTGGAGCGGCTGCGGCCGGCCATCGAGCGGCACACGCACGAACTCCTGGACGACCTGGCCCTGCTTCCGCGGCCGGTCGACCTGGTGGAACGGTTCGCTCTGGCACTGCCCGTCCGGGTGATCTGCGAGTTGTTCGGTGTCCCGTTCGGCGAGCGGGAGGTCTTCGAGCAGTGCGCCGCCGTGATCGCGCGCCGTTCCACGTCAGGGGCTCAGGTGGCCCGTGCGTACGGCTCGCTCACCGAGTACCTCGGTCGGCTCGTCGAGGCCAAGGAACGCGAGCCTGCCGACGACCTGCTCAGCGAACTCGTCGTCCGGCACGTACGGACCGGCCGGATCACGAGGGAGCAGGTGGTCGGTCTCGGGCTGCCGCTCCTCACCGGTGGTCATGCGACCACCGCCAACCAGATCGCGCTGAGCGTGGCGGCACTGCTTCGTCACCCGGACCAGTCGGCCGTGCTGCTGGCCGGTCCGGAATCGGCGTCCCGGGGCGTGGACGAACTGCTGCGCCACCTGACCGTGGTCCACTTCGGCCTGCGCCGGGTGGCGACCGAGGAGATCACCGTCGGGGAGACGGTGATCCGGGCCGGTGACGGGGTGGTGCTGGCGCTCCAGTCCGCCAACCGGGACCCGGACGTCTTCCCGGATCCGGAACGGCTCGACCTTGCGCGCGGCGTCCGCGGCCATGTGGCGTTCGGCTACGGCGCCCACCGATGCCCGGGGCAGGCGCTGGCCCGCGCCGAGTTGGAGATCGCGCTGCCGGCGCTGCTCCGACGGCTGCCGGGGCTGCGGTCGGCCGTCCCGTTCGACCAGGTCGCCTTCGACGAGGACAGCCTGCTGCACGGCGTACGGGAACTCCCTGTCGACTGGGGACCGCACACCTCGCGCGGTGCCCCTCATGAGAGGAACGGACGATGACAGAAACGTATCCGCTGGATGGCGGTGAGCTTCCGCACGACAAGTTCGCCCGGCGTAGAGCCGCGGATCCGCTGGGCGAGGTCAAGGTGCCCAGCGGCGATCTGGTGCGGCTCGCGGTCCGCTACGACGACGTACGGACGGTGCTGTCCGATCCGCGTTTCAGCACCGACCCCCGGCTGCCGGGCGCACCCCGGTTTCGCAGGAGTTCGTCGGACTCCGCGGACGCGATCTTCCACAAGGACCCACCCGAGCTGAACCGCCTGCGGCGGCTGGTCTCCGGGGTGCTCAACCCGCGGCGGCTGGAGCTGTGGCGGCCCGAGGTCCAGGCGGTCGCCGACCGGCTGCTGGCCGGAATGCTCTCCGGACCGGAGCCGGCCGACCTGTCGGAGGCGTATGCCTTCCCGCTGCCGCTGTACGTCATATGCGACCTGCTCGGCGTGCCCACCGAGGACATCGATCGCTTCCGCCATTGGTCGGACGCCTTCATCTCCACCACGTCGATCAGCGCCGAGGAACGCGACGCGCGGATGCGGGAGTTCGGCGACTACCTGGCCGAGCTCATCGCCGCCCGGCGACGTACCTCGGACCGCGGTGCACTGCTCGGCGCGCTGATCGAAGCCAGGGACGCCGACGGCCGACTCTCCGAGGGCGAACTCGTCACCCTGGTCAAGACACTGATCATCGCCGGCCACGAGTCGGTGGCGACCACCATTGGCCGCGGTGCCTTCGCCTTGCTGCGCCGCCCGGAGCGGTATGCGGCGCTGTGCCGGGAACCGGAACTGCTGGAAGGAGCCGTGGAGGAGATCCTTCGATACGAGTTCGTCGGCAGCAACAGTCTGATCCGCACCGCCCGCGAAGACGTGGAGCTGCCCTCCGGGACGATTCCCCGGGGCACCGGGGTGATCACCGCGCTCGCCTCCGCCAACCGCGACGAGAAGCGATTCACCTGCCCGACCGCATTCGACATCCGCCGTACCGAGAACCCTCATCTCGCCTTTGGCACAGGACCGCACTTCTGCCTGGGCGCCGGCCTCGCCCGGCTCGAACTCCAGGTCGCCTTCGGGGCGTTGACGCGGGCCGTCCCGCAGCTGCGGCTGGCGGTACCGCCGGGGGAGATCACCTTCGTCACCGGACTCCAGATGCGCCGGGTCGAGCGGCTGCCGGTCGCCTGGCAGCATACGAAAGAGAGCACACCCTCGTGACAACGACAGCAACACAGTCCGCCGAACTCGACGTACTCGCCCGTTTGAGGGATCCCGAGACGCTCCACAACCCTTACCCGCTCTATGCGTGGCTGCGCGAGCACGCCCCCGTGCACCGCAATCCCACCGGCGGTGTGTACCTGGTGAGTCGTAACGAGGCGGCCAGGACCGCTTACCAGTCACCTGACCTGCGCAGCATCGAGGTCGAGGAACTGGCCGTGAAACACCCTCGCTGGGAGCGCTCCCGCGCGCTGCGCATCCTGTCGCAGGTCATCACGAGCACCAACCCGCCCGAGCACACCCGGCTCAGGCGCGCGGTCTCCCGCCATTTCACGCTCCGCCAGGCCCAGCGCCTCGAAGCGGCGGCCGAACGCCACTGCGATCGGCTGCTGACGCCGCTCGCGGCCCGGCTGCGCGACGGTGAGACCGCTGATCTGCACCACGAGTTGACCCAACCGCTGGGCATGAACATGGCCAGCGACATCATCGGCATCCCCGAGGCCGATCGGGAGGCGCTGACCACGTTGATCCTCCAAGTCCTCGCCTCGATCCACCCCGCGTCCAGCGACGAGGTGCTGGACGCGGGGGACCGGGCGAGTGCGCAGGTGGAGGAGTACTTCTCCGGGCTTGCCGCGGAGCGACGCGAGCGGCCGGCCGAGGATCTGGTCTCCGCGCTCCTCGCCGAGGTGCGCGAGGGCGACGAAAAGCCCGAAGAGGGACTGAACCACACCGAGTTCATGCTGCTGCTGTGGGGGCTGTGGGCCGGCAGCTTCGAGACCACGGTCGCCGCCATGGACTTCGGCGCGCTCGCCCTGCTGGACCACCCCGAGCAGGGGCACTGGCTCGACGCAGGCCCTGCCGAGGTCAAGGCGTTCATCGCCGAAACGCTTCGGTACAACCCGCCTGTCCTGGTGGACGCCATCCCCCGGATCGCCTGCCGGGACATGGAACTCTGCGGGGTCGTCATCCCGGAGGGCGCCGACGTGCGGCCCTTGCACGGGGCCGCGAACCGCGATCCGGAGGCGTTCTGCGAGCCGGACCGTTTCGACCCCTCTCGCAACACCTCCCGCATGGTCACCTTCGGCCATGGCATCCACCATTGCCTCGGCGCCAACCTGGCCCGGATGGAGTGCGGCGTCGCACTCGCCCGGATCCGTCGCGCCCTGCCTGGCCTTTCGCTCCCCGAGCAGCCGAGGTTGCGCACCGGTCTGAGCCTGCGGACCTTTGAGCGATTTCCCGTCGCACTGTGATCGTTCCGTTCCAAAGGGAGGTTTCCGTCATGCACGTTCGTGCCGACCAGAGCATCTGCGCCACCTCCGGGCAGTGCGCCGAGAGCGTTCCGGAGGTCTTCGCCGAGCGGGAGGAGGACGGAGTGGTCGTCGTTCACACTCCCCACCCGGACCGCCTCCTGTGGCAGGACGTCCGTGACGCCGCCCGGCGCTGCCCGGTGGCCGCGATCGCCCTCACCGAGCCCGGCGAGGACTGAGATCACAGCGGGGCCGGCACCGGCCGGCCCGCCCCGCCCCGCACTGATCCCTTCCGCCTGCCTTCTCACCCCTACATGTGAGGTGGTCTGCCTTCGAGCGAGGACCGGAATCCAGGTACAGAGAATCTGAACCAAAGGGAAACGTCTGCATGTCCGTTGTTCACACGCCGAAAGGCGCCACGAGGATCCTCCCGAAGCACCCTCAGGGCACGATCCCCACCGGGAACACCGGTGAACTGCGCAACCTGATGCTCTCGGAACTCAAAACCGTCGTGGGCCGGCTCCCGGCCTCCATCCAGTGCCTCGCGGAATACCAGTTCGGCTGGAAGGACGAGGAAGGACGACTCGTCCAGGGCTCCCCGGGGAAACTGATCCGCCCCACGCTCACCCTCATGTGCGCCCGGGCAGCGGGCGGCCGGGCCGAAGCGGCGGTACCCGCGGCCGTCGCGGTGGAACTGGTGCACAACTTCTCGCTGCTCCACGACGACGTGATGGACGGCGACGCCACCCGCCGGCACCGCCGTACAGTCTGGTCGGCGTTCGGCACCGCGGAAGCCGTCCTGCTTGCCGACGCCTTCCTCGCCCTGGCCTTCCAGACCGTCACCGTCCTGGACCGGGCCAGCGCCCTCGTACTGAGCGAGGCCCTGGTGGAGATGGTCGAGGGCCAGGCCATGGACCTGGCCTTCGAGAAGGACAACACCGCCTGCCTCCCGGACGGTCTGGCCATGGCAACCGGCAAGACCGGGGCCCTGCTGCGCTGTGCCTGCCTGCTCGGCGCGCTCAGCGCGGGAGCGGGAGAGGCCAGGGCCGCCGCCTTCGGGGAGTTCGGCGAGCACATCGGACTCGGCTTCCAGCTCACCGACGACATCCTCGGCATCTGGGGAGACCCGAAGGCCACCGGAAAGCCCGTCCACTCGGATCTGCTGTCCCGCAAGAAGTCCCTGCCCGTGCTGGCCGCCCTCGCCTCCGGCAGCCCCGCCGCCGAAAGGTTCGGCCGCCTCTACGACCGGGATCCCGCAATCCCCTTCGGCTCGCAGGAGTGCGCCGAACTCGCCGCCCTGATCGAGGAGTCCGGGGGCCGCGCCTGGGCCGAGCGCCGCAGTCGCCAGGCGTACACCGACGCCGGAGCGGCGCTGGAGCGCGCGCGGCCCGAACCCGGGGCCGCGGCGGAACTGCTGACACTTGCCGATGCCCTCATCAGCCGCGAGTACTGAACACCCGAGCACGCGAGAAAGCGGAACCATGCACGCAGAGAGCAAGAAGGATCCGGCCCTTGCCCCCTCGCTCGCCGAGTGGCACCGGAGAGCGGCCCGGACCGCTGCCGAACTGATCTCCGAGGTCACCGCAAACCCTTGGGGGACCATGTCGCCCTCGGTGTACGAGACCGCCCGGCTGGTTCGCACGGCGCCCTGGCTCGACGGCCACAGCGCCCGATGCGATTTCCTGCTGCGTACCCAGCGGCCGGACGGATGGTGGGGCCACCCTGACGGGTACGACCTGGTGCCCACCCTCAGCGCCGTCGAGGCGTTACTGCACGAACTCGACCGGGGCGGCGCCGGCCCGTCGCCGTCCTCGTCATCCGCCCGGCTCACCCGCGCCGCACTCAAGGGCCTGTGGGCGCTGGCAGACCGGCTCGGCGCCGACGACCAGGTCCCGGTGCCCGACACCATAGGGGCCGAACTGATCATCCCCTGGCTCGTCGACGCGCTCAACGACCGGCTGGCCGGGTCCGGCGGACGTCTGGGCGCTATCGCGCTGGACCTTCCCCACGGCGTCGACCGGACGTCGCCGGCCAAGCTGCGCGCGGCGGTGGCCGCGGGCCGACCGATGCCGGAGAAGCTCTGGCACACCCTTGAGGCGTTGGGCGACCAGGCCGCCGACGCGCCCGGCGTCCGCATCGTCGCCTCGGCCGTGGGATCCTCGCCCGCCGCGACCGCGGCCTGGCTCGCCGGCCGGACCTCGCGGAAGGCACCCGCCGAGCTGCTGGCGAGCACCCAGGCCCGCTGGGGCGGCCCGGTCCCGGGAGTGATTTCCATCGGGGTGTTCGAACGGGCCTGGGTGCTCGGCTGGCTGCTCGACGCCGGCGTGCCGATCACGGTCCCCACGGAGTTGCTCGCTCACCTGGAGAACAGCCTCGGCGCCGCGGGCGCGCCCGCCGGTCCCGGGCTGCCGGCGGACTCCGACGACACCGCCGCCGTCCTGCACGCGCTCGCGCTCGCCGGCCGCCCCGCCGCCGTCGACTCGCTGTGGGCCTACGAGGCCGAGGGCTATTTTCTCTGCTTCCCCGGCGAGCGCACCCCTTCTACCAGCACCAACGCCCATGTTCTGGAGGCACTGCTGGCCGCCGCGCCGGCCGGCGAGCCCGCGGCGGAACGGGCCCGCCGCCTGGCTGCGGCCCGCAGGATCGAGGACTGGCTGCTGAGCCGGCAGTACGAGGCCGGATCCTGGGACGACAAGTGGCACGCCTCCTCGTACTACGCCACGATGTGCTGCGCCACCGCCCTGGCCCGCGGCCACCACCCGGACACCGTACGTGCCCTCGCCCGCGCCGCCGGATGGGTCCTTGACACCCAGCGCACGGACGGCTCCTGGGGGCGCTGGGAGGGGACCGTGGAGGAGACCTCCTACGCCGTCCAGACCCTCCTGCGGGCTCACTCCGGCGGCCTGCCACCGAGGGTGGCCCAAGCCGTTGCCGAGGGCTGCCTCCATCTCCTGGCCCACCAAGAGGAGGCCGACTTCCCTCCGCTGTGGCACGACAAGGACCTCTACACGCCGGTCACGGTGGTCAAGGCGGCCCGCACCGCCGCCCTCCACACGGCCGCGGCCCGCTTGGCGCAGGCCGGGAGGCTGGACGTATGCGCCCTCGTACAGTGATGCCGAGCGGACGGACGACACGCCGATGACCATCAACAAACTGCTCTTCGGCCTACGGGGCCTGTCCTTCCTCGACGCGGTCGACGCCCGGCCGGAGCGGTCCGTGGAACTCAAAGGGGGCGCTGCTCCCCATGTGCTGCTGTGGGGAGCCGACGATCTCGCGGAGGTCTTCCGCTCCGAACGGGACATGCGCCTGGAGGAGAGCGACACCCTGCGGCCACTGGTGGGCGGCGCCTCCCTGCTGTTCGCCAACGGGACCCGGCACGCCGCCTACCGGCAGGTGGTCGGGTCGGCCCTGCGCGGCAGACGGCTGGACGCCCACCGCCCGGCGATCCTCGACATCGTGGAGCGGGCGGCGGACGAACTCGCCCGGAAGGAGTCGTTCGCGGTGCCCGAGTGGGCCCGCCGGGTGACCCTGCGGATCATCGGCCGGATCCTGCTCGGCGATGAGGAGAACGACGTGCTCAACCGCGTCAGCGGCCTGGTGGAGCAGGTCCTCGGCACCCCCGCCCGCACCCTGCGTTACCGCTATCTGCGGCTGCCCCCCGTCCTGCCGTCGCCGTGGCGTGCCTTCCTGCGTGACCGGGACGCGCTGCGCGCGGAACTACGGGCGTGGCAGCCGCGCCCGCCGGGCTCCGGCTGCCCGGTGCTGGCGGCCGAACTCGCCTCGGGCACGGAGCCGCTCGGCCGCCTGCCCGAGGACGAACTCGTCGACCAGCTGATGTCCTTGATCTTCGCAGGGCATGAGACGACTGCCTCGGCGATCGCCTGGACGCTGTACTGGCTCGCATCCGACGACCATGTGCGTGCCGACGTCAAGGCGGAACTCCTCGCCGACTCCGGCGACGGCTCCTCGGCTGCCGCATTCCCGCTGCTCGACGCGGTCTGCCGGGAATCCCTGCGTATCACACCGCCCGCCACGATCGCCGGCCACAGGGTGCTCACCACCGACCGGCAACTCAGCGGCCGCCCGCTGGCCAGGGGTACCAAGCTCACCCCCTGCATCCACCTGGCTCACCGACAGCCCGACGTCTACCCGCAGCCGGAACGCTTCTCCCCCGACCGGTTCCTCGGCCGCAAATGGTCCTCGCAGCAGTACCTGCCGTTCGGCGGCGGCACCCGGCGCTGCCTGGGCGCGGACCTGGCGATGCTGGAAATGCGGATGGTCGTCGCCGCGGTACTGCGCCGGGTCGAACTGGGACGACCCGACCCTCGTGCGGGCACCCCGCAGCGGCGCGGCCCCGCCATGGGTCCGGCCGCCACGCTCACCCTGGCGGTCCGTCCGTGTCCCTGACGACCCCGCTCAGGGGCCGGCGCGCGCGGGACCTGTACCGGGTCCACCGTCTGGAGTTCCCGTTCCCCGTCGCCTACGTCTGCCACGCACTGTGGGGCGCCTGTTACGCGGCGTCCGCGCCGGGGCAACTGCTGGGCGCCCCGGTGCTGCTGGCCGTCGCCGCGAACCTGCTTCCGCTGATCGCCCAGAACGTTCTCAACGCCGCCATGGACATCCCTGTCGACGCCCTCAGCTCCGGCAAGTCGGATGTCGCCCGGGCCGCTCTGCGACTGGGCCGGGACCGACTGATCGTGATCGCCTCCGCCGAGATGGCCGTCGCCCTGTTCCTGGCCTGCGGCGTCGCGATCCACCTCGGCCGCCCGCTGGTCGCGGTGGGAGTGGCGGGCGGGATCCTGCTGGAGTACCTGTACAACCTGGAACCGGTCCGCCTGAAGAAACGCGGCCTGGCCAACCCCGTCAGCCTGGGCGCCCACTTCTCCCTCCTGCCGTGCCTGTCCACCTTCAACGCCGTCCGCCCCGACTTCCCGGGCTTCCTGTGGCCGCTCTTCCTCGGCCTGTGGCTGCTGCTCATCGGCCGCACCCTGTGGTGGTCCCTGCCCGATGTCGCCGCCGACCGCGCCGCGGGTCTCGCGCCGCCCGCCGTCCGCTACGGCTCCCTGCGCGCTCTCCTCGCGGCCAGTGCCGCCACCGCCGTCGCCCTCGTCCTCATCGGCTGGGGCCTGGCGTGGTCCCTCGGTCTCCTGGCCGCGCTGCTCGGCACCGCCGGATGCGGGATCTTCCTGATCAGTAAGCTGCGCCTGTCCAGGACCGCCCTCGACAGGCTCGACGAAAGCCACATGCGTCGGCGCACCCTCACCTTCGTGGTCGGCGCCGACGCGCTCCTGGTGCTGCTCCCGCTGGTCGTGGCCGTCCCGGGGTAGCGCCGCCGGAATTCGGGTCGCGCCACTGACTACGGGCGAAACGGTCGCCGTGCGCGGTCGTACGGCCACGTGCTGGTGCGAGCCGGGTGGTGAGCGCTGCCGAGGCTGCCGGGTGTCAGTGCTGCTGCGGGAAGCGCAGGTACCGGGGCGGCACGGCCTTGGTGAGCCACACCCCGTTCTCGCTGACGTGGAAGACGTGTCCGTCGCGGTGCATGGCGGCCGCGTCCACCGAGAGCACGACGGGCCGGCCGCGGCGGGCTCCGACACGGGTCGCCGTCTCGCGGTCGGGTGAGAGATGCACGTCGTGCCGGTTCATGGGGCGCAGCCCCTCGGCGCGGATCGCGTCCAGGGTGCGGGCGACGGTGCCGTGGTAGAGGTACGGCGGAGGGGTGGCCGGGAGCAGTCCGAGGTCGATCTCGACGCTGTGGCCCTGGCTGGCGCGGATCCGGGAGCCCTCGACGGCGAAGCGCTTCTTGCCGTTCGCGGCGACCACGTGGTCCAGCTCTTCGCGGGTGAAGCGGAAGCCGTGGGCGGCGGCCGCGGTGATCAGCACGTCGATCTCGACCCAGCCGGCCTCGTCGAGTGTGAGCCCGAGCCGCTCGGGCTGGTGGCGCAGGTGCTTGGAGAGGTACTTCGACACCTTTACGGTGCGTCTTTCGTCCATCCGCTCAGCATGACGGGGAGACGTGGGTCACGCAGATTATTTTTTCGCGGAGGTTTGATCCACAACCAACTGTAGTTATCCACAGGCTATTTGGCGGTTCTGTGGACAACTCCCCGACACGTCAGTCCCGTTCGTCAAGATCGCCTGGGGGCCCTCCCCTTGACGTGAGCGCGTCCAACGCCCTTGCCCGCACCTCCCGTTCAGCTGCCAGTCCCACAAACTCCGCCGCCCGTTCCGGACCAACCAGCTTCTCCACCGCCCGCATCGTCTCCTCGGGCAACGGCACGGAGCGTGACATCGGAGTGCTCGGCGTGCTCTCGCGGGTGCCGAGTCGCTGACGCAGCTGCCGCACCGCCAACATCCGCATCGCGCGGGCGAGTTCCGCGTCCACCGTCTGCTGCGCGAGCGGCCGCAGTCGTCGTACCAGTGAGGCCGCTTCGGCCGCGTCCGCGTCGGTCGGACGGTGTGGTCCGTCGAGGTACCGGGCGAAGACGTGCTCGGTGGTGAACTCCAGGAAACGGGCCGCGATGTGCTCGACCTGTCCTCTCAACTCCCGTAGATGGCCCGCGACCGCGGACAGGGGGACGCCCGCCGCTGACAACTCGACGGCAACGGCGAGCTCTTGGGGGCTCGGCACGAGGAAGGAGCCCTCGTCGCCGGGGACGGGTTCGAGCACGCCCAGCTCGACGGCGTCGGCGACCGCCGCCTCGTCGGGGGAGCCGCCGAACCGCTCGACCAGCTCGGCGCGGGAGACCAGTACCGCCTGCTCGTCGGTCCACCGGCCGTCGACCTCGGCGACCAGCCCGAGCACCCCGCCCAGACCGCGGCCCGCGTCCCAGGCCTCCAGGAGTTCCTTGATGGAGGCCAGGGTGTAGCCGCGGTCCAGGAGGCCGGCGATCTGGCGCAGCCGGGCGAGATGCGCGTCCGAGTAGAGGTTGGCGCGGCCGCGGCGCTCGGGGCGGGGGAGGAGGCCGCGGTCCTGGTAGGCGCGGATGGTGCGGACCGTGGCGCCGCTGACGTGCGCCAGGTCATCGATCCGGTACGTCGTCTCCATGCTTGGTGCCTCCGTCCGCCGTCCGCCGTCGTGCCGTCCGCCGTCCGCCGTCCGTGCGACGCGCCCCGGCGCTGCAGGCCGTGCCAGCCGTCCCGCTCTGCCCAAACGACTGGCCACGGCCGGTTCAGATGACTGTCACGGTGCTGCTGGGCGACCGCCGCCCGGCCGCGGGCACTTTCTCCAGATGCTCCAGACACTCCGCATACTCCGCTGCCCGGCTCGGCGGGCAACAGGCCCTTGCCCACGGTGGTCGAGCACGTGCGCGTGCCGGGCGGACCGTGCGCTCACAGTGGTGGTTCCAGACGGGCGATCGCCCGCAGCACGCGCGGGGCGAACCGCGACATCAGGTGGGCACCCCGGGCTTCGGGAGTGACCGGCACGACGGCCTCGTTGCGGACGACCGCTTTCAGGATCGCGTCGGCGACCTTCTCCGGCGGGTAGTTCCTGAGGCCGTACAGGCGCGCCGACTTCTTCTGCCGCCGCTTCTCCTCGGCGGCGTCCACGCCGGCGAAGCGCGCGGTGGAGGTGATGTTGGTGTTGACGAAGCCGGGGCAGATCGCGCTGACGCCGATGCCCTGGCCCGCCAGTTCCGCGCGCAGGCACTCGCTGAGCATCAGGACGGCCGCCTTGGAGGTGCTGTAGGCGGGCAGTGCCCTGGAGGGCTGGTACGCCGCCGCGGACGCGGTGTTGACGATATGCCCGCCCTGTCCGCGCTCGGCCATCTGCCCGCCGAACAGCCGGCAGCCGTGGATCACGCCCCACAGGTTGACGTCGAGGACCTTCTTCCAGTCCTGAGGGGTGGTGTCGAAGAAGGAGCCGCCCAGGCCGATCCCGGCGTTGTTCACCAGGACGTCCACCACGCCGTATTCGGTGGCGACTTTCTCGGCGAGTTCCTCCATGGCCTGTTCGTCGGAGACGTCGGTCGTCTCGGCCCAGGCCTTGGGGGCGCCTAGCAGTCGGGACAGCTCGGCGGTGCGGGCGGCGGCTTCGGCGTCCCGGTCGACGGCCACCACGCGGGCGCCGGCCTCCGCGAAGGCGAACGCCGTGGCCCGGCCGATGCCGCTGCCGGCGCCGGTGACCAGGACGAGCTGCCCGCCGAACCGGTCGGCGTACTTGCCGGTCGCCTTCACCTGGCTCTTTCCGCCCTCGGTGGTTGTCACGAACTCGGTGATCCAGGCGGCCAGTTGGTCGGGCCGGGTGCGGGGTATCCAGTGCTTGGCCGGGAGGGTGCGGCGGGTCAACTGCGGGACCCACTGCTCCAGTTCGTCGTAGAGCTTCTCCGACAGGAAGGCGTCCGCGAGAGGCGTGATGAGCTGCACGGGCGCGTGTGCGTACGCGTCCGGGCGGGGCCTGCGCAGCCTGGCCCGGACGTTGTCGCGGTACAGCCAGGCGCCGTGCGCCGCGTCCTGGGGCAGGGAGGAGGTCGGGTAGCCGCCGCCGGGCACCTTCTCGAAGCGCTCCAGGATGGCGGGCCAGCGCTTGCCGAGGGGGCCGCGCCAGGCCAGCTCGGGCAGCACGGGTGTGTGCAGCAGGTACACGTACCAGGACTTGGCGCCCTGGCCGAGGAGCTGGCCGATCCGGCGCGGGGTGGGCCGCCTGAGGCGGCCGTTGATCCAGTGGCCGAAGTGGTCCAGGGACGGTCCGGACATCGAGGTGAAGGAGGCGATGCGCCCCTCGGTGCGCTTGACGGTGACGAACTCCCAGGACTGCACCGAGCCCCAGTCGTGCCCCACGACGTGCACCGGCCCGCCCGGGCTGACCGCGTCGATCACGGCCAGGAAGTCGTCCGTCAGCTTCTCCAGGGTGAAGCCGCCGCGCAGCGGCTGCGGCGGGGTCGACCGGCCGTGGCCCCGCACGTCGTACAGCACGACGTGGAAGCGCTCGGCCAGACGGGCGGCCACCTCCGACCAGACCTCCTTGCTGTCCGGGTAGCCGTGCACGAGGACCACCGTGGGCTGCCCGGTGTCCCCCAGCTCGGCCACGCACAGCTCGACGCCGCCGGTCGGCACGCGGCGCTCGCGCGCGCCCTTCAGCATCGCCTCGGAAAAGAGCGTCACTTGTCCTCCGCCCAGCGCCGCACGTGCGCAGATCGTCGTCCAGCCAGAAGGCGCTCGCCACCGCCCCACCCTCGTCCACACCGACTGCGGTACGTGCCCGTAACGTGACACCGGCGAATGTGACAGTTGTTAGAGGCTGCGTCAATAGGCCGGGTCCGGGCTGTGGATAACTCTGCGTAGCCCTCAGGTAGGGGAATCCCCTACGGACCCGTACGCCTGGAGTCGGACGTCAAGACAGCTCTGCGGTCTGACGACCGGCGTGGTACGCGTCACTATCGTCTTAGCCGTGACTGTGATCGCGACCGAAAGCCTGAGCATGCGGTTCCCCCGGGTGACCGCGCTTGACCGGCTCTCCGTCGACGTCGGGCCCGGTGTGACCGGGCTCGTCGGAGCGAACGGAGCCGGCAAGTCCACTCTGATCAAGATCCTTCTGGGTCTGAACCCCGCCTCCGAGGGCCGCGCCGAAGTGCTCGGGCTCGACGTCGCGACCAAGGGCGCCGACATCCGTGAGCGGGTCGGCTACATGCCGGAGCACGACTGTCTGCCGCCGGACGTGTCGGCGACCGAGTTCGTCGTCCATATGGCGCGTATGTCCGGCCTGCCGCCCACGGCCGCGCGCGAGCGCACCGCGGACACGCTGCGCCATGTCGGTCTGTACGAGGAGCGCTACCGCCCCATCGGCGGCTACTCGACCGGTATGAAGCAGCGCGTGAAGCTCGCGCAGGCCCTCGTCCACGACCCGCAGCTGGTCTTCCTGGACGAGCCGACCAACGGCCTCGACCCGGTCGGCCGCGACGACATGCTCGGCCTGATCCGCCGTATCCACACCGACTTCGGCATCTCGGTCCTGGTCACCTCGCACCTGCTGGGCGAGCTGGAGCGGACCTGCGACCACGTCGTCGTCATCGACGGCGGCAAGCTCCTGCGCTCCAGCTCCACCACGGACTTCACACAGACCACGACCACTCTGGCGATCGAGGTCACCGACACCGACGAGCACCCGGACGGCACACGCGCGGTGCGCGAGGTGCTGCAGGCGCGCGGGGTGGAGGTCCTCGACGGCAGCAACGGCCTGCCGGGGGCCGGGCACATCCTGCTGCTGACCGCGCAGGGCGAGCAGACGTACGACCTCGTGCGCGACGTCGTCGCCGATCTCGGCCTCGGCCTGGTGCGCATGGAGCAGCGCAGGCACCACATCTCCGAGGTCTTCCACGCGGACACCGAGGAGCAGGACGTGACGAAGGAGGCGGCCGTCCATGGCAGTTGAGCAGCCCATGCGGACACCGGCCGCGGCGTCGGGTGACCAGACCCGCATCCACAACATCGGCTACCGCAACTACGACGGCCCCCGCCTCGGCCGTTCCTACGCCACCCGCTCGCTGTACTCGCAGTCCCTGCGCGGCGCCTACGGCCTGGGCCGCTCGGTCAAGTCCAAGGTGCTGCCGATGCTGCTGTTCGTGGTGATGTGCGTGCCCGCGGCCATCATGGTCGCCGTCGCGGTCGCCACGAAGGCCAAGGACCTGCCCGTCGACTACACGCGCTACGCGATCATCATGCAGGCCGTCATCAGCCTGTACGTCGCCTCGCAGGCGCCCCAGTCCGTCTCCCGCGACCTGCGCTTCAAGACCGTGCCGCTGTACTTCTCGCGGCCGATCGAGACCGCCGACTACGTGCGCGCCAAGTACGCGGCGCTGGCCTCGGCGCTGTTCGTCCTGACCGCGGCCCCGCTGCTCGTGCTCTATGTCGGCGCGCTGCTGGCGAAGCTCGACTTCGCCGACCAGACCAAGGGGTTCGCTCAGGGACTCGTCTCCGTGGCACTGCTCTCGCTGCTCTTCGCCGGCATCGGCCTGGTCATCGCCTCGGTGACCCCGAGGCGCGGCTTCGGCATCGCCGCCGTGATCGCCGTGATGACCATCTCCTACGGCGCCGTCTCCACACTCCAGGCCATCGCCGAAGCGCAGAACAGCACGGGGGCCATTCCCTGGATCGGCCTCTTCTCGCCCGTGACCCTCGTCGACGGTGTCCAGACCGCCTTCCTCGGCGCGGCCTCGGCGTTCCCCGGCGAGATCGGCCCGACGAACGGCGAGGGCGTGGTCTACGTCCTGGTCGTCCTGGGTCTCATCGCCGCCTGCTACGGCCTCCTGATGCGCCGCTACCGGAAGGTGGGCCTGTGACCACGCTCAACATCGACCACGTCTCCCGCTGGTTCGGCAACGTGGTCGCCGTCAACGACGTCACCATGACGATCGGCCCCGGCGTCACCGGCCTGCTCGGTCCGAACGGCGCAGGAAAGTCCACCCTCATCAACATGATGGCCGGCTTCCTCGCCCCCTCCACCGGCACGGTCACCCTCGACGGCCAGCAGGTGTGGCGCAACGAGACCGTCTACAGGCACATCGGCATCGTCCCCGAGCGCGAGGCGATGTACGACTTCCTCACCGGGCGCGAATTCGTCGTCGCCAACGCCGAGTTGCACGGTCTGAACGCCAAGGCGGCCCAGAAGGCGCTCGCCACGGTCGAGATGGAGTACGCGCAGGACCGGAAGATCTCCACGTACTCCAAGGGCATGCGCCAGCGCGTGAAGATGGCGTCCGCCCTCGTCCACGACCCCTCGCTGCTCCTGCTCGACGAACCCTTCAACGGCATGGACCCGCGCCAGCGCATGCAGCTCATGGACCTGCTGCGGCGCATGGGCGACGAGGGCCGCACGGTGCTGTTCTCGTCCCACATCCTCGAAGAGGTCGAGCAACTCGCCTGGCACATCGAGGTCGTCGTGGCCGGACGGCACGCGGCCAGCGGCGACTTCCGCAAGATCCGCCGTCTGATGACCGACCGCCCGCACCGCTACCTGGTGCGCTCCAGCGACGACCGCGCGCTCGCGGCAGCGCTGATCGCCGATCCGTCGACGTCCGGCATCGAAGTCGACCTCGCGGAGGGCGCGTTGCGCATCCAGGCCGTCGACTTCGGACGCTTCACGGCCCTGTTGCCCAGGGTCGCCCGCGACCACGGCATCCGGCTGCTCGCGGTCTCGCCGTCCGACGAGTCGCTCGAGTCCGTCTTCTCGTATCTCGTCGCGGCGTAGGAGGCCGAAGATGTACGACCCCACAGTCGCCCGACTCACCTATCGTGCCCTGCTCGGCCGTCGCCGGGCCCTCATCCTGGGCGCGCTGCCCCTGCTGCTGATCGCGATCTCCGTCGTCGTACGGGCTCTTGCCGGCGCCGACGACCAGACGGCCTCGGACCTGCTGGGCGGGCTCGCGCTCGCCACGATGGTGCCGATCATCGGTGTCATCGCCGGCACCGGCGCGATCGGTCCGGAGATCGACGACGGCTCGGTGGTGTACCTGCTGTCCAAGCCGCTGAAGCGGCCGACGATCATCTTCACCAAGCTGATCGTGGCGATCGCCGTGACCATGGTGTTCTCCGCGCTGCCGACCCTCATCGCCGGCTTCATCCTCAACGGCAACGGCCAGCAGATCGCCGTCGCCTACACGGTGGCCGCGCTGGTCTCCTCCATCGCGTACGCGGCGCTGTTCCTGCTGCTGGGCACGGTGTCCCGGCACGCGGTGGTCTTCGGGCTCGTCTACGCGCTGGTCTGGGAAGCCCTGTTCGGGTCCCTGGTGCCCGGTGCGCGCACGCTGAGCGTCCAGCAGTGGTCGCTGGCCGTCGCCCACAAGGTGGCCGGTGGGGACCTGGTCACCTCCGACGTCGGACTGACGACGGCGACGGTGTTCCTGGTCGCGGTGACGGTCCTGGCCACCTGGTACGCCGGACAGAAGCTGCGCACGCTGACGCTCGCCGGGGAGGAGTGACAGGTCCTGATCTTGACGGAGGTTTCACCTCTGTCCGGGCACACTGGGCGAAATTGGATACGGCCGGGAGGGACGGAGATGGCGGACGACTGGGACGACCTGGTGCTGGACGAGGAGTTCGTACAGGGCGCCGAGACGTCCGAGCCGTCCGCCCGTGCCCGCATGCTGGCCGCGCGCTGGCGCGAGGAGGAGCCCGAGCCGCAGCCCTGGCGCTCGGACGAGCCGCCCGCCGGTTGGTTCTTCAGCAAGGGGCGGCGCCGGCGGTGGCGACGCCGCTGACCTCGCACTAATTCGGTGGCGCCCAACTCGTCGTACCGGCACAGTGGTTGTGTCCCCGCCGCCGGACGACGATCCGGCGCCACGTTCAGGGAGAGGAGCGGGACGGTGTCCATGCACGACAGTTCGTCCAGCTCCCGACAGGGCAGCCCGCGGCGGGTTCCGGTGTAGTTACCCCACCGTCGACCCCGTATCGCACAGGGAGTTGCCCGGGGCGGCCGCTTCGAGCACGCGACGCGCGCTGCGCTTGCGTGGGCCGCCTTCCCCGTCGCCCCCATCGCAGGGGGCATCCTCCGCTGGGGCGGACGGGTCGGTTGCGCAGCCCGGCACCACGAGGTGCCGCCGCGCCCACCCGCGCCGCCCCAGCGGCACGTCTGCCCGCATGTATGCGATCAGACGGGCCGTTTTCTGCCCGCACCTGTGCGAGCGGACGGACGGGCCACGTTCGCCCCGCGCCTGTGCAAGCGGACGGACAGGCCATGTTCTTCCTGCACCTGGGCGAGCACTTGGTCCGCCGTCGTCCCGCGCCTGTGCGAGCACGTGGTGAACACTCTTTGTCCGCGCCTATGCGAGCAGGCGGTCCAGTACGACGGCGATGCCGTCCTCCTCGTTCGACGACGTCACCTCGTCCGCCACTGCCTTCAGTTCCTCGTGGGCGTTGGCCATCGCCACGCCCCGTGCCGCCCAGGCGAACATCGGGATGTCGTTCGGCATGTCGCCGAAGGCGATCGCGTCCGCCGCCCTGATGCCCAGGCGGCGGGCCGCCAGCGAGAGGCCCGTCGCCTTGGACAGACCCAGCGGCAGCAGTTCGACGATGCCCTCGCCCGCCATCGCCACCGTGACGAAGCCGCCCGCCGCCTGGCGGGCCGCCTCGGCGAGGGCGTCGTCGGACAGCTCCGGGTGCTGTATGTAGATCTTGTTCAGCGGGGCGGTCCACAGGTCGGACGCGTCCGTGAAGGGGGTCGACGCAAGGCTGCCGGTGACCGCGTAACCCGGCCCCACCAGCACATCGCCGTCCAGACCGTCACGGCTGGCCGCCAGGTACAGCGGGCCGACCTCCGCCTCGATCTTGGCCAGGGCCACGCCCGCCAGCTGCCGGTCAAGGGTGACCGACGTCAGCAGGCGGTGCGAGCCGGCGTCGTACACCTGGGCGCCCTGGCCGCAGACCGCGAGGCCCTCGTAGCCGAGGTCGTCGAGGATGTGCCGGGTCCAGGGGACCGCGCGGCCGGTGACGACGATGTGCGCGGCGCCCGCCGCGGTGGCCGCCGCGAGCGTGTCACGGGTGCGCTGTGAGACCGACTCGTCGGAGCGCAGGAGCGTGCCGTCGAGGTCGGTCGCGATCAGCCGGTACGGGAAGCCCTTGACGGGAGACGCGTCGCTCACCTGTCGATCGGCTCCAGGACCTCCCGGCCGCCCAGGAACGGGCGCAGCACCTTCGGCACGTACACCGAGCCGTCGGCCTGCTGGTGGTTCTCCAGGATCGCCACGATCGTGCGCGGTACGGCGCACAGCGTGCCGTTGAGCGTCGCCAGGGGCTGCACCTTCTTGCCGTCGCGCATGCGGACGGACAGCCGGCGTGCCTGGAAGCCGTCGCAGTTGGAGGCCGAGGTCAGCTCGCGGTACTTGCCCTGCGTGGGGATCCACGCCTCGCAGTCGTACTTGCGGGACGCCGAGGCGCCCAGGTCGCCGGAGGCGACGTCGATGACCTGGAAGGGCAGTTCCAGGCCGGTGAGCCACTGCTTCTCCCACTCCAGGAGCCGCCGGTGCTCGTTCTCCGCGTCCTCGGGGGCGACGTACGAGAACATCTCGACCTTGTCGAACTGGTGCACGCGGAAGATGCCCCGGGTGTCCTTGCCGTACGTCCCGGCCTCGCGGCGGAAGCACGGCGAGAAGCCGGCGTAGCGCAGCGGCAGCTTCTCCGCGTCGAGGATCTCGTCCATGTGGTACGCGGCGAGCGGGACCTCGGAGGTGCCGACCAGGTAGTAGTCGTCCTTCTCCAGGTGGTAGACGTTCTCCGCGGCCTGGCCGAGGAAACCGGTGCCCTCCATCGCGCGCGGGCGGACCAGCGCGGGGGTGAGCATCGGGACGAAGCCCGCATCGGTGGCCTGCGCGATCGCGGCGTTGACGAGCGCCAGCTCCAGGAGGGCGCCGACGCCCGTCAGGTAGTAGAAGCGGGAGCCCGACACCTTGGCGCCGCGCTCGACGTCGATGGCGCCCAGCGCCTCGCCGAGCTCCAGGTGGTCCTTGGGCTCGAAGCCCTCGGCGGCGAAGTCACGGATGGTGCCGTGCGTCTCCAGGACGACGAAGTCCTCCTCGCCGCCGACCGGGACGTCCGGGTGGATGAGGTTGCCGAGTTGGAGCAGAAGCCGCTTGGTCTCCTCGTCCGCCTCGTGCTGCTCCGCGTCGGCGGCCTTGACGTCGGCGGCGAGCCGGCCCGTCTGCTTCAGCAGCTCCGCCTTCTCGTCGCCGGAGGCCTTGGGGATGAGCTTGCCGAGCGTCTTCTGCTCGGAACGCAGCTCGTCGAAGCGGACGCCGGACGACCTGCGCCGCTCGTCGGCAGACAGGAGAGCGTCGACGAGCGCGACGTCCTCTCCACGGGCACGCTGGGACGCGCGCACACGGTCGGGGTCCTCACGGAGCAGGCGAAGGTCAATCACGCGGTCAAGGCTACCGGTGCGGGCATACGGCCCACGACTCACCATTCCCAACGGTTGGCAATTGTGTCTTACGTTCCGTTATGAGCGAATTGCGCACAGTGTCAACAAAAGGTGTCTCACTCCCTGGAACAGGGCAGGTGGTCGGCGTCTGGTTGACTCGGCTCCCTTGCAGGGAACGGGACTTGGCGCTCGGTTGTCCACAGCGATCCACAACCCCCAAGAGTTATCCACAGGGTGTGCGGACGGTCTGTGGATTTCGGAATTGATCACTCCGAAACCGCTCCGTCACGCCCTGGATTCCCGGTGTAGACCCTGCTTTACCACCACTTTCGAGGGGAAAGGGGTCGCTCCAAAGGATTGCCTAAAGGAAACGGGTGGACGAACGGTGACATGCGGGCCGGTGGACGCGGGAGGCACCCACAGGCCGATTTGTCGACCGAGTGATCCATGAGTGTCGACTTGTCCCCAGGTCGAGAAGCCAGCCTGTGGATAACTTCTGTGGACAACGAAAATCTGCAGGTAGGACTGGCCGGTCGTGCCCCTGGGCAGACTGGACGGTTGAGCTAGAAACGGCCGTCCTGGCAACGTGCCACCCAGTCCGAGGCCGCGACGAACTCCTCATCGGACGTTCCCCGCCACAGTGCGCGTACGTCCTCGACGCCGATGTCCGCACGCGGGTACGAACCCAGGAACCGCACTTCCAGGCAGATCCGCTTGAGCCCCATCAGGGTCTCGGCCACCCGGCGGTCGGAGATATGGCCCTCCGCGTCGATGCAGAAGCAGTAGTTGCCGATGCCGGCGCCGGTGGGCCGCGACTGCAGCAGCATCAGGTTGATGCCGCGGGTGGCGAACTCGTCGAGGAGGTCGCGCAGGCCGCCGGGGTGGTCGTCGCGCTGCCACAGCACGACGGACGTCTTGTCCGCGCCGGTCGGTGCCGCGGGCCGGGCGGGCCGGCCGACCAGTACGAATCGTGTCTGCGCGTTCTCGGCGTCGTGGATCCCGGTCTCCAGCGCCTCCAGGCCGTACAGGGCGGCGGCGAACTCCCCGGCGAAGGCCGCGTCGTACTGGCCTTCCTGGACCAGCCGGGCGGCGTCCGCGTTCGAGGCGGCCGACTCCCAGTGGGCGTCCGGGAGGTTGCTCCTGAGCCAGTTGCGCACCTGCGGCTGGGCGGCCGGGTGCGCGGAGACCGTCTTGACGTCGGAGAGCTTGGTGCCCGGCCTGACCAGCAGCGCGAAGGTGATCGACAGCAGCACCTCGCGGTAGATCATCAGCGGGGCGCCGGCGACCAGCTCGTCCAGGGTGGTGGTGATGCCGCCCTCGACGGAGTTCTCGATCGGCACGAACGCGGCCTCGGCCTCACCGGCGCGGACCGCGTCGAGCGCGGACTGGACGGACACGTACGGGACCAGTTCCCGGGTGGCCGTCTCGGGAAGGGTGCGCAGGGCGGCTTCGGTGAAGGTGCCCTCGGGACCGAGATACGCGTAGCTCGCTGGCATGACCTCACCCTAATGGGCCTTACGAAAGCGCGGCTCACCCGTCCCACCAGGTCCCCGCCCGTGGGCTCCCGCCCCGGCCCTCACCCCTCCAGCAGCCGCTGCCCCACGTACTCGCCCTGCGCCGCCCCGCCCGGCACGGCGAACAGACCGCTCGCCTCGTGGCGGATGTACCTCGACAGGGCGTCGCCCCGATCGAGCTTGCGCTGGAGGGGGACAAAGCCCTGCAGCGGGTCGGCCTGCCAGCAGACGAAGAGCAGGCCCGCGTCGGGCGCCCCGTCCGCGGCGAAGCCGTCGTGGTACGAGAACGGGCGCCGCAGGATGGCCGCCCCGCCGTTCCGGTCGGGGCGCGTGATGCGGGCGTGGGCGTTCACCGGGACGACGTACTCACCCTTGGAGTCGGCCTTGTCGAGGTCCATCGGGGTCGTCTCGGTGCCGCCCGACAAGGGCGCCCCATCGGCCTTCCGGCGTCCGATCACGTTCTCCTGGGCCGTGAGCGAGAGCTTCTCCCAGTCGTCGAGGAGCATGCGGATGCGGCGGACGACGGCGTAGGAGCCGTTCGCCATCCAGGCCGGGTCGCTCGCTCCCGAGGACGGAACGAAGATCCGCTTGTCGAAGTCGGACTCGGTCGGCTTCGGGTTGCGCGTGCCGTCCAGCTGGCCCATGAGGTTGCGGGCCGTCATGGGGTGCGCGGTGGCGCCCGGGGTGCGGTTGAAGCCGTTCATCTGCCAGCGGATGCGGGCCGCACTGCCCGCGTCCTTCTGGATCGCGCGCAGGGCGTGGAAGGCGACCAGGGCGTCGTCGGCGCCGATCTGCACCCACAGATCGCCGTTGCTGCGGGCCTTGTCGAGGTGGTCGGAGGAGAAGTCGGGCAGCGGGTCGAGGGAGAGCGGGCGCTGCTTCTCCAGACCGGTGCGGGAGAAGAAGCTGTGGCCGAAGCCGAAGGTGAGGGCGAGCGAGGACGGGCCGGCGTCGCGGGCCACGTCCGTGTCGTCGTGCGCCGCCGCCTCGCCGCTCATCAGGCGCTCGGCCGTCACCGACCAGCGGCGCAGCAGTGCGGCCGCCTCCTTGCGGCCCGCGCCGGCCGCCAGGTCGAAGGCGACGAGATGGCCGCGGGCCTGGAGACCTTCGGTGATGCCGGGCTGATGTTTCCCGTGAAACATCGCCCGGTCGGAGCCGAGTGAGCTGAGCGGGGTGGCCCCGGCGGGGGCGGCGGCATACCCCACGGCGCCGCCGGCCGCGCCGAGCACGAGCCCGGTGGCGCCGGCGGTGCCGAGCAGTTTCCGTCGCGAGATGCCGTCTTGAGGGGACGCGTTCCCGGCAGCGGCCTCGGTCGGCGGTGCCTTGGGAGTGCGTGTCTCCGGAATGGACTGTTCAGCCATGGTGCGGTTCAGCCGATCTGCGCGTTCTTGGAGACGGTCGCCTGGTCGATGTCGGAGGTGCGCACGGTCACGGCGATCTTCCAGTCGCCGGCCATGGGGATCTGCACTCCGCTCGCCGACCAGTGTCCCGTGGCCACATGGTCGGGGTTGACGGGCAGTGGCCCGATCTTCTTCGCGTCGAGCGTGAAGGCGACCTTCACCTCGGGGATGTCGAAGGCCCGCCCGTTGGGCCGGGTGACGTAGACGTGCATCTCGTTGCCGCCCACGCGCGCGGGGTCGAAGTCGACCGACACGACGCCCTTGCCGTCGGTGCCACCCGTGTCGAAGGGCATGGTCAGCGTCAGCGCGCCGGAGGACGAGTCGGACGTGGAAGAGGACGAGGACGAGGACGACGAGGACGACGACGTGCCCGCCTTGGCCTCCTGCTCGGTGCGGCCCGGCTCGGTCTGCGTCAGCACGGTGGTGACGGCGAGCAGGACCACGGCGACACCTGCCTCGGCGAGCACGGAGCGCCGCAGCCCGAAGCGGCTGGGATCCGCGTCGCGCTGCCGCTTCTGCCGAGCCGTGTCCACGGCGGCCTGCTGGCGCGCGAGTTGGACGGCGCGCTCGCGGTCGGCGGGGTCTTCGGAGTCACCGGAGCCACCAGAGCCGCGGGCCTCGCCGGGCGTCGTCGCCGTCGCTGTCGCCGTCTTCACCGAGCCGGCCCCTGCCCGGGCTGCCGCCGGCTCCTTCTCACCCGGGGCGTCGCCCTCGGCCGCAACCTCAGCGCCCGTCTCCTCCGCGCCCGTCTCCTCCGCGCCCGAGTCCTTCCCTCGGCGCGGCGTCAGGACGGCCGTGTCCGCCAGCCGTGCCGTCCATCGCCGGGAGATCGACGCGATGCCCACCAGCAGCACCACGAGACCGATCTTGACGAGGAGCAGCTGTCCGTACGTGGTGTCGGTGAAGGCCGACCAGGAGCCGAGCTGGCGCCAGGACTGGTAGACGCCGGTCGCGACCAGGGCGACCACGCTGGAGAAGGCGACGTGCGAGAAGCGGCGTACGGCCGGGGAGTCGACCGGGATGTCCGACCGGTACAGCGCCACGAGGAGCGCGCTCAGCCCGCCCAGCCAGGCCGCGACCGCCAGCAGGTGGACGACGTCGACCGGCATCGCGATACCGGGCTGGAGACCGGTCGAGGCGTGCTCGGCCATCGCCCAGCTCGCCGCGAGACCGGCGGACACCACGAATCCGCCGATCGCGAGCCCGAAGGTCAGATCCCGCTTCTCCTCGTCCTCACGCTTGTCGTAGGCGCCGAAGAGCACGGCGATGAACAGCGCCGCCGCGGCGAGCAGCAGCAGCCGGGAGACCAGCGCCGCGCCCGACTTGGTCTGCAGCACCTGCCCGAGCAGGCTCAGGTCGAAGATGTCGCCGACCTTGCCGGAGCTGGTGTAGGAGCCGCGCAGAAGCAGCAGCAGGAGAGTGGCCGAGGTGAGCGCGAGCCAGCCGGAGACCACGAACCGCTGCAGGGACCGTACGCCGGAACCGCGCTGCCAGCAGGCGAGGACGAAGGCGGCGCCGCCGACCATGACGATGAAGCCGGCGTAGGACACGTACCGTCCGAAGCCGTACAGCCAGCCGACGACCCCGCCGCCCACCGTCTGGTCGGTGACCGAGACGCTGGTCAGGGAGGGGGCGCCGATGGAGAACGTGAAGGCGCCGGCGACGGGGTGGCTGTCCGCCGAGACGACCTGCCAGGCCACCGTGTAGGTGCCGTCGGGCAGGCCGCTGTGCAGCCGCACGGCGTACGAGGTGCCGCTCACGTTGGACGGCTTGCCGGAGTCGACGCGCTTGCCCTTGGGGTCGAGTACGCGCAGCGACTCGTCGGACGTGGCGACCTTCTCGGAGAAGGCGAGCGTGACCTGGTCGGGTGCCTTGTCGACCACCACCCCCTGCGCGGGGTCGCTGCCGGTCAGCGCGGCGTGCGCGGAAGCCGGTCCGGCACCGGCGAGGAGCACGCCGACGACGGCCAGGAACAGCAGCACCAGGGTCCGCATACGGCGGGGGGTGATGGTCTGCGTCATGGTGGTCCCTCCCTCAGTGTCCGGTCGCGGGGTTGTACGTGGCGGACTTCACCGGTATCTCAGCCTTGATCGGGCCGGCCTTGGCGAAGTGGAGTTCGACGGTCACCTTCTGGCCCTGCTTCGGCTTCCGCTTCAGGTTCTCGAACATCAGATGGTTGCCGCCGCTCTTGAACACGAGTTGACCGTGTGCGGGGACATCCAGGGACGTGACCTCCTCCATGGACTGCCCGACCGTCCGGTGGATGGTGACACTGCCCGCGGCGTCGCTGGTGACCGAGGTCAGGTCGTCCGCGGCGCCGCCCTTGTTGGCGATGGTGAGGAAGCCCGCGGCCATGTCGGAGACGGGCTGGGGCATGTAGGAGGAGCTGACGGACAGTTCGGCCTTCGCGTCGTCGGAGCCGCCGCAGCCCGTCAGGGTCAGAGCCAGTGCGCCCACCATGACCGCGGCGGGCACGGCCAGGTGCCTCACGGGTTCGCTCCCTTGACGATCTTGGGGAGGTCCTTCGTGTAGTCGCCGACGGTGGCGTCCTCGCCGTAGAGCACGTAACCGCCGTCGGTCTTCGGCGAGAACGCGATGACCTGGGTGCCGTGCACCGAGACCGTCTTGCCGGTCTTCTTGTCCTTGTGGGTCGGCTCGATGGAGATGCCGAGGGTACGGGCGCCGGCCTGGATGGTGGCGAAGTCGCCGGTCAGGCCGATGAACTGGGGGTCGATGCCCTTGAGCCACTTGCCGAGCTCGGACGAGGTGTCCCGCGCGGGGTCGGTGGTGACGAACACGACCCGCAGCTTGTCCCGCTCGGCCTTGGGCAACTGCTTCTTGGCGACGGCGAGGTTGTTCATCGTCAGCGGGCAGACGTCGGGGCAGTGGGTGTAGCCGAAGTAGATCAGCGTCGGCCGGCCTGCGGTCTCCTTGCGGAGGTCGTACTTCTCGCCCTTGGTGTCGGTGAGGACGAGGTCCGGCTTCTCGAAGGGCTTGTCGAGGATGGTCGCGGCCTTCTGCGAGGTGTCCTCGGAGACCACGGCGACAGGTGACTTGCTGTCGTCGCCGCTGCCGCATGCGGAGAGGGTCAGAGTGGCGGCGGCCAGCAGCGCGGCCGTGGCGAACGTCTTCTTGCGCATAGAAAAATGTCCCAGATGTGAGAGTTCCGGTGTGCACCGGGGGCGGGCACAGGCTTGCGCCCCCGGTGCAGCACGCGGACGAACAGGCCTCAGGCGTCGCTGCGCCGACGGCCGGCGAGCACGCCGTACGCCACGCCCAGCGCGCCGACGACGATGCCCACGACGGCCAGCACGCGCGCGGTGGTGTCACTGCTGCCGGCGGAGGCGGAGGTGTCGGCGGCCGTGTTCTCGGCGTCCTTGGAGCCGGCGCCCTTGGCGTCGGCGGAGGCGTCCTCGGCGGTCGACGAACCGTGCGCGTGCCCGTCCTCGGAGGCGGCGGACAGGGCGAGCACGGGGGCCGGGTTCTCGGGCTCCTCCGCGCCGTCCTTCTGCACCTCGATCCAGCGCACGACCTCGTTGTCGGAGTACGTCTGCAGCGCCTTGAAGACGAGTTCGTCGGCGTCCGTGGGCAACGTGCCCACGGAGATGGGGAACTTCTGGAAGTAGCCGGGCTCGACGCCCTTGCCCTGCGCGGTCCAGGTGATCTTCGAGACGGCCTCGTCGATCTTCTTGCCGTGCATCTCGATCGGCTTGGCCAGCTTGGACTTGGTGACCTGGATCTTCCAACCGTCCATCGGCTGCGGCATGGCGGAGGCCAGCGGGTGGTCGGTCGGGAAGTTGACCTCGAGCTTGGTCGTCGAGGCGTCGTCGCGCTCGTTGGGGACCTTGAAGTCGATGACCGCGTAACCGCCCTTGGCGGCGGTGCCCTCGGGCTGCACGCTGACGTGCGCGAACGCGGGCGCGGACAGGACGACGACGGCAGAGGCGGCGACGGCGCCGGTGACGGCGAGACGGGAAGCCTTCATGAACGGGTGCACTCCACTTCGAGTGAGGTTCCTGGTGCTGAGAGAGGTACGCGTGCGTGGCGGTGACCTGTCGGTCGGCGACGGGCACGCGCGTGTGCCGCACGACGGCGGCCCTCTCCCGTGGATCCGAAGTGGATACGGAGCGGTGGTCGCGTCGCGTCAGGCGGCGAGGTCGAGACCGAGCGCGGCGGCCGGCGGCCCGCGCCTGATCACCGTGTGCTGGAGTGCGGTGGTACGGGGCTTCGGCGGCGCGAGCAGAGCGGTGCGCGGCGGGCGCGGGCCCTCTTCGGGCGCGGCCGGGAGGCCGGCCCGCAGGGCGCGCACCAGCGCGAGCGCCGCGCGCAGGGATCGTACGAGCGCCCCGTCGGTGACCGATTGCGCCGACAGCGCGGACAGTTCCGCGAGCCGCAGCAGGGCCAGGTCGCCGCGGCGCAGCAGCCAGCCGGCGGCGATCGCCGCGAGAACGTGGCTGAGCAGCATCGGCAGGGACGGCAGCAGCGAGGACATGGAACCGTCGGTGGACAGGGCGTCCGCCGGGTGGTGCACGGAGCTCATGTCCATGTTGTCCGGCGAGAGCCGCGCGTCGGCGAGGATCCTGCGGGCCTGGGCGGGGCTGATCGCCGCCGCCGTGGTCCCGCACACGAACCGCGCCGCCCGCTCCACGAGCGAGGCGTCGGCCATCGAGGACATCGACCGCATGGAAGACATTGAAGACATTGACGATATCGCCGACATCGGTGACATCGGCGAACCTGCGCCCGGAGCCGCGGCCGTGTGCTGCCCCAGTCCGAACAGCGTGTGCAGCACGGTCTGTCCGGCCGCGAGCAGCGCCGCCGTGCCGGGCAGCGAGCGGGTGCGTCCCGCGAGGGGTGCCGCGACCAGGAATGCCCCCAGGAATCCCGCACCCAGCGTCCACAGCGGGACCGTGGCGCAGGAGGCGAGGGTGTGACCGGCCGCGGCCAGCACGACGCAGACCGCGGCGAACACCGCGGCCCGCAGTATCCGGAGATCGTTTCCGGAGCGCGCCCTGCGCTGGTGGGGGGCAGTCATGGCGGGCTCATCATCGCACTGGCCTTTTGGGTGCCATACGGCAGGTCCGCAAGGTTCCGTACGAACCGGAAGGTCACTCTCTGGTAGGGCCCGCCCCCACATACACCGATTCTGTTTAGGACGCATCGCCCATATGGGCGGCATCACGTCAACTCCGTGCTTACACCGGGGTACACGCGGCAATAAGAAACGGTATGTCGAGCCGCGGCCTGGAGGCTGGAGTATGAGCATCTGGTGGTCACTCCACTTGCGCCGCGAAGCTGCGAGCGTTCCGCTCGCCCGGCGGCTGCTGCTCGGCACGATGGAGACGGCGGGTGTCGACCCCGACATCTCCTACGACCTCTCCGTCGCCCTCAGTGAGGCCTGCGCGAACGCCGTCGAGCACGGCGGGGGCACCGTGCACGGCGAGTCCTCCGAGGCGTACCGGGTCACGGCCTACCTCGACGGCGAGAAGTGCCGTATCGAAGTCGCCGACTCCGGCCCCGGCTTCGCCGCCTCCCCGGCCCCCCGCCGCGCCCGCACCGACGTCGAACACGGCCGCGGCCTCTACCTGATCAGCGAACTCGCCGACCACGTCCACATCGGCAACAAGCCGGGGCGCGGGGGCACGATCGTGAGCTTCGACAAGATCCTCAAGTGGCGTGAGGACGCACCGTTGATGGCGGTGTAGGGCCGTCGGGCTGCCGCTCCGTCCGTTGCCGGTCCCCGCGCCCGGGCGACCCCCTCACGGTCGAGGCCGCCGTCAAGGACGTGGACGGGACCCGCGACGTGCGCGCGACCTGCCGAACCGAACGGGGCAGGACCGCGTCGCTGCGGCTGCGGTACGGGACGGCGGGACAGTGGCGCGCGGCAGCCGCACCGTCGGACAACTCGCCCCTCCCGAAGGCGCGGTACGGCCCGGCCGCCCTCAAGAAGCTGATCCCGTACCGCTACCCGGCCCTGCGCTCACCGGGCCCACGGCCGCCGCACATGCCTGACCGGTCCGACGGCGAACGGGGTGGTACGGCGAACGGGGTGGGCGGCACCTCGCCGCCCACCCCGTGTGTCAGCTTCCTCAGCCTGCACAGCGACTTCCTGGCCGGGCCCGACGTCCCCGAAGGCCCCGCACGCTTCACCCCCGGTCACACCCGACCAGCTCCGGCTGCCGCGCGCCCCCGGCCGCCCGCCCTGCGGCCCTGCGGGTCGCCGGCCCCATCGCGTACGACGCCGCCACGGTCAGCGCGCCGAGCAGCAGCCATCCCGGGGTTCCCCACCCCACCAGGAGCGAGGTCAGCACGAGCGGACCGAGTGTCCGGGCCACCGTCACGCCGGTCCCGAAGAAGCCCTGGTACTCGCCCACCCGGCCGGCCGGTGCCAGATCGAACGACAGTTGCCAGGAACCGGCGGACTGCCCCATCTCGGCGGCCACCTGGAGCACGGCGCCCACGACCAGAGCCCCCACGGCCACCCACGGCGAGGCCCCCGCCGACAGCGCGAACACCGCGCACGCCCCGAGCATGACCCAGCCGGAGCGCCGCACCGCGCGCGTGGCGGACGCGAGGCCGATGACGCCCCGCGCCGTCCGCACCTGGAACAGCATCACCGCCCCGGTGTTGAGCACGAACAGCGCGGACACCAGCCAGGTCGGCGCCGTCGTCCGCTCGGCGATCCACAGCGGCAGCCCCAGGCTGAGCAGCGGCATGCGCAGCAGCAGAACGGTGTTGAGGAGCGTGATCACGGTGTACGGCCGGTCGCGCAGCACACCTGGCGTGTCCCGCTTGCGCACGCCGACGGGCGCCACCGCCGGCAGCCGCAGCAACATCGCGGCGCACACCAGGAAGCTCGCCGCGTCCAGGGCGAACACCGCGAGATACGCGGCCCGCGTCCCCGCCTGCAACGCCAGTCCGCCCAGCCCCGCCCCCACCGCGAGCCCCGCGTTGAGCGTCGACTGCAGGTGCGCGAGCAGCCCCGTCCGCTCCCCGGCCGCCACCAGCCCCGCCAGCAGCGCCTGCCGGGCCGCCGCCAGACCCGACTGCGCCGTCGCGTACGCACCGGCGGCGAGGACGAACGGCACGAACCCCCGCACCACCAGGAACGAGGCGACAGCCACCCCGGTTCCCAGCGCCAGCAGTACGGCCGTCCCGCGTGGCCCGCGCCGGTCGGCGACCCGCCCGAGTGGCACCCCCGCGAGCGAGCCCACCGCCCAGGCGACGGTCAGCCCGAGCCCCACGCGCGCGGGCGCCAGGCCGACGACACGGGTGAAGTAGAGCGCCGAGGTCACGTAGTAGGCGCCGTCACCGATGGAGTTGGTCAACTGGGCCAGCGCCAGGAGACGCTGCGGACCGGCGGGCGGTACGAGACGAGATGTCATACCCAGGACACTAGAAGCGCAATGGGCCGCTATACAGTCCCAATCATCACCCCTGTGACTGGCCCAATTCAGCCGCCGTCCAGCACCTGGCCCAGTACCTCCAAGGCCTCCGGATACACCCGCTCCCGAGGTGTCCCGTACCCCACGACCAGCCCCTGGGGCCGCCCCTGGCCCGGCGTGTGCCAGTGATCGCCCAGCCGGCCCAGCGCGAGCCCCTCCGCCTCGGCCCGCTTCAGCACGTCCTCCTCGTCGTCGACCTCCACGAGCGCGTGCAGCCCGGCCGCGATCCCGCGCACGCCGTGCCGCCCGCCGAGCCGGCCCAGGAGCTGGTCCCTGCGTCTGCGGTATCTGAGCCGGCACGCGCGCACGTGACGGTCGTAGGCATGACTGTCGATGAGTTCGGCGAGCGCCAACTGGCCGATCGACTCGGTGTGGTGGTCGCTGTGCAGCTTGGCTTCGGCGACCGCGTCGACCAGGTGCGGCGGCAGCACCATCCAGCCCAGCCGCAGCGCGGGCCCGAGCGTCTTGGAGGCCGTGCCGAGGTAGACGACCTGCCCGGGCGCCATCCCCTGCAACGCGCCCACCGGCTGCCGGTCGTAGCGGAACTCCCCGTCGTAGTCGTCCTCGACGATCAGCCCGCCACGCGCGCGTGCCCAGTCCGTGAGCGCCCGCCGCCGCTCGGGGCGCAGTGTCACACCGGTCGGGTACTGGTGGGCCGGCGTCACGACCACGGCCCCGGCGTCCCCCAGCTCCTGCGCGCACACCCCCCGCTCGTCGACCCGCACCGGCGCCACGATTCCCCCGTTGTGCCGCACCACCTCCCGGTGGAAGGGCAGCCCAGGGTCCTCCATGGCGACCGTGCCGCCCTCCAGCACGCGTGTGAGCAGCGCGAGCCCCTGCACGTACCCGGAGGTGATCACGATCCGCTCGGGCGGCGCGATGACGCCCCGGGCCCGCCCCAGATACCCCGACAACGCCGTCCGCAACTCGATACGGCCCCGCGGATCCCCGTAGTCGTACGCCAGCAACGGCGCCGACGCGATGGCCCGCCGCAGCGCCCGCAACCAGGCCGCCGCCGGAAACGCCCCGCCGTCCGGGCTCCCGGGCCGCAGATCGAAACGCGGGGTACGCGCGCGTGCGGCCGCCTCCGGCGCGTCGGCGTCCAGGGAGGGCAGCGAGGCGACCTGCGTACCGGATCCCTGCCGGGCCGTCAGATACCCCTCGGCGACCAACTGGTCGTAGGCGGCCTTGGCGGTCCCCCGGGAGACCCCGAGCTCCGCCGCCAGCCGCCGGGTGGCGGGCAACCGGCTCCCGGGCGCCAGCCGCCCGTCCCGCACGGCGTCTCTCAGGGCGCGTTCGAGCCCGACCCGCCGCCCGTCGCCGGCGTCGGGTTCCAGATGCAGATCGACACCGACGCCGGACCAGAAGTCGTTCACGTATAACCCCCGTGAGCTGAAGCGCCCCTTTCCGGGGCGCGGGACTGCACCGATGTGCGGCTCCGCCGCGTGGGCGCGGCCAGCCCCCACCTACCCGCAGACCGCATACAAATGGCCGGGCACCCACTTCGTACCCGGCCATCGACCAACCCTCAGCCCTTGAGCGAAGCCATCCAAGCCTCGACCTCGTCGGACCGCCGGGGCAGACCCGCCGACAGATTCCGGTTCCCGTCCTCCGTCACGAGGATGTCGTCCTCGATCCGCACGCCGACTCCCCGGTACTCCTCCGGCACCGTCAGGTCATCGGCCTGGAAGTACAGCCCCGGCTCGACCGTCAGCACCATTCCGGGCTCCAGCGTCCCGTCGACGTACGACTCCACGCGCGCGGCAGCGCAGTCGTGCACGTCCATCCCGAGCATGTGCCCGGTCCCGTGCAGCGTCCACCGACGCTGCAGCCCGAGCTCCAGCACCCGCTCCACCGGTCCCTCGACCAGGCCCCACTCGACGAGCCGCTCGGTGAGCACACGCTGCGCGGCGTCGTGGAAGTCCCGGTACTTGCCGCCCGGCCGCACCGCCGCGATCCCGGCCTCCTGGGCGTCGTACACGGCGTCGTAGATCTGCTTCTGGATCTCGGAGAAGCGTCCGTTGACCGGCAGTGTGCGGGTGACGTCCGCGGTGTAGTACGTGTGCGTCTCCACGCCGGCGTCCAGGAGCAGCAGGTCGCCCGAGCGCACCGGCCCGTCGTTGCGCACCCAGTGCAGCGTGCAGGCGTGCGGACCGGCTGCGGCGATCGTGCCGTAGCCGACGTCGTTGCCCTCCACGCGCGCGCGAAGGAAGAACGTGCCCTCGATGTACCGCTCGGAGGTCGCCTCCGCCTTGTCGAGGACCTTCACGACGTCCTCGAAGCCGCGCACGGTCGAGTCGACCGCCTTCTGCAGCTCGCCGACCTCGAACTCGTCCTTGACCAGCCGCGCCTCCGACAGGAAGACCCGCAGCTCCTCGTCCCGCTCGGCGGTGACCTTGTCGGTCAGGGCCGACTCGATCCCTGCGTCGTACCCGCGCACGACCCGCACCGGGCCGGTGGCCTCGCGCAGCGCGTCCGCCAGCTCGCGCACGTCGGAGGCGGGGATGCCGTACAGCTTCTCCGCCTCGGTGAGCGAGTGCCGGCGTCCGACCCACAGCTCGCCCTGGCCGGAGAGCCAGAACTCGCCGTTCTCCCGGTCGGAGCGCGGCAGGAGGTAGATCGTCTCCCGGTGGCCGTCGGCCGTGGGCTCCAGCACGAGGACGCCGTCCTCGGTCTGATTTCCGCTGAGGTACGCGTACTCCACCGACGCCCGGAAGGCGTACTCCGTGTCGTTCGAGCGGGTCTTGAGGTTGCCCGCGGGGATCACCAGACGCTCGCCCGGGAACCGCGCCGACAGCGCCGAGCGTCGCGCGGCGGTCTCGGCGACCTGGGCGATCGGCTCCAGGTCGTGCAGCTCCGTGTCGGCCCAGCCGGACTTCATGCTGTCGGCCAGCTCGTCGGACACACCCGGGTACAGACCGTTCTTGCGCTGCCTGATCGGCTCTTCGCTCTCTTCCGGGCCCGCTGCCGCAGCAGCACCATCAGGCTCGGTCGGGGTGAGCTCCTCCGCCACGGTCATCCTCCTTGATACGGCACTGGACCCCCTCCATCGTACGGTCGTACGGAAGGGGGCCCAGGGCAGGAAGACCTGTTACGGACGTCACCGGCGGCTACTCGAAGCGAGCCGCCAGCAGCACCACGTCCTCTGTGGTGTCCGCCGAGTCCAGCCCGTCCGGCAGCACCGTCCGCAACACGTGGTCGGCGATCGCGTCGGGGTCGTTCCGCAGCGCCCTGGGCACACCGGCCGCCGCCGCGTGCAGCCGGGCGAAGGCGCGGTCGGTGGGGTCGCCGGTGCGGTGCAGCAGCCCGTCGGTGTAGAGCAGCACCGTCTCGCCGGCTTCCGCCTGAAACTCCATGCTCGGCGCCTCCCAGCAGGCGAGCATGCCGAGCGGCGCGGACACGGACGTCTCCACGAACTCGGTGCGCCGCTCGCCGACCAGCAGCGGCGGGCAGTGCCCGGCACCGGCCAGCGTGATCTTGCGCAGGGAGGGTTCGCAGTAGGCGAACAGGGCGGTGGCGGAGCGGGCTGGCTCGGTCAGCCGCAGCAGCAGTTCGAGGTCGGACAGGACCGCGACCGGGTCCTCGCCCTCCATCACGGCGTACGCGCGCAGGGACGCCCGCAGCCGTCCCATCGCGGCGACCGCGCTCGGCCCGGAGCCGGTCACGGAGCCGACCGCGAGTCCCAGCGCGGCGTCCGGCAGCGGCAGCGCGTCGAACCAGTCGCCGCCGCCGCGCGGGCCGGTGCGGTGGCGGGCGGCGAGCTGGACGCCGGCCACGCGGGGGAGCCGGGACGGCAGCAGCTCCTCGGTCATCGTCTTCATGCACGCACGCGTGCGCTCCACCTCCACCAGCCGGGCCAGGTGCTCGCCGGCGTAACGGGCGTAGAGCCCCACGAGGTGGCGCTGGCGCTCGACCGGCTCGGCGGGCTCGTCGTAGAGCCACACCGCGGCGCCGACCCGGCCCGCACTCTCGCCGGCCAGCGGAAGGGCGTAGCACGCGGCATAGCCGAGACGGGCGGCCACCTCGCGGTGCCGCGGGTCCAGTCCGTCCTCGGCGAAGAGATCCGGCTGGGCGATCTCACCGTCCCCGCCCGGCAGTCCGTCGAGGATGCGGCCGTACGACATCGCACTGCGCGGCACGGTCTCGATGTGCCCGAGGTCCGCGCGGGCGAGGCCGAGGCCGATGGTCGTGTCCGGTCCGAGCCCGTCGCCCGGCTCCAGCACGAGGAGGCCGCGCCGGGCGCCCACGAGGGCGGCTCCGGCGCGCAGCAGTTCCGTCAGGGCGTCCGTGAGTGTGTCCGTGCGGGCCAGGCGTTCGGTGAGTTCATGGAGGGTCGTCAGGTCCGAGACCCAGCCCGCGAGACGGTCGGTGAGCAGCGCCCCTGGTGCATGCGGTGGGGAGACCGGGGAGGTACCTGAGGCGGCGGGCGCGGGCGCGACAGTGTGTGCGGGCGAGGGAACCGTTGAATCGATTCCAGCCACTTTCGAAGGGTGAGGGGCGTTCATGGCGTCCGGCTTTCCGACCGGTGCGTATTGCTCAAAAGCATCGCAAACCCCCATGTCATTCTGCGCCGCTAGCAGTGTCTCCACATGTACACGCACTCGTGAGGGGATGTCCAGCATTGTCCTGCCGGGATTCCTGGTGTCCACGGGCAGACTGTGGTTCCCTTGCCTAAAAGCAAATTTGGCTTAAAACTGACTCGGGTAACGGGGTATTGCGGTCGACTGGCGTTGCTCCACAGAGCGTCACACCGGTCGTGATGGGTACGTACTCGGAGAAGGCCAGGGGTGGTTGACCGCCACCCGGAACCTGGTGACCGACCCGGGCGTCTTAGCCACCGACGACCGAGCCCCATCCTCCCGTGGCGGAGGCGAAGAGAAAAATGCGGGACGGCAAAACGCCAGACTTCGCCACCCCCACGCCACGCCCATGCTTTTGATGGATGCAGCATGGACGAGGCTGCCGCGGATGCAGTCAACGTTCGGCCCATAGGGGTTCCCCTTGCCTCATGCAGGGGTGTGATGCGCCAACAGGTACGCACAGTGAAGTGATCGACACATGGTGTGATGTGACCCACGGTGTTGCCAGCGGTGCAACGGAAAGGAACGAGCGCTCATGCGCGAGATCCTCGGAAGGCGACGCAGGCTCCTGTCCCAGCGCAGCGACGGAAGGCCTGAGTTGATCAGCGCGGCCCTGACCTTCGCGACGGAATGGCAGTGGCCCGTACTCCCGGGTGTGGCGGCGGACCCGCAGGGACGATCCCGCTGCGCCTGCCCCGACGCGGACTGCACGGTGCCCGGTGCGCATCCCTTCGACCCCGGCCTCCTCGCGGCCACCGCCGACGCCCGCATGGTGCGCTGGTGGTGGACCAACCGGCCCACCGCGCCGATCATCCTGGCCACCGGTGGCAACGCCCCCTGTGCCGTGAGCCTGCCGGCCCTCGCCGCCGCGCACGCCCTCACCGCGCTCGACCGCATGGGCATGCGCCTGGGCCCGGTCGTCGCCTCGCCGAGCCGCTGGTCGATCCTCGTGAAGCCGTACACCATGGAGCAGTTGGGCGAACTGCTCTTCGCCAAGGACTTCGTCCCCGGTTCCCTGCGCTTCCACGGCGAGGGCGGTTACATCACCCTGCCCCCGTCCGAGACCGGCGAGGGCGAGATCCGCTGGGAGCGCGCACCACTGCCCGGCTCCGCCTCCCCCTGGGTCCCCGATGTCGAGGCCGTGGTGGACGCCGCGGTCGAGGCCCTCACTCGTACGGGTGTGAGCGCGCCCGAGTTGTAGGGGTGTCGGGCGCGCGCGGGACGGCGGGCCCCTGAGCGGTAGTTATCTTCCGCAGTATGAACCTCCGTCTGCTCGCCCTTGCGGGCGTCGTGGCGTGCGCCGTAGCGCTGCCGCTGGCCGTGGCGTCCGCGGGACCGGTGGGCGACGAGGGCCGCACCGTCGTACGTGCCCCGGCGCGCGAATCCGTGCGGTCCTCCCCGCGTCAAGAGGACGCCAAGGCGCTCTCCCCCGCTCCCACCGAATCTCCCCTGCTGCTCGGCCTCGGCCTGGCCACCGCCGTCCGCTGCGGCCCCGAACTCAGCTCCCCCGAAGGCATCGAGGCGCAGACCTGTGTGCTCACACAGGGCCAGGACACCTGGGCGCGCAGTTACTACCGCAACGCGACGGGGGAGATCCTGGACTCCTCGCTGAGTCTCATGAAGCCCGACGGCCGCACGCTGCAGTTGCACTGCCCGGTGGGCTCCGAGGACGAGCCGGGGATGTGCGAGACACCTCGGGAACGCACCGAGGGCGAGCCGGCCGCCTACACGGCGGTCGCGGAGTTCGCGGCGAAGGCCGGGCGCGGGCCGCTGCTGCTGCGCGCCGGGAGCGACTCCGAGAACGGCACCGAGAGCGGCTCCGGAGGCAACTCCGGGACATCTGAGATCAGTTGACGTACGGCGGCATTCCGTAAAGGAACCGCGGACATGAAAAGGCCCGGTTGCTGGCGACGGGGGATGCACCAGCAACCGGGCTACTCGAACGGTAACAAGAGATCGGCGGTTCGCAAATTCGATCCGGGCTTTCCAGTCACGTATGTGCCTGCGCCGAACGGGAGTTGTGAGCGGAGTCACCGATTCCGATGGGTCGGTTTCGGCTGACCGGCCGGTCAGCCGAAACCGATCACGTCACGGTCCTCAACTGAGCGTGACCTGCCGGTTGGTGAGACCGCCGCGTGCGCGACGCTCGTCGACGGTCAGCGGCGCGTCCGAGGCGAGAGCGCTCGCGAAGCGCTCGGCGAACTCGGCCGCCGGCTTCTCGATGTCGCTCGCGGTGATCCCGCTCGGCAGGTCCCAGACCGGCACCGTGAGCCCGTGAGCGCGGAAGGAACCCACGAGGCGAGTGCCTTCGCCGAGGTTCGACCGGCCCGCCGCGTGCAGCCGCGCGAGGGCGTCCAGAAGCTGCTCCTCCGGGTGCGGCATGACCCAGCGCAGGTGGTTCTTGTCCGGCGTCTCGCACCAGTACGCGGCGTCCACACCCGTGAGCTTCTCGGTCGGGATGGCCGCGGCGTTGGCCCGCTCCAGGGAGGCGGTCACCTCCGGCGTGGCGTTCTCCGAGTCCGGAACCCAGAACTCGAAGCCGCTGTGCACAACTGGCTCGAACACGCCTTCGGGGTCGAGCAGATCCTGCAGCCGCGGACCGTCGGCCGGTGCGCGACGGCCCTCGACCGGCGTGCCCGGCTCGGCGGCCAGTGCGCGCTGAAGGGTGTCGGCGAGGTCGCGGCTGATGTCACCGGACGCCGTGTCGTTCTGCAGGCCCAGCAGCACCGAGCCGTCGTCGCGGCGCAGGGCCGGCCAGGCCATGGGCAGCACGGTCGCCAGCGTCACCGACGGGACGCCCTCGGGCAGGCCGCCCTTCAGCGGCAGTTCGACCGTGGCGGCCGGCACCAGTTCGCGCAGCGCCACCCAGTCGCACTCGCCGGCGAGCCCCTCGAAGGGACGGTGCACCAGCTCGGTCACGGCGTGCGCGGCGGCCCGTCCGTGACAGGCCTTGTAGCGGCGGCCACTGCCACACGGGCAGGGCTCGCGTGCGCCGACGACCGGAACGTGTCCATCAGCGCCTGCGGCGCGGGCTCCGTCAGTGCTCTGCGGGCGCTTGGCCTTCGTCTGAGGGCGCTTCTTGGCCATCGTGGGTGTCTCCCGGGTACGGCTCGTCTGGTACGGCGGGAGCCTAGCCGTTCACACCACGGCCCAGGGGAACCTGTGGACCGTTCAGTCGAGGTCGTCGAATGCGTCCGCGAACTCCCGGCCCGGCATCGGCGGAATCCTCGACACCGACGAGGAGGTGACGCGCGTGGGAAAGCGGTCGCGGCGAAGCCCCGCGTCCGGGTCGTGGATGACGTCGTGGACGACGACCCACACCGTGACCTCGCCGCGGGCGTCGTCTCGTACGCCCCAGTCGTCGGCGAGTGCCGTAATGATGTTCAGGCCGCGGCCGCCGTGCGCAGTGACCGAGGGGGTGGCCGGAGCAGGGCGGGTGGGTCCGCCGCCGTCCGTCACCTCCACCGTGAGTCGCCCGCCCAGGTCCACACGCCAGGCCGCCCGGACGTCGCCGTCCCCGGCGAGGGCGTCTCCCAGCGGGCGGCCGTGCTTGCACGCGTTGCTCAAGAGTTCGGAAAGAATCAGTACGGCGTCGTCGATCACCGCGTCCGGCAGACCGCCCGTGCGCAACTGCTCGCGCATACGGTGTCTCGCCTTGCCCACGCCCGCCGGGCCATGGGGTACGGCCATGCTCGACGACGCGGGCACCTCCTGTGCCACCACCAACGCCACCCCCGAGACCTCCTTTGCCCCACGCCACGGTGTGGATGCCCCATTGGCCTGTACCGGAAACCGGCCAATCCACGTTCAGTGACGCATTCGAAACGATCGAACACGGAGCGAACGCGCCGGAGCACTCCCTGTAGCCGAGTGGCTGGATTCCGACTGTGGACGAGTCTGGAGAATGGTGCCGAAGGGGTGGATGGGTCAAGGGTTCTTCACAGGTCTTTACCAGTGAAGAACATCGGTCACCGGCCGAGCTGGCGCAGGACAGCGCGCGGGCGGTTGGTGATGATGGCGTCGATGCCCAGGTCGAGGCAGAGATCGACGTCCTCGGGCTCGTTCACGGTCCACACATGCACCTGGTGGCCGACGCGTTTCAGCCGTTCGATATACGCAGGGTGATTGCGCACGGTCCGGATCGAGGGGCCCGCGATTCGGACACCCGCCGGCAGCCGTCCGTCGCGCAGCCGGGGCGAGACGAACTGCAGCAGGTAGACCGTCGGCAGCGTCGGCGAGGCGGCACGCACGCGATGCAGCGACCGCGCCGAGAAGCTCATCACACGTACGGGCGAGTCGGCGGCGGAGGCCGGGGCGTCCAGCCCGAACCGTTTCAGCAGCACCAGCAGCCGCTCCTCCACCTGACCCGCCCACCGGGTCGGGTGCTTGGTCTCGATCGCCAGCTCCACCCGCCGCCCAGCGTCCGCGACCAGCTCCAGCAGCCGCTCCAGGGTCAGTACGGAGGTGTCCTCGGGGTCCTCGGGGAGGAACTCCCAGTCGGGCTCCTCGTCGCGGGTGCGCCACAGCTCCCGTGTCTTGCGCGAGCCGAAGTCAAGGGTGGCGAGATCGGCGAGCTCCAGCGCGGAGACCGCACCCCGGCCGTTGGACGTACGGTTGACGCGACGGTCGTGGACACAGACGAGATGACCGTCCGCCGTCAGGCGTACATCGCACTCGAGGGCGTCAGCACCGTCCTCGATCGCCTTCTTGTACGCGGCCAGAGTGTGCTCGGGGGCCTCTTCGGAGGCTCCGCGGTGGGCGACGACTTGAATCCGGTGCTGCCGTGCGTGGGTCACCGCGTCATGGTGCCACCGGAGCGGGGTAGTCGTGCGATCGGGGGAGCATAGATTGCGTCCCTTTTGCCTGTCATGACCTATATAAGGAATGGCCCCGAACGCACAGGCACGGCTTATGGTGCCCTGACGGCTCATGGGAAAAGCTGACGGCATACAAAAGAACATGCACAGCTGCATCGCGCCGGATCGTCGACCAACGTGACGAGCGTGACCGAGTGCGACCGAGAACAACAGCCGTGGATCGAGGAGACAAGCTGTGAGCACCGAGAACGAGGGCACCGCGGTACCCCCGGCCCCGTCCGCGCCTCCCGTGCCGGTGGACGCTCCCACTCCCTCGGCACCCGACGCCCCCGCGGGAAGCGCCCCGACGGCCCCGCTCCCGCCGGTGCCGCAGAGCGCCCCCGGCGCGCAGGAGCAGGAACTGGTGCACGCCGGCCACGCCCCTGCCTACGCGTCGTCGGGCGCGCAAGGACCCCAGGGAGCCGGAGGGACCCAGGGCTCGGCCCCGGACGCCTCCTGGCCGCCCCCGGCGCCCGCCACTCCTTCCTACTCCGACGCGGGCTCCGGCGGCTCGGGCGCCGGCTGGGGCTCCTCGTACCAGCAGCAGCCCTCCCCGAAGTCCGGCCGAGGGGGCCTCGTCGCCGCGATCCTGGTGGCCGCACTGGTCGCCGGCGGCCTGGGCGGCGGCCTCGGCTACACGCTGGCGAAGAACAACGACGACAACACCGGCTCCACGACGGTCGCCGCCTCCGACAGCGGCACCTCCGTCAAGCGCGACCCGGGCACGGTCGCGGGCGTGGCCGCCAAGGCCGTGCCCAGCACGGTCACCATCGAGGCCGAGTCCAACAGCGGCGAGGGCGGCACCGGCACCGGCTTCGTCTTCGACACCCAGGGCCACATCGTCACCAACAACCACGTCGTCGCGGAAGCGGTCGACGGCGGCAAGCTCACGGCGACCTTCCCGAGCGGGAAGAAGTACGACGCCGAGGTCGTCGGCCACGCGCAGGGCTACGACGTGGCGGTCATCAAGCTGAAGAACGCCCCGTCGGACCTCAAGCCCCTGGCCCTGGGCAACTCCGACCAGGTGGCCGTGGGCGATTCCACGATCGCCATCGGCGCCCCCTTCGGGCTGTCCAACACCGTCACCACCGGCATCATCAGCGCGAAGAACCGCCCGGTGGCCTCCAGCGACGGCACCGGCAGCAACGCCTCGTACATGAGCGCCCTGCAGACGGACGCCTCGATAAACCCCGGCAACTCCGGCGGCCCGCTGCTCGACGCGTCGGGCAACGTCATCGGCATCAACTCCGCGATCCAGTCCAGCAGCAGCGGCGGCCTCAGCGGCACCAGCCAGTCCGGCTCGATCGGCCTGGGCTTCGCCATCCCGATCAACCAGGCCAAGTACGTCGCCCAGCAGCTGATCAAGACCGGCAAGCCGGTCTACGCGAAGATCGGCGCGTCCGTCTCCCTGGAGGCCTCCTCGGGCGGCGCGAAGATCACCGAACAGGGTTCCGGCGGTTCCGCCGCGGTCGAGTCCGGCGGCCCCGCCGCCGCGGCCGGCCTCAAGCCCGGCGACGTGATCACCAAGCTCGACGACCACGTGATCGACTCCGGTCCCACCCTGATCGGCGAGATCTGGACCCACCAGCCCGGCGACAAGGTCACGATCACCTACGAACGAGACGGCAAGACCCACACGGTCCCGCTCACCCTGGGCTCCCGCACGGGCGACAGCTGACCCCACCGACGCACGCGCGCGTACCTCCCCGGTCGAGCACCGTCTGACCCACGCGCGCGCGTGCCAACCCGTTACTCTTGTCCCCGCGCCGCTGATCCACAGGGCGGCGCGGGGAGGCGTGCCCGAGCGGCCTAAGGGAACGGTCTTGAAAACCGTCGTGGCAGCGATGTCACCGTGGGTTCAAATCCCACCGCCTCCGCGCAGGTCGTAGACGTTGCAGGTCAGAAGGGGTGCCTCTCGGTGAGGGGTACCCCTTCTGCGTTCATGCTGTCTCGCCCTTTCTCGCCCGTATCCCACCTCCGACCAGTGCGTATGGTCCATCTGTGGCCCAGAGTCGGGGCTGTCCTTGACTGAGCCGGTGGCAGGCCGCCTCGGTGTACACGAAGAAGACCGTCCGCCCGGCCCTTCTCTGTGGTCGGGCACGCCTTCGGGGCGTGCAGCTGTCAGACGGGCTGCGTGGCGGGCGTTGGGGCGGTGGCCTTGTGAGTCTTGTTCGTCTCGCGGAGGACGAGCAGGCCGGTGATCGCGATCAGTGCCGAGGTCAGGCCGTGGATGCCGAACGCGGCGGCGTTGGAGCCGTGGTGGGCCAAAACGTTGATCATGTCGCCGAACGGGGCGACGGCCTCCATCAGCAGGGCCCAGCCCAGGGCGCGGCGGTGGCCCGTCATCAGCAGGATGCCGAGGACCAGGCCCATCGCACATTCGCGGGTGCCTTTCATGATGAGGAAGCCGTCGCCGTTGCCGGCGGGCCATTCCGGCAGGCCAACGCCATGGGTGGACGCTTCCGGGGCCAGGATGAAGGACAGCCCGAGATAGAGGACGAACAAGGCGCAGGCGGTAGCCAGGACGGTGTTGACGTTCTTCAGCGACATGGTGGTTCTCCTTCGATGGTCGGGCTGGAAGTGGGACCGCGGTCAGCAGCGGGTGTGACGGGGGCGGTCGATGAACTGCCAGACGGCGCGACCCGCTGTGGGTGGGGCGGACAAGATCGTGCGCCTCGGGGCGTCTTTGACCGTGCTGCCTGTCGGCACCAGCGAAGCTGTGATCCGCTTGGTCGCCATCGGCCTCACGCCCCGGTACCGCCCGGGGTGAGGATCTCCATGAGATGGCCGTCGGGGTCGCGGAAGTAGGTTCCCCTGCGACCCTCTGTGCGCTTGCCGCGATAGATTTGCCCTGTCTCTTGGCACGCGGGATCGCCGTAGTGGGGGATTCCGCGGCGCTGGATGCGGGCGAGGGCGGCGCCGAACTCCCGCTCGCTGACCATGAACGCGTAGTGGTGCGGCTCGAAGTCGTCGAGCTGCTCGTAGTCCAGGCTGACTTGGTTGGCGAGCGTGACCGGCGTGAAGTGCGCCGCTGGCGGATCGACACTCAGGCCGAGGATGTCGGCCAGGAACTGCGCCGAGGCGTGCGGGTCACGGGCGGGGACGATGGTGTGATTCAGTTCCACGGGCATAGTGACTCCTCGTCAGGGTGCGCTGCGCGTGGGGGGTTGATCGGGGCCATTGGCGGTTCGCGGCGTGGCGGAGAGGCGTGATCGCCCAGGAGAGGGCGGGGCTTCACCCGCTGCCCTCTCCTGGCCGCGGCCGCCGTGTCATACGTCGATCTGTTCGAAGATGTGCGGGTACGACACGATGTCGTCGGGGAAGTCGGCGGCCATGCGCTGGAACTCCGGGCTGCCGAGCGCGGTGGCGAGGGCCTCGGTCGATTCCCAGACCGCGACGTTCATCAGTAGCTGACTGCCCGCCGTCCCCTGGTGCATCTGCAAGGAGACGAACCCCGGCTGCGCCTTCATGAACTCGGCCTGTCGTCGGAAGAGGGCCAGGAACGCCTCGGACCTTTCCTTCGGTACGACGAAGGTGTTGGCCAGGACGATGGGCCCAGTCTTCTCCTGGAACTGCGCGAACATCGGCGTGTGCGGGTCGAGGCTCTGGAGTTTGGCCATTTCGGTAGGTCCTCTCGCTATCGGTTGTCCGCTCAGGGGCGCCGTGATCTAGCCAGCACTTCTTGCCAACGCTCGTTGGCAACGAGTGTTGGCAACGGCTGTTGGCAAACGTAGGGGTGTGACCCTGGACTGTCAACAGCCGTTGGCCTACATTCGTAGGCATGACCGGCACCACGGAGAACCAACAGGCCGTACGGCGTTCCGACGCAACCCGCGCCGCGATCCTCACCGCGGCCCGCGAGCGGTTCGCGTCGGACGGCTATGAGAAGGCGACCATCCGGGCCATCGCGCGCGACGCGAAGATCGACCCGTCGATGGTGATGCGCTACTACGACAGCAAGGCGGGCCTGTTCGCAGCTGCCGTCGCGATCGACCCCGGACTGCCCGACCTGCCCGTCGAACCGCGCGAGGCGATCGGGCGCACGCTGGTGAACCACTTCCTCACCCTGTGGGAGGAGAACGGGGAGCTCACCGCACTGATGCGGGTCGGAGCCACCGATCCGGCCGCCGCCGATCGCATGGGGGGTGTGCTGCGTGAGCAGTTGATCCCGTTGGCCCGCCAGGTGGGTCCCGACCCGGAGCAGGCGCAGACACGGGCGGCACTGTGCGCCTCGACCGTGCTGGGACTCGCGCTGACGCGCTACGTCCTGCGGTTCCCGGCGAGCGTGGCGCTCGGCCGCGAGGAGATCGTGGACTGGCTCGGCCCCACAATCCAGCGGTATCTCACCGCACCCACACCCTGAAGAACGTGTCGCGGCTTGCGGAACCTGGCGCCGAGCAGCAGGCCGACGGGCACGTAGCCGGAGACCCCCACGGTGCCCCCGCAGATCGCCAGGCCATCATGCGCAGTTGACGGAATCCGCCAGGCTCGGTGAGACGGGGGAGCGATTTCGGAGTCGGGGGTTGGCAGGCTCGCTCCGGCGGCTTCAAGTCCGTCGGCGTCCCAGGGACGCGACAGAACGTAGATGTGCTGGCCAGGAGGGGCGCCCCGGAACCGGGGCCCCCTCCTGCATGGGCTGGTCCGTCTCACCTTGGGTGCGCTCCGTCCCGTGGCCGGTCGGTGCGTGCGGCGAGTACGGCGCACAGGGCCGCGAGGGGGAGTTCGGCGACCGCGGCCATGGCGATCGCCGTTGCCAGTTCCGGGCCGGGAGCGGCGGTGGCGAGGTCGATGCAGGCGTCGGCGAGGAGAAGCACCGCCGCGGCGGCCGCGGGGGCGCGATGACTGGCGTCGACGCGTAGCAGGCGGCTGCCGGCGGCGAGCAGCGCGACGGCCTCCATCGCGTCGAGCGCGACCCACGCGGCGGCCTCGCCGGGTGGCAGGGTGCCGGCGAGATAGCCGAGCCAGGGCAGCAGGACGAGGCCCGCGCCGATCAGTACGCGGCTGTGCCGTCGGCGGGCACGGCTCAGCCGCCCGGAACCGAGAGCGGCCCCGGTGGAAAGGTAACTGCCGTTTGGCACAGCTGAGTTGAGGGCGAAGAGGGTCACGACGGAACTCGCTTCCGGTGTCACGAACCCGGCTTTCGGGCTCGTGATCCACCCTCAGATCTGCGGCGGCCGGAGTCAGTAACACCCTTTTCCGTCTTGGGGTGGCACTGGCTTCACCCCCGATACGGAAAGCAGTGGCATGTCGGGCCACTGAGCGCGGCACCTACGGTTGGGACATGACAATCCCGCCCCGGCTGCGGCGCGCGCTCACCCGTCTGACCCGCGACACGTCCTTCCTCGCACTGGGAGCGCCGCTGCACCTCTTCATGGGCTTCGCGCTGTTCATGATGTTCGGTCTCGTGTGGGAGATCATCGCGGGCCGGGACAGCACCGCACCGGTGATCCTGGGGTGCGCACTGGTGCTGACGGGGCTCTCGGTGCCGGCGCTCACCGCGGCCCAACGTCGGCGTTTCCGGCGGCTGCTCGGGATCGACATCGCGAGCCCGGGGTGGCGGCGGCCGTGGCGCCAGTTCGGCTACCACTGCCTGGCCGGGGCGCTGTTCGGCGCGCTCGAAGCCCTCACGGTGGGGCTGCTGGTGGCCGGAGCGAGCGCGGCGCTCGTCCCGGTGTGGATCTACGCCCTGCCCGCAAAGTGGCGGACCGAGCATGTCGGCTACGCCACGCAGACGGCGTACCTGTCCGTCGCGGGGCTGGTCGTCCTGGCCGTCGTCCCGGGACTGGCCGCCGCCGTCGTACGCCTGGAGAGTCAGGCGGTGCCCTCCCTGCTCGGCCGCAGCAGGGAGGAGGACCTGGCGCAGCGGGTCGAGGACCTCACCGAGAGCCGGGCCGGCGCGGTGCATGCCGCGGATGCGGAACGGCGCCGTATCGAACGGGATCTGCACGACGGTGCGCAGCAGCGACTGGTGTCACTGGCGCTGAACCTGGGCCTGGCCAAGGCGACCCTGACGGATCTGCCGCCGGAGGCGCGGGAGGTGATCGACGCGGCGCACCGGGAGGCCAAGGAGGCGATCGAGGAGCTGAGCAGCCTGGTGCGCGGGCTGCATCCGGCCGTCCTGGACGAACTCGGGCTGGACGCGGCGCTGTCGGGTCTCGCGGCTCGCGCTCCGCTGCCCGTGAGGCTGAGGGTGGATCTGCCGCAACGACTGACGCCCGCGGTCGAGGCCGTCGCGTATTTCGTGGTCTCCGAGGCGCTGACGAATGTCGCCAAGCACGCACAGGAGGCGCTCCGGGCGGATGTGACGGTGGCTCTGCTGGGCGAGATACTTCGGGTCGTGATCGCCGACGACGGTCTGGGTGGGGCCGACGCCGCCAAGGGGAGTGGCCTCACCGGGCTCGCCCAGCGCGTGCGGTCGGTGGACGGCACCTTCCGGATGAGCAGCCCTGTGGGGGGACCGACCGTGATGAGTGTGGAGCTGCCGTGCCCCTGATGAGACGTGCCGTGATCGCCGAGGACTCCGTGCTGCTGCGGATCGGGCTGGTCAAGGTGGTGGAGATGGCCGGCTTCGAGGTGGCGGCCGAGGTGGGCGACGCACAGGCGCTGCTGACCGCGGTAGAGGAGCACCGGCCCGAACTGGCGGTGGTGGACGTCCGGATGCCGCCCGCCTTCACGGACGAGGGTGTGCGTGCCGCGCTGTCGATCCGGCAGACCCGGCCGTCGACCGCCGTACTGCTGCTCTCCCAGTACGTCGAGGAGCGCTACGCCGCCGACCTGCTCGCCACCAACACCAGCGGAGTGGGCTATCTCCTCAAGCAACGGGTCGCGGACGTCGAGGAGTTCATCGAGGCGCTGCGACGGGTGGCCGACGGCGGTACCGCGCTGGACCCGCAGGTCGTCGCGCAGCTCCTGGTACGGCGGCAGAGCGACCCGTTGGACCGGCTGACGGCCCGCGAACGCGAGGTGCTCGCCCTGATGGCCGAGGGCCGCTCCAACGCGGGCATCGCCGCCCAACTCGTGGTCAGCGAGAGCGCGGTGGCCAAACACATCAACAACATCCTCGCCAAACTCGACCTGCCCAGGGCCGATGCCGACCACCGACGGGTTCTGGCGGTGCTGCACTTCCTGGGAGTGGGCGCCTGGCAGAGCGGTGCCTCGTGAGAAGGTCGGCAACCGGGTTGTCGAAAGGATCAAGCGTTGACCAGGACCATGGGGACGAGCGCGCTCGTCGGCGCCGTGCTGGCGGTGTTCGTCCTCGCCGCGTGTTCGTCGGGGAGGACACTCAGGCCGATCCCACGCCCTCGGCGCAGCAGGACAAGAACGGGGAAACAGACCCGGAGAAGGACCGTGAGAAGGACCTGACCGCGCAGGCCGTGGCGGCGCTCGGCGCTCCGGCCGCCGCGGACGCGTCGTTCGTGGCCTCCGGTGTGGAGCGTGTGGGGGACGGCGTGCACACCGTCCCCGGCCTGTCCCCGGGCGCGGCCTACCGGCTGACCGTGGTGTGTGCCGGCTCCGGAGCCGCCGACGTCGAGTTCACGTCGATGACCACGGTTCGGGAGCACATGACCCCGAAGAAGCCGGTCACCTGCGACGGGACGCCTGTCCGGGACCGCTTCACGGGGAAGAGGTCGCTGCGCGTCGACGTCAGCGGCCGCCCGGGGGCCACGGGAATGATCGCCTGGCGCATCGACAAGGTGTGAACCGACGGCCCCGCTGAAGCTCGTGGTCCCGCGCTGAAGCTCGTAGTCCCCCGCTACAGCTCGTAGTCCCGCGCCAGCCCCTCCCAGTCGACCTCCCGCAGCGAGGCCGCCGCGTCGCACTCGGACGGCACCCGCATCGTCGGCTGGAACCAGATGACCGTCAGCGCCGAGAAGGAGTCGACCGGGTCGTGCGAGGGGTCCAGTGCCGTGGAGCGGAACGACCCCACGCAGGCGACGGGCGGCAGGATCTCGACCGGGCCGAAGGCGCCCGCGTACTGGTCCGGGTACTCACGCGGGGGCGGGACGAGGTGGATGGGGCTGGTGGGGAAGGTGTGTTCGGTGGTGTGCAGCAGGCTCTTGATCACCATGTCGTTGACCGGCTTGCAGGGGTAGCCCGCGGGCATTCCTCCGTACGTCGACGACAGCCGCAGCTCGGCGAGGTCGACGGGGCGGCCGGAGGCGAGGACCACGCGGGTCAGCGACATGGTCCGCGCTCTCGGGCGGTCGTGCATGGGGCTCCTCTTGGTTCTTGCGCTGCCACGGTCGTCCCGTGGGTCTCACGGCCGGTGCCCCGTCATCCGGGCCGCCGAGGCGATCGTCGCCCGCGCCTCGCGTTCGGTCAGACCGGTGTTGAGGGCCGCCTCGACGAGGGGGTCGACGAGGGCCGGGCCGATGCCGTCCTCGTAGGCGCGGCAGGCCGCCCAGAACAGGCGGGTGTTGCGTTGCCCCTCGTGCGCGGCGAGAACGAACTGGACGAGGCCCTGGCCGTGGTCGCCGGCCGAGGGCGGGGTGGGGTGCTGGGCGCGGGGCGGCGGGAGCAGCAGGCGCAGCAGAGCGGGCGGGCAGGCCGCGGGGGCGAGGTGGGCGGTGCCGGGAGCCGTGCCGTAGACGCCGTGGTCGGTGCGGGAGCCGGGGCCGACGAGGTAGCCGCCGGCGCCGCGGATGTCGATGCCGGGGGCGAGGCGGCCGGCGGAGTTGGGGACGACGACGTCCGGCGGGCCGCTCAGCCAGAGGTGGCGGCCGCCGCTCGGGGTGAGGACGACCACCGTGTCGGGGATCGTGAACAGGTGTCGTAAGGCCAGTTCGCGCAGGGCGGCCGAGGAGTCCGTGCCCGATTTCGTGTCGAGGTCGACGCCGATGAGGTGGTGGGGCGGCAGGCCGCAGGCGATGCCGTAGCCCGTTGCCCAGGGGGCCGCGGCGAACTGTTCGCGGATGCGCGCCGGATGGGTCGAGGCGTCGTACACACCGTGTCCGAGGCGGCCGCACTCGCCGTGACAGGGCTGGGGCCGGGGGTCGGGATCGTCGTGGTGGGGGGAGCGCAGGGCCGGGAGTTTCGTCCGGGACAGGGGGATGACGGCCAGTCCGCGCTCGGCGGCTGACAGGGCGTGTGCGAGGGCCAGCGTCGTGGCCTGCCGGTCGGTGGTGGCCATGCCTCTATGTTCGTACGTACGTTCGAAAAAAGGAAGGGGGGCCGGGTGCGACGCGCCGGGCCGGAGAGGTTGGCCGGAATTGTGCCGGAACGCTTCATCCCTTGCGGCGCTTGATGTTGAGACATCCCTTCTGTCACGACTCGGGGCTTAGAAGTGGCGATAGGGGTTTATCGACTTGTCGTAGCACTTGAGGTGGAATAGCGGCTTCCGGGATGGTTCGCCGGGGATTCGGTGGGCAACTCTGATCCTGCGACGTCGAGCACAACCGCCGAGGTGGTCGGCCAACCGCCTTGGAACAAGCCGTAGTTCACGTTGGTGTTCTGGAGGAACAACATGGCAAGCATCCGTACTGCCCGCGTCATCGCCGCCGTCTCCGCCCTTCCGCTGGCAGCCGCTCTGTTCACCGGCGTCGCGGCGGCGGACAACGGCGCCATCGCGGACAACGGATCGAACGCGGGTGTCGCGAGTGTCGTCGGCAGCGGTGTCGGTCACGACAACAACGGCAACTCGTCCACCACGCAGCAGAACGCGGTCGGCAACGGCGCCTCGAACCAGAGCAACACCGCCCAGGTGAAGGGCTCCGCGTTCACGGCCATCAACCAGGGGAACAAGAACGTGGCCATCAACTTCAGCGAGCTGTGGTGACCCGACGCCCCTGACCGAGGGGAGTCGGGGGAGCGCAAGGGGTGCAAGGGGTGCAAGGCGTCTGTGCGGCGGTACTTCGGTGCCGCCGCACAGGCGTTTTCGCGTTCGGGCCGGCCTTGACAGGCCACCGTATCTGACGGACAGTCAGAAAAATCTGACGGAGATCGTGGGAACCCGCTCGGCGGCAGCGGTGTACCAGAAGTGTCAGTGGGATGCGGGAGACGACGAGGGGGCGACGGTGCGCGAGGGCGAGGGCGGGAGCGAAAGGTCCGCGGTGGGCGAGGACGAGCTGGGGGTGCGGCTGAAGGCCTACGAGGGGCGGGCCGCCGCGGTCGCCGGCGCGGGCAAGGACCCCGTCAACATGCCGATGATCCGGCACTGGTGCGAGGCGATGGGAGACACCAACCCGGCCTACGCCGGCCCCGACGCCATGGCCCCGCCCACCATGCTCCAGGCATGGACCATGGGTGGACTCTCGGGCCACGAGGGACGCACGGGGGACTACGACGAACTGCTCGGCCTGCTCGACGAGGCGGGCTGTACCTCGGTCGTCGCCACCGACTGCGAGCAGGAGTACGTGCGATCACTGCGCCCCGGTGACGAGATCACCTTCGACACGGTGATCGAGTCGGTGTCACAGCGCAAGACGACGAAGCTGGGCACGGGCTACTTCGTGACCACGCGCACGGACATCAGGGCGAAAGGCGCCACGGACGCCCCCACCACCTCTGCCTTCGGCGGCCCCCTCGTCGGCACCCACCGCTTCCGCATCCTCAAGTACGCCCCCGCCCGCCGTGACCACGAGCCCCCTCCTCCTCCGCTCCGCCCCCGCCCCGTCGTCAACCGCGACAACGCCGGTTTCTGGGAAGGAGTCCAGCACCACCGACTGCTCATACAGCGCTGCACCGACTGCGCGACCCTCCGCTTCCCCTGGCTGCCGGGGTGCAACGGCTGCGGAGGCCCGGACTGGGACACGGTGGAAGCGAGCGGCGAGGGGACGGTCTACTCGTACGTCGTCATGCACCACCCCCCCTTCCCGGCCTTCTCCCCTCCCTACGCGGTCGCACTGATCGAACTGGCGGAAGGCGTGCGGATGATCAGCAACGTGGTGGGGGCGCCCTGCGACAAGGTGCGCATCGGCATGCCGGTGCGGCTCGAATTCCAGTCGTACGACGAGGAGTTGGTGCTCCCCGTCTTCCGCACCCTGGAGGACGCGGCATGAGCCACGCCATGCGGCCGGGAGAAGCACTGCCCGCGCTGGAGATCCCGATCACCCGCACCCTGATCGTCGCCGGCGCCATAGCCTCCCGCGACTACCAGGACGTGCACCATGACGCCGAGCTGGCCCGGCAGAAGGGCTCCCCGGACATCTTCATGAACATCCTGACGACGAACGGCCTGGTCGGCCGCTACATCACCGACCACTTCGGCCCGGCTGCGGTCCTCCGCAAGGTGGCCATACGTCTGGGAGCGCCCAACTACCCCGGGGACACGATGGTGTTGACGGGCACGGTCGAGAAAGTCGTCGAGGAGGCCGACGGGGACACCGCGACGGTCCGGGTGGTCGGCGCGAACGGCATCGGCAGCCATGTCACCGGCACGGTGACGGTCACCGTCCCTTCAGGGGGTGCCGGATGAGTGTCCGCACCCGGGACGAGCTCGGCGGGCGGGCTGCGATCGTCGGCATCGGGGCCACGGAGTTCTCCAAGGACTCGGGGCGCAGCGAGCTGAGGCTGGCCGCCGAGGCGGTGCGGGCCGCGCTGGACGACGCGGGGCTGACGCCCGGCGAGGTGGACGGGATGGTCACGTTCACGATGGACACCAGCCCGGAGATCACCGTGGCGCAGGCCTGCGGGATCGGCGAGCTGTCCTTCTTCTCCCGGATCCACTACGGCGGTGGCGCGGCCTGCGCGACCGTCCAGCAGGCGGCTCTCGCGGTGGCGGCGGGCGTGGCGGAGGTGGTCGTCTGCTACCGGGCCTTCAACGAGAGATCGGGCCGCCGCTTCGGCTCCGGGGTGCAGCACCGGGAGCCGTCGGCGGAGGGCGCGGCGCTCGGCTGGTCCCTGCCGTTCGGGCTGCTGACCCCGGCCTCGTGGGTGGCGATGGCGGCCCAGCGCTATCTGCACACCTACGGGCTGACCCCGGAGGCGTTCGGGCACGTGGCGGTGGTCGACCGGACGTACGCGGCGACGAACCCGGCGGCGTACTTCCACGGCCGCCCGATCACCCTCGCCGACCATGCGGCCTCGCGCTGGATCGTCGAGCCGCTCAGACTCCTGGACTGCTGCCAGGAGACCGACGGCGGCCAGGCGATCGTCGTCACGTCGGTCGAGCGGGCCCGCGATCTGCCCCACCCGCCCGCCGTCATAGCGGCGGCCGCCCAGGGCGCGGGCCGCGGGCAGGAGCAGATGACCAGTTTCTACCGGGATGACCTGGCCGGCCTGCCGGAGATGGGTGTGGTCGCCCGCCAGCTGTGGCGGACTTCCGGGCTGGCGCCGGCCGACATGGACGTGGCGATCCTGTACGACCACTTCACACCCTTCGTGCTGATGCAACTGGAGGAGTTCGGGTTCTGCGGGGCAGGGGAGGCCGCGGACTTCGTGGCATGTGGGGCGTTGCCGATCAACACACACGGAGGGCAGCTCGGGGAGGCGTACCTCCATGGGATGAACGGGGTGGCGGAGGGGGTGCGGCAGCTGCGCGGCTCGGCCGTGAACCTCATACCGGGGGCGGGACGGGTGCTGGTCACGGCGGGGACCGGGGTGCCGACATCGGGCCTGGTCCTGACCGTGGACGGCTGAGACACCCGGGTGTCCCTCAGGGGTCGTCCCGCAGTACCCCCGACCCGCTCGTCCACCTTCAGGAGGTGGAGCCACCTCCACCCCTACAACCTGAGGCGGACTCGGCTTCGGGACCTGCGGCCGATGAGCCGGAGGCACCCTCGCTCATAGCGTGGAGCCATGACCACACCCGTCTGCACCAGCGCTTCGAACGCCGCCACGCCGGCGACGCAGACTCTCCCGTACCCGTCGTTCGCGTCGTACGTGAGGGCCCGGCAGCCGGTGCTGCTGCGTACCGCCCGGTCGCTCACCGCGAACCCGAGCGACGCGGAGGACCTGCTACAGACCGCGCTCACCAAGACATATGTCGCCTGGGAGCGCATCGAGGACCACCGCGCACTCGACGGCTATGTGCGCCGGGCACTGCTGAACACGCGTACCTCGCAGTGGCGCAAGCGCAGGGTCGACGAGTTCGGGTGCGAGGAGCTGCCCGAGCCGGAGCCCCTGCGGGGCACGGACGACCCGGCCGAGCAGCAGGCGCTGCGCGACGCGATGTGGCGGGCGATCATGAAACTGCCCGCCCGGCAGCGGGCGATGGTCGTCCTCAGGTACTACGAGGACCTCAGCGAGGTGCAGACGGCCGAGGTGCTCGGCGTGTCGGTGGGCACGGTGAAGTCGGCGGTCTCGCGTGCGCTGGGCAAGCTGCGCGAGGATTCTGAGCTGGGGCTTGTGCGGTAATGCGCCGACCTGGTGGCTGTTGAGGGCCGACCTGGTGGCTATTGGGAGCCGACGTGATGCGATCGATCATCGGCACCTAGTGACATACCGCGCGGTATGTGCGCAGAATCAGCGCAGATCTCACCGCCGCGTAGGCAATGTCGCCCCGGGAGGACACCGTGCTGAGCACGATGCAGGACGTACCGCTGACCGTAACCCGCATCCTCGTCCACGGGGTGCTGGTACACGGACGGTCCCAGATCACCACCTGGACCGGTGAGGACGAGCCGCAGCGGCGCAGTTTCGCGGAGGCGGGCACCCGCGCGGTGCAGCTCGCAGGCGCCCTGCGCGACGAGCTCGGCGTCCGGGGCGACGACCGGGTCGCGACGCTGATGTGGAACAACGCCGAGCATGTCGAGGCGTACTTCGCGATCCCCTCCATGGGTGCGGTGCTGCACACGCTCAACCTCCGGCTGCCTCCCGAACAGCTGGTGTGGATCGTCAACCACGCGGCCGACAAGATCGTCATCGTCAACGGCTCGCTGCTCCCGCTGCTCGCCCCGTTGCTGCCACAGCTGCCGACGATCGAGCACATCGTCGTCTCCGGCCCCGGCGACCGCTCCCTCCTCGACGGCGCCCGCCCGCAGGTGCACGAGTATGAGGAGCTGATCGCCGGCAGGCCGACCACGTACGACTGGCCGGAGCTGGACGAGCGCCAGGCCGCCGCCATGTGCTACACCTCCGGCACCACGGGCGACCCCAAGGGCGTCGTCTACAGCCACCGTTCGATCTACCTGCACTCCATGCAGGTCAACATGGCCCAGTCGATGGGCCTGACCGACCAGGACACCTCCCTCGTCGTGGTCCCGCAGTTCCACGTGAACGCCTGGGGCCTGCCGCACGCCACCTTCATGACCGGCGTCAACATGCTGATGCCGGACCGCTTCCTGCAGCCGGCGCCGCTCGCCGAGATGATCGAGTCCGAGCGCCCGACCCACGCCGCCGCCGTCCCCACCATCTGGCAGGGCCTGCTCGCCGAGCTGACCGCCAAGCCGCGCGACGTCTCCTCCCTCACCCAGGTCACCATCGGCGGTTCGGCCTGCCCGCCCTCCCTCATGGAGGCGTTCGACAAGCTGGGCATGCGGGTCTGTCACGCCTGGGGCATGACGGAGACCTCCCCGCTCGGCACGATCGCCCGCCCGCCGGCCCACGCGGTCGGCACCGAGGAGGAGTTGGCGTACCGCCTGACCCAGGGCCGTTTCCCGGCCGGTGTCGAGGCCCGCCTCACCGGCCCCGGCGGGGAGCGCCTCCCCTGGGACGGCGAGTCGGCCGGCGAGCTGGAGGTCCGCGGCAACTGGATCGCGGGCGCGTACTACAACGGCCCCGACGCCGAACCCCTGCGCCCGGCCGACAAGTTCAGCGAGGACGGCTGGCTGAAGACGGGCGACGTCGGCACGATCTCCGACGAGGGTTTCCTCACCCTCACCGACCGCGCCAAGGACGTCATCAAGTCCGGCGGCGAGTGGATCTCCTCCGTCGACCTCGAGAACGCCCTGATGTCCCACCCCGAGGTCGCCGAGGCCGCCGTCGTCGCCGTCCCGGACGAGAAGTGGGGCGAACGCCCGCTCGCCACAGTCGTGTTGACCGAGGGCTCCACCGCCGACTTCGAGTCCCTGCGCGCCTTCCTCGCGAGCGATGTCTGCAAGATCGCCAGGTGGCAGCTCCCCGAGCGCTGGACGATCATCGAGGCGGTGCCGAAGACGAGCGTGGGCAAGTTCGACAAGAAGAAGATTCGCGAAGCACATAGGTTGGGGAAGCTCGACGTGACCACGCTGAACTGACCCGCCGTACCACCACAGAGAGCCCCTGGCGCACCGCCGGGGGCTCTGCTGCTGCCTCGCACCCACGGGCCAGGCTCGGCCCGCACGGGCCCGCGTAGGGCCACCCCAGTGGGCGGCGCGGCAGAGGTCCGCACCCGCCCGTCAGAACCGGTTTATGCAAGGACGCGCATAGTCGCGTGAACGCATAGACGCCCGACATGCCCCCTCGTACCGTCATAGGCGACGGCCCAACCGGGGCCACGAATCAGGGGGATTCGCTATGGCACGCGAGGAACTGACCCGGCTCACCGGCAACGGAAACGGCAACGGCGAGTGCGGTGAGGACGACTGCCCGAACGTCTACCGCACGGAGCGAGGAACCTTCGTCGTACAGGGCGACCTGTCCGACGCCTTCACGCCGCCCACGGGGGAAGGATTGGTCGAGATCCCGGAATCGGTTCTCAGGGAGGCCGTTCGTGCTCTTGGATGGTGACGAGTGGCGGGCGATGTTCCGAGGGATCCAGTCGGAAGCCTGGCGACTGGAGACACTGCCTCAATACCTCGTACCCCAGGAGTCCCAGGAGATCGAAGCATTCCGCGCGGGCAAGCGCGTTGACCCGCACTCCTACTCGTCTCCGTATACGGAAGACTTGAAGCGGCTACGAGGCGAGGGAAAGCGAAAGGGACGGGTTCACATTCTGACCCAACCCCTTTCCGAGTTCGTATTCCCACAAGTTCAGGCGAACCCCCGCGCGTGCAAGCGAAGGGAAGGCGGCGGGTACAGGGATGGCTCCCAAAAATCTTTGAGATCCCCCTTCCCGGTGCTCTCTGGCCAGCCCGGCCGATTAGGCGACCGTGGCGAGCTCTCTGCCTCGACGGGAAGCGAGTATGGCGGCAGCCGGCCGAAAACCCCTTGACGATGCCAGTACCGTTGATCACATGGGATGGTCGCTGGGGTACTTGAAGCCGCGTGAACCTCGATTGCTAGATGCGCTTTTCCTTTCGGCTGGCCGGGCGCTGCACCTGGCCAATTCCTTCGAGTCCAAGTGTCAGTACGTCTTGCGCACGGCGCATCTTGCCGAGGCCACGCAAGCCGATCCGGTCCTGTGTTTGCAAGAGGTGATCGCTAGCCTGCCTCCGGACAAGATGCTCGGGGGCACATTGCGAGACCTAGCGAACACGTCTCTCGGCTCGCGAACCTCCGACTTCGACGCCCTCGATGGGGCGAGGAAAGCCCGCAACTTCATTGCGCATGAAGGAGCCTCGGTAGGCTCCATATCTGCCGTGAGCCAAGGCGATATCTTGGAGCATGCAGTGCGGCTGCGCGCTGCTGTAGCCGATCTAGCCTTGGGCGACAACGTCGTGTCGCAATGGTGCTTCCACCTCGATGAGCCGAATGACTCTCTTCCGAGGATGCTGATAGATGCTTACCCAGCCATGGTTGATGGTTGGGTCTTTAGCCACTTCGGCGGCCTACTCGACGCCGAGGGCGACTCGCGCTCAGACGTCGTTGAAGCTGAGTGATTCTTTCTCGCAGATAGAAGCATCCTCCACGGGGTGCCTCTAGGTTGCTATGAAGCCTGGCCTCCGTTCCTCGGCCAGGGCGAGAAGCGAACGCTAGTGAGCTTCTATAGAGCAGCGCCCTCAGAGGGGCGCTGCTTCTCTCTAGGGCCATAAGTTCTCCTGGCCTTGATCGGCCAGGACATAGATGCGCAGCGGAGCGAAGCAACTAACGGCCCCCGAGGGGGCCTTGCTAAGGCCATAAGTCGTCTGGGGCCCTTCAGGCCGCCTCGGTGAACCAATCCTCGTCATCGATCCAGCCCAGGCATTCCGAAGAACGATCACCCGCCAGGAGGCGGAAAGTCGTCTTCGCTCCACGCTTGCTCCCGACTGTCTCAACTTCAAGCCATCCCACATCGATCAGGGCCTTCGCTCCGCGCTCGGTGTAGCGGCGAAGGTGCCCGGCCCGGTCGCGTACGCCGACAGCATCGGCAAGCGAGCGCCACGGAATAGTCACCGTGGAATCGTCACCGCACAGTCGGGCTATCTGTCGAGCCACGGCCTGGCCGCTACGTGGCACGCATTGAATCGTGGCGCAATACCACAGGGCGGCTTGCCCGGTCGGGGGGATCGTTTCGGCCGCGAGAGCGAAGCCGCGCTTCCGGAGCTTCACCCTGCGCACCTCGATAGCGTCCGCGTACTGGTCGAGAAAAGTCATTGGTCAATTCCCCTTTCGGATCGGTGCAGGCATAGAAAAAGCCCCGACTTTGGCCGGGGCTCATCGTGGGTGGTGTGTTGTCAGTCGTCCGTGTTCTTGTGCGGCGCTCGGCCATGTCTGCAGCCGAACCCCTGGCGGTTGCAAATAGAGGCGTTTAAACGCTTTGGGGCGCAGGCCGTTTAAACGGGCACCTTTGACTTCGCCAGGGGGTAGAAGTGCAAGGTGTCTCCACCGGAAGTACTCGACGAACGGAGACACCCAGCATTGAGCCGCTATATGCCTGCTGAAGAGCGCAGCCCTGAAATGAAGGCTTGGATAGAGCGCCAGCTAGCTTCTGTGCCTGCGAGGGATGAGAGTTGGACGAGAGAGCTATACCGGACCTACGGCCGAAGACTGGCCCCGAAGCAGTGAAGAATACGAAAGGCCCCTGCCAGGTCGGCAGGGGCCTTTCTGCTTCATGGGGCCGCTAGGCGGTCCATACGACGTCCAGTAGATCCGGGTTGAACTTGCGGGCCCCTCGGCCCGCAGGCTGCACCACAATCGCCTTTACGTGCTTCATGACCACGGCACGCTGTCGCTCGATGGGAAGGCGTTCGAACTCGTCCGGAAGGTCTACCGTCGCCGCCGAGGCCTTCATTTGCTCGACAGTGTGGCGGTTTCGTTCGTAGCCCAGTTCATCCCGTTCCCGCTCCAACGGCTCCAGCATTGCAATGGCCGTAGCGGCAGAAATCTTCTTCCCGTTCATCGCGGAAATGAGTGCACCGATCTCCTGCTCAACCTCAGCCAGGCGAGCCGCGCCAGGCCATTCGACAGGCTCGGACGCGGGCGCGTTCAATCTCGCCTCGGCATCGTGAATGAGATTGATGATGTGCTGGTCTAGTGGCTCACCCGCCCTGGAGACCTTTCCGCAGCCACCATCTTTCGCAGCCGGGCAACGGTAGGCGAAACGGCTTCCCTTGCTTCCCTCTTTCCAAGAAGAGCGCATGTTCGCAATCATGCGCGTGCCACACTCGGCGCAACGGAGGATGCCGCTAAGAAGGTACTTGTGATTGTTGCTCAGGTTGTTTGCCCTGTACCGCGAATTGACGCCCTCAAGGACGGCCGCAATAGCGTTAAGTCTTTCCGGGGTGCAGATCGGCTCCCACATGCCCATGACAGGCTTGCCGTCCGGCCCAAGGTGCTTTTGACCCTTCACGGCGCGAAACCCGGCCAAGCGCGGGTTGGTGAGAATGCCCTTCAAGGCGACGCGCGTTATCGGCTTGCCAGTGTTTCGTGAAGTGCGGATGCCCTTCCCCTGCCACTCGGCAGTGATCGTGGAAAGCCGAGTCCCCGCCAACAGAGCGTCATGCGCTTTGGTGATCAGTTCCGCCTGTACCGGCTCGATGGTGATCCGGTCGGCCTTCCAGCCGAAGGGCGGGAAGCCACCGCCGTTCTTCCCAGCGTCCGCAAGCTCACGATGCTTACGGGCAACACGCCTACCAGTGTCGGCGCTGGCCTTGTTGGCGAAGGCCACCATGACTCGCGCCATCGTGCGCCCGTCCGACGTCGACAGGTCAATGTCATTGGTGATCGCGCAGAAGACCAGTTCCGGCCGCTCCTCGAAAATGTCAATGAGCCGTTCAAGGTCGCGCGGCTGGCGGGCCAGCCGGTCAAGGTCATAAGCGATCACGCCGTCTATGACCCCCGACTGGAGATCAGTCAGCAGCCGCTCAAACTCAGGGCGAACTACGTTGCGCTTGAAGGCACTTACGTCGTTGTCGACGTAGTCGCGTGCTACTTCCCACCCAGGGCGCACCCCAGCGACCTGTCGGTAGTCGCGGCGCTGGCGCTCTACACCCAGCTCCTCGCCGTCCTTGTCGAGACTGATCCGGGCGTACCCCCCGAGCCTCACAACCACAGTGACCCCTCCCCGCCCTTACGGGCCCGTGCATGTGGCAGGCTGCGCGCCTGACCTGCACTGATCGTGGATCATGAGAGTAGCGCAGAACCTATGTGTTCGGTGAAGGTTCTTGAAGAAGGTGCTGCGCAGGCGTTACGCCGAGGGAGACCTGGACGTCACCAAGCTCTGACCCACGGTTGCGAGGCGTTGCAACGGCTGTCCGGGCGCCGTCTCGTACGGCGGTCCGGCCATCGTTTCGTGCGGCGGTCGGGGCCTCGTCTCGTACGGAGGTCTGCCCATCGTTTCGTACGGCAGTCCGGGCCTCATTTCGTACGGCGGTCCGGGCGCCGTCGTCCGACGGCTCTCATCGCCGCACGACGGCTACCGCCCCCACGACCTTCACCGCCGCACGATGACCACTGCCCGCACTACGGCTCTCACCGTCGCATGACGGCTACCGCGCGCACTGCGACCTTCACCGCCGCACGACGGCTACCGCCCGCACTATGACTCTCACCGCCGCACGACGGCTACCGCCCGCACTACGACAACCGCCCGCACCACGACCCTCACCGCCGTCCGACAGTCGTCGCCCACCCCAGAGCCAGCCACAGCCCCGCCACCGCGCACACTCCGCCCCAGCCCCAGTGGCTGAAGGCGAGGCCCGCGAGGGCGGAGGCGGAGGCGCCGCCGGCGAAGCCCGCGACGACGTAGGCGCTGTTGGCGGTGGCCGGGGTCGAGGTGGTGGTGAGGGCGAGGGTCTGGTTGGCGACGTGGGACGCGACGAGCGCCGCGTGGATGGCGATCGCGGCGACGAACAGGGCCGCGAGGAGCTGCCCGCCCAGCCAGAACAGCGGCACGGACACGCCGGCGAGCAGATACGCGGACCGTACGACCTTGGCGGCGCCGAAGCGGTCGACCAGGCCCCCGGCCAGGGGTGCCACCGCGCTCGCCGCCAGTCCGAAGAGGCCGAACAGGCCGGCGGCGGCGGTGGACAGGCCGTAGGACCCGCCGGTCAGCAGCAGCGCGAGTGAGGTCCACAGGGCGCTCCAGGCGCCGTACATCCCCGCCTGGCGCACGCAGGCGCGCCACAGGTCGGGGGAGTTGCGGACGACGGACGGCAGGGCCGCGAGGCCCGAGAAGAGCGGGCCCTGGCGGCGACGCGCCTCCGCCGGGAGAACGCGCGCGGTCGCGAGGCCCAGCACGGCCGTCAGCACGGCCGCGCCCACGAAGACCACCCGCCAGCCGAAGGCCTGGCCGACCAGTCCGCCCAGCACCCGGGCCGCCACGATGCCGGTGAACAGGCCGGAGATGACGGCGGCGACATGGCGGGCGCGCCGGTCGGCGGGAGCGCGGGCGGCGACCAGCGGGACGAGCAGCTGGGGAACGACGGTCGCCGCCGAGGCGACCAGGACGGCGGCCGCGAGCGCGGTGGTCCCGGCGGCCGTGGCGCCCACGACCAGGGCCGCGGCGGTCACCAGGGAGAGGACGGCGACCAGGCGGCGCCGGTTCACGCTGTCGCCGAGCGGGGCGAAGAAGAGCAGGCCGGCCGCGTAGCCGAACTGGGCGACCGAGGCGATCCAGGCGACCGCCGAGGGGGTCGAGCCGAAGTCGTGGGCGATGAGGGGGAGCAGCGGCGCCGCGAGGTAGATGTTGGCCGCGGTGACGGCCGTGCACAGGGCGATGAGAGGGAGGAGAAGGCGGGGCGCGCCTCCCGGCTCCCGGGTGGAGGCCAGGGCCGGTCGGGCTGCGGTGGCGGATGGCATGAGCGGACGGACTCCTTCGAGTCGACTTCAACAACCAACTGGTTGGTTGGAAGGAGAACAGTTTGCGCGGCCTGCGGATTCCCTGTCAACCAAATAGTTGGTTACCGGAGCCGGAGGGGTACCCTGCCCCCATGGCAGTCAGAGACCCCGAGGCCACCAAGGCCCGGATCTTCGAGGCGGCGGTCGCCGAGTTCGCCCGCCACGGCATCGCGGGCGCCCGCATCGACCGCATCGCCTCCGCGGCCAAGGCCAACAAACAGTTGATCTACGCCTACTTCGGCAACAAGGCGGAGCTGTTCACACAGGTCCTGGGCAACCGCATGGTCGATCTCGCCGTCTCGGTCCCGGTCGACCCGGACGACATCGAGGGCTGGATCGACCGTCTGCTGGACTACCACGCCGCCCACCCCGAACTGCTGCGCCTGCTGTTCTGGGAGGGCATGGAGTACGGCACCACCGAACTCCCCGACGAGGCCGAGCGCCAGGAGCACTACGCCCGTAAGGTCGCGGCCGTCCAGGACGGCCAGGACCGCGGCGTCATCACCGATGCGATGCCCGCCCGCGACCTGTTGTTCCTGCTGGTCGCGATCGCCAACTGGGCCACCGTCGTCCCGCAGATGCGACGCGTCCTGGTGGGCGCCGACGACACCGACCAGGACCGCCTGCGCGCCTCGATCAAGGAGGCGGCACGCAGGCTCGTCGCGAAGTGAGCCACGCGGACTCCTGGTTGGCCACTCGCTCCCTCGGCCAGTCGGTCAGTTGGTCCCGATCCGCGACAGCAGGTCCACGATCCGGCTCTGCACCTCGCCGCTCGTGGAGCGCTCCGCGAGGAACAGCACCGTCTCGCCGGAGGCCAGCCGCGGCAGGTCGGCCTGGTCTACGGCGGCGGTGTAGACGACGAGCGGGGTGCGGTTGAGCTGCCCGTTCGCGCGCAGCCAGTCGATGATCCCGGCCTGACGCCGGTGCACCTGCAGCAGGTCCATCACGACCAGGTTCGGCCTGAACTGCCCCGCCAGAGTCACCGCGTCCGCATCACTCGCGGCCCGCGCCACCTGCATCCCGCGCCGCTCCAGCGTCGCGGTCAGTGCCAGCGCGATCTCCGCGTGCTCCTCGATCAGCAGCACCCGCGGCGGGTGCTGCTCACTGTCCCGCGGCGCAAGAGCCTTCAGGAGTACGGCCGGATCGGCACCGTACGCCGCCTCGCGTGTCGCCTGTCCGAGCCCCGCGGTCACCATCACCGGCACCTCGGCGGCGACGGCGGCCTGCCGCAGGGACTGCAGCGCGGTACGGGTGATCGGCCCGGTCAGCGGGTCCACGAACAGCGCGGCCGGGAACGCCGCGATCTGCGCGTCGACCTCCTCGCGCGAGTGCACGATCACGGGCCGGTAGCCACGGTCGCTCAGCGCCTGCTGGGTCGTCACGTCCGGCGCGGGCCACACCAGCAGTCGCCGCGGGTTGTCCAGCGGCTCCGGCGGCAGCTCGTCGTCCATCGGTTGCGGCCGCGGAGGGTCCGCCACCTCGACGGCCCCGCCCGGCCCGTCCAGCGGTTCGGGCCCCTCGGCCGCGTTCTCGTCCGGCGCGCCTATGGCGTACGACCGCCCGGTGCCCTCCGTCATCTGCGCGAGCCGGGACTGCCCGGCCAACGACGGCTGCGGCTGGTGCTGCGCGGGCGCCTGTTCGGCCGACGGATGCGGACGGGCTGCCTGCTCCGGGGCCGCGGCGGCGGGGTCGGTACGCGTACCGAGCTTGCGACGCCGGCCGGACCCACTCGGGTTGTGCGGTGCGGGCGTGGCCGACGGCTGCTGCACCTGCGCCGCCTGCCGCGTGAACGGCACGCCCTGCCCCAAGGTCCGGACACTGATCGCCCGGCCCTGGGTGGAGTTCGGGTCGACGGGGGCGGCGGGAGCGACCGGTGCGGCGGCCGCTGCCGCTGCTTCGGCAGGGAGAGGCTGAGCGGGACGTGCCTGCGCCGGTACCTGTCCGTGTCCCTGGTCTTGCCCCGGGGGCTGTGCCGCGGGGGCTTCCGGGGGGAGAGGGGCGCCGGAGGCGGCCGGGGCGGGCTGCGGGGCCTGCGGCGGTACGGGAGCCGGGGCGGCGCTCGGCGCCTGCGGCGCCTGGGCGGCCTGCGCGGGGACGGGCTGACCGGGCGTCACCTGAGCGGGAACGGGCGCGGCCTGCTGAACCGGCGCCCCCTGTCCGACGCTCTGCCCACCGGCCTCCGGCACACCGGGCTGCACACCCGGCTGTGCGACGGCACGACGACGACGGCCCGTCGGCGCGCTCGTGGGGTGGGGCTGGGGCGGGGTGTGGTCGCCGGACTGGTCGTGCGGCACGGCGTCGTGGCGTCCGTTGTCGGCCAGGACATCGTCTGACCCCTCCTGGACACCCTGGCCGGGAAGCTGCGGGCGCGCCGGCTCCTGCGGCCGGCCCGGGACCTGCGGCTGAACAGGCACTGCCGATTCAACCGGAACCGGAACCGGGACTGGCACCTGACCCTGCCCCTGAGCCTGCCCCGGAACCAGGGCCTGACCCGGAATCTGCGCCTGCACGGGATCCTGCACCAACCCGGCAGCCTGTGCCTGTGCCTGTGCCTGTGCCTGTGCCTGTGCCTGGACGGGTACGGGAGCGGGCACCTGTGCCGTCCCCTGCGTACCCTCCGACGCCCGGTCCGCCTCCGCCGGCGGCAGGGCGAACACGGAACGGGGGGCCGCCTCCTGCGCGGCGGCGCGCTCGTTCGCGGCGGCCAGAGCGCGGCGGCGACGCCCGGGCGGTTCGGCGTTCTCGCCGGGCGCGGACTGGTCGGCAGGCGCGGGGGTTGCAGCCGCGGGCAGCGCCGCCGGCAGGGCGTGCTGTTCACCGCCGTGTCGCGCACGTCGGCCGCCGGGCGCGGGCACGCCCTGCGGGGGCACGGTCCCGCCCAGGCCCGTACCGACGGCCGCGGTCCCCGCGCCATGCTCGCCGGCCATGACGACGGCACCCTCGGCAGCGCTGTCACCGGCACCGCCACCGGCACCCTCGGCCGACCGCCCACGCCGCCGCCCCGTACCGCCGGAAACCTCCAGGGCGCCGGTGGCCGAGGCCGCCGCGGCCGCCGACTCCTCGACCGCGCGCCTGCGACGCCGCCCGGTGGGCACACCGGTCTCCGCGTCGCCGGCGTCAGCCGGGTCACCGGGCTCCCCCGGAGCCTCGCTCTCCAGGAACGCGTCGACGGACGACCGCCGAGCGCGCCGTCGCCCGCCGGCCGAGGCCTGCTCGGACAGGGCGTCCTCGTCGGCACCCGAACCCTCGACCGGGCCGTCGGCCACGACGGCCCCGGCCCCGCCCCCGATGGGCACCTCCAGCACATACGCGCTGCCGCTCATCCCGGGCACGTCATGCGTCTGCAGCACGCCACCATGGGCGCGCACGATCCCGCGCACGATCGGCTCGTGCACCGGGTCTCCCCCGGCGTACGGCCCGCGCACCTCGATCCGTACGACCTCACCGCGCTGCGCCGCCGCGACCACGACCGTGTTGTCCATGTAACCGCCCGCCGACACGGGCGCGTTGCCGGTCGCGTCGACGCCGGCGACGTCCGCGACCAGGTGGGCGAGCGCACTCGCGAGGCGCTGCGGGTCGACCTCGGCCTCGATGGGCGGCGCGTGCACGGCGAACTGCACCCGGCCGGGCCCGATCAGCTCGACGGCCCCGTCGACACCGGCGGCGACGACGGCGTCGAGCATGACCTTCGTACGGTGGATCTGCTCGCTCCCGGTGTCCAGCAGCTGATAGCCGAGGACGTTGTCGATGAGCGTGGTGATCCGGGAGTAACCGGCCGACAGATGGTGCAGCACCTGATTGGCCTCGGGCCACAGCTGCCCGGCGTCGTCGGAGGCGAGGGCGGCCAGCTCGCGCCGCAACTCGTCCAGTGGCCCGCGCAACGACCGCCCCAGCAGCGTCAGCAGCTGCTCGTGCCGCCCGGCGAGCGCCTCGTAACGGTCCTTCTCCCGCTCACCGAGCGCGGCATACCGGTCCTCACCGGCTGCCAGCTCCTCCTCGTGCTGCTCCTGCAGCTCCTCGAGCTCGGCGATGTGCTTCTGGCGCAGGGCGGTCAGCTCGGAGGCGTGCTCCTCGTCGAGCCGCTCCAGCTCCTCGGCGTGCCGCTTGTCGTCGGCGGCCTTCTGCTCGGCGAGCGTGTCGTACGGCCGCCGGTCGGCGAAGGTCATCACGGCACCGACGAGCTGGTCGCCGTCGCGCACGGGCGCTGTGGTCAGGTCGACGGAGACCTTGTTCCCGCCCTTGGCGAACAGCACCTGCCCGCGCACCCGGTGCTTGCGCCCGGAGCGCAGGGTGTCGGCGAGCGGCGACTCGGCGTACGGGAACGGCGTTCCGTCGGGCCGCGAGTGCAGCACGAGGTCGTGCAGCTCCTTGCCACCGAGATCACTCGCCCGATATCCCAGTATCTGAGCGGCAGCCGGATTGACCAGCACAATCCGCCCATCCGTATCGGTCCCGACCACACCCTCGGACGCGGCCCGCAGGATCATCTCGGTCTGCCGCTGCGAACGCGCCAGCTCGGCCTCGGTGTCCACGGTCCCGGTCAGGTCCCGTACGACGAGCATCAGCAGCTCGTCGCCGCTGTAGCCGTAACCGTCGTAGGCCTGCTGGCCGTTCTCGAGATTGGCGCTGGTGACCTCGACGGGGAACTCGACTCCGTCGGTCCGCCGCGCGATCATCCGTGTCGGCTTGGTCCGCCCCGCCGGGTCCATGTGATCGGGCCGCCGCATGGACCCGGGGATGAGCTTGGAGTCGAACTGCGGCAGCAGGTCGAGCAGTCCCCGTCCGACGAGTGCGGTCCCGGGCGTTTCAAAGGCCTCTAGCGCGATGGTGTTCGCGTTGACGACGGTCCCATTGGCGTTGACCAGCACCAACGCATCGGGAAGCGCGTCCAGTATGGCTGCGAGGCGAGCAGCGCCTCGGGATGGCCTGCTGCTCACGAGACGCTTCCTCCCTGTTACCGCACCTTGCCGACCGCTCGGGCCATCTTGCCAACCTGCCCGCGACGTGTCACGCGAGGGAGTCTAAGCGCAGTGGTTCCGCTCGCGACGCCGGATGAGAGGGAGGTCGCACGACGAAGTGACGCAGAACATGTGACCGCATCCCCTGGCCTGCGCATGCCTGCGCGAGACCTTCGCCGGACTTTTACGGAGTCCGCCCTACGGCCGCCTCCACCGCCACCGCTTCTACGCCAGACCGTGCGGCCGCAGATCGGGCAGCAACGGCACGAGCCGGTCCCAACGGCCGATCTCACACCCGTCGCTGCGGTCGTACGACGCGTCGACGGGCCGCCCGGCCCAGGTCCCGGTGACATGCGCGGTGGCGGGCCCGCCGTACTGCATGGTGCAGACGCTGTCGTCGGGCACGGGCGCGAAGGTGTCCCTGCCCCACACGGTCCGGTGATCGAGGGCGTCGCACGCAGCGCTGATGTCGGGGTGGGTGCCGCTTCCGGGATGGCAGGAGAGCACATACGTCCCGTCCGTACCGTCGCCCGCGTGCCGGACCGTGACGGTGAGGCGGTCGCCGCCCCGGTCCTCGTCCTGTACGGGCGGCGGCGCGAGGGCGAGGCGGCCGGCGTCGGCGTGGGCGGCGGCGGGCACGACGGAGGCGGCGGCGGTGGCGGCGACCACCAGGAACCGGGCGAGCAACATGTGCTGCCTAACGCCCCACCCGCCATGACGTTGCGCGCACCGCCTCACCGGCGACGGCGGCCCGGCGCGGCCGGGAAGGACTTTGCCCTGCGGCCCGCCTGCCTAGTACCGTAGGAGTCGATTGGTGACAGCACGCTCGACTGTGTCATCATCTGCACGCACCACTCGCGCTCGCGCGGGCGGCTGTGCGGGAGGCGTCGCCTAGTCCGGTCTATGGCGCCGCACTGCTAATGCGGTTTGGGACTTCAATCCCATCGAGGGTTCAAATCCCTCCGCCTCCGCGCATGATCACCGAAGCCCCGGTCCACCCGACCGGGGCTTCGTCGTTCCCGAGGCCGCTCATACAGGTGTTTTCCCAGCTCACAAGCGGTGCACCAAACGGATTTCACATGGCGGCGGCAGTCATGTAATGTTCTTCCTGTCGCCGCGAGCGGGCCGAAAGGACCAGGACCGGCAAGAAAACAAAACAAGCACTCGTAGCTTAACGGATAGAGCATCTGACTACGGATCAGAAGGTTGCAGGTTCGAATCCTGCCGAGTGCACAGCACGTCAGAGGCCCTGTGGAGCAATCCACAGGGCCTCTGGCTTATGCCTTGACGGCAGTGTTTGACGGCAACCGCATTCGGGGGCCGATCAGACGGCTACAAGGACACCGGCCGCGCCGTCGTCATCGTCCGGACCGTTGCCGTCACCCCTCAACGCATCGCCGACGCGATCGAAGGCAGATCGCTGGGAGTCGAGCCGCACGAAGGTGTAGAGGTCCATCGTCACTCGGATCGAGCTGTGCCGAGGACTTCCATGATCATGCGAACCTCGTGGTCACCGAGCGAGAGGCTCCCCAGGAGCCGGAGCCTGAGCCGCAGACTCCCGCCGCTCTACCCGGCCCTGATGTGGACAGCATCCTGGCCATGGCCACGCGAACGAGCCTGAACGCGGCCACACTTGAAGCCTTCCGCTCCTCCATCGAGGACTACTGGCGACGGGACGATCAGCACGGAGGCGAGGCACTGCGACCGGCCATCGTCGGACAACTCCGCCATGTCGTAGGTCTCTTGAAGGAGAACCGACCGCCGTCCATCCAGAACGGCCTGTACGGAATCGCGGCCGAGCTGGCACGCCTCACCGGCTGGACCCACTTCGACGCCCGCCAGTACAACCAGGCCCGTGCGTACTTCACCGAGGCCCTGCAACTGGCCAAGGAAAATCGACGACCGCCAGTTCATGGCCAACGTCCTTGCCTGCACGAGCCTGCAGGGCACGTACCAGGACAAGCCCGCTGACTCGCTGGCCTTCGTGACTGCTGCCCAGGACCAGGCCCGCTCGGCTGTCGACACCACCCCACGGGTCCTGTCCATGCTGTCGATGCGCGAAGCCTTCGCTCACGCCACTCTCGGCAACAGATTCACCCACTTGTTCGTGTAGATCTGACGCGCACCGTGGGTCTTCCACTCCGTACCTGCGGCCCCTCTCGATCGGTCTCCTGGATCTCAGACCGACGAGGCAACGAACACACAGGTTGAGATCTTTCAACGTCAGTCTGACGAGATGGCTCACGGTATCGCGTCGAGCACTGTGCATGTCGTGGTCCGAGCCACCACCGCCCCTTCCAAAGCAAAAGGGCAGCGTCTCAGTCGGCTACAGAGCGCGCGGCCAGACCTCCACTTCGGCCGCACGGAGTTCACGCGCTCCCGCGCGACTCACGGCCGGCGAACGCGAACGATCTTCAAGGCCGCTCGACATGTGGGCCTCGCGGGGCCCGCAAATCATCCCGAGTGTTCTGCGCGGGCCCCGTAAATCAACCCGAGTGATCCGTGCGGGCCCCGTAAATCAACCCGACTGTGCCTCGCGGAATTGATTTTCCTGTCGAAGGGGGGCGCCTATCAACTCTCGGGTCGCCAGCGTAGGGCGTGCCGTCGACCAGTCCCGTGCAAACGGTCCCGGCACCCGAGGTCTGGAACCGCCGCCCCCCGATGTAGTGGAGCGCGCAGTCACAGGCACACGGACGAGAAAGGAAACGCAATGTCATTTCGTCTTCTCCGGCGCCTGGGCGCGTCACTGGCCGTACCCGCAATCGTCGTGGGCGCCGTCGCCGCGAACGGGCTGCCGGCCGCCCACTCGGCGCAGAGATCGGCCGGCGCAACAGCGGTCACAAGCCATCTCGATCCCGCCCACACGGAACTGGCCGCCAACTCGGACACCTGGCACCAGTTGGTCTGGGACCTCGACACGGGCAACCAGGGGTACCAGACGCTGATCGGCCAGGTGCGGGAACTGGTCACCGCCTCCGGCGGCCACCGGGAGAACGTGGCCACCGTCAGCGGCCGGAACGCCGCGGTCGACGTCACCGCTCCGCAGGCCAACAACGCCTACCTCGACCTCCAGGTCCAGGGCGGCGGCCAGTCCATCCACCTGATCATCCGGCTCAGCGACCTGTACGTCATCGGCTACCACTACTACGCGCCCGATCAGGGCAACGTCTACGTTCCCCTCGCCCCGAACAGCCCGGGCACGGGCGACGACGCCCTGCCGCAGGCGATTCTCCAGCCCGGCGTCAACGGCTACAAGACGTACGACTACATGATGGGCCACGAGAACTACAACGATCTCGCGGGCATGGCCGGCACCAACCTGGCCGACCTCCAGATCAGCCCGGCAAGCCTGCAGGGGTCCCTGTACGCCCTGCGTGACTACGGCGTTGTCCAGGGCCGGAACCAGGGCGTTCTCGCCCGCGGTCTGCTCCAGTTCATCGTCACTGTCAGTGAGGGCATCCGCAGCAGGCGGCTCGCGGGGAGCATGACAGGCATGCTCCAGAGCCACAGCACCATGACCCTCGGTGAGCCCAACCTGGAACTGATGCGCAAGTGGTCCGACATCAGCAACGTCCTGACCGGCGCTTCGACGTCTTCGTCGCCGCCCCCGGTCACCACCACGTACTGGGGCACGATCGACACCCCCGCCGCGGCGGCGGCGTTCCTGCTGGTGGCACTCTTCAACAAGGCGTTCGGCAGCCCGCCCCACGACGAGCTCGGCTGACGACACCGGTGCGTCCGGGGAGCCGTACGAGCACCCCGGACGCACCGGCCGTCAAGGGCTCCCTACGCGGGTCGTCCCAGGACACGAGCATGACGGCAACCCTGACGGCAACGACGGCACACAGAGACGGTTGATCACCGCCGTCAACGACCAGTTCAGGAGAAGGCGGACCACCCTCCCAAGAGGCTGCCCGATCCTACGGATCAGAAGGTTGCAGGTTCGAATCCTGCCGAGTGCACAGCACATCAGAGGCCCTGTGGAGCAATCCACAGGGCCTCTGGTTTCTGCTTTGGTGGCAGTGTTTTCGCCGGGCGGAGACATTCATCCGCGCCCGCGGTGATCACTTGTCGGGTGTGGCGGGCACGGGACGGGGAGTTTCGAGGCGTAGCACGAGTGCGCGTAGGGCGTGGAGTTCGGCGTCCAGGGCCTGCACGCCTTCGCGGGTGAGACTGATCCACGTTCGGGGGCGTCGGCCCGCGTAGCCCTTCTCCACTGTGATCATTCCGGACTCCTCCAGCACCTTCAGGTGCCGGGAGAGATTTCCGTCGGTGACGGCCAGTTGCTTTTTCAGGAAGCTGAACTCGACCCGGTCGGCTTCGCGGGCAACGGTGAGGACGCCGAGCCGCACCCGCTGATGGACGGTGTCATCCAGCGCCTGGGTCGGATGCAGTCCCTCTTCGTTGTCCCGAGCGGCGGTCGAGCGTTCGACGCTCATGACATGACCGTACCCGCACGTGCGAAGCCGGGCTCGCCCCGGCGGCGGACGACCGCCCACTCGCACAGTCCGGCGAGGAGCAGGATGGCGGCGAGCAGAAAGGCCTTGGCCTGCGGTCCGTCGGCCCAGCCTGGGTGGGCGGGGTGCTGCCACGGCAGCCATCCGCTGCCCCAGGAGGCTCCAAGGTACCCAGTGAGCAGCAGGGCGTGAGCGGTGCCGGCCGATGCGGCGATCCAACTGCGTTCGACCACGCCGAGGGCGAGGAGTCCGATGCCGACCAGGTACCACGGGGAGGCATAGCTGTTCTCCAGCAGCACGGCCTCCCACGGCTGGTCCCTGCCGAACAGAAGCGCGACCAGGGCTGTCGTGATCAATGTCGTGGCTGTGGCGGTCACGCGCACCCACATGCCGCGTCGGGGGACGATGCCCCGGGCCTCGCCCCGCAGGCGGTACCAGCGGGCGAAGGCGAACCATGCGAGGGGAAGGAGCGCGAACCACACGCCCCAGGCCGCGAAGCGCAGTACGGCGCCGTCGAACTCGCCCTTCAGGCAAGGGGTTCCTGGTTCGTGGACGACGCACAGGCCGGTCAGCTCGGCGTAGGCGAAAGCTGGATAGGACCCGATGTTGCGCCCGTGGGCTCCGAAGTTGAAGGCGTACCGGGCGATCGGGGCAGCCGCCAGTGCAAGGAGCCCGAAGCCAAGGAGAGGAGTCCATGAGCCACTCGTCTGCGTGCGGGCTCTGATTCGTAGGCCTTCTGTCGCAGCCAACACGGCGGCCGCGGCCGCCCTCGGTTCCGATTCCGCGCTGCTCTGTGTGGATGGTGCCATGTGCCCCCCTTGTGGTCGGTGCGTTGGCTGCGCTCGTGAGCGGACCGTCGGACGGTCACTCGTCGGAGACTTAACTTTGCATCACAAAGTACATGGCGATCAAGAGTGAGCCGTGTACGGGCGGTACCAGGGGGTCCTCCCACGTCCAGATCGTGCGGGGAGGCACAGGGAGGCACAGGGAGCCACGAGGAGGCACGGGGAACCACGGGGAACAGCGGGGGCTAGCCACGGGCACGCCCCCGGCTGGAGTGCCGCTCCCTCACAGGTCAGCGCAGCAACCCCCGCCAGAAGACCCCAGCTTGCGAAGCTCAGCGTCTGACGGAAGCTGTGGGAACTCTGCCGTTGAGCCGGTCTGCGGAAATGTCGGCGCTCCCGGAGGCCGGGAGCACCAGCCTCAAGCCCATAAGCGAGGACAGCCAGCGCATAGCAAAACTTCCGAGTCCACCTTGTGCCGGCGGTCCGGCTCTGGGGAATCCGACGTGGCGAACTTGGCACGCTGTCGCGCGTCAAGTCCAGCGACGAGCCACCGCATGAGAAACAGGTGTCTTTACGTGAGCCTCAGGCGTCGCAAGCAGGGAGGCCCGTGGGTACAGCACACTCGCCATGACTGCTCGCCTTGACTGCTCGCCTTGACTGCTCGCCTTGGCGACTGCTCCGGCGGGCCAGATGGTTCGCCCCGCCGCGTCGGCGTCGTCGTCCAGGCCGTCCTCGCCCTCCTGACCTGCATGGGTTCAGGACGGGAGAGGCTCAGTGTTCGCAGAGGGAGAATTCCCGTTCGTAGAGTTGTTCGTTGTGTTCGTCGACGAAGAACTTGCGTTCCTGCATGAGTTGTTCGCGGAAGTTCTTGGCCTGTTCAAATGTCATGGTCGAGGTGTCGGACCATGGTTGTTGTGGTGGTACGTCGGATGTGGAGACGATCTTTTCTGACGGGTCGACCAGGAAGAACGCGAGTATTTTGCGATATCCCGGGCGGGTGGGGTCCGTGAGGCGGAATGCGTCGACGCGGTGTTGCAGGATGTTCGGGAACGCCAGGCAGCGGCCCGCTGGGGTCGAGGTCGATCCCAGCATCTGGTTCAATGCGTCTTCGTCCTCCAGGCCGTAGACCTCACGCAGGCCGTCGTCGTCGTTCTGTTCGTAGTGCGGGTCGTCGAGTGCCGTCCGGAAACCCAGCCGGCTCTCGGTGATGTTCTCGCTGTCCCAGTAGTAAATTCCGGTCGAGACAATCCGCTCGTTCATCATCCCCTCGACATGCCAGGAACCGCCGGGGTACTCGGGCTTGTCCGGGGTGAGATGAATGGTGGCGAGCTTGACGATGACCTGGAGACGGCGGCCGCGCAGGTCGACTCGGGCGGATTCATCGGGCAACTCGGGCGGGGTGAAGGCCGGGGCGTCCGGGATGGCGGGACGGCGGTTTTCCCGCCAGTTGTCGTAAGCCTCGTCCCATGCGCTCAGGGCATCCGTGTAGGCCCCGTGATCACTGTAGGAGGATTTGTTCGGATACTCCGGCTCCGAGTCGTACCACTCGAAAGGATCGACCTTGATCCGCAGGGGCCGCGGGTGGCGCAGATCGGTGAGTACGTTCTCCAGTAGCGGGCGCAGGCGGGCGAACAAGTCCGGCAGGACGGAGGCCAGTTCGCGATGAGTCTCGGGATGGACGTTGTTGACGTACGAACGGAAGGTGGCATCGCCGTCGTCACTGATGTCGACGTCCGTGGGCAGCCACTGGAATTTCTCGGAGAACTCGTACTTCGAGTAACGGTCCGTCGGGTTCTGCCAAGCCCGCTCGGGCGCCCCGCTCACCTCTCTCACCAGGCAGAACAGTGAGGGATGAACCAGATCCAGTACCTGGCCGTCGGATCCGGGATGCCAGTCCCGTTCTGCCTCGGGGACCTCTTCGAGAACCCGAACCGCCTCGCGCAGCCGGGATCTGAGCTTGTCGTCGACCAGTGTGTCCGACTGCCACACGCCGTCGACGGCGGACACCTCGACGCCGGTTCGTCCGTCCCGCAGCGCGGCGTAATGCAGGAGTTCGGCAAGCACGTAACGAACCTGCGCTTCGGTGAGGCCCTGGGCGACCGCTTCCTGCGTCCATCTGGCGACGATGTCGGCATCGTTCATCTTGTCGAACCACCCCGGCTTCGCCCGAATATGGGCGCTGCACTGCATCATCTGAAGTTCCCTCAGCGTTCGGGGTGTCGCGAACGATATGGAACGGGAAGCACGAAACGGCAGCGGGAAAGCAGGCAGGCCGGTCAAGTCCCTTGGTCCTCCGAGTCGGTGTGCGGTGGCGGGAAGGATACGTCAGCAGACTGACACCGCTCTCCTCGCGTGCACGGCAGATCGGCAGCCCTGGATCGCTCCGGGGCCGCCGGCATTTCCGGGTGTGCTCGGGTGAGGGGGCGTCAGCTGGGTGTTTCCGGGCCCCAGTGGTCCGGGCCCACACCGCGCCAGTCGATCCACTGTGCGTCCGCGACCTCGGCAGGGTCGATCTCCAGGCCGGCTCGGCGGAGGAATTCCGCCAGGTCGACCACGTTGTGGGCCAGGCCGAGGATCTCGCCGTCCACGCGCACGCGTCGGCCGCCCGTGGGGGACGGCGGATGGACGATGACGCGAATCGGTCCGGACATGTCTTCAGGATCATCCGGGATGTACGGTCCCGCATTCCGGCCCGTCATCCGAGGGCCTTCGGCGTCCGGGTGGCGGAACGTGGCGCGTTGAGGTCGCTCAAGGCATGTCCCGGTTCGGGCGTCCCAGGTCACGCAGCTCGCACCATGCCGCGGGGCCAGGCCTTCGCTGCTGCCAGTAGGGGTGGAAGTACAGGTGAGCCGACAGCCGGTGCAGGCGTCGGCGCAGCTCGGTGCGGCCGGGCCGCTCGGCGAGCTGCCGGTAGGTGGCGCTCCACTCCTGCTGCGCCCGGGTGAGGTCGGCGGGAAACGGTCGCATGGCCGGATTCAATCATGTGTTCGATTTATTCGTCCATCGAAGGTCGCCGAAGGTCTTCGGGGCCGACCCAGCGCCTGTAGGCGTCCACGTCGACGTTGCCGCCGCACACGATGGTGGCCACGTGGCGGCCGGCGAAGCGGTCACGGTCTTCGAGGATTGCCGCGATACCGAGCGCGGCGGACGGTTCGACGACGAGGCCGGCGTGGGTGAACAGCATCCGCATACCCGCGATGATCGACTCCTCCCGGACCAGGACGGCGTCGTCGGCGACCAGGAGGAGGTCGTCCAGGACGGCCGGGATGGGACGCCGCCCGGCGACGCCGTCAGCGATGGTGTCGGTCGAGTCGGTGGTGACGACGTGCCGTCGGCGCCACGAGTGTGTCATCGCCGGCGAGCCCAGCGGCTGGACGCAGATCACCTCGACGTCGGGCGCGCAGGCCTTCACCACATGTCCCACACCGGTGGCCAGCGCCCCGCCGCCGAGAGCGATCAGGACGGTGTCGAACGTCGGCCCGGTGTCGACCAGTTCCAGGCCGATGGTCGCCGCGCCCTCGCAGGTCTCGATGTCCAGGCTGTCTTCGACCAGCCGGATGCCGTCGTGCCGTGCGATGGCCGCCGCCCGGTCGCGGGCCATCTCGTGGTCCCCGTCGACCAGTTCCAGCCTGGCGCCCAGTGCGCGGATGCGGTCCAGCTTGGCCGTGGTCGCGAAGCGGGAGGCGACGACGGTGACGTCGAGCCCCCGGCCGCGACCGGACCAGGCGAGGGCTTGGCCGAGGTTGCCCGCGCTGGCACACACCGCCGCCCGCGATCCCTTCTCGGCGAGCAGGCTCGCGACCAGCTCCGTGCCGCGGCCCTTGAAGCTGCGGACCGGGTTCGCCGTTTCGAGCTTGATGCTGACCGCGCATCCGAGGCCGGGCTCCAGCGCCTCACAGCGGTACAGCGGAGTGTCGAGGAAAATCGGGTCGATCACCCGGTGAGCCGCCCGGATCCGAGCAGTGTCGAGGCGCGTCTCCTGCATGGCGCAGCAGCGTAGCGCCGCCAGCGCTGTTCCACCCGGGTGACGCCAGCGAGCGATGCTCGCCGCCGACGGGTCCTGTCCGCCCCAGCCGAAGAGTCGGGAGTCGGTGAGGCGGGAGTCGGGAGTCGGAAGGCCGACGGGAACGCGTCCGGTGAGGTGGGCGGGAACGCGCCCGGTGCCGTCGACAGGAACGAGTCCGGTGGAGCACACACGGCAAGAGGCCCCGGAGTGATCCGGGGCCTCTTGTGCTGCGGGTGGGGCGGAGGAGCGGCGCCGACGGCTAACTACGCATCCACTTCGAGGAATTGGTCGGCGACGGAAAGACCACGCGTCAAGACGGGGCACGGCGCCGGGCCGGTTGCCCGGACACCGAGACCCATTTATGAGCTACGTGATGCGATTCCTGCTGCTCACCAACCGCCTTCGCAGTGTGAACCGACTGGCGCCACCTGCGCACCCGGGTTGCCTTCGCCGTTGAGCGCGTTGCCCAACAGGCCGTTGAGGACACCGACCTGGCCGAGGATGTCGATGTTCATGTCGTGGGACTTGCACCCGCCGCCATGCGAGCCATCCATGCCCTGGGCCGAAGCGGTGCCCGTGCCTATGAGGCTGAAGATACCGAGGATGGCGGCTGCCGCAGCAGCCTTGGGAAGCTTGCGCATTTCTCCTCCTTGGTTGAGTCGAGCGCGCACGAAAGATCCACTTTGCGCTCATTTCGGAGGCTAATCCGATATCTCCCGCACCGCTCCCCGGGTCTGCCATCCGTGGCTCCGGCTCAACCGGTTGGCCTCGTCCTCGCCGAGGCCGGCGCCGACGTCCCGTCAGGCGTACGTCCAACGCCAGGCGTTCGAGCTGTACGTGCATCTGATCGTCGCGCCGCTCGCGGTGGTCGTGGCGGAGCCGTGGTCGCTGTTCCGGCAGAACTGTCCCGCCGTATAGCAGTTGCCCGCGTTGGAGACGATCGAGCAAGTGCCGGTACCGGTGCCGGCACCAGTGCTGTCCTGACTGCTGCTGCTGCTGCCGCCGGCCGTCCTGGCCGTCGCGGCGGCCGTCCTGGTGACGGTGATCGTGGGGCGGGGCTTCGCCTTGGCCTTGAGGGTCTCGGTGACGGTCGGGCCGGGCTCGGGCGTGGCCGTCACGGTCGCGGTGATGGTCGCCGCGGGCCTGACCTTGGCTTCGACGGGCTGTTGTCCGCCGTTTCCACCGCTCCCGGCGGTCGCGATGATCGCGCCGGCGACGAAGAGGCCTGCGCCGCCGAACCACACGCGGGGGCGCTTGCGCAGGGGGCGGGTGCCGGGCGGGCGGGGCGTCGGCGGTACGGGCGTGGTGTACGGGTTGGTCATCTCGTCCCCCCATGGTGTTTCAGGTGAAATGACCGTAGGGGTGGGGAGCATGGGGTGTGGAGGTTGTGTGAGAGAAGTGATCCTCTTGTGACTTCGAGGAGGTGCAGGTGTCTTCGAGGTGCGGGTGTCTTCGAGGCGCGGACGGTCAAAGGCCCCGGGGGATCTTCCCGGGGCCTCTTGTGTCTGGGCTGCAGCGGTGGTTCACGTCGGCCGGGGCGGGGCCCGACCGGGCGTACGAGTTCAAGCCACCGCCTCGGCCAGACGGTGGAACGCCTGCGTGGTGCGCGGGTGGGCGATCTCGTCCAGGACGTGCCGCCACTCGGGGTCGGAAGGGTTCGGGTGGGCCAGGTCCCAGGCGGTGAGGAGAGGGGCGAGTTCGCTCTCGTGAGGGGCCTTTGGAGGGGTGCCCGCGTGGGTGCTCGGGCTGGTGCCCGGCTGGGAGGGGCGCTGCGGCTTCATGGGGTTTCCCTTCGGGGAGCGGTTCAGTGTGTGGGATCCGTTGGGTTCTACGATGCCGCCGCCTCCTCGGCGCCGCCATGAAGCGACCCACCCGGTCGAGGGTGCAGCCGGCTGTACCCGGCGGAGGCTGTCCCCCTGGACCCCCTTGGGCAGGCCCCCTGGAGGGTGCCTGTTCCCCGGGTCACGGCGTCGGCGGCAGGGCGTAGGACGGCGTCGCCGCCGACGCGAACCAGCCGGTGCGCGGGCGCTTCGAAATCGCACCGGCCCGGTGGCCCCGGCCGCCCGTCGCGAAGACGAACACGCGCAGGACCAGGAAGCGGCCCGTGCCGGCGAGGACGGCCGCTCCAACGTAGACGAGTTGGGCGGTCAGGATCGAGGGGAACGACTGCACCGCGTGGAGGAGGAACATGGCGGCGCAGGTCACGACCTAGGCGGCTGCGGCGGATCCGGCCGACTGCCAGTGCTCGCGACGGCCGGGCCGGCGTCCCGTGCCGAAGGTGAACCCGGGCGTGCAGCTCGGTGCACAGGATGGTGGAGGCGACGGTTATCACCGCGTTGGCCGCCGCCCACGGCATCAGCATTGCTCTCCAGCGGGACCGCGCCGTTGGTGAGCAGACCGACCAGGGCTTCGGCGAAGTGTCGTGATGTCCTCTTGGTGAGCGTGTGGGCCCGAGCAGAGCGAGCGGTCGGTGGGTGTCGCGTGCGTTATGCCGCAGCGCGGCGACGGCGATGTCTGTCTTGGCGGAAGCTGTAAGAGATCCGGCCCTGCCGCACATCTCCCGGTTGACGGCCCTACGGCTGTCGACGGCCGGGACCATGGAGGTGCTGTGACACGACGACGAACAACCGCCGATGAGTATGGGGACCCCGACGGACACAGGGCACTGGAAGCCCTCTACACGTCTTATGCCGACCGGGTCCGGGGGTATCTCCTGCATCGCACGGACCGGGAGACAGCACAGGACATCCTGTCGGAGACCTTCGTGTTGGCCTGGCGCAAGTCCGAGTCCGTGCCCGACGACGCCCTGCCGTGGCTGCTCGCCTCAGCACGGCGGCTGCTCGCCAACCGGGTGAGATCCGACCAGCGTCACAGGGCACTCACCGAGCGCATGGCGGCGATGGCCGACCGGGCGGGGGCGGAGGAGATCGGTGACGCGATAGGGACGCGTACCGAGGTGGCCGCCGCGCTGTCGGCGCTGTCGGAGCAGGACCGGGAGACGTTGCTGCTGAGCGCCTGGTACGGCCTGACGGCCAGACAGGCGGCGGTGGTCATGGGCTGCACGACCACCGCCTTCGCCGTGCGTCTGCACCGGGCACGCAAACGCTTCAGGGTGGCGCTGACCCGCGCGGACCAAGCAGAGCCCGTCGACCTTGCTCACCCCCACCCCCATCCCCGCTTCGCCCAGCAGGAGTCAGCATGAAGCAGACCGCCACCAAGCAGAGCCAGGCTCCCGACCTCGTCGCCATCCGCGCACTGTGCCCCGACGCCGATGGCACCGATGGCTGGGCGAAGTCCGCCGACGGCCAGGCCGTACTGCGGGAGATCCTGCGGCGCACCGAACAGCCGCCCGCCACGGAAGACTCCAGGAAGCGCCGGCGCCTGGTCCTCGTCGGCGCGGCCACGGCTGCACTCCTCGCAGGTGCCACGGCCACGGCCGTGGCTACCCTCGGGCCATGGGACGAGGACGGGCGCAACGTCATGTGCGCCCGCACCCTGTCGGCCGAGGCGGACCTGAGCCAGCTGCCGTTGAAGACCAAGTTCGATCCGCTGGACGCCGCGCGTTCCTGCGCGGCAGCCTGGCAGCGGATGTGGGGCGAGTCCGCGGCCGGCACGGGACCGGACACCCCCAGGCCGACCCGGTTCGTGGCCTGCTACATGCCGAACGCGCAGCCCGACCACGGCGAGTCCTCGGACACCGACGGCCAGGGCGCCCTCGGCGCCCCGGTGATCTTTCCGGCGGACGGCCATCCCACGGACAAGGCGGCCTGCGCGGCCATCGGATCCAGGCCTGTTGTGGGCGGTTGAGGGGCGCCGACGTCGGTGACCCGCGGTAGGACACGTTCCCGGGTCACCGCTGACCTGGCAGATCATCACGAACCAGGCGCTCTGCGACTACGCCGAAGCCCTGGCACACCGACACCGCCGCCGGTGGAGCGCGGCGTACGGCGCAGGGTTGTACGGCGCCGTGGTCCCGGTCGGCGGCGCGGAGCCGGAGCCGGCCGCGGCCGGTGAATCCGCCCGGTGAATCCGGTCGCCGACGTCGCTCACGTCCTCGGCGCCGACATCGCTGACCTCGGTGAACCGCACGGCCATACCCCGTTGTCAGTGGCGCCCTCTACTCTCGGGAGCGATGGCACAGGCATGGAAGTGCTCGGGGCTGCGGTGGGCGGCGGGTGGTCCCGTGCTGGCGTGGGACGGTGGGCGGCGCACTGCGCTGACCTGGGGGAAACGCGTGGCCTTCGGGGTCGCGGACGGGGGTGTGCGGACGTGTGTGGGAGCGCGGGGACATGCGTGTCCGGTCCGGGCGGTCGTGCCGGGGCGGACCACGGGGGCGCGGTGCGAGGAGTGTGCGCGGCTGGACCGGGCGCACTCCGTGGCCGCCGACACGATCGCGGACGACCCGCGGCCGTACCACGTATATCTGGCGTGGTTCGGTCCCGGCCTGGTCAAGGTCGGGATCACGGCCGAGGAGCGGGGCTCGGCGCGGCTGCTTGAGCAGGGCGCCGTGTGCTTCGGCTGGCTGGGCCTGGGACCGCTGATGGCGGCCCGGCGCACCGAGGAGATGCTGCGCGCCGCGCTCCGGGTGCCTGACCGGATTCCGTACGCGGAGAAGCGGGCGGTGCGGTCCCGGTTGCCGGTGTCGGAGGCGGAGCGGGCGGCCGAGATCGAGGCGCTGCATGCGCGGGCCGTGGAGCTGGCCGAGTGGCCGGAGTCGCTGGCGCGGGAGACGTGCGAAGTCGTGGACCACGTCGGGGCATTCGGGCTGGCAGGGCTGCCGAGTGCGGCCGGAGCGGTGAGCGAGCTGGTCGCGGGCGGCTCGGTCGGGGGCGAGCTGCTGGCGGCCGCCGGGCCGGACCTGCATCTCGCGACGGGGCGCGGGGTGGTCGTGCTGGACACCCGGCTGATGGCAGGGTGGGAGATCGTCCCGGCCGGGGGCGAGGACAAAGTGACGCTTCCGGTACGGGAGTTCGGCCAGACTGCAGGAGTGCAGGACGGTCTGTTCTGAGGGAGTGGATCCTCCTTGGATCCCGGTTCGAGAGGGCGCATGACGGAGACAGCGGAGGTCCGGGGGTTCTGGGAGCGGCTCGGGGTGCCGGGGCTCGTCGATGTGCACACGCACTTCATGCCGGAGCGCGTGCTGCGCAAGGTCTGGGGCTACTTCGACTCGCTCGGCTCGCTGACCGGTGGCGTCGAATGGCCGATCACCTACCGCAAGGAGGAGGACGAACGGGTCGCGCTGATCCGGGAGTTCGGCGTGCGTCGCTTCACCGCCATGCTCTACCCGCACAAGCCCGGCATGGCCCAGTGGCTCAACGGCTGGGCGGTCGACTTCGCCCGTCGCACACCCGACTGCCTGCACACCTCGACCCTCTTCCCGGAGCCGGGCGTCGAGGCCTATGTCCGGGAGGCGATCGAGGCGGGCGCGCGGGTGTTCAAGGCGCATGTGCAGGTGGGGGCGTACGACCCGGCGAGCGAACTCCTCGACTCCGCATGGGGATTGCTCGCCGAGGCCGGGACACCGGTCGTCGTCCACTGCGGTTCCGGGCCCGCGCCCGGCAAGCACACCGGGCCCGAGCCGATCGCGCGCGTACTGGCCCGGCATCCGCAACTCCGGCTGGTCGTCGCCCACATGGGGATGCCCGAGTACGAGGACTTCCTGGACCTCGCCGAGCGGTACGGGGAGGTGCGGCTGGACACGACGATGGCGTTCACCGACTTCGGCGAGCGTTTCGCGCCGTTCCCGCGGCGGGCGCTGCCCCGGCTGGCCGACCTCGGTGACCGGATCCTGCTGGGCAGCGACTTTCCCAACATCCCGTATCCGTACGTCCATCAGTTGCACGCCCTGGAGCGGCTGGGCCTCGGGGAGGAGTGGCTGCGGGCCGTCTGCCATGACAACGGCGCGCGGCTGTTCGGGCTGTGAGACCAGGGGGACGCCTCACCCGGGCACCCCGGGCACCCGGGCTCCCCGGCACCCCGGGCACCCAGGCTCCCCACCGGCAGCGCTTACGCCCTGATCACCGCACCGCACCCGCCCCCACCGCACCCGCCCCCACCGCACCTCGCCCCGCACCCGCCCCCACCGCACCTCGCCCCGCACCCGCCCCCACCGCACCTCGCCCCCCCCGCTCCGCTCCGCACGATGACGGCCCGACCTGCGCACGATGACGCCCGACCCGCGCGGATGCGCCCGGACGAGCGCTTCCCAGGGGTTCCCTGAGAGGCTCCTGTGCGTTTCTCAGGGAAATCACAGGCTGTGGAAAGCGTGCTCTCAGAGGATCCCGACAGTGTTTCCACCATGACCACGACCTCGCCCCAGGGGCGCACCGAACTGCTGAGGCCGGACGGGTGCCCCGTCCGAGTGCTTGTGGTGGACGACGAGGTGTCGATCACTGAGCTGCTGTCCATGGCCCTTCGCTATGAGGGCTGGCAGATCCGCAGTGCGGGGGATGGCACGGGTGCCATCCAGACCGCACGCGAGTTCCGGCCCGACGCCGTTGTCCTGGACATGATGCTGCCCGACATGGACGGCCTCTCGGTACTGGGGCGCATGCGCCGTGAGCTCCCGGACGTCCCCGTCCTCTTCCTCACCGCCAAGGACGCGGTCGAGGACCGGATCGCGGGCCTGACCGCCGGTGGCGACGACTATGTCACCAAGCCGTTCAGCCTCGAAGAGGTCGTCGCCCGGCTGCGCGGGCTGATCCGCCGGTCCGGTGCCGCCGACCGGCGCTCCGACTCCGTGCTCGTCGTCGGTGACCTCACCCTCGACGAGGACAGCCACGAGGTGTCGCGGGCCGGCGAGGGCATCCACCTCACCGCCACCGAGTTCGAGCTGCTGCGCTTCCTGATGCGCAACCCGCGGCGCGTGCTCAGCAAGGCGCAGATCCTCGACCGTGTGTGGTCGTACGACTTCGGTGGGCAGGCCAATGTGGTCGAGCTCTACATCTCCTATCTGCGCCGGAAGATCGACGCCGGCCGTGAGCCGATGATCCACACCCGGCGCGGCGCCGGTTACCTGATCAAGCCTGCCGCGTCATGAGCGGACGGCGACGCCCGCGTACGCAGAAGCGACGAGCAGGACAGCCGCGCACTCTGCGGGCGCGGCTCGTCGTCGCTTCCGTGGTGCTGATCGCCACCGTGTGTGCGGTGATCGGGACGGTGACGACGTTGGCGTTGCGGTCTCATCTGTACGGCCAGCTGAACGAACAGCTGAATCAGGTCTCCGGGCGGGCGGCAGGCTTTGGCGGACCGCTCGGCGGCGCCCTCGACGGCAAGAGCTCGGCTCCCGGCAGCAGGAACTCGGCCCCTGACAGAGGGAACGCGGCCTCCGGCAGCAGGAACTCGGCCGGGAAGGACAACGCGCAGGCCCTCGACCTGACGGAGTTCGTCACACACGGCCCGCCGGAGCGCACCGTCATAGCCAAGGTCCACAAAGGGCACATCACCGACGCCAAGTACGGCGAGAGATCGGACGAGAGCACCGACCTCAGCGGGATGGTCCCCAACTCCCTCAGCGAGGCGGCCCGTACCTCGCTCAACACCGTCCTCCAGGACGGCAGGATCCACACCGTGGAGATCAGTGGACTGGGCAAGTACGTCGCCAAGTACGTCACCGGTGAGAACGGCAGCTACTACGTCGCCGTCCCCACCAAGGTCCCCGACAGCACCATCGACACCCTCATCCTGGTGGAGGTAAGCGTCACCGTCGCCGGCCTGGGCGCGGCCGTGATCGCCGGCTACGTCCTCGTGGGCGTAGCCACCCGCCCCCTCCGCCGTGTCGCCGCCACCGCGACCCGTGTCTCCGAACTCCCCCTCCACACCGGCGAGGTGAACCTCTCCGAACGCGTCCCCGAGTCCGAGACCGATCCGCACACCGAGGTCGGGCAGGTCGGGGCCGCGCTCAACCGGATGCTGGACCATGTCCACGGCGCGCTGCACTCACGTCAGCAGAGCGAGACGCGGGTACGGCAGTTCGTGGCCGACGCCAGTCATGAGCTGAGGACACCGCTGGCGTCCATCCGCGGGTACGCCGAGCTGACCAGACGCGGCAGAGAGCAGGTCGGCCCGGACACGCGCCACGCCCTCGGCCGTATCGAGTCCGAGGCGGGCCGGATGACGTTGCTTGTCGAAGACCTCCTCCTCCTGGCCCGGTTGGACGCCGGACGGCCGTTGCAGTTCGAGCAGACCGACCTCATCCCGCTGGTCGTCGACACGATCAGCGACTCCCGCGCGGCCGGCATGGACCACAACTGGCGGCTCGACCTGCCCGACGAACCGGCCCTCGTGTCCGCGGACGCGGCCCGGATCCAGCAGGTGCTGGTCAATCTGCTGGGCAACGCACGCAAGCACACCGCCCCCGGCACGACCATCACCGCACGCATCCAGCGGCGCGGCCCCTGGATGTGCGTGGACGTCGAGGACAACGGACAGGGAATTCCACCGGAGTTGCTCCCGCACGTCTTCGAGCGGTTCGCGCGCGGAGACTCCTCGCGTTCCCGTGCCTCCGGCTCGACAGGCCTCGGGCTTGCGATCGTGCAGGCCGTCGCGACCGCGCACGGCGGTGCCGTGACGGTGGACAGCGTTCCGGGGCGCACCGTGTTCACCGTGCATGTGCCGGCGTCTGCCCCGGCCCTGCCCCGCCCGGCGCCCGAAACGCATCGGCAATCGCACTCACAGGCAGACCACAGCGCCAACACACGGGTGCAACAGGGCACTTGACCAGAGTCGGTGCCATGCGAACCGACTCTTCTCCCGGCTCTCTGCCGGCGCGGAAGCACCTCCCGGCCGGCGACGCCGGTACGCCTGTCCTGGACGTGGTGATCCCCGTCCACAACGAGGAGAAGGACCTCCAGCCGTGTGTGCTGAGACTGCATGACCACCTCAAGCGCACGTTCCCGTACGCCTTCCGCATCACGATCGCGGACAACGCGTCGACCGACACCACCCCGCTGGTGGCGGCACGGCTGGAGGAGGAGATCCCCGAGGTCTCCCACTTCCGACTGGAGCAGAAGGGCCGGGGCCGGGCCCTGCGGACGGTGTGGTCCGCTTCCCAGGCGCCGATCCTCGCCTACATGGACGTGGACCTCTCCACCGACCTCAACGCGCTGCTGCCGCTGGTGGCGCCGCTGATCTCGGGTCACTCGGACCTGGCGATCGGCTCCCGGCTGGCCCGCTCCTCCCGCGTCGTACGCGGTCCCAAGCGGGAGTTCATCAGCCGGGCCTACAACCTCATCCTGCGCGGCTCGCTGCAGGCCCGCTTCTCCGACGCGCAGTGCGGCTTCAAGGCGATACGGCGTGACGTCGCACTGGTGCTGCTGCCGATGGTCGAGGACACCGGCTGGTTCTTCGACACCGAGATGCTGGTCATCGCCGAGCGCGCGGGGCTCCGTATCCACGAAGTGCCCGTCGACTGGGTCGACGACCCGGACTCCACCGTCCACATCGTGAAGACGGCGACCGAGGACCTCAAGGGTGTGTGGCGCGTGGGCAAGGCCCTGGCCACCGGGTCGCTGCCGCTGGACCGGATCACCCGGCCGTTCGGGGACGACCCGCGCGACCGCGAGATCCAGGACGTACCGAAGGGGCTGGCCCGCCAGCTCGTCGGGTTCTGTGTCGTCGGCGGACTGTCGACCCTGTTCTATCTCGTCCTCTACAGCCTCTTCCGGCAGCTCGGCGGCTCGCAGGTCGCCAACGCGCTGGCCCTGCTGGTCTCCGCTGTCGCCAATACGGCGGCCAACCGGCGCCTCACCTTCGGGGTACGCGGCAACGGCGGCGCCGTCCGGCACCAGGCGCAGGGCCTGGTCGTGTTCGGCATCGGCCTCGCCCTGACCAGCGGCTCGCTCGCCGCCCTGAACGCGGCGACGTCCGACCCCGGGCACTCCACCGAGCTGGCGGTCCTCGTCGCCGCCAACCTCGCGGCGACGGTGCTGCGCTTTCTGCTCTTCCGCGCGTGGGTCTTCCCCGACCGGCACGACGGCGGGCAGTCCACCGTCGTGGCCTCGCACAACCCGTCCTCGCCGACGTACGCCATGGCCGCGAACCCGCAGCACCAGCAGTACCCGCAGCAGACGTACGGGTCGCAGCCCCCGCCTCTGCAGCCTCCGCTTCCGCAGCCTCCGCTTCCGCAGCGCCCGGCGGCCACGCAGTCGACCGTGCAGCAGAGCTACCGGACGAACCCGTTCCGCGCCGGCGAAGTCGCGGACCGCAGCTGGGAGGACGCCACCGTGCATCTGCAGCCGGTGCGCCCGACCGACAACGATCCGAGGGACTCCCGATGACCACCCACTACGACCAGTCGCCCCATCCGGAGGGGGACCGGGGCCCCTCGTCCTGGGGGCCGGCATCCGTGACCACGGCGGTACCGGAGCCGGTGGCCCCGACGGCTCCCCAGGCGGGTGAGCCCCAGCAGCCCTTCGTGCGCAGACTGTGGCGCGGGCGCCCCGAGGACCCCCGCTGGGCGCGCCCCGCGTTCTGGGGCCTGCTCCTGGCGACCGCCCTGCTCTACCTCCACAACCTGAGCGCCTCCGGCTACTCCAACTCCTTCTACTCGGCGGCCGTCCAGGCGGGCAGCAGATCCTGGAAGGCGATGTTCTTCGGGTCGCTGGACGCGGCCAACGCGATCACCGTCGACAAGCCCTCGGCGTTCCTGTGGCCGATGGAGATCTCGGTCCGCCTCTTCGGTCTGAACTCGTGGGCGATCCTCACCCCCGAGGTCCTCATGGGCGTCGGCACGGTCGCGGTCGTCCACGCCTCCGTACGACGCCGGTTCAGCCCCGCGGCCGGCCTGATCGCGGGCGCCGTGCTCGCGCTCACCCCCGTCGCCGCGCTGATGTTCCGGTTCAACAACCCGGACGCGATGCTGGCGCTGCTCATGTCGGTCGCCTGCTGCCTCGTGGTCCGCGCCATCGAGGACGGCCGTACGAAGTGGCTGGTGTGGGCCGGCGTGGCGATCGGTTTCGCCTTCCTCGGCAAGACCCTGCAGGCCTTTCTGATCCTCCCGTCGCTGGCCGTCGCGTACGCGGTGTGCGCCCCGGTGTCGCTGAAGAAGCGGTTCGGGCAGTTGGCGGCGGCGACGGTCGCGCTGGTCGTCGCGGGCGGCTGGTGGGTCGCGATCGTCGAGCTGTGGCCCGCGTCCTCCCGCCCGTACATCGGCGGCTCGCAGAACAACTCCTTCCTGGAGCTGACCTTCGGCTACAACGGCCTCGGCCGCCTGAGCGGTGACGAGACCGGCAGCGTCGGTGGCGGTGGCGGTGGCACGGGCACCGGCATGTGGGGCGAGACCGGCTGGAACCGGATGTTCGACTCCGAGATCGGCGGCCAGATCTCGTGGCTGCTGCCGGCCGCGCTGGTCCTGCTCGTCGGCGGCCTGGTGGCCACCCTCCCTCACTCTCGGCTTCGGTCGAGCGGGGGGACCCCCGTGCTCGGGCGGACATCGGTGACCCGCGGTTCGTTCCTGGTCTGGGGCGGCTCGCTGCTGATCACCGCGATCGTCTTCAGCTACATGGCCGGCATCTTCCACCAGTACTACACGGTCGCTCTCGCCCCCTACATCGCCGCCGTGGTCGGCATGGGCGCGGGCATCCTGTGGGAGAAGCGGCGCGAGATGTGGGCGTCGATCACCCTCGCGGGCGCGGTCGTCGCGGCCTCCGCCTGGGGTTACGTCCTGCTCAACCGCACCTCCTCCTACCTGCCCTGGCTGAAGTGGCTGGTCCTGGTCGGCGGTCTGGCGGGTGCGCTCGGCCTGGTCTTCGCGGGCCGCATCACCCGGCAGCTGGCCCTCGGCGCGGCAGCCCTGAGCATCGTGGCGGCGCTGGCCGGTCCCACGGCGTACACACTGAGCACGGTCGACTCCGCGCACACCGGCTCCATCCCGACCGCCGGTCCGGCGGGCGCGAGCAAGATGGGCGGGCCGGGTGGCGGCGGCCGGGGCGGCTTCGGTGGCGGCAACGGCGGCATGCCGGGCCAGAACCGGCACAACGGCAACGGCAACGGCAACACCCAGGGACAGGGACAGGGCCAGAACCAGGGCCGGAACCAGCAGGGCAACGGCTTCCCCGGCGGCGGTATGCCGGGCCGGAACGGCAACAGCCAGAGCCGGCAGAAGGGCAACGGCATGGGCGGCGGCGGTGGCGTGGGCGGCCTGCTGAACGGTGCGAGCGTCTCCTCCCAGGCCAAGAAGCTGCTGGAGACGGACTCGTCCGAGTACACCTGGGTCGCGGCGGCCATCGGCGCGCAGAACGCGGCGAGCTACCAGCTCACCACCGGCGACCCGGTGATGGCGATCGGCGGCTTCAACGGCACCGACCCGTCCCCCACGCCGGCCCAGTTCAGGAAGTACGTGGCGGACGGCAGGATCCACTACTTCATCTCGTCCGGCAGCGGCGGCGGTATGGGCGGCAACGGCAGCAGCAACGGCACGTCCTCGCAGATCACCTCGTGGGTCGAGAAGAACTTCAAGAAGGTGACGGTCGGTTCGTCCACCTTCTACGACCTGACGCAGAAGGCGAGCAACTGAGCGACTGAACAGCTGGCGAGAAACTTGTTGTACACCGTATAGCTGGCAGCTATACGGTGTACAACATGTCTACGTCATCCACGTCATCCACGTCATCCACGCCGTCTACTACGTCCCGGGGCCACCCCCAGCGCTGGCTGATCCTCGGTGTCATCTGTCTGGCGCAGCTCACCGTGCTGCTCGACAACACCGTCCTGAACGTGGCGATCCCCTCCCTCACCAGGGAGCTGGGCGCGGCCACGTCCGACATTCAGTGGATGATCAACGCGTACTCCCTCGTCCAGTCCGGCCTGCTGCTCACTGCGGGCAGCGCGGCCGACCGCTACGGCCGTAAGAAGATGCTGGTGGCGGGGCTGGCCCTGTTCGGCACCGGCTCCCTGGTGGCGGGACTGGCCGGATCCACGGGCCAACTGATCGCCGCACGCGCCGGCATGGGCGTCGGCGGCGCGCTGCTGATGACGACCACGCTCGCGGTGGCGATGCAGATCTTCACGCCCGAGGAGCAGCCGAAGGCGATCGGCATCTGGGCCGCCGTCAACTCCCTCGGCTTCGCGGTCGGCCCGCTGCTCGGCGGCTTCATGCTGAACCACTTCTGGTGGGGCGCGATCTTCCTGATCAACCTGCCGGTGGCGGCGCTGGGCCTGGTGGCGGTCGCCGCGCTGGTCCCCGAGTCGAAAAACCCTCGGGGTGACCGCCCCGACCTGCTCGGGGCACTGCTGTCCACGATCGGCATGAGCTCGCTGGTCTTCGCGATCATCTCGGGCCCGTCGCACGGCTGGACGTCGGGGCGGGTGCTGCTGAGCGCGGCGGTGACGCTGGTCGTGCTCTCCCTGTTCGCCTACTGGGAGAGCAGGATCCCGTACCCCATGCTCGACCTGCACTTCTTCAGCAACCGCCGGTTCACGGGCGCCGTCGCCGGCGCGGTGCTCATCGCCTTCGGCATGGGCGGCTCGCTGTTCCTGCTCACCCAGCACCTGCAGTTCGTCCTCGGCTACGGCCCCCTGGAGGCGGGCCTGCGCACCGCGCCGCTCGCGCTCACCATCGTCGCCCTCAACTTCACCGGCCTGTCGGCGAGGTGGACGGCGAAGCTCGGCACGCCCGTCGCGATCGGCCTGGGCATGGTGCTGATGTCGGCGGGCCTGGTCGCCATCGCCACGCTGGCCGACCAGGGCTATCCGGGAACCCTGCTCGGCCTGCTGCTCATCGGCGCCGGCGGCGCGGTCGCGAGCCCCGCCATGGCGCACGCGATCATGAGCGCGATTCCGGTGGAGAAGGCGGGAAGCGGGGCCGGGGTCAACGGGACGGTGGCCGAGTTCGGCAACGGTCTTGGGGTGGCCGTGCTCGGGGCGGTGCTCAACTCCCGGTTCGCGGCGGGGATTTCCGTCGGGGCGACCTCGTTGCCCGAAGCCCTTGCGGCCGCGGGGTCGGCGCGGGAAAAGGGACGTATCAGCGACGCCTTCTCCGCCGGGCTGGGGACCAGCCTGTTGGTGGGGGCGCTGGCCGTGCTGCTCGGCGGGTTGTTGGCGGCTGCGTTGTTGCGCAGGGCGGAGCGGGCAGACTCGGAGATGGCGGTCGCCCGGTAGCTGATGGCAGGGAAGCTGCCACCTAGCATCTTGATCAATGACCGAAGTCGAGGAAGGTGCGCCAATGGTGAGGGCAGCCGAGCGTGCGGCGCGGACCAGCGTGTGGCTGGAGGGCAAGGTCCGCCGGGGCGGTCGTGGCGGTCAGCCGTCGGGTCTCGACCGCGACCGGATCACCGAGGTGACCGTCCGCCTCCTGGACGCGGAGGGGCTCGCCAAGTTCTCCATGCGCCGGCTGGCCGCCGAGCTGAAGGTCACCGCGATGTCCGTCTACTGGTACGTCGACACCAAGGACGATCTCCTGGAGCTCGCCCTGGACGCGGCCTTCGGGGAACTGACCCTGCCGGATCCGGACGGCGACGAGGACTGGCGGGACCAGCTGCGCGCCCTGGCCCGCGAGTACCGCACCCTCCTGGTCCGCCACCCCTGGCTGTCCCCGCTGGCCGGTACCTTCCTCAACATCGGCCCGAACTCGCTGGCCTTCTCCCTCGTCGTCCAGCGGATCGTCCGCAACACGGGCCTGCCTGTGCACGGTCTGTCGGGTGCCCTCTCGGCCGTCTTCCAGTTCGTGTACGGCTACGGCACCATCGAGGGCCACTTCATCGCCCGGTGCGCGGCAGCGGGCATGAGCCAGGACGAGTACTTCCAGCACGCCATGAGCGCGGTGACCCGGGCACCCGAGGCCGCCGCGGTCATCCACGCGTCCGCCGACGTCATGGAGGCCCGCGGCGGTGACACGGTGCAGGAGATGCGGGAGCGGGACTTCTCCTTCGCCCTGGACCTGCTGGTGGCGGGTATCGAGGCGATGGTGGCCCGGAGCTGATCACTGCGCGGGGGCCGGCCTCGCCGGAAGCCGCCGCCGGCCACGGGCCCCCACGTCTGCGGCGTGACCCTGATGACCGCTGCGCTGCACTCGGTCCGTCGAGGGCCGCTGGGTGACCAGGTGACCAGGTGTCTAGTTGTCGGAGGCCGGCCGTGCCGGGAACCCGCCGGTGGCCACCGGGCCCCACTTCTGCGGGGTGACCCTGATGATCGACTTCCCCTGCTTCACCATCGCCTCCCGGTACTCGTCCCAGTCCGGGTGTTCACCGGAGATGTTCCGGAAGTACTCCACGAGCGGCTCGACGGACTCGGGCGAGTCGATGACCTCGGCGGTCCCGTCGATCTGGACCCACGGCCCGTTCCAGTCGTCACTGAGCACGACGAGGCTCACCCGCTCGTCCCGCTTGGCGTTACGCGTCTTCGCACGCTCGGGGTACGTCGAGACGACGATCCGCCCCGCATCGTCGACCCCGCAGGTCAGCGGCGAGGCCTGAGCGCTCCCGTCGGTCCTGCGCGTCAGCAGGATCGCGCGGTGCCGCGGTCGTACGAAGTCCAGCAGCTCGTCGAGGGAGACGCGGGTGTTGGTCGCGATGTTCGGTGCCATGGCGCCAGCCTAGGGCCAGGGCCGCCCCACGCACGTGACCCTGCTGGGCCTACGCCTGCGGCAGCGACTCGCCCTGCACCGCCTGGATGTCCAGTTCCACCTTCAGTGTCGTACCGATGGCGGCGATCCCCGCCTGCACGACCTGGTTGTAGTTCATGGCGAAGTCCTCGCGCCGCAGTTCGGTGGTGGCGCGGAAGGCCGCCCGGGTTCCGCCCCAGGGGTCGGCGCCGGTCCCCAGGTACGCCAGGTCCAGGTCCACCGGCCGCACGACCCCGTGCAGGGTCAGCTCCCCGTGCACCGTCCAGCGGTCGCTCCCCGCCGCCGTGAGGCCCGTGGACCGGTAGGTGATCTCCGGGTACTTCTCGACGTCCAGGAAGTCCGGCGAGCGCAGATGGCCGTCGCGCATGCCGTTGCCCGTGTCGATGGACGTCGCCCGGATCACCGCCTCCACTCGCGACTTCTCCACCTCGTCCGGGGCGATCTCGACGCGCCCGGTGAAGTCCGTGAACCGTCCGTGCACGCTGGAGATCCCCAGGTGCTGGGCGAGGGCGCCCACCGAGGAGTGCGCGGGGTCGATCGTCCACGGCCCGGGCGGCGGCAGCTCGGTGCCGCCCTTACGGGCCAGCGTCACCGCCCCGACCTCGGCCCGCCCGCTCGCGGTGACCAGCGCGGTGGAGGCGACGGGCGCGTATCCGACGGCCGTGACGATGACGGTGTACGGCCCCGGGGCGAGCTCGGTGGCGTCGCGTACGGCGCCCTCGGTGTCCGCCTCGGCACGCAGCACCTGCGTGCCCGTCATGTCGGTCACCGTGACGACCGCGTGCGACACGGCCCATCCGTCCCTGGTGCGGATCCTCGCGGTCAGTCCCATCCCGTTCTCTCCCTGCAGTGCAACCGGTCTCGAAGAAACCGGCCCGTGGCACCGGGCGCGCACCTCCGCTCGGAGCGCGCGCCGTCCGCCACGGGCCGGGGTGTGAACTACTCGCCGGGGTGGGCGAGTTCGATGTCGTGGTCGTCGACCCCGCGACCGTTCACGGTCAGGGCCGTCGCCACCGGCGGGTAGCCCGTCGCGATGACCGTGTACTCACCGCCGTTCAGGTCGGTGAAGGCGTACGCCCCGTCCGTGCCGGTCGTGGCCGTGCCGACCACGTTGCCCGCCGCGTCCACCAGCGTCACGCGGGCGTCGGCCAGGGGACCGTGCGGGGCGCGTATGACGCCCTGGAGCTGGGCGCCCGAGTCGAGGTCGACCTCGATCCGGGTGACGCCGGTGCCGCCCACCTCGACGGGCAGGGCGCGCGGCCGGTACCCGGCGGCGTTCACCGCGACGGTCACGGCACCCGGCACCAGCTCGGCCAGGGAGAACTCGCCCTGCTCACCGGTGACGGCGGTGGCCAGCAGGTCCCCGCGCACATCGGTCACGACGACCATCGCGTCCTTGACGGGCAGGGTGGTCTCGGCGGACCGCACCACACCGCTCAGCCCGCTGGTGCCGCTGAGCAGGATGTCGTACGACACCGGCTCACCGTTCACCACGACCGTGGACGCCTGCGGCTGGAAGCCGTCGGCGGAGGCGATCAGGACGTACGAGCCCGTGCCCGGCGCGTCCACGGCGTAGGAGCCGTCGGCCTGGGCGACCGACCGGCCCAGCTGCCGTCCCGCCAGTGAGATCAGCGTGACGGCGGCCTGCGGCACGGGTGCGCTCTCGGCCCCGCGGACGAAGCCGCGCACCGGGGTGCCCCCGGCCCCGGCCGACTCCTCGGACCGGGCGATGGTGGCCACGGCGGCGAGCCGCTGGGTGCCGTCGGCGGCGGTCTCGGTGTCGGACACGGCCCAGCTCGGGACGTGCTCGGCGGCGGCAGCCGGCGCCGGGACGCCGGCGACGGCCGACTCGGTCTGCGGCTCGGCCGGGGTCTGGTCCGCGGCAGCGGCCTGCGCCAGGGCGCCCTTCGTCTTCAGCGGAACCTCCTTGATGAACAGGGTGACCAGGAGCGCGACGGCCGCGAGGCAGCCGGCGATCAGGAAGACGTCGGCGATGCCGTGACCGTAGGCGCTCTCCATGAGGGTGCGTATCGGAGCCGGGAGCTTGCCCAGGTCCGGGATGCTGTCGGTGGAGGAGCCGGAACCGGCCAGCGCCGCCCGGTACTTGGGGTCGAGGGCGGCGATGCCGTCCGTGACGTAGTGCGTGATCCGGTGGGCCATCACCGCGCCGAGCGCGGACACGCCGACCGCACCGCCGAGGGAGCGGAAGAAGGTGACCGTGGAGCTGGCCGCGCCGAGGTCGCTCGGGTCGACCTGGTTCTGCGTGCACAGCACCAGGTTCTGCATCATCATGCCGATGCCGAGACCCAGCAGGGCCATGAAGCCGGCCATCTTCCAGTAGTCCGTGTCGTACCGGATGGTGCCGAGCAGACCCAGGCCGGCCGTCACCAGCACGCCACCACTGACCAGCCATGCCTTCCAGCGGCCGGTGCGGGTGATGAACTGCCCGGAGACGGTGGAGGAGACGAACAGCCCGCCGATCATCGGGATGGTCATCACACCCGACATCGTCGGGGACTTGTCGCGGGCCAGCTGGAAGTACTGGCTGAAGAAGACCGTGCCGGTGAACATCGCGACACCGACGAACAGCGAGGCCAGCGACGCGAGGGTGATGGTGCGGTTGCGGAACAGCCGCAGCGGGATGATCGGCTCGCTCGCCTTGGACTCCACGAGCACGAAGACCAGGCCGAGCAGGATCGAGCCGCCGACCATCGCGTACGTCTGCCAGGACACCCAGTCGTACTTGTCACCGGCGAAGGTGACCCAGACCAGCAGCAGCGAGACCGCCGCGGCGACGAAGAACGCGCCGGCCCAGTCGACCTTCACGTCCCGCTTCACGACGGGCAGGTGCAGGGTCTTCTGCAGCACGATCAGGGCGAGGACGGCGAAGGGGACGCCGACGTAGAAGCACCAGCGCCAGCCGAGCCACGAGGTGTCGGTGATGACACCGCCGAGCAGCGGGCCGCCGACGGTGGCGACGGCGAAGGTCGCGCCGAGGTAGCCGGAGTAACGGCCGCGCTCACGCGGGGAGATCATCGCCGCCATGACGATCTGGGCGAGGGCGGACAGACCGCCGACGCCGATGCCCTGGACGACACGGCAGGCGATCAGCATGCCGGCGTTCTGCGAGAGACCCGCGGCGGCGGACCCGAGGACGTAGATGACCAGGGCTATCTGGACGAGCGCCTTCTTGCTGTACAGGTCGGCGAGCTTGCCCCACAGGGGGGTGGTCGCGGTCATCGACAGCAGGGCGGCGGTCACGACCCAGGTGTAGGCGGACTGGCCGCCGCCGAGGTCGCTGATGATGTGCGGCAGGGCGTTGGTGACGATCGTGGAGGACAGGATCGCCACGAACATGCCGAGCAGCAGACCGGAGATGGCCTCCATGATCTGCCGGTGCGTCATCGGGGCGTCCTCGGCGGAGCCTCCCCCGTGCTTGGCATGAGCCCGCACACCGGCTGGTGTGGTCGTTGCCATGGGCTTCCTTCTCTTAGGTGCTTGCGGGTGTACGGGTGGTCGGTTCGAGTTCGAGTGCGGGCGGCGGGAGCCGGGGCGGCAGGGCGCGGCTGTCGTCGAAGCTGGCGCGCAGGCGGGCCATGAGCCGGGTGAGCTGGGAGACTTCGTCGTCGCTCCAGTCGCTCAGCCGGTCGGCGAGCAGCTGTGTGGTCCGCTCGGACAGCGCCTCCAGTCGGGCCAGGCCCGTGGGGGTGAGGTGCAGGATCCGGGACCGCTTGTCCGCCGGGTCGGCGGAGCGGTCGATCCAGCCGCGCTCGGCGAGGTGCGCGACATGGCGGCTGGTGACCGACATGTCCACCGCGAGCAGCTCCGCGAGCCTGCTCATGCGCATGTCGCCGTGGCGGCCCAGCAGCGTCAGTACGGCAGCGCTGCCGCTCGGGCAGTCGGACGGCAGGATCCGTCCGAGCTCCCGTTTCACGGCACCGAAGGCGCTGAACTGACGTACCAGCTCCTCGTACTGCGCCTGCTCGGCCATCACACCTCCCGCATTCGTTGCTTGGGGCAACCATAGAAGTTGTTGGTTGCTGCAGGCAAACAAAATGGCCTGGGTGGAGGATAAAAACTTGGCAAAGGCAAGTATTGCGAACGTAAATACGCAGGTGAGGGCCGCTGCCCTTGCCCTGCCACCGTGAGCAGCCCCCCACTTGGGCCACAACCACTGATTCGCTAGGGTCTCGGGCTATGGCTAACCCCCAGGGCCCCCAGGGCAACCACGACCCCGCAGGCAGCACCCAGATGTTCCGTGCGTTCGTCGACGAGGGCCCGCAGGGCCGCCGTCAGCAGCAGGCGCCCGCCCCGGCCGGCCCCCGTATCGGCCTGATCGTCGGCATCGTCGCCGCGGTCGCGGTCGTGGCGGCCGTCGCCTGGCTCGCGCTGATGTAACGGCGAACCGCTACTCGCTACTTCCACTGGACGGCGACGTCCCGCGTCTCGATGTGCATGCCGAGCGGCACACGCCAGGCGTCGACGCACACCGTCCAGGTCTTCTTCTTCCGCGCCCCGGCACCGACCGGCGCCGGAAGCTTCACGGCCGACTCGACCGTCCCCCAGTCGATGCCGAGCGCGCCGATGACGTGCGTCCCGAAGGTCACCGAACCGGAACGGGCCGCGGTTCCCCCGGAGTTGGTGAAGGCGAGGCTCACGTCCTCGCACCACCGCTGGTCCGTGGGCTTGCGCACCGGTTCGCCCCAGCTCAGGTCCGCGGGGCCGGCGGGCGCCGAGGAACTTGGCGTCGGGGCCGGGGCCGCGGGCGGTGAACCCGAGGCCGTACGAGGGGACGTGGCGCCGCCTGCCGTAGGGGCCGCGGTCGAGGCGCCCGGGCTGTCACCCGCGTCGCCCGGGTCCTCCCGGCCGTTCCCCGTACCGCCACTCGCCGTACCGCCGTTCCCCGCGGTGGAGTTGCCCGAGCCGGCACCCCCGCTCTCCTCGTTCCGGTCCCCGTCGAGCGGCACCAGCGTCACCCTGCCCGTCGGCTTCACCGCCGTACCGGAAGCCTGAGGTGTACCGCCCGCCGCACCCACCGCGACATATCCGCCGCCCGCGCCACCGCCACCGCACGCGGCGAGCGCGGCGCCCAGGCAGACGACGGCCGCCGACGCGCCGATCAGGGCGCCTCGACGGCCATGTGTCCATGTCGGCCGAGGAGTTCCACGAAGCATCGCGCCATGGTGGCTGACGCTCCGTCAAATAGGAACCCCCGGGCGGAGCTTCGCTCAGTCGGAGATGAGCCCCTCGCGCAGCGTCGCCAGCGTGCGGGTCAGCAGGCGGGAGACGTGCATCTGCGAGATGCCGACCTCCTCGCCGATCTGCGACTGGGTCATGTTGGCGAAGAAGCGGAGCATGATGATCTGCCGCTCGCGGGGCGGGAGTTTGGCCAGCAGGGGCTTGAGGGACTCGCGGTACTCGACGCCCTCCAGCGCGGTGTCCTCGTAGCCGAGGCGGTCGGCGAGGGAGCCCTCGCCGCCGTCGTCCTCGGGGGCCGGGGAGTCGAGGGAGGAGGCCGTGTACGCGTTGCCGACCGCGAGGCCGTCGACCACGTCCTCCTCGGAGACGCCGAGCACGGCGGCGAGTTCGGGGACGGTCGGAGAGCGGTCGAGCTTCTGCGACAGCTCGTCGCTGGCCTTGGTGAGGGCCAGGCGCAGCTCCTGCAGTCGGCGCGGGACGCGCACCGACCACGAGGTGTCGCGGAAGAAGCGCTTGATCTCGCCGACGACCGTCGGCATCGCGAACGTCGGGAACTCCACGCCCCGCTCGCAGTCGAAGCGGTCGATCGCCTTGATCAGGCCGATCGTGCCGACCTGGACGATGTCCTCCATCGGCTCGTTGCGGGAGCGGAAGCGCGCCGCCGCGTACCGCACGAGCGGGAGGTTGAGTTCGATGAGGGTGTCCCGGACGTAGGCGCGCTCGGGGCTGTTCTCGTCGAGTGCGGCGAGCCGCAGGAACAGGGAGCGGGACAGGGTGCGGGTGTCGATGCTCTCCGTGCTCGGGAGGGCCGGGGCCTCGCGAGCCTCCAGCACTGGAGCCTGGTCAAGCACGGCGTCGGCGGGCGCGGAATCGCTCTTCGTGAGCGTGAGCACCTTCGAGCTGCCCTGTTCTGCGGACATGCCACCCCCTCTGGGTCGCGGGACGGTCTGGCGAGCCTCCCCTGGTGAGGAGTTCAGCCTTCACCTGAATACCGGAGCCGAAGCCACGGCAAACGCGCTGCCGGAAGAATGTCACATGTCGGCAACACGCTGTAGTGACATGTCGACATGCAAGACGTGAATAGGCCCTGGAAAGAGGGGGTCTGGGCCTTTTTCGGCGCAGAACTGTCGGGAACATCCCTGGTGAGCGATTCGCTCGTGCCGGTTACAGGTCGATCCTGTTTGCGAACTGCGGTGTTCCGGAGTGTGCGCCTGTGCGCCTCTTATGCCTCGATCCGATTGGCGGATCGCAGCCGCTGGAAGCTACGCGCGAGTAGCCGCGAGACATGCATCTGGGAGACGCCGAGTTCCGCGCTGATTTGCGACTGGGTGAGGTTGCTGTAGTAGCGCAGGAGAAGGATTCTCTGTTCGCGTTCCGGGAGTTGGACGAGGAGATGCCGGACGAGATCCCGGTGCTCGACGCCGTCCAGCGCCGGGTCCTCGTAACCGAGCCGGTCGAGGAGGCCGGGCAGTCCGTCGCCCTCCTGGGCGGCCTCCAGGGAGGTCGCGTGGTACGAGCGGCCGGCCTCGATGCAGGAGAGCACCTCCTCCTCGGTGATGCGCAGCCGTTCGGCGATCTCCGGGGTCGTCGGGGTGCGCCCGAAGGAGGTCGTCAGGTCCTCGGTCGCGCTGTTGACCTGCACCCACAGCTCGTGCAGCCGGCGCGGGACATGGACCGTGCGGACGTTGTCGCGGAAGTACCGCTTGATCTCGCCCACGACGGTCGGCATCGCGAAGGTCGGGAACTGCACGCCCCGGTCCGGGTCGAAGCGGTCGATCGCGTTGATGAGGCCGATGGTGCCGACCTGGATCACGTCCTCCATCGGCTCGTTGCGGGAGCGGAAGCGGGCTGCCGCGTAGCGCACGAGCGGGAGGTTGGCCTCGATCAGCGCCCCACGCACCCGGATGTGCTCAGGCGTCCCCGGCAGGAGCTCCTTGAGCTCACCGAAGAGCACCTGGGTGAGGGCCCGGGTGTCGGCGCCGCGGCTGCGGGCCGGAGGCGTCTCCGGCGCGGCCGGAGCGGTTTCCAGGGGCGGTGCTTGAGGCGCAGTACTGGCCGGCACGGTCAACTCCGCCTCGCAATCGCTCAACTCATCCGTCAAAAGTGGTCATAGCATCACAAGAGATGTGCACTGTGTGCAAGCACCGCATAACGTCGTGTTGAGGGCAAGTTGGGGCATAAGACGCAAAAGAGCCCCACGCCACTCCGGCGCGGGGCCCCAAAGGGCCGACTCAGTACTCGTAGTCGGCGATCACCCAGGTGGAGAACTCCTTCCACAGCGTGACGCCCGCCTGGTGCTCCGAGTGCTCCACGTAGCGCCGCAGCGCGGACGCGTCCTCGAAGCCGGAGTTGATGGCGAAGTCGTACGCGATGGGGCGGTCGCTGAGGTTCCAGCCGAGCTCCCAGAAGCGGATCTCGGGGATCTTCCCCTCCAGGGACCGGAAGGCCTCGACACCCTCCACGACGCGCGGGTCGTCGCGCTCGACGTCCTTGTCGAGCTTGAAGAGGACGAGATGCCGGATCATGGTGCGCTCCTAGCTAGTGGGCCCCGTCGGCGAGCCAGGTGAAGAAGTCACCGATGGCCTTCGCGGCGTCCGAAATGCCCTCGAACCCTATCTGGACGTAGTCGGCCGCCTTGGCCGGGTCCGTGATGATCACGTACAGCGCGAAGACCACGAGCGCATAGACGGCGATCTTCTTCGCATTCACCGCCATCGCGGCCTCCCCTGGGACTGTTGTGCCTCGTGGGCCCCCTGTTGACGGCGGCGAGTGTAACCTTCACGGCTCTTTTTGGGATCAACGGCCCGCTGTGCGAACGGGATTCGCACAGAATGCACAAAGGGCCCCGTCTGTCGACAGGGCCCTTTTCAAGCGGTAGCGGAGGGATTTGAACCCTCGGTGACTTGCGCCACACTCGCTTTCGAGGCGAGCTCCTTCGGCCGCTCGGACACGCTACCGAGGGAGACCTTACAGCACGCCGGGCAGTGGTTTGAAATCGGTATTCGGCGGGGTGGAGGGTCAGCGGGAGCGGAAGAAGTCGCTCAGAAGACGGGCGCACTCCTCGGCGAGTACGCCCTCGACGACTTCGGGCCGGTGGTTGAGACGCCGGTCGCGTACGACGTCCCAGAGGGAGCCGGCCGCGCCCGCCTTCTCGTCGCGGGCACCGTAGACGACGCGGTCCACGCGGGACTGCACGATCGCGCCCGCGCACATCGTGCACGGTTCGAGGGTGACGACGAGCGTGCAGTCCGACAGCCGCCACTGCCCGAGCGCGGCGGCGGCCCGGCGGATCGCGAGGACCTCCGCGTGCGCCGTCGGATCGCCGCTGGCCTCACGTTCGTTGTGCCCGGCCGCGAGCACGGTCGTCCCGTCCGGTGCCAGCACCACGGCGCCGACGGGGACGTCCCCGCCGGCCCGCCCGGCCTCGCCCAGGGCGAGCCGCATCGCGGCCCGCCAGCGGTCGCGTACCGGGTCCGGGGTGCCTCCCGCGCTCGCTGCAGCGGTCAGCGGACGGTCTCCAGGACCTCCGAGGCGCCCAGCGCCTCGGCGATCGTGTTCAAGGCGTCCCCGTCCAGCGAGCGCAGCTCCTTCGAGCTGACACCGAGGTCGTCGAGGATCTCGGGGTCGCCGACGGGGCTGTGCGGCACGGACTCTGCGGAGGTGTCTCCGTCTCCGTCGTCGTCATCGTCGTCGTCGGCTCTGTCGTCGGGTTCACCGTCCTCCGTGCCGTCGAGGTCGAGGGAGTCCAGGTCGGAGTCGTCGTCGCCGGGCTCCCTTCCGAGCAGTTCATCGGTGAGCAGGATCTCTCCGTACGAGCTGCGGGCGGCGGCGGCGGCGTCCGAGACGTAGATGCGAGGGTCTTCCTCGCCGTCGATGCGGACGACGCCGAACCACCCGTCTTCCTGCTCGATCAGGACGAGCACCGTGTCGTCCTCGGGCGAGGCTTCCCGGGCGAGATCGGCCAGATCCGACAGGGTCTCCACGACATCGAGCTCTGTGTCGCTCGCTTCCCACCCGTCTTCGGTGCGCGCGAGCAGTGCGGCGAAGTACACCGTGACTCTCCCACTGGTCATAGGCGTGCCGGTTGGAGGTCCCCCCGGCGGAGGTCGTGGGCGGGGAGAGCTGTGCTCCGAGCCCCACCCACTCGGAATCGTGGCAGAAACAAGGCGTTCAGGGGACGTCTTCGGCACCCTGTGTCCGCCCGTTTTGATCGACCACGAGCGGGATCGTACGCGGCGATCCCAACGGACACGCACCGGGTGGCCCCTCGGGCGGGTCCCGGAGCTACCACCGGAACGTGCGCATACGCATGGCGTGGCGCAGGCGGGCGGTCTTGGCGCGGCGGGGCTGGACACGGTCGCGCAGCTCGCGTGCCTCGGCGAGATCACGCAGGAACTGGGCCCGGCGACGCCGGCGCTCGGCGTCGGTCCCGTCCGACGGCGAGTCCTCGCGGATGTCGCGCTCTGGCAGGTCAGGCATAGGCACACCACCCCCCGGTCCGTCCCTCCCACTTTCCCCCTGATGGGCGGTTTGATGCCAGCGTGAGGGTTGCGCGGGCGCGGTTACTGTTAGGGCATGCGTCTCCACGTCGTCGACCACCCCCTGGTCGCCCACAAGCTCACCACGCTGCGCGACCAGCGCACCGACTCCGCGACCTTCCGCCGTCTCGCCGACGAGCTGGTCACCCTGCTCGCCTACGAGGCCACGCGCGACGTGCGCACCGAACAGGTCGACATCAACACGCCGGTCGCCTCGACCACCGGCGTCAAGCTCTCCTACCCGCGCCCCCTGGTGGTGCCGATCCTGCGGGCCGGCCTCGGCATGCTGGACGGCATGGTCCGGCTGCTGCCGACCGCCGAGGTGGGCTTCCTGGGCATGGTCCGCAACGAGGAGACGCTGGAGGCGTCCACGTACGCCTCCCGCATGCCCGAGGACCTCTCCGGGCGCCAGGTGTACGTCCTCGACCCGATGCTGGCCACCGGCGGCACGCTGGTCGCGGCGATCCGGGAGCTGATCAAGCGGGGCGCGGACGATGTGACCGCCGTGGTGCTGCTGGCCGCCCCGGAGGGCGTCGAGCTGATGGAGCGCGAGCTGGCGGGTACGCCGGTGACGGTGGTGACGGCCGCGGTTGATGAGCGGCTCAATGAGCACGGGTACATCGTGCCGGGGCTGGGGGACGCCGGGGACCGCCTTTACGGCGCGGCCGAGTAGAGGCCCGTTTCAGCGCCCTTTCGCCCCAGGGGTGCGGATGTGTCGCGCCTGACGGTCCGCGGTGGCTGATCGCGCGGTTCCCCGCGCCCGTCAGGGCGTTGCTCAGCAGCTCTTCTTCTTCGAGGCGGGCGTCGGCTTCGGGTCGGCCAGTGCGGTCAGTGCCCTGTCGGCGTCCGCCTTGGCCGTGAGGTTCTTGAAGCCGTCGCCGATGATCAGGTCGACGTCGGCGCCCTTGCGGGCCGCGTCCGTGCGGCGCTCGGCGGTGCTGAGCTGGGTGGCGAGCACGGGCAGCGAGCTGTTCAGGGAGGACGAGGGGCCGAGCAGCATCCCGGTGCCCTTCACCTTCTTGTCGAACTCCTTGGGCGCGTTGCCCACGTCGCCGATCTTGAAGCCGCGTTTCCTGAGTTCGTCCGCCGTGTTCTTGGCCAGACCGCCACGGGTGGTGGCGTTGTAGACGTTGACCGTGATCTGGCCCGGCTCGGGGGCGGCCCCCTGGACGCTCGCCGACGGGCTCGCCTTGGACGAGCAGTCCGCCTTGGGACCCGCCGCCGAGGCCTTCTCGCCGCCGCCGGTGAAGACGTCGATGAGCTGCAGGGTGCCCCAGCCGACCAGGCCGAGCGCGGCGACCGAGGCCACGAGGACGAGCACGAGCCTGCCACGCGGTCGGCGACTGCGCATCCGGGGGTATTTGTCCCCCGTGATCCGGTACTTCCCGCCCATGCCCGGGGGAGTCAGCATGCTCATGAGCGCAGCGTAGTGCGCCTGAGCGGCAATGCCTACTAGATGATCATCGGGCGCCGCACAGGTGAACCCAAAAGGGTCAAGCCTTTACCGACAGGCCTGTGAGGGGCGTGCGTCAGTCCAGTTCGAGCACGCGCGCGTGCAGGACCTGACGCTGCTGCAGTGCCGCCCGCACCGCGCGGTGGAGGCCGTCCTCGAGATACAGATCGCCCTGCCATTTGACGACGTGTGCGAACAGGTCGCCGTAGAAGGTCGAGTCCTCGGCCAGGAGGGTCTCCAGGTCGAGCTGTCCCTTGGTGGTGACGAGCTGATCGAGGCGGACCGGGCGCGGCGCGACGTCCGCCCACTGCCGGGTGCTTTCCCGGCCGTGGTCGGGGTACGGCCGGCCGTTTCCGATGCGCTTGAAGATCACACGGAAAGCCTACCGGGCAAGACCTTCCGGGCGCAGCCATGGAGACGGAGTGCGACGCTGGAAAAGGTGGAAAAAAGCGGGGCAAAGGGGCACAGAGGCCCGAGATGAGTGACGGCGAGACCGTGTCGTCGGCCACCGCTCGTGAGGTACGCGGAAGTGCTCCCGCCCTCTCCCGGGAGGCCCTGGAGATCGCCTCCGGCTACGCCTTCGGGGGGCCCGCGCCCGACCTGGGCGCCCTGCTGTGGGACGGAAAGTGCCTGTAGGACGCGCAGATCCGCACCCCGTCGGCCATGCCCGACCGGCACGGCCCGGTCGCGGGCGCCACCGGCACCCGCACCGGCAAGACCAAGATGCTCCAGCCGATCGCCGAGCACCTGTCGGCGCAGGGCGTGCCGGTCTTTCTGGCCGACATCAAGGGCGACCTGTCCGGGATCTCGGCGCCGGGGCAGCCGAACGACAGGGTGCGGGGAACGGCCCGGCGGGGGCGGTGGTCCCGCCCCCGCCGGGGGATCAGCGGTCCCGTTCTTCCTGGGTCTGCTTCGGCTCCGGCTTGTTCGTCGTCGGTTTCGGTGCGCGGCGTGCGGCCTCGGCGCGCAGCAGGGCGCGCAGGACCGCGTACGGGTCGGTGGGCATGGCTGTGTTCCTTGCGTCGTACTGAGTGACCTTGCCGGGGAGCGGGGTCTGTCAGCAGCGCAGGACCACGGTGCGCAGGGCCGGGAGGGCGTGCGGCGGCCGGGGCGGGGCCTGGCGGGGGCCGCCCGCCGGGGTGGCCGGTGCCGGTGCCGGGATCGGTTGAGGTGCGGGGCGCGGGACCGCGACGGTACGGCGGATTGTTTCGGCAGGCGGCCGCAGGGCCGCGTCCAGGGCGTCGTACCCGACGGTCTCCGCGGCCGCGACCGGCGTCGCGTGCACCTCGGCGTGGGCGCCCGGCACCAGCAGGGCGAGCAGCAGGACGAGCGTCCGCAGCCAGGCGCGGCCGCGGGGGAGGTGTCGTGCGGTGCTCACGGGAGGTCCTCTGCCCATGGCACACCAGGTGTTCAGCATGTCGGGGCCGAGATCCGCCCGTACGGGTTACACCTGCGCGGCACCTGCTCCGCCCGGTCCCGGAGGCGGAGCGCCGTGATGATCTCCGCGACGCCGACCGCGACCGGCCAGATGCCGCCGGCCAGGGTGAGGACGGCGACCGACTCCGGGCCCCAGGTGTCCGGAGGGTCTGTCATCGCTCCATGCTCGGACCGGCGGCGGACCCCCCCGCCCCCTGGGAGCCGGTCGGCCGACGCCTAGGAACCCGTGGCCTTCGCGGCCTTGGCCGCCGCCTTCATCTCCTGCTTGTGCGCCCGGACCTTGGTCAGCGACTCGGGCCCGGTGATGTCGGCGACGGAGCGGAAGGACTTCGCCTCGCCGTACGGGCCGGCCGCCTCCCGCCAGCCGGTGGGCCGCACGCTCAGCTGCTTGCCGAGCAGCGCCAGGAAGATCTGTGCCTTCTGCTTGCCGAATCCGGGCAGGTCCTGCAGCCGCGCCAGCAGCTCCCGGCCGTCGTCGACGCCCTTCCAGACCAGCTCGGCGTTCCCGTCGTAGTGCTCGACGAGGTACTGGCACAGCTGCTGGATGCGCTTGGCCATGGAGCCGGGGTAGCGGTGGACGGCCGGCTTGCCGGACAGCAGTGCGGCGAAGGCCTCGGGGTCCAGTACGGCGATCTCGTGCGCGTCCAGGTCGTCGGCGCCGAGCCGGTCCGCGATCGTGCGCGGACCCTTGAACGCCCACTCCATCGGGACCTGCTGGTCCAGCAGCATCCCGACGAGCGCGGCGAGCGGGGAGCGCCCGAGGAGCCCGTCGGCCTCGGGGTCCTGGGCGAGGTGAAGGGTGACGTCCATGACCCCGATCATGCCTCGGTGCGTCTCAGAGCTCCACGTGAGCGCTGGGCAGGGCGGCGCCGAAGTAGCCCTTGACGCCGAGGACGGTGATGCCGGAGGCCTTGCCGCACACGTTGGCCGAGCCGCTGAGGACGGGTCCGGAGGCCGAGCCGCGGGCGATCCACAGGCAGCCGTCGCTGTTCTCGGTGGGGGAGCCGACGATCGTCTCCGGCTTCCCGTCCTTGTCGAGGTCGGCGAGGTGGACGGCGGCGCCGAACTGGTCGCCGGTCTCGACGGCCCCGGGGATGCCCGCCGTGTCCTGGGTGTATCCGGCGGCCTTGACGGTGGTCAGACCGGAGGCGGAGCCGCGCAGGAGTACGGCGGTGCCGGCTGCCTTGTGCGAGCCGACCGCCTCGCCGGGGGAGCCGACCAGGACGTCGGCGTACCCGTCGGCGTTCACGTCGCCGACGCTGATCGACTGGCCGAACATGTCGCCGTTCTCCGCGGTGCCGGGCACGCCCGCCGTGTCCTGGTGGTAGACCTTGGGCTTCTGGTCCGCGGTGATGCCCTGTGCGCTGCCGTAGAGGACCTGGATCTCGCCGCCGCGGTGGGCCCAGCCGGCCGGGCCGCCGGACATGGAGTCGTCGGTCGAGATCCCGGTGACGAGGTCGCCGTAGCCGTCGCCGTTGATGTCGCCGATGACGCCGGTGTGGCCGTCGGCGTAGGGCAGGTCGGTGGGCCGGTTGTCGATACCGCCGTCGGCGGGGGGCGGGCCGGTGTCGAGGTCCACGGGTCCGCGGAGGTCGCCGTCCGTCGGCCCGGCCAGCCAGAACCGCTCCGCCCTGCCGTCGCCGTTCACGTCACCCATCACCACGCCCCGGACGTCGCCCAGGCGCCACTCCCGGTAGTCGGAGGCGGCCTGGCCGGTGCGCCTGAACGGGCCGGTGTAGGAGGCTCCGTCGCAGCGGGAGCCGACGCTGAGCTCGGGGGCCCCGTCGCCGTTCATGTCGCCGGTGGCCAGGGACAGGCCGAAGCCGCAGGAGATCCTGCCGTCGCCGTAACCGGCGGGCGGGGAGATGCTCGTGCCGCCCTTCAGCCCGCTCGGGCCGCCCCACAGCACGGTCACGGAGCCCCGGCCGGCCGCGCTGCCGACGCCCTCGCCGGGCGTGCCGACGATCAGGTCCGCGTAGCCGTCCCGGTCCAGGTCGGCGCTGGTGACCGTCGTGCCGAAGCCGTCGTACGCCTCGGGGGCGCCGGGAATCCCGGACGTCGCCTGGGTGATGACGGTCCGCCGGGTCGCGCTCACCGACGACTTCGACCCGTACAGCACGACGACCGAACCGGCCGCCTCCACGCTCCCGTTGGCCGCCTCCGGGGCGCCGACCGCCAGGTCCCGGTACCCGTCACCGTTGAAGTCGTCCTGGACGGCCGCGGTGTTGGCGCCCTCGTAGGGGGCGGCGGCGGAGGACGTCAGCGGGGTGAGCGGAACGGCGGCGACAGCGGTGAGCACGGCGCTCACGATGACTGCTCTGCGCAACGGGACTCCTTGACTGCTGCAACGGATGCCCCACCTGACACACCAGGTGTGCGAAAGGTTGTACGAGCGCGGTTATGAGCGGGCCGCGTCTCCCGGCCGCCGCCGTGCGTCGGCGTCCTGCACGGGGACGTCTTCGCCCGCCGCGCCCGCCTCGACGACACGGCCCGGCCCTGTTTCGCGGCCCTGGAGCGGCGGGACGCCCGGACGGCGGACTGGGTGCGCGCGTACGTCGGCGGGCTCGACGAGGGCCCGGAAGGCGGCCCCACGGCCCCGGAGTTCGCCGCCGTCGGTCTCGTCCCGGGCCGTTGGGAGCCCTGGACCCCGCTCGGCGTCCGGCTCGCCACGCCCATCCTGTTCGCCGGTTTCCCCGCCAAGTTGAAGGACGGCGAACCGGCCGCGCTGCTGCACACGGCGGCATCGGCCTCCATGTGCTGCTCGCGCCCGCGGGGGAGGACGGTGCGCGGCCCGGCTGGTCGGCTTCCTTCTTCCTTCACCGTCGTCACCGCGTACGTGCTGCGGGGCCTGGACCGGCGCCGGACCGTCGTCGATCCCGACGTGCGCAACGAGAAGGCGATCGCCCGCCTCCTGCGGCAGGGCTTCGAGGCCGGTCCGGAGGTCGTGCTCCCCGAGACCGACATCCCGGACGCGAACCTGCCCGAGAACAAGGCCCAACCGGCCTTTCTGCGCCGGGAGGTAGCCTTCCCCGAATGACTCCTGAGGATCTCGTCGCCCACTACGGTCTGGAACCGATCCCGCGGGAGGGCGGCCTGTTCCGCCGTACCTGGGAGGGCCCCGAGCGGGCCGACGGCCGGCCGGAGGGCTCCGCGATCGTCGCCCTGCTGACCGTGGAGGACTACTCCGCCCTGCACCGCCTGCCCACCGACGAGATCTGGCACTTCTACCTGGGCGACCCGCTGGAACTCCTGCTCCTCGCCCCGGACGGCACGTCCAGGACGGTGGTGCTCGGGCCCGACGTGCTGGGCGGCCAGCAGCCGCAGACGACCGTGCCGGCCGGCACCTGGATGGGCGGGCGGGTCGCCGAGGGCGGGGCGTGGACGTTCTTCGGCTGCACGATGGCGCCCGGGTTCACCTACGAGGGCTACGAGCACGGGGACGCGGAGCACCTCACGGCGCGGTATCCGGCCGAGGCCGACCGGATTGCGCGACTGTGCCGTCCATGAGGTTGCTCGAAGGACAGGCCGCCCTCGTCACGGGCGCGGGCGGCGGCATCGGCCGGGGCATCGCGCTGCGGCTGGCCGAGGAGGGCGCGGCGGTCGCCCTGCACTGCCGTACGGCGGTGGAGACGGCGCGGGGAGTGGCCGCACGCATCGAGGAACTGGGCCGGCGGGCCGTCGTGGTGCGGGGAGACCTCACCGACGAGGACGCGTGCCGGCGGGTGGTGCACGAGGCGGCCGAGTGGGGCGGCGGGCTCACCGCGCTGGTCAACAACGCCGGTGTGCAGCCGACCCGGGAGCTGCCCGGGATGACGGCGGCCCAGTGGCGGGAGGTCGTGGACGCCAACCTGTTCAGTGTCTTCGCCTGCACACAGGCGGCCGCGGAGGTCATGCGGGAGCGGGGCGCCGGTGGATCCGTGACCCACATCGCCTCGATCGAGGCGCGGCAGCCGGCACCGCTGCACGCCCACTACAGCTCCGCCAAGGCGGCCGTCGTGATGCACGCCCGGTCGGCGGCCCTGGAGTACGGGCCCCACGGCATCCGCGTCAACACCGTCTCGCCCGGCCTGATCGACCGGGAGGGACTGGGTCGCGCCTGGCCGGAGGGGGTACGGCGGTGGCGGGAGGCGGCGCCCCTGGGGCGGCTCGGGCGGCCGGAGGACGTGGGGGACGCGTGCGTGTTCCTGGCCTCGCGGCTCGCTTCCTGGGTGACGGGACACGACCTGGTGGTGGACGGAGGCGTGCTGGCCGGGCCGTCGTGGTGACGGCCGGTGAGCGCACGGCCGCTCGCGTCCGTACCTATCCGGAAGGCGGAGAGTCGGACGACGGAGACATGCGTGGGGTGTGAGGGTGCGCACGGCGGACGGCGAGCGCGTGGCGAGTTCCGCGGGGTCGGCGGACGCCGCGGAGTTCAAGGGCTGGTGCTGCTCGGCGCCGTGCTGGTCCTGCTCGTCCTCGGCGGCGCGGGCCCCGCGTCGGCCCACGCGGCCCTCAGGTCCACCGACCCCCGGGACGGCACCGTCCTCAAGTCGGCCCCCCGCCACATCACCCTGACCTTCACCGAGTCCGTCGGCCTGCTCGACGACTCCTTCCGCGTCCTGGACCCCGACAACCAGCGCGTGCGCACCGGCGAGGCGCAGCACGCGCCGGGCAGCTCCGACACCGCGCGGGTGACGCTGCCGGGGAAGCTCGCCCAGGGCACGTACGTCGTGGCCTGGCGGGTGGTGTCGGCGGACAGCCACCCGGTGGGCGGGGCGTTCACCTTCTCGGTCGGCAAAGCCTCCGCGACCGTCGCCACGGCCGACACCGGCCCCGTCGAGGACCCGGCGACCGCCAGCCTGTACAACATCGCCCGCTACCTGGCCTACCTGGCGGTGGCTCTGGTCGTCGGCACGGCGGCCTTCGTGGCCCTGTGCCGCCCGACGGACCGCGGCCCGCTCCGCAGGCCCCTGGTGGCGGGCTGGTGGACCCTGCTGGGGGCCACCCTGGCGCTGCTGGTGCTGCGCGCCCCGTACGAGACCGGCACGGGCCCGGCGACCGCCTTCGACGCCTCGGCCTTCACCCGCACCCTGACGGGCCGCCCGGGCCTCGCCCTGCTGGCCCGGCTCGCCCTGCTGCCGATCGCCGCCGTGTTCGCCCCGCGACTGCGCAAACGCGAGGCCTGGCCGCGCCCGCTGCTGGCCGGTGGTGCCGTCTTCGCCGTGGCTCTCGCCCTCACCTGGGCCGCCGCCGAGCACGCCTCCGCGGGCATCCAGGTGCCGGTGGCGATGGCGTCCACGGTGCTGCACCTGCTGGCGATGGCCGTCTGGCTGGGCGGTCTCACGGCCCTGCTGATCCTGCTCCACCGCTCCGAGGTCCCCGCGGCCGCCGTGGCCCGCTTCTCCCGCCTCGCCTTCGCGTCCGTGACCGTCCTGGCCGTCACCGGCGTCTACCAGTCCTGGCGGGGCCTGGGTTCGTGGGACGCGCTCACCGGGATCACGTACGGGCGTCTGCTGATCGCCAAGCTGGCCGCGGTGGTGCTGCTGCTGGTGGCCGCCGGGCTCTCGCGGCGGTGGACGGCGCGGCTGGTCGCTTCCGAGGCGGAGACGGTCGTACGGGAACGGGTGCCCGAACGGGTCGGCGGGCCGTCGGCGGCCGCGCCGGAGGAGCCGGCCCTCCCCGTGGCCGCGGGTCCGAGCCGCCGGGGCCTGCGCCGGTCCGTCCTGGCCGAGGTCGCCGTCGGCGTCGTGGTGCTGGTGATCACGACGGTCCTCGGCGGCACCCTGCCGGGCCGCGCGGCGGCCGAGGCGGGGCAGGCGTCCGTGACGGCCGGCGGGCTGCCCGCCGCGTCGGTCACCACGGTCCCCTTCGACGTCGGCACCCCGGGTGCGCACGGCACGGTGCAGATCACCCTCGACGCGGGCCGGGTCGGCGACAACACCGTGCAGGCGGTGGTCTTCGGCCCCGACGGGGGCATCGTCTCCGTCCCCGAGCTCCGGCTCTCCTTCACCCTCCCGGCCCAGAAGATCGGACCGCTCGACGCCAAGCTGACCGACCAGGGCGGCTACTGGGGGACGAACTCGGTCACGCTGCCCATAGCGGGAAATTGGCTCATGAAGGTCACGGTCCGAACGTCCGAGATCGACCAGGTCAGCGGGACGAAGCCGGTCCGGATCGTCGGCTAGCGCCACGAGCGGAACCGACATTCCTTCCCTTTTCGGGCCACCCCGTTCGGCCCCCGGGACGAAAACGATCAGAACATGTCGGTCACGTTTCCACAAAGGTGCCTTGCGGCTCTTGACGCATGACCGGACAAACGGCTGATATAAGCGCCACGATGTTCGGTCGAGTTGATTTATGGTCGGTTTCGACTTTTTTCGACGTGGCGTAGTTGTGGCCGAACCCCTGCCTCCAGGAGCCGTACATGGACGTCTCACCCTCGGGTCTCTCTCTCCCCTCCCCCAGCCGCCGCGGTCTGCTGCGCGGTGTGGGTGGCGCCGCCCTGCTCGCGGGGGCCGGCATACCCCTGCTGAGCGCCTGCGGCAGCAGTGGGACCTCGTCGGACCCCAAGACCGTCAGTCTCGGCTCCAACTCCTCGGACGCGGTGCCGAAGAAGGCGTTCGCCGAGATCTACGCCGCCTTCACGAAGAAGTCCGGCATCAAGGTCAACGTGAACACCAAGGACCACAACACCTTCCAGGAGCAGATCAACTCCTACCTCCAGGCCACGCCGGACGACGTGTTCACCTGGTTCGCGGGCTACCGCATGCAGTTCTTCGCGGCGAAGAAGCTGGCGACCCCGATCGACGACGTGTGGCAGAAGATCGGGGGCAACTTCCCCGACGCGATGAAGCAGCTGTCCAAGGGTGAGGACGGCAAGTACTACTTCGTGCCGCTGTACACGTACCCGTGGGCGCTGTTCTACCGCAAGAGCGTCTTCAAGCAGCACGGCTACCAGGTGCCCACCACCTGGGACCAGCTGGTGGCGCTGTGCAAGCAGATGAAGAAGGACGGCCTGGTCCCGATCGCGTTCGGCGACAAGGACGCCTGGCCGGCGATGGGCACCTTCGACCAGATCAACTTCCGGCTCAACGGCTACGACTTCCACAAGTCGCTGATGGCGGGCAAGGAGGCGTGGACGGACCCGAAGGTCAAGGCGGTCTTCGACCACTGGGCCGAGCTGCTGCCCTATCACCAGGACGGCTTCATGGGCCGCACCTGGCAGGACGCCGCGCAGACCCTGGTGTCGAAAAAGGCCGGCATGTACGTCCTCGGTTCCTTCGTGGCCCAGCAGTTCACCAACAAGGCCGACCTCGACGACCTCGACTTCTTCGCCTTCCCGGAGATCAACTCCCAGTTCGGGCAGGACACCGTCGAGGCACCCACCGACGGCTTCATGGTCTCCAAGGCGCCCAAGAACCACGACGGTGTCACCAAGCTGATGGAGTACCTGGGCACTCCGGAGGCCGAGCAGATCTACCTCAAGGCCGACTCCAGCGTGGTGGCCGCCTCCAGCAAGGCCGACACCTCGTCGTACACCCCGCTGCAGAAGAAGGCGTACGACATGATCAGCAACGCCAAGAGCCTGACCCAGTTCATGGACCGTGACTCGCGGCCGGACTTCACCTCGACGGTGATGCAGCCCGGACTGCAGAAGTTCCTCCAGAACCCCAAGGGCGTCGACAGCCTGCTGTCCTCGATCGAGCGCCAGAAGAAGACGATCTTCGCGTCCTCATGAGCTCCGAGACCTCCACGAAGACCCCGGAGGCGGCCGCCGTGCCGCCTCCGGGGCCCGCGCCTGTCCACAAGCGGGTCCAGCAGGGCCACAAGCGCCTGCTGACCCGCCGTGACCGCATCACGCTCGGCTTCATGGCCGGCGTGCCCACCCTCCTGCACGTGGCCCTGGTCTGGGTCACCGCCGTCGCCTCCATCGTGCTGGCCTTCACCACCTGGGACGGCATCGGCTTCGACTCCATCAAGTGGGTCGGGCTGGACAACTTCAAGCAGTTGTTCACCGACAACCCGCAGTTCTGGCCGGCCGTCGAGCACAACATCATCTGGTTCGTCGTGCTCATCCTGGTCCCGACGCCGTTCGGCCTGTTCCTGGCTGTGCAGCTGGACAAGCGGATCCGCTTCAGCCGCGTCTACCAGACCGCGTTCTTCCTGCCGGTCGTGGTGTCGCTGGCGGTGACCGGGTTCGTCTGGCAGCTGGTCTACAACCCGGACACGGGCCTGATCAACAGCCTCATCGGGGCCAACAAGCCGGGCCACTACATCGACTGGATCGGCGACCCGCACCTCAACCTGTGGGCCGTGCTGATCGCCGCGTCCTGGCGGCACGCCGGCTACATGATGATCCTCTACCTGGCCGGCCTCAAGGGCGTCGACCCGTCCCTGCGCGAGGCCTCCTCGCTGGACGGCGCCAACGAGTGGCAGACGTTCAAGAACGTCATCTTCCCCACCCTGCGGCCCACCAACACCGTCGTGCTGGTCGTCACCATCATCGAGGCGCTGCGCGCCTTCGACCTGGTCTTCGTCTTCAACAAGGGCGCCCAGGGCACCGAGTTGCTGTCGATCCTGATCACCAACAACATCATCGGCGAGTCCAGCCGCATCGGTTACGGCTCGGCGATCGCCGTCGTCCTGCTGGTCATCTCCCTCGCGGTCATCATCCCGTACCTGATCGCGACCTTCCGGAAGGAGCGGCGCGCATGAGCACCAACGCCGCGGCGCTCGGCAAGCAGCGCACCCCCCTCCGCCCGGCCCGCGTCCTGCTGCACGTGTTCCTCGTCGTCACCTCGCTGGCCTGGCTCGCCCCGCTGCTGTGGGCGGTGTTCGCGGCGCTGCGCCCGTACTCGGAGACCAGCACCAAGGGCTACGTCTCCTGGCCGGACAAGCTCAGCCTGGACAACTTCAAGAACGCGTTCGAGCAGTCGGACATGATGCACTACTTCGTCAACACGCTGATCATCGCGGTCCCGGCCGTGCTCATCACGCTGCTGCTGTCGTCGATGGTCGCGTTCTACGTGAGCCGTTTCGACTTCCGGCTCAACATCTTCCTGCTGCTGGTCTTCACGGCCGGCAACCTGCTGCCGCAGCAGGTCATCATCACGCCGCTGTACCGGATGTACCTGCTCATCGACCTGCCCGGCATCACGGTGAGCGGCAAGCTGTACGACTCCGCGCTCGGCCTGGTCCTCATCCACGTGGCGTTCCAGTCCGGCTTCTGCGCCTTCGTGCTGAGCAACTACATGCGGATGCTGCCGCACGAGCTGACCGAGGCCGCCCTGGTCGACGGCGCGTCGGTGTGGCGGATGTACTGGCAGATCGTGCTGCCGCTGTGCAAGCCGGCGATGGCGGCCCTGGGGACGTTGCTGTCCATCTGGATCTACAACGACTTCTTCTGGGCGATCGTGCTGATCTCCACCGGTGAGAACATGCCGATCACCTCCGCCCTGAACAACCTCTCCGGTCAGTACTTCACCGACCCCAACCTGGTCGCCGCCGGCGCCCTGCTCACCGCGATCCCGACACTGATCGTGTACTTCGTGCTGCAACGGCAGTTCGTCAGCGGCCTGACCCTCGGCGCCAACAAGGGCTGAGGCCCTCCCTCCGAAAGAGAACGACAGTGCCCCACCCCTTCACGCCCGTCGCCTCCGTGCCCGTGGACGTGCGCACCGCCCGCGTCCACGAGGAGGGCTGGCAGTCCTGGAGCCCCAGCGGCGCCTACCTCCTCGGTGACAAGCCGTACCGCCCGACCAACGACAACTGGGCGACGGTCTGTTACCGCCCGGGCGTCACCGTCCCCGAAGGCACGTTCCAGGGCGAGGGGCTGCTGGCGCTCGACCCGGGCGACGGCTCACCGGTCCGCCTGTGGGCCGCCGTCGATCCCGCCAGTGAGGTCCCGTCCGTCCGGCTGACCGTCGAGGACGGCCGGGCGGAGGTCAGCGCCGACGGTTCGGTGAAGGAGTGGACCGGCACGGACATCCAGTCCCTGCTGGCGAGTTGGGCCGAGAGCCTCGACGTCGCGCCCCCGCGCCCGGCACCCACCGTCTGGTGCTCCTGGTACGAGTACTTCACGAACGTCACCGAGGACGACGTCCACGAGAACCTCCGTGCGATGGACACCCTCGACCTGCCCATCGACGTGGTCCAGATCGACGACGGCTACCAGAAGGCCCTCGGCGACTGGCTCACCCTCTCCGGCCGCTTCCGCTCCCGCGAGGGCATCGCGGACGCCATCCGCGCCCGCGGTCGCAGGGCCGGCATCTGGACGGCCCCCTTCCTCGTCGACCCGGCGAGCGACCTGGCCACCGAGCACCCCGACTGGCTGGTCCACGACCCCGACGGCGGCTTCACCCACGCCGGCCGCAACTGGGGCCACGACCTGCGCGTCCTGGACACCACGCACCCCGAGGCGGCGGCGTGTCTGACCGAGGTCTTCCGCACCCTCCGCACCGAGGGCTACGACTACTTCAAGGTCGACTTCCTGTACGCGGGCGCGCTGGAAGGCGTACGGCACAAGGCAGTCGACGCCCTCACCGCGTACCGCGAGGGCATCGAGCTGATCCGCGAGGCGATCGGCCCGGACGCGTACCTGCTGGGCTGCGGCGCCCCGATCCTGCCCTCGATCGGCCTGTTCGACGCGATGCGGGTGAGCCCCGACACGGCCCCGCACCGCCGTCCCGAGGCCGACGACCACAGCCAACCCGGCCAGGATCCGGCCGAGTTCACCGGCGTCGGCCGCCAGTGGCAGCACGGCCGCCTCTGGGTCAACGACCCCGACTGCCTGATGGCCCGCCCGGCCGTGGAGACCCGCGAGCGCTGGGCGGCACACGTCGAGGCGACCGGCGGCCTGATGGCGTCCAGCGACCGCCTGCTGTCGCTGGACGAGTGGGGCGTGCGGACCACCCGCCGCCTGCTCTCGGGAGCGGGCCGATGACCCGCTCCCTGAACGTGCCGGGCATCGCCTACGGAGGCGACTACAACCCCGAGCAGTGGCCCGAGGCGGTCTGGGCCGAGGACATGCGCCTCATGGCCGAGGCCGGGGTCACCATGGTCAGCGTCAACATCTTCGCCTGGGCGCTGCTGGAACCCTCCGAGGGCACGTACGACTTCTCGCGCCTCGACCGCATCCTCGACCTGCTGCACGCCCACGGCATCGCCGCCGACCTGGCGACCCCGACGGCGGCCCCGCCGGCCTGGTTCTTCGTGAAGCACCCGGAAGCGCTGCCGGTGGACGAGGACGGCCGCCGGCTGTCGTACGGCAGCCGCCAGACGTTCTGCCCGAGCAGCCCCGCCTACCGGGAGGCGGCGCTGCGGATCGTCGGCGAACTGGCCAGGCGCTACGCCGATCACCCCGCGGTCGTGATGTGGCACATCCACAACGAGTACGGCTGCCACAACGCGGAGTGCTACTGCGACACCAGCGCGAAGGCCTTCCGCGGCTGGCTCCAGGACAGGTACACGAGCCTGGAAGCCCTCAACCACGCCTGGGGCACCACCTTCTGGAGCCAGTGGTACTACGACTGGGACCAGATCCTGCCCCCGCGCGCGACGGGCGCGGTCCCCAACCCCACCCACCGGCTCGACTGGCGCCGCTTCTGCAGCGACGAACTGCTGTCCCTGTACGAGGCGGAACGCGACGTCCTGCGCGAGTCGGACCCGGCGGGCAAGGACATCCCGGCCACCACCAACTTCATGGTGATGCACAACTTCGACGCCCTCGACTACTGGCGTTGGGCCCCGCAGCTGGACATCGTCTCCAACGACCACTACCTCCGGTCCACCGACCCCGAGTCGCAGATCGACATCGCGCTCAGCGGCGACCTGGTGCGCTCCCTGGCGGGCGGCCCCTGGCTGCTGATGGAACACTCCACCGGCGCGGTCAACTGGCAGCCGGTCAACCGAGCCAAGACGGCGGGGGAGCTGCGCCGCAACGCCCTCGGCCATGTGGCGCGCGGCGCCGACGGCATCGCCTACTTCCAGTGGCGGGCGGCGAAGGCGGGCGCCGAGCAGTGGCACTCGGCGATGCTCCCGCACGCCGGCACCGACAGCCAGATCTGGCGGGACGTGGTCCGACTGGGCGCGGATCTGCGGGCGTTGGCCGAGGTACGCGGCAGCACGACACCGGCCGAGGTGGCGGTGGTCTGGGACTGGGACGCCCGGTGGGCCCTGGAGCTGCCCTCGCAGCCGAGCGGCGAGCTGCGCTACCTGGACCTGGTCATGGCCTGGTACGAGCCCCTGTGGCGGGCAGGCGTCGCGGTGGACTTCGTACGCCCGGACGCGGACCTGTCGCCCTACCGCCTGGTCCTGGCCCCCACCCTCTACCTGACCGACGACGAGGGCGCGGCCAACCTCACGGCCTTCGCCGAACGCGGCGGCACCCTTGCGGTCGGCTTCCACAGCGGAATGGTCGACGCGAACTGCCATGTACGGCTGGGCGGTTACCCGGGCGCCTTCCGGGAGGCCCTGGGCGTGCGGACCGACGAGCTCTTCCCGCTGCTGCCCGGGGAGTCGCTGCGGCTGAGCGAGGGCGGTACGGCGGCCCTGTGGTCGGAGCGGGTGCGCCTGGAGGGCGCGGAGGCGGTCACCTCGTACGCGGAAGGTCCGCTCACCGGTGTGCCCGCGGTGACGCGCAACTCGCACGGCACGGGCACCACTTGGTACCTGGCCACGCAGCCGGACCCGGACACCCTCGCCGGACTCCTCGACCGGATCCGCGGCGAGGCGGGAGTCGCGGCCGCGCGCACCGCTCCCGAGGGAGTGGAGGTCGCGGTACGGCGGGGCACGGAGGCCGACTACCTCTTCCTGATCAACCACGGCGGACGGGACGCGGAGGTCACCGTGGCGCCGGAGGCGGTCGAACTCCTCACCCGGAAGCCGCTCGCCGGATCGGTGAAGGTCCCGGCGGGCGAGGTCGCGGTGGTACGAGAGCCGCGCGGCGAGTGAAGCAGGTCCTGCCGGGCGTGCGGCCGGCCGGGCCGGTCAGTGGACCGGCTCGCCGACGCCCAGCAGGTTTCCCTCGCTGTCCCTGAACCAGGCACCGCGCTCACCCCGGGCGCCCTTGCTCGGGTAGTTCCCCTCGACCTCGGCGATGCCGTCCCGGGTGCGGAGCCCGGGGGCGTCGACGTCCTCGAACACCACGCCGCGCTGCTTGAGCTGCGCCACCAGCGTCTCCAGGTCGTCGACCGTCCACCCCATCTGCGTGAAGGCGCCGGACGAGGCTCCCGTCGACTCGAACAGGACGAACTCCGTGTCCCCGCAGCGGTACAGCAGCCCGCCGGGCCGTTCGTCCACGGGTTGCAGACCCAGCTTCTCGGAGTAGAAGCGCCGCGCCCGCTCCAGGTCCTGCGCCGGAAGCCGGGTCGCCACCCGCCCCCGGGCCAGAATGTCGCTGTCGCTTTCGCTCATGCCTCCACTGTGCACCCATGACACCGTGCCCCACGGCGTCACCCATAAGGTGCACCGGATAACCCGATTTGCGTAACACAGGGTGACTTTTCGGCTCTTCTGGGCACAGTGCTCTCACCGCTTCCGCGACCTGCCTCCGCAGGCTCGCTCCACGCACCAGGGAAAGCGCTGACGATGACCAGTTCGAGTTCGACTCCGGGCCCCCGTGCGGTCCGGTGTCTCCGTACCCTGCCGTCCGTCGCGGCCGCCGTCCTGTCCTTGGTGGCGGCGCTCCTTCTCGGCAGCGCGGCACCGGCGGCCGCCGCACCGGTGAAGCCGGTGATCAACGGACCCGTGTTCAACGATCCGCTGGGCACACCGGCGCAGCAGAAGGCGATCTTCACCCAGCTCGTCCAGCTGATCGACGCCACGCCCGCCGGGGCGCAGATCCGCGGCTCGATGTACGAGTTCAACGACCAGGAGGTCGCGAGCGCCCTGCTCGCCGCCAACGCGCGCGGCGTCGACGTCAGACTCGTCGTCGACGATTCGAGCTATGTGGGAGGAAACGGCGCCGAATACGCCAACCCGTCCTTCCAGGCTCTCAGGGCCGGGCTCGGCACCAATGACGCCGCCCGCTCCTGGATCGCCGTCTGCGACGACAAGTTCGAGGACGCCGACGGCGTGGACGACGTCAGCCGCGGCTGCCTGGCCGTCGCCCCTCCCGGACCGGCGTACGCCCACAACAAGTTCTTCGTCTTCTCGAAGATCGGCCCCTTCGACGACGGCACCAGCTACTCGAAGGTCGTCTTCCAGACCTCCTCGAACCTCGGCGACTGGTACAAGGTCGAGTCCTTCAACGACTCCGTCACCTTCGCCGACAGCGCGGTGTACAACGGCTACGTCACGTACCACGAGATGCTCCGTCAGGGACGCTCGCTCGCCCGCGGCAACAACCACGCCTACTTCTCCACACCCTCCGGCTCGACCTACCGGGCCTTCTTCTTCCCGCGCGGTGACACGTCGTACTACAACCCGGCCACCGACACGATCGTCGGCGCGCTGAACCAGCTCAGCTGCGCCTACACCGGCGCGGACGGCAAACGGCACCAGACCGACGTCCGCATCGTGGCCCACAGCTTCTTCGGCTCACGCGTCCAGGTCGCCGAGAAACTGGCCCAACTGAAGGCCCAGGGCTGCTGGATCGACATCCTCTACGCCGAGACCGACTCCACGATCACCACCCGCCTGGACGCCGCCGGCATCCAGCACCGCAAGTGCCTGATCCCCAACGGCCCCGGCATCGACGTCCGCCCGCACAACAAGGAAATGCTGATCGACGGTGCCTACGACGGCGACATCACACCGCGCGTCTACACCGGCAGCGCCAACCTGACCGGCTCGTCCCTGCGCTCGGCCGACGAAACGGTCCTACGGATCACCAGCGCGTCCTACCACGCGAAATACCTGAGCACGTTCTACAAGATCAGGGCGGCTTGCGGAGGCTGAGGCCCCGGGACGGTGCTGCATGGAGTCCTACGCAGGCATCACGCCATGGATGCGGGAGAGGGTGAAGACCCGTTCCGCTTCACGCAGGTGGCACCAGGCGCCGAGGTAGGGCGGGTCGAGTTCCAGGTCGCTGAGGGTGCGTACGGTCCGACGGCCCGAGGTGGCGACGTACTCGACCGTGATGGCCGCACCGGTGTCGATGGCATGGGCGACCTGGCGGACATCGCTGTACGACAGGTGCTTCGCGTATCCGGCGACGATCTCCTCGGTGTCCGTCCCGAAAGGCACGCCGCTGCCGAACGGGTCGGGTTCCGGTGGGGTCGCCGGGGCCTTGAGCAGCCGGTCGGCCGGAACGTCCATCCCGGTGCCGGTGGGCGTGTCCGACAGGTCCGGCATGTCCGAGGCTCGGGTCGTGGTGATCCTGGGACTTCGCCGCCCGACGTTCCTGCGCGGGGGCGGGACGGCAGCGGCGGCCCTCTGCGGCGGGTGCCTTTCGACGCGGACCGTTCCCCCGGCGGTCTCGGCGACCGGGGCGTAGCCCGCGGCACGGAGCGTCGCGAGAGTCGTCGCGGGTGGGCTGCCACTGACCAGGACCGTGGCATCAGCCCCACCGATGCGCGGCACTTCGGCAGGCAGACGGGTTTCACCCGTGGTGGGTGAAGCGTCGGTCGTGGCGCGGGCGAACGCTTGGTGTGGGCAGGTCGCCGACGTGTTCCTGGCCGAGCTGCCGCAGTGCGTCGGACCGAGCAGGGAGATCTTGTGAACCGGTACCCGCCCATCGCGGAACACGGCATCGTCGGCGATCTCCAGACCGCCGCCTTGGTCTCGTCCGGCGGCACCCTCGACTGGTGGTGCACGCCCCGCTTCGACTCGCCCAGCGTCTTCGCCTCGCTCCTGGACAGCGAACGCGGCGGGCACTGTCGTCTCGCCGCGGAGTACCCGGACGGCAACGGCATGACCGTACGGCAGCTGTACCTGTCCGACACGGCCGTCCTGATCACACGCTTCATGGCACCTGACGGAGTCGGCGAGGTTGCCGACTTCATGGTGCCGATCGACTCCTCGGACCCCACGGACACGCACCGCGTAGTGAGGGTCGCCCGGGTCGTCCGGGGCAGTGTGCCCTTCGCCCTCACCTGCCGGCCGCGCTTCGACTACGGCCGCGCCCCGCACACGCTCTCGCGGACCGGTGATCACTCCGCGCTCTTCCGCGGACCCGGAACAGACCTGCATCTTCAGTCCACCGCCGGTGTCACGCTCCTCGCCGACGGCAACGACATCACCGCCCGCTTCACCCTGTCCGCCGGCCAGGCAGCTGCCGTGGCGCTGACCAGCACGGCGAGCGGCGACCCCGCCCCGCCTCACCCCTCCCTGGCACGGGTCTCCGACGCACTCGAGACGTGCCGGACGTTCTGGCTGTCATGGCTGCGTTCCTGCACCTACCGTGGCCGCTGGCAGGACATCGTCAATCGCTCGGCGATCACGCTCAAGCTGCTCACGTACGCCCCCACCGGAGCACCCATCGCCGCAGCCACCATGGGGCTGCCCGAGCAGATCGGCGGTGAGCGCAACTGGGACTACCGCTACACGTGGGTCCGTGACGCGTCCCTGTCCGTCAGAGCATTGATCGATCTGGGCTTCGAGGAGGAGGCGCACGCCTTCCGCCGCTGGCTGCGCGAGCGCATCGAGGCCGGCGGCGGCACCTCGGCGGACCCCCTACAGATCATGTACCGCGTCGACGGCGATCCCCACCTGACGGAGGAGACCCTCGACCACCTGGAGGGTTACCTGGGATCCCGTCCGGTGCGGGCGGGCAACGCGGCGGCCGATCAGCTCCAACTCGACATCTACGGCGAGGCGTCGGACGCCCTGATCGTCGGCGGTGATATCGGCGCGATCCGTGGCTGGAAGGCGCTGAGCGGCGTCCTGGACTGGCTCGTTGACCACTGGGACCAGCCCGACGAAGGCATCTGGGAGACCAGGGGCGGCCGTCAGAATTTCACCTACAGCCGCCTGATGACATGGGTGGCGTTCGACCGTGGAGTCCGGGCGGCCACCCGGTTCTCCCGTCCCGCCGACATCGCCCGCTGGACCGGCGCGCGGGACGCGGTCTTCCAACAGATCGTCGGACACGGCTGGCACGACAAGCGGCAGGCGTTCGTGCAGCACTACGACACCGATGTCCTGGACGCCTCGCTTCTGCTCATGCCAAGGGTCGGCTTCGTCTCACCGCACGATCCGGACTGGCTCAGCACCCTCGACGCCATGGACGAGGAACTGGTCAGCGACAGCCTCGTCTACCGCTACAACCCGAACGCGTCCCCCGACGGTCTGCGCGGCTCCGAAGGCACCTTCAACCTGTGCAGCTTCTTCTACGTCGAGGCACTCGCGCGCAGCGGCAGGCTCAACCAGGCCCGCCACGCCTTCGACAAGATGCTCACCTATGCCAACCACGTCGGCCTCTTCGCCGAGGAGATCGGCCCCTCAGGCGAGCAACTGGGGAACTTCCCTCAGGCGTTCACCCATCTCGCCCTCGTCACCGCGGCGATGGCGCTCGACGAGGAGCTGGAGAAGGCACAGACCGGCCCGCGCCACGACAATCACGGGCATCCGGCGACTCACGGCCTCACGGTGCCCGACGAGGACGCCGGCAGGGGCGATGCAGGTGGATGAGACGGCGAGGCCCGCGCGCCCCACGGGACATGGACGCGCGCTCGCGGCCCTCGCCCTCGCCCAGTTCATCTGCAGCTTCGCTGGCTCCAACATGAACGTGATGATCAACGACATCAGCGAGGACCTGGACACCACCGTCCAAGGCGTCCAGGTGGCGATCACGGTCTTCCTGCTGGTGATGGCAGCGCTGATGATCCCCGGCGGCAAGCTGACCGACCGCTACGGCCGCAAGCGCTGCTTCCTGACCGGCCTCGTCGTCTACGCCATCGGCGCCCTGCTGAGCGCGGCCGCCCCGGGACTCGGCGTGCTGATCCTCGGCAACTCGATCCTCGAAGGGGTAGGCACCGCGCTGCTCATCCCACCCGTCTACATCCTCACCACTCTCCTCTACCCGGACGTCACTTCCCGTGCCCGTGCGTTCGGGGTCGTGATGGCACTGGGCGGCATCGGAGCCGCCGCGGGGCCACTGATAGGCGGACTCATCACCACCGCCATCAGCTGGCGCGCGGCCTTCGTGTTCCAGGCCCTGGTGATCGCGGTGATCGTCATCCTCAGCCGACGCATCGACGACCCGCTGCCCCCCGATCCGACCCGCTCCTTCGACACCGCCGGCGCGGCCCTCTCCGCCATCGGTCTCGTCCTCGTCGTCATGGGCATCCTGGCGGCCGACAACAACGTCTGGCTCATGATCGTGCTGCTGGTCCTCGGCGCACTCGTGCTCTGGTGGTTCTTCCGCTCCGCCCGCGCCAAAGAAGCATCCGGCCGGGAACCGCTGCTGTCGCTGCGCCTGTTCGACAACCGCGTCTCCAACCTCGGACTCGTCACCCAGAACATCCAATGGCTACTGCTCATGGGCACGTCGTTCACGGTGGCGGCCTACCTACAAGTCGTGCGCGGCTACGACGCCGTCCAGACAGGGGTCGTCTTCACGGCGGCCACCCTGGGCCTGCTGGCCACATCCCTGGCGGCCGAGCGCCTGGCCCGCCGACACCCTCAGCGAACGCTCATCATGACGGGCTTCACCCTCTCCATCGCCGGAGTGGTCGTCCTGATCACCCTGGCCGGAAGCTTCGCCACCGCGTGGGCCTTCGTCCCCGGCCTCCTGCTCATCGGCCTCGGCCTGGGCGTCATGCTGACCCCTTCCGTCAACGTCGTCCAGTCCAGCTTCCCCGAGGAACAGCAGGGAGAGATCTCGGGGTTGTCCCGAAGCGTGTCGAACCTCGGCTCGTCCTTCGGCACAGCCATCGCCGGCACCATCCTCGTCGCCGGTCTCAGCAAGGGCGCCTACGCCACCGCAATGATCAGCCTGGCCGCCCTCGGCCTCGGTGGCCTGGCTGCGGCAGCACTGCTGCCCCGAGAAACGGGGACCGGAAACCCGCGCGCCTCTCGGAGCGAAACCCTCAGAGGCACCGAGTAGCCCCGTTGTGACCCGAGCCACCGAGAGTCAGCCACGGCGGTCGGTGGGCCGAACGGCCACTTGTCACGGGTGCCTCCAGCAACCCCGCACCGTCCTCAGCCACGCCTATTTGATTCGCTCACGAACCCCGACCCGCCTGTCCAACCCGCCCCCGATCCACCCGCCCAACCGGCCATCGACACCGCTCGTGCGTCCCACCGTGCGGCCCGGATGCGCGCCCGCTACATGCACGTGACGGGGACCATGCTCCGCAAAGTCGCGCAGCAAGTCGGCGACGCCCTATGGGAGCTCCCGGAAACGGGCTGAGACGGACAACGACGAAGGGCCCCACCGCGAACGGTGGGGCCCTTCGACATCGTGCCCGGTGAGGCACTGGCGGAGGATACGAGATTCGAACTCGTGAGGGGTTGCCCCCAACACGCTTTCCAAATGTTCGTCTGGGGGTCCGGGGAAGGTCGGGAGCGTCCTGACCTGGAGCGGACTGGGTCTTGGACAGGGCGCTGAACCGAGCCGGACGTGGGTGAATGAGACCAGAACTGAGACCACGGAGCACGGCGCTCTGGCTGGTCAGCGTGTGCTTCGGGACGTGCCTCTTGGGTCAGCGCTTGTTCTTCCAGTTGCGGATGGCCTGGTCAAGCTGTGAGCGCAGCCGGTTAGCTGCATCGGTGCCCGGTAGCAGCTCGGGGTACGACTCGCTTGGGCGGCCAGCGATCAGGGCTCCCAGATTGGTGGAACTCTGCGAAGGGAAGACGAGCGAGCACTTCTTCGCACCCATTTCCTGGGCCAGCCCGAGGAACCCCCTGCCGATACCAAGGGGAGGCGAGGAACTGTAGTGCTTCGCTTCGATCGCCGCGACGAGCTTGGCGCTCCGTGGGTGCACCCCAGCCTGTCGGCTCCGCTCGGCTTCGTGGTGATCGATGACGGCGACGTCGCATTCGTGTGCGACCTTCGAGGTGGCGGCAACGACGTACACGCCCAGGTGGATCTCCAGCTGCTTCTGAGTGCCGGGGAAGCTGACCAGGATGTAAGTGAAGGTGCCCGACCATAGGTTTCCCGGGGACCTACGAAAGCGCAGTGCAGTGGCTGGAGTCGTGCCGTCCTGCGTGAGCATTGTGGTCCCGCCGGCCGCGCTCGCGGCTTCGAGGCACAGTGCCAGAAGCGACGCCTCGTAGAGGTCGGATTCGTCTGCGCTGTTGCGGTACACGGGCTGCAGGACACCGATCGCCTTCTCGATGGCCTGGATCAGGCTTCCCCTGCTCATCGGATGGCCTCCGCGTGCGTGTCGATCCCGTCGGACAACAACGCCCTTACCAGTTCGAGCGCGACACGCGCCTGCGCTGTTTCCTGCTCAAGGTCGATGTAGGAGGGCGTTTCCAGGTCCGAATCGCCGAACTCGATGGTCCGATGCATCTCGTGAGCCACAGCTGTGTCTAGTGAGGCTTTGCGTGACGCGTACATGGTCTCAGCGAGCGTCAGGAGGGCGCCACGGATGAGTTCGATGCTCTCGTCGCCCGTGTACGGGATCACCGCTACGTCGGACTCTCCGAGGCGTTGAAGTTTCGTCTCCGCCAGCCGGCTGGCACGTGCTTCGTACTGGCTCTGCTGCTCCTGCTTGAGCTCTTCCTCCGGGACAGCCCGCCCCTGTCGGACTTCCTGGTCCAGCTGGCTCGCCAGATCCCCCAGCTCGGCCTCTTTGAGCCGCTCCATGATGTATACGTACTGATCGCTGTCGAACGACACGTGGCCCCTCCCTAGATGCCCTTCCGGGACTTTACTCAGGGGCACCGACAGATGACGGCGAGTTGATCGACATCAACCGGTCTGGGCCCGGCGCCTCCGGCCGTAAGGCTTCCCTGTGCCCTCGCGTGGGCTCACTGCTGTTGCTGCTCCGACGATGCTGCTGGGTTCGAACTGGTGCCGTGCTCCGGGTCGTGATGCTCACCTGATCTCCTGCTGCTCGGTACCGAGCAGCAGGAGGCCGTGGCGCGGCTGTGGAAGCGGCAGCAAACGGAGACGGGCTGGCGCTGACTCGTGGGGCTGCCACCCCACCGAGAAGCGAAGACGGCGCGGGCAGCGCACATCAGAACGGCGCACGCGGAGCGAAGAAATCCCAGCGCTTGTCCAGGAGATCCCGTAGTAGGAGGGCAGCACCCCACAATTCCTGCGACGCGCCATCGTCCTTGTAAAGATCCCAGAATCTCCGGTGGCGGATCTTTCCCGCCTCTTCATCGTGGAAAGGCTTGTCGATGGCGGTGAAGACGACACCGATCCGCGACGTCTGCCTCAGTGCCTCGTAGAGCGCCTCGTGATATTCGTCCGCGCGACCGGGGCGCACCCAGGCTGTAGGGACGTGGATGAACAACCACCCGACTTGGCCCCGCGGCAGTTGCTTAACCGCGCCCTTGACCGTATTACGGACCGTGGCCTCCGAGAAGGGCGTGTCGTCCTGCTTGTACTTCACCTCGACAGGAACGTCACCGATGTACGCCAAGTTGAGGAGGATGTCGAAGTCCTGGCCCTTGACTCCCGACTCCGTCACTCTGGCGATGCCGGCTGGCATGCGCATGAGGGTCTGGAGGACGTCTGCTTCGAAGATCGCCGACGCGATGTCGTTCGTCTTGGTATAGGAGAGGAAGTCGGCGAACCACGGTTCGCCCTGAAACTCGAACACCCTCCTAGCAAGTTCCTGGCGCTGCCGGGCCTGCTGCACCCAAGGGCCGAGCTCCTCCCGGTTGTCGGCGAGGGGGAACTTCTCCTTCACCCAGGCGGCGCCGAAGATGGATTCGAGAAAGGTGGTCGCCGCGGCCTCGGCCACGGCAGCCTCGTAACGATTCGCTGCGACCTCTGGATGTTCGAAGAGGGCCTGCATGCCCTCATGTATCCGGTCGTTGTAGACCGCCCACGCAGTTGCTTTGTTGGGAAAGCCTTGGGCCCGGTTCTCCTCCATCCAAGCTGCGAAGGTCGGTATTTCGATCATTCCCGGACTATAAGGGCGCGGGGGACACCGTCGCCAAGATTTTCACTCAAGGGCCGGTGCGGGGCACGGCACGAGACTCGCCGTGTCGTCCGCTGGTGGCGTTGCACCCTCAGCCATCAGCTACACGAAGGACCCGGCTTCCGACAGGGCCACGCCCGTCGTGAGACCGGGACACCCGCGCCCACCACGACGGGTGTCACCGCTCCCTCCTCACGCGCCAGCTCGCTTTTCGGCATCAACGGTCAATGATCGACCCGTTAGCGATCCCGCTGACCAGCGCGCGCATCGCCGCCTTCGAGATGAGTAACGGCCCACGGCTGATGTCCTTGGAGTCGCGCACTGCGGCGCGGTCGCCCAGTGCAGCAACTTCCACGCAGTCGTTCGCACCCCCGCTGTACGAGCTCTTCCGCCACCGCGCGTGCGCGAGATCGACGTCGTGCGGGGCGGCCATGCTGGGCGTGCTCACTCTTCGAGCTCCTTGCTGATGCGTGCGATGCGGGTGCGGGTCTCCGACAGATCGAGGGCGGCGTCCCTCAACTGGTCGAAGATCTCCGTGTAGTTGTCGACGTCCTCCGGGGATTCGAGATACACGGAGTTCTTGGGGTTCTCCAGCCACACCAGGTTCGGCGTGGGGGCGGGGAAGGTCAGGATGACGAACGGGCCGTACAGGCCGGGATGCGCTCCGAGCGAGAACGGCAGCAGCTGCACGGTGACGTTCGGCTGCTCGCTCGCCTCCGCCAGTTTCCGCAGCTGGTCGTGCATGACTTCTGTGGAGCCGACCGTCCTGCGCAGCACGGCTTCGTCGAGGATCGCCCAGAGTCTGGCGGGGGTCTCACCGCCCAAGCGGCTGTTCTGCCGCTCCATGCGGACCCTGACCAGGGACTCGACCTGCGGCGGGGACAGGTCCTTCCTCATCTGGGAGATCACGGCACGCGCGTAGTCCTCGGTCTGGAGCAGCCCTGGCACGAGCATCGGCTGGTAGCTGGCGAGGTGTGTCGCGCCGGCCTCCAGCGCGAGATACCCGTCGTAGCGGGTCGGGGTGAGCACTGTCGAGTACTTCCGCCACCAGGGCTTCTGCTGCTCCTTGTCCGCTCGCACGAGGTCGAGCACGTCGGCGCGCCCGTCCTCGTCTTTGACGCCGTACAGGTCCAGCAGTGCCCGGACGAGGACCGGCGTCGTACCGCGTTCGCCGTTCTCGATCCGGCTCAGCGACCCCTGGTTGACCTCCAGTTGGTCGGCAACCTCGGTGAGGGTGAGCCCGGTCGCGTCACGTAGTTCCTTCAACCGTGCCGCGAGCTGTCGCCGGTACACCGACTGCGGGACCAGGCTTCTCTTCAAGGCCATGGTGGAAGTCTCTCCGTACCGGTGACGCCTCTACAACCCATACGGGTCAACTTCACCAGACATATTGCCTAGTTGGTGGTTGCGTCGGCATGCTGTCAGGAGTCGCGGTCGCGCGTTCGTATGGGCGTACACCGCAGCCGACCGATGGGCGAGCATGACCACGACCTCGCTACCGGCACGCGCCTCCGCGTCGGTCCTGCACGTCGCACCAGGAGGGTGGGCCATGCCCCGGACAACGCTGCTCCGGCAGCTGCTCCAGCAACGGCACCTGACGACGCACGAGGCTTTCGCCGCCCAGTACGAGCGGGCCGCCGCCCGGTTGGCAGAGCTCGACCGAGACCCCCGCCTGGCATCCCTCCAGGTCTCTCCACGCCAGTTCGACCGCTGGTACGGCGGGGAGTTGCTGACTCTGCCCCGTCCTGACGCCTGCCGAGTTCTGGAGCACATGCTGGGCAGACCCGTGTCCGAGCTGTTCTCCACGGCGTGCGACGGCGACTCCGCGCACGAGCGCGACGAGGAGTCGAGCACAGGCCAGCAGGCGACGGGTGCACCTCCGCCACGCGAGGACGACGAGAACCCACTGGACATCGTCACCCGGACCCGGCAGCTCACGGCCAGCAACGCCGACGACGCGACGCTCGCCTTCCTCGACTCCTCGCTGGAGGGCATCGCCAGCCGGTACGAAGAGGACGGGCCGTACGTTCTCCGTCCCCAGGCCCGCCAGGTGCGGCAGCTTGCCCACACCCTCCTCGACGGCCGCCAGCCCCCACGCACGCGCCGAGAGCTCTTCCGCATCGCCGCCCGTGCCTCCGGCCTGCTCGGCTACATGGCGGTGAACACGGGCGACTTCGCGCTCTCGGAGGCGTACTGCGCCGAGGCTCGGGATCTCAGCCGTGAGATCGGCGACCTGGACACCGACCTCTGGGCGTGCGGCACGCTCTCCTTCAGCCTTTACTACGCCGGCCGGTACGACGAGGCGGACGCCTGCGCGGCCACGGCCGTCGAGCGAGCCCCGCGCCACGCCCAGTGCATCCGCCTTCTCGCCAACGGCCGGGCCCGGGCCCTCGGCAAGACCGGCGACCGGCGTGCCGTCGAGCAAGCCATCGGACAGGCACTCCGCCTCTCCGACCTCCACGAGGTGCCCGTCGGGCTGACCTCCTGTATCTCCTTCGAGCCGTACGGACGGGCCCGCACGCTGGCCAACGCCGTCACGTCACACGTGGCGCTGCGCAACACGGCTCAGGTACTGCGCGACGCCGAGCACATCGATGATCTGGTGGAGCACTCGACGTCCTCCTGGAGCCGTTCGCTCATACGCCTCGACGTCGCCACCGCGCTGCTGCAACAGCGCACGCCCGACATCGACCACGCGATGGCGCTGGGCCGTGAGGCCCTGCGGCTGTGCGGAGGCACACCGATCAGCTCCGTCTACCAACGCTCCCGTGACCTGCATGAGCAGGCCGGGCCGTGGCGTGATCACTCGGCGGTACGCGATTATGGCGATGAGTTCCGGACCTGGAGCTCGCAGCCAGCGGCCCTGGCCATGGCGTCATCCGCGTCGTAGGCGCCGTGGGTGTCGTCGTACTCCGGGGCAGTGTGAAGCCGAAGGAGTACGTCGGGTGCCCCTGCTCAGCGCCGATCCCGCCGCGTTCCCCACCGAGCCTCCCGCCGACACGCACGATCCGGCGGTCACCGCGGCCCACGACTGGGCGGCGTTCAGCGCACTCGACGAGATGACCGACCACTGGGCACGCCCCGGCTGGTCGGACGGCAGCCGTGCGTACTACTGGATGCTGACCTTCCCGGATGATCAGCGGCTCGCCGCTCTCGCCGGGCAGTGCCAGGAGGAGCTGGCGCCCCTCGGCCTCGACCCGGTGCCGACGGACGGACTGCACATCACCCTCGCCCGAGTCGGAACGCCCGGCGTCGTCACCCCCCGCCAGTTGGACAGCCTGGCGCAGGACGCCGAGGCGCTGCTGCCCTCCGCGTTCTCCGTACGCGCCATGCCGCTGGCCGGCTCCCGAGGCGCCATCCGCCTGTCCCTCGGCCCCTGGGAACCCCTGCTCCGGCTGCACCACGCGCTGGCCAAGGCGGGGGGCAGCGTCGGTCTGGCCCCGAAGAAGCCGACGGCGGCTTTCCGGCCGCACCTGAGCCTCGCGTACAACAACCGTCGACGCCCCGCCGCGCCCGTTGTGGAGACGGTCTCAGGGCTTCGCGCTCTACCGGCTGTCGAACTCTCCGTGTCCGCCGTCCAGTTGGTGGAACTCCGCCGTGAGGGGCGGACGTACCGCTGGGATGTGCGGAGGAACGTCACGCTCGGGTAGCCCGCTGGCGCCCAAGGCGAGAACCACGACCACTTCCTTGCCGATCGCGGTCGGCCGGACGGACCACGCGGAGGCCAACTCCCCGACGAGCAGCAGTCCGAGACCACTGCCCGTCAACTCATCCACCGACTCCTCCGCAGAGCGTGCCCGGACCCTGGAGACATCCCGTCCCGCGTCATGGACTCGTAGTACCGCCACGTCCCGGTAGACCTCCACACCCATGCAGTCCGGTCCGCCGGCTGTGTGCCTGAGCGCGTTGCCCACGAGCTCCGAGGCGATCAGAACGGCGTCGTCGACCCGCTCCGGCGCGGCACGCCCCTCGAGGAACTCTCGTAGGTGTCTGCGCGCGAGGCCCGAAGGCTCGGGGCAATCGGCCAGCTTCACCCAATGACGCCGTACTGGCGTCCGCCTGCAGAGGCGCTCTTCGTCCACCGCGTCCATCGCCGCTTCTCGTTTCCGCTTGGCACTGGACCGATCAGCCTCGCTATGCCTGAGCCGCGACGGTACGCCGCGGCTCCGCCTCCTCGCGCGCCGCCGGACGGCGGACAAACGGCGTGCTGACGGCGTACCGCCGCCGACTGCCCCCGACGAGGCTCTTCGTCGAGGCGCCGGACCCTTGGCGTCTCGGCTCACCTGGCTGGAGGTAACGCGGAATGAGCGGCAGTGCGAGGCAGACCGCACCACACGAGGTGCCCCCGGGCACGCGCCTGGTGTTGTACGCCTGTCTGCCCGCGTTACTCGGTGAGGCCGCCGACCACAGCGTGGCCAGCGCACGGCGGTACGTCGCCGATGCCGGCTGGGAGGCGGTCGAGACGTACGTCGACCGGGCGGCACCGTTCGAAAGCCGCGCCCTGTGCGAGGGCTGGCACAACGCTCTGGCCGCGGTCGAGCAGGGGAAGGCGGCCGGGATCGTCACCCCTCTGCTCGTGATGCTGGGGCATCTGGAGGAGGACAAGTCGAACCTCGCTGCCTGGCAGGCTCGGACCGGAGCGCTGATTACGACCCCGTGGGCGGTCGTCGATGCCGCAGGCGCCACGGTCGCACGGCGGTCGGCGGCGTGATGGCCCGGATACGGCAACGGCCGCTCCTGCGGCTGCTCAGCCAGGTCGGATGGGTGCTGCGGCATCCGGCTACGTACGTCGGTCGGTTCGGCTTCGGCACCTTCCAGGTGCTGTTCCTGCCCGTCCTGGTGACCGGCACAACCTTGACCACGCTCTACGCGGGCCAGTCCCGGTAGCTCCGGCCCGTGTCCTCGACCCCCCTCTCCGGATGCTCCGAATCCATGTCCCCCACGGAATCAGATCAACCGGAGAGGGGCCGCACCCAAGGTGCGAACCCAGAGACCCGGCCCTGCGGCAATCCATACGCAGGCCGGGCGGCACGACGAACCGTTCGGAACCTTCCGACAGAAGAGGAAGTGCGATGACCGCAACCATGCTCAGCCCGATCATGACGGCCACCATCGGGGCGTCCGCTGCGACGGCCGCCCCCGAGGCGCCCGCCGACCCGTTCGACGTCGACCTGACCATCGTCACGGAGATCGGCGCCGACCTGCTCCCCAAGGCGTGCGGCACCGGTGACGGGTGCGCGGCCTCCTGCGCCTCGTCCTGCGCCAGCGCCGTCTGACGACGGCCCGTGCACGGGGTCGGGGGCGCTGCCGCTCCCGACCCCGCCCGTTCAAGCACTGATGGCGGAGGCACTGGCATGAGAAGCGACGATGGAAAGCTCTACCAGCACACGGGCGCGGCGCTGCTCCGAGCCGCCGCGATGCCACTGACGAGTCTGCCGGGGTGGTGGCCCGATCCGTCCGACACGGACGCATGCGGCAGGTGGCTGAAGCAGGTGTGGGCCGATGCGCGGTTCGCCGACGCCGTACGGCAGGCAAGCGGCGATCTCGCCTCTCGGGTCGACGCGATCTGCGCTGGGCAGCCGACACGCTCCAAGCAGCTCCGGCGCGCCGCCATGGCCACCGTCCGCTACTTGTTGCGCGCCACCGGGCGGCCGACCCCGTTCGGCCTCTTCGCGGGAGTCACCGCGGCCAGCGTGGGCTCGACCTCGCACGTGAGGTGGGGCGGCGCACACCGGGCCGTGGCGCGGGTGGATACCGAGTGGCTGGACGACGTCATCGTCCGCTTGGAGACGTGCCCGGCCCTGCTGGAGCGCCTGGATGTCGTCCTGAACAACCTGGCGGCGCGCCGCGGCGGACGCCTGCATGTCCCACACGGCGGACCGATGGGCGCCACCGTTCGGCGCACCAGCGCGGTACGCGTGATCGAGGGCCTGGCACGTCGGCCGGTCCGCTTCGCCGCCCTCTCCGAGCAGTTGGCCGCCACCTTCCCTCGAACCGAGCCGCAGAACATCCGCACACTGCTCGGCGCGCTGGTGCGCGAGAAATTTCTGATCACCAGTTTGCGCGCGCCGATGACCAATACCAATCCGCTGTCCCACCTGATTGACCGGCTGCACGGCGCGGGCACGGTGCCGCAGGTCGCGCAGGTTCTGCACGAGCTGGAAGCGGTGCAACGCGCCGTACACGAGCACAACCGGCGCCCGGCGAGCGCGCAAGGGCCGGCTCGGGAGGAACTCACGGGTCGACTGCGTGGGCTCTCCGCCGCGGGCCGAAGCCCCTTGGCCGTCGACCTGAGGCTGGACGCCGAGGTACGGATCCCCGAGAGCGTCGCGCAGGAGATGGAGAGGGCCGCCGATGCTCTACTGCGGCTTACGCGCCGACCGGCGGGCCAAGGCGTGTGGAAGGAGTACCAGGTCGCGTTCTGGGAGCGGTACGGCACCGGCACGCTCGTGCCGGTGAAGGAGGTCGTCGACCCGGCGTCCGGGCTCGGCTATCCAGCCGAGTACCCCGGCAGCCGCATGACCGCACCGCCCCCGACAGTCTCCGAGCGGGACGAGCGGCTGCTGGCCCTGGCCTGGCAGGCACTGGCTGACGGCAGCAGGGAGATCGTCCTCACCGACGACCTGATCGACCGCCTGGCCGGCGATGCGCCGACCGGGCAGGAGGCACCGCCCCACGTGGAGATGTGCGCGCGCCTGCACGCCGACAGCCTGTCCGCCCTGGAGGACGGGGACTTCACGCTCACGGTTACACCGGCCCGAGCCGCGGGCACGCTCACCTCCCGGTTCACTCCGGTCGCCACCGGCACGGGACTCGACGAGGTCTACCGCCAAGTTCCCACGGGCGTCGAGAACGCGCTGACCGCGCAGCTCTCCTTCCCGCCGCTGTACCCGCACACGGAGAACGTCGCCCGCATCCCCGCTTATCTTCCACACGTGATCCCGTTGGGCGAGCACCGCAGCCCGGATGACACCGCGCCGACGTTCATCGACGTCGACGACCTCGCGGTCACGGCCACGCACACCCGGCTGTACCTGGTCAGCATCTCCCGCCGTCGCTTGGTGGACCCGCAGGTCTTCCACGCCATGGCCCTGGACAAGCAACCCCCGCCCCTGGCCAGGTTCCTGGCGCACCTGACCCGCTCCTTCGGCCCTGCCTGGACCAACTTCGACTGGGGGCCGCACGGCGCGCGGCTGCCGTTCCAGCCGCGCGTCCGCTACGGGCGCGTGATCCTCTCTCCCAGCCGCTGGAACCTGACCGCCGACGACCTTCCAAGCCGCGGCGCGGACATGCGGGAGTGGACCGACGCCCTCGGCCGGTGGCGGAAGCGGTGGCACTGCCACGGTGCCGTCGAGCTGCGGGAGGACGACCGGACACGGCGGCTCCAACTCGACGTGCCCGCACACGCCACCGTCCTGCGCGCCCACCTGCACCGGGAAGGCCACGCCGTGCTTACGGAGGCGCCGGCCGAGGAGACCTACGGCTGGATCGGCGGCCACGTCCACGAGATCGCCCTGCCGATGACCAGCACCCGCCGGCCGATACCCGACCCGCTCTCCGGCTTCCTCCCCGTGCTCACCAACAGCACCCTCGGGCCCGTACCGGGGGCGGTGCAGGCACCCTGGCTGAACGCCAAGATCTACAGCCACCCCGAACACTTCGAGGAGCTGATCGGCACCCACCTCGCGCGGCTCGTGCCCCAACTCCCAGGTACACCCGAGTGGTGGTTCGTCCGCTACCGCACCCCACACGACCTCGACCACCTGCGTCTGCGCATCCGCACGCGCAGCCCGGGACAGTACGCCGCCTGCACCGAGCTCGTCGCCGGATGGGCCGCCGGGCTGCGCCGCGAGGGGCTCAGCAGCAGGCTCGTGTTCGACACCTACACCCCGGAGATCGGCCGCTACGGCCCAGGCGCCGCTCTGCGCTGTGCCGAGGCGGTGTTCACGGCCGACTCGGCCTACGCCCTCGCCGCCCTGCAGGTCCCCGGAGCCGCCGGCGTAGACGGACGCGCGCTGGCCGCGGTCGGCATGGTGGACATCGTCTGTGGCTTGCTCGGCCCCGACGAGGGCATGAGGTGGCTGGCGAACCGCCCCGCACCTCCGGCTCGCGTCGAGCGAGGGGTCAGCGACCAGGCCACCGAACTCGTTCGCCGCACTACGCCTCGTGCCCGGGGCTGGGGCGAAGAGCTCGCCCAAGCGTGGCACCGTCGCGCCGTGGCCCTGGCGCTGTATCGCGAGGGCCTCGCCGAGAGCATGGACCTCGACTCCGTCCTGGAATCCTTGCTGCACATGCACCACAACCGCCTGCGGGGTCTGGACCGGGAGGACGAGAGGATCTGCCGCCGCCTTGCCCGTCAGTCCGCCGTCGCATGGGCCGCCTGGCCGGGGGAGAGCCGCTGATGAACTACGACGCGCCGCCCACACCCACCGGGCCCGGCTGGGGGCAGTCGCTGTACTCCGGCGCGGCGGGAGTCGCCCTGTTGCACGCCGTCAGGGCCTACACCGGTGAAGACGACAGGGACGCGCTCCGGCCGTGGGCCGCCGCCATGCTCGAGGGCCCTATCCAGGCCGCCCCCGAAGCATGCGGTCTGTACGAGGGCGCCCCGGCCGTCGCGTACGTCCTCAGCTTCACGCACACGAACACCGCCACTCGCGCCCTGGCGACCCTGGACACGCACCTCGCCGACGTCACACGCCATCGACTCCAGCGGGCACACGCCCGCATCGATCACGGCGCGTTGCCCACCCTGAACGAGTACGACCTCATCAGCGGACTGACCGGGCTGGGCGTGTACCACCTGCACCGCGGCCACAAGACGGAGCTTCAGGACGTCCTCGCCTACCTGGTGCGGCTGACGGAACCGATCACCATCGAAGCGCAACGTCTGCCCGGCTGGTGGACGGGAGACAGCCCCGATCTGCGACCGACGCCGCGATGGCCCGGCGGACACGGCAACTTCGGCCTCGCCCACGGCATCACCGGACCGCTGGCGCTGCTGGCCACGGCCCTGCGACACGGCCACACGGTGCCCGGACAGACACAAGCCATCACCCGGATCTGCGACTGGCTCGACCGGTGGCGCAACGGCACCGACTCGCGCGCCTGGTGGCCGGACCTGATCACCCGAGCCGAACACCGACGCGGTGAGCTCCAGCGTCCAGGACCGAGACGCCCATCCTGGTGCTACGGCACCCCCGGCATCGCCCGCGCCCAGCAACTCGCCGGTCTCGCCCTCGGCGACCGTGACCGGCAACGGCAAGCAGAGCAGGCCCTGGCCGGATGTCTGGCCGACGACCAGCAGCTCGCCCAGCTCACCGACGCCTCCCTCTGCCACGGTTGGGCGGGGCTCATCCAGACCGTCTCCCGTGCCGCCGCCGACGCCCTCGACGACGAACTCGCGTCGAATTTACGCCGCCTGAACGTCCGGCTCAACAAGCACCTGGACCACCACGGACTGCCGGACGGCGCGGGCCTGATGGACGGCACGGCAGGTATCCACCTGGTCCGTCTCACCGACCCCGTCAACACGGTGATCACCGCCCCCTGGGACCGCTGCCTGCTCCTGACAGGGTGACGCCGCGAACCGCATCCGCACACCAGAACACATGAGAACGATCTGCCCCTGCCGTACGCACAGCTGGCACCTTCCGAAAGGACGCGATGAACACCACCACTGGCGCCTCCCCCGAGGACCTGCGCAACCGCCTGGTCGACGCCATCCTGAAAGAGGACCTCTCCGGCCTCCGCGACACACGCGTCGAAACCGCCATGCGGACCGTACCCCGCCACGCCTTCCTCCCCGACGCACCCATCGAGGAGGCGTACGCCAACAAGAGCGTGACGATCAAGGAGAACCCTGATGAGGACGCACTCCCGCTGAGCTGCGCCTCCCAGCCCGACGTCGTGCACTTCATGCTGGTCCAGCTCGCCGTCCGCGAAGGCGACAACGTCTTCGAGATCGGGGCCGGCACCGGCTACAACGCCGCCCTGCTCAAGCACCTCACCGGGAAGTCCGGACAGGTCACCACATGCGACATCGCCCCCGACGTGACCGCCTACGCCCGCCGGACGCTGGACGCCAACGGATGCGAAGACGTTCGCATGGTCACGAGGGACGGCGCCCTCGGCGCCCAGGAGTTCAGCCCTTACGACCGAATGATCGCCACGGTCGGCATGTGGGACCTCCCCGGTGCCTGGTGGGACCAGCTCACCGTCGGCGGACGCCTCGTGGTCCCACTGCGGTGGCGCGGGCTCTCCAGGGCCGTGGCCTTCCAACGGGGGGAGGGGCGGATGCTGTCCGACTCCGTCAAGATGTGCGGCTTCCTCCCGGTGATCGGCCAGGACGGAGAGCGGAACGATTACATCGACGACGACCGGCTCGTCAGGCTCTACTGGGACGAGGACCAGTCCATCGCCCCGGAACTCCTTCGCGACGCGCTCACCCGACCGAAGTCGGTCGCTTGGACCGATGTGACGGTCGGCCCCGTCGAGTCGTTCGACGGCGTCTGGCTACGGCTGAGCGCCACGGAGCGAGTGACCTGCCGCATCACCGCGAAGCCCGCAGCAATGGAGGCCGGTCTCCACCGGCCCGCCTCACCTGCCCTGAGCCCCGCCCTCGTCGAGGGGGACTCCATCGCGTACCTCACCCTGGAGCGGACCGCCGAAGACCCCGAGACAGAACCCCGGTTCCGGCTGGGAGCCGTCGGCTATGGCCCGGCCGGCGCCGGTCTCGCCGAGCGGATCTGCGCGCAGATCCGCGCCTGGGGCCCGGCCCGGGTCGCCGAACCTGTAGTCACGGCCTACCCCGCGGACACACCGGACAGTGACCTCACCGACGGAGCCGTGATCGACCGGCCCTCCGTGCGGCTCGTCATCAGCTACTGATCCTGACGCAGGCGGGCGCGGCCGCGACGGATAAGGCCGCGCCCACCGAAGCGAGAACAGAGCAATGTCGCAGCACGGTGGTCAGCCCTGCGCGAGGTTCGCCTCACAGTCGGTGCACCGCCGCACGGCCCGTCGCCTCGGGTTGCCCGCGGTGGCGGTCGCGGGAGAAGCACTGCTCAACCGCTCCCAGAGCCCAGGTGGAGGATTCGGGATCCACCCCCACCGCGGGGGTCGTACGTCGTCCTCGGTCATGTGGTCGCACCAGCCGGGCCTGTGCGCGCACTGCGTCGGGGAGACCAGGATCGTGTCATCCGGGTGAGTACGCCACTCCCTCTTCACGAACGTGCCTACGGAACGCGTGGGCGCCGACGCCGACGAGCCCGGCGGACACTCGCATCCGAGCCCGATGACGATCTTGCCGCCGCACTCGTCGCAGCGCTCCACTTCCACTGGACTCGTACCACCCTCACGCCGTGCCGGAATCGACCCGGTAGACGATCTTCCCGTCGAACTCGGCGAACCCGAGTGACTTGTAGAAGGCCCGTGCCCCCGGGTTGTCGCTATCAGTCATCCATTCCACGCGGCTGCACCCGGGGCGCGCTGCGGCGATGGCACGGAGTTCGTCCATGAGGCGGGCACCGATGCCCTGCCGTCGGAGCGTGTTGCGGACGTACAGCTCCTTGAGGAACAGAGAGTGTGAGGAGCCGGCGGCCGGCCAGAGGAATGAGTAGGCGGCGAGTCCGACGATGTCCCCGGTCTCGTCCTCGACGAGCAGCGCGGAGGCCAGCGGCGGCGAGCCGAACAGCGCCTCTTCGACCTGGGTTCGGCGTTCCTCCAGTGGCTGGATGTCGGTGTCGGTCGCACCGTAGAACCGCTCGATCTCCTCGATCAGCTCGGCCATGGCCGGGACGTCCCGCTTCTCCGCAGGGCGGATCGTCACGCTCATCGGCGCCTCCTGTCGTTCCTCGGTAGCTTCGGTCACTGCTGCACTCATTCGCTCCAACGCGTGATCCCCTCCTGGCGGTACGGCATACGCGTCTACGGCGACGAGGCGGCCTGCGCATACGGGTCCCAGCCGTGCTGCCGCAGGGAGCCCTGGACGTGTCGGATGAGGTACTCCAGGTCCGCGCAGTAGACAGACGGGTTCCGGTAGCCCTGGGCTTCGCTGAAGCGGTGCGGGAGGTAGCCACCGCCGCACACGTCCACGAGCGGGCAGGAGCGGCACTGTTCGGCGAGCGCGTCCTTGCCGTGCTGCCGGTGCAACATTTTCGGATGCGACAGAGCTTCGTCGAAAGAGTGGCGGAGGACGTCGAGCCCGAGCCAGGAGGCGCCCTCCTCGACCGACCGTAGGGTGTCCACTGCTTCGATGGAGCCGTCGGACTCGATCACGACGCTCGTCGGCGGGGCCAGGCCGAGCGTCTCCACCGAGCCGCGAACGCCAGAGCTGAGGGCCACGATGTCCTCCAGCATCCGGACGCTGTGCCTGTACTCAGGCCGCGCGAGCCAGGCGTCGTACACCCTGCTCATCCACAGTCCGTACTCGGGCACGCTCGGGTCGGAGCGGTGCGGCGGGTCGTCGTGGGTCGCGTGCGGCAGGCCGAAGTCGATCACGGGCGGTTCGAACGCCGCCAGGTAGTCGTGGACCTCCACGGGGTCGTTGGCCAGGTCCACAACGGCGAGCAGCCCCGCGAACAGGTGTGGCCGCGACTGCAGGAGTTCGATGCCGCGCACGGCGGAGGCGGCGCTCGACCGCCCGGCGTGGGTCAGCCGGTGCCGGTCATTCGCAGGTGGCGGTCCGTCGAGGCTGACGCCGACCGCAACCTCGTACCGTTCGAAGAGGTCCAGCCAGGCACCGGACAGAAGAGTCCCGTTGGTCTGGAGCTCGAAGAGGACCCGGGTCCCGGCCGGCGCGGCGTCCCGGACGGCCTCCAGCAGACCGGCCATGTGCCCGATGCCGACGAGAAGCGGCTCCCCGCCGTGCAGTACGACGTGGATGGTTCGAAGGCGGTGTGCGGAGGCGTGTTCACCGATCCGCCGGGCCGCAGCCCGGGCCACAGCGAGGTCCATTCGGGCGGGCAGGCGCCGCGCCGCCTGGTCCTTGGAGTTGAAGACGAAGCAGTAGTCGCAGTCGATGTTGCAGCGGTTGGCGACCTTGAGGATGAACGTCTGGAAAGGAGCGGGGCCTTCGGGTTCTGTCATCGAGCGGATGTGCTTACAGCGGCCAGGGCCAGATGAGCGAGGCCGCGTGGGCACCGTCACCGGCCCGGCTCGTCGCGCCCTCCTCGGCCTCCAGTCGCTGCCGAACGCGGGCGGCCACGCGGTCCAAGACGGCGCTGCCGGCCACCATCGGCTCCGCGGATGCCGGGCCGACGGGCGTGATGGTGCCTGGCTCGGTGACGGACGTGGGTGACGGCATTCAACGCTCCTCGTGAGGTACGTGCCGGAGGCGGCACGGTGCGACGGGGCTGAAGCGACAGATCAGCCGGAAACGTAGCATCCTCAACCACCCTCCTGGGACAGGAAATTCGGCCACCTGGTCGGCGTCAGCCGGACCGCTACACCAGCAACCGTTCGATGTCGTCCACGGACGCGCTCACTCCTAACCGCCGGTACACGGTCACGGCGGCTCGCAGCGAGTCCACGCCGTGACCAGGCCCGTCAATCGTCCAGTCGCAGCGGCCGATGCCCTCCAGCGCCCGCGCCTCCTCCAGCGGGCAGCGGATGTCCCGCGCGAGCATGAGCGCCTGATCGAAGTGCCGACGGGCGGCCGGCGGTTCATCGGAGGTGAACAGCAGCGTCCCCCAGTGGTTCAGTACCTCTGCCTCGCCGCACCGGTCGCCCAGGTCCCGCAGAATCTCCAAACCGCGTTGGAACGCCTCGATCGCACCGTCTCGCTCACCGACGATGCCGCGTGCCACGCCCAGCTCGCTCAGCGAGGCGGCCTCACCCCCGCGGCTGCCGAGCTCGCGGTAGGCGTCCAGGGCCTCCTCCAGAAGCCGGATCGCCTGTGTCGCATCCCCGGTCACCCGCTCCACGACGCCAAGGTGGCGGACGCTGGTCGCGCGACCGAACCGTTCACCGAGCTCGGTGAAGTGCGTCATGGCCTGGTTGTGTGCCGTCCGCGCTCCCTCGATGTCCCCGGTCAGCCGTCGGACGACGCCCAATTCGTTCAGCGCGTAAGCCTGGTGCACCCGGTCATCCAGCTCCAGGTAGATGTCGAACGCTTCCTGGTGATGCCGCGCGGCCAGGTCGTACGCGCCCATGAGGCAGTGCGCGACACCCAGGTCCCGCAGGGAGTTCGCCTCCCCGTATCGGTCACCGAGTTCTCGGTAGATCGCCAGGGCCTCGCTCTGCGCCTCTACCGCCGCGTCGAACCGGCTCATCTGCCGGTGTGTCATGCCGAGATCCGCGAGCGCGTTCGCCTGTCCGAGCCGGTCCCCCAGCTCACGGTAGAGGGCGAGGGCCTCGGTCTGGGCGCGGGCCGCGTCCTCGTTGTCCGCGGTCAGGTACCAGACGATGCCGAGCTGGTTGAGCGCGTCCGCCTTGCCGCGCCGGTCGTCGACCGCGTCGTACGCCGTCACGGCGTCGTTCAGGGCCTCGATCGCCTGTGGGTAGGAAGCCGTGAAGCGGCGTACGACACCCAGCTCGGCGAGGGCATCACCCTGCGCCCGCTGGTCGCCGGTGTGGCGGGCGGCCTCGGCGGCGGTCCGATGGAGCCCGACAGCCTGGTCCCAGGGGCCAGCCTGGCGCAGGAAGGGCGCCATGGCCGCGGCGAGCCGGACCACGAGGTCGTACAGGGCGAGGCCATTCGCCCGCCGGACGCAGGCCAGGACGTTGGCCCGCTCGGTCTCCAGCCAGCTCAGGGCATCCGCCCGCGACTCCAGGACCGGTGTCTCCACCCACGAGGCGTCGTCCGGCACCGGTGGCACTGCGGCTCCGCTGCGCACGATGTGCCCGTTCGCGACGGCGAGAGCGGCCAGGTAGTAGGTGCACACACGCTGGACGGCCTGTACGTGGTCCATGCCCTCTCCCTCGGCGGTGAGACCGCGAGCGTAGGCGCGCAAGAGATCGTGCAGCCGGTAGCGACTCCCTGGTTGCTCGTCGATCAGGTGGTCGTCGTAGAGCGCCTCAAGATGCCGACGGGCCATCACGACCGAGACCTCACCAAGAGCCGCACCGACGTGCAGGTCGAGATCGGTGCCGGGGAAGAACCCGATCTGTCGGAAGAAGCGCTGCCGCTCCGGCGCGAGATCCCGGTAGGAGAGATCGAACGTCGCGGCGACGGCTCGTTCCCCGGCGTGCAGCTCCCCCAACCGGTCCCGTGCCGCCACCAGCCGCCCGCGCAGGTCCTCGGCGCTCCACGACGGATGGTGCCGCAGCCTCGCCGCGAGAAGCGACACGCCCAGCGGCAGGCACCCGCACAGCCGCACCAACTCGTCCACCACATCCCGACCGAGAGCGTCGGACGGCCGCCCACTGAGTCGCACGAAGAGGTCGAGCGCGTGATCCGGCGGCAGTGCTTCCACCGACATAACCACCTCCTCGTTCGCCACCAGCCGCTTGCGGCTGGTCACCAACACCAGGCATCCGCTCCCACCGGGGAGCAGCGGCTCCAGCTGCCGGTAGCTGGCCGCGTTGTCGAGAATCAGCAGCGCCTTCTTGTCCGCGAGCCTGCTCCGCCACATGGCCGCCCGGGCCTCCGTGACCGCTCCGACGTCGTCACCGACGGGAATCTGCTGCGTCGGCACGCCGGCGGCCGTGAGAAGTGAGGCGAGCGCCTCGCCGGCCTGCACCGGAGTGCGCCCGGGCGTGTGCCCGTTGAGGTTCACGAAGAGTTGTCCGTCGGGGAAGCGCTCAGAAAGCAGGTGGCCGGCGTGCACGGCGAAGGCGGTCTTCCCGACGCCTGGCATGCCGTCGATCACATGAACGGGCAGCCCCTGACCACGCTCCTGTGAGGCCCGCACTGAGCCCACCAGCCGCTCCAGTTCCGCGGCACGGTCGGTGAACGCGGCTGTGTCGCGCGGCAGCGAACGCAGCACCTGGGCGGCCCCTGGTGGCCCCGCTCCATCCTCCGGTCGCCCTGGCGGGGTGGGAGGCTGCGTCTCGGAGAGCCCGGCGAGCAGGGCCGTCAGCCCCGCCATCGTCACGCCCAACACGACGAACGAGAACCAGGCGTGCTCCTGTAACCACCCCAGCCAGCCCGGCCACCGCGACTCATCGGACACGGCGTTCGTGACGAGCCCGACCAGCATGGTGGTCACAGCGCCGCCTCCGGCGACGACGGCGATCGCGATCCCGCGCCGGAGTCTCATACGGAGGCCCCAGCAGCAGCCAGGGGAGCGGTCGATTTCACCCTGGTGCCGCTGACGAGACACCACGCACTGCCAACCGACCTGGTCACGAAGGCAACCCCCGAGTAGAACGCCCCAACTTCCCTAACGGAACAGTCCTACTAGACCTTGGTCAAGGGCGCCTCTGAGCCACGGAGTGCGCCAAGAAAGCCCCTGGCGATCACACGCCGGAGCTGCGTGGGCGCGGCTCGCTACTTTGGGTAAGCCTGTCCATCTATCCACTAGTTCGCCGCAGGCAGACGGGAAAGATCCCGAAACGACTGGTGCGCAGCTGTGCAGCTATGTCAACCTGCGACACCTTGCCGGAGGGCCTGGTCAACGAGGTGATGCCAGTGATTCTGGACGGGCCAGTGTTCCACTCCACGAGCCATGGAGGCGCCCCTGCTCCCGCACCACTCCAGCGACCGCTCCCGACCAAACTTGCCGGACCCGGTGTACTGGGTCACCCCGCGTCATCTGGCCGGTGACGACGGTGTGCTCGCCGAGCGGATCGACGACACCCTGTCCGATCTCGGCTGGCGCATGTGGCCCACCTCCCGTCACACCTTTCTGTACGTAAGCCCGGACGGGCTGCGTGGCGCTGAGTGGATCCTCGCGGCCTATCCGTTCGAGCTGGGCGGTCTGCCCGTTGCCTGGCAACTGAGCGCTCGCCAGCATGCCTCTTCCGCGATGCCGGAGTGGAACGCGTACTTCACCGCCGACGTCCCGTATGAGGCACTCGCCGATCTCCTCGTGGCGATCGACGCCCACGAGGCACAGGGCGCCGACTTCACCGGGCCGGAGACGGTCCTCAGCGCGCTCAGTGCTCGGGGATGGATCCGCGACGTGGACCGCCCCCGCAGCACCGCCACGGACCCCGGGTTCTCCTCCAGCCTCTCTCTGGAGATGATGCCGCCGCTTATCCAGGACTGTGACCCGCGTCCTGACCTGGTGGGCTGGCAGGCATGGGCGGAACCCGTTCTCGGCGCCCCGTATCTGTGGTGCGCCAGTTTCAGCGCCAGCGTCCCCCATGGCCTGGTCGCAGCCTTCGCCTCTTCGCTCGCCTCACCGGTCCCGGTGCCCCGCCGCACCGTGCCCGAGAGCGCCGAGGGCCGGCTCACCATCGTCCGCCGCAGCTGACGAACCCTGCCCCAGAGGAGCCGCCGTTGTGCGGCTCGTCGCCAACCCCCAAGTGGCAGAGCAGGTCAGCCGTATGAGGCGTGTTCCCTGCGCCCGCCAGACGACAGAGAAGGAGAGAGCCTTGTTTTTTCGACGCGCTCACGAGGACCGCACATTTCCGTGAAGCCCAGCGCGCAGGCTACGCGCTGCTACAGATGCACACCGAGCCGCCCGTGCCCAACCACGTCGGCGGCCCGGCAGCGCCGGTACCTCGCACCGGAGGCGACCGTGACCGACTTCTTGCCGCCGGACTTGCGTGTGCCGTCGCGCCAGGAGGCGGCCGGGCTGATGATGCGCTGGCAAGCAGCCGCTCGTCATCGACGGCGAGGTCCGCGCGTGCCCTGAGTGCGGCGCGTACCGCGACTGGATCGTCTTCTGCCTGCGCGACGACTCGGGGTGGCTGCGCTGCCGAGCCGGCCACGAGACCAAGGAGCTGCGCCTGGATGCGGCTTGGTGCAACCGCCACTCCGGTCCGGTCGATCGGTTCCACCCGACCCTCGAAGAGGGCCTGCGCTACCTCGGCCACTGGGTCCACCTCCCCGACCGATCCGGCTCCAGCTGGTCGAGCGGCTGGACAACTTCCGTGTCCTGCCCACGCAGCCGCGCCCACCAGCGAGGTGAGAGCATCGGGCGACAATTCGTACGGCAATGTCAGTGCCGGGCGTTACTCTCAGATCCAGCTCAAAAGAGGACCCCGGCAGCGTCGAGGTCGACGGGCACCGGGGTCACTCCTGATTGGCATCTGGAACATACCTCGAACGCAACGCCGAAGGCACCCCGTGCCATGTCGTTGTGATCATCGCCTCTCGGCACGGCACTCCGGGTCTCCTCGCAGAAATCGAGGAAGGACCCCAAGACAAGTGCAACTGATCCAAGCCCGCATCACCGACTACAGGTCCGTCGAGGACTCCGACATATTTGATGTCGAGAAGGACGTCACCTGTCTCGTCGGGAAGAACGAGTCGGGCAAGACGACCCTCCTGCAAGCGCTCTTCCGACTCAACCCCGTGGAGCCCGCCGACTTCGACGAGGTGGTCGACTTCCCTGCCCGCAAGACCCGGGACCGCAAGCAGCTCCCGGCCGGGAAGAAGATCCCGGTCGTCCGGGCGACGTTCCGCTTCGACGACACCGAGATGAAGGCGATCGAGGCGGAATTCGGCCCGAAGGCCATGACGAGCCCTGAGTTCGACGTCGTCATCGGCTATCGGGACGACACCAAGACCTTCACGATCCCCTACGACGAGGCCGAGGTCGTCAAGCATCTGCGCTCCGCCCTGGACCTCCCGGCCGGGGCCGCCAAGGCCATCGGCGGCGCGAAGACGATCACGGACCTTCTCGACGCGCTCAGCGCGCTGGACGAGCCTCCGTCCGACGCGACCGCACTGGCCGAGCGCATCCGGGGCTGGCGCGAGTGCAAGCTCGGATTGCACTTGATCGATGCGTACGCCAAACCGTTCATGCCGAAGTTCGTCTACTTCGCGGACTACGACACGATGCCGGGCAAGGTCGCGCTGAACGATCTGATCGCGCGACGCGCGGCGGGGCAGCTCACGCGCGGCGAGCGCGCTCTGCTGAGCCTCCTGGACATGGCCGGGGTCTCGCCGGAGGAGTTCAGGGACTCTGACCAGCACGAACGTCTTCTCCGGGAGCTGGAGAACTCCGGCAACGTCATCTCGGACGAGGTCTTCGACTACTGGTCCCAAAACACCGAGCTGGAAGTCCAGCTGAAGATCCTCACCCCCGAAACCGGGGCCCATCCGCCCTTCCACGACGGGCCGATCCTCCAGGTCCGTGTCTTCAACCGCCGCCACCGCGCCTCGGTTCCGTTCGACGACCGCTCCCGCGGCTTCGTCTGGTTCTTCTCGTTCCTCGCCTACTTCAACGAGCTGGAGGCGGCGGGCACCACGAACCTGATCCTCCTCCTGGACGAGCCCGGTCTCTCCCTTCACGGCCGAGCCCAGGAGGATCTGCTCCGGCTGATCGACGAGCGACTGGCCCCGAAGCACCAGGTCCTTTACACCACCCACTCCCCGTTCATGGTCGACCCCGACAACCTCCAGAGGGTCCGGACGGTCGTCGATATGGAGCGCGGCGGGGCGAAGGTCTCCTCGGAGATCTTCAAGGCCGACGAGGACACCGCCTTCCCGCTCCTGGCGGCGATGGGCATCGAGATGACGCAGACGCTGTTCGTGGGCGAGCACATCTTGCTCCTCGAAGGCCCGAGCGATCTGATCTACCTGGACGTCCTCACGGATGTCGCCGAAGCGAACGGCTCCACCGGACTCGACCCCCGCTGGGTGAAGACTCCCATCGGCGGCTCCGGAAAGCTGTCCACCTTCGTGACCCTCCTCGGCGCGAACAAGCTGAACGTGGCCGTCCTCATCGACTCCAGCACCAAGGATGTCGGCGCCGTCCAACGACTTCGCGACAACGACCAGCTCGCCAAGAACGGGCTCGTCGAGATCAGCGAGTTCACCGGCACTGGCGACGCCGATGTCGAGGACTTGTTCGACCGAGACTTCTACCTCGGCCTCGTCAACCGCGCCTACGACTCGCAGCTCACCACTCCGATCACCATCGCGGAACTGAACGCGAAGGACCCCCGCGTCATCAGGCAGATCGAGGCTGTGTTCAAGAAGCGGAAAATTGCTGCGCGGTTCAACCACTACAAGCCCGCAGCAGTCCTCCTCCGCGAACAGGCCGAGCTCGGCCCGGACGTCGACTCCGCCACGATCGCCCGGGCCGACCAACTGTTCACCCGGCTCAACTCCCTTCTCCCCAGGCGTTGAACGGACCAAGCCGGACCCCGGGTAGCAGTTATAGTTGACCTCTCCTCAACGAATAAGGGTAGTCGGATGCGCTTGGGTGGGGTCGCCGAGGTTGCAGCAGCTCTCGGGGTGAGTACGCAGAGGCTGGCTCTTCTGCGGCAGCGGGAAAGCTTTCCCGCTGCCGCGGCCGAGATCGCCCAGGGCCCCATCTGGGACCTGGACGTCATCGAGGCATGGGCCTCCTCCGGTTCGAGACGCAGCCGACCGGGGCGACCGTCAGCCGTTGAGGCCCGTCGGCTGATCGGCGATCGCTTCGAGATCGAGGAACCCCCGATCGGTTGGGGCGGATTCGCGGACGTCTACCGCGCGTTGGACCGGCGGACCGATCAGACCGTCGCCGTCAAGATTCAGCGAGATGTCCACGACCTGGGCGGTGACGCCGTTCGCCGCTTTCAGCGTGAGCTGCGGATCCTCAGGGAGCTGTCTCACCCCAACGTGATCCCCGTTATTGCCCACGGGAACATGTCGGAGCAGAACGACATCTGGTACGCCATGCCCCTCGCACAGGGCAGTCTCCAGAACTACATCGCGGAGTTCGTGGGCGATGAGATGCAGATCGCCGACGTGATGAGCCAGATCTGCGCCGGCCTCACCTATGTGCACGACGCGGGGATCCTTCACCGCGACCTCAAGCCGGCCAACGTCCTCTGGACGGCTGAGGGCCAGTGGGCGATCAGTGACTTCGGACTTGCCCGTGAGCAGGAAGGCGTGACGACTACGCTCACATTGACGGGGGAGGGGTTTGGCACCCCGTTCTACTGGGCGCCCGAGCAGCGGAACGCGGCCAAGACCGTCGACGCTCGCGCTGACGTCTTCTCACTGGGCAAGATCATGCATCACCTGCTCGCCGGGCAACCCCCCTTTGAATACGACGAAATCCCGGAAAGCCCTCTTCGGCCGGTGATCCAACGCGCGACGGCGAAGTACTCGCAGCGATACGAGTCCCCTCACGCGCTCCTGGAAGCGATCCACGCCGCTCTCTCCACGAGCCCGGAGTGGCAGACAGCAGAGACGATCGCCAAACTCCTGGCTCCTCGCCTTGCGTCAGACTTCCCCGACCTATCCGCGATCGACGAATTCCTGGGCTGGGCGCAGCAGGCCCACGCCGAGGACTACGGTGAAGTGGCTTCGGTCCTGGTCAACACGTCGTCCGCGACCATGTCCGTGGCCTGGGAGCGCAACAGCGTCGGCTTCACGATCATCTACGAAAATTTCTGCGGCTACATCGAGGACGCGAGCTTCAACTTCGGCTACTGCGACGTGCTGGCCAACACCTGCCACCGGGCCGTCACCGAAACCTCAGACTTGCAGATCCTTAGACACACCGTCCGGGCGCTCCCGAGCCTGGGATGGCATCACGGTCGCTGGCATGTCCGCGACGTCCTCACGGGCCTCCTGCAGGGCATCAAATCCCCGGATCGCGCATTGGTGGCATTGGAAGCACTGCAGGAGGCCGCGGCACAGGCAGGCCCGGTTGAGTGGTCGTTCGAAGAGTTCACGATCCGATCGCTGCACCCTGTTTTGCGGACTGGCATCCGCAAGATCGTTGAGTCAAACCAGGTCGAGGAATGACGTCGCCGCTCTACTGACCTTTGATGCGTGATGTCGCCGGGGGCTGACGATGCGTGATCGTCGCGGTATGCCGGTTGTGTGAGATATCCGCAGGGTGGTGGGCTGACGCCCGAACGGCAGTCGTTTCGCGAGCGCATCCGGATGGAGGCCGCCGAGCGATTCGCGGCCGGTGCCTCCAACGTCGAGGTCGCCAAGGACTTACGGGTGAGTGTGCGCTCGGTGCAGCGCTGGCGCCGGGCCTGGAACGACGCTGGCGCGCAGGGGCTGCGGTCCGCCGGACCGGTCTCACGGCCCAGGCTGAGTGAGGCACTGTTCGCCGTGCTCGAGCAGGAGTTGGCCAAGGGGCCGGTCGCACACGGCTGGCCGGACCAGACGTGGACGCTGGCGCGGATCAAGACGCTGATCGGGCGCCGGTTCCACAAGAGCATGACCCTGTCCGCCATCGCGCAGATGCTGCACCGGCACGGGTTCAGCCACCAGGTCCCGGCCCGCCGTGCGCTGGAGCGTGACGAGGAGGCCGTCACGGGCTGGGTGAAGGAGACCTGGCGCCAGGTGGAAGCACCGTGGCGGCGCTCGGAGCCTGGCTGTGCTTCGAAGACGAGGCCGGGTTCTCGATGACGCCGCCCACCTCACGGACCTGGGCCAGGCGCGGACACACACCCGTCATCCGGGTGCGGGGACGCTCCCAGCGCCGCATCTCCATCGCCGCTCTCGCCTGCTACAAGCAGGGCGAACGTTCACGCCTGATCTACCGGCCCAGACGACACGTCGATCACAAGCGGGGCGGCAGACGCAGCTTCACCTGGACCGACTACCGCGACCTGCTGATCGACGCCCACCAACAACTGGGCGCGCCCATCGTGCTCGTGTGGGACAACCTCAACGTCCACAAGGACCGCCGAATGCGGCAGTTCATCGACACCCATGGCTGGATCAGCTGCTACTTCCTGCCGGCCTACGCACCCGACCTCAACCCCGTCGAAGGCATCTGGTCACTACTTCGACGCAGCAGCCAGGCCAACACTGCCTTCACCGACCCCGACCACCTCATGAGCACGCTTCGACACGGTCTCCGCCAGATCCAGTACCGCAGCAACCTCATCGACGGATGCCTCGCCGAAACCGGCCTCACCCTGACGACATCACGACCACAGAGTCAGTAACCAGGGCGCGCGAGCTGATCAACACGCCGAACTTGACAGGGAAAGCACCTCTGAACGGGGGCTGTACAGATGTGTGACGGGCCCGACCGGGGGAACCGGTCGGGCCCGTCGTACATCGCGCAATCGGTGGCATCAGTGGCGCGGTCGGCTACGGACCTTCGCCAGGATCAGCGGCGCGGTGCACGTGATGCCGGAGGTGCTGCGAGGTGCGGTGCCACGGCCTGGCGGTCCGTGAGGCGGCTGGCCCGGGCAAATTCCGGAGCCGGGGCGTAGGCGGGAAGGTCGGCCATGCGGCGCAGGCGCCAGACCAGGACGTCGCTGATGGAGTCGGCGGTGCCCAGTTCCCTGCGAGCGGCGGCCTCGGCGAGGAGAGCCTGCGGGTTGTGGCCTGCCTGTGTGGCGTCGGCGAGGGTGGCCGCCAGGGCGTCCCAGCCGGGCTCGGCCAGCACGGTCTCGGCGAGCCCTGGCAGGGCGGCGCGCACCGTGGTGGCGTGGTGGTGGCGCAGGGATGGAGCGATATGGCGGCCACGTTCGCGCAGCACCATGAGGGGTTCGGCGGCTGCCTGCTGGTAGGCGGCCCGCAGGTGGCCTTCGGCTCGGCGGGCGGCCTCGGCCTGCTGGGCGTGCTGTCGCTGGGCGTGCCAGTGGGCGGCGGCGATGGCGAGGAAGATTAGCGTGTCCAGGACCATCGCGGTGCCGGCCCCGTCCTCGCCCCGGCCGAATGCGGGCCCGCTGTACACCAGGTCGCGGGCTGCCCGGCGCAGGTCCTGCGCGTGGCGGAACTCGGCTCGGGTGTGGGAGCGGGAGGCCCGCTCGAACTCCCAGGCTGCCTGCCGCAGTTCGCCGCGGGTGTGGAGGGCTGAAGTCTTGGCGAGGGCATCGAGGACCTCACCGGCGGCGGCGATCTGGGCGGCAGCCGCGCCGTCGTCGGTGCTGTGGTCGAGGACGAGTACTGCCGCCCAGGCCGCGTGGGCGGTGGTGCGCCGAGCCGCGGCGGGTGCCGAGGACGCGGTAGAGCGTTCCGGCCGCTCGCTGTCGGCGATCCCCGGTGGGGTGGAGTCGGTGGTGAAGCGTGCCTGGATGCGGGGCAGGGACAGGTCAGGGGCGAGCGTAGAGCCAGCGTAGTAGATCGGCTCCTTGTCCCCGTTGCGGTCACCGGGCAAGGCGACCGTGTAGCCCTTCAGGTCGCCGGAGGGCAGCACTTTGGTGCGTACGAGGAGCCCGGCGTCCTTGAGGCGATTGAGGAACTCGTCGGTGGAGGTGGCACCGGCGACCGCGCGGCGCACGGTCTCGCGCAGTTCCTCGCGCGCAGCGCGGTCCCAGCCCAGGCGATCGGCTTTGTGCCGCTCGGCGCTGGTGGTGCGCTTCGCCGCAGTGCCGTCGCCGGGGGTGACGCGGTGGAGGTCGTAGTCGGCTTCGATGAGGCGGGCTTCGGCCTGGGCGCGTTTGCCGGAGCGGTGGTGGTCGGGGCGGCGGCCGTCTTCGCGGACGAGGGTGGCGATGATGTGGATGTGGTCGTCGGCGTGGCGGACGGCAGCCCAGCGGCAGCCGGCGCCGTCGCCGGGGTCGATGCCGGTGGCCGCGACAATGCGGCGGGCGATCTCGGCCCACTGGTCGTCGGTCAGGATCGGGTCGTTGGGGGCGGAGCGCACCGAGCAGTGCCACACGTGCTGCTCGGGTCGCTGGTCTTGGTCGAGCAGGTGGAGGGGCTGGTCGAGGAGGTGAGCGAGGTCCTTCTTCGTGGCCGCGGGGTCGCGCCCGGGGTCGGGGGCCATGTGGTCGAAGGAGGCGACCAGGTGGGGGTCGACGTGCTCCTCGTGCGTGCCCTTGCCGTAGAGGTAGTGGAGCAGACCGAGGGTGCTGCTGCCCTGCCGGTGGATGCTGGGGATCAAGCCGCCTCACCCTCCTGCTCCTGGCGGTTGGCCACCCGGTCGACGGCCTTCTTCGCCGCGTGGGCCGCGCGGTGGATGTCGGCGAGCACCTCCTTGAGGTAGGGCACATCGCCACCGGAGTTGAGCGCCTTGGCCACCTGGTTGAGGTTGCTGCCCGCCCAGCCGAGCTGCCGGCGCATGGCGAACAACTCCGTGAGTACATCGCGTTCGGTGGCGATGGTGACGGCGGTGCGGGACTGGTCGCGGGCGGCGGCAAGAGCGGAGTGCGCGAGGAAGCCGGCCACACTCATGCCGACGGCATCGGCGCCGGCCTGGATGATGGCGTGCTCGTGATCGCTGAGGCGGACGCTCTGAGCGGGACGCTGCTTCTTCTCGCGTAGACGCGCCTTTCCTTTGATCTTGGTCCGGCGTGTACGGCCAGCCTTTCCTGGCTGCGATCCGCCCTCGGTCGCAGCCTCCCCGTCCGGCGCCCCCTGGCGCCGGACGGACCCCGCCACCCCTGGGGCGGGGTCGGGTTCGGGCGCTCCCCCTGCGGGGGAGTGTCCGAACCTCCAACTTGCTGTGCTGTTCAGGTCGGTGGCCATCTCCTGGTGGGGGGTCGGGAGTTCGTGGTTCGGGTCGTGCATGGATCGGTACTCCGTGGGGTGTTGGTGCCGGGTGCTTCGCTGTGTGCGGCCCTCATGTCCCGCGCTTGTCTGCGCGGGACATGAGGCGAGCCGGAAGGGTGGGGCGATCGGTGCGTTTGCGGCGGTCAGGCGGTGCTGATGGGGGCTGCGGCGAGGTCCCTGTGCCGCTGGGAGGCGGCTTCGTCGTGTCCGTCGACTGGCTCGGCCTCGAAGCCGTCGTACGCGATGGGCTCGGCCTTGCCGGCGCGCTCGGCCTGCAGCTGGTCGCGTAGGGCGCGGGCGCGTTTCTGGCCGATCCGTAGTGCGCTGCGCAGACGCTCGGCGGTCAGCCGGTCGTCGCTCCAGTCGGCGGTCAGGAGTCGGGCCTCGTCGAGGATTTCGGCGTCGGTGCGGGCGCGCGTGCGGTCGGCGGTCGATTTGGCGGTGGCGGGGACCCGACCCGTCGGCCGGCGCGGGGCGGCTCCGGTCGACTTCCCCGCGGCGGCTGATCGGGGCGGTCGGGTGGCGGGGGCCGCCTCGTCGGCCTCGGTCGGCCTCGTCACAGGGGCCTCGGCGACCTTCACGGGGGTCGACTCGGTTGGCTGCTCGGGGGCCGATTGGGCCTGGTCAGACCTCGACCGTGGGGCCTGCTCGTCAGCTACCTGACTAACCGACTCGGCAGAGGCCACTGCGGCGGAGTCGGCCGACTCGGGGTTGTGGTGCAGCACCTTCGCCACGAGGTCCGACCCGAAGTAGATCGACCCGACCGGGAGCGAGGTCGCCAGCAGCACGAGGGCCCAGTTCGCAGGGTCCCAGTCGGCTAGTCGGCCCCACCGGATCGACGTGGTGTGCAGGGCCGGAATGAGGCCGTGCACGTAGTTCAGCAGGAGGCTGGCGATCGTGTAGGTCGCCAGGACCCGCAGTGCGAACTTGCGGTCGGTACCGGTGAGCACGAGCGTGGCGACCAGCGCGAGGGCCATCAGCCCGTCGATGACGATCGGGTAGAGCAGGGCGGCGGTGGAGTCGGCGCCGATGGCGCGGGCCACGTCGGACAGCGCGTTCCAGGAGACCCGGAAGGCCATGAGGACGACGGCCACCAGGCCGATGACGAGGGTGATGCGTCCATTTCGGTTCACGCGACGCCCCCCAGGGGGTGCGTGCGCTCGGCGGCCGGGGTGAGCGGGAGCAGGGCGATGCCGGCGCGGCTGCTGCGGCTGCCGCGCATGGCGGCCGGGGCTATCGGGGCAGGGGAGGGCAAGACAGGCACTCCAGGGGTGGCGCGGTGGGGCTTGTGGTGAGGGAGTGAGGGGGCGTTCACGGAGGGGGCGTTCACGCGGGCCCCCTTCTAAAGGGGGCCCCGCGCGTGATCGCTTGCGTGCGTGTACGCCGTGAACGCTCGCGTGATCGCTTGACCTGCGGTTTCGCGATGAGCGTGAGCGCTGTGAGCGGTTCACGGCCCGGTGTTCGCGCGAGGGCCGCGTGTACGGTCGCGTGATCGCTTCACGCGGGCCGAGAGGGGGTTCAGCCGACGGCGGTGAGGTGGCGTGCGGAGGCGTAGTAGCGGGTCTGCTGTCCGCCTCCGGCTCCTCCGGCGACGCCGTCGGCCCTGGTGGCCAGGCCGCTGTCGACCAGGCGAGCCAGGTGGCGTCGTGCCTTCTCCACGTCGGCGCGGTCGGGGTCGCCCCCGCCGATCAGGACGGCTGCCAGCTCCCGGGCGGTCAGACCGCCCGGGGCGTTGCGGAGCAGGACGGCGGGGTCCTTGGTGGGGTCGACCGTGGTGGTGCCGCGCACGTGGTCGTGGGTGACGTCGAGCGGGCCGATCTCCCCGGTGGGGGTCTTGAGGTGGTGCAGGGTGACGGCGGGGTCGCCGGCCTTGCCGGTGACGAACAGGACGCTGCCTGCGCCGGAGACGTACCAGGTCGAGCCGTAGACCTGGTCCAGACTGGGGCGCTGGCCGCGTGGGGCGTCGGCGGTGGCCTTGCGCTGGTGGTGCAGCTCCATGATCTCCACGCCACCTCGCAGGGCGCGATTGCGGGCGTTGTGGAAGGCGACCGCGAGGCTGTCGTCGACCATCGTGCTCACGGCGTCCTTGAGGCTGTCGATCACGATGGTGTCGGCCCGGTGGGCGGCGGCGAGGTCGGCGAGGAGGTCGGGCTCCTTGTCCAGGCTGGCGGGCAGCGGGCCCTGCCAGACGACCAGCCCCTCGCGCAGGATCTTCTCGTCGGCTTCGAAGACCCGGCGGGCCATGGCCTTGGCGATCTGTTTCGGGCGGTCCATGGCCAGGTACAGCACCCGCCTGCTGGGCGCGACCGGCATCTCCAGGACCGTCTCCGTGAGGCCCAGGCGGGCGAAGACCACCTGGTGGGCCAGGGTGGTCTTGCCGACCCCAGGAGCGCCGACGATCATCAGGCTCTCACCCGGTGCCCAGACCGTCTTCTCGCGCGTTCCCCACAGGGGCTCGGCGTCTGCGCCGGTCTCCGTGACGAAGGTCCACCCGTCGGTGGCGAAGCGGGACAGGCGGCCTTGGCCCGAGGCGAGGGCGCGCTCGCGCTCGGCGCGCACCTCCGCTTCGATCTCGCTGCGGATCGCGTCGGGATCGGCGCCCGGCTCCTGGGCGCGCTGGACAGTCCGCACGGCAGAGGTGAGCAGGCGGCGCAGGTCCGCCTTCTCGCGGATGATCTCCGCGTGGTGCTCCGCGCTGCCGGTGTCGTAGAGGGCGCCGGCGAGCTGGTGCAGGTAGCTGGCGCCACCGACCCGCTGCAGGTCCCCCTGCTGCTGGAGCAGCTCGGTCAGGACGATCGGATCGGTCGGCCTGCCCTCGCGGTGCAGCGCGAGCAGCGCACGCCAGACCGTCTCGTGCGCGGGCCGATAGAAGGCGTCCTCGCCCAGGATCGGCCGGACCGTGTCGATGACGTCGCTGTCGTGCATACAGGCGCCGAGGACCGCGCATTCGGCGTCCAGGTTGAAAGGAGCCTGCGCGGACTCGTCCGGATACAGCGTGGGGGCGTATCCGGAGCGGGATGGCATCTCTTGCATGTGACCCGTACTCTGGGTCAATAGGACTCCTCTCCCGGCAGGCCACATGGAGCGCCAACTCCGGCCACCGGTCCAGATCGTCATGGTTGGGCGGTTGTGAGGGTTTCCGCTTCGCCCCCGGTGTTCCAGCACCGGGGGTTTCTGCTTGTCCAGCCGCGTTCACAGCCGGACGCCACAAGTCTACCCCAGGCATTCGGGAAACATCTACTTGCATTCGTCTCCGGAATGGTGTTAGCTAGTTCACTCTGGGCCACGGCTGTACGGCCCGCTCCGCACGACGAGGAGGTGAAGATGGCCAACGGCAAGGGCGACGAGGACCCGCGTGCCGCGAACGCGAGGCCGCCGGTCGAGGACAACATCGCCGAGCGCGTGAAGCTGGAGCGCGAGGCACGCGGCTGGAGCTCGGTCACCCTGGCCGAGAAGATGGCCGAGGCTGGCCACCCCATCGGCCAGTCCGCGATCTGGCGCATCGAGAGCGGCAAGCCGCGCCGCCGCGTCAACACCGACGAGGCGCTCGGCTTCTGCAAGGTCTTCGACATGACCCTCGATGAACTGGCCAGCCCGCCAGGGCAGATGGCCAACCCCATCATCCGTCGGCTCGTTGGCGAGTACGTCGAGCTGTGGAAGGAATGGCGTTCCCTTGGCAAGTCGATGGACGCCATCCAGGACCAGCTCCGGGAGTACACCAAGGCCAACCCGGACCAGGACGTCATGGTCCGCAATCTGCTGGTCCACGAACTGGACGTGGCCTCCAACGGCGACTTCGTCCGTCACCAGGGCGTCCGCGGCCGACTGATCCGCTGGCTCGGCGACTACTTCCCGGCGGCCAAAGACCCCAACACGGCTGACGAATAGCCACTTGCCGCTGGGGCCTCGATGCTGCGAACACCGAGCGCCCTCATAGGCGGCACATCCTCACGCGCGCCTGCGCAACCGCCCAACCACCCACCACCACTGACCGGTCCTTGCGGAGTTGGCGCTCCGTACGTGACCGGGGTGAGGAGCCCTCTTGCCCGAGTTCCCCCTGCCCGTCACCCAGATCGCCCAGCTGCTCGGCATCCCCGAGGGAGCCCTGCGTGCCCTGATGACCGAGAGAGGTGACGAACCAGGCGACCCCACCCTCGTCGGACTCACCGTCGAAGAGGCCGCCCGCCGGCTCGGCATCGGACGGACGAAAATGTACGAGTACGTCTCCTCCGGGGAGATGCGTTCCGTCAAGATCGGCAGCCTGCGCCGCATACCCGCCGAGGCACTCGGCGAATTCCTAGCCCGCCGCTTTCGGGCCTCGGACTTCGACGCTGCGGCCTGAGGCGGGCGCGCATGGTAAAGCCCAAGAAGCCCAGCACGTCCCGCCAGCCCAACGGAGCCTCGTCCATCTACCTCGGTAAGGACGGACGCTGGCACGGCCGCGTCACCGTCGGCGTCAAGGACGACGGCACCCCTGACCGCCGGCACGTCAGCCGCAAAACGCGTGCCGAGGTCACCAAGGTCGTGCGCGAGCTGGAGAAACAGCGCGACTCCACCGGTGTTGCCAAGGCTGGCCAGACCTGGACCGTCCAAACGTGGCTGACCCACTGGGTCGAGAACATTGCCGCGCCCAGCGTCGGCGAGAACACCATCGACGGCTACCGGGTGGCCGTCTACCACCACCTCATCCCCGGCCTGGGCGCCCACCGCCTGGAGAAGCTGGAGCCGGAACACTTGGAGCGCTTCTACCAGAAGATGCAGGCGAGTGGCAGCGCCGCCGGCACCGCCCACCAGGCACACCGCACTGTCCGTACGGCACTCAACGAGGCCGTACGCCGCCGCCATCTCACCACCAACCCGGCCTCCATCGCCAAGGCCCCCAAGCTCGAAGAGGAGGAGGTCGAGCCGTACACGGTCGAGGAGGTGCAGCACCTCCTGCTGGAAGCTAGTAAGCACCGCAACACCGCTCGCTGGGTCATCGCCCTCGCCCTGGGCCTGCGCCAGGGCGAGGTCCTCGGGTTGCAATGGGAGGACGTCGATTTCGAGAACGGTGTGATCCTCGTTCGCCGAGGGCGCCTGCGGCCCCGCTACAAGCATGGCTGCGGCGACAAGTGCGGCCGCAAGCCCGGCTACTGCCCGCAGAAGATCAACATCCGGCGCGAGACTAAGGACACCAAGACCCGCGCCGGCAAGCGCCCGATCGGCATGCCCGAGGAGCTGCTCAAGCTGCTGCGGCGACACAAGGAGGAACAGGGCCGCGAGCGGACGCTCGCCCGCGACCTGTGGGTGGAGAAGGGGTACGTGTTCACCTCGCCGACCGGCGAGCCGCTCAACCCCAACACCGACTTCCACAGGTGGAAGGACCTGTTGAAGGCGGCGAACGTCCGCGACGGGCGCCTCCACGATGCCCGCCACACCGCCGCCACGGTGCTGCTCATCCTCGGCGTCCCCGAAGCGGTCGTCGACAGGATCATGGGTTGGGAACCCGGCAAATCCGCTCGGATGCGCCGCCGCTACCAGCACCTCACCGGCCAGGTGCTCCAGCAGACGGCAGCCAAGGTCGGCGGCCTGCTGTGGGGCACGGGCCCTCGCCCGACCCAACCGATACCCGGAGGTTCGGTGCCTGGCCCGAGCCAGAGTGCTGCGGCGGAGGAGTCGGCGGTGTACATCGCCCACCTTGGCAACCGTCGTATCCCGTTCATGCACCGCGAGCATGCCGAGGCCGTGGCCTCACAGTGGGGCACCGACCACCCCGACCACTCTGCGGAGGTCGAGGAATGGGACCGGCGAAAGTGGGAGCAGGAGGACCCCAGCCGCATGCGGGCCATCCGTGACCGGATGCCCGACCGCCGGCTCGTCCACCACGCTCACGCCTTGTTCCTGCCCAGCGGCGAACGGCTCTACGTTGGCCGCGACGAGCAATGGTCAACGCCAGCCTGGGAGTTCGAAAGTGATCTCTACACGGACCTACCGGTGCGCTGGCACACCACCCGCCGGCCTGGCCAGGAGGTCGAGGCCCAGGTGCGGGGGGCCGACAAGGCGGCTGTGGAGCACGCCTTCCCGGAGGCATGCGCCCAGGCTGTGGACCGTGCCAAGAACCCGGGGAAGTACGGCGATATCGACGAGTGGTAGCACCTTCGTCGCGCCCTCGCTGCGGTGAGAAGTGCTGGGCTTGGTGTGGGAGGCTTCGCCACCTCCCACACCAAGCCCAACCACAGGGCGCATTCCCTGGACCGCGGCTCGGGCGATCGTTGGGCGGGCCAGCCGCGTCGTCGCCAAGCTCTGGCGCTGGTCGGCGGAGCACTGCCCTGCCTGGGACTACGAGACCGGCACCGCGTCACCGCTGGATCGACTCTGTGGCCTCACTGGCCTCCTCCGCTTGATCGACAACAACGGCGTAGAACCACTTGGCGATTTCGGCGACGAGTTGCGTTCGACCTGGCGTACTGGTGAAGAAGTAATCGCTCATCTTGTTGTGTGCGCCCTGGTTGTCCGCGACTGCACCCGTGACTGCGTCGTCGAAGTCTGGGGACTCGGCGAACTGCGTCGGGCTATTGACCTTGGCCTGCTGGACCAGGTCCGCGTCGTCCAGGAGGGAGCCCAGCAGGGCCTCGAGGAAGGAAACCTTCTGGGAGGGGGTGAAGTCTTCGTTGCCGAATAGGTCGTTGAGCCGTTCCAGGACAGTCTGGAACGCGACCAGCTTCGGGTCCTTCTTGCCTGCCGACCCCGCGGCCGTCATGCCCTTGAGCGCAATGTCCTCTCCGCCTAGGACGATGTCGGTCTTACCCTTGTCTATGTGCTTGACGTTCTGCAACACGACGTCGGACAGGTCAATTGGGGCGGTGAAGTTGTCGGGCTGGATCCTGCGGGCTAGCAGCCGCAAGTAGATGCTGTGTTTCTCCAGGTCCGCATCGCCGTAGTCGACGATCTGGCTCATGAAGTCGTACAGGCGCACGAACGTGCCGACGTCCTTGCGGAACATGTCGAGCTCTTCCAGCACGGCCTTGTCTCCCTGGCCGCCGTTCGCAGCAAGGGCGGTGGTGTACCGGTTCTGGAACCGCTGCTTTCCGGGATTCACCGCGGCCGTCAGGGCGTTGTTGCCCTTGTTCTTCACGAACGCTTCGGCGCACTGGTCGATCTCGGCCAGCGTGTATATCCCGAAGGTGTCCAGCTTGGCGGAGAGGTCGTGCACCAGGTTCGGGTCGGTGCACTGCTCCAGATGCGCGTCGGTGTAGTACGGCTCGAACGCCTGCTGGATCTTGCCCGGGTCGTTCACGAAGTCCACGACCTGCGTCATCGCTGAGGTCTTCTGAACGCCCGACGGGGTTACGTAGGTGCGGTTGAGGCGCGAGAGTGTCTGTACCGCCGTCACGCCCGACAGCAGTCTGTCGACGTACATGGCGCACAGCAGCGGCTGGTCGAAGCCGGTCTGGAACTTGTTGGCGACGATCATGACCTTGTACTCGTCGCCCTTGAACGCGGTCCGCAAGTCGTGTATCCGCGGGTTCATTGAGGCTTCCGTGAAGTCCTCCGGCCCCGACTCGGTGTCCTCGACCTTCCCGGAGAACGCCACCAGGGTGCCGTAGCCCAGGCCCTTCTTGGCTATGTACTGGTCGATGGCCAGTTTGAAGCGCACGGCGCCCTTGCGGGAGTCGGCTACGACCATTGCCTTGGCGTGTCCGTCCAGCAGATGCGCGACGTTGGAGCGGTAGTGCTCGACGACGATCGCGGCCTTCTGCGCGATGGTCTGCGGGTTGAGCTTCACCCACCGCATGACCTGCTTGGTCGCCTCGCTTTGGTCGACCTCCGCGTCGCCAGCGGCAGCGTTCTGACCGACCTGGAACGCCAGCTTGAAAGAGTGGTAGCCCTGGAGGACATCCAGGATGAAGCCCTCCTCGATGGCCTGCCTCATCGAGTACACGTGGAACGCCTGTGGAGGCACGTCCTTGCCATCAGGTACCCGGCCGAACAACTCCAACGTCTTGTTCTTGGGCGTGGCGGTGAACGCGAAGTAGGAGATGTTTTCGCTGGTCGCCCGCTCGGAGGCTTCGGCCGCCAGGATCGACTCGACGTCGATCTCGCCGCCTTCCTCGATCTCCTTCAACTCTTCGGAGGTCAATATGGCCTTGAGCTTGGCGGCGACTTGACCGGACTGGGAGGAGTGCGCCTCGTCGGCGATGACGGCGAACTTCTTGCCTTTCAGGCCCTTGGACTGCCGGATCTCGGCCATCGCGAACGGGAAGGTCTGGATCGTGACGACGATGATCAGCTTGCCGTCGGCAAGAGCCTTGGCCAGCATCCCCGACTTGGAGGAGCCCGCGCGGGCAGCCTCCCTTCGGTCGATGGCCATGACGATGCCCTGGTCGTTGTCGATCTGCTTGATCGCGTCCTGCAACTGCCCGTCCAACACGGTGCGGTCGGTGACCACGATGACCGAGTCGAAGACCTTTGTGTTGTCCACCTGAAGGCGGGCCAGGCGGTGGGCCAGCCACGAGATCGAGTCGGTCTTGCCCGAGCCCGCCGAGTGCTGGACCAGGTACCGGTGGCCGGCACCCTCCTCGATGACCGCGCCGGTCACCTGGGTGACGGCCTCCCACTGGTGGAAGCGCGGAAAGCGCAGAGTCGCCGACCGTGTCGTCTTGCCAGAGATCGGATCGGTGTGCCGGTCGTGCTTGATGTACATGAACCGGCCGAAGATGTTCAGCCACGCATCCCGCTGCAGCACCCGCTCCCACAGATAGGACGACGGCGACCCATGCGGGTTGAGTGGGTTGCCGGCCCCACCGTCCTCGGTACCTCGGTTGAACGGTAGGAAGAACGTTTTGTCACCGACGAGCTTCGTGGTCATCCAGACCTCGTCATTGGACACCGCGAAGTGCACAAGCGCGCCACGCCCTGAAGTGAACAGCGGCTGAACGTGCTTGGTGCCCGGGTCCTTCGGCTGCCGACTGGTCCTGTACTGCCGCTTGGCGTCCTCGACCGTCTGCGTGAAGTCAGTCTTGAGCTCGGCTGTGGCAACAGGCAAGCCGTTGATGAAGAACACAAGGTCCACGTTGCGCTGGTCAGCCGTGGAGAAATAGACCTGTCGCATCACGCGCAGGCGGACCTTTTCGTAGTCCACCACCGTCTTGGCATTCAAGGTGGACTCGGGCTTGAACTGGCACATATGGAGCTTGGCCGAAAGGTGCTTGAAGCCATGGCGCAGCACGTTGAGCGTGCCGCCACCGTTCTCCATATCGATGGCCAGTAACTTCACCAGCCGGTCCAGCAGTTGCTCACGCTGCTTGGCCTCGTCCGAGGCATCCGGCTTGACGACTTTGGCCAGCTCGGCGGGCTGCGTTTCCTGCAGCCAGTCAAAGAAGTCCGCCGGGAACAGGGCGCGCTCCCGGTCGTAGCCGACGTCATTCTCCGAGTAGAACCAGCCGTGCACGGCCAGGTACTCGCACAGCTCCTTCTCGAACTCGACCTCGTTGTGCTGGGCCATCTCAGGCGAGCCTCGCGTAGCCGGTTGAGTCGTCCAAAGTAATGTCGCCGTTGCCGTATACAATGGCCTCGGTCAACATGTCGAAGTCGGCGTTGTTCCCATCAAGCGTCATGACCAGCGCAACCCTGGCAGCGGACAGGTCGGTAAGTTCCTTGGCCTGCCATTTGTCGAGAACGCTCTGAACAGGGACCTGCGACAGCGGGGCCTCTCCGTGAATTTGACCGCTGTTCCCTGGCGTCAGAATTACCTGTCGAATCATGCAGTCCCACCCCGCATATCGATCTGGCCAGTCACTGCAGCAGCGATCAGAGCGATCCGCCGGTCCTGGGACAGCCGAATCAGCTCCTCGGATTCCCTGTTCAAGCTGTCGATCTGCGCAATGTGCTTCTCAATGTGTGCCACGATCTCCCGCTGCTCCGAGAGGGGAGGGACTGGGATTCGAATCGCAGCGGCCACCGGCTGGTAGATGGTCTTGTGGGTCGACCCGATCATCAGCGCGTTAAACTCCTGCCGCATCGCGCGGAACACCCAGACTAGGTACTCGGGCATCAGCTCTGGACCACAGATCCAGTTCCAGTAATCCTGGCTAGTGGCCATTGGTTGAGCCATGATTCCTGCAAAACCGACTGAGGCCGTACGCGAGAGAATTACAGTCCCGGTCGGCAAGAGCTCGGCAGACGAGTTCGCCAGGCCGGTTTCGCTGATACGTCCCTCGGTCTCCTCTACATAAATCTGTTTGCCGGAGCGCAACTGCCAGACATCGGCGAGCGTGATCCAAGGGATTGTGCAGTTCTCCCAGTATTCAGGATTGCTTCGGCTCGGGGTGTGACCTGTCTTCATCTGGGCGAACCGCCGGATATTCGCCACTCGCCAGTGCGACGGAACTTTGCTTGTCCAGGAGAGAGTGCTGTCCTTCATCTCAACAGACTCGTCCAGCCCCCCTGTGAGAGTTCGCTCGACGAGGGCGGTGCGGCGAGCCTGCACATCCTGCAGCAGGTCCATGATCTTGGCGACTTGCGCCTCTAGGTCGTGGTCGATTCCCGCCAGTGGGCGCGGGAGGTTGTAGGTGTAGAAATACCGGGTGAAAGGGATCTCATAACCGACCTTGGTTTTCTTTGAGTCGATCCAAGCGTCCGGCAGGTAGGGCGCTACCTCTGCCTCGAAATACGCCATGAGCGTCTCGGGTCGACCAGCATCTCCAAGCGAGTTATCGCCATAAGTGAATGGCACGTTCTCCGTAACGGACTTCTTAGGGTCCGGTACCGGGCTACCCTTGGCGTCCGTAACAATCGCGCCTGCCTCGTCGGGCTCCCCGAGGGCGGTGGCCAAATTGCGGTACTGCGCTGCACTCATTCGCAGGTCAGTGGCATCGAACTCCTGACGGACGGCCGCGATGAACTCGTCCCGGCTCAAGTAAATCCGCTCTCCCATTCGAGCCAACACATCCAGAAATGGAGTCGGGTCGGTGCCCTTGGCGAAAGCCTTGGCCAGCGCCTTATCGTCTAGATCAGAGGCGCGGTGTGCGGAGAAGTTGTGGCGAAGAGGGCGCTCAACGGTGATAGTCCAGTAACCGAAGTCGGAGTTCTTCAGGATCTTGGAGTTCTCGGTTTCAGTAAAGGCGTCGTACAGCTTTACGACCTGCTCGCGCGTGGCCGGGTTGATCTCCTTCCGCTTGGAACCGAGGCTCTTGTCCATTTTGGACCCCATGCTGGAGGCGTCGATCAGCTGGACCTTGCCTCGCCGCTCGGCTTGCTTGGAGTTATTCAGGATCCAGATGTACGTGGAAATCCCGGTGTTGAAGAACATGTCAGTGGGCAGCGCGACGATCGTGTCCAGCAGGTCGTTCTCCAATAGCCATCGACGGATCTCTGACGACCCAGATTCCGCAGCGCCGCTGAACAGCGGGGAACTGTTGAGAACGATGCCCGCGCGCCCACCACCTTCGTGAGCAGGGCGCATCTTGTGTGCCAGGTGGGTAAGGAAGAGCATCTGGCCGTCAGAGATGGGCGGCAAGCCAGGGGAGAAGCGGCCATCGGAACCACCCTCGCGGTGTTCCTTTTCGACCGCGTCCTTGGACGCCTTCCAGTCCACGCCGTAGGGCGGGTTGGACATACAGAAGTCGAAGGTCTTGTCGAAGAACTTGTCGTCGGCCAGGGTGTCTCCGAGCCGGATGGTGCCGACGTCCTGCCCCTTGCCGATCATGTCAGACTTGCAGATGGCGTAGGACAGGTCGTTGATCTCCTGCCCATACAGGCGCAGGCGTGCCTGCTTGTTGCGCTCCAGTAGGCGCTCTTCGGCCACTGAGAGCATGCCCCCCGTGCCGGCGGTGGGGTCGTAGATCGTACGGATGGTGCCGGGCTCCAGCAGGGCCTCGTTTTCCTCCGCGAACAGCAGGTCGACCATGAGACGAATGGCGTCGCGTGGTGTGTAGTGCTCGCCGGCCTCCTCGTTGGAGGCTTCCGCGAACTTGTAGATCAGGTGCTCGTACAGGTCACCCATCGCCGCGTTCGGGACGGTGTCCGGGTGCAGATCGACCTCTGCGAACCTCGCGACGATGAGGTACAGCCGGTTCTTCTCTTCGAGTCTGTTGATCTCGGCCTCAAAGCCGAAGCGCTCGAAGACGTCGATGTTGCCGGAGAAGTGTGAGATGTAGTCGATCAGGTTGGCGCGCAGGCCCTCGGGGTCCTCAAGCAGTCGGGCGAAGTCGTACTGCGAGGTGTTGTAGAAGGTCAGGCCGGTCTTGCGCTTGACCTGGACGTCCAAGGCGCCACCGTCGAACTTCTCGGACAGGGCGCGGACATCGTCGCGGGTGGGCTCGAGCAGGCAGTCCAGGCGTCGCAGGATCGTGAATGGGAGGATGATGCCGCCGTACTGGTGCGGCCTGTAGACGCCTCGCAATTGATCAGCGATCGACCAGACGAAGTTACCCAGGATGCTCAACTCAGCCCTGCTCTCTCACTACCGGTGGTGTGGGCCAAGCATGGCAGAGGTCACGGAAAGGGTCGGTCGGATTGCCACCCCCGTTGTTGAGGGAAGCCCGGCCGCCTCGTCGGTGCGCTCGGCTGTACGAGCCGCATGGCCTTACGGCCCGGAACCGGCGGTGAAACCCGGTTCCGGGCCGTCTACATGGAAGCTCAGGCCGCAGTGGCCGGGGCGGCGCCCGACGTCCGTTCGGCGCGGACTTGGTGGAGCAGCTGCAGCACTTCGTCCCAGACGCCGACCGGATCGTCGGTCTCCAGAACCAGCACGGCAATCACGTCGAGGGCGTGGTCGATCTTCCCGCCGGATTCCTTCTTCGCTTGCTCGATCCGCTTCAGGTTGCGCGCCACCTTCGGTCGGGCAGCGGCGAAGGCGGGGGGCAGCCTGCCGAGGGCGTCGTTCAGGTCCCAGCCCTCGGGGATGAAGTACGTCGCCTGCGTCGGGTCCTGGCTGAGCACCCTCACCGCGGGTTCCGTGCCCCGAGGCCCACTGGCGATCTCTACGTCTAGGAGCAGCTTCGAGGCAGCGCGATACAAGGCCGTCAGGTCCGGGTCGTGGCCCTCGAGGATCACCTCGGAGACGGTGATGCCCTCCGAGGAGAGGAGGGCGCGGGCGAGTACGACTGCCGTGCCGAGGGAGGCTCGCTCAGGGTCATAGATGGCGATGAAGCGGTCCCCGTCACGGCGCAGCAAACCGGCCTTTGCTTGCCGCGCATCCCCCTGGCGCACGTGGAGCGGCGCAGTGAAGAACCGCTCACGGGTGAGGATCGTCATGCCGAAATCTCCGCTCGTTTCCAGTTCCGCCCAAGGGCGTCCCGGTGGTTGCCGCTGTGGCCATGCTGCTGGGTGCACGGCAGGCGGTCGGACCAGGTGTCGTCGGTGTCCGGCTGGCCATCCATCCGATCGCCGGTCAGTGGGTCGCGGCCGGGGCGTCGCTCCAGACACTCGGACCCGACAAGGCCGGTGAGGGCGGTGCGCAGCGGGCTGGGGGCGACGCTGGTGCGCCGGCTGACGATCTCCGCCATGTGCTTGGGGATGAGTTCCAGGACCACCTGGAGCGCGGCCTGCGGGTCGTCAGCCTGTCGGCAGGCGTCGGCAAGCCCCTTGGCCGTCTTCGCGATGACCAACTCCCCGATCGGGGTGATCTGACCGTTGTCGGCGACGAGGGTGTCCGGAGGAAGCGTGTCGAGGTCGATATCGGTGGTCACGCGATCGCCTCGTTCTCGGCCTCATCCGATGCGCGTTCGTCCACGGGACCGATCACGAACTCCTGGAGAATCAGGTAAGCGAGCTTGAGATCCGAGCCGCCATCGCGCTCGAGGAGCTTGTGTAAGCCGATCCCGGCTTCGACCAACAGGGTTGTGACGCCGCAGTACGAATCGTGCATGGCGCGGAGTTGCTGCCAGGAGACTGGGGTGGGTCCGGAGGCGAGAGCTGTGGGAGCGGTGGCGATGCACCGTCCGTCTGGGGGCGGCGTCACCGTTGATGCCTTGGGGATTGCGGCGGTCATGATCGTTCTCCTCCTTGGGGAGCACGGGTGGACGGCCTCGCTGGGAACCGTTGGCTGCCAGCAAGTGGGGCCTGCCTTGCTTTCCTAGCCGCCACGTCGGCGGTCGGGCCAGGCGGCCCTCCCCGTTCGAGAGACATGCAGCCTGAAGCTGCTACCCAGCAGTACGATCCGTGTTTTTGGTGGCCGCCCGGGCGGTGGTGGCCAGCCTCCGTCTGAAGGGCACTTGGGGCCTGCAGAGGTAGGCGATCGATGTGTGCGATGAGGCCACACCATGTGCGGAGCGGGCCTACTCGACCGCTATGGCTGCCGGGGGAGCTGCGGGAGGAAATTCGGGGCGGCGCCCAGCACGGGGACGCGAGAGGCGCCGGCGGATGCACGCCGTCCGCTCAGGTCCGCGCCGATCCGATCACTTCAACTGAGACCAAAACTGAGACCAAGCATGTCGAAGGGCCCCACCGCGAACGGTGGGGCCCTTCGACATCGTGCCCGGTGAGGCACTGGCGGAGGATACGAGATTCGAACTCGTGAGGGGTTGCCCCCAACACGCTTTCCAACTGTCCGCGTGGCTGTACAGGGTCCTCCGTGGGCGTTCGCGTGGCAGGTCAGGCGGGGTAGGCGTACGTCGGTGGACGGTGGCGACCGTCAGCACACTGGACGAAGACCAGGACAACGAGACGTGCCAGTGCCCACCTGCGAGGACGCAGGCGGGCACGGTGTTTTCCTGCGGACGAACTCGGAGGAGTCGTATGGGACGTCATCGCTGCGCGGCCGCCGCCGAAATCCCCCTTGGTACCGAAGCCGCCCTCCGCCTGTCCGACTTCACCCGCATCCCGCACGCACGGCCCCGCCTGCCCCCGCACAAGGCCGTCCCCGCATGGATCCATCCGGCGCCGGACCTGCCCCGGGCCATGATCTGCACCTCGCCGGCGCTCCAGTCGAGCGCGGGCATGTGCGATCAGGCGGAGCGACGCCTGCGTTTGCAGGAACCGCAGAATGGGTGAAGTGTGACTTTATAGCACAAAGAGCGATTCATGCAGAATCTGAGGCTTTTCGGCTTGCCAGCCGCCGAGGCCGAATTTGTTGACCGTGCAACGAGCGCACCTCGAGACGGCATCTGGAATCGTCATGGCCAAAACCGCCCGGCGACCTGCCTTTCACGCCATTTGCGCCTCCTGCTTGGCTGCAGCACTAACTCTGCCAGCCGGCATTACGAGCGCAACAGCGGCTCCGTCGCCACCAACGCCGACACCCAGCTCCACGCCCCCACCGAGCACGCAGCCCGCATCGCCAGCACCGAGCTCCACGCCCCCACCGAGCACGCAGCCCACATCGCCAGCACCGAGCACATCGTCGTCAGCACCCTCGTCGCAGCCAAGCGCACCGCCGTCGCGGCCGAGTTCCGCGTCGTCGGCTTCGCAACCGCCGAGTTCACAGCCGGAATCGAAGAAGGCGGAAGAAGCGAAGGTTGACAAGAAGACAGAGCAACTGAACAAACAGCTCGATGCCCAGGTGAAGCAGCAAGAAGTCCCCAAGGAGCTAGAGGGATCAGTAGATCAGTTCACCGCCGCTCTTGCGATGGCCCAGGATGCAAAGGTGCCACTAGACGAGCGGACAACGCTTACGGGCGTTATCGGAAACGTGTCCTCCGCTCTCGAAGTGATCCACGACCCCAAGACGCCGGAGCATGAACGTAAGGCCCTTACGCGGATCCTCAAGCAGGTAGGGGCGGCGCTGGATGCCGTCCACAAGCCGGAAAGTGCCAAGCAGGGACAGATAGCAGAGGTTGTGGGGCAGGTGTCGTCCTCGCTGAAGGTGATCTACGACCACAACACGCCGCAGCGCGAGCGGGACAAGCTCACGGCAATCCTGACAGATGTCGGCGTGGCACTGAAGAAGGTCTGCGATCACAAGACACCAAAGAAGCAGCGCAATGACCTCACCGGCATCCTTACCAATGTCGGAGTCGCCCTGGGAACGGTCCACGACCACAAGACGCCGCAGCGCGAGCGGGACAAGCTCACGGCAATCCTGACGGATGTCGGCGTGGCACTGAAGAAGGTCTGCGATCACAAGACACCAAAGAAGCAGGGCAATGACCTCACCGGCATCCTTACCAATGTCGGAGTCGCCCTGGGAACGGTCCACGACCACAAGACACCGCAGCGCCAGCGGGACAAGCTCACGGCAATCCTGACGGATGTCGGCGTGGCACTGAAGAAGGTCTGCGATCACAAGACATCAAAGAAGCAGCAGACCAAGGCGCGCAGGAACCTCGACATGGGGAACTCGCACCTGAAGAAGCAACAGAGAAGCGCAGTATCCGCGCAGGACCTTCCGGACGTTCCGCTCGGTAAAGCAGTTGCAGTCTGCGGCCAAGCGTTTATCAAATCCGGACGGGATGTCGTACGGGACGCGGCTATAAAGGAAACCGGTCTCAAAGGCCTCAAAGAAGTATTGACGGTCTCGGAGCGGGCAAAAGATACCGTCGAGCTCGCGATCCAATTCAACGGCGGAGATTACGCGAATATACCCTTCGACGCCGCCCGCCTGATCACAAACATTTCTGCAGAAGTCCCCGGAAGTAGGCTATTTGGCACAATTGGCACTCCAGCGCTCTACTGCTTGCAAGCCGCTTGGTACCTTGACCAGCAAGCAGGCATACGAGCTGGGACGTGGCTCCGGCTTGCGCTCCAGGAAAAGAACCAGGAGCAAAAGGCGTGATCGAGTAACCCGCTCTCTCGCCTCATCCGGGGAACGCATGATCGCCCACAGCGAGTAAGTCCCAGCCCGTCTCGTCGTCGATCAGCCAAATGAGATGACGTCTTAGACGACCGACGGCCAGCGCACCGTGACAACGACAGAGTCTTCTTCTGCCTGCCACGAATGATCTATCCCAGGCCCCCACACCACATAGTCGCCTTGCTTCTCCAAGGTGACGCTACCGACGCTGAGGTCGAGTCGGAACTTGCCGCTCACGAGCAGGAGCATGGCAGTCCGCTGATCATCAGCTACCCAGTCTGGCCGCTGCTGGCCGGCAGGGTGGATACCCCACTTCACTTCCAGCGCCCCCGTCTGGCGCACCGCGCTCTCGGCGGGGTTGACGAAGTGCCCCAGAAGCCAACCTCGGTGCTGATCGGCATCGGCGTTCGCGTTGCCCGTGTACCAGTTGTCAGCCATGATCTACGACTCCAGTTCGATGGAAGGCATCCGAACACGCTGGCCGCCGATCGTGGCAAGCCGTCGGCAGCCGTCGGCATCCTTGGGTGAACGCGAAGAAGCCTTCATTACTCCAGCGCGGGTCGAGCGCCAACGACTCCAGTCGTACAGTATCGAGGCTGGAGTAGCGATGGAGTCCACTTGACTCCCAGTTGGCTCTAACCTGACCGCCGTACTTGACCCACCACTCTTCGTCATCGATGACGATTAGGCTGGCGAACTCATAGTTCCGCTCACGAGATTGATCCCCACCGCCGTGGACTCCATCCGCCAGGCATCGCTGTCTTGTCGCTCCATGAGCCAACGCATTGGGTCGGAAAGGAGACTTGGATGCATCGGATCAGCGTGGAGCTGATCGCTGACGGTAGAGTCCACGTCGGTCCGCCCAAAGAGTTCCTCTTCCATCTCCCGCTCAAGCGTTGCGGAAAAGCGAGCGTCCTCGCCGTAATCAGACATCGGCCCGTGGAATGCTTTGGGGATTACTGCCAGGCGACGGTTTGCGTTTAGTACACTGCCGGACCGCTCTTGAATCAAGAGGAGGTAGTCAGGTTCATGGCCGCGTCCACGGGGTCGTGCAATCGTAGTTAGGGCCGGCGCTCCCCCTGCACAAACTCGTCCTGCGAAATCCAAGACCGTTTGCACATCGGGCAGAGGCTCGTCTCGTATGGGCATGACTAGTGGCCGGTCGGTTCCTTGAGCGGCGATTGTTTGCCTGCTCCTGGCCGGCTACTCGCGCCTTGTACGGACGCCACTGGCCGAACCCTGCCCGGTAGTAGCGTCGTGCAGCCTCAGCAGCCTGCTCCCGAGTCACCTGTGCAATTCGATGAGCCGACGCGGGTTCGGCGCAACAGCCGGGCAAGGCGTGGACGGTTGAGAAGTGGCTTCAGCACTGGGTGGAGAACATCGCCAAGCCGATCGTCAGCGAGAACACGTACGACGGCTACGAAGTCGCCGTTCGCGTGCACCTCGTGCCCGGTGTCGGCAAGCACCGCCTTGACCGCTTGCAGCCCGAACACCTGGAGAGCCTGTATCGCCGCATGCAGGCGAACGGAGAGCGCAAGGCCGGTACGGCTCACCAGGCCCACCGCACCGCCCGAACCGTACTGAGGGAGGCGGTACGGCGCGGCTACGCGGCGAAGAATGCCGCCGCACTGGCGAAGCCGCCACGGATGGAACAGGACGAATCCGAGGTTGAGCCCTACTCCGTGGAAGAGGTTCAGTGCCTGTTGCTCGAAGCCAACAAGCGCCGGAACAGCGCCCGTTGGATGCTGGCACTGGCGCTCGGATTGCGGCAGGGTGAGACGCTCGGACTGCGCTGGTCTGACGTCGACTTGGACAACGAGTATCTGAAGCTGCGCCGGAACCGTCTACGACCCCGGTACGAGCACGGGTGTCCGGAAGCCTCACCGTGCGGCCGGAAGGCGGGGTACTGCCCGGCCAAGGTGCAGGTGCGGCGTGAGACCAAGAACACCAAGTCGCGCGCGGGTCGCCGCGCTGTGCCCCTACCGGGTCCGTTGGTCGCCATGCTCCGTGCGCACCGCGAGACGCAAGAGCGGGAGCGTAAGGCGGCCGGCGACCTGTGGACGGAGTCGGACTATGTGTTCACAAAGCCGCTCGGTGGCCCACTGAGCCCGAACACGGACTATCACGACTGGAAGCGGCTGCTGGAAGACGCAGGGGTCCGGAACGCCCGGCTGCACGACGCCCGGCACACGGCCGCCACCGTGCTCATGCTGCTCGGAGTCCCGGCCCGCGTCATTGATCAGATCATGGGGTGGGAGCCGGGCACCTCCGCAAGCATGCGGGCCCGGTACCTCCACGTGCCGGACGCCATGCTCAAGGACGTGGCCCGGAAGATCGCCGAAGCCATCTGGGGACCCCCGGAGACACCCGCTGTGGACAAAAACCAGGACAACGAGAGCTGAGGACAACGTCGAAGGGCCCCACCTTGCGGTGGGGCCCTTCGACGTATTGCCCGGTGAGAGCAATGGCGGAGGATACGAGATTCGAACTCGTGAGGGGTTGCCCCCAACACGCTTTCCAAGTCTTCGTCCGGGGGTTCGGTGGGGGACGGGGGCGTTCTGACCTGGGGCGGAACGGGTGGTGGTGGCGGTCTTGGACGGCTCCGGACGAGGGTGAATGAGACCAGAACTGAGACCAAGGTGCCCGGTGTTCGGCCTGGTCAGGCGCCGCGTTCGAGTCCCCGCGACGTGCCGATCAGGAGCTGGTGTCGCCGGGCCGGCTGCGTGGCCTCTCGGAGCCTGTGTATGCGGATTGTCCCCTCGGAGTGTCAGTGGTGCCCGGTAGGTTGCTGCGGCACGCCACCACGAACGGGGAGACATCTCGATCATGTACGACGCCGAATTAATGGCCGTGGCCACCGGTGCGGCCGGCACGCTCGTCGCGGCCATAGCCACGTCGGGCGCTGAGAAGATGCGCCTGAAAGTCGCGCACTTCTTCCGCAGGGCCACTCCGGATCAACAGAGAGCGGCTGCCCAAGCAGTGGATGACACCGCCGCACAGCTCGCCTCGCCCTCTTCAGAGGCTCAGGCGCTGGCAGCGACCGCCTGGGCGCAGCTCATCGCCCAATACCTTGCCGAGCACCGCGAGGCTATGAGCGAGGTGGACGAACTCGTGGTGCCCACCCCGCCGGCCTCGAAGATCTGGAACCAGCACAACACGGGCTCTGGAACGTTCATCGGTGGTGACGTCCACGGTGGGATGACGTTCAACTACGGCGGGGCGTCAGATGGCGGACGTTGAGCACCGGGAGCAGCACAACCATGGCTCCGGCACGTTTGTGGGCGGCGACGTCCACGGTGGCCTCTGGCAGGTCTTTCTCCCGCCCTACGGGAAGAAGAGGTCCGGCATACCGGCGCCGACGAAGCGCCGGCCCGAGCCGGACGGCGAGGAGGAGGATGACTACGAGGACCGTCTGGCGTCCCTACTCGGGGCTGCATGGATTGCCGCTTCGGCGGGTCTGGCCGTCGTCTATGCGGTGATGGGCTGGCCTTGGACCGACCATGGGCCGACTCCGGGCATCGGTGCACGCATCGGCGGAGGGCTCGTCGCCTTCTACGCCTGCCTGGCCGCGGCGGCCGCCTTCTTCGCCCGTCTCGCTCAGGTCTTCGAGGTCTGGTCGGAACAATGTGCCATCACGGCTACGCAAAGCCGAGGTCGGCTAGTTGCCAGGCCCCCTGCGTCCATGTCCAGGGCTACGGCTGGCTTGACGGCAGCGGCAGCTGTCGCAGCCGAACTGCTTGCGTCTTTGTACGGCTGGTCCTCTTACGGGGGCGAAGTATCGCAACGCGCGCATCTGGCCCGTCTCAACGCAGCTGCCAATGCGAAGTCGGCTCACGCCGCGACGAAAAGGCGCAAGGCATAGTCACGGGGTGGCGGTGCTCACCTTTAGCGGCTGGCAGAACTGCTCCGCAACAGCGCCCGATGGGTCGTAGCCCCGACCTCGGCCTCCGTCAAGGGGAGTTGCTCGGGTTCCAGGGAGGACGTCGCCCTGGCCGCGGGCTACATCTGCCTTTGTGCCGACTCTCGTAGGCGTAGCGAGCGGCAGCCTGACGTGCGGGTGTCCTCAACCTCTTGAGACGCGAATCGGTAGAGAGCCCATCTGCTTGATTTTCACGCAGAATCAGGGGCTTCCTGGTATTGTCCTCGCGTGGAAATCACTCTGCAGCAAGCAGTGAGTGATCTCCAGCGGGTGCTGGAGATCATCCGGAGCGTCGCGCGCGAGGTGTACGCGACCAACGCCGACCGTCATGACCCCTCGCACGGGGACGACAACGGCACCTTTGCTCAGCTGGTCTGGCGGAACATCGCCAACCTCTCCTTCAAGAAGCTCAACGAAGCAGGGATTCCGGTCCGAAGAGTCGCCGGCGGGGCCATCGAGGTCACCTCCGGATGTTGGGTCGTGAGGATCTACAAGTTCCCGCTGACAGCCCCTGACAAGGTGCGGGACAAGCTCGAACAGCTCAGTTGGGACGGCAGCGCCGCTCGACTGCGAGGCGCCGTGCTGAACAGTGCGCCGAAGGATCAGTTGGCGTTCGACCAGGACCCGGACTGGGCCGAGAGCTTCGCTGAGGCCGTTCGGCAGGGGCATGTTCGGATCATGCACACGGGTGACCCGGAGACGGGAAACTGCGTCATCGAAGTTGGCCTCCCCCGGGACAACCGAGAAGGCGGTTCGCCCTGGCTTGATGGCACCGTCGAGATCCACAATGATCTCCAGCTGAGCCTCCCGGCTCCGCGGTCGACGGAGGACGTGCTCGTTGACCTGGGTGGGCTACCCCCAGAGGGAGTCTCGGATCGAGATGGCCAGCTGCCGTCTGAAACGGATTCCGACGAGGATCGACCTGCTGCTGGGAAGGAACCGAAGGCGCCCGACCACACCGACCTCGAAGAGAACGATCTGCCGCTTCGCCGGCGCACCGAAGAGACGCGCGACGAGCGCGAGAAGACAGACTGAGAAATCCATGCCGACACCGCCGCGAGGATCGAGAGGCGCTGAGCTCGCCTCCCGCTCCTTCGAACCCGAAGCTCTGACCACGGCCCGACAGCTTCGAGGGCTGCGCAAGAACGAGCTTGCCCGGAAGGTGGATCTCACGCCGGCGGCGGTCAGTCAGTATGAGCTGGGCCAGAGTCGGCCTTCGGCCACGGTCGTTGCGCAGCTGGCCATGGCCTTGGGGGTGCCCGCCACATTCTTTGCTACGGGGCACCCGCATCCAATGGTGCCCAGTGCTGCCCACTTCCGAAGTCTCAGGGCGACCACGCAGCTGCAGCGGGATCAGGCGGTTGCGTTCGGCAAGATCGTCTGGCGGCTGGTTACGACCGTCGAGCACTACGTGGAGCTTCCGCCTGCGGCGCTGCCGCGACTGGCCCTGCCAGCCGAGCCGAGCAGGGCGGACATCGCGGCCGTGGCCCGTGATGCGCGTGATGCCATGGGGGTGCCCAGCGGTCCGATCCCCCATGTGACCCGCCTGCTAGAAGCCCATGGCGCCGTCGTCCTGGAGCTACCGGCTATGTCCAAACGGGTGGACGCCTTCTCGCACTGGTACGGGAGCAGGCCGTTGGTCTTCCGGAACCCTGCCAAAAACGACAAGGCTCGGTCGCGATTCGATGCGGCTCACGAGGCTGGGCACTTGGTCATGCACCTTGACGCTGAGCCCGGCAGCCGCATTGTCGAGAACCAGGCGCATGACTTCGCCGCCGAGTTTTTGATGCCGAGCGCTGAGATCCTTGCCGAGTTGCCGCAGAGGCTTGACTGGGAGGCGCTCTACGTGCTGAAGCGACGGTGGGGGACTTCCCTCAAGGCTCTCGTCTACCGTGCCCATGCTCTCGGCGTCTTCCGGGACACGACGTACAAGCGCGCCATGATGATGCTCTCTCAGCACGGCGATCCGGAGCCTTGCGACCTCGGACCTCGTGAAGCGCCTCTGCTTCTGGAAAAGGCGGTCCGCCTCTGTGAGGAGACGGGCGTTTCATTCGATGATCTTGTCTCCCGCTCGGGCCTGCCGTTCGAGCTTGCGAACGAGGTCTACGCGACCGCGACAATGACGAGGCCGCGCCTTGCGCTGGATCCATCCGAGGAGAGCGAGAAGTCAGTCACCCCTGAAGTGCTGACGCTATTCCCCAGCTGATGGTGATCCTTCCATCGGGAGAAGATCTCACCCGTCACACACGAGGCTCGCGTTCTACAGCGCAATGATGTGCCCGGCAGCCAGGCTGGCCCACGCCGGGGCCTTGGTACTCAGCCGTGTTTCGACGTTGCGCTACTGCTGTTGATCCCGCCGACGGTCCACCCCCGGTGCGTGCCGGTTTCGGTCTCGCGCCCAACGAGGCGTCCCAGATGCGAATGCTGCCCGCACGTCTGTACGGGCGCCTGCCCCGATACGGGTCGTGTAGTAGATGTCTCGTGTATCCAATTATGAAAAGAAACTGACCACACATCACATCTGGCGCTAGCGTCACAGATGTCCCTGTGGGCCTAGCAGCCCCGTACCTTTGCATCCCAGGACGCTCGTGAAGATCAAGCGCGTATGTATCGAGAACTTCTGCTGCCTGCGCACGCTGGATGTCTCCTTCGATGCCATCACCTCCCTCATCGGCCCCACAGGCGTTGGTAAGTCCACCGTGCTGCGCGCCCTTGATTGGTTCTTCAACGGAGACAAGGGCGGAGGGCTCGGGGAAGAGGACGTTCACTCGGCGGCGGAGGGCAAGCGGATCCGTGTGGAAGTGGAGTTCGACGGGCTGACGGCTTCCGACCGCGCTGCGTTGGGCTACTACGCGCCCGACGGGGTTGAGACGGTACGGATCTGGCGTACCTGGGAGGACGGAGACGATCGGATCACTGGGAAGGCCCTGGCCTACCCGCCGTTCGACGAGATCAGGCGGCATGAGGGGAAACGGGAGAAGCAAAACGCGTACAAGGCTCTGCGGGAGAGCGACGCCGGACTTGACCTGCCCGCCACAAAGAGTTGGGACGATGCAGACGCCGCGATGCGCGTCTGGGAGTCGAAGAACCGCGATCGGCTCGCTGAAACGGACGTCGAGGGCACACAGTTCTTCGGGTTCGCTGGCCAGGGGCTGCTTGCCAAGCTGATCGACTTCGTGTTCATCTCCGCCGACCTGCGCGCATACGAGGAGGCGGACGACAGCAAGGCCACGGCGGTGGGTCGGATCCTTGAGCACGCGGTGGACCGATCCGAGGCCGACGCTCGGTTCACATCGATCGAGGACGCCGCGCAGACGGCTCGCGAGAAGGTGCACGAGGAGGTGTACGGGCCGATGCTGAAGAGGCTGTCGGGTTCGCTGTCCGACGAAGTCGCCAAATTCAGCACGGGGCGGCACATCGTCGTGAAGCCTGTGGCACAGACACCGAAGCCAGCCAAGACGACTTTTGCGGTCAGCATCAGGGACGGCGCGGCCATGACCTCGGTGCGTCGCCAGGGGCACGGCTTCCAGCGAGCCTTGATCATCGCCGCGTTGAAGTACCTTGCGGAAACTCGTCGGCCTGAGGACGGGACCCGGTCGCTGTGTCTGGCGATCGAAGAGCCGGAGCTTTTTCAGCATCCCGCGCAGACAAGGGTCTTCGCCCAGGTTCTGCGCGGCCTCGTCTCTTCGGCAGCGGACCGAACTCAGGTGATGTATGCGACTCACAGCCCGGTGTTCATCGACCCGCGCAACTACAAGCAGATCCGTCGGCTGGTCAGGGTGGGCAGCGGGCAACACCCCGACGTCACCGTGCGACAGCTCTCCGAACAGGATTTGATTCAGTCTCTCATCGGCCGAGTGTCGGATAAGTCCATCCGGCGTCATGCCACTACGCGTTACGTCAAGGACCTGGCGGAGGGGCTTTTCGTCGCGGCTGCTGTGCTCGTCGAAGGAGAGGCGGACGAGGCGGTCATCCTCGGGTTCGCCGAGCAGCATGGCCTCAGCTTTGGCGCGAACGGCATTAGCGTGATCAACGTGGAAGGCAAGGACAATCTCATCCTCGCTCACGCCATCCTGAGTGGGTTCGGTGTCAAGTGCTACGTCGTCTTCGATGGCGACGCGGGGCCCAAGGCGTTGGCCGGAAAGGCTGAGGCAGTCCGCGCGGCGGGCGAGAAGAACATGAACATCCTTGGCTATCTCGGCGCTTCGGCGAACGCGCGGCCAGCCACCGCATGCGAGGCGACTCATACAGTGTTCGAGGATGACCTGGAGACGTATCTCGCTGAGCACTGGCCGGCGTGGACTGAGCGTCGCAAGGAGTTGGCGAAGCAGGGCGATGGTTACGTGGCCGACTGCAAGCACGCTCCGACGTACGCCGAGGCCGCTCGTACTGCCAGCGGGGAGCCGAAGCTCCTGTACTCGCTTCTGGAGAACGTGATGGCGCTGGCCAGTTAGCCGTCTTATGTCAGACGGTGCTCTCCTTCCACGGGCTCACCTTCTGTGCAGGCGGCCTCTCTGCTGAAAGAGGTCGCGTGCACTCCTGCTCGCGCCATAGGCGGTCTTTTCGAGTGCGGGAGGTGCTCCTTATGGTGTTGAGATGGCAAATGGGGTGTGGCACACCGGATATGACATTGAGATCAATCTGTCCCTGCCCGACCTCGGTCACGAGGATCGCCCGGATCTGCTCCGAGAGATCACTGCGAGCGTCGCCGACCGCGACCCGGAGCTGCTCGAATGTCTCGCACACCACCACGGGCGTGAGTGCCTGTCCGAGTCCGGCGGAAAGTCTCCATGGATGTTCATCCGGCGAGGCCGTGTTGGAGGCCGTCGGCCGCTCGTGGCATCACACCTGCCGATCACGCACAAGGCGACTCCGGCAGAGAGCGCACAGCACAAGGCCACCAAGGAACGGATCGTAGATACGGCCTCGCGCTCCGGTCTGGACGCAGATGCCGAAGTCTCCACGGCGAACCGGCGAACGGTCTCAGATGCCCTCGTCACGGGCCCCGGTGGCATCCGCATCGGCTGGGAGATCCAGTACCACCACATCAGCCCCAGCAGCGTCCATCGCCGGTCCGTCAACGCCGTACAGCATGAGATAACGCCTCTGTGGGTGGCGAAGGACCGTACGGCCTCGCTGATCGACCGGGCGCCATGGGCCCGCGTGGACGACATGCCGTGAAAGGAGATCGCCGACGGCAAGGAGATGCTGATCCGCGGTGGATACCGCTACCTCCAGGTCTGGAAGTGCGTGCCCAGCAGCGACCGCCACTGCCCCCTGTCCGATGGAGCCGGCCATTGCGATGGGATCCATACCGAATGGTTCCTCCCGGCCCTCTGCGTGCCGGAGAAGAAGCCGATCCATATCGAGGATCTCGTCCTCACCAGCGCGACCGGGGAGAGCGTCCCCGTCTACGTGCCCAATCGGGGCAACGGCCGGGCCGGACGGCACATGTGGGTGCCGGCGGACGACTGCGAGTTATGGCGGGAGCTTGTCGGAGAGAAGGAGCCGCTTTCCGTCGCCCCGGTGCAGGAGGACGAAGATCGGATCACCTTCGCCGAGCAGGAGATCGACCGGACATGTCGCGCCGGCGAAGAGGGGTGGTTCGTCAGCGATGCCCGGCCCATCCGTGATCTGGGACAGCCCACCGGTGGCTACACCCTGCCGCGGATGCCGCTGCAGAAGTCCGTGAACCCGTCGCTGATCACGTCTGTCGAGCGGGCTGCCGCCTCGGCTGCGCTGGGATGTCCGCCCTGGGAGCTGGGGCTATGCGCAGGCTGCGGTCAGCTGATGCGTCGGCACGGACGCCATGCGGCGATGTACTGCGCGGTGTGTCGTGGCGAACTCAACGGCCGATAACCGGGGAGCCTTGGCGCCGTCTCGCGTGGAATTGGGCGATGGTGGATAAGCCCAAGCTCGGCAAGATTTCTTCGAGGGTGAAAGTGCCAGGCCAGGTCGCTTGGCCGCGCTTTTCCGACGCGTGGTCGGGAAAAGCACAAGTGGGTGAGCACTACGATGACTTGACAGCCTATCGTCTGTCAGGAGTTGATCGCCGTGAAGACGTACCTGGTCGGTTCGCGCGCCAGTAATCTGGCCAAGGCGCAGGTACGCGAATACCTTGCCCCGCTTCGGGAGCGATTTCCGGACGTCGTGTTCACGCATCGGGTAATTCTCGAAGGCGGCGACAAGGACAGGAAATCCCGGGTTTTCGATGTTTCAGAGACCAGTGGTGGAAGCGCCTGGAGCTCTGCGCAAGAGGCGGCGCTGAGCAGGGGAGAAGTGGATTTTGTCATCCATTCCCTGAAGGATCTGCCGACTGCGAACCCGCTCGGTCTGACTTTGCTGCCGCCGCCGGGTCGTGAGGATGTGCGGGATGCCTTGTGCGGCTCGACGCTGTCCGGTCTGCGTAAGGGTGCGCGGGTAGGAACTGGTGCGCCTCGGCGAATTGCTCAGCTTCTGGCTGTCCGTCCGGATCTTGAAGTCGTACCAATTCGTGGGAATGTGCCGCCTCGCCTGAAGAAGATTGAGACGATGGGTCTGGATGCTGTCGTCTTGGCGGCTGCAGGGCTTAGGCGTCTGGGCCTCGATGACGCTATTGGCGAGCTGCTGCCCTCGGAACAATTTCCGCCCTCGCCTGGACAGGGCGCTCTCGGAATTCAGGTCCGAGAAGACAGCCATGAACTGCAAGAGATCCTCTCCAGCGTGGGAGACACGGCCGTCGACGCCCACGTGCGGGCGGAGCGGGCTCTGCTCGCCGAGCTGCACGGCGGGTGCAGTGTGCCCGTGGGCGCTTACGCGGAGACCGGTCCGGACGGCTCCTTGTCGCTCTTCGCCCAGGTCACCTCGCTGGACGGTGCTCGGCGCGTCGAGGGCACCCTCTCCGGCTCGATGAGCGAGCCGGAGAAGCTTGGTGAGGCCCTGGCCGCCGAGCTGATCGACCAGGGCGCGCGTTCCATCCTGGACGCGATTCGGAGTGAATCCGCCGTCAGTCGTTGAGGTGGCGGGCGATGTCCACGGCTGCGTACGTGATGCTGGCCTCCGCGCCGGCCCGCTTGAGCATGGTGAAGAGTTCCACCAGCCGACGTACCTCCCGCTTGCCGGTCGCGGTGTCCACGTGGGACAGGGTCGTGTACTCGCCCGAGACCGAGAACGGGAAGAGCGGCGCCAATGTGCGCTTCTTCAGCTCGGCGAGGACATCGGCGCTGAACATCGCGGGTTCGAGCAGCAGCATGTCCGCGCCGTCGCCGACGAGCTGGAGAGCAGTGTCGATGAACTGCTCGGGCTTGCCGGGGTTGATCTGGAACTCGCGATCGGAGCCCGCCTGCGGGGTGGCGCCCATGGTGAGCCGGAAGCCGTCGTAGAGGCTGCTCCAGAAGATGACGTGCGGCATGATCGACACGCTCTCGTGCCCTGCCGCGTTCAGCGCCTCGCGGGCGCTCTTGGTGGCCCCGACGACCATGGAGGCGGGGCCCACGATGTCGGCTCCCGCTGCCGCGTGGGCGACGGCCTGCCGGGAGGTGACGTCGGTGGTGGCGGCGATGTCCGGGCGCCCGTGCCGGTCGGAGACGTAGCAGAAGCCGGTTTCGGTGTACGAGCAGAGACAGGTCTCCGTCATGACGGCGATCTCGGGTTCTGCGTCCTTCGCCGCCCGCACCGCGCGGGCCATGAGGGCGTCCGGTACGACCGAGAACTCGCCGGCGGCGTCGCGCTGGGTGGATTCGGCGAAGACTTTGATGGACCGGATGTCGAGCTGACGGGCTTCGCGCATCGCTGCGGGAATCTGGCCGACCGTGAGGGTCGGCATGGGCCGGTCCGCCTCCTCCTCGGTGACCAGTAACACCATGGACAGGTCGGCCGGGGTCAGAGCGGGGCCTTCCAGGAAGCGGCGAACGGCCGGTCGGCTGCGGAGCGGGCTGGTGGCTCCGTGGGTCCGGGCGGGCGGCGCGGTGACGCTCATCTGTCCCTCGCTTTCGTCGGGTGGAGCAATGGGCCCGCCGGCAGGCACGGGGAGATATGCGGATTGGTGCCTGCCGACGGGGGTGTGTGGGGCGAGCTGCTCGGAACTACGTCTCTGGCCTCGGCGCGTCATTTCCGCGAGCTCGGCCGCGGCGTCCTCCGCGACGTCCGTGCCGACCTGACGGGCGGCTGGGGGAAGTCCTTCGTCCTTGGCTAGGCCGATCCCAGCTCCTACCGCGCCAATGAGGTCGAACAGCTCGTCGTCCTGGTCCTGGGTCGCCAAGGCGCCTCTCTTCTCAGCGGGTGGTGATCCCGTCCCTGCCGCGACCTGTCCTTCTGAGGCCAGGGAACCTCCAGTTCGAACGGCAGGGACGGGGGCTGAAGGCCCGCCCAGGGCACGGCTGTCCTCCTACGCGACACGGGCGGGCGGTCTGTTGAGCGGCGCGCTGGTCGGCCACGGGACGGTGCAGTGAGGCTGCGTGGGCGCGTGGCTTGGGGTGTTGTGCCGGCGAGCGGCCCGTTCGCTCATCGTGTAGTGGAGCTGTTCGAGCCTGAAGACGCACCGCTGGCAGGCCGTAAGCGGGAAGGCTCTGCCGGCCACCGAGATTTCGCCGATCTCTGTCACGGGAACGCCGCTCTGCTCGCACCGGAAGCAGCTCCCGTCCTGCCAGTCGAAGCGGCCCCACAGCTCGCGAGGCTTCAGTCCCATTCCGGCTCCTCCTCGGTGAGGTGGGGCAGAGGGCTGCCGCCGACAACGGGTACGAAGCGCACCGGACGGGCGTGCCAGACGAACGTGTACGGCCCGGCCGAGAGCGGGAGCGTGAACTCCTCGCCGTTCTTGAGTGCCTCGGTGGGCTCGCGCCATCCGTCGGACAGCCAGTCCCAGACGTGGCCGACCAGTGACGCGTCGATGGCCGATGCGATGAGGCGCATCTGGATGCGGGCCCAGCGGATCGCTCGGTCCGGCGTGGGCATGGCCGCGAGCGCGAGTTGCGTGCCGTCCCCCTGGCGCCACTGGCACCAGAACCCCGACCTGGGTACCACCGGCTCCGACACCGCGATCGTGCACCACGTGAGGGTGCCGTCCTCGCTGCTGCCCCAGTTCTCGGCAAGGGCTTCGACGATCAGCATGCCGCGACCGCTCTCCTCGTCGGCGGTCGGTCTCTTCACCTGAGGCTGGCCTGGAGTTCCGTCAGCCACCTCGACACGGACCTCGCCCCGCCAGTACGAGACGGAGAAGCTGACGTCCTCCGTCTCGCCGTACCGGACGGCGTTGGTGACCAGCTCGCTGACGAGCAGGTTGGCCGTGTCGACGCAGGACCCGAGCCCCCACAGCCTGAGGTGAGCGGCACTGATGCGGCGCAGTTGCCGTACTCGTTCCGCTGTGCGGGTGCACGAGATGACGAAGCGAGCGGGCTGATCCATATCTCTCCCCGCACCGCGTACTTGCGGAACCCCTCCGTGCGGCGGAACAGCTCTGGCTATGCCGCCGGAAGCGCTGCGCAATCTCCCGCCCGTCGTCTCGGGAACGGTTGCACTCTGTACGGCAAGGGCCATTGCTGTCCTCCGCATTTCACGGGAAGGAAGGTTGCTCTCGACGCCGCACCGAGGCGCGTTCCGCCGACTTCCCTTGGTTGCTCGGGTTTTGCAATGACCGTAGGACGGTCGTCTCTCAACTCCCAAGAAGATTGCGCGAGTTTGCAGCAGGTCGATTGACGAGTCTGAATGCCTCGCACACCATCGATGTGTCGCGCAAACCAGCGCAAGGCAGCGGACGGGAGAGCAGCCGTGAAGCTACGGTTCCTTGGTAAGAACTCCACCCCCGGAGACAGCCCCACCCTGTACGCCAGTGACCAGGACAGCTACGTCATCCAAGGCTGGAAGGTGTTCGCGAACGACTTGCTCATGCAACTCGACGTACCCGAAGGCCAGACGGTGATCGAGGTACCGCCGGAGCTGTTCGAGCACCTGACGAAGGACGGGCACACGACCGGCGAGATCAGGACCTTCACCGCCCCGATCATGCTCGTCACGGAACAGGACACCTGCATCCTGCAAGGCCCGGAGATGACCGATTCCGAAGCGCTGAGCCAGATGCGGATGCCCGACTATGAGACCTGCATCGAGGTCCCCAAGTCCTCGATCACGGCCCTACTGGAGGAGAACAGTGGACCTGATCACCCCAGCCCAGCGTGACGAGCTGTTCAACAGCTTCGAACGTGACGCCTTCCACCTGGAGCTGAGGGACGACTACGGGTCTCCCATCGAGGACACGCCCTACGCGCGCTGGCAGCGCGGTGAGCCTGACGACTACGCGTGGCTCGACCTGTGGATGACGCTCATGAAGCGCGTCTCCGGCGAAGGGAAGACCGTCAGGCGTGTCAGGGTCATCACGGAGCCGCACTCCCAGTACGTCGGCTGGGAGCACTCGTTGACCCACCTCAACCTGGACGCCGGCGAGGACATCCGATGGCTTCCGCGGCACCAGCTGCCGGAGGGCATCACGTTCCCGCTCGACGGCAACGACTGGTGGCTGTACGACGACCGTCTCCTCGCCGTCGGCCACTTCGACCCGGAGGGCCGAGTGCTGGGGTCGGAAATCCTCAAGGACCCGGACACCGTGGCCGAGTGCGTCCGCGTGCGTGACCTGCTCTGGGCCGCCGCCATCCCACACACCGAGTACAAGCCCTGACCCATCAGTGAATAACCAAGCTCAAGAAGCACGCGAGGCGCTGGGTGCCCGGCTGCGCGGATTCCGGAAGGACGCGGGATACGCGAGCGGCCGGGCATTCGCCGTGGCCACGGGGTGGGCCGAATCCAAGGTCTCCCGGCTGGAGAACGGGAAGCAGAACCCCAGCGAAGACGACATCCGCGTCTGGTGCGTCACGACCAACCGGCAAGAGCACCTTGATGACTTGATAGCCACGGTGCGGCACATCGACGAGCTGTGGCTGGAGTGGCGCCGACAGCTTCAGACCGGAGCTGAGCGGAGGCAACGCAAGGCCCTGCCGGTCTACGCCAAGACCAAGGTCTTCCGTATCTGGCATCCGACGCTCGTGTGGGGAACGCTCCAGACGGCGGACTACGCGGCCGAGACGTTCCGACAGGTCGTCGACTACTACGAGATCCCCGACGACGCGGAAGCCGCCACCGCCAAGCGGCTCGAACGGCAGCAGTACCTCTACCAGGGCAACCGGATCTTCAACGTGGTGCTCGGCGAGCAGGCGCTCTACACCAACTTCGGAGGCCCGGAGGTGTTGAAGGGGCAACTCGACCGCCTGCTGGCGGTGATGCGGCTGCCCCGGCTGAGCCTGGGCATCATCCCCCGTTCCGCGCCCGTGGGCATCTGGCCCGGCAACTCCTTCTCGATGTTCGACGACAAGCTCGTCCTCGTCGAGACCTACTCGGCGGAGTTCTCCGTCACCCAGCCCCGCGAAATCGAGCTGTACACCAAGGCGTTCGCCCTCTTGAAGCAGTCAGCGGTCTATGGAGCCGCCGTCCGAGACCTCATCCTCACCGCGATCCACCACTTCGATCAGATGCCGAGCGACTAGGAGAACAACATGCAGCGCGTGGCCCCGAACTGGCGTACCAGCTCCTACACCGGGACAGAGAACTGCGTTGAAGTGGCCGACAGCGACCCGCGGCACGTGATGGTGCGGGATACGAAGGCGCGCGGTCGGGGGATCTTGGCCGTTCGGCGAAACAGCTGGGTCGCATTCGTCGGGTACGCGAAGCAGGCGTAGCGCTGGGCATACTCCTCCATTTCGCAGGTCTGTCCTTCGACAGCGATGCCAGAAGGGGATCGGTCAGGGGTTTGGAGGCTCGCCCGATGCGCAGGTCCGAGCATGATCCCCTGTGCATCGGCTGGGTTGGAATCGTCGGGCCGGAATGAGGGCCCAACGGCCCTAGCCGCCATCAGCACGGCAGAGAGACCGTCGAGTATCCGGCAACGTGCCACCCTGGGAGGTGTCCGTGAAGAGCGAGTCCCGTGTCCTCTCCACGGCGCGAATGATCGAGCTGGGCCGCGAGGAGTCCCTGGCCCTGCTGGGCAGTGTTCCCATGGGCCGCATCGGTTTCACCCAGCAGGCGCTGCCGGTGATCCGCCCAGTCAACCATCTGGTCGACGGCGATGGCGTCGTCATCCGCACCCATGGTGAAACGGCGCTACTGAGCAACACCGCCGTCGACCAGGTGGTGGTCTACGAGGCAGACCAGATTGACCTGCACACTCGCACCGGCTGGAGCGTCATGGTCACCGGCCTTGCCTCCCGGATCACCACCCCGGCAGAGGTGGCCCACTATCGGCAACTCCTTGCCCCCTGGGTTGGCATGGACATGGGTCGTGTCGTCCGTATCTCCGCCGACCTCGTTACCGGCTACCGCCTCGACCAGAGGCGATGAGCATATGGACCCAGACCACACCCGTCAGGCCCTGATGCGGCAGAAGGCCGAGCAGATGTGTGAGGCGGCGCGCGCAGCCGCCGTCCGTGCGTCGACCATGGGCACGGCTGCGGCAGCCGCCCGCCTGGCCGCGCGGCAGATGCGCAGCAGCAATCAGCGCATGCTCGCCGCCGCCCGCATCGGATTGCAGAAGATCAAAAACGCTTCATAGCGCCTCGCGGCGCGATCCAATCATCGGCGCGGACGTCGACGATCACGGGCGAGGCATCCCCGCGCGGTGCACGGAGCCGACGCTCACGCGATCCGTCGTGCTGGTGCCCAGGCTGCCCACTGACCGCCCATACGCACCGGTGCCCCTCTGCCTGTCCTGGCAGAGGGGCACCGGCGTATGCGCGGCGTCACAGCGTCTTGCGGGGCCGGTCGTCTCGGCTCGGGGCAGGCGAGGCGGTGCGCCCAATGCCCTTGGCCGCAGCGGTGGTGTGGTCGGGCGTCGCGGTGGCGTCGGCGGGCAGGTCGGCCATGCGCCGCAGCCGCCACCCCAGCACGTCACTGATCGAGTCGGCCGAGCCCAGCTCCCGCCGTCCGGCGGCCTCCGCCAGTAGCACGGCCGGGTCGTGGCCGGCGCTCGCTGTATCGGCGAGGGTGGCCGCCAGGGCGGGCCAGCCCGGCTCTGCCAGGATCTGCTCGGCCAGCTCCGGCACAGCCGTCCGAAGACAGGCAGCCTGCTGCTGGCGCAGGGGCTGGGACAGGCGCCGGCCCCGCTGGTACAAGGTGCCCAGCGGGATGTCGGCGGCGGCCCGGTAGGCGGAGCGTAGGTGCTCGGCGGCCTGGCGGGCGGCGGCTGCCTGCTGGGCATGGTTCTTCTTCGCATGCCAGTGGGCGGCGGCGGTGACGAGGAAGAACAGCATGTCGATCGCCATCGCGGTGGTGGCGCCGTCTTCCCCACGGCCGAGCGCCGGCCCGCTGTGGACAAGGTCGCGGGCGGCCTGGCGCAGGGCCCGGTCGTGTCCTCGCTCGGCTTTGATGTGGGAGCGGGTGGCCCGCTCGAACACGAAGGCTGCCTCGCGCAGTTCTGCGCGGGTGTGGGCGGCGGAGGTCTTGGCGAGCGCGTCCAGAACCTCCCCGGCTGCCGCGATGAGCGCAGCCACCCGGGCGTCCTCACCGTGATCGATGATCAGCACCGCCTGCCAAGCGGCCGTGGCCGTCCGGCGCCGCGCTGTCGCGGGGCCACTCGGGGATTCGACGGAGGGCGCGTCCGCGCCCCGACTCGGGGTGCCGGCGGCGAAGCGTTTGCGGATGCGGGGCAGGGACAGGTCGGGCGAGAGGGTGGAGCCCGAGTAGAACACCGGCTCGTTGTCTCCGTTGCGGTTGTCCGGGAGGGCGACCTTGTAGCCGAGCAGGTCGCCGGAGGGCGCAACGCGCTTGCGGATCAGCAGGCCGGCGGAGGTCAGCCGGTCGAAGAACTCCTCCTCGCTCATCGCTCCGGCCACTGCTCGCCGTACGGTCTCGCGCAGTTCCTCGCGTGCTGCCTGCTCCCGGCCTTCTCGCTTGGCCTTGTGGCGTTCGGCGCTGGTGGGTGGCTTGGCGGCGGTGCCGTCCCCGGGCGGCACGCGCCGCAGGTTGTAGTCGACTTCGATGCGGCGACATTCTGCCTGCGCGCGGCGGGCTTCGTTGTGCAGGCGGGGCCGGCGGGCGTCATCGCGGACGAGGGTGGCGATGATGTGGATGTGGTCGTCGGCGTGCCGGACGGCTGCCCACCGGCAGGCTTGCTCGTCGCCGTCGGGGGCGATGCCGGTGGCGGCGACCATGCGGCGGGCGATGGCCGCCCAGTCCTCGTCGGACAGGATCGGGTCCTCCGGGGCGGCCCGTACGGACAGGTGCCATACGTGCTTCTCGGGTCGCTTGCCGGCGGGCAGGGCGTTGACGGGCTGGTCGAGTAGGCGCTGGAGCTGTTCGTGGGTGGCCTTCGGGTCGCGACCGGGGTCGGGGGTGAGTGGGTCGAAGGCAGCGACGAGGTGCGGGTCGATGTGCTCCTCGGCGGTGCCCGGGCCGTAGAGGTAGTTGATGAGCCCGATCGTCTCGCTGCCGCGATCGTGGATGCTGGGGATCATTCAGCGGTACCGCCGTCGCGGTGAGCGAGCAGGGCATCGGCGGCGTCCTCCATGCGGCGGGCCGCGTTACGCACGGCGTCGGCCGCCGCGTCCAGGTGGGGTGCGTCGGCACCGGAGTTGAGGGCCTTGGCGACCTGGTTGAACAGGCCGTGGATGCGGCCCAGGTGGCGGCGGGCGGCGAACACCTCGTGGATGACCTCTCGTTCGGTGGCGATCTCGGCGGCGGTGCGGTTCAGGTCGCGGGCGGCTTTGTCGACGGCGTACGCGAGGAAGGCGGCATTGGACATCTGGCAGTGGGCGGCGGCGTCGGTGAATCGCTTGAACTCGGCGTCGTTCATGCGGCAGCTGGGCTGGTGCAGGCGCTTGCGCGACTTCGGCTGACGGGTGCGCTGACGTCTCTTCGAGAGGGACTCGGTCTGCCGTTCCCTTCCCTGCTGCGGTCCGCCCTCGGTCGCAGCCTGACCGCCCGGTGCCCCCTGGCGCCGGGCTGTTCCCGCCACCTCTGGGGCGGGAATCCCGGGAGCATTGCTCCCGGTACAACTTGCTGTCGGTGAGGTGGGGTTGGTGATCTCCTCTTGCGTGTCGTGCAGTTCATGGTGTGAGTCGTGCATCGAGCGGTCTTCCTTGGGGTTTGAGGGCGGGGGCGGTCTCAGTGCGGGTGGCTGGCGGGCCCGGTTCCCACCTCGGCCTTGACGCGGCGGACGACTTCTCCGGCGATGTCGCTGCCGACGCTGTAACCGTCCGCGCGCACGGCCTCCTCCAGCAGGTCCCGGGAGAGACGTCCGGTCTCGCGGTGGAGGCGCTGGGCGTACTTGGTCAGGAGGTCCGGTGTCGCCCGCGGTTTGTGGCCAGGGCGATTCGACTTCGCCCGTGCGGCCTTGCCCGGGTCGACGGCCAGCGGTTCCTCGCCCGGTTTCGCTTCCGGGCCGACCGTGGTGCGGGCGGGCTGTAGCGGGCGCTCTTTGGGTCGAGGGCGGGCTGCCCGGTCGGGGTCGTCATCGCCCGCCGCCTTGGAGGGCGGGCCGCCCGGAACATCTGCCCGCGTCGCTGCTGCGGCTCGCGGGCGGGCAGTCGCGGAGCTGCCCGTCGGGCGCACGTTCTGGCCGGGCCAACGGGCTGGCAGGGAGACGGAGGCCAGGGCAAGGGCCTGTTGGCGGGTGGCGAGCTTGCGCAGCAGCAGTTGGTCCTGGCGCTCGTCACGGTCGACGTCAGCCTGATCCAGGGCCTGGTGCAGGCGGCGGGTGAGGCGCCGGCCTCGTCCCTTGGCGCGTTTCTCGGGCTTCACGGCCTCTGCCCGGAGGATCAGGGTGACGGCCCGGTCGAGGGCACGCTCGCGGATGATCCGGGCGGCGTCCGCGTCCCGGTCGGCGATTCCCAGGCGGGCCAGCAGCCGTTCACGTGCCTGCCGGGCGAGGACGGCGGCGAAGCTGCGGGAGTCGGCGTGCGGGCTGCGGTTACGCAGTTCGATGCCCATGGCCAGGTGCCACAGCATGGCCGCCAGGACCGGGCCGACGAAGGCCCGCACGGTTCCGCCGACCAGCCCGGACTCGGCGTAGGCGGGCACGATCTGCACGCCGGTGATCACCCAGGTGAGGGTGCCGGGCACGCCGGGCGCCTGCTTCGGGCCGTTGAGGTTCTGCCGGGCCATCAGTGCGGTGGCGAACAGGGCGAGTTCAGCGGCGGCGAACATCGCGGCGCGCTCGATGGCACTGCCCATGTCGAGGTAGTCGGCGGCGAACCGCCAGCTGGTGTCCGCGCTGTAGGCGGTGCAGCCGATCGCGGCGACGGCGGCGACCGGGATGGCGGCGGTGCCACCTCCCTGCCCGGAACCGGGATTCCGGGCGCGTCGGCGCTGCAGCCATCCAGCGAGCAGCGCGACGACGAGGAGCAGGACTGCGCCGGCCGCAGACGGGGTGGCCCAGTGAGGCAGGAGCGACATGGTGCCGCCGTCGGCGCTTATGTGTGCGGTGTTGCCGAAGGTCATGCAGACGGTCTCCAGAGGGAGGAAGGCAAGGGAGTGAGGGGCGTTCACGGAGGGGGCGTTCACGCGGGCCCCCTTCTAAAGGGGGCCCCGCGCGTGATCGCTTGGGCGCGTGTACGGCGTGAACGCTCGCGTGATCGCTTGACCTGCGGTTTTTCGGTGAGCGTGCGCGCTGTGAGCGGTTCACGGCAGGGTGTTGGCGTGAGGGCCGCGTGTACGGTCGCGTGATCGCTTTCCGCAGGGCCGGCGAGGGGTCAGCCGACGGCGGTGAGGTGGCGTGCGGAGGCGTAGTAGCGGGTCTGCTGCCCGCCCCCGGCTCCTCCGGCGATCCCGTCGGCCTTGGTGGCCAGGCCGCTGTCGACGAGGCGGCTCAGGTGGCGTCGTGCCTTCTCCACGTCGGCGCGGTCGGGATCGCCCCCGCCGATCAGGGTGGCCGCGAGCTCCCGGGCGGTCAGCCCGCCCGGGGCGTTGCGGAGCAGGACGGCGGGGTCCTTGGTGGGGTCGAGCGTGGTGGTGCCGCGCACGTGGTCGTGCGTGACGTCCAGCGGGCCGACCTCACCGGTGGGGGTCTTGAGGTGGTGCAGGGTGACGGCGGGGTCGCCGGCCTTTCCGGTGACGAACAGAACGCTGCCTGCGCCGGAGACGTACCAGGTCGAGCCGTAGACCTGGTCCAGGCTCGGGCGCTGGCCGCGCGGGGCGTCGGCGGTGGCCTTGCGTTGGTGATGCAGCTCCAGGATCTCCACGCCGCCTCGCAGGGCGCGGTTGCGTGCGTTGTGGAAGGAGACCGCGAGGCCGTCGTCGACCATCGTGCTGACCGCGTCCTTGAGACTGTCGATCACGATCGTGTCGGCCCGGTGGGCGGCGGCGAGATCGGCGAGGAGGTCGGGCTCCTTGTCCAGGTTGGCAGGCAGGGGCCCCTGCCAGACGACGAGCCGGTCACGCAGGATCTTCTCGTCGGTGTCGAAAACCCGGCGGCGCATGGCCTTGGCGATCTGCGTGGGGCGGTCCATGGCCAGGTAGAGCACCCGCCTGCTGGGGGCGACCGGCATCTCCAGGACCGTCTCCGACAGCCCCAGGCGGGCGAAGACCACCTGATGGGCCAGGGTGGTCTTGCCGACCCCAGGAGCACCGACGATCATCAGGCTCTCACCTGATGCCCAGACGGTCTTCTCGCGCGTTCCCCACAGGGGTTCGGTGTCGGCGCCGGTCTCCGTGACGAAGGTCCACCCGTCGGTGGCGAATCGATTCAGACGGCCTTCGCCCGAGGCGAGTGCGCGCTCGCGTTCGGCCCGCATCTCCGCTTCGACCTCGCTGCGGATCGCCTCGGGGTCGGCGCCCGGCTCCTGCGCGCGCTGGACGGTGCGTATCGCCGAGGCGAGCAGGCGGCGGAGGTTGGCCTTCTCACGGATGATCTCCGCGTGATGCTCCGCGCCTCCGGTGCCGTAGAGGGCGCCGGCGAGCTGGTGCAGGTAGACGGCGCCACCGACCCGCTGCAGGTCCCCTTGCTGCTGGAGCAGCTCGGTCAGGACGATCGGGTCGGTCGGCCTGCCCTCGCGGTGCAGCGCGAGCAGCGCACGCCAGACCGTCTCGTGCGCGGGCCGATAGAAGGCGTCCTCGCCCAGGATCGGCCGGACCGTGTCGATGACGTCGCTGTCGTGCATGCAGGCGCCGAGGACCGCGCATTCGGCGTCCAGGTTGAAAGGAGCCTGCGCGGACTCGTCCGGATACAGCGTGGGGGCGTATCCGGAGCGGGATGGCATCTCTTGCATGTGACCCGTACTCTGGGTCAATAGGACTCCTCTCCCGGCAGGCCACATGGAGCGCCAACTCCGGCCACCGGTCCAGATCGTCATGGTTGGGCGGTTGTGAGGGTTTCCGCTTCGCCCCCGGTGTTCCAGCACCGGGGGTTTCTGCTTGTCCAGCCGCGTTCACAGCCGGACGCCATAAGTCTACCGCAGGCATTCGGGAAACATCTACTTGCATTCGACTTCCAAATGATGTTAACTAGTTCACCCTGGGCCAGTGCCGTCCGGCAAGGCCCGCACGACGAGAGGAGAGGAGGTGGAGATGGCCCCCGGCAAGGGAGACGACGCAGTCGGTGCGAGCTCGCGGCCTCCGGTCGAGGACAACATCGCCGAGCGCGTGAAGCTGGAGCGCGAGGCGCGCGGCTGGAGTTCGGTCACCCTGGCCGAGAAGATGGCCGAGGTCGGCCACCCCATCGGACAGTCCGCGATCTGGCGCATCGAGAGTGGCAAGCCCCGCCGCCGCGTCAACACCGATGAGGCGCTCGGCTTCTGCAAGGTCTTCGACATGACCCTCGACGAACTCGCCAGTCCGCCAGGGAAGATGGCCAACCCGATCATCCGTCGGCTGGTCGGTGAGTACGTCGAGCTGTGGAAGGAATGGCGTTCCCTCGGCAAGTCCATGGACGCGATCCAGGACCAGCTCCGGGAGTACACCAAGGCCAACCCGGACCAGGACACTATGGTCCGCAACCTGCTCGCCCACGAGCTGGACGCGGCCTCCAACGGCGACTTCCACCGCCACAAGGGAGCCCGCTCCCGGTTGATCCGCTGGCTCGGCGACGCCTTCAGCCCCTCGGCCTCCGACACTGCCGTCGACGCCGACGAGTAACCCACCCGCAGCCAGGCCCTCGGTGCTGGAACACCCAGGGCCCGTCCACCACTGCGGCCCCTTCGCGCCTCCGCGCAACCGCCCAACCACCACCCACACCACCACGACCGGTCCGACCGGAGTTGGCGCTCCGTACGTGACCGGGGTGAGGAGCCCTCTTGCCCGAGTTCCCCCTGCCCGTGACCCAGATCGCCCAGCTGCTCGGCATCCCCGAGGGCGCCCTGCGCGCCTTGATGCCCGAGCACGACGACGTACCTGGCGATCCGACCCTCGTCGGACTCACCGTCGAGGAGGCCGCGCGCCGACTCGGCATCGGCCGTACGAAGATGTACGAGTACGTCTCGTCCGGCGAGATCCGTTCCGTCAAGATCGGCAGCCTGCGCCGCATACCCGCCGAGGCGGTCGGAGAATTCCTAGCCCGCCGCTACCGGACCACGGACTTCGGCGCCGCGGCCTGAGCGGGGCACACATGGCACAGCCGAAGAAGCCCCGCACCTCCCGCCAGCCCAACGGCGCCTCCACCATCTACCTCGGCAAGGACGGCCGTTGGCACGGGCGCGTCACCGTCGGCGTCAAGGACGACGGCAGCCCGGATCGCCGTCACGTCGGTCGTAAGACCCGTGCCGAGGTCACCAAGGTCGTGCGCGAGCTGGAACGCCAGCGTGATGCCGGTGGCGTCCGCAAGGCCGGCCAGCACTGGACGGTGCAGACCTGGCTCACGCACTGGGTGGAGAACATCGCCGCGCCGAGCGTCGGCGAGTACACGATCGACGGCTACCGCGTCGCCGTCTACCGCCACCTCATCCCCGGTCTGGGTGCCCATCGCCTGGAGAAGCTGGAGCCCGAGCACATCGAGCGGCTCTACAAGAAGATGCAGGAGTCCGGCAGCGCCGCCGGCACCGCGCACCAGGCCCATCGCACCCTCAACACCTCCCTCAACGAGGCAGTGAGGCGACGGCACATCACCCTCAACCCCGTCTCGATCGCCAAGGCTCCGAAGCTGGAGGAAGAGGAGGTCGAGCCGTACACGGTCGAGGAAGTCCAGCGCCTCCTGCTGGAAGCCGAGAAGCACCGCAACACCGCCCGGTGGGTCATCGCCCTCGCACTCGGCCTGCGCCAGGGCGAGGTCCTCGGCCTGAAATGGGAGGACGTCCACTTCGATGCCGGTGTGATCCGCGTACGGCAGAGCCGCCTGCGGCCCCGCTACAAGCACGGTTGCGGAAACCGCTGCGGTCGTAAGCCCGGTTACTGCCCGCAGAAGATCAACACCCGCAAGGAGACCAAGGGGACGAAGTCCAAGGCGGGTAAGCGCCCGATCGGTGTCCCCGAGGAACTCCTGAAGCTGCTCCGGCTGCACAAGGAGGAGCAGGACCGCGAGCGGGTCCTAGCCCGTGACCTGTGGGTGGAGAAGGGGTACGTGTTCACCTCGCCGGTCGGTGAGCCCCTCAACCCCAACACCGACTACCACCGGTGGAAGGACCTCCTGAAGGCTGCCGGTGTCCGTGACGGCCGCCTCCACGACGCCCGCCACACCGCCGCGACCGTGCTCCTCATCCTCGGCGTCCCCGACGCCGTGGTCGACCGCATCATGGGCTGGGAGCCCGGCAACTCCGCGCGGATGCGCCGCCGTTACCAGCACCTGACCGGTCGGGTCCTGAGGGACACGGCGGCGAAGATCGGCGGACTGCTGTGGCCTGCCGCCACGGATGGCGGCGACGCCAGGGTGTCCGAGGGAGTAGTGGTGCACGTCGCCCGGCTCGGCGCGTACCTCCTCCCGTTCAACGATCGCGGGCAAGCCGCATTCCTGGTGGAACGCTGGCGCGCCGAACGGCCAGGTCAGACGGCCGAAGTGGAGGAGTGGGACCGGCAGAAGTGGGAGCGGGAGGGGCCCGGTGGCCCGGGCGCTGTCCGCGACCGCCTTCCCGACCGCCGCGTCGTCCATCACGCCCACGCCGCCTTCCTGCCGGGTGGAGAGCGGGAGCCGACCGTTCGTCCGGATCCGTGGTCGGTGGACGTCTGGGAGTTCGAGACGGACCTCTACAACGACCAGGTGGTGCGGTGGAGCACCCTTCGCCGAGTGGGAGGTGAGATCGACGTCCGGGTGAGCGGTACGGACGAAGGGGCCGTGGCGGCGGCCTTCGCGGCGGCTTGTGTGCAGGCCGCTGATCGCGCCAAGGATCCGGGCAAGTACGCCGACAGCGACGAGCGGTAGCCGAGATGCGAACGGTGGGCTGTACCGGCAACGGTGCAGCCCACCGGCCGTTACGGGCTCGTAGCGACCTTTCGGGAGCGTTGCCGTTCGAGGCGTGGTGTCCCTCCGGCCGCGAAGAGGGCTGCGGCGGTGGAGGCAAGGGCGAGTACGACGAACAGGCCGGGATGACCACCAGCGGTCCGGCCAGCGCCGCTCCCGCGGACGGCGCCAGAGCGGACGCGATGGTGGCTGGGGCAGCCAACAGCCCGGAGAGGCGCCCGTAGTGGGCGGTTCCCCATCGGTCGGTGACCGCGGTGGCCTGAAGGAGGGTCAGGTTGCCGCGCACCATGTCTGCCGCGACCGCGATGCCCACCAGGAGAGGAAAAGGACCGGACACCATCGCGAACGCGGCGGTCGTGGCCCCTCCGAAGCTGATGAGGGCAACGGTGCGGGTGGTGACGCCCGTGCGGCTAGCGAGGGTCGAATACAGAGTGCGGCCGAGCGTCTGTCCCGCGCCGCCCAGCCCGAGGGCCCAGGCGGCGGCCGTGGCGCCGGCGCCACGCGCGATCAGCAGGGGCGGCGTACATGGCGAAGCTGTTCAGCGTGAGCGCGGCGCCGAGCATCAGGAACGGCCGACTCTGGGCTACGGACCCGCTATTGGTGTCCCGTGGGGAGGCAGGCGCGGCGGCCGGTGGCCATGGTCCTCGTAGCGCGAGGGCATGGGCAGGGACGGTCACGAGGGCCAGGAACACGGCGAGTACGGCGTAGGTGGTGCGCCAGCCGAGGTGCTCGGCGAGTACGGCGGTCAGGGGTGCGAAGGCAGTGGAGGCCAGTCCGCCGGCGAGGGTGACCACGGTGAGCGCATGGACGCGTTGGTCGCCCCACCAGCGGGTGAGCGCGGCGAAGGCGGGCTGGTAGAACGTGGCGGCCATGGCCAGGCCGGCCAACAGCCAACCAGCAGCGAAGGCGGCGAGATTGGGGGCGCTGGCGATGGCCAGCACGGCGATGACACCGAGGACGGAGCCGGTGGTCATCACGGCGCGTGGGCCTCGGCGGTCCAGGACGCGGCCGACGGGTATCCCGGTGAGGGCGGAGACGAGCAGGGCGCCGGAGAAGGCCGCGGTGGTCGCGGTCGTCGACCAGCCGGTGGCGACGGTGATCTCGGGATTGAGGACGGGGAGGGCGTAGTAGACGATCCCCCAGCTGGTGATCTGAGTTGCGCACATTGTTTCGGCAACCGTGCAGTGTCTCTTTGATGACCGCGCCTCCCGCTGACCAGTAGTTGTGAGGGAGTTCAAGGGGTGTCTCTCTGCTTAACATCCCTCGCATGGAACAGGCGAGGGTGGCCAGGGCTTCACGTACGTCGGGGGTAGAGATCCGATTCGTCGAGCGTCTCGCCCCGTCCGGCGGCCTCGCGAGCCCTCCACTCGGCGGCTACGTCGATGTCCGGGCGTACGAGGCGGAGTGCGTCGAGGTTGTGGCGTCCTGCTACGCAGCGCCTGAGTCGGCTTCGGTCGGCTCGGGCGCTGCTTCGTTTTCAGGCCCGTGCGTGAGCGGATGTGCCCTCGGCCTGCGGAACGTGCTTGGGCCCGGCGGCGGTGGATACCCCGTAGGTATGGGGTCAAGCAGAGTGCCCCACGAGTGGGCCGTCTGCCGCGGATGTCTCCATGGGCCCGTTCGGCAGGCGGTGTGCTCGGCTCGGATGAGTCTGTCCGGCGCCACATTCCCGGTTGCCGGCGACGTACGGTGAAAGTACCGAGGGCATCACGCACTCCGACTCTCCTGTCGGGTCGTCCTCGGCGAGAGACGAAAACCCGGGCCGCCCGAGCGGACGGTGCGGAGACGGGTCGGCATCATGGCCACCGCGATCACAGCAACTCCGCGACCCTCCCTGGTTATCGCGTTTCCCTGCCGAGGGGCGGCGTGACGGTCGTGCAGCGGCTGGACATCCACCGGCGTGACCGGGGAGAGCGGGCCCTCGTCACGCTCGCCGGCGCGATCGGACCCGCCACGGCTCCCCTGTTGCGGGCCGCGCTGGAGCAGTGCCTGCGCGACGGCGTGACCGGCATCGACGTCGATCTCGCCACCGTCTGCTTCTGTGACTCCCAGGGCCTGGACGTCTTCCTGACGGCGTCGCGACACGCGGACCGGGCGCATGCTTTCGTGCGGCTGCACCATCCGTGCGCGCAGATCACCCGACTTCTCGCCGTCACCGGCTCCGCCTCCCTGCTCAGTGAGGTGCCGGGTGCGTCTGCGTCGGCCGACGAGCAGCTGGGCGGCGGCGGCCTGGTCAGTGCACCTGTAGTGAAGGACGGGATCCGTCTCCGCCGCCTGACCCGCTGGCAGTCGGAGGACCTGAGGGAGGACATCGCCGACCTGGCTGTGGAATCCGTCGCGGGCTTGTCAGCGAGCGCGGACCGGGAGCGGGGCGACTTTTTGGGGCGGCTTGCCATCAGCGCCCGACGGCCCGGATTTGCGTTGCTGGTCGCCGAAACGACGGTACTGGTGGGGTGTGCCTTCGGATTCCCGGTGGGTTCCGGTGCCCGCTCGGAGCGGGGGTTGCAGGAGAGCGTCCAGCGGCTCACCGGCTGTGCCCGGTTCCTGCTCCTCACCCAGGTCGTTGCGCATCATCACGCCCAGCGCCGAGACATCGGTCGCCGTCTGCAACAGCGTCTGCTGGCCGACCGGCACACCGCGCTCGGAGTCGCCCTGATCCGTCCGGCAGACCAGGCCGGCCAGGCCGCCTTCGAGTCCTGGGGCTGGCGAAATTGCGGAGAGATGGTGGGGATGCCCGGTCTGGGCGCACCCTGCGTGCTGGTCCTCTTCCCGGAGAACGCGCCTGTACCGGCGCCTCCGGCCTTGGGCCCGGGCCGGGCGTAGCCTGGGAGACACCGAGAGCATGTCGGGCGCACGATGTGGCGGCGCCTTTCCCGGCGAGTGACGAACGAGGGCAGCGCCTTCACTGCCCGGGACGGGATCGCACGATGGACTCCCTCACACCGCCCGCCGAAGGTATGCCAACGGATGACGAGCACACGTACCGGATGCCGCTGGCGCGGTTGAGCCTCACCCCGGAGTCCAGCCACGGCCCGCTCGACGGAGCATGGTGGCCGCGCTGTGACGTCCTGGAGCTGGAGTTGCCCGCCCTCGTGGGCTCGTTGGACCCCGGCCACGGTACGGTCACCCGCGTCATGGTGGGGACTGCCGCGTGGCCCGACGCCCCGGGAACGGTGTCCTCGCCCGACCACGTGATCGAGGTCGTCCTGAGCGACGCCGCCGACGAAGCGCATGCCATCACCCTGGAGTGCGGCACCGTGGGGCGCTGGGAGCTGCTGGTCATCCCGCCCGACGAGCCGACGGGAACGGCCGGTCGGCTGCTGACGGCCGCCGCCGATCCCTGGAACACGCAGTCGGCTCAGCGCATCCTCGCCCGTGTCGAGGACGGCCTCGGCCAGGAGAGCGGCAGGCAGCGGAACGGCCCATGATGGACTGATGGGACCGGCAGCTCTTTCGTCGGCCACCGCCGCCCGTATCCGCGTGGATCACGTCGGGTGAGCGGATGACGGCCGAACCACGCGCGGACCGCTCCGAGAGCTTCGGGGAAGCGCTCCTCGGGACGGTTCTCGATCGCGCACACGAGCTTCCGCCCCACCTCGTCGGCCCACTGGTCGCCGACATGATGGAGCGGCTGGGGGGCCGCCGTCCGCAGATCCTGCTGCAGGACTACGGCCAGCTGCTGCTCGTACCCCTGCCCGGTGAGGGCCTCGCGGGCGGGGACCCCCAGGTGATCGACGATTCCGCCGCGGGCCGCTGCTTTCTCGGTGCGCTGCCCGTCGAGCTGCCCGAGGGCGACGGCGTACGCGTCCACCTGCCGCTGCTCGACGGCGGCGACCAGGTGGGCGTCATGGCCGTGACGCTGGACCGGGTCGACGACGACGACCGTCGCATGCTGCGCCGGCTCTCCGCTCTGGTGGCCGACCTGCTGGTGACCAAGCACGGATATTCCGACCTGTTCTTCCGTACCCGACGCCGTGAACCGATGAGCGTGGCCGCCGAGATCCAGTGGGCGCTGCTGCCGCCCCTGGCCATGATCATGCCGCGCGTCGCCCTGGCCGGAGTCCTGGAGCCCGCGTACGACGTGGCGGGGGACAGCTTCGACTACGCGCTCAACGGCGACGTCCTCCACCTGGCCATGATCGACGCGATGGGGCACGGCCTCGGCGCGGCCACGATGGCCACCGTGGCCATCGGCGCGTACCGCTACGCCCGCCGCCTGAGCACCGGCCTGACGGAGATCTACACCTTCATGGACGACGCCGTGGCGAAGCAGTTCGGCGCCGACCACTTCGTCACCGCGCAGATGATGCGGCTGGACACGACGACGGGCCACCTACAGTGGGTCAACGCCGGACACCCCGCACCGATACTCGTCCGCGACCACCGTGTCACGCGCCGACTGGTCGGCCCGACGACTCTCCCCGTGGGCCTTGGCGGTGCGGAGCCGGAGGTAAGTGCGCTGGGGTTGGAACGGGGAGACCGCGTCCTGTGCTTCACCGACGGGCTGATCGAGGAGCACGCGGCGGGCGAGGAGCAGTTCGGGGAGGAGCAGTTGATCGACTGGGTGAACAGGCTGGAGAGAACCGGCCGCGGGGTCCGGGCGGTGGCGCGTGCCCTGTCGCACACACTCAAGCGGGCGCGGGGCGGCCAGACCACGGACGATGCGACGCTGCTCCTGTTGGAGTGGCGCGGCTGACCGGACCGCAGGGTCTGTCCCGGTGCGGGGCGACTCATCAGCCCGACGCTGTCTGTCCGCCTCTCGTATCGATGAGGATCTGCTCCGCAGAGCTGACATTGCCGGCCAGGACGGCCTGGGCCATCGCCGAGTGAGCGGCTGACGCTCCGCGTCGGGAGCCCCTCCCAGGCCGTGGCGTCCAGCCCGACCCGGCTCAGGGGGCCGAGGTGCTCCATGAGCGCGTCCAGCAGTGCCGGCAACTCCGCACCGATGTCATGGGACCTCGGCCACCACGCCCCGTCGAGAACCGCTTCGCGCGATGCCGTCGTCTCCAGCCGGAGCAGTGCACACCCCGGCCGTACCGTCTGACGGATGCCGCTCGGCAGATGCCGGGGACCAGGGGATATGTCGGAGTCGGTCATGAGGACCACCCGTTCGGGATCCGGCAGCGAACACGGGCGCGCCTCGCCTCTGATGCCTCTGACCACGCTACTCCCCATCACCCCGAGCACCGGCGTCGCCGGGCTCCTGTACAGCGAGGGGAAGCCGCATGAGGAGCCGGCCAGGAGCCGGGCGATCTTGTTCCGCTCGTCCGACGGGAACAGCGGTGCCGGGTCGCCGGCGCGGCGTCCTGTTGTGCCGCGGGCCCGGTCCGTGGGCTGTTGGGCGCGTGTCTGGTCGTACATCATCAAGTGCCGCTTTCCTGTGCGGCGTGCCGGATGTCCGGAGCGGCATGGCCCTGAGCCGTGCCGCGGGTCCACGTCTGGCGTCGACCCGTGTCAACGTGATGCCGCTGCCGAACGGACGCTGTTGTTACACGGGCGGGAGTACGGTGGAGAGGACGAGGGCTTCTCGTATGCCGGAACTCGGACCGGCCGGACCGTCGCCTCGTGTTCGGTTCCATCGGACCACATTTCCTTCCGCAGCACGCCACCCGTCCTCACAGGGCAGCCCGTGAGCCCGGCCGCGCCATCCGCATCCAGGCCGAGGAGTCACGTATGCCGCTCAGGCCGACCACGTCCACGACGGTCACAGCGTCGGATCCCGTCCCTCCGTCCCAGGGCTACGACGGCAAGTCCCCCTTCCCGCCGGACGGCCCGGCGCCCGCGCGCGACGGTGAGCGGCTGTACGTGACGGTGACGGCAGTGATCGTCGTCCTGCCGTTCGTGGCGCTCGGCCTTCTCGGATGGCTGCTGTGGGGGAGTCTTGTCCATCCCGCGGACATCGTCCTCGCGCTCGTCCTCCATGTGGTCACGGGTCTCGGCGTCACGGTCGGCTTCCACCGCGGTCTCACTCACGGCGGCTACCGGGCCGTCCGCCCCGTGCGGATAGCGCTCGCGGTGGCCGGTTCGATGAGTTTCCAGGGCGACCTCATCGGCTGGGTCGCCCCCCACCGCCGCCACCACGCCTTCACCGATCGGCCCGGCGACCCGCACTCCCCGTACCGCTACGGCACGCACCTGCGCGGCCAGTTGCGAGGGCTGCTGCACGCACACGTCGGCCGAGTCCGGCCCGCGTCGATGCCCGCCGCGCCTGACATCAACCACTCGTCCGTGCACGGCAGTTGGCAGGAGCCCTCATGACCACCGCACTGCAACCCCCGCTTCCCTCGCATCCCGTTCTTCGTCTGCGCCTGGCACCGCGCGGCGGCATGCCCCGGCCGATCGACGGAGCGTGGTGGCCCCGTTCGTACGACCTGCTGGCCGAACTCCCACGGCTGCTCGCCGGGTTGCCGCGCGCGTGGGGCCACATCACCAGCGTCACGGTCAACGGGGCGACCTGGTCCGCGGTGCCCGGCCGGATGCTCGTCTCCAACCAGGTCGTACGGCTGCACCGGACCCTCACGGCATCCGCCGCGCACACCATCGTCCTGCTCGCGCCCGGTCAGGGGCGCTGGGACCTGCTGGTCGTGCCGCCGGATACGACCGAGGAGGCCGCGGAACCGCTCATGGCGGCAGCGGCGGACGGTCAGGAGTGACGCGACCCGTCATGTGCCACCGGGTCGAGCCGGGTGGTACGTGACGGGTGCTGCGCCTCGAACCGTCGGACCAGGCGTGTCGCGGCAACGGCCAGGATCAGCAGGGTACTCACGGCCAGGGCTGTGACCACGGCGGTCACATCCCCACGGAGCTCTGCTGAATCCAGCCGTACGACAAGGCGTCGCCGGCCCCGGCTTCCGGGCTTCCGTGGCCGGTCCGTTCCGCCTTCATGAGCTCGGTGGCGGTCATTGGCGAGCCTGTGTCCGCAGTCGCGGCGGCCATCAGCCGGGCGGCCGAGGGGGCGCCGGTCTCCGGCGGGACGACCAGGAGGTCCCGGCGGCCCGCGGTGCGGGACAGCAGCAGGATCGCGTGCGGATCCAGTTCCGCGGTGAACCAACCGACCCTCACGACATGGCCGTTGACGAGGATCCTGGGCGGGAGGATCGGCCAGTGGCGGGGGTTGACCGCGATACGGGTGATCCGCCCCCACAGCGGGTCCAGCACGTCCGCCAGGGCGGAGAGTTCGCTCGGCAGGTCACGTGAACGAGGCCACCAGGCGCCGTCCAACCGGGCGGGCCCGCCGGAAGGACTCTCGGATCTCAGCGCGAGGCGCGCGGCCGGGGGCCTGAAGGGAACGGCCCGTAGCGGGGGACGGGAGGTGGTCGCGGACATCACGCAAACCTGTCTCCGGACCCCTGTGCGCGCACAGCCGCCCGGTGTCGTCGCTCGCCGGGAACGACACCGGCATCGGGGCCGGTGCGCGAAGTGCTCCCGATGACTTCACGCTACTCCCCGGAAGGCACGGGCGGACCGTTCCCCGGTCCCGGCTCACGTCCGCCCGCGGCCGTCCTCCGTGGACCGGCTGGTCTCCAGCCACGACCGTGCGGGTTCTGCCACGCGGGTGGTGTCCACGGTGAGGTCGAGGAGGGTTCCTCCGTCGGTGGCCGCGGGATAGCTGCGCTGCTCGGTGGCGGCGAAGCAACGGCGCAGAGCCTCCGCGACCCGTCGGGCGGCCTCGGGCGAGGCGGCGACGATGCGGACCTCGGCGTGCCCGTCCGAGGGTGCTTCCGTGGACTGCATGGCGACCTCGGAGTTCGGTGTCCCGGTAGGGGACGGCCTGGATCTTTCACTCTACTCCGGCGTGTCCCACAGCCCGCGCGGTCTTCCCGGTCGTCGTCGGCACGAGGAGTACCGTGAAATGAGCTCACTCGGTTTCCTCGTCCCCGGCAGGCAGGCGAGTGCCATGTCCGACTCCGGCTCCCCGCGTGTGACCAGGCTCCTGCCGGACGCCGTCCACCAGGCCGTGCGGCCCGGGACGGCCGTCGTACGGCTGGAGACGACACACGACCGGCAGGGCGTGCTCGACGGGGCATGGTGGCCGCGTTCCCGCGACATCGCGGCCGAGCTTCCCAACCTGATCACCGCACTCACCGAGCACCTCGGGCCCGTCACCCGCGTCGGCCTGGACGCCGACGCCTGGGAAGGGTTGCCGACGCGGATGACCATCGACGACCGTGTCGTCCGCATCGACCCCTCTCCGGTCGGCGACGACACCGTCCTCATCACCCGGGGCGAGCAGGACCTCTTCTCCCTCCTCGTGGTTCCGCCGCACGCGACGCCCGACGCCGCGCGTGCCGCCATGGCCGAGGCCGTCCGAGCCGGCAGCGCGACGCAGGCCGAACAGATCCTCGTCGACACCGGCACCGAGCGGGCACGGCAGGGAATGTGACGTCGGTCAGCCGGAGCGGTCCTCGGGCCGGGCCGTCGCGGGCGCCGGGATGGCGTCGGTGTCGAAGGCGCCCGAGATGATCCGTGTGGCCAGGTCCGACAGGCGCATACGGCGGGAGCGGGCAAACGACCGGAACACCTCGAAGGCGTCGTCGACGGAGGTGTTCCAGCGCTCTGCCAGCACGCCCTTGGCCTGCTCGATGAGGACGCGGCTGGTCAGCGCGGTTTCCAGTTGACTGTTCACAACGTGCGACTGTTCCAGCGTCCGCTGCTGCAGGATCGCGATCGTGGCCACGTCGGCGAGGGCCCGGGCGAGCGCGATGTCGTCGTCGCCGAGGTGGTGCGGCGTGGTCTGGAAGAGGTTGAGGGCGCCGACGATCCGGTTGCGCAGGCGCAGGGGGACCGCATGTGTGGTCACGTATCCCGTCTCACGGGCCCGTGGCGCGAAGCGCGGCCAGCAGGCGGTGACCTCCGGCCGCGTCAGGTCGATGTTCGTTCGGGCGGTGCCGGTGCGGTAGCACTCGACGCACGGGCCCTGGTCGTGCTGGAGCGCGAAGAGTTCCAGCAGGCGGGTGTGCTCGTCGGAGGCGGCGATGATCTGCAGTTCACCGTGTGCGTCGGCGAGCAGGATCCCGGCCGCCGACACGTCGAGCAGTTCGACGCAGCGCGCGGACAGCCGCTGCAGCAGGTCTATGACGTCGAAGTCCTCGACGAGGGAGTCCGCCACCTCCACGAAGATCTCGGACACACGCCGTTCGCGGGCCATGCCGATCATCCCTTTCCATCGTCGGGCGTGTACGGCCCGCTCACATCGTCGTGGAAGTAGTCGTCGAAGCGCAGCCTGCGGGCGACCACATCCGCTGCGAGCTCGCCGAGAGGGCGCTCACTGCCGTACGCGCGGGCACGCAGGCGCAGCAACGCCTCCTCCATGGATACGCCCAGCTGGACGCTGATCATTCCCGTGGCCTGGTGCACGACCGCGCGGCGCAGCCCCGAGGGCCGCTCCAGGAACAGGCCGAGCCCGAGAACGTCCTTGCTCCGGCCTCCGCGCTGGTCCTCGTTGAGAAGAGCACCGGTCAGTGCGGCGGTCAAGGCGGTGGCATCCGTGTACTGCTGCTCGCTCATACGCCGGTTCCCGTCGCACAGCACGGTCAGTACGCCGATCCGGATGCCCCCGATGACCAGCGGGAAGCAGCACACCCCGTGCACGCCCAACTCGTGCGCGGCCGGCAGCAGCGCGGGCCAGCGCTCGGCGCGTACCCGGTCCAGGTCCGGCTCCACGACGGGCGACCCGGTGCGGACCGCATCCGGACCGGGCCCTTCGCCCAGCGTGAACTGCAGCTCCTCGAACCGCCCGCTCAGCTCGGGGTGGCACCACAGCGGCTCGGCCATCCGGCCTTCGTCCAGCAGCAGCGACAGCACGATGCCCGCGGCACCCAGCGCCTGAGTCCACGCCTGCGCCGCGTTGCCGGCCTCGTCCAGACGCAGCGACCGCAGGAGATCGGCCATGCCGTCGCTGATCACCGGTCACCGCTCCGGGTCGGCCGCGGCACTTCGGGACGGGGAGCCGCGCGGCTTCCGCCGTACATCAGGCGGGTCGGTTCGTCGCCGTACAGCCCGCGGGTATGTCCTGCCAGGCGTCCTGGGCACTGGCGTATCGCGGGAAACGCTCCAGCAGACCCGCGGCCCGGAACACCAGGTTCGGTCCCCGCCGGGTATGGACGATGCGAACCCATCCGCCCCGCCCGCGGCAGTCGCGCCACGCCGCGCACAACGGGTCCAGGATGCTGCCGTCCATGAACGTCACGCCGTTCAGATCGACGATCAGGAACAGCCGGCCGGTGCCGTGGCGGGCGTCCTCCAGGTCACGCGCGAAAGCCGGCGCCGTCGTCAGGTCCAGTTCGCCGCCGGCCCGGACCATGCGGCACTCGTCGAACAGGTCAGGGTACGGGCCCATATGTGCCCATCTCCTCTGCCACCGGGGTGGCTTTCGCCTTGCGCAGGGCCTCTGTTGCGCGGGTGGGACTTCACGGAGAGGGCCGGGGTCACGGGCGGCCGTACGGCCAACCTACTGCCGGGAGTGAGGAAGCGGGCCCCTTCGCCAGTTATTGACTGATTGTCAAAGGCATCCTCCGGCGTCGCCCAAGTCCAGCCGTGTTGCGAGGGGTTCCAGTGATCACCGCGGCGGAGCCGTCGGCGGCCGGGCCATGGATCAAGTGGCGCCCGCCATTGGCCCACGCGGTGATGGCCTGGGACCGTGTGCCTTGGCCCTACGGTCCGTTCCGGCTGCTTGGGAGTACGCTGAAATTACCGGGGATATTTCGCGCACCGGCTTCCACGCCCGTGTCGTTTTCGGCGATCGAATATGCCGGGTCGGTTGCGGTCGGCCTGGGGCAGGGTCCGCGCTCGTGTTGACTGCGACGATCTCCTCCTCGCCGGAACTCCCCTCTCTGGGCCCTGCTCGAGCAGGGCCCGCGCAGACTGCTGCCGCTCGCGTACCGCATGGGCCGCTGGAACCTCCTGGCGGTCCCGCCGCAGACCGCCTGTCTCGGCCGTGTGGCTGATGGCCGCCGCGAGCGACCCACTGGGCACGTCGACCGCGAGCCGGCTGATGGAGGGGGCGGCGCGCGTGTGGACGGTGTCCGAGAGACCGGCCAGGCCGTGGATGCGGTCCGGGACTCCTGTCCACGGACGATGGGTCGCGCGGGTGAGCGGTCACGTGAGGTCTTGCTGGGCGGACATCTCATCTCCCGCTGCGATATGACTTTTCGTCCGTCGTCCGGCGGTCCGGGGCGTGGGACGACGGAGGCACTTCTCACCGCGAGGACATGTGATCCGGATGGATGTCGGGCCGCGCGATGGTCAACGGTTGCTCCTTCGACGGGAACCCGCCCGCCGGTGCTTCTTCATGACGCTGCATGTGTCCGGCGAGCTTGATTCCGCCAGCATCCCCGCACTGTGCGACCTGGTCTCCGTCGTGCTGGCCGAGGGCAGCAGACATGTGACGCTGGTGCTGTGCGGGGTGACCCGCTGCGACAACGCCAGCTTCTACGTCCTGCTCGGCGTGCGACGGGCTCTCCACCACGCCGGGGGCAGCCTCAGCCTGAGGGGGTCCAGCACCAATGTCCGGCTCGCCTTCGAGCGTAGCCCGCTGCGGCAGGTGTTTCCGCTCCACGACGAGGACAACCCCGCGGCTTAGGAGGACGGAGAGGAGGACGACGCCCGGTCACTGGTGGCCTGGGCCGGCCCAGCGAGGGGCCTTCGGGCAGGCGCTTCTGCGTGAGCGATGCGTGAGCGGACGGAGCCGCACAGGCCATCACGGAGAAGGCCGGGTCACGAGCCATATCGGCTCTGACCTGGTGGTTCCGGACACCGAAGAAGAGTCCGGAACCACCCGGCAAGATCACGCCAGGACTGCTCGCCGCTCGCCGGTTTCGCCCGGTGACCCACTGGTGTCCCGTGGCATTGAGGCTCTGCTGCGCGCACAGAACCCGGACGGCGGCTTTCCGTTCATCGCGGGCTGGGAGCCTTCGGGACGACCGTGGCCGGGCTGGGGCTGGCCACGGCCGGTGCGGAACGCGACGTGGTCGTGTCGATGGGTGAGTTCCTGGCGGAGCATCAGAATCCCGATGGCGGCTGGGGTCACGCGCCACGGGTGTGGTCACCGACCGGTCCCGGCACACCGCTCCCGTGACATCCGTCACTAGCAGGACGCCAGAAGAGGAACACGATGGCTCGTCATGGCGCGACACAAAGTTGGGGCCCAGTCTCCGTGTAAAGCGACATGACCTGCGTGGGACACGGCCTCGGCCGACACAACCGTCGGCGCGGGCAGAGCAGCACGAGGCCGCGACCGGTCCCCCGTACCCGTCGTGGCCTCACCTGTGCGAGCGTCGCTCATCGGGTCACGTCAGCAACCACCGGACGTGCTCGGGGCGCCTGGTGACTGATACCACTGGCCGCTGATGTGTGCGTGCCCTCTTCTGTCGCCGTGCAGGCGCGAGATCAAGAGAGACCACTGATGTCCGACAAGCCCTCCGTGCTCTTCGTCTGTGTCCACAACGCGGGCCGCTCCCAGATGGCCGCCGCGTGGCTGACCCACCTGGCCGGGGGCCGTGTCGAGGTCCGCTCCGCTGGCTCCAACCCGGGCGCCAACGTCAACCCGGCCGCCGTCGAGGCCATGGCCGAGGTCGGCATCGACATCTCCGCCGAAGTCCCGAAGATGCTCACCGTGGACGCGGTCAAGGAGTCCGACGTCTGCATCACCATGGGCTGCGGCGACGCCTGCCCCGTCTTCCCCGGCAAGCGGTACCTCGACTGGACCCTCGACGACCCGGCTGGCAAGACTGCTGCCGACGTCCGCCCCATCCGCGACGAAATCGAGCGCCGTGTCCGCGGGCTCCTCGACGAACTTGGCGTACCGGTCCAGCACTGACCGCAGCGGTGAACCAGATCACTGTTCACCGTCGTCCGCCTCGGTCCCATCACGACAACTGAGACCAAAACTGAGACCACGGCACGACGAAGGCCCCGACCGAAATCCGGTCGGGGCCTTCGTTTGCCCTGATGGGCGGAGGCGGAGGATACGAGATTCGAACTCGTGAGGGGTTGCCCCCAACACGCTTTCCAAGCGTGCGCCCTAGGCCTCTAGGCGAATCCTCCGCCGGGAACATTACATGACGTGGGAGGGTGCTAGCGAACTCGTTCGGGCGCCCGGCGATCAGGTAGGCTGGGGTTCAGCCCCTCACGCGGCGCTATCTGACTGAACTCCCCCAGGGCCGGAAGGCAGCAAGGGTAGGTCGGCTCTGGCGGGTGCGTGAGGGGTCTTCTGTTGCGTGGACGCCCCCGCTGCCGCCGTCACCCCCGTCGGCGACAGATCCCGCCGGTGCGCGCGCAGGAAGACCCGCTCGTCGATGTAGACCGCGATGAAGAAGACCAGCGCGACGCCGAGGCCGATGACCGACGGGTGATGCCCGGTGCTCGGGGCCAGGATGGCGGTCATGGCGAGCCAGAGGAAGACGTTGGGTGTGTTCTGGGTGATGAACATGTCACGGCCGAGGGCGGTGCCGTGGGGGCGCATGCGGAGGAACAGCGCCGTCAGTCCCCGGAGGATCGTCAGAGCCGCCGCGGTGATGGCCATCCCCAGCAGCAGGTGACCGGCGAGCGATGCCGTGAGCCCCGTCGGCGGGGTCAGCGCGAACGTGGCCAGGCCGGCGAGCGGGATCAGGGCCAGGCCGCCCAGCCAGTTCCAGTTCGTGCTGAGGGCGCCCGCGCGGATCGGATCGTGCCGACGCAGGACCTGGGCGCCGGCGCCGGGCAGGACGAGGGCGGCGAGCAGTACGGCCACGTACGTGAGCAGTGCCGGTTCGAGGGTGGTGAGCGTGTGTGCCTGAGTCGCCCCGCCCGGCAGCATCACCGGCAGTGCCAGGCCCGTCAGCAGCAGGGCCGGCAGGGCCAGTGAGGCGGCCACCGTGTGACGTACGGCGAAGAAGTAGTCGCCTCCCCAAAGGAGGGAGAGGGTGGGGGCCAGCAGGGCGGGCGGCAGCAGGAGGAAGAGTCCGGCCAGTTCCAGGGGGACCGAACGGGCCGTCCAGAGGAGGGCCAGGCCCAGCGCCAGGCGGGGGAGGAGCAGGGGCCATGCCGTGTGGAGGCTGGCCATCGGGCGGCGGAGTGTGTGCGGATTGACCCGCAGCATCGCGAAGAACGAGCCGACCGAGAGCAGCGCCGTCAGGGCGGTGGTGAACGCCCAGGACGGTACCCGTATCCCGAGCGCGAGCTGCGCGGCCACCCCCGCCGCGGCCGCGCCCGCGACCATCAGCGGGAGGCGGATCTCTACGATCTCGCCGAGGTCGTTCAGCAGGCCCGCCGCCGCGGGGGCCGCGACCGACCGGCGCAGATCGTCCTCGGAGAGCGGACGGGCGTTGGGGATCTTGAAGTCGCGGTACGCGTCGGGGGCGGCGCCCGCGACGACCAGCGCGAACATCTCCACGATGTACTTGTGGGCGACGACGAGGACCGTCCGGCCCGCACGGGAGGCGGGCAGCAGTACGTCGTTGTAGTACGCGGCCACGCGTGCGTGCATCTCCGTCCAGGTCTCGCCGCCGGGCGGCCGGCCGGTCGGGGAGTGGAACGCCTCCGTGTACCCGGCGAATCCGATGCTCTTCTTCACCAGGCTCTTGTTGCGACCGCTGTGGATCCCGAAGTCGCGCTCTATGAGTGCCTCGTCGACCGTCACCCGGTCCGGCGGCTCGGGCAGCCGCTCGATGATCGTCCGGGCGGTCTCCTGGGCGCGGCGCAGCGTGGACATGTGCACTTCGTCGATCCGCACACCTCCTGCGGCGAGGGCGGCGACCCGGTCCGCCGCCTGGTCGGCCTGGCCCAGGCCGAGCGCGGTGAGCGGGGCGTCCAGCCGTCCGGCGAAACGGTTCTGCTCGTTGGCCTGGGACTCTCCGTGGCGGATGAAGTAGAGGGGCATGATCTCCTCGTGTGGGGGGTGAGGGGATGAGGGGAGTGCGGGAGGGTGCGTGGGGGTGCGGGCGAGGTGTGAGGGGTGTGACGGCAGACAGGGTTGTTCTGGGTCCGAAGTTGTACGCGTTCTACTTAACTTTTCAACTTAACTGCGGGCGGCCCGTTTCCATGAAGTGGCTGTAAAAGCCCGGAGACGGCCCAGAGACGGCCGATAACAGCTGTTGAAACCGCGCGGTCCCCGTTGTCAGTGGGCGCCTATAACCTCGTATGCGTGTCGTCTCTCGCGCTGTACCGCCGCTATCGCCCGGAGTCGTTCGCCGAGGTCATCGGACAGGAGCATGTGACCGACCCGCTGCAGCAGGCGCTGCGCAACAACCGGGTCAATCACGCGTACCTGTTCAGCGGCCCGCGCGGATGCGGGAAGACGACGAGCGCACGCATCCTGGCCCGTTGCCTGAACTGCGAGCAGGGCCCCACGCCGACGCCGTGCGGCGCGTGCCAGTCGTGCCAGGACCTGGCGCGCAACGGCCCGGGATCCATCGACGTCATCGAGATCGACGCCGCGTCGCACGGTGGTGTGGACGACGCCCGTGAGCTGCGTGAGAAGGCCTTCTTCGGGCCCGCCGCCAGTCGCTACAAGATCTACATCATCGACGAGGCCCACATGGTCACGTCGGCCGGTTTCAACGCGCTGCTGAAGGTCGTCGAGGAGCCGCCGGAGCACCTCAAGTTCATCTTCGCGACCACCGAGCCCGAGAAGGTCATCGGGACGATCCGGTCGCGTACGCACCACTACCCCTTCCGGCTCGTGCCTCCGGGGACGCTGCGCGAGTACCTCGCCGAGGTGTGCGGACGCGAGAACATGACGGTCGAGGAGGGTGTGCTGCCGCTGGTCGTGCGCGCGGGCGCGGGTTCCGTGCGTGACTCCATGTCCGTCATGGACCAGCTGCTCTCCGGAGCGCGGGAGGAGGGTGTGACGTATGCCATGGCCACCTCCCTCCTCGGCTACACGGACGGCTCGCTTCTGGACTCCGTCGTCGAGGCGTTCGCCACGGGTGACGGCGCCGCCGCCTTCGAGGTCGTCGACCGCATCATCGAAGGCGGCAACGACCCGCGCCGCTTCGTCGCCGACCTGCTGGAGCGGCTGCGCGACCTCGTCATCCTCGCCGCGGTGCCGGATGCCGCGGAGAAGGGGCTGATCGACGCCCCGGCCGACGTCGTGGAGCGCATGCAGGCCCAGGCGGGCACCTTCGGTGCCGCCGAGCTCAGCCGCGCCGCCGATCTCGTCAACGAGGGCCTGACCGAGATGCGCGGCGCCCACGCGCCCCGCCTCCAGCTCGAGCTGATCTGCGCCCGCGTACTCCTGCCCGCGGCCTACGGCGACGAGCGCGCCGTGATGGCCCGCCTCGACCGCCTGGAGCGGGGCGTGAACTTCTCCGCGGGCGCCACCATGCCCGCGACGGGGTACGTACCCGGGCCCGACATACACGGCGGAGCGACCCCCAGCCTGAGCCCCAGCCCGGCCGCCGCCGATCAGGTCGCGCCAGTCGCGCCAGTCGCGCCGGGAGGCGGGCCCGCCGCGGCCCGAGCGGCGGTACGGACATCGGGCGCGCCGTCCGCCGGAATCGGCACCCCCCCGCCGACCCCCGAGGCAGCCGCACCCCCGGCTCCCCCCGAGCCCGCCGCTCCGGTGGCCTCCCAGCCCCCGTCCCAGCCTCAGCCTCAGCCTCAGTCCCAACCCACGGCGCCTACGTCGGCTGCCGCCCCCGGCGCCTGGCCCGCCGCCGCTCCAGCCGGCGGAGGCAGACGCCCCGGCGGCTGGCCCACGGCGGCGCCCACGGGCACCGGCCGCCCCCCTGCCGCCCCCGCCGCATCCAGCGCCCCGACACCGGCACAGGCACCGGCACCCACGCCCAGTCCCCAGCCGGCAGCGCCCGCGCCCGCCGCCGCGTCCTACGCGCCCCCGAGCGGCGGCCTGGACCCGCGGATGCTCTGGCCGAACATCCTGGAGGCGGTCAAGAACCGCCGCCGCTTCACCTGGATCCTGCTCAGCCAGAACGCCCAGGTGGCGGGCTTCGACGGAACGACCCTCCAGCTGGGCTTCGTCAACGCAGGAGCCCGCGACAACTTCGCGAGCAGCGGCAGCGAGGACGTACTGCGGCAGGCGCTGACCGAGCAGTTCAGCGTGCAGTGGAAGATCGAGGCGATCGTCGACCCGTCCGGCGGCTCCGCCCCGCCCCCCGCCAACGGCGGCCACGGCGGAGGCGGCACACCGGGCGGCTACGGCACCGGCACGGCCTCGCAGCGCCCCGCGTCCCCACCGGCCCCCTCCGCACCCGCCCCCCCGTCAGCACCGGCCACCCCCGCCCCCAGTGCCGCTCCCGGGCCCCAGCCGGCGGCCCCGGAACCCCCACCCCCGGTCGCCCCCGAGGACGACACCCCCGAGGACGACGACCCCGACCTCAACGAATCGGCCCTCTCCGGCCACGACCTGATCGTGCGCGAACTGGGAGCGACGGTGTTGGAGGAGTTCTCGAACGAGTAGCCGGGGCTGAGTAGCCGGCGCTGAGCATCCGGTGTCGAGTGGCGGGCAGAGGCAGACGCAGAGGCAGACGCAGAGGCAGACGCAGAGCAGGGCGGGCGGAGACACGCCCGTCCGGCGTGCCCGCCCGGCCTTTTGGGCCGAGGCCCCTCAATCAAGTGCCGACGCCTGGATCGCGGGGCGCAGCCCCGCGGGGGCCCCACATCAACGCGGGCCCGGATTCAGCAGGGCCGGATCAGCGGCGCCGGATCAGCAGGGCCGGATTCGGAGGAACGTACAGCGTGCCGCCCTCCCCGCCCTCGGCAACCCGCACAAACCTCCAAGCCCCGCGCCGGTTAGGCTGACCCCGTGAAGGTCCTCGTCATTGGTAGCGGCGCCCGCGAACACGCCCTGTGCCGTTCCCTGTCCCTCGATCCCGGCGTCACCGCCCTGCACTGCGCCCCCGGCAACGCCGGCATCGCCGAGGTCGCCGAGCTGCACCAGGTCGACGCGCTGGACGGCAAGGCCGTGTCCGCGCTGGCCACGGAGCTCGGCGCCGATCTCGTCATCGTGGGCCCTGAGGCGCCCCTCGTCGCCGGGGTCGCCGACGCCGTGCGCGAGGCGGGCATCCCGGTGTTCGGCCCCGCCAAGGAGGCCGCGCAGATCGAGGGTTCCAAGGCCTTCGCGAAGGACGTCATGGCGGGCGCGGGGGTCCCCACCGCACGCTCGTACGTCTGCACGACCCCGGACGAGGTCGACGAGGCGCTCGACGCCTTCGGCGCTCCGTACGTCGTCAAGGACGACGGCCTCGCCGCGGGCAAGGGCGTCGTCGTCACCGGCGACATCGAGGCGGCGAAGGCGCACGCCAACTCCTGCGAGCGCGTCGTCATCGAGGAGTTCCTCGACGGCCCCGAGGTCTCGCTCTTCGCCATCACGGACGGCGAGACCGTCGTACCGCTCCAGCCGGCCCAGGACTTCAAGCGCGCGCTCGACGGCGACGAGGGCCCGAACACCGGCGGCATGGGCGCGTACTCGCCGCTGCCGTGGGCCGACCCGAAGCTGGTCGAAGAGGTTCTGGAGACCGTCCTCCAGCCGACCGTCGACGAGATGCGCCGACGCGGCACCCCCTTCTCCGGCCTGCTCTACGCCGGCCTCGCGATCACCTCGCGCGGTGTGCGGGTCATCGAGTTCAACGCCCGTTTCGGCGACCCCGAGACCCAGGTCGTCCTGGCCCGCCTGAAGACCCCGCTGGCCGGTGTCCTGCTCGCCGCCGCGAACGGCACGCTGGCCGACGTGGAGCCCCTGCGCTGGAGCGAGGACGCCGCGGTCACCGTGGTCGTCGCCTCGCACAACTACCCCGGCACTCCCCGCACCGGCGATCCGATCACCGGCCTCGACGAGGTGGCCGCCAAGGACGCCCCGCATGCCTACGTCCTGCACGCCGGGACCCAGCACGACGGCGACTCGGTCGTCAGCGCAGGCGGCCGCGTCCTGTCCGTCACGGCGATCGGCAAGGACCTCACCAAGGCCCGCGAACGCGCGTACAGGGCCGTCGCCCGCCTCCACCTCGACGGCTCCCAGCACCGCACGGACATCGCCGCGAAGGCGGCGGGCGCCTGACGGTCGCCACCGCCGCCACTGTCACCGTCATTGCCGCCGTCGCCATCGACCCGGCCCCGCCCGGATGAACCGCACAGGTCCCGGATCCGTCTTCGGATTCGGGACCTGTTGTCGTACCCGGCCTCCTGGCCCCAGCTCCCCTCCTGGCTTCAGCTCCCCTCTTGGATCCAGGTCAAAAACCGGGGCCTGATCTTCGCTGTACGTCATCCACCTCTGACCAAAGCCATTCCATCGAGTGACCACTCCCCCAACCGGCTGACGGGGGCGGAGGCCCCAACTAGGGTGCGGCACAAGCGGTCCGGCAGTTGGCCCACCGGCATTGCGATGTCAGTGGCGGGTGCCACAGTGGGGGAGTGAGCAACACCAGGACAGGCAGACAGCCAGGACAGCAGGGGAGGGGGTGAGGTCCGGTCGTGACCGGTACGGGTATGGGTGTGGAAGTGGGCGCGCAGGCAGCGCGTTCGAGGGCCCTTGCGGTGCTGCGCATCCGCAGCAGGGCGTTGGCCGTGGCTCTGCTCCCCGCGGCCGTCGCCGTGGTGTTGATGGCCGGCGGTTCCACCGGCCATCTCGTGGGGTCGTTCTGGCACGCGGTCCGCTGGGCCGTGACCCCGGTCGCCGTCCTCGTCCTGCTCGCCGCAGGCGCCATCACCCTGGTCGTCGCCCGAGCCCGCCCCGCCGTGAGCCCGACGGTCCCGATCGCCGAGGAGTCCGCCCCGGACCTGTACCGAATGGTGCGCGACCTCGCCGACCGCCTCGACGTCCCCGCCCCCTCCGCGATAGCGCTCACCCCGGACTGCGACAGCTGGCTGGAGGACCGCACCCACCCGGCCCACGGCCCGCCCCCGCCTTCCGACCGGGACGAGATAGCGGGTGTGCGAGGCGCCCACCGGCGCACCGCCGCCGCACCGGTCCTCGTCATCGGCTCCCCCTTCCTGTGGTGGATGCGCGTCGGCGAACTACGCGCGGTTCTCGCCCCGGTCATCGCCGGTACGGGGCCCTCGGCACACCCGGACATAGCCGCGGCCCGCCGCTTCGTGCGTGGCCTGGACGCCGCGGTGGCCGTCGCCTCGACGCCCGCCCGCTGCCCTCTGACCCGTTCGATGTGCGCGGGCATCGGCTGGGTGGCCCGGCTGCTGCTGCGCAACTGTCGGGAGCATGCGACCCAGATGGAGCGAGGGGTCGCGGCAGCGGCCTCCGAGCGTGCACAGGCTGTGGACTACGGCCTCAGGATCGTCGCCCAGGAACAGGTCGGCCTGGCATACGCCGGCTGGGACCGCCTCCTGACCCGCGTCGCACTGCCCGCCTGGCGGATGGGCCGGTGGCCCTCCCGGCTGGACGCGGGCGTCGTGGCGGCGCTCACCGAACTCTCCCGCCGCGACCGCCTGGCCGAGGGCTTCGCCTCCCGCCTGGGTGAGCGCCCCGCCTGCGACCTGCTCGAAGAGCCCGGGACGGTGGACGAGGCGGTCTCGCTCCTCGCCGCCCGCCTCTTCCACGGTGGCCCCGCGGAGCCCGGCCCGGACTGGTCCCCGGTGCATTGGGGGGAATACCCGGACGAGGTGGTGGACCGCAAATGGCGCACGGACGCGGCCCGCCTCCACAAGGTCCTGGACACCCTGGGCATACACCGCACCCCGGGCCCCACCACCCCCACCCCGGAGGGGCCGACCCTCTCCCGAATCCTCGACCACCTCGCGACTCCCCCGCACCCGGCGGCCTGGCCCACCCCGGAGCCCACAGCCTCTCAGCGGCCCTCGCCCGCCCCCGCTGCCTCGACCGCTCCCGCAGCCGTCGACGCCGAGCCCCTCCCACAGGAACCACCCGCACCCGACGAAGAAGCCGGTCCGGATCCCACTCTCGACGCCGACCTCCCTCCCGACGGTGACGCCGACGCCGACCTCGATGTCGACCCCGACCCCGATGTCGACCCCGACCTTGACTCCGAGCCCGAAAACGAACGCACAGCCGGCCTCGCCGCGGGCCTCACCGCCGAACTGGCCCGCGAGGAAGCCACAGCAGCCGCCACGGCCACCACCACGGCGAAGGCCGCCGCCGCTGCGGGGGCCACCCCCGACACCCCCCTCTGGGACGACGGCACGCTCCCCCTCTTCCCGCTCCAACCTCCCCGCACAGCACGCGAGTTGCTGACCGACCACGTCACCGCGATGGTCTGCTGCGCCGCCATGGACACCGCAGGCGCAACCCCCGGCCTCGACTGGCTGGACGGCCCGTCCCTCCTCATCAACGGCGAACGGGCCACAGATCTGACCCCCCGGGTCCTCAGCCTCGTGGAAGACGGCGACCCGGCCCCCCTCCGGACCTGGCTGCTCGAAACCGGCATACGCCCCGAGAAGCCCGTCCGGCTGGTCTGACGCGAGCGGAACCCCGCATTCCACTTTCGGCCAATTCGCAACGAATAGTGACCACATGAGTGCGCAATGTGATGTGCTGGGACCGATCGGGCACATGGCAAGGGCTTGCGGCACACGCCGAGCGCCGGCACAGGCAGGCAGCACGCGACCACGGGGGATCGAGGGAGGGGAGCGACCATGGGATCGGAGCGGATCCGCCGCTGGGAGTCCGGAGCGCTGGCGCACGCCGTGACCGACCCCTTCGGCCAGGGCCCCGTCCCCTGGCTCCGCGGCAGCGAGACCTACTTCGACGACACCGGCCAGGTCGTCCCCTGGTATGTGGACGCACCCCAGCAGTCGCCCGCGGGCGACCCCACGGACACCCCCCGCATCCCGGCCCCGCGTTCCGCCGGGGACCCCCGCTCCGCCGACGACGTCCGCCGTCAGATCAAGGGCTTCATCTCCACCGGCGCGGTAGCCCCCGGCGAGCCCGTCGACTTCCACGTCACGGTCGACCCGCCCCAGGAATTCAGCGTCGACATCTACCGCATCGGCCACTACGGCGGTGACGGCGCAGCCAAGATCACCACCAGCCCCCGTCTCTCCGGCATCGTCCAGCCCCCGCCGCTCGCCGCGGACCGTGCGGTCTCGTGCCATCACTGGTGGCTGTCCTGGCGGCTGCAGATCCCGTCGTACTGGAGCATCGGAGCGTATGTCGCCGTCCTCACCACGGCCGACGGCTACCGCTCCCACATCCCCTTCACGGTCCGCGACAACCATCCGGCGGATCTGCTCCTGCTTCTGCCCGACGTGACCTGGCAGGCCTACAACCTCTACCCGGAGGACGGCCGCACGGGCGCGAGCCTCTACCACGCCTGGGACGAGCAGGGCCGCCTGCTGGGCGAGTCCGACGCGGCGACCACGGTCTCCTTCGACCGGCCGTACGCCGGCGCCGGCCTCCCCCTCCACGTCGGCCACGCCTACGACTTCATCCGCTGGGCCGAGCGCTACGGCTACGACATCGCCTACGCCGACGCCCGCGACCTGCACGCAGGCCGTGTCGACCCCACCCGCTACCGCGGCCTGGTCTTCCCGGGGCACGACGAGTACTGGTCGTCCAACATGCGCCGTACCGTCGAACTCGCCCGCGAGCAGGGCACGTCCCTCGTCTTCCTCTCCGCCAACACCATGTACTGGCAGGTGGAGTTGGGCCCGTCCCCCTCCGGCGTCCCGGACCGCCTCCTCACCTGCCGCAAGCGCAGGGGACCGGGCAAACCGGTGCTGTGGCGCGAAGTCGACCGCCCCGAGCAGCAGTTGGTCGGCATCCAGTACGCGGGCCGGGTCCCCGAACCCCGCCCCCTGATCGTCCGAAACGCCGATCACTGGCTGTGGGAGGCGACCGGCGCGCACGACGGCGACGAGATCGAGGGCATGGTCGCGGGCGAGGCCGACCGCTACTTCCCGCGCACCCCGCTGCCCGAGCACGAGGACCGCATCCTGCTCGCCCACTCCCCGTACACCGACGCCGAGGGCGTCCTCCGCCACCAGGAGACGTCCCTGTACCGGGCCCCCTCCGGCGCCCTGGTCTTCGCGTCCGGGACGTTCGCCTGGACCCCGTCCCTGGACCGTCCGGGCCATGTCGACGCACGCGTCCAGCGCGCCACGGCAAACCTGCTGGACCGCATCTGTAAACGTGACTGAGCTCACGTATGCCCGCGTCACCGCCTCTGTCGAGCCCACCCCACTCCCAGGGCGACCCCCGGCATACGGGAGAATCGAGCCATTGGCCCGCCCGCCCGTCCCTGCCACCACCCTGCTCGACCCCTGCGGGCGCCCCTTTCGTTCAACCACGGGGAGGAACCGTGTCCGGATTCGTAGAAAAGCCCGAGCCGATTCAGGTTCCGGGCCTGGTGCACCTGCACACCGGCAAGGTGCGCGAGCTGTACCAGAACGAGGCCGGTGACCTCGTGATGGTCGCCAGTGACCGCCTGTCCGCGTACGACTGGGTGCTGCCGACTGAGATCCCCGACAAGGGCCGGGTCCTCACGCAGCTGTCCCTGTGGTGGTTCGACCAGCTCGCCGACCTGGTCCCCCACCACGTCCTGAGCACCGAGCTGCCCCCGGGCGCCCCCGCCGACTGGGCGGGCCGCACCACCGTCTGCAAGTCGCTCCAGATGGTCCCGGTCGAGTGCGTGGCCCGCGGCTACCTCACCGGCTCCGGCCTGCTGGAGTACAACGAGTCCCGCACCGTCTGCGGCCTCGCCCTCCCCGAGGGCCTGTCCGACGGCAGCGAACTCCCGGCGCCGATCTTCACCCCGGCCACCAAGGCCGCGGTCGGCGAGCACGACGAGAACGTCTCCTACGAGGAGGTCGCCCGCCAGGTCGGCGCGGACACCGCCGCCCAGCTCCGCCAGGCGACCCTCGCCGTCTACTCCCGCGCCCGCGACATCGCCCGCGACCGCGGGATCATCCTCGCGGACACGAAGTTCGAGTTCGGCTTCGAGGGCGAGAAGCTGGTCATCGCGGACGAGGTGCTCACCCCGGACTCCTCCCGCTTCTGGCCGGCGGACGAGTGGGAGCCGGGGCACGCGCAGCCGTCGTACGACAAGCAGTTCGTGCGCGACTGGCTGACCTCGCCGGCCTCCGGCTGGGACAGGAAGAGCGAGCAGCCCCCGCCGCCGCTGCCGCAGGAGGTCGTGGACGCGACCCGCGCGAAGTACGTCGAGGCGTACGAGCGGCTGACGGGCATGAGCTGGGCGTAAGCCGAGAGCCCCCGGGAAACCGGGGGCAACGCGAAAGCCCCCGGCCGGAGCCGGGGGCTTTCATCGGGAGCGGACGACGAGGTTCGAACTCGCGACCTCAACCTTGGCAAGGTTGCGCTCTACCAACTGAGCTACGTCCGCACTGCGCCGTGGCGCGAGAGCAACTATACCCAACCCCGCTCCCGTGCGAGCCGCACCGCCGTGTGCCGGTTCTCCGCCCCGAGCTTCGAGGCCGCCGACGACAGGTAGTTGCGAACGGTCCCCTGCGACAGCGCGGCCCGTTCGGCGATCTCCGCCACGGGCGCGCCGTCGGCGGCGAGTTCCAGCACCTCGGCCTCCCGCACGGTCAGCGGGGAGTCGCCGGAGGCGATCGCGTCGGCGGCCAACTCGGGATCGACGTAACGGTTTCCGGCATGCACCGTACGGATGATCTCCGCGAGTCGCTGCGCGCTCACCGTCTTCGGGACGAACCCGCGCACACCCGCCGCAAGCGCCCGCTTCAGATGCCCGGGCCGTCCGTGACTGGTGACGATCAGTACCTGGCAGCCGGGCAGTTCGGCCCGCAGGGATGTGGCGACCCTCACACCGTCGGCGCCCGGCATCTGGAGATCGAGCACGGCGACATCCGGTTCGTGCGCCCGGGCCATCGCCAGCGCCTCGGGTCCGGACGCCGCCTCGGCCACGACCACGAGATCGTCCTCCAGCCCGAGCAGCGCGGCGAGCGCGCCCCGGATGAGGTGCTCGTCGTCGGCGAGCAGCAGTCGTACGGCAGCGGTCATGCGGGGATCTCGCTCACGGTCAGCGGCACCTCGGCCACGACCCGGAACACGTCTTCGCCGGCCGGCCCCGCCTCCAGGGTGCCGCCCACCGCCGACAACCGCTCCCGCAGTCCGGCCAGTCCGGAGCCGCCCTTCGTCGTGGGCGGGCCGGCCCCGTCGTTCTCCACCGTCAGCACCACGCGTTTCTCCGTCACCAGCAGAGCCACCCCACACCGTCCGGCGTCCCCGTGCCGCAGCACGTTCGTCGTCGCCTCGCGGACCACCCAGCCGAGCGCCGACTGCACCTCACCGGGCAGCCCGGCCGTCTCCCCCGTCACCTCGCAGTCGATCCCGGCGGCGGTCAACACGCCCTGTGCACCGGCCAGTTCGACCCCGAGATCGGCCTCCCGATATCCCCGTACGACATCCCGTACCTCCCGCTGCGACTCCTGCGCGATCCGCTGCACCTCGATCATCTGGTCCACGGCCTCGGGCCGCCCGCGGCGCGCCAGCTGGACGGCGAGCTCGCTCTTGAGCGCGACGACGGCGAGGTTGCGCCCCATCACATCGTGCAGATCCCGCCCGAACCGCAGCCGCTCCTCGGCGACGGCGAGCCGGGCGCGGGTCTCGCGGGCCTCGTCGAGTTCGTAGACGGCGTTCAGCAGCCAGACCGAGAAGATCGCGGTGAAGGCCAGGAACCCGGCGCCGAGGAGCACGCCCAGCATGGTGAGCACGGCGGCGGGGCCGGGGGTGCCCAGCGGGAACGAGACGGCTCCCGCGCCGATCGAGAAGCCGCACACGATCGCGCACACCCGCCGCCGGTCACGCACGCCGAGCGAGATGACACCGACCGCGACGACCAGAACGACCCCGAACGCACCGCCCGCCGTGGCGTCGACGCCGTCGCCCTTCGGTCCGTGCTGCGCGATCCGCACCGCTGTCACGGCGATCACGGCGGTCAGGACGCCGAGCGTCCACAGCAGCCGCACGGGCTGTGGGCGGCGCCCGCGGGTCCAGTCCAGTGCCCGGGACACCGTCGCCATGCACGCCACGGCGTGCACCGCCACCAGGCCCAGCAGCGCTCCGCCGAGCCCGGTCCCCAGTGTGCCGACGGCCGGCAGCCCGATCGCCAGGATCTCGGTCACGCCGAAGAAGTGGAACGACCACCGCGTGTAGGTCTCGACCTTCGCCGGCGTGCTCTTGCGCCGCCACCAGCCGCGTGTCCGCCGCATCCCCCCGAGCCCTCCGTCCGTCAACGCCGCGGTTCCCACCGGAACCACCGCCGTACAGCAAACACCGCGAGCACTGTCCAGGCCAGGGCGGTCGCCAGGGCGCCCAGCGCCTCGTACGCGCTCAGCCGCCCGGTCCATCCGCCGCCGACCAGCCGTACGGCGCCAGAGAGCGGAAGGAGTTCGCAGACGGAGGCGAGCCGATCCGGCAGGATCCCGGCGGGGATCGCGATGCCCGAGCCCATCATCGACACGAGCACCAGCGGCAGCGCCGTGAACTGGGCGCTCTCCACGGTCCTGGTGAAGGTGGCGGTGAGCGCGGCGAGCGCGGCGCACAGCGTCAGGCCCGACAGGATGCCCAGCACGGTGAGATACGGCGCCCGGGGCGCCCCGGCGTCGATGAGCAGCACACAGCCGGCGGCCAGCACCAGGGACTGGGCGAGGCCGACGCAGACGGCGGGCAGAGCGGTGCCGACGAGGATCTCGTGGTCGCCGAGTTCCCCGGTCCGCAGCCGCTTCAGGACGAGCTCCTCGCGGCGGGCGACGAAGGCGCTCACCAGGGCCGTGTACACGGAGAACAGGAAGGAGAAGCCGATCGCGGCGGTCAGCATCACCGTGCCGATGTTGAGTCCCTGGCCCTTGAGGTCCATCTGGTCGACCGCGGGCCTCACGCTGAAGGGCACCGCGAGCGGCACGAGCAGCGCCGTGGCCACCGCGCTCCGGTTGCGGGCGAGCAGGGTGAGCTCGGCCCGGGCGAGGGCGCGCAGCCGGCGCACGGCCGGGGCGTGGGTGAGAGCAAGGGCGCTCATGCCGCCACCTCCCTCCCCTGCTCTCGGCTTTGCTCGACCGGGGGGACCCCCGTCCGGGCGATCCCCAAGAACGCCTCCTCCAGCGAGGCGGACCGCACATCGAGCGCCCGCAGCTCCACCCGGGCCCGCTCGGCCCACACCAACAGCCCGGTGGTGGCCCGCTGCAACTCATGTGTCCGCAGCCGTACGAGATCGCCGGCCACCTCGTGCCCGCACACCCCCATCTCACCGAGCGGCGGCAGGTCCCCGAGGAAGTAGCCGTCGGGCAGCCGGAAGGAGATCCGAGAGGGCTGTGCGGTTGTCACCTCGCCCGGCGTCCCGGTCGACGCGATGCGCCCCTCGTGCAGGATCGCCAGCCGGTCGGCGAGTGCCTCCGCCTCCTCCAGGTAGTGCGTCGTCAGCAGCACGGTCGTCCCCGCGTCGCGCAGCGCCCGCACCAACTCCCAGGTGTCCCGGCGCCCTTCGGCGTCCAGCCCGGTCGTGGGCTCGTCCAGGAACAGCACCTCGGGCTCGCCGAGCAGCGCGAGCGCCAGGTCCAGGCGCCGCCGCTCACCCCCGGACAGTTGCTTCACCCGCACCCCGGCCCGCCGTCCGAGCCCGACCAGTTCCAGCACCTCCGCCTCGGGCCGCGCCCCGCTCACACACCCGGCCCACATCCGCGCGGTCTCGGCGACGGTCAGCTCGGACGGAAACCCGCCCTCCTGCAGCATGACTCCGGTACGAGGCCGTACGGCGCCCCGCTCCTCGTAGGGATCGTGCCCGAGCACCCGCACCCGCCCCCCGGCCGGCCGTGCGAGCCCCTCCAGCAACTCGACCGTGGATGTCTTGCCCGCGCCGTTGGTGCCGAGCAGCGCGAAGATCTCGCCGGGAGCCACGGAAAAGGTGATTCCGCGTACGGCCTCGAACCCGCCCCCGTACACACGCCGCAGGTCAGCGACCTCGATCACGTGCTCGTGTTCGTTGGTGTCCATGGCTTCAGCGTCCCGCCGACCGGGATCCGGCAGCAGTGCGCGATGTCATCGCTCCGTATGACAAATGTCAGAAGGGAGTCGGCACATGAAAAAGACCCCGATCCAGAGGATCGGGGTCTTACTCCTGAGCGGACGACGAGGCTCGAACTCGCGACCTCAACCTTGGCAAGGTTGCGCTCTACCAACTGAGCTACGTCCGCATTGCCTCCGACCGGCTCCCACCGATCGGCGCGAGCACCAGCCTACCTGATCCACCACAGTGGTCCGGACCGGCGGTGCAGAGCGGGTGACAGGAATTGCACACTGCGCCTTCCCCCTGGAAGGGGGATGTTCTACTACTGAACTACACCCGCATGTACTCCGTGAGCTGGGCCTTCCGGCCTCGCCCCGCGGCGTGCTCCAGACTCTAGCCGACCCTGAGGGGTGCAGCGCAAGTTGGTTCCTCCGAGGGGCGAGTGACCGGTCGTCGGCCGGCGGCTACTGCGCCGCGCTGAACGCCTCGTAAACCTTCTTCGGGATCCGGCCGCGGGCCGGGACGTCCATCTTGTTGGCCTGGGCCCAGGCGCGGACGGCCGCCGGGTCGGGGGCGACCTCTGTCTGCCGGTAGGTCCTGCCGGACTTCGACCGCTTGCGGCCGGCCTCCACGTACGGCGCGAGCGCCTTACGCAGTTTCTTGGCATTGGCTTGGTTCAGGTCGATCTCGTACGACTTGCCGTCGAGTCCGAAGGCGATCGTTTCCGCCGCTTCCGAGCCGTCGATGTCGTCAAAGAGAGTGACTACGACCTTCTGCGCCACGAATATCGGTCCCTTCGTGCGACACCTCAATCGACGGAGACGTGGATGACGTGCCACGACGTCGCGGAGATGCCGACTGTCCGCCAGTTAATGGGCAAAGTATCGGCTAATGACAATTCATTTGTACAGTGCCCGGCATTGCAATGTGAAGCCCGACTAAATCTGCCCGCGTGTCTCGCGCGCAATACCTCCAGGGCATCGATCCGGGATCTTTCCCTGAACTTTTCGTGAAGGCACCCGTCCGATACACGATCGTGACGGCCGTCATGTACTTTCCTACAACTCTACTCGCGTAGAAATTTTGTACGGGTAGTCTGAAGGCACCTGTCGGAGACACCCGCAGGAACCTGCTCAGCACCACACCACCGGGAGTGCCAGTGGCACGCGTCGTAGTCGACGTCATGCTCAAGCCGGAGATCCTCGACCCCCAGGGCCAGGCGGTGCAGCGCGCACTGCCGCGTCTGGGTTTCGAAGGCATCTCCGACGTACGTCAGGGAAAGCGTTTCGAACTGGAAGTTGACGGACCGGTCGACGAGGCCGCTCTCGCCCGCATCCACGATCTTGCGGAATCCTTCCTCGCCAACACCGTGATCGAGGACTTCACCGTCAAGGTCGAGGAAGTCGCGGAGGCCGCGAAGTGACCGCTCGTATTGGCGTCGTCACTTTCCCCGGAAGTCTCGACGACCGGGACACGCAGCGTGCGATCCGTCTCGCGGGCGCCGAGCCGGTCGCCCTCTGGCACAAGGACAAGAACCTCCACCAGGTCGACGCGGTCGTCCTCCCCGGCGGTTTCTCCTACGGCGACTATCTGCGGGCCGGCGCCATCTCCCGCTTCTCGCCGGTGATGGAGACGGTCATCGAGCAGGCGAAGGCAGGCCTTCCGGTCCTCGGTATCTGCAACGGCTTCCAGGTCCTCACCGAGGCCCACCTGCTTCCCGGCGGGATGCTCGGCAACGACCACCTCCACTTCATCTGCCGCGACCAGAAGCTGCGGGTGGAGAACGCCTCCACGTCCTGGACCAGCGACTACAGCGAGGGCCAGGAGATCTTCATCCCGCTGAAGAACATGGACGGCCGGTACGTCGCCGACCAGTACACGCTGGACAAACTGGAGGCGGAGGGCCACGTCGCCTTCCGGTACGTCGCCCGCGACGGAGTCGCTGATGAACGCGGCAACCCGAACGGGTCGCTCAACGACATCGCCGGCATCACCAACGAGGCCGGCAACGTCGTAGGCCTCATGCCGCACCCGGAGCACGCCGTCGAGCCGCTCATCGGGTCGGGCCGCACCGACGGCCTCCCCTTCTTCACCTCGATCCTCAAGAAGCTGGTCAACGTATGAGCCGGACGCCTCTGGACACGGTCGAGCACGCGGCCGCGACCCCCGACGTCGAGCTGCCCTGGGCCGAACTCGGCCTGAAGAAGGACGAGTACGAGCGGGTCGTGGAGATCCTCGGCCGCCGGCCCACCGGTGCCGAGCTGGCCATGTACTCCGTCATGTGGTCCGAGCACTGCTCGTACAAGTCGTCCAAGGTGCACCTGCGCCAGTTCGGCGAGAAGGCCCCGCAGAGCGACGCGCTCCTCGTCGGTATCGGCGAGAACGCCGGTGTCGTCGACGTCGGCCAGGGCTACGCGGTCACCTTCAAGGTCGAGTCGCACAACCACCCGTCGTACGTCGAGCCCTACCAGGGTGCGGCGACCGGTGTCGGCGGCATCGTCCGCGACATCATCGCCATGGGCGCCCGCCCGGTCGCGGTCGTGGACCCGCTGCGGTTCGGTGCGGCCGACCACCCCGACACCAAGCGCGTCCTGCCCGGTGTCGTCGCCGGCATCGGCGGCTACGGCAACTGCCTGGGCCTGCCGAACATCGGCGGCGAGGTCGTCTTCGACGCCTGCTACCAGGGAAACCCGCTGGTCAACGCCGGCGCGATCGGCGTGATGCGGCACGAGGACATCCACCTCGCGAAGGCATCCGGCGCGGGCAACAAAGTCATCCTGTACGGGGCTCGTACGGGCGGTGACGGCATCGGCGGCGCGTCCATCCTGGCGTCCGAGACCTTCGACGACGCCAAGCCGTCGAAGCGCCCCGCCGTCCAGGTCGGCGACCCCTTCCAGGAGAAGCTGCTCATCGAGTGCACCCTGGAGGCCTTCCGGGAGAAGCTGGTCGTCGGCATCCAGGACCTCGGCGCGGCCGGTCTCTCCTGCGCCACCTCCGAGCTGGCCTCGAACGGCTCCGGTGGCATGCGCGTGACGCTGGACGACGTACCCCTGCGCGACTCGACCCTCTCGCCCGAGGAAATCCTCATGAGCGAGTCGCAGGAACGCATGTGCGCGGTCGTGGAGCCGGAGAAGGTCGACCGGTTCCTGGAGATCTGCGACAAGTGGGATGTCATCGCGACCGTCATCGGTGAGGTGACGGACGGCGACCGCCTGGAGATCTACTGGCACGGCGGCAAGATCGTCGACGTCGACCCGCGCACGGTCGCGCACGACGGCCCGGTCTACGAGCGCCCGTACGCCCGCCCGTCCTGGCAGGACGCCCTCCAGGCCGACGACGCGGGCAAGCTCGCGCGGCCCGCGAGTCCGGCGGAGCTGAAGGACCAGGTCCTGAAGCTGGTGGCCTCTCCCAACCAGGCCTCCAAGAAGTGGATCACCTCGCAGTACGACCACTTCGTGCAGGGCAACACCGTCCTCGCCCAGCCCGAGGACTCCGGCATGATCCGCATCGACGAGGAGACCGGCCTCGGCGTCGCCATCGCGACCGACGGCAACGGCCGCTACGCGAAGTTGGACCCCTACGCGGGCGCGCAGCTGGCGCTCTCGGAGGCGTACCGCAACGTCGCCACCACCGGCGCCAAACCGCTCGCCGTCTCCGACTGCCTGAACTTCGGTTCGCCCGAGGACCCGGCCGTGATGTGGCAGTTCGCGGAGGCCATCCGTGGACTCGCCGACGCCTGCCAGCAGCTCGGCACCCCGGTGACCGGCGGCAACGTCTCGCTCTACAACCAGACGGGCGAGGTCGCCATCCACCCGACCCCCGTGGTCGCGGTCCTGGGCGTCATCGACGACGTCGCGCGCCGCACGCCGGTCGCCTTCCAGGAGGAGGGGCAGCTGCTCTACCTCCTCGGCGACACCCGCGAGGAGTTCGGCGGCTCGGCCTGGTCGCAGGTCGTGCACGACCACCTGGGCGGTCTGCCGCCGAAGGTCGACCTGGAGCGCGAGCGCCTGCTCGCCGAGATCCTGATCTCCGCCTCCCGCGACGGCATGATCGACTCCGCGCACGACCTGTCCGACGGCGGTCTGATCCAGGCGGTCGTGGAGTCGGCGCTGCTCGGAGGCAAGGGCGCGCGTCTGGTCGTACCGGACGGGCTCGACGCCTTCACCCTCCTCTTCTCCGAGTCGGCGGGGCGTGCGGTCGTCGCCGTGCCGCGCTCCGAGGAGGTCCGCTTCAACGACATGTGCGGTGCACGGGGCCTGCCCGTCACCCGCATCGGTGTCGTCGACGGCGAGACGGTCGAGCTCCAGGGCGAGTTCGAGCTGTCCCTGGAGGAGCTGCGCACGGCGCACGAGGAGACCATCCCGGCACTGCTCAAGTAAGCAGCCGTACGACCAAGCAGTCGTACGACGGTGAGGGCCCCGTCGGTTCACAGCCGGCGGGGCCTTCGCTGTGTCCTCCTGCGGTCACTGGTTCCTTCGTCGGCTCCCGTAGTGACCGGCGGGGCGCGGACAGGCCCTAGGCTCCCCGCATGTCTCCGGCCAAGAAGCGCGCCCGTGCCTACGACCCGGCCAAGACCCGGGCGGCGATCCTCACCCAGTTCACGCACGTACGGGAGGCCGTGGCCTCCCTGACCCCCGAGCAGCTGGCCCGATCCACCCGGCTCGGCGAGTGGACGGTCCGGGACCTGGCCGCGCATCTGGCCATGGCCGTGGAGAGCGTCAGCCGGGGCCTTGACCGCGAGGAGCCGCCCAAGCCGGAGCTCACGCTCACCGAGTGGCCGTTCGCCACCGCCCCCCGCGCCGGCGCCATCGCCGACCGCACCCGGGACTTCGCCGAGGCCCATCCCGACCTCGACGCCCTCTTCGCCCGCACCGGCGAGCGATTCACCGCCTCCCTCGCCACCGCCCCCGAGCCTCGCGTCCTGGCCGCCCGCACCGGCGCGATGACGCTCGCCGACTACCTGGTCACCCGCACCGTCGAACTGATCGTCCACACCGACGACCTGAACGCCGCGGTGCCGGGTCTCGACGTGCCGTACGACCGTCAGGCCCTCGCCGCCTGCACCCGGCTCCTCGCCGACGCGCTGGCCGCGAAGGCCCCCGGCGGCTCGACGGAGGTGCGGATCCCGCCGTACGCCGTGGTGCAGTGCGTCGAGGGCCCCCGGCACACCCGCGGCACCCCTGCGAACGTCGTCGAGACGGACCCGCTGACCTGGATCCGGCTCGCGACCGGGCGAGTGACCTGGCCGGAGGCGGTCGAGAACGCCCAGGTCAGCGCCAGTGGCGAGCGGGCGGACCTGAGCGGGCTGCTGCCGCTGATGGGGTGAGCCGTTCCCGCGGCGCGGAACCGGCCCCGCGTCCCTCCCGTCCCATCGGCATGGACAACATGCGACTCACCCTCGCCGTCCTGACCGTTCTTCCGCTCGGCATGGCGTGCGGAAGCGAAACGGGCAGCGTCTCCGAGACACGCACCGCCTCCGTGGCGTCCGGGATGTCGGGCGTCCACTGGCAGGTCGACAGCGTCACCACGGACGGCACCACCCGGCACGCTCCCGCCGACGCCGCCATCCGGATCACCGGCGACGGAACAGCCGAGGGCAGCTACGGCTGCAACCACTTCAGCGCCAAGGCCGACTTCACGGACCACCGCGTCGAGCTGACCGACGCCCGCCAGACCCTGATGGCCTGCGAGCCGCGGCGGATGACCTTCGAGCGGGCCCTCGCCCGCACCCTCACCGACCGCTCGCTCACGGTCGAGGCCAAGGGCGACGCGCTGACCCTCACCACCCACGACGGCGACCGCATCCGCCTCACCAAGGAGAAGGACGCGCCTCTGTTCGGGACGAAGTGGACCATCACGGCACTGGGTGCCGACGGCTCCGCGACGAGCCTGCCGCAGAAGCAGAAGGCGTCCGCGTACCTCACGTTCGAGGAGAAGCCCGGCAAGGTCACCGGCAAGCTGGGCTGCAATCACATGACCGCGAAGGCCACGGTGCGCGACGGACATATCACCCTGGGCGCCCCGACCACCACCCGAATGATGTGCGACACCTCACTCATGCAGACGGAGAAGAGCCTCCTGCGCCTCTTCAGGCACACGGTGAGCTACGAGTTGGATCATCGGAACCTCACGCTGACCAGCAAAAACGGAGAAAGCGCCGAAGCGGTCGCCGGACGGTGATCCAAGAGCGGCAGCTGTCCCCAATTCGGACCAGTGGTCGATCTCGCCTACACTCGGTGCCGTGCCACGTGGTGACGGTCGACTCAATCATGATCTGCTCCCCGACGAGAAGGGCCCCCAGGACGCTTGCGGCGTCTTCGGTGTCTGGGCTCCGGGCGAAGAGGTCGCCAAGCTCACTTACTTCGGGCTCTACGCCCTCCAGCATCGGGGCCAGGAATCCGCGGGAATCGCGGTCAGCAACGGCTCCCAGATCCTCGTCTTCAAGGACATGGGCCTCGTGTCCCAGGTCTTCGACGAGACCTCGCTCGGTTCGCTCACCGGTCACATCGCGGTCGGTCACGCCCGCTACTCGACCACCGGCGCCTCCGTGTGGGAGAACGCCCAGCCGACGTTCCGTGCCACCGCGCACGGCTCCATCGCGCTCGGCCACAACGGCAACCTGGTCAACACGGCGCAGCTCGCCGAGATGGTCGCCGACCTGCCCAAGCAGGAGGGCGGCCGCACCCCGCGGGTCGCGGCCACCAACGACACCGACCTGCTCACCGCGCTGCTCGCGGCCCAGGTCGACGCCGACGGCAAGCCGCTGACCATCGAGGAGGCCGCACACACGGTCCTTCCGCAGGTCAGGGGCGCCTTCTCGCTCGTCTTCATGGACGAGCACACCCTGTACGCCGCCCGCGACCCGCAGGGCGTCCGCCCGCTGGTCCTCGGCCGCCTGGAGCGCGGCTGGGTCGTCGCCTCCGAGTCCGCCGCCCTCGACATCTGCGGCGCCAGCTACGTCCGCGAGATCGAGCCGGGCGAGTTCGTGGCCATCGACGAGAACGGCCTGCGCACCTCTCGATTCGCGGATGCGAAGCCCAAGGGCTGTGTCTTCGAGTACGTGTACCTGGCCCGCCCCGACACCGACATCGCCGGCCGGAACGTCTACCTCTCCCGCGTGGAGATGGGCCGCAAGCTCGCCAAGGAAGCCCCGGTCGACGCCGACCTCGTCATAGCGACCCCGGAGTCCGGCACCCCGGCCGCCATCGGCTACGCGGAGGCGTCCGGCATCCCCTTCGGCGCGGGCCTGGTCAAGAACGCCTATGTCGGCCGTACGTTCATCCAGCCCTCACAGACCATTCGCCAGCTCGGCATCCGCCTGAAGCTGAACCCGCTGAAGGAAGTCATCAAGGGCAGGCGACTGGTCGTCGTCGACGACTCGATCGTGCGCGGCAACACCCAGCGCGCCCTGGTCCGCATGCTCCGCGAGGCGGGCGCGGCGGAGGTCCACATCCGGATCTCCTCGCCCCCCGTGAAGTGGCCCTGCTTCTTCGGCATCGACTTCGCCACCCGCGCCGAGCTCATCGCCAACGGCATGACGATCGACGAGATCGGCACCTCGCTCGGCGCCGACTCCCTGGCGTACATCTCCATCGACGGCATGATCGAGGCGACCACCATCGCCAAGCCGAACCTGTGCCGCGCCTGCTTCGACGGCGAGTACCCGATGGAGCTCCCGGACCCCGAGCTGCTCGGCAAGCAGCTTCTGGAGACCGAGCTGGCCGCCGGTCCGGCAGCCACGGCGGCGGCCGACGCGATCCGTCGCCCGTAAAGCCCGTCATACCTGCAGTACGACACGAAAGTTCTCACCGTCATGTCTGAGACAACTGGTGCCAGCTACGCAGCCGCGGGCGTCGACATCGAAGCGGGCGACCGCGCCGTAGAGCTGATGAAGGAGTGGGTGAAGAAGACGCAGCGCCCCGAGGTCCTCGGCGGCCTCGGCGGATTCGCCGGCCTCTTCGACGCCTCCGCCCTCAAGCGCTACGAGCGCCCGCTGCTCGCCTCCGCCACGGACGGCGTCGGCACGAAGGTCGACATCGCGCGCCGGCTGGGTGTGTACGACACCATCGGCCACGACCTGGTCGCCATGGTCATGGACGACATCGTGGTGTGCGGCGCCGAGCCGCTGTTCATGACCGACTACATCTGCGTCGGCAAGGTCCACCCCGAGCGGGTCGCCGCGATCGTCAAGGGCATCGCGGAGGGCTGTGTGCTGGCCGGCTGCGCCCTCGTGGGCGGCGAGACGGCCGAACACCCCGGGCTGCTCGGCCCGGACGACTTCGACGTCGCAGGCGCCGGTACGGGCGTCGTGGAGGCCGACCGGCTGCTGGGCCCCGATCGCATCCGTACGGGTGACGCGGTGATCGCCATGGCGGCCTCCGGGCTTCACTCGAACGGGTACTCACTCGTCCGGCACGTCCTGCTGAACCAGGCGGGACTGTCGCTCGACGCACGGATCGAGGAGTTCGGCCGCACCCTCGGCGAGGAGCTGCTGGAGCCGACGAAGATCTACTCGCTGGACTGCCTGGCTCTGACCCGCACGACGGACGTGCACGCCTTCTCGCACGTGACGGGTGGCGGCCTGGCCGCGAACCTGGCGCGTGTGATCCCCGACGGCCTGCACGCGATCGTCGACCGCTCCACCTGGACCCCGGGCCCCGTGTTCGACCTCGTCGGCAGGACCGGCTCGGTCGAGCGCCTGGAGCTGGAGAAGACCCTCAACATGGGCGTCGGCATGATCGCCATCGTCCCCGAGGAGTCGGCTGACGTGGCCCTGGCGACGCTGGCCGACCGCGGGGTCGAGGCCTGGGTGGCCGGAGAGATCACGGACCGCGGCGACCACGAGACGGGCGCGGCACTCGTCGGCGACTACAGCGCCTGACGGATCCGACGGCGGACACGGATCCGCCGACGGACGCGACGGCAGCACAAAACCCGGTCCGGTGGTGTGGACCACCCCGGACCGGGTCAAGCACTACTGAATGCGTCAAGCGCCGCGACGATGTTGCGACGCGGGACCGGACTCCTCGTCCTCGTCCTCATCGTCGTCGTTATAGAGATCCGCGTACTGGGCGTACGGGTCGTCTTCCTCGTCGTCGTCGTCCTCGAACGGCTCGCCATTCGGCGGCTGGCTCGAAGTCGATGCGCCCAGCTCATTGGCCAGACGCGACAGGTCAGTCCCGCCGCTGCTGTACTTCAGCTGGCGGGCGACCTTCGTCTGCTTGGCCTTTGCCCGGCCGCGCCCCATGGCTCGACCCCCTCGGATACGGGGCCCGGCGGCCCCAGAGTCTTGACACGCGTTCATGATCTGGAACGGGCCCTCCGCAGAGAGACCGGTCCGTAGGGCTTCCACGGTACCTGAGCCCGCGCCCATACGGTACGTCGCCCGCAGGACGGGCCCGAGTCCAGGACCCTCGGGGCGCGCCGTCCCCGCTGGTCAACCGCGATTTTAACCACTTCTCGGCAGGCGACCCGCCGACGAACGTGAGAGTTCTCTCTAAGTGTGCGCCGACGGGTACCGGCCAAACCTCCTGAAGGTCAGAGACTGCGCCCCGTGGCCGCCTCGTGCATCCGCTGCTCGGCGATCCGGTCGGCCGCCGCGGCCGGCGGAATCCCATCCGTCTTCGCACGAGCGAATATGGCGAGCGTGGTGTCGAAGATCTTCGCGGCCTTCGCCCTGCACCGGTCGAAGTCGAAGCCGTGCAGCTCGTCGGCGACCTGGATGACACCGCCGGCGTTCACCACGTAGTCCGGCGCGTAGAGGATCCCGCGGTCGGCGAGGTCCTTCTCGACGCCCGGGTGGGCGAGCTGGTTGTTGGCGGCCCCGCAGACGATCCTCGCGGTCAGTGCGGGCACGGTGTCGTCGTTCAGGGCCCCGCCGAGCGCGCAGGGGGCGTAGATGTCGAGGCCCTCGGCGCGGATCAGGGTCGCGGTGTCGGCGACCGCGCGTACGCCCGTCGGGTGTGCCGCGAGGATCCGTCCGACGGCCTCCTCGCGCACATCCGTGACGAGGACCTCGGCGCCCTCGCTCCGCAGGTGCTCGACCAGGTGGTGACCGACCTTGCCGACGCCCGCGATGCCGACCTTGCGGCCGCGCAGCGACGGGTCGCCCCACAGGTGCTGTGCGCTGGCCCGCATGCCCTGGTAGACGCCGAAGGCGGTGAGGACGGAGGAGTCGCCCGCGCCGCCGTTCTCGGGCGAGCGGCCCGTGGTCCAGCGGCACTCGCGGGCCACGACGTCCATGTCGGCGACGTAGGTGCCGACGTCGCACGCGGTGACGTACCGCCCGCCGAGGGAGGCCACGAACCGGCCGTAGGCCAGCAGCAGCTCCTCGGTCTTGTCCCGCTCCGGGTCGCCGATGATCACGGCCTTGCCGCCGCCGTGGTCGAGACCGGCCATGGCGTTCTTGTACGACATCCCGCGCGCCAGGTTCAGCGCGTCGGCGACGGCCTCGGCCTCGCTCGCGTACGGGTAGAAGCGCGTACCGCCGAGGGCGGGGCCCAGAGCGGTGTTGTGGAGGGCGATCACGGCCTTGAGGCCGCTGGCGCGGTCCTGGCAGAGCACGACCTGCTCATGTCCGCCCTGGTCCGAATGGAACAGGGTGTGCAGTACATCAGCAGGTGCGCCGGTTACGTCGGTCACGGTGGTGACTCCTGAAGTAAGTAGCGGCGGTTGGAGGCCAGCTCCCGTGTGGGTGGCGGGGGCTGTGGGGACGAGATTAGAGCCTGGGAGCCCCGCCATCCGCGCAGTGCTCAGGATCACCTACCACGGGATGGCGTCCGTGCGACGATTTGCATAGATTTCCCGCCCGTTTGTGAGCGGGTTCCGCAGGTTTTCCCGGTGATGGGCGGGGGAGGGAGCAGGCGTGCCCAAGGTGTCCTCGGTGATCGTCCCGTACGCGACGTATCTGCGCGTGTACGAACCACTGGCCGCCTTCCCCGAACCGGAGCGCAGCCACTGGGCGCGTTACGCCCGGCGCGCGGACCGCCCCTCGTACCAGGACGAACTCAGGCGCTCGCTGGCCGACTTGGTGCCCACCCCGCCCATCCCGGTGCCGGTGCACGAGAGCAGCGACGCCTTCGTGCTGGAGGTCGACGGGGTGGTGTGCGTGTGTCCCTGGCGGACCCGGCTGCGGGGGTGGCAGGCCCTTCAGGAGCTGCCGGAGGAGCTGCCGAAGCCGGTCCTGGACGCCGTACTGCCGGAGGTCGTACGACGCCAGGCGACCCAGGACTACGAGCGCTGGCTGGTCCGCAACCCGGACGCCCGCCCCTGGATCCGCACGGCGGCCTGGCAGGTGCCGCTGCACTGGTTCGTGCTGGTGTCGGACGAGGAGCGGCGCTTCGACAAGGGCTCCGGTGAGGTCCCCCCGGTGCTGCGCTACCAGACGCCGATGGTGCAGGCGCGGCGGCGCGTGGCGCGGGCGCTGCGGGCGCTGAAGGACGGCATCGACGAGGGGCCGCTGATCGACGGTCTGGTGGATGTGGGGCGCTGGCTGGAGGAGTTCCATCCGCGCTCGCTGGTGGAGTTGGACTACGGCGGCCTGGTGCACACCCTGCCGGCCGGCGAGCTGGAGGACGACCACTCGGCGGCGGACGTGGCCGAGGGCATCGAGGCGCTGCGGCACGGCGACGGGGCGGCCGCGGGGGAGGCGTACGCGCGGCTTGTGGAGCGCTGGCGGTCGGTCAGGGACCGGCGCTCGGCGAACTGACGTTTGACGTGACGCCCGTTTTGGGGTTTTGTCCTCGCACCGAGGTGCCTGAGGTGACTGAGGTTTCCCCGACTTGGGACGTAGGTCACGATCCGGGCGATCGCCTCAAGCAATGCTCAACCCCGGCCAAGCGTGATGGACCGCACTTACGCGGCTCTTGCGCCTCTTGCCCCTCCTCATGCCAAAATAGGACAAGGAGTCCGGGGAGGGCTCCCTCTGTATTGCACGCTTTGGGGGGTCTCGTGGCTCCTGAGTGTCCTGTGACTGATCGTCACAGGGGCGTGACTGTCCGTTATGGCAAGGTTCATCGGCTTCCGTGGCTGATGAACACCTGGAGGGGCAATTCCATCGGTTTGGCCGACGAGGCTGGACAGATGGTGTAGTTGTAGTGCCGAGGACAAGCCGTTCGTCCTATAACCGACTCGACTCGCGTCCGCCATTTCGGGCAACGCGGGTCAAGGTGCAGAATTTAGAGGAAAGAACCGAGAACGATCGGTTCTCCCGAGGAGGCCGCTCATGACCGCTCGCACCCCTGATGCCGAGCCGCTGCTGACCCCGGCTGAGGTCGCCACGATGTTCCGCGTCGACCCCAAGACGGTCACGCGGTGGGCGAAGGCCGGCAAGCTTACTTCGATCCGTACGCTCGGCGGGCACCGCCGCTACCGCGAGGCGGAGGTCCGTGCGCTGCTCGCGGGCATCCCCCAGCAGCGCAGCGAGGCCTGAACAACTGCATAACAGGGCAAATCGGCAGGTCCCCCAACGTGCCGTGGCGCCCGAACCCTAGCTCCAAGCGACGCGGGGTCTGCCCCAACAGGCTCCACGCCCACGCTCTTCAGAGCTTTTCAAGCAAGTAACAGGGTGCGTCGTCGATCGCGCTGGACTCCGCCGGGTCCAGCGCGATCTTTTTTGTGTGCATCGCATGCCTGGCCGGCGACCCCGTGAGTGGCCCTGTCGGAGTCTGGGGAGGGCTGTCGGATCTCCTGGGGGGCCTCTGTGCGGTGTGCCCGCGAGGAGCCTCACTGAGGGTGCAATTGCACATATAAAATTGACCAGTTGTAGGTGGGGTGTAAGTACCGCGGTTTCAGAAACTCATGCGGTGACACCCGTCACATGCCAGGGTCCTTGTTGCGCTTGGTGCACGTGCGCTAGTGGAGGTACGCGCTCCAGGCGCCCACGGTGAGCCGGGTGTTGGGAGCCCTAGGGGTCATGCGCCGGCGGGACTTTCGTCCTCCACGGCGTCGTCCGGTGCGTCGGCGCCCTTCGGTGAGTCCATCGCCAGCCGCAGCAGGTGGTGGCAGATCGGGCAGTGGCGGGTCAGGTGGCCGTACGACGAAGCGGCCGACAGATGCGCACGGAGCAAGGCCCGTGTCTCGTGCCTGACCGATGCCGCCATTCGCCACCTCCGTGGGCCGCACGGGGAACGGGCCCTGCCTTCTGGGTACCGACGGAAAGTGACGGCGTCAAGACGGCGTGGTGGTCCGCGGGACGCGTGTGCCTGCCGCGCCGCCCCTTTTTACCGCCGCACGCTGAGTTGGCCGTCTCCTGGGGCTGTCGCCGTCCCTGGGGCCGTGCGTCGGCTTGAACGGCTTCGTCCTCAGGCGCCGGACGGGCGGGGAGATGCGCGGTGCTCTGCCGCCGCACGCTGAGTTGGCCGTCTCCTGGGGCTGTCGCCGCCCCTGGAGCCGTGCGTCGGCCTGAACGGCCTCGTCCTCAAGCGCCGGACGGGCTGGGAGAAGCGGACCGGCCCCGAAAGATGAAGAGGTGGCATGCGGAAGGCCCATGGCATGTGAAAGGCCCGCGGTCCCTTGCCGGGATGCGGGCCTTCGTCCTTCTACTGCGGTCCTGACGGGATTTGCTGTACCCGATGGCGGCTTCGCCGCGGGCGCGGCCTCCGCTGGGGCACGGCGGGTGCTGTGGCATGTGAAAGGCCCGCGGTCCCTTGCCGGGATGCGGGCCTTCGTCCTTCTACTGCGGTCCTGACGGGATTTGCTGTACCCGATGGCGGCTTCGCCGCGGGCGCGGCCTCCGCTGGGGCACGGCGGGTGCTGTGGCATGTGAAAGGCCCGCGGTCCCTTGCCGGGATGCGGGCCTTCGTCCTTCTACTGCGGTCCTGACGGGATTTGAACCCGCGGCCTCCACCTTGACAGGGTGGCGAGCACTCCAAACTGCTCCACAGGACCAGGTTTCGCAGTGCGATTCGTGCGTTGCGCTGCGAGAAGAGACTGTACAGGAGGGTGCGCCCGCTGGTCGAACTCACCCCGTGTGCGCGGGTGGTTACGGGGCGGCCGCATCGATCGCCTTCACGATCCGCTTGTCGGAGACGGGGTAGGCCGTGCCCAGGGCGTGGGCGAAATAGCTGACCCGGAGCTCCTCGATCATCCAGCGGATGTCCAGCACCGAGGACGGGACGGGGTGGCCCTGGGGCATCTGCTCCAGCAGCCACGCGTACTCGTCCTGCATCTCGTGGACCTTCTCCATGCGCGTCGTGTCCCGCTGCACGCCCGTCGGCATCTGCTGCAGCCGGCGATCCGCGGCCACCAGATAGCGCATCAGGTCGGCGAGGCGACGTAGCCCCGCCTCCGTCACGAAACCCGGCTTCACCAGGGCGTCCAGCTGCTTGCGTACGTCCGCGAGGTTCGGCAGCAGCGCAGGGCTCCGTACGGCCTTCAGACGGCGTTCACACGCTTGCCAGGCCGCCAGGACCTGCTGTACCTGGCCCACCGTGCGGATCGTCGTGTCCACGATCTCGGCGCGCACCTTGTCGAACAGCTTCCGATACGACTCCTCGTCCCACGCCGGGCCGCCGAAGTCCCCGATCAGCTTGTCCGCCGCCGCCATCGCGCAGTCGTCGAACAGAGCCTGGATCGAGCCGTGCGGGTTCGCGGACAGGGCGAGCTTCTGGGCGTTCGTCAGCTTCTCGGACGCGAACTTCGCGGGGTTGACGGGGATGTTGCGCAGGATCAGCCTGCGCGTGCCCTTCCCCATCGCCTCCGCCTGCTCCGCCTCCGTGTCGAACAGGCGCACGGAGACCGTGTCACCGTCGTCCACCAGGGCCGGATACGCCTTCACCGGCTGGCCGGCGCGGCGCGTCTCGAAGACTCGGGTGAGGGAGCCGATCGTCCAGTCGGTGATGCCCTTGCGCTCCAGGGACTCCCCGCCCTGCCGCTCGGCCGTGGCGGCGGCCGCCTGGGACAGTGCCTGGCGCGCCTTCGGCTTCAGCCGGAGCTTCAGCGCCTCAAGGTCCTTGTCCTCGGCGAGATTGCGACGCCGCTCGTCCACGATGCGGAAGGTGATGCGCAGATGGTCCGGGACCTTCGACCAGTCGAAGTCGGACGCCTCGAAGGGCACGCCGACCATGCGCTTCAGTTCGCGTGCCATGGTCGTGGTCAGTGGCTCCTGGAGGGGCTGTGTCCGCTCGCGCCCCTCCGGGGACGACGCCGTGTCCAGGAAGCGCTTCGCGAAGTTCGGTGCCGGCACGTAGTTGCGGCGGATCGGCTTGGGGAGGGAGCGGATCAGCTCGGTGACCAGCTCCTCCCGAAGGCCCGGGATCTGCCAGTCGAAGCCCTCGTCCGAGGCCTGGTTGAGGACCTGGAGCGGAACGTGCACGGTCACGCCGTCGGCGTCCGCGCCCGGCTCGAACTGGTACGTCACCCGGAACTTCAGCGGCCCCTGCCGCCACGAGTCCGGATAGTCGGTCTTCGTGACCGCCTCCGCGGACTCCCGGATGAGCATCTCCCGCTCGAAGTCCAGGAACTCCGGCTGCTCGTGCCGCTTCCGCTTCCACCAGGAGTCGAAGTGGGCGCCGGACACCACGTGTTCGGGCACCCGGGCGTCGTAGAAGTCGAAGAGCGTGTCGTCGTCGACGACGATGTCCCGGCGCCGGGCGCGATGCTCCAGCTCCTCGACCTCGCTGAGGAGTCTGCGGTTGTCGGCGAAGAACTTGTGGTGCGTGCGCCAGTCGCCCTCGACGAGCGCGTTGCGGATGAACAGTTCGCGGGACGTCTCCGCGTCGATACGGCCGTAGTTCACCTTGCGCTGGGCGATGATCGGGACGCCGTACAGCGTGACCTTCTCGTATGCCATCACGGCCGCCTGGTCCTTCTCCCAGTGCGGTTCGCTGTACGTGCGCTTGAGGAGGTGCTCGGCCAGGGGCTCGACCCATTCGGGCTCGATCCTGGCGTTGACGCGCGCCCAGAGGCGGGAGGTCTCCACCAGCTCCGCCGACATCACGAACCGCGGCGGCTTCTTGAAGAGCGCCGAGCCCGGGAAGACCGCGAACTTGGCGTTCCGCGCGCCCAGGTACTCGTTCTTCGCGCCCTCTTTCACGTCCTTCATGCCGATGTGCGAGAGCAGTCCGGCGAGGAGGGAGACGTGGATGCGGTCGCCGGGGGCATCGTCCTCGTTGAGGTGGATGCCCATCTGCTTGGCGACCGTGCGGAGTTGGGTGTAGATGTCCTGCCATTCGCGGATGCGCAGGAAGTTGAGGTACTCCTGCTTGCACATGCGGCGGAAGGACGAGGAACCCCGCTCCTTCTGCTGCTCGCGCACATACCGCCACAGGTTCAGATACGCCAGGAAGTCGCTGGTCTCGTCCTTGAAGCGGGCGTGCTGCTGGTCCGCCTGCGCCTGCTTGTCGGCGGGGCGCTCGCGCGGGTCCTGGATGGAGAGCGCGGCGGCTATCACCATGACCTCGCGCACGCAGCCGTTCTTGTCGGCCTCCAGGACCATCCGGGCCAGCCGGGGGTCGACCGGCAGCTGGGCGAGCTTGCGCCCGCTCGGCGTGAGCCGCTTGCGTACGTCCTTCTCCGCCGGGTCCAACGCGCCCAGTTCCTGGAGCAGTTGCACACCGTCGCGGATGTTGCGGTGGTCCGGCGGGTCGATGAAGGGGAACTTCTCGATGTCGCCGAGGCCGGCCGCGGTCATCTGCAGGATGACGGAGGCCAGGTTCGTACGGAGGATCTCCGCGTCGGTGAACTCCGGGCGGGCGACGAAGTCGTCCTCGGAGTAGAGGCGGATGCAGATGCCGTCGGACGTACGGCCGCAGCGGCCCTTGCGCTGGTTGGCGCTGGCCTGGGAGACCGCCTCGATCGGCAGCCGCTGGACCTTCGTACGGTGGCTGTAGCGGGAGATACGGGCGAAGCCCGGGTCGATGACGTACTTGATGCCCGGGACGGTCAGGGACGTCTCGGCGACGTTCGTGGCCAGAACGATCCTGCGGCCCGTGTGCTGCTGGAAGACACGGTGCTGCTCGGCGTGGGAGAGGCGTGCGTACAGGGGCAGCACCTCCGTGAACCGGTAGTTCTTCTTGACCAGCGCGTCCGCCGTGTCCCGGATCTCCCGCTCGCCCGAGAGGAAGACGAGGATGTCGCCCTTGCCCTCTCCCTGGAGCTCCTCGACTGCGTCGCAGATCGCGGTGATCTGGTCGCGGTCGGAGTCGTCCGAGTCCTCTTCGAGGAGGGGGCGGTAACGCACCTCGACCGGATACGTCCGCCCGCTGACCTCGACGATCGGCGCGTCGCCGAAGTGCCGGGAGAACCGCTCCGGATCGATGGTCGCGGAGGTGATGACGACCTTGAGATCGGGCCGCTTCGGCAGCAGCTGGGCGAGGTACCCGAGCAGGAAGTCGATGTTCAGGGACCGCTCGTGGGCCTCGTCGATGATGATCGTGTCGTAGGCGCGCAGCTCGCCGTCGGTCTGGATCTCGGCGAGCAGGATGCCGTCCGTCATCAGCTTGACGAAGGTGGCGTCCGGGTTCACCTGGTCGGTGAACCGCACCTTCCAGCCGACGGCCTCGCCCAGAGGCGTGTCCAGCTCCTCGGCGATCCGCTCGGCGACGGTACGGGCGGCGATACGACGGGGCTGGGTGTGCCCGATCATGCCGTTCACCCCGCGCCCGAGTTCGAGACAGATCTTCGGGATCTGGGTCGTCTTGCCGGACCCGGTCTCACCGGCGACGATGACGACCTGGTGATCACGGATGGCGTCGGCGATCTCGCTCTTCTTCTGGCTGACGGGCAGCTGTTCGGGGTACGAGACGGCGGGCACCCGGCCGCGCCGCTCGCCCATCCGCTGCTCGGCCTTCGCGACCTCCGTCTCGATCTCGGCGAGAACGGCGGCCTGGGCCTGCGGCTTACGGATCCTGCGCGCGCCTTCGAGCCTGCGCCCGAGCCGGTGCGCATCGCGCAGGGACAGCTCGGTCAGGCGGGCGGCGAGGGTGCCGAGGGCCGGGGTGGCGGGGGCAGGGTGCGTAGACATACGTCATCCAGGATCTCATCCCCGGGAAATCCCTGGCTAACGATTTGTGCCCGGTGCCTCCCGGGGTCGGTGGCTTCACGTTCCGCTGCCCCGGCCTCCGCCGGCCGGCCGGCACGTAGCGCCGGGCGGGCGCGGTGCCAAGCCGGTCGGCGGATCCGTACGGGTGTCCTGTACGGCGGTCACCGCACGTCGACGAAGTCCTCCCGGCCCTCACCCACGAAGTGCTTGCTGTCGGGGTACAGGAAGACGGGCACCCAGGTGCCGTCCTGCTTGGCCGTGAAGCCCTTGCTGAAGGAGCCGTTCGTCGTCGTGGTGACCGTGGCCATCAGGTACCAGGTCGACGCCCCCTTGGGCCGGAAGAGGATCTGCACCTTCCTGCCGCCGTAGGCGTTCCAGCTGGTGGCGCCGACCTTGTGCTCCTGGAGCACACCCTTGACGGTGATCGTCCTGCCCTTGTACACGGGCTCGGGGGACGCGTTGGCGTCGTTGACCCGGGTGAGGGCGCGGTTGCGGCGCAGGCTGTTGCTGACGGTGCCCTTGATGTCCGCGGTGGTGGAGCCGGCGTAGCTCAGGCGCCAGTAGCCGTCGGTGTAGCCCGGCAGCCGCTGCGAGAAGTCATCACCGAAGACGACCTTCAGGGTCTTCTGGGTGGTCCAGCCCGTCTTGCCGTCGGCCGAGTACTGGATGGCGACGTTGGCCGAGTCGCGGCCGTCGCGGCCGGTCACGTCGAGGGTGCCGTTGACCGTCACCTCGGCGTACTTGTCCAGCGACGCCGTGAACGAGCTGAACTTCGTCGTCGCGGTGACCGCGACGGTGACGTCGGCGGTCGTGTGCAGGATGTAGGGGTTGAACGGTCGCGTCGGGATGGAGATCTCGTAGACGGTCTTGGCGCCGTACGGGGTCTTGTCGAAGGAGAAGCGGCCGTTCGCGTCGCTCGTCGTGTCGACGGGGCTGCAGGTGCTGCAGTCCTTGTAGTCGATCTCCACCGGGGTGCCGGCCAGCGGCTTCCACTCGCCGTCGTACTGGTACTGGAGCGTGCCGGCGACAGTGATCTTGTCGCCGGCGGTGACGTGGAAGGCGCTCTGGTCGAGGACGAACCGGGTCGGCGCGGCCTGCGGCGAGACCTGGACGACGTCAGCGCCGACGTGGCCGAGGTCGCCGGCGTATTCGGCGGAGGCCCAGCCGCCCGTCGTCTCGGCCGAGGCGGAGAAATGGCCGGCGTCGTCGGTGACGGTGGGCACGTCCTTGCCGCCGTTGTCGAACTCGGCGTCCACGGTGGTGCCGGCCAGCGGCACCGCCTCGTGGGTGCGCGGGTCGCGGAGGACCAGGTCGCCGGCGGCGGTGGCCGTCCTGTGCTCGATGTCCGGCTCGGTGGGCGTGACGGTGAAGTCGCTGAAGACGGGCTGCTGCGCGTAGTTCAGCGTGCCCGCGTCCTTCTGGACGGTGGTCTCGCCGGAGCTGTCCGTGACCTCGATGTCGACCGTGTACTTGCCGAGGTCGTCCAGCCGCAGGGGCTGGGAGGCCCAGACGCCGTCCCACGAGTAGATGTCGTACTTCTTCGTGAAGTCGGTGACGGTGGCCACCGGCGCGTCCGTGTCGCTGCTGCCGACCGGGCGGAGCGTCGCGATGATCTTGTCGATCCCGCCGCTGTAGTTGAGGCGTACGTCGAGCACGGACCAGTCGCCGGCGTCGCTGTACGCCTCCTTGACGGTAGGCCCCGCGGCATGGGCCGTACCCGGTATCGCGAGTGTGCCGACCAGGACGGCACCGGCCGTCACCAGCCCTCTGGCGATCTGTCTCAAGAACCCCCCTCGGGCTCTGTACGAGCAAGGGAGATCCCGTGAATGAGAATCCCTTGCCGGATTATGCAGGAGGGGGTTTCGGCACTCTGCCCAGGGCCTGGGGGGGCGGCATGCGAACGCCCCCTCCGGATGATCCCGGAGGGGGCGTATGCCCTGGTGAGGGCGGTTGTGGCTGGGGCCGGGGTCGAACCGGCGACCTATCGCTTTTCAGGCGATCGCTCGTACCAACTGAGCTACCCAGCCACGAGGTTTCCGAGGAAACCTCAGCGGTCCTGACGGGATTTGAACCCGCGGCCTCCACCTTGACAGGGTGGCGAGCACTCCAAACTGCTCCACAGGACCAAGCTGTTGCGTACGACAGTGTCGCACACGGTCTTACGTGCCCCCAACGGGATTCGAACCCGTGCTACCGCCTTGAAAGGGCGGCGTCCTAGGCCGCTAGACGATGAGGGCTATCGGCCCGCCTGGGCGCTTCTCAGCGCGTCGGGGACGTGAGAAGCATATGGGATGCCGGGAGGTATCGCCAAAACGGTTTACCGGGCCGAGGCGGGAGGTGTGGACGGGGAAGGTGTGGACGGGGCGGGGGAGGTCGGGGTGGACGGGGTAGGGGTGGCTCCTGGTTGGTTTTCCTTCGGGAGGTGGCGGGTGACCTCTGCCGTCGTCTCGCCCAGGCCGCCCAGCTTGATCGCGTCCCAGGCCTGGAGCCGGCGGGAGTCCCGGTCGAAGTAGAGGATCGAGGCCTCGATCGGGGCCGGGTACTTGTGCTCCAGTGCGCGCAGGCCGCTGCCGCCCGTCGAGCCCTCCATGCGCAGACGGGTGCCGTACTTCAGGATCTCGTCGCCCTCGTGGTGCAGGTGGCCGCAGAGGACCAGGGGCACCTCGCCGTCGACCTCGCGGGCCGCCGACGGTTCGTGGACCATGGCCACGTCGACCGGGGTGCCGGCGCTCTTCTGGTCGCGCAGGGCCGAGGCGAGGCGGTCGCCCGCGAGCTCCTCCGACGCGTCCGCTCCCAGTTCGTTCGAGCGGTCGGGGGTGAACTGTGGGTCGCCGATACCCGCGAAGCGCAGGCCCGCGACCGTCTCCGCCCGGCCGTCGTCCAGGACGTGCACGTTCTTCATGCGGGAGAGGTAGTGCTGGGTGGCCGCGGAGTCGTGGTTGCCGCGCACCCAGAGATAGGGCGCGCCCAGGTCCGCGACCGGGTCGAGGAAGCCGTTCTCCGCGGTCGTGCCGTGGTCCATCGTGTCGCCGGTGTCGACGATCACGTTCACCTTGTACTGGTCCACGAGCGACGCGATGATCTTCCAGCTCGCGGGGTTGAGGTGGATGTCCGAGACGTGCAGGACGCGGACCGTGGAGGGGTCCGGCTGGTAGGCGGGGAGGGTGGACGTGACGTCGTAGAGCTTCGTCACGTTGGTCACCAGGCGTGCCAACTCCTTCTGGTAGACGTCGAACTCGGTGACGATGCTGCGTGCGTTGCCGACCACGGAGGGTGCGGAGGACAGCAGGCCCGAGTACTTCGGTTCGAGGACGGACTCGGGGTTCCAGGTGGCGTACGCCGATGCTCCGGAGGCGGCGAGGAGGGCGAGGGCCGTGCCGCCGGCGGCCAGGGCCCGGCGGGGGCGGCGGTAGACGGCGAGGCCGAGGGCCGTCGCGCCGGAGACGACGGCGACGCAGGAGCGCACCGCCAGGTCGAGGGTGCCGTGCTCGACGTCGTGGGCGACCTCGTCCTGGAGTCCCGAGAGGCGTTCGGGGTGGTCGACCAGGGCCTGGGCGCGGACGGGGTCCAGCTGGTCGACATTGACGTCCAGGCGGAACGGTGCGTGGTGGCTGTTCAGCTCCAGGGCGCCCAGCGGCGAGATGTTGATCTTCGTGCCGCCGGTCACGGAGGGGCGCAGGGTCATCGTCGTGTTCATGGGACCGACCGGGACCCGCACGTTGCCGACGACCAGCAGTCCCAGCCAGGCGCCGAGCAGGACGACGGCGGCCAGGCCGAGGGCGCGGGTCCAGGGGTGCGGCTGGCGGACCAGTTCGAGCGCCGGGAGCGGACGGCGGGTGCGGTAGTGCCGGGCGAGGGTGCCTGGAGCCCTTCGTATCCGGTTCAGGACGGTCACGGCGACGGCGGGGACGCGGGCCATTGGTCCCGTATGCCCAAGTGCGGGCGTGGATATGCGGGTGGGCTCGTGACTCTCGTACGGACGTGCCGTACCTGTGGAGAGTTCGGCCGGGTGGGTGGGGAGATCAGCCCCAGCCGAGCTCGTGAAGCCGTTTGTCGTCGATCCCGAAGTGATGGGCGATCTCGTGGATCACGGTCACGGCGACCTCGTGCACCACGTCTTCGGTCGTCTCGCAGTAGCGCAGCGTGGGGCCCTTGTAGATCGAGATGCGGTCGGGCAGCACGCCTGCGTACCACTCGCCGCGGTCCGTGAGCGGGGTGCCCTCGTACAGGCCCAGCAGCTCGGGGTCGTCGGCTGGAGGCTCGTCCTCGACGAACACGGCGACGTTGTCCATGACCCTGGCGAGCTCCGGCGGGATCCTGTCCAGCGCCTGGCTCACGAGTTCCTCGAAAGATTCGCGTGTCATCTCCAGCACACAGCCATTGTCAGGGACGAAGCGTCTGTGGCGGAGGCACGGACGGCCCCTGTCTGTCGCCGGGCGCGGCGCAGCCGCTCACCGGCCGGCCTGCGGGCGAACGCCGGCAGTCGGGCCGTCCGGCCCATGGCTGCGACGTCACCCACTCGCGTGTCCTCTTGCGGGCGGCGGGAGTTGGGCATGTTGACTCCTTCCCTCGCCTCGGAGGTGGCTTTCCGTGCGCCCCTTGTACGTACCCGTCCGTCTGGCCGCCACGGTCATGGCCGTCGCCGCTGCCGCCGGCTGCATGAGCGTGGGCGAGGACGGCGGGGGAGGGAGCGCGAAGCCGTCGCATTCGGCGGGGCAGCGGGGTGGTGAGGCGCCCGACGGGGGATCGGCGGTGTCCGGGCGGGGCGGTGGGGGCGGTGTCGCCGCCGACGGCAAGCACGGGGACGGCAAACGGGAGAAGGAGGCGGGCGGGGAGTCGGCGTCGCCCTCGGCCTCGCCGTCCGCGGGGGCCTCCCAGTCCGCTCCGGCGTCCGGCAGGCCGGCGAAGCCGGGGGTTCCCGCGCCGACCAGGGCGTCGCCGACCCCGTCCCATACGTCCGAGCCGCAGCCGACGCCGAGCGAGCAGCCGACGTCCGCCTCGCCGGAGCCGACGGTCGCCGAGCCGTCGTCGTCGGCGCACGAGGAGACGGCGCCGCAGCTGGCGGAGCGGGAGCCGGCGCCGACCGCGGGGTCACCGGCGTAGAAGGGTCCGGGCGCGCAGGGGAGTTGGGGCGGGGAGAGGCCCGGCGCCGTCGGGTGTGACGTACGTCTATGAGACCTGGTTTGCCTTCGGGGGTGGTGGGTGCGTATGGTGGTAGATCGTTTGATCCCATTGCCCGGCGCCAACGCAGAGCGCGCCGTGTGGCGCGTTCTCTCCCTTGCCGTGGCTGACCGCATAGAGGCGGTCGTATTGCGAAACACGGAGTTGACGGGCGCGTGCCGACGAGACTCCGGAAGGTTTCGCTTACGCATGTCCATTTCCAGTACTGATCACGTCGTCGTGCCCGAGAACGAGGGCACTGAGGGTGCGGCGGACGCTCCCGAGACCACCGAGGCCACCTTCGCGGACCTCGGTCTCCCCGAGGGCGTGGTGCGCAAGCTCGCCCAGAACGGCGTGACCACCCCCTTCCCGATCCAGGCCGCGACCATCCCGGACGCCCTGGCCGGCAAGGACATCCTCGGCCGTGGCCGCACCGGCTCCGGCAAGACCCTCTCCTTCGGCCTGCCGACGATGGCCCGCCTCGCCGGCGGCCGCACCGAGAAGCACAAGCCGCGCGCCGTCATCCTCACCCCGACCCGTGAGCTCGCGATGCAGGTCGCGGACGCCCTCCAGCCGTACGGCGACGTCCTCGGCCTCAAGATGAAGGTCGTCTGCGGCGGAACCTCGATGGGCAACCAGATCTACGCCCTGGAGCGCGGCGTCGACATCCTCGTCGCCACCCCGGGCCGGCTGCGCGACATCATCAACCGCGGCGCCTGCTCCCTGGAGAACGTCGAGGTCGCCGTCCTCGACGAGGCCGACCAGATGTCCGACCTGGGCTTCCTGCCCGAGGTCACCGAGCTGCTCGACCAGATCCCGGCCGGCGGCCAGCGGATGCTGTTCTCGGCCACGATGGAGAACGAGATCTCCACGCTGGTCAAGCGTTACCTGAGCAACCCGGTCACGCACGAGGTCGACAGCGCCCAGGGCAACGTCACGACCATGTCGCACCACATTCTGATCGTGAAGCCCAAGGACAAGGCGCCGGTCACCGCCGCGATCGCCTCCCGCAAGGGCCGCACGATCATCTTCGTCCGCACGCAGCTGGGCGCGGACCGCATCGCCGAGCAGCTGCGCGACTCCGGTGTGAAGGCCGACGCGCTGCACGGCGGCATGACCCAGGGCGCGCGCACCCGCACGCTGGCCGACTTCAAGGACGGCTACGTCAACGCGCTCGTCGCGACCGACGTCGCCGCCCGCGGTATCCACGTCGACGGCATCGACCTGGTCCTGAACGTGGACCCGGCCGGCGACCACAAGGACTACCTGCACCGCGCCGGCCGCACGGCCCGTGCCGGTCGTACGGGAACGGTCGTCTCCCTCTCCCTGCCGCACCAGCGCCGCCAGATCTTCCGCCTGATGGAGGACGCGGGCGTCGACGCCGGGCGTCACATCATCAACTCCGGTACGGCCTTCGAGCCCGAGGTCGCCGACATCACCGGCGCCCGTTCGATGACCGAGGTCCAGTCCGAGTCCGCGGCCAACGCGGCGCAGCAGGCCGAGCGTGAGGTCTCCCAGCTCACCAAGGAGCTGGAGCGGGCGCAGCGCCGCGCGACCGAGCTGCGCGAGGAGGCCGACCGTTTGGTCGCCCGCGCCGCCCGTGAGCGGGGCGACGACCCGGAGGCCGCGGTCGCCGAGGCCGCCGCCGTCGTGGAGGCCGCGGCCGAGCAGGCCGCCGCCGAGGCGCCGGCACGTGAGGTGTCCTCCTCCTACGAGCGCCCGCGTCAGCAGCGTGACGAGCGGGGCAACTACGAGCGCCGTGACCGTCGTGACGACCGTCCGTCGGGTGGCTTCCGCCGCGACGACCGCGGGGGCAACGACCGTGGTGGCCGTTCCTTCGACCGTCGTGACGAGCGTCCGTCCGGTGGCTTCCGCCGCGACGACCGCGGGGGCAACGACCGTGGTGGCCGTTCCTTCGACCGCCGTGACGACCGTCCGTCGGGTGGCTTCCGTCGGGACAACGACCGCCGGGACAACGACCGTGGCGGCTTCCGCCGCGACGACCGTCCGTCCGGCGGCTTCAACAACGACCGTCGTGACGGCGACCGTGGTGGCCGTTCCTTCGACCGCCGTGACGACCGCCCCTCGGGTGGCTTCCGTCGGGACAACGACCGCCGGGACAACGACCGTGGCGGCTTCCGCCGCGACGACCGTCCCGCCACCGGTCACCGGGGCAGCGACCGCCCGTTCAACCGTGACCGCCAGGGCGACCGCCCCGGCTTCCGCGCCGGCGGCCACGACCGCCCGGGTCACCGCGGCACGGGTACCGGCACCGGTTCCTTCGGCCGCCGCGACGACAAGCCGCGCTGGAAGCGCAACGGCTGACGTCGAGTGAAGTGAGCAAGGGCCCGTACGACTTCGGTCGTACGGGCCCTTCGCCGTTCCGTGGTGACGACAACTTTTGGCCAAAGCACCTACCGTGTGGCGCATGTCACGCCCTTGCCGAGGGAATCGCTGGGGGCATGACAGATGACGCCATAGCGAGTGGGCAGTCGGGCCTATCCGACGAAGAACGGCTCGCCCAGCTCGGCTATACGCAGGTCCTGGCCCGCCGCATGTCGGCGTTCTCCAACTACGCGGTCTCCTTCACGATCATCTCGGTCCTGTCGGGATGTCTGACGCTGTATCTGTTCGGCATGAACACCGGTGGCCCGGCGGTGATCACCTGGGGCTGGGTGGCCGTAGGTCTGATGACCCTCTTCGTCGGCCTGTCCATGGCCGAGATCTGTTCGGCGTACCCGACGTCGGCGGGCCTGTACTTCTGGGCGTACCGGCTCGCGCCACCGCGTTCGGCCGCGGCCTGGGCATGGTTCACCGGCTGGTTCAACGTGCTGGGCCAGGTGGCGGTGACCGCGGGCATCGACTTCGGGGCGGCGTCCTTCCTGGGCGCGTACCTGAACCTGCAGCTCGGCTTCGAGGTGACTCCCGGCCGCACGATCCTGCTCTTCGCGGCGATCCTTCTCCTGCACGGCCTGCTGAACACGTTCGGGGTGCGGATCGTCGCCCTGCTCAACAGCGTGAGCGTGTGGTGGCACGTGCTGGGCGTGGGGGTGATCGTCGGCGCGCTGGCCTTCGTACCGGACCACCACCAGTCGGCGTCCTTCGTGTTCACGAAGTTCGTGAACAACACGGGCTGGGGCAGCGGGGTGTACGTCGTGCTCCTGGGCCTGCTCATGGCGCAGTACACCTTCACCGGCTACGACGCCTCCGCGCACATGACGGAGGAGACGCACGACGCCTCCACGGCCGGTCCGAAGGGCATCGTCCGGTCCATCTGGACGTCGTGGATAGCCGGTTTCGTGCTGCTGCTCGGCTTCACCTTCGCGATCCAGTCGTACGACAAGGAGCTCGCCTCCCCGACCGGCGCGCCGCCGGCGCAGATCCTGCTGGACGCGCTCGGCGCGACCGCGGGCAAGCTGCTGCTGTTGGTGGTGATCGGGGCGCAGCTGTTCTGCGGAATGGCGTCGGTGACCGCCAACAGCCGCATGATCTACGCCTTTTCGCGCGACGGCGCACTGCCGTTCTCGCACGTGTGGCACACCGTGAGCCCGCGGACGCGGACGCCGGTGGCGGCGGTGTGGCTGGCGGCGGCCGCGGCGCTGGTGCTGGGTCTGCCGTACCTGATCAACTACACCGCCTATGCGGCCGTGACGTCCGTCGCCGTGATCGGCCTCTACATCGCGTACGTCATCCCGACGCTGCTGCGGCTCGTGAAGGGTGAGGCGTTCGAGCGCGGGCCGTGGCACCTGGGCCGTTGGTCACGGCCGATCGGCATCGTCTCGGTGACGTGGGTGGGCGTCATCACGGTCCTCTTCATGCTGCCCCAGGTCTCACCGGTCACCTGGGAGAGCTTCAACTACGCCCCGGTCGCCGTCCTGGCCGTGCTGGGCTTCGCGGCGGTGTGGTGGCTGGCGTCGGCCCGGCACTGGTTCCTCAACCCGGACCACCGACGCACGCCGGCCCACGGGGCGTCCCCGGCGGTGGCCTCCGGAGGCGCCCCCGACAAGACCGATTCCTGACACTCCGGCAGGAACTTCCCCCGCGGCGCGGCCGCGTCCTCGATACCCGATCGGAGACGCGGCCGTGTCCGGCTATGCTCGGGGGAGCAACATCGCCAAGGGCCCTTAGCTCAATTGGCAGAGCAGTGGACTTTTAATCCATTGGTTGTGGGTTCGAGTCCCACAGGGCCTACGGGTTGCGGGGGAGGGAAACGCCCTCTGACCTGCTACGCAGCGCCTGAGTCGACTTCGGTCGGGTCGGGCGCTGCTTCGTTTTCAAGCCATTGCGTGAGCGATGCGTGAGCGGATGCGAGACCCGGCGCCGGCGGCTCGATGTGGTCGTAGCGGCACCGGGCCACGACTGTCGGCGGAGAGAAGACGCTCAAGGCCCTGGCGGCGGAGGCCCCGGCGAACGCACCTGCTTCATGTCGTCTTCAAGCAGCGTCCAGACCTCAATCAGGTCCTCCGGCTCCCAGTCCTGACGCACCCGTACTCCTCCACCCCGCCCGAGATCACTCGTTCAGCCCGACGAGGCGCCCAGCGAGGGGAACGACAACCACAGCGGTCACACAGCGCTACATGTCGGTTCGCCGTAGCTATACGAGAACAGGGCCTCCTTGATCCGTTCGGTCAGCTCGACGTCGAGGCGCTGCCGTGCTCCGTCGACAGCTCCGGCTCCGTCCGGCTGGTGTACGGATACCGCTCGGGGTTCCCGCTGAACAGCAAGGACAGCGGGGCGGGCGGCGGGCGGCAGCGGGCTGCAGCGGTCGGCGCGGGGTTCGCCTGAAGGGCTGCGATATGTGACGGCACGTCAGTCGGCGCGGGCCGGAGTCCGCGTGGCGGCGCCGGGCAGGCGGCGGCTCCACCACGCACCGCTTCGGCCGCGGCGGGGACGCTTCTGTCACAGCCGTACGTCAATTGTTCGGCGGCCACGCTGTGATGCGGTCGCCGAACCGTTGCCGGACCACCGAGACACACGGCCGGTCTTCTTGGGCTCGGCCGGGGCGCACCCGCCCCGGCCGGAATCCGACACCATCCCAAGGAGGCCACGATGTCCTCGACCGAGGCCTTGGGGACCCCGCGCGAGAAGCGCTCCCTGTCGTCCCGGCTGCGGGCCCACGCCCGCAAGGCCGTGATCCCGGCCATGCTGCTCAGCATCACCGTCGGCGGACTCGGCCTGTCCACCACCGCGCACGCCGCCGATGCCCCCCCAGTGCCCCCCTAACAACGGGGCGGGCACCTGCCCAGGGCCCGACGAGGGCAAGGTGCCGGTCTCGGGCGACGCAGATCACCCCGGAAGGCTGACTCAGGGAAAGGCGCAGGACAGGACCCTGAAGCTCTGGCAGGGCCTCCACTTTCCGGACTGGCACAACGTCGGCGACCGTGACGACGCCTTTCAGGTCAACGGTTGGACCTACCAGTTCGGTGCCCAGCACAGTGAGTGGGTCGAGACGGGCGGTCGGTACTGGGACAACGGCGGCTCTCTCCGGGACCGGATGAACGGGGGCGGTGCGGGCCCGTCGTCGCGGAACTACGCGGGAACGTTCCAGGAGTACGTCGCGCACTCCTTCGACCACGACCCCCGCGGGGAGGGCGAGAGGACGGGCAAGGACCGGTTCGTGCGTGCGATCAGCACCGGTGACACGTGGATCACATGGGGCCACTACAAGAGCTTCACCTACCTCGGCACGTACTGGTGGTAGGCCACAGGGCCGGCAGGAACCCCCGGTACCTCGGCCGCTGGTAGTCCTCAGGCGCGCCCGCCCGGCAGACCCCGGCGGGCGCGCCTGCGCTCCCACCCCCCAGGCCCGGAAGAACGACATGAAGACCACCGCGCACTGCATCCGCCCCCTGCGCGACTACAGCAACTGGTTCTACTGGGGCCGGCAGTTCTGCGTGAGCGGGGCGACGACCTACAACCACTGCGGCCATCCGGTCTCGTACTCCACCTACGGGTCCTGCTACATATGGCACGGCGCCACGTACTGCGTCGACCCGGCTGACCAGTTCCTCATAGACCGAGGCGGCAACAACGGCTGCAGGTGCGGGCTGTTCACGGCGCCAGGTGACTCGGGTGCGCCCGTCTTTGAACCAGGGTACAGAGGAGACGACGCGATAATCGGGGGCATGCACCGCGGCGCCGTCTGGAACTACCACGGCGAGGATCGCATGTTGAACGTCAAGGTGAATTCGATCCTCAACAGCGCGAATGCCGACATCGTGAAGGGCGACTCCTGAGGCGTCGAGAAGGCCTCGGAGCACGGCCAGGCATCATCGCCCACGCCCCGTCGGCCCTTCGTTCCGGCCGTCGGCCCGGTGACCCTGTCCGGCAGTCCTCCTGACGTGGCACATCAGCCTCGCCGGCTCCGTGCTTCGTGACCGGCGGTGTGGACGCCGCAGGTCCGGGTACCGCCCATCGAGGGCGGCACCCGGGCTCGCACTCGCCTCCACGAGCGACGCCGTGCCCTGCCGACCCCTAGCGCCCCGCAGCCGACGCGACCGCCCTCCCCCACCCACCGGCCCCCTCACCGGGCCGCGTTGACATCTCGGACCGCCGACCACAGGCGCCACCCACAAAACCGGAGTTCGCGACCATGAACCACTCAGACAACCGGACCACCGCCCTGTCGGCCGCCCCCATGGACCACGGTTCCGACCGCAGCGGCCATATCGGCATCAGAATCGGCGGATGGCTGGCCTCCAGCACGCCCTACATGGCCCCCCTCGCCGCGGTCGGTGGTCTGCTGACCGTCCTCGCCTTCGCCATCAATGGCCCTGGCATCACCGCGACGATGTCCACCGTCCTGAACGACGGCTCCTGGACCCAGCCCGACACCTGGGCCGCCCTGCTGCTGCAGACCGGTGCCACCGCGCTGGGTATCTTCGCACCGGTCGTCGCCGGGTATGTCGCCTACGGCATGGCCGGCGTGAGTGCCCGAAGCGCGGTGAGCCGGAACGCGCTCCAGGATGACGGCCGTTGCGACGTGGCCGGGCCCGTCGAGGGGCTGGCCCCCGGCCCGTGAGACGGGTCTTCGCGCCCTGAGCAGTAGGTTGAGTGGATGTCCACGTCGCCGTTGATTCTTTTGCTGTCGGGGAGCATGCGGGTCGGCTCCACCAACGAGGCCGTGTTGCGCGCCGCGCAGGCCGTGGCGCCGTCGCTGCCGGTGGAGGCCGTCCTGTACGACGGTCTGGCGGGCCTTCCGCACTTCAATCCCGATGACGACGCCGACCCGCTGCCGGCTCCCGTGGTCGCGCTGCGGGCGTTGATCGAGAGGGCGGCCGGGATCCTGGTCTGCGCTCCGGAGTACGCGGGGACCCTGCCGGGGTCGTTCAAGAACCTGCTCGACTGGACGGTCGGCGGCACCGAGATCTGCGACAAGCCGGTCGCCTGGGTGAACGCGGCCGCGCCCGGGCGGGGGCAGGGCGCCGAGGCCACGCTGCGGACGGTGCTCGGCTACACCGGTGCCGACATCGTGGAGCCGGCCTGTGTGCGGATTTCGGTCGGCCGGGAGGCGATCGGCGCGGACGGGACCGTCACCGATCCCGGCGCCCGCCGCCAACTCGCCGAGGTGCTCGGGCTGTTGGCGGGCCGGGCCCGTGGGACGGTTGGGGCGGACGGGGCGGACGGGGCGAATGGGTCGGACAGGGCGGGCGCGGCGTGACTTCTGCCGTACGGTCAGGTGAGGGCCGTCAGGGGGAGGAGCCCACCGTCAGCACCTGACCTGCACCGAAGGTGCAGTCGGCCACACCGCGGCGCGGGCCCCGGTTCACCTGAAGGTTGTCCCGCAACGGCTCGACGGCACGCTCACAGCTTCCCGGCGCACTCGGACCGATGAGTTTCTCGGCGACCTCAGGTCATCACCAAGGCAGTACGCAAGACCTATCCGAGAGCATGACGGGTCGGCTGGATGGCGCTGGCTTACCGGTGCCCGTGGCTGAATATGCCGTGCGCTCCTGGCGGCCCGTGGTGAAGCACATTTCGTCTGACCCCACACTTCAACACCGCACAGCGGCTCGCAGACATCACCGCGGCCCAGATCAACCCACACGCTTGTCAGCCGTCGCCGTCAGCCGGCGTTGAGCTCCGTCAGTTCGCCCAGCGGCAGCGTGTGCTGGGTCTGGAGGACCTTCGCGCGCAGGTAGCGGACGTTGTGGGCGGTGGTGAAGACGCCCGTGGGGACGCGCTCGTGCACGTCGATGCCCAGGTCGCGGAGCTGACCGGCCTTGTCGGGGTTGTTGGACAGCAGGTCGAGGGTGTCGATGCCGAGGGCTTGGAGCATCTGCGCGGCCGCCGTGTAGTCGCGGTCGTCCTCGGGCAGGCCGAGGGCCGCGTTCGCCTCGTACGTGTCCAGGCCCTGGTCCTGCAGCGCGTACGCGTCCAGCTTGTTGTAGAGGCCGATGCCACGGCCCTCCTGGCGCAGGTAGAGCAGCACGCCGCCGCGGGCCGCGATCCGCTCGACCGCCTCGCGCAGCTGCGGGCCGCAGTCGCAGCGGGCCGAGCCGAAGACGTCGCCGGTCAGGCACTCGGAGTGCAGCCGGACCAGAGGCGTTGTACCGGGGGCCGGGTCGCCGAGCACGACGGCCACGTGTTCCTGTCCGTCGGTCAGGCCGTGGAAGGTGACCAGTTCGGCGTCGACGCTGTAGCCGTCCTGGAAGCGTAGCGGTACCCGGACGCGGGAGCGCGGGCTGGCGGCGGGGAAGTCGGGCATGCGGGTTCTCCCGGGTCCGGTGGACGTCTGCTTGAGCAGTCCTGCTGGTCGGTCCTGCGTTGTCAGGCCTGCTTCGGCAGCGCTGCTTCAGATTTGAAGCAGATCTACGATCCCGGACACTACCCCATGCTTTAAATTTGAAGCAACCCGTTTACGGGGACTGCGTCACGAACAGGGCGGCGACGACCGCCGCCGCCACGGCACCTCGTCGGGCGTGGGCCGGCTTCCCCCCTCGTCGAGGGCCCGCGCGATCCCCGAGAAGATCTCCTCCACCTGCTCCACCTGTTCCTCGGTGAGATGCTCGAACAGCGAGGCGCGCACGGTCTCGACATGGCCGGGCGCCGTGCGTTCCAGTACCGCCATGCCCTCGTCGGTGAGCGCGGCGATGCTCCCCCGCTTGTCCCACTTGCAGTTCTCGCGCCGGATCAGACCGTCCTTCTCCAGCCGGGACACGGCGTACGTCAGCCGGCTTCGGGTGATCTTCGTCCGCTCGGCGAGATCGGTCATCCGCAGCCGCCGCTCGGGCACCTCGGAGAGATTGGCCAGGATGGAGTAATACAGGTGCGGCATGCCGGCGTCCTGCTGGAGCTGCCGGTCGATCGCGTCCTCCAGGAGGTGCGCCGCGGCGATGTACGCGCGCCAGGCGCGCTGCTCCTTGGAGGTGAGCCAGCGAGTCGTCATGCCCCCAGTGTAGGTTTGTTTCAAACTTGAACCAAGCCCCGCCCGTCCGAGCCCGGTCCGACCGTCCGAGCCCGCCCCGCCCGCCGCCGAGAGTGAGCGCGTCCGATGCCGTACCCCTACGTCCTGCTGTCCGCCGCCGTCTCCCTCGACGGCTACCTCGACGACACCGGCCCCGAACGCCTCCTGCTCTCCTCCCCGGCCGACTTCGACCGCGTGGACGAGGTGCGGGCGTCCGTCGACGCGATCCTCGTCGGCGCCGGCACGATCCGCGCCGACAACCCGCGGCTGCTGGTCAACTCGCCCGAGCGCCGGGCCGCCCGGGTCGCGGCGGGGAGGCCGGAGTACCCCCTCAAGGTCACCGTCAGCGGCTCCGGCGACCTGGACCCGGACGCGAAGTTCTGGCACACGGGCGGCGAAAAGCTCGTCTTCACGACCGACAAGGGCGCCGAGCGGGCCCGCTCACTCGGCCTCGCCGCCGACGTCGCTCCGCTCGGCCCCGACCTCGACTGGCGGCGGCTGCTGGAGCATCTGCACGACGTGCGCGGCGTACGGCGCCTGATGGTCGAGGGCGGCGGCACGATCCACACCCAGCTCCTCCAGCAGGGCCTCGCCGACGAACTCCAGCTCGTGCTCGCCCCCCTCTTCGTGGGCGACCCGGACGCGCCCCGCCTCTTCGGCCCCGGCGCCTACCAGGGCGGCCGCCTGCGCCTGACGGAGGCCCGGCGGATCGAGGACGTCGTCCTCATGCGCTACGAGCCCACGGCCCCCGGCACCGGCGCGCTCCCCGCCGCCGCCGACCGCCGCTGGCTGGCCCTCGCCTGCGAGCTGGCGGCGCAGTGCCCGCCCTCCCGCACGGCCTTCAGCGTGGGTGCGGTGATCGTCGCCGCCGACGGTACGGAGCTCGCCCGCGGTCACTCGCGCGAGGGCGGCGACCCGGCCGTGCACGCCGAGGAGGCGGCCCTGGCCAAGCTCGACCCGGCGGATCCGAGGCTCGCGGCGGCGACGGTGTACAGCAGCCTGGAGCCCTGCGCCCACCGCGCCTCCCGGCCCAGGCCGTGCGCACGACTGATCCTCGACGCGGGGGTACGGCGGGTGGTCACGGCGTGGCGGGAGCCGGACACGTTCGTCACGGAGGCGGACGGCAGCGGGCTGCTGGCATCGCGGGGCGTCGACGTCGTCGTACTGCCGGAGTACGAGGAGCAGGCCAAGGCGCCGAACCGGCATCTGCCGGGGTCGTGACCCGCGGTGGTGACCGTGGTCCTGAGCACCCCACGGATGGCGTATGCTGGTTACACAACGACGCGGGGTGGAGCAGCTCGGTAGCTCGCTGGGCTCATAACCCAGAGGTCGCAGGTTCAAATCCTGTCCCCGCTACTCAAGGCTCAGGGCCGGAATCCAGTAACTGGATTCCGGCCCTGAGTGTTTTCCCGCTCCCTTTCCCTCCGCGCTTCTCCGCGCCCCTCCTTGTCTCTCCTGCCGTGATGTGACCGGGTGTGATCGAGCGAGCGCCCTCCGCATAACAACTGACACACCGTCAGTGCCTGTGTGAATCCTGAGGCTTGGCCAACTCGCCCGTTTTTGGCCGCTCATGTGCCCTACGTCCAGGCCAAGAAGCATTAATGATCAAGCAGAACAGCTGGCAACGGCACCCCGGGTCTATTAACGTTCGATAACGCAGCGCGGTCGTCCCAGCCGTCACAAGAGACGGCTCCGTGCGCACGCGCCGAATCCCGCAAGGGAACCGGGGAACCACCACCCTGGGGTGAATCGCGCTGAAGCCGCCGTGAACCCACGGCAGGTATACGCGCGTAGGAGACCTTCCTGCTCCGAACCCGTCAGCTAACCCGGTAGGCGAGAAGGAAGGAAGGAGCACGCCTACGTGGCGTCCAACCCGCCTGCCCCGGCAGCGCCGTTCGTGCCGAGCACCGAGCCATTCGGCTTCGCCGGCCCCCGCACCGACGAGGGCCCGTGGGAGGAGTGGAACCCCACCGAGGACTCCCTCCGCCCGATACGCGGCCGGCACCGTGTCTCCAAGCAGCGCGGCGGGGGACTCGCCCGCAGCTCCACGGTTCTCGGCGTCGGTGTCATAGCCGCCGTCGGCGCGGGCGGTATGGCCAGCGCCAACACCGGCAAGCCCCCGGTGTCCATCTCCTTGCCCGACCTGCCCTCCGTGGGCGGCGTGTTCGGCGGCTCCTCGGACGCCTCCAAGGGCTCCGCCACCGCCCTCAGTGACGTCGGTGTCAGCTCCGACGACACCACGCAGGGCGCCGCGGACGCCGGTGAGGCGCTGCGCAACCGCATCATGGCCCAGGCCGAGAGCCAGCAGGTCCAGGTCGACGGCAAGGCCCAGTCGGTCACCGAGGCCCTCTTCGCCAAGCAGGTCGACGACGCCGCCGCCCAGGCGGAGAAGACGGCCGCGGCCAAGGCTCAGGCCGCGAAGGAGAAGGCCGAGGCGGAGGCCAAGAAGAAGGCCGAGGCCGCCAAACTCGCCGAACTGGCCAAGCAGTTCAAGCTGCCGGTCGTGTCGTACACGATCACCGGCACCTTCGGACAGGCCGGCTCCATGTGGTCCTCCGGCTACCACACGGGTCTCGACTTCGCCGCCCCCACGGGCACGCTCATCAGGGCCGTCCACAGCGGCACCGTCACGGAGGCCGGCTGGGCGGGCTCGTACGGCTACCGCACGATCATCACGCTCGACGACGGAACGGAACTCTGGTTCTGCCACCAGTCGTCGATCAGCGTGAGCGTCGGCCAGAAGGTCGCCACGGGCGATGTGATCGGGCGTGTCGGGGCCACCGGCAACGTGACCGGCCCGCACCTGCACCTTGAGGTCCACCTGAACGGCCAGGCCACGGGCATCGACCCGATGACGTGGCTGCGCAGCAAGGGCCTCACCCCCTGACCTCCGCTTCTTCCTGACCTCGGCTTCTCCCCGCTCTTCCTGTTCTCTCTGTCCTTCCTGTTGTTTCTGATCCCGGCGGTTCTGACGGCATCCCCGCGACGTCAGGACCGCCGGTTTCCGCTGCCCAGCTACCGGAATGGCTGACTCCGCTTGTTTACGGGGATTTTGCGGCCGTAGCGGAAGATCGCCCTCCGAGGCGGGTGTTGACGCACTACATGACTTCTCTTCGCAAGCTCGGCTCCTCCGGCCTGGAGGTCTTTCCCCTCTCCCTCGGCGGCAACGTCTTCGGCTGGACCGCCGACGAGGCCGCGTCCTTCGCCGTGCTCGACGCCTACGCGGCCGCGGGCGGCAACTTCGTCGACACCGCCGACTCCTACTCGGCGTGGGTCGACGGCAACGAGGGCGGCGAGTCCGAGACGATCATCGGCAGGTGGGTCAGGGCGCGCGGTAACCGCGACGACGTCGTCATCGCGACCAAGGTCAGCCAGCACCCCGCGTTCCCGGGCCTGACGGCCACCAACATCAAGGCCGCCGCGGACGCCTCCCTGAGCCGCCTCGGCACCGACCACATCGATCTGTACTACACGCACTTCGACAAGCCGGAGGTGCCGGTCGAGGAGATCATCGGCGCGCTCGACGAGCTGGTGACGGCGGGCAAGGTGCGGCACATCGCAGCCTCCAACATCTCCCCCGAGCGGCTCCGTGCGTCCCTGGAGTTCTCCGACCGTGAGGGCCTGGCCAAGTACGTGGCCGTCCAGCCCCACTACAACCTGGTCTCGCGCGTCACGTACGAGGGCGAGCTCCAGGACCTCGCCGCGCGGTACGGACTGGCCGCCGTCCCGTACTTCGCCCTTGCCTCGGGCTTCCTCACCGGCAAGTACCGGCCAGGTACGACGGTCGAGAGCGCCCGCGCGGGCGCCGGCAAGCACCTGGACACCGAGCGCGGCCGCAGGGTCCTGGCGGCCCTCGACGAGATCGCCGACGCTCACGGGGCCCCGGTGGCGACGGTCGCCCTGGCCTGGCTCGCGGCCCGGCCGACGGTCATCGCGCCGATCGCGTCCGCGCGCACGGTGGAGCAGCTGCCGGCCCTGCTGGGGGTGGGGGAGCTGACGCTCACCGAGGCCGAGGTCGCGCGTCTGACCGAGGCGTCGGCCTGATCCCCTGAGAGCCACGGGCCCTACCGGTCCTACCGGCAGTACGTCCTACGTGCGGTACGGGTTGTACGCGGGATTCGGCATCGCCGGGTACCCGTACACCCCGTACATCGCCCAGGGCGCCGCCGCCACCGGCACCGGAGGCGCTGTCGCCCGCGCCGCGTAGTCCAGGGCCGGGCGGGCCACCTCACGCCGCAGCCACAGCTGGTGCAGCAACTCCTGCTCCCTGACGACGAAGTCGGCGCCGGCGCGGCCACGGCGCCCCCGGTGCCGCAGGAACGCCAGGGAGGTCGCGTATGCCTCGTACTGCGCGACCGTGCGGGCCGCGGGCCTGCCGAGGTGGTGGGCGGCGTAGTCGCGGGCCAGCCGTCGCGCCCGCATCGAGCCGAGGGCGTACGGCTCGGCGGGGGTGAGCCAGCCCGCGACGGCGTAGGCGGGCAGTTCCTCGCGCACGGTGCGCAGTTCGCGCTGGCGCGTCCAGATGACCAGCCAGGTCAGCAGGCCGAACGTGGGGACCATGAAGGCGGCGTAGACGGCGAAGAACCCGTACTCGCCGAACGTCGACGAGCCGTTCCAGATCGCGTGCATGCTCATCGCGAGCAGCAGGCCGGAGAGCGGGACGAGGACGCGCCGCAGGTGCTGGCGCTCCGCCGAGAGCGCGGCGACGCCGAAGCCGATGCCGGTGAGGACGGTGAAGAGCGGGTGCGCGAACGGGGACATGACGATCCGCACGAAGAACGTCGCCGCGGTGACGGAGGCGATGCCGCGGTCGCCGGTGAGCTGGTCGGTACCGAAGGCGGTGCCCAGGTAGAGGATGTTCTCGGTGAACGCGAAGCCGGTGGCGGTGACGCCGGCTATGACGACGCCGTCGACGATCCCGGTGAAGTCCCGTCTGCGGAAGAGGAAGACGAGGAGGACCGCGGCGGCCTTCGCCGACTCCTCGACGATGGGCGCTATGACGGTCGCGCCGAGGGTGTCCGCGCTGGACGGATCTGCGGTCGCCGTCGCTATCCACTTCGTGGCGAAGCTGTTGGCGACGATCGCTATCAGCGCCGCCGCACAGGCCCCCCAGGCGAAGGCGAACAGCAGGTTGCGCCAGGGGCCCGGGGCGACGCGGTCGAGCCAGCGGAAGGCGGCTATGAGGAGGGGGACGGGCAGGACGGCCAGCCCGAGTCCCACCAGGAACCCTTCGGTGCCGGTCTGTTCACGCACCAGGGCCAGGATGACCAGCCCGGAGAGCGCGAGCAGGGTGCTGAGGGCGCCGTACCGCACCCATCCGCGCTGCCACCAGTGCGCATGCCTGAGCGCACCGCCGGGGGGGCCACCGGGGTGCGGCGGATGCGTCGGGTACGGGGGATTGGTGGCCACGGCATTGACCCTAACGAGGGAGGGCGCCGCCCGCGACGGTACGTCGGTTCGCCCGCGGGGCCGAGGGGGCTTCAGGCGCCGGTGGGGGGCTGGTGATGATGTTGGACGCGACGGAAGAGCAGGTCGTTCACGACATGTCCCTTCTCCAGACCCTGGCCCTCGAAACGGGTCAGCGGCCGGAAGTCGGGACGCGGCGCGAAACCGCCGTCGGGCCGCGTGTTCTCGAACCCCGGGTGCGCGGTCAGCACGTCGAGCATCTGTTCGGCGTACGGCTCCCAGTCGGTCGCGCAGTGCACGATGCCGCCGGGTCTGATCCGGGCCGCGGCGAGGTCGAGGAACTCCGGCTGGATGAGCCGTCGCTTGTGATGCCGCTTCTTGGGCCAGGGGTCGGGGAAGTAGACGCGCAGCCCGTCCAGTGAGTCCGGGGTGAGCATCTCGCGCAGCAGGATGATCGCGTCCCCGTTGGCCACGCGGACGTTGGACAGCCCGTGATCGTCGGCGAGGTTGAGCAGATGTCCCTGCCCCGGGGTGTGCACGTCCACGGCGAGGACGTTGGTGGCCGGATCCGCGGCGGCCATCTGCGCCGTGGCCTCGCCCATCCCGAACCCGATCTCGAGCACGACGCGGTCGGTGTTCCCGAACAGCTCGGTGAGATCGATCGACCGCTGTCCGTCGATGTCCAGCCCCCACTTGGGCCACAGCCGCTGCAGCGCGTCCGCCTGTCCCGCGGTCACCCGGCTGCGGCGCGGCTGGAAGCTGCGGATCCGCCGCTCGAAGTGCGAGCCGGCCGGATCGGCCTTCGGCCCGTCGGGGAACCGCGGCTCGCCCTTGGCCCGGGTGTGCCGGACCGAGACACCGGGCGTGTGCGGCGTGTGCTCGCCGGGCGCGGGCGCGAGGGAGGGCGCGGAGGCAGGGGCCGGCGCGGGCGCGGCGGGCTGTGGGGATTCGGGAGTATGGAGGGAGTCAGACACAGTGCGACCGATTTTACGGGGACGGTGAGACGGCCGGGCCGTCCGGTGGCCGCCGAGCGGGCAGGTCAGGGCGGGCCGAGCACGGCCAGCGCCCTTCTCGCCACCTCCCGGCCGATCGGCAGCGACGCCGTCGCCGCAGGTGAGGGTGCGTTCAGCACATGGACGGCCCGCGGTCCCTCCTTGATCAGGAAGTCGTCCACCAGGGACCCGTCCCGCAGTACCGCCTGCGCCCGGACCCCCGCGGCCGTCGGCACCAGGTCGTCCTCCGTCACCGCCGGCAACAGCCTTCGCACCGCCGTCGTGAACGCTCCCTTGGACACCGACCGGCGCAGCTCCCCCGCCCCGTACCGCCAGTGCCGCCGGGCCATCCGCCAGGCGCCGGGCCAGGCCAGCGTCCCGGCCACCTCCCGCGGCCGTACGACATCCCATCCGTACCCCTCCCGGGCCAGCGCCGGCACCGCGTTGGGACCGATGTGCACGTCCTCGTCGATCCCGCGCGTGAGATGCACGCCGAGGAACGGGAACGCCGGATCCGGCACCGGATACACCAGTCCCCGCACCAGCTCGGGCCGCGCCAGCGAGTAGTACTCCCCGCGGAACGGCACGATCCGCATCTCGGGGTCGTCGCCCGTCAGCCGCGCCACCTCGTCGCAGTACAGCCCGGCACAGTTCACCAGCACGCGCGCGCGGACGACGTCGCCGGCCGTCGTCCGGACGGCGACCCCGAGCTCCGGGCGCCGGTCCACCTGCTCGACCCGCGCCCCGTACCGGATCTCCGCCCCCGACGCCTCCGCCAGCTGCCGGGCAACCCCCACGAAGTCGCACACGCCGGTCGTCCCGACGTGTATGGCCGCGAGCCCGTACACCTCGGGCTCGTACTCCGCGATCTGGGCGGCGCCCAGCTCCCGCACCGGAATCCCGTTCTCCCGCCCGCGCTGCACCAGGGCGTGCAGGCGTGGCAGCTCCTGTCGCTCCGTCGCGACGATCAGCTTGCCGGTGACGGCGTGCGCGATGCCGTACTCGGCGCAGAACTTGACCATCTCGGCGGCGCCCCGCACCGCGTACCGGGCCTTCAGGGACCCGGGCCGGTAGTAGATCCCGCTGTGGATGACGCCGCTGTTGCGCCCCGTCTGGTGCCGGGCCGGACCCGGTTCCTTCTCCAGCACGGTCACGCGCGTGCCGGGCGCGGCACGCGTGATCGCGTACGCGGTGGACAGCCCGACGATCCCACCACCGATCACGAGCACATCGCAGTCATAAGCGATCCCCGGCCGCACCTGCACCACCTCCCACTACCGATAGTGCACTGCGCCACTGACACCGGCTTCAAACGCAGGAGGAGTGGGGTCGTCCTGCACCTGTCCTTGCACAGCTTGTACAGGTACCCGGTACCTGTACAAGCTGTACCTGGTATCTGCCACCGGTATCCGCCATCGGTACCTGTCACCGGTCCCCGGCTCAGGCGGGGGCCATCAGCAGCGGGCGGGCCCGCTCCCGCAGCTCCACCACGCGCGGCTCGTCTCCGTACGGCTCCAAACGGTGCAGCAGGTCCTTGACGTACTCGGTCGTGCGGGCCGACGAGATGCGCCCGGCGACCTCCACCGCCCGCACGCCCTGCTCGCAGGCGGCATCGAGGTTGCCCGACTCGAGCTCCGCGACCGCCGACACCACCAGCCGCAGCCCGTGCGACCGTACGAACTCCTCCGTCGGTTTCGACAGCGCCTGCTCCGTGAAGCGGCGCACCTGGCGCGGCGCCTTCAGGTCGCGGTAGCACTCCGCGGCGTCCGCGGCGAAGCGGTCGTAGGAGTAGAAGCCGAGCCAGGACGGGTCGTTGTCGCCCTCCCGGGAGCGCTCCAGCCAGCCCTCGGCGGCCTTGAGGGCCGCCCCGGCCGCCTGCCCGTCACTCGCACGCGCGTGTGCCCGTGCCTCGACGAGCCGGAAGAAGCTCATGGTGCGCGCGGTCGCCAGGCCCCGGTTGCGTTCCAGTGCGGCCTGCGCGAGGTCGACGCCCTCGTCGCCGAAGCCGCGGTAGGTCGCCTGCAGCGACATGGAGGCCAGCACATAGCCCCCCAGGGGCACGTCGGCGGCTGCCCGCGCGAGTCGCAGCGCCTGGATGTAGTACCGCTGCGCTGCCTCCTGCTGCCCCGTGTCGAAGGCCATCCAGCCGGCGAGGCGCGTCAGTTCGGCGCTGGCCCCGAACAGTGCGCGGCCGACCTCGTCCGAGTACGCGCCGAGCAGCAGCGGTGCCGCCTCCACCCGTAAGCACTCGGGAACCATCGACGAACGCCAGTCACCGCCGCCGTACTTGGAGTCCCAGCGCCTGGCGTCCTCGGCGGCCTCCCGCAGCTTCTGCACATCACTGTGGCCGACTTTGAGCGGTGCGCCCGAGTCCTCGGCGGAGTTCGCCTCGCGCGCCACCGAACTGTCGGCCGGTGTTATCAGCCATCGTGAGGCGGGCGTTGCGTATGCGCTTACTGCGAACGATCCGGCCAGCGACTGCCAGATGCCACCGGAGCCGGCCCGGCGCCCGGCGAGGTCGAGACGGTAGAGCTCCGTCGCCGACTTCACCGCCTGGCCGACGTCCCTGGGGAAGGCGAGGCCCACTTCGGGTGCGGGATCCGCGTCCGCCAGGCCGATCTCGTGGAGCGGCACCGGACGGCCGAGCTTCTGGCCTATGGCGGCGGCGATGAGATGTGGCGCGGCACCCTGCGGCACCATGCCCTTCGACACCCAGCGCGCCACCGACGTCTTGTCGTAGCGAAGAGTCAACCCGCGTTGGGCGCCAAGATCGTTGACGCGACGCGCGAGTCCTGCGTTGCTGATTCCCGCGAGGGCGAGAACGGTGCCGAGTTTTTCGTTCGGCCCGCGTTGCTCCCTGGACATGCGCCACCCCTCGACACAGACGGCTGCCGCGCTGGCATAACCACGCGGCATTCGTAAACCCAGCGTAGTTCGCCGCATCCCAAGCGTTAAGGGGCATAGTTCCGGATGGCGGGATTGTGGTCCGTACTGAAGTACGGGTCCGATACGCGCAGTTGCGCCGTGCTCCCGTTGTGTGGCCGTGCGCCCGTCCGTGCGCTCTTCTCCGGCCATCGGGGGAGCGCTTCCATGGATACTGCGTGGGTCGGCCCGCTGTACTGGATCCAGTGGGCTGGGGGACACCGCCGCCTACATCCCCGCGGGCGGCGGATGGGCCCGGGGGGCGAACTCCGTCTCCCGGGCTGCGCGCGCGTGATGCGGCCCGCAGAGCTTGCACGGAGCGTATGCACGCCCGACCTCCCGTCCCCGATTTGGCTGAAAACAGCCCCTCGGCCCGCCGGTCAATTACCGCTCCCACCATGGAACTTGAGGGCGCGAAGGACGTTTTCGGGGAGCGTTTCGGGGGCGCATTCGCGTCGCAGGCGCCTTGCCGGGTACGGGTGTTCGCTCTCCCGGACGGGTGAGCGCCACGGCGCGTTCCAGGGGTCGTAAGCGGCTCCACCCTCCCTCCAGCGTGCGCCCTTCATGGCAGCATGGGGAACCAGTTCGTACCGTGCACTGGTTGTCCACAGCCTGTGGAGGCGTCGATGCGGTGGTTGGTGGGATGGAGCAGCACCGCCGCGGTGACTCCCGGGACGGGGTCCGCGGGGGCCACCGGAGGCGACGGCGAGACCGTCCACCCGGTGGGTTCCCAACTCCTGTGGGGTGACCCCGATCCGCTCTGGGCGGTTGGCGACTGGCGCCCCGACGAGGTGCGGGTGGTGAACGCCGACGCGCAGACCCGGATAGCGGTCCTGGGCACGTGCGGGGCGTCCGACGAGGAGCTGCGGGTCGGACTGTTCGCCGCGCGCGGAGGCGCACTTCGCCACCTCACGGCCTGGCCGGGCAGCTACACCGCGGTCGTCAAGGTCGGCCGCAGGGTCACCGTCTGCGGCGACCTCGCGGGCGCCCGCCCGGTCTTCTACACCCCCTGGGCGGGCGGCACGGCCTACGCGACGGCGGCCCTCCCCCTCGCCGACCTCATCGAGGCCAATCTCGACTTCGGCCACCTCGCCGCGCTGCTCGCCGCCCCCGACGTACCGGCCGCGCTGCACGACTCCACGCCCTACGACGGCGTACGGCGCATCCCGCCGGGTCACACCCTGATCCTGCGCGCCGGAGCGCGCGAGATCGCCGGCTACGACCCGGTCGCCTCCCTCGCGGTGGCGGCGCCCTCGGCCGACCCGGACAGTGCGGTCGACGCGGTGCGCGACGCACTGGTGGAGGCGGTACGCGCGCGTTTGTCCGCGCCCAGGCACGTCCCGGGGACCGACATGGACCCCGGCCCGGTGCCCGGCATGGGACCGGCCGAGCGCCGCGCCGCGCGCGGGATGCCGGTCGCGGGCATCGGCGCGGACCTCTCCGGCGGGCCGGCCTCGGGCACGCTCGCCCTGCTCGCCGCAGGGCTGCCCGGTATGCCGGGCACGGTCCTCGGCCACGGCACGGGCGCGGGCGAACGCCTGCTGGCGCTCACCTTCAACGACCTGGCGGTCGGCGGCCGGGAGGCCGAACTGGAACGGGCGGGATCGCTCGCCGCCAACCCGCGCCTGCACCACGTGGTGGTGACCGGCGGCGAGGAGGCCCTCCCGTACGCCGAACTGGACGGCCCGCTGACCGACGAACCGGGCCCGTCCCTGGTGATCGCCGCCCGCCACCGCGCCCGCCTCGCCTCGGGCAGCGCGGACCACTTCACGGGCTACGGCGCCCGCCAGGTCCTGGACGCCCATCCGGCCCGCCTGGCCGACCTCCTGATGGACCGCAAACGCCGCCACCTGGTCCGCCCCGTCGCTGCACTCACGAAGGCCGACGGCTCGGTGATGGTCCCCGCGCGCGTGTACGGCGCGGCCAGGAAGCTGGCGCGGACGCCGTACAGGGAGGGCCTCGAACTGCTCGCCGAGCGCCTCCTGCAGCGCCGTTTCGACGAGCCCGGGGGCGCTGTCGGTGCCTCCCTGGCCGCCCTCACCTGGGCCAGACCCGGCCCTGCGGCACGCTGGCTCACCGGCGAGGCCCTCGCTGAAGTATCGGTTCGCCTGCAAGCGTCGACGAGCCGCTCGGGCGTGGGCCCGGGCCAGCGTCCCGGCGACTACCGCGCGCGTGCGGCCCTGGCCCGCCATGCCGCGGACCTCCGCATCCTGGAACAGGCGGCCGAGGTCCGCTCCCAGCGCCTGCACGCCCCCTTCCTCGACAACCAGGTCGTACGGGCCTGCCGAGTCCTCCCCGAGGCCCTGCGCGTCCAGCCGGGCGCGCGTGCCGCCATCCTGCGCACCGTCCTGGAGGGCGCGGGCGTGAGCGACCTCCCACCGGGCTGGGGCACCCCCTCCCACGCCTCGGCAGCCGTGGCGGCCCGCACCGGTCTCCGCGTCGCCGCAGACTCCCTGATGGCCCTGTTCGGGACGCCGCTGCTGGCGGAGGCGGGCCTGGTGGAGGCACGCGTCGTCCGCAAGGCCCTGCGCGCCGCCGCCGAAGGCGAACCCCTCCCCCTCGACGGCCTCGCGGACCTGGTCTCCCTGGAACTCTGGCTACGCCGCCTCCTGGCCCGCCGAGGCACCTGCTGGACGGGCACCCCGGCCCGCCAGAGGGCGGTACCGGGGGGGATCACACCAAAGAGGGGGGCGTTGGCCTCGGGCGGGTGAGGAGTCCGAAGGGTGAGGAACTCCAGGTCGAATCCCAGCCCGTCCAGCCCGTCCAGCCCGTCCAGAGGGTGAGGAACCTCAGGCCGCGTCTCAGCCCGTCCGGGTCTCGTCCGGCCGTTCGCCACCTTCGTCCTGGACAACTCGCGGGATGTCCGCGCGGACATGGACGTCTCCGTCGTCAACTCCCGCCGAGCACCTCCCGTAGGCCGACCGCGGTCCGCTAGGAGCAGGTGAACCTCGACTCGGCCCAGTCCGCGAGCGTCACGGAGTCGAAGTCGGTGCGCGGCTCGACGACGAGCCGTACGCTCTTGCGCCCCGCCAGGTTCACATGGACCGGCACCGCCGGGTCGCCGCCCTGGATCGTCGCGGACTTCCACAGCCGGACGCCGTCGGCGTAGACGGAGAAGGAGACCTTGCCCAGCCCCAGGGTCAGATCGTCGATGCCGACCATGGCGTCGTAGGCGGAGCAGGTGCGGTTGAGGTCGACGGTCGCGGAGGACCGGCCGTGCACGGTCACGCCGTGGGTGTAGGACCTGCCGGCGACCGACAGGCCGTACCGCTGCCACACCCAGCTGCTCCCGCCGAGCCGCATCTCGGGCCGCGTGCCGTCGCCCGTGACGTCGTAGGCCAGCTCGCTCCACTGGTAGACGACCGGCGCGGGCGGGGGAGGGGGAGGCGGGGCCGGTGTGGGGGTGGGCTTCGGGGTCGGCCTCGGCGTGGAGGTCGGGGTCGGAGTCGGTGTGGGCCTCGGCCGGGGTGTGGGGGTCGGGGCCGGCGTCGCCGTGGCGGCCACCACGGGCACGATCACCGGCCGCTTCGGCTCGGGATGCTCCTTCGCAGGCGTCGGCTTCGGCGTCGGCTTCGGCTTCGGTGACTCCGGGCGGACGGCCGGTGTCGAGGCGGGGGCCTTGGCGTCAGGTTTCCCGGCCGGGCTGTCGCTCCCCGACAGCGCGAGAGCCACCGCCACGCCCGCCGCGACGACGACACCGGCGGCGATACCGGCCTTCGCGGGCGCCCCCAGCCCCTCGGAGACCGCCGCACCGCCGGCACCCGCCCCGCCGGACGAGCTGCCGCTCGCGGCCGCGGCCGCCCCCGCGGCGCCCGCGGCACCGGCTCCGGTGCCGCCGGCGATGAGAGCGGCCACCTTGGCGTACCCGGCGGCGCCGAACCAGCCGATGACCGCGACCGGCACCACGCCGGGGATGCCGTTGGCGACTTCCTTGATCTGGCCCGCGGCCAGCCGGCACTTGACGCACTCCTCCAGGTGCTTGCGCAGCCCCCGTTCGGCACGTGTGCGCAGTCCGCCGCGGGCGTAGGCGCCGAGCCGGTCGGCGAAGCGTGCGCACTCCTCGTCGCCGGCGAGCGTGGCGCTGACGTGGGCCTGGAGATAGGCCTGCTTGAGGCCCTCGCGGGCGCGACTGGCCAGCACCCGCGTGCCGTTGGCGTCCAGCCCGAAGAGCGTGGCGACCTCGCTCGGCGACTCGTCCTCGACCTCGGTGTGCCACAGCACGGCCTGCCAGCGCTCCGGCAGCGACAGGAAGGCCCGCATGGCCATGGACTGCTCGGCCTCGTGCATCGCGCGCACATCGGCCCCGAGGTCCAGACCCGCTGCGAAGGAGCCGAGGGACGCGGTGTCGTCGGTCGTTTCGGAGGATCGCGCGGCCTGCGCGGCGAACACCGCGAAGTCGTCGACCAGTTGTTCCCGTTTGGCGGACTTCGTCCAGCTCGCGGCGACGCGCCGGACGGTGGTGAGCAGATAGGCGCGTACGGACTGCTCGGGGCCGTGGCCGCCGCGTACCGCCTGGAGCATCCGGGCGAAGACCTCGGCCGTGAGGTCGTCCGCGGTGTGGGCGTCGCGGCAGCAGGTGCGGGCGTACCGGCGCACCGCGTCGGCGTGGCGCCGGAACAGCTCCTCGTAGGCGGTGTCGTCGCCCGAGCGCATCCGCCCGATCAGCTCGGCGTCGGACGGCGGCAGATCCCGGGGCGGCGGCAGGACGCCGTCCTCCCGGCGATCGCGCTGGGCCGGGACAGTGCCCTCGACGGGCTCGACCGGTTCGCCGCCCTGCTGCGGGACGACGGTCTCCGCGCGGCCGCCGCTCCGCGGGACGCCGGCCCGTCCTCCCTGACTCGGCACCTGCGGCGGACCGCCGGCCTCCGCGTCGCCGTCACCCGGCGACTCGTCCCGCCCGTCAAAGCTCATCGCGGAAAGCCCCCGCTGCCTGCCCAACCAGTCCCGAACACCGGGTCAGAGTGCCATATTGGCTTTTGTTCAGGACCCCACAGTGCGGACCATCCACTCGTCCGTGGGGACTTGTCGTGCCGTAGTACTAGCCATCGCCCCTTCGGGGAAAGCTCAATTACCGCTCGTCACACGGAAGTTGGGCGGCATGCCGGAAATGCACCGCACATTCCCGGCGTCCGATGCATTTCCGGCGTCGGCGCCTCCCGGCTCACGCCGGGCGCGCGCCGCGCACGGCCCACGCCCCACCACGGTCACCGAACCGATCCGCCCGCAGGCACGGACCACTCAGGCCGGCCGCGAGCGCAACCCCTCCAGCAGGATGTCCAGCAGCCGTGCCGAGGCCGCCGCCTGCTGTGCCGCGTCCGGAAGCGAGGGTGCCGCCGTCGCGATGACGAGCAGTACGTCCGACACCGACACGTCGGGCCGCAGCTGACCGGCCGCGCGCGCCCGCTCCACGAGCCGGCCCACGACCTCCAGCAGCGCCGCCGCGCCCGTGTCGTCGTCCGCCGAGATCCTCGGGACTCCGTCGGCGACCAGATGCAGCTCCCCGGAACCCGGCTGCGTCCGCTGCTGCGGCACCCGGGCCTCGTCGAAGACAGTGCCGTCGGCCTGCTCGTCGGAGACCGAGACGCGCAGCACCTGCGGCGGCAGCAGCCGCCCGGCGCCCGAGGCCACCGACGTCCGCAGGAAGCGCGAGAGCGCCGACCACGGCTCGTCCTCCTGGCCGAGGGCCGAGCGGGCCTGGTCGGTCAGCCGGGAGGTCTCCTCCTCGGCTATTCGCCGCACCAGGACGTCCTTGCTCGGGAACCGCCGGTACACGGTGCCGACACCTACCCGCGCTCGCCGCGCCACGTCCTCCATCGGCGCGCCGTACCCCAGCTCGCCGAAGACCTCCCGCGCCGCGCGCAGGACGTGCTCCAGATTGCGCTGTGCGTCCACGCGCAGCGGAGTCGTACGTGAGGTGTCCCCGCGTCCGTTGCTCGTCGCCGCGCTCACGATGCCGCCCGATGTCAGTGCAGACGCGGACGACCAATGAGAATCCTGAACATGCATAAGCGTTCCCCCGGTAATGACGTCTCCCCCCGGAGACTCTCCCCGCCATTCATTGGTTGCCAGGGCGTGGGAACAGGCCCGGTTCACCGGCCCGTCTGTCGCGGACACGATGAGCGATGGCGCATCCCCCTACACCCCGTCGACACACGAACATAGTTGAGCGAGGGTCAATTCAGAAGGGGCAGGTTCCGCACGGAGCGCCCCCCGATCGGAGTACGGGTCGCTTACGTCCCGATTACACCCCCCAAGGTCACCGGGCCCACACCTGCTGACCTGCAATCCTTCCGAGCACTCGGGCAATTCGGCCAACCCTGGGCGTCCTGGGCACGCCGTCACACAAATTGTCGGGGCTGTGGACAAACTCCAGCGCTGGGTGCGTCATGGGGTGGTGAAGGAACGTGCGCGCATTCTCGTTGTCGGCGGCGGCTACGTCGGGATGTACACGGCCCTGCGCCTGCAGAGGACGCTGAAACAGGAACTCAGGCGGGGCCAGGTCGAGATCACAGTCGTCACTCCCGACTCGTACATGACCTATCAGCCGTTCCTTCCCGAAGCGGCGGCCGGCGCCATTTCGCCCCGCCATGTCGTCGTACCGCTGCGCCGCGTCCTGGATCAGTGCCATGTCGTCATCGGCGAGGTCCGGTCGATCGACCACGCCAGGCGCACCGCCGTCCTCACCACCCTCGCCACCGAGGACGAGGGCGCGGGCCCGGAGCAGCTGACGTACGACGAACTCGTCCTGGCCCCCGGCTCGATCTCGCGCACCCTCCCGATCCCCGGTCTCGCCGACCACGGCATCGGTTTCAAGTCGGTCGAGGAGGCCATCGGCCTGCGCAACCACGTCATCGAGCAGATGGACATCGCCTCCTCCACCCGCGACCCCGCGATCCGCGACGCGGCGCTCACCTTCGTCTTCGTCGGGGGCGGATTCGCCGGTGTCGAGGCGCTCGGCGAACTCGAGGACATGGCCCGCTACGCCACCCGCTACTACCACAACGTCCGGCCCGAGGACATGAAGTGGATCCTCGTGGAGGCCTCGGACCGCATCCTGCCCGAGGTCGGCGAGGAGATGGGCCGCTACACGGTCACCGAACTGCGCCGCCGCAACATCGACGTACGCCTGCAGACCCGCCTCGACTCCTGCGTGGACCGGGTCGCCGTCCTCAGCGACGGCGCCCGCTTCCCGACCCGGACGGTCGTCTGGACGGCCGGCGTGAAACCCAGCCCGCTCCTCGCCGCCACCGACCTCCCGCTCACCGGACGAGGCCGGCTGAAGTGCACTCCCCAGCTGACGATCGACGGCGCCACGCACGCGTGGGCCGCAGGAGACGCGTCAGCCGTCCCCGACGTCACCGCCGACGAACCCGGCACGGAGACCGCCCCGAACGCCCAGCACGCCGTCCGTCAGGCCAAGCTCCTCGCCGACAACATCGCCCACGCCCTGCGCGACGAGCCCCTGGAGACGTACTCCCACAAGTACGTCGGCTCGGTCGCCTCCCTCGGCCTCCACAAGGGCGTCGCCCACGTCTACGGGCGCAAGCTGAAGGGCTACCCTGCCTGGTTCATGCACCGCGTCTACCACCTCAGCAGGGTGCCCACCTTCAACCGCAAGGCCCGTGTCCTGGCCGAATGGACGCTGTCGGGGCTCTTCAAGCGGGAGATCGTCTCACTCGGTTCGCTCGAACATCCCCGAGCGGAGTTCGAACTCGCGGCCGGTGGAAAGCCTCCTACCGACCCGAAGGGGTCGTCCTGACCGGACCGAGGAACTCCACCGACCGGGTAGGCGTCTGACGGATGTCGCCCCGGTAGGCCACACTGCCTAACTGATCCCCGCCCCCAGGGCGAGCAGAAGCTCGCTCTTCGAACCCAAGAGGCTCTCCCCATCGTGCTGCATCCCGGGGGCATCACGCCCCAGCCTTCCGGCCGGGTCCGGAGTCGGCCGAAGACGCCGAAGACGACGACACGAGGCAAGGATTCGTGAACTTCACGCGCTGGAGCGCCCGGCTCCCCGGAACGCAGCGCCGCGCCGCAGCGCGGACCGATCACACGGCCGCCCCCGACCGGCCGGCCGAGACCGCGAGCTCCGTCCCCGCGGCCCGCGCCGAACAGCTCACCGACGAGCCCGCACCCGTACCCGCCGTCGACGCGCTCCCCGTCCGCGAGGTCCTCGACCGGGTCCCGGCTCTCGTGGCCCTGGTCCACGGCCCGGACCACCGCGTCGCCTACGTCAACGACGCCTATGTGAGCGCCTTCGGCCTGCGCCCGCTCGGCGAACCCACCCGCGAGGCCCTTCCGGAACTCGACGAACTGGGCCTGCTCCCGCTCCTCGACCAGGTCCTGCGCAGCCGCAAGCCCCGCACCCTCAAGTCCCGCAAGGCCTCCGACGGCCGCTCCTACACGTTCACCTGCACCCCGGTCACCGAGGGCGACCACGCGGGCGTGCTCGTCTTCGCGACGGACGTCACCGACCACGCCGAAGCCGCCGAACGCCTCCGCGCCAGCGAGCGCCAGCAGCGCGAAACGGCGGTCACGCTCCAGCGTTCGCTGCTCCCTCAGGAGCTGGAGGAGCCGGACGACCTGCGCATCGCGGCCACCTACCAGCCCGGTGGCACGGAAGCGGCGGTCGGCGGCGACTGGTACGACGTCATCACCCTCGGCGGCGGCCGCACGGCCCTGGTCATCGGCGACGTCATGGGCCGGGGCGTCCGGGCCGCCGCCGTCATGGGCCAGCTCCGCACGGCGGTCCGCGCGTACGCCCGCCTCGACCTCCCCCCGCACGAGGTCCTCCAGCTCCTCGACGGCCTGGCCATCGAGATCGACGCCAACCAGATCGCCACGTGCGTGTACGCCATCCACGACCCGAACGAGGGCCGCCTCGTGTACGCCTCCGCCGGCCACCTCCCGATCCTCGTCCGGGACGAGAGCGGAGCGGTCGAGCGCGCCGACGAACCGACCGGCCCGCCGCTCGGCACGGGCGGCTGGATGCACACATCGGGCTCGATCCCCCTGAGCCCCGGCTCCACGGCGGTGCTCTACACGGACGGCCTGGTGGAACGCAGGAACGAGGACCTCGACGAGGGCATCGCATCCCTGGCCCGAGCCCTGTCCGGCGCGACCGGCACGCCCCAGGTCGTCTGCGACCGCCTGGTCCGCTCGGCGGGCGTCACGGCGGACCACGACGACGACGTCGCCGTCCTCGTCCTCCAGCACCCGGCCCGCACCGGCCCGGACAGCGACCTGTTCCGCAACGCGGCCCTGGAACTCCTCGGCGGCATCGAAGCGGCGCCACGCGCGCGTGCGTTCGCCTCCGGCGTGCTGACGAGCTGGCGGTTCCCGGCAGAGCTGCACGACCTCGGCGTCCTCGCCGCCAGCGAACTGGTCGCCAACTCCCTCCAGCACGGCACCCCGCCCATGCGCCTGCGCCTGCGCCGCACCGACCGCCGCCTGATCATCGAGGTCACCGACGGCGACGACCACCTCCCCCGCCGCCGCCGCGCGGAACCGGCCGACGAATCCGGCAGAGGCATCGCGATCGTGGCGACGATCGCCTCGAACTGGGGCTCCCGCCGCACACCGGGCGGCGGAAAGGCGGTCTGGTGCGAGTTCGTCCTGCCGAAGACCTGACCGGCCCTACGCCTCCGCGACCACGGTCTCCGCGGACGCCCCACCCCGCGCAACAACCCGGCTCCTGCCCAGCCACGGCCGATCCTGTACGGCGGTGAGCTGCCGACCCAGCCGTACCGCGAGGTAGGTGATCCCCAGCGAGAACAGCAGGAACGTCACGATGTACGGCGCCTGCAGCGAGGCCCCCATCGGCCCGCCGACCGCCGGCCCGACGGCCAGCGCGAGCTGCTTCACCAGGGCGAAGGCGGAGTTGTACTGCCCGGCCATCCCACTCGGCGCGAGATCGGCGACCAGCGGAGCCACGGTCGGCGACAGCATCGCCTCACCAAGCCCGAACAGGGCGTACGTCGACACGAACGCGGCCGTCGCCATCTCCTGGCTGCCGTGCCCGAGCCCGGCGTAGCCCGCCACGACCCACGCGAGGGACCAGATCAGCCCCACGGCCGCGATCACACGGGACCGCCGGCGCCGCTCGACGAACTTCAGCACGGCGAACTGCGCGACGACGATCATCAGGGTGTTGGCGGCCAGCGCCGTACCCAGCGCGGACGTCGAGATCCCGGCGGCCTCGACCCCGTACGCGCTCAGCCCCGACTCGAACTGCCCGTAGCAGGCGAAGAACAGCACGAAGCCCAGCACACACAGCTGCACCATGGCCCGATTGCCGAGCAGCTGCTTCCAGCCGCCCTTGGCCGACTGCGCCGGAGCGTCCTCGATGCGCGGCGAGTGCGGCATCCGCGCGGTGGCCATCAGGACCGCGAGCAGCACGAACACCGCAGCCTCGATCGAGAACAACAGGACGAACGAGTCGACGCGCGTAGAGTCGACGAGATGGCCGCCGATCAGGCCACCGACACCGAGCCCCAGGTTCTGCAGGAAGAACTGCGTCGCAAAGGCACGCGAGCGCGTATCGGCCGTGGAGCAGTCCACGATCATCGTCGCCAGCGCCGGCTGCATCACGGCCTGCCCGGCCCCGAGGGCCGCCGCCGACAGCAGCACGGTCGTCGCGCTGCTCGCCAGCCCCAGGCTCAGCGCTCCCAGTGCGGCGGTGGCCAGAGCGGCGAGCAGGACCGGTAGCGGGCCGCGCCGGACGATGGCCCGCCCGGCGAACGGCAGCACGATCAGCGCGGCCACGGCGAAGACGGCGAGGACGAGCCCCGCCGTCATGGCCCCCAGCCCTCGCACCTGCGCCACATAGACGTACAGGTACGGGACGGTGAAGCCGAGCCCGAACGCGCTGAGTGCGTTACCCACGTGGATCCGGCGCATCGCTGCGCCCATCGCCCTGGTCACGTTCACCTCTCTCAGATAGTTGGAGTACCTCAGTACTTAGTACCGAAGACTTCAAAGCTAAAGTTCGAAGGTGAACAGTACATCCAGAAGAACTTCAATGCCAACGAGCCCCGTGCGATACTGCGCACATGGCCCAGACCCCCGGCGTCGCGGAGCCGACCCTCGAAGAGCAGATCGCCGCGTACCAGCGCGAGTTCCGGGACCTCGACCCCCAGGTCGAGAAGATCGTCTCGGCTCTCTCCCGGCTGAACCGCCGTATGAACGTCGCCTACGGCCGCCAGACCGCCGCCCTCGGCATCAGCAACGCGGAGTGGGAGGTCCTCAAGGCCCTCGTCCTCTCCGGAGCCCCCTACCGTCTGGGCCCGAGCGACCTCGCCAAGCGCCTCGGGCTGACGCCGGCCGCGATGACCCACCGGATCGACCGCATGGTCGCCGAGGGCCTGGCGACCCGGGAGCGCGACGAGTCCAACCGCGTCCGTGTGATCGTGGAGCTGACCGCGGAGGGCCGCGAGAAGTGGCTCGAGGCCATGCGCCACGCCACGGTCTTCGAGGAGGACCTCCTCCAGGACCTGTCCCCGGAGGAGCGCACCGCCCTCGGCGAGGTACTCACCCGCCTCCTGCGCAGGGTGGAGCACGCCCAGCCGGACGCGGGCGGACGTCTCACCGACCTGGACTGAGGCGAAGAGAAAAGATCTTGACAGGGGGCAGTTGACAGCCCTCTGGGGGACGCGTAAAGTTCTTCGGGTTGCCACGGGGCCGTAACGGTTCTGCGACAGCACCTCCGCCGCACGAGCGGCACCTCAAACCATCAGCACAACCTCCCAACGGGATTGCTTTCGGCATGCCGAAATTCAATTCACTTTGGGGCGGGCAGCCCGATTAGGAACTGCCCAAGGAATCCGCTAAGGTTTGAGACGTCGGAACGGCCCAACGGCCGCGAGGACAAGCCCGCTGACTGGGAGTCAGGCCCGAAAGGATCTGATAGAGTCGGAACCGCCGGAAAGGGAAACGCGAAAGCGGAAACCTGGAAAGCACCGAGGAAATCGGATCGGGAAACGGTCTGATAGAGTCGGAAACGCAAGACCGAAGGGAAGCGCCCGGAGGAAAGCCCGAGAGGGTGAGTACAAAGGAAGCGTCCGTTCCTTGAGAACTCAACAGCGTGCCAAAAATCAACGCCAGATATGTTGATACCCCGTCCGCCGGAATCTTCCGGTGGTCGAGGTTCCTTTGAAGTAAAACACAGCGAGGACGCTGTGAACGGCTGGGCTTATTCCGCCCGGCTGTTCCGCTCTCGTGGTGTCATCCCGATTACGGGACAACATTCACGGAGAGTTTGATCCTGGCTCAGGACGAACGCTGGCGGCGTGCTTAACACATGCAAGTCGAACGATGAAGCCCTTCGGGGTGGATTAGTGGCGAACGGGTGAGTAACACGTGGGCAATCTGCCCTTCACTCTGGGACAAGCCCTGGAAACGGGGTCTAATACCGGATATCACTGTCACTCGCATGGGTGGTGGTTGAAAGCTCCGGCGGTGAAGGATGAGCCCGCGGCCTATCAGCTTGTTGGTGAGGTAATGGCTCACCAAGGCGACGACGGGTAGCCGGCCTGAGAGGGCGACCGGCCACACTGGGACTGAGACACGGCCCAGACTCCTACGGGAGGCAGCAGTGGGGAATATTGCACAATGGGCGAAAGCCTGATGCAGCGACGCCGCGTGAGGGATGACGGCCTTCGGGTTGTAAACCTCTTTCAGCAGGGAAGAAGCGAAAGTGACGGTACCTGCAGAAGAAGCGCCGGCTAACTACGTGCCAGCAGCCGCGGTAATACGTAGGGCGCAAGCGTTGTCCGGAATTATTGGGCGTAAAGAGCTCGTAGGCGGCTTGTCACGTCGGGTGTGAAAGCCCGGGGCTTAACCCCGGGTCTGCATTCGATACGGGCTAGCTAGAGTGTGGTAGGGGAGATCGGAATTCCTGGTGTAGCGGTGAAATGCGCAGATATCAGGAGGAACACCGGTGGCGAAGGCGGATCTCTGGGCCATTACTGACGCTGAGGAGCGAAAGCGTGGGGAGCGAACAGGATTAGATACCCTGGTAGTCCACGCCGTAAACGGTGGGAACTAGGTGTTGGCGACATTCCACGTCGTCGGTGCCGCAGCTAACGCATTAAGTTCCCCGCCTGGGGAGTACGGCCGCAAGGCTAAAACTCAAAGGAATTGACGGGGGCCCGCACAAGCAGCGGAGCATGTGGCTTAATTCGACGCAACGCGAAGAACCTTACCAAGGCTTGACATACGCCGGAAAGCATCAGAGATGGTGCCCCCCTTGTGGTCGGTGTACAGGTGGTGCATGGCTGTCGTCAGCTCGTGTCGTGAGATGTTGGGTTAAGTCCCGCAACGAGCGCAACCCTTGTCCTGTGTTGCCAGCATGCCCTTCGGGGTGATGGGGACTCACAGGAGACCGCCGGGGTCAACTCGGAGGAAGGTGGGGACGACGTCAAGTCATCATGCCCCTTATGTCTTGGGCTGCACACGTGCTACAATGGCCGGTACAATGAGCTGCGATACCGTGAGGTGGAGCGAATCTCAAAAAGCCGGTCTCAGTTCGGATTGGGGTCTGCAACTCGACCCCATGAAGTCGGAGTTGCTAGTAATCGCAGATCAGCATTGCTGCGGTGAATACGTTCCCGGGCCTTGTACACACCGCCCGTCACGTCACGAAAGTCGGTAACACCCGAAGCCGGTGGCCCAACCCCTTGTGGGAGGGAGCTGTCGAAGGTGGGACTGGCGATTGGGACGAAGTCGTAACAAGGTAGCCGTACCGGAAGGTGCGGCTGGATCACCTCCTTTCTAAGGAGCATCTAGACCGCCAGGCGTGCCTGGTGGTCCAGGGCCATTACGTCGGCACACGTTCGACGGTGGTTGCTCATGGGTGGAACGTTGATTATTCGGTCCGGTTCACGGGTCGGAGGCTGCCGGTACTGCTCGCAAGAGTGTGGAAAGCATGATCTTCGGACGAGATCTGGGTCGGGCACGCTGTTGGGTGTCTGAGGGTGCGAGCGTTGCTTGCCCTTCTGATGCCGGCCCCAGTGAACTCGCCGAGTGTGGCGGGGTGATGGGTGGCTGGTCGTTGTTTGAGAACTGCACAGTGGACGCGAGCATCTGTGGCCAAGTTTTTAAGGGCGCACGGTGGATGCCTTGGCACCAGGAACCGATGAAGGACGTGGGAGGCCACGATAGGCCCCGGGGAGTCGTCAACCAGGCTTTGATCCGGGGGTGTCCGAATGGGGAAACCCGGCAGTCGTCATGGGCTGTCACCCTTGCCTGAACACATAGGGCAAGTGGAGGGAACGCGGGGAAGTGAAACATCTCAGTACCCGCAGGAAGAGAAAACAACCGTGATTCCGGGAGTAGTGGCGAGCGAAACCGGATGAGGCCAAACCGTATGCGTGTGAGACCCGGCAGGGGTTGCGTATACGGGGTTGTGGGATCTCTCTTTTACGGTCTGCCGGCCGTGAGACGAGTCAGAAACCGTTGATGTAGGCGAAGGACATGCGAAAGGTCCGGCGTAGAGGGTAAGACCCCCGTAGTCGAAACATCAGCGGCTCGTTTGAGAGACACCCAAGTAGCACGGGGCCCGAGAAATCCCGTGTGAATCTGGCGGGACCACCCGCTAAGCCTAAATATTCCCTGGTGACCGATAGCGGATAGTACCGTGAGGGAATGGTGAAAAGTACCGCGGGAGCGGAGTGAAATAGTACCTGAAACCGTGTGCCTACAAGCCGTGGGAGCGTCGGAATGTGCTTGCACATTCTCGTGACTGCGTGCCTTTTGAAGAATGAGCCTGCGAGTTTGCGGTGTGTTGCGAGGTTAACCCGAGTGGGGAAGCCGTAGCGAAAGCGAGTCCGAATAGGGCGTTTTAGTAGCGCGCTCAAGACCCGAAGCGGAGTGATCTAGCCATGGGCAGGTTGAAGCGGAGGTAAGACTTCGTGGAGGACCGAACCCACCAGGGTTGAAAACCTGGGGGATGACCTGTGGTTAGGGGTGAAAGGCCAATCAAACTCCGTGATAGCTGGTTCTCCCCGAAATGCATTTAGGTGCAGCGTCGTGTGTTTCTTGCCGGAGGTAGAGCACTGGATAGGCGATGGGCCCTACCGGGTTACTGACCTTAGCCAAACTCCGAATGCCGGTAAGTGAGAGCGCGGCAGTGAGACTGTGGGGGATAAGCTCCATGGTCGAGAGGGAAACAGCCCAGAGCATCGACTAAGGCCCCTAAGCGTACGCTAAGTGGGAAAGGATGTGGAGTCGCACAGACAACCAGGAGGTTGGCTTAGAAGCAGCCACCCTTGAAAGAGTGCGTAATAGCTCACTGGTCTAGTGATTCCGCGCCGACAATGTAGCGGGGCTCAAGCGTACCGCCGAAGTCGTGTCATTGCAGCATGAGGGCCAACGCCCGCTGTGATGGGTAGGGGAGCGTCGTGTGCCGGGTGAAGCCGCGCCGGAAGGCAGTGGTGGACGGTTCACGAGTGAGAATGCAGGCATGAGTAGCGATACACACGTGAGAAACGTGTGCGCCGATTGACTAAGGGTTCCTGGGTCAAGCTGATCTGCCCAGGGTAAGTCGGGACCTAAGGCGAGGCCGACAGGCGTAGTCGATGGATAACCGGTTGATATTCCGGTACCCGCTGTGAAGCGTCAAACATTGAATCAGGCGATGCTAAGTCCGTGAAGCCGTTCCGGACCCTTCGGGGAATGGAAAGTGGTGGAGCCGACGGACCAGACTTGTAGTAGGTGAGTGATGGGGTGACGCAGGAAGGTAGTCCAGCCCGGGCGGTGGTTGTCCCGGGGTAAGGGTGTAGCCCGTCATCCAGGTAAATCCGGATGGCATGTGGGTGAGACCTGATGCCGAGCCGATTGTGGTGAAGTGGATGATCCTATGCTGTCGAGAAAAGCCTCTAGCGAGTTTCATGGCGGCCCGTACCCTAAACCGACTCAGGTGGTCAGGTAGAGAATACCGAGGCGTTCGGGTGAACTATGGTTAAGGAACTCGGCAAAATGCCCCCGTAACTTCGGGAGAAGGGGGGCCATCACTGGTGATGACATTTTCTGTCTGAGCTGGGGGTGGCCGCAGAGACCAGCGAGAAGCGACTGTTTACTAAAAACACAGGTCCGTGCGAAGCCGTAAGGCGATGTATACGGACTGACGCCTGCCCGGTGCTGGAACGTTAAGGGGACCGGTTAGTGCGCTTTCGGGCGTGCGAAGCTGAGAACTTAAGCGCCAGTAAACGGCGGTGGTAACTATAACCATCCTAAGGTAGCGAAATTCCTTGTCGGGTAAGTTCCGACCTGCACGAATGGCGTAACGACTTCTCGACTGTCTCAACCATAGGCCCGGTGAAATTGCACTACGAGTAAAGATGCTCGTTTCGCGCAGCAGGACGGAAAGACCCCGGGACCTTTACTACAGTTTGATATTGGTGTTCGGTTCGGCTTGTGTAGGATAGCTGGGAGACTGTGAACTCTGGACGCCAGTTCAGGGGGAGTCGTCGTTGAAATACCAGTCTGGTCGTGCTGGATGTCTAACCTGGGTCCGTGATCCGGATCAGGGACAGTGTCTGATGGGTAGTTTAACTGGGGCGGTTGCCTCCTAAAGAGTAACGGAGGCGCCCAAAGGTTCCCTCAGCCTGGTTGGCAATCAGGTGTTGAGTGTAAGTGCACAAGGGAGCTTGACTGTGAGACCGACGGGTCGAGCAGGGACGAAAGTCGGGACTAGTGATCCGGCGGTGGCTTGTGGAAGCGCCGTCGCTCAACGGATAAAAGGTACCCCGGGGATAACAGGCTGATCTTCCCCAAGAGTCCATATCGACGGGATGGTTTGGCACCTCGATGTCGGCTCGTCGCATCCTGGGGCTGGAGTCGGTCCCAAGGGTTGGGCTGTTCGCCCATTAAAGCGGTACGCGAGCTGGGTTTAGAACGTCGTGAGACAGTTCGGTCCCTATCCGCTGCGCGCGCAGGAATATTGAGAAGGGCTGTCCCTAGTACGAGAGGACCGGGACGGACGAACCTCTGGTGTGCCAGTTGTTCTGCCAAGGGCATGGCTGGTTGGCTACGTTCGGGAGGGATAACCGCTGAAAGCATCTAAGCGGGAAGCCTGCTTCGAGATGAGTATTCCCACCCACTTGATGGGGTAAGGCTCCCAGTAGACGACTGGGTTGATAGGCCGGATCTGGAAGCCCAGTAATGGGTGGAGGTGACCGGTACTAATAGGCCGAGGGCTTGTCCTCAGTTGCTCGCGTCCACTGTGTTGGTTCTGAAACCACGAACAGCCCCGTTGTCGGGCCACGACAACGGTGCGGCTGAACAGTTTCATAGTGTTTCGGTGGTTATAGCGTGAGGGAAACGCCCGGTTACATTCCGAACCCGGAAGCTAAGCCTTACAGCGCCGATGGTACTGCAGGGGGGACCCTGTGGGAGAGTAGGACGCCGCCGAACAAATTGTGAGAAAACCCCCGGCCGGGGATACCGGTCCGGGGGTTTTCTGCGTTCAGATACCGTATCCGACATGAACTACAAGATCCGTCCCGTACGTGCCGACGAGTGGGTTGAGGCGAAGGCGCTGCGGCTTGTCGCATTGCAGGATCCGGCCGCGCATCTCGCCTTCCTGGAGACCTACGAGGAGGCGCTGGCTCACCCGGATTCCTTCTGGCGGGAACGTACGGCCGGCGGTGCCGAGGGTGCCTTGGGTGCGCAGCAGTTTATTGCCGAGGGGCCGGACGGTGAGTGGGTGGGGACACTGACCGTGCTGATCGAGGAGCCCGGGGCGACGGACTGGGCCGGCTTTCCGATCGAGCGGAGGCAGGGGCATGTCGTCGGGGTGTTCATACGGCCCGAGCTCCGGGGGATCGGTCTGACCGAGGTGCTCTTCGACGCCGGACTGGAGTGGGCGTGGGCGCGTGGCGTCGAGCGGGTGCGGTTGATCGTGCACGAGGAGAACGGGCGGGCTCAGGCCTTCTACCGCAGGGCGGGGTTCCTGCCCAGCGGGCGGACCGTGCCGCTGGCGACGAGCGCCGGTGGGCAGGAGCTGGAGCTGGAGTTCGTGCTGGAGCGCGACGCAAGCTGAGGCGCTACACCGGCAGTTCGTCGTGCGGCCAGCGGGCGCGGCCCTGTTCCCGGGAGCGGAGCAGGGCCAGCGTAGGCAGCCCCCGCTCCGTTCCGTTGGCCAGTAGCTCCGGGAGCTGGGGAAGTGGAGCCACGGCTGCGACGTCGTCGAGGACGAGCGTCAGTGGTGGGTCGAGGCGACCGGAGGATGACCGTTCGGCCATGTGCCGGCCGCGCTCGACCACGCTTGAGACGAGGGCCGTCAGAAGGGGCATCGCGCCTGGGTCGGTTCTGGGGTCCTCGATGGATTCACCCACCACATAAAGCGTGCCCCCTTCATGGACGAAGGAATCCAAGGCGAGGGCATCTGTTCGGTTGGGAGTGCAGGCCTCGCGGATGTTGACCGTGAAGAGGGCGGAGAGGGCTCGGCTGGTCAACTCCTGGGCCATGTCCCGGCGTTCGGGATGCGCGGTGAGCGCGGCCTCGAGTTCGCCCGCGGAGCCGGGAGCCGCCTTGGGATTCGTACGGAGGATGCGGACCGCGTCCTGGACCTGGGAGCCCTGGGACCAGCGGTGGACGTGGCGGGTGGTGCGGCCGTCGACGGCGGCGGCGTGCAGATAGCTGCGCAGGAGCGTTTCGGCTGTCGCTGACAGGGCCTGGTCGAGCTTGGCCGTCGGGCGGACCGGGGCGAGGAGCGCGGTGGCTCTGGCTGTTGCCGTCTGCTTGTCCTCGCAGCCGCTGGTGGGGGACCAGTGGAGGCGGGCAGGGGTGTCGCAGAGGTGGGCGGGGTCGTAGAGGAGGACGGGGCCCAGTTTTGATCGGGCGTCCTTTGTGTCCGTCCAGACCGCCGGGTTCGAGGTGATGACGAGGGCCGGGCCTTCCGCGTCGCGTACGGCCTGGGTTGCGGTGGCCTGGCGGCTCTCGCGTGGGGCCACCAGGATCTTTTCCTGTCCCCCCACCATGACCGGTTCGCCGGCGAACGGCGAGGTGGCGGGCTCGGGTGCGGGTGCCGCTTCCTGGCGGAGGTGAGTCGGTTCCGGTTGGGGTGGTGACGGCGGTGCTGCTCTTGGGGTCGGGACCTCGTGGTGGCCCGGAATCGGCTCGGGTGCGGGGCTCGTCGCGCGCGTGGGCGCCTCGAACGCGACGGCCTCTGCGGCTCGGCGCTTCTGGCGGACCGCTCGCCAGCGTACGAACGTTCCCATCGAGAACACGGTCAGGACGAACAGCACCATCAACTGGCCGATGAACAGGCCCCAGAACAGCCCGTATCCGGAGAGCTGGGCCTGGGGCGTCTCGGGCCAGGCGCCGGGGATGTCGTGCGGTTCGCCGATGAGGTGGCGCATGGCGAGAGGTGTGCGCGTGAAGGTGACGCCGTCCGGCCAGCTGTCCCTGGCGAACCAGCCCGCGAGACCCGTGGCCGACCACACGAGCAGGGTCATGCCGAGCAGGAAGGCGAGTATGCCGATCAGGAGCCCGTCCGGGATGCCGCCCCGGCCCTCCCTGCCTTCCCGCCTGTGGTCGTCCGGTCTCACCACGTCCAGCCTCCCGCTACGCCACCGTCGACTCGGACGGTCCCTCGAAGTCGCTCAGGTGCTGTTCCACGAAGGCGGCCGCGCGCTCCTCCGCCTCCAACTCGGCGGCGCGCATGGCGTCGAGGGTCAGGTCGCGCTCGGCGGACGACTCCGTCATGGCGCGGTCGGTGAAGACGAGTGGGCGTTCCGTCTCGGTGATGAGGTGTTTGACGACCTGGACGTTGCCGTTGACGTCCCACACCGCGATGCCGGGGGTGAGCGTGGGGATGATCTCCACGGCCCAGCGCGGCAGGCCCAGGACGCGTCCCGTGGCCCGCGCCTCGTCCGTCTTCTGGGCGTAGATCGTCCGCGTCGACGCCATCTTCAGGATCGCCGAGGCCTCCTTCGCCGCCGCCCCGTCGACCACGTCGGACAGGTGGTGGACCACCGCCACGAAGGACAGACCGAGCCGTCGGCCGAACTTCAGCAGCCGCTGGAACAGCTGCGCCACGAAGGGGCTGCTGATGATGTGCCAGGCCTCCTCGACCAGGAAGATGCGCTTCTTCCGGTCGGGGCGGATCCAGGTGTGTTCCAGCCATACGCCGACGATCGCCATCAGGATCGGCATGGCGATGGAGTTGCGGTCGATGTGGGACAAATCGAACACGATGAGGGGTGCGTCGAGGTCGATGCCGACCGTCGTCGGGCCGTCGAACATGCCGCGCAGGTCTCCGTCGACCAGGCGGTCCAGGACCAGCGCCACGTCCAGGCCCCACGCCCGCACGTCGTCTATGGCGACGTTCATCGCCTCGGCCGACTCCGGTTCGGGGTGCCGTAGCTGCTCGACGATGTCCGTGAGGACCGGCTGGCGTTCGACGATGGTCTCGTTGACGTAGGCGTGCGCGACCTTCAGGGCGAAGCCCGAGCGTTCGTCGAGGCCGTGGCCCATCGCCACCTCGATGATGGTGCGCAGGAGGGCCAGCTGGCCGGTGGTCGTGATCGCCGGGTCGAGGGGGTTGAGGCGGATTCCCATGTCCAGGGCGGCCATCGGGTCCAGGCGGATGGGGGTTATCCCCAGCTCCTGCGCGATCAGGTTCCATTCGCCGACGCCGTCCTCGCCCTGGGCGTCGAGGACGACGACCTGGCGGTCGCGGAAGCGCAGCTGGCGTAGGACGTACGTCTTCTCCAGGGCCGACTTGCCGTTGCCGGACTCGCCGAGGACCAGCCAGTGGGGGGCGGGCAGTTGCTGGCCGTAGAGCTGGAAGGGGTCGTAGATGTAGCCCTTGCCGGAGTAGACCTCGCGGCCGATGATGACGCCCGAGTCGCCGAGGCCGGGGGCGGCGGTCGGGAGGTAGACCGCCTGGGCCTGGCCCGTGGACGTGCGCACCGGCAGTCGGGTCGTCTCGACCTTTCCGAAGAGGAAGCCCGTGAAGGCGTCGGTGAGGACGGACATCGGATCCCGCATCAGAACTCAGCCCCTACCTTCGGATGCCGGTGGCGAACGGAAGCGTGTTCACGAAGGCGCGATGGTGCTCTCTGTCGCACCACTCCAGCTTCAGGTACGACTTTCCGGCCGACGCCCGGATGGTCCGCTTGTCGCGGGCCAGGGCTTCGGGATTGCGAGAGGAGACGGTGATGTAGCCGACGAGGTTCACGCCCGCGGCGCCGCTCGCGAGGTCCTCACCGCGCTGGTCCAGGCGGTTGTGGGCGGCGACGTCACGGGGGTCCACGGTGCGGTTCATCTTGGCGGCGCGGGAGGCCTCGGCCTCGTCGTTGGTCTTCTCGGTCAGCATGCGTTCGATGGCTACCTCGGTGGGTTCGAGATCCATCGTCACGGCGACCGTTCGGATGACGTCCGGGGTGTGGACCAGGAGCGGGGCCAGGAAGTTGACGCCCACCGGGGTCATCGGCCATTCCTTCACCCAGGCCGTGGCGTGGCACCAGGGAGCGCGGGTGCTGGATTCCCGGGTCTTGGCCTGGAGGAACGTGGGCTGCATGGCGTCGAGTTCGGCCGGCCAGGCGTTGCGCTTCGTCATCGCCTGGATGTGGTCGATCGGGTGGTCGGGGTCGTACATGGAGTGGATGAGGGAGGCGAGGCGGCCCTGGCCGAGGGGCTGCCGTACGCGGATGTCCGCCTCCTGGAGGCGGGAGCAGATGTCGGTGAGCTCGCGGGCCATGACGACCGCGAGACCCGCGTCCCGGTCCACCTTGCGGCCGCTCTGGGGGCGGGCCGCGCGTGCCATCGCCTGTGCCTCGGCCGCGAGGTCGCGGGTGAAGTGCATACAGGCGACGAGGTAGGCGCGGTGCTGTTCGCTGCTGGTCGACACCATCGACTGCAGTTGGTCGTACGAGCCCTGCAGCCATGCCGGTGCCTTCTCGTCGCCGCGTACGGAGACGTCCTTGGCGTGGGCGTCCGGGTCGGCGGGGAGGGTGCGGGCGAGCATCTGCAGGCGGGTGACGAAGCCGTCGCCGTTGGCCACGTGCTTGAGGAGGGTGCCGAAGCGGTCGACGAGGGCTTCCTGGTCCTCGGAGTCGCGCAGGCCGACGCCCGGCCCCTCGATCTCGATCGCGGCGGTCACCGTCCGCCGGTCGGCGTGGAGCAGGACGGCGATCTCGTCGGGCCCGAAGGGGGCGGCCAGCCAGGTGATGCGGCCGATCCCCGGCGGCGGCCCGATCTCGACCTCCCGCCCGTCGAGGTAGGTGCCGGCCTCGATGACGTTGCTGCGGTAGAGCGTGCCCTGCTTCAGGGTGCGCTTGTAACTGCGGTTGATCTCGAACCACTTGTAGAACGTGCGGTGCTTGTACGGCACGTAGACGACCGCCAGCGCGAGCAGCGGGAAGCCCATCAGCAGCACGATGCGCAGGGAGAGGACGGGGACCAGGAGCCCGCACATCATGCCGAGGAACGCGCCGCCGACGATGAGCGCGATCTCGCCGGACTCGCGGTTGCGGCCGACGATCGCGTTCGGCCGGGCGCGGCCGATGAGATACGTACGGCGGGGCGTGACCGGATGGGACAGGTGGGACTCGGTCGTCAACGCCCTTCACCTCCCGTGCTGCTGCTGTTGCGGTTGTTGCCGGCGTGCGGGGTGTTCACCGGGCTCGACGAACGGGGTGCGGGTGCGGCGGAGGGGACGGATCCGCCGGCACCGCCGTTCGAGGAACGGGTGCTGTGGGCGGCGACGCCGCCGCTGACCGGGTTGGACGGGCGGGGGCCGCCGCCGGAGGACGACTGGCCGCCGCCTCCGTTGTCGTTGGCGCGGGCGCTGTGGGTCTTGATGCCCTGCGCGACCATGGTCGCCGGGGAGCTGATGACCGCGGCGGCCTTGCCCTCGGCGCCCTGCATGATGCGGTTGTTGCGGCCGTTCGCGATCTCGTCGCCGAAGCCCGGGACGAAGCGGTAGATCATCGCGCTGGCGAAGATGGCGAGCAGGATGATCGCGAGTCCGGAGACGACCGCGGAGAAGGAGTTCGGGCCGTTGTCGGAGGAGAGGGCGCCCGCGAGGCCGAGCACGATCACGATGACCGGCTTCACCAGGATCACGGCGATCATGATGCCCGCCCAGCGGCGGACGTGGCCCCACAGGTTCTTGTCGACCAGGCCGGCGTAGACGACGGTGCCGAGGAGGGCGCCGACGTAGAGGAGCGCGGCGCGGATGACCAGCTCCAGCCAGAGGACGCCCGCGGCGAGGATGCTGACCAGGGACACGACGATCAGCATGATGGGGCCGCCGCCGATGTTCTCGCCCTTGTCGAGGGCGCCGGAGAACGTGCCGAAGAAGGTGTCCGTCTGGTTGCCGGTGGTCTTCGCGAGGACGTCGGTCACGCCGTCGGTCGCCGATACGACGGTGTAGAGGATCAGGGGCGTGAACGCGGACGCCAGGACCGTCAGCCAGAGGAACCCGATCGCCTCCGAGATGGCCGTCGTGAGGGGGACACCTCGGACGGCCCGCTTGGCCACGGCGAGCAGCCACAGCAGGAGGGTCAGGATCGTGGAGGCCGCGAAGACCACGGCGTACTGCTGCAGGAACTTGCTGTTGGTGAAGTCGACGTTCGCGGTCTCTTTGACGGCGTCACTGAGCTTGCCGATGGTCCAGGAGGCGGCGTCGGCGCAGCCCTTGGCCAGGGAGGAGAGGGGGTCGAGGGTGCCGGTGGGGTCGATGGACGGGCCGGTGCCGCTGCCTTTTGCGCCGCTGCCGCGTTCGCAGTAGTCCTTGGCGGGGCCGCGGATGAGGTCGCAGGGGTCGTTGCTCGTCGTCGGGTTGGGCGTGGGTGCGGCGAAGGCGCGGGTGGCCAACAGCACGGTGGTGGCTTGGACAGTGGCGACAGCGGCCGAGACCTTGAGGAAGCGGTGGTTAGCGCGCATAGGTGAAGCCTCCGTACTCCTCGACAGCCTTCGTCATGTCGTCGGCGGTGGAAGCCTTCTGGTCGCGCCCGACCGGCACGGGTCCGTCCTTCTGCTGGAAGTCGGTGACCTTCCAGTCGTTGTCGATCCACTTCAGCTGGTACGTCGTGGTGTACCAGCTCTCGGACACCGGGTTGGTCGAGGCCTCACCGGAGAGGCCGAAGAGCGATGTGTACCAAACCTCGACGGTGGCGGCGCTCTCGCTGAATGACGTGGCCTTGGTGCCCACCGGAACGACACGGGAGACGAATGTCTGGCCGTTCGGCGCCCTGCCGTCCTTGTCGAGGCCGATGTTGCTCAGGAACTTCTCGCTGGAGTAGGCGCTGTCGAGGTCTGCCTGCCGCGCGGTGGCGACATCGGGGGCGTATACGGTGTTGACGATGTCGTGCCGACTGGCGGCGTTGAACATGTCGGCCGAGCCCAGCGCGATCGAGTAGTTCGCAGCCGCGCTCTGTGCCCCCTGCTGGTCGTGCGCATACCCGGTCGAGATCCCGCCCGCCTTGGACTGCACCGGCTTCGTGCCGCTTGCTGCCGTTGTGGAGGCTTTCGGCCTGTCTCCGGCTCCGTCGGCCGAAGAGGAATCGTCTCCTCCGCGGTTCGCGAAGGCGATCGCTGCGATCAGCAGGACCACCACGCCGACCACCGTGATCAGGCTCCGGGACGACGACCGGCCGCCGCGCCGTGCGCCCCCGTACACGTCGCCGCCCGACTCGGGCAGTCGTGTTCGGGTCTGGCCCGTGCCGCCGTAACCGCCGGAGGCCTCGTGCTCGTCTCCGAGACTCATGCCGTGTACGCCCTCTCCAGCTCGTAGACATACGACGGTAGCCGTGCTGGTTCCCGCGCGGGCGCGGTGTGGTGACTCGACATCAGGGAAACGCAACCTCAGCCGGTGGGCACGACGGGCGGGTGGGTGGTGGGGGGCCGGGCGTGCCCGGAGCGGACGGGAGGACGCCTGCCGCAAACAGCCTGCTAGACAGCCATGCCGTACACGATGGTGAAGAGCGTGCCCAGGGAACCGATGATGAAGACTCCCGTAAGGCCGGCGATGATCAGGCCCTTGCCCTGTTCGGCGCTGAAGGTGTCGCGGAGCGCTGTCGCGCCGATGCGCTGCTTCGCTGCGCCCCAGACGGCGAGGCCGAGACAGAGCAGGATGGCGACCGCCATCACGACCTCGATCATCACCTTCGCCTCGTTGCCCAGGCTGCCGAAGGGGCCCCAGTCCGGAGCGATCCCGCCGATGATGGTGTTGATGTCTCCCTTGTCGGCCGCAAAGAGCATGTAAGTCACCGCCCCTGGTGGGTAGTTCTGCAGTCCCCCTGCGGGGGTGCAGAGGTCAGCTCATTCTCGCCGACAATGCTGCCGTCGTATGTCGACTTGGCGCCATTGCTTGGCAGGTTTCGTACGAATAGCACTTAGGTCACTCTGTGTATCACGGCATGTTACGCCGGGCAATGAGGCCTGAGCGGAACCCGTGGTGGGGTTCCGTCGTTGACCCCACTCATGACCTGGGCCGTTTCTGACGGGCTGGTCGAGGGAGCGGTCGTGCCGCTGTTCTCCGGGTGAAGGGTATCCCGGCACGGTGAATGGGCCGCAGCTGGTCGCCGGGGCCCGTTCGGTGACGGAGGGTCAGTCGGTCGGCCCATGGTGACCGGGGACGAAGACGTGGGGAAACGGGCCGCGGCCGGCTGCCGTGACCCGTTTCCCTTTCCGTGCCGCCGAGGAGACCCCACGTTCTCCTCACTTCGGGCGGCTCCCCGTGACCCGACGGGGAGGTCGTGCGGTGTGGTGCCGTGTGCTCAGCCGGTGAAGGCGCCGAGGCCCTCGGGGGTGCCCCAGCCGGTCGGGCCGTCGTAGCCCGACTTCGCGGTGCAGAAGTAGCTGGTGGAGCAGGAGCCGTTGCTGCCGCTGGTCACGTCGTTGAGGGCGGAGGTGCCGGCCGCGTTGTACGGGTACTGGGACGGGTAGTCGCCGCTGCCCGGGGTGCCCGCGAGGGCGTAGACCGACGCGATGAGCGGGGACGAGGCGCTGGTGCCGCCGTAGGTGTTCCAGCCGGTGCCGTCGGAGCCGTAGGAGTCGTAGACGGAGACGCCGGTGGCGGGGTCGGCGACGGCGGAGACGTCGGCGATCATGCGCTTGGTGCAGCCGGTGTCGGTCTGCCAGGTCGGCTTGGCGTCGACGGAGGAGCAGCCGGAGCCGGTGCCCTCGGTGCTGCTGGTGTTCCAGACGCTCTCGGTCCAGCCGCGGCTGTTGGAAGACGTCTTGAGGGCGGTGCCGCCGACCGCGGTGACGTACTTCGACGCGGCCGGGTATTCGGCGCCGTAGCCGCTGTCGCCGGCGCTGGCGGTGATGGCGACGCCCGGGTGGTTGTAGTACGAGGTGTCGTACGTGGTGTCGGAGGAGGACTCGGCGCCGCCGTAGCTGTTGGAGACGAACCCGGCGCCCAGCTTGACGGCCTCGTTCACCGCCGTGCCCAGGTTGGCGTCGCTCGCGGACTTCGCCTCCACGAGGAGGATGTTGCAGTTCGGGCAGGTCGCGCTGACCACGTCGAGGTCGAGGGAGATCTCACCGGCCCAGCCGCTGTCGGCGGAGGGGAGGGAGGTCGTCGAGCCGGTCTGGCTGACCTTCTTGAAGCAGCCGCCTGCGGTGGTGCAGGCCGGGAGGCCGTACTGGTCGCGGTAGGTCGCCAGGTCGGCTGCGGCGTTGGGGTCGTCGAAGGCGTCGACGACGGCGACGGTGTTGCCGGAGCCGTTCGAGGCGGCCGCGTCCGTCAGGCCGTAGGCGGACTGGATGTCCGAGGGGCCGTAGCCGGTCGGGGTGTCGGAGGCGGCGTTCGGCTTGACGGTCTTGGGTGTGCTGCCCTTGAGCGCGGCCTGCTTCTCCATGAAGGCGGTGGTGCCGCCGGTGACGCGGAGCGCGTTGCAGGCGGCGTAGCCCTTCTTCGGGGTCGCGGCGCATGCCTTCGTGTACTGCACGTGGGCCTTGGCGACCTGGGCGGCGATCGCCTTGGTGCTCACCTTGTGGGTGGCGGGGATCGCGTCGGTGGTGGCGGCGTTCGCGTGAACGGCGGTGCCGAATCCGGCGAGGGCGAGGGCCGCGGTGGCGGCGACTGCCGAGCCGATGCGGCGCCATCTGCCGGATATGTGGGGGGAGTTGGGGGTGGTCGTACGCAACGTACAGCCTCCTGGGCGTGGTGGGCAGAGGCCTGCGGTGGGGGGACTGCCGGAGGTGTCCGGCAGGGGCGGCGACCCGCGTAGACCATCGCTTGTTGAGTACGCGACAAACAAGACCGTTTCGGAATTCTGACTTCCGTATTACTGAAGGGGGTTGGGGCTTACCGATCAATGACGGGGCTGTGGAGGGGGGATGGGGGTGGCTTGACTTCGCCCACAGGCACGGGACAGGAAATGGACAGGGAGTGGGCAGGCGGTGGACAGGGTTACGCGCGTCACTCGCTCGCCTGTTGGTGCTCTGCCGTGCGCCGCCGTGCTTGCCGTAGAAGTGCCCGGCCATCACTCTGGGTGTCGTGATCCTTCCGAAGGTCCGGGACCCTCGCTTCGTGACGATCCGCCGCGGTGGGACTCTCACTGACGCGGATCACCGTCTCCTCGCTCTGTGGGCTGCCTCGTGTGCCGAGCACGTTCTCGGCCTCTTCGAGTCGGCCCGGCCCGGGGACCCGCGGCCGCGTCAGGCGATCGAGCACGCGCGGGCATGGGTGCGCGGCGAGGTCCGGATGATGCAGGCTCGCGCGGCGGGCGGCCATGCGATGGGGGCGGCCAGAGATCTGCGGGGGGCGGCACGCCATGCCGCGTACGCCGCCGGCCAGGCCGGGGCCGTCGCCCACGTCGCCGCTCACGAACTCGGCGCGGCCGCCTACGCGATCAAGGCGGCACGTGCGGCGGCACCGGGAGACGGGAGTGAGGCCGCGGGGCGACTGGAGTGTCAGTGGCAGCGCGATCAGCTCCCGGAGGCGATCCGAGAGCTCGTGCTTGATGACCAGCGGCTGCGCAACGACATCTGCTGGTCGGTGTTCGACTGCTGACTGTTGAAGCGGGCTTCAGCCGGCCTCTGCGAAGTGGTCGAACTCGCCCGCCCGTACGCCGAGTACGAAGGCGTTCCACTTGGCGCGGTCGGTGGTCACGGCGGTGTGCGGGGCGGCGGTGCTGTGGATGCGGACGGTGTCCTCGTCGCCGTAGGTGACCTGGAGCAGGGGGTGTATCGGGGGGTGCGTCGGGGGGTGCGGGTCGCGCGGTTCGTTTTTGAGCGCGGCGAGGAGGGTGTCGAAGGCGGCGGGGGTGGCCGTGAGTATGACGCCGGTCGGGTCGCCGGATTCGGTTATGTGGATGGTTTCGGGGGCGGCGGCGACGTGGACGCAGGACGCGCCTTCGGAGCAGTACGACGACTTCTGCCAGTTCATTCGGGGTGCCTCACAACTCTCGCATCAGGTTGGCGATGAGGGATCGGGTCTCATCCGGGCTCAGTGACACGGCGTCGATCCGGTCGAACAGCGTGCGGTACTTGTGCAACTGTGCTTCGGCGCCGAGGAACGCGAGGCCATGGGCCTGGTCGAGGTAGACGGTGTCCAGTTGGGGTACCGGACCGTGCGCATAGTGGATCGATTGCCCGGATCCCGGGTAGGCGCCGGCCTCGAAGGTGATGGCGCGCAGGGTGATGTGGTCGCGCTCGCTCATGTCGAGCAGGTGCTTCAGCTGCTGCCGGGTGGCCGTGGGTCCGCCGACCTTCATGCGCAGGGCGGCCTCGTGGACGATCGCCTCGTACGGGGTCGGGTCTTCCTCGCGGAAGAGGACCGCCTGTCGCTTGATGCGGAACGAGAGGCGGTGCTCGATGTCAGGCGGGGAGAGTTCGGTGACTGCCTGGCGGAAGATCTCGAGAGCGTACTCGCGCGTCTGGAGGAGGCCGGGGATACGGGCCGTGGTGGCGTCCCGCAACGACTGCGCGTGATGCTCCAGTTCGGCGAGGTCGGGGAGTGAGTCGGGCAGGAGCTCCCGGTACTGCTCCCACCAGCCGCGCGTGCGCTCGGAAGTCATCACGCTGAGCGCTTCGATGAGGGCCTTGTCGGAGCAGTCGTAGTGGCAGGCGATGGTGCGTACCCGCTCGGGGCTCACGCCGACGCGACCGGCCTCCATGTTGCTGACCTGTGCCTGCTTGATGCCCAGGAGTTGACCGGCCTCGGTGGAACTCAAGCCTGCACGCTCGCGCAGTTTCCGCAGCTCCGCACCGAAACGCAGTTGGCGACCCGTTGGGTTCCTCACGGGCTTGCCGCCTCCTTGTTGTCACTCACACGGATGACAGTGAAGAAGATTCCTGGATATTGGTTAATACCTTCACTGTGCGCCGCTACCTTACAACTGGGCCCAGAAGAACACCGCCCGACGGGGCGGCGCCGTCACTGGGTCACAGCCCAACTCCCCACAGTGATCGGAGACTTCCGATGGCCACCGTATCCCCGTCCTGGGCCTACACCCTCCAACTCCCGCACGACCCACGCGCCCCCGGCGTCGCCCGTGCCACCCTCCGTACCGTCCTCGCCGCCCACGGGCTCACCGAACTCGCGCCCACCGCCGAGCTGTTGGCCGCCGAGCTCCTGGCCAACGCCCATCGGCACACCCGTGGGCCCTACGCCCTCCGTGTCCTGCCGATGGAAACCGGGCGGCTCCGGGTGGCCGTATGGGACACCGACCCGAGGGTCCCGTCCGGGTTCGCGGACGGCGGTCCGCCGCCCGCGCTGCCGCCGCAGGACGCCGAGGGCGGACGTGGGCTGCACCTCGTGCGGGAGTGTGCGGACGCGGTCGGGGTTTCCGTGCTGCGGGAACTCGGCGCCTCGAAGGGCGGGAAGCTGCTGTGGGCCGAGTGTCAGTGGGGTGACCTATGGTGACGGTGTGTGCTCGTGGCGTGATGGAGGGGTGATGTGGTGAGGGCAGAACAGCAGGTCAGGAGGGTCGGCCGCGGATGCGAGGAGCGCGACGCGGAGGCGAGGGAGTCGACCGCACAGTACGGTGGATTCGACGTCGAGCGGGATGGTGGATCTCCCAACGCCCCCGCTCACGCAGCCGATGAGGCCGATGCCGATGAGGCCGAGGGACGGAGGTGGCGAGCCATGTCCGTGTCACCGAGTGGCCAGTCCGTACGGCGTCCCCGTCCCGGGAATCTGCGCGAGGCCGCCGAGACGATCGAGGCCGCGACGGGTCTGCGGGTGCAGATCAGGGGAGGAAGGCTCGTGACGTCCCCGACTTCGCGTGGCAAGCACGCGGGCGTGGTGAAGCGGCTGCGACGGCGGCTTGAGAGCGCCGTCCCGCCCGAAGGGCCGGACCTGGAGATCGTCACCGACGACCTTCCGGTGTACGGCGCCTCTCCCCGCGACCCTCGGCGAAAGAAGGGGCCATTCACGGAGAGATCTCAGTGAACGGCAGACCCTTTTCTCACCTTCATGGGACACAGTGGTGCCCGATGAAGCGCACCTCACGCATCAGCCGCCGCACAGCGACGCCCGTGTACGCCGCCGTCGTGCTGCTCGTGCCTGCCCTCACCTCCGCCTCCCTGGCGTCTGCCGACGACGGTCCCGGACCGTTCGGAGTGACCGCTGTCGCGGCTGTGAGCGCGCAGAGCGCGAGAGTCGGGGCGCTCTTCGGGGCCGAGCGAAGATCCTCCCTCGCGGGCGGACACTTCTGCACCGCCTCCGTCGTGCACAGCCCGAACCGCAATCTCGTCGTCACCGCGGCCCACTGCCTGGACGACATCGGCGACGGGGACGTCGTGTTCGTGCCCGGGTACCGCGACGGAAAGGCGCCGCACGGGGTGTGGACGGTCCGCAGGGCCTTCCTGCCCCATGGGTGGGCCAAGGGGCAGCACGAGGACAGTGACGTCGCCTTCGCCGTCCTCGGTGACAAGGGCGGCAAGGGCGTCGAGGACGTCGTCGGCGGGAACCGGTTCGTGGCCGGTGTGGCGACCGGGGCCACCGCCGTCACCGTCACCGGGTATCCCAGCTCCGGCGAGGTGCCCGTCAGCTGCACCAACAAACCGACCACGCACAGCCGTACGCAGCAGCGGATCGAGTGTCCCGGCCTCACGGGAGGCACCAGCGGCAGTCCCTGGGTCAACGGGGACCAGCAGGTCGTCGGGATCCTGGGCGGACACGAGCAGGGCGGGCTCACGCCCGACATCTCGTACAGCGTCGTGCTCGGCGCCGAGGCGGCGGAGCTGTACCGGGACGCCGCCGGCGATCCCTGATCCGGCCGGGCGCCGACTAACTCGACGCGTTGACGATGAACAGGGCGATCCAGAAGGCCAGCAGCAGGACCGGTACGTAGGCGAGCGGGCGTCGGTGGATCGGCTTGCCCGGGTCCATGACGACGCCCGTGGGGGACGGCGACGGCTGCGGCAGCCTCGCGAGACGGAAGTGGACCACCAGGTTCCACAGCAGGGTCGCCCAGCCGAAGAAGACCAGGGAGACCGGGCTCCACCAGCCGCCGGCGAGGGTCTTGGTGGTCATGTCCCGGTGGATCGCGACCCCGCAGGAGCGGCACAGCGGGCCCTCCATCTTGGAGAAGCGCATCGCGAGGACCATGCCCGTGTGCTGGCGGACGGTGATGTTTCCGGCCGGGCCGGCGCCGCAGACACGGCAGACGGGACCGGGCGCGGGGGCGTATCCCCGGGTGTGGCCCTGCGGGGCGGGGGCGTATCCCTGGGGCGCGGCGGCCTGGCCGGCACCCGGCTGCTGTGCGTACGGCTGCTGTCCGTAGGCCTGTTGCGGGTACGCCTGCTGCGGGTGGGCCTGTTGTCCGTACGGCCCCTGCGCGTGGCCCTGCTGCTGTCCGTACGCCGCGTTCGGGGCGCCATATGGCGCGGACGGGGTCCCATTTGGCGCGTAACCGTCTTGCCGGGCGTAGGGGTTGCCCGGGGCCGGGTTCTGGGGCGGGTAAGGCGTCGCCACGTGCGGGTTCTCCTTCTGTGCGCTCACCCCGGAACGCCGGACGCGCCCCTACACTGACGTGGGCGAACGGACTCCCGGGCGGCGAGGGGCGGTTGACGGTGCGTAAGGCATGGATCGTAGCGACCGTCGGCGTCGGCTCGGCCATGGCCTTCGTGATGCTGCTCGTCGTGGGCGTGTACATCGTCGCGGGGAACATCGTCAACGGAGTGGGCGGGGGTACGAAGGCGCTCGCCAAGGGGGCCGTGCCCGCCGCGTACTCGACCATCGTGCAGAGGTGGGGCAACCTCTGCCCCGCCCTCAATCCCGCGCTGCTCGCCGCCCAGCTCTACCAGGAGAGCGGGTTCAACCCGAACGCGAGGAGCGCGGCGGCCGCCGAGGGGATAGCGCAGTTCATCCCGGGGACCTGGGCCACGCACGGCGTCGACGGCAACGGCGACGGCAAGCGGGACGTCTGGAATCCGGAGGATGCCATTCCGTCCGCCGCGTCCTACGACTGCCAGCTCGCCTCGTACGTGAAGGACGTACCCGGGAATCTGACTGAAAACATGCTGGCCTCGTACAACGCGGGGTCCTACGCGGTGATCAAGTACCGGGGCGTGCCGCCGTACGAGGAGACCCGGAACTACGTCAAGACGATCACGACGCTGGAGGAGAGCTTCGCGGCGCCCGTCACCCGGGTCGATCCGTCCAAGCAGGCCGCCGGCGCCATCTACTACGCGCAGAAGAAGCTCGGCACGCCCTATCTGTGGGGCGGGGAGGGGACCAGCGCCGACAACGGGCGTTTTGACTGCTCGGGGCTGACGAAGGCCGCGTTCGAGAGTGTCGGTGTCACGCTGCCGCGGGTCGCCAACGACCAGTACAACGCGGGACCGCACCCGAAGCGGGAGGAACTCCTGCCCGGAGACCTCGTGTTCTTCTCGAAGGACCCGACCAGCTCCCGGGCCATCCACCACGTGGGCATCTACGTGGGCGGCGGATACATGATCGACGCCCCGAGGACGGGTGCCGTGATCCGGTTCGACCCGATCGACGGCACAGACTACTTCGGGGCCACGAGGGTCACCGAAGATGGCGCGAAAGCGCTCCCCACGACGGTGTGAACCGAGCGTGAACCCACCCCCTGAGCTGCAGTAATGAGTATCTCTTCGATAACGTCTGCGTGATCATTCGGTGGAGTGTGGAACGTATTAACCGGGACCGTGCGTTCCTGTTCCCGTAGTCATCTGAGCAGTTGTCTACAACGTGATCCACAGCCACGGGGGTGGTGAGCGGGCGTGCGCGAGCGCGCCCGGCAGCAGACGACGAAGGGGCCGCAGGACCATGGCTGGACTCGCCGAATCCGGGTCGAACCCCGACGTCGACCTGCTCTACGACATCAATGGCCTGGCCAAGGAAGCGCCGCACTGGTTCGACCGGGTCATGGAGTTCGTCGGGGAGTACGGGCTGCTGGTGGCCATGGTGCTGCTCGTGGTGTGGTGCTGGTGGTCCGTGCGGCGACGGGGCGCCGAGGACGCCGCGTCCTCCGTGGCCGCGCTGGTGTGGGCGCCGCTGGCCGCCGCGCTCGCGGTGCTGGTGAACGTGCCGATACGAGGCTTCGTGGAGCGGCCCCGGCCCTTCCGCACCCACCAGGGGCTCGACGTCCTGGTCTCCGGGAAGACCGACTTCTCGTTCGTGAGCGACCACGCGACGATCACCATGGCCATGGCGGTCGGGTTGTTCGTCGCCAACCGGAAGTTCGGGCTCGCCGGCATCGGGCTGGCCCTGCTCGAAGGGTTCTGCCGGGTCTACATGGGCGTGCACTACCCGACGGACGTGGTCGGCGGCTTCGCACTCGGCACGGCGGTCGCGCTGCTGCTGTCGCCTTTCGCCATGGCCCTGCTGACGCCCGTGCTGACCGCCGTCGAGCGGTCGTCCTGGGGTGGGTGGCTGGTGCGGTCCCGCTCGCGCTCGGCCCTGGGGCGGGGCGCCGTGATCCCGGGTGCCAGGTCCGAGGCGACGGGGTCGGAGGAGCGGGACCTCGCCGCCTGAGCGGTTCGCCGGGTTCTGCCGGTTTCCGCCTGGCGGGGGCAGGGGCGGTCGGTTGGCTGCGGGTTCGTCGTGGTTGGTCGCGCCCACGCGGCGGAGCCGCACAGTGATGACAGCCCCGCGCCCCTGAAGGTGCGCGGTTCCCCGCGCCTCTGAAGACGGGCGGTTTCCCGTGCCCCGGAAGACGGGCAGTGCCCCGTGCCCCGTGAAGGTGCGCGGTTCCCCGCGCCCCTTATGGCCCGGCTCGGGCTACAGCGCCTGCGGGTACGTGAAGAAGCGGTTCGGGTCGTACTGCTTCTTCACGGCCGTCAGGCGCGTCGCCGCCTCCCCGAAGTAGGCCTTGCGCCAGTTCGTCAGCGTCGGGTCCGTGTAGTTCTGGTACGCGGCGCCGGAGGCGTACGGCTGCATCGCGTTGTGGGTCGACGTCAGCCAGGACCGGGCGGAGGTGCCCGTGCTGCTGGAGCCCCAGGACGCTATGTACTGGGCCAGCATGCGGGAGCGGCGGTGGACGAAGGCCGTCGCCGTGGGGGAGACGCGGTTGACCGCGCCGCCGAGGGCCGTCAGGGCGATGCTGCCGGAGCCGCCCGGGACCGAGCTGATGCGGGTGAGCAGCGTCTGGATGCCGGCCGCGGAGATCGAGCGGTCGAAGAAGTCCGAGCGGGCCGCGTAGGTCTCCCGGCCCAGGGCGCCCTGCGGGTTGCGGTTCGGGGTGGTGCCGGGCAGGTGGCACTGGGGTTCGGTGGCGAAGGACCCGCAGCCCGCGTACGCCTCCATCGCGCCCTCGTACGTGTGCCGCTTCAGGGTGGCGCTGCGGGCCGGTGAGCCGACCTTCGAGACCAGGAAGTCGATCGCGTTCTGCAGTTCCCCGTACGTGCCGATCGAGAACGCCGCGACCGAGACGCTGGGCGAGCCGCCGTTCTCCAGGTGGCAGGAGGACCAGATCTCGTCGGGCTGGTCGGGACCCCACTCCTGCCACGCCTTCACCACGGCGGCGGCCTTCGACCAGGGCCAGGTCACGTAAGCGGACACCGCCTGCGGCGCCGGGTGCGTCTTGAACTGCAGCTCGGTCACGACGCCGAAGTTGCCGTTGCCCGCGCCGCGCAGGGCCCAGAACAGGTCCTTGTTCTCGCTCGCGTTGGCGGTCAGCTCCTTGCCGTCCGCCGTGATCAGCGTGGCCTGGGTGAGGCTGTCGCAGGTGAGGCCGTACGCCCGGGAGACCACGCCGTGGCCGCCGCCCAGGACCAGGCCGGAGACGCCGACCGAGGGGCAGGAGCCCGCGGGGATCGTCACGCCCTTCGCGGTCAGCCCGCGGTAGACGTCGATCAGCTTGGAGCCGGCGCCGACGACCGCCTGACCACCGCTCACCCGGATCTGCTTCAGCTTCGAGACGTCGACGATCAGCTTGCCGTTGCCCGAGGACCAACCCGCGTAGGAGTGGCCGCCGTTGCGGATCGCGACCTGGATGCGGTGGGCGCGGGCGTACGCCAGGGTCGTCCGGATGTCGTCGGCATGGGCGACGTAGGCCACCGCCGCGGGTTTCAGCCCGTCGAAGCGGGTGTTGTACAGCTGGTGGGCCGTGGCCCACTTCGCCTCACCCGGCCGGACCAGGGTGCCGTCGAGGTCGTGGGAGAGCGCCGTCCAGTTCGCCGGGGCGGCCGCTGCTGCGGTGGCCCGCAGTGATGTCCTGGAGGAAGATGAGGAGGCACTGGCGTCCGCGTCGGCGGATCCGCCCTTGCACGCGGTCGTGGCGACCGCGGCGATCGCGGCCGCGCCGCCTCCTATGAACGTACGACGTTCCATGTTGCGCCTCCCGATGGCTCTCGGGGAACGAGACGGCTCACCGACCCCTCGGGTTCCGAGGGAATTGTCACCCCTGTGTCACCGTGAGGCCGGAACCCTCATGTGCTCTCCCCGTGAGCATTCCGTGACCTAACCACACCGACTGCAGGGGTTCACCTCTCGTTCATTTACGGCCGTAGGTGCCTTCACCTGATCTGCCTACTTTCGGCCTTACCTGATGCGGGTCGCGCCTCTGCGGGCGTGACCCCTCGTCAATCCGGACTTCTACTCCGCACGCCGCCGTATTCAGGACGGCGGCTCCTGGAAGGAACTCTTTCAAGTGAAGCTTCAGCGCATGAATCGGCGGGCCATCGCCCTCGGTGCCATCGCCGCCTCGGGCGCCCTGGTCCTCACGGCGTGCGGCTCGGACGACACCAGCGGCAGCAACGGCGGCAGCAGCGCGCCCGCCACGGGCGCGGCCAGCTCGATCAAGTGCGACAGCGCCAAGGGCCAGCTGCTCTCGGACGGTTCGTCGGCACAGAAGAACGCGATCGACGCCTGGGTGGCGCAGTTCTCCAAGGCCTGCGGTGTGCAGATCAACTACAAGGCCGGCGGCTCCGGCGCGGGTGTCACCTCCTTCACCCAGGGCCAGCTCGCCTTCGCCGGTTCCGACTCGGCGCTGAAGCCCGAAGAGGTCACCGCCTCCAAGAAGGTCTGCTCCGGCGGCCAGGGCATCGACCTTCCGATGGTCGGCGGCCCGATCGCGGTCGGCTACAACCTCTCCGGCGTGGACAACCTGGTCCTGGACGCCAAGACCCTTGCGCAGATCTTCGACAGCAAGATCACCAAGTGGAACGACCCGGCGATCAAGAAGCTGAACCCCAGCGCGAAGCTTCCCGACCTCAAGATCCAGGCGTTCCACCGCTCGGACGAGTCCGGCACCACGGACAACTTCACCAAGTACCTGAAGGCCGCCTCCCCGAGCGACTGGACGTACTCGGGCGGTAAGGCCTGGCAGGCCAAGGGCGGCCAGTCCGCTGCGCAGTCCTCCGGTGTGGCCGCCCAGGTCAAGCAGACCAACGGCGCCATCGGTTACTTCGAGCTCTCCTACGTCGCCGACGGCGTGAAGGCCGTCAGCATCAACACGGGTGCCAGCGCGCCGGTCGCCCCGAGCAGCGACGCCGCCTCCAAGGCCATCGCCGACGCGAAGGTCGTGGGCACGGGCAAGGACCTGTCGCTCCAGCTGAACTACGCGACCAAGGCCGACGGCGCCTACCCGATCACCCTGGTCACGTACGAGATCGCGTGTGACAAGGGCAACAAGGCCGACACCCTCCCGGCGACCAAGGCGTTCCTGCGCTACATCGCCTCCGAGGACGGCCAGGGTGTCCTGGCCAACCTGAAGTACGCCCCCATCCCCGCCGACATCATCTCCAAGGTCCGTACCACCATCGAGGGCCTTAGCTGATCTGAGCGTGCGGTCCGGTCCCGGGCCTGCCCCGGGACCGGACCGCACCGTCCGGTGCACCGCCGCCATGAGCCGTATGTCGTGTACGGCTTCGCAGAACCGCACCCCGCGTGAGGTTCCGCAGACCGGAGAACCCGATGGACACTTCCACACAGATAACCGACGCTCCTCCCCCCAGCCCGCAGCCCTCCGCCGAAGAAAAGCGTGCGGCGCGCGGCGCCACCCGACCCGGTGACCGGATCTTCCTCGGTCTCTCCCGTGGGTCGGGCATCTTCCTGTTGGTGGTCATGGCCGCGATCGCGGTCTTCCTCACCTACCGTGCCTCCCTCGCCATCAGCAAGGACCACGGCAACTTCCTCACCACCTTCGAGTGGAACACCAGCCTCAACCCGCCGAGCTTCGGCATCGCCGTCCTGGCCTACGGCACGGTGATCTCCTCGATCATCGCCATGGTCATCGCGGTCCCGATCGCCGTGGCCATCGCGCTGTTCCTCACGCACTACGCCCCGCGCAGGCTGCGCGGTCCCATCGCGTACGTGATCGACCTGCTCGCCGCCGTGCCGTCCATCGTGTACGGCCTGTGGGGCGCGCTGATCCTCGTACCGCACATGAACGGCCTCTTCGGCTGGCTCAACGACTACTTCGGCTGGACCGGCATCTTCTCGTGGGAAGAGGGCGCCCCGCGCTCGATGCTCACCGTCGGCATCCTGCTCGCGATCATGATCCTGCCGATCATCACCAACGTGAGCCGCGAGGTCTTCCGCCAGGTCCCGCAGATGCACGAGGAGGCGGCCCTGGCCCTCGGCGCCACGCGCTGGGAGGTCATTCGCATGGCCGTCATCCCCTTCGGCCGCTCGGGCGTGATCTCCGCCTCGATGCTGGGCCTGGGGCGCGCGCTCGGCGAGACGATGGCCGTTGCCACCGTGCTCTCCCCCGACTTCCTGATCCACGCCAGCCTGCTCAACCCGGGCGGCGGCACCTTCGCCCAGAACATCGCCAGCAAGTTCGGCGAGGCGGACGAGTTCGGCCGTGACGCGCTGATCGCCTCCGGTCTGGTCCTGTTCGTCATCACCCTGCTGGTCAACGGCGCGGCTCGCATGATCATCGCCCGCCGCAAGGAGTACTCGGGGGCCAACGCATGAGCAACGCCGCCATCACCGAAGAACGGCCCAACAGCCTGCGCGGCGCCTCGCTGCCGAAGTGGTCGCCGTGGGCGATCGCCGCCGGCTCCCTGGCCGTGTCCGTCGGCATCGGCCTCGGCGCCGGGCTCGACAGCAAGGTCCAGTGGGGCTTGATCGCCGGCCTCCTCTTCCTCGTCGCCACGTACGGCATCGCCGCGGGCGTCGAGGGCCGCCGCCAGGCCAAGGACCGCATCGCGACCGCTCTGGTCTGGGTCGCCTTCCTGCTCGCCGTCGTGCCGCTGGTCTCCCTGGTGTGGACGACCGTCTCGCGCGGTGTGAAGGTCCTCGACATCTACTTCCTGACCCACTCGATGGGTGTGGTCGCCGACTCCCAGCCGGGCGGTGGCATCTACCACGCCATCATCGGCAGCCTGGAGCAGGTCGGTCTCGCCACGGTGATCGCCGCGCCGATCGGTGTGCTCACCGCGGTCTACCTCGTGGAGTACGGCCGCGGCGGTCTCTCCCGGGCCATCACCTTCTTCGTCGACGTGATGACCGGCGTCCCGTCGATCGTCGCGGGTCTGTTCATCCTCAGCATCATGCTGATCTTCAAGATGGAGCCCTTCGGCTTCGCCGGTTCGCTGGCCCTGGCCATCCTGATGATGCCGGTGGTCGTGCGCTCCACGGAGGAGATGCTCAAGCTCGTCCCGAACGAGCTGCGTGAGGCGTCCCTCGCGCTCGGCGTCCCGAAGTGGCGCACCATCCTGAAGGTGGTCCTGCCGACCTCCATCGGCGGCATCACGACCGGCGTCATGCTGGCCATCGCCCGTATCGCCGGTGAGACCGCGCCGGTGCTGCTGCTGGTGTTCGGCAACCGGTTCATCAACAACAACCCGTTCGAGGGTGCGCAGCAGTCGCTGCCGCTGTACATCTATCAGCAGTACTCGCAGAGCGCAGGCGCGAACGCGGCGTACGACCGAGCCTGGGCGGCGTCGCTCACGCTGATCGCCTTCGTGATGATCCTCAACCTCGCGGCCCGCGGCATCGCCCGCTGGAAGGCCCCGAAGTCCGGTCGCTGACGCGGCCATACAGCGACCAGATTCCCCCTCGAAAGAAGCAGTGATTTCCATGGCCAAGCGAATTGACGTCAGCGGCCTCAGCGCCTACTACGGCTCCTTCCGGGCCATCGAGGACATCTCGATGACCGTCGAGCCCCGCACCGTCACGGCCTTCATCGGCCCGTCCGGCTGCGGCAAGTCCACCTTCCTGCGCACCCTCAACCGGATGCACGAGGTGACGTCGGGCGGCCGGGTCGAGGGCAAGGTCATGCTCGACGACGAGAACCTGTACGGCGCCGGGGTCGACCCGGTGGCCGTGCGGCGTGAGGTCGGCATGGTCTTCCAGCGTCCCAACCCGTTCCCCACGATGTCCGTCTTCGACAACGTGGCGGCCGGTCTGCGCCTCAACGGCTCGTACAAGAAGAGCGAGCTCAGCGACATCGTGGAGAAGTCGCTCAAGGGCGCGAACCTCTGGAACGAGGTCAAGGACCGCCTCAACAAGCCCGGCTCGGGTCTGTCCGGTGGTCAGCAGCAGCGTCTGTGCATCGCCCGCGCGATCGCGGTCGAGCCGAAGGTGCTGCTCATGGACGAGCCCTGCTCCGCCCTCGACCCGATCTCCACCCTCGCCATCGAGGACCTGATCGGTGAGCTGAAGGAGCGCTTCACGATCGTCATCGTGACGCACAACATGCAGCAGGCGGCGCGTGTCTCGGACCGTACGGCCTTCTTCAACCTCGCGGCGGTCGGCCAGCCCGGCAAGCTGATCGAGATCGATGACACGGAGCGGATCTTCTCCAACCCGTCGGTCCAGGCGACCGAGGACTACATTTCCGGCCGCTTCGGTTAGGCCGTGACCGGACCCCCCGCGGTGCTGCATGGCGGTGCCACCGTGGGGACGGTGAAGGGCCCGCCCCTGTTCTGGGGGCGGGCCCGTCGTCATTGTGTGGGGGTGCGGGGGGTGTGTTTTGTGCGGGTGAATGGGGGTGCGCGTCCCTGGGGGCTCCGCCCCCAGACCCCCCGATCGGCCTTCGGCCTCGTCCTCAAACGCCGGACGGGCTGAGAGGCGCCGACCGGCGTCGCAGAAGCTCCGGTGGGATCAGAAAAATCCCTGCGGGGGCAGGGAAGCCTGCTGGCCGGGACGCCCGTCAGGGAGCGGAACCCGCTGGGGAACGGGGGGCCCGCGAGGGAATGGCGAGCCTGCTGGGCCAGGGCGCCCGCCAGTCCAGGAGAGCCTGCGAGGGCCAGGGCGCCTGCGGGGGAGCGGAAGCCTGAGGCCAGGGAAGCCTGCCGACCGGGACGCCCGTCAGGGAGCGGAACCCGCTGGGGAACGGGGAGCCCGCCAGAGAACGGAAACCCGCGCGGCAGCGCAAGCCCGCGCGGCCGGGAAACGTCCTACAGGAACGCGAGGTCCACGACGCCGAATGCTCCCGCTGCTACCAGCGCCGCAGCAGGCATCGTGATGAACCAGCCCATGACGATGTTCTTGGCGACGCCCCAGCGCACGGCGTTCACGCGCTTCGTGGCGCCGACGCCCATGATCGCCGAGGTGATGACGTGGGTCGTGGAGACCGGGGCCTTGAAGAGGTAGGCGGTGGTGAACATGATCGCCGCACCGGTGGTCTCCGCGGCGAAGCCCTGCGGCGGGTCGAGTTCGATGATCTTCCGGCCCAGCGTGCGCATGATGCGCCAGCCGCCCGCGTACGTGCCCAGCGACAGCATCACGGCGCAGACGATCTTCACCCAGACCGGAATCGGGTCGCCGTACGTCTCGTGGCCGGAAATCACCAGGGCCATCACCACGACACCCATGGTCTTCTGGGCGTCCTGGAGGCCGTGGCCCAGTGCCATGCCGGCCGCGGACACCGTCTGCGCTATCCGGAAGCCCCGCTTGGCCTTGTGCGGGTTGGACCGGCGGAAGATCCACATGATCGCCGCCATCACCAGATAGCCGACGAGCAGGCCGACGACCGGGGAGACGAACATCGGGATGACGACCTTGTCCAGGACGCCGCTCCAGTACACGGTCGTGCTGCCCGCGAGCGCCGCGCCCACCATGCCGCCGAACAAGGCGTGCGAGGAGGAGGACGGCAGGCCGAAGTACCAGGTGATCAGGTTCCAGGTGATGGCGCCCACGAGTGCGGCGAAGAGGATGGCCATCCCCTTCGAGCCCGACGGCGTCGCGATCAGGCCCTCACTGACGGTCTTGGCGACCCCGGAGCCGAGGAAGGCTCCGGCGAGGTTCATCACGGCCGCCATCGCCAGCGCGGCCCGGGGCGTGAGCGCCCGGGTGGAGACGGACGTGGCGATCGCGTTCGCCGAGTCGTGGAAGCCGTTGGTGTAAGTGAAGAAGAGCGCGACCGCGATGGTCACGACCAGAGCGAAGGTGTCCATGAAGGAGTCAGGACTCCTTGACGGCGATGGTCTCCACCGTGTTCGCCACGTGCTCGAAAGCGTCGGCGGCCTCTTCCAGCACGTCCACGATCTGCTTGAGCTTGAGCACCTCGATCGCTTCGTACTTGCCGTTGAAGAGATGCGCGAGGAGCTTGCGGTGGATCTGGTCGGCCTGGTTCTCCAGACGGTTGACCTCGATCCAGTACTCGGTCAGGTTGTCCATGGTGCGCAGGTTCGGCATGGCCTCGGCGGTCAGCTCGGCCGCCCGCGAGAGCACCTCGATCTGCTGCTCGACGCCCTTGGGGAGTTCCTCGACGTTGTAGAGGACGACCAGGTCGACGGCCTCCTCCATGAAGTCCATGATGTCGTCGAGGGACGACGCGAGGTTGTAGATGTCCTCGCGGTCGAAGGGCGTGATGAACGAGGAGTTCAGCTGGTGGAAGATCGCGTGCGTGGCGTCGTCACCCGCGTGTTCCGCTGCCCTCATACGCTCTGCGATCTCGGCCCGGCCGGCGGTGTCCGCCCCGAGCAGTTCCATCAGGAGCTTCGAGCCCGTGACGATGTTGTCCGCGGATGCGGCGAACATGTCATAGAAGCTCGTCTCCCTGGGGGTCAGACGAAAGCGCACGTGGGGTCCTCGGGATGCATCGGTTTCGGTCAGGCTGATGCTAGGCGCATCATCCAGCCACTGCTAATGGGCCGTCCTCCAGTGTCGCCCATCGTGCAGAGCGATCGGCACGGGGGCTGTACGGGGGTCAGGTGCAGGCGTTGGCCAAGGGCCCTATACCCAGCAAAGTTCGATACCATATACCCACCTGGGGTATATGTCCGCACGTCTTGCGGGAGGACGCGATGACGACCACCGAGGCCGGCGCGACGGCGCCCTCCGACAACAGCACGCAGAGCACGAACGGCACGAACGGCACGACGTACGGGTATCACAAGCAGAAGGACGAGCATCTCAAGCGCCTGCGCCGCATCGAGGGGCAGATCCGCGGTCTGCAGCGGATGGTCGACGAGGACGTCTACTGCATCGACATACTCACCCAGGTGTCCGCCTCCACCAAGGCCCTGCAGTCCTTCGCGCTGCAGCTCCTGGAGGAACACCTGCGCCACTGCGTCGCCGATGCCGCGGTCAAGGGCGGCGACGAGGTCGAGGCGAAGGTCGAGGAGGCGACGAAGGCGATCGGGCGGCTGCTGCGCACCTGACGCCCGCCGGGCGAAGGCCTGGCAGAGACGCCTCCGGCTAGTCGCCGGAGGCGTCGCGCTCCTCGGTCACTTTCAGCACCTCGTCGATGCTCTCAAGGCTGAGCCGGTCCTCGGCGGCCGAGGCCGCGATGATCAGCTCTCCGCACAGCTCGATCTCGGCGAGGGCCACGTGGTCCTGAACTGCCGTACCGCCGACCGGAGCCACGTGCATCACCTCTTCTCTGCCGTTACCGACTTCCTAGAGTAGGGAGCGGCCTACACACCGCGCATGGCACGGACGGGCTAGTTCTTGACGCCCCCGGCGTCACCCACCACGCGGCCCTACTGCTCGGCGATCTTCCCTGCGTAGATGTCCTTCGACGCCGGCAACCGTACGTCGACGCGGACCCCGAAGTCGTACAGCAGCGTCGTCGAGGCGACCGCGACGGTGTCCTTGCGGTGGCCGTTGACGAAGCTGAAGCGGTGCCGGATCTTGCGGATGCGGCCCTGGTCGTCGAGGTAGACGTCGAACGGGACCTCGGCCGTGGCGAACCCTTTCGCCGCCGTGGCCAGGGACTCTCGGACGCCTTCCGATGCGCCCTTCGCGGCGCTCGCCAGGTCGGCGGTGCCGCGGTAGTGCCGCACCGCGACCCCGGCGAGTCGGGTCCGGCCGACGTACGTCGCCGTGCGCGTGCCGAGCAGCAACTCGGCCGCGGTGTACGGGTCGGTGACGCCGCCGGTCACCAGGTTGCCGTCGGAGAGGTCGGTCGTGTCGACCCGTACCCACTTGTCGGCGGGCACGCCCGCACCCCGGTTCTTCATGAACAGGGCGCCGGGCGCGAGGAGTTCGGTGATCGGCCGGTGCTCGGCGGTGCCGGCCGGGGTCTGCGGGAGCTGCACCTTCAGCCGGCCGAGCCGGCGGCGGTAGTCGTAGTCGCCCTCGCCGCGGATGGTGACGCGGGTGCCGCCGGTGGCCATCTCCATCGACGTGGTGGCCCTCGACGTGCCGGATTCCACCAGGGTGTTCGCGGCGCGGTGCAGGATCTCGACGGGGTCCGCGGCGCGGGAGTCCACTGCGGCGGAGCGGGTGCCGGAGCAGCCGCCGGTCCCCACGCAGACACAGACCATGAGTCCTGCCGTGACGACCGTGCCTCTGTGCTGCCGCTCCGCCATCGCCTGCTACCCCCAGCCGGTACGTCCGTCACGGGCCCCCTGTCGTTCCGCTTAACGACGGCCGGAGGGGGCCGTCACGCGTAGAGGGAGCCCGCTGCCGACGGCAGGCGATGGCTGCAGGTGAGGGATGCACCAGTGAGGGCTGGGTAACGTTGTCTGTGTGGCGCAGCAAGAACATCGTACGACGACGGTCGAACAGGGCCGGTTCTGTATGGCACGGTGCAGCTGCGGGTGGCGTGGCCCGGCTCGCAGAGCCCGCAGCCTGGCCCGGGCCGACGCCGAGGGCCATCTGGACGGTTACTGATCAGAGGGTTCTGTCCGGTCCGGCATGACGCAGGACGGTCAGCAGTTCGTCCACGAGGGTGCGGTCCCGGTACTGGGTCAGACGGCTGCGGGCCGCGGCGGGGGAGAGCCACAGGACGCGGTCCACTTCCGTGTTGGGAGCGAAGCTTCCCGAGACCGCCTCGGCCGCCCAGTAACGGACCTGTTTGGGGCGGCCGTTCGCGAAGTAGCGCACCGTGGACAGCTCGGCGCCCGGGTCCGCGGTGTAGCCCGACTCCTCGGCCACCTCGCGCAGCGCGCCGGTCAGATGGTCCTCGCCGCGCTTGAGCTTGCCCTTGGGCCAGGACCAGTCGTCGTACTTCGGCCGGTGGACGAGGCAGATCTCCAGATCGCCGTCGACCGGGGAGCTGCGCCACAGGACGCAGCCCGCGGCCTGGATGAGGGTGTCGTCGGCGTGGGTCACGGGTGGTTCACCGTCTCCTTCGACAGGGGTTGCGGGCGCCGGGGTCACCGGCTCAGGGCGTGCTCACCGCCTGCTTCTGCCAGCACTGCTGGAAGGCGAAGCGGGCCGCCTCCACCTCGTGCCGCTGATCTGCGTGAAGTACCCCGAGCGAGTACGCCGTCGCCGGGGCGATCCGAGGGGTGCGGGCCGCCGAGGCCGCGGCGGCCGCCGCCTCCGAGGCGTCGCGGTGCCGGTCGAGGGCCTGGCCCGCGGTCAGCAGGCGGACGTCGATCGGGCCGTCCGTGCCGTGGAGGGTCTCGCGGGCGTAGCGGTCCAGGCGCAGGAGCAGGCGGACCTGGTGCCAGGGGGTGTCCTGGGGGTGCGGGGCCGGATCCGGGGAGAGGCCGTGGATCAGCGCCTCCGCGTTGTAGGGGCTGCCCGCGGTGACGAGGGGGAGCGTGGTCACGGCGTCCGACAGGCGGTCCTCGGCCGCGGCGGCCAGGACGCACAGGTCGGTGGTGGCGGCGCCGGGGGTGAGGGGGACTTCGCTGGCCAGGACGGCGACCTTGTCCGCGACGGCGTGGAAGCGGCTCGACCCCAACGCCTGGAGGGCGGTGCTGTGGGCTCGGGTCCGGGCGAGGGTGAGCTGGCGTTCGAGCAGGGCTCCGGCTTTGGCCGCGCCGACGGTCAGGTTGCCCCGGTCGGTGGTGGCCGCGGCCGTGGCGGGTCCGCCGGTGGCCGGTCGGCCGGCGGTCGAAGAAGGTGCCGCGGTCGCCGACTGCGCAGGGAGCACCGCTGCTCCGGACAGCCTGTGCAGCGCCAGCAGCAGCCGCTCCAGCCGGGCCGCGTACGCGTGCTCCATCGACAACGTCCCTGACAGCCAGGCCAGTTCGGGTCGCAGTCCCTCGGACCAGTCGGTCTCCAGCAGCGGGCGGAAGGTGTGCAGGCTGCCGCTGATGCGGCGGACCGAGCGGCGCAGGGCGCGCGCCGCGTCGACGGGATTCTCCGCGCCGTTGCCTGCCGCGGGGCCGGTCTCCCGGTGGAGCCGCAGGGCGCGGAGGAACTCCGTGGCCTGGGCCCGCAGGTAGCCCGCGAGGGCTTCGCCTGTGGGGGGACCTCCCACTCGGGTGGAGCCGAGAGCGGGGGCGGGCCCGGCCGTGGGGTCCGTCGGGTCAAGGTGTTGCTGTGCCACGCCGGCGCCTCCGGGCGTCTATGAGCATCTCCTGGACGTTGCGCAGGGGCGCGCCGTCCGCGTCGGTGGCGTGCCGGATCCACTCGCCGTCCGGGCCGAGATGCCAGGAGGAGGTGGTGTCGGACATACCGGTCTCCAACAGCCGGTTCAGGGCTGCGCGGTGGGCCGGGTCGGTAACCCTGACCAGGGCCTCGATACGGCGGTCGAGGTTGCGGTGCATCATGTCGGCGCTGCCGATCCACACCTCGGGTTCGCCGCCGTTGCCGAAGGCGAAGACACGGGAGTGTTCGAGGAAGCGGCCGAGGATCGAGCGGACCCGGATGTTCTCCGACAGGCCCGCGACGCCCGGGCGGATCGCGCAGATGCCGCGCACCCAGACGTCGACCGGCACGCCGGCCTGGGACGCGCGGTAGAGCGCGTCGATGAGCGCCTCGTCGACCATCGAGTTGACCTTGATGCGGATGAAGGCCGGACGCCCCGCACGGTGGTGCTGGGCCTCCTTGTTGATCCGCGAGATCAGGCCGTCACGAAGGGACTTGGGGGCGACCAGGAGGCGGCGGTAGGTCTCCCGGCGGGAGTAGCCCGACAGGCGGTTGAAGAGGTCCGAGAGGTCGGCGCCCACCTGCGGGTCGGCCGTCAGCAGGCCCAGGTCCTCGTAGAGGCGGGCCGTCTTGGGGTGGTAGTTGCCGGTGCCGACGTGGCTGTACCGCCGTAGCGTGTCGCCCTCCTGACGGACCACCAGGGACAGCTTGCAGTGCGTCTTGAGGCCGACCAGGCCGTAGACGACGTGGCAGCCGGCCTCCTCCAGCTTGCGCGCCCACTTGATGTTGGCGTGCTCGTCGAAGCGGGCCTTGATCTCGACCAGGACGAGGACCTGCTTGCCGGCCTCGGCGGCGTCGATGAGCGCGTCGACTATGGGGGAGTCGCCGGAGGTCCGGTACAGGGTCTGCTTGATGGCCAGCACGTCGTCGTCATCGGCCGCCTGCTGCAGGAAGGCCTGCACCGACGTCGAGAAGGAGTCGTACGGGTGGTGCAGCAGCACGTCCCGGGTGCGCAGGGCCGCGAAGATGTCGGGCGAGGACGCCGACTCGACCTCGGCCAGGTCACGGTGGACGCCGGCGATGAACTTCTTGTACTTGAGCTCGGGCCGGTCCAGGGAGGCGATGCGGAACAGGCCCGTGAGGTCGAGCGGACCCGGCAGCGGGTAGACCTCGGCCTCGCTGATCTTCAGCTCGCGCACCAGCAGGTCGAGGACCTCGCGGTCGATGGACTCCTCGACCTCCAGGCGCACCGGCGGCCCGAAGCGGCGCCGCATGAGCTCCCGCTCCAGGGCCTGGAGGAGGTTCTCGGCGTCGTCCTCCTCGACCTCCAGGTCCTCGTTGCGGGTGAGGCGGAAGGCGTGGTGCTCCAGGACCTCCATGCCCGGGAACAGCTCCTCCAGATGGGCGGCGATGACGTCCTCGATGGGGACGTAGCGGCCGGGGGAGCTCTCCAGGAAGCGGGACAGCAGCGGCGGGACCTTGACCCGGGCGAAGTGCTTGTGGCCGGTGACGGGGTTGCGCACGACGACCGCGAGGTTCAGCGAGAGACCCGAGATGTACGGGAAGGGGTGCGCGGGGTCGACGGCGAGGGGGGTCAGGACGGGGAAGATCTGGTGCCGGAAGAGGGTGAAGAGGCGCGCCTGTTCCTTCTCCGTCAGCTCCGCCCAGCGGACCAGGTGGATGCCGTCCTCCGCGAGCGCGGGGGCGACGTCCTCGTGGTAGCAGGCGGCGTGCCGGGCCATGAGCTCGCGCGAGCGGGCCCAGATCATCTCCAGCACCTCGCGGGGCTGGAGGCCGGAGGCGGAACGGGTGGCCACGCCGGTGGCGATACGGCGCTTCAGTCCGGCGACCCGGACCATGAAGAACTCGTCCAGGTTGCTGGCGAAGATCGCGAGGAAGTTGGCCCGTTCGAGCAGCGGGGTGTTCGGGTCCTCGGCGAGTTCGAGGACCCGTTCGTTGAACGCGAGCCAGCTGCGTTCCCGGTCGAGGAACCGTCCCTGCGGCAGTTGGGGCCCGTCGTACGGTGATTCCTCGTAGGCGTCGAGGTCCGCATCGATGTCGGGTTCCAGGTCGGATACCACGGCCGACACGGTGTGCGGGCGGTGCGCGGCTATGGAGCCCACGGAGGGCTGCGCGTGCTGGACCTGTGCCTGGGCGGTTTCTGGCTGGCTCATGAACCCATTCTTCCGCGTTCCGAGCGATACGGGCGCGTCGGAAAGCGCGGGCGGGAGCGCCTGCACGGAGCGGAGAGCGTCCCCGTTCCCCGCAGGCCCCTCGGGGGGTGGCGAAGGCTTCGGCACGGAGGGCGTCATTGGCCGAGCCTCGCAAGCCTGTCTGAACCGTTGGTTACGGCGACATGGCGTGTGGGATATCGGGGGGCGGCTCCCGGGCGTCTACGTGGGCGGGGCGGACGTAGGCCCCGGCTGGAACGCGTCTTCGGAGAACATCCGGAGGATACGTACGCCCTTCCCGCTCGTGGAAGGACGTACGCGGATCTGTTGCGTCACACCGTGCGGCGGCGCAGCACGACGAAGGCGGCGGTGGTCGCGAGGGCGGCGACGGTGAGGAGGATGCCGCTCTCCATGAGGGTCATGGGCCAGAAGCGGGGCCGGGGCCGGCGGACCTCGCGCTGGATCTCCAGGTACTGGTTCAGCACGATCATCACGGCGACCGAGATCGCCAGTGCGGCCAGCGCGCGACGCAGCAGCAGGGCGGTGAGCGTGCCGACCGCGAGGGCGCACAGGGTGTACGCGACCAGGGTCGGGCCGCGGGCCGCGAAGACGTCAGCGAAGGTCCAGTCGTCGCCCATCAGGTCCCGGTGCGCGGCCCAGGCCCAGCGGAACACGACGACCAACAGCGTGTCGCCGATGACGAGTGCCAGCGCGGGCACGGCGAGCTTGGTGGCGAGCCAGCGGGCGGGGCTCACGCCCTGGGTCCAGGCGAGGTGGGCGGTGCCGGACTCCAGCTCACGGCCGATCAGCGCGCCGCCCGCCCAGGCGGCGACGGCCCAGAAGCTGTAGTAGGCGAAGGTGCTGGTCATGCCCAGGGGGCCGGTGTAGTCCCCGAGTGCGGACGAGAAGGTGCACGAATCCTCCGTGGGACTGCAGGCGGCGATGCGAGCGTGTACGGAGTTCGCCGTGACCTCGGTCAGCCACACCAGGTGGCCGACCGCGGCCAGGATGAAGACGGTCCACACGGCCAGGGCCGTGCGGTGCACGCGCAGCACGGTGCGGGCCAGGCCCCTGGTGCCCGGGGAGCCCGTAACGGCGGACCCGAGGGCGGTCATACGAGGTTGCTCCTCTTGCGCAGGAGGAGGAAGGCGGCGGCGAGTGCGAGCGCGGTCAGGCCCAGCAGGACACCGGTCTCCAGGAGTTGGCGGGGCCAGTAGTCGGACGACGGCAGGTACTCGCGGCCGAAGCGCACGACGTCGTGCTGGGCCAGGCAGCGTGTGTTGTCGTAGCAGTCCGGGTCCGGGATCACGGCGCCCTTGGAGTTCACGGCCCAGCTGCGGGAGTGGAGCTCCGGCTGCTGGTAGCGGCCCTGGAAGGGCCAGGAGTTGGCGCGGAAGGCGTTGACCAGGAAGTACCCGACGCCGGCCAGGGCGAGGGCGGGCAGCGTGCGGCGTACGGCCAGGCCGACCAGGGCGCCGAGGGCGAGCCCCAGAAGTGGCGCGGCGACGGTGGCGGGGCCGACGGAGAAGTAGAAGGCGCGCGGGCCGATGCCGGCGATCAGGAGATTGCCGTGCGCGTTCCACAGCAGGCGGTAGAGCACGACCAGCAGGCTCATGCCGGCGGTGACGGCCAGCGCGGGCATGGCGAGCTTGGTGGCGAGCCAGCGAGCGGGGGAGGGGGACTGCCCCCAGACGAGCTGTGCGGTGCCGAACTCCAGCTCGCGGGCGGTCAGTGGGCCCGCCGCGAACAGCGCGACGCCGAAGGAGGCGAGGCTGATCAGGGTGCCCGGGTCGTAGAACAGGTTGGTGTAGGCGCCCGCGGTGAAGCCGAGGAGCATGCCCTGGTCGTAGGCGGCGTCGAGCACCCCGCCGTAGCCGAGGGCGTCGAGCTTGGCCTGGGTGGCGTTCGCGCCGGGCCCGTACAGCCAGAGCAGGAACGCGGCGGTGCAGGCGACGAAGCCGAGCCAGACGAACAGCGCCGTGCGGTGCAGCCGCAGGACCGTCCAGACCAGGCCGCGCGGGCGCAGGGCGCCGCGGCGGGGTGCGGCGGAGACGGGGGCGGGGGCGGTGGTCGTGGTCATGCCCGCACCTCCACGGGGGCCGCGGTGGTGCCCGGGGTGAGCAGGGCCGGGGCGTCGGGGGAGCGGAGATGGGCGAGCAGGAGTTCCTCCAGGGACGGTTCCTCGGTCTCCCAGGTGCCGTCGACCGGGCCGTCGCGTCGGATCAGCGCGGTCAGGCCGCGGCCGGCGGCACGGGACTCCACGACCGTGTGCGGGGCGAGGTCGGCGGGCGTACCGCGGCCGGTCACCAGGGTGTGCGCGGTGAGCAGGTCGTCGATGCCGCCGCCGAGCCGTATCCGGCCGCCGCCCAGGAGCAGCAGGTGGTCGCAGGCGTCGGCGAGTTCGCTGACGATGTGCGAGGACATCAGGACGGTGGTGCCGCGTTCGGCGGCGTCCGCCATCAGCGTGCCCATCAGCTCGTGCCGGGCGAGCGGGTCGAGGTCGGCCATCGGCTCGTCGAGCAGCATCAGATCGGGCCGCTTGCCGAGCGCGAGGGCGAGTGCGACGCGGGTGCGCTGGCCGCCGGAGAGGCCGCGGATCTTCTGTGCGGGGTCGAGCGAGCCCTCCTCGACGATGCGGGACGCGTACGCCGCGTCCCAGCGGGACGGGTTGAGCTCGGCGCCCATGCGCAGGGTGTCGGCGATGGTGAGCTGCGGGTACAGCGGCTTGTTCTGGGCGAGGAAGGCCACGCGGTCACGGAACTCGCCGGGCGCCCGGCCGAACACGGTGAGGGTGCCGGCGGTGGGCCGCAGCAGCCCGGCGGCCATGGCCAGCAGGGTCGACTTCCCGGCGCCGTTCGGGCCGACGAGTGCGCTGATCCGGCCGGCGGGCAGGCGGAAGGAGCAGTCGTCGAGGGCCGCGGGGGCTCTCCTGCCGTACCGCTTGCCCAGCCCGGACGCCTCCAGGGCGACGGCCGGGATGGTGCTCGTGGAACTCACTGGTCCCCCTCATGCTCACGGAAGAGCTCGTCGGTTTTCGGGAAGCGCTGGTCGAGGACGGATGAGAACAGGGCGTCGACGTCCTCGCGGTCGAGTCCGCCCGCCCTGGCGCGCTGCGCCCATGCGTCGAGTTCGGCCCTCAGCGGCGAGTCGGCCGGCTGGGCGCCGAGCGTCCTGCGCACGAAGGTGCCCAGGCCGCGACGGGCCTCGACCAGGCCCTCGCGTTCCAGCTCGCGGTAGGCCTTCAGGACCGTGTTGGGGTTGATGGCGGTGGCCTCGACGACCTCGCGCGCGGTGGGCAGCCGGTCTCCCGGCTCCAGCAGGCCCAGTCGGAGGGCCTGCTTGGTCTGCTGGACGATCTGGACGTAGGTGGCGACGCCGGAGCGCCGGTCGATGCGGTACTCGACCACCCGTACAACCACCCTTTCACTAATTGAGTAGTGAAAGGGTGGTGCAAGCCGCGCGGCAAAGTCAAGTGCGATCGTGTGAACCGATCCGCCGGGGCCGTCCGATGAGGAGACGTGAGCGAAACGAGAAGCGACGGGGATCTGCTGCGCGCCGTCGCGGCGGACGGGGACCGGCGCGCCTTCGAGGAGCTGTACCGGCGGTACGCGCCCTGGCTGACCGCCCGGCTGCGCGGCCGCTGCGCCGACGCGGGGGTCGTCGACGACGTCGTACAGGAGACGTTCCTCGCGATCTGGCGGGGCAAGGCCCACTACCGCGAGGAAGGGGACGTCGCGGGGTGGCTGTGGCGGATCGGCTCGCGGCGGCTCATCGACGCGCTGCGGGGCGACGGGGCGCGCGGCCGGCTGCGGCAGGCGCTGACGCGGCTGCGGCACCGTGACGAGGCGTCCGCCGAAGAGCGCGTCCTCGCGGGAGTGGAGCACGGGGACCTCGCGGGCGCCCTCGTCCGCCTGTCCCCCGAACTCCGCGCGGTGCTGCAGGCCACGGTCATCGACGGGCTGACCACCCGCGAGGCGGCCGTCCTGCTCGGCATACCACCGGGGACGGTCAAAACACGGGCGATGCGGGCCCGTAAGCAACTGCGGGAGGCACTGGCATGAGCGACGGACAGGTACGCGATCGGGTGCACGGGACCGCGCGTCGGCGCGGGCCCGGCGGCGGTGGGAGCCGCACGGTGGCCGATCGAGGTTGCGGGTCCGTGGCCGGCCGCGGAGTCGGCCATGGGGATGGTCGCGGAGACGGCCACCGAGATGGTGATGGGGGTGGCCGTGTGGGCGGCCGTGTGGGTGGTCGGGGTCCGTGGAGGCGTCGGCGGGAGCCGGTGCGGGAGGTGGCGGTATGACCTGGCATGTTGCCGAGGAGGATCTACGGGCTTACGCCCAGGGCGAGTTGGCGCCGCCCCTGCTCTGGTCCGCCGACACCCACCTGGCCGCCTGTGCGCGGTGCCGGGCCGTCCTCACCGAGGTCGGTGACCCGGTCGGGCTCGACGCCGGCTGGGAGCGGCTGGACGCGGAACTCGACGCGCCCCGGCCGCGGTTGTTCGAGTCGCTGCTGCTGCGGCTGGGCGTCGCCGACCACACCGCACGGCTGCTCGCGGCCACGCCCGTGCTGCGCCGCTCCTGGCTGGGCGCGGTCGCCGCCGTGCTCGTGATGAGCGTCGCGGCGGCCCACACGACCCGGGCGGCCACCGCGCCCACACTCTTCCTCGCCCTCGCGCCGCTGCTGCCCCTCGCCGGGGTCGCGCTGTCGTACGGACCCGCGCTGGACCCGACGTACGAGATGGCGGTGGTCGCACCGGTGCACGGGTTCAGACTGCTGATGATCCGGACCGTCGCCGTGCTCGTCGCGGGGCTCGGCCTGGGCGGCCTGGCGACCCTCGCCCTGCCCGGCTACGGGCTGCGCGCCCTGGCCTGGCTGCTGCCCGCGCTCGCCCTCACCGCGACCTCACTGGCGCTCACCGCCCGACTGGGCCCGGTGCTCGCGCCGTCGCTGGTCGGCGGGGCCTGGGTCGCGCTGCTGCTGGCGGCCCGCGCCCAGGGCGCCGGCACGCTCGTGCCGTTCACCGCGGCCGGCCAGGGGGTGGCGGCGCTGGTGGCCGCGCTCGCCGGCGGGCTGCTCTTCCTCGTACGTGACCGTTTCGACCGTTTCCAGGGAAGTGCCGTATGACACCCACCGTCTCCGCCTCCGGGCTCAGCCTCCGCTACGGCGGGACTCGCGCCCTCGACGACGTGTCGCTGCGGCTGACGCAGGGCGTCACCGGGCTGCTCGGGCCCAACGGGGCAGGAAAGACCACCCTGTTGAGGGTGCTGGCGACCGCCGTGCCCGCAGACCGGGGCGCCTTCACCGCGCTCGGGCACGACCCGGCGACGGCGGCCGGCCGGCAGGAGGTGCGGCGCCGGCTCGGCTATCTGCCGCAGACGCCCGGCTTCCACCCGGACTTCACCGCCTTCGAGTTCGTCGACTACGTGGCGATCCTCAAGGAGCTGACGGACCGCGCCGCCCGCCACCGGGAGGTGCGCCGTGTGCTGGACCAGGTCGACCTGGCCGACGTACGGGCCAAGCGCATCAAGAAGCTGTCCGGCGGTATGCGGCAGCGGATCGCCCTGGCCGCCGCCCTCGTCGGCGACCCGGGGTTCCTCGTCCTCGACGAGCCGACCGTCGGCCTCGACCCCGAACAGCGCATGCGCTTCCGGGAGTTGATCGCCCAGGCGGGAGAGGGCCGCACGGTCCTCCTGTCCACCCACCAGACCGAGGACGTGGCGATGCTCTGCCACCGCGTCCTGGTGATGGCGGGCGGCCGCATCCGCTTCGACGGCACCCCGGCCGAACTGACCGCGCGCGCGGCCGGACACGTGTGGAGCAGCACGGAACGCGACCCCGGCGCGAAGGCCGGCTGGCGCACGGGCACAGGCTCCTTCCGCAATGTCGGCAGCCCGCCCGACGGCGCCGACCTGCTCGAACCCACCCTGGAGGACGGCTACTTGCTCACCCTGGACGACGCCGGCACGGATGCGGGCGCGGAGGTGGCGGCATGACCACGATGATGGAGGAAACCCCCGTCGCGCTGCGGACCGAGGGGCCCCGCAGATCCTGGTCGGCCGTCGTCGCCCTGGCCCTCTTCGAGGCACGCAGGCTCCTGCTGCGGATCCCGATGCTGCTCGCCTTCGCGCTGTACGTCGCCTGGATCGTGTGGCGCACCCCGAAGCAGGGGAACGGCCACCCCGCACTCCAGGACGCCGACCGGGCCACCCAGACCGGCCCGCTGCTCATCGCCCTCGTGGTGCTGCTGTGCGTCAACCAGGCGGTGCTGCGTTCCAAGCGGCACGACACGGAACGCCACTTCACGGTGCTGGTGCTGGAGCCGTGGCGGCGGACGACGGCCCATGTGCTCTCCGTCGTGGCGCCCGCCCTGCTCGTCGGGGCGGGCGTGCTGGCCCAGTTCGGCTGGTCGGCGTTCAAGCCCGATGCCGTGGGCAGCGGATCACCGGCCGAACTCCTCGTCGGCCCGCTGACGGTCCTGCTCTTCGGGGCGGTCGGGGTGCTGCTCGCCCGTCTCCTGACCTCGGTCTTCGCGGCGCCACTGCTGATCGTGCTGTTCTTCTTCCTGTTCGTGGCCGGAACGTTCCCCGCCGCGGACGGCGAGCGCGGCCTGCGCTGGCTGGCTCCGATGATCGGCGAGAACAGCTCCGTCGCGCTGCCCTCGGACCTGATGGGCCGGCCCGCGGCCTGGCACGCGCTGTACCTGCTGGCCCTGGCACTCACGGTGGCGCTCGTGGCCGTCCTGGCGGGCGGCAGCCGCAGCTGGGCCCTCAGGGGAGCCGTCGCCGCGGCGCTGGCGCTGGCGGTCACGGCCGGTGCGGTCCAGACCGCGGCCCTGCCGACCGCCACGATCGCGGCCCGGGAGGCGGCCACCCACACCCCGGAAAAGGTGCAGCCCTGCGTGCGGCGGAACGGGTCGACGTACTGCGCCTTCCCCGAGTGGATGCCGCGGACAGCCATCTGGGCCGATGTGGTGGACCACGTCCGGTCCCTGGCCGGCGGCACCGCGCACCGGCAGCCGCTTCTCGTACGGCAGCGCATCGACGCCACCTACGGCCTCACCGGCGACTCGGCGATCCTCCCGTCCACCACCCCGCACCAGGTCACCGTCGGCACCCGCTGGGGCGGCCCCCGCGTCCCGGAGTTCTCGGCGGCCGTCTCCTCGGTGCTGGTCGCGGGCGACGAGAAGGCGACGAGCGGGATGTGCGACGGCCGGATGGTGACCGTCATGTGGCTCGCCCTGAGCTGGATGCCCGACCCGATGCAGTCGCTGCGCGACGTCCGGCTCGACGACAGCGTGACGGGCTCGGCGATCGTCCTCTCGCCGACCGACCCGATGGAGATGACGGCGGGCCAGACGGACGTCGTACGAGAACTCCTGGGCAAGCCCCGCGACACCGTGGCCACCCGCATGAAGGCCCACTGGACGGAACTGACGGCCCCGAAGGTGACCAGCGCGCGAGCGGCACAACTGCTGGGCGTGGCCGCACCGAAGACGGCGGACAGGTGCGGGTGACGAGGGGCTTGGCGCTTCCCGTGCCGCGGATGCTGCCGTGTTGGTCTGCGGGTTGGGCGGATGCGCTCCTGGGCGCGATGGTGCGGAGGGAGGCGGGTCGATGCGGGTGACGAGGGGGTTGGGGCTTCCCGTGCCGCGGATGCTGCCGTGTTGGTCTGCGGGTTGGGCGGATGCGCTCCTGGGCGCGATGGTGCGGAGGGAGGCGGGTCGATGCGGGTGACGAGGGGGTTGGCGTTCCCCGTCCTGCGGACGCTGCCGTGGCGGGCGGTGGCGGCGGGCGGCGGGCTCGGCCTGGTGATCGCCGGGGTGCAGCGGTTCGCGGGCGGTGAGCCCGACGCGCGGGCCGCCCTCCTCCTGCTGCGCTCCGCGATCCTCGCGTACGCGCTGGGGCTGGCGTTCCTGCTGGACGACCCGGCCCGGCACACCACCGCCACGGTGCCGGTCCGCCGCCCCCTGCGCACCGCCCTGCGCCTGGGCTACGCCGTCGCGCTCACCGCGCTGTGGTGGACGGCACTGCTCCTCCTCGTCCCCTCGGAGGTGCGCCCCCCGGTCGGCGACATCACCCTGGAGGCAGCCACGGCCTGCGTACTGGCGCTTGCCGTCGGCGCGCTGGCACCACGCCTGACGGACGAGCCCCGGCCGGGCCCCTCGGTGGCGGCGACCGTGCTGTTCACAGCCGTGGTTGCGCCCCTGCTGTCGCCCGACCGGTGGGCCCTGTTCGTGTCCGTGCAGGACGAGCGCTGGGGCGCGGCGCACGTCCGCTGGGCATGGCTGCTGGTGGGGGCAGTGGCGGCGCTGACCCTGTGCATGCCCGAGCCGCTACGAGGACGGGCGCTGCCTTTTCGGCGCGGGCCGGCATCATCCGGCCCGTCCGGCATCTGAGGGCGGGCTTCACCTCTTCGCCGCAGGCCGGCACCCACCAGCCCGTCCGGCGTTTGAGGACGAGGCCGCAGGCCGACGGGGGTCTGGGGGCGCAGCCCCCAGGGACGCGCACTCCCACACCGCCGCAGGCCGACGCGGGTCTGGGGGCGCAGCCCCCAGGGGCGCGCCATCCCACACCGCCGCAGGCCGACGGGGGTCCGGGGGCGCAGCCCCCAGGGACGCGCACCCCCACACACCCGCACAACACACCGCCGACCCGCCGGAGGCTCACGTCTCCGTGCGGTACATCAGGTCCGTCTCGTACGTCACGAACCCCAGCCGCTCGTACACGGCAACCGCCGCCTTGTTGTCGGCATCGACATACAGCATCACCGCAGGCAGCCCCTGCGCCTCCAGATGCCGCAGCCCGATCGTGGTCAGCGCCTTGCCCAGCCCCCCGCCCTGCACACCCGGCCGCACCCCGAGGACGTACACCTCACCCAGCTGCTCGGCCGCATGCACCTTCGTCCAGTGGAAGCCGACGAGTTCGTCCCCGCGGAAGGCGAGGAAGAAGCCGGCCGGGTCGAACCAGGGCTCGCCCCTGCGGTCGTCGAGGTCGCGCTGGGTGAGGGAGCCCTGCTCGGGGTGGTGGGCGAAGGCGGCGGCGTTCACGGCGAGCCAGGCGGCGTCGTCGGCGTCGGGGACGAACGTACGGACCGTGACGCCGGCCGGGAGAACCGGCTCGGGCAGGTTCAGGTCCGTCAACGACCGCCGCATCTGGCGCAGTTCGCGAAAGAGCGTGAGCCCCAGGACCTGCGCGAGATGCCGCGCCGCCGAGTGCCCGCCGTGCGCCCACACCCGCAGCCGCTTGCCGGAGGCGGCGAGCAGCGCCGAGCCCAGCGCCCGCCCGTGCCCGTGCCCGCGGTACGAGGGGTGGACGACCAGCTCGGCGGCCGGTGCCTCGACCAGGTCGGTGTCCTCCAGCTGTGCGTAGCCGACGAGTTCGTCCTCGACGCTGAGCAGCAGATGGGACACCCCCTCGCGCTCTCCGCCGCGCAGCTGCAGCCTCCCCTGTTCGGACACCGCCTGCCGGCCGTCCTCCCGGGCGGCGTCGGCGAGCAGTGAGAGCACGGCCTCGGTCTGCTCCGCGGAGAGCGCGGAGTAGGTCTCGATGGAGCGGGTCCGGCCGGGCCGGGCGGTGTCGTCGCTGGTCATGCGTACGAGGGTAAGGGGACCGCCCCGCAAAGTGGGGGTCAAGGGAGGGGTAAAGGAAAACCAGGATGTCATCACGAATCCCTTTTCACGCTACGCGCGTTGACCCTAGGCTGCGCCGGACGGGGACCACTTCCTCAGCCGACCCACAGGGGGGCGCATGCCAGCCACTTCCCAGCCGAACCAGCGCCGCAGACGGACGTACCGTCTCGTGGCCGCAGCCGCCGGACTCGCCACCGCCGGAGCACTCGCCGCCGCGCTTCCGGCCAACGCGCACGAGTCGAAGGGCGGCGGCCACCACCGCCCGAGCCGCTACCAGGACGTACAGCTGCTCTCCTTCAACGACCTGCACGGCAACCTGGAGCCGCCGTCGGGTTCGTCGGGCCGCGTGAGCGAACTGCAGGCCGACGGCACGACGAAGAGCATCGACGCGGGCGGTGTCGAGTACCTCGCGACCCATCTGCGCGAGGCCCGCAAGGGCAAGGCGTACTCCGTCACCGCGGCCGGCGGCGACATGGTCGGAGCCTCGCCGCTGATCTCGGGCCTCTTCCACGACGAGCCCACCATCGAGGCGCTGAACAAGCTCGACCTGGACGTCACGAGCGTCGGCAACCACGAGTTCGACGAGGGCGCGAAGGAACTGGCCCGGCTGCAGAACGGCGGCTGCCACCCCAAGGACGGCTGCTACACGGACAAGAAGTTCAGGGGCGCCGACTTCCCGTACCTGGCCGCCAACGTCCTCGACGAGAAGACGAACAAGCCGATCCTCAAGCCCTACTGGGTGTGGAAGAAGAAGGACGTCAGGATCGGCTTCATCGGCGTGACGCTGGAGGACACCCCGGGTGTCGTCTCCGCCGACGGGGTCAAGGGCCTGAAGTTCAAGGACGAGGTCGAGACGATCAACAAGTACGCCAAGGTGCTGCAGAAGCAGGGCGTGAAGTCGATCGTGGCGCTCATCCACGAGGGCGGCTTCCCGGCCTCGGGGTCGTACAACTACGACTGCGACTCCGCGGGCGCGGGCAGCGGCATCTCCGGCCCGATCGTCGACATCGCCAAGAACATCACGCCGTCGGTGGACGCCCTGGTCACCGGTCACACCCACAGCGCGTACGTGTGCACGATCCCCGACCCGGCGGGCAGGCCCCGCATGGTCACCTCGGCCGCGTCCTTCGGCCGCCTCTACACGGACACCACGCTCACGTACGACCGCCTCACCGGTGACATCGCCCGTACGTCGGTGAAGTCGGCGAACCATGTGGTCACCCGGACCGTCGCCAAGGCGCCGGACATGACGCGGCTGATCGACAAGTGGAACACCCTCGCGGCCCCCATCGGCAACCGTGCGATCGGCTACATCTCCGCCGACGTCCCGAACACCGGCACCGAGTCCCCCATGGGCGACCTGATCGCCGACGCGCAGCTCGCGTACGGCAAGGAGCTGGACCCGGAGACCGACCTCGCGCTGATGAACCCGGGCGGTGTGCGGGCCGGACTGACCTACGCGGCCAAGGGCGCTGAGGGCGACGGCGTGGTCACCTACGCCGAGGGCTTCACGGTCCAGCCGTTCTCCAACACCGTGAATCTGCAGAACTTCACCGGCGCCCAGATCATCCAGGTGCTCAAGGAGCAGGTGAGCGGTACGAACGCTGCGGCGCCGAAGATCCTGCAGCCGTCGTCGGGGCTGACGTACACGCTGGACCTGACGAAGAGCGGCGCGGACCGCGTGGTGACGGACTCCGTCAAGCTCAACGGCGCCGCCATCGACCCGGCCGCCACCTACCGCGTCGCCACCAACAGCTTCCTCGCGGGCGGCGGCGACGGCTTCACGACGCTGGGGCAGGGCACGAACGACCTGGTCGGTACCGATGACCTCGCGGCGCTGCAGCAGTACCTGACGGCCAACTCGTCGGCGACGAACCCGATCGCGCCGCCGGCCGCCGACCGGATCACGATCGTGAGCTAGATCGCAAACCCCGGGTTCGGTTGCGGGTGGGGGGCGTTCGCATGGTCGGATGGATCGATGCGTGCCCCCCACCACGACCTATCGACGCATCGCCATCCAAACCCCTACGAAGAACTGGGCGCCCTGGACGACGGCCCGCTGGAGGAGTTCCTCCACGAGGACGCCGACGAGGGCGCGGCCGCACGGGCCCCGGACGTACAGGCCTGGGGACCACCGGCAACGGACGTACAGGCGCCGGTCGTACCGGAAGAGGCCCAGGCCGATGATGCTGCCTGGGCTCCTCCCAACCACCGCCGAAGCGGCCGCCGCCGGAGGCGCGGCCGTTTCGCCGGCCTGCCGCTCGCGCTGAAGGCCGTGGCGGGAATCGTCGTCCTCGCCGCCTTCCTCAGCCTCGCCGACCGCTGGGCGCTGCTGTACGCCGAGCGCCGCGTGGCGGACTCCCTCAAGGACCGGATGCGGCTGAGCGCGGCGCCCGAAGTGGAGATCAGCGGCTTCCCCTTCCTCACTCAACTCGCCGACGGCCGACTGAAGTCGGTGAAGGTGACCGTGCCGGACGTCGCGGCCGACCGGGTCTCCCTGGCCAAGGTGACGGCGACCGCGCACGACGTACGCCTCGACGCCCCCGACGGTCCGACCTCCGTACGGGGCGCGGCAGTTCCCCGCCTCGACGGCGACGTACTGCTCTCCTTCGACGACCTGAACCGCGAACTCGGCGCCTCCCAGGTCACGTTCACCGGACACGGCCGCGACCGGGTGCTCGCCCGCGGCACGCTTCCGGTGGCCGGACATGACCTCCGCCTGCGGGCGGACGCCCGTATCAGCCGGGACGGCGACCGATCCATCGCCACGCGGATCGGCGGAATGCGGCTGGACATCGGAGACCTGGCGACCTACCGGCCCGGCACCGGAGCCTCCGAGGGCCTGCACCTGACCCGCAGCTCCGCCGCGCGCCTGGCGCACGAGACGAACAAGGCGAAGGCGCTGTTCTCGGTTCCGTCGGTGGTGCGGCGGCTCGGCGTGCCCGACTCCGCGGTGCGCGAGGCTCTGCGCTCCGACGCCGAACTGGCGCGGGTGACCGGCACACCGCGCTTCCTCCACCGGGCGATGCGGCTCAACCTGATCGATCTGGCCCTGGAGCACCCCGCCCTGCTCAAGCGCCTCGGCTTCGACCCGGCCCTGCTGGACGCCCTGCCCCGGCTCACCCGCCCCGTCCTCGCCGACCGGCTGTCCCTGGGCTTCAGCCTGCCCTCGCCGCACCGCGGTGAACTGCGGCTTCGGGACGTACGGGTGGAGAAGGACGGGATCAGGGTGCGGATCCAGGGCTGGGGTCTGGCGGTCGGCAAGTCCCGCTGACGCCGGACGAAACCCGTGCCGGGCCGCCTTCACGGCTGCTGTGCTTCCACTGACGCCGGACATCGGAAGTCGATGGCGGGGCGGGAGCACCACACAGGTGGTGATCCCGCCCCGCCATCACCGTGACGTCACCCGCCGTAGCGGTGGACCCGCCGGCCTCGACTGGCCGCGATCCGAAGGACGTCCTCCAGGGACTCGGCCGCCCTGGTGAGTGCGAAGCGCACCGCTCGTTCACCCGCCGTCGGATCGGAGAGCACGGCCCTGGATCCCGTGAGGACCTGTTCCCCGGAGTCCAGTTGAGCTGCTTCCACGTCGTCGGCCAGCAGGGACAGCCTGCTGTCGTCCCCGTCGGTGCTGAGGTAACAGGGTTTGCCTTCGGGGGTGGTCCAGGGAAGCAGCCGCAACTGCTCAAGCGTGGGGATCTCCTCGGCCGCGCTCATGCGGACACCGCCACTCCGTGAATGCGCCGAGGGCCTACGTCGATGCCGTGCACGGCGAGCCAGAGGGCCTGACGGCGCCTGCGCCGGAGGCGGCGTTCGCGGCGCTCGTCGTGGGTGAGGAGGTAGGGGCGTACGAGGTGGGTGTCCTGCTCGAAGGGGCCTACGTCGGCGGGGTGGTCGAGTCGTGCAGGGGTGGCCGCGGCTGGAGCGAACGGCCGCTCCCCGCCGAGTGGTTGGGATGGCCCGGATCGGTGCCGGCCGTGGGCGGGTAGCAGTGCGTGCACGATTGCGAGCAGTAGCGACTCGCAGAATCCCGCGATACGTTCCCTCATGTCGGCACTCCTTCGAAGCGTCGGCCACGCCCCCGGGCCGAGCAGCATCGGTCGCGGGGGTTTTGGCATGGCAGCGGTCTGACGAGCGGTGATTACCGTTCGTGTCTCGATCGTCACAGGTGCGGCGTACGCTGCGGAAGAGGTTCGGTGTTGTCTGGCGCGCAGGCAACGGTGAGGGGTGACGTGGGCGGAAAGGTTGACGCGGAGCCGGTTTCCGGACGGGCGATGCTGGGGCAGACGCTGAAGGTCCTGCGGGAGAAGACCGGGAAGTCGCTGGGGCAGTTGGCCGACGAGACCGGGTACGAGAAGAGCTATCTGAGTCGGCTGGAGTCGGGGGAGCGGCTGTCCAAGGTCACGGTCATGGAGGACCTGGACGGCTACTACGGCACCGGTGACCTGCTGTTAAGCCACTGGAAGGCGGCGCGGCTGGACGCGTTCAAGGACCAGTACAAGGAGTACATGGCGCTGGAGGCGACGGCGCGGATCATGTGGGTATTCGCACCAGGAATTCCAGGGCTTCTCCAGACCGAGGAGTTCGCTCGGGGGGTGTTGTCTGGGGCTCAGACAACGGCTGACGGTGACGAGGCCGTTGAGGAGCAGGTGGCGGCACGGCTCGGGCGGCAGTACCTCCTGAGGCAGAAGCCTGAGCCAGAAGCCCGGATCGTCATGGACGAGTTCGCACTCCGACGTCCTGCAGCCCGGGGGAAAACCTGGCGTGACCAGCTGTTTCACCTTGAGGCCGCTGCACAGTGGCCCAACCTGATGCTCCAAGTACTGCCGTTCTCGGCGGGAGCGCACCACCATATGAACGGGTCGCTGACGCTGCTCTGGCAGCGGGACGGAAGTGCCGTTGCCTACAAGGAAGGCAACGGTTGCAGTCGGCTGATCGAAGATCCGGACGAAGTCCTGCGGCAACGACTGTCCTACGATCGGCTCCGCGACCTGGCGTTGTCCCCGTCGGACTCGCTTGCGTTCATCAGAGACGTACTGGAGGAGCACGGATCATGACGCGTACCCCCGATCTCAGCATCGCCGTGTGGCGTAAGTCGAGTTACAGCGAGGGGGGAGCCAATGACTGCGTCGAGGTCGCCGACGGCCACCCCGGCTTGGTCCCCGTCCGCGACAGCAAGGTTCCGGCGTCCAAGGCGCTGCTCTTCTCGGCCGCGTCCTGGTCCGTGTTCGTGGACGGGGTCAAGGGCGAGGGGGCGGGGAGCCGGATCGGCTAAGGCATCTCCGGCGGAGCCGTGGGCGCCCCGGGCAGCCGTACCGTCGCGGCCGTGCCGCCGCCCTCCGCCCGCTCCAGCGTGATCTCACCGCCCGCCTGCTCCACCGTGCGGGCCACGATCGACAGACCGAGCCCCGATCCCGGCAGGGCGCGCGCACTCGGCGAGCGCCAGAAGCGGTCGAAGACGTAGGGGAGTTCGTCGGCGGGGATGCCGGGGCCGTGGTCCCTCACGGTCAGGATGCCGCTGCCGAGCTCGACCTCGATCGTGCCGCCCTCCGGGCTGAACTTCACCGCGTTGTCGAGGATGTTGACGATCGCCCGCTCCAACGCGGACGGCTCCGCCCGTACGTACCAGGGCTGGAGGTCGGCATTGATCGTGAGCTCCGGTCCGCGGAGCCGTGCGCGGCGCAGCGCGGCCTCGACGGTGTCCTCCAGCGAGACGACCTGCACCCGCTCGCCCCGCTGCCCCTCCGACCGCGACAGCTCCTGCAAGTCGCCGATCAGGGCGGCCAGTTCGGTCATCTGCGCCTTCACCGACGCGAGGAGTGCCTTGCGGTCGGCCGGGGGGATCGGGCGGCCGGTCTCCTCGCTGCGGGTGAGGAGCTCGATGTTGGTACGGAGAGAGGTGAGGGGGGTACGGAGTTCGTGGCCGGCGTCGGCGATGAGCTGCTGCTGCAGATCGTGGGAGCTGGCGAGGGAGGAGGTCATCGAGTTGAAGGAGCGGGACAGGCGGGCGATCTCGTCCTCGGCGTCGTCCTCCACCGGGATGCGGATGCTCAAGTCCTCGGTACGGGCGACGTGTTCGACGGCCTCGGTGAGCTTGTCGACGGGGCGCAGGCCGGCGCGGGCGACGGCGAGCCCGGCGGCTCCGGCGCCGAGGACTCCGACGCCGGAGACGAGGAGGAGGATGAGGGCGAGGTCGTTGAGGGTGTTCTGGGTGTCCTTGAGGGAGATCGCAGCCATGATCGCCACGTCCGGGTAGGCCTCGGGATTGGGCCCGGGGCCCACCGGAATGGCGATGGTCACCACTCGGACGTCGTTCCCCTTGGCGTCCGTGCTGTTGTGGAAGGTGCGCATGCGGGTGGTGGGGTTCGCGGCCGCCGCCTTGTCCGCCGCCGTGACCTTCACGACGCCCTCGGACTCGTTGAGCACGCACGCCCTGCCGTCCGACGTCACCAGTTGCAGGTAGACGAAGGAGGGGCGTTGGTTACCGCCCGAATCATCGGTCGACTCGGTGCAGCCGGCGAGGACGGCGGGCACGTCGGCGGGGTTGAGGATCCTGCCGTTGATGCTTGAGAGCCGGTCGTCGACCTCGTCGTACAACTTCCCCTGCACGATGAACCAACAGGTCACCGAAACCGCCGCCACCCCGAACGCCACAGCCGCGGCGACGAGCATCGCCAGCCGCGAGCGAATCGGCAGTGTCTGGAAGCGGCGTAGAACCTTCTTCACTCCGCGCCGCCCTGCCGCAGGACGTACCCCACGCCCCGTACCGTGTGCACGAGCCGAGGCTCGCCCCCCGCCTCCGTCTTGCGGCGCAGGTACATGACGTACACGTCCAGGGAGTTGGAGCTCGGCTCGAAGTCGAAGCCCCAGACCGCCTTCAGGATCTGCTCACGCGTGAGGACCTGGCGCGGGTGGGCCATGAACATCTCCAGGAGCGTGAACTCCGTGCGGGTCAGCTCCACCAGCCGCCCACCCCGCGTCACCTCCCGTGTCGCCAGATCCATCCGCAGGTCGCCGAAGCTCAGCGCCTCGTCCTCGTGGATCGCCCCGGCGGCCGCTGCCGCCGCATACGAGCTGCGCCGCAGCAGCGCACGGACGCGGGCGAACAGTTCGTCCAGCTCGAAGGGCTTGACGAGGTAGTCGTCGGCCCCCGCGTCCAGCCCCGTCACCCGGTCGCCGACCGTGTCCCGTGCCGTCAGCATCAGGATCGGCGTCGTCGTCCCGGCCCCCCGCATACGGCGCGCGGCGGTCAGGCCGTCCATGCGTGGCATCTGGATGTCGAGGACGACCAGGTCTGGCTGGTACGCGGTCGTCTTCTCCAGGGCGTCCGCGCCGTCCACGGCGACCTCGGTGTCGTATCCCTCGAAGGCGAGGCTGCGCTGGAGTGCTTCGCGCACGGCCGGCTCATCGTCGACGATCAGGATGCGCTGCGGGTCACGGTCGCCATCGGCGGGGCTCATGGGCTTCGGATTCCTCGGGTGCGGTGGGGCGGCAAGGGACTGAAGGTACGTGAACCTGCTTGAAGATGCCGGAACGTGCTGGAACGTGCTGAATGCCTTCAGCCTCGCATGTTTCCCTGCGGGCGCGTACGGAGAGAAGGGCGGCCGGGCGCGGTCAGCCGTGCATCGCCGCGATCCGGTTCAGCGGCACCTTGCGGCGGTGCGGACGGGCCGCGGTGGTGCGCAGGCCCATCATCTGGGCGGGGGCGGTCGCCACCAGCTCCGGCGCGCGCGTCACCGGTGTCACCGGCGCGTGCAGTGCGTACGCCACGTCCAGGGCCAGGGCGAGCCCGGCAGGATCGATGCCGGCGACCGTGTGGGAAGCCTGCTTGATCATGGCGTTCTCCATGACGTACTCCATGACGTTCTCCATGACGCACTCCCTGCTGGTGAGGTGATGACAGCCGGCCGGGTTCAGTTGTCGCTGCCGCCGGCCCGCAGCGTGGCCAGGTCGGACTTGACGGTGTTGATCGGGATGGCGAAGCCGAGGCCGACGCTGCCGGCGTCCGACGAGCCCGAGGACGACTGTGAACTCGCCGAGTACATCGCGGAGTTGATGCCGATGATGTTGCCCGCGGCGTCGATCAGAGCGCCGCCGGAGTTGCCCGGGTTGAGGGACGCGTCGGTCTGGATCGCCTTGTACGTCGTCGTCGACGAACCCGTGTCGCCGTTGAACTGCTGGCCGCCGAAGGAGAACGGCCACCGGCCGTCGCCGCCGCCCTGGCCCTGGTCCTGGGACTGGCCCTCGTCGGTCGGGACGGTCACGTCCCGGTTGAGGGCGGAGACGATGCCGCTGGTGACGGTGCCGCTCAGGCCCTCGGGGGAGCCGATCGCCACGACGGTGTCGCCGACCTGGACGCCGGAGGAGTTGCCGAGGGTGGCCGCCTTGAGGCCGGAGGCGTTCTCCAGCTTGATCAGGGCGAGGTCCTTCTTGCTGTCGGTGCCGACGACCTTGGCGGTGTAGGTCGTGCCGGCGCTGGTCGTCACCTTGATCGACGTGGCGCCGGAGACGACGTGGTTGTTGGTGACGATCTCGCCGCCGCTGGTGATGATCACGCCGGAGCCGGTCGACGAACCGTTGCTCAGCGTGGCGCTGACCTCGACCACGCTCGGGCTGACGGCCGCGGCGATGGTGGCGACGTCACCCTTCTTGCCGGAGGGCACCACATGGGTGCTGGTGCTGCTGGTGGCGACGGTGTCGTTGCCGGTCAGCTCCTGGAAGGCGTACGCGGTGCCGCCGCCGATGGCCGCGGCGACGATCGCCACGGCGGCCAGCAGGGGGAGGGGGCCCCGGGTGCGCTTCTTCGGCGCCGGAGCAGCCGCGGGAGGGACGGGAGCGGCGTTGAGGAAGGCCGTACCGCCGCCGCCGTTGCCGTCACCGCCGTAGCCGTAGCCGTCGTGCCCGCCGTAGCCGCCGTAGCCGGAACCCTCGGCCGCGACCGGCTGCACCTGCGGCGCGGGCCGCACCGGCGGCTGCGCCGGCGGCGGCGGCCACTCGGGGTTCACGGGGGAGGAGGCGTGCTGCTGCTGGGGGTACGGGTGCTGTTGCTCGCCCTGGTAGGGGTTCTCGTACTCGCCGCTGCGGCGGATGCTCTCGGTCATGACAATGAGCTTCCCGCTCGACCATGAGAGTTGGCTGAGTGCCCGCTGAGAAGCCCGGCAGAACCTTGTTTGCCCGATATAAAGAGCCTTCTCGCAGCTGGGCGAGGCCGTTCAGGCAACCTTCATGTGCAGGCACCCATATGCAGGCACCGTCACGGGCAGCCGCACGACCTGCGCGTGACCAGCCGCGAGGGAAACTGCTTGAGCCGCTCCCGCCGGGACCCCGCCACCCGCAGCCCCTCGTCGAGCACCAGGTCCACGGCGGCCCTGGCCATCGCGGAGCGGTCCGAGGCGACCGTGGTCAGGGGCGGGTCGGCCAGCGCCGCCTCCTTGATGTCGTCGAAGCCGGCGACCGCCAGCTCGCCCGGCACGTCGAGCCGCAGCTCGCGCGCGGCACGCAGCACGCCGATCGCCTGGTCGTCGGTGGAGCAGAAGATCGCGGGCGGGCGCCGGGGCCCGGAGAGGATCTCCAGGGCCACCTTGTACGCGTCGTAGCGGTTGTACGGGGCCTCGAAGAGCCGGTCCTCGGTCGGGATCCCGGCCTCCTCCATCGCACGCCGCCAACCCTGGACGTGGTCGGAGACGGGGTCGCCGACGACCGGGGTCTCGGCGGTGCCGCCCATACAGGCGACGTACTCGTAGCCGTGGTCGATCAGATGGCCGACGGCCTGCCGGGCGCCGTCCAGGTCGTCGATGACGACGGCGACGTCGTCTATGGCCTCGGGCCGCTCGTGCAGCAGGACCACCCGCGCGTCCCAGGCCTCGATCTCGGCGGCCGCGTTGTCGTTGAGCGCGTGGCTGACCAGGATGAGCCCGGACACCCGCATGCCGAGGAACGCCCGCAGATAGTGGACCTCGCGCTCGCCCACGTAGTCGGAGTTCCCGACCAGCACCATCTTTCCGCGCTCGGAGGCGGCCTGTTCGACCGCGTGCGCCATCTCCCCGAAGAAGGGCTGGCGCGCGTCCGGCACGATCAGGCCTATGAGGTCGGTGCGCCGGGACGCCATCGCCTGGGCGACCCGGTCCGGCCGGTACCCCAGTTCCTTGATGGCGGCGAGGACACGCTCGCGCGTGGCCGGGGCGACCGGCCGGGGTCCGTTGTTGATGACGTAACTGACGACGGCGGTCGAAGTCCCCGCCAGCCGCGCCACATCATCCCGAGTCACCTTGGCCACGCGCGGATTCTACGCGGATAAACCGGCTCTGGGCAGGGCGAGAAGGAGCTGGGCCCGGAGAGCCTGTGTGGAAGCGATGCCCCCAGCGGCACTCCTTATGCCTCCGCCCGCACCTCGACCTCGTCCAGGGCGCTCGCTCCGTCCGCATCGTCCTGCTTTGCCCGGTCTGCCTTGGCCTTGGCCTCCTCGGCGGCCCGGTCGACCTTCTCCGGAGTAACGAATCGATAACCGACGTTCCGGACGGTGCCGATCAGCGACTCGTGCTCGGGTCCGAGCTTGGCGCGCAGCCGTCGTACGTGGACGTCGACCGTGCGGGTGCCGCCGAAGTAGTCGTAGCCCCAGACCTCCTGCAGCAGCTGGGCGCGGGTGAAGACGCGGCCCGGGTGCTGTGCGAGGTACTTGAGGAGCTCGAACTCCTTGAAGGTGAGGTCGAGGACCCGGCCCTTGAGTTTGGCGGAGTACGTGGCCTCGTCGACCGACAGGTCGCCGTTGCGGATCTCCATGGGGGAGTCGTCGTTGACGATCTGCTGCCGGCCCATGGCCAGCCGCAGCCGCGCCTCGACCTCCGCCGGACCGGCGGTGTCGAGCAGCACGTCGTCGATGCCCCAGTCGGCGGTGACGGCCGCGAGGCCGCCCTCGGTGACGACCAGGACGAGCGGACAGCCGGGGCCCGTGGAGCGCAGCAGCTGGCACAGGCTGCGGACCTGGGGCAGATCACGGCGGCCGTCGACGAGGATGACGTCGGCGCCCGGGGTGTCGACCAGGGCGGGGCCCTCCGCCGGGGCCACTCGCACGTTGTGCAGGAGCAGGCCGAGGGCGGGGAGCACCTCCGTCGACGGCTGAAGGGCATTGGTCAGGAGCAGCAGAGAACTCATACGTCTGGTTCCTCCTCGGTCCCTGCGAGGACGTTTGGTGGTGCGGTACCGCTCTGCGATCCCGGGCGCCCCGTACACCTGCGGTTTCCCGCGTCGTATACAACGCTTCCGAAAGCACAAAAGGACCCGGGGGCGTCGCTGCCCGAGTCCTCTGCCCAGCAGAATAGCCCACATGAGCATCACTCCGGCAGGTCATGTGGCGCGTTCCATCGTTCGTCCGAACTCCGAGACGTTCAATCGCACCCCTTTGCGGACGTTTCTGCACACTGACGACGGGGTGTCGATCGATTCCGTATACGACCCGCCGGCCGCCGTATACGACGCCGCGGCGCCATCCTCCGTTGATCTGGTGTTCGTCATGGCCCACGGCTTCACGGGCGACGCGGACAAGCCGCACGTGCGCCGGGTGGTGGAGGCGTTCGCGCAGTACGGGGCGGTGGTCTCCTTCTCCTTTAGGGGCCACGGGGCGTCCGGCGGACGGTCCACGGTGGGCGACCGGGAGGTGCTCGATCTGGCGGCCGCGGTGACCTGGGCGCGGGAGCTCGGCCACGCGCGCGTGGCGACCGTCGGCTTCTCCATGGGCGGCTCGGTGGTGCTGCGGCACGCGGCTTTGTACCGGCCGGGGCGCGAGGGGCGCACGGAAGCGTCCACCGACGCGGTGGTCTCGGTGAGTGCACCGGCCCGCTGGTACTACCGGGGCACCGCCCCTATGCGGAAGCTGCACTGGCTGGTAACCCGCCCCGAGGGCCGGCTGGTGGGCCGCTACGGGTTCGGTACGAGGATCCACCACCGGGAGTGGGACCCGGTCCCGCTCTCCCCGGCGGAGGCGGCGGCGAGGATCGCGCCCACTCCGCTCCTGATCGTGCACGGCGACCGAGACGGCTACTTCCCGCTCGACCACCCCCGCATGCTGGCCGCGGCCGCCGGTGACCACGGCGATCTCTGGGTGGAGGGCGGCATGGGCCACGCCGAACACGCGGTCACCGACGGGCTGCTGGCGCGCATCGGGGACTGGGCCGTCTCACAGGCGGGCTAGCCTGACGGTGTACACCGCCGATCGACTGCTCATCGACCATTGATTGAGGAACCGGATGCCAAAGGTCACGGTGCGCTACTGGGCCGCCGCGAAGGCCGCAGCCGGCGTCGCCGAGGAGCCGTACGACGCGGCCACCCTCGCCGAGGCGCTCGACGCCGTGCGTGAGCGACACCCCGGTGAACTGTCGCGCGTACTGCAGCGATGCTCGTTCCTCATCGACGGTGACCCCGTGGGCACCCGCGGACATGAGACGGTACGGCTGGCCGACGGCGGCACGGTCGAGGTGCTCCCGCCGTTCGCAGGAGGGTGACGATGACCGATCAGCCGTACGACCCGTACCAGCAGCCGCAGCCGCACGCCCAGCAACAGCCGCAGCAGGTGTATCAGGCTCAGGGATACGAGGGTCAGGGATACCAGGCTCAGGGATACCAGGGTCAGGGATACCAGGGTCAGGGATACCAGGGTCAGGGATACCAGGGTCAGGGATACGAGGGTCAGGGATACGAGGGTTACGACGACCCGTATGCCGCCCAGCAGTACACCCAGCAGTGGCAGGGGCAGACCTGGGAGCCGCAGCCGCAGGCACCGGTGTCGGGCGCGGAGACGGCCTACATGCCGCAGCAGACACCCCAGCAGGCAGCACCCCAGCAGGCACCGCAACAGGGGTACCCGCAGGCTCCGCAGTGGCAGCAACCGCAGGCACCGACCCCCGCGCCTGCACCCTCCCCGGCCCCCGCACCAGCCCCCGCACCGGCCCCTTCCGCCGGGGAATCACCGGGCGCCGCCTACGGCCCCGCCACACTCGCCGGCAACGCCCGCATCACGGACGCCCAGCGCGCCCGCCTGGAGGGCCGCTCCCCGGTCATAGAGCCGGGCATGCAGCCGGCCGGGCTCACGGCTTTGCTGGGGCTGCTCCTGTCCGGCGCGGCCGCTGTCGGCTCGTACGCCCTTCTCGTCCCGCTCGTCGTCCTTCAGGCGGTCACCGCGGCGGGCTGGTTCCGGCTGAACGGCATGTGGCCGGCCCGGCAGGGCATCGCGCTGGCGTTCCTGGGCGCGCTGTCCGCGGACGCCGTGCTGATGGTGGCGGGCCGGTCGAACGGCCCGGCGGCGATCCTGGGCACCCTCGGCGTCTGGGTCCTGCTCTCCCTGGTCCTCCAACTGCGCTCGCACGCGGACCCGGACGAGCGGATGTACGGCCTGATGGCGGGCGTCGCCTCGGCCGCGCTGTCCATCGTCGCTGGCGGCTATCTCGCGGCCTCCGCGCACGCCGTCTCGGTCGGCGCCGCGGCGGTCGCGGTGGCTGTCCTGGCCCGCGCGCTCCCGCTGCCCACGCCCGCGTCGGTGGTCGTCTCGCTCCTCGCCGCGGCGGGTGCGGGCATCGCCGTCGGCGGGATGACGGGGTTCGGGGCGAAGGGCGCGCTGCTGGGCGCGGGCGCGGCGGGCTGCGCCCTCATCGGCCACCGGGTGGCGAGCTACGACTACCCGTCGAGGTTCGTGCACTTCACGGCGGGTGTCGCCCTGCCCCTGACGGCCGCGGCGCCGGTCGTGTACGTGCTGGGGCGGGCGCTGGGCCAGTAGCCGTCCGCGGTCGCCCGCTCCTGTCACAGATGATCGACAATTCCCCGGCCCGTGCCGCCGCAGGGTTAGTCTCGCGCTGGGCGGCCACCCGGTCGTCGGGAACGTTGTCATCGTCCGGCCAGGTGGGGGAAACGCCGTATGCGCGCGCTGCGAATACTTCTGATCGTCGTCGTGATCCTGGGCGGCCTGTTCGTGGTCGCCGACCGGGTGGCGGTCTACTTCGCCGAGGACGAGGCGGCGTCCAGGCTGAAGACCACCGAGAACCTCGCCTCCACCCCCGACGTGTCCATCAAGGGCTTCCCCTTCCTCACCCAGGCCGCCTCCGGTGAACTGGACGACGTCGAGGTCGGCATCAAGGACTACGAGGCGAACACGGGCACGGGCACGGGCGGCAGCAGCGCCGGGCCGAAGACGATCCGTATCGACGACCTGAAGGCCGATATGAAGGGCGTCACGTTCTCCGGCGACTACAGCTCCGCCACCGCGTCCACCGCGACAGGCACCGCGACCATCGCCTACGACGAACTGCTCAAGGCGGCCAAGTCCCAGCCGACGGACATCTTCAGGGGGGTCACCGCCCAGGTCGTCGGTCTCTCCGACGGTGGCAACGGCAAGATCAAGGTCGACGTCAAGGTCTCGGCGGCCGGCGCCTCGCAGACGTATCCGGTGCTCAGCACGGTGGCCGTCGACGGCGACACCGTGAAGGTGCACGCCGACAACCTGCCCAAGCTGGTCATCGAGCTCGCCGACTCCCGCATCCGGTCGATCACCGACTTCCAGCAGACCATCGACCAGCTCCCCGGCGGTGTGAAGCTGGACAGCGTGCAGGCGGCGAAGGACGGTGTGGACATCACGGTGAAGGGTTCGAACGTCAGGCTGGCCGGGTAGGACGCCGCTCGGCGGACTCCGTTCGTCCGAAGGGCGAGACGGTTCGTCCGCACACAGGTGTGATGGCGCGTACGCAGGCCCGCGAGCCGTGCGAACACGGCCCGGGCCCCCTTCTGGTCTCACATCCCGGACGATCGCATCTCATCATGCGACACGGCGGTGACACGCCCCGCTGTCCGTCCCTACGATCGAGTCCATGAAGCTACAGGCGGATTTCACGAAGCGGCGGGCAGTAGACCTGTGCCGCGTCGCCGCCATGCTCTGTCGCACCTTCTGAGCGGAAGCGTCTGCTTCCGCATTCCCCGCCGCCCTGTCCAGGGCATCCCTGCGCGCCGCCGCCTGCGCGCACACCCTCACACCCGCACGCCCCGCCGCAACTGCCCCGGAGGAGAAAGCGCATGAGCCGCAGCGACGTCCTGGTCGACGCCGACTGGGTCCAGGACAACCTGGACAACGCCGACATCGCGATCGTGGAAGTGGACGAAGACACGTCCGCCTACGAGAAGAACCACATCAAGAACGCGATCCGCATCGACTGGACCAAGGATCTGCAGGACCCGGTCCGCCGCGACTTCATCGACCAGGAGGGCTTCGAGAAGCTCCTGTCGGAGAAGGGCATCGCCAACGACACGCTGGTGGTCCTCTACGGCGGCAACAACAACTGGTTCGCGTCCTACGCCTACTGGTACTTCAAGCTGTACGGCCACGAGAACGTCAAGCTGCTCGACGGCGGCCGCAAGAAGTGGGAGCTGGACGCCCGCGAGCTGGTCGAGGACGTCCCGGTGCGCCCGGCGACCTCCTACACCGCCAAGCCGCAGAACAAGGCCATCCGCGCCTTCCGTGACGACGTGGTGGCGGCCATCGGTTCGCAGAACCTGGTCGACGTGCGCTCGCCCGACGAGTTCTCCGGCAAGCTGCTGGCCCCCGCGCACCTGCCGCAGGAGCAGTCGCAGCGTCCCGGTCACGTCCCGTCCGCGCGCAACATCCCGTGGTCGAAGAACGCCAACGACGACGGCACCTTCAAGTCGGACGACGACCTCAAGGAGATCTACGCCCAGGAGAGCGTCGACCTGGCCAAGGACACCATCGCGTACTGCCGTATCGGTGAGCGCTCGGCCCTGACCTGGTTCGTCCTGCACGAGCTGCTCGAGGTCGAGAACGTCAAGAACTACGACGGCTCCTGGACCGAGTACGGCAGCCTCGTCGGCGTTCCGATCGAGCTCGGCGCCAACAAGTAGCACCAGCAGTAAGTCAACGCAGCAAGCGAGCAGACCGCAAATCCCGACCGGCCTTCCTCCGGTCAGACCTCTCTTGGAGAAAAGACATGTGCGGAGCGAAGGCCGGCGGCCCGGACGCCTCGACGATCAAGCCCGGTGAGACCACGATCCAGGGTCAGGTGACGAAGGACGGCGAGCCCGTGGTCGGCTACGTCCGCCTGCTGGACTCGACCGGCGAGTTCACCGCGGAGGTCCCGACCTCCGCCACCGGACAGTTCCGCTTCTACGCCGCCGAGGGCACCTGGACCGTTCGCGCCCTCGTCCCCGGCGCCACCGCCGACCGCACGGTCGTCGCCCAGAAGGGCGGCCTCGCGGAGGTCGCGATCGCGGTCTGAGGTCACCAGCACGAACGAAGGGTCGTACCTGTGTGGTGCGGCCCTTCGGCGTGTCCGGACCTACTCTGGAGCCATGCTGGCACGCCGCCGTCGCGTCTATTTCGCCATGATGGGCATCTGCGTCACGCTGTTCGTCCTGGCCTGGGGAGTCGTGCGCATCTGGTCGGTCCCCGCGGCCGTCGCCATGTGCGTCGTGGCGATGGTCATCCCGCCGGTCGCCGCCATGGTCGCCAACCGGCGGGGCCCCGACGACCGCTGGTGGGACGACCCCTCCGGCGACCCGAAGTCCGACGAGTGGTGGGACGAACTGGACGGCAAGAAACGCCGTCAGTAGACGAGCGCCTGCGTCTCGTCGCCCAGCGCCTCCTGGACGAAGACCTGCGCGCCCGCGATGCGTACGCCCTCGATGACGTCCTTCTCCGTGATGTCCCGCCGGGCCGCGCACTGCGTGCACAGGGTGAGCCGGCCCGCCGTGAGGACCGAGTCGAGCAGATCGGGCAGCGGAGCCGCGTGCGGCAGGTCGAACTCGGCGGCGCGACCCGGCAGCGCGAACCACGCGGACTCGCCGGTCAGCCACAGGGAGACGTCGACGCCGCTGGCCACGGCCACCGCCGCCACCGTGAACGCCTGCGAGCACCGCTCGGGCGCATCGGCCCCCGCCGTCACCTTGATCACGAGCTTCTTCGCCATGACCGAAGCGTAGTCAACGCCGAGGGCGTACCTCGCAAGGAGAGCCCGGCCCCGGCCGCGTAAGCTGGGGCCCGGCCTTCTGTGTACCGCCCACCTCGCTCATCAAGGAGCACCCCGTGCTTGAGGCATTCTTCGAAGCCCTGCTGGTTCTGGTCTGCGTCGGCGTCCTCGCCTTCGCCGGGCTGACCGTGAAGAAGCTGTACCAAGGCCAGCGCTGACCCCCATCAAGGAACTGCCGACCCCATGATCGAGATCCCGTCCGACCTCCACAAGGACCTCGTCCCCCTCGCCTTCCTGCTCGGCACCTGGGCGGGCGCGGGCGTCCACGACTTCCCGGGCGCCGAGAAGTGCAACTTCGGGCAGGAGGTCACCTTCACCCACGACGGCCGGGACTTCCTGGAGTACCACTCCCACACCTGGGTCCTGGACAACGACGGGAACAAGGTCCGGCCCCTGGAGACCGAGTCCGGCTTCTGGCGGATCGACGCGCACCGCAAGGTCGAGGTGACGATGACCCGCGACGACGGCGTCATCGAGATCTGGTACGGCGAACTCGCCCACCAGAAGCCGCAGATCGACCTGGTCACGGACGCGGTGGCCCGCACGGCGGCCTCCCGGCCCTACAGCGCCGGCAAGCGCCTGTACGGCTACGTCAAGAGCGACCTCATGTGGGTCGGCGAGAAGCAGACCCCCGAGGTCGAGCTGCGCCCCTACATGTCGGCCCACCTGAAGAAGGTCGTCACCCCGGACGACGTCGAGCGCTGGGCCAAGGCCCTCCCCGACGACATGCCCGACGACGGCATCGCCTTCTTCAAGTAGTTCTAGACTCGGCGGTGTGGTGAGCACCGACTGGAAGAGCGACCTCAGGCAGCGCGGCTACCGGCTGACGCCGCAGCGTCAGCTTGTCCTCGAAGCCGTGGACACCCTTGAGCACGCGACCCCCGACGACATCCTCACGGAAGTGAAGAAGACGGCGTCGGGGGTCAACATCTCCACCGTGTACCGGACCCTGGAGCTCCTGGAGGAGCTGGAGCTGGTCAGCCACGCCCACCTCGGGCACGGAGCGCCGACGTACCACCTCGCGGACCGGCACCACCACATCCACCTGGTCTGCCGTGACTGCACGAACGTGATCGAGGCGGACATGTCGGTGGCCGCCGAGTTCACCGCCAAGCTCCGCCGCGAGTTCGGCTTCGACACGGACATGAAGCACTTCGCGATCTTCGGCCGCTGCAAGGACTGCGCGGCGACGGCGGCTCCGCACAGCTCTCTGAAGAGTTCAACTACCGAGTCGTAGGCTTGTGCCCATGAAGAGCCCTCTCCTGTCCCTGCCCGGCGCCGTCCCCGCCGAGGGCGTGGACGAAGGCGTCGCCGCCCACTACGGCGAACTGTTCCGCGAACAGCGCGCCCTCGCCGACGGCACCGGCTTCGTCGACCTCTCCCAGCGGGGCGTCATCACCGTGACCGGCGACGACCGGCTGAGCTGGCTGCATCTGCTGCTCACCCAGCACGTCAGCGACCTCCCGGCCGGCCAGGCAACCGAGGCGCTGATCCTCTCCGCCCACGGCCACATCGAGCACGCGCTCTACCTGGTCGACGACGGCGAGACGGTCTGGGCCCACATCGAGCCCGGCACGCAGGACGCGCTCCTCGCCTACCTGGAGTCGATGAAGTTCTTCTACCGGGTCGAAGTCACCGACCGCACGGCCGAGTTCGCGGTGGTGCACCTGCCGGCCGGTTCGATCGCCGAGGTGCCGGAGGGTGTCGCCGTACGCGAGACGCCGTACGGCCGCGACCTCTTCCTGCCGCGCGCGGACCTGGAGGCGTACGCGGAGAAGTCCGGCCCGCCGGCGGGGATCCTCGCGTACGAGGCGCTGCGCGTCGAACACCACCGCCCGCGCCTCGGCTTCGAGACCGACCACCGCACCATCCCGCACGAGCTGGGCTGGATCGGCACCGCGGTGCACCTGCAGAAGGGCTGCTACCGGGGCCAGGAGACGGTGGCGCGGGTGCAGAACCTCGGCAAGCCGCCCCGCCGTCTGGTGTTCCTGCATCTGGACGGCAGCGAGGTGTACCTGCCCAGCCCCGGCACGGAGATCCGCCTCGCCGACGAGGACCCCGACGGCCGCAAGATCGGCTTCATCACGACGTCCGTACGCCACCACGAGCTGGGTCCGGTCGCCCTGGCCCTGGTGAAGCGGAACGTGCCGGTGGAGGCGCGGCTGATGGCGGGGGACACGGCTGCCGCGCAGGAAGCCGTCGTGGAACCGTAGATCGCCCCTGGATCAACCCTAGATCTCCAGGAAGACGGTGAACGGGCCGTCGTTCGTCAGGGACACCCGCATCTGCGCGCCGAAACGGCCCGTCTGCACCGTTGCGCCGAGCGCCCGCAGCTGGGCGACGACCTCCTCGACGAGGGGCTCGGCGATATCACCCGGGGCGGCGGCGTTCCAGGTGGGCCGGCGGCCCTTGCGGGCGTCCCCGTAGAGCGTGAACTGGCTGATCACGAGCAGCGGGGCGTCGATGTCACTGCAGGACTTCTCGTCGTGCAGCATGCGGATCGACCAGAGTTTGCGGGCGAGCTGGGCCGCCTTCTCCTTGGTGTCCTCGTGTGTCACGCCGACGAGGACGCACAGCCCCTCGCCGATGATCTCCCCGACGGTCTCGTCCGCCCGTCTCCCGCCACCACCCTCAACCGCGGAGCTTCGGTCCGCCCCTTGGTTTTCGACCATGACGCTCGCGCCGTCCACCCTCTGCACCACTGCTCGCATAGGACCATCATGCCGGGCCGCCCGGAGGGTACTGCACCGGCATTCTTTTTTCTTCCTTAACCCCCCCATCTGGGGCTGATCGGGGGCACTCGGTCACATAGCGGCCACTTGGGGTGGCACGATGCTTTCACGCGCCGGGCGAGGGGACGGTAGAGGAACATGAGCACATCGAGTATCGGGCAGCCGCCTGGGGCTGCCCCGCTGATCCGAACAGGAGAGCGGATGGCCCTGCGGCCGCCCGTTCAACGCACCGACAGCCCGAGCACGCATTGCGATCCACCCGAGCACGACCTTTCCGTGCTGAGCCTCGCCGAGCTGCGCACCCTGCGCCGTGACGCCCACCGAGACGAGGCCGACCTCAGCTATGTACGGCGGCTGCTGCAGGGGCGTATCGACATCCTGCGGGCGGAGTTGGCGCGGCGTTCACCGACGGGCGCGGGCTCGGTGGTCGAGCGGCTGTCCGAGATCCTCACGGACGCCCCGGCCCGCCACCGCTCCTCCGCCCGCCACGTCACCCTGGGCACCCCGCACAACGAGGAGTACCGGCGACTGGCCGCCGACATGCTCGCCGAGGTCGAACTCTCCGACCTTCAGGCGCGCACCGACCTGGAGCTGAACAGGGCGATGGGCCGGCTCGTCCGCTACGAGCAGCGGGTCTCCCTGAGGCGGCAGCGGCTGCAGCGGACCGCGGACGACAGCAGCGGTGAGATGGCGCGCCGGTACCGTGAGGGGGAAGCGCAGGTCGACGACCTGCTGATGTGACGCCTCCGAAGGGTCGCCGCCGATGTCCGTGCCCGTCGCACCGCCGGTCCTCTGCGAGGTCGTACGTTCGGGATTCGTCGAGGGCCGGCATCGGGGCAGCCTGGTGGTGATGGGCGCGGACGGGTCGGTGGAGCTGGCCCTCGGGGACGTGACCTCCCCGGTCTTCCCGCGCTCTTCCCACAAGCCGATGCAGGCGGCGGGCGTCCTGCGGGCGGGCCTCGACCTGTCGGGCGAGCGCCTCGCCCTCGCCGCCGCGAGCCACTCGGGGGAGCCCTTCCACCGGGACCTGGTCCTGAGGATGCTGGACGAACACGGCCTGAGCGAGGCGCAGTTGCAGTGCCCGCCGGACCTGCCGCTGGACGCGGAGGAGCGGGAGACGTACCTGGCCTCCGGCGGAGCGCGCTCCCCAGTGGCGATGAACTGCTCGGGCAAGCACACGGCGATGCTCGCGGCCTCGGCGCTCCGTGGCTGGCCTGAGGCCAGCTACCTGGACCCGGCCCATCCCCTCCAGCGACTCATCCACAGGGTTGTGGAGGAAGTGTCGGGCGAGCGGGTCGCGGCGGTCGGCACGGACGGCTGCGGGGCCCCGGTGCCGGCGATCAGCCTGACGGGCCTGGCCCGCGCCTACCGCTCCTTCGTCCTGGCCGCCCCGGACACGCCGGAGCGCCGCGTCGCCGACGCGATGCGCGCCCACCCCGAGTACGTCGCCGGCACCCACCGCCACGACACCTGGCTCATGCGCGGGGTGCCCGGCGCGCTGTCCAAGGTCGGCGCGGAGGCAGTGCAGGCGGTGGCCTTCCCGGACGGCCGGGCGCTCGCCTTCAAGGTGGAGGACGGAGCGGTGCGGGCGCTGGGCCCGGTGCTGGGGCGGGTGCTGGGGTTGATGGGCGTCGAGGGGGCGGTGGTGCAGCGGGTCGGGAAGGCCGCCGTGCTCGGGGGTGGGCGGGAAGTGGGGGAGATCCGGGCGGTGTTCTAGTGCGGCCGGTCGTGCATCCCGCAGACCGTCCGGCGTACGAGGACGAGGCCGGCTGTCGGGCCTGACAGGGGTCTCAGGGAGCCGAGCCCTTGACGGGTCCAGGGACCGAGCCCATGGCGGGGGCGGCAGAAATCCCGCGACACCTCACCGCCGTCCACCTACCGTGATCCCATGACCCGCGCGCACTCCGACATAGACGTCCGCCCGATCACCGAGGCAGAACTCCCCGAGTGGCTCCGCGCTGTGAACACAGGCTTCCTGCGTGAACCCACCGTCACCGAGACCGATCTCGAAGCCCGCCGCACCCAGTTCGAACAGGGCCGCTGGCTGGGCGCCTTCGACGGAGCCCGCTGCGTGGCGACGTTCCGCTCCTTCGCGCAGGAGGTCACCGCGGTCGGCGGAAGCCTCGTGGCCGCCGACGCCGTCTCCGGGGTCACCGTCACCGCCACCCACCGCCGCAGGGGCCTGCTCACCCGCATGATGGGCCAGGACCTCGCGAGCGCCAAGGAGCGCGGCGACGCCGTGGCCACCCTGATCGCCGCCGAGTACCCGATCTACGGCCGCTACGGATTCGGCCCCGCCACCTCGGCCGCCGAGTGGACCGTCGACGTCCCGCGCACCGGTCTCGACCCCCGCTGGTCCGGCCCGGACGGCGGCGGCCGTGTGGACCTCGTGGACGCCGAGGACGTACGCAAACTCGGTCCCGAACTGCACGACCGCGTCCGCCGCGCGACCCCCGGCGTCGTCAGCCGCGGCGACTGGTGGTGGCAGCTCAACACGGGCGGCATACGGCTCGACCCGAAATGGACCGAGCCGTTCTTCGCCGTGTACCGCGCGGCGGACGGCGAGGTCGAGGGACTGGCCATGTACGAGGTCGACGACAAGTGGGCCGAGGGCAAGCCGCTGAACACGGCGACCGTGCGGCACCTGATGGCGGCGACCCCGGCCGCGGAGCGCGCCCTGTGGACCTACCTCTGCTCCATCGACTGGGTCACCCGGGTCAAGAGCGGCCAGCGGGCCCCGGACGACCTGCTTCCCCTCTTCCTGCCGGACCCGAGGGCCGCCGCCATCACCGCGTCCGCGGACTGGCTGTGGGTACGGATCCTGGATGTCGTACGGGCGCTGGAGTCGCGGACGTACGAAGGGGCGGGCTCCCTGGTGCTGGAGGTCGCCGACCGGGCCGGCCTGGCGGGCGGCCGCTTCCGCCTTGAGGCGTCGGCGCAGGGCGCGTCCTGCACACCGACCACCGAGAGCGCCGAACTCACCCTGGAAGTAGGGGAGTTGGCGAGGTTGTGGCTGAGCGACGAGTCGGTGGTGCGGCTCGCGGCGCTGGGCCGGGCGCGGGAAGAACGAGCGGGCGCCGCCCGAGTGGCCGACGCCCTGCTGCGTACGTCCAGGCGACCGTGGTGCCCGGACATGTTCTGAGCCTCCTTCCTTCCGACGACGACTGACGACTCATCCGTAGCTGTGCTCTTCAGTTGTGACGGTGCTGTTCAGTTGTGGCTGTGCTGTTGGAGCTGTTCAGTTGTCGGTGTTCGGTTGTGGCTGTGCTGGTACAGACTGGACGGACTCCCGGCTCCCCTCCGGAAGGGAGCCCGGCCAGCCGGATCCTGGGACGGCGAACCCCGGTAGGGCTCAGCCGGACTGGGCGAGCAGCATCACGAGGATGACCGCGCCGATGCCGCTGATCGTGGTGTTCCTGGCCTTGATTCCGACGGACAGCGCCACGAAGGCGATGATGCCCATCGGCCCGTACCTCCACTGGATGAGCTGCTCGAATCCGATGGCGAGGGCGGCGACGACGAGGGCGATGAGCGGCATGACGGTCCCTCCTTCGGGACGGGGAGGCGGACCCCTGGTTGCGGCCAACCCTCCTGAAGTTTGACCATGTTGCAGAAGTTGGTCACCAACTTCACTGTACTTATCTCCGTTTGGAAGCGGCTTATAACCACCTTTCCTGGAACTGCCCAAAGATGGCGGGAAGTTGTAGTGTTTGGTTGTGGACCCGAAACACGCCGCCGTCAATGGGCGGAAGAGGTCACGGCAGCCACAGACGTCCCAGACGTCCCATCGAGACGTGGCCGACGAGTTGCGCGCCCGCATCACGTCGGGCGAGCTGCGACCGGGTCAGCGCATGCCCACGCAGGCCAGGTTGGCCGACGAGTTCGGCGTGGAGCGCGGCGCCGTACGCCAAGCGCTGCGGATCCTGCAGTCGGAGCACCTGCTGACCAATGTTTCCAAGGGAAGCCCGGCCACCGTCGCCGCCGACCTGGGGCTGAGCAAGGCCCTGACCGGCCCCGGAGCGCCACCGCTGCCGACCATGGTGTCCCTCGCCCCGCGCATATCGGACGCCTTCGCGGCCCCGCACGTCGAGATCGACGCCCTCTGCCTGACCTCGGTCTCCCTGACCCTCGCCATGGGCGAACCGCTGCGCCGGATCCACGCGGGACAGCTGAAACCAGCCAAGGTGGACGTCCGGGTCCTGCTGCCCAGTCGCGACATCGAACTGGCTTTCCCCACGCCGGTGGACCCGTCCGCCGACGGCCGGCTGCAGCACCGCTGGCTGCTCCATCGCAACGCCCAGGGCCAGGTCCTGCGGCACAACCTGCTGGCCCTGCGCACCACGCACGGCATCGACGTGAACGTCACCTTCCGCGCTCTGCCCTTCACTCCGCCCGTGAAGCTGTACCTGCTCAACGGCACGGAGGCGCTCTTCGCGTACTACACGCTCACGCGACGCGAGGAGGAGGTCGACCACGAGCAACTGGAGATGTACGACGCCGAGGGCACGCAGTCGATGCTGTTCGCCTTCGCCCAGGGCGCCGGCCTGCGCGACACCACCTTCGTCGAGCAGTCTCACCTGTGGTTCAACGCACTGTGGGAGACGATCAGTTCGGAGCTGATGCTCACGAGCTGACGTCTCCCACAGTGCGAACGGCCAGGCCGCGGCCTGCTTCTTCGCTCATAGAGCGGGCCCCGCGACCAGCAGGGCGAGCACGACGGCCCCGATGGAGCTGACGGCCGGGTTCCTGGCCTTGATGCCTATGGTGAGCAGCAGCAGGCCGATGATGCCGGTGGCGCCGTACTTCCAGCTGACGACCTGTTCGAAGCCGACGACGAATATGGCGGAGAGGAGGGCGAGAGCAGGCACGGTGGTTCCCCCTTCAGGCTTCGCGGGCGGGACGGTGCGGTGGGGGGTGTTGCGTGGGAACTCGAATCGAGGCGGGTGGAGAGGGGAAGCAAAACTTCCGCCAACTCGATTGAGTTGGCAACCAACTTCTCTTAAGTTGTCCCCACTTGGTACCTACTCATAAACAAGTTTCAAACAACTCCCCGTAGATGGATCCGAGTTGTAGCGTTTGGTCGTGACCCAGGAGAACGTGGCAGTGAACGGCAGCAGAAGGCTCACGCCGCAGGAGATCGCCGACATCCTGCGGGAACGGATCAACAGCGGTGACCTCAAGGCCGGAGACCGCCTGCCCACCCAGGCCGAGCTGGCAGACGAGTTCGGGGTGGAACGCGGCACCGTCCGTCAGGCCCTGCGCGCCCTCCAGGAAGACGGGTTGCTCAGCAACGTCAGCAAGGGGAGCCCGCCACGGATCGCGGAGCCGCCGGCGCTCGCCATGGGGGAGCCGCAGCCGACGATGGTGGGGCTGGCGCCACGGCTGACGGAGGCGTTCTCCGCATCGCACGTGCGCGTGGACGTCGTATGCCACACGGCGGAGACCCTGATGCTGGCCCTCGGCGAACCGGTGCGTCAGATCCATGAGGGCAACCTGAGCCCCGAGTCGATCGACGTCCGCATCCTGGTGCCGTCCAGGGAGATCAACCTCGCCTTCCCGGTCCTCGTCGAGGGCCGTGGCGACGACGACCCGGTGCACCAGCGGTGGCTGGCGATGCGCAACGCACAGCTCCACGTCCTGCGGCACAACCTCCTCGCCCTGCGCTCCACACACGGCCTGGACGTCCATGTCACCTTCCGCGCCCTGCCCCTCACCCCGCCGATCAAGCTGTACGTGCTCAACCGGGAGGAAGTCCTGCTCGGGTACTACGTCCTCACCGAACGCGAGGAGGAGTACGAGAGCCAGACCCTGGAGATGTACGACGCCCTCGGCTCCGCCTCCGTCCTCTTCTCCTTCGCCAAGCAGGCCGGCCAGCGCGACGCCGCGTTCGTGGAGGAATCCCAGAAGTGGTTCGACGCCCTCTGGGAAACCATTACGACGGACCTGACACTCTCCTAGTGACTAGTGATACGACGCAGACCGAACCGGTGGCAGAAGACACGGAGCACGACACCGAGAAGATCCGGGAACTGATCAGGCGTACCGATGTGGTCCTCTGGGACTTCGACGGCCCGATCTGCCGCCTGTTCGCCGGGCACTCGGCGGAGCGCGTGGCGACCGAACTGGTGGAGTGGCTCGAAGGCCGAGGCCTGCACGGCCTGCTGACAGAGCCGGAACGACAGTCCCTGGACCCTCACGTGGTCCTGCGCGCCGTCGATCGCCGTCACCCGGGCAGTGACCTGGTCGCGGAACTGGAGGAACGTCTCACCCAGGAGGAACTGCGGGCGGCGTCCTCGGCCATGCCCACCGCGTACGCCGACCCGCTGATACGGACCTGGACGGCGATCGGCTCCCGGCTGGCCATCACGACCAACAACTCCCCGCGCGTGGTGCGCAAATACCTGATGAGCCGGGACCTGGTCCCCTGCTTCGCCCCCCACATCTACGGCCGTACCCACGACCTGCACCACCTCAAGCCGCACCCCCACTGCCTCAACCGCGCCCTGAGCGCGATGGGCGCCGCCCCTTCGGCCTCCTTGATGATCGGCGACGCCCCCTCGGACCTCGAGGCCGCACTCCAGGCCGGCGTTCCGTTCCTCGGCTACGCGCGTAACGGACAGAAAGCCAAGCTTTTGAAGGAAGCCGGAGCGGACGCGGTCGTCGGTTCTCTGGAGCCGCTGCTGAAGATGGTTCGGGGCTAGAGCGGGCCCCGCGCCCCTCGGCCTTCCTCGCCTCGGAGCGGGCGCGCCGCATGGCCGCCACCGAGGTCAGCAACCCCAGTACGCCGCCTACCAGTTGAACCAGATTGTCGACCTGCACAGCGCCTCCCACAGCCTGGAGGACCACGGCTGCCACCCCCTGTCGCATTCGGCGAACCAGGCAACTGGACTATGCCCTTGACTGGTTGACGGTTGTTATCAGGCATGCCCGCCCAACTTGATCCGTTAACCGGCAAGTTGGCTGGACTGCTTGCCTGACTGAAACTGGTTTGCCGCCTGGCCGACGGCGGTAGGTAGGCGGTGTGACGGCCAAGCGGAGTGGTGACGGCAAGGCGTTCCGGCAGGTGTCCGACGAGTTGCGGACCCGGATGACCGACGGGACGTATCCGCTCGGTGCCCTGCTGCCCTCGCAGCGAGAGCTCGCGAGGGAGTTCGGGGTCTCCCGGGACACCGTCCAGCGCGTGATGCAGGAACTGGGCAACGAAGGCTGGATCGAGAACCGGCAGGGGACGAACGCGCGCGTCATCAAGAGCCAGCGCATCCAGTCCACCAAGGCCAGGGCCACCCGTTCGCGCCAGCCCATGACGCTGGGTCCGCTGATCAGCGAGGCCTTCGAAAGGCCCGAAGTCACCCTGGATGTCTACACGTTGACCTCGGAGTCCCTCGACGCGCACATCCGGCTGCAGGCGGAACGGATCCGGGCCAAGGCCATCGCGCCCCAACGGATCGCCCTGCGGATGCTCCTGCCGTCGGAGTCCCTGATCCTGCCGTATCCAAGGATCAAGGACGACAAGGACGATCCGCGATTGCGGGACCGCCTCCACCACATCACTCGGCGGCACGTCGATTCGTTGCGGGACGTGCTGCGCGACCTGCAGGCGGAAAGGCTGGTGTCCTCGGTCGACCTGGACATCCGGCACACACCACTGACCCCGACGTTCAAGCTCTACGTGTTCAACGGTGCCGAGGTCCTGCATGGTCTCTACGAGGTCATCGAGCGCCCGGTGGTCCTGGACAGCGGGGACGAGGTCACGGCGCTCGACGTGCTGGGGCTCGGTGCCACCCTGACCCACCATGCGAAGGACGCCGACCCTGGCTCCGAGGGCTCGGTCTTCGTGGACAGCATGCGGGACTGGTTCGAGTCGGTCTGGGAGCGGCTCTCCGAGTAGGTGTGCGGGTGGGGTGCACGATGCCGGCGGTACTCAAGGAGAGCCCAGTGGAGTGCTGTAGCATGCCCGCACCGACTGAGCAATCGCTCCCTTTCGTCCGTATGGCCATGTCGAACAGATAAATCTCGGACGACCTCATGCAGACTCTGGGCAAAAGGGTGGAACGCCACCCGTTGTGGTCACGCACACCCCATTCTGGTGTGCGCAGGATCCAGCGCGCGCTTACGGTTTGCCCTACCTTCACCCATTTCGCACCCGGAGCGGCCAGTGGGCGCACCTCCTCTTCCCCGCCCCTTCCGCGGGGAACGCGCCACACTCGATGACGCCTATCAGGCGTTCATGAGTCACGCTGCGACGCTGGGGCAGGCGACCAGCGGGCACCACAACAAGAACTACATGCTGCCGCTCACAGAGTGGATGGCGCGCCTCTTGGGCCGTGACGTGGGTACGCCGGTGACGGTGCGGGTCCGGCGCACGGACGCCCTGCCGGTGGTCATCAGGACCTGGAACAACGAGGCGGAGATTCTCCAGGCGATCAAGGGGATCCTCCCCCATGTTCCGGAGTGCCTCGTCAAGCGGGACCACTTCGCGATCCACAGCTACGTCGAGGGTGTGCCTCTCTCCAGTATCTGCGGGAACGGCAAACCGGTAGACGCTCTGCTGGTCAAGGCACTGGCCGGACTTTTCGCGCAGATGACTCAGGTGCGCAGGGAGGCGCTGCCGGCGTTGCCGACGGCCTGGCCCCAGAACAAGGACAGTCAGGGGTTCCTGCGCGTTCTGGCGCACCAGGCGGACCGGCAGATCCGTCGGCCCAACTGGCTCGTCTTCGGGGGCCTGTTCGCCGCGCTGGGCATGTCCGAAGATGCCCTGACCCGCTTCGCGGAGCGGGTGCCCGCCATGAAACGGCGGCCGTACAGCCTGCTCCACGCGGACCTCCACCGCGACAACCTCATCGTGTCGTACGGCGGAGATCCGCCCCTCATCTGCGTCGACTGGGAGCTGGCGACCTACGGGGACCCCCTGCACGAGCTCGCGACGCACCTGGTGCGCATGCACTATCCGGATCACCAGTGGGACGAGGTGGTCGGGGCGTGGGCCCACGCCATGGAGACGACCCGCCCGGCGGCCGTCAGTGGCCTGGACAAGGACCTGCACCACTACGTCGAATTCGAGCGGGCGCAGTCCGTCTACCCGGACGTGATGCGGGCGGCGAAGTCACTGGAGGGCTCGGCCGACCAGAAGACCCTGGACGACGCGACCGCCGCAGTGCGCCGTGCCCTGCAGGTCGCGGCCAAGCCGCTCAGGCTGCGGACCGTGCCCAACCTGGAAGAGATCGAGCGGATCCTGTTCCGCTGGCGGGCCTCACGGGACGACAGGATCCGTGGCCTGAGGCAGGACCCGTACGGCGTCCACTGGAGATCGGACAGGCGCCTTCCGGAACACAGCGACTTCCCGCGCGAAGCGGTCGGCCGGGCTCTGATCGCGGAGGGTGCCGCACCTGCCAACCGGGTGTTCAAGGGGACGGCCCACCTCAACACGGTGGTCTGGGTCGCGGACATCGACTTCCCGGTCGTGGTGCGGCGCAAGGTGGCGCAGCTGTGCCGACGTGAGCGCAGTTTCCTCAGCGAGCACGCCGTGCTGCGCGCCATCGAGCAGTCGTGTGTCGAGGTGGCCGCTCCGCGTGTCCTGGCCCTGGGCAAGGGCTATCGCAAGGAACCCTTCGCGATCCACACGTACGTCGGAAACCGCGACATCGACGAGCCGCCGAGCCATCCGGTGCACGGCCTGCTCCCGCACGAGGCGGACCGGCTGGTCGACCAGCTCCGCGCCATGACACAGGTCGACTACAAGCAGGTGGACCCGGCGGCCGGAGAGGGTGGTTTCTACCGTTGGCTTCGCGAGCAACTGGTGTCGCTCGTAAGGGAGTTGCCGAAGGAATCGCAGCAGTTGGCCCGGCTTCTCGGGCTGCCAGGTGCGGACCGGCTGGCGGAGATCCTGTCCCACCGCGAGGTGAGTCACCGGGCGCCCGCACTGCTGCACGGCGATCTGAACCCGTGGAACCTCGTGCGCCGCGACGACGACCTTGCGCTGACCATCATCGACTGGGAGATGGCGATCGTCGGTGATCCCCTCTACGACCTGGTCCGGCACATGCATCTCACGCCCACCCGTCCGGAGATCCGGGACCGGATGTTCCGGCGCTGGGAGTTGGGGCTGCCGGACAAGTACACGGTCGACTGGCGCAAGGACTGGCGCGCTTACCGCTGGATCGAGATCGTGCGCTCCGCGTACATCGACCTCGACCGTCTGATGACCGGCGACGCCCTGGACGCTCCCAACGTCCGCCGGGCCGTGGACTCGTACGCCATGACCCTGGCGGCGGCCACCGCCTCACTCGGCCTGCCCACCCGCATCACGGCGAACCCCTATCTTGCCCGCGCCCTGGCCTAGGGGGAACATGATTCCACCGAAAGCCGGTGCGACCACGGGAATATGACGTTCCGTCGGTTGTCGGGGGGCCAAGGGGGGCGGCATGCCGGGGCGGACGGGTGGATCGACCGATGACGGAGGTCCACTGAGCGGAACGGTCCACTGAGCAGGCGTCACGTACCGGTCCGGGTGGGAGCGATAGCGTCCGACGTATGACTGACGCCACCGACTTCAGCGCCGTCCCCACGACCACACTCGCCGACCTTCTCGGCCACGGGCAGGTCATGGACATCGGAATCCGCCCGCTGTGGGGGCCGGCCGGGCGGGTGGCCGGGCCGGCCTTCCCCGTCAGCTGCGCGCCCGGCGACAACCTCATGCTGCATGCCGCCATCCATCGCGCCGAGCCCGGATCGGTCGTCGTCGTCGAGTCCGGAGACCTGGACTGGGCGCTCGCGGGCGGAAACGTCTGCGCCGTCGCCCAGCGACGGGGCATCGCGGGCTTCGTCCTCGACGGGCTGGTCCGCGACCTCGCCGAGGTACGGGCGATGGAGTTCCCGGTGTTCGCCCGGGGTGTCATCCCGATCCCGGGCGCCAAGTCGGTCGTACGGCCGCTGGGCGCGCCGGTGACGTGCGGTGGCGTACGGGTCGAGGCCGGGGACGTCGTCGTGGCCGACGAGGAGGGCGTCGTCGCCGTACCCGCCGCCCGGCTGGACGAGGTGCTCACGGCGGCCCGGGGCAGGCTCGAGAAGGAGGCCGGCGAGTCCCTGGACGCGTGGGAGGCGGCGCACCGGGCGCGTATCGACAAGATCCTGGCGGAGCAGGGATTCGAGGGCTGATCCGCTTTCTTCATTGCTCCCCTGACGCCGGTCGCCGATCCTGTTCCTGATGCTTCTCTTCCTCGACATCGACGGAACACTGATCCCGTTCGGGTCGGAGCGCCCGTACCCGTCGTACCGGGCGCGCTTCGCCGTGCCGCGCGAGGCCGTCGACCATCCGCTGCTCAACCGCATCGATCCCGCACTCGGCGCACGGCTCACGGCCCTGGACTGCGAGTTGGTGTGGGCGACGACCTGGATGGAGGACGCGAACATCTGCCTCGCGGCCTGGCTGGGCCTGCCCCCGCTGCCGCTGGTCGACTGGCCCGACGAGGAGGAGCCGCCGGCGCCGCTGCACTGGAAGACCCGGCCCCTGGTGGCCTGGGCGGACGGCCGGCCCTTCGTCTGGCTCGACGACGAGATCACCGCCGCCGACGGCGACTGGGTCGCCGCCCATCATCCGGCACCCGCCCTGCTGCACCGGGTCGACCACCGGCACGCACTCACCGACGCGGATTTCGCCGTAGTGGAGGAGTGGCTGCGGGGGAGTCGGCTGGGTGGGGCGCGGTGAGCCCGGTGGCGGGTGTCCGGTCTCGCTCAAGGTGAGGCAGAGTGCGTGCCCGACCTGGGTGCCTCATCCCGGTCGGCGGGTTGTCCACGCATGCAGCCGGCTCGGGTGCCGTCGGGCGGAAGAAGCGCGCCGTGGCCACCAGGGCCACGGCGAGGGCAGCGGGTATCGCGTAGGCGATGCGGAAGTGGCCCGTAGCCCCCAGACCCCCGCTCGCGCCGGCTCCGACGAGCACGCCGACGTAGTTGAAGACGTTGAGCCGGGCCAGCACCGTCTCGGGGGCACCGGGTCGCAGCCGGCCGGCCGCGGTGACGCACAACGGGATCAGGGCGGCGACTCCGAGGCCCGCGCAGCATGCCGCGACGACCGCGTACGGCCAGCTCGGGGCCACCGCCAGACCGGCCAGGGCGACGGCCGCGAGCAGGGCCGCGGCGCGGACCACCGCCACCGGCCCGACCCGGCGCACCATGAGGTCGGCGCCCGCCCGGCCGGTCACCGTGCCCGCTTGGTAGGCCGCGTACGCGAGCGGCGCGGCGGCCAGGGACGCGGCGAGCGTCTGGTGAAGGTAGGCCGTCGACCAGGCCGAGACCGTGGAGTCGACGACGTAGGCGACGAGCAGAACGACACCGAAGGGGACGAGCCGCGCCCACACCCGCCGCCCCGGGATCTCGTCGTCCGGCGCCGGTCGGCCACTGGACGAGGAGGGCACGGGCGCGAGGGCGTGGGGCCGGACGGTCAGCGCCAGGAGGGCCACGAGTACGGCGTGCGCGGTCAGGACGTACTGGACAGGCCAGCCCAGCCTGGAGACGCCCGCCGTCAGCAGCGCGGCTGCCACGCCCGCGGCGCTCCATGCGGCGTAGAAGGAGGAGAGGATGCTGCGCCCGTAGTGGCGTTCGACGGTGGCCGCGCGGGTGTTGACGGACACGTCGATGGCGCCCAGCGCCAGCCCGAAGAGGACATAGGCCGCCGAGGCGGTGGCCCGGCCGGGTGCCCACGCCACGGACAGCAGGGCCGCGGCCGCGGTCAGCACCGCCGCGCGCATGACGGGGACGGGACTCGAGCGGCGTACGGCGGCCAGACCCGCGAAGCTGCCGGCGCCCGCAGCCAGGGTCAGGGCGATCGTGAGGGCGGTCATCGCCAGGTACGACAGCCCCAGACGGCTCTCCACGGCGGGCACGGTGGTGGACACGGCGGCCACCGCCACGCCCTGGGCGGCGAACACGGTGGCCGTGACCCGACGGGCTCCCGCGAGCGAGCCGCTGCTCGCGGACCGGGGCGGAGCCGTCGCTCCGACGGATGCGGTCATGGGGGACCCTCTTCCTGTCACGGACCGTGGACGGGCCGGCGTGCGCGCATGGGAGCAACCGTAGAAATCCGAACCGACCCGCCGGAGGACACCGACGGCCACACGGGGGACCCTGGCGGCCAGCAGCGGACGGCCCTGGGGCCGGTTGCCGATGAATTCGGGGTCAAGAGCCCACGGCGGCTGACCCGAGGGGCCGACGGTTCGGGTGGCCGGGAGCCGATGGCTCGGGTGGCCGGAAGTCGACAGCCCAGGAGCCAGGAGCGAAAGGCCTACCAGGCGCGCCGCGTCTTCGACGGCGGGGTGTGGGCGGCTCGGCCGCCCCGGGAGCGGGCCGCGGTCCTGTTGCGCCTCGCCGAACTGATGGAGCGCGACGCCGAGATCCTGGCCCGCCTGGACTGCGAGGACGCGGGCAAACCCATCACGGAGTGCCGTACCGGCGATGTGCCGGGCGCGATCGAGTCGATCCGCGCGGAGCGGTCCACCGACGCCTTCGCGCAGTGCGCCGGGCTGTCCGCCACTGGCACGGCATGGCACCGTTGCAGCTGCGCGAGAGCTTCTCTTCGGAGACGGCGGGAACAACGCCGAGTCTGGGGCGCGGGGAACTACGCGACCAGCCGTGACCGGACCCGTAGCCGCCCCCACACCTCCACTTCGCCGACCGCCCGGTAGCCCCACCCGACGCTTGCGCAGGCCGCCCGCGTGGCCTCGAACTTCACTGCCGACCGTGCGTCGATCCGCTCCAGCGGTCGGCAGTCCACCACCAGCCCCCGCCCGTCCTCGAACCGCGCGACGTACTCCGGGGCATGCGAGACCCGCTTGCCCCGCTCGTTCTCCCAGAACAGCCGGCTGCGACAGCAGCCCGGTGCACGGGGGTGAGGCTGGGGGCTCCTACTTGGTGCCGACCGTGCGCAGTGTGGCGAGCACCAGTGCCCGGGTGACGGTGACGATGTCGCTCAGGCGGACCTGTTCCTGTGGACCGTGTGCGAGGCGTACGTCGCCGGGGCCGTACTGCAGCGTGGGGATGCCCGCCCCGGAGTACAGTCGCAGGTCGCTGCCGTAGGGGGCGCCTCGCTCGGAAGGTCGCGGGCCGCCGGTGACGTCGGCGTGCGCGTCGGCGACCTGGGCCGCGAGCGGATGCCCGGCCGGCAGCCGTCCGCTGGCGAACTGCCCGCCGGGCCACGTCACCGTGGCGGGGTGGGAGCGCAGCCAGGGGTCGGCCGCGCAGGCTTCGGCCACGCACGCCTCCAGTTCGGTGCGTGCCTGGGCCGGATCCTCGCCCAGCCGGACGCCCAGTCTTCCCTCGGCCACCAGCAGGTCGGGCACGCTGCTGGCCCAGTCGCCGGAATGAACGGTACCGACGGACAGCGGGTAGGGGATGGGGTATTCGGACATGAGCGGGTCGGCGCCGACGTTGCGGCGGGCTTCCAGATGGGCGAGCGCGCGGTGGATGGGCAGGTAGGCGTCGATGGCGCTCACTCCCACGTATCTGGTGCTGCCGTGGGTGGCCCGGCCGGGTACTTGGATGCGAAAGGTCAGGGCGCCGGCGTTCGCGGTCATGACCGCGCCGCTGGTCGGTTCGGTGATGATGCAGGCGTCGCCGGTGTGGCCGCGTTGGAGGGTGCCGAACGCCCCGAGCCCGCCGTCCTCTTCGCTGACGACGAAGTGCGCTGACACCTGGCCGCGCAACCTTGCGCCCGCTTCCCGTATCGCGGCCAGGGCGGCGAGTATCGCCACCACACCCGCCTTCATGTCGCACGCTCCTCGTGCGTGCACCACGTCCCCGGTAACCCGGGGGCGGAAGGGGTCGCCCTCCCAACGCGCCAGGTCTCCGGAAGGGACGACGTCGACGTGCCCCTGGAGGATCAGGGTCGGCCCGTCGCCGTGGGGCACCGTGCCTCCTACCAGGCCCCACGCCTCGGTGCGCGGGGCCTCGCTGCCGGGAAAACGGGGATGGTCACGTAGCGCGGGCAGGTTCATGGACCACAGGTCGACATCGTGGTCCATCCGCTCCAGATGCCGGGCAAGGACGTGCTGAACCTCGGACTCCGCGGCGCTCCCCGTCACGCTCGGAAAAGCGAGAAGTTCCAGCAGCAACCGGGCGATGGCCGCCTCGTCCACCGCGGCCAGTGCCGAGGCTTCCACATCGCTCAGGCTTGCTGTCATCTCCACACTGCTCCCACCGCGTGACATCAGGACAAGCCGGAGACTATGTTCGGCGGACAACGCAAGCAATCGCCATTTGCTGCTGCCTACTGTCTCTTTCTTGCAATGTCAGGGGGCCTGTGGCCATTTCTTGCGCTGGGCCGCAGGTTCTGACGTCTGGAGTGAGGCCATGGACGCCATCGATCAAGCGATCATCCGGTATGTGCTGCACGACGCACGGGCCACGTACGCCCAGATCGGCAAGGCGTGCGGGCTGTCCGCGCCCGCCGCCAAGCGGCGTCTCGACCGCTTGGTGGCCACGGGCGCGATCCGCGGTTTCACCGCTCTCGTCGATCCTCAGGCGTTGGCCTGGCATACCGAGGCTTTCGTCGAGGTCTACTGCACCGGCAATCCCACCCCCGCCGAACTGCGCCAAGCCCTGGAGGCCATCCCCGAGGTCGTCGAAGCCTGCACCGTCTCGGGGGCCGCCGACGCAGTCGTCCACATGCTCGCCAGAGACATCCCCCACCTGGAACAGGCCATCCAACGCGTGCGCGCCACCGCTCCTGTGGAACGGACCGAGAGCGCCATCGTGCTCTCCCGGCTGTTGAACCGGCCTCGCGTGTGATCGACACCGTGGGACCACCGCGAGTGCCGAGGCCGGCGTCCGCCGGCCTCGGGCCGACGCAGCAGACCGGTGGTCGCCTCGGTGGCTATAGGCAGGCAGCTCAGCCTCCCCGTATGTCCTGTCTCAGCTAAGTCCGGGCGCCTGGGGCCCTCCACCTGGGGTGCCCGGAGAACTCTGAGACGTCCGGACCTGAGACCGTCTTAGTTTGCTCCGGGTACCTGTCTACCGTGGCGGCATCCGCAACTTGCTGGGGTCCGGTGCTGATCGCTCCTGCTCCGTGGGCGGGACAGGTCCGACGCTCGCACAACGGTCTCGACTTCGATGCGTAAGCAGCGTCGTACCTCACGTAGGGACGTCCAGGGGCCAGTGCAGATGGCTCGGGGCGCCTCCGACTGTCCGGCCGGCGGGCCCCGAGCGGTGGGGCAGGCTCAGCTGCTCACACGCTGACCACGATCTTTCCCCGCGTGTGTCCGCGCTCGGCGTATGCGTGCGCTTCCGCGATCTGTTCGAGCGGGTACGTCCGCTCGATGCGCGGGGTGTAGCGGCCCTTTCGGCCGAGTTCGCCCGCTTCGGCGAGGAGCGTGGAGTCGTTCAGCACGTTGGGCAGGTGCACGCCCAGGCGATGCGCGTTGGCGTGGTCGGCGATCGTCGACACGCGGGCGGGGTCGCCCACGATCGCGACGAGATCGGCCAGGGAACCGGAAGCCGCGGTGTCGAGCGCGGCGTCGACTCCGCCCGGAGCCAGGGTGGCGAGGCGCTGCGCGAGGCCGGTGCCGTAGGTGGTGGGAACGGCTCCGAGCGAGGCGAGGAACGCGTGGTTGCGCTCACTGGCCGTCCCGATCACGGAGGCGCCCTGAGCCACCGCTATCTCGACAGCGGCACTGCCCACGCCTCCGGCGGCGCCCTCGATGAGAAGAGTGCGGCCCCGCAGGGGACCGAGCGCCTTCAACCCGCCCATCGCGGTCACGGATGCCAGAGCGGCGCCGGCGGCCTGCTCGTCGGTCCACGTGGCGGGCGCGTGGGCCCAGGCCGAGAGCACCGCCAACTCCGCCGTCGCGCCGGTGAGGCCGCCCAGCCCGAAGACACGGTCACCGATGCTCACCCCCTGCACGCCCTCACCCATCTGGTCAACGACACCGACGGCCTCACGCCCAGGAATCGCGGGCAGGTCGACGGGGAGCATTTTGCGCCCGGCACCGGAACGCAACTTCCAGTCGACGGGATTGACGCCGGCCGCTGCGACACGGATACGGATCTCGCCGGGCCCGGGACGGGGCTCCGGCACCTGCTCGACCACGAGGGTCTCCACACCGCCGTACTCGTGATAGCGGACTGCGCGCATGAGGTTCTGCCTTTCCAGCGGCCGGAAAGGGCCGTTCGTGAGATCAGTAGGTGAAGCGGAGAGCGGACTCGAATCCGTCGCGGCCTACGGTTCGGGCAAAGGTTCCGAGGGACGGTGACGGCAGTCCCGAGACCGGAGGCGATCGGGATCTTCGTCGACCTCGGTCTTCCGGTCGCAGGGTTCGTCGATGTTCTGCTTCTGCCGACGGTCGCAGAACGCTGGCCAGACCAAGGAACCGAGGCCGAATTCGAGGTCTGGTGGGCCGATCAGCGGGTGCTCGGAGGGGAGGAGTCCATTCCTCCGGGCGCCGGATTGTTTCTCCGTCCGGTGCGGATCAGTTTCCGGCGGGCGGTTCGAGGACGAACACGGGGATCTCGCGGTCGGTCTTCTTCTGGAACTCGGCGTAGTCGGGAGCCGCGGCGACCGCCCGCTCCCACCACAGGGCCTTCTCCCCGCCCGTCACCTCACGGGCGACCATGTCCCGGCGCACCGGTCCGTCCTGAAGGTCGACGCGCGGATCGGCGAGGATGTTGAAGTACCAGGCCGGATGCTTGGGCGCGCCGCCCAGCGAGGCGACCACCGCGTACAGACCGTCGTGCTCCACCCGCATGAGGGGAGTCCTGCGGAGCTTGCCGCTCCGGGCGCCCCGGGTGGTGAGCAGGACAACCGGCCTGCCGGTGTCGAGGAAGGTCGTTCCCTCGGTGCCGCCGGACTTCTCGTACAACTCAACCTGATCACGCACGAATTGGGTCGGACTGGCTTCGTACTCGCCCTCAAGAGGCATGGAATTCGTCCCATCGTCTCGTCGCGTATGACTGCTGCTGCCGCATCAAAACGTTCGCCCTGTTCACGACCGCGCGGAGGCGTTCGTCGGCGGCGTGCTTGTTGCGCCAGATGATGTAGCGGCGGATCATGCTTCCCTGTTCTTTGTGGCTGGCGTGATCGGTGCCGTCGAGAGCGAAGTAGCGCATGGCGGTGAACTGGGCGTCGATCCGATTGAGCCAGGAGCTGTCGGTCGGTGTGTAGGCGATCTCGACGTTGTTCGCCGCTGCCCACGTCCCGACCCGCTGGCACCGCTTCGTCGTCAGGTGTGGTGAGTAGTTGTCACAGGCGATCGCGATGCGCACGTTCGCCGGGTGCAGCGAGCGTGCCCTGCGCGGATAAGCACCATCTGAGCCCGCCGCCAGGTCACCACCGAGCCGGTGCCTCTGCGGATGATCCGCAGCGGGCGCCTGCCCTCGTCGTCATCAATATCCCGGACCCGCACACGTTCAGCCACGTGATCATTCTGGCCATCCGATCTTTCCCGGCGCAGGTAGTGGCAGAACTCCAGGAACTTGGACCTGTTCTTGGTCCACAGCAACCGGGCGACACAGCACGCCAGAGCGGACGTAGCGTGATGCGGCACTAGACAGTAAGCACGATCTTTCCCCTGGCGTGGCGGGTTTCGCTCAGCTGGTGCGCCGCGGCCGCATCCTCAAGGGAGAAGGCGGCCGCAACCGGCACGGTGAAGCGGCCCTGCTGCGCGAGGGCGGCGGCTGCGGCGAGTCCTTCGACCGCCTGCCGGTCAGCTCCGGGGCCCACTGAGCCGGACATGTGAACTCCGTATTTCGCGGCGTTCAGGTCGGCGATGGTCACCACACGGTCCGGGCTTGCTGTGAGGTCCACCAGATCGGGTAGCGAGCCGGACCCGGCGCAGTCCAGGACGGCGTCGACTCCCTCCGGTGCCAGGAGGTTGACCCGCTCGCCCAAACCAGGGCCGTAGGTGGTCGGTATCGCCCCCAGTCCCGCAACGAACTCGTGGTTGCGTGCGCTGGCCGTACCGATGACGGTCGCGCCCCGGGCCGCCGCGAGTTGGATGGCGACCGTGCCGACCCCGCCGGCAGCGCCCTCGATCAGCAGGGTCGTGCCGGTGCCGACCTTCAGCCGGTCGAGAACGCGCGTGGCCGTCTCGACATTCGCGGCCGCGCCGCCGGCCTGCTCCCAGCTCAGCGCGTCCGGCTTCGGCGACCAGGCAGTCAGAACGGCGTACTCGGCGTTCGCGCCGCCGAATACGGCGCGATCGACGATGCCGAAGACCGCGTCGCCCGGCCGAACCCCGGTGACCCCTGGACCGACCTCGTCGACCACGCCTGCGGCGTCCATGCCGAGCACGTGAGGCAGGGGCAGCGGCATCATGTCGCGGAGCCGGCCTGCGCGCAGGGAGCAGTCGGACGGGGTGACACCCGAAGCCCGTACGGTCACCCGGATGCGGCCCCGTCCAGCGTGCGGTTCCGGCACGTCAACAACGTCAAGGACGCTTGCGGGACCGTACTCGGAGAAAGTCAGTGCTCTCATGGCGTCGGAGGCTATCGGAACACCCCGTCCGTTTAGCTAAAGTGAGAGGGATGACGAACCGTTTGCCTCACTCCTTGCGCTCTGACGCCCGGGACAACCGCGCGCGCATCCTCTCGGTGGCAGGCACGATTTTCGCTGAGCAGGGGCTGGATGTGCCGATGCGCGAAATCGCGCGGCGTGCCGAGGTCGGCCCCGCCACCCTCTACCGGCACTTTCCGACCAAGGAAGCCCTGGTCACCGAGGTCTTCACCGAGCAGATGGCGGACTGCACCGCCATCATCGACAGAGGGCTGGCCGATCCGGACCCATGGCGCGGCTTCTGCCGGGTAATCGAGAACATGTGTGAAATGCAGGCACGAGACCGAGGCTTCACCACGGCATTCGTCTCGGCCTTCCCCGAACCGATCGACTTCGCCGCGGATCGGGAGCGGGCACTGGGCAAGGCCGCCGAACTTGCCGGCCGGGCCAAGGCGGCGGGCAAGCTGCGCCCGGACTTCGTCCTGGACGACCTGGTCATGGTGCTCATGGCCAACGGCGGTATCCGGACCCCCTCGCCGGCCACCGCAGAGGCCGCCTCGCGGCGCTTCGCCGCGCTGCTGATCAAGGGCATGCAGGCCGAGCCGGCCATCCCGCCGTTGCCGCCGGCGGTCCGGCTGCCACTGACGACTGTGGCCTACTAGGACCAGCCAGCGGGCTCCCGGGAAGAGCGCCTACGCGCGGTCGTGAACAGGGCAAATGTTGCCGAGTTCGTCGTCCGCGCCCTCACCGGTGTCGTCTCTGCCGGACTCGGACGGGTCCGGGGGCGTCCAGGGCCGGTCGGGCGCACTGGTGGTGCGGGTGCGGGCGGCGATCTTGCGATCCCTGCGACTGCCCCGCTTTGGCTCCGCCGGCATGGCCGCGGACTCTTGTGGTCCGTCGCTGGCCCGATCCAGCAGCGCGAGGGCGGCCTGGGCGATCTCCTCCTCGCTGACAGGATCGGTGCCGCGCCGGGCCAGAATGCGGCGGGCATGGTCCCAGGCCAGCTCGCCCATGGGCGTCGGGGCGGTGCGTTCTGATCACCCACCCTCCGAGCCCCGTCCAGTAGACCGGTGCCATCAGCGAATACCGCCACCAGACGATCGGCGACATCAGGGTGGTGTACCCGCGGATGCCGGTAGCCGGCCAGCCACCGCACGTTCGCCATCAGCACCGCATCCGGCGTCCCCACCCGGGCGAAGTCCCAGCCCACCGACCGGCACGCCGCCGCGGTCACCGCGAACTTCACCGCGTCCTGCGGCTCGATCCGCTCATCAGGGCGCACGTCCACCACCAGGGCCGTGCCGTCGGTCCGGCGGACGAAGAAGTCCGGCGTGTGCCGCACCCGCTTCCCTCCCGGCTCCGCCCAGGACAGCCGGAACGGCTGTGAGGACATGCCTGTCACCAGCGGGTCGAAGTCGAGCAGCATCAGGCGATCGCGCTCCAGCCACGACTCGTAGCCCACATGAGCGCCGCATGTCGCCGACCAGTACCAGCCGCACCAGTTGCCCTGACCCCGAAACGCCGGGAACCGCCGCTCGGGCCGTACCGACTCGAACCGGACCGACCACAGACGCCCCAGCGGCCCCCGCTCACGGACGCCACCCGCGTTGACGTACTCCAGCTCGACGTCCTCCGCCGACACCTCACACGCATCCACCGGGCCTCCGGTACGACGCCGACCAGCCACAACGACCGTAGGCACAGCCACAGCGGCGTACCCGGAGAAGACCGAGACACCCCACCAAATGCCCGGAGATGACTGAGACGTCAACGCAGATGCCCGGCGATCTCCGAGACTGCCCGGACATCGCAGGGACAGGACACCTGTCGTGCTCAGCCTCATGCACCCGACCGAGTGGCGTGGCGCACTTTTGCAAGCGGGTGCTTGCAATAGTTAGCGAGGGTGGTGCAAGGTGGAGGCATGGCATCGCTCAACGTCGGCAATCTTGGCGAATATCTGCGCGAGCAGCGGCGCACCGCGCAGCTGTCGCTCAGGCAGCTCGCTGATGCCGCCGGGGTGTCGAATCCGTATCTGAGCCAGATCGAGCGCGGGCTGCGCAAGCCCAGCGCGGAGGTCCTGCAGCAGGTCGCCAAGGCGCTGCGGATCTCCGCCGAGACGCTGTACGTGCGCGCCGGCATCCTCGACGCCGAGCGGGACCGGGACGAGGTGGAGACGCGCGCCGTCATCCTCGCCGATCCCACGCTGAACGAGCGGCAGAAGCAGGTGCTGCTCCAGATCTACGAGTCCTTCCGCAAGGAGAACGGGTTCGGGATCGGCACGGCGGACGAGGCGACGGGCCTGGCCCCGGAGGCCGGCGAGGTGGTCCTGACCGCCGAGCCCAGCCCGGGTACGGCTCAGACCGGTACGACGGCTGCGACTCGGGCCGCCACGACCGAGGCCCAGGACGCCAACGGCGTCAACGGCGTCAATGACACCGATGACGTCGACGGCGACGACACCGCCATACGCCGCGCCCGCAAGGGTGCCGGTGAGCAGACCGGCGAGCGCCGAACCAGCAGGACCCGCACGGCCGGTGGACGCAAGTCCGCCGCGCGCCGCACCCGCACGTCCGACGGCAGCGACGCCGCACCGCACGACCCGAACGACCCGCAGCAGACGGCCGGCTGACCAGGAGCAGTACGTGCACTCGGCCGACCGACCGACCGCGGGAACCAAAACCCTCAGCTGACAGCAACCCGGGAGGACCATCACCATGGCCATCACCGACGACCTCCGCAAGACCCTCAGCGACCCGACGCCGCTCTACTTCGCCGCCGGCACCGCCGACCTGGCCCTTCAGCAGGCCAAGAAGGTGCCCGGCATCGTGGAGCAGCTGCGCGCCGAGGCCCCGGCCCGTTTCGAGGCCGTCCGCAGCACCGACCCGAAGGCCGTCCAGGAGAAGGCCCAGGCTCGTGCGAAGGAGGCGCAGGCCCGTGCCAAGGTGGCCCAGGCCCGCGTCAAGGAGACCCAGGAGTCCCTCCAGACCAAGGTCACCGAGTTCCTCGCGACCATCGACGGTGACATCAAGAAGCTCGGCTCCACGATCGACGCCGACCTGAAGAAGTTCGGCGAGTCGGCCCAGGACTTCGCGCTGCGCGGTGTCGGCGTGGCCGCCGAGTACGCCGTCAAGGCCCGCGAGACCTACGAGAAGGTCGCCGAGCACGGCGAGCAGGCCGTGAAGACCTGGCGCGGCGAGGCCGCCGAGGAGATCGAGGAGCTCGCCGTCGCCGTCGAGCCCAAGGCCGAGCCCGTCGAGGTCAAGGAGGAGGCCAAGCCCGCCGAGGCCAAGGCCGAGCCCGCTCAGGTGAAGAAGCCCGCCGCCGTCAAGAAGGCGCCGGCTCCTCGCAAGACCACCACCGCCAAGAAGACGACGCCGCCCGCGAAGTAACACGGACGGGTGATCGGTAACGGGTCGGGCACTACTACGGTGCCGGGCCCGTTCTCCGTGTAGCCGACTTGTTGTAACGGGTACGGTGACCGCGTAGGAACAAGCCGAGTCGGGTGGTGGACGTAGTGCTGATGCAGGGATTCGCAGGGTTCATGTGGCTGCTGAGCATGGCCCTGATCCTTTTCAGTGGCTTCGCGCTGATCGACGCCGCCACGCGTCGTGAGGACGCCTACCGCGCGGCCGACAAGAAGACCAAGCCCTTCTGGCTGATCATCCTCGGGCTCGCCTTCGTGGTGAACCTGATCTTCAACATCCTGTCGTTCCTGCCGGTCCTCGGCCTCGTCGCCACCATCGTCTACATGGTCGACGTGCGCCCGGCCCTACGAGGCCTCCCGGGTGGCGGCAGAAGCCGCCGGGGATCGAGCAGCGACGGTCCTTACGGCCCGTACAACGGCGGACGCTGATCCCTGCGGGGCCCAAAAGACCCGGAGGCGCCTGACGGCCCCGGCCCCGAAGGCGCGAGCCCCCGCTCAGCCCGCTCAGCCCGCTCAGCCCCCTCAGACTCCCCGCTCAGCCCGCCCGCTCAGGCCCGCGGTCCAGCAGCAACACCGCAACGTCATCCGTCAGCTCGCCCCCATTGAGCTCACGCACCTCGTTCACAGCGGCCCGCAGCAGCTCCTCGCCCCGCAGGCCGGCGGCCAGCTGCCGCCGCACCATCTCCACCATGCCGTCCTGACCGAGCCGCTCCAGCCCCTCACCGATCCGGCCCTCGATCAGCCCGTCGGTGTAGAGCATCAGGCTCCACTCACGGCCCAGCTCCACCTGCATCCGCGGCCAGCGGGCGCCCGGCAGCAGCCCGAGGGCGGGCCCGTTGTTGTCGTACGGCAGCAGCTGGGCCGTCCGGCCCGGGCGGGCGATCAGCGGGGACGGGTGCCCGGCCAGGCACAGCCCGGCGCGGCGGCCGTCCGGGGAGATGTCCACCGTGCACAGGGTCGCGAAGATCTCCTCGTCGGACCGTTCGTGCTCCAGTACCTGCTGCAGGGTGCCCAGCAGCTCGTCGCCGCACAGGCCCGCCAGTGTCAGCGCGCGCCAGGCGATCCGCAGCTCCACGCCGAGCGCCGCCTCGTCCGGGCCGTGCCCGCAGACGTCACCGATCATGGCGTGCACGGTGCCGTCGGGGGTGCGGACGACGTCGTAGAAGTCACCGCCCAGCAGCGCCCGGGACCGCCCCGGCCGATACCGCGCGGCGAACCGCAGCGACGACCCCTCCAGCAGCGGCGTGGGCAGCAGCCCCCGCTCCAGGCGGCGGTTCTCCTGCGCGCGCACCCGTCCCTCGGCGAGCCGTCGCTCGGCCGTGTCGGAACGTTTCCTCTCGACGGCGTAGCGGATCGCCCGGCTCAGCAGCCGGCCGTCCAGTTCATCCCGGAAAAGGTAGTCCTGGGCGCCGACGCGTACCGCTTCGGCCCCGCGCTCGGCGTCACCGGACGCGGTGAGAGCGAGGACGGCGTGCCGGGGCGCGAGCTCCAGCACATGCCTCAGCACGGCGAGTTCCTCGTCGCCACCGCCGCGCCCCGGGGCCGGCAGCGCGAGGTCCAGCAGGATGCAGTGGACGTCGTCGGTCAGCAGCCGCGCGGCCTCGGTGAGGTTGCGGGCCGTGCGGACGCGGATCGGCCGACCGGCCGAGTCCTGCAGTTCGGGTATGACCGTGGCGCCGCCGGGATCGTCCTCGATCAGCAGCAGCGTCAGGTTGGTGGTGGTGGCGGCGTGGTGGTCGACCGTGGCTTCCTTGTGCGGGGTCGGGGCCGGTGAGGTGCCGCCTCGTTGCGCGGCTTGCGCCTGACCACTCTCCACGGCCGGGATCGCTCTCTGCCGCGGTATGGGTACGGGCATCGTCTTGAGTTCCTTCCCTCCCCCCGAGGGCACGGTGGGTCGAGAGATCTCGATCCACCGACGGGGACCATAGCGGGTGGCGGTGCCGTAAAGGAATGGCGTGAGACACGCTGCTTGGAGAGGCGCCAGCGTCATATGCCGCGATCCATACCGCAGTTGGACAGGAGGGGCCTGAGGCAAGAATGACGAACGTCACGTCCGCCGTGCGTTTACCGGGGAGTTCCACGTGCCGTGGGTCACGTGTCGGCCTCTCACACATCCGCCCGAACCACCCGTTTCTACGCGTCCGGTCGCACCACTCCGAGGATCGGCATCGATCCCGCGCCCGTGATCGTCACCGTTCGTCCGGGGCGCGGGGCGTGCACGATCGCGCCGTCGCCGAGGTACATCCCGACATGGCTGGCGTCGTCGAAATAGATGATCAGGTCGCCGGGCCGCATGTCCTTGATGTCGATGTGCTTCAACTGCCTCCACTGCTCCTGCGAGGTGCGTGGAATGGCGTGGCCCGCGTTGGCCCAGGCCTGTGAGGTCAGCCCCGAGCAGTCGTACGTGCCCGGGCCCTCGGCGCCCCATTCGTACGACTTGCCGATCTGGGCCGTGGCGAAGCTGACCGCCTTCTTGCCCTGTGCGGACGCCTTGCCGCTGATTTCATCCAGGATCCCGGAGTCGAGCCAGGTGGTCTGCGCCTTGAGGGCGGCCTCCTGCTCCAGCTTGGCGAGCCGCTCCTTCTCCACCTTCTTCAGCCGGCTCTCAAGCTTCTCGGCGGCCGCGATCCGCTTGTTGATCTTCTTGCGGGCGGCGTCCTTCGTCTTGCGGTTCGCCTCCAGCTTCTTCCACTGGGCGGAGGCGTCCGCGGCGTACTGCTCCAAGTCCTGCTGGGTGCGGGTCATTTCAGCGATCAGACCCTTGGTCGCGCGCTGCCCCTGCAGCACCCGCCCCGCCCCGTCGAGGAACTCCTGCGGATCATTGCTGAGCAGCAGCTGCGCCTCGTCCGGCAGTCCGCCGTTCCGGTACTGGGCGGCGGCCGCGGAACCGGCCCGCTTCTTCAACTCCGCCAGCTTCTTCTGGCCCGTGACGATCTTCTCCGCGAGGTCGACGATCGCGGCGGACTGCTGCTGGGCCTTCTCCTCGGCCGCGTTGTACGAGTCCGTGGCGACCGCCGCGTCGTGGTAAAGCTTGTCGAGCTTCTCGCGGACGGCCTCAAGGCCCGTGTCGGGCAGGAGAGTCGACGAAGCGGAAGGTGTCGGGTCGGGGCCGGCGAACGCCGTGCCCGGTGCGGCCAGCACCGTGACCGCGCAGACCACTGCCACGGCCGCCGCGACCAGTCCGCGCTTGCCCGTGCCCATACGGCTTCCCCCAAACCAAAGCTGATTCACCGTCAGTAACTTACGGAACCCGAGGATCGTGCCACGCCACCCCACAAAACGACAGAGGCAGTCAGACTCCCCCCCATACCCATCCCCTGTCCCCGCATGACGATCTCCAGCCTGTGTGACGAACAAGTCACGGAGATCGTTCCCCGCACTTCACACAGCACCCGCACTCAGCTCCGGGGCGCCAACGCCTCCCAGGCCACCGTCACTTCACCCTGCCGCCACCGTCCGGCCCCGTCGGTCACCGGCCAGTCGGCCGTCAGATCCCGCACCGCACGGATCCAGCGCTGACGGGCGCCGTAGGAGGCGTAGGGCGCGGCGGCGGACCAGGCGCGGTCGAAGTCGCGCAGAAAGGCGTGCACCGGTTCGCCGGGAACGTTGCGGTGGATCAGCGCCTTGGGGAGACGCTCGGCGAGGTCGGAGGGCCGTTCCAGGGAGCCGAGCCGGGTGGCGAACGTAACCGTCCGCGGCCCCTCGGGCCCGAGCGCGACCCACACATGCCGGCGCCCGATCTCGTCACAGGTCCCCTCGACGAGCAGCCCACCGGGCGCAAGGCGCGCACACAGCCGCTCCCACACACCGGGGACCTCGGCCTCCTCGTACTGCCGCAGCACATTGGCGGCCCGAACCAGCACCGGCCGCCCGGCAACAGGAATCTCGAACCCACCGTGCAGGAAGACAAGACCGTCCCGCTCATACGGCTTGGCGGCCGCGACCCGCACCGGTTCGATCTCCACCCCGACCACCCGCACCCCCGGCGCAACGCCACGCAGCCGCCCCAGCAACTCCACGGCCGTCCAGGGCGCCGCCCCGTACCCCAGATCGACGGCGACGGGATCGACGGCCCTGCGCAACTCGGCCCCCTGGACGGCGGCGATCCACCGATCCATACGTCGTAGCCGATTGGGATTGGTGGTCCCGCGCGTGACTGTCCCCACGGGGCGGTGCGAGGCGCGGGCTGTCATGCATACGAGACTAGGCGGCCGCACGGGCGCAACGGCGGGCAGGGGACGTGCCGGGGCGTGCCCGCCCGAGCGGCGGGCGTCCATCACCGGCCCCCAGGAAACGGCAACCGCCCGACCGAGGACGGGCACCCCCGGCGCGTCCCCGACCCCCAAACAAACCCCGATGCGCAACGCGCACCCCCAGGGACCGTCACAGGCCGCCGCAGGCACCCCTCCCGCAGGCCCGGACCGATACGCGACGCGTACCCCCCCACACACACCCACAAGCGGCCGCAGGCGTCCCACCCGACACTCCACGCATCCAGGCCTCGAACGGTTGAGCGACACCCGGTAATGCCTCGGCAAAATTCACCCCGCCCGGAATGGGAACCTGCCTCTCCGATGTTGCACCCCCGTGGAGGGCGCCCCACACCCTCCCCCAGGCATGCCCGCACAAGGAGGAACGCCACGTGAGCCAGTACGTCAGCAGGCTCGGGCGTCGCTCCCAACCGGCGCCCCCGCGACTGCGACTCCACCGCCGCCCCCGGCGCGTCGCGATGCTCTCCGTGCACACCTCGCCGCTGCACCAGCCCGGCACGGGCGACGCGGGCGGCATGAACGTCTACATCGTGGAACTCGCCCAACGCCTCGCCGCGATCAACATCGAGGTGGAGATCTTCACCCGCGCCACCACGGCGTCCCTCCCCCCGACCGTCGAACTCGCCCCCGGCGTCCTGGTCCGCCACGTGGACGCGGGCCCCTACGAGGGCCTCGCCAAGGAGGAACTCCCGGCGCAGATGTGCGCCTTCACGCACGGCGTGATGCAGGCCTGGGCCGGCCACCGCCCCGGCTACTACGACCTCGTCCACTCGCACTACTGGCTCTCCGGCCACGTCGGCTGGCTGGCAGCCCAGCGCTGGGGCGCCCCCCTGGTGCACGCCATGCACACCATGGCCAAGGTCAAGAACGCCAACCTGGCCGTCGGCGACACCCCCGAGCCCGCCGCCCGGGTCATCGGTGAGACCCAGATCGTCGCCGCGGCCGACCGCCTCATCGCGAACACCGCGGAGGAGGCCGACGAACTCGTACGGCACTACTCCGCCGACCCCGGCAAGGTCGCCGTCGTCCACCCCGGCGTCAACCTCGACCGCTTCCGCCCCGCGGACGGCCGCGCGGCAGCCCGCGCCCGCCTGGACCTCCCGCAGGACGCGCTCGTCCCGCTCTTCGCGGGCCGCATCCAGCCCCTGAAGGCCCCGGACATCCTCCTGCGCGCGATCGCCGTCCTCCTCGACGAGCGCCCCGACCTGCGCTCCCGCATCGTCGTCCCGGTCGTCGGCGGCCCCAGCGGCAGCGGCCTCGCCAAGCCCGAGGGCCTGCAGAAGCTCGCCGCCCGCCTGGGCATCGCGGACGTGGTCCGTTTCCGCCCGCCCGTCGGCCAGGACCAGCTCGCGGACTGGTTCCGTGCCGCCTCGGTGCTCGTCATGCCGTCCTACAGCGAGTCGTTCGGCCTGGTCGCCATCGAGGCACAGGCAGCCGGTACACCCGTGCTCGCGGCGGCGGTGGGCGGACTCCCGGTGGCGGTGCGCGACGGACACACCGGCTTCCTCGTACGAGGCCACAATCCCGCCGACTACGCGCGCGTGCTGAGCGATTTCGCTGACGAGCCGACGCTCGCGTCCCGGATGGGAGAGGCCGCCGCGCGGCACGCGCAGTCCTTCGGCTGGGACACCGCGGCCGCCGCGACGGCGGACGTCTATACGGCCGCGATGCAGTCGTACCGGCGTCGCGTACGCTCCCACCATGGCTGATGCAGAAAAGGCGGCCCAGGTCATCGAGAGCGTCCTGAAGGACGCCGAGCTCGAATGGGAGAGCCCCGCTCCCGGCAACTACGTCGTGCAGCTCCCCGGCACCCGCAAGCTGAAGACGACCCTCTCCCTCCTCGTCGGCCGCCACTCCCTCTCGCTCAACGCCTTCGTCATCCGCCACCCCGACGAGAACGAGCCCGGGGTCCACCGCTGGCTCCTGGAGCGCAACCTCAAGCTGTACGGCGTGAGTTACGCCGTCGACCGGCTCGGCGACGTCTATCTCACCGGACGGCTTCCGCTGTCCGTGGTCACCCCCGACGAGGTCGACCGCCTCCTCGGCCAGGTCCTGGAGGCGGCGGACGGCAGCTTCAACACCCTCCTGGAACTCGGTTTCGCGTCCGCGATCCGCAAGGAGTACGGGTGGCGGGTGGCACGCGGCGAGTCGACGCGAAACCTGGACGCGTTCACGCATCTGACTCAACGCCCGGCTGACTGACCCGACGCCTGCACGATCCCTTCCGTGCCCAAGGGATCCGTCGCATGCTCACGCCCGACGCAGATCCGAACGTCGTTCACTCCATGAAGGGCCGCATGGAAGGACGTACGGACAGGGGCAACGCGCACCACGGCATGGCCGGACCCAGTCCCCTGACCGGTGCACAGCCGTGACGGCCGCCGCCGCAACCAGGACAGCACCCGCCCTCGCCGCTCCCTCACCCGACGGCCAAGTCCCCACCCTCTGGCGGGAGTTCACGCGCACCCACTTCGGTGCTCAGCCGCGCACCGTCTTTGAATACCGTCCGGGCGTGACGCCCACCAACTTCCGGAAATGGCGCGTCAGATGGGACTGGTCGAAGAACCCCGTCGTCGTCGCCACCTCTCCCGGCGGCCGTCCGTCGAGGAGGAGCCGGCGGGCACGGTCGACGCGGCGGGAGTTCAGGTACTGGTGCGGCGCGATGCCGTACGCGGTGCTGAACGCCCGTACCAGATGGGCGGGATGGGCGTGCACGAGCCCGGCGGCCCGCTCCAGGCTGAGCCCGTCGACGACGTGCTCGTCGAGAAGTTCGCGCAGACGGCGGGCCAGGGCGGGGTCCGGCCTGGGGGGAGTGGCGACCGCCGGGCGCAGATGGTCGCGCAGCCGCTCCCCGATGAAGGTCAGCCTGCTCTCGGCCTCCAACTCGTCCCCGGCGTGCGTGAGAGCGGTGTGCAACTGCCCGACGCGCAGCCGCAGCACAGGATCACGGAGATCAGGCTGATCGACGGCGGCCCCGATCAGCTCGTCGGAGATGTGGGTGCCGTCGAGATAGAGGACGCGCTTGCGGAAGCCGTGCGGGGTGGCGGGGGAGCCGTTGTGCGGAACGTGCGGCGGGAGCAGGGACACCGTGTCGTGCGGGGTGCCGTGCTCATGCCGGTCGAGGTCGTACCGCACGGCCCCGTCGTCCACGATGAGCAGCGTCCACGCCTCATGGACGTGCATCGGGTAGGCGTACTCGGTGAAGTGCGCGTGGAAGACCTCGACGACACCGGGGATACGCGGGCGCCAGGCGGACACTTCCGGCTGCGGGGCCATGCAAAAAACGTACAAGACGAGGTCGTACGAGGGTCGGCAGTCTCAGTGCATGAGCACTGAACCGATGCGCTTCGACACCAAGATCGCCGTCCTGCTGCGGGAGGACCTGGAGCCCTGGCAGCGCCTGAACGTGACAGCGTTCCTGGTCAGCGGCCTGGGTTCGACGGTCCCCGAGGTGATCGGCGCCCCGTACGAGGACGCGGACGGCGTCCCCTACCTGCCGATGTTCCGCCAGCCGGTACTGGTCTTCGAGGGCACGAAGGAGATCCTCACGGCGGCACACACCAAGGCCCTGTCCCGGTCCCTGCCCCGCTCGGTCTTCACCTCCGACCTGTTCACCACGGGCAACGACGACGACAACCGGGCGGCGGTACGGGCCGTGGGGACGCGCGAGCTGGACCTGGTGGGGCTGGCGGTGTACGGCCCGAGGAACGCGGTGGACAAGGTGATCAAGGGGGCGCGGATGCATCCCTGACGGGGCCTTGGTCCGTACGGGCCGAGGACGGTCATCAGTCCTTGTAGACCGGCAGCCCGTCGGTCGGGATCGTCCAGTCGCCGACGGTGACGTCCTCGCCGTAGACGAAGTCCTTGCGCGTGGCATAGCGGGGCCCGTCGGGGGTGGCGTGGATGTCCGTGAGGACGGTGCCCGTGCCGGTACGGGGGTCGAAGATCGCGTAGACGGGGATGCCCATCAGCGGGTAGTCACGCAACTTGGTGACCCAGTCGTTGTCCGGGTTGGAACGGGAGATGACTTCTACGGCGGCGACGAGCGACCGGGGGTCGAAGGAGCCCTCTCCCTCCATCTCCGCCTCGGCGATCACCATCACATCGGGGCGGCGCATGATGCCCTCTGGTTCGTCCTCCACATCGGGCTCACCTGTGTGCGCCACGATCTCGTCCGGCATCACCTTTTCCAGGCGCTTCCGGACGCGCAGCACGGTGAGTTCGTGCGGCTTCATGGGCGACAGCATGTCGAGGACGATCCCTTCCTTGGTGATCTCGAACTTGCCGGGGAGGTTGTCGTCCGCGGACTGCACGAAGTCCCGCATCGTCCGGTACAGGTGGGAGACGCCCTGCCGCGCGTTCTCCGGGGCGATGGTCATGGCGCTCGCTCCTCGTCGTCTGTGCCCAGGGGCAAGGATCGTCACGTTCATGCTAGGCGGCCTCCAGGAGATCGTGTCGGCAGTCGCGACAGCGGCCGGGTTCGGGGGAGCGGAATGCGCGTTCGCAGCCGCCGCAGGTCTGGAGCGGGTGCGGGACGGCTGGTGGCGATGCGGGCGGGCGGAAGGGCGGCGGAGGCGGAAGCTGGGCTGCGAGGCGGTGGGCCAGGAAGGCGGCCGGGCGGCGTAGTGGCTCGGGTGGCAGGTCCGCGGTCAGCGCGTGGCGTAAGGCTGTGGGGTTGACGTCGCGTTCCAGCCAGGCGGCGACACCCGGGGCGAGGTGGGCCGTGTCGCCGGTGGAGAGGAGCAGGCGGGGGTCGTGGCGGCGGAGGTCGGCGAGGACGTCGATGGCCTGCCGGAGGAGAGCGGGGGCGGGGCAGGCCGGCTGCGGGACGGCGGGGAGGACCTTCTCGCGCGGCGGTGTCTGCTTCCTCGGCGAGGCCGGGCGGGGCTGCCGTACGGGGTCGTGGCCGGCGGGGCCACGACCGGGCTGGTTGCAGGAGATCGTGCGGGTGACGATGCGGCCGCCGGGGACGCGCTCACGAACGCGGCGCAGATAGCCGTTGGCCTCCAGCTCGCGCAGGGCGGCGGCGATACGGGTGGTGCCCTCGGGGAAGCGGGCGGCCAGGGTCTTGATGTCGACGCGAGCGCCCTTCGGCAGCGACTGGATGTGGCAGGCCAGGCCGATGGCGAGGAGCGAGAGTTCCGCGTGCTGGGTGAGGTGGTTGCCGATCACCGTGAAGCGGGTGGTGTGGCGGGCGTTGTCGTGGGTGAGGCCGCCGCCGGACGGGGAGTCCCGGTGGGGGTGGTTTTTGCCCGGGATACGGGACTGGGCGCGCGCGGGCGCGCTAGTGTTTTCGGTGTCCATCGGGAAGCTCTCTTCTTCCTCGGTGGTCAGGCCCTCGCATTGGGATGCCAGTCCCGGCGGGGGCCGTCGCATGTCTGCTGTCTGCTGTCTGCGGTTGTGCTGTGTCGCGCTGAGCGTAGGGCAGGCAACCAGCCCGAAATCCAGCTGAGTTGGCGATGTTCACTCGCGAGGGTGAGTGCGCGCTGCGGGCGGGAGGGGTGGGGCTTGGTTGGGGTTCTTTCACCGTGGAGTTCCTTGGAAAAGGCCGCCCGTCGCACCGCAGCACGGGCGGCCGGGTTCCGGTGCCCGTGCTGGTTTCGACAGGGCGACTTCGGCCCAGACGGTCTTGCGCGGATACGGCCCCGGTGCGGCGCCCCAACGGTCGGCCAGCGCGTCGACGAGCACGAGCCCCCGGCCGGACTCGGCATCGGTGGAGGGGAGTTGGGCGCACGGCAGCCGGTCACCGCGCGTGTCGGTGACCTCGATACGAAGGGTGCCGCCGACGACGTAGAGAGTGAGCCGGAAGTCGCGCCCGGGCACGCGGCCGTGGGTTGCCGCGTTTGCCGCCAGCTCGGCCACGATGTGCACCGCCGGGTCCAACGGGAGCCCCCAGGAGCGGAGTTGCTCCGTGGCGAGGAGGCGGGCGAGGCGGGCTCCGCGGGGCGTCGGGGAGAGGAGGACGCTGAAGTTGCGGATGGGGGTGCCGAGTTGGGCCGTGGGGGCGGCGGTTTCTTGATTCACATCACTCAGCGTGGCGGCGCCTGCCTACTGTGAACAGTGACGACGCGGTTGCGTAGAGCGACTGTCCAAGGCTTGTCCAGGCGTGTCCAAGCTGTCGGGACGGTGCACACGGGTAAGGGCGTCGCGGCACGGTCGTACGACGGAGGGGTGCGGGATGTCGGTGGGCGGCGAGGCGGTACGGCTCAGGACCGAGGCGGACGAGCCGGGTTGGGAGGTGGACCTGGACGACGAGTGGGGCGTGGCCGTCATCGCCACCGTGGGGCGGCAGTTGAGGCTGCGGCGGGAGGCGGTGGGGATGCGGGTACCCGAGTTCGGGAAGGCGGTCGGGTACGGCGATGACCTGGTGTACAAGATCGAGGCGGGGAAGCGGATTCCGCGCCAGCAGTATTTGGACACGGCGGACGAGGTGTTGGGGGCGGGCGGGCTCGTTTCCGCCACGTGGGAGGACGTGAAGAAGGTCCGGTACCCGAAGAAGGTTCGGGTGCTGGGGGAGATGGAGGCCAAGGCAGTCGAGATCGGCTTGTACGAGTGCAACATCATCCCTGGGTTGTTGCAGACGCCGGAGCACGCGCGGGCCTTGATCGGGGCAGCGCAGCCGCCGTACTCGCCGGACGATGTGGAGCGGATGGTGGCCGCTCGTCTGGCCCGGCAGTCTGTCTTCGAACGTGACCCAGCTCCATCCATCCACTTCGTCCAGGAAGAGGCACCGTTGCGCCGACAGGTTGGGGGCACAATGGTGTGGCGGCAGCAGCTCGAACGTCTGCTGGAGGTAGGGCGGTTGCACAACGTCACGCTTCAGGTCATGCCAACGAACAGCGATGCCCACCCGGGACTGGACGGCAGGATCGAGTTGCTGAAGTTCCCGGATGGTACGGCGGTGGCGCGTTCCGACGGTGCTTTCAACGGGAGGCCGATCACTGATCCGAAGCAGCTTCGCATCCTTGAGCTGCGATATGGCACCATCCGGGCGCAGGCTCTCCCTCCGCGGGAGTCGCTGGCCTTCATCGAGAATCTGCTGGGAGAAACATGATCCGCAAGGCCTTCGCCGGGGACACCTCCGAACTGACCTGGTTCAAGAGCAGTTACAGCGGCGGCACCGATGGCGAGTCCTGCGTGGAAGTGGCGCTGGCATGGTCTAAGAGCAGCTACAGCAGCGGCACCGATGGCAACTCCTGCGTCGAGGTGGCCACCACCCCCGGCACAATCCACGTCCGCGACTCCAAGCACACCGCAGGCGCAGGCCCCCAGCTCGCCCTGGCCCCCCAGACCTGGGCCGACTTCGTGACGTACGCCTCCGAAGCCTGACCCAGCCCTCGCGGCAGGTACTGCACCCTCACCCCGCCGCGACCTCCGCCCCGGCGGCGGCCGGAACCGTAGCCATCGGCTCCGCCGCCGGAAGTCGCCGCATAAGGGCGCCGTACCCAACGGCGGCAACCGTGCCGACGACCGCGCACAACCCCCACAGCCACTCCGCGCCGAACCGGTCGATGACAAGGCCGGACATCAGCGGAGCGACAAGCGCGGCGAGGGACCAGGACAGGGTGTACACACCCTGGTAGCGCCCGCGCCCGTGCATGGGCGACAGCTGGACCACCAGCCCCGTTTGCGTGGGCGCGTTGACCATCTCGCCCAGTGTCCACACGCAGACGGTGAGTGCGAAGAGGCCGACCGATCCGGCGAAGGCGGTGAGCCCGAAGCCGTACCCGGCGAGCAGGGACGAGACGACGAGCAGGCGCCGGGGATCCCGGGTCTCGATGAACCGCGTGACGGGGATCTGCAGCGCCACGATGAGGACGCCGTTGACGGCGATGGCCATGCCGTAGTCGGCGGGAGTGAACCCGGCCTCGCCCATGGCGACCGGCAGCCCGACCGAGCCCTGCTGGAAGACGAGGGCGACGAGGAAGGACAGGCCGACGACGGCCATGTAGCGCTTGTCGCGTACGACGGTGCCGAGCCCGACCTCGTCCTTGGCTCCCTTCAGGCCGGGGACGGCGGGCCGGGACTCGGGGAGCTTCAGGAACACGACGACCGCACACGCCGCCGTCATACCGGCCTCGATGAGAAACCCGGCGAGATAGCTGAACTCGGCGATGAATCCGGCGGCCATGGAGGAGACGGCGAAGCCGAGGTTGATGGCCCAGTAGTTCAGGGAGAACGCCCGCACCCGGTCCTCGGGCCGCACGATGTCGGCCATCATCGCCTGCACGGCGGGCCGGGAGGCGTTGGACGCCATGCCCACGAGGAACGCGACCGCGGCGATGGCGACGGGGTCGCGCATGAAGCCGAGGAGGGCGACGGAGGCGGCGGTGGACGACTGGGCGATCAGGAGCGTGGGCCGCCTGCCGAGCCGGTCGGTCATCACACCGGCACCCAGCGAGGAGACGACCGAGCCGAGCCCGAGCAGGGAGGCGACGAGACCGGCGTAGGAGGCGGAGTACCCGCGGTCGATGGTCAGGTACAGAGCCATGAAGGTGGCGACGAAAGCCCCGAGCCGGTTGACGAGGGTGCTGGTCCACAGCCACCAGAACGCGCGGGGGAGCCCCGAGACGGTTTCCCGAGTGGCACGTCTCAGGCTGGCGAGTGACATCGGGATCCCCCACGAAGATGAAGCACACGTAAGCGGCACACGTACGCGGCACACGTATGCGGCTCATGTAAGCGGCGCCTTAGGCATGCACAACTTACATAGCGTCCGTCTCCCCGGGCCACTCAATTAACGGATCTCGTCAACTGTCCGGCTGATGGGCGCCCCTCCTGGGGGGTGAATGCGTGGATTACGCTCTGTCCCATGGCCGACGCACCGTACAAGCTGATCCTCCTCCGCCACGGCGAGAGCGAATGGAACGCGAAGAACCTGTTCACCGGCTGGGTGGACGTCAACCTGAACGAGAAGGGCGAGAAGGAGGCGGTCCGCGGCGGTGAGCTGCTGAAGGACGCCGGCCTGCTCCCTGACGTGGTCCACACGTCCCTCCAGAAGCGCGCGATCCGCACGGCACAGCTCTCGCTGGAGTCCGCGGACCGCCACTGGATCCCGGTCCACCGCTCCTGGCGCCTGAACGAGCGCCACTACGGCGCCCTCCAGGGCAAGGACAAGGCGCAGACCCTCGCGGAGTTCGGCGAGGAGCAGTTCATGCTGTGGCGCCGCTCGTACGACACCCCGCCGCCGGCGCTCGAGGACGGCACGGAGTTCTCCCAGTCGGACGACCCGCGCTACGCGACGATCCCCCCGGAGCTCCGCCCCCGTACGGAGTGCCTGAAGGACGTCGTCGTCCGCATGCTCCCGTACTGGTACGACGGCATCGTCCCCGACCTCCTGACGGGCCGCACGGTCCTGGTCGCGGCCCACGGCAACAGCCTCCGCGCCCTGGTCAAGCACCTGGACGGCGTCTCGGACGCCGACATCGCCGGCCTGAACATCCCGACGGGCATCCCGCTCTACTACGAGCTGGACGCCGACTTCAACCCGGTCACCCCGGGCGGCAAGTACCTCGACCCTGAGGCAGCCGCAGCGGCGATCGAGGCGGTCAAGAACCAGGGCAAGAAGAAGTAACCCGGAACGGTCAAGGCCCCTGCCTGCGGGTTCTCCGCTGGCAGGGGCCTTCGTTTGCGCTGGCCGCGCACGAGGCGGGCGGGAACGTGGAGGATGCGGTAACGCAGGGTCTTCGGGGTGGCTTTGGCCAGTTCGCCGTCCAGGGCGAGGAGCTGGAACCAGCATGCTCCTCCGTCACATCCACCAGCATGACCACTCAACGACAGCACCGATCAACCGTCACAAGATCTGCCGCTGTAGTACTCGCCGCCGTCGGCGTCGTCCTCCAGGCGGGCGAGCAGCACGCCGTCGGCCTGGACGAATGTCACGGACCAGACGTGGTTGAGCGCCTTGGGCGCCCCCCGAGACCTGCAGAATAGTCACATCACGAAGGTGGCCACGCCCTTGCCCAACGACCAGTTCTCCTTCGGCGTCTCCACCAGATTGATGAAGACATTTTCGGGAGCAATGCCAGGATCGTCCTTCAGGAGCTCGACCATCCGGGCATAGAGGGTCTGCTTCTGCTCGATCGTGCGGCCGGCACCGAGGTATATCTGGACGACGACGATCTCGTCGGTGCGGTGGATATCGAGGAACGTCGGGTGGTAAACGAGTCCGGTGGCCGAGTGATCGGTGATGATCTGGAACTTGTCGGCCTCCGGTACGTGGATGGTCTCCACCATGGCCCGGTGCACCGAGCAGCCCACAGCTCGAAGGTATTCAGCAGATCTTCCGGAACGCAGTGCAATTTTTACCAGCGGCATGGCGAGTCCTTGTCTGTCAGAAATGCTGCTCTGGGCGTGACTGGAATTTATGCCTGGTTCTTGCTGGCAGTGGAGGCCGGCCCAGATTCGCGGAGCTCCACCTCGACAAACCGGAAGTCGTACTCGTTTGTGTTGATGAGATTGTGCGCGACACCGGCAGAACGAGCGTATGAAGCTCCGGCGAGCATCTCAACTTCGCGCTCGCCTCCCGACGGCTCCTGCACTCGTACGACGCCGGTTACCAAGGGAACCACCACGTAGTCGTGGTCATGCACGTGGTAACCCGTTTCCGCGCCCGGAGCGAATCGCCACTCCGTGACGATGACCCGATCCGTTTCGATTTGGCGATTTGGCGATGCTTCCATTGCGCTCTATCTCCCGCGGCTGCAAACAAATCCGTTGTCTCGCACAAGCTATAGCTCCCCGGCTATATTGCCGCGCGTCATTGCGGCCAACTTGCATGGTGGGACTGCCGGTTTGGATAATTGTGGTTGGCCTCGATCCTTAAGCATGGCCGGCTGGTTGACCTTGTCGGTGGTTCGCGGCTGACTGTCGTCGGCTGAGGCTCAGACGGGGCGCAGCGAGGGTGTCGGCCGTCAGTCGAGTGCGGCAGGGCTGGGCCGCCCTGGGCCGTCCCTGGGCCGTCCGAGGTCGCTCGACAGTGGCCAATGACGACCAACGACGACCACCAGGCGCACGAGCCCACCGCCCCTGACCAGCAAAGACCCAGCTCATCAAGATCCCCGGCAAGACCCAGGGCAAGAAGAGGTAGCCTTCGTGATCATGCCTCCGACCTGCGCTTACGGCGCAGGGCGGGGGCGTTTTCATGACAGGAGCGGCGCAGGAAACCGGCGTGGGCGGCAGGAACGGCGCGGCCAAGTCGGGAACGCCTAGTCGTCAACACGGCCACAACCCTCGGCGCACCTCGGGTGTCCAGTACATGACCGGGTGGCCAACATTCCGGTCGCTGTACTTCCTGTTCCGACGAGGAGATCCACCGTGCGCCAGCACATGAGCTCGCACCTCCGCCCCTCGGCCGCCGTCGTGGCCGCTGCCGCGATCGCCGCCGCCGTGCCGGCCGTCGTGGCTCCCGCGGCGTATGCCGAGGAGGCCGGGGCCGACCTGGTGATCTCGGAGCTGCCGAGTTCCTCGCCGAAGCCCGGTGGGGTGTACGACAAGAACGTCGTCATCACCAACAAGGGCACTGCGGCAGCCGACGGCGTCAGCTTCCGGATCCGGCTGACAAGGGGTCTCGACTTTCCCGAACCCGTCGAGGGCTGCGCCTACTCGACCATCGAGAACCAGGTCAGGCAGGCCCTGTGCCGGCTCGACAAGGTCGTCGAACCCGGCACTTCCATCGAGACTCCCGTACGGTTCAAGGCCTTGCCGCAGGCGCTGATGGAAGCCGTCGAGTACGGCACCGGAAAGACCGGCGAGACCCCGGGCGAGGGGTTCGGCGACAGCTACAAGCGTCTGACCCTGACCGCCGACAGCACGGCCGACCTCGTCGCCGTCGGTGACGACACCGAGGCCCTCGCCGGCGGCGGTCAGTCGATCAACGTGAGTCTGCGCAACGACGGCCCCGGCTGGATCCAGAACCAGGAGAGCGACGACCTGACGGCGCTCATGGTGAACATCCCGGCAGGCACCGTCGCCACCGAAGTGCCCAAGGAGTGCCTGCCGTTCGGGATCGACGGGCCCGCCGGATCCGCGGGGGAGCCGGGCAGGTCCCGGTATGTCTGCCGGCCCGCCGACGCCACCTTCGATGTCGGTGAGACGGCCACCTTCACCTTCATGCTGAAGATCAAGAAGGGCACCAAGACCACCACCAGCGAGGTGAAGGCGACCTCGGTCTACGACATCCACCCTGCCTTCGACAAGAACCCCGCCAACGACAAGGCGCAGATCCACATCGCCATCCCCACCGACAACGAAGACGGCCCCAGCACCTCGGGCGGCTCCGGCACCGGCGGCTCCGGGGACGGCGGCTCCGGCACGGGCGGCAACGACCCGCAGGGGCAGGCCGCCGGCGGTACCGGCACCTCGGGCTCCTCGACCAGCGGTGCGTCGACGAGCGGCTCCACAAACGGGTCCGCCGACAGCTCCGCGACCGGCAACCTGGCGAGCACCGGCTCTGAGAGCACCCCGCTGATCGCCGGCGTCGCAGCCGCCGCTGCGACGCTCGGTGGCTTTCTGGTCCTCGCCGTACGGCGTCGCCGCGTGGGTGCGAAGACCTCCTGACCGCCCCTTCCCGTCCCGTCCGTCCCTGGCGGATCGCGTCCCGGTCATCCCCCAGTCGATGCCCGGGACGCGCCTTTCACGGCACGCCGGCCGCCGCCGCCCGCCTCGTCCTGGAGACACCGCGGCCGTGATCATGCCTCCCACCTCATGAGACGAACTGCTGGCCGCCGTCGATGTCGTATGTCGCGCCGGTCAACGCCGTGTTGACCATGAGGTGGACGGCCAGCGCCGCGACGTCCGCGGGTCCGACGACGCGGCCGATCGGCAGCGTCGCGCGCAGCTCGGCGCGGCGCTCCTCGATCCGGTCGCCCAGCAGCGAGGCCGAGAGCGGAGTGTCGACGAAGCCGGCCGCGATGAGGTTGACGCGTACCGGTGCGAGTTCGAGTGCGAGGGCCGCGGTGAACGGAGGCAGCGCATGGGTGGCGGCGGAGGCAACGCCGAGACCTCGGCCGACGCGCCGTGCTCCGGTGCCGCCCATGAACACCAGGCTGCCTCCGGGCCTCACCCGGCCGACGGCGTTGCGGGCGACCTCCAGCTCCAGCACCGCGTGATCGCTGATCGCGTCCCGTACCTGTGCGGCGCTCATGTCGAGCAGCGGCCCGTAGCTCGGGCCGCCGGCCGTCACCATCACGTGGTCGATCGGGGCCGGCAGATCCTGGAAGAACCCCGCCAAGGCCGCGGGGTCGGTTGCGTCGAACGCGGCGGTGCGCTCCGTGCCCAGCTCTTTGGCCGCGTGCTCAAGCCGGCCGGGATGGCGGCCGACAAGGACGAGTCCAGCACCCTCGGTCCGGGCACGCCTGGCGGTCTCCAGCCCGATGCCGGCGCTACCGCCGATGACAACGACGGTCTGGCCGAGCAGTTCGGGCTTGCGCGCTGGAATTGTCACTGCAGACTCCTCCGCTACATCCCGCCATCGGGTGGTACATCCCGCCGTAGGGTGGCCGGGTGGGCGCCGTCGGCCTGTCCCTGTCAGCGGCCGGGCAGGCGGGTCTTGATCTCCTGAAGCAACCAGCCGTTGCCGTCCGGGTCACTGAACGACACGAAGGAACCGTAATCCGCGTGCTCGGGAGCCGGTCCGTCCACGCCTCCCCGGGTCCCGGCGTGGCAGAAAAGACGCCCGTGATGTCGTGGAACACCTCGGCCGACAACGCGCCCCACACCATGAGAACCGCCCCCACCGGCGCCCGCAAGCCAGCTCGGGCGGACGGCCGCCGACGAGGAGACTTCAACTCCCTGAGCGCCCTGGGCGGCGCCCCGTGCGGGGCGGGCTTCTCGCGACGAAGGGCTCCGGTGTGTTCACCGGAGCCCTTCACGCTTCACCGCACTACCGGGTCGTACGAGATCGCCGTACGGCACCGGCGTCCTACGGCAGTCAACCGCACTGGCAGGGGTTACCCGACTGGCACCCGCAGCCGCAGCCCGAGCCGCAGCCGCACGCGCCGAAGAGCGGGAGGCTCTTGATGTCGGCGGGTTGGTCCGTCTCGCGCTCCTGCGTCGGGTCGGGCGTGGTGGGGGCTTCGGCCATGGGTCCTCCTGGAGGCCTAGAGGCAGGCTGGTGCCTGTGCCCATTGCATGCCCGTTTCCCTGGGCGCATCAACGGCGCACAGTGGCGCCCGCACGCCCTGCCCGTCGGGCCCGCGCCCCCGCCGCCCGCCGGGCTACGCTCCTTCGCCCCCCGCCACCGGCTGGATCTCCGGCTGAATGTCGGGCTGCAGCTCGTCCGCGTGCTCACCGGTCACCAGGAACACCACGCGCTTGGCGACCGCCACCGCGTGGTCGGCGTACCGCTCGTAGTAGCGGCCGAGGAGGGTGACGTCCACCGCCGTCTCGATGCCGTGCTGCCAGCGGTCGTCCAGCAGGTGCTGGAAGAGGGTGCGGTGCAGCAGGTCCATCTCGTCGTCGTCCTGCTCCAGCTGCATCGCCAGGTCGACGTCCTTGGTGATGATGACCTCGGCCGCCTTCGCCATCAGGCGCTGCGCGAGCTGGCCCATCTCCAGGATCGTCGCGTGCAGGTCGTGCGGGATCGCCTTCTCCGGGAAGCGGAGGCGGGCGAGCTTCGCGACGTGCTGCGCCAGGTCACCCGAACGCTCCAGGTCGGCCGACATACGGAGCGAGGTGACGACTATACGGAGATCCGTGGCCACCGGCTGCTGGCGGGCCAGCAGGGCGATCGCCCGGGCCTCCAGGTCGTGCTGGAGGTCGTCGACCTTCTGGTCGCCCTCGATGACGGTCTCGGCCAGCTTGAGGTCGGAGTCGAGGATGGCGGTCGTGGCGCGCCCGATCGCCGACCCGACCAGCCGGGCCATCTCGACCAGACTGTCGCCGATCGAGTCCAGTTCCTCGTGGTACGCGTCCCGCATCAGGGGTCCCTCTCTTACGTGTTCTTCGGGGCTGCCGGGCAGGGGCCCGCGCGTCCGTCGGCCGACACCGGCCGTCCAAAACCGACGCTCCGCACCCCACGCTCCCACGATCCGGCCGGAACGCGTCGGTTTCCGTCACCCCAAATGAACCATCACTGGCTCCTAGGTGAACTCTGGGCGACGAGTGTTCGAGGTCGCACCTCGACGGCTGTGGGGATGTCGTATCGCATGCCTAACCTGGATGCATGAACGTGAACGCGGCGGTCGCCGCAGCAGCAGCGATCGCCGGGGCGCTCACCGGTGTCATCGCCGTGCTGGCGTTCCGCTGGAGCGAGCGGGAGCAGAAGCGCCCCACCCGCACCTCTCTCCACACCGACCCGGTGCTTCCGCCGGGCGTGGACACCGTCCTCTCCGTGCTCCGTTCCTCGGCCGTCGTCCTCGACGAGGCCGACGCGGTGGTCAAGGCCAGCTCGGCGGCGTACGCCCTCGGCCTGGTCCGCGGCGGCCGGCTCTCCGTGGAGCCGATGCTGAAGATGGCCAGGGACACACGGCGGGACGGGGAGATACGACAGGTCGAGCTGGATCTGCCGCGGCGGGGGACAGGGCGGGGCGACGCACTCGCCGTCTCCGCGCGCGTCGCCCCGCTCGGTTCCCGGCTGGTGCTCCTGCTGGTGGAGGACCTCACCGAGGCCCGCCGCATCGAAGCGGTACGGCGCGACTTCGTCGCGAACGTGAGCCACGAGCTGAAGACACCCGTCGGCGCGCTCTCCCTCCTGTCCGAGGCCGTCATGGACGCCTCGGACGACCCGGAGGCGGTCGAGCGCTTCGCCGGCCGTATGCAGATCGAGGCCACGCGGCTCACCAACCTGGTGCAGGAACTGATCGACCTCTCCCGGGTCCAGAACGACGATCCTCTCGAGGACGCCGAACCGGTCCGCGTGGACGAACTGGTCGCCGAGGCCATCGACCGCTGCCGGCACCAGGCCGGCACCAAACAGATCACCATGGCCGCAGGCGGCACCGCCGACCTGCACGTCTGGGGGAACAGGGGCCAGTTGGCCGCCGCCCTCGGAAACCTTGTCGAGAACGCCGTGAACTACAGCCCGGCACGCACGCGCGTGGGCATAGCCGCCCGCCGCGTGACCGCGCCCGGCGGGGACCACATCGAGGTCGCCGTCACCGACCAGGGCATCGGCATCTCCGAGAAGGACAGGGAGCGCGTGTTCGAGCGCTTCTATCGGGTCGACCCCGCTCGCTCCCGTGCCACCGGCGGCACGGGCCTGGGCCTCGCGATCGTCAAACACGTGGCCGCCTCGCACGGCGGGGAGGTCACGGTGTGGAGCTCCGAGGGTCAGGGCTCCACGTTCACCCTGAGGTTGCCGGAGGCGGGGGCTGCCCGCGACCGCGCGCACGAACACCCCGACCTGGACGATCTCGACGACGAGGCCGGCCAAAGCACCCCCCAGTCATCCCCGTACGAACCGCTTCCCGCCCCGGAGGTCCTTCCGTGACCCGTGTGCTCGTCGTCGAGGACGAGGAGTCCTTCTCCGACGCCCTGTCCTACATGCTCCGCAAAGAGGGCTTCGAGGTCGCCGTGGCGACCACCGGGCCCGACGGACTCGACGAGTTCGAGCGCAACGGCGCCGACCTCGTCCTCCTCGACCTGATGCTGCCGGGCCTGCCGGGCACGGAGGTGTGCCGCCAGCTGCGCGGCCGCTCCAACGTCCCGGTGATCATGGTCACCGCCAAGGACAGCGAGATCGACAAGGTCGTCGGCCTGGAAATAGGAGCCGATGACTATGTCACCAAGCCGTTCTCCTCGCGCGAGCTGGTCGCCCGTATCCGTGCCGTCCTGCGCCGCCGCGGGGAGCCCGAGGAGGTCACCCCGGCCGCTCTGGAGGCCGGTCCGGTCCGCATGGACGTGGACCGCCATGTGGTCACCGTCTCCGGCTCCAAGGTCGACCTCCCCCTCAAGGAGTTCGACCTGCTGGAGATGCTGCTGCGCAACGCAGGCCGGGTGCTGACCCGTATGCAGCTCATCGACCGGGTCTGGGGCGCCGACTACGTCGGCGACACCAAGACCCTCGACGTCCACGTCAAGCGCCTGCGCGCCAAGATCGAGCCGGACCCGGGTGCGCCCAGGTACCTGGTCACGGTCCGAGGACTCGGCTACAAGTTCGAGCCGTAGACCGTCCACCAGGCCTTACGAGCAGCCGTAGGCCGCCTGCCGGTCGTACAGCCTCACCGGCCTCACCGGCCTCACCGGCCTTGCGGCGAAGGGCGGGACCTCCTGGAGAGGTCCCGCCCTTCGTCGCAAGGCGACTGCGTACGGCGACTGCTCAGTGGCCGGCGGCCGGCTTCGACGCCGACACGCTCGCGGAGGCCGCGTCGGTCGGGGTGGTCGAGGTGTTCGGGGTGTTCCCGGAAGCCGCGCCGCTCGGCGTCGCCGACGTGCTGTTGCTCGGCTTCGGGCTCGTGGCCGGGACACCCGTCGGGATGTCGCTCGGGCCCCACTTCTTGAAGTAGCTGTCGGACGGGACCACGAAGGCGCGCAGGCTCACCGCGCCGGTCTCGCTGAAGGTGAAGGTGATGTGCTGCGCGTTGCCGTCCTGGAGGGCCTCACGGCTGCTGGGCAGGGAGGCGGAGGCGTTGCCCTTGCCGCCGATCACGAGCGAGCCGTGGGCCGGGACGCTCAGCGGCCCGTTGCCCTTGGCGGGCTTCAGCTCGGCGGTCTTGCCCGTGCCGGGCAGCGTGATCGCGTCCAGCGTCTGGGCGCTGTCACCGTTGTTGAAGAGGGTCGCGGCGATCGCGGCGGGCCCCGTCGACTGCAGGTCGGGCTGGGTGATGATGATGACGTTCTGGACCTTGAGGTTCCCGACCTTGGTCGCCGCGTTGTCCGGCTTGACCTCCAGCGTCTGGGCGTCGCTCCCGGCACCGCACCCGGCGAGCGAGGCGATCGAGAACGCGATGGCGGAGGCGGCGAGGGCCCCGCGTCGAAGGCTGCTGCTCACGGCGGCGGCAACTCCTTGACTTGAGCGTGGCGACTCACGAAAGCCGCCCTAAGTGTCTGTCAGCGGCCTCAGGTTACCGAGCCGTCCCCGAGTCACCGCACCCGACCCTCCCTTGAGCCCCCCGCATCGCTCGGCAGGGGTAGCCGGGACACCCGTCCGCCATTCACATAAGCCCCTCCGGCATACCCCGTCCGGCGGTGCGCAAAATTTCCGTGAAGGAATACGCGAGTGCCCAGGAATTGATCACTGCGGGGAACAACGGACCACGTGGACGGGTGTCCGTGATCAATTCCGGAATCGACACGGAAGCGAGTCCCGGCATCGAACGGAGTAGCGGAAGTCGCACACTTGGAACCAGACATATGCGGATGTTCGACCCCTTGGAGGGGCCTCCGGATGTGTGTAACGTACGCGTTTCTCCTCGCCTGAAGAGCCGCTCCGACCTGCGAATACCTTCTTCCGCTCGGGCCGCGCAGCACGTTCCTGTTGCAGTTGTCAAGCCCCGAGATATGCCCTGACCTGCGAAAACGCCATTCAGAACCCGCAGTTTCCGTGTTACTCTGGATAGCCACGGAAGGGGTACCTGTCACATGACGTTCAAGGTTGGCGACACCGTGGTCTATCCCCATCACGGGGCCGCGCTGATCGAGGCTATCGAAACTCGCCAGATCAAAGGCGTGGACAAGACCTACTTGGTGCTGAAGGTCGCCCAGGGTGACCTGACGGTACGTGTGCCAGCGGACAATGCGGAGTTCGTCGGCGTACGTGATGTGGTCGGTCAGGACGGGCTGGACCGGGTCTTCGAGGTACTGCGCGCGCCGTACGCCGAGGAGCCCACGAACTGGTCGCGTCGATACAAGGCAAACCTGGAGAAGCTCGCCTCCGGTGATGTCATCAAGGTTGCGGAAGTAGTGCGTGACCTGTGGCGTCGTGAGCGTGAGCGCGGACTGTCCGCGGGTGAGAAGCGGATGCTCGCCAAGGCCCGCCAGATCCTGGTGAGCGAACTCGCCCTCGCGGAGAACACGAACGAGGACAAGGCCGAGGCCCTGCTCGACGAGGTTCTCGCGTCCTGAACCTGACGCAGGCGTAAGCCCGCTTCAGCACTCAGCACATCGAAATGCCGCGGTGCCCGATGACGTATTTTTGTCGCCGGGCGCTGCGGCATGTTCGTACTCGGGCATGTTCGTCCTCGAACGCCGTGCGTACAACTACGTGCGGGGAGGTTGGGACCACCCCTGTGTGGCGTGCCGGGCCCGGGCTGCTGGCTCGACCGGTGTCACGGAAGGGTCCGGTCAAGGCGTCGCGCCCGGCACTTCCCAGGCCATACCCACGCAGGGCCAGCACACAAACCTGACAGGAACCGATGTCTGACGATTCGCGCCCTACGCCCGTCGGAGACCGCACGAAGGCCCGTACGGCCGCCGTGATCCCGGCCGCCGGCCGGGGCGTACGCCTCGGTCCGGGCGCTCCCAAGGCGCTCCGCGCGCTGGGTGGAACCCCCATGCTCATCCACGCGGTGCGCGCCATGGCCGCATCCCGCGCGGTCTCCCTGGTCGTCGTGGTGGCACCGCCCGAGGGCGCCCCCGAGGTCAAGTCGCTCCTCGACGCGCACGCACTGCCCGAGCGGACCGACTTCCTGGTGGTGCCGGGCGGCGAATCCCGCCAGGAGTCCGTGAAGCTCGGCCTCGACGCGCTGCCGCCCGACTACGACATCGTGCTGGTGCACGACGCCGCACGGCCGCTGGTGCCGGTGGACACGGTGGACGCGGTGATCGAGGCGGTACGTGAGGGCGCGCCGGCCGTCGTGCCCGCGCTGCCCCTCGCCGACACCGTCAAGGAGGTCGAGCCGGCGTCGGTGCCGGGTGAGCCGGAGCCCGTGGTGGCCACCCCGGTGCGCGCCCGCCTGCGTGCCGTGCAGACCCCGCAGGGCTTCGACCGGGTCACGCTGATCCGCGCCCACGAAGAGGTCACCGACGACGTCACCGACGACGCCGGCATGGTCGAGAGGCTCGGGAAGACGGTTCTCCTCGTGCCCGGCCACGAGGAGGCCTTCAAGGTCACGCGCCCGCTGGACCTGGTCCTCGCCGAGGCGGTCCTGGCCCGCAGGAGGCTGAACGATGGCTTCTGAGCCGCTTCCGCCGTTGCCCCAGGTCGGCATCGGCACCGACATCCACGCCTTCGAGGAGGGCCGCGAGCTGTGGTGCGCGGGCCTGAAGTGGGACGGCGAGGGGCCGGGGCTGGCCGGTCACTCCGACGCGGACGTCGTCGCGCACGCCGCGTGCAACGCACTGTTCTCCGCCGCGGGGCTCGGTGACCTCGGGCAGCACTTCGGCACCGGGCGCCCCGAATGGTCCGGCGCGTCCGGCAGCACGCTGCTGACGGAGGCCGCCCGGATCGTCCGCGAGGCCGGCTTCCGCATCGGCAACATCGCCGTACAGGTCGTGGGCCCGCGCCCGAAGATCGGCAAGCGCCGCGACGAGGCCCAGAGACTCCTGTCGGAGGCGGCCGGGGCCCCGGTGTCGGTATCGGGGGCGACCACGGACGGCCTGGGCTTTCCGGGCCGCGACGAGGGCCTGATGGCAGTGGCGACCGCATTGGTCGTACGAGCGGGATAAGTGGCCCGACCGGACGGGGGCGCGACAAACAAGGGACTGCTCCACGCACCCCCTTCTGCCCACTACCCTAGGTGTCGTGACTATTCGCCTGTACGACACCAACGCCCGGCAGATCCGTGACTTCGTCCCGCTCGCAGCGGGCTGTGTCTCGATCTACCTCTGTGGTGCCACCGTGCAGGCCGCACCTCACATCGGGCACATCCGCTCGGGCCTCAACTTCGACATCATGCGCCGCTGGTTCGACTACCGCGGCTACGACGTGACCTTCATCAGGAACGTCACGGACATCGATGACAAGATCATCGCGAAGGCGGCCGAGCAGGGCCGCCCGTGGTGGTCGATCGGGTACGAGAACGAGCGCGCGTTCAACGACGGTTACACCGCGCTCGGCTGCCTCCCGCCGACGTACGAGCCGCGGGCCACCGGCCATGTGACCGAGATGGTCGAGATGATGCAGGGCCTCATCGAGCGCGGTCACGCGTACGAGGCGGAGGGGAACGTCTACTTCGACGTGCGCTCCTTCCCCGGCTACCTGGAGCTGTCCCGGCAGGAGCTCGACAACCTCCAGCAACCCGCGAGCGTCGGTGAGACCGGCAAGCGCGACCCGCGTGACTTCGCCATGTGGAAGACCGCCAAGCCCGGCGAGCCGACCTGGGCGACCCCGTGGGGTCGCGGGCGTCCCGGCTGGCACCTGGAGTGCTCGGCGATGGCGCACAAATACCTCGGCACCGCCTTCGACATCCACGGCGGCGGCCTCGACCTGATCTTCCCGCACCACGAGAACGAGATCGCCCAGGCGAAGGCCTACGGCGACGAGTTCGCCCGGTACTGGGTGCACAACGCCTGGGTGACCATGGCCGGCGACAAGATGTCCAAGTCGCTCGGCAACAGCGTCCTGGTCTCCGAGATGGTCAAGCAGTGGCGCCCCATCGTGCTGCGCTACTACCTCGGGACGCCGCACTACCGCTCGATGATCGAGTACAGCGAGGACTCGCTGCGCGAGGCCGAGTCGGCGTTCGCGCGGATCGAGGGCTTCGTGCAGCGGGTGGTGGAGAAGGCCGGCGCCGTCGAGCCGTCCGCCGAGGTGCCGCCCGCTTTCGCCGAGGCGATGGACGACGACCTGGGCGTGCCCCAGGCCCTCGCGATCGTGCACACGACGGTCCGGCAGGGGAACTCGGCCCTCGCCGCCGACGACAAGGAAGCCGCTGTGGCCCGCCTCGCCGAGGTGCGTGCCATGCTCGGCGTCCTCGGGCTCGACCCCCTCGACCCGCACTGGGCCGGCGAGGCCGACCGCGGCGAGGACCTGCACGGCGTCGTCGACAGCCTCGTACGTCTGGTCCTCGATCAGCGCGAGGCCGCCCGCGGCCGCAAGGACTGGGCCACCGCGGACGCCATCCGCGACCAGCTCAACCAGTCGGGCCTCGACATCGAGGACGGCCCGCAGGGCCCGCGTTGGAGCCTCGGCCCGCGCTGAGCCCAGCAGCTGATCAGAAGATCGATTGTGCCGTCCGGGTCTCCGGGCGGCACACTTCATAGACGTACGAACACACGCTTCACTCCTTACAGAGCAGACAGGTAGGTCATGGCAGCCAACAACCGCCGCATGTCCGGCAAGAAGGGCGCGCAGGTCGGCAGTGGCGGCCAGCGGCGCAAGGGCCTGGAAGGCAAGGGCCCCACCCCGCCCGCCGAGATGCGCAAGAAGCACAAGGCGAACCGCATCGCGAACGCCAAGGCGAAGCAGGCCGCACGCCGCCCCGCCCCCCGCGGCCGCGGCGGCAAGTCGTCCTCCGAACTGGTCGTCGGCCGCAACCCGGTCGTCGAGGCACTCCGCGAAGGAGTCCCCGCCTCGACCCTCTACGTCCAGCAGTTCATCGACAACGACGAGCGGGTCCGCGAGGCGCTGCAGCTCGCCGCCGAGCGCGGCGGCATCAACCTCATGGAAGCGCCGCGCCCCGAGCTCGACCGCATGACCAACGGCCTCAACCACCAGGGCCTCGTCCTCCAGGTCCCGCCGTACGAGTACGCCCACCCCGAGGACCTCGCGAGCGCCGCCTACGACGGGGGTGAGGACCCGCTGATCGTCGCCCTGGACGGCGTGACCGACCCGCGCAACCTCGGTGCCGTCGTCCGGTCCGTCTCCGCCTTCGGCGGCCACGGCGTCCTCGTACCGGAGCGGCGCGCGGCCGGCATGACCGCCGGTGCCTGGAAGACGTCCGCCGGCGCTGCCGCCCGCACGCCGGTCGCCCGCGCCACCAACCTGACGCGCGCCCTGGAGGCGTACAAGAAGCAGGGCATCGCGATCGTCGGCCTCGCCGCTGACGGAGAGGCCGAGGTGGGCGAGCTGGCGGCCCTGGCGGGCCCGGTCGTCATCGTCGTCGGCAGTGAGGGCAAGGGCCTGTCCCGACTCGTCGGCGAGACCTGCGACTTCCGGGTCCGGATCCCGATGCCGGGCGGGACGGAGTCGCTGAACGCGGGCGTGGCGGCGGGGGTTGTGCTGTACGAGGCGGCGCGTCGGCGCGGCTGAACGCGCGTCCGCATCTTCACTCGTACGGGGCAATCTGGCCGTCCAGGACAAGCTTGACGCGATCCGGACACATCCGGCGAGTCAAGGCAGTGTCCTAACCGCACGTCACTCGGTTAGATGAGCGTGGACACCAGAACACCCCGCACACCCACGGGGGACGGCCCGTCGGGATTCGATGACGCTCCCGCGCTGAGCATGGTGAAGGTGCCGAGCGATCCAGCGCAGGTCATCGTCAATCATGCGAGCTTCCGCGTGATGCTGGGCGCCTCGACGCGCACCCAGTCGCCGCGGATCGCACGGCATTTGAGCGCCACCCAGGACGGCGCCCGGGTACCCGTCGGCGCAGCCGCGGGCAGAGCGGGGGCGGCCCCTGGCGCCCGGCGCCGGCCCGTCGTCTGGAGCGGCAGGTCCGCCCCCGACGACACGGGCGCGCACCGCCTGCTCCAGGCCGTACGGGGCGGCAGCGTCCGGCACGGCGAGGAATCCTCCGCCGACGCCGGAGCCACCCAGGTCATCCCCCGCGTCGAGGCCGGCGACTACGACAAGGTCTACGACGCGCTGGAGCAGACCGTCGAGACCCCGATCGTCGGCGCCCAGCGCAGCTATCACGACGACTCCGGCGGCACCCGCCTGCTCCCGCACATGCGCACCGCCGGCGGCGCGTACGAGCAGGAACAGGCCTACGGCGCCGAGGAGTTCGAGGACTTCGACGAGTCGGAGGAGGCGGACGGCGACGACACCGGCCGGTCGGCCAAGCGCCACGGCGACGACCCGGCGCGGCACGCGTACTACCCCGGCCGCCGGATGAACCTCGGCGTCGTCCTGCTCCCCCTGCGCATCTTCCTCGGCTTCATCTCCATCTACGCCGGCATGGGCAAGCTGTGCGACCCCGTCTACTTCGACGGCGGCAAGCGCGGCTCCATGGTCAAGTGGCTCAACACCCTGCATCCGTGGGAAGTCGCCGAGCCTCTGCGGCAGTTCGCGCTTCAGCACCCCGTCGGCTCCGGACTCGTCATCGCCTTCGCGCAGGTCGTCGTGGGCGTGCTCACGGTGCTGGGCTGCTGGCAGCGGGTCGCCGCCGTCTTCGGCGCGCTGCTCTCCGCTGCGCTCATCGTCACGGTCAGCTGGAAGACCGTTCCCGCCTACGACGCCCCCGACATCATCTACCTCGCCGCCTGGTCCCCGCTGATCATCGCCGGTGCCCCCGTCTACTCCGTCGACGGCCGCCTCGCGGGCGGCGCCTGGCGGCGCCTCGGTCCCGGCTCCGACATCTGGGAGCTGCGTCGCTACGTTCTGCGCCGCGGCGCTCTCGTCACGGCGGTCGTGACCGGCATCACGCTGCTCGTCGGCTCGCTGCTCGGCGGTGCGGTCCGCGACGCCGACCGCGTGATCGTCCCGGGGCCAGGCGAGGCCCCGCGCAACGAACTGCCGGGCTCCCCGCTCCCGCAGAAGCCGAACAAGCGGCACAGCCAGTCGCCGTCGGCCTCGAACGCACCCACCCAGGGCGCCACCGCCGGTTCCACGCCGTCCGGCGCGGCGACGACGCCGGGCGCCACCGCGACCGGCGGTGCGCCCAGCCAGACTCAGGGCACGGCGGGCCAGACCCCGCCCCAGCAGTCCTCCCCGACCGGCGGTGCCCCCAGCACCAGCGCCGGCCCCACCTCGGGCGGCGCCACAGGCGGCACCGGCTCAACCGGCGGCACCGGCTCCGGAGGCTCATCCTCCGGCGACTCGGGCCTGGTGGGCGGCCTCTTGGGCTAGCCAAACCACTGAACGAAAGGCGCCCCACACCACAAAGGTGCGGGGCCCTTTCGGCGTCCGGCGCTGCTACGCCCCGTCAGGGGCGCGGGGAACTGCGCGACCAGCCCCCACCGACCGGGCAGTCAAATAACCGCCCGCCCCCCGAGCGCTCAGCGGGCCTGTCGGGCTAGCGGAACCCGATACGAAGGCGCCCCACACCACAAAGGTGCGGGGCCTCTTCGGCGTCCGGCGCTGCTACGCCCCGTCAGGGGCGCGGGGAACTGCGCGACCAGCCCCCACCGACCCGGCAGCCAAATATCCGCCCGCAGCCCGAGCCCTCACCGCCCCAGAGCGGCCAGCTCCTTCGCCGCTTCGGTCAGGTCCTTCGCCGTGTCGATGGCACGCCAGTAGGAGCCCTGAGGGAGCGGGAAACCGGCAAGGCGCCGCTCACGGGCAAGATGCGGGAAGGTCGTACGCTCGTGATCGCCGCGCTCGGGGAGCAGGCCGGCGAACTCGGGGGAGAAGACGTACACGCCCGCGTTGATCTCGAACGTCGACGGCGGTGCCTCTATGAAGTCCGTGATGTGCCCGAAGCCGTCCGTCTGCACCGCGCCCCAGGGGATGCGCGGGCGGGCCAGGGCCAGCGTCGCCACCGCGTCGCGCTCCGCGTGGAAGTCCGCCATGTCGCGCAGCGAGAAGCGGGTCCAGATGTCGCCGTTGGTGGCATACCAGGGCCGGTCCGGGTGCGGGAGATGCGCGGCGGCGTACTTCAACCCGCCACCACGCCCGAGCGGTTCCGTCTCCACGACCGTGGTCACCTTCACCGGCAGGTCGGACGACTTCAGCCAGTCCTGCAGGACCTCGGCGAGATGGCCGCAGCTGACCACCACGTCCGTGACGCCCTCGTCGGCCAGCCAGGCAAGCTGATGGCCGATGATCGGAGTCCCCGTACCGGGGATCTCGACCATCGGCTTGGGCCGGTCGTCGGTGTAGGGACGCAGCCGGGAGCCCTGGCCACCGGCCAGGACGACGGCTTGAACGGGGCGGGAAGCGGCGTTCGGATCGGTCATGACCGAACTGTACGGCGCTGCCCGCCCACGGCCGGAGCCGGCAACCGTTCCTTAATCAGCCGTTACCCTCCTCCGAACCATCGGCGATGGAGGAGGGGCCGGTTCAGATGTGCGCGGTCGCGACGCCCGAGGCGAACGATGTGTCGCAGACCGGGCGGGCGTAGGACTGGGCGCGCGTCGGGCCGTATACGCGGACGGCGGCGCGGCCCACGGCGCGGGCGATGGACGCGCAGTGCCTGGCGAGCGACGGGCGTTGGTTCACCGCCTGCTGGAGGTGCGTGAGCACCACGCCCGGGTCGTTCTCCTGGAGCTCGGCCAGGAGCTTGTCGCGCAGCACGTCCTGCGGGGCGCGGTGGAGCGCCTTGGCGTCCGAGGTGATGTCAGAGGCGGTCAGGACCGAGTTCGAGGGGTTCCCCGTCCAGTTCACTCGGGTGACCGCGAGGGTCCCGGAAAGCACCAGGACGACGGGCAGGACAAGGGCGAGCGAGCGGCCGATCCGGCGGGCGGGGCCCCGGCCACGTCGCGTCTGTTGGTTAGTGGAGTGCTTCACCCGAGTGAGAGTAGCGCCCGGTGATGATTTGGCGACATTTAGTCACCGGTTCGGGGGATGAAGAGGTTCCTCGGATGGGGTACGAGGTTGACGTACGCTGCTCGAAATGACCGGTGTGTCGGGGTATTTGTCGACATGAAAAGGGGCCCCGCAGTGGTTTACGGGGCCCTCTTCGTCAACCTGGGTGAATTACCCGGGATGGGCGTTTCGGGAGTTGCCGGTCGGCCAAGTGGCCTCAGTCGGTGAGGCGCTCGCCCGTGGAGGTCGAGAACACGTGGGTCTCGCCCGGACGCGGCACGACGTGCAGCGTGGCGCCCTTCTCCGGCACCCGGCGGCCCTCGACACGGACGACCAGGTCCTTCGTCTCACCGCCGACCTCGGCGGTGCCGTAGACGTAGCCGTCGGCGCCGAGCTCCTCGACGACGTTGACGGAGACCGCGAGACCGGCCGGCTTGTCCTCGGTGTCCTTCGTCAGGGACGCGGCGACACCGCCGCCGTTCTCCTCGACGATGTCGAAGTGCTCGGGGCGGACACCCACGGTGACCGTGCGGTCACCCCTGTCGGAGGCGGCCTTCAGGGCGTCACGGTTGACCGGGACGACGCTGTTGCCGAACTTCACGCCGCCGTCGGTGATCGGCACCTCGACCAGGTTCATGGCCGGGGAGCCGATGAAGCCGGCGACGAAGAGGTTGGCCGGGCGGTCGTACATGTTGCGCGGGGAGTCGACCTGCTGGAGCAGACCGTCCTTGAGCACGGCCACACGGTCGCCCATCGTCATGGCCTCGACCTGGTCGTGGGTGACGTAGACGGTGGTGATGCCGAGACGGCGCTGCAGCGACGCGATCTGCGTACGGGTGGACACGCGGAGCTTGGCGTCCAGGTTGGACAGCGGCTCGTCCATGAGGAAGACCTGCGGCTCACGCACGATGGCGCGACCCATGGCGACACGCTGGCGCTGACCACCGGAGAGCGCCTTCGGCTTGCGGTCCAGGTAGTCGCTCAGGTCGAGGATCTTCGCGGCCTCTTCCACCTTCGTGCGGATCTCCGCCTTGTTGACGCCGGCGATCTTGAGCGCGAAGCCCATGTTGTCGGCGACGGTCATGTGCGGGTACAGCGCGTAGTTCTGGAACACCATGGCGATGTCCCGGTCCTTCGGCGGCAGGTGCGTGACGTCGCGGTCACCGATGCGGATGGCGCCGGCGTTCACGTCCTCGAGCCCCGCGAGCATGCGGAGCGAGGTGGACTTGCCGCAGCCGGACGGACCGACGAGGACGAGGAACTCGCCGTCCCCGACCTCGATCTCCAGACCATCGACGGCGGGCTTCTCGGTGCCCGGGTAGATCCGGGTCGCCTTGTCGAACGAAACAGTGGCCATGGTGAAGGGCCCCCTTCTACCGGCAGGAACGTGCCGGACGATCCGTTGTAGGAAGGTGGTGTAGTCCACGAGAGTGAACTGGCTCAGGACGGTACCGGGCGTTTGCCTGATCTGTCAGTACCTTCGGGCCTGTGAACTTCGCGGAAATTTTCGACGGGGGGCGCCTGGGACCTGGGTACACTGCACGGGCACGCACGTGACGCACGTGCGCAGGCCTCCTTAGCTCAGCTGGCCAGAGCGCCGCTCTTGTAAAGCGAAGGTCGTCGGTTCGAATCCGACAGGGGGCTCGTCGAACAGCAGGCCCCGCCCGCGTTGCCGCCGGCGGGGCCTGCTGTGTTTGTCGGTCACCCCGCAAGACCGTGTGCGGCGAGTTCCGTGGCGCGTTGCTCGCGGGCCACGGTGAGGATGACGTCCCGCAGCCGCTCGACGTAGAGCTGCATGTTCTTGTACGCGATGTCGGTGTCGGGGTAGCGGCAGGTGAACCACAGGCCCTCGTGGAGCCGGTTCAGCCAGACGCAGACCTGGTCGCCGTACGACACCCTGACGAGCCCGTAGGCCGAGAGCTCGTCCCAGCGCTCCGCCCCGGCGATCCCGCGTGCGTCCACGAACGAGACGATCGAGTACAGGTCGGGCGAGGTCGGCCGGAAGTCCGCGCCGAGCAGGCGCAGTACCCGGGCCAGCGGCATGCGTGCCAGCGACCGGTTGGCCTGCAGTTCGGCGCGCACGACCTTCAGTGCGGCGGTGAAGTCGGGCGCCTGGTCGATGGCGACCTCGACGGGTGCGCCGCCGACGTACCAGCCCACGGAGTCGGACCACTTGGACTTCACTCGGGTGTGGAAGGGAACGACGGCCCGGTAGACGGGCTGTCCGCCGATCTCGTGGACGATGAGGCTGGTGGCGGCCAGGACGCCGACGAGGCTGCCGCCGAAGGGGCGGCAGTACGACTCGAACGCGGCGGCGGCGTCCGCGTCGACGAGCATCTCGCGCATCAGCTTCTGCGTGGGCAGCGGGCCACCGGGCTCAAGGCCCAGCTCGACGGGGAAGTTGGGCAGTTTGCCGTTGCACCGCTGGATGAACTCCCGCCAGCGGGCGACGATCGCGTGGGTGCCGTCGATCCGGTCGGCGTCCGCCCGCTCGATCTCGCAGAAGTCGACGTAGCTGCCGACCGGCGGCTCCTCCACGGGGCGGCCCTCGACTGCTGCCGCGTAGAGCTCGTGGATCTCGGCCGGGATGCGTTGGATGGAGTAGGCGTCGACGTTGCTGTGGTCGAAGCCAATGTACACACTGGTGCTGTCGTCCCTGATGACCGCCGCGTAGAGGAAGTTGGGCCAGCTCAGCGCATTCGCGGCGTTGTCGAAGCGGTCCTGGAGGTGCTGGACCAGCGCGTCCGCGTCGGGGAAGTCGCCGGCTTCCTCGCGCTGCAGCGACACCGCCTCGGGGGCGAGGGTGAAGCGGTGCATCTCGTCGCCCGCCCAGCGGAATCCGCTGCGCAGCGTCTCGTGCCGCAGGGTCCAGCCACGCAGTGCGATCTCCAGCGCGTCGAGGTCGACGGCGCCCGGGATGTCGAAGGCGGTACCGAGCCAGGTCGGCACGAACAGACCGTCCTCCCGCACGGATCGGGCGGTCCTGATGTGCCCTTCCTGGACGTACGCCGGCGGGCGCGGGTCGGCCGGAAGGTCCGCGGCGGCCGCGACCGTCGCCGGACTGAGCGCCCACTCGACAAGCCGTCCGGGCCGGACCTCGCAACGCTGGATGTCGGTCATTCGCACGGGCGTCTCCGTTCGCAGTTGGAGCCCGGATCGGGCGGACCCGATCAAGGGAATGCCGCGACCGCGAAAGGAGATACCCGGAACATGATGTGTTCCCACTTTTGAGTGGATTGAGTGATCGGCGGATGTGAGCCAATCGGTCTGCCGGACATCTGATGGCGCCGATTCAGGCTTTTCAGCATACGAACAGGCCGCGCCTGAAAGCGCGGTGAGTCTTCATGCCCTCATGTCCCCGCTTGGACACGGGATTTCCGGGAGTGCGGAATACCGTGTTGTGACTGATAGTGTTTGTGCAGTCACAGTAGGCAATCCGCCTCGACATCCAGGCAATGAAGGACCGAGGGTTCCATGCGCAAGCTTCAACAGGCCATGATCGCAGCGGCAGTGGCGGCCGGCGGGCTGTCCGCCATCGGTGCCGGTGCGGGTACCGCCTACGCCCACGACCACGGCCACGACAGTGTGCCGAAGGTGGCCGAGCACTACCGCCCCTACCAGGAGTGCAGCCCGCAGACGGTCGCCGAGGGCGACCTGCCGATCGGCGTACTGGGTCTCTCCGAGACCTTCGACACCACCTGCGGCCAGTTCAACAACGCCTTCACTGGCTGAAGTCGGCGGCCAGGTCCTGCGCGACGCCTTCCGCGGGCCCCTCGGGGGTCACCCCCCGAAGGGGCCCGTTGGCGTGTGGCGGCGCGGAGCGAGAGGCCGCTCGTCTGACCTGCATGCGCTCACGACGGCTCTGAGATTCGGCGCATCGACCAGGTCAGCCCCTTCACTTTCCGACATTCCCAGGGAACAAAGGAAACGGATCCATGTTCAGTAGGAAGAAGATCGCGGCCGTCTCGGGGCTTCTCTGTGGCCTCGCGGTGACTGGTGTCGGCGTCACCCAGGCCTACGCTGCGGCGGACCCGGGCGCCTGCTCCGTCAGCCTCTCCGGCGACGTCACCTGCGTCCAGCGGGTCACCGGCGAAATGCCCGAAGGTGGAGGCTTCACCATCCGCAAGGCGTCGACCTGTACGCCGGTGAAGCCCATGCAGCTGCCCGTCATCCCCCTTCTGAACAACGGGTCCACGCGGATCGGTCCCGAGGTGACCTGCAACCCCGGCGCGGCCCCGGTGCCCGACCAGGCCGACCAGGCCGACAAGGGCGAAGGCGGACTCGACCTGCCTGGCGGCCTGCTGAGCTGATCATCGAGGGGCGGATTTTCCGACGCCTTCCTCAACTTCCAAGCGGCGGACGGCCGGACCGGGGCGACCTGGACCGGCCGTCCGCTGTTTTGGTGTGCGCGCGTGTGCGACGCGTCGGCGGGCGAATGGGTGACTGCCTTTCGGGGCCCGTGACTTGGCCTGGGGGAAGCGTCGTTTCCAGAGGGAAAACGGTGGCGGACGAAAGGTGCCTCGCCATAGGCCGACACGGCGCATAGAAGGGCGGAATGTCCCAAATGGCTACGCTACGTGTGTATATGCTCACATTAAGTAGTCAAGCAAGGGCGTCATGCCCAGCTAGGGAAGGGTCTAACTATGCGCAAGTTCCAGCGGGTCGCGGTCGTAGTCGCAGCGGTCGCGGGGCTGTCCGCTCTCGGCGCCGGCGTCAGCAGCGCCGGCGGCTACGACGGTGGGGTCACCGCGGTGGCGTCGTCGCAGGCCAACGCCATTGCCACGTCGGGCGCCCCGTACGGCACGCAGGCCGCGCCGCAGGCGGCCCCGTCCTTCGCGCCGACGAACGGTCTCAACTACGCGCCGGAGGCGGGCTACGCGGCCCCGCAGTCGGGCTACGCGGCCCCGCAGTCGGGCTACGCGGCCCCGCAGACGGGCTACGCCGCGCCGCAGGCCGGTTACGGCCAGTACGCCGCCCCGTACGGCACCAAGTAAAAGAAGCGCCGAGGGTCCGGTGCGCAGGTTTCATCGGGCCCCCCAGCGATACCTCTCACAAAGCAATGGCAGCCCGGACGCGCGGCACAACCATCACGGTGCGCGTCCGGGCTGCGCCAATGCCGTCGCCGGATGCGCTTGAAGACGCGTCAGGCGCCGGTTCCGCATTTCACCCCAAGGCTCGGGCGCACGCCGATCGACGGCATCGGCGCCCGGGCCTCCACTGCAAGGGAGCACCACGCATGGTCGGTCGGCAGAAGATCGCAACCGTCACGGGCCTCATCGGAAGTCTCGCCTTGATCTACGTCGGCGGTGCCGCGCAGGCACACGCCGACGGGTCCCCGGGCGATTGCAAGACCACGGCCGTGGGTGAAACCACCTGCGTTCACAAGACCGGGACCGTCCACAAGGGCAAGGACGGCACGTACGTCGTCAAGCAGGCGCAGAACTGCTCGACCATCTACCGGCCGCGCGTGGTGCTGCCCGAGGACAGCATGCTGGACACGGGGTCCACGAACGTCGGTCCGGTCGTGGAATGCTCCAACACGGCGCCGCTGCCCAAGGGTTTCAAGCGGCCTCACATCACTCGCCCTCATATCGAGTTCTGAGGCGCGACCGGGTGCGAACGGCGAATGCCGGATCGGGGATGGATCCCGATCCGGCATTCTGGCGTTCCTGGCACATCAAAGCCTCGGTGCCCCGGCCTGTGGCCGGGGCACCGAGGAAGGTTTGTGACTTACTTGCCGACGCTGTTGTTGCAGCCCATGCTCGAGCCCAGCGAGGTCGACTGCGCGCCCGCGTTGCCTTCGCCGTTCAGCAGGTTGCCGCCCAGGCCGTTGAGGATGCCGACCTGACCGAGGACGTCGACGTTGGCGTCGTGCGACCTGCAGGTGCTGCTCTGCAGGACGCTGAAGGCAGAGGAGCCGCCACGACTGCCACCTTCGCCCGAGCCCGAACCCCAGCCGCCCTGGTCGGCGTGGGCGGCGCCGGCGCTCAGAAGTCCGACGCTGCCGAGTGCAGCGACCAGGACGGCAGCCTTGCGAAGCTTGTGCATGTCATCTCCGGTGGAGTGAAGTGGATGCGATCTGTGTCAGATCGACTTCGTACAGTCACGGAGATTAATAGGAAATATGGGCAAATCGACCACCGACGCGCCGTGTCGTGTGATCTTGTCGTAGAAGCACCCTGAAGCCGTATCGCCTTCGGGCGGACCCTTCGGGAGCTCCCTCGAAGGGCCCGGTGCCGGGTGTGGGTATATGCGCTGGTCCCGCGGTTCTAGTGGGCCTTGGCGAGGGCGTTCGCCTGGCTGTTGGACTGCCCGCAGTTGACGCCCTTGGTCTCGGCGGCGGCGAGCACGGCGACCGGGAGATTCGCGTTCAGCAGGTTCTGCGGGCTGCACTCCTGGTATGGACGGAAGAGGTTGTTCTGCTCCACCGCGCCGGACTGCGCCGCGGCGGGCTGCGGGGTCAGCTGCGGGCTGAGCTTCGGGCTCACCTGCGGGTTGACCTGCGGGCTGACATCGGCACCGCGTTGCGGGAGCGCCTGCTGCGGGGCGGGCGAGCCGTAGGTGTGGGCGGTGGCCTGCGAGCCGGTCCAGGACGCGGCCTGGACTCCCTGCTGTGGAGCGGGCGGCGGAGCGGCGTTGTACGCGGCGGGGGCGTCGGCGAAGCTTGGGACGACGCCGATGGCCGACAGACCGCCGGCCGCTGCTGCTACGAGCGCGACGTGCTGGAACTTGCGCATGAAACCCTCGGCCCTTCATTGACGTGCATGGAACGTACTGAAATGCGGCGATGCATCATTGCTCTGGCCCAGTGGGGAACGACATAAGTGCGGGCCCAGTCACGGGAGTCGGGGCGCGGTCACCCATTTGCCAGCGGGGTGAATCGTCGACCGGCGGGCTGTTTATCCGATCGATGCCAAACGGGTGACGAGCTTTTGTATGCCGTGACCGGGACCGATGAAATGTCGTTGCCAGCTGGGAGAGAACAGCGGACGTGAACCGGTGAGAGGGACGATGGGATCCGCTGTCGCCTCCGGCGTGAAGTCCACAAGACAGCCCAGGATTAACCCTGTTGGTGCGCAGTAGGAACATCACACTGAGCGCACGCACGACTGCACTGAATACAACGGATTTCCCTGTACAGGTATTGAAGGGCCGAGGGTTCCATGCGAAAGCTTCACAAGGCCGCGCTCGTCGTAGCGGCGGCCGGCGGTCTGTCCGCCATCGGTGCCGGCGTCAGCCACGCCGACTCTTACGGCGGGTATCCCGGTGCTGCTCCGGTGCCCGCTCCCTACTACCCGGCACCTCAGGCCGCAGCTCCGGCGCCTGCTCCCCAGTACTACCAGCCCGCCCCGGCGCCCCAGTACCAGGCGCCCCCTCCGCAGTACTACCAGCCGGCCCCGGCTCCTCAGTACTACCCGGCGCCCCAGCAGCAGGCCACGGCCGCGACCACCGCGGCGGGCACCGCGCAGTCCGGTCCGCAGCCGTACGCCCAGCCGATGATGCAGGCCGCTCCGGCGCCCGCGCCGCAGATCGGTCAGGCCTCCGCCTTCGCCTCGTCCGGTGGTGCCGCGCAGGCCGGTGCGCCGTCGTACACCCCGCAGCAGGCCGCTCCGCAGCAGGCCGCTCCTCAGCAGCAGCCGGCGCAGGTCGTGCCGCAGGTCGCCCCGCAGACGGCGCCGCAGGTCACTCCGCAGGTCGCCCCCCAGGTTGCCGTGCCGCAGGTCTTCAACCCGGAGCCCCCGCCGCGTGTCGCCCCGCAGGTCAACCCGCAGGTGAACCCCGAGGTGAACCCGCTCATCAACCCGCTGATCTCGCCGGCCAGTGCGCCGCAGGTGCCCGGGCTCGGCCTGGGACAGGTCGCGGCGCCGCCCGTCGGTCAGCTGGGCCTGCCGCGACTCGGCTGACGGCCCGTCGCCGGTTGGCCTCCGTCCCAACTCGATCTGCTGCAGATCACTTTCGCTCGATCAATGGAGAAGAAATGCGCAAGCTTCAGAAGGCCGCCATCGTGGGCGCCGCCGTCCTCGGCAGCATCGGATCCTTCGGCGCCGGGCCCGCCTTCGCGCACGGCGAGCCGGGGGCTCACGACGGCTTCGAGATCTCGCAGGGCATCGAGTGCCGTTCGCACGACATGAACATCGACGTTCTCGGCAGCGTCGGCGCCCTCAACGGCGTGCTGGGCAACGCGCTGAACGGCGAAGGCAACCCGGGCGCGCAGGACCACCACCTCGGTTCGGACATGGGCTGCAACAGCAAGGCCCTCTGAGCGGCCGCATCACCCTTCTCCGCGAGACCCTCGCCGCCCTCCCACAGGGGTGGCTCAAAGCCCAGGCCAGGAGCAATCCGGCCTGGGCTTTCGGATGGCCGGGCGGGCGCGGGTGTCGAGGCCCCGGGGTGACGGGAAGTCAGTTGCCCTGTCCGGCAAGCTCGGTGAGGGGGCCGTCCGTCAGCCGGTACACCGTCCACTCGTTCTGCGGGCGGGCGCCGAGGGAGTCGTAGAAGGCGATGGTCGGGGTGTTCCAGTTCAGGACGGCCCATTCGAGGCGTTCGTAGCCGCGCTCCACGCAGATGCGGGCCAGTTCGGTGAGGAGGGCCTTGCCGTGGCCGGTGCCTCGGGCGGTGGGGCGGACGTAGAGGTCTTCGAGGTAGATGCCGTGGACGCCGCGCCAGGTGGAGAAGTTCAGGAACCAGAGCGCGAAGCCGACCGGGTCGCCGGTGGTGTCGTCGGCCGCGATGTGGGCGTAGGCGGCGGGGTGCTCGCCGAAGAGGGCCTCGTGGAGCTGGGCCTCGGTGGCCTTCGCCTCGTGCGGGACCTTCTCGTAGTCGGCCAGTTCGCGGATCAGGGCGTGGATGACGGGGATGTCGGCCGGGGTCGCGGTGCGGATCATAGGGGCGAGGCTAGTGCCCCGGCAGGCGACGTTTGTCCGTGAAGGCCGGCGTCCCGTGCGTGCTCTGGGGGTCCCTGGCCGGAGGCTGGGGGAGTGCCGGGTGCGGGCGCTCGGGCTGGACGTACTGGGGCCTGTGCCCGGTGCGGCGAGTGGGGGCGCCGCCTACGCCCTTGAGGCAGTGGGGGAGCGTGCCGGGCGTCGCGATGGGGCGGACGTTGCCCGTCGGGGCACTAGCTCGGGTAATCGCGCAGGCGTCGTGCGATTTCCAGTTGGCGGGGCTCTGCCGGGCGGCCGTCCTCGACGTCCCAGAGGGTGTTCTGCAGGAGGCGGCCCAGGGTCCAGGCACGCGCGCGGGCGCGGTCCAGGCCGAGCACGTCGGTCATGGCGTCGAAGCGCCAGCGGATCTCGGCGGCGTCGAAGTTGTTGTGGAGCGCCGGCCAGAGCTCGAAGCCCGGGTCGCCGGCCAGGGGTTTGGGGTCGATGGCGAGCCAGGGGGCGCGGTCGGACGCGAGGACGTTCTCGTCGTGCAGGTCCCAGTGCAGGAGGCGGTCGCCGGGTTCGTCCACGACCTCCCGTACGGCGGCCGCGCCGTCCGCGACCAGGCGGCGGGTGTCGGGGTCCGGGATGCGCTCCAGCGCCCACGGGGTGCGTTCCAGCATGGCCAGGGCGATGTCGCCGAGGCGGCGCATGTCCTTCGGGGCCGGGGTGGCGGTGAGGTGGGCGAGCAGGCGGGCGATGACCAGGACGGCCTCGCGGGAGCCGGGGAGCGCGGAGAGCATGCGGGTGTGGTCGAGGCGTTCCAGGAGCATGGTGTGGGTCGTCTTGTCGTGGTCGAGGAGACGGACCGCGCCGTCACCGTCCCACAGGCGCAGGGCGACGGGCTCGCCCTCGCTCTCCTCGTCCAGCAGCTGCAGCTTGAGCACGGCCGGGGTCTCGTCCGCGCGGACGACGGGCAGGACGAGGGCGGTGACTCCGTGCATGGGGCGCCCGTCCGGTCGCAGCTCCCAGCGGTGGAGGAACTCCTCCGCCAGGTCCGGCAGCCCCGCGATGAAGGCCCGTCCCGCCTCGCCGTTGTACTCCGCCTGTGCCGCCGCCAGTTCGCTCGGGATGTCGATCACCCGACCGACGATACTGGCGTGCGTGAATCGCTTCATGCGCATTGACCGGGGGCTCGGAGAGAAGGTGTGGGCCTACGTCCGCAGTGCCCCCGGCACGTATGCCTGGCTGGCCATCCTGTTCGTGACCACCGTCGCGCTGCACCACATGTCACCGGAGTTCGAGCAGGAGTTCCTGCGGCAGCGGTCCACCAACATCCACGAGCTGTCGAACGACCCGACGCGGGTGCTGGTGCAGAGTGCGATGTGGATCGACGGCGGTCACTGGTTCCCGTACGTCTTCCTCTACACGGTGTTCCATGCGCAGGCCGAGCGCTGGCTGGGGACGCTGCGCTGGCTCATGGTGTGTGTGGCCGCGCACGTGCTGGCGACACTGATCAGCGAGGGGGCGCTGCTGAAGGCGGTCCGGGACGGGATGGTGCCGCACTCGGCGGTCAACTCCCTCGACATCGGGGTGAGTTACGCGCTCGCCGGAGTGGTGGCGGTGCTGACGTACCGGATCGCGGCGCCCTGGCGGTATCTGTATCTGGCGGGAGTGCTGGCCGTGTACGGGGTTCCGTTCGTGTCCTCGCCGACCTTCACCGACTTCGGGCACCTCCTCTCCGTGCTGATCGGGCTCGCGTGCTATCCGCTGGTCAGAGGGCGTGGAAAAGCATGGAATCCGAAGGAGACAGTGGCCGCGCTGAGGGGATAGCTTTCCGGCCCTGAGCAGCTCGGCGAGCAGTGTCGTGAACGGCGGGATCTCCTTCTGGTACGCGTACGACGGCCTCCCCGCGGTGCGGGAGCCCGCTCGGCGGTGACGCGTCCGCGGACGTCGTGATCGTCGGGGGCGGGTACACCGGGTTGTGGACCGCGTACTACCTGAAGAAGGCGGCCCCCTTCCTCCGCGTCACCGTCCTGGAGCAGAAGTTCTGCAGATACGGGGCCTCGGGGCGCAACGGCGACCGGCGGGATCGGGGCGGCCGCAGCGCGGAGTCGTCGCGGCTGGCGCGGATCGCCGACCGGGTGGGATCGGCGGTGAGCAAGGCGAGCAGTGCGGTCGCCGGGTGAGTGGTTGCCGGGCGACCGGGTGACCGCGTGAGTTGAGGGGAGGGGTCCGCGGTCCGTGGGGCCCCTCCCCGGTCCGGTGCCACCGGCTCGGGTCCTACGCCACCGGCTCCGGTACGGGCGCTTGCGCCGGAGCGCCGTGCCGGGGGGCCTTCGTCGTCACCATCAGGCCGGCGACCAGGCCGGCCAGGAGCATGATGCCGGCGGCCCACCAGATGGCGACCGTGTAGCCGTGGACGACGCCTTCCTTGGCGATCAGGGCCTGCTGCGCGGGCTGGTGGAGATGGGCGGCGATGTAGGTCGCGCTGCTGGTGGTGGCGATGGTGTTCAGCAGGGCCGTACCGATCGAACCGCCCACCTGCTGCGCGGTGTTGACGGTCGCCGAGGTCACACCCGAGTCCTGCGGCGCGACGCCCGCCGTCGCGGTGGCGAAGACCGGCATGAAGGTCAGCCCCATGCCGAGACCCATCAGGAGCAGGGCGGGCAGGATCTCGGTGGCGTAGGACGAGTCGACCGTCATCTGCGTGAGGATCACCATGCCGCCCGACGCGAGGATCATGCCGGGGACCATCAGCAGGCGCGGCGGGACGTGGCTCATCAGCCGGGCGGATATCTGGGTGGAGCCGATGATGATCGCTGCGGTGAGGGGCAGGAAGGCCAGGCCGGTCTTCAGGGGCGAGTAGCCGAGGATGACCTGCAGGTAGTAGGTCATGAACAGGAACAGCCCGAACATGCCGATGACGGCGAGGCCCATGGTCAGGAAGCAGCCGGCGCGGTTGCGGTCCTTGACGATGTGGAGGGGGAGCAGGGGCGTCCGTGCCCGCGACTGCCACCACACGAAGGCCACCAGGAGTGCGACGCCTGCCGCCAGCAACCCCAGCACCAGCGGGTCGGTCCAGCCGCGCGGCTCGGCCTCGCTGAAGCCGTACACGATCGCGACCAGGCCGCCGCAGCCCAGCAGCGCACCCGGTACGTCGAGGCGGGCGCCCGCGTGGCCGGGGCGGTCGTGCAGCAGGGCGAAGGCGCCGAAGACGGCGACGATCGCTATGGGGACGTTGACGTAGAGGCACCAGCGCCAGTTCAGGTACTCGGTGAGCAGACCGCCGACGATGAAACCGATCGCCGAGCCGCTGCCCGCGAGGGCGCCGTAGATGCCGAACGCCTTTCCGCGCTCCTTCGGGTCGGTGAAGGTCGTGGTGAGCAGCGACAGCGCCGACGGGGCCAGGAGGGCGGCGAAGGCGCCCTGCAGCGCGCGGGCGCCGAAGAGCATGGCGGAGCCGGTGGCGGCGCCGCCGAGCGCGGAGGCGGCGGCGAAGCCGATCAGCCCGATGATGAACGTCCGCTTGCGGCCCACCAGGTCGGCGATGCGGCCGCCGAGCAGGAGGAGGCCGCCGAAGGCCAGCGTGTAGGCGGTGATCACCCATTGCCGGTTGCCGTCGGACATCCCGAGGTCGCGCTGTGCGGAGGGGAGCGCGATGTTCACGATGGTCGCGTCGAGCACGACCATGAGCTGCGCGAGCGCGATGATCACCAGGCCCCACCAGCGGCGGGGATCGGCGTCCAGGGGTTCACCTGTCGGGGTGACGCGCACCCGGCCAGAAGACCACGGATCGGGGAGTGTCGCATCCTCGGGAGCATCCGTGGGCGCGGACGCGGGCGCGGACGCGGATGCTCCCGAGGATGCCTTGCGGCTGGTCAGGTGCCTCGTCATGCGGCTGGTCATGTGACGTGGCGTGCGACTCGTCATGTGCCTGGTCATGGCTCCAGTACCACCTTTCCGGTCGTTCCGCGGCTTTCCAGTGCCCGGTGTGCGGCCGCCGCCTCGGCGAGTGGGAAGCGCTGCACCGCGGGGGTCAGCCGACCCGCGGCGGCCTCGGCGAGGGCGCGCAGTTCGAGGGTGTGCAGGGGGCTGGGGCCGCCGGCCTTCTGCATCATCACGGGCCCCAGGACGCGCTCGGATACGCCGTCGACGAGGTAGGGCCCGCCGCCGCGGATGCCCTCGGCCGACCAGCCGAAGACGAGGTGCCTGCCGCCAGGCCCGAGCAGGGCGACGGTCTCTCGGGCGACCTCGCCGCCCACGCCGTCGAAGACCAGCGTGGCGGCGCGTCCGCCCAGACAGGCGCGGACCTTGTCCGGCCAGCCCGGGGCGCTGTAGTCGACGGCGACGTCGGCGCCGCCCGCCTGCACCCGCGCGACCTTTTCCGGGCCGCCGGCAAGACCGACGACGACGGCGCCGGCGTTCTTCGCGTACTGCACGATCAGGGTGCCGATGCCACCCGCGGCCGCCGGGATCACGACCACGTCGTCCGGGCCCGGCTGGGCGAACTGCAGGATCCCCATCGCCGTACGCCCGGTCCCGATCATGGCGACGGCCCCGGCCCCATCCAGGTTCTCCGGTATCTCGTGCACCCGGTCGACATCGGTGACGGCGAGTTCCGCATAGCCGCCCGGCGCGAAGCCGAGGTGGGCGACGACGCTCTTGCCGAGCCACAGCGCGGCGACGCCCTCGCCCAGGGACTCCACGACACCGGCGACCTCACGGCCCGGGACGGTGGGCAGGCGGGTCGGCTCGGGCAGCGGGCCCTGCTCGCCCTCGCGCAGAGCGGTGTCGAGCAGGTGAACTCCGGCCGCTTCCACGGCGATACGGACCTGGCCGGGGCCGGGCGTGGGGTCGGCCACCTCCTCGTAGCGGAGGTTCTCGGCCGGACCGAAGGCGTGCAGACGGATGGCGTGCATCGTGATCCCCCAGCTGTTGGTTGCGGGGCCCACACCTTCGTGCCCCTTCGTGCGGAGTACATCTCTGCGTGCGGAGCCCACCTCTGTAGGGGAGCCACTCTTCAACCTCAAGCTTGCTTGAGGTCAAGGGTCCGGCGGCCGAGCGCCAGGGACACCGCGGCGAGGGCGCTGTTGAAGGAGACCTCCGAGAGGACCCCGGGGGCCGCGACCTGGTCGCCGGCGAGGAAGACGCCGTCGCCGCGGTCGATGGCCGGGCGGTCGCGCCAGCTGGTGCCGGGCAGGTCGACGGCGCCGGTACGGCCGTTCGTGACGGCCTCGCGCCGCCAGGTGACGCGTCCGCGCCAGCCCTCGAAGGCGAGGTCCAGGAGCTCCTCGGCGCGCGCGATGCCGTCGGCCTTCGACTCGTGCGGGGCGATCGGGATCTGGCCCTGGATGAGCTGCTCGCCGGCCGGGGCGAGGGTGCGGTCCTGCGCGGTGAACCGCTCCAGCCAGCCGGGGGAGTCGAGGTCGGACACGGCGAAGGCGTCGCCGCGGCGGGTCCGTACCGCGAGATCGACGAGAGCCGTGCGGCCGCCGGTCCAGGTCAGGGTGTCGTCGCGCAGGAGCCGCCGGGCGGCGTCGAGGGAGGTGGCGACGATGACGGGGCCGCCGGTCGCCGGAAGGGCGTCGAGGGTGTCGACGCGGGACAGGGTCTCCATCCGTACCCCGAGATTCCACGCCCGGGCGGCCATGCGGTCGATGACGTTCGCCCAGCCGCCGCGCGGGTAGTGCGCCTCGGGCGGAAGCTTGGTGGCGCGGCGCAGCCGCTCCTGCACGAACGCGGCGGACAGGGCGCCGGGGTCGTGGTGGAAGAGGGCGACGGCCGAGTAGTGGGCGGCGGCCCGGGCGGCCTCCTCACCCGCGACGCCGGTGGCCCAGCTCATGAAGTCGGTGTCGACGGGCGCCTGTTGGAGCCCGTGGCGCAGCAGCTTCAGCATCGCGAAGGGCGGGGTGCGGCGCAGCACGCCGTGGTGGCGCAGCCGCAGCCGGGCCGCCTCCAGGGGCGGGATCGGGGCGAGCGGCCCGATCAGGTCGCGCTGCTTCAGCCAGGTCCAGTGCGGGCCGCCGCTGTAGAGGGCGTGCGGTCCGTCGTTCGTCCGGTACGGGCCCTCGGCGGTCCGTGCTCGCCCGCCGAGGGTGTGATGGGCTTCGAACACGGTCACTCTGGCGCCCGCCTCGGCAGCGGTGACGGCCGCGGTCAGTCCGGCGAAACCGCCGCCGATGACGGTGATGCGGTGCATGGGTGGGATCTCCCTCGGGTTGGAGTCGCCTTCGCGTTCATGCGCTGTGTTCAGTTCATGCGCTGTGTTCATACGACGTCGCTGGGGCCCCGGAATGTGACATGGGTCTGCGTTTTGGCTGGTCAGGGGGATTGTCAGAGGTGGGGTGCACGATGGGGGTGTGGCGAGCAGAGCGGTGGGTGGCGTTGGTGCGGCGAGCGGTTCGAGCGGGAGGGGCGGTTCCGATCGTGTGGGTGGTTCCAGGCGTACGGCGGTGAAGGGGGCCCGGCGTCCGGAGGTGCGGTTGCCTGCGCTGGAGCCGTTCGGGGGCGGGGAGTTGGAGCCGGACGGGGACTACGACGGGCTGGAGTTCCGGGACGCGGATTTCGCCGGGCAGGACGGTGGCGGCGCCCGGTTCATGGACTGCGCGCTGACGGGGTGCGCGCTGGACGAGGCGCGGCTGCACCGTGCCCGGATCCTCGACTCGGTACTGACGGGGGCCCGAGGGGTCGGTACGGATCTCGCCGAGTGCACCCTGCGCGATGTCGAGCTGGTCGACGCCCGTCTCGGCGGCGTGCAGCTGCACGGTGCCGTCCTGGAGCGCGTGGTGTTCCGCGGCGGCAAGATCGACTATCTGAACCTGCGCGCGGCCCGGCTCAAGGACGTCGTCTTCGAGAACATCGTGCTGGTCGAGCCGGACTTCTCAGGCGCTGTCCTGGAGCGCGTGGAGTTCGTGGGCTGCGTCCTGAAGGAGGCGGACCTCACGGGCGTGGTCCTGAAGGACGTGGACCTGAGAGGGGCGGCGGAGCTGGGCATCGCGAGAGGCGCGGAGCGGCTGGCGGGGGCGGTGATCAGTGCGGCCCAACTGATGGACCTGGCGCCGGTGTTGGCGGTGGAGATGGGGATCCGGGTGGAGTGATCCGGGGGCGAGCCGGGCCTCTGGGGGCCTGTCTCCGGCCCGTCCGGCGTTCGAGGACGGGGCCGTTCAGGCCGACAGGGGCCCGGGGGCGCAGCCCTCAGCAGACGGCCACTGAAGCTCACGGGACTGGAAGCTGACGGGACTGAAGCTGACGGGCCTGGAACTCACGGGACCGGAAGCTCACGGCACCCGCGGAAAGCGGGCCTGGAGGGTCCAGATCGCCGGGTTCTCCCCGAGGTCGTCGTGCAGATCGACCAGGTCGGCGAGCAGGTCGTGCAGAAAGTCCCGCGCCTCGCGGCGCAGATCGGCGTGGGAGAAGCTGAGCGGCGGCTCCTCGGCCGGCATCCAGTCCGCCTCGACGTCCACCCAGCCGAAGCGGCGCTCGAAGAGCATCCGGTCGGTCGACTCGGTGAAGTCCAGCTCCGCGTGCTGGGGGCGAGCGGCCCGCGACCCCGCCGGATCCCGGTCCAGCCGTTCCACGATGTCGCACAGCGCCCAGGCGAAGTCGAGCACCGGCACCCATCCCCAGGCTGTGGACAGTTCCCGGTCGGCCTTGGTGTCGGCGAGATAGACGTCACCGCAGAACAGGTCGTGGCGCAGGGCGTGGACGTCCGCGCGGCGGTAGTCCGTCTGCGGCGGGTCCGGGAAGCGGTTGGAGAGGGCGTAGCCGATGTCGAGCACGTACGAGATGGTGTCACGCCACCTTAGGATCACTGGCGTGTCCCGATCAGCACCGGTTGTCCCGGCCGTCATACTCGCCCTCGCCCTGACCGCGTGCGACGGGGGCGTGCACGGCACCCCGGGGGGCTCCGGGGTGCACGATCCGTACTTTCCGAAGGCGGGCAACGGCGGATACGACGTCAGCCACTACGACCTGAAGCTCGCCTACGATCCCGCCCACGGACACCGCCTCACCGGTACCGCCACCATCACCGCCCGCGCCACCCGGGATCTCTCCGCGTTCGACCTCGACTTCAAGGGGCTGGACGTCGACGAGGTCACCGTCGAGGGCAGGCGTGCCCGCTGGAACCGCGCCGGCCAGGAGCTCACCGTCCGCCCGCGCCGCGATCTGGACGACAACGAGACCTTCAGCGTCACCGTCCGCTACTCCGGCACCCCGCAGACGATCACCGACCCCGACGGCTCCCACGAGGGCTGGCTGCGCACCGACGACGGCGCGCTGGCGCTCGGCGAACCCACCGGCTCCATGGCGTGGTTCCCCGGCAACGACCACCCCTCCGACAAGGCGTCGTACGACATCGCCGTCACCGTGCCGAAGGGCCTGCAGGCCGTCTCCAACGGGGAGTTGACGGGAGAGACGAGCGACGGGAACCGTACGACGTTCACCTGGCACTCCGCCGAGCCCATGGCGAGTTACGTCGCCACCGTCGCCATCGGCCACTACGACATCAGCCGGTCCACCATCGGCAAGGACCACCTGCCCGTGTACGTGGCCGTCGACCCGGCCCAGGCGAAGGCGAGCCGGAAGGTGCTCGCGAAGATCCCCGAGATCATCGCGTGGGAGGAGTACAACTTCGGGCCGTACCCCTTCTCCTCCACCGGCGCGATCGTCGACCGCGGACAGGACGCCGAGTACGCCCTGGAGACCCAGAACAGGCCCGTCTTCCCCGGCGCCCCCGACACCGGGACCCTCGTCCACGAACTCTCGCACCAGTGGTACGGCGACTCCGTCACGCCGAAGACCTGGCGGGACATGTGGCTCAACGAGGGCTTCGCGACCTACGCGGAGTGGCTGTGGGAGGAGGACCACGGCGGCGACACCGCCCAGCAGAGGTTCGACAAGCTGTACGACCACGGCGAGGACGACCACGAGGACCTGTGGGCCTTCCCGCCGGCGAAACCGAGCAGCGCCGCGCACATCTCCGACGATCCCGTCTACCAGCGCGGCGCGATGGTCCTCCACAGGATCCGGCAGACCGTCGGCGACGACACCTTCTACGACATCATCCAGGGCTGGGCCGCCACCTACCGCCACCGGAACGCCGACACCGACGACTTCACGGCGTACGTCGAGAAGAAGGCGCCGGGCAAGGACTTCGACGAGATCTGGAAGGACTGGCTGTACGGGGACGGCAAGCCGAAGCACCGGTGACACGGGCGCCGACGGATCACACCCGGCGGCCGGGGTCGTCCACTCCCCGTGGGTCACTGCACCGTCGCGGGGAGGCTCACCCGGCCGGGGTGGGCAACTCCTTGCGCAACACCGCGCACGGACGCCCCAGTCGGAGGTCCGTACGGCGGCCGATCACCCGGTACCCGAGCGCCGCCCAGAAGGCGAGCCCCTTCGGATTGTTGTCGAGTACGGCGAGACCTACGGCGTCCCGGCCGGCCAGGCGGAACCTGTCCTCGACCAGGGTGGCCAGCCGGCGCCCGTGACCTCGCCCGTGCTCGCCCGCGTCCACCATCAGCAGCCCGATCCACGGGTCCGGGTCGGCCGGATCGGGGTGGTCGGCGAGCGTGATCGCGATCCCCACCAGCCGGCCGGCGGCGCGCGCGAGCAGCACCTCGACGCCCGGATGCGCCAACTCGTCGGCCAGCGCGACCGCCACCTGCTCCGGGCGGATGTCGTCCGGGTCCGGGAAGTCACCGCTGAGGGCCTGGAACTCGCGGTTGGAGGCGTAGAGCGCGGTGAGTTCGGTGAGGAGCGGGGCCGGGATGTCGTGGTCGGGGGTGAGGGGGAGGGCGGTGAGGATCACGTCGGGCAACCTATCGCCCGGACGCACCTGTCCCCTGGGAACGCCGGAGCCCCCGGCCGGACGACCGGGGGCTCCGCACCGCGTGGCCGACCGTCGGACGGTCACGCGTCACACGTACACGCGGACATGCGTCAGACGTTCACGCCGAAGTCCTGGGCGATGCCCACCAGGCCCGAGGCGTAGCCCTGGCCGACCGCGCGGAACTTCCACTCCGCGCCGTTGCGGTACAGCTCGCCGAAGACCATGGCCGTCTCCGTCGCCGCGTCCTCGGAGAGGTCGTAGCGCGCGATCTCGGCGCCGCCGGCCTGGTTGAGGATGCGGATGTAGGCGTTGCGGACCTGGCCGAAGTTCTGCGAGCGGTTCTCGGCGTCGTAGATCGAGACCGGGAAGACGATCTTGTCGATGTCGGCCGGGAGGCCGGCGAGGTTGACCTGGATCGCCTCGTCGTCGCCCTCGCCCTCGCCGGTGCGGTTGTCACCGGTGTGGACGATCGTGTTGTCCGGGGTCTGCTTGTTGTTGAAGAAGACGAAGTGGCCGTCCGAGAAGACCTTGCCCTGAGTGTTGACCGCGATCGCGGAGGCGTCGAGGTCGAAGTCCGTGCCGGTGGTGGTGCGGACGTCCCAGCCGAGGCCCACGGTGACGGCGGTCAGGCCCGGAGCCTCCTTGGTGAGCGAGACGTTGCCACCCTTGGACAGGCTTACAGCCATGGTTTGGGAGTCCCTTCCCTCGTTGCGTACGGGCTTCGTACTGGAGACGAAGCTACCGGTACCTCTATGAACGCCAAGAGTGGTACCAGAGGTTCCCCGTCCGCCCGCGTCTCTTTACTTTCTTTACCTGAGATATTCGGATGACGTGGACCGGACAGCCGAGCGACCATGGACGGCATGTCCGGTCCCTATCCCATCCGCGGCTCCGTCTCCCTCCCCGAGGCCGAGCTCCTGTGGCGTTTCTCGAGGTCGTCGGGGCCTGGCGGGCAGCACGTCAACACCAGTGACTCGCAGGTGGAGCTGCGCTTCGACCTGGCGAAGACCGAGGCGCTGCCCGAGGTGTGGAAGACGCGGGCGCTGGAGCGGCTGGCCGGCCGGCTCGTCGACGGCGTCGTCACCGTCCGTTCCTCCGAGCACCGCTCCCAGTGGCGCAACCGCGAGACCGCCGCGGTGCGGCTCGCCGCCCTCCTCGCCGAGGCCACCGCACCGCCGCCCAAGCCGCGCAGGCCGACCCGGATTCCCCGGGGGATCAATGAGCGACGGCTGCGGGAGAAGAAGCAGCGCTCGGACACGAAGCGGGGGCGGCAGGGCCGGGACTGGGGCTGAGACCGGCCGCGTCGAGAAAGCGACGCCGGCTTCGCTGTCGTAGAACATCTGCCGTGGAACGCCAGTCGTAGAACGTGTGCCGTGGAACGTCAGTCGTAGAACGCCAGTCGTGGAACGTGTGCCTGGAACGTCAGTCGTGGAACGTCCTTTGTCACATCCTCGGCGGCCCGTCCGTCAAGTCATCGACAAGGGATCGGCGTGCGAGGAGCTGTGGCGATGAACGAGAACGGAATTCCCGCCGGGGACGGCCCCCGGAAAGCGGCTGAGGCGGCTGGGGCGGCGGAGAGCGAATTTCTCGCGCGGCGATTCGAATCACACCGAAGTCATCTGCGGGCCGTCGCCTACCGCATGCTCGGCTCGTCCGCCGAGGCCGACGACGCGGTGCAGGAGGCCTGGTTCCGGCTCAGCCGTTCCGACACCCGGGAGGTGGACAACCTCGCGGGCTGGCTGACGACGGTGGTCGGCCGGGTCTGCTTGGACATGCTGCGCTCCCGCAAGTCGCGCGCGGAGGAGCCGCTTGAGCCGCTGGAACCGTCGGGTGTCACCGCGCGCGTGCCGGACGACGCCGCCCCCGATCCCGAACAGGACGCGCTGCTCGCGGACTCCGTGGGCGTCGCCCTGCTGGTCGTGCTCGAGACGCTCTCGCCCGCGGAGCGGCTGGCGTTCGTGCTGCACGACCTGTTCGCGGTGTCGTACGAGGAGGTCGGGGACATCGTGGGGCGCAGTCCGGTGGCGGCGCGGCAGCTGGCCAGCCGGGCGCGGCGCCGGGTGCAGGGCGCCGACGCCCCTGATGCGGATCGGGTGCGGCAGCGTGAGGTGGTGGACGCGTTCCTGTCGGCCGCGCGGGAGGGCGACTTCGCGGCGCTGGTCGAGCTGCTCGACCCGGACGTCGTCGCGCGCACCGACGTCGGCGTGACCACGGGCGCGCAGGCCGTGGCGAGGGGCGCGTCGAGCTTCGCGCACTTCGCGTATGTGGCGCGGCCCGCTCTGGTGGGCGGTGCCACGGGTCTCGCGGTGTTCCTGGAGGGGCGCCTGGACCGTGCGCTGAGCTTCACGTTCGTCCGGGAGCGGATCGCCGTCATCGAGATCGTGACGGATCCCGAGCGGGTGGCCCGGCTCGATGTGAGCCTGGTCTAGAGGGGCCCTAGAGGTCCAGTACGCCGACCGTCTCGCCGCCGCTCAGCTCGCCGGTGTCCCGGAAGCCGAGCTTCAGATAGAACTCCTCCGGACCGTTCGGCTCGGGGTGCCAGGTGACGTACAGCTGCTTGCCGCCCCGGCGGCGGATCTCGGCCGCCACGGACTCGACGGCGAAACGGCCGTATCCGCGGCCCTGTTCACCGGCGGCGATGTTCAGCCGCCACAGACCGGAGCGGTGAAGGGTGCCGTCCAGTTTCCAGTCGATGTCGAAGAACGCCATCAGGAAGCCGACCGGGCGGCCGCCGTCGACGATCAGACGCGGCCAGGCGACCCCGGCGGGATGAACGTATGCCTCCGCGAGGGACTTCAGCACCGGGGAGACGGCGAACTCCTGCTCCGGCCTGACCCGAATTCCGGTCGCGGCGTCGAAGTTCCGCGGCGTGATCTCTTCGAGTCGGGGTGCCGGCGTCGTCGTCATGCGCGCACCTTAGAGACTCGGCACGCGCGTGTGCCACGGAATGACCAGGTCAGCCCAACTGCCGGTATCGGCCGCGGAAATACGTCAGCGGGCCGCCGTCCGCGCTGGGCACCCCGGCCGTCAGCACCCGGCCGATCACCAGCGTGTGGTCCCCGGCCCGCACCCGCTGTTCCGTCTCGCATTCCAGGGTGGCCAGGGCGCCGCCCACCAGGGGCGCGCCGGACGCCTTGCCGCGGGCGTACGGGATGTCCTCGAACAGCAGCCGGTCGCTGATGCGGCCCTTCATGGCGAAGCGGCCGGCGATGTGGCGCTGGCTCTCGGAGAGGACCGAGACCGCCCACCGGGGCTGCTCGTCGAGCAGGTCGTCCATGCGGGAGCCCTCGCGCAGGCTGACCAGGACCAACGGCGGGTCCAGGGAGACCGACATGAAGGAGGTGGCCGTCATGCCGACGTCCTCGCCGTCCGGCGCGGACGGGTCGTCCGGGTCGAGGGCGGGCTCCTGTGCGGTCACCAGGACCACGCCCGCGGCCAGCCGGGACATGGCGGCGCGGAACTCGTCGTTGCTCACCCCCTCAGCATGCCCGGAGGTGCGCGGAGCAGTGATCGGGAACGGGGCAGCAGGAGTGTTCGGCACGCCGGAGACGCTAATGTCCGCCCCGCGCGGACCGCATCGGGCCCGGGGCGGAGACCGGACCTAGGACCACCGACGGAGTTCGCCGACGCATCTTTCCCGGTCCTTCCCGGTATCCCGACGTGGCTTCGTCCGGCATCTCCCACAAACCCACAAAGTTTACTTTCAGTAAACGCACAGGAAGAACGCAGAAACACCACTCAATTGTTCATCTTTAGCTGTGACTTGAGTCACAAGGGCCACTAATTGTTGACCCTGTGTACCGAGTGGGCAGCGCGCTGTGATTCAGTGGCTGGGAAGCTGCCAGAACGATACGCCGATGAGAACCCTTGATTCGCTGCGAGGTACTCGGGGGGAGGGCGAGCATGGAGACCGAGTCAGAGCCCTACGTCCGTCTAGCAACCCTGCGACAACTGCACGAGGTCATGGCCGACATGAACACGGCCCGCAGCCTGGCGGACACGCTGCAGACCGTCGCGGACGGCGTGGTCAAGGGCCTCGGCTATGAGCTGGCGTGCGTCAACCTCGTCCGCCCCGACGGCGACCTCGTGGTCGCCGCCTTCTCCGGGAACGCGGCCGCGGAGGCACTCATCACCGGCCGGGCCGGCTCGCGCGAGTCCTGGGACCGTCGGCTGTCCATGGGCGAGCACTGGGGCGACCTGGTCTTCATACCGCACACCGAGGGCTGGATCCTCGACGACGACGACGTCCCGCAGTGGTACACCGACGGGCCCGCGCCCCGCTTCGAGGACGAGTGGCACCCCTCCGACCGGCTCTTCGCCCCCATGTACACGCCCGCCGCGCCGGGCGGCTCCTGCGGTGAGCTGATCGGCGTCCTGTCCGTGGACCGGCCGCGCAACGGCCGGCGGCCGGGCGCGTGGGGTCGCGAAGCGCTCCAGATGTACGCGTTCCAGGCCGCGATCGCGATCAGTAACGCGCGTCTACGAGCCAATATGCAGCGCGCACTGGTCAGGCTCGAAAGGGAGCAACAGGCCCTGCGCGCCAGTGAGGAAAGCTTCCGGCAGGCCTTCGAGTACGCCCCCTCCGGCATGGCCATCGCCGAGATGGGCGGCGACCAGCACGGCCGGATCCTGCGGACGAACGACGCCCTGTGCCGCCTGCTGGGCCGCCCCGCCTCCGCGATGCGCCGCTACGCGTTCTCGGACCTCGTCCACCCCGAGGACGTCGGCACACTGCTGCGGACCTCCGCCGAGGGCGGGCGCGCGGAACTGCGCCTGGGCCGCCGCGACGGGACGTACGTGTGGGTGTCGCTGCGCAACAGCGTCGTCGCGGACGCCGCCGACGGCCCCCGGTTCCTGCTGACCCACGTCGAGGACATAGAGGACCGCAAGCGCCGCGAGCTGCAGCTGGCCCACCGCGCCTCCCACGACTCCCTCACCGGCCTGCCGAACTCGGCCGAGCTGCGCTCCCGCCTCTCCTCCCGGCTCTGTCAGCGCACCAGCCACCCGGGCGCCCTGGAGTCCCTGGACGCGGCCTACGGCCACCCCGCCTTCGACGCGAACGGCCACGGCTTCGACTTCCGGCCTGGCGGTGCCGTCGAGGTCTTCGACGGCTACGACCACCATGTGCACAGCGCCGCGCCCGCGGCCGACCACGACGACGGCACCAAGGGGCTCGCGGTCCTCTTCTGTGACCTCGACGGCTTCAAGTCGATCAACGACCGGTTCGGGCACAACGCGGGTGACGCGGTTCTCATCGAGGTCGCCCGGCGGCTGTCGCGGCAGGTGCGCGACGGTGACACGGTGGCGCGGCTCGGCGGTGACGAGTTCGTGGTGCTGGCCGACGGGCTCGGCAAGGCCGACGCCCAGGACCTCGCCGTACGCCTGCGCAACGAGATCATCCAGCCCATCCGGGTCGACGGCCGCGCCATGCGCGTGGGCGCCAGCTTCGGTATCGGGTGGGCTCACTGCGGCATGACCGCGGACGAAGTGTTGAAGTCCGCCGACGAGCGGATGTACGTAGAGAAACGATCTCGTCCCAAACAGCACAGACGCGCGGGTTGATTTCCAGGTCAGCGAGCCGGGCGGGTGCCGATGCGATCCGAGTCACCCGTTTGGGCCATCGTGAGCGGGTAGGCTCGCCCTTCTGACCCCAGGTATCGCACCGACCCGCACCGAGGAGTACCAAGGGATGACGTCCGGCAACAACGGCGCCAGTACGCCCGAGGACGACGACCCGTTCGGCTACCTCTACGCCGACGGGCAGGCCAATGGAGCCCAGCCGCCGTCCGGTGGCGGCGGCTACGGCTACCCGGGCTCCGTCAACCGCGTGCGCGCCGTCGGCCAGCGACAGTACGGCCAGCCGGCCCAGGCCCAGCAGACGGCTCCTTACGGGCAGGCCCCGCAGCAGCAAGGCGCGTACGGGCAGCCGAACGCGCACTATTCGGCGCCGGAGACGCTTCCCGGCGGCGCACCCACCACCCAGCAGCCGATGCCCGGCGGTGGCGGCGGCCGACGCGGCCCCAACACCAAGGGCCTGCTGATCGGCGCGGTCGCGGTGGTCGCCGCGGTCGTGATCGGTATCGGCGTGGCGATGATGAACGGCAACTCGGACGACAAGGCCAGCGGTGACGTCTCGCCCAGCCCGTCCACCTCGCAGAGCTCCAAGCCCAGCGGGACGGCGAGCGCCGGCGCGGCGGCGGACCTGCCCAAGACGGACGCGAAGGAACTTCAGCTGGGCGGCGGGGCGACCGTGGCGTCGGACGTCGAGGGAGCCCAGGCCGACGGCGGCTCGTATGTCGCCAACCTCAACAAGGTCGGCGCCTCGGTCACCTGGACCGTCGACGACATTCCCGAGGCCGGCGCCTACACGCTCTTCGCGCACTACAGCGTCCCCGGCCAGGACCAGTCGATGACGCTCCTCGTGAACGGCAAGCCCTTCGGCAACAAGTACAACCTGGGCAACTTCGCGCGTGCCGCGGACGGTGACTTCACCAAGGGCTGGACGAAGACCTACGCCTGGCCCACGCTCAAGAAGGGCTCGAACACCTTCACCCTGACCTGCCAGGACGGCGACAAGTGCAACGTCCTGCTGGACCAGCTGTATGTGAAGAAGGGCCAGGTCAAGAACTAGGGGACGCCCCCTGGGCCGCACTGACCCGCCCGCTGACCGCCACCCGCCCCACCAGTTCCTCGTAGGCCGTGGGGTCGAACTCCCCTGCCACCGGCGCCCGTACGGTCGCCGCCGACAGGGCCACCGCGCGGGACAGGCGGTCCGGCCAGGGCAGGTTGTCGACCAGGCCCGAGAGCAGGCCCGCCACCGCCGAGTCGCCCGCGCCGGTCGGATTTCCGTGGAGCGGGGTGGGTGGGGTGGCGTGCCAGCGGCCCTCGGCGGTCACCGCCAGGAGGCCGTTCGTGCCGAGGGAGGCGACGACGGCGTGGGCGCCTCGGCGGCGGGCGTCCTGCGCCCCGCGCAACGGCTCGTGGGAGCCGGTGAGTTCGGCCAGTTCGTCGGCGTTCGGTTTGATCAGGTCCGGGCGGGCCGCGACACCTCGGCGCAGTGGCTCCCCGCTGGTGTCCAGGAGTACGGGCACCCCGGCCGACCGCGCCGTCCGTACCAGCCCGGCGTACGCGCCCACCGGAACCCCCGGTGGCAGGCTGCCGCACAGGGCCACCGCGGACACCGACGCGAGCAGATCCTCGTAGGCCTCCTGGAAGGCCGTCCACTCGGCGGGGCTGATCGTCGGGCCGGGTTCGTTGAGCTGCGTGGTGTCGCCGGTCCGTTCGTCGGCCACGGCGATCGTGCGCCGGCTGGCTCCGGTGACCGGGACGAGGGCGTCCACCAGCCCGGGTACGGCGGTGAGTTGCTCCTGCACGGCGCGCCCGGTGGCGCCGCCCGTGAAGCCGGTGACCGTCACCTCGTGTCCCAGTGCCGCGAGCACGCGGGCCACGTTCAGGCCCTTGCCGCCGGGCCGTTCCGTGACCTCGGTGACCCGGTGGGAGGTGTGCGGCTTGAGCGCCGGTAGGCGATACGTGATGTCGAGGGCGGTGTTCAGCGTGACCGTGAGAATCACCCGGACCGACCTCCCCGAAGAATGCAGAACGCCCTGACCGTCGAGCCGTTCAGCGGGGTGATCGTCCGAACGGACGGCGGTCCGCCCAGTCTCCCAGGACAACCGCCGCCCTCAACAGCCGGACAGATCACCCCAGTTGGGGATCGATCACCCATTCACCGCGGCGCATCACGCCCTTGAGGTCGAATTGATGGTCAAGGATCACCAGGTCGGCGTCCTTGCCGGGCTCCAGGGACCCCACGGTGTCGTACATACCGAGCAGCTTGGCCGGGTTGGCCGAGATCGCCGTCACCACGTCCTCGACCGGCAGCCCGTCCACGGTCACCGCCCGCTTGAACGCGCGGTCCAGGGTCAGCGTCGAGCCCGCGATCGAGCCGCCCTCCATCAGCCGTGCCACACCCTCGCTGACCTCGACCTCCAGCGGGCCGAGGAGATAGCGGCCGTCGCCGACGCCGGCCGCGTCCATCGCGTCGGTGATGAGCGCCACCCGCTCCGCGCCCGCGTGATGGAACGCCAGCCGGAGGGAGGCGGGGTGGAGGTGGGTGCCGTCGTTGATCAGCTCTACGGTGACGCGGTCGTCCTCCAGGAGGGCGGTGATCGGGCCGGGCGCACGGTGACCGATCTGTGGCATCGCGTTGAAGAGGTGGGTCGCGACGGTGGCGCCCGCGTCGATCGCCGCGACCGTCTGCTCGTACGTCGCGTCCGTGTGCCCGACCGCCGCGATGACGCCGTGCTCGGCCAGCAGCCGTACGGACTCGATGCCGCCCGGCAGTTCGGTGGCGAGGGTGAGCATCTTCGCCTTGCCGCGCGCCGCGTCGATCAGCTTGCGCACCTCCGCCGGGTCCGGGTCGCGCAGCAGATCCTCGGAGTGCGCGCCCTTGCGGCACGGCGAGATGAACGGGCCCTCGAAGTGAATGCCCGCGATCTCCCCCTGCTCGGCCAGCTCCGACAGCAGCCCGGCCTGTTTGACCAGGAAGTCCACGTCGTCGGTGACGGTCGAGGCGACGACGGTGGTCGTGCCGTGCAGGCGGTGCGTGTGGAGAGCCTTGAGGACCTCGTCGACCGGTCCGCAGAAGGAGGCTCCGCCACCGCCGTGGTTGTGGATGTCGATGAAGCCGGGCACGACCCAGTGGCCCGTCACGTCGATGACCCGGGCGTTCTCCGGGGCGCTTCCGGCGATGCGGGTGCCGTCGACGACCAGTCGGGCGTTCTCGGCGGTTCCGGTGGGGAGAACCACGTTGGCGCCGGAGAGCACCAGGGGAGTTCCGGCCGTTGCGGGGTGCGGGTGCGTCGTGGCTGGTCGCGGAGTTCCCCGCGCCCCTGGGTCAGCTGCCATCAGGGGGTTACCTCCGTAAGGTCAGTGGTGGCTAGGAGATCCCAGGCCAGCAGCCCGGCGCCCAGGCAGCCCGCCGTGTCCCCCAGCGCCGCGGGGACGATCGACGGCAGCTTCTGGAAAGTGATCCGCCGCTGGACGCCGTCCCGCAGCGGTGCGAACAAGGTTTCCCCCGCCTCCGCGAGCCCGCCACCGATGATCAGGGTGCGCGGGTCCAGCAGGGTGAGGGCGGTGACCAGGCCGTCGGCCAGGGCGTCCACCGCGTTCTGCCAGACCCGGACGGCGTTCGGGTCGCCGGACGCGACGGCCTTGGCGCAGTCGGCGGCGTCCGCGTCGGGGGCCCCCGAAGCCGTCGCCCAGGCCTCGCTGACGGCCGCCGCGGAGGCGTACCGCTCCAGGCAGCCGACCTGACCGCACGGACAGGGGGCGCCGCCGGGCCGTACGACGATGTGGCCGATCTCTCCCGCGAAGCCGTGCGCGCCCGCCTCGACCCGGCCCGCGATGCCGATCGCCCCCGCGATTCCGGTGCCGAGGGGGACGAAGAGGAAGCGGTCGGCGCCTTTGCCCGCACCGATCCGGCCCTCGGCCAGCCCACCGGTGCGCACGTCGTGGCCGAGGGCCACGGGGATACCCAGTTTCGCGGCGAGCAGGTCGCGCAGGGGTACGTCGCGCCAGCCGAGGTTGGCCGCGTAGGCGGCGATGCCCCGGTCGGCGTCGACGATGCCGGGTACGGCGACACCGGCGGCGGACGCGGGCTCGCCGAACCGCTCGGCGCCCAGGGCGCTGAGCTCGGCGGCGAAGTCGAGGATGCCCTCGACGACCGCGTCCGGCCCGCGCTCCCTCCCGGTCGCCCGGCGCGCCTGATGCAGCAGCACGGGGGGTCCGGGGGCGGTGTCGGCGGCGACCAGCGCCGCCTTCATCCCGGTGCCGCCCACATCGAGGGCGATGACATGTCTCACGGGGGACAGTGTGACCCCACGACCCGCAAGAGGTCTAGTCCACTTACGTGGTGTAGACCTATTGTGTCCTTTTGATGGAACGGCGAGACAGCAGGGTTGAGGTCACAAGCAGTGCAGCGGCGTAGGACAGGAACGATCGCGGCGGTGTCCGCACTGGGCATGACGGCGGTCCTCGGCGGCTGCGGCCTCACCGGCGGTCCGGGTGACGTCACCCTGAAACTGATCGCCGCGGACTACGGCGACTCCGCCGCCAACAGCTCCCAGAAGTACTGGGACAGGCTGGTGAAGGAGTACGAGAGCAAGCACTCCGGCGTGAAGGTCGAGGTCAGCGTCTACTCCTGGAACGACGTCGACCGCAAGGTCAAGGAGCTGGTCGACGCCGGCAAGGCGCCCGACATGGCGCAGATCGGCGCGTACGCCGACTACGCCGACAAGGGCCTGCTCTACACGGCCGACGACCTGCTCTCCATCACCACCCAGGCCGACCTCGCCTCCGAGCTGGCCACCGCGGGCCAGGTCAAGGGCGTGCAGTACGGGATGCCGTTCGCCGCCTCCACGCGCCTGCTCTTCTACAACAAGACCCTCTTCCGGAAGGCCGGCCTCACCCCGCCGAAGACCTGGAAGCAGCTGGCCGCCGACGCCGCGGCGCTGAAGGCCGAGGGCGTGAAGTACCCGTACGCGCTGCCGCTCGGCCCGGAGGAGGCGCAGGCCGAGACGATGCAGTGGCTGCTGAGCGGCGGCGGTGGCTACACCGACGCCGTCGGCACGTACGGCATCGACTCCGCGCCGAACGTCGACACCTTCACCTGGCTCAAGGACGACCTGGTCGACAAGGGTCTGACCGGTCCCGTCGCGCCCGGCAGGCTGAACCGCGCCGCCGCCTTCGCCGCCTTCGCGAAGGGGGACGTCGGCATGCTCAACGGCCACCCCTCGCTGATGCAGATCGCCGCGAAGCAGGGTGTGAAGTTCGGCATGGTGCCGATGCCCGGCGTGGACGGCCGGCACAAGACCGCGATGGGCGTCGCCGACTGGATGATGGCGTTCAAGAAGAACGGCCACGCGGAACAGGTCGGCACGTTCCTGGACTTCGTCTACAGCGAGAAGAACGTGCTCGACTTCTCCCGCGAGTACGACCTGCTGCCGGCCACCGCGTCCGCCTCCGAGGTCATGAGCACGGACAAACAGGACGCCGACCTCAAGCCGTTCCTTGACCAGCTGCCGCTGTCCGAGCTCTACCCGGTCGGCAACACCTCCTGGGCCGACGTCGCCGCGGCGGTCAAGAAGAACATAGGCCGGGCGGTCGCCCCCGGAGGCAACCCGGCCGCCACCCTCGCACAGCTCCAGGCGACGGCCTCCACGGCGGAGAACGTGGACTAGCGGACCAGTAGCGGATCAAACGCCGACGCCGGCGCCGCGCAGGCGCGTTGTCAGTGGCGGGGACTACCGTGCGGGGCATGGACCAGGAGCAGTTGGGCGACCGCGAGCAGGCCATCCTCGCCCTCGAACGCCGGGGCTTTCCGGGCCCCGGCGCCAAGGAGCGCGCGATACGCGAGCAGCTGGGCCTGGCCCCCGTCCGCTACTACCAGCTGCTGAACGCCCTGCTGGACGACGAGCGGGCGCTCGCCCACGACCCGGTGACGGTGAACAGGCTGCGCAGGGTGCGGGAGACACGCCGAGCGGAACGCTGACCCCTGCCGCGCTCTCGCGAGCCATGGATGAGCCCGGCCGCCCGCGGTTAGGGTCACCGTATGGGCACCCATACGGATACGGACTCGACGCACTCCACGGACCCTCTGCCGACGCCCGCCACGCAGGCGGGCCGCGACGGACTGGCCGCGATTCTCGCGCACCCGGGGAAGACGGTGGTCGGCCTCGACTTCGACGGCACCCTCGCCCCGATCGTGCCGGACCCCGAGCAGGCCCGCGCCCACCCCGAGGCGGTGCCCGCGCTCGCCGCCCTCGCCCCGAAGGTCGCCTCCGTGGCGGTGGTCACCGGCCGTCCGGCCGGCGTCGCCGTACGGCACGGCGGGTTCGCGGGCGTGGCGGGCCTGGAACACCTGGTCGTCCTCGGCCACTACGGCGCCGAACGCTGGGACGCGGTGAGCGGCAAGGTCAGCGCGCCCGCCCCGCACCCCGGCGTCGCCGCCGTCCGCGCCGAACTCCCCGGGTTCCTGGACCGTATCGGCGCGTGGGAGGGCACCTGGGTCGAGGAGAAGGGCCGCGCCGTCGCGGTCCACACCCGCCGCGCCGCCGACCCCCAGGCCGCCTTCGAGGCCCTGCGCGCACCCCTCACCGACCTCGCCGGCCGCCACGGCCTGATCGTGGAGCCCGGCCGCCTGGTCCTGGAACTGCGCCCGCCGGGGATGGACAAGGGCGTGGCCCTGCTGGAGTACGTCCGCGAGATCGGCGCGTCGGCGGTCCTCTACGGCGGCGACGACCTCGGCGACCTCCCGGCCTTCGCGGCCGTCGACGAACTCCGCTCCGACGGCATCCCCGGCCTGCTGGTGTGCAGCGGCAGCGACGAGGTGACGGAGCTGCGGGAGCGGGCGGACGTGGTGGTCGACGGTCCCCAGGGCGTCGTACGGCTGCTGCGGGGACTGGCGGCTCAGCTCGGCTGATCGCGCAGGGCGTTCAGCTGCTCCAGGAACCACTGCGCGGGCGGCAGCGCCGTGGCCGCGGCCACCAGCCTCTTCGTGCGCTCGGCCCGCTCTCCCACCGGCGTGGTCAGCGCGGCGTGCAGGGCGTCCGCCGTGCCGATCACGTCGTACGGGTTCACCGTCAGCGCGTCCTCGGCCAGCTCCTCGTGGGCCCCCGCCTCCCGTGACAGCACCAGCGTGCAGCCCTCGTCCGAGACGACCGGCACCTCCTTGGCGACCAGGTTCATGCCGTCGCGGACGGGGTTGACGAGGGCCACGTCCGCCAGCCGGTACGCGGCCAGGGAGCGCGCGAAGTCGTCCTCGACGTGCAGCACCACCGGGGTCCAACCGGGCGTGCCGTAGCGGGAGTTGATCTCGTCCGCCAGGCGCTGTACTTCGGCCGTGTAGTCCCGGTAGACCGCCAGGTCCTGGCGCGAGGGGTACGCGAAGGCGACATGCACCACCCGCTCGCGCCACTCGGGACGGTCGTCGAGGAGATGCCGGTAGGCCAGCAGCCCGCGCACGATGTTCTTCGACAGTTCGGTGCGGTCGACCCGCACGATCGCCTTGCGGCCCGCACCGATCTGCGCCCGCAGCGCGGCCACCCGCTCGTCGACGTCCGCCTCGTGCGACCGCTGCCGCAGGAAGTCGGCGTCCGCGCCCAGCCCGTGCACCCCGATCCGGGTACCGCCGAGCCCGCCCACCGGCTCCGTGCACGCCGTGAAGGCCTCCGCCCAGCGCCGGGTCAGGAAACCCAGCCGGTCGGCGCCCAGCATGCCGCGCAGAAGCTGCTCGGCGATGTCGTCCGGCAGCATCCGGAAGTAGTCCACCGGAGCCCACGGCGTGTGCGAGAAGTGTCCGATCCTGAGGTCAGGCCGCAGCCGGCGCAGCATCCCCGGCACCAGACACAGGTGATAGTCCTGCACGAGGACCGCGGCCCCCTCGGCCGACTCCTCGGCCAGTGCCTCGGCGAAGGCCCGGTTGTAGGTCTCGTACGACGCCCACTGCCGCCGGAACTCCGCGTCGAAGACCGGCTCCAGCGGTGTCTGGTACAGCATGTGGTGGACGAACCAGAGGACCGAGTTCGCGATGCCGTTGTACGCGTCGGCGTGCACGTCGGCCGGGACGGCGAGCATCCGCACGCCGGCCTCGCCCTCCCCGCGCCGTACCGCCTCCCGGTCGCCGTCGCTCAGCGCCGAGCACACCCACAGGGCGCCCGCGTCCGGCCCGATCGCGGACAGACCGGAGACCAGCCCGCCGCCGCCGCGCTTGGCGAGCAGCGAGCCGTCCTCCCGCACTTCGTACGAGACCGGGCCGCGATTGGACGCGACCAGCACCTGATGCACCTGATGAGCAGCGCCCTGCGTGGAAGCCATAGACCTCAACCTAGCCCGGCCCGGAAACGCTCAAACGTTTGGTAGCGGTTCGGGGCGGACCGTATACGCACCGTGACGCGCATCCGTCGGGCGACTCCGTCAGGCGACCTTGCGTGACGCGTACTCGGCGATCTCCAGCATCGGCGGCCGCTCCTCCGTGTCCACGGAGTAGGTGCGCGGCTCGAAACCGTCCTCGCTCCGCTCGAACTGGGTCAACGACGGCCGGATCAGGTGACCGCGGGCCAGTCTCAGCTGCGCCGTGCGGTAGATCGTGGCGGACATCCTGCCGAGCGCCTGCCCGTCCTGGTGCCGGTGCTTGCGCACACCGACGTCCACCTGGGCGAGCGCGTCGAGGCCCACCAGATGCAGGGCGTCGATCAGCATGCCCAGCTCGACGCCGTACCCGACGGGGAAGGGAAGCTGTTCCAGCAGGCTGCGGCGGGCCGCGTACTCGCCGCCGAGCGGCTGCACGAAGCCGGCCAGCTGCGGCCAGTGCATGTTCAGCAGCGGGCGCGCCATGAGTTCGGTGACCCGGCCGCCCTGGCCCGCCGCGCCTCCCAGGGGGCGGTCGTACATGCCCTTGACCAGGTCGATCCCGGGGTCGGTGAGCAGCGGGCCGACGATCCCGTAGACGAAGTCGGAGGAGAACTCCTTCAGGTCGGCGTCGATGAAGCAGACGATGTCCCCGCTCGTGACGAGCAGCGAACGCCACAGCACCTCGCCCTTGCCGGGGACGGCCGGGAGGCGGGGCAGGACGTCGTCTCGGTGGACGACCCTGGCCCCGGCCGCCGCGGCGACCTCGGAGGTGCGGTCGGTGGACCCGGAGTCGACGACCACGATCTCGTCGACGAGCGGGACCTGCTGCATGAGGTCGTGACGGATGACCGCGACGATGTCGCCGACGGTCTCCTCCTCGTTGAGCGCGGGCAGCACGACACTGACCGACTGGCCCGTGCGCTGTTTAGCGGCGAGAATCTGGTGCAGCGGGCGATCGGTGAGGGACCAGGAGCGGGTGCTCAGCCAGCGCTCGACTTCTTCCAGCACGTAGGCGGCTCCTTTGCGTTCTCTCGGCGAGCGTGGATTCTGTGTGATCCATCTCGCGCATCGGACGGCTATCTCAACTGTCCTGGCCTTCGGTTACAGTCTTGAACAACGCTGATGACCATCGCATGTCGGGGGTCGTCCCCGCGTTCAACGAGTTCAACAACTACATACCGCTCATCCAGAGGGGCAGAGGGATACGGCCCGATGAAGCCCCGGCAACCCTCCAGTCGGTTCTCGTAGATCGATATTGATCATTCCGCGAGGCTCCCGGCTAGGGAAGGTGCCAAATCCGTCTCACGACGAGATGCGTCGTGAGGAAGATGAGGAGAAAGGGCCTCGCCTCACATGGCTGCGCAGACTGTTGCAAGCACCACGAACACCGTCGATCTGGGTCCCGCCGCGGCTCTCTCGTGCCGGGAGTGCGGTCACCGGGTACCCCTCGGTCCGGTCTTCGCCTGCGAGGAGTGTTTCGGCCCGCTCGAGATCGCGTACGACTTCTCGGCCTACGACACCGAGGAGCTCCGCAAGCAGATCGAGGCGGGTCCCGCGAACATCTGGCGCTATGCGCCGCTGCTGCCCGTCCCCGCGGACGTGGCGGACAAGCCGAACATCAACCCCGGCTGGACCAAGCTCGTCAAGGCCGACAACCTGGCGCGTGAGCTGGGCGTCGACGCCGGCAAGCTCTTCGTGAAGGACGACTCCGGCAACCCGACGCACTCCTTCAAGGACCGCGTCGTCGCCCAGGCCATCGAGGCCGCGCGCGCCTTCGGCTTCACCACTCTCTCCTGCTCCTCCACCGGCAACCTCGCCGGTGCGGTGGGTGCCGCCGCCGCCCGCGCCGGCTTCCGCTCCTGCGTCTTCATCCCGCACGACCTGGAGCAGGGCAAGGTCGTCATGGCCGCGGTCTACGGCGGCGAGCTCGTCGGCATCGAGGGCAACTACGACGACGTGAACCGCTTCTGCTCCGAGCTGATCGGCGACCCGGCCGGCGAGGGCTGGGGCTTCGTCAACGTCAACCTGCGGCCGTACTACGCCGAGGGCTCCAAGACCCTCGCGTACGAGATCTGCGAGCAGCTCGGCTGGCAGCTCCCGGACCAACTGGTCGTCCCGATCGCCTCCGGCTCCCAGCTCACGAAGATCGACAAGGGCCTGCAGGAACTGATCAAGCTCGGGCTCGTCGCGGACAAGCCGTACAAGATCTTCGGTGCGCAGGCCGAGGGCTGCTCGCCGGTGTCGGTCGCCTACAAGGCGGGCCACGACGTCGTGCGGCCGCAGAAGCCGAACACCATCGCCAAGTCGCTGGCGATCGGCAACCCGGCGGACGGTCCTTATGTCCTCGACATCGCCCGTCGCACCGGCGGTGCGGTGGAGGACGTGAACGACGAGCAGGTCGTCGACGCGATTCGGCTGCTCGCCCAGACCGAGGGCATCTTCGCGGAGACCGCCGGCGGGGTGACGGTCGGCGTGACGAAGAAGCTGATCGAGAACGGTCTGCTGGACCCGACCCTGACGACGGTCGTCCTGAACACCGGTGACGGTCTCAAGACGTTGGACGCGGTGGCCGGCACGGGGCTGACCGCGACGATTCGTCCCAACCTGGAGTCGTTCCGCGACGCTGGGCTCGTGTAGCTGTTCTTGTCTGCGGGCCGCTGGGGGCTGGTCGCGCCCGCGTGGCGGTAGCCGCACATCGAACACAGCCCCGCGCCCCCGAGGGCGCGTACCTGACCGGAGGTTTGAACATGAGCGTTTCCGTCCGCATCCCCACCATCCTGCGCACCTACACCGGGGGCCAGGCCGAGGTCGCCGCTGAAGGGGCCAACCTCGGCGAGGTCATCGCCGACCTGGAGAAGAAGCACACGGGTATCGCCGCGCGCGTTCTCGACGACCAGGGCAAGCTGCGTCGCTTCGTCAATGTGTACGTGAATGACGACGACGTCCGCTTCGAGCAGGGGCTGGAGACGGTGACGCCGGACGGTGCGGGCGTCTCGATCATCCCGGCCGTTGCCGGAGGCTGACCCGGAACAGGTCGAACGACCCGATTATTACCGTCGGCAATGTCGGTTACCGAGAGTTCATCGAATTGCCCCCTCCGCGAGAGAAACGGAGGGGGCAATTCTGCATGGTTGAGCACGGTACAGTTGGGGAACCCGCTTGGCTCCGTATGCCGGATGCATATGAGTTCTCTCTTTCCAGGCAACTAGAAGCAGCCAAAGTGTGCAGGTTTTTTGCGCCTTATGCTCCTTTTGTGGGGCCCGACTTGCCCTGAATTCGGGCGAATTCTCAGTAAATTCCCGACCGGTCGTGCCCGGATTTCTCGTCCGATTGACCTGTTGCAGACGGCAGTTGGACAGATACATTCGGCCGCGGTCGACGCGTTCCGGCGCACGCCCCCAACCGTGGGGGGTGAGGTCTGACCCGGATCCGCGAAGTGCGGATCTGTGCAAGGGCCAGTAATAGGGGAGTTAGGCATGGCTCAGGGCACCGTCAAGTGGTTCAACGCGGAGAAGGGGTACGGCTTCATCGCGGTCGACGGTGGTGCGGATGTTTTCGTCCACTACAGTGCGATTCAGATGGACGGCTACCGCACCCTGGAAGAGGGTCAGCGGGTCGATTTCGAGATCTCGCAAGGCCAGAAGGGGCCGCAGGCGGACATGGTCCGGCTCGCGGCCGGCTGAAGCACGCGCCGGGTTACTGCAGCGACGTTCTTCTTTCTTGATCGAAGGGCCCGCGCCTCAGGGTGCGGGCCCTTCGGCATGCCCGGAGGATCCGGGCCGGGCCCACGCGGTCACGCGCCCGATCCCCGGGAGGCGCTTGCACTCGCAGGGGGCGAGTGCTAATCATTGCGTTAGCACTCTGAAGGTGAGAGTGACAACGAAGGACCGGGTCGGTGAGGCCCGCAGGCCGGGTGGGGCAAGGAACCACAAGGCCGGCGAGCCGTCCGTCGCGGGCGCGGGCGCGGTCCGAAGGAATCACCCCCAGTCCTGGAGGGACCACTTCACATGGCCAAGATCATCGCGTTCGACGAGGAGGCGCGGCGCGGCCTCGAGCGCGGCATGAACCAGCTCGCGGACGCCGTGAAGGTGACGCTCGGCCCCAAGGGCCGCAACGTCGTCCTCGAGAAGAAGTGGGGCGCCCCCACGATCACCAACGATGGTGTCTCCATCGCCAAGGAGATCGAGCTCGAGGACCCGTACGAGAAGATCGGCGCCGAGCTGGTCAAGGAAGTCGCCAAGAAGACGGACGACGTCGCCGGTGACGGTACGACCACCGCGACCGTTCTCGCCCAGGCCCTCGTCAAGGAAGGCCTGCGCAACGTAGCCGCCGGCGCCAACCCGATGGCCCTCAAGCGCGGTATCGAGAAGGCCGTCGAGGCCGTCTCCGGTGCCCTCCTTGAGCAGGCCAAGGACGTGGAGACCAAGGAGCAGATCGCTTCGACGGCCTCCATCTCCGCCGCCGACACCCAGATCGGCGAGCTCATCGCCGAGGCGATGGACAAGGTCGGCAAGGAAGGCGTCATCACCGTCGAGGAGTCCCAGACCTTCGGTCTGGAGCTGGAGCTCACCGAGGGTATGCGCTTCGACAAGGGCTACATCTCGGCGTACTTCGCCACCGACATGGAGCGGATGGAGGCGTCGCTCGACGACCCGTACATCCTGATCGCCAACTCCAAGATCGGCTCCGTCAAGGACCTGCTCCCGCTCCTGGAGAAGGTCATGCAGTCGGGCAAGCCGCTGCTGATCATCGCCGAGGACGTCGAGGGCGAGGCCCTGTCGACCCTGGTCGTCAACAAGATCCGCGGCACCTTCAAGTCCGTCGCCGTCAAGGCCCCGGGCTTCGGTGACCGCCGCAAGGCGATGCTGAACGACATCGCCATCCTCACCGGCGGCGAGGTCATCTCCGAGGAGGTCGGTCTCAAGCTCGAGAACACCTCTCTCGACCTGCTGGGCCGCGCCCGCAAGGTGGTCATCACCAAGGACGAGACCACCATCGTCGACGGCGCCGGTTCCACCGACCAGGTGCAGGGCCGGGTCAACCAGATCCGTGCCGAGATCGAGAACAGCGACTCGGACTACGACCGCGAGAAGCTGCAGGAGCGCCTGGCGAAGCTCGCCGGCGGTGTCGCGGTCATCAAGGCCGGTGCCGCCACCGAGGTGGAGCTCAAGGAGCGCAAGCACCGCATCGAGGACGCCGTCCGCAACGCGAAGGCCGCCGTCGAGGAGGGCATCGTCGCCGGTGGTGGCGTCGCGCTCATCCAGGCGTCCAGCGTCTTCGAGAAGCTGGACCTCGAGGGTGACGAGGCGACCGGCGCCAACGCCGTGCGCATCGCGCTTGAGGCCCCGCTGAAGCAGATCGCCGTCAACGCCGGCCTCGAAGGCGGTGTCGTGGTGGAGAAGGTGCGCAACCTGACCCCGGGCCACGGCCTGAACGCCGCGACCGGCGAGTACGTCGACCTGGTCAAGGAAGGCATCATCGACCCGGCGAAGGTCACGCGCTCTGCCCTGCAGAACGCCGCCTCCATCGCGGCGCTCTTCCTCACCACCGAGGCCGTCATCGCCGACAAGCCGGAGAAGGCCGCCGCGCCTGCCGGTGGCGGCATGCCGGGCGGTGACATGGACTTCTGATCCTCCCGAGGATCACGAGTTCATCGCCGTACGCATCTGCCGTACGCATCTGTACGACACCGAGGGCGGCACTCCCTGTTCCGACAGGGGGTGCCGCCCTCGGGCGTGTCCGGGGTCACAGGGCGGCCGGAAATGCGGTGACGCAGGGGGCGGTTGACTCCTGGGAAGAGTCGATGCGCATGCACATACTGAGGAGTATCCCCACGTGACCGCCACCACCTCACGCGCCGCCGAGATCCTCTCCCGGCCCACCACGATCAACGGCCTGACCGTCCCGAACCGCATTGTCATGGCGCCGATGACGCGCATGTTCTCCCCGGGTGGCATCCCCGGCGAGGACGTGGCGTCGTACTACTCCCGCCGTGCCGCCGCAGGTGTCGGCCTGATCGTCACCGAGGGCACGTACGTCGGCCACGACTCGGCCGGGCAGAGCGACAGCGTGCCGCGCTTCCACGGCGAGGACCAGCTCGCGGGCTGGCAGAAGGTCGCCGAGGCGGTGCACGCGGCGGGCGGCACGATCGTCCCGCAGCTGTGGCACATCGGCACGGTCCGCAACCAGGGCGAGGCCCCCTACCCGGACGCCCCCTCGCACGGCCCCTCCGGTCTGCGCGTCACCGGCGTCGAGGACGCGACCCCCATGACCCAGGCCGACATCGACGCCGTCATCGGCGCGTTCGTCGAGTCCGCGGTCGCCGCCGAGCGCATCGGCTTCGACGGTGTCGAACTGCACGGCGCGCACGGCTACCTCCTCGACCAGTTCCTGTGGGCCGGCACCAACCGCCGTACGGACGCCTACGGCGGCGACCCCGTGGCCCGTACGAAGTTCGCGGCGGAGATCGTGGCGGCCGTACGGGAGGCTGTCTCGCCCGAGTTCCCGGTGCTGTTCCGCTACTCGCAGTGGAAGCAGGAGGCGTACGGCGCCCGTCTCGCCGAGACGCCGGAGGAGCTGGAGGCCATCCTCGCGCCGCTGGCCGCGGCCGGTGTCGATGCCTTCCATGCCTCTACGCGGCGGTACTGGCTGCCCGAGTTCGACGGCTCCGACCTCAATCTCGCGGGCTGGACGAAGAAGCTGACGGGCAGGCCGACCATCACCGTCGGGTCGGTCGGGCTCGACGGGGACTTCATCCGGGGGTTTGCCGGTGAGGGGTCGCCGATCCGGGGGATCGATGACCTTCTGGACCGGCTGGAGCGGGATGAGTACGACCTTGTCGCCGTCGGGCGGGCGCTGCTGCAGGACCCTGAGTGGGCGGCGAAGGTGCTGGCGGGGCGGAGCGATGAGCTGAAGCCGTATGAGGCGAGTGCGCTGAAGACGCTGAGCTGAGTTTTCCGGCGCGGGTGGGTGGGGGTGCGCGGACCTGGGGGCTGCGCCCCCGGACCCCCATCGGCCTTCGGCCTCGTCCTCGAACGCCGGACGGGCTGAGAATACCGACATGCCCCTGTCCGCCTACCTGGAGCATGTGGCGCCCGGCGGCCTGACACTTTGGTTGCCGAGGTCAACTACGGATAGCGTTCTGAGGCAGCTGGTTTCCAGTGGCCCGCCCCGCGGTGACCCCCCAACTTGGAGTTGATGATGACGACCTCTGTCGTGCGTACCCTCGCCGGAGCGGTGCGTGGGCGCCGTGAGGACGGACTGACGGTGTTCCGCGGCATTCCGTTCGCCGAACCGCCCGTCGGGGCGGCCAGGTTCGGGGCGCCGCGTCCGGTGCGGGCCTGGGAGGGGACCCGGGACGCGTACGACTTCGGGCCGCCGCCCCCGCAGGAGTCCGGCATCCAGGGACGTAGTGGGGAGCTGCTGAACACCCCCGAGGGGGACGACTGGCTGACCGTCAATGTGTGGACCCCGGAGGCGGATTCGGCCGGCCTTCGGCCGGTGATGGTGTGGATCTACGGCGGGGCCTACAAGCTCGGGCATTCCGGCAGCCCCGGTTACGACGCCCAACGCATCGCGCGCGACGGCGACTTGGTCGTCGTGACGCTCAACTACCGGGTGGGGATCGAGGGTTTCGCGCTCATCGAGGGTGCGCCCGCCAATCGGGGGCTGCTCGATCAGGTGGCTGCGTTGGAGTGGGTGCGGGAGAACATTGCCGAGTTCGGCGGGGATCCCGGGCAGGTGACCGTCTTCGGCGAGTCGGCGGGGGCCGGGTCGGTGGCCTCGCTGCTGGCCATGCCGAGCGCGCGGGGGCTCTTCCGGCGGGCGATCGCGCAGAGTGTGCCGGGGACCTACTTCTCCGGCGAGCTGGCCCGTGACATCGCGTCCGCCATCGCGGAGGAGGCGGGGCTGCGCCCGACGGCGACCGATCTCGCGACCGTCGATCCCCGCCAACTGACCTCGGTGGGCGAGGCGTTGGGCGCGAAGGTGATGTCGTATGCGGATCGGTGGGGGCAGGTGGCTTCCCCGGTCACGTTCTTCTCCCCGGTGGTCGACGGCGAGGTGCTGCCGTGCACTCCCTGGCAGGCGCTGAAGGCGGGCGCGGGGAAGGACGTCGACCTTCTCGTCGGACACAACCGGGACGAGTTCCGGCTGTTCCTCGCCATCGGCGGGATGCTGGGCGAGATCGGGGAGGAGCAGGCGGGCTGGGCGCTGCGGACGTTCGGGCCGGGGCCGGACGGGGAGCGGGCGTATCGCGCGGCCTTCCCGGAGGCCACGCCGGGTGAGCTGTTCGAGCGCGTGCAGACGGACTGGTGGTTCAACATGCCTTCCCTGCACCTGGCCGAGGCGCAGGTCGCGGGCGGCGGTCGCGCCCACTTCTACGAGCTGACCTGGGCGGCCCCCGGCGGCGGGGGCGGCCTCGGGGCGTGCCACGGCCTGGACATTCCGCTGCTGTTCGGCACGTTCGAGGCGGACCTGGGGCAGCTGCTGTTCGCGGGTACGGGGGCCACCGCGGAGGGGGAGGCGCTGTCGTCCCGTTTCCGGGAGTCGTGGACGGCGTTCGCACGGACGGGGGATCCGGGGTGGCCGGCGTTCGGGACGGAGGGGCGCCTGGTCCAGGTGCTGGATGCGGAGCCGAAGGCGCAGGTCGGGCCGTATCCGGAGGAGACGTCGCGGAAGTTGTGGGAGGGGCACGAGTTCGGCGAGCTGCCCTTGCTCAAGTAGGTGGGGCTACAGGTTCCCCAACGGCTCGATGTCGACCTTCACCGGCGTGCCCCAGACGCGCAGCACCTCGTAGTCGGTGAACTCGTGCACCAGGCGGTACGCCATCGCGGGGCGGGGCCCGCGGCGTTGGGCGGCCAGATACAGCTCGGCCTCGCGCCGGTCCCGCCTCGGCGTCCCGCACAGCTGCCACGCCTGCCCGTTCCACGCCTCCGCCAGCCAGCGCTGCTGGGGCTGGGGGCGGTCGGCGCTGACGCCGTAGCGGGAGGGGGCGGTCTCGGTGGTGTGCGGGGGCACCGGGCCGCCGTTGTACTCGGCGCGGCGGGCGGCCCGGCGCCGTGTCTCGCAGAGCAGGCAGAGGTCGTGGGCGTTCTCGTCGACGGGCCCGTTCGGGTGCTCGGGGCAGCGGGTGGTGGGCGCGGCCCCGGTGACGCTGTCGTCCAGCAGGGCCAGCGCACGACGCAGGTCGGCCTTGACCTCGTGGAGCTTGCCGTCGGGGGTGTCGCCGGTGAGGGCCTCGCCGTGCTCGCCGAGGAGGCGGAGGGCGCGGCCTAGCGCGGTCAGCTGGGCGTGGTTCATGGGGCGGCCCTCCGGGGTGGTCAGTCGGCGTAGTCCTTGAGCTCTTCCGTGTCGAGTGTGATGTTCACGGGGGAGGGGAGCTCAACGGGGGTTCCCCAAGGGTAGGAGGTGGTTTGCTGGTAACGGCTGTCCTTGGGCTCGCTGCAGACGACGACTGTGTCGTCGTCGCGGTCGATGAGCAGGTAGACGGGGATGTCGACTGCTGCATGGCCAACGGGCTTGTCGATGCGGTCTCGCTGATTGGTGTCGCGGTCGTGGGAGGTGATCTCTACGGCCATGAGGGCGCCGTCGGGCGGGGATCAGTTGCCGTGTCCCTTGAGGTGGCCCCTGGGCGTGAGAAACCCGTGCGTGATGGCGCGGCCCTTGCGGTATTCCTCGGTCTTGACACCTCGTTCAGGCACGAGGTTCAGCTCGGGGCGCTTTGCTGCATGCACTGACGGCCAGTGACGCCGGGTGGTGGACCGGGGTCGGCAGGCCTGAGGTCAGGGCGTGGGCCGCGGCCTCGTCCGTGGCCCCTCGGGCGAACCAGTCCGTCACCAGGGGAGCGAGTGTCGCGCAGTCGGCTTCGGAGAGCGACAGCGACCCAGTGGTCCGGCGGGCCGTGGACCGGGCGGGCGTCGGTCGGGCGCAGGCCTGCGTACGCGAGCCGTCAGCCGATGCCGTTGCCCCACAGTGACGTGTCGGTGCTCTTGAGGCTGGGGACGCCGCCGTACGTGCCGCCGTCGGCGGTGACCAGCGGGGCGGCCAGCTGGTCCTCCAGAACTCCGTCGCGGACCCCTACGATGGTGCTCTTGTGGTCGGTCCTGCCGGGGGTGAACGTCTTCCCGTCGATCGCGGCCTTCAGGTAGTACAGGGCGTACTTGGCGTAAAGGTCGACCGGCTGGGACACGGTGGCGTCGATGTTGCCGTCGGCGATGTTCCTGAGTTCGCCGGGCGTGCCGTCGTTGGAGACGACGAACACGTGTTTGCTGTCCTTCGGGCCGGCCAGAAGCCCCTGCTGTTCGAGCACGTGGAGCGTGCTGGGCAGGGCGAAGCTGGCCTGCATGTAGACACCCTTGATGTCCGGGTGGGAGGTCAGGTCGTTCTCGAGCTTCTGCGCGGCGACGGTGTCCTCCCAGTTGGTGGCCTCGCCGAACACCTTGATGTCCGGGTAGTTCTTCTTCATGCAGTCGTTGAATCCCTCGGTGCGGTCACGGCCGTTGATCGACGCGAGGTCGCCCTGGAGCATCACGACCTTGCCCTTGCCGCCGAGCTTGGTGCCGAGGTACTGGCAGGCCTTCTCGCCGTAGGCACGGTTGTCGGCGCGGACCACCATGTAGACCTTGCCGACGTCGGGGCGGGTGTCGATGCTGACGACAGGAATTTTCGCCGCCGCCATCTGCGTCAGGGTCGGCGCTATGGAGAGAGTGCTCTGCGGGGCCATCGCGATGCCCTTGACGCCCTGAAGGATGAGTGTCTGCGCGTTGGTCATGAGCTGGGCGACGTCATTCCGCGAGTTTGTGGTCTTCAGGGAGAGGCCCAGCTGCCTGGCGTACTCCGGCGTGTACGCGATGTACGTTTTCCAGAAATCGGTGTCGGAGCGCGGATAGTCGACGCCCACCAGCGGCTTGCCGCTCGACGTGTCGGCGGTGTCGGAACCACCGCTGCAGGCACTGAGCAGCGCCAGTACGGAGAGGGCGCAAGCGGTGGAGCCGAGGCCGGATCTGAGCTTCATCGATATGTCCTCGTGCCGGGCACCGACGTAGTGGCCGTCGCCGGCAGATACGTCTCATCACATCGCGTCGAGTTCGCGATCCAATCTGCGCAGGTGCGGAAAGGGAAAACAATTACCCGACCCGCAACTCATTAATACTTTATCCAGGATACGCTGAGATATTTTCATCACGGCGAGTTACCTGTCCTTGCATGCCGTGTCGGCATGGAGTCGCATCGATCCGGTTCCTCCTGCGCGAGAACCGGTCTGGCAGCAGATCACATGAGGTTCAGCGCGTGAACCCGAGGATGCCGCGTACCTGCCCGCGCCGGCCGGCTGCCGCTCGGCAGCCGGCACCGGACGGCGAGGAAAGGGCGACCCGGCCGCTGCCGCGCGAGGCCTCGGGCAGAGCCCCGTTCCCGGTACGGCCGGCCACCACCGCGCCCCACAGTGCCGTCGTCCCGTTCTGACAACGGGCGGTACACGGAGGCGGGGCGTGCCGGTCGACTTCTGCCGGCAACTCGACTTTGTCACTTGACTAAGACGGTCGACAAACTCCATGATGGTGCCACCGCAAGGCGCTGTGGATCGAAGGCCAGGAGCACTCGCAAGGTCGTCGGTCCACGTCCCGTCCCACGTCTCGCCCCACTCCGGAGGACCCCCGATGACCGACATGATCGCCGTCGCGTACCCCAGTGAGAGCACCGCCGAGCAGGCGCTCTTGGAACTGCGCGCCCTGCACACCGAACACACCGTGCACGTCGCCGACGCGGTGCTGCTCATCCGTGACCACAACGGTGAGGTGAAGATCCCCGGCAAGCCCCATCCCGCCGCCTCCGGCGCCCTGGGCGGTGCGCTGTGGGGAGGTCTGATCGGGCTGCTGCTCCTGCAACCGCTGCTCGGCGCCGCCATCGGCGCGGCCGCCGGCGGAGCGGTCGGGGCGACGGCCGAGGACGACGAACGGACCCAGTTCGTCAAGAGCCTCGGCGAGCGCCTGGCACCCGGACACGCCGCGGTGATCGCGGTGATCCACGACGCCACCGCGGACAAGGCGCTGCCGCGTATCGCCCGCTTCGGCGGCGAGGTCCTGCACACCTCACTCAGCCAGGAGGACGAGGAGGAGATCCGCTCCGCCCTGCACGCCCACCAGGCGGCGACGGTCGGTTAGCGGGCCCGCACGTGCTCGACGAACGCGGTCCATGCCTCGGCCCGGAACACGAGCTTCGGGCCGAGGGGGTCTTGGAGTCGCGGACGGGGACGAGGGTGGGATGGCCGTCGGCCACTTCCAGGCAGTTGTCGCCGCCGCCTCCGCTGTACGTCGACTTGCGCCAGCGGGCCACCTGCAGGCAGTCGCCGCTGCTGCTGCCGCTGTAGCCGGACTTGTGCCAGGTGGCCGTGCTCAGGTCGTAGTCAGGGGTGTTCCTCATGGGTGTAGTCCCTGGGCCAACGCTTCGATCAGAGCCAGGGCTTCTCCCGCGAGAGCGCGGAGGCCACGAGGAGATCGAACCTGAACCTCTGTTGGGCGACCGTGGCCGGATCGTCCTCCAGCCGTCCGGTGCCGACCCCCTCGAAGTACACCAGCCGGAGGGGCGTCCTCGAACTCCATCAGCTTTATGGCGACCTCCATCGCGGCATGTGCTCCCGCGCTGAGCGGCAGTACCTCCACGATGGGCGGCGCCGCCGGACGAGGTGTTGCGGGCTCGGGTGCGCAGCCGGAACCGGGAGGCGCGTCTTTTGTGAGGGCCGCGCACCGCCACCCGTCAGGTGAGGGTGAACCAGGCGACGAGCAGGGCGGCCGCCAGGCCCACGGCGCCCAGAACGCAGAAGACGACAACCAGGGCGCCGCTGTCGTGGCCGTCGATGAGCATCCGCTTCGGGTTGTCGGGATCGTAGAAGACGGTCACCGCCGCACCCGCGCGGAGGTCACCGACCGAGTTGCTCGCGACCGAGGACACGGTCTCCACCGTCCGGCCGTCACCGGTCACCCACCGGACCACCGGCTGGTACATCGTGCGGTTCGAATCGAAGTCGCGGTGGGTCTTGAACCCGACGACCGTCGCGCGGGTCTGCGTCCCCTCCTCCCGCAGTCTGCGTGACCGGCGCCCCACGACGACGCCGACCGTCATGAACACCGTCCCGAGCAGCAGCGGAACGCCCGCCCCGATCAACCCGCCCATGACCCTGTGTCTCCTCGTCACCCGGAACCCGTCGCCGCACGCTACTTCAGCGCTGAACGGGGCCGCACTCTGGTCAACTGCCCCCATGAAGATCCTCACACCCCGCGCACTCCAAGCCCTCGAACGCTTCAACTCCGCGCACCCCTGGGACCACAACGCCCACTACCACCCATGGCTGCTACGGCAGTTGCCCCGCCGCTTCGACCGTGCCCTCGACGTCGGCTGCGGGACCGGTGACCTGGTGCGGCTGCTCGCCGGGCGGGCGAAGGAGGTGTACGGGGTCGACTCGGATCCGGAGATCGTGGGCAGGGCAGGGGAGTTGACCGGTGGCAATCGGCACGCCCACGTCGCCTTCTCCGTCGCCGACGCGCCGGACGGGCTGCCCCCGGGGCCGTACGACGTCATCACCTGCGTCGCCGTGCTCCACCACCTCCCGCTCACCGAGACCCTCACCCGCTTCCGGCGCGAACTGGCCCCCGGCGGCACGCTGGTGGTAGTCGGACTCGCCCGGGAGGAGGGCTTCGCCGACCGCTTCCTGAGTCTTGTCTCCGTTCCTCTCAACCTCGCGAACGGCTGGGTCAAGAACAGGGGGAGGGCGGCTCCCCGGCCCGCCTCCATGACCGCCAGAACCCGTGCCGCGGACGTCGGTTTCGCCGAGATCGGTCGTGAGGCCCGCCGGATCCTGCCCGGTGCCCGGCTGCGGCGGCGGCTGTTCTGGCGGTACACGCTTGTCTGGTCGGCGAGGTGAGCCGGTCAGAGGGTCGTCGCCGCCAGTGCGGCCCGCAGGTGTCCGTCCGAGTCGTCCAGGAGGCGGGCCGCCGTCGGGCCGTCGACGCCGGCCAGGATGGTCAGGATCGCGTTCTTCACCTCTCCGTCGGTGGCCGACAGCGCCCGCTCGATCTGCTCGTCGCCGGCGCCGGTGGCGAGGGCGACGATACGGCGGGAGCGGGCCCGCAGCTTCTCGTTCGAGGCGCGTACGTCGACCATCAGGTTCCCGTACGTCTTGCCCAGACGGATCATCGTGATCGTGGAGAGCATGTTGAGGACGAGCTTCTGGGCCGTGCCCGCCTTGAGGCGGGTGGAACCGGTGAGCAGTTCGGGCCCGACGACGATCTCGATGCCGTGGTCGGCGGCCGCGGCGAGCGCGCTGTCGGCGTTGCAGGCGAGGCCGATGGTCAACGCGCCCAGCTCGCGGGCGTGTTCCACGGCGGCGATGGCGTACGGGGTGCGGCCGGAGGCGGAGACGCCGACCACGGTGTCGGCGGCGATGAGGCGCAGAGCGTCGAGGTCGGTCCGGGCGAGCTCGGCGGAGTCCTCGGCGCCCTCGACGGACGTGACCATGGCGGCCGGGCCGCCCGCGATCAGGCCGACGACCTGCTCGGGGTCGGTGTTGAAGGTCGGCGGACACTCGGAGGCGTCCAGCACACCGAGACGGCCGGCCGTGCCCGCACCCGCGTAGATCAGCCGCCCGCCCCTCGCCATGCGCTTCGCCACGGCGTCGATGGCGGCGGCGATCTCGGGGAGGCGTTCGGCGACGGCCGCCGGGACGGTGGCGTCCTCGCCGTTCATGAGCCGGGCGATGTCGAGGGTGGCGAGTCGGTCGATGTCGGCGAGATCGGGACGGAAGGCCTCGGTGGTGAGTGATTCCAACTCGGCGCGGAGATCACGAGGGTTGGAGGTGGAGGTCATGGGGCGCGGCTCTTTCGAAGTACGGAACGGTGAGGGTTTGCTACCGACGTACGAAACGGCGAGGGTTCGCTTACCGGCGATGCCGATGCGCCAGCGCCTCGTACGACGCGGCCAGGGCCGGCGCCGCCGTCTCGTACGTCCGTTGCGCCACCCCCACGAACAGGCAGTCCACGACGAGGAGTTGGCTGGTCCTGGACGACATGGCGGCCGGCCGCAACTCGCTCTCCCGGGCGGTGGACGTCGTCAGCACATGGTCGGCGTACTGAGTGACCGCACCGTCCGGCCGTCCGGTGATCGCCACCGTCGTCGCCCCGCGCTCGAACGCGACCCGCAACGGCTCGATGACGTCCCCGGTCGACCCGGAGTGCGTGATCGCGATGGCGACATCGCCGCCGCGCAACTGCACCGCGTTCGTCACGGCGAGGTGCGGATCACTGTGCGCCTGGGCTATCAGCCCGATCCGCAGCAGTTTCTGCACGAGGTCCTGCGCGACGAGCCCGGACGCCCCGACGCCGTACACGTCGATCCGCCGCGCCCCTGCCGCCGCGCTCACCGCGGCCCCCAGCTGCACCGTGTCGAGCCCGGCCGCCGTGTCCGCGAGGGTCTGCTGCTCGTCGAAGGCGAGTTTCGCGACGACGTCGGCGATGGGGTCGTCCACCGCTATGTCGGTGGTGATGGCGGGCGCGCGCCCGGACTGCTGCTGCGCGGCCAGCCCGGCGAGGGCGAGGCGCAGATCGCGGTATCCGGGGTAGCCGAGCAGCCGGGCCGTCCTGACGACGGTGGCCTCGCTGGTGCCGGTGAGCTCGGCGAGACCGGTGACCGTGAGGGCCGCGCAGCCGGCCGGATCGCTCGCGACGGCCTCGGCGACGCGCTGCATGGAGCGGGTCATGGAAGGGCTGAGCGTGCGCACCTTGGCGGCGAGGGCGGCGGGGGCGGGGGGCGCGGCCGAGGGGCGACCGGGGCCGCCGCCGGGCTTGGCGAAAATTTCCTTCACGTTCTGGGTCACGTATGAAAGATATTTTCGGCTCGGGGTCGGGTCAAGAGTGCGCACAATGGGGGCATGCATCCCATCAGCCCCCTGGAGCAGGCGTTGCACGCGGCACGCGCCCTCGTGCTCGCCGACCTGGCCGCGAGCGAGGTCGCCGCGGCGGACGTCGTTTCCATGGTCGAGGAGTCCGTCGTGCAGCGCCGCTGGTGGGTCGAGCAGTGGCCGCAGGGCGTGGAGTACGTCGCCGGGCTGGTCGCCCAGGACGTCCAGGACGCCCTGCTGGAGGCGCACGGCCGCTGGCCCCTGTGCCCGGTCTGCGGCGGCGGCGACCCGCACGCGCTGGAGGTCGAGCCGGAGCTGGGTCCCGACCCGCACTGGGTGTGTCACAAGGCGGGCGTGAAGGTCGCGGCCGTGGGGGCGCTGGGGCCGGCCATGGGCGGGACGGCGCCGTGACGGTGTACATCGACCCACCCACCTGGCCGGGTCATGGCCGGATGTGGTCCCACCTGGTCAGCGACCTCTCCTACGAGGAACTGCACACGTTCGCCGACGAACTGGGCGTACCCCGGCGCGCCTTCGAGCGCGACCACTACGACATCCCGTCGCACCGGTACGCGGACGCGGTGCACGCCGGTGCCGTGGAGGTCAGCAGCCGCGAGGTGGTGCGGCTGCTGACGGGGGCGGGGCTGCGGCGGCCGAAGGGGCGGGCTCAGCGCCCCAGTTCGTAGGCCGGCCCGTCCTCGTCCTCGCTCACCTTGCGGAAGCCCGCGCGGGTGACCACGGCCTGGGAGGGGAGGTTGTCGCGTTCGATCGTCGCGAAGAGCGTGCGTACGTCGTCCCGGGCCAGCGCCCAGTCCGCGAGGGTGCGCAGTGCCTCGGTCGCGTAGCCGTGGCCGCGGGCGCCCTCGACGAGGTCGTAGCCGATCTCGGCCCGGCCCTCCTCGTCCGGGATGCCGTGGAAGCCCATGCCGCCGATCGCCCGGCCGTCCTCTCGCCGTACCAGGGCGAACACGCCGAACTCCGGGCGGTGCACGCCCCCTTCGTACGCCTTGATCAGGAAGCCGGCGGCCTCCCGGGTGCCGTCGAAGGGGCCGCCCTCGATCCACTCGAAGCCGCCGTCGCCGCCCGCGGTCAGGTCGCGTGCGGCCGCGGGCGTGACGCCCTGAAGGGTGAGGCGGTCGGCGGGGACGACGAGGTTGTTGTTCCAGCGCCACTCGGTGACCGGGGCGCGGCCCGGGAGTTCGCCGCGGCCGGTGGCCCACAGGAACGTGCGCCAGTGGTCGGGGCCCGGCTGCACGTGCGGGAAAATGTGGGTGAGGACGAACTCCGGCAGTGCGGCGGGCGGTTCGTACGGCAGGCCCAGACCCTCGGCGATGTCGTGCGTGTGGGCGAGGATCTCGGCGATGCCCATCGCGGCGAAGCCCTCACGGTTCCCGCTGCGGAAGGGGTACGGGTGGAAGGCGCGGGCCTCGCGCGGCGTCGCGCGCACGGTGGCGGTGAACAGGGCGCCGGTCGCCTCGATCACCTGCAGCAGGCCCGTGTTGTCGGTGCCCTCGTCGAGGGTGATCTCGAAGGGGACGTAGTCGTCCTGGGCGCGTGCCGCCAGGTTCGCGGCGTACCCGATCAGGTCCTCGGCGATGTGGAACGCCGTCGTGGCGCAACTCCACTCCAGCCGGCCCGCCTTCACGTCCGCCCAGTCCCGGTCCACTGCCGTGCGCAGCGCTGCCAAGCAGCCCGCCACGGCCTCCTCCAGCCTGTCCCCGCCCATTGGTCGCATGGGCCGCAGACTATGTGGCCGGGTCCGCCGGAAGCGACAGCATTTCCAGCTCGGAGCCGATGTTGTAGCGCGCCGTGGCCTCCCACTCGGCCTCTCCGTACGGCGTCCTGAACAGCCTTGGCAGATCGAGGAGTTGGCGCAGGACCGCGGCGCGTCCCTCGCGGAAGGCGGCACCGGGCACGAAGTGGTACTCCTCGCGCACGGCGGCCGTGTAGGCGGCGTACGCGGAGGGGGGCGAAGCCAGGATCGCGAGGTCGGCGTCGCAGAGGACCTGGCCGTCACGGTCGTCGACGGCGGGGGCGTGGGTGACGGTGAGCCGGACCAGACGGGCGACCTGAGCCGTCCTGGCCTCGGACACCCCCGCCTCCGGGAGGGCGCGCTCGGCGAGACGGGCCGAGCGCTCCTCGTTCTCGGACCGTTCGGGAAGGTAGACGGCGTCGTGGAACCAGGCCGCCAGGCGTACGGCGTCGGGGTCGGCCGCGTACTTCTCCAGCACGTCGATGTGGTCCAGGACCGCCGTGAGGTGGGCGAGCGTGTGGTAGTGCCGCTGCGGTTCCTGCCAGCGGACCAGGAGGTTGTCGGCGTACGGGGCCGGGTCGGGGCCGGCGCCGGGCGGCCGGGCTCCTTCCAGGGCGCGGTTCCAGCGAGTGCGCAGGGCGTCGAGATCGGCCATGCACGCATTCTCCCGTGTCTCGCGCCGGACCCCTAGCGTGATCCCCATGACGACTGCAGACCTGCACGACGTACGCGACCCCGAACTGCCCGGACGACTCCTGACCACGGAACGCGACGCGCTCGTACCGCTGCTGCGGACCCGCCCCGACGCCGACTTCGCGACGTTGACCGGCTCCTGTCCCGGCTGGAGTGTCCGGGACGTGCTCGCGCACTGCTCGTCCGCGCTGACGCGGGTCGTGGAGAGCCGGTTCGAGAAGGGAGTCTTCTCGCCCGAGTCGAACGACCGCGACATCGCCGAGCGCGCCCAGTGGACGAACGCGCAGGTCGTCGACGAGCTGGAGCGCGGCATGACCGAGGCCGGGCCGGTGATCGCGAAGGCGGGCGGGGTGCTGGACATGGTGGCGCTAGGGGAGTGGGTGCACGCGGGTGACGTACGGGATGTCTGGGGCGAGCCGGGGGCCTACGGGGGCGCCGGGCTCCCGGACGCGCTCGCCCTCCTCGCGCGGATCACCCGGGAAAAGGGCCGCGTACCGCTGCACGCCGACCTCGACGACGTGGACGAGCCGCTGCTGCTGGGCGAGATCAGCGGGGAGCGGACGCCGGCACGTTTCATCGGGGACGCCGCCACGCTCGTACGGCTCTGCTCGGGGCGTCCCGTGCCGAAAACCGCGGCGTACGAGCTCGCCGGGGCGGATGTCGGGGAGCTGAACATCTTCGGGTGACGGGGGGCGACCTCGCGGCCCTCCGCCCTCCCGTCGTACCCTGAGATTGGACTAGACCTGTAGCCGCTCCAGGGAACACCGACGGAAGGGGTCCTATGAGCACGCGTGCAGTCCTGGAGGTGATCGCCCTCGGTGCCGAGGACGCGGTCGCCGCCCAGGCCGGAGGCGCGGACCGCCTAGAGCTGGTCACCGACATGGCGGCCGACGGGCTGACCCCGCCGGTCGAGACCTTCGCCGGGATCCGGGCCGTCGTCGACATCGACCTGCGCGTGATGCTGCGGCTGACGGACGGATTCGCCGCCGGAGACGCCGAGGATGTCGCTCGGCTGGTCCGGGCCGCCCGGGAGATGCGGGCCGCGGGGGCCGAGGAGTTCGTGCTCGGGTTCCTCGACACCGACGGCCGCGTCGACCTGGACGCCGTGGAGCGGATCGTGGGGGAGCTGGACGGCTGCCGCTGGACCTTCCACCGCGCCATCGACCGGGCCGCGGACCGCGGCGCCCTGCGCAAGCAGCTGGACGGACTGCCCGGCCTGGACGCCTACCTCACGGCCGGCTCGCCCACGGGCGTCGACGACGGCCTCCCCACCCTGCTCACCGAGGCGGCCCGGAGCGGAGACCCCGGCTACGAGCCGCGGATCATGGTCGGCGGCGGCCTGCGGCTGGAACACGTACCCCGGCTGAAGGCCGCCGGCATCGACGCCTTCCACATCGGCGGGGCGGCCCGGCCGGGGGGCTGGGACGGACCGGTCGCGGCGGAGGCGGTGCGGGAGTGGCGTCGCGTACTGGACGAACGCTGAACATGCCCAGCTGAGGGCGCCGGACGGTGACGCTTTGCGGCTCCGCCGCGCCGTGCGCCCGGTGGCCGGGTGCCGGGTCTTGGGATCTGTATCTGGTGCCCTGCGGCTTGCGACCGACGATCCGCGGCCCGTGGCCGGTCTCCTGGCTCGCGCCCGGTGCCCGGTGGCTGGCACCGCGGCCCGCGCCGGGCGTCCGGCACCCAGCACAGCAAGGTGCCGGCCCGGCACCCGGCGCGCCCCGCACGCGGCACAGCGAGGTGCCCCCTCAGCCGATCAGGCGAGTTGAAGCGGCAGCGCGGCCGCGTGCGTCACGATCAGTCCGGAGACCGCTCGGGTCAGCGCCACGTACAGGCGCCGCAGTCCCGTGCGTTCGTCAGGCTCTCCGTCGACCACGGCCTGTGGCTCGTCGAGGACCACGTAGTCGTACTCCAGGCCCTTGGCGAGCGACGCCGGGACCAGGGTGAGGCGGGTGTCCTGGGTGGTCTCCTCGCCCGGGGCCAGGTAGGTGATGCCGGCCGCCGTCAGCGCCGCCGCCAGGGAAGGAACGCGGGCGTCGGCCACGATCAGCCCCGTCGAGCCCTCGTTGCGCAGCAACTCCTCGCACGCGGCGACGACTTCGGCGGTGCCGGTGATCGGGCGGAGGTCGAAGAAGCCCGGGTTCTCACGGACCGAGGCGACCGGGGTCAGGCCGGGCGCGATGTGCGGGAGCAGCCGGGAGGCGTACGTGATGACGTCCGTCGGGACGCGGAAACCGGCCGTCAGCTCCTCGATGACACCGTCCGACTTGCCGAGGTGGGCGAGGGCCTCGTCCCAACTCCTCGTCGCCCAGGGCGTGGTGCCCTGCGCCAGGTCACCGAGGACCGTCGCCGAACCGGTGGTGCAGCGGCGGCCGACCGCCCGGTACTGCATGGGGGAGAGGTCCTGAGCCTCGTCCAGGACCACATGGCCGAGGGAGTGCGTACGCTGCACCAGGTCCGTCGTCTCGTCGATCAACACCGCGTCCGCGGACGACCACTTGGCGGCCTTGACGCTGCGCACGGGCTTCGCCCAGAGGATCGTCTTCTGTTCGTCCTCGCTCAACAACCCCTCCGCGTGTACGGCGAGGAAATCCGCGTCCGTCAGCAGCCGCAGCACCAGTTTCGCCGGGTCGACCGGCGGCCAGACCGCCTTGACCGCCGCCTTGACCGCGCTGTTGCGGGCCACCGCGTCCTGCACCCGGTCGTCCGGTGCCTCGCCCGACCGCTCCATCTGCACCAGCACGGCATGCGCGATGCGCTGCGGAAGCGCCTCGCGGGCGGCGCCGTAGCGGATACCGCGGTCGAGCAACTCGCGGACGATGTCAGCGAGTTCGTGGGCGGCTACCCGCCAGCGACGTGAACCGCGCACCACCACGACCGGCTCGGCCGGCAGGGTGACGTGCGACTGGACGGCCCGCCGCAGCACCTCCGCCATCCTCGCGTCGCCCTTGATGATCGCGGCCGGCGCCTCGTCGGCGCCCCTGACCTCGACATGCGCCACGAGGTCGTCCACGGTGGCCTGCTTGACCGCCAACTCGCCCAGAGCGGGCAGGACTTGCTCGATGTAGTGCAGGAAGGACCGGTTCGGGCCGATGACGAGCGTGCCGGTGCGGGCGAGCCGCTCGCGATGGGCGTAGAGGAGATAGGCGACACGGTGCAGGCCGACGGCGGTCTTTCCGGTTCCGGGCCCCCCTTGCACGCACACCGTGCCGCCCAGCCCGCTGCGCACGATCTCGTCCTGCTCGGGCTGGATCGTCGCGACGATGTCCCGCATCGGGCCGACGCGCGGGCGCTCGATCTCCCGCTGGAGCAGCTTGCTCGTGCGGGCCACCTCCGCCGGGTCGGAGAGATGCTCGTCCTCGTACGCCGTGAGGTCGCCGCCCGTGTACCCGAAGCGGCGGCGCAGCGCGATGTCCAGCGGGTCCTTCTTGGACGCCCGGTAGAACGGCTGTGAGACCGGTGCCCGCCAGTCGATGACCATCGGATCGCCGTCGTGGTCGTGCACGTGCCGGCGCCCGATGTAGAAGCGCTCGCCGTCCGCGCCCTCCGCCCGGTCGGCGCCCGGGGAGTGCAGGTAGTCGAGGCGGCCGAAGAACAGCGGGGTGTCGCTGAGGTCGGCCAGCGCCTTGATGCGCTCGTCGATCTGGCGGGCCAGGACCTCGGCGTTGACCCAGTTCGCGGTGACGTCGCGGATGTCGAGCGACTCGACGTCCTCACGCATGGCGCGCAGGGCGGCGCGCGAGTCGGCGAGGTGGGAGCGTTCGCGGGAGAGCGGGTCGAGGGGGTCGGCGGACGGCTTGGCATCGTCGAACGGCTTGGCGTCAGCGAACGGCTTGGGGTCGTCGAGTGGCTTGGAGTCGTCGACGGGCGTGGACACGGGGATGCCTCCGAAGGCCTGCGGTGCGGATGGCGCCGGTGGACGGCGCTGCATGGCGAAAAGCCGTCCGGTTTCCGGCCGGGCGGCGGCGCTCCGTGGAGGGAGGCGGGCAAGAGCGGAGATTCTAGGCCAGACGCCGAGACGGAAGCCAACCGTTTTTACGCCACCCAGGGGTCCCCCGGTCCCCCGATCCCCTGGTCCCTTAGGGGATGTCCCCGTCATACCCGGGAGGGACGGCTCTGCCCGAAGTCGTACGCGGCGGCGGCGAAGCTTCGGTCCGCAGGCCGATGCCCGCCTTATGTGCTAAGAGCCACCATGGATACATGAGCGCAGCAACCTTCACCCCAGCCCCTGGCCCGGGCCGGCCCGGCGGTGCCACAGCCGTCACGGGCAGCCACCCCCACCGACTCGGCGACGCCCTGCGCGCGATCAAGGTCTTCGCGGGCGCCGCCTTCCGCGTCGTCGTACTCGGCGAGTACGGCGAGGAAGCGGGCGTACGACGTAGGTGACCGCAGCCAAGCGGAGGGTCGAGGGCCGTGACCTACGCCCCCTCCGCCAGCAGCTCGTCCGCGTCCACGATCCGGTACGCGTACCCCTGCTCCGCCAGGAACCGCTGGCGGTGCGCGGCGAAGTCCTGGTCGAGGGTGTCGCGGGCGACGACCGAGTAGAAGTGCGCCTGGTGGCCGTCGGCCTTGGGGCGGAGCACCCGCCCGAGCCGCTGGGCCTCCTCCTGGCGTGAGCCGAAGGTGCCCGACACCTGGACGGCGACCGTCGCCTCCGGCAGGTCGATGGAGAAGTTCGCGACCTTGGAGACCACCAGCACGCTGATCTCGCCCTCGCGGAAGGCGCCGAAGAGCTTCTCGCGCTGGGCGTTGGACGTCTCACCCTTGATGACCGGCGCGTTCAAGTGCTCGCCCAGCTCGTCGAGTTGGTCGATGTACTGCCCGATGACGAGGATCTGCTGACCCGCGAACCGGCGCACGATCGCCTCCGTGACCTTGCGCTTCGTCTCGGTCGTGGCGCAGTAGCGGTACTTCTCCTCGGTCTCGGCGGTGGCGTAGGCCAGACGCTCGGAGTCCGTGAGGTTGACCCGGACCTCCACGCAGTCGGCGGGCGCGATGTAGCCCTGCGCCTCGATCTCCTTCCACGGCGCGTCGAACCGCTTGGGACCGATCAGGGAGAAGACGTCCGACTCACGTCCGTCCTCGCGCACGAGGGTCGCCGTCAGCCCGAGCCGCCGCCGCGCCTGCAGATCCGCCGTGAACTTGAAGACGGGCGCGGGCAGCAGATGCACCTCGTCGTAGACGATCAGACCCCAGTCGCGGGAGTCGAAGAGTTCCAGGTGCGGGTAGACGCCCTTCCGTCTCGTGGTCAGCACCTGGTAGGTGGCGATGGTGACCGGCCGGATCTCCTTGCGGGTCCCGCTGTACTCACCGATCTCCTCCTCGGTCAGCGAGGTCCGCTTCACCAGCTCGTGCTTCCACTGCCGCGCCGAGACGGTGTTCGTGACGAGGATCAGCGTCGTCGACTTCGCCTGGGCCATCGACCCGGCGCCGACGAGGGTCTTCCCGGCGCCGCACGGCAGCACCACGACCCCGCTCCCGCCGTGCCAGAAGTTCTCCACGGCCTGCTTCTGGTACGGGCGCAGCGCCCACCCGTCCTCGTTCAGCTCGATCGGGTGCGCCTCGCCGTCCACGTACCCCGCGAGGTCCTCGGCCGGCCAGCCCAGCTTCAGCAGCGTCTGCTTGATCTGCCCGCGCTCGGAGGGATGCACGGCGACCGTGTCCGGGTCGATCCGGGCGCCGACCAGCGGCGCGACCCGCTTCGAGCGCAGGATCTCCTCCAGCACCGGCCGGTCGGTGGTCGTGAGGACCAGCCCGTGCGTGGGGTGCTTGCTGAGGGTCAGCCGCCCGTACCGGTCCATCGTGTCGGCGACGTCGACGAGCAGCGCGTGCGGCACCGGGTAGCGGCTGTACTGCACGAGCGCGTCCACGACCTGCTCGGCGTCGTGCCCGGCCGCGCGCGCGTTCCACAGCCCCAGCGGCGTCACCCGGTAGGTGTGGATGTGCTCGGGTGCCCGCTCCAGCTCCGCGAACACCGCGATGGCCCGACGGCACTCGCCGGCCTGTTCGTGGTCGACCTCCAGGAGCAGGGTCTTGTCGGACTGGACGATTAGGCAGGACACACATACCTCCGGGGATAAGGTCCTCTCATGACAGAACCAACGCCTGTCACAGCACGGGCTATGCCCCGTGCCCGACGCCGGAAGGGCGTCCCGGCCAGCGCGCCGGGGATGCGCGCCGCTATCTATATTCGCCTATCGCGCGAAACCGACGAGACGACTTCGCCAGAACGCCAGCGCGCGGCCTGTGAGGCGTTGTGCGAGGCACGTGGCTGGGAGGTCGTGGCCGCCGAGGAAGACATCGACGTCTCGGGCTTCTCGCGTGGGCTCGACCGGCCGGGACTGCAACGCATCCTGACCAGGCTCGCCGAGCTGGACGTGATCGTGTTCTTCAAGATCGACCGGCTTGCGCGCTCGACGGTCGACTTCGCGGAGATCATGCGACTCGCCGAGCACCAGAGCGTCGCGCTCGCGTCGGCGACGGAGCCGCTCGACCTCACGTCGTCCATGGGCGGAGCCATGGCGAAGGTGATCGCGGTCTTCGCGGAGCTGGAGTCCGACACCATCGGCATGCGGGTGTCCAGCGCGCACGAGCATCTGCGCCGCGAGGGCCGCTACACCGGCGGTCGGGTCCCGTACGGGTACATGGTCGTCCCCAACCCCAACGGGGCGGGCAAGGTCCTCGCGGTCAACGAGGACGAGGCCAAGACGATCAAGCGGATCGTGGAGCGAGTCCTGGCCAAGGACTCACTCATGCAGATCATCAACGACCTCAACACGGAGGGCGTTCCGTCGCCCGGCCACTCCTCACGCCAGACGACGGGCAAGCGCAGCGACTCCAAGCAGTGGTACACGACGACGCTGCGGAGTCTGCTGGGTAACCCCCAGTTGCTCGGCCAGGTCATCGAGGACGGAAAGCCGATCCTGCGGACGGACGGCCTGCCGCTGGTCAACCGGCCGCCGATCCTCGACACGGACACCTGGCAGGCGCTCCAGGACGAGTTGGCGCGCCGGGCCAATCCCGGTGAGAAGCGCCGGGAGGGGACGTCGCTGCTGCGCGGCATCATGCACTGCGGAGTCTGCGGCGAGCGCATGTACACCTTCAGCGGGCGCAACGGTCAGCTTCGGTACCGGTGCATCGGCCCCCTGAAATACCGCCAGCGGGCGGCGAAGGGGGAGGAGAAGCCGGGCGTGAAGTGCTACGGGCCGACCGTGGCGGGGGTGACCACGGAGGAGCACGTCACGGAGCAGTTCCTCGCGAAGCACGGGCACCTTTCCGTGATGCGGATGGTCCAGGAGGTGGGCGAGGACTTCCGCCCGCAGATCAGGCAGGCGGAGGAAGCGTTGGCCGACCTGCAAAAGGATCGCTATGACCGGGGCCTGTTCAGAGGTGATGACGGGGCGATCCGGTACGCGGAGCAGTACGCCAAGCTGGAAGAGCGACTGGCGACCCTGAAGGAGAGGCAGCGAACGGCGAAGCCGGGCGGCGTGAAGGCGGAGCCGACCGGAGAGACGCACGCCGAGCAGTGGAAGCGCTCGGACGTGGCCGGTAAGCGAGATCTGCTGTTGAACGCAGGCGGCTACGTGGAGGTGGCACCCGCGCGGCGTGGCGGCAAGAAGCTGGACACGTCGCGTCTGTCGGTGCACTTCGGCGAGGAGGGGCACATGCGGCGGGCGGCAGCGGCGAAGGAGACCGAACGGGAGACCGAGGCGGCTGACAGCCAGGGCTGACGCCCAAGGCACCGGACACACGCAGCGGCGCCCCCACCGGACGGACGAGGTGGGGGCGCCGCTTTTTTGTGTCAGGTCAGGCGGCGTGCTGGTCGGGATTGTGCCAAGGGCCGATGACCTTGATAGAGGGGCGGCAATACGACAGCGCCGCACCGTCGCGGGTTGTGAACTCGACTGTCTCTGCAACGAGTTCACAGAGGGCGTCCCCGTCTGTCTCGGACAGTGCCGTCCTCAGCGTGGGGACGGACTCTGTCAGGTCCCATGAGGGGGAACTGAGGCGGAAGCCGCCGAGGGCGTGTGCGTCGGCGAGGCGGAAAGAGAGGCGAGTACTGGGCTGGGGTTCGGGCGTCAGTGAGTTCGCCGTCGCCGAGGGCGGTGATGGGGTCGACCATGTACCGGCCGCCCCAGGCGATGACGCGTTCGCCGATGCCGTCGGAGGCGATGGTGAGCCGGGCGCGGTCGACGGCCAGGCCCACGGCGGCGCTCAGGGCGTCGAAGGTGGCCCAGGCCGGGGCGGGGTGGTGTGGCCGTCGGGCCCGTCGAAGCGGATCACGGCGTGGAAGTGGACCAGGCCGCGCTTCTGGTACTCGGCGACCTTGGCGAAGGAGACACGCAGAGCGGCGTTCAGCGCCTTCTGGGTCATGCCGAGGTGTTCGGCCAAGGCGCGGCGCAGGTAGGTGGTGAAGCGCGCCCACAGCCGACCGGCGTGCGCGTTCCAGAGCACAGCGCCCGTGTAGTCGTACGTGGCAGGGTTCAGCGGAGTGCCCAACGCCGGGTCATCCTGGGCGTGTTGGGCGCCGCAGCGGCAGGGGCGGGGCTTGCCCGCGTGGTCGGTCTTGCGGCAGACACCTGATGCGGACACGAAACCGGCCTACGAGAACGGTGCTGCCGGGAGATGATTCGGCGGCTGTCGCGCGCCGTTCGTACGCGGCACCCCCGCCGGGCCTTCCGCAGCACGACACCCCGGTGGTCCTACGGATCGGCGGCCTGCGGGAGTCGACGGCTTCATCCGGAGCAACAGGTCGGCCTGGCAGCGCACTCGGTGAGGCTGCCTTCGGCAGGGGCCATACGGTGGCACCCTGCACCGTCATTCGGTATCAAGCACGGTGAAGTCGGCCAAAGGGCTGACCGAGAGGGTCTGTTCCGCCCAGATGGTTTTGCCCTCGGTGGTCTGGCGGGTGCCCCAGGCGGCTGTGAGCTGGGCGACCAGGAGCAGGCCACGGCCGCCTTCGTCGTAGGCGTGGGCGCGGCGCATGTGGGGGGCGGTACCACTGGCGTCGGAGACTTCGCAAATGAGGTTTCGGTCGTGGTGGATCAGACGCAGTTGTACGGGGGGTTCTGCGTATCGGATGGCGTTGGTGACGAGTTCGCTGACGACCAGTGCGGTGACGAAGTCGGCGTCCTCCAGTCCCCAGGCCGACAGTTGGGCACTGGCGTCCTTTCGGGCCTGGGCGACGGCGGCCGGGTCGGCGGCTATTTCCCAGGTGGCGACCCTGTTGGTGTCCAGCACTTTGGTGCGGGCGAGGAGCAGGGCGATGTCGTCGGAGGGACGGGCGGGCAGCAGGGCGGCCAGTGTGGCGTCGCACAGGTCGTCCAGCCGGGCGGGCGTTTGGGCGAGGGTTTGGCACAACAGGGACAGGCTGGCGTCGATGTCCCGTTCGCGGGATTCGAGCAGCCCGTCGGTGTAGAGGGCGAGGAGGCTGCCCTCGGGCAGTTCGATGGTGGTCGCCTCGAAGGGGAGCCCGCCCAGTCCCAGCGGGGGGCCGACGGGGAGATCGAGCAGTTTCGCGGTGCCGTCGGGGGTGACCAAGGCGGGTGCCGGGTGCCCGGCCGAGGCGATCGTGCAGTGCCGGGACGTCGGGTCGTACACGGCGTACAGGCAGGTCGCGCCGACGTCTCCGGTGCTCTCGGCTCCGGGGCCCGGCGGCGGGGCGTCGTCCTGTTGGGCGGACAGGCGGGCGACGAGGTCGTCGAGGTGGGTGAGCAGTTCGTCGGGGGGCAGGTCGATGTCGGCGAGGGTGAGCACAGCGGTGCGGAGCCGCCCCATGGTGGCGGAGGCGTGGATGCCGTGGCCGACGACATCGCCGACGACGAGCGCGACCCTGGCGCCGGACAGCGGGATGACGTCGAACCAGTCCCCGCCGACCCCGGCTCGGGCACCGGCCGGCAGGTAGCGGGACGCGACCTCCACTGCGGCCTGCGCCGGCAGTGCCTGGGGCAGCAGGCTGCGCTGCAGGGTGACCGCGGTGGCGCGTTCGCGTGCGTAGCGCCGGGCGTTGTCGATGCAGACCGCCGCCCTGGCGGCCAGTTCCTCGGCCAGCACCAGGTCGTCCTCACGGAACGCCTCCGGATGTCGGTGGCGGGTGAAGACCACGACGCCCAGGTTTGTGCCGCGGGCGGTCAGGGGTACGGTCATCGCCGAGTGCATGCCGAAGTCGCGGACCGCGGCGGCCCGGCCCCGATCGTGGGCCGTCCATCCGGTGATCGCGGGGTCGGTCGCGTGGAACAGCAGAGCACGTCCCGACCTGAGACTCTCGAGCGGCGGGGAACCCTCCGGATAGCTGTCCACCTCGCCCGGGGCGACGACCGCCTCGGGGGTTCCCGGGTTCACCGACCGGTGGGCGGCGCGCCGCAGTGAGACCGGGCCGTCTGGCGTGCCCGGGGGCGGCTCCTGTGCGTCGTCGAGGGAAAGGAGCAGATCGACGCTGACGAAGTCGGCGAATTCGGGGATGGCCAGGTCCGCCAGTTCCTGAGCCGTCCGCGTCACGTCCAGTGTGCTGCCGATCCGCGTACTGGCCTCCGCGAGCAGCATGAGCCGCTTACGGGCCCAGTAGTGTTCAGTTATGTCGTGGTAGGCCATACCTAGGCCCTGAACACGGCCGTTCGCTTGCTTCAGTGGGGTGACGAAGTTCGCGTAGGCGTGCACGCGGCTCTCGCCAGGGGCCGGCACGTAGAGCACCGCGACCTGTGGCTCACCGGTCTCCAGCGCCCGCAGCATGACCCGCTCCAGCTTGTGCACCTCCGGATGGTCCATGCCCTCCGAAGGCCGCAGCCCGCGCATGTCGTCCTCGCTGAGGGCAAGGGAACGCCGCATGGCCTCGTTGCACCGGAGCAGGCGCAGCCCGGTGTCGAACACCCCCATGGCGCAACCCGTCGCGGCCTCCTCGTGGTGCTGGCTCACGAGAGCGTCGTCCTCGGGCTCAGGCCGCAGCCCCGTCAGTGCGGAGACCATGTACCACTCTCCGGGCCGCCCGCCGTCGGGCGCCCGTTTGTGCGCCAGGACCTTGACCTCCAAGCGGTGGCGGTCGCTGTGCCGGAGAGCGATCCTCCCGTTCCACCGGGGCAGCTGCGCGAGGGACCGCAGCTCCTCCTCATCGATCTCCTCGGCCAGCAGGCCGGCCGCTGGGCGTCCTACCATCTGCGTGGGCGAGTACCCGAGCAACTTCTCGGCCCCAGCGTTCCACGCTGTCACGATGCCGTGTTCGTCGATGGTGACCTGTGCGCTGAGCGCCTCGTCGAGGACGTTCTCGGACGACCCCGGCACCCGGTCGCTGGCCCTGCGTAGTGCCATTGGTGCTCATCTCCTACGGAGATCTTCACCGCCTTCAGCGTGTGGTGGCCAGACTCGCGCGCCCAGCCGACTGCGGCTGTATATGACCTCGTGACTCATACGCTGACCCCGATGGTACGCCGTCCATTTCCACCGACAACGCCCGACGTCGCAGAAGGTGCGGCGGCCAGGTCGATCAGGACGAGTGTCGCAAGCGCCTGACGATCGCGCATCCGGGCGGCTGACTCCCGTCCGGGTCCCGCGGGGTTTTCCCCGGTCGACCGGGGAAAACGGGGACTGAAGCGATCGGTGGTCTCAGACGCGGCCCGGGTCCCTCCGGGGATCATCTCCGCAGGCGCCGACCGGCACGGATCACCGCTGCTCGGCCCCACCCTCGAAGCAACGAAAGCCAGGTAGGAGCACTCCCGGAGCAAGTGAACGCCGTCCTCGACCGGGGCTACGACAGCGCCGGGACCCGTGCCTTGCCCGACGAGTTCGGCTTCACCGGCGAGATGGCCCGTAGGGAAAGCATCACTGACCACGCGGACCACTCCACAGCTCGGACGTATCCGCTAGCGTGTGCATCGCACCTGATCGTATGGACGATGAGTGGACCATTCACGCCGGGGGACCCTTTCCGAACGGCCTGGCGACCGGACGGCGCCGGCCAAACGTCCAGTCTGCCGTACCCCGCCTCCTTTCGGGGAGGCGAGCACGTCACACCGGGCAGCCGGCGATCTTCAGGACCCCTCGGTGAGTTCCGCCAGCCGGCGCAGGTGCGGACCGTACTCCGGGTCGGCCAGCGCGGCGGCGAACTGGGCGGTGAGGTAGGCCAGCGGGTTGCCGGTGTCGTACCAGCGGCCCTGGATGACCTGGCCGTACACCGCCTTGGTGGCGGCGTAGGCGTTGATCGCGTCGGTCAGGTAGATCTCGCCGGTCCGGTGCTCGTACCAGGCCTTGGTCTGCTTGCGCAGCTCCTCGACGATGCCCGGCGTGATGACGTAGCCGCCGATGGCCGCGTAGCCGGAGGGCGCGTCCTGCGGCTTCGGCTTCTCGACCAGGCCGGTGATGCGCAGAAGGCCGTCGCCGAGATCCTCCTTGACCCGGGGCACGCCGTAGCGCTGCGAGTCGGCCGGATCCATGGGGAGCAGCGCGAGGACGGGGCAGCTGGTCGCCTCGTAGGCCCGGATCAGCTGCTGGGCGCGCGGGACGTCGGCCACGAAGACGTCGTCCGGCCACAGGACGAGGATCGGCTCGTCGCCGACGTTGCGGGCGGCGTTCAGGACGGGCGTGCCGTTGCCGTAGGGGCCGTGCTGGTCGAGGTAGGTGATGTGGCCCTGCAGGGACAGCTCGCCGACCTCCTCCACCGCGTCCGCGTAAGCCTCCTTGCCGTCCGCCCGCAGCTGGGCGACGAGCGCCGGATTCGGCCGGAAATGGTCCTGGATCAGACCCTTGCCGCCGGAGACGACGATGGTGATGTCGGTGATGCCGGACGCCACCAGCTCCCGCACCGTGTGCTCGACGACGGGCTTGTCGCCGACGGGCAGCATCTCCTTCGGGATCGCCTTCGTCAGCGGCAGCAGGCGGGACCCCAGCCCTGCGGCGGGGATGACTGCGCGGCGGATCGTCGTGGCCATGACGCCCCTTTCGTCGAAAAGCCGGTCTCGGTTCCGGTCCCGTTCAGCAAACGCTGCCCGCGAGCCCGTGCCGGAAGCCCTGGGTGAACAGTTCCGGTCATGCCGGTGGAGCTGCGACGAAGCGCATGGAATTCCATCGTGCAGGCACTGGGCTCACGCCTCGTCGGCCAGTTCCGCCACTCCCGTCACCCGGTGCAGCGGATACGTCCGTACCTCGTCCGCCGTGTGGTCGTACGCCGTCACGAAGCCGCCCTCGACGCGGATCGGGGCGATGACGCGCTGGCTGGCGGTGCCCTCGGCGTTGACGTAGCCGATCCACAGGGCCCCGCCGGTCAGGACGGCGGCCTGCATCGTGGCGAGGGTCTCGGCGGAGCCGGTGCGCGGAAGGACGCCGCCCGGTGCGGCAGAGGGGCCCTGCTTGCGCGGGGTCGTGGAGGCCAGGTCGCCCGCCCGGATCGCACGGATCGCGGCCGTCAGGAGCGTCGCGTCGGGGGTCGGCGGGCCGTCCGGGACCGGCTCGGGCGCGGCGCGGGGCGGAGTGCGGTGGGCGTCGGCGCGGGTGATCAGGACATCGCCCTCCGCCGACTCGGCGGCCGGCGCGAAGCCCATCGCGCGCAGACCGTCGAGGAGGGTCGCGGGGTCGGCCTGGGTGGCGAGGACGGTCGGGGCGAGGCGGCGCAGACGCAGCCCGGCGGCGCGCTTGTCGGCGAGGATCTCGTTCAGCATCGCGTCGTCGTCGCAGCGCACATACGCCGAGGCGGCCCCGACCCGCAGATGCCCGTGCCTGCGGGCCACGTCGTCGATCAGATACGTCAGCGGCTGCGGGACCGGGGTGCGCGCGTGGGCGGTCAGGAAGGCATGCAGGTCGGAGGCGGCGTTCCCGGCGTCCAGGGCGCGCCGCACCGAGCCCGGCGTGAAGCGGTACACCGTCGCCCCGCCCTTCGACTCCACGTCCGCCAGCAGGCCCAGCATGTCGGCCAGCGGCCGCCGCAGCGGGCCGGGTGCGACCGCCGTCAGGTCCGCCTGGAGCAGGACGTGGTCCAGGGGTTCGGGCAGCATCGGGGCGAGGAGACGGGCGGCCGCGGTAGAGGCGGTGATCTGCTCGGCGGGGGAGAGGGGCTCCAGGGCGACCGGCACATGGTGGACGGGGAGCTTGTCGCCCGGTCCCCCGTCCGCGTGCGCGGGCGTGGCCGTGGGCTTCTTCGGCTCCGGCGCCCCGAGCAGCGCCCGCCCGTGCGCCGACAGCGCGCCCCGCCCCGTCACACCCAGCATCTCCGCCTCCGACAGCGCCCAGGTGGCGAGCCGTCCGCGCAGGTCGTCGTCCTGCTGGGGGCCACGCAGGGGCCGCTCCCAGCGCAGCCGGTCCAGCACCGAGGCGGCAGCGGGCGACGCCCCTTCCGGCAGCCCGGCCAGCAGCGTCAGCACCCGGTGCCGTACCTCCGGCGCGGCGCTGCGGTCGAGCCCCGGTCCGAGCGCCGACAACGTCCGGTCCTTGGCGTCCCGCCCCCCGACCACGCCCGCCGTCCGCGTCGCCGTCAGCCACGCGTGGGCCAGCCGCGCCCAGCGCTCGGCGGTCGGCTGCTCCAGCCACTCGTCGTGGGCCGGGGTCGCCGCGTACCGCTCGTCGGCCTCGCCGTCGGAGGCCAGCAGCCCGGCCGCGTAGGCGAGTTCGACCCAGAAGGCGGCGACCGGCTCGGACACGTCGAGGGCCACGGCGGTGCGCTTGAGGTCACGCACGCTGAGCCCACCGGCCCGCAGCACGGCCGGCCCGCCCTCGTCCCAGTCCTTCAGCAGCTCCTCGACCGTCGACAGCGCCGTGTACGCCTGGCCGGCCGCCGTCGCGTCCACAACCTGTGGACGGTGCGTGCCCGTCACCTCCAGCGCGGGCGGCCGCGGCTCGACGACCCGGTGCGCACGGCCGCCGCGCAGATGCAGGGCCACCTCACGCGGGAGTACGACCGTCCCGGGCGCCGTCGGCAGCAGCAGCCCGCGGTCAAGGAGCCAGCGCAGCCGGGCCGCCGGCTCCGCCGTGACCTGCCCGTACGGCGGCCCCCACACCAGCCGGTCCAGCACCTCCCGCGACTCCTCGGGCGCCCCGGCCAGCAGCGCCGCCATCCGGGAACGGTCGCCGAACAGGGCGGCGAGCGAGCCGACCGCGGAGACGGAATCGTGCGTCGAGGGCAGTCCGACCGCGGTGACGATCTCCTGGATCCGCCCCGGCGACATGCCCGCCGTCGCCTCCTGCACCGTCGGCCCGAGCCCCGTCGGCGAGGGGTGCTGCGGCGAGGGCGCGAGCAGCTCACGGGCCGTCCGCACCAGCCGCAGCCGGTCGTCGCCACCCCACGCCAGGGCCTGCTCGCGCAGGGTGCCGAGGGCGCGGGGGAGCGCGGTTGCGACCGCCGGATCGCCGTCGTCACCGACCAGCAGCCCGAGCAGCTCGTCATACCCGGCCGGGTCCGCCGCCACCGCCAGCGCCTGCGCCGTCTGCAGCGCGAAACGGTCCAGCCGCTCCAGCGCCCGCACGACCGACGCGCGCGTGCCGGCGCGGGTCGCCAGCTGGGTGAGGTCCGTGGGGACGGGGGTGATGAGATCGGGGCGGGCGCGCAGCAGTTCCGCCAGGGAGGCGTCGTCCCTGTTGCGCAGTGCCTCTGCGAGTGAACGCGGAGCGGCCGGGGTGCTCATCTGACTCACGGTAGCGGGTGCGTGTGGTGGTTGAGCCGGGTAGCTGCGGGTGGGTGGGGTTCGCGGCCCCCGGGGGCTTCGCCCCCGGACCCCCCGTCGGCCTTCGGCCTCGTCCTCAAACGCCGGACGGGCTGGAATGGCCGGCGGGCTCGTGCGTGTGCGCGGGGCGGGCTGGATTGGCCGGGGTGGGCTCGTGCGTGTGTGCGGGACGAGTTGGATTGGCCTGGGTGGGCTCGTGCGTGTGTGCGGGACGAGTTGGATTGGCCGGGGTGGGCTCGTGCGTGTGCGCGGGACGGGCTGGAATGGCCGAGGTGGGCCGGAATGGCTGAAGTGAGCTGGATGTCGTTGCCCTGCGCTACCGTCGTGGTCTGGGGGTATCCAACACACCCGCCCCGGAGGGGACTTCGTGGGGATCGAGAGCGACAAGGTCGTCTACGAGTATCTGAGCCGCGTCGGCGACGTGGCCCAGCAGCGGCAGCTGCCGTCGGCCGCGCGCATGCGCCTGGTGTCGGAGCTGCGGGGCGAGATCGACCGGCGCCGGGCGAAGACGACCGTCGACAGTCCCGCCGCCGTCCGCCGCATCCTCTCCCGGCTCGGCAGCCCCGACGAGGTCGTGGCGGCCGCGGGCGGCAGCGCCGCCGCCCCGCAAGGGACCCCCGCCCATGTGCCGGTGCAGCGGGACGACGAGCCGCAGGACGGCAGGCGGCTGCCGAAGAGCCTGCGCCGGGTCGTACCGCGCCCGCGCCCCGCCCAGCCCGAGAAGCCCGCCCCCGCCGACGCCTTCTTCGACGCCCCCTCGTCGCCGCACACGGCGAGTGCCCAGGAGCTCGGCGGCAGTGCGACCCAGCCCGACTGGTGGCGGGTGGAGAGCACACCGTTCGGTGAGAGCGTCCCCGGGTTCACCGGCGGCGTGGAGATCCCCGATCTGCTCAGGCCACCGCGGCCGAAGGAGCCGGAGAAACAAGCGGCACCGGTACCGGCCGCGGAGAAGGCCGTGGAAGCCGAGGAGGAGGTCGCGCCCGAGGCCCCCGCCGCCCGTCGTCGCCGCTTCGCCCTCCCCGCCGGCGGCTGGAGCAACCCGCTCCTCCTGATCGCCGCAGGACTGCTCGTCGTCGGCGCGATCCTCGGAAACTGGTTCGCCCTGCTGTTCGGCTGGCTCATCGCCTACGCCTCCCGCAGGCTGACCCAGAACGAGTCGAAGTGGGCCGTCATCGGCATGCCCGGCCTCGCGCTCGCCGCCGGACTCGTCTGGCTGTGGGGCAGGAACGACGGCCGCTGGGGCACCCCCATCGCCCAGGGCCACATGAACGACGCGATCGCCGGGACCTGGCCATGGGTGGTGCGCGGGGCGGCGGTGCTGTCGGCGCTGTACGTGGTGTGGCGGTCACAGCGCAGGACGTAGGCCGCGCGAGGAAGATGTAGGTCACACCGGCCCGCGGACTGCCCGACGCAGGGCCTGGGCACAATGGCCGATATGGCCTCCACGACTTCCTCCGCGACCTCCTCCCCGGCCGCCCCCGCCCTGACCGTCGGCTTCGACCTCGACATGACCCTCATCGACTCCCGTCCCGGCATCCGCGCCTGCTACCAGGCGCTGGCCGAGCGGACAGGCACCTACATCGACGCCGACCTGGCGGTGACGCGGCTCGGGCCGCCGCTCGCCGAGGAGTTGATCAACTGGTTCCCCGAGGACCGGGTGGCGGAGATGTCCGACCTGTACCGGTCGATGTACCCGACGTTCGCCATCGCCCCGACGCCCGCGATGCCCGGCGCCCCTGAGGCCATCGACGCCGTGCGGGCGGCGGGCGGGCGGGCGATCGTGGTGACCGCCAAGTACGAGCCGAACGCCAAGCTGCACCTGGAGTACCTGGGCATCCACCCCGACGAGGTCGTCGGCAACCTGTGGGCCGAGCAGAAGGCGGAGGCGCTGCGCGAGCACGGGGCCGGGATCTACGTCGGCGACCACATCGGGGACGTGCGCGGCGCACGCAAGGCCGACGCCCTGTCCGTCGCCGTGGCGACCGGGCCGTGCAGTGCCGAGGAGCTGAGCACGGCCGGAGCGGACGTCGTACTCGGGGACCTCACGGAGTTCCCCGGCTGGCTCGCGGACTACCGCCCGGCGCGCGCCTGACGGCGGCCCGCCGCAATCGACTGGAGCACGCCGGCTCCCGCCATCAGGAAGCCGGCACCCATGAGCATGCTCAGTCCGAACATGTAGGTCGGAAATGGCTTCGCGTGGAGGAACAGCGGAGCCACTGTGACGAGTGTGGCCAGCGCACCGAGGAAGAACACGATGGCACCGGCACGGATCAGTCGGTCACCGGGCTCGGCGGAATTCGTTTGGGTTTTGTCACGCACCGGACCAGGGTAGTTCCCTGCCCGAAGGAACAACCCGGCGACGTCTTGTCGCCGTTTCCCCTCATGTGCAGGTGGGGAGAGGGCCGGTAGGCTGGTTCGACGGCCGATGGACAGCAGTACCAGGGCGTACCTGGGGTGACCGAGGGAGCGTGTGCTTTGCCGACTGGCAAGGTCAAGTGGTTCAACAGTGAGAAGGGCTTCGGCTTTCTCTCCCGTGACGACGGCGGTGACGTCTTCGTCCATTCCTCGGTCCTCCCCGCCGGAGTCGAGACACTCAAGCCGGGCCAGCGAGTCGAGTTCGGCGTCGTCGCCGGCCAGCGTGGCGACCAGGCACTTTCGGTCACCGTCCTGGACCCGACCCCCTCGGTGGCGGCCGCCACCCGTAAGAAGCCGGACGAACTGGCCTCCATCGTCCAGGACTTGACGACCCTTCTGGAGAACATCACGCCGATGCTCGAGAAGGGCCGTTACCCCGACAAGGCCTCCGGCGCGAAGATCGCGGGTCTGCTGCGCGCGGTCGCCGATCAGCTGGACGTATAGCCGCGAAATACCGAAAACCCGTAACCCTTACGGAAATTCGAGCGCATCCGGGCCGAGGGGCGGCACCAGCCCCTCGGCCGCCGCACGGGTGAGCAGGCCCCGTACCGCCGCATAGCCGTCCTCGCCGAGGCCGGCGGTGAACTCGTTGACGTAGAGGCCGATGTGCTGGTCGGCGACGGACGGGTCCATCTCCTGGGCGTGTTCCATGACGTACGGGCGGGAGACCTCGGGGTCGTCCCAGGCGGCGCGTACGGAGGTGCGGATCGCGTCGGCCAGGCCCGTCAGGGTCTCGGCGCCCAGTGAGCGCTTCGCGATGATCGCGCCCAGCGGGATCGGCAGCCCGGTCGTGTGCTCCCAGTGCTCACCCATGTCCGCGAGCTTGTGCAGCCCGTAGTTCTGGTACGTGAAGCGCGCCTCGTGGATGACGAGCCCCGCGTCGACCTTTCCGTCCCGCACCGCGGGCATGATCTCGTGGAACGGCATGACGACGATCTCGCCCACCCCGCCGGGGACCGTGTCCGCCGCCCACAGACGGAACAGCAGGTACGCGGTCGACTTCTCGCTCGGCACGGCGACCGTACGGCCGGTGAGCGCCCCACCCGCCTCCCGGGTCAGCACCAGCGGACCGCAGCCCCGGCCCAGTGCACCCCCGCACGGCAGCAGCGCGTACTCGCCGAGGACGTACGGCAGCACGGCGTACGACACCTTCAGCACGTCGAACTCGCCGCGCTCGGCCATGCCGTTGGTGATGTCGATGTCCGCGAAGGTCACGTCGAGCGCGGGCGCGTCCGGCACGCGGCCGTGGGCGAGGGCGTCGAAGGCGAAGGTGTCGTTCGGGCAGGGCGAGTACGCGATCTGCAGTGGGCGCTCAGAGGTCATGCTGTTTCCAACTCTCCAGGACGGGCGCAAGCTTCCCGAAGCCCTCGGTCAGGGCCGCGAGGGCGTCGCCGATGCGCCAGGCGGCGCGGTCGCGCGGGCCGACCGGGTTGGAGACCGCGCGCAGCTCCATCACGGGCACACCGTGCGCTGCGGCCGCCTCGGCCACCCCGAAGCCCTCCATGGCCTCGGCGAGGGCGCGGGGGTGGCGGGCACGGAGCGCTGCGGCGCGTTCGGCGGTGCCGGTCACCGTGGAGACGGTGAGGACGACTCCGGGACGTGCGCCGGTGGCGGCCGCGAGCTCTCGTACGAGTGCTTCCGGCGGACGGTGGGTGACGGTCCCGAAGCCGAGCTCGGTGACCGGTACGAATCCCTCGGCCGTCTCGGCGCCCAGATCGGCCGCGGTGATCTCGTCGGCGACGACGAGGGAGCCCACGGGGGCCTCGGGACGGAAACCGCCGGCGATCCCGGCGGAGACGACGAGGTCGTACGGGCTGCCCCGCAGGGCAGCGGTCGTGAGGGCGGTCGCGGTGGAGGCGGCGGCGAGAGCGGGGCCCACACCGGCGGCGATCACGACCTGGCCGTCACCCGCGAACGCCTGGGCCACCGCGTCCCGTTCGGCGGGGACCGCGGTGGCCACGAGGACGCGTACGGAACGCGTCGGCGACATCGACGGCATGGACGACCTGGACTTCGGGGTCAGTCGTTCTTCTTGAGCTTGAAGGACCACAGGCCGGTGACCGCGCTGCCGCTCTTCTTGCCGTCGCCCGCCTTGATGGTGACCAGGGTGGAGTTGCCGGTGGCGCCGTACTGCTGGTTGAAGAAGACGCTGCCCGGGACGGTGCGGTAGGTCTTGGCGCTGTCCTCGGTCAGGGGCTGACCGTTCATCAGGATCGTCCACCGCTTGTCGGCGATGTCGGGGTCGACGCCGAAGCGGACGGTGTCGTCGGGGTCGACCTTGATGGACTTGATGTCCTTGTCCTTGAGGCACTTCGCGAGGTCCGCGGTCTGCAGCGACTTGCCCTCGCCGCCACAGGTGGCCTGCGCGCTGACGGAGGAGCGGCCGACCGTGATCGTGGAGACCGGCGTCGGCTTGTCGCACGCGGACAGGACGAGCAGTCCGGCGGAAACGGCGCCGGCGGCGGCGACGGTGCGGCGGCGTCGCACAGAGGCGCGGACATTTGCGGCTCCGCCGCGTGGCATCGAGGTCATGGGCGAAGGTTATCGGGCACCTGCGGCGCTCCCCCCACGTGGGGGGCGGCATGCCTGTGTGTTACGCCACGCGGGGCTTCGAGGCGCCCCCGTGATGGGCCGAGCCGATCAGCCCGCGGGCGGTGGTGACCCAGCCGAGGGCGATGACGGCGGCTGCCAGGCTCAGGCCCGCCGCCCCGTTGAGCGGCATCACGATGCCGATCGCGCCGCCCAGCACCCAGGCCATCTGCAGCATGGTCTCGGAGCGCGCGAACGCCGAGGGGCGCACCGTCTCGGGCACGTCCCGCTGGATCAGCGCGTCCAGGGACAGCTTGGCCAGCGCCTGCGAGAACCCGGCGAACGCGGCCAGACACGCCACCAGGAACGCCCCGAAGAAGATCGCGGCCGTGATCGCGGCGGCGAGCACGATCGGCAGGACCGCCACGATGATGATCTCCGGCGCCCGCTGTCTCAGCCACGCCCCGACCGCCGTACCGACGGCGTTGCCCGCGCCCGCCGCCACGGCCACTATGCCCAGCGACACGGCCGCGCTGGAGCCGGTGAGCGGGTGCTCGCGCAGCAGGAAGGCGAGGAAGAAGGTCAGGAACCCGGACAGCCAGCGCAGGGCCGCGTTGGCGCCGAGCGCGTGGGTCACCGCGAGGCCGACCGTGCGGAGGCCGGGCCGCTTCACCGGCTTGAGGTGCGGCCCGTGCAGATGGTCCGCGTCCGCCGCGAGCAGCGCCGTGTCCTCGCCCTTGGCCGAGTCGACCTTCGGCGGCAGGGTGAAGGACAGGAACATGCCCCAGATGTAGATCACGAAGGCGCCGTACAGCGGCCAGCGCGGGCCGATGGCATGCAGGCCCGCCCCGATGGGCGCCGCGACACCGGTGGCGAGGAGCCCGCCGAGCGTGACCCGGGAGTTGGCCTTCACGAGGGAGAACTTGGGTGGCAGCAGCCGGGGCACGACCGCGCTTCTGACCACCCCGTACGCCTTCGACGCGACCAGTACGCCCAGCGCGGCCGGATACAGCTCCAGGCTGCCCGTGGAGACGGCCCCGGCGATGATCAGCGCGAGCAGCGCCCGGGCGAGCATCGAGCCGGCCATCGCGGCACGGCGGCCGTGCGGGAGCCGGTCGAGGAGCGGCCCGACGACCGGGGCGAGCACCGTGAACGGCGCCATGGTGATCGCCAGGTAGAGCGCGACACGCCCCCGTGCCTCGTCGGTGGGGACGGAGAAGAAGACGGTGGAGGCGAGGGCGACGGTGATCATGACGTCCCCGGCGCCGTTCACCGCGTGCAGTTCGATCAGTTTGCCGAGGCCGGACTCGCCGGCGCCGTGCGCGTGGGTCGCCTTCCGGATCCCGCGGGCGGTTCCGGTGAACGGGAAGTGCAGGGCACGGCCGACCGCGCGGACGGACCCGCCGAACCGGCCCGAACCGCCACCACGACTGCTGCCCTTGACCCCACCGGCCCCGGTGGCTCCCTGGGGCGTCCTTGCGGCTGCCACTCCGTCATAGTGCCCCGAGAAAGCTGTGTGTAGTGGGGTTACCGCGCGTATGGGCGCGTACTTCCTGTGTATTTCCCCGGTACTTGCCAGGCCCGTGGAGGGAAACGTCCCGTCGGTGTAGGCCGAGCGGTCGCGAGAAGGTAGCGTGCGTAGCGCGTCGTGGCGAACGTTCTCGGCCGCGCGCCTCTCGGACATCCCGCAGAATGGATGCATGAGGTGCGCCCGAGTGCGATCGGGCGCGGACGTCGACGCGGTCCTTCGGTCCGCTCCGTCCGCTCCCATCGCCTTCAGGCCGGCGCACCCGAGTGACGGCGTAGGAGAGAAGCGATACCTGTGAGCGCAGCGACCACGCGAAGCCGCACCCCTGACCGCCTGTGCGCGGAGGCCGTCGACCTCGCCCGCGCCGCCGCCGAGGAGGCTGCCGCGCCCGGGGTGGTGGGCGAGCACCTGGGTCTGGAGTCCGAGGGCGACCGTGTTGTCACGCACTTCTTCGAGTGCAAGGAACTCGGGTACCGGGGCTGGCGCTGGGCCGTGACGGTCGCGCGCGCCTCCCGCGCCAAGTTCGTCACGCTGGACGAGGTCGTCCTGCTGCCCGGCTCGGACGCGCTGCTCGCTCCCGAGTGGGTGCCGTGGAGCGAGCGGCTGCGCCCCGGCGACATGGGCCCCGGCGACCTCCTGCCCACCGACGCCGAGGACCTGCGTCTGGAGCCCGGCTTCACCGGCGCGGAGGAGCCGCCGCCGAACTCGCCGCTCTCCGAGGAACTGGCGGAGCTGGCCGAGGCCGAGGACGCCGAGGTCACCGCGGGCACCCCCGCGAGCCTGCCCTTCGCCCCGTCGCGTGGCTCCATCGCTGCCGTCGCCGAGGAACTGGGCGTGCGCCGCGCCCGGGTCCTGTCCCGCTACGGGCTGCATGTCGCCGCGGACCGCTGGGACGAGGCGTACGGCTCCAAGACGCCGATGGCTCAGGCGGCCCCCGCGTCCTGTGCGAGCTGTGGCTTCCTCCAGCCGATCGGCGGCTCGCTGGGCCAGGCGTTCGGTGTCTGCGCCAACGAGTTCTCGCCGGCCGACGGCCGGGTGGTCTCTCTTTCGTACGGCTGCGGGGGGCACTCCGAGGCGGCGGTCATGCCCAGGCCGCCGCAGCCGGCACCTCCGGTGATCGACGAGACGCGGGTGGATCCGTTCCCGCTGCGGCCGGCGGCGGACTCGGGTTCCGTCCCGGTTGTCTCCGACGGGGAAACAGCGGATCTGGGGCACTCGTAAGTCTGTGGGTGCGTGGGGGTACGCGTCCCTGGGGGCTGCGCCCCCACACCCCCCATCGGCCTGCGGCCTCGTCCTCGAACGCCGGACGGGCTGAAAAGGGCTGAGCCGAATGTCAGCCGCCCCGGGACATCAGCCGCTCCGGGAAATTCAGCCGCTCCGGCGTTTGAGGAGCGGGGGTCCGGGGGCGGAGCCCCTGGGGACGGGACGGGTAGGGGCGGCGGGGGCGGTGAACATCTCGCGGTACCTTCGTGCTCACGCCGAAGTGGGCCGATGAGGAGAGTCAACGTGAGCAAGTTCGTGCGGCCGGCCCCCGAGGGAGCGGACCCGTTCGGCACCGCCCGTCTGCGCCGCGGAGTCCTGGACGCCTGGGCCACCAGCCCCGCCCGTTTCCGCGAGGACGCCAACGCCGAGGAGGACCTCGTCCTCGGCGGTTACCGGGACCGGCTCCTCGTAGAGCTCGCTCAGAACGCGGCGGACGCGGCTGCTCGCGCGGGAGTCCCAGGACGCCTGCGGCTCACCCTGCGCGACGGCGTTCTCGTCGCCGCCAACACCGGCGCCCCGCTGGACGCGGCCGGTGTCGAGTCGCTCGCCACCCTGCGCGCCTCCGCGAAGCGGGACACCCACGAAGGCGCCGTCGGCCGGTTCGGCGTCGGGTTCGCGGCCGTGATCGCCGTCACCGACGAGCCCGCGGTCGTAGGCCGGCACGGCGGTGTGCGCTGGTCGCTCGCCGAGGCCCGTGAGCTGGCCGCGGACACGGCGCGGTACAGCCCGGGGCTGGGGGACGAGATCCGGCGCCGGGACGGACACGTCCCGCTGCTGCGGCTGCCCTTCGCCGCCGAGGGGTCCGCCCCGGAGTCGTACGACACCGTCGTCATCCTCCCACTGCGCGACCCGGCCGCGGCCGACCTCGCCGAGCGGTTGCTGGAAGCCGTCGACGACGCCCTGCTCCTCGCCCTGCCGGGCCTGGAGGAGGTCGTGGTGGAGACCGACGGCGTCCGCACCCTGCGCCGCGGCACGGACGGCCCCTTCACCGTCCTGGAAGACACCCGCGGCGGCACCACCCGCTGGCGTACCGTCTGCGCGCAAGGCCCCCTCGCTGCGGACCTCCTCGCCGACCGTCCGGTGGAGGAGCGGCTGCGCCCCCACTGGTCCGTCACCTGGGCCGTGCCGGCCGACTCCGACGGCAGCCCGGCCCACCCCCGTACGAGCCCCGTCGTGCACGCCCCCACGCCCAGCGACGAGCCCCTCGGTGTCCCGGCCCTGCTCATCGGGTCCTTCCCCCTCGACACCACCCGACGGCGCGCGGCCCCGGGCCCGCTGACCGACTTCCTCGTCCAGCGCGCGGCCGACGCCTACGCCGAACTCCTCGCCGACTGGCTCCCGGTGACCGAGGGCATCATCGGTCTCGTCCCCGGCCCGTTGGGGAAGGGGGAGCTGGACGGCGCCCTGCGCGCGGCGATCCTGGAGCGGCTCCCGCGGACCTCCTTCCTGCCGCCGGCCGTCGCACCGGCCGAAGGCCAGGACGCCGCCGAACCCGGTGAGCCCGGCGAGCCCATCGACGGTCTCGCCGGCCCCGAACTGGCCGGCGGGCGGGATCGGGATCTCCATTTCGGCGGCTCCCTCCGTCCCCGTGACGCCGAGATCATCGAGGGCGCCGGTGCCGACACCGTGAAGGTGCTGGCCGAGGTGCTGCCCACCCTGCTGCCCGCCGGGCTCGAACGGCGGGCGGAGCTGCGGACGTTGGGCGTCGCCAGGGTGCCGCTCACCGACGCCGTCGACCGGCTCGCGGGGCTGGAGAAGGAGCCCGGCTGGTGGCGGAGGCTCTACGACAGCCTCGCCGGGGTCGATCCGGACCGGCTGTCCGGCCTTCCCGTGCCGCTCGCCGACGGACGTACGACCATCGGCCCGCGCCAGGTGCTGCTGCCCTCGCCGGATGCCACGCACACCGACCCGGAGGTGCTCGCCCGGCTCGGGCTGAAGGTCGCCCACCCGGAGGCCACGCACCCCCTGCTGGAGAAACTCGGCGCGCTTCCCGCGACGCCTCGCGCCGTCCTCACCACCCCGCAGGTCCGTGCCGCCGTCGCGGCCTCCCTCGACGACGACGGCGGGCTGGACTGGGAGCAGGACGCGCCGGACGCGGAGGAGCTGGCCGACACCGTCCTCGCGCTCGTGCGGGACGCGGCGCTGGATCCCGGGGACGAGCCCTGGCTCGGCGCGCTCGCGCTCCCGGACGAGGACGGGGAGCCGGCGCCCGCCGGTGAACTCGTCTTCCCCGGCAGCCCCTTCCATCAGGTCATCCGGGAAGGTGAACTCGCCACGGTCGACGCGGAGTTGGCCGACAGGTGGGGCGAGCAGCCGCTGGCCGCGTGCGGTGTGCTGGCCGACTTCGCCCTCGTGCGGGCCACGGACGTGGTGTTGGACCCCGACGAACTGGAGCCCAGGGAAGGCGACTTCGCCGAGCCCGACGACGCGGGTCTCCTCGACGCCGTGGACGTCTGGAGCGAGGACGTCCTCGACCGGTTCCCGGACACGCCCGTACCGCCGGTCGCCACCGAGCTGGTCGCCGTACGGGACCTGGACCTCGTGGACGACGACAAGTGGCCGCAGGCCCTGGCCCTGCTGGCCCGGCCGCCGTTGCGGGACGCGCTCACCCAGCCGATGCGGATCCTGCTGCACGACGGCACGCACGAGGTCGTACGGCCCTACACGGCCTGGTGGCTGCGCGGGCACCCGGTGCTCGACGGACGGCGGCCGGCCGGTCTGCTCGCCTCCGGCGGGGACCCGCTGCTGCGTGGGCTCTACGACGAGGCCGACGCGACCGGGTTCGACGACGAGCAGGTGCTGCGGTCGCTCGGGGTGCGCACCTCCGTGGCCGCCCTGCTCGACGAGCCGGGCGGCGCCGCCGAGCTGCTCGACCGGCTCGCCGACCCCGAGCGCGAGGTCACGGGCGCCCAACTGCATGCCCTCTACGGCGCGTTGGCCGACCTGGAACCCGAGCAGGTGACCCTGCCGGACGAGCTGCGTGCCGTGGTCGACGGCCGGGTCGAGGTCGTGGACGCCGCGGACGCCGTGGTCGTCGACTCGCCCGACCTGCTGCCCTTCACCGAGGGTGTCCCGCTGCTGCCGGTACGGCCGGCGCGGGCCGCCGAGCTGGCCGAGCTGTTCCAGGTGCGGCGGCTGAGCGAGTCCGTCACCGGTGAGGTCGACTCCGAGGGCGCCGAGCACGACGTACCGGACCCGGTACGGGTGCTGCTGGGCGCCCGTACCCCCGCGACGTACGTCGAGCACGAGGAACTCGTCGTCGACGGCGTGGAGTTGGACTGGCGTCTGACCGGCGACGGGGTGCTGCACGCGGCCACCCTGGAGGGCGTCGCCGCGGGGCTCGCCTGGGCCGCCGGGCAGTGGCCGCGGCGCTTCGAGGTGGCGGCCCTGCTGGAGGACCCGTCGCGGACGGAGGAGCTGGCGCGGGACCGGTGGTTCGACTGACCGCGGAGGCCTCAAGATCCTCTGGATCCTTCGACCGACCGCCGGAGGATCAAGATCTCAAAATTTCTCGCACAAATCTTTCACCAGTCGTATACCATTCACCCGCGTCACGAATCTGATCACCTGAGCCAACAGGCTCCATGATCACTTGGGCCCCGTACGCAACGATGGGCGACGGGGCCCCTTTCTCCACGTGGGGAACACATGCGCATGCGTGCCACCCTCGGCGTTGTGACCGGCGCCGTGGCCCTTACCGCTCTCGCCATTCCGGCCGCCCAGGCCGACGAAGTGCACGGCGACACCACGATCTCGAACGTCGTGGTGAACGGCGGCAAGCCGGTCGTCGTCTCGGCGACCGCGAAGAAGACGATCACGGTCACCTTCACCGTCAAGGACAACTCGGGCGTCAAGTCGGCCATGGCCATCCTGTGGCACGGCTCGGACTTCGACCACTCCGACAGCGGCGCCGTCGCCAACAGCAGCGACCACTACGCCAGCTGCTCCGCGGTGAGCGCGACCACGTCGAACTGCAAGGCGACGTTCGACTTCAAGCCGGGTTACAACACCATCAACGCGGTCGCCGGTACCTGGAAGGTCTGGGGCATCGCCTCCGGCAAGGACGCCGACTTCGTCCAGAAGGACAACGTCAAGACCTTCAAGGTCGAGCGCCTGTCGAAGCTGACGGCCAACGCCGCGCCGGAGCCGGTCAAGAAGGGCAAGACCCTCACGGTCACCGGCAAGCTGACCCGCGCCAACTGGGACAGCGCCACGTACTCGGGCTACGCGGGCCAGCCGGTGAAGCTGCAGTTCCGCAAGGCGGGCTCCAGCACGTACACCACGCTGAAGACCGTCACCACGGACTCCGCGGGCAACCTGAGGACGACGACCAAGGCGACGGCCGACGGCTACTTCCGCTACTCCTTCGCGGGCACCTCGACGACTCCGGCGGTCAGCGCCGGGGGCGACTACGTCGACGTGCGCTAGCCACGGCGAGCCCTCCCCGCCCACTCCCTTTCTCTTTCCGCCAATTTGAGGAAGTACATGCGTATTCGCGCCACCGTGGCCGCCGTGTCCGGTGCCCTGGTCCTCTCCGCCTTCGTCGCGCCGGCCGCTCTGGCCGCCGACGGTCCGAAGGCCCCCGCGGGTGTCGCCCCGGCCAACAAGGCCGCGCACTCCGCCTCCACCGGCAAGGCCGCGTTCAGCAGCACCGCCGACGCCGAGGGCACCCCGTACGCCCTGGACGCCTCCTTCTCGAACGTGAAGGTCAACAAGGGCAAGAGCATCCCCGTCGGCACCACCAACGTGGTGAAGGTGCCGGTGTCCTTCACCCTGAACCACGGCGAGGACGTCAACATCCACGCCGCCGACTTCGTCGCCGGAATCGAGCTGTACCGGGGTGCCACGTTCGAGGACGAGATCTGGTGGTTCGACAGCAACGTCGCCACCTGCAGCGACTCCTCCACGACCGCCGCCTCCTGCACCGCCACGGTCGAGATCGACCCGGCGGATCTGCTGAACGAGGACGCCGGTGCCTGGAAGGCCGCCGGCTTCGCCGTCGCCTTCAACGGCGAGGACCAGGAGAACCCGAACCTGGACAACGTCGGTGTCGCCGTCACGGACAAGGTCGCGGCCTTCAACCTGCAGCGCTACTCCAAGCTGACGGTCAACGCCGCGCCGGAGCCCGTGAAGAAGGGCAAGACCGTCACGGTCACCGGCAAGCTCTCCCGCGCCAACTGGGACGACAACAAGTACCACGGCTACACCAGCCAGCCGGTGAAGCTGCAGTTCCGCAAGAAGAGCTCCAGCACCTACACCACGCTGAAGACCATCAAGTCGAACTCGACGGGTGAGCTGAAGACGACGACGCCGGCGACCGTCGACGGCTACTTCCGCTACTCCTTCGCGGGCACCACGACGACCCCGGCCGTCAGCGCCGCGGGTGACTTCGTCGACGTGCAGTAGGCGCAGCAAGCAGCAAGCAGCAAGCAGCAAGCAGTAAGCAGCAAGCAGTAAGCAGCAAGCAGTAAGCAGCAGTGAGTTATGGCCGCTTCCGGAAGGGGACCCCGGGAGCGGCCGTTTCTCTGTAACTCGCAAGGTCTTTGCCATCCCCGAACAAAAATCCGCCTCAGCCGTACAACCCGCCACATCCGCCACGGATCTGATCCCGTGAGTCAACAGACTCCACGATCACTTTCTCCACTTGGGGAACACATGCGCATACGCGCCACCGTGGCTGCCGTCTCCGGCGCCCTGGCCCTTTCCGCCTTCATCGTGCCTGCCGCGCACGCCACCGGCTCCGCCCCGTCGTACCGCGCGGAGGCCGCGAAGGTACTCGCCGCGCACTCCGGCAAGACCGCGTTCAGCAGCGCCGACGCCGCCGCGGACCTGGGCGTCACCTTCTCCGGCCTGAAGATCGCGTCGGCGATCCGGGTCGGCGCCACCGGCCACTACTCCACCACGGTCAGCTACAAGCTGACCCACGGTGCGAACTACGACGTCACGTCGGACGACTTCGACAGCGGCCCGGTCATCTACCGCGGCTCGATCACCGACCCGAACACCAACCTGCTCGGCGGCCGGCTCCCCGCCACCTGCACGGTCACCTCGACCACCACCGCCGACTGCACCGGCAAGATCGACATCAGCCCGGAAGACGGTGACCTGCTCAACTCCGAGGCCGGCAAGTGGTCGGCCGGCGCGCTCGCGCTGCAGTACAGCACCAACGACTACTCCCTGCAGGGCGGCCTCGGCTCCACGCTCGTCCAGCGCGCCTCCAAGCTGACGGTCAACGCCGCGCCGGAGCCGGTCAAGAAGGGCAAGACCGTCACGGTCACCGGCAAGCTCTCCCGTGCCAACTGGGAGGACAACAAGTACCACGGCTACACCAGCCAGCCGGTGAAGCTGCAGTTCCGCAAAAAGAGCTCCAGCACCTACACCACGCTGAAGACGATCAGTTCGAACTCGACGGGCGACCTGAAGACGACGACGCCGGCGACGGTCGACGGCTACTTCCGCTACTCCTTCGCGGGCACCTCGACGACCCCGGCGGTCAACGCCACGGGCGACTACGTAGACGTACGCTGACGCCGCGCCCCGTCAGGGGCGCGGGGAACGGCGCGACCAGCCACAACCGGTCCGCAGCCGAAACTGAACATTGCGCCCCCGGCCAAGGCCAAGCGCTAAGCGGGAACGCGGCGGTCGACCCATTTCCAGAGCAGTTCCAGGGCGACCGCCGCCACCGCCGCGATGCCGACCGCAACCCACGGCATCGTCACGCCGACCAGTTTCAGCGCGAAGAAGTGCTGGAGCCACGGCACGATCAGGACGAACAGGAACGCCACACCCATCGAGGCCACCAGGGCGATCCGCCACCAGGTGTAGGGCCGGGCGACGATCGCCAGGATCCACATGGAGATCAGGAACAGCGTGAGGGTCGCCGCACTGGTCTCCGCGTCCAACGAGCCTTTGCCGACGTAGTAGTGACGGGCGATCAGATACGTCACGAAGGTCGCCGTCCCGGCCACCACCCCGCCCGGGACCGAGTACCGCATGACCCGTCGTACGAAGTGCGGCCGTGCGCGTTCCTTGTTGGGGGCCAGGGCGAGGAAGAAGGCCGGGATGCCGATGGTCAGGGTGGACAGCAGCGTCAGGTGGCGGGGCAGGAACGGGTATTCCACCTGCCAGCACGCCACCAGGACGGCCAGCAGCACCGAGTAGACCGTCTTGACCAGGAAGAGCGTGGCGACTCGCGTGATGTTGCCGATGACCCGGCGGCCCTCGGCGACCACCGAGGGCAGCGTGGCGAAGCTGTTGTTGAGCAGCACGATCTGCGCGACGGCGCGCGTGGCCTCCGAGCCCGAGCCCATGGACACGCCGATGTCGGCGTCCTTGAGGGCCAGTACGTCGTTCACGCCGTCGCCGGTCATCGCGACCGTGTGCCCGCGGGACTGCAGCGCGCCCACCATGTCCCGCTTCTGCTGCGGGGTGACCCGTCCGAACACCGTGCCCTCGTCGAGGGCCCGCGCCATGCCGTCCTGCTCGGCGGGCAGGCGACGGGCGTCGACGGTCGTTCCGCTGAGGCCCAGTTTTCCTGCCACCGCGCCCACCGACACGGCGTTGTCGCCGGAGATGACCTTGGCGCGGACGTCCTGGTCGGCGAAGTAGCGCAGGGTGTCGGCCGCGTCGGGCCGCAGCCGCTGTTCGAGTACGACGAGCGCGGTGGGCCGGGCGCCCCGCGCCGGCTTCGGGTCGTCGAGGTCATGGCGCGCGCGGGCGAGCAGCAGGACGCGCAGGCCCTGCTCGTTGAGCCGCTCGGTCTCCGCGAGCGCAGGGTCGTCGGCGCCCAGCAGCACGTCGGGCGCCCCCAGCAGCCACGTACCGGACTCGCCGTTGCCCTCGCTGAAGCGGGCGCCGCTGTACTTGCGGGCGGAGGAGAAGGGGAGGGACTCGGTGCAGCGCCAGTCCTCGACGTCCGGGTAGGCGTCGATGATCGCCTGGAGGGAGGCGTTCGGGCGCGGGTCGGACGCGCCGAGGGCGCCCAGCACCTTGCGCACGTATGTCTCGTCGGCGCCCTGCAGCGGCCTGACCTCGGTGACGTCCATGCCGCCCTCGGTGAGGGTGCCGGTCTTGTCGAGGCAGACGGTGTCGATGCGGGCGAGGCCCTCGATGGCGGGGAGTTCCTGCACGAGGCACTGTTTCCGGCCAAGTCGGATGACACCTATCGCGAAGGCGACCGAGGTGAGGAGCACCAGCCCCTCCGGGACCATGGGCACGATCCCGCCGACGGTCCGCGCGACCGAGTCCTTGAAGCCGTGCTGCTTGACGATCAGTTGGCTGATGACCAGGCCGATCGCGGTCGGGATCATCATCCACATCACGTACTTGAGGATGGTCGAGATGCCGGTACGCAGTTCGGAGTGGACGAGGGTGAAGCGGGAGGCCTCCTCGGCGAGCTGGGCGGCGTAGGCCTCGCGGCCCACCTTGGTGGCCTTGAAGGCGCCCCCGCCGGCGACGACGAAGCTGCCCGACATGATCTGGTCCCCGGGCTTCTTGACCACCGGGTCGGCCTCGCCGGTGAGCAGCGACTCGTCGATCTCCAGCCCGTCGGCCTCGACGCACACCCCGTCGACCACGGCCTTGTCCCCGGGCCCGATCTCCATCAGGTCGTCCAACACGATCTCCGACGTGCTCACTTCGGCGGCGGTGCCGTCGCGCCGTACCGTCGGCCGCGCCTCCCCGATCACGGCGAGCGAGTCCAGGGTCGTCTTCGCCCGCCACTCCTGGACGATGCCGATGCCCGTGTTGGCGAGGATCACGAAGCCGAAGAGGCTGTCCTGGATCGGCGCCACGAACAGCGTGATCAGCCAGAGCGCGCCGATGATCGCGTTGAACCGGGTGAACACGTTCGCCCGGACGATCTCGCCCATCGACCGGCTGCTGCGCACCGGAACGTCGTTGACCTGCCCGCGCGCCACCCGCTCGGCGACCTCGGCCGCGGTGAGGCCCGGCGCCGGCGTAGGGAAGGGGACGGGGTGCACAGGGTCGAGCTCGGCGCCGGCGTCGATGTGCGTCATGCATTCGACGGTACGTGCGGATTTGCGGCTTCACCCGCCGAGTGACCGGAAGATCCGACCTGGGGAGGAGCGAACTCGTGCGGTGGTAGGACGGCCGGTGGCGGTACGGCCTATTCGGCCGACTCGGACTCCGACGCCGGCTCCGACCCCGGTGCCTGTGCCGCCGCCTGCTTGATCGCCGCGTCCCGCTTCCTGACGAACCAGACGCCGTACAGCCCGAGCACGCCTCCGGCCAGGCAGGTCCACACCCACCAGGCGTGTCCGCGGTCGTCGAACCAGCCGTAGAAGGGGAGCTGCACCAGGAAGAGGACGAACCAGAGGATCGTGCCGCCGGTGATGGTGGCGACGACGGGGCCCTCAAGGGGCTCCGGTGCCTCGTGCTGGGGTGTCCACTTCGCCATGGGGGACAGCTTACGAGGCGATCAGGTCTACGCGCGGAGATAGCGCCGATCGGTTCATATATTCATACTGAAACCGTTTCCATCCGTCCACTTCTGCTCGTAGGAACATCCAATGTCCACCTCGGCCCCCGCCAAGGTCCCCGCCCCCGAACAGCCGGGGGACGCGCCCGCGTCCGGCGCACTCGACCGCTACTTCAAGATCTCCGAGCGCGGCAGCACCCTGCCGCGCGAGATCCGCGGCGGCTTCGCCACCTTCTTCGCGATGGCGTACATCATCGTGCTGAACCCGATCATCCTGGGCAGCGCGAAGGACATGTACGGGCACCATCTGGACAACGGGCAGCTGGTCACGGCGACGGCGTTGACGGCGGCGTTCACCACGCTGCTCATGGGTGTCGTCGGCAACGTGCCGATCGCGCTGGCCGCCGGCCTGGGCGTGAACTCGGTCGTCGCGCTCCAGCTGGCGCCGCGGATGTCCTGGCCGGACGCGATGGGCATGGTCGTCCTGGCGGGCTTCGTCGTGATGCTGCTGGTCGCCACCGGACTGCGCGAGCGCGTGATGAACGCCGTGCCCTACAGCCTGCGCAAGGCGATCTCCATCGGCATCGGTCTGTTCATCATGCTGATCGGGCTCGTCGACTCCGGCTTCGTCTCCCGTATCCCGGACGTCGCGCAGACCACCGTGCCGCTCCAGCTCGGCGGTGACGGACACCTCAACGGCTGGCCGGTCCTGGTCTTCATCCTGGGCGTGCTGCTCACCCTCGCGCTCATCGTCCGCAAGGTTCCCGGCGCGATCCTGATCTCGATCGTCACGATGACGGTCCTCGCGGTGGTCATCGACTCCGTCGCGAAGATCCCGACCTGGGGCCTGACGACGCCCAAGTGGCCCGGCAACCCCGTCGCCGGCCCGGACTTCGGCCTGATCGGGAAGGTCAGCCTGTTCGGTGGCTTCTCCCATGTCGGCGTGCTGACCGGCATCCTCTTGGTCTTCACGGTGCTGCTGTCGTGCTTCTTCGACGCGATGGGCACGATCATGGGTGTCAGCGACGAGGCCAAACTGACCGACGCCCAGGGCTATATGCCGGGCATCAACAAGGTCCTGTTCGTCGACGGTCTCGCGGTCGCGGCCGGCGGCGCCAGCTCCTCCTCGGCCACCACCGCGTTCGTGGAGTCCACGGCGGGCGTCGGAGAGGGGGCCCGTACGGGCTTCGCGAACGTCGTCACCGGCGGACTGTTCGCCATCGCGCTGTTCCTCACTCCGGTCGCCACGATGGTCCCGTCCCAGGCGGCCACCCCGGCCCTGCTCGCGGTGGGCTTCCTGATCCTGGCCGGCTCGGTCAAGGAGATCGACTGGGCCGACTACACCATCGCCATCCCGGCCTTCGTGACGATGGTGATGATGCCGTTCACCTACTCGATCACCAACGGCATCGGCATGGGCTTCATCACCTTCGTCGTGCTGCGTCTGGCCGCCGGGCGGGGCAGGGAGATCCCGGTCGCGATGTACGTCGTCTCGGCGGTCTTCGCCTTCTACTACCTGATGCCGGCCCTGGGTCTGACGTGATGCCCGGGCCTGACGTGATGCCCGGGTTCACGATGCGCGGGCTCACGTGACCCCGTAGAACTTCTCCGTCTCGTCGACGGCCGCCTGGAAGCGCTCGTCGAAGTCGTCTCGAATGAGCGTCCGGACCACGTAGTCCTGGACGCTCATTCCCCTTTTCGCGGCACGGTCCCGGAGCCGTTCGAGCAGCTCCCCGTCCATCCGCAGGCTGAGCACGCTGGTCCCCATGCACACGAGGGTCGCTGGCGGGCTTCGAGCGATGTTCACTTTCCGCACTGGACTCACTCGTACGGGTGAAGATCCGGTTTCAGTGGCCGGAGTCACGGGAATCCGTGCGCGCGCCAGCTTGTTTAGCCAGGGTAATGAGTTACGCTAAAGACATGTCGGACCTCACCCATGGCGACGATGCTGCCGCCGTGAACTCCCTTCGATCAGCTGTCATGCGGCTGTCGCGTCGGCTCAAGCACCAGCGGGTCGACGAGTCGCTCAGCCCCACCGAGATGTCGGTGCTGGGCACCCTGTCCAACTGCGGCAGTGCCACGCCGGGCGAGCTCGCCCGCAAGGAGCACGTGCAGCCGCCGTCGATGACCCGCATCGTCGCGCTGCTGGAGGCCAAGGGGCTGGTCCGGATGGAGCCGCACCCCGAGGACCGGCGCCAGAAGGTCGTCACCAAGACCGAGCAGGCCGAGGCGATGCTCAAGGAGAGCCGCGCCAAGCGCAACGCGTTCCTGGCCGATCTGGTGGAGGGCCTGGACGAGGACGAGTGGGCGAAACTGCGCGCCGCCGCCCCCGTGCTGGAGAAGCTCGCACACCTGTAAGCCGCACCCCCAGACAAGGAGGCGAACCCTTTTGAGTTCGGGATCCGGAGCAGACTCCGCCCCCGCACCAGCACCTACTACCCCTGTTACGCACAGATCCTCGATGTTCAGCTCCCTGCGTGTCAGGAACTACCGCCTTTTCTTCGCCGGCCAGGTCGTCTCCAACATCGGCACCTGGATGCAGCGCATCGCCCAGGACTGGCTGGTCCTCAGCCTCACCGGCTCCGCGACCGCCGTCGGTGTCACGACGGCACTGCAGTTCCTGCCGATGCTCCTCTTCGGCCTCTACGGCGGTGTCCTCGTAGACCGCCTGCCCAAGCGCCGCACACTGCTGTTCACCCAGTCCGCGATGGGCATCGCCGGCATCGCGCTCGCCGTCCTCACACTCTCCGGCCACGTCCAGGTCTGGCACGTCTACCTCGCCGCCTTCGCCGTCGGCCTCGCCACGGTCGTGGACAACCCGGCCCGGCAGTCCTTCGTCAGCGAGATGGTCGGCCCGGAGCAACTGCAGAACGCGGTCAGCCTGAACTCGGCGAACTTCCAGTCCGCCCGCCTGATCGGCCCGGCGGTCGCCGGCCTCATGATCACCGGCGTCGGTACCGGCTACGCCTTCCTCTTCAACGGCCTGTCCTTCGTCGCCCCCATGGTGGGCCTGCTGCTGATGCGTGCGCGTGAGCTGCATGTCGTCGAGCGGGCGCCGCGCGGGAAGGGCCAGCTGAGGGAGGGGCTCCAGTACGTCGCCGGGCGCCCCGAACTGATCTGGACCATCGCCCTGGTCGGGTTCATCGGCACCTTCGGCTTCAACTTCCCGGTCTACCTGTCCGCCTTCGCCGACGACGCCTTCCATGCCGGAGCCGGCTCCTACAGCCTCTTCAACACACTGATGGCGGTCGGCTCGCTGGCCGGTGCGCTGCTCGCGGCCCGCCGCGGTACGGCCAGGATGCGGGTGATGATCGCGGCGGCCGTGGCCTTCGGTGCCCTGGAGCTGGTGGCCGCGGCCGCCCCCTCGCTGTGGCTGTTCGCCCTGCTGATGGTCCCGATCGGCATGTTCGGCATGACGGTCAACGTCACCGCCAACACCAGCGTCCAGATGGCCACCGACCCGGCCATGCGCGGCCGCGTACTGGCCCTGTACATGATGGTGTTCATGGGCGGCACACCCATCGGCGCGCCCATCGCCGGATGGATCACGGATGCTTACGGCGTCCGGGCGGGCATGGCCGTCGGCGGTGCGATCGCCGCGGGTGCGGCGATCGTCATCGGCCTCGTCCTGGCCCGCGTCGGCGGCCTGCGTCTGTCGGTCGGCTGGAACCACGGCCACCCGCACGTCCGGTTCGTGCCGCGGGAGCGGCAGGAGGAGCTGGCCGCGGCGGCGTGAGAACGGTCACGGGCCCGGAGGCTGCGGACTACAGCCTCCGGGCCAGCACCTGTCCCGGCCACTCGTTCGAGGCGGTGTAGGTCTCGGTGCGCAGGAACCCGTTGTCCTCGTAGTAGCGGACGAGCCTGCCGTCGCCGCCGGCGTAGCAGTCGACCCGCAGCAGGAGAACGCCGGCGCGCCTGGTCTCCTCGGCGGCGTGCGCCAGCAGGGCGCTGCCCACGCCGTGGCCCTTGAACCGGCGGTCGGAGGCCAGCCAGTGGATGTAGCGCTCGGGTTCACCGGGCGGCGGCAGGTGGGACAGGTAGGCGCCGGGTGCGCCGGTGACGGTCAGGGTGGCCGCCGGCACGCCGTCCGCCTCGGCGATGTACGTGGTGCCCTCCTCCACGTACCGCACGACCGAGTCCACCGTCTTCCGGTGCTCCGACAGGGGCTTGGTCCCCCACTGGCCGGTGCGGCCCTCGGCCACCAGCCACTCCACACAGCTGTCGAGCATGCCGAGTATCGCCGGGACGTCGTCGGGTCGGCCTTCTCTGATGCTGATCTCCATGCGCCCATGGTGGCAGGGTGGTGCGCATGAGACTCTTCGCCGCCGTGCTTCCCCCGGACGACGTCGCCGCCGAACTCGCCGCGAAGGTAGCCGAGTTGAGGAGACTGCCCGGCGCGGAGGCGCTGCGCTGGACCGGGCGGCCGGGGTGGCATTTCACGCTCGCGTTCTACGGGGAGGTCGACGACGATGTCGTACCGGACCTGTCGGCCCGGCTGGAGCGGGCGGCCCGGCGTACCGATCCCTTCGCGCTGGCGGTGCGGGGCGGCGGGCAGTTCGGGCACGGGCGGGCGCTGTGGGCCGGCGCCGAGGGCGAGGTGCAGACGCTGCGGCTGCTCGCCGACCGGGCGGAGGCGGCGGCGCGGAAGGCGGGCCTGCCGATGGGGGAGCACCGGCGGTACAAGGCCCATCTGACGGTGGCCCGCAGCAGGGACGCGGTGGACGCACGGCCGTACCTGGAGGCCCTGGAGGGGTTCACGAGCCGTACCTGGACGGTGGGCGAGCTGGCACTGGTGCGCAGCAATCTGCCGAAGTCCGGGGTACCCGGGGAACAGCCCCGCTATGAGGCGGTCGCCCGGTGGGCGCTCGGCGGGGCCGGTTAGGCTCGACCACGTGGACCCGAAAACCCGGAACCGGATCATGGCCGGTGCGCTCGTTCTCATGCTCGTGGTGGTCATCGTCGCGGCGGCCGTCAGGTAGCGGGGGACGGAACCGCGGCCGTTCCTCGGCTGCGGACCGAGCGCGGCTGGTCGCGCCCGCGGGGCGGAGCCGCACGTCGGCTCCGCCCCGCGCACCTGAGGGGCGCTACCAGGCGAAGGCCTCCGGAGAGGGCCCCGGGCCCGGGAAGATCTCGTCGAGGCCGGACAGCAGTTCCTCGCCGAGCCCCAGCCCGACCGCGCGCACTGCCGACTCCAGCTGCTCGGCGGTGCGCGGGCCGACGATCGGGCCGGTCACGCCGGGCCGCGTGAGCAGCCAGGCCAGGGCGGCCTCGCCGGGCTCCACGCCGTGCTTCTCCAGCAGGTCCTCGTAGGCCTGGATCCGCGCGCGCTCGGTGGGGTTGGCGAGGGTGTCGGCGGCCCGGCCGCTCGCCCTGCGCCCGCCCTCGACCTCCTTCTTGATGACGCCGCCCAGCAGCCCGCCGTGCAGCGGCGACCAGGGGATGACCCCGAGCCCGTACTCCTGCGCGGCCGGAATGACCTCCATCTCGGCGCGGCGCTCGGCGAGGTTGTAGAGGCACTGCTCGCTGACGAGGCCGATGGTGCCGGCGCGCTTCGCCGCGATCTCGTTGGCCTGGGCGATCTTGTAGCCGGGGAAGTTGGAGGACCCGACGTAAAGGATCTTGCCCTGCTGGACCAGCACGTCGATCGCCTGCCAGATCTCCTCGAAGGGAGTGCTGCGGTCGATGTGGTGGAACTGGTAGACGTCGATGTAGTCGGTCTGCAGCCGCTTGAGGCTGGCGTCGACCGCGCGCCGGATGTTCAGCGCGGAGAGCTTGTCGTGGTTGGGCCAGGCGTCGCCGTCGGCGGCCATGTTGCCGTAGACCTTGGTGGCGAGGACGACCTTGTCGCGGTGGGCCGCGCTCTTGGCGAACCAGGTGCCGACGATCTCCTCGGTACGGCCCTTGTTCTCGCCCCAGCCGTACACGTTGGCGGTGTCGAAGTAGTTGATCCCCGCGTCCAGCGCCGCGTCCATGATCGCGTGGCTGTCCGCCTCGTTCGTCTGCGGTCCGAAGTTCATCGTGCCGAGGACCAGTCGGCTGACCTTGAGTCCCGTGCGTCCGAGCTGCGTGTACTCCATGACTCCCTAGCCAACGACTTGGAGTGCCCTCTAAGCAAGCGGGTTGCGGGAGAGCGACGCAAGGAACGCCGACCAGGTGGTGGGGGTCAGGTGGAGGGTGGGGGCTGTGGTCGGGGGGGTCTTGGAGTCGCGGATGTGGATGGTGGTGGGGGTGAGGGCGACTTCCAGGCACTCGCCCTCGCCGTCGCTGTAGCTGCTCTTGAACCAGCGGAAGTCCGTGCTCATAGCTCCCGTGCCACCTTCTCGATCAGCGTCGCGGATTCCTCGGGGGTGAGGGCCTGTGCTCGCAGAATGCCATATTTGCCGAACAGGTCTCCCACGTCGGGCTGTTCGCTTACGAAGTACCCGCCTCGATGGCCTTCGACATAGGCGAGCTGCTGTCGATCAGCGTTCTCCAGAAGGCTCATGCGGCCGGCGAGCCCGGCGTGGTGCTCCCGACCGTGGGGCATGACCTGGACCTCGACGTGACGGAGCTCGCCGATCGCGAGAACGTGGTGCAGCTGCTCCTTGAGCGTGGCTCAGCCGCCCAACGGCCGGGTGAGGACACTTTCTTCGAGTACGTAACTGAGGGTCGGTGCGGGCCTGCGGGTGAAGAGTTCTTGGCGCTTCAGTCGGGCATGCACCCGCTGTTCGATCTCCTCGTCGTCCAGGATCGGGCAGCGGTTGGACGTGAAGACAGCCCGCGCGTACCCCTCGGTCTGAAGCGAACCGGGGATCAAGTTGGTCTGGTACACGTGCAGAGCAGCGGCTTTCCGCTCCTCCGCCAAGTAGTCCTCGGTCCAGGGCCGTAGCCCGCTCTTCCCGAACTCCTTCTTGGCCAGCAGCATCAGTGCACCTTGTGCACCGAGCGACTCGTCCGCGACGTCTACCAGCTGGCCCTTGGGCGACCGCTCCCCTCTCTCCACCATTGCTACCTGCGACTTGGAGTAGCCGACTTGTTTGCCGAGGCCCTCCTGGGTCATCCCGGCCCGCTCGCGATAGAACCGCAACAGCGCACCGAACGACTCCGACCCACGATCACCGAAGTGCACAACCGCCTCCCCAAGTGCACAGCCGCGCACGGACGTTGCGTATGTCTGGTCACAGTATGTAAGCACCCTGTTGCATTAGCGGCATGAACGAGAGAATCGCCGCCCCCTGGATCCCCGTCTGGATCCCCGCCTCCGGTCACGCCCTTCGGCACGCCGGCATCCACTTCGACGCCATCCGTATCAAGGGCGAGCTGGGTGAACGTGTCGCCGCCGATCTGGTGTTGTGCACGGACTTCGACGCCGGGCCGATCGTCCGGGAGTTCACCGGTGAGCGGTACCTGTACTTCCTGTTGCCTCCGCAAACCGCGTCCGGTTTCCGATGGCCGCCAGGCGTAAGGGCGTTGACGCGCGGTGACGGCACGCAGGCGTACGTGGGCGTACCGGCGCTGAGTGGGCAGACCTGGCCGTTGGGATGGCGGTCGGTACCGTCGGAACGGGTGCTGTTCGTGGCGGGGGATTTGTTGGCGGAGGTGGTGGGGCGAGTCAGTCGGCCGTGCCCGCTGGTGCCACCCAGGCCGTAGGCTGCCGCGCCTCTCGACAGGTCGGTTGAGCTGTGCCTTGAGCGTCACCCTGCGTCTGCGCGGGTCGAGGTCTTTCGGACGGGCGGTGTGGGAACTTCCATCCTGGAATACCTCCATGCCTCCCCGCCAACACCTCCGACTGCGAAGAGTCGATGAACGTCGCCGATCAGTAAACGTAGACGTGCTGATTGAGGACGTTGATCGAAGGCGACGGAGGGCTCTTAGAGTGGTGCCGTTGGGCTGCACCCGTGCGCCCCTGCGACAGATGTATCGCAGGCGTGGGCCCACTTGAATGCACCGAGGTGACGATCACTTCGCTGATGCGGGGTTTTTGCGCTGGTTGGCATTGAAGCGCGCTTTCTTCTGACGATTCCCACACGTGTTCATGTCGCACCATTTGCGGGTGCGGCTCTGGCTGGTGTCGAAGAAGGCGGCTTGGCAGGTCGGTGATGCGCACAAGGCCAGTTTTCCGTCTCGTTCGCCCGCGATGATGCTGATCGCGTCGGCGGCGATCACGCTGAGGGCATCTTCCACGCAGGAAGCCGAGCTGAGCCGCCATCTCCGCTGACCCTCGGGCGTCAGGATGGCCGCGGCCCGACCCTGGGCGCTGCAGTCATTGATGACCTCGACAGCGGACGCAGGGAGAGCGTCCTGGATCGCGGCCGCTGTCGCGGCGGCGTGAATCGACTCCCTCAGTTCCCGAGCGAGGTCGAGCTGGGCAGGGGTGCAGGAGTCCACGGCGAGGCCGTTCACTGCCAGCCAGTCGATGAGTCGCTGCGGCGTGGGAATGCGCTCCACGGCTTCGCCATGACGCTCCGACAGAGTCCCCGTGAAGCTGGTCGCCAGCACGTTACCGAGGCGGAAGTCAGGAAATCCAGCACGCATGGAACCACCTTAGCTGGTTGCGGCGCGGCAAGGAGTACTGCTAGAACCGTCTTAGCCGGTTCGCGTCAGGTTCGTAGCCGGTTCCACGACGGCCAGGAGGTCTCATGTCCCGTCCGACCAGCGACGTGCAAGCATTTGAAGCCCACGCAACTGACGCCGACCTCGACGATCTGCGCGCGCGACTGGCCGCGGCGCGACTGCCGGAGGCCGAGACGGTCTCTCGCGCCGCGCCCGGCCCTCGCCGATGGGAGCAGGGCGTTCCTCTCGCCGACCTCGTCGATGTCGTGAACTACTGGCGCACCGGATACAACTGGCGGTCGTTCGAAGAGCGCCTCAACCGGATCGGCCAGTTCCGCACGACCATCGATGATCTGGGAATCCACTTCCTGCACCGCCGATCCGCGCGCGCAGATGCCACTCCTCTGATCTTGACGCACGGCTGGCCGGGCAGCATTGCCGAGTTCACCGGTGTAGTCGACGAGCTGGCAGATCCGAAGGACGCGGACGCGCCGGCGTTCCACGTCGTGGTCCCGTCGCTACCGGGCTTTGGTCACAGCGACAAGCCGGCCATCACCGGGTGGGGAACCGAAAAGATCGCGGCCGCATGGGTGGAACTGATGGGAAGGCTCGGCTACAGCAAGTTCGTAGCCCACGGCGGCGACTGGGGAGGCAATATCACCACGGTCCTCGGCGGCAGGTTCCCGGCACACGTTCTCGGCATCCACACAACGTTCGCGGAGGCGCCGCCCGGGCTGACGACGGACGGGCTGACGGCGGTCGAGCGCAAGTGGACCGAGGAGACCCGCGATTTCTGGCGCCACCGCGCGGCGTACGCGAAGCAGCAGGCGACCCGACCGCAGACCATCGGCTACTCGCTCGTCGACTCACCGGTCGGGCTTCTTGCCTGGATTCTTGACAAGTTCGCCGAGTGGTCAGACACCGAAGACAGCCCGTTCGAGAGGATTTCCCGAGACAGCGTTCTTGACGACGTCACTCTGTATTGGCTGACGCGGACGGGCGCATCGTCGGCCCGCATTTACTACGAAAGCCACAACTCGCTGGACCCCGAACTTCGGGTTGACGTTCCGTCGGCCATCAGCATGTATCCCCGCGACATCGAGAAGTGTCCGCGCCGCTGGGCGCAGGAGCGGTACCGGAAAATCGTCCGATGGGGGTCGCCTGAAATCGGGGGTCATTTCCCGTCGCTGGAGGTTCCCGAGTATTTCGTCAAAGATCTGCAGGAGGGCCTCGCGGCAGTGCTGGCCGCTGTTCGGTGAACGCGGCTCGGCGCCCCGGCACTCGATCAGCGCCTGATCCGGCTCAAGGTGTCGCCCGACGGCGACCCGCCAACACCCCGCGCGTCCTGAGGGAGTCCGGCGCCGTGGGAATTCCGTTGCCGGAACAGCAGCGTCTTTGGTCGAATGCCTCCATGACACATGACGGTCCGGCGGAGCATGTGGAGCAGAACCGACGCTTTTGGGATGACGAGGCGGCTGCGTGGCACGGGCCGCTCGCCCGTGATCATTGGGCGCAGGTGGAACCGTCCTGGGGATTGTGGGGGACCCCCGAGTCGCAGGCTTCCGTGTTTCCCGACGGCATCGACGGGATGCGCACCATTGAGTTGGGCTGCGGTACTGCCTACGTTTCCGCTTGGCTGGCCAGAGCGGGAGCCCACCCGGTCGGGATCGACCTCTCGGAGAAGCAGCTCGCCACTGCTCGCGCGATGCAGGCGGAGTTCGGTATCGACTTCCCCCTTGTCCTGGGCAATGCCGAGAAGGTGCCCTACGAGGACAACACGTTCGGCCTGGCGATCAGCGACTACGGTGCCTCGCTGTGGTGCGACCCCTATCAGTGGATCCCGGAGGCAGCCCGGCTTCTCGTTCCTGGAGGCCGGCTGGTGTTCTCGCGCTACTCACCGCTGTTCGCGCTGTGCGTACCATCCGAGGGACCGGCATCCACCACTCTGTCCCGCGGGCAATTCGGCCTGACGCGGCTGGACTGGGAGAATCGCGTGGAGTTCGTCCTGCCGCACGGTGAGATGCTCCGTCTGCTGCGGGCCTGCGACTTCGTCGTTGAGGATCTGATGGAGATTCAGGCACCCCAGCCTGCGCGGGACTACCCAGAAGTTTCCGCCGACTGGGCCCGGCAATGGCCCAGCGAGGAGATCTGGAAAGCTCGGCTGGCAGGCTGACAGCCCCGCAGGCACCGTGTATCGCCCTGCTCATCCGGTGGAGCACCTCGATGCTCCACCACAGGCCCTCAGGTGTTGCCAATACTCACAGGCATCGCCCCACGGCCAAACGAGGCGTCCTCGGCCCTGATGTCCGTTGTCAGTGAAGTCAGCCGAGTTTGTCAGCCAACCGAGCCGCCGCTACTCGGTCGAACGCCGCGCCTCCGGCAATTGGGCGTTGGCGCCACCGGACATGCCGTCTCCCATGAGCAGCGAGAAGACGAGAATGACGACGGAGCCGCCAAGGGTTACGCCGGCCCATCCTGCACGCTGAACCCGAGCGGAGCCGCATCCTGGTGCGGCTCTCCCGTTGTCGGCCAGGGCGTCGTCCCCCGAGGGCATCAGGACTGATCCGCAGGTGACTTCCTCGGTGCCGTCGGGATCGTAGGAGTCCAGGCCCCGGATGCTCGCCGACACCGGTATGAGCGCAAGAGCTATCGCTGCCAGCGCAGCGAGCAGGGCGATGGTTGCCCCGGCTTTTACGACAGCGGGCAGCGTGCCCACTGTTCCGGCTACTGCTGACGTCTCGTCACTAGCGCTGTTCACTGTCGCCCCCGTGGTACGTGTGTCCTTGACGGGAACGGTAGCGGGCGCTGTCGAAGGTCCGCAGTAGGGGTGGGCGCATGCCGCCCGTAGTCGCTTCTCGCCTGTCCCGTCGAGCCGGCTCCGACCCGGACGGGGGCCTGGACGACAGGCTCAAGTGGCCGACGAACGCGGCTGACTTCATGGGCAGCGGGCATGGGTCCTGAGCGACGAGTGGTGTCGGATCCCGTCGAGAAAACCAGGGGCGGCACTGTGGGTGTGGGGTGTTGTCCCTCAGCTCGCAGAACTGGCGTGCAGGGTGACGAACACAGCCCGGACGCGGGTGTCGTCCGCCGCCTGCCACGCGCCGGTGACATGGCCGAGCACTCCCTCCGGCGGGAGCGGTGCGGGGCGAAGGACGCGATGCAGGCGCAGCAACTTGCCGTGCGCCACGCGGAGTTCGGAGGCATCGGCGGTGTCCGTGGCCGTGGAGAGGGGGCTTTCGAGGGCGGGGGAGTCACCGGTGCAGGAGCGGGTGACCTCGTGGTCGGGGGTGTCGGTGAGGCTCTGGGCCTGCGCCTGGGCCCGGCCCCCGATCAGGGCCAGGAGCTGTGCGAGCAGCACCGGGTCGTGGCAGCCGTCGTAGGCCCAGCGCTTCCCCAGCACACCGTGCTCCATGGTGCCGACGAGGGCGTGCTCCGCACCGTCGAGCGGAGCCGCGCGGTAGGTGAGCGGCACCAGGTAGGCGACCGGGGCGGCGCCCGAGATGTCGGTGGCGACCATGAACTCGATGCCGACCTCGCCCTCCGGGTCGTCCAGCCGGAAGCCGCCTGCCTTGGTCAACTCCGGTGCGCCCGAGCCGCCTTGGTACCAGGTGCGGGTGGGCAGCCAGGTGCTGAGCAGTTCCAGCTTGGTCGGCTTGAGCGTGGTGTGGTGAATGAGCGCCATGTGAACGGATTCTGTCACCCGACTCGTGCCGGCGCCGGGCGATTTCGGGCTGTCCCCCGGTGCCGAGCGGGGGGTGCCGCCCGTGCGGAACAGGGGGTCAGCCGGGGCGAGTTACGCCGACGGCATCTATAGCGTCGACGTACATGAAAGCCATGAAAGCCATGAAAGGCATGGAGACGGAGGGCGAGGAGCGGGGGCGTGCCACCCGCCGGGGCGTGCTCGCGCTCGGCACCGCGGCGGCTGCCACGCCCTGGGTCGGAGCGGCCCCGGCCGAGGCCCAGGCCCGCAAGCATGCCGTCGCCCCCGGAGAACTCGACGAGCTCGGCATCTCGGAGCTGCGCAGACGCATGGACGGCGGACAGTTCGACGCCGTACGCCTCACCCGCTACTACCTGGACCGGATCGAGCGGATCGACCCGCTCCTGCACTCGGTGATCGAGGTCAACCCGGACGCCTTGCGCGAGGCCCGGGGGCTGGACTCCGAGCGGCGCCCGCGGGGGCCGCTGCACGGCATGCCCGTTCTGCTGAAGGACCTGGTGGAGACCGCGGACCGGATGCACACAACGGCCGGATCGCTCGCCCTGGAGGGCCTTCGGCCGGCCGCCGACGCCACGGTCGCCGCCCGGCTGCGCGCCGCGGGTGCGGTCATCCTCGGCAAGACCAACCTGAGCGAGTGGGCGGGCGGCATGTCGCTCACGCACCACGCCGGGTGGAGCGCGCGGGGCGGTCAGACCCGTAACCCGTACAAGCTGGACCGGTCGCCGAACGAGTCCAGCTCGGGAACCGGGGCCGCCGTCGCCGCCAACCTGTGCGTCGCCGGGATCGGTACCGAGACGAACGGCTCGATCATCGACCCGGCCTCGGCGAACTGTGTCGTCGGCCTCAAACCGACCGTCGGACTCGTCGGGCGCGGCGGCGTGATCCCCGGTGTGCCGAGCCAGGACAGCGTCGGCCCGCTGGCGCGCACGGTCCGCGACGCCGCGATCCTGCTCGGCACGCTCGTGGGAATCGACCGGCGTGATCCGGCGACCGGGGCGAGCCGTGGCCACTTCCACCGCGACTACACCCGCTTCCTCGACGCCGACGGGCTGCGCGGCGCACGTATCGGGGTGCCGCGCACCGTCTACTTCGGTTACAGCGATCACGCCGACACGATCGCGGAACGGGCGATCGACCTGCTCCGCAAGGCCGGTGCGACCGTCGTCGACCCGGCCGACATCCCGACCGCCGAACGGCTGGAGGACCTGCCCAGCTCGATGGTCGTCCAGGCCTACGAGTTCAAACAGGCGCTGAACGCCTATCTGGCCGCCGCCCCCGGTGATCATCCGCGGAGCCTCGCGGAGCTCATCGCCTTCAACCGCGCGCACGCCGACCGCGAGCTGCGCTACGTCCGCCAGGACGGGCTGGAGGCGGTGCGGCGGCTGGACTTCACCGAGCGTGAGTACCGCGAGGCGCTGGCCACCAACCACCGGCTGTCGCGCGCCGAGGGCATCGACGCGGTGCTGCGCCGGCACCGGCTGGACGCCCTGGTGATGCCGACCTCCGGCCCCCCGGCCAAGATCGACCTGATCCGCGGGGACAGCTACGGCGGCGGCTCCTCCACGCCCGCCGCACTCGCCGGCTACCCCGCGATCAGCGTCCCCGCGGGCTTCGCCTTCGGCCTGCCGGTCGGCCTGACCTTCATGGGCACGGCGTGGAGCGAGCCGACGCTGCTGCGGCTGGCGTACGCGTACGAGCGGGCGAGCGGGGTACGGCGACCGCCGACGTATCGGGCCGCCGACGTGGGGTTCTGAGGGGGCGGTGTCAGTCGCGGGGGAAGTCGTCGGTCTTGAGGGTGAGGTCGACGACGGTGCCGGTCAGGTCGATGTCGGTGCCGAATTCAACTCTCGTCCTTGTGGCGTAGTCACCGTCCTTGGGGTCGGTGTGGACGTAGCACCGCCCCTGGTAGGGATCGGCGATGACGTAGACGGGGACCTCGGCGATGGCGTACGCGGTCTTCTTCGGGCCGTAGTCGTTTGCGGCCGTGCCCTTGGAGATGACCTCGGCGACGAATTCGGCGTCCTCGTAGCGCCAGCGGCCTTCGTCGTCCTTCTCCGCGGAGTCGCGCAACTTGATCACGTCCGGGCAGAAGCCGTTCTCGTGGCCCGGGAAGTCCATGCGGACGTCCGAGAAGACCGTGACGTCCATCCCGAACCTGTCCTCGATGACTCGTACGATGCGGCGGATGATTTCCCAGTGGGTGTCCCGCTGCGGTGTCATGTGGACGTTGCCCCCGACGATCTCGGCCCTGAATCCTTCGGGGACGGGCATACGCTCAAGGCGCTCGAACCACTCGTCCAAGCGCTTGGTGTTGGCGTCGGCGTCGGCCATCTCGATCCTGTCTTCCAGGACGGTCATTGTGGCGCTCCTCCCCGGCTGCCCCATGGACGAGCACAGCCGCGCAGTACAACGATACGCACGGTGACCAAGTCACGCGAAGGGAAACCATGCCGGTTCACGACGCGGAACACCTCGCCGACCTCGCCCGAGCCGTCCTTGGCGAAGGCAACGTGCTCGGCATCCACCTCCACGGCTCAGCCGTCCTGGGAGGCCTGCGTCCGCACAGCGACCTCGATGTCCTGGTCGTCGTACGCCGGCACACGACTGAGGACGAACGCCGGGCACTCGTGGGCGAGTTGATGAAGGTGTCCGGCGGCCGCAACCGCCCTGTGGAGCTCATCGTCGTCGTACAGGACGAGGTCCGGCCCTGGCGCTACCCGCCCAACTGCGAGTTCCTCTACGGGGAATGGATCCGGGACGACTACGAGCGCGGGTTCGTCCCCGGGCCCGAGCCCATGCCCGATCTCGCCCCGCTGCTGACCATGACCCTGCTCGGGGACACCACCCTCTACGGACCCCGGCCCTCCGAACTCCTCGACCCCGTCCCGCCCGCCGACCTCCGTCGCGCCGTAGCCGAAGGCGTCCCGCACCTGATGGCGGACCTGGCCTCCGACACCCGCAACGTCCTGCTCACCCTCGCCCGCGTCTGGACCACTCTCGCCACGGGCGACATCCGTTCCAAGGACGCCGCCGCCGACTGGGCGCTCGAACGGCTGCCCGCCGAGTACCGGCCCCAGATGGCACGCGCGCGTGACGTCTACCTCGGGGAGGAGCAGGAGCACTGGGACGATCTGCTGCCCGGGGTCCGCCTCTGTGCCGACTTCCTCGTCCGGGCCATCGAGGAGGCTCAGGCCTCGTAGGGCCCGCCCACGTCCCACGCCTGGTGCATCGCGTCCGCGAACACCGCCGCGATCTTGTGCTCGCCGCTCGCGTTCGGGTGCGTGCCGTCGTACGTGTCGAGGCTGATGTCGTACGACGGTGGGGGTGAGGCCAGGAGGAGGGGCGAGCGGGGCTCGTCCAGGTCGGCGACCACCTTGCCCAGCAGTTCGTTGAAGAGGGTCACCTGGGCGCCGAAGGGGGCGTCGTCGGCTGCGCGGACGTTCGGGATCACCGGCAGCATGACCATGCGTACGCGGGGCCGGGCCGCCCGCGCCTCCTCGACGAACCGGCGCACGTTCTGCGCCGTCTGTTCCGCGTTGGTGTAGAAGCCCAGGTCGATCAGGCCCAGCGAGATGAGGAGGACGTCCGCGCGCGAGGAGCGCACCGCCTCGCCGATCAGCGGAACCATGTGCTGCCAGCCCTCGCCCCAGCCGGCCAGGTGGGCACGCGGGAAGTCGGGATCGGCGTACTCGTGCGACGTGGGCGCGTCCGCCGCCTTGTCGTGCAGCGTCTCGCGCGGGCCGACGAGGGCGAACGGGCCGTCGTACGTGTCGCGCAGATGCCGCCACATCCGGTAACGCCAGGTGTGTTCTCCCGCGCTTCCGATCGTCATGGAGTCGCCGACCGGCATGAACCTGAGCATCCGCTCATGATGGACGATCGGCGAGGGATCAAAGGGACGGGTGGGATGTGAGGCCTGCCACGCGCCCCTCCCTGCGCCCCGCCGTCGAACGGGGGGCGGGGATGGCAGGCTTGGGGTCATGCGCCGACCGTTCGCTGTCCTTGCCGGGGTCCTGCTCGTGGGCGCCTTCGCCCTGCCCGTCTCCACCGCCGCGCCTGCCTCCGCCTCCGACGGTGACGGCAAGGGTGACCAGGGGTTCACGATCAAGGACCCGCGCATCACCGAGTCCAGCGGACTCGCCGCCTCCCACCTCCACCCCGGCATCTACTGGACCCACAACGACAGTGACGACGGGCCGTACATCTACGCCGTCGACAGCGGCACGGGCAGGACGGTCGCCCGCATCACCCTCAGCGGCATCGGTGCGCCGCGTGACGTCGAGGCCATCTCCATCGGCCCCGACCACCAGATCTACGCCGGCGACATCGGCGACAACCTCGGCGGCAAGTGGCCGTACGTCTGGATCTACCAGCTGCCCGAGCCGAAGAAGCTGGTCGACCAGACGGTCCGGGCCAGGCAGTACATCGTCAAGTACGCGGACGGGGCCCGCAACGCCGAGTCGCTCGTCGTCGATCCGAAGACCGGGCGCCCGTACATCATCGACAAGAACGAGGACGGCGGGCACCTGTACGAGGGCCCGGCCAAGCTCTCCGCCTCCGGGACCAACATCTTCAGGCCCGTCGCCGCCGTCGACCTCTGGGCCACCGACGCCGCCATCTCCCCGAACGGCGAACAGCTCGCCGTCCGCGGCTACTTCGGCGGGATCTACTACGACTGGAACGGCGGGAAGATCAAGCGCAAGGGCCGGCTGGACGTGCCCCTGCAGGGTCAGGGCGAGTCCGTCAGCTACTCCGCCGACGGTTCGAAGCTCATGTACGGCAGTGAGGGCAACGACAGCCCCGTGCAGGCGGAGGACCCGCCGGGCGGCGGCAGTGGCTCCAAGTCGCCGTCGGAGAGAGGCGGTTCGGGTGCTTCGGGTGCTTCGGACGGCGGCGGCGCGGGCGGCACCCTCAAGGTGGGCGCCCTCGCCGTGGCGGTCGCGGCGGCGGTGGTGTTCGGGTTCCGGCGGCTGCTGCGTCGCAACTAGGGCCCGTAACTGGTTACGGCAACCAGCACGGCAACCAGTGTCCCGACGGGCGGCGTTCGCGGGCACTGGTCCGCAGCCGCCCCGCGTTCCAGAGGCTCAGCCTCGGATGTCCATTGTTCTTTGTATTGACGTGTTCATGCGGCACGGCTTCCATGGGAGGTGCCGGGTTGTGGGAGCGCTCCCACTCGTTCCGGGCCCGCGCCTCCCGATCTCCCGAGAGGAAGCAGCGACATGTTCCGCAGCCTGCGAAGAGCGCTGTGCGCCGTTGCCGCGGTGCTCCTGCTACCGCTGGCCGGTGCGCAGACGAGCCACGCGGCCGAGAACCCGGGCGCCGGTTACTGGCACACCAGCGGCCGTCAGATCCTCGACGCCGCCGGGCAGCCGGTCCGGATCGCCGGGATCAACTGGTTCGGGTTCGAGACCGCCAACCAGGTCGTCCACGGCCTGTGGTCCCGCGACTACAAGAGCATGATCGACCAGATGAGGTCGCTCGGCTACAACACCATCCGACTGCCCTACAGCGACGACATCTTCAAGGCCGGCGCCGTTCCCAACAGCATCGACTTCAGCAGCGGCAAGAACGCGGACCTGCAAGGGCTGAACTCCCTCCAGGTCATGGACAAACTCGTGGGTTACGCGGGCAGGGACGGCCTCAAGGTCATCCTCGACCGGCACCGTCCCGACTCGGGCGGCCAGTCGGCGCTCTGGTACACCTCCGCCGTCCCCGAGTCGACGTGGATCACCAACCTCAAGGCCCTGGCGGCCCGTTACCGCGGCCAGGACACGGTCATCGGCATCGACCTGCACAACGAACCCCACGATCCGGCCTGTTGGGGCTGCGGGGACACGGCGACCGACTGGCGGCTCGCGGCCCAGCGCGCCGGCAACGCGGTGCTCTCCGCCAACCCCGACCTGCTGATCTTCGTCGAGGGCGTGCAGACGTACGACGGCGTGTCGGGGTGGTGGGGCGGCAACCTGATGGGGGTGGCCCGGTATCCGGTGCAACTGGATCTCCCGAACCGGGTCGTGTACTCCGCCCACGACTACGCGACCAGCGTCGCTCAGCAGCCCTGGTTCAGCGACCCGGCGTTCCCCGGCAACATGCCGGGCGTCTGGGACAAGTACTGGGGCTACATCTTCAAGCAGAACATCGCGCCCGTGTGGGTGGGCGAGTTCGGTACGACGCTCGCCTCGACGACGGACCAGAAGTGGCTTACGGCGCTGGCGGGTTACCTGCGGCCGACGTCGACGTACGGGGCGGACAGCATCTCGTGGACCTTCTGGTCGTGGAACCCCAACTCCGGTGACACGGGCGGGATCCTGAAGGACGACTGGCAGACCGTGGACACGGTGAAGGACGGATACCTCGCGGGCATCAAGGCTCCGCTCTTTCCGAGTGGCGGGACGGGCGACGGGGGCGGCGGCGGAGGCGGCGGTGGGAGCACGGCCGCCTGCAGTGCCGCGTATTCCGTCAGCAGCGACTGGGGGAGCGGATTCAACGCCGAGGTGAAGGTGACCAACACCGGGACGAGCGCGATCAGTTCCTGGAAGGTGGCCTGGACCTGGAGCGGTTCCCAGCAAGTGACGAACATGTGGAACGCCTCGTACACGCAGACCGGATCCACGGTCACCGCCATGAACGCCGCTCACAACGGGAGTGTGCCGGCGGGGGGTTCGGCGAGCATCGGGTTCGGGGGCGCGCCCGGGGGCGGAGGTGTACCGAACGTGACGTGCACGGCGGCGTGAGCAGCGGGCGCCCGGCACTCTCGCCGGGCGCCCTCGTCGACGTATCAGATGCTCAGCCGCGTGTCGGACGCTCAGCCGCGGACCGGCATGATGCCGTGGATCCGGCGTGGTTTGGGGGCGTCGAGCATGCTGACGCCGTTGTAGCGGCGGCCCTGGAGGAAGAGCACGGGTGCGGCGACGAACGTGACGAAGATCGAGACGACGCTGACGGGGAACAGGACCGGCAGCGACTGGCCCTCGGGCAGGGTCTTGCCGCCCTCGTGGATGGCGTAACCGAACGCCAAGAAGAAGACGATCACGCTCAGGGCGGCCAGGACCAGCAGGATGGTGGCGGTCCGGCGGGTACGGGCCTCGGTGCGGACCTCGGCCAGGAGCGACGCGTCGCAGACGGGGCAGGTCAGTTCCACGGTCTGCTTGCCGGACTGCGGACGGCGTACCCGGAAGAGGTTGTCCTTCCAGGTGATGTGGCGGGTACGGGTGAGGATGCCCGTGACTTTGTCGCTGAGGATGTGGCGCACCGCGACCTGCACGGTGCCTGGTATCGGTCTGTTCATGCCACGGCCGTACCCATTGGTGAGGGCCCTGTCACCGACAGGGCCCTGCAACAAGCTGCGGAACTGCGAGGTTTGACGAGGAGGAGGTGGAGTTACAGCTTCTCGATCACGTAGTCGACGCACTTCGTCAGTGCGTCGATGTCCTCCGGGTCGATCGCCGGGAACATCGCGACGCGCAGCTGGTTGCGGCCGAGCTTGCGGTAGGGCTCGGTGTCGACGATGCCGTTGGCACGCAGGACCTTGGCGACGGCGGCCGCGTCGACCTCGTCGGTGAAGTCGATCGTGCCGATGACCTGGGAGCGCTTGGCCGGGTCGGCGACGAACGGGTTCGCGTACTTGACGTCCTCGGCCCAGCCGTAGAGCGTGCGCGAGGAGGTCGCCGTGCGGCGGACCGACCAGTCCAGTCCGCCCTGGCCGTTGATCCACTCCAGCTGCTCGTTCAGCAGGAAGAGGGTGGCGAGGGCCGGGGTGTTGTACGTCTGGTTCTTGCGGGAGTTGTCGATCGCCGTCGGCAGCGAGAAGAACTCGGGGACGTGGCGGCCGCTCGCGTGGACGCGCTCGGCACGCTCGATCGCGGCCGGCGAGAAGACGCCGATCCACAGGCCGCCGTCGGAGGCGAAGGATTTCTGCGGGGCGAAGTAGTAGACGTCGGTCTCGGCGATGTCGACCGGGAGGCCGCCGGCGCCGGAGGTGGCGTCGACCAGGACCAGCGCGCCCTCGTCGGCACCGGCCACGCGCTTGATCGGCATGGCGACACCGGTCGAGGTCTCGTTGTGCGTGAAGGCGTAGACGTCGACGCCCGCCTCGGCCGCCGGCTCCGGGTGGGTGCCGGGGTCGCTCGCGATCACGGTGGGCTCGGCCAGCCAGGGGGCCAGCTTGGCGGCCTTCGCGAACTTCGAGCTGAACTCGCCGAAGTTCAGGTGCTGCGACTTGTTCTCGATCAGCCCGTGCGTCGCGATGTCCCAGAACGCCGTCGAGCCGCCGTTGCCGAGGACGACCTCGTAGCCCTCGGGCAGGGAGAACAGCTCGGAGATGCCCTCGCGCACCGTGCCGACCAGGTTCTTGACCGGAGCCTGGCGGTGGGACGTGCCGAGGAGAGAGGTGCCGGTCGCGGCCAGCGCGTCCAGCGCTTCCGTCCGCACCTTGGAGGGGCCCGCGCCGAAACGTCCGTCGGCGGGCTTGATGTCAGCGGGAATCTGGATCTCAGCCACGCAGTGAGGTTAGCCGCTGGGGGAAACCTGGGTGAAACCTCGTCCGTCGGGTGAGACGCGTGTCTCGGTGGGCGTCCCTGGGGGCTGCCGCCCGCCGTCCCTGGGGGCTGCCTTCCTCGGGACGGGCGCTTCGGCCCGAAGGACCTCGTCCTCGAACGCCGGACGGGCCGCATTGCTCGGACCGACGGCTGAATTGCTCCGACCGGCGGCTGGAGGGTGCCGACCGTGGGCTGGTTTGCTGGCCCCATGTCGGATCTCGAGGCACGTTTGCGCGAGGTTGTCCGGGGTGACGTGCGGTTCGACCTCACTTCCCGGGCGTTGGTCACCATGGACGCGTCCAACTACCGGCGGGTCCCGCAGGGGGTCGTCGCGCCTCGGGACGCCGATGACGTGGCCGCCGTGCTGGCCGTGTGCCGGGAGCACGGCGTGCCCGTCGTCGCCCGTGGGGGCGGTACGTCCATCGCCGGGCAGGCCACCGGCACCGGCGTCGTGCTCGACTTCACCCGGCACATGAACCGCCTGGTGTCGATCGACCCTCAGGCGCGTACCGCCGTCGTCCAGCCCGGGCTCGTCCTCGACCGGCTGCAGGAGGCCGCCGCCCCGCACGGGCTCCGGTTCGGGCCCGACCCCTCCACGCACAGCCGGTGCACGCTCGGCGGGATGATCGGGAACAACTCGTGCGGCTCGCATTCGGTGGCCTGGGGGACCACGGCGGACAGCGTGCGGGAGCTGGAAGTGATCACCGCGCGCGGGGAGCGGCTCAGCCCCGGGCAGGGGTGGGCCGGGGCGCCGGAGGGCCTGCGGGGTCTGGTGGAGGGGGAGTTGGCGCGGCTGCGTACCGGGTTCCCTGAGCTGCCCCGCCGTATCTCCGGCTATGCGGTGGACGCGCTGCTGCCCGAGAGGGGCGCGGACGTCGCCCGTTCCTTCTGCGGTTCCGAGGGCACACTCGGCGTGCTGACCGAGGCGGTCCTGCGGCTCGTCGAGGCGCCACGCGCGCGTGCGCTGGCCGTGCTGGCGTACGCCGACGAGAGTGCCGCCGCCGAGGCCGCGGCCGGGCTGCTGCCGTACGAGCCGCTCACCGTGGAGGGGATGGCGGCGGACCTGGTGCCGCCCGCGTCCGCGGCGGGGCTGCCGCGGGGCGGGGCCTGGCTGTTCGTGGAGACGGGCGGCGAGTCGCAGGGGGCGGCACGCGCGCGTGCGGAGGCGATCGTGCGGGCCGCCGATGTCGTCGACTCCCTCGTGGTCACCGATCCGGGCGGGCAGCGGGCGTTGTGGCGGATCAGGGAGGACGCGAGCGGTACGGCGACGCGGATGCCGGACGGTAGCGAGGCCTGGCCGGGGTGGGAGGACTGCGCGGTGCCGCCCGCCAGGCTCGGCGGGTATCTGCGCGAATTCCGCGGACTGCTCACCGCACACGGACTGCGCGGCACCCCGTACGGGCACTTCGGGGACGGCTGCGTTCACGTCCGTATCGACTTCGACCTGCTGAGCGAGGCGGGGGTCGGCCGTTTCCGGCGGTTCTCGGAGGAGGTCGCCGAACTCGTCGTCGCACACGGCGGCTCGCTGTCCGGGGAGCACGGGGACGGGCAGGCGCGGGCCGAGCTGCTGCCGAAGATGTACGGCGCTCAGATGGTGGGCCTCTTCGAGCGGGTGAAGGGCGTCTGGGACCCGGACGACCTCCTCAACCCCGGCATGCTGGTCCGCCCGGCCCCGCTCGACGCGAACCTCCGCTTCTCCGTCCTGCCGCGCGAACCCGTCGACGTGGCCTTCGGATACCCGGCCGACGGCGGCGACTTCTCGGCCGCCGTGCGGCGGTGCGTGGGGGTCGCTAAGTGCCGTACGACGGCTGCCGCGGGCTCGTCCGTCATGTGCCCGTCCTTCCGGGCGACCGGCGAGGAGGAACACTCCACGCGCGGGCGTGCCCGGCTGCTGCACGAGATGCTCGCGGGCGAGCTGGTGACCGACGGCTGGAGGTCGACGGAGGTGCGGGACGCGCTGGACCTGTGCCTGTCCTGCAAGGGGTGCCGCTCGGACTGCCCGGTCGAGGTCGACATGGCCACGTACAAGGCGGAGTTCCTGCACCACCACTACGAGGGGCGCCGCCGCCCGGCCGCGCACTACAGCATGGGATGGCTGCCGAGGTGGCTGCGGCTGGTGGAGCGTACGCGCACGGCGTGGCTGGTCAACTCCCTCGCCTCTGTCGGACCGTTGGCGGCGCTCGCCAAGCGGCTCGGCGGGATCGCGCCCGAGCGGCGGATCCCGCGGGTGGCCGGGGAGACGTTCAGCCGGTGGTACGGGCGTCGGGCCAGGGCGCGGGCACGGCGGATGATCCGGGATGCGGGGCCGGAGTACGGCGAGGAGAGGTCCGGCCCGCACGTCTTCCTGTGGCCGGACACCTTCACCGAGCACCTCTCGCCGGAGGTGGGGAAGGCGGCCGTGCGGGTCCTGGAGGCGGCCGGACTGGCGCCGGTCCTCATCCCCAGGACAGCCGGGTATCTCACGGAGACGGAGGAGGACGGCAGCACGTCGTACGCCCTCCGGCACCTCACGGCCCGCCGGGAGCGCGTCTGCTGCGGACTGACCTATCTGTCGACGGGCCAACTGGACCGCGCCCGCGAGGTGTTGCGCCGCACGCTCGACCTGCTGGACCCGCTCCTCGTGGCTGATGCGGCGGGGGACGGCGGGCCGCGCCTCGTCGTCCTGGAACCGAGCTGCGCCGCCGCCCTCCGCACCGACCTGCCGGAACTCCTCTCCGACGACCCCCGTGCCGCCCGTCTCGCCGCGAGCGTCCTCACCTTCGCGGAGGCCCTGGAGCGGCTGGCCCCCGACTGGAGCCCGCCCCGCCTGGACCGCCCGGTCACCGGCCAGACCCACTGCCACCAGCACGCGGTCCTCGGCGACGACGCCGACCGCCGTCTGCGCGAAGCGGCGGGCCTCACCGGGGAGCCGGCGGGAGGGTGCTGCGGTCTCGCGGGCAACTTCGGCTTCGAGCAGGGCCATTACGAGGTCTCGGCGGCGTGCGCGGAGGACCAGCTGCTGCCGGCGGTGCGCGAAGCACCCGACGGGGCGGTGGTCCTGGCGGACGGCTTCTCCTGCCGGACGCAGCTGGAGCAACTGGGCGGGGTGCGGGGGCGGCATCTCGCGGAGGTCCTGGCGGAAGGGCTGGAGGGGGCTTGAGAGGGACGGGCTGAGGGGGAGCGCGGGGGGCGCGGGCCGGAGGCGGAGCCTGGCACGGGATCTGCGTCGTCCGAGCCCTGCGAGCCCTGTGAGTCCACCATGCGGGACAGCTGTAAAACGGGTTCACACGCCTGACTGAGTCCATTACCCTGGACCTGGTAGTGCAGCATGATGAACGAAACCCCGAGCCGAGTACCTGGACCGCCCGTGACCACCCCCAGTACGACCACCTCCTCGCCCTCAGCGGTGCAGGCCGCCGCCACGGCCCCGCACGGCCGCGGCTCCCTCGGGCCGGTCGGCCTGGTCCTGGCCGGCTGTGTCTCGGTGCAGTTCGGCGGCGCGCTGGCGGTGAGCCTGATGCCGCGGGCCGGCGCGCTCGGCGTGGTCACCCTGCGTCTGCTCGCGGCGGCCGTGGTGCTGCTGGTGGTCTGCCGCCCCCGGCTGCGCGGCCACTCCCGCTCCGACTGGCGCACGGTGATCGTCTTCGGCCTCACCATGGGCGCGATGAACGGCCTGTTCTACCAGGCGGTCGCCCGTATCCCGCTCGGCCTCGCGGTCACCCTCGAGGTCCTCGGCCCACTCGCCCTCTCCGTCCTCGCCTCCCGCCGCGCGGTCAACGCCGTGTGGGCCGGCCTGGCGCTCGTCGGCGTCTTCCTCCTCGGCGGCGGGGGCTTCGGCGACCTCGACCTGGTCGGAGTCGCCTTCGCGCTGGGGGCGGGCGCCATGTGGGCGACGTACATCATCTTCAGCGCGCGTACGGGCCGGCGGTTCCCCCAGGCCGACGGGCTGGCGCTGGCCATGGGCGTGGCCGCGCTGGTGATGCTCCCGCTCGGGATCGCCGAATCGGGGACCAGGCTCACCGACCCGACGACGATCGCCCTGGGGTCGGCGGTGGCGATCCTCTCCTCGGTCCTTCCCTACACCCTCGAACTGCTGGCGCTGCGCCGTCTCCCCGCCTCCACCTTCGCGATCATGATGAGCCTGGAACCGGCCATCGCCGCGACGGCCGGATTCCTGATCCTGGGCCAGTCCCTGTCGGCCGTGCAGGCCGCCGCGATCGCCCTGGTCGTCGCGGCGAGCATGGGTGCGGTGCGGACGCAGGTGGGGCGGGGGAGGACCGTGGCGCCGGAGGCCTGACGGGAGTCAGTCCGCGGCCTTCTCCCACACCGAGACGTGCTGGCGGCTCTCACTCGTGAACGGCTGCCGGGACCACCCGTCCCACCGGTCACGCAGCCTCAGCCCGGCGATCCGGGCCATCAGATCCAGCTCCGAGGGCCATACGTAGCGGAACGGCACGGTCAGATATGAGCCCTGCCCGTCCTCCACCCGCACATGGTGCGAGCTGACCGACTGGGTGGCGACGTCGTACAGGTCGAAGCCCAGCCGCCCCTCGCCCACCTGGAACGGCACCGCGTTCTGCCCGGGCGGAAGCCTGCGCAGGTCGGGGACCACCACCTCTATGACGAAGCAACCGCCGGGGTCGAGATGCGCGGCGACGTTGCGGAAGCAGTCGACCTGGGCGTCCTGCGTCGTCAGGTTCATGATCGTGTTGAAGACCAGGTACGCGACGGAGAAGCCGCCCGCCACCCTGGCCGTGGCGAAGTCCCCGATCGTCACGCCGATCGCGTCGCCGCCGGGCTTGGCCCGCAGTCGCTCCGCCATCGCCCGGGACAGTTCGATGCCGTGCACCTCGACGCCGCGCTCCGACAGCGGCAACGCGACGCGACCGGTGCCGACGCCCAGTTCCAGAGCCCTGCCGGAGCCTGCCAGCTCCGCCAGCAGGTCCACGGCCGGTCCCACGACGTCCGACGCGAACATGCCCCCCGCCGACTCGTCGTACCCCGCCGCGACGGATTCTCCGAAGTAACCGTCCTCATCGAGCATCGGCCGACCGTACTGCGGCACCGACGGGCGGCGCGCGGGAATTTCCGTCGGATCGGGCGGTCTGGCGGATCACGCGCGTCCATCGGATCAGGCGGATCAAGGTGCGGGAACAAATAATGCAAGCATGCTTGATTGTTTCTGAGGTCGCTGCCATGCTCGCCCCATGGCTGACCCGACGCCCGTGATCGACGATCTCTGTGCGGAGAGCGAGGAACTCGACCTCCTGGTGGCCGAGTTGAGCCCGGAGCAGTGGGCGCTCGCGACCCCGGCACCCGGCTGGACCGTGGCCCACCAGATCGCGCATCTCGCCTGGACCGATCACTCGTCCCTCCTGACCGTGACCGACCAGGGCGCCTTCGCGCGTGAGGTCGAGAAGGCGCTGGCCGCACCCGGGGACTTCGTCGACAACGGCGCCGAGGAGGGCGCTCGGAAGCCGCCCGCGCAGCTGCTCGCGGACTGGCGGGCCGGGCGTACGGCGCTGGCCGAGGCGCTGCGGGCCGCACCCGACGGCGCCCGCTTCCCCTGGTACGGCCCGCCCATGTCCACCGCCTCGATGGCCACCGCCCGCCTCATGGAGACCTGGGCCCACGGCCTGGACGTCGCGGATGCGCTGGGGGTGACACGCACCCCGACCGACCGGCTCCGGCACATCGTCCGCCTCGGCATCCGCACCCGCGACTTCGCCTTCGGCGTGCAGGGCCTGCCCGTGCCCTTCGAGGAGTTCCGCGTCGAACTGACCGCACCTTCCGGCGAGTTGTGGGTGTACGGCCCCGAGGACGCCGACGACCGTGTCACCGGCCCCGCCCTCGACTTCTGCCTCCTGGTCACCCAGCGCGCCCACCGCCTCGACCTCGCCCTGCGCACCGAGGGCCCCGACGCCGACCGCTGGCTCGACATCGCCCAGGCCTTCGCGGGGCCCTCCGGCGCCGGACGCAAGCCCGGGGGAGGCGTCGAATGACCCTGCGCATAGGCAACGCCTCCGGCTTCTACGGCGACCGTTTCGACGCCATGCGCGAGATGCTCACCGGCGGGGAACTGGACGTCCTCACCGGCGACTACCTCGCCGAGCTCACCATGCTGATCCTGGGCCGGGACCGCCTCAAGGACCCCTCCGGCGGATACGCCCGCACCTTCCTCCGCCAGCTGGAGGAGTGCCTGGGCCTCGCCCACGCGCGCGGCGTCCGCATCGTCACCAACGCGGGGGGCCTCAACCCGGCCGGACTCGCCACCGCCGTACGGCAGTTGGCCGACCGCCTCGGCATCCCCGTCCGGGTGGCCCACGTCGAGGGCGACGACCTCACCGCCGCCCACCCGGGCAGCCTCGCCGCCCACGCCTACCTCGGCGGGTTCGGCATCGCGGCCTGCCTCCGTGAGGGCGCGGACGTCGTCGTCACCGGGCGCGTGACGGATGCCGCGCTGGTCACCGGGCCCGCCGTCGCGCACTTCGGGTGGGGGCCCACGGAGTACGACCGGCTGGCGGGGGCCGTCGTCGCCGGGCATGTGCTGGAGTGCGGGGCACAGGCGACCGGCGGCAACTACGCGTTCTTCGACGATCGCGCGCGGGACGTGAGGCGGCCCGGCTTCCCCCTCGCCGAGATCCACGACGACGGCGGCTGCGTCATCACCAAACACCCCGGCACCGGCGGTTTCGTCGACGTCGGGACGGTGACCGCGCAGCTGTTGTACGAGACGGCGGGCGCCCGGTACGCGGGGCCGGACGTGACGGCCCGGCTGGACACCGTACGGCTCACCCAGGACGGCCCCGACCGCGTCCGCATCGAGGGCGTGCGCGGCGAGGCCCCGCCCCCCACCCTCAAGGTCGGCCTCAACCGCCTGGGCGGCTTCCGCAACGAGGTCGCCTTCGTCCTCACCGGCCTCCACATCGAGGCGAAGGCCGAGCTCGTGCGGGAGCAGATGGAGACCGCGTTCCGGGAGGCCACGTCACCGCCCGGCGAGGTCGGCTGGGACCTCGTCCGCACCGACCGGCCCGACGCGGCGACCGAGGAGACGGCGAGCGCGCTGCTCCGGCTCGTCGTACGGGACCCGGACGAGAGGATCGTCGGCCGGACGCTGAGCGGGGCCGCCGTGGAACTGGCGCTGGCCAGCTACCCCGGCTTCCATGTGCTGGCGCCACCTGGAAAGGGCGCGCCCTATGGGGTCTTCGATGATGTGTACGTCCCCCATGGCGCCGTCGACCATGTGGCGGTGCTCTATGACGGACGGCGGATCCCTGTGACCCCGGCCCAGGACACCCTCGTACTCGAAGAGCTTCCGGACCCCGCAGCGCCTGAACCGCCCGCCGTCGGGCCCACCCGGCGCGCCCCTCTCGGGCTCGTCGCCGGTGCGCGCAGCGGTGACAAGGGCGGGAACGCCAACGTGGGTGTGTGGGTGCGGACGTCCGCGGCTGACGCAGCCTGGCGATGGCTCGTGCACGAGCTGACGGCGGACCGGTTTCGCGAGCTGATCCCCGAGAGCCGCGCCCTGAACGTCACCCGGCACGTGCTGCCGAACCTCCGCGCCCTCAACTTCGTGGTCGAGGGCATCCTCGGCGAGGGCGTCGCCGCCCGGCACCGCTTCGACCCGCAGGCCAAGGCCCTCGGCGAGTGGCTGCGCTCCCGTCACCTGGACATCCCGGAGGAGCTGCTGTGACCGTCATCGACTCCAGCCTGGACACGGCGGGTTCCGACTACCGGGCGGCCCGCGACACCATGCTCGCCAAGCTCGCCGACCTGGACGCGGAGCACGCGAAGGCCTTGGCGGGCGGCGGCGAGAAGTACGTCGCGCGGCACCGGGGGCGCGGCAAGATGCTCGCCCGCGAGCGCATCGAGCTGCTTCTCGACCCGGACTCGCCCTTCCTGGAGCTGTCGCCGCTCGCCGCCTGGGGCAGCGAGTACACGGTGGGTGCCTCGCTCGTCACCGGCATCGGGGTCGTGTCGGGCGTCGAGTGCCTGATCACGGCCAACGACCCGACCGTGCGCGGGGGCGCCAGCAACCCCTGGTCACTGAAGAAGGCCCTGCGGGCCAACGACATCGCGCTCGCCAACCGGCTGCCCTGCATCAGCCTGGTGGAGTCCGGCGGCGCCGATCTGCCGTCCCAGAAGGAGATCTTCATCCCCGGAGGCGCCATCTTCCGGGACCTGACACGGTTGTCGGCGGCCGGTATCCCGACCGTCGCCGTCGTCTTCGGGAACTCGACGGCCGGCGGCGCGTACATCCCCGGCATGTCCGACCACGTGATCATGGTCAAGGAACGCGCGAAGGTGTTCCTCGGCGGTCCGCCCCTGGTGAAGATGGCCACCGGCGAGGAGAGCGACGACGAGTCGCTCGGCGGCGCCGAGATGCACGCGCGCGTGTCGGGTCTCGCGGACTACTTCGCCGTCGACGAGCCGGACGCCCTGCGGCAGGCGCGGCGGGTCGTCGCCCGCCTCAACCACCGCAAGGCGTACGGCGATCCGGGACCGGCGGCACCCCCCGAGTACGACGAGGACGAGCTGCTGGGCATCGTCCCGGGGGACCTCAGGACGCCCTTCGACCCGCGCGAGGTGATCGCGCGGATCGTCGACGCCTCCGACTTCGACGAGTTCAAGCCGCTGTACGGGACGAGCCTGACGACCGGCTGGGCCGCTCTGCACGGCTATCCCGTCGCAATCCTGGCCAACGCCCAGGGAGTCCTGTTCAGCGAGGAGTCCCAGAAGGCCGCCCAGTTCATCCAGTTGGCCAACCAGCGGGACATCCCCCTCCTCTTCCTCCACAACACCACCGGCTACATGGTCGGCAAGGAGTACGAGCAGGGCGGCATCATCAAGCACGGCGCGATGATGATCAACGCGGTGAGCAACAGCCGGGTCCCACACCTGTCCGTGCTGATGGGCGCCTCGTACGGAGCGGGTCACTACGGCATGTGCGGGCGGGCGTACGACCCGCGCTTCCTGTTCGCCTGGCCCAGCGCCAAGTCGGCCGTCATGGGCCCGCAGCAGCTCGCCGGCGTCCTCTCGATCGTCGCCCGGCAGTCGGCGGCCGCGAAGGGGCAGCCCTACGACGAGGACGCGGACGCCGCCCTGCGCGCCATGGTGGAGCAGCAGATCGAGTCCGAGTCGCTGCCGATGTTCCTGTCGGGGCGGCTGTACGACGACGGCGTCATCGACCCGCGCGACACCCGCACCGTCCTCGGCCTGTGCCTGTCGGCCGTCCACACGGCGCCGTACGAGGGCGCACGGGGCGGCTTCGGCGTCTTCCGGATGTGAGGGACCTACCAGTGATCACTTCAGTCCTCGTCGCCAACCGGGGCGAGATCGCCTGCCGGGTCTTCCGGACCTGCCGTGAGTGGGGCATCCGGACGGTCGCCGTGCACTCCGACGCCGACGAGAACGCGCTCCACGCGCGCGTGGCCGACGCGGCGGTACGGCTGCCGGGCGCGGCGCCCGCTGAGACGTATCTGCGCGGCGACCTGATCGTGAAGGCGGCCGTCGCGTCCGGCGCGGACGCCGTGCACCCCGGCTACGGCTTCCTCTCCGAGAACGCGGACTTCGCGCGTGCCGTCATCGACGCCGGACTGGTGTGGATCGGCCCGCCCCCGGAGGCGATCGAGGCGATGGCCTCCAAGACACGCGCCAAGAAGCTGATGGGCCTCGCGCCGCTGACCGCGGTGGCCGAGTCGGATCTTCCGGTGCTCGTGAAGGCGGCCGCGGGCGGCGGCGGACGCGGGATGCGCGTCGTGCGCCGCCTGGCGGACCTCGACGCCGCACTGGAGGGCGCACGGGCCGAGGCCGCGAGCGCCTTCGGGGACGGCGAGGTCTTCGTCGAGCCGTACGTCGAGGGCGGCCGGCACGTCGAGGTGCAGGTCCTGGCCGACACGCACGGCACGGTGTGGGCGCTGGGCACCCGGGACTGCTCCCTGCAGCGCCGGCACCAGAAGGTGATCGAGGAGGCACCCGCCCCGTCCCTGACGCCCGAACTGACCGGCTCCCTCCACGAGATGGCCGTACGGGCCACCCGGGCCGTCGACTACGTCGGCGCCGGCACCGTCGAGTTCCTCGTGTCCGGCGAGCGGGCCCACTTCCTGGAGATGAACACCCGCCTCCAGGTCGAACACCCCGTCACGGAAGCCGTGTTCGGCATCGACCTGGTGGCCCTGCAGATCCAGGTCGCCCAGGGGCACGCACTCGAAACGGAGCCTCCGCGCGCGCGTGGCCACGCCGTCGAGGCCCGCCTGTACGCCGAGGACCCGGCGACCGGGTGGACCCCGCAGACGGGCACCCTGCACCGCCTCGACGTCCCGGAGCACATCAGACTGGACACCGGCTACGCGTCCGGCGACCCGATCGGCGTCCACTACGACCCCATGCTCGCGAAGGCCGTCGCCCACGCCCCCACCCGCGCGGAAGCGATCCGCAAACTGGCGGGCGCCCTCGAAAGCGCGACGATCCACGGCCCCGTCACCAACCGTGACCTCCTGCTCCGCTCCCTGCGGCACGAGGAGTTCACCACGTCCCGCATGGACACGGGCTTCTACGACCGTCACCTCGCGGACCTGACGTCCCCGGCCCCCGACCCGCACGCCCCCCTGGCCGCCGCCCTCGCCGGCGCGCACACCCACGGCTCCCGCTTCGGCGGCTTCCGCAACCTCCCCTCCCAGCCGCAGACCCGGCGCTACGCGATGGCGGGCGAGGACCACGAGGCCCACTACCGGCACACGCGGGCGGGCTTGGAAGCGGACGGCGTACGGGTGGTGCACGCGGACGCCGCTCTCGTCGTACTCGAAGTGGACGGCGTACAGCGCAAGTTCGAGGTGGCACGGTACGGCGACCAGGTGTACGTGAACGCGACGGCGCTGACCGCTCTGCCACGTTTCCCGGACCCGACGGCCCAGCACGCCCCGGGGTCCCTCCTGGCACCGATGCCGGGAACGGTCGTCAAGGTGGCCGACGGGCTGGCCGTGGGAGCCGCCGTACAGGCCGGAGAGCCCCTCCTCTGGCTGGAGGCGATGAAGATGCAGCACAAGATCACAGCCCCGCTCACAGGCACGCTGACGGCCCTGCACGCCGTAACGGGACAACAGGTAGAGGTCGCAGCACTGCTTGCGGTCGTGGAGCCCACCTAGGGGCGCGGGGCCGTATCGATTTGCGGCTACGCGAGCGCGACCGGCCACCCACGACCCGCAGCCCGAAGGAGACCAGATGGCCCTCATCGAATCCGAAGAACACAAGGCCCTCCGATCCGCCGTCGCCGCCCTGGGCAACCGCCACGGCCGCGACTTCGACCGAGAAGCTCTCTGGTCCGAGGCGGCCAAGCTCGGCTACCTGGGCGTCAACCTCCCCGAGGAACACGGAGGCGGAGGCGGCGGCATCGCGGAACTCTCCATCGTCCTGGAAGAACTCGGCGCGGCGGGCAGCCCCCTGCTGATGATGATCGTCTCCCCCACCATCTGCGGCACAGTGATCGCCCGTTTCGGCACGGACGCCCAGAAGCAGAAGTGGCTCCCCGCCCTGGCGGACGGCACCCGCACCATGGCCTTCGGCATCACCGAACCCGACGCCGGCTCCAACAGCCACCGCATCACCACCACCGCCCGCCGCGACCCGGACACCGGCGACTGGTTGCTCACGGGCCGCAAGGTCTTCGTCTCCGGTGTGGACATAGCCGACGCGACCCTCATCGTCGGCCGCACCGCGGACGCCCGCACCGGCTCCCTCAAGCCCTGCCTGTTCATCGTCCCGCGCGACGCGGAGGGCTTCGCCCGCCGGCAGATCGACATGGAACTCCACGCCGCGGAGAAGCAGTTCGAGCTGACTTTGGACGACGTGCGCCTTCCCGCCGACGCGCTCGTCGGCGACGAGGACGCGGGCCTGCTGCAACTCTTCGCCGGCCTCAACCCGGAACGCATCATGACGGCCGCCTTCGCGATCGGCATGGGCCGCCACGCCCTCGCCCGCGCCGTCGAGTACGCCCGCGACCGCACCGTCTGGAAGACCCCCATCGGCGCCCACCAGGCCGTCGCACACCCCCTCGCCCAGGCACACATCGACCTCGAACTCGCCCGCCTGATGATGCAGAAGGCGGCGTACCTGTACGACGCCGGGGACGACGCCGGCGCGGGTGAGGCCGCCAACATGGCGAAGTACGCGGCGGGCGAGGCCTGTGTGAAGGCGGTCGACCAGGCCGTGCACACCCTCGGTGGAAACGGGCTCACCCGCGAATTCGGGCTCGCCCGGTTGATAACAGCCTCGCGCGTGGCTCGTATTGCTCCGGTGAGCCGGGAGATGATCCTCAACTACGTCTCCCACCAGACCCTGGGCCTGCCCAAGTCGTACTAGGCCGCCCGTCGCCTTGGAGGAACCGTGTTCCGCAGCGAGTACGCAGACGTCCCGCCCGTAGATCTCCCCATCCACGAGGCGGTCCTTGGCCGGGCCGCCGAGTTCGGTGACGCGCCCGCCCTGATCGACGGAACCGACGGCACCACCCTCACGTACGAGCAGCTCGACCGTTTCCACCGGCGCATCGCGGCCGCGCTCGCCGAGGCCGGCGTGCGCAAGGGCGACGTGCTCGCCCTGCACAGCCCGAACACCGTGGCCTTCCCGACCGCCTTCTACGCGGCCACGCGCGCGGGTGCCTCCGTCACCACCGTGCACCCGCTGGCCACGGCCGAGGAGTTCGGCAAGCAGCTGAAGGACTCGGCGGCCCGCTGGATCGTCACCGTGTCGCCGCTGCTGGAGACCGCGCGGCGGGCCGCCGCACTCGCGGGCGGCGTGGAGGAGATCTTCGTCTGCGACAGTGCGCCGGGGCACAGGTCGCTGATCGACATGCTGGCCTCCGCCGCCCCGGAGCCGGCGGTCGACATCGACCCGGTGACCGACGTGGCGGCGCTGCCGTACTCCTCCGGGACCACCGGTGTCCCCAAGGGCGTGATGCTCACGCACCGCCAGATCGCCACCAACCTCGCCCAGCTCGAACCCGTCATGCCGACCGGCCCCGGTGACCGTATCCTCGCCGTCCTGCCCTTCTTCCACATCTACGGCCTGACGGCGCTGATGAACGCGCCGCTGAGGCAGGGCGCCACGGTCGTCGTCCTGCCGCGCTTCGAGCTGGAGACCTTCCTCGCGGCCATCCAGAACCACCGCATCACCGGCCTGTTCGTGGCCCCGCCGATCGTCCTGGCCCTCGCCAAGCACCCGCTGGTCGCCCAGTACGACCTGTCGTCCCTGAAGTACATCGTCAGCGCCGCCGCCCCGCTGGACGCCGGCCTGGCCGCCGCCTGCTCCCGGCGGCTCGGCCTGCCACCCGTCGGGCAGGCCTACGGCATGACGGAACTGTCGCCCGGCACGCACGTCGTACCGCTCGACGCCATGGCCGACGCACCGCCCGGAACCGTCGGCAAGCTCATCGCCGGCACCGAGATGCGCGTCGTCTCCCTCGACGACCCCGGCAAGGACCTCGGCATCGGTGAGGGAGGCGAGATCCTCATCCGCGGCCCCCAGATCATGAAGGGCTACCTGGGCCGCCCCGACGCCACCGCCGCGATGATCGACGAGGACGGCTGGCTGCACACCGGAGACGTGGGCCACGTGGACGCCGACGGCTGGCTGTTCGTCGTCGACCGGGTGAAGGAACTCATCAAGTACAAGGGCTTCCAGGTCGCCCCCGCCGAACTGGAGGCCCTGCTGCTGACCCACCCGGGCATCGCCGACGCGGCCGTCATCGGCGTCTACAACGACGACAACAACGAGGTCCCGCACGCGTACGTGGTCCGCCAGCCGAACGCGACCGGCCTGTCCGAAGGAGAGGTCATGATGTACGTCGCCGAACGCGTCGCCCCCTACAAGCGCGTCCGCCAGGTCACCTTCATCGACGGCGTCCCCCGGGCCGCCTCCGGGAAGATCCTGCGCCGGGAACTGCGGGCACTCAGGGAGCGCACATGACGTCGATCGGACGCACACGCGCGCGTGGCGTCGAGACACTCAGCCTCGACGCCCCGGCCAACCGCAACGCGCTCTCGGCGGCGCTCGTCGGCGAAATGGCCGACGCGCTCACGGACTGCGCCAAGGACGCCGACGTACGCGCGATCGTCCTCACCCACACCGGCAACACCTTCTGCGCGGGCGCCGACCTGCGCGACCCCCCGCACCCGGACGCACTGGTGGGGCTGTTCCGGCAGATCGTCGGCCTGCGCAAACCCGTCGTCGCCCGGGTCACCGGGCACGTACGGGCGGGCGGCCTGGGCCTGCTGGCCGCCTGCGACATCACGGCCGCGTCCACCGAGGCGACCTTCGCGTTCACCGAGGTGCGGATCGGAGTGGCCCCCGCGGTCATCTCCCTCGCCCTCCTGCCCCGCACGGACCCGCGGGCCCTGGCCCGCTACTACCTCACCGGCGAGCGCTTCGACGCGACGGAGGCGGCCCGCATCGGCCTGCTGACGGTGGCGGGCGCGGACGTCGACACAGCCCTCGCCCCCGTCCTCGACGGTCTGCGCCGAGCCGCCCCCCAGGCCCTGGCCGAGACGAAACAGCTGCTCACAGCTAGGGTGCTGGAGACATTCGACCGTGACGCGGCCGACCTCACCGCGCTCTCCGCCCGGCTGTTCGCCTCCCCGCAGGCCCGCGACGGAATGACGGCCTTCCTGGAACGACGGGATCCCCCATGGGTGCTGTGACCGCAGACGGCAGCGTCGATCGCGTAGACCGTGTGCCCAAGCAGGACCGCAGCCGGGCCACCCGGCAGCGGCTCCTGGAGGCCGCCGTGGCCTGCCTCGCCGAGCACGGCTGGGCGGGCTCCACGGTGTCCGTCGTCGCCGAACGCGCGGGAGTCTCCCGCGGCGCCGCCCAGCACCACTTCCCGACCCGCGAGGACCTCTTCACGGCAGCGGTCGAGTACGTCGCCGAAGAGCGGTCCACGGCCCTGCGCGACCTGTTCCCGCGAGGCGCGGCGGGCGACCGGCGCGCCGTCGTGTCGGCCCTGGTCGACCTCTACACCGGCCCGCTCTTCCGAGCCGCCCTCCACCTCTGGGTCGCCGCCTCGAACGAGGAGCAGCTGCGCCCCCGGGTGACGGAACTGGAGGCGCGCGTCGGCCGCGAGACGCACCGGATAGCGGTGGACCTGCTGGGCGCCGACGAGTCCCGCCCGGGCGCGAGGGAGACCGTCCAGGGCCTCCTGGACATGGCCAGGGGCCTGGGCCTGGCCAACCTGCTGACCGACGACACCGGGCGCCGGGACCGGGTCGTGGCGCAGTGGGCGGCGCTGCTGGACCAGGCCCTGGGCTGATCACCGAGCCGGGAGCCGTGCACGGAAAACCCGTGGTCCTGGCGGCCGCGCGGTCTCACACGGAGCCGCAGCCCCACATGAGGCCACCGCACCCGGCCAGTGCCCGGCAGGCAACGTTCGCCCGTCGCGACGCCCGGCACGCTCCCCCACAGCCTCAGGGCGTGGGAGGTGCCCCCACGCGCCGCACCGGGCGCAGGCCCGAGTACGTCCCGTACGAGGGCCCGCACCCGGCAGGGGCGAGAGCACGCACCGGACGCCGCTCCTCAACCGGCAAACGGCGCCTGATGAGGCACCAGGGCTGTTGCGAAAGTGGCGTCTGCCGCGCGACGCCCGGCACGCACTCTCGCCGCACCGCCCGAAAGCCCGAGTACGCCCAGTACGAGGGCTTCCGGACGGCACGCCGAGAGCACGCACCGGACGCCGCGCGGCCGCCCTTCGGCCGACGACGCCACTTTCGCAACAGGCCCTAGTGGCCGATGCCCTCGTAGCCCTCGATCGCCTGCGGACCCCGCGTCCCGGGCCCGATGTAGCGCGCGGACGGCCGTACGAGCCGCCCGGTCCGCTTCTGCTCCAGAATGTGCGCGGACCACCCGGCCGTACGGGCACACGTGAACATCGACGTGAACATGTGCGCCGGGACCTCGGCGAAGTCGAGAACGATCGCTGCCCAGAACTCGACGTTGGTCGCCAGGACCCGGTCCGGGCGCCGGGCGTGCAGCTCCGCCAGCGCGGCCTTCTCCAGGGCCTCGGCCACCTCGAACCGCGGAGCGCCCAGCTCACGCGCGGTACGGCGCAGCACGCGCGCGCGTGGGTCCTCGGCTCGGTAGACGCGGTGCCCGAAGCCCATCAGGCGCTCGCCCCTGTCGAGGGCCTGCTTCACGTACGCCTCCGCGTCCCCCGTCCGCTCGATCTCCTCGATCATCCCGAGGACACGGGACGGAGCCCCGCCGTGCAGCGGCCCGGACATGGCTCCTACGGCGCCGGAGAGCGCCGCGGCCACGTCGGCGCCGGTGGAGGCGATGACGCGGGCCGTGAAGGTGGACGCGTTCATGCCGTGCTCGGCGGCCGACGTCCAGTAGGCGTCGACGGCCGCGACGTGCTTCGGGTCCGGTTCGCCCCGCCAGCGGCGCATGAACCGCTCGACGACGGACTGGGCCTTGTCGATCTCGCGCTGCGGAACCATGGGCCGCCCCTGGCCGCGGGCGGACTGGGCCACGTAGGAGAGGGCCATGACGGCGGCTCGGGCCAGGTCGGCCCGCGCCTGTTCGGCGTCGATGTCCAGCAGCGGTTTGAGGCCCCACACGGGAGCCAGCATGGCCAGCGCCGACTGGACGTCCACCCGGATGTCGCCGGAGTGCACGGGGATCGGGAAGGGCTCGGCGGGCGGCAGACCGGGGTTGAAGGCCCCGTCGACCAGCAGCCCCCACACGTTGCCGAACGAGACGTGGCCGACCAGGTCCTCGATGTCGACGCCCCGGTACCGCAGGGCGCCGCCCTCCTTGTCCGGTTCGGCGATCTCCGTCTCGAACGCGACCACTCCCTCGAGACCGGGTACGAAGTCGGACATCAGGCGGCTCCTCGTGATGTGTACGACAGATGTGCACGACAGATATGGCGGCTCGGCCGCTGGATCCCCGGTCGGTTCGTGCGACTCGCGGTCCTGGGTGGCCACCCTGGTGATGCCCCGTACGGCTGCTCACTCAACCGGAACGGCACCAGCACGATATCCCCGAGTGCCACTCTTGTGGAGACTTCGCGGCACTCAGTGCCACTCGCACTCTTCGATGATGACGGACAGCAGGCCGGACGGCACCCGCGCATACGGCAGGATGACCGCGTGACCGACCGAGACGCCGCCCCCCTGGACCCCGCCGCCATGCGCAAGCAGTACCGGGCCGAGGGCCTCGCCGAGTCCGATCTGGCCGCCACTCCGGTGGCGCAGTTCGCGCGCTGGTTCGAGCAGGCCGCGACGGAGGCCCACCTGTTCGAGCCGAACGCGATGGTCGTCTCCACGGCGAACGCCGAGGGCCGCCCCGGCTCCCGCACGGTGCTGCTCAAGCAGTTCGACGAGCAGGGCTTCGTCTTCTTCACCAACTACGACTCCCGCAAGGCCCGCGACCTGGCGGAGAACCCGTACGTCTCGCTTCTGTTCCCCTGGCACCCGATGGCCCGCCAGGTCATCGTCACGGGCCTCGCCCGCCGCACCGGCCGTGACGAGACGGCCGCCTACTTCCGCACCCGCCCGCACGGCTCCCAGCTCGGCGCCTGGGCCAGCGCCCAGTCGAGCGTGATCGCCACCCGCGCCGACGTCGATACCTCGTACGCCGAACTGGCCGCCCGCTATCCCGAGGGCGAGCAGGTCCCGGTCCCCCCGAACTGGGGCGGCTTCCGGGTGGCCCCGCAGGCGGTGGAGTTCTGGCAGGGGCGCGAGAACCGGCTGCACGACCGGTTGCGGTATGTGGCGGAGGCGGACGGGGGCTGGCGCGTGGAGCGGCTCAGTCCGTGAAGCGGGGCACGCAGATCACTCGGATCACGCGGATCACGCGGGTCTGAAAACGCAGGCGACCCGCGAGTCTGGTTCCTCCAGAGGAGGAGCCGGCCGGACGTACCGGCGACTCGCGGGTCGGGTGACTGCATTGGATTGGGCCGGCTGCGTGCAACTCACACACGCTGGCGTCCGGCGCCGAACCGAGTACGACGGCGGGCCACTAGCCCGCAGCCACCTCTTCCGTCCGGTATTCATACATCTGCCGAACCACCTCCTTTCCGAATTGGCAGCAGCCTAGGAAGCGGGCGACCACCGATCAACCGGTTTTTCGCGATACCGACCGGGCTAGCGTTCTGTGCATGACAGAACAGCAGGTGACGCGGCGGGCGGTTCTCGGTGGTTCCACCTTCGAGGAGCAGATCGGGTACGCCCGGGCGGTGGTGGACGGCGACTGGGTGCACGTGTCCGGGACGACGGGGTTCGACTACGGCACCATGACGATCCCCGACGGCGTCGTGGAGCAGGCGGAGCAGTGTCTGCGGAACATAGGGGCGGCGCTCGCGGAGGCGGGGTGCGGGTTCTCCGATGTCGTACGGGTGCGGTATCTGCTGCCGGCGCGGGAGGACTTCGAGCCGTGTTGGCCCGTGCTGCGCAAGGCGTTCGGGGAGGTGCGGCCGGCGGCGACGATGATGGTGTGCGGGCTCGCGGATCCTCGGATGCGGATCGAGATCGAGGTGTACGCGCGGCGCAGGGGGCTGCGGATCGAGGCCGTGCACGGAGAGGCCATGCTCAACGAGTGGCGGCATGTGCACAACGTGGTCGTGCCGCCCGCCGCGATGTCGCTCGACGCGGCGCGGGAACGGCTCGGGCGCTATCGGCTGGAGAACGCGTATCTCGGGGATGTTCTCGTCGGCTGTTCGACGGTGCGGCCGCCGGAGGGCGACCGGGGTGCGGCGACGGTGATCGCGCGCGTGCTGCCGGGCCACCGCGGGCGGGGATTCGGGACGGCGCTCTACGAGAAGGGGCTGGCGCACGCGCGTGTGCTGGGCGCCCGGGAGGTGGAGACATGCGTGCTGGCGGCCAACGAGGACGGGCTGCGGTTCGCCGAGAAGTGCGGATTCGCCGAGGTCGAGCGGTATGTGCTCGACGGCGAAAGCGATGAGTGGGTTGATCTTCGGCTGGCTCAGGGGTGATCGTGGAGGCGGAGGCGGCTTACAACGATTCCCTCAATCTTGTGGGAACTCGGTGTGTGCTGTGTCACGTTCAAGTTAGATGATTGCGAGTGAGCGAAACGACGCGCCGTAGGTGCGGACGCAGCTTGGCAGGGGGTCCAGGTGAGTGCTTCCCGGCGTAGTGGGACCACCGACGAGCTGGGGCCGGACGAGCCCGAGCGGGCGGGTCCCGTGGGTCCTGACGGCTCCGATCTGCTGGCCGCGCTGCTGGACGGGATGGACGCCGCGCTGTGTGCCTTCGACGCCGGCGGGGTGGTGACCCACTGGAACCGTGAGGCGGAGCGGATCCTGGGATGGACCGCGGCCGAGGCGGTGGGCCGGCACGGGTTCGCGGGGTGGGCCGTACGCAGTGCGGACGCCGAGGAGGTCGAGGGGCGGCTGATGTCCGCCATGGAGGCCCCCGGGCGGCAGGTGCACGAGTTCGCGCTGCTGACGAAGGACGGCGGGCGGGTGCTGGTGCGGACGCAGTCCGCCGCGGTACGCGGGCCCGACGGCAAGCCCGCGGGCGTGTACTGCGCCTTCAGTGAAGTGCACACGCAGATCGACCTGGAGCGGTCGATCGCGCTCAGCGAGGCGTTGTTCGAGGACGCGAGCTGGGGGGTCGTGCTCGTCGACGCCGATCTGCGTCCGGCCGTGGTGAACGCGCACGCGGCGCGTTCGCTCGGCATCGGGCGTACGTCGGCGCTGGGGCGGCCGCTGGGGGAGCTGCTCGCGCAGGGCGTGGAGGAACTGGAGAGCGCGCTCACGCATGTGCTCGCGGAGGGCGCCCCGCCCGCGCCGGCGGAGATCTGGGTGAGTGTGCGGACGCCGGAGGGCGATCAGCGGCGGTGCTGGCGCTGTGGCTTCGTACGGCTGGCCTCGCCCCTCGCGGAGGAGCCGGTGCCGCTGGGGGTCGCCTGGCTCTTCCAGGACGTGACGGACGGCAAGCAGGGCGAGCAGGAGGCGGCGCTGCTGCGCTTCAGGACCCAACAGCTGCACCGGGCGGCCCGGGCGGCCGCGGAGTGCGAGAACCCGGGGGAGGCGGCGACCGTCCATCTCGACTTCGCGCTCGCCGGGTTCGCCGATCACGCGCTGATCGACCGGGTGGCGGGCAGCCCGGCTGCGGAGGGGGCGACGGAGGGGCCGGTGCGGCTGGTACGGGTCGCCGCGACGCCCTCCGGGGCGCCGGGGCCGAGCCTGCTCACCGGGCGGGCGGGCTTGCCGGTGCGGTACGCGCAGGGGCATCCGGCGTTGCAGTGCGTGGAGCGGATCGGGTCGGTGCGGGCGAGTGTGGGGTCGGTGCCGGTCGAGCAGGCGCGGGAGTGGGCACGGGCTCGGCAGTGGCCCGGCGACGCGGTGCACGCGCTGTGCGCGGTGCTGCGCAGCCGGGGGCGGACGCTGGGGGTCGTGACGTTTCTGCGCGGGGGTGGGCGCAGCCAGTTCGAGCGGGCCGACGCGGCCTACGCGGAGGACGTGGCCGCGAGAATCGGGGCTGCGCTGGATCTGGCGCGGGTCGTGGGGCGCGAGTAGCGGATCAAGGCCTGATCGCGCCGGATCACTGCTGGTAGAAGATCCGGTCCCCGTACTCCGCCATCACGCGCCCGTTCCATTCGTGTCCGCCGTCGACGTTCCCCGACCTGAGCAGCGGCGGCTCGATGCCCCGCTCGGCCAGTGCGCCCGCCGCCGTGGCCATGACCGCCTGCAGGATCGCGCTGGTGACGACGGTCGAGGCCGGGGCGAAGGGGGCCGGGACGGTGTCGAGGGTGAGGGTCGCGTCGCCGACGGCGATCTTGGAGTCGAGGACGATGTCGCAGTGGTCGCGCAGACAGGTGCCGGAGACGTGCCGGGAACGGGTTTCGGTCGCGTACGCCACCGACGTCACCCCGATGACCCGCACTCCGCGCGCGCGGGCGGACATGGCCATCTCGACGGGGAGGGCGTTGCGGCCGGAGAGGGAGATGATGATCAGGACGTCCCCGTCACGCAGGGGCGAGCTGTCCAGGACGGCGCTCGCGAGGCCGTCCACGCGCTCCAGGGCGGAGCCCAGGGTGGCCGGCATGACGTCGACGCCGACGACGCCGGGCACGGCGAGCAGGTTCATGAGGGCGAGGCCGCCCGCGCGGTAGACGACGTCCTGTGCGGCGAGCGAGGAGTGTCCGGCGCCGAAGGCGAAGAGGCGGCCGCCGTTGACGACGGTGTCCGCGAGCAGTGTGCCGGCCGCCGTGATGGACTGCGCCTCCTCGTCCCGGACCCGTTGCAGGAGATCGATCGCGGCGTCGAAGAACTGGTCGGCCGGTTTGCCGTCGCTCATGCGGGTCCTTCCGGGGCGGCAGGAGTGTCCGTGTCGCGGATCACCGTGCGGTCTGGACCAGTGCCGTGTCAATACATGCCGTCAGCTGCTCCCGGTACCCCGCCGTAATCCCCTGGTTCAAACGGCGCGGCACGCTTGTCAGTGGTATGCGTCAGAATTGGATCCAGGGCCAGCGCACACGCCAGAAGCTGTCGTGCTTCCGGCAGATCTCACCAAGGGGCACGTATGTCCGGACTGATCGACACCACGGAGATGTATCTCCGCACCATCCTCGAGCTGGAGGAGGAAGGTGTGGTGCCCATGCGGGCCCGGATCGCCGAGCGGCTGGACCAGAGCGGGCCGACGGTCAGCCAGACGGTGGCGCGGATGGAGCGGGACGGCCTCGTGTCCGTCGCCAGCGACCGTCATCTGGAGCTCACGGACGAGGGCCGCCGGCTCGCCACGCGCGTGATGCGCAAGCACCGGCTCGCCGAGTGTCTGCTCGTCGACGTGATCGGCCTGGAGTGGGAGCAGGTGCACGCCGAGGCGTGTCGCTGGGAGCACGTGATGAGCGAGGCCGTGGAGCGGCGGGTGCTCGAGCTGCTGCGGCACCCGACCGAGTCGCCGTACGGCAACCCGATCCCGGGCCTGGAGGAGCTGGGCGAGAAGGACGGCGCGGACCCGTTCCTGGACGAGGGCATGGTGTCGCTGGCCGATCTCGACCCGGGCCTGGAGGGCAAGACGGTCGTGGTGCGCCGTATCGGCGAGCCGATCCAGACGGACGCGCAGCTGATGTACACGCTGCGCCGCGCGGGCGTGCAGCCCGGCTCGGTGGTGAGCGTGACGGAGTCGGCGGGCGGCGTGCTGGTGGGCAGCGGCGGTGAGGCTGCCGAGCTGGCGGCGGACGTGGCGTCCCACGTGTTCGTGGCCAAGCGCTGACTACCGCGGACGAGCTGTTTCCGGCCCTGCCCCGGGCCGCGCGGATGCCGTCAACTTCCGGTGTTCCAGGGGCATTTGAGGCGCCGCACGAGCTTCTGGCCGAACTCCTCGATGTCGAGATTCAGTGCGCGGAAATCGCAGCGCTCGGACGTTCCGCGTGCGAGGCTGTCGCGTGAGGCATATGACCTGAGGGGGCGGGAGGATGTGCCGCAGACGTGTGGAGGGCCCCGGCGCCATGCGGCGCCGGGGCCTGTCCTCCCCTGTGCTGACCCGGAGCCCCGAGCTCCCAGGGTCATCCCCTTCGGACCGTTTTCCCCGAGCGGTCCGCCTCCCGCTGAAGATCTCCCCTCAGCGGCGGCGATCATTCCTTGAGCGAGGTCACTCGTACGAGGGGTGTTGCCCGCAGAGACGGCTTTTTCGAATGGCCATTCGATAGTCTGGGTAACGGATCACGCGGGATCTGCGCTTCAGGAGGGGACGCGCACCAGCACAGACAGCTGCACGGCACGGCAGGACACGGTTCACAGGACCGGTCGGCTCAAGCGGAGCGAGCGGTCCGAGCGGAGCTAGGGGGGTGCCAGGACCATGGCGCGACGCATCGATGTGACCGGGGCGGGCGGCCTACGCCTTGCCGCCTGGGAGTTCGGCGACCCGCCCAAGACCGACCCGCCCAAGGCCGATCCGACGAACGGCGCGACCGGCGAGCCCGCACCCGGCGTGCTGTTACTGCACGGCCTGATGGGCCGCGCCTCGCACTGGGCTTCCACCGCCCGCTGGCTCTCCGAGCGGCACCGCGCCGTCGCGCTCGACCAGCGAGGCCACGGCCAGAGCGCCAAGCCGCCGCAGGGAGTGTTCACGCGTGAGGCCTACGTCGAGGACGCCGAGGCCGCTCTGCAGCAGCTCGGTCTCACCCCGGCCGTCCTCATCGGTCACGCCATGGGCGCGCTGACCGCCTGGCAGCTCGCGGCCAAGCGCCCCGATCTGGTCCGCGGGTTGATCATCTGCGACATGCGGGCGTCCGCACTGGGCGCGGCCTCGCAGCGGGAGTGGGAGGAGTGGTTTCGGGCCTGGCCCGCCCCCTTCGCCACCCTCGCCGACGTACGGAAGTGGTTCGGCGAGGACGATCCCTGGGTGGAGCGGCCGAATCCGTCACGCGGTGAGTTCTACGCCGAGGTGATGCACGAGTCCGCCGACGGCTGGCGGCCCGTGTTCGATCCCGGCCAGATGCTCAGGTCCCGCGAGACGTGGGTGTACGACGCGCACTGGGAGGAGCTGGCGCAGGTGCGGTGTCCCGCGCTGGTCGTGCGCGGGCTCGACGGTGAGCTGGGGCGCGCCGAGGCGCAGGAGATGGTCCGGGTGCTGCCTCTCGGGGAGTACGCGGAGGTTGCCGACGCCGGACATCTTGTGCACTACGACCAGCCAGAGGGATGGCGGGCGGCGATCGAGCCGTTCGTGGATGCGGTGCTCACTGCGTGAGGCTGGACGGGGGCGCCTAACAGGTTGGGGGTTTCTGTCGTTTTGCGGGGGCAGGTCGATGGTGGCTGGTCGCGCCACGCGGCGGAGCCGCATATCAGATACAGCCCCGCGCCCCTTTGGGGCGGCGTTGCAGGGCCGTTGGCCGAAGGTGCCGTCAGCCCTTGCTCACCGCCGTCAGGATTTCCGGCAGGCGGGCCGCTGTGCGGGGGGCCGCCAGGCGGAGGCCCGCCAGGGTGATGCCGGCGCCGTAGGCCGCGCCGGCCGGGAGGAGCAGCCAGCCCCACTCGTCGCCGTTCTGCGCCACGTTGACCCAGATCGCCGCCACGATGACGGGAGCGGACAGCAGGGCCGCCGAGACCATGCCGCCGAAGATCGAGATCCAGGCCAGACCGGTCTGCCCGGGAGCCACGTTCTTGTAGCCCTCCTGCGGGATGGAGTACGGGAACCGGGCGGACGTCCACGCACCGGTCGCCAGCATCGCGCCGAGCAGGGCGAAGGACAGCCCGAGCACCTCGGGCAGCCGGGGCCAGTCGCCGAGCATCGCGGTCGTCACGACGGTGACGAGGGTGGCGTACGGCAGGGTGATCAGCAGCAGGGCGAGGGCCCGCCCGCGCAGCTCGACGTAGGCGTCGCGCGGGGAGGAGATGGTCGTGGCGACCATCCAGAACGCGGACGTGTCCTGGCCGAACTGGTTGTACATCTGGATGCCGAGCATCCCGGCGGCGAAGCACGCGAAGTAGATCGAGCCGGTGCCCTGCAGCGCGTTGAACACCGGCACGATCAGGCCGATGGCGAGCGAGGTCACCCAGGCGGCCTTGGTCTTGGGGTCGCGCCAGATGTAGCGCAGGCTGCGCTCCATGACCGTACCGGTGCGGCCGGCGGGCAGCAGGCGGGTGAGGCCGCCGGAGGTCCGTCCGCGGGCGGCGGGTTCGGCGGCCTGGAGGGTGGAGCCGTCGGGCGAGGTCATCAGCCGGGTCAGATGACGCGACCACATGCCGAGCAACAGGCCCAACGCACCCAGAGTCAGGGCGAGTTGAAGGGCGGCGACACCGTACGACCCCTCGCTCACCGACTCCACCGCGCCGACCGCAGCCGCGGGCGGCACCCACTTCAGCACGTCGGCCACCGGGTCCAGCTGCGTGAGCCCGGACGAACCCAGGCGCTGCGCCCCGAAGTTGACCAGCTGCGCCCCGATCGCGATGACCAGACCGCTCAGCACCGCGAGGTCACGGCCCTTGCGGCTGGTCAGCAGCCGGATGTTGGCGGCGGCGACGGCGCGCGCGAGGGCCACGCACACCAGCAGCGCGAGGACGACCGCGACGACACCGACGGCGTACGCCGCACCGCCGTGCGCGACCGAGATCGCCGAACCGGCCAGCAGGAGCAGCGTGAACAGCGGTCCGATGCCCACCAGTGAGGCCGCGAGCAGCGCCCGCACCAGCGGCCGGGGCCGCAGCGGCAGCATCACAAGGCGCGTCGGGTCGAGCGTCTCGTCGCCGCCCGGGAAGAACAGCGGCATCACGGCCCAGCCCAGTGCCAGCACGGCCACCAGCAGCACGACCACGGACAGCGCATGGTCGTTCCCGTGCAGCGCGACCAGCCCGAGCAGCTGCAGCGCCCCGAAGAGCACGACCAGGACGGCCGACACGACGTAGGCGGCCCGCCGCCCGCCGGACTGCTTGAGTCCGTTGCGCAGCAGGGACAGCTTCAGGCGTACGACGACGGGTGTGACGTTCACGTGATCCGTCATCGCGCGCCGCCGCCCAGCCAGTCCAGGTTCGACCCCGTGTCGCGGCCGCCCGCGCCGACGAGTTCGAGGAACGCCTGCTGCAGTGAGGGCGAGTCCCCGCGCACCTCGGCGAGCGTGCCGTGGGCGCGGATGCGGCCGGCGGCCATCACGGCCACCCAGTCGCACAGCGACTCGACGAGTTCCATGACGTGGGAGGAGAAGACGACGGTCGCGCCCGAGGCGGTGTACCGCTCCAGCACGCCGCGAATCGTCTGGGCGGACACCGGGTCGACGCCCTCGAACGGCTCGTCGAGGAAGAGCACTTCGGGATTGTGGAGGAGCGCGGCGGCGAGCCCGATCTTCTTGCGCATGCCGGTCGAGTAGTCGACGACGAGTTTGTGCTGGGCGCCGGCCAGGTCGAGCACGTCGAGAAGCTGCGTGGCCCGCTTGTCGACCTCACCGCCGGGCAGTCCGCGCAACCGCCCGCTGTAGGCGAGCAGTTCGCGCCCCGACAACCGCTCGAACAGCCTGAGCCCCTCCGGCAGCACCCCGATCCGCGCCTTCACGGCCACCGGATCCCGCCACACGTCGTGCCCGACGACCTCGACGCTCCCCTGATCGGGCCGCAGCAACCCGGTGACCATGGAGAGGGTGGTGGTCTTCCCGGCCCCGTTCGGTCCCACGAGCCCGATGAACTTCCCCGCGGGCAACTCCAGATCGATCCCGGCAACAGCGACCTGCTGCCCGAACCGCTTCCACAGCCCACGGACCCGTACGGCGGCGGCCCCGGCCTCATTTCCCTCTGTCATGCGGGAAACCCTAGGGGGTTGCTCTCCGGAGGGAAGGATCAGCGGTCGCGTCCGCAGGCGTAGGCGAGCGGGGAGAGCAACTCCTCGACGTCGGGAAGCCACCGGTTGGCGTGGGTGGGACGGCAGGCCCACTGGACGGCACCCCGCGAGCCGTACCGGGTGGGCGGCGCGGCCACGAACGCCCCCTCGCCGAGTGCGACAAGATCGAGCGACGACAACGACCAGCCCAGCTTCCGCACCAGGTCCGGGATCTTGACCGCCGCACCGGGCAGCACGAAGAAGTGCATCCGGCGATCCGGCGTCAACGTCACAGGGCCGAGCGTCAACTCCATGCGCTCCATGCGCGCCAGGGCGAGGAACCCCGCGGTCTCCGGCACCTCGATCGCGTCGAACGTGCGCCCCGTCGGCAGCAGGATCGACGCCCTCGGCTGCTTCTGCCACATCCGGCGGGCGACGGTCGCACTGCCCGTGGCCTGCGACGCCCAGTCCTCCCGCGCCGGATGCGCACCGGGCGCGGCGCACCCGGCGTCGCCGCAGGAGCAGTGCTGCACCCCGTCGACGGCCTCCAGACAGGTGCCGGGGAAGACGTCCCAGTGGCGCTCCTCGGCGTAGCGTACGGCGGTCTCCTGCAGCGATTCCCCGCGCTGCTTCGGAATCTGAACGGCTTCGGGGCCGGCGATCGTCTCTTCCACGATGAACTCAACTCCCGCACCCACCTCGGGTTACGGGGGCAGCGCGCGCGGGGGAGGAGCATCGATTCCGCATCCGGGGCGCATGGATGCATGTGCGGGGGCGCGCAGGGGGAACCTCGTCGTGGGCTGGGTAGCCACCTCTGGGGTCGGCATCAGCCTTTACCCCTGCAATCCGCGCAACCCTCGCATTTTACGCGTCTCGGCGGGGCATTGATCTTCACGGCCGGATCTTTTCGCTTCAGGGGTTGGTCCCAGGGGGTACGCCATGGCCGCAAGGCCTCTCGTCGCACGACAGCCGAACGAACGGTTGCAGGCGCTCATCCAGGAGGCGGGGTGCTCGAACGCCGGGCTCGCCCGCCGGGTCAACATGTGCGGCGCCGAGCACGGTCTCGACCTGCGCTACGACAAGACGTCCGTGGCCCGTTGGCTGCGCGGACAGCAGCCGCGCGGGCGCGCCCCGGCGATCATCGCGGAGGCGCTGGGCCGCAAACTCGGCCGCACGGTCACGATCGACGAGATCGGTATGGCCAACGGCAAGAACCTCGCCTCGGGCGTCGGGCTCCAGTTCTCGCCGACCGTACTGGGCGCCATCGAGCAGGTCTGTGAGCTGTGGCGCAGTGATGTGGGGCGCCGGGACTTCCTGTCCGGCTCGTCCGTCGCCGCGTCCGCGCTCGTCGAGCCGAGCCGGGACTGGCTGATCTCCTCGCCCGACTCGCAGGTCTCGCGCTCGGCGGGCCCGCGGGTGGGGCAGTCCGACGTGGCGGCCGTGCGCGCGATGACGCAGGCGCTGGTGGATCTGGACCATCAGTACGGCAGCGGGCATGTGCGCCCGGTCGTCGTGCACTACCTCAACAGCGTGGTCTCGGGGCTGCTGGCGGGGTCGTACCGGGAGGCCGTGGGGCGTGATCTGTTCGCGGCGGTGGCCCGACTGACCGAACTCGCCGGGTACATGGCCATCGACACCGGTCAACCGGGCCTGGCCCAGCGGTACTACATCCAGGCGCTGCGGCTCGCGCAGGCGGCGGGCGACCGCGGCTACGGCGGATACGTACTGGCCGCCTCCATGAGCCATCTCGCGGCCCAGCTCGGAAACCCGCGTGAGATCGCGCAGTTGGCGCGGGCGGCACAGGAGGGGGCGCGTGGGCGCGTGACTCCGCGCGCGGAGGCGATGTTCCATGCGGCCGAGGCGCGCGGGCATGCGTTGATGGGCGACGCGCGGGCGGCCCAGACGGCGTCCGGGCGGGCGGTCTCGGCGCTGGAAGGGGCCGACTCCGCCTCCGGGGACGACCCGGCGTGGATCGCGCACTTCGACGAGGCCTACCTGGCCGACGAGTTGGCGCACTGCCACCGGGACCTCGGGCAGGCCGAGGCGGCGGCACGGTGCGCGCGGGAGGCGCTGGCCGTGCTTCCCGAGACGAAGGCGCGCAGGCGGGCCATCGGATATGTGCTGCTGGCCACGGCTCAGGTGCAGCAGCGCGAGGTCGAACAGGCCTGCAGCACCGGCCTGAAAGCCGTGGAACTCCTTGAGTCCCTCCGCTCCAACCGGGGTGCCGAGTACCTGGAGGACTTCCAGCAGCGGCTGGTGCCGTTCCAGGACGAGCCGGTGGTGCGGGAGTTCGCGGCGCGCATGGAGCTGCAGGTGGCGGCGTGAGGACGGACGCCCTCCGGTGGGTGAATCCTCGGGAAACGGCCGGTTTCCGCGCGGGATCCGGCAGGAAGGGTGACATGTACAGCGGTCTGTGGAGCCGTTTTGTTACTGCTGTCACAGGGAAGGGGTTTGTGCCCTGAGCTGCGTGGCACGCGGCTCGGGGGACCCGGTAGCGTGAGCCGACGATCCCGAAGGTCCCCCATTCGTAGGAGTCCCGGTGACGCAGAGTGGACAGGGCGAGGAGCCCTCGCCGCGCGAAGCGCGCGAAGGCATCGTGCTGCCCTCGGACGGCGGCGAGCCGCTGTTGCCGGGCATGCTGGCCGCACAACAGGGCCCGGTCGGCCCGCAGCCCGGTCAGCACGCCGGGCAGCAGGCCGGCCCGTACAACGGCCACCAGACCGACTCGTACAACGGTCAGCAGGCCGACTCGTACACCGGCCACCAGGCCGCCCCGTACAACGGTCAGACCACGTCGTACGACGGCCGGACCGCCGCGTACGACGGCCCGCAGGCCCCGGCCGCGGCTCCGACCGGGGGCCAGGCCTGGGGCACCCCGTGGGGCCCCGACCAGAACCAGATACCGGCCTCGCAGCCGGGCCAGGGCTGGCCCACGCCGCCCGACCAGTCCTGGGGCGCCCCCGACCGGCAGCAGCCGCAGACCCCCGACCAGTGGGGTGCGCCCGCGTCCGGCCCGTCCGGGGCGCAGCCCCCGGACAGCGCCCCGGCTCCGTCGTACGGCGGCCAGCCCGCGATAGCGCAGCCACCGGCGAACCCGTCCCTGCCGCCCGCCCACCCGTACGGCGCCACCGCCGGACAGGGCGGGCCGGCCGCGCCCCTGCCGCCCGCCGACCCCGGTGGCGGCTACGGCGCTCCCGCCGCTCCCGGTGCCTACGGCGGTCCCCTCCCGCCCGTCGCGGACGAGGGCGCCACCCAGTACATCCCTCCGGTGGCCGCAGCGGCGGACGAGGGGGCGACGCAGTACATTCCGCCCGTCGCGCCGGGCCCGCTGCCCCCCGAGGTGGGCGGAGGCGCATCGGTCTCCGAGGCCACGCAGTTCCTGGGCCGCGCACCGCAGGCCGGCGCCGGGCCGTTCCCGCCCCCGTCCGGGCCGGACGCCGAGGCCACGCAGTTCATCGCGCCCGTGCCCGGCCAGGCCGCCGGGGCGCCGTACGGCATGCCGCAGGGCGGGGACCGGCAGCCGCCCGCCGAGTTCGACAACCTGTTCCGCACCGGGCCGGGCAGCGAGAGCCCCGCCGCGGCCACGCAGCAGATGCCGCGCTTCGAACAGCAGCCCCCGCAGACCAACTACGCCCCGCCCCAGCCCGGTTACGCCCAGCCCCAGCCCGCGTACGCCCCGCCGGGCGACGACGGCCGGGGCGGCCGCGGCGGCCCGAAGAAGTCGCGGGTGCCGCTGATCGCCGCCGTCGGTGTCGGCATCGTGGTGCTCGGCGTCGGCGCGGGTGCGCTGCTCGGCGGCGGTGGGGGCCACGACGGCAAGGACAAGAACCAGAACGTCTCGGCCACGGCCCCGGCGACCGACGGTTCCGCCTCGCCCGCCGCCGATCCGGCGAAGCAGCAGGCCGTCGCCCTGGACAAGCTGCTGGCCGACAGCGGCGACAGCCGGGCCTCGGTGATCCGGGCGGTGGCCGATGTGAAGGGATGCAAGAACCAGACGCAGGCGGCCTCCGACCTGCGCGACGCGGCAAGGCAGCGCACCCAGCTGGTCACCCGGCTGTCCGGCCTGTCCGTCGACAGGCTCCCGAACCACGACGCGCTGACCGCCTCGCTCACCAAGGCGTGGCGGGCGTCCGCGGCGGCCGACAACCACTACGCGGCCTGGGCCGACCAGGTCGGCGGCAAGAAGGGCTGCAAGAAGGGCCAGGCCCGCCCGACCGGCCAGACCCAGGCGGGCAACCGCTCCAGCGGCACGGCCAGTGCGGAGAAGGTCAGGGCGGCCCAGCTGTGGAACGCCATCGCGAAGACGTACGGCCTGACCCAGCGCCAGCCGACCCAGCTCTGAGGGCCGCGGACGTGGACCTCAGTTCACGTCCGCTGTCTCCAGCGTCTTCGTCGCGTCCTCGAACCCCTTCCGCGTCGCCGCCACCAGCTGCCCCTGGCGCACCACCTGAAGCGTCACGTTGGCGTTGACCAGGCGGGAGAAGCCGATGGCGGCGAGCGGGCTCTCGGAGGACCACTGCAGCGTCGGTGTGAGGCCGCCGGTGCTGACCTTCAGCCCGTTGTCGAGGGACCTGCGCACGGTGCCGGAGGTGACGTCGCCGTCGCCCAGCGAGGCGACGACGTCCTTGAACACGGTGTAGGCGATCCAGGTCGTCTGCACCCCGGCATCCGCGGCGTCGATGCGGTTGTCGCCGAAGGCCTCCTCCTGGATCACCTTCTTCATGGCGTCCCAGCGCGGGTCGCTCGCCACGGGGTACCAGCCGGTGACGTACGACCCCTCGTACGGCCCCGACCGGCCGCCGGACTCGTTGATGACCGTCTGGTCGACGCTGTCGAGCGTGGCGGCGGTCTTCACGGCGGGGTAGCCCTCGCGGTCGCGCCGGAAGGAGTCCATGAAGGTGTCGGTGCGATCCCCGAGCGCGGGAATCACGCACCCCCTCTTCAGCCGTTTTCCGGTCGTGGCCGCCAGCGCCCGCTGCGACGGAACCGAGTACTCGGTGGTGTCGTCCGCCGCCCGCTGGTCGACGGCGGCCACGTGCCCGGCCGCCTTCAGGCCGGCGTCGAGCATGGCGGGCAGCTCGTCGCCCGTGATGCTGTCGGGCCGTATGAGCGCCACGGGGCCGCAGCTCCCGGCGAGTCCCTTGCCGAGGCCGGCCAGCAGGGCGGGCTGGCCGCCGTTGACGGGGTAGGACAGCGGGCTGGTGAACTCGGAGGTGGTGACGCCGTACCCGCCGATGTAGGGGATGCCGGCGCTCTCCAGGGTGGGGAGGTAGGAGTCGCCGTACTGGCTGTAGGAGCCGACGACCGCGACGACGTTGTGCTTGACGGCCGAGGTCGCGCACTTGGCGGCGGCCAGGCTGTCGTTGTGGTCGTCGCAGGTCAGGACCTTCAGCTTGCGGCCGTTGATGCCGCCGTGGGCGTTGATCCAGCGGGCGTAGGCCCTCGCGAAGGCGGGCATTCCGGGCTTGTTGGTCGCGCTGGTCTGCTCCGGGGCCCAGGTCATGACCGTGATCGAGTCGTCCCCGGAACTCTCCGCGGTACCGGGGACGACCCCGCAACCGGTGGCGAGTGACATACACGCGGCCAGAGCCCCCACCGACAAAGCGGTGGCTCTGAGTGGCCGGATACGTAGGGGGAGGGAGGTACTGCGGATGCGTCGCCTGCCGGTCATGTATGCACACGCTTCCCGCACATCGCCAACCTGGGGGTGACCCTCGGTTACTGATCAGTGACCTGGAGGTGAATTGCGGGGGTCGGTGAGGCGCCCGGTCCGAAGAACGTACGATCGGTGACCGTGCAAGGTTCGGAGAACTCTTCCCGTCGCGGCCGTCGCTCCTCCACCATGGGCGGCATGCCACAGAACGACATGCCGTGGTGGCGCTGGCGCAGCAATGTGCGCTCCGCGCTGCACATGCTCTCCGACCCGGCGTTCCAGCAGAACGTCTGGCTGGCGGGCCTCGACGGGTACGGGGACGTCACCGACGCCGTGTACCGCCTGGTCGAGGACACCTGGCTGGACAACTGGTCCGCCGAGAAGTACGTCGGCACGATCTTCCGGGACTCCCAGGAGGCGGCCCTCGTCGACACCGCCGTGCTGCGGGTGCTGCGGATCATGCACCAGGTCGGGCCCGACGCCCCGGTCTCCGCGTACGTCGAGAACCAGGCCTGGCCGGAGGCGGTCCGGGCGGCCCGGGACGCGCACGTGCGGTTGGCCGCGGCCGACGGGGAGGACCCGGACGTTCCGCCGCGCACCCTTGAGGTGCTGCGGATCATGACGCGTTCCGCGTAGCGGACTCCGGTCCGCACGTGGGCACGCTTATGGGACCCTGTCCTGCATGACCGACCAGTCCACCCGAGCCGCGGCGACCCTCGCCGATCAGTACGTCCTCACCCTCTCGTGCCCCGACAAGCAGGGCATCGTGCACGCCGTGTCGAGCTATCTCTTCATGACCGGCTGCAACATCGAGGACAGCCAGCAGTTCGGCGACCACGACACGGGTCTGTTCTTCATGCGCGTCCACTTCTCGGCGGAGGCGCCGGTCTCGGTGGACAAGCTGCGGGCGAGCTTCACCGCGATCGGCGACGCCTTCCACATGGACTGGCAGATCAACCGGGCCGAGGACCGGATGCGGATCGTGCTGCTGGTCAGCAAGTTCGGGCACTGCCTGAACGACCTGCTGTTCCGGGCGCGGATCGGTGCGCTGCCCGTGGAGATCGCGGCGGTGGTGTCCAACCACACGGACTTCGCCGAGCTCGTGGGGTCGTACGACATTCCCTTCCACCATGTTCCGGTGACGAAGGACACGAAGGCCGACGCGGAGGCGCGGCTGCTGGAGATCGTCCGCGAGAACGACGTCGAACTGGTCGTGCTGGCCCGCTACATGCAGGTCCTCTCCGACGACCTGTGCAAGCAGCTCAGCGGGCGGATCATCAACATCCACCACTCCTTCCTGCCGAGCTTCAAGGGCGCGAAGCCGTATCACCAGGCGCACGCCAGGGGCGTCAAGCTGATCGGCGCCACGGCCCACTACGTCACCGCGGACCTCGACGAGGGGCCGATCATCGAGCAGGAGGTCGAGCGGGTGGGGCACGACGTCACGCCGGACCAGCTGGTCGCGATCGGGCGGGACGTGGAGTGCCAGGCGCTGGCCCGGGCCGTGAAATGGCATGCGGAGCGGCGGATTCTGCTCAACGGGCGCCGGACGGTTGTGTTCGCCTAGGAGCCCGGGAGTTCGGGTTCGTCAGCGGCTGCGGGTTGTTCGTGGCTGGGCGCGCCCCCGCGGCAAAGCCGCATACGGAAACGGTCCCGCGCCCCTACGCGGCTTCACTGCAGGCCTTCAGGGGCGCGGGGAACTGCGCGAACACCCCTCACGCACCCGCAGCCGCCGACGACACCGAACCCACCCCTACATACGGCTCAAGCTCGCCGCGGCGAACAGCACATCCCTGATCGCCTCCCGGTCACCGACCTGCCCCGCCGCCGCCTCCTGTGGCGATACATGACCCGCTGCGAGGCGGCAGAACTCCACGCCGTCCAGGGCGATATGGGCGACCTCGTGCTCGGCGGAGCCCACCGCGCCGGGGGAGTCGAGGGGGATCAGCCACTCGCCGCCGCCGGAGCCCTCGATCTCCAGGCGCAGGCTGCGGCCGGGTCCGCCGGCGGAGACGAGGTGGCGTCCCTGGGTGGGCGAGGCAAGGCCCGTCTGCCGCCGCTGCGCCAGCGTGGCGGGCAGGACCCGGGCCGCGAGGTCGATCATGCGGTGCAGATGACGGGCGGAGGGCGGTTCGTACGGGTAGTCGACCGCCTCGGCGATGTCCTCCGCGTGCACCCAGCACTCGAAGGCCCGGTCCAGCATCGCGTCGTGCAGCGGCAGCTCGAACTCGCCGTACGACACCGCCAGCCGCGCGGAGCCCGAGCTGCCGCCCGCGAAGGACACCGTGCGCACGAGGTCGTGGCTCTGGTCGCGCCAGGGCGCCCGGACGGAGCGGGTCGGCGGGAAGTGCGAGGTGCGCCAGTACGCCTCGGTGCGGGCCCCCGGGGTGGGGCCCTCGGCGGCGACGTCGCCCAGCGGGTCGTCCAGGCCGAGGGCGACCGCGACCAGCCCGTCGACCGTGAGCAGATGGGCGATGACCCCGGCGACCGTCGTACGGCGGCTCGTCGGGCCCTCGCCCTCGAACCAGCGCAGCCGCACGGGCGCGTGCCACTCGGCGTCCCCGATGTCCTGCAGCAGCGCGTCGAGGCGCGCCGTCTCGGCGTCGTACGGAGCCGCCCACTCAGGCACCGGGATGCGTGGCGGGCGCCGGTCGAGACAGCCGTCCAGGACCCGGGTGCGCAGGGCCGGGTCCAGGTCGAGGCTCTCCGGAGGGTGCAGCAGGCCGACCGCCTCGCGCAGCCGCAGGGCCTCGTCGGCGCAGCTGCCGCAGTCGCCCAGGTGCTCCTCGACGGCCGCCGTCTCGTCCGGCGAGCAGGCGGCCAGCGCCCACGCGCCGAGGAGGGACTTCAGCACGGGATGCTCCAGGACGAGCGGGGCGGGCTGCGGCGCCGGGTCCCCCAGGGCCGCCGGCGCGGGCAGCAGCCGGCCGCCGTCCTCGACGGAGGCGCGGGGCATGGGTATGCGCGGCGGCCGGTCGGAGTCCTGGCCGAGGCCGCCGCCGTTCGCGGGACCGTCCGGACCGTATCCCTCCTGCTGCCCGTCCTTGCCCCTGATCCCGTCGCCCCTGCTCTCCCAGTCGCCGTTCCTCTCGTCCTTGCCGTCCTTGCCGTCCTTGCCGTCCTGGCTGTCCCTGTCGTCCGTGCTGTCCCTGTCCTCGAATCCCTCGTGGCCGAAGCGGTCCGCGCTGCCGTCGTTCACGCCGCACCCCCGTAACGGGGAGGTGACCCGGGTGCGGCGGCGTCGTGGGCGGTGGACAGCAGCTGCAGGCCCAGGCGGAGCCGGCGGCGGGCCTCGTCCTCGGTGACGCCGAGGTCGACCGCGGTCTGGCGGTAGTCGCGGCGCTGGAAGTAGGCCAGCTCCAGGGCGGCCCGCAGCGGGACGGGCATGGACTGCACGATGTAGTCGGCGCGGGCGGCGACCGAGGCGCGGCGCACCCTTCGCTCCAGGTCCTCGGCGGAACCGCCCGAGCCCTGGGCCAGGGCGGCGGTCTCGGTGGCCCGCAGTCGCTGCACGGCGAGGCGGTGCGTCAGGGTGGCGACCCAGGACCGCAGGGGGCCCGTCCGGGGGTCGTACGCCTCGGGGTGCTCCCAGACGTGCGCGAAGACGTCGCGGGTGATGCCGTCGGCCGCGCGCTCGTCGCCGAGGACGCGGTGGGCGAGGCCGTGCACGAGGGAGGCGAACCGGTCGTACAGCTCGCCGAGGGCGGCCGCCTCACCGCGTGCGAGTCGCTGCTGCATCCTGCGGTCCCAGCGGGGCGGTGTGTCCTTCTTCGCCATCCGGCTCCCTCACCCCTGCCCGTGCCTCGGCCCAGTCTGCGTCCACCGTCTCCTCGAATGTAGTCGGCACGTCTGACAGCGCACGCCCCTTTGTCGCAATGGGCGCCCCCTGGCCGACCTCAGGTGATAGGGGACGGTCACCTACCCTGGTTCAGATTTGATCGAACAGGATCGAAGACGACTAAAACAAGCCTCTTCTGATCGGTTTCCGTTTTTGGCCCCGTGTTTCAGGGAACGGCCGCTGGGCAGCCGCGCTGCAAGGAAGCGAAGGTACGGCTTCCGGTTACGGGGTTCCGGCGAGCGAAGGGCATGGTGGTGACGTTCAAAGTGACCTGCGTCGATCAGGGCGAATGGGCCGTGCTCCGGGTGTCCGGCGAACTGGATCTCGTGACATCGCCGACGCTGCGGCAGCACGTGCATGACGCGGTGGCCGAGGGGCGGCACTCTCTCGTGCTGGACCTCGACGACGTGTTCTTCTGCGACTCCAGCGGCGTCGGAGTGCTCATAGCCTCCCGTCGGCTGATCCGCTCCTGCCAGGGCCGCCTGCGTCTGATCCTCCCGGCGCAGGGCGCGGTCGACGGCTCCCACGTCAACCGCGTCCTCGGCGCGCTGGGCGTCCGCCGCCTGTTCGACGTGTACGCCGACCTGGAGGACGCCGTCGCCGAAGAGGCCGACCCGCTCTCCGCCTAGAGGGACTGTCGCGAAAGCGGCGTGGCAGACGCCACTTTCGCAACAGGCCCCGGCCCGGTCTCCGCGTAGCGTCGCCGGGAGGCTTCTGCCACATCGTTGTCGCAAAATTCCCTCGGTCTTGGCACAAGCGCCGCTTTCCCGCGCTTGGAGGGCCCGGCGCGTCGTACGCTCCGTCCAGATAGACCCCGACGTGAGTAAGGCGGCTCGAAGAGACATGGTCAGCAGCGAGTACGAGCGCAGGATCGCCGCCCGGTTCGCCACCTTCGACCAGGACGGCAACGGCTATATCGACCGCGAGGACTTCAGCGGAGCGGCCAAGGCGCTGCTCGCCGAGTTCGGCACCGCGGCGTGCTCCGACAAGGGGCAGGCGCTGTACGCGGGTGCCGAGGCGTTCTGGCAGGGCATGGCCGGCATAGCGGACCGGGACGGCGACCAGCGCATCAACCGGGACGAGTTCGTGTACGGCGCGGTCAAGCGCCTGCGTGACAACCCCGACCGGTTCGCGGAGATCGCCCGCCCCTTCCTGCACGCGGCCCTCGACATCGCCGACACCGACGGCGACGGAGCGGCCACCGTCGAGGACATGGCGCGCGTACTGAGAATCCTGGGTGTGAGCGAGGACATCGCCCTCGCCTCCGCCGCCGCGCTCGACGCCGACGGCGACGGCAGGGTCGGCGAGGCGGAGGTCGTCCCGGCGTTCGCCCGCTACTTCACGGTCCCTGAATGAGCCTTGCCTTCACGGTCCCTGGATGAAGCTCTCGGTCACGGTCCCCGAATAGCGCTCGCGCAGCTTGTACTTGAGCACCTTCCGCAGCGTGTCGTTGCGCGGAAGGGCGTCCACCACCTCCAGCTGCTCCGGCAGCTTGTGCACGGACAGCCCTTCCGCACGCAGGTACGAGGTGACGGCGGCCAGCGTCAACCCGTCGGCCCCCGGCGGCTGTTCCACCACCGCGCAGACCCGCTCCCCGCGCTCCGCGTCCGGCAGGCCGATCACGGCGACGTCCCCGACGGCCGGGTGGGCGGCCAGCAGGTCCTCGATCTCCTTCGCCGAGATGTTCTCGCCCTTGCGGATGATCACGTCCTTGAGCCGGCCGGTGAGCACCAGATGCCCGCTCGCGGTCAGGTGTCCCAGGTCACCGGTCCGCAGGAACCCCTCCGCGTCGAAGGCCTCCGCGGTCTGCGCGGGATCCAGATACCCCGGACAGACGGCCTCCCCGCGCAGCCGTACCTCTCCGCCCACGACGCGTATCTCCATCCCCTCCGGCGGCCGTCCCTCCGTGGTCGCCAGGTTCTCCGTGGTGTCGTCCGGCGCACCCATGGTGATCATCGGCACCTCGGTCATGCCGTACCCGTGCGTGAGCTGCACGCCCATCTCCCGTACGACCGCGTGGTACACCTCCGGCGGCTTGGGCGCCCCGCCGCCCGCGAGCAGCCGTAGCGAGGGAATGACCTTCACCCCCGGCTGCCTGCGCTGCTCGGCGAGGAACATCGAGTAGAACGCCGTCGACCCGCCCGCCACCGTCACCCCGTGCCGGCGGTAGCCCTCCAGGGCGTCCGGCAGTGCGAACTGCTCGAACATCACCGCGGGGAAGCCGTACAGCAGCAGCATGACCGTGTAGTCCGGGCCGGCGATGTGCGCGTACGGGAAGGCCATCGAGCCCACGTCGTCCGCCGACAGGTGCAGCGCGTGCGCGAGGCACGAGCCGCCCGCGATCAGCGAACGGTCCGTGTGCAGGACGCCCTTGGGGTCGGAGGTGGTGCCCGAGGTCCAGTAGATCCAGCGCACGGAGGTGCCGTCGGAGGGCGGGGCGGGCAGCACGGCCGGGTCACCGTCGGGCAGGCCGGCAGCGTCGTACGCCTCGAAGATCCCCTTCGCCCCCAGCCGCCGCGCCATCCCGGTGTGGTCGAAGCCGCGCCACTCGCCGGGCACGGCGAAGTACTCGGCCTTCGACTCCCGCAGCGCGAAGGCGACTTCGCGGTCCCGGTAGAAGGGGATGACCGGCGTCTGTACGGCGCCCAGGCGGGCCAGCGCGAAGGACAGCAGGGCCGTCTCGATGCGGGTGGGCAGCTGCCAGGCGACGACGGTGCCGGGGCGCACGCCCATGTCGTACAGGCCGGCCGCCACGCGCTCGCCGCGCGCGCGCAGCTCGCCGAAGCTCAGGGAGCGGTCGTCCTGGAGGAGGACCGGGTGGTCCGGGGTGAGGTCGGCGCGGCGGGCGAGGAGTTCCCAGAGGGTGCGGGACGAGCTGAGCGCGTGGGCGGTGTCGTTCACGGCGGCCCCCTTGTGGAGCTGGCATGGAGCTGACATGGAGCTGAGACCGAGCTGACGGACAGTCAGATCGTGGGCAGAGCGTAGGGCTCGGCGCCTTGTCGGTCCAGGGGGGTGGGGCTAGCCTGCTAGGCGTATCGAGATCTGACGAACCATCAGAAACTGGTCGGTACCAGGTGGAGGGGACCATGACCGAACTGCCCCGCGTCATCAGCGTCGACGACCATGTGATCGAACCCGCGCACCTCTTCGAGACCTGGCTGCCCCAGAAGTACCGCGACCGCGGCCCACAGGCCCTCACCGCCGGGATCGGCGAACTCGCCTACGTCGCCGGCAAATACCGGATCACCATGGATCCGGAGGGCCAGCCGACCGACTGGTGGATCTACGAGGACCTGAAGTTCCCGTACAAGCGCAACATCGCCGCCGTCGGCTTCGACCGCGACGAGATGACCCTGGAGGGGATCACCAGGCAGGAGATGCGGCGCGGCTGCTGGGACCCCAGGGCGCGCCTGGAGGACATGGACCTCAACCACGTCGAGGCCAGTCTCTGCTTCCCCTCCTTCCCGCGCTTCTGCGGACAGACCTTCGCCGAGGCGCACGACAAGGAGGTCGCGCTGGCCTGTGTGCGCGCCTACAACGACTGGATGGTGGAGGAGTGGTGCGGGGACAGCGGGGGCCGGCTGATCCCGCTGTGTCTGATTCCCCTGTGGGACATCGACCTGGCGGTCGCCGAGATCCGGCGCAACGCCGCGCGCGGGGTGAAGGCGGTGACCTTCTCCGAGATCCCCACCCACCTCGGGCTGCCCTCCATCCACTCCGGCTACTGGGACCCGTTCTTCGCGGTCTGCCAGGAGACCGGGACGGTCGTCAACATGCACATCGGCAGCAGCTCGCAGATGCCGGCCGCCTCCCCGGACGCGCCGCCCGCCGTCCAGGCGTCGCTGAGCTTCAACAACGCCATGGCCTCGATGATGGACTACCTGTTCAGCGGGGTGCTGGTGAAGTTCCCGCGCCTCAAACTCGCCTACTCCGAAGGGCAGATGGGCTGGATCCCGTACGCCCTGGAACGCGCCGACGACGTCTGGGAGGAGCACCGGGCGTGGGGCGGGGTGCGGGACCTGGTCCCGGAGCCCCCGTCGACGTACTACTACCGGCAGATCTTCTGCTGCTTCTTCCGCGACAAGCACGGGGTCGCCTCGCTGGACGTGGTGGGCCGGGACAACGCCACCTTCGAGACCGACTATCCGCACGTCGACTCGACCTTCCCGCACACCAAGGAGGTCGCCCTCGACCATGTGAAGGGCCTCGACGACGAGACGGTCTACAAGCTGATGCGGGGCAACGCGATCCGCATGCTCGACCTGGACTTCGACAAGTAGCCCCGCCCATGGACCTCTCGTACACGCCCGAGGAGGAGGACTTCCGGGCGCGGCTCGGGGAGTGGCTCGGCGAGGTGCTGCCGACGCTCCCACCGAAGCCGTCCCCGGACGACTGGCCCGCGCGCCGGGCCTACGACCTCGGCTGGCAGCGGATGCTGTACGACGCCGGGTACGCCGACGTCCACTGGGACGCCTCCCCGACCACGCGGCTGATCTTCCTGGAGGAGACCGAGAAGGCCGGCGCACCCTACGTGGGTGCGGGCTTCGTCGGGCTGCTGCACGCCGGGCCGACCATCGCCGCCGAGGGAACGCCCGAGCAGCGGGCGCGCTGGCTGCCGCCGATCCTGCGCGGCGAGGAGGCCTGGTGCCAGGGCTTCAGCGAACCGGACGCCGGTTCCGACCTCGCGGCACTGCGCACGCGCGCGCGTAGGGACGGCGACGACTACGTGGTGAACGGGTCCAAGATCTGGACCTCGCACGCCGAAGTGGCCGACTGGTGCGAGCTGCTGGTCCGCACGGATCCCGACGCGCGAAAGCACCGCGGCATCACCTGGCTCGCCCTGCCGATGAACGCCCCGGGGATCACCGTACGGCCGCTGCGGACCCTCGCCGGGTCGGCCGAGTTCGCCGAGGTGTTCCTCGACGACGTGCGCGTGCCGGTGACGAACCGGGTCGGGGACGAGAACGACGGCTGGCGCGTGACGATGGTGACGCTGTCCTTCGAGCGCGGCACGGCCTTCGTGGGCGAGGTCGTGGCATGCCGGCGGGTGCTGGGCGAACTCGCCGCCGAGGCACGCAGGAACGGGCGCTGGGCCGACTCCGCGCTCCGGCGGCGGCTGGGCCGGCTGAACGCCGAGTTCCGGGCCCTGTGGCGGCTGACGCAGTGGAACGTGAGCGAGGCGGAGGCCTCCGGCGGTGTGCCGGGAGTGGGGGGCTCGGTCTTCAAGTTGAGTTATTCGCACGCCCGGCAGGAGCTGTACGACGCGGCGGCGGAGGTTCTTGGGCCGGACTCGCTGGATCTGGAGCGGCCGTGGATGCCCGATCGGCTGTCGGCGCTGTCGTACACGATCGCGGCGGGTACGTCGCAGATTCAGCGGAACATCGTGGGCGAGCGGGTTTTGGGACTGCCGAAGGGGAGGTGACCGTGCGGTTTCAACTGAACGAGACACAGCGGGAGTTGCGCGATGCCGTGCGAGCCGCGATCGGTCGTCGCGCGGCCGACGGTTCGGCGTGGCTGGTCGCGCCCACGCGGCGGAGCCGCACAGGTGACAGCCCCGCGCCCCTGAGCGGCGTTGCGGATCCCGGCGCCTTTCAGCCTCGCCTTGATCGTGGGCTGTGGCGGGTCCTCGGGGAGCTCGGGGTCTTCTCGCTGCGGTTGCCCGAGGCGGACGGTGGGGTCGGACTCGGGTTGCCGGAGGCCGTGTTGGTGTTCGAGGAAGCGGGGCGGGCGTCGGTGCCCGGGCCGCTGGTCGCCACCCATCTGGCGGCCGGGGAGGTTCCGGGGGCGGCCTCCGGCGAGACGGTGGTCGCGGCTGCCGACGGCAGGCTCGTGGAATGGCTCGCCGAGGCGGACGTCGTGCGGAAGGGGGCCGAGGGGGCCGTACCCGTGAAGTCCGTCGATCCGCTCACGCCCCTGCACCGGGTGCCCGCTCCGGCCCGCACCGATCCCGTCGCCGTCCTGCTGACCGCGGCCGAGCAGCTCGGCACGGCCGCGCGCGCGTGCGAACTGGCCGTGCAACACGCCCGGACCCGCGAGCAGTTCGGGCAGCCGATCGGAGCCTTCCAGGCCGTCAAGCACCTGTGCGCGCAGATGCTCGTGCGCACCGAGCTGGCCCGTGCGGCCGTCTACGCGGCCGCCGTCACCGCCGACCGGGCCGACATCGCCGCGGCCCGGCTGCTGGCCGACGAGGCCGCCGAGCGCGGCGCCCGCGACTGCCTCCAGGTGCACGGCGGCATGGGCTTCACCTGGGAATGCGAGGTGCATCTGCTTCTCAAGCGGGCATGGGTGCGGGCGCAACGTGGCGGTGGCACTACGGAGAGTGAGGAGCTGCTCGCGGCCGATCTGGTGACCTGAGGGGCGCCGGCCTGGGATGTCGCGGAAGCGGCCCTCGCGGATGTCGCGGATTGTGGCATACCGGAATTACAGAGCGTTGATACCGGGTTGTGTCCTATGCGTGACCCGTCACGTCCTGGAGTCGGCGTCCCGCTCCGGTACCTTCTGTGGGATGCGAGTGGTTCCGAGCGCGAGTCGTGCCGGTGTTGCCCTTGGGGTGATGCCGGAACCGGCCTGTTCGACTCCCCGCAACGAGCGTCGCACAGTATGCCGCACGGGTACTCCTTCACGCTGGAATATGCCCGAAGCGCTTGTTGGGGTGACTGTACGTCAACCATGCTGTCTCGTAAGGGATTCACGTTCCGTGACCCTGGCTCTGGGCTCTGCACGGGCTGTTGTCCTGGTCATGCAGAAAATGGCTACGATCGTGGCCCTCGTCGCGGCGCGCGCGTGGCGTGAGGTCATGTGTCCGCCGGTTCGGATGGTGTGAGCGGTGCAGGTGCTTCAGGTGCAGCTGGAAGTCCGGCCCGACCCCGCGGAGGTGGGGCGGGCCCGGAAGTGGGCGCGTTCCCGCCTCGCCGGGTCCGGGATAGAGGTCGACGAGCCGCTCGCCGAGACGCTGATCCTGCTCGTCTCCGAACTGGTCACCAACGCCGTGGTGCACACCGGCTGTCCTGCTGTCCTGAGGCTGTCCCTGCCGGGCGTGGCCGGCGAGTCGGCCACGGTCCGCCTTGAGGTGGCCGACACCAGCGACCGGGCTCCCGTGCCCCGGTGTGCCGACGGCGACGCGACCGGGGGCCGTGGCCTCGCCCTCGTTGACGGACTGGCCGACCGCTGGGGCTGGAGCCCCGAGGGCGCGGGCAAGCGCATCTGGTGCGAACTCGACCGCTGCGCACAGTCCCGTCAGGCCGCGGAGGCCTGCATGGGTGGCGCTCCGGCGTACGAAGGGCTCGCGTTCGAGGCGGTGTGACCGGCGCACAGGCGCCGAAGGTCCGTCAGCCGCGGTGTAGGGGTGCAGAAACCGCTGTCAGGCCGCGATCGGCGCGGAGTGATGCGCCGGGATGTGCTTCTGTGCGCGCCCACGGCAAATAGGGCTTAAGTAATAAATCCCCGTACGGGTGTTGACGCGTCGTGTCCGTTTGATCACGCTTGTGGTCAGCGATTCGCCGTGAGGGGACGACGGGGGCTTCGGTGACGGGAGCCCTCGACGAGTGCGAGTCGTGATTCGGCGTCGGCTCCCTCAGGGCCAAGAGGGGTCGATGGGGGCCTCCCCGCTCGACCGAGGTCGAGAGTGGGGGAGGGTGCGCCGGAGTCGGCCGGCGGCGTGTGTGGTGCCGTGCTCGGGGCGGGAGCACCGCGCCGCCGGCCGACGGCCTTCACAGGACGGCGACGGGGGCCACCGGAGTCCCCGTCGCGCCGACGAAGGGTTCGGGCATCGCCGACAGCAGGAATGCGTACCGGCCCAGTTGTCCACAGGCTGTGGACAACTCTTCGAGATTCCAGTTCTGGCCCTGCAGCATCCCCATCTCCACCAGGTCCAGCGCATGCACGGGTAGCCACAGGTCCTCGATCTCGGGCGGAAAGATCTCGAACGTGAGGGTGTCATTGGCGACGGCGGCGACATCGCGCGCGTGGAACCACTCCGGCGTACGGACCGACAGGCCGGGTGAAGGGTAGCCGTACGCGTCCCTGTCCCCGGCGAGGTAGACCTGGATCTGTCCGGTCCGTACGAGCACGATGTCGCCGGCACGCGCGCGCGTGCCGGCCATCTCCTCGGCGGCCTCCAGGTCTTCGGGTGTGACCGCGTGCCCGCCCTCCAGCCGGTCGACGCCACGCGCGCGTGCGACGTCCAGCAGTACCCCGCGCGAGACGACGTGCCGGGCCTTGTCGATGCCGCTGAACTCGGCACCGCCGTGCGGGGTGATGGTGGCCGCGGGGCGGCCGTTGTAGAGGCGGCCCGAGTGCGAGACGTGGGTCAGCGCGTCCCAGTGGGTGGCGGCCTGCAGCCCCATGGTCACGGCGTCGTCGCTGCACGCCACCGTCCCCGGGCCGAACAGCTCCTGGTTGATCTGCACCATCGCGTGCAGCGGATTGACCCGCCCCGGGATCATCCCGGTCTGCACGCCGTCCTGCTTGAGGGGCAGGGCGAGGGGGATGCGGCGGCCGGTGCGGACGGTCGCGGCGGCTTCCCGGACGACCTCGTCGGTGATCAGGTTGAGGGTGCCTATCTCGTCGTCGGTGCCCCAACGCCCCCAGTTGTTCACGCGTTTGGCGATGGCGTGGAACTCCGGATGGAGTGTGGGCCGTGGCGGCGGCCCTGGCATGGGTTGTGACATCGGTCCTCCCCGGGGCTTGTCTCCAGGTATCTGACGGGTCATACAATCTAACGGTCCGTCAGAAACCGCGGGAAGGGGCCGGGCGTGGGGAACTTCTTGGCAGGCAAGGTCGTCGCCGTGACGGGCGCCGGGCGGGGCATCGGCCGCGCGGTGGCGCTGGCCGCGGCGGCCGAGGGAGCGAAGGTCGTCGTCAACGACTACGGCGTGGCGATGGACGGGGCCTCCCCGACGAGCCAGGTCGCCGAGGCCGTCGTCAAGGAGATCGAGGCTGCGGGCGGTGAGGCGGTCGCGGTGGCCGACGACGTCTCCACGATGGCCGGCGGGCAGCGGGTGGTCGACGTGGCGGTCTCGTCGTACGGACGCCTCGACGGTGTGGTGTGCGTGGCCGGGATCCTGCGCGAGCGGATGCTGTTCAACATGTCCGAGGAGGAGTGGGACCCGGTCGTGGCCACGCATCTCAAGGGCACGTTCACGGTGTTCCGGGCGGCCGCGGCGGTGATGCGGGGGCAACGGGCGGGGACCCTGATCGGGTTCACCAGCGGCAATCATCAGGGGTCGGTCGCGCAGGCGAACTACAGCGCCGCGAAGGGCGGGATCATCTCGCTCGTTCGCAGTGCGGCCCTGGGGCTGAACAAGTACGGGGTGAGCGCCAACGCGGTCGCGCCCGTCGCCCGTACGCGGATGTCGGCGAACGTTCCCATGGAGCTGGCGGAGATCGGAGAGCCGGAGGACGTGGCCGCCCTGGTCGTGTACCTGCTGTCGGACCGGGCCAGGGAGCAGGCGATCACCGGGCAGGTCTACACGATCGCGGGACCGAAGATCGCGGTGTGGGCGCAGCCTCGGGAGCTGCGTGCCGCGTACGCCTCCGGCGGGTGGACGCCCGAGCGGATCGCGGAGTTCCTGCCGGGGACGGTGGGGGTGGATCCGATGCCGATGCTGTCGCGACTGGAGGCCATGGAGAAGGCGGCGCGGGACGGGGCTCGGCCGAACGCCCGATAACTCGGGGTGTGCGGGTTGTGTGGCGGGTGCGGGCCTGTCGTGGCTGGTCGCGCGGTTCCCCGCGCCCCTTGAGGGCAGTTGCTGTGACCGGCGCTGGGAGGAGACCCCGTGGACTTCGGATGTGCCGCGGAGGATGAGGAGTTTCGAGCCGAGGCTCGGGCGTGGCTCTTCGAGCACGCCGAGGCCGGACAGGATCGGCGCGTCTGGGAGCGCACCTTGGGTGAGGCCGGCTGGATCGGGCTTGGCTGGCCCGAAGGCGGTTACGGGAATCGGATCGCCACGCTCACCCAGCAGGTCGCCTGGGCCGAGGAGTACGCCCGGTCGGGCGCGCCCCCGCGCTCCGGCCACATCGGGGAGAACCTCCTCGCGCCCACCTTGCTGACCCATGGCACGGACGAACAGAAGGCCCGCTTCCTGCCTCCCGTCGCCGCCGGTGACGAGCTCTGGTGCCAGGGATACAGCGAACCCGGTGCCGGTTCGGATCTGGCCGGTGTGCGGACCGCTGCCGTGCGGGAGGGGGCGTACTACCGGATCACGGGCCAGAAGATCTGGACGTCGCTGGCGCACGAGGCGAACTGGTGCTTCGTGCTGGCCCGTACCGAGTCCGGCTCGCAGCGGCACCACGGGCTGACCTTTCTGCTCGTGCCCATGGACCAGCCGGGGAGCGTCGAGGTCCGGCCCATCCGGCAGATGACCGGCACGAGCGAGTTCAACGAGGTCTTCTTCGACGGGGCACGCGCGCGCGTGGAGCATGTCGTCGGCGGGGAGGGCGGCGGCTGGAAGGTCGCGATGAGTCTCCTCGGCTTCGAACGGGGGGTCTCCACGCTGGCCCAGCAGATCGGGTTCGCCGAGGAGCTGGGCCGGGTGGTGCGGGCGGCCGTGCGGTCCGGCGCCGTGCGGGATCCCGTCGTACGGGAGCGGCTCGTGCGGCAATGGGCGGAGTTGCGCGTCATGCGGTGGAACGCCCTTCGCACGCTGGGGAGTTCGGGGGGCGCCGGGGCGCCCAGTGTGGCCAAGTTGCTGTGGGGCGGCTGGCATCAGCGGCTCGGGGAGCTGGCCATGCAGGTGCGGGGGGCCGCGGCCGCGGTCGGTCCGGCCGACTGGTCACTCGCGTCGCCGTACGAACTCGACGCGACGCAGTACCTGTTCCTCTTCTCCCGGGCCGACACGATCTACGGCGGCTCGGACCAGATTCAGCGCACGATCATCGCCGAGCGCGTGCTCGGCCTGCCCAGGGATCCCAAGGGGGGCGTCTGATGCGCGGTGTGGTGTTCGACGGCAAGCGGGTCGAGGTGGTCGACGACCTGGAGGTCCGGGATCCGGGGCCGGGGGAGGTGCAGGTCGCGATCTCGGCGGCCGGGCTGTGCCACAGCGACCTGTCCGTGGTGGACGGGACCATACCGTTCCCCGTTCCCGTGGTGCTGGGGCATGAGGGGGCGGGGGTCGTGGAGGCCGTCGGTGCCGGCGTCACGCATGTCGTCCCCGGTGACCATGTCTCGCTGTCCACGCTCGCCAACTGCGGTGCGTGCGCGGAGTGCGACCGGGGGCGGCCCACGATGTGCCGGCAGGCGATCGGGCGTCCCGGGCAGCCGTTCGTCCAGGGCGGGCGGCCCGTCTTCCAGTTCGCCTCCAACTCGGCCTTCGCGGAACGGACCGTGGTGAAGGCCGTGCAGGCGATCCGGATTCCCAAGGACATTCCCCTGCCGTCCGCAGCGCTGATCGGGTGCGGGGTGCTGACGGGGGTGGGCGCCGTGCTCAACCGGGCCCGCGTGGACCGCGGGGACAGCGTGCTGGTCATCGGCACCGGCGGCATCGGGCTCAACGTCATCCAGGGCGCGCGGATCGCGGGTGCGCTGAGGATCGTCGCCGTCGACGCGAACCCGGCGAAGGAGGCCGTGGCCCGGCAGTTCGGGGCGACGCACTTCCTGACCTCGACGCAGCGGGTGAAGGAGATCCTGCCCACGGGCGCCGACCACGCCTTCGAGTGCGTCGGGCGGGTGGAGCTGATCCGGCAGGCGATCGATCTGCTGGACCGGCACGGACAGGCGGTCCTCCTCGGCGTTCCTCCGGCGACCGCGCAGGCGTCCTTCCTCGTCTCCTCGATGTACCTGGACAAGTCCATCCTGGGCTGCCGGTACGGCTCCTCGCGTCCGCAGCGGGACATCGCCGTCTACGCGGAGCTGTACCGGGCCGGCCGCCTGTTGCTGGACGAACTGGTCACCGAGACCTACCCGGTCGAGGACTTCGAGAAGGCGAGGGCGGACGCGGAGGCGGGACGGGTGGCACGCGCAGTGCTGACGTTCTGATCGGGGCGGGAGCCGCCTCCGGCACCCCTCGTGCCACCGTCCCGGAAGGTGCGCCGATAGCTGGTCGGAGTCACCCCGAGCGCCGTCTGAAGGTGCTGCCGCATCGACTGGGCCGTACCGAAGCCGGCGCCCCGGGCGACCTGGTCGACGGTGAGGTCGCTGGACTCCAGCAGGTGCCGGGCGCGCTCCACGCGCTGCTGGGTGAGCCACTGGCCGGGGCTGATGCCGACCTCCTCGCGGAAACGGCGGGTGAAGGTCCGCACCGACATGGACTCCTGCGCGGCCATGTCCCGCAGCTGGATCGGCTCGTGCAGACGGCCCAGGGCCCAGGCGCGGGCTCCCCGAGTGGTCGCCACCTGCGGTTCCGGCACCGGGCGGTGGATGTACTGCGCCTGGCCGCCGTCGCGGTGCGGCGGTACGACGGTGCGGCGGGCGATGTCGTTGGCGACGGCCGTGCCGTGGTCGCGGCGCACCATGTGCAGGCACAGGTCGAGGCCGGCCGCGACACCGGCCGAGGTCAGCACGTCGCCGTCGTCGATGAACAGGACGTTCGGATCGACGTCGATCTGCGGGAAGAGCCGCTGCAGCTGGTCGGTCTCCGCCCAGTGCGTGGTCGCGCGGCGGCCGTCGAGGTAGCCGGCGGCGGCCAGGACGAACACACCGGTGCAGATGGAGGCGAGCCGGGTGCCGGGGCGGATGTGCGCGAGGGCGGCGGCCAGTTCATCGGTGAGGACGCCCCGCTCGAAGACCGGGCCGAGTTCGTACGACGCCGGGACGATCACGGTGTCGGCGGTGGCCAGGGCCTCCGGGCCCCGCTCGACCTGGATGGCGAAGTCGGCGTCGGTCTGCACCGGGCCGGGCGGCCGGACCGAGCAGGTGACCTTCATCGTCTTCTACGGCCTCGACTGGGTCGCCACCGTCCCGCCCACCGTCGCCCTGTGCCGCGAGCAGTACGGCGACGACAGCGCGATCGTCTTCGGCTGGGTCCTCGCCTCCCACCAGGTCGGCGCCGCACTCGTGGCCTTCCTCGGGGGCGTCGCCCGCGACGTCTTCGGCTCGTACGACATGGTCTGGTACGCGTCCGGCGCGCTGTGCGCGGCGGCGGCGCTGATGGCGCTGGTGATCCGGCGGCTGCCGAGCGAGGGCGTGGGGAAGCTCGCGACAGTGGGCTAGTTGTATTGCCTTGTGACCCCACGGGTTCGCCGCGCCGACGGTGGGAGCGGATCTCCGACCCCTTCACCGCGGCGTGCTCCGAGCAGATCGGCCTTGCTGGGGAGCTTCGTCACTCCACTCACCGTGACCGCCTCAGGAGAAGTCTGCCGCGGTGATGCCGTCGGCATGTCCGGGCGGCCACTCCACCAGCTCGATCCGGTAACCGTCCGGGTCGGTGAGCCACGAAGTCTTCGGGCCGTGAGGGCCGCCCGGGTACTGGAGGGGTTCTGGCCTCAGGCCGGCTTCGGTCAGCGTCTCCAGGGTGGTGGCGAGCCGCTCCACCTGGATCGCGAGGTGGTCGAAACCGCTGCCCACGTCGACGCGTCCACCGGCGGGGCGGTGGACCAGTTCGAGCGAGGCCGCCGGTTCGCCAGGGAACTTGAGGATCACCAGGCGACTCCCGTCGCCGCCGTCGACCCTGCCCAACTCGACGTAGCCCAGGGCGGTGTAGAAACCGAGCGAGCGGTCCAGGTCGGTGACGCGGTAGGAGACGAAGAGCGTCTTCATGCGGCCACCTCGGGTCGGCGCACCCGATAGCGCAGGTGCGTGACGTCTCGATCGTCGAGCCGTCGGACGAGGTCGAGTTCGATGTGATCACCACCCAGGTGGTCGAACAGCCTTCGGCCGTCCCCGAGGAGGACCTGAACCAGGTGGATCTCCATCTCGTCCACCTGCCCGGCCCGCAGGAGTGCTTGGGCCGCCCCCGCCCCATGGACCATGACCGGTCGGTCCCCGGCCGCCGCGCGAGCCTGGCGGGCACAGGCCTCGACATCGGTGACGAAACGCGCGTGGCCGGGCGGTACGTCCCCGTCGTCCACGTGGTGGGTGAGGACGAAGATCGGCACGCCGTCGTGGTGGTCGCCCTGCCAGCGCCCGGCGAGTTCGAAGGTCCGACGGCCGGAGATCACCGCGCCGGTCGCCAGGGCTTCGCGGTAGACCTGGCCGCTCGGACCGTCGGACTCCCGATCATCGAGCCAGTTGAAAAGCCGCCCCCCGTCGCGTCCGAGCTCCTGCCCTGGCCGATCGTCCGGGCCGGCGATGTAGCCGTCGAGCGACATCGACATGTACAGCCGAATCGGATGGGTCATCCTGGCCTCCCTCTCTCCTCCATGACACCCGGATCCGCCGTTTCCTGATCCGCCGACGGCGGCCGGGAATGTCACAGGGAAGACTTCAGGCAACCGGCGAACTCATCGGCCTGACGTGTCATACACCAGTGGCGCCGTCGATGCGCTCCCGGAGCAGGTCGGCGTGGCCGTTGTGGCGGGCGTACTCCTCGATCATGTGGACGTGGATCCAGCGGAGGCTGACGTCCTGCTCCATGAAGCGGCCGGTGTCGGTCAGAGCGCGGTCGGCGCAGAGCTCGCGGGCGCGGGCGATCTCTGCGTGCCAGGTGCTGAGGGCGTCGTGCAGTGTGGCGCCCTTGGCCAGTTCGAAGCCGCCGTCGGGGGCGGACGGGTCGGCCTGTGGGTCGTAGATGCACGGGGCCTGTTCGCCGGCGAACACGCGGCGGAACCAGTTCCGCTCCACCTCCGCCATGTGCTGGACGAGGCCGGTCAAGGTGAAGCCGGACGGTGGCACGGACGCGACGGCGGCCTGCTCATCGTCCAGGCCCTCGCACTTCATGGCGAGGGTGGCGCGATGGAAGTCGAGCCAGTGAACGAGTGTGGTGCGCTCGTCGGCGTTCAGGGGCGGCAAAGGGCGTTCGATGGCGCTCATCGGTCGATTATCGCCAGCGGCCGAAAGGGCTGACAGGCAGGACTTCGTAGACGCTGTCCGTGCGGACTCTGCGGACTCTGCGGACTCTGCGGGGCCAGGGCTGGGCCAGGGCCTGCTCCAGGTCCGGATCACGTTGGTCGGAGGCTGCGGATCCAGATCACGGCACCGCGTAGGTGGAGTCCGGCAAGGTAGCTGGTGGCGGTCTTGTCGTAGCGGGTGGCCAGGCCCCGCCACTCCTTGATCCTGTTGATGCGGCCTACGACGGTGTTGCGGTCTTTGCAGAGGTCCGGATCGTGACCGACCGGGCGGCCGCGAGAACCCTTCTTCTTGCGGTGGGCGGGCCGGTCGGCCTTCTCCGGAATGACACCGCGGATGCGGCGTCGGCGCAGGTGGGCGCGGTTGGCGCGGGAGGAGTACGCCTCGTCCGCGGCGACGGCCGCGGGGCCGGGTGCGCGGGCGGCCGACCGGGCCGCGCACCTTGACGCCCTCCGGTACCGGGACGAAGCGGGGGAGTTGGTCAGGATTGCCGGCACAGGACGCCTTGGCCGTCGGACCAGCCGCCGTCGGTGCAGACGAACATGGCCGCATTCGCGGCGCGGACATGTATGGCCGTGAACCTTCCGTTGCTCGGGTTGGGACCGTTGTACGAGGCCGTGTAGCCGATGCCGGGGCCGGCCGTGCTTCCCTGGCAGGCGTTGTCGCTGAACGTGTCGATCTGGAACTGGTTGCCCTCGGACAGCTGGAACCCCGTGTCGATGTTGGCGCTGCGGTCGGCCGGGCGGCTGATGCAGTTCGAGGACGAGCCGGGGACAGTCACTCTGATGCTGTTGGCACCGTCGGGAAGGCTGACCGCTCCGCCCTGGACGATGAGCGGGATACTGCTTCCGTCGCGGTTGGACAGCGCGGCGAAGGCAGTGCCGCCCGACATGGCGACCATGCCGAGGCCCATTCCGGCCACGGCCAGCAGCCCCAGGGATCGGTTCAGGAGACGACGCCCGTTCGGGCGACTCGACGTGAGCACAGTGGCTCCTCTCGTTTCGGTGGCTGTGTTCCTGATCAGGATTTCCGCGGGGAACCATGAGGCGATAGAGGCAAATGACCTCAACTCCCGAACGGGGCGGAACCGGTGACATGTGCCTCTATGGGCCGGCGAAGCCGAGCGAACCCGACGGACGCGGAGACCTGCGCGGACTGCCGGGGCCGCTGCCCAGCCCTCGGCACCACGGGCATCCGCTGTCATGTGGCGGTTCCGCGCCAGATCACGCTGAAGGCAAGGGGATGCGCATGCCGTGGGTGCCGAGGGCGAGCCCCGGTCACCCACGGCACCGGCGTATGACCTACGGCGGGATGCTGCTACGCCGTCACTCCCTGTCTGCCGCCATCATGGCGACGCATTCGTCGAGCGCTGCGTGCAACGGCGATACGAGGGCGGCGAGTTCGGCGTCCGACGCCTTGCCCGCCTCCAGTACGGCACCGACGACCGCGGCCAGGGCGGCGGCGCCCTCCAGGGCGTGAGCGTCGGCCAGCGCATCGAGGAGACCGCCGCGGCGCGCGATCACGAACGCCTCCTTGCCGGTGGCCGGGTCGACGCCGAGGCTGCGGGGGCGGCACGCGCTCATACGGCGACCTCCCAGGGGAGGCGGTCCGGGCGCGAGGACGCCACCCGGCGCCGCTCCCACCGAAGATGACGCTCACGTTCGTCACGCTCGCGTTCCCATACGACGAGGTACGGCCGGACCAGGGGCTGGCCGTCGGCGGCGATGACGTCGACGGGGCGCGGCCTCGGCCGACGCGCGGGAACGGGCACAGGAACGGGCGGACGGGCGGTGAGCGATGGTGGCACGTCGGGGCGGTGCGCTCCGTGCGGAGGCAGGAAGAGGCTCAGGATCGCGGCCAGTAGGCTGCGCATAGGTCGACTCCTGTTCAGTCGGCTGAGCCCCGGCACGGAAGCTCTGACCCTTCCCGCCGGGGCGTTTTCATGCCCGCATGGTATCGCCTTGTATCGACTCGACGCGAGACGTATCCCAAAGAGCGTGCATCAGTCCACTTGCTTAGCGTCGACTTCATGAATCCTGACGCTGAGATCGATCACGGGGCGCCGCTGACTCCATACCGGCAACTTGCCGAGATTCTGCGTGCACAGATTCAACGCGGCGACTGGCGGCCGGGGCGGATGCTGCCGAGTGAAGCCCAGCTCGTGCAGCGGTACGGGATCGCGCGGACGACCGTGCGGCGGGCGCTGGGTCTGCTGGCCGACGAAGGCTGGGTGTACGCCGTACCTCAGCGGGGATGGTTCGTCTCCGACCCCTTGCCTCCCGCCCCCGAAACCCCCGCCCCCTCCGCCTGACCCGCCGTCGGGCCTCAGTCTCCGTCGAGCCGCCCGAACCGCCCCCGGTGAAAGACCAGCGGCCCGTCGGGGGACTCGCCCGTGCCCAGGGCGTCCACCCGGCCGACCACGATCAGGTGGTCGCCCCCGGTGTGTACGGCGTGGATCGTGCAGTCGAGCCAGGCGACGGCGCCGGTCAGGCGCGGGGAGCCGGAGACCGGCGCCCCGTCGTACGCCACGCCCGTGAACTTGTCCGCCCCGCTCACCGCGAAGGCCCGGCACAGGTCGCCCTGGTGCGCGCCCAGGATGTTGACGCAGAAGACGCCCGCGCGGGCGATGCGCGGCCAGGTCGTCGACGTACGGCCGACCATGAACGCGATCAGGGGTGGGTCGAGGGAGAGGGACGAGAAGGACTGGCAGGCGAAGCCGGCGGGACCGGCCTCGTCGGCGGCAGCGGGTGCGGTGACGACGGTGACGCCCGTCGCGAAGGCGCCGAGCACGCGCCGGAACTCGGTCTGGTCGATGGACGCGCGCTCGTCCTCGCCGACGCAGCGCAACTCCGGGCGTGGCAGCGCCTCCACGGGCGCCGGCGCCCCGGCCGACCTGAGGTAACGGACGGCGGCTGCGGCCGCCCCTGCGTGTCCCATCACCCTTCCATTGAAGCTGACGGTTCGTCAGATGGGAAGGTCAGCGGCCCTTGTACTGGGGGCTTCTGCGCTCCACGAAGCTGCGTACACCTTCCCGCGCGTCCGCCGTCGTCATGTTGATCTCCTGCGCGGCGGCTTCGGCCGCGAAGGCCGTCGCGCGGTCGGAGTCCAGGGAGGCGTTGACGAGCTGCTTGGTGAGGGCGAGGGCGCGGGTGGGGCCGTTGGCCAGGCGTTCCGCCCACTCGCGGGCCGTCTTGGCCAGGTCCTCGTCCGGGACGACCCGGTTGACCAGCCCGAGGCGTTCGGCGTCGGTGGCGGTGAGCGCGTCGCCGAAGAACATCAGCTCCTTGGTCCGGTGCGGGCCGATCAGGCGGGGGAGGAGGTAGGCGCCCCCGCCGTCCGGTACCAGCCCGCGCCGTACGAAGACCTCGATGAACTTGGCCGAATCCGCGGCCAGTACGAGGTCGCAGGCGAGCGCGAGATGGGCGCCGAGGCCGGCCGCCGTGCCGTTCACGGCGGCGATCACCGGCTTCTCGCAGTCGAGGACGGCGGCGGTCAGGCGCTGGGCGCCGAGGCGGAGCATGCGGGCGACATCCCCGGCGACCCGCTCACGGGACTCCGAACCGTCCCCTGAGCCGCCCCCCGAACCGCCCCGCAGATCGGCCCCCGCGCAGAAACCGCGCCCCGTCCCCGTGAGGACCACGGCCCGTACGCCGGGGTCGGCCGAGGCGTCCGACAGCAGCCCGATGACCCGTTCCCGCTGCTCGGGTGTGACGGCGTTGAGGACGTCGGGCCGGTTGAGAGTGATGTGCGAGACGTGGTCGCGGAGTTCGTGCAGTACCCAGGTCGGCTCCATCACCGGCACACCGCCAGCGCGTCCAGCGCCACCGCGCCCTGCCCCCTGGGCAGCACCATCAGCGGGTTGATGTCGAGCTCCGCGAGGTCGTCCCCGAGTTCCAGCGCCATGCGCTGCACCCGCAGGACGACTTCGACGAGCGCGTCGAGATCGGCCGCAGGGCGCCCTCGGACCCCGTCGAGCAGGGCCCGCCCGCGCAGGTCGCCGAGCATGTCCCGGGCCTGCTCCTCGCCGAAGGGCGGCACGCGTACGGCCACGTCGTGCAGCACCTCCACGAGCACCCCGCCGAGCCCGACGGTCACGGTCGGCCCGAACAGCTCGTCGTGTGTGACGCCGACGACCATCTCGACGCCCCGCTCGACCATCTGGCACACCAGGACACCGTCCAGGGCCACCCCCTCGTAACGGGCGATGTCGGTCAACTCCCGGTAGGCGTCCCGGACCTGACTCGCCGAGGTCAGCTCGATCTTGACCAGGCCCAGCTCCGTCTTGTGGGCGATCTGGCCGCCGGAGGCCTTCATCACCACCGGGTAGCCCACCAGGCCCGCCGCGCGTACGGCCGCTGCCGCGCTGGTCACCAACTGCTCGCGCGGGACGCGGATGCCGTATGCCCGCAGCAGCTGCTTCGCCGCGTGCTCGCTCAGCTGCCGGCCCGGCTGCATCAGGGCCTGCGCCTTGCGGAAGGAGGGCGAGGTGGCGCGCGGGGCCTCGTCGAAGGGGGAACGGTAGCCGCTGACGAAGCGGTGGTGGTCGAGGTAGGCGCGGACGGCGGTGATGCAGTTCGCGACCGTGCGGAAGGTGGCCACCCGGGAGGAGCCGAGCAGGACCTCGCGGTAGGCCGGCTCGGTGCCGACCGGGGAGCCCCAGACGACGCAGACCAGCTTGTCCGTCCGTTCGGCGGCGTCCACCAGGTCCTGGACGAGCCTGTCGCTGAGGGGAGGGAAGGGCCCGGTGATCGGGCAGATCAGCACGCCCACCGCGGGGTCGTCGAGGATCGCGTCGATGATCTTCCGGCCGCGGTGGTCGCCGACCGGATGCCCGCCGTTGTCCACGGGGTTGGCCACGCTCAGGTACTCGGGTATCCACTGGTGCAGTTCGGCCTGTTTGGACGCCGACAGCACCGGCAGGCCGAGTCCCGCCTCGGTCGCCAGGTCGGCGAAGTGCGCACCCGTGCCGCCCGAGATGGAGTAGACGACGACGCCCTCGGCGCGTGGCGGCCGGGCGCGGGCCAACAGGGCGGCGGTGTCCTGGAGTTCGTCGAGTCCGTCCACCCGGATCACCCCGAACTGCCGCATCGCCGCGTCCACCACCGTGTCCGCGCCGGTCAGCTTGCCCGTGTGCGAGGCGGCCGTACGGGCGCCGGTCTCGGTGCGGCCGACCTTGACGGCGACGACGGGGACCCGGCGCCGGGCGGCCCGGTCGGCGGCGAGCAGGAAGGACCGGCCGTCCTTCAGCCCCTCGACGTAGCAGGCGATGGCGCCGACCTCGGGACGCTCGGCGAAGTAGGAGATGAAGTCGGCGGTCTCCAGATCGGCCTCGTTGCCGGTGGGCGCCCAGTGGGAGAGGCGGATGCCCAGCTCCTGGAGGGAGAAGACGGGGCGGCCCTGGTGCCCGGACTGGGTGATGAGGGCGATGGCCGGTCCGTCGAGGTCGTCCCGGAAGCGCTCGAAGGCGTTGAGGTTGGTGTTGGGTCCGAGGAGGCGTATTCCGGAGCGGGCGACGGCGGCGGCGAGGCGCTCCTGCGCGGCCGCGCCCTCCGCTCCCGTCTCCGCGAACCCGGAGGCGAAGACGACCGCGAACTTCACCTTGGCCTCGGCGAGTTGCTCGACCACCGGAAGGGGATCGGCGAGCAGCAGTACGGCGAGGTCGACCTGCTCGGGCAGGTCGGCGACGGAGGGGGAGCAGGGTATGCCGAAGACGGACGGGCGGGTGGGATGGACGGGGTGGAGGCGTGCCCCCACGCGCTCGGCCCACGCGACCAGTTGGCGTGTGATGCCGGTGTTGGGCCGCCCCTCGGTGTCCGAGGCGCCGATCACGGCGACGGACTCGGGGTGGAAGAACCGGTCCAGATCGGGGACGTCGCAGTACAGCGGCCGGCCGCTGACGTCGAGGTCGTCGACGTCCGCGGGCCTGCCGTGGACGGCGGGGCCGGGTTGCTCGCCGCAGGCGATGACCCGGGCCCGGCGGGAGTCGGTGGTGAGGGTGCCGTGGGTTGATCCAAGCATCGGTCCGCCCGCTCCTGTGTGACAGCGAATACCTGACGCAATAACTGACGCACTGTCAGATTACTGAACTGACGCGGTGTCAGGAACTGGTGGGAACTTAAATCAACTGCCCCACTGGACTTACGTGCATACGATCAGCAACTCTGGTCACTGTTTTTACGGGCTCCAGGGGGGAGCTTGACCCAGGTGGGGGGATCACTCGATGAATCAGGGTTCTGCCGTGCTGCGCCGAAGCGGCTGGAGAAGGGGCGCGGCGATCATGGCCGTCGCCACCCTCGGCGCCGCCGGCCTCGGTCTGGCGGGGATGCCGTCGGCGATGGCAGCCGGCAGCGCGGCCTTCGCCGACGGTGAGGCGTGCACGCCCACGGCGGGCTTCGAGAGCTGCCGGCTCTTCGACTCGACCGCGACCGAGCAGGAGTTCACCGTCCCGTCCGGCGTGACCAAGCTGGACGTGCGGGCGTGGGGACAGGGCGGCGGCGGCAACTCCATGGTCAGCGGCGGCGCCGGGGCGTTCGCCGCGGGCATGGTGAAGGTGACCTCCGGCCAGACGCTGACCCTCAAGGTCGGCGGGGCGGTCCGCGGACACGAGTACGGTGACGCGTTCGGCGGCGCGGGCGGCGGCGGCTTCGCCGAGCCCCGGTGACCGCGAAGTCCGCCGGTGCCACGGCCGCCTTCACGGTCGAGGTCGTCGCGGCGGACGCCTCCGCCTCGCCCTCGCCGTCCGCGTCGTCCGGCTCTGACGGCACGGTGGTGACCGGCGAGAGCTCCGGCACCCCGACCGGCGGCGGCATCCTGGCCTCCACCGGTGCGGGCGGCACCGGCCTGCTGCCGGCCATCGCCGCGGCTCTCGCGGCCGCGGGTGTGGCGGCGGTCCGCTTCGCCCCGCGCCTGAAGGCCCGTCTGCCCCGCAACTGACGTACGGCAAAGGCACATGGAGAAGACAGGCCCGGGTCCGGCAGGGACCCGGGCCTTCGCCGTCCGCGGATGCGGTGCGTGGAGGGTGCGGTGTGTGGACGCGGTGCGCGGTGCCGGTTACAGGGCCGTCAGCACTTCCTTCGCGACCCGTTCCCCCGACCGCACGGCACCGTCCATGAAGCCGTTCCAGTACGTGGAGGTCTCGGTGCCCGCCCAGTGGATGCCGTCGGCCGGCTCGCGCAGGGCGGCGCCGTACTCGGTCAGGACGCCGGGTGGCGCGTAGGCGACCGGACCGCCGCGGGAGAAGCCCTCGTTGTCCCAGCGCTGCAGGACGAAGGAGGTGGGCGACTTCGCCTTGTCGCCGAAGTAGGTGGCGTAGTCCTTCAGGACGGCGGCCTTCACCTCGTCGACGCCCGAGGCGTCGTGGGCCCGCATCTCGTCGGCCTCGATGAAGCCCATCAGTGCGCCGTAGGAGGCGTCGGGCGGTGAGTTGTCGAAGGTCGAGCGGACCACACCGGAGTCGCTGACGACCTGGCCGTTGAGACCGTCCGCGCGCCAGAAGGGCGTGTCGTAGACGGCGATCGCCTTGCCGATCGAGCCCATCGGCAGCCGCTGGCCCAGCTGGTCGCGGGAGGCCGGGAGCAGCGGGTCGAAGACGATGCGTCCGGCCAGCGGCGGGGGTACGGCGACGACGACCTTCTTGGCGGTGACGGTGATGCCGTCGGCCGTGACCAGGTACTTGCCGCCGGACCGCGCGATCGAGCGCACCGGTGCGCTCAGCACCACCCGGTCGCCGAGCGTGGCGGCCAGCTTGATCGGCACCTGCTGGGAGCCGCCGACGAAGCGGGACTCCTGGGCGCCGTTCGCGGTGTCGGTGAGGCGTTCCAGGGTGCCGGGGTTGGACTCGTTGCCGGCGGCGGCGATGTAGAAGAGGACGAAGAGCAGGGAGAGTTCGCGGGGCTGCGCCGAGAAGATCGACGTACAGGCCACGTCCAGGAGGAACTTGGCGGACGGGATGACCGCGTGGGCGTTGAGCCAGCTCTCGAAGGTCTGCCTGTCCCACTCGGCGGCCTTCGCGGCCGTCCAGGGCGCGTCCACGGGGACCTGCTTGGCCATGTCGTCCAACGACGCCTGGACGATCGCCGCGTTGGCGAGCCCGGCCGCGTCGATCGGCGGGACCGAGCCGAGGATGCCGTCGGTGGCGTACGGGGTCTTCCTGCCGTCCTTGTAGAGGAGGTTCCTGCCGGTGTTGTAGGTCGTGAAGGTCGCCACGCCCAGCGAGTCCGCGAGGGCCTTGATGCGGTCCTGGGTGGGGCCGATGAACTCGCCGCCGCCCTCGCTGAATCCGCCGTTCGCCAGGGGCAGGTTGACCACCCGGCCGCCGACACGGTCGCGGGCCTCCAGGACGGCCACGGTCCTGCCGCCGGCCACCAGGTCGCGGGCCGCCGTCAGTCCGGCGAGTCCGCCGCCCACGACGGCGACGTCCACGTCCCGGGTGCTCGCCGCGGACGCCGGGACGGCGGCGGTGGTGGTGAGGGTGACGGCGCCCGCCGCCGCGGCGGCACCGCCGAGCAGGGACCGCCGGGAGAGGGCGCGGGGTTGGTGCTGTCTTTCGCGTGCCACGTGCATCCTCCGTGTGGAGAGTATGGAGAGTGTGGAGCCAGAAAGTGAGCAGTGTTCACATTCTGGCCCCGCGCGACGGCACGCTTCAACGCTCCTGTCACATCTGACGCACAAGTAACAAGAGTTCTGGTGAAGGGAGTTGAGGCCTTCTACGTCACCCGGGCAGACGGGACAGCGTTCCCGCGCCCTTCTTCACGACCACCCGCGCGATCTTCTCCGCGTCCATGGCGACCTCGCGCAGCGTGCCGCTGATGGGTGTGGTGAAGCCGGTGAAGTACAGGCCGGGCGCCTGCTCGAAGGTGCGGGCGCCGTGCGCCAGGGGTCTGCCCCGGCCGTCGAGCACGTCGAGGTGACCGACGAGGCCCTCCAGCGCGCGGACGTATCCCGTGGCCGCGACGACGGCCTCCGGCGAGACGCGGGTGCCGTCGGCGAGGACCACCTTGCCGTCCTCGAAGCCGTCGACGGCGGCCACGACCTCGACCCGCCCCGTGCGCACGGCGTCGATCAGACCGACGTCCTGCACCGGGATGGCGCCCTCCTGCACGCGGCTGTACAGGCCGGTGTCGGGGCGGGGCAGTCCCTGCGCGGAGAGGTCGGGCACGCTCAGCTTCGCCATCGGCCGCGCGAGCCGGTCGACGAGCCCGGTCGGCAGCCGCCGTACCAGCACGCCCGTGTACTGGGCGGCCCACCCCGCGGTGGAGCGGCGCACGATGTGCGGGGCCGTCCGCACCGACAGGCGCACCCGCGAGGCGCCGCCCTCCACCAGGTCCACCACGATCTCGGCGCCGGTGTTGCCGACGCCGACGACCAGGACGTCACGGCCGGCGAACGGCTCGGCGTTGCGGTAGTCGCCCGCGTGCGTGAACTCGCCGGTGTACGTGTCGAGTCCGGTCCACTTCGGGACGTACGGGGTGTGGTTGTAGCCGGTGGCGACGACCACGGCGGCCCCGGTCAGCTCGCGCCCCCCGGTGGCGTGCAGCAGCCAGCCGGTGCCGTCGGGGGAGCGCTCGACGTGGGAGACCTCGACGCCGGTGACGATCTCCAGTTCGTGCACCTCGGCGTACTTCTCCAGGTAGCGCACCACGTCGTCGCGGGCCACCCACCGCCCGAACCGGCGCGGCACGGGCAGCCCCGGAAGGGCCGACAGGCGCCGGGTGGTGTGCAGCCGGAGCCGGTCGTAGTGCCGCCGCCAGGCCGCGCCCACGCCGTCGGACTTCTCCAGGACGACGGCACGTATGCCCCGGGCCCGCAGCGCGTACGCGACGGAGAGTCCGGCCGGCCCGCCGCCCACGACATAGACGGGGCGGTCGGCGGCGGGTTGCGCCGGTACCTGGGAGGGCGCTGTGGAGTCGGCCATGTGCGCGAGCGTAATCACGCACCGGGTTGATGGGTCTCGGTCAAGACCGGAATTGGTTTCGGATTGATCACGGGTGTAGGAGTCGTGGGTGGGGCTTGTGATGTAGGCCACCTGGTTGTGGCGGTTCGGCGAGCGGACCCAGGGGGCGCCGGGGGTTCGTGGGCGGATCGCAGGAGGTTCGTGGGGGTGGGCGGGGCGGTTCGCAGGGTTCCCGGTTCCAGCGATCTGACGTACCGTCAGATTCATGGACTCGATCTGGCTCAGTGGCGCAGAGTGGCTGGCCGTGCTGCGCATAGGCCTCGGGCTGTGGTGGCTGGAGAGCTGGCGGCACAAGGACCGGAAGGCCTGGTTCGAGCGCGGCACCGGGATCAAGTGGGCGGCCGGCATCGCGGAGAAGCACCGCTGGAACGCCGTACGGTCCGGCTTCGAGGTCATGGTGGCGCCGCGCCCGCGGACGATGGCGTACGTGGTGGTGTACGCGGAGCTGGCGATCGGACTGGGGCTGGTCGCCGGGTTCCTGACCCCGATCGCGCTGGTCGGAGGACTCCTCCTGAACCTCCTCTACTTCACGCTCATGATCCACGAGGTGGCCGAGCAGGGGCAGAACTCGATGATGGCGCTGATGTCGGTGGTCGCGCTGTTCGGGATGTCGTGGCAGGCGTGGTCGCTGGACAGCGGACTCGGGCTCTTCGGATGAGCGGCCCCCGCTTCGACGTGCCGGAGGCCGACGCCTTCACCCGGACCTACTGGGACGCGGCGGCCGAGGGCCGGCTGCTGATCCGCCGCTGCGGGGCCTGCGGTCGGGCGCACCACTACCCGCGGGAGTTCTGCCCGCACTGCTGGAGCGAGGACGTGGAGTGGGAGCGGGCGAGCGGCCGGGCGGTGCTCTACACCTGGTCCGTCGTCCACCGCAACGACCTCCCGCCCTTCGGGGAGCGGACGCCTTACGTGGCCGCCGTGGTCGACCTCGCGGAGGGGCCGCGGATGATGACGGAGGTGGTGGGATGCGCGGCGGGGGAGTTGCGGGCGGGGGCGCAGCTGGAGGCTGAGTTCCGGGACGGGGTGGCGGTGTTCAGGCCACGCGGCCCGGGCCCGCGGGCTTGAACGGACCGATGGTCTCCGCCGACGAGCAGCGGACACATTCCCCCTTCCCCGATCTGTACGGACCGGTTATCCGCCTGCGCCTGTGGGACGACGCGGACTCCGCGGCCGACCTCCGCGGCAGACGTCGCGACCCGGTGTGCGGCGCCATCAGAGAGCCGCTCGGTGATCTTGCAGACGTCGAAGTCGCCGCTGGGCGGCTCGTCTTGTCCGGTGGTGGACACCGTCGCCCGGCCGTTCGGCGCCGGGTCCGCTCATGGGGCGAGCGGACCCGGCCACCTCAGGCGACAGCAGGCTCAAGCCACCGGTCCGGATTCCGGTCGCGGTGCCCGGAACCTGACAGATCGGTACACAGCGAGCTGTGGGCCAGGGCGGAGACGATCGCAGCCTGTGTCCGCGTCTGCTGTCCCAGCTTGGCGACGATGTTCGCGATGTGCGCCTTCACCGTGCGTTCTGCGATCCCCAGTTCCCTTGACAGCTCCCGATTGCCCAGGCCTGTGCCCAGCAGCAGGAGAACCTCTCTTTCGCGGCTGGTCAAGAACTTCAGCCGCCGGACGCCGGTTTCCGGATTGTGGCCGGTTCGCCGGTAGGAACAAGCGGTGTCTTCCGCGTCGGACCCTGTGGTGGTCATTCCGGTCCCTTTCTGGACGCCGCGATTCCCAGCAGACCCCCGTGGCCTGATCGCTGGGGCGACCACCGATCAACCTACCTGCCGGCTCATCTGGCGTTCATGCCGTTGTGACCGACACAACTTGGCTCATAAGGGCATGGCGAGCAGGGTGACGCCGAAGCCCCGCACCGGACGGGACGGGTGCGGGGCTTCCACTGCACGGCTCGCGCAGTCGGCTACTTGAACTTGCCGTAGTAGCCGGTGAGATCGGCCTCCGGGCAGGTCGCCGAGCCGACCAGGCAGAGCGCGTTCGCGTACGTGCGCCTGTAGACGTCCGTAACCTTGCCGCCGTTGTAGATGTATATGTAGTGGTTCGGCATCAGCCGGTGCTTGCCGGAGATGATCGACCAGTTCCCGCCGGTCGTCACGTGCATCGAAATGGCGCCGTCGATCGCCCCCTTGACGCCGCCCAGGCCGTTGCAGAAGGGGTTGGTGGCGTGCGTGACCAGCCGGACGTCGACGTAGTTGCCGCCCGACCCCATCTTCTTGGCCTTCATGTCCTTGTCGGAGGCGGTCTTGGTGGCGACCAGCCTGCCTGTCGCCTTGACGTAGACGTGGCTGGCCCCGATGGCCTTGTAGCCGTCGACCTTCTTCGACTTCCACGTGATCAGCGCGTTCAGGGCGGTTCGATACTTCGACGACTTCCAGTCGTAGCCGTGACCATCCCCGCCGAACTGGAAGTGGGACCCGTAGTCGCAGCCCGCCGTCGGTGCGTCAATCTTCTTCTGGGGGATGAACGTCTCCCACGTCACCGTGGTGGTTCTGGCGGCCGCTGCCGCCGTCGCCTGCTGCACTGCCTGCCGGCGCAGCGCGCTCAGCTGGTCCTCTCCCCTGCGAACCGTGGGGACGGACACCTGCATGCCCCATGCGCGGGCCTTCGGATCGCCGCCCTTGGGAAGGACGGGGGCGACCCGGTAGGCGTGTCGGCTGCCCGCCCGCAGCCCGGTGTCGCGGAAGGACGTGACTCCGGCGTCGAGCGACGCGATGTCCTTGCCGTCACGGCTGACAACGTAGCGGGCCTGCCGGTCGTAGCCCTGCCAGGAGATATTCACGGACGAGGTGCCGGTCGCGGTGGTGATGCCCTGGTCGATCATTGAGCGGTCGACCACCGCCGTACGGCTCGACGACGTCCGCAGCACGGCGAATCCCTGGCTGTCGAGCAGGCGTCCCGTTGCGCTGGAGGCGGAGAAGCCACTCATGTTCGTCAGTCCGTGCTCGCGCACCGAGGACAGGGAGAAGGGGGAGGCGTCCGGGCGAGGGTGGGGATCCGGTGAGGCAGAGGCCGGGAGCCCGGTCACCAGGAGTGCCAGCGGGGCCACAGCCAGCGATGTCAGCTTCAGAGCGCGGCCGTCCAACTTCACAGACTTCTCCCTCGTATTTCGCGTCTCATGCGGTCGGCGCAACATTAGGGAGAAAACACATCAGCGGATATTGTCCGATTGGGCACTGCCCCAAAGGGCACCCCCCTGACCGGGCCTGCCATGATGGGACTCATGGGCTACCGTTCCGCACAACAGACCCAGGACAAGGACAGCGATATGCCCACCGGACAAACCGACAGCCCCGCGTCGCTCTACGGTGGCGCGTCATCCGCTCTCGGCATCCTCGCCTGCGTCATCTCCCTGTTCGCCGGCTACATAGGAGCGGGAATCCCCGTCATCTTCGGCGCCCTGGCGGTCACGCTCGCCGTCATCGGTTTCGCCGCCGGGTCCCCTCGCCGCTCCTGCACCGTGGGCCTGTGCACCGGACTGTTCGGCTTCCTCCTGCCCGTCATCGTCGTGGCAGCCTGAGCAGCCGGCACTCGGGCCGTACGCCACAGGCTCGCCCGCCGCGCACGGCGGCCGGTAGCCGTACGAGCGGCCCAGCCCTGCAGGCATACCCGGCCGAGTCCGAACCGCGGGCAATTCTCGATGACTTGGCGCCCGTTGGAAAAGACCGACAGATCGCGGATGTCCGCAACGCGATCAGTGGTGGCGTTCCTCACAGTCCGGTGATTCCGGCCGGCAACGTGGGTTCGCTTCACTTCGGACCAACGTCCGGTGCTTAACACTCTGGGCGAATGGACGCGTTTGATGCACCACGCGTATACCGGGTGATTACCTCGCAGACTGCTACGCGAGCCCGGAGTTCTCCGTTCTTATCCGCTGGGCCCGTAATTCGGAGGCGTCGGACCCAGGGTGCGCGGGATCATGGGGCATGCAGCCCGACGACTGGCACTTCATCGACGACCTGGACGCCTTCCTCGCGCGCGCCGGCGACTTCCTCCGCTCGCGACCCGCCCTGCACACCGTCCCGCTGACGGTGACCGACGCGCTGCGCACGCGCGGAATAGGGGCCTACGGCCACGAGGCCCCCTGGTTCGGCGTGCTGGAGCGGGAGGGCGAGGTCCGCGCGGCCTACCTCCGCACCCCTCCCTACCGCCTGGCCGTCACGCCCCTCACTCCCGAGGAGGCGGACGCCCTCGCCGTCCATCTGACCGGCCTCGGCCGCCCCGTGCCGGGCGTCAACGGTGAGCGCGCCACGGCCGACGCCCTCGCCGAGGCCTGGCAGCGGCACAACGGCGCGACGGCCGAGCTGCACGAGCGCAACCGGCTGTACCGGCTCGGCACACCGGCGGAACCGGGGCCCGTGCCGGACGGCCGGGCGAGGATCGCCGGGGCGGCGGACCGGGACCAACTGGTGCGCTGGTACGGCGAGTTCATGGCAGCCGTGGGCCAGAGTCCGGACCGGGCCGAGAGCTGGGCCGACGCCCGTATCTCCTACGGTGGGATCACGTTCTGGGAGGACGCCGACGGCACCCCGCTCGCCATGGCCGGGTCCTTCCCGATGGTCGCCGGCCAGATCCGCGTCGCTCCCGTCTACACCCCGGCCCACCTGCGTGGACGCGGATACGCCGGGGCGGTCACGGCCGAGGTCGGCCGGGCCGCGGTGGCGGCGGGCGCGGACGAGGTCCTGCTGTTCACGGACCTCGCCAACCCGACCAGCAACGCCCTGTACCAGCGCATCGGATACCGCCCGGTGGCCGACTTCTCGGTCTACGACTTCACGGCGTGAGCGCTTACGGCCACAGCAGCTGCCTCGACCAACTTGCTTCTCCACGACGGTAGTTCAGCCGTACGTGCCGTCGCCGTTCGTCGCCCTGGAAGAACTCCACCGCGTCAGGGCGGAGGCGGTAGAGGGTCCAGGTCGGGACGGGTGCGTCCGGTTCCTGCCGGGCGCGTTCCCAGGCCGCCTGCGATGCCTGCGCCAACTCCGCCGCCGAGCCCAGGACTTCGCTCTGACGGCCGGTGAGCGCGGCGGCGAGGGCTCCGGTCGAGCGGGCGTGCAGGTCCCCCTGGGACTCCGTCGCCGGCGCGGCGGTGACCGGGCCGCGCACCCGGACCTGGCGGCCCAGCACCGGCCAGTAGAAGACGAGGGCCGCGTAGGGGCGGGCCGCCAGCTGCCCGCCCTTGCGGCTCGTCGCGTGCGTCGCGAAGGCCCAGCCGTCCGCGTCCGCGCCGTGCAGCATGACGATCCGTACGTCCGGGTGGCCGTCCGCGTCCGACGTGGCCAGGGACATGGTGTGCGGCTCCGGCTGCCCGGCCGCCACCGCCTCCGCGAACCACGTGGTGAAGAGGGGGAGTGGTTCGGCGGGGGCGGTCGCCGGGTCGAAGGGAGGCAGCTCCGTGACCTCCGGGTCCCACACGCGCAGCGACCTCAGTAGTTCATGAAGATCTGTTGCCATGCGTCGAGTATCACCTGCGGATCCGCCGGCGCTTCGTTGCGTTCCTTCGGGCGGATCGGGGTGGTGCCTGGGCGGTGTGTCGGGTGTGCGGTGGCAACGTCGGGCGCCGCCACCTGCCGGTAGGCGTGGATGACGGCCGGTGTCGTTCGGCACCGGCCGCCCCTCGGCCGATCTCCCGCTGCCGTCACACCCCCACGGGTTGCCATTCCTGGTTGGAGCCGCTGTTGGCGGGCCACTGGATGACCTTGGCGCCGTCGGCGGTGGAGCCGCTCTGGACGTCTGCGCACAGTCCGCTCTTGATGTTGACGAGGCGGTAGTAGCCGCTGGTGGCCGCCGGAACGAGCTTCCACCACTGGTTGGTGCCGTTGGCGTCCGAGTTCTGGTCCAGGGCTGTGCCGCTGCTGGTGGAGCTGCCCGGGACGTCGAGCACCTTGCCGCTGTTGACGTTGGACAGGCGATAGGAACCGTCGTAGTCGGGCAGGAGCTTCCACTGCTGGCTGGCGCCGGCGGACGACGTGGACTGGATGATCGCGCCGCCGTTGGCGGTCGAGCCGCCCGAGACGTCCATGGCCTTGCCGCTCCTGCGGTTGACCAGCTTGAAGGGGCCGGTCAGCAGGCCGATCGCGATCGTGGTGCTCGTTCCTGCGGTCAGCGACACGATGCGGGCGTGGTTGCCCAGGGCCGACTTGGCGACGGTGGCTCCGGTGCTGATGGATGTGATGCCGCGCCGGCAGATGAAGGTGATGTTCTGGTCGATGTCGGAGGTGAGCTTGACGGTGGCGGTACGGGCCGTCGTGTCCCAGGTCAGGGATTCGACGGTGATGCGGTTGCGGCCGCGGACGCCCTTGATGGAGCCCTTGTCCAGCTGGTCGGGGAGGGCGGGGAGGATCTCAAGGACACCGGGGCGGGTGTAGACGAGTGCTTCGCCGAGGATGGCGGGGATGGTGTTGGCGGCGTCGCAGTTGTAGATGTCCAGGTTGGGGTTGTGGGAGGTCATGAGACTCCGCCACACCATGTTCTTGCCGTAGATCTTCAGCAGGTTGCCGTGGACGCCGGGGCCGTCCTTCAGGCGGGCGCGGGCCAGCGCCCGGTGGAGGCTGCCGTGGGCGGAGTAGTTCTGGTCTCCTCGCTTGTCCAGGGCCGTGCGGGCGTACTTGACCAGGTCGGGCTTGTCCTCGGGGTTGATCTCGTGCAGCGGCCAGGCGCCGTAGAGGTGCTGGACGTGCCGGTGGTCGTAGCGGTCGGTCAGGCCCGGCCAGGACCACTCGGCGAGCGCCCCGTCGCTGTTGACGGTGTAGTCGGGCAGCTTGGCGAGCAGGGCGGTCCAGCGGGCCACGCCCTTGCCGCTGCCCTGTTCGAGACCGAGTTCGTTGGCGGCGTCGATCGCGGCCTGGAGGGCGTGCCGGCCGGCCATGATGTCGCCGGTGGCGTTGATGGAGAACGCCTGGCTGGTGCTGGTCGGGGTGTTCTCCATGGAGTAGGAGGGGACGAAGACGGCCTTGCCGCTGGAGTCGGTGCGGGTGAGGAAGTCCTCGTAGAACAGGGCCAGTTCCATCAGGGCCGGGCCGAGCTTGTTCTTCAGGAAGGCGCTGTCACCGGTGACCTGGTAGTACTCCAGAAGCGGGTAGAGCAGCCAGTCGGCGCCGCCGGTCCAGGCCTCGCCGGGGAAGCTGCCGCTGTTGAAGTGCAGCATGTGCCCGTACTCGCCGTCGGTGCGGGACGGGGCGAGGAAGCCGCGGGCGCCGTAGAGGTTGGTGGCGTTGTCGCGCCAGTGGGCGAGCTGGCCGAGGATGAGGTCGAAGTAGCCCTGCATGGCGTCGCCGAGGTCGAGGATGTTGCCGCCGGCGACCTGCAGGTTGATGTTGGCGTCGGTGGTGAAGTCGTCGGCCCAGGAGCCGTTCCAGGTGCCGGTCCAGATGCCGGTCAGTCGTGGTGGCAGGACACCGGAGGAGCTGATGAACAGGTAGCGCCCGGAGTCGTACATCCGCTCCAGCAGGGCGATGTCGACGGCGGACGCGTTGTTCTTCTGGCGGGTGAGGAGGTCGCTGGTGGGCAGTCGACGGTCGGTGGTGGAGACGTTCAGGTCGATGCTGGAACGGTCGTACATCGCCTGGTGCAGCGCGGCGTGGCGGCCGAGGAGAGTGGCGTAGTCGGCGGTCAGCCCGGCCAGGGCGCTCTGCAGGGGTCGTGCGTTCCAGCCGGTCGAGGTCTCGTACCGGCCGAGCTTGGTCAGCAGCAGCACCTTGGTGGCCTTGGCGACCACGAGGGTCTGCCCGCTGACCGTGACCGAGGCGTTGGATCCGGAGACGACCGCGCGGGTGACACCCTCGAAGCCGTAGGCGCCGCCGGAGGGATAGGTGCCGCGCAGGTTGAGATAGCCGTCGCCGCCGCTCACCGCGGCGGTGGTGGTGTAGGAGACGGTGGTCGGCGCACCGTCGAGCGCGGTGTTGACGCTGATGGTGGTGTCCACGGTGCGGCCGGTGGCGGGCAGCAGCTCGTGGACGATGACCTTGTCGGCGCGGGAGACGAAGACGTGGCGCTTCCAGGTGCCGTACTGGTCGGTCCAGGTGTGGGTGACTTCTCCGGTGCGGAAGTCGGTGATGCGGGCGAAGTCGTTGACGGTGGTCATGCCGGGTGTGCTCAGCTGCAACTCGTAGCCGGGGTGGAAGGTCTGCGTCCAGCGCAGGCTCCAGCCGTTGGCGAAGGTTGAGGAGGCTCCGGCGTAGTCGCCTGCCAGCGCCTTGTCCCGGGCGGCTTCGAGCTTGCCGGAGATCACCGGGGGCATGACGCTCCGGCTGCCGTTGGGCAGCACGAACCGGTGGTGATTGAAGATCATTTTTTCGAGGGTCGGCGCACCGTAGTAGACGGCCCCGTACTCGCCGTTGCCGCTCAGGAAACCGTCGGTCCAGGCGGAGGCCGCGGCGTTGTCCCAGATGCCCCGGGCGGGGAGGGTGACCTGGGGCGGTACGGCCGCGGCGGCCCGGTCGGCGAAGAAGAGACCGGGCAGGGCCGTGGCGCCGGTGGCCAGGGCGGCGGCCGTAATGAAGCGCCGGCGGTCGAAGGGGCGGTCAGGCAGCTCCATGGTGGCGAACTCCGTTGTCTGAATATGGGCGCGGCTCAAGCATGGGTCGTGGAAGTGAGGTGTCGAACGGGCACCCTGCGGGGCGACGGGGTGGCCCGGAGGCCTTGGTGGCCCGGGCGCTACTCGGCTACTCCTCACCGATACATTGGATGAATTAAGTACGGTGGGTGAGGGGTCTGTCTAGTGGTGGGGCTCCACTTATGACAATCAGCGACAGTTGCAGGCACAAAGCAACATTTGAACGTCCAGACATTGGATGTATTTCGGGGCTGCGTACCGAGGAAGAGAATCCTGCATCGCCGCCGGAAGCGTTGACGGCGGTAGCGCAACCGCCTATGTTGCCTACTCGAAAAGCGTCAACGTCCAACATTTGCGCACGCTGTCCACCAGGGGCGGGGGCAGGGGGCAGGGGGCAGGGGCGGCGCGTTGGCGAAGGGTCGAGGTCCTGACTGCCGTGATGACCGGAGCGGCGACGTTGGGGTGCCCCGCTGGTACGTGCAATCGCCCACCGGCGGATGCTCGCGGCGGGCCGGGCCGCCCGCCCCGCCGCGAGCCCGGGCTCCTCACCTGCCCAGTACCACCGTCCCCGAGGAGCAGAACCAGCCCCCGGTGCCGGACGCCACCCCCAGGCGCGGCAACTCCCCGTCGGAGCCGCGCACTTGCCGCGCCCCCGCCTCCCCCCGCAGTTGCCGTACCGCCTCGACCAGCAGGAACAGCCCCCGCATCCCGGGATGTTGAGCCGACAGCCCGCCTCCGTCCGTGTTCACCGGCAGCTCCCCGCCCTCGACCCTGAGCCGCCCCTTCTCCACGAACGCCCCGCCCTCCCCCTTGGCGCAGAACCCGAGATCCTCAAGGGTCACCAGCGTCATGTACGTGAAGGCGTCGTAGATCTGCGCGAAGTCCATCTCCTCGGGCCGCAGTCCCGCCCGCTCGAACGCCAGCCGTCCGCTCACCGCCGCCGGGGACACCGTGAAGTCGGCCCACTCGGACAACGCGGCGTGCGAGACGTGCTCCCCGGTGCCGAGCACCCAGACCGGAGCGGTACGGCAGTCCCGTACGTACTCCTCGGCCGCCAGCAGCACCGCCGCCCCGCCGTCGGAGCGGATGCAGCAGTGCAGCTTCGTGAACGGGTCCGCGATCATCGGGCCGGACAGCACCTCGTCCACCGTGACGGGGGTGCGGAACATCGCGTCCGGGTTCAGTGCGGCGTTCGCCCGTGCCTGCACCGCGACCTGCGCCAACTGCTCGATCGTCGTGCCGTGTTCGATCATGTGGCGGCGGGCCGCCATCGCGTACTTGGCGATGAGGGTGTGGCCGTAGGGGACCTCGAACTGGAGCGGGCCCCGGGCGCCGAAGGAGAGGTTTCCGGTGCGGCGGCCCGCCTTGATGTCGGCGCGGGCGGTGGAGCCGTAGACCAGCAGCACCGCGTTCGCGTGTCCGGCCGCGATCGCGTCCGCCGCGTGGGCCGCCATCACCTCCCAGGTGGAGCCGCCCACGGCTGTGGAGTCGACCCAGGTGGGGCGTAGGCCCAGGTACTCGGCCACCTCGACGGGCGCGAGAGTGCCGAGCCCGGCGGACGCGAAGCCGTCCACCACCTCCCGGCCGAGCCCCGAGTCCGCCAGGGCGCGGCGGGCCGCCTGGGCGTGCAGGGCGTACGGGGTCGCGTCGTCCACCCGGCCGCAGTCGGACAGGGACACACCGACCACCGCCACTTTCCGGCTCCCGGACGTCATGCGAGGCCTCCTGCCCCTGGGCATATCGCTTCGGTCCTCCTAATATGACGGGCCGTCAGATTCAGAGGAAGAGGCAAGAGTGAAAGGGAAGAAGGGGGAGAGTCATGGACGCCGGCTTCACCGCTGAGCAGGGCGAGATCCGCCGCACCCTGCGCGAACTGCTCCGCAAACGCTGCGGCCCCGAGGAGCTGCGCGCCGCCCTCGACACCCCCGCCGGACACGACCCGGCCCTGTGGACCGCCCTCGCCGACCAGCTCGGACTGCCCGGCCTGGCCCTCCCGGAGGCGTACGGTGGCGCCGGCTGCTCGGTGACCGAACTCGCCCTGGCCGCAGAGGAGACGGGCCGTGTGCTCGCCCCCTCGCCCTTCCTCGCCTCGGCTGCCCTCGCCGCACCGGTGATCCTCGCCCTCGGCACCGACGCCCAGCGCGCCGCTCTGCTGCCCCGTATCGCCGCGGGCGGCCTGACCGCCACCCTCGCGGTCCAGGGTGCCGCCCTCGCGACCGCTCTCGCCCTCACCGGCACGGGTGGCGGCGACTGGGCGGGCGGCGGCCGGGCGGGGGGCGTGCAGGCCCGCAGAGCGGGGGAGGGCTGGCGGCTGTTCGGGCAGGTCGACCAGGTGCTGGACGGGCACAGCGCGGAGCTGCTCGTGATCGCCGCCCACGCCGGCGGCTTCGCCCGCTCGCGCACCCTCCTGTTCCTCGTGACGGGGGAGGCGACCGGTCTCGTACGCGTACGGCAGACCGCGCTCGACGCGACCCGGCCGCAGGGGCGCGTCCAACTACGGGACGTGGAAGCGAGGTTGCTGGGGTCGGAGAGTTCTGACGTGCTCGGCGCGCTGGCCGACGTCGGCGACCGCGCGGCGGCCGTCCTCGCGGGCGAGGCCGTCGGGGCCGCCGACCACGCGCTGGAGGGGACCGTCGAATACGTCAAGCAGCGCGAGCAGTTCGGGCGGGCCGTCGGGTCCTTCCAGGCCGTGAAGCACCGGCTGGCCGACGTGTACGTCCAGGTGCAGGCGGCGCGTTCGGCCGCCTACTACGCGGCCTGGGCGGCGGCTCATGGCGAGCGGGCGGGCGGGCTCGCCCTCGCGCAGGCCCTGGAGGCGTTGCGTGCTGCCGCCGCCGAAGGGATCCAACTGCACGGCGGCATCGGGTTCACCTGGGAACACGAGGCCCATCTGTACTTCAAGCGCGCCGCCGGTGACGAGCTGCTGTTCGGCCCGGCGCACCGGCTGCGGGCGCACGCCGCCGACGCGGCACGACTCTTCGAGGGCAGGGAGGTGACGGTGTGATCGGCGTGCGGGTGGTGCAGAAGGTCTCGTCGACGCGGGTGCCAACTGCTGGCAGCGGAAGGTTGTTGAGTGTGCGTAACCATGAGGGAGTGGTGGCGTTATCAGCATATGAACCTGACGGAGTGGGCGCGGGCGCAGGGGGTGAACCCGCATACGGCATATCGCTGGTTTCATGAGGGCGCCTTGCCGGTGCCCGCGCGCCGGGTGGGGCCGCGCACGATCCTGGTGAACATCGAAGCGAACACCTCACCCTCGGTGACCGGTGGTGTAGGTCTGTATGCCCGCGTTTCCTCGCACGATCGGAAGCCGGACCTGGAGCGGCAGAACCTGGACTTCACCGCCGAGAAGACCCGCGAGAAGCACGGCCGCAAGAAGCGGTTCCGGCAGCTCATCTCCGGCATCCCGACAGGCAAGCTCAAGGCCCGTCTGGTGTCCATGGCCGCCGAGCACGGCCTGTCGATCGTCGCGGTCGACCCGGCGTACACGTCGATGTGGGGCGACCAGCATTGGCGTAAGCCCCTGGCCGGCAAGACTCGCAAGATGTCCCGGCACGACGCTGCGAGCGTCGCGATCGGGCGACGCGCCCTCGGGCACCCGATCCGGCGACGGACGGCACCGCCCCCGCAGCACCAGAGCGATGCTGTGGGGCATCGGACCGCCCAGGCCGGACCAGGCGCACGAGGGCATGAGGGAACCCGCCCACCCGTCACGGAGCGTGCACACGATGCACGCAGCCGGACGGGGACACAGCGAACGCGGGAGACCAGCGCATCCAACACCGTTCGGGATGCGCGCAGTTCCAGGAGCTGGCAGCAAATGTCACTCCTGGACACTGTTTAGGAACGGTTCAGCAAGGTGGCCCCGCATCTCCTTCCCACGCTCGACCGGGCCGTCCACCGGCTCACGCGCGGGAAGGTACTGCTCAGCGCGCAGATTCTGCCGGGCCTGATCCTCACGTCCACGGGGGCGCGCAGCGGACTGCCCCGCCGCACCCCGCTCGCCTGCATGCCCGAGGACGGCGGGCGCAGCTGGATCCTCATCGGCTCCAACTTCGGCCGCACCGACCACCCCGCCTGGACCCACAACCTCCTCGCCCACCCGGACGCCGAGGTCAGCTGGAAGGGCGCGGACATCCCCGTCCACGCCCTGCTGCTGGAGGGGGAGGAACGGGCGGCGGCCTGGAAGACGCTGGCCTTCTGGCCGCCGTATGCGACGTATCAGGCTCGGGTGGAGCGGGAGATACGGCTTTTCAGGATCGTACGGAGATAGCCGGTGTCAGTGGGACGACTGGTTCTGGGTGCAGGCCACGTCGTACTGGGAGACCGAGTGCACGTTCTTGGAATTCTGGGGCTGCTCGCCCGCGTAGTGGGTGCCGGCGTTGCCGTCGGGGTTGAAGGCCGAGCCGGGGGCGCTGGAGGAGTTTCCGGGAGGGTGGGGGGTGTCCTCGCAGGACGCGCCTGGCTGGGCGGCGAAGGCGATGCCCGCGCCTCCGGTGACCAGGGCGGCCGAGGCCATGGCGACGGCCGCGCGCTTCAGGAGGTTCATGATCGCCTCTCCTTTCGCGGAGTACGTGCCCATACGTACGTGAACCGGGCGCGGAGTGTTCAACGAGCTACAAGGTAGCCAGCCGCTGCACCAGCAAAAACGCCCCGATCCCCAGCATCGCCGCCCCCGACGTACGCGTCACCGCGCGGGCCGCGGACGGGCGGGCGCCCAGGACGGCCCGGGCGCCGAGGCCGACCGTGAGGTAGACGGCGGCGCAGCATGCCATGTGGAGCAGGCCGAGGGTGGCGGTCTGTACGGGGACGGGCAGGCCGCCGTGGGTGGTCAGGAACTGGGGGAGCAGGGAGAGGTAGAGCAGCAGGCCCTTGGGGTTGAGGCCGCTGATCGTCGCGCCCCGGAGGAAGACGCGGGCGCGGGAGGTGTCCGCCGGTTCGCCCCCCGCCCCCGGCGCTCCCGGGTTGCGCAGCACCCCCCACCCCAGCAGCACCAGATACGCCGCGCCCGCCACCGTCAGCGCGGTCAGCAGCCGCGGTTCGCCCGCCACCAGTACCGCGAGCCCGGCCACGGCCAGTGCCGTGTGCAGCGCGTACCCGGCGACCAGACCGCCCACCGCCCACCCGACGGAACGGCCGCGCAGGCCCGCCGAGATCGCATACGCCCAGTCGGCACCCGGCACGCACACCAGCAGGAGGTCGAGGGCGAGGAAGGAAAGCAGCAGTCCGGGGTCCATGTGAGCGAAATTAGGCGTGAAGGGCCCGAAAGTGTTCCCGAAGTTTGCCCATGATCGCTGACTCAGTGGAAAGATCTGCCTCATGGACGATGTGGACCGGAAAATCCTTGCCGAGCTTCAGCAGGACGGGCGGCTGACCGTGACCGAGCTGGCCGCGCGGGTGCGGCTCAGCGTCTCGCCCTGCCACCGGCGACTGCGGGAGCTGGAGCGGTCGGGAGCCATCAGCGGATACCGCGCCGTCGTCGCCCCCGCGGCCGTCGGGCTGACCTTCGAGGCGCTGGTCTTCGTCTCCATGCGGCAGGAGGACCGGGAGACGGTCGCCGAGTTCGAGAGGGCCCTCGGGGAGGTGGACGAGGTGCTGGAGGCGCAGCGGCTGTTCGGGGAGCCGGACTATCTGCTGCGGGTCGTCGCAGCCGACCTCGCGGCCTACCAACGGCTGTACGACGAGCGGCTCGCCAGCCTGCCGGGGGTGCAGAAGCTGACCTCGACGCTGGTGATGAAGCACGTGGTGAAGGACCGTCCGCTGCCCGCACAGCAGAGCAGGCGGTGATCCACGGGAGCGTGAACCACCGCCTGCCAGACAGGACTTGGGGACCTGGAAAGAGACGTGTGACGTGTGTTACCTCGTCGGCTTCCTGCCCGTCACGCCCAGGTGTACCAACAGCGCCAGATTCGGCTTGAGTTCAGCCTGTTTGACGCCCCAGGTCTGGAAGCCCTTCTGGTGCGAGGCGACGGCCGCGAGCATCGCGACCAGCGAACCGGCGACCGCCGCCGGGTTCACTTCCTTGTCGACCCTGCCCTTGGACTGCAGTTCGGCGACCGAATCCGCAAGGGAGTTGTTCACCGAGTTAAGGATCTTCATGCGGAGTTTGTAGAACCGCTTGTCGCCCTCGGCCGCACCGAGGTCGACGACGCGCAGGATCGCGTCGTTCTTGCGCCAGAACTCCAGGAAGCCGTCCACGAGTTCCTGCGCGGTCTGCCAGCCGGCCTTGCCGACCCACGACCGTCCTTCGAGCAACTCGGTCAACCCGGCGCCCTCGGCGGCCATTTGCTCGGCGATCTCCAGGACGGCGCCCTCCACGTCCGGGAAGTACTGGTAGAAGGTCGCGGGCGAAGTGCCCGCCTTCCGGGCGACATCGATGACTTTGACGTCCCGATAGGGGGAGGAGCTGAGCATCTCGCTGAGGCAGTCGAGCAGCTTCTGCCGGGTCGCCTGCCCACGCCGGCCGGCCACGCGGCCGTCGACGGTACGCACTTGTCCTGTCATGTCGTCAGCTTACCGAGGGGTGATCGGAGCGCGATTCGGCCGACTGCAAATGGGGTGCATGAGTGCACAGGGACGGGTGTGCCTGGTCCTGCGGGGTGCGTGAGACGCCGTTAGTTTGGCGGTATGGCCGAAAACAGGGCATCCGCGTACGGAGAGGGCGTCCCGTGCTGGGTGGACGCGCAGCTTCCCGACGTGGAGGCGGGCAAGCGGTTCTACGGAGAGCTCTTCGGGTGGAGCTTCGAAGACCGGCCGGAGTGGTCCGGCGGCACGGTGTGGGCGCTGCGCAGGGGGGAGCCGGTCGCCGCGCTGGCCCGTAAGACGGACGGCCGGCTGCCCACCGTGTGGACCGTGTACTTCGCGACGCCCGACGCCGAGGCGCTGGCCGACCGGGTCTGGGCCGCCGGCGGACAGGTCGTGACGGCACCCGTACCGGTCGCGGAGCTGGGCACGACGGCGCTGGTCACCGACTCCGAGGGGGCCGTGTTCGGTCTGTGGGAGCCGGGCGACCACACCGGCTTCGGCAGGCGGCACGAGCCCGGCACCTTCGCCTGGGCCGAGCTGTACGCCCGGGACACCGAGGCCGCCAACACCTTCTACAGCGAGCTCTTCCACGACGCCCTGTTCGGGCCGGACGCCAGGCCCGACTTCGGCCGGGCGCCCGTGGCGGAGGTCTTCCCGGCCGAGATGCCGCCCCACTTCGTCGTCCACTTCGGTGTGGAGGACTGCGAGGACGCGCTCGGGACGGTGAGCCGTCTCGGTGGTCGGATCCAGGCGCCACCATTCGAGACGTCCTACGGAAGGGTGGCCGTCGTCACCGACAATCAGGGGGCGTCGTTCGCCGTTTTGGAACGACGGAACCAGACCGAGCAGTGAGACCCGCCGTTTTGGGGTGAGACATCCCGAATGAGTCCCGGGTTCGCAACCAGTGCCCGGGACAGGAAGAATCGGGGTGCGCACCGCCATGGCGGTGCGCAGGTGAGACGCTGCACGGGGTCGCGCACAGATGTGACCGGCGCGGCCCGTACGGGGAGGTGGCAGGCAAGTGGTGGATCAGCTGACACAGCACGATCCGCGGCGAATCGGTCCGTTCGAGGTGCTGGGACGGCTCGGTGCCGGCGGCATGGGGCTGGTCTATCTCGCGCGCTCGGCGTCCGGCCGGCGCGTGGCGATCAAGACGGTCCGTACGGAGCTCGCCGAGGACCAGCTGTTCCGCGTCCGCTTCTCGCGCGAGGTCGAGGCCGCCCGGGCGGTCTCCGGCTTCTACACGGCGGCCGTGGTCGACGCCGACGCGCGGGCCGCCGTGCCGTGGCTGGCCACCGCGTACGTCCCCGCGCCCTCCCTCGAAGAGATAGTGAACGAGTGCGGGCCGATGCCGGCCCAGGCGGTGCGCTGGCTCGCGGCGGGTGTGGCCGAGGCGCTGCAGTCGATCCACGGCGCCGGTCTGGTGCACCGGGACCTGAAGCCGTCGAACGTCCTGGTCGTCGAGGACGGCCCCCGGGTCATCGACTTCGGTATCGCGTCCGGCGTATCGAACACACGTTTGACGATGACGAACGTGGCGGTGGGCACGCCCGCCTACATGTCGCCGGAGCAGGCGAAGGACTCCAGGAGCGTGACCGGAGCGAGTGATGTCTTCTCGCTCGGCTCGATGCTCGTCTTCGCCGCGACCGGACACCCGCCCTTCCACGGCGCCAACCCGGTCGAGACGGTCTTCATGCTGCTGCGGGAGGGCCCGGACCTGGAGGGCCTGCCGGACGAGCTGCGCCCGCTGATCGAGTCCCTCATGCAGATGGAGGCGACGGGCCGCCCCAACCCCGCCGACCTCCAGGCCCAGCTGGCCCCCCACCTCTTCGGCTCCGGCTCCGACGACAGCGGTACGGCGTCGGCGTGGCTGCCGGAGCGGGCGGTGAGCCTGATCGAGGGGCGGCGCAACGGCCGTCCGGCGGTGAAACCGGGACAGGGCTCGGGCCGCAGTGGCGGCGGCGCGCGACCGGCACCCCTGCCGCCCCCGCCCTCGCACGACCCCGTCGTACCGGCGTCCCCCGTGCCCGTCGGCGCCCCGGACACCGGCCCCGTCCGGCTCGCCGGAGCCCAGGTGCCCATCGGGCCCGGGCCGCGTGTCTCCGACGTCCGCGCCGCCGCCGTCAAGGCGCCCCCTCCGGAGGCCGCCCTGGCCGCCTCCTGGTCCAAACCGCGCCCCGGAGTCAACGGCGCCGACCCTGTCGTACCCGCACCGCTGCCCGTGGCCCCGGAAGCCGCGGCAGGCTGGCGCCCCTGGCGTTTCCGCATGTCGAACGACGTCTGGGGCACTCCCTCGGTGGCCGGCGACCTCGTCTACGTCACCTCCTTCGAGGTCCACGCCCTGGACGTGGCCACGGGCCGCCGGCGCTTCAAGACGCGGGACGTGGCCTGGTCGATGGCGGTCGCGGACGGCCGTATCCACGCCTCCGACGGGCCGTCGCTGTTCGCCCTGGACTGCCGCGAGGGCGCCGACCTGTGGCGGCTGTCCACGGACGCCTGGGTGTACTCGCTGAAGGCCGACCGGGGCACGGTCGTCACCGGCACGCGCGGCGGCGGCGTCCAGGCCCGCGAGGCCTCGACCGGCCAGAAACTGTGGGAGCTCACCGGGGCGCAGACCGACTTCGAGTCGCCCGAGTCCGGACCGGCCGTCCATGAGGGCACGGTGTACGTCTGGCAGGACGCCAGGCTGCGCGCCCTGGACGCCCGTACGGGCGACGAGCGCTGGTCCTACCCGATCGGCGACGCGGCCTCCTGCGGCGGCGTACCGGTGCGGATCACGCACGCGCCGGACGGCTATGTGTACGTCTGTGCCGGCACCCGGGTCCTGGCGATCGACGTGGCGAGCGGCCGGGTGAAGTGGCACTTCGAGGCGCCCGCCGTCTTCCTCTCCCAGCCCACCTTCGCGCCGGGCCCCGCGGTCACCGGCGGCGGCGTCTACCTGGCCGACTACCTCGGCACGGTCTACGCCCTGGACGCCACCGACGGCCGCGACCGCTGGCGCATCGCCACCGAGTCCCGGGCGTCCGTCGAGCCGGTCCTGGTGGCGGGCGGACATGTGCACGTGGGCAGCGGCAAGGGGCTGTACACCCTGGACGCGGTCACCGGCACGCCCAAGTGGCGCTTCCAGGCGGGCGGCGAGATCGTCGGCGCCCCGGTGGTGGCCGAGGACCGCATCCACTTCGGGTCGACGGACCACCTGCTGTACACGCTGAAGGCCGACGACGGACGGCTGCGCTGGAAGCTCGCGACCGGCGGCGAGATCACCGGTTCGCCGGTGGTCAAGGACGGCGTCGTGTACGCGTGCAGCAAGGACCGGTGCGTGTACGCGCTGGACGCGGAGAAGGGCACGGGCACGGCCCGCACCGCATAGCCGGTGGTGTTCGGTGACGGCCGTCGTACGGGTTCACGGAAGGGGCCGGGCGGCGGCCGTCCACGGCAGACGCTACGCCGGGTACGCGGCGGTCGCCAGGCAGTGGCATGGCCGTGACATGCAGTCGATAGGGTCATGGCATGCATCTACGGGGGCGCGGTCTCAAGTACACAGCGGTACTGGCGTTCGTGGTCCTCTCGCTGACGGGGTTCACCGGGCGCAGCCACGGACACCACGGCATCGGGAAGAGCCACGGCATCGGGAGCAGCCACGGCGGCGGAGGTGGCTGCAGCAGTTCGGCGCAGGACCACGACAGTTCGTCGTCGAGCAGCCACAGGTACTACAACGATGACGACGATGACGACGATGACGACTACGACTCCTCCAGCGGCTCGTCCGGTGGTTCCGGAAGTACCTCGTACACGGCCGCGTCGCTGCAGGACGCCACGGTGAAGCTGGTGCGCTGCGCGAGCGCGAACGCGCCGTACGCGACCGTCGAGGTCACCAACCCGAACGCGGAAGCCGCGACCTTCTCCGTCAGCGTCATCTTCAAGGACAAGCGGGACGACTACGTCGTCACCGGGTTCGCGGACGTCGACGTGCCCGCGAACGACACGGCGACGGCGAAGGTGCAGGTCGGCAGCGCGAGCATGGTCGCCTCGGTCGACCACTGCGACGTCGACGAGGCGGCGCGGGCCAGCAGCAGCTGACCGGCCTCACCGCACCCGGAACCCCCCGCCGCGCCGCCCGGCGAACAGCTCCGCCTGGCGGTGCGCGGGCAGGTTGCCGAGGGAGACGAGATGCGGCGCCTGGGCGAACCCGGCGGTGAGTGCGGACTCCTTGGCGGCCCACAGCGCCCGCACGGTCCCCTGCACGCCCTCGGCCGGATATCCGGCGATCACGGTGGCACAGGCGGTCGCCGCGGCCAACGCCCCGCCGGGCTCGGTGAGTTCGGAGACCAGCCCGATGTCGTACGCCCGCCGGGCCCCGATCCGCTCCGCCGTGCCCATCAGCATCATCCGCGCGACCTCCCCGTGCGGCATGCGGTGCGCCATGAGGACCGACTCGTAGGCGCTGACCATGCCGTAGGTGGTGTGCGGGTCGAAGAAGGTGGCGCCGGTGTCGGCGACGAGGAAGTCCGACTCCCCGAGGAGATAGAAGGCGCCCCCGCAGGCCATGCCCCGCACGGCGGCCACGACCGGCTTCCACAGGTCGTTCGCCTTGGGGCCCACGCGCAGGAGCGGATCGTCGGCCATGTAGGGCGAGCCGGGCTGCGGTACCTCCGCGTCCCGGTCGAGGCCGGTGCAGAACGCACGCTCGCCACTGCCGGTGAGGACGACGGCGCGCACGGAGTCGTCGAACCTCAACTCCCGCCAGGTCCGCCGCAGTTCGTCGCGCATCGGCAGGTCGATGGCGTTGAGCCGCTCGGGCCGGTCGAGGGTGACGACGGCGACACCGGTGGCCTTGTCGGCGTTCACGCGCACGGTCATGGCCGCTCCAGGACCCACTGGGGCAGGCCGTCGCCGTCGAAGACGACCTGCACCCTGGCGCCGATCCGGATGCGCTCGGGCGGGACCGAGTCGAGCCGCGCGCCGGCCTCGGCGACCAGGTTGCCGACCAGGCGGATGCGCGGGGCCTCGGTGAGCTCGACGACGACGACGTTGTACGGCGCCTGCTGTGCGTAGTCGGGCAGCAGGGGCGGGTGCGGGACGACGTAGGACCAGATGCGCCCGTGTCCGTCGACCGGCCGCCACTCGCTCTCGAAGGACTGGCAGTGGGGGCAGCAGGGCCGGGGCGGGAAGCGGGGTTCGGCGCAGGCGGCGCAGGCCTGGACGCGGAGTTCGCCCTGGCGCGCGTAGCCCCAGAAGGGGGCGCCGTCGGCGTCGGTGACGGGGGTCAGCATGGGTGGCTCAACTCCTGTTCGTCAGCAGCAGGGCGGACGTCGGGACTCCCTCACCTGCGGTGACCAGGCAGGTGGTGGCGTCCGGGACCTGGGCGGTGCTGGTGCCTCTGAGCTGCTTCACGCCTTCGTTGATGAGGTTGAACCCGTGGACGTAGGCCTCGCTGAGCCCGCCGCCGCCGGTGTTGAGGGGCAGCAGCCCGCCGATCTCCAGGGCCCCCTGCTCGGTGAACGCCCCGCCCTCTCCGCGGTCGCAGAAGCCGTAGCCCTCCAGGGAGAGCGGTACGAGCGCCGTGAACGCGTCGTAGATCTGGGCCACGTCCACGTCCTGGGGCGTGAAGTCCGCGTGTTTCCACAGGTGTCGGGCGGCCGTCCAGGCGGGTCCGGTGAGCGGGTCGTCGTTCCAGTAGTTGACCATGCCGTGGTGCTGGGCGGGCAGGCCCTGGGCCGCGGAGTGGACGTGGACGGGGGCCTGGCGGCAGTCGCGCGCGCGTTCACCGGACACCACCACGCACGCCAGCGCGCCGTCCGTCTCCAGGCAGTTGTCGAAGAGGCAGAGCGGCTCGCTGATCCAGCGGGAGGTCATGTACATCTCGCGGGTCAGGGGGCGGTCGTACATCACCGCGGCCGGATTCTGGTTCGCTCTGTTGCGGCAGGCGAGGGCGACGTTGAAGAGGTGGTCGCGGGTCACGCCGTACTCGTGCATGTAGCGGCGGGTGAGCATGGCGATCTCGTCGGCCGGGCGCAGCAGGCCGAAGGGGCGTGTCCACTGGGCGGGGGTGGGGAGTTGGACGGTGGTGTTCTTCCAGGGGCGGGGGCCGCTGCCGCGCTTGCGCGAGCGCCAGGCGACGCCGACCGTGGCCTGGCCCGCGGCGATGGCGGTGGCGAGATGGGCGACCGTGGCGCACGAACCGCCGCCGCCGTAGCCGGCCTTGCTGAAGAAGGTGAGGTCGCCGAAGCCGACGGCCTTCGCCAGCTCCACCTCGTCCGTCTCCTCCATCGTGTACGAGGCGAGGGCGTCGACCTCGCCGGGAGCGATGCCCGCGTCGTCGAGAGCGGCGAGGACGGCCCGGCAGGCGAGGGTCTTCTCGTCCTCGTCCAGCCGTCTGGCGAAAGGGGTTTGGCCGATCCCGACGATCGCGGTGGCGTCCTTGATTCCGGTCATGGTGGGGGACCTCCGCAAGATGCCAGGGCAGCTGACAGGTCGTCAGGCTACAGCTAATCTGACGGGTAGTCAGCAATGAGGTCTCCCCGGCTCGAACGTAGTGGAGAGGTGGGGAAGGTTGGGGGCCGTTGTGCGCGGTGACGTCGAGTGGGGCAGCATTCCGGAACTCGTCCGGTCCGCGGCCGAGCGGTACGCGGACGTCGAGGCGGTGGTGGAGGGCCGCACCCGGATCTCGTACGCCGAACTGGGCGCCCGCGTCGAACGGGCGGCGGCCGCCTGCATCGCGAGGGGCATCTCGCCGGGTGACCGGGTCGCGATCTGGGCCCCGAACTCGCTGGACTGGATCGTGGCGGCGCTGGGCGCGGTGTCGGCCGGGGCGGTGCTCGTGCCGGTCAACACGCGCTTCAAGGGCGCGGAAGCGGCGGACGTGCTGCGCAGGAGCGGGGCGCGGCTGCTGTTCGTGACGGGGACGTTCCTGGGGACCTCGTATGTGGCGTCGCTGCGGCGGGCGGTCGCGGAGGGGCCGGAACTGCCGTCGCTGGAGCAGGTGGTGGTGCTGTCGGACGACGCGCCCGCCGACTTCCGTACGTGGAAGGACTTCCTCGCGGGCGGGGACGGGGCGGGCCCGTCCGAGGTGCGGGCGCGGTCGGCGGCGGTGGACGGCTCCCAGCCGTCGGACATCGTCTTCACGTCCGGCACGACGGGCCGCCCCAAGGGCGCGGTGATCACCCACGCGCAGACGCTCAGGGCGTACGAGATCTGGAGTGATCTCGCGGGGCTGCGGCGCGGCGACCGCTATCTGATCGTGAACCCCTTCTTCCACACCTTCGGCTACAAGGCCGGAGTCCTGGCCTGTCTGATGCGCGGCGCGACGATGATCCCCCAGCCCGTGTTCAACATCGACACGGCCCTGGCCAACATCGCGGCGGAGCGGGTGTCGGTGCTGCCGGGACCGCCGACGCTCCACCAGTCCCTGCTGGACCACCCGTCCCGTGACGCCCATGACCTCTCGGCACTGCGGCTGGTGGTGACGGGCGCGGCGGTGGTGCCGCTCAGGCTGGTGGAGCGGTTGCGCGGGGAACTGGGCGTCGAGACGGTCCTGACGGCCTACGGCCTCTCGGAGGCCAGCGGCATCGTGACGATGTGCCGGCGCGGCGACGCCCCCACGGTGATCGCCTCGACGTCCGGGCGGGCGATACCGGGCACCGAGGTGCGGGTCGAGGCACCGCCCGGCGAGCCCGGCGAGGTCCTGGTGCGCGGCTTCAACGTCATGCGCGGCTACTACGAGGACGAGGCGGCCACGGCCGAGGTGCTGACGGCGGACGGCTGGCTGCGGACCGGGGACGTGGGCGTGCTGGACGAGACGGGCTGCCTCAGGATCACCGACCGCATCAAGGACATGTTCATCGTCGGCGGCTTCAACGCCTACCCGGCGGAGATAGAGCAACTGCTGGGCCTGCACCCGGATGTGGCGGACGTCGCGGTGATCGGCGTACCGGATCCGCGCCTCGGGGAGGTCGGGAAGGCCTGTGTGGTGCGGCGGACGGGCGCGGTCCTCACGGCGGACGACCTGATGGCGTGGGCACGGCGGGAGATGGCGAACTACAAGGTGCCCAGGCAGGTGGAGTTCCTGACGGAACTGCCCCGGAACGCGAGCGGGAAGGTGGTCAAGGGGGAACTGCGGGGGCGGGCGCGCTGAGTGCGGGCACGCCTCGGCCGCGGCGGCTCCCCTCCGCGCCGCCGCGGCCGGTCCCCGTGCGAGGAGGCTTACGCCTTGGTCGGCTTGAACGGCTCCGACGTGGCGTGCAGGTCCTTCGTCTCCAGGGGCTCGTCCGTGGCGTGCAGGTCGTCGGCCTTCACGGGCTTGTCCGTGGCGTGCAGGTCCTGGGTCGTCACCTTGCCGTCCGTCGTGGACGTGGCGTGCAGGTCCTCCGGCTTGAGCTCGTCGCTCATGGTCGTCAACTCCCCTTGGTGGATCACATGGATGGATCGGCGGGGCCCGCCCGGTCACTCCCCCGAGGACGACCGGACGGGCCCTGCTGGGCCGCTCGCCCCAGTAAGTGGGTATGGGGCCCGCCAGTGACCCGTCTGCCCCCCGACGCGACGGATCGACTGCCCAGAGCATGGCGGAAGGCGATAAACGAATGATGAACGCCTCCGCAGGGCCGGTCAGGCCGCGTGCACCGGTGTCAGCAGCGCCCGCACCTCCACGGCCTCGTCGGAGCCCAGGTCCTCGTAGATCGCCACGGCTTCCTGCCAGCAGACCTGCGCCCGGCCCGACTGCCCGATGCCGCTGAGGGCACGGCCCAGGACGGTCAGGACGTTGCCCCGCCGCCATTCCCCGCCGATGCCGCGCAGCACCGTCAGCGCCATCTCGGCGTTCGCCGCGGCCTGCGCGGGGCGCCGGGCGGCGAGATCGACCTCGGCAAGGCGGAACAGGCTCATGCCCTCCCACAGGCGCTGGCGGCTGTCCCGGAACACCTCCAGCGCCTCGTGCAGCCGGTCGGTCGCGGAGTCCAGCTCGCCGCTCTGGGTGAGCGCCAGACCGAGCGCGTACCGGGCGTTCGCACCCCGCATGGTGTTGCCCATCGCGTCGTAGACGCCGATGCCCTCCCGGGCGAGCGTGACCGCGCTGGTCGTCCGCCCGGTGGCCAGGTGGATGCGGGAGAGGTTGCACAGGGCGCTCGCCTCGCCGGGGCGGTCGCCCAGCGTGCGGAAGTGCTCGATGGCCTGGGAGAGGTGCTCCTCGCCGTCGGCGTGGCGGTTCTGGTAGAGCGCGAGGATCCCGCGCGCGTTGCTCGCCCAGCAGACCGGGAGAAGGTCCTGCGCCTCCTGTGCGAGGACGGTGGCGCGCTCGGCCTCCCGGTCCGCCTGCTCGAAACGGCCGATCACGAGATGGACGGTCACCAGTGTCATCAGGGCACGCGCCTCGGCCCGCGGATCGCCGAGCCGCCGGGCCGACTCCACCAGGGTCTGCGCGGTCGCCTCGTAGCCCCTGGAGTTGGCGCCCGACTCGGACAGGTCGTGCGCGGCCCACAGCAGGTCGATGGCGCGGGCGAGGGTCTCCGGCCGGTCCGCGGACCGGGTGACGCAGGCCAGGAGACAGATCGCCTCCGCGTACAGCCAGTCCTGTGCCGCGTGGCGGTCGGCGAAGACCAGTCCCGGACGCGCGGGCGGCGCCAGATGGTCCACCAGCCGGTCCCCCGGCCGCTCGATCGCGTACACCCCGGCCGCGGTGGCCAGGTAGAAGTCCAGCAACCGCGACATCGCCGCGTCGCGCTCGCTCGGCGGCCACTCGTCCCGCTCCGCGCACGCACGCGCGTAGAGCCGGACCAGGTCGTGGTAGCGGTAGCGGCCGGGAGCCGCCGACTCCAGCAGGGAGGTGTCGACGAGGGACTCCAGCAGGTCCTCCGCCCCGTCGGCCGGAAGGTCCAGCACCGCGGCGGCCGCCGCCACCGAGATGTCCGGGCCGTCCGCGAGCCCCAGGAGACGGAACGCGCGTGCCTGGGCCGGCTCCAGCGCGCCGTAGCCCAGCTCGAAGGTGGCCTTGACCGCCAGGTCGCCGGCCTGCAGTTCGTCCAGGCGGCGGCGTTCGTCCGCCAGCTTGGCGGCGAGGACGGAGACGGTCCAGGTGCGGCGGGCCGCCAGACGGGAGGCCGCGATGCGGATCGCCAGCGGGAGGAACCCGCACGCCGCCACGACGTCCAGAGCGGCCTTCCGCTCCGAGGCCACCCGCTCGGCGCCCACGATCTTGGTGAAGAGCGACAGGGCCTCGTCCGGGGACATCACGTCCAGGTCCACGAGGTGGGCGCCCGCCAGGTCGACCATCCGCACCCGTGACGTCACCAGGGCCGCGCAGCCCTCCGTGCCGGGGAGCAGGGGACGTATCTGGGCCGCGTCCCGGGCGTTGTCCAGCAGCACCAGCACCCGGCGGCCGTCCAGGACCGAGCGGTACAGCGCCGAGCGTTCCTCCAGGGAGTCCGGGATCGCCGAGTCCACGGTGCCGAGCGCGCGCAGGAAGGACCCGAGCACCGTCTCCGGTTCCGCCGAACTCGCTCCCGCGCCCTGCAGATCGACGTACAGCTGCCCGTCCGGGAAGGCGGCCCGCGCCTGGTGGGCGACGTGCACGGCGAGCGTGGTCTTGCCCACGCCCCCGATGCCCGCCACCGCCGACACCGCCATCACCCGGCCCTCCGCCGAGGCCAGCACCTCACCCAGCTCGGCCACGAAGGCCGAACGGCCGGTGAAGTCCGGGACCGTGGCCGGGAGCTGGGCCGGGCGGACGAGGGTGGAGGCCGGCTCGGCCTTCGGGGACGGGGCCTGCGCAAGACCCGGGTCGGCCTGCAGGATCCGCTGCTGCAGTTCCCGCAGTCCCGGCCGCGGATCCACGCCGAGCTCGTCCGCCAGCAGCTGCCGGGTGTCCGTGTACACGGCCAGCGCCTCCGCCTGGCGGCCGCTGCGGTACAGCGCCAGCATCAGCAGTTCGCGCAGCCGCTCGCGCAGGGGGTGCGCCGCCGTCAGGGCGGTCAGCTCCGACACCGCCTCGGCGTGGCAGCCCTGCTCCAGGTCCATGTCCAGCCGGGATTCGAGGAGTTGCAGCCGCCACTCCTCCAGACGGACCCGCTGGGTCTCCGCGTACGGGCCCGGCACACCGGCCAGCGCCTCGCCGTCCCACAGCGCCAGCGCGCGGCCCAGCACCTCCCGCGCATGGCGCAGGTCCCCGGCGCCCCGCGCTTTCTCCGCCTCGGCCGCCAGCTCCTGCGCCACCGCCAGGTCCAGCGCGCCCTCGGCGAGCCCGCGCACCGCGTACCCGCCGGACTCGCTCACCAGGACCCCGGGGTCCAGCACCTTCCGCAGCCGGGAGGCGTACGTGCGCAGTGCCGCCAGTGCCTGCGACGGCGGCTCCTCGCCCCACAGGGCGTCGATCAGCTCGCCCGCGGTCGCCGTGCGGCCCTCGCGCAGCAGCAGGGCGGCGAGCAGGGCGCGTTGCTGCGGGGAGCCGGTGCTGAGCCGCACCTCGCCGCGTCGGGCTCGTACCGGACCGAGCACGCCGAAGCTCAGCGCGACCGGCTCCGCAGAGGAGCCGGACCGCCTCTGCTCCGGCACTCGCGGTAGACCGTCCATCGCCGTCCCCCTAGACACAGTGAGCTACTCCGTCAGTTTGCCTTGTTCCCGGCGGATGCGTCAGCTGTGGAGAGCGCGCTCACCGACAGACGCGCGGGATATCACAAGGCCCTCACCTGGTCTTCGCACACTTCCGAACATTCCCGGGGCATTCCCGAGCGTCAAGAAGTCCGCAACCGCACAGCTGACGGACCGTCAGATCGGCGCTACCGTGGCCGCCATGGACACCCAACCCACCGCGCAGACCACGTTTCCGCTGATCATCTCCGTCGACGACCACACGGTGGAGCCCGCCGACGTCTGGCAGAGCCGCCTCCCGGAGAAGTACCGGGACGTCGGCCCGCGCACAGTCCGCGCACCGCTGAAGGAAATGTCCTTCCTGGGCGGGCGCTTCAGGCCGGTCATGGGCAAACCGGGCGACGACGGTCCACTCGGCGACTGGTGGGTCTACGAGGACCTGCACCGCCCCCTCACCCGACTGGACACGGCGGTCGGTTACAGCAGGGACGACATCAAGCTGGAGGTGATCACCTACGAGCAGATGCGGCCCGGCTCGTACGATGTCCCGCAGCGCCTCGCCGACATGGACGTCAACCACGTCCAGTCCGCCGTCTGCTTCCCGACCTTCCCCCGCTTCTGCGGCCAGACCTTCACCGAGGCCAAGGACCACGAGCTGGGCCTGCTCTGTGTGCAGGCCTACAACGACTGGATGGTGGAGGAGTGGTGCGGCCCGGCGGCCCAGGGCCGGCTCATACCCCTCACACTGATACCCCTGTGGGACGCGGAACTCGCCGCCGCCGAGGTGCGGCGCAACGCCGCCCGCGGTGTCCGGGCCGTCGCCTTCTCCGAGATACCCCCGCACCTCGGCCTGCCGTCCGTCCACACCGACGACTGGGACCCCTTCCTCGCGGCCTGCGACGAGACCGGCACGGTCGTCGCCATGCACATCGGCTCCAGCAGCCGGATGCCGTCGACGTCCAAGGACGCGCCGCCCGCGGTGGGTTCGACCATCACCTTCGCCAACTGCTGCTTCTCGATGGTGGACTGGCTGATGAGCGGCAAGTTCGAGCGCTTCCCGAACCTCAAGGTCATGTACGCCGAGGGCCAGATCGGCTGGATCCCCTACATCCTGGAGCGCGCCGACGTCGTCTGGGAGGAGAACCGCGGCTGGGGCGGCGTCGCCGACAAGGTCCACCGCCCGCCGTCCGAGCTGTTCGCCGAGCACGTCTACGGCTGCTTCTTCGACGACGCCTTCGGTCTGAAGAACCTCGACTCCATCGGCCTGGGCAACGTCCTGTACGAGACCGACTACCCCCACTCCGACTCCACCTGGCCCAAGTCCCGCGAGGTCGGCGAGGCGCAGATGGGCCACCTGGACCCGGAGGTGGTGGAGCGGATCGTGCGGCGCAACGCGATCGAGCTGCTGGGGCTGACGGACGACGGGCTGTGGGCCGGCCGGTGAGCAGGCCCAGAGAACGCTGAGCGGAGCGGCTGCCCCGGATCCACGTGGACCCCCGGACCGGGATCGGTCCGGGGACCGGCGCGCGGGCACCGGCAAGGCGCGGGCGACGCGGGCGCGCTTCCTCGAGAACTCGCTGCGGATGTACGCGCGCGAACTGCATCTGCGCGGCGCCGACTACCGGCGCGAGTGGTGGACCCTCACGCGCGCGTACCTGGACTCCTTCGACGAGGGCGACCTCGCCTCGGCGACCACGCCCGGCCGGATAGTCGCCCGGGTGGTCCTCGCCGCCGAGAAGCCGCGCGACCTGGTCCGGCTCAAGGAGGTCGCCGGCCGCCCGGCACGGCTGAACCCGCCGTACCCGCGCGCGGACGACGGTTCCCCGGTCTGGTCGGCGGATCTGCCCCAGGCGGAGTTGGAGCACCTCCTCGTCCGCCCGGCGCACGTGCTGCCCGCCGCCGTCGACGCCGAACTGCGGCCATGCGCGCGGGGGACGGTGCTCCGGCTGCGCCTGCACGAGCTGTACGGGCGGCTGGCGGATGCGGGACCGGAGGCCGTGGAGGCGGAGTTCACGGAGCGGGACGAAGGGCGGGTGGGATTCGCCGGTACGGCGCCCCTCACGGCCGACCCGGACTCCGACACCTGGTCGGCCGAGTTCCCCCTGGACCTGCATGCGCTGGGCGGCGGCACCTGGGACCTGCGGCTGCGGCTGCGCTTCAAGGACGGCACTCACCGGGTCAGCACCGCCCACGCGGTCGCGGGGACCGGACTGCTGCGCCGGAGCGCACTGCCGAGCCTGCGCCACGGTGTGCTGCTGGCGCAGCCGTACGCGACCCACTCGGGGGCGCTCGCGGTGCGGCTCGCGCCCGGCTTGAGCGGATTGACCGAGGTCATGCGTCGTCGCCTCAAACGCCTCTTTCGCTGATATGTGACTGATGCGTGACTGACTGCCTGTCGCGCACTCCTCCAAAGGGACGGTTGTACATGACCTGGCTGATCACCGGTGGCGCCGGCTACATCGGGGCGCACGTCGTGCGGGCGATGCTCGACGCGGGCGAACGAGCCGTCGTCTACGACGACTTCTCCACAGGGATCGCCGAACGGGTGCCCGAGGGTGTGCCGTTGGTCGTCGGCTCCACGCTGGACGGCGAGCGGCTCGGGCGCGTCATCCGGGACCAGAGCATCACCGGCGTCGTCCACCTCGCGGCGAAGAAGCAGGTCGGCGAGTCCGTCGAACTGCCGTTGCACTACTACCGGGAGAACGTCGAGGGCCTGCGCACCCTGCTGGCCGCGGTCACCGACGTCGGTGTCGCGTCGTTCGTCTTCTCCTCCTCGGCCGCCGTCTACGGTATGCCGTACGCCGCGCGAGACGACGCTCTCGTCACCGAGGAGACGCCGTGCGAGCCGATGAGCCCGTACGGCGAGACCAAGCTGGCCGGCGAGTGGCTGGTACGGGCCACGGGCCGGGCCACCGGGCTGTCGACGGCCTCGCTCCGCTACTTCAACGTGGCCGGAGCGGCAAGCCCCGCACTGGCCGACACCGGCGTCTTCAACCTCGTACCCATGGTCTTCGAGAAGCTCGCCGAGGGCGCCCCGCCGCGGATCTTCGGCGCCGACTATCCGACCCCCGACGGGACATGTGTGCGCGACTACATCCACGTCGTCGATCTGGCGGAGGCCCATGTGGCGGCCGCGCGGCGGCTGCGCAAGGCACCGGGCACCGACCTCACCCTCAACATCGGGCGCGGGGAGGGCGTCTCGGTGCGCGAGATGATCGACCGGATCAACGTGCTCACCGGCCACGCCCTGCCCGCCGTGGTCGTGGACCGGCGGCCGGGCGACCCCGCCCGGGTCGTCGCCTCGGCCGACCGCATCGCGGCGGAGCTGGGCTGGAAGGCGCGGTACGGGGTGGACGACATGATCTCGTCGGCATGGGCGGGCTGGACCCTGAACCACCCTGCGAAGCCCTACCTCGCCAGGAAGCCGAACAGCGCTTCCCATCTCCCAGCGATCTCGTCCGCCCCGTACCGGCGGATGTTCTCCCGCGCCGAGTCCCCCATCCGGTCCCGCAGCCCCGCGTCCGACATCAACAGGTCAAGCTTGCGGGCGAGTTCGCCCGTGTTGCCGGGGGTGGCGAGGAGGCCGTCCTCGCCGTCGCGGATGATCTCGCGGACGCCGGGGGCGCAGTCGAAGGCGGCGCAGGGGACGCCCATGGCCATGGCTTCCATGAGGGCGAGGGGGAAGCCCTCGCCTCGGGAGGACAGCGCGAACACCGAGCCGCCCCGCAACGCGCCCGGCACGTCGCTCGTGCGGCCCATCCATGTCACCGAGTCGTCGAGGCCCAGGGTGGTGCACTGCTTGCGCAGGATCGCCTCGTCCTCGCCGGAGCCGTAGATCTTCAGGACCCAGTCGGGGTGGCGGGGGGCCACCTCGGACCAGGTGTCGAGGAGCATGTCGACGCCCTTCTCGTCGCTGAGCCGGCCGATGCTGATGACGGCCTTCCCGGTGCGCGAAGAGGGCAGGTCCGGCAGCCAGGGCACGGCGTTCGGCAGATACGAGGCGTTGTTGAGGCCCGCGCCGATCCACAGGTCGGCGTCCTCGCGGGTGAGGACGAGCATGCGGTCGACGTCCCGGTAGTGCCTGAGGACCCGCTGGAAGCGCGAGGACCGTTTCGAGGTCTCGAAGGACTCATGGCTCATCCCGATGACGGTCAGACCGGCGGTGTCGGCGAGCTTCACCCACTCCATCGCCCACACCTGGGTCACGATGACGACCCCGCCGGGGCGCGCGGCCCGGAACAGGTTCGTCAGCACGGTGGCCCTCTCCCGCATGCCGGCGTCCCGTACCCGGCCGGGGCGCGGCGGCTGGCCGTCGTACAACCGGGTGGCGGGGTAGGGGAGTTCACCGACGTCGTGCGGGTCCTCGGGGGTGGTGATGCCGATGACGTGGACGCGGTGGCCGCGCTCGGTGAAGAGCCGGGCCATCTGATGGGACCAGCTGGTCACTCCGCCCAGCTCGTCCACGCTGTTGGAGACGAGGAAGACGTCCCGCCCCATCGTGCCGTCCTGCGCTACGCCGTCCTGCACTATGCCTTCCTCCACTCGGTGAAGAACTCCTCGACGATGCGCTGCGCGGCCGTGCCCTCGTCGTACTCGCCGAAGTCGCCCACGAACCGCTCCCGTGCCGCCGCGTACTTGACCCGCTGCTCCTCCAGCGAGGACGCCTCCAGTACGGAGTGCAGTTCGTCCTCGGTGCGGACGACCGGGCCCGGTGCCCGTTCCAGCAGGTCGAAGTAAGTGCCGCGGCCCTGGTGCACGTACTCCTCGTAGTCGTGGGGGAAGAAGAGCATCGGGCGGTCCAGCAGGGCGTAGTCGAACATCACCGACGAGTAGTCCGTGATCAGGGCGTCGGCGAGCGCGAGGAGCGGGGTCACGTCGTGGTGGTCCGACACGTCGATGACGCGGCCTCGTACGGACGGCGGGAGCACGACGTGGTTGAGATAGTGCGCGCGGACGAGGAGGACGTACCGGTCGCCGAACTCCTCCGCGAAGCGCTCCACGTCGAAGGGCAGCTCGAAACGGCGCTGTCCGTGGTGGCGGAAGGTGGGCGCGTACAGCAGCACCTTCTTCCCGGCCGGGATCCCCAACTCGTCGGCCGGCGCCGGGCGTTCGGTCGTCTCCCGGGCTCGTACGAGCTCGTCGTTGCGCGGGTAGCCCACCCGCAGCAACGTCTTCTCGCGCAGCCGGAAGGCCTTGGCGAGGGTACGGACGTCGTGCTCGGAGCGGATCAGGAAGTGGTCGAAACGGTCCAGGGCGAGCTGCTGTTCCGCCTGCTCGGCGCGGGACTTGAGCTTCCAGCCGGCTTCGTCGAAGCCCATCCGTTTCAGCGCGGAGCCGTGCCAGGTCTGGAGGTACGTCGTCCCGGGGCGCTTGGTCAGCTTCAGCGGGTAGCTCTGGTTGTCGATCCAGTACTCGGCGCGGGCCAGCGCCCTGAGGTAGGGCAGCGACCAGCGGCGCACCAGCGTGGCGTCGGCGGGGAAGCCCTGCGGCCTGCCCGTGTACGACCACACCGCCTCGAAGTCGAGCCCCTGGCGGCGCATCTCCTCGTAGATCGCCCGAGGACTGTCGCTGTACTGCCGGCCCAGGTGGCTCTCGAAGACCACCAGGCGCTTGTGCACCGGCATACGCAGGAAGACGTCGTGATAGAGGCGGAGCCTGGTCTCTCGGGAGGTGGCCCTCGCGCGCAGCGCCTTCGCCTTGCGGAAGCCGGCCTTGGCGAGGCGGCCGGGGGTGCCGTGCAGGCCCCGGGTGACGAGGTCGTTCGCCTTCTTGCCGGGGACGAGACGGAAGGCGAGGTGGCCACGGGCGGAGACCTGCGGCTCGACACGGTCGGCGACCAGCCGGGTGAGGCGGGGGCGCACCGGCACCTCGCCGGTCACCAGGCCGGGACGGGTGGCGGTGAGGCGCGTCGTCGTACGCTCGCCGTCGACGTCCAGGTGGAGGCGTACGTCCCAGACGGCGTCCACGATGCCGAGCGGGCGCAGGCCCTTCGACAGGTCCGCCGGGGTCTCCCAGGACACGTACGGGCCTTCGTGGCGGACCGTCGCCACCGGAAAGCGGAAGGTCTGGAAGCGCAGCCCCTGGCGGCGGGCGTAGAACTCCAACTCGGCGGTGATCCGGGCACCGGCCGCGATGACGCCGAGGGGGTTGGTGACAAGGCCCGCGAGCCGGACGACACCGCCCTGCTCCTCCTGCCGGTACTCCGTCAGTTCGTTGCGCGGGAACAGCTTCCCCACCGGCCGGGTGTGGTAGCCGAGGTCGGTGACGTCCAGGACCCGGCGTGCGAAGGGGTCCTCGTCGATGTGCTCGGCGCACCAGTAGACCCGTCCGTCGCGCTCGGAGAGCGGGGCGGAGACCTTGTCGCGGTTGGTGAGTGTGTCCACGGCGGGCAGCAGGTTGTCCCAGTCGCTCACGCGCAGCAGATAGGCGCAGACCCCATGGATCGGCTCGACCTCGTCGTACGCGGCCGGGTCGATCGATGCCAGGTAGGCGCGGGCGAGGGCGGCGAACTCCTGACGGTAGGCGGCGTCCCGGAAGGGAAGGTCGCGCAGGTGCAGCACCAGGTCGTGCTTGAGGAACTTGACGTCCTTGCGGAACTTCAGCTCCGGCATGTCCTTGTCGGCGAGCAGTCGGTCGATCCGGCGGTGCATCTCCATGCGCTGCGCGAAATTGGCGATCTCGGCGCGACGGTTGCTGATCGACTTGGCGCCGGCCTTCTCGACCACGTTCCAGTCGTAGACCCGGTTCGGTATGAGCGTGATGCGGCGGGCCGCCGTGTAGGCCCGGGCGGAGAAGAGCAGGTCCTCGTAGTGGATGCCGACGGGGAAGTCCAGGCCGCCATCGACCAGGAACTCCCGGCGGTAGCACTTGTTGGTCGACAGAGTGTCGTAGACGAGCAGGTCAGGCAGCTCGGAGATCGAGTCGAGGGTGCGGGTGCGGGCGTACAGCCAGGGGTACCACTCGACCTCCTTGCGGTGGCGGGAGTCGACGTGGACGCGGACGCAGAGGCCGGAGACGAGGTCGGCGCCGGTGGTCTCGGCCGCCTCCAGGAAGTTGCGGCAGGCGTTGCGCTCCAGGACGTCGTCGCTGTCGAGGAAGACGACGTACGCGCCGCGGGTCTTCAGGATGCCGTGGTTGCGGGGCGCGCCGCAGCCGCCGCTGTTCTCGGGGAGCCGGTACGCCCGTACGCGGTCGGGGTGCTCGGCGGCGAGACGGCGGGCCGCCTCGTACGAGCCGTCCGTGCTGTGGTCGTCGACGATCACGACCTCGACGCTCCGCAGCGTCTGTTCCAGCACCGAGCGCACGGCCGTGGGCAGCCTGGCCTCGTCGTTGTAGACGATCACGACGACGGACATGGCGGGACGCCGGCCCCTGTCCACATTCACCCCATTCGTTACTGCTTTCACCCTCTGGGGGTGATCACGCGCTTGAGAATCACTTGGGTAGATGTTCACGGGGGCGTGTGGGTTCCTTCGGCGGGCCCGAAGGTGCCAGGTGGAGACGGACAGTGAAAGACCCGTCACCGCCCCGGCCTTGTCTGACGGTGTGTCAGCTACGAGTATGTAATCCGCGTCACTCAACATGCCGGACCGCCAGTGAAGGGGGCGCCATGTCGGCCCTGCCGCCGGAAGAGCGACGACTTGTCTACGGCATTCAGCTGCCCGTCCAGTCGCAGAGCACGATCTACGCCGAACCCTGGGAGGCCGACGCCGGGCCCGAGGACCTGCTCGCCGTCGCCCGTGCCGCCGAACGCGCCGGCTTCGCCTACCTCGCGAGCTGCGACCACGTCGCCATCCCGCGCCGCCTCGCGTCCGCGATGAGCACGGTCTGGTACGACCCCGTCGCCACCCTCGCCTTCCTCGCCGCCGCGACCGAGCGCATCCAGCTGCTCAGCCACGTGGCTGTGGTGGGCCTGCGCCATCCCCTCGTCACCGCCAAGCAGTACGCCACCCTCGACCACCTCAGCGGCGGGCGGCTGATCCTCGGGGTCGGGGCCGGGCATGTGCGGGAGGAGTTCGCCGCGCTGGGCGTCGACTTCGAGCGGCGCGGCCCCGTGCTCGACGAATGCGTCGACGCCCTGCGCGCCGCCCTCGGCCCCGAGGAGTTCCCCGAACACCACGGTAAGCTCTACGACTTCGAGGGCCTGGGTCAGCGACCACGACCGGCCCGGCAGCGCGTCCCGCTCTGGGTCGGCGGGTCCTCACCCGCCGCCGTGCGCCGAGCCGCTCTCAAGGGCGACGGCTGGCTGCCGCAGGGGGATCCGCGTGACCGGCTTCCGGCACAGATCGCCCGGATACGGCGGCTGCGTGAAGAAGCCGCCCGCGGCGGAGCCGCTGATGGATGCAGTCAGGGGCCGTTCGTTGTCGGTGCCATCGCCGAGCCGCTGTACGTCGGCAAGCCGGGGTGGGACGTCGGGCGCCTGACCCTCACGGGCGCGCCCGAGGAACTGGCCGAGTCGCTGAGGGCCTACCGCGCCATGGGCGTGCACCAGATCCAGGTGCGTTTCCGGTGCCGGTGCCGAGCCGAACTCACTGACCAGATCGAGGCGTTCGGGGAGCGGGTGGCACCGCTGCTGTAGCGGGTCCGATACACGGTGCTCCTTGAAAGCTCGAACATGTCCACGTCGAGCGTCGTGTGTGCGGACGTACGGGCGATCCCAGATTCGCCTCGGCAACGCCCGGGACTCACTTCTGACGCAGCGTCAGATATGGCGCTACGATGCTGAGTTCACCGTGTTCACCGTGTGAAGGGGGCCGTAATGGGCAAGCTCGACGGACGGGTCGTCATCGTCACCGGGGCGGCGCGCGGACAGGGGGAGCAGGAGGCCCGCCTGTTCGGAGCGGAGGGGGCCGAGGTCGTGCTCGCCGACGTCCTCGACGACCAGGGCGAGGCACTCGCGAAGGAACTGGGCGCGCGCTACGTCCACCTGGACGTGGGCCGGGAGGACCAGTGGCGGTCCGCGGTGAGCGCCGTGAAGAACGCCTTCGGCCGGATAGACGGCCTGGTCAACAACGCCGGCATCCTGCGCTTCAACTCCCTCCTCGACACCCCCCTCGACGAGTTCATGCAGGTCGTGCAGGTCAACCAGGTCGGCTGCTTCCTCGGCATCAAGACCGTCGCGCCGGTGATGGAGGACGGCGGCACGATCGTCAACACCGCCTCCTACACGGCGGTGACGGGCATGGCGGCCGTCGGCACCTACGCCGCCACCAAGCACGCCATCCTCGGCCTCACCCGCGTCGCCGCCCTGGAGCTCGCGGACCGGCACATCCGGGTCAACGCCATGTGCCCCGGCGCCATCGACACCGCGATGTCCAACCCCGCCCGACTGGACCCGACCGCGGACGCGGCTCAGACGGGCCGGGCCCTGGACGAGCTGTACCGCAAGCTCGTGCCACTCGGGCGGATCGGGAAGCCGGAGGAGGTGGCGCGCCTGGCGCTTTTCCTGACCTCGGACGACTCCTCCTACATCACCGGACAGCCGTTCGTGATCGACGGGGGCTGGCTGGCGGGGGTCAGTGTTTTCTGACGGGCCATCCGCTATTGACCCTCCATGCCGGTGGTGCAACAGTCGTCGAAACTAACTGACGGTGCGTCAGAAACTGCTCACCGCGTCAGAAACCTTCAGAACCGGGGACGGTGAACCTCCTTGGAATTCGGGCTCTTTGTACAGGGATACGTGGGCAAGCGCGCCGAGACCGACCCGCTGGCCGAGCACAAGGCGCTGATGGAGGAGACCGAGTACGTCATCCAGGCGGACAGGTCGGGCTTCAAGTACGCCTGGGCCTCCGAGCACCACTTCCTGGAGGAGTACTCGCACCTCTCCGCCAACGATGTGTTCTTGGGATACCTGGCTCACGCCACGGAACGGATCCATCTCGGCTCGGGGATCTTCAATCCCCTCGCCCAGGTCAACCACCCGGTGAAGGTCGCCGAGAAGGTCGCCATGCTCGACCACCTCACCGGCAACCGCTTCGAGTTCGGCAGCGGACGCGGGGCCGGCTCGCACGAGATCCTCGGGTTCATACCGGGCGTGACGGACATGAACTACACCAAGGAGATCTGGGAAGAGACCATCGCCGAGTTCCCGAAGATGTGGATGCAGGACGCGTACGTCGGCTTCCAGGGCAAGCACTGGCAGCTGCCGCCGCGGAAGATCCTGCCGAAGCCGTACGGGAAGTCGCACCCGGCGATGTGGTACGCGGCCGGGTCGCCGCCGTCGTACGCCATGGCCGCCCGCAAGGGGCTCGGAGTGCTGGGATTCAGCATCCAGAAGGTCTCCGACATGGAGTGGGTGCTGGAGCAGTACAAGACGGCCGTCGTGAACGCCGAGCCGGTCGGAGAGTTCGTCAACGACAACGTGATGGTGACGACGACGGCGATCTGCGCGCCGACCCATGCCGAGGCGATCGACATCGCCGTGCACGGGGGGCTGCACTATCTCCCCTCGCTGGTGTTCCGGTACCACGACACGTTTCCCCGTCCCGAGGGGTTCCCGGTGTGGCCGGAGGCCTTGCCGGAGTACACGCCGGAGTTCGTGGAGCTGCTCATCGAGGAGGAGCTGCTGATCTGCGGTGACCCCGACGAGGTGTTCACGCAGTGCAAGCGCTGGGAGCAGGCCGGGGCCGATCAGTTGAGCTTCGGGCTGCCGGTGGGGGTGCCGAAGGAGGAGACGCTGCAGACGATCCGGTTGATCGGGGAGCACGTGATTCCGAAGATCGACACGGATCCCGTGCATCGGACTTCGCGGTTCCGCGCGGCCACGTAGTCGCCGTCGCGGGGTGCGGGTTGTCTGTGGCTGGTCGCGCCCACGCGGCGGAGCCGCACATCGACACAGTCCCGCGCCCCCAGGGAGGCATGCCGCACGCACCTCAAGGAGTTACCGCATGCTTGATCACGTCATCAAAGGCGCCACCGTCGTCGACGGGACCGGGGCACCCGCCCACACCGCCGACGTCGGCATCCGCGACGGGCGTATCGCCGTCATCGGTCTTGTCACCGAGGAGGCCCGGAGCAGTGAGGACGCCTCCGGGCTGGTCCTCGCCCCCGGCTTCGTCGATCCGCACACGCACTACGACGCCCAGTTGTTCTGGGATCCGTACGCCACGCCGTCCCTGAACCACGGGGTGACGACCGTTGCGGCCGGGAACTGTGGGTTCACGCTGGCCCCGTTGAATCCGGACCGCCCGGACGACGCCGACTACACGCGCCGCATGATGTCCAAGGTCGAGGGGATGTCGCTGGTCGCGCTGGAGGAGGGGGCGCCCTGGACCTGGAACGGCTTCGGGGAGTATCTGGACGCCCTGGAGGGGCGGATCGCCGTCAACGCGGGCTTCATGGTGGGGCATTGTGCGCTGCGGCGGTATGTGATGGGGCCGGACGCCGTCGGTGGGCAACCGACCGGCGAGCAACTGGACGCCATGCTCGGCCTGTTCCATGAGGCGATGGACGCCGGAGCCTGGGGCTTCTCCACCACCCAGTCGTCCACCCACTCCGACGGCGACGGACAGCCGGTCGCCTCCCGGCACGCGAAGCCGGCGGAACTGCTGGCGCTGTCGCGTGCCGTCGGTGAGCACGAGGGCACACAGATCGAGGCGATCGTGGCGGGCTGCCTGGACCAGTTCAGCGACGCCGAGATCGACCTGCTGGTGGAGATGAGCGCGGCCGCCGGACGCCCCCTGAACTGGAACGTCCTGACCATCGACGCCGCCGTCCCCGAGCGCGTACCCCGGCAGCTGCTGGCGAGCGAGCAGGCGCGCAAGGCGGGCGGGCGGGTCGTCGCGCTCACCATGCCGATCCTCACGCCGATGAACATGTCCCTGGGCACGTTCTGCGCGCTGAACCTGATACCGGGGTGGGGCCCGATCCTGGGGCTGCCGGTCCCGGAGCGGATCGCGCGGCTGCGGGACGCGGACGTGCGGGCCGAGATGCTGCGCCGCGCCCAGTCCAAGGAGGCGGGCGTCTTCCGGCGGCTCGCGAACTTCGGGCGGTACGTCATCGGCGACACCTACAGCGAGGCCAACCGCGGGCTGAGCGGGCGGGTGGTCGGGGACATCGCCGAGGAGCGCGGCCTGGAACCCTTCCAGTGCTTGGTCGAGATCTGCGCCGCCGACGACCTGCGTACGGTCCTGTGGCCGATGCCCACTGACAACGACCCGGCGTCCTGGGCGCTGCGTGCCGAGACCTGGCAGCACGAGGACGTCATGCTGGGCGGCTCCGACGCGGGCGCGCATCTGGACCGGATGTGCGGGGCGCCGTACACGACCCGGTTCCTCGGTGACTGTCTGCGCCGGCGGAAACTGGTCGGCCTGGAGCAGGCGGTGAAGATGCTGACCGACGATCCCGCGCGGCTGTTCGGGCTGCGCGAGCGGGGGCGGGTGGAGGAGGGCTTCCATGCGGACCTGGTGCTCTTCGACCCGGAACGGATCGACGCGGGTACGGCCACCCTGGTGCACGACCTGCCGGGTGACAGCCCGCGGCTCGACGCGAGGGCGATCGGGATACGGGCCGTGTGGGTCAACGGGGTCGAGGCGATCCGGGACGACGTGGTGAGCGGCGCCGTACCCGGGAAGGTGCTCAGGTCCGGGCGGGACACGAGGACGGTGAGCACCCGTGAGTGAAGTGACCGGCCCGCAGCGGCTGTTCGTCGGCGGTGCCTGGGTCGAGCCGGACGACGGGCGCTACGCCGTCGTCGACCCGGCGACCGAGCAGACCGTCGGGTGGGCTCCTCAGGCCTCGCGGGATCAGGTGCACGCGGCGTGTGCGGCGGCCCGCGAGGCCTTCGGGCCGTGGTCCAGGACCTCGCCCGAGGAACGGGCCGCGGTGCTCGGGCGGGCGGCGGACATCATCGCGAGCCGGTTCGCGCCGTACGCCGAACTCGCGCAGGCCGAGACCGGTGCCACGACGGGGACGGCGCGGGCGATGCAGGTCGGAGTGGGCGTGGCCCGGTTCCGGCGCTACGCGCGCGTGGAGCCCGCCGAGTGGGCGATCCCGCCACAGGTCAACGAGGCGGGCCCGATGGGGAGGGCGGGCGTGATGGGTGCGCTGGCCGTGCGGCAGCCGGTCGGGGTGGTCACCTGCGTCACGTCGTACAACAACCCGTGGGCGAACCCGGCCGGCAAGATCGCCCCCGCGCTCGCCATGGGCAACACGGTCGTGGTGAAGCCCGCCCCGCAGGACCCCCTGTCGGTCTACCGCATGGCGGAGGCGCTGGAGGCCGCGGGGGCGCCGCCGGGTGTGGTGAACGTCGTCTCCGGCCGCTCGGCCTCGGTCGGCGAGGCGGCCGTCGCGTCACCGGACGTCGACATGGTGAGCTTCACCGGCTCCACGGCGGTCGGGCAGCGCATCGCCGAGGCCTGCGGGCGGGACATGAAGCGCCAGCTGATGGAGCTGGGCGGGAAGGGGGCCGCGCTCGTCTTCGACGACGCGGATGTGGCCTCGGCGGTGGCGGGCATCGGCACCACCTTCTCCTTCTACAGCGGGCAGATCTGCACGGCACCGACGCGGGTCCTGGCGCAGCGCGGGGTCTACGACCGTCTCGTCGAGCAACTGGCCGCGTACGCACGTCGGTTGAAGGTGGGGGACCCGCGGGAGCCGGACACGGTGGTCGGGCCGGTGATCTCCGCGGCCCATCGCGAGCGGGTGGAGTCGTACGTCGAACTGGGCCGCAAGGAAGGCGCCGTGCTGGTCACGGGCGGTGAACGCCCGCCGCACGACCGCGGCTTCCACGTCGCCCCGACCCTCCTCGCCGACTGCACCAACGACATGCGCGTGGCCCGCGAGGAGATCTTCGGACCGGTGCTCGTGGTCATCCCCTTCGACGAGGAGGACGAGGGCATCGCCCTCGCCAACGACAGCGACTACGGCCTCATCGACTATGTCTGGTCGGGGGACGTGGCACGGGCCTTCCGGGTGGCCCGGCAGCTGCGGGCCGGCGGGGTCGGCATCAACACCGTCGGGCGCAACATGGAGGCGCCGTTCGGGGGGTTCAAGAAGAGCGGGGTGGGCCGCGACGTCGGTTCGTACGCCCTGCACGCGTACAGCGAGGTGCAGGCGATCGTGTGGCCGGGGTAGGCGCAGGCCGTCAGGGGATCGCCCGGACGGGCCCGCGCGGTGACCCGCGCTCGGCGACGGATGCGGGCAGCCGGTCACCGGCCCACCAGCTGTCGCGCCTCCAACTGCTGCATGACACCGGCGTCGGGTGACGACAGCCGCATACGCGAGGTCGCCGGTTCGATCCCCCGTCGGCGCAGCACCTCGCGCTCCCATTCCTCGCGCGGCGTGGGCCGACGGTCGGGCGGGACGTTCAGCCGTCCAGATCCACCCGTACCGTCAGCAGGTTCGTCCCCAGCAGCCGCACCGCCGTGCTGTTGCCACGGGGCAGGGTGCGCAGGCGGGCCACCGGGTCGTCGTCGGGCAGGAGATGGGCCGTGCCGGTGTGCCAGCGCCCGCGGATCCGTACCCGTACCCTCGGGTCGGCCTTGATGTTGCGGACGTACTGGGACAGCTCCCCGAACTCCGAGACCAGCCAGAAGGAGCCGCCGATCCGGCGCCCGCCCACCGGGGTGCGGCGGGGCAGTCCGGAGGTCCGGCCGGTGGTCTCCAGCAGGGTCTGCAGGGGCATCCGGCGCGTGAGCGGGTTGGCCAGGTGGCGCTGGAAGGCGGTGGTGGCGCGGTGGCGCAAGCCGGTGGGGCGAGGCATGGTCCCTGCGACTCCTTCGCATCTGAGGAGACCCGGGTTCGCTGCTGAGCACGTCCGAGTCTCGAACTGTTGCCGCAATGGTCTCCCACGCACGCGCGACGAAGGTGGGGGGCGGCGGATGCACGTCGGCAGAGGTGTCGCTGAGGGTTTTCCTCGCCGGTGGGTTCCTGCGAACAGATTCGATGAAGCGATCCTTCCGGCGACCGGCGACCGGCGACCGGCGACCGGCGACCGCGACCGGCAGCACGAGCAGCGCGAGCACGAAGGCCGGCGTGACGATGAGCACCGGCCCGAGCGCGAACGGGACGACGAGGACGCGCTCGGCCCAGCGGGCGGGGGCCGGCAGGCGTAAGCCGGTCCAGCGGGTGGGCAGGGGGAGAGTTCCTTTCCCGGCGGAGCGATCGCCGATCGATGCCTGAACTCCCCGGCTCCTGGATTTCCCTGACGGCCACAGCAACGGGGGAGTGGATCGCGCAGGTCGGCGATACCGGCGACCGGTCACACGTGAACGGTTCGTGCGCTGTTCCGGCGCGTGGCGGGTGAGCACGATGGTGCAGGAAACACCGCGGCGTGCGGTTCGGGACGGACCGCACGGCCGATGTCGCTGGTCGGAACCGATCAGGCGCTCGGCACATCACTCACAGATGGCACCGCTGTCCAATCCTCACTTCAGGGAGAACCAGTACATGCGCAAGCATCGCCTCCGCCACGGTCTCATCGGTCTGCTGGCCGCCACGGGTCTGGTCGGCGCCATCGCCGGCGCCGGCCCCGCGCAGGCGCGAGCCAAGGTCTACCTGACGACCTCCGTCACCCAGTGGACCCACTACCAGCCCAACCTGCACAGCCACGCGGGAACGCTCTACGCGGGGCGCAACTACTTCTACTGCTGGACTGCCGGGGACTGGTACCAGAACAGCGAGCACGTCTCCGGTGCCTGGCTCCGCACCGACGATGACACCGGGCACACCAACGTGTACGTCAACATGGTCAACCTGACCGACGCGGACTTCTGGCGCGCCCAAGACCTGCTGCCCCAGTGCTGAGTGGCGCCCGCCGGTCTTGCCGCGCAGGTCGACGCCCTTGACCATGCGCACCCCGGCCGGCCCCGCCGGCGATCTGTCATCGACCTGTCCGGTCAACGCGTCCGGCGCCCCGAGGAGATCGCGTTCAGCGCGCTCCCTCGGCTTCGCCGGTGGCAGGGGGCGGACGCAACGCCCCTGACGTACCCGGTCCTTGCTGTGGGGCCGTGCCTTGGCACGGTTCGCTTCGCGGCCGGGGCCCTGCAACTGCGCCTTCAGGGACGGAAGGTGCGGCGGTAGGTGTCGGGTGGGACGCCGACGCTGCGGTGGAAGTGGCGGCGCAGGGTGGTGGCGGTGCCCATGCCGGTGGCCGCGGCGATGGTGTCCACGGTGGCGTCGGTGGTCTCCAGCAGTTCCTGGGCGTGGCGAATGCGCTGGGTGTGGAGCCATTGCAGTGGCGTGGTGCCGGTGAGGTGCTTGAAGTGGCGGCCGAGGTGGCGTGAGCTCATACGGGCCTGGCGGGCCAGGTCCTCCACGGACAGCGGCTGGTCCAGCCGCTCCAGCGCCCAGGGGAACAGCTCGCCCAGGGGATGGTTGCCGGGGGCGGGGAGCGGGGTGGCGATGAACTGGGCCTGGCCGCCGTCGCGGTGGGGTGGGACGACCAGGCGTCGGGCGATCCTGTTGGCGTTGGCCGAGCCGTGGTCGAGGCGGACCAGGTGCAGGCACAGGTCCATGGCGGCGGCCTTGCCCGCGGAGGTGAGGACGTCGCCGTTGTCGACGTAGAGGACGTCCGGATCGACGGTGGCCGCCGGGTGGCGCCGGGCCAGTTCCCGCGTGTGGGCCCAGTGTGTGGTGGCGCGCCTGCCGTCGAGCAGTCCTGCCGCGCCCAGGACGAAGGCGCCCGTGCAGAGTGAGGCCACGCGGGCACCGGCCGCATGGGCCGCGCGCACCGCCTCGACCAGCTCGGCGGGCGGGTCGCGGTCGGTGTCGGCCCAGCCGGGGACGATCACTGTGTCCGCGTGCGCGAGGTGGTCGAGCCCGTGGTCGGGTTCCAGGCGGAAGCGGCCGACGTCCACCGGGCCGCTCCCGCAGAGGGAGAAGTCGTACCAGGGGTCCACGACGTGGGTCAGGTCGGCTCCGAAGACCTCGACGGCCACGGACAGTTCGTAGTGGAGCATGCCGTCGGTGACGGCCAGTGCGACAGCGGGCATGTCCGAAACTGTACGTGGCGTGTCGTTTCCGACGCTCGCGCGGGGTGCTGCCGGGGGACAGGCTGGGGGTGTCAGGCCCCGGCGGATGGACATCGCGGCGGGCGTTCGAGTGCATGGAGGGGGCGGTCTCATGGGGTCAGGTCAGCCGGTGACGGTGTTCGGCGCATACGGGCACACCGGGCGGTTCGTGGTCGCGGAGCTGGCCGCGCGGGGGTTCGTCCCGGTGCTGTCCGGGCGCAACGCGCAGACCTTGGCGGAGCTGGCTCAGGAGAACGGGCTGGAGGCCCGGGTGGCGTCGGTCGACGACCCGGACTCGCTGGACCGGGCCCTGGCGGGAACGGCGGCAGTCATCAACTGCGCCGGCCCCTTCGCCTCGACCGTCGGCCCCGTGATCGAGGCCGCGCTCCGCGCGAAGATCCCCTATCTGGACGTGGCCGCCGAACTGGAGGCCAACCTCGACACCTTCGCCCACTACAGCGAGCGGGCCCGGGACGCGGGAGCGGTGATCGTCCCGGCCATGGCCTTCTTCGGCGGCCTCGGCGACCTGCTGGCCACCGCGGCGATGGGCGACTGGACCGAGGCCGACGAGGCACACATCGCCTACGCGCTCAGCAACTGGCACCCCACCGCCGGTACCCGGCTCTCGGGGGCGGTCTCGCGCGAGCGACGCGGCGACCACCGCCTGCGCTACAGCGGCGGACAGTGGGAGCACCGCACCGACGCCGCGCCCACCCTGGAGTGGGCCTTCCCGGAACCGATGGGACCCCGGCCGGTGGTCGGGGAGTTCACGATGGCGGACGTCGTCACCGTCCCCCGGCACCTCTCCATCCCCGACGTGACCACCTACATGACCGTCGAGGCGGTCCGAGACGTCGCCGCCCCCCGCACGCCGGCCCCGGCGGCCGCCGACGAGAGCGGGCGCTCGGACCAGACCTTCCTCGTCGACGTCGTCGTCCGCTCCGGCGGAGCCGAACGCCGGGCCACGGCCGGCGGCCAGGACATCTACGCCGTCACCGCGCCCCTCGTCACCGAGGCCCTCGAACGCGTCCTGACCGGCCGCACCAAGACCCTCGGCGTCGTCTCCGCCGGCGAGATCTTCGACGCCCCCGACTTCCTGCACGCGCTCGATCCGCACATCACACTCGACCTGCACCCGCAGCGGCAGAACGCCTGACCCGAGCCGTCCATCCGGCCGACCGGCGCGCGCCCTCGGCTAAGCGAGCGCGTCACCCAACGCCGTACCCGACCTCACCGGCGCCCAGGAAGATCGGGTTCGTGAACGCCGCCATCACCCCCGGCAACGGTCCCACCGCCGTCTCGTGCCGCAACTCGGCCCGTGCGTAGGCCGCGTACGCCGGTGTCGTGTGCCATTCCGCCGTGCCGGAGCCTGTGACCGGCAGCGGGTCGCCGGTGAACAGCACGCCTTGGTCGGTGACGATGCGGATGGTGCAGCGCGGGGCGCCCGACGCCTCCACGCGGATGGTGACGGGGGTGTCGGGGCCGGCGTGCAGTCGCTCGCCGATGCCTGCGTGCTGCCCCTTGCCGCCGGTCGCCGTGAAGGACAGCGAGACGTTCTTCGACTCGGCGACGTAGGAGCGGCCCGCGCGGATGCCGTCCTGGATCGCCTCCCGGGTCAGGTCGTCGGCGAGGACGACCGTCTGGGGGAGTCCGACGACGTCGGGGTCCCGGTGCGCGTCGCTGTTGCCCATGGCCGGAAGCCACGTGCGCCCCTCGCGCACGGACGCGACCAGCAGGTTGTCCCACTCGGCCAGGGTCACCTCGTCGTCCGGCGTCCATGGGCCGTTCCACACCTCGACCGCGTCCGCCTCGCCGAACCCGAACTTCCAGCCGCAGCCGATGCAGGTGGCGTGCGGATGGGCGGGGACCACCAGGCCGCCCGCCCGGCGGATCCGGTGGGCGTACGTGCCGAAGCGGTTGTCGCGGGCCCGGTAGCGCCAGTCGACGAAGGTGCCGGGCTCGGTGCCGAGCGCGACGACGTGCCCGTTGCGCGTGGTGATCTCCTCGCCGAGAAGGACGAGGAGGTCGTCGCCCGCCTCGTCGGCCCAATGGGGGTGCGAGGTGTGCGTGTTGTGGTCCGAGGTGTTGATGAAGTCGAGGCCGGCCGCCCGCGCGAGGGCCGCGATCTCGGTCGGGGTGCGGCGCCCGTCGGAGTACCAGGAGTGGAGGTGGCCGTCGCCGCGGTACCAGGCCCGGCCCCGGCCGACCGCACGTGCGGGCGGGTACACCGGGCTCGGCGTCTCGCCGTGCTCCCCGTACGTCAGCGTGATCGTGAGCTCGTACGGCAGACCCTGCGGCGCGACCGTGTACGGGCCCAGCGCCACGTGCCAGGTGCCCTCCCGCACGGGCCCGGGCACATAGCCGGGTGTGGCGTCGTCAGCCCGGACGAAGAACTCCGAGCGCGCCCCGCCCGACCAGCCGCGGAAGCCCCGGCCGCCCAGGTCGGTGCCGCGCTCGTCGAAGAGGCCGATGTCGAGGGCGTTGCCCTGGGTGCCGGCGGGGACGGACGGCTTGTCGTAGGTGTAGGCGACCTTGATCTCCCGTACCCCGGACGGGACTTCGACGGGTACGTACACGAAGTCCGGCGACCCGGGGGGCAGGGTGCCGCGGATCGTCGCCGTCCTCCGGGTGCCCTGGTCACCGTGGTCACCCTGGTCCTGGCCGTCGGCCGCAGCGAAGCTCACGCTTCCCAACGTAAGTGCGGCGGCCGCGCCCGTCACGAGCAGAGCGCGTCGTCCGATGCCGTGCGCGTCCTCACACATACGGCCCACCTTCGGGTCCGGTCGTGAACTCCCGTGAACGGGAAGGGAATCGGCGCCACGGTATGTCATGTACACGGAGTTCGTGGCGCTTCCCGACCGTAATGGGGCCGACTGGTCGGTATGGACATCTCGATTCCAGGCCGGTACAGATGGGACATGCGCATCGCCGTGACGATCTTCCTCACCGACGAGACCATCGCCCCCGTCCGGCTCGCCCGCGAGCTGGAGCAGCGCGGTTTCGCCGGGCTGTATCTGCCCGAGCACACGCACATCCCGGTGGAGCGCGTGACGCCCTACCCGGCGGGCGGCGAGCTGCCGCCCGAGTACGGCCGCACCCTCGACCCCTTCGTCGCGCTCGGCCAGGCCGCCGCGGTCACCGAGGGCCTCGGCCTCGGCACCGGCATCACGCTGGTCGCCCAGCACGACCCGATCGCCCTCGCCAAGCAGATCGCGACCCTCGACCACCTCTCCGCAGGCCGCTTCACGCTCGGCCTCGGCTTCGGCTGGAACGTCGAGGAGGCCGCCGACCACGGAGTGGAGTGGCGTACGCGGCGCGATCTGGTCCGCGACCGGATGGCCCTGATGCGCGCGCTGTGGTCGGAGGAACCGACCGCCTATGAGGGGGAGTTCGGGAGCGTGCGGGCCTCGTCCGCGTACCCGAAGCCCGTACGGAAGCCGCGCGGCCCGGTCGTCGGCCCGCGCACCCTCGTCGGCGGGGCGGCCGGCCCCAGGCTCGTCTCCCACATCTGCGAGTACGCCGACGGCTGGATGCCGATCGGCGGGCGCGGGCTGTCGGAGTCCCTGCCGGTGCTCCGCGGGGCCTGGGCCGAGGCGGGCCGCGACCCGGAGGCGCTGCAGGTGGTGCCGTACGCGGTCTTCCCGACCCCGGGCAAGCTCGCGCACTACGCGGACCTGGGCATCGAGGAGGTCGTGGTGCAGCTGCCGCCGGCGGGGGAGGCGGAGGTGCTGAGGGTGCTGGACTCCCTGGGTTCCTTGGTTCCCTGAGATCCCTGAGTTCCTTGGGGCCCCTGGACTCCCGGACTCCCTGGATTCCCTGGACTCCCCGGATTCCCCTGTCGTCGGGCCTTCCGGGGCCAGTGACACCATGTAACGGGCGGGGGCCGGGGCGGATCGGGCGGCGCCTGTCTGACCTGATCACCTCGCTCGTATGCTCGAAGGATGACGACCTCCGCGACCTCCGGAACCGGCCCCACCGAGAACTCCATGCGTCGTGCCCTCAAACGTGCCCGGGACGGCGTGGCCCTCGACGTCACCGAGGCGGCCGTCCTCCTCCAGGCCCGCGGCGAGGCCCTCGACGAGCTCGCCGCGTCCGCCGGCCGGGTCCGTGACGCGGGCCTCGAAGCGGCCGGCCGCCCCGGCGTCATCACGTACTCGAAGAGCGTCTTCATCCCCCTCACCCGCCTGTGCCGGGACAAGTGCCACTACTGCACCTTCGTCACCGTCCCCGGCAAGCTGCGCCGCGCCGGGCACGGGATGTTCATGTCCCCGGACGAGGTCCTCGACATCGCCCGCAAGGGTGCCGCACTCGGCTGCAAGGAAGCCCTGATCACCCTCGGCGACAAGCCCGAGGACCGCTGGCCCGAGGCGCGCGAGTGGCTCGACGCGCACGGCTACGACGACACGATCGCCTACGTCCGGGCCGTCTCCGTCCGCATCCTGGAGGAGACGGGCCTGCTGCCCCACCTCAACCCGGGCGTCATGTCCTGGACGGACTTCCAGCGGCTCAAGCCCGTGGCCCCGTCCATGGGCATGATGCTGGAGACGACCGCCACCCGCCTGTGGTCCGAGCCCGGCGGCCCCCACCACGGGTCCCCCGACAAGGAACCGGCCGTGCGGTTGCGCGTCCTGGAGGACGCGGGCCGCTCCTCCGTGCCCTTCACGTCCGGGATCCTGATCGGCATCGGTGAGACGTACGAGGAGCGCGCCGAGTCCCTCTTCGCGCTGCGGAAGGTGTCCCGGGCCTACCACTCCATCCAGGAACTGATCATCCAGAACTTCCGCGCCAAGCCGGACACGGCGATGCGGGGCATGCCGGACGCCGAGTTGGACGAGCTGGTGGCGACGGTGGCGGTGGCCCGGCTCATCATGGGCCCGAGCGCCTGCCTCCAGGCCCCTCCCAACCTGGTGGACTCCGAGTACGAGCGGCTGATCGGCGCGGGCATCGACGACTGGGGCGGGGTGTCGCCCCTGACGATCGACCACGTGAACCCCGAGCGCCCCTGGCCGCAGATCGAGGAGCTGGCCGCGCGGTCGCAGGCCGCCGGCTTCTCGCTGCGCGAACGCCTCTGCGTGTACCCGGAGTTCGTGCAGCGCGGCGAGCCCTGGCTGGACCCGCGCCTGCGCCCGCACGTACGGGCGCTGGCCGACCCGGAGACGGGCCTGGCGCTCCCCGACGCGGTGGTCGAGGGCCACGCGTGGCAGGAACCGGAGGAGGCCTTCGTCTCCACCGGCCGTACGGACCTGCACGCCTCCATCGACACCGAGGGCCGTACGGCCGACCGCCGCGACGACTTCGACGAGGTGTACGGCGACTGGGCCGAGCTCCGGGAGGCGGCGGCACCCGGGATGGTGCCCCAGCGCATCGACACGGACGTGCGCGAGGCACTGCGCACCGCCGCCGACGACCCGACGCGGCTCACGGACGAGGAGGCCCTCGCCCTGCTGCACGCGGACGGCCCCGCGCTGGACGCCCTGACCCGGATCGCCGACGACGTACGGAAGTCGGCGGTCGGCGACGACGTGACGTACATCGTCACGCGGAACATCAACTTCACCAACGTCTGCTACACGGGCTGCCGCTTCTGTGCCTTCGCACAGCGCCGCACGGACGCGGACGCCTACACGCTGTCGCTGGAGCAGGTCGCGGACCGCGCCCAACAGGCGTGGGAGGTGGGCGCGGTGGAGGTCTGCATGCAGGGCGGCATCCATCCCGACCTGCCGGGGACGGCGTACTTCGACATCGCCCGGGCGGTGAAGGAGCGCGTCCCCGGGATGCACGTACACGCGTTCTCACCGATGGAGGTGGTCAACGGCGCGACGCGCACCGGCATGTCGATCCGGGAGTGGCTGAGCGCCGCGAAGGAAGCGGGCCTGGACACCATGCCCGGGACGGCGGCCGAGATCCTCGACGACGAGGTCCGCTGGATCCTGACCAAGGGCAAGCTGCCGGCGGCGACATGGATCGAGGTGATCACGACCGCGCACGAGCTGGGCATCCGGTCCTCGTCGACGATGATGTACGGCCACGTGGACCAGCCCAGGCACTGGCTGGGGCACCTGCGGACCCTGGCCCGGATCCAGCAGCAGACCGGCGGCTTCGCGGAGTTCGTGACCCTCCCCTTCATCCACACGAACGCGCCCGTGTACCTGGCGGGGATCGCGCGCCCCGGCCCGTCGACCCGCGACAACCGCGCGGTGACGGCGATGGCCCGGCTCCTCCTGCACCCGTACATCCCCAACATCCAGACCAGCTGGGTGAAGCTGGGCACGGAGGGCGCGGCGGAGATGCTCCGCTCCGGTGCGAACGACCTGGGCGGCACCCTCATGGAGGAGACCATCTCCCGCATGGCGGGCTCCTCCTACGGCTCGTACAAGTCGGTCAAGGACCTGATCGCGGTGGCCGAGGCGGCGGGACGTCCGGCGAAGCCGCGCACGACGCTGTACGGCGAGGTGTCCCAGGAGCGGCAACGGGCCGCGTCGGTGTCGGACGGGCATCTGCCGGAGCTGCTGCCGGTCCTGGACTGAGTACGATGATCCGACCCCCGTTGGACGGGGATTCCCACGACGGGGATTCCTCCGCGGGGATCCGTAGCTGAGGAGATGCGTGCCGTGCCAGCCCCGAAGGTCTGGGTGACCGGTCTCACGGTGGGAGCGATCGCCGCTGTGGTCGTCCTGGCCGTACAGGCCGACAAGGGGGCCAAGCCCCGTGCGGTCGCCGCCCGGCCGAGCGCGTCGGCGTCGGCGGGCGCGCATCCCAAGCCCACCAAGTCCAGGGCACCGGCCGCGGTGCCGGACGGCTCCGGCACCGGGCGGCGCATCGTCTACTCCCTCGGGCACAAGACGGTGTGGCTGGTCGACGCGAGCGACGCGCCGCGCCGCGCCTTCGCGGTGTGGCCGGGCACCGTCAGCCCCGACCCCGGCAGCTACACGGTCGGCACGCGCACCGAGGGCCCCATCACCGGCTCCGACGGCGTGAAGATCGAACACATCGTGTACTTCACGGTCAGGTCCGGCTCCAACATCGCCTTCTCCAACGCGGTCGACGGCACCTCACCGCCCCCCGCCTCCGGAACCCCGACGGGCGGTATCCGGATGCGGGCGGCGGACGGGTCGGCTGTGTGGATGTTCGGGACGGCCGGCACGAAGGTCGTGGTGGTCGGCTGACGCCGGTCACCCGGCCACCCGGTCACCGCGCCGCGTTCTGCGGGGCGGCCGGGCGCGAGGAGCCGGGGGTGGCGCTCGGTTGCGACGTCGGCAGGTCCGTCGGCAGGTCCGTCGGCAGGTCCCCGTCGACTCCGGCCAGCTTCGCCGCGGTCAGATCCGCTCCGCCCAGGTTCGCGTCGGTCAGGTCCGCCGTCCGCAGGTCCGCCTTGTGCAGTGAGGCGTTGCTGAGATCCGCGTTCACCAGCACCGCGGCTCTCAACCGGGCGGAGTCGAGGCGGGCGTTGGACAGGTCCGCGTCGGTCAGGACGGTGGCGTTGAGGTCGGCGCCACGAAGATTGGCGCCGGACAGCCTTGAGCCCTCCAGGTTGCTGTGGGAGAGGACCGCGCCGGCGAGGTTCGCCCCGCTCAGGTCGGCCCGCTTGAGGTCGATGTCGTCCAGCCGGACGCGTCCGAGGTCGATGACGCGGCCGCGGTCGTGGGCCGGATCGCGCTGGCCGAGCACGGAGAGCGCCGCCTGGATGTCGGGCGCCTTGTCCGGCGTGGTCGGTTTCTTGGACGCGTGGTCGCGGATGTACTCGGACAGGGCGTCGATCACCCAGGGCTGGTACCGCGGATAGTCCTCCATCACGCCCTGCAGTGAAAAGACCGCGCCTCTGCGGATGTTGGCGGAGGGGTCGTCCAGCCGCTCGATGGCCTTCTCGTACCGGTCCGCGCTCTGTCCCTGCTGGGAGATGGTCAGTTCCTGGGACACCTGCCACACGGAGACCCAGGTGAAGACCAGTGCTGCGACCGCCGCCAGCCCCGGGAGCATCGCCGCGACGAGACCCGCCCGCGGCCATGGGTCTCCCGCTCTGGTGGCAGCCGGCGAGGCGACGCCGGCGCCGTTGCGCTCCGGCGCCCTTTGGCGCTGTCCCGGCCGACGCGCTCCCAACGGAACTCCGGGACGCCGCCCGGCGGACCGGCCCGCTCTCGCCCGGCGGTCCGCGATTCTCCGAAGCTGTCTGCTGCGTGCCCCCGCGCGCGGTATGCCCCTGGTCATGCCTGCTATTTGAACGGACGGCGGCTCGCGGGAAGCCGATGTCCCTGCTGGGTTCACAGGACCCCCACGCGCGTGGGGGTCCTGTTCGTGGCGATGGTCAGGCGGTCTTGTCCGCGTCCCGGAACGGCAGGTGGTTGACGATCAGAACGAACCCGGTGAACACGATGACGCGCGTCGCCGCCTCCAGCCCGTTCCAGGTCTTCGACTGCCACATGGAGAACCACTCCCCGCCGATCGCGATGAACCCGGCGCCGAAGAGCAGCAGGAGCATCAGCAGGCCGTACGTGGAGACACTGCGGGCGCGGGCGTGGTCGCGGCGGAACCAGAGCCAGGTGCCGTAGGCGAGGACGAGGGCGGCCAGGGTCTCCCAGACGATGATGAGGACGTAAGCAGCGTTCTGCAGGCCCTTGTTGGTGATGGCTCTCCACATCAGGTCGTCGTCCTTGAACGTGGTGTCCATGGCCAGAACGTGTTGTACGAACGCCTGGTTGGTACCGAAGTCCGTGATGTTGCCGAAGGCCACGAGGGCTATGTAGAGGGCGACGCTCGCGGTGAGGAGGGCGGCGGTCAGCGAGAGGGCCCGGGTATGGGGGGATGTGTTGGTGGACATGACAGCCATCTTCTCGTGACGACCGGTCCTGCTCCGCCCATTGAGCCAGATTGCAGGGCGGCCCTGGCCGCTCAGTCGAGGGCGAACGTATCCCTGGACGGCGACTGCCTCTGGTCGAAGAAGAGCCCGTCCGGCGGCTCCGCGACCTGCACGGGCGCAGCCGTGCGGTGGCCGCCCACGCACTGGGCGAACGGCCCCGTGACCGGGTCCGTCAGGGCAGCCCAGTGCGGGTCCGCGTGGTGGAGCCACCAGTTCGAGATGCCCAGGGCGGGATCGAAGCGCAGCATCTCCCAGGCCCGCCACAAGGCGTCCAGCCGGGACAGCGCCTGAGCGTGCCGGTACCACTCCGTGCACCACACCCGTCCGGAGTCCGGACCGGGAGGGGTCAGCAGATGGACCAGCCGTTCGACGACGAACTCGTTGACGTTGCCGTAGAACAGCTCTCCCGAGCGGGCGGCCTCCTCCTCGTCGCGCCGGATGTCGTCGAGCGACTCGTCCTGACCCTCGTCGCGGGGTGACGTCATGGCGTCATGCTCCTTTTCGCAGTTGTGCGTCGACGGCCTCGTCGTGGCGGCCGACCCGGTCCAGAACGGTGGCGAGCACGCGGAGACTCCATGTCAGGTCGGCCTGGGCCTGGTGCGGATCCTGATCCACCAGGCCGCGGCAGATGCGGACGGCCCGCCGCGCCGGCTCCACGGCACGGACGGCCCGGCGCCAGTCGTGCCTGCCGCACAGGCTCAACGCCCGGGCCAGTCGTTGCAGGAGGAGCGCGATCCGGACCGGCGGGAGACCGGGGCGATCGGTCAGCGCCCGGCAGGCCTCCTCCGCCTGAAGGGCTGTCTGCCAGGCGGCGGAGTCCTGCCCCGTCATGGCCTGCCCCTCGGCCAGCCGCAACAGGGCGAAGCAGAGAGCCTGCTCGTGGCCGGCCGGGTCCGTGCCGAGCAGCCCGCGCCGAAGGCGCACCTCGTGTTCCGCGATGCGGACGGCCTCGTGGAAGCGGCTCGTCGACATCAGCGCACGGCCCAACTGCGCGCAGGTGTCGGCCAGATGGACCTCGTGCCCCGGGTCCTGGGCCGAGAGCTCCACCCGCAGCTCGTACGCCTCCCGCAGCACGGGAACCGCGCGGTCGGCCGTCACCCCCCAGGCGGCCGCCGCATAGCTGCTGCCGAGGTCGTGCAGGCAGAAGGCCAGCCCCTGACGCCCTTGTTCGTCCTCGCGGGACAGGCGGCGGTAGTGCGGCAGCGCCTGGCGCAGCAGGATGCGTACCGCGACCTGCCGGTCGTGCCTGCGGTACAGGTCGGAGCCGTCGTGGAGGGAGTGGGCGTACTCCTGTGTGTAGAGGCTGGGGGCGTACGCACTGAGGCGGCGCCGGATGTCGAGGGCCTGATTCAGGGCGGCCAGCGCCTCCGCCGGGCGGTCGAGCGCGTCGTAGGCGAGACCGAGTGAGAGAGCCGTTCCGGAGCGGTCCTTCAAGTTGCTTGCGCTGAGCGGCCGTCGGGCCGCCGCGTAGATGTCGAGAGCCTCTTCGAAGCGCTCCACCGCCGCCCGGTGGTCCCCCGAGTCCGTATGGAAGTAGGCGAGCGCGCTCACCGACTGGGCCAGGCCCGGCACCCCGGTCCCGTACGGATCGCGCGCCAGGTCCCGGCGATGGCTGATGGCCTCGTCCAGGGATTCCCGTGCCGCCGCGTCGTCCTCGGCCCCGTGCTGCTCCCAGGCGAGGTTGTGCAGCATCTGCGCCAGTGTGGAGCGGTGGACGGCGGGAAGATCCCGGGCCAGCGGGCGCAGCAGCCCGATCGCCTCCTGCACGAGCGCCATCGGCTCGCCGCGTGGCCGCGAGGCCGCGCTGGAGTCGACCGCCAGGCCCATCAGAGCACGCGCGAGGTCGGCGGTGTAGGCGTCCGGGTTCTCTCCCGCCAGCCGCCGAGCGGTCTCGGCCGCCTCCTCGCTCAGCGCCAACGCCTCCGCATGCCGCTGGAAGCGCCACAGACTCGTGCCCCGTGCCACCAGAGCGTCGGGGAGCAGCAGCGGATCCAGATCGGGGTGCCGGTCCGCCAGCTCGCGGGCACGCCGGACGGCCTCGTCCGTGTGGTCGTCGGACCTGGCGATCTGGTCGAAGGAGATCGCGCTCGGATCGAGCTGCCAGACCACCCGCGACTGGTTGACGAGTGCCCGCACCAGGCCGTGTTCGCGTTTCTCCCGCTCCTCGCCGTCCTCGCCGTCCTCGCCGTCCTCCGCCGCCAATGCGCGGAAGAGGGCGAGGGCCCGGTCCCCGGCCTGGTGTGCCTCCATCAGGCGCCCGGTCATGCTCAGGGCACGCGAGAGCACCAGCAGCGAGTCGGCCCACTCCGTGCGGGGCGTCGTGGCGCCGTCGTCCGCCGGTCGTTCGCGCATCGCCGCCGCGGCGCCGGCCGCCTCCCGCGCGTCCTCCCAGTCACCGACCGCCAGGTGCCGCTCGGCCAGGTTGTGCAGAGCCCACGCGCGCTCCCCGGGCTCCCGCGGACCGTCTCCCGTCGCGTGGCACAGACGGCTCAGTTCGCGGGCGACGTCGAGCGCGTACTCGCGCAGTACATGGGACTGTTCCGGCAGGGTGTCGGAGTGCGCGCGCAGCATCGCGGCGGTCAGCGGTACGTCGGCGGGCACGGACCGCAGTGCCTCGCGCAGCCGGTCGATGACGGTGCGCGCCCTGTCCGGGCGGCCCTCGTTGACGTGGGCCACGGCGGACCGGGCCAGCACGGTGAGGGTCTGCACCCGCTGGTGGTCCGGGGCGTGGGCGAACAGCCTCCCGAGCAGACCCGCGTCATGGATGACCTGGTCGGAGGCGTGGTACTCGGCGAGACGGTCCGGCTCCAACTGGCCCCAGTAACGGTCCTCGGACGGCGGGTACACCTCGCGCAGCCAGGCGGCGATGTTCGCCCTCAGCGACGGCGGTTCGTCGGGCAGCAGCCGTGCGAGGGTCTCGCGGGCCTCCCGCTCGTCCTGCACGGGACACAGCACGGCCGCCGCCACGGCGACGTCGAGCAGGCTCTTCTCCCTTCGCCCCATGCCCCACCCGTCCGCGCTCTCCAGCCAGTACTTCAGCTCGTGGCCCAGGAGTTCGGCCTCCAGCGGCTCCCCGTCCTGCCGGGTGAGCCGCACGCGGCTCAGCAGTGCGGCCAGTGCCGCCATCTGCGAGGTCAGCGCCGTCTCGGTCCTTGTGCCCCCCTGGGGGCGGGCCGCGGGGAGGGTGCCGGCGACGCCGGGCCAGTCGACGCCCGTCTCGCCGGTCACCTCCGCCAGGCGTCGGGAGAGGTCGCGGGCCGCCGTCCGGAACGACTGCTCACGGTCGGCGGCGGCGGGACTGAGCGCGTGCAGCCTGATCTCGCGCAGGGCGCCGGTCGCCCTGATCTGCCAGGAGCCGAGCGAACGGGCGAGCAGCAGCAGGCGTACCGTGTGCCCCGCCCGCTCCGTCTGCTCCCGCAGCTCCCTGACCAGCTCGGGCCGGGTCTCGGCGTAGTCGACGACCAACAGCTGAGGGCGCTGGACGGTGCGCAGCACCCGCAGGTCGAGGGGCTCGCGGACCACCTGGCCGGCCACCCAGCCGCGCTCCCGCATCCGCGCCGTCAGCTGCCGGGCCAGCCGGGTCTTGCCCTGCCCACCCGGGCCGGTGAGCACCCGGACGGAGGGAAGGCCGTCCCGATCCGTCACACACCACTGCACCAGCTCGGTGAGCGTGTCCTCGCGGCCGTGGAACGACACGACCTCGGCGTCGGCCCGCAGCAGCATGGTGGGGGAGGTCACCTCCCGTTTGGGAGGCGTCGGCTCCAACAGGCCGGTGAGCTCGGCCGGTTCGGCCGTCGGGTCGACGGAGGTCGCCTCGCGGACCACCGCGCGGAACTCGGCCGAGGCCAGCAGGTCCTCGCTGCGGGTGAACGCCAGCCGGGTGCCCTGGCTGGGCCGGAGGTCGTCCCGCACCACGCCGAGCAGCAGCTCCTCCCCGTAGGGGAAGACGGCCGCGCCCGACATCCCGGACCAGGAGGTGGTCCTCGCGGCCCTTTCGTCGTCGAGTCCCGTGGTGTCGACCGCCAGCGTGCCGGCGTCGTCGAGGATCTCGAAGGGGTTCGTGCCACCGTGCGGCCTGACCCAGCCGGTGGGCGCCTCCCAGCCCCGGCTGGTCAGCGTCTCCCCGTCCCGGACCGTCTCGGTCCGCTGCTGCCGCGGGAATCCCGCGAGGGAGACCCGCAGTTGGGTACCGCCCGTCACGAACCGCCCCCAGCGCTGCGGGCGTCGGCCGCGGGGACCGCGCAGCGGCTCGGGCGTCGGCCACTCCAGGTCGGCCGGGATCTCCAGCAGGGCGGCGTCCACGGTGTCGTCGTGCCTTCGCCACCGCACGACCGCAGGGACCGTCTCGTCCGACTCGGGAAGAACGATCTCCGCCCACCCGTGAAGCGGCGGCGCCACATGCGCGGCGGTCAGGACGAGCCGCGGCGCGATCAGATAGCCGGTGCCGAAACCCGCGCCGCGGACCTTGACGACCTGCTTCAGCTGCATCGGTCCGCCCCCGGAATCGGCCGGTTCACTCGACGTCGCTCACGGCCACGCGCCCGCTGCCGTCCTGCTCCGGGGTCAGCCGCAGGGTCACGCGCTGGGTGGACCGCGCCGAGCGCTCCCGGCGGGCGTCGGCCTCCACGACGCCGAACCGCAGCGCGCCGCCGCCGTTCTTCGCCCGCACCAGCTCGATCTCGAACTCCGCCGTGATCTCGCCCAGCACAAAGCGCAGCGGGGAACCCTGACCCCGGCGTTGCGCCTCCGACAGCTGGTTCCGCAGTACCTCAATGGCGTCGGCCAGGTCCAGCCAGTCCTCGTCGTGCCCACCCCGTGGCATGCTCACCCTCCGTCACCCCGTCATCGCGCGCATACATCTGCATCGTAGAGATTCCGGGTCGAGGATGGGTTGTCGGCGGCCAAAGGCAGTGAACATCTCTGCGAGACTTACACGGGACCGGCTACGGGGGCCCGGCTACGGGGGTGGGACCGATGAGGCCGACGCGGCCGTCGATGCAGGAGCTGATCCGGCAGCGCAGGCGGGCCGGATTCGTGGGACGGAGCGACGAACGGGCCGCGTTCCGCGCCAACTTCGACCTCCCGCCCGAGGACGAGCGGCATCGTTTCCTCTTCCATGTGCACGGCAACGCGGGCGTCGGAAAGACCTTCCTGGTAAGGGAGTTGGAGCAGATCGCGCGGGAGCGCGGGGCGCTGACGGCATACGTGGACGAGAGCGCCGGGAGCGTACCGGAGGCGATGGCGGCGATCAGCCGGCAACTCTCCGGTCAGGGAGCCAGGTTCAAGGAACTCGACCGCCTGCTGGCCGCGCACCGCGAGCGGCGGCACGAGGCGGAGGCGGCCCTGGCGGCCTTGGACCCCGAGCCCGAGGGGCCCTCCGCGGTGACCGCGACGGCGGTCCGCGTCGGACTGGCCGGACTGGGGCTGCTGCCCGGCGCCGGTCCCTTCGTCGGTGCCGTCGACGCCGGTCAACTCGCCCAGGGCACGGACCGGTTGCGGGCCGGCCTCAGCGCGCGCTTCCGCAACCAGGAGGACGTGCAGATCGTGCTGTCCCCCGAGCGCGTCCTGACCCCGGTGCTGCTGAACGAACTCGCGGAGGCGGCGGACACCGCACCGTGGCTCGTCCTCTTCCTCGACACGTACGAGCGCACCGGCCCGTTCCTCGACGGCTGGCTGCACGACCTGATGGCGACCGACCGGTACGGCACCCTGCCCGCCACCACCGTGGTGGTGACGGCCGGGCAGCGCCCCTTCGGCACGACCCGCTGGGGCGGCTTCGCGGACTTCATGACCGAGCTGCCGCTGGGGCCCTTCACGGAGGCGGAGGCGCGCGACCTGCTGGCCGGTGAGGGAGTCGTGGACGAGCCCGTGGTGGCGGAGGTGCTGCGGCTGACGGCCGGCCTCCCGGTGCTCGTGTCCACCCTCGCCCGGACCCGGCCCGCCGACCCCACAGGCGTGGGGGACCCGAGCGTCGACGCGGTGGAACGGTTCCTGAAGTGGGAGCGCGATCCCGTACGGCGTTCGGTCGCGCTGGCGTGCGCACTGCCGCGGCGGCTGGACGCGGACGTGTTCCGGGCCGTCGTCGACCCGGACGATCAACCGGACGATCAACTCGACGCACTGTACGGGTGGTTGAGAGGCCTGCCGTTCGTCGAGGAGCGCGGAGCGCGGGCGCAGTACCACGACGTCGTACGGACGCCGATGCTGCGGTTGCAGCGCAGCCGGTCGCCGCGCGGGTGGGCGGAGCGGCACGGGCGGCTCGCCGAGACGTTCGCGAGGTGGCGGGAGGAGGCCGAAGCGGGCCTGGAACCAGCCGAGTTCCGGCAGGAGGAGCGCTGGCGGGAGCTGCGCCTCGCCGAGTCGTACCACTTCTTGTGCGCGACGCCGCGGGCCGCACTGCCCACGGCCCTGGAGGACTTCGTCACCTCCTGCGACCACGGCGACGACACGGCCCGGCGCTGGGCGAGACTGCTGACCGAGGCGGGCGAGGACACGGACGCGGATGCCGTACGGGCGTGGGGCCGCGACCTGTCCGGGGCCCTCGCGGAGGGCGGGATCGCCGAGGCGCTGCGCCTGCTGCTGAGCCGTACCCGTACCGACGAGCCGTGGCGCGCGCGGGCCCACGCCGCGCGGGGTGAGGCCCTCTCGCGCGACGGCGAGAACGAGCGCGCGCTCCAGGAGTACGACCATGCCCTCGACCTCGATCCCGGCCTGGTGCGGGCCCTGCGCGCCAAGGCCGTCACGCTGAGCCGGGTCCGTGGTGATCACCAGGCGGCGCTCGGCCTCTACGACCGGGTGGTCGCCCTGGAGCCGGACAACCCCTGGAACATCATCCTGCGCGGTGAGTTCCAGCGCCTCCTGCGTCATTCCGAGGAGGCGCTCCGCGACCTGTCCGAGGGCATCCGGCTCGACCCCACCAGCGCATTCGCCCGTGCCTCGCGCGGCGCGACCCGCGAGCGCCTGGGCCAACTCGACGCGGCCCTCGCGGACTTCGACCGCGCCCTCGAACTCAAGCCGGACTACGCCTGGGCCCTCGGCCGCCGCGCCCGCGTCTGGCGCGGCCTCGGCGACCACACCCGCCAGCTCGCCGACCTCGACCACGCCCTCACCCTCTGGCCCGACTGGGGCTGGGGCCACTGCGAACGCGGCGACGCCCTGCGGGTGGCAGGCCGCGACGCGGAGGCCCTCGCCGCCTACGACCGAGCGCTCGCCGTAGACCCCGACTACGCGTCGGCCCACGCCAGCCGCGGCGCCTCCCTGCTCAACCTGGGACGCCACGAGGAGGCGCTGGCCTCCCTGGACCGAGCCCTGGAACTCAACCCGGACTACCCCTGGGCGCGCGAACAGCGCGAGGCGGTCCTCAGAGCCTCCTGAGCCCGACAAATTCGACAAACCCCACCTCCTTGGGATCGCCCGGGATCACTTGGGACCACTCAGGACCACTCCGAGCGCATATCGCATAACACTCCGCCCTCTGAACCCACCGTCCCCGTTCGATTACAGTGCTGAGCTGTCATGCGTCGGGCGGTGCCGTCGGGGAGGTCTTGGTGAGTGCCACAGCCGGGGCCATATGGGGCCGTGCCGAGCAGCAGGACTTCCGGAGCCGGGTGCGGGGGGCCCTGCTCGGGTCCGCCCTCGGGGACGCCCTGGGAGCGCCCGTCGACGGGCTGGATCTCGACGAGATCCGTGCGGCGTACGGCGCCGAGGGCGTCGTGGACCTCGCCCCCGCCTACGGCAGACGCGGCGCCGTCACACATCTCACACAGCTCACCCTGTTCACCGTGGACGGGCTGATACGGGCCCAGGTGCGGCGGGACACGGGCGCCTGGCATCCGCCGACCGATCTGCACCGGGCGTATCTGCGCTGGGCGGCCACCCAGCGCGACTGGGGGCCCGACGAGCGCCGCAAGGACGACGGGTGGCTGGCGCGCGAGGAGTGGCTGTACGCCCGCCGGGACCCGGCCCGCTCGCTGCTGCTCGGGTTCGGCGACGAGACCATGGGGACCCTGGACGCGCCCAAGAACCCGGGCGACGTCGGACCCGAGGCGACCGCCCGCTCGGCGCCCTTCGGGCTGCTGGTCGGCTGGGAGCCGCAGCTGGTGGTCCAGCTGGCCGTCGAGTGCGCGGCGCAGACCCATGGGCATCCGATGGCCTACCTCCCGGCGGGGGCGTACGCCGTGATCGTGCACGGTCTGGCCCGCGGCGAGAGCCTCGACGGCGCCGTGCAGCGGGCGCTCGCGCTGCTCGCCGCGCGGCCGGGGCACCAGTCCGTCTCGGACGCGCTGCAGCACGCGCTGGGCGCGGTACGGCAGGGGATGCCGACACCGTCCCGGGTCGCCGAGCTGGCGGGGGACGGTACGGCGGAGGGGGTGCTGGCCGCCGCCGTGTACTGCGCGCTGGTGGCCGAGGACGTCCGGCACGGGCTGTGCCTCGCCGTGAACCACGACGGCCCGTCCGGCGCGACGGGCGCCGTGACCGGCGGCCTCCTGGGCGCCCTGCACGGCGAGACCGCCCTCCCGCCGGCCTGGCTGGCCGAACTGGAGGGCCGCGCCACCCTCCTCGAACTGGCCGACGACTTCGCCATGGAGATGACCCAGGGCCCGGCGCTGCACGGTCCGGCCGGCTTCGCGCCGGGCTGGCTCGCGAGGTACCCGCGAGGCAGCTGACCGGCCGCCCTGCGCTTGCCGTCCGGCGCCCTGCGCCTGCCGTCCTGAGCCTGCCGTCCGGTGTCCTGCGCCTGCCGTCCTGAGCCTGCCGTCCGGTGTCCTGCGCCTGCCGTCCTGAGCCTGCCGTCCGGTGTCCTGCGCCCGCCGTCCGGCGTCCTGCGCCTGCCGTCCCGCGCCCCGCCGTCCGGCGTCCTGCGCCTGCCGTCCGGCGCCCCGCGCCTGCCGTCCCGCCGTCCTACGCCTTGCGGGCCGCTTCCTCGGCCACTTGCTCCAGCCGGCCCCGGTACTCCGCCCACCACGCCGCATCGTCCGACGGCAGGCTTGAGTTGTCCGCGCGCATGCCCACGGCCCCGTCCAGGGTCTCGCGGAGGATGTCGGCATGTCCGGCGTGCCGGTGGGTGTCGGCGATCACCCGTACCAGGGCGTGGTGCAGCGTGATCTCGTTGCTGTCCGGCCACCAGGGCACCGTGCCGACCGTGTCCAGGGGCAGCGCTTCGACGGTCGCCTCCGAGTGGGCCCATGCGCTGCGGTAGCCGTCGGCGATGTGCTCCCGCGATTCCTCGGCGGTGGCCCACATGTCGTTGTTGGGATCGGCGTTGTCGGCGGACCAGGGCTGCGGTCTGCCGGAGGGACGCCCGAACGTGTCGCCCAGGTAGCCCAGTTCGACGAAGGTCACATGCTTGACCAGGCCCAGGAGGTTGGTGCCGGTCGGCGTCAGCGGGCGGCGGACGTCGTACTCCGAAAGCCCTTCGAGTTTCCACAGGAGCGCGTCACGCGCGTCCTGCAGATAGCGCAGGAGGTCGGCCTTGGGATCGGATGCGGTCATACGGCGAGTCTGCCGCTCGGGCGATCTTCGGGCACGGCAATTGCCCGGCCCCTCCGTTGAAAGGGACCGGGCAATTGCCGTGCCGTGTCGCGTCGGTGGGTCAGTCCTTCACCGGTGTCCGGCCCACCGCGTCCTCCACGCCGCCCGCCGGAGCCGGTACGGCGACCGCCGCGCTGTCGTCGTCCGTGTTGATGCGGTCGATCACCGCGAGACGGTCCGGGGTGTCCTCCGGCTTCAGATAGCCGATGAGGACGTACAGGACCAGGGAGACGGCCAACGGGACCGAGACCTGGTATTCGAGCGGGACGCCGCCGTCGACACTCCAGTTGATCGGGTAGTTGACCAGCCAGAAGGCCAGCAGACCCATCGACCAGCTGGTGAGCGCCGCCGTCGGGCCGGAGCGGCGGAACCCGCGCAGCAGGCCCAGCATCATCGGGATCGCGATCGGGCCCATCAGGCCCGCGACCCACTTGATGACCACGGTGATGATGTCCTTGAAGGCGGGGGAGTTGACCTGGGTCGCCACCGCCATGGACAGGCCGAGGAAGACCACGGTCGTCACACGGGCCGCGATCAGGGCGGAGCGACTGCCCCACTCCCGGGCCCGCCGGGACAGCACCGGCGCCGCGTCCCGGGTGAACACCGCCGCGATCGCGTTGGCGTCGGAGGAGCACATGGCCATGGTGTGCGAGAAGAAGCCGACGATGACCAGGCCCAACAGGCCGTGCGGCAGCAGCTGTTCGGTCATCAGGCCGTACGAGTCGGAGCCGTCGGGCTTCGCGGCGTGGACCAGCAGCGGCGACATCCACATCGGGAAGAAGAGAACGACCGGCCACACCAGCCACAGCGCCGCCGACAGCCGCGCGGAGCGCTCGGCCTCGCGGGCGCTGCCCGTCGCCATGTAGCGCTGGGCCTGGTTGAGCATGCCGCCGTTGTACTCGAAGAGCTTGATGAAGAGGAAGGCCAGGAGGAAGACGGTTCCGTACGGTCCGACCAGCGCCTTGCCATGGCCGTGCAGGGCCGGCTCGTCCCAGGCGTCGAGGAATCCGATGCCCTTGTCGTTCAGCTTCAGTACGACGGCGACGAACATCGAGACGCCCGCAAGCAACTGGATGACGAACTGGCCCAGTTCGGTCAGAGCGTCCGCCCACAGGCCGCCGATGGTGCAGTAGACGGCGGTGATCGCGCCGGTGATGAGGATGCCCTGGTTGAGCGTGACGCCGGTGAAGACGGACAGCAGGGTCGCGATCGCCGCCCACTTCGCGGCCACGTCCACGATCTTCAGCAACATGCCGGACCAGACCAGGGCCTGTTGGGTCTTCAGGTCGTAACGGTTCTTCAGGTACTCCAGGGGCGAGGCCACATGGAGCTTGGAGCGCAGTCGGTTGATGCGCGGCGCGAAGAGCTTCGAGCCGATGGCGATGCCCAGCGCGATCGGGAAGGACCAGGTGACGAAGGACGTCACGCCGTAGGTGTAGGCGATGCCCGCGTAGCCCGTGAACATCACCGCGCTGTAGCCCGACATGTGGTGCGAGATGCCGGACAGCCACCACGGCATCTTCCCGCCGGCCGTGAAGAAGTCGCTGACGTCGTCCACGCGCTTGTGCGACCAGATGCCGATCGCCACCATCACGCCGAAGTAGCCGATGAGGACGGCCCAGTCGAGACTGTTCATGTGCCCCCTTCCAGGGTCCGCCTTGTGAACTCCGCTCAGTTGGCCGGCACTTCGCCTGAGCGGGGCAGGGGCGAGGGAAGCCGGGAGAGGCCGCGAAGTGCCCGCTCATCGTGGGTGCGATTGCGCGGACACGACAAGCGGACGTAAGGTCAAGAGGAAGTAAAGATGTTCGTCTTGCTGACCTTCGTTCACAGACATGAACAACAGGGCGTGTTCGAACCGACCCCTCAGCGCATCAGCTCCCCCGCGTTGACCAGCAGCGACTGCCCGGTGATCGCGCGGGCCCGGTCCGAGGCGAGGAACACGGCCGCGTCCGCCACGTCCGCGTCCGTCGCCAGGTCCGGCAGCGCCATGCGCGTGGTGAGCCGTTTCAGGACGTCGTGCTCCGGGACGCCTTCCGTGTGGGCCGTGAACTGCACGTAGGCCTGGACCGGAGGTCCCCACATCCAGCCCGGCAGAACGGTGTTGACGCGGATGCGGTGCGGTCCGAGTTCGCGCGCCAGGGAGTACATCGCGCTCGTCAGCGCGCCTTTCGAGGCCGCGTACGCCGCCTGATTCACCTGTGTGGGGGCCGCCACCGACGACTGCGTCCCGATGAACACCACCGAGCCCCCGCACGTCTTCAGCGCCGGCAGGCACGCCCGGGTCATCCGCAGCGACCCCAGCAGATTCACGTCGATCACCGACTGCCAGGTCGTGAAGTCCGCGTCCTCGATCCCGCCGAAGTAGCTGTCCCGGGCGGCCACATGGACGACCGCGTCGATCCGCCCGAACCGCTCCTGGGCGAGCGCCGCCAGCGCGTCGCACTGCGCCTCGTCCGTGATGTCGGTCGCCCGGTACGCCGTGTGCGCCCCGTCCGGATCGACGTCGGCGGCGCTCTTGGCGAGACGGGCCTCCGTGCGCGCCCCGAGCACCGCGTTCCCCCCGTCGCGCACCACGGCCGCCGCAACCTGGTGACCGAGCCCGGCGCCCACCCCCGACACCACGACCGTCCTGCCCGCGAGCAATGACATGAGCGACCTCCGACCTGCCTCTGGCGCATTGTCTGACGGGGCGTCAGAGTATGGGCGACCGGCGGCCGAAGGAAGGGGAGCGCCCATGTCCGAGGACACCCGAAGTGAGATGTACGCCGAGCTGGCGGCCGTGGGGCCGTACGGAGTTCGTCCGGGGCACGCCCTGATCACCATGGTGGAACCGCACCCCGGCCACGAGTACGCGTACAACCGCTGGTACGAGGACGACCACTACTACGCCGGCGCGATGGCCATGCCCTGGATGTACTCCGGGCGCCGCTGGGTGGCGACCCGGGACCTGCAACTCCTGCGCTACCCCGAGAAGTCGGCGGTTGCCCAGCCGGTCACCGCCGGCTGCTACATCTCCACGTACTGGATCGCGGACGGCCGCTACGACGACCACATGAGGTGGACCGTCGCGATCAACAAGCGCCTCAACCGCGACGCGCGGGTCTACCACGACCGTACGCACGTCTTCACGGCGTTCCAGGACCACGAGGCCACGGTCTACCGGGACGGCGCCGCGGGCCCCCGCGACTTCCACGCGCTCGACCACCCCTACGCGGGCCTGGTCGTCGAGGTGATCGACGCCGAATCGGCCGAGCAGCGCGAGGAGTTGCTCCGGTGGCTGCGCTCGCGGCACCTGTCCAAGCGGGTCGCGGGCTCACCGGCCGCGATGGTGACCGTCTTCCGGCCGACCCCGCTGCCCGGCGATCGCATGACGTACGTCAGGCAGGTCGAGGGCGTGGAGACGAGGCTGACCCTGCTGTGGTTCCTTCAGGCGGACCCGCGGGAGTGCTGGGAGGCGTACTTCACGGACCTGGACGCGCCGGTGCGGGAGGCGGGGCTGGGGAGGGTGGAGCTGGTGGCGCCGTTCGTCCCGACCGTGCCCGGGACGGACACGTACGTCGACCGACTGCGCTGACGGACTGCGCCGGCCGGTCGCGCCGACCGGCTGTGCTGACCGACTGTTCCGGGGCACAAGCCGAGCCCCCTCGGCAAGGACGGCGAAGCTGGACGAGAGGGCTCTTCCTGTGCTGCTTGTGCTGCTTGTGAAACTGTCGAAGGAGTATGCGGTTGAGGATCAGAAGATCCTCCCCCCTACGCCTTGATCGAGCCGACGAAGATGTTCCACGCAGCGGCCGGGAAGGCGAGTACGGGGCCCTCGTGGACCTTGGAGTCCCGGACGGCCATCGCCGCGCGGACGGGGGACTTGATCTCGACGCACGCGCCGTTGCCAGTGGAGTACGAGGACTTGGTCCACGTGTCCGTGGCGCCCTGACGAATTGCCATTTTTGCTCCGAAATACCAGTTGTGGAGTTGCTGTCACCGCACGACGGATTCGTCTCCGAACCCACAGCGCGGTTTGCGCCAACCCTTGGTGTGTGGTGGCGTGATCGACGCTACTCGCCAACCTCGACCTACGAAGCGACTATTCACTCGACTGGATGGCATATTCCAGGTGGGTCTTCCACTGGAACCCAGGGAAGGTGTACGGTGCGGCGCTTCAGCGCGCGTAGTCCTTCGCGATGTCCGCGATGAACTGCCGTGACTGGTCCGGGTTCAGGGCCTGCGCGCGCAGGTGCTCGTACATCACGCTGTATTTCTGCACGTCGTTGGCCTTCTCCAGATACAGGTCGCTCGTGACGCCCTCGATGTAGACCACGCTGGAGTCGGCCGCGTCCGGGAACTCCAGGATCGCGTACTGGCCGTTGAGACCCGGGTGGGCGCCCATCTCGAAGGGGATGACCTGCACGGTGACGTGCGGCAGTTGCGACTGCTCGACGAGATGCTCCAGCTGGTCGCGCATCAGCGAGCGGTTGCCCACCACCCGGCGCAGCGCCGCCTCGTCCATCACCGTCCACAGCCGGAGCGGGTTCTCCGGGGCGGTGATTCGTTCCTGCCGGCGCAGACGCACCTGGACGCGCTTCTCGACGTCGGCGGCGGCCGTCTCCGGCAGGGCGCCCGCGATCAGCGCCTCCGCGTACTGCCGGGTCTGGAGCAGGCCGGGCACGACCTGGGGGTCGTACACCCGCAGGCTCGCCGCGTCCGTCTCCAGCCCGATGTACACGCTGTAGGGAATGTCGCCGAAGGAGTGCCACCATCCCTGCTGGCGCGAGTCCTTGGCCATCTGCATCAGCGAGTCGACGATCCGGTGGTCCTCGACCTCGTACACCCCGCACAGGTCGCGGACGTCGCGCTGGCTGATGCTGCGCCGTCCGTTCTCCAGCCGGCTGATCTTCGACTGCGACACCAGCAGCCGCTCCGCCACTTCCTCGGCCGTCATGCCCTTGAGCTCACGGAGCCGACGCAGCTCCTGGCCCAACCGGCGTCGCCTGACGGTGGGATTGACATTGGACGCCACGGGACGTGCACCTCCGGCTGCGTGCCTGCGCTAGCTGTAATTTGCCACTTTGCGTATCTGCTGCTGAGCAGACTGCCACCAAGGTGCTTACTACCGCTGGGAAACAGGGGATATGCGCTGCACACACGCCAGTTCGCCTTTTTCGTCCTCCACATGCGGCCGCGCGGGGCAGCGGAACCGTTACGGCATCCGAACGAACGGATGTGGCGCAACGGCCCCGCCGCCCCGCGCGGACCAGCGGCTCCCGAACCGGTTCATGGGGACTGCCTTCTCAGGCTCGGTGCGGCGCTCGGCGGTGCGTGGTGCTGGGTGCTGCGGTGCGTGGTACTGCGGTGCGTGGTGCGGTCATGACGTGATGCTGTGATGGTGCGTGCGTGCGTGCTGCTGCGGTTCGTGCTGCTCGTGGTGGGACCGAGGCTCAGTGGGCCACGACGCGCGCCATCGAACCGCGGTGCGGTTGCATCGGAACGCCACGAGCCGGTTCCGGTGCGGACCTGCCCGGGCCTGCGGCCTGACGGCCGGCCGGAGCCGGTGCCGGGCTGCGGCGCGGCTGGGCCGCCACGCCGTTCTGGACGTCCATCACGGCGTGCGCCACGAGGCCGCCCATCGGGTCGTGCCTGATCAGATCCCGCAACCGGGAACGTGAGGAACGGCCCTCGTTGCCCGGGTACAGATGCTTGCCCAGGCCGACCGCGTGTGCCAGGGCGGCGAGCGCAGCGGTCCGCGGGTCCGGCGGTACGCCGGTGCGGATCGCGGAATCCAGTCGGGCCTTGATCTCCCGGCTGATTTCGGTGTCCGTCGCCTGGTAGCGAGTCGTTGGCAGCACTCCGCACATCTGACCCGCCACGGCATGCACCATGCCGCACCGCTCCAGATGCGAGAGGTAGGTCTGGCGCAGCCCGAGACGCGGCCCGCCAATCCAGTTCACCGCACGTACGGGAGCGCCACGCCTTCGCAGCAACTCCAACGCGCAGTCCAAAGTTGGATCTCCAGTCGGCCGTGGGGCTACCACGGCGATACGATCCCCGTCTGGGGCTATCCGTCCGGCCAGCGCCAGCTCCACTAGCTGTGCTCCGGCCAGACCGAGGTCGAGCGACTGCGGCTGCGCGGTGGTACCCGTGGTCGGGTCCAACGCCAGCAGCAGAAGCTCCTCCGGAATTGTTCTGCGGCTCCTGCCCATCCATGCCTCCCCGCGTGGATGAAAGACAGGGTGACCCCTCTCACATTGGTCTGTCGAGGGTGCGTGACCTGTTTGTGAGGGAACCGGTAGGTATGTCGTTCTCGTCTACCGCAGTGGTTAAGCCCGCACACAGGACACTGGTACATGGTTCGGACAGCGCGTGCGGGCGGTGTTTCGGGCGGTTTACGGTTCGGTAGACGCACGGAAAGCGTGCGGCACGGAGGAGGCATCGGTGGCGGGCGAGTCCCCCGACAGGTCGAAGCAGCGTGAGTCGTCGGTAGAACCGACGTCGGGGAGCACGGGCCCGGTTCCCGAAGCCCGCACCGAGGAACGCACTGCGCGTGATCCTCGCCTTGCCGTGGCCCGGGACGCCGAGGCGTCCGGCGGCTCGGCGTCCCGGGAGACCGGCGAGACGCGGGCGCGCGGAGGCGTGGACACGGCGACGCGGGTCTTCTCGGTGCGGGATGTGAAGACGGAGGCCGAGGCCGAGGCCGAGGGCGCCGGGGGCGCGGACGGCGGACCTTCGGACGACTCCGGCGATTCCGGCGATTCCGCGGATTCCGTGGATTCCGTGGATTCCGGGAAGGGTGCCGCGAGCAGCGGAGACGTTTCCGCTGACGACGCCTCGGCCGGCCCTGAAGAGACCGACGCGCCGGCCGACGACGCTGCCGCCGCCCCCGCGACGGACGGTGACGCGGGCGGTCCGCCCGGTGACGACCGGCTGCGCGCGGCTGTGGCGGCCTGGGTTCGCTCCGGCGACTCCCAGGACCCGGAGAGCGCGACGGGCCCGGAGACGGCCACTGAGGCAGCCGGAGCCGGTGATTCCGGGGACGCCGAGAACGCCGAGAACGCCGAGAACGCGGACAGCGCTTCGGCCGAGAGCGACCGGGCCGAGACCGGCTCCGACGCCGACACGGACCCTGGCGACGCGGACGAGCCCGAGGATGCGGTGCCGGACGAGTCCGAGGACGCTGTGAGGGACGAGGCCGAAGCCGAAGCCGAAGCCGAAGCGGACGAGACGTCCGTGACGGTCGCCGAGGACGAGGGCGACGCCCCCGAGGCCGCCGACTCCCCGGCCGACGCCGACGCCGAATCCGAAGGCGAAGCCGACGATGACGCCTCGGCCGAGTCCCAGGACGACCCCGAGGGGTCCGCCGGGGACGGCGCCGGCGCCAAGCACGTCGATCAGCCCACCGCCGTCTTCAAGCTCCCGGCCAAGGCGCCCCAGGTCGACCAGCCCACCACCATGCTCAAGCTCGGCGCCGCCGCCAAGGCCGCCGAGAAGGACAAGGTCGAGGACAGGGTCCAGGACCGGGACAAGGACCAGGCGAAGAGCCCCGCGAAGGCCCCGGGGAAGACCTCCGAGCCGTCCGACGTCGAGCGCACCAGCACATTCGTAGCGCTCAAGCCGCTCGACGAGCCGCCCACCAGGAAGCCCGCGGACGCCACGGCCCAGGTGCCGCAGGTCGGACCCGAGCGCACCGCCCAGCAGCCCCTGCCGCCGAAGCCGCCGCTGGATCTGCTGGCCGAGCTGACGAACACGCCGCCGCCGCCGGAGACCCCGGTCCGGACGATCGTCCGCAGGGTCAAGATCTGGACCCCGCTGGTGCTGCTCCTCGTGATCGTCTTTGCGATCGTGCAGGCCGCGCGCCCGCTGCCCACCCCCACCCTCGCGCTGACCGCCGACGACTCGTACAGCTTCGACGGCAGTAAGGCCGGCCTCCCGTGGCCGACCGACGGCCAGGGCTGGATGGACGTCAACGGCATCGGCACGATGGGGAACTTCGGCAAGCAGGCCGCTGTCCCGATCGGCTCCGTCGCCAAGGCCATGACCGCGTACATCGTTCTCAAGGACCACCCGCTGAAGCCGGGCCAGGAGGGCGAGAAGATCACGGTCGACGCGCTGGCGGAGAAGGAGGGCGGCTACGACAAGGCCAACGAGTCCACCCTCAACACCGTCAAGAACGGCGACGTCCTCACCGAGAAGGAGGCGCTGTCGGCCGTCATGATCCCGTCGGCCAACAACATCGCGCGCCTGCTGGCCCGTTGGGACGCGGGCTCCGAGGCGGCGTTCATCAAGAAGATGAACGACACCGCCAAGGAACTCGGCATGAAGAACACGACGTACACCGATGCGTCCGGTCTCAAGGAGAGCACCGTCTCCTCGGCCGAGGACCAGGTGAAGCTCGGCAACGAACTCGTGAAGATCCCGGCCCTGATGGACATCACCAAGCTGCCCAACTGGATCGACCCGTCCGGCAAGAAGTGGGACAACTACAACCGGCTCGTCCCGTACAACGGCGCCCTCGGCATCAAGACGGGTACCACCTCCAAGGCGGGCGGCAATCTCCTCTTCGCGGCCACCAAGGACGTCGGGGGCGAGACGGTCACCGTGGTCGGCGCGATCCTCGGCCAGCACACGGCGCCGATCATCGACACGGTCAACGCGGTCAGCAAGACGGCCATGCTCGCCGCGCAGGACGCTCTGACCTCGACGAAGATCCTCAAGAAGGGCGACGTCGTCGGATACGTGGACGACCAGCTCGGCGGCCACACCCCGATCGTGCTCACCAAGGACGTCACGGCGGTCGGCTGGGCCGGCCTCAAGGTGAAGCTGTCCTTCGCCGCCGACGACGTACCGCACACCGCGAAGGCCGGCACCCGGGTGGGCACGCTCACCGTGGGCGACGGCACCAGCGGTGCGGTCAAGGTGCCGGTCGCGCTGCAGAAGGATCTCGCCGAGCCTGACTTCGCCGCCAAGCTGAAGCGCCTCGGCTGACCCGTCGGGCCGCCCCCGTTCACCGGGGGCGGCCCCGCATCCCGTCGGTGGGCCCACCAGGGCGCTGCCCGGCGGGGTGCGTGCTAGCGTCACGAATCGGGGCAGGCCGTCGCTCGCGGGACGCGACCGGGAAATCCCCGGGGACGCAGCCGCGAACGGGCGGGCAACGGGACGCGTCAGAACAGAAGACGGGACACCACGGGGAGTGCCTTCAGGTGGCCACTGCGGAGCCGACACGCGCAGACGACGCCGATCCGGGCCCGGGAACCGGCCCGCGAATACGCGTGCCCGCACCGTGCGAGGACAGCGGTCGTACGACGCCGCACGTGAAGCCTGCGGTGACACACGCCGTCCTCGCCCTGCGTGAGCGGCTCCTGCGACACCCGGTGCTCTCGGTCACTGCCCTGTCCGGCGTACTGCACCTCGTCTGGTTCTTCACCTTCGCGAACGGCGGCGGCGACCTCGCGGCGCAGGACGCGTGGGCGGAGTTCGTCGGCCGGCACCCCGACTCGGCGTACAACCTCGCCTGGTACGGCGGCATGCACCCGGTGTCGTACAGCATGGTGTCGCCGTATCTGATGTCGGTGCTCGGCGTCCGTACGACGATGATGATCGCGGGGACGGTCTCGGCCGGTCTGCTGACGATGATCCTGATCCGCAGCCGGTCGGTGAAGAACCCGCTGTGGGCCTCGATGGCGGGCGTCTTCGCGTTCCTGTGCAACGCGGCCTCGGGCCGGGTGACCTTCGGTCTGGGCACGGTGTTCGCGCTGGGCGCGGTCGCCGTCGTCTTCTGCTGGCCGTACAGGTGGCGCTACAAACGGTGGGCGAAGGCACTGTGCGCGGCCCCGCTGGCCGCGCTGGCGACGATGTCGTCACCGGTCGCCGGTCTGTTCGTGGGGCTGGTCGCCGTCGCCCTGTTCCTGCAGAAACGCCGCCCCGGTGCCTGGGCCCTGGGGCTCAGCCCCGCCGCGGTGGTGGCCGTCTCGGCCTGGCTGTTCCCCTTCTCCGGCACCCAGCCGATGACGATCGGCTCGGTGATCCTGCCGTTCCTGAGCGCGGTCCTCGTCTTCGTGCTCGTCCCGAAGGACTGGACGACGGTCCGCCTGACGTCCGCGGTGTACGGCCTCTCGGTCCTCGCGGTCTGGCTGGTCAGCTCGCAGATCGGCTCCAACATCACGCGCCTGGCGATGCTGTTCGCCGGCGTGGCGCTGCTCGCCGCGCTCCCGTTCACGGTCCCGCGCTCGCGGAAGTGGTACGTCACCGTGATGGCGTGCGTCGGCTTCAACGGCTGGATCGGCTTCAAGGCGGTCGACGACGTCGTGCACACCACTCCGGCCGCCTCCTGGGCGCGCGAGCTCGCGCCCCTCGTCAACGAACTCCAGGACGTCGGCGCCGAGAAGGGCCGGGTCGAGGTCGTCCCTGCCGCCTCCCACCGCGAGGCCTCCGCCCTCGCCCCCTACGTCAACCTGGCCCGCGGCTGGAACCGCCAGGCCGACATGGAGCGCAACCCCCTCTTCTACGACGACACGCTCAACTCGGCGAACTACCACGAGTGGCTGCAGCGCTGGTCCGTCCACTTCGTCGTCCTGCCGAAGGGCAGGCCGGACGGCGACGGCGGGGAGCGCGAGCGGGAGCTCGTCCAGCGGGGCATGCCGTATCTGAAGCAGATGTGGGGCGACGCCAACTGGCAGCTGTTCAAGGTCACCGACCCCACCCCGCTCGCCGAGCCCAACGCCGTGGTCGAGCGTGCCGAGCAGGGTGAGATGACGATGCAGGTCAAGAAGGCCGGGCGGATCCTCATCCGCATCCCGTACTCGCCGTGGCTGAGCATCGTCGACGCCCACGGCAAGAAGCTCAAGTCGCCCCAGGAGACGCAGGCGTCCAAGCACCGGGCCGAGAACACGCCGAAGACGTACGACAACGTCAACGGCTGTCTCATGGAGACGGAGGAGGACGCCAACGGTGACCGGTGGACCATGCTGAACGCTCCGCACCCGGGGACGTACCGGCTCGCGGCGCCCTACACGCTGCCGCGGGGCACGCCCTGCCCGGACGAGCTGAAGTGACGCCTCACGTCACCGGGAACGCCACGTCGCACACCGCGTCCGTTGGCCCCGCCGCGTTCCAGTCGGCGAAGTAGACCTCCCGGCACGGTCCCGCCTGTCGGAGCCCCTGGGCCGCGATCCACTGCTCCACCGCCTCGAAGGCGGCTCCGATCTGCGGGGCGGCCACCTGGGCCTTGGTGATCCGGGTGTACGCCAGCCGCTGCGCCGGCTCGACCCGCACGGTGGTCCGCCAGGCCCTCCCGTGCCGCTCGGCCCACGTCTGCGCAGCCGCCCCGTCCGCGATCGGCACGCAGGACTCGGCGGGCCCGTCGCTCTCCATGGACACCTCGGAGTGGTAGACGACGAAGGGCGCTCCCACGGCACCTCCGCAGGCGCCGGCCGCCTCCTCGAGGCGATCCAGCGACGCCCCGATCCAGGCGGGCAGCTCGTCCTGCAGCGTGTGCCGGGACTGCGTGATCACCACCTGCTCGGGCACGTCCACCGTCTCGACCACGAACTTCCCGTACATCTCGGAGCTCCTCCCCGACAGCCGTCCACGGAGGTACACGGCGAGCGTCCGCTGCCCCGCGATGCGCGTCTCGACGTCCGACCAGTAGGCGGCGAGCAGGCCGGCCGCCGCCTCCCCGTCCGCCTCGACCACCCCGGCGATCCGGGCGAGCGGCATGTCGAGCTGCCGCAGCAGCGCCACCAGCCGGGCCCGCTCCACCTGGCCGGCGCGGTAGTAGCGGTAGCCGCTGGCCTCGTCGACGTGCGCCGGTGCCAGCAGGCCGAGGCGGTCGTACAGCCGTAGCGCCCTGGCCGAAAGCCGCGACCGGGCCGCGAACGCGCCGATGGTGAGCAGTTCGTCGTCCACCGCAGCATCCTCCGTCACCGGGCGGGTCCTTTCCGCCCGGTGACCAGGACGCTCGGCCCTGCCCCAGGGGCAAGGTCAACAGGCCCTAGGCGAGGGCGCCCTCGACCGCCGTCACGATCTCCGCCGCCTCCGGCTCGGTCTGCGGCGAGAAGCGGGCCAGGACCTTGCCGTCCCGCCCGATGAGGAACTTCTCGAAGTTCCAGCGGATGTCGCCGGTGTGGCCCTCGGCGTCGGCGAAGCCGACCAGGCGGTCGTACAGGGCGTGCCGGTCGTCGCCGTTCACCTCGATCTTCGCGGTCAGCGGGAAGGTCACGCCGTACGTCGCCGAGCAGAACTCGGCGATCTCCTCGGCGCTGCCCGGCTCCTGCCCCATGAACTGGTTGCAGGGCACGCCGAGGACGGTGAAGCCCTGCTCGGCGAAGCGCTCCTGGAGGCGCTCAAGGCCGGTGTACTGGGGGGTCAGCCCGCACTTGGAGGCCACGTTCACAATGAGGACGGCCTTGCCCGTGTACTGGGAGAGATCGGCGGAACCACCCTGGAGGGCGTCGATCTCCACGTCGAGGGGAGCGGCGCCGTTGCTGTCTGCAGTCGTCATGAGCGGATGCTAACTCCGGTACATGTCGTGCCGGTTCTGGGCCTCCGTCAGGACGTCGCCGGCCGCGGTCCGCGAGTACAGCACCGAACGACCGGAGCGCCTGCGCTCCACCAGCCCCGCGTCCAGCAGGACCTTCAGGTGGCGGCCCACCGAGCCGAGGCCCTGGCCGGTGACGGCGACGAGTTGGCTCGTGCTCAGGGGAGAGGTGAGGAGGGCGAGGACACCGGCGCGGGCGGGGCCCAGCAGGGCCGCGAGGCTCGCGGGGGCGGGGCGGGCCGTGTGGTCGGCGAGGGCGCCCTCGCAGGCGTAGATGATCGCGTACCGGTCCGGTTCCTCCCAGGACACCCAGCCCGCCTTGGGCGTCACGGGCACGAAGACCAGCTCGGCGCCGGAGATCTCGCGGGGCGGGTACTCGTGCGGGTTGACCTGGAGGCGGTTCTCGCCGAGCCAGCGGGTGCGGCCCGGCCGCAGCGCGTCCAGCACCGCCGCCCAGCCTCCCTGGCTGACCTGCGCGGTCCGGGCGACCACATCGGCCTCCAGGACGCGCCGCCGCCGGTCCCAGTACGGCCGTACGGTCTCGGCCCAGACGTAGGAGAGGAGGTCGGCGGCGCGGGACGGAAGGTCGTCGCGGTCCAGCTCGGGTGGGAACGGGCCGCGTTCGAGGGCGATCGTGATGTCGGCCCGTGCCTGGGAGGGGTCGGCGGACCGGACGCGCGCCACCCCCTCCTCGATGGTCTCGCCGTCCCTCGGGGTGGGCGAGAGGAAGTCGGCGATCCAGCCGCGGCCGAGGCCCGCGCGGACGAGGCGCGCGGTCACCGGGTCGGCGGCCAGGCGGGCCCGGTAGGCGGGCAGGTGGGACCGTAGCCAGGCCTGTTCACCGGGGTGGGCGGGCTCGCCCCGGTGCAGCAGCTGGAGGCAGGCGAAGGTCTCGGCGAGCGGGGAGAGGACGAAACGGCTGCGGGCGAGGGTGTCGGCGTTCATCTGCCACCAGCCCATGAGTCCTCCTTCGTCCGGATGTTTCGCGTGTGCGCGAAACAATAACGATCCCTCCCCGGCCCTTTCGAGACTTCCTGCATGCGCAGCTACCGAGACCTCTTCCGCACCCCGGAGTTCACCCCGTTCTTCCTGTCCGCCGCCGCTCACACCGCGGCCCAGACGATCGGCTCCCTGGCGCTCGGCACGCTCGTCTACCGGGCGACCGGCTCGCCGCTGCTGTCGGCGGTGAGCATGTTCGGGCCGCAGCTCGCGCAGGTACTCGGGGCCACGCTCCTGCTCTCGGGCGCCGACCGGCTGCCGCCGCGGTCGACGCTGACCGGCATCGGTCTCGCCTTCGCGGCCGGTACGGCGGTGCTGGCGCTGCCCGGACTGCCGATCGGCGCGGTCTTCGGCGTCGTACTCCTGCAGGGTCTGATCGCCTCGCTGGGCGGGGGAGTGCGCTGGGGGCTGCTGAACGAGATCCTCTCCAAGGACGGCTATCTGCTGGGGCGTTCGGTGTTCAACATGCTCTCCGGGCTCATGCAGATCGCCGGATTCGCCACCGGAGGCATCCTGCTGACGGTCCTGACTCCACGCGCCTGTCTGCTGCTGGCGGCGACGCTCTACGTCACGACGGCCCTCGCCACCCGCCTGGGCCTGACCGCCCGCCCGCCGCGTTCCTCGGGCCGCCCGTCCGTCACGGCGACCTGGCGCACCAACGGTCTGCTGTGGTCCTCGCGTCCCCGCCGCCTCACCTACCTGGGCCTGTGGATCCCCAACGGCCTTGTCGTCGGCTGCGAGTCCCTCTACGTCTCCTACGACCCCCACGCCGCCGGCGCGCTGTTCGCCTGCGGGGCGCTGGGCATGTTCGTCGGGGACGTGACCGTCGGCCGCCTCGTACCGCCCGCGCTGCGGCCCAGGCTGGCCACTGGGCTGCTCCTGCTGCTGGCCACGCCGTATCTGCTTTTCGCGCTGCGGCCGGGGTTGTACTGGGCAGCCGCGGCCGCGTGCGTCGCCTCCGTCGGGTTCGGCGCGAGCCTGGTCCAGCAGGAGCGCCTGATGGCCCTCACCCCGGACGAACTCAGCGGCCATGCCCTCGGGTTGCACTCGGCCGGAATGCTGACGGCACAGGGCGTGGCCGCGACCCTGGCGGGCTCGGTTGCCCAGCTCACCTCGCCCGCCACGGCGATGACGCTGATGGCGCTCGCGTCGGTGTGCGCGACGCTGGCGCTCGCTACGGCTGCTGTTCGACGGCGGTCGCCGGAGCCGGAGCCGGAGCCGGAGCCGGAGCCGGCACCGGCGCCGCAGGAGTCGTAGCGGCTGGGCGGAGACCGGCTGGCGGATGTGCTTCCACCAGGGCACGTTGACCGGCTGAGCGTTTCGGCATCGACGTCCGGCCGCGCGATGTGAACCGGGACGGGTACGCCGACGTCCTGGTCCCGTGCCATGCCGGCAGTGATCCATGGTTGGCCGGGGATGTCGTTGAACGAGGGACGGCCGGTGCGCCAGTGTGTACTGCCATGGACCGTGACCGGACCCCCACTTTCCGTCCGACCCGCCGTCAACTTCTCGCCGCCGCAGGCGCCGTGCCCCTGGTGGGCGCCGTCCCGGCAGCGGCACGAACCCGCACCGGCACCCCCTCCCTGACGTTCACCCGGGCCACCAACGGCTCGGCCACCCTCGCCCCGGGCGGCGACCGGCTGGTCGCCGAGGTGCAGGGCGTGCTCTGGAACCTGCCCCGCAGCGGCGGCACCGCACGGCCGCTGACCCCGCCGGACCTCGAACCGGGCCGGCCCACACACTCCCCGGACGGCGCCCACGTGGCGTTCTGCGCCTACCGGGGCAGCGGGTTCCACCTGTGGACAGTCCGCCCCGACGGCTCCGGCCTCACGCAGCGCACCGACGGCCCCTGGGACGACCGCGGCCCGGCCTGGTCGCCCGACGGCACCCGGCTCGCCTTCGCCTCCGAGCGCGGCGGCGACCCCGAAGGCCCGGTGAGCGCAAGCCCGTACCGCATCCACGTCCTCGACCTGCACACCGGCCGGATCACCCGGATCACGGGCCTGACCGGCCAGGACGGCCCCCTGCAGGACGGCCCCTGGGAGGACTTCGACCCCACCTGGTCACCGGACGGCACCCGCATCCTGTTCGTCCGCGCGAAGCCCGTCGCCACCCCGCTGGGCACCGGCCTGGACGCCCGTACGATCGCCGCCGTGCCCGCCGACGGCACCGGCCCGGTCGCCGTACGGCACACCGAGAGCGCGGGCACGCAGGTCATGACCCCCGCCATCGCCGCCGACGGCCGCCTGGCACATCTGCGCACCACCGCTCCACCGAACGCCTCCTGCACCCTGGCCGTCGACGGCCGGCCCGTCCCGGTGGCCGGCGACATCGCCCCGGTGCCCCCGCGCTGGACGCCGGCGGGAGAGCTGCTCCTCACGCTCGACGGCGCCTTCACCCTCGTACGCCCGGACAGCCCCGGGCAGCCGGAGACCCTGCCCTTCGAGGGCGTGCTCCCCGTGCGGCGGCCGCGGTACGAGACCAAGGAGTACGACCTCGGGGAGGCGGCCCACGCCCGCCCCGCGCGCGGCATCCACCTGCCCGCGCTGTCGCCCGACGGCCGGCAGATCGCGTTCGCCGCCCTCAACTCCCTGTGGCTCGCGGGCAGTTCGGGCGGTCCTCCGCCCAGGCGACTGCGCCGGGCGGCCCGCACCCGCTATCTCCTCGCGCCCACCTGGGCGCCCGACGGGCGGTCCCTCGTGCACGCCGACGACCGCGACGGACTCCTCGGCGTGTACCGCCACGATCTGGCCACCGGTGAGGAGACCGCGCTCGCGACCGGCGGCCGGGTCCACCCCGCGCTGTCCCCCGACGGACAGCGGCTGGCCTGTCTCGACCTGACCGGCAGACTGCTCGTCCGCGACCTGACGTCCGGCGAGGAACGCGTCCTGGCCGCACCCCTCGGCGGCGGCGGGCTGCCCGGCCGTCCGAGCTGGTCGCCCGACGGCCGCCACCTCGCCCTCTGCGACCGCAACCGCCTCAACTCCCGCTTCCGGGAGGGCTACAACCTCATCCGGGTCGTCGACACCGCCACCGGCTCCGACAGCCTGCACGCCGTCGCGCCCCACACGTCGATCGCCGACCGCTACGACTCCGGGCCCGTCTGGTCGCCGGACGGCCGCTGGATGGCGGTGATCGTCGAGTCGGCACTGTGCCTGCTGCCCGTCGACCCCGACGGCACCCCGCGCGGCGACCTGCGCACCCTCACCACCGAACCGGCCGACCACCCCTCCTGGTCCGGCGACTCCACCACCCTGCTGTACCTGTCCGGCGCCAGGCTGCGGCTCGTCGGCGTCGACGGCGGCCCGGCCCGCACCGTCCGCGTCCCCCTCGCCGCCCCCAGACCCGCACCCGCCGACCTGGTGGTGCACGCCGGGCGCCTGTGGGACGGCACGGGCGAGACGACCCGCGACGACGCCGACATCGTCGTACGCGGCGGACGCATCACGGCGGTCGAACCCCACCGCTCCGGGCGCACCGCCGCCCTCCGCCGGATCGACGCCTCGGACCGCACCGTCGTCCCCGGCCTGTGGGACACCCACACCCACCCCTGGCAGAGCACCTACGGCGGCCGCCAGACCACCGGCCAGCTCACCTACGGCATCACCACGGCCGTCTCCCTCGGCGGCTTCGCGTACGAACAGGCCCGCATCCGGGAGGCGGTGGCCACCGGAGAGCTCGCCGGGCCGCGGCTGCTGACCACCGGCGAACTCCTCGACGGCGCGCGCGTCGCCTACAGCATGGGCCGCGCCCACCGGACCCGGCAGGGGCTGCGCCGCTCACTGGAGCGGGGCGCCGCCCTGGACTGGGACTTCGTCAAGACGTACGTCCGGGCGCCCGGCTGGGTCATGGAGGAAGCCGCCCGGTTCGCCCACGAACGCCTCGGCGTACGCGCGGGCGGGCACCTCCTCTCCCCCGGCGTCCAGCTCGGCCAGGATCTGACGACCCATCTGCAGGCCACGCAGCGCGCCGAGTTCGGCCACGCCATCACGGCCGCGGGCCGCGCCTACGAGGACGTGCTGGAGATCTACACCGCGCACGCAGTGAACTTCTCGCTCATCGCCACGCCCTTCACCGCCTCGCCCCTCCTCGGCGCGGACCCCGCCCTCGCCGAGGATCCCAGGGTCACGGTGGTCATGCCCCCGTGGGACGCGGCCGCCGTGCGGCAGTCGGCCGGTACCCCGCCCACCGCGGCCCAACTCGCCACTCTTCGCACGGAGACCGACGTCTACCGCCGGATCCTGGCCGCCGGCGGACTGGTCGCCCTCGGCACGGACCAGCCGCTCGTCCCCGTCGGCCTGTCCCTCCACCTCGGCCTGCGCGCCCTGCACCGCGGTGGCCTCTCCGCGGCCCAGGCCCTGCGCACCGCGACCGTCCTGCCCGCCCGCCTCTTCGGCGTCGACCACGACCTCGGCACGGTCGAGGAAGGCAGGATCGCGGACCTGACGGTCATCGACGGCGACCCCTTCACGGACTTCGCCACCCTCGTGCGCACCGTCGCTGTCCTGCGCGGCGGAGTCCCGTACACCACCGAGGAGTTGGTCTCCGCCTTCGAGCCGTCGGCCGGGCACACGACCGCGGCCCGGGACGACTGGCTGGAGACGGGCCGACTGATGCGCAGGGACGGGTGTTGCGACGGGCACGGCATGTAGGACGGGCGCGGCATGCAGAGGGGCACGGCTTGCAGGACGGGCATGCAGGGGAGTGTGAGTCGTCGGGGTCAGGCGGGCCTGGGCACGATATTCAGCGCGACGTAGTGGTACCCGTCCTGCCTGAAGCCGGGGGCCTCCCACTCCAGGTCCACCTGCTGTCCGGCCGACAACGTCCGGAACCCGTCCATCCGGACGGCGGAGAAGTGGCCCCAGCACCCGCCGGGAGTCTCGGGGGAGTCGAGCACTCCCCACCCTTCCTCGTCATGCCACTCACGGACGGTCGCAGTCACCATGCAGGGAACCCTACGGGCGGTCAGAGCGAGTCCCTCACCGGGCACGTCCAGGACAGCCGGGAGACCAGCCAGCCGTCGTCCAGGGGTGCTCCCCCGCCGGCCAGCAGGGCTCCCGAGCGGGCCCGTACGGCGTCCGCCAGTGCCGTTCCGCGCAGAGCGGGAGCCCCGGAAAGGGCCCGCGCGAGGGCCGTGACGGCGGTCTGGACCCGGCGTACCGCGCACATCCGGGGATGGACGGCCCACACCTCACGGTCTGCTGCCGCGTGCCGCAGCCGGTCGAAGGAACTCAGCCCGCAGTCCGCCGGTGTGAGCACGGGACCCGCATCCCGTGCGAAGTGCGCGAACCGGTCCTGCGGCGCCAGCACCGCCAGCGCTCCACCGGGACCCGGCGTGAGCCCCGCGCTGCGGGCCTCCGCGGCGACCGCGCGCCCGAGCGCCGTCCAGCCGGGTTCCTCGTCCTGGGACACGGCGAGCGCCGTCACGCCCAGGGCCGTCGCGCCCTCAACGACCGTGCGGGCCAGCGCGTCCCCGTCCGGTGCCCAGCTCAGAGCGGGCGCCCCGGCCCGGACGAAAGGGAGCAGACAGACGAGCCCGGCGGCCTCGTACACCGGCAGGGCCCGGCGGGCGCCCTCCGTGTCGGTGTGGCCGACGACCGCCGCGTGTCCGGCGCCGGCGACCTCACGGGCGACGTCGGGTGTCTCGTCGTACACCTGCCACTCGGCGGCATCCGGGCGGACCGCTCTGATCTGTTCCAGTTGGTCGAGAAGGACCGCTCCCCAGGCCGTGCGCGGACCGGTCAGCGGTGCGACGACGGCGACGCTCGGCCTGGTCACCGGGTCAGCCCCAGATCAGCGAGTCGCCGCCCGCGGCGACGACACGGGCCTCGGCGCCGGCCGTCGCGGCGCCCTGCGCGTCACCGAGGACGCCGACGACGCCAAGGACGAGGGCCGTGGCGAGCATCGCGGACACGCCACGTATGAGATGGGAAGCAGCCGAAGCGGACGAAGCAGACATGAGGGCCCCCTGGAAGATCGTGGTTCTTGGGTGATACGTGGGTGGTGCATGGGTGGGGCGTGTGTGTTCAGCGGTGATCGCTGTGTGATCAGCATGTTCCGGCCGGGCCGTTCGCGGCTATGCCGACGGGAGTTCCGCAACCGGCCATGGCCAGGGGCGGACGGGGGGCGGCGGTCGGCGGGCGAGCGGGGCGGGACAAGGCGGGGGATCCTCCGGCTGTCCGTATCGCGGACCGCGGCTGTTCCGCTGGATGGACCGTTCCTAAGATCCACGAGGGAGCGCTTCAGGGGGACAGCGCTCGTGAATCAGTTGGGGGACGATTCCAGGTGGACGCACGCGCGCGGGCGCAGGAGCTCTATCGTCTCGCTCTCGACAACGCCGCGTGGCGCCCGGAGACGCTCACCGAGAGCCGCGGCTGGAGCGGGACGGAACTGGCCGACGCGCTCCGACTGCTCGGCCGGCTCGGCCTGTTCGTGCCGTCGTCGGACAACCGCAACGGCTGGACGGCGCTCGCCCCCGACACCGCACTGCGCAATCTGCTCCTCGACGAGGAGCAGCACACCCATACCCTGCTGACCGCAATACGGCAGACACGCTCCGCGCTCGCCCAGGTGGTCGCGGACTTCCAGCCGGTGCACGCCCGCGAACTGTCCTCCGTGCAGATGGAGGTGGTGACCGGCGAGGCCAACGTGTCGGCCGCCCTGGAGGACGCCTCGCAGCGGGTGGAGGAGGAGGTGCTCTCGCTGCACCCCGGACGGGCCCTGCCCGCCGGGATGGTCGAGGCCGGGCTCGAACGCGACCGGCTCGTGCTGGGCCGCGGCGTACGCATCCGTACGATCCATCTGGGCTCGGCGGCCGCCGTCCCGCACATGACGGCCTATCTGCGGCGGCTGAACGGCGCGGGCGCCCAGGTCCGCACCGCGCACACCCTGCCGCTGCGGCTGATCGTGGTGGACCGCTCGCTGGCGATCGTGCCCGCGTCCCAGACGGCGGACGGGGAGATCGCCGCCGTCGTGCTGCGCAGCGAGACCCTGGTCGGGGTGTTCCGGGGGGTCTTCGAGCACTGCTGGGCCAGTGCCACGGTGCTGACCGAGTCCGCCACCGCGAGCCCCGAGGGCGACTGGCACCCGACCGGCCGCCACCGTGAGCTGGTCCGGATGCTCGCGGGCGGACTCACCGACGAGGCGATGGCCCGCAAGCTCGGGATCTCCGAGCGCACGGTCCGCCGCCTGGTCTCCGAGCTGACCGAACGGCTAGGCGCGGCCAGCCGATTCCAGGCCGGGGTCTGCGCCGTCCGCCTCGGATGGCTCGACGACTGACGCCGGCCGCGACGCCGACCGGGATGCCGCCTGCGAATTCTCTTGCGCGTTCTGTTGTGCGTTCTGCTGCGGGGCGGCGGCGCGGCGGCCCCACGCCGTGCCCGCGAGCACGAGGAGCGCGCCCAGCAGCCCCGGCCATCCCGGCCGGTCTCCCGCGAGCGCGATTCCGACGACGGCGGCCCACACCGGCTCGGTGCCGAGCAGCAGACTGACCCGCGAGGGCGACGTACGGCGTACGGCCCACATCTGCACGAAGAACGCGAACAGCGTGCAGAACGCGGACAGGTAGAGCAGCCCGAGCCAGTCCCCGGCGTCGAAGTCCGCCGCGGCCGCCCACGGGGTGCTGCCGGTGCCGGGTGCCGTGGACAGCAGCGCGAACACCACGACCGCACTGCCCAGTTGGACCGTGGTCATCGACAGCGCGTCCGCACCCTGCACCGACCGCATGCGCGACATCGCCAGGACGTGCACGGTACGGGCCACGGCCGCGCCCAGCATCAGCAGATCTCCGAGGGACGGCGCGCTGAACCCGGCGCCCTGGGTGAGGAGCAGGACACCCAGCACCGAGAGCCCCGCGGCCGCGACGAACGGCCCGGAGGGCCGGATGCCGGTGAGCCGGCTCTCCGCGAGCGGCGTGAAGATCATGGTGAGGCTGATGATGAGCCCGGCGTTGGTCGCCGAGGTGTGCACGACGCCGTACGTCTCCAGGAGGAAGATCCCGGCCAGGATCAGCCCGAGGACGCCGGCGCCCCGTATCTGTGCCCGCTTGAGCGCCCGCAGCCTGCGCCACCCGGTGACGGCCAGGACCGGCAGCACCACGGCGAACCGCAGGACGAGCACGGCCAGGACGGTCCGCGTCGTGGTGACGTCCTTGGCGGCGAGATAACTGGAGCCCCACACCACCGCGACCAGCAGGACGGGCAGATCGGTCAGCCAGGCGCGGCGGGCCGCAGGGACGGGCATGGGGGACTCCTAGGTGACAGGGGCGGGCGGCAGGCGGTGCGGTGCGGGGGTGACGCGGCGGCTCAGCGCGCGGTGTACGCGATCACCAGGACGTCACGGTGGGCGGCGAGCTCGGGATCCACCGGCCGCACCGGGGTCACCGAGTGCAGCGTGCGGCGGTCGTCGCCCAGCAGCAGGTCACCGGGCTCGGACAGGGTAACCGTGAGGAGGTGTTCACCCTCGTCGGAACAGACGGCGCTCTCGCCGCCGGTGACGTTGCTGCGGCCGATCAGCAGCGAGGTGATGAAGGTGACGCCGTCGCGGTGCCGGCCCTCGGGCGCAGGCTGGCCCTGCTGGTCCGCGGAGGCACTGATGCGGTACGGGTGCAGCTTCACGTTCCACGACCCCGTGCCGTCGACGGCGCTGAAGATCCGGCCGAGTTCGACCAGCACGGAGCGCAGCAGCGGGTCGCCGGCGAAGGACTCGGTCAGCGGGTCGAAGACCCGCTCGATGCCGCCGTTGAGCGGGTTGATGTCCGACTCCTGACGGTACGGCTCGTGCGGGAGCAGGGTGAGTGCACCCGCGGCCGGGTCGAGCTCGAACTGGCCGTAGCGGCGGAAACGGTACGTGCCTCCGTCGGCCATGTACGTGTCGAGGGTGAGCTCGTCCCAGTGGCCGGCGAAGCGCGTCCAGTCGGCGGCGTCGACACCCGCGAGCGCCGAGAGCCGGGCCGAGGGCATCAGATGTCCGCCCGGACCGGCGAGGGCGGTGACGGCGTCGACGGCGACGGGGTGACGGGTGGCGGCAGTGGTCATGAAGGTCTCCGTGGCGAAGAGGAACGTAAGGAGAAAGGCGAAGAAGGGGAAGGGGTGGTCGAGGGAGTGACGGCCGGGGGATCACACGGCGGCGAGCTGTGCCGCGGGACGGCCCTCGTTGATGCGGGCCCCGCGGCGGTGCGCCTCGACGCGGTCGAACGGCGCCGACTCCGCGCTGATCGCCCGCTCCTCCCAGGCCTCCCGGTCGCGCAGGTACAGGGGCGCTCCGGCGGTGATGGAGCGCGTGTCGGCGCCGCCGGTGCGCAGTCGCCAGGTCACGGACCCGGTGGTGCGGGAGGCGCAGGCGTCGATGAACACCTGGGTGGCGAGCCGCAGTTCGCCGAACCAGCGGCCTTCGAGGGCTTCTCGCGTCCAGACCTGCTCCAGGTGCCGCTTCTCGCGGATGAGTTCGGCATCCAGGCAGGCGCTCTCGACGTGCCGGTAGCTGCTGAGCAGGAGCCAGGCGGCGGGCATCTCGCGGATTTCGAGGACCTTCTCGCCGTGGTCGAGGTGTTCCAGGCCGGAGTAGCGGCCGAGCCCGTACGCGCCGACCCTCCGGTTGAGCCGGTCGATCAGCACGGTCAGCGGCAGCGGCTGTCCGTCGAGGGCGACGGGCAGCCCGTGCTCGAAGGTGACGGTCAGGGTGTCGGTGTCGCCGGGGAGCGCGGTCGGCCGGCTCCAGGCGTACATCTCCTCGGGAACCTCGTGGAGTTCGGGATCGTCGAGGATGCCCGACTCGAACTCACGGCACCACAGGTTGGAGTCGCCGCTGACGATCCGCCCGGCGAGCAGATCGATCCCGGCGGCCCGCAGTTCGAGGAGCTTGTCCTCGCGAGTGACGGGGTCGAGGTCGTACGGGCTGCCGAACGCACCCTCGTAACCGAGCAGCGCCAGCGCCCCGTTGAGGCGGCGCAGGGTGTTCTGGGAGCGGTTGGCGGTGTGGAGCAGGGCCTGCGCGCCGAGCGCACGGGCCAGCTCGACCGCGCTGTGGGCGATCAGCGGACGGCTGAGCGTGGAGCTGACGGGGTGGATGCCGAGGTAGACGGCCTGGGCGGCGATCGCGGGAGCCACGTACCGGCCGGCGAACTCGGCACGCCGGTCGAGGATGTGGATCGTGGCGCCGAGGGCTTCGGCCACCTGGCGTTTGTACGTACTGGACTCGTCCTCGCCGATGTCGACGCTCACGGCGTGCACCTCGCGGATGCCCATCCGCCGCAGCCGCAGCAGCAGATACGAGCTGTCGAGCCCGCCGCTGAACAGGGTCACGACGGGGCGCCCCGGGTCCAGGGAGTCGAGCTGCGAGAAGGAACGTATGAGCGGGGAACGCATGGCCTCTCCAACCTCTGCACTGGTCACAGGTCAGGAGACTTCCGTGCCGACCGCCCCCCGACAATGGATTCCCGGCGTCCGCGCCCGGACATGGCCGGACCCGGAAACGCCCTGCCGGCTGCTGGGAGAGATGCCGCAACTCAGTTGACCGGTAGGGCCGGTCGGCCATCTGAGGCCCCTGATCGAATGTCCGAACACTGGCTTCAGCAGGAGGTATTTGTGTCCCTGCCCCGGCACACATATCAGGTGCTGCCCACCAGACGGATGCACGGGAGTGATGTGCCCTGGCCGCATGACGTGCATATCGCGCTCCCCCCGTCGTACGAGCACGGTGACCGCAGCTACCCCGTCCTCTGGGTGACGGACGCGTCCCTCAGCTTCCCGCTCACCGTCGGCCTGATGAACTGGCTCCACACCGTGCAGGAGGTCGCCGAGCTCATCGTGATCGGAGTCGGCGCTCCCGACGAGAGCGATCTCGCCGAGTTCGGCGCGCGTCGCACACACGACTTCTATCCGATGCCGAGATGGGTCAATGCAGGGCCCGGCGGCGCACGCATGGAAGCACTGTCCAGCGAAACGCCGACGGGCGGCGGCGCCGATGCACTGCTGTCGTTCCTGGTCGACGAGTTGCGCCCGCGGTTGGCGACCGAGTTCCGGTTCGACGACGATCACGGTCTCGTGGGATTCTCCGGCGGCGGACACTTCGTCGGCTTCGCCCTGCTCTCCCGGCCGGCGGCCTTCGCTCGCTATCTCGCCGGCAGCCCTGCCCTCAGCGGATGTGAGGATCTGCTGTTCACGCTGGAGGCCGACTACGCCACGACCCACGACGACCTGGCGGCGAAGGTGTTCTTCGGCGCGGGCGAGGCGGAGCTCACCGACCCCTACGTGGCCGCCGCCGACATCGTCGGGTCGATGACCCGCATGTCGCAGCTGCTGCGGTTGCGCGACTACCCGTCCCTGGAGCTCACCTCCCGCCTGTACCCCCGGCAGACCCACGGGTCGGCGTTGTCGTACGCGTTGAACGAGGGCCTGCGCACGCTGTACCCCGTCACCACCCCCGGCATCGGATGAGCAGATCCACAGCAGCAGCGACCGTCGACTTCCCTCTCTCCGCGTTCGCTGCCCTGGCCGGTGCTGCGTCCGGGTCGGAAGACCCCCGAGTCCGGGTCCCGGTGCCGGGACCCGGGTGGGTTACTTGCCGAGGACGAGGGTGTTGTCGCACCCCAGGTGTGAGCCGATGTTGGTGGTTTGCGGACCAGGTGAGACCTCGCCGTTGGACCAGTTGCCGTAGGCGGACTCGCCCTGTACGTCGGTGTTCTCGTCGGTCGCACTGCATGATGTGCTCTGGGTGATCACGACCGTCTTGCTCTCCGTGTCGCGGTGCTTGTACCCGTGACCTTTCCCGTGACCTTTCCCGTGGCCTTTCCCGTGGCCTTTCCCGTGCCCGTGACCTTTCCCGTGCCCGTGGCCCTTCCCGTCCCCGTGCCCGTGGCCCTTCCCGTCCCCGTACCCGTACCCGTCCCCGTGGGCGTAGGCGGCGCCTGCGCCGAGAAAGCCGACGGTGCTGAGGAGGACGGCTACGACAGCCGTCTTGCGAGTCTTGCGCATGTCTTCTCCGAGCCTTGAAGCGGACGCGCTACGCGATCCGCCACGTCATAAGATGCCGAGAGGTTAATAAGCAAATGTCGGATATCAGCCCGTCGGCACGCCGGATCATCTGATCAACGAGCACGGGCGTCGGCTCGGCGGCCGGCTCAACCTCCGTGTGCGGTCGGGGCATTACGGGACCGAACGCGGCCGTGGGCGCTCCGCGCCGAACCACCCGTGTGGCCGCGCCGCGAGCGCGAGACGGCGTGGGCCATTCGGCGCTGAAGCAGGGACGCTGACGAAACTCCCGGGTGGTGTCGGCGAGTTCGTCTCGCGACGGCGCGGCTCGACGACGTCACGAGCCGTGTACGACGGGGAGCGGTCTCCGGCAGCAGCGATCTCCGGCAGCAGCGGTCTCCGACGGTGCCGGCAGCCGCGAACTCGATTCGAAATCGGGTGTTCGCGGGGTTTCCCGCTCTGATGTGTGCTGAATCCGTTCTGACCGGAGGCGCTCGACAGCAGGGCTTCCAGGATCTGTCGGCGAGCGACGCCGGACCTCTTTGCCAGGAAGCTTCGGGCGCCCGGCCATGAGGATGTCCGATCTCGTACATGGCCGCAGAATGGGCTCTATCAACCCTTTCCTTCCAGATCGGAGACGTCCGTGAAGGACCTCAAGTTTGAACGGAAGCGCTCGCTGTCGCGCCTTGAGGCGGCTGACCAGCTCACGGCACTCGCAGCCGCACTGAGGGAAGGCGGGGATGTCGAACTGGAACTCAGCCCCGGAACGCTCAGCCTGCGGATCCCCGACGACCTTCGCAGCGAGATGGAGGTTGAGATCGGCAACGGGGAGATAGAGCTGGAGATCGAGTTCAAGTGGCCGACCGCCCCGACCCGGACAACGCCATCGCGGACGGCCGCAGACACGGAGAAGCCCAGAAAGGGGGAGGAGGCCTCCGCCGGGTCCGGTCGGAGCAGCACAGGTGCCGGCAGGAGTAAAAGCGCGAAGCGTTCCGCTTCGAAAACGCACTGACTTGTGTGCCGGTCAGCGGGTGGTGTTCGCACACGGGCCCGCTACAGGCTTCTCCAGGGTGGGCTGATCCGTGGTGGCCGTGGTCCCGCGGGTTGCGCGGATCCTTCTCGGCGCCGTCCGGATCGCAGAGGACGCCCGGTCGGTTCGGCTCCGGCGAGCCACCGGGCTCGGAAGATCGGGGCGGTCGGGGGGTGACGCGTAGGAGTTACCCGCGTGGGCGGCGTTGACATGCCTGCAGGGGAGGGGCGTGCCAGGCTCGGAGCAGCGCCTCTCGTATCAGGTGGCGGAGCGTTCCCGGTTCGCTGAAAGCGGCCGACGAGACCACGGACGAGGTCCGCATCGCGAGGAGGCAATACGCATGCCGGTCACCGAGACTGGATCCGAGGCCGCTTCACCCCAGGACCCGCTGATTCTCCTTCGGAGCCGCGAGTACCTGGTGCTTCTGGTGATGGCCGCGCTGATCGGTGTGCCGGTGTCCGCGGCGGCGTTCGGCTTCCTTGCCCTGGTCGGCGAGGTCCAGCCACTGATCTACACGGATCTGCCCAAGTCGCTGGGGTTCGACGGAACGCCACCGTGGTGGCCGCTGCCGCTGCTCGCCGTAGGGGGGCTGCTTGTTGGACTGACGGTCCAGTACCTGCCGGGGCACGGTGGCCATGAGCCGACAGCCGGGTTCAAGCCCGCCGGCCCGCCCACACCCATCGAGCTGCCCGGCATCTTCTTGGCCGCCCTGGCGACGCTCTGCTTCGCCGCTGTCCTCGGGCCCGAGTCCCCTCTCCTGACCCTCGGCGCCGGGCTCGCCGCCGGCGCCGTGCGAATGGTCAAACGGCACCCCCCGGAGCGGGCGACCTCGGTGTTGGGCGCGGCGGGCAGTTTCGCGGCCGTCAGTTCCCTGCTGGGATCACCCCTGCTCGGCGCGTTCCTCCTGATGGAAGCCTCGGGGTTGGGCGGGCAGATGATGGCACTGGTGTTGGTGCCCGGCCTGCTGGCCGCGGGCATCGGCGCGCTCATCTTCGTCGGACTGGGATCCTGGACCGGGCTGGGCACCTATTCGCTGGTACTGCACGACGTACCCACGGCCGTGCGCCCGAAGGTGGCGGAATTCGGCTGGGCTCTGGTCATCGGAGTGTCGGCCGCACTCCTGGGCCTGGGAATCCGATGGCTCGCCGTCCGGCTCAAGACGCTCGTCGAGAGGCGGCGAGTGGTGGCCACGGTGGGCATGGGCCTGGTCGTGGCGGGGCTGGCGATCGGCTATGCGGAGGGCACCGGCAAAGAAGCGACCGACGTGCTGTATTCGGGGCAGACGGCGCTGGATCCATTCCTCAGGCACAGCGCCGCGTATTCGGTGGGAGCGTTGTCGCTGCTGGTGTTGTGCAAGTCTCTGGCCTATTGCTCCTCGCTCAGCAGTTTCCGGGGAGGCCCGATCTTTCCCGCGATGTTCCTGGGAGCGGCGGGTGGCACCCTGCTCTCGCATCTGCCGGGGCTGTCCCTGGTCGCGGGGTTCGCGATGGGTATCGGAGCGATGAGCGCCGCGATGCTGAGGCTTCCGCTGGTCTCCGTCCTGCTTGCCACGCTGCTGATCGGGGCGCAGGGGCTCACCGTCATGCCGCTGGTGATCGTCGCGGTCGTGGTCTCGTACGTCGCGACGGCGAAGCTGACGCCTCTTCCCCCAAAGCCAGGGGAGCAATCGGGGCCACGTCGGCAGTAGCGGTCTTCACCGTGCCGGCGTTGCCCATCGCAGAGGAACCCGGGCGGCCCGGCGGTCCGGCGGCTGCGATGACCTGAGATCCGACCTGACATCTGACGTGCGATCCGACCTGCGCACTCGTCCGATGGCATGCTCTACGTTCGGTGCCCTGCCCCGTCGGGCTCGGACCGAATGGGCGCGGCGCGCATGAAGCAGCGCCAAGGGCACCGGGGGCGGTGGGCCGCTCCGGGCTTCCGTCCTCCTGTCGTGGCTTGCGTCGCGTGCGGTTACGAGTGGAGGACCTTTTCCTTGGCCTGGCGGAACTCCTCGTCGGAGATGTCGCCGCGGGCCCGGATCTCCGAGAGCTTGGCGAGTTGGTCCGCCTCGCTGGCCGGGCCGGTGGTGCCGACCGTGCTGCGGATGTAGCGGTCCGTCTCTTCCCTCTGGGCCCTGGCGTGCTCCTGTTCACGCCTGCCCATGTCCTTGCCCCGTGCGATGAGGTAGACGAAGACGCCCAGGAAGGGGAGGACGATCGTGAAGACCAGCCATCCCGTCTTGCCCCAGCCGCTCATGGAGTCGTCGCGGAAGATGTCGACGATGACGCGGAAGAGCAGGAAGATCCATATGACCCACAGGAAGATCCACATGATCGTCCAGAAGGCTCCGAGGACCGGGTAGTCGTAGGCCAGGTACACATTGCTGCCCATTGCTTCTCCTGTGTGGTGTCGTCCGTGCAGAGGTTCGCGGTTCGTGCGGGACGAGGGGTCTCAGGACCGTTGCCGAGTGCGGCCGGGGATCGCCGCCTCGGCCGGGCCGGTGGTCACTGCTCGTCCTCTGCGGGGGGTTCCAGCCCGAAGGCGTCGTCGATGGCGCGGGCGGCGGACACGACGCGGGCGCTGCCCACCACGGGGGCGATCGCCACGAGCGTTCCCTGGATCTTCTCCAGCGGCACGCCGGCTTCCGCGGCGGTGCCGATGTTGAGCAGGTACGAGGGAGCGGAGGCATCCATGGCCACCAGAGCCGCGATGCGTGCCAGCAGGTACGTCTCCTGGTCCAGTCCGGACCGCTCGAACGTGTCGAGCGTCATCTGGACGAGCGTCTCGAACACAGGTGCGTTGGCTTCGGCGAGGGCGGCGAAGCCGCTTGCCCCTGTCGGTTGATCAGCCATCTCGGACCCCTTCTCTGTTCCGGCGCTTTGGGGTGACTCACGTCTTCAGGAGAGCCCCGGTGCGCGCCGGACCGCATCACCCGACGCGGATGACCGGCCGGCCGTCGGCGGCCGGGTGTACGCGGCTGTGCCGGAGGGCGCGGCGAGCATTCCGAGAAGAGCCGGCACGAGGACGACGATGCCGAGGGCCGGCGCCACGGCCCTGACCAGCTGAGGGCGTGCCCCGTCCCGCCGCAGTGCCCGGGCGACGGCGACCACGGCCGGCGGTGCGGGGAGGAAGGTCGGTACCAGCGGCGGTACGGAGGTCGCCGTGCGGTGAGGACGCCGGTGACGCACCCCGGCCGCTCCGCGTAGCCGTCGCGGACTTTCCATCCGGGGCGCTACGGAGCCCGCGGCGGCCGTCGTCCATGGCGGCCTCGGCATGCGGGAACCGTGGGACCGACCAACGTGCGCCTCCACCAGTCGGGTGGTCCACTGGAACAAGGGCCGGATCCGGCCTCCCCATCCTCGTGGCCACAGCAGCCGAAGGTCCGGCTGAGGCCGGGTGCCGAGATTCCGCCCCAGGAGGAGTTGCCGTGAGAAACGAAAGCGACGCGTTCGACGACGTGGGCCCCATCGACTACCTGGTGGTCGAATACCCGGGCAAGAGCCCCACCGGCGAAGCCCTTCCGTACCTCGTCGACCTGGTCGACCGGGGCCTGATTCGCATCCTCGACATGGCCTTCGTCCGCAAGGCCCCCGACGGCTCCGTGACAGCGGTCGAGATGGCGGATCTCACCCGGGACGGGAACACGAATCTCGCGGTGTTCGAAGGCGCCACCTCCGGACTGCTCGGTCAGGCCGACATCGAAGAGGCAGGAAAGGCGATCGGCCCCGGCAGTACGGCAGCCATCGCGATGTACGAGAACCGCTGGGCCGCACCATTTGCCCAAGCCCTGAGGCGCGGCGGCGCCCGACTGGTGGCCGCCGGAAGGATCCCCGTCCAGGACGTCATCGCGGCACTCGACTCGGCGGAGGCCGCGGCGGCCGGCGCTTGAGCGTGAACAGCATGCAGATCACAGGAGGTTCGACATGCCAGGCCTCATTCGCGGCGTCGCCCGCACAGCTGTCGTAGCCGGTACCGCGACGGCCGTGTCGAATCGCGTGTCCCGGCGGCAGGCGGGCCGGTGGGCCCAGCAGGAGGCACAGCAGGCCCCGCCCGCGCAGGCTCCGGCCGCGTCACGATCGACAGAAGACAAGATCGCCATGCTCAAGGAGCTGGGCGAACTGAAAGAACAGGGCGTGCTGACGGAAACCGAGTTCGCGGACCAGAAGCGTCAGATTCTCAGCGGATGACCACCAGCCGTGGACGGAAACCCGCAGGTCCCCACTCCCGGCGCCCGCAGCACCCCGGTGACCCCTCCCATTCCGTTCCGCCGACTCCTTGTCACGCTCGATGCCCGCGAGGCGATGCCCTGTGCCGACGTCAAGGAACCTGAGGTGGTGCTGACGGCTGTCCGCCCGCCCGGACGCGTCAGCCGGCGCAACTCCGCCAGGGCTTCCCGGGTCCGTCCGACCTGGTCGAGAACGAAGTTCCCGCGTACGGCATCGCACTCGTCGTCGGCGAACGGCAGGCGTGACAGTGCACCGAGGCCCCCTCCGCCTGAACGCTCCGGCACTCTGGCCGGCGGTTCTGGCGGAGAGGGGCCTTCGGGGCGTATGGCTCACTCGGTGCGCAGGCCGTCCGGGCGCATCAGCCGCAGCAGCGGTGGCAGGCTGAGCACGGTCACCAGCAGGACGACGGCGGCGCCGACGCCGGTCATCGACAGGACGCTCGCCCAGTCCGCGCCCACCGGCTTGTGCGTCATCTTCAGCAGTACCGCACCCAGTGTCACGCCGACCGCCGTGGCCAGCGCCAGGCCGAGGCCGATCGGGATCGCCGTCTGCCACAGCACGGACAGGCACAGTGTGCGGCGCCGGGTGCCGAAGGCGATGAGCGACGACAGCAGTCTGCGGCTCTCGCGCAGCTGCTCCAGCTGCGAGACCAGCAGACTCGCGCCGATCAGCGCCAGTACGCAGGCGGCGCCGACGAACAGGAAGGTGCGGATGGAGGCGTAGGCGTCGTCGCTCTTGCTGGACACCAACATCGCCGGCTCGGTCGGCATGCCGAGACGGCGGGCCGTGTTCCGCGCGTACTCCGGCGCGGCCACCAGCCCCTGGTCGAGCGCGAGGTAGATCTCCCCGTCCAGACCATGTGCGCCGCCCGAGGGCAGGGCGCCCGGCGTCAGCAGCAGGCCGCCGCGCTTGTAGCCGGACGGGTCCGCGATCGACCGTGCCTGCTTCACACCCGCCGGCACGGTCCAGGGCGTGGGCCTGTGATGAGCAAGGGTGCCGTCGACCGCGTCGAACCACAGCTTTGTGCCGGCCCTGGAAAGGTCGGCCGCCCCCATCTCATCGCCCTCATCGGCGCCACCCCGTAGGGCGAAGGCGTCACCGTCCTTGCAGGAAGGGAAGGAAGCCACCTCGCGCAGCGACGCGCAGTCGGCGACGGTGACCGCGGCGGACGCGTCGGCTTCCGTGCGCCGGACACGGCCCTCGTCGTAGGCGTAGACCTTCGCAACGCCTCTGGTCGCCCTGAAGTCGGCCGCGGCCCGGGCGAGCGGGACCTCGTCCGGCAGGTCCGCGTACATCTGGGCCCGGGTGGGGTCGTTGGTGGTGTCCTTGATGTAGTGGCCCTGCACCCCGGAGAACAGCATCTGCAGGGCGATGGCGCCCGCCACCGCGACCGCGATGCCGTTCACCATGCGGGCGGCCGTGCCGCTGCTCAACTGAAGTCGGCGGATGGCCAGTTGCCAGGCGACCCCGCCGGAGCCGAGCCGGGCGACGACCCTCTCCACGACCCACGGCAGCAGCGCGGTCACCCCGACGAGCAGCAGGAGGACACCACCGGTGACCTGGTACTGGTTGAAGTCTCTGCTGTACCGGTCCTTGCCGATCATCGGGTAGAGCAGTCCGAGCCCGCCCACGGGCAGCAGTATCCGCCACCACAGCCGGCGCCGCGGGGGCTTCGCGGTGCGCACCACGCCGAGCGGCTCGATCACCACGCCTCGCAGCGCGAACAGCGTGACCAGCACGGCGGCCGCCGGGACCGCGACCGCGACCAGCAGGGCGAGCACCGGGGAGGGGATCAGATAGCTGGGGAACACGCTCACGTCGAACAGGTCCACGGATCCGGAGAGCTCCCGGACGAGCAGGAAGAAGACCGTGCCGAAGGCCAGGCCGGCCACGGAGCCGGCGAGGGCCTCTCCGGCGGCGATCCGCCGGGTCATCCGGCTGTCCGCGCCCACCAGCCGCAGGGCCGCGAGTCGCCGGTCGCGGCGCTCGCCGCCGAACCGCACGGCCGTGGCGATGAAGACGCCCACCGGCATCAGCAGCACCAGGAACACGACGAGGGAGAGCAGGACGAGGACGGGGTCCGTCTCCTCCGAGGCCTTGAGCCCAGCGCCGAATCGGTCGATGCGTTCGACCCCGCCCCTGCCCTGCCTGACCACGAGGTGGTCGGCGCCGCGGTAGAAGGCGAGTTCCTGGGCCCCGATCAGTCCGGGTTCGGCGATGGTGCCGACGATCCGCTCCGGCAGCCGTTCGCGCAGCAGTTTCCCGTCGCCGGACTCGAGCAGCCGCTTCAGTGCGGGAGAGACCACCATCTCGCCCACCTGGGGAAATTTCGAGACCCCTGGGGGCAGGGGCGCCCTGGGACCCTCGGGCTGCACCTCCCGCCCGCGCACCTCCTTGTCATGGAAGGCCGTCCCGGCCTCGCCGACCACCAGCGTGTCGTCCGCCTTCTTCAGCGGCTGCACCACGCTGTACGTGAGGTCGGTGCGCGCGTCCTCCCGGTGGTGCCGGACGGCCAGCGCGTTCGGCAGCGCGGTGGCGAGCAGCAGCAGTGCCACACCGAGCCCCACGCCGACGGCGGTGAGCAGCATCCGCGCCCACCCCTCCCGCCCGCCGGCGAAAGCGAATCTGACCCCCATGCCCAGGTCCCTGGACCTCCCCCACTCTCGACTTCGCTCGAGCGGGAGGTGCCCCCTGCGCACCTTCATATGGCGCGCTCCATGTCCCGGGACCTGCCGTCGCGTACGACGATCTCGCGGTCGGAGTATGCGGCGACCCGGGCCTCGTGCGTGACGAGGACGACGGCCGCGTTGGTGGAGCGGGCCGCCTCGGTGAACAGCCCCATCACGCGCTCGCCGTTGAGCGAGTCGAGCGCGCCGGTCGGCTCGTCGGCGAACAGCACCCGGGGGTTGGTGACCAGTGCCCGGGCCACGGCCACCCGCTGGCCCTGACCGCCGGAGACCTCGCCGGGCCGCTTCTTGCGCAGGTCGTCGACCTCCAGCTGCTCCATCCAGCCGAGCGCGGCCCGCTCGGCCTCCTTGCGGGGGGTGCCGTTCAGCCGCAGCGGCAGCGCCACGTTCTCCACACAGGTCAGCTCGGGCACCAGCTGACCGAACTGGAAGACGAAGCCGAACTCGGAGCGGCGCAGCGCGCTGCGCCGGGCGTCGTCCATGGTGGCCAGCTCACGCCCGTTGTATGTGATGGACCCGGAGTCGGGCGTCACGATCCCGGCGAGGCAGTGCAGCAGCGTCGACTTGCCGGACCCGGAGGGGCCCATCACGGCGACGACCTCGCCGGGGTGGATGGAGAAGTCGGCGCCGTCGAGCGCGGTGGTCGGCCCGTACGCCTTGCGCAGGTCCTGGGCGGCGAGCAGAGAACCAGGGGGAGGAACACGGGTCACGCGGTCACCGCCTCGGCGAGCTTGTCCAGACGCGCGGCGGTCAGCTCCAGCCAGCGCAGATCCGCTTCGAGGTGGAACAGGGCGTGGTCGCAGATCAGCTGGTCGGCCAGGTCGCCCTTGCGCTTGCGGTCGGTCAGGATCCGCATGCTGCGCAGATGCTCGGAGCGCTGCGTGTCGAGGAGGCCGGCCGCGTCCCGGTGCGTCAGCAGCGCGAGGACGACCTTGCTGTACAGCACCGACTGCAGGTATGGCTCGGGCTTCTCCGGCGTAGCCAGCCAGCGCTCCATGTCGGTGATCCCGGCTTCCGTAATGGCGTACCGCTTGCGCTCGGGCCCACCACCCGCCTCGACGCTGTCGACTTCGACGAGGCCGTTCTTCAGCAGCCGGGACATCGTCGCGTAGACCTGGCCGTAGTGCAGCGGCCGGTCATGACCGAACTTCTCGTCGAAGGCCCGCTTCAGGTCGTAACCGTGCCGTGGACCGGCCTCCAGGAGCCCCAGAAGGGTATTGCCGATGGACATGCCCAGCACTCTACATATCATGTATACGTGGCATGTATACGCCCAGTGTTGAGATCATGGCGCTGGGTACGCCTGTGCAGGTGGGGGCCTTTGTCGCGCTTCTGATACGAGGGCCCATCGCTTCGGGCCGGGGTCGAATCCGGTAGCGGACGCAGCGGCAAGCCGGGAAAACAGGCCTCCCCCAGCCCGCGAGAACCATGCGCCCCGTGCGGACTCAGCACTCAATGTATACATGCAGTTTATACACCTCGTGTACAGTGCTGCGCATGTCGATCAGCCACCCACTCCCAGGGCTCCAGGAGTCCGGGCCGCAACCGCGGTGGACATCCTCGACAACCAGCGCTCCGAGCACCTGCGCAGCATGCGGATCCTCACCGACCGTAAGCACAGGGGCGACCTCGCTGACCTGTCGGCCCGGCCGACCCGACGTTCGTACAGCCGAACCGGCCGATGCCCGCCATCGGCGACGGGGGCGACGGGGGCGAGGGGGCGTCGGAACGAAGGTGGCGAGCAGCGCGCCACCCGCAATCAGAGGGTGAATTGAGTGAAAAATCAGCCGCCACCCAAAATTGAAACCGGTCAGACGCCTCCCGCAAGTGAAACTCCTCAAGGGGAGTCGGAAGACGTCGAAATCCGCACGTTCGCCATCGGGGTCATCCTTTTCACGTCGACATGCGTGGCACTAATGGCTGAGCTGGTGCTCGCCCTCGTCGGTGCGAGCCTCAAGACGACGGCAATGGCCTCTGTGAGCGCATTCGGCGGCACCTTCGGTCTTGGGTACTTCATCGCCAAGAGGCTTGGATTTATTCGAACGAGCACGTGAGACTCGGCAAGCGCGGTGCGTCTATCGAAGACGAGAGTCCTCCCAAGGAGTCCGAGGCCGAGTAGGAGCCCTCCCTGAAGATCTTCGGGGAGGAGCCGGAATGCCGGGTGGCCGGTCAGGGGCCGGACCATGCGGAAGTGGTGGTCGGTGGTGAGCAGGGCGTCGGTGCGGTAGGGGGCGGCGAGGGCGACGTTCATGGCGTCGGTGAGGCCGATGCCCTGGCCGCCGTCGGCGTCCGCGTAGCCTTCGGCGACCGCGATCGCCACGCTCAGGTGAGTGGCTGACGGAGCCTGTCGGCGGAGGCTTTGCCCTCGATGCCGGTGACCTTTGACCGCCAGTCCACCACCCCGGTCGCCGGCGCGCTGCCGAACGCGTCACCGGCGGCCGTCCAGTCGCCGTAAGAGCCGGACTCGAAGTCCTGCGTGACGGTGTCGCCCGGCGGGGTGTACGTGGTGCCGGAGTCGTCGGAAGGGCCGACGAGCGCGCTGCGCCTATCGCGCGGCCACGGGCGCGGAGTGGAGTTCGCGGACCAGCTGCGGGGTGAGCAGTTCGCCCGCGCGGTCGGCGAGGACGGCCATTTCGTAGCCGACCAGGCCGACGTCGCAGCCCTCGGCGGCCAGGACACCGAGGCAGCTCCCGTCGCGGATGCGGCCGACCATGAGGAAACCCCCGAGCATTTCGATCATGACGAGCTTCATGCCGCGCAAGCCGTGTGTCGTCGCCGCGTTCTCGGCGAGGCTGGTGATGCCGGAAACGACGGCGGCGAGGTGGTCGGCGCGATCGCGGCCGAGGCCGTCCGAGGCGGCCATGAGCAGGCCGTCGGAGGAGACGGCGACGGCGTCGGTGACGCCGTCGGTGGTGCGTGTGAACTCCGAGATGAGCCAGCCGAAACTCTGGACGGCGGTGGTCACGATGACGCTCCTTGAGTGGTGCGGGCTTCGGCCCGGGCGACACCTGCTCGGAAGCCGTTGAGCAGGGAGGAGACGCCGGGTCGGGCGGGCGGGGGTGGCGCGGCGCTGTGCTGTTCGGGGGCGAGCAGACGCCCCGGGAGAGCGAGGAGGGCGGACAGGCCGCCGCCCGGGGTGTCGAAGAGGTGGACCTGGGTGCCTTCACCGAGGCGGTGGGCGAGCCGGCCGACGACGAGGTGGCCGAGGAACCGGGCGGGCGCGGCGAGGAGGGCCTCCTCCCCGGAGCCGGAGAAGCGGACACGGGCGCGTTCCTTGTCGGCTTCGGACATGCCGACGCCGTGGTCGACGACGGCGAAGCAGTACGTGTCGTCCTTGGTGTCGTACCAGCCGTGCACCTCGACCGGTTCGGTCGGTGGTGAGAAGGTCAGTCCGTTCTCGATGAGTTCGGCAAGGAGGTGGGCGACGTCGGCGACGGCGTGCCCGCGCACCCGCACCGGCTGAACGGCCGCGATCAGCACCCGCCGGTACTGCTCCACCTCGGCGACGGCGGACTGGACGACTTCCAGGCTGTCGGCCGGTGCCGCCGTGGCCCGTGGCGGATTCTGCCCGGCCAGGACCAGCAGGTTCTCGGCGTTGCGCCGCATACGGGTGGCGAGATGGTCGAGCTCGAAGAGCTCGGCGAGGGCGTCCGGGTCGAGTTCCTGCCGTTCCAGGCGGGTGATGAGAGCGAGCTGACGACGTACGAGGTTCTGGCTGCGGCGGCCGAGATTGGCGAGCGATTCGGTGGTGTTGCGGCGCAGGCCGGCCTGCTGGGCCGCCAGGTGGAGGGCGGTTCGTTCCACGTGACGCAGGGAGGACGCGACCTTGGCGATCTCGGCCGTGCCGCCCAGCGGACGCGCATCGGGGGTGTCCGGGGCAGCCTCTGCCAGGAGGAGTTCCACCTGGTCCGGTGGGGACTGCTGGATACGGGCGACGGCCTGGGGCAGCCGGTGCCGCGCCACGTCGTGGGCAGCCTCGGCGAGCGCACCGAGCGGGCGGGTGAGGGAGCGGGCGGCGAAGGCGGCGAGGCCGGCGACGAGGACGGCCACGAGCATTCCCGCGACGAGGTAGGCGGCCAGGGCCGTCTCGGCGTCGTCGCTGAGCCGGTCGGCCCGGTCCCGCACATCGTCACCGACCGACTGCTGGACGGCGTACAGATCGTCGACGAGTACGGTCATCGCCTTCCACCAGGTGCCGGCGTCGGCGCGCAGGGCAGAGCCGTCGGCAGCGTCCTCCGCCCGGTTCTCGTAGGCGGTGGCGCGCCTGGCGTCCTCGGTTTGGAAGGCGTGCTGCAGGGCCGCGCGTTGATGTGCGGTGGCGACCTGCCGGAAGCGGGTGAGGGCGGCGACGCGGGTGGCGCGCACCTCGGTGAAGGCGAGGTACTCGCGGCGATGGAAGGCGCCTTCGGCGAACACGCCGTTGAGGAGCCCGCGTTCCAGGGCGACGGATTCCTTGGCAGCGGCAAGTTCTCTCAACGCCGCGAGTCCGTCGCCCAGTCGACGGTCGGCGCGCGTCGCGGTCTCCGCCACCGGATCGACGGTGTTGAGGGCGTCGATGGCGGTGGTGTAGAAGGCGAGGGTCGCGGCCCTGTCGGCGGTTGTCCTGTCGGCGGCGGCGCGGATGCCGGCGAGGCGCCCCAAGTGCCGCCGGATGACGCCCTCGACGGTGCTGTCCCGGCGCATTACGCGCAGGGCTGTGTCAACGCGCTTGCGCGTCACGGTCAACGTCGGGCGGAACCCCTTCTCGCCTCCCAACAGGCCATTGGTCAGCCCGCGTTCGCGTTGCAACTGGTGCACCAGGCCTTGGACCCGCAGGCTGAGGCCCACCTGGGCACGGGTCGTGCGCGCGTCGCCGAGGGCCTCGGCGCGGCCGTCGACGGCGAGACCGGCCACCGCCAGCAGCAGACAGATCGGGACCGTGATGACTACCGCAGCCCGGCCTCTGATGCTGCGCCAGCCAGGTACTGACCGATGGCCGTGAGCGGTTCGGTCGCCGTCGCGGCGCACGGAACGGCTCTCGTCCGAGCCGCCCGTGTTCAGGTCGATCCTGCCGATGGTGCCCAGTCTGGCGAGCAGCGGCCGTACCGGCTTCCACACCCTCATACGTCACCAAGCTAGTCCGACCGCCGTGCCCGGCGGTTTCCGACCCGTTAGACCGTGTGGGAAGTTCAATTGCGTCTCTCTCACACCGCGGGCAAGGAGACTGTGACCTCGGACGGCCGGGAGACGCGCGGTCCAGCACGCCCATGCGTTGCGCGCCGCGGTTCGGGCGCGTCCCGTGTGAGATCGCGCGTCGTGGAGGCCCCGTCCGGAGATGAGGGCGCACCGGACTCCGGTGGCGCGGAGGTCCTTCACCGGCCCCTGGTGATGTCCCGGGTCGTTCGACGCCATCGCGCTGTCCGGGGGACGGGTCGGCGCCGGTGGTGGGCGACGTCGTGGGCCACGGAGTGCACGCCTCGGCCACGATGGGCCGCCTGCGTACCGCGGTACGGACCCTCGCCGACGCCGACTTCACGCCCGACGAACTGCTCACCCGGCTGGACGACCTGGTCATCCGCCTGGACCGGGAGGAAGGCCCGGACACGCGACGGCAGGCGGCGGGGGCTTCGGGAGAGGTCGGGGCTCCGCGGGCAAGACGATCTGGGCCGAGCAACCTCTGCCGGACTGACCGTCCCGGCGAGCGCGACAGGCGACAGGGATCGGGCGCCCGGCATGCCCTGCCCCCCCGCTCCCTGCCCCCCGCTCCCTGCCTCCCGGCGCGGCGGCTCACACCGCGACGATCTGCCACCTCCTCGTTGGAGCCGTCCTCTGTCGAGGCCGGAAAGAACTCCGCGGTGGTCCTCTTGATCCCGTAGTCGCACCTTCTGTAACCGTTCCAGTTCGCACTGTTGACACCGCAGTTGCTTCCCCTTAACGTCGCGCCAACATTCCGAACATGTGCCGGTATTTCGAACAATGAAAGGCGAGTGCCCTGTGCGTTGCCGGAATCAGCTCGGGCGGGACGCGGCACCGGCTCGAAACAACGTGCCGGCCGACCTGACCCCGACGACCTCGGCGGCCGCGGATCCACGAGGGCGCCGCGCTGATCCGTCACGACGCACGGCCCTGTCCGAAGTCCGGTCTGTCCAGAGCGCCCGGGGGTCTACCTGTGCGGCCCCCATCTGCGGGACCTGACCCTCGGCACCGCCTGAGAGCGGGTGCGGCGCGCCCCCTGCTGCCTGCCTGCCTGCCGCCCGGCCCGCTCCACTGCTTCCCCTCGACGTCTGATACGCCGTCATCCCCTCAACGACGAGAAGAACAAGGAACAGATCGCCATGCTCAATCGAAGAACCGTTCTCGCCGGATCCGCCTCCCTCGGCCTCACCCTCTCCGCCTGCGGCAACGACAGTGAGGGCGGCTCAGGGGCCAGGTCCAAGGGCGATACCGTCGGCATCGCCATGCCGACCCGGTCCTCCGAGCGCTGGCTCACCGACGGCAAGAGCATGGTCGAGGACCTCAAGGCCAGGGAGTACAAAGCCGAACTGGTCTACGGCGACAACGACCCGAAAGCCCAGGTCGCACAGATCGAGAAATTGGTCCGGCAGGGCGTCGACGCACTGATCATCGCGGCCATCGACAACAGGTCGCTGAACGGCGTGCTCCAGCAGGCCGCCGACGCGCACATTCCTGTGATCTCCTACGACCGGCTCATCCTCGGCACCAAGAACGTCGACTACTACGTTTCCTTCGACAACGAGATGGTCGGTCTGATCCAGGCCCACTACATCATCAAGAAGCTCGGCCTGGAGGACGGCAAAGGCCCGTTCAACATCGAGTTGTTCGCCGGCTCCCCCGACGACAACAACACCAAATTCTTCTTCAACGGTTCGATGACGAACCTGCAGCCGTTTCTGGACAGCAGGCAGTTGGTCGTCCGGTCCGGCGAGACCGCGCTCAACCAGATCACCACCCCGCGCTGGGACGGGCCCACCGCGCAGAAACGCATGAGCGGCATCCTCACCAAGTGGTACCGCAGTCAGAGGGTCGACGCGGTCCTGTCGCCGTACGACGGCATCTCGAGGGGCGTCCTGTCCGCGCTGAAGTCGCGCGGCTACGGCTCCGACGCCAAGCCCCTCCCGATCATCACTGGTCAGGACGCCGAACTGGCGTCGGTGAGGTCAATCATCGCCGGTCAGCAGTCGCAGACCGTCTACAAGGACGTCCGTCTGCTGGCCCAGGCCGCCACAACCATGGTCGACGACATACTCAACGGCAGGTCGCCGTGGGTGGACGACTCCATGAGTTACAAGAACGGCGTCAAGGCCGTGCCCGCCCTCCTGCTGCAGCCCACGAGCATCGACAAGACCAATTACGACACCCTTGTCACGGACGGCTACTTCACCGCCGACAAGCTCAAATAGCGACACGGCCCCGGCACGACAACGCCTGCACGACGCTCGGTATGACACTGACGCCCTCCTCCAAGCCGCGAGTCGCCGGGCTTCAGCGTGCCGAAGGTCGGCTGCGGCGGCTTCCGTGTCCTCGCCGAGCCGCTCGACCGTGCGGGCCGACGTGGTGCAGCCCCGCCTGGCGAGCGGACCGCCGGACGCCTCGCCACAGCCGAGGAGGTCGCCGACGCGGTCCTCTTCCTCGCCTCGTCTGAGTCCTCCTGGATCACAGGGGCCGTCCTCCCTGTCGACGGCGGATACACCGCCTTCCAGGCACTCCGCCGCGTGTCCCGATCGGCAGCGGGCCGCAGTGCCTTCACGTGCTGCCACGCCTGTTCGACGGTGAATGCGGTGTCGCCCGTCAGCAGGGCCACGCTCAGCCCGTCCATGAGGGCGACCACTCGCTGCGTGAGAGTTTCGACGTCGTCGGTCAGCTTGCCGAGGATCCGGGTGATCGCCGCGCGCCAGGCGGCGTGGAACTCGAGCCGAGCCTCGCGCAGGGCGGGCTCGTGCACCACCCGCGGCCACAGCTCGACCCAGAGCGGCCGGCGGGGGTCACCGGCGGCACGAGGAAAGGTGAGCATGCACAGACCGCGCAACCGTTCCTCGGCCGGCTCGTGCACGGCTGCGTCGACGTCGTCTGTTTGCTTCGGTCGGCTCGCTCTCAGTCACGTCGCTTGGCGAGCAAACCTGCGAGCAGCATGACGAGCAGTCCGATCCCCACGCCGCACAACGTCCACAGCATCCGGTAGCCCTCGGCGGCATAGTCGGAGGGCTGAGGAAGGTCCACCAGGATGAGCACTCCCGCGGCGATGGCGGCGCAGTAGAACGCGTAGTTCCAGAAGCGGATCGCCGCCCCGTGCATCAACAGGACGAGTGCGACCACTTCCAGTCCGCGTTCGACGGCGAACAGCCTGAGTCCGTGCTCGCTGGCGGGCAAGAGCAGCAGCAGCGCGGCTGCGGCGGCGCCGATCAGCGCTCCGGTGAGACGCTGCGCGCCCACGAGCACGGCCTGGTCCAGGCTCGGCTTCATCGCGACCATGGCTGCGATCGGCATCCAGTAGCCGTGCGACAGGTCCAGTCCGAACGCGAGCGCGGCGGTGCCGCCGATGGCCAGAGCACGGATCACCGCGAACATGACCAGTGGCCGGGTCAGGCTCTTCCGCGAGGTGTCGCCGGGGAGCTCGGCGACCGGCTGGGGCCGGTCCGCGCGCCCGCGGATCAGCCACCCGATGAACGTCACTGCGATCCACAGCGCCGCCCCTCCGGCCCAGGCGAGCACCTGAGCCCAGGTGTAACTGGTGATGCGGGCGTCGTGGTGGAAACTGAACGCGACCCCGAGGGTGACGATGAACCACAGGTTGAGAAGCATGGCGGTGACGAACCTGCGCACCCCGAACGCGGCCGCCAGGCCGGCCACCAGCGTGACCGCGACGGCCGCGAGCACCAGCCAGCCCCAGGCTTCTCCTCCAATGGCGAACCCCAACGCGGTCAGTCCTGCGCCGATCAGCGCGAAGACGGCCATACTCGACGCGCGGTGTGCGTAGCTGCCTCCCGGGTCGTCCAGCACGGCGAACAGGAGGCCGAACAAGGCGCTGAGAAGGTACTGCTCATGCCCGATCGCCCAGAAGACGATCAGCGGTACGAGGGCGACGTCCAGGAACATCACCGCTCGCGGCCAGTTGATCCCCGCGGGGTTGAGCTCGAACACCTTCGACAGCCAGCTCGTGACCCTCCCCCCGTGACCGGGTCGTTGAGGGTCGTCGATCGCAGTGCCCATGGCCGCCCTCGCTCTCCCAAGTCGCTGGGTATGCCGCTCCAGTCCCGCATTCTGCGATTCCATTGAGACTGCTGCACTGTGACCCGCAGTCCCTGATCAAAGACAGCGCGTCCGTCAGCCATACGGCGGCGTGAGCCAACGCCTCACGATCAACGCACGGCCAAAGCAGGAATCACGCAGGCCGTGCACTTCCACGATCTTCGGCACACCGGGAACACCCTCGCCGCCTCCGGGGCGAGCCTGCGTGAGCTGATGACGCGGATGGGCCGCAGCACACCCCGCGCCGCGCTGATCTATCAGCACATGGTCAACGGCCGTGACCGCGAGATCGCCGATCGGCTCGGATCGATGACCGCAAGGAACGCGGTGATGAGGGCTCCTGGCGGGCCTTGTGGCACGGGTGTGGCACGGCCGGGATCACGGCAAAGGGCCCGTTCACGAGGATCAAGCCTCTGAACCGGCCCTTCCTGCTGTGCCCCCGGCAGGATTCGAACCTGCGACACCCGCTTTAAGGGAGCTTCCCCTGGACGAGGCCCTGACCTGCGCAAATGTGACCGCTTGGCCTGGCTGGGCCAGGCAGACGCCCCTCCGTAGTTCTCACGTGTTCACGGGGTTTCCCGGCGTCATGTGTGCTGAATCCGTTCCGCGCAGTCCGCGAGACGGCCACCGCATCGGAACCCGACTCGGGGCGGATTCGTACTGCTCGAGCCGCTGGATCCGTCGGATGCGAGGGCAGTGCAGCCCACCTAGGCTGGAAATATGAAGCGCGTCGTCGTTGATCATTTCGGCGGTCCCGAGGTCTTGAGGGTCGTGGAGGACGACGATCCCCGACCGGGGCCTGGTGAGGTCTGCGTCAGAGTGCTGGCCGCAGGCGTGTCGTTCACCGATGCCCAGCTGCGCGCCGGCACCTATCTCGGAGTGCCGAAGCCGCCGTTCACGCCCGGGCCGAGCTCCTCGTCGGCATCGTCGAGGAGCTCGGCCCGGGCTGTTCGAGGCTGCGGGTGGGGGACCGCATCGGTGCGCTGACGGTGTGGGGCGCGGACGCGGAGCGCGTTTGCGTGCCGGAGGCGGAGGCGGTCGAAGTACCCGAGAACCTCGACCCGGCAGAGGTGCTGAACCTCGTCTTCACCTACATGACCGCCTACCAGCTCCTGCACCGCGTGGCGAGGGTGCGGAGGGGCGAGACGGTGCTGGTGCACGGTGCTGCCGGCAGAGTGGGCACCGCGGTCCTCGAGCTCGGAGCGGCCGCCGGACTCACCATGTACGGGACCGCGTCCGCCCGTGACCGCGCCGCGGTGGAACGACTCGGCGCGGTGGCGATCGACTACCGCAACGAGGACTTCCTGGAGCGGGTGCGCCAGCTCCCCGGGCGAGGGGTCGACGTCGTGCTCGACGGGCTCGGCGGTGCCTTGTCCCTGCGCTCCTTCCGCGCGCTGAGGCCAGGCGGACGGCTGGTCGTGTACGGCCACTACGCCACCCTCGAGCACGGGCACAAGAACTGGCGGGCGTGGGCAGAGTGGTACGCGTCGACCGGGGCCGTCGGTCTCTGGAGCCTGCTGCCGCGCCATCGGCGGGTGCTCGCCCCCCGGATCCAGAAACTGCACGGCCGCCACCGCCAGCTGGTCCCCGTGGCCGGCGGCCACCCAGCGCTTGCTGTGGGGGGAGGTCCCCGGGATCCGGACCAGTACCGGGCGGACTTCCGCGCGCTGCTCGAACTGCTCCGTGAGCACAAGATCCACCCGGTCGTGGCCGATCGCCTGCCGCTGTCCGAGGCCCGCCGAGCGCACGAGATGCTCGAGCGCTCGGCGGCGAAGGGAAAGCTCGTGCTCGTGCCATAAGCCGGAGGCCGAGGCCGAGGCTGAGGCTGAGGCCGAGGCTGAGGAGGACGCTCGCAGATGGTGCGCGACGGCCCTGCGGGCCGAGTGGAGGAGACCGTGTCCGGCGGAGCGCGGCAGGCGCCGAGCGCCCGCTACCTGCCCATCGCCGAGCACGGCCTGATCGGCGACATGCACACCGTCGCGCTCGTTGGCACCAACGGCACGATCGACTGGTACTGCTGCCCCCGCTTCGACTCGCCGAGCGTCTTCGGGGCGATTCTCGACGCCGACCGCGGGGGAGCGTTCCGTATCGCGCCCGACTGCGACGGCTGGACTTCCAAGCAGCTCTACCTCCCCGACACCACCATCCTCATCACGCGCTTCCTGATGCCCGGCGGGGTGGGGGAGGTGCAGGACTTCATGCCCCCGCCGCGTACCGGTGAGGCCGCGCACCGCCACCGCATGATCCGCCGGGTGCTGGCCGTGCGCGGACAGATGCGCTTCGTCGTCGACGTCGTCCCCCGCTTCGACTACGCGCGCGCCCGCCACGAGGTCGAACTCACCCCGTACGGCGCGCTCTTCCGCTCTCCCGAGCTGCAACTCAGCCTCTCGACGCGTCACCCGCTCCAGATCGTGGGCGACCGGGACATCCGAGGGCGTGTCGCCCTCCGGGCCGGCGAGACGGCCACCTTCGTACTCGACCGCGTCCAGCCCGGCGAGAGACAGGTGCCGTACGCCGATGCCGACGTCGCGGCCGAGTTCGACGCCACGGTGGCGTTCTGGCGGCGTTGGCTGCGCGGCTCGCGCTACAGCGGGCGCTGGCGCGAGACGGTGCACCGTTCCGCGCTCACGCTCAAGCTGCTCACGTACGCGCCCACCGGCGCGATCGTGGCCGCTCCCACCACCAGCCTGCCGGAGGAACTCGGCGGCGCACGAAACTGGGACTACCGCTACACGTGGATGCGCGACGCCGCCTTCTCGCTCTACGCGCTGCTCAGGCTGGGGTTCACGGAGGAGGCCGGCGCGTTCATGGAGTGGCTGGAGCAGCGCTTCCGCCACGCGGCCGACTGCGGCGAAGCGGGCCCCTTGCAGATCATGTACGGCATCGACGGGCGCGAGGAGCTGCCCGAGGAGGAACTCTCCCACCTGGAGGGCTACATGGGCTCGGCGCCGGTGCGGATCGGCAACCGGGCGGCCACCCAGCTGCAGCTCGACATCTACGGCGAGCTGATGGACTCCGTCTACCTGTGCAACAAGTACGGGCGGCCGCTCTACCACGACGGCTGGATGGAGCTCACCCGCAACCTCCAGTGGCTGATGGACCACTGGGACCAGCCCGACGAGGGGATCTGGGAGACGAGAGGCGGCCGGCGTGACTACACGTACTCCCGGTTGATGAGCTGGGTGGCGGTCGAGCGCGCGGTCCGCATCGCCCGCCAGCGCGGCCTGCCCGCCGACCTGCCTCACTGGACGGCCGTCCGGGACACCATCTACAGCCAGATCATGAAGCGCGGCTGGAACTCCGCCCGCCAGGCGTTCGTCCAGCACTACGACACCGACGTGCTCGACGCCTCCCTGCTGATCATGCCCTTGTGCAAGTTCGTCGCGCCCACCGACCCGCGCTGGATCTCCACGCTCGACGCCATCACCGCGGAGCTGGTCTCCGACAGCCTCGTCTACCGATACAACGCGGAAGCCTCACCCGACGGGCTCGTCGGCACGGAGGCGACCTTCTCGATGTGCTCCTTCTGGTGGGTGGAAGCGCTCGCCCGGGCCGGTCGACTCGACGAGGCGCGCCTGGCCTTCGAGAAGATGCTCACCTACGCGAACCACGTCGGGCTGTACTCGGAGGAGATCGGTCCAACAGGCGAGCAACTCGGCAACTTCCCCCAAGCTTTCACCCATCTGGCGCTGATCAGCGCCGCCTACAACCTCGACCGCCAGATCGGGTGAGCGCATCGGCTCAGCAAAGGCGTTCTTCCGGACGTCTCGGAGACCCCGGCTGACCAGCGTGCCCGTGAACGGTCAGTGAGGCGCTGATCTGTACATTCAGCGCCCCACACGAGAGTGCCCCCGGCAGGAATCGAACCTGCGACACCCGCTTCAGGAGCGAGGGTGGGCGATCACGGGCGTGACCTGGGCGGTCCGCACTCCGTTCCGGCACGAGAGTGGCACGGGGCACGGAGTCCGTCTGCCTTTGGCGAGCTGGATCGCCTCAGCGTCGCGACCACCGGTGCCACTGGCCCGTGAGTAGGCGGTTACACCCCCTTAAGTTGCTTCGGGACGAAGAGGTCTCACCCAAGGTCTCGCCACGCTTCCGCCGGCGCGGCTGGCTCTGGTCGACGGCATGGCAGCGTGGCTGAGGCCGGTGAGGGTGGGGCGAGGCACACGCGTGCGTGGCCGGTGGGCGCGCCCACCGTCGTGGCTGACTGTCGTCGGCTGAGGCTCAGACACCCCGGGGCTCCGCCGAGGGGCCTTCGAAGGCGAAGGGGCCGTGCGATGCGCGTGCCAGATCCCACGGGGAACCACGGGAAGCTGCCCGCGGTGCGGCCAGGACTCCAAGGTGACTCCGCCGCAGGTCGGCGCAGCAACCGCCGCCAAAGAACCCGAGCTTCCCAGGTTTGGGCAGGTCAACCTGTCACCCAAACCTGCAGCAGACCCCCATGCCACATCCCGGAGCTTGCTTGGGGTCGACGGTGGGACACCGTCGACCCCAAGGCGCCCTACACCTCGCCCTGTTCCGCCTGCTCGTCCGGTTCGACGGACTCGCTCTCGCGCATGCGTCGCTCGGAGAACTCGCGCATGCTCTCGCCGTCGGATGGTTCATTCGTGCGGGGCGGCCTCGGCCCTGACGCCCCGGCCTTCATTCTCTCGATCTGCTGACGCAGCCGGGCCGCACGAGCCCTTCTCTCCTTTTCGTCTGCTTCGCCCATGACAGTCCTCCCGTTCTCGGGATGGCGCACTACTCATTGTCCTCCTCGTCCCTCTCCCAGGAAGCCTCGACGATCTTGCCTACCATCAGGGCCTCGATCTGGTCCCGCCAGCCCTGTGCCCGCGAGGCGGTAGTCTTCTTGATCTGCGAGGTCAGTGTCCGGGCGTCGGCGAACTTGAGGGACTGCGGTCCGGCCTGGGCGATGCGGTGGGCCGTCTCGGTTTCGGCGTCGATGGCTGACCGGATACTGCCGCTTCGGTTCGTCATGCGCCCAAGTTTGTGGAAATCGGGCTTGGACGTGCCGAACCAACGCTGCTGCCACCAGAGATTGGTCGTGCGGTCGACCCAGCTGAGGTACCCACCCTCGCGGATCGAACGGGGCTCCTTGATGTTGCCACCGAAGCTGTACCGGACACCGTCGGCCGGCGCCGGATCGTAGAAGTGCGGTGTGATGAAGTCCGAGACGAGGAATCCGTTCACGGTGTACGCGAACTGCGGGTCCTCCGGGGGATCGCTCACCTCGACCAGAAATTCAACGACTCCCTGGTCCGGCTTGGGGGAATGGCCCGCCATGAGCCTGTTGCCGGACGGGTCGGCCAACATTTCGAGAACCTCGTGACTCGCCGTGAGCGACCAGCTGTCGCTGTACTGGACGAGGGCGAACGGTTGTCCGTGCTCATCGAGGTGGATTCCGTCGACACCGGCCGGCTGATTGATGTCGTCGGCCACGATGACCGGCCAGTACCCGACGGGGACGTCCTCCAATCGGTCGAACGCGTCCACGGTCGCGGAGACGTTCCAGAGTGGGCTGAAGTCCCGGGTGACCTGCTTCTGCAGCGCGGCCGTCACACGGCTGAGCTGCGCGGCGGTGATCTGCTTGGTTTCGGATACAAGAGCGACCTGGGCCAGCAACATCGAACTCGCCTCTTTCGTTTCAGTGTCGGTGCGGTGGTCCACTCGCGTGGGACAACGGTCCCGAAAGCGGGAGACCGGAAATTCCTGCTCGGCAAAGACGCCGCGCAAAGAAAACCGTATGTTTGATCTACGGACCGTGCCTGCTGATGCCGCTGTACGGGTGATACTCCAGCGCTCAACGTGGATGACACAGCCGGTCGTTCGGCGGACTCACCTGAACTGCGCAGCGGCGATGCCCGCCGTCGCGCGACGCGGGGCGCCGAACCCGTCCGCAGCCGAACGCCACCCATCACACCCGCACCTGGAAGCCGGCCCCGTTGGGACGGATGCTGCCGCGCTGACGTCGTTTGGTCTTCGTGGTCGCCGTGATCAAAAACCCATTTCATGGTTAATGCCATGGCTACGACGAACAGCGCGCCTACCTGTGAGAGGTAAACGCGCTGGTCAGACACTGTGCCCCCGGCAGGATTCGAACCTGCGACACCCGCTTTAGGCACGAGGTCGAGTGGCGGCCGGCGCGACCTGCGCGTTCCCTGTCTTTGGTGGCGTCACCCGACCGCGCCCGTGCGTGCCCTGGTTCCCCGTGATTCCCCGGCCGTTCTGGCACACGAGTGGCACGCCCGATCTACTGAAGTTCTCGCCGGGCATCTGGGATGCCGGGCGGTGTTTGAACGTCGGCGCTTACCTGGCCGCCCAAGGTCATCACGTTGAGGGTCGCAGAGTTCTCGTTCGCGATTGCGCTCTCTACGCGGGCGACCAAGGTCGTGAATGCTTCGCTCTCCGAGAGACCTGAGTAGGGCCCAACTTTCGTTTCAAAGTAGATGCGCTCATGCCCGAGGAGCTGTTCGGTTGACCTGTAGTTCTTCCACTGCTCGCGATAGCGGTACACGCTCTCCAAGGAGACGGAACCGACAACGATCAAGCTCAGCACCGTAGCGGTAAGTTTCGCGAATGACAGGTCAAGGTTGACTAACACAGGGACCAAGGCTCCCCCGACGACGGATATCGTCCTCATCCGGAGATGCATGGCCTTTGTCTTAACGGCCTTCTTGTCATACCACTTCTGGTACTGAGACAGCCTCCCCTCTATGTAGTCCTGCGTCGCGGCCACAGGCCGGGAGACAGTGGGGTGAGCTTCGAGTGACTGTTCGTCATCGGCACCTGACATGCGCGGAAGTACACCGGTGGTGGAACGGCGCAGTCAACTCGGCAGCTCAGTCCGGAGCACCAGTTTGGAAGATCGCGTATGCGGGCCGGGGCTGACCTGCCGAGACGCTGACCTGCGGGTTCTTGCGCCGCTCGCTGGTGTTCCCCGTTGTTCCCCGCTGGATGCTGCCAGACCGGGCACGCTGGGGGCACGAGCGCGTCTCGCATACCGACTGTGGTCTACGGCTCGCCCGAATCGGGGATGCACACCGTGCGGTGAGCCGGCACGACGGGATCGCCCGGCAGGGGATCGACTCCACGGACCCGTACGGCCACGATGTCGGTCGCGATGGGAGATCGGGACGGGAGCACAGATCCGGCCCGGACACTGGCCATCGCCCTCCCGGTCGGGGAGAGGACCGGAGCCAGGCACTCTGCCTCCTCGCCGATCTCGCCCCGGCCGTACCGGAGTTCCGCATCTCAGGATCCCCGTTCTCCGACCTCGCCGCCGTGGCCCGAGGCGAGCATCCACCCGCCTACCTCGGCCTCGGCCAGGACCCGGACCCGACCGCTCCGGGCCTCGCCGTGGTCCGGGCCTGCGGCGGCGCCGTATATGAGGGCCGAACCGCGGACGGCCCCCGCGTCGAGATGGGCGGAACCCCCGAACTGGTGGACGCCGTGGCGCACTTGGTGATAACCAGATGATCCGATCGAGGGGAGAGGTCATGCCGCGCAAACTGAGACAGGTACCGTCGACGCCGTACGCGCATCTGGTGTCGGACTCCGCCTATGGGTCATCCCGGATTCGGGTCACCGGAAACCATCCCATCGACCTCGAACGTCCCGCCACCGGCGCCCACCGAGCCACACTCTCCTGCGCCACCTGCGGCGACCCCGTCGCGATCACCGTCCTCAGCCTCACCGCCACCAAGCTCTGGCGCCTCGGCTGGCTCCTCGCCTCCGGCCTCAGCCTGGCCCTGGTCGTGACGTGCGTCCTGAGCATGATCGGTACCGGTCCGGACGGCGACGCAATGCCCCTCCTCACCCTCGGCTTCCTGGCCGGCATCCTGCTCTCCGTCTACGCCATACTGCACTGGTGGCACGAGGACGGGGTCCGAGGTCCCGGCCTCCCCTGGCGCAGCGGCCGCCACTACGTCCGCCACTTCTGGGCCGGCCCCCGCTGACCGCCGTGGAAGGACAACCCGTCGGCGAGCACCGATCCCCACACACGCGCCTGCGGCATCTGGCTTCGACACCACAATGATCACGAACCCCCGTGCCCTGCTGTCCGCCCCCACCGGCTGATCGCCAACCCTCCACGCAATCACGGAACTTGATGGAGCCCTGATCGCCATGGCCGACGGCTACCGCGATTCGTCCGAGCGTCCTGGGCGAACCTGCTGCGGGATGCTGCACGGCGCGGAATGCGCGCTCCCGTCCTCGCGGTGGGCGACGGCGCCCTCGGGTTCTGGAACGCGGTCAACGAGGTGGTCCCCTCAACTCGCCGCCAAAGGTGCTGGCTGCACAAGACCGCGAATGTGTTGGACAGCCTTCCGAAGTCGGCCCAGCCTGCGGCGAAGAAGGCTCTCCAGGACATCTGCAACGCCGAGGACCGCGAGCACGCTGCCCAGGCCATCACGGCGTTCACCAAGCAGTACGGTGCGAAGTTCCCCAAGGCCGTCAAGAAGATCACCGACGACAAGGACGAACTGCTGGCGTTCTACGACTTCCCCGCCGCACTGGATCCACCTGCGCACCACGAACCCCATCGAGTCCACCTTCGCGACCGTCCGCCTGCGGACCAAGGTCACCAAAGGCGCCGGCTCCCGTGCGGCAGCCCTCGCGATGGTGTTCAAGCTCGTCGAGTCCGCCCAGACCCGCTGGCGTGCCGTGAACGCACCCCACCTCGTCGCCCTGGTCCGCGCCGGAGCCCGCTTCGAACGAGGCCACCTCGTCGAACGCCCCGACGAGGATCCCGTCCCCACAGCCGCTTGAACCGATCGCTGGAAAGGAACCATGAACGACATTGCTGGGAATGGCGCCTACTTCACCGCATCCATCAACGGTCAGGAATGCCGCGTTGCGTGGTATCCACCTTCTGACCCGCCGCCAGGTACGCCACACGGCGCGGAGGCGGTGTGCGTCGCCGGCGATCGGATCGTCGTGGTCAGCGCAGATGGACAGCGGTGGGGCCTGCCCGGCGGCCGCCCCGAGCGGCATGAGCAGTGGGTCGACACGATGCGCCGCGAGGTCAGTGAGGAAGCCTGCGCCGAGGTGATGGACTACCGACTCCTCGGGTTCAGCCGGGGAGTCTGCGTGCGAGGGCCGGAGAAAGGGCTGGTGCTGGTCCGGTCGATGTGGCGAGCCGAGGTGCGTCTGGCCCCCTGGGAGCCACGATTCGAGATGGCCCACCGCCGTCTTCTGCCGGCGCAGGAGGCGTTCCAGTCCCTGTCCATCCCCGACGGCCTCGGCCCCTTCTATCGCCGGCTGTTCGCCGAAGCTGCCGTCTCCCGCCCCAGCATCCACGACCCCTGACCACCAGATCACTCAATGACGAACGCACAACGCACCGAACGCACCGAACGATCTTGATCCACAGATCTTGGCTATTCCTCCCGAGACGGCGTCGAGCTGGAGTGTGGCCTACAGCTTGTCATCGCGCTCGAGGATCAGGCTGATTGAGCCGTCTTCGAGGTTGATGCCGCTCTCAAGATGCTCGTGATAGCCGTCCCGGAGTTCGGGAGCAGCGAGACCGAGGAGTCGCTCGGCCAAGTCCCGCAGCCCGGCAGCGTTGGCCGACACAGTGATTTCGGTGGCTGAGCCGTACACCTTGATCCGGGGTTCATCCATGCGGTCACGCTACAACCGGGCTTCGCACTCTCACCTCAACCCACCACTCTCCCCAGCTCCCATCCGTCCGCCGTCGACCCACGCACCATGGAGCGGGCGTGGTTCATGGCGTCCAGGTGGAGCGCGCCACTGTACGAACGACCTGGACGCCATGGGCCGCGTCTGCTCGGCTCTGCCTGGGTCGACGGTGGACGGATGGGAGCTCCCCGCGCACGCCACTACGGACAGTGCCGAGCCCTATGGGCAGTTCTTCATGGCTCATGTCACTCGCCTTCCGGGCAGCTCCTCGTGACCCCGCTCATGGACGACCCCCTGGAGCTGCCCTCGCTGGCCTCCCAGGGGCCGGGCGCCTACCGACTGCGCGTCCACGCGCGAATCCGGGACAGCGCCGTCGACCAGACAACCGTGGACGAAGTCGCGGAGTCCTATCTGATCCAAAGCTGGCCGGCCGCACACCAGGACGCGCTCCTGGTGAAGGCGACAGACGCTTATGGAGCCGAGGTACGAGCCCGGCAGGCCGACGACACCATCGTCATCTTTCACACCTCCGGCCAGAACTGCACCGTGTATTGCTCAACGCCTTCCGGGATGCCGACCTTGGCCTGCTCCGCCACTTCATTGCGTCCGGTACACACGGCCCGCACCCCCCACGTCCCCGACTTCTCCGACAACTCGATCCTGTATGGCATGGGTCCTCCGGCCACTCCCCAGGCACGCAACATCCCCGAGGTGCACAGGATGCTGGCCTGAGCGGTGTCATCCCAATCACCGGGCGCAACCGGGGGCTGCTCGTCCCAGACCTCGACGGTGAGGCCGGCCGTGTGCGTGTGCCCGGCGCTGCCGAAGTCCAGGCGCCCGGGGTGGGCGGTGAGGAAGGCGTCACTCCGAAACCCACCGGGGAACCGGTACTTCCTGCCGCCTGACCAAGTTGGCCACGCTGACTCCTGACATGAGCGATGAGATCTTCGACCACGCTAGTTAGAAATCTTCTCTTGTCAGCTCCTGCAACGCCGGGGTGAGCCAGGCTCCGCGCGCCGGATGCCCCTCCATCCGCGACCGATGCCGCGCAGACGCTCTCTGTCTGAGTCTCCGGGGAACCACCAGGCAGGGCTTGATCAAGTTGCACAGGCTGACATCGCCGATCTACGCCCCTGAAGCAACGGCTCCGGAGGGCCCTTCGGTCTCAGGGAAAGCAGCCGGTCAGGGCTCCATGGGCCCTCGCGGTGGCGGGGCGTGTCCATGGATGGTCCACGGCACGTGAACCGCGTTTCAGGGGTTTGGGGGCAGGTAGCTGACGTGTGGCCAGTTGTCATCGTCTGTCACCACCGGTCTGCCTCGGACGGCCCAGCGACGACCCTGGAGGTTTCTCTTTACAGCAAAGATCGTAGGCCTTAGTTAACGAGCGTATTGAGGACGACAAACCCCAGATAGAGCGTCAGGAAAGTGAGGCAGATGTAAAAAAAGTGCGGTTTACCCTCTTTTTTCCTGTCGAGCGCAACGAGGAACACTAATAAGAGCACTACAAAGAGTATGTCTGCCACTTTGTACCCTTCCCGTTTCCCGCTTCTGCTCAGTACAGCGAGGTCCGGGGCGTCAGTGTTACAGAGTGTTGCCACGCCGCTACGATCGCGCGAGGCCGGCGGAGTCTCAAGGACTCCCCGTCAGCCGGCATCCAACCAGCGAGCCCACGACAAGTGAGGAACCGGCGCGGTGCACTCGTCACCAGGGGATCGGAACAGGCCGGCGGCACCACCCGACCCGTGGAGCGCGGCGGCGGCCGGCCCGGCGCTCTGCTGATCGCCGGCGGCGTGGGGATTACGCCGGTGCGGGTCGTGCCGGAGGGAGACGCCCGTCGGCCCGGCCGAGCGTTGCCGAGCCGCCGTCAGGCAACTGGCGCGCCGCTTCCGCGGGGTGCATGGCCACCGGTTGGGTCCGGGGCAGGTCCTTCCGCTGCCGTTGAGCGGCGGCTCGTTCCCCTCAGGGTTGCTGCGGTCGATCGCGGTGGCGATCTGGATGAAAGGGAGCAGCGGGTCCACCGGCCAGTCCGAGCCGCAGGCCGGCCAGGCCCCCGCCCTGGCCGGGCTGAAGCGCGTGTCCGCTGATCTCCGAGGCTGCCACACGCATGCGTGGTGTGGTCGGTTGAGCTGCGTGTGCCGAAGCGGGATGCTGGAGGCAGTGCTGGGGCGCAGCGCCGTGCTGGGCCGGCAGGTATGAGGTCGGGATACACCCATGGACAACGAGCCCGACACGAACATAGGAGCAGAGGGTGCAGCAGCACCCGAGGACTTCGCGGTGGTCATCGACGCCCGCGGAACCGTCTTGGCGTGGAGCGCCGGGGCCGAACAACTGCTCGGGTACGAGCCGGACGAAGTGCTGGGTCGGCCGGCCTCCGGCCTGCTCGCCGCGGAGCTGGCTGTCTCCGTGCAGCGCCGTATGGCTGCCGGAAAGCCGTGGGGAAGTGAGGTGGCGCTACGGCACCGGGGTGGAGGTCGGGTCGTTGCGCAGTTTCAGGGAATGCCGCTGGTGAACGTGGATGGCCAGACCCTCTGGCTCGTCACCGAGATGACGGTGACGCTCCTTTCCGCGCCGGCCGCCCCGGGAGCGGCGGAGCTGTGGGACTGGACGCTCGCGCAGCTCCCGCAGCCCGTGGCGATCTACGACCGCGAAGCGCGGTTTGTGGCGGCCAACGAGTTGATGATCCAGGCATTGGGCAAGCCCCAGGAGGAGATGAGAGGGCTCACCCTGTGGGAGATCGAGCCCCACCCGCCCTTTGACGAGATCGACCGTCTCCAGCGGCAGGTCCTGCGTACCGGGTCCATGCTCTTCCGCGAGTACGCCTCGCAGGCCCCCGGTGACACCCGCGCACGCGCCAGGTCGATGTTCCTCTCCCCGTTGAGGGATGGGAGCGGCGCAGTGCAGGGCGTGTCGGCGCTGGTGATCGACACCACCGAACAGTACTGGGCCCGGCGCCGCCTGGCGGTGCTCAACGAGGCCAGCCTGCGCATCGGCAGCAGCCTGAACGTGACCCGGACGGCCGAGGAACTGGCCGAGGTGGCGGTGGACGGGTTCGCCGACTTCGCCGCCGTCGACCTGCTGGAGTCCGTCCTCCGGGGCGACGAGCCGGAACCGGTACCGCCCCCCGGGCCGGTCGTCTTCCGCCGTGCCGCGCAGCGGTCGGTGCTCAGGGACTGCCCGGAGTCCGTGCTCACGCCGGGGGAGGCGGACGTCTGCCCCGAGGACTCGCTCCCGGTCCGGGCCCTGGTCACCGGTCGGGGCAGCCGGCACCAGGCGGGTGACCCCTCGCTGCGGGGGTGGAGAGCGGTTTCCCCGGCCCGGCCGAGGGCCCTGGGCCGATGCATGATCCATACGGTCATGATGGTGCCGCTGCGTGCCCGCGGGGTGGCCCTGGGCCTGGTGTACTTCCTGCGGCACCGGACGGCGGAAGCCTTCAGCGAGGAAGACCTGCTGCTCGCTGAGGAGATCGCCGCCCGGGCAGCGGTGAGCATCGACAACGCCCGCCGCTACACCCGCGAGCGCCGGACGGCACTCGCCCTCCAGCGCAATCTGCTGCCCGAGCGGCTGCCGGAGCTGGCGGCGGTGGACCTCGCCTACCGCTACTTTCCCGCCCGCTCGGCGGACGGGATCGGCGGAGACTGGTTCGACGTGATCGTGCTGTCCGGGGGACGGGTCGCGCTGGTGGTGGGTGACGTCGTGGGCCACGGCGTGCACGCCTCGGCCACGATGGGCCGCCTGCGCACCGCGGTACGGACGCTCGCCGACGCCGACTTTCCGCCCGACGAGCTGCTCACCCGGCTGGACGACCTGGTCATCCGCCTGGACCGGGAGGAAGGCCCGGACACGCGAGGGCAGGCGGAGGGGGCCTCGGGAGAGGTGGGTGCCACCTGCCTGTACGCCGTCTACGACCCCGTCGCCGGCCGATGCGACCTGGCACGGGCCGGGCACCCGCCGCCCGTCCTGGTGACCTCCGACGGCACCGTCCAAGTCCTGGACCTGCCCGCCGGTCCACCGCTCGGCCTGGGCGGACTGCCCTTCGAGGCCGCCCGGATCGACGTGAGCGAGGGCAGCCTGCTCGCCCTCTACACCGACGGCCTGATCGAGGCCCGCGGTCGCGATATCGACGTCGGACTGGAGCTGCTGACCGAAGCGCTTCGCCGCCCGGCCGCCGACCTGGACGAGGCCTGCGACGAAGTGCTGCGCAAGGTGATGCCCGAACCCCCTGCCGACGACGTCGTCCTGCTCCTGGCCCATACTGCCGGTCTCGGCGCGGATCAGGCGCACACCTGGCAGCTGCCCGTGGATCCCGCGGCCGTCGCCGGGGCCCGCCGGATGGCGGGCGAACAGCTGGACGCCTGGGGCCTGGCCGAGCTCGAGTTCGCCACCGAACTGATCGTGAGCGAGTTGGTCACCAACGCCATCCGTTACGGCAACGCCCCCATTCAGCTGCGGCTCATTCGCGCCGACGCGCTCATCTGCGAAGTCTCCGACGGCAGCAGCACCGCCCCGCACCTACGGCGGGCCCGCGCCTTCGACGAGGGCGGACGCGGACTGCTGCTCGTCGCCCAGGTCGCCGAGCGCTGGGGCAGCCGCCAGACCTCCGCCGGCAAGACGATCTGGGCCGAGCAACCTCTGTCGGATTGACCGTCCCGGCGAGCGCGACAGCCGACAGGGAAGCGGGGGGCCCGGAAAGCCCTGCCCGCCCCCCCGCTCCAGGAAGGCGCCTTCGCGTCACGGGGCAGTGGGCAATGGCTGGCCTATGCGCTGATCGCGGCCGGCTGGATCCTGGCCGCCACGGTCACGGCGGGAGTGTCCCGCGCGATCAGCGGTCAGTGACCGTTGTCCCGCCCAACCGAGCCTCGGCGCGCCCTCGCTTGCGCCAGTCCGCCAGTCCGCCAGTCCGCCAGTCCGCCTGACCTGTCGGCGAGAGCGCGAGAACACCGCTTCCGCCGCGGCGCCCGAGCCAGGCAAGGCGGAAGAGCTCGTGCTTGATGATGCTGATCCGTCGGGAGGAATTCGTGAGATCAACTCCCCGTCCGCTCACGCAAACGGCCCCGGACGAGCAGTCCGAGGCCGAGTAGGAACTCTCCCTGAGGGAGAAACTCCAGGTCAGAGCGGTAACGCGTTGTGCCCCCGGCAGGATTCGAACCTGCGACACCCGCTTTAGGAGTTTTCACTGGGCGGGGCTGTGACCTGCGGAGACGTCGACTGTGCGGCGCCTGGCCCGGGGAAACACTCCTCCGTAGTTCTCACGTGTTCGCGGGCTTTCCCGGCCTCATGTGTGCCGAATCCGTTCTGCGGAGGTGCCTCCTGGCAGGGCGTCCACGATTCGTTCCGCGGCCTCCAGCAACGGGATGCGGCCTACGCGGGACGTCCGGCGCGGCCCCCGCACGGGAGCGTGATCTCGGCGCCAGGGGACTCGGGCGGCGGTAACCCCGCGCCGGGTGTGTCATTCGGCAGGGGGTTACAGCGTGCCGGTGTGTCATTCGGCCCTGATGTCGTCCACGTACACGATGCCTTTGGTCGCCGCGCCGCTCCCATGGACGAGGTACAGATTGAACGCCGTCACCTTGGCGAGGTGAGCCGCATCGAGCACGGTTCCGGCGTGTGCGGTGTCCCAGGGAGCGGGCGTGAACTCGCTGAAAGGTGCCCTGACCTCCTGCCCGCTCGTGTCGGTCAGCGGAACCTGGTACCAGAAATCGACTCCGCCGGCGACGATCTGGAGCGCGCCGCCGTTTGCGGAACCGTCGCCCCGCAGCCACAGCGCGAGGGACGTGAAGTCGGACCAGTCCGCGTCGACCGGCTTGCCTGTGCCGGTGTACTCGGCGCCGGTGAAGTCGTACGCGTAGGCCAGTCCGTACGAGCCCGAGGACTTGTGGTCGGCCGACAGGGTGAGGGTGTGGGAGTTGACATGGGTATACGCCTCGCTCAGGGCGACATCGTCTCCGGCGTATCCCTCGAAGTCGTCGACCCAGCCGGCAGGCAGGGGTGCGACCGCGCCGAGGAGGACCACGGCCGAGTCGGTGAGCGTCCTGCAGTCCACCCGCGCGCTCACGGTGAGGGTCACCGAGCGGTTGTTCCGCAAGGCCGGGTCGAGCGACCAGTCGCCCGAGTAGAAGCCGTCGGCGTCGAGGCACAGCCGTCTGGCGCGTCCGCCGTTCACGGAATAGGTGACCCGGCTCGCCCTCGCGGGCGTGACACGCACCCGGACGGTGGTCTTGGAGGCCGCTACACGCTGCCGGTCCGTAGGGGTCACGAGGTGCATGAACGGGGCGTTCCTGACAGCGGTGGTGCGAGCGGAGTACACCCCCCGGAGATCGGCGGCGAACAGGGTGTAGGGGTCCTGGTGGTAGGCGACGAAGTCCGGCAGCAGGACGTGGCCCGGGTACGGGATATAAGCACGCTTGGTGCCTCCGAAGTTGGCCCAGGTGAGCATGTACGTCATCCGACGGGCCAGCGGGTCCGCCTTGACGGCCTGCAACAGCTGGGTGAACCACTGCCGGTTGCGGACCTCGGTGCCGCCTTCCCCGAACTCGGTGAAGGCCGGCACCTTGCCTCGCTCGTTCGCCAGCCGGACCACCATCGCCAGATCCTTCACCACACCGTCCAGCCAGGGCGTCGGTCCGGCGTTTTCGTCGTAGGAGTCGTAGCCGAGGATGTCGACGAAACGGTCGCCAGGGTAGGTCTTCAGGTAACCGGTCGGGTCGCCTCCGAAACTCGAGTTGGGCGAGTAGGCGTAGAGCAGGTTATGGACGCCCCCGGTGTCGCGCAGGTACTCGACGGTGTAGCGGAACAGCTCGATGAACTCGGCCGAGGTGGCGTGCCCGGCGCCCCACCAGAACCAGGCTCCGTTGTTCTCGTGGAAGGGGCGGAAGACGACCGGGATCGCGGTGCCGTCCGGCCGCCGTGCGCCCTTGACCGCCTTCGCGATGCGGTCGAGGAAGGCGTTGAAGTCCGCGTGTTTCGCGCCTCCGGGAAGGATCTGGCTGACCACTCGCCCCGTTGTGTCGTAGAAGTTCTCGCCGGTGACGAAGTTCGGCATGTGAGCGCTGAGGGTGTTGATCCCGCCGCGTGCGTCCCCCTGCCGGATGCACCGGCTGAGCGCGGCGATGTTCTCGGCTTCGGTCCCGCCCTCGACGCCGGGGCGTTCGTCGCCGTCGAGGATGAGGGTGTCCCAGCCGAAGACCGCGGGGTAGTCGCCCACCGCCGCCCTGGTGTCGGACGCCTTGCCGTCGGGGGTGGTGAAGGTGAAGCCATAGGTGAGGTCGTGCTGGTGACCGAACAGGATGCCTTTGCCCTGCTGCCGCTTCAGGTACGCGAACAGCGCGCGGGTGGCGGGGGTCGCCTTGTCGTCGACGATCCGGACCGGCGCCGGCGCGCCGGCGAGCGCAGTCGGGGAGGTCGCCGCGGCGGCCACCGATGTCCGGGCGCCGGCTGCCGCGGCGACCGTGGCACCGAGGAGGACGAACGCGCGACGGTTCAGGGGAGAGCTGGGCATGTGTGTCTCCGTTCGACGTGGCGATCTCTCGCCAAGGGGAGGTGCCCCCCCCGGGGGGCCGGGGTGCCCCGCCCCGAGGGGTGTCGTGGGCCGCCCCCGTCGGCGGCGCCAGGCGTCGTCAGGCACGGCGGCTGGGCGCCGTAGTCGTATGCCGGGCCGGGGGTTCTCAGGTAGCTGTGGACAGGCGGCTGCTCGGCCTGCTCAGTCGGCCGTCGAACAGTCGTCGCACTCCGGGGGACGAGCCGTCTTCCACTCGCAGGTCTGCGACCCAGAGCCGTGAACCCGGCCCGGACTGCTTCGTGGCGCCTCGCGCGGACCTGTTGCAGGTGCAGCGCTGGAGGAAGAGGAACAGGAAGACGACGAGCTTGGGCACGATGCGAGGACTGTCTCGGCCGTGAGGTCATCCCCGTGGGCTCCGAAGGGGATGACGAGTCGGAGAAAGGGGGTGGCCAGGGTCCCGGTGATCGGGTTGCCGCGGGGACCGGCCACGGCCTTCGTCCGAGGTTGCGGCCGGTCGTGGCTTCTCCGGTCAGAGTGCGTACTTCGCCGCGGGGCCGAGCTTGAGCAAGATCGTGGAGCCGTCCTTGGACTCCTTGACGATCTCGATCTTGATGTTGGCGCCAAGTCGTGGTCGTGCCTCGGCGTGGTCCATCGGATCGTGCCGGTCCGCGGTCGCCGTCGGTGCACCCTCGTGGCCTGCGCCACCGCGAAGGCCGAGAACGTGGCTGCCACCGCCGCAAGAGCGACACCGGGCGCCGCTGCCCTGAGCATCCAGGGTCTGTAGGTCACTTGTGGGGGGTCCTTCCCGTGACGCGGTCGGCTGCAGGTAGATGGGGTCCTGGTCAGGGACAGCCGCAACGCACGACACACGTGTGCTTCAAGTGGCGCTATTCGACTAGAGGTTGGGGAAAAAAGAAAGGCTAAGTGGCTCGCGAGACCCAGGCGCACCCTCTGTTCACCGCGATTGCTACGGAGCGGCAAGCGCACGATTGCCGCGCTCTGGTGGATGCCTGCGCCCTCGGTGCAGGGGGCATGCCGGGCTGTAGGAGAACTGGCGTCGGCTTTGCGCGCCAGTGACAGCGTGATCCGGACGAGCCTCGCGAGGCCAGTCGATCCCGGACGCATATCCCCCTGGAGAGATCCTCATGAGCGCGTGAGTCCGGGAGTTCGTCGTGCGGCTGCCGTACTGGCTGGATGCGTGAGCCCGGTGATCGGCGACACCACGCGGCGCTCTCCCACGTTGCCCGTGGAGTGGTGATCAGCGGCGCCGTGCTTGCGGCGGCTGCGGAGCCGGAACGGCGGCTGCGTGATGGACCGGAGCGTTGTGGCGCTGGGCTTCGCTGTCAGTCCATACTCCGCTGCGGGCTTGTGCTGCGCGGGCTTGTGCGCTGGGTGTCGGCCGTGCCCTGAAGCGTTGGATGCGTCAGGGAGCGCGCTCCTGTTGCACAGTCCGCTCACGCACCGCTCACGCACCCGGCGATCGTGGGGGCGTCCAATGGCGGACCATGCTGGGGCGCGGAAGGCTGATCTTCTCCCGTGGTGCACCGGGGGGAGTATGCGTCTCCGATCTATCGCCTGTAACTAACTGCAATGTTGCTAACTTCGATGTTAGTATCTGCGGCATTAGGTGAGGCTGGAGAGGTGGCGGCATGGCAGATTTCGTGGGCAGGCGGCACGAACTCGAGACGCTGGATCGCGAGCTGGGCAAGGTGACGGCCGGGGTCGGTGGGGAGCGGCCCGGGCGGTGCGTGATGCTTCGAGGGCGCCGCCGGGTGGGTAAGTCGCGATTGGTGGAGCGGTTCGCCGAGAGGTCCGGTGCGCCGTTCCTCTTCTATGCCGCCACAGGGGCGTCGCCGGGGGCGGACCTGGAGCGGCTCGGCCAGGATGCGCAGTCGTCCAGTCTTCCGCTGGCGAATCTGCTGTCCGCGGCCCGCCCGGCGAGTTGGGATGCGGCCTTCGACGTATTGGCGGCGGCACTGCCGCCCGACCGGGCGAGCGTGGTGGTCATGGACGAGGTGCCCTATTTGATGGATGCGGAGGGCGCCTTCGAGGGCATGCTTCAACGAGCCTGGGACCGATTGTTGGAGAAGAAGCCAGTTCTGCTGGTTCTCATCGGTTCCGATCTGTCGATGATGGAGGCGCTGAACAGCTATGGACGCCCGTTCCACCAGCGCGGACGGGAGATGGTGCTGGGTCCGCTCAACCCGGCGGAGGTGGGCGAGATGCTCGGCCTCGATCCTGCCTCGGCCTTCGATGCGGCCTTGATCACCGGTGGGCTGCCTCTGATCTGTGCGGAATGGATGCACGGCGCCGGAATGTGGGAGTTCCTGCAGGCGGCGCTCAGCGATCCGGTCTCGGCCTTGCTGGTGTCGGCAGAGCGCTCGCTTGCTGCAGAGTTCCCCCAGCAGGTCCAAGCCCGCACCGTCCTCTCGGCGATCGGCAGCGGTGAGCGGACGTTCTCCAATATTGCCCGCGCCGCTGGCGGGATCGGGGCGACCCCGCTGCAGCGGTCGCTGGGGATCCTTGCGGACAAGCGGGTGATCGCGGCGGAGCTTCCCGTGTCCACGCGGCCTTCGAAGGATCGTCGCTATCGGGTCGCGGATCCCTACCTCCGCTTCTGGCTGAAGCTCCTGGGGCCGGCGATGGAAGAGATCGAGCGGGGCCGGGGTGACCTGACACTGCAGCGCATCCGTGAAAACTGGACCAGTTGGCGTGGCAGGGCCATTGAACCTCTGGTGCGCGAGGCGCTGGCACGGCTGCTGCCTGACGCGAACCTCCCTGCCGCCCCCGCCATCGGCGGTTACTGGACCCGTACCAACGATGTGGAGATCGACGTCGTGGGAGCGGACCGCGCGCCGATCGCCAAGGAGCTGTTGTTCGTCGGCTCGGTGAAGTGGCTGGAGAACTCCCCGTTCGACCGGCACGATCTCGCGGCTCTGCACCGGCACCGCGCCGCGCTCACACCTGCTCCCGTGCCTGTGATTGCTGTCTCGCGCAGCGGGACCGACTGCACGGGGCTCGACGCTGCGTACGGCCCGGCGGAACTCCTCGCGGCGTGGTCCTCCTGAGCATGCCGGCACACGTGTGGGTGCCAGGTGTCCATGGCCTGTCGCCCCATTCGGATCGGCCGAGCCTCCGGCCCACCGCGCCGGTGACGTCCTTCCACTCACGCAAACGGCCCCGGACGAAGAGTCCGAGGCCGAGCAAGAGCCTTCCATGGGGGATAAACCCCAGGTCAGAGCGGTAACGCGTTGTGTCCCCGGCAGGATTCGAACCTGCGACACCCGCTTTAGGGGCCGTCGGGGAGATCACCGTCGACTGCGACACGCTCACCCTCACCGACCGTGACCAGTTGCTCGTCCTCTTCAGCGCGCCGTCGGGATCCCCCGGGGCCGACGCCCTGGCCCTGCTGAACGTCCTGGGAACACAGGCCAGTCACTACATGCCGTAGCGCCACAGCCAGCCACCGCGAACACCATCGCCGACTGCGCGGCATTCGGGAGTGTCCGAGCGGGCCTGGGCGAAGAAGCTGAGCGGCGAGGACCGGTGCGGCCTGACCGCGCTGTTCTGGTCCAACGTCAACCCGTACGGCACCTTCCGCCTGGACATCGAGTACGGGGACACGATGAAGAGCGTCGCTGCTCTCACCGACCCCGGTGGAACGAGGCCGTGTGGCGGGCGCTCGACCTGATGCGGGCCTACGTCGCCCGCGACGGCACCGCGAGCGACCGCATCCGCACCATGGCCTTCTCCAGCGTCGCCCTCCAGCTCGCCGCAGCCGTCCAGACTTCCTGACGCGGTGGGCAGTTGGTACAAGGGAACGAAATCCGGCGCAGCGGATGCTCGCCCGGAGAAACCATTGGTGTCCTGGCTCAGGCACCAGCCGCAAAAGTAGGTCGCGCAGCCCAGCCGGGCCCAGCCGAGGGCCGCCGGGTGCGATCGGCGGCGGCCCTCGGTTTCAAGGTGCTGTCTTGGCCGAATGACGGCCAGTGCGGTCAGGCGTCGCTGGTGTCGGTCGGTGTCGCCTCACCGAGCATGGCGAGGGTCAGCACGTTGCCGGAGATGCCCCAGCCGCCGTCGGCGACCTCTTCGACCAGCACCATGGTGTTGTTGCGGGCGCGCTCGCCGTAGATCTCGACGTACAGCTCGGTGGTGCGGGTGACGATCTCCGCCTTCTGCTTCGGGGTGAGGGTCTTCGCGGGGACCTTGAAGTTCGCGAAAGGCATGGCTGGTTGTTCCTTCTCTCAGTGGGACGTTACAGGGAGCTGCCTGCAGTGAGCAGGCTGTCCAGTCCGATGCGGCGGAAGAAGTCGGCGCGGACGCGGTGGGCGAGCGCGGAGACGACTTCGCTGCCGTCTCGGCTGGGGTCTGTGTGGGTGCGCAGCGGCTGAGTGCCATGCAGCATCGCGACCCGTCGCGCGACGGCTTCAGCGACCTCGGCCCCATCGGCGTTCGGCAGGAGGAGCGCCGCCAGACGCTTGCCCGGATCGTCCGTCAGGCGTCGGTGACGGTTGGCCGTAGGCTCGGCACAATCACGGTCCGCCGGGGCGCCGGCGTTGGTGAAGTGGTTGGTTCCGGCGGTGAACGCGCCGGCACCACGATCGCGGTGTCGATGCCGAGCGGGAGCACCTCGGCGGTGTGATGACGGCCAGGGCGTCCATCGCTGCCTTGGCGGCGAAGTACGGGGTGAGGAACGGCGGGTAGCCGCCGCGGGAGCTGCCAATCCACACCCGCAGCCCCGAGCCCTGCTCGCGTAGCTGCGGTAGGGCGGCGCGGTTGACGCGCTGCGTGCCTAGGACGTTCACGTCGTACAGGTCCGCGAGTTGCTCGGCGGTGAACGCCTCGGCGGCGCCCAGGACCATGTGTCCGGCGTTGTGTACGACCGCGTCCGGCTGGCCGCGCTCGGCGAGGATCCTGTCGACTGCGGCGTCGGCGGAGTCCTGGGAGGTGACGTCCAACTCGGCGGCGTGCACAGCGACCTGGTGGTCGGTGCCGTAGCGCGCCAGTTCGGCCACCGCGGTCGCGTTACGGGTCGCGGTTGGCGGATGCCCGCGTACACGGTGTGACCGGCGAGGGCCAGAGCACGCATGGACCGCGCCCCGATGCCGCTGAAGGCCCCGGTGACCACGATGACCTTCCCGGTGTCGTCGTTCCTCATGACGGGTCTTTCGTCTTTCGTTGATCGATGGGGAGCCGCGGGCGGTTCAGATGATTCCGCCGTTGGCGCGGACGACCTGTCCGTTGATCCAGTGGCCGGCCGGGGAGGCCAGGAACGCGACGACCTCGGCGATGTCGGCCGGGGTACCGAGTCGCTCCAGCGGGGGCTGGGCGGCCAGGCGGGCGATGGTCTCCTTGTCTTTGCCGTCCAGGAAGAGGTCGGTGGCCGTGGGGCCGGGTGCGACGGCGTTGGCGGTGACGTCCCGGCCCCGCAGCTCCCGGGCCAGGATCAGCGTCAGCGCCTCGACCGCACCCTTGCTGGCGGAGTACGCGCCGTAGTTCGGGAAGGCCAGCCCCACCACGGACGTGGAGAACGTCACGATCGCGCCGCCGGGGCGCACCCGACGGGCCGCCTGCTGGACGACGACGAACGTGCCGCGGATGTTGGTGCGGTGCAGGTCGTCCAGGACGGCCAGGTCCAGCTCGGCGATCGGCGCCAAGTGTGCCCGCCCGGCCGCGTGCACGACGACGTCGACACCGCCGAACTCCGCCTCGGCCGCGTCGAACAGAGCCTCGACGGCGTACTCGTCGGCGACGTCGGCGCGCACCGCAATCGCCCGGACACCATCGGTGACAGCCTCCTTCACGGCTGCTTCGGCCTCGTCCTGGTTGCCGGCATAGCCGACCGCGACCGCGTACCCGTCGGCGGCCAGCCGACCGACGGTCCGGCGGCCGATGCCGCGCGAGCCGCCGGTGACGATCGCGACACGGGGTGAGACGGAGGGCTGGGCCGGGGCAGCGAGCCTGTCGAGGGAAGTGGGGATAGGCATTACTGACTCCTGTGGTGAATGCGGGTCGGGCCGCGGTCTCGCCGTCGCCCTGCTGCGTCCTTAACGATCGGCCGGTCCCCCACCCCTAGCCAGGGCTGCGTTTACCCAGGGGATGCCACCCCCTGGATACGGCTCGTCGCGCGAGCGACCATGAAGGGGTGAACCTTCCAGAACTCGGCGCCTTCCTCAGGACACGCCGCGGCCGCATCCGCCCCGCCGAGGTCGGTCTCCCCCAAGGCCCGCGCCGGCGCGTCCCCGGGCTGCGCCGCGAGGAAGTCGCCCAGCTGGCAGGGCTGTCAGCCGACTACTACACCGAGTTGGAACGCGGCAGCGCAAAGAACGGCGTGCAGCCCTCGGCCCAGACCCTGGCCGCCCTCGCCCGAGCCCTGCGCCTGAACGGCGACGAGCGCGACCACCTGTTCCATCTGGCCGAACGGCCGATCCCCCCGTCGGCACACGGACCGTCGGCACATGTGCAGCCCGCGCTTCTCGGACTGTTGGACCGACTGTCCAACACCCCCGCGCGCGTCATCACCGACCTGCACGAAACCCTGGTGGAGAACGACCTGGCCCGTAACTTGCTCGGCAAGTCCCCGGCACACCGCGGCCCGACGGCAAGCTTCGTGTACCGCTGGTTCACCGATCCGCAGGCGCGCGAGAGGTACCCGCCCGAGGATCACCCGCACCACTCCCGGGTGTTCGTGGCCGACCTCCAGGCAGCGGCTGCCCACCGCGGCCGCGACGCGGAGGTCACCAAGATGGTCGCCGTACTGCGCCGCCGCAGCCAGGAGTTCGTAGCCCTCTGGGACACCCACGACGTCGCGGTGCGCCGCAAGGACCACAAGAAGATCGTCCACCCCACGCTCGGCATCATCGAACTCGACTGCTACAACCTGCTCAGTGAGGACGGACGCCAACGCCTGCTGTGGTTCACCGCGCCGCCCGGAAGCCGGGGAGCCGAGCAGCTGGAACTGCTGTCCGTCATAGGAACCCAGGACCTGAGCGTCACCGAGGGCACGGCACCCGAGGGGCTGTCCGCGACGGAATCAGGAAGGCAGCGCTGACCCGCGCTTCCAGGACGCCAGGGGCTCCCGATCAAGACGTGGCGGCCCTCTCCCAGCACAGGTGGTTTCCGGCCCGGGACTCACGACGACGCACGTCCGCTCACGCAAACGGCCCCGGACGAGGAGTCCGAGGCCGAGCAGAAGCCCTCCCTGGGGAAGAAACCCCAGGTCAGAGCGGTAACGCATGGTGCCCCCGGCAGGATTCGAACCTGCGACACCCGCTTTAAGGAGTTTTCCCTGGGCGGGGCTGTGACCTGCGTAAACGTAGTCTCCAGTGCGCCTGAGCTGGGAAATCACCCCTCCACGGTTTTTGCGAGTTCTCAGCCATTCCCGGCCTCATGTGTGCCGTATCCGTTCCGGCCGGCTACCTGGTTGGGGGCGGCACTTGCTGAGGAGGGCGACCAGGCGCGCGCCGAAGAACTGCGGCTGTCGCTCGGCGGCCAGGCATGACGCATGCCCCGCTCTCGTCCCAAGGTGTGAGAGGGCAGGGGGAAGCCCGTAGCCTGGGACCAGCAGCAGTACGCAGCCCGAAGCAGGCGGAGGGGATGCCGATGTCTCGGGCACCTCGCGCTCGTCGAGGACGAAGAGCGTCCCGCCGACGAGGTGGGTGGTCGTCTTCCAGCCGAGACACCGTTCCGCTTCCCTGGCGGCACGCCCGACGTCCTTGAGGTCGCCCATCTCCGCAAGATCGTCAGCGCCAAGGATCAGCTGCCCGTAGTACCCCTCGTACTCCGGCTTCAGCGCGGCCCGCATCAGCGACTCAAGACGGGCGACCAGCCTCTCGTGCCGACGCCGGGCCAGCTCGTCCTTCGCGGGCATCTCGCACAGCTCCCCACCTCTGCCCGCAGCCGCATGGGTGCCCTATGTGTGGTGCGAGCACGAAGGCCCTCCCGTCCGTCGGACGAAAGGGCCTCTGACCAGGCTTTTTACTGTGCCCCCGGCAGGATTCGAACCTGCGACACCCGCTTTAGGAGAGCGGTGCTCTATCCCCTGAGCTACGAAGGCGGGGGCTTGTAGAAAACCTTGCTGAAAATCCAGGCCGCAGATCTTCAACGAGGAGCACAAGCCCGCTGGTCAGACGTGATGCGACGTTCTCCACCAGGGATGCCTGAGAGACAACATGGCGTACCAACACCCGACCAAGGACAGGGTAGCGGATACGCGCCAGCGACGGTTCTCCGTATGAGGTCAGGCGAGTGGGGTCGCGAGCGAGCATGCCTCTGACCTGCTGCTTAAGCTGTTGTCGGTGGATGATTTTGGCCGGTTAGGTTGCCAGCGGGGAGGGCGGTTGGACCGTTCTGCTCCCTACGTCAGCTTGTGCGGAAACTTGGTGCCGCTGTTGGACGTCTGGCACGACAGGTCGCCTCATGCTTGGCGGTCAGGCACCGAGGAGCTGTGCCTTCCCCGCGGCGCGTGGTTGTGCAGCTCCGCGGCCTTGTCTGCGAGGCGGCACAGTGCCGAGTACGTCCTCCAGCAGTGTCAGGGTGCTGATGTCCGGCAGGACGACATGGCGAGACCGCGATACAACAACTCCGTGTCACCGGGAGGCAGTTGAAGCGGGCGGACTGCGAGTCATCGACTGGGGTGTTCCGAAGGGCGAGGGCGGCGTCCAGCGCTCACGGGACAGACCGTGATCGGACGAGTTCGGGGAAGGCATCTTCCCGCACGGTACTAAGAGGGTGTTGTCTTTCCGGACGTGATCGACGCGTTTCCGCTGGTCGGGGATAGGAGCGGTGGTTCCGTGGGAGTGGTGGCCCGTCGGGTCGCTCTTCCCCGGGAGGTCGCGGATGCCGTCAGTTGTCGGGCTGCTGGAACAGCACGAGGTCGCCGCTCGGCGTCGAGTCGACGGGCTGCGGGAGGAGGCCGACCCGGTCTTGCTTCCGCACTCATTGTGTCCCTCCCTGGTCGTGTCTCGTTGCACACAAGCCGAACAACGGCTACTCCTCCACCTACGCGGTTTCCGAGGTCATGGTGCGTCCCAGCTGGCGCAAGCAGGGCATCTCCGAACGGCTCCACGAAGCGCTCCTGAAAGAGCGCACAGAGGACCTCGCCGTGCTGCTGGTCGACGTGACCCACCCCAAGGTGCAGGCACTGTACGAGTCGTGGGGGTACGCCAAGGCCGGCGAGCAACAGCCGTTCGCCGACTCGCCGGTGTACGCGGTCATGGTCAAGGAACTTCGAGCCTGAGCATTTCCCCGTAAGTAACCCATTCCGGTCCCTATGGCTGACCGCATCCCACGGCGCCCACTCAGAGGGCGAGCTCCGGGGGGAAGGTGTCGGGCAGAAGGTGGGCGCGGCACCCCGGGGGAACTGCCTTGACCAGAGGCAGATAGGTGCCGCGCCCGGCGGGCGGGAACCCCGCGCGGAAGATGGACCACAGGCTGGCGAGACGAGGGCCTCGGGTGTTCCGCGCCTCACCGGCTGTGGTTCGCAGTTGGCCGTCAGGCGCCGGCGAGGGCGTCCTTGTGCGCGGCGACCCACTGTTCGAAGGTCTGCAGATCGGGGTTGAGGCTGCGCACGAGGTCGAGGTCGCGTGCGGCGACGAACTGCGGCACCTCGGCGTAGTACTGGAACATGTTGCCGTTCTCGGTGGCGCCGGGCCACGGCTGGGCGCGCAGCGCGTCGAAGGGCACGGGCACGTAAGTGACCTCCTCGCCGAGGGCCTTGCCGAGGACGGCCGCCATCTGCGCGCCGGTCAGGTGCTCGCCGGCGATGCTCACGGTCCGGCCGATGAGCTCCTGGCCGCGCTTGAGGATTCCGTAGGCGGTGCGGCCGATGTCCTCGACGGCGATGCCGGCCAACTGGCTCTCGCCCATCGCCAGGGGCAGGATCAGCCGCCCGTCCTGGTCCCGCTGGACCCTCATGAAGCTGACGAAGTTCTCCCAGTAGAACGTGGTCTGCAGGAAGGTGGTCGGCACTCCGGCGTCGGTGAAGAACTGGTTGGCCTCCGCCTTCGCGTCGAAGTGCGGCACCTTGTAGCTGTCGAGCAGTGTCGGCATGCGCTCGTCGCTGAGCGGGATGTGCTCGCGGGTGTCCTCCAGCGTGGACCAGATCACGTGGCTGAGGCCCGCGCTCTTCGCCGCGCCGACCATGGCGGCCGCGTCCGACTTCTCCTTCTGCGGGGACGCGTGCTCCCAGAAGTTGGTCATCAGGTATGCGCCGTATGCGCCTTCGAATGCCTTGGCGAGGCTTGTTTCGTCGCTGATGTCGGCCTCGACCACCTCGACGCCCTGTGCGGCGAGCTCTCGGGCCTTGTCCGAGGCGGCGTTACGGGTCAGGGCGCGCGCGACGAACCCGCCGTCCGGGTCGGCGAGGATCGCGCGCACGAGGCCGCCGCCCTGGGCGCCGGTCGCGCCGACCACCGCGATGATCTTCTGTTCGGTCACGGGTTTCTCCTGGAGTTCCGAGAACGATTTGGTTGATGTGTTACCCAACTTATCGCCGAAAGGTTAACGCATCAACCAATCTGCCAGGGGCGCGGTGGCGGCCCGGTGCGGCCCGGGGTGGTTGATGCGTTAACCAAGTGTCATGTACGGTTTGGTTAACACATCAACCACCCTCCCCGGGGAGTCGCCATGTTCATCGCCGCCGCCGTCCTCAGCGCCCTGCTCGCCCTCGCCGCCCTCGGGGCGGGTATCCCCAAGATCACCCTGAAGGGCAGCGTGCCCCAGCTGCTGCAGGAGCACCTGGGAGTCAGCGCCTCGCTGACCCGGCTGATCGGCGTGGCCGAGGCCGCCGCCGCCGTGGGCCTGATCGCGGGAATCTTCTGGCACCCACTGGGCATCGCCGCAGCGGTGGGCCTGGTGATCGTCTTCGCCGGAGCCGTGGTCTACCACGGCCGCGCGGGGGACTACGCCGACCCCAAGGCCCGCGGCGGAGCGATCGGCCCGATCATCCTCGGCCTGGTCGCACTCGCCGCGATAGCCACCAGCGCGCTCGCGATCTGACCCGGACCCCGGACAAAGGACAACGGACCGCCATCATGGAAATCGGCATCTTCGGGGTAGGCGACATCCACCCCGATCCGAACACCGGCCAGGCACCCACCGAGTTCGAGCGCATCCACGCGATCACCCGGATCGCCAAGCACGCCGAGGACGCCGGATTCGACGTCTACGCCATCGGCGAGCACCACAACCCGCCATTCATCTCCAGCGCGGACTCCACGCTGCTCGCGTATATCGCGGCGCGCACCGAGCGCATCACCCTGTCCACCTCGACCACGCTGATCACCACGAACGACCCGGTGAAGATCGCCGAGGACTTCGCCACCCTCCAGCACCTGGCGAACGGCCGGGTCGACCTCATGCTCGGACGTGGCAACACCGCCGAGGTCTACCCCTGGTTCGGCCAGGACATCCGCCAGGGCATCCCGCTGGCGGTGGAGAACTACGCCCTGCTGCGCCGGCTGTGGCGTGAGGAGAACGTGGACTGGAGCGGTCGCTTCCGCACTCCGCTCAGGAACTTCACCGCCATGCCCCGCCCTCTCAACGGCACCCCGCCGTTCGTGTGGCACGGCTCCATCCGCAGCCCGGAGATCGCCGAACAGGCCGCCACCTACGGCGACGGCTTCTTCGTCAACAACCTGTTCATGACGATGGAGTACTTCCAGCAGTACGTGAACCTCTACCGGGAACGCTACGCCCACCACGGCCACGGACGCCCGGAGGACGCCATCGTCGGAGCCGGAGGGGGCGTCTTCGTCCGTCCCAACTCCCAGGACGCCTGGACCGAATACGCCCCCTACTTCCACGGCCACCCCATCAACCAGGGCGTCGACCTGGAACACGCTGTGGCCAACACGGGCCTGACCGTGGGAAGCCCCCAGCAGGTCATCGACAAGGTGCTCCGCTTCCCCAAGTACTTCGGCCGCACCTCACGCATCCTGTTCGGCCTGGATTTCGCCGGCATTCCCGAGAAGACCGTCCGCGAGCAACTCGACCTTCTCGGCGAGCAGGTCCTGCCCGTACTGCGCCGCGAACTCGGCGACGCCTGACACGGAAAGCTCCCTTGCCGCCTTCCTCACCCGTCAGGAGAGTCACCCCATGTCCGCCGTTCTCGCTCTCAGCGGCAGCCCGGCCCCGACCTCACGAACCGCGAGCGCCGCGCAGGCCACCCTTGCCACGCTCGAAGCCCGCGGCCACACCGTGGACCACATCGCCGTACGCGAACTGCCCGCGGCCGAACTGCTCAACGGCGACACAGAGCACCCGCGGATAGCCGGCGCGCTGGAACGGATCGCGCAGGCCGACGGCCTGATCGTCGCCACGCCGATCTTCAAGGCCTCCTATTCCGGACTGCTCAAGTCCCTCCTGGACCTGCTCCCTCAGGACGCGCTGGCAGGAAAGGCCGTCCTCCCGCTGGCCACCGGCGGCACACTGGCGCACCTGCTCGCCGTCGACTACGCGCTACGCCCCGTGCTGTCGGTGCTCGGTGCACGGCACATCATCGAAGGGACGTTCCTCCTCGACTCGGCCTTCACCGACCGCGCAGCCGGCTCCGCCCGGAAGCACGTCCCCACTCCCGAGGCACACACCCGCCTGGCCGACGCCGCCGACCGGCTGGCCGACGCGCTCGGTTCCACACCCCCCACCTCGTCGGCGCCCCCCAAACGGCTCGTCATCGAACTCCCGCTGGAGCCACATCGAGCGGGACGGCCGGCACACGGCTCATGCGGTTCACGTGTCAACCATTCCGTATCATGAACTCATGAGTGACGGCGACTGGCTGAGCGAGCGCGAGCAAAACGCGTGGCGGGGGCTCATTGAGCTGGATACACAGCTCCGCGACCGGGTCGGACGGGAACTTCAGGCCGAGACCGGGCTGTCGGACGCGGACTACGCGGTTCTGGTGAGCCTCTCGGAGGCCGCGGACGGCCGAATGCGCGCGATCGAACTGAGGAAGGCGATCAACTGGGAGAAGAGCCGGCTCACCCAGCATCTGAACCGCATGGTCCGCCGGGGCCTGGTCACCCGGGAACCCTGCCTCACCGACAATCGCGGCATCCACGTCTCGCTGACACAGGCGGGCCGCGAGGCCATCGAGGCGGCCGCGCCTCGCCACGTGGGCCATGTGCGCCGCTGGTTCGTCGACGCGCTCACCCCCGACCAGCTCGACACCTTCGCGGATCTCACCAAAGTCATCCTGGCTCACATCGCGGCGCAGGATCGCACGGCGCAAGCAGGCTCGGACTGACCGCCCGGGCCGGGCCCCGACGGCGGGACCGCTGCGCCCGCCTGAAGATTCCTGTACTGGCGGACCTGGCCTACACCGGAGCCGGCCCGAGCACCGCCATCGCGCAGATCGGCATCGGATGTGCCGTCTCCGTCGTCCAGCCGCCCGGCGACGCCCCGGCCATCATTCTGGTCAACCCGCGGATCACTGACCGCTCCGACGAAGCGGACGAGCAGTACGAGGGCTGCCTGAGCTTCTTCGACGTCCGCGGTCTCGTTCCCTGCCCCCTGAAGATCACCGTCGAAGCCAGGGCGGGTGCAGGGGCGCCGCCAAGGCGTGGGGAGTCCGACTTCATGTCCTTGCTCGCTGTGCCCTCGCCGGCACATCCAGGGCACAGCACAACGGAAAACACCACGGACCAGTGAGAACTACCGAGCGTAGTTGCCTTCGTCATCTGGGATGGCCGGTTCCGGCGAACCGGCTCGCGGCCGCCTACCGGACCCGTCTCCGGCTCACTCGGAGGCGCGGGCAACCGACCTTGGCCCTCGCCGAAACGATCGGCGTCCTCGAACAGGCAGGAGAGGCACGCTTGCGCATCGGTCGCATTGACTCGGCGGACGAGGCGTGGACGTTCATGCTCTTTCTCGACGCTCAAGCAACAACGGTTTCGGCTTGCACGGCAGTTGGACGGCAGGAGAGCGAACGGCACGCGTAGTTCGAGCTATTCGGAGGACTCGGCGAGGGACAGCGTGATCCGGCCTCGCTGTGGATCAACGTCGAGAATCCGGACGGCGACGTCCTGACCTTCTGATTCAGGACAGCTCGATGAGGAAGAGGGGATTCGAGGTCCGCGGCGGCTGACCGTACAAGGGCCTAGCCAAGCGCACCCGCTGACGCGCCGTCATGCTGCGCGTCAGCGGGTGCTCGGTTCAGACGTGGTCGTACTGCCGGACCGGGGTGGTCGCCGGGGTGTTGGCGGCCGGTGTGGGAGCGGGCAGGCGGGTGCCTTCGATGTCGACGTCGGGCAGCACGCGGTCGAGCCAGCGGGGGAGCCACCAGGCGCGGTGTCCGAGCAGGGCCATGACGGCGGGGACGATGGTCAGACGGACGACGAAGGCGTCGAAGAGGACGCCGAAGGCGAGGGAGAAGGCGATCGACTTGATGACCGGGTCGTCGGTGAAGATGAAGCCGCCGAAGACGACCATCATGATCAGTGCGGCGGCGACGACCACGCGTCCGCTCCTGGCCACGCCGTGCGCGACGGCTTCGCGTGCGTCGCCGGTGTGCTCGAAGTGTTCGCGCATGCGGCTGACCAGGAAGACCTCGTAGTCCATGGCGAGGCCGAAGAGCACTCCGACGAGCAGGACGGGGAGGAAGGCCACCACCGGTGCCGCGGCGGCGACCCCGAAGGCGTCGGTGAGGTTGCCGTCCTGGAAGACCCAGACGGCGAAGCCGAGGCTGGCCGCGGTGGACAGCAGGAAGCCGAGGACGGCCTTGAGGGGGACCAGCAGTGACCGGAACGCGATGGTCAGCAGGACGACGGCCAGGACCGTGATGATGGCGATGAACAGGGGCAGCGCGTCGGCCAGTTTGGCGGAGACGTCGATGGCGGTGGCGGTGGTGCCGGTGACGTACATGACGCCGCCGGCCTGGGTGACGGCCTGCTTGTCCCTCTCGCGCATCCGGTGCACCAGGTCGGTGGTGGCCTGGTCGTCCGGTCCGGTTGTGGGGATGACGCTGAGGAGGGAGACCGTGCCGGCCTGGTTGGTCACCGGCGGGGCGACGGCGGCGACGCCGGCGTCGCGCCGCAGCGTGTCGGCCAGGTTGTCGAGGAGCGCGGTGCGCTGGGCGTCCCGGACGCGGGCGGTGTCGACGGCGACGGTGACGGTGGCGTTGTAGCCCGGCCCGAGTCCCTGGCCGAGCAGGTCGTAGCCGCGGTGCTGGGTGCTGGCGACGGGTTGGGTCTCGCTGCCGGGCAGGCCGAGACGCAGGTGACCGACCGGCAGCGCGACGGTTCCGAGAGCCGCCAGGCAGACGAGCAGGGCGGCGACGGGCCGGCGGGTGATCATGCGTGCCCAGGCCAGGCCCCACGCCCCGGCGGAGTCGGGGCGTGCGCTCCGGGAGCGGCGCTGCTTGGCCCGGGGGCGGAGCCGTTCACCGGCGAAGGCCAGCACGGCCGGCACCAGGGTGAGTGAGACCAGGACGGCGAGGAGCACGGTGAAGGCCGCGGCTAGGCCCATGACGGTCAGGAACGGGATGCCGGTGGCCGACAGGGCCGCCAGCGCGATGATCACCGTGAGGCCGGCGAACGCCACGGCGCTGCCCGCGGTGGCGGTGGCGCGACCGATCGAGTCCTGCACGTCGAGCTCGCCGTCACCCTGGCCGGCCAGCTGCTCGCGGTGGCGGGACACCAGGAACAGGGCGTAGTCGATGCCGACGGCCAGACCGATCATCAGCGCCAGGGTGGTCGCGGTCTCGGTCATCTGGACGAACCCGGCCACGAACTCGACGCCCAGAACGCCGATCGCCACTCCGACGAAGGCGGTGACCATGGGCAGCCCGGCCGCGACCAGCGACCCGAGGGCGAGGGCGAGCACGAGGAACGCGACGACGATCCCGATGATCTCGGCGGGGCCGCTCACCGAGACGGTCGGATCCATCGCCGAGCCGTCGTACTCGACCGTGAGGCCGGCGTCCCGGGCCGGTCCCATCGCCGAGGTCAGCGCATCGGTGGCGGACTTCGGCACCTCTCCCGCCGCCTTGGCGAACTGGACGTCGGCGAAACCGATCGTGCGGTCGGCGGACATCGTCTGGCCCGTCACCGGGTCGGACACGGAGAGCACCCCGGGCACCGAGGCGGCGTTGTGCAGGCTCGAGGCGATCGCGGCCTGCTCCTTCCCGCCGAGCAGCGTGGCACCGGGCGGTGCGGCGAACACCACGCGTGCGTCGGCGCCGGCAGCTTCCGGAAACTCCTTCTTCAGCAGGTCCGTGGCCCGCTGCGCCTCGATCCCCGGCACGCTGAACTGCGTGGAGAGGTTCCCGTGGAGGGTGATCCCGAGCCCGCCCACCACCGCGAGCAGCAGCAGCCAGCCCGCCACCACCCAGCGCCGGCGGCGCGCCGCCCACCGGCCGAGTGCGTACAACTTTCCAGCCATGACTGTTCCCTGTCGCCGATCCGTCGAGACGACTGCAGCCTAAGCTAAAATTTGCAGCGAACTGCAACATTGCGAGGGGCTGTAACTTTGCAGTAATCTTGGCGCCATGGTGAAGCAAGGTCTGAGGGAGCGCGGTAAGGCAAGGCGCAGCGAGGCGGTCATCCGTGCCGCCTTCGAGTTGTTCGCCGAGCAGGGCTACGACGCCACGACGGTCGCCGAGATCGCGGAACGGGCCGAGGTCTCGCCGCGCACGGTGGCCATGTACTTCCGTTCCAAGCAGGACATCGCCATGTCCAAGTTCAGCGAGGGCGCGGACCGGCTGGCCGAGGCGATGCGCAACCGGAGCCCCGACGAGCGTGCGGTGGACGTCCTCGGGCGGTGGCTGCTGGCGGAACACGAGTCGGGCGACGACGAGATGGTCGAACTGGAACGCCGCATGTTCGTCGCCAACCCCGAACTGGCAGCGCTGCGGACGGCACGGATGGACGCCGCCGTCCGCGAATCGACCAGAGTCGTCGCCGCGGACCTCGGCGTCGCCCCGGAGGCCGTCGGCCCCCGGATGGTGGCCATCGCGGCGACCGCCATCATCATCGAGCTCTTCACCGGCACCCAGGAGTCCGACCTCGAACAGGCCGCGGTGGTCGCCCTGCGCCTCATCGAGGCGGCCATCGAGTCCCTTCCCCGGGACGCCGGCTAGAGGAACCTGCTCGATCACACGCGCCTCGCATCCTCACTGAGGTACGACGAGTGCGCATCGCCCGCAAAGGCGTCGAGTCCAGCGAACGCTTGGGCCGCCGCAGGTGGGTGATCGAGCGGACGATCTCGTGGCTGTCCGGCTATCGCGGACTCAGTCCCCGCTACGAGCGCCTTCCACGCAACTACCTGGCCTTTCTCGGCCTCGCCGCAGCCCTGTGTTGCTGCAAGCGACTGGTCCGCCTCACTGCATGGGACACCGTCATAGTCCCGTGCGTCGTGTGACTACCTGCCAGTAGCGCATTGACAAGCCAGAGGAGTGAACTGATGATGTAATCAATCCTGCGGAGATGGTCAGAAACTGGGCTTGTCCCTCTTGTGTGCCATCCCGCGATGGCCTATTTGTGGCAATACGTGGAGTATTGCCGCCCACGCCCAAGGAGAGGCGCCATGAGCGAGACAGACCTGCACACCAAGTTCCAGCAGTTCCCCGATGCGGTCCGCGAGAAGGTGGACGCCGCACTCTCGGACGCCAAGATCGCCCTCAAGCTCAAGGCCGCCGAGATCCTCGCCGACAAGGAGGAGATGGCCGAACACGCCGTCACCACCGCCGGCCGGATCGGCGCCAAGAGCGGTGAGGTGTCCGAGCTGACGACGATCCTGCCGCTGAAGCCGAACGGCGCCGCGCGGCTGCGGAAGTTCTTCGGCCTGGTCGGCGGGAACCTGGCGGGCGCAGGTCAGGTCGGCACCCTGCACAACATGCGGTTCGTGTTCCTCGACAACGACACGAAGCTGCTGTTCGCAACCGCCTTCGACGGCGAGTGGGACCCCTACATCGACGACTTCGCGACGAAGATCCCCGAGTTCATGGACTACCTGTTCAGCAACGTCGAGGGCTGGCCCGGCATCACCTCGCCGGACGTGAAGGACTTCATCGTCAAGTACCAGATCCCGGCGGAGGCGTGGTTCGTCGCCCACCCGGGCCTCACCGTCGCTGAAGGCCACCGGCTCAAGCGGCAGGAGGCCGCCGTGCAGCGTTTCCTGTCGGACCTCAACTGAAGGCAGGCGCACCATGCCTTCCCCGCTGTTTCGGCGGCTGCGCCGCCCGCCCACCCTGGACCTCGACGACATCCAGGCGACCCTGCTGCGGGCCCGGCCCGAGCCCTACTTCGGCACCCACGCGATCCTGGAGATCACCGAACCGGCCGCGGGCAGGGAGCTGCTGCGCCGACTGGCGCCGAGGGTGACCTCGGCGGCGCGCTGGGACGAACCGCAGCCGTCCTGGCTGTCCCTCGCTCTCAGCTACCAGGGTCTGGTCGCACTGGGGCTGCCGGAGACCTCACTGGCCTCCTTCCCGGCCAACTTCCGTGCCGGGATGGCCGCCCGCGCCGAGCGGCTGCGGGACACCGGCGTGAACGCGCCGGACCGCTGGGAGTTCCCCTTCGGCACACCGCGGGTGCATGTCGCCGTCACGGTGTTTGCCGCGAGCGAGGACGACTGGCGGGCCGAAGTCGCCGCGTACGAAAAGGAACTGGGCGAGGTCCCTGGCGTACGGCTGCTGTCGCACCAGGACTTCGCGGCCGACGGGTTCAACGTCTTCGGCTACCGGGACGGCTTCAGCCAGCCGGTGGTCGAGGGCAGTGGCGCCGAACCCCTGCCCGGCGACGGACGGCCCATCAAGGCCGGGGAGTTCGTCCTCGGCTACCCGAGCGAGACCGGTGTGCCGTTGCCCGTACCGGCTCCGGACGTCCTGGGCCGCAACGGCACGTACGTCGTCTTCCGCAAGTACCACTCCCACGTCGCGGCCTTCAACAAGTGGCTGCACGACAACGCCTCCACCGAGGCCGAACGCGAACTGCTGGCCGCCAAGCTGGTCGGCCGCTGGCGCAGCGGCGCGCCTCTCGCCCTGACCCCAGAGCGCGACACCCCCGCGATCGGCGAGGACCCGAACCGGATCAACGACTTCGACTACTCCGCCGACCCGCGCGGGCTGCGCACCCCGCTCGGCTCCCACATCCGCCGGATGAACCCGCGCGACACCAAGCTGACGGTCCTCAGCGACGTCAACATCCGCCGCATCATCCGGCGCGGCACCTCCTACGGCACCCCGCTGCCCCCGGACCGCCTCAAGGACGACGGCACACCGCGCGGCCTGGACTTCATCGCGCTGGGCGCCCGGGCCATCGACAACGTCGAGTTCCTGCAGAGCGAGTGGGTCGGCTCCGGCAACTTCATGGGCCTGGGCAAGGAGAAGGACCCGATGATCTCGCTCCAGGACAAGGGCGCCTACTTCACCGTGCCCGGGACCCCGCCTCGCCGGGTGCAGAACATCCAGTCCTTCAACACCCTCCTCGGCGGCGAGTACTTCTTCATGCCGAGCCTGTCCGCCATCCGCTGGCTCAGCAGCAACTGACCCCCACCTCGCGCGGAGAACCCCCATGACCTCGTACGTCCGCTACAGCCCTGACCTCGAACAGCCCTTTCCGGACGAGGACGAACTCGTCCGCCAGGTCGTCGCGGCCATGGGCAAGGCCAACCAGCAGGTCGCCGACAAACACCGTCACGGCCTGCGCGACGCTCACGCCAAGAGCCACGGCGTCCTCTCCGGTGAGCTGCGCATCCAGCCCGACCTGCCCGCCCACCTCGCCCAGGGCCTCTTCGCTGAACCGGTCACCTACCCGGTGATCGTGCGCTTCTCCTCCGCCCCCGGCGACCTGCGCTCCGACCAGGTGCCCGTCCAGCGCGGCCTCGCGATGAAGGTGATCGGCGCCCCCGGGTCCCGTGCCCTGGACGACGGCTTCACCACCCAGGACTTCCTCCTCGTCAACCACCCCACCCTGCCCTTCGGCAACATCGCCCAATACGCCAAACTCCAGGACCTGTTGGAGAAACAGCCCGGCCAGAGCGACCAGCAGCTCCAGGTCACCGGCGCGGCCGCCCGGGTGGCCGCCAAGGCCCTCACCCGGGTCGGACGTCCGCTTCCGCCCGCCGTCGAGACCCTGGCCGCCGCCAACGACCACGTCCTCGGCGAGACCTTCCACTCCATGGCCGCGCTCCGCTACGGCGACCACGTGGCGAAGATGTCCGCCGCGCCCCGCTCGGCGAACGTGCAAGCCCTCACCGGCAGCCACGTCGACAAGAAGGCCGGCGAGTCGGCTCTGCGCGACCTCGTCGTCGACTTCTTCGCAGACAACAGCGCCGAGTACGACATCCGCGCCCAGCTGTGCACGGACATCGACCGGATGCCGGTGGAGGACGCCTCGGTCCTGTGGCCCGAGGAACTGTCACCGCACCAGACCGTGGCCGTGCTGCATCTGCCCGCCCAGGACGCCTACGGCGACGCCCGCCGCCGCTACGCCGACGACGTCCTTTCCTTCAGCCCCTGGCACGCCCTGGAGGCCCACCGCCCGCTGGGCTCGATCATGCGCTCCCGCCGCGCCGCGTACCCCGCCTCCAGCGACTTCCGGCACCGCTTCAACGGCATCGAGCCGCAGGAGCCGTCCGACATCAAGGAGCTGCCCGCCTGACCAGGTCCCGACCGACCCCGGATGCGGCCGCGGGTCGGTCGGGACTGGCGTGCCAGAATGGAGAAGTCCATTCTCCGTCCCGGTTTCTTCGAGGTTCCTGTCGTGTCCCAGCCCGTCGGCCGTGTGCCCCAGCGACGCAATGCACGGTCCAACCGGGCGCGCATCCTGGCCACCGCCCGCCAGGAGCTGGGGCGGAATCCCGACATCACCCTGGAGGAACTCGCCCGCGCCTCGGGTGTCGTACGGCGCACGCTGTTCGGGCACTTCCCCGGGCGGGCGGCGCTGCTGGACGCGCTGGCCGAGGAGGCCGCCGAGGCGCTTCAGGCCACCGCGGCGGTCGGCGCGGGGGTGACGGAGCCGGCCGACCGGGCGCTCGCCCACTTCTCGTTGGCGCTCTGGCCCGTGGGCGACCGGTACCGGATGCTTCTGGCGCTGGCCCGACGGGACCTCGGCATGGACCGTGTCGCCGGGATCCTGGAGCCCGCCCGGGTCAGGGTCACGGCCATCGTGGAGCAGGGACAACGGGACGGCGTCTTCCACACTCAGCTGCCGGCCCCGGTGCTGAGCGCCGGTCTGGAGGCGATGACGGTCGCCCTGCTGGAAGAGGTCAACACCGGGGCGCTGGAGGACGACGGCACCCGGGTGGCCGTCACCACGCTCATCGCGGCCGGTGTGCCGGAGAAGCGGGCGCAGATCGTAGTCGACGAGGTGGCCGCCACCGAGGGGTGAGATCGCCCCTGCAGTCCGACGTGACCCCGGTGCGAAGCGCCGGGGTCTTTCCATGTCCGTCCCCGCGCCAGCGTCGTGGCGATGCGGTACTGCCAAGCCAGCGCCGCCACGTCATATGGAGAGGTCCACTCCGCCGGCCGTGGTTGAGGTCATCCAGATACGCGTTGAACTCTCGTTCCCTGATCAGGTCTACGGGCACGGGCGACTACCACCGGCACGGCCGAACTGCCTGGACGTACCTCGGCTCGGAACTCCTCCAGGGCGTGTTCCGACGTCTCATCCGTGAGCTGCTGACGGGGCTCAGCGAGAGCGCCGTCGTCCTCTCGGTGGAGCGCACTGCGCAGCCACCATTCAGGGGCTAGACGCCGCCAGGCACGCGCTTCCACCGCCTCGGCCTGCACCATCGCGTCCCGGTTGAGGATCACCAGGGCCAACGGAACGCCGAACGAAGCGGTCGTCACGGACGAGAAGACATGGGTGAGGAACGCCTTGTCCGCCCAGAATCCCGCGTGATCGCGCCACCAGCCCAGGCCGAGCAATACCACGCCAACCATCCACAGCGCCACACCCGGCACTCAACCGCGCGGCGTCTCTTCCCAGATCCCCCTGCACCTGCCCCGCCCCTCCCCGAACGGCTTGATCGCCAGCTCCCCGACGCTGCACCGCCCGACTCGGCGTCAAGCCAGTGGTCCCAGACCAAGCCGCCCCCGAAGCCACCCCACAACGCCTGATCTTCGACAATCATCCTGGAACTGGGCCCGGTTGGGGTCACCTCGGAGGTCCGCTGAACGCCACCCCAGCCACGCGGGACGGACAGCAAAAAAAGGGGGACGGTGCCGGGTGTCCCCTGCCGGCACCGTCCCGGGGCCGTGCGCCGCTCAGGCACAGCCCGTCCTGGGGGTGGAGGAGGCCGGAATCGGGGTTCCGGCCTCCGGTGTACGGGGCTCAGGCGTATACGGTCTCGGTCTGTTCCTCGGTAGCCGGTGCCGCATCTTCAGCATGGGGCTTGGTGGTGTGCTTGCGGCCGGGCAGGACGGCGATGACGATCAGGGTTCCGGCGGCCATGATGATGCCGCCGATGAGGCTGGTGTGGGCGATGGCGTGGGCGAAGGACTCGTGGACCGCGCCGAGCAGGGTGTGGGCCTGCTGGGGGCCGCCCTGGGGGTTCTTGGCGACGTGTTCGGCGACCGCGATGCCGCCGCCGACGGAGTCCTTGGCGGTGTCCATGGCCGCGGCCGGGAGGTGGCCGCCGACCATGTCGGTGAGCTTGTCCTTGTAGGAGGTGGCGAGCAGCGAGCCGAGGATGGCGATGCCCAGCGAGGCGCCGAGTTCCAGGGCGGTGTCGTTGGCGCCGCCGCCGACGCCCAGTTCGCTCTCGGGGAAGGAGCCCATGATGGTGTCGGTGGCCGGGGCCAGGCTCAGTCCGATGGCGAAGCCGAGCAGCAGCAGGGGCGTGAGGAAGTCGGTGTAGGTCGAGCCCGTCTCGATCTGCGTGAGCAGGAAGACGCCTGCCGTGCCGATGACCATGCCGGTGCCGACCACGGTCTTCACGCCGAGCTTCGGGGCGAGCTTGCCGGTGACGGCGGCGCCGACGAAGACGGCTCCGGCCAGGGGCAGCAGGCGGATGCCGGTGTCCAGGGCGTTGTAGCCGAGGACGAACTGGAGGAACTGGGTGGAGTAGTAGATCGAGCCGAAGGTGCCGAAGAAGAAGAACAGCACCGCCATCATCGAGCCGCTGAAGGGACGCTCGGTGAACTTGCGCACGTTCAGCATCGGGTTGGGGTGCTTCAACTCCCAGGCGACGAAGGCCAGCAGGCCCACGCCGGCGACGACGGCCGCGGTGATCGGGCCGACGCCCCAGCCGAAGTGCGGGCCCTCGATGGTCGCGTAGACCAGGCAACCGACCGACATGATCGACAGCAGACCCCCGACGTAGTCGATCCGGCCCATGCCCTCCGCCTTGGACGCCGGGACCAGGAGCAGCGCGCCGACGACGCCGAGGACGGCGACGGGGACGTTCATCAGGAAGGTGGAGCCCCAGGCGTGGTTCTCCAGCAGCCAGCCGGCGGCCAGCGGACCGGCGGCGATGGCGAGGCCGGAGGTCGCGGACCAGGCGGTGATGGCCTTGGCGCGCTCGGCGCGCGGGAACATCGCGACCAGCAGCGACAGTGTGGCCGGCATGACCACGGCGGCACCGACACCCATGATCGCGCGGGCTGTGATGACCAGGTTCGTCTCGTCGACCAGGCCGCCCATCACCGCACCTCCGGCGAAGATCAGCAGGCCGAGGACGAGGGCGCCGCGGCGGCTGTACTTGTCGCCGATCGCGCCAAGCACGAGCATCAGGGCGGCGTAGGGGACGGTGTAGCCGTCAATGACCCACTGCAGGTCACTGCTGGACAGGTTCAGGTCCCGCGTCATGTCGGGGGCGGCCACGATCAGTGACGTGTTCGCCATGACCACGATCAGCAGGCTCAGGCACAGGACCAGCAGAGCCCACCAGCGCCGGTGGTAGGGCTCCGTCATCTTCTCGACGGGTGTGTTCGGAAAGAGCGGCATGGTCAAGGCTCCTCGGCAGGAGGGGAAGCGCAGGCTTCGGGGGTGCGGAATCGATGGGATCGGTGCACGCGGGGCCAAGAGGGGCCCGGCATCAGGGGCAGCTAATTGCCCATTGATGTGCAGACTAGTTTATTGCCCGCCGATGTGCAACTATCGAGTCGCCCTCCCCCCGTCAATCGGAGGTTCGACGTGATCCACGCACACTTGACAGCCGCCCCGGAACGCAGCCGAACCCTGCTCACACGGGCCCGCATCCTCGAAGCGGCCAGGCAGGAACTCGACCGTGACCCCGACAGCAGCCTCGGTGACATCGCCGAGGCGGCAGGGGTGGTGCGCCGTACGGTCTATGGCCACTTCAACGGCCGGGCCGCACTGATGGAGGGGCTGGTGGAGGAGGCCACGTGGGCCTTGCGGCAGGCGCTCGCGGTCCCGCGCGCGCCGGTGGCGGATGCCGTCCCGGAGTTGGCGCGCTTCGTCCTCGCGGTGTGGCCCGTCGGAGATCGCTACCGCATCCTGCTCCGCCTCGCTCCCCAGGACCTCGGGGCCGATCGGCTCGCCGAAGTCCTGGCCCCCGCGCGGGACATGGCGGAGGCGATCATCTCCCGGGGGCAGCGGCGCGGCGCCTTCCAGACCGGCGTCCCCCCGGTCGTCCTGACCCGGGCTCTGGAGGGGTACCTGCTAGGGCTGCTGGACTGCGTGAACAGCGAGGTCTGGAGCGATGACGGCACCGGCACCGCGACCGCCGCCCTGATCGCGATGGGCGTGGCCGGAGACAGCGCCGCGGCGTGCGTCCACGGGCTTGTCCGGCCCGAGGGCGACGCCGCGTAGGCGCACTTCCCAAGCACCACTCGAAGAGGAGAACCATGTATCAGTCCCACCGCGACGAGGAGCCCTACTACGGCGACGGCTCCGTGTACGTGAGCCCCCCGACCCGGACCGGGCGGCGCGTGATCATCGTCGCTGTGTCCCTGGTGGCCCTGCTGGTCGGCGGAGTCGCGGTCGACCGGATCGCCGCAGCTCGCGCGGAGAGCCGTACGGCCAAGGCGTTCCAGGACGGCATGGGAACCGCCGATCGGCCATCGGTGCACGTCAGGGGCTTTCCCGTACTGAACCAACTGGCTGCGGGCAGCCTGGACCATGTCGACCTGACCGCCCACGACATTCCGGCCGGCGCCACCACCCGGCCGCTCCCGGTGACGAAGCTGACGGTCGGCATGGACGGGCTGAAGACCTCGGGGAGCGCCGACGAGGCTCACGCGGACGGCGTCACAGCGACCGCGTTCCTGTCGTACGCGGATGTGTCGAGCGCGCTCGGCGTGCAGGTGTCACAGGGGGACGAGTCCGGCCGGGTCGACGCGACCGCGAGTCTGCCGCTCGTCGGCGACGTGACCGTGAGCGCGGCCGTCTCGGCGGCGAGCGGCAACCGCGTCGCCTTCACGGACGTACGCGCGGAGCAGGGTGAACTGCTCCCTCCGCTGACATCACTGCTCGACAAGGTCCTGGACGAGCCCATACCGCTGCAGAACGTGCCCGAAGGGCTCCGGCTGCGGTCGGTCACCACCAGCGAGGACGCAATCGACGCCCGCTTCACCGGCCGCTCGGTCACGTTCCGCCCGGACCCGTCGTCCGCGTGAGGCCTCGGCGCGAGTCAGTCGACGTCAGGCAAGGGGCGTCGGGCGACCTCGTGGGCGTCGTCCGCGGGCAGGCCCAGCATCCGCAGGACCATCTCGGCGAGGTTGACCGCGGCCTCGTCGCCGTCCACCTCGGGGCGGGCGAACCGCAGCTCCACCAGGGACAGCAAGGTGCCGCCCAGTGCGGACAGGGCGACCACGGGGTCGAGGGTCGTGAAGCGGCCTGAGGCGATGCCGACCTGCAGATCACGCAGAGCGCGTCGGGCCAGTCCGTTGCCCGAGTGGATGTGCCCCAGACCACGGCGGCGCAGGACCTGCATCAGCTCCGGGTGGGAGTCGGCCATGCGGGCACTCAGCCGGAAGCCGGCCGCCACCAGCTCCGCCGGATCGTCGATCCCCGTCAGACGCTCGTCGAAGGCCTGCCCGAACTCCTCGAAGGCGTCGATCACTGCCGTCTCGAACAACTCCGCCTTGGAGTCGAAGTGGTTGTAGAAGGAGCCGAAGCCCACGTCCGCGCGCTCGGCGATCGCCTGGATGCTCGCACTGGTGTCACCGCTCTCAGCGAGTATCTGCCGGGCTGCTCGCACCAGAGCCCTGCGGGTCTCCGCGCGACGTCGCTCGAACCGGTTGCTGGGCGGGGCTGACGTAGACATGCGCAGAGTCTAACGGTTGCAAGACGGCGATCGCAGTCCTGATGAATTCGTCATTTCCTGCCGCGAAAGCCTTGACGAAAGAACTGTCACAGTTGATGATTTCCTCATTACGGCAATGTTGCTCGGAGGGCACCATGTCTGGAACACGCGTCAACGGGGACGTCATCACGGCCCACCAGGACCTCCATAGCGAGCAGGGCGCCCTGCGCGGCGAACACCCCGGCCGCTCCCGGAATCCCGTGATCAAGGTGGCGGACCTGGCCTGGCTGGAGTTCGAGAAGCCCGACCTGGACCGGGCGGAGGTCTTCGCCCGCGACTTCGGCTTCGGCGTCGCCGCCCGCACCGCGAGCGAGCTGTGGCTGCGGGGCACCTTCGCGGGCTCGCCCTGCATGGTGATCCGGCGCGGTCGTACGTCCCGCTTCATCGGTCCGGCGTTTCGCGCCGCCGAGCGGGGCGATCTGGACCGGCTGGCCCGCGCCACCGGATCGTCCGTACGGGACTCCGACGTGCCTGGCGGCGGCAAGGTGGTCGACCTGCTCGACCCGTCCGGCTTCCCGGTCCGGGTCGCGCACTGCGGCGAACAGCTCCCCGCACTGCCGGAACAGCAGCCGCTGCTCCTCAACTTCGGCACGGATCACCGTCGTAGGAACACCACGCAGCGCCCGCCGCGCGAGCCGTCCCGCATCCAGCGCCTGGGCCACGTGGTGCTGGAGACCCGCGTTTTCGGCCAGGCTCTGGACTGGTATCTGGACACGCTCGGGATGATCGTGTCCGACTTCCTGTTCCTGGACGGGCAGCGCGGCCGGGGTCCGACGATGGCGTTCATCCGCTGCGACCTGGGTGGCGTGCCGGCCGACCACCACACCCTGGCCATGCACCTGGGGCCCGGCACCGGGTATGTCCACTCGGCCTACCAGGTCACCGACCTCGACTCCATCGCCGCCGGTGGCGAGTACCTCAAGGAGCGCGGATACAAGCGCAGTTGGGGCATCGGCCGCCACATCCAGGGCAGCCAGCTCTTCGACTACTGGCGCGATCCCGACCACTTCATGCTGGAGCACTTCGCCGACGGCGACCTGTTCTCCTGCGACGTCGAGCCCGGCTGGGCGCCCATGTCGACGAGCGGCCTCGCCCAGTGGGGCCCGCCGGCCACCCGCGACTTCCTCGGCACAAGCCCCTCACCGCAGCGGGTCCGCGATGTCATCGAGGCCCTGCGCGGCGACAACGAGATGGACCCCGCGCGACTCTTCGGCCTGCTCAAGGCCGCCAACTCCTGACCCGTCCCTCTGAAGAAGGCACTGACATGAGCACCAATGTCCTGCGCACGGCCGACGGCTGGTGGGTCGTCCAAGGAGACGGGGCCGTCCCCGTCGAGACCAAGGCCATGACCACCGCCGAGCTGCTGGCCGACCGGGACGCCGTCCGTGAGGCCGCTGCCTCCGGCGAGCCGGGCACTCCGGTCGCCGATCTGGTCGCGCTCTCGCCGGTCACCACGCCCTGCCGGGTGGTCGCCCAGATGGTCAACTACCGTAGCCACGCCCGCGATTCGGGTTTCAAGGGCGACATCCCGCCCGCCTTCTTCCGCAAGGCGTCCGGCTCGGTCAGCGGCCCCGGCGACGCCGTCGTCCGCCCCTCCCACGTGAAGTTCCTCGACTACGAGATCGAACTCGGGCTCGTGATGGGCGCGCCCCTGCCCGTCGGCACCGTGGTCGAGGAGCGGGACCTGCCGTCGTACGTCGCCGGACTGGTGATCACCAACGATGTCAGCGCCCGTGAGGTGCAGCTGACCAAGACGCAGTTCTACGAGAGCAAGTCGTACCCCACCTTCACGCCGACCGGTCCGTACCTGTCGTTGCTGGAGCCGGAGGACTTCGCCCATCTCCTGGACCTGCGGCTGAAGTTGAGTGTCAACGGCGAGCTGCGCCAGGACCGCACCCTGGCCGACATGATCGTCCGCCCGGCGCAGGCGCTGACCCTGCTGGCCCGCTTCCAGACCCTGGACGCCGGCGACCTGCTGCTCACCGGTACTCCCGGCGGCACGGCCCTGAAGGCGCCGCCGAAGGCCGTCGAGAAGATCGGCGCGCTGCTGCCTCCCGCCGTGAAGTGGAGGGCGTTCTTCAAGAGCCAGGCGAAGAACCCGCACTACCTGAGTCCGGGCGACGTGATCACGGCGACGATCGCGACCCCCGACGGTCGCATCGACCTCGGCGAGCAGCGCACGCCCGTCGCGGCCGCGAACTGATACCCGAGGTGAGCCGCACATGACCGTCGATGAAGCCGCACGTGTGCCCGTCGTGATCGTTGGGGCCGGGCCGGTGGGTGTGACCGCCGCCCTTCTCCTGGCCCGGCGCGGAGTCCGCAGTGTCGTCCTCGAACGCCACCGGGACGTCTACCCGCTTCCGCGCGCCGTCGCGGGCGACGACGAGATCCACCGGATCCTCCAAGCGGCGGGCGTCGGTGAGGAGTTCGCCGCGATCTCCCGGCCGGCGAAGGGGCTGCGGCTGCTGGACGCCCGGCACCGGGTGATGGCCGAGTTCCGGCGCACCGAGCACGGCCACCACGGCTATCCGCAGTCCAGCATGTTCGACCAGCCCGAACTGGAACGCGTGCTGCGCGACGCCCTGGCCCGGCGCCCGGAGTGCGAACTGCGCGGTGGCGTGGAGGTCACCGGCGTCGGCCCGGACTCCACCGGCCCCGTCCGTGTCACCTACCGCGACGACACCGGCGATCACGAGCTGTGGGCCGACGTGGTCCTCGGCTGCGACGGCGCGGGCAGCCTCACCCGCGAAGCCATCGGCGGCGCCTGGGAGGACCTGCGCTTCGAGGAACGGTGGAAGGTCATCGACGCCGAGACGACGGGCCCCGTCCGCTGCTGGGAAGGCGTCGACCAGATCTGCGACCCGGCCCGGCCGGCCACCTTCATGCGCGTGAGCGAGAACCGCTACCGCTGGGAGTTCCGGCTCGGGGAAGGACAAGAGACGGTCCGTGAGCTGGTCACCCCGTGGCTGCCGCCCTCGTACGACGGGGACTTCGAGGTGGTCCGCGAGACGCAGTACACCTTCCGGGCCCGCGTCGCCGACCGCTGGCGCAGCGGACGGGTCTTCCTGCTCGGCGACGCCGCCCATCTCACCCCGCCGTTCATCGGACAGGGCCTCTGCTCGGGGCTGCGGGACGCCTACAACCTCACCTGGAAACTCGCCCGCGTCCTCCAACAAGGCGGCCACGAACGGCTGCTGGACACCTACGAGAGCGAACGCAAGCCGCACGCACATCATGTGGTCCGCCTTGCGGTCGCCATGGGCTGGGCCATGACCGGCGGCCAGGACGGCGCCGCCGCGATCCGCCGCCGAGCCCTGGCCGCCGCCTGCCGCATACCCGGCCTGACCGAGCTGGCCGGCCGCGACCTCAGCCCACCCCTCACCGCCGGACCGCTCGTGCGGCGCAGTGTCCGCCGAAGGCTGGCGGGCACACACTGCCCCCAACCATGGGTGAGCGTCGCTGGACGGCCCACCCGGCTCGACGAGGCGCTCGGCGACTCCTTCGCCGTACTGACCGCCACCGAGCCCGGCCCTTCCCTGACCGCGGTTGCCCACAGTCTCGGCGTTCACGCCGTCCGGGTGACCGACCTCGGCGGCGACGGCACCCTCGCCGCCTGGCTGCGCGCCGGACACGCAGATGCGGTCCTGCTACGGCCCGACCGGGTCGTCATGGACATCGTCCCGGCAGGCGGCCGCGATTTCACCTCGACCGCCGCCTGGGCAGCCCTCCTGCACACCACACGAAGCCCTGTCCCTTCCGAACGGACGGCCCCGAAAAGCCTGTTGAGGAGTACGACGCGATGAGCACGCCCTTCTTCACACCCGATCCGGAGACGGCGGCCGCCAGCCGGATCGCGGACTTCGCCCGGCTCCAGGGCATGGACCCGGAGGACTACGCCGCCCTGCATCAGTGGTCGGTCACCGACCTGGAGGGTTTCTGGGGCGCGGTGTGGGAGTACTTCGACATCAACGCCGACACCCCCTACGAGCAGGTGCTGGCCGAGGAGCGGATGCCGGGCGCCCGCTGGTTCCCCGGCGCCACCCTCAATTACGCCCACCATGCCCTGCTTAACCTGGCCGACGACGACGTGGCGATCATTGCCCTCGACGAGACCGGTGCCGGATACGAGGTGACCGGCGCCCGGTTGCGTGCCCTGGTGGCGTCCGTGGCCGCCACCCTGCGCGACCTCGGCGTCGGCAAGGGCGACCGGGTCGTCGGCTATCTGCCCAACACCCCGCACGCCATCGTCGCGTTCCTCGCCGCTGCGAGCCTGGGCGCCGTGTGGTCGGTGTGCGGTCAGGACTACGCCGCCAAGGCCGCCGCCGACCGGTTCGCCCAGCTCGAACCCACCGTGCTGATCGCCGCCGACGGCTACCTGTTCAACGGCACCACCCACGACCGCCGCGAAGCCGTCCTCGAACTCGCCCACGCCCTCCCCACGTTGAAGGCGACCCTGCTGGTGGACCACATGGGCCTGCCCTGGCCGTCGCAGGCGTACCCGTCGCTGGTGGTCCCCTGGGAGGATGCCTCCACCCGTACCGAGGAACTCGCCTGTGTCCCGGTCCCGTTCGACCATCCGCTGTGGGTCGTGTTCTCCTCCGGCACCACCGGCCTGCCCAAGGGCATCGTCCACGGCCACGGCGGCGTGCTCCTGGAGCACCTGAAAACCCTGGGCCTGCACTCGGACTTGGGCCCCGGCGACCGCCTCCTCTGGTACACGACCACCCACTGGATGATGTGGAACCTCGTCGTCTCCAGCCTCCTGACCGGAGCCACGACCTGCACCTACGACGGCAGCCCCGCCCCCTTCGCCAAGCCCGACATCCTCTGGGAGCTGGCCGCCCGCCACCGCGTGACCGTCTTCGGCACCAGCCCCCAATACCTGCTGGGCATGGCCAAGTTCGGCATCGACCCGTCCGTCCACGACCTGTCGTCGATCCGGGTCGTCGGCTGCACCGGCTCGGCCCTGCCCGCCTCCGCCTACCCCTGGGTCCGCGAACACGTCGGCGACCACGTCCTGCTTGCCTCCATCAGCGGCGGCACCGACATCGTCTCCGGCTTCGCGGGCAGCGCCCCCAACACCCCGGTCTGGGCAGGCGAGTTGTCCGCCCCCCACCTGGGCGTGGCACTGGCTGCGTACGACAGCGAAGGGTTCCCGATCATCGACCAGGTCGGCGAACTGGTGGTGACTCGCCCGATGCCGTCGATGCCGCTGTCCTTCTGGAACGACCCCGACGGCAGCCGCTACCGGAACGCCTACTTCTCCTCCTACCCCGGCGTGTGGCGACACGGCGACTGGATCACGGTCACGGGACACGGCTCGGTGATCGTCCACGGCCGCTCCGACTCGACGCTGAACCGCAACGGTGTCCGCCTGGGCAGCGCCGACATCCACGACGTCGTCGAACGTCTCCCCGAGATCGCCGAGGCCCTGGTCATCGGTGCGGAGGAGCCGGACGGCGGCTACTGGATGCCGCTGTTCGTGGTCCCGGCGGCGGGGGTGACCCTGGACGACACCCTGCGCGAGAAGATCCGCGGCGCCGTTCGTACGGGCGCCTCACCGCGCCACGTCCCCGACGAAGTCCTCGAAGCGCCGGGTATCCCGCACACCCGCACCGGCAAGAAGCTGGAGGTCCCGATCAAGCGGCTGCTCCAGGGCGCCCCGGTCGAGCAGGTCGTCAACCCCGCCACCGTGGACAGCCCCGACCTCATCGACTACTACGCGCGTCTGGGCGCCGAGCGCCGCGAAGGCAGGGCCACCGCATGACAACCGTGCTCGCCATAGTCCTGTCCCTGGTCTTCCTCCCGCTGGGCTGGGTGACCGTGGTGCCGGAGCCCTGCCGGGCGCGGACCAGACCCTTGGCCTCCAGGGACTTGACGGCCTCACGGACGGTGATGCGGCTGACACCGAACGTCTCGCACAGTTCGGGTTCGACCGGCAGGGTCGAGCCCGCGGGAGGGCGCCCGAGACGATGGTGTCGGTGAGGGACTCCACGACGGCATGGGCCAGGCGGGCCGGGCGCTTGGGCCAGGGCTCGAGGGTCGGCGGTTCCTCGGCCGTGCCGCTGGCGTTCTTGACCATGGGCCCCCCTTGCTTTGCAGTGGGCGGTGGGCGACTCTACTCGCCAACACCTTGACGGCATTCGTATGACGACTTATGTTACACGAAATGCACCCCTCAGGATCCGACGTCCGCCCGGGACGGCCCGGCGTCGGCCCGCCCAAGCACCCCCGAACTGCTCGGGGCACCTGCGAACCAGTGGAGTCACTCATGACGGTCAACAAGCCTGCGTCCAGCTCGAAGAGAGTGATCAGCACGAAGCGTGCGGCGCTGCTGGCTGGTTGCGCGGCCACGGCGTTGCTGACCGTGACGGCCTGTGGTGGCGGCAGCGGCGCCGGTACGACGGCCAAGGACGGTTTCGCTCAGGCGGCGCAGAAGGACGGGGCGTTGACCGTCTGGGTGGACGCGACGCGTATGGAGGCCGCGAAGCTGTACCAGAAGCAGCACCCGGGCGTGAAGCTGAACATCGTCAGCTACGACGGTGACGCCAACGGCTCGAACTATCTCCAGACGAAGGTTCAGCTGTTCAACCGCACCGGCAAGGGCTGGCCGGACGTCGTGTTCAGCTCGCAGAACAACGAGGCGTCCTGGGCGGTCGACGCGGGCTTCGCGGCGCCGCTGAACAAGGGCCTGATCCCCACCGCGACCCTGACCGACTTCGCCGCCGGCGCCAACGACGTCTGCACGGTGGGCGGCACCCTCTACTGTCTGCGCAACGACCTCTCCCAGGCGGTGCTGTGGTACAACGCGCCGCTGCTGAAGAAGTTCGGCTACTCGGTGCCCACGACGTGGGAGGAGTACCAGAAGGTCGGCGAGAAGGTGGCCAAGGAGCACCCCGGCTACCTCGTGGGTGACGCCGGCGACTCCTTCACGCCCGAGATCTACCTGTGGGCGAGCAAGTGCGGCGCCAACCACATCACCGGCCCCAAGGCGGTGTCGGTGAACACCTCCAGCGAGGCCTGCACCAAGATGGCCACGCTCATGGACGTGCTGATCAAGAACAAGTCCATGTCCACCAGCGGGGTCTTCAGCACCGACTTCGGCAAGAACAAGGCCGACAAGGTCCTGCTCATGCCGGGTCCGGCCTGGTACGGCGGCGCGTTGTTCGAGGGCACCTTCAAGACGCCGGCCAAGCAGATCGCGGCCGCGCCCATCCCGCAGTGGCAGGGCGAGACCTCGCCGTCCACCGGCAACGTCGGCGGCGGCACCTGGCTGCTGTCCAAGCACTCCGCGCACGTCAAGGCCGCCACCGACTTCCTGAAGTGGGTCACCACCGACAACGCCTACCAGGGTGAGAAGGCGCCGGGCTTCCCCGCGTACGCGCCGGCGGCTGAGGCGTGGCTGAAGGGGCAGGACGCGGCCGGCTACTTCGACGGCGACCTCAGCGCCCTCAAGGAAGCGTCCTCCCAGGTCTGGAACGGCTGGGGCTCGGGCCAGTTCAGCCAGGAGGCGATCTGGGCGGCCACCGTCAAGCCCGGTCTGACGCAGGGCAAGAGCGTCGTCTCGATGCTGCCGGCCTGGCAGGACTCCGTCGTCAAGTACGCCAAGTCGAACGGATACAAGGTCTCCCAGTGACCCTCACCCACTCCCCGGCCCGCTCTGCCACCCGGCGCCGTCGCGGCGCCGGTCGGCAGAGCCGGGCCGGCATGGCCTTCGTCGCCGCCTACGTGGTCCTGCTGATCGCCTTCGGCGTCCTTCCCACCGCGTACGCCGTCTACTTCGCCTTCACCGACGCCGGGGGCAGGGTCACCGGCTTCGCCAACTTCGTGACCTCGGCACAGGACTTCCGCTTCCTGGACGCCGTGAGCCATGTCGCGGTCTACCTCGCCTTCTGGCTGCTGTCCCTGGTGGTGTTCGTGGTGGCCCTGGCCCTGCTGCTGCACCGCCTGGGCTCGGGTCCGGCGAGCAAGACGCTGCGTTTCCTCTACTACATACCCGGAGCGCTCGCCGGCGCCGCGAGCGTGCTGGTGTGGCTGTTCATGCTCGACCCGACGGTGAGCCCGGTCAGTTCACTCCTGGGCGGGCTGGGATTCCACACCTTCGGCGAGGTGATCGCGCCCGGCAACCTGCCCGTGCTGTTCACGATCATCGCGTTCTGGACCGGCGCGGGCGGCTGGATCGTCGTCATGTACGGCGCGCTCAACAACATCCCCACGGACGTGATGGAAGCCGCGCGCATCGATGGCGCGGGCGCCTGGCAGACCGCCTGGCAGGTGCAGATCCCGATGCTCCGCAAGTGGATCGTGTACATGGTGATCCTGGCGTTCGCGGGCGGCGCCCAGCTGTTCGTGGAGCCGCAGCTGCTGTCCCTGGCCAGTGTGGGCGTGGCCGGCCGCGACTACTCGCTCAACCAGCTCACCTACGACTTCGCCTTCCAGATGAACAACATCAACGGGGCCGCCGCGGTCTCGGTGGAGCTCCTGGTCGTCAGTGTGTCGGCCGCCGCCGTCTTCGTCGCACGGTCGGGGTTCTTCGATGCCGACTAAGTCCTCTGCCCTCCCGATCGCCGCCACGCCACGTACGAAAGGGGCATCACGCGTCATGAGCCACTGGCACCACCGGGCTCCGGAGCGGCGCCCTCGTCCCCAGCGGCGCGTGGCATCCCGGCTGCTGACCGGCACCGTACTGGCCGTGTTCGCGGTGTTCTTCGTACTGCCGGTGCTCTGGCTGGCCCTCGCGGCGACCAAGACCGACCAGCAACTCGTCCACGGCAACCCGCTGTCCTTCGGCTCCTTCCACGCGCTCAAGGCCAACTGGCACGCCCTCACCGCGTTCCAGGACAACGCCGTCCTGCAGTGGCTCGGCAACTCGACGTTGTACGCGCTGATCTCGCTGGTCATCACGCTCGCTGTCGCCGTGCCCGCGGGATACGCGCTGGCCATGACCGAGTTCCGCGGCCGGCATACCCTGCTGGTCGCGACCCTCGTCGTGATGCTCATGCCGACCGCCACCCTGGTGGTGCCGCTGTTCCTGGAGATCAACGCGGTGGGCCTGATCGGCACGATGTGGTCGATCATCCTGCCGTACTCGTTCTACCCGTTCGGCGTGTACCTGACGTACATCTACTTCACCACCGCCGTACCGAAGGACCTGCTGGCGGCGGCACGGATGGACGGCTGCTCGGAGGTCGGCGTCTTCTGGCACATCGCGCTGCCGCTGGCGACCCCGGTCATCGCACTCGTGGGCTTCTTCAGCTTCGTCGCCAACTGGACCAACTACTTCCTGCCGTACGTGATGCTCCCCGAGAGCAGCCAGATGCCCATCCAGGTGGGGGTCGCAACCCTGCTCAGCAGCGTGCCGTCGTTCAACCCGGCGGTCGGTGACCTGGCGGTCCAGCGCCCGCAGCTGGCTCTGGCGACGCTCGTGGCCATCACCCCGGTGCTGGTCGTCTTCCTGTTCGCCCAGCGCTTCCTGGTCAGCGGGATGCTCGCCGGCGCCACCAAGGAATAGCGGCCCGTCCCGGCCGTCCTCCCTGGCGCGCGCTGTCCCGCCGCCCACCCGAACGGAGATCCCCCATGCCCTACAGCTCCGCCGACCGTACTCCGGCACAGGACGATGTGGAACGCGGGTTGCGTGCGGTGCGGGATCGCGGGCTGCGCTACGACGTGCTGGTGCGCGACCATCAGCTGAATCAGGCGATCCGCCTAGCGGAACGCTTCCCCGACCTGCCCCAGGTCCTCAGCCACGTGGGCAAGCCGGACCTCGCCCGACAGGACATCGAGGGCTGGGAACGGGGGATCCGACGGCGGGCCGCACACCCGCAGGTGGTGTGCAAGGTGTCGGGGCTGATCACCGAGGCCGACCACGCCACTGGACCACCGCCGACATCCGCCCCGCCTGGGACGTACTGGTCTCCGCCTTCGGCCCCGACCGCCTGATGTTCGGCTCCGACTGGCCGGTCGCGAACCTCGCGGGCGGCTGGAACCGCTGGGCCGCCACCGTCGACGAACTGCTCGACGGCTGTTCCGCCACCGAGATCCACGCGGTCCTCGCCGGCACCGCGACCGCCTTCTACCGTCTCCCCTCCGTGTCAGAGGAAGCCGACGTCGCGGCGGACAGCGCCACGCACACCATCTGACCCTCACGCCCACCCCGGCGTGCGCACCCGTCGCGCACGCCGACGAACCCGCGCGGGACATGCATCCGCCTCTGCTGACCATCGGCGTCCGCGCTGAAGGGACCCTGACGACACAATGACACTCGCCGTCCGTTACACGTCCGCCCGCACCCTGGACACGGCTCCCGCACTCAGTGCGCCGCCCGGTCCCGGCGAGGTGGAGCTGGCCCCCGCCTATGTCGGCATCTGCGGCACCGATCTGCACATCTTCCACGGCGACATGGACGCCCGGGTCCGCACGCCCGCCGTCCTCGGTCACGAGATGTCCGGACGGGTGGTCCGGGTGGGCCCGGACGTCGAGGACTGGGCACCCGGCGACGCGGTCACCGTGATGCCACTGCGCTGGGACGACACCTGCCCGGCCTGCCGCTCCGGGCACCAACACGTCTGCCAGCACCTGGACTTCATCGGCATCGACTCGCCGGGCGCGATGCAGCAGCGCTGGACCGTACCCGCCTCGACACTCATCCGGCTGCCCGACACCCTCGCCCTGGACCGGGCCGCGCTCGTCGAGCCGACGGCGGTCGCCGTGCACGACGTGGGCCGGGCCGCGGTGCGCGAGGGTGAGAAGGTCGTCGTGGTCGGCGGCGGCCCAGTCGGCATCCTCATCGCGCTCGTCGCGCGCTCCGCGGGCGCCGAGGTCCGGGTGGTGGAGCTGAGCGCCCACCGGCGCCTGCTCGCCGAGGAGCTGGGCCTGACGGCGTGGAACCCGGCCGACGACGACGTGCCGGCGCTGGTCGGCGCGTGGACCTGGGACGCGGGCGCGGACGTCGCCTTCGAGGTCTCCGGCGCGCAAGGCGGCGTGGACACCGCTGTCGACGTGCTCGGCGTACGCGGCCGCCTCTGCCTCGTGGCCATCCACCCCCGCCCCCGCGAGGTCAACCTGCACCCCTTCTTCTGGCGCGAACTCACCCTCATCGGCGCCCGGTTGTACGACCGCTCCGACTTCGAGAAGGCGGTGACTCTGGTGGCCGACGGGACCATCCCGGCCGAGCGGCTGATCAGCAAGGTCGTGCCGCTCACGCAGGCACCCGCCGCCTTCGAGGCACTGGAGGGCGGCGGCGACGTGATGAAGATCCTCGTGGACTGCACCGACGACGCCCGGGGAGTGGCCGTATGACCGCCTTCGACCTTACCGGGAAGCTCGCCGTCGTCACCGGCGCCCGCCGCGGCATCGGCCGGGCCATGGCCCGCGCGCTCGCCGTGGCCGGGGCGGACGTCATCGGCGTCAGCGCCTCGCTGGAGGAGTCCGGCAGCGCGGTGGAGAAGGACGTCCTCGCCGCCGGCCGTACCTTCGAGGCCATCCGCACCGACTTCGCCGACCCCGAGGCGGTACGGGCCCTGGGCGCGGACCTCGCCGGGCGCGAGCGGCCGGTGGACATCCTGGTCAACAACGCGGGCACCATCCGCCGAGCTCCGGCCGCTGAACACACCGACACCGACTGGGAGTTGGTACTCCAGGTCAACCTCAACGCGCAGTTCGTGCTGACCCGGGCGGTCGGCGCGGCGATGGTCGCCCGCGGCCAGGGGAAGGTCATCTTCACGGCGTCGCTGCTCAGCTTCCAGGGCGGCATCACCGTCCCCGGCTACACCGCCGCCAAGCACGGCATCGCCGGTCTGACCAAGGCCCTGGCCAACGAATGGGCCCCACGCGGTGTCAACGTCAACGCCCTCGCGCCCGGCTACATCGCCACCGACAACACCCAGGCCCTGCAGGACGACCCGGTGCGCAGCAAGGCGATCCTGGACCGCATCCCGGCCGGTCGCTGGGGCGATGCCGACGACCTGGCGGGCGCCACCGTGTTCCTCGCCTCGGACGCCGCCGCCTACGTGCACGGCGTCGTCCTCCCCGTCGACGGCGGATGGCTCGGCCGATGAGCGGCGCGTCCCCGGCCTCCGTACTGGCCGGAGCCCGTCTCCTGCCCGTGCTGACCGTGCCGTCCACCGCGAGCGCCGGCCCGCTGGCCGACGCGCTCGCCGCGGGCGGGGCCCGGTGCGCGGAGGTCACCTTCCGCACCCCGGGCGCCGAACGACGGACGACCGCGAACGCTGCAGCGCCGCCAAGATCCCCGACGGGCGGGTCTTCGCCACCAAGCCAGAGCCGGCCAGGGCAACCGCCGGAGCTCCGGTTCAGGGCGAGACCAGCGGTCACGGCGTCGAGGTTGCGCAGGAGGTGGAGTGCGCTGGCGACCTCGCCGGCATTTCTGCGGCCGAGCCCCCTCACGCGTTCCCCGAACTCACCATCACCGTGGTCCCGTTGCGTGCGCTCGCCCACTTCGGCCTGCACAGTTCTGCGGGGTGCGCGGGCAACCGGATGCTCGCCACCATGGCCTGCGCCCTCACCTCGCCAGGCCGACGCACCGTCATCGACGACTCCCCGAGGCGATCGCCGCGTTCCTGCGGCCCCGGCCCGTACGGGAACTGCCCGGCGTGGGCGCGAAAGCAGCGACGCCTGTTCGGCTGACCGTTGTGCCGGCATATGCCGGAGGGGCTGTCACAGGGTGACGAGTTGCCGGTCCTGATCGGCGCCACCGGCGACCGGCCACTCGATGACCACGGCGCTTCGGTGGTCGAGGCGTTGCTGACATCCAGCAGTGCTCAGCGAGCGGATCGAGCCGAGGCCGACCTTGAGTCAGTGCCCGCTGCTGCCGTCGTTCAAAGTGAGAGTGGGGGCGGTACGGCGCGATCCCCTGAACCAGTCCAACCAGGCCTGGACGATCCAGTGACCGGGTGACGCCGGGCGGTACGCGGTGAGGCCGGAAAGCGATCGCTTTCCGGCCTCACCGCTTGCTGTCCGGGTCCCTATCCGGTGACGCGTTGGAAGGTCCATTGCTGGTTGGTGCTGCCCTTGTCGGTGTACTGGATCAGCGCGGCGCCGTCGGCCGTGCTGCCTCCGCTGACGTCGAGGACCTTGCCGCTGTTGCGGTTGACCACGACGAACGCGCCACCGGTCAGCGGGCGCAGTTGCCATTGCTGGCTGGTGCGGCCGTCGGCGGTCGTCTGTACGATCCGCGCGCCGTCCGCGGTCGAGGAGCCTGATACGTCGAGGACTTTGCCGCTGCGGACGCAGGTGATGGTGTGGTAGCCGTCCGCTGTGGACTGGAAGGTCCAGTGCTGGTTCGCTGCGCCGGTGTCGCGCCACTGGATCAGGCCGGCGCCGTCCGCGGTCGACCCACCGGAGACGTCGGCGACCTTGCCGCTGCGCACGCCGACGCATTTGTAGGCCCTGGTGGGGGCGATGGTGTACTGCACGGAGTCGAAGTCGACGTAGCCGGTGCCGCCCGGGTTGTAGGTGTACAGGCCTATCCGGTCGCCGCGGTATCCGCCCCAGGTGAGCTGGTAGGTGGCGCCGAAGGAGGTGAAGGTGGTCCCGTCGAGGCTGTAGGAGAACTGGCTGACGCCGTTCACGTCCCAGGTGGTGCGCAGCCATACGGCGTTCTGCGTGACCACGGGACCGTTGGTCAGGGTGCCGCCGGCGTTGGACTCGATCGTGGTGGTGGTCCCGGAGCGCCGGACGCTCAACCCGGCGTAGGTGGCCGCGTAGTGGCACAGCCCGGCGTGCTGCCCGTCGGCGAGGCCGGCCAGTTCGAGGCGGACGGTCACCGTCGCGCCGCCCGCCGTGCGCAGCACCCGTTGGGTGAGGGTGTTGCCCACCTTGGTCAGGTTGTCGGCCACCAGCGGTGCGAACGCCTTCAGCCGCAGGTAGCCGGGGCGTTCGGTCAGCGACCAGTGGTCCGCGCGCGGCTGGTAGTACCACTCCCACTGCGGCTTGATGCGGGTGTCGGTGAACAGGTCGCTGGTCACCACGGCGGGCAGCGCGTCGACCGGCAGACCGGGCGTGCCGCCGGCGGGGACCTGGCCCGTCCACACCATGTTGCCGATGCCGTCCGCGCCCACCTGGCCCAGGATCGGCCAGCCGTCCACCCAGGTCACCGGCAGCAGGGACAGCGGTCGTCCCTCCCAGTCGCCGTGGCCGTGGTGGGTGACGAAGTACCAGGTGCCGTCGGGGGCCTGCACCAGTCCGCCCTGGTTGGGTTCGCGGTCCACCGAGGCGTTGACGTGTTCGAGCTGTTTGGTCTCGTAGGGGCCGTAGAGGCTGGAGCTGCGGTTCATCATCAGCACCCGGCCCTCGGACTTCACCTCGCTGTACAGGTGGTAGTAGAGGCCGTTGATCTTGTACAGCTTGTTGGCCTCGCTGCCCGGCGACTGGTGGATCACCGTGGGCGAGCCGACCAGCGACTTCCCGTCCTCGGAGAGCTTGAACAGGTTGATCTTGTAGCTGTCCGCGTAGTGCGTGGTGACCAGGTAGCCCTGTCCGTCGTCGTCCCAGAACGGGCACGGGTCGTCCCAGCCGGAGGTCCGCCACACCGCCGTCAGCGGATCCCACGGCCCGGACGGCGAGGGGGCCGACGTCATGAAGAAGCCCTCGTCGGGGGTGTTGAAGTACACCCAGTAACGGCCCGCGTGGAAGCGGATGGCCCCGGCCCACACACCACGGCCGAAACGGTTCATCCGGTCCCAGTTCAGCAGTGGTCCGATGCTGGTGAGATCGTCGACCGCGCCGCCGAGAGTCCGCCAGTTGACCAGGTCCTTCGAGTGCAGCACGGCCACGCCGGGCGAGTACCCGAACGTGCTGGTGATGCCGTAGTAGTCGTTGCCGACCCGTATGCAGTCCCAGTCGCTGAAGTCGCCCGGGAGGACGGGGTTGGCGTAGGTGCCGTCGCCCTGGTCGCCCCACGTGCCCGCGGGAGGTACGGCTGCCGCCGCCTGGCCGGCCGGCAGCAGACCCGGCAGCAGGAGCCCTCCGGCGCCCACGACCGCGAGCCGGCCGAGCTGTCGTCTGGTGATGTCCACGATATCCGTCCTTGGGGGGAGTCAGTCCACGTTGACCGCTTGCCACAGCTGGCTTGCGGCGTTCGTGTCCGTCGTCTGTACGAGCTGGGCGCCTGCTGTCGTGGACGAGCCGGACACCGCGAGCAGCTTGCCGCTGTTCACATTCTTGATCTTGTAGTAGCCGTTTCCGGTGGCGACGAGGGTCCAGTGCTGGCTGGCGGCATTGTTGTCGGTCGCCTGGACGATGGACGCGCCGTCCGCGGTGGTGGCACCGCTGACGTCCATGAGCAGAGCGCTGTTCCGGCTGACGATCTCGTAGCTGCCGTCACCCACCGGGACGAAGCGCCAGTTCTGGTTCACGGCTCCGGTGTCGTTCCACTGGAGGATGTTGGCTCCGGCGGTCATCGACGCACCTGAGACATCGATCGCCTTGGCGCTGTTCTTGTTGAGCAACTTGTAGTTGGCGTTCGTGGAGGGGAACGCGATGGAGGCGAACGCGTCCAGCGCGCAGACGGTGTTGGACGAGGAAGCGTTCTTCGTGCCGGTGCACACGACCTTGATGGTGTGGGGGCCCGCGGCGAGGTCCGTCTTCTCGAACAGGGGCACCTGCTTCGTCACTGTCGAGGCGTAGGCGTCGATGCCCGCCTGGGCGAGGGTGCCGTCGAGGTAGACGTCGACCTTGCCCATGTTCGGCTGCTTCATGCTGAGGTACCGGACGCCGGAGCCGGTGAACGCGTACTCGGCGTAGTTGCCCGCGGTGCCCGTGTACTTCTCGGACCCGTTCAGGTCCTTCGTGTCGTTCCAGTTCGACCACGTGCCGGAGTAGGTCACGCCGGCCGCCTTGTCGTCGACGTGGTTCCAGCGCTGCCGCACAAGCGCCTTCGACGCGGCGGACGCGTTCCCCTGGGCGTCCACGACGTAGAGGCGGTAGTCGCCCGCCGTCTGCGGGACGCTGATGCTCGTCGAGGTGCCGCTCGCGCTGGTCTTGGTGGGACCGGCGGCGAACGTCGTCGTACCGGAGGGAGCCAGCCAGAGGGTCTTGGTCCCGTCTCCGGGGCTTCGCACCGGAATGGTCGTCACGCCCTTGCCGGTGAACGTGCTGGCGGGCAGCACGTAGTCCTGAAGCGCCAGATCGCTGGACGGGACGATGTCCTTGTAGGCGTCCTCCAGACCCGCGTTCACGGCGATGCTGTAGGCCTGCGACGGCCACACATCGTCCGCGTACGCGCGCACGTCCTGGATGGTGCTGTTCGGGACGCTCTTGTCCCAGATCTTGTTGACGGTGCCGTAGGTGTTGGTGATGTTCAGGTCGTGCTGGCGGCCCCACGTGCCGGAGTGGATGGTGGACGTCACGTCCTTGTCGACGGCGAGCACGTTGTCGTGGAAGTTGAGGTAGGCGGAGCCTTCATCGGGGTGGAGTCCGTACTTCTTGCCGGCCGGAACGCCCTGGATGTAGTTGTCGCTGATCTCGGTGCCCGGCTGGTTGCCCAGCGTGTAGATGGGAGCGGAGTCGTCGAGCACCTGCATCGTGTCGAGGATCTGGTTGTACTTGATGGTGTTGTTCTTCGCCGTGGTGGTCGGGTTCCCGGGATTGATGGAGTTCGTCGAGCCGTCGAAGTTCCACCACCCCCAGCCGAGCGTGATGCCCGCCCACGGGGACTTCTCGATCCGGTTGTGCTGCACGGAAAGGGAATCGGCGAAGTACGCCGACACCGGGCTGGACGCCTCGAACAACACCGCGCTGTCGTAGAGGTAGTTGTCCGTGATCGATATGTTCTTGCAGACTCCCTCGACGTTCACCGGGTACTTCTCGTGGTTGGTCGACGTGTAGTCCCCGATGTACACGTGCTGCGGGTGTCCCACGGTGATGGCGGACCCGGCGATGTCATTCGTGACGTTGCCGGTCAACTGTGTGTCCGTCACGTCGTTGGCCAGGGTGATCCCGTCGGCGCCGATGTGCTGGACCGTGTTGCGCTGCAGGACGATCCTGTCGGCGTTCTCGATCTGGATGATCCCCGGCGGCAGGTCGACGTTGCGGTAGGTGTACGCGTGGAAGTTCTTCCTCGCGTACACGGTCGAGATGGTGTTGCCCTGCTGGCTCTGCCGGAAGACGGAGCCCGCGACGTTGACCAGGTTCCAGTCGGAGTGCTCGACCGTGAGCCCGGAGAACGTGATGTTCCGCGCGTGGTCGGTCCTGGAGGTACCGGCGATCTTGAGGAGAGTGGACACGCTTTTCGGCGCGAAGACCTTCGCCGTGGTCATGTCCTCGGAGCTGGACTTGTAGTAGTACAGCGCGTGATTCGTCTTGTCGAAGTAGAATTCGCCCGGCTTGTCCAGGAACTCGTACGCGTTCATGAACGTATGACTGCCGCCGGCCTTGAACGGGCCGTACGCCGCTGCCTGGGCGATGGCCGCGCCCGGCTGCTGGAACAGGGCCACGCGGTTGGCACCGTCCGAGCTCGTGGTGATCTGACGGACCCCCACGATGGCCGTGGTCCAGGTCGTCGCCGACTTGATCTCGACGTCGTCCTGGTTGGCGGCGACGGCGGGCAGGTCCGAGAGGCTGTACTTGGATCCGTCGCACTGCGACCCCGACTCCCAGGCCCAGGGAGCCTGGCCGGCTGTGACGGTGTAGGTCCCGTAGCATCCGGCCGAGTTGATCGTCTTGGAGGCCATCTGGGCGCGCTTGCCGTTGACGTAGAGCGCGCGGAGCTTGTTGTCGCGGTTGAGCGTGGCTTTCCAGATGTTCCCGCTGTGCTGGGTCCAGCCGGTCACCTGAACGCCTCCGTCCAGGACCGGCTTCTCGTTCTGGTAGGCGGCGTAGACGACATGGTGGCCGTTCGTCCCGGAGTCGGCCGACGTGAAGTTGATGGTGCTGCTCACCGGGTAGTTGCCGCCCCGGAGATAGACGTTGATGTCCCCGGTCATGTTGTTGTTCACCGTGCGCACGACGTCTCGTGCGTGCTGCAGGGTCTTGAACGGCGCGGTGATCGTCCCGGCGTTGGCGTCGTCGCCGTTGGGGGCGACGTAGTAGGTCGCCTGGGTCGCGGCCGAGGCCGGGGTCGGCGTCGTAAGGGATGCCAGCAGCAGCGCGGAGAGAGCCGTCGCCAGCGCTGCTGACACGGTGCGGGTGGTGGAAGTGACGGGTTTCAACGTTTCCCCCTCCTGCTGGTGCGGACGGTAGGGAAGGCGTTCATGTGGCGGCTCCGGGGGTGTTGTCAGTGCGGTTGACGTGGATCTTCAGCGTCCGGCCCTTGAGCGTTCCGAGGGCACAGGAGCGTCGGTGAGCGGCACAACCTCGCGGATCGGGGGGTGACTTCGCAGCGACAGGAGCGGTGCGAGCTTCCGTCAGGGACGCGGCGTGGGAGCCTGCCCGGCACGGGCAGCCCTCGGAGGAACTGATCGCAGCGCGGCGGTGCCCCGCGTGATGGTGATGCGGCACCACCACGCGGGGCCGGTTGCGGGATCCGCCAACGGTCACTCAGATCCGCTTCGTCAGCTCACGGAGAACTGGCTGAACTTCGCGGTGCCGGGTGCTCCGCCGTGAGCCGTGAAGAACACCCCCGCGTCCTCGGTGCTGTGGGCACCGGTCAGCGTCGCGGTGCCCACCGTGGTCCAGGTGGTGCCGTTGGCGGAGTAGGAGCCGGTGACCGAGTCGCCGCTCCTGACCAGGCGGAGCCAGACCGGGGCGATGGCGGTGCTGCCGGTCTTGGTGGTGTTGGAGTCGAGGTAGCCGTCACTGTTGGAGTCCCACGACATCGTGACGCCCTGGCCCGGCGTGGCGGCGAGGACGAGGTATCCGGTGGAGGAGCCGGTGCCGGTGATGTCGTTGCGCAGCATCAGGCCGGCCTTGCCCCAGACATTGGTGTTGTCCTGGCTGTCGACATGGACGGTGACGGTCGACGACGTTCCCGCCGCGGCGGACTGGTAGGCCGCGGAGTAGTCGTCGTCGTGTAGCGCGCTCGTGGCCCATGTGTCGATGCCCGCGTTGGTCAGGGAGGTCACTCCCTGGCTCTGGCCCACCGCGGCCGGGATGGAGCCGTAGGCCTTGAAGGGCGAGGTGACGATCCGCAGGTTACTGAAGGCCGCGCTACCGACGGTGGTGCTGTGGGCGCTGTGGATGACACCGGCGTCCTGGGTGGCGGCCATGGACGGCAGGGTGACCGCCGAGCCGATCTGCGTGAAGCTGGATCCGTCGGTGGAGTAGAAGGCGGACACCTGGGTGGCCGTGCGGGTGAGACGCACCCACACCGGCGCCTTGACCGTCGAGGAGGTACACGACATCTGGTCCAGGTAGCCGTCCGCGGTGGAGTCCCACTGGAAGCACACGCCGTGGCTGGGGGTCGCCGTGGCGACCGCGTAGCCGGGCGAGGAGCCGTTGCCGGTGAGGCTGTTGCGCAGGACGACGCCCGCCTTGGCCCAGGCGTTGGTGTTGTCGATGTTGTCGACGCGCGCGGTCACCGAGGTGCCGGCGGCAGCGGAGTGCGCCAGGTAGGCGGTGCCGTAGGCGTCGTCGTGCTGTCCGCCCGCACCCCAGATGTCGGCTCCCGCGTCGGTGACGGTGAAGCGGCTGCCGCTCTGGCCGGTCAGGCCGGGAGTGGAGGAATAGCCGCTGTAGGGGGCCGTGACAGGGTCGGTGGTCAGGGGCCGGTACTGGGGCTGGATGCCCGCGTTGTCCATGACTGTGCGGGCGCCGGAGGGCCAGTTGCCGTCGGAGACGACCACCGTGCCGCTCACCACATCACCGCGGCCACCGTTGAAGACGTTGGTCGAGGACGTGGTCGACCAGTTGTCCTGGAGGGTGAGGGCACCGGTGTTGTTGGTGGAATTGCCGTTCTGGTTGGCCCACCGGCCCACGTTACGGAAGACGTTGTTGGTGTCCGTGAAGTTCCTGGACCCCTCGTCGTGGTAGAAGCCGTGGTAGTTGTTGTTGCTGTGGCAGTAGTTGCGTTCGAAGGTGCTGCCGGGCGACGCCGACAGGGTGTACATGCAGCCGCCGTCGTTCATCTGCTGCATGATGTCGTGGATGTAGTTGTCGGTGATGTGGTTGTTCGCGGCGGTGGTGGGGGTCGTGTAGACGGGCTGGTAGTCGTACAGGCCGCGGTTCACGTAGTCCTGGCTGCCGCCCGGGTCGTTGACGCCCCAGCCGTAACCGATGGTCAGCCCCGAGTAGGGCAGGTTGTACACCTCGTTGTGCGACACCGTGGCGCCGTTGACGTAGGTGGCCAGGATGGCCGACATGTCCCGGTAGTCGATCGCCACGTCGTGAATGACGTTGTTGCTCAGGGTGATGTTCTTGTTGGTCATCCGGCTGTCACTGGGGTGATGCGCGTCCGCCTGGAGCCCGCCGACGACGATGCCTCCGCCGGCGTCCTGGGTGAAGACGTTGCCGGTGGCGGTGACGGTGTCGGCACCGAGGCCGACACCGGTGGCGTGGGCGTTGGCGTCCTGGCCGATGCCGAGGCCCACCTGCCCGAGCTGGGTGAACCGGTTGCCGGTGAAGGTGATGTGGTCGGCGGCCGAGACCTGGACGGCGGCCGGCATCTGGTCCCAGTGGGGGCGGGTCGCCTCGAAGAGCGGGCAGCCGCTCTGGCAGGAGGTCAGCGCGTCGGAGGGACGGTCCCAGGTACCTTTGAGGTACGCGCCGGTCTGCTGGCTGGCGTAGCCGTCAGTGCTGGGGCCCAGCCAGCTGGTGCCCGAGAACTTCAGACCCGAGAACGCGATGTGGGTGGCGGGAGAGGCGTAGCTTCCCCCGACGTCGACGAGCGACTGCAGCTTCGGCACCTCGACGTCCGCGGTGCTCATGTTCTGCCCGGCGAGCGGCTTGTAGTACAGGGTGCCGGAGCTCGTGTCGAGGTACCACTCGCCGCCCGTGTCGAGGAGTTCGTAGGCGTTCTCGATGTAGAGCGGTGCGGACCGGAAGGGTTTGGTCAGGGTGTCGTAGCCGAAGGTGTTGTCGTCCCAGGACGGCTGGTTCATGGTGATGGTGCCGTTGCTGATGCCGGACACCGGGGCGTAGCGGTCGGTGAAGGATCCGATGCCGTGGATCTCGGTGCGGCTCGCGGCGGCCAGGCTGTTGAGGTAGTTCAGCGCGGTGTTGGTGAAGGTGTAGCCGGTGGTGGTCGCGGTCAGGTCGGCGCGGTTGATCGAGGAGCGGGCCCTGGTCGCCAGGACGCCGTCGACGTACAGCTGCCGGGTGTCGAACCCGGTCCCGACGTTGGCCTGCCAGATGTTCTTCGCCGAGTCGTGCAGCGTCCAGCCCGTGGCCTTCTGCGCGCCGGTGATGACCGGACGGGCGCCCAGCGCGGCCTTCCAGATCACCGAGTTACCGCCGGTGCCGGAGTCCGCCGCGGTGAAGGTGAGGGGGTTCGTCAGCCGGTACGTGCCGTCGGCGACCTCCACGACGATGTCGCCCGTCATGGAACTGTTCATGGCCCGGACGTTGGTCTTGGCCTGGGTGAGGGAGCACGGCTGGCTGGTCGAGCAGGCGGTGCCGGTGCCGTTGGGGGACACATGGAGTGTCGCGGCAGTGGCGGCGGACGCAGGCACGGCTTGCGCGACGACAGCTCCGGCAGAGGCGGCGAGGAGCGCGAGTGCGGCCAGACATGGTCTGAGCCGGTCACGCACTGCGGGGCGGAAGCGGGTTGGGCGCATCTGGGACCTTCCGATGGTGCACGAGGGCACGCGCCGGCGTCCTCCCCTCATGGGAATACAGCCCGGCGGTGTTTTCGGGGGTGATACGGCGACGTAACGTTAGTCGTCATACGTATGTCGTCAAGATGTGCGGCAGAAATGGATCCGCACCGCAAAAGGAACCCGCCCCCGGCCTGACGGCTCGGGGGCGGGTTCCGGCGCACGAACGGGGCGCGGGATGCGCTCAGTTGGTGAGATCCGGGTGCGGGGTACGGCGGCGGCTCCAGGCCGCTTCGATATGGGCCGTCATGGCCTGCGCCGCGCCCTGGGGGTCGCGGGCCAGCAGCCGCTCGGTGATCCGGCGGTGTTCGGCGTTCGCCTGCTCGCACGCGTGGCCGTCGGGAGTGCCGGTGTACAGGAACGTACTGCGGGCCTGGGTGTGGACGGTCCGGATGATGGAACGACCCAGCCCGTTCCGGGACGCCTGCATGATCCGGTCATGGAAGAGCACATCGGTCTCGACGAACCGGGCGGGAGTGGCGATCTCCTCGTCGAGACGGCCGAGCAGCCGTTCCACCTCCCGGAGATCGTCATCGGTGGCGAGTTCGGCGGCCTGGGCCGCCATCTGTGCTTCAAGGGCCGAACGCACGCCGACAAGCTGGTCCAGCACGACGAGTTCGTCGTCGTGCTGCACGGTGGCCGCCAGCACGACGGGATCCAGGAGATTCCACTCCTCGGACTGGGTGACCGTGGTGCCGGAACCCTGCCGGGCCCGAACCAGCCCCTTGGCCTCCAGCGACTTGACCGCCTCGCGGATCGTGATGCGGCTGACGCCGAACGTCTCGCACAGTTCGGGTTCGACCGGCAGGGTGGAGCCCGATGGAATGGCACCCGAGATAATGCTGTCGGTGAGGGACTCCACCACCGCATGGGCCAGCCGCGCCGGGCGCTTGGGCCAGGGTTTCAGGGCCGACGGATCCTCGACGCCGCTTCGACCGCTCTTCGCCATATGGCCCCCTCACCGGTGTGGACGATCGCTGAGTCTACCGCTCCGAGCGCCTTGACAGCATTCGTATGACGACTTACGTTACATGAAAATTTCGCAGCAGTAGCTGCCCACTGCAAGGGGTAACGACAGTGCGCATTGCCGACGTGGAGAGCTATCCGGTCCGGGTTCCCGGCGCCAGTCCGCCGTTCGTCTGGCGTGACGGGCTGCTGGGCAGCCCGCCGGACGGCGAGGCCGCGGTGCTGCGCATCTACACCGACGAAGGGGTCGAGGGCATCGCGATGGCCCCCCGCCGGGGCAGCGCCGTCATCCTGGCGGACCTGCTGGACCGCTTCCTGCGCAAGGAACTCGTGGGCCAGGACCCGCTGCAGCGGGAATGGCTGTGGCACCGCATGTGGGAGCTGGACCGCACCGAGGAGCTGCCCCTCTACCTGCTCGGCCTCGTCGACACCGCGCTGTGGGACCTGGCCGGCAGGCTGGCGGACCGGCCCACCTGGCAGATGCTGGGCGGTTTCCGCACCTCGATCCCCGCCTACGCCTCGACCGTCACCTACTCCTCGGTGGAGGAGTACCTGGACATCGCCGACCAGGCCCTGGAGCTCGGATACCCTGCCATCAAGCTCCACGCCTGGGGCGACGCACGCCGCGACGCCCGGCTGTCGGTGGCCCTGCGGGAACACGTGGGGGACGCGATCCCCCTGATGTTCGACGGGTCCGCCGGATTCGACCTCCCCGACGCGATCTACCTCGGACACGCCTTGTCCGACGCGGATTACCTCTGGTATGAGGAGCCGATGCGGGAGTTCAGCATCACCGCGTACAAACGCCTCTCCGACGCGGTGGCGGTGCCCCTGCTGGTGGCCGAGACCTCCGACGGGGCCCACATGAACTCGGCCGACTTCATCCAGGCCGGCGCCGCCACCTTCGGCGTCCGCGCCTCCACCCAACTGCGCGGCGGCTTCACCGGCGCCATGCGCACCGCCCACCTCGCCGACGCCTACCGGCTGCGCGCCGAGGTGCACGGTCCGGAAATCCCCAACCGACACCTGTGCATGGCCATCTCGAACACCACCTACTACGAGTCCCTGGTCATGGGTAATCCCATCAGCCGCGAGAGCGGCATCGACGCCCAAGGACTCGTCCACGCCCCCACCGGGCCCGGCGTGGCGCTGCCCGCCGGTCTGGACTACCCACCCGTCCTTCAGCAGTTTGTCGACAAGGAGACCTTGACGCCGCCGAAGGCCTGATCCGCCCAGTCCACCCCACTCTCACGATCGCCCCGTACCCGCCCCTCCACGCCTTCGGTACCTGATCCCTCCACACCTCTCCTCTCCGGTGCTTGAGCCGACAACCCGCGGATCTCCGCAGAACGCTGACATGAGGTCAGTCATGAACAGCGACGTTCCCGTCACCTCCCGCCGCCAGGTCAGACGCGTTGCCGGTGCGGCCCTGGGCGCCGTCTCTCCCCTCTCGCGCTCGCCGCCTGCGGCAGCGCGGACCCCGCAACCGCCGGGGCGTCCTCCTCCCCGGCGACCTTCAAGACGACTTCGAGGCCGACATGGCCGCGATCGGCACCGACGCGACCACCCAGGCCTGGTGGAAGCTCACCGACCCCCCTGCCAAGAGGCCTGGGCCGATACCGGCACCCCGCGCCGCTGGTCCGACCAGACCGAGATCTGGCATCTGCACCCATCGCAAGGAAACACCCAGTGAAACTTCTACGAGTCGGCGCGCCCGGCGAGGAGCGTCCCGCAGTCCGCACCGAGGACGGCCGGCTGCTGGACCTGTCCCCCGTGACCTCCGACATCGACGGCGCCTTTCTCGCCTCCGACGGTGTCGACCGGGCCCGGGCGGAGGTCGCGGCGGGAAGTCTGCCCGAGCTGAGCCCGGACGGTCTGCGGATCGGTGCCCCTCTCGCCCGCCCCGGCAAGATCGTCTGCGTCGGCCTGAACTACCGCGACCACGCCGCCGAGACCGGCCTTGCGATCCCCGAGCGCCCGGTGGTGTTCATGAAGGACCCCGGCACGGTGATCGGCCCGTACGACGAGGTGCTGATCCCCCGCGGCTCAGTGAAGACCGACTGGGAGGTCGAACTGGCGGTCGTCATCGGACGACGGGCCCGCTACCTCGACGGACCCGAGGTCGCGCGGGACGTGATCGCAGGGTACGCGATCAGCCATGACGTCTCGGAGCGGGAGTTCCAGCTGGAGTACTCCTCGCAGTGGGACCTGGGCAAGTCCTGCGAGACGTTCAACCCGCTCGGACCGTGGCTGGTGACCGCCGACGAGGTGGGCGACCCGCAGGACCTTGCTCTGCACCTGAGCGTCAACGGCGTGAAGCGGCAGGAGGGCCACACCAGCGACATGATCTTCTCGGTCGACCACATCGTGTCGTACCTGAGCCAGTACATGGTCCTGGAGCCGGGTGACGTGATCAACACCGGTACTCCGGCGGGCGTGGCCCTCGGCCTCCCGGGCACCCCCTATCTCCGCCCCGGCGACAGCGTCGAGCTCTCCGTCGACCGCCTCGGCGCCCAGCGCCAGACCTTCGGCCAAGCGTGAAAGGCACCCCTGTGAGCAGCTTGCGGAGCTTGAGCGGCCTGTCAGGGCTGAAGGCAGTCGTCACCGGCGGCGCGTCCGGCATCGGGCTGGCCACGTCCCGGATGCTGGCCGAGCACGGCGCCACGGTGGCCGTCCTCGACCTCGACCCCTCCGGCGTCCCCGAGCCGCTGATCGCCATCAAGGCCGACCTCGGCGACGACGCCTCGGTGCGCCCGGCCGTGGCGGAGGCCGCCGAACGGCTCGGTGGCCTGGACATCCTCGTCAACAACGCGGCCATCGGCGCCGTCGGCACCGTCGAGGACAACCCCGACGAGGAATGGCACCGCGTCCTCGACATCAACGTCCTCGGGACGGTCCGCACCACCCGGGCCGCCCTGCCGTATCTGCGGCGCTCGTCGCACGCGGCGGTCGTCAACATCTGCTCGATCGGCGCCACCGCGGGCCTCCCGCAGCGCGCCCTGTACTGCGCCAGCAAGGGCGCGGTCCTGTCGCTGACCCTCGCCATGGCCGCCGACCACGTCCGCGAGGGCATCCGCGTCAATTGCGTCAACCCCGGCACCGCCGACACCCCCTGGGTGGGCCGGCTGCTGGACGCCGCCGACGACCCGGCAGCGGAGCGTGCCGCGCTCAACGCCCGCCAGCCCATGGGCCGTCTGGTCACCGCCGACGAGGTGGCAGCCGGCGTCGTCTACCTCGCGAGTCCCGCCGCGGCATCCGTCACCGGCACCGCGCTCGCGGTGGACGGCGGCATGCAGGGGCTGCGGCTGCGCCCGGGGGCCGGCTCATGAGAACGACCACGCTGGGCGGCACCGACGTCAGGGTCACCGAGCTGTCGTTCGGGGCCGCCGGCATCGGCAACCTCTTCCGCCCGGTCACCGACGAGGCCGCGTCCGCCGCGGTGGAGGCGGCCTGGGACGCGGGCATCCGCACCTTCGACACCGCCCCGCACTACGGACTCGGCCTGTCCGAGCGCCGCCTGGGTGCCGCGCTGCGCGGCCGGGACCGCGACACCTACACCGTCTCCACCAAGGTCGGAAGGCTGCTCGAACCCGACCCGGAGGGCGGCCGCGGCGACGATCTCGCCCAGGGCTTCGCCGTGCCCGACACGCACCGCCGCGTCTGGGACTTCAGCGCCGACGGCGTCCTGCGCTCGCTGGAATCGAGCCTGGACCGCCTCGGCCTGGACAGGGTGGACATCGCCCTGCTCCACGACCCCGACGACCACGCCGAGCAGGCCCTCACCGAGGCGTACCCGGCGCTGGAACGGCTGCGCGGTGAAGGCGTCGTCAAGGCGATCGGCCTCGGCGTCAATCAGTGCGCGCTCCCCGCCCGCTTCCTGCGCGAGACCGACATCGACGTGGTGCTGCTCGCCGGCCGCTACACCCTGCTGGAGCAGGAGGGGCTCGCGGAGGTACTGCCGGAGGCCACCGCCCGTGGCAGGAGTGTCATCGTCGGCGGGGTGTTCAACTCGGGTCTGCTCACCGACCCCAAGCCCGGGGCCATGTACGACTACGCGCCCACCCCGCCCCATGTACTGGACCGGGCGCTGCGCATGAAAGCGGTCGCCGACCGCCACGGCGTACCGCTGCGCGCAGCCGCTCTGCGCTTCCCGCTCGGCCATCCGGCGGTCGCGAGCGTGCTGTCCGGCGCGCGTGCCGCCAGGGAGGTCCGGGACACGGTGGACCAGATGCGGCGAACGGTACCGGCTGCGCTCTGGGACGAACTACGTGCCGAGGAGCTGCTGCCCCCGCATGTCCCCGTTCCCGCCGCCGCACCTCATTCGTGGGGGTGAGAAGACCGAAGGGCCCGTGCGGAAGCCGAAGCCGTTCGACTGCGAGAGGAACTCACGGATGTCAAGGGCAAGTTGGAGGCAGCGGACCGGTTGATCCGCGACGGGCAGTCGCAGTCCCACTGATCTTCAGTGTGTGAAGCCACAAGCACTCAAGAGGGACGGACTGTTATGAACTGCCCCCTCTTGTGGGGGCATCGAGCTTACGATCGCACGGAGACACAGAGGTCAGGGGGATGGGGGACGGGGGCACCCCTTCTCATCGCTCCGGGTCCGCAGTGAACTTCGCATGACCTTTCAGCATGCCGAGCAAGCACACCAACGATCCCTGACGGAGAACCTCTCGTGACCGGCCCGGACCTCGACGCTGTGCTGCCCTCCGAATTCCTCCTCACGGCGATGGCCGACTGCGGCCCGGACGATCCCGTCGTACGGCTTGCGGCGCAGCAGGTCCGGTCGGACCAGCCCCGATACGACCGCTCCGTCCTCGCCGAGGCGCTGTTGTGGGGCCCCCATGCCGAGGAGGCGCCCCCATGGCTTCTGGAGGCAGTCGTGGCGGCGGATCTGGAGGCCGAGAAGGAACCCTCCCGATTCGACCGTCGACCGGCCCTGGTCGCGCTCGCCCTCGGGCACCCATCGTGTCCGGCGTCCCTGCGGGACCAGACACTGAAGCGCTGCACTGCTGAGCAGTTGGCTCAGCTCGGGAGCCCACGCGCCGCTGAGCGGTTGGTCAGTGCGGTAGCCGATGAAGTGCGTGCCCGGGGCGGTACGCCGCCGCCCATGACTCCCGGACTGCTGGAGGACCCAACCCAGGCCCAGATCGTGTTCCGGCATGGCCCGCTGCACGACTCGGTGTTCGCGGGTGATCTGCTGGACGCGGCCGCGGCAGGAGAACCTTGGCCGAAGCCGCCGGGGAGCCGATGAGCGGCCAGGCACCGAGGAGCTGTGCCTTCGAGGACGGTGGCTTGGACGCGGGGGCCTTTGACGACTGTGTTTTCCCTTTGGCGCGTGGCTGTGCCGCCCCGCGGCCCTGTCTGCGGAGCGGCACAGAAGTTCGCGCTGCCATGGGTGTCCAACTGCAGTGAGTCAGCCGCCGTCGACGTAGGCACGTGCGGCGACCATGACGTCTTTGAAGCGCCCGTCGGCGATCACCGTGAGAGGGGCCTCGTCCTCGAGCTGGGGGTTCATCCCGATCATCCAGGCGCGTGCCGTGTAGAGGCTCTCGGCGTCCTGGATGAGTTGGAACACCTGCAGAGCCGCGCGCAGACGGTCTTCGGCTTCCTGGCGCGGTGCCGAATCACCCGAAGCCCACTTACCGACCTGTCGGGGATCGTTGATGTTTGTGATGCGAGCCGTCAGGCGCTGGCCGAGGTTGTCCTGTAGGAAACGGGCGATGTCCGCAATGGACATGCGTACAGTGGCGACGTGGGCTCGCTCGGCGCTTGCCGCACTCTTGGCGGCTGCAGGATTGTTGGCTGTGGTGGCCATGGCACTTCCTCCCTCGTGTTCTGACTGCACGCCTGGTCGGTGGCCGACTGGTCGCGTGTCAGGCAACGGGTGCAGGACCTGATTGCGGACAACTCGGCCTGCCGCACGTCCAATGGAGTGCAGATGCGGGCTCGGCGCCGCTGACTGATGTAACGCTTCTGATAGGTGGATCCGCGGGGAAGCGTGACCTCTGCGGACTACGACGGCGCTAAACGCCTGTGGTCAGCACCACTGCATGCCGGTCTCGGAGACAGATCCGGTGCTGGGCTGACTGAGGGGGTGCAGGCTGTGCAGGAGCTTGTTGCGACGCCAGTTGCTCGGCTGGCTGGCCTGCGGAGCGCCGTCAGGAGGTATCAGCGCGCTCGCAGGTGTGGCGATGGCGGCTGGTTGTAACTGGTGCCTGACCGTGTTCATGGTCCCTCCCCAATAGTTCATGAGTTAAGGCTACCCAGAATCCACCTCTAACTCCACCGTTTTTGCGCTAACTTCTGCTGCCTGAAGACCCGTCAAGATCAGTCCACTGAAGCGAGGTTGGGGCGCTGACGTGCGGCTTCGCCCTGTCCTGTTGCCTGATGGCGTCAGGTGGTGGCTGAGGTTTTCCTCCGTTCGGACTACGCGGGTTGGTGGAGGATTCAAGGTGGATGCGAGCGGGGGATGGCGAGTGTGCCTTCGCGGCGTCAGCGGATGGTGAGTCCGTACTCGTCGGCGACTTTCCGCAGTCCCTCCGTCTCCGGCCAGATCGGCTGCCTCTCCACCTCTTCCAGATCGACATCGCTGAAGATGGCCCAGCACTGGCGCATCCCGAAGCGGGAGCGGTAGGCGATCCCGTGGATCAGCCGACCCTGTTGCGGGTCGCGCTGCGCGATCGCCCAGGCGGCGATCTGGCGGGTCACCCTGCGGTTCGTGCCCTGGATGTGATCGGCGGTCAGGTCGGTGTGGCGGAACTGCGCCAACTCTTCCTTGAGTTCTCTCGACAACGTGCGCAGCGTCTGCTCGTCGTCGACGTCTAAGAATCGCGCCTCCTTGGCCGGCTGTAACCGCACCAGGGTGTGCCGGGTGCGCCAGTCCTGGGGAAGGTGGCCGGGCCTCATGAAGTAGGGCTCGTTCCAGTCATCACCGATGAATTCACGCAGTTCGGGATCCACACGGAAAGGCGCCAGCGCCTCGGCGAAGCACCCGTCAAGATCGGAGGCGCAGTACAAGGTGCCGTAGCTCACCAGGCTCCACCGGTTGCCCCCCGAGCGGCTGTCGTCTTCCCGGCTGATCTTGTTGTACTTGCGTGGGTTCTCCGCCTTCCCCAGGCGCCACACCCCGCGTTCCGGTGCCGGTATGAGACTTGCCTCTAACGGTGTGCCCTCACTCATGGGCCGCTCCTCGCTCAGGTACGAACTTGCACGTGTGGGTTCTTGGGTCTGGCTCGTTGCTTGCCGTGTGCGCGGCAGGGACGGGCGTCGACACGTACTGCCGGATGTCCGGGTGTCTGAACACAGCCGAACGATCATTTTCTGCTGCTGGACAGACAAGAGCGACTGATCCTGCCGATCCCATGAGGGGCGCACGAAGGATTTGAGGGGGCGCACACCCTAATTCGGAGGCGACGGGTCCTCCAGGTCCAACTCGAGAACGGCGACTCCGGCCTCTCCCGCCATGGCGAGGATGACCTTGTTGACGGATTCGCTGGAGAGGCGCACCGACAGCGTGTGCACAGGATTTCCCGTGGCCAGCTGCAGGACACACCGAGACGTCGCCGCATCCCAGACCCGGATCGTGCCGTCCCGAGAGGAACTGGCGACGTAGGAGCGAGGGACATCAGCGGACGTTGTCCAGGTGGCGATGGCTTCGACGGCGGCTGTGTGCCCTCGAAGCCTTTCGCCGATGGGTGCGAGGGTACGCAGGTCCCACAGGCGCACCGTGTGGTCGTCCCCACCGCTGGCGAGGAAAGGCGGCAACGGGGAGGTGCCTGCGTTGATGGCCACGGCATTGATGATTCCCTGCCGACAGTAGAGAACGTGTCCGGGAGCATCGGCTGTGGCGTCCCACAGGCGCACCGTCCCGTCAGCACTGCCAGAAGCGAACCAGTCCGCCGTGACTCCGTCGGACGCCGCCTCTACGGTTCGGACCGTGTAGGGGTGCCGCCACAGCTGTAGCGGTCGTTCTCTGTCCAGGTCCCAGAGCCGGACGGTGAAATCGTCGCTGCTGATGGCCAATCGCCGTCCATCGCAGGCTGCGGTCGAGGCGAGGGCGCGTACGGGCTGGGAGTGCCCGTTGAGAAGGATGCCCGCGGCGGCACCGCGTACAGGGTCCCAGGACCGGATGCTGTGGTCGGATGCCGCCCAGAGGAGTATGCGCCGGCCCTCCTTCTCCGGCGCCCAGCTGAGGGCAGACGAGGCATGCTTCGAGTCCCTGCCGAACGAGCCGGTGACCGTCCCGGTGAGGGTGTCCCAGACCTGGGTCTGCGCGGTGCTGTAATTCACGGCCAGGTGCGGTGTAGCGCCGGACTCCGGGGTGATTGCCGCAGCTACGGCGGCGGGGGCTGTGGCGGTGCCCCGAAGCGCGTGGCGGATGGCATGCGTGTCCCAGAGCCGGACGGTGTTGTCCCGAGCGGTGGACGCGAGTCGGTCACTGTCGTCGGCCGAGATCGCGCGCAGGGCTGTCACGGCGTCCGTGTGTCCGGTGAGCTGACCGGCCCTGTGCCCGGTGTCCATGTCCCACACGTCGATCGTCGATCCTGAGCCGGCCGCGGCGAGCAGGTCCAAGCCGTCGATGCGCAACGCCGCCAGGGCGGTGATGGGTTCTCCCTCCCCTCGGAAGGTGGCTTGGGGGCCCGAGGCCGTATCCCACAGGGTGATGGAGCCGTCGCTGTGGCCGGTTGCGACCCGGCCCGGCACGGTCGTGTCAGTCAGGCACCTGACCGGAGCGCCCACAGGGTACTCATGCAGTAACCGATGATCCGCGGTGTCCCACACTTTCAGCGTGCGCCCGGCACCGAGCAGCAGCTTCCGACCGCCGGGGCCGACAACGAGGCCCAGCGCGAACGCGGCGCGTTCCAATGGGTGAGCGCTCAGGTCGGCCAGGTGCTGTTCCTCCGAGTGCTCGCGCCAGAGTTTCACCGCGCCGGCACCGTTGACCGCTGCCACAGTCAACGTCCCCGCGTCGTCGCGGTATCCGGTGACAGCAGAGGTCCAGGTACGCCCCCCGAACGCCATATGGTCAAGCAGCGTTCCTCGGACCGTGTCCCAGACACGTACCGTGCCATCGGCGCTGCCGGAGACAAGCGCTCCACCGCCGGTGGAGTGCGCCACGAAGAACAGGCAGCGCACGTCTCCGTCGTGCGCGGGAATCCGATCCCCGACAGGTGTACCGGCAGCCGTGTCGACGAGCTCGATGCCGCCCGACTCGCCGCCCACAGCCAGCAGTTCAGCACCACCAGGGCCTTCGGCCGCGGCCAGCGACAGACTGCGACGGCTGAGTGTCGCGAGCACGTTGGAGGGCGGTGCCCATTGCGACCAGAGGACACACAGCCGGGAGCCCGCGAACTCGGCGGCCTCCGGAGGCAGGCCTTGACGAGGAACGCCGGGAAACCGCAAGGCCGTGTAGGCCAGATGCAGACTCGAGCAGCGGGAGGGGAGATCTGCTTCCTGGACGTAGGGCTCGATGGCAGCCCACGCGGTGAGCCATGCCCGGTCCGTTCGGTGGGCGTGCGGGAGACCGAGAAGTCCCCGGACCCCGTCGCCGGCGACCCACGGCAGCAGGCCAGGCGGCACGTGGCTGTCGTCCAGGGCCTCGCCGAGCGCGGCATGGTGAGCCAGATGCCGGGTCAGATAGGGGTGCGGAACGGTTACTGCATCAGGCTTGACCAAACGTGCCAGTGTCGCCGCGATGCGTGCATGGGCCTGCTGCTCGCCGGTTTGGGCGCTCCTTGGCCGCTCATCCGGATTCATCCAAGGCCCTCTTCATCTCGTGCGGCGGCTGAGGCCACTGGCGCAGCATCACCCCGAGTTGCTCGTGGGCGGGTCGGTACACAACGTGGTCATCCTCGACGTCATGCGTGAGATACCCGGCGAGCCGGCCTTCGAGCAGCCGCCGGATCTTCTCGTCGGCGTGATCGATACGAGCCTGCAGCAGCGCTGAGGCCACGGCCGGCCACACCTGGGCCCACGGCATCCCGCGCCCCAGTCCGAAGGCGGTGGCGCGCAGCAGCGCGAGCGCCTCCTCCCGGTTCAGGCCGTCATCGCCGACCTGGTTGAGATCTTGCTCGAACAGGCCCACGGTGCCTCGGTCGAGCCGTGAGAGCCACAGCTGGTCGCCGAGCAGTGTGACTCCGTCGCCGCGACGTAACTGTTCGGCGGCCAAGCGGGCGTCCAGGAAGGACCGCCCCACCTGACGTGCCACCCGCTCCGCTGCCGAGGCGATCACCTTCGGGTCGGTGCCCCAGCGCGCCCCGGCCAACAGAGCCGTCACGTAGGCAGCGATATCTGTCTGCACCCCCTCTCCATCCGTGCGCACCACCTGCGCTGCCGGGAAGAAAAGCCGGAGTTCCTGCAACAGCCCTCGCAGGCCGGTGGCGACGGCCGCCACCGGGGTGCCTGGGCTCGTGCTGCGGACCCCGATAAGGAGACGCAGGCCGCTCGGGCCAGAGGGCGGTTCGGCCGACGTGGAGTCGGCAGCCTGCGCGGGGATGGAGATGCTGTCCGCAATACCGGGCCCGCCGGCATAGGCGGCGAGAGGCACGAGAACATCTCGGATGCAGGCACCAGCATCCGGGGATTCGTCGAGACCGTCGACGACCACCGTGACCGTGCCCTTCTGACGGGTCGTGAAGAAGGTGTGCAGCCCTTCCTGCCATTGCCGCAGAGCGTCTGCCGCAGGTTGCGTGCGGTCCCGCTCACCGCCCAGTCGGGTACCGATGGCTTCGATCAGGCTCAGCGGCCCGCGGTTGCGGGCCGACACCGCCACGTGGATCGAGCCTTCGTCCGGGACGGTGTCCGCGGGCGCCTTGCTCACCGCCTCTGCGTAGCGAGGTGACGCCCGGAAGGCGGAATCGCTGAGCGTGACTGCCCGGGCCAGCACCGCGGATTTCCCACTGGCGGCGGTGCCGGTCACGATGAGGACGCCCGCGGGACCTTCGACGAAGCTGGTCAGTCGGCGGTTGAGTTCCTGGCGGCCGGAGAAGTACCAGCCGGGATCGTCACGGCTGGCGCGGCCGCTGGCGCGGTCCAGCCAGTACTCCAGTTCCTCGGGCGTGGCCGCGACTTCCTCTCTGGCTTCTGTGACCACCTGCGGTTTGGGCCGGTAGCCGGGGTTGGGCAGGGTGGGGATCGGGGCGCCGAGCTTGCCCTGGAGCACAGTTCGGGGACCCGCGAGTGAAAGATCTCGTTCTTCGTTGAGTCGCTCGGTGGCCTGCTCGAGGGCCTGCATGAATTCGGAGATCGACAGGTACGGACGGGCGATTCCTGCCGCGTCCTGAAACCACTCGAAGGCCATGCGCAGCACGACGGCGAACTCGCGGCCCAGCACCGGGGAACGGGCCGCGGTTGTCGCCACGACGTTCAGCGCCCTCCCCCGGGTACCTGGACGGGCAAGGTCGCGGGCCAGGTCCCTGAGCTCTACGTCGATGCCCTCCGCCTCACAGGCGTTGACGATGACGAGTACGTGGCGGGCCGGCGAGTCGAGAGCCGCAACGACGACCTCGTTCGTCGGCATGCCCGTCGCCAGCAGCCGGTCGGTGTCCGTGCCGGGCAGGAGCAGGAAGTGTCTGGTGGATGTGCCGACAGCGCCATGTGACGTGATGTACAGGACCAGCGCCTCGTCCTCGGCCGCCTCTCGGATGCCGGAGCTGTGCAAGAAGCGCTCCACATCGTGACGTTCCTCCGGCGCACGCAGAACGGTCTGGACGAACCCTTCCTCAGGTGCCGGTCCTGCCTTCCACCACGCAGTCACGACCGACAGCTGTTCCTCGATCGCCTTGGCGAACTCGGGGTCTCCGTCCTCCACCGTCACGATGACCAGTGAGCCCGCGGCCGGCCCTGAGCCCTCTTCACCCTTTGACGGATTGGCCTGCCCGACCAAGCCAATCTCCCCGTGCTCCCCCTGCATGTTCTCTATTGTTCACAGCCATGAATCGCCATGGGCCAGAACCTGCGAACTCCTCCGCCGCATCAGCTGTGACCACCGACATCACCCAGGACGCCGTGGTCATCGTCCCGGGCATCATGGGCAGTGAGCTCTACGACACCGTCACCCAGAAGACCGTCTGGGGCTTATCCGGCGTGTCGTGGCTCTTGAAGGCATGGACACGGCCCAAGGGCCTCGAGCCGCTACGCCTGACTCCGGAAGAGCTGGAGGGCAAGACCACCCGGATCAGGCCCACTCAACTGATGCGCCACTCATCCTGGACTCCCTACCTCCAGGGGTTCGAGCCCTACACCAAGCTGATCAACGCTGTCGAAGGCTGCGTCGCCGATCCAGTCGCCGTCCTGGAGTTCGCCTACGACTGGCGCCTGCCTGTCGCCGTCAACGGCCGTCTGCTGGCCGAGGCCGCCCGCCGCCACCTGACCGCCTGGCGACTGCATCCTGCTCATGACGCCGCTCGGCGCAACCGTGTCGACGAGCGTCCCGCACGCCTTGTCTTCGTCGCCCACTCCATGGGAGGCCTCGTCACCCGGGCGGCCCTTGATGCCACACACGACGGCGCCCTGGCCGAGGACACCCGCGCCGTACTCACGCTTGGTACGCCCTTCTACGGTGCGGTGAAAGCAACCGCGATCCTCAACACCGGGCGCGGTGCCCCAGTCCCGCTGCCGCACCGGCAACTGCAATCCATCTCAGCCACCATGCCGGGCCTTCATGACCTTCTTCCGCACTATGCCTGCCTCATCGACGGGAAGGATGTCCGTCGCCTCACCCCCAGTGATGTGACGGGCATCGGCGGTAGCGCCGATCTCGCCCAGGCAGCAGTCGAGTTCCAAGAAAAGCAAGCCAACGTGAGGCTGCCCGGGCACTGGGCGGTGGCCGGCACCAGCCAGGCCACCATGCAAAGTCTCACTATCCGCGACGGCGTGGTTCACCCGCATCACCACGGAGTCCGCCAGCACACCAGTGGTGGATTCATCCGGGACTCGCGCGGCGACCTGAGGTTCTATGACGTCAAGGGCGACGGAACCGTGTACAAGGATTCCGCAGCCGTCGGACCCGCGGTCACGCCACTTCCCCTACAGCATGGAGCTGTTGCCTCCGATCGCGTCGCGCTCAAGGCCGTAGCGGAAATACTGCGGGACGACGAACACTTGGGCCCGCCTCAGGGTGCGCCCGGCTGCGGACTGGACGTTCCCGATCTGGTGGAAGTCGGAACCCCTTGGAACATCACGCTCAGCGGTGTGGATTCCCTGGCCGGTCTTCGGTGCGAAATAGCCGACGTTGCGGGTCAGAACTCGCAGGTCCTCAAGGCTGGCTGGGGCGACGGACATATCAAGGCCAGGGCCACCGTGAATGCTCCTGGCCTGTACCGTGTCACCGTTCGCTCCATTGACGGCCACGCCATCACCCAACTTGTACTGGCCGGCGAAGTCAGCACCATGCGGGAAGTGGAATAAGAGTCGACCTCGGGAATCAACGTGCCAGTCTGCAAGCACGCCACGGGCGACCAATTCTGATCAAATTCTCGACCGCCCGCGGTAGCAGCGAGATTGTTGCTAAGAGCATCATGGTGCGCTTTTTCGGCGTTCTCGCCATTTGCACTGCGATGTACAGGCAGAGAACTTCCGTGTCGTCGTTGGAGAGGTGCCGATCTCGTCCGCGATGGCGTGCCGGTCTCGGCTGCGAGGTCCTTGACGGCGGCGCTCCGGGAGCCTTCAAGCCGACAAGAACGTGCTCGGCTTCACGTCGCTACGCGTCCCTTCCAGAAGACCGACCGGGCAACTGACCCCGGCCACGACGGGCGCCGTACCCGGCGGTGCCCGCCACCGGTGTTCTCCCGGGACCGGGGCCCGGGGAGGGGCTCAGGTCCCGGGAGCAGGGGGTCATCCGGCGGTCAGAGTGGTCCACTTCTGGTTGGAGCCGCCGTTGCAGTCCCACAGCTGGAGTTGCGTGCCGTCGGCTGTGGAGGCGCCCGGAACGTCGAGGCAGCGGCCGGAGGAGGGGTTGCGGTAGCCGCCGTTGTAGGGCTGCCAGACCTGGTTGGCGCCGCCGTGGCAGGCCCAGATCTGCACCGTGGTGCCGTTGGCGGTGCCGGCGCCGGCGGCGTCGAGGCACTTGCCCATGGAGCGCAGGGTGCCGTCGGTGTAGGCGGACCAGAACTGGTTGGCACTGTCGCCGCAGCTCCAGGTCTGGACGGCGGTTCCGTCGGCGGTGCTGGCGCCGTTGACGTCCAGGCACTTGCCGGCGATGCCGGACTGTACGCGTGCGGCGGCGGGGGCGGGGTTCCTCAGCCACCCGGCGCTGTCCGCGGCCTGGATGCCGCGGTGGAAGGCGTCGGCCATCTTCTGGTAGCCCGCGTCGTTGGGATGCAGGGGGTCGGCCAGGTCGGCCGTGGTGAGGCTGCTCATGTCGACGTATGCGACGTGTTTGCCGGCGGCCTGTGCGTCGCTGACGATCTGGGGGATGGCCCTGTTGTACGTGCCCCGGTACTGCTCCTCCGAGCTGCTGGTGGACACGACCAGGGAGGCGACGAGGACGGTGGCGTCGGGGACGTCGGCGGTGATCTGGTTGACCAGCGCCCTCAGCCCGGCGATGGCGTCGTTGGCCTGGGAGGCCCCTTGGAGGTCGTTGGTGCCGATGTGCAGCGTCACGACGTTGGGCCGGTAGCGGGTCAGGGAGGCGTCGGCGAGGGCGGCGATCTGGTCGATGCGGTACCCGGAGTGGCCTTCGTTGTCGGGGTCGGACATCGAACCGCCCCGCAGCGTGCCGACGAAGTCCAGCGGATGCCCGTCCGCCGCGAGCTCGTTCCACAACGGACCCCGGTAGCCGTTGCCCGTACTGCTTCCCACCCCCCAGGTTATGGAGTCGCCCAACGGCATGACCCGCAAAGGCGTGTTCGAGGCGGCGGAGGCAGGTGCCACACCTGCTGCCGTCATCCCGAGCGCGGCAGTGACCAGCGTGATGAGGGGCAGGATCCAAGGCTTTCTCATGCAGGCGTCCTCTTCTGCGAGTGAGTGCTGAATCTGGGGGGCTGCTCGTCGTTTCGTGCCGGCAACTCGGCTGCTGTGTCGTCCCGTTGGCATCGGCGGCGACATGACGTACTGGCAGAACGGTGTGGTGGGGAACCGCTTGCGGGGTGAGCGCTGACAACACCGAGCCATCCGGCGTCCCGTCTGCCCCGGTGCTCCCGTACCGAGTGCCGAGCGGGTTCGGCCCTGGCCGGCCTCTCAAGCGCACTCGTACAGGTATCACGCAGATCTCAGCCAGGGCATCCCATGGATGTCAGATTTCAAGGACCGGCGGCGCGATGGCGAGTTCTGTGTCACTTCGTCCCATCACCGCTGTTCCTATGGCTTGTTCGCCGCTCTCTCCCTTTCCGGCGCCGACTCTTTGACATCCCATGTCTGGTTGCTGGTGTTCGATCCTGCTGTTCGTGCCCTCTGTCCAGGGCCCGGCTCCCCGTCGTGCTGGATCAGCACGCCGTCCCACTCTGCGCGGCAGCACCACGAACCCGGTGGCGCGTGCGGGCCGCCCCGCGAACGCGCCATGTGAGGAAGGGTGTCGACCGAGCAGATCGTCGATGCGCTTGCCTATCGGCAGCGCGGCGTCACGGAACGGATGCCTCTCGGCCGCAGGCGGGGACGGAGAACGCATGAGAACGCACGAGTCTGACCTCTAAGCAGGCTGGTACAGAGTGTTGAAGCGCTTCGACGCTGCCATCGCTTCTGTCGGTTGTCAATGACTGGAATGCAAGAAAAATTCTTCTTGTGACTCCTCTTGTTCCGCGTGAAATGCGCCGTTAGCGTTCGCGGCCAGTGAAGCGCTTCGACACCTGGTTCGGGGGAGGGCCGCCGCCATGAGAAACGAGTGGAACCGCAGACGCTTCGTCGGCAGAGCCACCGTCGTGGCGGGAGCGGCCGCGATGGCCCCTGCGCTCTCCGCGTGCGGAGACGGCGGGCCTCAGCAGACAAGGGCTTCGAGAGTCCGGACCTGCCGCCCCTGACCGAGACCGTCTCCCGTCACACCCCGGACGGCCACCGCCGGCGCGTCCCGATCAGCCGCCGCGCCGAACGGGTTGCCCCGCCCGAGCCCGCCCACGACCTGTTCACCGACGACCCGGTGTCCCAACTGCCGCCCGCCGGCTGCGCGGTGTCCCACCTGCCGTGAGCACAACCCGCCCTCCGCGTCTGTCCACCTGAAAGGCCACCATGACCAGCCCACCGCAGAGCCTGCGCTGGGGCCACCAGGCCCTGGAACTCGAGATCGGCGTCGCGGAAGACGGCACCGCCCGCCTCACCCGTGCCGGCCTCCCCGGCGGCAGGCCCCCCGAGCCGCGGTCATGGCCTGCGCTGCCGCTGGTGGAGGTGACGGCCGCGGGCCACGGCCGCGCCTGGTCGGGCGGGCGTCTCATCGACTCGTACCTCGGCGGTCGGATGCGCCACCGCGCGCACCGTACGAGCCGCGACGGCGACTGGCACGTGCTCACCGTCGAACTGCACGACCCCGAGACCGGGCTCGTCGCGGAGGTGACCTACCGCTCGCCCGACGGGGTGCCGGTGCTGCGCAGCGAGGTGGTCCTGCGCAACGACGGCGAGGCCACCCTGCACCTGGAGTCGGTCTCCTCGCTCGTCCTGGGCTGTCTCGCGGACGGTCCGGAGGCCATCGACGCCGCCGACCTGCTGTGGGCCGAGAACGACTGGGTCGCCGAATGCCGCTGGCAGCACCGGCCGATGCGGGTGACCTCGCCGGTCCTGAACGGCCGCGTGGTCTACGACAACGGCAAGGGGGAGTTCACACAGACCGGGCGGGGCGTGTGGTCCAGCTGCGGACGGCTGCCGATGGGCGGCCTGACCGACCGGCACTCCGGCCGCACCTGGGTGTGGCAGATCGAGCACAACGGCGGCGGCTGGCACTGGGAGTGCGGAGAACGCGACAGGCTGGCCTACCTGGCCATGTTCGGCCCGAACGACACCCACCACGGCTGGCGCCATCCTCTGGAGCCCGGCACGGAGTTCCGCACCGTGCCCGTCGCCCTCGCCTTCAGCGACGACGGCGGCCCGGACGGCGCGTTCGCCGCGCTCACCCGCTACCGCCGCGCCATCCGCCGCCCGCACGCCGACCACCAGCGGCTGCCCGTCATCTTCAACGACTACATGAACTGCCTGATGGGCGACCCCACGACCGAGAAGCTGCTGCCGCTCGTCGACGCCGCGGCCGACGCGGGCGCGGAGTACTTCGTCATCGACGCCGGCTGGTACGACGGCGAAAACGGCGGCTGGTGGGACAGCGTCGGTGCCTGGGAACCGGCCGCCTCCCGCTTCCCCGGGAAGCACGGCATCCACGAGGTGCTGGACCGCATCCGGGAACGCGGCATGGTGCCCGGCCTCTGGCTGGAACCGGAAGTGATCGGTGTCCGCAGCCCTCTCGCCAAGTCCCTGCCCGACGAGGCGTTCTTCCGCCGCGACGGCGTCCGCGTCACCGAGACCGGCCGCCACCACCTGGACCTGCGCCACCCCGCCGCCCGCGCCCACCTGGACCAGGTCGTGGACCGCCTGGTCGGCGAGTGGGGCATCGGCTACCTCAAACTCGACCACAACATCGACCCCGGCTCCGGCACCAGCGCCCACCCCGGCGAGACCCCGGCCGCCGGTCTGCTCGGCCACAACCGCGCCCAACTCGACTGGCTCGACGGCATCCTGGACCGCCACCCGCACCTGGTGCTGGAGAACTGCTCCTCCGGCGGCATGCGCTGGGACTACGCGCTGCTGTCCCGGCTGCAACTTCAGTCCACCAGCGACCAGCAGAACGTCCAGCTCTACGCGCCCATCGCCGCCTCCGCGCCCACCGCCGTCACCCCCGAGCAGGGCGCCGTCTGGTCCTACCCGCTGCCGGAGGACTCGGCGGACGAGGTGGCCTTCACCATGGCCAACGCTCTGCTCGGCCGTATCCACCTCTCCGGGCTGCTCCCGGAACTGAGCCCGCAGGCCCGCGCGCTCGTCCACGAGGCCGTAACCGTGTACAAGACCATCCGAGCCGACCTCGCCCAGACCGTCCCCGCGTGGCCGCTCGGGCTGCCGGCCTGGGACGACCCATGGCTCGCCCTCGCCCTGCACACACCCACCACCACGTTCCTCACCGTCTGGCGACGCCCCGGTACCGAGGCCGCCGCGACTCTTCCTCTGACGCACCTCCGCGGCCACGCGGTTGACGTCGAGGTGCTCTTCCCCGCCGCGACCCAGGCCGTCTCCTCCTGGAACGGCGACACCGCCGACCTCACGCTGACGCTTCCCACCGCCCCGTCCGCGGTCCTGCTCCGCCTCGACCACGGAGCGCCGGACGCACCCTGAGCGCGCTCACCCCCACCGGAAAGGGTTGATGGAGTGTCAGGACATCGCAGGAATACGCCACCGTGGCCAACCCGGTGATCCCCGGCTTCCACCCCGCCCCCAGTGGCTGCCGCGTCGGTGGCGGCCACCACCTCGTCTGCTCCGGCTTCGAGTGGACGGCACCAGTCCCCTGACCGCGGGGCCGTTGGCTCGCTCCTCCTGGGCACGACGGCCACCGGTTCACATCAGAAAGGCATGACCTGCCGATGTCCCCTGACTCGCACCTCTCCCGCCGCGGGCTGCTGGCCGCCGGCGCGGCCGCGGCCGCGTTCCCCCTGCTCACCCCCTCCACCGCATCCGCACACGCGACCGGAAAGACCAGACGTACGCCGTACACCTTCGGCAACGCGGAGATAGTCGGTGGCGGTTTCGTCCACGGCATCGTCTTCAACCAGAGCGAACCCGGACTCGTGTACGCCCGTACCGACATCGGCGGCGCCTACCGCCTGGACAAGGCGACCAAGCGGTGGATACCGCTCACCGACTGGATCGGCTGGGACGAGTACGGACACACCGGCATCATCAGCGTCGCCACCGACGAGGTCGACCCCGACCGCGTCTACCTGGCGGCGGGCACCTACACCATGCCCGAATGGGACCCGAGCATGGCGGCGATCCTGCGGTCGAACGACCGCGGCCGCACCTGGAAGACCACCCCCCTGCCGTTCCGGCTGGGCGGCAACATGCCCGGCCGGGGCATCGGCGAGCGGCTGGTGATCGACCCCAACCGCAACAGGATCCTGTACCTGGGAGTGCGCGGGGGCCACGGGCTGTGGCGCAGCACCGACCACGGCAAGACCTTCGCGAAGGTGACCAGCTTCCCCAACCCGGGCAACTTCGTCATCGACCCCACCGACCCCGACGGCTACAACGGCGACAACCTGGGCGTACTGCAGGTCGTCTTCGACAAGCGCACCGGCAGAGCGGGCAGAGCCACCCGGACCCTCTACGTCACCGTCGCGGACAAGGACAACATCCTGTACCGGTCCACCGACGCGGGAGCGACCTGGGAACGCGTCCCCGGGCAGCCCACCGGCTTCATCCCGCACCACGCGGTCTTCGACCACGTCGGCGGCCACCTGTACCTGGCGACCAGCGACACCGCCGGCCCCTACGACGGTTCCAAGGGCGACGTGTGGAAGCTGGACACCGCCACCGACACCTGGACCCGCATCAGCCCGGTCCCGTCCACCAGCGACGACAACAAGTACGGATACAGCGGCCTGACCATCGACCGGCAGAACCCGGACACCCTGATGGTGTCCACCCAGGTCAAGTGGTACCCCGACTGCCTCCTCTTCCGCTCCACCGACGGCGGCGCGAACTGGACCCCCGCGTGGGACATGGGCGCGAATTCCGAGCGCACTCTGCGCTACGACATCGACATCTCCGCCGCCCCTTGGCTGACCTGGAACGCCTCCCCGTCGCTGCCCGAGATGACCCCCAAGCTCGGCTGGATGATGGAGTCCGTCCAGATCGACCCCTTCGACTCCGGCCACTTCATGTACGGAACCGGCGCGACGATCTACGGCGCCGACAACCTCACCGACTGGGACAGCGGCGGCACGGTTCACCTGTCCGTGCGGGCCCAGGGCCTTGAGGAGTGCTCGATCGGCTGTGTGATCAGCCCGCCCGTCGGTGCGGCGCACCTCTTCTCCGGCGTGGGTGACGTCGGCGGCTTCCGGCACACGGACTTCCGCAAGGCACCGAAGATGTACGACAACCCGACCTTCGGCGCCACCCCGGCCCTGGACTACGCGGAGCTGGCGCCCCACACCATCGTGCGGGTCGGCAACCCCACCAGCGGCTGGACCCAGCACTTCGCCGTCTCCACCGACAGCGGCGACACCTGGACACCGTCGGGCAGTGAGCCGTCCGGCGTCACCGGGGCCGGAGTCGACGACCAGGCCGTCGCCATCAGCGCCGACGGCAGGCGGATCGTCTGGTCACCGGCGGGTGCGCCGGTCAGCTGGTCCGACGACCACGGAGCGACCTGGACGGCGTCGAAGGGGCTGCCGGCCGGGGTTCCGGTGCGCTCCGACCGCGTGAACCCGGCGAAGTTCTACGCCTACGACTCCGGCGTCTTCTACCTCAGCACCGACGGCGGCAAGAGCTTCACGGCCACGGCGGCGACCGGTCTGCCCACCGCGGGGAACGTCCGGTTCAAGGCGGTACCGGGCCACGAGGGCGACATCTGGCTGGCCGGCGGCACCACCAAGCCCGCCACCCCCACGCCGTACGGGATGTGGCGGTCGACCGACTCCGGAGCGTCCTTCACCAGGTTCACGGCGGTGGACGAGGGCGACGTCGTCGGATTCGGCAAGGCCGCACCCGGCGCCAAGTACCCCGCCGTCTACACCAGCTCCAAGATCCACGGCGTGCGCGGCATCTTCCGTTCCGACGACACGGGCCGCACCTGGACCCGCATCAACGACGACCGCCACCAGTACGCCTGGACCGGCAACACCATGACCGGAGACCCCCGCGTCCACGGTCGCGTCTACTTCGGGACCAACGGACGCGGAGTCATCTACGGGGACCCCAGCAAGGTCTGACCCCCGGTCACCGCGATCCGCGCCCGCCGTCCCGAAGGGGAGACCGAAGTGGCCCTGCCGGCAGGGTAGGACGACCGACTTCTCCTCTCCTGTGTGATCCCCCCACTCAGCACACATTCCGGAGGGCAGATGAAATTCCGTATCGGCTGGGCCGCGCTTCTCGCGGCTCTGGCTCTCGTCTTCACCCTGCCGAACGCGGCAGTGGCAGACTCGTCGACGTACTGGTTCAAGCACTACGCGACCGGCGGCAACGCCTCGACGTGGTACAGCAACGATGCCTCGTGGGGTGTGAACTCCTCGACCGGCACCGGCTTCGTCGCCATGGTCAACGGCAAGGACTGGGGCTGGACGTCCCCGGTGACCACGCTCCCCAAGAAGATCGGCGCGATCAGCCCCAACAACACGACGTGGTTCAGCCAGTCGGCAAGCCCGAACTCCGGCTCGTACTACGACGCCACGTACGACATCTTCATCGACCCGACCCCCGCGCCGACCGACCGCAACTCCAAGACCGAGCTGATGATCTGGCTCAACTGGTACAACGCCAAGCCGCTGTCCGACCACTACGACGCGAATGGGAACGCGATCCCGACCGCGACCAACATCAGCCTCGGCGGCCGCAGTTGGGACATCTACGAGTACAACTGGCCGAACGGCGGCCACACCCTCAGCTTCCTGGACAGGGCCAGGTCCGGCTGGTGGTCCGGCAGCCTCAGCCCGTTCTTCAACTACGGCCTGAACAGGGGGTTCTACACCAACGACCACTACCTCAACAGCATCATGGCCGGCTGGGAGTTCGGGCCGGGCAACTACGCCGCCAGTTCCTGGGGCACCGCGGGCTTCTGACGCCGCGACAAATCGAGAGGGCGGACCAGTGATCGACCGCCCTCTCCCCGGAAACACCGCCCGACCCTCCGTACGGAGAGTCGGGCGGCCCGGAGACAGCGCCCCCACGGGGAGCGCGTCGGAGTGCTGACCGCGCGGGCGACTTCGACCGTCCCTTCACTCGCGCCCCCAACAACCTCAAGGGCAAGCGTTGAGCGATCCGGTCACGGGATGAGCTGCGTCGGAATCATCAGAGGGCGATGATCTGCCACTGCTCCTCAGGGGCGCGGGTGTAGGTGAGCTGGTCGATGTTGGCCCCGTCGGCGGTCGAGCCTGCGTCGACGTTGAGCGACAGTCCGCTGAACCGGTTGGTGAGGTAGTAGTAGCCGTCGCCGGTGGGCGTGACCGCCCAGTGCTGCTGGGGAACGTTGCTGTCCCCGTAGATGGCGACGTTCCCGCCCTCCGCCCGCGAGAGTCCGGCCACCTCCATCAGCTTGCCGCTGTTCACGTTCTTGATCTCGTAGTAGCCGTCTCCGGTGGAGGCGAAGGTCCACTTCTGGGCGGTGTTGTTCAGCCACGGCCACTGCTGGATGTTGGTGCCGTTGGCGGTGCCGAAGTTGAACACGTCGACGACTTTCCCGCTCTTGCGGTTGACGATGCGGTAGACCGTGCCATCGCCCGGCAGGACTTTCGACACCAGGACCGGCTTGGCCGTCCGGCCACCGATCCTGACGCCGCCCATGTTGGCGTAGCCGCCGGTGGCCGCGTTGGCCCGGATCCGCACGAAGCCCACGTTCCGGGCGGGCCATTCGGCCACCTTGGTAGCGCGGTTGCCGGCCCAGGTGCCGGTGGCGACCTGGGTGAAGTTCGTGCCGTCGGTGCTGGTGGAGATGGTGTACGAGGTGATGTCGCCGTCGGTGGTGTTGTTGCGGTTCCACTGCTTGGGCAGGTACTCCAGGTTGGAGACGTTGCTCCACACCCCGCCCAGATCGATCGTGATCGAGTGCGGCAGGGCCGGGGACAGTCCCCATGTCGACCAGCAGGTCTCGTAGTTCCTGTCGGTCAGTCCGTCGATGGCGTTGAGCGGTCCCTCGCCGGTGTGGAATCCGGTCGCGTAGGCGCTGACGGGCGTCACGGGGTGCTCGGGGCGCGGCATCTGCGTCGGCAGGGGCGGGCGGGAGGTGTTGGGGCTCCAGGCCGCGCCGACTTCGGCGAGCCGGTTGACGATGTTGGTGTCCAGCCTGCCGTCACGGTTGGGCGGGCAGTTGAGGATGAACGAGGTGTACTTCGGTTCCAGGTCGGCCAGGTGCGACAGGATCGCCGCCTTGCTCATAGGGTCGGTGGTCGGCGTGGCCGGGTGCCAGAACCAGCCGTTGCTGATCGTCTGTCCCTGCGTGGCGGCGTAGGTGTTCCCGGCCGGCGCGGTGATGCCGCCCGGCTCCTCGAAGTAGATCGCATCGCCGATGAAGGGTTCCGCGATACCGCCGTGGTCGATCATGACGATGTCCGGCTGGAGCGACTTCACGTGCTCGCGGATCCGTTGGTAGGAGACGGCCTGCTGGCCCATCTGCCACGCGTAACCGTCGGTGACGAACAGGTCGATGGTGCCGTAGTTGGTGAGCAGTTCGGTGATCTGACCGAGGATGAAGGTCATGTCGCTGGGCTGGATGGCGTCGGTGGTGTCGAGACCGACATTCTTGTGCCGGCTCTCCCACGCCTCGACGCCGAAGGTGCGGTCCCATATCGAGAAGTAGAGCCCGACCTTCAGTCCCTTCGCGCGGAAGGCGTCGCAGTACGCCTGCACCACGTCGTGCTTGTAGGAGCTGTTCGCGACGTTCTGGGTGCCGTGGGCGCTGGGCCACAGGGCGAAGCCGTCGTGGTGCTTGGTGGTCAGGATGCCGTAGCTCATCTTCGCCGCCGCGGCGGCGGCGGCCCACTGGGCGCAGTCCACGGCCGTGGGGGCGAACAGGGTGGGGCTCTGGTTCGGGGCGGCCCACTCCTGGTTGGTGAACGTGCCCAGGTTGAAGTGGTTGAACATGCCGAACCGCATGTTCACCAGTTTTTCCAGGTTGGTCTGGGGGTCTGCGGCGGCGGCCTCCGCAAGCAGGGGCGACAACGCGGGGACCACGGGCAGCGCTGTCGCAGCCGCAGCGGCGCCCGCTGCGCCCAGCAGGGTACGACGGGACAGCCTTCCTGACGACATGGGTGTACTCCTTGTTCGGCGCGGCTCTGACGTTCGGGGTGAGGCGGCTGGGAGCGGCGGCCCCAGGGCGTGCGGTCTCCGGAACCTTCGGCACGGCCCCTCCTCCAGGCTCCAAAGTGCCGGATGTTACGCATGAAGTTCGATGACGTAGCCATCCCGTGTCAACAGGTAAGAGGATGAAAGTGCTTCCATGGAGAGCAGAATGGGCTGGTTCATCCGTTAAGGACCGGATCGCTCTCGCATAGACATGCCATGTCTCGCTGAAGCGGAGGGCAACTACGGAGACGCCGTGGCCATTTCAGGAGCGTCACCTGTGGCTACGACAGCGCGTCACCCGCGCCCTCGCCTCCAACAGCGACACTTCGGTCACCTCGACCGGCAGACCTCGCCGTCCACGAACTGGAGGGCCACGCCCCGGACTTCACCGCCGGACGCGGCAACGACGTGCAGGCCACCGCCCTCGCGGCCCTCGCGCCGCACGTGGTCGGCTTGTGGGACCGGAGACGGGCGCTCCTCCGACGAAGAGCTCGCCGCAAGCTCGCCACCGCTCAGTACATCGCCGACCGGGTCGCGGAGAGCGCCGGCATCGCCTTTCTCCGCCTCGCTATGCCCTCCGCATGCCCTGAGAGCGGACAGCCCGCCCAAGACCGTGTCCTACCGCAGGTGAGGCACGTCGTACGCCTGGTTGCCATGAAGTCCGACGGGGGCGAACGCGAAGCACCGCCTCGCACGGATACCGGGACGGCCCGGAAAGACACTTCCTGCCGTACGGGCGCCCACGCCGCCGATCCGGACGGTGATGTCGACGACCTTGGTGCCCGTAACGCCGGTGTTCTAGAACGCCCTGCCCATCAGCACCACGGCACTACCAAGGTGGTCGGCGCCGAACGAGTGTAAGCCGCACCGAAACGAAACCCGTCGGAAACATTGACTGAACCCTGACACAAACCTATCTTCTGCTCGAAGTGCCGCACACTGTTCGCAATTTCGAACAGCAAAGGTCTCTCGCCACGGCGATTGCCAAGCGGACTGGCCCGGTCCGGAGGAAGAGTTGAAAAGAAGCGTAAGAACACTGCTCGCCCTGCTGGGCCCGCTACTGCTGGTCCTGCTGGGTGTCCCCGCCCTCCAGGGCACCGCCTTCGCCGCCGCGCCACCGGCCGGGCAGACCACGCGGTACACGATGACCGCGTTCACCAACAGCAGTGAGTCGAACCTGTATGTGTGCGACTCGCCGGACGCCACCGGATTCACCCTGCGGAAGGGTCCCGCCTACACCCCGCCGTCCGGTCTGATCCGGGACCCCAGCATCTTCAAGCACACCGACGGCTTCTACTACCTCACTTACACCACCAACTGGACCGGGAACACGATCGGCTTCGCCCGGAGCACCGACCGGGTGAACTGGACATTCCTGTACAACTACACGATCCCGATCAGCGGGCTGACCCGCACCTGGGCGCCCGAGTGGTTCATCGACACCGACGGCAGCGTCAACGTCGTCGTGTCCCTGTCGACGGCGAGCACTGCCACCGCCTTCACCCCCTACAAGATCACGGCGACCAACGCCGCGCTGACCAGCTGGTCCGCGCCCACCCAGCTGTCCGGCATCGGGCCGAACAACATCGACACCTTTGTCGTCAAGGTCGGCTCCACGTACCACGCATTCACCAAGAACGAGACGACGAAGTACATCGAGTACGCCACCGCCTCCAGCCTCACCGGCCCGTACACCATCAAGAAGACGGGCGACTGGGCCGGATTCGGCAGCTGGGTCGAGGGCCCGGCCCTGGTCCAGCTCGACAACGGCGGCTGGCGCATCTACTTCGACGGCTACCGTGAGGGGAAGTACTGGTACAGCGACAGCTACGACAACTTCGCCACCTGGTCCACGCGCACCGAGGTGCCCGGGCTGTCCGGCTTCATACGGCACGCCACCGTGCTGAAGGAGACGGTCTCCGGCGGTGTCACCCTGCCCACCAACACCACCCGGTCACTGCGGTCGGGCAACTTCCCCGACCGGTTCGCCGCGGTGCACTCCGACAGCCTCGGCTACATCGACCCGGTGAGTTCCTCCAGCAGCACCGCCGTCAAGCAGAGCGCCACCTTCACCGTCGTACCCGGCCTCGCCGACGCCAACTGCTACTCCTTCCGCGACTCCTCCGGCCGCTATATGCGCCACTGGGACTTCCGGATTCGCTTCGACACCAGCAACGGCACCGACACCTTCAACAAGGACGCCACCTACTGCGCCCGACCGGGCACCGCCCCCGGTTCCGTCCGCCTGGAGTCGTACAACTACCCGGGCCGCTACATCCGCCACTACAACTACGCGCTGCGCGTGGACCCCTACCAGGACACGGACACGTTCCGCGCCGACAGCTCCTTCACGGCGGTCAGTCCTTGGGCCTGACCTGTCCGACCCGCCCCTGCCGTACTGTCGCGGACCCCACCCGCGGCATCACCGGCCGAAGGAGCGGCGTCGGTCGCCCAGACGTGTCGAGGCTGGAGCTCACCCGAAGGCCGGCCAACTCCACGGCCATGACACCCGACAGTGAGACGGCCGTTGGGGGCCTCCTTGCCCGGGCGGGCTGCCGCCTGGGCCACAGCCATGCGCACCACTTCTCATCGGTACGACGGCCAGAACGGTGGCCGCCGCCAACGCCTCCGCTGCCAGGTCGTCGCCCTGCATGACGTACGGCGCCACACCGGCAGCACACAAGCCTGTGACGTGCTGCACCAGACCGCTGGACATGTGAGCCAACACACCAACGACCAAGCTCTCGTTCTCTCCTCACCGAAAGGTCCAAGATGTCTTTCTCCGTCAGTAGACGGCGCCTCCTCCAGGTAGCCGGTGCCACCGTCGCCGCCTCTGCCACCGGATCCCTCATCGGCGCATCTCCCGCCCAAGCGGCCATCGCCCCCGCGAGGACCGATATCGGGGTCTTGGCGCACCCCTTCGAACTCGGCCAGGTCCGGCTCACCGCGAGCCGGTGGCTGGACAACCAGAACCGTACGCAGAACTACCTGCGGTTCATCGATGCCGACCGGCTGCTGTACAACTTCCGCGCCAACCACAAGCTGTCCACCAACGGCGCGGCCGCCACCGGCGGCTGGGACGCGCCGAACTTCGGCTTCCGCACCCACATCCAGGGGCACTTCCTCACGGCATGGGCACAGCTCTACGCCGTGACCGGGGACACCACCTGCCGGGACAAGGCCACCTACATGGTCGCGGAGATGGCCAAGTGCCAGGCCAACAACAGCGCCGCCGGCTTCAACCCCGGGTACCTCTCCGGCTACCCCGAGTCCAACTTCACTGCTCTCGAGCAGGGAACCAGCGGCGAGGTGCTGTACTACACGATCCACAAGACCCTCGCCGGCCTGCTGGACGTATGGCGCCACATCGGCAGCACACAAGCCCGGGACGTGCTCCTCGCCCTGGCCGGATGGGTCGACCTGCGCACCGGCCGGCTGACCACCCAGCAGATGCAGACCATGCTGCGCGTCGAGTTCGGCGGCATGAACACCGTGCTGACCGATCTCTACCAGCAGACAGGCGACGCGCGGTGGCTCACCGTCGCCCAGCGGTTCGACCACGCCGCGGTGTTCGACCCGCTGGCCGCCAACCAGGACCAGCTCAACGGAATTCACGCCAACACCCAGGTGCCCAAGTGGATCGGGGCCGCCCGGGAGTACAAGGCCACCGGCACCACCCGCTACCGGGACATCGCCACCAACGCCTGGAACATCACCGTCAACGCGCACACCTACGCCATCGGCGGCAACAGCCAGGCGGAGCACTTCCGCGCCCCGAACGCCATCGCCGGCTACCTGACCAACGACACGTGCGAAAGCTGCAACACGATCAACATGCTCACCCTCACCCGGGAGCTGTTCACGCTCGACCCGAACCGGGCCGCGCTGTTCGACTACTACGAGCGGGCGTGGCTGAACCAGATCATCGGCCAGCAGAACCCGGCCGACGCCCACGGCCACGTCACCTACTTCACCCCCCTCAAGCCGGGAGGCCGACGCGGTGTCGGCCCGGCGTTGGGTGGCGGCACCTGGAGCACCGACTACGGCACCTTCTGGTGCTGCCAGGGCACGGGCCTGGAGATGCACACCAGGCTGATGGACTCCATCTACTTCCACAACGACACCACGCTGACCGTGAACATGTTCGTGCCCTCGGTGCTCAACTGGTCGGAGCGCGGAATCGCTGTCACCCAGACCACGACATACCCCACCAGTGACACCACGACCCTGCAGGTCACCGGCAGCGTCAGCGGAACCTGGGCGATGCGCATCCGCATCCCGAGCTGGACCACCGGGGCCACCGTCAGCGTCAACGGCGCCGCGCAGAACATCACCACCACGCCCGGCAGTTACGCCACCCTGAACCGCTCGTGGACCTCCGGCGACACCGTCACCGTCCGCCTGCCCATGCGGATCGGCATCCGACCGGCCAACGACAACCCGAACGTCGCCGCGATCACCTACGGCCCGGTGGTCCTGTCCGGCAACTACGGCGACACCGCGCTCAGCTCGCTCCCCACGCTGAACACGTCCTCGGTCAAGCGGACCAGCAGCAGTTCGCTCGCCTTCACCGCCACCGCCAACGGCTCCACCGTCAACCTGGGCCCGTTCCACGACGCGCACGGCTTCAACTACACCGTCTACTGGAACACCACCGGCAATACCGTCCGTCTCGCCAACGCGGCCAGCGGTCTCCTGCTGGGGATCCAGAACATGTCCACGGCCAACGGCGGCCGCGCTCTGCAATGGACGGACAACGGCACCGCCGACCACAACTGGGAAATGATCACTGATGGAAGCGCGGTCCGCTTCCGCAACGCCAACAGCGGCAAGGTGCTCGGCGTCCTGAACATGGACACGGCAGACGGCGCGACCGTCCTGCAGTGGTCGGACAGCGGCACCGCCGACCACAAATGGACCCTGCTCGACCAGGGCGACGGAACCTACAAGATCCGCAACGTGAACAGCGGCAAGCTGCTCGCCATCGCGTCCGACTCCACCGCTGTCGGCGCGTTCGCGGTCCAGGACTCGGACAACGGGACTGCCGACAACCGGTGGCGCATCTTGGCGAACTAGAGCCTGTCACGGAGGTAGATCTCAGCCGTATTCTCTCCTCCCGCTTGCTCGATGATTCGACCGGCGTTCGGTATGCCGGACATCAGGTCCGCGACAACCCCGACCAGACCATGACCATCGACCCCTGCAACCCGCAATTCCTCCACCAGGGCAGGGACCCCGCCTCGGACGGCACCCTACGTGCAACTGCCGTACGGCCGGGCGTCCTCACGCTGCAGCGCTGACCCGCCAGAAGCTTGTGACCGTGCCTGTCGGGCACGGTCACAAGCGGCTTCCGCTTCGCTTCCCAGGAAGGGCCCCCATGGTCCCCGTACACAGACGACTGCTGCGTCTCCTCGCGGCCACCGCACTGACGCTCACCGCCTGCGTCACCGCCTCTGCCACGACCGCCCAAGCCGCGCCGGGCAGTCCCGCGCTCACCCCGCCGCTGGGCTGGAACAGCTGGAACAGCTTCGGGTGCGGTGTCGACGAGGCGAAGGTCCGACAGGCCGCCGACGCCATGGTGTCCTCGGGCATGAAGGACGCGGGCTACCAGTACGTCGTCGTCGACGACTGCTGGTTCGACCCGCAGCGTGACGGTGCGGGCAACCTGCGGGCCGACCCGACCAAGTTCCCCAGCGGCATGAAGGCGCTCGGGGACTACATCCACAGCAAGGGCCTGAAGTTCGGCATCTACGAGGCGCCCAACGAGCGCACGTGCGCGCAGGGCGTGGGCAACTACCCCGGCTCCACCGGCAGCAAGGGCCACGAGGCCCAGGACGCCGCCTCGTTCGCCTCATGGGGCGTGGACTACCTCAAGTACGACTGGTGCTCCTCCAGCGGCACCCTGGAGCAGCAGATCGCACAGTTCACACTCATGCGCGACGCCCTGCGCGCCACCGGCCGCCCGATCGTCTACAGCATCAACCCCAACAGCTTCCACGCCATCACCGGCGCCACATACGACTGGGGCCAGGTCGCCGACCTGTGGCGGACGACCGAGGACCTGCTCGACGTCTGGCAGAACGGCAACACCAACAGCTACCCGATGGGCGTGGGCAACGTCCTCGACATCGACGCGCCGCTGGCCGCTCAGTCGGGTCCGGGCCACTGGAACGACCCGGACATGCTCGTGGTCGGCCGTCCCGGTCTGTCACTGACGGAGTCCCGCTCCCACTTCGCCCTGTGGTCGCTGCTCTCGGCCCCCCTCATCGCGGGCAACGACATCCGGACCATGTCCAGCGACGTGAGCGCGATCCTGCGCAACCCCCGCCTGCTGGCGGTGAACCAGGACTCGCTGGGCGCGGGCGGGCGCCGGGTGCGCGACGACGGTGACACCGAGGTGTTCGCCAAGCCCCTGTCCGACGGCTCGGTCGCCGTGGGCCTGTTCAACCGGGGGAGTGGCACCGCGACCGTCACCGCCTCGGCCGCGCAGGTCGGCCTCACCGGAGGGCCGTTCACCCTCACCGATCTGTGGACCGGCGGCACGTCGAGCACCTCCGGCCAGATCTCGGCGAGCGTCCCGGCGCACGGTGTCGCCGTGTTCAAGGTGACCGGCGGCAGCCCGCTGGCCTCCACCACCGCCCGTCTGCGCGGTACCGGGTCCGGCCGCTGCCTGGATGTGGACAAGGCCTCCACCGCTGCCGGGTCGAAGACGCTGATCTGGGACTGCCACACCGCCGCCAACCAGAAGTGGACCACGTGGGCCGGAGGCGAGATCCGCGTCTACGGCGACAAGTGCCTGGACGCCTCCGGCCAGGGCACCACCAACGGCACGCCGGTCGTCATCTGGCCCTGCAACGGCCAGAACAACCAGAAGTGGACCATGCAGGCCGACGGGTCGATCCGCAACGTCAACGCCGGGCTGTGCCTGGACGCCGAAGGGGCGGGAACCGCCAACGGGACCCCGGCCATCCTGTGGACCTGCAACGGCCAGAACAACCAGAAGTGGACCACGCTCCCGTAACCCGCCACCCCTGCCCACGCAGGGAGAAGCCCGATCCGAAGAGGGCGGTCCCCGCAGCACGCCACGCTGCGGGGACCGCCCTCCCCCATGGGGACCGGGACTTCGAGCCCATCGCCGCGGTCACCGGACGGGCGCTGCCGTGGCACGGCCCGGACTCCCGCAGACGAGACCAAGCCGGCACGTGCTCATGTTCCGCTGTTCGCACGGTCGCAGGGGGCCCCGGGCTCCGGCGCGAGTAAGAAGGAAGCGAGCACGGCCTCCCCGCACTTGTGCAGGGTTGCCGTGCTCGCTGCTGGTGGCGCTCAGATGCTGGAGGCGCTCAGAGACGCCGGTTGCTTGTCAGCCCCAGGGGGAGGCGGTGAGCCAGCTGGTGTCCTGGGCCCATGACTTGGTGGCGTCCCAGGTGTTGGAGCCGCCGTTGCTGGCGATGTAGGCCGTGAAGTTGTAGTGGCGGATGTACTTGGTCGGGAAGTTGACGGACTGGAAGGAGGTGCCGACGCCGCTGTTGCCTGTGGTGGGGCAGAAGGTGGCGTCCTTCGCGAAGGAGCCGGAGCCGCTGTCGAAGTTCAGGTTGAGCTGGTAGTTGAAGTGGTGCAGGTACTGGCCGGGGGTGTTGGCGGACTCGAAGGAGAGGCAGGAGGTGTTGGCCAGGCCGGCGCGGACGATCCAGGTGGCGTCGGCCTTGTCGGTGGCCGAGCTGGCCGAGCTGATGTTGGAGATGACGACCTTGGAGTCGGCGTCGTTGTGGCGGAGGTAGTCGTTGGTGCAGCAGGGCGAGGTGGTGGCCCGCAGGGAGATCCGGGAGCCGGGGGTCAGCGAGCCGGTGCTGGTGGAGCCGCTGTTGTAGCCGGCGGCGGTGATGTTGGCCTGCACGGCGTTCTCGGTGGCGTCCGAGGGGTAGCCCGAGGTCATGACGCCTTCGTAGAAGGTGCCTTGGGCGCCCTTGCTGTTGTCACCGCCGATGCCGAGGATGATCGCGCCTTGCTTCTTCATCGGGTTGTAGCCCGAGGCGTTGGGGCGTACGCCGTTGTAGAAGGTCGAGAGGCTGCCCGCCTGGGCGTCGCCGCCGCGGATGGCCCACTGGTTCGGGCCACCCTTGACCATGGCGGTCAGGAACCGGTTGGTGACGGTGGGGTCGCCCGCGTTGAGGCGCGTATTCACGCCGGAGAACAGGCCGTTCTCCAGGTCGGCCATGACCCAGGGGCCGTTGCCGCTGCCGGAGCCCCAGTGATTGTTGTTGCCGAAGTAGATGGCCTCCATGGTGCCGTTGCCGTCGTCGTGGCTGTCGGTCTCGGCGTTGCCGTAGTCGAAGCAGCAGCCGCCGTTGAAGTGCTTGCCGTTGAAGATCGCGTACATGCCCTCGGGCTGGTCGCCGGTGGCGATGCCGTTGGTGTTGTTGTTCCGGTAGCCGGTGCCGGGGGCCACGTAGACGCCGTACGCCTTGTGGCCGCCGACGGTGACCGGCGCTTCGACGGCGTTGGCGAGGTTGTCCGGCCCGCCGGCGGCTCCGCCCGCAGGTGCCTGGGTGAGGTTGTTGTGCTTGGGGGACTGGTCGTAGATGACGGTGATGACGCAGCTGGTTTTGGCGCAGAAGGTGTCCTGCGCGGCGGCGTTGGCGACACCTCCGGCGGTCAGCGGGCCGATGTTCAGGGTGGTGTTGTCGGAGGCGCGCTTGACCTGGTAGAGCGGGCCGTTGTACGCCCCGTACAGGGCGCGGGTGGTGCTGTGTGCGGCGACGCAGGGGGTGTTGCCCGCGGCGTAGATGTCGCACGGCCCCTGGGTGGCGGCCTGCGAGGTGGTGGCTGTGGCGGTGAGCAGGCCGGCGGCGAGCGCGGCGGCGGCACCCGCCGCGAGAAGCGCGCGCCTGGCGCTGCGTATCCACGGTGACTTGATCATGAAGAACTCCTTCTCAAGGTGGGGGGAGAGGGTGAGTGTCGACGAACCCGTACTGTCCGGCTGATCGGACGATGTCCGACTACGCGGACAGCGCGAGCTGCGTTGACGGGTCCGGGTCCGGTGCGACCTCGGCTGTTTCCGGCACCGGACCCGGCGTGGGCTGCTCGTCAGCTCCAGGGAGCGGCGGCGAGCCAGCTGGTGTCCTGGGCCCACGCGGACGGGTTGTCCCAGGCGTTGGTTCCGCCGTTGCTTGCGACGTAGGCGGTGAAGCTGTAGTGGCGGATGTACTTGGTCGGGAAGTTGAAGGACTGCAGTGAGTAGCCTGTGCCGCTGTTTCCTGGCTTGGGGCAGAAGGTGGCGTCGGCGGCGAACTGGCTGGTGTCGGCCTTGGGCTGGAGGTGGAGCTGGAACGCGTAGTGCCTGAGGTACTTGCCGGACGCGTTGGCCGACTCGAAGGAGACGCAGTTGCTGTTGGCCAGGCCGGCGCGGACGATCCAGGTGGCGTCGCCCTTGTCGGTGGCCGAGCTGCCGGAGGTCACCGGCGCGATGACGACCTTGTCGTCGCCGGCGTTGTGCTGCAGGTAGTCGCCGGTGCAGCAGGAGGTGGTGGCCCGCAGCGACACCTTCGCGCCCGGGGTGAAGGGCGTGGTGGTGCTGTAGCCGGCCGCGGTGATGTTGGCCTGGACCGCGGCCTCGGTGGCGTCGGAGGGGTAGCCCTTCAACATGGCGCCCTCGTAGAAGGTGCCCGCGCTCGCGTTGCGGTTGGTCTGGCAGCAGTCGCCTCCGCTGCCGAGGATGACGGCACCCTGCTTGTGCATCGGGTTCCATCCGCTGGGCAGTGCGCCGCTGTAGAGCTGGGTCAGGCTCCCGGACTGGGCGTTGGCGCCCTTGAGTGCCATCTGTGTGGTGCCGTTGTTCTTGAGCATCGCGGTGACGAAGCGGCTGGTCTGGGAGACCTGGTTGGGGTTCCACGTCTTGCTGCCGCCGGAGAACAGGCCGTTCTCCAGGTCCGCCTGCACCCATGGTCCGGTTCCGCTGCAGCCGCCGAACCAGCATTCCGTGCCGAAGCTGATCGCGTCCATGGCGCCGTTGCCGTCGGCCTTGTGGTCGATCTCCGTGTTGCCGTAGTCGAAACAGCAGCCGTTGTTGACGTGGGTGCCGCTGGTGACCATGTACTCGCCCTCGGGTGAGCTGCCGGTCGGCACGCCCCCGGCGGAGTTGTAGGCGAAGTAGCTGTTGCCGGGGTTGATGTAGAGCGCGTACGCCTTCTGGCCGCCCACGCTGAGCGCTTCGGTGCTCGCGGGGGCCGCCGAGTCGGCGCCGCCGGTCCCGCCGGGGCCCTGGTAGACCAGGGTGTTGCCGCCGCCGGTCTGGTCGTAGAGGCGGGTGATGGTGCAGGTGGTGCCCGCGCAGAAGGAGTCCTGCGCCGCGGCGTTGGCTACGCCTCCGGCGGACAGTACCCCGATGTTCTGCAACGTGTTGTCCGACGCCCGCTGCACCTGGTACAGCGGGCCGTTGTAGGAGGCGAAGAGCGCGCGGGTGGTGCTGTGCGCCGCGGCGCACGGCGTGCCGCCCGCCGCGTAGATGTCGCAGGGCCCTTGTGTGGCGGCGTGCGAGGCTTCGCTGAAGGCGATAAGGCCGGTGAGGGCGAGGGTCACTGCGGCCAAGGAGGCGATGAGCCCCCGGCGCAGTCGGCGGAGAAGGGGCAATTCAGGCACCATGAACTTCCTTGTTCAACGATACGGGGACAGAAAGCCGTGCCCCTGTCGGTTCGCGTGGGCTGATGGCAGGGGCGCGCTGTTGGGAGAGTGAGGCGAGCGGACGCGTCCGGGCGAGCGGCTCCGCCGACGTGTCGGGTCACGCTGTCACTGGATCGTCCAAGCCTGGTTGGACTGGTTCAAGGGCATGTACTGAGCGATGGCGGCTCCGTTCGCCGTTGATCCGCCGCTCACCTCCAGGATCTGCCTGCTCTCGAAGTTGCGGATGAGGTACCCACCGCTGGTCGGCTCGAAGTACCACAGCTGGTTGTTGCCGCCGCCGTAGGTGTACTGCTGCAGCCCGGTCCCCCGCCGGTGACTGGAGGCGTTGATGGCGAGGACCTTGCCGCTGTTCCGGTTCACGATCTTGTAGAGCTGCCCGCTGACCGGGACGATGTTCCACTGCTGGTTGGCGCCCCCGGTGCTCGGCCACTGGATGACGCTGCCGCCGTCCGCGGTGGAGTTCTGGTACACGTCCATCAGCTGTCCGCTGCTGACGTTCTTGATCGTGTAGTACGTCGACGCGTTGACGTTCGGTGTAGCGGTCGCGTCCTCCAGCGCCCCGCCGGCCCGCTGCACACTGAAGTCGGCGAAGAAGAAGTACGCGCCGTCGGTCTTGGCGACCCGCACGTAGCGGAACTTCTGGCGGACGTCGATGTTGCCCGTGAGCGTCGAGGCGAGCGGCAGGGTACTCGTCTGGCGTCCCAGGACGGTGTAGGTGCCGAAGGACGGGTCGTTGGAGCCCCGGATCTCGAAGTTGCCGCGGGTCTCGGGCTGGTCCAGGTCCTGGCGGGTGGTCAGCGAGAACTGTCCGAGCTGGTAGGCCTGACCCAGGTCGACCTGCCACCAGGGCGAGGTGTCGCTCCCGGTCGGCGACCAGCCGGTGGCACTGGCGTTGTCGTTGCCCTTGGAGGCCGCCCACCCGGAGTTCAGGACCGTGGACGCGGAGGCCGGCTTGTTGTACGCGAGGTTGATCTTGGCTGCCAGCCCCTGGTAGGCGGGCTCAAGACCAGAAGCCTTGATCACCGCGTCGCCGGAGGTCCTGTTGTTGGTGAGGGTGACGCTGGTGCCGTTGTGGTTCTGGTTGATGAATCCGTCGGTGTGCGACAGCACGTTGTTCGAGATGGTCATGTTGTTCGACCCCTCGTCCAGGTAGATGCCGCTGACGGCGGAAGTGCAGGCGGACGGCATACGCACCGCGTCGTGGATGTAGTTGCCGTTGAAGACCGTGCCCGGGTCGTTGGAGAGGTGGTAGATACCGGCGGTGTCGCACAGCCGGTTGACCACGTTGCCGATCCGGTTGTAGCTGACGCTGTTGTTGCCTTCGGCGTTGGCCGCCGACTGCCAGCCCCAGCCGAGCGAGATGCCGGCCCACGGGGTGTCGGAGATGTCGTTGTGGTCGATGGTGGTGCTGTTGACGAAGCCCGCGTTGATGCCCGCGGTTCCCAGGTAGTCCTCACCGATCCGGGTGATCAGGTTGTTCTTGACGGTGACGTTCTTGACCACCTCCCGGGCGTCCTCACCGGCCGGTGAGGCGGGCGGGTTGTAGACGGTGTGGAACTCCACGGTCGGGTCGGAGAACTTGCCGACCATGATTCCGTTGCCGGCGATGTCGGAGATGAGGTTGCCGGTCACGGTGCTGTCGTGCACGCCGTGGGACAGGTCGAGGGCGGTGGCACCCATCTGCGTGAAGGTGTTGCCCGTGAAGGACACCCGGTCGGCGTTCGCGGCCTGGACCCCGGCCGGCGGACGACCCACGAACTGGTTGTTGGAGGTGTCGGCCGAGATGTTGTAGTTGCCGCCCTGGCCGTTGAGGTAGCCGTTGTCGGTCGCTTCCATCCAGGTGGTCCCGGTGAAGGTGATCCCGGAGAAGCGCAGGTCGTGGGCGGGACTGCCGAGGTTCGTGCCCTTGACGTCGAAAAGCGTCCTGAGCGTCGGCGCCTGCACGGAGGCCGTGGACATGTTCTCGCCGGGGCGCGGCTTGTAGTAGACGGTCTGTGCGGCCGTGTCGACGTAGAACTCACCCGGTTCGTTGAGGAACTCGTGGGCGTTCTCGAAGTGCAGGGGAGAGCCGTTGGAGAGGACCGGGAAGGGGCGCTGGAACAGGATGCCCGCCTCGTGGTCCTGGATCGATATGTTGGCGGTGCCGTTGCTGGAGCTGATCGACTTCAGCCGCAGGTAGCTCTCGCCCCACTGCGTTTCCAGCATCATCTCGACCTGGTTGAGGTTGTTCCAGTTGGAGACCTGTGAGCTGAGCACCTTCAGCAGCTTGTTGGTCTTGTCGCTGCCCTGCAGCTGGAAGTCCGAGCCGGCGTCGGGGAAGCGGGCCCGGGTGGCGCGGACCCCGTTGACGTACAGCTGCCGGAAGTTGAGGGAGCCCACGGGCGCCTTGTACTCGCCGCCCGCCGCCGCGGTCCAGCCGGTGACCGCCTTGCCGCCGGTGATCACGGGCGTCTCACCGTTGTAGGCCTGGTAGACGACCGTGTGGCCGTTCGTGCCCGAGTCACCGGTGCCGAAGGTGACCGGGGCGGTGAGGGGGTAGGTGCCTCCGCGCAGATTCACGACGATGTCGTCGGACATGTTCGTGTTGACGGCCCGGACCGCGGCCTGGGCGGCCTGGACGGTCTTGAACGCCGCGGCGGTGCTGGTTCCCGAGTTGCTGTCACTGCCGTTGACGGGGTCCACGTAGAAGTTCGTCGTGGCCGCGTAGGCAGGTTGGGCGGGCAGCACGGCCGCGAAGACGACAGCCGCCGCCGCGAGCGCCTTGACCGTCCCCGCACCGATGCGTAGAGGTCTCATTGTGTGGTGTCCCTTTCGCCAACCCCCCCCGGGCTACTTTTAAGTTGCATTTATCAGTGCAAGCAGGCGCCCCAGTCAAGACGATAGACATGCTTATTTTTCACTGGAGCAACACAGGTGACATGTAGGCGCATGGGGCTCGGCGCCGCACGCACCACCTGTGGTGAAGAAAAGCCGCAGGTGGCAGGGCGGTTATTCGTGTCGATCGACCAACGACCGCATCCGCCCAGCCTGTCCAGTGAAACCACTCCCCGAAATGAGTAGTACTCATTTCGGGGCCTTGTGGTCGACGTCGATCTCCTCGGCGGGCAGGTGCGATCGGAACTGGTCAGCAGATGCTTGCCGTTGAGACGTTCTCGGCCTTGGACTCGGCGCGGTCGATGGCCGGTCGCCGTCCTTCGCCCGAGGGCGTCGTGCCGGGTGCCGTAGGGCGTGAAGGGGGCGGAAGCCGACGCGGACCAGCCCCGATCCGGCGAAATCCCGGGCTACGACCCCTCATTGATGGCTCAGGACGACTGCCTGGCCGCCCGCAGAGGCCATCGCGACGCGGAGCGTGGACGACGAGGTCACAGTCTGTGTGCTCACTGCGACGGGGGTCTGGTACGGGCTGCTTCCCGGCGTTCCGTCGGCGTAGATCGTCGCGGTGTAGGTGCCGCTGCCGAGGAAGGACAGCGGGATCGAGAGGGTCCGGGCGGTCTCGTTGGTCATCGCCCCCAGGTACCAGGTGGTGCCGCTGCGCCGGGCGACGGCGATGTACTCGCCGATCGAACCGGCGAGGGTCCGGCTCTGGTCCCAGACGGTGGGGATGCCGTCGAGCCAGGGCAGCCCGGGCCAGTTGGCGGTGTTGGAGTACTGCGAGGGGGAGCTGTACCAGTACAGGAAGTTCAGGGGCTGGTAGTACACGGCGGCCATGGCCATCTGGTGGGCGTTGGTCGTCCGGTCGCGGGACTGGCCGTAGCAGATGGTGTAGTCCATCGGCCCGCCGACGTTGCGGGCGAAGGGCAGGGTGACGTTGTGGGTGGCGGTCGGGAAGTGCTCGTTGCCCCGCACGCCCTCCATGCTGATCCAGTTGGGGTAGGTCCGCTCGTAGCCGAACGGCCGCACGTCGTCGTGCGTGTCGAGCAGCAGCTTGTGCTGGGCCGCCGTCCTGGCCCAGGCGATGGCCTGGTTCGTCATCGCCTGTGTGCCGTCGTTGATGAAACCCAGCTTGATGCCCGCCACGCCCCAGCTCCGGTACAGGGCGAACAGGCTGTCCGAGTTGGGTATGGCCATGGGGTTGACGTAGAGGAAGACGCCGATTCCCTTGCCGGCGGCGTAGGAGATGACCTTGGGCAGGTCGATGGCGGAGATCGGGTGCGTGGCGTCGGTCGAGGTGTGCTCCGGGCCGTACCACCCCGAGTCGTACTCGATGTACTGCAGGCCGCGGGCGGCGGCGAAGTCGACGCCGGCCAGCCCGTCCGCGGTGGTCAGATTGCACCGGAAGACCTTGCCCGGCTTGATCCACGATGTGTCGGCGACGGCGCCGGCCGGGGCCAGGTTGAGTACCAGCTCCGCGTTGTCGACCAGTTCGGCGTGGGTGGAGCCGATCACCACGGCGCGCCAGGACGTGGCGAACGGCGTCGGGACGGTGAAGGTCGTCTGGACCGGTCCGGAGCCGCGCGCTGTGTGGCGCATCAGGTACGCCGCGAGGGTGTTGGGCTGTCCGGAGACCGAACTGAGCATCGTACGCGGGTAGTTGGAGCGGGCCGACTCGCAGACGCAGGCGATGAGCCCGCCGCCGCTGTAGGTCGCGGTGAGGGGGAGGTCGGTCAGCGGACCGGTGTCCGTGGAGGAGCTTCCGGTGGACGGGATGGAGCCGGGCGCGACCGGGTTGTAGGCGTCCTCGTCCCGCGCGCTGTAGACGAGTGTGCCGTCCGGGAAGACGAACGTCGTCAGTTCGCCGGCGATGTCGGCGGTGCCCGAGTCCAGCAGGACGTAACGGAACGCGACGCCGGTCGCGTAGGCCCGGATCTGGACGGCGAAGTTGATGGAGGTGCGGTTGTCCCGGAGGTTCCAGCGCATCTCCTGGTAGGCATCGGAGACGGTGGCGTTGCGCCCGTACAACGGGTTCCAGGTGGTGTCGACGTGCCAGTGCTGATAGTTCGTCAGCACGACGTCGGTGCCGAGGGTGGTTCCGTCGTTCAGGCGCAGGCCCATGGCCGAATCGGCCACGACTGTCGCGCCCTTACGCCGGGCCGACCACTGGAGCGAGCCGCCCTTCAGCGACATGGTGATGCTGGTGGTGCCGTCGAGCGACGTCGCGGTGACCGAGGTGTCTGAGGCCTCGGCCGGATATGTGCTGCCGATGCCCAGCGCGGCCGTTGCCGCGGCGACAGCCGCGCCCTTGAGCACCCTGCGACGGGAAGGTTCCTGACGCCCTGACATGTCCACTGTCGGTCCACCTCGATTGGATACGGGTTCCAACAAACTCAACCAGCAAGTAACAGATTCTGACTGTCGCGAAGTTTCTACGCCCCCCTCGACCCACGGTCAACCCCTCGCGCCCGCCCCTCACATGTCCGAAATCCCGGACAGTCCGGGCGACCTACGACCCTGGCGAGTCTCGCTGGGGGCGTCCAGAGCCAGTCAAGATTAAACAAACTCGAACGCGCTTCTTGACGCCGCCAACTCCCCACGACTCTCATTGGTCCTCGCTGACAACAAGAGATCGTCAAGATTCGGAAAAGAGGGACGCGCATGTTCAAGGGAGTTCCCCGGCCCGCCGCCGGCCGATGGTGGCGCGGAACCGCCGCGTTCCTGACCCTGCTGGGAGGCCTTGCGGCGCTACTGCTTCCGGCGGCCGCGGCGCACGCGGACACGGCGTCGTTCACCACGGGTGCCGCACGCACCGACCAGAACGGCAACACCCTTCAGCTGCACGGCCTCGGCATCATCAAGGTGGGAGACACCTGGTACGGCTTCGGCGAGGACAAGACCGGCGAGGCCTCGTCGGACACGTCCTTCCAGGACATCCCCTGCTACACCTCCACCAATCTCTCCGACTGGACCTACCGGGGCCAGGCCCTGAGCCGGCAGAGCAGCGGGGACCTCGGCCCCAGCCGTGTCGTGGAGCGGCCCAAGGTCATCTACAACAAGTCGACCAGCACGTACGTGATGTACATGCACATCGACAGCAGGGACTACTCCGAGGCCAAGGTCGGCGTGGCGACCAGCAGTACCCCGTGCGGCCCCTACACCTACCGGGGAAGCTTCCGGCCGCTGGGCAACGTCAGCCGTGACCTCGGCCTGTTCCAGGACACCGACGGCACCGGCTACCTGCTGAGCGAGGACCGCAACAACGGCCTGCGCATCGACAAACTGTCCGCCGACTACCTGTCCGTGGACAGCGCGGTGGCGGTGCTCGGCAGCGGCGGCAGCGGCGGCAGTGTCGAGGCGCCCGCCATGATCAAGAAGGACGGCACCTACTACGTCTTCGGCTCCCGCCTGACGGGCTGGAGGCTCAACGACAACATCTACGCCACCGCCACCTCTCTGAGCGGCCCCTGGTCGGGGTTCAAGAACTTCGCCGCCCCCGGCACCAGCACCTACGGCAGCCAGACGGCGAACGTCATCACCGTCCAAGGCACCTCCGGCACCACCTACATCTACGCGGGCGACCGCTGGGACCCCTCCAACCTGGGCACCTCGAAGCTGATCTGGCTGCCGCTGACCATCCGGGGCACGTCAGTGAACCTCGGCCAGTACCCCACCTGGTCACTCGACACCGCGGCGGGAACCTGGACGGCCGGCAGCGGGATCCCCGCTGAGGGCGTCCACACCCTGAAGAACGTCAACAGCTCGATGCTGATGGATGCGGCGAGCGGTTCCACGGCGAACGGCGCCAAGATCATCCAGTGGCCGTCCAACGGCGGCGCCAACCAGCAGTGGACCCTGACGAAGCTGGCGGACAACGTCTACACGCTGAAGAACGTGAAGAGCGGCCTGTGCCTGGACGTACCGAGCCGTTCCACCGCCACCGGCGTCCAGTTGCAGCAGTGGACCTGTAACGGCGGGACCAACCAGCAGTGGTTCCTCGACCTCGTCGGCAGCTACACCGGCCACACCTACATGCTCGCCGGGGTGGGCAGCGACCTGCACATCGGTGTCGGGGGCGCCTCGACCACCCAGGGTGCGATGGTGGACCAGGAAACCGGCACCGGTGCGACCAGCCAGCAGTGGAGCGTTTCCTGACGGTGCGCCAGGACAACTGACGCGGATCACGCGAGGTACGGGCGGCGCCCCGCGCCGCCTTTGCCGACCTGTCCGTCGAGGAGCTGCCGGACGGATACGCCACTGCGCTCGGTGAACCCGGGGCCGGTCTCCCCGCCGGCCGGCCCCGGCGGATCGCCCTGGCCCGCGCGTTCGTCGAAGACGCCCCCGTGCTGCTGCCCGACGAACCGACCGCCCACCTCGGCCCCAAGAGCGAAGCCGCCGTCACGCGGCCGGATCCATCCCGTCACCACCGGCAGCTCAAGGCCCGGCCCGCTCAGGACACCCCCACCCGCGTGAAGCGGCCCGCCACCCGCAGGTCCGCCTCGATGCGGTCGGCCGTGGCTCGCAGGTGGGGCAGGATGTCGCGCTCGCACTCCTCGGCCGTGTGGCGGGCCGCGTGCATGGCGACGTTCAGGGCGGCGACCGCGCGGCCGGTGCGGTCGTGGACCGGGACCGCGATCGAGCGCAGGCCCTCCTCCAGTTCCTCGTCGACCAGGGCGTGGCCCTTGGCGTGTACGTCGTGGAGGAGGCGGGTGAGAGTCTGCGGGTCGGTGAGGGTGTGCGGGGTGAGGGGTTGGAGGGGCAGCGGCAGTCGGCGGGCCGCCGGTGGCAGGTCCGCCAGGAGGACGCGGCCCATCGAGGTCGCGTATGCCGGCAGTCGCGTGCCCACCGTGATGTTCACGCTCATGACGCGGCTGGTGGCGACCCGCGCCGTGTACTGGATCTCGTCCCCCGACAGGACGGACAGTGAGGTCGACTCGTGGACCCGGTGGGCCAGTTCGGCCATGTGCGGGGCGGCGATCTCGGGCAGGGAGATACGGGACAGGGGCGGGAAGCCCAGCTCCAGGACGCGTGGCGTCAGCTCGAAGGTGCGTTCCCGGGCCCGTACCAGCCCGAGGTGCTCGTAGGTGATCAGTGCCCTGCGTGCCGTCGCCCGTGCCAGTCCCGTCGCCTTCGCCACCTCCGTGAGGGTCGGTTCGGCGCGTCCCTCCCCGAAGGCGGTCAGTACGGTCAGGCCGCGTGCCAGGGACTCGACGAACTCCCTGCCGAGTTCCTGCTTGGACGCGCCGGTCCAGGTCGCAAGCCCGGAGGGTGCGGCGGCCGGCTCCGCGGGCGGCACCTCGCGCAGGTCGCCCTCCATCGCCCGCACCGCCGCCCGCAGCCGGGGGAGCAGGCTGTCGCGCAGGCCTGTCGCCGTGTGCCGGCTGGTGTGGCTCACCACGCTCACCGCGCAGGCGATCCGGCCGGTACGCGGATCCCGTACCGGCACCGACACGGCCACCAGCCCCGGTTCGATCAGCTGGTCGTCCAACGCCCAGCCGTCCGCGGCCGATCCGGCGGCCCGGCGCTCGAACTCCTCTTCCCCTTCGGGGTGTTGGGGAGGCGGTACGGACGGAAAGGCCGTCGCCTGCGGGTCCGCCGCCCTGCGCTCCCGCCACGCCCTCCACTCCTCCTTGGTCCACTCGGTCGCGAACAGCGAGCCGGGCGCGGTGCGTTCGGCCGGCAGCAGGTCGCCGATGCGGAAGCTCAGGGACATCGCGCGGCGGCGGGTGGCCTGGTGGATGAAGCGGATGCCGTCACGGTCGGCGACCGCCAGGGACACGGATTCGTCCAGCTCGTCGGCGAGGGCGTCGGCGCGCGCGTCCAGCAGCGCGGGCAGGCGCAGCGCGGAGAGGTAGGCGTTGCCCAGCTCCATCAGACGGGGGGCCAGCAGCACGTCACGGCCGTCCAGGCGGACGTATCCCATGCGGGCGAGGGTGGCGGTGATCCGGTCGACCGTGGAGCGGGCGAGGCCCGTGGCCCGTTCCAGCCCGCTCGGGCTCAGCGTCCCGCCCGCCTCGGTCAGCCGTCGCAGCACGGCGACCCCACGGATGAGGGGCGTGACCGCCTCGGCCGGTACGGCGGCAGGCGCGGCGTCGGGGGCCGTCGTGGGCTTCGCGGGCATCGGATCTCCGGTACGGCGGTCGGGGCACGCTTACCGTAATGCGCGGGCCTACCTTCACTTCGGCCTGCTCGCCCGCGGGTCACGAGTACCCGGTGGCTTCCGGTGGTGTCGGCGCCCGTCACGGTGATCCTGTTCGCGTGGGTTTGGCGGGTGTCGGATCTCCGGTACGGCGGTCGGGGCACGCTTACCGTAGTGCGCGGGCCTACCCTTCACTCCGGCCTGCTCACCCGCGGGTCACCAGTACCCGGTGGCTTCCGGTGGAGTTGGCGCCCGTCACCGCGATCCTGATCCCCTTCTTGGGGTCCTTGAAGACCTCGCCCGCCGTGAAGGGGGCGTCGGAGAGTTCCGCGTGGACGTTGGGGCTGCGGGTGCAGCCCCCGCTGTCGCGCCGGGAGTCGTACACCGTCACCGGTCCCATGCCGGTGTCCACGTCCGCGTCGACCTTGTAGACCAGGACCCCCGGCCGGCACACGGCCTCGTCGTTGCCCGCGCGGATGCGCACCTCGACGGCGTACCCGGTCCGGTCGCTGAGCGGGACGAAGACCATCTTCGGACCGCCTGCGCGCTCCAGCGGCGTCAGCGTGTACTCCGTGGAGCCGTGCGCCGACGCACAGCTGACCTGGGACGCGTCCAGCCAGCCGAGCTTCCACTTGTGCCAGCCGAGCAGGTCGTTGTTGGCCCCCCAGTCCTCGCTCATGATGTCCCAGTGCCCGACCGCGCCGCCGCCCTCCTGGGTGTAGAGGTCGGGCAGGCCGAAGACATGGCCGTTCTCGTGCGGCAGCACCCGGTAGCCGGTGCGGTCGTAGGAGCCGGAGCCGTCGTCCTGGCGGGAGTAGACGAAGGACGCGTTGGCGACGGGGACGCCGTCGGCGACCGGGGCGTCCGGGTTTCCGGCGAAGGTCACCGACAGGACCGTGTCCAGGGCGGACGGCCCGGCGTTCGGCGTCATCAGCACGTTCAGGAAGTCGTAGTCGCGGAAGTCCACCTCGGGGTCGGCGGCGCTCACGATGTCCTGGACGAGGTCGCGGTAGCCGGCGTCGAAGGGGGCGCCGCGCTCTATGGCGTACGCCTTGAACGATTTCGGCATGCGCAGCCAGTGCGGGATCGGGGTCTCGGGGCGGTAGTCCAGGCGGCCGTAGGAGGAGGTGCGGAACCACTGCTGGGTCCTGGGGAAGAACTCGTGGAAGCGGTCGAGCGCGTTGCCGGGGCCGGGCGCGTCGGAGAAGTCGACCATCAGGGTCAGCGCGTGGACGGTGCCCGTGGAACGGGAGTAGCCGGTGCTGGTCGGGACGCCCTCCGACAACTGGATGGCATGGCCGCCCCTGATCATGCAGGGGTTGAGGGCGGCGGTGCGGGCCGGTGCGATCGGTCCCGCTCCGGCCACGGTGGAACGTACCGTCGGATGGCCGCTTCCGGCCGAGGTGCCGACCGCGAGGACCAGGGCGGTGACGAAGACGAGGGCGGCCGTGCGGCGTGGGCGTATCCGACGGCTGAGCTGCATGCACGGGCCCTTCGTCGTGGCAGCCGCCGGTCGTTGGGCTGCGCCCTTTCGATCACCCTGGTTCGGGGGCTGCGCGGGCGCGCGCTGGATGGGCCCGAACGTGGGTTTCTCGGGCGGAGCGAGCCAGAGGAGAGGCCGACGGCATGGTGTGACTCAGGTCACACGAAAGTTCTTCGAGTCCGGGAAATAACCGGGGATCGTTTCCCCGTTTAACCAGGCGTCCGAGCGAAACGGGGACTCCCTCCCCGGATCGCGGAACCCGCTGATTTACGAGGAGTACGCCGTGAACGCCACGACGACCGCGCCGGACCCCGTGCAGCGCAAGGTGGCCCGGCCGCGCGCCGACGCCCTGCGCAACCGGGAGCGGATCGTCACCGCCGCCCGGGAGATGTTCACCGAGTTCGGCCCCGATGTGCCGCTCGACGAGATCGCCCGCCGGGCCGGCGTGGGCAACGCCACGGTGTACCGCAACTTCCCCGACCGCGACGCACTCGTCCGCGAGGTCGTCTGCTCCGTCATGGACCGGACGTCCGAGGCGGCCGAGCTCGCGCTCGCCGAGACCGGGGACGCCTTCGAGGCGCTCGAACGATTCGTGCACACCTCCGCCGACGAGCGGATCAGTGCGCTGTGCCCGATGATCCAGACCACCTTCGACCAGAACCACCCCGACCTGGAAGCGGCGCGCGAGCGCGTCGAGGAGCTCGTGACGGAGCTGATGGACCGCGCCAAGCAGGCCGGCCAACTCCGCCCCGACGTCGGCGTCGGCGACCTGATGATCGTCGTGGCCCAGCTCAGCCGGCCCCCGGCCGGCACCGACTGCGTCGTCAACGACCGCTTCGTACACCGGCATCTGCAGCTGTTCCTGGACGGACTGCGGGCACCGGCCCCGTCGGTCCTGCCGGGCACGGCCGTGACCGTCGAGGATCTGCGCCGGTCCTGCACCGATTAGTTCAGCGCTCCAAGCCAGTCAACTCCTACGACTTACCGGCCGTCCCCCTGGGTGAGCCGTCCCCGTACCAACACCTTTTTTCCGTCACGAAGTCCCGAAGTGGGTAGACCCATGTCTGAAACAGCCGCAAAGGCTCCAGGCGCCGTCGAGAAGAGCGGCGACGCCAACCGCTGGAAAGCGCTCGTCTTCATAGCGCTCGCCCAGCTGATGGTCGTGCTCGACGCGACCATCGTGAACATCGCTCTGCCGTCCGCCCAGACCGACCTGGGCATCTCCGACGGCAACCGGCAGTGGGTCGTCACGGCCTACGCCCTCGCGTTCGGCGGACTCCTCCTGTTCGGCGGCCGGATCGCCGACCTGTGGGGCCGCAAGCGTGCCTTCGTCATCGGCCTGACCGGCTTCGCCGCCGCCTCCGCGCTCGGCGGAGCGGCCACGACCGGCGCCATGATGTTCGGCGCCCGTGCCCTGCAGGGCGCCTTCGGTGCGCTGCTCGCGCCCGCCGCGCTCTCCCTGCTCGCCGTGATGTTCACGGACGCCAAGGAGCGCGCCAAGGCGTTCGGTATCTACGGTGCGATCGCCGGTGGCGGCGGCGCCGTCGGCTTCATCCTCGGCGGTGTGCTCACCGAGTACCTGGACTGGCGCTGGACGTTCTTCGTCAACATCCCGTTCGCCATCGTGGCCGCGCTGGGTGCGTACTTCGTCATCCGTGAGCCGGAGGGCGGCCGCAACCGCAACCCGCTCGACATCCCGGGCGTGCTCCTGTCCACCCTCGGCCTGGTCTCGCTGGTCTACGGCTTCACCCGCGCCGAGTCCGACGGCTGGGGCGACACCACGACCATCTCCCTGTTCGTCGCGTCGGCTGTCCTGCTGATCGCGTTCGTCGTCACAGAGACCAAGGTGAAGGCGCCGCTGCTGCCGCTGCGCGTCGTCACCGACCGCAACCGCGGCGGCATCTACCTCTCGCTCGGTATCGCGATCATCGCGATGTTCGGCACGTTCCTCTTCCTGACCTACTACCTGCAGGTCGTGAAGGGCTTCTCGCCGATCAAGACCGGCTTCGCCTTCCTGCCGATGATCGTCGGCATGATGATCGGCTCGACCCAGATCGGCACGCGTCTGATGACCCGCGTTCCGGCCCGGGCGCTGATGGGCCCCGGCTTCCTGGTCGCGGCGGTCGGCATGCTCCTGATGACCCAGCTGGAGATCGGCTCGTCGTACGCCTCGATCATCCTGCCGGCGATGGTGCTGCTCGGCCTCGGCATGGGTACGGCGTTCATGCCGGCCATGTCCCTGGCCACCCTGGGCGTCGAGCCCCGGGACGCCGGTGTCGCCTCCGCGATGGTCAACACCTCGCAGCAGGTGGGCGGCGCGATCGGCACCGCCCTGCTGAACACGATCGCCGCCTCCGCGACGACCGCGTACATCAAGGACCACATCGCCGGCGCGACCTCCAAGTCGCAGGCGCAGCTGGTCCAGCTGCAGGGTCAGGTGCACGGCTACACCAACGCGATCTGGTTCGCGGTGGGCATGCTGGCGCTGGCCGCGGTGATCGTCGTGACCCTCGTCAACGCCGGCCGTCCGGACACCTCGGTCGTGTCCGGCTCGTCCTCCGGCGAGGACGCCGGTGAGGAGCTGGCCGTCCCGGTCGTCGCCCACTGACGGCGACCGCCCGGTCATACCCCTTCGGAACCATCCGTACGTGGGAGGAAGGGGACGCCTCCCACGTACGACCCGGGGCCTGTGCCCTGGCTCCCCTGAGTGAGCGGCTCAGCGGAGCCAGGGCAGGTCCGCACCCGCTTCGTTCGGCTGGAGTCCCTCGGCGACGATCTTCATGATCTCGCCGAGGGACTCCCGCTGTTGCGGCGTCAGCCGCTCGAACAGGGCCTGCCGCACCGCGGTCACATGGCCCGGCGCGGTCCGGGCAAGCACCTCGGCGCCGGCATCGGTCAGCACCGCGAACTGGCCCCGCTTGTCGGAGGGGCAGTCCTCGCGGCGCACCCAGCCGTTCTTCTCCAGACGCGCTATGGCGTGCGAGAGGCGGGATCGGGTGATCTTCGACTTCATCGCCAGCTCGGTCATCCGCAGCCGCTGCCGCGGGGCCTCGGCGAGACCGACCAGCAGCCCGTAGTAGACGTGCGGCATGCCCACGTCCCGCTGGAGCTGGCGGTCGAGGTGGTCCTCCAGGAGCGTGGTGGCGTGCAGGTAGGAGCGCCAGACGCGCTGCTCGTCATCGCTGAGCCAGCGCGTTTCCCCGGCGGCGGCCTCCCGGCCGGGCGCGGATGTGGATGCCGTGTTCATGCATCCACTGTACGCGCTCTCCTTGAAACTTAAACAAATGGGGCGTACGCTTTTGCTCGACAGACGTTTTAGAGTTAAAGCAACTTGAAGCGACTTGCAAGCACCTGCTCTCCGAAGGGAGCCGCCGTCATGTCCGCCGCCACCCGGGAGCGCATGCCCGCCCTCTATCTCAGCCATGGCGCCCCACCGCTCGCGGACGACCCGATCTGGCCCGGCGAACTCGCCGCCTGGTCCGCGGGTCTGCCCCGCCCCAAGGCGATCCTCATGGTCTCCGCCCACTGGGAGGAAGCCCCCCTCGCGCTGGGCGCGGTCGACACGATCCCGCTCGTCTACGACTTCTGGGGCTTCCCCGAGCACTACTACCAGGTGACCTACGAGGCGCCGGGCGCTCCCGAACTCGCGGAGTCCGTACGGAAGCTGCTGCGCGCCCCCGGCATCCCCGTGCAGGACATCCCGGACCGCGGCCTCGACCACGGCGCCTACGTCCCGCTCGTCGAGATGTTCCCGGCCGCCGACATCCCGGTCCTGCAGATCTCCATGCCGACCCTCGACCCGGTGAGGCTGATGGACATCGGCCGCAAGCTGGCGCCGCTGCGCGACGAGGGCGTGCTGATCGTCGGATCCGGGTTCTTCACCCACAACCTGGCCGCGCTGCGGCACACCGGCGCGGGAGTGCCCAGCTGGTCGTCGGAGTTCGACGACTGGGGCAGGAAGGCGCTGGAGGCGCGGGACTGGGACGGCCTGCTCGACTTCCTCCACAAGGCCCCGGCCGGCCGCTACGCCCACCCGCGCACCGAGCACTTCGCCCCGCTGTTCGTGACCATGGGTGCGGCGGAGGTGACCGGCGAGCTGGATGCGCAGAAGTCCGTGATCGACGGCTTCTGGATGGGCATGGCCAAGAGGTCCGTGCAGTTCGGCTGACGGCAGCCCGATGACGGTTCACGGCTGACGGAGACCAGAGACCGGGTGCCGGGGGCTGGAAGGGGCTAGAGGTCCTTCTCGTACCAGGCCACGTCCCAGTACCGCCCGAACTTGCGGCCCACTTCCAGATAGGTGCCGACGTACCGGAACCCGAAGCGTTCGTGCAGCCGCGTGGACGCCTCGTTGGGCTGGGCGATGCCCGCGTAGGCGCGGTGCAGGTCCTCGTCCGCCAGGGCCTCGAAGAGCGCCTTGTACAGCAGTGTGCCGATGCCGCGCCGGCCCGCGCTCGGGGCGACGTACACCGTCACCTCGACCGAGGTGTCGTAGGCGCGCTTGGCGCGATAAGGGCTGGATGTGGCGTAACCCAGAATTTCCTGTGTGTCCGCCTCTGCGGCAACCATCAGGCGGTGCGGGCCGTCTTCAGGGTGGGAGAGCAGCCAAGGGCGGCGCTCTTCCGGAGTGAAGACGGCGGTATCGAATGTGATGGGCGTCTCACGTACATAGTGGTTGTAGATGTCGGTGAGAGCGTCGAGGTCCCCCTCGACTCCCGGCCTCACCTGCACCTCTGTACGTCTCGACGGCATCAGGCCTCCTCCATTGGCCGGACAGGGTACTGCAAGATCAGAAAAATCGGGGGGCGGGTTGGGAATTCTGTCCGGATTCCAGTCGTTGTTTCCTTCGGAAGCAGGGCATCCGACCAAGGTGCTCGGTGGTACTCGTCCACGAGTGCCCGGCCTCTGAAAGATGACCCGCCAGCCCACCATCGCAAGGGAGCACGCATGGCAACCCGTGCCGTCGCCCGTCGTAAGTCCGCCACCGGCGAGACGGCCGACGCGGCAAGCAGTGTTCGCGCTCACGCCGGCGAGATCGCCGACCGTGACCTGGTCGGCATGTACCTCGACGAGATCGCGCGCACGCCGCTGCTCGATGCTGCCAAGGAGGTCGAGCTGTCACAGATCATCGAGGCGGGTGTGTTCGCGCGACAGGTCCTCGACGGAGACGAGGAGTCCAAGGCCGAGGCCTCCCGCGAGGAGCTTCAGGCCCTGGTCGACGACGGCGAGCGGGCGAAGGACGTCTTCATCCGCTCCAACCTCCGCCTGGTCGTGGCCGTGGCCCGGCGTTACCCGCGCAGCGGCCTCCCCCTCCTCGACCTGATCCAGGAGGGCAACGCCGGACTGGTGCGCGCGGTCGAGAAGTTCGACTACGCCAAGGGCTTCAAGTTCTCGACGTACGCGACCTGGTGGATCCGTCAGGCGATCACCCGCTCGATAGCGGACCAGTCGCGCACCATCCGCCTGCCCGTCCACCTGGTGGAGGAGCTGGGCCGGATCCGCCGTGTGCAGCGCGAGTTCAACCGCGAGCACGGCCGCGACCCGGAGCCCGCGGAGATCGCCGCGGAGCTCGACACGAAGCCGGACCGCGTGATCGACGTCCTGGACTGGGCCCGCGACCCGGTCTCCCTGAACATGGCCGTGGACGACGAGGGCGAGACCCAGTTCGGCGACCTCCTGGAGGACACCTCGGCGGTCTCCCCCGAGCAGTCCGTCCTGACCCTGCTGCGCAGCGAGGAGCTCGACCACCTCATCGGCCGCCTCGACCCGCGCACGGCCTCCATCATCAAGATGCGCTACGGCATCGACGACGGCCGCGAGCGCACCCTGACGGAGGTCGGCAAGGAACACGGCCTGACCCGTGAGCGCATCCGCCAGATCGAGAAGCACGCCCTGCTGGAGCTGAAGAAGCTGGCCCGGTCCACGGGCTTCGAGGCGGCGGCCTGACGGACGACCGGGATCCGAGGGGCGACGGGAGTCCGAGGGGCGAGGACCGGCATCGGGAGCGCCGCCGAGGGCGACGGCGGCCGGCCCGGGAGCGGTGAGCCCAAGAGTGGTGACGGGGCGCGTACGGTGCTCGGCCGGCGCCGGGCGGCGTGCGACGCCCGGTGCCGCGCACGCCGGGTGGCGAAAGACCGCGCAAACATGGCGATGTAACGCCGCTTCAACTGTCGGAGCCGAGGGAACAAGACTTCAGGGCACAGGAGTTCGGGCCCTGTGCCACTCCCCGTCCCACGCCGTCCTATGCCGTCCCGTCCAGGCCCCCGGTTCGGCCCCCTGAACCAAGTCCCGACGCACACCCCCCCGGCGCCGGGACTTTCCCTGAGCCGGGCTTCGGCGCCCTTCCCCCCGGGTGCCGGGGCCCGGCTCTCTTTGCGCGGGCATGCTGATGGGCGGGGCACCCCGTACCTGAACCCCGGGGTGGCCCGCCGGATGGCAGATTGTGCCACATGGGCATAGCCTGCCGGTGTGAGCAGCCCCACCCCCGCATCGAACCCCCGTACTTCCCCCCGGGCGGCGCAGGTCTCCCTCACCGAGCGACGCAAGGCCGCAACCCGCATGGACATCGCCCGCGCGGCCGCGGGACTGTTCGTGAAACAGGGACTTCGCGCCACCCGCGCCGAGGACATCGCCCAGGCCGCCGGAGTGGCCCCGCGCACCTTCTACCGCTATTTCGCGTCGAAGGAGGAGGCCGTCGCGCCCCTCTACGCCGCGGGCGCCCAGCGCTGGACCGAAGCGGTGGCCGCGGCCCCCGCCGAGCTGTCCCTCCCGCAGGCCCTGGAACACGCCGCGCGCCACACGCTGACGCCCGGCCAGGGAGTCTCCGCGGCCTCCTGGGAACTGGTCCGCACCCTGATCCGCCTGACCGACACCAGCCCCGCGCTGGGCAAGGTGTGGGCGGAGGTGTGCCACACGTCGGAGGGGAGGCTGGCGGACGTACTGGCAGGACGGGGCGAGGCCGGCGGCTCCGACAACGTTGGCAAGGACGCGGCAGCAAGCCCCGGTCACTCCTCCACACGACGCTTCGCCGCAGCCGTCGCCGGCGCAGCAGTACGCGTGGCGGTCGAGAGCTGGGCAGCCGGCACAGCACCGGCAAGCGGCCCCCGAGGCCCGGCCGCACTGGCGCTCCACAACCTGGAAGCGCTACGGGACTTTCCTTGGACGGACCTTGTGGGGGCATAGCGGTCGGCGCCGGCGTGGCGGGGCCCGGTGGCCCCTGACGCCGTGACGCCGTGACGCCGTGACGCCGTGACGCCGTGACGCCGTGACGCCGTGACGCCGTGGTGCCCTGGCGTCCTGACGGACTGAGGCGCTGAGGCGCTGAGGCGCTGACGGGCTGACGGGCTGGCGGTCCTGACGGGCTGGCGCGCGGATGGCCTGGCGGCCTTGATGCGCTGATGGCGCGGCGGCGCGGCGGCGCGGCGGGCTGGGGCCCTGCGGGACTTTCCGTGGACGGATCTTGTGGGGGATGGCACTCGGCGCCGGCGCCGGCGCAGTGGGGCGTGGTGGGCTGACGCCTGGCCGGGCTGACGGCCTCGCGGGCCGGCGGGCTGATGCCTGACGGCCTTGACGTCTACAGGCCTGGCGGGTTGGCGACGCGTGGTGCCTTGAGGGACTGACGGCGTGGCGCCTGACGGCGTGGCCCTTGACGGGCTGGCGCCCCGGCGCCGGAGAACGCGTCACCCTCCCGCCGCTCGCGACAACCGCCCGCCCAACTCCCGTACGGAGTGCACCAGTTCCCTCGGCTCGTGCACCGTGAAGTCGATGCCCAGGAGGGCGAGGCGGGCTGCCAGCCAGTCCACCGCGTCTCCGGTTCGTCCGCGCAGTCGGCAGGAATCCTCGTCGAGTGGCTCCGGTGTGCCCAGCCACGACGGGGCCCGCGCCGCGACGGCCTCCGCGGAGGCGGCGAAGGTGACCTCGAAGTCGTACGACTCCTGGTGCCGCTGCATCGAACGCCGCAGATACTCCGCCGCACTGCCCGTCGGCAGTTCCCGGGGGGCGAACCGGGCGCCGGTCGCGAGGGGCTCGCGCACCCGGTCGACGCGGAAGGTCCGCCAGTCGGCGCGATCGAGGTCGTACGCGACGAGATACCAGCGACGCCCGGTCGAGACGAGCCGGTAGGGCTCCGTCAGGCGCCGTGACTCGGTCCCGTCACCGGCGCGGTAGGCGAACCGCAGCCGTTCCCGCCCCGCCACCGTGGACGCCATGACGGTCAGCGTCTCGGGCGCGATGCTCGCCCCGTCCCCGATGGTCAGCGGCGTGGTCGCGGCCTGCAGTGTGGAGACGTGGTGGCGCAGCCGGGCGGGCAGGACCTGTTCCAGCTTGGCGAGGGCCCGCACGGACGCCTCGTCCACGCCTTCGAGCGCGTGTCCGGCCCCCGCCCGCAGCCCGATGGCGATCGCCACCGCCTCCTCGTCGTCGAGCACGAGCGGCGGCATCGCCTTGCCCGCGACCAGCCGGTATCCGCCGTCCGCGCCCATCGTGGCCTGCACGGGATAGCCGATCTCACGCAGCCGGTCGACATCGCGCCGCACCGTGCGCCGGGACACCCCGAGCCGGTCGGCGAGCTCACCGCCGGGCCATTCGCGGGGCGTCTGGAGGAGAGAGAGGAGCTGGAGCAGCCGGGCCGGGGTGTCCGTCGTCATGAGTTCGAGGATGCCGCACAACTAGGACACGATCTGACCTAGTGGGGCCGTAGCTTCAAGACATGACCTCCACAGAAACACCAGTTCCGAGTACGGCCGGTACGGCCCCCGTGGCGGACCGCCGCCGCTGGTTCGCTCTCGCGATCGTGATGACCGCGGCCTTCATGGACCTCGTCGACGTCACGATCGTCAACATCGCGATCCCGTCGATCCAGCACGACGCCGGTGCGTCCGTCAGCCAGATCCAGTGGATCACGGCCGGTTACGCCCTCGCCTTCGCCGCCGGTCTGATCACCGGTGGACGGCTCGGCGACATCCACGGCCGCAAGCGGCTGTTCCTCATCGGCATCGGCGGCTTCACCGCCGCGTCGGCGCTGTGCGGCTTCGCCGCGAACCCGGAGATGCTGGTCGCCTCCCGCATTCTGCAGGGCGCGATGGCGGCGATGATGGTGCCGCAGGTCCTGTCGATCGTGCACGCCACGTTCCCGGCGCACGAGCGCGGGAAGGTGTTCGGCCTGTTCGGCGCGATCGTGGGGCTGGGAGCCGTCTCCGGCCCGCTGCTCGGTGCGCTGCTGACGGAGTGGAACCTGTGGGGCCTGGAGTGGCGGCCCATCTTCCTCATCAACCTCCCCGTCGGCATCGCGGGACTGATCCTCGGCAGCCGCTTCATCACCGAGTCGAAGGCCCCGCGGGCGCTGAAGCTCGACCTGGTCGGGGTCGTCCTCGTCACGCTCGGCCTGACGATGCTGCTCTACCCCCTGACCCGCGGCCGTGAGCTGGGCTGGCCGCTGTGGGGCCACCTGTCGATGGCCGGCGCGCTCGTCGTCTTCGCGGCGCTGGTGGCGTACGAGAAGCGCAAGGCGGTGCGGGACGGTTCCCCGCTGGTGGAGCTGTCGCTGTTCCGTGTGAAGAGCTTCGCGGCCGGGATCGCCGTACAGACCGTCTTCGGGGTCGCGCTCGGCGTGTTCTTCCTGGTGTGGACGCTGTACATGCAGACCGGCCTTGGCTGGAGCCCGCTGCGGGCGGGGCTGACCGGCGTACCGTTCTCGATCGCCGTCTCCACGGCTGCCGGCCTGTCCGTGCAGCAGCTGGTGCCGCGCTTCGGCCGCCGGGTGCTCCAGGCGGGTGCACTGCTCATGGCCGTCGGCGTCCTGCTCTACATCTGGGAGTCCGACCGCTACGGCATGGCGATCGCGTCCTGGCAGATGGCGCTGCCGCTGGTCGTGATGGGCGTGGGCATGGGCCTGATCGTCGCTCCGCTGACGGACGCGGTGCTGTCGGACGTGCCGCGCGAGCACGCCGGGTCGGCCTCGGGGCTCATCAACACCGTGCAGCAGATGGGCAACGCGCTGGGGCTGGGGCTCGTCTCGGTGGTGTTCTTCGGTGAGATCGGCGACCGGTTGACCCGGGCTCAGGTGGGGCCGGCGTTCGCGAACGCCTTCCAGCACGCGCTGGGTTGGGTCGCGGGCGTGATGGGTGTCATCTTCCTGCTGATGTTCGCGTTGCCGAGGCGTGCCGTGCAGCATGCCGAGGGGGGCGCGCAGCTGGAGGCGGACCACGGCGCGGACGCCGAGCGGACCGCCGGCGGACCCGCGCGCGAGCCGGCGTCCGAGGGTGTTCCCGAGCTGGTCGGGTGACCGGGCAAGCTCCGCCCGCCTCCCGCGATGTGCGGGCGGCGGGCACCCTGTAATCTGCGTGCTGAATCCTGCTCCCGCGCGGGCGCGAGCAGTCCCGTGCACCTCTTGGAACCCCGGAAGCGGCGGACGTCATGGCAACGAGGGAACAGGCCTCCTCACCCGAGGCGGCGGCGCCGCAAGCGGCTCAGTCCAACTGGCTTCCCGCCCTGTCCCTGCTGTCCTTGGGCGAGATCGCCGCCCTCGACAGCACGGCCCTGGAGCCGTCCGTCGAGCACCTCAGGCTTCGCGTCAACCGGCCGCTCAGCACCGTCGCGGGCAGCTCCGGCAGCTGAGGGCCCGTCTTCCGGATCCCCGGTCCGCACACGCCGTGCCCGGACTCCCGGGTAGCGATTAGGGTGCACCGCACGTCTCTCCCGCCGTGAACGAGGAAACGTCGTGCCGATGCACCATCACCACCTCTCCGACTCCGCCCTGCGGTCGCTGCTGTCCACCACCGAGGACGAGCACGCCGTGGCCGAACTCCTCGACGCCGAAGTCAGCCGGCGGCTGCTTCTGTTACGAGCGGTTCTGGACGCCTCGGACGATGTTCCCGAGGCCGGGCAGGCCGGCGTACGAGAGGCGTGGCGGCTGCTGGAGGACGCCGAGAAACTTCAACCGGCGGGGTTCCGTACGGCGCTGCTGGACCCACAGGTGGGACTGTGGGCGGCGAGTGTGTTCAGGCGGTTGTCCCGGGTGGCGGCGGATGCCGGGGACGTGGCGCCCGATGAGCCGCCGCTGCACGCCGAACTCGGTTTTCTGAGCCTCCTCGCCGCGTCCGTCTCCCTTGTCGCGGGTGCCGACTTCCGTGTCCGGGTGCCTGTGTGGCAGGGCGCGGTGTTCCTGCCGGGACTCGGACGGGCGCTCGTCGGGGGCGAGGCATGGGGCTGGGCCGAGGTGGAAGCACGCGACGGAGTGGCGACCGTGACGCCGGAGGCGCTGACGGTGGACGGTGCGCGGGCGGCGGTGACGCCGGACGGCGCGCAGAGGGCCGTGGCGGTGGGCGGTGCGTGGGCGGCGGTGACGGCGGATGGTGTGCAGACGGCCGTGGCGGTGGGCGGTGCGTGGGCGGCGGTGACGCCGGACGGCGCGCTTGCGAGCGTGGCGTCGGACGGTGCGCAGACGGGCGGTGCGCCGGCGGCGGTCACGCTTCCCGTGGACCCCGAGTCCGACGGCCCCGGCTGGCAGGGACTGCGCCGGCTCCGCTCCGTCGACGCCGGTACCGCGCTCACCCTCACCCTCACGCTCGACGACCTCGGGCCTTACCCGGCCGTGCACGGCCTGCAGACCTCCGGGCGGCTCAGCCCCGCCCAGTTCGCCTGCTGGCAACGCTGGTTCGACGAGATGTGGCCCGTCCTCGCCACCGGCCACCCGGCCGCGGCGCGCGCCCTGTCCGCCGGCCTCCTGTCCGTCGTCCCGCTGCCGCGCGGGGAACGACTGCGGGCCCGGGCCGCCTCATCCAGCGATGCCTTCGGATGCGTGCTGCTGTCCGAGCCGGACGAGGACGCCGAGTGGCTGCCGGCCCAACTGGGCGTGGCCCTGGTCCACGAGTTCCGGCACACGCTCCTGAACGGCCTCATCTTCCTCACGCCTCTTTTCGACGAGTGCGGCGAGCTCTTCCATGCCCCGTGGCGCGACGATCCGCGCCCGTTCGGGGGGCTTGTGCACGGGGCGTACGCCTTCTCGGGGGTCGCGCACTACTGGCGTACGCGCGGTGCGGACGGGCTCGCGGGCTTCGAGTTCGCGTTGTGGCGCAGCGCCGTGCAGGCCGTGCTCGAAACCCTGCGTGACCATCCGGCGCTCACGCCGCTGGGGCGCGACCTGGTCAAGGCCCTGGACGAACAGACCGCACCCTGGCACGAGGAACCGGCAGGAACGCACGAGCACCACCTCGCGCACCTCGCCGCCACCCACCACCGCGCCACCTGGCGAGCCCACCACCTGCACACGCCCTCCTCGCACGCGGAGGCCCTGGCGCGGGCCTGGGAGGAGGGCGGAGGGCAGGCAGACTCACCGGACCCGCGACCGGCGCTCCCGCCGCGCCCCGTCGACGGTGACGCGCACCACGGGCCCCGGCTTCGTACCGACCCCGGTGCCTGCCGGCTCGATGCGCTGGCCCTGCTCGCGCGGCTCAGCATCATCGCGCCGCAGGAGTTCGACGCGCTGCGTGCGGAGGAGGAGCCCGCACGGCTGGTGCCCGGGGTCGGGGTCGCCGAACTCGCGCTGGTGGGCGGGGACGCGGAGACCGCGGTCAAGCTCTACGTCGACGAACTCGCGGACAGCCGTGCGAGACCCGCGGCCTGGGCGGGCCTCGGCCTGGCCCTGTCCGAGTGCGGTGAGTCGGCCGCCGGTGCCGTGCTCACCGAGCAGCCCGAACTGGCCCTGGCCGTCAGCCGGTTGCTGTCCGCCCCGCCCGATCCGGTGGCGCTGGCCCGCTGGCTGGCCCGTTGGCCGGTGCGGTAGGGCCGGTCACAACGGCATCGGGTCGATGTCGCAGTCGGCCCGGTGCTCCCAGTCGGCCGCCGGTGCCGTGCTCACCGAGCAGCCCGAACTGGCCCTGGCCGTCAGCCGGTTGCTGTCCGCCCCGCCCGATCCGGTGGCGCTGGCCCGCTGGCTGGCCCGTTGGCCGGTGCGGTAGGGCCGGTCACAACGGCATCGGGTCGATGTCGCAGTCGGCCCGGTGCTCCCAGTCGGCCGCCTGGGTCACCGCGGGGTGGCTGCTGCCCAGCTTGCGGGCGAGACGTTCGCGGGTGTCGGTGTGGAGGGCGTCCGCCTCCTCGGTGCGGCCCAGCGTGCGCAGGTCCATGGCGAGGTTGGCGGCGCAGGCCAGGGTGGAGGGATGGTCCTCGTCGAAGACGGCCTGCGAGCGGCGCAGCGTCTGCGTGTCCAGCTCCAGGGCGGTCGCGGCGTCGCCGAGGGCGAAATGGTCGCTGGCGAGGTTGGTGCGGCAGACCAGGGTGGAGGGATGGTTCTCGCCCAGCGTCCCCGTGAACTCCTCCAGCACCACCGAGTTGATGTACTGCGAGGCCGCCGCGTTCCCCAGCAGCCGGTAGGTGATCGCCAGGTTCAGCGCGGCCGACAGCGCGTGCGGATGGTGTGTGCCGTACGTCCCCTCGTACTGCCGGCAGATGGTGGTGCCCAGCCTCAGCGCCTCCTGGAGGTCCCCGCTGTGCCGCCGGTGAACCGTCAACTCCAGGGTGGCTGCCATGGATTCGGGGTTGTGGTCGCCGTAGCGGCGTACGAGTTCGGTGCGTGCCTGATCCGCCGTGGCCGCCGCCTCCACGTGCTCGCCCGCCTTGCGCAGTGCGACCGCGAGATGGCGGAAGCAGGAGAGAGTCAGCGGGTTGTCGTTGCCCAGGAGCGTGCTCGCCTGCTCGACGATCTCCCGGTGGTACGTCAACGCGGTCGCGTAGTCGCCGAGTTCGCGTGTGTCCAGGATCAGGCCGAGCCAGGTGCGCAGTGAGTTCACATGGTCCTGGCCGTAGATCTCGGTCCAGCTGTGCCAGGTCAGCTGGTCCAGTTCGCGGGCGCGGCCGAAGTCGCCGACCAGCCGCAGACTCACGCCCATGTTGTGCGCGGCCCGCAGCGTCTCCGGGTCGTCCGGGCCGAGCAGCCGCTGGTACTGCTGGTGCACCGACTCGGACAGCTCCAGCGCCTCGCCGAACGCACCGCGGACCCGGTGGTCGATCGCGACGTTGCCGAGCGCGTCGATGGTGTCCTGGGCCTCGGGCCCCATCAAGCCCCGATAGGCGTCCAGCACGGCCGAGTTGAGCTCCGCCGCCTCCGGATAGGAGCCCATGGTGAACAGCAGGAACCCCAGCCATTTCGCGATCAGCAGGGTGTGGCCGTGGTCCTCGCCCAGCTTCTGGGACCAGGTCTCGTGCGCGGTGCGGGCGAGTTCGAGGCAGGACTCGTAGTCGCCCCAGCGCAGCAGTGCGATGACCTCGTTCACCACCAGGTTGCGCACCCAGCTCTCGTCCGACTGGACCGCCTCGGAGACGACGACGTGCGGATAGAGCGAGCCGTAGCGCTCCCAGCGCACGGCGTTGTCCGGGTCGTTCGGGTCGCTCGCCGCCAGCAGCAGATGCGCCCCGCGCCGCATGTCGGCCCGGTCGTCCTCGGTCATCCGGAACAGCAGCGCGGCCTGCACCAGACGGTGCATCTGGAGGGAGTTGTTGCGGTGGTTGAAGCGGGCGAGTGAGTAGCGGCCGATCTCCCGGATGACCTGGCCCAGGCGGATCGGATCCTCCAGTGCCGCGTCCAGTTCCGGGGCGATCGAACCGCGCGGCATACGGGCGAACAGGGTGCGCGCGATGGGTTCCGGGGCGTAGAACGAACACACCTGCAACAGCTGGTAGGCGGCCGGGTTCTTGGACTCCAGCTGGTCCAGGGAGATGTTCCAGGCCGCGATCACCGGGTGCTGGTTGTCCAGCGGTGCGGTGCCGCGCAGCAGGTCGACGCGCTTCTCGTTCAGCAGCCGCAGGTACTCGTCGACGAGCATGCCGGTCTCGGCGTGCCAGGCGGCCGCCTGCTCGATGGCGAGCGGCAGGTCACCCAGCGCCTCCGCGAGCCGGTCGGCGTCCTCGTCGCTGATCTCCGGACCGCGCACCCGCAGCAGCTGCTTGCTCTCCTCCCGCAGGAACACGTCGACCTCCAACGGCCGCGCGATGCTGGCCCATTGGGGGTTGCGGGAGGTGATGAGGATGTTGCCCGGCCCGCCCGCCGGGAAGAACTGCCGTACCGCTTCGGGGCTTTCGGCGTTGTCGAAGACCAGCAGCCAGTTGGTGTACGGCACTCCGATGCGCAGTGCCTCCAGGACCGCGGCCACCGTGGAGGAGGAGTCGCTGCCGGGCTGCAGATTCAGCCGGGGCGCCAACTCCACCAGGGACAGCGAGATCTGGGCGGTGCGCTCGGCCGAGATCCACCACACCACGTCGTACTCGGTCATACGGCGGTAGAGGTACTCCACCGCCAGCAGACTCTTGCCGACGCCGCCCATGCCGTGCAGCGCGTGGGGCAGCACGGCGGTCGCCTTCTCCCGCAGCAGCCGCTGGTGCAGTGCGTCGAGGAGTTCCTCGCGACCGGTGAAGTTCGGGTTCCGGGGCGGGATGTTGCCCCAGACCGTGGGCGTGTTGCGGGTGCGGTCACTGCCCACCGTGTGCGCCGGGGTCTGTTGCGTCATCGCCGGCCTCCCCTTCGGCTGGATCGGCTCAGTCGGCTGAGCCGTCGGACGGTCGGCGTCGTCCGGGGTCCGGGCGACGGCATGGCTGCGTGGTGCCGGTGCGGTGGTGCCCTCGTACTGTGCGCGCTGTTCGCGTTCCTGGTGGGCCGCGACGGCCGCGTCCACCTCTCTCGCCGGTTTCAGGAACGGTCCGGACAGGGCGTGGAGCACAGCGCTCTCCGCCGCGAGCCACGGCCCGGACTCCTCGTCGACCGGCGGGAGTTCGTGCACGGCGGCCCCGCGCAGCAGCCGGGGCAGTCGCCACAAGTGTTCCCCGTCGGATCCCGTGCGATCCCCCACGAGTTCCACGGCTCGTACGACATCCGCGCGCCGCGCGGCGGCCAGCAGTTCCTCCCGCACACCCGCGGTGAAGGCGAACGCCACGCGCGTGCCGTCGCGGTCCGGCCCGCGCGGGGGGTGCGCCGGCCGGAGCAGGCCGTGCACCAGCAGCTGGGCGAGGTCGGCGAGCGAACCGCCCGGCAGCAGTGCGCGGTGCACGTCGGCCACGACCGGCCTGCTGAGCGGGACCGCGGCGAGCATGGTGGCCAGCGTGAACACGTCCCTGGAGACCGCCGACCGGAACCGCACGACGCGGGTCGCGGCGTCCGAGGGGGCCTCGCCGTCGCCGTTCTCGTCGGGCACGCGCGCGCGGGGGAACACCACCGTCAGCGGCAGCCACGCCGACGGCGCCCCGCCCAGCAGCGCGGCCCAGGCGTCCAGCCAGCGCGGGGTGAGTTCGAGCACCGGGACGGGCACGTCGGGCTGCCGTCCGGGAGGCAGGCCCGGCACGTCGGGGCCGAGGCCGCGGGCCCGCCAGCGCAGCCGGTGGTTGGCGGCCGCGGACGTGCGGGAGCGCAGCAGCACCTGCCAGCCGCGCAGTCCCGTGGCCGGCCACAGCGGGTGCGGCAGCAGATGGATCAGGGCGACCGGGCCGGCCTGTCCCCAGCGGCGCAGCAGCGGCTCCACGGCATGGGAGCGCCAGCGGGGGCCCGCGCCGTCGGTGAGCAGCAGCGTCAGCCGGGTCCCGGCGTCGTGCCGCGGCAGCGTCGCCGGGTCGACACTGCGGGGATACGGCAGCCGGTGCACGGTGATCCGCCCGAACACACCGCACGCCTGCAGCGCGCCGACGAACTCGTGGGCCGTCTCCCGCCAGATGCCCATCGTGGGCCCCGAGTCGACGACCACCGCGACGTCCCGACGGCTGCGCCCGAGCGCCCTGCCGACCCGGCGCAGGGCGCCGCCGAGTTCCGGGGACAGAGCGGGGGAGAGGGGCGCGGCGCCGGCCTTCGGCCGCGTTCGGGCCGACCGCGGCGGGAACGCGCGTCCGCCGTCGTCCGTGGGCTCCGCGGGCGGCGTTCGCGGGCTGCCGCGCCCGGTCATGTCTCCTCCGCCGCGGTCCACTCCCAGACCGTGTCGACGGCCTCCTGCCAGCTCCCGCCCGCCGCCAGGCCCTGGAGCACGCCGCCGACGGCCAGGTGCAGGGAGTCCAGGAAGCGTTCGACGACGGGCCCGTCGGTGCGCACGGCCCGGTCGAGGAAGGCCTGCACCACGTCCGGTGCCGGACAGCCCCCGGTGGGCCCGGCGCTGTCCCCCCGGCCTGCGGGGAAACGGTTCGCCGCCATGGCCCGCAGCAGGTCGGGACCCGGCCGCGGGAGTCGCAGGGCCACACAGCGTCGTACGAGATCCAGCGGCAGTTCCCGCTCCGCGGCACTGGTGATCACCACGATGGGGAAGGCATGGCAGCGCACCGCCCCGCCCGGCACCGGCACCACGGCCTGAGCGTCGTCGGCGGTCGCCAGGCGCGTGACACCGCCGGGCACGGCGAACCCGCCCGCCGCCAGCACCGTGCACAGATCCTCCGGCAGCGCGATCTCGGCCCGGTCCAGTCGGTCCACGAGCAGCACACGCGGCCGACTGTGCGGAAGGAAGGCGGTACCGAGCGGGCCGAGGCGCGCGTCGGCGCCGTGCGCGTCCTGCGCGCCGTGGCGCGAGCTGCCGTACGCCTCCTCGAACAAGCCCTCCCGCAAGGTGCTCAGCGAGGTGATCTGCCAGCGCAGCACGCGGCCGAGGCCCAGTTCGCGGCTGATGCGGTAGGCGAGGGACGACTTGCCGGTGCCGGGTTCGCCGGTGACCAGCAGCGGGCGGCGCAGGTGCAGCGCGGCGTTGACGCGGGCCACCATGTCCGGTTCGGCGGGCAGGGGTTCGCGTCCCTCGCCGAGCAGCACGCGCGCGTACGGGTCGTCGGCGGGCGGCGCGGGCAGGTCGGGGCCGCCGCGGAAGCTGCGCCAGGGCGGCGGCTCCGGTAACTCCCCGGCCGTCGCACCGGGCAGACCCGTGCCCCGGTACGGTCCCCTCGACTCCATCTCCGTCGGCATCTGCGGCCGTCCCTCCGGGTGCTGGCTCGGTGTGCTGCTCGGTGTGCGGGCCGGGTGCGGGTGCCCCGGGCCGGTCTGGTGCCCGCCGTCCTTGGCCGGCGGTGCCCGGTCATGGCGCGTCGGGCAGTACGGGTTTGCGGTCGGGGTCGTCCCACAGAACCGTGAGATGGCGGCCCGGGTGGGCCGAGTCCTCGTCGATGGCGGCGCGCCGCCGGTACGCGGCGACCTTGGCCGGAAGCCGCTGCAGCCCCTCGTCGAGGAGCCCGTCGAGCACCTCCCGGAACTCCTGCGGTGAGTGCCCCGACCGATGCCAGATCACCACCGGCAGACCGCTGCGCAGCGCCGCCTGCAGCTCGCGGCGGCCGTGCCCGTGGTCGGGCAGCGGCGGCTCGCTCAGCACGAGGGCGACGAAGTGCTCGTTGTCGCCGAGACGGGCCTCCAGGCCGCGCAGATGGTCGCCGCCCCGGCGCGCGACGTTGACGTACACCGACTTCGACGGATGTTCGTCGCGCCCGAGCTGCTGCCAGCGGGCGCGCCAGAAGCGGTGCCAGGCGCGGTTCTGCAGGCGGTCCAGGCTGCGGATGACGACCGGGTAGTTCACCGCCAGGGGCACGTTCGGCACCTCGGCGGTGTCGCGGGGCCACCAGTCGACGGGCAGGTTGAGCAGCTCGAAGGGCAGCACGAACTCCAGCCATACATGGGCCAGTCGGTCACCGCCGACGCCCTCGACGGTCCTGATGATTCCGGTCACGACCCGTTGCAGCTTCTTGGCGGGCACGCGCGGGTAGGTCTCACCGTGCTCCCAGTGCGGGCCGCGGGCGTCCGACATGAAGGAGTGCGAGACGGTGTAGTGGCCGCTCTCCAGCGGGTCCGGCGCGATGTGGATGGCCAGGTACTCCTGGTACGGCCGCACCGGCGCCGTGGCCGCCGGCGGGCGCCTGCGGTCGTGGTCGAGCAGCTCCGCCAGGTCGCAGCTGAGCGCCCACTGCCGGTTGCGGGCCAGCATCTCCAGCGCGACGGAGTCGCCCATGTCGTCGGTGCTGCGCTCCAGATAGACCATCCAGGGCGGCAGGCCGCCGCGCGGGGCGCCCTGCCCGGCCAGGTGCAGGAAGTCGTGCCAGCAGTTCTCGGCGTGCGACGGCGGCGCGGCCACGCGCGCGTGGGTGGCCGACCGCACCAGGGCGGTGCGTTTGCCGTACGGCATCGCCAGCCCGCCGAGAGTGTTCGCCAGGTACTCCCAGGAGTCGATGACGTCGGCGAGCCCGTCCAGCGCGTCCACGGCCGTCCACTCGTCGGCGAGCCGCTGCACGAAGGGCGCCTGGGTGCACCCCGGTTCCACCGTCGGCAGCTGCCTCGCCAGCACCGACAGCCCGTCCTGGTGCCGGGTGCAGAACCGGAACAGCTCCAGGAGCTGCAGCTGTGCGGTCGCCTGTTCCCGCACGTCCGCGGGCCGGCCCAGCGTCTCACCGACCAGTTCGAGCAGGACGGCCCGTGCGTAGCGGTCGTGGAGCGCGCCGATGTCGTGGAGGGCGGCAAGGGTCTGTGCGCGGATCCGCTCGCGGATCAATAACGCCGAGGTGCTGCGGCCGGCGCCGCTCTCTGGGTTCAACGCTCGCCCGCTCTGCCGGGGGCGACGGCTTCCAGAACGCGCGCACGGGCCTCCTGCTCGGGGATGCCGGTGAGGTGGACGGGCGGCTCGTGGTCCACCTTGACCGACGCCCCCGACACGACGACGGCCCGCGCACACCGGGCCCGATGCCTCTCCTGGGCGGCCTCCGTCCCCACCCCCGCAGCCGCCCGCCCGGTCGCCGAAGCCAGCACCACGCTGTACCCGGCGGCCTCCAGCAGCACGGCGATCCACTCGGCGCGGGGCCGGTCGTCCTCCCCGTACATGACGAAGAAATCCTGGAGGGCTTCGGTGGCCTCGGGGCGCTCGACCCTCCGCGTGTTCCGCACCTTCCGCACCTGCTCACCGACCGTGTCCGCGGTCAGGCCGTCCCCGGCGACCGTCCTGACGGCGTGAGCGAGCGCGGGCAGGCCGCCGTCCTCCCGCACACAGAACCGCACCAACTCCAGAAACTGCAGCGGTACGGTCGCCTGCTCCCGCAGATGCACCGGCCGCCCGAGCACGTCCCCGACCAGTTCGACCAGCATCGCTCGCGCGCTCCGGTCCGCCAGCACCGGCGAGGCGGTCAACGCCTGGACCACGACGCGCTGCCATTCCTGATCCGGGCGGCCGCGTCCGCGGCGGAGGCTCGGGTCGTCGTCCCTGTCGTCCACAACACCCCCCGTGAAGCTGTGTCCTACGGTCCAGGATACGGACGCGGTGACACGGCGTCAGGGCTTGTGCACAGCCCTGCTGCTTCCGGCCGCGCTCTCCCCAATGATGCCCGTTTATGTCTGACTGGTGTCCGAACCCGTTTACTTTTCGGAAATCCGGGCGTAGCCTCCCGAGCGAAACCACAAGTTCGGGCATGAGTCGGAGGTGAACGGACATGTACGCACCCGAGCGGCAACAGGAGATCCTCCGGCTCGCCCGCGACGGCGGCAGGGTGGACGTGATGTCGCTGGCCGAGGAGTTCCAGGTGACGGCGGAGACGATCCGCCGCGACCTGAAGGCCCTCGACCGCTCCGGCCTGCTTCGCCGGGTGCACGGCGGCGCCATACCGGCCGGACGCCTCGCCTTCGAGCCGGACCTCGCCGAGCGCGAGTCCACCTCCGCCGACGAGAAGGACCGCATCGCCAAGGCGGCCCTCACCGAAGTGCCGGGCGAGGGCACGATGATCCTCGACGCCGGCACGACGGTGGCGCGCCTGGCGGCCGCCATCCCGCTGGAGTCCTCGCTCACCGTCGTCACGCACAGCCTGCCGATCGCGGCCCGCCTCGCCGACCACCCCGGCATCCAGCTCCACCTCGTCGGAGGGCGCGTACGCCACCGCACGCGCGCCGCCGTGGACGCCTGGGCGCTGCGCGCGTACGGCGAGATCCGGGCGGACGTCCTCTTCATCGCGGCCAACGGCTTCTCCGCCGACCACGGTCTGACCACCCCCGACCTCGCCGAGGCCGCGGTGAAGCGCGCGGCGGTCGCCGCGGCCCGCCGCGTCGTGCTGCTCGCGGACTCCGCCAAGCACGGCGAGGAGCACTTCGCCCGCTTCGGCGCCCTGAGCGATGTGGACCTGCTGATCACCGACAGCGGGCTGAGCCCGGAAGACGCCACCGCCATCGAGCGCGGCGGCACGGAAGTGGTGCGCGCATGATCCTCACCGTCACCCCGAACCCGTCCCTGGACCGCACCTACGAGGTGCCGTCGCTGGAGCGCGGCGAGGTCATCCGGGCCACCGGCGAACGCATGGACCCGGGTGGCAAGGGCGTCAACGTCTCGCGCGCCGTCGCCGCCGCGGGGCAGCGCACGGTCGCCGTCCTGCCGCTGGGTGGTGCTCCGGGGGCACTCGTCGCCGATCTGCTCGACGCGCAGGGCATCGAGGTCGCGCCGGTGCCGGTCGCCGGAGCCACCCGCTCGAACATCGCGCTCGCGGAGGCGGACGGGGTGCTCACGAAGATCAACGCGCCGGGTCCCGAACTGTCGGCCCAGGAGCAGGAGTTGCTCTTCGAGACGGTGCGCGCCCAGGCGCGCGACGCGGACTGGATCGCCTGCTGCGGCAGCCTGCCGCGCGGACTCGCGCCCCAGTGGTACGCCGACCTGGTCGCGCGGGCCCACGCGGCGGGCGCCCGGATCGCCCTGGACACCTCCGGGCCCGCGCTGCTCGCGGCGCTGCGCGAGCGTCCCGACGTGGTGAAGCCGAACGCCGAGGAACTGGCGGAGGCCGTCGGGCGCCCCCTGGCGACCGTGGGCGACGCGGCGAAGGCCGCCGAGGAACTGCGCGGGATGGGCGCGCGCGCCGTGCTCGCCAGCCTGGGCGCCGACGGACAGCTCCTCGTGGACGCCGCGGGCGTCTGGTACGGCAGCGCGCGCGTTGCCGCCGTACGCAGCAATGTGGGCGCCGGTGACTCCTCCCTCGCGGGCTTCCTGATCGCGGGCGGCAGGGGGCCGGAGGCGCTGGCCTCCGCGGTCGCGCACGGGGCGGCGGCCGTCCAGTTGCCGGGCAGCGTGATGCCGACCCCCTCCGACCTGGACCCGGCGGCGGTGACGGTCACGGCCGACGTACCGGTGGATCGCGTACTGAAGGAGCCGGTGTCATGACGCGTCTCGTGCTGTGCGGACCCGCGCCGTGCGGGCCGGCTCCGAAGCGGCGGAGCCCCCCGTTACCCGCCGCGGCCGACGACCGGCAGGGCCACCTGAGCCGCCCTGCCGCCCGGTGGGGGCGAGGTTTCCCCGGCCCCGCCTCCACCACCCCTGATCGCACCCCTGATCCCACCCCCCGCAGCACCCCCCTCCTGACTCCCGTCCCCACCCCCGCCCATGCCACTCCCCGGGCGATACGCGTGCTAAGGAGCCCGCGATGAGCGACATGATCACCGCGGACCTGGTCGATCTCGACCTGTCCGCCGACACCAAGGATGCGGCGGCACGTGCCCTCGCCGAGCGCATGGTGGCCCTGGGCCGGGTGACCGACCTGGAGGGCTTCCTCGCCGACGTGGCCGCCCGCGAGGCGCAGATGCCCACCGGCCTGGACGGCGGCATCGGCATCCCGCACTGCCGCAGCGAGCACGTCACCGAGCCGACGCTCGCCTTCGGACGCAGCGCCGCAGGCATCGACTTCGGTGCGGCCGACGGCCCCGCCGACCTGATCTTCCTGATCGCCGCGCCCGCCGGCGCCGACGACGCCCATCTGACGATCCTGTCGTCGCTGGCCCGCCAGCTCATGAACGCCGAGTTCACCGACGCGCTGCGCTCGGCGGGCGACGCGACGGCCGCAGCCGCGCTGATCCGCGGGGACGAGCCGGCGGCGGCCGGTTCCCAAGACTCCGCTGCGGCTTCGGAGGCGGCCTCCTCCGAAGCCGCAGCGGGCACCACGGCCCCGGCAACGACACCGGCACCGGACGCCCCCTCCGCGGACGAGCGCCCCTTCCGTATCGTCGCCGTCACCTCCTGCCCGACCGGCATCGCCCACACGTACATGGCGGCCGAGTCCCTGGAGAACGCGGGCCGCGAGGCGGGTGTCGAGGTCGTCGTCGAGACCCAGGGCTCGGCCGGCTTCACCCGGCTCGACCCGGCCGTCATCGCGGCGGCGGACGGCGTGATCTTCGCGCACGACGTCTCCGTACGGGAAAAGGACCGCTTCGCCGGCAAGCCGACCGTCGACGTCGGTGTGAAGGCCGGCATCAACCGCCCCGGCGAGCTGATCGCCGAGGTGCGCGGGAAGGCGGAGCGCGGTGAGGTGAGCGCGGGCGCCGCCCCGGGCGCGGGCACGCCGGTCGAGCGCGCCGGTGAGTCCGGCGAGGGCTACGGCACCAAGCTGCGCAAGTGGCTGATGTCCGGCGTGAGTTACATGGTCCCGTTCGTCGCGGCAGGCGGTCTGCTGATCGCCCTCGGCTTCGCGATCGGCGGATACGAGATCAAGTCCGCGCCCTCGGTCATGAACCACTTCGTCTGGACCCAGACGGACAGCTGGGCCGCCCTGCTGTTCCAGATCGGCGCCGTGGCCTTCGGCTTCCTGGTCCCGGTCCTGGCCGGTTACATCGCCTACGGCATGGCGGACCGGCCGGGCCTGGTCCCCGGGTTCGTCGGCGGCATGATCGCGTCCACGATCAACGCGGGCTTCCTCGGCGGCCTGGTGGCCGGCCTGCTCGCCGGCGGTGTGGTGCTGTCGATCCAGAAGGTGAAGATCCCGGCGCCGGTACGCGGCATCATGCCGGTGGTGGTGATCCCGCTGATCTCCTCGGCGATCGTCGGCTTCCTGATGTTCGTCGTCGTCGGCAAGCCCATCGCGTCCGCCCAGAAGGGCATGACCGACTGGCTGAACGGCCTCTCCGGCTCCAACGCCCTCCTGCTCGGCGCCCTGCTCGGCCTGATGATGTGCTTCGACCTCGGCGGTCCCGTCAACAAGGTCGCGTACACCTTCGCCACCGCCGGCATCGCCGTCTCCAACCCGAGTGACTCCGCGATGAAGATCATGGCCGCGGTCATGGCGGCCGGCATGGTCCCGCCGCTCGCGATGGCCCTGGCCACCACGGTCCGCGGCAAGCTCTTCACACAGACCGAGCGCGAGAACGGCAAGGCCGCCTGGGTCCTGGGCGCCTCCTTCATCTCCGAGGGTGCCATCCCGTTCGCCGCCGCCGACCCGCTGCGGGTCATCCCCTCCTCGATGGTGGGCGGCGCGATCACCGGCGCCCTGTCGATGGCCTTCAGCGCCACCCTGCGCGCTCCGCACGGCGGCATCTTCGTGGTCCCGCTGATCGGCAACCCGTTCCTGTACCTGATCGCCATCGCGGTGGGCGTGTGCGTCACGACCGCACTGGTGGTGGTCCTGAAGGGGATGCGCAAGCCGGCAGCGGGCGCGGCGAGCCCCGGCACGGCGGGGGAGACGGCCACGGCATCGGCCGAGGCGAAGCAGCCGGTGGCGGCGTAAGGCTCGACTTGTCCCTTTGATGGACAGTTTGATCAGCTGTGACCTGTTCACGGCAACTGCGAGATACGTCACGGTCCGGGCCCTGGGCCCGGACCGTGGTGTCTACTGGGGCGCATGCCTGATGAGCACGTCCCGGTTCTCCAGTCGATGGGCGCGGCGATACTCCTTTTCGTCGCTGCCTTCTGGGTGTTCGTCCTGATCGGTCTCGCCCGTCGCGGCCACTTCGGACCGGTCATGTGGTCCACCGGCCGCACGCCGCGCGTTCTCCGGCGTCAGCGCCGGTCCGCGCCCACGCTGGAGAGCGTCGAGCTGACCCCGGCGGAGAGAGACGCGTTCGCGGGTCTCGTACGACGGCTCAGCGACGGCCGCTGAGAAGCCGCGCGAGGCGGGCGGGGGCGGGGCAAGGCGAGGCGGGGTGGGCACCAGCCCCTCAGGAAGCCAGCCCTTCTGGAAGCCAGCCCTTCTGGAAGCGTGCGCCTCAGGACTTCCGCCCCTCAGGACATCCGCCCCTCAGGACATCCGCCCTTCAGGAAACCTGTGCCGCCCGCCGCTCCATCGCGTCCCGGGCCGCGTCCTCGCTGACGTACACCTCGCACATGTGCCGCCCGTCGGGCGTCGCCGTGTGCTCGACCTCCCAGAGGGAGACCTCCTCGCCGTCACGCAGCAGGAAGGCGTGCTCGTAGAGCGAGAAGCAGAGTCCGGCGCGGCCTGCGCGGCACGGGCGCCCGAAGGCCTGCGTGATCTGGTGCGCGTACGCCGTGGCGAGCAGCGTGGCCGTCTCCGACCCCGGCCGGTCCGGGTTCTCGGCACGGCGCAGCAGCCTGCGCGCGTGATCCGCCGAGTCGTCCGGCACATACGCGTGCCGGGGCGCGGGGATCGGCGACAGCTGTACCGTCACCGGCAGTTCGAAGTCCGGTTCGTCCTGTGGCAGCGGCAGGCGCACGGTCGCGGCGCGCAACTCCTCCTCGTCGACGTACACCTCGTGCTGCGGGTCGCCGCCGCGCGTGGTGTTGTGCACGAGCTCCCACAGCGTGAGCGCCGAACCGTCGGCGAGCAGCCAGGTGTGCCGGTACGTCTCGCGGTGCAGTCCCGCACTGTGGTGCGCGGAGTGCAGTGAACTGTCGTGCGCCAGCGCGCAGTCGAGCCGCTGTATCGCCTCGTCCGGCAGCTCGAAGGAGTTCAGGGCACGGCCGAGCAGTCGCGCGAGGTGCTCCTCCGGAGACTCGGGCGACTCGGGTGGTTCGTACGCTGCCGTCTCGTACGGAACGCTCAAGGTTTCTCCCGGCGTTGCTGCATGTCACCTTGTGGGTGCATACCGTAGCCCCTCGGTCGGACATCATGTCCGGGAACCGAGAAAACGTACGCCCGGAAAACGCCCGGGCCGTGTGAGACATTCCCACACGGCCCGATGATCTGTCAGAACCGCCTGCTCAGGCAGGCCTTGAGGCGATCGCGGCAAGCCATCTGCCGCGACGATCAAGCGGTGCTGTCCGCGGTGATCAGGCGGCGCTGCCCGCGACCCACTCGTTCCACGCCAGGTTCCAGCCGTTGAGCCCGTTGTCCGGCGTGACGGTCTTGTCGGGGGAGTTCTTGACGATCACGACATCCCCGATCAGCGAGTTGTCGTAGAACCACTTGGCGGGCGTGGCGCCCTGCGCGCCCCGCTCGTCCGCGAGTCCGACGCAGCCGTGACTGGTGCCCTGGCTGCCGAAGGGTGGATTGCCCTTGTTGTACCAGTAGTTGCCGTGGATGAACGTCCCCGACGAGGTCAGACGCATCGCGTGCGGCACGTCCGGGATGTCGTACTCGCCGCCCAGGCCCACCGTCTGGCTGTTCATGCGCGTCTGCACGAACTTCTCCGAGATCACCATCTGCCCGTTGTACGTCGTGTGCTCCGGGCTGCCCGAGGAGATCGGGATCGTCCTGAGCGTCTTGCCGTCGCGCACGACCGTCATGGTCTGCGTGTTCACGTCGACCGTGGAGACCTGCGAGCGCCCGACCGTGAAGGTGACGGACTTCTTCTGCACCCCGTAGACGCCGTTCGCGCCCTCGACGCCGTCCAGGTCGATGTTCATCGTGACCTTGGAGCCGGCCTTCCAGTACTCCTCGGGCCTGAAGTCGAGCCGCTGCGACCCGAACCAGTGCCCGACCACCTTCTGCCCGCTGTTGGAGCTGACGGTGATGTGCGACTGCACGGCCTTCTTGTCGCTGATCACCTTGTCGAAGTTGAACGAGACCGGCATCCCGACACCGACCGTCGTCCCGTTGTCCGGGGTGTACGTCCCGATGAAGCTGTTCGCCGAAGTGACGGTCGTGAAGATGGAGTTGGCGGCAGCCGTACGGCCGCCGGAGTCCTTGGCGGTCGCCGAGAGCTGGTACTTCGTCCCGCGCTCCAGCTGCGCCTTCGGCTTCCAGTCGGCGCCGTTCGCGGATATCGAGCCCGGCACGGCCTGCCCCGACCCCGCCACGGTCATCTTCACGTCGGTCAGCTTGCCGCCGCTGACCTTCACGCCGGTCGAGTTGATCGACGCGTCGGTCGAGCCGTCCTTCGCCGAGATGACGATCTTCGCCGTGGACGTGTTGGCCGAGCCGCCGCCGTCCTTGCCGCCGTCGGAGGACGAACTGGCATTGGCGTTGCCACCGCAGCCGGTGAGGGCGAGGGCGCCGACCATCAGGGCGGCACAGGCCCCCAGTACTCGCCGCGCTGCAATGTCCGGCGTTGTCACGGGCTGCTCCAGGTTCGTGTGATGTGAGTGATCCGCTCCAGTGCGTGGACAAAGAGGCAATCAACGACCACTGAGGTTCCCGCCGACAGCGACGAACGCCATCACGTGACAGAACCGCGACAATTGGGTGGTGGGTGGTGGGGGCAGTCATGGCTGGTGGACGCGGGGTGCGGGGCGCGGGGTGCCGGAGGTGCGTGTTCGGCGTGACGCCCACGCACCCAGCCGGCGGCGGTCTCTTCAGCGAGCTCCGTACAACTCCTCGTACGACGGCCACTCCCCGCCCGCACCGGACACCGGCTCCGCGGCGCGCACGGCTCGTACGATCGCGCGGGTGACCACATCGGCGCCTGCCGCGAGGACTTCGTTCAGGGCCAGGGGGTGCTCGGCGTCGAGTGGGCGCGTTCCTGTCGCCAGGGCGAACACGGTGTCACCGTCGGTGAGGAGGTGCACCGGCCGCACGGCGCGGGCGATGCCGTCGTGCGCCGTGCCGGCCAGCTTCTGCGCCTGGGCCTTGGTCAGTTCCGCGTCGGTGGCGACGACGGCGAGTGTGGTGTTCAGCGGGGGGAGCCCGTTCGCGGCGGCACTCTCCTCCAGGCGCCTGCGCGCGGCCTCGTGGATGTGCGAATCCGGGTAGGCCGCCCGTCCCTGGAACAACTCCCCGTACAGGACGCCCGTTTCCGGATCCATCGCCGAACCGACCGCGTTGGCCACCACCAGCGCGGCCACCGTGATCCCCGAGCCGAGAACGGTGCTCGCGCTGCCGACCCCGCCTTTCACCGGTCCCACAGCGGCCCCCGTACCGGCGCCCACGCACCCTTCCGCCACGGCTGCCCCGACCGCGCTCGCCGCGGCCGCTTCCACCGCGGCCCGGCCGGTGCCCGCGTCCGGCCGCGCGGAGAACCTGCCTCCCCGCCCCAGGTCGAAGATGCAGGCGGCCGGCACCACAGGCACGACGTGTGCCGGGTCCACGCCGACGCGCACACCCCGCCCCTGCTCCTCCAGCCAGGCCATCACCCCGGACGCCGCGTCGAGCCCGTACGCACTGCCGCCGGTCAGCACGATCGCCTCGACCTTGCTCACGAGGTTGCGCGGGTCGAGGGCGTCGGTCTCCTTCGTGCCGGGGCCGCCGCCGCGCACATCCACGGCGGCCACGGCCCCGCCCTCCGGGGCGAGTACGACCGTGGTGCCGGTGAGCCAACCGTCACCGATGCGCGTCGCGTGCCCCACGCGCACCCCGGCGACGTCCGTCAGAGCGTCAACTGTCCTGGACTCGGTTGTCATGCCCTTAGTCTCGCCCCGCGCGAGACGTGACAGGCTTCCTCGCTCGGCCCCGATCAGGGGAGGTGAGGGGCTTTCTCGCTCGGCCCCGCTCACGCCACCGGGGTGGCGGCGCGCTCTCCGCCGGAGCCGCTCGCCCCGCGCTCCCCGGCGCCCATCCGCGCCGTCAGCGTCGTCCCGGTGGCCACGGCCAGCGCCGACACCAGCCCCGCCGCGAACACCGCCCAGTCGCCGAGGAACGTGCAGACGATCACCAGCAGTGCCGTGGTCGGCAGCACCAACTGCTGCGCGATGCCCACCTTGTAGAAACGGGAGTGCAGCGCCCAGACAGTGAGCAGGAACAGCGCCGCCGGCAGGGTCACCGCGGCGGACGCGGCCAGTGTGGAGATGTGGGCCTTGCCGACCGCCTGCTCCACCGCCACCTCCAGGCCGGCACCGATCGCTGCCGCCGAGGCGAAGATCAGGTAGTGGCCGTAACCCCAGAGGAAGGACTGCCGGCTGGAGCGCAGATGACCGTGGATCGGCACCACGAAGTAGATCCACCAGGCGGCGAAGATGATCAGCAGCCCACCCGCGGCGATCGGCAACAGGCCGCCCAGGGCGTCGTGCTCGTCCACGCCCGACTTCATGGCGACGGTGGCCGCCGCGATGGTCTCGCCGAGCACGATGATCGTGAACAGCCCGTACCGCTCGGCGATGTGGTGCGGGTGCCAGGACGTGGGGTGGTCCTTCTCCGCGTACAGCGGCACGCCCATCTCGACGAACACCATCACCAGGAACACCCACACCCGGGCGTCCTCCGGCAGCAGCACCAGTCCCAGCCAGCCGATCATGCACAGCAGCACGCCGGCGGCGTACCGCTGCGCCATGGTTCGCTCGGCGCCCTCGGTCGACCGCGCCGCGCGCAGCCACTGCGACGCCATGGCGAGCCGCATGATCACGTAGCCCAGCCACACGGCCAGGAAGTCGTGCTCCTCGAACGCCCGCGAGACCCCGGCCGCGAGGACCAGCACACCGGCGATCTGGACCAGCGTGACGACCCGGTAGAGCGCGTCGTCGTTGTCGTACGCCGAGGCGAACCAGGTGAAGTTCATCCACGCCCACCAGATGGCGAAGAAGATCATCGCGTAGTTGAGGATCCCCACGCCCGCGTGCCCCTCGGCCATGGCATGCACCAGCTGGGCGCCGGCCTGGGCGATGGCCACGACGAAGCACAGGTCGAAGAAGAGCTCCAGCGGTGACGCGACGCGGTGCGCCTCGTCGCGGCCGCGGGCCCTGAGTCTGCGCAGTGGTCTGTGGTCCGCGGGCTCGCCGGCGGACGCCGGCGGGGGAGTCGAACTGCTCGTCATGCGTTCCAGCACACCAGATAAGCGGCGGAAAATCTTGTGAGTGGCCCAGCGGTGTGCGGCCCGGCACGGGGTGTGATCCACCACCGGTCCGAGCGGAAGGCCGCGGGCCTGGGGCCCCGTACCCTGGAGGCATGACCTCCGCCCCCGCCCCCGAGCCGCCTGCCCCGAAGCCCGCGCTGATCTTCGACGACCCGCTGGACCAGCAGTCCTCGGACGACACGGACCGTGGCTGGGGCGAGCGACCGGGCGCCGCCGGCGACGCCGCGGCCGACCTGAAGCGCTTCCTCGACGAGAAGCCGCCCCACCACATCTGAGCCATGCCGGCCGGCGCCCGCGGGCGCCGGCAGACTCCTGCCGCTAGTGCTCGCTGTGCCCGGAACCACGCTGTGCGACCAGCGCGTCGCGGATCTCCTTGAGCACCTCCAGCTCGGTCACCTCCAGCACCTCGTGCGTGCCCTCCCGCGCCTTCCGGCGGGCCTCCTGCCGGGCCAGGTACTTCGACATCGGCAGCACCATCAGGAAGTACACGACGGCCGCGGTGATCACGAACGTGAGGGTGGCGCCGAGGACCGAGCCCCACAGGATCTGGATGCCCTGGTCGCCCTTGCACGGCTTGCTCAGGCAGTAGCTGTAGGCGTCGAGGTTCCGGGTTCCGATCGTCCCGACCAGCGGGTTGATGATCCCCTTCACCACCGCGTTCACGATGTTGGTGAACGCGGCGCCGATGACCACCGCCACCGCCAGATCGACGACGTTCCCGCGCATCAGGAAGGCCTTGAAGCCCTGCCAGACGCTCGGTTCCTTCTTCTCGCTCACCTCGGGGCCTCTTCTCACACACGCAAGTTGGGGAACAAACAGTTCCGCAACTTACGTCAATGCGAGACCGCGCTGTCCACTCGGGTGGCACGGACGAGGGATTTGACAGGCAGTCGCGCAGAAAACGGGCGGCGCGGATCAGCACACCGTCACCGCCAGCCGCGCCGTCGCGCCCGCACCGGCGAGGTGCGCCGCGGTGGAACGGGGCACCGAGAGCACGACCAGCGCCCCACTGCCGCCCGTCCCGTCCAGGGGCTCCGGCACTTTGGTCACCCGCGCCCCGCGCGCGACCACCCGGGCCTCGCCGCCCGTCGCCGTCTCCTGGGCGGCGACGACGTCCACCCGGTCCCCGGGGCGCAGCAGCCGGACCGTGGCCCCGTCGGCGATCCGCACGGGCGCGGCCACCATCTCGACGGCCCGGTGCTTCCGTACGGGCTCCGCCGCCGGATGCCCGCGCGCCCGGTCGGTGTCCCGCGGGCCCGCCGCCACCAGTGCGGCCGCGGTCACGGCGAGGCCGGCGGCCACGGCGCGCCTCCGGTGTCGTACGAGCCGCTGCAGCTGATACCGCCCGCCGCGCACCCGCACGGGAGCGAAGTGCGGCACCTCGCACGTGGCCGGAGCGTCAGTGCGGGGCGGGTGCGGCGACGCGGGAGGGGGAGAGGGAGAGCGGAACGCGGAGGCAGGGGAAGGGAAGAGGGGCGGGGGGAGAGACATGCGGGTCACCACCTGCGGCGAGGAATCGGGCTTGCAGACCCACGATGAGGCTCTGCGCCGATTCCTGCCGAGGGCGGTGGACCACCGACGGGTTGTGGACAACTCCCTCACCCGAACAGGAAGTTCCGCTACCTCGCCCCCTGCCGGCCCCGTTACGGAAGCTCGAACCCCGGATCCATCCCGCCCAGCGCCTTCGTGCACAGGCAGTCCCGGTCCTCGTTCTCCGGCAGGGCGGCCACCGCGTCGAACAGCACGCCCCGCAGCCGGTCCACGTTCGCCGCGAACACCTGCAGAACCTCGTCGTGCGAGACGCCCTCACCGGTCTCGGCCCCCGCGTCGAGGTCGGTGACGAGCGTCATCGACGAGTAACAGAGCTCCAGTTCACGGGCGAGGGCCGCCTCGGGGTGGCCGGTCATGCCGACCACCGACCAGCCCTGGGCCTGATGCCAGAGCGATTCGGCGCGGGTGGAGAAGCGCGGCCCCTCGACCACGACCAGGGTGCCGCCGTCCACGGGTTCCCAGTCCCTCCCGCGCGCGGCTTTCAGAGCGGCCGCACGTCCGACAGGGCAGTAGGGGTCGGCCAGGGACACGTGCACCACGTTCGGGATGTCGCCGCCGGGCAGCGGCAGTCCGTCGAAGTACGTGCCCACGCGGGACTTCGTACGGTCGACCAGCTGGTCCGGCACGAGCAGCGTGCCCGGCCCGTACTCGGGGCGCAGGCCGCCCACCGCGCACGGCCCGAGAACCTGGCGCGCGCCGACCGACCGCAGCGCCCAGAGGTTGGCCCGGTAGTTGATCCGGTGCGGCGGCAGATGATGGCCACGTCCGTGGCGGGGCAGGAAGGCGACCCGTCGGCCGGCGATCTCGCCGAGGAAGAGGGAGTCGCTGGGCGGCCCGTACGGGGTGTCCACCTCGACCTCGGTCACGTCGTCGAGGAACGAGTAGAAGCCCGAGCCGCCGATTACACCGATCTCTGCGTTCGCCATGGCCAGCACAGTATCCGGCCCCGGCGGCGGGGCCGAGAGGGGCCCAGGAGATGCCGAAGACCCTGCCGTCCTACGACGACAGGGTCAGTGAGCGAGTGCTACGCGGCGCTGCTGGACGAGGAGCCGGCGCTCGACGACTTCGACTTCGAGTCCGAGGACGACGAGGACGACGAACTCGAAGCGGACGACGACGATGAAGACGGGTCCGACGACGAAGTGGACGTCGACGGCTTCGACGCCGGCGAGCTGCTCGACGAGGAGCCGCGGCTGTCGTTGCGGTAGAAGCCGGAGCCCTTGAAGACAATGCCTACCGCGGAGAACACCTTCTTCAGGCGGCCACTGCAGTTGGGGCACTCGGTCAGGGCGTCATCGGTGAACTTCTGCACCGCCTCGAGGCCCTCGCCGCACTCGGTGCACTGGTACTGGTAGGTCGGCACTGTCTTCCTCCTGGCACTCTCACTCATTGAGTGCTAACGAGGGTCCATAGTGACGTATTCCCGAGGATCAGTCCACCGTCACCGGCACTCGGTGACCGACGCCACGTGCGACGGTCCGGCTGCGGGGCCGTGAGGCCAGCCGTGTCCGGAGGGCCACGAGCGTGGCGAGGGCGAGCACCGTGCCGACCGCGGGCACCAGGAATCCGGCACCGCCCCAGAGGCGGTCCTCCAGCTGTCCGGCGACCGTGACGGCCGCCGCCTGGCCGAGCGCGACCGCGCCGGTCAGCCAGGTGAAGGCCTCGGTCCGGGCACCGGCCGGGACCAGGTCCTCGACCAGCGTGTAGCCGGTGATCAGCGCGGGCGCGATGCACATGCCCACCAGGAGACCGAGGCCGGCCAGCATGAGCACCGAGTGCGCGGCCCACAGGCCGGAGGCCGCCAGGGCGAGACCGCCGTACCCGAGGACCAGGCGCCGCTGCGGGGCCACCTTCCAGGCGACGGCGCCGCAGACGATGCCGGAGAGCATGTTGCCCGCGGCGAAGACGCCGTACAGGACGCCGTTCAGGCCGGCCTGACCGATCGACTCGGTGAACGCGGCGAGCGAGACCTGCATGCCGCCGAAGACGGAGCCGATCCCGAGGAAGGCCACGATCAGCACGCGCACACCGGGGACGCGCAGAGCGGAAACGTGCTCCACGCGCGTGTGCCCCGCGACGGTGACGGCGGGCTGCGTGCCCTTCTGCGCCGCGAACAGCAGACCGCCGAGCAGCGTCAGTGACGCCTCCGTCACCAGGCCCGCGGCCGGGGCGACGGTGGTGCACAGGGCGGTGGCCAGCAGCGGGCCGAAGACGAAGGTCAGCTCGTCCGTGACGGACTCGAAGGCCGCCGCGGTGGTCATCAGGGGCGTGCCCTGGAGCTTCCCGCCCCAGCGGGCGCGCACCATGGGCCCGACCTGCGGCACCGAGGCGCCCGTCGGCACGGCCGCCGCGAACAGCGCCCACAGGGGCGCGTGGGCCAGCGCGAGTGCCGTCAGGGTCAGGCCCGACAGCGAGTGCAGCAGCACGCCGGGGATGAGTACGGCGCGCTGTCCGTGGCGGTCGGCGAGACGGCCGCTGTAGGGGGCGAACAGCGCCATGGAGACACCGGTGACGGCCGCCGCGGCGCCCGCCGCGCCGTAGGAGCCGGTGGTGTGCTGCACGAGCAGCACGATGGAGATGGTGAGCATCGCGAACGGCTGGCGTGCCGCGAAGCCGGGGAGCAGGAACGTCCAGGCGCCGCGGGTGCGCAGCAGCTGTCCGTAGCCTGGGCGGGAGGTGACCGTGGATGCCACGGCCCGTGCCTTTCTGCCGCCTGGTAGCGCGACCCCTTACGCGGGCGGCGCCGAGAGCTGTCCTCTTGCGCGGAACTGCGGTAGATACCGGGGGCGGCCCACTGTGAGGGCGCCACGGCCGCCTTGCGGTCGCGCCAGTTCTGCGTCAGGCAGAGTTGGTTCGATCAAAGTGCGCCTTCATCATACAGGGGTCAGGGGTCGGCGCTCCTGTGAAAGCGAGCACCAAATCGCCGTCCGCCTGGGATTGCCCGGGGTGTGAACAGTGCGAAACACGCCATTTACCCCCCCCACGCGCCGGGCACGCCTCAGCGTCACGCCCGCCTCAGCGACCCGACCCCGCCCCGTTCGTCCCGAGCCATCCGGCCAGCTTGCCGCCGTGGCCCACGGCGCGCAGTCGCCGCTCCGCCGCGTCCCGCACCGGATCCGTGGCGACGACGAGCAGCTCGTCGCCGTGCCGCAGGACCGTCGTGGGCAGCGGGACGAACGATTTTCCCTCGCGTACGACGAGGGTGACGGCGGCCCCGGCCGGCATCCGCAGCTCGTTGACCTCGACGCCGTGCATCTTCGAGCCCTCGGGGATCGCGACCGACAGCAGATGCCCGCGCAGCCGTTCCAGCGGAGCGGACTCGACGCCGAGGTCGGCGGCCTCGTTGTCCTCGCCCAGGCGCAGCGTGCGGGCGAGCCACGGCAGCGTCGGCCCCTGGACCAGGGTGTAGACGACGACCAGGACGAAGACGATGTTGAAGATGCGGCGGCTGGCGTCCACGCCCTGCACCATCGGGATCGTCGCGAGAATGATGGGGACCGCGCCGCGCAGCCCCGCCCACGACATCAGGGTCTGCTCCTGCCAGGGCACCCGGAACGGCGTCAGGCACAGCACCACGCCCAGGGGGCGCGCCACCATCGTCAGCACCAGGCCGATGACGAGCGCGGGCCACACGTCGTCGCCGAGCTCGTGCGGAGTGACCAGGAGACCGAGCAGGACGAACATGCCGATCTGGGCGATCCAGCCGAGCCCGTCGGCGAACCCGCGCGTCGCGGGCCAGTGGGGCAGCTTCGCGTTGCCCATCACCATCGAGGCGAGGTAGACGCCCAGGAAGCCGCTGCCGTGCGCCAGCGCGCCGCCCGCGTACGCCGTGACCGCGATCGCCATGACGGCGATCGGGTAGAGGCCGGAGGCGGGCAGTGCCACGTGCCTGAGGCCCCAGGAGCCGAGCCAGCCCACCGCGAGGCCGATGGCTGCACCGATGGCCAGCTCCAGGGCTATCTCGCCCAGCAGCACGTACCAGTGCTCGACCGGGCCCGCCGTGGAGAACGCGACGACCAGGATGACCACGGGTGCGTCGTTGAAACCGGACTCGGCCTCCAGGGTGCCCGTCACGCGCGCGGGCAGGGGGATCTTCCGCAGGACCGAGAAGACCGCCGCCGCGTCCGTCGAGGAGACGACCGCCCCGATGATGAGTGCCTGCCGCCACTCCAGCCCGATGAGATAGTGGGCGGCCGTGGCCGAGACCCCGACGCTCACCGCGACGCCGACCAGCGCCAGCGCGGACGCGGCCGGCAGGGCGGGCCTGATCTCCTTCCACTTCGTGCTCAGGCCACCTTCGGCCAGGATCACGACGAGGGCCGCGTATCCGATGACCTGGGTGAGTTCGGCGTTGTCGAAGCGGACGTCGCCGATGCCGTCCTGTCCCATGGCGATGCCGATCCCCAGGTACACGAGCAGGCTGGGGAGCCCGCTGCGCGAGGAGATCCGGACCGCTGCCACGGCGACGAGCAGGACGAGCGAGCAGACGAGCAGAAGCTGGTTGAGATGGTGGACAGTCAGCGGCCGTTCCCTTCCCTGGCTCACGCGCATCCCGCGCGGGAGCTCACGTACATAGGACACGAAGCCGGTGAACTCCGCACCCAGGTACTTCGTTACCTTACCTAACTCTTGACGATTTCTTGACACTCCTGGAGGCGGGATCGAACGCCCGGCCCCGCTCGTTCCCGACTCCGCGTCAAGGGCCGAAAGGCCCTGCGCCTATGGTTGCTCCAGCGCTCATTCAACGTCACAGCCCGCCTGCCGCTCGCGTGAGGACAGCAAGGACAGCGATGCCCCCCAACACCACCGCCACAACGGGTGACAAGCCCGGCAAGTCCGGCAGGAAGAAGGGGCGCAAAGCCCGATTGGTCGTGCTGGTCCTGGTCCTGGCCATCATCGGCGGCATCGCCTACGGGGCGTACTGGTCCGTCAGCACCGTCCGGGCGTCGTTCCCGCAGACGAAGGGTTCGATCACTCTCGACGGTCTGTCAGGCCCCGTCGATGTCAAGCGCGACGGCAACGGCATCCCGCAGATCTACGCCTCCTCCGACGCGGACCTGTTCATGGCGCAGGGCTACGTCCAGGCGCAGGACCGGTTCTACGAGATGGACGTGCGCCGCCACATGACCTCCGGGCGCCTGTCGGAGATGTTCGGCAAGGGCCAGGTCAAGAACGACGAGTTCCTGCGGACCCTGGGCTGGGACCGCGTCGCGAAGAAGGAGTACGACACCAAACTGTCGGCCTCCACCAAGAAGTACCTCCAGGCCTACGCCAAGGGAGTCAACGCCTACCTGCAGGGCAAAGACGGCAAGGACATCTCCCTGGAGTACGCGGCGCTGGGTTTCACCAACGACTACAAGCCCTCGCAGTGGACCCCCGTCGACTCGGTCTCGTGGCTGAAGGCGATGGCCTGGGACCTGCGCGGCAACATGCAGGACGAGATCGACCGCGCCCTGATGACCAGCAGGCTCGGCCCCAAGCAGATCGCCGACCTGTACCCGGACTACCCGTACAGCCGCAACAAGGCGATCGTCCAGGAGGGCCAGTACGACGAGCTCACCAAGACGTTCGAGCAGAACGGCAGCACGTCCGGCAGTGGCACGTCCACGAGCGGCACGGCGGGCACGTCCTCGACGTCGACGGGCTCGGCACTGCAGAGCCAGCTGTCGGGTCTCTACAAAGTCCTGGACGACGTGCCCACGGCCGTCGGAGTGAACGGCCAGGGCATCGGCTCCAACTCCTGGGTCGTCGCCGGAAGTCACACCATCACCGGCCACCCGCTGCTGGCCAACGACCCGCACCTGTCGGCCTCGCTGCCGTCCGTCTGGTACCAGATGGGCCTGCACTGCCGCACCGTCTCCAGTAAGTGTCAGTACGACGTCACCGGTTACACCTTCGCGGGCATGCCCGGCGTGGTCATCGGCCACAACCAGGACATCGCCTGGGGTATGACCAACTCCGGTGCCGACGTCACCGACCTCTACCTGGAGAAGCTCAGCGGCGACGGGTACCTGTACGACGGCACCGTCAAGCCCCTCACCACGCGCGAGGAGACCATCAAGGTCGCCGGCGGCGACGCCAAGAAGATCATCGTCCGCCAGACCGCCGACGGCATGCCACTGCTGTCCGACCGGGACGACGAGCTGGTCAAGGTCGGCACGAAGGCCACCGTCGACACGGCCGCGCCCGACCGCGGCGACGGCTACGGCATCGCGCTGCGCTGGACCGCGCTCGACCCCGGCACCTCCATGGACGCCGTCTTCGCGCTGGACAAGGCCTCGAACTGGAGCCGATTCCGCTCCGCGTCCAAACTGTTCGACGTGCCCTCGCAGAACCTCGTCTACGCCGACAAGACCAACATCGGCTACACACTGCCCGGGAAGATCCCCACGCGCGCGAAGAAGGACGACGGCTCCGTCCCCGCGCCCGGCTGGGACTCCGGCTACAAGTGGACCGGGTACATCCCGCAGGGCGCGATGCCCTACGAGTACAACCCGCAGCGCGGCTACATCGTCACCGCCAACCAGGCCGTGGTCGACCCGGACAAGTACCCCTACACGCTCACCACGGACTGGGGCTACGGCACCCGGAGCCAGCGCATCACCGACCTGATCGAGTCGAAGATCAAGGGCGGCGGCAAGGTCTCCACCGACGACATGCGCCAGATGCAGCTGGACAACAGCAGCGAGATCGCCAAGCTGCTCGTCCCCAAACTGCTGAAGATCGACCTCAAGGACAAGGACGTCCGCCAGGCGCAGGAACTGCTGGAGGGCTGGGACTACACCCAGGACGCCGACTCGGCGGCCGCGGCCTACTTCAACGCGGTCTGGCGCAACGTCCTCAAGCTCGCCTTCGGCAACAAACTGCCCAAGGAACTGCGGGTCGAAGGCCAGTGCCTGTGGGTCGATCCCGTCAGCACCACCGGGCCCGCGGACGACACGAAGAAGGTCCGAGAGTGCGGCCAGCGCGACGCCGACCAGGCACAGCCGGACGGCGGCGACCGCTGGTTCGAGGTGGTGCGCACCCTCATGAACGACAGGAAGAGCGACTGGTGGACCACGCCCAAGTCGCTCACCCGGCCGGGCGCGAGCGACAACCGTGACGATCTGCTCGCGCGCGCCATGATCGACGCCCGCTGGGAGCTGACCGCCAAGCTCGGCAAGGACATCGACACCTGGAGCTGGGGCCGGCTGCACCGCCTGTTCCTGAAGAACCAGACCCTTGGTACCGACGGCCCCGGCTTCCTGAAGTACATCCTCAACCGCGGCCCCTGGAAGCTCAGCGGCGGCGAGGCGACGGTCAACGCCACCGGCTGGAACGCCGCCGGCGGCTACGGCGTCGTGTGGGTGCCGTCGATGCGCATGGTGGTCAACCTCGGCGACCTCGACAAGTCGAAGTGGATCAACCTCACCGGCGCCTCCGGGCACGCCTACAGTGCCCACTACACCGACCAGACGAGCAAGTGGGTCAAGGGCGAACTGCTCGACTGGAACTTCACGGACAAGGCCGTGGACAAGGACACGAGAGACTCCCTCGTACTGAAGCCGTGAGCCGCTGAGGCAAGGCAAGGCAACGGCAGTGAAATGGCCCTCCACGCGTGCGTGGAGGGCCCTTTCACATGACTGGGCGGATGGCAGAGCGGATCAGCCGCTCCCGAAGCGACGCACGCCCGAAGGCGTCACCACCGCCTGCACCGGCCGGTCGTGCGCCTCTTCCGGTACGTGCTCGACGACCTCCGAGTCGTACAGCAGCACCACGAGGGCGGGATGCGAGCCCGCGCGCTCCAGACGCGCGAGGACGCGGTCGTACGACCCTCCGCCGCGCCCCAGCCGCATCCCGCGCGCGTCGACCGCGAGGCCGGGCAGCAGCACGACGTCCGCCGCGGTCACGGCGTCCGGGCCGAGACGCTCCCCGGCCGGCTCGAAGAGGGCCATTCTTCCGCCGTGTTGGACCCGCGCGAGGGAGCCTTCCCCGGCGTACGCGCCCCAGTCGAGGTCGTTGTCCGGGAGCAGGGCGGGGAGCAGCACGCGCACGCCCCGCGCGCGCAGCGCGTCCAGCAGCGTGAGCGTCCCCGGCTCACTGCCCACGGAGACGTACGCCGCCACCGTGCGGGCCTGCGCCAGTTCGGGCAGCAGGAGCGCGCGCCCGGCCAGCGCGGTCGCGGCCTCCCGCACGTCATCGGCCGTCAACCTGCTTCTCACCGTGAGGATCCCTTGCCGCAACATTCGCTTGTCAGGCTCGGCCGCACGTCCGAGGTGACTCATAGGTCGTACCCGTACCCTTCCCAATGTGCTCAAATGAGAGCCAATTAACCGGAGCCACAGATTCCCAACAAAGGCACCGGATAGGGTTGCGGCATGACCCAGTCGCACCCAAGGATCACCAAGGCTGTCATCCCCGCAGCAGGCCTCGGCACCCGGTTCCTGCCGGCCACCAAGGCCACTCCCAAGGAGATGCTGCCGGTCGTCGACAAGCCGGCGATCCAGTACGTGGTCGAGGAGGCCGTGTCCGCGGGCCTCGACGACGTCCTCATGATCACGGGCCGCAACAAGCGTCCCCTCGAGGACCACTTCGACCGCAACTACGAGCTCGAGTCAGCCCTCCAGAAGAAGGGCGACGCGAGCCGGCTCGCCAAGGTCCAGGAGTCCAGCGACCTCGCGACCATGCACTACGTGCGACAGGGCGACCCCCGGGGTCTGGGTCACGCCGTGCTGTGCGCTGCCCCGCACGTCGGCCACGAGCCCTTCGCCGTCCTGCTCGGCGACGACCTGATCGACCCGCGCGACCCACTGCTCGCGCGCATGGTGGAGGTCCAGGAGCAGCGCGGCGGCAGCGTCATCGCGCTCATGGAGGTCGCGCCGGCGCAGATCCACCTCTACGGATGCGCGGCCGTCGAGGCCACCGAGGACGGCGACGTCGTCAAGGTGACCGGCATGGTCGAGAAGCCGGACGCGGCGGACGCCCCCTCGAACTACGCCATCATCGGCCGCTACGTCCTCGACCCGCACGTCTTCGGCATCCTGCGCGAGACCGAGCCGGGCCGCGGCGGCGAGATCCAGCTCACCGACGCCCTCCAGCAGCTCGCGCAGGACGAGAAGGTCGGCGGCCCGGTGCACGGAGTCGTCTTCACGGGCCGCCGCTATGACACCGGCGACCGCGGTGACTATCTGCGTGCCATTGTCAGACTCGCGTGCGAACGTGAAGACCTGGGCCCGGACTTCCGGACCTGGCTTCGCAGTTACGTAGCCGAGGAGATGTAGCACGTTGAGCAGCGCCGCGCCCCGCGCCACCGGCCAGGACCACCTCTGGTCGGTGGACGAGCACCTGGAGGACATCCTCGCGACCGTCCGCCCCCTGGAACCCATCGAGTTGAACCTCATGGACGCACAGGGCTGCGTCCTGGTCGAGGACGTCACGGTGCCGCTCTCGCTGCCGCCGTTCGACAACAGCTCCATGGACGGGTACGCGGTGCGGGTCGCGGATGTCGCGGGCGCGAGCGAGGAGTTCCCCGCCGTCCTGGACGTCGTCGGGGACGTCGCGGCGGGCCAGGCCGACCTGCTTCACGTGGGCCCCGGCCAGGCCGCCCGCATCATGACCGGCGCCCCGCTCCCGCCCGGCGCCGAGACCGTCGTCCCCGTCGAGTGGACCGACGGAGGCCTCGGCGAGGGTCCGGTGTCCGGCATGCGCGCCCGGGCCCTGGCCCCCGAGGGCGCCGAGGGCCACGTGCACGTGTACCGCCCGGCCGAGGCACGCGCGCACGTGCGCGCGAAGGGCAGCGACGTGAGGTCCGGGGACCGCGCCCTCGAAGCCGGCACCGTCCTCGGACCGCCCCAGATCGCCCTGCTCGCCGCGATCGGCCGCGGCACGGTCCGCGTGCGCCCGCGCCCGCGCGTGGTCGTCATGTCCACCGGCAGCGAACTCGTCCAGCCCGACGAGGAACTGCGCAGCGGCCAGATCTACGACTCCAACAGCTTCGCCCTCACCGCCTGCGCCCGCGACGCCGGCGCCATCGCCTACCGCGTCGGCGCGGTCCCGGACGAGGCCGAGACCCTCCGCTCCACCATCGAGGACCAGCTCGTCCGCGCCGACCTCATGGTCACGACCGGCGGAGTGAGCGTCGGGGCGTACGACGTCGTCAAGGAGGCGCTCTCGTACGTCGGTGACGAGGACGAGGCGGGCAGCGGCATCGAGTTCCGCAAGATCGCCATGCAGCCCGGCAAACCCCAGGGCTTCGGCACCATCGGCCCCGAGCACACCCCGCTGCTGGCGCTCCCCGGCAACCCGGTGTCGTCGTACGTCTCCTTCGAGCTGTTCGTCCGCCCCGCGATCCGCACCCTCATGGGGCTCGACGACGTCCACCGGCCGCGCACCCGCGCGACCCTGACCACCGGCAAGGCGCTGACCTCGCCGAAGGGCCGCAGACAGTTCCTGCGCGGGACGTACGCCGACGGCTCCGTCACTCCGGTCGGCGGGGCCGGATCACACCTGGTCGCGGCCCTCGCGCTCGCCGACGCGCTGATCGTCGTCCCCGAGGACGTGGAGTCGGTCGAGCCCGGCACCGAGGTCGAGGTCGTCCTGCTCGGCTGAGGGCTCCTGGTTGGCGGTACCGTGTCGCGCACAGCAGCCCCGTGCGCCGCACCGCGCCGGGCCGGGACCGGGAGCGCCACACAGATGAACACGCAGGACCGACTGACGCACATCGACGACGCGGGCGCCGCCCGTATGGTCGACGTGTCCGGCAAGGACGTCACCGCGCGGACCGCCCGCGCAAGCGGCCGCGTCCTCGTCTCACCCCGTGTGGTCGAGCTGCTGCGCGGCGAGGGGGTCCCCAAGGGCGACGCCCTGGCCACCGCACGCATCGCGGGCATCATGGGCGCCAAGCGCACCCCGGACCTCATCCCGCTCTGCCACCCGTTGTCGGTGTCCGGTGTGAAACTGGATCTGTCGGTCGCGGACGACGCCGTGGAGATCCTCGCCACGGTGAGGACCACGGACCGCACGGGCGTCGAGATGGAGGCCCTCACCGCGGTCTCCGTCGCCGCGCTCACCGTGATCGACATGGTCAAGGCGGTCGACAAGGGAGCGGTCATCACGGACGTACGGGTGGAGGAGAAGACCGGCGGCAAGTCGGGCGACTGGAGCCGGGCATGACGTACCGCGCGCTGGTGGTCACCGCCTCCAACAGGGCGGCCGCAGGGGTCTACGAGGACAAGGGCGGACCACGGGTCGCCACCGGCCTCGAAGGCCTCGGCTTCGCCGTCGACGGTCCACGGGTCGTCCCCGACGGCGACCCCGTGGAGGCCGCGCTGCGTGCGGGCGCCGAGGAGGGGTACGACGTGATCGTGACCACCGGTGGCACCGGCATCTCACCCACCGACCGCACACCCGAAGCGACGAGCGCGGTGATCGACTACGAGGTGCCGGGCATCGCGGAGGCCATCAGGGCGTTCGGACGGGAGAAGGTGCCCACCGCCGCGCTCTCCCGGGGCCTGGCCGGAGTGGCGGGAGGGACGCTGATCGTCAATCTGCCGGGTTCCACCGGCGGGGTGAAGGACGGACTGGCCGTACTGGAACCCCTGCTGGTGCACGCCGTCGACCAGATCCGCGGCGGCGACCACCCCAGACCCGGCGTCACCACCGGGGGTGCGAGCTGAACAGCCCATCCTGGCCCGTCGTGCTGACGGACGGAGACATCGTCCTCAGGCCCATAAAGCTGCGCGACCAGCGGGCCTGGCGCGAGGTCAACCGGCGCAACCGGGACTGGCTTCGCCCCTGGGAGGCGACGATTCCGCCGCCCACGCCGAGCGGGCCGATCGCGCACCGGCCGACCTACCGTCAGATGGTCCGCCACCTTCGGTCCGAGGCCGGCTCCGGCCGGATGCTGCCGTTCGTCATCGAGTACCAGGGGCGGCTGGTCGGGCAGTTGACGGTCGCGGGAATCACCTGGGGTTCGATGTGCTCGGGCCACGTCGGTTACTGGGTGGACGAGTCGGTGGCCGGTCGCGGAGTGATGCCGACGGCCGTGGCACTCGTCGTGGACCACTGTTTCCGTGCCGTCGGTCTGCACCGCATCGAGGTCTGCATTCGACCCGAGAACGGACCCAGCCGCCGGGTCGTGGAGAAACTCGGATTCCGCGAGGAGGGCCTCAGGCCGCGTTATCTCCACATCGACGGAGCCTGGCGCGACCACCTGGTCTTCGCGCTGACCGCGGAAGAGGTGCCGGACGGGCTGCTGAGCCGCTGGCAGCGGGCACGCACGCGGGGGAATCCCGCATAGCCCCCACCTTGGTGCGTCCCGCGAAATTGAATAGATGTTCGAAATTGATCGAGCGGCGACCACCTCGGGGCATTAAATTCACACCCTCGGTGGGCTGCTGATCGCATCGGTCACAAAAAAAGTTCGAAATATCAGCCAGATCGTGCGACACACCGGCGCAATTGGCAGATGGCCTCACGCAAACCCCTCTACCGTGTGAGGCGTGAGCAGCAGCGGCCTCATCTACGCAGTCATTGTCGGGGCCTGGGCCGCCTACTTGGTGCCGATGTGGCTCCGTAGGCAGGACGAGCTGAACGAGGCCCGTCCGACGGAACGCTTCAGCACCGCCATCCGGCTGCTGTCCGGACGGGCGGGCATGGAGCGCCGATACGCCAAGGACCTGCGGGTGCGCTCCACCGAAGAGGAGGAGCCCAGCGCCCGACGTCCGGACGCCGTCACCGACTCGGTGGACGTCCGGGCCTTCGCCATGCCTCCGGCCCGCCCGCAGGCACGCGCCGAGGTGCGAGCGGAGGCGCCGGCGCAGGCACCAGGACATCCGAAACCGGCACGTGAACAGGTGGAAGCACCGGCGCCCGCAGCGGCCCCCGCGCCTGTACGGAAGCGGGCACCCGCCCCCCGGCGCACACCCTCGGAGGAAGCGGCCGCGGCGCGTGCCCGGCGTACCAAGGTGCTCGCGCGCCGTCGGCGTACCACCGTGATGCTCTTCATCGCGTTCACGCTCGGCGCGATCGTCGCCGCGGTCGGAGGGCTCGCTTTCCTCTGGGCGCCCGGTGTGCCCGCCATACTGCTCAGCGGCTACATCGCGTACCTGCGCTCCCAGGAGCGACGCCGTTTCGCCTACCAGATGGACCGGCGCCACGCCGAGGCCGCCGCGCAGCGGCTCCGGGAGCGCTCGCGCCAGCCGCGCCGGCGCGCTGCCGCCGCCGAGGTGGACGCCGACGAACCGGACGAGGGACCAGAGCAGGAAACCGACCCCGGTCTGTCCGCGCTCGCCGCCGACCGCCGCGCCCTCGTCGAGCAGACCGACCACGCCGAGTGGGTCGACCAGCAGCGCGAGCGGCAGCGACGGCCCGGGCGCGGCGACAGCTGGGACCCGGTGCCCGTGCCGCTGCCGACGTACGTGACCGCGCCGGTCGCGCCACGGGCCACCGCGGAGGTGGACCTCGGAGCGCCCGACGCGTGGAGCTCGGCCCGGTCGAGTTCCGTCGCCCGGGACCAGGAGGCGCAGGCGGGCTCCGACGCCGAGCACCGGGACGCCGCGGCGCCGGGCGAGGCGGCCCCCGAGGAGGAGAGGGCGGACGACGACGGGCGCTGTGACGCCCGCCGTGCGGCTTCCGCGCGGCGGGCACGGGAGCGCGGTCGTACACCGCTGTTCGATCAGTACGAGGAAGGTGACCGGCCGCGGGCCGCCAACGAGTAGCCCCCGCCCCACCTGTGCCGCTGCCCTCGGGCGGGCCGGAACGGATTTTCAAGCACGCGGATCGGGGTGCTAGAGTTCCTCTCGTTGCAAGGGCCTGTGGCGCAGTCCGGTAGCGCACCTCGTTCGCATCGAGGGGGCCAGGGGTTCGAATCCCCTCAGGTCCACCGCAACAACTATCCCGAGGAGACTCGGGGGAGTTGAAGAGATCCCGTCCGATCGGTTGATCGGACGGGATCTTTGTTTTTGGCCGGCCGACGGCTTCGGTTGATGTTCCGTCAGCGGGCGCCCAGCTGCTTGGCGAAGCACCGGCTGTCCTCGTAGTGCCGGTAGTACCCGAACTTCTCGCACGGCTCGTAACCGCTGGACGTGTAGAGGGCTATGGCCTCCGGCTGCTTCGTGCCCGTCTCCAGGACCATCCGTAGCCGGTCGGCCGCGGAGGCGTCCTCCTCCAGAGCGGCCAGGATGCGCCGGGCGAGGCCGCGCCCGCGGGCGCCGTCCACGACGTACATCCGCTTGACCTCGGCATCGCCGTCGCGGTTGCCCTCGTCGTTCGTGTCCTGGGCGCGCCAGCCGCCCGTGGCGACGGGGCTGTCGTTCTCGTCGTACACGATGAAGTACACGCCGTTCGGCGGCTCGAAGTCCGCCGGGTCCAGGGAGGTCGCGTCTCCGCCGTCGCCGTAGCGCACGTGGTACTCGGCCTGGACCCTGTCGCTCAGCTTCACGGCGTCCGGGTGGTCGAAAGAGACGCGGCGCATATTCATGTTGGGGATCGTACACCTATGCATGGGCGGGAATCTGGGCTCCGTCCAGTGTGCCGGTATCGTGCCCGCGTGCTCACTGTGACCTCCGTCAACGTCAATGGACTGCGCGCCGCCGCGAAGAAGGGCTTCGTGGAGTGGCTCGCCGGGACCTCCGCCGATGTGCTCTGCCTGCAGGAGGTGCGCGCCGAGCCGCAACAGTTGCCCGAGCATGTGCGCACGCCCGACGGCTGGCACGTGGTGCACGCGCCGGCCGCCGCCAAGGGCCGCGCCGGTGTCTCCCTCTACACCCGCCGCGAACCCGACCGCATCCAGGTCGGCTTCGGCTCCGCCGAGTTCGACGCCGCCGGCCGGTACGTCGAGGTCGACCTGCCGGGCCTCACGGTCGCCTCCCTCTACCTCCCCTCCGGCGAGGTCGGCACCGAGCGCCAGGACGAGAAGCTCCGCTTCATGGACGAGTTCCTCGCCCATCTGAAGGCGCTGCGCCGGCGGGCCGCCGCCGACGGGCGCGAGGTGGTCGTCTGCGGCGACTGGAACATCGCCCACCAGCGGGCCGACCTCAAGAACTGGCGCGGCAACCAGAAGAACTCCGGCTTCCTGCCGGAGGAACGGGAGTGGCTGGGTCAGGTCCTCGACGCGGCGGACGGCGGGTACGTCGATGTCGTACGGGCCCTGCATCCGGAGGTGGAGGGGCCGTACACCTGGTGGTCCTACCGGGGGCGGGCCTTCGACAACGATTCAGGGTGGAGGATCGACTACCAGGTCTCGACGCCCGGTCTCGCCGCCAAGGCCGTCAAGGCCTACGTCGAGCGGGCGGCCACGCATGACGAGCGGTGGTCGGACCATGCGCCGGTGACCGCGGTGTACGACCTGTAGGCGAGCCGTTCCGTCAGTCCGTGCCCAGGTCCCGCTTCCGCAGCCGCCGATCCAGCGCCAGCGAAAGCTCCGCCTCCACCACGCTCCGGGCCAGGGGGCGCAGGCGTTGGAGGTCGTCCTCGTGGGCGTGGTCCAGGACCAGTTCGGCGAACATCTCCGCCAGGGCGTCGGCGTGTTCGCGGACGCGGGCGCCTGCCTTGAGGACCTCCGCGAGGGGGATTCCCTCGCGGACCAGGGCCGAGGAGACGTCCAGGAGGCGGCGGCTGATGTGGACGATCTCGTCGCCGTCGGTGCCGAGGTAGCCGAGGTCCATCGCGGCCGCGAGGTTGTCCGGGGTGACCTCGCCCTCGAAGCGGGCGGCGAGTTCCTCGGGGGTGAGGCGGACGGGCTCCTCCTCGGTGGGAGTGACGCCGAGCACGGCGGCCATGTCGCGGCCGTGGTCGAGGGCCTCCGCCAGTTCCGCGATGCCGGTGAGGGTGTGGCCGCGTTCCAGGAGCGCCGCGATCGTGCGCAGGCGGGCCAGGTGGTGATCGTCGTACCAGGCGATGCGGCCCTCGCGGCGGGGCGGCGGGATCAGCTTGCGTTCGCGGTAGAAGCGCAGGGTGCGCACCGTGATGCCGGCCAGCCCGGCCAGCTCCTCCATGCGGTACTCGCGTCGTCCGTCGTCCCCTGCCACGTGACGCAGCCTATGTTGTACCGCCGGTAACTTTCATTCCCTCCTACCCCTACCCATCGGTACGGAGCTGCTCTACGCTCCCCATTGCGCCAGTGTTCACTGGCAGAGTCCGAAGAGTGAGGCGTGGAGGCTACGGGATGGCCGAGCACGAACATGTACGCGTGGCGGTGATCGGGTCCGGGTTCGGCGGCCTTGGGGCAGCCGTGCGGCTGCGGCGCGAGGGGATCACCGACTTCGTCGTGCTGGAGCGGGCCGACAGCGTCGGCGGGACCTGGCGGGACAACAGCTATCCGGGGTGTGCCTGCGATGTGCCGTCCCATCTGTACTCGTTCTCCTTCGCGCCCAATCCCGACTGGCCGCGCACCTTCTCGGGGCAGCAGCACATCCGGGCCTATCTGGAGCACGTCACGGACGTCTTCCACCTCCGGCCGCACCTTCGCTTCAACTCCGAAGTGAGGATGATGACCTGGGACAGCGAGCAGCTGAGGTGGGAGATCGAGACCAGCGGCGGGCGGCTGTCCGCGGACATCGTCGTCTCCGCCACCGGGCCGCTCTCCGATCCCAGGATCCCCGAGATTCCGGGGCTCGACTCCTTCCCCGGCAAGGTCTTCCACTCCGCCCGCTGGGACCACGACCACGACCTGCGCGGCAAGCGCGTCGCGATGGTGGGGACCGGCGCCTCCGCCATCCAGATCGTGCCCAGCATCCAGCCGGACGTCGCCCGGCTGACCCTCTTCCAGCGCACCCCGCCCTGGGTCATGCCCCGCGTCGACCGCGCCATCAGCGGTGCGGAGCGGGCGCTGCACCGTGCGTTGCCCTTCACCGCGCAGGTCCGGCGCGGACTGCTGTGGGGGATGCGGGAGTTGCAGGTCCAGGCGTTCACCAAGCATCCCGACGAGCTGGGTTTCATCGAGCAGTTGGCCAAGCGGAACATGGCGCGGGCCATCAAGGACCCGGCCCTGCGCGCCAAGCTCACCCCCGACTACCGCATCGGCTGCAAGCGGATCCTGCTGAGCAGTGCGTACTATCCGGCGCTCGCCCGTCCGAACGTGGACGTCGTGGCGAGCGGGTTGAGCGAGATCCGCGGTTCGACCGTCGTCGCCGCCGACGGGAGCGAGGCCGAGGTCGACGCGATCATCTTCGGTACGGGGTTCCATGTCACCGACATGCCGATCGCCGACCGGGTCGTGGGCGCCGACGGCAGGACCCTTGCCGAGTCCTGGAAGGGCGGGATGGAGGCCCTGCGCGGCGCCTCCGCGGCCGGGTTCCCCAACTGGATGACCATCATCGGGCCCAACACCGGGCTCGGGAACTCCTCGATGATCCTGATGATCGAGTCGCAGCTCAACTACATGGCGGATTTCGTACGGCAGTTGGGGGTTCTCGGGGGACGTGCGGCCCTCGACGCCCGGCCCGGTGCCGTCGCCGCCTGGAACCGGCGGGTGCAGGAGCGCATGAAGCGGACGGTGTGGAACACCGGCGGCTGCACCAGCTGGTATCTCGACGCGAGCGGTCGTAACACCACCATCTGGCCCGGTACGACGACCGAGTTCCGGCGGGCCACCCGGCGGGTGGATCTCACGGAGTACGAACTCCTGCGCGCTCCGGCCAAGAGCGGGGACAGCGGCGACAACGGGAACAGCGGCGGCGGGGACAGCGGGGAGAGCGCGAAGAGCGTGGGGGTGGACGCGTGAGCCGGCTCATGAGTGTTTCCTCCGGGCCGTATGCCCCGCCCGCCCCCGCCCGTGAGCTCGTCGCCGAATCGGCCGACGGTGCCCGTCTGCACGTCGAGCTGCACGGACCCGTCGAAAACGGCGCCGCGCCCGCGGTCGTCCTCGCCCACGGCTGGACCTGCTCCACCGCCTTCTGGGCCGCGCAGATACGGGACCTCGCGGCCGACCATCGCGTCATCGCCTACGACCAGCGCGGCCACGGACGCAGTCCGGCGAGCCCGGTGTGCAGTACGGAGGCCCTCGCGGACGATCTCGAAGCCGTACTGGAAGCGACTCTGGCGCCGGGAGAGAAGGCCGTGGTCGTCGGCCATTCCATGGGCGGCATGACGGTGCTGGCGGCGTCCGGGAGAGCCGTCTTCCGGGAGCACGCGGCCGCCGTCCTGCTGTGCAGCACGGGTTCCTCGCGGCTGGTCGCCGAGTCGACGGTCGTCCCCCTCCGGCCCGGTCGGCTGCGGACCTGGCTGACCAGGCACATCCTCGGGGCGCGGGCACCGCTCGGGCCGGTCACGCCCCTCGCCCGGCGGATCCTCAAGTACGGGACGATGGGGCCGGGTTCGGCGCCGCACATGGTGGAGGCGTGCGCGCGGATCGTGCACGCGTGTCCCCGCAAGGTGCGGCACACCTGGTCGAAGGTGCTCCATCTGCTCGATCTCGACCATGGCGTGCGGGAGTTGAGGGTGCCGACGTTCGTCGTCGTCGGGACCGCCGACCGTCTCACGCCGCCCGTGCAGGCGCGTGCGCTGGTCGACGCGCTGCCGAACTGCGTGGGCAGCACCGAACTGCCCGGGCTCGGCCACATGACGCCGGTGGAGGCGCCGGAGCTGGTCACGGGCCGGATCCGGGACCTCGTGACGACGTACGCAACCATCAAGGAGGGCGCATGAGCAGGGTGGGTCTGGACGGGCAGGTCGCGGTCGTCACCGGTGCCGCGCGCGGTGTGGGGGAGCTGCTCGCCCGCAAACTGTCCGCGCGCGGAGCCAAGGTGGCGCTGGTCGGGCTGGAGCCGGACGCCCTGGGGCAGGTCTCCGAGCGGCTGCACGGCGACAGCGCCCACTGGTACGCCGATGTGACGGACCATGAGGCGATGGCGCGGGTGGCGCGCGAGGTCAAGGAGCGGTTCGGGAAGGTCGACCTGGTGGTCGCGAACGCGGGTGTCGCGACCGGCGGTCCCTTCGTCGACTCCGATCCGGAGGCGTGGCGGCGGGTGATCGAGGTCAACCTGATCGGGTCGGCGGTCACGGCGCGGGCGTTCTTGCCGGTGCTCATGGAGAGCCGCGGCTATCTGCTGCAGATCGCGTCGCTCGCCGCGATCACCCCGGCGCCCATGATGACCGCGTACTGCGCCTCCAAGTCCGGTGTGGAGGCCTACGCGCACAGCCTGCGGGCCGAGGTCGGCCACAAGGGCGTGCGGGTCGGGGTCGGTTACCTGTCATGGACCGACACGGACATGGTGCGGGGCGCCGATCAGGACGAGGTCATGCGGGAGCTGCGGCAGCGGCTGCCGTGGCCGTCCAACAAGACGTATCCGCTGGGGCCCGCCGTGGACCGGCTCGTCGCCGGGATCGAGCGGCGGTCGAGCCATGTGTACGGGCAGTGGTGGCTGCGCGGGATGCAGGGCGTGCGGGGATATCTGCCGGGCTTGATCGGGACGGTGGGCCAGCGGGAGATGAAGCGGTTCGGGACGCGGCTTCAGGGCATGCGATCGGGGCTCGTCGGTGCAGGTGGGGCGGCGGACGAGGAGTCCCGCGCTACGCACCGTAGTTGATCGAAATGCGCACTGTGTCCGCCCGTGTGAATCTGGTCGAGGCCCGATCAAGGGCCTTCCCCTCACCCACCACGGGAGTGAACCCACATGGGTATGAAGGACCAGTTCCAGGACAAGTCGGAGCAGTGGCAGCAGCAGGCCAAGCAGAAGGCCCAGCAGGCGCGTGAGCAGGGTCAGGAGCGTGGCCGGCAGAGCCAGGAGCCTGGCCGGTCGGGTCAGGAGCGCGGCCGACAGGGTCAGGAGCGCGGCCGACAGGGTCAGGAGCATGGCCGACAGGGCCAGGAGCCTGGCCGGCCGGGGCAGGAGCGCATGCGTGACGAGGAGACGGAGCGGATGCGGCGCGAGGAGCAGGACCGGCTCGACCCGGACTACGACATGTAGCACCGGCCTGAGCCGATGAGAGTGGGGTGCCCTGGGTTTCTGGGGCGCCCCACTTCTGGTGTTCCGATTCGGGGTGCGTTGTCGGGTGCGGGTTGTGGGTGGCTGGTCGCGCTCGCGCGGCGGCAGCCGCACATCGATACGGCCCCGCGCCCCTTCAGGGCGTTGTGCGGGGTGGCAGCTTTGGACGGGACCGGTCGGGGACGTTGTCGTAGTCCGGGGGTGTTGCCGGGGGGTTCGACTCCAGTAGTTCCACGGCCAGTTGGACCGCGTCGTCGAGTTGGGCGTGGCGGCCCTCCGCCCAGTCCAGCGGGGTGCGGAGGATTTCCAGGTCGGGTGTCACGCCGCGGTTCTCGACGCCCCAGCCGTACGCGTCGAACCAGGCCGCGTTCATCGGGACCGTGATGACCGTGCCGTCGCCGAGCCGGTGGCGGCCGGTCATGCCGACGACTCCGCCCCAGGTGCGCTGGCCGATGACGGGACCGAGCCCGAGGAGCTTGATGGCCGCGGTGATCATGTCGCCGTCGGAGGACGTCGCCTCGTCCGCCAACGCCACCACCGGACCTCTCGGCGCGTTCGAGGCGTACGACACCGGCTGGGCGTTGCGGGTCAGGTCCCAGCCCAGGATCGTGCGGGTCAGCTTCTCCACGACGAGTTCGCTGATGTGGCCGCCCGCGTTGCCGCGTACGTCGACGATCAGGGCGGGCCTCGACACCTCCAGCCGCAGGTCCCGGTTGAACTGGGCCCAGCCCGAGCCGCCCATGTCCGGGATGTGCAGATAGCCGCACCGGCCGCCGCTCAACTCCCGTACGACGGCCCGGCGTTTGGCCACCCAGTCCTGGTAGCGCAGCGGGCGCTCGTCGATCAGCGGGACGACCGCCACCCGGCGCGCGCGGCCCGCCTCGCCCTGGGCCGGCGTGAACGTCAGCTCCACCGTGGTGCCTCCCGAACCGGCCAGGAGCGGGTACGGGCCCCTCGCCGGGTCCACCGGGCGCCCGTCGACGTGGGTCAGCACGGCCCCCTCCCGGATCCCCGTGCCCGCCAGCGGTGAGCGCGCCTTCGAGTCCGAGGATTCGCCCGGGAGGATCCGCTTGACCACCCAACCCTCGTCCCTGTGTACGAGGTTGGCGCCGAGCAGACCCTGCGGACGCTGGTAGTGCGGTGGGCCCTCGTTGCGTCGTGCGGCGGTGACGTAGGCGTGGGACGTGCCCAGCTCGCCCAGGACTTCGCGCAGGAGGTCGGCGAACTCGTCCGGGGACGCGACCCGTTCGAGCAGCGGGCGGTACTGGTCGAGCACCGCGTCCCAGTCGATGCCGCACATCCCCGGGTCCCAGAAGTACGCGCGGATGAGACGGCCGGCCTCCTCGTACGACTGGCGCCACTCGGCGGCCGGGCAGACCTCGTGCAGGATCCGGCGCAGGTCGATCCAGACCGTCGTGTCGCCGTCTCCGGACTCGCTCGCGGGGACGGCGCGCAGGTCGCCCTCGTCGACCACGACCAGCCGGCTTCCGTCGCCGCTGATCGCGAACCAGTCCAGGTGCTCGACGAGTTCGGACTTCTTCGCCTTGCTGATGTTGAAGTGTTCGAGGGTCGGGCGGCCGGTGGTGTCGTCCGGATTGGCGAACGTCTCACCGAGCGCCCCCGAGATCGGCCAGCGCAGCCAGACCAGCCCGCCGCCCGCCACCGGAAACAGCGCCGAGTACTTGGAGGCGGGGACCGGGAAAGGGGTGACCCGGCTCTCCAGCCCCTCGATCTCGACCGTGACCGCGCCGTCGCCGCCCTCCTCGTCCTCCACCGGGTCCAGGCCCCCGGCGGCCGGCCGTCCTTCGGGGTTCAGCGCGAAGGGGGAGAGGGTGGCCGAACTCAACGGCACCAGATAGGGGCGGCAGCCGAGTGGGAAGGACAGGTCCCCGGTGTGGACGTCGTACACCGGGTCGAAGCCGCGCCAGGACAGGAACGCCAGGTAGCGGCCGTCTCTCGTGAACACCGGGTTCTCGTCCTCGAAGCGGCCGTTGGTGACGTCGACGATCAGATGGTCCCCCGTGCCGGTTGCGGAGATCCGGGCCATCTTGATCTGCCTCAGCGACCTGCCGATCCCCGGGTGCGACCACGTCAGCCACGTCCCGTCCGGCGAGAAGGCGAGGTCCCGTACCGGCCCGTTGACCGAGTGGATCAGCTCGGTCATCTCGCCGCCCGAGTCCTCGGTGCCCGCGGCGGCAGCCGCATCGTCGGACACGGTGATGAGCAGCAGCCGTCCGTCGTGCGAGGCGATGGCGAGGCGCTCGCCCTTCGGGTCGGAGACCAGCTCCAGGACGCGGCCCAGCCCGCCGGAGGCCAGACGCCGGGGCTCGCGGTCGCCGGTGGCCCGCGGGAGGTAGGCGATCTCGATCGCGTCCTCGCCCTCCGCGTCCGTCACGTACGCGACCTGGCCGGCCGAGCCGAGCATCTCCGGGAGCCGGACCCGTACCCCCGGGGTGTCGGTGATCGTGCGGGCCGGGCCGTCGCGGTGGGTGAGCCAGTACAGGCTGCCGCGTACGACGACGGCGCTCGCGCGGCCCGTCTCGTCCACCGAGATGCCGTCCACGTGCTGGGCGGCCGGGACCTGGTAGCTGCGGCGGCCCGCGCGCGGCCCGCTCAGCCGTACGTCCAGGCGGCGCGGTGCGGAGTCGGCGGCGAGGTCGTCGACGATCCACAGGTCGCCGGCGCACTGGTACACCACCCGGGTGCCGTCGCTCGCGGCGTGCCGGGCGTAGAAGGCGTCGTGGTCGGTGTGGCGGCGCAGGCCGGAGCCGTCGTGGGCGCAGGAGTAGAGGTTGCCGATGCCCTCGTGGTCGGACAGGAAGGCGATCCGGCCGCCGACGAACATGGGGGAGTGGAGGTGGCCTTCGAGGTCGGGCAGCAGCCGCTCGCCGTGCAGCCACAGCCTGCCCGTCGCCCCGCCCCGGTAGCGCTTCCAGGCGGCGGGCTCGTGCGGCGGGGTGCCGGTGAGGAGGAGGGTCCTGCGCTCGCCGTCGATCTCGGCGACCTGGATGTCGGAGACCGGGCCCCAGGGCAGCTTGCGCCCGGCGTCGCCGTCGGGGGACACCTTGTAGGCCCAGGTGAAATAGGAGAAGGGCTCGCCGTGGGAGGCGACGGCGAGGATGGTGCCGCCCGGGTCCCAGCCGCAGACCTGGGTGTCGGCCGAGCCCCAGTAGGTGAGCTGCCGCTCGGGTCCGCCGTCCACCGGCACCACATGGATCTCGGGGACCAGACTCCGCCAGCTCGTGTACGCGATCCTGGTGCCGTCGGGCGAGAAGCGGGGGTGGCCGACCTTCGTACGGTCGACGGTCAGGCGCCAGGCGCGTCCCGGGCCGTCGAGGGGGGTCAGCCAGAGGTCGTCCTCGGCCACGAAGCACAAGAGGTCGCCGCTCAGGTGCGGCAGGCGCAGATAGCTCACCTCCCCATGCTTTTCCGGTGAATGGGGCCGAGCAACTTATGAGTCCTTCACACACGTGAGCGACCACACGTACGAAACGGTTTCGTTTCGTTTGCATGCGGGGTATCTTCATGGACATACGAGAAGGACGCATCCCGAGCCGGAAGGTGAGTGGCATGACTGAGGTCGCAACGGCGCGTCGCAGTCGGATCACACCCGAGCGCGAGGCCGAGCTGTACGAGGCCGTGCTCGACCTGCTCAGGGAAGTCGGCTACGACGCCCTCACCATGGACGCCGTGGCCGCCCGCACCAAGTCCAGCAAGGCGACCCTCTACCGCCAGTGGGGCGGCAAGGCCGAGCTGGTGGCCAAGGCGGTGCGGCACAACAAGCCGGGCGGCCTCGGGCTCAGTGACATCGACACCGGGTCGCTCCAGGGCGACCTGCACGCCCTCACGATGCGTTCGGACGACTGCGAGATGGAGCAGAACTCCGCGCTGATGCGGGGTCTGGCCATGGCCGTGCACGGCAACCCGGATCTCCTCAAGGCGTTCAAGGCACATCTCGTCGAGCCGGAGATGGCGGAGTTCCGTCGAGTCGTGCAGCGGGCGGTCGACCGGGGTGAGGTCCGCGCGGACAACCCGGCGATCGACTACATGATGCACATGATGCTCGGCGGGTTCGCCGCCCGCACGATGCTCGACGAGCTGCCGCCGACGCAGGACTTCCTCATCTCGTACATCGACGCCGTGGTCCTCCCCGCCCTCGGCGCGCCCACCACCTGATCGACCCCCGATCCCACCCCACCACCTGACGTCACCGCTCAAGTCGTCGGGACGGTCACCCCTGCCTCCCCGCCGGGCTGATCACCCCTGCTCCGACCCCGACCGCGCGCGTGGTGTTCAAGGCGCGGGCCGGCGAGGGCATCCTCGCCTCCGCGATGACGGGCCTGGCGTCCCTGGGGGCGGCGGGCGGGCGCGTCGCGGGGCCGCGCAGGCGGGCCTAGGCGGTTGTCAGTGGCGGGGCCTAGCCTGCCCGTCATGACCACACTGCCCGCACGACCCAATGCCGCCCTGCTGGTGATCGACGTCCAGCAGGGCGTCGTGGCGTCCGCGCACGAGCGTGACGCCGTCGTCGCCACCATCGCGGCGCTCGTCGACAGGGCTCGCGCGGAGGGGGCCCCGGTCGTCTGGGTCCAGCACTCCGACGAGCACCTGGAGAAGGGAAGCGACGCCTGGCGGTACGTCCCGGAGCTGACCCGCCTCGAGTCGGAACCGCTGGTGCACAAGACCTACGGCGACTCCTTCGAGGACACCGACCTGGAGGCGGTCCTGGCCGACGCCGGAGCCGGACACCTGGTCGTCACCGGCGCGGAGACGGACGCCTGCATCCGCTCCACGATCCACGGCGCCTTCGCCCGCGGCTACGACGTGACGCTGGTCGGCGACGCGCACACGACGAACGACAACAGCGAGTGGGGCGCCCCGGCACCGGACCAGGTCATCGCCCACACCAACCTTTACTGGCGGTACCAGTCGGCGCCGGGGCGGACGGCCGGGGTGGTGGCGGCGAAGGACGTGGCGTTCTCCTGACCGACAGGGGTTTCGCGGCGGCCACACTCAGCTCCGCCCATACCGTTTTCCGCGGATACGGCCCCGCCGCCGCGCCCCACCGGTCCGCGAGGGCGTCCACCAGCACCAGACCCCGGCCCGATTCGGCGTCCGGGCCGCCCTGTGCGAGGCAGGGGAGGAGGTCGGCTCGGGTGTCCGTCACCTCGATGCGGAGGGTGTCCCCACCTCACCATCGCCCCGACACCATGGACCCGTTTTGTCGACCACATCACGCGTGCCTGAGGAACCGGCGCCCGGTACGCCCGTCGTGCGGGTCGAGACCGTGGAGCTCGATGGGCATGGCGCTCGGCAAATCAGCAGCAGGGCAAGACAGTCCGCGTCTCTGGCCGACCGCGCCGAGGAGCTGCAGGCAGCCATCCCGCAGGCCCCTCGGACTTCCTCGCCGCCCAGCAGGCAGGCGTGCGCTTCCTCGGCTATGCCCGCGACGAAAGCAAGGCGAAGCTGCTGAGAGGAGCCGGTGCCGGCCTGATCGTCGGTTCTCTGGAACCGGTGCTCCGTTGCATCCGCGGTTGACGCAGTCGCCTGCCTCCTACACGTACCGCTAGCGTGCCGTGCATGACGACCCCCGATGTCACCGACACCTCCGGAGCCAACCCCCGTTTCGCCGCCGCCCTGCGCGAGCTGGGACTCGGCGAACTGCTCGGCCGCATCCGCCGCTTCCCGGACGCGACACGGACCGCCGCGGAGGCCGCCGCCGCGATCGGCTGCGAGCTGAGCGAGATCTGCAAGTCGCTGATCTTCGCGGCGGACGGAGTGCCGGTGCTGGTGCTGATGGACGGGGCCTCGCGGGTGGACCTGGAGCGGGTCCGTGCGGAACTCGGCGCCGAGAAGGTGACACGGGCCAAGGCGGATGTCGTGCGGGAGACGACCGGGTACGCCATCGGCGGCGTACCGCCCTTCGGGCACCGCACGAAGACCCGGGTGCTGGCGGACCGTTCGCTGCTCGATCACGGCGTGGTGTGGGCCGCGGCCGGCAATCCGCACGCGGTGTTCCCCATGGAGCCCAAGGACCTTGTCGCCCACGCCGGTGCCGCCCTCGTGGACGTGCGCGAGCGCACCCCGTGACGCCGCTGGTCGCCGCCGCGGTCCTGTTCGCCGCGGTCACGCACGCCAGCTGGAACGCGATCGCCCACCGGATCACCGACAAGCTGGTCGGCTTCACGCTGATCGCCGGCGGCGGCATGCTCATCGGGCTGCTCATGGTGCCGTTCGTGCCGTTCCCGGCGCCCGGCGCCTGGCCGTATCTCGGCTTCTCGGCCGTCATCCACGTCGCGTACTACGTCCTGCTCATGCGGTCCTTCCGGCTCGGTGACTTCGGGCAGGCGTACCCGATCGCACGCGGTACCGCGCCCCTGGTGGTCACGCTCCTCGCCGCGGTCTTCGCCCACGAGGCGCCGGACGGCTGGGCGGCCACGGGGATCGCCGTGTCCTGCGCGGGGCTGACCGGCGTGGCCCTGTGGGGGCTGCGGGGACGCCGGCCGAACTGGGCCGCGATCGGCGCCGCACTCGCCACCGGCCTGACCATCGCCGGCTACACGGTCGTGGACGGACTGGGAGTACGGGCGTCCGGCTCCTCCCTCGGCTACATCGCCTGGCTGATGGCCGTCGAGGGCGTGGCGATCCCGGCGTACGCCCTCACCCGCATGCGGGGTGAACTCCTCGCCGCCCTACGGCCGTTCGCCACCCTCGGCCTGCTCGGCGCGGCCCTGTCGGTGCTCGCGTACGGCCTCGTCCTGTGGGCCCAGACGAAGGCGGAACTCGCACCGATCGCCGCCCTGCGCGAGTCGTCGATCATCGTGGGCGCGGCGATCGGTGCCGTCTTCTTCAAGGAGCGGTTCGGGGCGCCGCGGATCGCGGCGGCCGGGCTGCTGGTGGTCGGCATCGGGCTGATGCTGCACGCCGGGTAGCGGTCGCGCGGCCGTCAGGAGGACCGAGAGCCGCAGGACAGATAGCCGCAGGGCGGATGGGCGGGCCGGCAGTGGTGCGTGCGGCCGCGCCGAGGAGCACTCTGGAAGCAGGTCTTCCGGAGGTGATCGTCATGATGCACACCGCAGTGGGATGGCATGTCGAGCTGGAGTTCCAGGAGGACGAGACGCACACGCGGGCGGTCGCGATGGTGCGGCTGCCCGACGGGACCGAGGTACGGGCCCACGGTCACGCGAGCCGCCACCACACCGACGCACGTCAGCCGAGGGTGGGTGAGGAGATCGCCGGCGCGCGGGCGCTGAACGAGCTCGCCATGCAGATGCTCGCCAAGGCGCACGGCGAGATCGACTCGGCGTCCGGGCGGACCTCGCACTCGATCAACGTCTAGAGGCCGTCCGGAGGTCGTCTAGAGGGACCGGCGTACCGCCCGTACCAGCGCCTGCGCCCGCGGATCCGCCGTCACGCTCTTCCTGAAGCCGTTCGTCACATAGCCGAAGGCGATGCCGGATTCGGGGTCGGCGAAGCCGAGGGCGCCGCCGCGGCCGGGGTGGCCGAAGGAGGTGGGCGCGAGGAGCGGGGACGCCGTTCCGTGCAGCATGTAGCCGAGGCCGAACCGGGTGTTCACCACGAGCACCCGGTCCGCTCCCGCACTGCGTTCGCCGCGTGCCAGCTCCATCGTCTCCGGCGTGAACAGGCGTGTCCCGCCGTCCACTTCGCCGATCAGCGAGGCGTAGAAGCGTGCCAGCCCCTCCGCCGTCGCGATGCCGTTGGAGGCGGGGAGGGCGGCGGCGCGGTAGGCGGGGTCGTTCTCGTCGGGCAGGGGGGTGATCGCGGCGAAGGCGCGGCGGGTGAGGGAGGTCCGGTCCGCGTAGGCGTCGGCGACCGCGCGCTTGGGGCGCGTCTTCAGGCCGCCCGGGTCGGCAGGGGGCTCGACCTGTGCCACCCGGCCCACGCGTGAGACCTCGGACTGCGGCAGCCCGAGCCACAGGTCCGCGCCGACCCGGCCCGCGATCTCGTCCGCGATCCACTCGCCGATGTCCCGCCCGGTGACCCGCCGCACCAGCTCGCCCGTCAGCCAGCTGTACGTCTGCGCGTGGTACCCGTGGTCCGTGCCCGGCTCCCACACCGGCGCCTGCGCGGCGACGGCCTCGGCTCCCAGAGCGGGGTCCGCGGCCTGGGCGGGCGTCAGCGGACGGTCCAGCACGGGCACGCCCGCCCGGTGCGCGAGCAGGTGCCACACCCGCGTCCGCTCCTTGCCCGCCGCCTTGAACTCCGGCCAGTGATCGCCGACGGGCGCGTCCAGGTCCAGCTCCCCGCGCTGGCACAGCAGCAGGAGTACGGCGGCGGCGACGCCCTTGGTCGCCGAGCGCACGATCTGCGCAGTGCCCTGCTGCCACGGCTCGGCATCCACGGCATCGACGGCACCGACGGCACCGACGGCACCGACGGCACTGTCTACGTTCTTCGTGCCACCCCACAGGTCGGCGACCTTGTGCCCGTCCCGGTAGACGGCGACGGCCGCGCCCCGGTCTCCGAGCACCTCGAAGTTCCGCACGAACGCTTCCCTGACCGGCTCGAAGCCCTCGGCCACCGCACCGTTCACGTCCACGCCCGTACTTCCTTCCGGCCCACCTGTGACTGTGGGGGCAACGCCCCTGCACAGCCTGCGATTCCCCGGTGTCGCTAGCCCAACAGGATCGTTACGTCGATGTTGCCGCGCGTCGCGTTCGAGTACGGGCACACCTCGTGCGCCGCGTCCACGAGCTTCGCCGCGACATCGGCGTCCAGCACGGGCAGCGAGACGTTGAGGGCGACCGCGAGGCCGTAGCCACGCTGCCTGTTCGGGCCGATGCCGACCTTCGCGGCGACGGTGGAGCCGGTGAGGTCGAAGCCGGAACGGCGGCCGACCAGCACCAGCGCGTTGTGGAAGCAGGAGCTGTACCCGGCGGCGAAGAGCTGCTCCGGGTTGGTGCCGTTCCCGTCGCCGCCGAGGGCCGTGGGCATCGCGACCTTCAGCTCGACCTGGCCGTCCTGGCTGGTGACGTAGCCGTCCCGGCCGCCATGTGCGGTCGCCTCGGCGACGTACATGATTTTCGTCGGCCGGGTGTCGGCGGTGGTGTCGTCACTCATGGCTGCCCCCCAGAACGAGTGCGCGCAAATACATCGTGCACAAGGTACTGGCCGGTAGGTATGCAGCCGTTACCAGGGGGTGGCAACCGCGGGTAACGCGAGATCAGCGGTTCGCCGCCGCTTCGGCCCGCGCCGCCAGCCGCCACAGCTCCTCGCGCAGACGCGCGACCTCCGGTGCGTCGAGGCCGGTCGCCGCGAGCAGTGCCCCCGGGACGCACGCCGCGCGCTCCCGCAGTTCCGCCCCGCGCGCCGTGCACGCGACGAGCACCGAGCGCTCGTCGTGCGCCGCGCGCTCCCGGCGCACCAGCCCCGCCGACTCCAGCCGCTTCAGCAGCGGCGACAGCGTGCCGTAGTCGAGCCGCAGCGCCGCAGCCAGTTCCTTGACGGTGCTCTCGCCGCGCTCCCACAGGACGAGCAGGACCAGGTACTGCGGGTAGGTGAGGCCGAGTTCGTCGAGGAGCGGGCGGTAGGAGGACGTCACCGCGCGCTGGGCCGCGTACAGCGCGAAGCACAACTGATCATCGAGCAGCAGTGAGGCCGCCGTATGGTCCTCGTTCGTCACGCGCCCATTGTCACGGACCGCGGGTCGAAACCGAAGGGCAGCTCCAGGCGGTGGGCGCGCATCAGGTCCTCGTCGGCCAGCAGTTCGGCCGTCCTGCCGTCCGCCGCGATCACGCCCTCGCTGAGGATCATGGAGCGGGGGCACAGCTCAAGGGCGTACGGCAGGTCGTGGGTGACCATGAGGACGGTGACGTCCAACGAGCGCAGGATGTCGGCCAGTTCGCGACGGGAGGCCGGGTCGAGGTTGGAGGAGGGCTCGTCCAGCACGAGGATCTCCGGCTCCATCGCGAGCACCGTCGCCACGGCCACCCGACGCCGCTGCCCGAAGGAGAGGTGGTGCGGGGGCCGGTCCTTGAACTCCGCCATGCCCACCCGGGCCAGCGCCCGGTCGACCCGCTCCTCCAGCTCCGGGCCCTTCAGCCCGGCCGCGGCAGGGCCGAACGCCACGTCCTCGCGGACCGTCGGCATGAACAGCTGGTCGTCCGGGTCCTGGAAGACGATGCCGACCCGGCGCCGGATCTCGGCCATGTGCTGCTTGCCCACGGGCAGTCCGGCGACGTGTACTGAGCCCGCGCCGCCGGTCAGGATGCCGTTGAGGTGGAGCACGAGGGTGGTCTTGCCGGCGCCGTTCGGCCCGAGCAGCGCGACCCGCTCGCCCCGCGCGAGGGAGAAGTCCACGCCGAACAGGGCCTGGTGGCCGTCGGGGTAGGCGAAGGCGAGGCCCGAGACCTCCAGGGAAGCAGCACGGTCAGTAGTCACAGGGTCCATCCCAGCAGGCAGACGACGAGGGCGGCACAGGGGAGTGCGAGAGCGTACGACCACTGCGCCCGGGACGCGGTCACCTCGTCGATCACCGGCATCGAACCGGCGTAACCACGGCTGACCATGGCCAGGTGCACGCGCTCCCCGCGCTCGTAGGAGCGGATGAACAGGGCGCCGGCCGACTTCGCCAGCACGCCCCAGTGCCGCACGCCCCGCGCCTCGAAGCCCCGCGACTCCCGGGCGATCCGCATCCGCCGCATCTCGTCCGTGATGACGTCGCCGTAGCGGATCATGAAGGACGCGATCTGCACGAGCAGCGGCGGGAGCTTCAACCGCTGCAGTCCCAGCAGGAGTTCGCGCAGTTCCGTGGTGGAGGCGAGCAGCACCGACGCGGCGACGCCCAGCGTGCCCTTGGCGAGCACGTTCCACGCGCCCCACAGGCCGTTCACGCTCAGCGACAGGCCCAGGACGTCCACCCGCCCGCCCTCCGCCACGAACGGCATCAGCACCGCGAACGCGACGAACGGCACCTCGATCAGCAGTCGCTTCAGCAGGAAACCGGCGGGCACGCGCGCGTGGTACGCGACCACCGAGAGCAGCACGGCGTACAGGCCGAAGGCCCACATCGCCTCCCGCGGCGTCGACACCACGACCACCACGAACGCGAACGCCGCCGCCAGCTTGGTGTGCGGCGGCAGGGCGTGCACGGGTGAGTGCCCGTGCCGGTAGAGCTTGTGCGCGTGCCCGGCGCCCACGTCAGACGGCGCCCGTGCTGGTGGGAGACACGTCGGCGGTACGACGCCGACGCACCGCCCAGAACACCGCGCTGCCCGCGACGACGGTCACACCCACGCCGATCACGCCCGCGAGGCCGCCGGACAGCCGGGCGTCGGAGACGTCCCTGACGCCGTAGCCGGCGAGCGGGGAGTCGGACGACGCGTGCTTCCCGGTCCTGCTGTCGATGCCCTTGTCGTGGGCGACCTTCTCCAGGCCGTCGGGGTCGGCCGAGGCGTAGAAGCTGACGAACCCGGCGAGGACGAGGGAGGTGACCAGGCCCGTGATCCACAGCCCTCGGCGGGAGGTGCGCGCCGCGACGGGCGCGGAGCTCGCGGGCGCGGCGGGTACATCGACGAGTGCGCCGTCCACGCGCAGCTTGAGCTTCTGCTCCAGGCCGCGCGCGCCGTACACGAGATCCGGACGTACGGCGACGACCGCGCCGACGGTCAGCGCCGTGATGACCGCCTCGCCGACGCCGATCAGGACGTGCACACCGATCATGGCGGTGGCGACCTTGCCGATGGCGATGTCGGTGGTGCCGCCGATCGCGTAGATGAGGGTGAAGGCGCAGGCGGCGGCCGGCACGGACAGGAGCGCGGCGACGAAGGAGGCGGCGGTGATCGAGCGCCGCCTGCGGGGCAGCACCTTCACCAGGCCGCGGAAGACGGCGTATCCGACGACCGTCGTGACGATCGCCATGTCGGTGATGTTCACGCCGAGCGCGGTCAGGCCGCCGTCCGCGAAGAGGATGCCCTGCATGAGCAGGACGACGGACACGCACAGAACCCCGGTGAAGGGGCCGACGAGGATCGCCGCGAGCGCGCCGCCCAGCAGATGGCCGCTGGTCCCCGCCGCGACGGGGAAGTTCAGCATCTGCACGGCGAAGATGAACGCCGCCACGAGGCCGGCCAGCGGAGCCGTGCGCTCGTCGAGCTCGCGGCGCGCGCCGCGCAGACTCACGGCGAGGGCACCCGCGGCGGCGACACCGGTCGCGGCGGAGAGGGGAGCGTTGATGAATCCGTCGGGCACATGCACCGTTCGATGATAGTGGCTTGTTGCGAACTCCTTGCAACAGCGAGGGTCTCGTGCACAGATCCCGGCGCGGGTGAGTTGTCCTACGTCAAGGGGCGTGATTCGGAAAATATGGGACATTAGGGAGGGGTGAGCACACAGCTTCCACATAGATCACGCAGCGTGAGAGGGCCGTCACGATGTCCCTAGTCGAACAGTACGCACGAGCCCACATCGTCACGGACGCCGCCATCCCCGAGGACGAGACGATCCCCGTCGTCCTGCGCTACGACCCCGACGCCGACCCGCGCTCGGTGCGGGTCGGACTCCCCGGGACCCGTGAGTGGACCTTCTCGCGCTCGCTCCTGGAGCAGGGCCTGCGCGCCCCGGCCGGCAGCGGAGAGGTCCGCGTGTGGCCGTGCGGGCGGGTGCAGGCCGTGGTCGAGTTCCATTCGGCGCAGGGCGTCTCGGTCGTGCAGTTCGAGACCAAGTCCCTGCTGCGGTTCCTGCGCCGCACCTACATGGCGGCCGCGCCCGTCAGCCGCTGATCGGCCGTCGGCCACTGATCGGCCGCCGTACTCGGCTCAGCCGCCCATCCTCAGCAGCGCAGCCACGATCGGACCCGCCGTGTCGCCGCCGTGCCCGCCCGCCTGGACCACGCCCGCGGCCACGAGGTCGCCGCGGAACGCCGTGAACCAGCCGTTGGGCTTCTTCTGGCCGTCGACCTCCGCCGAACCCGTCTTCGCGCCGTAGTTCGGGCCGAGGCCCGCCATCGCCTTGGACGCCGTGCCGTACCCGGCCGTGTACTGCATGACCTCCTTCAGCTCGGCCTGCGTCTGCGACGACATCGTGCGCGAGGCCTTCGCCAGCGTGCGGTGGTCCACGCTCGGGGCGACCAGGTACGGCTGGTGGAAGGTGCCCGACTCCACGGTGGACGCCACCGACGCCATGTTCAGCGGGTTCATGCGCACACCGCCCTGCCCGATCAGGGAGGCGCCCATCTGCGCGCCGCTCTGCACGGGGACCGCGCCGTCGAAGGTCGGGACACCGATGGCCCAGTTGTTCATGCCGAGGCCGTAGACCTGCTGGGCCTCCTGCGTCAGGTCGCTGTTGGACAGCTTCGGCGCGAAGTTGATGAAGGCGTTGTTGCAGGAGGCCCCGAAGGCCAGCTTGAACGTGCCCTTCTTGATCTCCGAGTCGTCGTCGTTGTGGAACGTCCAGCCGGCGAGCTTGTACTTCTTGGGGCACGGGTGCGACTCGTCGGGGTGGACGAGGTCCTTCTCGAAGAGCATCGTCGACGTCACGATCTTCATCGTGGAGCCCGGCGCCAGGGAACCCTGGAAGGCGACGTTGAAGCCGTGGGAGGTGTTGGCGACGGCCAGGATCTCGCCGGTCGAGGGGCGCATCACGACCGCGGACGCCTTCGCCTGCTTGGCCACCTGCTGCTCGGCGGCCGCCTGCAGCGTCGGGCTCAGCGTCGTCTTCACCGAGCCGGGAGTGCCCTTGCTCAGGGCCAGCAGCGTCTTGTCGGAGTACTTGGCCTTCTCGGAGGCCTTGCCGCGCAGCACGCGCAGTTCGATGCCCGCCTTGCCGCCGGCGATCTTGCCGTACTTCTCCCGCAGCCCGTCCAGGACCGGGCCCAGCGACGGGTACTTGGCGGTCGTCAGCTCGCCGCCGTCGCGGTCGTACGCCTTGACCGGGGGCGTCCCGGACTCGCCGGTGACCAGGGTGTCGCCGTCCCTCAGGTCGGGGTGCACGACGGAGGCGTGCCAGTCGACGTACGGCTTGCCGTCCGTCCTGCTGCGCACGACCGTCAGCGAACTCTCGTACGCGAGCGGCTTCTTGGTGCTCTTGTACGACACCGTGCCCTTGACGGAGAAGGGGACCTTGTCGCCGGTGCGGGTGCCCTCGGTGAGTGTGACGCCCGTGATGTGGGCGTCCTTGGTGTAGCCGGTCAGCAGGGCGGTGGCCGCCGCCGAGTCGTTCGTGGCGGCGGCCGCCTTCGTCACCTTGCCCTGCTGCCAGGCCGCCAGGAAGCCCTGCGCCGCCGTCTTCACCTCGGTCGCGGACAGCGGACCGGTCTTGATGTCCTTGTGGTCGGCGCCCGCGGACGACGTCGAGCTCCGGTCGTCGGCCGCCGCCCCGCTGCCGTACAGCGCGTAGGCGCCGAAGCCGGCGCCGCCGATCACCACGGCGATCATCCCGCCGACCACGGCGGGTTTGGTCTTCCGTCGCTCGGCGACGCGCCTTCTGTTGCCCACTGCTCCCGATCCTCCGCAGTTCCCAGGGTCCCCGTTGCCCCCAACCATCCCAACGACGCCAACAGCCTAGAGTCCCTTCCTGTACGGGTGACTTCAGCCGCCACTCCGTAGCACAGCTGCGACAATCGGGCCGGCCGCGTCGATGCCGTGGCCGCCGTCCTGGGTCATGGCCGCGGCGGCGATGTCATTGCGGTAACCCGTGAACCAGCTGTTGGACTTGGACTGTCCGTCGACCTCGGCGGAACCGGTCTTCGCGCCGACGGTGCCGCTCAGGCCCGCCATCACGCCGGCTGCCGTGCCGCTGGTGGCGGTGCGGTTCATCATCGCCCGCAGCTGGGCGACCGTACCCGCGGGCAGCCCCTGGGCGGTGGCGAGTTCGCGGTCGTCGAGCTTCGGCGAGACGATGACCGGCTGGCGGAAGCCGCCCGTCATCGCGGTCGCCGTCACCGACGCCATGTTCAGCGGGCTCAGCTGCACCTGGCCCTGGCCGATCATGTTCGCCGCCGTGTCCGGGCCGCCGGAGGCCGGGACCGAGCCGTCGAAGGACGGGATGCCGGTCTTCCAGTTGTCCCGGCCGAGTCCGAAGCGGTTCTCCGCCTCGTTCGTGAGGGAGTCCACCTTCACCTCGTCCGCGTACTTCACGAACGCCGTGTTGCAGGAGCGGGCGAAGCTCTCGGAGAGGGTGGCCTTCTCGTTCGGCTTCATGTCCCCCAGGTTGTGGAAGGTCTGGCTCTGCCACACCGCCTCGTTCGGGCAGGGAGCCGGGCCGTTCATGCTGGTGATGCCGTTGTCTATGAGCGTGGCCGCGCTGATGATCTTCATCGTGGAGCCGGGGGCCAGCTTGCCCAGGAACGCCGCGTTGAAGCCGTCGTCACGGTGGTTGGCGACCGCCAGCACCTCACCCGTGCTCGGCTTGACGGCCACCACGGACGACTCGGCGTACTTCTTGACCGCCGTCTCGGCCGCCGCCTGAGCACTCGCGCTGAGCGTGGTCCGCAGCTTGCCCGGCTTGCCCTTGGCCAGGGTGAGCAGCGTCGTGTCGGCCGAGCCCTCGGCCTCGTGCCGGATGGACAGCTCCACACCGGGCGTACCGCCCGAGGTCTCGCCGTACTTGGCGCGCAGTTCGTCCAGGATCGGGCCCAGCGACGGGTACTTCTCCTTGGTCAGTACGGCGCCGCCCCGGTCCACGGCCTCGATCTCGGGGTTCGCCGACTCACCGGTGACCAGCGTGTCGCCCTTCTGCAGCTGGGGATGGACGACGGCCGGCTGCCAGTCGACCAGCGCCCGGCCGGTGGTTTTGCCCCGCACCACCGTCAGCTCGCTCTTGTACGTCAGGGGCTTGGATCTGCCCTCGTACGACACCGTTGCCTTGACCGTGAAAGGGATGGTGGCGCCGCTCGCGGTGCCCGGCGTGATCTTCACGCCCGTGATGTGCGCGTCCTGGCCGTAGGCGGTCAGCAGCGGACCGGCCGCCGCGTCGTTGTTCGTGTACGAAGCCGCCTCGGTCGGCTTCCCCCGCTCCCAGGCCGTGAAGAACTTCGCCGACGTCTGCTTGATCTCGCCGCTGCTGGGCGGCCCGGTCCGCTCCGGCGCCGGTCCGCTCGACCCCGAGCCTCCGCCGTCGCCGTTCAGTGCGGACACGATGTTGAAGGCGCCGTAGCCGGCACCGCCGATCATCACGGCGAACACGCTGCCGATGACAGCGGTTCTGACCCCCCTGCCCATGGTTCCCCTCCCCGTACCCCGTTGTGTGGTGTGCGGGATCCCCTCCGAACCCTTTTCTGAACGTGTTCAAGAAGGATCCCGCACGGGCACACTACGCGGCGGAGGTGCCGGATGGGGCGTGAGTTCCCCGATTGGTGCGGCTCACCGGAGAGCGGCCGGCAGGCCTCACCGGAGACCGGCCGCCTCCACCAGGCTGTTCACCGCACTCACGACGGGGGCACCCACGTCGCCGACCAGGGCGGCGATTCCGGCGATCGAGGCCGGCGCCCCGCGCAGCCGGCCCCGGTCCTGCGTCGCGCCGTCGCGGAGCACCTCGACGGAGGTGTCGAGGGCCTGGCGGTCACCCGCGGGGACCTGTCCGCGCAGTGCCAGGGCCGCCTCGATCAGCTGCTCCAGCGCGGCCTGCGGGCTCGCGGCGCCCTGGTTCTTGATGATGCCGATGTTGCCGTCCCCCCACTGCATCACCGAGTCGCCGCTCACGTGGTCACCTTTCCGACGTTGTGGTCGCCGTACTGGTAGATGCTGTCGCCGCTGATGTTGTACGTCGGCATCTGGTAGTGGAACTGGACCTCCGGGTTGTCCATCGCCTCCATGAGCTGGTGGAAGAGCTGATCCATCAGCTTCTTGTCGTCGCTGGGCAGCGCGGTCTGCGGAGTTCCCGACGTGGTGATCTGCAGGACGTACAGCGTCGGTGCCGCCAGCACCTTCTGCAGTTCGAGCCAGCCGCGGAGCGCGAGGCCGAGCGCGACGAGGACGATCACGATGCCGACCACCGCCGACACCCCCATGAGCCCGAGGCCGAAGAGCAGCACGACGGCCTGGACGATCGCGCCCTTGATGAACTTCGACCGGGCCGCGGCGCGATTGGGTACCAGTTCCCGCATCGACGTGCGCGCGATGTTGCGCAGCGGATAGGTGTCGGACCCGATCCACAGAGCGCCCTTGCTGACGTGCACGTCGGTGATGTTGCGCGAATACGACATGCGTCACTCCCCCCTGTTTTTCCGAAAGAGGAGTAAGCGGTATTGAATTTCTGGGTGTGCAAATTGCATAAGATATGAAGTGGCGTCTTTGACCGTATTCCGGTCGAATATGGCTACACCCAGGTGTCCAGCCACATCCGCGACCGCCAGTCGTCGACCGGGATGGCGGTCCCGGTGTACAGCGGCCAGAAGTAGATGAAGTTCCAGGCGATCAGCAGGACCAGGACGCCCGCGCCCGTCGCCCCGGCCACCCGGCGGGTCTCGCTGGAGCCGGGCGGGCCGATGAGCGCGCCGAGCAGCATCGCCACCGCCAGACAGAGGAACGGCACGAAGACGACGGCGTAGAAGTAGAAGATCGTCCGCTCCTGGTACAGGAACCAGGGCAGATAGCCGGCCGCGATGCCGCAGGCGATGGCGCCCGCGCGCCAGTCGCGGCGCAGCAGCCAGCGGTAGAGGACGTAGAGGATCGCGAAGCAGGCCACCCACCACAGCAGCGGTGTGCCGATCGCGAGGACCTCACGGGCGCACTTCTGGCCCGCGTCGGCGGGGCAGCCGTCCTGGCCGGCCGAGGGGGACTCGTAGAAGTACGAGACCGGGCGGCCGTCGACGATCCAGCTCCACGGGTTGGACATGTAGGTGTGCGGCGAATGCAGGCCGACGTGGAACTTGTAGACCTCGTGCTCGTAGTGCCACAGGCTGCGCCACCAGTCGGGGAACAGCCAGGTCCAGCTGGAGCCCTTGCCGTCGGTGGCGGCCCAGTTGCGGAAGTAGCCGCCGGAGCCGTTCGCGGGGGAGAGGATCCAGCCGGTCCAGGACAGGAGGTAGGTCGCGATCGCGACCGGGACCGTGGCCAGGAACGTGATGCCCGTGTCGCGCTTGAGCACCGCGCCGTACGGGTGCCGGGCGCCCGCCACCTTGCGCGAGCCGACGTCCCAGAGGACCGCCATCACGCAGAAGGCGATCAGGATGTAGAGGCCGTTCCACTTGGTGCCGATGGCCAGGCCCAGCATCAGGCCGGCCAGCCAGCGCCAGGGGCGCCATCCCAGGCGGGTGGCCTCGGCGATGTGCGGATCCGGGCGGACATGGCCGTCGGCGTCCGGCAGGAGCGCGGCCGCGAGTTTCTCCCGCGCCCTGTCACGGTCGATGACCAGACAGCCGAACGCCGCGAGCACGAAGAACATCAGCACGCCGTCGAGCAGCGAGGTACGGCTCATCACGAACGCGAGGCCGTCCACCGCCATCAGGCCGCCGGCCAGACAGCCGAGGAAGGTCGAGCGGAAGATACGGCGCCCGATACGGCACAGCATCAGGACCGACAGCGTCCCGAGCAGCGCCGTCATGAACCGCCAGCCGAAGGGGTCGAACCCGAAGAGCAGCTCGCCGATCCCGATGACGTACTTGCCGACCGGCGGATGCACGACGTACGCCGCGTCCGTCGGGATCGGGACGTGGCCGTTCCTGGCGAGGATCAGATCGTTGGCGTTCTTGTCCCAGTTGACCTCGAAGCCGCGGTGGACGAGCGCCCACGCGTCCTTGGCGTAGTACGTCTCGTCGAATATCACCGCCCTCGGGCTGCCCAGGTGCCAGAACCGCATTACGCCCGCCATCAGCGTCACCAGCAGCGGGCCGCCCCAGCCGGACCAGCGCGCGATCCGCTCGGCGAGCGCCTTCGGCACGCCCAGGACCTGCCACAACCGCGGGCTGGGCTGCACGTACGACGGCACCAGGCGCGCGCGCACGTCGCTTCTGGGCCCCGCCGTGTATCCGAAACGGCGCAGCCGCTGCTGCCACGACGGCCGCTGGTCGTGCGGGTTCTGGCCTTGCCGGGTGTCCGGGGAGGACGCGGTACTGGTCACCGCGCCATCGTAGGGAACGGTGCTGTGTGAGTCCCGTGCATGTGCGGTAACGAGCCGGACGCGTCCGCCCGTGTCCCTGCGCACCCGGTCGCCCCTGGGAGGATGGGGAGGTGACTGGAACCCTTGTTTTGGCGGGCACCCCCATCGGCGACGTCGCGGACGCGCCGCCCCGGCTGGCGGCGGAGCTGGCCGGGGCCGACGTGGTCGCCGCCGAGGACACACGGCGGCTGAGGCGTCTGACGCAGGCGCTGGGCGTCACGCCCAAGGGGCGGATCGTGTCGTACTTCGAGGGCAACGAGTCGGCCCGTACACCCGAACTCGTCGAGGAACTCGTCGGCGGCGCGCGCGTGCTGCTCGTCACGGACGCCGGGATGCCGTCCGTGTCCGACCCCGGGTACCGGCTGGTCGCCGCAGCCGTCGAGAAGGACATCCTGGTCACGGCCGTGCCCGGCCCGTCCGCCGTGCTCACCGCGCTCGCGCTGTCCGGGCTGCCCGTCGACCGCTTCTGCTTCGAGGGGTTCCTGCCGCGCAAGGCGGGGGAGCGGCTGACGCGCCTCAGGGAGGTCGCCGAGGAGCGCCGGACCCTCGTCTACTTCGAGGCCCCGCACCGTCTCGACGACACCCTCGCCGCCATGGCCGAGGTGTTCGGGGCCGAGCGGCGGGCCGCCGTGTGCCGGGAGCTGACCAAGACGTACGAGGAGGTCAGGCGCGGCGGGCTGGCCGAGCTCGCGGCATGGGCGGCCGAGGGGGTGCGCGGTGAGATCACCGTGGTCGTCGAGGGTGCGCCCGAGAAGGGGCCGGGAGAACTCGACGCCGCCGAGCTGGTGCGGCGGGTCCGGGTGCGCGAGGAGGCGGGGGAGCGGCGCAAGGAGGCGATCGCGGCGGTCGCCGCCGACGCGGGGCTGCCCAAACGGGAGGTCTTCGACGCGGTTGTGGCCGCGAAGAACGCCGCGTCCACCAGTGGTTCGTGAGGACTTCGTGAAGTCCGCCACACCGCCTCTGAGCAGGGCGCATCTCGCCTGAGCGGGCGCCCCACGGGCAGGCAAAAGACTGTCTTGCTAAGCAAAGCCCACAGGGCTCACGGGGGCCGGTACGGCAAGGAAAGTCCAAATCGACTCCAACAGTCGACAGCCCTGATGCATTCGCTCCGGCGGAAGCGTCCACTGGTCGAAGGGACGCACCCGTCCCTTTGTCCAGCGGACAAGAGGAGCTGGCATGAGTGAGATCGCAGGGCAGTCCGGCCTCCGCGGTGCGGCGACCGCAGTCGTGCACGAGTCGTATTCCTTCGCCTGCATGCGCTGTGGGCACGGCTGGGAGCAGTCGTACGAGATAGAGCACCACAAGGACGTCGAGGGCCACCAGTTCGTGATGTACGTGGCCGACGGCCAGGTCGTGCCCTCACCGCTGTCCAAGCCGACGTGCCACAACTGCGACAGCCATGTCGTACGGATCATGCGGCCGGGGCAGGTCTCGTCCGTGCGCGACGCCGTGCACCCGCAGCAGCGCCGGACGCCCCAGGCCGGGCCGGTCGAGGTGCCGGAGCAGGGAGCCGGGGCCGGGCAGCAGGACCACCACTGGCATCTGTCCGATCTCCTGCACCCCTTCCGCAAGGCGAGCTGACAGCTCCGGCAGCGGGGCGGGCATGCCCCTTTCGTAGGATCGGGGCATGCCTTCGAACACCTCCGGCCCCAGCGAGAAGACCGTCGAGAAGAACGCGGCGCCGCCGCTCCCGGAACCTCTCCGGGTGGCCGTCGCCGACTCCCACACCCACCTCGACATGCAGTCCGGCACGGTCGAGGAGGGCCTCGCGAAGGCCGCTTCGGTGGGTGTGACGACGGTCGTGCAGGTCGGCTGCGACGTACGCGGCTCGCAGTGGGCCGCCGAGACGGCGGGACTGTACGACGCCGTCCACGCGACCGTCGCCCTCCACCCCAACGAGGCGCCGCGCATCGTCCACGGAGACCCCGACGGCTGGTCCCGGCAGGGCGCGCGCCAACCGGGCGGCACGGCGGCGCTCGACGAGGCGCTCGCCGAGATCGAGCGCCTGGCCGCGCTCCCCCAGGTCAAGGGCGTCGGCGAGACCGGCCTCGACCGCTTCCGCACCGGCCCCGAGGGCATGGCCGCCCAGGAGGCCTCCTTCCGGGCCCACATCGAGATCGCCAAGCGGCAGGGCAAGGCCCTCGTCATCCACGACCGCGACGCCCACGCCGACGTGCTGCGCATCCTCAAGGAGGAGGGCGCCCCCGAGCGGACGGTGTTCCACTGCTACTCCGGCGACGCCGAGATGGCTCAACTGTGCGCCCGCGCCGGATACTTCATGTCCTTCGCCGGCAACATCACCTTCAAGAACGCCCAGAATCTGCGGGACGCGCTCGCCGTGGCACCCCTGGAGCTGGTCCTGGTGGAGACCGACGCGCCGTTCCTGACACCGGTGCCGTACCGCGGACGGCCCAATGCCCCGTATCTCATTCCGGTCACGGTGCGCGCGATGGCGGCCGTGCGGGGCATCGACGAGGACGCGCTGGCGACAGCCCTCGCCGCGAACACCGCGCTGGCCTTCGGCTACTGAGGGTGCACGATACGTAACCCTCCGGTAACGCGGGGCGGGCCCGACCCGGCCCGATCGCGACCCTGTGTAGTTGCGCCGCTTTGGAGAGTGACACTCGCTCCGCTAGGTTCTGGTGCCCGATCCGGACTCCTCTGGACCCCGGACCCCTCTGGACCCCTCCGGCCCCTGGAGCGTGTCGGCGTGAGCAACTCGCAGTACTCGAAGGACTCGCAGTACGAGACGTATGAGTCGCCCGGCCCGAACCCGGGCTACCCGCCGCCGGAGTACGGCGGTTTCGATGTGCACAGCGCGCGGACGCTGGCGTACGGGATGCCCGGGTCGAACGGTGACACGTACCGGCCCGCCTACGAGTCGGCCCGGTCTGCCGCGATGTCCGGGCCGGGTGAGACGCCCGGGCCGGTACTTCCCCGGCAGGTGGGGAGCGCGACGGGCGAGCCGTCGCGCGGATCCGCCAGGCCCGCCACGCCCCCCGCCCGCGCCGAGGCGAGCGAAGGAGGCCGAAGGGCCGCGCGCCGACGTAGGCCCCGGTACATGGAGCGCTCGGACAGCACCGTGCGCCGGCTGCTGCCCCAGGCACTGGTGGTCGCCTTCCTGGCCGGCGGCACCACCGCGTTCGTCGCCAAGGACAAGGCCGTCGAGCTGACGGTCGACGGGACCCCGCGCACCCTGCACACCTTCGCGGACGACGTGACCGAGCTGCTCTCGCAGGAAAGCGTCGAGGTGGGCGCGCACGACGTGGTCGCGCCCGCCCCCGGCACGCCGCTGGCCAGCGGTGACGAGGTCGCCGTGCACTATGGGCGCCCCGTGCGGCTCACCATCGACGGACACCGGCGCGAGGTGTGGACGACCGCGCACACCGTGCAGGGGGCGCTCGAACAGCTCGGGGTGCGCGCACAGGGCGCGTACATGTCCGTCTCCCGCTCCCAGCCCATCGGACGCGCCGGGCTCGCGCTCGACGTGCGTACCGAGCGCTCCCTGACGATCATGGCCGACGGTCACGCCCGCGCCCTCCGCACGAACGCCGCGACGGTGCGTGAGGCCGTGCAGGAGGCAGGCGTCGCCCTGCACGGCGAGGACACCACGTCCGTCCCGGCGGACAGCTTCCCGCGCGACGGGCAGACCGTCACCGTGCTGCGGATCAGGGGCTCCAAGGAGGTCCGCGAGGAGGCGATCCCGTTCAAGGTGGAGCGGACGGACGACCCTTTGCTGTTCAAGGGGACGGAGGTCGTGGAGCGGGCCGGACAGCCCGGGCTGCGGCGGGTCACCTACTCCCTGCGCACCGTCAACGGCGTGCGGCAGAAGCCGCGTGCGACCGACTCGGAGGTGGTGCGCGAGCCGCAGTCCGAGGTCGTGAAGGTCGGCACCAAGCCCCTGCCCACGTCCGTGCACGGCGCCGACGACCTGAACTGGAAGGGCCTCGCGGCCTGCGAGTCGGGCGGGCGGTCGCATGCCGTCGATCCCTCGGGGACCTACGGCGGCCTGTACCAGCTGGACTCCCGTACCTGGCACAGTGTCGGCGGCATGGGGCGGCCGCAGGACGCGCCGGCGGCGGAGCAGACACAGCGTGCGAAGAAGCTGTACGTGCGCCGGGGGGCGAGCCCCTGGCCGCATTGCGGGGTGCGGCTGCGCGGGTGAGCGGCGGCCTCGCGCCGCCCCGTACCCTTGTCGCCGTGAGTACCAGCCCCGCCCCCGACGCCCTCCTGGGCCCCGCCGACGTCCGTGAACTCGCGGCAGCCCTCGGCGTGCGGCCCACCAAGCAGCGCGGCCAGAACTTCGTGATCGACGCGAACACCGTGCGGCGCATCGTGCGCACCGCCGACGTCCGGCCGGACGACGTGGTGGTGGAGGTCGGCCCGGGGCTCGGCTCCCTCACGCTCGCGCTGCTGGAGGCCGCCGAGCGCGTCACCGCCGTCGAGATCGACGACGTACTGGCCGAGGCGTTGCCCGCCACCGTCGCGGCCCGGATGCCGGAGCGCGCCGAGCGGTTCGCGCTGGTGCACTCCGACGCGATGCGGGTGACCGAGCTGCCCGGGCCCGCCCCGACCGCGCTGGTCGCGAACCTCCCCTACAACGTCGCCGTGCCGGTCCTCCTGCACATGCTCGAGACCTTCCCGAGCATCGAGCGCACCCTCGTCATGGTGCAGGCGGAGGTCGCCGACCGCCTCGCCGCCGCGCCCGGCTCGCGGGTGTACGGCGTCCCGTCCGTGAAGGCCAACTGGTACGCCGAGGTCAAGCGGGCCGGCGCCATCGGGCGCAAGGTCTTCTGGCCCGCGCCGAACGTCGACAGCGGGCTCGTCTCGCTCGTCCGCCGGAGCGAGCCGATCAAGACCACGGCCTCCCGGCGCGAGGTGTTCGCCGTCGTCGACGCGGCGTTCGCCCAGCGGCGCAAGACCCTGCGGGCCGCGCTCGCCGGATGGGCGGGCTCGGCCCCCGCGGCGGAGGCGGCACTCGTGGCCGCCGGAGTCTCGCCGCAGGCGCGCGGGGAGGCCCTCACCGTCGAGGAGTTCGCGCGCATCGCCGAGCACGCCGGAAAAACCGAGCACGCCGGAAAAACCGAGCACGCCGGAAATGCCGAGCAGGCCAAGCGGGCCAAGCGGGCCGAGCACGCCAAGCGGGCCGAGCACGCCGAGCACGCCGAGCACGCCGAGCACGCCGAGCACGCCGAGCACGCCGAGCACGCCGAGAACAAGGAGCCCGGGCAGAAGTGAGCGTCACCGTCCGCGTCCCCGCCAAGGTCAACGTCCAGCTCGCGGTGGGCGCCGCCCGCCCCGACGGCTTCCACGACCTGGCCAACGTCTTCCTCGCGGTCGGCCTCCACGACGAGGTGACCGTGACGCCCGCCGCGGAACTCCGCGTCACCTGCACGGGCCCCGACGCCGACCAGGTGCCCCTGGACCGCACGAACCTGGCGGCGCGCGCGGCGCTCGTGCTCGCCGAGCGGCGCGGCATCGAGCCGGCCGTGCACCTCCACATCGCCAAGGACATCCCGGTCGCCGGCGGTATGGCGGGCGGCAGTGCGGACGGCGCGGGCGCCCTGCTGGCCTGCGACAGGCTGTGGGGGACGGGCGCCTCCCGGGCCGAACTCCTCGCCATCTGCGCGGAGTTGGGCAGTGACGTGCCGTTCGGCATGGTGGGCGGGGCCGCACTCGGCACCGGCCGCGGGGAGAAGCTGCGCACGCTGGAGGTCGGCGGAACCTTCCACTGGGTCTTCGCGATGGCCGACCGCGGACTGTCCACCCCGGCCGTCTTCCGCGAGTTCGACCGGCTGGGGGAGGGGCTCGACATCCCCGAGCCCGTCGCCTCCGAGGAGCTTCTGGACGCGCTCGCGAAGGGCGACCCGGACGCGCTCGCCGCGGCCGTGTCCAACGACCTGCAGCCCGCCGCCCTCTCGCTCTTCCCGGAGCTCGCCGACACCCTCGCGGCCGGCCGCACCGCCGGCGCCCTCACCGCGCTGGTCTCGGGCTCGGGTCCGACCACGGCGTTCCTCGCCCGGGACGCGGAGTCGGCGGCCAAGGTGGCGGACGCGCTGAAGACCTCGGGCACGTGCCGCACGGTGCGCACGGCACCGGGGCCCGTGCCGGGCGCGACGGTGCTGAGCGGCCGACGGCCCTGAGCTGCTGACGGGGGCCGACGCCGGGACCCGTGAAAGGCAAGGCGCCCCGCCGACTACCCTGGAAGGTCGATCGACCCCCTGGGCAGGAGAGTAATGGCCGTCAATCTGGTCAATGTCGAGAACGTCAGCAAGGTGTACGGCACTCGTGCCCTCCTCGACGGCGTCTCCCTCGGCGTCTCGGAGGGCGACCGGATCGGGGTCGTGGGGCGCAACGGAGACGGCAAGACGACCCTCATCCGCATGCTGGCCAAGCTGGAGGAGGCCGACACGGGGCGGGTCACCCACTCCGGCGGGCTCCGCCTCGGCGTGCTCACACAGCACGACTCCCTCGACCCGAACGCCACCGTCCGGCACGAGGTCATCAGGGACATGGAAGACCACGAGTGGGCCGGGAACGCGAAGGTGCGCGACGTGCTCACCGGGTTGTTCGGAGGGCTCGACCTGCCCGGCTTCCCGCAGGGACTCGACACCGTCATCGCGCCCCTCTCCGGCGGCGAGCGCCGGCGTATCGCGCTCGCCAAGCTGCTCATCGAGGAACAGGACCTGATCGTCCTCGACGAGCCCACCAACCACCTCGACGTCGAGGGCATCTCCTGGCTCGCCCGGCATCTGCGGGAGCGGCGGTCCGCGCTCGTGTGCGTGACCCACGACCGGTGGTTCCTCGACCAGGTGTGCACGAGCATGTGGGACGTGCAGAAGGGCGACGTCTACGAGTACGAGGGCGGCTACACCGACTACGTCTTCGCCCGCGCCGAGCGCGAGCGCATCGCCGCCACCGAGGAGACCAAGCGGCAGAACCTGGTCCGCAAGGAGCTGGCCTGGCTGCGCCGCGGCGCCCCCGCCCGTACGTCCAAGCCGCGCTTCCGCGTCGAGGCCGCCAACGAGCTGATCGCGGACGTACCGCCGCCGCGCGACAGCAGCGAGCTGATGAAGTTCGCCTCCACCCGGCTCGGGAAGACCGTCTTCGACCTGGAAGACGTCACCGTGCAGGCCGGTCCCAAGGTGCTGCTCAAGCACGTCACCTGGCAGCTGGGGCCCGGCGACCGCATCGGCCTGGTCGGTGTCAACGGCGCCGGCAAGACCTCCCTCCTGCGCGCCATGGCCGAGGCCGCCCGCAGCGAGGGCGAGACGCAGCCCGCCGCCGGGCGGGTCGCCGTCGGCAGGACCGTCAAGCTCGCGTACCTCTCCCAGGAGGTCGCCGAGCTCGACCCGAACCTGCGGGTCCTGGAGGCGGTGGCGCAGGTGCGCGAGCGCGTCGACCTCGGCAAGGGGCGGGAGATGACCGCCGGGCAGCTGTGCGAGACGTTCGGGTTCAACAAGGAGAAGCAGTGGACGCCGGTCGGCGACCTGTCCGGCGGTGAGCGGCGGCGGCTGCAACTGCTGCGGCTGCTCATGGACGAGCCCAACGTCCTCTTCCTCGACGAGCCCACCAACGACCTCGACATCGAGACCCTGACCCAGCTGGAGGACGTTCTCGACGGCTGGCCCGGCTCGATGATCGTCATCTCCCACGACCGGTTCTTCGTCGAACGCACCACCGACCGGGTCTTCGCCCTGCTCGGCGACGCCACCCTGCGGATGCTGCCGCGCGGCATCGACGAGTACCTGGAGCGGCGCCGGCGGATGGAGGAGGCGGTCGCCGCCTCGTCGCCGGTCGTGGAGAAGGCCGTACCCGAGAAGAGCGCGGCCGGCCAGCGCGCCGCCAAGAAGGAACTCCAGAAGATCGAGCGACAGCTCGACAAGGTCTCCGAGCAGGAGGCGAAGCTGCACGCCCAAATCGCCGAGAACGCCACGGACTTCGCGAAGGTGGCCCAACTCGACGCCGAATTGCGGGACTTGACGGGCCGACGCGAGGAGCTGGAACTGCAGTGGCTGGAACTCGCCGAGGACGCGTGAAGGGTGCGTGAAGGCGCATAACAGCGGCATCACGGGCCGGTTCTCCCTTGGGAACAGGGGATGAACCGGCCCGGTGCGCTGTCGGCCCCGAGTGATAGAAAGAGCCGTCTGAGAACTTTCTGAGTACGACTCTGGGTCCATCACGTACCTCAGGGCGTGGCTAAAAATCAGTGAACGAGGGGGAGACGCGCTGATGACTCAGCCGCCCAACCAGCCGCCGCAGCCCGGTGGTTTCGGAGCGCCGCAGAACCAGCCGCAGGACGGTTTCGGCGTTCCGCAGACCCCGCCGCCACCCCAGGGCCCGCCCCAGACGCCGCCGCCCCCACAGGCCCCGCCGTCCGGCGCCCCGCAGCCCGGCTACGGCTACCCCCAGGCGCCGCAGGCACCCCAGCAGCCCGGCCCGTACGGACAGCCCGGTCCCTACGGCCAGCCGGCGGGTCAGCCGGCGGCCCCCTACGGCCGGCCCGGCCCGTACGGACAGCCCCAGCAGCCCGGCCCGTACGGTCAGCAGCCCGGTTACGGCTACCCGCAGCCGCAGTACCCCGGCGCGCCCGGCACCCCGCCGCCCGGCCCCGGCTCCAAGAACCCGTTCAAGGGCAGGCCCGTGCTCGTCGTCGCGGCGGTGGTCGCCGCGCTGGCCGTCATCGGCGGCACCGTCCTCGTCGCGACCAGCGGGGGCGACGACGACAAGAAGAAGCCGGTCGCCGAGAAGAGCGACGACTCCAAGGCCTCCCCGTCCGATGCTCCGGCGAACCCCGGTGACGGCAGCGGCGACGGCGGCTCGGACTCCGAGAACCTCAACGAGGGCCGCCAGGCGGGCGAGTCGAAGGTCCTCTGGTACAAGGAGGCGCCGGACGCGCCCGGTTCCGGCGCCGACGCCCCCGGCATGTGGATCACCGACAAGGCGGCGGTGAAGGCGGCGTACAAGCAGGTCTTCGCCTACAACGTGGGCGACGGCAAACCCACTTGGGCCCCGATCACCTTCCCGCAGAAGATCTGCGCGGTCACCCACCAGCAGTCGGCCGACGACAAGGCCGTGGTGGCCTACGAGAGCGGCACCAGCGACCGCGCCCGGTGCAACCAGCTCCAGCAGATCGACCTGAACACCGGCGAGAAGGGCTGGAAGACCCAACTCGCCGACGGCGCACTGTTCGACAGCACCATCACCGTCTCCCTGTCCATCACCGGCAAGACGCTGATGGTGGGCCGCTCGCAGTCCGGAGTGGCGTACAACATCGACTCGGGCAAGAAGCTCTTCGACAAGAAGAAGTACGGCGACTCGTGCTTCCCGACCGCGTTCGCGGGCGGCAGCAGGCTGCTGTCCGTCGCCTCCTGCGACGCCACCGGATCGAACGAGCACGACGAGATGCAGCAGCTCGACCCGGCCACCGGCAAGGTCAAGTGGACGCAGAAGTTCGACAAGGGCTGGACGGTGGCGCGCACGTACTCCGTCGACCCGCTGGTCGTCTACAGTACGAACGAGGACAAGAAGGCGTGGAACATCTCCACGTTCAACGCCAACGGCACCTTCCGCTCGCAGGTGGGTTTCGACGAGAACTTCGGCCCCCAGTGCGGCTGGGCGATCCTCTCGCGTGACCTTCAGGGCTGCCAGGGCGTCGCCTCCGACGCCGCCACCCTCTACCTGCCGACCGACGCCACCACCGGCGCCAACGAGATCGTCGCGATCAACCTCGCGAACGGCAAGGAGAAGTGGCGCGTCAAGTCCCCCGCGGACGAGTCGATGCTGCCGATCAGGGTCGAGGGCGGAAAGCTCATCGCGTATGTCGAGCCGTCGTACGACGCGGGCGGCCAGGTCGTGTCGATCGCGACCGGCGGATCGAGCCACAAGCCGGTGAAACTGCTGCAGAACCCGGCAGGCACCGCGGAGATCGAGAACGGCTTCTTCTCCAAGGACTTCGACTGGGTCGACGGGCGCTTCTACCTCTCGACCACCCGGCTGACCGGCAATGACGAAGCGAAGGAGAAGTTGATGCTCGCCTACGGCAAGTGACTCTTCCCTCTCTTCCTTCGTTCACGCAGTCCCCGCCGCCCGGCCGCCACGCTTCGAGGTAACGCACACGATGACCCAGCCACCGCCCCCGCCGCCCCATCAGCCCCCGCAGCAGGGCGGTTTCGGCCCGCCCCAGGACCAGCCGCCGCAGCAGCCCGGCTTCGGCGCCCCGCAGCAGCCGGGCTACGGCCACCCGCAGGCGCCCCAGCAGCCCCAGGCTCCGCAGACACCCCCGCCGCCGCCTCCGCAGCAGCCCGGCTACGGCTATCCCCAGGCGCCGCAGCAGCCGCAGCCGCCGCAGACGCCCCCGGGCTACGGCTACCCCGGCCAGCAGCCGAACCCGTACGGGCAGACCCCGAACCCCTATGGCCAGCAGCCCGGTTACGGCTACCCGCAGCCGACCATGCCGCTGCAGCCGCAGGCCGGGCAGCCCGCCGGCGGGCGGGGGCTCAGCACGCAGACGACCATCATCGTCGCGGCGGTCGTCGCGATCGCGCTGATCGTCGGCGGCGGCATCTGGTACGCCTCGTCCGGCAAGGGCGACGACAAGAAGCACGACACCGCGAGTTCGAGCGGCGGCACCGGCGGTAAGGACGGCAAGGGCGACACCGGCGGGTCGTCGACCAAGGGCGACGAGAAGGTGCCCGCGAACCCCGGCTCCCATGTCCTGTTCCAGGTCCCGGAGCCCAAGGTGGACGACAGCACCGTCGTGGCGGGTTCGTGGCTCACCGACAAGGCCTACGTCAAGGCCGGCGTCGCCGAGATCAACGGCTACGACCCCGAAAAGGGCACCAAGCTCTGGACGATCGCGCTGCCCGGCCCGGTGTGCGAGGCCAGCTCGCACGCCACCGCGGACAACAAGACGGCCATCGTCTTCCAGCCGAAGATGCCGGCGAAGAACAGCTCGGCGGGCTGCAGCCAGGTCGCGGCGATCGACCTGGTCGCGGGCAAGAAGCTGTGGACGAAGACGGTCAACTCCGGTGACCGGCCGATCAGTCTGGACAACGTCACGGTCAGCGCGAACACCGTCGCCGCGGGCAGCAGCAGCGGCGGCGCCGCCTGGGACGTCACCTCCGGCAAGTCCCTGTGGGCCCCGAAGCCCACGGACACCTGCTACGACGCCGGTTACGCCGGCGGCGAGAAGCTGGTCGCGGTGCGCAAGTGCGGCTCCTACGACCAGCGCCAGCTGCACATCCAGACCATCGATCCGGAGTCCGGGAAGGTGATCTCGGAGTACAAGATGACCTCGGGCATCGAGTACGCCTCCGTCGTGTCGACGAACCCGCTGGTGGTGGCCGCCGACGTCGGCGACAGCGCGGGCGACGGCAGCGGCATCTCGGACTTCTTCTCCATCGACAACAAGACCGGCAAGCTGATCAACCGGATCTCGGCGCCGGGCGACCAGTTCGCGGCCAAGTGCGACGGCATCACGAGGGTCGAGGCGTGCACCGGCATCGCCGTCGGCAACGGCCGGCTGTACATCCCGACCGAGGAGCACGACGGCACCGGGGAGTACAGCCAGACCAACGAGATCGTCGCGTTCGACCTGGCCACCGGCAAGCAGACCGGCCAGCGCGGGGACGCGGGCGACGGTTACACGATCACCCCGCTGCGCATGGACGGCGCCAACGTGATCGCGTACAAGCGCCCGCCGTACGACAAGGGCGGACAGGTCGTCAGCATCGACGGCGGCTCCTTCAAGGAGACGAAGCTGCTGGAGAACCCGGCGACGGACTCGGTGCGCGACGTGGAGACGAGCATGTCCCCGGACTACTCCGAGATCATCTATGCGCAGGGGCACCTATACATGTCCGGGGTCTATGCCGACAAGCCGTCGGGTGCCGGCGACAAGGAGTACCTGGCGATCGCGTTCGGCGCCGGCGGCTGAGCCCGCGCGACAGCCGTGCCACGGCCCCGTCCCTGCTCAGGGGCGGGGCCGTGCGCGTACCCGGCGTCACCTCGCATGTCAGAAATTCCGTCGATCCGGGGCACTTCTCACCGTTAGGGGGAGCGCATCGTCGAACAAGCGTGTAGCTTCCGGGGGCATGAAGAGCGGGGGAGCCGGGGGGGCTTCTGTCCGCGCGGACCAGTGGGCATCCATAGTGGGGCATTCATGGACATCCATTGGGGGACTGGGGGGTTTGCTCGATGGGAGTGCGGCTCATGGTGGTCGACGACCACCGACTGCTCGCCGAGGCACTGGCCTCGGCGTTGAAGCTGCGCGGGCACCGGGTGCTCGCCGCGGCGGCGCCGGCCGCGGGCGCGGCGGAGCTGGTGATCACCCGTGCGCCGGAGGTGTGTCTGCTGGGGACGGCGACACCGGCCGAACAGGGCATCTTCGATCCGGTGGTGAGGATCAAACGGGAGCGTCCGCAGGTCGCTGTCGTGGTCCTGGGCCCGGTGCCGAGCCCGCGCGGCATCGCCGCCGCCTTCGCCGCGGGCGCCTCGGGCTACGTACGCCATGACGAGCGCATAGAGGGTGTCGAGCGCGCGATCATGAAGGCGAGGGCGGGTGAGGCGGCGGTGGCCCCGCAGCTTCTGCAAGGAGCGTTCAGTGAACTCCTCAACCCTGCCGCGCAGCCCGACGACGAGGGCCAGCGTCTGCTGCAGATGCTCACCCCGAGGGAGGTCGAGGTCCTGGTCCGGGTCGCCGACGGCGAGGACACCCGCCTGATCGCGGCCGGCATGGGCATCGCCCCGTCCACCGCCCGCACCCACGTCCAGCGCGTCCTGATGAAACTCGGCGTCGGCTCCCGCCTGGAGGCAGCGGCCCTGGCGGCCCGCACCGGCCTGCTGGACAGAGCGGGCCCGCTGACGCACTCGGCGACGCCGGTGACGCACGCGGAAGCGGGACCAGAGGCCCTGTGACCTTCGGGGGAGGCGTGGTGGTCCCGGCGAGGCGGAGACGGGGCGGGGCCGGAGGCCATGGGCTCTCCGGCCCCGTGGCCGTCACTCCGGGCGTGAGGCCGGAGCGTCGTCCCCCTGTCCCGGGGAGTCCCCCTGTCCCGGTGCGACCGCCGGAGTCGGCGGAGGGGTCGGGCGCAGCTTCAGCCAGGCCAGGAAGAAGATGCCGAGGAGCAGCATGGCGATGCCGGTCCACAGGTTGATGTTGATGCCCTGGGCCTTGTCGATGGCGGCCTGGTCGTCGGTGATGCCGGCGATCGTGACGATGATGCCGTAGAGGACGAACACGCCGCCGATGATGCGGCGCAGGTCGAAGATGCGGGCCGCGGTCGCGGACTTCCCCTGCAGCTCGGTGACCTCGCGCTGGACGTCCTTGTCGGAGTACCCGGAGTATCCGGAGGGTCCGGACTGATCAGTCATGGTTTTCCAACTCCCCAGTCAGGATGCCATCAGAACGAGAACGGGATGTAGCAGGCGGCAGCGATGATCACGGCGCCCCAGCCCAGCAGGGCCGGCTTCCGGTACCAGGCGTCGTCGCCGGCGGCGGGTGGTTCCTCCATGCCGGGGGAGGTGGTGCCGTACACCAGGCCCTCCAGCTCCTGTGCCGGCTTCGGCTCGGTGAACAGCGACACGACGACCATCACCACCGCGCCGGCGACGAAGCCGACGATCGCGGAGACGAAGTTGGCGCCCTGGTCGGTGGGGATGGAGATGATGCCCTGCTTGTAGATCCAGAAGTAGTTCACCATCGCCGACACCGTGCCGGCGAGCAGGCCCCAGAAGCCGGACTTCACGGACGCGCGCTTCCAGAACATGCCGACGATGAAGACGACGAACATCGGCACGTTGAAGAAGGAGAACAGCGTCTGGAGGTAGCTCATGATGTTCGAGAACGACGACGCCAGGAAGGCCGTGCCGACCGAGGCGCAGACGCCGACGACCGTGATCAGGCGGCCGAAGCGGACGTAGTACGCGTCCTCGCGGCCCTTGACGATGTACCGGCCCCAGATGTCGTTGGTGAACACCGTGTTGAAGGACGACACGTTGGCCGCCATGCCCGCCATGAACGCGGCCAGCAGACCGGTCACCGCGATGCCGAGAACGCCGTTGGGCAGCAGCTCCTGCATCAGGTAGGGAATGGCGTCGTTGTACTGGTAACCGGACTTGGCGGTACCGAAGTTCGGTACGAGCGCGGCGGCGACCAGGCCCGGGATCATCACCAGGAAGACGATGAAGATCTTCGGGTACGCGGCGATCAGCGGGGTGCGCCGGCCGGCGGAGAGGTTCTTCGCTGACAGGGCGCGCTGCACCTCGGCGAAGTTGGTCGTCCAGTAGCCGAAGGACAGCACGAAGCCGAGGCCCAGGACGATGGTCAGCCAGTTGGCGCCGAGCGGGTTGGGGCTGCCGATACCGGTGCCGCCCCAGGCGGTGGTGAAGTTCGCGCCGTGGGTCGCGGTGAGCTTGTCGGTCAGGCCGCCCCAGCCGCCGACCTTCTTCAGGCCCAGCACGACGATCGGGATGAGGGCCGCGAGGATCACGAAGAACTGCAGCACCTCGTTGTAGATCGCGGACGACAGACCGCCGAGGGTGATGTACGCCAGCACGAAGGCGCCGGCCACCACGATCGCCACCCACTGCGGCCAGCCCAGCAGCGCCTCGACGACGATCGCGAGGGCGTACAGGTTCACACCGGCGATGAGGATGGCGGCGAACGCGAACAGGATCGAACTGAGCAGATGTGCCCACTTGTCGAAGCGCAGCAGCAGCATCTCGGGGACCGAGCGCACCTTGCTGCCGTAGTAGAAGGGCATCATCACCAGGCCGAGGAAGACCATGGCGGGGATGGCGCCGATCCAGTACCAGTGCACGGTGTACGCCCCGTACTGCGCGCTGTTCGCGGCCATGCCGAGGATCTCGGTGGCGGCCAGGTTGGCCGAGATGAACGCGAGACCGGTGATCCAGGCGGGCAGGGAGCGCCCGGAGAGAAAGAAGTCGAGGCTGGTCTTCACCGACGCGCGGGCGGCGAAACCGATGCCGAGGACGACGGCGAAGTAGATGCCGAGGATCGTGTAGTCGAGCCAGTTCGTGGGGAGTCGTAGCTCGGCGGCCAGCTGCACGGCCGGATATGTGGGGGTTTGCATAAGAACTCGCTTCGTCGCGTGAACTGATCCAGGGCGGAACCTACGCCTGTGCGTTCAGTAGTTGAACACTTCTGTTGATGGCCTTTGTTGGATTGTGATGTTGACGGATGTGGGGGACCGTGTTCCAATGTGTTTGTTTATGTTTGATGAGTGAGTAGCTGGCAGTAGTGGCTCGGATAGGGAGTCCGCAGTGAAGAAGACCTCGACCCGCCTGGCCGACGGTCGCGAGTTGATCTACTACGACCTGCGCGACGACCACGTGCGGGACGCGGTGGACAAGCGCCCGCTGGAGCGGACCGTCACCACCTCCGAGACCCGCCGCGACCCGCTGCTCGGCGACTCGGTCGCCATCGCCTCGCACCGCCAGGGCCGCACCTACCACCCGCCGGCCGACGAGTGCCCCCTGTGCCCCTCCCAGGGCGATCGCCTGAGCGAGATCCCGGACTCGTCGTACGACGTGGCCGTCTTCGAGAACCGGTTCCCCTCCCTGGCCGGCGACTCGGGCCGCTGCGAGGTCGTCTGCTTCACCTCCGACCACAACGCGTCCTTCGCCGACCTGACCGAGGAACAGGTGGCCCTGGTGCTGGAGGCGTGGACGGACCGGACGTCCGAGCTGTCGCATCTCCCCTCCGTGGAGCAGGTGTTCTGCTTCGAGAACCGGGGCGCGGAGATCGGAGTGACGCTCGGACATCCGCACGGCCAGATCTACGCGTACCCCTTCACGACCCCCCGCACCGCACTGATGCTGCGTTCTCTCGCAACTCACAAGGAGGCGACGGCCGGTGAGAACCTCTTCGACGCCGTCCTGGAGAGCGAACTCGCCGGGGAGCGGGTCGTCCTGGAGGGTGAACACTGGGTGGCGTTCGTGCCGTACGCCGCGCACTGGCCGTACGAGGTCCACCTGTACCCGAAGCGCCGCGTGCCCGATCTGCTCGGTCTGGACGAGGGGGCGCGCACAGAGTTCCCCACGGTCTATCTGGAACTCTTGAGACGCTTCGACCGGATCTTCGACGGGCCGGGTGGAGGGAAGGAGGGCGCGAGCGAGTCCCTCACGCCGTACATCGCGGCCTGGCACCAGGCCCCGTTCGGCGCGCTGGAGGACTTCGAGGGCGTCAACCGCGACGACTTCGCGCTCCACCTCGAGCTTTTCACCATCCGCCGAACCTCCGGCAAGCTGAAGTTCCTCGCGGGTTCCGAGTCCGGCATGAGCGTGTTCATCAACGACGTGCCGCCGGAGCGCGCGGCCGAGCGACTGCGAGAGGTAGCGAGTTGATGAGCGGTAAGTACCTGGTGACGGGCGGCGCGGGTTACGTCGGCAGTGTGGTCGCCCAGCATCTGCTGGAGGCGGGCCACGAGGTCGTCGTGCTCGACAACCTCTCCACCGGCTTCCGGGAGGGCGTCCCGGCCGGTGCCGCCTTCGTCGAGGGCGACATCCGCGACGCCGCCAAATGGCTGGACCCCTCCTTCGACGCGGTCCTGCACTTCGCCGCGTTCTCGCAGGTCGGCGAGTCGGTCGTGAAGCCCGAGAAGTACTGGGACAACAACGTCGCCGGCACCATGGCGCTGCTCGGCGCGATGCGCGAGGCGGGCGTCCGCAAGCTGGTCTTCTCCTCCACGGCTGCCACGTACGGCGAGCCCAAGGAGGTCCCGATCGTCGAGTCGGCGCCCACGTCGCCCACCAACCCGTACGGCGCCTCGAAGCTGGCCGTCGACCACATGATCACCGGCGAGGCGGCGGCCCACGGTCTGGGCGCGGTCTCGCTGCGCTACTTCAACGTGGCGGGCGCGTACGGCGAGCAGGGCGAGCGCCATGACCCCGAGTCGCACCTGATTCCGCTGGTACTGCAGGTCGCGCAGGGCAGGCGGGACGCGATCTCCGTCTTCGGCGACGACTACCCGACGCCGGACGGCACCTGCGTGCGCGACTACATCCATGTCGCGGACCTCGCCGACGCCCACCTGCTCGCGCTGAAGGCCGCCACCCCCGGCGAGCACCTCATCTGCAATCTGGGCAACGGCGAGGGCTTCTCGGTCCGCCAGGTCATCGAGACGGTCCGGCAGGTCACCGGCCACCCGATCCCGGAGGTCGTGGCCCCGCGCCGGGGCGGAGACCCGGCGGTCCTGGTGGCGTCCGCCGCCACGGCCCGCGAGAAACTGGGCTGGAACCCGTCCCGCGCGGACCTCGCGGGGATCGTCGCGGACGCATGGCAGTTCGCGCAGCACATCGCCGGCACGACCAGGGAGCAGTAGTGGGTGCACAGCAGGTCCGGGAAGGCTTCGCCGCACTGTACGGAGCCGAGCCGGAGGGCGTCTGGTCGGCGCCGGGCCGCGTCAACCTCATCGGTGAGCACACCGACTACAACGACGGCTTCGTGATGCCCTTCGCGCTGCCGCACACCGCCGTCGCGGCCGTCTCACGGCGCGAGGACGGCGTCCTGCGACTGCACTCGGCGGACGTCGAGGGCGGGGTCGCGGAACTGCGCCTGGACGCCCTGGCCCCGGAGTCGGACCGCGGCTGGACGGCGTACCCGGCGGGCGTCGTCTGGGCCCTGCGCGAGGCCGGCCACCCGGTGACCGGCGCGGACGTCCACCTGTCCTCCACGGTGCCGTCCGGCGCGGGCCTGTCGTCCTCGGCGGCCCTGGAGGTCGTCGTGGCCCTGGCCCTGAACGACCTCTACGAACTCGGCCTGCAGCGCTGGCAGCTGGCCCGTCTGTGCCAGCGCGCCGAGAACGTCTACGTCGGCGCGCCCACCGGCATCATGGACCAGACGGCGTCGGCGTGCTGCGAGGAGGGCCACGCGCTCTTCCTCGACACCCGCGACCTCTCCCAGAAGCAGATCCCCTTCGACCTGGCGGCCGAGGGCATGCGGCTGCTGGTCGTCGACACGCAGGTCAAGCACGCCCACAGCGACGGCGAGTACGGCAAGCGGCGCGCGGGCTGCGAGAAGGGGGCGGCGCTGCTGGGCGTCGACGCCCTGCGGGACGTGCCGTACGCCGGACTGGACGCGGCGCTCGCGCGGCTGGGCGACGAGGAGGAGGTCCGCCGTCTGGTCCGCCACATCGTCACCGAGAACCACCGGGTGGAGCAGGTGGTCTCCCTCCTGGAGTCGGGCGAGACGCGCGCGATCGGCCCTGTCCTGGTCGAAGGCCACGCCTCCCTCCGCGACGACTTCCGCATCTCCTGCCCGGAGCTGGACCTGGTCGTCGACACGGCCCTCGCGTCCGGCGCCCTGGGCGCCCGGATGACCGGCGGCGGCTTCGGCGGCTCGGCGATCGTCCTCGCGGAGGCGACCGACGTGGACACGATCACCAAGGCCGTCGAGGAGGCCTTCGCGGCCGCATCCTTCACGGCACCGCGGGTGTTCGAGGCGGTGCCTTCGGCGGGGGCGCAAAGGATCAGCTGAGCCGCTTCACCAACGTGTACTCCGTGACCCCCGGCGGATAGTCGGGGATCACGCACACCACGTCGTACCCCTGCTTCCTGTAGAACTCGGGCGCCTGGAAGTCCCATGTCTCCAGCCGGGCCGAGCTGCAGCCCCGCTCGGAGCGGGCGATTTTCTCCGCCTCCGCCAAAAGCCGTGAGCCGATGCCCGCGCCCCGCAGGCGCTCGTCGACCCACAGGTACGTCACATGCAGCCAGGTCGTCCAGGTGTGGCCCACCAGTCCGGCGACCAGCTCGTCGCGCTCGTCCAACACCCAGGCATGGAGTGGAAGTTCGCGTTCCGACGGAGTTCCGCGCAAGGCGCGCAGCACCGGGGAGGCCGCCGTGTTGGCGTCGCGCAGGCGGGAACGGAGAAGATCGCGCCGGGCTTTGTCGACTTCTGTCTCAAGACGAAACATGCGGCTCACGATAAACGCGCTGGACAGCCAGTTCTGCAAATTACCTTCCGCTCCTGCCCCCCGGCCGTACCCTGATGAGCAGCACCGGTGGGGGCCGGTGCCGATCAGGGGGCGAGACAGTCGGGTACGACGCCCGAAGTGGGGGTAGCAGTCTCCGCACGGCGGCGGCCGTGCGGTGTGCCGTTCCAGTCCCAGGTGGTCAAGGACGACCTGGGGTGCTTCGGGCGCCGTACCTGCGCCCGTGCCGTCTCCCGACGATGAGGCATCCCCTGCTCTTGGAGAGCTTGGGGAAGGGGGTTTCGTGGTTCGCATCCGAGTCCTGGTCGTCGACGACCATCGCATCTTCGCCGAATCGCTCGCCGCCGCTCTTGCGGCCGAGCCCGACGTCGACGTCTCCGCGGCCGGCAGCGGTCCCGCCGCGCTGCGCAGCCTGGAGCGTGCGGCAGCCGAGGGACGCAGGTTCGACGTGCTGCTCGTCGACTCCGATCTGGGCGGGAACGTGCCGGGTGTCCGGCCGGCCGTGCCCGTTCAGGAGGCCAACGAGGACGGCCTCGTCGACGGGATCTCGCTGGTCGCCGGGGTGCGCTCCGGGCAGCCGGGCGTACGGATCATCGTGCTCGCCGAGAAGGACGACCCGCGGCGTGCCGCGCTCGCCCTGCAGGCCGGCGCCTCCGGCTGGGTGGCCAAGGACTGCTCGCTGTCCCGGCTGCTCAACGTCATCCGGGGCGTGCTGCGCGACGAGACGCATCTGCCGCCCGCCCTGCTCACCGGTGTGCTCAGGGAGTTGACCGCCGCGCGCAAGCACCGCACCGAGAGTGAGCGCCTGGTGGAGTCCCTGACCCCGAGGGAGCGGGAAGTGCTGCGCTGCATGGTCGCGGGGCTGGGCAGAAAGGCCGTCGCCGAGCGGCTGTTCCTCTCGCCCCACACCGTGCGCACACACATGCAGAACGTCCTCGGCAAGCTGGGCGTCCACTCGACCCTGGCCGCCGTCGCCCTCGCCCGCCGGGCCGGGGTCGGCCCCGTCGACCTAGCCGGGGATGTTGTCGAACGGGGCGGTCAGCTGGCGTAGCAGCCCCGCGAGTTCGCCGCGCTGGGCACGTGACAGCTCGGCGAGGATCGCCCGCTCCTGGTCGAGCAGACCGGCCAGGGCCTGGTCCGCGCGGTCCTGCCCCTCCTCGGTCAGCCGCACCAGCACGCCGCGGCGGTCGCTCGGGTCGGGCAGCCGCTCCACCAGGCCCTTCTTCGCCAGGCGGTCGATGCGGTTGGTCATCGTGCCCGACGTGACCAGGGTCTGCGTCAGCAGCTGCCCCGGCGAGAGCTGGTACGGCGTGCCCGCGCGCCTGAGCGCCGTCAGCACGTCGAACTCCCAGGGCTCCAGGCTGTGCTCGGCGAAGGCCAGCCGGCGTGCCCGGTCCAGATGCCGGGCCAGTCTGCTGACCCGGCTGAGCACCTCGAGCGGTTCCACGTCGAGGTCAGGGCGCTCCCGGCGCCACGCTGCGACCAGCCGATCGACCTCGTCCTCCATGACGATCAGTGTAGTGGTTGTGTCGATGTGAAGTCTCTTGGTGTCAAGTTTCTTGACGTCGAGGTAAATCGGGAGGGAGGCTGGGTACCAGTCCAGTACGTCGAGGAGGCCCTCCATGCCCGCCGCCGCCCCCACCTGGGACCCCGCCCAGTACCTGCGTCACGCCGGCCATCGCGCCCGCCCCTTCGCCGACCTCCTGGCCCGCGTCCCGGACCTGCCCGGCGACCCGCCCCACATCGCCGACCTGGGCTGCGGCCCCGGCAACGTCACCGTCCTGCTCGCCGGCCGCTGGCCCACCGCGCACATCATCGGGTACGACAACTCGCCTCAGATGCTCGACACGGCGCTCGTGGAGCACGAGGGCCCCACATCCGGCGGCGGACGCCTCGACTTCTCGTACGCCGACGCCCGCAGCTGGGTGCCCCCGCAGCCGTGCGACCTGATCCTCAGCAACGCCACCCTGCAGTGGGTCCCCGGGCACGTGGAGCGGTTCGGGGAGTGGATCGCGGGCCTCAGGCCCGGTGGCACCCTCGCCTTCCAGGTTCCCGGCAACTTCTCCGCCCCCAGCCACACGCTGATGCGCGAACTCGCCCACTCCGCCCGCTGGAAGGACCGCCTCGCCGAAACCCTCCGCCACGACGACGCCGTCCACGCGCCGGAGACCTACCTGGAGCGGCTGACCTCCCTCGGCTGCGCGGCGGACGTGTGGGAGACGACGTACGTCCATCTCCTGACGGGCGAGGACCCGGTGCTCGACTGGGTGAAGGGGACCGGGCTGCGGCCGGTGCTCACCGCCCTCGCCGACGACCCGGCGGCCCGGGAGGAGTTCCTGGACGAGTACCGGGCGGCCCTGCGGGAGGCCTATCCGGCCACGGCGTACGGCACTCCGTTCCCGTTCCGCCGGATCTTCGCCGTGGCCCGCAAGGAGGCCTGAGGGTGATCACCGCCGTCGACCATGTCCAGCTCGCCGCGCCACCCGGCTCCGAGGATCGGCTGCGGGCCTGCTATGCCGACGTCCTCGGCATGACCGAGATCCCCAAGCCGCCCGCGCTCGCGGCGCGGGGCGGGTGCTGGTTCCAGGCGGGGGCGGTGCGGCTGCACCTGGGCGTTGAGGCGGGCTTCAGGCCGGCGAAGAAGTCCCACCCGGGGCTGCGGGTCACGGGCATCGAGGCGTACGCCGCCCGGCTCGGGGCGCATGGGGCCGCGGTGACCTGGGACGACAACCTCCCCGGGTATCGGCGCTTCTACTGCGAGGACCCCGTCGGCAACCGGCTGGAATTCCTGGAGCCGGGGCACTGAGGCGGGTTTGCCCGGCGCCGTGACGGCTACTCGGTGTGCTGACACCGAAGCCCAAACCTGATCTGGGAGTGATCGACGGTGGCGAAGGACCAGAAGGCCAAGGGCAAGACCGAACAGGCCAAGGGGAAGGCGAAGGAAGCCGTGGGCCGCGCGGTCGGCAACGAGCGCATGACGGCCGAGGGCAAGGCCGAGCAGTCGAAGGGTGACGCACGCCAGGCCAAGGAGAAGACGAAGGACGTCTTCAAGCACTGAGCCCCGTACCGGCACCGCCCCGAAAAGCACCTGAGTCCCGTACCGAGCGTCTCCCGCCGGTACGGGACTCAGCTTTTGCGGCGCCCTATCAGGTGCGGCTTCGCCTCCAGCCCGTCCAGCCCGTGCCAGGCCAGGTTCACCAGATGGGCGGCGACCTCCGCCTTCTTCGGGCGGCGCACGTCCAGCCACCACTGGCCGGTCAGCGCGACCATGCCGACCAGGGCCTGGGCGTACAGCGGGGCGAGTTTGGGGTCGAATCCGCGGCTCTTGAACTCGCGGCCCAGGATGTCCTCCACCTGGGTGGCGATGTCCGAGATCAGCGACGCGAAGGAACCCGTCGACTGGGGGATGGGGGAGTCGCGGACCAGGATGCGGAAGCCGTCCGTGTTCTCCTCGATGTAGTCCAGGAGCGCGAACGCCGCCTGTTCACACAGTTCACGCGGATGACCTGCCGTCAGGGAACCGGTCACCATGTCCAGCAGACGGCGCATCTCGCGGTCCACCACCACCGCGTACAGGCCCTCCTTGCCACCGAAGTGCTCGTACACCATCGGCTTGGACACCCCGGCCTTCGCCGCGATCTCCTCCACCGACGTGCCCTCGAACCCCTTGGCGGCGAACAGGGTGCGACCGATCTCGAGCAGCTGCTGGCGGCGCTCGGCTCCCGTCATCCGGGTGCGCCGCGCTCGCCGCGGCTTCTCATTGCTCGGGGTACTGCTGGAGTCGGTCGCCACGGCGTCAATCATGCCGCCTTCGCCGACTCCTTCCGGGGCGATGAGCCGTCCTGGCCGGTGTTACGGCGTGAATCGATACGTGAGCGTGACGGCCAGCGCACGTCGTACGCCCAGCCGAACGCCTCGAACCAGCGGATGAGGCGCGCCGAGGAGTCCACCTGGCCGCGCATCACACCGTGCCGCGCGGAGGTCGGGTCGGCATGGTGCAGGTTGTGCCAGGACTCACCGCAGGACAGGACGGCCAGCCACCACACGTTGCCCGAGCGGTCCCGTGACTTGAAGGGACGCTTGCCGACCGCGTGGCAGATCGAGTTGATCGACCAGGTCACGTGGTGCAGCAGAGCCACCCGTACGAGCGACCCCCAGAAGAAGCCGGTGAACGCGCCCCACCAGGACATCGTGGCCAGACCGCCGATCAGCGGGGGCAGGGCCAGGGAGAGCACCGTCCAGTAGAGGAACTGGCGGGAGATCGCCCGGATCGCCGGGTCCTTGATCAGATCCGGCGCGTACTTGTCCTGCGGCGTCCGCTCCTCGTCGAACATCCATGCGATGTGCGCCCACCACAGGCCCTTCGTCAGCGCCGGAAGGGTCTCGCCGAAGCGCCACGGAGAGTGCGGGTCGCCCTCCGCGTCGGAGAACTTGTGGTGCCTGCGGTGGTCGGCGACCCAGCGGACCACCGGGCCCTCCACCGCCATCGAGCCGGCGATGGCGAGCGCGATACGCAGCGGACGCTTCGCCTTGAAGGAGCCGTGGGTGAAGTAGCGGTGGTAGCCGATGGTCACACCGTGGCAGCCGAGGAAGTAGAAGAAGACCATCAGGCCGAGGTCGAGCCAGCTCACGCCCCAGCCCCAGGCCAGCGGGATCGCAGCGAGAAGCGCCACGAAGGGGACGACGATGAAGAGGAGGAGCGCGATCTGCTCGACCGACCCCTTCTTGTCTCCACCCAGGGTTGCCGAGGTCAGTGAGGTGTCGTCGTTCGCCTTCGGGGCGTCTTCGATCACATCGGAGCTTGTGGTCATGGGGCGTCCCCTGTGGGGTCGAGGTTTGAGACTGGTGTCGGGGAAGTGGCTGCTGGAACCGTGCCCGGGTTCCGTTACAACCGACCCTACGGTTCCGTAACCTACGGCATCGTAAGTATGGCAGCGCGGCGCCCGGCGGCAAGAGCCCGACATTCTGCGCGTCCGCGTGGACACCTATCCTTGGAGTCGGTCGGACAGCGCGGTCCGCTCTGATTCATTCCCGGATGCCAGAGCCGTAAGCGGCGCCCGCCGCGCGGCCCCTGCCCCGGGTTCCCCTCCCGGACGAGCTTCAACACTGCAAGGAGCCGCACCTGTGAGCAGTGCCGACGACCTGACCACGAGCACCACCTCGACCAACAGTGAGCTGCGAGCCGACATCCGGCGGCTGGGAGACCTCCTCGGCGAGACCCTCGTCCGGCAGGAGGGCCCCGAGCTGCTGGAACTCGTCGAGAAGGTCCGCCGCCTGACCCGCGAGGACGGCGAGGCCGCCGCCGAACTGCTGCGCGGCACCGAACTCCGGACCGCGGCCAAGCTGGTCCGCGCCTTCTCCACCTACTTCCACCTGGCCAACGTCACCGAGCAGGTCCACCGCGGCCGCGAACTGCGCGAGCGGCGGGCCGCCGAGGGCGGACTGCTGGCCCGTACGGCCGACCGGCTGAAGGACGCCGACCCCGAGCACCTGCGCCAGGCGGTCCGCCACCTCAACGTCCGGCCCGTGTTCACGGCGCACCCCACCGAGGCCGCGCGCCGCTCGGTCCTCAACAAGCTCCGGCGCATCGCCGCACTCCTGGAGACCCCGGTCATCGAGGCCGACCGCCGCCGCCACGACACCCGGCTGGCCGAGAACATCGACCTCGTCTGGCAGACCGACGAGCTGCGCGTCGTACGCCCGGAACCCGCCGACGAGGCCCGCAACGCCATCTACTACCTCGACGAGCTGCACGCGAACGCCGTCGGCGACGTCCTGGAGGACCTCACCGCCGAGCTGGAGCGGGTCGGCGTGAAGCTGCCCGACGACACCCGCCCCCTCACCTTCGGCACCTGGATCGGCGGCGACCGCGACGGCAACCCGAACGTCACCCCCCAGGTCACCTGGGACGTCCTGATCCTCCAGCACGAGCACGGCATCAACGACGCCCTGGACCTGATCGACGAACTCCGCGGCTTCCTGTCGAACTCGATCCGCTACACCGGCGCCACCCAGGAACTCCTGGACTCCCTCCAGGCCGACCTCGACCGCCTCCCCGAGATCAGCCCCCGCTACAAGCGCCTCAACGCCGAGGAGCCCTACCGCCTCAAGGCCACCTGCATCCGGCAGAAGCTGGAGAACACCAAGCAGCGCCTCGCCAAGGGCATCCCGCACCGGACCGGCCGCGACTACCTGGGCACCGCCGAGCTGCTGCAGGACCTCATCCTGATCCAGACCTCCCTCAGGGAGCACCGGGGCGCGCTCTTCGCCGACGGCCGCATGAACCGCACCATCCGCACACTGGCCGCCTTCGGCCTCCAGCTCGCCACCATGGACGTACGCGAGCACGCGGACGCCCACCACCACGCCCTCGGGCAGCTCTTCGACCGCCTCGGCGAGGAGTCCTGGCGCTACGCCGACATGCCCCGCGACTACCGGTCCAAGCTCCTCGCCAAGGAACTCAGGTCGAGGAGGCCGCTGGCCCCGACGCCCGCGCCCGTCGACGCGCCCGGCGAGAAGACCCTCGGCGTCTTCCAGACCGTCAAGCGAGCCCTGGAGGTCTTCGGACCCGAGGTCGTGGAGTCGTACATCATCTCGATGTGCCAGGGCGCCGACGACGTGTTCGCGGCAGCCGTGCTCGCCCGCGAGGCCGGGCTGATCGACCTGCACGCCGGCTGGGCGAAGATCGGCATCGTGCCCCTGCTGGAGACCACCGACGAGCTCAAGGCCGCCGACACGATCCTGGAGGACATGCTCTCCGACCCGTCCTACAGGCGCCTCGTCGCGCTCAGGGGCGACGTCCAGGAGGTCATGCTCGGCTACTCCGACTCCTCCAAGTTCGGCGGCATCACCACCTCGCAGTGGGAGATCCACCGCGCCCAGCGCCGACTGCGCGACGTGGCCCACCGCTACGGCGTACGCCTGCGCCTCTTCCACGGCCGCGGCGGCACCGTCGGCCGCGGCGGCGGCCCCTCCCACGATGCGATCCTCGCCCAGCCCTGGGGCACCCTCGAAGGCGAGATCAAGGTCACCGAGCAGGGTGAGGTCATCTCCGACAAGTACCTCGTGCCGTCCCTGGCCAGGGAGAACCTCGAACTCACCGTCGCCGCCACCCTCCAGGCCTCCGCCCTGCACACCGCCCCCCGCCAGTCCGTCGAGGCCCTCGCCCGCTGGGACGCCGCCATGGACGTGGTGAGCAACGCGGCCGAGGCCGCGTACCGCACGCTGGTAGAGGACCCCGACCTGCCCGCCTACTTCTTCGCCTCGACCCCCGTCGACCAGCTCGCCGACCTGCACCTGGGATCCCGGCCCTCCCGCCGGCCCGACTCCGGCGCCGGCCTCGACGGCCTGCGCGCCATCCCGTGGGTCTTCGGCTGGACCCAGTCCCGGCAGATCGTGCCCGGCTGGTACGGCGTCGGATCCGGCCTCAAGGCACTGCGCGAAGCAGGCCTGCGGCACGAGGGCGACAGCGTGCTCGACGAGATGCACGAACAGTGGCACTTCTTCCGCAACTTCATCTCCAACGTCGAGATGACCCTCGCCAAGACCGACCTGCGCATCGCCGCGCACTACGTCGACACCCTCGTCCCCGACGACCTCAAGCACGTCTTCGAGACCATCAGGGCCGAGCACGAACTGACCGTGCGCGAGGTGCTGAAGGTGACCGGCGAGCGGGAACTCCTCGACGCCGCCCCGGTGCTGAAGCAGACGTTCACCGTCCGCGACGCCTACCTGGACCCGATCTCCTACCTCCAGGTGACCCTCCTCAAGCGCCAGCGCGACGCCGCGGCCGCGGGCGAACAGCCCGACCCGCTCCTCGCACGCGCCCTGCTGCTCACGGTCAACGGCGTGGCGGCGGGCCTGCGCAACACCGGCTGACCGTCCGTCGGACACGGGGGTGGCCCCGGGCTTCGTACGAAGCCCGGGGCCACCCTCATGTCATCCGGTACGTCAGGCCTTGCGCCGCCGGATCACCAGGTAACCGCCCGCGGCGACCAACGCGGCCGCCCCGCCGGCCAGCACGCCCACGGGGGCGCCGTTGCCCGTCTCCGCGAGGTCGTCCGAACCGCTGCCGCCCTGCGCGGACGGCGAGGAGGACGCCTCCGGCTCCGCACCGGAGGCCGGGCTCGGGGACGCCGACGCCGGAACGGACGAGGACGCCGACGGCTCGGGCGTCGAATCGCAGGGGCATGCCCCGCCGCCGTCCTCCGAGCCCCCGCAGTCCGTCCAGAGCACCTTGTGCTTCGCGGCGCCCTTCTCGCCGTCGAAGTTCCAGAACAGCTTGTAGTGCCCGTCGGGCAGGGACAGGTCCTCCGTACGGCCGTGACCGTCGGCGGCCAGTGTGATGGCGCCCGTCTTCACGGTCTCGCCCTTCGTGGCGGCCGTGGGAGCCCAGGCCTCGATGTGCCAGTCGACCTGCTGTACGGCGTCGAAGCCGAAGGCGTCCAGGTAGAACGTGCAGACGTGCGGCTCGTTGCGCCGCAGTTCCTCGCCGGTGGTGGCGTCGTGGATCTTCACGGTCCCGTTGTCGCCAGGAGCGGTGGCGTGGGCGGCGGCCGGAGCGGCGAGCAGTGCCGCCGCGGCGACGGCGCACAGGGCGCCGGCGCGGGTGAGGGTACGCATGGGCAGTCCATCTTCGAGTTACGGACGGGAAGATGTGGAGGGGGCGGCTCAGCTTCCAGCTCCGCCTGACCCAAGGTCAATCACGAACTGACAACACTCAGGCTCTCCACAGAGTGGAGAACGGTGAAAGGCGTCAGATCGTCACGAACGCCGCCGTGAGCAGCACGATCCCCGAACCCGCCATCACCCACGCCGCCCGCGTCCGCCCCAGCCCCCCGGCCACCACGACCGAAGCCAGCAGCAACGCCCCGCCGAACGGCACCCATGCGTACAGGATCCCCGCCGGCCCCGACCGCAGGACCTCGTCGCCGCCCGGCTTCACCACGACCGTGTACGTCTGCCCCTTCGCCACCGCGACCGTCCTCTCGATGACGGCCCGGCCGCGATCCGGCCCACCCTGAGAGAGCGGCGTGAACGGACCCGTGCAGGTGTCCTCCCCGCACCGCGTCACCTCGATCGTGCCGCGCTCCCGCCCCTTCGTGAGCATCACGTACGGCGCGGTCTTCCACGACCCCCACACCCCGGCGATCAGGATCAGCGCCGCGACCGTACCCATCACCGCGAGCCGCCCGAACCGCAGAGCGACGGCCGAGGCCTGACGCGAGGCATGAGGGGAGGCGTGACGGGAGGCCTGACGGGAAGGAGCTGCTGTGGCAGGCATGGCCGGGATCATTGGCCATGCCTGTGCGCCCGGTCAACTCCCGCGGGGGACAAGTCAGGAGTTGTACGTGCTTTGTGCCCGCTCCAGCCCCTCGATCACCAGACACTCCACCGCATCGGTCGCCCGGTCCACGAAGTAGTCCAACTCCTTGCGCTCCGCGGAGGAGAAATCCTTCAGCACGAAGTCCGCCACCTGCTGCCGCCCCGGAGGGCGCCCGATCCCGAACCGCACCCGGTGGTACTCCGCCCCCATCGCCTTCGTCATCGACTTCAGGCCGTTGTGCCCGTTGTCCCCGCCGCCCAGCTTCAGCCGCAGCACGCCGTAGTCGATGTCCAGCTCGTCGTGCACGGCCACGATGTTCGCCACCGGAACCTTGTAGAAGTCCCGCAGCGCGCTCACCGGCCCACCCGACAGGTTCATGTACGACATCGGCTTGGCGAGGATCACCCGCCGGTTCGCCGGCCCCGGCGGCCCGATCCGCCCCTCCACGACCTGCGCCTGGGCCTTCCCGGCCCGCTTGAACTTCCCCCCGATCCGCTCGGCCAGCAGATCGGCCACCATGAACCCGACGTTGTGCCGGTTCCTCGCGTACTCGGGTCCCGGATTGCCCAGGCCCACGACGAGCCAGGGACCATTGGCGGGGGTGGTCACGTCCATGTCTCCTTGCTGTATTTTCCGGGGGCAGCCCCCGGACCCCCAGCAGCCAGCCGCTGCCCCCCGGGGGAACAGCGGCTGACGAAACGACTACGGTGCGGATCAGGCCTCGGCGACGGCCTCGGCGCCCTCGGACTCCTCGGCGGCCTCCTCCGCCTGCGCGGCCAGGACCTGCAGGACGACGGTGTCGTCGTCGACGCCCAGCTTGGTGCCCGCCGGCAGCGGGATGTCCTTGGCGAGGATGGAGTCACCGGCGGTCAGACCCTCGATGGAGACCGTGACCGACTCGGGGATGTGGGTGGCCTCGGCCTCGACCGGAAGCGCGTTCAGGACGTGCTCCAGCAGGTTGCCACCCGGGGCCAGCTCGCCCTCGGTGTGCACGTAGATCTCGACGTTGACCTTCTCGCCACGCGTGACCAGCTGCAGGTCGACGTGCTCCAGGTGGCCCTTGATCGGGTCACGCTGCACGGACTTCGGGATCGCCAGCTCGTTCGTCTTGCCGTCGATGTCCAGGGAGATCAGGACGTTCGGCGTACGCAGGGCGAGCAGCAGGTCGTGGCCCGGAAGGGTCAGGTGCAGCGGGTCGGAACCGTGACCGTACAGAACACCGGGAACCTTGCTGTCACGGCGGATACGGCGGGCGGCGCCCTTGCCGAACTCGCTGCGGGTCTCGGCGGAGATCTTGACCTCGGACATGATCACTCCTCGTGGAATTCAGGAACGGACGTGGTCACCCGGCCACGAACGGCCTGCTACGAAGAGCGCGTCGATAACGGACAGCCGAACCTCACACGGAGGACGGCCTCCCTCGCCGAGCAACTGGAGCAGTCTACTCGGAGAGGAAGGCCGTACCCAAAAGGATCTTCGCTGAAGAACCCTTACTGCACTGACTGACCGGCTGGCCGACCAACCGACCGACTGCTACTGCTCGTCGAAGAGGCTCGTCACCGAACCGTCCTCGAACACCTCACGCACCGCACTCGCGATCGTCGGCGCGATGGACAGCACCGTGATCTTGTCCAGCTCCAGCTCACCCGGCGTGGGCAGCGTGTTCGTGAAGACGAACTCGCTCACCTTCGAGTTCTTCAGACGATCCGCGGCCGGACCCGACAGCACACCGTGCGTCGCCGTCACGATGACGTCCTCCGCACCGTGCGCGAACAGCGCGTCCGCAGCCGCACAGATCGTGCCGCCCGTGTCGATCATGTCGTCCACCAGGACGCACACGCGATCCTTCACCTCACCGACCACCTCATGCACGGTGACCTGATTGGCGACGTCCTTGTCACGACGCTTGTGCACGATCGCCAGCGGCGCACCCAGCCGGTCGCACCAACGGTCCGCCACTCGCACCCGACCGGCGTCCGGCGAAACCACCGTCAGCTTGTCCCGGTCGACCTTCGCACCCACATAGTCCGCCAGAAGCGGAAGAGCGAAGAGATGATCCACCGGACCATCGAAGAAGCCCTGGATCTGGTCGGTGTGCAGATCGACCGTGAGGATGCGATCCGCACCGGCCGTCTTCATCAGATCCGCGATCAGACGGGCCGAAATCGGTTCACGGCCACGGTGCTTCTTGTCCTGCCGCGCGTAACCGTAAAACGGCACGATGACCGTGATGGAGCGAGCCGACGCGCGCTTCAACGCGTCGATCATGATCAACTGCTCCATGATCCACTTGTTGATCGGAGCCGTGTGGCTCTGAATCAGGAAGCAGTCCGCACCACGTGCCGACTCCTGATAACGGACATAGATCTCACCGTTGGCGAAGTCGAAGGCCTTCGTCGGAACAACCCCGACACCCAGCTGCTGGGCGACCTCCTCGGCAAGCTCGGGGTGGGCGCGGCCGGAGAAGAACATCATCTTCTTCTCGCCGGTCGTCTTGAACCCGGTCACAGCACAGTCTCCTCAGAGGTGTCTCAGCTGGTGGCGATACGAGTATGTGCAGATATCACGGTACGCCGAGTTCGACGCACCCGTTTCCGGTCAGTCTTCGCTCTCACCCTGCCGGGACGCCGCCTCAGCCGCCTTCGCGGCAGCACTTCCCGGACGCTTACGGGCCACCCAACCCTCGATATTCCGCTGCTGACCACGGGCCACGGCCAGCGAACCAGCCGGTACGTCCTTCGTGATCACGGACCCCGCAGCGGTGTACGAGCCGTCCCCGACCGTGACGGGAGCCACAAACATATTGTCCGAGCCCGTCCGGCAGTGGGATCCGACCGTCGTGTGGTGCTTCTCCTGCCCGTCGTAGTTCACGAACACGCTGGCAGCACCGATGTTGCTGTACTCACCGATCGTCGCGTCACCGACATAGGACAGATGCGGGACCTTCGTCCCCTCCCCGATCGACGCGTTCTTCGTCTCCACATACGTACCGACCTTGGCCCTCAGCCCCAGCCGCGTACCCGGCCGCAGATAGGCATACGGCCCCACCGTCGCCTGCGGCCCGACATGAGCACCGTCCGCCACCGTGTTGTCAACCCGCGCACCGGCCTCCACCCGCGTGTCCTTCAGACGACTGTTGGGCCCGACCTCCGCACCCTCACCGAGATGCGTGGAACCCTGCAACTGCGTACCCGGATGCACCACCGCGTCCTGCTCGAACGTCACCGTCACATCCACCCACGTCGTCGCCGGATCGACCACCGTGACGCCGGCCAGCATCGCCCCGGTCAGCAGCCGGTCGTTGAGAATCCGGCGCGCCTCGCTCAGCTGCACCCGGTTGTTGATCCCGGCGATCTCGTGGTGATCACCAGCCACGGAGGCCCCGACACGGTGACCGGCCTCACGCACGATCCCGAGCACGTCGGTCAGGTACTCCTCACCCTGACTGTTGTCCGTACGGACCTTCTTCAGGGCGTAGGCGAGGAGTTGACCGTCGAACGCGAACACCCCGGAGTTGATCTCACGGATCGCACGCTGCTCCTCGCTCGCGTCCTTGTGCTCGACGATCCCGGTGACGGCACCGGTCGCCTCGTCGCGCACGATCCGGCCGTAACCGGTGGCGTCCGGGACCTCGGCGGTCAGCACGGTGACGGCGTTGCCGTCGGAGGCGTGCGTGGCGGCGAGCCGCCGCAGCGTCCCGCCGGTGAGGAGAGGGGTGTCGCCGCACACGACGACCACGGTCCCCTCGACACTGCCGCCGAGCTCCTCCAGGGCGATCCGCACGGCGTGCCCGGTGCCGTTCTGCTCGGCCTGCACGGCGGTGCGTACGGCGGGGTCGATCTCGGCGAGACGGGCGACGACCTTCTCCCGTGCGTGACCGACGACCACGACGAGGTTCTCGGGCTCCAACTCACCTGCGGCGGCGAGCACATGACCCACGAGGCTGCGTCCGCAGATCTCGTGCAGGACCTTGGGGGTGGCCGACTTCATACGGGTGCCCTCACCCGCTGCGAGAACGACGACGGCTGCCGGGCGAATGGCGCTCACGGGGTTGCCCTTCGGCTGTGGAGTGGGTGGGGACATCCGCAGGATACCGGGGCGTTTCTTGGGGGACATGAGAGTGGGCCCTGACGGTGATGTCACCGGTCAGGACCCGAACTTGGCTGAGCTCCCCCGCCAGGACTCGAACCCGGACAGATGGCACCAAAAGCCACAGTGCTGCCAATTACACCACGGGGGAACATGTCGGCTAAACCGGACATTTAGTCAAGGTCGCCGAACGGCGCCTCCTACTATGCCGTACCAGGCGCCTTCCATGCGACGGTATAGGTCAGCGCTCTGTCGGACATAGATCACGAGGCAGCCGCGGTAGGTGTCGCCAGTGTTCTTGCGGACCGTCCGAGGGTTGTGCTTCTTCAAGGTGGCCTTGCTGAACGCTGTCATGTCGACACCCACGACGTCGGCCCAGAATTGCTCGGCGGCTGCTGCGTCTGCGGTCTCGTGAATGCTCACCCGAAGGGTCAGGCGGTCTCGCTTCACTTCCAGGAGCTCAAGCCAGCGTAGGAAGAGCCTGATGACATTGGGGTCGCTGTTGATGAACTGCAGCACCTCGGTCCGGCGGTGCGCCTTGTCCTTGGAGCCCTCGGCCCAGTAGAGGGCAACCCCCGCGATGAACAAATCGCGGTCTGACAGCTCCCCAATCGCTGCTGCTGCAGCCAACTTGGTCGCCTGGCGCTCTTGTTCTCGGGAGGCGTGTAGTCGCGCCAGTCCCTCGTTCATGCGGGCCCGTTGTTCCTCCGGCGTGCACCTGGGTTCCGGGTGCGGCAGATCTCGTACCCAAAGCGACACCGAGCTCTTGGAGCAGCCCAGCTCGGCCTGGATCTGGTTGTACGTCCAGCCTCGTCGGCGCAGTTGTCGTGCCCTCTCCCGTAGATCGTCCTTCGCTCGTGGCCGCTTAGTCCACTCCGGAGGCGGCTCGCCCTCCACGAGGCGTTGAAGGATCTCCTTGTTGTGGATCCCGAGCTCGTCCCGGATCTGCCGAAGGCTGTGGCCCTCGCGCCGTAGCGCCACCGCCCGTTCCCGCAACCCCTCGAAGTCGGCGTATTTGCCGAGTGAATGTGCCATAGGCATACAGTCCAGGCGGAATCCGAGCTTCCGGGGTCGAGCGGTGTGCGATTCAGCAGTTCGAGGGAAAGCGGGTGGTTTCGTGCGCGTTCGGTTACGGACTGTGGTGTAGGCCAGTCACGGAAACTCACCGGAAAACGGGGCGGGGGCGCCCGTAGGCTGGAGGCATGACCACGACGGGGGAAGACCACGCCGCGGCCCGGGGAGGGCCGTGGTGGTGGGTCAGGTGGCGCAGTGCCGCGTTGGACGTCGGCTTGGCGGTGGCGTCCGCGGTGGAGTGTGCGTTCGAGGGGGTCCGGTTCGCGCGGGACGCGGGGATCCCGGTGGCCGCGGGGGTTGTGTTCGGGGTGGTGGCCGGCTCCGCGCTGCTCGTCCGGCGGCAGTGGCCGATCGCCGTCGTGCTTGTCTCGATCGCCATCACTCCGGCCCAGATGGGCTATCTGATGGGCATCGTCGGCCTGTACACGCTGGCCGCCTCGGAGTTGCCCCGGCGGATCATCGCGTCGCTGGCGGGGATGTCGCTCGTCGGCATGCTGATCGTGATGTTCGTGCGGGTGCGGCAGGACATGGCGCGCGGGACCTGGGATCTCGGGGACTGGTTTGTTCCGTTCGCTGCGATCACTACCGCGATCGGGATGACGGCGCCGCCTCTGCTGCTGGGTTTGTACGTGGGGGCGCGGCGTCGGCTGATGGAGAGTCTGCGGGAGCGGGCGGACAGTCTTGAGCGGGAGTTGCAGCTGCTGGCCGAGCGTGCCGAGGAGCGGGCCGAGTGGGCGCGGAACGAGGAGCGGACCCGGATCGCGCGGGAGATGCATGACGTCGTCGCGCATCGGGTGAGTCTGATGGTGGTGCATGCTGCCGCGTTGCAGGCCGTGGCCCGGAAGGATCCCGAGAAGGCGGTGAGGAATGCCGCGCTGGTGGGGGACATGGGGCGGCAGGCGTTGACCGAGTTGCGGGAGATGCTCGGGGTGCTCAGGAGTGGGGGCGGGGCGCGGCGGCGTGAGCAGGCGGTGCCGTTGGTGGCGGTGGGGGTCGCTGCGGCGGTGGCGGCTTCGAGGGCCGTGGACGAGGGCGAGGGGCCTTGTCTGTCGGAGTTGGACGAGTTGATCGGGCAGTCGGCGGCGGCGGGGATGGTCGTCGATCTGTCGGTGGAGGGGGACGCGCGGTCGTATGCGGCGGAGATCGAGCAGACCGCGTATCGCGTCGTCCAGGAGGCGTTGACGAACGTCCACAAGCATGCGGCGGGGGCGAAGACGCATGTGCGGCTCGCGCATCGGATGTCGGAGATCGCGATGCAGGTGGAGAACGAGCCGCCGCCGGAGGTGTCCTCGGCGTCGTCGGCGCGGTTGCCTTCGGGGGGCAACGGGTTGGTGGGGATGAAGGAGCGGGTCAGCGCGCTGGGGGGCGTGTTCGTGTCGGGGCCGACGGATGCCGGGGGTTTTCGGGTGTCGGCGGTGATTCCGGCCGCGTAGTGCTCGCGTGCTCGGTGTTCTGGGCGTGCTCGGTGTGCTCGGTGTGCTCGGTGTGCTCGGCGGTTCAGCCCGCTGTGAGGCGTACCGGTTCGATGCCCGCGACGAGGCCGGCGAGGGCCTGGTCGATGTCGGGGCCGAGGTACCAGTCGCCCGTGTGATCGAGGGCGTACACGCGGCCCGCGGTGTCGACGGCGAGCAGGGACTGGGTGTCGGTCTCGGTGCCGAGGGGGCTGACTTCGGTGTCGAGGGCGCGGCCGAGGTCGCAGAGGGTGCGGGCCATGTGGAGGCCGTGCAGGGGGTCGAGGTGCAGGGCGGCGGGGGCGACCTGGCGGCCGGGGCCCGTGGGTGTGATGTGGAGGCCGCCGAATTCGGCCCAGGCCTCGACGGCGGCGGGGAAGACGGCGTGGCGGTGGCCCGCGGGTGAGGCGTGCTCGCGCAGGGCGTCGGCCCAGATCTCGGCCTGCTTTATGTCCCAGCGTCCGGGGAGCCAGCCGGCGGCGCGCAGGGCGGCGTCGACGGGTACGGGGAAGCGCGTGGTGGAGGTGCGGTCGGGGTGCATCTGCCCTTCGATCGTCGAGTTCGCCGAGGTCGTGCCCGGCCGGGGCCGTCCTGTGGTGCCGGGTGGGGGTTGTCCGTCCGCGGCTATCCGCCTGCTGCCGCGGGGTCGACGACGCGGACGCCGAAGTGCGCGCTGAGGGCGGTGCAGGCGCGGCAGGGTGCGGCGAAGCCGCCGTGCAGGGGGTCCCCGTCCTCGCGGATGCGGCGGGCGGTGAGTTTGGCCTGCTTGAGGGCTTTGCGGGCCTCGCCGTTGGTCATGGGCTTGCGGGCGGCGCGCTTGCTGCGGGCGGCGTCGGCCGTGGCTATGTGGCGGGAGATGAGGATGGTCTCGGCGCAGCGGCCGGTGAAGCGGTCGCGCTGTGCGCTGGTGAGGGTGTCCAGGAAGTCCTGGACGAGGGGGTGCAGGGGTGGGGGCTCCTCGCCGCGGGCGGCGGTGCCGGTGAGGGTGGCGCCGCGGACGGAGAGGGCGGCGGCGACGGTGGGGAGTATGCCGTCGCGGCGGTGGCGGAGGGTGGGCGCGTGCGGGGTCTCGTCGGCGCTCCAGCCGATGCGCGGGTCGCCGGAGGTACCGGTGTGCGGTGCCGTGTGCGGTCCCGTCTGTGTCACGTTCATGATCGTCATCCCCTCCCGAGCATCCCTCGGACGTCACAGAGTGCCAAATGCCGTGGCTGGTGCGGAAGCTGGGGCGGCGCGACACGCCCGGGTTTGGGCGGGCTGTCACGGCAGGGTGACGGCTGGTCACGGAAGCGGAGGGCGGCTGACCGGTGCCCGGTGACCCGTCCGGTCGTACCGCATAGGCTGTCGGCACCGCGATCCATGCGGTCGGTGCGTGGTGACACACGTGGCGGCGCGTGGTGACACACGCGGTGGTGCGTGGTGACACGCGCGGTGACGGTCGGGACGGAAGTCGACAAGACGGACGTTCGCGACGGACGAGACAGTCGATACGGGGCGTGGCGGGCGGCTTGGGCCGGTCGCTGCGGGTCGTACCAGAGTGCCGCAGGGGGCAACCGCCATGACGACAGGTCGGCTCGGGCAGCAAGCCGCGCCGCCGAACGCGGCCTACGCCGGGCAGGTCGTGCATTTCCCGGATCCGGTCCGGGCGGCACGTCACCCGAGAGGGGTACGCATTGACGAGCGCGGTTACCCCGATTTCTCGGCCTACGCGCGTGCCGCTGCGGAGATCGCGGAGCCGCCGGAGGGTTTCGGTGTCGACGAGCTCAGGCTGACGGACTACGTGTCGGCGAACGCGGCGCTGGCGGCTTCCGGGCACGAGTTGTGGGACACGGTGCCCGCGGTGGCGACGCCGCACGGCTGGACGTGGCATCACGTGCTGGGCTCGCGGCGCCTCGAACTGGTGCCGGTCGAGGTGAAGGCGTTGCTGCGGCATCACGGCGGGATCGCCACGTCGAACGTCGACCAGGGCAAGCGGGGTACGCGGCCGCTGCAGGAGACGCGGCCGGCGCATTTCGGGCTGCCGAAGTCGGGTGTGGCGGTGACGGAGGCGCAGGTGCAGGGGGTCGAGGAGGACCTCGGCTACCGGCTGCCGGGTGCGTATCGTTCGTTTCTGAAGGCGGCGGGCGGTTGCGCGCCGGTGGGTGCGGCACTGGACGCCGAGCTGGGGCTGCTGGTCGACCAGCCGTTCTTCACGGTGCGGGACGAGGCGGCCGTCAATGACCTGGTCTATGTCAACAAGTGCCTGCGCGACCATCTGACCAAGGACTACCTGGGCGTCGGTTTCGTCCAGGGCGGTCTGCTCGCGGTGAAGGTGAAGGGCGAGCGGATCGGTTCGGTGTGGTTCTGCGCGTACGACGATGCCCGGGACGTCGATCCGTCGTGGGTGCCGGCTGATCGCGTGGAGCGGTTGCTGCTGCCGTGCGGTGAGGACTTCGACGCGTTCCTGTCGCGGCTCGCGGGCAATCCGCCGGAGCTGGAGACGGTGGCCAATCTGATGGTGGACGGCGGGTTCGCGCGTCCCGTTTCTGTCTCTTCCGTCTCTTCCGTGGGGGAGTGAGCGTTGCGATGGTGACCTTCGCGCAGGCGCAGGAGCGCGCCGAGGAGTGGATCAACGGCGAGCTGCCCTCGTACCAGCATCGTGAGGTGCGGGTGCGGGAGTTCGGGCTCGGGTTCGTGCTGTGGGCCGAGGACCGGGCGGACGGGCCGCGTTCGGACGGGGGTGGTCAGCGGCTGGTGATCGCCCGCGACAGTGGCGAGGCGACGCTGTGGCCGTCGCTTCCGGTGGGTGAGGTCGTCCGCCGGTACGAGGAGGAGTACGGCCGCCCGGACGAGACCGGTGAGCCCGCTCCGGCGCAGGCGGCTCCGGCACGGGTGGATCTGAATCAGACGTCGTTCCTGCTGAGTCCGCCGGAGTGGTTGCAGGAGGCGGCGGACAAGTTGGGCATCCCGGATCGGCGGAGCGGCGCGGGTGCCGCGGCCGGTTCGTCGGGTGACGGTGCGTCCGGGGGCGGAGCGCTGCCCGAGACGCAGGCGGGGGTGCCGGCCGGGTCGTCACCGGTTGCGCCCGGTGGCGGTGCGGGGTGGCCGGAGGCCGGGGCGAGCGCCGACGGTGGCGCCGGGGCGCCCGGGGCTCCTGGTGTGCCTGCCGGGGCGACTCCGTGGGCCGGGACCGACACCAACGCGGACGCCGGCGAGGACCGTTCCGTGCCGCTGCCCGCGACCGTGTTCGCGCCGCCGTTGAGCGAGTCCGGCGAGGACACGCCGCCCGAGGCAAAGACGGCGCTGATGTCGGGCGGCAGCCGGCTGCCGCGCACGACGTTGGCGCCGGCAGTCAACGAGCCGGGTGTGCCGGGTGCATCGGGTGCATCGGGTGTGCCGGGAGCGCGCGGGGCGTCGAACGCGCCGGGTGCACCGGGCGGTGCGCCGGTGTCTCCGCCGCCGCCCGGGCAGGGTGGGGCGCCGTACGGCTATCCGCAGGGTCCGAGTGGTGCCGCCGTGCCGGGCACGTCTGCGCCGGCTGCTCCTGTGCCGGGTGGCACGCCGCCGCCTGCGCCTTCGTCGTACGGCTATCCGCAGGGGCCGGGGGCCGGTGCCACGCCGCCGCCTCCTGTGCCGCCCGCGCCTTCCTACGGCTACCCGCAGGCGCCCGGCGGGGCGCCCGGTGCGCCTCAGCCCCCGGCTGGTCCGGGGCGGCCGCTCGCGTCGAACGCCGGGGACATCGCCGACGCCGCGACGAGCAAGGCGGCGCCCCCGCCGCGCCGGAGTTCGACGACTCCGCACCCGCCGAGCGCCCCCGGTGCTCCCGGGGCGCGGCCGGGGAGTACGCCTCCGCCCGGGTCGGGCGCCGGCGGCTACGTTCCGACGCAGCTGGTGTCCGCGCTCGGTCCCCACGGACCCGAGGGTCCGGGGATGCCCGGGGCGCCGCAGGCTCCTGGGGCACCTGGCACACCCGGTGGTGCGCCGCATCCGCCGGGCGCCCCCCATCCGCCCGGTGCGCCGAACGCGCCCGGCGGGACCCCTCCCGGTGGTGTCCACCATGCGGCCACGATGCTTGCCGACCCCGGTCGGATGGGCCCCGGTGGAGGTGCCCCGCAGCCGCCGGGTGTGCCGGGCGCACCGGCCTTCCCCGGAGCCCCGGGCGCCCCGGGTGCGCCTGGTGGCCCCGGTGTTCCGCAGCCTCCCAGTGCCCCCGGAGTGCCGGGCGGGTCCGCGGGTGGGCGCGGAGGCGCCGTTCATCATGCGGAGACGATGCTGGCCGCGCCCCCCGTGGGCGGGCCCGGCGCGCCCCCGCCGCCGCAGGCCCCCGGCATCCCCGGTGCTCCTGCCGCTCCCGGTATGGCACCGCCCATGCCGCAGCCGCCGATGTCCCAGCCGCCCATGCCGCCCGGTGCGATGCCGCCGCCCGGTCAGCAGCCGGCGTACGGCCACCCGCAGCAGGCGCAGCCGACCGTGGGTCCCGGCTACCAGGCCGTCCTGCGCTACCGCGCGCAGGACGGTTCCGAGCAGCAGCTGATCCGGCGGTCGGCGCCCGGCACTCCGCACCCGGAGTGGCAGATCTTCCACGAGCTGCGGGGCATGAACGTGCCGCCGGACCAGGTCCTGGAGCTGCACACGGAGCTGGAGTCGTGCGAGCTGCCGGGTGCCTACTGCGCGCGGATGATCCGCGAGCAGTGGCCGCAGGCGCGGATCGCGAGCATCGCGCCGTACGGCACGGATCACGCGAGCCGGCAGCAGGGCATGCAGCAACTGATCGCGCACCAGGGCGAGTTGCACCAGGTCGCGGACGGGCCGGCGCGCCCGGCGCCGGTGCGCGCGCCGTTGCCGCCGGTGCAGGCCGCGCCGCCGATTCCGCCGGAGGGGATCGCGCAGGAGATGGCGGGGGCGTTCGGGCCGGGTGTGTTCCGGTTCGAGCAGGCGGCGGTGTCCCGGCAGGGTGTGCCGCCGGTCGTGGCACAGGCGCTGGTGGTGGCGGGGCTGCCGATGGACATGGGGCCGTTCTTCTGGGCGCAGGCCCAGCCGGGGCGGCCGGTGCCGACGCTCGCCGAACTGGCGCAGGAGCGTGGTGTGCAGCCGGCCGCGGACGCGGGCTCGTACCTCGTCATGGGCAGCGACTTCGGCCGGGCGGTCTGTGTGCAGTACGGCACGGCGAACATCGTGGCCGTGCCGGTGGAGGCGGGTCCCGGTGGGGCACCCGTGCCGCCGCAGTTCGTGAACACGGGGCTGCCGGAGTTCCAGCGGTGCCTGGCGCTGCTGGGCCGGATGTGGCGCCTCAGGTTCGGGCTGAACCAGGAGCAGGCGGGCCGCTGGACCGTCGACTTCCAGGCCCAGCTGGCCTCCCTGGACCCGGCGGCGCTCGGTTCGCCGGAGAGCTGGTGGTCGGTGCTCCTGGAGCAGATGTGGGACGGGCTGCTGTGATGCTCCGGCGCTGACCCATCTGATCCGATCCTGAGGGGCCGGGCAGGTCGTTCTCGACCGGCCCGGCCCCTTTCTGTGCCCACCGCGCCCGGAGTGTCGCGTTATGAACACTTGAGTCCCATATATCAAGATGTGCGCGCACTCATGATTTTCGCTCCCGTTCGGCGCAGGGTCCGGCAGAGAGGGGTTCCAGGATGAGCAGCGCATCGGTCTCGCCCCACGGCTTCTGGGTCGTACGGGGGCGTGGTTACTGTCCCGACCAGGTCGACGCCTTCGCCGACGCCCTCTCCCTGGACCGGGACGCCGCATGGGAGAGAGCGGCCCGTCTCACCGTGCTCGCCAAGGACATGGAGGCGGAGGCCGCGCTGCTGCAGGAGACGGTGGCGCAGCTGGCCCCGCAGGCGTACGAGACGCTCGGGGAGGGTGCGCGGCAGCTCTTCCAGTGCGTGGAGGAGGAGGCCGCGGCGGTACGGGAGCGTGCTCGGCAGGAGGCGCAGCGCCTGTTGGACGAGGCGCAGGAGTACGCGACCGGCGTGAGCGACGCCGCACAGGCGCACGCCGACGCCGTATGCGGTGAGGCCGACGAACGCGCCCGGCAGCGGCTCCTCGCGGCGCAGGCCGAGGCCGACAACATCCGCATCGGCGCCCGGCGTGCGGTGAAGGCGGGCCGTGGCGAGGCGCTGGCAGCGCTGCGGGAGGAACGGCAGCGCAGCTTCGCGGTGCGCGCGGAGCAGGCCAGGGAGTTCGCCGGGCGGTTGGCCGAGCTGGAGCAGATCGAGGCCGAGCGCGTGGCCGCCCGCGAGGTGCGGGGCACGGAGCGGCTGGCGCGGGCGAAGGCGGAGCTGGCCGAGGCGAAGCGGGCGTTCGGCCAGGCGCAGGAGTTCGCCCACCGGTCCATGGACGAGGCACGCGCGCGTGCCGCCGAGATCCTCGCGGGAGCGCGGCTGCGGGAGGAGCAGATCGCCCGGGAGACGGAGCAGGTGCTGCGGGAGCACGGGGAGCGGTCGGACGACGTGCAGGCGCAGATGGACAACGTACGCAACAGTCTTACGGCGTTGACGGGTTCGACGTCGGGGGAGTGAGGGCGGGGGGCGGTGGCGCGGCCCTCCGCCCCGGCCGCACCCGGGCTCCGCCCCGCCTCACCTCACCCGTTCCGCCGTACCGCCCCGGCGAGAATCCAGCCCTCCACCGCCTCGTACTGCCGTCGCTGTTCCTCCGAGGCCTTCCGGCCGGAGACCACCGTGCCCAGCCAGCCGAGGGCGAAGCCCAGCGGGATCGTCACGAGGCCGGTCGTGGTGAACGGGAACCAGTTGAAGTCGGCGTCGGGGAAGGCGGCGGCAGGGGAACCGGAGACCAGGTTGGTGCCCGGCATCAGGAGCAGGACCGCGGCCGTGCCGCCGATCAGGGTGCACAGCAGGCCCGTACGGGTGTAGCGGCGCCAGAAGAGGCTGTAGACCAGCGCGGGGGCGATGGCCGAGGCGCCGATGCAGAAGGAGAGCGTCACCAGGGGTTGCAGGTTGCGGTGCTGGACCTGGGTGGCCAGCAGGATCGCCGGGACGCCCACCGCGAGCGCGGAGACCCGGGCCAGCAGCATCTCGCGGCGCCCCGACATCTCCTGCACCCGCGTGGCGAACACGTCGTGGGCAAGGGAGTTGGCACAGGCGAGGATCATGCCGGCGACGGAGGCCAGCAGGGTCAGGAAGATCGCCGTGGTGACCGCGGTGAAGAGGAAGGTCTCGGCGGCCGAGACGCTCGTGCCGAAGGCCGCGCGGGAGCCCAGCAGATAGGCCGTGTTGCCCTGCGGGTCGGCCTGTGCGATCACCGCCCGGCCGATCAGCGCCGTGGCGCCGAAGCCGACGACCGTCATGATCAGCACGAACAGCACCACCGACGACACCGCCCAGGACATCGAGCGCCGCACCTGACGGGCGCTGCGCGCGGTGTACATGCGCATGGTGACGTGGGGCAGACAGGCGCCGCCGATCACGATGGTGAGTTCCGAAGTGATCATGTCCAGGCGGGGGTTGGGGCTGCCCGCGAACTCCAGCCCCGAGTGCAGGAAGGAGGTGCCGGCGCCGCTCTGTGCGGCGGCCGCGTTGAACAGGGCGCCCGGGTCCCAGTCGAAGCGCTGGAGTATCAGTACGGCGACCACGGCGCCCGAACCGAGCAGCATCACGATCTTCACGATCTGGATGAGGGCGGTGCCCTTCATGCCGCCGATCGCCGCGTAGCTGATCATCAGCGCGCCGATGCCGATGATGCAGCCGGTCTGCAGCGAGTCGCCGGAGAAGCCCAGGATGAACGCCAGCAGCTGCCCCGTGCCCGCCAGCTGCACCAGCATCAGCGGCAGCAGTGCGGCGATGGTCACCACGCAAGCGGTGATACGGACGCCGCGTCCGGGCATACGGCGGGTCAGCGCGTCGCCCATGGTGAACCGGCCCGCGTTGCGCAGGGGTTCGGCCAGCAGGAACATCAGCAGCATCAGGGACAGAGCGGTGCTCAGGGCCAGCGCGATCCCGTCGTAGCCGCACAGGGCGATCACGCCGCCCGTGCCCAGCACGCTCGCCGCGGAGATGTAGTCGCCGGCGATCGCGAGGCCGTTGCGCATGGGGGAGAGGGAGCCGTAGCCCGTGTAGAACTCGTCGAGGTCGTCGCCGTCCGGGCCCGTCATCACGCACAGCAGCAGCGTGATCGCGGCGACGGTGGAGAAGGCGACCAGGGACATGGCCTGTGCGTTTCCGCTGAAGCCGTTCGTCACCGTGCCGCCTCCCGCTTGGCGTCCAGCTCCGACTGCTTGCGGATGCGGTCCGCGATCGGGTCGACGTAACGGCGGGCCGTGTGCTCGTACAGAGCGATCGCCAGCCAGGTGACGGGGATCTGCAGCAGTGCCAGCAGCAGGCCGGTCGGCAGGCCGTCGGTGACGGTGCTCGTCATGAACGACGGGGCGAACGCCGACAGGAACGACGGGGCGAACGCCGACAGGATCAGGAACAGCGTGAAGTAGCCGAGCGCGGTGAGGGTGGCGGTGCGCCGCTGCCAGCGGTGCGCGTTGCGCAGGATCCGCAGATCGCTGTGGTGCCCGAGCGCGGGCTCCGGGGGCCGGCGCCGTGCGGCTGCTTCGGGTGGTTCGGGTGGTTCGGTGGGCGGTAGCCACGGGTAGGCGGCGGCGTAGGGCGGGGGCGGGTTGTGCGGTGGACGGCGGTACGGGTACGACGGGGACTGGTCGTAGGACATCCCGGTACTCCTTGCGTGGCTCGGGTCCTGTGCGGAGGACCGCAGGGAGGTGGGGGGCGGAGCCACGCACGCTACTCGCCGGTACCCGGGCAGCGCGAGCTTTTCACCAAACTGATTGGTCGGTATGCGCTTACTACGCTGACCTGCAATGTTACCGGCGTTAACTCAGACTTTTGGTGTCCGACCGTTCAGTCGGTGAGCACGGGGAAGCGGCGCGGGGCCAGGAGCAGGAGGACCAGGAACGCCAGTGCCGCGGCACAGGCCGCGCCGAAGTAGACCGCGTGCACCGCGTCCGCGATCGCCCGCCGGGTCGCCTCCGGTACCGCACCCGCGCCCAGGTCCCGGGTCACCGAGTCCAGGTCGCCCGCGCCGCCCAGGCGGGAGGCCAGCACACCGTTGGCCACCGCGCCGAAGACCGATGCGCCGATCGTCTGGCCCGTCTGACGGCAGAAGAGCACCGACGCGGTGGTCGTGCCCCGTTCCGCCCAGCCCACCGTGGACTGCACGCCCACGATCAGCGGGAGCTGGAACAGGCCCAGCGCCCCGCCCAGAAGCAGCATCAGCAGCGCCGGCTGCCAGGCCGAGCCCGGATAGGGCAGGAACGGGAACGCGAAGAGGATCAGTGCCGCCGTCCCGATGCCGAGCATCGCGGTGTCGCGGAAGCCGATCTTCCGGTACACGTGCTGGCTCAGCGCCGCCGACACCGGCCAGCTCAGCGTCCAGACCGACAGGACGAAGCCGGCCGCCACCGGGGCCAGCCCCAGCACCGACTGCGCGTACGTCGGCAGGAAGACCGAAGGGGCCACCATCAGGAGCCCCAGCGCACCGAGCGCGAGATTGACCGCGGCGATCGTGCGGCGGCGCCACACCCAGCCGGGGATGATCGGTTCGGCCGCCCGGCGTTCCACCAGGACCACGACCCCGGCCAGCACAAGTCCCGTACCGAACAAGGCCATTGACGGAGCCGACAGCCACGGCCATGCCACTGAGCCCTGCACCAGCGCCGTCAGCAGGACGCCTCCGCACGCGAACACCGCCAGCGCGCCCGCCCAGTCGATACGGGGGCGGGCGGCCGGCTTCCGCTCCGGCTCGTGCAGATGCCGGACGATCAGCCACAGCGCCAGCGCGCCGATGGGCAGGTTGACCAGGAAGATCCAGCGCCAGTCGGCGTACGCCGCAAGGACGCCGCCGATCCCCGGGCCGGCCACGGCCGACACCGCCCACACCGTGGACAGCTTGGACTGGATCTTCGGGCGTTCCTTCAGGGGGTAGAGGTCGGCCGCCAGTGTCTGCACCGTGCCCTGCAGCGCGCCGCCGCCCAGGCCCTGCACGATGCGGAAGGCGATCAGCGCGGCCATGTTCCAGGCGGCGGCGCACAGCAGCGAGCCCAGCAGGAAGAGCGCCGCGCCCGCGATCAGCACCGGCTTGCGGCCGAAGGTGTCCGACAGCTTGCCGTACACCGGGAGCGTCACCGTCACGGCGAGCAGGTAGCCGGAGAAGAGCCAGGAGAAGACCGAGAAGCCGCCGAGGTCGCCGACGATCTGCGGGACGGCCGTGGAGACGATGGTGGCGTCGAGGGCGGCCAGCGCCATCGCGAGCATCAGCGCGGCGACGACGGCTCCCCTTCTGGGTGTGCCCCGTGGGCGCCCGCCCGTCCCCGACGCCCGTATCTCGGTGTCCCCCTGGTCCACGTCCCCCTGGTCCACGCGATTCCTTCCCCGTGCATCTATCCGCCGCCGACCACTCTCCCACTTGGCCCGCCCGTCGCCCGACCACCGCCCCTCAACGACGCGCTTCGCGCGGCACCTGCTTGATTTGTCGCGGCAGGGTGGAAGGTCAGTGGGCCGGTGGGTGGACCGAACCCCGAGATCGCCTCCACCCGTCGGTGGACTGCCCCTAGGGGTTCCTCCGTACTACGGCCCGGGGAGGGTTCGTCCCGCTGGAGGAGGAGACCGGGCGGGAGCCTGCTTAACCTGGCTTTATGCCGCTGGGGGGGCGGCTGACCGAACCGGCGGGGGTGGGGTTTTCCCCCCTTGAAGAGGGTGCCGAGCACCAGCGCGCGGCACCCCTCTCCGGCACCAGACTCATCGACGTACCGCTTCTCGACGAACCACCGCGAACAGCTCATCCGCAGGCCGGCAGATTCAACTGCCGCCCGACATAGGAGAATTACCATGACATCGGCCGTTACCATTCCCAGGCACGGGGGCACTGGAGGTCGTACGGCCGTTGCCGCCCGGGCACGGCAGGTCGTCAAGGCGTACGGGTCCGGGGAGACCCGCGTCGTCGCCCTCGACCATGTCGACGTGGACATCGCCGGGGGCCAGTTCACCGCGATCATGGGGCCCTCGGGCTCCGGCAAGTCCACCCTCATGCACTGCCTCGCCGGCCTCGACACCGTGACCAGCGGGCAGATCTACCTGGACGACACCGAGATCACCGGGCTCAAGGACAAGAAGCTCACGCAGCTGCGCCGGGACCGGATCGGCTTCATCTTCCAGGCGTTCAACCTGCTGCCGACGTTGAACGCGCTCGAGAACATCACCCTGCCCATGGACATCGCAGGCCGGAAGCCCGACAAGCAGTGGCTGGCGCGCGTCGTCGACACCGTGGGGCTCAGCGACCGGCTCAAGCACCGGCCCACCCAGCTCTCCGGCGGCCAGCAGCAGCGCGTCGCCGTGGCCCGCGCCCTCGCCGCGCGGCCCGAGATCATCTTCGGTGACGAGCCCACCGGAAACCTCGACTCCCGCGCGGGCGCCGAGGTGCTGGGCTTCCTGCGGCGGTCCGTCGACGAGCTCGGGCAGACCATCGTCATGGTCACGCACGACCCCGTCGCCGCCTCGTACGCGGACCGGGTGCTGTATCTCGCCGACGGCCGGATCGTCGACGAGATGTACAAGCCCACCGCGGACGCCGTCCTGGACCGCATGAAGGACTTCGACGCCCGGGGGCGTACGTCATGACCGTCCTGAAGACATCGATGCGCAACTTCTTCGCGCACAAGGGGCGCATGGCGCTGTCGGCGGTCGCGGTACTGCTGTCGGTCGCCTTCGTCTGCGGCACGCTGGTGTTCACCGACACCATGAACACCACCTTCGACAAGCTGTTCGCGGCCACCTCCTCCGATGTGACCGTCAGCGCCAAGGGCGCCTCCGACAGCGGCGAGACGACCTCCGACAACGGCAGGCCGCCGGTCATGCCGGCCGCCGTCGTCGGCACGGTGCAGGGCGCACAGGGCGTGAAGTCGGCGGAGGGGACCGTGTTCTCCACGTCGGTCACCGTCGTCGACGCCAAGAAGGACAACCTGTCGCCGTCCAGCGGCGCCCCGACCATCGTCGGCAGCTGGAACGGCAACGACGCCCGCACCATGAAGATCACCCAGGGTGCCGCGCCGAAGAACTCCGGCCAGGTCATGGTCGACGCCGACACCGCCGACAAGCACCACCTCAGGATGGGTGACGAGCTGTCCGTGATCAGCGCGGTCGGCACGCACACCGCGAAGATCTCCGGCATCGCCGACTTCCAGGTCACCAACCCCGGCGCGGCGATCTTCTACCTGGACACGAGGACCGCGCAGCAGACGCTCGTGGGCAGGACCGGCGTCTTCACCAACGTCAACGTCACGGCCGCCTCCGGGACGACCGACCCCCAGCTGAAGAAGAACGTCCAGTCGGCGCTCGGCACCGGCTACAAGGTGCAGACGGCCAAGGAGACCGCCGACGCCAACCAGAAGAACGTCGAGGGCTTCATGAACGTCATGAAGTACGCGATGCTCGGCTTCGCCGGAATCGCCTTCCTCGTCGGCATCTTCCTGATCATCAACACCTTCTCGATGCTGGTCGCCCAGCGCACCCGAGAGATCGGCCTGATGCGGGCCATCGGCTCCAGCCGCAAGCAGGTCAACCGGTCCGTGCTCGTCGAGGCACTGCTGCTGGGCCTGTTCGGCTCGGTGCTGGGGGTCGGCGCGGGCGTCGGCCTCGCGGTCGGGCTGATGAAGCTCATGGGCTCCATGGGCATGCATCTGTCGACCGCCGACCTGACGGTCGCCTGGACGACCCCCGTGGTCGGCCTCCTGCTCGGCGTCGTCGTCACCGTCCTCGCCGCCTACCTGCCCGCCCGCCGCGCCGGCAAGGTCTCCCCGATGGCCGCACTGCGCGACGCCGGAGCCCCGGCCGACGCACGGGCCGGCCGGATCCGGGCCCTGGTGGGCGTGGTGCTGACCGGCGCCGGCGGCTACGGCCTCTACGTGGCCGCGAACGTCGACAGGGCGAGCGACGGATCGCTGTGGCTCGGCCTGGGCGTGGTGCTCTCGCTGATCGGGTTCGTCGTCATCGGCCCGCTGCTCGCGAGCGCCGTGGTGCGCGTCCTGGGCGCCGTACTCCTGCGGGCCTTCGGCCCGGTCGGGCGGATGGCCGAACGCAACGCGCTGCGCAACCCGCGCCGTACGGGTGCCACGGGCGCCGCCCTGATGATCGGGCTCGCGCTGGTCGCCTGCCTCTCGGTGGTCGGCTCCTCCATGGTCGCCTCCGCCACGGACCAGCTCGACAAGACCGTCGGCACGGACTTCATCATCCAGTCCGACCGCGGGCAGATGGTCACCCCGCAGGCCGTCAAGGCCGTGAAGTCGACGCCGGGGCTGTCCCGGGTCACCGAGTACAGGACGACGACGGCCGACTACACCACGCCCGACGGCAAGACGCTCGAGGACACCGACATCACGGCGGCGGACCCGACGTACGCGACCGACCTGCGCGTCAAGACCGTCGCAGGAAACCTCAAGGACGCCTACCTGCCCGACTCGATGTCCGTCCACGAGAAGTTCGCCAAGGCCCACGGCGTCCACCTGGGCTCGAAGATCAGGATCTCGTTCAGGGACGGCGCCGCCGCGAACCTCACGGTCCGGGCCATCACCAGCAACGACGGTCTCATCGACGCGGGCTCCAAGTACACGTCGATCGCCACGCTCGCCAAGTACGTGCCGGCCGACAAGATGCCGCTCGACCAGCTGGTCTTCGCCACCGCCAAGGACGGGCAGCAGGACGCGGCGTACAAGTCGCTGAAGTCCGCGCTGCACGCCTACCCGCAGTACGAGGTGCGCGACCAGACGGACTACAAGCAGGCGCTGAAGGACCAGATCGGCCAGCTGCTGAACATGATCTACGGCCTGCTGGCACTGGCGATCGTCGTCGCGATCCTGGGCGTCGTGAACACCCTGGCCCTCTCGGTGGTCGAGCGGACGAGGGAGATCGGCCTCATGCGGGCGATCGGTCTGTCGCGCCGGCAGCTGCGCCGGATGATCCGCATGGAGTCGGTGGTCATCGCCCTCTTCGGCGCCCTGCTGGGCCTGGGCCTTGGCATGGGCTGGGGCGCGACGGCCCAGAGGCTGCTTGCCCTGGAGGGCCTGAAGGTCCTTGAGATCCCGTGGCCGACCCTGATCGCGGTCTTCCTCGGCTCGGCCTTCGTGGGCCTGTTCGCGGCACTGATCCCGGCGTTCCGGGCGGGCCGGATGAACGTACTGAACGCCATCGCCACCGAATAGGGGACAGGGGACACGGGGGGACAGCCACCGCACACGGGGGTTGCGGGGGAAGGCCCGGCGCCGGGGAGTCTTGGGGGACTCCTCGGCGCCGGGCCTGTTTGTGCGGGTGCCGGCTCGCCTTTCCAACGCCGGTGCGCATCAATCAGCCCGTCCGGCGTTTGAGGACAAGGCCGTTCAGGCCGAAAGCGGGGGCCTGGGGGCGGCAGCCCCCAGTGACGGTCACCGAAACGCCGGCTAACCGGTGATCCGGCCAAGTGACACGGCCAGTGATCCTGCGTTGTCCACAGCGACAGCGCCGCCGCGGAGCGCGACGTACGCTGGAGGGACCCCCGGCCCGCAGCGCGCGTCGGGCGATTCGCGTTGCCCGCCCCCGGACGAAAGCCGCCCCGAATGAGCCTGCACGGTCTGCTCGACGCCGTCGTCAAGGACACCGCCCTCGCGGAAGCGATCAACGCGGCCGCAGACGGCAACCGCATGCACGTCGACCTGGTCGGCCCGCCGGCGGCCCGCCCCTTCGCGGTGGCCGCACTGGCCCGCGAGACCGGCCGCCCCGTGCTGGCGGTGACGGCGACGGGCCGCGAGGCGGAGGACCTGGCGGCCGCCCTGCGCTCGCTGCTGCCACCGGAGGGCGTCGTGGACTACCCCTCCTGGGAGACGCTTCCGCACGAGCGGCTGAGCCCGCGCAGCGACACCGTGGGCCGCAGGCTCGCGGTGTTGCGCCGCCTCGCCCACCCACGCCCCGACGACCCCGAGACCGGCCCGGTCTCCGTCGTCGTCGCACCCGTACGGTCCGTGCTGCAGCCGCAGGTCAAGGGGCTCGGGGACCTGGAGCCGGTCGCGCTCAGGACCGGGGAGAGCGCTGACCTCAACGAGATCGTGGCCGCCCTCGCCGCGGCCGCGTACGCGCGTGTGGAACTCGTCGAGAAGCGCGGCGAGTTCGCCGTACGAGGCGGAATCCTCGACGTCTTCCCGCCGACCGAGGAACACCCCCTGCGCGTGGAGTTCTGGGGCGACGACGTCGAGGAGATCCGCTACTTCAAGGTCGCCGACCAGCGCTCCCTGGAGGTCGCCGACCACGGCCTGTGGGCGCCGCCCTGCCGTGAACTCCTGCTGACCGACGACGTACGCACGCGGGCGCGTGCCCTCGCCGAGCAGCACCCCGAGCTGGGTGAGCTGCTCGGCAAGATCGCCGAGGGGATCGCCGTGGAGGGCATGGAGTCCCTGGCTCCTGTCCTCGTCGACGACATGGAGCTGCTGCTCGACGTCCTGCCCAAGGGCTCCATGGCCGTCGTGTGCGATCCCGAGCGGGTCCGCACGCGTGCCTCGGACCTGGTCGCCACCAGCCAGGAGTTCCTGCAGGCCTCCTGGGCGGCCACCGCGGGCGGCGGCGACGCCCCGATCGACGTCGGCGCGGCCTCGCTCCGGTCCATCGCGGACGTCCGGGACCGGGCGCGCGAGCTGGACATGATGTGGTGGTCGGTGTCGCCGTTCGCCGCCGACGAGACGTTCACCCCTGGCGCCGACGCGGACACCCTCAAGCTCGGCATGCACGCCCCCGACACCTATCGCGGCGACACCGCCAAGGCCCTCGCCGACACCAAGGGCTGGCTCGCCGACAGCTGGCGCACGGTGTTCGTCACCGAGGCGCACGGACCCGCGGCCCGCACGGTCGAGGTACTGGGCGGCGAGGGCATCGCGGCCCGCCTCGACATCGAACTCGGGGAGATCGCCCCGTCCGTCGTGCACGTGGCGTGCGGCTCCATCGACTACGGCTTCGTGGACCCGGCGCTGAAGCTGGCCGTCCTGACCGAGACCGACCTCTCCGGCCAGAAGGCGGCCGGCAAGGACGGCGCCCGGATGCCGGCCCGCCGCCGCAAGACCATCGACCCGCTCACCCTGGAGACGGGCGACTACATCGTCCACGAGCAGCACGGCGTGGGGCGCTACATCGAGATGGTGCAGCGCACCGTGCAGGGCGCGACCCGCGAGTACCTGGTCGTGGAGTACGCCCCCGCCAAGCGCGGCCAGCCCGGCGACCGTCTGTACATCCCCACCGACCAGCTGGAGCAGATCACCAAGTACGTCGGCGGTGAGGCCCCCACCCTGCACCGTCTGGGCGGCGCCGACTGGACCAAGACCAAGGCGCGCGCCAAGAAGGCCGTCAAGGAGATCGCGGCCGACCTCATCAGGCTGTACAGCGCCCGGATGGCGGCGCCGGGACACACCTTCGGCCCGGACACCCCGTGGCAGCGCGAGCTGGAGGACGCCTTCCCGTACGCGGAGACCCCCGACCAGCTCACCACCATCGCCGAGGTCAAGGAGGACATGGAGAAGTCGGTCCCGATGGACCGCCTGATCTGCGGCGACGTCGGCTACGGCAAGACGGAGATCGCGGTCCGCGCCGCCTTCAAGGCGGTCCAGGACGGCAAGCAGGTCGCCGTCCTCGTACCCACCACTCTCCTCGTCCAGCAGCACTTCGGGACGTTCTCCGAGCGCTACTCCCAATTCCCCGTCAACGTACGGGCGTTGAGCCGCTTCCAGACCGACACCGAGGCGAAGGCGGTCCTTGAGGGGCTGCGGGAGGGCTCGGTGGACGTCGTCATCGGCACCCACCGCCTGTTCTCCTCCGAGACCAAGTTCAAGGACCTGGGCCTGGTCATCGTCGACGAGGAGCAGCGCTTCGGCGTCGAGCACAAGGAGCAGCTGAAGAAGCTGCGCGCCAACGTGGACGTGCTGACCATGTCCGCCACCCCCATCCCGCGCACCCTGGAGATGGCGGTCACGGGCATCCGCGAGATGTCCACGATCACGACCCCGCCCGAGGAGCGCCACCCGGTGCTCACCTTCGTCGGCCCGTACGAGGAGAAGCAGATCGGCGCCGCGATCCGCCGTGAACTGCTGCGCGAGGGCCAGGTCTTCTACATCCACAACCGGGTCGAGTCGATCGACCGGGCCGCCTCCCGCCTGCGCGAGATCGTCCCCGAGGCGCGCATCGCGACGGCCCACGGCCAGATGTCCGAGACGACCCTCGAACAGGTCGTCGTCGACTTCTGGGAGAACAAGTACGACGTCCTCGTCTCGACCACGATCGTCGAGTCCGGCATCGACATCTCGAACGCCAACACGCTGATCGTGGAGCGCGGCGACAACTTCGGCCTCTCCCAACTGCACCAGCTGCGTGGCCGGGTGGGCCGAAGCCGCGAGCGCGGCTACGCGTACTTCCTGTACCCGCCGGAGAAGCCGTTGACGGAGACGGCCCACGAGCGCCTCGCGACCATCGCCCAGCACACGGAGATGGGCGCGGGCATGTACGTGGCGATGAAGGACCTGGAGATCCGCGGCGCCGGAAACCTGCTCGGCGGCGAGCAGTCCGGGCACATCGCGGGCGTCGGCTTCGACCTGTACGTCCGCATGGTCGGCGAGGCGGTCGCGGACTACCGGGCGTCGCTGGAGGGCGGAGTGGAGGAGGAGCCGCCCCTGGAGGTCAAGATCGAGGTCCCGGTCGACGCGCACGTCCCGCACGACTACGCCCCCGGCGAGCGCCTCCGCCTCCAGGCCTACCGCGCCATCGCCTCCGCCAACACGGAGGAGGACATCAAGGCCGTACGCGAGGAACTCGTCGACCGCTACGGCAAGTTGCCCGAACCTGTGGAGAACCTGCTGCTGGTGGCCGGCCTGCGCATGCTCGCCCGCGCCTGCGGGGTCGGCGAGATCGTCCTCCAGGGCAACAACATCCGCTTCGCGCCGGTGGAGCTGCGGGAATCCCAGGAGCTGAGGGTCAACCGCCTGTACCCGGGCACGGTCATCAAGCCGGCCGTGCACCAGTTGCTGGTGCCCCGGCCCAAGACCGCCAAGGTGGGCGGCAAGCCGCTCGTCGGGCGTGAACTGCTGGGCTGGGTGGGCGAGTTCCTGACGTCGATCCTGGGCTCGTAGGGTTCGCGGGAGGGTGCCGCTGACCGGGGACCGGCAGGTGACCGGGACCGGACAGGCCGTCCGCCGGAGCCGGGCTCCGCGGACGGCCTCTGTTCCCAGGCCCGTTCGGCCGGTTCGACCCGTTCGGCGGCCCTACGGCTGCTCGGGCCTGTCCCGGTCCATGCCCATCTGACCCTCGATCTTCTGCTGGGCGTCGTCGACCTGGCTCTCGTACTTGTTGCCGGTCTTGTCGTTGGCCTTGCGTTCCGCCGCGTCGGACATGTCCTTGGCCTTGTCCTGCATCTGGCGGTTGCTCTTGAACCTGTCGAAGATGCCCATAAAGAAGCTCCTTCCGGGGTCGCTCAGCAACGACGATACGACCGATATGCCCCATGCGCCCACTCGGGCGGGTAGTGGTCTGGACCTCGTGAACGACCCCGTGCGCCCTGCCGCTACGGTGTGCGCGAAGCCGTACCAGGGAAGACGCCCCATGCGGGGGCGAACCGGTGGCAAGGGGAGGGTGCGCCGTGAGGCGTCTGAGGGGCGGGGCTGCGACGGCCGTCGTGCTGGTGTTCGCCGTGGCCGGCTGCAAGGCCGATACCAAGACCGGATCCAGTGGGCCGGAGCCGACCGGGGGCGGGGGAGCAGGCGGGGGCGCCGCCCTCACCGCCGCCGAGTCGCTGACCGTGAAGGGGCGGGCGCCGAAGACGGGTTACGCCCGGGACAGGTTCGGCACCGCCTGGGCCGACACCGACTCCAACAGCTGCGACACCCGCGACGACATCCTCAAACGGGACCTGGACGACGTGAAGTTCACCGGCGGCACCTGCAAGGTGTCGTACGGCGTACTGGACTCGGACCCGTACTCGGGCAAGGAGGTGACCTACCGGCGCGGCCGCAGCCTGGTCGACATAGACCACATGGTCGCCCTCTCCGACGCCTGGCAGAAGGGCGCCAAGTACTGGGACGCCGGCAAGCGCATAGCCCTGGCCAACGACCCGCTGAACCTCCTCGCCGTCGACGCGAGCACCAACCGCTCCAAGGGCGACGGCGACACGGCCACATGGGTGCCGCCGAACAAGACGTTCCGGTGCACGTACGTCGCCGCACAGGTCGCCGTGAAGAAGAAGTACGGGCTGTGGGTGACCGCGGCGGAGAAGGCCGCGATGGAGAAGGTGCTCAAGGCGTGCCCGGGGCAGAAACTGCCCTCCGGCGGCAACCCGACGAAGGCACCCGCCCGCTTCCACGCGGGCTGAGCCGGCGCCCGCAAAACCGGTTTCCGGCGGTCGTCCTGCCGGTGCGGTGCGGTGCGGTGCGGTGCGAACCGGAACGGGGATACGCCGTCTACGTCGAGCCCGACGTCCGGATGCGGCACGCTCTTCGAGTCAGCCGTCCAGCGCGTCCAGGTCGACGATGTGGCCGACGGGCTTCCGCACCGGGACCGGCTTCTCGAAGTCGCTGAACGTGACCGAGCCCGGGTCCGAGGAGGTCGTGCTGTCCAGCCGCAGCAGATACGGCTTGCCCTCGGTGGCGACGTACAGCGTGTACCTCTCCTTGCCGTCCTTCGCCTTCAGGACGACGGTCGCGGCGCCGTCGACCTTCGCTGTCCCGGCACGGGTCACCGATGGTGCGACGCCCCCGGACGAGCTGCCGTCCGAGTCGATGTCCTCGGCGCCGCCGAGCACCGTGTCCAGGTCGCAGAAGCTCGCTATGTCCTTGGCGTCCGAGCCCTTGGCGGACATCCTGGTCCACTTGCCGGCCAGCATGTCGACGGCCGCGTCCACGTCCGCCTTGGCCTCGCCCTTGCTCTGCTCGCGCAGGAACGCCTCGTCGTACTTCATGTAGACCGTGTCGCCGGTCTTGATCAGGTCGGCCTTGCCCTGGCCGCCCATGCCCATCGTCCCGGCGCACTCGTTCTTCTTGTCCAGCGTCATGTCGATGTGGATCGTGCCGTCGCTCTCGTCGTCCTTGATGCCGCCCTTCATACGGAGCGAGGAGGCGCCGGTGGTGGCCGTCATCGCCCGGTCGGCGATCTCGCCGGCGGTGAGGCCGGCGAACGGTTCCTTGGGCTTGCCGGAGGTGGCGGCCGTGTCGCCGGTCCTGCCGTCGGCCTCGTCCGTGCCGGACTGGCAGGCGGTGAGTCCCGTGGTGGCCGCGGCGACGAGGCAGATGGCGGCAAGTGCGGTGCGACGCATGAGGATTCCTTGTCGGAGGTGAGATGAGGTGAGGTGAGACGGGGCGGCCCCGGTGCGGCGCGCCCCCTTGCGGTGACGAGCGGTGGATCGAGTCGTACGGGCCGTCAGCCCGCCTTCTTCCAGTCCTTGCAGCCGGTCGTTCTGAAGTAGCCGTCCGAGGAACTGATCGTGACGACGGCCGTGCCGGTCACGTTGTTGTTCGCGAGGATCGACTTCAGCCCGTGGTCGGCGTCCCTGGCCCGCTCCCAGTAGCAGGAGTCGTCGGTGTTGCCCGTGGACCGGTAGGTGCCGGGGGCGATGTCGGTGCCGACCCTGAACATGCCACCGTCGCCGGCCATCCTCGAGACCGCGGTGCCCTTCGCCTTCGGGGCGACGGCCGTCCAGTCCTTGCAGCCGCTGGACTTGAAGAGTTTGTCGGTGGCCTTGATGGTCACGTAACTGGTGCCGCTCACATTGTCGTTGGCCAGGATCGAGTCCATCTCGCCCTTGGCGTCCCTGGCGCGCTCCCAGTAGCACATGCCGTCGCCGTTGCCGGTGGTGCGGTAGGTGCCGGGCTTGACGTCCGAACCGACCTCGAAGTCGCCGTCCCCCGCGAACGCGGCCTTCGTCTTCTCGGTGGCCTTCGCACCCTTCGCAGCTCCCTTGCTGCCGGAGCCGGAGCCGGAGGCGTGCTGGGCGGACGCCGAGGAGCCCTTGCCCTTGCCCGTGCCGTCGGAGCCGTCTCCGTTGTCGCCGGCATTCGCCGAGACGACCCCGATGACCACGACCCCCACGACGGCGCCCAGCGCAACCTTGCCCTTCATGCCCATGACGATGTCCCCCCTAGGGCCTGACCTGGCGACCGCCGCTTCTCGGCGTTCGCTGTTCGCTGGGTCAATAAGAGCAGAGCGTGTGAACCGAGTCAACACGGTTCACGGATGCAGTCATGTACACGACCGTGAATGCATGGATCATGCGTACGTCGGTATGCTCGACGTCACACACGACGATCGGGGCGGCGAGGGGAGCCGGCGGGTGCAGGACAACGCAACAGAGGTGACCGCAGCCGGGATCGCCCGGCTCGCCGGCGTGGGCCGTGCCGCCGTCAGCAACTGGCGCCGCCGGCACGCCGACTTCCCCAAGCCGGTCGGCGGCACCGAGACGAGCCCGTCCTTCGCGCTCGCCGAGGTCGAGGCGTGGCTGCGCAAGCAGGGCAAACTCGCCGAGGTCCCGCTGCGGGAACGCGTCTGGCAGCAACTCGCCGGGCACCCCGAGGGCCCGGTCACGGCGTTGACACACGCCGGCTGCGTCCTGCTGCTCATCCATGACCGGCCGACCGTGTGGCTCAAGGTGAGTGCCGGGTCGGACGTGCGGCTGGCCGCGATGTTGCCGGGAGCGCTGGAAGACGTGCTGGTGCCCCGGTTCGGTGCGGTGCCCAAGGGGCGCGGTACGCACGGCGCTCGCGGTGTTCACAGTCACCGCGGTGTTCACGGCGCCGCAGCGGGTGGTGCGGGGTCGGGTGTTCACGCGCAGTCGACCGGAAGCCAGGAGCCGACTGTTCACACCGAACCGCCCCGTGGAGGGGCGGAGGCAGCTGTGAACACCCCCTCGCCCGGTGGAGGCGCAGAGGCGGCTGTGAACACCCCACCAACCACGCACACGGCCTCGCCGGTTCACGGGCCCCCCGCCGTGAACAGCCCGCAGCCCGTGAACGCCCGGGACTCCGTGAACAGCCCGGACCCTGCCAACACCCCGCACCCCGCTGACACCGGGCACCGCGCCAACACCGGGCACCCCGCCAACACCCCGCCCGCCGTTCACGCCCCCGCCGGCCCCCAGCTCCTCCCCTCCGCCCCCCTCCTGCGCGGCGCCGCCGAACTCGCCGCCGAGATGGGTGCCCGCCAGGCCTTCGAGTTCCTGCTCGGCCGGCACCTCGATGCCAACCCGCGCCAGTACACGCTCACCCCCGCCGAACTCGCCGGCCTGATGGCCGACCTCGCCGGCCCCGCCCGCACCTTCCTCGACCCCGCCTGCGGCACCGGCGCCCTGCTCCGCGCCGTCGCCCCCCGACCCGACCAGGAGCTGTACGCCCAGGACAGCGCCCCCGACCTCGCCGCGCTCGCCGCACTCCGCCTCGCCCTGCACGCCCGGTCCACCGTGCGCGGCGCCGCGGGCGACACCCTGCGCGCCGACGCCTTTCCCAAGCTGCGCGCCGACGCCGTCCTGTGCCACCCGCCGTTCAACGAACGCAACTGGGGCCACGACGAACTCGCCTACGACCCCCGCTGGGAGTACGGCTTCCCGGCCCGCAACGAGTCGGAGCTGGCCTGGGTGCAGCACGCGCTCGCCCGCCTCAGGGACCGCGGCACCGCCGTCGTCCTCATGCCGCCCGCGGCTGCCTCCCGCCGCTCCGGCCGCCGTATCCGCGCAGACCTGCTGCGCCGCGGCGCGCTGCGCGCCGTGATCGCCCTGCCGATCGGCGCGGCACCCCCGTACAACATCCCCCTTCACCTGTGGGTGCTGCGCCGGCCCGACAAGGCGCCCGCGCAGCCCGAGGTGCTGCTCGCCGACACCGGGCAGTACGCCACCGAAGGGCGCGGCGGGCCCGACTGGCGGGCCGTGCGTGAGGCCGTCCTCGACGCCTGGCGGGCCTTCGACCGCGCCGGCACGTTCGAGGAGCGCCCCGGCCTGGCCCGCTCCCTCCCCGTCATCGACCTCCTCGACGACGACGTCGACCTCGCCCCGGCCCGCCACCTCCCGCCCCCGACCGCGGCCGACGGCGGCGACTCACTCACCTCCGTACGTGAACGCCTCGGCGAGACCCTGCGCCTGACCGCCGACCTCACCCCGCCCCCCGCGGATCCCGCGCGGCCGGCGCGCTGGCCGCTCACCACGGTCGGCGAACTCGCGCGCGGGGGAGCCCTGGTGATGCGCACCGGCGGAAACGGCGGCCACGCGCGCGTGCCCGTCCTCACCGACCACGACGTCCTCGCCGGGACGGCACCCTCCGGCACGCTCCCCGAGAGCGACGAGGAAGCCGTGCTGACCGAACCGGGCGACGTCGTCGTGCCGGTGCTCGGCGGGGGCTCGGTGGCGCGGGTGATCGACGACGCCACCGGGGGCGCCGCCCTGGGGCGCAACCTCGTGCTCCTGCGCCCCGATCCCGCCGCGCTCGACCCCTGGTTCCTCGCCGGCTTCCTGCGCGGCACCGCCAACAACCGCCAGGCCAGCAGCTACGCGTCCACGGCCACCCGCCTCGATGTGCGCCGTCTCCAACTGCCCCGGCTCGCCCTGGACGAACAGCGGCGCTACGGCGCGCACTTCCGCGCGCTGGACGACTTCGAGCGGACGCTCAGGCAGGCGGGCCGGCTCGGAGAGCAGCTCGTTCGCGGGATGTACGACGGGCTGACGGACGGGACGGTCGCCCCGGGCGACAGGTGAAGTGATCAGTGCGACAACGGTTCGGTACAACCCGGGACCGGTTGTCCTTGTCGGCCTATACGCTCGGATCCTACTCACGTTCGTCCCCATCAGGCCTCCAGGAGCAGCCATGCAGGGCCACGGCTACGCCCCGTCCCCGCCGCGTCGACCCTCGACCGGGGTGCTGGTCGTGCTGCGCGTGATCTTCGTGGCGGTGCCGATCCTCAGCATCGGATTCCTGGCGTGGGTGGCGCCGCTGCGGGCGGCGATCGTGACCCGCAAGCGGAGCGACTGGTGGATCTTCGGCGGCTCGCTGGCGGTACTCGGCATCAGTTTCTCGTTCCTGGCCGCCGACCACACCGACGACTTCAGCACGGCGAGCGGCAACGCGGGCATGATCATCCTGCTGCTCAACGCCGCGGCCTGCGCCGGCTACTACCTGTACGCGGACATACGCCACCACCGGCCGTACCCCACCGGCTATCCGGTGCCCCCGGTCCAGGGCATGGGCTACGGCTACCCGCAGCCCCCGTCGCCGTACGCGGCCAACCAGCCGCAGACGCCGGCAGCACCCATACCCGGCCCCGTGCCCACCACCCCGCTGCCCACCACCCCCGTACCGCCGCCCCCGCCGCAGCGCCCCGCGCCCGCCCGTATCGACCAGGTGCGCGCCGAACTCGACGAGCTGAGCGACTACTTGCGCCGGCATCCCGGCCATTCCGACGGCCACCCCGAGGGCGGAAGGTGACCGTGGCGGCAGGACGTGTCGTCGCCGGCCGCTATGAACTGTCCACCCTCATCGGGCAGGGCGGCATGGGACAGGTGTGGACGGCCTACGATCAGCGGCTCGACCGGCGTGTGGCGGTGAAGCTGCTGCGCCCCGACAAGGTGGCCGGCCAGGAGGCGGACGAACTGCGCCGCCGCTTCGTGCGTGAGTGCCGGGTGACCGCGCAGGTCGACCACCCCGGACTCGTCACCGTGCACGACGCGGGCAGCGAGGGCGAGGAACTGTTCCTCGTCATGCAGTACGTCGACGGCGCCGACCTCTCCGACCACCTCGCCGAGCACGACCCGTACCCCTGGCAGTGGGCGGTCGCGGTCGCAGCCCAACTGTGCGCCGTGCTCAGCGCCGTGCACGCCGTGCCGATCGTCCACCGCGACCTCAAGCCGCGCAACGTGATGGTGAAGCAGGACGGCACGGTCACCGTCCTCGACCTCGGTGTCGCCTCCGTCATGGACGCCGACACCACCCGCCTCACCCACACCGGCACCCCCATCGGCTCGCCCGCCTACATGGCGCCCGAGCAGGCGATGGGCGGCGCGGTCGGCCCGTACACCGACCTGTACGCGCTCGGGGTGCTGCTGCACGAACTCCTCAGCGGAGACGTCCCGTTCGCGGGCTCGACGGCCCTCGGCGTACTGCACCGGCACCTGTACGAGCCGCCGCTGCCCGTGCGCCGCCTGCGCCCCGAGGTGCCCGAGGCGCTGGAGGCGCTCGTGCTGCGCCTGCTCGCCAAGGACCCGCAGCACCGCCCGGCCTCCGCGCAGGAGGTGTACGAGCACCTGGCGCTGCTCCTGCCCGCGCGCGGGATGCCCACGGGAGCGCCGCTCGACCCCACGCGTCCCTTCCTGCGCCCGCACGCCCCCTGGCCGGACCGTGCGCGAACTCCCGCGCCCCAGCCCGCCCCGATGGCGCCGGCGCCGGAGAAACCCGACGTCGCCCGCGCCGTCGACGAGGTCAAGCGCCTCCTCGGCGAGGGCCGTATCACCCAGGCCGTCGACATCCTCGGCGCGATCCTGCCCGCCGCGGCCGAGCAGCACGGTGAGCACTCCCCGGTCGTCCGCACCCTGCGCAAGCAGTACGCGGCCACCCTCATGGACGACGGCCAGTACCGGCGCGCGCTGCCCGAACTGCGCCGCCTCGCCGACGAACGCGCCACCGAGGCCGGCCAGGCCGACCCGCAGTCGCTCCGCTTCCGCTACGAGGCCGCCCAGTGCCTGGAGTCGCTCGGCGAACCGGCGGCCGCGCTCGCCGAGTACCGCGCGCTGCTGCCGTACTACGAGAACCAGTACGTGGCCGGCGACCCCGAGCTCTCCCACGACGTCCGCCGCCGCATCGGTCTCCTCCTGCTCGCCCTCGGCGACCGGGCCGCCGCCCACGAGACCCTGGCGCGCCTGCTGATGGACGTGGACCGGCTGCGCGGTCCCGGACACGCGCTCGCGGCGGAGATACGGCGGACGCTGCAGTGGCTGGGACAGGTGCGCGGCTAGATTTTGCCGAGCCCTGGGAGATTCTTGTGTTCTTCCAGGGTTTCAGTTTTCCGAACGGATGGACGAGTCCGGATAGGTTGCGGTGCGTTTTTCGCCAGGCGACGCACGACAACCGCCAGGCGACGCACGACATCCGCAGGGCAACGCACACCGCATGCAGCGCACGCTGCATGCAACGCACAACAGGGGTGGGACACATGGCAGGCCATCGGCAGTCCAAGAAGCGCAGATACGTCACCTGGGGTGTCGCGAGTGCCGCCGTCGTCGCCGGAGCCGGCATCGCCGCGCAGACCTCCATGGCCGCCACCACCTGGCCCGCGCAGAAGACGTACACCGGACGTGCCTTCGACACCTGCGCCGCGCCCTCCCTCTCCGCGATGAAGGCCTGGCACACCGGCTTCTACGGCGCCGCCGCCGTCTACGTCGGCGGCAAGAACCGCGGCTGCTCCCAGCCCAACCTCACCGCCTCCTGGGTGAAGTCGGTCAGTACCCTCGGCTGGAAGCTCATCCCGCTCTACGTCGGCGCCCAGCCGCCCTGCGGATCCGGCGGCTCCGAGAAGATCAGTGCCTCCACCGCCGCGTCCGTCGGCAAGAGCGAGGCGGACGACGCGGTGGCCAAGGCGTCGGCGCTCGGCATGAAGGCCGGCAGCCCGATCTACCTGGACATGGAGTCGTACGACATCACGAACACGTCGTGCAACAACGCCGTGCTGACGTACGTGCGCGCCTTCGACAAGGAACTGCACGTCAAGACGTACCGCACCGGCTACTACGGCTTCACCAGTTCCAGTGCCAAGGCGATCGCCACCGCGACCGACAAGACCGACCTGCCGGGCAACCTCTGGTACGCGCTGTGGGACAAGCAGAACACCACGACGGCGGACTGGCCGTGGGGCTCAACCCAGTTCACGAACCACAGCCGCGCCCACCAGTACATGGTCAACAGCAAGGAGACGCGGAACGGCTACACGATCACCGTGGACCGCGACGCGTGGGACGCCCCGGTCGCCATCACGGGCTGATCTCCGGCACCCGAGGAACGCGGCGGTGCCCGAAGTCGTGGTGAATCGTTGGTCGAATGGCTTGGCCAGAGCCTGGCCACTGCCTACCATCGATCACCGCAAGACTTTGTGCACCGTCGCACAATCTCCTCGGGAGGCTTCCTTGCACCGCCGCCGTCGCACCGCGTTCCTCCTCACCGCCGCGATCGCCGCCGCGGCCCCCGTCCTCACCGCCTGCGGAAGCGACGCGCATCCCGGCGCGGCAGCCGTCGTCGGTGGCCAACGGATCACCGTGGCGCAACTGGAGACCCGGGTGAACGAGGTGCGCACGGCCCAGCGGGCGGCCGTGAAGGACCAGGCGCAGTACAAGCAGGCCGTCGAGCAGACCGGTGGCATCACCCGCGACACCCTGCACGGGATGGTTCTGGACCAGGTGCTGCGTCGCGCCGCCCAGGACTCGGGCGTGACTGTCACCGCCATGGAGGTCCAGCAGATGCGCACCGGCCTGGAGCAGCAGGTCGGCGGCTCCAAGGCCCTGGAGACGGCCTGGCTCCAGCAGTACGGCGTCGCCCCGAAGCGCCTCGACGACAACCTCCGCCTCCAGCTGGAGGCCCAGAAGCTGGCCCGGACGCTCGGCACCGACACCGGCAAGCCGGCCTTCTGGAACGCCCTGTCCAAGGCGTCCAGGGAACTCCACGTCGACCTCAACCCGCGCTACGGCGCCTGGGACGTCCAGAAGAGCAGCCGCGTGGACGCGAAGACCCCCTGGGTGCGTGAGGTCACGGCGACCGGGACGCAGCAGACGGCGTAACGGTCCGGCAGGGCCGGCCCCTGTGGATAACTTCGGGGGCCGTCGGCGGGGTGCGTTACGTTCGGATCGTGAACGCAACCAGCTCCGCAGAGGCCGACTCCGGCCGCATCGTCCTGCTCACCACCAGCCACCGCGTCGCGCCCGGCCTGCTGTCCTGGCCCGCCTGGCAGGCACTGCACGCCGCCGACCGCGTGCTGTGCGCGGACGCCGCCCACCCGCAGCTGCCGTATCTGCGGGAGGCGGGCATAGCGGTCGACGAGTCCGCCCCCGCCGCCGAGGAACTGGTCGCGGTGTGTGCGGGCGGGCGGACGGTCGTCGTGGTCGCGACGGGCGAGGGCGAGTCGGTGCTGACCGACGGACTGGCCCGCCTCGCCGGCTCCGGACGCGTGCACATGCCGGAGCTGGAGCTGCTCCCCGCCTCCTACGACCTCCCCGGCGCCCGTCTCCTGGACCTCGTCCAGGTCATGGACCAGATCCGCGCCGAGTGCCCGTGGTCGTCCCGGCAGACCCACAAGGGCCCGGCGAAGTACGGCATCGAGGAGGCGTACGAACTCGTCGAGGCGATCGAGGAGGGCGACCGCGACGAACTGCGCGAGGAACTGGGCGACGTCCTGCTCCAGGTGGTCTTCCACTCCCGTATAGCCGAGGAGGACCCGGAGAGCCCCTTCTCCATCGACGACGTGGCCGCCGGCATCGTCACCAAGCTCATCCACCGCCACCCGCACGTCTTCGGTGACGAGACGGCGTCCACGCCCGAGGAGGTCAAGGAGCACTGGCTGCGCACCAAGGCCGTCGAGAAGCAGCGCACCTCCGTGACGGAGGGCGTCCCTCTCGGCCAGCCGGGACTGGCCCTCGCGTCGAAGCTGGCCTCGCGGGTGCGGACCGCGGGCTTCGAGGTCCCGCTGCCCCGAGCCGAGGGCATCGGCTACGAGCTGCTCGCACTGGCCGTGCGCGCCGAGGCGGAGGGCGTCGACCCGGAGGCGGCCCTGCGGGCGGCGGCCCGGGCCTACCGGGACGCGATCAGACAGACCGAGGACCGGGCCCGCTCAGGCGGCGGCGAACCGCACGGGCAGCTCTCGTAGTCCGCGCATGATGAGGCCGCCCCGCCAGCGGAGGTCGGCGGGGTCGGCGGCGAGTTCGAGGTCGGGCAGGCGGCGCAGCAGGGTTTCGAGGGCGGTGCGGCCTTCGAGGCGGGCCAGGGGGGCGCCGAGGCAGTAGTGGATGCCGTGGCCGTATCCGAGGTGCTGGTTGTCGCGCCGGGTGAGGTCGAGGGTGTCGGGCTCCGGGAAGCGTGCGGGGTCGCGGTCGGCCGCGGCGAGGACGACCAGGACGGGATCGCCGGTGGCGATGCGCTGCCCGCCGACGGTGAGGGGCTCGGTGGCGAAGCGCCAGGTGGCCAGTTCGACAGGGCCGTCGTAGCGGAGCAGCTCCTCTATGCCGGTGTCGAGCAGCCCGGTCTCACCGCGGTCGATCGACGCCTGGAGCCGCCCCCGCTGCTCGGGGTTGCGCAACAGCGCGTATGTCCCGTTACCGATCAGGTTGATGGTGGTTTCGAAGCCGGCGAACAGCAGCACGAAGCACATCGCCGCGGCCTCGTTCTCGGTGAGGTGTTCACCGTGGTCGGAGGCGCGGATGAGGCCCGAGATCAGGTCATTGCCGAGGTCGCCGCGCTTGCGGTGGATGAGCTCGGCGAGATAGCCGCGGATCTTCTTCACGGAGCGGGCGACGCCACCGCGCGGACCGCCGCCGTGCCGGATCATCATCCCCGCCCAGTCGCGGAAGTCGTCCTGGTCCTCGCGGGGGACGCCGAGCAGGTCGCAGATCGCGTAGATGGGGAGGGGGAAGGCGAAGTCGTGGATCAGGTCGGCCTCGCCGTTCGGCGCGAACCGGTCGATCAGATCGTCCGTCAACTCCTGCACGCGCGGCGCGAATTCGGCCACCCGGCGCGGAGTGAACGCCGTGGAGACGAGGCGCCGCAGCCGGGTGTGGTCCGGCGGGTCGATGTTGAGCAGATGCGTCATCAGATTGGCGCTGCGCTCGCCCGGGATGCCGGTTTTGCTCTTGCCCTGCGCGTCCTCGGCGTGATGGGCGGGGTTCTTCGACAGCCGCCCGTCGGCGAGCGCCTGACGTGCGTCGACGTAGCGGGTCACCAGCCATGCCCCCACCCCGCTGGGAAGCGTCGTCCAGTGGACGGGGGAGTGCTCGCGCAGCCATGCGTAGGCCGGGTAGGGATCGCCGGCGAATTCCCAGGTGAAGAGTTCGGGGGCGGTGTTGGGGACGTTCACAGGACGACCGTATCGGGAGCCGCTGGTGAACGCCCCGCCGCGGCGGCCGGCGCAAAGGTGACACGCGTTCAACTCCGTGATCTTCACGTGATCTACGCGGCATTAACTTGTGACAAGTGATCGACTGCCGATACGTTCACCCACCAGCGCGGTGCCGAGCACCATCCGCCGCGCCGGTCACTGCTGTCTCGCGAAAGGCCCCCGCATGCTCTCCGGGAACGGTCGACACCGTCGCCCCCGTCAGGCTCCGGCACTCCTCGTCGCGGCCGGGGTGACCGGCTCCGCCATCGCCATCCCACTCCTCGGGGCGGCCTCCGCGCACGCCGCCGACGGCACCACCTGGGACAAGGTGGCGAAGTGCGAGACCGGCGGCGCCTGGAGCGAGAACAGCGGCAACGGGTTCTACGGCGGACTCAAGCTGACCCAGAAGAACTGGGAGAAGTACGGCGGCCTCGACTACGCCCCCAGAGCCGACCTGGCCAGCCGCAACCAGCAGATAGCCGTCGCCGAGAAGCTCCTGGACGACCAGGGCGTCGGCGCCTTCCACCTCTGCGGACTGACCTCGGGCCTGAACAAGGACTCGGACTCGGCCGACATCGACACGGGCATTCTGGAGGGCGGTTCGGGTTCGTCCGACTCCTCCGACTCCACCGGTTTGTCCAACTCCTCCGGTAATGGATCCAGTGGGTCCGGTGATTCCTCTTCGTCGGATTCATCCTCCGGCGCCTCGTCCAGCACTTCTCCTTCCGCCTCCGAGGACGCGAAGGACAACTCCACCGAATCCGGCACATCGGCCTCACCCTCCACCTCCCCGTCCGGGACGGCCTCGCGAGACGCGCAGCGTCGCGACGACTCGTCCGCAGATCGGGCAAAGGGTGATGACTCGGACAATGCCCAGGAGGAAGTGGGCTCTTGGAGCCTCGTCGACACCGGCTCGATCGGCACCGGCCGCCACCGCGGCGCCAGCGCCGAGGGGGTCAAGGCGGACAGTCGTACGGACGACACGTATACGGTCCACGCCGGCGACACCCTCGCCTCCATCGCCGACTCCCTTGACCTGGACGGCGGGTGGCACGCGCTCTACGCCGAGAACAAGAAGGCCCTCGGTAGCGACCCGAACCGTATCGTCGCCGGTCAGACCCTGCGACTCCCTGCCGAATAGGGCGAAAAACAACGGGAGTTCGCGTCACATTTCGCTCCGGAATGTCCGGTTTGGTGAAAGTGTGGGATGAGTCTCAGAAGCCCTGATCGTCTTTGAAATTCCCCGGATCGCGTGTCTACGGTCGTCACCGCTCGTCAACACGAGCCCCGGCTGCCGCAACGCCGAATCCTGCCAGCGGCCGTACGGGAACAGTCGTCGCGTCAAGCGCCGTAGGCAGGAGCGGGGGACCCAAGGTAGGCGCCGGGTCCGGCAGTTGAGGCCTCACGGCCTCCGACGCCGGAACCGGCTTGGGGTTAAGTCGCGCACCGGGAGGTGCGCGGCCGGGCAACTCAACCGGCCCGAACCCGACAGCTCACCTCGCAGGCGTCGGTGAGGGGATCCACCATGCTGTTTTCCGGCAAGGGCAAGCACCGTCGTCCGTCCAAGGCCACCCGCGCCGCCGCGATCGCCGGCGTCACCGGTGTCGCCATCGCCGCCCCGCTGATGGCGGCCGGCAGCGCCTCCGCCGCCACCGCCTCCGAGTGGGACGCCGTCGCCCAGTGCGAGTCGGGCGGCAACTGGTCCATCAACACCGGCAACGGCTACTACGGCGGCCTGCAGTTCTCCGCGTCCACCTGGGCCGCGTACGGCGGCACGCAGTACGCCGCGCAGGCCAACCAGGCCGGCAAGGCGCAGCAGATAGCCGTCGCGGAGAAGGTTCTCGCCGCTCAGGGCAAGGGCGCCTGGCCGGTCTGCGGCACGGGCCTGTCCAGCGCCGCCTACAACGGCGCCGGCGCCTCCGGCTCCAGCAGCACCGCCAACCGCTCGGCCGACTCGCAGGCCGCCTCCCGCTCCTCCGAGCGCCCGGCCGCGAAGACCCAGAAGAGCCAGAAGACCGTCACCACCCCGACCGGCAAGAAGGTCAAGAAGGGCGACGGCGAGTACAAGGTCGTCAAGGGCGACACCCTCAGCTCGATCGCCGAGAAGCACGGCGTCAAGGGCGGCTGGCAGAAGCTGTTCAAGCTGAACAAGGACATCGTCTCCGACGCCGACCTCATCTACCCGGGCCAGCAGCTGCACCTGAAGTGACGGCCTGCCGGTAGCTGAACCACAAGCGCCCGCCCATCCGTGTCCTCCGTCATGGCGGACACGTGAGGGCCTCCCCCCGTCCCCACGGGCTCCCCGCTCCGGTGCGTGTTCCCCCGTACGCACCGGGGCGGGGTCTTTTTGCGCCCCCTCTTTGTTCCGTTCGGAAACAATTTACTCTCGGTTCTGCTCAAGGGATGGTCGGCAGCGTGGCCGATCGGCCGGAGGCGGTTAGGCTCGTCTCGCAGAGCCAGCGCTACTGCCGTAGCCGCGTCACATCCATGAAGGAGATGCTCGTGCCGTCCATCGACGTCGTCGTAGCCCGGGAAATCCTGGACTCCCGAGGCAACCCCACGGTCGAGGTCGAGGTCGGCCTCGACGACGGCAGCACGGGTCGTGCCGCCGTCCCCTCCGGCGCCTCCACGGGCGCCTTCGAGGCCGTGGAACTCCGCGACGGTGACCCCAACCGCTACCAGGGCAAGGGTGTCGAGAAGGCCGTCCTCGCCGTCATCGAGCAGATCGGCCCGGAGCTCGTCGGCTACGACGCCACCGAGCAGCGCCTGATCGACCAGGCCATGTTCGACCTGGACGCCACCGACAACAAGGGCTCCCTCGGCGCCAACGCCATCCTCGGCGTCTCCCTGGCCGTCGCCCACGCCGCCTCCGAGGCCAGCGACCTCCCGCTCTTCCGCTACCTGGGCGGCCCGAACGCGCACCTGCTGCCCGTTCCGATGATGAACATCCTGAACGGCGGCTCGCACGCCGACTCGAACGTGGACATCCAGGAGTTCATGATCGCCCCGATCGGCGCGGAGTCCTTCTCCGAGGCCCTGCGCTGGGGCGCCGAGGTCTACCACACCCTCAAGAAGGTGCTGAAGACCAAGGGCCTGTCCACCGGCCTCGGCGACGAGGGCGGCTTCGCCCCGAACCTGGAGTCCAACCGCGCCGCGCTCGACCTCATCATCGAGGCCATCAAGCAGGCCGGTTACGTCCCCGGCGAGCAGATCGCGCTCGCGCTCGACGTCGCCGCGTCCGAGTTCTACAAGGACGGCAAGTACGAGTTCGAGGGCAAGTCCCGCTCGGCCGCCGAGATGACCGAGTACTACGAGGAGCTCGTCTCCGCGTACCCGCTCGTCTCCATCGAGGACCCGCTGTACGAGGACGACTGGGCCGGCTGGAAGGTCATCACCGACCGGATCGGCGAGAAGGTCCAGATCGTCGGCGACGACCTGTTCGTCACCAACCCGGAGCGCCTGGCCCGCGGCATCGAGGAGGGCACCGCCAACGCCCTGCTCGTCAAGGTGAACCAGATCGGCTCGCTGACCGAGACCCTGGACGCCGTCGAGATGGCCCAGCGCAACGGGTTCAAGTGCATGATGTCCCACCGCTCCGGCGAGACCGAGGACGTCACCATCGCCGACCTCGCGGTCGCGGTGAACTGCGGCCAGATCAAGACCGGCGCCCCGGCCCGCTCGGACCGCGTCGCCAAGTACAACCAGCTGCTGCGCATCGAGGAGATCCTCGACGACGCCGCGGAGTACGCGGGCCGCTCGGCCTTCCCCCGCTTCAAGGTCTGACCTCCGGGCTGACCCTCCGGGGTCAATCCTTAGCCAGTCGTACGTACGTCCCCGTACCGGTCCCGTACCGTGTGCGGGGACGTACGCGCGTGTGAACGGGAGGCGGGGAACATGGCCGTGAAGGACCGGGACCGGTTCTCCACCGCGACCAGGATCAAGCTGCTCGGCGAGCAGACGGCGGCCCGTGTCTACCGCTCCCAGACCAAGCGCCAGGCCCGCCGCTCGCGCCTCACCGGCCGGGCGGCGCTGCTCGCCCTGGTCCTGTGCTCGCTGGTCGTCGCCCTCGCGTATCCCATAAGGCAGTACGTCTCCCAGCGCTCCGACATCGCCGACCTCCGGCGGCAGAAGGCACAGGCCAGGGAGCGGGTCGAGCAGCTGCGCGACCTGAAGGCACGCTGGCAGGACGACGCGTACGCCGAGCAGCAGATCCGGCTGCGGCTGCACTATGTGATGCCGGGCGAGACGGGTTACGTCGTCATCGACCCGAACGCCGCCAAGCAGTCGCGGGCCGAACTCGGCGCTGCCGACCGCCCCTGGTACACGAACGTCTGGGACGGGGTCGACAAGTCAGACGCCTCCGACCAGTAACCGACAGAGGAACTCAGTACAGGCATGGAAACGCCCCCGCCGCCCACCCCGCGCACCGAACCCACCGACGCCGACGTCGAGGCCTTCAAGCAGCAGCTAGGGCGGCCGCCGCGCGGGCTGCGCGCCATCGCGCACCGCTGCCCCTGCGGTCAGCCGGACGTCGTCGAGACGGCGCCGCGCCTGCCCGACGGCACGCCCTTCCCGACGACGTACTACCTGACGTGCCCGCGCGCCGCCTCGGCGATCGGCACGCTGGAGGCGAACGGCGTCATGAAGGAGATGACGGAGCGGCTGCAGTCCGATCCGGAACTCGCCGCCGCGTATCGCTCCGCGCATGAGGACTACATCCGTCGCCGGGACGAGATCGAGGTGCTGGAGGGGTTCCCCAGTGCCGGGGGTATGCCTGACCGGGTCAAGTGCCTGCATGTGCTCGTTGGGCACTCGTTGGCCGCGGGGCCGGGCGTGAACCCCCTCGGCGACGAGGCACTGGCGATGCTGCCGGAGTGGTGGCTCAAGGGGCCGTGCGTGGTGCCGGGTGCTGCTGAGGAGTGACGGTCGGTGCAGCGCCGTTGCTGGGGGCTGCGCCCCCAGCCCCCCTTCGGCCCGAAGGGCCTCGTCCTCAAACGCCGGACGGGCTGAGTGCAGCTGACCGGCGCTGAAAAAGATCACGTAGAAGGGCACCCCCATGACCCGCGTCGCCGCCATCGACTGCGGTACGAACTCCATCCGCCTCCTCGTCGCCGACGCGGACCCGGACACCGGTGAACTGGTCGATCTGGACCGGCGCATGACCATCGTGCGGCTCGGACAGGGCGTCGACCGGACCGGGCGGCTCGCCCCCGAGGCTCTGGAGCGGACGTTCGCCGCCTGCCGCGAGTACGCCGCGATCATCAAGGAGCACGGCGCCGAGCGACTGCGCTTCGTGGCCACCTCGGCCTCCCGGGATGCCGACAACCGCGACGAGTTCGTGCGCGGCGTGCTCGACATCCTCGGCGTCGAACCCGAGGTCATCTCCGGCGACCAGGAGGCCGAGTTCTCCTTCACCGGCGCGACCAGGGAACTGACGGGCAGCGACCACCTCGCCAAGCCGTATCTCGTCGTGGACATCGGTGGCGGCTCGACCGAGTTCGTCGTGGGCGAGGAGCACGTGCGCGCGGCGCGCTCGGTCGACGTCGGCTGTGTGCGGATGACCGAGCGGCACCTGGTGCGGGAGGGCGCCGTCACCGACCCGCCGGCCGAGGAGCAGATCGCGGCGATGCGGGCCGACATCGAGCGGGCCCTCGACCTCGCCGAGGAGACGGTTCCGCTCGGCGAGGCGCGCACGCTGGTCGGGCTCGCGGGATCGGTCACCACCGTGTCGGCCATCGCGCAGAACCTGCCCGAGTACGACTCGCAGCGCATCCACCACTCCCGTGTCTCGCACGACAAGGTCCGCGAGATCACCGAGTGGCTGCTGCACTCCACCCACGCCGAGCGGGCAGCCGTCCCCTCCATGCACCCGGGGCGCGTCGACGTCATCGCGGCGGGGGCCCTCGTACTGCTCTCGATCATGGAGCGGATCGGGGCGGAGGAGGTCGTGGTGAGCGAGCACGACATCCTCGACGGCATCGCGTGGTCCGTGGCCTAGGTCTCCTTCGTTACCGATCAGTAGCTCTCGGACGAGCAGGTCGGATAGCGTATGAGCGCGGCCGTGGGGCCTTTCGGGGCCCTTCGGCGACACGCCGCCGGGAAAGTTCGTGAAGTTCTTCACAAGGAATTCCGCCCGGTGGAAGCGCGAAAGAGCGCCCGGTTGGACCTTCCGGGGGTCAACAGGCCCTTGAACGTGTTCAATAGGGGCGGATGGGAGGGCTGCGGAAGGGCCTCCCGCGGGGGTGTTCCGGACGGCCTCACGACCACCTTCAGGGCGCGGAGAGGCAGCTCACGCGGCATTGACAACGGGACGTACCGCTCCCGGAACCGCCCGCCCTGCCGGGGCCTGTGGCATGCGAGTCGCGGAGGATAACACACCCTCTGCAAGAGCTTGTGAAGGGGCGCACGAGCGACCCCCCTGAGGCGGGTGGATACTCGATGGCATGAGCACCACGGAGCGTCCCAGGATCCTCGTAGTAGGCGGTGGGTACGTAGGCCTGTACGCAGCTCGGCGTATCCAGAAGAAGATGCGCTACGGCGAGGCGACCGTCACGGTCGTCGACCCCCGGTCGTACATGACCTACCAGCCCTTCCTCCCCGAAGCCGCCGCCGGCAACATCTCCCCGCGCCACGTCGTCGTCCCGTTGCGACGCGTGCTGCCGAAGGCGGAGGTTCTCACCGGCCGGGTCACCACCATCGACCAGGACCGCAAGGTCGCATCGATCGCCCCGCTGGTCGGCGAGGCGTACGAGCTGCCCTTCGACTACCTGGTGATCGCGCTCGGTGCGGTCTCCCGCACCTTCCCGATCCCCGGCCTCGCCGAGCAGGGCATCGGAATGAAGGGCATCGAGGAGGCCATCGGCCTGCGCAACCACGTCCTCGAGCAGCTCGACAAGGCCGACTCGACGAGCGACGAGGAGATCCGCCGCAAGGCGCTCACCTTCGTCTTCGTCGGCGGCGGCTTCGCGGGCGCCGAGACGATCGGCGAGGTCGAGGACCTGGCCCGCGACGCGGCCAAGTACTACAAGAACGTGTCCCGTGAGGACATGCGCTTCATCCTCGTCGACGCCGCAGACAAGATCCTCCCCGAGGTCGGCCCGAAGCTGGGCGCCTACGGCAAGGAGCACCTCGAGAGCCGCGGCGTGGAGATCTACCTCTCCACGTCGATGGACTCCTGCGTCGACGGCCACGTCGTCCTGAAGAACGGCCTCGAGGTCGACTCCCACACCATCGTGTGGACGGCGGGCGTCAAGCCGAACCCGGTGCTGTCCCGCTACGGCCTGCCGCTGGGTCCCCGCGGTCACGTCGACTGCGCCCCGACCCTCCAGGTCCAGGGCACCGACTACATCTGGGCCGCCGGCGACAACGCCCAGGTCCCGGACCTCGTCGGCCGCAAGGCGGGCAACGAGAACGCCTGGTGCCCGCCGAACGCCCAGCACGCGCTGCGTCAGGCGAAGGTCCTCGGCGACAACGTGATCTCCGGCATGCGGGGCTTCCCGCAGAAGGACTACAGCCACGGCAACAAGGGCGCCGTCGCGGGTCTGGGCCTGCACAAGGGCGTCGCGATGATCGTCATGGGCAAGATGAAGATCAAGCTCAAGGGCCGCCTCGCCTGGTACATGCACCGCGGCTACCACGGTCTGGCGATGCCGACCTGGAACCGCAAGGTGCGTGTCTTCGCCGACTGGACGCTCGGCATGTTCCTCAAGCGCGAGGTCGTCTCCCTCGGTGCGATGGAGAACCCGCGCGAGGAGTTCTACGAGGCGGCCAAGCCGGTGCCGGTCGCCGCGGCAGCGAAGTCGGAGAAGACCGAGGAGAAGACCGAGGAGAAGGCCAAGGCCTCCTGACCCACGGTCACCGAACGACCCGAGGGGCCTCCCGCCATCCGTGGTGCGGGAGGCCCCTTCGGCGTTTCCCGGAAGCGAACCCCCCTGTGTGTATGGCCGCTACATCTGTTTTGCCCAGTCGTAACGCCAGTGGGGGACTGCGCAACCCCCCCTTTTTTGTTTACGTGGTGTCGGACATTCGGGATCGCTCCTCACGGAGGTGTGCGCCATGGCTGACGCCGCGCTGCGGCTGAAGAGCCTCGTCGAACAGTTGCTGGGGGTGCCGCTGACCCTGCGCATCCGCGCCTGGGACGGTTCGGAGGCCGGGCCGCCGGGCGCGCCCGCGCTGGTCGTGCGCAACCGCCGGGCCGTGCGCCGGCTGCTGTTCAAACCGGGGGAGCTGGGTCTCGCCCGGGCCTGGGTCGCAGGGGACCTCGACATCGAGGGCGACCTCTACACGGCCCTCGACCTGATCTCGACGCTGGTGTGGGAGCGCGGCGAGGACGCCAGGAGCCTCCTGGAGGCGCTCAGGGACCCGCGGGTGCGGGCCGCCGCCCGCGGGCTGGTCAAGGTCGCGGGACTGCCGCTGCCGCCCGCACCGCCCCGTGAGGAGGTCCGCAGAGCCCGCACCCATCTGCACACCAAGCGCACCGACAAACGCGCCATCAGCCATCACTACGACGTAGGCAACGACTTCTACGAGATCGTCCTCGGCCCGTCCATGGTGTACTCGTGCGCCTACTGGCCCTCTCCGGACGCCACCCTCGAACAGGCGCAGCGCGACAAGCTGGAACTCGTCTGCCGCAAGCTCGACCTGACGCCCGGTCAGCGTCTGCTCGACGTCGGCTGCGGCTGGGGCTCGATGGCCATCCACGCCGCACGCGAGCACGGCGTACGTGTCGTCGGCATCACGCTCTCCCACGAACAGGCCGCGTACGCCCGCAAGCGCGTCGCCGGCGAGGGGCTGACCGACCGGGTCGAGATCCGGGTGCAGGACTACCGGGACGTCGCCGACGGCCCGTTCGACGTCATCTCGTCCATCGGGATGGCCGAGCACGTCGGGGCCGAGCGGTACCTGGAGTACGCGGAGGACCTGTACCGGCTGCTGCGGCCCGGCGGCAGGCTGCTCAACCACCAGATCGCCCGCCGGCCCGAGCGCGACGAATCGGCGTACAGCCTCGACGAGTTCATCGACGCGTATGTGTTCCCCGACGGTGAACTCGCCCCGGTCGGCACCACGGTCACCCAGCTCGAACGCGCCGGGTTCGAGGTGCGCGACGTCGAGTCGATCCGCGAGCACTACGCGCTCACCCTGCGCCGCTGGGTCGCCAACCTGCAGACGGACTGGGCGCGTTCGGTACGGCTGACCAGTCCGGGGCGCGCCCGCGTCTGGCTGCTGTACATGGCCGCCTGCGCCCTCGCCTTCGAGCGCAACCGCATCGGCGTGAACCAGGTGCTGGCGGTGAGAGCGCCCGAGGACGGCGCGTCGGGGATGCCGCTGCGCTCCCGCACATGGGGTGTGTGAACCCCGTGGGAGCACGGCGGTCGGGGCCCCGTCCGGTCACCGGACGGGGCCCCGACCGCCCTACCGCTACTCCGACTTGATGGCCGTCAGCATGTTCAGACGGGCCGCGCGCCGGGCCGGCCACAGGGCGGCGAGGATGCCGACCGTCGCAGCCAGGAGGAGGAAGACCGCCATCCTCGTCCAGGGCAGGACCAGTTCGTACGTCGCCATCTTCGTGCCGATGAGTTCGCCGGCCGCCCAGCCGAAGAACACGCCCAGACCGATGCCGAGTACACCGCCGAACAGGGAGATCACCAGGGACTCCAGGCGGACCATGCGCTTGATGCCCTTCCGGTCCAGGCCGATCGCGCGGAGCATGCCGATCTCCTGGGAGCGTTCGAAGACCGACATGGCCAGGGTGTTGATGACGCCGAGGACCGCGACGATCACGGCCATGGCGAGCAGGCCGTAGAGCATGTTCAGCATCAGCGTGAACATCTTCGCGACGTCGTCGGACAGGTCCTGCTTGCTCTGCACCTTGATGGCCGGGTTGGTGCCGAGGGCCTTCTCCAGCTTGTCCTTGGTCGTGCCGGAGGCGCCGTCGGCCGTCTTCACCAGGACCCGCATGTCGCCGGGGTCGGTCATGTGCGGGGTGACGGTCCGGCTGTCGACCAGGATGCCCCGGATGAACTCGTTGCCCTCGTAGACGCCGGAGACCGTCAGCCGGGACGACTTCCCGTCCTCGTAGTGCGCGGTGAAGCTCGAACCCTCCTTCCAGCCACGGGACTTGGCCGTGGCGTCGTCCACGACGGCCTGAGTGGCGCCCACCTTGAAGGCGCCGCTGTCCACCTTCAGGTCGGTCAGGTCGGCGATCGCCGAGCCGTTCACCCCGGTCAGGGACTCGCCCGTGCCGCCGACGCGCGCATAGACGTTGCGCAGCGGACTGGTGGCGGTGACCTCGGCGGTGGCGTTCAGCTTCTTGTCGACGTCCGGCGAGAGCTCGTTGCCGTTCGCCATGGAGACCACGTAGTCGGCCCTGATGGCGGACGACGCCATCTTGTCGATCGACTTCTGCAGGCTGCCCGCCATCACCGTCATGCCGGTGATGAGGGTCAGCCCGATCATCAGCGCGGAGGCGGTGGCCGCCGTACGGCGCGGGTTGCGCACCGAGTTCTGGCGGGCCAGCTTGCCCGAGACGCCGAAGGCCTTCAGGAGCGGCGACGCGACCGCGATCAGCGGGCGGGACAGCAGCGGCGTGAGGATGAAGACGCCGATGATGAGCAGGACCGCGCCGAGGCCCATGGGGGCCTGCCCGTCCGAGCCGTCCATCGTCGTGGCCGCCAGGACCACCGCGATACCGGCGGCGCTGAACAGCGCGCCCAGCGTGTTGCGCAGCACCAGGGACTTGGTCGTCGCCTTCGCGTGCACGCTGCTCATCGCGGCCACCGGCGGGATCTTCGCGGCCCGGCGGCCGGGCAGCCAGGCGGCCAGCATGGTGATGACGATGCCGACCACGAGGGCGCTGACGATCGTGCCGGGCGAGATGACCAGCGGCCCGTCCGGGACCGTGGCACCCAGGGTGTTCATGAGGGAGCGCAGACCGGCCCCGATGCCGATGCCCGCGACCAGTCCGGTCACGCCGGCGACCGCACCGACCACGAAGGCCTCGACGAGCACGGACCGGGTGACCTGGCGGCGGGAGGCGCCGACCGCCCGCAGCAGCGCCAGCTCCCTGGTGCGCTGGGCGACCAGCATCGTGAAGGTGTTGGCGATGATGAACGTGCCGACGAAGAGCGCGATACCCGCGAAGACCAGCAGGCCCTGCTTCAGCCCGCTCATCGAGGACGAGATCTGCTCGGCCTGGTCGTCGGCGAGCTGCCGGGCGGTGGTGGTCTCCACCAGCTTCGTGCCCAGCGCCTCGTCCAGTCCGGCCTTCAGCGCGGTCTGGGAGGTGCCGGAGGCGGCCTTCACATCGATCTCGTCGTACGTGCCGGCCTTGCCGAACAGCTGCTGCGCGGTGGGGGTGTCGTAGAGGGCGAGGCTGCCGCCGGCGGCGACGTTGCCGTCGTCCGTGGTGAAGATGCCGGTGATCGTCGGCGTGAGGACCGGGCCGTCGACGGAGAGCCGGACCGTGTCACCGACCCTGTACCCGGCGCGGTGTGCCGTCCGGGAGTCGATGGCGACCTGGTCCTTGCCGTGCGGCGCGCTGCCGGACGTCAGCGGGTAGCGCGGGTCCTTGGCGCCCCAGTAGTTGCCGCCCTGCGACTGGAAGCCGCCGCCGATGAGCTTGCCGTCCTTGTCGGCGATGGCGGTGAAGCCGCTCACGACACCGATCGCGGACGCGGCCCCCGGCACCTTCGCGCTCCGGTCGAGCACGGCCTGGGTCAGCTCGGGCGTCTTGCTGATCGCGTTGCCTTTGTCCTCCTGGGACTTGGCCTGCACGGCGACGTCGACCTGGCCGAAGCCCTTGGACGAACTGTTCTGGTACGCGTCCGAGATGGTGTTGGTGAAGACCAGCGTCCCCGAGACGAACGCCACGCCGAGCATCACGGCGAGCACGGTCATCAGGAGCCGGGCCTTGTGCGCGAGTACGTTGCGCAGGGCGGTGCGGAACATCAGTTCGTACGGCCCTTCGCGTCGAACCCGGGGGTCTGGGGCCGCGCGGCGGAGCCGCTGGTCGGACCGCCCGAGGGGAACTGCCGCATGAAGTCGAGGACCTTTTCGGCCGTCGGCTGGATCATCTCGTCGACGACCCTGCCGTCGGCCAGGAAGACGACCCGGTCCGCGTAGGCCGCCGCCACCGGGTCGTGGGTCACCATGACCACGGTCTGCCCCAAATCCCTTACGGAGTTGCGCAGAAAGCCCAGCACCTCGGCGCCGGCGCGGGAGTCGAGGTTTCCGGTCGGCTCGTCGCCGAAGATGATGTCCGGCTTGGAGGCGAGAGCACGGGCCACGGCGACGCGCTGCTGCTGGCCGCCGGAGAGCTCGGCGGGCCGGTGCCCGAGCCGGTCCCGCAGGCCCACCATGCCGATCACGGTGTCCAGCCACTGCTTGTCCGGCTTGCGGCCCGCGATGTCCATCGGGAGGGTGATGTTCTCCAGGGCGGTCAGCGTCGGCAGCAGGTTGAACGCCTGGAAGATGAACCCGATCTTGTCCCGGCGCAGCTTGGTGAGGTGCTTGTCCTTCAGCGATCCGAGTTCGGTCTCGCCGATGCGCACGGAGCCGGAGGAGAAGGTGTCGAGTCCGGCCACACAGTGCATCAGCGTGGACTTGCCCGACCCGGAGGGGCCCATGATCGCGGTGAACTCTGCCTGGTGGAAGTCGGCGGAGACCCGGTCGAGGGCGACCACCTGGGTCTCGCCCTGTCCGTAGATCTTCGAGAGATCCGTGGCGCGTGCGGCCACGGTGCTGGTGGCCCGGCCGGCGACGGGTGTGGTGGTCACGGGAAGGAACTCCTCGCGGGACGACGTCTTGAAGGGACGTGTTCCATCGTGGTGGCTGATCCCTGCCGTGTAGTCAGCCGCTGTTCCGGTTCCGAAGGCAGACTCGGGTCGGACCCCCGGCCCTCGTGTCATACCTGGGGATGACGGGCACCCCTGACAGCCGCGCTGGCAAACGCTTGCGTCGAGAACCGGTGGAGCACCCTCGTTCGGGCGGTGAAATTCCGTCATTCCGCATGCGCGGGCGACCGCCGCACGTAAGGCTATTGGCAAGTGCGGATGGCCCAGTCCACGGGCTGATGCACCCTCAGAAGTCAATAAAATAAGACAACATCGGTCCGACGTTCCTCTGTTCGGGGGATGTATCCCGATAGGCTCGGAACCTCGATGCGGAGCCCATGGCCTGCCCGGATGGTGGAATGCAGACACGGCGAGCTTAAACCTCGCTGCCCCTTCGCGGGCGTGCCGGTTCAAGTCCGGCTCCGGGCACCATCACGTTCGTTCGCTCACTGCATCCTGCATTGAAGACTTCACTGCGCGACCCGTTGACAGAGGGCCGGGGCGGGCGGAAACTCGCTTCGAGAGTTGGTGAAGTAATTTTCACTGGACGAACAAAGGATGCGGGATGCGCACCACCGTAGGCATCGTCGGAGCCGGCCCCGCCGGACTTCTCCTGGCCCGGCTGCTCCACAACGCCGGAATCGACTCCGTCGTGCTCGAAAGCCGCGACCGCGCCTACGTCGAGCAGCGCCAGCGCGCCGGGATCCTCGAACAGGGCACGGTGGACGTGCTGCGCGCGGCCGGCGCCGGCGAGCGCATGGACCGTGAGGGGCTGCGGCACGACGGCATCGAGCTGCGGTACGCGAGGCGGCGTCATCGCGTGGACTTCCCCGCCCTCACCGGCGGGCGGTCCGTGACGGTCTACGCCCAGTCCGAGGTGTGCAAGGACCTCATCGCCCTGCAGCTCAAGGAGGGCGGACCGCTGCTGTTCGAGGCCGAGGCACTGGCCGTCGAGGGAGCGGATAGCGACAGCCCGCGGGTGCGGTTTCGCCACGAGGGCCGCGAGGACGTCCTGGAGTGCGACTACGTCGTCGGCTGCGACGGCTTCTGGGGGGTCGCGAGGAAGGCGGTCCCCGCGGAGCTCACCCGGGTCTTCGAGCGGACGTATCCCTTCGGCTGGCTCGGCATCCTCGCCGATGTGCCGCCCTCGCACGACGAGCTCGTCTACGCCCGTCACGACCGCGGTTTCGCCCTGCTGTCCATGCGCTCCCCGTCGGTCTCCCGCCTCTACCTCCAGGTGCCCGAGGGCACGGACGCCGAGGCGTGGAGCGATGACGAGATCTGGGCGGAGCTGGAGCGCCGCTTCGAGACGGCGGACGGCTGGCGGCTGGAGCGCGGGGAGATCACCCAGAAGTCGGTGACACCCATGCGGTCCTACGTCCACGAGCCCATGCGCCACGGCCGCCTCTTCCTCGCCGGAGACGCGGCACACATCGTGCCGCCGACGGGCGCCAAGGGGCTGAACCTCGCCGTGGGGGACGTCGTCACCTTCGCGCGGGCGCTGACGCACCGGAAGGAGACCGGCTCGGACGAACTCCTGGAGGCCTACTCGGCGACCTGCCTGCGCCGCGTCTGGCAGGCCGAGCGGTTCTCGTACGACATGACGACCATGCTCCATCCGGCCCCCGACGCCACCCCCTTCGACGCCCGGCTCCAGCTCGCCCGCCTCGACCGCATCGCGACCTCCCGCGCCGCCGAGACCGACCTCGCCGAGGGGTACACGGGCTTCCCGCTGGAGTGAGGAACCGGGGCGGGGTAGGGGTGACGTAAGGGAGTGATCTCCGGCCGGTTCCGGCCGTGTAGCGGATCGGTCATGAATGGGCCCCTGCGGTGAGGGGAATCACGGACCCGCGTAGCGTGTTGCGCAGCACGACGAGGGAAAGATCCTCCCCAAGCACTAGGGTCAATCCTTTGCCTACCTATTACCCTGATGCCAAGGCCCGCGCAGTGCGGCCACGGAGGAGTGCAATGAGGAGCAGAAACCCGGTCTTCTCGCGACGGGGGTTCAGCCGCGACAACGGCTACGCGGGCTTCAACGCCGCGCCGCAGGCCGGGGGACCCGCAGTCGGCACGCAGGGCAACCCGTATGCCCAGCCGACCGGCAACCCCTACGCGCAGAACCCGTACGCCCAGCAGGGCCTGCAGCAGGGTGCCCCGCCGCAGGCCCCGGCCACCACCGGCCGGATGACGATGGACGACGTCGTGCTGCGCACGGCGTCCACGCTCGGCACCCTGATCGTGACGGCCGCGCTCGCCTGGGCGCTGCTGCCGGTCGACGACGCCCACATCAGCCGGTCCTACGGCATCGGCATCGGCGCCGCGCTGGTCGGCATGGTCCTGGCCTTCGTCCAGTCCTTCAAGCGCAAGGCCTCGCCGGCGCTGATCCTGTCGTACGCCGCGTTCGAGGGTGTCTTCCTCGGCGTGGTCTCCAGCATCGTCGACCAGCGCATCGCGAGCGGCGCGGCCATGCAGGCCGTGATCGGCACGATGGCGGTGTTCGCCGGTGTGCTGGTCGCCTACAAGGCGGGCTGGATCCGCGTCAACCGCCGCTTCTACGGCTTCGTGATGGCGGCCGCGATCGGCTTCGTGCTGCTGATGATGGTGAACCTGCTGTTCGCCGTCTTCGGCGGCGGTGACGGCCTCGGCTTCCGCAGCGGCCCGCTCGGCGTCTTCTTCGGCGTCGTCGGCATCCTGCTCGGCGCGTGCTTCCTCGCCCTGGACTTCAAGCAGGTCGAGGACGGCATCGCGTACGGCGCGCCCCGCGAGGAGGCGTGGCTGGCGGCCTTCGGCCTGACGCTGACGCTGGTGTGGATCTACATGGAGTTCCTGCGGATCATCGCGATCCTCAACAGCAACGACTAGTCCGCCCGGCAGTCCGCTCAGCGGCTGTCGCGAAGGGCCCCGGGTGCTTTCTCCACCGGGGCCCTTCGCCATGTCGTGGTGCGCGCTAGAGCAGTTTGCGCGCCGCCCTCCTCAGGTCGTACTCGTGAATGATCGCCTTCGCGTGGCCGTACGCGAGGTTGTGCTCGTGGCGGAGCCAGCTGACCTTTTCCTCGAAGCGGAAGAGAGCGGGGCCTTCTTCGACGGTGCGCAGCCAGTCGGACACTTCACGACCGGTGCAGTGGGGGATGCGGGCGAGCATGTTGCGGTGGGTCTCCTCAGAGAGGACGTGGGACATCGGCGCCTCCGAACGCAAAGGGGATGTAAGCCGGTCCTTCAGGTCACCGTGCCTGAGCGTTCGCCCGTTGGCAACAGTCCTGCGCCGCCGCGTAGGCTCCTGCCGTGGTTGATACGACACCCCTGACGCGAGCTGTGGATCACTTTGCCGACCGTTTGAGGGCCGCGCCGCAGAGCCGGCTGCAACGCGGGGGTGCCGCCGAGGCCCTGGCGCTGGCCAGGGAGTTGGCCCGGCGGGCGCAGGCTCTGGAACAGCCGGGCGTGGAGCCGCGCGAGATGCCGGACGCCGGGATGTTCGCCGCCGCCGACCAGATCACCGTCGCCGCACATGACCTGGCCCTCGTACTGACGGACGAGGGCTCGGTCGAAGAAGCGGTGGGACTCGTGGCTCAGGCGCAGAAGCGGGCCGGGGTGTGATCCCTACAGGGACGCTATGACCCGGTCCGCCAGGATGTAGACGTTCTCCTCGCCGCACTCGAACGTCAGCGTGTAGGCGCCGGAGATACCCGAACCGCCCAGCAGTACCGGGGTTTCGCCGGCGCGGAGGGCGGCGGCGAGACGTTCCGCCGTCTCGCGGTGGCCCGGGGTCATGCACAGGGTGGTGCCGTCGGCGAAGACGTAGACGTCGAGGGTGCCCAGCGGGCCCGGGCGGACGTCGGCCAGTTCCACGCGGGACGCGGCGAGTTCCTCCAGCGCGGCCACCGTGCGCTCATGGTCGTTCACGACCGGTGACTGGACCGGCACGAAGTCCGGGTGGGAGGGGTGGCGGCGGCGGGCGGCGGCCAGTTCGGGGGAGTCCCCGGCGAACTCCTCGGTGTCACCGGTCGGCTCGCTCACCGGCTCCAGCGGCTCCAGACCCAGGAAGTCGCTCTGCCGCGGCAGGAACAGCTCGCTGTCCGCCAGGCCCAGCAGCGAGGGCGTGTCGGAGGCGTCACGGGCCTCCTGTGCGGCCCAGAAGGCGCGCGCCTCGGCGAGTTCACGCTCGCGCTCCTCGGCAAGGGCCTCGGCCACGGCGGCGCGTATCTCGTCGGCCTCCGAGGAAAGGCGGGCGGCCGGCACGAGACCGCGGGCGGGGCGGTTCTCGGCGAGCTGGGTGTGCAGTACCGCGACCTCACGACGCAGCACCATGAGCGTGCGCAGGACGGCGACGCCCACGGCGCCCGTGGCGGCCGTGATGACCAGCAAGGCGATCGGCATGGCGCTCACTGACGTACTCCCGGTTCAAAGTCGACCCCCGACTTCCTACATCAGCTTGAAGGGCGGACTAACCAGCTGTCAGTGCGTAACGTCACGAAACGGGCAGGAGTTTGGGCTCGGGGTTTAGCGCCGTAACGGGCTGACCTGCGTAAATCCCTCCGCTAAGGGAGATAGGTCACATCCTGGGGGAGATTGGATCACAAAACGGCCCGGAGGCCCGGGGTTTCCCGGACTCCGGGCCATCGGCTCACGGTGGGTGCCGAGTTGGCTACCGAGAGGTTCAGCTCAGGCGCTCGATGACCATCGCCATGCCCTGGCCGCCGCCGACGCACATCGTCTCCAGGCCGAACTGCTTGTCGTGGAACTGGAGGGAGTTGATGAGGGTGCCGGTGATGCGGGCGCCGGTCATGCCGAAGGGGTGGCCGACGGCGATGGCACCGCCGTTGACGTTCAGCTTGTCGAGGTCGATGCCGAGGTCGCGGTAGGAGGGGATCACCTGGGCGGCGAACGCCTCGTTGATCTCGACCAGATCGATGTCGTCGATGGTCAGGCCGGCGCGGCGCAGCGCCTGCTGCGAGGCCTCGACCGGGCCGAGGCCCATGATCTCGGGGGACAGGCCCGAGACGCCGGTCGACACGATGCGGGCGAGCGGGGTGAGGCCGAGCTCGCGGGCCTTGGTGTCGCTCATGATGACGACCGCGGCCGCACCGTCGTTCAGGGGGCAGCAGTTGGCGGCCGTGACGAGCCCGTCCGGGCGGAAGACCGGCTTGAGGCCCGCCACGCCCTCCAGGGTGACGCCGGCGCGCGGGCCGTCGTCCTTGGAGACGACCGTGCCGTCGGGAAGCGTCACCGGGGTGATCTCGCGCTCCCAGAAGCCGTTCTTGATGGCTTCCTCGGCGAGGTTCTGCGAGCGGACGCCGAACTCGTCCATGTCCTGGCGGGTGACGCCCTTGGTGCGGGCGAGGTTCTCGGCGGTCTGGCCCATCGCGATGTACGGGTCGGGCACCAGGCCGTCCTCGCGCGGGTCGTGCCAGGTGGTGCCCTCCTGCTGGGCGACGGCCTCGGTGCGGGCCTCGGCCTCGGCGAAGAAGGGGTTGTGCGTGTCCGGGAGGCTGTCGGAGTTCCCCTTCGTGTAGCGGGAGACCATCTCGACACCGGCCGAGATGAAGACGTCGCCCTCGCCGGCCTTGATGGCGTGCAGCGCCATCCGGGAGGTCTGCAGCGACGAGGAACAGTAACGGGTGATCGTGCAGCCGGGGAGGTGGTCCATTCCCATCTGCACGGCGACGATGCGGCCGAGGTTGCTGCCCTGCTCGCCGCCGGGGAGGCCGCAGCCGAGCATCAGGTCCTCGATGTCCCGCGGGTCCAGCTCGGGGACCTTCGCCAGGGCCGCCTGGATGATCGTGGCGGTGAGGTCGTCGGGGCGCAGGTCCTTGAGGGAGCCCTTGAAGGCGCGGCCGATGGGGGAGCGGGCGGTCGAGACGATCACGGCTTCGGGCATCACGGCTCCAGACAGAAGGGGTGGCGCGTAGCGCCTCGTTGAGGGGCGGTGGTCGGGCGACGGGCGGGAGGGGGTGTCGGGCTGCTCTTGGAAGTTACCCGTACGTATGAGCTCGGTCACCGGTGTCGGGGTGTGACCCTGGCCGCAATTTTCTAAGCGCTTGCTTGGGCCTCCGGCGGTAAGGCCGAAAGAGGGCGCGGGTTGGCCGGGATGGCCGTCCCTGGGGTCTGCGCCCCCGGCCCCCGTCGGCCTGGACGGCCTCGTCCTCAAACGCCGGACGGGCTGAAGGGTGCCGACCTCCTCACAGGCTGGACGGGCTGGAGGGGGCGGACGTGGGTTTCGACGTGCTTGTGGTCTGCGCCCCCGGCCCCCGTCGGCCTGGACGGCCTCGTCCTCAAACGCCGGACGGGCTGAAGGGTGCCGACCTCCTCACAGGCTGGACGGGCTGGAGGGGGCGGACGTGGGTTTCGACGTGCTTGTGGTCTGCGCCCCCGGCCCCCGTCGGCTTGGACGGCCTCGTCCTCAAACGCCGGACGGGCTGAAGGGTGCCGACCTCCTCACGGGCTGGACGGGCTGGAGGGGGCGGAGGTGGGTTTCGACGTGCTTGTGGTCTGCGCCCCCGGCCCCCGTCGGCTTGGACGGCCTCGTCCTCAAACGCCGGACGGGCTGAAGGGTGCCGACCTCCTCACGGGCTGGACGGGCTGGAGGGGGCGGAGGTGGGTTTCGACGTGCTTGTGGTCTGCGCCCCCGGCCCCTGTCGGCCTGGACGGCCTCGTCCTCAAACGCCGGACGGGCTGAAGGGTGCCGACCTCCTCACAGGCTGGACGGGCTGGAAGGGGCGGACGTGGGTTTCGACGCGCCCGTGGGCTCCGGTTCCGCCACCCGGCGGCGGCGCCTTCGCTTGAGCAGTGCCCAGGGGCCGCGTGGACCCGTCGGCATCGCTGCCGTGACCTCCGTGCCTGCCTCCGAGGCGGCCTCCGCTGCCGCGCGGGCGACCGGGAGAAAGCCCTCGCGGCGGGAGACGTCCGGGCGCTCCTCCTCCGCCGGCCACAGGTTCAGGGCCGCGCAGACGGTGGGGAGGACGGCCATCGCGGCGGTCGCGTAGCCCTCGGCCGAGGGATGGTAGTTGTCGGGTCCGAACAGTTCGCGGGGGTTCGCCTCGAACTCGGGGCCCAGCAGGTCCCCCAGCGACACCGTGCGGCCGCCCTGTTGCACGGCGCCGATCGTCTGGGCCGCCGCCAGCTGGCGGGAGGCCCGGCGGGCCAGCCAGCGCAGCGGCTGCTGCACGCGCTCCACCGTGCCCAGGTCGGGACAGGTGCCGACGACGACCTCCGCGCCGGCCGTACGCAGCCTCCGCACCGTCGACGACAGATGGCGCACCGAGCGGGTGGGCGGCATGCGGTGGGTGACGTCGTTCGCGCCGATCATGATCACGCAGACGTCCGGCACACGGGCGGGGTTCGCCAGGACCAGGGCCACCTGGCGGTCCAGATCGTCGGACGTGGCCCCCGGGAGGGCCACGTTGTGCAGTTCCACCTGGCACTCCGCCACCGCCGCGAGACCCGAGGCCAGCAGTGCGCCCGGGGTCTGGCCCGCCCGGTGCACACCCTGGCCCGCGGCCGTGGAGTCACCGAGCATCGTCAGGCGCAGGGGCGGTTCGTCGGGGGTGGCGTACGAGGTGCCGTACAGACCGTCCGCCACCGGGACCCGACCGCTGGAGCCGTTGCCCACGTTGCGCCTGGCCATCCGGACCTCCGCCAGCAGCAGACCCACGGCGGCCGCGCCGGCCAGGCCGATCCCGCCACCGCCGTATGCCGCTCCGGCCGCGATCCGCCGGGCCACCCTCGCCCTCGACATGCTCGTCATGCGTCGCCGCCACCTCCTCGTAGCCGTACATCCACTCCTTGCCCCGTACCGACCGCCCGCCAATCTCAACGGCGCGTGAACGGCTCTCTTGAGCCGTAGGCTGACGGAACAATCGCGACCACTTCTTTTGCAAGCATCCGGAGACAACGGTGCAATTCCACGACTCGATGATCAGCCTCGTCGGCAACACCCCGCTGGTGAGGCTCAACAGCGTGACCAAGGGCATTCGGGCGACCGTCCTGGCCAAGGTCGAGTACTTCAACCCGGGCGGTTCCGTGAAGGACCGCATCGCCCTGCGCATGATCGAGGCGGCGGAGGAGAGCGGTGCGCTCAAGCCCGGCGGGACGATCGTGGAGCCGACCAGCGGAAACACCGGGGTCGGTCTGGCCATCGTGGCGCAGCAGAAGGGGTACAAGTGCATCTTCGTGTGCCCCGACAAGGTGAGCACCGACAAGATCAACGTGCTGCGGGCGTACGGGGCGGAGGTCGTGGTGTGCCCGACGGCCGTGGATCCCGAGCACCCCGACTCCTACTACAACGTCTCCGACCGGCTGGTGCGTGAGACGCCCGGCGCCTGGAAGCCCGACCAGTACTCCAACCCCAACAACCCTCTCTCCCACTACCACTCCACCGGCCCCGAACTGTGGGAGCAGACGGCGGGGAAGATCACCCACTTCGTGGCGGGCGTGGGGACCGGCGGCACCATCTCCGGGACCGGGCGGTACCTGAAGGACGCCAGTGACGGCGCGGTGCAGGTCGTCGGCGCCGACCCCGAGGGCTCCGTGTACTCCGGCGGCTCCGGGCGGCCGTATCTGGTCGAGGGCGTCGGTGAGGACTTCTGGCCGACCGCCTATGACCGGACCGTCGCCGACGAGATCGTCGCGGTGTCCGACAAGGACTCCTTCCAGATGACCCGGCGCCTGGCCAAGGAGGAGGGGCTGCTCGTCGGCGGCTCCTGCGGCATGGCGGTCGTGGCGGCCCTGCGGGTCGCCGAGCGCCTCGACGAGAACGGCGTCGTGGTCGTGCTGCTGCCGGACAGCGGACGCGGCTACCTCTCGAAGATCTTCAACGACGAGTGGATCGGTCAACATGGGTTCAGCGAGGAGCAGCCCAGCACCGAACCGACGGCAGGGATGGTCCTCGCGAAGAAGACAGAGGCAGAGACGGGCGGCATCCCGAGCTTCGTGCACATGCACCCCAACGAGACGGTGGGGGAGGCGATCAACGTGCTGCGTGAGTACGGGGTCTCTCAGATGCCAGTGGTTGCCCCCGGTGCGGGACACCCTGACGTGATGGCAGGAGAGGTGATCGGCGCCGTGGAAGAGCGGGTGCTGCTGCACGCCGTCTACGTCGACCGCACGCCCTCGGACGCGCCGCTGTCGAAGCTCATGTCGGACGCGCTGCCGGTTGTTGGTGCCGGTGAGCCGGTAGCGCGTCTGGTGTCCGCCCTTGAGGGCCGAGACGCGGCTGTGGTGCTCGTGGACGGCAAGCCTGCCGGAATCGTCACCCGCCAGGACCTCTTGGCCTTCCTCGCGACCACTAGCGCCTGATCCAGCGCGAACATCTGCGCTCGGGTCGCTGAGTGGTTGCGTCCGCCTTGAAGACGCGAGAGCGACCAGGAGTGCAGATGGCCGATCAGTCGGAGACTCCGCAGGACCGTGATGAGTGGGTTGCACGGGAAGTCTTGCTCCTGCCACAGATCACTGATGAAACGTGGCCAGAGGTCTGGGCTGTGATTGGCCCTGATGGGGCCTTGCCGGGCCTTTCGTACGCCCTCGGCAGTGAGCCGGGGGGTGTGAGGCATGCCTGACCAGACGTCCAAGATGCCAAAGGTGTTGTCAGTTCGCCGGGACGACAAGCTGAGGCGGGCCCTCAGTGGTATCGGGGAGACGGGCATGTCGGACAGTGATGCAACCAAGTGGGCTCTGACCATCGCGGCCAACATCCTTGAACTGGCGTGGAAGAACGGCCACGAAGAACTCGGTGTCATACCGGACCTCGGCCCGCTGCGCGCCGCGCGGGTGTCCTACAGGATGAAGGACCGTGTATGACGGCGGTATGACGCAGGTCAGAGGCGATGGTCGCCAGAGTGCCGGCAGATCTCTCCACGACACCGAAGCCCCGCCGCTCAAGCAAAGAGGGGCGGGGCTTCTCGTAGTCGGGTCAGACTCGCGCGGGGAACTTGTCACGTTGGCCGGCGGCGACGGATGGTGGCCGGGCGCCGGGCTTGGAGACGGGCGCCGGGCCGACTGGTCAGGCAGCGTCGAACTCTCCGACCTTCACGCCCGTCACGAAGGGCGAGAACGCGGAGGCCGGGAAGTTCAGCACCGGACCGCTCGGGTTCTTGGAGTCACGGACGGGGATCACACTGTGCGTGGTGGCAAGGTTGGTGGCGACTTCCACACAGTCGCCGCCGTTGTTGCTGTAGGAGGACTTAAACCAGCGGGGGAAGTCGGTGGTCACGGTATGCCCTTTCGTACCTGCTCGATCATGGCCACGGATGCCGCCTGGGACATCGCTTCGGCCTGTAGCTGATGGTAAGCCGTCAGCATGGGCACCACGGAGGTGCTGTCTCGGTCTAGGTTTCCTTGGGCCTGGGATTCGGCGTAGCAGATCACAGACCGGTCCGGCAACGTCAGGAGGTTGACGGGCAGGTCGAACGTACGGCGCTCCCCCATCTCGTACGGTGCCATCTGTAGAAGGGTGTTCGGCAACTTGGCGAACTCGGCCAGACGCGCCAACTGGGCATCCATGACCGCAGCCCCGCCAACGGGCCGACGGATACAGCTTTCATCCATGGTCACAAACACCATGGGCGGCCGGGGCCGCACCAGTGCCGACTGTCGCTCGGCCAGGAAAGCTACGCGTTCATCTGCTTGTTCGGGTGTGATGGCGCCCCGCTCTACGGCGCTATCGGCCAACACTCGTGCGTACTCCGGCGTCTGCAACAAGCCCGGGATGATCCCGATGTTGTAAAGCCGGATCTCTACGGCTCGACCTTCGTGCTTGACGTACTCCGGGAAGCCTTCCAGCAGGCTGCCATGCCGGATCTCGCGGTACTGAGGCTCGAACGAGTCTGCTGTACCTGCGATGCCGAGCGCCCTGTCTGCACTACGCGAGAAGCGGAGAGTCGGAGGCTTCCGACCAGTTTCAACCCCCGAAATGTGCACGCTGGAATATTCCATGCGTTCGGCGAGGTCATCTTGAGTCCAGCCGCGCGCTTCCCGCGAGCTGCGCAAACGCGCCCCGTAGGCCGCCTGGGGTGAGGCGTCCGGGTTCAACTCCTTGCGGTTCAAGGACTTTTCGCCAACCTTTCGTTCAATTCCTAGAAGTTGAATGGTTCCCAGGTGTGGACCACGCTGAACCTCCTTGGTAGTGGAAGCACTACGGAGAGGAGCAGTCGTGCCCGGCAAGAACGACACAGCCGAGTGTCAGAACCCCCCCACAGCTCCCGGTCCCCGGCACACTCCTGGCGGACGCACACGATCGGGTCGGCGAGTTTCGCGGTGAGTGGTGCGGGCTCTGGTCACTGCGCCCCGTAACGGGCGGAACCGAATGGACTGTTGCCCCTGGAGACGTGCAGCTGGCGAGTCCCGAACAGCGGTTGCGGGCCGAGACCGCCCGCGCGAATGCGCGAAGCCGGGGTGAACTCCTGTGACTACTCAGGTCCGTCGCATGTTCCGGTTCGTGCAGTGGACGTTGCGCCCCGACCAGGACGACGACGCCCCGCCGCTCACGTACGCGTTCCGGTGCCTGACCCTCAGGGACGACGACACCGAATGCAACGCAAAGTCGGCGTCGAGCACTGACCCGACCGAACCGCAGACGTGGGTGTTCGGCCACATGCGCCGGCATCCCGAGCACACCAGTTACGTGGAAGTGATCGAGCGCCCGTGGGTGATGTGGCGGGAGGGTTCGGGGTGAGCGGCAGGAGTGAGCGCGAGCGGGCACGATCGATCCTGCTGCGTCTGGAGGACCACCGGGTGCTCTATGCGCCGTATGACCTCGAAGAGGAAAATGGGTCCTGGGGATCCATTGAGGCGCTGCGTGCCTATCTCAACGAGCAGGTCGAGCAGTGCGAGTCCGAGAAATTGCGGGATCAGGTACGCGCGATGCGCGCGGCTGTGAGGCAGTGGCTGACCGATGTGGAGTCAGCACGCAAGCTTGTGGAGAGAACTTTGGGCGATGCCCCGCCCGAGGGTCGGGATCCGGTCCGATGGGCCAGGGATCGGGACCGGGTCCAATGGGCGTATGGGCTTCAGGCGCTGGGTGTGCTGCGTGGCCGGGTCGGAGTTGCTATCGCTGAGGTCGGCCGGGAGTTCGGCATCCCGATCGACGGTGACCTCGCCCAGGTCACGCCACCTGACGTCGAAGATTCGGAGCGGGGCGTCAGGTTGTCGCCGTTGTACTTCGACGAGGAGTAGCAGAGCCAGAACCTAGCGAAGCACTCCTAGTCACGCCCTCGCTGCGATGGGTGAGCGGTGTGGGGGTTCGGCTGAGCTGGGAGAGAGTTGCGCGATGGCAGAGAGCACGTCCCCGGGCGACGGGGGACACCATGCCGCCGGACCGAACCATGTCAAACAGGGGGTAGCCGTCGCCTGTAGCGCGTATCCGGGCGGCCGGCACCACCGCAAGCGCACCTCCTGCACCTCGCAGACCACCCTGACTCAGACCCGGCTGTGGGCAGTCGAGGAAGCCTGCGGCAGGGCCGCCGCTGTGAGGGCACACGCGGGCCGCGCAACTGGCGGCGATCACCCCGGATTGGAACTGTCGCTTTTGTAGGTGTTAGATGGAAATCGTCCCGAGCATGGAGACGTGCCGCAACGGCGGGCAGCCACCAGGCCGCGATGGCCTGGGTAACGGGAAGATCCGGTGCGTGACGAGCCGGCGCCGACGACGCAGCGCGCTCTTGGCCAAAAGTCCATGTCTGAGCCTTCGCATGAGGAGTACCGTCATGCCTGCTCCCAGCCCGGTCGTCCTTGAGCCTGCAGCAGCGGATGTTGCTGAGGCGTTCTCGAAACCGCCGTTCTTGTACGAGATGGCGCCAGCCGATGCCCGGAAGATCCTCACAGACGCGCAGTCCGCCCCGGTCAGTAAACTCCCGGTCGACGAAGAGTGGATCACGGTCCCCGCCCAGGTGGGAGACGTCCGGGTACGCATCATCAGGCCGCAGGGCGCCACTGGCATGCTGCCGGTCATTGTGTACATGCACGGTGGAGGCTGGATCCTCGGAAACGCCGAAACCCACGACCGGCTCGTGCGCGAACTCGCTGTCGGCGCCCGCGCGGCGCTCGCATTCGTGGAGTACCCGAACGCGCCGGAGGCCCACTACCCGATCGCGATTGAACAGGGCTACGCGACCGCTCAGTGGATCACCCGAGAGGGGGCATCCAAGGGCCTGGACGCCAGCCGCATGGCGGTGGTCGGCGAATCGGTGGGCGGCAATATGGCGGCCGCCCTGGCGCTGATGGCCAAGGAACGCGGCGACGTCACCTTCGTGCAGCAGTCGATGTACTACCCGGTCACCGACGCGGCGATGGACACCGCGTCATACGAGCAGTTCGCCACCGGCTACTACCTCACCCGCAACGCGATGGAGTGGTTCTGGGACGCCTATACCACCGATCCGGCACAGCGCGCCGAGATCACGGCGTCGCCGAACCAGGCCAGTACCGAGCAGGTGACTGCGCTGCCGCCCACTTATCTGTGCGTCGACGAGGCCGATGTGCTGCGCGACGAGGGAGAAGCCTACGCTGCCAAGCTCCGCTCGGCGGGCGTCCCCGTGACAGCCGTGCGCTACGACGGCACCATCCACGACTTCATGCTGCTCAATGCCCTCAGCGAGACCCGAGCCACGCGAGCCGCTATCGGCCAGGCCACCGCTTACCTGCGTGCCGGGCTTGGAACAGGCTGAGGCGCTGCGTGCCATGGTGAGCCGCGCTGGCGTCTTTCGTGAACTCGCGTGTGAGCGGGCGGAGTTGGTGCCCGTGGTGGGGGAGTGTGGGCCTCGCTCCTGGTCGGCTCGGCGATCACGCGGTAGGCGATGTCGGCGGGCGGTGACGCCTGATGGAACGCTGCTTCTGGCATCTGAATGCCGCTCATGCGGACGGCATGGCCAGCGTGGTGTGCGGCGCGGGACTCCCTCAAAGACGGCGTCTCGCAGATGCCGATCGTGAAGCCGGGGGCCGGCCACCCGGACGTCATGGCCGCCGAGGTCGTGGGCTCCGTGGTCGAACGGGAGCTGCTCGACGCACTGTTCACCAAGCGCGCCTCCCTGGAGGACCCGCTGGAGAAGCACATGTCCGCGCCGCTGCCGCAGGTCGGTTCCGGTGAGCCGGTCGGCGACCTGATGGCCGTACTGGGCAAGGCGGACGCGGCGATCGTCCTCGTCGAGGGCAAGCCGACCGGCGTGATCAGCCGACAGGACCTGCTGGCCTTCCTCGCCAAGGGTGAGAAGTAGCGGCGAACCTGCGGTGAACGGTCCGTGTCCACGGCGAACTTGCGGTGATCAACGAGATGCGCGACTTCGTGGAAGTGGTACGAGGGCGTCACGTGCACGCAGCACACGCTTAACACGGGTCCGGCACATTAGTGGGTGTCGGCAGGGCGGGAGCGGCTCCCCGCCCCGGCCGGCACCGAACGTCCAAGGACCTCCGGAGCGGCTCCCGGACCTCCATGGACGCCCGGACGTAAGACCCGGCCTGACCTGGTCAACGTCCCTCGCGGGGACCGCCGTCGTCCCGCCCCCCGGTAACGGGGGTGCGGCGGTCCCCGCGCATACTTCTTCCACGCGTACTACGAGTGCTGTGAGCGCTGTGAGTGCTACGTCGTCGTCGTGACCCGTCCCCCAGCAGTACCGGAAGCCGCCGGCGCCGGTGTCTCGGCCGGGGCGGTCACTCCTCCCAGCGGTCGTCGTCCTTCGAGGACTTGCGGCGGGCGCCGAACAGGCCGGGGTTGGCGCGGACGGCCTGGAAGGCGTTGACGCCGACGATGCCCACCCAGGCGACGAGCAGGCCGGGCAGATGGGCGATGCCGCCGCCGATCGCGGACAGCGGGATCGCCAGGACCAGCGTGACGATGCCGAAGCCGAAGCGCTCGCTCCAGGAGTCCGTCGGCTTCGGTGACCGGGAGCCCCGGGCCACCACCATCTGCTGCTCGGCGAGCTGCCGGCGCACCCGGCGCTCGACCGCTCCGTCGATGCGCTGGTCGACCTTCTCCAGGAACGAGTCGACCAGTGCGGACTCGTACTCCTCGCCCAGTTCCCTGCGTGCCTGCAGGGTGGCGTTGAGCTCCTTCTTGACTTCGGCGTCCCGCGCGTCCATCCCCGTCTCCATTCCCGTCATGGGAATCCACGGTAGGGAACCGGGGCGCTCGCCGCACTGGGGATAGCCCCCCTGTCCGGAGTCGGGTTCGCCGCGAGCGGGCCGGTGGGCGGGTGGGCGAGCCGACGGGGTCTCTTGATCGGCTCGGCTCAGGTCACTTCGCGAGGCCGTGCTGCTTGGCGTACGCGTTCGCCACGTCCTCCGGGTCCTTCTTGTCCTTGTCCACCTGGCGGTTGAGCTCGGTGAGCTGGGCGGTGGTCAGGACGTTGCCGAGCTTGGCGAGGGCCTTGCGGACCGTGTCGTCGGACTTGCGGTCGGCGATGAGGGGCACGATGTGCTGGCTGGGGATCAGGTTCAGGGGGTCGGTCAGCACCACCCAGTCGTTGGCCTCGATGTCGGTGTCGGTGGTGAAGAGGTTCGCCACGTCCACATCGCCCTTCTTCAGGGCGCCCTTGACCAGCGGGCCGTCGGAGTCGAGCGACTTGAACTCCTTGAACTCGACGCCGTAGACGTCCTTGAGGCCGACCGTGCCCACCTGGCGCTTCTTCAGTTCGGGGGCCGCGCCGATGACCAGCCTGCCGTTCTGCTTCTTCAGGTCGGCGAGGGAGGTCAGGCCGTACTTCTTCGCCGTCCGGCGGGTGACGACGAAGGCGTCGGAGTCCTCGGCCGTCCCGTACGGCAGGATCTGGAGGCCCTTCGGCAGCGCGAGGGTGAGGGCGTTCTGCATGGCGCCCTCCTCCGCGGCCGTGGCCTTCGGGTCGAGGTAGTTGAGGAGGGCGCCCTGGTACTCGGGCAGGAGGTCGATGTCGCCGCCCCTGAGGGCGGGGATCACGATCTCGCGGGTGCCGAGGTTGGGGCGGACCTTCACCTTCACGCCGGCCTGCTGGAGAACGGCGGCGTAGAGGTAGCCAAGGACCTGGTTCTCGGTGAAGTTGGCGGTGCCGATGGTGACTCCGCCCTTGCTGGAGCCGCCACCGCCGGCCGAGCCCCCCTGACCGTCGAGGGAGGTGACGCCGCCGGCGCAGGCGGAGAGGGCGGGGACGGAGGCCGCTGCGAAGAGGCCGCCGAGGAGAGTGCGTCGGTTCATCGAGGGTCCTATGCGGTGCGGTGGCGGAAGAGGAAGCGCTGGAGGGTGCTCAGGAGCAGGTCGAGGAGTACGGCGACCGCGGCAACCAGCACCGCGCCGCCCAGCACCTGGACGAGATCGCGCTGGGCCAGGCCGTCGAAGACGTAGCGGCCCAGGCCCCCGAAGGAGACGTACGCGGCGATCGTGGCGGTGGCGACGACCTGGATGAGGGCGAGGCGCAGGCCGGTCATGATCAGGGGGAGCGCGAGCGGCAGCTCGACCTGGAACAGGACCTGGTGGCCGCGCATGCCCTGGCCGCGCGCCGCGTCCTTCACGTCGGGGTCGACGGCGGTCATGCCCGCGTAGGTGTTGGTGACGATCGCCGGGACCGCGAGGGCGACGAGGGCCACGTACACCGGCAGCATCGACAGGCCGCCGGCCAGGAAGACCAGCACGACCAGGCCGACGGTGGGCAGCGCCCGGCCGAAGGACGAGAGGTTGATCGCGAGGAACGCGCCCCTGCCGGTGTGGCCGATCAGCAGGCCCAGGGGCAGGCCGATCGCGGCCGCGATGAGGGTCGCGAGGAGCGAGTACTGGAGGTGCTCGGCCAGGCGGTGGGCGATGCCGTCGGGGCCGGTCCACTGGGCGCCGCTGGTCAGCCAGGCGCCGAGGTTCTCGAAGAGTTCGTACATCTCAGGCTCGCCGCCTCTTCCACGGGGTGAGGGCGTACTGGAGGGCCACCAGCAGGGCGTCCGCGACGACCGCGAGGAGGATCGTGAGGACCACGCCCACGATCACCGGGGTCGGGAAGTTGCGCTGGAAGCCGTCGGTGAAGAGCTGGCCGAGGCCGCCGTCGCCGATGTAGGTGGCGACCGAGACCAGGGAGATCGACATGACCGTCGCGATCCGGACGCCCGCCATGATCACGGGGAGCGCGAGCGGGAACTCGACGGTGAGGAGCGTGCGCAGGGGGCGCGTGCCCATCGCCTTTGCCGCCTCCTTGGTCTTCGCGGGGACCGAGTCCAGGCCCTCGACCGTGTTCCGCAGCAGCACGACCAGCGTGTAGACGGTCAGGCCGATGACGGTCGTGGTGCGGGTCAGGCCGCTGATCGGCAGCAGGAGCACGAAGATCGCGATCGACGGGATCGTGAACAGGATGTTCGAGAAGCCGAGCAGGAAACCGCGCAGGGGACGCACCCGGTGGGCGACCACCGCGAGCGGGAGCGAGATCAGGACGCCGAAGAGGACGGCGGTCATCGCGGCCTGCAGGTGGGAGATCGTGAGGCTGGTGAGGTCGTCGGTGTGGTCGCCTATCCACGACCAGTCGATGGTCATGCGGCCACCCGGGCTTCCGTGTGTGCCCGGCCCGCGTGCTGGTGGATGTCGTCGCGGGAGGTGACGCCGGTGAGGACGCCGTCCGTGTCGACGCGGGCGATCAGGCCGTTGGGGGAGGCGACGGACTCGTTGAGCGCCGACAGCAGGGAGTCGGTGTCCCTGAGCGGCCGTACGGGGACCTCGGTGTCCTTGCCCGCCCAGTGCAGCGGCCTGCGCGCCTGGTCGAGGACGAGGGTCCAGGCGCCGCCCTCGGGGGCCGGGCCCTGCGGGAGCGCCGCGAGGGTCTTCAGCGACAGCAGCTTGAGGCCGCGTTCGGCGCCGAGGAAGTCGGCCACGAAGTCGTCGGCGGGGCGGGCGAGGAGTTCGGTGGGGGAGGCGCACTGGACGAGGTGGCCGCCGGTTCGGAAGATCGCGATCTGGTCGCCCAGGCGCACGGCCTCGTCGACGTCGTGCGTGACGAAGACGATGGTCTTGTTCAGTTCCTTCTGCAGGCGCAGGAGCTCGTCCTGGAGCTGGGTGCGCACCACCGGGTCCACCGCGCCGAAGGGCTCGTCCATCAGCAGGACGGGAGGGTCGGCGGCCAGCGCGCGGGCCACGCCCACGCGCTGCTGCTGGCCGCCGGAGAGCTGGTGGGGGTAGCGCTTGCCGGCGTCGGCGGCGAGGCCGACGGTCTCCAGGAGTGCGGCCGCCCGGGCGCGGGCCCTGCGGCGGCCGTGGCCCAGCAGCAGCGGCACGGTGGCGATGTTGTCCAGCACCGTGCGGTGCGGGAACAGGCCCGACTGCTGGATGACGTACCCGATGGAGCGGCGCAGTTCGGCGGCGTCCTGGCTGGTGACGTCCTTGCCGCCGACCCGGATGGTCCCGGAGGTCGGCTCTATCATCCGGTTGACCATCCGCAGGGTGGTCGTCTTGCCGCAACCGGAAGATCCGACGAGGACGGTCACGCCCCCTTCCGGCATTTCCAGGGAGAGGTCGTGGACAGCTGTCGTGCCGTTGGGGAAGCGCTTGTGGACCGCATCGAACTGGATCATGAGTTGTCCCTTGCCCGGCTGTATAACGTCATGCAGAGTTCTTGGTATCTGAATAGCTTGTCAACGGTTCCGCGTTAATCCGAGGTAACAGATGCTCGGAGAGCAAGATCGGGTGCCCGGATTGAGGGAGGATTGGGGTTATATGTCGTCTCAGATCGTGGGCACGTCGCGAATGTCGTTGTCCGGGGGCGCCGGTCTCATCGTCCTCGACGGGGTCGGTCTCGGCGTCCTGGACGTCGTGCGTCTGGCCGAAGGGACCGCGCGGCCCGTCCCCGGGAGCGAGGCGACGCGGCGCGTGGAGGACTCCTGGGACGCCGCCCGCAGGATCGCCGCGACCGGACGCGTCTACGGCCGCTCCACCGGCGTCGGCGCCAACCGGAACGAGGACGTGCCCACCGAGGCGGCCGCCGAGCACGGCCTCAGACTGCTGCGCAGCCATGCCGGCGCCATCGGGGACGAGCTGCCCGCGCGGGAGGTGCGGGCGATGCTCGCCGTCCGGGCCAACCAGCTCCTCGCGGGCGGTGCGGGGCTCAGGCCCACCGTCGTCACCGCGCTGTGCGAGGCGCTGGAGAGCGGCGCCCACCCCGCAGTCAACGAGTTCGGCTCGGTCGGCACCGGCGACATCGCCGCCCTCGCCCAGGCGGCACTGGCACTCGCCGGCGAACACCCCTGGCGGGGACCGGGCGCGCCCAAGCCGCAGCAACTCGACAACAACGACGCGCTGGCCTTCATCAGCAGCAACGCCCTCACCCTCGGCCAGTCCGCCCTCGCCCTGCACGAACTGCGCGGACTCGTGCAGGCCACCCAGGTCGTCGGCGCCCTCTCCCTGCTGGCCGTCGACGGCTCGCACGAGGCGTACGCGGCCCCCGTGCACGCCGCCCGCCCGCACCGGGGTTCCAGCGAAGTCGCCCGCCGCATGCGGGAGCTGATCGGTGCGGCGGACCGGCCCACCCCGCCCCTCGGCCGGATCCAGGACCCGTACGGCTTCCGCTGCCTGCCCCAGATCCACGGACCCGCGCTGGACGCGGCGGACGCCCTGGAGGAGGTCGTGGCCATCGAGATCAACGCCGCCGCCGAGAACCCGCTGATCTCCGCCCAGGACATGGCGGCCTACCACCACGGCGGCTTCTACCAGGCCCAGCTCGCCCTCGCCCTGGACCACTTCAGGCTGGCCGTCACCCAGGTGGCCCGTCTGTCGACCTCCCGGCTGTCCTCGCTGAACGAGCCCGGCTTCACCCGCCTGCGCCCCTTCCTCGCCGACGACGTGCCCGCCTCCTCGGGCGTGATGATCCTCGAGTACGCCGCCGGGGCCGCCCTCGGCGACCTGCGGGCCTTCTCCGCCCCCGCGTCGCTCGGCCACGCTGTACTCTCCCGGGGCGTCGAGGAACAGGCCAGCTTCGCCTCGCTCGCCGCACGTCAGACGCTGCGCGCCTGTCGCGCGTTCCGACTCGTCGTCGGCTGCGAACTCGTCGCCGCCGTAAGGGCGTTGCACCAGCGCGGCCTGCGGCCCGAACCGGACCTCCCGGTGTGCCGCGCGCTGGAGCTCGCCGAGTCGGTGCTGGCCGGGGACCAGGCCGACCGGCCGCTCACGGACGACGTGACGGCGGCGGCCGCACTGCTGGACCGGTTCACGGACATCTGGAGGGGGAACGAGTCATGAGCGTGGAGGGGGACATGAGCGTGGTGGACAGTCCTGCGGGGCGGCTGCAGGCGCTCTTCGAGGGGCACCGGCTGACGCCGACCCAGCGGCGCATCGCACACAGCATGGTGCGCAGTGCCGCCGAGGTCCCGTTCCTGTCCAGCGTCGAGCTGGCCGAGCTCGCCGGGGTCAGCCAGCCGTCCGTGACCCGCTTCGCCGTCGCCCTCGGCTTCGACGGCTACCCCGCCCTGCGCAAGCACCTGCGCGAGGTCGCCCCGGCGGAACAGGCGGCGGACGCGGGCTCGTACAACGAGTACCAGCAGGCCGTGGAAGCGGAGATCGAGAACCTCAGGCACCTCGCGGAACTGCTGGCCGACCCGCGGCCGGTGCAGAAGGCCGGACGCATCCTCGCCGCCTCCCGCCCGTTGCCCGTCCTCGGACTGCGCGCCGCCGCCTCGCAGGCCTACGGCTTCGGCTACTTCGCCGCCAAGGTCCATCCGGACGTACGGCTGCTGAACGAGGGCGGCACGATGATCCACGACCGCATCGAGGCCGCCGTACGGGCCGGCGCGAGCGCCCTGCTCTGCTTCGCGCTGCCCCGGCATCCGCGCGAGGTGGTGGACACGCTGGCCTTCGCCAAGGAAGCCGGACTGACCGTGGTCACCGTCGCCGACTCCGCGTTCGCACCGGTCGCCAAGGTCTCCGATCTCCTCCTGCCCGCCGCCGTCGGCACGGGCCTCGCCTTCGACACCGCCTGCGCGCCGATGCTGCTGGGCCGCGTCCTGCTGGAGGCGATGTGCGACGACCTGCCGGACGCACAGGCCCGCCTGGAGGAGTTCGACGCACGGGCGGCGGCACGCGGCCTGTTCGTGGAGTGAGGCCTGGGGTGAGGCCTGGGGTGAGGCCGCTTTAACGCTCGTCTCACGTTGGCTCACTAACCTGCGCCGCCGAAGGCATGTGCCGTATGGCGAGGAGGCGGAACGTGGCACGTGGAGATCGCAGAGCCCAGGGACTGGTCCGGGTGGCCGTCGTCGTACGGGCCGGGGCCGCGCCCCTGTGGTGGGCCGGCGTGTTCGCGGCGGGCGTCGGGGTGCTGGTGCCGGGGATCACGGGCCGGCGCATCGGGGTCATGGCCGGAGCGGCGTTGTTCGTCGTCGCGGCGGCCGTCGTCGCCTGCGCCCGCCGCGGGCGGTACGCCGGCCTCGCCCGGTCGGCTGCCCGCGCGAGCAGGCACGACGTGCTCCAGGACCGCGCCGTCACCGTGCGCAACTGGCGCCGCGGCCACCGCTGGTGGCTGCTGCTGGCGTTCGGGGCGGCACTGGCCGGCTCGTTCGCGGTGCCGGCCGCCGGGGGGATGCTGCTCGCCGGATGCGGCACCGGGCTGCGGCTCAAGGCCGCCTGGCTCGGACGGCGCGAGCGGGACCAGGACGCGCTGCTGTGGGTGCGGGTCGACTGGCTCGCCGCCGGCGGCGGCCGCCCGGCCGGCAAGGCGGTCAGGGCGTACCGCAGCACGGGCATCGCCGCGGGCGACGCGGCCCCGGGCGGGGCGCGACGCCGCACCGCGGCGCTCGTGTGAGCTCAGATCTCCAGATCGGCCTCGATGGTCCTCAGCTGGTGACGCGCCATCGCCAGGTTGGAGCGCTTGGCGTCGAGCACCAGGTACAGGAACAGACCGTTGCCGCCGCGGCCGCTGATCAGGCGGATCAGGTGGTACTGGTCGCTCAGCGTGATCAGGATGTCCTCGATCTGGCCCTTGAGCCCGAGGTGTTCCATGGTGCGCATCTTGGCGCGGACGACATCGGTGTTGCCGGCGGCGGCGACATTGAGGTCGAAGCCCTTGCTGCCGCCCATCGTGCCCAGCGCCATGCCGCTGGTGTAGTCGACGAGTGCGACGCCGGTGGCGCCCTCGATGGAGGCGAGCGCCTCTTTCAGTGTGGTCTCGGTATTGGCCATGACGGTGCTCCTTGGTCCTCTCAACTTTCCGTGGTGGTGCGCGCGTTGGCGGTGGTGTTGCGGGGTGCGCGCGGGGTTCTGGTCCGTGCGGCGGCCGTCTTGGCGGTCGCCGGTCCGGCCTCCGGCTCGGCCGCGTTCGGGTCCTTGGCGTCCTTGGGCGCCTTGGTTTCCTTCGCCTCCCCGGCCGGCCGGGCGTGGTGTGCGGGTGTCCTGCGGGCGTCGCCGAACTCGCCGATGCGGGCGGCCGCCCGGCGGCCCTCCAGGAGGAGCCGGCCGAGGCTGACGCGGTCCTGGGCGAGCAGGGTCAGTACGGCCGTGTCGCCCGCCGCGTACGTCGCCACGTAGCCGTACACGCCCCGCACGAGCAGTTCGCGCAGTTCGCCCTGGCCCGTGGCGTCCGCCAGCTTCACGGCCGCCCCGTGCGCGCTCGCGATGAGCGCGGCCATCCCGTCCGGGTCGACACCAGGGGTGTCCTGTGCCAGGACGCGCCCGTCGACTCCGGTCGCGAGAGCGCCCGTGAGCTGGGGGACGCGGGCTCTCAGACGGCGCAGCTCGTCGAGGACCTGGGGGTCGGCGGCCATCCGGTGTCTCCTCTCAAAGGGCCTCCAGCGCATCTCTGAGCCTTTTCAGCAAGGTGATGTGGGGATCGGGCGGCAGGTGGTCGAAGCCGGTCGGCGGGGGTGGCTCGCCGCGGGCCGAGACGACGCCGGCCGCCGTCAGCCGGCGCACGTCCACCAGCGTGTGGAACGCCAGGCGGCCCAGTTCGCGGGCGATGTCCGCCGCCGTACGGCTGCCGTTCACCGCGGCCAGCACAGTCCGCTGGCGGCGGGTGAGAGCGGGGGCCGCGACGGGGTCCGCTCGGATCAGGGGGACCTCGTCCGTGCCCGGGTCCGGCCAGATGCGGTGCAGGAGGTTGCGGCGGCGCAGTGTCTCGTGCTCCAGGGCGGCCACCGGGACGGGGCGGATGGGGCCCAGCCGGTGGGCGGTGCCGTAGCGGAAGCGGCCCGGGGTGCTGCTGGGGGCGAGGGCGAAGTACGCGGCGTCGTACAGGGCCGTCAGATGGCACAGCTCCAGCGCGCCGGGTGGCAGCCGGCCGTCGTCGATCAGGCGGCGGCCCACCCCGCGGCCGTCGTCGGCCTCCCCGAGCGCCCGCTGCCAGGCCTCGGGAGTCAGCGCGCCGTGGGCCGTGAGGAGGACGTCGAGGCCGGGTGCGTACGGGCTCTCGGCGTGCACGACCAGGCCCTCGGCGAGATGGAGCGTGCCGCGTTCGCGGACCAGGACGCCGGTGGCGCGCTCGGCGGCGAGCCGGGTCAGCATCGGCGAGACGCCGCTCCACGCCCGCTCGCGGGCCGCCTCCTTGTCCCGTACGGGCAGGCGCGGGTGCTCGGCGGTCCGGACGGCGGTCATGCCAGCACCAGCCGTTCGGCCATCTCGCCCAGGCGGATGCGGGCCAGCGCGAGGTTGCCCTCGGCGCGGGCCAGCCACAGATGCAGGAACAGGCTGCCGTCGAAGGACGCCCCCACGAACCGGAGCACGTGATAGCTGTCCCGGTTGCTGACGATCAGGTCCTCGACCGGCGGATCCGCGTCGGCGGCCGCGCCGCCCTCGACGGCGTCGTCGGGCGCGAACGCGTGCTGCTCGGCGGCCAGCCGGGCGATCTCGGCGGCCTCCACCGCGGCCGTCTCCTGGTCGCCGCCGGGGGACTCCCCGACGGTGCCCAGGGCCAGCCCGCTGGTCCAGTCGATCAGTGCGGCGCCCCTGGCACCGGGCAGTCGCATGGCTTCCAGCAGACACTCGTCGATTCCAGGCACCGGCTCCCCTCCCGCCCGCGGTTCGGCTGAGTGACACCGAAACTACGCAACGTGTGCGCGAGGGGTGAGGGATCTGGCATTTTCCTGTGGAACATGCGCCAGCGGACTAAGGTGGGTCAACTTGCCGTGATTTCGAAGCAGTTGACTTCCACAGGCCGAGGCGCGTCAACGGTGGTCAGGAGCGCGGAGGGTGGCGAGCGAGCCCGCGTGCCCCCCTCCCGACTCGGCCACGATCTCGTCGAGGCTCTGCGGCTCCCGTACGGTCGCGAAGGCCACGCCCCCGGCCCCGTCCGGCGCGAAGCCGTGGATCCCGGGCCGGGCAAGGGAGTTGTACGCGTAGTGGTGCGCGAAGTAGTACGCCCCTGTGTCCAGCGCCGCCGCGTAGTCCCCCTGCTCCAGCAGCGGCAGCGCGCGCCCCTCGGCCAGCAGGTCGCCCGCGAAGCAGGCCGGCCCGGCGACGTCCTGCACCGCCCGGGGCCCCTCCTTGGGCCGCCCCTTGCCGTCGTACGCGGCGATCCTGAGCGGCCAGGACCCCGGCACGTACACCGTTCGCGTCGCCACCTGCACGCCCGCGTGCGTGACCGCGACCGGCCGCCCGCCCGCGCTCTTGGCGTACTCCACCCGGGCCACCACGGTCCCGTGCTTGGCCAGCAGTGACCGCCCGAACTCGGTGACCAGTCCGTACCGGCCGCCGAACAGCCCCGGCACCGCCTCGCTCAGCAGCCGCGCGTACTGCGCGTACGTCGGGGTCGTCTCGTCCGAGCCGAAGTTCACCGGCAGCCCGCCGCCGATGTCGAGCGTGTCGATCTGCGGCCGTCCGATCCGCCGGTTGATCTCCTCGGCGAGCGCGTACGTCTCGGCCACGCCCTGCGCCATCAGGGAGAGCGGAATGCCCTGGGACCCGGTGTGCGCGTGCAGCCGTGTCAGCCACGGGCGGTCCGCATACGCCCGTACGACCCACTCCCGCGCTCCCTCGTCCCGCAGTGCCACCCCGAACTTCGAGGTCGGCGTGGCGGTCGAGGTCGCCGCGATGGAACCCCCGCCGACCTGCGGATTCACCCGGATCCCGAGCGGTGAGCGGCTTGTGGCCGACCGCATCAGGCCGTCGATGCGCTCCAGCTCCTGCGGGTTGTCCGCGTTGACGGCGATGCCCAGTGCCAGCGCCTCGCGCAGCTCGGCCGGTGTCTTCGCGGGCGAGTCCAGCACCGTGCGGTTCGGTGGCACCCCCGCCGCCCGCGCCAGCGCCAGCTCGCCCGGGCTCGCCACCTCGGCGCCGACGCCCTCCTCGTACAGCAGCCGCAGCACCGGCACCAGCGGGCTCGCCTTCACGGCGAAGGCGTGCAGCACCGGTGTGCCGGGCGCCACGACCGCGTCGAACGCCGCGCGCAGTTCCGTCGCCGACTCCCGGATGCCGACGACGTCCAGCAGCCCCACGAGGGGGGTGCCGGGCCCCAGCAGCCCCTGTTCCACGGCGGCCCGCACCGCCTCGTCGCGCCGGGCCGCCCTGTCCACGCCGCTCACCCGACCGTCCTTGCCGCTGTCCACCGCGTCCCCCGTGATCTCGCCGCCGGCCCCGATGCGTCCGGCCGGAACATCCAGTACATCCACCCAAACACCCACGGCCCGCCCCCGCTGGCTCACGCATGTATTGACTAGCTCTATTCAGGGAGTCAAGATGTGAATAACGATGGCAACAATCCGCTGGGAGGCAGACCATGTCAGGACCCCGCCCCGTACGAGCGTCGCGCGGTACGGAACTGAGCGCCCTGGGATGGCAGCAGGAAGCCGCCCTCCGGATGCTGCAGAACAACCTCGACCCGGAGGTCGCCGAGCACCCCGACAAGCTCGTCGTCTACGGCGGCACGGGCAAGGCGGCCCGCGACTGGCGCTCCTTCGACGCGATGGTGCGGACGCTGAAGGGGCTGAAGCAGGACGAGACCATGCTCGTCCAGTCCGGCCGCCCGGTCGGCGTGATGCAGACCCACGAGTGGGCTCCGCGCGTCCTGATCGCCAACTCCAACCTCGTCGGCGACTGGGCCAACTGGGAGGAGTTCCGCCGCCTGGAGGCCCTCGGCCTGACCATGTACGGGCAGATGACCGCCGGCTCCTGGATCTACATCGGCACCCAGGGCATCCTCCAGGGCACCTACGAGACCTTCGCCGCCGTCGCCGCGAAGCTGCATTCAATGGGTAAAGGGGTCAACGGCACCCTCGCCGGGACGATCACCCTCACCGCCGGCCTCGGCGGCATGGGCGGCGCCCAGCCCCTCGCCGTCACCATGAACGACGGCGTCGCGATCTGTATCGACGTCGACCCGCGCGCCATCGAGCGCCGCATCGAGCACCGCTACCTGGACGTGAAGGCCGACAGCCTGGAGCACGCCCTCCAGCTCGCCGTCGAGGCCCGTGACGCCCGCCGCCCGCTCTCCATCGGCCTGCTGGGCAACGCCGCCGAGCTGCTGCCGCGCATGCTCGCCGAGAGCGCCCCCATCGACATCGTCACCGACCAGACCTCCGCCCACGACCCGCTGTCCTACCTGCCCGTGGGCGTCGACTTCGACGACATGGCGGACGCCGCGGCCAAGGACCCGGCCGGCTTCACCACCCGTGCCCGCGAGTCCATGGCCAGGCACGTCGAGGCGATGGTCGGCTTCATGGACGCCGGCGCGGAGGTCTTCGACTACGGCAACTCGATCCGCGGCGAGGCCCAACTCGCCGGGTACGAGCGGGCGTTCGCCTTCCCCGGCTTCGTCCCCGCCTACATCCGGCCGCTGTTCTGCGAGGGCAAGGGCCCCTTCCGCTGGGCGGCCCTGTCCGGCGAGGCCTCCGACATCGCCAAGACCGACAAGGCCCTCCTCGACCTCTTCCCGGAGAACGAGTCCCTGCACCGCTGGATCAGGATGGCAGGGGAGCGCGTCCACTTCCAGGGCCTGCCCGCCCGTATCTGCTGGCTCGGCCACGGCGAGCGGGACAAGGCCGGCGAGCGCTTCAACGACATGGTCGCGAGCGGTGAACTGGCGGCTCCGCTGGCCATCGGGCGGGACCACCTCGACTGCGGTTCCGTGGCATCCCCCTACCGCGAGACCGAGGCCATGCTCGACGGCTCCGACGCGATCGCCGACTGGCCGCTGCTGAACGCCATGGTCAACGTGGCGTCCGGTGCGTCCTGGGTCTCCATCCACCATGGCGGCGGCGTCGGCATGGGGCGCTCCATCCACGCCGGGCAGGTCTCCGTCGCCGACGGAACCAAGCTCGCCGGCGAGAAGATCCGCCGCGTGCTCACGAACGACCCCGGCATGGGTGTCATCCGGCACGTCGACGCCGGGTACGACATCGCGGAGTCGGTTGCCGACGAACGGGGTGTGCGGATTCCCATGCGCGAGGGTGACGACGCGTGACCCTTCCGGGAGACGAGCGGGGCGGCAACCGTCCGGTGGGGGCTGCGGTCTCGTCGCCGGGTGCGGGTGCGGGTGCGGGTGCGGGTGAGGGTGCGGGTGTGCCCGCCCTCTCCCACTCTCAACTTCGTTCGAGCGGGGGGACCCCCATCGCCCTGCGGAACGACTGCCCACGGCCTGGACCGGCTGCCGCTGCGGCACTGCCCGGCGGTGGTGGCTCGTTCCACTCCATGTGGCGTGAGCTGCGGCCCATCGGGCGGCACCCCGACTCCCGCGGCTACCGTCGCTTCGCCTGGACCGGGGCCGATGCCGAGTGCCGGGCCTGGTTCAGGGAGCAGGCCGAGGCGCGCGGGCTGAGCCACGAGATCGACCGGAACGGGAACCAGTGGGCCTGGCTCGGGGATCCGGGCGCCGGGGACGCCGTCGTCACGGGGTCGCATCTCGACTCCGTGCCCGACGGCGGCGCCTTCGACGGGCCCCTCGGCGTCGTCTCCTCCTTCGCCGCGCTCGATGAACTGCGCAGCAGGAACGCGCAGTTCGACAAGCCCCTCGCCATCGTCAACTTCGGTGACGAGGAGGGCGCCCGGTTCGGACTGGCCTGTGTCGGGTCGCGGCTCACCTCCGGGCAGCTGACCGTCGAGCAGGCGCACAGGCTGACCGACGGTGACGGCATCACGCTGCCCGGGGCCATGGAGGCCGCCGGATACGACCCCGACGCCATCGGGGCGGACCCGGAGCGCCTCGCACGCATCGGTGCCTTCGTCGAACTGCACGTCGAGCAGGGGCGGGCGCTGGACCTGTCCGGCGACCGGGTCGGCATCGCCAGTGCCATCTGGCCGCACGGGCGGTGGCGGTTCGACTTCCGGGGCGAGGCCAACCACGCCGGCACGACCCGGCTCGTGGACCGGCACGACCCCATGCTGTCGTACGCCGAGACCGTCCTCGCCGCCCGTCGCGAGGCCGAACTCGCCGGTGCCGTCGCCACCTTCGGCAAGATCGCCGTCGAGCCGAACGGCGTCAACGCCATCCCCTCGCTGGTCCGCGGCTGGCTCGACTCCCGCGCCGCCGACCAGGAGAGCCTCGACCAGGTGGTCGGCGGTGTCGAACGGGCCGCCCGCGAGTACGCCGCCGCACACGGTGTCGACCTCGACGTCGTCCGTGAGTCCTTCACACCGGTCGTCGAGTTCGACCATGCCCTGCGGGACGAACTGGCCCGCATCCTGGGCAAGGACACCGGCCTCACGGTCCCCGTCCTGGGTACCGGTGCGGGACACGACGCCGGGATCCTCTCCGGGAGCATCCCGACCGCCATGCTGTTCGTGCGCAACCCCACGGGCGTCTCGCACTCCCCGGCCGAGTTCGCCGCCGAGGACGACTGCGTGGCCGGGGTGCTCGCACTCGCCGACGTACTGGAAGGGCTGGCCTGCAGGTGACCACGCGGACGTATTGGCTGGAGCACGCCTGGCTCGACACCCACGTCGAGCCCGGCGTGGCGCTGGAGGTGGCGGACGGCCGCATCACCGCCGTCCGCACGGACGTACCCGCCCCGCCCCCCGGCGCCGAGATCCTGCGCGGCCTGACCCTCCCGGGCCTGGCGAACGCCCACTCGCACGCCTTCCACCGCGCCCTGCGCTCCACCGTCCAGGTCGGCTCCGGCACCTTCTGGACCTGGCGCGAGGTCATGTACTCGGTCGCCGACACGCTGACCCCCGAGACCTACCACGCACTCGCGGTCGCCGTGTACGCCGAGATGGCGCTGGCGGGCGTGACGAGCGTCGGCGAGTTCCACTACGTCCACCACGCCCCAGGGGGCACCCCCTACGCCGACCCCAACGCGATGGGCGAAGCGCTCATCGCGGCCGCCGCCGACGCCGGCATCCGCATCACCCTCCTCGACACCGCCTATCTCGCGGCCGGAATCGTGAACGAGCACAGCGGTGAGGCGCCCAACACCCACCAGCTGCGCTTCTCCGACGGCAGCGCGGAGGCCTGGGCCGAACGCTGTTCAGTTCTCAAGGAACGGGATCACGCGCGGATCGGGGCGGCCATCCACTCCGTACGGGCCGTGCCCGCCCGCCAGTTGGCGACCGTGGCGCGCTGGGCCGAGGAGCGGCGGGCCCCGCTGCATGTGCACCTGTCCGAGCAGACCGCCGAGAACGACGCCTGCCGGGCCGCCCACGGGTGCACGCCCACGCAGCTCCTCTCCGAGCACGGCGTGCTCGGGCCCCGCACCACCGGGGTCCACAACACGCACCTCACGGAGGAGGACATCGCGCTCATCGGCGGCTCCGGCACCGGCACCTGCATGTGCCCGACGACCGAGCGGGACCTCGCGGACGGCATCGGCCCCGCCGTCGCCCTGCAGAAGGCAGGCTCCCCGCTCTCCCTCGGCTCCGACAGCCACGCCGTCATCGACCTGCTCGAAGAGGCACGCGCGATGGAACTCAACGAGCGCCTGCGCACCCGCGCCCGCGGTCACTGGACCGCCGCGGCCCTGCTGCGCGCGGCTTCGGCACAAGGCCATGCGGCCCTGGGCTGGGAAGGAGCGGGAGTCCTGGAACCGGGCGGGCTCGCCGACTTCACGACGATCGCGCTCGACTCGGTCAGGACAGCCGGGCCCCTGCCGCGACTCGGCGCGGAGACGGCGGTATTCGCGGCCTCAGCGGCGGACGTGCGCCATACGGTCGTGGGCGGCCGACACGTCGTGCGGGACGGCGCCCACACACTCGTACCGGATGTGCCGACAGCGCTCGCGGACGCCGTAGCAGCACTGCGAGTCTGAAACCCACCGTCATCCCTGAGGACGCCATGAGCAGCACCGTCATCACCAACATCGCCACGCTGGTCACCAACGACCCCTCCCTCGGTGACGGTCCCCTCGGACTGATCCAGGACGCGGCGCTCGTCATCGACGGCGACCGCATCGCGTGGACCGGTGAATCAAGCAAAGCACCCGCCACTGACAACCGGGTCGACGCCGGTGGCCGGGCGGTCGTCCCGGGCTTCGTCGACTCCCACTCGCACCTGGTCTTCGCGGGCGACCGGACGCAGGAGTTCAACGCCCGTATGTCCGGGCGGTCGTACACCGCGGGCGGCATCCGCACCACGGTCGCCGCCACCCGGGCCGCGAGCGACGAGACGCTGGAGGCCAACCTCACCCGCTACCTCGCCGAGGCCCTCCGCCAGGGCACCACCACCCTGGAGACCAAGTCCGGCTACGGCCTCACCGTCGCCGACGAGGCCCGCGCCCTGCGCATCGCCGCCGCGCACACCGACGAGGTCACCTACCTCGGCGCCCACATCGTCTCCCCGGACCACGCCGACGATCCCGCCGCCTACGTCGCCCTCGTCACCGGCGAGATGCTCGACGCCTGCGCGCCGTACGCCCGTTGGATCGACGTGTTCTGCGAGAAGGGCGCCTTCGACGGCGACCAGGCCCGCACGATCCTCACCGCGGGCAGGGCCAAGGGCCTGCACCCGCGCGTCCACGCCAACCAGCTCTCCTACGGCCCCGGCGTGCAACTGGCCGTCGAACTCGACGCGGCCAGCGCCGACCACTGCACCCACCTCACCGACGCGGACATCGACGCCCTCGCGAACGGCAACACGGTCGCCACCCTCCTCCCCGGCGCCGAGTTCTCCACCCGCGCCGAGTGGCCGGACGCCCGCCGCCTCCTCGACGCCGGCGTCACCGTCGCCCTCTCCACCGACTGCAACCCGGGCTCGTCCTTCACCTCCTCGGTCCCCTTCTGCATCGCCCTCGCGGTACGCGACATGGGGATGACCCCCGACGAGGCGCTGTGGGCGGCCACCGCGGGCGGAGCGCAGGCCCTGCGCCGCGACGACATCGGCCGGCTGACGCCCGGCGCCTACGCGGACCTCATCACCCTCGACGCCCCGAGCCACGTACACCTCGCCTACCGGCCGGGAGTGCCCCTGGTCACCGCCGTGTGGCGCCGAGGCGTGCAACAGGCCTGATCAGGCGGCAACCAGACCGCGATCGGACGGCGGTCGGGGGGCGATCAGGCCGCCCCTGCCCGCCACCGCTGCAGGCCGCCCCCGCTCAGCGGACGCAGTGCCACCCCGTCGCCGTCGTACGGGGTCAGGGCGGTCTCGATGGCGATCGCGGGGCGGATCACCCCGTCGGGATCGACGGTGAAGCCCAGGTTCCGGCCGTGGTCGCCGTCGACCGAGCCGCAGTCCCAGATGCCCGCGCCCTTGTGCGCGTCGCCGCGGCTGTCCAGGCAGAAGTCGGGATCGGCGGAGGACTGCACGATCCCGCGCGCGGCGTCGACGCGCCAGCGCTGGGTGCGGGACGAGGAGCAGGGTGCCGTCACCACGTCCGTGCCGTTCTCCAGGTCGCCGTCGCGGATGTCCAGGCAGAAGCCGGTGGCGACGTTCACGACCTGGGCGTAGGAGCCGTTCGGGGCGTGGGCCGGGGCGGGCGAGGGGCGCGGTGAGGTCGAGGGCTTGCCGGAGGGGGAGGAACTCTTCGTCGGGGACGGCGACTTGGCGGTCGCCGAGGGGGACGGCGTGGGCGAGACCGTCGCCGTGACCGTGACCTGTGGCCGGCTCGGCGGTGTGCTGACGGCTCCCGCCGCCTGCGGGGAGGGGGAGGAGGACGAACCGCCCTGCGAGAGCAGGAACACGAGCAGGGGAGTCAGGGCGACGCCGAGGGCCACCGAGGCCAGCAGGTAGCGGCGCGAGGACGGCCAGGCCGACACGTCCGCGAGGGCCCTCGGGCGCGGTGCCTCACGGGTGACGTACGCCGTGCCCGCCCAGGGCAGCAGCCCCTCGGCCGGCGCGGTGCGCGGGGAGTCCCGCAGGGCCGACAGCTCCTCGTAGGCCGTGGTGCAGTGCGGGCACCGGGCCATGTGGGCGTGCAGGTCGGCGCTCTCGCGCGGACTGTCCGGGCGCACGGACTCCTCGATGAGCCGGCCGAAGTTGCCGCAGCGCGGGTCGTCCGAGGCGGCGAGGCGGGCACGCAGGCAGGCCTGGCCCATGGCCTGCAGTGCGGACGCGGTCTCGTGGCTCACGTCCTCGGGGGTCAGGCCCAGAAAGCCGGCCGTCCTGTCGTCCGTCTCCCGCTCCACGACGCCGTACCAGACCAGCCCCTGGACGCGGGAGGGCAGCGACTGGAACGCGGTGAGCATGGGCGGTACGGGGCCCTCGGGTCCCGCCGTGCTCAGGACCAGCAGCAGACCGGGGTCGAGGCCGCCGGCCCGCTCGTCGCCCGCCCAGGACGCGGCCAGCCGCCCGGTCAGCAGCAGGAGCTGAAGCCGCAGCGGGACAAGGGGCTCGGCGCCGCGCGCGGTCTGCCGGGCGGCCAGGGTGAAGGCCTGTGCGGCCAGTTGCCGTGCGGCGGACTCGCTCGCCGTGCACAGCCGGGCATAGGCGAGGACGCCCGGCTGATGGCGGGCGCGAAGCTCCTGAAGGGCCGGATAGACGGTGGCGGAGCTGGTGCGCAGCAGTTCGGTCAGCCGCGCGTCGGGCGCGTCCGCATGCACCCCTTTCTGGGGGATACCCCCAGACCCCCGGCCGCCCCCGGTCTCGACACCTTTGTCGGTCCCGTCGGCCCGAACCATCCACCCGCCTCCTTACGCCCTGCGCCCGCCGGAGTCCTGACCTACCGGTGGGTATGCGGGCCCATAGTGAGGGATGGAGACCTTTGGGGAAAGGGTTTCTGTGGGTAACCCGGGACACGGCTGAGCGCGGCGCGCCCGGCAGTCCGGGCGGCACCGCGCTCAGAAAAAGGCGTCCCACGAGGGAGGTGTCCCCCCAGGACGTGCCCCACGAGGGAGGCTCACTCCTCGACCGTCAGTCCCTTGCGCAATCGCACCAGCGTCCGTGACAGCAATCGCGACACGTGCATCTGCGAGATGCCGAGCTCGTCGCCTATCTCCGACTGGGTCATGCCCGCGACGAAGCGCAGGGAGAGGATCTTCCGGTCCCGCGGCGGCAGTTCGGCGATCAGCGGCTTCAGGGACTCCACGTACTCGATGCCTTCGAGCCCGTGGTCCTCGTACCCGATCCGGTCCGCGAGCGCGCCCTCGGCGTCGTCCTCCTCGGGCTGGGCGTCCAGCGACGAGGCGGTGTACGCGTTCGACGCCGCCATGCCCTCGACGACCTCGTCCTTGGAGAGGCCGAGGCGCTCGGCGAGCTCCGCCACGGTGGGTGCCCGGTCGAACTTCTGGGCCAGCTCGTCGCCGGCCTTGGCCAGGTCGAGCCGGAGCTCCTGCAGCCGGCGCGGCACGCGCACGGACCACGAGGTGTCACGGAAGAAGCGCTTGATCTCACCGACGATGGTTGGCATCGCGAACGTGGGGAACTCCACCCCCCGGGCGAGCTCGAACCGGTCGATCGCCTTGATCAGGCCGATCGTGCCGACCTGGATGATGTCCTCCATCGGCTCGCTGCGCGAGCGGAAGCGGGAGGCGGCGAACTTGACCAGGGCGAGGTTCAGTTCGACGAGCGTGTTCCGCACGTACGAGTACTCGTACGTGCCTTCCTCGAGAGACTCGAGCCGCTCGAAGAGGGTCTTGGACAGCGCTCGGGCGTCCACCGGTCCCACTTCGTCGAACGGGGGGATGTCCGGAAGCCCGGCAAGCGCGTCTGGGTCGTCGCTCTCGATGCTCTCGATGGGATCCAGATGTTCCGGAGGGGAAGTCGACGTCGCCTCCTGGGTGTGCGATGCGTCGAGCCGGGGTGACATGATGTCCTCCATCGTTCTCGGCATATGGCTGCCGAAGCCAGTTTGTGCACTGCGGTGTGCGGCGCCTCCAAAGCCGGCCGTGTCGGTTACGTATCTCTACTAGCCCTACCCGCTTTCCCACACCCACCGCAAGTGCGCTACGTGGGGATATGTCCGTTTGCGGGCGGTTGTTCGGGTGTCGGAGAGTGTGAGGAAGGCGTAGTGTTCGAGGGCGTGAGTCAGCAGCCCCGACGTCGGGAGATAGACGGCATGGACCGTGGGACGGTCGGCAGCGCACAGTCTGGCCGGCTACTGGTGGAGGTCAGGGAAGAAGGCCTCAGTGCCGTCGTGACCCCGGCGGGTGAGTTGGATCACCACACCGCCGATCTGTTGCGTGAGCCACTTGAGGCATGCCTTGCCAAGGGTTTCAACCGGCTGGTCGTGGACTGCTCACGGCTGGAGTTCTGTGACTCCACCGGACTCAATGTGCTGCTCGGCGCCCGCCTCAAGGCGGAGGCCGCCGGAGGCGGGGTGCACCTCGCGGGGATGCAGCCCGTGGTGGCGCGCGTTTTCGAGATCACCGGGGCGGAAGCGGTCTTCACCGTCCACGACACCCTCGAAGCGGCCCTGGCCGACCAAGCCGGCTGAGTGCGGCGGCGGGCCCGAGGCTGTGTCATGCCCCCAGACCCCCTACGCGGTCCCCTGCGGGACCGGCGGTTTCCGGGCGTCCGGCCCTCCGTGCCGAATAAGGGGGTGTTCTGCCGGTTCGGTCGGGCAGGAGACATCCTGAACATGTCGGCAGCACGGCGACGGATCCACCGTCGATCTACGTACTGACTCTTGAATCGTGAACTGGTGAATCGGTGAGGTGAAGCGCTGATGAGCACCACCCGGCCTTACTCGCCGGGCGACCGCGGCCCGGAGCCCAGCGGCGCTTCCGGGGGGTCCGAGGGTGATGGGGCCGAATCGTCGGCTGCGCCCGTGTCGTCCGGGAGCGGCCAGGTCCGCAGGCTGAACTTCGACGGAGAGAGCGGCGTCGTGCCGCTCGCCCGCGATTTCACCCGCCAGGCGTTGTACGCGTGGGGGTGGCTGCCCGCCGCCACCGCCGACCAGCGAGCCGCCGCGGAGGATGTCCTGCTGGTCGTCTCCGAGTTGGTCACCAACGCCTGTCTCCATGCCGAGGGCCCGGACGAGCTGTGGATCTCCTGCGACAAGAAGGTGATCCGCATCGAGGTCTCGGACAAGGGTTCGGGCCAGCCCGCACCCCGCACCCCGCACCGCGCGGGCCGCCCCGGCGGGCACGGCATGTTCATCGTGCAGCGCCTGTGTCTGGACTGGGGCGTGGTACGGACGCCCGGGGCGACGGGCAAGACCGTGTGGGCGGAGCTGGGCGCCCCCGCGTAGTCCACTGTGCCGGACGTACCCGCGTAGTCGGCTGTGCGCGGGTGCACTCGCGTGATTCGCCGTGCTTGGCGCGTCCGCGTAGTCCGCTGTGCCGGGTGTACCCACGTGATCCGCTCTGCCGGGCGCTCGCGGTCGCCTGTCCTCGTCTGCACGTGCCGAGGGGGGCAAGGAGCCTTCCGCCCCGAGGGGGCAAGCAGCCCCCGCCAGCCCCCGCCCCGACGGAGACAAGTAGCCGCCCCGACCCACGCGAGCCGAGCGAGCCGCCGCCCGCTGTGAAGGCCGTCCGGCGCTCCGCAGTGAACCCCCTCCCGGGCGCGGGGAGGGACATGCACCGTCGGTCGGCAGGCCGGGGCGTGGCCGACATCTTCCGGTGGGGCAGGCTCGACCGGGTCGGCAGGGGTTACCGAGGGTCACCCACGGCCCGCCTCCTCCACCCGCACCCCTTTCGGCGCGCGCCGGATCCCCACAACTCCGGCCCGCACCGTCTCTTCCTTCCTCAAGACCCCGGGCGTACCTTGACGGCCCAATCTGATGTGCCGTCAGGAACTCGAAGAGGGAGCGGAAACCGTGTCGTACCGGAAACGAACCGCCGCGCTCGCGTCCGCCGCGGCCCTGGCCGGCTCGGCGGTGCTGCTCGCCGCCCCCGCAGCCGAGGCCTCGGTCGTCGACGTCAACTACCAGTGCAGGACGCCGATCGGGAACAAGAGCGCCGTCTCGCCCATCGACATCAAGGGCGTCAGGAGCGGCAGCGGCTACAAGCTCACCATGTCGTGGCAGAAGGGCGTCTCCTCCAGCCCGGTCGAGCTGGGCAAGGGTGCGATGAGCCCGAGCGCCACCATCAGGCTGGGCGGCGCCGACAGCGGCACCGTGTCCGTCTCCGGGCCCGCCAACCAGGCCGCCATCCCGGCCAACACCCCCATCAAGATCAACGACTTGACGGGCACGTACACGCCGAAGAAGACCGGCAAGGTCACCTTCACCCCGGGCATCCTCACCATCAAGGCGCTCGGCACCACGACCACCTGCACACCGTCCAACAACCCCGGCCCGGCCCTCACGCTGGACGTGACGGCGGCGAGCGGCGGCTCCTCCGGCGGGACCGGACAGAGCGGCGGCGCGGCGGCCGACAGCGGCTCGTCCTCGGGAGGCTCTTCCCTCCCGCAGACCGGCCCCGACGACTCCGCCATCGCCCTCGGCACGCTCGGCGGCACGGTGCTCCTCGCCGGAGCGGCGGGCGCGTTGTGGATCACGCGGAGGAACCAGCCGGCCCGCCGCTGAACCGCTGCCACCACCGCTGGAGCCGCCGGATGTCGTCCGCCGCCCGTGTTCTGCTCGTGTCCCTGCTGCTGGTGCTGACCGTCGCCCCGTCGGCCTCGGCCGCCGACGGCTGGTCGCTGGCGCCCTCCGGCGGCTCCCGCCCCTCCTTCTACGCCGAGGGCGCCCCCGGGACGGTCCTGCAGGACACGGTGTCGGTGATCAACCGGAGCGGGCGGACGGTCACGGTACGGCTGAGCGGCACCGGCGTCCCGGTCGTCTTCGCCGACGGCCGGGTACGGGTGCCCGCCCGCACCCGGGCGGACGTCCCCTTCACGGTGAGCGGGCGCGACGACCGCACGGGCGCGATCGTCGCCCGTGACCAGGACGGCCGCACGGCCTCGGTCCCGGTCCGTCTGCGGGTGGGCGGACCGGCACTGTCCGCGCTCACCGTCGAGCACGTGGCGGTGCGCGGCGACCGCATCACCTACGACCTGGTCAACCGTGGCACCACGGCCCTCGTGCCGAGGCTCGCCGTGCACGCCGACGGGCTCTTCGGCCAGGTCCTCGACCGCGCCCAGCGCACCCTGCCCGTCCGCCTCCCGCCCGGCCGGCGTCTGCGGCTCACCGAGCCCTGGCCCGACCGTCCCGCCCTGGACTCGGTCGACGTCCGGCTGACCGTGACCGCGGCGGGCGGCGCGCACGACTCGGCCGGAGCATCGGCACGCTTCGTGCCGTGGGGCGTGGTGGCGGGGACCGCCGGGACGGTGACGGCAGGCGCCGCGCTGCTTCTCGTACGACGTCGCAGGCGCCGTACGACCGACGGCGAGGAGTTCGAATCCCCGCGTACGGAAACCGAGTTGACGGGAGCGGTGATGTGAACGGCAAGCTGCGGATGCCGGCGCTGCTGGCGGTGCTCGCGCTGCTCCTGCTGCCCCTGGCGGGCACGGCCGCGGCGGACGGGCCGAGCGTGAGGCTCTCCAAGTCCCAGGCGGGGACCGGTGGTTCGGTCACCGTCAGTGGCAGCGGCTGGCGGTCGCACGCCCTGCTGATGGTGCTGGTCTGCGGACGGTCCGTGCCGTCCCGGGGCGTGATCGGCGGGACCAACTCCTGTGCCAACGCGGACGGAAGAGCCGTCACCACCGATGCAAGGGGATCCTTCAGCAAGAAGCTGCCCGTCACCGAACCGCCCGTGCCCTGCCCCTGCGTGGTGCACGTGGCGACCGTCGAGGGCGCGAAGGCGCAGGCCGACGCGGTCCTCCAGGTGGCCGGGCACGCGGTCGAACCACTGCCCGCCGTGGCGTCCGGTGGGCGGCTGTCGGTCCTCACGGACACCCGGCTCGACGGCTCCAGCGGCCTGCTCACCTGGTTCGGAGCTCCGGCCTCGCGCACCCTCGTCCTCACCGTCGGCAACGCCGGCACGACCCCGGTCAGGAACCCCGTCTTCCAGGTCGGCACCTCCCACGGCGTGTTCGCCCCGCGGTGGGACGACCAGCAGTGGCGCGGCACCATCGAGCCCGGCCGCAGGGCACAGATGAAGCTCCCCGTCGAACTCACGGCGGGCGCGCACGGCGACTACACCGTCTCACTCAAGTACGGCGGGAGGGTCCTCGCCGAACAGCCCTGGGGCGTGGGCCGGCCCTGGGGCGTGACCCTGTTCTGGATCCTGGTCTGCCTGGTCGTGCCCGCCGCGGTGTTCCGCACCGGGATGGCCGTCGTGGACCGGATACGGCCACGGCGCGCCGGCGGGATCCGGCACCGGGGGCTGCGCCTGCCCCAACTCGGCCTGCACCTGCCGAAGTTCACCACCCGGGCGGAAGAAGCGCCCGCCTCCCCTACGACCCTGCCGTGGTTCACCCCGGACTCCGATCCGGGGACGGCCGGCCGGCTCTCCGCACCGCACGACGACAGCCCGACGAGTCCTACGACTCCCACCAGGAAGGGACCCACGTGAGAAAGCGAAGGAGAGTCACACCGGCCGGCACGGGGAGGCCGGTCGCGGCTGCCGCCGTGCTGGTGCTCGGCGGCGCGGGAGCCATGCTGGGGCTGGCCGCCGGGCCCGCGCAGGCCGCGGAGGTGTCGTTCGCGACGCACTGCGTGCCGCCTGCGGGCATCCCTCCCGTCGACGGCACCACGAAGGTCGAGGTCACCGCGCCCGCCACGGCGAAGGTGGGCGACACGGTGAACGTCGTATGGAAGTTCGTCCAGGCCGCCTCCAAGAACCCGGACATCATCGACCTGCCCGCGAACTCGGTCCAGCCGTCCGGCACCCTCAAGGCGGCCGGCGCCCAGACCACCGCCGTCGCGATGCAGGGGACGCGGGAGAACCCGGCCATCCCCAAGGGCGGCGCCATGGTGCTGTCCGACATGAAGGGCACCCTGAAGCTGACCGCGCCGGGCGAGGTGACGCTGACGCCGGACGCCTACACCGTCAACGCCATGTCGACGGACACCAAGTGCACGCCCACGCAGACGGTGCAGAAGGCGGCGACCATCGAGGTGACCGCCGGGGGCGGAAGCTCGTCGAGTACGACGCCGGACCCGACGGGCTCGGCCTCACAGTCGGCCTCGCCGTCCGCGTCGGCCTCCGACACGGCGAGCGCGTCGGCTTCCGCCAGTGACGGCACCGGCAGCGACCAGTCGGACTTCACCGGCAAGGAAGTCGACACCCCCTACACCTGCCAGTCGCCCATCGGCGAGAAGAAGGCGACCTCGCCCATCCAGATCAACGCCAAGAAGGACGGCGGGAGTTTCGCCCTCACCGTGCAGTTCAAGAAGTCGGTGATGGACAGTCCGGCCGACATCCCGAAGGGCTCGGTCAAACCGTCGATGGAGGTGGCCCTGGGCGGCGCCGACAAGGGCACGGTGCATGTGGAGGGGCCGACCAACTCCGAGGCCATCAAGTCCGGCGACCCGATCGAGATCCCCGACCTCACCGGCACCTACAAGCCGGGCGCCGACGGCAGGTCGACCCTCTCCCCGGGCGTCCTCACGATCAACGCCCTCGGCACGACGACCACCTGCAAGCCCGACAAGTCCGAGGTCTCCCTGACCCTGGACACGACACAGCAGGCGAGCGGCGCGTCGGGCGGCTCGTCGTCGACCTCCGGCGGTACGTCGTCCTCGTCCTCGTCGTCGAGCGGCGGTCTGGCCGAGACGGGCGCGAGCGACCACGGCGCGCTGAAGGCCCTGGGCCTGGTGGCAGGCACGGCGGTGCTGCTGGGCGCGGCGGTGTTCACGTTCCTGCCGGGGCGCCGGGCTCGGTAGGACCCAGCCCCTACGGCGAGAGGGCCACCGCACCCACGAGGATGCAGTGGCCCTCTCGTCGTGGGGACCACGCCGGAGGACGTCGTCAGCGGACCACGTCAGTGCACGTCGCCCATGAGTTCCCTGACCCGCTTGCGGTACATCCACACCGCGGCACCGGCGAGCACCGCGAGCACCGCCTGCAGGGTCACGATGCCCGTCTTGTTCAGGTCGACGCCCGCGATGGACAGCAGACCGGTCGTGGCGTCACCGGCGGTGACGGCCAGGAACCAGACACCCATCATCTGGGAGGCGTACTTGGCGGGCGCCATCTTGGTGGTGACCGACAGGCCGACCGGGGAGAGCATCAGCTCACCGACCGTCTGCACGAAGTAGATGCCCACCAGCCACATCGCCGCGGCCTTGTGACCACCGTCGGCGATCGAGAGCGGCGCGAGGAAGAGGAAGAAGGACGCACCGATCAGGACGAGACCGCCGGTGAACTTCACCGCGGTGCTCGGCTCCTTGCCGCGCCGCGCCATCGCCAGCCACGCCCAGGCGAAGACCGGCGCGAGCGCCATGATCATGACCGGGTTGACGGACTGGTACCAGGAGACCGGGAACTCCCAGCCGAAGACCGTGTTCTTCGCCGAGGCCTCGGCGAACAGCGACACGGTCGAACCACCCTGGTCGTAGATCATCCAGAACACGGCGGCGGCGACGAAGAACCAGATGTACGCGCTCATCTTGGACTGCTCGGCGCGGTCCAGTTCCTTGTCCCGCTTGATGCGGGCGATCACGACGACCGGGATGAGCAGACCCGCGATCGTGATCGGGACCAGCAGCCAGTTCAGCGTGTAGACGCCGGAGACGCCGACGGCGATGTAGAAGACGGCCGCGATGCCCGCCCACAGGGCGGCCTTCGTCAGGGTGGCCTTCTTCTCGGCGTCCGACAGCGGCGTCGGGACGATGTCCGAGCGCGCGTCCAGGTGGCGCGTGCCGAGCAGGAACTGGGCCAGCCCCAGCGCCATGCCGAGCGCGGCCAGCGCGAAGCCCAGGTGCCAGTTGACGCTCTCACCGACGGTGCCGATGACCAGCGGTGCGGCGAAGGCTCCCAGGTTGATGCCGATGTAGAAGAGCGTGAAGCCACCGTCGCGGCGCGGGTCCTGCGGGCCGTCGTAGAGGTGACCGACCATCGTGGAGATGTTGGCCTTCAGCAGACCGGAACCGATGGCGACCAGACCGAGGCCCGCGTAGAAGGTGCCGGAGCTCGGCAGGGCCAGGGTGAGGTGGCCCAGCATGATGACCACGCCGGCGACGGCGACGGTCTTGCGGGGGCCGAGCACACGGTCCGCGAACCAGCCGCCCGGCAGGGTGAGCAGGTACACGAGCGACAGGTACACCGAGTAGATCGCGGTCGCGGCGCCGGCGCTCAGGTGCAGCCCGCCCGGGGCCACCAGGTACAGCGGGAGCAGTGCCTTCATGCCGTAGTAGGAGAAGCGCTCCCACATCTCGGTCATGAAGAGGGTGGCCAGACCGCGAGGGTGGCCGAAGAAGGTCTTCCCGGAAGGGGGGGTGCCCGGGCGAACCGAGTCCGTCGTCAAGCTGGACGCCATGGTCGTTCCTTGCTGGTGGGGGTTTACCGCACACAAATGAGACCTTCAGCGCCAAGTGGTCGCCAAAGGTCATCGAAGTGCTACAGGCGTTGTTTCACCATACGGCAGGACACTGCCGGATATGGAAGGACTTGAGACACGGATCACAGGTGATCGTGGAACCGTACACACCCTTTCCAAGGCCCCCACCGCGATCGCACCACACAGACACAGGCTCGCACCGATCCGCCCAAAGGTAAGAATCACGCGTGCCGATCACACCCCAGCACATCTCAAGAGCGGACTACCATCACCTCATGACCCGTGTACTGCTCGCCGAGGACGACGCGTCCATCTCGGAGCCGCTGGCCCGCGCCCTGCGCCGGGAAGGCTACGAGGTCGAGGTGCGCGAGGACGGCCCCACCGCACTCGACGCCGGAATACAGGGCGGCATCGACCTGGTCGTGCTGGACCTCGGTCTGCCCGGCATGGACGGCCTGGAGGTGGCCCGCCGGCTGCGTGCCGAAGGCCACACCGTGCCGGTCCTGATCCTCACCGCGCGTGCCGACGAGGTGGACACCGTCGTCGGTCTCGACGCGGGCGCCGACGACTACGTCACCAAGCCCTTCCGGCTCGCCGAACTGCTCGCCCGTGTCCGCGCCCTGCTGCGGCGCGGCGCCGCGGAGCCGGTGCAGCCGCCCGCGACGCACGGCGTGCGGATCGACGTGGAGTCGCACCGCGCGTGGATGGGCGACGAGGAACTCCAGCTGACCGCCAAGGAGTTCGACCTGCTGCGGGTCCTCGTGCGGGACGCCGGACGCGTCGTCACCCGCGACCAGCTGATGCGCGAGGTCTGGGACACCACCTGGTGGTCGTCGACCAAGACCCTCGACATGCACATCTCGTGGCTGCGCAAGAAGCTGGGCGACGACGCGGCGAACCCCCGGTACATCGCCACGGTACGAGGCGTGGGTTTCCGCTTCGAGAAGAGCTGAACCCCCACCCGTAGCCCGACCCAGGTACAGAGGACATGCGCCGTCGACTGATCCAGTCCACGCTCGCCGTGGTGCTCGTCGTGATTGCCGTCTTCGGCGTGTCCCTCGTCATCGTCGAGACGCGGACCATCAGCAACAGCGCCCAGGAACGGGTCAGTTCCGAGGCGCAGCGACTGGCCAGCATCGTGGACAGCCGGCTCGTCGGGGCGGGAGCCGTCACCGCGGACGTCCTCAAGAAGCAGGTCACGGGGGAGCGGTACGCCGTCATCCGGATCCCCGGGCAGGCCGCCATCAAGGTCGGCACCAAGCCCGAGGGCGACGCCATCCGCGGACGGGCCACCGGCGAGGAGGGCGAGCGGGTCGTCGTCGAGGAGCCGCGCTCCACGGTGAGCCGTGAGGTCGGCCGGACGCTGCTGGTCATCGGGCTTGTCGCGATGCTCGCCGTGGTGGCCGCCGTCCTGCTGGCGATCCGCCAGGCCAACCGGCTCGCCTCCCCGCTCACCGACCTCGCCGAGACCGCCGAGCGGCTGGGCTCCGGCGACCCGCGCCCCCGCCACAAGCGCTACGGCGTCCCGGAGCTGGACCGGGTCGCCGACGTGCTGGACTCCTCGGCCGAGCGCATCGGCCGCATGCTCACCGCCGAACGGCGCCTGGCCGCCGACGCCTCCCATCAGCTGCGCACACCGCTGACCGCGCTGTCGATGCGGCTGGAGGAGATCACCCTCACCGACGACCCGGACACGGTGAAGGAGGAGGCCAACGTCGCCCTCACCCAGGTCGAGCGCCTCACGGACGTGGTGGAGCGGCTCCTCACCAACTCCCGCGACCCCCGCACCGGCAACGCCGTCTCCTTCGACCTCGACGAGGTCATCCAGCAGCAGCTCGCCGAGTGGCGGCCCGCCTACCGCAGCTCGGGGCGGGCGATCGTGAGCTCCGGCAAGCGGCATCTGCAGGCGGTCGCCACACCGGGCGCGGTCGCGCAGGTGCTGGCGGCACTGATCGAGAACTCGCTGATGCACGGCGGCGGCACGGTGGCGCTGCGTACGCGCGTGACCGGCAACCAGGCCGTGGTCGAGGTGACCGACGAGGGTCCCGGCGTGCCCGCGGACCTCGGCGCACGGATCTTCGAGCGGACCATCAGCGGGCGGAACTCGACGGGCATCGGGCTGGCTGTGGCCCGGGATCTGGCGGAGGCGGACGGCGGACGCCTGGAGATGCTGCAGACGATGCCGCCGGTGTTCGGGCTGTTCCTGTCCCGCACGCCGCCACTGAAGCGCACGCCGGCCGAGGACGAGGAACCGACGGTCCGATAGCCGAGCCCGATCGTCGGGCTCCGACAGCCGGGCTCGGACGGCCGAGCGGGGTGCGGCCGGCTCAGCTGACGTGCTGTTCGGCCTTGGGCCGCTCGGCCCCGGCCTTCTCCAGGAACGATTCCGCGTCGGCGAGCGGCTCCCGGTCCGGCAGGGCCTTGAACACCCAGCTGCGGTAGGACCAGAACCGGAACAGCGTGCCCAGGCCGATGCCGACGACCTTGAAGATGTTGCGCTGCAGCGAGCTGTCCCAGCCGAAGCCGTAGATCGCGGCGTACAGGACGCCGTTCTCGATCACCAGGCCGACCAGGCTGAAGGCCAGGAACAGCGTCAGTTCCTTGGTCCGCGCACTCTTGTCACGGTCCCGGTAGGTGAAGTAGCGGAAGCCCAGGTAGTTGACGCCGATGGCGACGACGGTGGCGATCACGTTGGCGCGCACGGCCTGCAGGCTGGTCAGGTGCCACAGCAGGTTGGAGACGCCGAAGTTCACGACGGTGCCGAGAGCACCCACCGCACCGAACTTGGCGATCTCGTGTGCGAGCCTTCGCAGCCCGGAGGAACCCTGGTCCATGGTCCTGAAGGCCCCCATCCGGTCGGCTGCATCGTCTGCGTCGTCGTATTCGTCAACTCAAACCATGCTAACCACCCCCCTTCATAAACCGCTGTGCATGAGCTCACAGGTCGGAAACAGGTTGGAAAGAGCGGGGGAAGAGGGGGAAACATCCGGAAAGAGGCAGGTAAGAGAGGCGGAAAACGGCCGGAAACCGGTCCGGCCGGCGCGGCCGATACCCTGGGGGTGTGACGTTCCCGGTAGTCGGCATGGTCGGCGGAGGCCAGCTCGCTCGTATGACACACGAGTCAGGCATCCCGCTCGGCATCAGGTTCAAGCTCCTCAGTGACACCCCTCAGGATTCCGCGGCGCAGGTCGTCAGCGATGTCGTCATCGGCGACTATCGCGACCTCGACACGCTGCGCGCGTTCGCAAGGGGCTGCGATGTGATCACCTTCGATCACGAACACGTACCCACCGAGCATCTACGGGCCCTGGAGGCGGACGGCATCCCCGTGCGCCCCGGCCCCGACGCGCTCGTGCACGCCCAGGACAAGGGCGTGATGCGCGCGAAGCTCGATGCGATCGGCGTGCCGTGCCCGCGGCACCGTATCGTCGCCGACCCGGCGGACGTGGCCGCCTTCGCGGCCGAGGGCGACGGCTTCCCGGTCGTCCTCAAGACGGTCCGCGGCGGCTACGACGGCAAGGGCGTGTGGGTCGTCGACGACGTGACCCAGGCCGAGGACCCCTTCCGCGCGGGCGTCCCGGTCCTCGCCGAGGAGAAGGTCGACTACGTCCGCGAGCTCGCGGCGAACGTCGTCCGCTCCCCGCACGGCCAGGCGGTCGCCTACCCGGTGGTCGAGTCCCAGCAGGTGGCCGGCGTCTGCGACACGGTGATCGCACCGGCTCCCGGTCTCGACGAGACCCTCGCCCTGCAGGCCGAGCAGCTGGCCCTGAACATAGCCAAGGAACTGGACGTCGTCGGCCACCTCGCCGTCGAGCTGTTCCAGACCCGCGACGGCCGCATCCTCGTCAACGAGCTGGCGATGCGCCCGCACAACTCGGGTCACTGGACCCAGGACGGCGCGATCACGTCCCAGTTCGCCAACCACGTCCGCGCGGTCCTCGACCTCCCGCTCGGCGACCCGCGCCCGCGCGCGAAGTGGACGGTCATGGTGAACGTCCTCGGCGGCGACTACCCGGACATGTACTCCGCGTATCTGCACTGCATGGCCCGCGACCCCAAGCTGAAGATCCACATGTACGGCAAGGACGTGAAGCCGGGCCGCAAGGTGGGCCACGTCAACACCTACGGCGACGACCTGGACGACGTTCTCGAACGCGCACGTCACGCAGCCGGCTACCTGAGAGGCACGATCACCGCATGAGTACCGCTGCCGGCCCCGTCGTGGGCATCGTCATGGGTTCGGACTCCGACTGGCCCGTCATGGAGGCCGCTGCCCAGGCCCTCGACGAGTTCGAGATCGAGTACGAGGTCGACGTCGTCTCCGCGCACCGGATGCCGCGCGAGATGATCACGTACGGCGAGCAGGCCGCCGAGCGGGGTCTGAAGGTGATCGTCGCGGGCGCCGGGGGCGCCGCCCACCTGCCGGGCATGCTCGCCTCCGTGACCCCGCTGCCGGTGATCGGTGTGCCCGTGCCCCTGAAGTACCTGGACGGCATGGACTCCCTGCTGTCGATCGTGCAGATGCCGGCCGGTGTGCCCGTCGCCACGGTCTCCGTCGCCGGCGCCCGCAACGCCGGCCTCCTCGCGGCCCGCATCCTCGCCGCACACGACGAGGAACTCCTCGTCCGCATGCGGGAGTTCCAGCAGGAGCTGAACGACCAGGCGACGGAGAAGGGCAAGCGCCTGCGCGCCAAGGTCGAGGGCAACGCCGGCGGCGGTTTCGGCTTCGGGAAGTGACGCAGATGACCTCCCTGGAGGAAGCCCGCGCCCTGCTCGTCGAGTTCCCGGTCGTCGACGGGCACAACGACCTGCCCTGGGCGCTGCGCAAGGTCGGCTACGACCTCGACGTCCGCGACATCGCGCAGCCCCAGAACGCCCATCTGCACACCGACATCCCGCGTCTGCGCGAGGGCGGCGTCGGCGCGCAGTACTGGTCGGTGTACGTGCGCTCGGACCTGCCGGACGCGGTGCCCGCGACGCTCGAACAGATCGACTGCGTACGGCAGTTGCTGGCGCGGCATCCGGCGGATCTGGCGCCCGCGCTGACGGCCGCGGACATGGAGGCGGCGCGCCGGGAGGGCCGTATCGCCTCGCTCATGGGGGCGGAGGGCGGCCACTCCATCGCCTGCTCGCTGGGCACGCTGCGGGGCTTGTACGGGCTGGGCGTGCGCTACATGACGCTCACCCACAACGACAACAACCCGTGGGCCGACTCGGCGACCGACGAGCGGAACGTCGGCGGTCTGTCCGCCTTCGGCCGTGAGGTCGTCCGGGAGATGAACCGCCTCGGCATGCTCGTCGACCTCTCGCACGTGGCGGCGACGACGATGCGGGACGCCCTCGACGCGACGAGCGCGCCGGTGATCTTCTCCCACTCCTCCTCCCGCGCCGTCTGCGACCACCCGCGCAACATCCCGGACGACGTCCTGGAACGTTTGCCGGGCAACGGCGGCGTGGCCATGGTCACGTTCGTGCCGAAGTTCGTGCTGCAGGCGGCCGTGGACTGGACGGCCGCGGCCGACGACAACCTGCGCGCCCACGGCTTCCACCACCTGGACACCAGCGAGGAGGCGATGAAGCTGCACCGCGCCTTCGAGGAGCGCACGCCGCGCCCCGTCGCCACGGTGTCCACGGTCGCCGACCACCTCGACCACATGCGCGAGGTCGCCGGCATCGACCACCTCGGCATCGGCGGCGACTACGACGGCACGGCCTTCACACCCGACGGTCTGAGCGACGTCTCCGGCTACCCGAACCTGATCGCCGAACTGCTGGACCGCGGCTGGTCGAAGCCCGACCTGGCCAAGCTGACCTGGCAGAACTCGGTACGGGTGCTGGGTGCGGCGGAGGACGTGGCACGGGGCCTTCAGGCGACCCGCTCGCCGTCCAACGCCACGATCGAGTCGCTGGACGGCTCCGAGGGCTGAGCCGGCCGAGCGTCGAGGGCGGGGTGGTCGGTGCAGCCGTCGGCCCCGCCCCCGGTGCCCCAGCAGCTGCTCGCCTCGGTGCGCACGTCCGGCGGGCACCGGGACCACCCGGAGGCGGCCGTGGACCGGGTCGTGCGGATCCAGGAGCCGCACGCGGCCGGGCTGCACAGCGAGAAGATCCGGCAGCTGCTGCCCTGTATGCGCGACCAGGACCGCGGGCCTTCGGCGAACCCCGTGTCCGGCCGCGGACCTCGCGCCGGAACGCGACCGCATCGACCGCGTGATCGCCGACCTGGTCCGCTCCCGGGACACCCTGGACGAGGTCATCGAGGCGGCCCAGGAGCGCTGTACCGGTCCGGTCCCCCGAACGCCCCACTCACCAGGAAGCCCCCCGCGCCCCCGTGCGACGGTGACCGTACCCCTTGGGGACGATTCACGACGTACGGAGCCCGCCATGGCAGACCTCCAGGACGAACTGCACAGCACCAGCGAGCTCGACGGCCTTCCGGACCCCTTCGAGGCCGAGACCTACGCGCAGGTCTCCGACCCGGCCGGCGCCCCGCTGGAGCGCGCCCGCGCCATCCTCGCCGTCCATCCCGTCGCCGACGGCTACAGCGGACTGCCGTGGGCGCTCAGGCATATGCCCTGGTACGACCTGGAGCTCGGCGAGGCCTCCGTCGACACGGACGTGCCACGGCTGCGCGAGGGCCACGTCGGCGCGCTGTTCTGGTCGCTGCACCTGCCGGGGGGCATCGTCGGGGACCGGGCCGTCGGCGCGACCCTGGAGCAGCTGGACCTGGTGAACACCGTCGTACGGACCCACCCCGAGGGCCTGCGCCTGGTGTGCACCGCCGGGCAGGCCACCGACGCCCGCAACTGCGGCCGCATCGCCGTCCTGCTCGGCCCCGCCGGAGCCGCCGCCCTCGGCGACTCCCTCGGCATCCTGCGCGCCCTGCACGCCCTCGGCCTGCGCGTCCTCACCCTGTCCGGGGTGTCCTGGGCGAGCGAGGCCGGGCTCACCCGGTTCGGCGAGGAGGTCGTGCGCGAGATGAACCGGGTCGGCGTGCTTCCCGACCTCTCCGGCGCCTCCGCGGACACCGTCCGCCGGGTCCTTGCGGTCTCCAGGGCGCCGGCCCTGTTCACCCGCTCCGCCGCCCGCTCCCTGTGCACCCACCCGGACAACCTCCCCGACGACCTGCTCGCCGAGCTGGGCGCCGCCAAGGGCCTGTGCATGGTGCCGCTCACACCGGAGCAGACGGGTCAGTCCGTCCGGGACGTCGCCGACCACCTCGACCATGTGCGCGAGGTGGCGGGGCCGGCCTGCGTCGGCCTGTCCGGCACCTACGACGCCGGCACCGCGCACCCCCAGGAACTCGGCGACGCCTCCTGCTATCCGCACCTCATCGCAGAGCTGCTGCACCGCGGCTGGTCCGAGCCCGACATCGCCCTGCTGACCTGGGGCAACGTCCAGCGGGTCCTGCGCAGCGGCGACTTCGCCGCCCGCGCGGCCCAGCAGCGCCGGGAGCCGTCGACGGCGAAGATCGCGGAAGTGGACGGGTGACAGGAAAAGGCCGCTTACCGGTTCTCGATCCGGCACAGGCAGAAGGGGTGTCCGGCCGGATCGGCGTACACCTGGAAGTCCTTCTTCTCCCGGTCCTCAAGATCCAGCGGCCGCGCGCCCAGCGCCAGCACCTTCTCGTGCGCCGCGTCCATCTCCTCCCAGGTCGACCCGGCGTCGAAGTCGAGGTGGAACTGCTGCGAGTTGCGGTCCGCGCGCGGCCACTCGGGCGGGGTGAGGCCCTCCGCCCGCTGGAAGGCCAGCCGGGGCCCGCCCGGGACGTGCAGTACGACCCAGTCGGCGTCCCCCTCCTCGGGCGTACCGCCCACGACGCCCGCGTAGAAGCGGGCGAGTGCGCGCGGGTCGGGGCAGTCGAGGACGACGGAGCGGAAGCGGACCACGGACATGATGTCCTCCTGGTTCAGCGGACGCGCGGACGGATGCGAAGACAGGTGCACGGACAGGTGCGGAGAACAGGCGCGGAGACAGGTTCAGGCGCACGGAGTGGGTAGGACGGGTCAGCAGGCGCAGAGGCAGAACGGGTGTCCTGCCGGATCCGCGTAAACCCGCCAGGTGCGCGAGCGGTCGTCGGCGTCCAGGGGCTTGGCGCCCAGCGCCAGTACGCCCGCCTCGGCCGCGTCCAGGTCGTCGACGGTCAGGTCCAGGTGGAACTGCTGCGAGTGGTCGGGCGCGGGCCACTCGGGCGCCACGAACCCGGAGGCGGACTGGAAGGCCAGCGACTGTCCGCCGGGCACCTTCAGATCCACCCAGTCGCCCTCGCCCTCGACGGTGCCGCCCAGCACACCGGCGTAGAAACCGGCCAGCGCGCTCGGGTCGGGACAGTCCAGGACGACGACACCCAGCTTGGCGAGAGCCATGACTTCCTCCTCGGAGTCGGGGTAACCCATGGATGCGGTTACCCGTAAAGGCCTGCAACCAGTAACAGTTACTGCATGCTCTCGCATTGGAGGTAACGTCGCAAGCATGAGTGAGAGATCGGCCGCGCCGGGCGGTCTGGTCCTGGTCGAGTCCCTGGTGAACACGCTGGACATCGAGTCGGGGGCCGACGCCCTCGAAACGGCGGACGGCCGCGCGCCGTTCGGGCTCACCGAGGACGAGGTCCCCGCCGCACGCGAGCTACGCGAATCCCTGCGCGCGGTGCTGCTCGCCCACGCGGGCCACCCGCCCCACGCCCGGGTCACGCCCCTGGACGACCTGCTGGCCTCGGCGCCCCTGCGCCTGACCGTCGACGCCGTCGACGGTTCGGCGGCGCTGACCGCCACCGACGTACGCCCCCTGAACTCCCGTGTCGCCGCCGCCGTCGCCGAGGCCCTCGTCGCCGGCACCTGGCTGCGCCTGAAGGCCTGCGAGGCCGTCACCTGCCACTGGGCGTACTACGACCGCAGCCCGGCCGGCCGCGGGCGCTGGTGCTCGATGCAGGTGTGCGGGGCGCGCGCGAAAATGCGCCGGTACCGGGCGAAGTAGTTCACCCGCAGCGCCGGGGCCGGTGGTGCAGAATGCAACCAGACGCCGGTTCGGCCGACTGAGCCTCGGCCGAACCGGCGTCGTGTACGTCGAAAGCCCTGCCTGTCTCTAGGCGGTCGGGCGGCCCATCGCCCGGTACGTCCACCCGGCCTTGCGCCACACCTGAGGGTCGAGGGCGTTGCGCCCGTCCAGGATCACCCGGTCCGCCGCGACCGCGCCGAGCTCCTCAGGGTCCAGCTCGCGGAACTCCCGCCACTCCGTCAGATGCAGTACGACGTCGGCGCCCCGGACCGCCTTCGTGGCGGTGTCCGCGTAGCCGAGCGTCGGGAAGAGCCTGCGGGCGTTGTCCATGCCCTTGGGGTCGTAGACGGTCACCTGGCCGCCCTGGAGGTGGATCTGCCCGGCGACGTTCAGTGCGGGGGAGTCCCGTACGTCGTCCGAGTCGGGCTTGAAGGTCGCGCCGAGCACCGCGACGCGCTTGCCCAGGAAGGGGCCGCCGCCGAGCACCTGCCGCGCCAGCTCCACCATCTGCCCGCGCTGGCGCATGTTGATCGAGTCGATCTCGCGCAGGAAGGTCAGCGCCTGGTCGGCCCCCAGCTCACCGGCGCGGGCCATGAACGCCCGGATGTCCTTGGGCAGACACCCGCCGCCGAAGCCGATCCCCGCGCGCAGGAACTTCCTCCCGATCCGGTCGTCGTACCCGATCGCCTCGGCCAGCTTGGCCACGTCGCCGTTCGCGGCCTCGCACACCTCGGCCATCGCGTTGATGAAGGAGATCTTGGTGGCGAGGAAGGAGTTGGCGGCCGTCTTCACCAGCTCGGCGGTGGGGAAGTCGGTGACGACGAACGGCGTGCCCTCGGAGATCGGCGTCGCGTACACCTCGCGCAGCAGCTTCTCCGCCCGCTCGCTGCGCACACCCGCCACCAGCCGGTCGGGGTGCAGCGTGTCCTGGACGGCGAAGCCCTCGCGCAGGAACTCCGGGTTCCAGGCCAGCTCCGCGTCCGCCCCGGCCGGCGCGTGCTCGGCGAGGTAGGCGGCGAGCCGGTCGGCGGAACCGACCGGCACGGTGGACTTGCCCACGACCAGGGCGGGGCCGGTGAGGTGCGGGGCGAGGGAGGCTATGGCGGCGTCGACGTACGACATGTCGGCCGCGTACTCCCCGTGCCGCTGCGGTGTGTTCACGCACACGAAGTGCACGTCACCGAAGGCCGCGACCTCGGCGAAGTCCATGGTGAACCGCAGCCGCCCGCTCGATCCCTCGATCCCGGCCACGTGCTTCTTGAGCAGCTCCTCAAGGCCGGGCTCGTACATCGGGACCTCGCCCCGCTGGAGCGTCTCGATCTTCTCCGGTACGACGTCGAGCCCCAGTACCTCGAACCCGAGCTCGGCCATGGCCGCGGCGTGTGTGGCGCCGAGGTAGCCGGTGCCGATCACGGTGATCTTGAGGCTCATGAATGCTCCTGGGGTGCATCGTGGGGGTGCGCGGGACGAGCATAGTCGTGGCGTGAAACGGGCCTGCGCGGGGCAGTTTTCCCGCTGTCGCCAAGCTCACGTATCACTCCCGTGGGCCGCCCCCTAAAATTTGAGTTACTTAACGGTAATTAGCGGCGTCACCACGGTGCGTCAGAAGCGTCCTTGGAGCGTGAGAGACCTTGGCCGGATCGGCTGACTTCGACCTGTACCGCCCGTCCGAGGAGCACGACATGCTCCGCGACGCGATCCGTTCGCTGGCCGAGGCGAAGATCGCGCCGTACGCGGCCGCGGTGGACGAGGAGGCCCGCTTCCCGCAGGAGGCCCTGGCGGCCCTGGTCGCGAACGACCTGCACGCGGTGCACGTGCCCGAGGAGTACGGCGGCGCGGGCGCGGACGCGCTGGCGACCGTGATCGTGATCGAGGAGGTGGCACGCGTGTGTGCCAGCTCCTCCCTCATCCCGGCCGTGAACAAGCTGGGCTCGCTGCCGGTGATCCTCTCCGGCTCCGAGGAGCTGAAGAAGAAGTACATGACCCCGCTCGCCAAGGGCGAGGGCATGTTCTCGTACTGCCTCTCCGAGCCGGACGCCGGCTCGGACGCGGCCGGCATGAAGACGAAGGCGGTCCGCGAAGGCGACACCTACGTCCTGAACGGCGTGAAGCGCTGGATCACCAACGCCGGCGAGTCCGAGTTCTACACGGTGATGGCCGTGACCGACCCCACCAAGCGCTCCAAGGGCATCTCGGCGTTCGTCGTCGAGAAGTCGGACGACGGCGTCTCCTTCGGCGCCCCGGAGAAGAAGCTCGGCATCAAGGGCTCCCCGACCCGCGAGGTCTACCTCGACAACGTCCGTATCCCGGCCGACCGCATGATCGGCGAGGAGGGCACGGGCTTCGCCACGGCGATGAAGACCCTGGACCACACCCGCATCACCATCGCGGCCCAGGCCCTCGGTATCGCCCAGGGCGCGCTCGACTACGCCAAGGGGTATGTCCAGGAGCGCAAGCAGTTCGGCAAGCCGATCGCCGACTTCCAGGGCATCCAGTTCATGCTCGCCGACATGGCCATGAAGATCGAGGCCGCCCGCCAGCTGACGTACGCCGCGGCGGCGAAGTCGCAGCGCGGCGACAAGGACCTCACCTTCCAGGGCGCGGCGGCCAAGTGCTTCGCCTCGGACGTGGCGATGGAGGTCACCACGGACGCGGTCCAGCTGCTCGGCGGCTACGGCTACACCCGTGACTACCCGGTGGAGCGCATGATGCGCGACGCGAAGATCACGCAGATCTACGAGGGCACGAATCAGGTCCAGCGGATCGTGATGGCGAGGAACCTTCCGTAGGGCTTCGGCAGGACACACGCGTGCGTGGGCGTGGCCCGCACCCCCGGCCGGGGGTGCGGGCCGCAGTCGTTCACCCGGTCGGCTCCCGGGTGTCCGGGCCGACTGCGGCCGGGCCCAACACGGCTGTGGCGCCGACGGGTTGTCCGGGCGCGGGCGGGGACCGGCTTCTCCTCCGGGGCAGTTGACGTCCGGCCGGCCGGGATCGTGCCGATGGCGATCAACGCCCGGCAGGGCTACGCACGGTGACGACGGCCGAGCCGCCCGGGACCGCTCCCGGGCGAATCTGCCGGATACGTTGCGGATTGTTCGCGTCCGCCCGATGGCGCCCGGCGTCGGGCAGGCGTAGGACGGAAGGGCACGGGGCCCGCCCAGGGCCCCGCCGTCTCCCAGGAGGAGCCATGACCCAGCCCGGAATGACTGCCATGAGCAAGGAGATGCAGGACTGCGTCGAGGCGTGCATGGCCTGCCACAGCGTGTGCGAGGAGACCATGAGCTCCTGCATGCAGATGGGCGGTCAGGCCCAGATGCAGATCATGCGCGCGCTGATGGACTGCTCCGAGACGACCCGCATGTGCGCGGACATGATGATGCGCCGCTCGCCCATGTCGGCCGAGATGTGCGCGATGTGCGCCAAAGCGTGCGACATGTGCGCCGAGGCGTGTATGTCCATGCCGGACGACCCTCAGATGATGCGCTGCGCCGAGGCGTGTCGCCGCTGCGCCGAGATGTGCCGCACGATGGCGGGCGCCACGATGTGACCACCGCCTGACCGCACGGCCGCGAACCGGCGGTCACGCGAACAGCGGCTCCAGGGCCCGTTCCAGGTCCGCCGGTTCACGGAAGAGCACGCCGTGCATGCCCAGTTCCGCCGCCGTACGGAGGTTCTCCTCGCTGTCGTCGACGAACAGACAGCGCTCGGGCCGGATGCCCGCCAGCTCCGCCGCCAGGTGGTAGATGCGCGGGTCCGGCTTGGCGAGGCCCACGCGGGCGCTGTTGACGACATGGTCGGCGAGGTCGCTCAGGCCCATGGAGTGCAGGTCGGACTCCAGCTCCATCGCCGCGTTCGAGACGAGGACCACCGGCACCCGGACGCGGGCGCGGCGCAGCAGCCCCACGACCTCGTCGTCCGCGTGGAAGGGCGATTCGAGGAGCGCCAGGGCCAGTTCGTACGCCGTCTGCGGCTCGGCCACGAGCCCCGCGAGGCCTTGGGCGATCGCCTGCGCCCACTCCTGCGAGGTGATCTCGCCCAGCACCAGCGGCAAGACCGCGTCCGGCGCGAACGCCACCTTCTTGGTGGTGCCCTCGGCGATCCCCGTGGCGCGCTCCAGCGCCTCCAGACGGGAGGAGTCGAAGGACCGGATCACATTGTCGACGTCACACAGAACCGCCCCGAAGGGCGGTCTGCCGTTGCTGCTGTCAGTCACCCGAGACCGTGACCTTCTGGTCGTTGTTCAGCTCGTTCACCAGCGTCTTGACCTTCGCCTTGTCCCAGACGAGGTTGCCGCCGGTGGACCCGGAGATCGGCATGTTCATCGAGGTGCCGTCGCCGCCGCTGACGCCCTTCATCGCCCAGAACATGGACGCCAGGTCCCACAGGCTCATGTCCTTGTCGACGGTCAGGGAGTCCAGGCCCGCGCTCATCGTCGGGTACAGCTTGAAGGGGTTCAGCACCGTCGACGGGGTCGCCACCTGGTGGGCGAGCGCGGAGAGGAACTTCTGCTGGTTCTTGGTGCGCTGCAGGTCGCTCGTCGCGAAGGCGTGCCGGGTACGGACGAAGGCCAGGGCCTGCTCGCCGTTCAGCGTCTGCTTGCCCGACTTGAAGTCGGCGCCCGAGTACTTGTCCTTGAAGCCCTTGTCGATGTCGATGTCGACACCGCCGACCGCGTCGACGATGTTCGCGAAGCCGGCGAACCCGATCTCCACGTAGTGGTCGATGTGCAGGCCCATGTTGTACTCGACCGACCGCACCAGCAGCGTCGGCCCGTCCTCCGCGTAGGCCGCGTTCAGCTTCGTCTGCCGGCCCGTGCCCTGGTAGGTCTTGCCGGACGTGGATCCCTTGTACGTGGGGATCGTCACGTTCGAGTCGCGGGGCAGGGAGATCAGCGTGTCACCGCTGCCGCCGACGTGCAGGATCATCATCGAGTCGGTCCGCTTGCCCTCCGCGGAGCCGGTGTGCAGGTTCTTCTTCTGCGCGTCGGACAGCCCGGCACGGCTGTCGGAGCCGACGATCAGGTAGTTCGTGCCGTCGCCCGCCTCGGGCCGGTCCAGGACCGTGGACAGGTCGACGTCGCGGTGCAGCTTGCCGTCGGCCCAGAAGTAGGTGGCGACCGAGGTCACGACCAGCGCCGTCACCAGCGTGATCGCCGTCCACTTGACACGACGCCGCCAGTTCGGCCGCGGCCGCATCCCGCCCGGCCCACCGGGACCGCCCGGGCCCCCGCCGCCCGGCGAGCCGTAGACCTGACCGGTGTTGTAGCCGTCGTCGTAACCGTCGACCGCGGTGTCGTCGCCGTAGCCGCCGTGCCCCTGGCCGTTGACGTACGACGGCTGCTGGGGCACCCCGCCGTACGGCGGCGCGGAGGGGCCGGGGTCCCCGTACCCGCCCGAGGAGGGCCGGCGGACCTGCCGCATCGCGCGGGCGCCCTCAGGGCGCGCGTTCGCGCTGCCGCGTCCGTACCGGTTGCGGTTGTCGTCGGACCATGCCTGGGGCCAATCGTTCATGGGCCCCAGTGTGCAGGGAGCGGCCAGGTCGTTTACAAGGGTCGTCGGAAAATCAGGTCACGGCTGTTGCGAACCCAACACAAAGTCCGCAGATGTCGCCTCCGCATAAGGTGGAGGCCATGACAGACCAGGCCCCCGCCGCGGAACCGGACACTGCGGATATCCCGGGCAAGCCCACCTCGGCCTCCCGGACCACGCTCAGCCACATCATGACCCACAACGACACGAATCTTCTGGGCACGGTGCACGGCGGCGTGATCATGAAGCTGGTGGACGACGCGGCCGGCGCGGTCGCCGGCCGGCACAGCGGCGGCCCCGCCGTCACGGCCTCCATGGACGAGATGGCGTTCTTGGAGCCGGTCCGCGTCGGCGACCTCGTCCATGTGAAGGCCCAGGTCAACTGGACCGGGCGTACCTCCATGGAGGTCGGCGTCAGGGTCCTGGCCGAGCGCTGGAACGAGTCGGAGCCGCCCACCCAGGTCGGCTCCGCGTACCTGGTCTTCGCGGCCGTGGACGCCGACGGCAAGCCGCGCCGGGTGCCGCCGGTGCTGCCGGAGACGGAGAAGGACAGGCGCCGCTGCCAGGAGGCCCAGATCCGCCGCACCCACCGGCTGGCCCGGCGGCGGGCGATCATGGAGCTGCGGGAGAAACGCGCCGCCGAGGGCCTCGACGACTGAACAGCCTGCGACCGACCGGGACCGTGACCGACCGGGACTGTGACCGACCGGGACTGTGACCGACCGGCTGTTACGAACACACCACCTGGTCGCCGGTCACCACTCCGGCCTCGCCCAGATACGCGTCCTCCGCCCGCACCTTGCGCACCTGCCTGAAGTCGGCGCCCACGGTCACCTTCAACGTCGGCCCGAGCCCCTTCACCGGCCGCAGCTCGCTGCCCGGCAGCGCGGCGGCCAGTGACTTCGCGGACCGGTCCCACCCGGGGTCGTAGGCGACGACCGTCCGCTTCAGCGTGCGGTCGGCCGCCATCGCCGGGGCCCGGGTCGTCCGGAAGCCGGCCCCCGCGAGCGCCGTGTCCACGCGCCCCCCGAGTCCGTCGGCGGGCGTGCCGTTCTCGACCTGGACGCGGATCTGCTGCGGAGACACGTCGACCAGCACCGCCGGCGGCCGCGACGCGCGCACGGCCAGGGGCTTGTCGTCGCGCAGGGAGCGGAAGAGGCTGCCGGACTTGGCGGTGTCCCATTTCAGCGTCTCGCCGAGGCCCTTCACGACGTATCCCATCTTTCCGATGGGCACGGTCGTGAACTCGGAGGACGAGGGGGAGAAGTTGCGCATCGCCCTGCCGAGGTCGAGCAGCTCGTCCGTGCCGAACCCCTTGTCCGCGCGCACCGACCCCAGCACGGCCCGTGTCACGTCCCTGAACTTCATCGGGTTGAGCAGGATCCCGGAGGACGTGGTCCGCTCGACGAGCGCCGCCAGGAAGCGCTGCTGGCGCTTCATGCGGTTGAGGTCGGAGGCCCCGTCGACATGCCGGGCACGCACGTACTGCAGGGCCTGTCCGCCGGTGAGGGTGTGCGTCCCGGCGGGGAGGTCGAGTCCGGTGTACGTGTCCTTGAGAGGGGTGGCCGTGCAGATCTGCACGCCGCCGAGCACGTCCACGGTCCGCATGAAGCTGGTGAAGTCGACCTCCAGATAGTGGTCGATCTTCACATGGGTCATGTCCTCGACGGTCCGGACGGTGAGGTTCGGGCCGCCCTCCGCGTAGGCCGCGTTGAGCTTGACGGGGTGGCCCGCGATCCGCTTCCCGGTCCTGTCGTCGACGCGTTCGGGCGTCATGGCGTACGAGTCGCGCGGCAGGCTCACCACGCTCGCCCGCTCCCGGTCCGCCGAGATGTGCACGATCATCATCGTGTCGGTGCAGTGGCAGGGGGCGCCGCCCAGGTGGTAGCGCTGCCGTTCCTGGGCGCTGATCCGGTCGCGGCCGTCCGTGCCGACCAGCAGGACGTTCATCCCGTGACCGGCCGCCGGGCGGTTCTTCATGTCCTTGAAGGGGTCGACGCGGGCGATGCCCGCGTCGAGGCTGGTGACCACCGCGTGCCCGATCCCGGCGGAGGCGAGGACGACGACGGACAGGCTCGTCGCCGCGCGCATGGCCCAGCGAGGCTTCTTCCGTCGCGCGGGCGGCCGGGGCCCGGGCGGGTCCGGGGTGTGGGCGGGCTGGGGGCGGCGCTGCGGACGGGCGGGCGCGGCGGACCGAGGCTGCGTGGGCAAGGGGGACACCTCCGGGCGACGGCCGTACGTGGGATCGTGAGCACCGTAGGCCCATACGATCTGTAGCCCGGGCCACCGCCCCGGCGGGGCGCAGAGGTGTCCCCCGTTCGCGGTAACGTAACGGGCGATGAACGCCAACCCCGACGTGCAGCTCCCCGCCGTTTCTGTGATCATGCCCGTCCTCAACGAGGAGCGGCATCTGCGCGGAGCCGTCCAAGCGATCCTCGCGCAGGAGTACGCCGGCGAGATGGAGGTCGTGATCGCCCTCGGTCCCTCCACGGACCGCACGGACGAGATCGCCGCCGAGCTCGTCCGCGACGATGCGCGCGTCCACACCGTCCCGAACCCCACCGGTCGTACGCCGGCCGCCCTGAACGCCGCGATCAAGGCCTCGCGCCACCCGATCGTCGTCCGCGTCGACGGGCACGGCATGCTCTCGCCGAACTACATCACCACCGCCGTACGGCTCCTGGAGGAGACCGGCGCGCAGAACGTCGGCGGCATCATGCACGCCGAAGGTGAGAACGACTGGGAGCACGCGGTCGCCGCCGCCATGACCTCGAAGATCGGGGTCGGCAACGCCGTCTTCCACACGGGCGGCGGCGCGTGCGAGGCCGAGACCGTCTACCTCGGGGTCTTCCGGCGCGAGGCGCTGGAGCAACAGGGCGGGTACAACGAGGAGTTCATCCGGGCCCAGGACTGGGAGCTGAACTTCCGGATCCGGGAGGCCGGCGGGCTGATCTGGTTCTCGCCGGAGCTGAAGGTGTCGTACCGGCCGCGGCCGAGCGTGAAGGCGCTCGCCAAGCAGTACAAGGACTACGGCCGCTGGCGGCACGTCGTCGCCCGCTACCACGAGGGCTCCATCAACCTGCGCTACCTCGCGCCGCCGACGGCGGTCCTGGCGATCGCGGCGGGCCTCGTGGTCGGCGCGGCCCTGACGCCCTGGGGTTTCGTGATCCCCGGCGGCTACCTCGCCGCGATAGCCCTCGGATCCGTCCCCGCGGGCAAGGGGCTGCCGCTCAAGGCACGGCTGCAGATCCCCGTGGCCCTCGCCACCATGCACATGACGTGGGGCTGGGGCTTTCTGACCAGTCCCAGGGCGCTGGCGAAGAAGGTCATCGCGTCCCGGCGGCCCGCGGTGCTCGCCTCCAACTGAGCACCGGGGGACGCCTGCCGACGCCTGTCGACCCGGACTACCAGGTGTAGTTCGGGTTGACGTGCATGCACTGCTTCTCGTCCGAGCCGTTGATGACCTGTGCGGAGGACGGTGTCCGGTCGTCGTCCTCCGCCGTCGTGTACTTCGTGCCCGAGCGCCAGTCGGCGCCGACGACCAGCGTCACCCCGGAGACGTCCGTCGACTTCTTCACCGAGGACGTCGGGATGCCGAGCGCCTTGGCCACCCGCTGGGCGTCTCCCTCCAGGTCGGCGCTCGGATAGCGGATCACCGTCCTCTGCTCGCCGAGAACCGTCGAGGAGTCCGCCACCGCCTCGGTGAAGCCCTTGCCGACGAGCAGCTGGGCGATCGCGCCTGCCCGTCCGGAGGCCGCGAGCCGGGTGCCGGACCTGGTGCCGTTCAGCACGCGTACGGCGATCCTGTCGTCCGCGGCGGCCGGGTCCGGGGACGTCGTCGCCGCGGTGGACTTCTTCTTGCCCTTGCCGTCCAGGGAGATGTCCTCGCGGACGAGCCGGAACAGCTTGTCCGCGTCGCCCGGCCTGGGCACGACCCGGCCGCTGCTCGTCGAGGAGTACTGCCACGGCATCGTCGTCATGGTGATGCGCTGGGTGGGGACCTTTTTGAGTTCCTTGCTCAGGTCGTACAGCTTCGCCACGGTGCCGAGGCCGTCGTCGACGGTCAGCGCGGTGGTGGCCGTTTCGGCGAGCTTGCGGAGCTTGCCCGGGTTGCCGAGCGTGGCGTTCTCGCGCAGCTGGCGCACCATGGCGTTCATGTACTGGTGCTGGGCCTTGGCGCGGGCTATGTCGGTGTTGTCCTCGAAGCCGTAGCGTGTGCGCAGCCACTGCAGGGCCTTGACGCCCTTGACGTACGTGGTGCCCTTCTCCAGCTTCAGGCCTGAGCCGTGGCCGTCGGAGGACTTGGAGTAGATGTTGGCATCGACGCAGACGGGTACGCCGCCGATGGCGCCGGCCATGGACACCACGCCCGAGAAGTCGATCATCATGAAGTGATCGATGTGAATGTCGGTCAGTTTCTCCCACGTCGCCACCGTGCATCCGGGGCCGCCGCGGCCCAGGGAGTCGTTGGTGATCGTCGAGGTCAGTGACCCGTAGACCTTGCGCGTGTCGGGGTCCGTGCACTGGGGGATGTCGACCAGGGTGTCCCGGGGCATGCTCACGACCGACATGTTGGTGCGGTCCGCCGAGAGGTGCAGCAGCATCTGGACGTCGGCGCGCGGGGCGGTGTTGAAGGTGCTCTTGGCGCCGCCGAGCTTCTGGTTCTGCTCGGAGTCCCGTGCGTCGGAGCCGATCAGCAGGATGTTCAGGGGCTTCTGCCCGGCCGCGTTGGCCTTCGATTCGGCCGCCCTGTCCTTCGCGTCGCCGAGGTTGAGGTCGTCCTTCCTGATGTTGCCGTTGAGGTGCTGGTAGTAGAGATATCCGGCCCCCGCCGTGCCGAGTATCACCACCGCCAGAACAATCGCCGACCAGCGCAGAACGCGCCGTCTGCGGCGCTTGCGGTCACCGTCCGGGCCCTTCCTGCGCCGCCCGTCGCCGCGCCGGCCGTGCCCGGTCGTGGCGTTCTGGTCCTGCGATGTGAGGGACATCGTGTCCTCGACCGCGGGAACCTCTTTGCGCACACTGCTTCGCGCCAACTCCCTGCCTCCCACCCCTGCGCCCGGCGACGGATCCGCCGCGCGTCCAGTCAGACGCACGACGCCCCCTCAGGGTTACCTGCCGGTGCACCGCCTTCGTCGGCCACGGACCCGTGTCCGCCGCCGGCTGCCGAACCTCTCGGCCACCCGTCCCCCCGGACGGGGCGAGCCAGAGGGCGCGCCCCCCTCGGGTCCCCCGCCCTCGGACGTGAGCGTGCCTCATTTCTTGAACCTCCGCAGGAACATCGTCGCCGCAGCCGTGACCCTTCCGGTCGTGCTGGGCTCCCTCATCGCCACGACGGCGCCGGCTTCGGCGTACCCTCGTCCCAAGGAAGCCTCGGCGTACGGCTATCACCTCCCGCCGAGCCCCGCCGTCTCGGCGCCGCCGATACCGTCGGGGATGCTGACGGTTCTCATGGGAGAGACCGGCAAGAACGCCGGCAGCGAGGTGACCTATCACGGCAAGGCCGTCCCGAGGGGCGGGTGCCGGGCCGAGGCGGTCGAGCGCGTCGAGGGCGAATACGCCCGGCCGAACATCTCGGCCGCGGCCGGCGCGATCGCGGGCGGCAGCTATGCGCAGTCGATGCGGCAACCCGCCGTCGTGGCCGTCTTCCGTCGCTGGTCGAGCTGTATGGCGGCAAGCGGCGGCCTTCGCTATGCGTCCCCCATGGACCCGCTCGATGTTCCGGAGTTCGCCAAGGGTCACCCGGGAGCCCGCGAGGTGCCCACCGCGGTGGCGGATGTGGAGTGCAAGCGGAAGACGAGGCTTCTGCCCGTCTGGTTCGCCGCCGAATCGCGGATCCAGACGGCGATGATCGACAAGCAGGCAGCGGCGCTGTCGGAACTGCAGCGGATCCACCGTGCCCAGGTCGCCGAGGCGAAGTCCGTCCTCGGTGGGGGCACCTCCCGGTGAACTGCGCGTCGCCCCGCCGACCAGCAGATCGACGAGGCGACGCCGCAGGACCCTGATCAGCCGGCGGCGTCCCTCGCGCACGGGCCCCAGGGCTCGCTGTCAGGCGCCGGCCGTCGGCCGGTCACCACTGGTAGGGCTTGTACACGTCCATGCACGGCGTGGAGTCCGACCCGTTGATGGCGTCGGAACCGCTGGGCAGGTCGCCGGCCTTCGGCTTGGACGCCTTCGGGTAGTGAGTGCCGGTGCGCCAGTCGGAGCCGACGACGACGGTCACTCCCGAGACGTCGGTCGACCTCTTCACCGCGCTCATCGGAATGCCGAGTGCCTTCGCCACCGCCTGCGCGTCGCCCTCCAGGTCCGCGCTCGGGTACTGCACGACCGTGCTCTCCTCGGACCCTGATCCCGAGGTGTCGAACGCCGCCCTGCTGAACCCTTCCTGCACGAGCGCCTGGCTGATCGTCCCGGCCCGCCCGTCGACCGCGGTCTCGGTGGAGGTCCGGGTGTTGTTGCGGACCAGCACGCCCAGCCGACTCGGGTCCGTGGAGGGCGACTTGGTCGCCGCGGCCTTGCTCCCGACCTGCTGTGCGTCGGACCGCTTGCCGTTCTTGTCGAACGGCACGTCGTCACGGAGCATCTGCCAGATCCGGTCGGCGCCGGCTGCCGGCACCACGTGCTCGCCGTTGTGCGGGTCCTCGACGTTGGGCATCGTCATCGACGTGAGGCGGTTCGTGGGCACCGACTTCATCTCCATGGCCAGGTCGTACAGCTTCTTGACCGAGCCGATCTCCTCGGAGACCTTCAGGGACTTGGTGGCCGCCTCCGCCAGGTCCATCAGCCGGCCGGAGTCGGTGAAGACGTTCTGGCCCTTCAGCGTGCGGATCATCGAGTTCAGATACATGTGCTGGGCGCGAGCCCGCATCAGGTCACTGCCCCAGGCGTGCCGTGTGCGGAGCCACTGCAGGGCCTGCACGTCATCGACCTTGTGTGTCCCGGCCGTCAACTTCAGCCCGGAGCCGCCGTGTTGGGCCGCCGTGGAGCGGTCCCAGACATTCTGCTTCACACAGACGTCCACGCCGCCGACGGCGTGCGCCATCCGCACCACACCCGCGAAGTCGACCATCATCCAGTGGTCGATGTAGACGCCGGTGAGGTCCTCCCAGGTGTTCAGCGTGCAGCCGGCCCCGCCCCGGGCCAGGGTGGTGTTGATGATGTCGTCGGTCGCCGGGTAGACCTTGCCGGTGTCCGGGTCCTTGCACTTCCGGATGTGGACACGGGTGTCCCGGGGGATGCTCACCATGGCGGCGCTCTTGCGGTCCGCGGACAGGTGGATGAGCATCTGCACATCGGCCAGCGGAGGCGCGCCGACACTCTCCCGGTGCCCGCCGAGCTTCAGGTTCTCCGCGGAGTTACGGCTGTCGGAGCCGATCAGCAGGATGTTCAACGGCGTCTGGCCGGCCGCGTTCGGACCGGTCCTCTTCGCCTTGGAGTCGCCGTTGCTGCGCTGCCCCTTCTGGATGTTGCCGTTCAGGTGCTGGTAGTACAGATATCCGGCGCCGGCCGTGCCGAGTATCAGCACCGCCAGCGTCGTCGCCGACCATCTGAGCACGCGGTGCTTGCGTTTCGGCCGGCCTCTGCCGTGCCGGCTGCCGCTCCCCCCGGCGGACGGCTCACCCCCGTCGAACAGGTCGCCGTTCCGGCTCTTCCCCGCGCTGCGCCGAACACCGGGAAGCGTCCCCTCCCCCCGCACACTGCTCTCCGTCATCTCCGTCCTCCCCAGCCATGCCATGAACAGGCCTGCCGTGCGTCCTGTTAGACGCACGGCAGGCCTGTGTGGTCACCTCAGTTGTTCAATTGGCGCACATTTTCGTTCAGCTCGCGCACTTGACCTTGTCCGCCGTGGACTTGTCGACGGGCGGCGCCTTCGACGAGGCGTTGAGCGGCTCGCCGGCCTCCTGGAAGTCCTTGCCCAGCGTCAGGGTCATCGCGGGCAGGCCCTGGGAGTTGGTCACGCTCTTGCCCGGCTTCAACGCGGATCCGGGCAACCCCATGATGGCGGCCAGTCTGCGGGCCTGGGCCGCCTGGTCGGGCGCGTACTCCAGGGTCGTCTTCGCCAGTGCCGCATCCGCGTTGCCCGCGTTCTCGGACTTGGACACGCCCTCGTCGTTCTGCAGCCAGGCCAGGGTCTCCTGGGCCGAGCCGGGCGCGGCGCCGCCGTTGAGGATCCGCACCCGCACCTCGGAGGCGGCCGACTTGCTGCCGTTGAGGCGGGCGGCGACGGCGGCCTTCTCCTTCTTCTCCTTCGCCTTGACCGCGGTGAAGGAGACGTCGTTCTTGATCGCGTCGAAGACCTCGGGCGCCGCGTTCGGGTCGACGATCACGGTCTTGTGGACGACGCCGTCCGCCGGGTTGTCGCGCACCGGCACCGTCAAGAAGCTGATGTTCTTCGTCGGGACCTTCTTCATCTCCAGGGCGATGTCCTTCAGCGTGCTGACCTTGCCGATGCCGGTGTCCACCGTGAGCGCCTTGGTGGCGGCCTCGGCCAGGTTGTACAGCTTGGTCGGACTGGTCAGCGTGTCGCTTGAGGACATCTTCCGCATCAGCGAGGCCATGAACTGCTGCTGCACCTTGATGCGGTCCAGGTCACCGGCGTTGCCCCAGCTGTGCCGGGTGCGGACGAACGCGAGTGCCTGTTCGCCCTCCACCTTGGACGGGCCGGCGGGCAGTTTCAGGTGCGACTCCTTGTCGCTCACCGCGTGGGCGAGACACACCGGCACGCCGTCGACCGCGGTCGTCAGCGTCTTCACCGCGTTGAAGTCGACCATCATGAAGTGGTCGGGCTCTATGCCGGTGACCGCCTTCACCGTGCGCATGGTGCAACCCGGGTCCCGGCCGTCCTGGCCCAGACTGGTGTTGAAGCGGACGTCCTCCGTGCCCGCGATCACCTTCTCGCTGCCGTCGGACTGCTTCGTCTGGCAGTCCGGGACATCCACGATCAGGTCCCGCGGAATGCTCAGCGCGGTCGCGTTCGTACGGTCCTTCGAGACGTGCAGCAGGATGTTGGTGTCGGCGTGACCGACGCTGCCCGAGTCGCCGTAGCCCTCGTTGCCCTTACCGGTGCGCTTGTCGGTGCCGATGATCAGGATGTTGAAGGCCTCGTCCTTGCTGAAGCCGCTCTTGCCCGCACTGCCGACGTCCGTCGTGGAGACGTTGCCTTCCAGGTGCCTGAGGTAGAGGTAGCCGGCCGTGCCGACCGCGACCAGCACCAGGGCCATCGAGCCGCCGGTCCACATCAGGGCCTTCTTGGCCTTCGACTTCTTCTGCACCGGCCGGCGCCCGCGCCGCCCCGGCGGTGGCTCCTCGGGCGTCGCGCGGCGCCGCCGTTGCGGCGGTACCTCGCGGCCCGGGGCCTGCGGCTTCGCCGTACGGCTGCGCGCCGCGCCGCCCGCGCCACGAGGGGCGGATCTGCGAGGCCCGGGAACCGTCGATTGCGGAGCGGAAGGAGTCAGTCGCAGTTCGTATTCGCCGGTGTTCGGATTGAGCACCCACTGGTCTGCGGGATCGACGTTGTCCGCCCGCCCTCGGCTTTGCGCGTCCACGGTTGTCCGAATCCTCCGTTTGGGCCACGCGGCGCCTTCCCCCTCAAGGCGCTCGGGTCACGGTCACCCGGTGTGCGACCCGCAGGAAGGACCTCGCGGCCGGATGCACCGGGTCGCTCACACTATCCGCCCAGTTCAGCGTCAAGCGACGTCAGTGACAAATTCCACGCCCTACAACTGGGCAATACGCCCATTTCCTTGGACTTTCTTGACGCGGCTGTTCGTCGGCTTGATGTTCGCTCTACTCGCAGCCGTCCTCGGCGGCGGTGTTCCCGCGGAACGTCGGTGCGGGCGAAGCGGACGTCGCGGGCTCATCGGACCGCTTTTCTCCGGACTTTCCGTTGCCGTGGGCGTACTCGGCGTAGTCGTTCGGATGCCCGGACGAAACCCCGCGCGAATCCGGATTGCGACTCTTCGAGTCGGAATCCGGCGGAACTTCCTTCGTGACCGTCAACGGCGCGTCCCTGCGCAGACGTTCGAACAGCTTCTCCGCCTCGGGTTCCACGAGCTGGTCGCGATTGGCGTTGTAGACATACGACTCCCGCGGAACCGTGAGAAATTGCACCTGTTCCGTGGGGATGTGACGCAGCCCGCGCACGAGCTCGTACAGGCCGCGCAGACTCGCCAGATCCGGATCCGTGGTGAGGGACGACGTGGCGGCATCCAACACGGGATAGAGCTTCACCGGATTCAGCAGTACGTCGTTGCTCTGCACCTTGTTGACGAGCGCCCCGAGAAACCTCTGCTGGCGGTCCATCCGGTCGGTGTCGCTGCCGTTGCCCAGGGACTTGCGGGCGCGGACGTAGCCAAGGGCCTGCTCGCCGTCGAGCGTGACCCGCCCCGCGGGCAGCTTCAGTTCGGCGGCCTTGTCGTCGATCGGTTCCTTGAGGCAGACCTGGACGCCGTCGACCGCGTCGACCATCTCCTTGAAGCCGTGGAAGTCGATGACGACGTGATGGTCGATACGGATGTCCGTGAGCTTCTCGACGGTCCGGATGATGCAGGCCGAACCGCCCACCTGGAACGCGTAGTTGAACATCGCGAAGGTCGGCTGCGAGCGGGTCCCGTCCGGGCGCAGGCAGGAGGGCACGTCCACCATCAGGTCGCGCGGCAGCGACATCGCGGTGGCGGTGCGCCTGCCCGCGCCGAGGTGCAGCAGGATCGTCGTGTCGGAGCGCTCGGTCCCCGAGTCCCGCCCGTACTGGGCGTTGCCGTCCCCGGAGCGCGAGTCCGACCCGATCAGCAGAATGTTCTGTGCGCCCTTGACCAGCGACGTGGGCCGTTCCTTCTCGTACCGGGCGAGTTCCCTGGCGGCCGCCTCGTCGGGCGTGATGTTGCCGTCCAGCTTCATGTACAGCACCAGCCCGCCCCCGGCCGCCCCGACGACCAGCACGGCGACCGCGAGACCCCCGTACCGCACCCACCGTCGCCGCCGCCGACCCAGCCCTCTCACGTGCCGCTCCACCCCTCATGGTGTACGAACGTGCTGTTCCTACGACCATGACCCGGAGGGGCCGACGAGGGCGGCCATTGCTGATCCGAACGGGTGACGGCGACGGCAACGCCCCAAGGGGGCGCCGGGCTGTATCCGGTGCGAATCCGGTGTGCGGCTCGGCCGCGCGAGGCGACACGCCACTCCGATGTGGGGCTCAGCCGCGCGAGCGCGGCGAGCCACAATGAACGACCGCAGCGAACCATCCGCAGCGAAAAACCCGCAGCCGCCGGACGCGGACGCGCGCCTCTCAGCGGCGCACCACGCTCACCCGCTCACTCTCGATCCGCTTGGCCATTGCCGCCTCGTCCAGCCGGTCCGCGTTCCGGCACAGCACCACGGACGCCCCCACCGCGAGCGGGCCGTACAGCCCGGCATGCAGCCCTTCCCAGGTGTCGTACGACAGCCCGGACAGAATCCGGGAGCCCGGTCCCGTCAGCCCGAGCGACGTCGCCTCGTCCAGGGCCCGCTCGACCACCTCGGCGGCGGTGAACTCCCGTCCTGCCACGATCAGGGACGGCTCCTCGGGGTCCACCGGCGCGAACGGCGCGAACCGGTCCCCCTGCCCCGGCACTTCGACGGCGTAGTCGACGAAGCCGTCCGGCGTCTGCGGAAACCGGCCGCCCAGCGGCCGCAGCGCAAGGGCAACCCGCTCACCCCGGCACGCCCGCGCCGCGTCCAGCGCGTCCGGCCCGCTCACCACCACGTCGGCCGCGGCCGGGTCCCCGTCGACGTCCGCGATCGCGCCCACCGAGGCGCACGCCAGCAGCCACACGGCCGTCTGCCAGTGCGCGGGCAGCAGTAGCGCGACCCGGTCGCCGGGCCCCGCGGCAAGGTCGCCCTGGAGGAGGTTGGCGGTCTTGGCCACCCAATTGGCGAAGGTGGCCACGGACAGTTCGACGCGCTCGCCCGTGGCATCGTCGTAGAAGGTCACCAGGGGGCGTCCGGGGTCCGCGGCGAGCGCGGAACGCAGCAGGTCGGCGGGGGTGCGGTCGGTGGCGTTCACCCGCGCAAGGGTACGCGGGCGGCCGGTCGCGCACGGCGTGGTGGGGCCACCGGTTCGGAGGAACGGGAGCCGACGGTCCGTCAGATCCTGGATGGACATATATGTATGACTATGTCCAAGATCGATGGCATGCGTGGATTCCTTGCTTCTTCGATCGCCTCCTCGATCGGCGTCGCCTGCGCGGCCGCTCTCGCCCTGCAGCTGACGCCGCCCGCGACCGCGGCGACGGCGAGACCCATGGCCGGTGCGGCACGATCCGCGTCGGCGGCCGTCCGGTCCGAGCTCGCCGGCAGCACCCAGTCGCTGCCCCTCGCGCCCCTCGTCCCCCTCGCCTCCCGCACCCGCGCGATCGGCGGCGCGGTCGCGGAGCAGGGCCTGACCCGCCAGGACGTACGGCACTTCTCGATGGTCGGCGTCATCTGGGACAACCCGGACACCGAACTGCACGGTGGCGTCCAGGTCCGCACCCGCGCGGCCGGCGACGGCATCTGGTCCGCCTGGCAGAGCCTGGAGACGCACAACGACGACGCGGCCGACCCCGGCTCCGCCGAGCGCACCTCGGGCCGCGTCCGTGGCTCCACCGCGCCGCTGTGGGTGGGCGACTCGGACGGCGTGGAGGTCCGGGTCAGCGCCGAGGGTGCCCCGCGTACCGAAGAGACCGCACGGGGCACCCGAGCCGTTGCGGCCGCCTCCGCCCTTCCCTCGGGCCTGCGACTGGAACTCGTGGACCCCGGCGAGGAGACCGGGGCGGACGACGCGCCGGCCCTCGCGCCGCACGGCATGCCGGCTGAAGTCCCGCGCGCGGGCGCCCTCGCCGCCGAGTCGACCGAGGCTCTCGCCGCCTCCGCCGCCAACGCCGACGTCGCCCCGCTCGGCGCCACCGAGATCCCCGGGCTGAGCCACGCCTCGACCGTGCGGGAGCTACGGGCCCTGCGCGGCAGCGAACTGACGGAAAGCCGGCGCGCGAAGCCCTACATCGGCGCCCGCCCCCGCATCGTCACCCGCCGTGGCTGGGGTGCGAACGAGAAGCTGCGCGAGAAGGGGTTCGGCTACACGAAGAAGGTCAAGGCGGCGTTCGTGCACCACACGGCCTCCGGCAACGGATACCGCTGCTCGCAGGCCGCCTCCGTCATCCGCGGTATCTACCGCTACCACGTCAAGAGCATGGGCTGGCGCGACATCGGCTACAACTTCCTCGTCGACAAGTGCGGAACCGTCTACGAGGGGCGCGCCGGGGGAGTGGCCAAGGCGGTCAGGGGCGCCCACACCCTCGGTTTCAACACCAACAGCATGGGGATCGCCGTCCTCGGCAGCTTCGGCGCGAGCAGGCCACCCGCCGCCGCGCTGAAGGCCATCGCCCGGCTCACGGCCTGGAAACTCGGTCTCTACGGGGCCAATCCACGCGGAAAGACATATCTGAAGTCGGGCGGTGGCAATCTCTACCGAAAGGGAAAGAACGTACGACTGAATGTGATCTCCGGCCATCGTGACGGCTTCGCCACGGACTGCCCGGGCACGCGGCTCTACCGCAAGCTCGGCACGGCCCGCTCCACCGCGGCGCGCTACCAGGGCCGTTAGGCCCCGCGGGGGAACCGGGCCCGGGACGCATTCACGCCAGGGGGGCTGCACGGGTGGAACCACGGAACACCGCACGGCCGTCGAAGGCGCCACACAACGTTCTGCATACACTGGCCGGCCGAAAGACAGTTCGGCCGGTCCCGGCAGGAAGCAGAGACGACAGGTGACAGAAGCGATCCTCCTGGTCGGCGGCAAGGGCACCCGGCTGCGTCCGCTCACGGTCCACACGCCGAAGCCCATGGTCCGGGCGGCGGGCGTCCCGTTCCTCACGCACCAACTGGCGAGAGCGAGAGCGGCGGGCGTGGACCACATCGTCCTGGCCACGTCCTATCTGGCCGAGGTCTTCGAGCCGCACTTCGGCGACGGCTCGTCACTCGGCCTCCACCTCGAGTACGTGACGGAGGAGGAGCCCCTGGGCACGGGCGGCGCCATCCGCAACGTCGCGTCCCGGCTGCACTCCGGCCCCGACGACCCGGTCCTGATCTTCAACGGCGACATCCTGACGGGCCTGAACACCAGGGCGCTGGTCGACACCCACGAGGAGACGGGCGCCGACGTCTCCCTCCACCTCACCAAGGTCACCGACCCGCGCGCCTACGGACTGGTCCCCACGGACGAGACGGGCCGCGTCCTCGCCTTCCTGGAGAAGCCGCAGACACCCGAGGAGATCGTCACCGACCAGATCAACGCGGGGGCGTACGTCTTCCGCCGCTCGGTCATCGACACGATCCCCGTGGGCCGCCCCGTCTCGGTCGAGCGGGAGACGTTCCCGGGGCTGCTCGCCGCCGGAGCCCATCTGCAGGGCATGGTCGACTCGACGTACTGGCTGGACCTGGGTACGCCGGCGGCCTTCGTCCGTGGCTCCGCCGACCTCGTCCTGGGCCGTGCCCCGTCCCCCGCGGTCCCCGGCCGCTGCGGCGACCGCCTGATCCTGCCGACGGCGAGGGTCGCCCCCGACGCCAAGCTCACGGGTGGCACGGTGGTGGGCGAGGGCGCGTTCGTGGCGGAGGGCGCCAGGGTCTTCGGCTCCACGATCCTGCCGGGCGCCGTCATCGAACCCGGCGCCGTCATCACCGACTCCCTCATCGGCACCCGCGCGCGCGTGGGCGAACGCTCCGTCCTGACAGGCACGGTCATCGGCGACGGCGCCGTCATCGGCGCCGACAACGAACTGCGGGACGGCGTGCGGGTGTGGTGCGACGCGCGCATCCCGGCGGGCTCGGTGCGGTTCTCCTCCGACCAGTAGTAGCCACCAGCAGCCACCAGTAACGAAGTACGCGGGGGTGCCGGGCCCGGTCTCAGACGCGCGGCGCCCCCGTCACCGACATCACCAGTGAGTACAGCGAGGTGGTGGCGGTGATGAACAGGCGGTTGTTCTTCGGGCCGCCGAAGGTGATGTTGGAGACGGTCTCGGGCACCCGGAGCCGGCCGATGAGGGTGCCGTCGGGGTCGTAGCAGTGCACTCCGTCCTCCAGGGCGGCGGCCCACAGGCGCCCCTCGTCGTCGAAGCGGATGTTGTCGTAGCGGACGCCTTTTCCGGCCTCGGCGAAGACCCTTCCGTCCGAGAGCGTGCCGTCGTCGCAGACGTCGAAGACGCGGATCCGGGCGGCCCGCGAGTCGGAGACGTACAGCCGCTGCTCGTCGGGGGAGAGGATGACGCCGTTGGGGCCCTCGAACCCGTCGGCGGCGAGGTGCACCTCCCCGCTCGCCGGATCGATCCGGTACACGTGGCACGCGCCGATCTCGGACTCCGCGCGGTGGCCCTCGTAGTCGCTGGTGATGCCGAAGTCCGGGTCGGAGAACCAGATCGTGCCGTCGGAGCGTACGACGGAGTCGTTCGGGCTGTTGAGGCGCTTGCCGGCGTAGCGGTCGGCGAGGACGGTGACCGTGCCGTCGGGCTCCGTGCGGGTGACCCGGCGGTTGCCCTGCTCGCAGCTGACCAGCCGGCCCTGCCGGTCGAGGGTGTTGCCGTTGACGTGACCCGCAGGGCTGCGGAACACCGCGACCCTGCCACTGGCCTCGTCCCAGCGCAGCAGCCGGTCGTTCGGAATGTCGCTCCACACCAGCTGCCGCCAGGCCGGCAGGTACAGCGGACCCTCCGCCCACCGGCAGTCGTCGTACAGCACCTCCAGCCGGCTGTCGCCGTTCGTACAGCGTCCGGTGCGGAAGCGGTCGTCCAGGATCTCGTACAGGTCGTCGACGATGTGGCCGGACATGGTTTCCCCTCTGGGGTGTTGATCAGGATGGAATTCAACGTAACACGCACTCTGTTGAATCAGATATGGTTTTCACATGAAGCGAGTGGATGACATCGACCGCCGACTGATCGCACTGCTCCAGCGGGACGCCACCCGGTCCTACGCCCTGTTGGGCAAGGAGGTCGGCCTGTCGGCGGGCGCGGCGCACGAGCGCGTGCGCAAGCTGCGCGAGCAGGGGGTCATCCGGGCCACGACGGTCGATGTCGACCCGGCCGCCCTCGACCGCGGCGTCCTCGCCTTCGTTCTGGTCGACTCGACCGCGTGGATGGGCGAGCGGGGCGAGGCCTTCGCCGCCGTACCGGAGATCCAGGAGGCGCACGTCATCGCGGGCAGCGCGGCCGTCCTGGTCAAGGTGCGCACCGCGACCACCGGGCAACTCCAGGACGTGCTGCGGCGCCTGTACGCGATCGAGGGGGTCAGCGGTACGCAGGCGACGGTGGTCCTGGAGACGTTCTTCGAACGGCCGTTGGACGCGGGTTAGCGCGTCGTCGTCCCTGTCATCGCCGGGTCGCCGGGTCGCCGGGTCGCCGGGTCGTCCGGGTCGTCCGGGTCGTCCGCGAGGGAACGGTCAGAGCAGCCCGATGTCGGTCTTCGGCATCTTCGGCGCCCGCCTCGGCGGCGTCCTGCCGCTGAGCATGATCAACCGGGCCGCCCGGTGCCGCTGCCCCGCATAGGGCTCCAGCAGCTTGAGCATCACGGTGTCGTCCGCGTCCCGGTCCCCGGCGAGCGCCCAGCCCACGATGCCCGGCAGATGCAGATCCCCGACGGTCACGGCATCCGGCGCCCCATGGCTGCGCTGCACGGTCTCCGCCGACGTCCACGGACCGATCCCGGGCACGACCTCCAGCCGCGTCCGGGCGGCCGCCGGTTCCATCCCGACCGCCTCCTCCAGCCGCGCGGCGACCCGCACGGCCCGCAGGATGGTCGACGCCCGCTTGTTGTCGACCCCGGCCCGGTGCCACTCCCAGGACGGAATCAACGCCCAGGTCCGCGGCCCCGGCATCACCCACAACCGCCCGCCCGCCGCGGGCCCCGGCGCCGGCTCCCCGAACTTGCGCACCAGCAGCCGCCAGGCCCGGTACGCCTCGTCGGTGGTGACCTTCTGCTCCAGGACCGATGGGATCAGCGACTCCAGCACCAGGCCGGTCCGCGTCAGCCGCAGCCCCGGCCGCCGATGCCGGGCGAGAGCCACCAACCGGTGCCGCGGCGCGAACGCGTCCGGATCGTCCGCGCCGCCGAGCAGCTCCGGCAGCTTCTCCAGCAGCCACTCGGCTCCCGGCCCCCACGCCTCCCCGCACACCTCACTCCCGCGCACGCAAACCCGGAGCGTGCCGGGCCCGGCAGGCGTGAGGCTGGCCCGCCACACGGACCCGTCGGGCATCGCGCGAAACGTCGGATCCCCCGGCCCGCGCCGCAGCGGCCCCAGCACGAGCCCGAGGTCGAGCGGCCCGTCCGGCACCACGGTTCGCACCCGCCCGGGCGCCACGGCCTGACGCGGCACACCACCGCCCGCGGGCACGGCAACATGCCCACCACGCACGGTCGTTCGGGTGGATCGGGGAGTAAATCGTCCTGCCACGGATGGGTTCCTGGGGGTGTCGGGAATGCCCTACGAGACTAGGCGGTACAGCGGTACACAAGACTGCCGGTGCGCGCAACGCCCTGAAGGGGCGCGGGGAACTGCGCGACAAGCCCACGAGCCCACAGGCCCGCAGCCGCACACAGGACCCCGACCCTCACGGACCGTAGGTTCCCGACGCCCCCGGCGGACCGTCACCGTACCTCGATGAAACTCCCCGGCTCCCGCTCCGGCCTGGCCCGAGGTTCCTCCGCCGGATGCCCCACCGCCACCGCTCCCATCGGATCCCAGTCCTCCGGCAGCCCCAGCGCCTCCCGCACCACATCCCGGCAGAACATGGTCGAGGACACCCACGCGGACCCCAGCCGCTCCCCGGCCAGCGCGACCAGGAAGTTCTGCACGCCGGCGCCCGCGGCGACCACGAACATCTCCCGCTCGGCCCCGTCCCGCCGCGGGTCCCCGTAGGTGTGCGACCCGTCCATGACGAGACAGGGCACCACCAGATACGGCGCGTTCCGCAGCACGTCTCCGCGCCGGACCCGCTTGGCGATGGACTCCTCGCCCTTCCCGTCCCGCCGCAGATCGGCGATCCAGGCGTCGCGCATGGCATCCAGCAACGCGGTCCGCGCGGCCTCCGACTCCAGCAGCACGAACCGCCACGGCGTCGTGTGATGCGGCGCCGGAGCGGTCACGGCCGCCGCGACCGCCCGCCGTACGGCACCGGGGTCGACCGGTTCGTCGGTGAAGGCCCGCACCGTACGGCGCTGGGTCACCGCCGTACGGATCGCCTCGGATGTCCCCAGCCGGAACATGTCGTCGCGTCCGCCGCGCACCATGGCCCGCGCCCCCTCCCCGTCGTCCTCGGCCACCACGTGCCCCAGCCCGCGCACCACGGCGACGGGCAGCCCGGCGGCCTTGCCCTTGACCAGGTCTCCGGCCGCGGCCAACTCGTCCGCCGTCGCCACGACCGTCGCGCCGAGCGGATTGCCGTACGCGTCCGTGCCCCCGCGCAGATCGTCCAGTACGCGCACACCGGCGGCGCCGATGGCGACATCCGTGAGACCCGAGCGCCACGGTCGCCCGAACGTGTCGGTGACGACGACGCCGACCTCGACGCCGAGAGCGTCCCGCACGCCGTCCCGGATCGCGCGGGCGGACATGTCCGGGTCCTCGGGCAGCAACAGCACCGTGCCCGAAGGGGTGTTGGAGGCGTCGACCCCGGCCGCGGCCATCACGAGCCCCTGGCGGTTCTCGACGATCCGCAACGCGCCGCGCCGCGCCACGACCCGCACGGTCTCGGCGTCGATGGCGGCCTCCCGGTCGTCCGCCTCGACGACCCGCCCCTCCGCCTTGGACACGATCTTCGAGGTGACGAGCAGGACGTCCCCGTCGACGAGCCCGGGCTCGGCGGCGGCGATCAGCTTGGCGACGTCGTCACCCGGTGCGACCTCGGGCAGCCCGGGCACGGCCCAGACCCGGTAACCGGACGCCTCGGCTCCTGCCAAGGCCCCGGCACCCCCGGAATTCCCGCTGCTCACGGCGCCCGCACCTCCTCCGCGAGTGCCAGTGCCTCGCGTGCCATCCGGGCGGTCGCCTCGATGTCGCTCATCATCAGCGGCACGGCCCGGCACCGGATCCCGGCGGACTCGACCCGCTCCACCACGTGCGCGTCCACGGTGTCGACGAGCCAGCCGTCGAGCAGCCCTGAGCCGTAGTGCTCGGCGACCGCCGCGGCCGTCGACTCCACGCCGACCGCCGCCAGCACCTTGTCGGCCATCCCGCGCACGGGCGCGTCCCCGACGATGGGGGAGAGGCCGACGACCGGCACCCCGGCCTCGGCGATCGCCTCACGGACACCGGGCACCGCGAGGATCGTGCCGATGGACACGACCGGGTTCGAGGGCGGGAACAGCACCACGTCTGCCTCCGCGATCGACTCCAGCACACCCGGCGCCGGCTTGGACTGCTCGGCCCCGACGGGCACGACCGCCTCGGCCGGCACCGAGGCCCGCAGCCGCACCCAGTACTCCTGGAAGTGCACCGCCCTGCGCTCACCGTCGACCACGACGGCCACATGCGTCTCGACCCGGTCGTCGGTCATGGGGATGAGCCGCACGCCCGGCTTCCACCGGTCGCACAGCGCCTGGGTCACCGCGCTCAGCGGATATCCCGCGCTGATCATCTGCGTCCGCACGATGTGCGTGGCGAAGTCCCGGTCGCCGAGCCCGAACCACTCCGGCCCCACGCCGTACGCCGCGAGCTCGTCCTTGAGGTGGAAGGTCTCGTCCGCCCGTCCCCAGCCCTGCTCCTCGTTGATGCCGTCGCCGAGCGTGTACATCACCGTGTCGAGGTCCGGGCAGACCTTCAGCCCGAAGAGGTGGATGTCGTCCCCGGTGTTGCCGATGACGGTGATGTCCGCGTCCGGCACGGCCTGCTTCAGACCGCGCAGGAACCGGGCACCACCGATGCCGCCTGCCAGAACCACAATGCGCATGGGCCAAGTCTTGCAGGCGGGTACGACAGCCGCGTCAGGCAGTCACCGGACGCGGCTCGGTGCGCGCCTCGCAGTGCGGGGACGTGTGCATCGGCATCTCGGTCAGACCCGGGTAGTAGACGTGCAGGCTGACCGCCGGCTCCAGCGCGTCATTGCTCACCTCATGCACGTATCCCGGCGCGAACACCCGCTGCGCACCCGCGCGGAGCGCGCGCGTGCCCCGCTCGGTTCGCTCGGTCAGCGTGCCCTCCAGGACGGTCAGGACCCCGGAGGAGCGGCCGTGGTCGTGCAGCCCGCTGCCCTGACCGGGCACCCAGGACAGCAGCCACACCTCGTAGCCCGGCCCCGTGCGCAGCCGGTGGTACCAGCGAGCCGTGGCGTCGTACTCGACGAGGTGCTCCCACTGAGCGCGGTCGGCGGCGACGGAGCGCGCCAGCCCGACGAACTCGGCCACGGTGGCCGGGTGCTCACGCGGCGGCTGCAGCAGGTGCGCGACTTCGAGGATGTCGCCGGCGATCTGGAGGTCGTTGTCGCTGTTCATGGGTGCGGTGGTTCCTCAGTGAAAGAAGGTCAGAGGGAACGGGAGCCCGGTCACAAAAGACCGGACCTACAGCTGGAGCAGGTGGGGCTCAACAGCTGGAACAGCAACAACAGCTACAGCGAGCACGGGCAGCACCGAGGGACCCGGCGGTGCGGGTCGAGGTGAGTGCCAAGTTCGCGAGCATGCCCACAAGGACAGCGGCTCACACCTTCACTGTCAACTCGACGCCCGGTATGTGGGACACGGTTCACCTCATCCGGTCCATGTCCCAGGCGAAAGGTTTGTGCAGCCGCCAACCGGGACACATGGCGCACAACCGGGCGCATAAACCTCGTTGCGATCCCGTGATCCGACTGTGATCCGGTTCGCTCCGAGGTGCGCATGGAACGAGATCGGATCTCCGGGCGTCCTTCCCCATACAGGTTCTGCGCGGGGGTGGAGGCCCTTCCGGGCCTCGTCTGCATGACAAGGTTTATGCCGATTTGAACACTTTCCGCATGGCCTTGGTTCCGCAGAGTGAATAAGGGACCCAATAGCAGATCTCGGCTTGACTCGCCCGGAGCAGCACACTTGTAATTTCACTCGTGTCGTTCAGCCGGGATCGGTAACGGCTACATCACGGGGACGCGAAAGACAGACGAGGGGCGCACATGACCGAGCTGGTGCAGCAACTGCTGGTCGACGACGCGGACGAGGAACTCGGCTGGCAGGAGCGCGCGCTGTGCGCCCAGACCGACCCCGAGTCCTTCTTCCCCGAGAAGGGCGGCTCCACCCGTGAGGCCAAGAAGGTCTGCCTCGCCTGTGAAGTCCGCTCCGAGTGCCTTGAGTACGCCCTTGCCAACGACGAGCGCTTCGGCATCTGGGGCGGCCTGTCCGAGCGGGAGCGACGTCGACTGAAGAAGGCCGCCGTCTGACCGGACGGCCCCACACCCTCACACAGCAACCGAACGGCCCGTCGCAGGTGGGTTATCCACAGGCGGCGGGCCGCCGCCATGCCCAGCCGATAGTGTGGTCGTTCGTCCGAGACGCCTCGCCGCCCACAGGCGGCACAGACGTCCACCGCAGTCCATCGAACCGGGGCCCGTACCTCGATGTCCGTGCACAGCCACACGGCAGCCCAACACGACGCTGCCGCTCCAGAGTTTCCGCGTCACGTGGTGACGGCGGTCGTCGTCTCCCACGACGGCGCCCGCTGGCTGCCCGACGCGCTCGCCGGGCTGCTCGGCCAGGAGCGTCCCGTCCAGTTCGCCATGGCCGCCGACACCGGCAGCGCGGACGCCTCCGCCCAGCTGCTCACCGACGCTGTCGGGGCCGACCGGGTGCTGCACCTCGCCCGGCGCACCGGCTTCGGCCAGGCCGTCGAGGAGGCGGCACGGACCGCCCCCGTCCTGACCCCTGAAGAGCTGCCCTATCTGAAGCGGCCGAGCGGCTGGGACCCGGTCACGCGCAGCTGGCGCGACGACGCCTACGACATGCCGGAACTCCCGTACGGGGAACCGGTCCAGTGGCTGTGGCTGCTGCACGACGACAGCGCCCCCGAACCCGACGCCCTGGCCCAGCTGCTGCGCGTCGTGGACAACGAACTCGAACTCGGCCGCGACGACGTGGCCGTCGTGGGCCCCAAGCTCCGTGGCTGGTACGACCGCCGCCAGCTCCTGGAAGTCGGCGTCAGCATCGCCCACTCCGGCCGCCGCTGGACCGGCCTGGACCGGCGCGAACAGGACCAGGGACAGCACGACCACGTCCGGACCGTCCTGTCCGTCTCCACCGCCGGCATGCTCATCCGGCGCGACGTCTTCGAACAACTCGGCGGATTCGACCGCCGTCTGCCCCTGATGCGTGACGACGTCGACCTGTGCTGGCGCGCGCATGCCGCCGGCCACCGCGTCCTCGTCGCCCCGGAAGCGGTCGTACGACACGCCGAGGCCGCCTCCCGCGAGCGCCGCACCGTCGACTGCGGGGGCCGCACCGTCGCCTCCCCGCACAAGGTCGACAAGGCAGGCGCCGCCTACACCCTCCTGGTCAACACGCGCACGGCCATGCTGCCCTGGGTGCTGGTGCGCCTCCTGGTCGGCACCCTCCTGCGCACCGTCGCCTACCTGGTCGGCAAGGTCCCCGGACAGGCGCTCGACGAGATCCGCGGTCTGCTGGGCACGCTGCTGCGCCCCGAGCGGATCATCGCCGGACGGCGCAGGCGTGGGAATCCGCAGATCGACAAGGGCGAGCTGCGCGCACTGTTCCCACCGCCCGGCGCGACCGTGCGGGCCACCGTCGAGCAGGTCGCGGGCAACTTCGTCGACAGCTCCGACCCCGAGGTGACCTCCGGAGCCGGACGGCACGGGGGCGCGGTCGAGTCCGGGCCCGGCGGCGACGACGCCGACTTCCTGGAGATCGAGCAGTTCGCCCGCCTCAAGCGCATCGGCCGCAAGCCCGGCCCGATGCTGTTCCTGGTGCTGCTGCTCGTCTCGCTGGTCGCCTGCCGCGCACTGCTCGGCGGCGGCGCGCTCGCGGGCGGCGCCCTGCTGCCCGCCCCGGCCGACTCCGGTGAGCTGTGGTCGCGCTACCTCGACTCCTGGCACGCCGTGGGTGCGGGCGGTTCCCCGTCCGCGCCGCCGTACCTCGCGATCGTGGCGATGCTCGCCTCGGCGCTGTTCGGCTCGACGGGCCTCGCGGTCACGGTCCTGCTGGTCGGTTCGGTGCCGTTGGCCGGCGTCACCGCCTACTTCGCCTCCCGTCCGCTCGTCGAGTCGCGCCTCCTGCGCGCGTGGGCGGCCGTCGTCTACGCCTTCCTGCCCGCCGCCACGGGCGCGCTGGCGGGCGGCCGCATCGGCACCGCCGTGCTGGCGGTCCTGCTGCCGCTCATCGCCCGCGCGGGCGCCGCGGCCGGCGGCCTCACGAACGCCTCGGGCGCGCGCGGCAGTTGGCGCGCCACCTGGGCGTACGCGCTGCTGTTGACGATCACCACCGCGTTCACGCCGATCGTGTGGCCGATCGCGCTGATCCTCGGCATCGCCCTGCTCGCCGTGCGCCGCGGCGACATCACCGCCCACGGTCTGCGCTTCCTGGCCCAGTTCGGCACCCCCCTGCTGATCCTCGCTCCGTGGTCGCTGTCGCTGCTCCCGTTCGGCTTCTTCCATGAGGCCGGGCTGCAGTACGGCTCCTCGGCCGCCTCCGCCCTCGACCTGCTCGGCGCGAGCCCCGGCGGCCCGGGCACGGTCAGCGGGCTGATGCTCATCGGCGTCGTCCTGGCCGCGCTGGCCGCCCTGCTGCGCTCGGAGCGCCAGTTCGGCATCTGGACGGCCTGGGCGGTCGCCCTGGTGGGCCTGGTCTTCGCGGTCCTGTCCAACAGGTCGGCCTGGGCCGGCCCGGCGACCCTCGTCTACGGCCTCGCCCTCCTGACCGCCGCCGTCCTCGGGGCCGACGGTGCACGCGCGCGTGTGGCCGAGCAGAGCTTCGGCTGGCGCCAGCCGGTGGCCGCGCTGATCGCGTTCGCCTCGTTCGCGGGCCCGCTGGCCATCGCCGTCGGCTGGATGATCGGCGGCGCCGCCGGACCGGTCGAGCGACAGGACCCCGTGCAGGTGCCCGCGTTCGTCGCCGAGGAGAGCGGCACCCGCGACCAGGCACGCACGCTCGTACTCGACAGCGACTCCACGGCCCGCGTCGGCTACACCCTGGTCCGCGGTTCCGGCGCCCGCCTCGGCGACGCCGAGACCGCCGCGGCCGACGGCGAGAACAGCCGGCTCGACAAGGTCGTCGCCAACCTCGTCGCCGGCTCCGGCGCCGACCAGGCCGACCAGCTCGGCAAGTTCGCCGTCCGCTATGTCCTCGTCCACAAGGGCGCGCCCCGCGAGGTCACCCGCGTCCTGGACGCCACACCCGGCCTCTCGCGCCTGAGTCAGCAGGACGGCAGCGCCCTGTGGCGGGTCGACCAGGAGGTCGCACGCGCCACCATCGCCGCCGCCTCCGGCCCGGCGCAGCCGGTCGCCGCGGGCCCCGTCGAGATCCACACCACGGTCCCGGCCGGTTCGGACGGGCGCGTCCTGCGCCTCGCCGACACCGCCGCCGAGGGCTGGACGGCCACCCTGGACGGCAAGCCGCTCGCCCGCACCACGGTCGACGGCTGGGCCCAGGGCTTCCGGCTCCCCGCATCCGGCGGCAGGCTGGACGTCACCTACGACGACCCGGTCACCCATACCGCGTGGCTGTGGGCGCAGGGCTTCCTCGTCCTCGTCCTCGTCGTCCTGGCCCTGCCCGGCCGGCGCCGAGACATCGACGACGACCTCCCCGAGGAGCCGGCCGTCCCCGCGCAGCCCGTGGCCGGCGAGGGCCGCCGCGCCCGCCGCCTGCGCGCCCAGGCGGAGGCCGAAGAGCCCGGCCGGAGCGAGGAGTTTCCGTCTCCTCCTGCGGAGGAGACACCCGTCGCAGTCCCGCACCAGCAGCCCTACGGCGACTACGACGCGGCCGCCTACCAGGGTGCCGAGTACGGCAGTTACGGCAACGACCAGTACCAGGGCGCCCAGCAGTACCCGGCGGGCACGTACGACCAGACGTACCAGGCGGACCCGTACCAGGGCGGCCAGTACGACCCGTACGCGTACGGCGGTGCGCACCAGGGGACGTACGACCAGACCGCGTACGACCCGTCGTACCAGCAGGGTTACGACCCCACGTACGACCCGGCGCAGCAGCAGCCGCACGCCCCTGAGCGCCCCGACGGGAGTCAGCAGTGAACCGCACGACCATCTCCCTGATCGCGGGCACGGCCGCGCTCGCCGCCATCACCGGATTCGCCTCGCTCACCGCGCCGGGCGCCTCCGGTGCGGACACCGCCAAGGCGGCCGCCGAACTGCCCGTGGAGCGCACGAGCCTGCTGTGCCCGGCGCCCAGCGCCTCCGACCTGGCCGACACGTCGTACACCTCGTTCACGCCTTTCACCAAGGGCACGGGAAGCGAGGGCAAGGGCGAACTCCGGCCCGCGACGGAGCAGTCGGCCGACGGGGCGGGCGGCAGTGGCAAGACGGACGGCAAGGGGAAGGCGAGCGGCAAGAAGAAGACCGGCACGGCCGACAAGCCGGTCCTCACCCCGAAGGAGCCGGGCAAGCCCGTCACCGGCGACAGCTCCGGTTCCGACACTCCTGCGCTCGTCGGTACCGCCGAGGGCAGGTTCGCGCCCGGCTGGACGGTGCAGGAGACCACCGAGGTCGCCGCAGGCACCGGCCGAGGCCTCCAGGGCGTCAACTGCACCGCGCCGGACACGGAGTTCTGGTTCCCGGGCGCCAGCACGGACGCCTCCCGCACCGACTACGTCCACCTGACCAACCCCGACGACTCCGCGGCCGTCGTCGACGTCGAGCTCTACGGCAAGGACGGCGCCCTCAAGTCCACGGTGGGGGAGGGCATCACCGTCGGGCCGCACTCCAGCGACCCGGTCCTGCTCTCCACGCTGACCGACGAGAAGCAGTCCAACCTCACCGTCCACGTGAACGTCCGCAGCGGACGCGTCGGCGCCGCCGTACAGGCCCTCGACGACAAGCTCGGCGGTGACTGGCTGGCCGCGTCCACGGACCCGGCGGGCAGTCTCGTCCTGCCAGGCATCCCGAAGGACGCCACCTCCGTGCGCCTGGTCGCCTTCACGCCCGGCGAAGCGGACGCCGATCTGAAGCTGCGGCTCGCCTCCCCGTCCGGGCAGATCACGCCCGCGGGGAACGAGACGCTGCATGTGAAGGCGGGCATGACCACCGCCGTCGACCTCGGTGACGTCACGCGCGGTGAGGCGGGTTCCCTGGTCCTCACGCCCACCGACGAGTCCGTGCCGGTCGTCGCGGCGCTGCGGGTCGTGCGGGGCAAGGGCGACAAGCAGGAGACGGCGTTCATCCCGGCCACGAGGCCGGTGGGCACGCGCGCGACGTCGGCCGACAACAGCGGCAAGGGCACCACGCTGTCGCTCACGGCGCCCACCCGCACCGCGCAGGTGAAGGTCACCGCGTCCGCGGGCAGCGAGGGCGGCACGGCGGTGTCCAAGACGTACACGATCAAGGCGGGCACCTCCCAGGACGTCGAAGCCCCGGTCCCGAGCGGCCTGAAGGGCACGTACGCGCTGACGGTCGAGCGCGTGTCCGGCGGCCCGGTCTACGCGGCCCGGACGCTGGCGGCGACGGAGGACGGAGTCCCGGGCTTCACGGTGCAGACGCTGCCGGACGACCGGGGGACGGTCGCGGTGCCGGAGGCGGACCAGGATCTGTCGGTACTGCAGAAATAGCTGCTGCCGGGCGAGGGCGAAGGCCGTCCCGTCCTCGCCGGCTCAGCCCGCTCAGTCCAGTCGGACCGCTCAGCCCTCTGAGTCCTCGCCGTAGCGCGGATCCACCGTCTCCGGAGTCAGCCCCAGCAGCTCGGCCACCTGCTCGACGACGACCTCGTGCACCAGCGCGGCCCGCTCGTCGCGCCCCTTCGTGCGGATCTCGACCGGCCGCCGGTACACGACCACGCGTGCCGGCCGTCCCTCCCGGGAGGGAATCGTGCCGCCCAGCGGAACCGACTCGTCGTTCCAGGCGTGACCGGGGCCGTCCAGACGCGGCACCTCGATGACGAGGAAATCGATGTCGGCGAGCTGCGGCCAGCGCCGCTCCAGCCGCTCCACGGAGTCCTGCACCAGATCCGCGAACGCCTCGGCACGGCTCGCGGAGAGCGGCACCTGGGGCGGCGCGATCGGGCCGCGCATGCCGCGACCGTGGCGATCACGACGGCGGGGCCCGGGGGCGGCGGCACGGGGCGGTACGGGGTTGTCCATCACTGGTGAAGCGTAGTCCCCGCCGGGACCGGACGCCGTGCCCCACGCGGCTTGCCGGACGGCCTCGGAGCCCCCCGGACGGCATGTCGCAGGATGACCATTCCAGCCAAGGTTGGGCTCGTTTCCGTATCTCTCCGAGACCGGCGATATCGCGGCAATTGACTCTGTTTGTACGGAGTGTTGATCGGGTGTGCGATCGTCCGACGTCCTGTGAACGTGCGTCCTTGCAGGTCATCGAGGTGTGCGGGGGAAAGGGTGTGGTCCGTTTCACAGCACGACACGGTGGACTGACCTGAGGGGGAGTCGTCGCGGCCCGCTCAAGAGTGCGGTACCGTCCAACGTCGTGAGCCCTGTACGTCGCTGTTCGCGCACCGCTTGCGGCCGTCCCGCCGTCGCGACGCTGACGTACGTCTACGCCGACTCGACCGCGGTCCTCGGCCCGCTCGCCACCTACGCCGAACCCCACTGCTACGACCTGTGCGCCGAGCACTCCGAGCGCCTCACCGCCCCCCGCGGCTGGGAGGTCGTGCGGCTCCTCGACGGCTCCGCCCCGGCCCGCCCCAGCGGCGACGATCTGGAAGCGCTTGCCAACGCGGTGCGTGAGGCGGCCCGTCCCCAGGAGCGGGCGGCCGGTGCCGGAGGCGGGGCCCGCGGGGCGGACCCCATGGAGGTCGCGCGGCGCGGCCACCTGCGAGTACTGCGGTCTCCGGACAACTGAGAACAGCCGGCAGCTCTCTGTGCCGTTCCCTGCGAGCCACCCGGTGACGCACCCGCATTGACGCACCCTCGCCGTGGACACGACCATTCCGTTTAAATCGGCGGGAAATCGCTTTCCGTACGCCGGAATCCAGGGAGACGTCCGCGCACCTCCAGGAACCGGAACCCGTCGCCGGCTCGCTCGGCCTGTCCGCCCTCGTCGCGGCCCTGCCCCTGCTGATCGTTCTGATCCTGCTCGGCGGGGTGGGCATGAAGGCGCACCTGGCGGGCCTGACGGGGCTTCCGGCGGTCGGTCCGGTCGCCTGCTCGCCGTACGGCATGCCGCTCGATCAGACGCTCTCCAGCGCCGTCCAGGGAGCAGTCTTCGGCCTCCTCCCCAGCCTTGGATCGTCGTCAACGCCCTGCGGGTGTACCGGATGGCCGTCCGCGCCCAGCACTTCGGCACCCTGCGCCGCTCCTTCGGGCGCCTCTCCGACGACCCGCGCATCCAGGCGCTCGTCGTCGCGTTCTGCTTCGGCGCGCTCCTGGAAGCCCTCGCCGGATTCGGTGCGCCGGTCGCGATCTGCTCGGTCATGCTCGTCGCCATGGGCTTCGAGCCGGGACGCGCCGCGGTCGTGGCGCTCGTCGCCGACACCGCGCCGGTCGCGTTCGGTGCGATGGGCACGCCGGTCGTGACGCTTGCGCAGGTGACAGGACTGCCGCTGGATTCCGTGGCCTCCGTGGTGGGACGTCGGACTCCGTTGCCGGCACTGGTGGTTCCGCTCGTCCTGGTCCGGCTGGTGGACGGACGGCGCGGTCTGCGCGAGACCTCGGTGCCCGCCCTGGTGTGCGGAGTCGCCTTCGCCGTGGTCCAGTTCGCGCCTCCAACTACGTCTCCGCGCAACTCGCCGACATCGGCGCCTCCTTGGCGGGCGCCGGCGCCCTGGTCGCCGTACCGCACGCACGCGTGCCCGCCACCGAGCCCGTACGCGCGTCCGTGCTGACCCGCGCGCGCAGCGAGGAGTTGGACGAACGGGACCCGCGGCGCGAGGTCCTGCGCGCGTACGCCCCGTACGCGCTGATCGTCGTGATCTCCTCCGTCGCGCAGATCCCGGCGGTCAAGGACCGGCCGGCCGAGACGACGCAGATGCACAACCGGCCGTTCCTGGACGTCGCCGGGCCGGACGGGAAGCCGGTCGGTGGATGCCTTCACGTGGCCCGTCGTGTCGACGGGCTGCACGCTCGCGCTGCTGGCCGGGGTGTGCACGGCGGTCGTCCTCGGCGTGCACGCGCGCGTGGCGCTCCGGAATGGGCCCCGACCGTCCACGAGTTGAGGTTCGTGGGCTCGGCCGCGACGTCCGTGTGGGCGCCGGCGAAGGTCATGAACCTCGCCGGACAGGCGGGCACGATCGGCCACTTCGTGGCGGTGGCGGGAGCCGGACTCGCCTTCCTGCCGCCGGTGCTGGGCTGGGTTCGGAGTCGCGGTCTCCGGTCGGACACGTAGGCCACGTGCTGTCCGGGGTGCTGCAGGTGACCGCCGCCCGTGAGTCGGGCCTGTCGCCCGAACTCCTTGCCGCCGCCGACAGTTCGGGCGGCGTCCTCGGCAGGATGATCACGCCGCAGAACCTCGCCATCGCGTGTGCGGCCGTGGGTCTTGCGGGCCGCGAGGGGGGATCCGCTGCGCAAGGTGCTGCCGCCCTGGAGCCTCGGCCTGCTGCCGGCGATGTGCCTGATCGTGACGGCTCAGAGCTCGCCGGTCCTCGGCTGGATGCTGCCCTGACTCTTCCCGATCTCTCACCCGGCTCTGACCTGAGGTTACGGCTGGGAGTCCACTCGGCGTCCGCACGCCGCACGGCCATCCGGTACGGGTAGTTTGGGGCGACCGATAGGACTTCAGGAGGGTTGGCCGTGGCTGCTGATCTGTCGCAGATCGTGAAGGCGTACGACGTACGCGGGGTGGTCCCGGACCAGTGGGACGAGCCGCTGGCCGAACTCTTCGGGGCGGCCTTCGTCCGCGTCACCGGGGCGGACGCCATCGTGACCGGCCACGACATGCGACCGTCGTCGCCAGGCCTGTCGCGTGCCTTCGCGCGCGGGGCGGCCGCACAGGGCGCCGACGTGACCGAGATCGGCCTGTGCTCGACGGACCAGTTGTACTACGCCTCGGGTGCCTTCGGCCTCCCGGGCGCGATGTTCACGGCCTCGCACAACCCGGCCCAGTACAACGGCATCAAGATGTGCCGCGCGGGAGCAGCGCCGGTCGGCCAGGACACGGGCCTGGTCGAGATCCGCGAACTGGCCGAGCAGTGGACGGAGTCGGGCGCTCCGCAGCCGGCCGCGACATCGGGAACGATCACGCAGCGTGACACGTTGTCGGACTACGCGGCCCACCTCCGCTCACTCGTCGACCTGGCCTCCATCCGCCCCCTGAAGGTCGTGGTCGACGCGGGCAACGGCATGGGCGGCCACACGGTCCCCACGGTCTTCGCGGGCCTGCCCCTGACCGTCGTCCCCATGTACTTCGAACTCGACGGAACCTTCCCGAACCACGAGGCCAACCCGCTGGACCCGGCGAACATCGTCGACCTGCAGCAGCGCGTCCGGGAGGAGGGCGCCGACCTCGGCATCGCCTTCGACGGCGACGCGGACCGCTGCTTCGTGGTCGACGAGCACGGCAACCCGGTGTCCCCGTCCGCGATCACGGCACTGGTGGCCGCGCGCGAGCTCGCGAGGAACGGCGGCAAGGGCGTGATCATCCACAACCTGATCACGTCCTGGTCGGTCCCGGAGGTGGTGAAGGAGCACGGCGGCACCCCGGTCCGCACCCGCGTCGGCCATTCCTTCATCAAGGCGGAAATGGCCGAGGAGGGCGCGATCTTCGGCGGAGAGCACTCCGCCCACTACTACTTCAAGGATTTCTGGAACGCCGACACGGGCATGCTGGCCGCCCTGCACGTCCTCGCCGCCCTCGGCGGCCAGGCCGGCCCCCTCTCCGCCCTCACCGCCGAGTACGACCGCTACGTGGGCTCCGGCGAGATCAACTCCACGGTCGCCGACCAGGCAGACCGCCTGGCCGCCATCAGGTCGGCGTACGGCGCCCGCGAGGACGTCACCCTCGACGAACTCGACGGCCTGACGGTCACCTCCACCGACTGGTGGTTCAACGTCCGTCCCTCCAACACGGAACCGCTCCTTCGACTGAACGCGGAGGCGAGGGACGAGGGGACGATGACGAGGGTGCGGGACGAGGTCCTGGCAGTCATCCGAGCCTGACCGTTCCGGCCCGTCCGGCGTTCGAGGGCGAGATGTTCAGGCCGATCGGAGGTCAGAGGGGCGGCGCCTCCCGGCGGGAACCGTCCCCTCTTGCAGCGCCTCCGGCAGCCTCCGCCCCCACCTCGCCCCAACCCCGACGCGCCACCCCCCACGGCGGTACCCTGACCAGGCACATCCGCACAAGCACATGTTCAAGCACCCGCACGCGCCCCCGCCCTCGAAGGGACACACCCATGCCGCTCGAAGCCGGTCTCCTGGAGATCCTCGCCTGCCCGGCCTGCCACGCCCCGCTCAAGGAGCAGGAAGCCGAGCTGATCTGCACGGGCGAGGACTGCGGCCTGGCCTACCCCGTTCGCGACGGCATCCCGGTGCTGCTCGTCGACGAGGCCCGCCGCCCCGCGTAAGGCCGAGCCCCGCCACTCGCGCACGAACCCCCGGGGCGCACCCAAGACCCCCGGCGATCGGAGGCTGCCGCCCATGCTCGACGAATCGCTGCTCGACACCCCCGAGGCCCTCTCGGAGGCCGACCGCCGCAGCCTGCTCCGCGGAGCCGCCGAGGCAGGTGCCCGCGTCCGCACGGCCGCACGGCACGCAGCCGAGGCAGGCGTCGCCGACCTCAAGCCCGACGGCCGCCCGCGCGCCGTCCTCATCGCGGGCCCCGGCGCCGCCGCCACCTGCGTCGCCGACCTGCTCGGCACGCTCGCAGGCCCCGGCAGCCCCGTCATCCGCCTCGCCCCCACCGGCGTCGCCCCCGCGGCGGGCGCCCTGCGCTGGGAGCTTCCCGGCTGGGCCGGCTCGGTCGACCTGCTGCTGATCACCACCCCCGACGGCTCCGAACCGGGCCTGTCGCTGCTGGCGGACTCGGCCTACCGCCGAGGCTGCACGGTCGTCGCGGTCGCCCCCGCCCATACCCCGCTCACCGAGGCGGTGGAAGGCGCCCACGGCCTGTTCGTACCGATGGCGACAGCCCCGTACGAACAGGACGAACAGCAGTTCGCCGCCTCCGCCCCCGGAGTCCTGTGGGCGCTGCTCACGCCCCTTCTGGCCCTCCTCGACCGCACTGGCCTGGTCACCGCCCCGCCGGACGCCATCGAGAAGATCGCCGACCGTCTCGACCACATCGCCGAGCGCTGCGGGCCCGCCATCGTGACCTACAGCAACCCCGCCAAGACGCTCGCCGCCGAACTCGCCGACGCGCTGCCCGTCGTATGGACCGAGGGGGTCTCAGCGGGCCCCGCAGGGCGCCGTTTCGCCGCCGCCCTGGCCGAACTCTCCGGCCGCCCGGCCATGGTGGCCGAACTCCCCGAAGCGCTCGCCGCGCACAGTGCCCTGCTGGCGGGTCCGCTCGCCGCCAGCGCCGACCCGGACGACTTCTTCCGCGACCGCGTCGAGGAAGCGCCCGCACTGCACGCACGCGTGGTGCTGCTCCGCGACCGCCCGCTCGGCGGCCTCACCGCCGCCCCCGCCGCCCGTGAACTGGCCCTCAGCCACGACACGCCGATCAGCGAGCTGGAGCCGGAGCCCGGCGGCGAACTGGAGACCCTCGCCGAACTGATCGCCATCACGGATTTCGCCGCCGTTTACCTGGCGCTCGCTTCGGGGGCCTGATCTTGACGCCGACGCTCTGACCGCCGTACGCACGCGAAGACGAGCAGTCGTACGCACACGAACCGGCAGAAAGAACCGCAACCGCATGGACCGCCTGGACAACACCATCCGTCCCTACGCCTGGGGTTCCACCACCGCCATCCCCACCCTCCTCGGCGTCGAGCCGAGCGGTGAACCGCAGGCGGAGATGTGGATGGGCGCCCACCCGGGCGCACCCTCGCGCACGGAACGCGGCACGCTCGTCGAGATCGTCGACACGGACCCGGAGAAGGAACTCGGCCCGGCAGCGGTCGCCAAGTTCGGCCCCCGCCTGCCCTTCCTCCTCAAGATCCTCGCCGCCGGCGGCCCTCTCTCCCTCCAGGTGCACCCCAACCTCGCCCAGGCGAGGGAGGGTTACGAGGACGAGGAGCGCCGCGGCATCCCCGTCGACGCGCCGCACCGCAACTACAAGGACGCCAACCACAAGCCCGAACTGATCTGCGCGCTCACCGAGTTCGACGGCCTGTGCGGCTTCCGGGACCCGCTGCAGGCCGCGGATCTGCTCGCCGGCCTGGGCGTCGACTCCCTCAAGCCCTATGTCGACCTGTTGCACGCCCACCCCGAGGACGCCGCCCTGCGCGAGGTGCTCACGGCGGTCCTCACCGCCGACCCCGAGGAGATGCACCACACGGTCGCCGCGGCCGCGGCCGCCTGCACCCGCCTCGGTGGCCGGTACGCGCCCTACGCGGACATCGCCCACCACTACCCGGGCGACCCAGGCGTCATCGCCGCGATGCTGCTCAACCACGTCCGCCTGCAGCCGGGCGAGGCCCTGTTCCTCGGCGCGGGCATCCCGCACGCGTACCTGAACGGCCTGGGCGTCGAGATCATGGCCAACTCCGACAACGTCCTGCGCTGCGGCCTCACCCCCAAGCACGTCGACGTCCCCGAACTCCTGCGCATCGTCCGCTTCGAGGCCGGCGACCCGGGCGTCCTGCGACCCGAGGCGTCAACGGACGACGAGGAGGTCTACGAGACCCCCATCGACGAGTTCCGGCTGTCGAGGTACGTCCTCCCCGAAGGCGGCGCCCCTCGCGACCTCACCCGGGCCACCCCGCAGATCCTGCTCTGCACGGCCGGTGGCGTGCGGGCGGACGGACACGAACTCGGCCCCGGACAGTCGGTCTTCGTCCCGGCGGGCGAGAAGGCGGAAGTGTCCGGAGCGGGCACCATCTTCCGGGCCACTGTGATCGTATGACCGGGGTTGTGGATACCTGACGCGCCGTCGCCGGACAGGGCTGCAAGAATGGCCCACCGGCAAAGGACGGGCAAAGCCGCGACGAGGCGGAGCCCCGGACGGCGTACGTACGAAGGCGAAGGGACAACGCGAACACATGAGCGCGTCAGGCGGCACCAGGGCGATCGTGGCGGCACTCGGCGCCAACCTCGCGATCGCGGCATCGAAGTTCGTGGCGTTCGCGTTCAGCGGTTCGTCGTCGATGCTCGCCGAGGGCGTCCACTCACTCGCCGACTCCGGCAACCAGGCACTGCTCCTGATCGGCGGCAAGAAGGCCCAGCGCGAGGCGACCCCGCAACACCCCTTCGGCTACGGCCGCGAGCGGTACATCTACGCCTTTCTCGTCTCGATCGTCCTCTTCTCGGTCGGCGGCATGTTCGCCATCTACGAGGGCTACGAGAAGATCCGCCACCCGCACCAGGTGGAGCACTGGTACTGGCCGGTGGGCGTCCTCGTCTTCGCGATCATCGCCGAGGGTTTCTCCTTCCGCACGGCCATCAAGGAGTCCAACGAACTGCGGGGCACGCTGTCCTGGTCACAGTTCATCCGCCGCGCCAAGGCGCCCGAGCTGCCGGTCGTCCTCCTGGAGGACTTCGGCGCGCTGATCGGTCTGGTCCTCGCGCTCGGTGGCGTCGGGCTCGCCCTGCTCACCGGCGACGGCGTCTGGGACGGCATCGGCACCGTCTGCATCGGTGTCCTGCTCGTCCTGATCGCGCTCGTCCTCGCCGCGGAGACCAAGTCCCTGCTGCTCGGCGAGGCCGCCGGCACCGAAGACGTCAAGAAGATCGAGGCCGCGGTGGTCGACGGTGCCACGGTCACCGGCATCATCCACATGCGCACGCTCCACCTCGGCCCCGAGGAACTGCTGGTCGCCGCCAAGATCGCCGTCCAGCACGACGACACGGCCGCCGAGGTCGCCTCCGCCATCAACGCCGCCGAGACCCGTATCCGCGCCGCCGTCCCCATCGCCCGCGTCATCTACCTCGAGCCGGACATCTACAGCGAGTCCGAGGCCGTCAAGGGCCCGGACCGCGAGGCGACGCCGGGGGGACCGGCGCCGCACCCGGCGGAACACTGAGCGCTCAGACCTGCACCGGCTGGGTGGGCCAGGGCGGCAGCGGCGGCGCCCTGCGCCTCCGCACCACCAGGAAGCCGATCCCCAGCCCGATGCCGGTGAGGAACAGCACCGCGCCGAGCAGCAGGGCCGAGCCCAGCAGAACCAGGATCGTACGGTCGTCCGTCATCCGGCCCCGCACGGCGTCCACGGGCACTGTTCTGCCGTGGTCCTTGGCGAAGAAACGGGAGTCCATCGCGTCGGCACGGTGGTCGCCCAGCAGGAACAGCCGCCCCTGCGGCACCTTCACGTCGTACTGCCCGTGCCCACCGTCGGCGTCGCCCCCACTGACGTAAGGCTCCTTGATCGGTTTTCCGTTCACGGTGACCCGCTCCTGGGAGCCCACGCGTGTGCAGCAGGCCACGCGGTCGCCGCCCACCCCGATCACCCGTTGCATGTGGACGCCTTCCGCGCCGTAGCGCTCCGGCGCGGAGAACAGCACGACGTCACCGCGGCGCACATCGCTGCCATCCACCTGCTCCCACACGATGCGCTCGCCCCCCTTGTACGTCGGCGCCATGCTCCCACTGGGCTGCGTGCCCACGCCGTACGCACCGCGCCCGTAGACGAAGGTGCCGATTGCCGGCATCAACCCCAGCAACCCCACCACGAGCGCCGCGATCCCCAGTCCCCGCCCTCTGCGCGCCATTTCACTTCCTCCCCATCCGCGGCGCGGAGAATAACCGGTCTCTGTGAACACCCGGTGCGGGCCCGCACGGCGCTCGGCGCACGGCCCCGCACCAGCATGTTTCAGATCACCCGATGTCACCCAGCACGTCGAGCACGGCCCGCTCGTCCTCCGCGGCGGTCAACCGCTCCCTGAACCGGGCGTCCATCAACTTCCGCGACAGCAACGCCAGAATCCGCAGGTGCTCATCGCCCGCCGCCGCCTCCGGTACGGCGATCATGAACACCAGCCGCGCCTTGGTACCGTCCATCGAGCCCCACTCGACGCCCTCGTCGGACCGGGCGAACCCGACGACCGGCGCGGTCACCGCGTCCGTCTTGGCATGCGGAACCGCGATCTCCTCGCCGAGCCCGGTGGTGCCCTGCTCCTCGCGCCGCAGCGCGGTCCGCACGAGCTCGTGCTCGTCCGCCACCTTGCCGCTGCGCGCCAACAGCCCCGCCATCTCCCGGATGGCAGCCTCCTTCTCCTGCGCGTCGAGCCGGATGCTGACGGTCCGCTCGGTGAGATAGCCGGAGAGGACATCGGCACCTTCGGCACCGGTACCTGCGTCGGTGTCGGCGGAACCGGTCGGCTCGGCCCCAGGAGCGGAATTCCCGCCACCCGAGCCCGCACCGGCCGACGCGGATCCACGTACGGCCTGCGGCGCTACGACAGCACGCGCGCCCGAACCCGACGACGCACCCACGCCGGCCGGGACCAACGATGACGCCGGCTCGACACCGTCCACACCCGCACCGACCACCGGCTCCGCGCCGGCGCGCCGCTTGCGCTCGCTGATGTCGACCAGGGCCACCGTCGTCAGCGCCGTGGCCACCGTGCCGACCACCACCGCGACGAAGAACATCGGCACGCCGCTGACCGCACCCAGCACAGCCACGATCGGTCCGCCGTGCGGCACCGCGTCCTTCACACCCGCGATCCCGGCGACCGCACCGGCCACCGCGCCGCCGAGCATGTTGGCAGGAATGACCTGCGCGGGCCGTGCCGCCGCGAACGGAATCGCGCCTTCGGAGATCCCGAAACACCCCATGAACAGGGACGCGAGACCGGTCTCCCGCTCCTGCTCGGTGTAGAGCCGCTTGCGCATCAACGTCGCCAGTCCCTGTCCCAGCGGCATGACCGGGATCGCGGCGGCGCACATACCCATGACCGTCTGGCTGCCGGTCGCGATGAGCCCTGCGCCGAACAGGAACGCCGTCTTGTTGACCGGCCCGCCCATGTCGAACGCGATCATGAGCCCCAGAATCGCGCCGAGCAGGATCGCACTCGTGCCTGTCATCCCACTGAGCCAGCTGTTCAGATGCTCGAACACCCACGAGATCGGCTTCCCGATGACGTAGATGAAGAACATCCCGAGCGCCGTCGTCGCCAGGATCGGGATCACGATGATCGGCATGATCGGCTGCACGAACTTCGGGACCTTGACCTTCTTGATCCACAACACCAGATACCCGGCGAGGAATCCGGTCGCGATCGCCCCGATGAAGCCCGCGCCCGCCTTGGAGTCGTACAACGACCCCGTGTTCGCGATCCAGCCACCGATCATGCCCGGCACGAGCGCAGGCCGGTCGCCGATGGCGTACGCGATGTACCCGGACAGAATCGGCACCATCAGCGTGAAACCGATCACGCCGATGTTGTTCACGTCCATCCAGAAGGAGTCCTTCGGGATGACCAGACCGCCCGAGGGGTCCGCGTGCCCGCCGAGCGACAGCGAGATCGCGATCAGCAGCCCGCCGACCACCACGAACGGGATCATGTAGCTGACCCCGTTCATCAGCGCCTTGTACCCGACGCTCCGCTCCTTGCCACCACCGGCCGACGGCGCCGCCCCGCCCCCGGGCCGGTACACGGGCGCCGACCGCACCTGCTCGATCAGCCGCTCGGGATGGTGAATGCCCTCCGCCACCCCGACCTTGAGCACCCGCTTGCCCGCGAAACGGCTCAGGTCCACATCCTTGTCCGCGGCGACGATGACTCCGTCCGCGCTGCTGACATCGTTGTCATCGAGGACGTTTTCAGCCCCGATGGATCCCTGGGTCTCCACTTTCATGTCGATGCCACGGCTCGCGGCGGCCTGCGCGAGCTTCTCCGCGGCCATGTACGTGTGTGCGATGCCGGTCGGGCACGCGGTCACGGCGAGCAGCTTCACGCTCCTGCTCTCGCCTTCACCGCCGCCCGTGGGGGGAGGGCCGGCCGGAATGGTCACGTCGATCTCCTAACGCCTTTGTCGCGCGAAACGCCGTCCCGGACGCCCCGCGAGATCGATCAGAGAGTTCGGATCTCCAGGCATCCTGCACCACCTGACGCTCGCCTCAAAGAGGCAAAAGTGCCTGTCTGAGCCGTTCTGTTGACTCCTGTTCTCCCGTTCGTACGTGTCCTGTTATCGCGCTGCCCGCCCCTCGCCCTCCCCACCCGCCGTTCGCCGTGATCGACGTGATGTGTTCGGATGTGGACTGGGGACGGCCGGGCGGACCGGTGTAGCTTGGGACGGAGCCAGACGTCGCTGCTGATGGCGGTCGGGCGGTCCCACAAGGGACCGACCGAGGGAGAGAGGGCCTCCGACGGACTGCGCTGCGCGCACCGGGCATGCCTGTGTCCTCTTCGGGCACCCCTGTGTCCGCCGCCGCGCAGACCAGCCGTACCCACCTCGCCCCAAACCCGAGGAGCAGCTAGCAATGACGACTGTCGACAACCGACAGGACTTCAAGGTCGCCGACCTCTCCCTGGCCGTCTTCGGCCGCAAGGAGATCACCCTCGCCGAGCACGAGATGCCCGGCCTGATGTCGATCCGCAAGGAGTACGCGGAGGCGCAGCCGCTGGCCGGCGCCCGCGTCACCGGCTCCCTGCACATGACCGTGCAGACCGCCGTCCTCATCGAGACCCTGGTCGCCCTGGGCGCCGAGGTCCGCTGGGCGTCCTGCAACATCTTCTCCACCCAGGACCACGCGGCCGCCGCCATCGCCGTCGGCCCGAACGGCACGCCCGACAACCCGCAGGGCATCCCGGTCTTCGCCTGGAAGGGCGAGACCCTGGAGGAGTACTGGTGGTGCACGGAGCAGGCGCTGACCTGGCCCAACACCCCCACCGGCGGCCCGAACATGATCCTGGACGACGGTGGTGACGCCACCCTCCTCGTCCACAAGGGCGTCGAGTACGAGAAGGACGGCAAGGTCCCGTCCGTCGACACGGCCGAGTCCGACGAGCACCGCGTCATCCTCGAGCTCCTGCACAGCACCATCTCCGACGGCTCGCAGAAGTGGACCCAGCTCGCCTCGGAGATCCGCGGCGTGACCGAGGAGACCACCACCGGCGTCCACCGCCTGTACGAGATGCACCGCGACGGCACCCTCCTGTTCCCGGCGATCAACGTCAACGACGCCGTCACCAAGTCGAAGTTCGACAACAAGTACGGCTGCCGCCACTCCCTGATCGATGGCATCAACCGCGCCACCGACGTCCTCATCGGCGGCAAGACCGCGGTCGTCTGCGGCTATGGCGACGTGGGCAAGGGCTGTGCTGAGTCGCTGCGCGGCCAGGGCGCCCGCGTGATCATCACCGAGATCGACCCGATCTGCGCCCTGCAGGCGGCGATGGACGGTTACCAGGTCACGACCCTCGACGAGGTCGTCGACAAGGCCGACATCTTCGTCACCACGACGGGCAACAAGGACATCATCATGGCCTCGGACATGGCCAAGATGAAGCACCAGGCCATCGTCGGCAACATCGGCCACTTCGACAACGAGATCGACATGGCCGGCCTGGCGCAGATCCCGGGCATCGTCAAGGACGAGGTCAAGCCGCAGGTCCACACCTGGACGTTCCCCGACGGCAGGGTGCTGATCGTCCTGTCCGAGGGCCGCCTGCTCAACCTGGGCAACGCCACCGGCCACCCGTCGTTCGTGATGTCCAACTCGTTCGCGGACCAGACCCTGGCCCAGATCGAGCTGTTCACCAAGCCCGACGAGTACCCGACCGACGTCTACGTGCTGCCCAAGCACCTCGACGAGAAGGTCGCCCGTCTCCACCTGGACTCGCTCGGCGTGAAGCTGACCACGCTCCGCCCCGAGCAGGCCTCGTACATCGGTGTCGAGGTCGAGGGCCCGTACAAGTCGGACCACTACCGCTACTGAGCGGCCCGGCGCAGCACGTGGTGGGCGCGTCGGTGCGCTGACGCGCCCACCAGCAGCAAGTCCCTCCGAGGCAGGCCCCCGCACCCCCGTGCCGGGGGCCTGCCGCTTTGGCTCTGCGGCCGGTCGGCCTGACCCGGCCGTCAACCGGACCAGCCCGTCAACACCCAGGACCCTCATGCCCCGCGGCCGTTATTCGCTCCACGATCCGCACGATCACACCCCCCTCGCAGAAGAGCACTTCCACTGCGCCCCCGGCCCCTCCGGCTGGCGCTACGTGTCCCAACTGACCACCCCCTCGGGCGATCACCGCGGCTCCGTCGACCTCACCCTCGACGAACTCGGCCGCCCCCTCCGCCTCGAACTCCACGCCGCCGGCTGGCAGGTCCGGGGCGCCGCTCTCGAAGGCGTCACCTGGGTCCGCACGGACCCCACCGGGGCTGATGCCATTGAGGGCAACGTCCCCGCCCACGCGTTCACCGGCACATCCCCCGCGTTCCTCGTCGCCACCACCCGTCTCCTGCGCCTCACCCCTTCCGCCTCAGCAACCCGCGTACGCCTCGTCGCCTTCACGGACCCCGTCCTCGCCCCGCGCACCGTGGACCAGTCCTGGACCTTGGTGAACAGAGAAACACACGCCACTGACAACGCCCCCCTGACCGTGGACGAATACCAGGTCACAGCCCTGGACACGGGCGAACAGCACGCCGTACACATCGCCGGCGACGTAGTCCTCGGGGCGCCCGGCATCGAGCTGGAAGACCTCGAGTCACCGCCGTCCACCTTCACCTGAGCGAGAGGGCCGCCGCCTGAGAGAGGAGGCGGGCAAACCCGACGCGAGGCAGCCGCACCCTCGGCGGGGTTACGCGGGCGGTACGAACCCGCTGGACTCGGCGTTCCCACTCGCCCCGCTGGACGGACGGTCGGCAGGCGGCCCCACCTGCGAACCGGTCGACCCGGCCCCGTGTGCCGAAACCGCATGTGTCGGAGCTTCGGCCTCATGCTCGTCCGCGGCCGCCCGCGCGACCTGAGCCGCAGGCGGCGGTGCCGTCACCGGAGAAAATCCCGCAGGACGCCCGAAGGAACCCGGCGCAACAGCCTGGCCCCGGACTGACGTGCCGTTCGCGACTGCCCGTCGCACCTCCCGGGTCTGCCGCTCCTGCACCACGGCCGCCAGATACGCCGCCGAAGGAACACCCTGCGGGACCGGTGTCCCCGTACGGGCCGCGAGATCCGAAGCGAGGCGCTCCGCCATGGCCGAGCCGACCTGCGGATCCAGCTGCTGCATCCGCGTCAGGTACTGACGGACCGCTAGCCACAAGCCGTCGGGAACGGCTGACAGATCAACCTCCGAGAACCTTCCGGCCAACCAGAGCGGCGGCGGAGGCACGAAGCCCGCCGGAACGACAGGCATCCTTTCCCGTACGACGAGAGTCCCGGCGAACACGTCGCCGAGCCGCCGCCCACGAGCCGACACAAGGGACGCAACGCAGGCGATGACTCCGAACGTCATCACGATCTCCACGAACCCGATCCCGCCCCGAACCAGTGCATGCCGGAACCGGATCGGCCCTCCGTCGTCCCTCACCACGCGCAACCCGCACGCCATCTTTCCCAGAGAGCGCCCATGGCTGAGCGTCTCGACCGCGATCGGCCCGCCCACCAGCACCAGCACGAAGCTCGCGATCGACACAGCGGTCTGCGCCGCGTCGTCCAGCGAAGCC